>NZ_NEJH01000009.1 GCF_002113025.1 Pseudomonas sp. B28(2017) | reverse complement strand
ATCGCGGTGGACAGCAGCGGCCAGTGGACGTACACCCTGGCCAATGGCACCGATGGCGTGGCCAGTGCGGTGCAGTCACTGAAGGCGGGCGAGAGTCACGATGAGGTGTTTACGGTGCAGGTCAGCGACGGCCTCGGTGGCGTCGATACTCAGCTGGTGACCATCACCGTCAGCGGCAGCAACGATGCACCGGTGCTCAGCTTCGCGACCGGCAATGCTGCCGGCGCGGTGCAGGAAGACACCACGCTCAGCGTCAGCGGCCAGTTCAGCTCGACCGACATCGATCACGATGCCACGGCGACCTGGAGCATCAATGGCTCGCCAACTGGAACCTACGGCTCGATCGCGGTGGACAATAGTGGCCAGTGGACGTACACCCTGGCCAACGGCACCGACGGTGTCGCCAGCGCGGTGCAGTCGCTGCAGGCCGGCGAGACTCACAACGAAGTGTTCAGCGTGCAAGTCAGTGATGGCCTGGGCGGCGTCGACACCCAGCTGGTGACCGTCACCGTCACCGGCAGCAACGACGCACCGGTGCTCAGCTTCGCGACCGGCAACGATGTTGGCACCGCGAAAGAAGACACCATCCTCAGCGTCAGCGGCCAGTTCAACTCGGCCGACATCGATCACGGTGCCACGACCAGCTGGAGCATCAATGGCTCGCCAACGGGCACCTACGGCTCGATCGCGGTCGACAGCAGCGGCCAATGGACCTACACCCTGGCCAACGGCACCAATGGCGTCGCCAGCGCCGTGCAGTCGCTGCAGGCCGGCGAGAGTCACAACGAAGTGTTCAGCGTGCAAGTCAGCGATGGCCTCGGCGGTGTCGACACTCAACTGGTGACTATCACCGTCACCGGCAGCAACGACGCCGCCGTGCTGTCCTCGGCCAGCGTTACGCTGAGCGAAACCAATTCTCCGCTGACCACCGGCGGCAGCCTGACCATTAGCGATATCGACAGCCCGGAAAGCTTCCAGGCGCAAACCAACACCGCCGGCAGCTACGGCCAGTTCTCCATCGGCACCGGCGGTGCCTGGACCTACGTCGCCAGCTCCGCCCACAACGAGTTCGCCGCCGGTACCACCTACACCGACACCTTCGCGGTGAGCAGTGCCGACGGCACCCTTACTTCAGTCACCGTGCATATCCTCGGCACCAACGATGCGGCCGTGCTGTCCGCCGACATCGCCAACCTCACCGAGACCAATGCCGCCGTCGACATTTCCACCACCGGCACCCTGACCATCAGCGACGTCGACAGCGCCGCAACCTTCGTCGCGCAAACCAACACCGCCGGCAGCTACGGCCAGTTCTCCATCGGCACCGGCGGTGCCTGGACCTACGTCGCCAGCTCCGCCCACAACGAGTTCGCCGCCGGTACCACCTACACCGACACCTTCGCGGTGAGCAGTGCCGACGGCACCCTTACTTCAGTCACCGTGCATATCCTCGGCACCAACGATGCGGCCGTGCTGTCCGCCGACATCGCCAACCTCACCGAGACCAATGCCGCCGTCGACATTTCCACCACCGGCACCCTGACCATCAGCGACGTCGACAGCGCCGCAACCTTCGTCGCGCAAACCAACACCGCCGGCAGCTACGGCCAGTTCTCCATCGGCACCGGCGGTGCCTGGACCTACGTCGCCAACTCCGCCCACAACGAGTTCGCCGCCGGCACCACCTACACCGACACCTTCGCGGTGAGCAGTGCCGACGGCACCCTCACTTCGGTCACCGTGCATATCGCCGGCAGCAACGACTCACCGACGATCACTTCCAACGGTGGCGGTGCGACGGCTTCGATCAACGTGGCGGAGAACACCACGGCGGTCACGACGGTGGCGGCGACCGATGCTGATCTGCCGGCGCAAACGCTGAGCTACAGCATCGCCGGCGGAGCGGATGCCGCGAAGTTCTCGATCGTTTCAGGCACAGGCGCGCTGAGCTTTATTTCTGCACCCAACTTTGAAGCACCGACTGATTCGGGAACGAACAACGTTTATGACGTGATTGTGCGGGCGTCGGACGGCACGCTGTTTGACGACCAGGCAATCGCGGTAACCGTAACGGGCGTCAACGACAACTCCCCGGTGATCACCTCCAACGGTGGTGGTGCGACGGCTTCGATCAATGTGGCGGAGAACACCACGGCGGTCACGACGGTGGCGGCGACCGATGCTGATCTGCCGGCGCAAACGCTGAGCTACAGCATCATCGGCGGAGCGGATGCCGCGAAGTTCTCAGTCGTTTCAGGCACAGGTGTGCTGAGCTTTATCTCTGCCCCCAACTTTGAAGCGCCGACTGATTCGGGAACAAACAACGTCTATGACGTGATTGTGCGAGCGTCGGACGGCACGCTGTTTGACGACCAGGCGATCGCGGTAACCGTGACGGGAGTCAACGATAACTCCCCGGTGATCACCTCCAACGGTGGTGGTGCGACGGCTTCGGTCAATGTGGCGGAGAACACCACGGCGGTCACGACAGTGCTGGCGACCGATGCAGATCTACCAGCGCAGACGCTGAGCTACACGATCCTGAATACGGCCGGGACGGACTTCAGCAAGTTCTCGATCAGTTCGAGCGGGGTGCTGACGTTCAATTCGGCGCCCGATTACGAGAATCCCCAGGATGTCGGTGGTACCGATGGCGACAACGCCTACGTTGTGGATGTTCAGGTGGCCGACGGCAATGGCGGAACCGACACTCAGACCATTACGGTAAACGTGCAGAACGTCGTTGAGACTCCAGTTGATACCGTGGCGCCAACGGTGACTTCCATTACTGCGTCCCCAGTGTTAGGGAACACCGGTAGCGGCACAATAACCATCACATTCAGTGAAGCTGTGATTAACTTCGATATCAGTGATTTCAGTGTCACCGCAGGCCGCGGAACCCTCAGCAACTTCTCCGGTAGCGGCACTACTTATACAGTGGACTTCACCAGAACCAGCAATGGATCTGTAAAAGCCAGCGTTACAAACACCTACACGGACTTGGCTGGTAATACGGGTGTTGCGTTCACCTCCAGCGCAAATCTCCCGGCAGGTGTGGCTGGCGAACCCATCAATCTAGCCCTCAACGTTCCGTCGGCCGATATCAGCGGCCCTATAACGGTGGCCATCAGCGGTGTTCCCTCGGGATGGACGTTCAATACAGGAACCGACAACGGCGACGGTACCTGGACAGTGCAGACCGACGATCCCAGTTCGCTGACGGTAACTACCCTAGCCGACTTCGCGGGAGCATTGGTGCTCGACGTCAACATGAACTGGACCAACGCCGACGGCAGCGTTGGCAATGCCTTTGTGTCCGACAACGTCGAAGCCTACGCCCCCGGCTCGCCGATCTTCGCATTGTCAGCGGACGACAACCTGACCGGCTCCAGCGGCGCCGACCTGTTCGTGTTCGCCCAGCCAATCGGCAACAACGTCATTCACAGCTTCGACGCGGCGACGGACAAAATTGACTTGATCGGCTTCACGGGCGTCAACGATTTTGCGGATGTGAGTATCGCCAACGACGCGAACGGCAATGCGGTGCTCAGCATCAGCGCCGACCAGACGATCACGGTCAAAGGTGTGGATGCGGCGGCGTTGAGCGGGGCCAACCTGCTGTTCGATGTGGACCCGGTCACGACCAATACGGGCACCCTCACCATTGGCGACGGCGCGATCATGCCGTTCGGTGGCAGCATCCATAACAGCGGCACCATCGAGCTCGGCTCCGCCGGCAGCGCGACCAACCTTGAGATTCTGTTCCGTGGCGCGACCTTGACCGGTGGCGGCCAGGTGCTGCTATCCGACAACGCGCAAAACGTGATTTTCGGCGGCAGCGCCGACACGGTGCTCACCAATGCCGACAACACCATCTCGGGTGCTGGCCAATTGGGTGCGGGGCAGATGATGCTGGTCAACTCGGGCCTGATTCATGCCAGCGGCGTCAATGCGCTGGTGATCGATACCGGTAGCAACGCCGTCACCAACACTGGCGTGCTGCAAGCGAGCGGCAGCGGCGGATTGGTGGTTGAAAGTGCGCTCGTCAACAGCGGCAGCCTGTGGGCGAACGATGGCAACATCACCGTCCACGGAGATGCCAGTGGCGCAGGAAACGCGACTATCAGCGGTTCGGCGATGCTGGAATTCGGTGCTGCCTCCGATCAGCATGTGACGTTTGACAGCGGCGCGGCAGGCACGCTCAAGCTCGATGATTCTGCGGCGTTCAGTGGCAGCGTCAGCGGTTTTGCCGCAGGTGACAAGCTGGACTTTGGCGATATTGCGTTCGGCAGCAATACGCAGATCATCTATGCAGCGAATGACGCTGGCACCGGCGGCCTGTTAATGGTGAGCGACGGCGCACATGCAACGCAGGTCACGCTGAACGGCCAATACGCGGCGGCAGGTTTGCAAGCGAACACCGAGGGCAGCGGCAGTGAGTTGGCCTACGATGCCGCGGCGGCAAACCACACGATGCTGGGCGGCCTGGCCAACGACATTCTGGTTGGCGGTGCGGGTGACGATCTGTTCTTCGGCGGGCTGGGCAACGACACGCTCAACGGCGGCCTCGGCAACGATACCTTTGCGTTTGCTGCCGCAGGCTTCGGCAACGACTCGATCCAGGACTTCGACGCCAATCCGGCCGGAGGGCAGGACTTGCTCAATATCGCGGGGCTGGGGATCAGCAGCGAGACGTTCGCTGCCAACGTGAGCATTGCGGCTGACGGGGCGGACACGCTGATCGGGATCGGGATGGACTCTATTCGCCTTGTCGGTGTCAACAGTGCGGGTATCGATCAGACGGACTTTATCCTGACGGCATGATGCTTTTGCTGCTGGTCGCACATTGCTGCGCGGTTGCAGAGCCCATTGCGGATAAATCCGCGATGGGCTCTGTGCGAGGTGTTTTTCTCGTCAATCCACGTGTCGATTGACTGAGCATGTGCTGCCAGCAACGCCAGGGTCGACGACTGGATGAAGGCATACTGTCGATGGCAGGGGACTGAGCTGGCAGGTGAGCCCTGATGGATGCACGCCTTTTTACTGGCCGATTCCGGCCATCCGAGACCAGCTGCAATTCACTGCTTGTAGCCAATCTGCCGCAACAGGTTCTTGCGCCACAGGATGTCTTCATCGCCTTCAATGTCAGTGGCACAGAAACCGTCCACGACGCCCAGGATGGCTCGCCCTTGCTCCGTCTCGGCGAGAACCACCTCGGTTGGATTGGCCGTTGCACAAAAAATACGGCATACCTCCGGGACCATTTTGAGGGTGTTCAACACGTTCAGCGGATAGAAACCGTCGCCCAGGAAAATGATGAAGCTATGGCCCGCGGCGATGGCTTTCGCATTCTTCTGTGCAAGTTCGATCATTGAGGTATCGGTGCCAGACCATCGCACCATGCATTTGCCGGAGGCTTCACAAAAGGCCACGCCAAACTGGATACCGGGCACGGCATTGACCAGCGATTCGTGGATGTCCTCGACGGACTTGATGAAGTGCGTCTGACCCAAAATGAAGTTCGTTACGTCCGGCTTATCGATTTTCAACGTGATGAGTTGCATCTCAAACACCTCCTTTCACGATATTGCTACCAGGGGCTGGCAACACATCAAGCATAGCTACTCGGTGGTTATTGCTCCGTTCGCGGACTGTTTTTGGCTGAGTAGTGGCAATGGAATCGGCCGGTTCTGTTGAGAAAGTCGACTCGACCAGGCAGGGGTTGATGGAATCCAGGCGTATATTGATAGTGCCGATCCAGAGAGTTGAGGCGATAGCAAATCGTCGGTGTTGTGACAGTCGAGAGCGCTGGGGGAGCCAGATATCCCGGAACGTTTGGAGGTGTTACATGAGCCAGTATCAACGACTCTTTCTGATAGCCGGTCCAGCCATGCGTCACACCCCGGCGTTGGAGCGAGCTGTCGCCATTGCCCAAGCCACTGGCGCAGCGCTGCATATCACGGTGTTTATCGAAGACTCCAGCCTCTTGGGTTTGATGAGCGCCGGTGCGCGTTTTCGTGAGGCCTGCCAGCAGGAAAACGAAAAGTGGCTGAAGGATGAGGCGGATCTGATCCGCGAGCGCGGAGTCGCAGTGAGCACCGAAGTGCTTGTTACGCGCAGCGCGCTGCAAGAAATACTTCGACATGTGGCAGAAATGCAGCCGGATCTGGTTATCAAGGACGTGCACCACGAGTCAGCGCTCAAACGCGTTTTCATTACGCCTCTGGACTGGCACTTGTTGCGTGAATGTCCGGTGGCTGTGCATCTGGTCAGCGAACTCAGATGTCCACTTCCACGGGTGGTGGTAGCGGCAGTCGATCCGTCACAACCCGAGACTCAGATCACTGGCATCAACGAGCGCATCATCCAGGCGGCGAACGGGTTGTCGATGCAATGCAACGCGGAGCTGCATCTGCTGCATGCCTACGATCTATCGCAGACACATATATCCGACGCCGGCGCCGGTGCAGTGACGATGCCAGGCTTCAGCAGCGATGTACGCAAGTCACTGCAAAAGTCATTTAGTGCATTGGCCAACCACTTTGGCGTACCCACTGAGCGACAACACTTCGTTGCAGGGCCGCCTGGCAAAGCGCTGGCCGACTTCGCAGCGCATCACCGGGCCGATGCGATCGTCATGGGAAATGCGCATCGCAAGGGTCTTGGCAAATGGGTGGGCAGTACGACGGAGCATGTTCTGTATCAAGTGCCCTGCAACATTTTCGCCGTTACGGGGGCTGCGGATCAGTGATCGGGAAGACACCGTAAAGCGTATCTGCTTCTGGCCGATGGTTGCCTGATTCCGAAGACAAAAAAGCCCGCCACTGAGCGTGGTGCTGTTCAGTTAAGGATTCTGTAGAGCTGGCCTGCCAGCGAAAGGCCGAAGGCCGCTTTCTGCGTTTCTTGTTTTTGTGCCGTGTGTATCGACGCCTTCGCGGGCAAGCCCGCTCCACAGATGTCAGAATTTGTTCAGAGGGATTTTCAGGTAAGTCACGCCATTGCCCTCGGCCGGCGGCAAATTCCCCGCCCGCACATTCACCTGAATCGCCGGCAGCAACAGCGTCGGCATGCCCAGCCCTGCATCACGTCGTGTACGCATTTCCACGAACGCGGCTTCATCGATCCCGTCATGCACATGAATGTTGTTTTTGCGTTGCTCGCCCACAGTCGTCATGCATTGGGGGGAGCGGCCATTGGGCGGGTAGTCGTGGCAGACGAACAGCCGCACGCTGGCGGGGAAGGCCAGCAGTTTGTGGATCGAGGCGAACATCTGGTTGGCATTGCCGCCCGGGAAATCGCAGCGGGCGGTGCCGACGTCCGGCATGAACATCGTGTCGCCCACCAGAATCACATCGCTGTCGATCAGGTAAGCCATGTCCGCCGGGGTATGGCCGGGCACGTGCAGGGCGGTCGCCTTGAGGTTGCCGATCATGAACGATTCGTCGGGGGCGAACAGGTGATCGAACTGGGAGCCGTCGACGCGAAAGGATGGCTCCAGATTGAACAGCGCCTTGAACACGTCCTGGACCTTGCTGATCGACTCGCCAATGGCGATCTTGCCGCCCAGCTCCCGCCGCAGATAAGGCGCGGCGGACAGGTGGTCGGCGTGGGCGTGGGTTTCCAGCAGCCATTGCACCTGTAGCCTGTGGGCACGGACGAAGGCGATGATTTTGTCAGCCTGGGTCGTCGCGGTGCGTCCGGCGGCACCGTCGTAATCGAGCACGGGGTCGACAATCGCACACTGCCCGCCATCGGCCTCGTAAACCACATAACTGTAGGTCGAGGAGGCGGGGTCGAGGAAAGCTTCAATCAGCGCGGGCATGGACACGGACCTGTGCAGGGTTGGAAAAGTCAGTCATGGGTTGCAACACTTTACATAAAAACATAATGTTCGCAGCTTAAGTGACCTTGAAGGCATCCTGCAAATGCAATCCAGTCTGACCGAATGTGAAGTCGCTCAACTGCGCGCCTCGGCCTCCAAGGCCTGTGCGCTGCTCAAGGCCTTGGCCAATGAGGATCGCTTGTTGATCCTGTGCCAGTTGACCCAGGGCGAGCGCAACGTTGGCGAACTGGAGAAAATGACCGGCGTGCGCCAACCGACCCTGTCCCAGCAATTGGGGATCCTGCGTGACGAAGGACTGGTCGCAACCCGTCGTGAAGGCAAGTACATTTTTTACGGTCTTGCCAGTCACGAAGTGATCCAGGTGATGAAAACCCTCTCCGGGCTGTACTGCGGGGCGGTGCTTAAAAGCTGGGTTCAACCCTGATCTTATTCAACACACCGCTCCCACAGGTTTTGTGGTTTGACTCGTAACAATCCTTGCGTGCAGCAATAAGGAACAAGCAATGAACGATCAACACTGGGGCCCATCCATCAGTGCAGATATCGTGGTCATCGGCGGCGGCACGGCGGGTATCGGCCTTGTCGCCAGCCTGCTCAAGCGTAGCCCGCATCTGAACGTCACCGTGATCGAACCCGACTCCCGGCACTTCTATCAGCCGGCCTGGACGCTGGTCGGCGGTGGTGCATACAACGTGGAAAACACCGTGCGACCGACAGCGTCGGTGATGCCGCGCGGGGCCAATTGGGTGCAGGCCGCCGTGACTGGCATCGATCCTGACAAGCGCCAACTCACCCTCAGTGACGCGCGCACGGTCAGCTATCTCAATCTGGTCGTCTGCCCCGGCCTGCGCCTGGCCTGGGAGAAAATCGAAGGTTTGGAGGAAACCCTCGGCCAGCATGGCGTGACCTCGAATTACAGCTATCGGCACGCGCCCTACACCTGGGATCAGGTGCAGAAGTTGCGTGGCGGCAAGGTGCTGTTCACTCAGCCGGCCATGCCGATCAAATGTGCGGGAGCGCCACAAAAGGCGCTGTACCTGTCCTGCGATCACTGGAACAGGACCGGGGTGCTGAACGACATTGACGTCGAATTCAACCTGGCCGGCGCGGCGCTGTTTGGTGTGGCGACGTTTGTCCCGCCGCTGATGAAGTACATCGAGAAGTACAAGGCCCGGTTGGCGTTCAACTCGAATCTGGTCAAGGTCGACGGCCCGGCAAAAACTGCATGGTTCGAGGTCAGGGATGCCGATGGCAATGTCACCCGTCAGGCAAAAACCTTTGACCTGCTGCATGTCGTACCGCCCCAGGTCTCCCCGGATTTCATCGCCCGCAGCCCGCTGGCCGACACCGCAGGCTGGTGCGAGGTCGATCCGCACAGCCTGCAGCATCCGCGTTTCCCCGACGTCTTCGCGCTGGGTGATATCTGCGGCACCACGAACGCAAAAACCGCTGCAGCGGTGCGCAAGCAGATCGTGGTGGTGGCCGAGAACCTGCTGGCCTTGCGCAAGCAACAGGCGCTGCCGCTGAAGTACGACGGCTATGGCTCCTGTCCGCTGACGGTGGAGAAGGGCAAGGTGATCCTTGCCGAGTTCGGTTACGCGGGCAAGTTGCTGCCGACCTTTCCCCTTGACCCGACGACGCCGCGCCGCTCGGCGTGGTGGCTGAAGGCGACACTGCTACCGTGGTTCTACTGGAACGGTATGCTCAAGGGCCGTGAGTGGCTGACGCGTGTGTCCAGGGTCGATTGAGAGCTCCCTATGTTGCTGGCAAGTCTGTTTGGCGTAGTGATGGGGTTGGTGCTCGGCTTGACTGGCGCCGGCGGCGGTATCCTTGCGGTCCCGGCCCTGGTGTTGGGGCTGGGCTGGAGCATGACTCAGGCCGCTCCGGTGGCGTTGTTCGCGGTGGGCAGTGCGGCAGCGGTCGGTGCCATTGATGGTTTGCGCCATGGCCTGGTGCGTTATCGCGCGGCGTTGTTGATCGCAGCGCTCGGTGCGGTGTTTTCGCCGATGGGCATCTATTTCGCCCATCAGTTGCCGGAAAAAATCCTGATGATCCTGTTCAGCCTGTTGATGGTCATGGTGGCCTGGCGGATGTTGCGCCGTGAGCGCAAGGATGACGGTCCGAGCGATCATGGGCACGCCAACTGGGGCCAGAAGAACTGCATGCTCGATCAACAGACCGGGCGCTTTTCCTGGACCGCCAAATGCACTGCGACCCTCGCCGCACTCGGTGCGGTGACGGGGGTGGTGTCGGGGTTGCTGGGCGTCGGCGGCGGCTTTCTGATCGTACCGGCGTTCAAGCAACTGACTGATGTGCAAATGCGCGGGATTGTCGCCACCTCGCTGATGGTGATCAGCCTGATTTCCGCCATCGGGGTGATTGGCGCGTTCCATGCCGGCGTGCGCATCGACGGCGTCGGTGCCACCTTCATCGGCGCCAGCATCGCCGGCATGATCGTTGGCCGCAAGCTGTGCGCGCGGGTTCCGGCGCGGGGGTTGCAGGTCGGGTTCGCCAGCATCTGCGTGGTGGTCGCCGCTTACATGCTGTTCAAAGCCAACGCCTGACCGGTACCGGTTCCTGCGGACGCCAGTCGGCTCCGCAGGCCTACACCCTAAGTTGCGAGCCTCGCCGACCAGCGGTCGTACGCCATAGTGGTCACGCACCGCCGTCCAGTCCAAAGCAGCTGAAAACCGCCCCCAAGGCAGCGTATGGCGCCGCCGGTCAGGTTTCGATAATCGCCTCCGACACTCAGTCCCCCGTTTCGGAGCGCGCCATGCACAACAATAAGAACTTCACGCATCGTTTTCTGCCAGCCTTCATCGCCAGCCTGTCTGCCCTTGGCCTGAGCCCGGTGGCCAAGGCGGAAATCATGCTGTACGACAAGGACCAGACGACGTTCTCCACCGACGGCTACATCAACGCCTTTTACGTGAACAGTGATGTCGACCGTGCCGGCGAGCAGTTCGACCGTCGACAGTCGCGGGTCAAGATGGGGTTCCTGCCCAACTACCTGGGGTTCAACATGGGCAAGCAGGTAGACGATCTCAAGCTCGGCGCCCGCGCCTCGTTCTGGGTCACCATCAACGACAGCCAAACCAACGGCACCGATACGGCCATCGATGTGCGGCAGTTCTACGGCACCGTAGCCAATCCGGAATGGGGCGAAGTGCTGATCGGCAAAGACTTCGGGCTGTTCGCCCGTTCCAACATCCTGCTCGACGAAATGCTCGCCGGTTACGGTCAGGTCAGCGATACGTTGGGGTTGGTGGATGGCGGCGGGGTGTCGTTCGGCAACATCGGTACCGGTTACCCGTATCCGTTCCCGACCTCGCAGATAACCTATCGCACCCCGGTGATCGACGGTCTGCGTGTGGCGGTAGGCATCATGGACCCGGTAGACACCAACGACAGCAGCCCGACGGGCAAGGCCTATCAGGAAAACCCGCGTACCGAGAGCGAAATCACCTATCAGTTCGACTTGGCCGGGGCAAAGATCTACAGCTGGGTCAACGGCAGCTACCAGACCTCGGACAACACCGATTCCACGGTCGAGACCGTCACTTCCAAGGGTGTCGGTTATGGTGTGCAGGCGAAGATGGGCGGCTTGTCCCTCACCGGGTCGGGTTTCCAGGCCAAGGGCATCAACCCGTTTTTCACCAACAATGCCGGCGAGCCGACCCTGCGCAACGTCGACAGCGACGGATACCTGTTGCAGGGCTCCTACAAGCTGGGCAAGAACCGCCTGGCCTTGTCCTACGGCAAGACCAATGACGATGGCAACGGCGTGGTCGGCAGCGGCGCGGACTACGAGACCCGCGGTATCGCGTTGTTCCATGACGTGAACGACAACCTCAAGCTGGTGGCCGAGTACAACCAGTTCGAAATCAACGGTCACGACACCAGCGCCCAGAATGAAGACACCGACACCTTTGCAGTGGGTGCGGTGCTGACCTGGTAACCCCGGGAGGTGACCCTGGCCGTGCGCATCGCGGCGAGGGTCGCCACCCGTCTCATCCCATCGAAGCGGCTACCCGCTACCCAAGTAGCATTCGTCGCACCTCACAGGCTTCGTACACTCGTGCCTCATACACACACCTGCGGGAGGTGACGATGCAGCCGGTCCAGAACGAAGGTGTCGTCAGTGCGATGTCCCAGGCCACCGATGCCCGGCAGGTCGCGCAGGAGCTGGCAGGGCAGTTGTTGCATCCGCACCTGGGGTTCGTGCTGTTCTTCTGTTCCGCCGAGTACGACTTGCAGGCACTGGGCCAGGCCTTGCAGCAAAGCTTCGGCGGCATTCGCCTGGTGGGCTGCACCAGCGCCGGGGAGATCACCCCGCTGGGCTATGGGCGCAGTTGCGTGACGGCGGTGGGCTTCGATCATCGGCACTTTTCCATCGCGATCGAGCTGATCGACGAGATGGAGCACTTCAGCCTGATCGATGCCCAGCAAATGGTCGAGCGCCTGGTCAGTGGCTGCCGCAGCAACACCCTGGCCCCGATCAAGGGCAACAGCTTTGCCCTGACCTTGCTCGATGGCCTGTCCAGCCGCGAAGAAATGGTCCTGGCGGCCTTGAGCGCGGCCTTGGGCGACATTCCACATTTCGGCGGCTCGGCTGGCGACGATAACTACCTGACCCATACCCATGTGTACTTCGATGGCGAGTTTCACAGCGGCGCGGCCGTGGTGGTGCTGGTCAATACCTGGCTGGATTTCGAGGTGTTCACCACCCACCATGTGTTGCCCCGTGCCGAGAAGCTGGTGGTCACCGGGGCCGACAGCACCTTGCGCCGGGTCTTCGAACTCAATGCCGAGCCGGCAGCCGCCGAGTATGCCCGGCACATCGGCGTGCCGGTGGCGGAGCTCGATCACCGGGTCTTCGCCGCGCACCCGTTGGCGGTGCGAATCAACCAGCAGTACTACGTGCGGGCCATCCAGCAGGTGCATCCGGACCTGAGCCTGAGTTTCTACTGCGCCGTGGAAAACGGCATCGTCCTCACCGCGATGACCCCGGGCCCGATGCTGCCAAACCTGCAGAGCCTGTTCGAGGGGTTGCAGGAGCGCCTGGGTGATTTGCTCCTGACCATCGGTTGCGACTGTTTCCTGCGGCGTCTGGAACTCGAAGACGACGGCAGTCTTGACCGGATCGGCACGTTTTTGCGTGAGCAACGGGTGATGGGTTTCAACACCTATGGAGAACAGTTCAATGGCATGCACATCAACCAGACCTTCACCGGCGTTGCCATTGCCCGTGGCCGTGCCCCAGGACGTCGCTGAGCTGCAGGCCGAGCTGGCCAGGCTGCGCCTCGAAAACCATAAACTGCAGCGCATCAATGGCGCGCTGATCGAACGGGTCGAGTCCGGGGTGACCCGCGGCAACGATCCGTACGCCGCATTCCAGCATTCGGTGGTGCTGGCCGAGCAAGTGCGCGAACGCACCGATGCCCTGAACCAGGCCATGGCAGAACTCAAGGCCGGTAATCATTTGCTCAGCGAAGCCCGCCTGCGCGCGGAAACCGCGCATCAACACCTGATCGATGCCATCGAAAGCATTTCCGACGCCTTCGTCCTGTTCGACGCCGAGCAGCGCATCGTGCTGTTCAACAGTCGCTTCAAGGCGTTCTGGAGCAACAGCCGGATGCGCATCAACGCCGGAATGCGCCTGACCGAGGTCAAGCGCCTGATGATGAACAACGGTCAGTTCACCGAGGAACCACGCGGGCATGCCGACGAAAACCTGCTTTACCGCCTGCAGGACGGGCGCTGGCTGCAGGTCAGCGAGCGGCCGACCCAAGAGGGTGGGCGGGTGATTCTGTTCACCGACATTACCGACGTCAAACTCAGCGAAACCGTACGCCGTGAGCAGGCGGTGGCACAGAAGTCGCATCTGTTGCAACGGGCGGTCGACAACCTGTCCCAAGGGGTGGCAATGGTCAACGCCGAGGGCATTCTGGAGCTGTGGAACCGGCGCTTCCTGGAGTTGAGCGGTCTGGCGCCGGTGGCTGCCCATCGCCCGTTTGCCGAGGTGATCGCCGACAGCGAGCTGAACCTGCTGACCCCGGCCAGTCGCGATGGCAACGGACGACCGGTAAGGGAATGCGAGCAGCGCCTGTACGATGGCCGGGTTCTGGAAATCCGCACCCATCCGCTGCCCGCCGGCGGATTCGTCAACACCTTCACCGACATTACCGAACGCTACCAGCACGCCGAGGCGCTGAGTGAAAGCGAACACTGGATTCGCCTGATCACCGATCACGTTCCGGCATTGATTGCCTACCTCAATGCCGATCTGGTCTACGAGTTCACCAACAAGGTCTACGAAGAGTGGTACTGCTGGCCCCGAGGCGTGATGCTCGGCCAGAGCCTGCGCGAAGTGCACAGCGAACAGCATTACCAGCGGCTGGAACCCTACGTGGCCAGGGCGCTGGCGGGCGAGAGCGTGACCTTCGAGTTCGCCGAAACCAACGTCAACGACCAGGAGCGCTACATGCTGCGCTCCTATGTGCCCAACCGCCTGGCCAGTGGCGAGGTGGTGGGGATTTTCGTGCTGATCCGCGACATCACCGAACGCCGCCGCACCGCCGAGGCGCTGCATCAGGCTTATCAGAATCTTGAGCTGCGGGTACGCGAGCGCACGGCGGAATTGACCACCCTCAACGATCAGTTGCTGCGTGAGATCGATGAGCGTCGCCTGGTCGAGTCACGCTTGCGCGAGGCCAAGCAGGAAGCCGAGCAGGCCAACCTGTCGAAAACCAAGTTCCTCGCGGCCGTCAGCCACGACCTGCTGCAACCGTTGAATGCCGCGCGGCTGTTTACCAGTGCCTTGCTGGAACGACGCGAGCCGATGTCCAGCGAGATACTGGTGCGCAACGTGAGCAACTCCCTGGAAGACGTGGAAAACCTGCTGGGCACCCTGGTGGATATTTCCAAGCTCGATGCAGGGGTGATCAAGGCCGACATTGCGCCGTTCGCCCTCAGTGAGCTGCTGGACAACCTGGCCGCCGAATACACACAGGTGGCGCGCAGTGAGGGCCTGCAACTGCACTTCATCGGTTGTTCGGCGCTGGTGCGCAGCGACATCCAGTTGCTGGCGCGCATTCTGCGCAACCTGCTGAGCAATGCGATTCGCTATACCTACAGTGGTCGTGTGGTGCTGGGTTGCAGGCGGCATCATCAGTGCCTGACGATCGAGGTCTGGGACAGCGGCATGGGCATCGCCGAACATCGCCTGGAGGAGATTTTCCAGGAGTTCAAGCGCGGTGATGTGCAGCGACCCGACCAGGATCGCGGCCTGGGCCTGGGCCTGGCGATTGTCGAGAAAATTGCCGGCATTCTTGGGCATCGCATTCATGTGCGCTCGTGGCCGGGCCGGGGCTCGATGTTCTCGGTCGAAGTACCGCTGAGCGCCACCGCGCCGAAACCGCCGCCGACATTGCCGATGAGCGAGCCGATGCTTGAGCGCCTGCGTGGTGCACGGATCTGGGTGCTGGACAACGATGCGACCATCTGTGCCGGCATGCGCACGTTGCTGGAGGGATGGGGGTGTCGGGTGGTGACGGCGCTGTCGGAGGAGGACCTGGCGCGGCAAGTGGACAACTACCATGCCGAGGCCGACTTGCTGATAGCCGATTACCACCTGGACAACGACTGCAACGGTGTCGACGCCGTCGCCCGGATCAATGCCCGGCGCGTGTCACCGGTCCCGGCGATGATGATCACGGCCAACTACAGCAATGAACTCAAGCAGCAGATCCGCGAACTGGGCCACACCCTGATGCACAAGCCGGTGCGGCCGATGAAGCTGAAGACGGCGATGAGTCATTTGCTCGGCAGGCCTTGAAGGGCGCGCCGCGGTCGTTCTGACTCAACGCCGCAGGTATGACCCGAAATCAATATCCCCGGCACTCAGGATCGCCTGCACCCGGTTGTGCACGTTGAGCTTGCGCAGGATCGCCGAGACATGGGCCTTGACCGTGGTCTCGGCGATTTCCAGGGTGTAGGCGATCTGCTTGTTCGATTCGCCCTTGGTCATGCGTTCCAGCACCTGCAGTTGCTTTCGGGTCAGAGCCTGGAGCAGTTCGGGCGGGAAGCTCGGAGTGTCGTTCATCCGCCGCTGGGTGCTGCTTTTGGCGGTGCGGATAATGTCCGGGGGCAGGTAGACATTGCCATTGAGAATTTGCTGGATGGCATCGGTCATCTGTGCGCGGGGTGAAGACTTGGTGATAAAACCTACCGCACCGTAGGTGATGGCTTGCAGCACGATCTGTTTGTCTTGCTCTGCGGAGACAATCACCACCGGAATGGTCGGCGCTTCGTTACGCAGGTTGATCAGGCCATTGAGCCCGTGCATGCCGGGCATGTTCAGGTCGAGCAGGATCAGGTCGAGGTCGTCGTGCTCCCGGGTCAGCGCCAGGGCGCTGTCCAGGTCAGCGGTTTCCATCACCTCGCTGCCGGCAAAACCGTCGCTGATGACGTTGTGAATGGCTTCGCGAAACAGCGGGTGATCGTCGGCAATCAGAATTTTGTACATGGCCTTTCACCTCATTATTTTGATTATGGTGTGGCAACTACACGCACGCGTAAAGCTCAGGGAAAGGGTTCGGGGCTGGCTGGCGAAACCGGCAGGTTGGCCGCTTGCCAGGCGTCGAGGCCATCGCGATACCAATACAGGGTCTTATAGCCCATGGTGGCTGCGCGTTTGGCCGCGTTCCAGCTCAACCAGCAGTCGGAGCGACAATAGAAGACCAGCGGTTGCGTCGGATCGCCGCCAGTCAGCGACTTCAGGTTTCGGGAGAAATAATCCTGCCAGGCGGGCGTCAGGTCGCCGTCACCGGTATTGGCCAGCCAATGGCTGCCGGGCAGGTTTTCATGGGGCTGGTCTTCGATGAATTGCCCTTGCAGCCACTGACGGCGGTAGACGTCGATCAGCACCGGGCGCGGGTTTTGGCCGAGCAGCGTTTGCAGGGCGCGGGTGTCGACGATGGTTGCGCCTTGCAGCTGGTCGGGCGTCGGGCTGCGGTACAGGCCAATGCGATAGCCGTCGGCAGAGAACAGCGCTGTATCGGCCTGCGCAGTACTCAGCAGCAGGCTCAGCGACAGGGCGGTGAGAGCAGGGCGCAACAGGCGACGTCGGGCACGCGGCATGGGTTCAGTCCTTATAGTTATGAACCTATTACATGCCAGTCGGGGGACGTTGGGAATGCGACGATAGACAGGGAAACCAGTACTAAAGTAGTAATTTCCCCTGTTCAAAAAAGATCCCCTGCAGTAGCGAGTAATTAGTTGGTTTTGCGCAAGGCCGCATGCTGGGGGTTGAAGGTCAGCACGGCGAGCAGCGTGAACAGCAGCGTTAAACCCGCACACACCGCCAGCGCCAGCGGATTGAAGCGTTCATACAAGGCAAAGCGCACCAGTTCCACCGCATGGCTGAACGGGTTCAGGGCGCATAACCAGTACAGCCACTCGCTGGCCTCGCGCATCTTCCACAGCGGATACAGCGCCGATGACAGGAAAAACAGCGGGAAGATCACGAAATTCATCACCCCGGCAAAGTTCTCCAGCTGGCGGATCGCGTTCGACAGCAACAGGCCCAGTGCGCTGAGCATCAACGCCACCAGCAGCAGGGCCGGCAACGCCATCAACAGACCCAGGGCGGGTGGTCGCACGCCGTAAATCCAGGCAATCGCCAGAAACGCATACACCTGCAACAGCGAAATCAGTGAGGTGGCCAGCAGCTTGCTGCACAGCACGAAGGTGCGCGGCAGGGGGCTGGTCAACAGCACGCGCATGCTGCCCATCTCGCGGTCGTAGACCATCGACAGTGACCCCTGCATGCCGTTGAACAGCAGAATCATGCAGGCCAGCCCAGGAATGATGTAGACCTCATAGGGAATGTAGGTGTCGTAGGGCTCGATGATGGCGATCCCGAGCGCTGCGCGAAAACCGGCCGCGAATACCAGCAGCCACAGCAGTGGCCGCACCAGGGCACTGAGAAACCGCGTGCGTTGCAGTACGAAGCGCAGCCATTCGCGTAGCACGATGCCGCGCAAGCATTGCCAGTAAGCTGTCATTGCCTGGCTCCTGTGGTCGTCAGGCGGGTGAATGCCGAACCGAGGTCACCGCCGTGTTCCAGGCTCAGGGCAGCTGCCTGTCCGCTGGCCACCAGCCGGCCTTGATGGAGAATCAGCAAGTCGTCACTGGGCTGCACTTCGTCGAGCAGGTGAGTGGTCCAGAGCACGCTGATGCGCTCCTCTCGACACAGGCTGCGCAGGTGCTGATTGAGCGCCAGGCGACTTGCCGGGTCGAGGCCGATACTGGCTTCATCGAGCAGCAGCAGACGCGGCTCATGTAACAGGGCCCGGGCAATTTCTACACGCCGACGATGGCCGCCGTTGAGTTCACGCACCCGTTCGCGGCGGCGCTCGGTCAGGGCCTGGCGGGCCAGTTCGGCGTCGACCCGAAGGCCGCTCTGACGCCGGGACAGGCCATGCAGTGCCGCGTGATAACGCAGGTTCTGCTCGACGCTGAGGTCCAGGTCCAGCGTGCTTTGCTGGAACACCACACCCAATTGCCTGAGCGCCGGGCGTGCCGCGCTGCGCAATGAACAGCCACCGACGCGGATCTCGCCTTGCTGCAGATCATAGAGCCGGGTCAGCAGGGCAATCAGGGTCGACTTGCCTGCGCCGTTGGGCCCCAGCAGCGCGGCGAAACGCCCGGGTTCCAGGTTGAAACTCACCTTGCGCAAGGCCTCCCGAGTACCGTAGGCGAAGCTCAGGTCACTGACTTCAAGGGTGTTCATGGCGTCACCACCACGCCCCAGGGATAGCGCCCGACCTTCACCGACTTGCTGACCTTGAGGCTGTCGACATCGATCACCGAGACATCGCCGCTGACGCCGTTGGTGGCCAGCAATTGCTTCTGGTCCGGGGTGAACGCCATCTGCCAGACCCGTCGACCCACCAGCAGGTAATCGACAATTTCGAAGGTTCTGGCATCGATCACCGCGACGTGATTGGCCGGGCCAAGGGCGACGAAAGCGTATTTACCATCGGCGCTGAGCTTGATGCCCACCGGTTGCACCTTGTCCGGATGCACGCCCTTGATCTGGAAGTTCAGGGTCTTGAGGACGTTGCGGCTGGCCACGTCGAGAATGGTCACGGTGCCGCCGATTTCCGCCGAGGCCCAGAGCTTCGCGCCATCCGGGGAGAACTCGACGAAGCGCGGGCGCTGGTCCACCAGAGTGCTGTCGGCCAGGGTCTGGGTG
This sequence comes from Pseudomonas sp. B28(2017), assembly GCF_002113025.1. GTDB lineage: Bacteria > Pseudomonadota > Gammaproteobacteria > Pseudomonadales > Pseudomonadaceae > Aquipseudomonas. Next base: position 197,847 of record NZ_NEJH01000009.1, on the reverse strand, counting down.
CTGGTGTCGATCCAGTGCAGCATGTTGGTGGTTTCGCTGGTATTGACCGCCCACTTGCCGTCGGGGCTCACCGCCATGCCTTCGGGTTCGACGCCGACGTTGATCTGGCCGAGGACCTTGGAGGTTTCGGTGTCGATCACCGTGACCAGTGCATCGTCTTCGTTGGAGACATACAACCAGCGATTGTTCGGGTGCAGGGCGAATTGTTCAGGGTCTTTGCCCGAGGGCAATTCCTTGATGATCTTGCGCGTGGCCACGTCCATCACCTGGACCCGGTCCGAGTCACTGGCGCAGATGTACAACAGCTTGTGGTCATGGGACAGCAGCAGGCCGCGGGGGCGCTGGCCGACGGGCAGGGTGTCGGTGACTTGCAGGGTCTGCATGTCGATCAGGCTCAGGCTGTTGTCCTTTTCGTTGGAGACCCAGGCCGTGCTGGCGACCGCGTGACCGGCGGCGAGCAGCAGGATGCATGAAAGCAGGGTGCGGCGCATGGCAGTGTCCTTGTTGTAGTTGTTGTGTTCAGGGAAAGCGGCAGCTCACCTCGGATTTGTCGTAACCCAGGCTGTCCATCTCGTTGAACGGGTGCAAAAAGCCGTCCTGGGGTGACGTGCTGACCAGTGCCCGGGGCTGGACAATGGGAATCGGCTGGCGCAACTGGCCGTTCCACGGCCGATAGCTGAGCTTGCGGCCCTTGAATCCGTCGAGCGGCAACTGGTCGCTGATTTCAAGCGTACGGATCGCCATCGGCTCGGCCTGGCGCTGTTTGCTCACGGCGCTGGCGATACTGCGCACGGCCATCCAGGCCGCGAAATCGCGGTCGTTCATCCAGCGTCCGGTCAGGGCTTCGAAGCGTTTTTGCAGTTGCGCGGCGCCGTAGGTTTCCACGGTTTTGTGCCAGCCCACCGGGGTCAGGCCCTGGGTGCCGGCGACCGGGCGCGGGTACCAGGTCTGGTAGGGCACGTACTCACCGAAGTCGCCGCGTTCATCGGCCACCAGTACCACGTCGTACTCGGCGGTCTGAGTGAACAGCGGCATATCCGCCTGCGCGCTGCGGCGTTGGTCGTTATCAAAACTCCAGGTTTTTTCCGCCACCAGTTGCAGGCCGAAGCGCCTGGCGGCGCGGCGCAGGGCGGCGGCGTAGGCTTGATCGTCCGCCGTCGGGCCGACTATCAGCAGCGCCCGCTGCCATTTGCGCAGCACCAGAAACTGTACCAGTGCATCGGCGAGCATCGCCCGGCTCGGCAAGGTGTGCAGCACGTTCGGCAGGCAATCGGTGGTGCGCAGGTTGTCGTCCGGGCTGCCGGCGTTGAACAGCAGGCTGTCGGGCAGTGCGGCACTGAGCTGGCGCAGGCTGCCTGCGGGTGCGTTCACCACAAACAGGCGCAGACCTTGTTCATGCTGGGCCTTCGCCGCGTCGAGCAAGGCTTCGGGGCTGTCGACGCTGGCGCTGACCAGGCTGTAGCCGTGATTGAGAAAACGCCCGGTGCTGTTGCTGTCGGTGATCGCCAGTTCGGCGCCGCGCAGGCCGGCATCGGTGGGTTCGGGAATGACGTTCGACAGCAGCGGGCCAGGGTCGGGGCGATAACCCAGGTAGCCGATGCGCACCTGCAAGGGTGCATCCGCGGCCTGGCTATGCGTGGCCATGCCAGCGGCGCAGGCAATCGCCAGCAGATAGATCAGGGCATAAGGGGCAAGCTGGCGCATAAGGCTCTCCATGACCGGTAGCGCCAGCATAGGAAGCCTGTGGTGCAGTGAAAATATGCAGAAAGTACCGAAGGGCCAGTACCAAGGTAGTAGCCCGCCACGTACGGCGCAGTTCTAGCATGGGCAACCACGGCCATTGATCTGGAGGGGATTGACCATGCGTATCGTCAAAATACTGCTCCTGCCGTTTCTGCTGATCCTGACCCTGATCGGCGTCGACCGGCTCCACGGCCCGCGTCCGGAGTCCACCGATCGCCTTACGACCAAGGGAGTAGGTGGCGACCACCAAAGCAGCATGGGGCCTGTGCGCAGGGCTTTCTAAGATGAGCGCCATAGCCTCTGACAAGAGGTTTTGCGTGCAATCGTGAGGGCAGAACAATGACAACAAAACGCAACGCCTTGCTCGTGACCGGGCTGCTGGTCGGTCTTATCAGTGCAGGTTCCGTGTGGGCCCACGGCAACGTGGTACCCCAGGCCGTGGAAACCAAGGGACTGACGCCAGTCAAGGACGCGGGTGTGCAACTCGATGCCGACGGCTGGGCTGCGGTAAACCCTTATCGCACCGCCCCGGAACATGACAAGGCAGTGGAAATCGGCGCCTCGGCCTATACCCAGAACTGCGCGGCCTGCCATGGTCTGGAAGCCAAGTCCGGCGGCATCGCCCCCGACTTGCGCATGCTCGATGTCGGTGAGTCTGGCGATGAATGGTTCGCCGAACGGGTACGCCATGGCGCGGTGCGCGACGGTCGGGTCTACATGCCGAAGATGGCCGACTACCTGAGCCAGGAAGCTCTGTGGGCGGTGCGCACCTATCTGGACACTGTGCACGTCGAGGAGTGACCCATGCGCCTGCTCGCGGTGTTGATCAGCGCTCTGTGGTTGTGCTGCCAGCCGGTGCAGGCGCAGGTTCGCAACTACGACGAAATAATCGCCGCCGGTGAGCTGAAGGTGGCGGTCTACAAGGACTTCGCCCCCTACAGTTTCGAAAGCGCCGGAAAGCCCCAGGGGGTCGATGTTGAACTCGCCGAGGCCTTGGCCAAGGCACTCGGTGTGCGCCTGTCGCTGATCTGGGCACCGGCCGGGGAAAAGCTCGATGACGACCTGCGCGATTACATCTGGCGTGCCAGTGCCTTGCACAACCAGCAACTGGCCGACCTGATGATGCGCGTGCCCTACGACCGTGACTATGCGCAGAAGCGCAATGAGTTCGGCGAACTGGAAAATGGCCATGTGGTGATGTTCGGTCCGTACCAGAACGAACAATGGCAGGTGGCCTATGACCGTCGGCGGCTGGACAAGGTCGCCAGCGTCGCGGTGTTCGGGCAACACCCGATTGGCGTCGAAGTCGACAGCGTACCGTCGTTCTACCTGACCTCGGTGTTCAACGGCATGCTCGCCGGCAAGACTCATCACTATCCCGGCGTGCCCCAGGCGTTTGCCGCGATGAAGGCCGGTGAGGTTGACGCGGTGATGGCCATGCGCGGCGAGATCGACTGGCAGGTACACCTGGCCGCCGACCCACAAGTGGCGTTGGCGCAAAACGCCTACCCGAACATGGGCAAGCAGCTTTGGGAAATCGGCATGGCGGTGCACGAAAGCAACCGTCAACTGGCCTATGCCGTGGAAGAGGCGCTCGAAGGCCTGATCCGCGAGGGCTCGGTGAAGGCCATCTACGGCCATTACGGCCTGCGTTATGACGTGCCCGAGATGTATCAATAGGAGCAGGCGATGAAATGGCGAGGGAGTTGTCTGTTGGCCTGCTGGTTGAGCCTGGCGGCACAGGCCGCCGATATCGATCCCGGCAAGGATCCGGTGCCATCGGTGATGTGGACGTTCTATCACAAGCAGTTTCTTGGCAATGCACCGTTCGTTTTCGATGATCGGGTCAAGTTGCTGGCGCCGCCGTTTGCCGAAGATGCCCGGCAGGTGCCGCTGGAAATCGACGCCCGGGCGTTCAATGGCGAGGTGGTGAGGATCCTCGCCTGGGCAGAGCTGAACCCTTTACCGAAAATCGTCGACTTCCAGCCGCTGGGTTCCGTTATGCCCTGGCTGTCGTTGCGCATTCGCATCGAACAGGCCACGCCCTTGCGCGCGGCGGTGTTGACCCGTGACGGCTTGTGGCACGTCGGTTCGACCCTGATCGACGCGGCGGGTGGCGGTTGCACCGCGCCGAGCGTGGTACGCAGCCAGCCGGGATGGGAGGAGCACATCGGCGAAGTGCTCGGCGGGCGCTATTCCCGGGGCGAGTTCAGCCGTCTGCGTTTGCAGGTAGCCCATCCCATGGACAACGGCATGGTCAGCGGCATTCCGGAATTCTTCATCAACCATGCCGAGCTGCGCGACCGCAGCGACCAGGTGCTGGCCCGGCTGGAGCTGTTTCCCGCCGTCAGCGAAAACCCCAACCTGGCCTTCGACATCGTAGGGGCAGGGCAAACGCGCCTGTTACTACGGGACAACAGCGGCAATGAATTTGATGCATCGATTCCCTGACTCAAAGGAGCGTGGCATGCGCTGGATACTGCTGATGGTGTTGTGCGTCAGTCTGCCGACCCTGGCCGACCTCGAATACTCGCTCAAGCCCCGGCAGATCGCCCAGGACACCTGGTTGCTGGAGGGCAGCACCGATAATTTCGCCAAGGGCAACGGTGGCAACATCGTCAACACCGCGTTCATCGTGACTGAGCGCGGGGTGGTGGTCATCGATACCGGACCGTCGAAGCGTTATGGCGAGGCCATGCGCCGGGCCATTGCCGCCACTACGGACAAGCCGGTCGTCCAGGTTCTGCTGACCCATCATCACCCTGACCATGTGCTGGGCAACCAGGCTTTTACCGACGTGCCGATCGGCGCATTGGCCGGCACCGCCGAGCTGCTGAAAAAGCAGGGCGATGCCATGGCCGAGAACATGTATCGGCTGGTGGGGGACTGGATGCGTGGCACCGAAGTGGTGTTGCCGACGCAGACCCTCACACCCGGTGTGAAAAGTTTTGGGAATCACGATTTGCGTCTGCTGAGCCTGGGTGGGCATACGGGCGCGGATCTGGCTATTCTCGACCAGCGAACCGGTGTGCTGTTTGCCGGGGACCTGGTGTTTTATCAACGGGCGCTGACCACGCCCAACAGTCCCGGGCTGTCCGTGTGGCTGGCGGACATCGCGACCCTGCAAGGCTTGCCCTGGACGCTTGTCGTACCCGGCCATGGCCCGGTGGCAAGCGATCCACGACCCTTCGAGCAGATGCGCGATTACCTGACCTGGCTCGATCAGCTTATGCGCGACGGCGCCGCCAGTGGCAGCGACATGGCCGAGATGATCCGCAGCCCCATCCCCGAGCGTTTCGCCGGGGTCAACCTGAACCGATACGAGCTGATTCGCAGCGTCAGTCATTTGTACCCGCGTTACGAGCGCGGGCAGATGACGCGGGTGGATTCCGCCAGCAAATAGTCGCCCCAGATCCCCTGTAGGAGCGAGCCTGCTCGCGATGGACGTTAACGATAACGCGAGCTGCCTGGATGAACGCGGTGGTCTGACGTTTTTCGCGAGCAGGCTCGCTCCTACAGGGGCCGGTGTCATTCACAAAATCGAGTGTCTATCTCACTCGACCCGCTACCAAGGAACTAGAAAACTCCACATTGCGGGCAATTGTTGCCAGGGCGGCGGCGCCCAAGAATCTGCACCAGACCGGGAAAATTTCCCGGGCATAACAAAAATTGCAGAGGAAGCCGTCATGACTCAACCCGCACGTCGCCAGCCCTTCGTCCTGAGCCTGCTGCTCAGTGCCATGCTGTTGTCCGGCCAGGCATTGGCCGGGGTTTCCGACCAGGACATTCTCCAGGACCCGAAGAATCCCGAGCAGGTCGTGACCAACGGCCTGGGTGTCCAGGGCCAGCGTTACAGCCCGCTGGACATCCTCAATGTCGACAACGTCAAGGAGCTGCGACCGGCCTGGGCGTTTTCCTTCGGTGGTGAAAAGCAGCGTGGCCAGCAAGCGCAGCCGATGGTCAAGGACGGCGTGATGTACATGACCGGTTCCTATTCGCGGGTGTTCGCCGTGGATGCGCGCACCGGCAAGAAGCTCTGGCAATACGATGCGCGCCTGCCGGATGACATACGCCCCTGCTGCGACGTGATCAACCGTGGCGTCGCGCTGTATGGCGACCTGGTGATTTTCGGCACCCTCGACGCCAAGCTCGTGGCGCTGAACAAGGACACCGGCAAGGTGGTCTGGAGCAAGAAAGTCGCCGACCACAAGGACGGCTACTCGATCAGCGCCGCGCCGTTGGTGATCAACGGCAAACTGATTACCGGCGTGGCCGGTGGCGAGTTCGGCGTGGTGGGCAAGATCGAGGCCTACGACCCGAAAAACGGTGACCTGCTGTGGACCCGACCGACGGTCGAAGGCCATATGGGTTACGTCTACAAGGACGGCAAAGCAGTGGAAAACGGCATCTCCGGTGGCGAGGCGGGCAAGACCTGGCCCGGCGATCTCTGGAAAACCGGCGGCGCGGCCCCTTGGCTTGGCGGCTATTACGACCCGGAAACCAACCTGCTGCTGTTCGGTACCGGCAACCCGGCGCCGTGGAACTCGCACCTGCGCCCTGGCGACAACCTCTACTCCTCATCGCGCCTGGCACTCAATCCGGATGACGGCACCATCAAGTGGCACTTCCAGAGCACACCCCACGACGGTTGGGACTACGACGGCGTGAACGAGCTGGTGTCGTTCAATTACAGCGAAGGCGGTAAAGAGATCAAGGCAGCGGCCACTGCCGACCGTAACGGTTTCTTCTACGTGCTGGATCGTACCAATGGCAAATTCATCCGTGGCTTCCCGTTCGTGGACAAGATCACCTGGGCCACCGGCCTGGATAAAACCGGCCGGCCGATCTACAACGAAGCCAGCCGTCCCGGTGCCCCGGGTTCCGAAGCCAAGGGCAGTTCGGTCTTCGTGGCGCCGGCGTTCCTCGGTGCGAAAAACTGGATGCCGATGGCTTACAACAAAGACACCGGGCTGTTCTATGTGCCGTCCAACGAATGGGGCATGGACATCTGGAACGAAGGCATCGCCTACAAGAAAGGCGCGGCGTTCCTCGGTGCCGGATTCACCATCAAGCCATTGAACGAAGACTACATCGGCGTGTTGCGGGCCATCGATCCGAAAACCGGCAAGGAAGTCTGGCGCCACAAGAACTACGCGCCGCTGTGGGGCGGGGTGCTGACCACCAAGGGCAACCTGGTGTTCACCGGTACGCCTGAAGGATTCCTGCAGGCGTTCAACGCCAAGACGGGCGAGAAGGTCTGGGAGTTCCAGACCGGCTCCGGTGTGCTCGGCTCGCCCGTGACCTGGGAAATGGACGGCGAACAGTATGTCTCGGTGCTCTCCGGCTGGGGCGGCGCCGTACCGTTGTGGGGGGGCGAAGTGGCCAAGCGGGTGAAGGACTTCAACCAGGGCGGCATGCTCTGGACCTTCAAGCTGCCCAAGGACCTCGTCGCCAGACACTGATCCACCACAAACCTGTAGGAGCGAGCCTGCTCGCGATGAACCTGAGAACACCGAGGGGTGTCAGGTGCCCAGCGATTTCGTTGACGACCATCGTCGGAACACCGCCCGGAGCAAGCTCGCTCCTACGACCAAATAACGAGAGCCCCTCCTGCCAACGATGCATTCGTCTGGCACACGGGGCTCTCTAGTATCGGCTCATCGCCTGTCAGAACGACAGGCTCCGACCCAGACAGAGGCCCATCATGATCTACGCACAACCCGGAACCCCAGGTGCCGTCATTACCTTCAAGCCGCGCTACGGCAACTTCATCGGCGGCGAATTCGTCGCGCCGGTCAATGGCGAGTACTTCACCAATACCTCGCCGGTCAACGGCGAAGTGATTGCCGAATTCCCGCGCTCCAGCGCTGCCGACATCGACAAGGCCCTGGATGCTGCCCATGCCGCCGCCGACGCCTGGGGCAAGACCTCGGCCCAGGAGCGCTCCCTGGTGCTGCTGAAAATCGCCGATCGCATCGAGCAGAACCTTGAGGTCCTGGCCGTCACCGAAACCTGGGACAACGGCAAGGCCGTGCGCGAAACCCTCAACGCCGACGTGCCGCTGGCAGCCGACCATTTCCGCTACTTCGCCGGCTGCATCCGCGCCCAGGAAGGCGGCGTCGCCGAGATCAACGAGCTGACCACGGCCTATCACTTCCATGAGCCGCTGGGCGTGGTCGGGCAGATCATTCCGTGGAACTTCCCGCTGTTGATGGCCGCCTGGAAACTCGCCCCGGCCCTGGCTGCGGGCAACTGCATCGTGCTCAAACCGGCCGAGCAGACGCCGCTGTCGATCATGGTCTTCGCTGAGCTCATCGCCGACCTGCTGCCGGCCGGCGTACTGAACATCGTCCAGGGCTTCGGTCGCGAAGCCGGTGAAGCGCTGGCCACCAGCAAGCGCATCGCCAAGATCGCCTTCACCGGTTCGACCCCGGTGGGCGCGCACATCATGCATTGCGCCGCCGAGAACATCATTCCCAGCACCGTCGAACTGGGCGGCAAGTCGCCGAACATCTTCTTCGAAGACATCATGAGCGCGGAGCCTGCGTTCATCGAAAAAGCCGCCGAAGGCCTGGTGCTGGCGTTCTTCAACCAGGGCGAAGTCTGCACCTGCCCGTCCCGGGCACTGGTGCAGGAGTCGATCTACGAGCCGTTCATGGCCGAGGTGATGAAGAAGATCGTCAAGATCAAGCGCGGCAACCCGCTGGACACCGAGACCATGGTCGGCGCCCAGGCTTCCGAGCAGCAGTACGACAAGATCCTCTCGTACCTGACCATCGCACGGGAGGAGGGCGCCGAGCTGCTCACCGGTGGTGCGGCCGAACGCCTGGAGGGCGACCTGTCCAGCGGCTATTACATCCAGCCAACGCTGCTCAAGGGGCACAACAAGATGCGCGTGTTCCAGGAAGAAATCTTCGGCCCGGTGGTGGGTGTCACCACCTTCAAGGACGAGGCTGAAGCCCTGGCCATCGCCAACGACAGCGAGTTCGGCCTCGGCGCCGGCCTGTGGACCCGCGACATCAACCGCGCCTACCGAATGGGCCGGGCGATCAAGGCCGGTCGTGTGTGGACCAACTGCTACCACCTGTACCCGGCGCACGCGGCGTTTGGTGGCTACAAGAAGTCCGGCGTCGGTCGGGAAACCCACAAGATGATGCTCGATCACTATCAACAGACCAAAAACCTGCTGGTGAGCTACGACATCAATCCGCTGGGGTTCTTCTGATTTCGCAAGAACACTGAAAAACCTGTGGGAGCGAGCTTGCTCCCACATGAGGACGTGGGGCTCTGGAAACTTGCGAAACACCCCCTACCAAATCACCCCCAAAGCTCCTTCGAAAGTAGCATTCGGGCACTCGACGCCCCGTGCATTAATGGCATTACCGGAATCACCCGGGCACAAGAAGAGGAATGACCCATGTGGACTAAACCTGCGTTTACCGATCTGCGCATTGGCTTCGAAGTGACGATGTATTTCGCCAACCGTTGATTGATCACCCGGCCAGCCGATGCGTTGGCCGGGCCTGCCTTCCGGAGCATCTGCCATGTACATCCGCGTTCTCGGTTCCGCAGCCGGCGGTGGCTTCCCCCAGTGGAACTGCAATTGCCGCCAGTGCGCCGGCGTGCGCAATGGCAGCCTCCAGGCACAGCGCCGTACGCAGTCGTCGATTGCCCTGAGTGACGACGGTGTGGCCTGGGTGCTGTGCAACGCTTCACCGGACATTCGCGCGCAACTCGAGAGTTTTGCGCCCTTGCAACCGGCGCGGCGACTGCGTGACAGCGCCATCGCCGGCATCGTGCTGCTGGACAGCCAGATCGACCATTGCACCGGTTTGCTCAGTCTGCGCGAAGGCTGCCCGCATGCGGTGTGGTGCACCGAGCGCGTGCATCAGGACCTGAGCAGTGGTTTCCCGTTGTTCGAGATGCTTGGGCATTGGAACGGCGGATTGCAATGGCAACCGGTCGGCCTCGATCGCCAGCCGTTCGGCATCCCGGCCTGCGAGCATTTGCAATTTCGCGCGATTCCCCTGGTAAGCAACGCGCCGCCGTATTCGCCCAATCGCGGCAACCCGCAACCGGGCGACACCATTGGCCTGTTCATTGAAGACCTGCGCAACGGCGCCTCGCTGTTCTATGCACCGGGCCTCGGCCGAATCGACGATGAAGTGCTGGGCTGGATGCAGCGTGCCGATTGCCTGCTGCTGGACGGCACCCTGTGGCGAGACGATGAGATGCGTCTCTGCGAAGTCGGCCAGAGCCTGGGCAGCGAAATGGGGCACCTTGCACAAAGCGGCCCCGGCGGGATGCTTGAAGTGCTGGAGGGTTTCAACCGTCAGCGCAAGGTGCTGATTCACATCAACAACACCAATCCGATCCTTGATGAAAACTCGGCCGAGCGGGCACTGCTGGAGCGGCGGGGGATCGAAGTGGCTTATGACGGCATGGGTATTGAGTTGTAGTCGATAGCCCCTTCGCGAGCAGGCTCGCTCCCACAGGGGGGGCACCGAATATTCAATGTGGGAGCGAGTCTGCTCGCGAAGGGGCCACACCAGACACCCGAGGGTTTCCAGGAGAACCACAATGACCGACATCCCGATGTCCGCCGCCGAATTCGAAGTTGCCCTGCGCGCCAAGGGCGCCTATTACCATATCCATCATCCGTTCCACCAAGCCATGTACACCGGACGTGCCAGCCGCGAGCAGATCCAGGGCTGGGTCGCCAATCGTTTCTATTACCAGGTCAACATTCCCCTGAAAGACGCCGCGATCCTGGCCAACTGCCCGGACCGTGACGTGCGCCGGGAATGGCTGCAACGGATTCTCGACCATGACGGCGTCCCGGGTACCGAGGGCGGTATCGAAGCCTGGCTGCGCCTGGGCGAAGCGGTGGGACTGGATCGCGAGCGGATTCTGTCCCAGGAACTGGTGTTGCCAGGGGTGCGATTTGCGGTGGACGCCTACGTCAATTTCGCCCGTCGCGCCTGCTGGCAGGAAGCGGCCAGCAGTTCGCTGACCGAACTCTTTGCCCCGCAGATCCATCAATCGCGACTCGACGCCTGGCCCACCCATTACCCGTGGATCGACGTCGCAGGCTACGACTATTTCCGCACGCGCCTGAGCCAGGCGCGGCGCGATGTCGAGCATGGCTTGCGCATCACCCTGGCGCACTATGTAACGGCCGCGGGGCAACGACGCATGCTGGAGATTCTGCAATTCAAGCTCGACGTGCTGTGGAGCATGCTCGATGCCATGAGCATGGCCTTTGAGCTTGCGCGCCCGCCGTATCATACGGTCACCGGCGACAACGTCTGGCATCGGGGGATCGCCCTGTGAGCCTGATCAATCGCCAGCAGTCACCGGCCTTGCGTCGCGGTTTTCGTCTGCAATGGGAACCCCGTCAGGGCTGCCATGTGCTGCTGTACCCCGAAGGCATGATCAAGCTCAACAGCAGTGCCGGACAGATTCTCGACCTGGTGGACGGCCAGCGCAGCGTGGCGGCGATCATTGATCGATTGAGCGCGAATTTCCCCGGTGTACCGGGGATCGACGAAGACGTGCTGGCGTTTCTGGAGGTGGCCCATGCGCAATTCTGGATCGAGTGAGACGCAGCCCGGACCGCCGTTGTGGCTGCTCGCCGAGCTGACCTACCGCTGCCCGCTGCAATGTCCCTATTGCTCCAACCCACTGGACTTTGCCCGGCACGGTGCAGAACTGAGTACCGCCGAATGGATCCGGGTGTTCCGGCAGGCGCGTGAAATGGGCGCGGCACAACTGGGTTTTTCCGGCGGCGAACCATTGGTTCGCCAGGACCTCGCCGAACTGATCAAGGCTGCCCGGGACATGGGCTACTACACCAACCTGATCACCTCCGGCATCGGCCTGACCGAGCAGAAGGTGCGCGACTTCAAGGTGGCCGGGCTGGACCATATCCAGATCAGTTTCCAGGCCGCCGACGAAGCGGTGAACAACATGCTGGCCGGTTCGCGCAAGGCCTTCGCCCAGAAACTCGCGATGGCCAGGGCGGTGAAAGCCCAAGGCTATCCGATGGTGCTGAACTTCGTCACCCATCGGCACAACATCGACCGGATCGCGCAGATCATCGAGCTGTGCCTGGAACTGGAAGCGGACTTTGTCGAACTGGCTACGTGCCAGTTCTATGGCTGGGCCGAACTCAATCGCGTCGGCTTGCTGCCGACCCGCGAACAACTGCAACGGGCCGAGCGCATCACCAACGAATATCGCCAGCGACTTGAGGCACAGGGCCATCCCTGCAAGCTGATCTTCGTCACCCCGGACTACTACGAAGAGCGTCCCAAGACCTGCATGAACGGCTGGGCCAATCTGTTTCTCGACATCACCCCCGATGGCACGGCGTTACCTTGTCACAGCGCCCGGCAATTGCCGGTACAGTTTCCCAACGTGCGGGAACACAGCATCGAGCACATCTGGAACGACTCGTTCGGCTTCAACCGTTTTCGCGGCGATGACTGGATGAAGGAGCCGTGCCGCTCCTGTGACGAAAAGCACAAGGACCTGGGGGGCTGCCGCTGCCAGGCGTTCATGCTGACCGGCGATGCCGGCAATGCCGACCCGGTGTGCAGCAAGTCGCCGCACCATGGCGTCATTCTCAAGGCCCGGGAGGAGGCTGAGCTGCCGGGGCTGGGGATGGAACACCTGACGCTGCGCAACGAGAAGGCTTCGCAGTTGATCTACCGCGGGTGAATCGAAAAGGTACGACCGACGCAGAATGTGAGTACACCCCAGGCAGTGCTACCCATTGGTCTGATTGCATTCGCAGCTGGATGGTTTAGTGTGGCTTTTACCTTCCAAAACAATAAAAACAGGCTTTCCGATGAGCCAGAGTCTCAACCAGCTGCGTAAATTCGTTTCGCCTGAAATCATCTTCGGTGCCGGTAGCCGGCACAATGTCGGCAACTATGCCAAGACCTTTGGCGCGCGCAAGGTCCTGGTGGTCAGCGATCCCGGCGTGATTGCCGCCGGCTGGGTCGCCGATGTAGAAGCCAGCCTGCAGGCGCTGGGCATCGAATACTGCCTTTACAGCGATGTTTCGCCCAACCCGCGGGTCGAAGAGGTGATGCGCGGCGCCGAGCTGTACCGGGAAAACCACTGCGACGTGATCGTCGCCGTCGGTGGCGGCAGCCCGATGGACTGCGGCAAGGGCATCGGCATCGTCGTCGCCCATGGCCGCAGCATTCTCGAATTCGAGGGCGTGGACACCATCCGTGTGCCCAGCCCGCCGCTGATCCTGATTCCGACCACTGCCGGCACCTCGGCCGACGTCTCGCAATTCGTGATCATTTCCAACCAGCAGGAACGCATGAAGTTCTCCATCGTCAGCAAGGCGGTGGTGCCGGACGTTTCGCTGATCGACCCGGAAACCACCCTGAGCATGGATCCGTTCCTGTCGGCCTGTACAGGCATCGACGCGTTGGTGCATGCCATTGAAGCTTTCGTGTCCACCGGCCACGGGCCGCTGACCGACCCTCACGCGTTGGAGGCGATGCGCCTGATCAATGGCAACCTGGTGCAAATGATCGCCAACCCGACCGACATCGCCCTGCGCGAGAAGATCATGCTCGGCAGCATGCAGGCCGGCCTGGCATTTTCCAACGCAATCCTGGGCGCCGTGCATGCCATGTCCCACAGCCTCGGCGGCTTTCTCGACCTGCCTCACGGCCTGTGCAACGCGGTGCTTGTCGAGCACGTGGTGGCCTTCAATTACAACTCGGCGCCGGAGCGCTTCAAGGTGATCGCCGAGACCTTCGGCATCGACTGCCGAGGCCTGAATCACCGGCAGATCTGCGGGCGTCTGGTCGAACACCTGATCGCCCTCAAGCACGCCATCGGCTTTCACGAAACCCTCGGTTTGCATGGTGTCAGGACCTCGGACATTCCGTTCCTGTCGCAACATGCCATGGACGATCCGTGCATCCTGACCAACCCGCGCGAATCCAGCCAGCGTGATGTCGAGGTCGTCTATGGCGAAGCCCTCTGACGAGCAACAACGGGCCCTGGCCGGGCTGCTGGGGCTGGGCAGCCATTCGGCCCGCAAGAGTCATTACCCGGAACTGGCAGCGCGCCTGGATGATCTGGAAGCCGAGCGTAACCGCTACAAGTGGCTGTTCGAAAACGCGGTGCACGGGATCTTCCAGGCCAGCCTGCACGATGGCATGCGCGCCGCCAACCCGGCGCTGGCACGCATGCTTGGCTACCAGGACCCGCAGGAGGTGCAGTTCTCCCTGACCGACCTGGCGAGCACCCTGTTTGTCGACGGCGCGCAGGAGCTGGAAAACATCGGCGAGATCCTCAGGCACCAGCGCAGCCTTCACGGCTATGAAACCCGCTTGCGCCGCAAGGACGGCAGTCACCTCGATGTGTTGATGAACCTGCTGCTCAAGCCCGGCCAGGAAGGGCTGGTGGAGGGGTTCGTTTCCGATATCACCGAGCGCAAACAGGCCCAGCGACGCCTGCAGCAACTCAATGACGAACTGGAGCTGCGCGTCGTCGCGCGCACCAATGAACTGCTCGAAGCCAACCGTAACCTTCAGCAACAGATCATCCAGCGTAAACAGATCGCCGAGGCCTTGCGCGACGCTCGCGATGCCGCCGAGGCCGCCAATCACAGCAAGGACAAATACCTCGCCGCCGCCAGCCACGACCTGCTGCAACCGCTGAATGCTGCACGGTTGCTGATTTCGACCTTGCGCGAACGCAAGTTGCCGGAAACCGAACAGGTGCTGGTGGAACGCACACACCAGGCCTTGGAAGGGGCCGAAGACCTGCTGACGGATCTGCTCGACATTTCCCGGCTCGACCAGGCCGCGGTCAAGCCGGACATCGCGCCATACCGCCTCGACGAACTGCTCGGGCCGCTGGTCTCGGAGTTTCAGTCCGTCGCGCAGGCGGCCGGCTTGAACCTGCGGGTGCGCATGGCCGATTACGCCATCAGCACCGACTTGCGTCTGATGACACGGATCCTGCGCAATTTCCTCAGCAATGCCTGCCGCTACACCGATGAAGGCAGCATCCTGCTGGGGGCAAGGCGTCGAGGCGAGATGTTACGCCTGGAGGTCTGGGACACCGGGCGTGGCATCGCCGCAGACCGGCTCGATTCGATCTTCCTCGAGTTCAACCAGCTGGACGTCGGCCGTGCCGCTGACCGCAAGGGCGTGGGCCTGGGGCTGGCGATTGTCGAGCGCATCGCCAAGATCCTTGGCTATAAAGTCGGCGTGTACTCGTTGCCGGGGCGTGGGTCGATGTTCAGCATCGAGGTACCGATTTCCCGCGAGGTGCCGTTACCCGTGAGCCAGGCGGTGCCACAACCGGGTACCGGCAACCCGCTGCCGGGCCGCCGTCTGCTGGTGATCGACAACGAAGTGAGCATTCTCGAAAGCATGAGCGCGTTGCTCGGACAGTGGGGCTGCGACGTTCTGACCGCCACCGATGAAGCGTCTGCGCTGGCGACGTTACGCGGGCAGGCGCCGGAGCTGATTCTCGCGGACTATCATCTCGATCACGCGGTGGTCGGCTGTGATGTGGTGCGACATTTGCGCGAGCATTTCCATCAGAACATACCCGCGGTGATCATCACTGCCGACCGTACCGATCATTGTCGGCGTGCGTTACAGCGGCTCAACTCACCGTTGCTGAACAAGCCGGTGAGGCCCGGCAAATTGCGAGCGGTGTTGAGTCAACTGTTGGGGACATCTGCCTGAAGCGGCCGATACTGCAGGGTGAAACCCGGCTCGGTGGACTGACCTTGTTCCAGTAAACGCATTCCTGTGGCGAGGGGGAGGGGGTGGTCAACTGGAAATCATCGGCGGCAGGGTGCCCAGCAATGAAACGGCCGCCACTGCGCCAAGCCCCAGCATCCACTCCAGCATCACGCTGGTGCGCAGTGTTTGCAGACGCTGCTCGCAAACATTGATCCGCAAGCGATTGAACACCGCCAGGCCCAACATCGAGGCCACCAACAACGCCTTGATCAACAGGATCAAGGCGAACCCGGTGAACAGCGGCGTTGGCCAGAATGCCCCGGTGAGCACCCGCACATTGATCAGCCCGGTGATCAGCAGCCCGGCAACCAACCCGTAGCCGACGCCGCTGAAGCGCTGCAACATCACGCGGATCGAATGCCCGGCAGGCTGTCGCAGAATCATCACCAGCAACATCAAGCCGCCGAGCCAGGCACCCACGCACATCAAGTGAATGAGTTGATTGAGGATCAGCAATTGCCCGGCGGTGCCATCGAGCATGGCGCCGTGACCGACCGGGGCCAGCGTGGCCACCAGCAGACCGCTGAGGATCAGGCGCGACGCATGGCTGGCGCGTAGCGGTGTCAGCAACACCACCAGCAACGCCATGTTAATCAGCAGATGCCAGCGCCAGACCTGACCGAAAAAGGTATTGCCCAGCACCAGGTTCAGGGTCGGCGGATCGAAGGCCGCATCCCAGGCTCCGGCCATGCTTGCGGTAACCAGCAACAGCCAGCAGATCCCGCTGCCCAGCGCCACCGCGGCCAGCCAATGGGAGGTGCGTGCCAGCCGCTGATCCAGTGCGCTTTCGCCATTGGCCAGCAACGGCCTGAACACCCAGGCTCCGAACAGCATCAACACCACAATGAAATGCAGGAAGCGGCACAGCACCAGCGCGCTCGCCATGAATTACTGGCCAACCTTGAAGGCGTAGGCACCTTCGCTTTTGTGAGTGTCGACCGACACGGCGTGCCATTCGACTTTGTAGGCACCGGCGGTTAGCGGCGCGGCCGGGGTGACGATCAGGGTCTTCTTGTCGCTGCCTTCGGTGGTCAGCGCCTTGACCGCCACCGGTGCGCCATCCCTGGTCAGCGTGACCTTGGTGAAACTGGCCTCGACACCCTCGGAGAACTCCAGGCGCAATTCCGTTGGCGCGGTCACGGTGCTGTCGGCGGCCGGTGTCTGGCTTTTCAGGTGAGCATGGGCAAACACCGAAGAAGCGGCGAGCAGCGAGCCAAGCAGGGCAGCGACGGTCAGGGTTTTCTTGAGCAGCATCGTGAGTTCCTCAGGCAGTTTCCAGGTGCGCAGAGTTTAGCGCTACGACAGCGGCTGTACGAAGTTTCGTTTTCCCCTGTCGCCGCGGTCCAGAGCGGATGCTAGTCTTGTTCAACGTTGTTGTCGGGGACCCGCATGGGCAATCACAAGATCGAGATTCGTCGCAGTAACGTCGAAAAGATTCTGCTGGGGGCGGAAAAAGTCTTCGCTGAAAAGGGCTTCGGCAGCACCGCCATGGCCGACATCGCCGCCGAAGTGCAACTGCCGCGTTCCAACCTGCATTACTACTTCAGCACCAAGACCGAACTGTACAGCGCGGTGCTGTTCGATTTGCTGGAAGTCTGGAAGCAGGACGCCCTGTGCTTCGAGATGTTCGATGACCCGCGTGTGGTGCTCAGCAGCTACATCCGCGCCAAGATGAACCATTCCCGCAGCCGGCCTTATGGTTCGAAAGTCTGGGCCAACGAAATCATCCATGGCGCGCCAACCCTTGGCGCAGCGCTGGACGCGAGCCTGTACGACTGGGCCAAGATGAAGGAAGCGAAAATCCGCCAGTGGGTGGACGACAAACGCATTCTGCCAGTAGAGCCATCGAGCCTGCTGTACATGATCTGGGCCTCGACCCAGCACTACGCCGACTTCGATCACCAGGTGAATATCCTCAACGACCATCAGCCGCTGTCGGACATGCAATTTGAAAAAGCGGTGCAGACGGTGACCAGTGTGATTTTGCGGGGGATCGGTTTGGAGCCTTGAAAATCTGTGGTGCGGTTGCCGGCCTCTTCTCGAACAAGCCCGCTCTCACATTGAATCTTTGTCGTACACAGATCTTGTGTACGGCAAAGATTCAATGTGGGGTGGATTAATCCAGAACGGCCTGCGCACGGCGAGGTGTGGCGTCGCCCGCAGCGGTATAGGCCACCCTCGGTACACCCGGCAAACGCTGTTCCAGCAACGCGCTCAGGGACTCTCCCGGTTCCAGGTAGGCATCGCCGAAGTCGGCGCCGAGCTGGTTCGGGTGGGCGACGATTTCCAGCAGTCCGTCGGGTGGCGGCTCGGCGTTGCGCAGATCCACCGGGGTGCACACGTAGTCGGCGGTGGCGCCGGCCAGGTTGCTCAGGCGCCGATTGAGCAAGTCCTTGAATACACGTTTGGGCAGGCTGAGGTTTTGTCCCAGGTTGCGCGCCAGACGCACCGGCACCCCCTGGCGGGCAGCGAAGCGCGCGACAATCTCGCCGATCGGCCAGATGTTGTGCACGTGTTGATGGGAGTCCAGGTGACTGGGGCGCACGCCGTTGTCCAGGCAGCGCTGCCATTGGGCTTCGAGTTCTTCCAGTACGGCGTGGCGATCCCGGCGCCCGAGCCAGAGGCGGGTGCGGGGCAGGTTGAGGTCGAACACGCCGGCACCGTCGCAAAACGTCGGGCGCTGCACAATGCTCTGGCTCAACGGACGACCGTAGGTCAGGTTGAAGTGCAGGCCGATGCGGCCTTCGAGTAACGGATGCCGGGCCAGGGCGCAGGCCGCTTCGAACGCCGGCATGTTGGCCATGGCGGTGGCGGAGCTGATGAGCCCGGCCTGGAACGCGCCAAGGATCACCGCGTTTTCGCAGGCACTGAGACCGAAATCGTCAGCGTTGATTATCACTTGCCGAGGCATGCTCACCCTCCTTGAATTTTTCCGCTGGCGCAGGCGTCTTGACCGCGGGTGTCGCGACTGTGGCCGCCGCGCGTCGGGCGCGCCATTGCTGCAATCGGGGTTTGAAGCGTTGCCAGACCCGCAAGGCCAGCCCCAGCACCAGACCGCCTGGACGCCAGGAGTAAAAACTCCAGCGCCAGTGTTCCAGTTGCCCGGTCATGCGTTCGTGCAGTTGATGGCTGGAGTTTTCCAGGCTGACCCGGGACGCATCGATCCAGCACCAGTTGTCTTCCAGGCCCCAGCGAATCCACTCTTCGAGCAGCACCCGACCGCTGCCCAGGTCGGCATATTGCGGCAGGAACGCCAAATTGTAGTCGTACAGTCGACCCTGTTCCAGCAAGCCAAGGCGATAGCTGATGCAGCGCCCCTCCAGCTCCAGCACCACCACGCGCACCAGGCCTCGGGCCGCCAGGGCGGTGAAGGCGCGGTTCATCCACTGGCGATGGCGCGCATCGGAAAAGATCCCGACGCCTTCATCGCCTTTCCAGCTCACCGCTTCGACTTCACTGATTTCCTGCAACAGTGGCCCCATGGTCAGGGCGTCGGGAGTAATCCGCCGTACCTGGGCACCACACGCGGCTATGCGTTTGCGTGCGCGACGCAGTTTGTAGCGCGGGTCGCCGGAGACTTCCTGATGGTCGGACTCGCTGATCAGGTGCACCGGCACTCGACAGCTGAGGCGTTGTTCGGCAGTCGAACTCAGCGCCTGCCACGGTGCCAGGGCCTGTGCCGTGGAACCGGTCAGTTCGTTGAGTTGCAGCACAGCATGGGGCAGGCGTTGACGGATCTGCGTCAGCGCCTTGCGTAAATTGTCATCGTCCAGCCTCGTCAGCAGTGCGAGACGGTCGGCGAGGGGATAGCCCAAATGATGCAGGACCCGAAACGGCAAACGCGCAAAGCGCTCCACGGACGCCACCAGCGGCAGGCACAGCGCCAGTTCGTCATCCTGCCAGCCGAGCAGCACGTGCAACTGCGCGCCGGGCTTGAGTGCCAGTTCCGATGCGTATAGCCAGGCCAGGGTGTTGAACGGCGTGTGGTCCGTTATGCGCAGGCGCAACGCTTCGTAAGCCGCTGCCGGAAAGTCGTCGGTGCACAGAGAAGTGCGCCATTCGAATCGTGCAGACATAAGGTCAGCTCGCCTCGGCTGGAACAGGAGAGGGGGCCGGTTTGCGCAAGGCATCCAGGCGTGAACCGCTGTAGCGGGTTTCGCGGAAGAAGCGCCAGCCGAACAGGTGGTAGATGTTCATGACCCGTCCTTGCTCGCGATACCCCATGCGGATGTGCAGCTTGAGCGCGGGAATGTTGTGGGACTCGCAGATATCCACCACTTTGTTGCAGCCTTGATCAGCCATGGCTTTCCACAGGTTCAGCTGGAAATCGACCGACAGCGTGGTGCCCCGGTAGGCAGGAATCTGCTCGAGAGCGAACTCGAAGAACTCACCTGGCTTCACCGGGAACAGGCAGCCGTAGTAATGACGGTCGTGATAATCGCGTGTGCTGCCCCAGATAAAGGCCACGGTATCGCCGTTTTCATCCAGGTACATGTGCCCGGTGTATCCTTCGGACGCCAACTCGGCCATGGTGCCCACGCGATCACCGAAGTGCCTGGTGAACGCTACGGCGTTTTGTGGGGTGATGGTTTCCAGTCGCAGCGGTGTATAGGGCCGAAGCTTGTGTGGCGGTACCGGGCTCACCAGGTCGCGCTCCATCCACAACAGTTCTTCGTGGAAAAACACGTAGTGTTTCCACAACTTGCCGACGGTGGCGCGCAGGCCTTTTTGCTTGATGTGATCGCTGAGTTTTTTTAGAACATTCATGTTTTTGACTCCTCACGGTGTTGGTCGCGAGTGCCGTGACTCAATGCACGACGAATCGTCTACACGGCAAAAATCAATGACGTTCATGTGGCGCTCCAGCTGAGTGTAAACAGGGTTTCTCCTGGTAAATCGAAGCTGATGCGACCCTCCAGACACTTGAAAAATGCGTCGCGACTGCGGTTGTCGGCGCCGAAATAGCGCAATGATCCCTGGGGCAATGGGCATTGCGCGCCAGCCAGGCTCACACGCTGCAAGCGCGAGCCTTTGTTGACGCCAAGCAGGCTGCGTTGCTGCCCGGCAGACATGGCCAGCACGTCAACCTCGAAGGCGTCGTTCTCCAGGCGCATGACATTCTGTAGCCAATGCTTGCGGATAAATTGCTGCGCCAGGCCTACGGGCTTGAGCTCGAATTCATCCTTGCCGAGCACGCGGAACATGCCCTTGGGATACTCGGGTTCGTCGTCGGCCTGGAACCAGCCGAGCATGTCGAGCAAGCCGTCCTGGGAAGCATTGATGATGACCGAGGCCCACCATAACGAGGCGTAGTGAGTTTCCTGATCGTAAGGGCTGAGGCTGGCCCCGCTGGACATGTTGGTCTGGTCCAGCAACAAGGCCTTGCGTGGTCGTCCCTGGGCGTCGAGCCCCACCAGCTCTGCCGCTTTGCGTACGCTATCGCGGTAGACACGGGTCGCCAGCAGGTCGCGGACCATCCATTCGTGCCATGCCAGCGCATCGATCTTGTCGCCGGACTCGGCCAGCAAGCGTCGGGCCCAGTCGATGCCGCGCTTGTCGGCGGCATTGTCGACGAGCGGGCCATTGACGAACCGGGAGCTGGCCGGCATGGCGATGCGTACGCCGGCTTTGGCGTTGTCCGGGTTGCTGCGCACTTGCCAGGCCATGCTGTTGAAGAGGCGCTGGTAGCTGGCGTAGTCCGGGTAGTTGAGGTTCGGTTCGTCGGCAAAGCTGATGTAGTGCGTGCCTTTGCCGCCAAGTGCGCGCGTGGCGGTGAGCCAGGCGTTGAGGCCGGCGTTGCTGGTGGTGTCGGCGCGCAGTTCGGCCTGGCGCTGACTGCCGGCCAGCAGGGTGATGTCCTGAGTGATGCCGAAGCGATCCTGATACAGTCGGCGGAACAGGTCTTCGTAATGCGGCCGCGTGGCCATGATGTCGACCAGGCTGTAATAGGTTCCGGCCTGTGGTTGCAGGGCATCGAGCACGGCGAAACCGGAATCCGGCGGTCGCGCATAGGGCAGGGCGATACCCAGGTTCGGGGTCTTGCCGAGCACGTCCTGGTGCAGCGTCAGCCGGGTCTCGCCCTCGTCTTCGCGCAAGGGTTTGAGCTGTTGTGGGTTCTGGGCGAACAGGTTGGCCGTGCCGTCGAGCCAGAACGCGACCTTGCCGCTGCCGCGCAGGTGCAGGCGCCAGACTTGATCGGTGGTTGCAACGGGCAACCCGACTTTGTCGAACTGCCAATAGGCGGGGTAAGGCTTGAGAGGCAGTGAAAGCTGTTGGCCGTCACTCACGCGCTGCGCTTGCAACGCGCCGACGCCGCCGTGGAATTTACCGGCCAGCACCGCGTGTTCACCGGCCGCGACCTTGAAATACAACTCGTCACCGTCCCGGGGCTCGGCGCTGAAATGCACCTTGGCAGGGGCGAACAGTGCGACGGTGCGGTCGTCGTGCTCAATCGTATAACGGCGGAAGCTGTAGCCAGGAATTTCCAGTCGATAACTGGCGGCGCCCGGCGCCAGGTCCCAGCGTTGGCTGCCGCGGGGCTCATGGGCGGCAATCAGTCGTTCGCTCAGGAGTTTGCCCTGGCCGTCGAGCAAGTAGAGGTGTTCTTCGTTGGCTTCAGCCTGCCACACCGGAGCCCAGAGCACGGTCAGGCTGTCGGGGCGGTCCGTTTGCAGGTACAGGCTGCCGTCGCGGATATCGGCCCAACGCATGGGCGCCGCTTCGGCGCTCAGCCCGAGGCCAAGACTCACCAGCAATAACAGGCGTTTCATGCCGATTTCCGTTGCAGCATCTGCAGCGTCGGCACGATATCGCCGGGCAGGACGATAAGTGTTTTCCAGACCGGCACGTGGCTCAACCGGCAATACATCACCAACAGCGCCAGGGTCACGGCCAGGTACGCGATAGAGGATGCGGCTGCTGCGCCGACGATGCCGTAGGTCGGGATCAGCAGCACATTGAGCGCCAGGTTGAGCAGGGCGCTGAGGCCCATCGACAACGAAATCGTGCCGGGGCGGTTTTTGCCCAATAAGTCCAGACGCAGAATGCTCATGTAGCACAGACCCAACAGGCCTGGCAGCAGCGCCAGCAACGCAGGATAGGCAGGCTGATAGGCTTCGCCAAACAGCGTCACGATCAACCATTCACCGACCACGGCCATGCTCAGGCAAGCGCCGAGCATCACCGTAGCGGTCAAGCGCAAGGCCAGTGGCGTGACTTTTTCGATGCCTTCTTCCTGTTGCAGCAGGCGTTTCATCAGCGGCGTGGTCACTGCTTCCGGAACGATCAGCAGCAACTCGGCGGCCGCGCTGGCCATGGCGTAGTGACCCAGCGCCGTGGTGCCGAGCAGGGCGCCGATGAACAGGTAGTCGGAGCGCAGAATCACCTGCTGGAACAGCAGGTCCGGATGACTGCGGGCGCTGTAGCGCAGCAGTTCGTTTTGACTGGCGCGGTCCCATTGCAGGCTCAGCGGATGCTCGCGCTTGAGCCAGACCCAACCGGCCAGCACCACCAGGCTGATCCCCGCCAGCCAACTGATCAACGCCGCTTCCAGGGCCGCGCCTTTCCACATCCAGAACAGGCTGAGGAATACCAGCAGCGGCGCCAGTGACTCGGTCAGGCGCAAGGCATTGAAGGCGACCACGCCACCTGAGGCGTTGTGCAGGGTCAGCAAACCGCTTTTGAGCACGGTCAGCGGCACCGCCAGCAGCAACAGCCAGGCGAGCAGGCCCAACTGCGTGGTGATGTCCAGTTCACTGCCGAACTCGCGGGTCAGCGCCACCACCAGCAAGGTCAGCAGCGTCGCCAGCAGACAACCGAACAGCAGCACCTGACTGAGCAGCAAGCCCATCGGTCGTTGCTTGGCCGCCTGATAGCCCACCGCTGAATTCAGGCCGCCGCTGGTGGCAGCGCTGATCAGGTCGGGCAGGGTGTTGAGCAAGGCAAACAGGCCCCGTTCGCTGGGGCCGAGAATCCGTGCCAGCAACACGTTACGCAGCAAGCGCAGGGCGATCATCGCCAGTTTGGTGCCCATGCTCAGGGCCAGGTGCTTGAGGTAGTTGCTGCGGCTCATGGGCGTGCCCCACGGTAGAGGCGCCAGGACAGCAACTCGGGATTGCGCGCGGTACGCTGGCTGACGCCGAAGCGTGGCAGGGCCAGTGGATCTCCGGCCCCTCGATAAATGCCGGTGCCGGTGCCCAGGGCAAACGGGAAGTCGTGCCTGGCCACCTGTTGGCGCACCCGCGCATCGTTGTCGCCATTGGGGTAGCAGTAAACCGGCAACGGCCGGACGCAGCCGTGGAGCAGCGCGTCGCGACTGCGGCTCAGTTCTTCATCCAGGCGTTGATCGTCGAGACCAGTGAGGATGGCGTGGCTGGCACCGTGGGGGCCGAAGCGCACCAGGCCGGACGCTTCCAGGTTGCGTACTTGCTGCCAGTCCAGCGCCTGGGGCAACGACTCTTGCGGACAGGCGTCGGTCAGGCGATTGAGGTCCAGCGGCGCCAGGGTTTTCAGGCTCTGTAAAAAGTTCAGCAGCGCCAGGCTGCGGCGTTGCCGATCCGGGTCATCGCACCGTGTCGGCAACGGGCGCCCCAGGTGCTGCAAATGTTCGATCAGGTGCAGGCGTGCCTGTTCGCCATGACTGTTCCATAGGGTTTCGCCGATGCTTTCCCACCAGAACCGCTGGCGGCTGCCGATGAAATCAGTGGACAGAAAGATGCTCGCCGGCACCCGGTGTTTTTGCAGCAACGGGAAGGCATTCACCGCGTTGTCGCGCCAGCCGTCGTCGAAGGTCAGCGCCACTTTCGGCCGCTCCGAGCGCGCACCCGGTTGCAGAATGTCCATCAGCGGCACGCAGTCGAAGTGTTTTTTCAACCACACCAGCAAATGTTCAAACGCCTTTGGCCCGACGCACAGTTCATTGCGATGGGGCAGTTCGGCGGCCTGATCGCTGGCCAGCACCCGGTGCAGCATCAGGATCACCCCGGCGCCGTGCAGTTGATTGCGCCCGACCGGGGAGTTGAGGTACAGCCAGCCACTGGTGCGCTTTAACAGTTGTTTGATCGCCATGGCACGCGCCTCTCATCGATTTTGCTCGGGGTTCCATTGCGCGTAACGCCGACCGCGCAGGAACTGCCACAGGCCAATGCTCATCCCGGTAAGGGTCACCAGCAGGAACGCAGCCAGGCGAAAGGGTTTGGGCAAGCGGTGTTGCGAATCCAGCAGGCCGGCAATGGCCATCGTGTAGCCGAGCAGTTGTGCGATCAGGCTCAGGCGATAAAAGCCGTGGTCTTCCCACAGCCAGAAATTGCTCAGCAGCAACGGCAGCAACAGGATCGGCGCCAGCCGCCGGATCAGCTTGTGGCTGATCAAGGCAATCGCATACAGGCCGTGGGTCAACGGATTGAGCAGCTCCCGGCGCTGGGCCAGGCTTTGCAGGCCACCCACCGTAACCCGCTGACGGCGGCGCAATTGCTTGTCGGCTTCGTCCACACCCTGGTCGATTACCCGGGCCTGAGGCACGTAGACAATCCGCTTGAACGCGACCGGCGCGCAGGTACTGATAAAGAAATCGTCGTTGACCTCCGCCGGCACGTTCTGGAACAACTCGCGGCGCAGGGCGAGCAATGCGCCATCGGCGGAGACCATGCAGCCGGTGCGATTTTCCACGTAGCGCAGCCAGCCTTCGTAGTGCCGATACAGGCTGTCACCAACGCTCAACCCCTTGCCGGTCACCGGGATCACCATGTGCCCGGCGCAGCCACCGACCTGCGGGTCGTTGAGCGGCGCGAGCAAATGGCCGAGGGTGTCGGTGGACCATTGGTTGTCGGCGTCGGTGAACACCAGGATCGCGCCGCTGCTGATCGCGACCCCGGCATTGAGCGTCGCCGCCTTGCCCTGGCGGGGCAGATCGAGCACGCTGATGCGCGGGTCCTCGACCCGGCGCGCGCAGGCCACGGTGTCGTCGGTCGAGCCGTCGCTGGCGAGGATGATTTGCAGCGAGCGGGCCTGATAATCCTGGGCCAGCACGGTGCGCAGTTTTTCTTCGATATGCCGCGCTTCGTTGTGCGCGGCAATCACGATGCTCACGTCCATCGGTTGTGCCGGTCCATGGCGCGGTGCCGGGTAAAACGGTGCCAGCAACGTCAATAACAGGGGATAACCGAGGTAGGCGTAAACCGGTAGCAACAGGCACAACCAGAAAATGAATTCAGCCACGGGCGGGCCTCCTGGCATTCCAATGACAAAGGCTGAGGATGAACCCGGCGCCCGCCAGGTGCAGGCGCACCCAGTGCAGGCCCCAGAGTTGCAGGGTCAGGAGCGGGTCGCGGTGCCTGGCACTTTGACGCAGGCTCAGGGCCAGGGCGGGCAGGACGGTCATCAGCAGCATCAGCAACGAATGATGGGGGAAACCGTCGAGCAGGGCGGAAATGGCCATGAAGTCGATCACCCAGACGGCAATCGACAGTAGCGGAAAGCGCAGCAAGCGCAGGCTCGGGCCATGGGTGCGCAGCAGTTGCAGATGACTGCCCTGACGCCACAATTCCTTGCCCATCCATTCCCGCCAACTGCCTTCGTAACCCCAATGCAGCGCCACGCTCTGGTTGACCGCGAGCAGTTTCGCGCCCGCGTCGGACAGGCGCATGGTCAGCTCCTTGTCCTCGCCGGTGCGCAGTTGTTCATTGAAACCACCGACCTTGTCGAACCAGCGACGGCGCATCAGCAGGTTGCAAGTGGGCAGCCATTGCGCGACATGCAGCGGCTGCGTATGGGGGCGCAAGGTGCGGCGCTGCCAGGCGTCGGCGTACCACGGCGCTTCGGCCGGAGTGTGCAGGTCAAGACCGCTGACATCGGCCTTGCCGCTGGACTCGAGGTCGAACAACAGCTTGAGCCAGTTCTCGGGCATCTCGACGTCGGCATCGATAAAGGCCAGCCATTCACCGCTGGCAATCGCCGCTCCGCGATTGCGCAACGCGCCGATGAGCAGGCCGGGCAGGACCAGCACCTGGGCGCCGAACTCCCGGGCAATGTGCGGGCCCTGGTCGTCGGAGCCGTTGTCGACCACGATCAACTCGCATTCGACGTTGGCCGCCTCGGCGGCCTGTCGTGCCGCTTGCAGGGTCCGGGCGATGTGCCGGGCCTCGTTGTACATCGGGATGACGATACTGATGCGGTTCATGCCCTGACCTCCTTCAGCGGGGCTTCTTCGGCTTTCGTGCGCAGCGCGCCGGTCAACGCGAGCATGATCCACAGGTACTTGTGGTTCGGCGCGCTGAGGAACATCAGGAACAACGTCAACGACAGAAAACTCATGCCGAGGTGGGTCATCAGATCGGCCTGATGCCTGTCTCCTCGCAACAGCCAGGTGCGGCGGGCGCGAATCAGGTTGTACAACCCCTGGACTAGCATGCCGACGAACATCAGGCCGGCGGGAACCCCCAGTTCACTGAAGATTTCCATATAGGTGTTGTGGGCGCGGCGGTACAGGTCGTCGACCTTGCCGGTCATGGCAAAGGCCTTGGCATAACCGGTGTTGGCGTAGTGCAGCGGGAACGTGCCGGGGCCGGTGCCAAGCAAGGGGTTCTCGGCGATCATGGCGCTGCCGACCACAACGTAGGAGGCGCGACGGCCCAGGGACTGGTCCTGACTCTTGGCCCCGGAGCTGAGGATGCTCAGCGACTGGATGCGCGCCACGTAACTTGCCGGCATCGCATAGAGCCCAAGCGCAATCACAATCGTCAGGCCGAGCATGGCAAAGCCCAGGTGGCGTGGACGAATATGTGGTAACTGCGCGCGATAGTGCCACGTGCCGATCAACAGGCTGAGGAGCAACACCACCAGCCCCGAGCGGGACTCAGTCTTGGTCATGCCGGCCAGCAGCACGAGGGCACAGGCCCCCCAGAACAACCGGTGCAACCGGTTCGGGCTGCGGACCACCAGCAACAGCGCCATGGGCACGGCGAAGGCGATCATCAGGGCAAATTCGTTCGGGTCATTGAGCATGCCGGACGCACGGCCTTCGTCCTGGTATTTGGCGGAGAACATCGCCATGGCGCAGGTCACCGCGACACTGATGGCAACCAGTTTGGCGAACATGTCGAGGTTCAACTCACGCCCGATCAGCAGGGTGATGACAAACAGAATCAGGCCGACGCTCAATTCACGCAGGTGGACCAGGGAGAAGCCCATGTTGTCGGTGTTCAACAGGCTGAGCAGATACAGCACCATGAACCCGATCAGGAAACGCCAGATATTGTTGCGCAGGCGCTCGGACGGCAGTTGGCGAATCGCCAGTTGCAGCATCAGGATCAGCGCCAGCGAGGCGCCGAGGAACTTCGAGCCCGATAACGCGCTGTCCTTGAACAGGCCCTCGAAAGGCAGGATGGCGACAATGCCCAGCAGGCCCCAGGTCGGCTTGCGGTACAGCACCGCGACCCCTACCAGGCCCAGCACCGCTCCCGGCGCCAGGTACGGATAAGGGCTGGCCAGCAGACCAAGGCAGACCAGGCCGAGCAAACTGACGATCGAGAGCGGAACAATCACGCGCGCGGCTCCCGTGCAGTCCGTATGTAAAGCTGCGACCAGCGTTCGGCCAGGGCCTTGAGGTCGTAGCGATCGCGTTGCGTCTGTTTTGCGTTGTCGATCAACGCGCCGGCCAGTGCCGGGTCATCCAGCAGCGCGCCGATCTGGCGGGCAAGGGCGGCGCTGTCGGTGGGCGCGGCGAGCAGGCCGTTGTGGCGGTCCTGCAAGACATCGGGAATCCCGCCGACGCCGAAGGCCACCACCGGTACCCCGGCCTGCATCGCCTCGAGCAGAATCATGGGCGTGCCTTCGGTGCGCGAACTGATCACCAGCGCATCGAGTTGTGACCACCAGGCGCGCATATCGGTCTGATAGCCCGGCAATGTGATGCGCGCCTGCAAGCCTGCCTCGTCGATGCGTGCCTGCAGGCTTTCGCGCTCAGGCCCATCGCCGAGCATCACCGCGTCCAGTTGCGGGTACTGCTGACACAACGGAATCAGCGCATCTAGAAACAGGTCTGGGCCTTTTTCCTGGCTCAAGCGCCCGACGTATCCGGCCAGCCGGCGTTGACGTTCGCCACTGGGTGGCGGCAAATCGTGGGTCGCCGGCAGGCCATTGGGGATCACCTGCAGTTTGTCCGCGCGCACATTGGCCTGGCGGTGCAGCGCGGCAATGCTTTCGGCGACACACACCACCCGGTCCACCGAGGCCGTGCGGCACAGTTGCAGGCTCAGCCAGGTGTAGAGCTTCTGCTTGCGACTGCGCGGGGTGAAGCCGTGCTGGGTGATCACCAGTGGCAGGCGCAACAGCGTGGCGCTGACCCAGCCGAACAACAGGCCCTTGAAGTTGTGCGTATTGATCAGTGGCCGCTGGTCCCGTCGCTGGCGCAAATGCCCCAGCAACGCGACCAGGCCTGCACAGCCGAGGCAATCGACACCGGCCTCGCGAAAACGCGCGATCAGTTCTGGCGGCGCATCGAGAAACAGCACCTGGTGCTGCCCCGGCGTCGCCAGGCAATGATCCAGCAGCATCCGTTCGGCCCCATAGAAGCCGCCACTGCTGAGCAAATGAATGATCGGCAGGTCGTGGGTGGTGCCGAGCGGCGCGTTCAATTGCGCACCCAATGCACGAGGGCCGGCACAGTCCATTTCTTGTGCGGGTTGTTCGGCCGGGTGCTTTGATCGTTGATCACCAGCAGCACCGGCAAGCCCAGTTCATGGGTGATTTGCGCAGGGTGCTTGAAGCGGTGGTCGAAGAACTCACGTACATAGACCAGGGCAATCGCCAGCAGCAGACCGGTGAACAGCCCGAACGGAATGATCAGCATCGGCTTGGGGAACGCCGCTTCGGTCGGTTCGAACGGCGGGCTGAGCACCCGTGCGTTGGACAGGTCGTTGTCCAGCGCGCGCGCCGTGCTGCTTTCGGCGAAACGCTGGGCATAGGTGCCGAACGCCTTGTGCAGCGCGTTGATTTCGGTGTCCATCTGCCGCAGCTTGCTCCGGGTTTCCTGCAACTGGTGGATGCGATTCTTGAACTCGGCAATGCGCGCGGTTTTCTGCTCGATGACCGAGCTGATCGTCGCCAGGTCGCTGGTGCGCTCCTGAATCCGGTTGCTGACAATCTTCAGGAATTGCCCGCGGGTCCGGATGATTTGATCGCGGGCCATTTGCATCGGCTCACTGCCGGGCTGAAAGACCGCCAGGTCGTCCTTGTAGCGGCTGACCTGGGTTGTCAGTTGTTCACCCAGTTGCTTGATCTCGCGGTCTTCGAAAGCGACGTTGTCGAGCGTGGTGGTGAAGGTGTAGGGGAAGGTGTAGTCGGTGAATCTGGCGTTGTTGGCGGTCGCCAGGCTGGTTTTCAGGTAATCGAGCCAGCGCTGGCTTTGCAGCAGTCGGTCCTGATACAGGTTGAGCGCCTGCTCCTCGGTGTTGATCGCATTGAGGCGGAATGTGATTTCTTCCTTGGGGTCGGACGAGCCGATGCTTTCGAGCAAGGCCAGGCGATTGGCTTCCAGGCCATCGAGACGCACCTGGTACTGCAACTTCTTGGTTTCGTAGAAGCTCTGCGGCAGGTCGATGGATTGCATTTCCTGGCGGCTGACCAGGTAATTTTGCAGCAGGGCGGTGACGAATCGGGTGCCCTGGGCCGGGTCAGGGAAGCGGTAGACGATCGAGATCACGTTGGAGCCCGGCAAGGTTTCCACCTTCAGGGCAGCGGACGCTTGCTGCGTGAGGGCATCAAGCACGGTGTCGCGTACCGGATCGGTCTGCAGACCGAGCAGGCCGCGAACCGGGTTGATCACGTGCTCGCGAACGGGGTTGCTCACAAACCGTTTGAACGGCTGCAGCAGCAGTTTGTTGAAGGCGCTCACGGGCAGCGTGTACTCACCCTTTTCGCGTAACTGGCCGATGGTCTGGCGGATCAAGGCCGGCGAACGCAGGATATTGCTCTCGGTCTCCATGTCCGCCAGCGACGGCGGAATGAAGGAAGCGTTTTCCTGGTTGAGGGTGCTGGTGGCATCCCCCTGGGAGATTTTCTTGGACTGCACGATCACCTGGGCGGTGATATCGAAACTCTGCTTGAGCAACAGCGGCAAGATCACGGCGATCACAGCAAAGACCAGGAAGACTCGCTTCACCAGCTGCTTGTTGGCGAAGAAGATCCTGAAGAACTCATGCAGGTAGTTTTCCTTTGGATTCATGGGTCACCTGAGAGTCAGTTGCTGCTGTCGTCTTTGTTGTCGACGCGGTAGCTGAAGCTGAGGCCCATGCCCTGGAACAACACGACATCCGCCAGTTGCCGCGCGAGCTCACCGGCGCTGGCCAGTTTGGTCTTGGGCACGTACAGCATGTCGTCCGCTTGCAGGTAGGCGATCTGGCTGGCGTCGCCGGACAAGGCTTTTTCCACGTCGTAACGGTGCGCGACCACCTGGTTGCCGCTGCGCCGCATGATCATCACCGAGTCCAGGCGTGCCTTGACGTTGGAACCGCGGGCCATGCTCAGGGCTTCGAGCACCGACACCGGGCGGCGGATCGGGTAGGAGCCCGGCTGGCCGACTTCACCCAGTACATAGATTTCGTTGCCGGCGGTGGACTTGAGCAGCACGTCCACGGTCATGCGCCCCGGCAGGGTGGCGTAGCGTTTATTGAGGTAGGCCTCCAGCTGGTTGAGGGTCATGCCTTGCAGCGGCACGGCGCCGATTTCCGGGAAACTGGCGTAGCCGTCGGTGCCCACGGTGATTTCCCGGCTCATGCCGGTGGCGGGGTGGTTGAGCGCGGACTTGAGGCTCCACTCACTGGCCAGCGGGTTCACCACCATCACTGACAGCTGATTGCGGTTGGGCTGGAACAGCTGTTTGCGATCGTAGGCGCGCTGAATCGCGTCCCGTGCTTCATCGCGGGTCAGGCCCTCGACTTTCACCGTGGTGTGGGCCCCCGGCAGTTCGATGGTGCCATCGGGCAGCACCAGTTGGTTGCCGTTGAACTGGCTGGCGGCGGTGAAGTTCAGCGCGATCGTGTCCCCGGACTGCACGCGATAGGCGGCCGAGCCACTGGTGCTGATGTGGAAGATCACGTCCAGCACATCCTGTGGGCGCAGGGTCTGCTCGACCTTGGGCACGTCAGTGGCCTGGGCGATGGCCGGTGGGGCCGTGAGGATTTGCACCGGCATGCTTTGGGATTCGTCGGAGGAAGTGCTGGAGCAACCTGCAAGGGGCAGCAAAAGCAGAACAAGCATCCTGGCGTTCATGGCGTCATCCTTGTCTGATTGCTCACAGGTTTCTGTACAGCCATTCGGGCATGTAGTACTTGCGTCGGTTGAACACGCTGCCGACCATTTTTGCCCCGGCCTGGCTCAGGCGCTGGACCGCGGCCTGGGCCACTTCCCAGCGGGTGTCTTCCGAGCGCACGACCAGGACCACGCCGTCCACCTGGGTGCTGATGACCAGGGTGTCGGTGGCCGAATACACCGCGTCGCCGTCGATCACCACGAAGCGGTAGCGGATGCCGAGTTGATCGAGCAGCGGGCTCAGGCGCTCGGGTGTCAGGTGTTCGTTGCCACGGGAGTAGCGGCCGAATGGCAGAACGTGAAAAGGCAGGCTGGAGACATCCACCACGCAGTCTTGTAACAAGGGCGGGCTCTGGGTGTTGAACAACAAGTCGCGAAACCCCCGTTCCTTGTTCAATCCCAACTGTTGTGTGAGGTTGGTCGCCGACTGGCTGGCATCCACCAGCAGCACCAGGCCGCTGCTCATCTTCGCCAGTTGACTGGCCAGCGCCAGGGCGCTGGTGGTGGTGCCCGCGCCGGGGTTGGCGGCGGTCAGGAGAAGGATCCGCAGGTTCTGGTCGAGTACGGTCGATGTCAGGTTGGACTCGCTCGGGCTGGTAATACTGAGGCTTTTGGCCGTTGAACCGTCCATTCAACTCGCTCCATGGCCGCTGAAAACCTTGAACGGGGTTTTCAGCAGAATCTTCAAATCAAGCAGCAGGCTTTGCTGGGCAATGTAGGTGAGGTCCAGTTCGACGCGCTGGTCGAAATCGATGTTGCTGCGCCCGGAGATTTGCCACAGGCCGGTCATGCCGGGGTAGATGCTCAGGCGCGCGAGGTGTTTGTTCTTGTAGCGGTAGGCATTGAACGAAGTCGGCCTGGGACCTACCAGCCGCATGTCGCCGGTCACCACGTTGATCAGGTTCGGCAGCTCGTCGAGACTGGTGCGCCGCAGGAAGGCGCCAATACCGGTGATGCGCGGGTCCTTGTCGATCTTGAAATCGATGGCGTCGGCGCCGTGCTTGTTCAGGTGCCGCAGGGACTCCTTGAGCTCCTCGGCGTTGGCGACCATGGTGCGGAACTTGTACATGCCGAACATGCGGCCGCGATAACCGGTGCGTTTCTGCACGAACATCACCGGCCCCGGGCTGGTGAGCTTGATGGCCAGCGCCAGCCCCAGCAGCACCGGGGAAATCAGCACCAGGACCAGCAGCGCGACGCAGCAGGCCAGGACGCGGTTGGTGCGCGACAGGGTCCACGGCCGGCCACCTTCGCGACCGGTCAACCAGCCACAGCCCTGCATGTGGATGGCGGCATCCATGCGCATGCGCTGTTCGGGGTCCAGGCGCTTGTCCCTGCGCATATGGGTAACAGGCACACTTTTTTCGTGTCCGGACATAAATCCTCCGCAGTGTTCAGCCGCTTGCGGCGTGGGCGACAGGTAGTCAGTAGTCAGTGCGGAACCAGGCAACGAAGCGCCCCAGTCCCTCATCCAGTTCGATACACGGCTGGAAACCGGCCGCTCCCGTGACGAGAGTCTTCATGGACGTACGGCCTCGGGCACGATGTGACGCAAGCCAATGCCGCTGTAGTGCAGGCCGGCGGCGGCCGCCTGTTCCGGGCTGTACAGGTTGCGTCCGTCCACGATCACCCGTTGACGCAGTTTGCTCGCCAACATGTCGAAGTCGACCACGCGGAAGTTCTTCCACTCGGTGCAGATCACCAGGGCGTCAGCGTCTTCGAGTGTGTCATCGCGGGTGGCGCACAGGTGCAGGTCATCTCGGTAACCGTAAATGCGCCGGCATTCGGACATGGCTTCCGGGTCGTAGGCCTGCACGCTCGCGCCTTCGGCCCAGAGTGCTTCCATCAGGTAGCGGCTGGGTGCTTCGCGCATGTCATCGGTGTTGGGCTTGAACGCCAGGCCCCACACGGCGATGGACTTGCCGGCCAGTCCACCGGGAAATTGCGCCTTGAGTTTGCTGAACAGAATATGCCGCTGATGGTCGTTGACCTCGGTCACGCTACGCAGCAATTTCAGGGGCATTCCGGCATGTTCGGCGGTGTGCAACAGGGCGCGCAGGTCCTTGGGGAAGCACGAACCGCCGAAGCCGCAACCGGGGTAGATGAAGTGGTAACCGATGCGCGGGTCCGAACCGATGCCTTTGCGCACGGCTTCGATATCGGCCCCCAACAACTCGGTGAGGTTGGCCAGTTCGTTCATGAAACTGATGCGCGTGGCCAGCATTGCGTTCGCCGCGTACTTGGTCAGCTCGGCGCTGCGGTTGTCCATGAACATCAATTTGTCGTGGTTGCGGCAGAATGGCGCGTAGAGCTCGCTCATCTGATCACGGGCCTGATCGTCACCGGTGCCGACGATGATCCGGTCCGGGCGCATGCAATCGGCCAGGGCACTGCCTTCCTTGAGAAACTCCGGGTTGGACACCACCCGTACCTTCAGCGAACCTTTGCCGCGGCGCTGCAGCTCTTCAACGGCAGTAGCGCTGACCTGATCCGCGGTACCGACCGGCACTGTGGACTTGATGATCAGGGTGCGGTCGGCCTCCATGAAACTGGCGATCTGCCGGGCCACGTTCAGCACATGGCTGAGGTCGGCTGAACCGTCTTCGTCGGCGGGCGTACCGACGGCAATGAAAATCAGCTCGGCGTGCTCCACCGCATCGCTGGCCTGGGTGGTGAAGAGCAGGCGACCGGCCTTGATGTTTTCTTCAAGGGTGCCGGGCAACCCCGGCTCACTGATCGGTGGCACGGCTTGTTGCAGTTGCCGGATCTTGTTCGGATCGATGTCGACACACAGGACGCGATGTCCGACATCGGCCAGTGCCGCTGCTTGTATCAGGCCAACATAGCCTGTACCAAATACGCTCACGTCCATATTTGCGTGCCTCGTAAGACGGTGGAGATTTACAACTCAAGACTGTCAAAAGGGGGTATAGACCAGCTTCGGCGAATCGTGTCGGCAGGCCGGTATGTCAAATGGGCAAGCCCCCCCGATTTTGTTTGTTCGGCGAAAATCTCAAAAAACCGCCAGGCGGTCGTGGGCCTTGAAATACAAGGGTTGTAGCTGAGTGTGTCAGGTTTGAGTCACCGGGTTAATAACGAATTAGCTGCAAAGTCCGACAGTTTTTAACGATGGATGGCGTAGTGCTGTTATCTAAAAGCGGCCGTCAATCCGTTGGCCAGTTCAGCTTGCTTGCGAAGGCGGCCTGACTGAGTACATATCCGTTTTTTTCGGTAACGGCGGCTGGCGGTTTCGCCCTTACGGCGACTCACTTTTTTGACAAGCGCCTCAAAAAAAGTAAGCAAAAAAAACGCTCGCCCCGAACGTCCGGCCCCTCGCCAGGGCTCGGGGTTCCTTCGCTCCGGTATTCATCCGGGGGCATTGCCCTCCGGTCGGCTGCGCGCGACCTGCATGCAATGAGTTCGACTGCGTCGAACGGCGCTGCGCGCCCATCCCCGGATGAACACCTCCGCTCAGCCTGCCGAGGGGGCGGGTGGATCAAGATCAAGAACGGCAGGCGAGCTAACGCTCGGCCTGTTGAGTGGTGAGGAGCAGAGCGGGTGTTCGCCGACTTGCTCTGCTCTGCTCTTCTGTGGGAGCAGGCTCGCTCCTACAGGGAAGCGCGTTCAATTGCGATCAGGCCGGCCAGCAGGCTTTGGCTTTGGCTTTTGATCTTCTTGCCCCCTCGAGAGGCCGAACGTCAGGGGCAAGAGCCCTTGGTTACTTGGGGCTTTTCCAAGTGACCCGCCGTCAGGGCGGAACCATAAGTGGCCTTTACCATAGAAATGGATATGTACCCGGACAACAAAAGACAGGACACCCATCAGCGAATAAAGTGAATCTTCCCGCTGTCGTCATTGCCCATGTAGATGCCATAGACCCCAGCCTGACGCTCATCGATATAACGCTCGAGGATCTGCCGGATCGCCGGGTAGTAGATGCTGTCCCAGGGAATGTCCTCGGGCGCGAAGAATTTGTAGTCGAGGGTTTCCGGACCATACTGGCCGGTGATCTCCAACGCGATGGCGCGGAAGATGATGTACACCTCGCTGATCTGCGGCACGCTGAAAATCGAGTAGGGCGAGACGATTTCCGCGCGCACGCCGCTTTCTTCCCAGACTTCGCGCAAGGCCGCCTGCTCGGTGGTCTCGCCGGTTTCCATGAAGCCCGCCGGCAGGGTCCAGGTGCCGGGGCGTGGCGGGATGGCGCGCTGGCACAAGAGGTACTTGCCGTCCTGTTCGATGATGCAGCCGGCAATGATTTTCGGATTGACGTAATGGATGTAACCGCAGCCGCGGCACATCAGGCGCTCGTGCGTATCGCCCGGCGGCACCTGCTGACCGAGATCAGCGCTGCCGCACCTGGGGCAAAAGCTCGGGCTGAACATCTCAGCGGCCTATGCGTGGTTCTTTCAACGCGATGGGCAGGGTGATCTGCGGCGTGGCGCCGGTTTCTTCCTGCTTGCGCTTGAGGTAGTCCAGGGCCACGGCAGCCGCCGCACGCACGTGGTCGACGCAAGCCTGGTGGGCGGCCAGCGGGTCTCCGCTCTTGATCGCTTCGACCATGCGTTCCATTTCCTGGTTGCTGGCGCCGCGACGGTTTTCCTGGGACACCGAGGTCGCGCGCAGGTAGCTGATGCGTGCCTGCAATTGGCGCAACTGAGTGGCCGCGACATGGTTGCCCGAACCTTCGAGCAGCACGTCGTAGAAGCCCTGAACCGAGTCGATGACCTGTTGCAGTTCGCCGTCCTTGAGTGCCTTGCGGTTTTCTTCAAGGGCTTTTTCCAGGGCCTTGATGTCCTTGGCCTTGGCGCGCAGGGTGAACAACTGCACGATCAGCCCTTCGAGCACGCAGCGCAGCTCGTAGATGTCCACGGCATCGGCCAGGGTAATGATGGCGACACGCGGGCCCTTGGCATCGGCGAATTCCACCAGGCCTTCGGATTCAAGGTGACGCAGGGCTTCGCGCACCGAGGTACGGCTGACGCCCAGGCGATCGCACAGATCGCGTTCGACCAGACGGTCTCCCGGCAGGAGCTGGAAGTTCATGATGGCGCTTCGCAATTTATCCAGCACGATTTCGCGCAGGGTGACGGGGTTGCGATTGACCTTGAAGCTGTCGTCGAGTGGCAGGCGTTTCATGGGGTCCGCTCTGATTGTGGCTGTCCATGCAAAAAGGAGCACTGCGATTACGGGAATCCCTGTGCTCGGTCAGATCAAACAGCCAAGGGTTAACTGGAGGCCTCGGCATCGGCTTCGGCGAAGGCTTCACGGGCGAGCCGGAAACTGTCTACGGCAGCGGGGACACCGCAATAAATGCCGACCTGAAGCAATATTTCGCGTATTTGCTCACGACTCAGGCCGTTACGCAAGGCGCCGCGCACATGCAGCTTGAGTTCATGGGGCCGGTTGAGGGCCGAGATCATCGCCAGGTTGATCATGCTGCGCTCCTTGAGCGACAAACCCTCTCGGCCCCAGACGTGACCCCAACAATACTCGGTGACCATTTCCTGCAAGGGACGGGCGAAGTCGTCGGCGTTCTCGATGGAGCGTTTGACGTAGGCCTCGCCCAGCACCTGGGTGCGGATCCTCAGACCTTTTTCGTA
This sequence comes from Pseudomonas sp. B28(2017), assembly GCF_002113025.1. GTDB lineage: Bacteria > Pseudomonadota > Gammaproteobacteria > Pseudomonadales > Pseudomonadaceae > Aquipseudomonas. Next base: position 160,400 of record NZ_NEJH01000009.1, on the reverse strand, counting down.
TTTTTCGTTGTTCATTTGCGTAGCTCCCGTGGGCTCAGAGGCCGCCCATCAAGGTGTATTTGAGTTCCAGGTAGTCCTCAATGCCGTACTTCGACCCTTCACGGCCCAAGCCTGAGGATTTGATGCCGCCGAACGGCGCGACTTCGGTGGAAATCAGCCCTTCGTTGATCCCGACCATGCCGTATTCCAGCGCCTCGCTCATGCGCCAGGCGCGGCCCAGGTCGCGGGTGTAGCAGTAGGCGGCCAGGCCGAATTCGGTGTCGTTGGCCATCTCGACGGCCTGGGCCTCGGTGTCGAAGCGGAACACGGCGGCCAGTGGACCAAAGGTTTCATCGCGGGCGACTTTCATCTGCGTGGTGACGCCTGTGAGCACGGTCGGCTGGAAGAACCCATTGCCCAGCGCATGGCGTTCACCGCCGCACAACAGTTGTGCACCGTGGGCCAGCGCGTCTTGCACGTGGTCTTCGACCTTGGCCACGGCACGCTCGTTGATCAACGGCCCCTGGGTGACACCGGCGTCGAAGCCGCTGCCGACCTTGAGCTGCGAAACCCGCTCGGCCAGGCGCGTCACAAAAGCGTCGTGGATGCCAGCCTGCACCAGGAAGCGGTTGACGCAGACGCAGGTCTGCCCGGCATTGCGGAATTTGGCGATCAGCGCGCCGTCGACGGCACGTTCCAGATCGGCGTCGTCGAAGACAATGAACGGCGCGTTGCCGCCCAGTTCCAGCGAGACTTTTTTCAGGGTCGGCGCGCACTGGGCCATCAGCAGTTTGCCGATGGCGGTGGAACCGGTGAACGACAGTTTGCGCACCAGGCTGCTACCGGTCAGCTCACCGCCGATGGCGATGGCGTCGCCGGTAATCACGTTGAAGATACCTGCTGGAATGCCAGCCTGTTCCGCCAGTGCGGCCATGGCCAGTGCCGAGAACGGTGTTTCCGGAGCCGGCTTGACGATGCACGGGCAACCGGCCGCCAGTGCCGGGCCGGCCTTGCGGGTGATCATCGCCGCCGGGAAGTTCCACGGCGTGATGGCTGCGACGACGCCAATCGGCTCCTTGCTGACCACGATGCGCGCATCGCCCTTGTGGCTGGGAATGGTGTCGCCATAGATGCGCTTGGCCTCTTCGGCGAACCACTCGATGAAGCTCGCGGCGTAGAGGATCTCGCCCTTGGCTTCGGCCAGTGGCTTGCCTTGTTCGAGGGTGAGGATTTCGGCCAGGGCGTCGGCGTTTTCCAGCATCAGCGTGTGCCAGCGCTTGAGCGTATTGCTGCGCTCTTTGGCGGTCAGTGCGCGCCAGGCCGGCCAGGCGTTGTTGGCGGCGTCGATGGCCAGGTGCGCATGCTCGGCGCCGAGGTTCGGTACCTGGCCGATCAGTTCACCGGTTGCCGGGTTGAAGATGTCCTGACAGGCGCCATCCGGCGCGTCCAGCCACTGGCCATTGATGTAGGCTTGCTGACGGAACAATTGCGAAGCTGCTGGGCTCATGCTGGCTCCTGAAAAAAAGAATATGCACCGCGGTACCTGTGGGTTTTGTGTGCAACCGTCAGGTCAGCGCGGGCAGTGGCCCCAGCTTGCCTTTGTGGTAGATCATTGGCGTCACTGGTTGCTCGGGCAGGATCAGGTTCTTCACCGCGCCGACGATGATCGCGTGATCGCCGCCGTCGTATTCGCGCCACAGTTCACACTCGATGATCGCCGTGGCCTTGGCCAGGATCGGGTTGCCCAGTTCGCTCAAGTGCCACTCGATGCCTTTGGCCTTGTCCTTGCCTTTACCGGCGAAGGCATAGGCTTCGGCAGTCTGGTCGGCGGACAGCAGGTGAATCGCGAACTGCTTGCTGTCGCGCAACACCGGGTAGGTGTCGGAGCCGTAGTTGGGGCAGAACAGCACCAGTGCCGGGTCGATCGACAGCGCACTGAAGGCGCTGGCGGTGATGCCGACGATGCCGCCGGCCGGGTCCAGGGTGGTGACCACCGTGACCCCGGACGGAAACGAACTCATCACGTCTTTGTAAATGCCGGGTTCGATCATTTTCCAGGACTCCTAGCGCATCACGAAGGGATCAGGCATCGGTGCCTGGGACAGGTTGATCCACACCGTTTTCAACTCGGTGTAGGCCAGCACTGAATCGATGCCGCTTTCGCGTCCATAGCCACTGTTCTTGAAGCCGCCGATCGGCGCCATGGCCGAGACCGCGCGGTAGGTGTTGACCCAGATGATCCCCGAACGCACGTCCCGGGCCAGGCGATGGGCGCGGCCCAGGTCGCGGGTCCAGATGCCGGCGGCGAGGCCGAACTGCGAGTCGTTGGCAATCGCCAGCGCTTCGGCTTCGTCCTTGAAACGGATGACCGAAGCCACTGGGCCAAAGACTTCTTCCTGCATGATTTTCATCGAATTGCGGTCGCACTCGAACAGCGTCGGTTCGTAGAACCAGCCGTCGCCCAGATTGGCCGGACGCTTGCCGCCCAGGCGCAGGCGTGCACCTTCGGCAATGGCATCGGCCACCAGGCCTTCGACCACGGCCAATTGCTGCGCGGTGGCCATCGGGCCCATTTCGCTGCTGTCGTCCTGCGGGTTACCAATGCGGATGCGCTGGGCGCGTTCAACCAGGCGGCCGACGAATTCGTCGTAGATTTCGTCCTGCACCAGCAAGCGCGAACCGGAAACGCAGCTTTGCCCGGAAGCGGCATAGATCCCGGCGATGGCGCCGTTGATCGCGCTGTCGAGGTCGGCGTCGGCGAAGATGATGTTCGGCGATTTGCCGCCCAGTTCCAGCGACAGCTTGGCGAAGTTCTCCGCACTGCTGCGCACCACATGCCGCGCAGTGGCCGCGCCGCCGGTGAAGGCGATCTTGCGCACCAGCGGATGGCGGGTGAGGGCGGCACCGGTGCTTGGGCCATAACCGGTGACAACGTTGACCACCCCCGGCGGGATCCCTGCTTCAAGCGCCAGGCGCGCCAGTTCGAGAATGGTCGCCGAGGCGTGTTCCGAGGGTTTGATCACGATGGTGTTGCCAGCAGCAAGCGCCGGGGCCAGTTTGATCGCCGTCAGGTACAGCGGGCTGTTCCACGGAATGATCGCGGCCACCACGCCCATGGCTTCGTGCACGGTGTAGGCAAACAGGTCCGGCTTGTCCAGCGGCAGGGTGCCGCCTTCGAGTTTGTCGGCCAGGCCTGCGGTGTAGTGGAAGAACTCCGGCAGATAGCCGACCTGGCCACGGGTTTCGCGGATCAGCTTGCCGTTGTCGCGACTTTCCAGTTGCGCCAGTTGTTCTTTGTTCTCGGCGATCAGGTCGCCCAGGCGTCGCAGCAATTTGCCGCGAGCGGTGGCCGTCAAGCCGCGCCAGGCCGGGCTGTCGAAAGCTGTCTGCGCAGCTTGCACGGCGCGTTCGACATCGGCTTCACCGGCATCGGGCAATTGCGCCCAGGGCTCGGCCAGCGCCGGGTTGAGGCTTTCAAAGGTCTTGCCGGACAGGGCATCGACCCATTCACCGCCGATGCACATCTGGAAACGTGCGAGAGTCATGCAACGATCCCCTTGATCTGGTTTTGATTGGAGTGCGCGGCCTGAAGAAACTCCAGCAACAGCTGGTTGACCAGGCGCGGCGATTCTACGGGCATCATATGCCGTTGCTCGGCGAGTACGGCAACGGTCGCACCGGGAATGTGATCGGCCAGTTGCCTGGCCATTTCCGGGGTCGAGCCCGGGTCCAGTTCGCCGGTGGCGATCAGCGTCGGCACCTTGATGCGGCCCAGGTCGTCGGCACGGTACATGTCCTGGGTGGCAAACAGTTCATAGGTGGTCAGGTAACCCTGCGGGTCGTTACCGGCCAGGGTCTGGCGAATCGCGGCGATCTGCGCCGGGTTCGCGGCCTGGTATTCGCGGCTGAACCAGCGCGACAGGGCCGCTTCGGCGTTCGCGTCCGGCCCGTGTTCGGCGGCCTGGCTGGTGCGGGCGATGACCCCGGCACGCTGTTCGGCGCTGCGGTTGAACACGCTGTTGAGCACCACCAGGCCTTCCAGGCGTTGCGGGTAGTGCAGGGCAAAGGCCCGCGCCACCAGCCCGCCCATGGAAAAGCCGATCACCGTTGCCTTTGGCAATTGCAGGTGGTCGAGCAGCTCCAGCAACTGGTCGGCATAGCCGAGCAGCTGCGTGCCGATCGAAGGTCGCGGACTGGCGCCATGGCCGAGCATGTCGTAGGCGATGACGCGGTACTTCGTGGCCAGGCCAACGATCTGGCCGCCCCACATTTCTTTGTTCAGGCCCACGCCGTGGATCAAGACCACGGGCTGGCCTTGGCCGGTCGCCAGGTAACTGGTGCCAGCCGGGGTGAGTTCAGCGGTGAGCCGAATCATGGAGCGCTCCTGCAATGCCTTCTTGTTGTCGTTCTGCTGGCCGGTTACTGGGCTTTTTCGGCTGCCAGTTCTTCCAGATCGATGTAGCGGTTGCCGATGCGCGGGTGCAGGCGGCCGCCGTCGGCGCAACCCAGGACCACGACGATTTCGTCGGCCCGTGGTGCGTCTTCGATCTGCATTTCCAGGGTGATGTAGTGCGAGCGCAGGCCTTCGTCGTCCTTGTGCATCATCGGGATCTGGATCGAGGTGCCCGGGCCGCCGCGCTTGTTGGTGAAGCTCAGGTAGCTCTTGGCCTTGACCGCTTCGCGGTAATGGTTGCCGAAGCGCAGGGTGTGGATCACCGCCGAAGCGTGTTCGATTTCGCCATCGGCGCCGACCACGGCCGCCTTGCCGTAAGCCTCGATCTTCTCGGCGCCGCCGATGATGCCCACCAGGCGCTCAACCATCAGTGCACCGAGGTCGGAGCAGTTGGCGCGGATCTGTGGTTTCAGGTCTTCGACAAAACCGTTGCCCAGCCAGGGGTTTTTCATCACCACGGCCAGACCGGCCATGGTCACGGGCTTATCGGTGGCTTTGCCGCCTTCAATAAAGGTTTCTTCGACATAGCTGACGATCTTGCGGATTTCGAAACTCATGAGCTGCTCCGTAGAGGTTTGGGTGTCTGTGCGTCTGATGGTATACCATAATACCGGAAGCACAAGTCCCCGAACGGAGTTTCTGGCTGGATGGTGATAAAAAGCGTGCGGCGAGGCGCTATGCGTGGTGGGAAGGATTTATAAAAGACGTAAAAAACCCGGCGGGTGAGGCCGGGTTTCGTTGAGTCCTGCGCTAAAGCATTGCATTCAGACAGCGCGGCTTTCGATCAGGCGGTCAGAACCACCTTCGGCGACGCGGTTCTGCAGCAGCTTGTCGGAACCACCTTCGGCAACGCGGTTCTGCAGCAGCTTGTCGGAACCGCCTTCAGCGACGCGGTTCTGCAGCAGCTTGTCGGAACCGCCTTCAGCGACGCGGTTCTGCAGCAGCTTGTCGGAACCGCCTTCGGCAACACGTTTCTCCAGCAGACGATCCGAGCCACCTTCAGCCACACGATTCTCGATCAGACGATCGGAGCCACCCTCGGCCACACGGCTTTCAATCAGACGATCCGAGCCGCCTTCAGCGACCACAGGTTGAGCAGAAGTTGCGGCAAAAGCGTTAACTGCGAAAACCGAGAAAGCGATGCCGAGGAGGGTCTGGCGTTTCATGATGGTGTGCTCCGGGGTGCTGATGGGTTGGTATGGAGCAGATGTTACGCCGTGGATTTTTTAAGAGAACTTCATTGAATCAATGGTGACTATCGACGCAGTCAATGGATGATTTAGTGATCTTTGTGGGAGCGGGGGTGTTATCTGGAAATAAGCCCATGATCGATGGCGTACTTGACCAGTGCCGCCGGCTTGTCGATGTTGAGCTTGCGGCGAATGCTCAAGCGGTGTGTCTCCACTGTGCGCACGCTGATATCCAGTTCCCGGGCCATTTCCTTGTTGTTCAGGCCTTGCGCCATCTTCGACAGCACCTGGCTTTCCCTCGGGGTCAGTTCGTTGTCGGTGTTCCTGTCGGCGATCAGTCGCTGGGCTATTTCCGCACTGTAGAAGGTTCCGCCACTGCTGATGGCTTCGATGGCGGCGATGATTTCACGTGACGGGGCGTTCTTGAGCACGTAGCCGCTGGCGCCGGAGCGCACTGATTCACTGACGTACTCGTAATTGTCGTACATGCTCAGCACCAGCACCTTGAGCGACGGGTACTGGCTGCGCAGCACGCGGGTCAGCTCCAGGCCGTTCATGTCCGGCAGGCTGATGTCGACCAGCAGCAGATCGGGCTGGCAGCGTCCGACCATCGCGATGGCTTCGGCGCCGTTTTCCGCTTCGCCGACCACTTCCAGGGGCGACATCACGGCCAGTAGCGCCTTGATGCCGTCGCGGACCAGGGAGTGATCGTCGACCAGGGCGACGCGGATCGGAGAGGGCAGGTTCATCGCAGGTATTCACTCTTGTAGTTTTGGGCCGGGTCAGCCTTTTGCGCCTGGTTTCATTGGCAGCAGTACGTCCAGCTCACTTCTGCCCGGCATCGAAATCAAATCGAAGCGCCCGCCAAAATGTTCGACGCGTTCGCGGATGTTACGCAAGCCAATGCCGGCCTGGCGACGCTCGACCTGGGCAACGTTGAAGCCGATACCGTCATCGACCACCGTCAGCCGCACCGATTGTTCGCAACCGCGCAGGGTAATGGACACGTGCTTCGCCCGGGCGTGGCGTTCGATATTGGTCAGGCCTTCCTGCACGATGCGGAACAATGCGACGGCGGCACCGTCGACCAGTTGGCAGTCGAATTCATTTTCGTCATAGGTCACGGTCAGCCCGCTGCGCTGCTCGAATTCCGTGGCCAATTGGCCGATGGCCGCCGGTAGGCCGAGGGTGTCGAGCAAGGATGAGCGCAGGTCGTGGGAGAGGCTGCGGACTTCACCGATGGCATCGCCCAGGCGCTCGGTGGCGTCTTTCAGCGTGTTCAGGCCCTTGTCGTGGGCTTGTCCGCTTTCCAGCAGATGGCTTGCCAGTTCGAACTGGAACTTGATCGAGACCAGCACCTGGCTGATGCCGTCGTGCAGCTCGCGGGACACCCGTGATCGTTCTTCCTCCTGCAGGCTGACGATGCGTTGGGTCAGGCGCTGCAGTTTTTTGTCCGCCAGGCGATGTTCGCTGACATTGAGGGTCATGCCCGTGGCGAAGACGAACAGCACCGCGACGAGGGCAACCACGGCAATCGCCATCATGGTCTTGCGGATGCCCATGGCCACTTCGGCACGGGCCTGCTGGGTGGCGCGTTCGACGTCTTCAAGGTAGATGCCGGTGCCGAGCATCCAGCCCCAGCGATCGAGCATCACCACGTAGGCGAGCTTGTCGGTCACCTGGCCGGAGGAGGGTTTGTTCCAGGCGTAGCGTTGAAAGCCTTCGCCCGATTGCGCGCTTTTGAGCAGTGCTTGAATCACCGGCAGGCCGTGGGGGTCTTTCATGTCCCACAGGTATTGCCCCACCAGCTCCGACTGCCGTGCATGCATCAGGCTGCGGCCTTCGTGGTCGTAGACGAAGAAATAGCCGTTGATGCCGAAGCTGAGTTTACGCAGTTCTTCCAGCACTCGTTGCTGGGCATGGGCATCGCCGTGGCCGTCGTCATACAGCGGCGCGATCAGGCTTTGCGCCATTTCCACGTAGTTTTTCAGTTCCGCGCGCTTGCTCGCCAGAATGCTGTCTTCGATCAGTTGCGCCTGCTGATCGCCCAATTGGCGGTTGAGGGAAATCACCAGCGCGCAGATGACGGCAATGGCCAGCACCAGCGGCAGAATCCCGAGGGCGACGATCTTGTGTTTGAGCTGCATGTTGACTCCTGCCCGCGCGAAGGCTCGGCATCATATGCCAAAGATACGACGGGCCTGTAGCGTTGCTGGACGGAATGACCGGTGGCCGGGATGCCATTCAGTTGAAATACAAAACCTGTGTGGGCTTGCCCGCTCCCACAGGAGGTCGGTGGCATCTACGTAGAACTACGTAGATGCCACGTACGTAGTAACGCGGATTTATTTGTGGACGGCATGCGCAGATATTGGGCCAGCTCCGCATCGCGGACACAATTATAAAAATTACCGCCGCAGTCACGAGCTGTCGGCAGGAGACCCTCTATGCCCCGTCTGGCTAAACACCTCGCCTGGTTTGCCGTGGCTGTCCTGGGAGCGATTGCGCTGAGTGTCGTGGCCCTGCGCCGCGGTGAAGCGATCAACGCCCTGTGGATCGTAGTCGCAGCCGTCGCCATCTACCTCGTTGCCTACCGCTATTACAGCCTGTTCATCGCCAATAAAGTGATGCAGCTCGACCCTAATCGGGCGACTCCGGCTGTGCTCAACAATGACGGTCTGGACTACGTACCGACCAACAAACACGTACTCTTCGGTCACCACTTCGCGGCCATCGCCGGTGCAGGCCCGCTGGTCGGCCCGGTACTGGCGGCGCAGATGGGCTACCTGCCCGGCACGCTGTGGCTGATTGCCGGCGTGGTGCTGGCCGGTGCGGTGCAGGACTTCATGGTCCTGTTCATGTCCACCCGCCGTAACGGCCGGTCCCTGGGCGACATGGTCCGTGAAGAAATGGGCCGCATCCCCGGCACCATCGCACTGTTCGGTTGCTTCCTGATCATGATCATCATCCTCGCGGTGCTGGCGCTGATCGTGGTGAAGGCGCTGGCCGATAGCCCGTGGGGCATGTTTACGGTGATGGCGACCATTCCGATCGCGATGTTCATGGGCATTTACATGCGCTACATCCGCCCGGGCCGCATCGGCGAAATCTCGGTGATCGGCGTGGTGCTGCTGCTCGGTTCGATCTGGCTGGGCGGGCAGATTGCCGCGGACCCGGTGTGGGCCAAGGCCTTTACCTTTACCGGTGTGCAGATCACCTGGATGCTGATCGGCTACGGTTTTGTCGCGGCGGTGTTGCCGGTGTGGCTGATCCTGGCACCGCGTGACTACCTCTCCACCTTCCTGAAAATCGGCACCATTGTCGCCCTGGCCATCGGCATCCTGGTGACCATGCCCGAGCTGAAAATGCCGGCCCTGACCCAGTTCATTGATGGAACCGGCCCGGTATGGAAGGGCGGTCTGTTCCCGTTCCTGTTCATCACCATCGCCTGTGGCGCGGTGTCGGGCTTCCATGCGCTGATCGCTTCCGGCACCACGCCGAAGCTGCTCGCCAGTGAAGGGCATGCCCGTTACATCGGTTACGGCGGCATGCTGATGGAATCGTTCGTGGCCATCATGGCCATGGTCGCCGCGTCGGTGATCGATCCGGGCGTGTACTTCGCCATGAACAGCCCGGCTGCCGTGGTGGGTGCCGATGCGGTTGCCGTTGCGCAAGCGGTCAGCAACTGGGGCTTCGCGATTACCCCGGAAGCCCTGCAAGCGGTGGCTCACGACATCGGTGAGACCACCATCCTGGCCCGTGCCGGTGGTGCGCCGACCCTGGCGGTGGGGATCGCGCAGATCCTGCACCACGTGTTGCCGGGCGAGAATACCATGGCGTTCTGGTACCACTTCGCGATCCTGTTCGAAGCGCTGTTCATCCTCACTGCTGTCGACGCCGGTACCCGTGCCGGGCGCTTCATGCTCCAGGACCTGCTCGGCTCGTTCGTGCCGGCCCTGCGCCGCACCGAATCCTGGACTGCCAACCTGATTGCCACCGCCGGTTGCGTGGCCATGTGGGGTTATCTGCTGTACCAGGGCGTGATTGACCCATTGGGCGGCATCAACACCCTGTGGCCGCTGTTCGGTATCTCCAACCAGATGCTGGCCGGTATCGCGCTGATGCTCGGCACCGTGGTACTGATCAAGATGAAACGCCAACGCTACGTCTGGGTCACCATGCTGCCCGCCGTGTGGCTGCTGATCTGCACCACCACCGCCGGCTTCATCAAGCTGTTCGATGCCAACCCGGCGATCGGCTTCCTGGCCCTGGCCAAGAAATACAGCGATGCGCTGGCCACCGGTCAGGTGCTGGCCCCGGCCAAGAGCATCGACCAGATGCAGCACGTGATCTTCAACGCCTACACCAACGCAACGCTGACCGCGCTGTTCCTGTTCGTGGTGTTCAGCATCCTGTTCTATGCGCTCAAGGTTGGTATCTCCGCCTGGGGCAGCAAGGAACGTACGGATAAAGAAGCGCCATTCCAGGCCGTGCCGAATGCATAGGCGAGGAGGGCAGCATGTTCAATGACCTGAGTCGCCTGGGTAAATACCTCGGTCAGGCTGCGCGCCTGATGGTCGGCATGCCCGACTACGACAACTACGTCGAGCACATGCAGACCAAACACCCGGACAAACCGGTGATGGACTACGAGGCGTTCTTCCGCGAGCGCCAGGAGGCCCGTTACGGCAGTAAAGCCGGACCGAAGTGCTGTTGAGCGAAACAAAAAACCGGCTGAAAGGCCGGTTTTTTATTGCGCGCAGGAGCGTCCTGAAGGTTTCAGGCCGCGTGGCAATCCGAATCGTCACCACCACTTTTATCCGGGGTCATGGAAGTGCTGTCCACCTTTTGACCATGGGGCTGAGGATCCGGCCTGGCGATCTTGAGCGCACGGTCGGCAACCTTGGCGTTATGCATCAGGCGACAGAACACGGCGGCGACGATGATCGACAGCAATGTCCAGATGACAATGATTTTGAGGAGCATGGCGAAACCTCTTGCGGCAAACGATCCTTCCAATCGCCAACATCCTTGTAGCAAATAACAATAGTGCATTGTGGCAGGTGTTCATGATCTTGCCGATGCTCTTGCGAGCTGCTGCAGCTTCGTGCTGATTTGAACTGTTTATCAGCTATCTCCCCGGTGGCAGCGACAGTTTCCCGGACCGGTACTTTAATGGATGTTCTGGAGCGACTGATCACGGGGCTGTCATAGCCTTGAGGCTATGGATCCCATACCGAAAAGCTATTTCATCAATCGGTGATCCGGATCCACGCTCAAAGGTGGTTAGCTGAAAACAAAATAAAGAGGAGATGCCATGTCAACTGAATCGAAATGCCCGTTCAATCACGCCGCTGGCGGTGGCACGACGAACCGCGACTGGTGGCCGAACCAACTGAACCTGAAGATCCTGAGTCAGCACTCGCCCAAGTCTGACCCGTTGGGGGGCGACTTCAACTACGCCGAAGCCTTCAAGAGCCTGGACTTCCAGGCGTTGAAAAAAGACCTGACTGCGCTGATGACCGATTCCCAGGACTGGTGGCCGGCGGACTTCGGTCACTATGGGCCTTTCTTTATCCGCATGTCCTGGCACGCCGCTGGTACCTATCGCACCGGTGACGGCCGGGGCGGCGCCGGTTCCGGCCAGCAACGCTTTGCACCGCTCAACAGCTGGCCGGACAACGTCAGCCTCGACAAGGCCCGTCGGTTGCTTTGGCCGATCAAGCAAAAGTACGGTAACAAAATCTCCTGGGCCGACCTGATCGTCCTCGCCGGTAACGTCGCACTGGAGTCCATGGGCTTCAAGACCTTTGGTTTTTCCGGTGGCCGCCCGGATGTCTGGGAACCGGACGAAGACGTTTACTGGGGCTCGGAAAGCAAGTGGCTGGGTGGCGACGTGCGTTATGGCAAGGATGCCGGGCAAAATCCCGTAGAGCGCACTCTGGAAACTCCCCTCGCAGCCGTGCAGATGGGCCTGATTTACGTAAACCCGGAGGGCCCTGAAGGCAATTCTGATCCGGTTGCCGCCGGGATAGACATCCGTGAAACCTTTGCGCGCATGGCAATGAATGACGAGGAAACCGTCGCGCTGATCGCGGGCGGTCACGCCTTTGGCAAAACCCACGGTGCCGGTCCCGTCGATCATGTCGGACCTGAGCCCGAAGCCGCCGGCCTCGAACTGCAGGGCCTGGGCTGGAAGAGTACGTTCGGTACCGGTAAAGGTGGCGACACCATCTCCAGCGGCCTGGAAGTGACCTGGACGACCACGCCAACCCAGTGGAGCAACAACTACCTGGAGAACCTGTTCGGCTATGAGTGGGAGCTGACCAAGAGCCCGGCGGGGGCCAACCAGTGGAAGCCGAAAGGCGGTGCTGGCGCCGGCACCATTCCGGATGCCTTTGACCCGTCAAAACGGCGTGATCCGACCATGCTGACCACGGACCTGTCGCTACGCTTCGACCCGATCTATGAACCGATTTCCCGGCGCTTCCTGGCCAATCCGGACCAGTTGGCCGACGCCTTCGCCCGTGCCTGGTACAAGCTGATTCACCGTGACATGGGCCCGCTCTCGCGCTACCTCGGCCCGGAAATGCCGAACGAAGAGCTGCTGTGGCAAGACCCGATTCCTGCCGTCGATCATCCGCTGGTCAATGACAGCGACGTGGCAGGCCTGAAAAGCAAGGTGCTGGCGTCCGGCCTGTCGGTCTCGCAGCTTGTATCGACGGCGTGGGCAGCGGCTTCCAGCTTCCGTGGCTCCGACAAACGCGGCGGTGCCAATGGTGGGCGTCTGCGCCTGGCACCGCAAAAGTCCTGGGAGGCCAACCAGCCGGCGCAACTGGCCAATGTGCTGGCCAAACTCGAAGGCATCCAGAAGGAGTTCAATAGCGCGCAAACCGGTGGCAAGAAAATCTCCCTGGCCGACCTGATCGTGCTCGCCGGTGGCGCGGGTGTCGAACAGGCTGCGAAAAACGCCGGCCACAGTGTGACGGTGCCATTCAGCCCGGGACGCATGGATGCCAGTCAGGAACAGACCGATGTCGATTCCTTCGGTTTCCTTGAACCGATTGCCGACGGCTTCCGTAATTACCTGAAGCAACAGTACCGTGTGCCGGCCGAAAAATTGCTGATCGACAAGGCACAACTGCTGACGCTCAGTGCGCCGGAAATGACGGTATTGCTGGGTGGGCTGCGGGTGTTGAACACCAATGTCGGGCAGACCCGGCATGGCGTGTTCACTCAACGGCCGGAGACGCTGACCAACGACTTCTTCACCAACCTGCTGGATATGGGCGTGGAGTGGAAGCCCGTGTCGGATGCCCAGCAAGAGTATGAAGGGCGTGATCGCAAAACCGGTGCAGTGAAGTGGACGGGCACCCGGGTTGACCTGGTCTTCGGTTCGAACGCGCAGTTGCGTGCGCTGGCCGAAGTCTATGCCTGCGCCGATGCGCAGCAGAAGTTCGTCAAGGACTTCGTCGCCGCGTGGACCAAAGTGATGAACCTGGACCGATTCGATCTGAAATAGGGGAGGTTGTCGTAACGTTGGTATTGCCGGCAAAAAAGTAGCTCGGCTCGCCCTCCGGCTCCTACATCAGCGGAGGGCCTCCGGCGACCATGAACCTTGGCGATCATGGCCCGGGCCTTGATGAAAGCTCAATGGTGTCGAGCGCGGGTCAGCTTTCAATAAATGAGAGGTTCTGTTCTCGAATGGCACGAGCAGCATCATCGTATAAAAACGGGAGAAACATATAACGGCGACCTTGGGTTACAGGAGTGGCTTCGTGCAAAAGTGAACACGAAAACACCACAGCCCCTCCTGTTGGAGCGTTGTAAAGTACTTTTCCATACTCTGGGAAATGCAGAAAACCACCTTCGTACTCTCCCGAATTGAGAAACAGGGAAACGGCAAAACGGCGATGCGCCGTACCCTTTGTGGTGTTATCCCTATGGGGCCGGAAATGCCCGCCTTCCTCGCTGTTGTAGCAGGCCACCAGATAGCGCTCCATTCGAGTGGCATTGAACTGGAACGCTTTATGTAACTCTGGAAGCAGACGGTTGGCTATACGCAATGCACAGGCTTTGGATAGAGCCTCGTCTTCAATAGCGCAGTCGCGACGTCGTTTGTGGTTATGGTCAGTGATCTGGACGGTTTTACCCGACTGCTCTGTCATGAACCCGGATTCCTCTCCGCCGCGTTCGTCGTAATAACTTATCAGTGCTTTACACAGCGAGGGCTCGAATATACGGGGAACCACCAGGACCGGTGCGTGTGGAGTGGCGGCGCGTGGCGGAGCCGGTGCGGGCAATCTATCCAGAAAGCGCATCAACGAGGGGACATGGTTATCAACCGGTATTTCTATCGGGACGACGGCCAGGACACGCAGCGCAGGATCCAGCACATAGGTGACTTGCCTGATGCTGCCGTCTGGTTGCAATGTACCGTAGAGCTTGCAGACTGACCGATCGAAATCCCAGATGAAGCGCATGCCAGGTATCGAGCTTTCCACCCGCTTGAGCTTCTCATCATCCGGATCTACAGAAACACCAAAGAAGCAGACTTGATCATCATTGAACCGCTGGCGATGGGCCTGGATACCTTCCAGGACTTTAGTTGATGCAGGATCAGCCGCGGACCCAAAAAAACAAAGCACGACATATCGACCGGCAATCGTGTCGAAACAAAAGCGTTCTCTTAGTTGAGTGCGGCAATGGAACCAAGGGGCTGGCTGACCGACTGAAAATGCTGTGGCGCGCATCACAACTCCTTGCCGGTTGGCAGTGGATCGCTGGCAGGAAGAACTCCAGGCACTCGAGCTTGCAGGTAAAGCTAGTCCAGTCTGGTTGAAGCTGCCTGGAGCGCTGATGGCGGCTCTTCATCCAGGCTAGTCATACCTCGGCATCGGCAGACCAGGCCTCGATCACCGATTGCAGGAACTGCTCCGACAGTCGAGGGTTGTCCAGGGCCCTGGCGATCAGTATTGCCCCGGTGATCGATGACAGGATGCGCAAGGCTTCCTGGTGCTTTTGCTCATCGGTTTCGCCGTCGACCAGTGGCATCAGCGTTTCGATCAGGGTCTGCACGCCTTTGGTGAACGAGTGGCTGACGGCACCGCCGTTGCGTGCGACATCGGCCCCCAGGGCGGGGATCGGGCAGCCTTCGGTCCAATTGGTCAGGTGGGCCTGTGTCAGGTAACCCTTGAGCAATTCGGGGATGGATTTGGCCGCTCGCCAGTCTTCGATGTTGGTTTCGAACGTGCGGCTCACAGCCTCCGACGCCAACTGCTCCTTGCCACCGGGGAACTGTCCGTAAAAGCCGCCATGGGTCAGGCCCACCGAGCGGGAAAGCTCGCCAATGCCAATGCCGTCGATGCCTTTTTCCCGGTACATCTTCGAGGCCGCGCCGAGGATCGCTTCCTTGTTGGCTGCTGCCTGGTCTTTCGTCACTTTCATGAGTGGGTCCTGTCATCCGATGAGCGCCCTGGCAAATTTTGCTCAGGGGCTGGTATTTATGATGATCATAATATAAATTCGCGGCAATGGCTTTGCCGGTCCCGAGCCCGTGGCTCAAGTCAAAACACCTCACAAGGTGCTGGCCCATGAAACGTAATGATCTGCGCAGTATCGACCTCAATCTGCTGGTGGTTTTCGAGGTGCTCATTCAGGAACGCAACGTCACTCGGGCCGCAGAAAGACTTTGCCTGGGGCAACCGGCGGTCAGCGGCGCATTGAGTCGCCTGCGCACGCTGTTCAACGACCCTCTGTTTAAACGCATTGGCCACAAAATGGAACCGACCACCCGAGCCTTGCAGGTGGCGCAAGCGCTTGGGCCCGCACTGGATTCCATTTGTGCCGTCGTCAGCCTGACTGCTTCCAGTAAAAAAACCAGTTAATTCATGCACTTGATCTGAGTAATCGTTTTTTTGTCGTTAAACATGATGGTCATCATTAATGATGATAACCAAGTTCACTCTGTTCAATTCGTCGTTGCCCCCTGTGAGGCCGAGAATTCTCCAACCCCTAAACCGTCTGGCGGACACCCCCCATGGAACAGTCACTCAAACCTTTGCGTTATCCACTTGTTGTCCTGACCCTGGCGGCGATCACGGCCTGCGGTCACGCACCCGATGCCGCCAAGGCGCCTGGTGCGCCATCTGTCACCGTCGCCAAAGTGCTTGAGCAACCCATTACCGAGTGGGACGAAGTCACCGCCCGTCTGGAAGCGCCGGAAACCGTCGTGGTTCGCCCGCGGGTTTCGGGGCAGATCGATCGTGTCGCCTTCACGGATGGTGAATCGGTCAAGAAAGGGGATTTGCTGTTCCAGATTGACCCACGGCCGTTCGAACACGAAGTGCATCGCCTTGAAGCGCAGTTGCAGCAAACTCGCGCCACGCTGGTTCGAACTGGCAACGAAGCACAACGCGGGCAGCGTCTGCTGAGCAGCAATGCCATCTCCGCGGAACTGGCCGATACGCGCAATACCACCGCTCAGGAGGCCAAGGCCGCCGTTGATGCCGTGCAGGCACAACTCGATCTGGCACGCCTGAACCTGAGCTTCACCCGCGTCACCGCGCCGATCAGCGGCCGGGTCAGCCGTGCCGAAATCACCGCCGGCAACATCGTCACCGCCGACACCTCGGCACTGACCAGCGTGGTCTCAACCGACAAGGTCTACGCCTATTTCGATGCCGACGAGCGCCTGTTCCTCAAGTACGGCCAGCTCTCCCGTGAAGGCCGGCGCAGTCAGTCCACGCCGGTGTACATGGGCTTATCGAACGAGGAGGGCAACAGCCACCTGGGGCAGATGAACTTTGTCGACAACCAGGTCAATCCCAAGACGGGCACTATTCGTGGTCGCGCAGTGTTCGACAACGCCGACGGCCAATACACCCCGGGGCTGTATGCCCGGTTGAAACTGGTGGGCAGCGCGGCCTATGCCGGCCTGCTGATCAAGGACGAGGCAGTGGGCACCGACCTGGGCAAGAGGTTCGTGCTGGTGATCGACCAGGACAACAAGGCCGTGTACCGCAGCGTCGATCTGGGGCCGAAGCTCGAAGGGTTGCGCATTGTGCGCAGCGGTTTGCAAAAAGAAGACCGGATCGTCATCAACGGTCTGCAACGGGTTCGTCCCGGCGCGGTGGTCGCGCCTCAGGATGCGCCAATGGCCGATGCAGAAACCGTGGCCACCCTGGCCCGTCAACGTCAGGCCATCGAGGCGGGCAATCAGCCCGTCGCTCCGTCACCGGCGCTGGTGAAAACCGATGCCGTCGTTTCGCCTCGCGGATAAAGGAACACAGCCATGAAGTTCTCACAGTTCTTTATCACGCGGCCGATCTTCGCTGCCGTGCTGTCGCTGCTGATCCTGATCGCCGGTGCCATCGCGCTGTTCCAGTTGCCGATCAGCGAATACCCCGAGGTGGTGCCTCCGACCGTCGTCATTCACGCCAACTACCCGGGCGCCAACCCCAAGGTGATTGGCGAAACCGTTGCCGCGCCACTCGAACAAGCCATCACCGGCGTCGAGAACATGCTGTACATGTATTCGCAGTCCACGGCCGATGGCCGGCTCACCCTCACGGTGACCTTCGCCCTGGGCACCGACCTGGACAACGCCCAGGTGCAGGTACAGAACCGTGTCACGCGCACCGAGCCAAAACTTCCCGAAGAAGTGACGCGGATCGGTATCACCGTGGACAAGGCATCGCCCGAGCTGACGATGGTGGTGCACCTGACCTCGCCGGACAAGCGTTACGACATGCTGTACCTGTCCAACTACGCGATCCTCAACGTCAAGGATGAGCTGTCGCGCCTGAACGGTATCGGTGACGTGAAGATGTTCGGTATCGGCGACTACTCGCTGCGTATCTGGCTCGATCCGAACAAGACCGCTTCACGCAACCTCACTGCAACCGACGTCGTCAACGCGGTCCGCGAACAGAACCGTCAGGTTGCTGCCGGCCAACTGGGTGCACCGCCTGCGCCCAACGCCACGAGCTTCCAGATGTCGATCAACTCCCAGGGGCGGCTCGTCACCGAGGAGGAGTTCGAGAACGTGATTGTCCGCAGTGGTCCGGACGGCGAGATCACTCGCCTCAAGGACATTGCGCGGATTGAGCTTGGCTCCAACCAGTACGCCCTGCGCGCACTGCTCAATAACCAGGAAGCGGTGGCGATGCCAATCTTCCAGCGGCCGGGTTCCAATGCGATCGACGTCTCCGACCAGGTGCGGGCGAAGATGGCCGAGCTGAAGCAGAGCTTCCCGGAGGGCATGGACTACGAGATCGTCTACGATCCGACCATCTTCGTCCGCAGTTCGATAGAAGCAGTGGTTCACACGCTGTTCGAAGCACTGATTCTGGTGGTGCTGGTGGTGATCCTGTTCCTGCAAACCTGGCGCGCCTCGATCATTCCACTGGTCGCCGTGCCGGTGTCGTTGATCGGCACGTTTGCCGTGATGCATTTGTTCGGTTTCTCGCTCAATGCCCTGTCGCTGTTCGGCCTGGTGCTGGCGATCGGTATCGTGGTCGATGATGCGATCGTGGTGGTGGAGAACGTCGAGCGCAACATCGAGTTGGGCCTCGAGCCGATCGAGGCCACCAAGAAAGCCATGGGCGAGGTGACCGGCCCGATCATCGCCACGGCACTGGTGTTGTGCGCGGTGTTCGTGCCGGCAGCGTTTATCTCGGGCTTGACCGGGCAGTTCTACAAGCAGTTCGCCCTGACCATTGCCATCTCGACGGTGATCTCGGCGTTCAACTCCTTGACCCTGTCGCCGGCATTGGCCGCGGTATTGCTCAAGGCCCACGGCGCGCCGAAAGACCGTTTCTCCAAAGTGCTGGATCGTCTGTTCGGTGGCTGGCTGTTCAAACCCTTCAACCGTGTATTCGAAAAGGCCAGCCATGGCTATGTGGTTGCCGTCGCCAAGGTCATTCGTGGCAGCAGCGTGGCCTTGCTGGTGTATGCCGGGCTGATCGCCATGACGTACATGGGCTTCAGTACCACGCCGACCGGTTTCGTGCCGACCCAGGATAAAAAATACCTGGTGACTTTCGCGCAACTGCCGGACGCCGCCAGCCTTGATCGCTCGGAGTCGGTGATCCGTCGCATGAGCACCATCGCCATGAGCGAGCCGGGTTTCGACAGCGCGGTGGCGTTCCCGGGGCTGTCAATCAATGGTTTCACCAACAGCCCGAACGCAGGTATCGCCTTCATCGGCTTGCGGCCCTTCGATGAACGCAAAGACCCGAGTCTGTCGGCAAAGGCGATTTCCGCGTCACTGAACGCCAAATTCGGCAGCATTCAGGACGCTTATATCGCCGTGTTCCCGCCACCGCCTGTTCAAGGGTTGGGCACCATCGGCGGGTTCAAACTGCAGATCGAAGACCGCGGTAACCTGGGGTATGAAGCCCTGTATAAAGAGACCATGAACGTCATCGCCAAGAGCCGCAGCGTTCCGGAGCTGGCCAACCTGTTCACCAGTTTCACGGTGAACGTACCGCAGGTCGACGCCGCGATCGACCGGGAAAAAGCCAAGACTCACGGCGTCGCCGTCAGCGATATCTTCGATACCTTGCAGGTGTACCTGGGGTCGCTGTATGCCAACGACTTCAACCGTTTCGGCCGCACCTATCAGGTCAACGTTCAGGCCGACCAGCAGTTCCGTCTGGAGCCGGAGCAGATCGGCCAGTTGAAGGTGCGTAACGACCATGGAGAAATGATCCCGCTCGCCACATTCATCAAGGTCAGCCCGACGTCGGGGCCTGATCGAGTCATGCACTACAACGGCTTCATCAGTGCGGAAATCAACGGCGCGGCGGCACCCGGTTTCAGCTCCGGCCAGGCCCAGAAAGCCATCGAGAAACTGCTCAAGGAAGAACTGCCCAACGGCATGACCTACGAATGGACCGACCTGACCTACCAGCAGATCTTGTCCGGCGATACCGCGTTGCTGGTGTTCCCGCTCTGCGTCCTGCTGGCGTTCCTGGTGTTGGCGGCACTGTATGAAAGCTGGAGCCTGCCGCTGGCGGTGATCCTGATCGTACCGATGACGCTATTGTCAGCGATTGCCGGGGTGATCATTTCCAAGGGCGATAACAACATCTTCACTCAGATCGGCTTGATCGTACTGGTGGGCCTGGCGTGCAAGAACGCGATCCTGATCGTCGAGTTCGCCAAGGACCGGCAGGACCAGGGCCTGTCGCCGCTGGACGCCGTGCTGGATGCCTGCCGCATGCGTCTGCGGCCGATCCTGATGACCTCAATCGCTTTCATCATGGGGGTGATCCCGTTGGTGACGTCCACCGGAGCCGGTTCGGAAATGCGTCGTGCCATGGGGGTCGCCGTGTTCTCCGGGATGCTCGGGGTGACCTTCTTCGGGTTGCTGCTGACGCCGGTGTTCTTCGTCCTGATTCGTCGCTACATCGAACGTAAAACCGCACGCAAGGCGGCCCGGGTTCACTCGCTCAACGTTAATGATTCGGAGGCACACTGATGAATGCATTCAAGCTGTTTTTACCGAGTCTGTTGGTCACCGCGTTGGCGGCATGCACGGTCGGGCCGGATTACAAAACCCCGGACACGGCGCCTGCCCATGTCGTCTCGGCACAAGGGGCCAACTACGATCAAACACGTTTCGAAACGCTGTGGTGGCAGCAGTTCGATGACCCCACACTGAACCAGCTGGTCGGCAAAGCGCTTGATGGCAACCGCGATCTGCGCGTGGCCTTCGCCCGCTGGAAAGCCGCCCGGGCCATCCGCGACGACGTCAGCAACGACAACCTGCCGGTGGTCACCAGTCGGGTCAGCAGTCTGCAGGGCAAGTCGCAGGTGCCGGGTCTGACCGAGCACCGGGTCAACACCGAACGCTACGATCTGGGCCTGGACATGGCCTGGGAGATCGACCTGTTCGGGCGCATCCAGCGCGAACTGGAATCCAGCGATGCCCGGGAAGACGCCACGGCGGCGGACCTTTACCAGCTGCGGGTGAGCATGATCGCCGAACTGGTGGATGCCTATGGTCAGCTGCGCGGTGCGCAACTGCGGGAAAAAATCGCCCTGGCCAACCTCAAGAACCAGAGTGAATCGCGCACCGTGACGGTGAGCCTGCGCGACGCCGGCGTAGGTAACGAACTCGACGTGGTGCGTGCCGATGCCCGGTTGGCGGCCGTCGAGGCCAGCGTGCCGCAACTGCAAGCGGAGCAGGTGCATCACAAAAATCGCATCGCAACGCTGCTGGGTGAACGCCCGGACACGCTGAGCATCGACTTGAGTCCAAAGGACTTGCCGGCCATCGCCAAGGCGTTGCCGATTGGCGACCCTGGCGAGCTGTTGCACCGGCGCCCGGATGTGCTCGCGGCAGAGCGCCGGTTGGCGGCTTCGACGGCCGATGTCGGTGTGGCCACCGCAGACCTGTTTCCACGGGTGAGTTTGAGCGGGTTCCTGGGGTTCACGGCGGGGCGTGGTTCACAAATCGGCTCCAGTGCCGCCCGCGCCTGGAGCCTGGGGCCGAGCATCACCTGGGCCGCGTTTGACCTGGGCAGTGTGCGAGCGCGAATCCGTGGCGCAAACGCTGACGCCGAGGGGGCATTGGCGACTTATGAGCAACAGGTACTGCTCGCACTGGAAGAGTCGGAAAATGCCTTCAGCGACTACGGCAAACGCCAGCAACGCTTGCTGTCGCTGATCAAGCAAAGCGAATCGAGTCGTGCGGCGGCCGACCTGGCGGCGACGCAATACAAGGAAGGGGTGGTGGATTATCTGGTGTTGCTGGACGCCCAACGTGAACGGTTGAACGCCGAGGATGCCCAGGCACTGGGTGAAACCGACCAGTACCGGGCCATTGTTGCGATCTACAAATCCCTGGGCGGCGGTTGGGACAGCGGTGAAACCCGGCTGGCGAAAAACAACTGACTGGCCTGTTGTTGTGGTTGTAGGAGCGAGCAAGCTCGCTCCTACAAGTTAACGCAATGGCATTTTTCGTTTAATGACCGTTCACAAGGCGCGGCAGCCCCAAGGGATTGCCCTCGCGCAGGGGCTCTGGCAGCAGGGCATCCGGAAAGCCCTGGTAGGCCACCGGGCGCAGGAAGCGTTCGATGGAGGTCATGCCCACTGAGGTAAAGCGGCTGTCCGAAGTGGCCGGAAACGGCCCGCCATGCACGGTGGCAAAACACACTTCCTGCGGATGGGCGAAGGCGTTGACCACGATGCGCCCGGTTCGTCGTTCCAGGGTTGGCAGCACGCGACGGGCCAGGGGCCAATCGTCCTGTTCAAGATGCAGGGTCGCACTGAGTTGCCCCTTGAATGAGCGCGCTACCCGTAACAGTTCTTCTTCATCCCTGACCTTCACCAGCAGCGCGGACGGGCCGAATACCTCCTGTGCAAGCGCCTGTTCGGCGAGAAAGCGCTGGCCATCGACTTCGAACAGCGCCGAGCGGCCATCGACTTCAGCGGTGGATGTCGAGCCAACGGCGACGAGGCGGGCGCCGGCGTTCTCCATGTTGCCGAGGCCCTTCAGGTACGCGCCATGGATGCCCGGTGTCAGCATCGTGCGTGCCGGAGCCTCGCTCACGCGTTTGCTCATGGCGTGGCGCAGTGCTGCAAACCCTGCACCTTCGATGGCAATCAGGATCGCCGGTTTGAGGCAGGCTTGCCCGACGTTGACCAGCATACGTTCGGCAAAACCATCGCCGATCTGCGCACCCCGTTCGGCGAGTGCCCGGGGCAGGATGAAAGTCGGGTTGACGCTGGTCATTTCGGCGAAGACCGGAATCGGCTCGGGGCGTTGTTGCGCGCGTCGATACAGCGCCATGCCACCCTGTTCGGAACCGGTGAAGGTTACGGCCTTGATCAGCGGATGATCGACCAGCGCCTCGCCGATGGCATTGCCGCTGCCCCGCACCATCGAGAACACGCCTTCGGGCAGTCCACATGCCTGTACCGCTTCACGAATGGCGCGGGCCTGTATTTCCGAGGCTCCGGGATGTGCGTTGTGTGCCTTGAGAATCACGGTCGCGCCGGCTGCCAGCGCCGAGGCGGTATCGCCACCGGCCACCGAATAGGCAATGGGAAAGTTGCTCGCACCGAAGATCGCCACCGGGCCGATGGCGATTTTTTGCAGGCGATGGTCCATGCGCGGGCGTGGCTGGCGCTCGGGTTGTGCGGGGTCGATGGCCAGTTGCAGGAAACGCCCCTTGCGCACGACATCGGCGAACTGGCGGAACTGGGTGGCCGCCTTGATTGCCTCGCCTTGCAGTTGCGCCTCGGGCAGGCCGGTTTCAAGGGCGGCCCGTGCCGCCAGCGCCTCGCGGACCCTGTCGAGGTTGTCGGCGATGCACTCGAGAAACGCCGCCCGGACGGCGAGCGAGGTATGACTGTAAACATCGAACGCCTCGTCGGCGAGGACCGCGGCGCAGTCGACGTCGGCCACGCTGCCCAGCGCAAACGCCGGTTCAATCGGTTGGTTGGTCGCGGGGTTGAGCGCGTGCAGGGTGCCTTCGCTGGAGGCGACATCCCTGGCGCCGATCAGCAGGTTGCCAGTCAACTGCATCACGCACCTGCCTGTGCCAGCGCGGCAACGAGTTCATCGGTGGTCACGATGGCGTGAGCGAAGGTGGGACCGTTCAGCTCATGGGCGGCGTGCATCATTTCCGGCTTGAAGGCGGCGGTCGCATCACGCACTAGTGTCACGTGGTAACCGAGTTCCGAGGCATAGCGGGCGGTCGATTCGATACACGTATTGGCCAGCAGTCCCACAACGATCACATGGGTGATGCCTTTTTGCTTGAGGCGCAGATCGAGATCGGTGTTGGCAAAGCCGCTGGAGCCCCAATGTTCCTGGGCAATGATGTCGCCGTCCTTCGGTGCGAAATCGGGGTGCCATTCGCCGCCCCATTCGCCGCGTGCGAAGTGATGCCCATGCATGATCTTGCATTGGTTCGGGGTAGGGTGGTCCCAGCTTTCGTAGTCGCCTTTTTCCCAGCGCCGGTGCGGTACGATGACCACCTGAATGCCGCAGGCACGCACTGCGCGGTCGAGGGTGCGCAGGTTGTCGAGCAAGCCGACTTGCTCGGCGATCGGTTCGATGTGGGGGTAGACCTTGCCCTTGTCAGCAAGAAAATCGTTGTAAGGATCAACCAGCAGATAAGCAGTCCGATCAAAAGGGTAGGTAGCGTTGGACATGACGGTTCTCCGCAAAATAACCGGTGGATGGTGAAGTGTAGTTGCTCGGAATTCACGTAGATATGATAATCATAGTAACTAGGAAAGAGGCAATACCGCATGTCGGTGAAAAAAACCGTTTCTGAAACCCTGTGTCCGATTTCCCGGGCCGAATCCGTCGTGGGCGACCGCTGGACGGTGCTGGTGCTGCGCGAACTGTTCATGGGCAGCCATCGTTTTGACGACATCCAGGCGCAGACCGGCGGTACGCCGCAAATGGTCGCGGCGCGTTTGAAGAGCATGGAAGCGGACGGAATCATCGCGCGTCGGGCCTACAGCGAACGGCCAAAACGCTACGAATATCACCTCACGGAAAAAGGCGATGCGTTCTACTCGGTGATCCTGGCGCTGCGGGCCTGGGGCGAAACCTGGTGCAAATCGCCCGAGGAAGGGTTGGCGGTGGTGTATACCCACCGCAGCTGCGGCGAGTCGGCCGGACTCGGGCCGTTGTGCGTGCATTGCGGGCAGCCCTTGCGCCGCGCAGACCTGATCAGTCAACCAAGTGCAGCCTATGTCGCCGAACGCAACGCCCGGCGCGATGCGTTCAAGGGCAGTCGCGGGGCCGATCCGGGAACGGCGGGGCAGTAGACCCGCGACGTGCCGGCAGCGGCGGGTTTGTATCCGTAGGTTTGTATCCATGGGTTTGTATCAATAGGTATCGGCGATGCCCGCCGTTACCCAGGCATACAAAACCGGCGTTTCCCGACACCCGGGCGATACACGGCGGCCTTCAAATGGCACCACCGGCATCGCGCCACTTTCGGCGCGGCCTGGCGTGGTTCAACTGGAGGAAAGACAATGTTGCGTACTCATCCCCGTCACACCCTCGGCAAGCTTGGCATGATCCTGGCCGCCGCAGGGCTCGCCACCGCAGCGAGCCTGGCTCAAGCCCAGGAAGCACAGCCGGCCCCGGCGATGAAAAGCTGGCAGCAGGGCCTGCATCGCACCGACCTGGTACGCGAAGACCTTGGCGCCGTCGATCGCGAAGTCCTTCAAGTACTCGTGGACTTCGATTCCGGCGTGACTTCGCCCAAGCATGCTCACCCGGGCGTCGAGGTGGCACACGTGATCAGCGGCACCTTCGAGTATCAACTGGAAGGGCGGGCACCGGTGACGCTCAAGGCCGGCGATTCGTTGTACATCCCTGAAGGCGTCGCCCATGTGGCGAAGAACGTGGGTGGAGGCAAGGCCTCGGAACTGGCGACCTACATCGTGAAGAAAGGCGAACCGCTGCTGATCCTGAAGGAGTAGGTGAATGGCAGAGGTCTATTGTAGGAGCGAGCAAGCTCGCTCCTACAGCAATTGCGGTGTTCAAAAAGCCTGGCCTGACCGGTATCAAGACGTCAGGCCAGGCTTTTTTGCATCGGTCAAACCAGATTGATTTCGACGTCGATGTTGCCGCGCGTCGCTTTGGAGTACGGGCAAGTCTGATGCGCCATTTCCACCACGGTGCGTGCGATGGTCGGGTCCAGGCCCGGCAGGCTGACATTCAGACGGGCTTGAAGGAAGAAAGCGTTTTCGGACTTGCCCAGATCGATTTCGGCATCCACCGCAACGTCGCTCGGCAAGGTCACCTTCAGCGCGACGGCCGCCTTGCCCATCGCCCCGATGAAACAAGCCGACCAACCCGCCGCCAGCAGTTGCTCAGGATTGGTGCCGGCACCTGAAGAGCCGGGAGGCGAAAGCTTGATGTCCAGACGTCCATCGGTGCTGCGCGCCTGACCATCGCGGCCGCCGGTGGTGTGGGTCTTGCCGGTGTACAGCACGGTATCGATTGCATTGATCATGGTGGTTTTTCCTGTCAGTGGGTCGCTGGAATGCTCGGAAAACCTGCGTTTCCGATGCGCCCAACTTTTTCATTTCCATGTACTGCACATATGTCCTGAACCTGGCGGATTTGTATCGCTGTGTAAGGTGGCCGGGGGGAATACAGTTCGATACAAATCGCTTGAATGCCTTCGACCGGGGAGGATGTGGCGATCAAGCCGGGCGTTCCACACTCAGTTTTCCGGTGGCGTTATTGACTGCAAACCTCCCACACACAACCGCGTAGCCAGCGATGGGCCGGGTCGGC
Organism: Pseudomonas sp. B28(2017); assembly: GCF_002113025.1. Classification (GTDB taxonomy): domain Bacteria; phylum Pseudomonadota; class Gammaproteobacteria; order Pseudomonadales; family Pseudomonadaceae; genus Aquipseudomonas. The sequence goes on along the minus strand of NZ_NEJH01000009.1, from coordinate 134,494 downwards.
GTCCATGCGCGGGTGCCACAGCATCGACACAGTGATAGGTGGCGTGGGGAACGGCAGGGCAAAGCAATGCATCCCCTGGCAGAGGTTGCCGACGTGCCGCTGCGGTACGCTGGCGACCAGGTCTGAAGCCCGCGCCAATGCAATCGCAGACGAGAAACCGGCGACGATGGTGATGATGTCCCGCTTCAATCCCAGCTCATTCAAGGCGTCGTCCATGACGCCTTTTTCGTGACCCCGGCGTGAAACCAGAACGTGCCGGGCGTCGGCATAGCGCACAGCTGTCATTGCACCTTGAGTCAGTGGGTGCCCCTTGCGCACGACGCCAATGAACCGATCGCGAAACAGCATCCGGGTACGTACTTCCGGGCTGGTCGATTCGCCGATCACACCGGTTTCCAGGTCCACCGAGCCTTCGCGCAGCAAGGTGCTGTCCTTGTTCAGCTTCTGCACGAAATTCAAGCGGACACCGGGCGCCTCTTCGTTGATGCGGGCGATCAGTTGCGGTCCGAAATTCTCCACGAAGCCGTCGCTGGTGCGCAGGGTGAATGTGCGGGTCAGTTGAGCGAGATCGAGCGCCTCGGCGGGGCGCAGGACGGCTTCGGCGTCCTGCACGAGCACACCGACGCGCTCACGCAACTCCAGCGCCCGAGGCGTGGGAACCAGCCCGCGCCCGGCGCGCACCAGCAGCGGATCGCCCGTGGTTTCGCGCAATCGTGCCAGCGCCCGGCTCATGGCTGACGGGCTCAAGTGCAATCGCTGCGCCGCCCGGGCCACGCTGCCTTCCTCCAGCAGCACATTGAGGGTGATCAGCAGATTCAGGTCTGGCATTGGATCAGTTCCTGTGGGAGTGGAGGCGTTGTATGCACATATAAACTGCAAATGTTGCGTCTTCCGCCATGTTATGGCCGGGATTAGGCTCGGGACAACCTATTTGCGGAGTCGCGAGAGAATGAAGTCCATATCGATTCGGGGAGCCTTGGCCAGCCTGTCGTTATCCATGTTGCTGTCGTCCCTGGGCACCAGCATTGCCAACGTTGCACTACCGGTATTGGCCGAGGCGTTTTCAGCGTCGTTCCAGGCCGTGCAGTGGGTGGTGCTCGCCTACTTGCTGAGCATCACGGTGTTGATCGTCAGCGTTGGCCGGCTCGGCGATCTCATTGGGCGGCGGCGGTTGCTGCTGATCGGCATTGCGCTGTCTACCCTTGCCTCGATCCTGTGCGCAATGGCGTCCAGTCTGTGGCTGCTGATTGCTGCCCGGGCCATACAGGGCGTCGGCGCGGCCACCATGATGGCGTTGTCCATGGCACTGGTGAGCGCGGCAGTGCCCAAGGAAAAGATGGGCAGCGCGATGGGCGTGCTCGGCACGATGTCGGCAGTCGGCACTTCCCTGGGGCCGACGCTTGGCGGCGTGTTGATCGCAAAGGTGGGCTGGCAGGGGATTTTTCTGCTCAATGTACCCTTGGGTGTCTTGGCGCTCGGGTTCGCCTGGCGCTTTTTGCCGCAGGATCGCCACGAGATGACGTCCACTCGGCCAGATTTCGACGCACTCGGCACGCTGGTATTGGTCCTGACCCTGCTGGCCTACACGCTGGCCATGACCCTTGGGCACGGCAGCTTCGGTCCGCTCAATACGGCGCTGCTGCTGGTCGCGGTGATCGGCTTGATTCTGTTCGTGTTCGTCGAGCAGACGGCCGCGTCGCCGCTGGTCAAACTGACGATGTTGCGCAATCCGCTGCTGAGCGCGGGGTTCGCCATGAGCACCCTGGTGACCACGGTTGTCATGGCCACCCTGGTGGTCGGCCCCTTCTATCTGTCGGGGGCGCTGGGTTTGAAGGCGGCGAGTGTCGGACTGGTGATGTCGGCCGGCCCGCTGGTGGCGGCATTGGCCGGTGTGCCCTCCGGGTGGTTGGTCGACCGACTGGGCGCGCAGCGTTCGAGCGCGGCCGGGCTGATTGCCATGTTGGCCGGCGCTGCCATCCTGCCGGCCGTGCCGACGAGCGTCGGCGTACTCGGCTACCTCGCGCCGCTGATGGTGCTCACGGCCGGCTATGCGCTGTTCCAGGCGGCGAACAATACCGCTGTGATGTCGGACATTGCGCCGCAGCAACGTGGCGTGATCTCCGGTCTGCTCGGTCTGTCACGCAACCTGGGGTTGATCACCGGCGCTTGCGTGATGGGCGCGGTGTTCGCCTTCGCCACAGCCAGCAGCAACATTGTGCAAGCACCACCGGAAGCGGTTGTGCAGGGGATGCGGGTCACGTTCGCCGTCGCGGCGGCGCTGGTTGTCGTTGCGCTGGTCATTGGCACGCTCAGTCAATGGGTGTCACGGCGCCTGGCAACCTCGTGCTGAAAAACGGCGCGACTGTCGTGAAAACGACCTGTTTGCGCTGAACGCGAAGCCTCACGAGTTTTCTGTTGAACGACTGTTCAGTCTCGACTATGTTGGGGTCACCTTCCCCCGGCTGGTTGCGGGCTTGCGTTTCTTCAACTCGAACGAGGCACTGGCATGCGGTTTTCACCCTTTGTTGAGCGGATCAGTGGCCAGGGCGTTGCCGCCTGGGATATTCACTACGCGGCCAATGCGGCACAGCGCAACGGAGAGGACGTGATCATCCTCAGCGTCGGTGACCCGGATTTCCCCACCCCCGATTTCATTACCGACGCCGCCATCCACGCCTTGCGCGAAGGGGATACCCACTACACCGAAATCGCTGGCCGCGAGGCCTTGCGCGAGGCCATCGCCGGCCGCTACAGCCAACTGAGCGACCGCGAACTGCAGGCGTCGAACGTCATTCTGACGGCAGGTGCGCAGAACGCCTTGTTTGCCACCTCGATGTGCCTGCTCGGTGCCGGCGACGAAGTGATCGCCTTCGATCCGATGTACGTGACCTACGAAGCGACGCTCAAGGCGTCCGGCGCCACGCTGGTGCGGGTGCCCTGTGCGGCGGACTCGGGTTTTCGCCTCGATGCCGCCGTGTTGGCCAAGGCGATTACCCCACGTACCCGGGCAATTTTCTTCTCCAACCCGAACAATCCCACTGGCGTGGTGCTGGGCCGCGAAGAGCTGCAAGCCATCGCCGACCTCGCCATCGCCCATGACCTGTGGGTGGTGGTCGACGAGGTCTACGAGAGCCTCGCCTACGAGCGCGAACACCTCTGCCTGGCGGCGTTGCCGGGCATGGCCGAGCGCTGCGTGGTGATCGGCAGCCTGTCGAAATCCCATGCCATGACCGGTTGGCGCATCGGCTGGGTCGTGGCCAACGAAGCCCTGGTCAATCATGTCGAAACCCTGGTGCTGAGCATGCTGTACGGCCTGCCCGGGTTTGTCATGGAAGCAGCGCTCAAGGCCGTGCAGTCCTTTGATGAAGTCACCCACGGCATGCGCGAGATCTATCGTCGGCGCCGCGATCTGGTGGTGTCCGGCCTGGCCGATTGCCCGGGCATCAGCGTGCTCAACCCCGATGCCGGCATGTTCGTGCTGGTGGACGTGCGTGGCACCGGCCTGACGTCGCTGGAATTCGCCTGGCGCCTGCTGCGCGAAGCCGGTGTCTCGGTGCTGGATGCGGCGGCGTTCGGTGAGCCGGCCCAGGGGTTTGTACGGCTTTCGTTCACCCTGAGTGAAGAGCGACTGGCCCAGGCCTGCCGGCGCATTCGCGATTTTGTGCGGGTGCTCGACGGCGAAGCGCCGAGACCGGTGATCGGCACGGTGACCAGTACCGCAACCGTCGAACCTGCCGCGGCCAAGACGATGATCGAGGTCGATCGCCTGCACAAACGCTTCGGCAATATCGAAGTGCTCAAGGGCGTTTCCCTGACCGCCCGCGAGGGTGAAGTGATCTCCCTGATCGGTGCCAGCGGCTCGGGCAAAAGTACCTTGCTGCGCTGCATCAACATGCTCGAAGTGCCGGACCAGGGACGCATCCTGGTCGATGGCGAAAGCATTCACCTCAACCAGAATCGTCCCGGCGCACCGCTGGTGTCGGACGCCAAACAGCTGGTGCGCATAAGGTCCAGCCTGGGCATGGTGTTCCAGAACTTCAACCTCTGGCCCCATCGCACGGTGCTGGAGAACCTCATCGAAGCGCCGACCCAGGTCCTGCGTGAAAGCCGTGCGGAGGCCACGGAACGGGCCGAAGCCCTGCTCGAACGCGTCGGGCTGGCGGCCAAGCGCAACGAGTACCCGGCGTTTCTCTCCGGGGGACAGCAACAACGGGTGGCCATCGCCCGGGCCCTGGCCATGCGGCCCAAGGTCATGCTGTTCGATGAACCCACCTCGGCACTCGACCCGGAGCTGGTCGGGGAAGTGCTGCGGGTGATCCGCTCCCTCGCCGAAGAAGGCCGGACCATGATCCTCGTGACTCATGAAATGGCGTTCGCACGCGATGTCTCTTCCAAAGTCGCCTTCCTGCATCAAGGGCTGATCGAGGAAACCGGTTCGCCGGACGAAGTGTTCGTACACCCACGCAGCGAGCGTTGCCGACAATTCGTCAATGCTCATCAGACTCGCTAACTCATCATAAAAAGACGGGAAAACAACATGGGAAATCGACGTTTTGCAAACTGGTTGACCGGTGCGGCCTGTGTATTGCTGGCCGGCATGAGTGCGGCACAGGCGCAGCCGATCAGGTTCGCGGTGGCAGCCGAACCCTATCCGCCGTACACAGAGAAGCAGGCCAACGGTGAATGGAAGGGTTTTGAAGTCGACCTGATCCATAAGCTGTGCAGCGAAATGAAAGCCGATTGCGAGATCAAGGAAGTGGCGTGGGACGGCATCATTCCGTCGCTGCTGGCGAAGAAGATCGACGTGATTTTTTCCTCGATGTCGGTGACCGAAGAACGCGAAAAACAGATCGCCTTCAGCAAGGCCTACTACGATTCGGCGATTGCCGTCGTCGGCCCGAAAGAGTCGTCGGTGAAGAAGTACCCGGATGACCTCAAGGGCAAGATCATCGGCGTGCAGAACTCGACCGTGAGCGCCAGTTACCTGAAGACCTACTACGAAAAAATCGCCGACGTTAAGTACTACGACACCCAGGACTCGGCCAACGCCGACCTGATTGCCGGCCGCATCGACCTGATGATGGCCGATGGCACCGCCATGGCCGCGTTCGTCAAGACCCCGGATGCCAAGGACCTGGCCTACCTCGGCAACGTGCCTTATGACCCGATCTTCGGTAAAGGCGTGGGGGCCGGCTTGCGCAAGGACGACACCGAACTCAAGGCCAGGCTCGACAAGGCCATCCAGCAATTGCTGGCGAGCAAGGACTACGACGACCTCTCCCAAAGCTACTTCGGCACCAGTGTGAAACCTGCGTTCTGATGAACTGAACGCAATCCCCTGTAGGAGCGAGCTTGCTCGCAATGGACGCCAGTGCGCCGCGGTGCTTCTGAGTGACCGCGTCATTGTTGACGTTTTTCGCGAGCAGGCTCGCTCCTACAAGGTCCGGTGGTGTTTTTACTGGAGAACGAAATGCCGGCAATGTTCGATCTGATCAATTTCACCGAACAGGGATGGGGCAGTGCGCTGTTGAAGGGGCTCTGGATGACCCTGCAGATTTCCGCCGGGGCCTTTGTGCTCGGGCTGGCCATCGGGCTGGTGGTGGCGTGCCTCAAGCTTGGCGCGCCGAAGCCGATTGCAGCTCTGATGCGCGGCTACACCACGTTGTTTCGGGCGGTTCCGGAGTTGCTGTTGATTCTGTTGCTGTACTACGTCGGCTCCATGCTCCTCAATTCGCTGATGCTCCGACTTGGCTACGGCGTGGTGAATGTCAGCGGTCCGCTGGCAGCCATCGTGGTGCTGGGGCTGGTGCAGGGCGCCTACGCCTCGGAAATTTTCCGCGCGGCGATCCAGGCGATCCCCTTCGGCCAGATCGAAGCGGCCAAGGCGTTCGGCCTGAACGGTTTCGGTCTGTTCCGTCGGGTCACGCTGCCGATCATGGCACCTTATGCCATGGCCGGGATGGCCAACCTGTGGATCAACCTGATCAAGGACAGTGCGCTGATCAGCGTGGTCGGCACCAACGAGCTGCTGTACACCGCCAAGCAAGGCGCGGGGTCGACGCGCCACTATCTGTTGTTCTACCTCACTGCTGCCGCGTTGTATTACGCGGTGACGATGGCGTCGAACTATCTTTCGGGACGGTTGGAGCGACGCATTCGTCGCTGGATGCCTCTTGTTGACTGAACCGGCAGAGAGAATGAAATGATTCCAGCGTGGATAGTTGAATACGCGGCACTGTTGGGCCGGGGGCTGCAAACCACCCTCGCGATCCTGTTGATCTCCAGTGTGTTCGGTTTTGTCCTGGCAATCCTGGTGGCGCTGGCGCGGATCTCGAAAAACAAGGTGATCGCCAAGGTCAGCCTGTTCTACACCAGCGTGACCCGCGGCACGCCGTTGCTGATCCAGATCTACATTTTCTACTACGGCCTGGGCAGCCTGTTTGCCCAGTTCCCGCTGATTCGCGGCAGTTTCCTCTGGCCATACCTGCGCGACGGCTACTGGTACATCGTGTTCGCCCTGGTGGTATCGGTCGGGGCTTATGTCGGCGAAGTGATTCGCGGTGGCCTGCTGGCGGTGCCGAAGGGCGAAATGGAAGCGGCCTCGGCGTTTGGCATGACCGCGCGCCAGTCCTTGCTGCGGGTGCGCTTGCCCCGGGCGATGCGCCTGTTGTTGCCGACCCTGGCCGGGGAAACCGTGATGCTGCTCAAGTCCACGGCGCTGGCCTCGACCATCGCCGTGATCGATCTGCTCGGCGCCGCCAACGTGGTCCGCGCACAAACCCTGCAGGTGTACGAACCCTTGTTGCTGGTGGCCGGTGTGTACGTCTGCCTGACGTTCCTGATCGAAGCGCTGTTTGCCTTTGCCGAGCGGCGCGGGACGCCCGTGCGCAGGTCAGCCTGATGAGTTCGCCAACGGTCGACCGTTCGCTGCAGGGCATTGGCCTGTGCACCCTGGGCTACGCGTTCCTGGCCTTGCAGGATGCGGTCATCAAATGGTTGGTGGCCGATTATTCTGTGGTGACCATCCTGTTCTGGCGCAGCCTGGTGGTGGTCGCCGCGGTGTTGCTGGCCGGGCGCCTGCGTCTGATTCAGCGGGCCTGGCACTCGCCGAGCCGGCGCTTGCTGGTGGTGCGCGGTTTGCTCTCGATCGTGGCTTGGGTGCTGTACTACACGGCGGCCAGGGACCTGACCCTGGCCGAGATGACCACCCTGTATTTTTCCGCGCCGATCATGGTCACGGTGCTGGCGGCGGTGATTCTCAAGGAGCGTGCCAGCGGCTGGCAGTGGTTCAGCCTGATCGTCGGTTTTGTCGGGGTGGTCATTGCCTGTCGCCCTGACAACATGACCGACCCGTTGCCGATCGTCCTGACCCTGCTGGCGGCGATGTGCTGGGCGTTCACCTACATCCAGTTGCGCCAGGTGGATGAGCAGACGTCAGTGCTGGAGCAGATGCTGATCACCAACGTGGTGTTCGTGATGTGCATGACGGTCGCGTTGCCATGGACTCACACGCCGTCGCCGACGCCCGCCTGGCTGGGGATGCTCGGCGCCGGACTGGTGGGTGGCATCGGCCAGTTCCTGTTGTTCGCCAGTTTCCGCCGCGCCACCGCGACCTTGCTCGCGCCGTTCGAATACACCGGGCTGATCTGGGCGTTTGCGCTGTCGAGCCTGGTCTGGGGCACGCTGATGGATACGTCGCTGATGATCGGTGCCGGGCTGATCGCCGTCAGTGGCACCCTGGCGATGATCTTCGGCCGGCATTCGTCACAGGACGTCGTCGGTGCCGAATGCTCCGTGACGCAGCCCCTTTATCCAGCAACGGCAGATATGGAGCCCGTTGGCGGCGCTGAAGGTCTCGGGGTTGAGGCACCACTCGAGCCAGAGACCGTCGAGCATCGCCGATAAGCCGATGGCCGCCAGACGGGTGTCGTGAATCACGAAGCCTTCGCTGGCCGCCAGCCCGTCGAGCAACTGGCGGATCAGATCAAGGTAGGCGCGGTAGCTTTTTTCGTGGGACTGGCTGACGTGATCGGAGTGGCGGATCAGGCTCCAGAACACCACCCACACACCGAGCAGTTTCGGGTCCATGACCCTGGGCGAGAACGAGCCGACCAGAAAGGCATCGATCTTTTGCGCGGGTGTTTCGGCCTGCTCGATTTCCTGCTGCAGGGCCGTGGTCAGTTCGCTCGCGAGCCGCTAGTAGGTTTCCGCGATCAGGGCCTCGATGCTGCCGAAGTGATGGTTGAGCAAACCCACGGACACCCCGGCCTCGGTGGCAATGCGGCGCACGGATATCCCGGCGTGACCGTCGCGGCCCAGGCAGCGCAGGGTGGCGGCGACCAGCATTTCGCGGCGGTCATCGGGTTCAGCGCGGCGGTTTTTCGGGGCATCGGTTGTCACGAGGCTGTCCTTGGATGGGTTCCACGTTGCCGAGCTTAGTTGAACGTCTGTTCAATCACCAGCCTCGACAGCAGCGATACAACGTTTTCAACGTTCATGACGGGAGGGAAAGCCAATGCCGCAGGATATTTCATTCAGTGTTCGCAACAACAATGGTGATGCCGTGCAGGTCGGCGCCTGGCGTTATGCCGGCGATGGCAGCGGGCCGAACGTGCACCTGCAGGCCGGCGTGCACGCCGATGAAATCGCCGGGATGCTGGTCCTGCACCTGCTGATGCAACGGCTTCAGGTCGTCGAGACCCAAGGCCGGCTCAAAGGCAACATCACCGTCGTACCGCAGGCCAATCCGCTGGGCATCGGGCAGTTTCGCCAAGGGCGGATTCTCGGGCGTTTCCATGACGCCACCGGGCATAACTTCAATCGCGCGTTCGACCAGTCGGCGGCCATGGAGCGACCGTCGACCTGCGTCCAGCAATGGCAGAAACAACTGGTGCAACTGGCCGCCCCGGCCGATGTGATGCTCGACCTGCACACCGATGACGAGGCTTTGCCATACCTCTACGTGCACCGCAGTTTCTGGCCCCGTGGCCGTGAACTGGCGGCGGCGATGAAGATGGATGTCGCGATCATCTGGGATGACGGCGGCGATGGCTCCTTCGAAGAGACCATCATTGCCCCGTGGTTGCACGAAGGCGTCACCGGGCAGCGCATGGCGGCAACACTGGAGCTGCGCGGGCAGGGCGATGTCAGCGACCGTTTCGCGCAATCGGATGCCGAAGGGCTGTACAACTGGCTGTGCAGTTGTGGCGTCATCGATGAGTCAGTGGCGCCTGCCGACTGGCCTGTCGAGGCGGTGGAAATGGGTCACATGGAAACCATCATCGCGCCGCAACCCGGCGTGCTGATCTTCGAAAAAGAGCTGGGGGATTTCGTCGAAGAAGGGCAGCGCTTTGCACGGATTCTCAGGACCCCGGGCGACCCATCCTCCGAAGTGGTGCTGCACGCCGAGCAAGCGGGGCGCCTGGTGACGCGCTATCGCGACCGCCTGATATCCCAGGGCATGGGCGTGGCGAAATTCACCGGCAGCCGGGTGTCGCGCAACTGGAGTGGCGGGTTGCTCGACCCCAATTGATGCGAAGCCGGCCGGTGGTTCAGCGCAGCGGCCGAAACGCCGTGCGCAGCTCTTCGGTAAACAGCTCCGGCTGTTCCCATGCTGCGAAATGGCCGCCCTTGGCCGCCTGATGGAAGTAGATCAGGTTGCGATAGGCGCGTCGGGCCCAGCTCTCCGGCGGAAAATAGACGTCATCGGGGAACACCGTGACGGCCACCGGCAGTGTGATGTCGCCGGTCTTTTGTGCCGCAGAAAAAAGCGGGCTGCGGCCCTTGTTTTCCCAATAGAGCCGGCTGGTCGAGGCGCCGCTGTTCGTCAACCAGTACAACGTGATGTCGTCCAGCACCTCATCCTTGCCTGGCGATTGCTGTGGGTCGGCGCCATAGGTCCACTTGGCAAATCCGGGGTGACCCAGCATGAACGCCGCGAGGAATGCCGGGGAATCCGTTACGCCGTAGCCAATCAATTGCGGCCGCGCAGCCATCATCGCGCTGTAGGCCAGGTTTCCCTGTTTGATGGAGGCGGCCAGCGCGTCGTAGGTCGCGCGTTCCTGCTCGGAATACCCGGCAGGCGCAGGACCTCCGGCAGCGAGTGCGGCGGTTGCCTCCGGCGGCACCGTCGCCGGCAAGTTGAGGTGAATGCCCAGTAACCCGGGTAATGACTGACGCGCCATGGCGCTCGTGATGGGGCCACCCCAGTCGCCACCTTGGGCGACGTAGCGGCTGTACCCCAGTCGCTGCATCAATTGCCCCCAGATCCGGGCCACATGGTCCGGGTCCCACCCGGGCTCAGTCGGTTTGCCGGAAAAGCCGTAGCCAGGAATAGATGGAATCACCACGTCGAAAGCATCTGCGCCATTGCCCCCATGAGTGGCCGGATCGGTGAGTGGGCCGACCACCTTGATGAACTCCAGCACCGAGCCTGGCCAACCGTGGGTCAGGATCATCGGCAATGCATTCGGCGCAGGCGAGCGCACCCAGATGAAGTGGATCGAGACCCCATCGAGGGTGGTCGTGTACTGGGGCAAGGCATTGAGCTGCGCCTGGGCCTTGCGCCAGTCATAGTTCGTGCCCCAGTAGCGAACCAGCTCCTTCAGTTTCTCAAGCTGCGCACCCTGGGATCGATCGGCCACCGTCTCCTTGTCCGGCCAGCGCGTTGCCGCGATGCGGCTGCGCAGATCAGTGAGTTGTTGATCCGAAATATCGACATGGAAGGGCACAACGGCGTCAGCAGCGGGACCGGCGCTCACGAGGGGCGAGCTGCAGAGTGCGAGGGTCATCAGCAGAACGACGAAAGCAGATTTCATCTTCATTTCCTCGCTGAGGGGTACGCGTTCATCCGTGCCTGGAGCGCAGGGGCGCAGGTCGATACAGCTCCAGAGACTGATCTCGTTGCACGGGACACGCAAGAAGGTTTTCGCACAAGACTGCACCGGGACGACTGTCGGCCGGGCGCCGCTGACCCCGACTCCGTTATCAGGGCATGCCAAGGGTAATCAGGTAGTTTCCGGAGCGGACCGGCGAACCTGCATCGCCCACCAACACATACTGCTGATCGAAATAACGACTTTCCCGCCCACTGTCAGCGAGCAGTTTGACCTTGACGCTTGTCTGACCGACAGCGCGGACGCTCACGGTCGGCTGGATGACCCTTGCCTCAATGCTCATTTCGCGACTGTGTGCAGGGCACCCATAGAGCGCCAATGTGGCATCCGTGCCCACGCGGGACGTGCATCCCGGTTCGACAATACTGCCCTGAAAGGCAATGGTGCCCGCCGCCAGGCATACCCCATTGAGTGCGAAGAGCAAGCTGAAACCTGCTGCCACGTGCTTACCGCTCATCTCTTAAGCTCCTTGAGTTGTAAGGTCTACTTCGTCAACGAAGGATAGAAGCTTGAGAGGTTTCTTGTATCACCGTGTATCAAGGCACGACATCTTCATACGGCCATACAAAACCCACTCTTCACCGATACAGCCGGGATACACCACGGGGGCCAAATAGACCTGCCAAAGCGAGATGCCCAACGCAGATCGCACACAGCTTCATTAACCCTTGTGGTACGACCAATAGTGGTCCAGCCACGCCATTGATCCGGAGTATCAACATGTCTCGTATCCAGTCGAACAAAACCCGTATTGGCCTGCTCGCTGTTGCACTGGTCGGCGGTATCAACTTCGCTTCAACCGCGTTTTCCGCCGAAGCCTTGCCTCAAGGCTATCAACTGGCCTCTGCGGAAAAGACCAGCGAAGGCAAATGTGGCGAAGGCAAGTGCGGTGCCAGCGAAGCCAGCGCGCAAAAAAACCAGGCCGAGGGCAAGTGCGGTGAAGGCAAGTGCGGCGATGCGTCCTTTGCACGCACCGACGCCGATCATGACGGCCGCGTGTCGCTCAAGGAACTGCTGGCGGTGGCGCCCAATGGCACTGAGGAATTCAAGGCGATAGACACCAACGGCGACGGCTTCCTGTCCGAGGGTGAGACGTACAAGTACCGCACCAACCAGTTCATCTCCAACGGCAAGAAAGTACCGACCGAGCTGTACACCAAGTTGAGCCAGGCCAAAGACTGATCAGCCGCAAACAAAAAAACCTTCCTGTGTTGACGCGCAGGAAGGGTTTTTTGCGTGGGCAGTACTGGTTTGGTCGTCAGGCGCGAAATTGCACTGCACTTGACCACCGATTGCATCGGATTTAACCAGCAGGCTTTGTAAACATGACCGGCAGAGAGCGGCCAGGAGCGGACGTTTAGAGTGACTAAAATAAATCTGAGAATCATCTAGCCGGCCTCCCCACCTCGACTCCCAGATCATTAAAATTCCATTGCTTCGGTGGAAGTATTCCGCTCACCCGCGTTACCCAAGACAGGCCGTTTTTGAACCACGCCTGACTCCCCGTTCCCGCAGGCGGCACATGCCATCGGCCGTCGCGCAATAAAAACGCAAGAGTGACTGGAATCGTGCATTTTTAATAATTTTCAATCATTTTCATTTTTTAACTATATATATAGTAGTTGCTTCCATAGCGCATTCTTTGCGTCATGTCGAATCGACACAAAAAAGAACTTTACGCAATGATCTCTAACGAAAGATGGTTTTCGACGCAGCACTGCGCGTCATGTTGATGGAAAAGATTTTATTGATGCAATCCGGGCCAAGCAATGGATCAATAGCTTAGTGGTTCCGGTGGTCGGCCTGGCCATGTTAGATACGGGAACGGAACGGTAAGTGAAAGTCTGAACATTCTTTTCGTATCCTGCGCATTTTGTTTGCGCCACCTGGTCAATCTACGGTTCCTGTAATCGACGATGTTTTTTGTAGTCAAACCCAACTGGAGAAGTAATATGTCTGTCAGTCTCATCATCAGCTTTAATGTAAAAGAAGAAAAACTGCAATCGTTCAAGGACATCATGAACGACGTGAAGATCAATCTACCGAAGGTGGACGGTTGCCAAACGGTCAAGATCCTCAACCATTTGGAAGATCCGCTCGCGTTCACGCTGGTGGAAGCCTGGGATTCGCGTGAAATGCACGGCACCCACGTCGACCAGATGATCTCGAGCGGTCAGTGGAAGGTTATCGTCGAGCATCTGAGCAGTGCGCCGGTCAGCGGCTACTTCAGCGAAGTTTGATGCCGTAACGTCAGCGGCAAGGCGCGTGGTGCGCCGAGTCCGGTCGCGCCATCCGGCGCCATCTCGGGCAGACACGCGCTACTTGCTGTTACGTATTTTCTGCTATTTTCCTGGATCCTCTTCCGTCCAGAACGTCCTACACGCTTGGGCGGCAGCGTGCCGCGCTGCTGGATACCGTGTTGTCCAAATGGGGCGGCCAATTTGTTGAGAAGCCATAACAATGACACTCGAAGTAGTACCGGCGGCGCTTTACTCGATGCGCAACGTAAAGCCTATCCTCGCTGACGGTAGCTCGTCCATCCTCCATAAAACGCTTGAAACGAACCTGGAAAACAAGGCGATCTATATCGCCACGCCGTTAATCGTCTACATCAAGCAGGGCAAGCAGATTATTCGCGACTATGACGCCATGGCCAATGTAGTCGACGAGAATCATTTGATTTTCCTCTCCAAAGGCGTTTATACGGTTTCGGACTACGTCACTGGCGGCGATATCTTCGAGGCGGTGCTGTTGTTTTTCGACGATAAGCTGATCGCCAAATACCTGTCGCGCGTGGCCGGTACAGGCAATTCGCACACGGACGGCCTGCAGAAAGACGTGCACGGCACTTATACCCTGCACGCTAACGAACAGATTCAGCGCTACATCGATTCGCTGAATTATGTCTACAAGGGTGCGGAGGGCTCCGACGCGCTGCTGGAATTGAAACTGCTCGAACTACTGCACCTGATCGCCATCCAGGACAAGTCCTTCCGTTTCCTGCGCGAGCTGTCCTGCGGCGGCAGTCGCAAACGCCGCCTTATCACCGACTTCATGGAGCAGTACTATTCGCACAAGCTGAAGATTGAAGACTATGCCCTGCTGACGGGACGCAGCGTGTCGACCTTTATCCGCGACTTCAGGCGCAGCTACAACACCACCCCGAACCGCTGGATCATCGAAAAAAAAGTCGACATCGCGCATCAGCTGTTGACGGCTAAAAATTATTCCGTCACCGACGCGGCTGCGGAGGTGGGATATGAAAATACCTCCCACTTCATCAAGGTCTACAAGCAACGGTACGGTGTCACGCCGAAGAAAGCCAAGACCTTCGCGGCAGAACTGTAGCGCGACCAGGTCCAGGCCCTACGCTGCCGCGACAGGGCGTTGTTGGGCGTGGTTGTAGGCACCGACGAAATTTTGACCCGGGCGGCCGATTCTGCCTGACCCTGGTTGAACCATCGAAAGCCGCGCTGACCCTCGTTTTGTGCGTAGTAGGCTGGGTCAACGGATTCCGGCACCAAGGTCAATCTGGCGTCGGCGCCAACACCTGTTAGGGGGGGCGAAACAGCGAGCGAGGCTAACTGGATAGCACCTAAACTTATAGACGCTCCGAACGGCTGTCTTTGGCCGATTCTGTTGAAAAAGTCGGCCATGGTTTTCGCAGCCGAAAAGTACGAGTCCGAGATTGAAATCTTTACTTTCGGCAGAGGTTTCCAGACGCAGACCTCAGGTAGCAGCGTGAAAAAAAGGCGTTTTCACCGGTCAATGATCAGGCAGTTTTGGAAGACCGACTTTTTCAACAGAATCGGCCGTTAACTGCCTGTTAAGAACTGCCATAAGCGCCCCATTCATGGCTTGAAGGTCGCCTGTTGCTCACGTCCCCAGGGCCTGATCCGCGCTTTTTCGCCCCACCTGCCACTTTCGCCACAATCGGCGTGGATCTAAAGTCAGGGGCGCACCTTCAGGGGACTTCCAGTCATGTACAGCTCGCTTGCCATACCGAGCACCGCTCGCCAATTGCATAACCGGATCTATGCTGGCGAGATTATTCGCTTCACTGACCTGCAGCCCATGACGGCGCTGGTGGAATATACGCGTGCTTTCCTCGAAGACGCGCTGCACCCCTGGTCGCCGCAACTGATCCATCGTCATTTGAGCCACCCTGAGCAGACTGAGCGCTTTGCGAAAATTCAGAACGACTTCGCAGGCTCGGCTGAGGTCCAGCAACGCTGGCAGGACGTCATGCGAAGCCTTGGCATCGCCCCCGATACCCTGGCGTGCGATCGCCTGCATTTGCGTTTTCAGCCGCATTGCGAGCCAGGGCAGTCGACGCCGCGTGCACGCACGACGGCCACCATCGCGTTTCACCGCGATACCTGGGGGTCGAATATCTATGCACAAACCAACTGGTGGGCGCCCATCTATCCCATCGCGGCAGGGCGTACCGTCGCCTTGTATCCAGGCCTCTGGCAGCGACCGCTGGGTAATTCGAGCGCAGATTTCGATATGCGCGCCATTTTGCAGCGATCCCATCGAGACGGCCGCAATGCCGTGGATGCCGACGAAGCCATTCCGCATCTGCTGGAAGCGATCGACCCGCAGGAGGGGATTGCCGTCGATATCGCTCCGGGGAGCCTGATCGCCTTTTCCGGGGCTCATGCCCATGCCGGCGTCGGCAATAGCACCGGGCTGACACGCATCTCTTTTGAGACCCGATCAATACTGATCGCCGACCTGTTGGCCGGATTGGGAGCGCCCAATGTCGATGGTCACGCGCCGTGGAAGACTATTGGACTGTTTCGCCGAATGAACGATGCGCAACGCCTGAACGAGATCCTTGGCTGCGGCTTTATCGAACCCTATCTGCGGCCAGCAGAGTCCTGACGCTGGCGCCGGTAGTCGCTTGGGGAAGGACCGGTGTGTTTACGAAATACATGGGCGAAGTGACTGGAGTTGGAGTAGCCGACTTCATTGGCGACAGTGACCACGCTCAGTTGTATTTCGCGCAATAAGTGCCGCAACGCCTTGAACGAACAGGCGGCTGTACGCGCACTCGCGTTTAAGTGGATTCGGGTTCTGTACCGGTGCTGGCAGACCAGGACGCCCTACGATGAAACCACCTATTTGAATGCCTTGAGGACGCGTGGTTCACCGTTTCTCAAGAACCTTGATTTAGGTTGACTGACTTCCTCAGGGCGTGAAGCTGTCTTTCGAGAAAGGCAGCTAAGGCGCTTAGAGCGCCTCGTTGGCAAAGGTGTATTGCCTGGCACTGCGCTCCAGCAGGGCATAGGTGCTCGCTACACCTTCATTCGGCTGTGGAGCCTGTTCGATGAAAAGGATGTCCTGATAGCTGCCTATCATCTGAAACTACCTCTGATGTGTATTCATTATTTCCAGCCACGATTGCACGCAGCCGTTCTAATCACTCGGCATTTTGATACAGCATGAATCGAGCTGATCTGTACGTCAGGGTGCGCGCCCTTACCGGTTTCTTGCCTCTGATCGAGCAGAATGGCGGCGACACGAGGGCTCTACTGGCGCAACGAGGATCAGGTCGTGAATCAATGCCTCCCGACTACATACCGTTTGCGAACGACACGGCGTCGATCTCTATACGCGATCGGATGTTTTTCATTGCGGTTGCGTACTCGGCCAGTATTTCCAGCGTCCAGTCCGCACGAGCCCGGATACTGTCTTCTTTTGGATTCGCGCCAGGTCCCGGGTTAAATAACTGTTCCACCTTTCGAACAATCAACTGCTCTGGCAGGTAGCAAATCCGACAGTTTTTATAGCTCGATGCCCGAAGCTCCGAGAGCGGGTAGGCGCCACCAACACCTGCAGATACCCCGACCAGCAAGGCTGGCTTATGTCCCAACTCCTTATGGGTTGCATACACGAAGAAGTTCTTGATGGCGGGACAGGCCATCCCGTTCCATTCCGGAGCTACCACTACCAGTGCATCCGCCTGAATCAAATTGGCCGAATATTTTTCCCAGGCGTCGCTTGAGTCTTCGCTTGGCCAGAGGGGCAGGGGATCGCTCCCGAGATCGAGCACTGCTATCTGCTTGCACAGTCTGAGGGTAAGTAACCGTTGACCGAGATAATTCGCAACCTTGGCAGACTGACTTTTGAGTTGGCTGGATCCTGCGATCAACACGATATTCAGGCTCATTGCACCACCTCTTGCTTGGGATCATTTTGTGCTGCGCGCTTTCGCGAACGCACCAGTGGCCAGAACAACTCCTGCTGCCACTTCACCGGATGCAAATCCTCTATGCCATAGGTTGAGGGGCGACGCCGAGTGATCTTGGCCGTACCGAAGAGCACGTCCCAGAAGAACAGCAGGTTGCCGAAGTTCCCCTTGTAGTGAGTCACGCCGTCATTGGCGTTCAAACCATGATGGGCCGCATGGGTGGCGGGGGTCGAAATAGTCCGTTCGAGGACCCACATCAGCGGGCGCAAGGCCGGAATGCGGTAGAGCTTCTCGTCCCAGGCGACACTGCTGTGTGCGGCGAAAATCACCGTCATCTTGACTATCAGGTAACCGTAATACACCGGTGCCAGCCCCAGGTAGATGAGCGCTCCAGACAGCCAGATGCCCGGCATCAGCAGGTAGTAAAAGCTGTTATTGCGGTACACGATACGAATGCTCATGTAGGGCGCCGAATGGTGGGCGCGATGCAGGGCATAGAGAAACGGCAGCCGATGAGTCAGGCGATGCCACCAGTACTGGGTCAAGTCATCGAACACCAGAAACAACCCAAGGCCCGCCACCCAGTGAAGGTTGGCCAGGCTGTTCTTAAATTGAGGGGCTAGCGCGTCGAGTAACAAATTGCTGAAGAACATCACCAATGGAAAGGTGACACCCAGCAGGAGCGACGAACCGATGACCTCAATCAGCACATCGCGGCGTTGGCCTTTGGGTTGGCGGAAACAGGCGCACGCAATTTCCAGCAAGATGAAACCCAGAAAAATCCCGGCGACGACCAGAATTGGATTGTTGGCGAGCATTATTGTATTCATGGCAATCTCGAGTCAGGCCCGATTTGGGCATTACCTGAGTAATAAGAAACCATGAGCCTTCCGGACAACATTTGCGAAATGGACAAAATCACTCGCGAAGAGGCCAACCAGCCAGCCCGTCGCTTTCATCGTGGTCGGCTCGGACAGGTCCTGGAACGTGTACTGCATAAGCAGACACGCAGTAACCGGCGCGATTACAGCCTGCTTGAGCTTGAGCAATTGTGGACGGCGGCGGCACAACAAGATCCCGCCATTGGCCTGCACCTTTTCGCTGAGTTCACCCCGCAGGACTGCCACGAGCTGACATACATCTGCATGTATTGCCCGGACGTCAACGCAGCCATCCAGTGCTGGAGCGACTATGCAGGGCTGGCCTCCGACATGGACAGCATCAAGTTGATTAGCGATACCCATGGCCTGGGCGTAGAGCTGCGTATCGACGCCCCCGTCAAACTGGCCCGCTACGTGGTGGAGCATTACTCCGTGATGGCCTTGACCCAACTGCGCAAAGCCACGGGCGAACCAGTCCAACCGGTGCGGGCTCAGTTCGCCCATCCGCGACCAACCTACCACGCCGAATACACCCGGTGGTTCGGGGATAACATCGCGTTTGAGTGCGCGCAAAACTGCCTGTATTACGACCCAGCCATCTTGCGGTTGCCCTTGCTGACGCGACACGACGGGATGGCGGAGTTGTTGCGCAGTGAGCTGGACCGACGGATCGCACGACATTTCCAGCTCAACGGCTGGACCGGCAAAGTAGCGGCCGGCATGCGGCAAAGCCTGGCGCGTGGCGTGGTGCCCAGCCTGGAAAATCAGGCAGAGGCTCTGCACCAGAGCCCGCGTACATTACGTCGTCGGCTAGAAGAACAAGGTATGACTTTTCGTCGGTTACTTGATCTGGTGAGAGCCGAACTGGAGCAACATCTTGAGTTTCTGGGAACAAACCGCGCGGAAGTTGCCGACCAATTGGGCTATGGGGATCTCGCTGCGTATCTGCATGCACGCAAACGCTGGAAGCAGAGTTGAAACATCATCAAAAAAATCGGCGTTCTTGTTTCTGTGTTTCCCAGGGCTCCGTGAAGAATCATTTTTTTGATGTTTTTTGTGCTGATGGTGTGTGGCTGAATGATTGGCAAGAGGTGTGCGCGACGTGATCAGCAAGAGGGCAACGTGGCATTCAGGTTATATACGACTTCAGTAACCGCTAGGGAAGGTCTGAAGTGGTCAGCGATTTTTGATGCCCTCCTTGGTTGAGGTTAAAAAAACGCTGGCTTGGTCAGAAATCAGACCGTCCCTGTTCTTAACTCATCGTATCCCCCTTGAACGACGCCATTTCAAGGCGCTTTACCCGCATTACAGGCGCACCTCTCCCACAACCACCAGTCGTTTTCGCATCATCCACAGATTTGACAGGGCAAATAGCGTGGCCTGTTGCGCGGCGCTTTTCATCAGGCCGCGAAAGCGCACTTTCGTATAGCTAAACTGACGCTTGATTACCCGAAACGGATGCAATCGCTGACGTGGGATCGCGGCAAAGAGATGGCTGACCATAAGCGTTTTACGGTGGCTACCGACATCAAGGGGTACAAGGACAGCTTCTGGCCGATTTCTGCCTGTCGTGAAGGGCTGCATCCGACCGATTCTGTTGAAAAAGTCAGTTCGCCCAAACAGCCTGGTC
Source organism: Pseudomonas sp. B28(2017) (assembly GCF_002113025.1). Taxonomy (GTDB): domain Bacteria; phylum Pseudomonadota; class Gammaproteobacteria; order Pseudomonadales; family Pseudomonadaceae; genus Aquipseudomonas. The sequence continues at coordinate 114,892 of NZ_NEJH01000009.1, read as the reverse complement.
ATTGACTGGTTAAAACACCTATTTGCACACTGCTACGTGAAACCTGAGTCCGGAAGCGTCTGCCGAAAGTAAAGATTTCAATCTCGGACGCATACTTTTCTGCTGCGGAAACCATGCTCGACTTTTTCAACAGAATCGGCCGGAAACTGACGTTGACGAGAGGCAGCTGCCGGACAAAGCCTGTCTGCTGGACTCGGCTGAAATAAACCCAGGGCTGCCGTCTTGGAGAGGCCGATTAGAGTAGAAGAAATGAATATGCGCCCAGTTTTCAAACGAAGTAAGCGGTGGTTGAGCGCATTGTTAGCTGTTACCACCATCCGTTGCTATGTAGGACGGTTTTTTTGTAAAAGTCTATGTTTGCGCGGAGTGCATAAAATGTACTTACTCCATATTTAAGGGCATTGGATAATTCGGGGTATCCGAGCGAATCTAGAAGAAGGCTTAGGGCTATAACAATGGCAACTGACAAGATTAAGTATGTGATTGATTTCTTCCACATTCCTTTGGATAGGTAATATATTGGGCCGAAGAGATACGCCAATATGTTAAAAGAGAAGGCTTTTCTTCGCTCCGGCTTTGGAAGATTTTTGAGGTTGGGTAGCTTTGGCCCGCCTGCATGAGCGATTGCCTTGAAGCGCTCTTTCCAAGCTGCAGAAATCGGTAGGTTTTCTATCATTTCGTCAGTTGGTTGTTCGTTGAGTTCGAGAACCACTGCGGTGGGTGGGGAGTAGGGATTATGAGATTCCATGAGGCTTCCTTGTTGATGGTGGCTAACTATAAGTAGACGGCAGAAGTAGCGTAGTATTTTCCGTAGTTTCTGTCGCATAACGTTCCTTGCTCAAGCGTAACTCCCTGTTTTGCTAGAGTGTCGCGCCAGAAACACGAAATGAGGCGAGTAGGGATGGCGGCATTGTCTTTGGCCTCATTGCGGAGTCTAGCAGCGCGCCCGAGGTCTGCTATTGGCCGATTCTGTTGAAAAAGTCGGTTCGCCCAAACAGCCTGGTCATTGACTGGTTAAAACGCCTTTTTTGCACACTGCTACGTGAAATCTGAGTCCGGAAGCCTCTGCCGAAAGTAAAGATTTCAATCTCGGACGCGTACTTTTCTGCTGCGCAAACCATGGTCGACTTTTTCAACAGAATCGGCCTGTTGCTGCCGGTCAAAAAGGTCAGCTTGCGAACCAAAGTACTCCTTCCCTATGGTGGCGCTTTCAGCACGGTTGAGCGTTTAGGGCGAGGGCTGTACCGTTCTACCTCTCGAATGTACTCGCGCGCTTCGCGAAAATAGTAGCGCATCAAATGAGTTCGCAGGTTCTGTCGTAGACGCCAAGTACTGTATGCACTTGCGCAAAGAAAGACGAAAAAATAGATCCATTCATTAGTGTCAGATAAAAATATAGCCAGACAAGTAAGCAGTATGAAAATTAATTGATCAGATGTATTGAGCCATCCGCTGTCTATTTCCCGCTTTCTCAGGGTACGAAGCAACCACTTATACATGGCGAAAAAAAGTGCACTCAAGGAAAAGAATACGAATCCTATAATCCAGCTTCCTGGTATGGGCGAAAAAAAGAAACTGACCCCAAAGCCCGCAAGGATAATGCTTGTGGCGAATGCACCAAGAAGAGCATCCCACTGTTGATCGGCGTAGCGATACAGCCGTCGTTTGATCTCGGCCCGGTGTATCTCGTGATAGCGAGGATTCATAGGCCTAACCTAGGCTAGCTAGCCAGAAAACAAAAACGTGCCTTTGTTTGCAAAGTGTATGGTAGGTAGTGCTTTTGTCCAGGTTGTGCTCCCTACACGGAAGAGAATGAGAGATTGTCGCTTCCGGCCGGTCTCAGCCGGTCGTGACCGGCTTAAGTCGACCCATTGCGGACGATTGCAAAGGGCTGCGATAGATCTGGAGCAGTCCGCTAATGCCGCATGGGAAGGGCGAAAAGCAGGTAAAACAACTACAGGCCACCTTCGGGTGGTCTTTTAGCATTAGCGGGTAATACTTCTCTGTATAGGCGGACGTGTTGCTGGTGGCGCGAGCCGCAGGGAGGTGTGAGGTGAACAAACTATCAATTGTGGGTGCCGGTGTGGTGGGTGAGGCGGCGGCTCAGATCATCGCCCGGGAAGAGTTCTGTCGTGAGTTGATGTTGATTGATGTGCAGGGTGAGTTGGCACAGGGCAAGGCGTTGGACGTCTGGCAGGCGGCAGTTGAGTCAGGTTCTGATACCAGGGTTTACGGCGGGCCCAATGCCGAATTGCTGCAAAATTCTGACCTGGTGGTGATTACGGCGGGTGTGCCCCGCAAGCCTGGTCAGTCGCGTCAGGATGTATTGAGTATCAATCTGCCAATTCTCGATAGCATCATGCTGGACATTAATCGTCATGCTCCGGCGGCGACGGTGTTGGTGGTGTCGAACCCGGTCGATGTGCTGACCTATCGGGCTTGGTGTCTCAGTGGGCTGGGACGTAACAGGGTGTTCGGGCAGGCGGGGGTACTGGATACAGCGCGCATGAAGTGTTTCATTGCCGAGGAGACAGGGTTTTCTGCTCGGGATATCACGGCGCTGGTGCTGGGAGGGCATGGCGATAGCATGGTGCCGCTGATGCGATACTGTACGGTCGGTTCGGTGCCGCTGTCTCACTTCCTGTCCAATCAGCAGATAGAGCGGATTGTAGAGCGCACACGACAGGGTGGCGGCGAGATTCTGGGTTTGAAGAAGGTGGGGAGCGCCTGCGATGCGCCGGGCGTGGCAATTGCAGAGATGGTGGATGCTATCGCCAATGGGCGAAACCGCATTTTGCCGACGGTCGCGATTCTCGAGGGCGAGTACGGGCGAACAGGTATTGCCATGGGTGTCCCCTGTGTGCTGGCAGAGGATGGGGTTGCGCGGGTGATCGAGTTGTCTCTGGATGCGCAGGAGCAGGCGATGTTCGACCGCTCTGCAGATCAGGTGGTGCGTGATATTGCTGAAATGAATGCTTTGTGAGCGGGGCTATATGAGGGGGGCGCTACAGGGAGTGGAGCGCCTGTCCCTAGCGCTCGGGGTCATGGTGTTACCTGGCGTCAGGTAGTGGCACTATGATCTTTTATGGGGCTGAACAGGCCGGATAGTCGCGTTTCTTCAAACCGGTATACAGCTGGCGCGGTCGACCGATGCGTGTTTCGACTGTCCCTATACCCTATATGGCCAATCCTGTTTGTGAGTCGCCCCTGAATAAGTGGACATTCGATGGTCGCTTTTGGCCCAGGCTGTGTGAAACGCATGCACCGTTTTGTAGTCTGCATTGCTACGTAAAATCTGTCGGCGTTTAGTTCATCACCGATCGGAAATTTGCGTAGAAACGCGATTTTCGTTCCAGTTCTGACTGTCAAACCTGCTCTAAAACGTTTTCACACAGCCTGGGCCGAAAGCTGCCGACCATCAAGGGCTGCTACCGACCTGGAGCAGTCGGCGAACAGAATAATGGCAAATTAGTGGCTATGCTTGGTCTGCTGTCGAAACTGATCAGGCAGTCCGGCAGGCTGCGCGGAAATGACCCGCAACGTGCCCTATGTCACCCGACTATTCTGCGTGAAGCATCCAGTTCAGGGGTGCAAATCCGCAACGACACTCGGGAAGGCATGGAGCAAACCCTGCACCTGCAGGTGCAGGGTTTGGACTAACCTGAAAAGATGATGTCAAACACGACAAATGAAAATGATTTCGTTTTATCGTCGAAATGTTAAGAGACTGCTTCCGAGAGTAAAAAATTTCACCATGAAATTAGCATCGCCAAATGCATTGCTTAGTGTCGAATAGTTGGTTGGCGTGACACTTAAGACGTATAGCTTCGGTAGCTATTGCTTGTCTCGGGAGCTTCACTCACGAAAACCAGCGTGAATCCAGAACAGAGAAAAATTTTGGCTAATGCTACGTGTGGTGTGTTCTCAGGTTCAGGTGTCGGCACAAAAGGTTAATGGGTTTCCGAATACCGCTTCTATTGGTCAATTTAGAAGGATTATGTTTGGAGATTGTGAAATGGATTTTTTCAGGAATAAAAGCGCCGCAAAGCAAGCCATACCCACCCGTTCAAATAAGCCGCGCTCGACCAAATGGCACCGCATGTACTTTTTTCTTGCGGGATTCGACGTGCTGGTTGTTGTGCTGAGCGTGCTATTGAATCACCTGATCGTCGATACCTATCACCGCTCCATCAAGGCAAACCAGTCGTGGGTCCAACAGCTGTCGAGCTATTCAACGCTGGGCAGCCTCGCTTCCACAGTCAATGCGCCGGGCAATAATGTGTTCGATACACATAATGTTGAAGCCGAATCGCGGAACATGAATGAAGCCTTGCGCGCCTTCAGCGAGCATTTGGCAATGGCCAAAAAACAGTTGGAAGTACGGATCGCCAATGAGGCTGAACACAGTGCAGATATACAAGCCTTTACCCTTGCATTGAAGGATGAGGTGGGTGCAATTGATGCCGCGATGGTCGAAATGGTGAACGAGGCCTTGCTGATCTTTTCCTACTTCAGGGAGGGGCAGTCGGATAATGCCGGCAAACGCATGGCAACGATGGACAGGAAGTTTGCCCTGTTGCTCGCCTCACTCAGTACCGTGCGCGATCGCGTTGGCCTGATTCAAAGCAAGCTCCTGGAGGAGGAGCTTGAGTCGGTCGAAGAACTGCGCCGGGTCGAATACGCGATCATGGTGTTCGTGCTACTGATGGTCAGTGCGGCCGTTATCTACGGGGGCAAGATCAGGCGCGAAATGGAGTCGCAAGCAGCCGAAAGGGAAGGTTATCTGGCAGTGCTGCGCGAAAGCGAGAAGCAGGCCCGCCAGCAAGCATCGCTGCTGGACAAGGCCCAGGACGCCATTGTCGTTCACGGGATGGATAACCGCATCCTGTACTGGAACAAGAGTGCCGAGCGTCTCTACGGTCTGTCAAAGGAGGAGGCACTCGGCAAATCGGCGCAGGAGTTGATCTACCAGGGTAGCGCCGCTTTCAATGCGGCCACCAACAGCCTGATAGAAACGGGTGACTGGGCGGACGAAGTTACACTTCGACGCCGGGATGGCTGCACCATCACGCTCGAAAGTCATCGAACCCTGGTGCGAGACGATGATGGCCAGCCGCAATCCGTTCTGTCGATCAATACTGACATCACCCACCGTAAGACCGCTGAGCAAGAGGTCCAGCGTTTGGCCTTCTACGATCAGTTGACCGGGCTGGCCAACAGGCGGCTCATGTTGGACCGGTTACAGCATCTGCTGGCGGGCAGCTCCCGTAGCCTGCATACGAGCGGGATAATTCTCATTGACCTGGATAACTTCAAGGCACTGAACGACACGCTGGGGCATGACAGAGGCGACATGTTGCTGCAACAAGTTGCTCTGCGCCTTTGCGGCTGCATACGCGAGAGCGACACCGTGGCTCGCCTGGGCGGAGACGAATTCGTCGTCCTGATGGATGGCCTTAATGAGAATCCTCCAGAAGCAGCTATCCAGGCCAAGGCTATTGGTGAAAAGATTCTCAACTCTCTGAACATTTCCTACCAGTTGGATGGATATGAGCACCACAGCACCCCCAGCCTCGGCATTGCGCTGTTCCAGGGGCAGCTGAGCACAGCGGACGATATTATGAAGCGCGCTGACCTGGCGATGTATCGCGCCAAGGCGGCGGGCCGCAATACCATGCGCTTCTTCGATCCGGAAATGCAGGCGGTTGCCACGGCACGCGCCAGACTGGAAGTAGACTTGCGCCAAGGCTTGCAGGACAACGAATTCCTTCTTCATTACCAGCCGCAGGTGAATAGTGAGGGCCGTATCATTGGCGCAGAGGCACTGATGAGATGGCAGAATCCTGAGCGCGGAGTCGTGTTTCCAGGCGAGTTCATTCCATTGGCAGAGGAAACGGGGTTGATTCTGCCGTTAGGCCGTTGGGCGCTGCAGGCAGCCTGCACTCGGCTGGTTGCCTGGGCAAAGCATTCGGAAACCGCCCGACTGGGTATGGCTGTGAATGTCAGCGCCCGCCAGTTTCACCATCCGGACTTCGTCGAGGAGGTACTGCAAGTACTGAGACACACAGGGGCCGATCCGAAGAAATTGAAACTGGAACTGACCGAAGGCCTGCTGATAGAGGATATGGAAGGTACTGTCGCCAAAATGATCGAGTTGAAAGAGATCGGCATAGGCCTTTCACTGGATGATTTCGGAACCGGCTACTCGTCACTGTCATACCTGAAGAGCCTTCCGCTGGATCAACTCAAGATCGACCAGTCCTTCATCAGAGATGTGCTGGTTGATCCCAACGACGCCGCCATCGCCTGCGCGATTGTGAGCCTGAGCCAGATATTGGGGCTTTCGGTGATTGCAGAAGGTGTGGAGACAGAAGCTCAGCGTACCTTTCTGGTCAAGCATGGCTGCCAGACCTACCAGGGCTTCCTGTTTTCCCCGCCACTGCCAGCCGAACAATTTGAGGAGTATGTTCGCGAAAGATTAATGGCGAGCACTGATTTCCCAAGGACCAAGACTAAATCGCCTTAACTTCGTAGGTGCCTGGGAACGGGGATCGAATGAGAACACCAACGGGTTGTTAAGGCAGTACTTCCCGAAAGGGACCGACCTGGCGGAGCACTCGCAAGCCACGCTCAATGAAGTGGCAAGGCAGCTGAACAGCTGTCCTCGGAAAACACTGAACTACGAAACGCCCGCTGAACGATTTAGCCAATCTGTTGCGTCGACCGGTTGAATCCACAGCCGATTTCTGCCTGTCGCAGATAGGCTGCAAACGACCCATAGCTCACCCATAGAGCAATAGCGTTCCCGTCATCTACGCTATTGGCCGATTCTGTTGAACAAGTCGGTCCGCCCAAACTGCCTGCTCATTGGCTGGTTAAAGCGCCTTTTTTGCACGCTGGTACGTCAAACCTGCTCTAAAACGTTTTCACACAGCCTGGAGCCATAGCGGACGTACACTCAACGAAGGCAAAGCCATGGCCCGTCCGATCATGACATCACCACATTAATGGCGATCGTCGCGCAGAAGCCCAAGAGACACAGGATCCCAACACCATAGAAAACGGTGCGCCAAGGCTGGACGCCCTTCAGGTATGCCAACGTGTGCAGGACTCTGGCGAGGGTGAACAGAACGCTCAACCCTACCGTAACGGATGCAGGTGCATTCATGGCAACGGCGAGCCCACCCAGCGCGAAGAATGCCGGGATGCTTTCCAGGTCGTTCGCCCAGGCCCTTGCCGCGCGAGTCACTTGCGGAAGCTCCTTTTCACAAGCGATTCGATTGAAAACAGCGGCGTCCTCTGTGTTCGTGAATGCCCTGAAGCGTATGCGGAAGAGGCCCTGGTAACAGGAGACCGCGAACATCTTGAGAAACAGCACAACCACGCAGAGTGCGTAGACGGTCAAAGCACTGGTCATGCCTGGCGCTCCCTATTAAAGCCTTTGACCACGAGGTACAACAGCGGCCCCACGGAAACGAATACAGCAGTCAGTATCAGGTAGGGAAGCAGGTCAATGAGTGAACCATCTCGCGATCGGTTGTCTTTTGCCATCCAGATGCAGGCCAGTGCTGCCATAAGGTACAAGTCGATGACCAACTGGGCAGTATCAGGTCGCGAAATCAACTCAAGCCCAAAGGCCACTAGCGACTGTTCGGCAATCAGCATCGTCCAGCCGGTATACATCGAAAAGGGCACCAACGATGCCAGAGCAATGAGGCGAAATGCCATAGTCCTGTCCTTGCTAGGGTTTCTTGGCACAGTAGTGGTAGGGTTGTTGACCCTCAATGACCTGTGAGGTCATTGAGGCCAGGCACAAGGATGTCAGAGGCGAAGCATGAGTAATCACCTGTTCCATCATAAACATCCCCCGCCGGCCATAACGGCGGGCCAGCACGTGCGCCACCTGCGTCGGCAGGCAGGGCTCAGCCAGCTCGATCTTGCACTCATGGCCGGGGTTTCGCAGCGCCACCTCAGCTGCGTCGAAACCGGCCGCGCCAAAGCGAGCACCAGTACCTTGCACGCCATACTTTCGGCCCTAGGTGCACCGCTGGATCACTGCAACGAAGTATTTCTTGCCGCTGGATACGCGCCACGTTACGCAGCAACGCCGCTCGATGCCCCTGCCTTGGATGTGGTTCACGCGGCCATCGATCATATCTTGCATGCGAACAATCCGGCGCCTGCCATCGTTATCGACAGCAACTGGGATATCACTGCCGCCAACGTGAGCACGGGACTGCTGTTGGCGATGGCGGGCGTGGCACAGGACGTGGCATCACGCCTCAACCTTCTGGAAACACTGCTCAGCCCCGGCGGCTTGGGTGATCGGTTGGCCAATGCACAGGAGATCCGTGCTGCTGCGTGGCAACGCGCCTCCAGGGAGTCAGTCAGCAATCCTACGCTCGCAGAGCGCCTGAACAGTCTTCCGCCTCCGGGTATTGCCTTGCAGGCACCGACTGCCAGCCCTGTGCTGCTGACGCGTGTGTGCACCGCAGATGGCGAGTTGAGCTTTCTCTCCACCTTCACGACCTTCGGCATGCCCCTGGACATCACCGTAGAGTCACTGCGAATCGAACATTTGATACCTGCCGATTTATCGACCAAGCAAAGGATGATGCAAGCCTACGAACATTGGAATGCGGATCACGGCCAATCTGTTGCATCGACCGGTTGAATCCACAGCCATAAGCAGCCAGTCGGAAATGTCCACGAAACCATGGGCGATTCACTCTGGGGCACACAGGCATTCAGCTTCCCTCCGCCCTCGGTTCCCGACCGGGAGCGCGGCGCCTACAACGTTGCCATTATCATTTGTCGTCCATCTTTGTTGACGATTGTGGCCGGCGCTCCGTGCTCTCTTCGGCGTTGGGCGCTTCTGGAAAACTCCCTGGCGTGAACACATGGGTCTGCAAGTCGCTGGCATCGACTTCGACGACACCATGAACCGAACGGGCCAGACCAATGGCCTGTTCACACTGTCTATGAGTGTTGACGCGGCCGCTTAACCCCACTATGCCCGCATGGGTTTTGACATTGATATGCAGGCTAAGGGTCGGATCGGAAAATGCCAGGGCAGACTTCACCTTGGCGGTAATCCATGCATCGTGAACGGCCATTTCCAGACCATGAGAGTAATGCTGGAAGGAGTGAATTTTCATGGCTGAACCCTCCTCGTGTAATCAGACGTACTGCCCATCCCGTTTGCTGTGCTGCCCACTGCCTGTCAGGTGAACGCTATGGATACCTGATTCGTTTTGGAGCGCTCGCCACGCAAACATTGACAGACATTAATTATAGTACGGCCGTTGCCTGCGGTCAGAGCGCTGTCCCCGTGAACGTCCGCCTTGGTCGCTCTGTGCCAGTTGAGATGCCTGTTCGCAACCAGGCTGGGTTCGCTGATGGGTTACGCTACCGTTGGTCGGCGCCTTGCGCAGCCGTGCGATAGAAAACTATAGGAATAAACTCTCGTGCCGATATCAGAGAGGCAAGGCCTGCGCACGCCTGACCTTGAACCTGAGCGAACGAGCACATTGATGAGTGATAAATCTTTGGAAGAAAAAGCGGCAGTGATGGTCGACCCACATGAAATGATGGCCAGTATCGAACAGATCACTGCCGGGCGCGATGCCCTGCAACAGCGCCTGGACAAGGCTGATCGCGCGGCTCAGGAGCTTCAGAAGCAACTGGACTTGGCAAAGACGCTGATGACCCGTCTGCTGGCGGCGAGTTTTGCGTCGACCGGCAAACTTTCCGCGCCCCTGACAAACTGGGGGCTGAATGAGATTGACGTTGTCGAACGGGAGATGGCCTGCTATTTGAATCCTGCCAATGAGGCGAGTGTCGCTTGACAGGTCGCGCACCGAATGCCTAAAGGCCGCGTATATACTGGCTCCAGGCCGAATGCCGCTGTTGGGTTACCACAGCGGTTACCCATCACGCCTTGACCCAACGCTGACGACTCCAGCTGCTCAGCCCATCAACGGCGAACACCAGCAGCAACATGGCCAGGATCACCGTACTGGCCTGGGCCTCCTGGAACAGGCTGAGGCTGACATAGAGCATCTGCCCCAAACCGCCGGCACCGACAAAGCCGAGCACGCTGGCCATGCGGATGTTGTTTTCCCAGCGGTAGAGGATGTACGCCAGCAGCTGTGGAAACAGATTGGGCAGGGTGCCGTAACAGAAGGCCCAGACGACATTGCCGCCCTGCAAGCGGATGGCTTCGGCCGGTTCCGCTGGGGTGTTTTCCAGTGCTTCGGCGAACAGGCGGCCCAACACGCCGGTGGTATGCATGGCCAGTGCCAGGGTACCGGCGTTCGGGCCAAGACCCGCCGCCAGCACCATCAGCGCGGCCCACACCAGTTCGGGAATGGCGCGAAGGGCATTGAGCACAAGGCGCGACGCGCTCTGCAACGGCCAACCGAAACGCCCGGCCGCCGGCAATGCCAGCAGCATCCCGAACACCGCGGCGAGCAAGGTGCCAAGGGCCGACATGGCCATGGTTTCCACGGCGCCACGGCCAATGGCTTGCAGATGGCCGGCGCTCAGGTCCGGGCTGAGAAACCGCAGCACGTAGGCGCCCATCTGCTGCAAGTTACCGCTGCCGGTCAGCTCGCCGAGATCGATGCCCAGGTAGCTGAACGAGGCGACGACCGCTGCGCCGATGCCCAGGATCAGCAGCAGGTTGACCAGGCGATTCATGCGAACCTCCAGCGCAGCAGGCGGCTGATCTGATCGGCGAATAGCACCAACAGGAGAAAGGTCAGCAACATGCTCGCCACTTCACCGCCGGCGAACATGCGCAACGACAAGTCAATCTGCTGGCCCAGCCCGCCGGCGCCAACGAACCCCATCACCACGGACGCACGGATCGCACATTCCCAGCGATACACCGTGTACGACAGCAATTCCGCCCCGACATTGGGCAGGATGCCGTAGCAGAAGGCCGCCAACCGGCCACTGCCGGCCTGCAGCAGTGAGTGGGCGGGGCGTTGGTCGACCGACTCGAAGATCTCCGCGTAGACCTTGCCCAGCATGCCGCTGTAGGTGATGGCAATGGCCAGCACCCCGGCCGTCGGGCCAAGGCCGACTGCGCGCACGAACAGCAAGGCCCAGACGATTTCCGGCACGCTGCGCAGGAAGATCAGCAGCCCGCGCACCGGCCAGCGCAACAGCCGGCCCAGGGCGCTCGGGCGACCGCTGCGCGAGGCGGCCGACAGCGACAGCGCCCGGCTGGCCAGCAGGCTGGCGGGCACGGCCAACAGCAAGGCCAGGGCCATGCCGGCGGTGGCGATGGCCAATGTCTGCAGCGTGGCTTGCCATAGCAACTGGAGGAATTCTTCGCCATGGGCGGGTGGCCAGAAGGCCGCAACAAAACGGCCCATCTCACTCTGACTGTCGGCCTTGAGCAGCACACCCAGGTCCAGTTCGCTGAAGTGGATGCCAGGCCACAGCAGGGCAAGCGCCAACAGACTGAGCAACAGACGAGGCAGGGTGGCCGGGTCCTGCATATCACGCGTCAGCATCGGGGAATCTGCACACTCAAGGGCGTCACTGGGACGGGCGGCGATTGCAGTTGCTCGTTGGCGTAGAGCTTGTCGAGCAACGGGTGGTCGACGTCGCTGGCGGGAAGGTCGAACAGGACCTGGCCATCGCGCAGGCCGATGATGCGCGAAAAGTGCGTCAGTGCCAGTTCCACGGCATGCAGGCTGGCGACCAGTGTCACCTTGTGTTCCAGGGCGTGGCGGCAGAGGATCGACAGGGTGTGCCCGGCCAGTACGGGGTCCATCGCCGACACCGGTTCATCGGCCAGCAGCACCTCGGGGGCCTGGTACAGCACGCGGGCAATGCCCACGCGCTGCAGTTGACCGCCGGACAATTGCTGGCACTGGGCGAACAGCTTGTCACTGAGGTCCAGCTTGAGCAGTGCCGCCTGCGCTCCCGCAACATCCACCGGATGCAGCAGGCTCAACAGGCTTTTGGCAAACCCCCATTGCCCCAGCTTTCCGGCCAGCACCGCCGTGACCACCCGTTGCCGCGGTGGCAGTGGCGGCGCCTGATGCACCAGGCCGATGCGTGCGCGCAATCGCTGGCGCTGTCGGGCGCCGAGCTGCCAGGCTTGCTCGCCAAGCACCTCGACCGTACCGCTGCCGGGGCGCAGGGCGGTTGCCAGCAGGCTGAGCAGGCTCGACTTGCCGGCACCGGACGGACCGATGATGGCGACCTGCTCACCGGCAGCGATGTGCAGGTCGACCTCATGCAGCGCACGCACGCCATTGCCGTGGGTGAGGCTGACCCGGTTCAGATGTAATGTCATTTCAGCAGGTCGGCAGCGCGCGCAGCTTCCTCGATGCCCTTGTAGTTCTCAGGTTTGGTCTCGATGAAGCGGCTGGCGGCCTGCAGATCCAGAATCGCTTTTTGCTCCGGCTTGGCCGGGTCGAGCGCGAGCAAGGCTACCTTGATCTTGTTGGCGAGAGCCGGGTCGAGCGTGCCGCGCACGGTCCAGTTGTAATCGTAGTAGGCCGGCGTGGTGGCGAAGACCTTGACCTTGTCGGTGTCGACCTTGCCGGCCGTGACCAGTTTTTCCCAGACGCTGGCATTGAGTACACCGGCGTCCACCTTGCCTGCCTGAACCCAGGCGACCGTGGCGTCGTGGGCGCCGGAGTAGCCGACACGGCTGAAGTAGGTTTCCGGCTTGATGCCGTCTTGCAGCATGAAATAACGCGGCATCAAACTGCCGGAAGTGGAAGAAACCGAACCGAAGGCAAAGGACTTGCCCTTGAGGTCGGTCAGCGACTTGACGGCCGGGTCGGCGGTGATGAATTTGCTGGTGAACTGGGCATCCTGCTCACGCTGTACCAGTGGAATGGCATTGCCGGTTTTCAGTCGCGCCTGCACGAACGTGAAGCCACCCAGCCAGGCCATGTCGATGCGGTCGGTGGCCAGTGCCTCGACCACCGCCGGGTAGTCGGAAACCGGCACGAACTCGACTTTCATGTCCAACTGCTGCTCCAGATATTCGCCAAGAGGCTTGAACTTTCGCAGCAATTCGGTCGGGGCTTCGTCAGGAATGGCGCTGACCTTGAGGGTGTCGGCAGCCTGTGCCAGCAGGGCGGAAAAGGATAGGGTCAGGCCGACGGCCAATGCCAGGGTACGTTTGAGCATGGAAGTTCTCCGGTTCAATAGCGGAAAAATGTCGATGCGCCCCGCACAAGCTGATTGCTGCACGACGCTTCGTGAGGGTAGACGAAAACGGCGCGATTATAGGGACTCTTGCGTGCTTGACCAGCCTTGCAACAAGAGTGAGGGCCTAAAAAACCTGTAGGAACGAGCATGCTCGCTCCTACAGGGTTTGCGGTGTCCCACCATTCAGGTGATTTACATCCTTGCCAACGCCTGCGCCAGATCGGCACGCAGGTCCTCGACATCCTCGACGCCCACCGACAATCGCACCAGCCCGTCGCCGATGCCCAGTTCTGCGCGGGTATCGGGTGGAATGGTGGCGTGGGTCATGATCGCCGGATGTTCGATCAGGCTTTCCACGCCGCCCAGGCTCTCGGCCAGGGCGAAGATCCGCACGTTCTCGAGGAAGCGTTTGGTGCCCGCCAGGTCGCTGTTGAGGTCGAGGGAAATCATCCCGCCGAAACCGCGCATTTGCCGTTGGGCCAGTTCGTGCTGCGGGTGCGATGGCAGGCCGGGGTAGTAAACCCGTGAGACTTGCGGCTGACGCTCCAGCCATTGCGCCAAGTCCAGCGCATTACTGCAATGACGTTCCATGCGCAGCGCCAGGGTCTTTACGCCACGCAGGGTGAGGAAGGCATCGAACGGACCGGCGATGGCACCGACGGCGTTTTGCAGAAAGCCCAGGCGCTCGGCCAGTTCGGCGTTGTGCCCGACCACGGCGATGCCGCCGATCACGTCGGAGTGGCCGTTCAGGTATTTGGTGGTCGAGTGCAGCACGATGTCGAAACCCAGTTCCAGCGGGCGCTGGATCCACGGGCTGGCGAAGGTGTTGTCGGCCACGCAGATGATGCCGCGCGCGCGGCAGGTGCGGGCGATGGCGGCCAGGTCGGTAAGGCGCAGCAGCGGATTGCTCGGGGTCTCGACCATGACCATCCGTGTGTCGTCTTGCAGGGACGCCTCGAACGCCGCCAGGTCGGTCAGGTCGACGAAGCTGAAGCGGTGCCCGGCGCTGCGCTGGCGCACCTTGTCGAACAGACGGAAGGTACCGCCGTAAAGGTCGTTGCCGGAGACGATGTGCGAGCCGGCGTCGAGCAGTTCCAGCACGGTGGAAATGGTCGCCAGGCCCGAGGCGAACGCAAAGGCTCGGGTACCGCCTTCCAGGTCGGCCACACAGCGTTCCAGCGCCCAGCGCGTCGGGTTGTGCGAACGCCCGTAGTCGAGGCCTTTGTGCACCCCGGGGCTCTGCTGCAGGTAGGTGGAGTTGGCATAGATCGGCGGCATCAACGCCCCGGTCGACGGGTCCGGCGTTTGCCCGGCATGGATCACGCGGGTAGCGAAGCCCCGTGGCGGGGAATTTTCATCGTGCTGACTCATGGCAGGGATCTCCGCAGGTGGTTGAGCATGTCGGTTCGGGTAATCAGGCCGTGGAAACCCGAGGCATCCTGAATGATCGCTACCAGCCCACGGCCCAGCTCTGCCTCCAGGTCAGCCAGCGTGGCGTCGGGGGACAGGGTTTGCAGCTTGTCGGTCATGGCACTGGCCACGGCTTTACGGAAGTGCGCAACGTCTTCATGCACCCCCAGCAGGATGTCGGACTCGTCGATCACGCCGACCAGATGTTTGCCGTTCACCAGCACCGGCAGTTGCGACACATCCGCCAGGCGCATGCGCTGGAAGGCGGTGAGCAGGGTGTCGTCGGGACCGACGCTGATCACCCGGCCGTCCTCGAAGCGCCGCGCGATCAGGTCGCGCAGGTCACCGTATTGCTTGCGTTGCAGCAGGCCCTGATCGTTCATCCACTGGTCGTTGTAGATCTTCGACAGGTAACGCGTACCAGTGTCGCAGACGAAGCTCACCACCCGTTTCGGCGTGGTCTGCTCGCGGCAGTAACGCAGTGCGGCGGCCAGCAGGGTGCCGGTCGAGGAACCGCCGAGAATGCCTTCGGCACGCAGCAGTTGGCGGGCGTGGTCGAAGCTTTCTTCATCGCTGATCGAATAGGCGTGGCGCACGCTGGACAGGTCGGCAATCGACGGAATGAAGTCTTCGCCTATGCCTTCCACCGCCCACGAACCGGGCGTGCCGAGGGTGCCGCTGCGGCTGTACTCGGCCATCACCGAACCGACCGGGTCGGCCAGGACCATTTCCAGATCCGGCTGCACGCGTTTGAAAAAGCGCGTCAGCCCGGTCAGGGTCCCGGCGGAACCGACGCCGACGACGATGGCGTCCAGATCATGCTGGGTCTGTGCCCAGATCTCCGGCGCGGTGCTGTATTCGTGGGCCAGCGGGTTGGCCGGGTTGTTGAACTGGTCGGCGAAGAACGCATCGGGAATATCCGCGGCCAGCCGCGCGGCGACATCCTGGTAGTACTCGGGATGGCCCTTGCCGACATCGGAGCGGGTGATGTGCACCTCGGCGCCCATGGCCTTGAGGTGCAGGACCTTCTCGGTGGACATCTTGTCCGGTACCACCAGCACCACCCGGTAACCCTTGGCGCGGCCGACCAAGGCCAGGCCGAGGCCGGTGTTGCCGGCGGTGGCTTCGACGATGGTGCCACCGGGGCGCAGGCGGCCATCGCGTTCGGCGGCATCGATCATCGCCAGACCGATGCGGTCCTTGATCGAACCGCCGGGGTTCTGGGATTCGAGTTTGAGAAACAGCGTGCACGGGCCGGTATCGAACCGGCTGACCCGTACCAGAGGTGTATTGCCGATCAGTTCGAGCACGGCAGGGCGGGAGTTGTCAGGCATGTCGTCACTTCCTTGCACAAATACGCGCTGGGTGGACAGTGGCCTGCGGTGTGCCATCAGGCATCGATCGCAGGCATTGCATCGCTAGGACCATAGGCCGGGATCGGGCCTGCCGCAACCTCATGCGGCCAGCCGGTTGCCTCGACGCTTTTTCCTCGCCAGCGACCACAAAAAACATAATTTCGCTATTTCCCGGCTCCGAACAGAATGCGGCCAACACCCTGACACCGATAGCCGCAGCAGAAGAACAACAGTGATCAGAATCGAGGCGGCAGCCATGACCGACCTGAATCAAACCACCTTTCAGAAGTGCACAGCCATGACAGTTGATAAAACCGAAATTGATACGCTTGTTGTTGGCGCCGGCCAGGCCGGCGTGGCCATGAGTGAACACCTGAGCAAGCTAGGTGTGCCCCACCTCGTGCTGGAGCGCAACCGTATCGCCGAAGCCTGGCGCACCGGCCGCTGGGATTCGCTGGTGGCCAACGGTCCTGCCTGGCACGACCGCTTCCCGGGCCTGGAATTCGACGGCCTGGACCCGGATGCCTTCGCCGCAAAAGAGCAGGTGGCTGAGTACTTCGAAGCTTATGCCCGCAAGTTCAACGCACCGATCCGCACTGGCGTTGACGTGAAGAAAGTAGAGCGTAATGCCGATCGTCCGGGTTTCACTGTTGAAACCTCCGATGGCGTGATCGAAGCCCGCCACGTAGTGGTCGCCACCGGCCCGTTCCAGCGTCCGGTCATTCCGCCGATTGCTCCGCAAATCGCCGGCATCACCCAGATTCACTCCGCCCAATACTACAACCCACAACAACTGGCCGAAGGCGCCGTGCTGGTGGTGGGCGCCGGTTCTTCGGGCGTGCAGATCGCCGATGAGCTGCAACGCTCCGGCAAGCAGGTCTACCTCTCGGTCGGCGCCCACGATCGTCCGCCGCGCGCCTACCGCAACCGTGATTTCTGCTGGTGGCTGGGGGTGCTCGGCGAGTGGGATGCCGAGGCCATGCAACCGGGCAAGGAGCACGTGACCATCGCCGTGAGCGGTGCCCGTGGCGGCCACACCGTGGACTTCCGCCGGCTGGCCCATCAGGGCATGACCCTGGTCGGTCTGACTCAAGGGTTCAACGGCGCGGTGGTGAGCTTCGAAAATAACCTCGCCGACAACATTCGGCGCGGCGATGAAAACTACCTCGCGCTGCTGGACAAGGCCGACGCCTATATCGAACGCAACGGCCTGGACCTGCCGCTGGAACCCGAAGCCCGCGCCATGCTGGCCGATCCGGACTGCGTGACCAAGCCGATTCTTGAGCTTGACCTGGTCAAGGCCGGCGTCACCACGATCATCTGGGCCACCGGTTACTCCACCGATTACAGCTGGCTGAAGGTCGATGCCTTCAAGGAAAACGGCAAACCGCAGCATCAGCGCGGCGTGTCGGCCGAGCCCGGTGTGTATTTCGTTGGTTTGCCGTGGCAGTCCCGTCGTGGCTCCGCGTTTATCTGGGGCGTTTGGCACGACGCCAAGCACATCGCCGATCACATCGTTAAACAGCGCACTTACTTCAACTATCGGGATGCGACCCAGCGTCAAGCCGACGCCGCCCGTGCACCTCTTCAGAAAGCCAGCCTCATGGGAGTTCGTTAATGCCTACTCATACCCGCATCCGCATGTTCAACACCAAAGACACCTACCCGAACCAGACGCTCGACAACGACCTGTGCCAGGCCGTGCGCGCCGGCAACACCGTGTATGTCCGTGGTCAGGTCGGTACCGATTTCAATGGCCAACTGGTGGGCCTCGGTGATCCGCGTGCCCAGGCTGAACAGGCCATGCGCAACGTCAAGCAACTGCTCGAAGAGGCCGGCAGCGACCTGAGCCACATCGTCAAGACCACCACCTATCTGATCGACCCGCGCTATCGCGAGCCGGTGTACCAGGAAGTCGGCAAGTGGCTCAAGGGTGTGTTCCCGATTTCCACCGGCCTGGTGGTCAGCGCCCTCGGCCAGCCGCAGTGGCTGATGGAAATCGATGTGATCGCTGTCATCCCTGAATAAGGAATTCGCCATGACCTTTTCCATCGTTGGTCGCTGCGCCGAGACCGGCCAGCTGGGCATTGCCATCAGCTCTTCGAGCATTGCCGTCGGCGCGCGTTGCCCGTGGTTGCGGGCCGGTGTCGGTGCGGTGTCGAGCCAGAACATCACGCTGCCGGCCCTCGGCCCGCAGATCCTCGATGAACTGGCCAACGGCTCGGCGCCGCCCCAGGCGCTGGACCACTCATTGACCCGCAATGGCTACAGCCAGTACCGCCAGGTGGCGGTGGTCGATGCCCAGGGACGCACGGCGGTGTTCAGCGGCAACCATGCGCTGGGCATCAACAACGCCCTGGCCGGCGACCAATGTGTGGCGGCTGGCAACCTGCTGGCCAACAGTGGGGTGATCGAGGCGATGGTCGCGGCGTTCGAAAACAGCGAAGGCTGCCTCGCCACACGGCTGATGAACGCCTTGAAGGCCGGGCAGGAGGCGGGGGGCGAAGCCGGCGCGGTGCACTCGGCGGCGTTGTCGGTGGTCGGTGACCTGACCTGGCCGATTGTCGACCTGCGGGTGGATTGGGCCGATGAAAACCCGATTGGCGAGCTGGGCAAATTGTGGACGGCCTACGAGCCGCAATTGCAGGACTACCTGACCCGCGCCCTCAATCCGACCCTGGCTCCCGCGTACGGAGTGCCCGGCGATGAGTGAGTTGCGCAGCCGCGCCATGCTCGCGCGATTGATCGGGTTCGCCACGGTCAGCCGCGATTCGAACCTGGAGCTGATCGAGTTCGTGCGTGACTACCTGCGCGAACTGGGCGTGGATTGCGAACTGATCTACAACGCCGAGCGGACCAAGGCCAACTTGTTGGCCACGGTCGGCCCGAGCGTGGCCGGCGGCATCGTGCTGTCCGGGCACACTGACGTGGTGCCGGTGGACGGCCAGGCCTGGACGGTCGAGCCGTTCTGCCTGAGCGAGGCGCACGGCAAGCTTTACGGGCGCGGCACCGCGGACATGAAAGGCTATCTGGCTTCTGTGTTGGCGGCCGTGCCGATGTTTCTGGAAAGCCCTTTGAAGCGCCCGGTACACCTGGCGTTTTCCTACGACGAGGAGGTCGGTTGCCTTGGCGTTCGCGGGTTGCTGGAAGTGCTGCCACAGCGCATCCCGGCACCGGCGTTGTGCCTGATCGGCGAGCCGACCGAGCTCAAGCCGGTGCTCGGCCACAAGGGCAAGCTGGCGATGCGTTGCCACGTACACGGTGCACCGTGCCATTCGGCTTACGCACCTTATGGGGTGAACGCTATCGAGCAGGCCGCACGGCTGATCGGTCGGCTGGGTGAAATCGGCACGCGCCTGGCTGAACCGCAGTACCACGACGAGCGCTTCGATCCGGCGTATTCGACGGTGCAGGTGGGTGTGATTTCCGGTGGGACGGCGTTGAACATCGTGCCGGAGAATTGCCGTTTTGATTTCGAAGTGCGCGCCTTGCCGGACTTTGCTCCGGAAGCAGTTGCCGCGGAGCTGCAAAACTACGCCGAGCAAACTTTGCTGCCGGCGATGCAGGCGGTGAAAGCCGGCACATCCATTCGTTTTGAAAAGCTTTCGGCCTATCCCGGCCTGGCGACACCCGCCGACAGCGCGGCTGCCCGGCTGATTGCCGAGCTGTGCGGCAGCGATGATTTCAGCACCGTGGCCTTTGGCACCGAAGGCGGGCTGTTCGATCAGGCCGGCATACCGTCGGTGGTCTGCGGACCCGGCAGCATGGATCAAGGGCACAAGCCCGATGAATTTGTCAGCGTCGAACAGATGGCGGCCTGTGACCGCCTGATGGATCGCCTGGCGGCTTACTTGAGTGAATCCGAACACCCATAACAACAAAGGGCCATTCAGGCCCGAGGAAGCGATCCATGTCCAGATCCTTGCGTTGCAGTGTTCCGTTTGCCCTGGCGTTGTTGAGTGCCAGTGTGTGGGCGACCCCCCAGGACCTCACCGTGATTTCCTTCGGTGGTGCTACCAAACAGGCCCAGGATAAGGCCTATTTCCAGCCCTTTAACGCCAGCGGTGCGGGCAACATCATCGCCGGGGAGTACAACGGCGAGCTATCGAAAATCAAGGCCATGGTCTCGGCCGGCCATACCAGCTGGGATGTGGTGGAAGTCGAAAGCCCCGAGTTGTTGCGTGGCTGCGAGGAGGGGTTGTTCGAGAAGCTCGATGCGGGACGCTTCGGTGATTCGGCGAACTTCGTGCCGGGTGCGCTGACCGAATGCGGGGTGGCCACTTATGTCTGGTCGATGGTCATGGCCTATGACCAGAGCAAGCAGGCCAAGGCGCCGCAATCCTGGGCGGACTTCTGGAACGTCGCCGACTTCCCGGGCAAGCGCGGGCTGCGCAAGAGCGCCAAGTACACCCTGGAAATCGCCTTGCTGGCCGACGGCGTCAAGGCTGACGATGTGTACAAGGTCTTGAGCACCCCGCAAGGCGTGACGCGGGCCTTTGCCAAGCTCGACCAGATCAAGCCGAACATCCAGTGGTGGGAGGCGGGCGCACAACCGGCGCAATGGCTGGTGGCCGGTGACGTGGTGATGAGCGCGGCCTACAACGGCCGGATTGCCTCGGCGCAAAAGGAAGGCATGAAACTGAGCATCGTCTGGCCGCAGAGCCTGTACGACCCGGAGTACTGGGCGGTGGTCAAGGGCACGCCGAACAAGGCGTTGGCGGAAAACTTCATCGCATTTGCCAGTCAGCCGCAGACGCAAAAAGTGTTCTCGGAAAACATCCCTTACGGGCCGGTGCATCGTCAGACCCTGCCATTGCTGCCCAAGGACGTGCAAGAGCAACTGCCGACCGCCGAGGCCAACCTGGCCGGAGCGCGGGCAGTGGATGCTGAGTTCTGGGTTGACCATGGCGAGGAGCTTGAACAGCGCTTCAACGCCTGGGCCGCGCGCTGACACCGGCACCGCAGCCCCTCTGTGGGAGCGAGCAGGCTCGCTCCCACAAAAAGCACAGTGCAATACCTCGGGTCCATGCTTTGCCGTTGCCCCTCTCTGATATCGGGAGGGGTGACGTGCTGTGCTTTGTTTTTTGTGAAAGCAGGTTTTTCCTGCTGATATGTTGCCATTATTGCGCAATTTTTTTTAATGTTTAAAGGCACAAATTAACTAATTTTCCTCCCTCCGCTCTTTGTCCATGATCGCTCCCAACAAGAAATGCGCCGTCCCGTTGGCGCACGCCGAAGTACGAACACGTACTCATCCTTGCCTTGGAGTTCGTCATGTCCACCACCGCTTCATCCGCCCCGCTCATCGAGAAACACACGATCGGGTACGTCCCCCCTGAGGATCGCCACGGAAAGGTCAAAGATCTGTTCACCCTGTGGTTCGGCGGCAATATCGCGCCGTTGCCTATCGTCACCGGCGCGCTCGGCGTGCAGTTGTTCCACCTGAACCTGGTCTGGGGCATTGTCGCCATCATCGTTGGCCATCTGGTCGGCGGTGTGCTGATGGCGTTGCACTCGGCGCAAGGCCCGCAGATGGGCATTCCGCAGATGATCCAGAGTCGCGCACAGTTCGGTTCATTGGGCGCGTTGCTGGTGGTGGTGATTGCCGGCGTGATGTACATCGGCTTCTTCGCCTCCAACATCGTCCTGGCCGGCAAGTCGCTGCATGGCGTGGTCGAGAGCGTGCCGGTATCGGCCGGCATCGTCCTCGGCGGCCTTGGTTCGGGGATCATCGGCATCATCGGCTACCGCTTCATCCACGTGCTCAACCGCATCGGCACCTGGGTGCTGGGCTTGGGCATCGTGCTGGGCTTCGGCTACATCCTGACCCACGTGCAGACTGATGACTTCCTGACCCGCGGCAGTTTCAACATTTCCGGTTGGCTGGCCACGGTGTCGCTGGCGGCGCTCTGGCAGATCGCGTTCGCGCCGTACGTGTCCGACTACTCGCGTTACCTGCCCAAGGACGTGAAAGTCAGCTCGACCTTCTGGGCGACCTACCTCGGTTCGTCGCTGGGCTCGATCCTGTCCTTCGTGTTCGGCGCCGTCGCCGTGCTGGCCACGCCAGTGGGCATGGACACCATGGACGCCGTGAAGCTTGCGACCGGTGCGATCGGCCCGTTGATGCTGGTGCTGTTCTTGCTCAGCGTGATCAGTCATAACGCCCTGAACCTGTATGGCGCCGTGCTGTCGGTGATTACCTTGCTGCAAACCTTCGCCCACCGCTGGATTCCGACCGCGCAGAGCCGGGCGGTGCTGTCGCTGACCATTCTGGCCGGTTGCTGCGTGGCGGCCATCGGCGCCTCGGCGGACTTCATCGGGCACTTCGTCGACCTGGTGCTGGCGCTGCTGGTGGTACTGGTGCCCTGGACTGCGATCAACCTCATCGACTTCTACGCGATCCACAAGGGTGATTACGACATCGCCTCGATCTTCCGCGTCGACGGTGGTATCTATGGCCGCTTCAATCCGCAGGCGCTGCTGGCCTACGCCATCGGCATCGTGGTGCAGATTCCGTTCATGAACACACCGATCTACACCGGACCCGTGGCGGTGCATATCGACGGTGCGGATCTGTCGTGGCTGGTCGGCCTGGTGGTCACCACGCCGCTGTACTACTGGCTGGCCAACCGTGACACGGCTTATCGTCGGCGCCAGATCATGGCCGGATTGATGCCAACCAACGGTTGATCGGGCATCTGGAACAGATGTACCGGGTTGAGCGGTTGTGAACGCCAGGGATGGCCGTTTGTCGGGCGTATGGTTATGCTCAGCGAGTTTGCCAATCGCCAGATAAAAACAACCACAGTGAAGCCATGAGCCAATCAGACACGCGTGCGACTGTTCTAGCGCTGTATCCAGAAGACTCCCGCGAGGCAGCGGCATTGCTCAAGCAGGCAGTGCCGCTGATGGTTCGCCACAACATTCCGCCCAACCCGGTGCATTACGCGCTCTGGTACACCTACAGCAAAGGCCAGGAGCCGGAACTCAATCGGCACCTGGACCGGGTCGTCAACGATTTCGACTACTTTCCTCCGGAGTCCGCCGCCAAACTGTTTCGCGAGTACATCATCCGTGATGAGCTGGCGGACGCACGCTCCGGGCAACAGGAAGCGATCAATCTGGTTGACGATATGGAGCGCGATGTTTCGCGCAGTGTGAAGGGCAATCAGAACTTCCAGGCCAGCCTCGGCCAATACCTGCAAATGCTTGAAGAGCCGACCAGCGAGCGCTTGCCGGGCATCCTGACCCAGCTGCAAAAGAGCACCCAACTCATGCAGAGTCAGCAGGAGCATTTCCTCGCCCAGTTGCAATCCGCACAGCACGAAATCAAAAGCCTGCGGGACAAACTGGAGCGCGCCCAATTGGCGGCGACCCTCGATGGCCTGACCGAACTGCTCAACCGCACCACCTTCAACCGCAAGCTTGAACAGGCAATGAGCCACGCGGCGACCGGCGTGGCGCTGGTGATGCTGGATATCGACCACTTCAAACAATTCAATGACCAGTACGGCCATCCCCTGGGCGACCGGGTGCTTCAGCATGTCGCCCAAGTGTTGCGCGATTCGTTGCCGGCCGAGGCCTTTGCCGCGCGTTATGGCGGTGAAGAATTCTGTGTGGTGCTCAGGGATTGTCCGGATCTGGCGGCTGCCGGCGCGTTTGCCGAGCGCCTGCGCCTGAAAGTCCAGGCGCTGCGGGTCAAGGCCCGGGGCACCGACACCGTGCTGGACACCATCACCGCGTCGTTCGGCGTGGCCCGGACACAACCCGGCGACACCCCGGAAAGCCTGGTGACCCGCGCCGACGACGCGCTGTACCAGGCCAAGCGCAACGGCCGCAATCAGGTACGTCAGCAGCCTGACGTACCGGTCGAGGCCCGTTAGCCGAGGATGAAGTAGACCTTGCGCACCGTGGTGAGGTTTTCCCAGGTGCCGTTGAATCCACTGGCGACCACGAAGGAGTCACCGGGGCCGAACGTGCGCGCGACGCCCTCGGCATCGGTCAGGCGCACCGTGCCCTCCAGAATGTGGCAAAGCTCATCGTAATTGCACTGGCAACGCTCCCGGTGCGGTCCTGCCTCCCAGATGTCGGCCACGGTGTTTTTCCCGGGCGCCACAAAGTCACCCAGAATAGGCCCTCCAAAGGCAGTGCCCGGGCCAGGCGCCCCAGACCTGATCGGCGCCTGTGGCGCGGTGCGATGTGGTGAGTTCCAGAGCATGGCGATGGGCTCGCAAGAGCCTTCTTGGCTGCATCGAGCTGGCCTTGCCGGTCGCTCCAACGCCACTTCCCAAGCCGGCGCCCAGGGACTAACGCTTGAACGGCAACCAGCTGCTGGCGTTGGCAGGTTACAACGCCGGCGAAGCGTCCGTGGTCGAGTACAACGGGGTGCCTCCCTACGCCGAGACGCTATCGCAACCATCGCTAGTACCGTAGGGCGCGCCTCGAAAACCTGGGGCAACTCACAATTTTTACTCGATGCTACTTACTGACTCACTCGGGCGGGTAGCGGTACCGATTTTCCGGCGCAGAATCATCATTCCCGCAGATACAGGGCGAGTTGCACTGCGGCTCGCGGATGGCCGCCGGCCACCCGCGAGCCCGTGCCATCAAGCCAGCAGCTTAAGCTCGTCCTTACCGTACTTGAGCGATTTCTCGTCTGGAATCATCAGGCCAGTGTGCTCGTCGCGCCCTTGCAGGACGAAACGGGCGTCCGGCTTGCCCAGTTGGGCAGCGGCCTGCTGGCTGTCGGCGCCGATCTCGCCCTTCTTCATGCGGTTGACGATCACCCCCACCGCCGTATCGTTGAAGTCGCGCAGCATCCAGGCATCGCCATCGCTGTCGCCAGCCACCAACACCGGGCCATAGCCCTTCTGTTTAACCAGCACGTTCTTGATGCCGACGGTCTTGCCCGGCCCGTAGTTGAAGTGCCAGTCCGGCTGATAGCGAGTGGTGTACTTGCCGCCTTCCATCGCCATGCGCAGGCCAATCACGTTCTCAGGTGGCACGCCGTATCCGTAATGAGGATTGCCCGCGAACACGCGTACCACATCGTCGATCGAGGCGGTGCTGACATAGACGTCGATGCCGTTGGCGCGCAGCGTGTGCATCAGGCCGCGAATCTCCTCATGGATACGAATGCCATGGAAGTGGGTATCGGCCACCACCCCGGCCTTACCCGGTAGTGTGCGCGAACTCTCATACTTGACCTTGCGCAGCGCGTCGCCGATGGCGTAGTTGTTGGAAGCCTCGGCCATCGCCTGCAACTCAGCCGTGGTCATGTTCTTGTAGAAATACAGAATCCACTTGTAGCCGATCTCCACCGGGTAACTGTCGCAGATCGCGTCGTACATGAAGTAGAGCTTGGCGAGAAAATCCTTGTGCTGCTCGCTGGCCTGGATCTCTTCCAGGCTCTTGTCACCGGCGAGCCCCTTGTAGTTGGCGTGCAGCCAGCGGTAATCCGCTTCCACGTCGCTGGCAATGTCTTCCATCTTGACCGGCTTGCCGTCCACCGTGGTGTAGTCCTTCATGAATGCGCCGTTTGGCACGTCCTGACGCACCACCTCAGCGAACTCATCGGGCGTCAGCTTGTACTGCAAATGATTGATCTGGTAGACCAGCAGCGCTTCTTCACAGTCGTTCATGATGCAGGTGTTGTCCCAGTCGAACACCGCGTACGGGCGCTGGTCAGGACGGTAGGACGCGCTTTTGACGCCGTGCTCATCGATCACCGCCTGCAGACGCTTTTGGTTAAGCGCCGACCAGCGCGCCGGGTCCAGCGCACTCGGTGTGGCCGGGGGCGTGGCGGCTTGCGTTATACGGGATGACAACAACAGCGGAGAGACGACGGAAACGGTGGCGAGGGTGTTCAGAAACTGGCGACGCTGCATGGCATAGCTCCTACTTCTAGACGAGAGGTTACAACCGAGGCGATAGCGAAAGCGTGTTTCGAAATACGGACGAGGGGAAGAGCCCGTCCGGCCACGAGGCTAGCTCCAAATACACAAAAAAACAATATTGCCTCAATAATGCACAAACATGACGCGCAGACCGTGTCAGCTCAATGATCATGGGGCCGCGCCAAACTTGACAGCGACTGACACCTCTCCACAATGCGTGCTCGGACAGCGGCTCGAACAGCAGGGACACCCGGTATGTGGCAAGAAGAGCGTTACCAGCGGATCCGCGCACTACTATCGACCTTGCAGCGCGTCACCACCGACCGCATCGTCACGGAGCTGAATGTTTCTCGCGAGACGGTGCGGCGCGACCTGGTCGCTCTGGAAGAACAGGGAGAGTTGAAGCGGATACACGGCGGCGCCATCCGCGTTGAGGACGAAGCGCCCATCGCCGAGCGGGCGAACATCAACGTCAAATTCAAGCGTGACCTCGCGCGCGCAGCGGTCAGCCTGCTGTCGCACGGACAGACTGTGTTTATCGACGCGGGCACCACCACCGTCATCCTCGCCGAAGAGCTGGCCAAGCTGGGAGGGCTGACCGTGATCACCAACTCGTTCAACGTGGCGTTGCAATTGCGTAATCCCGCTGTGCCGGGCGGCCAGCACAACGAGGTGATTGTACTGGGCGGTTCACTTGGCGACCGTGCTCCCGCTACGGTTGGCGGCACCACGGTGGCGGAAATTGGCCGCTATCGGGCCGACCTCGCGCTGTTATCGCCCGTCGGCATCGACGCCCAGCGCGGTGCCAGCAACTACGACCACCGCGAAGCCGAAGTGGCGCGCGCCATGGCCGACAATGCCGAAGGCGTGGTCATCCTCGCCGATTACAGCAAGATAGGCGTGGAGAGCCGCGTCGCTTTCTGCCCGCCAGAACGCATCGACGTGCTCATCACCAACCACAAGGCCAGTACCGAAGCGGCGTTTGCCGCACTGAACGCCAAGCTCAAACGTATTGTCCTGGTGTAGCGATGGTTTGGCGGTTGCAACAGGCATTGACACAGCGTGATGCTCAAGTGCAGCGCAACCGGGTAGATCTTGCACGATGCGACTCTCGGCGCTGGCAAACTGACCGCAACTGTATTAGCTGCGAACGCCTGCAATGGGTCGACTTAAGCCGGTCGCGAAAGGCAGAAATCGACCCATTGTTGCCGGTCAGATCCAGTGGATGTCGGACAACTTGCCCAAGTGCCTACGGCATTCCCAGGCTGGTGCTTGAGAGGGTAACCTGAGCACCTTTCCATCTGTGTGGTACCGATATGGACATCAATCTACTGACCGAATCCATGCTTGGCCATTGGCGTGCTCCCTCGGGTGTCTGGCAATGCGAATTCCAGTTCGGCAACCGATTGATTTACGTCGAACACCACAATGGCGAGCCACCTTGCGCCAGGCTCGGCGCCGCGCAACGAGTGGTCAAGGATGTGTGGGATGACTTGCCCCAGGCACTGAAGTTTGCCGAACAGCACTGTAAAGTACTGATGCCCGAACTGATGCGGTTGTACGAAACCCACATGCTGTGGGAATCTCCGTTGTTCGTGTACTCGATCCACTTCGATCTCGACAAACCTTACCCTAGCTACGCCATTTCCAAGAACCCTGATTTCGATTGGGATCGTATCCTGATCGACGAAGATGAACTGTGCCAAGATCACAGCGTTTGCATGGAGCAGTACGAGCCAAGGGATGACTTTTGGGTTTACGTCAGGCGCGTAGGTTTTCAGCAATTCGAGCTTGAGGATTAGCTTGGGAATCAACTATGCATACCCCCAGCCCCTGAATCGCCCCTGATTAAATAGACACTCGGGAGCGTCCGCTTCTGGCCGAGGCTGTGTAAAAACGTTTTTGAGCGCGACAGGCACTCAAAATTGGACTGGAAATCGCGTTTCTACGCGAAATCCACATCTGCTGACGTGCCGATAAACTTCAGATTTAACGTAGATGCGCATGCTTCAATTTTTGTGAAGCGTTTTTACACACTCTGGGCCGTTTGCGGCCGGCCAGCCACTCCGGAGGCCCACCAGCATCGTGGGCCCGTATCGTTGAACTGAAGTGTAACTTCGGGTTGAAGTAAGACCTGGAAACGATAATCGAAATAGGGGCTCTTGCCGAATTATCGTTCCCGCACGGCGCTTTAGCACTGATAGGCTTTTTCAAGGTTAGCTGATTTGCGCGCAACAACTATGCCAATAGTGTTCCCCGTTCAGTTTCAATAACGGGAGGAGTTTTTGAAGTCCGATCTTGGCATTCGCAAACGAGTGCTTGGCGCCTTGCCGGAGCTACCGCTCGAGTGTGATGTACACAGCAGCTACAATCTGTAGCGGAGCCAACTATGAGTGAGTGATCTGAACGGTTTGGATCGAGTCGCCACTTTCAAAATCGGCAGTGGTCGAAGTTAGCCCGAAACCTATGGCTACCTTAGACCAACCCTAGTGCGTGATAAACCAAAGATTGTCATGTAGCATAGACCAATGAGTAGTTCTACAGTCATCCCCTCACTACGCGTTTGTGCACCAACTCTAGAAGGTTTGTGAATGATAAAGACTATCCCGATGTGGAAAATGATGATGGCCACCAAAGGTAAGAAAACGGGGCTTGCAGTACTGGCATCCTTACCTGTTTTCATCGTTACCGGTGCGTGGGCGTTTCTTGAAGGGTTGCAAAATGGGCAAAAGCGCCAGGCTGCAATGGGACTTATTTGTCTGGTTTTTTTTGGTGTGGGCACCCTGCTATTTGCACCTTCAAAAAAATATATTCCCGGCAAAACATTTCAGGGTTATAGAAATAAAAATCTCAGTACAAAGACGGCCATAAACTACGGTTACGGAATCATTGTTTTTATTTTCGCAGTTTTTGTGGCTCTTGCACCGGAAGACGCGCTGAGAGCAATAGGCTTTGGGTTAGTAGGTATCTTTAGCCTTTATGCACTGTCAAAAAGCTTAAAATTTCACGCAGATATCGATTTTTCGACAAATGAATATTTGGCAACCGCTCTGGGATTTCCTGTAGGGGAGAAAATTCTGGTCAGCTACCAGAATTTTGATGCTGACGAGGTTGAAGCTGGTAGCAATGCTTTTGCCGCAACAGCAACAAAATTAATTGTAGCGTCGTTTGATGGGTATCTTTGGAAAAAGCTGTCACGGGATCTGAATCAGGTCTCGCGCATTGGCATCATTGGCGATGAAAATCAAAATTACTTCGTTAAATTGCAATTCAATGATGGAATCGATGTTTTGTTGCGCATTGGACTATACGAAAAGCTCACATCAAATCCCATCCTGGTAATAAAAAGGCTGTTGGAAACGATTGATGCAAGTCTCCTTTGTGGTAGTCGTGCATCACAGACAGCACAAAGACGTCGGGTGGTTATCAACTCTGGAACTCCAACCTCGACATCAACAATTGTTGCGCCTGAGGCTGCGCTTGCATCCGTGACACCTATGCGCAACATTGAGGTTGCCCCTGAAGTATTAATTGCTATCCAGAACGCCGAAGATGTTGTTCCCGGTCGCAGGCTGGAGCTTTAACAATGTCTCATTGTACAAAGTTTGAATTTTCTTATGTTAATGAAGAAGCCATTGCCAAAGCTTTCGGCAAGATGGGCCTTAGCCCCACGACTGGTCTGGTTTCCGTATTTGCCAGCGACTTCAGTAAAAAGGTGTTGAGCAAAATAGGCTATATGGGCAAGCAGCAATTTAGAGCTATTTGTGGCCAAACGGCTGATAAATTCAATCTATTTGTTTGCCAAATTGAGGAGGGGTCCTACAAACTTCTCATCGAACGGGGAACTATTTCGGCCGACGATGAAGCGATAATGGCTGATTTGGCTTTAAGCTTTCAGAAAGCGTACATCAGCGTAGCCATCGATGAAACCATCAAGCGCATAGACGCATCAGGCGTTCCAGCAAGAGTGAAAGAAACTCTTCAAGGGTTCGAGATTGAATTTGGACCTAACTACGAATACAACATTCATGTCACCTTTACGGGCGATGAAATTACGGAGGAAGTTCATGGCGTGAAAGGCGACATTTGCACAAAACTTACTGAAGAGCTTGAATCTCTACTTTCCAGCCCTACTGCGGAGCTTGTGACTGAGTGGAAGCCGGAATATACCGTAGTCCATGAAGAGCAAACTCTTCAAATTCTCAGCGCGAATTTATAAATGAAAATCAATGTACACCATATGGAGTTGAGCAGCGTTAACGGCCCTGGGTTGCGTTTGACATTATGGGTGCAGGGTTGTGCGCTGAATTGTAAGGGGTGCTTCAATCAGGGGACCCACGCTCGCGAAGCGAGTACGCTGATGCCTATTTATGAATTGGCACAGAAGATAAATGCACTGGATATCGCTGGGGTTACCCTCTCTGGGGGGGAGCCGCTCGACCAAGCGCCAGCGTTGGAGCAATTAATACATGCCGTCAATGGCGAGAAAAACTGGATACTTTATACAGGCTATACGCCAAAAGAGATATTCCAGAATGAAGCCATGATTCGTGTTGTTAAAGCCGTAGACTTGACGCTGGCTGGTCGGTATCGGCATAACGCAAAACATCCCTATCAGCACAAGCAGATTATCAAAACCAGCGACAGAGTCGACATTGACTTTTTTCGTGCTAGAAGAGTCGTCGAGTTTGTTGTTTCAAGTTCTGGCGTTACCAAAACCGGTCTTCCGATGCATGTATAACTCAGTTCAAGCGCAGGGATAATAGGCATGAACCGTACCAAGCAGATAACAGATTACCTCAAAGCGCGTTATGCGATTTTGGTCATTGAAACTTTCGAGGAAGAGCGTGCACTCAATGAGATTTCTGAAATTGCCAAGGCGCTTAGCCATCGTTTGTTTGTTTGGAATTCGACGCTAGGAGTCCAGATAAATGGCGTCGTGGTTGGGGATAAAACCTTTGATTTGAAAATGGCCTTGGACTTTTGCGAAGAAAAGGCGAAGGAGGATGGCAGCAAAAATATTTTTGTTTTTTGTGATGCTCACAACTACCTTACCTCAAGCTCAAATCCTGTCTATCGTCGTCGACTTCGAGATTTAGCCATAAATATCCGCTCACGTGGATATCGAAGTAATTGCATTATCGTGGCACCCAGCTTTGAAGTTGCCAATGATCTTCAAAAGGAAATCACGTTGATTGATTTTCCTTTGCCATCAAGAGATGAAGTCAAGTATCAAATAAATAACTTTGTTAATTCCTGGTAAGGCAACAGCAGCGTTAAGATTGATCTTTCCAGCGAAACCAAAGATAAACTCATTGATGCCGCCTTGGGCCTCACGGGATTAGAAATTGACAATAGCTTGTCTCGTTCATTGGTATCCAGTCTGAGTCTAAATGAAAGTACCGTAAAAGACCTGCTTTCCGAAAAAAGACAAATTATACGAAAAACAGATATCTTGGAATACATCGACTCAAAGGTAAATCTTGAGGATGTTGGAGGGCTGGCAACTCTTAAGAAGTGGCTCCATTTGCGTAGCCAGTGTTTTGGGCAGATTGCTCAGGAGTTCGGTGTCAGAACCCCGAAGGGTTTGCTCTTAACTGGAGTTCCTGGTTGCGGCAAGTCTCTAACAGCGAAATGCGTAGCGTCGTCATGGAACATGCCCTTATTGCGTTTGGACATGGGAAAAATCTTCCAGGGGGTGGTTGGCTCTTCAGAATCCAATATTCGTTCCGCACTACGTACTGCCGAAGCCATTTCGCCCTGCATTCTATGGATCGATGAAATTGAAAAAGGACTTTCCGGCTCTTCCGGAGGAGCACCTGATGGTGGCACGGCTACACGCGTATTCGGCACACTGTTGACTTGGATGCAGGAAAAAACGGCGCCTGTCTTTGTGTTTGCTACCGCTAACAACATCAATAGCTTACCTCCGGAGTTGTTGAGAAAGGGGCGATTCGACGAAATATTTTTCGTTGACTTCCCGTCGACATTAGAAAGAAAGAAGATTCTTGAAATACATCTGAAAAAATTGAAACGTGACCCAGAAAAATTTGATTTGGATCGATTGTCTGCTCTAGGAGGTGAGTCGAATTTTGGTAAGGACATTGTGCTTTCTGGTGCTGAAATCGAAGCGTGGGTTGGGGACTCGCTGATTGAAGCGTTCTCACGGCGGATGAATGGCTCTGGTGATGTAAGCGACCTGACTATGGTTGATTTTGAAACTACTATTTCGCGTTTAGTACCAATGAGTAAAATGCGTAAAGACGAGTTTACAAAACTTCGTGATTGGGCGAATCAAAATGCAATTAGCGCTTCGGCTATGGTTGCCGGTCAGAATGATACGGAAACTCAAAACGGCGGCAGGCAAATTGATTTTTAATCTGCGGTGATTTTTCAGTGGGTAAGGCTTTGTTGCACAAATCGCGGCTGATGGTCTGGCCGGTGAAATGACTGCATGAGCAAGCCTGCACCTGCCAAGTGCAAAACGAATAACTGGTCACCCTGATCGATGCCGGCCTAACCGCTTAAACCCTAGCGACACGCCCATGCGGATCAGCAGAACCGAGTGGGCACAGGGAAGAAAGGATGACCTTCGTGGCCAACATTTCTTCCCTCGAAACAGAATTCCGAACCGCTAGATTTGGATATCGGTGAGCGGGGTAGCTATCGGCTCAAAGCGTGCACGCGCGAACGGCTGCTTCTGGCTGTGGATTCAACCGGTCGATGCAACAGATTGGCTAAATCGTTCGCGGGCCCAGCGTCAATGAAGAGCGGCTGGTCCCGCGTGATTCGTCGATCAACGCTTTATGGCATCACACTCATTACGCAAATTGCTGTCTCGGATGTTGCCGCAGCTTTGACCGTTGACTTTGGCATTGCAGTAAGCGCGTTGATCGTTGTCGCTGATGTTGCCGCAACTTTGACCGTTCATTTCCGCCGAGCAACTGGCCCGAAGGTTGTTGTCCCGGATGTTGCCGCAACTTTGGCCATTGACTTTGGCATTGCAGTAGGCACGTTGATCGTTATCACTGATGTTGCCGCAACTTTGACCGTTCATTTCCGCCGCGCAACTGGCCCGAAGGTTGTTGTCCCGGATGTTGCCGCAACTTTGGCCATTGACTTTGGCCTCGCAATACGCGCGTTGATCGCTGTCGCCGATGTTGCTGCAATCAGCATAAGCGTAACCACTCAATATCAATAACATCGCAACGATGACTCTCATCACTCTCTCCATGGGGTGTCAGGAAATAGCCTGACGCTGACTGATCCAAACGATCATTGTTGCAGTAAGCCATCAAATTGACATCATATTTTTGGGAAGTTCCATGGACGGATGGGACTATTCGGGCATACAGTTTTTATGTTTTCGGTGGCAACTGAATCGCCCCTCGTTTCGTAGACACCCGGATGACCGCTCCTGGCCGATTTCTGTCTGTCACCAAGGGCAGTGATCGACCCAACACAGACGTTGAGCGACGCCAACCTTTTGCGGCGTCGTTTTGAGCTTTTCAATGCACCAGCAACAAGGCCTCAGTAAGCCTTGCCGCCGTTCAGCTCTCAAGGAGCGCTTATCCGCAACGGAAATCCGTACGACTCGAAAAGATCCCAAACGTCTTCGCGATCGAAGAGCCGCCACCCCAGTGTCGTGAACTGCATCAGGTCATCCTCGCCGGGAAAGGAGTAGTAGGCCCCGGCGGATGGATCTTGAGACGTCCCCGTCATGGGCTCATCGCGCTCCAAGCGCCTGATTGCGTTCATGATGAGATGCGCGCCTGGTTGATAAAGTGAAAGGATGTGCCACAGCAAGGAGCGTTCCTTTTCGACTGCCACACGCGCAGTCTCAATGATGCGACCAACATCAATGCCGGGACTGTCGATCCAATGGAGAGTACAACCGATCTCTGGGTCCCCGTTCAGCAGCGCCCGGAAGGTCGCGAGAACACCTCGATATTGAGGCAAGAGGCCAGAGTGAAGATTGAGGACGCCGCGTGGCGGAATTGCCAACGCTTCATTCTTCAGGATTTGACCAAAGCGGATTGATATGAACAGATCCGCTCCCGCATCCTGCAGCATTTGCAGGCCCGCAGTATCCCTCAAGCTGGGCAATACCCGCACAGGAACTCCAAAGCGTTGCTGCAGTTCTGCAAAACCGAATCGATGCCCGCTGCTGACCTGGTCGCTCGATCCGATTAACCCAGGGGCCAAGGCATTGAAGAAGTCCTGCTCGATCAATGCCAGTTGTCCGAGCATGCGTGGCACCTTCCTGCCCGATCCCACTCTCTCCGAAAGGAATATTCCCACTGTGCTCTCGTGAATCTCGGGCAACAGGAAATTGAGAGTGAGATTGCTCTCCACGTCCCGGTTCACCAGAAAAGCGATTCGCAACTTCAGACCTCCTCCGGCAGACCTGCCTTGAGATGCAGCAACGGCCAATTCAACACAAGCGGACCGATCCCATTCCCATTGTTTTGCCACGACGTATGGACGGAAGGCCCGATCTGCTCGATCAATTCCGGCATCAGACCTAGCATAGTTGCTCTTTCGTCATTGCTACGTCCCCCAGCAGCGCCTGGCCGCTCTCTGCCGATCATGGTTACAAAGCGTGCTGGTGAAATCCGATGCAATCGGTGGTCAGAACGAATGCAAATGACTGGTCAGGTCGAATGCAAACGGGTGGTCAAGTGGAGTGCAATTGCGCAGTCAGACGTTCAATAAGCCTGCCGACAAGCAAGTAGCCAACATTTGAGTAACGCCAACCGGTTCCGGGACTGTATCGAAGTCGAGCACCGTCAAGGCGTTGCATTATTTCATCTGCCGACCAGGCTGGCTCACTGTTCGTAACAGCGGCGTGATACTGCGCAAGTTCGCCGTAATCGGCCAGGCCTGCCTCATGCCGCAGTAGCTGGCGTAACGTGAAAGGCTGATCAAGAATTGGGTCGTCCAGTCCGATGAGGCCGTCGCGTACTAACGATAGGGCTGTCGTAGCCAGGACTGTTTTCGTAAAACTCCACCAAGGGGCCGTCAGTTCTAATCGGTCAGGCGTTTGTGGCTGACCATTTGATACGAGTGAACAGAGCATTGGCCTCCTTGGAATGTTGAGCGGATCGACAGCTCGACAAGATATCCCATTCACTCTTCTTCGCCAGAGTGAAAACTCAGCCGTGAGTTGCCCTCCGCGAAGGGCAGCTTCACGCCCTGAGGAAGTCAGTCAACCAAAATCGAGGTTCTTGAGGAGCGATGAACCACGCTTCCTCAAGGCATTCAAATAGGTGGTTTCATCGTAGAGCGTCCTGGTCTGCCAGACCCGGTACAGAATCCACTTAAACGCCAGTGTGCGTACGGCAGCCTGGCAGGTACTCCCTTTGGCGCGTTGCTGCCGGTAGTAAGCTTCAGCCCAAAAGGATTTATTGATGGTCTGACCCGCCTACTCCACAAAGGTCTGACGAACAAACGTTGGACATTGCCAGCGCCAATGCACCCAGTTCTTCTTACCACTCCGTTCTGTCACCGGTCGATACCTGACCTATTGGAACCGTGCGAATGGCACGGTGAAGGCCGAGCCGTTGAGCGGTTACGCCCCCGAAAATGCCGATAACCAGTACTACTACCGGCCGCTGCCCCCCCGTCAATCGTGGGCGACCGAACCCTATGTCTACAGTACGGGCAACGGCCAGAAGGTGATGCTGGTATCGATCATGACGCCGCTGATGCAGATCTCCACGCACTTGGGGATACCACTCAGGCGGTTGCCGAACCTGCCACTTCCCAACACACGGCCACCGAAGAAATGGCCAGCGGTGTCATGGCGCTGGCGCACTCGGTGACGGAAATGTCCCAGCAAGCCGAGGACGTGGAACAGCTGGCCCGCAATACCGAAATGCTGACCACGCATATTTCCGGGGACATGAGCCAGACGCTTGCCGGTATCACCCACATCGATCAGACCATGGACGTGGTGGCTGGCGCCGTGGGCGATCTGGAAAATGCTCGCAGCAGATCGCCGACATCATCGCGGTGATCCCCAGCATTGCCGACCAGATCAACCTGCTGGCCCTCAACGCGGCGATTGAAGCGGCGCGGGCAGGGGAGCAGGGGCGCGGGTTTGCCGTGGTGGCCGATGAAGTGCGGCAACTGGCTGAGCGCACCAGCCGTTCAACCGGGGAAATTGGCGAGATGATCGGGGCCATTGGTTCGGACGTGCGCCACACCGTGGCCAACGTGCAGCAGGTCGGTGAGGCAGTGCTTCAGGGGGTGGTGCAACTGACCACTTCGGCACAAGGTGTCGACCAGATCCGCCAACATGCCCAGGACATTCTGACGCGCATCAGCGAAGTGGCGCGCCAGAGCCAGGTCGCGATGGGGGAGCAATTGTCCGTCGCCATCCAGGGTGTCAGCCGCATCTCCGAGCAGAACGATCAAGCGATCCGCAGCCTGCTTGACCAGTCACTGCAATTGCGCGATCAGGCCGGTTCGCTGAACCGGCAACTGACCCAATTCAAGGATTGAGCCAGTTGCCGGCGCTGTCGGATTAGTGGAACGGAAAGATGTAGTTCATCCATGCGGCCATGCGCAGAAGGATCTTGCGCATCATCGCGATGTGGTGGAAATGCTGGCTGTACAACGCCGCCTGGCCGTAGGCCCCGCCGGGCATCTGGTTGCTGTACTGGGCATAGTCGGGGTCGGTGATTTCAATGATCACCGGGACCCGGCCGGGCGGTGGTGAACCGGTGAAGCCGATCAGCGTGCCCGAAGGTTGAACCTGGCCTTCGGCGATGACCGAGACCACGGTTTTGACCTTGCCTTCGAATACTCTCCCGGGGATACCATCAAAGGCGACTTCGGCCTCGTCGCCCTCGGTCAGGCGCAACAGGCTGTTCTGGCGCATCCATGCGGCGAAGTAATGCCCTTCGTCAGGAATGAAGACCATCGAAGGGCGCAGCGGCAACTTGGTCGCCATCATGCCCGGACGCAGCGAAACATGGGTGACGAAGCCTTTGCTCGGCGCACGGACCGTGGTGTTGTCGAGTTCGTATTGCGCGTTGTCCAGTTGTGCCTTCAGGTCATCGCTGCGCGCGACCACAATGTCCAGTTCCCGTTGGGTGCCGAAATTACGCTTGATCAACTCGGTGATCCGGGCGCGATCGGCCTGGGCGGCAATCAGTTGCGCCTTGAGGGATTTGACCCGGTATTCGAAAGGCGCGGGATCGATGCTGAACAGCACATCGCCTTTTTCCAGGGGCTGGTTGGCTTTCACCGGCACATCGATCACCTGGCCGCTGACGACGGGTATGACCGGAACCGATACGAAATAAGTACGCGCCACCTCGGAGTAGGGGTGGTTGTAGTTCATGGTGAAAATCAGCGCGCCGATGATCACGATCCCGCCCAGTACCGCTGTGGGCACCGTCCATTTGTTCAGGGGGATGCGGAAGATCTTGAAGATGGCAACGCAGAGTGCGGCATACGTCAGAATGAGTAAAAGATCCATGGCTCAGAGGCCCTCGCCGTGATTGTCCGTTGGCAGCCTGCTCTGTGCAGTGCCTGTTGCCGCCTCGAGGCGCTCGATCCGCCCTTGCAGTTCGGCGACCTGTTGTTCGAGGTGAACCACATGGCTTTTTGCTGAGTGTCCGTCACTGAAGCCCCAGCCCCGGTCCTCTCGGTAGGCCATCGCCCAGATCCACAGGAACGGCCAGAGTGCATGCAAGGTGAACAGGCTGACCCAGCCGGTGGCGTGGATCGCATCCTGGTGAGGGTGGTTGCGGTGGACGGCAATTTCATAGGGGATGTCGTGGAGCAGGATGATCCCGTAGAACAAGACGAGCCCGACAAATATCAGTATGCCCAGCGCGAAGTAATCAAGCATGAATCACTCCTTTTGCAGCAGGTGACGTGTCCGCATGAGTGTAGCCGTTCAAACTACACTTGACGGGGACGCGGATATCCAGTTTGAGCAACCGGTGCCCGACCGAAGCGTTGACCGCTATCGTGCCGGCACATCCTGGCGAGGTGAATTCATGCAAACCAAGGGGCAATTCGAAAGGGCGCCTGTGCTTGACCCTGTCGAGCGCATTACCGAGGTGATCTTCGGCCTGCT
This sequence comes from Pseudomonas sp. B28(2017), assembly GCF_002113025.1. Taxonomy (GTDB): domain Bacteria; phylum Pseudomonadota; class Gammaproteobacteria; order Pseudomonadales; family Pseudomonadaceae; genus Aquipseudomonas. The sequence goes on along the minus strand of NZ_NEJH01000009.1, from coordinate 76,952 downwards.
GATGGCCATGACGTTCACCGGTACCATCAGCGTGTCCACGGCAGACCAGGCGGCCGAACGCACGATGATGCTTGCCGCGCTCGGATGCAATCTCGCCTGGGGACTGGCCGATGCGGTCATGTACCTGTTGCGCGCACTGGTCGAGCGCACGCGCCGAATCAAGCTGTACCTCGACCTGCGCAATGGCACGGACGCCGCAGCCGGTCAGGCGCTCGTTGCGCAAGTGTTGCCGATGCAATTCGCGACGGCAGCCGGCAGCGAGGGCCTGGAATTGTTGCGCCGTCGGCTGCTTGAGCAACCCCCCTTGCCGACCCGCGCCGGCCTCGGCTGGAACGACTTCAAGGGTGCGCTCGGGGTTTTCCTGTTGGTGGTGTGCTCGACCTTTCCGCTGGTGGTGCCGTTCATACTGCTCGACCAGACTGCACTCGCCATCCGCCTGTCCAACCTGATCGGACTCGTGGTGCTGTTCATTGCAGGCTGGATGCTTGCCAGATACGCGGGCGCCACGCAATGGCAGGGTGGGGTGATCATGGCCACCACGGGGGCGGTGCTGATCCTTGCAATCATTGCACTGGGTGGATAACGACAGGGGATAATTCAACACACTAAAGACTCGTTCTCATTTACACTTGCCCTTCCATTTACGTCGGGCAGCCTGGTATGGATGTTCTTGCCACTATCCATCTTCATTTACTCAAGTGGGTGATCGAACCGGTCACCGGTCAGTTCCTGGGCATTTTCGACTTCAACGGTCGGCTCGGTCTATCCTTTCTCTGCATGTCTTACGGCGTCGCTTATGGCCTGTTTCGCTTGCGCAAATCCCGGGGCTTGACCGACGCGAGCTCGTTCGGTCAGTTCATAGGCGGCTGCCGGGTGTATCTGCATCGCTCGGCGCTGCTCGACTACCGCTACTACTTTGTTCTGGCCATCCTCAAGGTTGTCCTGGTGCTGCCCATCGTCGGCCTGGTCGATCCGTACGTCTTGCGTTCAGCTGACTACATCGCGTTCTTCACCAACCTGTGGGGCGCGCGTACGCAAGTGGAGGAGAACCTGGCGCTGACCCTGCTCTATGGGCTGGGCGTTTTCCTGGTCAAGGATTTCAGCCACTACTGGGGCCATCGCGCTTTTCATTCGCGCTATCTGTGGGCCTTCCACAAAGTCCATCATTCGGCGCCCGTGCTGGTGCCGGCGACGGCCAGCCGGGTGCACTTTCTGGAAGAGGTGGTCGAAAAGCTCACCGACATCATCTGTCTAAGCGCGTTTGCCGGTGTCTTCTGGTACGCCTGCGGCGGGGAAATCAGCCGCTATACGCTATTTGGCGTGACCTACATGGTATTCATCTTCAATAGCCTGGCGGCGAACCTGCGACACAGCCATGTCTGGTTTTCCTTCGGGCCGGTGCTTGAGCGGGTGCTGAGCAGCCCGGCACAACACCAGATTCATCACAGTGATGCGCCGCGCCACTTCAACAAGAACTTCGGCATCAATCTGTCTCTGTGGGACTGGATGTTCGGCACGCTCTATGTCACGCAGTCCAGACCCGAGCCCATTCAATTCGGCACCGGTGAGCAGGATCACGAGCGTTACCTGACGATGCAGGGTTTGATCGTCACGCCATTTGTGGACGTAGCCCGTAAATGCTTCCCGGCAAAACGCCCGAAGGTACAACGTGAAAGCCGATCTGATCCGTATTTTTCAAGGCAATCTGCCTCTGTAACGGATGCAGCCGCCAGCCCACAATAAGTCTTCGGTACGCCGTTGGGGGCAGCGCACGACGCCCCTGTACCGCCAATTCATAGTGTGGGAGGCCATATGGCCAAGATGACGATTTTTCTCGGCGGTTTTCTGGTGTTGACCATCCTGATCGGTGTGCTCGCGACGATCCCACCGGGGTGATTACCCCCGCCGGATTTCGTCGACGGCCAGGCGCAGTTCGCGGTACGCCGTGACCAGTTGCTCAAGGCTGAACCCACGATTTCTCCCGCTGGGGTTGGGCAGGACCCAGACCGTAGCGTTGCCGAAGGTTTTCGGTTGCAGGCCCCAGGCAATGTCCCGCTGACCGGACAGCGCACAATAGGCCGCCTTGCCCAGAAACGCCACGAAACACGGCGCATGGCGTGCGATTTTCTGTTCGAAGCCGGCGGCAATGGCGCTGAACTCATGCAGTGACAACTGATCCGCACTGGCCGTCGGCCGTTCGACCACTGCGGTCAATCCGCATTGGTAGCTCAAGATCGTCCGATCGTTTTCCGGTCGCACTTGCTCGGGGGTAAACCCGGCGAGATGCAGCGTGCGCCAGAAGCGGTTGCCGCGCCCTGCAAAATGGTGCCCCTGGGCGGCGGCAGTCATTCCGGGGTTGATGCCGCAGAAGATCACGGCCAACTGCCCGGCGAGGATATCTTCGAGTTTTTCACTCACCGCAGATCACTCTGATCGCCTGGCGTGCCAGTTCCGTCAGCTCGGCTCGGGATTTACCGGCCCGGGCACGTATCGAAATGCTGTGCAGCAGAGACGAGGCGAGCACGGCAAGGGCCGCCGGGTCGGCATCGACTTTCAACTCGCCAGCATTTTTCGCCGCTTGCAGGCGAACTTCCAGATCGGCATCCAGCCGGCTCAAGCGGTCGGACAGCACCTCGCGAATTTCCGGGTCCTCGACGGCTTCGGTGGTTGCCGTGCCGATGGCGAAGCAACCACGGGGCTGACCGTCGCCCGAGAAGTAAATCGATAACTGCCCCTCGTAGAAACGCTGCAAGGCCTCGGCCAACGGCACGTCCAGGTCCGTCAGCGCCTCGTGCATGGACGCCGCGGCAAACTCCCAATACTGCTCCAGCGCTTTGATATAGAGCGCGTGCTTGTCGCCGAATGCCGCATAGAGGCTGGGGCGATTCATGCCGGCGGCGGTGGCGATGCTATCGAGCGACGCGCCGGAATAGCCAGTGTTCCAGAACACACCAAGTGCTTGCTGCAACGCTGTCTGCGGGTCGTATGCCCGAGGGCGGCCACGGCTTTTGCCCTCTGTCGATTTATTTTGTGCCATGTCGTACAAAATCCTTGTGAGGATAGGGGTCGAGGGATATTCTTACACCATCGCACAAAATTAAGGAATCAGAAATTCCTTGATCCAGGGGTTGTTGTAGCCGAGCGCGAACTGAGTGTTGCGGCGACGAAACCGACGTGGTGGGAGCGATCCTCCTGACCGCGCACGGGCTTGCTTGTTTCCAGCATTTATTGACATCCGGGCCGCTGGCGCTTGTTGCCGACACCGGCCCGATTACCCGGCTAAAGGCGTACTCGACCATGACCAAAGCGTTCGATATCCCGGCTTCACAGGCCTTCGGGCAACCTGGCCCAACCCCGCCCGGCGCACCCACCCAAAAACCGCTGAAACAGCGGTTGCGTCCCTGGCTGATGGTGGGTGTTCCCGTTCTCTTCGCGGCGCTGGGCTATGCCCATTACGTGTCGGGGCAGGCTTATGTTTCGACCGATAACGCTTACGCCCGGGTGGCGAAGGCGTCGATCAATGCGCGGATTTCCGGGCAAGTGGTAGACATCGCCGTCGAGGACAATCAGCAGGTCCATAAGGGCCAGGTGCTGTTCCGGATCGACCCGAAACCGTTCCAGATCGCCGTCGACCGCGCACAGGCACAACTGAGCGTGGCACGGCTGCGTATCGACGGGCTCAAGGCCAGCTATCACCAGCAACAGGCGGAACTGCAATCGGCGAAAGAGTCGGCCGACTTCGACCAAAAGGATTTTGCCCGCAAGAAAGCACTGGTCGCGTCCGAGTTCGTTTCGAAGTCGATTTACGAACGTGCCGACACCGACGTGAAAGTGGCGCGGCAACGGATCGCGTCCATCGAACAACAGATCGCCAGCACCGTGGTGGCCTTGAACGGCAATCCGGACATCGATGCCGATAACCACCCTACGGTTCGCGAGGCCAGGGCACAGCTCGACGAGGCGCAGTTGTACCTCTCGTACACCACGGTGTATGCACCGCAGGATGGCACCGTGGCCAAGGTCGACGACCTGCAGGTGGGTAACTACGTGAACAACGGCGCGCCGGCCTTTGCCTTGTTGTCCGGTCACGAGATCTGGATTGAGGCCAACTTCCGCGAAACCGACGTGACCCACATGCGTCCGGGCCAGGAAGCCACCATTTGTATCGATACCTACCCGGATCGCGTGTTCAAGGCCCACGTCACCAGCATGAGTCCGGGGGCCGGGTCGGATTTCGCGCTGCTGCCACCGGAGAATGCCACCGGTAACTGGGTCAAGGTGACGCAGCGGGTGCCGGTGCGGCTTGAGCTTGACGAAGTGGATCCGGCGCTGCCGCTGTTCTCCGGAACCAGCGCCACGGTGAAAATCGACACCCGGTTTCGCAGTCCCTGGTGGCATCCGCTCAAGGCATTGCTGACCGCAGGTAATTTCTGATGAACGCCCAACCGATGGTAAACCCCGGTGGGGAGGGTGCGCGTTCGCTCAGGTTCGCCGCCCTGCTGGCGACCTATATGCAGTCGGCAAACCTGCCACTGCCGAATTCGGCACTCAGGTTGATCCAGGGCAGCCTGTCGATGAGTGACGATCAGGCAGGGTGGATTTTCACCTCGTACCTGGCCGCCAGTGCGATCAGCATGCCGCTCGCGCAGTGGCTGGCCGCACGCTTTGGCTTGAAGCTGGTGTATCAGGCAGCGCTGGCGTTGTTCGTCCTTGGCTTGTTGCTCGCCACGGCCGCGACGGCGCCGCTGGAGTTCGTGGGGGCGCGCATCATTCAAGGCATTGCCAGTGGCGTACTGGCGCCGCTGTCGATGGCGATTGCCACGCAAACCCTGGCGCAGGACAAGCGGGCCAAATTTGCCGCGAACTGGACCGCCATTGTGCTGTTCGGCATCGTCAGCGGCCCGAGCATCGGTGGCTGGATCGCCGAGCATTTTGGCTGGCGGCCGATGTTCTACCTCAGCGTGCCACTGTCGGCGTTTATCTTCCTGGTGGCGGTGCTGTTGTTGGCCGAGAAGAAAGCCGCGAAACCTCCGGCGTTCGACTTCTTCGGTTTCGGCACCTTTACCCTCGGCATGATCAGCCTGCAAATGCTGCTCGACCGGGGTGAGCGACTGGACTGGTTCGCCGCGCCCGAGATCTGGCTGGAAGCCGTGGCGTCGGCGCTGGGGATCTACCTGTTTGTGGTGCATGTGTTGACCTCGAACGTGCATTTCCTCAACAAGCGCCTGCTCAAGGACCGCAACTTCGTGTTGTCGACGGTGATCTTTTTCGCCCTCGGTTTCGTGCTGTTGTCGACCATGGCACTGACCTCGCCAATGCTGGACGAAATTCTCGGTTACCCGCCTGACACCACCGGCGCCCTGACGATTCCCCGTGGCATCGGACTGGTCGGCGCCTTTGTGCTGATGGGGCGGCTGCCCGAGCGCTTCGACCGGCGCCTTTTCGTGGCGGCCGGTGTCGCCATGGTGATTTACGCCAACTGGCTGATGCTCGGTTATTCGCCGCTGATGGACGAGTGGCCCGTGGCGGTTGCCGGTGCGATCCAGGGCGCGGGCCTGGGCATCCTGATGCCGGCGGTGAGCAAGGTCGCGTTCAGTACGCTCGACCCCACGCTGCGCCCCGAAGGCACCGGTCTGTTCAATCTGGCCCGTGTCTACGGCAGCACGTTGGGGGTGGCGATCGTGCAGTTGTTCTTCTTCAACAACACTCAGGCGATGCACATGGCGCTGGCCAGCAACCTGACGCCGTACCGCGCCGCTGCACATTCGCTGGCTTCGGCACCCCTGCAGGTGCTGGGCGGACTCAACGAAATGGTCACCGGCCAGGCCGCGTTCATCGCCGTGATCGACCAGTTCAAGGTCCTGATGCTGGTGATGCTGGTGGTGAGCCCGCTGGTGTTGTTTCTTCGCAAGCCCGTTGCGGCCAATTAGTTTTCGTGGAGTTTGCCAAATGAAATCTCATGCGCTGGTCCTCAACCGCTATTGGATGCAAATGAAGCTCGCGGCGTTGTCGGTGCCGGTATTGCTGACGGCCTGCACCGTTGGCCCGAACTATGAAACACCGGCGGCGAGAACATCGCAGCACTATGACCGGCAAGCCGAGCAACGTCTGGCCCAGGGTGCAGACCCACGGATCGACCTCGGCAGGAAGGTCAGCGGCGATTGGTGGTCTGCCTTTCGCTCGCAGAAGCTCGACCAGGTGGTTCGTCGCGCTATCGACGGTAACCTGGACCTGGTGGCGGCCGATGCCACGATCCGGCAAGCCGCTTCCTCTGTTGCAGCGGCGCAGGGTGCGCTTTATCCGCAGGTCGATTTCGGCGCCGTAGCCGGCCGTCAACGGGTGCACAACGCCAAGGAGCCCTCCGTCAGCAATTTCTACGCGATAGGACCGCGGGTAGGGTTCGACCTTGATGTGTTCGGCGGCAACCAGCGATTGGTCGAGCAACAGCAGGCGTTTGCCGACCTGCAAAAACACCGGTACGAAGCGGCATACCTGACCCTGACCGGCAACGTCGCCAGCCAGGCGTTGCTGGTGGCCTCCGCCAACGCGCAGATCCAGGCCGTGGAAAAGCTGCTGGCCAATGACACGAGGAACCTTGAGCTGGTGCGCATGGCCCGCCTCAATGGCAGCACCACGCAGATCGATGTATCCCTGGCCGAAACACGACTGGCGCAGGACCGCACGTTGTTGCCGCCCCTCGCTCAACAGCGTGACGCCGCACGTCATGCACTGTCGATTCTGACGGGCAAGGGGCCGGCGGACTGGGTCGCTCCCGACTTTGACTTGAGCGAGTTTGTCCTGCCGTCGAACATGCCGGTGAGCCTGCCTTCGGAAATGGCTCACGACCGGCCGGATGTGCTGCAAGCCGAAGCTCAGATGCACATGGCCAGCGCAGCGGTGGGGGTGGCGACGGCGAACCTCTATCCCCACGTCACGCTGTCGGCGTCCCTGGCGCAGGCGGCTTCCGGCAATGGCGGCGCGGCACTCTGGGGTTTCGCTGCCGGGCTGGCCGGGCCGCTCTTCGATGGCGGAACGCTCAAGGCGCAACGGCAGGCGGCTGTCGACGGTTACAAGGCGACACTCGCCGGTTACCAGCAGACGGTCATCACCTCGTTCGGGCAGGTCGCCGACACCTTGCAGGCGATCAACCATGACGCCGAGGAACACCTGGCCCAGACCGATGCCTTGCGAGCGGCTGAAACCAGTTTGCAGTTGAACCAGCAAGCCTTTGCCCAGGGCGAAAACAGCATTCTCCAGGTCCTGGAAGCGGAGCGTGCCTATGAACAGGCGCTGCTGGGACAGATCCGCGTGAAAACCGCGCAGTACCTCGACACCGTGCAGTTGTTCATTGCGCTGGGCGGCAATTGCGTCGGTGCCTTCGAGCAGCGCGTTGCGTCTGGCGACGGGCAGAAAACTTCGTATCAATAATGGCTGCGGCCTGGAGTAAACACATGACCTATGAAGCCTTTCACGACGGGCTGCGCGATACCCGGTTTGCGCTCAACCACGGGGCGGTCGAGATGCCGGCGGTTGGATTCGGTACTTTGTTCCGCGATCTCGCCACCACGACCCAGGCAGTAAAGGAAGCGCTGGCCGCCGGTTTCCGCCATTTCGATTGTGCCGAGCGCTATCGTAACGAAGCACAGGTTGGCGTAGCGCTGAAGGAAATGCAGGAGGCCGGTAAAGTCCGGCGCGAAGAGCTGTTCATCACCACCAAACTGTGGAACACCAACCATCGTCCCGAGCGCGTCGAGCCCGCGTTCGAAGCCAGTTGCCAACGCCTGCAAGTGGACTACATCGATTGTTACCTGATCCACACGCCGTTTGCCTTTCAACCCGGCGAAAACCAGGACCCGAGGGACGGGCAGGGCAACGTCATCTACGACAACGGCGTGACATTGATCGAGACGTGGCGGGCGCTTGAGCGGCTGGTGGATGAGGGGCGGGCGCGGTCCATCGGCCTGTCCGATATCACACTGGAGGCGCTGAAGGCACTTGTCGCCGTCGCCCGGATAAAACCTGCCGTGGTGCAGGTCGAATCCCACCCTTATCTGCCGGAGTGGGAGTTGCTTGAGTTCTGCAAAGAACACGGGATTATCGTGCTGGCGTTTGCGCCACTGGGGCATGGCATGCAGCCGAATGTGCTGCAAGACCCGGTGATCACCGGCATTGCCCGGCGCCTGCAGAAAACACCGGCCCAGGTGGCATTGGCCTGGTCGGTACAGCGTGGAGTGGCGTTCCTGACCACCTCGGCAACACCAAGCCATATCCGGGAAAATATCGATATCTCGACCTTGCCGCACAGGGCCATGGTCGAGATTCAACAAGACATCACAACCCGTATACGCTTCAACTCGGTGGTTGAAACCGGTGTCCCCGGGTTCATTCCGCGCAAGCCGTAGTGCCTGACGCCGGGGCGGCCCGTCACCGGACCGCCCTGTTTGCCAATCCCTTGAGGTGAAAACGATGGATGTTTTCCAGACCCTGCGGTGTTTCGTGGCGGTAGCCCAAAGCGGCAGCTTCACCGCGGCGGCCGCGATGTTGGACACCACCACGACCAACGTTTCAAAAGCCGTTTCCAGCCTGGAGGCCAGGCTGCAGACGCGGCTGATCAATCGGACCACCCGGCGTCTGGCATTGACCGAAGCCGGTGTGCGTTATTTGCAGCGCTGCGAACGGATTCTGCAGGAAGTACGGGAGGCCGATGAAGAGGCGGGCACGGCTCAGGTCATGCCCGCAGGCCGGCTGAAAATCCATGCCATGTCGGCCATTGGCAACCATTACGTGATCGGCGCCATTGCCCGCTACCGAGAAACCTATCCTTCGGTGCTGTTTGACCTGACCGTGACCAATCGGCTGCCGGATCTGCTGGAGGAAGGTTATGACATGTCGATTGTGCTGGCGCGGGACCTGCCTGATTCCGGGTTTGTCGCCCAACGGCTGGGTATCACCTACAGCATCCTCTGCGCTTCGCCGGCGTACCTGAGCGAACGCGGGATTCCCGGTTCGCCGAGTGAACTCGATGGCCATGATTGCCTGCGAATCGTCAACACGGTCATGCCGGTCGAGAACTGGGTATTTGAAGGCCCGCTTGGGGCAGAAACGTTCAGCACGCCTGTGTCCCCCTTTCACGTCAACACGGCTGACGCCATGACATTCGCGATCAAGAACGGGATGGGGATTGGCATTCAACCGATTGCTTCAGCCGTTGAGGGGCTGCGGGCGGGGACTCTGGTGCGCGTATTGCCAGGGTATCGGCTTGAAGAGTTGAGCCTGTTTGCGATCTACCCGTCACGCAAGTTCGTGGATGCAAAAATAAAAACCTGGGTGGAATTCCTGAAGCATTCCATTCCGGGGTTGCTGGCGTCTGATGAAAAAGTCGTGGGTGCTGCCATATAACCCTGGAGCTTTGGAAAAGGCTGTACGCATGGAGTGTCGACCCTCCATCGTCCGTACAGTGTTCAACCGTTCGAGCATCCGCTGCCCATTACTTGGTACTCAATCGTGCGGCGTTGGCCCTGTGAATCTTGATAAGTCATGCGCGCCGGGACGGGGCCGCATTCATTGGCGATTTCCGATACTTCGATGACGCGCTTGATATCAAGCCTGGTGCCGTATGTGTAGGTTTCGACGGGTGATTGGCCGGTGGTGGCAGTCGAGTGGCTGTCGTCTGCAAAGGCCTGGGCGCCGGTGGTGCCAAGCGCGACAAAGAGTGCGATTTTTACCAGTTTCATGATGTTCACCTCGTGGTTGAAGCGTTGTCCTGCAAGGGGTCTATTACCTTGTGAGCGGGTTGCTTCTGACTGGGTTTGCTCACTTGGGTAGAGCCGATATTAGGCGTTTGGCAGGGGCGCAAATATCGGTCGGCGGGATAAACACTGTTGCCGGATTGCTCATGAATCGCGGTGAATTCGTTGAGCCGATCAGCCAATCAAAATGTGCAGCAGATCGCTTCTATAGTCAGTGACACCGTTGGCACTCACCTGTACTCATCATGCCGGCGCCACCAGGGTCCCGTTTCATTGCGCCCCTTGGGTGCGCGGTCGAGCCATTGGTACATGCCCCACAATCCGTCCAGGCCTCGGGCGTAGGTGGAGTAGGTGTGATAAATCTCGCCGTCTTCCAACACGAACGTACTCAGCCCCGGCCGGTCGCGGGTGTAGGTCGGCGCGTCGGTGCCACAGGTTGCGGCGAACTGTTTCACCGGCTCCGGTATTTCACTGGCGTCCATGGCATGGCCGCCTCGCTGGTAGTTGTATTCGACCAAGCCTTCGCGCTGCTGCGCTTCGGTGAAGTAGACATTGAAGTCGGCGGTGAAGTCGCTGTCGGCGGCCGAGACCCAGGGGAACGTCCAGCCCATTCGGCGCTTGTAGGCCTGCAGTTTCGCCAACGGCGCGCGGGATATCGCCATCAGGGTCACGTCGTGGTTAGCCAGGTGGATGACGAGGGGGTCGAAGCCATCGGCGATGGCTGAGCAGGAAGGGCAGCCGGCGGTGTAGTCGGGGCCGAACATGAAGTGGTAGACCAGCAGTTGCGAGCGCCCTTGGAAGAGCTCGGCCAGGGTTGCGCTGCCGCTGTCGGTATCGAAGCGGTACGCCTTGTCGAGGCGTACCCATGGCAATGCCTGGCGTTGCCTGGCCACTTCATCGCTGCGTAGGGTCAGGGCTTTTTCCGCTTCAAGCAATTGCAAGCGTGCTGCCAGCCATTGGTCCCGGGTCGCGGTTTTGTGCGTGTTCATCGTTGTACGCTCCTGGTGAAAGGTCGTGATTTAGACTAAACCCGGGTATCGATCGGTGGGAGTGACAAGCGTGGCGGGATTTCGATGGACTCGATGATCACGGCCGCCGCCCAGGCGTTGGCGGCGGGGAACCCGCTGGGCGCACTGGACCGCGTGGCATTGCGCGACGATGCGCCAGCGCTGGCCCTGCGCGGTATCGCCATGGCGCAACTGGGCGATCTGGTGCGGGCCAGGGCGCTGGTCAAGCGTGCGCAACGGGCCTTTGCCCCCAGGGAAGTGCTGGCCCGCGCGCGATGCGTGGTGGCCGAGGCCGAAATCGCCCTGGCTTCACGGGAGCTCGGGTGGCCGGTCAAGGCGCTCGAAACGGCGCGGGTCACCCTTGAACACCACGGTGACCGGGTCAATGCCGCTCATGCACGCTATCTGCAAATCCGCCGTTTGCTGTTGCTCGGCCAGCTTGATGAGGCGCAGCAGTTACTGGCCGAACTCGACCCCGGCCCATTGCCGCCAGCGTTGCGTGCAACCCATGAACTGGTCTTGGCGGGTATTGCCATTCGACGCCTGCAATCGAACTCGGCACGGGAGGCATTGATGAGGGCCGGGCAGGCGGCCGGTCGAACGGGGATTGCCGCGCTGATGGCTGAGGTTGAACAGGCTGCGCATCTGCTCGACGCACCCGCGGCACACCTGGTTGCCCAGGGTGAAGTACGGCCACTGTTGCTCGATGAAGTTGAAGCGTTGTTCGCTTCGACGTCTCTGGTGGTGGATGCCTGTCGGTACGTTGTGCGCGGCTGTGGCATGTCTGTGTCGCTTGCGACGCGGCCGATCCTGTTCGTGCTCGCCCGCGCCTTGGCCGAGACGTGGCCCGCCGACGTTGCGCGGGAAACGCTGATCGCCCGGGCGTTCCGCTTGAAGCTCTCGGATGAATCCCATCGCGCCCGGCTTCGCGTGGAAATCGGCAGGTTGCGTCAAGCACTCAAGCCTTTGGCCGGCGTCATCGCGACGGCGCGCGGTTATGCCCTGCAGTCACCGGTCTGTACGCAGGTGGTGACACTGGCGCAACCGATCGAGGAAAAGTTTGCCGCGGTCGTTGCCTGCCTCGCCGATGGCGAGTCGTGGTCGAGTTCCGCCCTGGCATTGGCGCTGGGTACCAGCCAGCGCACGGTGCAACGGGCGCTCGATACGCTGGCGGCACAGGGCAAGGTGCAGTGGTTTGGCCGTGGTCGCGCACGGCGCTGGATGACACCGCCCGTGCCGGGATTCGCGACGACCTTGTTACTCCCGGCGCCGCTGCCCGGTGGCTAGGATGAACGCCACCAACCCCCATCGAGGAATGCCAGATGAAACACGCAACTGCTGAAATCATTCGTGAATATGGCCCGTTTGCCGATGTCGACCATGTGTGCGGCGTCACCTGGGACGGCGAAAAGGTCTGGTTCGCGAGCAACACCAAAATCAACGCCCTGGACCCGGAAAGCGGCCAGGTGCTGAGTTCGATCGATGTCGCGGCCCATGCCGGCACTGCGTTCGATGGCGAGCATCTGTTTCAGATCGCCGAAGACCGCATCCACAAAATCGACCCCCGTACCGGCCGTATCCTCTCGACGATTCCTGCCCCCGGTGCAGGCACCGATTCGGGGTTGACCTGGGCCGAAGGGACGTTGTGGGTGGGCCAGTACCGCGAACGCAGGATTCACCAGATCGATCCCGAGAGCGGCAAAATCCTGCGCACAATCGAATCCAACCGTTTCGTCACCGGCGTGACCTGGGTGGACGGTGCTTTGTGGCATGGCACCTGGGAGGGTGACGAGAGTGAATTACGTCGCATCAACTCGCAAACCGGTGAAGTACTGGAGAGCCTCAAGATGCCCGAAGGCGTGGGCGTGTCGGGGCTTGAGTCCGATGGTGGCGAGCGGTTGTTCTGTGGTGGCGGCGATAGCGGGAAGGTGAGGGTGGTGCGTCGGCCTGCATGAGGCACGGATTGTCAGGCAGTGGTCAGGTTTGCAGTCAGCTCAAGCTTTGCTGAAAGTCATCCCTGTATCGATAGTATTTTTCCGTCCTGCGCTGTTTTCTGCTGGTCGAAATCGGTCTAAAAGCCCGGTTGGCAATCGTGCCTGTTTTGCTATCCTCAGAACTGTAGGTGAAGACGCAGACTGATGCGCAAAAGGATAGCAAGGAGACGTGGGGCGCGTTCCGAAGGGTACACGGTTAGAAAGATCCCCGCGCTGGGATCCAGCCCTTATGCCGTGTGAAGCAGAAGAGTTCCATTACAGTTTCATGACTCTTTTGTGGGAGGCCTGATAAACCTTGTAAGCCGGAGACCAGCACCGGCCACCTACTTACACTCACCCGCGAAGCCCGCCCAGTGCGGGCTTTTTAATGCCCGCAAGGTGGGGTTGGTCAGCGGCTCAAGGCGCGCCAAACAGCATTGTCCAGTAAACACCGTTGTCGCTGCGCGCGTTGGTGGCGTAAGCGGCACCGACCTGGGTGAACATCGGGTTCATCAGGTTGGCGCAGTGCCCGGGGCTGGCGAGCCAGCCGGCCATGGCCTTGCTTGGTGAACCTTGCCCGGCGGCGATGTTTTCACCGATCTGCCGGCCTCGGTAACCGGCGGCCTTGGCACGGTCGTAGGGCATGTCGCCGTCGGGGTCCTGGTGGGCGAAATAGTTGCCGTAGGCCATGGCCTTGCTATGGCCTTGGGCTGCGGCGCCGAGGGCGGCGTTCCAGGACAGCGGCCGCGCGGCGGCGAAGCGCTGGCGACCACACAGGCGCGGCCTGGCCCGGGCTGCGTTGACCTGCGCCAGTAACGCCTGGGCGGCGCTGCGTGGATCGCCGGTTTGCCCGTCGAGCACCGGGCGCGCCAGCACCACTTGCCACTCACTCCCGGCGCGGCTGACGCCGATATCGGCGTATTGGTTGTCGAGCAGTGCTGCGCAATGTTCGTCCTGGAACAAATCGAATGCCTCATCGGCATCCCGTGCACCCACCACGCGGATCGACCGCACCATGGTTGCCTGATAGCCGGAAGCCTTTAACCGGTCCCGCAACCCACCGCCATAACCAACGGGCAGGGCCAGGTTCGACTTGAGCTTCAGGGGGGACAAACGTTGCGTCGGTCGCCGGTCGCAGCGCTGCGGATGGGCGCGATAGTCGTTGATGGCGTCGACCAGTTGCCGCTGCCCATCGGCATGGGCGGGGCTGGCAAAAACGGGGAGCAGGGGAAACAGGCACAGCGAAGAAAAGCGCAAGGCAACGACAGTTTGGCGCATGGACGGACAACTCTGATGAGATGACAACGAAGAAAGTGGGAGAAAAGCGCTGGGCTATGACTGGCGCCTCGAAACAAGGTTCACGTTGCAGACCTGTCTATTTTCGGGCGAAGCCATGAGCCCGACGAAGGGTGTCGGCGGGGCTGTAGGGTGGGGGATTTTCAGCCCGGACAAGGATCAGTCCATGGGTTTTAGCAAGCGCTAGGCTGGTTTATCGGTATTGACTGAAGCAGCCTCTGTCGCGACGTCCGGGGTTTCGCTCGGTCGCAGTCTGAAGCGACAGACGTGCCCGCCACGCACCATGCATTCGCTGTGTTCGACTTCACCGCCTCCCAGCGTGCCGATCAAGGCCAGGTCCAGCTCGCAGACCACCGGGTGGGCAGCGGCCAGGCGGTGGAAGACGCAGTTATGCGCGACGATTTCCGGGGTGCCGGCCGAGCGAAAAAACACCTCGGCTTCGTAGCCCGCCTGGTTCATGTGCTGCACGATCCTGGCTTCATCCACGACCTGTTGTTCACGCTCCAGAGCCAGCTTGTGGCCCATGCTGCGCATCAGTGAAGCCAGGGCTTCAGGACCGATGATGCCCGCCACTTCATCGATCAATACGCTGGCCAGTAGCTGATAGTGGCGAGGGAACTGCTCCCGCGCGTGGTCGGTGAGCCGATACAACTGCTCCGGACGACGACCCGTCGGACGGGTGTCGCCGCGCAGCACCAGACCGTCACGCTCCAGCGCCGCCAGGTGTTGGCGGATCGCCGTGCGCGTGACGGCCAGATGTTCAGCCAGCTCGTCAATGCTCATGCCGCCCGCATGGTGCAGCAGCGCATTGAGCAGGTCTTGCTGTGTTCGGCCCAGTCCTTCCAGCATGGGGTGCCCTCGCGCGATATCAGAACTTGTCCGGGAATTGCTTGACCAGCGCGCCGGTCAACGCGTCGGCCAGGGCCAGGATGTGCGTACGCATCATCGCCCAGGTACGGGCCTCGCCGGCGTAATCGTGCGCGGCAAACTCATCGATCTGGGCAACGTGGTGACCGCCATGGGCTGACAACATGTTGACCAGTGTGGCTTCAGGCAGATTGGGGTTGGCGCTGGCCAGGAACGCCGCAATTGCCTTGGCATTGCTGGTCAACTCGGTGACGGCGGCCTGCTTGCCCTTGGCATCCTTGGCCACCGTGGCATCGCTGTAGTGTTTCACCGCGCCCCAATGGCCGGCAAGCAGCTTGAGCAATTGATCCGCCGCCGGTTGGCCGTAGAGCGGGGCGATGCTATTGGCGATTTTGGTGGCGTTGTCGACGACTTGATCGGCCGCGACTTTGGCTTGCTTATGGTCGGCGGTTTGATTGGCCAGCGTGTAGTTTCTGATCCAGAAAATGTGTTCAACCCAAAGGTCACGCTCGGCCAGGCGCGTGGTCAGCGCGGGGCTGTCGGCAGCGGTAGGATAGGCGGTGGGCGTCTGGCTCCAGACCGGTTGCGCGCACAAAGCCAGCAGGAGCAAAGCCAGGGTTTTGATATTCATGACGGCACCCTCTGAGAATGGGAACGTTCGACAATATCAATATAGGCATAAAAATATGTTTTTATTGGGTCGTCGCAAAGTCTCGGATCAACGGTCGCATTTCGTCATGGGAAAGCCAGGCTTCACCCAGGTTCTACAGCCCTTCACCCAGGCGTTTGAGGTAGTCGGGACTTTCGCTGATCGAGTTATGCCCCGTCCCCGGTATCACCTGCAGCGATGCCACGCCTTTGGCGAAGTGTGTATACAAACGCTCGGTACTCGAGCGCGGAATCACCTCGTCATGCTCGGCGGCTATCAATACCGTCGGCACCGTAATGCGGGCGGCGTACTGCCAGGACTGGTATTTGTCCTTCAACAACCAACGCACCGGAAACCAGCGGAACTGACGGGCGGCGAGCCCTTCGAGGCTGTTGTAGGGCGTGATCAGCACCAGCCGTGCCACCGGGCGCTGGCTGGCCAGGCGCACGGCGACCCCGGAACCCAGGCTGCGTCCGACCACCGCCACATGCGGATGGGTGGTATGCACCAGGTCGAACAAGGTGAGGGCGTCGCGGGCGATGGCCTCTTCCGAAGGCGAGCCGGAACTCCCGCCGTAACCACGGTAATGCAGCAGATACAGTGCATGGTCAGGGAACGCTTGCGTGAACTCAGGCAAGTTGCGCGAGACATCTTCGGCATTGCCGCCAAAATAAATCAGCGCGTCGGGACCTTCGTGAGGACGGATGGTAACCAGCACCTGTGCGTCGGCGACCGGCAATTCGAGCAGGGTAGCGGCTGTCCCGACGGCGCGTGGTTGCGGGTAATAAATCAGCGCCCGCTGAAACACGAACAGCGCTACGCACAGCGCCAGGTATGACGCAGCGACGATGACGACGAGTAACACCAGGGTGCGCGACATTCGGCTAACGTTAGTGGGCGGCATTGACTGCTCGGGGTTCGAAAGTGGCTGGCGCCGCAAGGCTTTCTGAGTGTAGTCAATCGCCCCTTGGCGCGGTTATCCGGGTTGTCGGTGCAACAGGTCTGATCCGGGCGACTGGTGAGAAACGTTTTATGAGCCATCCTGTGGGTTACACCCGTAGAGAAATACTCACGCTGGCTGCCGGTGCTTCGGTGGTCTTCACGTTCGGTCCGGCGGGTGCTCAACCCGTTCCGTCGACGGGAACAGGAGGCGAGACCATGCAGACCCGTGCCATTCCTTCCAGCAACGAGTCCTTGCCGATCGTAGGGTTGGGCACTTATCGCGGATTCGATGTCGAGCCTTCGCAACCGGCTTACAAAGACTTGCCCGCAGTGCTGGACGCGTTGTTCGACAAGGGCGGCAAGCTGATCGACAGCTCGCCGATGTACGGTCGCGCCGAACAGACCGTCGGCGAACTGCTGTCGATCCATGAACCGCGCTCGCCGGCGTTCCTGGCCACCAAGGTGTGGACCCGGGGGCGCGAAGAAGGCATCGCGCAGATGGAGCAATCCTTTGCCCTGTTGCAGACCGACCGGATCGACCTGATGCAGATCCACAACCTGCTGGACTGGCAGATTCACCTGCCGACATTGCGCCACTGGAAGGAAAAAGGGCGCATTCGCTACATCGGCATCACCCATTACACGGCGTCGGCCTATGAAGAAGTGGAGGCGGTACTCAAGGCCGAGCCTCTGGATTTCTTACAGATCAACTACGCCCTGGATGATCGCGGCGCCGAGCAACGCCTGCTGCCCTTGTGCCGTGAGCTTGGCGTGGCGGTGATCTGCAATCGGCCGTTCGGCGGTGGTGGGTTGCTCGCCAGGCTGAAGGATAAGCCGCTGCCAGGCTGGGCGGCGCAAGTCGGGGTCAAGAGCTGGCCGCAACTGGCGCTGAAGTTCCTGCTGTCGCATTCGGCGGTGACGTGCGTGATTCCGGGCACTGGCAACCCGCGCTACATGGCGGAAAATGCCCGGGCCGGATTCGGCCCGATGCTGACCGATGCCCAGCGTCAGCAACTGATTGCACTGGTGGGGTAGGCGGGCCGGCGAGTCCCGGAACCTCTCCTATACTGTCTCGCGACCCTGCCGTTGAAAGCGCATTCGTTGCCCTGACGGCGTCCCTGTCCATCACTGCAAGGAGATCGAACATGGCTATCCGCATTGGCGATGAAGCACCGGATTTCACCGCCGAAACCACCGAAGGTACCCTCAACTTTCACCAATGGATCGGCGATGGGTGGGCCATCCTGTTTTCCCACCCCAAGGATTTCACCCCGGTGTGCACCACCGAACTGGGATACCTGGCCAAACTCAAGCCGGAATTCGACAAGCGCAACACCAAGGTCCTCGGCCTCAGTGTCGACCCGGTCAGTGATCACCACCGCTGGGTCGGTGACATTGCCGAAACCCAGGGCAGCGCGGTCAACTATCCGCTGATCGGCGACGAAAACCTGGTGGTGGCCAAGCTCTACGACATGATCCACCCCAATGCCAGCGGCGGCGCGCGCACGGCGGTAGATAACGCTACGGTGCGTTCGGTGTTCATCGTCGGCCCGGACAAGAAGGTCAAGGCCATGCTGATCTACCCGATGAGCGCCGGGCGCAACTTCGATGAAGTGCTGCGCCTGCTCGATTCCCTGCAACTGAATGCCAAGCACACCGTCGCCACGCCAGTGAACTGGCGGCCGGGTGAAGACGTGATCATCCCGACCTCGGTGTCTGACGAAGATGCGAAGAAGAAATACCCGGATGGCTTCAAGACCTTGAAGCCGTATCTGCGGACCGTGGCGCAACCGAAGTAACTGCAGCGAGCCTTGAAATCGCTTTCGCGAGCAGGCTCGCTCCCACAGGTTTCTGAGTTTTCTTCAGTTATGTGCTTCAACTCGGACACTGTGGGAGCGAGCCTGCTCGCTCAGAACTTCAATTCAAACCAGATACTTGCGAAACCACCCCAACGTCCGCTCCCACGCCAGTTTCGCCGCCGCCTCGTCGAAGCGCGGCGTGGAGTCGTTGTGGAAACCATGATTGCAGCCCGGATAAATGTAGGCCTCATAGGTCTTGCCCCCGGCCTTCAACGCTTTCTCAAAGGCAGGCCAGCCCTCGTTGATCCGCGTATCCAGCTCGCCGTAGTGCAGCATCAGCGGGGCCTTGATGCGGGGCACGTCCTCGACCGCTGGCTGACGACCATAAAACGACACGGCGGCACCCAGTTCCGGATAGGCCACGGCAGCGGCGTTGGTCACGCCACCGCCGTAGCAGAATCCGGTGATGCCGACCTTTGCGCTGGCGGCAGGGTGTTTCATCATCCACTCGACGGCGGCGAAAAAGTCGTTCATCAGCTTTTCCGGGTCGACCGTGGCCTGAAGCTCGCGGCCCTTGTCGTCATTGCCCGGATAACCGCCGACCGAACTCAGGCCGTCCGGGGCGAGGGCGATGAAACCGGCCTTGGCCAGCCGCCGGGCCACATCTTCGATGTACGGGTTGAGCCCGCGGTTTTCATGCACGACCACCACTGCTGGCATTTTGCTGGTGGCCTTGGCCGGACGCACCAGATAACCACGAACCTGGCCGTGGCCCTTGGGCGACGGGTAGGTGACGTATTCGGCAACAATTTCCGGATCGGTGAACGCGACCTGCTCGGCCAGAGCATAGTTAGGGCTTAGCGCGGCGAGCAAGGCTCCAGCGGTCAAACCTGCGAAGGTAAATAACGCCGCGCGATCGAGAAACTCCCGACGGTCGATCTTGCCGTGGGCGTAGTAGTCGTAGAGCTCCAGCAGTTCGGGAGCAAAGTCTTTGGCTGTGAGGCGGGTCATCGGCGGAGTTCCTCTCGGCTGGTTCAAAGCAGTCCCTGTGGGGATGGCAAAATCTCATTTCAGGCTCTGCGCACCGGCCTTTGCTATTTGCGCATCCTGCTCAGGCTTGACGCCGGACACCCCGACAGCGCCAATCACCTGACCATCGAAAACAATCGGCACGCCACCCTCCAGCGAAGTCAGCAAGGGTGCTGACAGAAAAGCGTAGCGCCCACCGTTGATCATGTCCTCATAGCTTTTCGATTCGCGCCGCCCGAGGGCTGAGGTGCGTGCCTTTTCGGTAGCGATATAGGCGCTGCCCGGCGCGCAGCCGTCGAGGCGTTCGAGGGCCAGCGGGTGGCCGCCGTCATCGACCACCACGATGGTCACGGCCCATTGATTGGCCTGGGCTTCGGCGCGGGCGGCTTTGATGATCTGGCTGACTTCGGTCTGGCTCAGGACGGCTTTGCGGTTCATGGGCATCTCCGGGGTTCGGTTAAGGCAGGGCGGCTTCAACCAGTTCGATCCAGTGCCGCACCGGGGTTCGGCCCGCGCCGTCGAGGTGCGACTGGCAGCCGATGTTGGCCGTGACTATGACCTCGGGCTGGCCGCTTTCCAGGGCGTTGAGCTTGTTGTCGCGCAGTTGTCGCGACAGTTCGGGCTGGGTCAGCGAATAGGTGCCCGCCGAACCGCAGCACAGGTGCCCGTCGGGAACGGACGTCAGGTTGAAACCGAACCCGGTCAGCAGTGCTTCCACGGCGCCGCCGAGTTTCTGCCCGTGCTGCAAGGTGCAGGGGCAATGGAAGGCCAGGCGTTGCGAGGCGTGGATGCCAAGTTGCTCCAGTGGTTCGTCGCGCAACACTTCCACCAGGTCCCGGGCCAGCGCACTGACCTTGTTCGCCTTGTCGGCATAGGCCGGGTCGCTGGCGAGCAGGTGGCCGTAATCCTTGATGAAGGCGCCGCAACCGCTGGCCGTCTGCACAATCGCTTCGGCGCCTTTTTCGATGCTCGGCCACCACGCATCGATGTTGCGCCGGGCGCGATCGAGGCCGGCGGCCTGGGCGTTCAGGTGATAGTCCACGGCACCACAGCAACCGGCTTCGCGGGTCGCGATGACGCTGATCCCCAGCCGGTCGAGCACCCGCGCCGCCGCGGCATTGGTGTTGGGCGAGAGGCTGGGCTGCACGCATCCTTCGAGCATCAGCACCTGACGCTCACGCAGGGTCATGGGCCGTGGTTTGGCCGGGTAGATTCTGCGCGGCAACTTGCCTTGCAGGGGACCGGGCAGCAGAGCGCGAAATACCTGACCGCTACTGACCAGGCTTTTGAACACATCGGGATGTGGCACGGTCTGACGCAACCCCTCGCGCAACAGGCGCTGACCGAGCGGGCGCGGCACCGCCGCATCGACCACCGCCCGCCCTATGTCCAGCAGGTTGTGGTAATCGACGCCCGACGGGCAGGTGGTTTCACAGTTGCGGCACGAGAGGCAGCGGTCCAGGTGCTGTTGGGTCTTTTGTGTGACGTCGTTGCCTTCCAGCACTTGCTTGATCAGATAGATGCGGCCCCGCGGTCCGTCCAGTTCATCGCCGAGCAATTGATAGGTCGGGCACGTGGCATTGCAGAACCCGCAATGCACGCAGGTGCGCAGGATGCTTTCGGCTTCTGCGGCGCGGGGCAGATGGCTGGCGGGTTCACTCAAGGTCGTCTGCATGGTTCAAAGCTCCGCGTACAGGCGTCCGGGGTTGAAGATGCCCCGTGGATCGAGCTGTTGTTTCAGGTTGCGGTGATAACGCATCAGTGCCGGGGCTAGCGGCTGGAACGGAGTGTCAGTCAGACCGTGGCTGAAACAGGTGGCATGGCCGCCGACCTCTTCGACGACCTGGCGGATGAACGCTGCCTCGGCATCGGATTTCAACCAGCGCTGGGCGCCCCCCCAGTCGACCAGCTGGCGGCCCGGCAGTGTCAGGCTTGGCGTGTTGTGCGGCAGTGAAAGGCGCCAAAGCGGCTGGTCTTCATCGAAGAAACTCAAGCGCTGCTCGTTCAGATCGTCCCAGTATGAAGCGTCCAGCCGTTCGCCACCGAGGCGATCATGGGCCGCCGCCACCGAACCTTCACCGCCCTCGAGCCGCAGGTGCAGGCGTGAACCGTCGTGACAGGCGGCACTGATCGGCAACGGCTGCTGGCCCCATTCCGCCAGGCGGAGCAAGGCCTGTGAGGTGTCCATTTCCAGGCTGATACTGAGGCACTGCCGGGGTTTGGGCAGGACTTTGAGCGAGACTTCAGCGATCAGTCCAAGGCAGCCGTAACTGCCGGCCATCAGGCGCGACAGGTCGTAGCCGGCGACGTTTTTCATCACCTCGCCACCGAAGCGCAACAGCTTGCCTTGCCCTGTGATGACCCGCGTGCCGAGTACGAAATCGCGCACCGAGCCAGCCCAAGGGCGCCGTGGCCCGGACAGCCCGCAGGCGATCATGCCGCCGACCGTGGCACTGTCGCCAAAGGCCGGCGGTTCGCAGGGCAGCATCTGTTGCGCGGCATCCAGCACTTGTTCCAGCTGCGCCAACGGCGTACCGCAACGAGCTGTGATCACCAGTTCGGTCGGGTCGTAACTGACGATGCCCCGGTGCGAGCGGGTATCGAGTATTTCCCCGGCCGTGGTACGGCCGAGGAAGCCCTTGCTGTTGGATCCCTGGATGCGTAACGGCGTGGCGTTTTCCAGCGCCCGGTTGACCTGTTCCAGCAGCGACTGGCTGTCATCGAACTCTTCAGGGCTGCGCATCAGAAACGCTCCAGCTCAGGGAAGGGCAATTGCCCGCCGTGCACGTGCATGGCACCGAATTCGGCGCAGCGGTGCAGGGTCGGAATGTTCTTGCCGGGGTTGAGCAGGCCGCTCGGGTCGAAGGCGGCTTTGATGGCATGGAACAGGGTCAGCTCATCGCTGTTGAACTGCGCGCACATCTGGTTGATCTTCTCGCGACCCACGCCATGTTCACCGGTGATGCTGCCACCGACTTTCACGCACAGCTCCAGAATCCTGCCGCCCAGGTCTTCGGCTCGAGCAAGTTCACCGGGTTGATTGGCGTCGAACAGAATCAACGGATGCATGTTGCCGTCGCCGGCGTGGAACACGTTCGCCACCCGCAGGCCGTATTCGTTCGAGAGCTCGGCGATGGCCTGCAGCACGCCGGGCAGTTCGCGACGGGGGATGGTGCCGTCCATGCAGTAATAGTCCGGCGAGAGGCGGCCCACTGCCGGGAAGGCATTCTTGCGCCCGGCCCAGAAACGTACGCGTTCGGCTTCGTCTTTCGCCTGACGCAACTCGATTGCGCCGGCCTGTTGCAGTACCTGGCGCACCCGCTCGCAGTCATCCTGGACATCGGCTTCGACACCATCGAGCTCGCACAGCAGAATGGCCTGGGCGTCCACCGGATAACCGGCGTGGATGAAGTCCTCGGCGGCGCGGATGGCCAGGTTGTCCATCATTTCCAGGCCACCGGGGATGATGCCGGCGGCGATGATGTCGCCGACGGCACGGCCGGCTTTTTCCACGGAGTCGAATGCTGCCAGCAGCACTTTGGCGGTCTGCGGTTTGGGCAGCAGCTTGACCGTGACTTCGGTGATGACCCCGAGCAGGCCTTCGGAGCCGGTGAACAGCGCCAGCAGGTCGAAACCGGGGGCATCGAGGGCGTTGGAGCCCAGGCTCAGGTGCTCGCCATCGACGGTGAGGATGTCGACCTTCAGCACGTTGTGCACGGTCAGGCCGTACTTCAGGCAGTGTACGCCACCGGCATTTTCCGCCACGTTGCCGCCGATGGAGCAGGCGATTTGCGAGGACGGATCCGGCGCGTAATACAGGCCGAACGGTGCCGCCGCCTGGGAAATCGCCAGATTGCGTACGCCGGGCTGAACCCGCGCAGTACGGGCGGCGGGGTCGATGTGCAGGATGTTGTTGAAGCGCGCCATCACCAGCAGCACGCCTTTCTCCAAAGGCAAGGCGCCACCGGACAAACCGGTGCCCGCGCCACGGGCCACGACGGGGACGTGCCGTTCATGGCAGACGCGCAGTACCCCTTGCACTTCGTCGATGTATCGGGGCAGCACCACCAGCATCGGGGTGGTGCGATAGGCCGAGAGCCCGTCGCATTCGTAGGGCTTGAGTTCCTCCTGCTGATGGAGGATTTCCAGATTCGGCAAGCGGGTTTTCAGGGCGTGCAACAGCGCCTCTTTGTCGACGTCGGGCAGGGCGCCGTCAACGCGTTCATCGTAGAGAATGTTCATGGGGTGACGATTCTCGCTGGAGGCCACAGACCTTCATCATTGGCCTGATGCAGCCGACTGTCCATGGGGTATTTGTCAGCCTGAAGCGGGCATTCATTCGATGAATGTGCGCGGAAAATGCCAACGCACGGGCGACTGGGCCCGGGCGTTGCAAGCGTTGTAAGCAGGGCGCGCAGACTCAATGCCCGCCTACCACCATATGGCTGAACGGCGCGACGTAGGCCTGCAACGTCACCAGTCCACCGACCAGAATCGCCAGCACGATTGAGTGGAAGAACACGTAGCGCAGGATTTCCCCTTCATGGCCGTACCAGCGGGTGGCGGTGGAGGCGACCACGATCGACTGGGCGTCGACCATCTTGCCCATGACCCCGCCGGAGCTGTTGGCGGCGGCCATCAGCACCGGGCTGATGCCCAACTGCTCGGACGTCACCCGTTGCAAGCCGCCGAACAGCACGTTGGACGCCGTGTCCGAGCCGGTCAACGCCACGCCGAGCCAGCCGAGCAGGGTGCCGAACATCGGATAGAAGATGCCCGTCGCGGCGAAGGCCAGGCCCATGGTTGCGTCCAGGCCGGAGTAGCGCGTGAGGAAGCCCAGGGCAAGCATTGCCGCAATGGTGATCAGCGAGAAACGCACAACCCACAGGGTGCGCAGGTACTGGTGGATCAGTTGCGGGATCGAGTAACCCATCAGCAAGCCGCCGACAATCGCCGCCAGCAGAATGCCGCTGCCGGTCGCGGTGAACCAGGTGAACTTGTACACCGCTTCTTCGGTTTTCGGCGCGGGCACCACGGGTGGGACTTTCTCGACCTGCAGGTGCAGGGTGGTGAAGGTCACGACCGGCGCAAACACCGGGTTCGCCTCGCGCAGCGGTTTGCCCTGGGGGTCGAGTTTGGCGGCGCTGGTTTGCGGGTCGATGGCGAGGCGGGTGTCGAAGGTGTTCTTGAAGCCCTGGGTGCCCCAGATGAACACGAAGATCGTGAGGATGATCCACGGCATCCACGCACGCATCACTGCCGGCTTTGCCTCATTGGCAAAGGTTGCAGTCGGTACAGGCTTTTCGTCGTGCTCGGCATCGATCTTCGAGTTGTCGACCCGGCCGGACAGGGCGGCGGAAGTGTGTACCGTGGCCGGTTTCCACACCCTGAGGAACCCGGCCAGGCAGGCCATGGAAATCAGTGCGGCAATCACATCCACCAGCATTGGTCCGTGATAGTTGGACACCAGGAACTGCGGCACGGCAAAACTGACCCCGGTCACCAGGATCGCCGGCCAGATTTCCAGCATCTTGCGCCAGCCGGCAAAGGCCCAGATCAGCCAGAACGGCACCAGCACCGAGAAGAAAGGCAACTGCCGGCCGACCATCATCGACAGCTCCATTTCATCCAGCCCGGTGACCTTGGCCAGGGTGATGATCGGCGTGCCGAGGGCGCCGAACGCCACGGGGGCGGTGTTGGCGATCAGCGCCAGCCCTGAAGCGGCGAGCGGCGAAAATCCCAGCCCGATCAGAATCGCGCCAGTCACTGCCACCGGCGTACCGAAACCGGCCGCACCTTCGAAAAACGCACCGAAGCAGAAGGCGATCAGGAGCAATTGCAGGCGCCGGTCATCGGTGATGCGTGCCAGGGAGTCTTGCAGCACCTTGAACGAGCCGTTCTCGGTGGTCAGGCGGTGCAGGAAGATGATGTTCAACACAATCCAGCCAATTGGCAGCAAACCGTTGGCTGCACCGAACAGCGCTGCGGAGCCTGCCATGTTCGCCGGCATGCCGAAGGCGAAGATCGCGATCAGCAAGGCCGAGGCCAGGGCGAGCAACGCCGCCAGGTGCGCCTTGACATGGAAAAACGCGAGGGACGCCAGCATCACCACCACCGGTATGGCGGCCATGAGCGTTGACAGCACCGGGTTGCCGAACGGATCGTAGACTTGCTGCCAGACCATGTTCCACCTCTGCTTTTATTGTTGGACGTGCAGATCCCCTGGGGGGAGGTGGTCTTGAGTATAGGTGGCCTTGCGCCGTTGCCAGGGCAGGCCTCCGGTCCAGCGGGTCTACGCATTTGCGGGGGCTGAGCTAGCATTGCCGATAGGCTCGCAATCCATAGGCGAGAGGAAAGCAGCAATGACTGAGCGCCATGAGATTCACAAGGAAACGCTGTCGAACGGATGCCGGATTGAAGTCAAGGCCGAGATCTTGAAGGACGGGTCATTGGGCATGTTCATTGGTGTCTATTGGCCGGACGGCACCGTCATCAATGAGAACCACGATCCACGGCCGCACATGATGGACATGGAGGCGGCGATGGATTGGGGGATCGATATTGCCAAGGGGATTGGCAACAGCCAGCGAACGTTGTGAGCGGTTCCCGTCCGTACCCGGGCGACCGACGGTCGCCGTCAGAACCCGAACGAACGAGCCAAGCCTTTTGCCAGCTCGACATCCAGTAGATGCTCGACCAGCACGTCATTCAAAAAACGGAACTGATCATTGAGCCCGACCACTTCGTTGCTGAAGTGATGATCGGCTGCCGGAATCAGCAACGCCTCGAAATTTTTGTCGAACATCAGAGTCAACTCTTTACGTGACTCGAATTCCTGCGCGTAGAAATTGTTGCCGAACACCGGAAAATGCACGGCGAGGGTGACGGTGTGAATCATGACGTTTGCTCCTCGCTCAGGACGTACCAGGAAAACACACCCAATGTGAGCGCCGTCAGGGCCAGGCAGGTCAGCAGATGGATCAGCATGATGTTCCCCTCCGATTCGGGGTTTCGTGTTGGCTTGGGATCGATCCTACGCTGACGGCCATCAAGCGGAAGGCAATCGCGGCGATGGTGATTATCGACGCAAGTGATGGTGGTTTTTGTGCTGTTGATGCGGGTCCGCGAAGGCGGCTTCGGGAGCACCGCCACCTATACTTAAACCGTGGGTTACGCGTGTCGGGTATTTCGCCCGGTGCAAACTCCAGGAAGCCGCCATCTTGAACCTGCGTTCGCTGATCATTGCCGTGCTGGTGGTGTTGGCGGGGTGTGCTACGCCTGTGCGCGCACCAGTGGAAGTGGCACCGGTCATCGTTATTCCTGCCAGCACCTGGCAACAAGTGGACCGGGAGATCGTCGCCGCGTCGCAGGCGGCGACCGAGGAGACCAAAATCTACGCCCGCGGCGCCATGGAATACTGGCGCACACGGGTCTATGAATTGACCGAACAGAATTTCATTCCGTGGTTCAGCAGTTACTGGACCCAGGAATGGCTGTCGATGAAGGTCAGCTGGTACACCATCAGCGCCAAGGGTGAGCAGGACGTCGTGGAAAAACACCTGGCGGCGTACCTGCTCGAAGCCTATCAGGAGAAGGTCCTGGCCCCGGCGGCCGTGGAAGTCGATCCCGATGCGATTCTCGGCCTGGCAGCGGCGTTCTATGTCGATATCCTCAAGGAAGAGCTGCAGAAAATCTCCAACCGCCACGGCGTGCCGATGGCCCAGCTCAACGGGCGCATCCAGAAAGTCCCGGCCATCGCCCTCGGGCCTCCGCCGACGAGGGACGCCTCGTTGTACCAGGTCGCGCATACCGAACCGCTGAACTCCTTGCCGGCCTTCGCCGCGCTGATCGACAAAGTCCATAAGGCCGGTGGCGACAAGGGGGTGGGCTCGACCGACACCGCGATGGCGCCGGTGGCCAGGCGCGCCAGCCGGCGCATGGAAGCCGAGATGGCCCCGCGCGGGGCCGCCAGCGCCGTGGCCGCAGCGACGGGGAAACTGGCCGGTGGCTTGATCACGCTAGGGGTGGCTGGCATTCGCGCATTCATCCAGGCCTTTGACCGGCCCGATAGCGAGGCGCTGATTCGCCGTAGCCTGGGCAATACCTTCGACAAGGCCTGGACCAAACTGGTGCAGAGCCCGACCAGCGGCGTCATGGCCGCCACGCTGTACATGGCGGCGCAGATCGAAGGCAGCCTGGCGGACCGCACTACACCGCCGGTCGGTTTGGGCACCGGCACTGTCGATCGGACGCCGGCGCAAGCGACTACCCGGCAGAACACCCCATGACCCCAGGAGAAACACTCATGTCTTACGTCGATGGTTTTATCGCTGCCGTACCCACCGCCAACCGTGAGCAATACATCATGCACGCCAAAGTCGCCGCCTTGGTCTTCAAGGAAAACGGTGCCTTGAACGTGGTCGAATGCTGGGGCGAGGATGTCCCGGAAGGCAAGGTCACCTCGTTTCCAATGTCGGTGAAGCTCAAGGAAGGCGAAACCGTTGCCTTTGGCTGGATCATTTGGCCTGACAAGGCCACCCGCAATGCCGGAATGGGCAGGATGATGCAGGACCCGCGCATGAAACCGGACGTCAATCCAATGCCCTTCGATGGCCAGCGCATGGTCTACGGCGGGTTCGAAGTGCTCCTCCAGGCCTGACGCTGCACGCGGGATCACTCCGGCGTCGGGGTGATCCTGCAACTCTTGCGCTGCCGGATTTCCTCGTCCGTCGGCCGCTCGTGGATGAACTCGAAGCGCGGCTCACCTTCGCTGTAATGCACCAGCCAGCCCCATTCCAGCTTGAGTTCATCCTGACCTGGCTCGGGCGGTCTGGCCCACCATGGCTCTTTGCTGAGGATCTGTCGCATGGCCCCCTCCGCTTTCTCGGGATGCTAGGGGGCGTTCTCAATTGGTTTTCGCGGCGTGAAAACCAATTGAAAACGCTCCCTGGAACTATAACGCGCCTGCCGGACGGTGCCAGAAATGCGCTGGCCGGTACGCAAGGGTTGAGTACACTCAGGCAGTCTTCCCAAGAGGTGTCCGGCATGAACGAAGAGTCCCGCGAACCGTTCAAGCGTCTGTTCTTTGCGCTCGATTGCGCTCCTGCCCAGCGCCGGGACATCGCCCAGTGGCGCAGTGCGCTGCAACTGCGCAACGGGCGGCCGGTGCCGGCGGAAAACTTTCACCTGACGCTGAAGTTTCTGGGGGCGGTGGGTGTGGCGCAGATTGCCGACATCTGCACCGCAGCGGCGTCCATCCGCACACCTGGCGAGCGCTTGACGGTGGTGCTGGACCGGCTGGATGTGTGGCGCAGGGCAGGGGCGCTGGTGCTCGCGCCGGAGCAGGCGCCCCCGGCATTGCTGCGATTGGTGTATGCGCTGGAACAGGCGATGTTGCCGTTCGGTCTGGAGGAAGCCCCCAGGGAATACCGTCCGCACCTGACCCTGGCGCGGCAGTATCGGGCGCCGGTGCCGGAGTCCGCGACCGCGCCGCAATTCTTCCTGCGTGCCGACCGGTTCGTCCTGTTCGAATCCCACAAGGGCCGCTATCGGGCGCTGGCCCAATGGCCTTTGATTGATCCCCAATAAAAAAAGGTTCTTCTCGGATTGTCGGGAAAGTTTTTTTGCTCTGTAGCTGTGAGTGCTGCGAGCTTATCCATTTGCCAGTGTGGCGCTGAATCACCTCGGCAAATGGATAAGCTCACAACTCACAACTCACAACTCACAACTCACAACTCACAACTCACAACTCACAAAACCAACGCCAACGCCAACGCCAACGCCAATCTTCCCCGGTAATCCGTGATGAACCATAAAAAAGGCGCCCGAGGGCGCCAAACTTCACCTTGACCGAGGGAGCCCAGGTGAGGCCGTTCTACTGCAGGAGAGGCAGCGGTGGTAAGGCGCTGCGTGAACGGAAAAGGTTGAAGCACTCACTATCTAATGTGGGAGCGGGCTTGCTCGCGAAAGCGGTGTGTCAGCCAGCATTGATGTTGAATCTGATGGCCTCTTCGCGAGCAAGCCCGCTCCCACACTTGATCGGCGGTGTTCTGGATTACTGGCCGAGTTTCACCTTGGTCCAGCCACGGGTCATGATCCGCTGGATGGCGATCGGCTGGTCCGGCACGGCATAGAGCGTGGCCATTACCGCTTCCGGCGGGTAGGAGCCCGGATCGTTGCGGATCGCTTCATCGACCAACGGCGTGGCCGCCGCGTTAGCGTTGCTGTAGCCGATGTTGTTGGTGACGTCGGCGATCACGTCGGGGCGCATCAGGAAGTTCATGAACAGGTAGGCGTTCTCGACGTTGGCGGCATCGCGGGGGATGGCGAGCATGTCGTAGAAACTGGCGGCGCCTTCTTTCGGGATGCTGTAGTCGATCTTCACCTTGTCCCCGGCTTCCTGGGCGCGGGCCTTGGCCTGCAGCACGTCGCCGGAGTAACCCACGGCCACGCAGATGTTGCCGTTGGCCAGGTCCGAGATGTATTTCGACGAGTGGAAGTACGCCACGTTCGGGCGAATCTTCATGAACAGCGCCTCGGCTTCGGCGATGTGCTGTTTATTCTGATCGTTCACCGGGTAGCCCAGGTAGTGCAGGGCGGTCGGGATCATTTCTGTCGGCGAGTCGAGGAAGCTGATGCCGCAGGCTTTTAGCTTCTCGGCGTTTTCCGGTTTGAACAGCAGGTCCCAGGAGTTGGTCGGGGCGTTGCTGCCGAGTACTTCCCTGACCTTCTGCGGGTTGAAGCCGATGCCGATCGAACCCCACATGTACGGGATCGCGTGGGCGTTTTCAGGATCGCTCGCGGAGGCGTTCTTCAGCAGCACCGGGTTGAGGTTTTTCCAGTTCGCAAGCTTCGACTTGTCCAGCGTCTGGTAGACGCCGGCCTTGATCTGCTTGGCCAGGAAACTGTTGGATGGCACGACGATGTCGTAGCCGGATTTGCCCGCCAGCAGGCGTGCTTCAAGGGTTTCGTTGCTGTCGAACACATCATAGGTCACCTGGATGCCGGTCTCGTCTTCGAACTTCCTGACGGTATCCGGGCCAATGTAATCCGACCAGTTGTAGACGCGCAGAACCTTGTCATTGGCCTGGGCGCCAGTGGCGATTGCGCCCAATAAGGACAGTGTCAGCAGAGTCCTGCCAAACATTTTCATCGGTACAACTCCATTTCTTTTCTTATTCAAATCACGCAGTAAATAAGCTTTCACGCTCCTTGTAGGAGCGAGCCTGCTCGCGAAAACTCAAGGACGACGCGTTCATTCAGATAGCCCACGCCTTCGTTGACGTCCATCGCGAGCAAGCTCGCTCCTACAGGGGTGGCCTCAGGCCGTCGCTTCTGCCATTTGCTTTTTCGGTTGTTGCCAGGATTCGCTGGCGGTCTGGTCCATGGCTTCCTGGATCGCACGCTTGCGGCTCTCTTCGGCACGACGGCTGAAGAACCAGACCATGAAGGTCACGATCGACACCGCCAGCAGAATCAGGCTGGCCACGGCGTTGATCTCGGGCTTCACGCCCAGACGCACCGCCGAGAACACTTCCATCGGCAGGGTCGTGGAACCCGGGCCGGACACGAAGCTCGCCAGCACCAGGTCATCCAGCGACAGAGCGAATGACATCATGCCGCCGGCCGCCAGTGACGGCGCGATCATCGGGATGGTGATCAGGAAAAACACCTTGAACGGCTTCGCACCCAGGTCCATGGCCGCTTCTTCGATGGACAGGTCCAGCTCGCGAAGGCGGGCGGAGACCACCACCGCCACGTAGGCCGCACAAAACGTGGTGTGGGCGATCCAGATGGTGACGATGCCGCGTTCCTGCGGCCAGCCGATCAACTGCGCCATGGCCACGAACAGCAGCAACAGCGACAGACCGGTGATCACCTCAGGCATTACCAGCGGCGCAGTCACCAGGCCACCGAACAGGGTGCGGCCCTTGAAGCGGGTGATGCGCGTCAGCACGAACGCAGCCAATGTACCCAGTGCCACCGCCGCCACCGCCGTGTAGCAGGCGATTTCCAGCGAGCGCACCACCGAGCCCATCAGTTGCGAGTTGTCGAGCAGGCCGACGTACCACTTGATCGACCAACCGCCCCACACCGTTACCAGCTTCGAGGCGTTGAACGAGTAGATCACCAGAATCAGCATCGGCAGGTAGATAAACGACAGGCCGAAAATCAGCATGAACTTTGAAAATCCGAAGCGTTTCATCCCCGTGCCTCCATCTCTTTGGCCTGGCTGCGGTTGAACAGCAGAATCGGCACAATCAGGATCAACAGCATCACCACCGCCAGGGCAGACGCCACCGGCCAGTCGCGGTTGTTGAAGAACTCTTGCCACAACACACGGCCGATCATCAGGGTTTCCGGACCGCCGAGCAGTTCCGGAATCACGAACTCACCGACCACCGGGATGAACACCAGCATGCAGCCGGCGATGATGCCGTTCCTGGCCAACGGCACGGTGATTTTCCAGAAGCTGTTGAAGGTGCTCGAACCCAGATCCGATGCGGCTTCCAGCAGACTCGGGTCATGCTTGACCAGGTTGGCGTACAGCGGCAGCACCATGAACGGCAGGTACGCATACACCACGCCGATGTAAACGGCGGTGTTGGTGTTGAGGATCTCGATCGGGTGCGACGTCAGGCCGGTCCACATCAGGAATGCGTTGAGCAGACCGTTGTTGCTGAGGATGCCCATCCACGCGTAGACGCGGATCAGGATCGCGGTCCAGGTCGGCATCATGATCAGCAGCATCAGGACGTTCTGCGCTTCCTTGCTGGCCTTGGTGATGGCGTAGGCCATCGGGAAGCCGATCACCAGGCACATCAGGGTGCTGAACAGCGCGACCTTCAACGAACCCAGGTAGGCGGAGAGATACAGCTCATCTTCGCCCAGCAGGGAATAGTTGCCGATGTTGAGCAACAGCTGGAATTTCTGCTCGGCGTAAGTGTAGATCTCCGAGTAGGGCGGAATGGCCAGGGCCGCTTCCGAGAAGCTGATCTTCATCACCAGGAAGAACGGCAACAGGAAGAACAGACACAGCCACAGGAACGGAATCCCGATGACGAACTTGCGCCCGCTGGGAACCAATCTGAGAAATTGCTGATTGAAGGTTTTCATGCGCGCAGTACCACGCCGCTGTCGTCTTCCCACCACACGTAGACCTGATCGTCCCAGGTCGGACGCGCGCCACGGCGTTCGGCGTTGGCCATGAACGACTGGACGATCTTGCCGCCAGGCAGCTCGACGTAGAACACCGAGTGGCCGCCGAGGTAGGCGATGTCATGCACCTTGCCGCTGGACCAGTTGTAGCGGTTCTCGGGCTTGAGGGTGCTGACCAGCAGTTTTTCCGGGCGGATCGCGTAGGTGACCGATTTGTCCTGCACCGACGTGCTGACGCCGTGGCCGACGTAGATCTTCTGCTCCAGGTCCGGGCTGTGGATGATCGCGTGACCTTCCAGGTCTTCGACCACGGTGCCTTCGAAGGCGTTCACGCTGCCGATGAATTCGCAGACCATGCGGCTGACGGGGGCTTCATAGATGTCGACCGGGCTGCCGATCTGGGCGATCCAGCCCAGGTGCATGATCGCGATGCGCTGGGCCATGGTCATGGCCTCTTCCTGGTCGTGGGTCACCATCACGCAGGTCACGCCCACGCGCTCGATGATCTCCACCAGCTCCAGCTGCATTTGCGAGCGCAGCTTCTTGTCCAGGGCGCCCATTGGCTCGTCGAGCAGCAGCAGCTTCGGTCGCTTGGCCAGGGAACGGGCCAGGGCCACGCGCTGACGCTGGCCGCCGGACAGTTGGTGCGGCTTGCGCTTGGCGTACTGGGTCATGTGCACCAGGCGCAGCATTTCCTGCACGCGGGCTTCGATTTCGTCCGCTGGCAAACGGTCCTGCTTGAGGCCGAAGGCAATG
Organism: Pseudomonas sp. B28(2017); assembly: GCF_002113025.1. Taxonomy (GTDB): domain Bacteria; phylum Pseudomonadota; class Gammaproteobacteria; order Pseudomonadales; family Pseudomonadaceae; genus Aquipseudomonas. The sequence goes on along the minus strand of NZ_NEJH01000009.1, from coordinate 43,727 downwards.
TTCTGCGCGACCGTCATGTGCGGGAACAGCGCGTAGGACTGGAACATCATGTTGATCGGTCGTTCGTACGGCGGCATGTCGGTGATGTCGACACCGTCGAGCAGAATCCGCCCTTCGGTCGGGCGCTCGAAACCGGCGAGCATGCGCAGCAGGGTCGATTTGCCGGAGCCGGAACCGCCGAGCAGGGCGAAGATTTCACCTTGGTGGATTTCCAGGGACACATCGTCCACTGCGGTGGTTTCGTCGAATTTCTTGGTGACGCGATCGACTTTCACCAACACCTTTTTCGGTGCCTGGTGACCTTCAATTGCCTTCCTGTAAATGCTGGAGGCGTTTGCCATGTGAAACTCCCAACAGGTTTCAGTCGCCAGGCCAACACGGCCTGGCTTAATAGTGGATTGCAAACCCGTATCGGAGACTTCGGTCAGAACGCAGACCCTGTGGGAGCGTTTACCTGATCGAGCTCACCCGTACCGCTCGGGTTTATTCGGCGCCGCCATCCTGGCTGCCTTTCGTACTTGTTGTTATTGCAGTGTGTTGTTGTCGCGGGTGACGGACGCGCAAAGGCACGCCCGCCTGACCCACGGGGGCAGAAAATCGTTTGTTCGTGTTTTTACGTCAGCGCGAGTGACGCAGCACCGCCCGTTGCCGGCAGGCTTCGCCGAACGCCTGGAAAATACTCAAATAAGGAGGGTTGTTCAGGACCTGCCATTCCGGGTGCCATTGCACGCCGAGGGCGAAGGCCTTGCTGTTCTCCACCGACACCGCCTCGATCAGGCCATCGGGTGCGACGGCTTCGGCGCGCAGGCCGGGCGCCAGGCGGTCGATGCCCTGGCTGTGAATCGAGTTGACCTGGAACACCGCCGGCAGGTCCAGCGCTTCGAACACGCCACCGGGCTGCACATTCACCGCATGGGCCGGCGCGTATTGCACGGCCAGATCCGGGTGATTGGCTTCGCGGTGATCAAGCAAGCCTGGGAGTTCATGGACTTTCTGATGCAGGCTGCCACCAAACGCCACGTTCATTTCCTGGAAACCCCGGCAGATGCCGAGGACCGGAACGCCGGCAGCGATGGCTGCGCGGATCAGCGGCAGGGTGGTGCGGTCCCGTTGCGGATCGTGCTCCGTACCGGGGGCGCTGTCGGGGCCTTGATAGTGGAAGGGTTCCACGTTCGACGGCGAGCCGGTCAGCAACAGACCGTCGAGCTGCGGCAGCAGGTCATCGATTTCGGTCAGTTCAGCCAGGGAAGGAATGACGACGGGCAGCCCCAGCGCAGCAACGCTGACAGCACGCAAGTACTTGTCGCCGCTGATGTGGTAGGGGTGCAGGCCAATCTGTTTGACGCACGCAGTAACGCCGATCAATGGCTTGAATGCCATTTTTATCACCTCGAAGTTTCACACTTGAACGAGCTTTTCCGGAGCTTAGCCTCGTTGATTTTAATTAACAACTCCCATGTAAAAAATTCTAAACGCCACACGTCCGATCTTCAGGGTTTATGCGTGCTCGAGGGCTTTTCTGGCACTGTCGGCGTTCTGAAAGGCCCGAAAATAAACGTTGAATGGCTGAGTGTTCGCTATTGACTTCACTTTGCCTTTCGGATTGACTGGGCTCGTGAAAGAGCGGTGAACATAATAATTAACAGTAAAAAATAGGTGCATCATGTCGGTCCCTCTGCGTGCCGTTCAACTCAACGAAGCAAACGCATTCCTTAAGAAACATCCTGAGGTTTTGTACGTCGACCTTCTGATTGCGGATATGAACGGTGTGGTGCGCGGCAAGCGCATCGAGCGCACCAGTCTTCATAAGGTTTACGAGAAAGGCATCAACCTGCCGGCGTCTCTGTTTGCTCTGGACATCAACGGTTCCACGGTGGAAAGCACCGGCTTGGGTCTGGACATCGGCGACTCTGACCGGATCTGCTACCCAATCCCGGGCACCCTGAGTATCGAACCCTGGCAGAAGCGCCCGACTGCGCAACTGCTGATGACCATGCACGAACTCGAAGGCGAGCCATTCTTCGCCGATCCGCGGGAAGTGCTGGCCAATATCGTGCGCAAGTTCGACGACATGGGCCTGACCATCTGCGCCGCGTTCGAACTGGAGTTCTACCTGATCGACCAGGACAACGTGAACGGTCGTCCGCAATCGCCACGTTCTCCGGTATCCGGCAAGCGTCCGATGTCGACCCAGGTGTACCTGATCGACGACCTCGACGAATACGTCGACTGCCTCCAGGACATTCTGGAAGGCGCGAAAGAGCAGGGCATCCCGGCTGACGCCATCGTCAAGGAAAGCGCCCCGGCGCAATTCGAAGTGAACCTGCACCACGTGGCCGACCCGATCAAGGCCTGCGACTACGCGATCCTGCTCAAGCGTCTGGTGAAGAACATCGCCTACGACCACGAGATGGACACCACCTTCATGGCCAAGCCGTATCCGGGCCAGGCAGGTAACGGTCTGCACGTGCACATTTCGGTTCTCGACAAAGAAGGCAACAACATCTTTGCCAGCGAGGATCCCGAGCAGAACGCCGCACTGCGTCACGCGATCGGCGGTGTGCTCGAGACCCTGCCGGCGCAGATGGCGTTCCTCTGCCCGAACGTCAACTCGTATCGTCGTTTCGGAGCGCAGTTCTACGTGCCGAACTCGCCGAGCTGGGGCATCGACAACCGCACCGTGGCTGTCCGTGTACCCACCGGCTCAAAGGACGCCGTGCGCATCGAGCACCGTGTAGCCGGTGCCGACGCCAACCCGTACCTGCTGATGGCTTCGGTATTGGCGGGCGTGCACCACGGCCTGACCAACCAGATCGAACCGGGCGCCCCGGTGGAAGGCAACAGCTACGAGCAGAACGAGCAGAGCCTGCCGAACAACCTGCGCGATGCCCTGCGCGAACTGGACGACAGCGAAGTCATGGCGCGCTACATCGACCCGACATATATCGACGTGTTCGTGGCATGCAAGGAAAGCGAGCTGGCCGAGTTCGAGAACTCCATCTCCGACCTTGAGTACAACTGGTACCTGCATACCGTTTAAGACGGATCACACCGATCAACTGTGGGAGCGAGCCGGCTCCGGGCGGCGTTCCGACGAAGGCGGCGGTTCAGTCAGCATTGATGTTGTCTGACACACCGCTTTCGCGAGCAGGCTCGCTCCCACAGGGAACTGTCTTTCAAATCCTTGAATGACCGATCAGTCCGACTACCTATTCCCCTGCGTCGAGTCACAACCATGACAAACACTCGCAGCGATTGGGAGCAACGCTTCCAGTCCCTCTCTATTGAAGGTCGCGCATTCATTGACGGCCAATACTGCGCGGCCGCCAGTGGCGCCACGTTCGAATGCATCAGCCCGGTAGACGGTCGTTTCCTGGCAAACGTCGCCAGCACCGACGAAGCTGACGCCAATGCCGCGGTCGCCGTGGCGCGCCGCACGTTCGAATCCGGCGTCTGGGCCAACCTGGCTCCGGCCGAGCGCAAGCGTGTCCTGATCCGTTTCGCCGACCTGATACTGGCAAACCGTGAAGAGCTGGCCCTGCTCGAAACCCTCGACATGGGCAAGCCGATCAGCGATTCCATGAGCATCGACATTCCGGCGACCGCCAACGCGATCCGCTGGACAGCCGAAGCCATCGACAAGATCTACGACGAAGTCGCCGCCACACCCCAGGATCAGCTTGGTCTGGTGACGCGCGAAGCGGCCGGTGTGGTCGCGGCCATCGTGCCGTGGAACTTCCCATTGATCATGGCCAGCTGGAAATTCGCCCCGGCCCTGGCCATGGGCAACTCGTTCATCCTCAAGCCTTCGGAAAAATCGCCACTGACCGCGATCCGCATCGCGCAACTGGCGCTGGAAGCGGGCATCCCGAAAGGCGTGTTCAACGTGCTGCCGGGCTACGGCCACACCGTCGGCAAGGCGCTGGCGTTGCACATGGACGTCGACGTGCTGGCCTTCACCGGCTCCACGGCGATCGCCAAGCAGCTGATGATCTACGCCGGGCAAAGCAACATGAAGCGCGTTTGGGCCGAAGCGGGGGGCAAGAGCCCGAACGTGGTGTTTGCCGACGCACCGGATCTGCGCGCGGCGGCACAGGCTGCGGCCAGTGGCATCGCCTTCAACCAGGGTGAAGTCTGCACCGCTGGTTCGCGCTTGCTGGTGGAGCGTTCGATTCGCGAGCAATTCATGCCATTGCTGGTGGAAGCCCTGCAAGCCTGGAAGCCGGGGCACGCGCTCGATCCTGCAACCACCGTCGGCGCAGTCGTCGACCAGCGTCAACTGGACAACGTGCTGCGCTACATCGAAGTCGGCAAGCAGCAGGGCGCCCAACTGATCGCCGGTGGCAGCCGCACCCTCGAAGACACCGGTGGCCAGTACGTGGAACCGACGATTTTCGACGGCGTAAGTAACGCCATGACCATCGCCCGGGAAGAAATCTTCGGCCCGGTGCTGTCGGTCATCACCTTCGACACCGCTGAAGAAGCCCTGGCGATTGCCAATGACAGCATCTTCGGCCTGGCCGCCGGCGTATGGACCAGCAACCTGAGCAAGGCCCACACCTTCGCCCGTGGCCTGCGTGCCGGCAGCGTCTGGGTCAACCAGTATGACGGCGGTGACATGACCGCGCCGTTCGGCGGGTTCAAGCAATCGGGGAACGGTCGGGACAAATCGCTGCACGCGTTCGACAAATACACCGAACTCAAGGCGACCTGGATCAAGCTCTAACACCTTTGAACGGCGGTCGCCTGCACGTTGCCGGCGGCCATCGGAGAAACCTATGAAACAAGAATCTGTTAAACAAAAGCACGTAAACAGCTACTACGCCGCTACCCGCAACTTCACCGGCGATTTCCCGGTGCTGGAAGGGGCGGTGGACTGCGACGTCTGCGTGATCGGCGCCGGCTACACCGGCCTGTCCTCGGCGCTGTTCCTCGCTGAAGCGGGCTACAGCGTGACCGTGCTGGAAGCGGCCAAGGTCGGTTTCGGCGCCAGCGGTCGCAACGGCGGCCAACTGGTCAACTCTTACAGCCGAGACGTCGATGTCATCGAAGAGCGTTACGGCGACAAGACCGCCGAAGTCCTCGGCAGCATGATTTTCGAAGGCGCCGACATCATTCGTCAGCGCATACAGCACTACGACATCCAGTGCGATTACCGTCCCGGCGGCATCTTCGCGGCGATGAACAAGAAGCAGTTCAAGGGCCTGGCCGAGCAGAAGAAGAGCTGGGAACGCTACGGCAACAAGAACCTGACACTGCTCGGCGAAGCCGACATCAAACGCGAAATCGGTTCCGACGCCTACGTCGGCGGTCTGCTGGACATGCAGGGCGGCCACATTCACCCGCTGAACCTGGCCCTCGGCGAAGCCTCGGCCATCATCGGCCTCGGCGGCAAGATCTACGAGCAATCGGCGGCGGTGGAAATCAACTACGGCGAGCCAATCACCGTGCGCACCGCCAAAGGCCTGGTGAGGGCCAAGTACCTGTTGATCGCCGGTAACGCCTACCTGCCACAGGGGCTCGACAACCGCGTGACCAGCAAGAGCATGCCGTGCGGTTCGCAGATCGTCGTCACCGAGCCGTTGTCGGAAAAACAGGCCCGCAGCCTGATCAAGCACAACTACTGCGTCGAAGACTGCAACTACCTGCTCGACTACTACCGCCTGACCGCTGACAACCGCCTGCTGTACGGCGGTGGCGTGGTCTACGGTGCTCGTGAACCGGACGACATCGATCAACTGATCCGCCCGAAAATCCTCAAGACCTTCCCGCAATTGAAGGACGTGAAGATCGACTACCGCTGGACCGGCAACTTCCTGCTGACCATGTCGCGCATGCCGCAATTCGGCCGTATCGAGAAAAACGCCTACTACATGCAGGGCTACAGCGGCCACGGCGTCACCTGCTCGCACCTGGCCGGCAAACTGATCTCGGAAATGATCCGTGGCGACGCCGAGCGTTTCGACGCGTTTGCCTCGCTGCCGCACATGCCAATGATTGGCGGGCGCACTTTCTCGGCACCGTTGACCGCTCTCGGTGCCGTGTACTACTCGCTGCGCGACCGTTTCGGTATCTAGGCTTTACCTCGCCGGCGGCTGCCCCAAAAAGGTGCCGCCGGTTTTTTATCTGACACACCGCAGTCTACTTGTGGGAGCGAGCCTGCTCGCGAAGAGGTCATATCAGTCAAAATAGATGGCGCCTGACACACCGCTTTCGCGAGCAGGCTCGCTCCCACAGATTGTGCAACTTCATTGTAAATGGCTATTTTCCCAGCCGTTTATCGAACCTGCTGAGCATTACGAATAAACGTGATTTAATAGCCGCCTTTCACGTTTCCGGGAGCGGAAAACGGCGTGATCCGCGCCTGCACTCCACCCCTCCATTATCCCTGCAGGAGCGAGCTTGCTCGCTCCTGCAGGTTGGCGCATAAGGCTGTCATGGACACGGGCTCACGACTCAAATTAGTACGCGAAAGCTACAAACTGTCCCAGCGCGAGCTGGCCCGGCGTAGCGGCGTCACCAATGCAACCATCTCCCTGATCGAACAGAATCGGGTCAGTCCTTCCGTCAGCTCCCTGAAAAAGTTGCTGGAGGGCATCCCCATGTCCCTGGCCGACTTCTTCACCTTCGATCAGCCACCACGCGAACACCAGTACGTCTTCCGCGCCAATGAACAGCCTGACCTTGGCCGCCATGGCCTGCGCCTGTTGCTGATCGGCGCATCCGTGCCGAGTCGGCAGATGCGCCTGCTGCGCGAGCAATACGCGCCGGGTGCCAGTTCGGGTGAAGAGCCGATCGTGCATTCCGAAGGCGAGGAGTGTGGGCTTGTCACCCGTGGCACTGTGGAGTTGACCGTGGACGGGCAGGTGAGTGTGCTGAATGCCGGGGATGGCTATTACTTCCCGACGACCTTGCCGCATCGGTTTCGCAACATCGGGGCGGATGAGGCTGAGATTATCAGTGCGAACACGCCGGCGAACTTCTGATGGTGCGCAAGGGTAATCAGCGGGTTGGTTGAAACCGCTTTTATCCTGTAGAACAAAAAATCCGATGCCTGTTCAGGGATCGGATTTTTTTATGCAACTTTTTCAAACGTTGAGATTGAACGTTCGTCGGATGGCGGGTTGCTACCATCGCAATTGCCTGCCGATATCGACACGGATGCTACGCTTGGTCGTTGCAGTGCCCGAGCTCCATTCCTGCTCACACTGCAAGGGTAATCACGGAGTGCGACATCCATTCCTGTCGGCAACCTGCACGGAGGCGGGCGATGGCGATCAAAAGCATGGCCGATTCGGCTGCGGCAGGGGTTTCTGTGCCGCTCGATCGGGAAGAAATCGAGCGGGTGCTGGCGCTGTTGCTGGCCAGCCCGTTGTTTGCCAAATCCAGGCGCATGGGCAGTCTATTGCGCTTTCTGGTCGAGCACGACCTTCAGGCTTGTAATACGCCGCTGACCGAACACGCCATCGGCATCGCGGTGTTTCGTCGTGACCCGGCGGTGTATTGCACGGGCGACGATCCGGTGGTGCGAGTGCAGGTGGGGCGCTTGCGGCGCAAGCTCGCAGCGCATTATGCCGGCAACGGCCAGCAGGATCCGGTGCGCTTGAGCATTCCACCCGGGTGTTATCGCTTGACCTATCAGCGGCTGCGGCCCAAGGGTATCGGCACTCGCCATCCTGTGGTCCAGATCCAGCCGTTTACCTGCCTCACCCGCGATGGCGATGACTTTACCCGGGGCTTGTGCGAGGAGTTGAGCTGCCGACTGTTCGAGTCGTTCGAGCAGGCGCAGACCGGGACCAATCATGTGTTGATGCGGGTGGCACGCAACAGCGAGCCGGTACCGGACTTCAAGCGTGGCGGGCGTTGCAGCTATTGCCTGGAGGGCAGCGTGCGGGTCGAGCCTTCGCGGGTGCGAGCGTCATTGCGCCTGGTGGAGGTGGCGCAGGGGCGGATTCGCTGGTCGGCGCAGTTCGATCGTGATCGACCCTATGGCATCGCCACCCAGGAGGACCTCGCGCAGTCGATCTGTCGCTCGCTGACGGGGTACTTCACCACAGCGGGTAACGAGGAGTGAAAGGGGCAACCACAAGGTTGCCCCGGCATGACGGTTACACGGTTTTCCACTGACCGCCTTCGTAAAGGCGACCTGCGGTGTTATCGAACGTCAGGTCGATTTCGATCGCCTTGGAGCGTGAGGTACTGAACATGGTGCTGGTCTGTACGTTCTGTTCGAACCACACGAGGATGGTTTCCACTGGCGTCAGCACGGTATTGCCGGTGACGACCTGGTTGACGGCCACGTAGATCGGCGTACTGACCTGGTTGCCATCGATACCGGTGGACAACTGGTTGACCCCCGGATGAATCGGCGCGTAGTCGTTCACGAAAGTCAGGGAAATTTCCGGGCCACCGGTTACCGCCGGGCTCAGCAGGCCGTTTTCATCGAGTGTCGAGGTTTGCCCCAGGCCAATGTTGACGATGTTGGTCGAGACTTTGACTTGCACGTTTTCCTTGAACACGTTGGAGGCGAACAACTGATACTGCGGCGTCCAACTGAACTCGTTGTTGCTCAGGTAAGCGCTATAGGACTGCCAGACCACGTTGTAGTCGGCGTCACCCACCTTCTTGGCAAAGCACAGCTTGTAGCCGGACTGCTTCAGCAGCGACAGGTCGGCGGGGGCGATTTCGATGGTGACGGTTTTTTGCGAAGCCGCCAGGGCTGACCTCAGTACCCGGCCGTAATCAGCCGCTTTCAGTTGCGTTGGCGTTGCACCCATGATCGACTTGACGGCTTCTTGCACATCATTGTGAAGCTGCTGGCTCTGTTGGCTGACAGCGATTGATTTGCTCATGGTTTCCCTCTTCCTTGGTGGTGTGTTGGGCAATCAATGGGCTGCTGGTGTTTGGCGCTGCAGTCCATTGACGGCTTCACTCTAGGGTCGAGGGGCAGGGCGGCTAAGTGTCTTGGTGTTACAAGCGGGTATCGGGGTTGTATCAGGGGCTGAGTCAGCGGGGCAGCCGATCGGCCGCCCCGCCTTGACCTCAGGCGGCCTGGGCATCGGCCCAGACGAAGTTCCAGCTGGTGCGTTTGCCATTGGCGATCTCGATCAGTTTGTTCTCGTACGTCGTGTGATTGACCACGCCGGTGTAGGTCAGGGTGCGGGCGGCATTGGTCCCGGTCACCTCGCCCGGCTTGCCGCCCGATTCGACCATGGCTTTTTTCATGTCGGCATCCGACGGGGCGCTGCTCTGGTTTTTTTCCACTCTGACGACATTCATGATTCACCTCTTCCGTGATGGGGGGGATCGGTGCCGGCGCGGGCCGACAAGTCGACGACCCTGTTCCACACCGACGGCCATACTCTATTGGCCAGTTCGGCGACGCAGAAGTGACAACTGCGGCGCTGAGGTAACAAGAGGGAAACAGCGCCATGTATTGACGTATCTGTGACGTATCAGGCGTGGATTCACATCGAAGAAGGTTGCGGCGAGGATCCCGGGCCGAATGGGCACTCACCGAATGGAATTCCGCGCTAGATTTTAGAGTTATGGTGAAAGAAATCGCAGGTCGCGACGTCACTTCTCGATAAACCCGCGAATCGCCGCGATGGTCTGCGTCGGCGCTTCCTCCATCAGCCAATGGCCGGCCCCCGGAATCACCACTTCCGTGACCTTGTCCGCTGCATTGCGCATGACAATGGCCTCATTGGCCCCGAAGGATTTCTCACCCCCGACCGCCAGTACCGGCATGTTCAGCTTTTTCACCATCGACGCTTCGTTGTCCACGGCATCCTGACGAATGCTGCGGAACTGGGCGAAGGCGGCGTGCATGGCGCCGGGGCGGGCGTAGAGTCTGGCGTAGTGCTGGCGGATGCCTTCATCGACCTTGGCCGGGTTGCCGGCGAACTCGTTCCAGAAGCGGTCGAGGTATAGGCGTTCACGCCCGGCGACCAGGCGCTCCATGTCCGGTCCGCCGAAGTCGAAGTGCCACAGCATCGGTGAGCGAACGATGTCGTTCCACGGTGGAATGCCCGGTACCGGCGCGTCCATCACCACAAGGCGATCGGTGTGCTCCGGGTAGCGCGAGGCATAAGCGAAGGCGACCATGGTGCCGATGTCGTGGCCGACGACCACCGAGTGCTCGATCTTCAGCGCATGCAACACGCCGCGGATGTCGCCGGCCTGAGTCTTCTTGTCGTAGCCCGCCGCCGGAATCGATGACAGGCCCATACCGCGCAGGTCCGGCACCACCACGGTATGGTCCCGTGCCAGATCGGCCGCCAGCGGTGCCCACATGTCGCCGGTGTCGCCAAAGCCATGTAACAGCACCACCGCCGGATCCTTGCCGCCGACGCGCACGTGCATCGTGGCACCATCGACGGGGATGTCCTGGGTGTGGAAGGAGGCAGGGAACGGCGTGACATCGGCGTGGGCCGCAACACTTGAGGCGAGCAGGGTGAGGGCGGTCAGCAGGGGGCGGATCATGGCGCTGTCTCCAGGGAAGGGCTGAGGTGCGCTTCACCTGGCGACGAGGGTGCGCAGTGGGATGCACAGAATCGACATGCCCAATCCTTTGGTAATCGCCTACGATAGAAACGGCGAATGCCCGGACGTGAAAGCAGGCTTCGATCGGATGAGCGTAGACGGTTTATGGCTCTGTGCCTCAATGGAACCAACTTCGTCAACAGCGTCTAAATTTCAGGGAATATTCCCGCCAAGAAGGAGCGACTCATGTTCAGGTATCGATCATTGATTGTAGCGATTACCTGTTTGACTCTGGTCAGCGGCCCGGTGACTGCGCTGGCCGATCCCGGTAACGGCCAGGGAAACGGGAAGGCAAGCCATGGCAACCAGGGTAGTCATGGCAACAAAAACAAGAATTCCGGCGGCGGGGACTGGAGCAATGGCCCGAGCATCAACCGCAGCAGCGTGCTCGAGATCATTGGCGGGAATACGGGCTATTGGACCCCCGGGCCTGATTTGCCACCGGGTATTCAAAAGAACCTTGCCCGAGGCAAGCCGCTTCCACCCGGCATTGCCAAAAAACTCGATGGCCGACTGGTTGGCAGGCTGCCCCACTATGAGGGTTACGAGTGGCAGCAAGTCGGTACGGATTTGATCCTGGTAGCGCTGGCCACCGGAGTCATTTATGAAATTCTCGACGGTGCGTTTGATTGACCTGTGGAAGGTCGTCTTCCTGCTGATTCAAGGTACTGCAGCCGTCTGTCGTGACATCTTGAACTGTCTGAGGGATATCGCGTCATAAGACACGCGATATCAACCTCCTACGGAAGCAATCATGCTTTTTAAAAACAAGAGTCTCGTAGCTGTAATGTCATGCGCCATGATGCTTGCAGCCGCCCCGTTACTCCCTGATGGCCTGTCGATCATGGGTTCCGCCTACGCGAAGGACGGCGGTGGGGGCGGTGGTGGAAACGGTGGCGGTGGCGGTGGCGGAAACGGCGGCGGACATGGTGGCGGAAACGGTGGCGGAAACGGTGCTGGCCACGGCGGTGGCATGGGGGGCGGACACGCCGGGACAGGCCATTCCGGCAGTAACGGCCGCGGCAACGGGCTGGACAGCGACCATGCGGGCAAATCCGTGCGCGACCATGGCATCAGTGGGAACCATTTCGGCAGTGAGCGCAATGACGATAACGGGCGTGGCACCACGACCTCAGGCATTGCCCATTCCAAGGATACTCGCGGTATCGCCAAGGCCAGGGCCATTTCGGCCTCGAAGCCAGGTGATCACAACACCAAAGGCTTGAGTAAAGCCGGACTGTCGACCTCGAAAAAATCCCATTGAGTTCGCGGTTGTAGAAATCAGTTTCGGAAAAGCCCAAAACCCGCCGAAAGGCGGGTTTTTTGCGACTGCCATTTGAACACCGGCCATTGCGCCGCTCGCTTCCCCCTCAGGCACATCATTCATTTCCAGCACCCAGGTTGGCTGCACAACAGGCGTTGCACGGACAGAAAACGAGCCGCCCGGACACATCGCGCAGTGATTTGCGTCCGTGGGCGATTTGTCATGTTCAGCGTCATTTCAACGTAGATATTAGTCAGCCCAATGCGATTTCAATGAGGCTGCACTGTGTATCAACGACTTGTGTGTTCGCTGTCCGTTTTGAGTCTGTCCATCGCTGCCGCCCAGGCTGCCGAGTCGATCCCCCTCAACACGCCACGCCTGAAGAGCATCGACAATTTTCGTGACGTCGCCGGGCTTGCCACTGCCTATACCACGGCCAATGACGGCACCCTGCGTGGCGGGGTGTTTTACCGCTCCAACGCGCTGACCCCGTCGGCGGCGGATCTGGCGACCCTGAACGGCCTGGGCATCAAGGCTGTCTACGATCTGCGCACGCCCAGCGAGATCGCCGCCACGCCCGACACGATGCTCACTGGCACAACGTACACCAACATCGACATCATCGGCGGCTCCACGTCTGGCGCGAACGTCACCAACGTCGCGTTCCACAGCGCCGCCGAAGCCACCGCCATGATGCAGGACACCAACCGTGATTTCGTCAGGAACGCGGGAATGCGCAGCGAGTTCAACCAGCTGTTCAATGAGCTGGCCGCGGTCGACGGTGCCGCGCTGTTCCATTGCACCGCCGGCAAGGACCGTACGGGCTGGACCGCCGCTGTGCTGCAAAGCATCGCCGGGGTCGACGATGCCACCATCATGAGCAACTACCTGGCGACCAACGATTACACCGCTGCTCGTATCAAGGCGACCCTGGCGGCGATGCCACCAGGCATGGCGACCATCTATGCGCCGCTGATCGGTGTGGAGGCCAGTTACCTGCAAGCCGGCCTTGACCAGGTGACCGCGCAATACGGCACGATGGATAACTACCTCAAGCAAGGCCTCGGCCTGTCCCAGGAAACCCTCTACGTGCTGCGCGGCAAGATGGTGTTCTACAACACCTTGCCTGGCGCGGCGGACCTGGCCGGCAACGCCGCGGCCGGCGCGCAGTTGTTGCAACAACTGCAGAACAGCAACTTGTCGGGGACCTACAGCGCCTACAACTATTACCTGCAATCGGCTATCGATGCGCACAGCCTCGGGGGCGCCGAGTCCACCGTTGGCGGTCAGGTACATGCCGACGCTGCCAGCTATCTGTTGCGTCAGGGCGCAATGATCGAACAGGCCGCAGCGCCCTTCACCAGTGGCACCGACCTCAAGACCGGGCAATATCGCCTGTGGAGCACCGCCCTGGCGGGGTATCTGGGCACCGACGGCTCATCTGACGCCTCCAGCAGCAACGAGCATAGCCAGGGCATGATGATTGGCCTGACCCAGCGCTTTTCCGAACAGTTCAGCGCCCATGCCGGTTTCGGCTACAGCAGCGGTAATGTCGGTGGCGCCGGTGGCGAGGCCGATACCGACCTGACTTTCTTCAGTGTCGGCGCACGTTTCGCACCCAACGGGCTGGAACGTGGCCTGTTTGTGGATGCCGATGCCAGCGCCGGCTACCTGGATTACGAGAGCAAGCGCGAACTCGGCGGCGGTCTGGGCACGGCCAGGGGCGACAGTCATGGCAACCTCACCGGCGCGACCCTGGCACTCGGTTACCGTGTTCCGGTGAACGGCGTAACCCTCGAGCCAAGCCTCGGTGTGCGGATCAGTCACGTCAACCTGTCGGGCTTCCAGGAAAAAGGCAGCGAACTGGCCCTGGACGTCGACGGCATCCACGAGACCCGCAAAAGCGCGGTGGCCAACCTCAACGCCTCATTTGCACCTGTTGGCCTTGGCGCCTGGCAAGTGGTGCCGGGCGTGCAAGTGGGCTACGAGCATGTGTTGGGCGACCATGAAATCGACAGCGCGGGGCACCTGCTGGGCCTGGACGTTGAACAGCAAGCGGCCTTCGACAACCGTGACCAGTTCACCGGTGGCGTCAATGTCATGGCCAACCTTGGGGCGTGGAGCGTGGGTGCAGAAATCGGCGCCAGCGGTGGCGGCGACAGCCATGGCTTCAATGGCGGCCTGAAGGCCAGTTATCTGTTCTGACGGGGATCCTTGTGGGAGCGAGCCTGCTCCGGGCGGCGTTCCGACGAGGGTGGCCTGACTGAGTACATATCCGTTGCTTCGGTGATGGCGGCTTAGGGTTTCGCCCTTACGGCGACTCACTTTTTTTACAAGCGCCTAAAAAAAGTAAGCAAAAAAACGCTCGCCCCGAACGTACGGCCCCTCGCCTGGGCTCGGGGTTCCTTCGCTCCGGCATTCATCCGGGGGCATTGCCCTCCGGTCGGCTTCGCGCGACCTACATGCAATGGGTTCGACTGCGTCGAACGGCGCTGCGCGCCCATCCCCGGATGAACGCCTCCACTCAGCCTGCCGAGGGGGCGGGTGGATCAAGATCAAGAGCGGCAGGCGAGCTAACGCTCGGCCTGTTGAGTGGTGAGGAGCGTGGGGGTACGGCGATCTGCTTTTGCTTTGCTCTTCTGTAGGAGCGAGCTTGCTCCGGGCGGCGCTCCGACGATGGTCGTCAACGATGACGCGGGCTGTCTGAATCCCCGCGGTGTCCCGGCGTTTTTCGCGAGCAGGCTCGCTCCTACAGGGGAACGGCGTTCAGTTGCGATCAGGCCGGCCGGTAGGCCGCCTTGCTTTTGCTTTGGCTTTTGATCTGCTTGCCCCCTCGAGAGGCCGAGCGCAGGTTCTGCGCAGTGGGCAACTCGGCATGGATGCCGGGTTAGCCGCGTACGGCCATGGATGGCCGATCGCGGCGGGCCCACGGAGCAGGACCGGAGCGAGGGAATGCCGAGCCTTGGCGAGGCACCGAACGTCAGGGGCAAGAGCCCTTGGTTACTTGGGGCTTTTCCAAGTAACCCGCCGTAAGGGCGGAACCGTTAGTGGCCGTGCCCGAAGAAACGGATATGTACACCGGTAAAAGACACGTCTCCCAACACCCGTCCATCGCAAGCAGGCTTGCTCGCGATGGACGTCAACGATAACGCGGGCTGTCTGAATCCCCGCGGTGTCCCGGCGTTTTTCGCGAGCAGGCTCGCTCCCACAATTGCTCAATTGACCGGCATTGGCCGCGTTCGCAATCCCTTTCTAACGTCTGCGGGACTGATGCCGTAGGCACTCTGGAAATACTGGCAAAACCGCCCGACATTGCTGAAGCCGTGTTGCAAGGCAACGTCAGTTACCGAAGGCGACACTCCCTGGGACAGCGCGGCGAAGGCGCGCTCCAGGCGTACCTGGCGCTGATAGGCAACGATCGAAGTGCCCATGAAACGCTGAAAACCTTCCTGCAGTGCACGCAGGCTGACGTTGCTCAATTGCGCCAGTTCCGTGCCGCTGGCCAGGTGGTCGGTCTGCGCCTGAATGTACTCGACGGCCAGTTTCACATGCCGCGGCGCTATCAGTGGGGAAGGACGCTGAAGGGCTTCGGTGAAGTTGTGCGGCCAGGCTTCCAGCACCGCATCGACCAGCATTTCGCGAAGGCGCGAAGGCATCAGCGAACCGGTGTTGATCAACAGGTCGAACTCGGTGCCCGTGGCCAGGTCCACCAGTGCCTTGATGCCCTGCAAGGCAGGTACGTTCAGGTCCACCGCGGGTTCGAAACAGACTTTTTGCAGGATCGGCTTGCCCAGCAGCATCGACAGTCGTTCGGTGATCAGCGCCCGGCTGATCGAAATCCCGTGCTGCGCATGATTGTCGACGAAGCGTGCCGAGTGGACCTCGGCCTTGTCGATGGCCAGGCCGACCCGGGCAAAACCTGTCGACTCGGTGACGTGGTTGAAGATGATCTTGCCGGCGGTGGGAATGACGAAGGTGATTTCATCGAGGGGGGCAGGAAAAGCCACCGTGAAGTCACCGCGATAGTGCATGCGACGGAAACTGACACCTTCGTACCTGCCGTAGACCCCGCCGATGACGATGTTTTTGGGCGGCGGCGGAGAGTCGCAATAGAGGTTGCCGAACAGGTTCGAGAACAACGCGCCAAAGTCGTCGCAGCTCATGTCGTTGGATCTGATGATGATTTGCTTGCGCGTCGTGCTTGAGTACACCTGAAGTGTCACCTTGAGCGGAGGGCAAAGCCCTGGTACAGGGAACTGGCGATCGGAGATCGAGCGGATGTGGTTCGGGGAAGCGCCAAGACGTTATCAGTGAGTAATGACAGGTTTGTGACCCGGGTTTTTACCGCTGTCGCCGCTCGCACTGAACAACCGGTGGCACGAGCGGTATCGGCAGGTGGGCTGACCTGAAATGGCCGTGGCTATTTCACCGGCTCTCCAGACTTGATATCCCCGCAAAAAATATCGTAGTTGCCATCGGTCGCAGCCGTTCGCACGACCACCGAGTAGTTGCCGGCAAGCAGGGTTTGCAAGGGCACAGGTGCCGTCCTGGAAAACGACCAGCCACGTATGGGTTGGCGTTCGGTGTTGACGGTGTTGTTCATCGCATACGCGACAGACCCGGGTTGCTGGCAGCTGCCATTATTGATGAAAGAGTAAAGGCGCAAGGGCAGGGAAACGTAGGTTGGAGCGCCGCTGATAAAGAAACTGAGTCCGGTCTTGTTGTCCCAATCCGTCAGGGTGACGTTTCCGATCTGACCGGCGTTTTGCCGGGTGGCAACCAACTTGACGTTCACGCCATGGTTCGACGAGGTGGCGCAGCCGAAAAGGCTAGCCGCGACCATGAGTGCTGCCAGTGAAATTTTGAACTTCATTGCCAAACTCCTGAATTGAAGAACTGCAATGGGAGAATTAGCGGGTATAGCTCATTTATCGCTTTCTGACGTCGTCCATATAAGGCTTTCCCTTTTTGAACGGTGATGGTGGAGCGTCGACCCCTTCGCCAGCGATGGAACGGCGTGGCCGCGCAAACCGGCTACATTTGTAACTGGCCGAACCTGCGCGGATTGTCCACTGGCACATGCGCCTGGATGTCGATGAAGGTTTGCAGTGGTCAGGCGTGCAGTTAAAGGATTGTGCGGTCAGTTGAGCCCACTCATCATCCGCACGGGACGAATTGCGACTGGAGTGACTCATGAATCAACAAGGCAGCCATCCGCAAGAGCGGAGTCCAGGCGCTCCACAGCGGGGTACCTTGCGCAGCCTGTTGATCCCGGAGTGGCTCGGCAGTTACCGGCCCGACTGGCTGCGAGGCGATGTGGTCGCCGGGTTGACGGCAGCGGCCGTGGTCATTCCCAAGGCGCTGGCGTACGCCACCATTGCCGGCCTGCCGGTGCAGGTCGGGCTGTACACGGTGCTGGTGCCGATGGTGATCTATGCCGTGCTCGGTACCTCGCGCCCGCTCAGTGTCAGCACCACAACCACCCTGGCGATTCTCGCCGGCTCCGCGCTGGGCCAGATCAGTCCCGATGGCGATGCCGCGACCTTGCTGGCGGGATCCGCCACGCTGGCCCTGATGGTGGGCGCGATTTTGATCGTCGCGGGGGTGCTGCGCCTGGGCTTCGTCGCCAATTTCATCTCCGAACCGGTGCTGGTGGGGTTCAAGGCCGGCATCGGCGTGGTCATCGTGCTCGACCAGCTACCCAAACTGCTGGGTACTCACATCGACAAAGGTGGCTTCCTGCACAATCTGCTGGCCACGGTACAGAGCATCGGGCATGCCTCGCTGCCGACCGTGGCGGTCGGTGTGTTCATGGTGCTCCTGCTGGTCGGCATGAAGCGTTTTACCCCGCGACTGCCCGCACCCTTGATTGCGGTGGCGCTTGGCATCATCGGCATGAGCCTGTTTGGCCTGGAGCGCTTTGGTGTGTCCGCGGTCGGTGTGGTGCCGATCGGACTACCCGCGCCGACCCTGCCGCTATGGTCGTTGGCCGAAACCCTTTGGCCTTCGGCGATGGGCATCGCGCTGATGAGTTTCACCGAAACCATCGCCGCGGGGCGTGCGTTCGCCCGCAGTGACGAGCCTGCGCCACAACCGAACCGGGAGCTGGTGGCCACCGGCGTTGCCAACATCGGCGGTGCGTTTCTCGGGGCCATGGTCGCGGGTGGCGGGACCACCCAAACGGCGGTGAACCGCTTGGCCGGCGCCCGTTCGCAACTGGCTGCACTGGTCACCGCGGCACTGGCATTGGGCACGTGCCTGCTGTTGGCACCGCTCATTGGCCTGATGCCCAATGCGACGCTGGCCGCCGTTGTGATCGTGTATTCGGTGGGCCTGATCGAGCCGGCTGAATTTCGCGAGATCCTGTCGGTTCGCCGCACCGAATTTGCCTGGGCCGTGGTGGCCATGATCGGCGTGATGCTGTTGGGCACGCTGCAAGGGATCGTCGTGGCGATTGTCGTTTCGTTGCTGGCGCTGGCCTATCAAGTCTCGGACCCACCCGTGTACGTCCTCGGGCGCAAGCCTGGCACCAATGTGTATCGGCCGCAGTCCGCCGAACACCCCGAGGACGAACACTTTGACGGGCTGCTGTTGCTTCGACCCGAAGGCCGGATCTTTTTCGCCAATGCCCAGCGCATCGGCATGAAGATGCACCCCCTGATCGAAGAAGCAAGGCCCACCGTGGTGATCCTGGACCTGCGCAGCGTGTTCGACCTGGAATACACGGCCCTGAAAATGCTCACCGGGGCGGAACAGCGTATGCAGGAAAAAGGCATTTCATTGTGGCTGGTGGGCATGAGTCCGGGCGTATGGGACATGGTCATCAAGGCGCCCTTGGGCCTTACGCTGGGCGAGGCCCGCATGTTCTTGAACCTGGAGCTGGCGGTTGAACATTACCAGCGCAGTCGACGTTGAATGAATGCGGCCGGGTGCACTCCGGGCGCTGTGTAACGCATTGAAGGAGGTAACGGGCATGGCAAAGAAGAAGGCGGCATCGAAAAGCAAACCGGTCGAAGGTGGCAAGCTCAAGAACAAGGTTTATCTCGAGGAACTGGCGCGGTTGCACGTCGAGCTGGTCAAGCTGCAGGAGTGGGTGCAGCACACGGGCGCCAAGATTTGCATCGTCTTCGAGGGCCGTGATGGCGCCGGCAAGGGCGGGACCATCAAGGCGCTGACCGAACGGGTCAGTCCGCGGGTGTTCCGGGTGATGGCCTTGCCGGCACCGACCGACCGGGAAAAAAGCCAGATGTACTTGCAACGTTATTTGCCGCACTTGCCGGCAGCCGGTGAAGTGGTGATCTTCGATCGCAGCTGGTACAACCGCGCCGGTGTAGAGCGGGTCATGGGTTTTTGCAGCGAAGAGCAGGTGCGCACCTTTCTCACCGTGGCGCCGCGAGTCGAGCAGGCGCTGGTCGAATCCGGAATCATCCTGATCAAATACTGGCTTGAAGTGAGCGAGGAGGAACAGACCCGACGCCTCAAGGCGCGTATCACCGACGGGCGCAAGATCTGGAAGCTGTCGCCCATGGACCTCAAGTCCTATAACCGCTGGTACGACTACTCCCGTGCCCGGGACGACATGTTCAAGTACACCGACACCAAATTCGCCCCTTGGCGGGTCGCCAACTCCAACGACAAGCGGCGGGCGCGACTGAACATCATCAGCGATGTGCTAAGCAGCATTCCTTACGAGGAGGTACCGCGGGAAAAAGTCAAACTGCCCAAGCGGCAAGCCCCCGGCAACTATCGGGAGCCGGTCTATCCGTACAAGTACATTGCGGAAAAATTCTGATCGAGACATTGCGCAGGAGCCGGCCCACGCCGGCTCCTGCTGCATGTCATCAGGCCTTGATCACGTACCCGTACGCCCGGGTGCGACCACCTTCGTGTTTCAGGTAGACGCCCTGTAGCTCCGGCGTGAACCCCGGCAACGCGTTGATGCCTTCTTCCAGGGCCAGGAAGTATTTCAATACCGCGCCGCCCCAGATCTCTCCCGGCACCACGCAGAGCACACCTGGCGGATAGGGCAGCGCACCTTCGGCGGCGATACGCCCGTCCGCATCCGCCAGCGCCACCAGTTCGACGTTGCCACGGATGTATTCGATCTGCGCTTGCTGCGGGTTCATGGCCTTTTTCGGGAAGTGTTCCTTGCGGAACATGTTCTTCTGCAACTGCTGCACATTGTGGCTGCGATACAGGTCGTGCATCTCCTGGCAGAGCTGGCGAATCGTGTAGTTGCGATAGCGCTCCTGATGCTGCGCGTAGATGGCCGGCAGCACCCGGCTCATCGGCGCGTCATCGCTGATGAAGCGTTCGAAGCGGGCGATTTGTGCGGCCAGGTGGGTCATCTTCGCCCAGTCTTCAGCCGGGGTGAGCAGGAACAGAATCGAATTCAGGTCGCATTTTTCCGGGACGATGCCGTTTTCCCTCAGGAAGTTGGCGAGAATGCCGGCGTGAATACCGAAATCGGTGTAGCTGCCGTCCACCGGGTCGATTCCCGGAGTGGTAAACAACAACTTGCACGGGTCGATGAAGTACTGCTTCTCTGCATAGCCACCGAAGGCATGCCAGCGGTCCTTCGGATGAAATTCGAAGAAGCGGATGTCATTGGCGATCTCTTCCGTTGGGTAGTCTTCCCACGCGCGCCCTTCGATGGTGTACGGCACGAACGGCCGGACCATGGTGCAGGCTTCGAGAATCAGCTTGCGCGCTTCGATGCCGAACTTCACGCAGTCCTCCCACAGGCGCAGGCCGCTGCGGCCTGAGTGAATGCGTGCGTTGACATCCAGCGAGGCGAACAGCGGGTAGAACGGGCTGGTGGACGCCTGGGACATGAAGGCGTTGTTGAGCCGGTGATGGTTGCAATAGCGGGCCTGGCCCTTGATGTGCCGGTCTTTCTTGTGCACCTGGGAGGCCTGGGAAAAACCGGCCTGCTGTTTGTGCACCGATTGCGTGACGAAGATGCCCGGATCGTTCTCGTTCAGGTCTAGCAACAATGGCGAGCAGTCTTTCATCATCGGGATGAACTGCTCGTAACCGACCCACGCCGAGTCGAACAGGATGTAGTCACACAGCTTGCCGATGCGGTCGACCACTTGCCGGGCGTTGTAGATAGTGCCGTCATAGGTGCCCAGTTGAATGATCGCCAGGCGGAATGGCCGTGGCAGTTGGGCCTTGTCCGGGGCGACTTCGGCAATCAGTTCGCGCAGGTAGTCTTCTTCGAAACAGTGGGCGTCGATCCCGCCGATGAAACCATAGGGATTGCGCGCGGTTTCCAGGTAGACCGGCGTGGCTCCAGCCTGCAACAGCGCGCCCTGGTGGTTGGACTTGTGGTTGTTGCGGTCGAACAGCACCAGATCGCCCGGGGTCAACAGAGCGTTGGTCACCACCTTGTTCGATGCCGAGGTGCCGTTGAGCACGAAATAGGTCTTGTCGGCGTTGAACACTTGCGCGGCGTGTTTCTGTGCCAGCAGCGCCGGGCCTTCGTGGATCAGCAGGTCACCGAGCTTGACGTCGGCGTTGCACATGTCGGCGCGAAACAGCGTCTCGCCGAAGAAGTCAAAGAACTGCCGGCCGGCCGGGTGCTTGCGAAAGAACTGGCCGCCCTGGTGACCGGGACAGGCAAAGGTCGCGTTGGCCGCCTCGGTGTACCGTTTGAGCGAATCGAAGAAGGGCGGCAGCAGGCTTTCTTCATAGGCCTTGGCCGCTGTCTCCAGTTGGTTGCCATGGTATTCGACGTTGCTGGGGGACAGGTCGAAGATGCCGTTCACTTGCAGCAGCACGTCATTGAGGTGTTTGTAGACCTCTCGGGGGCGGGTGCTGGTGCCGGGGGAGGGCACCAGGAAAATCGGAACATCAAAACCGGTACGCTGAATGACGTCCAGCGCTCCAGCCAACACATCATCGACCGACACCACGGCCACGGCGACGTCGGTGAAATCGGTTTGACTGAGCGGGACCACCTCCCGGGCGTTCAGGAAGCATTCGGGTGTGCCATCGCTGGCGGCGATTTTCAGAGCTTTCATGGGTGGTGTCTCCTGGCGGGCACTCAATTGTCCGCAGCTTTTTTAGAGAGCAATTTCCGAGGGAGCCTTCCAGTTCCCCTGATCGGAAATCATGTCACCACTGGTTATAGAGCATATTCCTGATCTGTCAGGCTTTTAGCGATTTGCTGGACGAGAGGCCATGGCCTCCCGATAGCGGTCAGGCGTTCACCAGTGCAATCGTGAACGAGACTACGATCATGCATGCAAAAGCAAAATTGATATTCATGAAGTTTCCATCCAAAACATGAGTGACGGCGCCATCTTGAACAGGTCACAGGAAAATGAAAAATTCGGTGTAATGATTTGAAAGATCGAAAAAAATGATACCGGGAAGTGTTTTCCAGACTGCCCGTTTGTGTTTAACCCGTGCTTTGGCTAATCTCGCATAAACACGCAGTTGTACGCATAAACAGGCAAAATCATGCACGACAACCATTCTGCTACCGAACTGCCGTCAGTGCGCCGGCAAAAAATCCTGTTGATCCTCGAACGTGACGGCAAGGTCATGGCCTCGGAGTTGAGCCAGCACTTCGCGGTGTCCGAAGACACCATCCGCCGCGACTTGGCGGAGCTGGCCAGCGCCGGCCTGGTGCAACGGGTGCATGGCGGGGCGTTGCCGCGGCCCAAAGACACGGGCAAGGACTATTTCACCCGGATTAGCGAAACCGATGAGGTGAAAACCCATTTGGCGCAACTGGCGGCGCGACGGGTGCAGGACGGTCAGATCGTGGTGTTCGATTCCGGCACCACCACCTTGCAGATCGCGCGCTCGCTGCCGCCGGACATCGCCATCACCGCGATCACGGCATCGCCGATGACGGCCATCACCTTGTCCGAATACAAAGGCATCAAGGTGATCCTGGCTGGCGGCCAGCTCAACCCGGCGACGATGTCGGCCAGCGGCCACGAAACCCTGCGGCTGCTGGCGGGCATCAAGGCCGACCTGCTGTTTACCGGGGTCTGCGCGATTCACCCGCAGGTTGGCCTCAGTTCACTGCACTTCGATGAAGTGCCGGTGAAACAGGCGATGCTCGACTGTGCCTCCCACGTGATTGCTGTCACCACGGCGGACAAACTCGGCGCGGTGGAACCCTTTGTCGTCGCGCCTTGTCAGCGCGTGCACACGCTGATCACCGAGCAGCATGTGGCGTCAGGCAGTGTCGAGGACTACCGGGCGTTAGGGGTTGAGGTGGTACAGGTGCAGGCTTGAGTATTTTTTGCTGGCAGATGTATTGACTGTACCGGCCTCTTCGCGGGCACAAACAACATCCATGCTGAATGTGCCGGCCAACAACCTCAGCGCAGGCGCTCAAGCATCTGGTAGTACCACATGCCAGCAGCGAGCATCGGGTTGCCGAGCAGGTCGCCCATGGGCACGCGGATGTGCTGGCAGGCGGCGAAGGTGTCGAACTGCTCCAGCTGCCCGGTGATCGCCCGGCCCATGATTTCACCCATGATGTGGGTGGTGGCGATGCCGTGACCAGAGTAGCCTTGGCAATACCAGACGTTGTCCGACAGCTTGCCCAGTTGCGGGATGCGGTTGATCACGATACCCATCGCGCAGCTCCACTGGTAATCGATGGCCACGCCTTTGAGCGCCGGGAAGGTCTGCTCGATGCAAGGGCGCATCTCGGCGGCAATGTCGCGTGAATCCTTGCCGCTGTAGTTGGCGCCGCCACCGAACAACAGGCGACCGTCAGCGGTGAGGCGGTAGTAGTCGAGCACGAAACGGCAGTCATAGACCGCCAAGTCTTCGGGGTTGATCTGTCTGGCCAGATCGCCCAGCGGCGCGGTAGTGACGATGCCGCCCATGGCCGGGAAAATCTTGCCCTTGAGCTTGCCCGGTTCCAGTTTGTGATAGACGTCGCCGGCCAGCAGCACCTGATTGGCCTCGATGTGCCCGTGGGCGGTCCGTACGCCCGGGCTCAGGTGAAGGCCGTCGCCATGTATGATCTCCAGCACTTCGCTGTTTTCGAAGATCAATGCGCCCAGGCTTTCTGCCGCGCGGGCCTCGCCGATGCACAGGTTGAGCGGGTGCAGGTGCATGTTGCGGGTGTTCTTGATCGCGCCGTGGTAGAGGTCGCTTTGCAGCAGATCGCGGACCTGGCTGCGGTCGAGCAGGCTGACCTCATCGCCCATGCCGCGGCGCATGGCCTCAGCGTAATCCCTGCGTAAGCCATCCATGTGCGCGGGCTTGTACGCCGCGTGCAGGTGGCCGTGCTTGAGGTCGCAGGCGATACCGTACTTTTCCACGCGCTGCCGGATGATCTGGTGCCCGCGCCAGCGCAGGTTCCAGATGAAGTCGTCGACCTCGTCGCCAAGGGTGCGGCGCATTTGTTTGCGCATGGCTTCATCGCCCGAGAGGCTGCCGGTGACCTGGCCGCCATTGCGTCCGGTGGCGCCCCAGCCAATCTTGTGGCTTTCGACGATGGCGACCTTCAGGCCTTTTTCCGCCAGTTCGACGGCGGAGGCCACGCCGGTGAAACCGCCGCCGATGATCACCACGTCAACCCGGTGCCGGCCTTGCAGTGTCGGGTAATCGGTGTCCTGGTTCAGGGTGGCGGTGTAGTAGGAATTGCAACGTTGAGTCATGTCGGTGTCCAGGCAAAATGGGGAAAGGCCAATGCCGGTCAGTCAGCGTGCGCAGCCTGTGGGAGCGAGCCTGCTCGCGAAGGCGGTATGTCATTCACTGTTGATGTCGAATGTCACACCGCGTTCGCGAGCAGGCTCGCTCCCACAAAGATTGCATACGCTGAGCAAACGCAGGGATAGCGAAAGGAGGGGCTCGCCGATCAGGCGAGCAGGGCGCTATCCGGCGGACGTGCGGAATGACGCAGTTTGGAACGGCGCAGGGCCATGGGCAGGTTGACGATGCGCTTCATGCAATGCCGTCCACGGCCAGCAGCGAGGTGGCCTGGATCGAAATGTTCAGCAGGTGCTGTTCTGACGGCGAAGTACGCATGGCGCAGGTTTCCGGCGGCGGAAATCGTCGGTGGCGAGTAGTACAAGCCATCCGGGGATGGCTGGATACTAGGGAGGATTGTGCCGCGTGTAAATGTCTGATTCAGGACGTCAGGTGCACACCAAGGCCGATCAACCCGCAGCCTGTCAACACTTCGATCACCCCGCGCTTGAACCGCAGCAACGCAATGCCCGCCACCAGGGCGATCAGCAGCGAAGGCCAGTCCAATCGTCCTTCGAAGCCTTTGGGCCAAAGCACGTGATAGCCAAAGAAACACGCCAGATTGAGAATCACGCCCACCACGGCAGCTGTAATGGCCGTCAGCGGCGCGGTGAAGATCAGTTCGTTGTGTGTCGACTCCACCTGCGGCCCGCCGGCGAGAATGAACAGGAACGAAGGCAGGAAGGTGAACCAGGTCACCAGCGTGGCGGCAATGGCACCGGCGAAGGTCAGCAGCGCAGCCTTGGTGAAGAACCAGGCCATCTGAGTCAAGGTGCCTTCCCAGCCGAACAGTGTGGTGAGCATGACCACGGGCACTTCACCAAAGGCGATGTACACCCAGGACAGTGCAACCAGGATGAACTACGACGGCAACACAATCAGCACGCCAGCGATCACGCCGCCCCAGGTCCGGCGCATCAGCCAGCCGATATAGGTCGCCAGCTGCCGAGCCTCCGGCCCGGGCAGCAACATGCAGTAGTTGAGGGCATGCAGAAAGCGCCGCTCGGAGATCCAGCGCCGGCGTTCGACCAGTTCCTGATGCATGATTCAAATCTGCCCGGCCGGCCCGCCAAAGCTGATGAAGCCGAGCTTGAGCCAGAACAGAAAGGCTTCGCGCAGGCTGATGGATCGGGGGTAGTGGCGCATCCTGTTCCGTGATCGGGGAGGGCGTGGGGCTCAAGTGGAAAATCCTTGTGCGCAGGCGCTTTGAGCCAATGACTGTAGCTACGCCGGAGCGCGTTGGATAACCGCCTGATGCTGCGCATCTGCCCAGCGCGCGACGGCTGATCGGTCGCTGTCACGGGCATCGACCCAGCGTGCGCCGCATGCCACGTCTTCGCGTTTCCAGAACGGCGCGTCGGTTTTCAGGTAGTCCATGATGAACGCACAGGCTTCGAAAGCGGCTTGACGATGGGCGCTGCTGACGCCGACAAACACGATCGGCTCGCTGATCGACAACGGGCCGATCCGATGCACGATCTCCACGGCCCGCAGCGGCCAACGGGCCTTGGCGTTGTCGATGATGTTCTGCAGCGACCGTTCCGTCATGCCAGGGTAGTGTTCCAGATACAACCCGGCGACCGTCTCACCCTGATTGATGTCGCGCACGTAGCCGACGAAGTTGACCACGGCACCCACACCCGGATCGTTCGCCTGCAGGCTGTCGATCAACCGGCCGACGTCGAACGCTTCACACTGGACCCTAACCGACATGTCTCAACCCCCGGTGACCGGTGGAAAAAAGGCGATCTCGTCATAGTCCTCGATCACCTGGTCCGGATGGCACAGCTCCTGGTTCAGGGCACACATCAGGTTGGTTTCACCCAGCACGTTGCTCCACACCTCTCCGCGAGTCATCAGCAATTGGCGCACGTCTTCGATGGTCTTGAGGCTGTCGGTCAGGGGCAGTTTTTCACCGCCCAGGTTGAGCTGCTCGCGGTAACGGGCGAAGTAGTTGATCAGGATCATTGTACGTCCTCGAACTTGAAATGACCGGAGCGGCCACCTTGTTTGCTCAGCAGGCGGATGTCGTCGATGACCATGGCGCGGTCCACCGCTTTGCACATGTCGTAGAGGGTCAGCGCCGCCACGCTGACGGCGGTCAGGGCTTCCAGCTCGACCCCGGTCTGGCCCTCTACGCGGCACGTGCCGACAATTTTCACACTGTCCGGTGTGCAGGCCTTGAGTTCGACGTGGATCGAACTGAGCAGCAGGGTGTGGCACAGCGGAATCAGCTCATGGGTTTTCTTCGCCGCCATGATTCCGGCGATTCGCGCGACGGCAAACACATCGCCCTTGGGGTGGCCGTCGCTTTGAATCAACTTCAAGGTTTCCGGGCGCATCCGCACCCAGGCCTGAGCCTGGGCTTCACGCTGCGTCGAGGTTTTTTCGCTGACATCGACCATGTTGGCGCGACCCTGCCGGTCGAGGTGGGTCAGGCCATTGGGCGATGCATCTGAAAGGTCTGTCATGTGAGGTTCCTGCGCTTGCCAGCGCGGTGATCAGGTGAAGGCATCATGCCGGGCTGTAAATGCGTGGTGCGTTTCGGTGGGGTACGTGAATCAGGTTGAGGCGATGTTTGATTGCCCATTGCACGGTCAGGGCGGTGGGCGCCGACAGGCTGACCAATGTGCCCAGCCTGGCCCTGACGGCTTTGTGAATCAGCTCCAGGCTGCAACGGCTGGTGACCACGGTGAAGCCGCTGCGGCTGTCGATGCCGGCGTGTTGCAGGGCACCGATCAATTTATCCAGCGCGTTGTGGCGGCCAATGTCTTCGCGGCAGATCAGCGCGTTGCCTTGGGGGTCGAAGTACAGCGCCGCGTGCAACGCGCCGCTGCTGCGGGCCATCTGTTGTGCCTGTTCGATGCGATCGCGAATGTCGATGAAATGCTCGGCGGGCGGCAGGGGAACCGGATCGAGGATCTGCAGTTTCGGCAAGGCCTGCTCCAGCGCTTCCACACCGCACAGTCCGCAGCCACTGGTGCCCGCCATTTGCCGACGATGGTTCTTCAGTGCCCAGAACGCGCGGCTGGAGATCTGCACGTCTGCTTGAACGGCCTGGTCGAATCGGGTGAGGCGCAGGTCGTAGATTTCGCTCTGGTCTTCGACTATGTCGTTGCTGACGCTGAAGCCACGGATGAAATCTTCGAGATTGCCCGGCGACACCATCATCACGGCCTGACTCAAACCGTTGTAGGTGATTGCCAGAGCAATCTCTGAAGCCAGGGCCGCCTGACAGACTGACGCGGTGTTGTCGTATTCGCGAAAGTTTACACTCAGCGGCTTGGGTGCGGGGGCGTTGGTGTCGCTTCGAATATCGGCTTGTTCAACTTGGCATAACATGAAAAGAACCTCGAAGCGCTGAATTAAATTCAGGCTACGGGTAACTTTTCAACGCGTCCAATCGCTTGTTCCGATGCGCCGATTGGTGATGTCTATCAGGTTGGCAAAACATATCCTTTATGGTCTTGTATAAAAACCGAAACTTGATCAGGAAGTCCGGTTGAATAAAGTTCGTGCTTCGGCGAAACACTTCTCGGCAATTGCCGAGCGCGGTTCGGTCTTGCGCATGACCAGGCCCAGGGGGGCGAGCACACTGGCATCCGGCAATTCGATGAACGACAAGTGTTCGATGGGTTCTTCCAGGCCGCTGTCCAGCGGCATGATCGCGCAGCAGAAACCTTCGTGAATCGCCTGCAGCAACTGGTAAGTCGAATCGCTTTCCAGGATTGGTTGCGGGTCCAGTCCACGGCTGCGAAAACTCAGGTCGATGGATTTGCGATAGTGCATGCCGTTGCTGAGCATCCCCAGCGGCAGTTCGGCGGCATCCTCCCAGCTCATTTGCGCACCCTCGAAATGGAAGTGGCGTGTGTCATACAGCAGGCCGACGCGGGTTGCGCCAATCTCGAAAAACTCGAAATAGCTCGGGTTGACGTGATCGAGGTAGCACACGCCCAGGTCAAGCTGATTGTTGCCCAGGCCCTCGATGATCTGGTCGGAACTCAGGGAGGACAGGCTGTACTTGAGCTCGGGAAAGCTGCGGGACAGGCCCTGAATGTAGGTGACGGGGTTGAAGCTGCTCAGCGGCACCAGGCCCAGGCGCAAATTGCCAACGAGCTGGCCCCGGCACGCGGCGGCCTCGGCGAAGAGCCCGTCGTGGGCGGCCAGCAGGGTTCTGGCCCACGCCAGTACCCGCTCGCCGGCCTGGGTAAAGCCCTCGAAGCGCTGACCCCGGGTGACCAGCACCAGGTCCAGTTCATCCTCGAGGTTGCGCAGGCGCATGGACAGGGTGGGCTGGGTGATGTGGCATCGCGCGGCGGCCTGGCCGAAATGGCGGGTCTGTTCCAGGGCGATCAGGAACTTGAGTTGTTTGATGTCCATGACGGCACCTGCTGACGGGGGAGTGAAGGGTAAGTATTGACTCAGGAACGCAAGACACAAGGCGCGGCGCAAACGTGAGGTGCGGACGATCTCACTGTCTTTGGCGTGCGTCCAATCACTGATATTTAAGGGGTTATCGATGGGCTCTATCGTCGATGGTCTTTTCCTGTGTTTATATTGATAGAGCGGCTCGATAGTCTGGTTGGTTAGAGTGATTAGACAGCGTTTGCTGGGGCGCTTTAGTCTCCGGAAGTTATTTAATTAATATCTGTCGGAGAATCCCATGAGTGTCAAACCGGATGCGTTGTTTATCCCTTTGAATATTGCCGTGCTGACGGTCAGCGATACCCGTGAATATGCCAATGACACTTCCGGCCAGTTACTCGTCAGTCGTTTGCTTGAAGCCGGCCACACCCTCAGTGAGCGCAACCTGCTCAAGGATGACCTGTACAAGATCCGCGCGCAGGTGGCGAACTGGATTGCCGACGACGGCATTCAGGTGGTGTTGATCACTGGCGGTACCGGGTTCACCGGCCGCGACAGTACGCCCGAGGCGGTGGCCTGTTTGCTGGACAAGCAGATCGATGGATTCGGTGAGCTGTTCCGGGCGATTTCGATCCTCGACATTGGTACTTCCACAGTGCAGAGCCGGGCACTGGCCGGGCTGGCCAATGGCACGCTGGTCTGCTGCCTGCCGGGATCCACGGGCGCCTGCCGCACCGCGTGGGAAGGCATACTCGCCGAGCAACTCGACGCTCGCCACCGGCCGTGCAATTTCGTGCCGCACCTCAAGCCTGTGCAAACCTGCGGGACCCGGGGATGAGCGCTGCAGCGCTGATGTCGGTAGAGCAAGCCATCGACCGGCTACTGACAATGGCCGAGGCACACAGGATCGAAGACAGCGAAGCGGTGCCGCTAAGTGCCGCCAGGCAGCGGGTGCTGGCCAATGACCTGGTGGCGACCCTCGATCTGCCGCCGTGGCCGAACAGCGCCATGGACGGGTATGCCCTGAATGTCGACGGCTGGGACGGGGAACCACTGAGCGTGTCGCAGCAGGTGTTTGCCGGGCATGCCCCCGAAGCCCTGGCTTTGGGAACCTGCGTGCGCATCTTTACCGGCGCGCCTGTTCCGCCGGGTGCCAACTGCGTGGAGATGCAGGAAAACACCGAGGTACTGGATGACGGACGCATCCGCTTCACGCAGCCACTGAGCGCCGGCAGCAACATTCGCCCACAAGGCCAGGAAAACCGCGTCGGCGATGTGTTGCTGCGGGCCGGCAAGCGCCTTGGTCCGTTCGAACTGGCGGTCGCTGCGGCGCAGGGCTGCACCCATGTGCAGGTCGTGCGGCGACCACGGGTGGCGTTGCTGTCCACCGGCGATGAACTGGTCGATCCGGGCACGCCACTCAAGCCTGGCAGCATTTACAACAGCAACCGAACATTGTTGAATCATTGGTTGAGTGCGTTGGGTTGCGAGGTCATCGATGCCGGCATTCTCCCCGATGAGCCACGCCAGACGCGGCTCAAGCTCGAACAGCTGCAACAGGCCGCTGACCTGATGCTCAGCACTGGCGGCGTGTCCGCCGGTGACGCCGACTGCCTCGGTCAGGTGCTGCGCGAGTGCGGCACGCCGTTGCTGTGGAAACTCTCGATCAAACCCGGAAAGCCATTGACCGTGGGCCGCTTCGGCCGCGTGCCGGTGATTGGCCTGCCGGGTAATCCGACATCGGCGTTGGTCACTTTCGGCCTGTTGGCCCGGGTTTACCTGTTGCGGATTCAGGGTGTCGAAGACCTGGAGCCCTTGAGCTTTCCGGTCAGGCTCGGCTTTGCCTGGCCCAAACCCGGGAGTCGGCGCGAGTACCTCAGGGCAAAACTCGAAGCCGGTCAAGCGGTGCTGTATCCGAACCAGAGCTCAGGCGTGTTGCTGAGTGCAACCTGGGCCGATGGGTTGGTGGAAGTGCCGGAAGGTTGCACCTTGGCAGAGGGCGACACGGCGCGGTTTATTCCCTTTCGCGAGCTGTTCTGAATACACCGGACAACCTGTGAATGCCAATCCTGCGACCGGCCAAAATACCTGTGGGAGCGAGCCTGCTCGCGAAGAGGCCGGCCATCCAACAGCGATATTGCCTGACACTCCGCCTTCGCGAGCAGGCTCGCTCCCACAGTTTGATCTTCAGTGAATGCCAATCTTGCGGCCGGCCACAATCACTGTGCGGACTCGCCCGCGATGGCGATCTACCAAACGCCACAGATCTCAATGCTTGCCGGCAATCTCCTCCAGATGATCCTCGATTTCCTGCGGCTTGAGCACCAGCACATCGCTCTCGACCGCATCCAGCACCACTTCTGCCGTATTGCCGATCAAGGTTCCGGACAAACCGCTGCGGGCCACGGTACCGATCACCGTCACCGCCGCCTGCAGCTTATGCACCATGAACGGAATCAGCACATCCGCCGGGCCCTCCTCGATGTGCAGGTGCTCATCGTCGATGTCGAATTCAATCTGGAACGACTTGCATTGCTCGCGGTAACGCGCCTCGATGGTTTCGCTGAGTTGAAGCGTCGGGTCGGCCGACGACAGCATCGGTGACGGATGGGCGCTGATCACGTGCAAGTGGGCCTTGGCCAGGGTTGCTATGTCATAGCCATGATCAATGATGGTGTCGTGCAGGTGGCGGTGTTCGGGGTCGGTGTTGCCGACGTCGACAGCGGCCAGGATCACTTTGTCTTTCCATGAGCCGGCGGTTTTTACCAGCAGTACCGGGGATGGGCATTGGCGCAGCAATTTCCAGTCCTCGGGTGTCAGCAAGGCCTTTTTCAAGGCGCTGTCGGGGAAATGCTGCTTGACCACCAGACCGCAGCCCTCCGCCTGCTGCACATCGACGATGGTTTGATGCAGGCTCTGATTCCAGGCCTGTTCAGTGGTGATGCTGTAACCGTCCTCCAGTAAAGCGGCCTTGAGCACCCCCAACATGCCATTGTGATCATGCTTGGGGTCGCACACCAGCAGATGCAGATGCGCCTGGGTCACGCCTGCAATCAATTTGGCCCGTTTGAGCGCCAGGCTTTCGGAGTGTTCGGGGTCGATGACCACCAGAATGCTGCGTACGGCTTGCATGATCGGGATCTCCTGAAAATAAAAAAGCACGGCGTTGCACAACTATAGTTGCTGCCTGCGATTCGGGGACTTGATGCATATCAACGGTTGGCGACTGGTGGTCTGCGGGCAGGCCGGTATAATCGGCGCCCTTCGTTTTGAACCTATTTTTCCGTGAGCCCCATGATCCTTCCCGAAATTCACGAGTTCCTTGGCTGCCGCACCCCCGACGGCTGGGTTCAAGCCGCGCTGGCCGATCAGGAAACCCTGCTGATCGACCACAAGAACTGCGAATTCAAGGCCGCGAGCACCGCGTTGAGCCTGATCGCCAAGTATCACTCCCACGTCGACCTGATCAACATGATGTCGCGCCTGGCCCGGGAAGAGCTGGTGCACCACGAACAGGTCATGCGCCTGATGAAACGCCGCAAGATCGCGCTGCGCCAGCTGTCCGCCGGGCGCTATGCGTCGGGGCTGCGCAAGGTGGTACGCAGCCACGAGCCGGTGAAACTGGTGGACACATTGGTGGTGGGGGCATTCATCGAGGCCCGCAGTTGCGAGCGTTTCGAAGCGCTGGTACCGCATCTGGACGAAGAACTCGGCAAGTTCTATTTCGGTCTGCTCAAGAGCGAGGCCCGGCATTTCCAGGGTTACCTGAAACTGGCATACCAGTACGGCGACGCCAGGGATATTGCCCAGGTGATCGACAAGGTGCGGGCTGCCGAGCAGGAACTGATCGAGTCGCCGGACGTGGAGTTTCGCTTTCACAGCGGCGTGCCTGCTGCGGCCTGATTATTCGGTATTGTTTTTGCTGACGCCTTCGCGAACCCGCTCGC
This sequence comes from Pseudomonas sp. B28(2017), assembly GCF_002113025.1. Taxonomy (GTDB): domain Bacteria; phylum Pseudomonadota; class Gammaproteobacteria; order Pseudomonadales; family Pseudomonadaceae; genus Aquipseudomonas. The sequence goes on along the minus strand of NZ_NEJH01000009.1, from coordinate 10,877 downwards.
TCCTACAGGTTTTGCGTGTATCCGGAGCGTCAGTTCAACACAAAATCCACCGGCTCCAATTGTGGCGGCAGTTCCGTCACGCCCAGCGCTGCCAGTACATCACGCTCGATGTTGCGCACGATGGCGTCGGTGGGCAGGTCATTTTCGTCGCGGCCGAAGGGGTCTTCCAGTTCATCGGCAATCGCGTCCAGGCCGAAAAAGGTGTAGCTGACAATCGCGGTGAAAATCGGGGTCAGCCAGCCCAGGGGTTCGGCCATGGCAAACGGCAGGAGGATGCAGAACAGGTAGATGGTGCGGTGCAGCAACAGGGTGTAGGGGAACGGTAGCGGGGTGTTCTTGATCCGTTCACAGACCGCCTGGGCGTGGGTCAGGCTGGCCAGGTGGTTGGCCATGAGCGTGTAGCGCCAGTCGTTGATCGCCCCGGACTCGTTGAGTGTCGAACACTGCTGGCCAACCTGCATCAGTATCTGCCCGCTGATGTCCGTGGTGTCGCCCGTGGGCATCGGGTGCAGCCAGTCGCCACTGGCGGCCAGTTCGTTTTCCCGGCGAAGCCGCGCATTGAGGGCATGGGCAAAGCCGCACAGGTTGCTGAGGAGGGTGTGTCGTTCATTCGTGTCCTTGATGACCAGGGTTTCACGAATCATCGAGCGCACTTCCACGATCACCTCGCCCCACGCCTTGCGCGCTTCATACCAGCGGTCATAGCAGGCGTTGTTGCGAAAGCTCATGAAGATCGACAACGACAACCCCAGCAGCGTGAAGGGGGTAGCACTGACCTTGGAAAAGTAACTGGGATGCAGGGTTTCAATGAGCACGATGGCCGAGGCGAGCAGCGTCACCATCAGGCTGCGCCAGGCAATGCGCTTGGCGATCGAACCCTTGAGGGACGTCAGGACGCCGATCAGGTTGGGTTTGGGTCTCACGATCATGGGGTTCAGCCGCCCGTCATGTTCATGAAGCGAATGACCTGTACATCGTCGTTCACTTCGAAGTTGTGTCGATAAGGCTTGAGTTTCATCGCCTCGATAATGGCTTTTTCCAGGCGCTCTGGCTGTCCGGGGTGGCTGCGCAGCACAGCCTTGAGATCCACCGAGTGCTCATTGCCCAGGCACAGCAGCAGACGTCCTTCCACGGTCAGCCGCACCCGATTGCAGGTGCCGCAAAAGTTGTGGCTGTGGGGTGAGATGAACCCCAGGCGAATCTGTGGTGCCTCGGCCAGGCGCCAGTAGCGCGACGGCCCCTGGGTCGACTCGGCGGAATCAATCAAAGTGTAGCGTTCGGCGATGCGCTCGCGGACCTGGCTGCTTGCGAAAAACGATTCCGCGCGGCTGTGCTCGTCGATGGTGCCCAACGGCATTTCCTCGATGAAGGAGATGTCGAGGTTGCGGTCGATGGCGAAGCTCACCAGATCGTTGATCTCGTGGTCGTTGCGGCCTTTCATTACCACACAATTGAGCTTGGTGTTACGGAATCCGGCCTGGTTGGCCGCGTCGATGCCCTTGATGACCTGCGCCAGATCACCGGTGCGGGTCAGTTCGCGAAAACGTTGCGGGTCCAGGCAGTCGAGGCTGATGTTGAGGCGCTTGACCCCGGCCTCGAACAACGGCTCGGCCAGTCTGGCCAACTGCGAGCCGTTAGTGGTCATGCACAGCTCACGCAGGCCGGGCAGGGCGGCGATCTTCTGGCACAGCTGCACCACGCCTGGGCGGATCAGCGGCTCGCCTCCGGTCAGGCGGATCTTGCGGGTGCCCAGCGTCACGAAGCTTTCGGCCAGTTGATAAATCTCTTCCAGGGTCAGCACCCGTTGGCGTGGCAGAAACTGCATGTCCTCGGCCATGCAATACACGCAACGGAAATCGCAGCGGTCGGTGACCGACATCCGCAGATAGTCCACGCGCCGGGAGAACCCATCGATCAAGACTCGTTCTGACATGACACCCTCGCTTGGCACGCATTGAATGAATGTCCCGTTAAGCGGATCTGGTCTTTGCAGGAGCGAGCTCCTACAGATATTGCGCTGATAACGGATTTGTTGAGCGCAGGCTAAAAGCAACTTGAGAGGCCGTCCAATCACTATTAGTAACCGGTTGATCGACTGCATCTATGATGGATTAAGTTGCTGCGTAAATGAGTGTTTAAATTTTATAAATAATTGAAAAATAACAATAAAAATCGATAATAAATATCCTCGATCATATGGTCATAAATAGCGATTAGACAGTAATTAATCCCTGTTCATATGCTTTCTCCGTCAAACGATCAATGACCTGAATCGGGTCGAAGCCTGTGTCCATTGTCACGGAGAAGTACCATGTCTCAAGTCGACCGCTACAAACCCTATAAAGGTGCCGCCGCCGGTTGGGGCGCGCTGATCGCTGTTACCAGGAACTGGCTGGGCAGTGAAAACGCGCTGAAGAATATTCGCGCCATGCTCAAGACCAACCAGAACGGCGGGTTCGACTGCCCCGGTTGTGCCTGGGGCGAGTCGCCTGAAAACGGCATGGTCAAATTCTGCGAAAACGGCGCCAAGGCCGTTAACTGGGAAGCCACGGGCCGTCTGGTTGACCCGGCCTTCTTCAACAAATACAGCGTCTCGGCGCTGGCCGAACAGAGCGATTACTGGCTGGAGTATCAGGGACGCCTGACTCACCCGATGCGCTATGACGTTGCCACCGATCGTTACGTGGAAACCACCTGGGACGAAGCGTTCGCGCTGATCGCCCGGCACCTCAACGCGCTGGAATCGCCCCACCAGGCTGAGTTCTATACCTCGGGCCGGGCCAGCAACGAGGCGGCGTTTCTCTATCAGTTGTTCGTCCGGGCTTACGGTACCAACAACTTTCCGGACTGCTCCAACATGTGCCACGAAGCCAGCGCGGTGAGCATGATCGAAAGCCTCGGCGTGGGCAAAGGCACCGTGGTGTTCGACGATCTTGAGCATGCCGATGCGATCTTCGTCATTGGCCAGAACCCCGGCACCAACCACCCGCGGATGCTTGAACCGTTGCGCGAAGCGGTCAAGCGCGGTGCCCAGGTGATCTGCATCAATCCGCTCAAGGAGCGTGGGCTGGAGCGCTTCCAGCATCCACAGCACCCGATCGAAATGCTGATGAATGGCTCTGAGCCCACCAACACCGCGTACTTCCGCCCGGCACTTGGCGGTGACATGGCGGTCATGCGCGGCATGGTCAAGTTCCTGTTGCAGTGGGAGCGCGAAGCTCAGGCCACTGGCGGCGAACCGGTGTTCGACCATGAGTTCATCGCTGAACACACCTCGGGCATGGATGCCTACCTGGCCGAAGTCGACGCGACCAGCTGGGAGCACATCGAACAGCAGTCGGGCATGACCCTCGCCGACATCGAGCTCGCCGCACGCATGTACGCCCGGGCCAAGCGTGTGATCATGTGCTGGGCGATGGGCCTGACCCAGCACACGCACTCGGTGCCGACGCTGCAGGAAGTCATCAACCTGATGTTGCTGCGCGGCAACGTCGGCCGTCCGGGTGCGGGCCTGTCGCCGGTTCGCGGTCACAGTAACGTGCAGGGCGACCGCACCATGGGCATCAATGAGCTGGCGCCCACCGACTTGCTCAATGCTCTGGAAAAACGCTTCTCCTTCAAGCCGCCGCGTGAGCACGGCCACAACACCGTGATGGCAATCGGCGCGATGGAGCAGGGGCGTTCGAAAGTGTTTATCGCCCTGGGTGGCAACTTCGCCCAGGCCACCCCCGACACGCCGCGCACCCACGCTGCGTTGCGCAAATGCGACCTCACCGTGCACATCGCCACCAAGCTCAACCGCAGCCATTTGGTCACCGGCCGTGAAGCGCTGATCCTGCCGTGCCTGGGCCGCACCGACATCGACATGCAGGCAGAAGGCCCGCAGGGCGTAACCGTGGAGGACACCTTCAGCATGATCCACATCTCTCACGGTCAACTGAAACCCAAGTCGAAACACCTGATGTCGGAACCGGCGATAATCGCCGGCATCGCCGCCGCCACACTGGGCAAGCACCCGATCGACTGGAACTGGGCCATCGGCGACTATGGCCGCATCCGCAACATGATTGCCGACACCATTCCCGGCTTCGAAGATTTCAATCGGCGCTTGCTGCATCCGGGCGGTTTCCACATGCCCAACGACGCGGCCCGACGCATCTGGAAAACCGCCAGCGGCAAAGCCCGATTCACCCCGAGCGTGTTGCCGCAGCACCTGATCAGCGAGGGCGTGCGCAACCTGGCGGTCAAGCCGCACCTGATTTTGCAGACCATGCGTTCCCACGATCAGTACAACACCACGCTGTACGGCCTGGATGACCGTTATCGCGGGGTGTACGGTATGCGCGACGTGGTGTTCGCCAACGAGCAGGACATTCGCCGGCTGGGTTTCGAACCGGGGCAGAAGGTTGACCTGGTGGCGCTGTGGGACGACGACCGCGAGCGTCGGGTCAGCGGTTTCACCCTGATCGCCTACGACATTCCGGCCGGTCAGGCGGCGGCGTACTACCCGGAGACCAATCCGCTGGTGCCATTGGAAAGTTACGGTGACCGTACCTTCACCCCGACTTCCAAGTTCGTTGCCATCCGGCTGGAGCAGGCGAAAGCCAGCAGCCTGATTTCGACTACCGCCGCATAGCAGCGGGGCGGCCCGGTGCCGCATCCGCTCACAGCAAACCTTTTGACTTGTGTTGGCTGCAGGCCCTCCGGCCTGACGGTGGCCCGGCCGTGTGCCGCCGTTTTTCAGCCGCGATGAGGATATCGACATGTTTAACCTGGAGGCACTGGACCTGGCGCGGATTCAATTCGCGTTCACGGTTTCGTTCCACATCATCTTTCCCGCCATCACCATCGGGCTGGCCAGTTTCCTGGCGGTGCTCGAAGGCCTTTGGCTGAAGACCCACAACGACACCTATCGTGATCTCTACCATTTCTGGTCGAAGATCTTCGCCGTCAACTTCGGCATGGGCGTGGTCTCGGGGCTGGTCATGGCCTACGAGTTCGGCACCAACTGGAGCCGCTTCTCCGACTTTGCCGGCAGCATCACCGGGCCGTTACTGACCTATGAAGTGCTCACGGCGTTCTTCCTCGAGGCCGGTTTCCTTGGGGTCATGCTGTTCGGCTGGAACCGGGTAGGGCGTGGCTTGCACTTCTTCTCGACGGTCATGGTCGCCATCGGCACTTTGATCTCGACCTTCTGGATTCTCGCATCCAACAGTTGGATGCAAACGCCCCAGGGTTTCGAGATCGTCGACGGTCGCGTGATGCCGCTGGACTGGCTGGCCATCGTGTTCAACCCGTCGTTCCCGTACCGCCTGGCGCACATGGCGATTGCCGCGTTCGTGGCCACGGCGTTCTTTGTCGGCTCGTCGGCGGCGTGGCATCTGCTGCGCGGCAATGACACCCGGCAAGTGCGCAAGATGCTGTCGATGGCATTGTGGATGGCGTTGATCGTCTGCCCGATTCAGGCAGTGGTCGGTGATGCCCACGGTTTGAACACTCTGGAGCATCAACCGGCGAAAATCGCCGCGATTGAAGGGCACTGGGAAAACAACGGTAGCGAAGCGACGCCACTGGTGCTGTTCGGCATCCCCGACATGCAGGCCGAGAAGACCAGATACGCCATCGAGATTCCCTACCTGGGCAGCCTGATCCTGACCCACAGCCTCGACAAGCAGATCCCGGCGCTCAAGAGCTTTCCGAAAGAGGATCGTCCCAATGCGACGGTGATCTTCTGGAGTTTCCGCGTCATGGCCGGGCTGGGCATGCTGATGGTGCTGGCCGGCGTGCTCGGCCTGGCCCTGCGCCGCAGCGGTGCCATCTACCGCAACCGCGGGTTCCTGCGCCTGATGCTGTGGATGGGCCCAAGCGGCCTGATCGCCATGCTGGCCGGGTGGATCACCACCGAAGTCGGGCGTCAGCCTTGGGTGGTGTATGGCCTGCTGCGCACCGCCGATGCCGCGTCGAATCACAGTGTCGCGCAGTTGAGCATTTCGCTGGCGCTGTTCGTGGTGATCTATTTCTCGGTGTTCACGGTGGGCATCGGCTACATGATGAAACTGGTCGGCAAAGGGCCGCAGCCGCATCACGGGCATTCCGCAGGCGGGCATTCCGACCAGGTGATCACACCGCGCCGGCCGCTGTCTGCCGACGCCGAAATCCTCGAAACCGACGCCCGCGTCAATTGAAGGAAGGGAGTTGAATCATGGGTATTCAAGGTATCGATTTATCGCTGATCTGGGGTGTGATCATCGCCTTCGGCGTGATGATGTACGTGATCATGGACGGCTTCGATCTGGGGCTGGGCATTCTGTTCCCGCTGATCCCGGATGCGAAGGAGCGCGATGTGATGATGAACACCGTGGCACCGGTCTGGGACGGCAACGAGACCTGGCTGGTGCTGGGCGGCGCGGCGCTGTACGGCGCGTTCCCGCTGGCCTATTCGGTGATTCTGGAGGCGTTGTACCTGCCGTTGATCCTGATGTTGTGCGGCTTGATCTTCCGCGGCGTGGCGTTCGAGTTTCGCTTCAAGGCCAGTCCTGAAAAGCGACATATCTGGGACATGGCGTTCATCGGCGGTTCGCTGCTGGCGACATTCTCCCAGGGCGTGGTGATCGGTACCTACATTGCCGGTATTCCGGTGGTCGATCGGCAGTTCGCCGGTGGTTCGCTGGACTGGCTGGCACCGTTTCCGTTGTTCTGCGGTGTCGGCCTGATCATCGCCTACGCGCTGTTGGGCAGCACCTGGTTGCTGGTCAAGACCGAAGGCATGCTCGAATCGCGGATGCGCCTGTTCACCCGGCCCCTGGCGTGGCTGCTGTTGGCGGTGATTGGCGTGATCTGTGTGTGGACGCCGATTCTCCATCCGGAAATCGCCACGCGCTGGTTTGCCCATGCGCACCTGGCGGTGTTCGGTGGTCTTGCGGTGCTGGCGTTGCTGGCGATGTTCGGCCTGCTCAGGACCCTGCGCCAGCGCCACACCCATTGGCCGTTCGCCTTCACCCTGATGCTGGTGTTTCTGGGCTACATCGGCCTGGCGTTCAGCATCTGGCCGAACATCGTGCCGCCTTCCATCAGCCTGTGGGCGGCGGCGTCACCGGCGACCAGCCAGTTGTTCATCCTGATCGGGGCGCTGTTCATTCTGCCGATCATCCTGATGTACACGGTCTGGAGCTATTACGTTTTCCGCGGCAAAGTGAGGATTGGCGATGGCTATCATTGATTCGAATCGAACGGCTCCCGCACGCTGGTACCAGCGCCTAGGGTGGCTGGTGGTGATCTGGTTGGGCAGTGTGGCCGGGTTGGGGGGGGTGGCGGGGGGAATGCGGATGTTGATGCATGCGGCGGGGATGAGTAGTCATTGATGGCAAGTCATTGAGGGGGCCAGTTCAGTTTGAGGCGTGGGTGAATATCCATTCCTGCGGTAATGGCCGCTGACGGTTCCGCCCTTACGGCGGGTCACTTTGGAAAAGCCCCAAAGTAACCAAAGGGCTCTTGCCCCTGACGTTCGGTGCCTCGCCAAGGCTCGGCATCCCCTCGCTCCGGTCCTGCTCCGTGGGCCCGCCGCGATCGGCCATCCATGGCCGTACGCGGCTAACCCGGCATCCATGCCGGGTTGCCCACTGCGCAGAACCTGCGCTCGGCCTCTCGAGGGGGCAAGCAGATCAAAAGCCAAAGCGAGGCGGCCTACAGGCCGGCCTGATCGTAATTGAACGCGTTTCCCTGTAGGAGCGAGCTTGCTCCGGGCGACGTTCCGACGATGGACGTCAACGATAACGCGGGCTGCCTGAATGATCGTGTTGTTCAGACGTTTTTCGCGAGCAGGCTCGCTCCTACAGGTGCCCCGTTGGATGGCACGCCCGCGACCCATTCAGAGTCTTGTCTTTACTGCGCCCCAAACATCGCCGTCCAGTAAATCCCGGCATCGCTCTTCGGGTCGGTCGCATACGCCGCGCCCAGTTCGCGGAACTGCGGGTTCATCAGGTTGGCGCAATGGCCGGGGCTGGCCAGCCAGCCTTCGACCACCTTGTGTGGCGTGTCTTGCCCGGCGGCGATGTTTTCGCCGATCTGCTGGAAGTCGTAGCCGGCCAGTTCCGCGCGGTCACCCGGTGTGCGGCCGTCGCGGTCCTTGTGATCGAAGTAGTTATGGTTGGCCATGGAGCGCGAGTTGCTTTCGGCGGCGGTGGCCAGTGTGGCGTTCCAGGCCAGCGCTGGCGCGGCGGCAAAGGATTGCGTACCGCACTGGCGTGGCCGGGTGCGTGCAGCGTTGACTTCGGTCAGCAGCTTCTGGCCTTCGGCCTGCGCGTCGCCCAGGCGTGCGCTCAACAACGGCCGCGCGACCACGATGCGCCATTCACGGTCCTGGCGGTTGACGCCGACATCCACGAATTGCGGGTCGAGGACGATCTGGCAAAAACTCTCCTGAATCGCCTTCATCGCCGACGCCGCATCGCGAGGCCCGGACAGGCTGATGACCTGCACATTTTTCATGGGATAACCCGCCGTGGCCATGGCCTGTTGCAGATTGCCGATGCTCGGGGCGGTCAGCACCAGGCGCGGGTCGGCCGACAGCGGCGGCAGCTCCGAGGAAACCTGGCCGGCACAGCGCTGCAGTTGGCTGCGGTAGACGTTGATCGATTCGATCAATTGCGATTCGTCCGCCGCCGAGGCGCTGGCGGCGAATACCAGACCCAGTGACAAACCGGCAAAACGCATTGCGGATGAGATGACACCCATGAAAGTCCCCCTTGAGCAGTTTGCGCCCATGATGCGCGAAGTTGGCCCATCCAGGGCAACGGATTTATCCAGAGTGTAGTGGGGCGGGTGAAATCATTTCAGTACTACACTGAGTCGAACCACTCTCCGAGTGACACCGATCATGCGTCTCGACTGGGGGGCCACCTGCCTCGTCCTCACGTTGCTTGCTGGCCCGGTAGCCGCCGGGGATCAAGCACAAAAACAACAAGCAGCCGAGAACAAGGCCGAGGTGCTTGAGCAAAAAGCCGCCGAGAACAGCAACCCCGCACCGGTACCCAAGGCTGAAGCCATAACCCCGTCCGAAGTCCAGGCCGTTGACCCGAAGGGGGCCGCGCCCCTGGACGATGCGATCACGTGCCTGGCCCGCTCGATTTACTGGGAAGCCAAGGGCGAGGACCCCGCCGACATGGAGGCGGTGGCCAACGTGGTCATGAATCGCCTGGGCCACGAGGGTTTTCCGGACACGGTGTGCAAAGTGGTCAAGCAGGGTTCCGAGACCAGGAGTTGCCAATTCTCCTGGTGGTGTGACGGCAAATCCGATTCGGTGCAGGAAGAGGTGCCTTACGCCATGGCCAAGGAAATCGCGCGCAAGGCCCTGAACAAGGAACTGCCGGATCGCACGCAGGGTGCCCTGTATTTCCATGACCGTACCGTCAAGCCGGATTGGGCCAAGGAGTACATCAGGACCGTGGATATCGGTTTGTTTCGGTTTTACAAGCCTCATGACGGATCGGCCAAGTAGTAGCGGCTATTTCGGCCAAATATCTTTTTTTTTGCTGAAGTCATGCACGGCCTTATCGAAACTGAAATGTTTCTGTTTTATAAGCTTCATAACGTAACCATGCGTGGAATGACGCCAGGAGCAGGAACTACACATGAAGCTGACAAGTGTCTGGATCAGTAATCTCGCGCCGATCGCGGCGCAGTCGCAGGCGTGCGCCCAATGACCGTGCTGGTCACCGGTGCGGCCGGTTTCATCGGTTTTCATACGGTCCAGCGCTTGTGCCGCGAAGGTCAGGACGTTGTCGGTATCGACAACCTCAACGACTACTACGACGTGGAACTCAAGCATGCGCGCCTCGAAGTGCTGCAGACTTTGCCGGGTTTTCGCTTCCGGAAAATGGACATCGTCGATAAACCGGCCCTGATGAGCCTGTTCCAGGAACACCGATTTACCGAGGTGGTGCACCTGGCCGCTCAGGCTGGCGTGCGCTACTCGCTGGACAACCCGGATGTTTATGGGCAATCGAACCTGGTGGGTTTCCTCAACGTGCTGGAAGCCTGTCGCCACCATCGCCCCGAGCATCTGATCTACGCCTCGAGCAGTTCGGTGTACGGCACCAACAGCAAGATGCCGTTCAGTGTCGAGGATCCTGTCGAACATCCCGTTTCGCTGTACGCCGCCAGCAAGCGCGCCAATGAACTGCTGGCCGAAAGTTACTGCCATCTGTACGGCCTGAAAGCCAGTGGCCTGCGATTTTTTACCGTCTATGGTCCATGGGGCCGCCCGGACATGGCGCTGTTCAAGTTTACCGACGCCATCCTCAAAGACCTGCCCATCGACATTTACAACCAGGGGCAGATGTCGCGGGACTTTACCTACGTCGACGACATTGTCGAAGGTATCGCCCGACTGCGCCCGAAGCCGCCGGTGCCGCAAGGCTCCGCCACCGGGGTCAACCGGCTCTTCAACATCGGGCGTGGCATGCCGGTGGCGTTGCTGGACTTCGTCGACTGCCTGGAGTCCGCCCTGGGCCTGCAGGCCCGGCGCAACTACCTGCCGATGCAGGCCGGTGATGTGGTCAAGACCTGGGCCGATGTCTCGGCACTGGCCGAGTGGGTGGGCTTCAGCCCGCAGGTGACGCTCGAAACCGGCGTCGGCGAGTTTGTGAAGTGGTATCGGCAGTTCTATCAGATTTGAAGCGTTCGCCTCTGATCTCGAAAAAATCAAAAAAGGCGAGAGAGACCCCATGAGCCAAGACATTTTTGTATCCGTACTGATTCCCGCCAAAAACGAAGCGAACAACCTCAAGCCGTTGCTTGAGGAAATCCGCGTGGCGCTGGCCGATGAATCCTACGAAATCATCGTCGTCGACGATGGCAGCACCGATGCGACGCTGCAG
>NZ_NEJH01000008.1 GCF_002113025.1 Pseudomonas sp. B28(2017) | reverse complement strand
GAGGATCTGTTCCACGCAGGCCACGCTGGCTTCGATCTGGGCCGCAGCGCTGTGGTCGAGGGTCAGTTTCACCGGCTGCTGATAGACGTCACGCAGTTGGGCGAGGCTCAGTTGGCCGGGGATCAGGTTTAGCGTAGTCATTTTGTGCTCCTTTTGAGAGTTGTCATTAACTCACCAGACGCTCCGGAGATGTCCGTTGTCCGTCGCGTCTGCCTTTTGGGGAGCCGCGCCTTGGCACGTTGGTGTTGTGTGGAAATCAGTTCAAATTCGGCAAAGCTTTTTGCAGCAAGGCCGGGTCTTTCAAAACGCCTGCAGCAGCGGCAATGTCCGGTGCCAGCCAGCGGTCCTGGTCGTAGGCCGGAACGCGCTCGCGCAGCAGCCGCCACGCCACATCGGTGCCGGCGCCAAAACGTTGCTCCTTGAGGAATTCGAACGCCTGGGCCGCCAGCAGATACTCGATGGCGAGAATCTGCGTGCAGTTTTCCAGTGCGCGGTGCAGCTTCAGCGCGGCGTTGGTGCCCAGGCTCAGGTGATCTTCCTGCAGGCCCGAAGTCACGTAGTTATCCAGCACCGCCGGTTGCGCCAATTGACGGTTCTCCGCACACAGCGAAGCTGCCACGTATTGCACGATCATCATCCCCGAGTTTACCCCCGGGTTGGCCACCAGGAAGGCCGGCAGACCACTGACGTGCGGGTTGATCAAACGGTCCAGACGACGCTCGGCGATGGAGCCGATTTCCGCCATGGCAATCGCCAGCAGGTCCGCCGCCATTGCCACGGACTGGCCATGAGGGTTGGCCTGGGACACCACGCGGTAATTGTCCGCGGAGCCCAGCACCAGCGGGTTGTCGGTGGCACCGTTGAGTTCGGTTTCGATTTGCTTGATCGCGTGTACCAATTGGTCGCGAGCAGCGCCATGCACCTGCGGGATCGAGCGAATGCTCAGGGCATCCTGTGTGCGAATGCCTTTGCTCTGGGCGATCACTTCGCTGCCGTCGAGCAAGGCCCGCAGATTGATCCCGACCTGTTGCATGCCCGGGTGCGGCTTGAGCGCAATGATCTCGGCGTCGAAGGCGTCAATCTGACCGCGTTGGGCTTCGAAGCTCATGGCGCCAATCACGTCGGCCCATTCCAGCAGGCGCGTGGCATCGGCAATGGCCAGGCAGCTCAGGCCGGTCATGCATGGCGTACCGTTGACCAGGCACAAACCATCCTTGGCGCCGAGGCGAACCGGTTGCAGGCCTGCTTCAGCGAGGGCCTGTTGCGCGGAAACGACCTGACCGCGATAGCTGACATTACCAACACCCAGTAGCGCGATGCCGATGTGCGCCATGTGGGTCAGGTAGCCCACGGAACCCTGGGACGGCACTTGCGGGGTGATACCACGGTTGAGCAGTGCCAGCAGTGCTTCGACGACCTGACGGTGCAGGCCGGATTTACCGTGGCTGTAGTTGACGATGGCCGCGCACATGATCGAACGGGTCTGCTCGTCGCTCAATGGCGCGCCAACGCCACAGGCGTGGCTGAGCAAGGTATTGCGCGACAACTGGCTGAGTTGTTCGTCCTGCAGCGAGACGTTGCACAGCGCGCCCAGGCCGGTGTTGATGCCGTAGGCACGTTCGCCGCTGGTGACGATGCGCTGAACGATGGCCTGTGCGTTTTCGATACGCGCCCAGATCGGCGCCGACAGCTCAAGCTGTGCGCCATGACGAGCCACGGCAACTACATCCTGCCAAGTGACCTGCGTCTCGGTGATAACGATTTTTTCAGCCTGAGACATCATTAACCTCGTGCGTACAAACCTGAATTATTGTGCAGCTCTACCGCCGCCTTCGCGAGCAGGCTCGCTCCCACAGGAGATCGCACTCCAATTGTGGGAGCGAGCCTGCTCGCGAAAAGGCCCGCCAAATCACTGCAAATTTCTTAAACCACCGCCGCCCGACGCTGCACAAAGCGGTCGACATACTCATCCGCCGGCGAATGCAGGATCTCTCTTGGCGTGCCGACCTGGATCAGGCGGCCATCCTTGAGGATCGCAATGCGGTTGCCGATGCGCACGGCCTCGTCGAGGTCGTGGGTGATGAAGACGATGGTCTTGTGCAGGGTCTTTTGCAGTTCCAGCAACTGATCCTGCATCTCCGCGCGGATCAGCGGGTCGAGGGCGCTGAACGCTTCGTCCATCAGAATGATGTCGGTGTCCGCCGCCAGGGCGCGGGCCAGGCCCACACGCTGACGCATGCCGCCGGAGAGCTGGTGCGGGTATTTGTTTTCGTAGCCCTTGAGGCCCACGGTGTTGATCCAGTGCAGCGCACGCTCGGCGCACATGGCTTTGCTTTCGCCACGGATTTTCAGGCCGTAGGCGACGTTCTCCACCACAGTCTTGTGCGGCAACAAGCCGAAGCTCTGGAACACCATGCTGATCTTGCGCCGACGAAATTCGCGCAGGGCTTCCATGTCGTATTGCAGGATGTCCACGCCGTCCACCAGGATCGCGCCACTGGTCGGGTCGATCAGGCGGTTGAAGTGGCGTACCAGGGTCGACTTGCCGGAGCCGGACAGGCCCATGATCACAAAGATCTCGCCGCTGCCGATACTCAGCGACAGGTCGTTCACGCCGACCACGCAGCCGGTTTCGGCCAGCACCTGGTCCTTGGTCTTGCCCTGGCCGACCATGGCCAGCGCGTCCTTGGCACGGTTGCCGAAAATCTTGAAGACGTTTTTGACTTCGATCTTGCTCACGGTTGCGTTGTTCATTTGCTCACCTCATGCCGTGCGCGACCGTACGCCTGTGTAATGCGGTCGATCACCACAGCCAGAATCACGATCGCCAGACCGGCTTCAAGACCACGTCCGACGTTGAGGGTCTGAATCCCCACCAGCACGTCTTCACCCAAACCACGGGCACCGATCATCGAGGCGATCACCACCATCGACAGGGCCATCATGGTGGTCTGGTTGATCCCGGCCATGATGCTCGGCAGGGCCAGCGGCAGTTGCACGCCGAACAGTTGCTGCCAGCGGCTGGCACCGAAGGCGTTGATCGCTTCCATCACTTCACCGTCGACCTGGCGAATGCCCAGATCGGTCAGGCGGATCAGCGGTGGTGCGGCGTAGATCACCGTGGCGAAAATCGCCGGGACCTTGCCCAGGCCAAACAGCATCAGCACCGGAATCAGGTACACGAAGCTCGGCATGGTCTGCATGATGTCCAGCAACGGCATCAGCACCGAACGCAAGCGATTGCTGCGTGCCGAGAGAATGCCCAGCGGAATGCCGATCAACACCGAAATGATCGTCGCCACCATCATCAGCGCCAGGGTCTGCATCAGCTTGTCCCAGAGGCCGACCGCACCCACCAGGAACAGCAGGCCGACGATCACCGCCGTGGTCACGACTTTACGGGTCGCGTGCCAGGCCACGCCCGCCACGATCGCCAGCATCAGCCACCAGGGCACTGCGCGCAGCAGGCCTTCAAGATTGACGATGGCCCACAACAGGGTGTCGGAGATGTGCCGGAACACGTCGCCGTAGTTGGTAACCAGCGAATCGACCCAACTGTTGACCCAGTCGGCGATGGAAAAAGTAAAGCTTTCGGGAAACATAAGAGACTCTCAATCAAGGGGTTGCGATCAAGCATCCGGCTGCCGCTCGTGGCAGCCGGAGAGGCTCGACCTACAAGGCCGCGTCGATTTTCTTGGCTGCGTCGTCGCTCACCCATGCGTGCCAGACTTCAGGATGTTCCTTCAAGAAGATCTTGGCCAGTTTTGGCGACTCGATTCGCTCTTTGGTCATGCGACCCAGGTTCTGGTTGAGCAGGTCGATCGGCAGGTTGACCTTTTCCAGCACGGCCACCAGTTCCGGGGCTTCGTCGTGGAAGGTCTTGGACAGGCCGACCTTGATGGTCACGCTTTTGTCCACGCCTGGCTTTTCTTCCAGCTTGACCACGTCGACCTGGCCCATCAGCGGGGTTGGCGACCAGTAGTAGAACAGGATCGGCTCGCCACGCTTGTAGCTCGACAGTACGGCGGCATCCAGCGCCGGGCCGGTGCCTGGGCGGAAGTTGGTGTAGGTGCTTTCCAGACCGTAGCTTTTCAGCATTTCGCTGTTGTCCAGCTCACAGGTCCAGCCAGCCGGGCAGTTGTAGAAACGGCCCTTGGAGGGCTCTTCGGCATCCTTGAAGATCGCCGAGTACTTGCCCAGGTCAGCGATGTTCTTCAGGTCTGGCGCCTTGGCTTCCAGCTTGCGCTTGGCATCGCCTTCGATCACGTAGCGCGGCACGTACCAGCCTTCGACGGCGCCCACCACTGGCGCGCCGACACCGACGACCTTGCCGGCCTTCTCAGCCTTGTTCCAGACTTCGCTGCGGCCGACCCACTCTTCGGCAAACACCTGGATGTCGTTGCTGCTCAGGGCGTTTTCCATGGTGATGGAGTTGCCCGGCAGGCTGTCGGTCTTGCAGTCGTAGCCTTTCTCCAGCACGACTTGCAGCACGTCGGTCAGGAGCATGGCGCTTTCCCAGTTCAGGCCGGCAAATTTCACCGGTTTGCCCGACTCGCACCAACCTGCCGCCTGAGTGGCGCCAGCGCTGGCCAGCAGGCCCATGGAAAGCAATGTGGTCAGCAGGGTCTTGTTCGATTTCATTGTTGTGACGCTCCTAATCATGAATTGGCTTACGGCAGTCAAGAGGCATCCAGCCCTGTCCACGTCCAATCAGGCCTGCGCGGAAGCGCGACCCACATTCAGCTTTTGTTCGGTGATCGCGCCCTGCTCGACCGGCAGGATCAAACGATCAGGCACTGTGCCGTGCCATTTTTTTGCACACAGGTAATACAGGGCGGCGGGAAGCACCAGACCGATGACCCAGGAAATATCCACATCACCCAGGGCCGCCACCAGCGGACCGGTATAGAACTTGGTGGAGATGAACGGCAGTTGCACCAGCACACCGAACACATAGACGCTGATACCGAGAAGGTTCCAACGACCGTAGCGACCATTCGGATCGGCCAGAGCCGGTACGTCATAGCGCTCGCGAGTGATGCAGTAGTAGTCCACCAGGTTGATCGCGCTCCAGGGGGTAAAGAACGCTAGCAAGAACAGGATGAAAGACTTGAACGCACCGAGGAACGAGTGCTGACCGAGCAACGCCATCAGGGTCGCAGCACCGACGATGACCAGCACGAAGACCAGACGCTGCAAGCGCGTTACCTTCAGGTCACCACGGAAACCGCTGATGATGGTCGCAATGCACATGAAGCTGCCGTAGGAGTTCAGCGTGGAGATGGTGACCTTGCCGAACGCGATGCTGAAGTACAGCAGCGCAGCGGTGGCACCAGTACCACCCAGACCAACGATGTAGGCCACTTCGTGGCCGGCGTATTGCCCGTTGGCCGAAGCGGCAGCGAACACGCCGAGGACCATCGCCACCTGCGCACCAATGACCGAACCTGCACCTGCGGCAAAAAAAGTTTTCACCGAGGAAATCTTGCTCGGCAGGTAGCGAGAATAGTCAGCCACATAAGGGCCGAAGGCGATCTGCCAGGACGCCGCGAGCGACACCGCGAGCAAGAAACTGCTCCAGCTGAAGTGGCGGATTTGCAACAGTGCGCCAACGTCAACCTGGCTCATCAGACGGCTGAACAGATAAACAAAGGCAATCACGCCAATGACACTGGCAACACGGCCGATCCAATGGATCACCCGATAGCCGAGCACCGTGACCAGCACGATGACACTGGCGAAAAGGAGAATACCGACGGTGTCGCTGACGCCAAACAACTGGCCCAGCGCCTGACCGGATAACACGGTTCCCGTTGCGGTGAAGCCCAGGTACATCAAGCAGACCAGCACGATTGGGATGGCCGCGCCGTACACGCCGAACTGTACCCGGCTGGAAATCATCTGCGGCAGGCCAAGCTTGGGGCCTTGCGCCGCATGCAGCGCCATTACGCCGCCACCCAGTAATTGACCGATCAACAGACCGATCAATGACCAGAACACATCGCCGCCAAGCACCACCGCCAAGGCACCGGTAACAATCGCGGTGATTTGCAGGTTGGCACCCATCCACAGGGTGAACTGGCTAAACAGACGACCGTGTCTTTCCGCTTCCGGGATGTAGTCGATCGAGCGTTTCTCGATCAACGGTTTGTTGCCTGCACGTTCGTCAGTGACAGCCATGGTTCAACCTCTATGGATTGTTATCTTGGTTGGTTCAAAACCTGTAGGAGCTGAGCTTGGGCCGGCAAATTCACCATCTTTGCTGGCTGATACATCGCATTCGCGAGCAAGCTCGCTCCTACAGGGCAAGCATTACTTGCCGGTAATCATCGGCAGGTTCAGCCCTTGTTCCTTGGCGCAGTCGATGGCGATCTGGTAACCGGCATCGGCGTGACGCATGACACCGGTGGCCGGGTCGTTGTGCAGCACGCGAGCGATACGCTCGGCCGCTTCGTCAGTACCGTCGCAGACAATCACCATGCCCGAGTGCTGGGAGAAGCCCATGCCGACGCCACCGCCGTGGTGCAGGGAAACCCAGGTCGCGCCGCTCGCGGTGTTGAGCAGGGCGTTGAGCAATGGCCAGTCGGACACGGCGTCGGAACCGTCCTGCATCGATTCGGTTTCACGGTTCGGGCTCGATACCGAACCGGAGTCCAGGTGGTCGCGACCGATCACAATTGGCGCCGACAACTCGCCGCTGCGCACCATTTCGTTGAACGCCAGACCCAGCTTGGCACGCAGGCCCAGGCCAACCCAGCAGATACGTGCCGGCAGACCCTGGAAGCTGATGCGCTCGCGAGCCATGTCCAGCCAGTTGTGCAGGTGGGCGTCGTCCGGGATCAGTTCTTTTACTTTCGCGTCGGTCTTGTAGATGTCTTCAGCGTTGCCCGACAGAGCCGCCCAACGGAACGGGCCGATACCACGGCAGAACAGTGGACGGATGTAGGCCGGTACGAAGCCAGGGAAGTCGAATGCGTTTTCCACGCCTTCTTCTTGCGCCATCTGGCGGATGTTGTTGCCGTAGTCGAAGGTCGGTACGCCCATTTTCTGGAAGTCGAGCATCGCTTTGACGTGCACGGCCATCGATTGCTTGGCGGCCTTCACCACAGCGGCTGGCTCGGTCTTGGCGCGAGCGCGGTATTCGTCCCAGGTCCAGCCGGCTGGCAGGTAACCGTTGAGCGGGTCGTGGGCGCTGGTCTGGTCGGTGACCATGTCCGGACGCACACCGCGACGAACCAGTTCCGGCAGGATTTCAGCCGCGTTGCCGCACAGGGCGATGGAGATCGCCTTGCCTTCCTTGGTGTACTTGGCGATGCGCGCCAGGGCGTCGTCGAGGTCTTTGGCCTGCTCGTCGACGTAGCGGGTTTTCAGGCGGAAATCGATGCTGATCTGCTGGCATTCGATGTTCAGCGAGCAGGCGCCGGCCAGGGTCGCGGCCAGTGGCTGGGCACCGCCCATGCCGCCCAGACCCGCGGTCAGGACCCACTTTCCGGTCAGGTTGTCGTTGTAGTGCTGGCGACCGGCTTCGACGAAGGTTTCGTAGGTGCCTTGGACGATGCCCTGGCTGCCGATGTAGATCCAGCTGCCGGCGGTCATCTGGCCGTACATGGCCAGGCCCTTGGCGTCCAGTTCGTTGAAGTGCTCCCAGGTGGCCCAGTGCGGCACCAGGTTGGAGTTGGCGATCAGCACACGCGGAGCGTTGCTGTGGGTCTTGAACACGCCGACCGGCTTGCCGGATTGCACCAGCAGGGTCTCGTCGTCGTTCAGGTTGGTCAGGCTTTCGACGATCTTGTCGTAACACTCCCAGTTACGGGCAGCGCGACCGATACCACCGTAAACCACCAGCTCCTTAGGGTTCTCGGCAACTTCCGGATCGAGGTTGTTCATCAGCATGCGCAGCGGCGCTTCGGTCAGCCAGCTCTTGGCGGTCAGCTTGTTACCGCGGGCAGCACGGATTTCAACGTCACGAAACTTCGTAGGTTTATTGTCAGTCACGAAAAAGACTCCTCAGCAATCAATCCAAACCAACCCAGGCAGTGGGCGAGCAAGCCAATGGGCATCAGTGCACACCGGCGAATCAGTGGACGATGGTTGAGTCCTCGCGACTCATACACATACGTCTTTACTTGTACATACAAGCATATGCAATCAAGCGGCCAACTTGCTGGATGAGCATTCAAGAAAAATTCGGAAAGGGCTGCAGAGCGTCTGGAACAAGGGCTTTGGCGTAGATGAAATTTTTCGAGGGGATTTTTTGGAGGATAGGCAGGTTGTTACTTGAGGGTGGTTTTGCGCCACGCTGGGGCGTTCGGTAACAAAGTGGTGCGTGGAGGGAAACGATCTGAGGGATAAAACAACATCGCGGGCAAACCACGCTCCCTGTAGGAGCGTGGTTTGCCCGCGATGGTCGTGAACGATAACGCGTAGAACCAGATGCCCAGCGGCGAGTTTGGTTTTTTCGCGAGCGAGCTCGCTCCTACAGGGATGGTGTATTAGCGTGCAGAAAGTTCGATCACACAGCAGGCGGCATTACTGGTGACGTCCAGCAGGCCAGTGTTACCGACAAGTTGCAGGCAATCATGACGACCCAGCTGCGAAGCACTGTTACCGACTTTCACCTCAAGCGCATCGCTGACACTGAACACCAGCACAGTCCCGGCCTCGCTGAAAAACCGCTGCTCACCGCTCAGCCATTGCAACCGCGCGCTGTAACGCTGCGGAGCGTAAATCAGATTGAAGTCGCGAATCGGGCCGCCGAGCAACGTACAGGAAACCTTGCTTTCACCGCTGAATGCAAACGGGTCCAGCGGTAACAGCGGGCGCGTGACCTGGCCATCAACCGACAAGGTCATGCCATCGCCCTGCAACACAGTGATAATCCGCTCGTAACCGGCGAAGGTGGAAAACCCACCCGATTCACCGATGTCGGCAATCGACAGGCGCCAGCCAAACCCGTCCAGGCCGGTGCCGGCATCACGGGTGATTTCTTCGGTGCTGCCGCCGCCGTTTTTCCATGGCATGCGCGGGTAATCTTTGGCGCGTAAAACCTTCAACTGACTCATTTATGGCTCTCTATTTATGGAACCGTCCTTCCAGACGATGACGGGAACCGGGGTGGATCAAGCGGGCGGCGGTCACCGGCTGGCGGCCGGACCAGGTGCGGCGACGGATCAGCAGGCACGGCTCGCCCTTTTCAATCTGCAACAACTTGCACTCGGACGGCTCGGCCAGGATTGCCTCGACCACGTGCTCGCCTTCGGTCAGCGGCGCGACCTGGTTGAGATAGGCGTACGGCGTTTGCAGGGTGAAGTCCTGCTTGAGGTAGTCCGGCGCCACCAGCGCATTGACGAAACGGTCCTCGATTTGCACCGGAATATCGTTTTCGAAATGCACGATCAACGAGTGGAACACCTTCTGCCCTTCGCGCATGTCCAGGGCCAGGGCGCGCTCGGAGCCGGCGGCCTCTTCTTCAAGGGTGATGACCTTGCAGGTGTGGCGATGTCCGCGAGAGGCGATTTCATCGGCGATGTTATGCACTTCGAACAGCGCGGACTGGCTTTTCGGCTCGGCGACGAACGTGCCGACGCCTTGCATACGCACCAGCAGACCGTCGGCAGTCATCTCGCGCAGCGCGCGGTTGATGGTCATGCGACTGAAGCCCAGCTGGCTGACCAGCTCGCTTTCCGACGGCACGCGGTAATGCGGTGGCCAGTTTCCACTGTCGATTTGCTGGGTGATCATTTGTTTGACGCGGGCGTACAAGGGCGCCGGACTGTCGCCCATGTTCGCGGCCAACGGAGAGACTGGAGGCGGAGTCGGCACGGTTAATCCTTGTTAGTTGAAAAGAGATTGCTAGCTTGCCGGAGTTTACCGGGCAGGCAAACGTCTGTATATGTATATACAAATAACACACGATGGGGTGCTGAACCATGTCCGCCTTCTTTGCCGAACGCGCGCTACTGCCTAGCGGATGGGCCAACAATGTACGTCTTGAGGTCAACGCCGACGGCGTATTGACCCATATCCAGGCCGATTCCCATGCAGATGGCGCCGAGCGGTTGAGCGGCCCGCTGCTGCCGGGCATGCCGAATCTGCACTCCCACGCCTTCCAGCGGGCCATGGCCGGGCTGGCGGAAGTGGCGGGAAATCCGAACGACAGTTTCTGGACCTGGCGCGACCTGATGTATCGCCTCGTCGGAAAAGTCAGCCCGGAGCAACTCGGCGTCATCGCTCGTCAGCTGTACATCGAGATGCTCAAGGCCGGGTACACCTCGGTGGCGGAATTTCACTATGTGCATCACGACAGCAATGGTCAGCCTTACGCCGATCCGGCCGAACTGGCCCTGCGTATCAGCCAGGCTGCCAGCTCCGCCGGTATTGGATTGACCCTGCTGCCGGTGCTCTACAGCCACTCCGGTTTCGGTGGCCAGGCGCCGAACGATGGTCAGCGCCGTTTTATCAACAGCACGGAAAACTACCTGAAGCTGCAATCGCGCCTGCAACCGGTCCTGGCGCAGCAACCGGCGCAGGCTCTGGGTCTGTGCTTCCACTCGCTGCGCGCGGTCACGCCGCAGCAGATCAGCGAAGTGCTTGCGACCAGCGACAAGCAATGCCCGGTGCACATCCACATCGCCGAACAGCAGAAAGAAGTCGACGACTGCCTGACCTGGAGCGGTCGTCGTCCGCTGCAATGGCTGTACGAAAACATCGACGTCGATCAGCGCTGGTGCCTGGTCCACGCGACCCACGCCAACCCGGAAGAAATCACGTCGATGGCCAAGAGTCGCGCCATCGCCGGCCTGTGCCTGACCACCGAAGCCAACCTGGGGGACGGGATTTTCCCGGCGGTGGATTTCCTCGCCCAGGGCGGCCGCATGGGTATCGGTTCCGACAGCCATGTGTCATTGAGCGTGGTGGAAGAATTGCGTTGGCTGGAATACGGCCAGCGTCTGCGCGACCAGCGGCGTAATCGTTTGTATGGCGCGAATCAGCCAATGGTCGGCCGTACGTTGTTCGACGCGGCGCTGGATGGTGGTGCTCAGGCGCTGGGGCAGCCGATTGGTGCACTGGAAGTCGGCAAGCGTGCCGACTGGCTGGTGCTCGACGGCAACGATCCGTATCTGGCGACAGCCAGCGGTGACGGGATTCTCAATCGCTGGTTGTTCGCGGGCGGTGATCGTCAGGTGCGGGATGTGCTGGTCAATGGCCAGTGGGTTGTGCGGGATGGGCGGCATGCTGATGAGGAAGAAAGCAATCGCGCCTTCACCCAGGTACTGCGTGACCTTCTAGGCTGACACCGAAACAATTCTGTAGGAGCGAGCTTGCTCGCTCCTACAAGGGTTTGTGCGGTCAATCCGAGGTCTTGGCCATCTGCTGTTCCGACGCCCGCCAGATCAGCCGCGTGGTGTCGTAACCCTGCTGACGCGCCTTGCTCAGCAGCTCCTCACGCACCACACCGTTCACGGTCGGCGTGCGCGACAACAGCCACAAATACTTCCGGCTTGGATCCCCGACAATGGCGGTCTTGTAGTCATCGCTGACGTACAGCACCCAGTATTCGCCCTTCGCCGTACCCGGGATCAGCCTGGAGAACCAGGTATCGAATTCGACCCACAGCTTGTCGTTCTTGCCGGGCTCCTGCGGATAAGCCGTGCCCTTGACCTCTTCCCATTGCCACTGCGCCGTCAGACAGCGGTTCAACACGGCAACGTTGCCGTCAGGCTTGAGCGTGTAATGGGCTTCGGATTGCGCGCAGTCGCGCTGGAAGTACATCGGCATGCGGGCCAGCTCGTACCAGGTGCCCTGGTAGCGCTTGAGGCTGACGCTTTTGACAGTCTTGGGGGCCAATGGGTCCTGGCCAGGCGTGGCACAGCCGGCCAACATCAGGCCGGCAAAAAGGATGATCAATAACTGCTTCATTATTTTTCTCCCGTGGGCAAACGCCCCGGTTTACTTCAGGCCTTGGCCGGAAAACATCAGCACTTTGTCACCGGCGAACTGCACGCTGATAAAGCTGCTCTTATCGCCCCAGGTACAGCTGGACATGCCGAGCGCGCCTGAACAATCGGCGGGTTTGCCCAACAGGGTTTCCACATCGGCCTTGGCCATGCCAGCCGAGAGCTTCGAGTAGTTTTCCTGATTGACCTTGCTGCAGGCAGCCAGCAACACGCAGAACGAAAGCAGGGCGATGGAACGCAACGACATGGTGAAACTCCGGGGGGGCGTAGGGGATTGGCATGGCTGCCAAGCTGAAGCTTAGAAGAGAAAACCCCAGTGAGGTTCCGTGCCCGACAGGCTATTTATCGGGCCACTCGTCTACCTTTTGCCGAAAATCAACCAATTTCCTTGTTCATCGAGCATTTCGTCGTTTTTCAGCAAGTCCGCCTAATCTTTGGCGCCGCTCAGTCGACATACATGCAACGCAAAGCCACGTTGCTGGCTTTTGCTTCCCCCTTTTGTAGACCAGGCCCTCTGCGGTAGCTCATCCATGACCAGAAACATGAAGTTCAGCCACAAGATCTTGTTGGCTGCCGCCCTCGTGGTGGCCGTCGCATTCGCTTGTTTCATCCTGTTCAACGACTATCGCCAACGCGAAACCTTGCGCAACAGCACCGAAGCCTCGATGCAGGAGCTCGGCAGCCTGACCACCAGCAACATCCAGACCTGGCTGGAAAGTCGCATGCAATTGCTGCAGTCGATGGCCCAACAGATCACCGCCGATGGCAATGCTCCCGCGGGCCTGAAACGGATCATCGACCTGCCCGCCTACACCGGCAATTTCCAGCTGAGCTACTTCGGTGGCGCCGACGGCGTGATGTTCTCGGTCCCGGCGGGCAACCGCGCGGCGGACTACGACCCGCGCGCCCGTGGCTGGTACAAGGCGGCCAATAGCGCCCAACAGACCATCGTCACCGAACCGTACATTGCCGCGTCTTCCGGCAAGCTGGTCATCACCGTGGCCACCCCGGTGCAGCACCAGGGCCAGATGATCGGCGTCGCCGGCGCCGACATCGACCTGTCCAGCGTCAGCGCGATCATCAACTCGCTGAACTTCGGCGGCCACGGTCATGCATTCATCGTCGGTGCCGACGGCAAGATCCTGATTCACCCGGACAGCAAGCTGGTGCTCAAGAGCCTGGCCGAGGCCTATCCGAGCGACACACCCAAAGTCAGCCCGGGCATGCAAGAAGTCGAGATCGACGGCAAGCGCCAGTTCATTTCTTTCACCCACGTCAATGGCGTGCCATCGGCGGACTGGTATGTGGCGCTGGTGCTCGACCAGGCAACGGCGTTCTCGATGCTCAGCGAATTCCGCACCTCGGCGATCATCGCCATGGTGATTGCCGTGGTGATCATCATCGCCTTGCTGGGCATGCTCATCAGCCTGCTGATGCAGCCGCTGCTGACCATGGGCCGTGCCATGCACGACATCGCCGAAGGCGAAGGTGACCTGACCAAACGCCTTACCATTCACGGCCACGACGAATTCGGCGCGCTGGGACTGTCGTTCAACCGCTTTGTCGAGCGCATTCATGCCTCGATCATCGAAGTGGCCTCGGCCACCGGCCAGGTCAACGAGGTGGCGTTGCGAGTAGTGGCCGCGTCGAATTCGTCGATGTTCAACTCCGACCAGCAAGCCTCGCGCACCAGCAGTGTGGCAGCGGCCATCAACCAGCTCGGTGCCGCCGCCCAGGAAATCGCCCAGAACGCCGCCTTGGCCTCGCAACACTCCAGCGATGCCCGCAACCTGGCCGAAGATGGCCAACAGGTGGTGGATAAGACCATCGCGGCGATGCAGCAGCTGTCGGCCAAGATCAGCGATTCGTGCGGCAACATCGAAACCCTCAACAGCAACACGGTCAACATCGGGCAGATTCTGGAAGTGATTACCAGCATCTCCCAGCAAACCAACTTGCTGGCGCTCAACGCTGCGATTGAAGCGGCGCGCGCCGGTGAAGCCGGTCGTGGTTTTGCCGTGGTGGCCGATGAGGTACGCAACCTCGCTCACCGCACCCAGGATTCGGCGCAGCAAGTGCAAACGATGATCGAAGAGCTGCAAGTCGGCGCCCGGGCAGCGGTGGGCATCATGACCGACAGCCAGCGTCAGAGCGAAAGCAGCGTCGGTATCGCCAACCAGGCTGGCGAACGCCTGGGTAGCGTGACCCAGCGCATCGGTGAGATCGATGGCATGAACCAGTCGGTCGCCACCGCGACTGAAGAACAGACGGCCGTGGTGGAGTCGATCAACGTCGACATCACCGAGATCAACACGCTGAACCAGGAAGGTGTGGAGAACCTGCAGTCGACCTTGCGTGCGTGTGCCGATCTAGAGCAGCAGGCAGCGCGGTTGAAGCAGTTGGTGGGTAGTTTCAGAATATAGAGCGCCGCGAAGGCGGCATCAGCCGCGACGAAGGTTCAGAACCGAGAGCCGGGCTTCGACAGAAACTCCAATTCCTCAGCCGTAGACTCCCTCCCCAACACCGCATTGCGATGCGGAAACCGTCCAAACTGCGCAATCACTTTCTGATGCCGCTCGGCATAGTCCAGGTAATCGCTGAACAGTGCCCGATCAGCCTCCGGCTGCTGCGCCAGCAGTTCGAGGTGGCGCGAGACGCCTTCGTTCTGCACCGCGAGGTTTTCGCTGTGCTCGAACACCAGGTAGATGAACACCCGCTGAATCGGCCGCAACTGCCGGTCGTAATCCGCGGCAACGCCTTGGGCTACCAGCTTCTGTGCCCGAAGATCGCCTGCAAAGGCTTTGGGGGTATCGCGAAAGATCATTCGCGGGATCTGATCGAGCAACAGCACCAGGGCCAGCCAACCTTCGGGACGTTGCATCCACTCGGTCAATCCGCCGGCCAGTGCCTGCTCGGTCCAGTCCCCGAAGCGCTCACGCGCTTCGAGGTCCTGGCTGTCGCGCTTGCCGAACCATAACCTGCCCTTCTGGGCCGCCACTTCGCTCGCCGATCCGGAGCTTCCGAACCACCAATCAAGCAACGGCTGCCAGGGCGCGGTCATGGCTTACTCCTTGTGATACGCCGTAGCGCGAGCCACTTCTTCTTTCGAACCGAGGAACACCGCAACACGCTGGTGCAGGCCTTCCGGCTGGATGTCGAGGATGCGCTGGTGACCGTCGGTGGACGCGCCGCCCGCTTGCTCTACCAGGAACGACATCGGGTTGGCTTCGTACATCAGGCGCAGTTTGCCCGGCTTGGAAGGCTCGCGGTTGTCGCGTGGGTACATGAACAGACCACCGCGGGTCAGGATGCGGTGCACGTCGGCCACCATCGCGGCAACCCAACGCATGTTGTAGTTCTTTTTCAACGGGCCGGTCTCACCAGCCAGCAACTCGCTGACGTAGCGCTGTACCGGGGCTTCCCAGTGACGCTGGTTGGACATGTTGATGGCGAATTCCTGGGTGGATTCAGGAATGGTGATGTTTTCGTGGGTCAGGACGAAGCTGCCCATTTCACGGTCCAGCGTGAAGCCTTTCACGCCGTCGCCCAGGGTCAGGATCAGCATGGTCTGTGGACCGTAGATCGCGTAACCGGCGGCCACTTGCTGAGTGCCTGGCTGCAGGAAGGCCTTTTCATTCAAGGCTTCGTTCTGGCTCAGGTATTCGCTCGGGCAACGCAGCACCGAGAAGATAGTGCCGACCGGCGCGTTGATATCGATGTTGGACGAGCCGTCCAGCGGGTCGAATACCAGCAGGTACGCGCCTTTCGGGTATTTGCCCGGGATCTGGTAGGCGTTGTCCATTTCTTCGGACGCCATACCGGCCAGGTGACCGCCCCACTCGTTGGCTTCGAGCAGGATTTCGTTGGAGATCACGTCGAGCTTCTTCTGCACTTCGCCCTGGACGTTTTCAGTGCCCATGCTGCCCAGGACACCACCCAGGGCGCCTTTGGACACGGCGTGGCTGATCTCCTTGCAGGCACGCGCCACCACTTCGATCAGGAAGCGCAGATCGGCAGGAGTGTTGTTGCTGCGGGTCTGCTCAATCAAATAGCGACTCAAGGTAACGCGGGACATGGACGGCTCCGGTGGAATGGGGGGGGCTAAAAACCCGCGCAGTTTAACGCGAGTCGGGGCGCATTTCCTCCTATCAGACGTGATCGGCTGAAGAGAGTTCATGCGCGGGGATGAGCGTAGTTGGAAAAGGGCTGGATGTGAGCCTGGGAACTGCGATTATTTCGGCATTTTCAGTGACTGGGCGAACGCATTCGCGAGCAGGCTCGCTCCCACAGGGGTACGAATTCCAACTGTGGGAGCGAGCCTGCTCGCGATTGGGTGCGCAGCACCCACTATCAGGATTTGGCTGGCGGCTTGCGCAGCAGGCTGAACGCCATCGCCACCAGGAACACTACGCAGAGCAACAACACCGCCCACAAGCCGAATTTCTTCCAGTTGGTGTCGATCGGCGCCGTCGTGGTGCCTGTCGACGGCTTCGTTGCCACCGCCCCGACATCCACCATGGCCCGGCCCAGGGTCGCGAGCTTCGCCGGGCTGTAATCCGGAATCAGCGTCGACAGCGACAAGTTCGCCGCCTTCGCCGTCGCACTCCCCACGACCAGCGTGTAAGGCCCTGGCCCACGCGCCAGAAACACCAGTTGCGTGGCGCGCACGGCAAACTTCAGCGTCGGCGCCTGATCACCCAGGCCGCCGCCGCGTTCGTCCACGGTCAATTTCAATTGCTGCACGATTTGCCCTGACAACTGCAATTCGTTTTGCACCATATCCTGACCATTCTGGGTCAAGCGATAGAGCAGACCGCTGCCCAACGGCCGCCATGGCAGGCTGCTGTCGCGCCGACCGGCCAGGCTCACCGGCGCCAGGCTGTTGGGCTGGTTCAACTCGACCTGCACTCGCTCGACATTCAGCCCCATCGGCAACTGCCAGGTGTACTCACCCGCCTTCACGCTGCTGCCGGTCAACGCCTGGGACCAGACCAACGGCAGCGGCAGGCTGCGGGTACTGGCGCTTTGCAGTTGCGCCGACGTCAGTGTCGGTGCCGAATGCGGCGTGATCCAGAGCAATCGCAAGTAGCGCGCCGACTGGCCCGGCAGGCCGATTTCATGCTGCTCGACCCGCTCGTCGGAAAAAGTCAGGCGCGCCACCTGTCCCTCGCCCCAGGACTGCCAATGCTGCAAATCGTCGCTGGCTTCGAGGGTGAATCGCTGGAAGCCGTCGCGCTCGCTGGTCCAGTCGAGAATCAATTGCTGCAACGGCGCCTTGATAGCGGACGCGTCGAGCAACCAGCCGCGCAACTCCTCCTCACCCGGCTCCAGCTGGCTGGAGGGCTGCACCTCGACCAAGGTGCCATTGGTATTCGATTGCACTCGCACGCTCGGCGTGGTTTCAGTCGCATCCACCGAGCTGTACAACGGAAACCATTTCACCTCGTTCAAGGTGCGGGTTTCGCTGCTCTGCGCCGACTCCCGGGCCAAGGCATAAGCCTGAACATCGCCCACGGCATTGAACACACGCACATCGCTCAGGTCAGCCTGTCGTGCATTCAGTTGTACGCTCAGGGGCAGTTCAAGGCGATACCAAGGGCCTTCGCCCGCCACCGCCAAGGGCACCTGGGTGGTGAAGTCCGCCGGTTTTTCCTGAGCAACCGCCGACAACACCACACCCATTGCAACAACGCCCAGCCAACCCAGCTTCAGCTTCTGACTCAAGACGACACTCCTTCGGATTCCGGGGCCGGTTTCTCGGTATCCAGCACAGCTTCGGCGCGTTTGGGTGGCAGCGGGGCGAAATAGCCCACCACCAGCAGCAGTACGCCGACTCCGATAAACGACACGATTCGCGCCAGCCCGCCGCGATTGCTCAACTCAACAAAGAACAGCTTGGCCACGACCACGCCGATCAAGGCAGCACCGATCAGCCAGACTTCACGGCGGCGACGCAAATGGCCGCCAATCATCAGGCTCAGGGCCATCAAGGTCCAGACGATGGACAGGCCGGCCTGTACACGCATCGACTCCAGCAACGGACCCAGCTCGAACGGCACCCCGCTCCAATGGTGCGCCGTACGCATGACCAAGGCAGTGAAGAACACGAACAGCGAGGCACCAGCGACCCCTTGCGTGATTTTGCTGGCGTAATCCTTGCGGACCATCAGCTGTGTCATGGCGCTGCGGGACCAGGCATAGACGCCGAACAACGCAAACAACAGGCCCAGTTCCAACGGGTTGATCAATGGCACGTAGGGCAGTGGCTCAGCGTTGCCGTCACTGGCGACATTCGCCAGCCAGAACCAGCCAAGCATCAGCAGAGCCAGCGGCGCGGCAGCGTATACACGGTACTCCCTCGAATACGTCGACACTGGCCACGGCCACGCACGAGGTTCCGCCGCCAGCACCAGATAAAGACTTGGCAGAATCGCCCATCCCAACCAGCGCCAGGCGTTGTATTGCTCGGACAAGACCAGCAAGCCGTAATGCAGCTCCAGAGCCAGCACCCCCATCAACAGCCAGCAGCCAAGCACATGGGCGACGCTTGGAACGAGCGCCGGCAGTATGGTCGCCAGGCGTCGCAGGGACATGAAATGCACGACGAACACCGCGGCCCACGCCAGCCAGCCGAAGTTGGCCGCAGGGTGATAACGGGAGTGCCAGACCGCGAGCAGCACCAGCGCCGCCGCAGGAATCAACACCGCGCAGAGCACTCCCAATGACGGCCAACTCAGGCGCAGTGCCAATACCGTCCACAGCGCAACACTCGCGGCAGCGACGCTCAACAGCAAGGTCGCCTGCATCGGCAACGGCGCAAAATGCAGCACGTCGATGATCCAGGCCAACGCCCACCAACCTGCGCCCCATACCAGCAACGCCTGGGACAACCGCGACAGACTCGGACCTTCCAGCGCTCCACGCCCATGGCCCACCTGCAAATGCCAGGCCCCGACCATCGCGGTCAGCCCCAGCATCAGCGGCGCCCAGAACCCGCCATGGGCCAGAGGGCGCAGGTCGTCACTGAACAGCGGTCCGGTCATCAGGAACAGCGCGCCACCCAACAATTGCACAGCGAGCGCGGTGTACACGAACGTGCGCGATGCCAGGCGCAAGCCAGCAAACAACGTCAGCACCCCGGCCAAGGCCCAACTGATCTCCGTACCGTGACTGAAGAAAAACAACGGTGCCAGCAAATAGAGAAACGCCAGCCCAAGGCAAGCCAAGACTGGCAGGCCTTTCAGCTCCCAAGGCCTGATCTGTTCCGGCAAGGCTTTGCGCAACTGGTAGAAGCTGAACAGCAACGCGACGCCCAGCAACAGCGCGCCTAACGGAACACCACCGAGCAGGCTGCTCTCGCTGCTGTGCAACTCGCCGAGAAACGCCAGCGCCGCCGCCAATTGCAGCAGCAAGGCAAAGGCCCGGGCCAAGGGCCTTTGCTGGCGCAGACCGAGCCAGAAGATCCCCGCGCCTTCCACCGCCCACGCCGCCGTCGTCCAGCGCGCATCGAGCCCCAGCGGAATCGCCAGACTGGCGAAGATCACGCCCAAGGCCAGGCAGGTTTCCCCCAGTAACACAGTGCGCCCGGCCATCAGCCAACGGGCGAGCCCCATGTAAATCATGCCCAGCGCCAAGGCACTGAACGCCGCCGCGAATTCCAGATGCTGCACCAGTGCGAACTGCAAACCGAAACCCACCAGTGGCGGGCCGAACAGCAGCGTGCCGTCGACGTAGTCACCCTTGCGCGCCGACCACTGCAGCAGCGCTTCGCGACTGCCCTCTGCCGGTGCATCGCTCATTTCCATCAGCTTGCGCCGGGCGAACAGCAGACCAATGGTCAGGTACATCAGGAAAAATACAATCAGGAACGGCTCGGTGCTCCACAGCAACTCCGGCGAGTAGGAACGCAGGCCCCAGGCGAAACCGATGCCGAAGGTGCCGGTGAACCCGATGACATTCAGCAGCCGCCAGGCCTTGAACCAGGCGATGACGAGGATGCCGGCGTTGAGCAGGACAAAGTAGCTGAACAGCGCGACGTGGTTGCCGGCGCCGGTGGAGGCCAGGATGGGCGCGGCGAATCCGCCCATGGCGGCAGCGGCGGCCAGCCCCAGGGAGTCCTGGGTAATGGCGAGAATCGCCGAACAGACGGTCACCGCCACCAGCAGGCCGAACGCCGCCGAGGGATCGAGTAACGGATGCAGGCGCATGGCGGCAAACACCGTCAGGTACAACACGGCAATCCCGGCGCCTTGCAGGATCAACGCGTAACTGCCGTTGCGGGCCCTCAACCACCAGCCCAATCCGAGCAAGCCCAATGCAGCGGCTGCCACGCCTGCGTAGCGCAACTCAAGCGGCACCACCATGCCTTCGGTGGCGTAGCGCAGCAGAAAGGCCAGGCCGAGGAACAGCAACACCACGCCGACCCGCAACACGGTATTGCCGCCGAACAGCCAGGCCCGGGCGCGGCTGATGGCGCGGTCGAGGAGATTCGGACCACGCGGTGTGACAGGCGGTTGTGCCTGGCGAGCGGTCGTCTCGGGTTTCCAGGCATCGACGGCCGGACGACTGATTTCGCTGGCCGCTGCGGCGATTGGCTCGAGTTCGGGCGGCAGCTCCCAGACCAATTCCGTGGTTGCGGCAGGGGCTTCATCAAGGAGGGCTTCAGGTGATACAAGCGGTTCGTGGCTTTCCGGCGCCTTGACGCCCGATGCTTCGAGCGCTGCCAGCCGTTGCTCGACCGCCTGAAGCGCAACCTGCGCCTGATCCAGCAAGCGCTGCTGCGCGACTACCCGAATGTCCATACGAGCAATGCGAACGGCCTGGCCGATACCCAATCCGAGTAATGCGCCCAGCAGTGCTTCACTGAATGACTCGTCGAGCATCCAGCCGAGCACCAGCCCTGTCAGCATGAAAATCCATTGCATGGTCGATATCCCTAAGCCGCCTCGTCATGAGGCAAGTCCAAGCGGTACAGCGTCTGATCAGTCTAGTGTGAAAACACCACAATCCTTTGTGGGAGCGAGCAAGCTCGCTCCCACAAAGGATTGTGGCGTGCTCCAAATCTGGCTGATCCCTACCGCTCGGCAGTCCGGCGCCCAGTATATCGATCCGGCCCGGCAACAACCGGGCCTCGCTCGCAGTTCTGACTGAAAACTACTCCAGTGCCTTCCAGATTTCCGTGGCGTACTCGCGAATGGTCCGGTCCGACGAGAACCAGCCCATCCGCGCCGTGTTCAACACTGCTGAACGCCACCATTCCTTGGAATCGTGCCAATGGGCTTCGACGCGCATCTGCGCGCTCCAGTAGGAGTCGAAATCGGCGCAGACCAGGAAGCGGTCGTAATCCACCAGCGAATCGATCAATCCGGTGTAACGGGACGGATCATCCGGGGAGAACACCCCGCCACGAATCGCTTGCAACACATCGTTCAGACGATGGGACGCAGCGATGTCCGGTACGGCATTGAACTCATGGTTCTGCTTGCGCGCCTCCACCTGCTGCGCACTGAGGCCGAAGATGAACATGTGTTCGGCGCCGATGCGTTCGCACATTTCCACGTTGGCCCCGTCCAGGGTGCCGATGGTCAGCGCGCCGTTCAGGCCGAATTTCATGTTGCTGGTGCCTGACGCTTCGAAACCGGCGGTGGAGATCTGCTCGGACAAATCCGCGGCCGGAATGATGCTCTCCGCCAGGCTGACGTTGTAGTTGGGCAGGAACACCACTTTGAGCAAGCCGCGCACGGTCGGGTCGTTGTTCACCACCCGGGCGATGTCGTTGGTCAGCTTGATGATCAGTTTGGCCTGGTGATAACTCGCGGCAGCCTTGCCGGCGAAGATTTTCACCCGTGGCACCCAGTCGATTTCCGGTTCCGCGCGGATCGCCTGGTACAACGCCACGGTGTGCATCAGATTGAGCAATTGGCGTTTGTATTCGTGGATTCGCTTGACCTGCACGTCAAACATCGCCGCCGGGTTGACCGCAACACCCAACCGTTCAT
The DNA here is from genome assembly GCF_002113025.1 of Pseudomonas sp. B28(2017). Lineage (GTDB taxonomy): Bacteria > Pseudomonadota > Gammaproteobacteria > Pseudomonadales > Pseudomonadaceae > Aquipseudomonas. The sequence goes on along the minus strand of NZ_NEJH01000008.1, from coordinate 196,611 downwards.
GGATCAGGTATGCCAGAGCTTTCTTGTTGTGCAGGCGTTGCTCGGCAAACGCCTTGCGGAACGCGTTTTTCTCGGCGAACGGTTCAAGGGCGAGCAAACGCTCTTCCGGATTATCCAGTACCGCGGGGCCGAGGGCATCGACCAGCATCGAAGTCAGCTCGGGGTTGGCCTGGTACAGCCAGCGGCGAAAGGTAATGCCGTTGGTCTTGTTGTTGATTCGTTCCGGGTACAGCTTGTGCAGTTCGGAGAACACCGTCTTGCGCATCAGTTGAGTGTGCAAACCGGACACACCGTTGACACTGTGGGAGCCGAGAAACGCCAGGTTGCCCATGCGCACCCGACGACCGTTGTCTTCCTCGATCAGCGACACCGCGCGCAGTACGTCAAAGTCGTGAATGCCTTTGGCCCGCAGGGAGTCGATGTGCTGGGCGTTGATCAGGTAAATGATCTGCATGTGCCGCGGCAACATGCGCTCCATCAAGCCGACCGGCCAGGTTTCCAGCGCTTCGGGCAGCAATGTGTGGTTGGTGTAGGACAGCGTATCGACGGTGACCTGCCACGCCGCATCCCATGCCACGTCATAGACGTCGACCAGTTGCCGCATCAGTTCAGCCACGGCAATCGAGGGGTGAGTGTCATTGAGCTGGATCGAAGCGTGATCGCCCAGGGTCAGCACCGAGGTGTGCATGTTGCGATGGCGGCGCAGCAGATCCTGCAATGAGGCGGCGACGAAGAAATATTCCTGACGCAGGCGCAGTTCCTGACCGGCCTCGGTGCTGTCCGCCGGGTACAGCACCCGGGAGATACTTTCGGCCCGGGCCACTTCAGCCACGGCGCCCAGGTGATCACCGGCGTTGAAACGCTCCAGATGCAGGTCTTCCATGGCCCGGGCACGCCACAGGCGCAGCGTATTGACGCTCGCCCCGCGCCAGCCGACCACCGGCGTGTCATAGGCAATGGCCCGTACGGTTTCCGCCGGGTGCCAGACTTGCCTGGACTTGCCGTTTTCATCGGTCACGGTTTCAACGCTGCCGCCAAAACCGATCGGGTACGCCACCTCCGGCCGCTCGAACTCCCACGGGTTGCCGAAATCCAGCCAGTGTTCGGTCTGCTCCTGCTGCCAGCCATCGACAATCGCCTGACGGAACAACCCGTGTTCATAGCGGATGCCATAGCCATGACCGGCGATGCCGAGGGTCGACATGCTTTCCAGGAAACACGCCGCCAGACGCCCCAGGCCACCGTTGCCCAGGGCCGCATCAGGCTCCAGCAAGCGGATGCGCTCAAGGTCGACGCCGAGTTCGGTCAGGGCTTCGCGGGCGACGTCGAGCAAGCCGAGGTTGCTCAGGCTGTCGAACAGCAGCCGGCCGATGAGAAATTCCAGGGAGAGGTAATAGACGCGCTTCTGACCTTTGCGGTAGATCTGCCGCGTGTGATCCATCCAGTGCTCGACCATGTGGTCCCGCGCGGCCAGGGCAATGGCTTCGAACCAGTCATGGTCGAAGGCGTGGTCCGGATCTTTACCCACTGCATAAGTGAGTTTGGTCAAGACGGCGTCGCGGAATGCGGCCACCTCTGCTTCGCGAACAAGTGGTTCTTGAGTCATCGATAGGACCTCGAGCGAGCTTGGAATTGTCTGAGCCTAGACGGTCTGACAGGCGGTAGAGGCTCTGGTTCGGCAGTTTTTCCCTTGAATACGAGCTGAATCGACAATGCGTTGTCATGTGTCTGAATGAATGCAGGGCCCGTGCCGTTTTTTCCGGTTGTTTGCACCGTTTGCGAAAAAAACTGGCGAAAGGTTGTTCAAAAATCCACCAGTCCCGGTATGATCGCGCGCCCTGATGCACACGCTGGTAACAAACGATGATGAAGCCGAACCTGATCGCTGCCGCAGAGATCGACCGCCTCGAGACCTGGGCCAAGTACTCTGCCCCGATGTGCGGCTCGTGCATGTCCAGCTGCTGCACCTTGCCCGTCGAGGTCAAGATCAAGGACCTGATCCGCATCGGCGTGGTCGATGAGTTCGAGCTGGGCGATCCACCGAAGAACATCGCCAAACGCCTGCAAAAGGAAGGCCTGGTCGAGCGTTTCAACCAGAAGTCAGGAATCTTTACCCTCCAGCGCATGAGCAACAACGATTGCCTGTACCTGGATCGTAAGAGCCGTCTGTGCACTATTTATGAAAAGCGCCCGGATACTTGCCGCAACCACCCGAAAATCGGCCCGCGGCCTGGGTATTGCGCGTACAAGCCGAAGGAAGTGGAGCGCGAGCGGAATTCGCGGTCGATTGAGCGGTTCTGATATTTTCTGATTTCTGCGCCGACTGGTCGGCCGCCTTCGCGAGCAGGCTCGCGAAGGGGCCCGAACAAACACTGCACAAACCCCAGACAAACAAAAACGCCCCCGGCCTTTCGACCGGGGGCGTTTTTTTAAGCCTGGCTAAATGTTATGCCTTGGCTTTCTTGGCAGCGCGGGTACGCTCGCCTTCGTCCAGGATCTTCTTGCGAAGACGGATGGACTTAGGTGTCACTTCGCACAATTCATCGTCCTGGATGAATTCCAGAGCCTGTTCCAGGGTGAAGCGAACAGGTGGAACCAGAGCGATGGTTTCGTCTTTACCCGAAGCACGCATGTTGTCGAGCTTCTTGCCCTTGGTAGGGTTGACGCCCAGGTCGTTGTCGCGGCTGTTCAGGCCGACGATCTGACCGTTGTAGATCTCCTGACCGTGCTCGACGAACAGCTTGCCGCGCGCCTGCAGGGTTTCCAGGGAGTAGGTCAGTGCCTTGCCGGTTTCTACCGATACCAGAACACCGTTCTGACGGCCGGACATGTGGCCGGACTTCATGGTGTCGTAGCGATCGAAGATCGAGGTCAGGATGCCTGCACCGTTGGTCAGGGTCAGGAACTGGTTACGGAAACCGATCAGACCACGAGCCGGGATGTTGTACTCAAGACGTACACGGCCTTTGCCATCCGGGGACATGTTGGTCAGGTCGCCTTTACGCAGACCCATTTCTTCCATGACCTTGCCCTGGGATTCTTCAGGGATGTCGATGGTCACGTTTTCGAACGGCTCCTGCTTGGTGCCGTTCACTTCGCGGATGATCACTTCAGGACGGCCTACAGCCATCTCGAAGCCTTCGCGACGCATGGTTTCGATCAGAACCGACAGGTGCAGCTCACCACGGCCGGAAACCTTGAACTTGTCAGCCGAGTCGCCTTCTTCAACTTTCAGGGCAACGTTGTACAGCAGTTCCTTGTCCAGACGCTCCTTGATGTTACGGGAGGTCACGAACTTGCCTTCTTTACCGCAGAACGGCGAGTCGTTTACCTGGAAGGTCATGGAAACGGTCGGCTCGTCAACGGTCAGCGGCTTCATCGCTTCAACGTTGTTCATGTCGCACAGGGTGTCGGAGATGAACAGCTCTTCGAAACCGCTGATGCACACGATGTCGCCGGCTGCAGCTTCTTCGACGTCCACACGGTGCAGACCGTGGTGACCCATCAGCTTCAGGATACGGCCATTGCGCTTCTTGCCTTCGGTGTCGATAGCGACAACCGGAGTGTTTGGCTTGACGCGGCCGCGAGCAATACGACCAACGCCGATTACACCCAGGAAGCTGTTGTAGTCCAGAGCGGAGATTTGCATCTGGAACGGACCGTCACGGTCAACAGCCGGCGCCGGTACGTTGTCGACGATCGACTGGTACAACGGGGTCATGTCTTCGGCCATGTCGGTGTGGTCCAGACCGGCGATGCCGTTCAGGGCCGAGGCGTAGACGACTTTGAAGTCCAGCTGTTCGTCGGTGGCACCCAGGTTGTCGAACAGGTCGAAGATCTGGTCCAGAACCCAGTCAGGACGAGCGCCCGGACGGTCAACCTTGTTGATCACGACGATTGGCTTCAGACCGGCTTCGAACGCCTTCTTGGTCACGAAACGGGTTTGCGGCATAGGGCCGTCTTGAGCGTCAACCAGCAGCAGAACGGAGTCGACCATCGACATTACGCGCTCTACTTCGCCGCCGAAGTCGGCGTGGCCCGGGGTGTCCACGATATTGATGTGGTAGCCGTTCCAGTTGATGGCGGTGTTTTTCGCCAGAATGGTAATGCCGCGCTCTTTTTCCTGGTCGTTGGAGTCCATCACGCGCTCGTCGTTGAGCTCGTTGCGCTCCAGGGTGCCGGACTGACGCAGGAGTTTGTCTACCAGGGTGGTTTTACCGTGGTCAACGTGGGCAATGATGGCGATGTTGCGTAGATTTTCGATCACTTGTGTATCTCGATCAGAGGATTCGGTGTGCTGACAAGTCTTGGCAGCGATTAACAGTAGCGTCCGTGAAAGCCGTTACAGCTTGACGGTGGCATCGGGGGGCCGGTGACGCAGGCCACAGGCAAACAGCCCCGGGCACTTAGCTCGGTCGATAAACGCGCACATTGGCATGCCCCTCACTGAGCAAATGGTGGGCATGCAGGCGACTCATCACGCCTTTGTCGCAATACAGCAGGTACTGGCGAGTAGGGTCCAGTTCCTTGAAACGAGCGTTCAGTGCATAAAACGGCATCGTTTGTACCTCGATGCCAGCAAGGTCCAGCGGGTCGTCTTCGGCGGCATCCGGGTGACGGATGTCGATGACGATCTGACCGGCCAGCGCTTCGCTGACTTCTTCAATCTGCAGGTCCTGGCCCAATTCGTCGATCACGCGGTCGATCGGCACCAGCTTGGCGTTTTCGAGCGCACGCTCGAGCACCGCCATATCGAATTCTTTCTCTTCGTGCTCGACACGGTAGCGTTTGGCGGCCGTCTTCGGATTGACCGAGATAACGCCGCAGTACTCCGGCATGTGTCGGGCGAAATCGGCAGTGCCGATCTCGTTGGCCGTGTCGATGATGTCCTGCTTGTGGCTGGCGATCAGCGGGCGCAAGACCAGTTTGTCGGTCACGCAATCGATCACGGACAGGTTCGGCAACGTCTGGCTCGACACCTGGGAGATCGCCTCACCGGTGACAAGGGCCTCGATGTGCAGTCGATCGGCAATTCGGGACGAAGCGCGCAACATCATACGCTTCAATACTACGCCCATATGACTGTTATCGACTTTGCCGAGGATTTCGCCCAGCACTTCCTCGAAAGGCACACTGACAAATAACACGCGCTGGGAGCTGCCGTACTTCTTCCAGATGAAATGCGCGACTTCCATGACGCCCAGTTCGTGGGCACGTCCGCCCAGATTGAAGAAGCAGAAATGCGCCATCAGGCCGCGGCGCATGATCTGGTAGGCCGCAACGGTGGAGTCGAAGCCGCCGGACATCAGTACCAGCGTCTGTTCCAGGGCGCCCAGCGGATATCCGCCGATGCCGTTGTGCTGGCTGTGGATCACGAACAACCGTTGGTCGCGAACTTCGATCCGGACTTCGATTTCCGGCTTTTTCAGGTCGATCCCGGCGGCACCACACTGACGGCGCAACTGGCTACCGACATATTTTTCGATATCGATCGAGCTGAATGGGTGCTTGCCGGCGCGCTTGCAACGTACCGAGAAGATTTTCCCGGCCAGCGCATCACCGTAATGCTGCTTGCACTTTTCGACGATGTCGTCGAAATCGCCCAGCGGGTACTCGTCGATCTGCAGGAAGTGCGCGATGCCCGGCATGCAGCTCAGGCGCTCGCTCATCTCTTTCAGGACCCTGGGGTCGCTGACGCGGGTTTCCAGCTCGAGGTTGTCCCACACGCCGTTCACCACCACGGCCGGGTCCAGATCGCGGAGCACGGCGCGGATGTTCTTGGCCAATTGGCGGATGAAACGCATCCGTACCGGGCGGCTCTTGATGGTGATCTCGGGAAAGACTTTTACGATTAGTTTCATGAAAACAGCGCGCGCTGGGCCAGCCGAAAAAGGGGGGCGCGGATTATAGCGGAAATTGCTCAAGGTTTAACCAGTTAATGTGCAGAAGGTTTTGCGCGCACCAAAACAGGTCATTTATTCAAATGAACGCCACATTGTAGGGCGGGATTTTCCGCTTTAAGGTGCTTTAGCGCCTTATAAGCGTGAATTTGGAGCAAAAAACCCATGCTGGGGCACTGGCATGCAATTTGCTCCCTTGTGAGGCAGGTTGCCTTGGCAGAGTATTCGCGCCGGCATCACAAACATTTAAGGGCATCCACTACCAGCCCTAATCCACCCGGAGGACACTATGTCGAAGTCGGTTCAACTCATCAAAGATCATGACGTCAAGTGGATTGATCTGCGCTTCACGGACACCAAAGGCACTCAGCACCACGTGACCATGCCGGCTCGCGATGCGCTGGATGAAGACTTCTTCGAAGTCGGCAAAATGTTCGACGGTTCCTCCATCGCTGGCTGGAAAGGCATCGAAGCCTCCGACATGATCCTGATGCCGGACGACTCCACTGCCGTACTGGACCCGTTCACCGAAGAGCCGACCCTGATCCTGGTGTGCGACATCATCGAACCTTCGAGCATGCAAGGCTACGACCGCGACCCACGCGCGATCGCCAAGCGTGCCGAAGAGCACCTGAAAGCCACCGGTATCGGTGACACCGTATTCGCAGGTCCGGAACCAGAGTTCTTCATCTTCGACCAGGTGAAGTTCAAGTCCGACATTTCCGGCTCCATGTTCAAGATCTACTCCGAACAAGGTTCGTGGATGTCCGACCAGGACGTGGAAGGCGGCAACAAAGGCCACCGTCCAGGCGTCAAAGGCGGCTACTTCCCGGTTCCACCGTTCGACCACGACCACGAAATCCGTACCTCCATGTGCAACGCACTGGAAGAAATGGGCCTGACCGTCGAAGTTCACCACCACGAAGTGGCAACTGCCGGCCAGAACGAAATCGGCGTCAAGTTCAACACCCTGGTGAAGAAAGCCGACGAAACCCAGACCCTGAAGTACGTCGTGCACAACGTTGCCGACGCCTACGGCCGTACCGCTACCTTCATGCCTAAGCCTCTGTACGGCGACAACGGCTCGGGTATGCACGTACACATGTCCATCTGGAAAGATGGCAAGAACACCTTCGCAGGCGAAGGCTATGCCGGCCTGTCCGATACCGCCCTGTACTTCATCGGCGGCATCATCAAGCACGGCAAGGCCCTGAACGGCTTCACCAACCCGGCGACCAACTCCTACAAGCGCCTGGTTCCAGGCTTCGAAGCTCCAGTGATGCTGGCCTACTCGGCCCGTAACCGTTCCGCTTCGATCCGTATTCCTTACGTGTCGAGCCCGAAAGCCCGCCGTATCGAAGCGCGCTTCCCGGATCCGGCTGCCAACCCGTACCTGTGCTTCGCTGCACTGCTGATGGCTGGCCTGGACGGCATCCAGAACAAGATCCACCCTGGCGACGCCGCTGACAAAAACCTGTACGACCTGCCGCCTGAAGAGGCCAAAGAGATCCCACAAGTTTGCGGCAGCCTGAAAGAAGCCCTGGAAGAGCTGGACAAAGGTCGTGCGTTCCTGACCAAAGGCGGCGTTTTCAGCGACGACTTCATCGACGCTTACATCGCCCTGAAAAGCGAAGAAGAAATCAAGGTACGTACCTTCGTACACCCACTGGAATACGAGCTGTACTACAGCTGCTGATCCGGTAGCGCCTGCGCAAGCGGCGTGACAAAAAAGGCCTCCTTCGGGAGGCCTTTTTTATTGCCCACATTTCCATGGTTGACGATGGACCCTGTGGGATTTATGGCGCTTGGAATATCTCGGAAAAGAAAACCAAATGTTAGCCACTTGGGCCAACCACCACCCCTGACCTATGCTGCAACCCTTCGTTTTCGTTTCCGGTCGATTTTATGGGTCGTGGTTTTCTCTTCATCCTGCTACTGATCGCCCTGCCCACCGCAGCGCAGATCTACAAGTACACGGACGCCGACGGCAACACGGCTTACAGCAATCAACCGCCTGATGGCGTGAAAGCCCAACCGGTCGAGCTGCCGCCGCTCAACAGCGTCGAACCTCAATCGCCGGGCAACCCTGCTCAAGCTGCCGCAGACAACCGCGAACAGTCCAGCAGCGCCTACGAGCTACTCGAACTCACCGGCCTGCCCACCACCGAAGCCCTGCGCGCCAACAACGGCACGTTCACCGTTAACGTACAGATCAAACCACGCCTGCAAGCCCCCCATCTGCTAAGGCTGCTGCTGGACGGCCAGCCCTACGGCCAGCCAGGCAATGTGCCGATCCTGCAACTGGTGAACATCGACCGCGGCGAACACCGCCTCGCCGTGCAAGTGATCGATGGCGAAAAAATAGTGCAGCAAAGCCCCACCACGACCTTCACCGTGCAACGAGTACACGCGCCTTGAAGACCTGGCTGCTGATTGCCTGCTTCATCACGCTGCCCGCATCGGCGGAGGTCTTTACTTACGTTGACTCCCAAGGCAATCGGGTTTTCACCGACCACCCCAAACCCGGTAACGCCAGGCGTGTGCCGCTGACAAAAAGCAATCGAATAGCGGCCGCCCCCACCCGTGCAGCGCCGTTGATTGCCCAGAGCAGCCCCCAAACACAAGTGGCGTTCCACTATGACGTACTGCGCATCCTGGTCCCGGAACCCGACGCGACCATCCGCAGCAACGCCGGCGAAGTCATCGTCAGCGCCACCCACGAGCCCGGTCTGCAACCCGGTCACCGCTACCGGTTGCTGCTCGACGGCGAGCCCACTGCCGAACCCGGCCTGAGCCCGGTGTTCCCGTTGAGCAACATCGATCGCGGCAGCCATACCCTGTCTGTGGAAATCCTCGATGAGCAGGGACGCATCGTCGAACGCACCGCCAGCCAACCCTTCCATATGCAGCGCACATCGCTCGCCCAGAAGCGCAAGATCAAACCCTGCACCCTCGACGACTACGGTCAGCGGCCGGAATGCCCCCTCAGCGACAAACCCGCCGAAGAAAAAAATCCTTTCTTGCGACTTTTTTAACCTCGTTCAGGTTTGCGCACTATATTGGTGCAATTGCTTGCACCGTACTCACATTCCAACCCATTTTGGTTCGAAACTACCCGCGAAAGCTGGCAAAGCGCCACGCAAACGAGCGTCAAACAGCCGTTTCAGGCGCTGAACGCTTCTTTTCGGAGCCTTGGTTTGGTTTTTGCATTTTGCCCATATCAGCGCTGTTTTCTTGCGCATGCTCTGCCCTAAAAGAGGTCCCGATGACCATTAGCGACGCACTCCACCGTTTGCTACTCGATAACCTCACCACCGCCACCATCCTGCTCGACGCCGAACTGCGCCTCGAGTACATGAACCCGGCGGCGGAGATGCTGCTGGCCATCAGCGGTCAGCGCAGCCATGGGCAGTTCATCAGTGAATTGTTTACCGAATCGGCCGAAGCGCTGAATTCGTTGCGCCAAGCCGTCGAACAAGCGCACCCGTTCACCAAGCGCGAAGCCATGCTCACCGCCCTCACCGGCCAGACCCTGACCGTTGACTACGCAGTAACGCCAATCCTGAGCAATGGCGACACGATGCTGCTGCTCGAAGTCCACCCTCGTGACCGCTTGCTGCGGATCACCAAGGAAGAAGCGCAGCTGTCCAAGCAGGAAACCAGCAAGATGCTGGTGCGTGGCCTGGCTCATGAAATCAAGAACCCCCTGGGCGGTATTCGCGGCGCTGCGCAATTGCTGGCCCGGGAACTGCCGGAAGAAAGCCTGCGCGACTACACCAACGTCATCATCGAAGAAGCCGACCGCCTGCGTAATCTGGTGGACCGCATGCTCGGCTCCAACAAGTTGCCGTCACTGGCCCTGTGCAATGTCCACGAAGTACTGGAACGTGTCTGCCATCTGGTGGAGGCCGAAAGCCAGGGCTGCATCACCTTGGTGCGCGACTACGACCCAAGCATCCCCGACGTGTTGATCGACCGCGAACAGATGATCCAGGCCGTGCTGAACATCGTGCGCAATGCGATGCAGGCCATCAGCAGCCAGAACGAACTGCGCCTGGGCCGCATCAGCCTGCGCACCCGAACCATGCGCCAGTTCACCATCGGCCACGTGCGCCATCGCCTGGTGACCAAGATCGAGATCATCGACAACGGTCCGGGCATCCCTGCGGAACTTCAGGAAACCATTTTCTTCCCCATGGTCAGCGGCCGTCCGGACGGTACCGGGCTTGGCCTGGCCATTACCCAGAACATCATCAGCCAGCACCAGGGCCTGATCGAGTGTGACAGCCACCCCGGCCACACCACTTTCTCGATCTTTCTGCCACTGGAACAAGGAGCCACATCGACATGAGCCGTAGTGAAACCGTGTGGATCGTCGATGACGACCGTTCTATCCGTTGGGTCCTGGAAAAAGCCTTGCAACAGGAAGGCATGACCACGCAAAGCTTCGACAGCGCCGATGGCGTGATGAGCCGCCTGGCGCGCCAGCAACCGGACGTGATCATTTCCGACATCCGCATGCCCGGCGCCAGTGGCCTGGACCTTCTGGCGCGGATTCGCGAACAACACCCACGGCTGCCAGTGATCATCATGACCGCGCACTCCGATCTGGACAGCGCTGTCGCGTCCTATCAGGGCGGCGCCTTCGAGTACCTGCCCAAGCCGTTCGACGTCGATGAAGCGGTTTCCCTGGTCAAGCGCGCCAACCAGCACGCCCAGGAACAACAAGGCCTGGAAGTCACCCCGACCCTGACCCGCACCCCGGAAATCATCGGTGAAGCACCCGCGATGCAGGAGGTGTTTCGCGCCATCGGCCGCCTGAGCCACTCCAACATCACCGTGCTGATCAACGGCGAATCCGGTACCGGCAAAGAACTGGTGGCCCACGCCCTGCACCGTCACAGCCCGCGGGCAGCGTCGCCGTTCATTGCGCTGAACATGGCGGCGATCCCCAAAGACCTGATGGAATCCGAACTGTTCGGCCATGAAAAAGGTGCGTTCACCGGCGCGGCCAACCTGCGTCGCGGGCGCTTCGAACAGGCAGACGGCGGCACACTGTTCCTCGATGAAATCGGCGACATGCCGGCCGACACCCAGACCCGCTTGCTTCGCGTACTGGCTGATGGCGAGTTTTACCGCGTCGGCGGTCATGTGCCGGTGAAGGTCGATGTGCGCATCATCGCCGCGACTCACCAGAATCTGGAAACCCTGGTGCATGCCGGAAAATTCCGCGAGGACTTGTTCCATCGCCTCAACGTGATCCGCATCCATATCCCGCGCCTGTCGGATCGTCGCGAAGACATTCCGACCCTGGCCAGGCACTTCCTCAGCCGCGCAGCCCAGGAGCTGGCCGTCGAGCCGAAGTTGCTGAAAAGCGAAACCGAGGAATACCTGAAGAACCTGCCGTGGCCCGGCAACGTGCGGCAACTGGAGAACACCTGCCGCTGGATCACGGTGATGGCTTCGGGTCGCGAAGTGCACATCGGCGACCTGCCGCCGGAGTTGCTGAGCCTGCCGCAGGATTCGGCCCCCGTGACCAACTGGGAACAGGCCCTGCGCCAGTGGGCGGACCAGGCGCTGGGCCGCGGTCAGTCGAGCCTGCTCGACAGTGCCGTACCGGCCTTCGAGCGGATCATGATCGAGACCGCGCTCAAACACACCGCCGGTCGCCGCCGCGATGCCGCCGTTTTGCTGGGCTGGGGCCGCAACACCCTGACCCGCAAGATCAAGGAACTGGGGATGAAGGTGGATGGTGGGGATGATGATGAGGGGGATGAGGGGTAATTAACCCGACTCTTCACTGACAGTCACATCCCATTCGCGAGCAGGCTCGCTCCCACAGTGGATTTACAGTGTATTCACTATCGAGTGAACACTACCGAACCCTGTGGGAGCGAGCCTGCTCGCGAAGCTTTTAGAGCCATCAGTGCACCGCCTGAATGCACCGTGAACCGCAATCGCGCACAGCAACCGATCCGAAGCCTTGCCCGCATTCACAATCGAACCCCTATCGAAAAAACACGAAAGCCCCGGATTACGGGGCTTTCGGCGTTTTGAAGCGTTATTTTGTTGCGCATTGTTAAAACCTGGCACGCCCCCTGCAATAACCCTTTCAGGTGAATCAGTTCACCTGACCGGTTTCGGGGACCTTGGTACAGGCAGGCCGGGGATTCCCCTCTTTACACCGGGCTCAGACCGCATCCGCGACGAGCCCAACCGTTTTGGGGCCCTTGATACAGGCAGGTCAGGGGTTCCCTCTTTACACCAGGCTCAGACCGCACTCGCGACGAGCCTCCCGTTTCGGGAACCTTGGTACAGGCAGGCCGGGGATTCCCTCTTTTATTGCTCCCGGAGATGGATCTCCAGCCGCCAGCGGTCGTCGACCTCGCTACCCGCCCACTCGCCCTGCAGGGGCCGGGCCGCGACCAGTGTCAGCAACAACCCCTCGTCGCTCAAACGTACCCGCCAGTTCACGTCCTTGCCGCCGAGCTTGAGCTGGCCTTTCTGCGCCTTGCCCTCAGCGCCAAACAGCAGCGCGACACTGCCATCAACCATTTCGCCGTGGGTCTTGGGTTCATTGTTGAACCACACCACCAGCCCGTCGTTCATCACCTCGACCTGCTGCAACTGACTGGGGTCTGGCGTGGTCAGGCGACCGATCATCATCCCGACCATCACCCCGACAATCGCCAGCGAGCCCATCACCCGCAGGAATAGTTTCGAACGCACGCCTTCCGGCGGCGTAGAATGCGCGTCATCTTTACCTTCGGAGCCGTGCATGTTTCACGTCATCCTTTTCCAGCCAGAAATTCCACCGAACACCGGCAACGTTATCAGGCTATGCGCCAACAGTGGCTGCCACCTGCATTTGATCGAGCCGCTGGGCTTCGAGATGGACGACAAGCGCCTGCGCCGTGCCGGCCTCGATTACCACGAGTATGCCACCCTGCAACGCCATGCGGACCTGGTCAGTTGTTTGGAAAGTCTGGGCAACCCGCGGGTGTTTGCCTTCACCACCAAAGGCTCGCGTCCGTTCCACGACGCCAGTTTCGTCCCCGGCGATGCATTCCTGTTCGGCCCGGAAAGCCGTGGCCTGCCTGCCGAGGTGCTCGATGCCCTGCCCTCCGAGCAGCGCCTGCGTCTGCCGATGCGAGAGGGCTGCCGCAGCCTGAACCTGTCCAATACCGTGGCTGTGGCCGTTTACGAAGCCTGGCGCCAGAACGGCTTCAACTAACTCAAAAATCTTTTTCGCCCGACAGAAACAATCGCGGGCAAGCCCGCTCCCACAGGATTGTGCACATCCTGTGGGAGCGGGCTTGCCCGCGACTTTCAGCAGCGCAGCTTACTGAACGGTCGGCGTCTCGCCAGCCGCCTGCATGCGTTGCAGCTCTTGTGCGTACAGCGCATCGAAGTTCACCGGAGCCAGCATCAGTGCCGGGAACGAACCACGAGTCACCAGGCTGTCCAGGGTTTCGCGAGCGTACGGGAACAGGATGTTCGGGCAGAACGCACCCAGGGTGTGGCTCATCGACGCGGCGTCCAGGTTCTTGATCAGGAAGATCCCGGCCTGCTGCACTTCGGCAATGAATGCCACTTCGTCACCGTTTTTCACGGTAACCGACAAGGTCAGCACGACTTCGTGGAAGTCGGCTTCCAGTGTCTTCTGACGGGTGTTCAGATCCAGAGCGACGCTCGGCTCCCACTGCTGGCGGAAGATCGCCGGGCTTTTCGGAGCTTCGAAGGACAGGTCACGCACATAAATGCGCTGCAAGGAGAATTGCGGTGCAGTTTCTTCTTCGTTCGCAGCAGTGTTCTGTTGGTCAGTCATCGCAGATCCTTCTTGATCCAGGGTTCTTTTAGGTTTGCTTATTGGGGTATTGCCGTCAGGCCTTGAGCAGCGCGTCGAGCTTTCCGGCGCGCTCCAGGGCGAACAAATCATCACAACCGCCCACGTGGGTGCTGCCGATCCAGATTTGCGGCACGGACGTACGTCCGGCCTTCTGGGCCATCGCAGCGCGCACCTGCGGCTTGCCATCGACCTTGATCTCTTCGAAGGCCACACCTTTGTTCTCGAGCAGGTACTTGGCTCGCGAGCAGTAAGGGCAGTAATCGCTGGAATAGACGACGACGCTACTCATATCACTTCACCAGCGGCAGATTGTCGGCTTTCCAGCTGGAGATACCGCCGGACAGCTTGGCAGCGGTGAAGCCGGATTTCATCAGTTCGCGGGCGTGGGTGCCGGCGGTCTGGCCCATGGCGTCGACCAGGATGATGGTCTTGGCCTTGTGCTTTTCCAGTTCGCCAACGCGGGCGGCCAGTTTGTCCTGGGGAATGTTCACCGCACCGACAATGTGACCGGCGGCGAAATCCTTGCTCGGACGAATGTCGACCACGACGCCCGCGTCCTTGTTGACCAGGCCGGTCAGTTCGCCGGTGCTCAGGCTGCGGCCGCCGCCCTGCATCTGATAGGCAATCAGCAACGCCAGCAGTACGACGAAAATACCGACGAGAATGTAGTGGTTAGTGGCGAATTGAATCAGGTGAGCAACCATCGAAGGAGGTTCCAGGGCGTTAAAATGTCGGCCAGTATACACAGCCACTATGGTGGGCCAAACCCCGTCCGGCGGTGACGTGGCCGGAACTTCGCTTTAAACTGCGACTCCCTTTTCCATTACCCCTTTTACCTCAGCCACGAGTGGATTCCATGACTACCACGCCTAAACCTTTGGTCCTGATGATTCTCGACGGCTTCGGTCACAGCGACAGCCCCGAATCGAACGCCATTTTCGCGGCGAAGAAGCCTGTACTGGATCGTCTGTGGGCCACTGTGCCGAACGGCCTGATTTCGGGCAGCGGCATGGACGTTGGCCTGCCGGATGGCCAGATGGGCAACTCCGAAGTCGGCCACATGAACCTGGGTGCCGGCCGCGTGGTGTATCAGGACTTCACTCGGGTCACCAAATCGATCCGTGACGGCGAGTTCTTCGAAAACCCGACCATCTGCGCTGCCGTGGACAAGGCCGTCGCCGCTGGCAAAGCCGTGCATTTCATGGGCCTGCTGTCCGATGGCGGCGTGCATAGCCACCAGGATCACCTGGTCGCCATGGCCGAACTGGCCTTCAAGCGCGGCGCTCAAAACATCTACCTGCACGCCTTCCTCGACGGCCGCGACACTCCGCCGAAAAGCGCGCAATCGTCGATCGAACTGCTCGACGCGACCTTCCAGGCCCTGGGCAAAGGCCGGATCGCCAGCCTGATCGGCCGTTACTACGCCATGGACCGCGACAACCGTTGGGACCGCGTGTCCCAGGCCTACAGCCTGATTGTCGACGGCCAGGGTGAATTCAACGCCGCCACCGCTCAGGAAGGTCTGCAAGCAGCCTACGAGCGCGGCGAGAGCGACGAGTTCGTCAAAGCCACCTCCATCGGTGAGCCGGTGAAAGTCGAAGACGGCGATGCCGTGGTGTTCATGAACTTCCGCGCCGACCGCGCCCGCGAGCTGACCCGCGTGTTCGTCGAAGACGACTTCAGTGAGTTCGAGCGTACCCGCCAGCCGAAACTGGCCGGTTTCGTCATGCTGACCCAATACGCCGCCAGCATCCCTGCGCCATCGGCCTTCGCCGCCGGCAGCCTGGAAAACGTGCTGGGCGACTACCTGGCGCAAAACGGCAAGACCCAGCTGCGTATCGCCGAAACCGAAAAATACGCCCACGTGACCTTCTTCTTCTCGGGCGGCCGCGAAGAACCGTTCCCGGGCGAAGAACGCATCCTGATTCCGTCGCCGAAAGTCGCTACCTATGACTTGCAGCCGGAAATGAGCGCACCGCAAGTCACCGATCGCATCGTCGACGCCATCGAAAACCAGCGTTACGACGTGATCGTGGTCAACTACGCCAACGGCGACATGGTCGGCCACAGTGGCGTGTTCGAAGCTGCGGTCAAGGCCGTTGAATGCCTGGACCTGTGCGTGGGCCGCATCGTCGACGCCCTGGAAAAAGTCGGCGGCGAAGCCTTGATCACGGCTGACCACGGTAACGTCGAGCAAATGTCCGACGAAACCACTGGCCAGGCGCACACCGCACACACTTCCGAGCCGGTGCCGTTCATTTATGTCGGCAAGCGCGACCTGAAAGTCCGCGAAGGCGGTGTGCTGGCGGACGTGGCGCCAACCATGCTGAAGTTGCTGGGCCTGGAACAACCGGCGGAAATGACCGGGACTTCGATCCTGGTGTAACCGGGATATCCCCAACACCGAAAAACCCTGTGGGAGCGAGCCTGCTCGCGAATGCGTAGTGTCAGCCAACATCAATGTTGCCTGAACCACCGCTTTCGCGAGCAGGCTCGCTCCCACATTGGTCTTCAGTGTTTTGCAGGCCAGTTATCACACAGTCAGAAATGGGCATTTTTTTTGCCGCCCATGGCGGGCATACTAGGCCGTCCCTTTCCCTGGTGCCGCCCGCCCCTATGCTTCGCGTCCTGATAGCCCTAGCTCTGACATGCCTGCTCCAACCGGCCTTTGCTGACGAGCGCGCAGAAACCCAACAACAGTTGGACGCCACGCGTCAGGACATTGCCGAGCTGAAGAAACTGCTGGGCAAGCTGCAGGAAGAGAAGTCCGGTGTGCAGAAAGAGCTCAAGGGCACCGAAACCGAAATGGGCAAGCTCGAGAAGCAGGTCGAAGCCCTGCAAAAAGAGCTTAAGAAAAGCGAAGCCGAGCTGCAGCGCCTCGATGCAGAGAAAAAAAAACTCCAGAGCGCGCGCACTGAACAGCAACGACTGATCGCCATGCAGGCCCGGGCGGCCTACCAGAACGGTCGCCAGGAATACCTCAAGCTGCTGCTCAACCAGCAGAACCCCGAGAAGTTCGCCCGAACCCTCACCTATTACGACTACCTGAGCCAGGCTCGCCTGGAGCAGTTGAAGAGTTTCAACGAAACCCTGCGCCAACTGTCCAATGTCGAGAAAGACATCGCGATGCAGCAGGCGCAACTGCTGGTGCAGCAAAGCAGCCTCGACACCCAGCGTGGCGAACTCGAGAAAGTCCGCCAGGAGCGTCAGCAAGTCCTAGCCAAACTCAATGACGATGTAAAGGCTCGCGATCAGAAACTGGCGGCGCGCGAGCAGGATCAGGCAGACCTGTCTAAAGTCCTTAAAACCATTGAAGAAACTCTGGCCCGCCAGGCCCGTGAGGCAGAAGAAGCGCGGCAAAAAGCGCTGATTGCCCAGCAGGAAGCCGAAAAAAAGCGTTTACGTGAGGCCCAGGCGCTGGCGGATGCCAACGACGACGCCCCACGCAAACCGGTCAGATCGACTCCCGGCGCACTCGTTTCCAGTTCCGGCGAGACCTTTGGTGGCCCGTTTGCATCAACCCGCGGCAAACTTCCCTGGCCTGTCGATGGTCGACTGCTGGCGCGCTTCGGTGAAAACCGTGGCGATGATGCCCGGACCAAGTGGGATGGCGTGATGATCGGCGCGTCCGCCGGCAGTGCGGTGCATGCCGTACACGGTGGTCGCGTGGTGTTCGCCGACTGGTTGCGCGGCGCCGGGCTGCTGGTGATTCTCGACCACGGCAACGGTTATTTGAGCCTGTACGGTCACAACCAGACGCTGCTCAAGTCTGCAGGTGACGTTGTAAAAGCCGGTGAGCCTATTTCCACTGTCGGTAACAGTGGCGGGCAGGATACACCAGCGCTGTATTTCGCAATTCGTCAGCAGGGTCACCCAAGTGACCCGGCACAATGGTGTCACGCGCAAGGATAAGCGCGTCGCCTAATTCAGGAGTTCGTTTGACATGCTGCATTTGTCCCGCCTTACCTCGCTGGCCCTGACGATCGCCCTGGTGATCGGCGCGCCTTTGGCGTTTGCCGCTCAACCAGCGCCGACGGTTGCGCCTGCGGGCACTGCTGCGACCACCAAGGCGCCACTGCCTCTGGACGAGTTGCGCACTTTTGCCGAGGTGATGGACCGAATCAAGGCCGCCTATGTCGAACCGGTAGACGACAAGACCCTGCTGGAAAACGCCATCAAGGGCATGCTCAGCAACCTCGATCCGCATTCGGCCTACCTCGGCCCTGAAGATTTCGCCGAGCTGCAGGAAAGCACCAGTGGGGAATTCGGCGGCCTGGGCATCGAAGTCGGCGCCGAAGACGGCTTCATCAAAGTGGTGTCGCCCATTGACGACACTCCAGCCTCCAAGGCCGGCATTCAGGCCGGCGACTTCATCGTCAAGATCAACGGCCAGCCCACTCGTGGCCAGAGCATGACCGAAGCCGTCGACAAGATGCGCGGCAAGATCGGCCAGAAAATCACCCTGACCCTGGTGCGCGACGGCGGCACGCCGTTCGACGTGACCCTGGCCCGCGCCGTCATCCAGGTCAAGAGCGTGAAGAGCCAGTTGCTGGAATCGGGCTACGGTTACATCCGCATCACCCAGTTCCAGGTCAAGACCGGTGAAGAGGTTTCCAAGGCCCTGGCCAAGCTGCGCAAGGACAACGGCAAGAAGCTCAAGGGCATCATTCTCGACCTGCGCAACAACCCGGGCGGGGTGTTGCAGGCGGCGGTGGAAGTGGTCGACCACTTCATCACCAAGGGCCTGATCGTTTACACCAAGGGCCGCATCGCCAACTCCGAGCTGCGTTTCTCTGCCACCGGCAAGGACGAAAGCGAAGCCGTGCCAATGGTCGTGCTGATCAACGGCGGCAGCGCCTCGGCTTCGGAAATTGTCGCCGGCGCCCTGCAGGACCAGAAACGCGCGGTGCTGATGGGCACCACCAGTTTCGGCAAAGGCTCGGTGCAAACCGTGCTGCCGCTGAACAATGAACGCGCATTGAAAATCACCACGGCGTTGTATTACACGCCGAACGGCCGCTCCATCCAGGCCCAGGGCATCGTCCCGGACATCGAAGTGCGCAAGGCCAAGATCACCAGCGAGCAGGACGGCGACTACTTCAAGGAAGCTGACTTGCAGGGTCACCTGGGCAACGGCAACGGCGGCGCCGACAAACCGACCGGCTCCAGCGGCAAAGCCAAGCCAATGCCACAGGATGATGACTACCAACTGGCCCAGGCCCTGAGCCTGCTCAAAGGGCTGAGCATCACGTCCGGCCGTTGAGATGCTTCTGCGGTTGCTGATTGCTCTGTTGTGCTGTCTGGCGGGTGTTGCTCATGCACAACCCGCCGGATCGACGCCCCACAAAGCCTACCTGACCCTGATCATCGATGACCTGGGGCAGAACCTGCCCCGGGATCGTCGCGTGCTGGCCCTGCCCGGCCCGGTCACCACGGCGATCATGCCCGACACGCCCCACGCCACCGAATTCGCCCGCGAAGCCCATCGCGCCGGCAAGATCGTCATTTTGCACATGCCCATGGATCCGGCCACCGGACCGTTCGCATGGCATCCCGAGCTGCCCATCGATGAACTGGAAAAACGCCTGAACGCCGCGTTCAAAATGGTCCCGTACACCAGCGGCATCAACAATCACATGGGCAGCCGCATGACCGCACAACCAGCCGCCATGGCCTGGTTGATGGCGGACCTGCAACGACG
This sequence comes from Pseudomonas sp. B28(2017), assembly GCF_002113025.1. Classification (GTDB taxonomy): domain Bacteria; phylum Pseudomonadota; class Gammaproteobacteria; order Pseudomonadales; family Pseudomonadaceae; genus Aquipseudomonas. The sequence continues at coordinate 177,161 of NZ_NEJH01000008.1, read as the reverse complement.
GCACAAGTTCTTCGTCGACAGTCGCACCAGCGCGCAGACCGTGGCCGCAGCCGAAGCGCAGAAGATCGGTCTGGCGAGTGTGTCGCGGGATGTGTTTCTCGACGATGAACGTACTGAAGCAGCGATCTTCACCCAGTTGCAGGCTGCAATCAGCCTCGCGCGCAAGCAGGGTTCGGCAGTGATGATCGGGCACCCGTATCCACAGACGCTGGCTGTTTTGGAGCGAGAACTACCGAAGCTGAAGGCTCAGGGGATTGAGTGGATTGATATCAAGCAGATGATCAGTGTGCGCGGCAATCGGGCGACGGCTGCCCATGGCAAGGATGGCGTGTACCGGTAACTCGCTCCCACATTGAATAGTGCCAGGCACAGGACTTGGCGATTGGATTTAGAGATACTGCGCCATGATCTCCTCCACCCGTCCTTCTTTGCGCATCTGATCCAGCGCCGCCTGGAGCTTGGCCACTGTCTCGTCCGACACGTCCTTGTTCAGTGCCAGGTACAGTTCGGCACTGTTGAAGCGCAGTACGGTTTTCAACCCGTTAACCCCTTCCTGGCGCGCCAGATAGCGCCCCGCCGGGTCACCCGTGGCCCACAGGTCGATCTGACCGTTGACCAGCTTCTTCGCATTATCCTGATCGCGCAGCACGACGATCGGATTGAGTCCCTGCTTGGCCAGCGTCTCGGCGATCGCATCGCCCTTGTAGGCACCAATCTTGTATTTACGTGCGTCGTTCAGGCTTTCGAGGGTGATCTTGCTGTCAGCCTTGGCCAGCATGATCCAGTCGTCCGGGCCGATGGGACCAACCCACTTGAATAGCTTTTCGCGATCTGGCAACCGCGCCATGACGAATACGCCGTAGCCGGGTTTCTCGAGGGTGAGTTTGTAGATTCGCTCCCAAGGAAAACGCAGCGTCAGGCTGTAGTTAATGTCGGCGCGCTTGAAAATCTCGCGGACGATATCGGTGGCGATGCCATTGATGTTCTCGTCCTGAGCGAAGTTCTTGCCGTTCTTCGCCATGTTGTACGGCGGGAAGTTTTCAGTCAGCAGCACCAAGCCGGTATCGGGACTGTCTTTAGCGTGCGCCCCGGTGACCAACAAAAGGGAAGCACTGGCGAGGGCTAGAAGGAGGCGTCTAAGCATGTCTGGCTACCGAAATCCATGGCGTACCCAAGAGTGCCTTGAGCCCGCCATGATGTCCACTGGCCTGTATCGGTTTGTTTAACGCATCACGATTCCGCGATGGGCCATATAGGCCTTGGCTTCCTGCACGGTGTATTCGCCGAAGTGGAAAATACTCGCCGCCAATACCGCGCTGGCGTGACCTTCGATAATTCCATCGGCCAGGTGTTGCAGGTTGCCGACGCCACCGGAGGCGATCACCGGAATGCCCAGCGCATCGCTGATGGCACGGGTAACGCCCAGGTCGAAACCGTTTTTCATGCCGTCCTGGTCCATGCTGGTCAGCAGGATCTCACCGGCGCCCAGGCCTTCCATCTTCTTCGCCCATTCAACCGCATCGAGACCGGTTGGTTTGCGACCGCCGTGGGTGAAAATTTCCCAGCGCGGAGTTTCGCCCGGCCCGGAAACCTTCTTCGCGTCGATGGCAACGACGATGCATTGCGAACCAAAATGCTGCGCGGCTTCGCCAACGAACTCCGGGTTGAACACCGCTGCCGTGTTGATCGAAACCTTGTCCGCACCGGCATTGAGCAAGTTGCGGATGTCCTGCACGGTGCGTACGCCGCCGCCCACGGTCAGCGGGATGAACACCTGGCTGGCCATGCGTTCTACGGTGTGCAGCGTGGTGTCGCGGCCATCGACGCTGGCAGTGATGTCGAGAAAGGTAATTTCGTCGGCGCCCTGCTCGTCGTAGCGACGGGCGATTTCCACCGGGTCACCGGCGTCGCGGATGTTTTCGAATTTCACACCCTTGACCACCCGGCCGTTATCCACGTCCAGGCAAGGGATGATGCGTTTGGCCAGCGCCATGGTCAGTCCTCAGCCTTTGTACGAATCGCAGAAAGCTTGCGCTTCAGCGACGTCGAGGGTGCCTTCGTAGATCGCACGACCGGTAATGGCACCAATGATGCCTGGCGCCTTGGCGTCGAGCAGGGTCTTGATATCACCCAGGTTGTGGATACCGCCGGAAGCGATCACCGGAATCGAAGTGGCGGCGGCCAGCGCGGCAGTGAACGGTACGTTGCAGCCCTGCATCATGCCGTCTTTGGCGATGTCGGTATAAACGATCGCGGATACACCGTCGGCTTCGAACTGCCTGGCCAGGTCGATCACCTGCACGGTGCTGATTTCAGCCCAGCCATCGGTGGCGACGAAACCGTCCTTGGCGTCCAGCCCGACAATCACCTTGCCCGGGAACGCGCGGCAGGCTTCGGCGACGAAGGCCGGATCTTTCACGGCCTTGGTGCCGATGATCACGTAGCTCACGCCCGCTTTCACGTAGTGCTCGATGGTTTCCAGGGAACGGATGCCGCCGCCGATCTGGATCGGCAGATTCGGGTAGCGCCTGGCGATGGCGGTGACCACTTCGCCATTGACCGGCTGGCCTTCGAATGCGCCATTCAGGTCGACCAGATGCAGACGACGGCAACCGCCCTCCACCCACTTGGCAGCCATGCTCACCGGGTCATCGGAGAACACTGTGGAATCTTCCATGCGGCCCTGGCGCAGACGAACACAGGCACCGTCTTTAAGATCGATAGCGGGAATAATCAGCATCTGGCAAACCTTCAAATTTGAATGTTCAGCTTGGCTCGGAAATCAGTTTTTCTCGAGCGCCCACAGGTCGCTTTCAATGCTTTCGAACCTCTCTTTGAGGTGCGCCTGCACATCGAAAATCGCCCTGTTGTAATAGTGCGGAGCAATTTCGCGGGTAAACAGCTCAAGAATTTCGGCCGCTTCGAACGAACCCAGGTCCAGTTCGAAGCGATCCTCCATGAACCGCTTGATCTTGCGATTCGCCTCGTTCTCCTGTTCAGGAGTGAGGGTCAGGATCGGCGGCTTGGTTTTCTTGGCTGCCATTTACCAACGACCGTCCCACGCAGCGAAGTTCTGCAGCAGCTGCAGACCATGGGTATGGCTCTTCTCCGGGTGGAACTGCACAGCGAAACGCGAGCCTTCGGCCAGCGCCGCGGCGAAATCGACACCGTAGTGACCGCCACCCACCACCTGCCGCGCGTTGGCGGCAGCGATGTAGTAGCTGTGCACGAAGTAGAACCGCGCCAGGTCCGGAATGTCGTGCCACAGCGGGTGACTCACCTTCTGCTTCACTTCGTTCCAGCCCATGTGCGGGACTTTCAGGTGCTCACCGCCCTCGACCAGATCCTTGCCGAAGAACTTCACCTGGCCCGGGAACAGACCGATGCAGTCGACGCCGTCGTTCTCTTCGCTGGTGTCGAGCAAGGCTTGCATGCCCACGCAGATCCCAAGGAACGGACGGTCCTGGCTGACTTCACGTACCAGCGAATCGAAGCCGAGGCGACGGATCTCCGCCATGCAATCGCGAATGGCACCCACGCCGGGGAAAACCACCCGGTCGGCCTCGCGAATCACGTTCGCATCGCTGGTGATCAGGACCTTGCCGGCACCGACGTGCTCGAGGGCCTTGGCCACCGAGTGCAGGTTGCCCATGCCGTAATCGATAACCGCGACTGTCTGCATTACAGCACGCCCTTGGTCGAAGGCATTTGCCCGGCCATGCGGTCATCGAGCTCGACGGCCATGCGCAGGGCGCGGCCGAAAGCCTTGAACACGGTTTCGATCTGGTGGTGGGTGTTGTGCCCACGCAGATTGTCGATGTGCAAGGTAACGTTGGCGTGGTTGACGAAGCCCTGGAAGAATTCCTGGAACAGGTCAACGTCGAAGCCGCCGACGGTGGCACGGGTGTACGGAACATGCATCTGCAGGCCAGGGCGGCCGGAGAAGTCGATGACCACACGCGAGAGCGCTTCATCGAGCGGCACGTAGGCGTGACCGTAGCGACGGATGCCTTTCTTGTCGCCGATGGCTTTGGTGAAAGCCTGGCCGAGGGTGATACCGACGTCTTCCACGGTGTGGTGATCATCGATATGCAGGTCGCCCTTGCTGACAATATCCAGGTCGATCAGCCCGTGACGGGCGATCTGGTCCAGCATGTGCTCAAGAAAAGGAACACCGATATCGAATCGGGCCTTTCCGGTGCCATCGAGGTTGATCGAGGCTTTGATCTGGGTTTCCAGAGTGTCGCGCTCGACAGAAGCCTTACGTTCGGCCATCACCAGCTCCGCAAAATCATTGGGCGAAAAAGGCAACCATTATAGGGGCGCGGGCGCCAAACAGAAACACGAGAGCTGATATCGCTGACGGAATGAATCCGGGGGTGTTGGCGATGTACATGTCCATACAAGCGACCTGGAGGGAATACAAAACAGATGTGGGAGCGGGCTTGCTCCCACAGGTTTTGCATTTGCCTTGGTGTCAGTGGAACAGCACTGCAGTTTTTTGCAGGGTCACCCACACACCCCACGCCAACGGAATGCCCACCACCAACCAGGCTGCAACAGCCAAAGGCTTGGTACCGGCAGCCGCTTTCCATTCCAGCACGGTGCTGCTGTCAGCGCCCTTGTCATGGCCCAGCGCCTGTTCGGCGGCCAGTTCGGCGTCGGTCATGAAGTACTTGTCGGCCACCGGACGCACCAGCAGATTACACAGGAAACCCAGCACCAGCAGACCGGCGAGGATGTACAGGGTGATGTCGTACGCCGCTGCGCGCTCGACGCCGATGCTCAGTTGATATTCACGCAGGTAGTTCACCAGCACCGGCCCCAGCACGCCGGCAGCAGCCCAGGCGGTCAGCAGACGACCGTGGATCGCGCCGACCATTTGCGTACCGAACAGGTCCGCCAGATACGCCGGAACGGTCGCAAACCCACCGCCATACATCGACAGGATGATGCAGAACGCCGCCACGAACAGCGCGACGCTGCCCAGATGACCAAGGTTCGGAATCAGCCCGTACAAGGCAAAGCCCAGGGCGAAGAACACGAAGTAGGTGTTTTTGCGGCCCAGGTAGTCCGAGAACGAAGCCCAGAAGAAACGTCCGCCGATGTTGAACAGGCTCAGCAAACCGGTGAAACCGGCAGCGATGGCGGCGATCGAGGCCAGTTGCGAGGCGTCGAGCTGACCAAACGCCAGGTCACTGCCCAGCAACTTGCCGGCGAACACTTCCTGCAACAGCGGCGACGCCATGCCGAGGATGCCGATACCGGCGGATACGTTCAGGCACAGCACCAGCCACACCAGACGGAATTGCGGCGTCTTCCAGGCCACATTCACGTGAACATGACGATGAGTGATCATCGCGTTCGAGGCCTTTTTCACCGGAGCGGTCCAGCCTTCGGGCTTCCAGCCGGTTGGCGGAACGCGGTAGGACAGCGCGCCACCGATCATGAACACGAAGTAGATCGCAGCCATCACCAGGAAGCTCTGCCACACGCCGACGCTGGTTGGCGAAGCGAAATGCCCCATCAGCGCCGCCGCCAGCGGAGCGCCGACCATTGCGCCGCCGCCGAAGCCCATGATCGCCATGCCGGTCGCCATGCCGCGCTTGTCCGGGAACCATTTGATCAGGGTCGACACCGGCGAAATGTAACCCAGGCCCAGGCCGATACCGCCAATGACCCCGGAGCCGATCCACATCAGCCAGATCTGGTGGGTATACACCCCCAGCGCCGAAATCAGCAGACCGCCGCACCAGCACAGCGCCGACACAACGCCAGCCTTGCGCGGTCCGGCATGTTCCAGCCAGCCACCCCAGATGGCGGCCGAGCAACCCAGGAAGATGAAGAACAGGGTGTAGATCCAGCCGAGCATCGAGATCGGCCAGTCACACTGGGACGAAAAGACTTGTGCGATAAAACTCATGTCTGGCGCGCAGGCTACCGGAGCGGTGATGCCCAGCGCCTTGGACAGCGGCAGCCAGAACACCGAAAAGCCGTAGGCCATGCCGATGCACAAGTGGATGGCCAAGGCGGCCGGTGGTACCAGCCAGCGATTGAAACCGGGCTTGGCGATGATCCGTTCCTTGGACAGGAACGCAGGCGGGCTGGCACTGAAGCCGTCCGCCGTGATGCTCGTAGTCATTGTGTTTCCCCCAATTATCAGTAGGGTTCGCCAGCCACGGTCCACTCCCGGCCTTTATGCACGCAGGCATGACCGTTTTTTTTGCGGAGCACCTTGTTATGCGACAACAGGTCGCAGAAGGACGAACGAACGGGCAGAGGTTACCATCTGCAAGTGACAGAAAAACCAAACTGACATCACCTTTTGTACGTCATCTGATCTCTCTCGCCTCATGACCTCACAGGAATCACCATGCCGATCATTGTCGAGCCGCTGAACCACGCCACGTCCCAGGATCGGCAGGATCTGCAGAAGATCTACCTCGACGCTCCAGACTGGTTGTTCGCCCCGTTTTCCGGGGAAGCGCAGTTGATCGAAGACTGTTTGCGCGACGGCACACTGATCGCCGGGCGCTTCAATGATCGCCTGCTGGGCGCGGCCCGTTTGCAAAGGCACCAGGACGCCTGGTACTTGTCACAAATTTGTGTGCGAAAAATTACCCGTCGCCGTGGTGTTGCCGAGCGACTGGTGGCCGAAGCCCGGAAAATGGCCGAGCAATCGGGCATGACCCTGCGCTTGCTCGCGCCTGCCGGGCACCTGGAGGCACAGGCACTGGCCGCCAAACTGAAACTGCCGCTGGATGTACTGCCGCAGTGATCGCTGACCGGTCATCTATCCGGTGGCGCTATACTCCTCGGCTAAATTTTGAATTCGACTATCTACAAGGACTCGCCCATGAAAGCGTTCGGCAAAATCCTGGGTCTGGTACTTCTCGGGTTGTTGCTGATCATTGTGGCGCTGGGCTTTGCCCTGACCCACCTCTTCGATCCCAACGACTACAAAGACGAGATTCGCCAGATTGCCCGCGACAAGGCCCACATCGAGCTGACGCTCAATGGCGATATCGGCTGGAGCCTGTTCCCGTGGCTGGGCCTGGAGCTGCACGACGCCAGTGTCGCGACCCTGGTCAAACCGACCGAACCGTACGCCGATTTGCAGATGCTCGGCCTGTCGGTGCGCGTACTGCCGCTGCTGCGCCGCGAAGTGCAGATGAGCGACGTGCGCGTCGAAGGCCTGAACCTGCGCCTGAACCGCGACAAGGATGGCCACGGCAACTGGGAGGACATCGGCAAGGTGCCTGCAACGGCCAAATCCGCCGCGGCAACCAGCTCCCCGCCAGCCACTACCGAACCTGCGCCCGAAGCCAGCGTCGCGGCGGAGAAACCGCCTCAGCCGATCCGTCTGGACATCGACAGCCTGACCGTGAACAACGCACGGGTTGAATACACCGATGAACGAACCGGCAAGAGCTTCAGCGCCGAAAGTATTCAGTTGAGCACCGGCGCGGTTCACGACTCCGTCAACATCCCGCTCAAGCTCACGGCTTTCCTGTCTGCCAACCAGCCGGCACTGCGGGTTCGTACCGAGCTCAATGGTGAGGTGCGTATCGCACGTGCCCTGCAGCGTTATCAGTTCGAAGACATGAAGTTGTCCGGTGAAGTGACCGGCGACCCGCTGCAAGGCAAGACCATGACGTTCTCCGCCCAGGGCCAACTGGTGCTGGACAAGGCCGCCAACGTTGCCGAGTGGACCGGTATCAAGATCTCCGCCAACCAACTGCGGGCACTGGGTGAACTGAAGGTCAACGACCTCGACAAGACCCCACAGGTCAGCGGCGGCATCTCGATTGCCCAGTTCGACCTGGCGAAATTCGTCGAAAGCATCGGCCAGAAACTCCCGGCCATGGCCGAAGGCAGCCTGAGCAAAGTCGAGCTGGTCAGCCGATTGGCAGCGACACCGACCAGCCTGGCGCTCGACAACCTCAACCTGAAAGTCGACGACAGCACCTTCAGCGGCCGCATTGCCGTCGAAGACTTCGCCAAACAATCGCTGCGCGCTGTGCTCAAGGCCGACACCTTCAACGTCGACCGTTACCTGTCGCCGAAATCCGCCGAGGCCAATAGCGCCACGCAGGTCCGCCAGGCCGAAGTCGCCAGCACCGAAGCCGATGCCATGGCCGGCGTGGGCAACACACCACTGCCACCCGCGCCGACCAAGGACGCGTGGAGCAGCGAGCGTCTGTTGCCAGTGGAACGCTTGAGCAAGCTCGATGTGGACGCCGACCTGACCTTCGGCCAGTTGACCCTGCAAAAACTGCCGATCCATAACGCTGCGCTCAAGGCCACCGGCCAGGGCGGCCTGCTGACGCTGGCCAACCTGCGCGGCGATCTGTACGAGGGCAACTTCGAAACCGCTGGCACGCTCGATGTGCGCCAGCCAGTGCCGGCGCTGAACCTGCAGACAAAGATCAGCCGGGTACCGGCAGAAAAAATCCTCGAAAGCCAGGGCAAGAATCCACCGGTCAAAGGCCTGGTCACGCTCAACAGCAGCCTGACCGGCAACGGCAACAGCCAGAAAGCGTTGATCGAAACCCTCAATGGCAACGCCAGTATCGTCATCAACAATGGCGTGCTGCTCAATGCCAACCTTGAGCAACAGCTGTGCAAAGGCATCGCCACGCTCAACCGCAAAACCCTCAGCGGCGAGCCGCGGGGCAAGGACACACCGTTCCAGGAGCTCAAGGGCAACCTGACCTTCCGTAATGGCGTGGCCAGCAACCCGGACCTGAAAGTGCGCATCCCGGGCATGGCCGTCAATGGTGACGGTGACGTCGATCTGCGAGTGCTGGGCATGGACTACCGCGTCGGCATCATCGTCGAAGGCGATACGAGCGCCATGCCGGACCCGGCCTGTCAGGTCGGCGACAAGTTTGTCGGTATCGAGTGGCCACTGCGCTGCCGCGGCCCGCTGGAGCTGGGCGCCAAGGCTTGCCGCGTGGATAACGAACGCATGAGCCAGGTCGCAACCAAGGTGGCTGGCGACAGGATCAGCGAAAAAATCGAGGAAAAATGGGGAGACAAAGTCGACCCGAAACTGAAAGACGCGCTCAAGGAACTGTTCAAGCGATGAGAGCCGAGCAGTTTTCCACGGCGGTGCTGGAATGGTTCGACCGCCACGGCCGTCACGATTTGCCATGGCAGCAGGACATCAACCCGTATCGGGTATGGGTCTCGGAAATCATGTTGCAGCAGACCCAGGTCAGCACCGTGCTGAACTATTTCGACCGTTTCATGGCCTCGTTGCCCACGGTCGAGGCCCTGGCGGCGGCACCGGAAGACGAAGTGCTGCACCTGTGGACAGGCCTGGGTTACTACACCCGCGCGCGCAATTTGCAGAAGACCGCGAAAATCGTCGTCGAGCAGTACGGCGGCGAATTTCCCCGGGACGTGGAAAAGCTCACTGATCTGCCGGGCATCGGCCTGTCCACCGCTGGCGCGATTGCCAGCATCAGCATGGGGCTGCGCGCGCCGATCCTCGACGGCAACGTCAAACGGGTGCTGGCGCGCTTTACCGCACAAGAGGGCTACCCCGGCGAGCCGAAGGTCGCGAAACAGCTCTGGGCCAACGCTGAGCGCTTCACGCCACACGACCGGGTCAACGCCTACACCCAGGCGATGATGGACCTCGGTGCCACGCTCTGCACCCGCAGCAAACCGAGTTGCCTGCTGTGTCCGCTGGAAAAGGGCTGTGAGGCGCACATGCTTGGCCTGGAAACCCGTTACCCGATCCCCAAGCCGCGCAAGGCCATCCCGCAGAAGCGTACGCTGATGCCGATGCTCGCCAACGCCGAGGGCGCCATTCTGCTTTACCGTCGCCCCTCCACGGGCCTGTGGGGCGGCTTGTGGAGCCTGCCGGAGCTCGACGACCTCAACGACCTGCCGCACCTGGCATCGCAGCATTCGCTGGAACTGGGCGCACAACAGGCATTGCCGAGTCTGGTGCACACTTTCAGCCATTTTCAGTTATCCATCGAACCCTGGCTGGTTCAGGTCCAGGAGACCGGCCATCACGTGGCCGAGGCCGACTGGCTCTGGTATAACCTCGCCACCCCGCCGCGCCTGGGCCTTGCCGCCCCGGTCAAGACCTTGCTCGAACGCGCGGCCGCCGTATTGAACGCAGGAGAGTCGTCATGACCCGCACCATCATGTGCCGCAAGTACAAAGAAGAATTGCCAGGCCTGGAGCGCGCTCCCTTCCCGGGCGCCAAAGGCCAGGACATTTTTGACCACGTCTCGGCCAAGGCCTGGGCCGACTGGCAGAAGCACCAGACTCTGCTGATCAACGAAAAACGCCTGAACATGATGAACGCCGAAGATCGCAAATATCTGCAGGGCGAGATGGACAAGTACTTCTCCGGCGAGGACTACGCCAAGGCCGAAGGCTACGTGCCTCCGTCGGAATAACCCCGATTTATCGGGGGTCGGAACGTAAGCGACGGTAATAATTAAATTTTTTTTGAAAACTTGCTTGACGACCCCCTGAAAAACCCGTTTAATGCGCCCCGTTGCCCAGATAGCTCAGTCGGTAGAGCAGGGGATTGAAAATCCCCGTGTCGGCGGTTCGATTCCGTCTCTGGGCACCAAATACCGAAAACCCTGAATCGCAAGATTCAGGGTTTTTTTATGCCTTGAATTTGATGAGACACCAATCCAGTCACCCTCGAAGCAACAATTCCCATCTCCTGTCACCACGCCAGCGAGTACCCGTAATGGTTGCCGGGGCTGAGTCCCGAAAAGCGTCAGACGCTGGTGATCGACCCTTCCTGGCAGTCTCTCAGGTCTGTCGGAACGCTCTGTACGCTTTAACGGAAATGGATGACATACGCTGATCATCGGCTTGTGCAGAATCGAAAGAGGAGCTGCCGCATAACCGGGAGCAAATACACAGCAGAGCTATAGGCAATGACTGACGCCATCAAACCAGACGTCGAAACCGCCGAGTTTTTTACTGAACAGGAAATCAGAACTTTCAGCTTTGATATTCAGCAGTCAACACTGCTTCACAAGTTCGCCAAAAAACTGGCCGCCATCGGCGGGCCGCAGGCACCAGGAGCCAAGTCCAATGCGTCTCTGGCAGCCACTGAATTAAAGCTCTCGTTTTCGAAAAACCAATGCGAACTGCTGGACGCCTATTCCGATAGCCTTGTCTCCGTGTTGATTTTTGAAGGGCTGCAAAAAATCACCGATGCCAGCCCTCCAAGTGAACTACCAGATCTGGCATCCCTGGAAAATCGTTACGACATACTTTATCTGGCCGCCCGCAATCAGATTTTGTTGAAACTGGTGGATAACAGTGCCTTTGCCTATGACATGGACAATGAAGGAAAACTGGTTCGACTGGTGGCCAACTTCAAGGGCGGCGGACTGACCAAAATCCCTGCCGAGCCGGACATCAAAGAACTGAGTTCCCATTCCGGCCTCGCGCTTGGCCCGCATACAGAGGCGCCTTACTGGTGCGCCGTGAACTCGAAAGACGGGCACTCGCCCTCTCCATCGTCGCTCATACTTTCCGCCTTGTGGAACCCGAGCCTGGAGCCTACGCGAGTCATTCCACTGCCTCCCATACTCGAGAAAATTGGCGTCACCAACTGCCTCGCACTAACCACGGGTAACTTCCAGTTCACCCGTAGTGACTCCTTTGTCAATGGCAAAGGGGAAGATGGCCGCAACGTTTCGATTCTGGAATTCGACGACAAGACAGGATTCGCCGCCCGCTTTAACTCGTATCGCTTTTCGGTCAATGACAACGTCTCGACCTTTGTGAAAACGGCTTACACCGCCCTTTGCCAAGGCGTGGATGAAGCAACTCCGGTCGAATACACGCTGACCCAGGAATCGGCCATCGTCATCAACAACATCCGGGCTCTGCACTGTCGCGATGTCATCAAAGACAACAGGCGGGTCTTGGTTCGTATTTTCGGACTTTCAAAATTTTCTTCCCCCATCGTTGTTTCAGAGGACCCGTTAGTGCTGCAGGGCTGATTTTTATGTGATCAGGCTGCTGAACGACCAGTCATGTGATTACAGGTCAATAACCATAAAGAGAGAATGTAATGTCTTGGGATGTAATTGGCATGTTGGCGCTCGTCGCTTTTTGCGCCGGCTTTTTTGATGCGATTGCCGGTGGTGGCGGTTTGATCACCTTGCCTGCATTGTTCCTGGCAGGTGTAGATCCGATCAGTGCAATTGCCACCAACAAATTCCAGGCGGCTTCGGCAACTGTTTCGGCAACTGCAACCTTCGCTCGCAAAGGAATGATCGAGTGGCGCGAAGGCCGTTTCCTGATTATCTGCGGATTTATTGGCGGTGCCAGTGGTGCCTTGCTGGTCAGCTCTATCGATAAGCGCTATCTGGAAGTCTGCGTGCCTATCATGCTGATTCTGGTAGCCATCTATTTTGCATTCTCTCCAAAGCTGGCCAGTGAAGATCGACGCAAAAGAATCGGTGTTCTGCTCTTTTCGTTTACCGTGGCGCCGATCCTGGGCTTTTACGACGGCATATTTGGCCCCGGTGTGGGCTCATTCTTTATTGTCGGATTTGTCCTGCTCTGCGGTTTGGGCATGATGCGGGCCATGAGTTTTACCAAACTTGCCAACGCCTCATGCAATCTAGGCTCTCTGTCGGTCTTCATTACCAAAGGCGTGATTATCTGGCCGATAGCCATAGCCATGGCTTTGGCGGCCTTCGTCGGCGCCCAATTGGGTGCACGGGCCGCTGTCCGGGTCGGACCACGATTGATCAAACCCATGTTGATCGTGGTCTGCTGCGCCTTGGCCATCAAGCTACTCAGCGTAGAAACCAACCCTTTACGCGTTGCACTCATCCAGGCGTACGCGAGTGTTAAAAACGAAAAACCCTGAATCGCAGAGTTCAGGGTTCACTTGCGCCCCATGGTTCAGAGCCTCTCGTCAACTCGCATCCTTCCAGTGGAAAACCAGGCTACGGGCTTCACCGCTGCCAACATTGGCAACGTCATGCCGTGTTTCGCCGTTGCGCGTCGCAATGACTGTGTATTTACCGGCAGGCAGTTTCACGTAAACCAGTGGACCGGCGTCATTGAGCGTCAGCACCGTTTGCCCCGGGGCTTTCTGAATAACGACGCTCACGTCGGAAATGTATTCATTTTGCGATCCGACCGAGAACGTCATGTGCAGGTTATAGCCGGTGGTCTGCTGGATGGCCCTGGACTCATCCTCGCCGATACCGCCGGACAGGTAGGCGATGCCGTTTTGCTCCTGGCGCTGCACCACTACGCCAGCACTGTCGACTGGATCAAGGCTGACGGCGGGCGACATCGATGGAAACATCAGCACGCCGACGGCAGTGAGAGGCAACAGGAGTGAATGGAGGGGTTTCATGATGACGCCTCCCGGGTTCTGCAGAACCCAATGGTTACACCCTTTGGATTTCCGGGTGGAGTGAGGGGTTTTAGATTGATTTGGCCTGAGTACGAAACGTACTACACCATTTGTTCCTCAGCCCTCGCCCGGATTTAGACCCGTCCTGCCGGCGAATCCGGTATTTCCTGCCAGTTTCTCAGTAACGCCCGGCATCTTCGAAAGGCACTCACTGGTCATTCTCTTTCGCTGCTCAACCTGCTGCGGAAGACCTCATGACGGCCCTCACACCCAACGACACTCACGACCCCTATCTCGCATCACTACTTGGCAACCTTGGCAAATTGATCCATCAGGCACGTCAGAAGGCGCTTCGGGCGGTCGATACCGTTCAAGTGCAGACCTGTTGGCAGATCGGGCGACATATTGTCGAGTTCGAGCAGGAAGGGGCTCGGCGGGCGAGATATGGCAAACGCTTACTGGCCACTTTAGCGAAGGTGCTCAGTGCCGACTTCGGCAAAGGTTTTGACGAGCGCAACCTGCGTTACATGCGGGATTTTTATCAAACTTTTCCAATTTGGAACGCAGTGCGTTCCGAATTGAGCTGGACCCACTACCGCCGCCTGCTTCGGGTCGACAACGACAGCGCTCGTCTCTGGTACATGAACGAATCAGCCACCCAAAACTGGTCAAGCCGCGCCTTGGAACGCCAGATCAACACACTGTATTACGAGCGCCTGCTGGCAAGCCGCGATCGCGGCAGCGTCAAGCAGGAAGCCGCCACCCACATTCAGAACATGAAAGCCAGCCCTCGGGATTTCATCCGTGATCCGGTAGTGCTGGAGTTTCTTGGTTTACCTAATGCCGGAAAGCTTCAGGAAAGCGAGATCGAACAAACGTTGATCGAACAACTGCAAGGCTTCTTGCTGGAGCTGGGCAAGGGCTTCGCGTTCATTGCCCGCCAGCAACGCATCAGTACCGACAGCAAAGACTTCTACATCGATCTGGTGTTCTACAACTACCTGCTCAAGTGCTTCGTCATCTTCGATATCAAGCGCGGTGAACTGACCCATCAGGATGTGGGGCAGATGGACATGTACGTACGCATGTACGACGACCTGAAACGCGGCGTGGAAGACGGCCCCACTGTCGGCATCATTCTGTGTGCGCAAAAGGATGAATCCGTGGTGCGTTACTCGGTGCTTGAAGGAAACGAACAACTGTTCGCCAGCAAGTACAAGCTTGTCCTGCCAACTGAGGAGGAGCTCCGTAACGAGCTGGATCGGGAACGGGCGGCACTTGAAGAGCGGCTGCTCGATCAACCCCTGCGTTGAGGCGAACGGATTGTTCATCAACGCCATGAAGACTATCGTTGGCAGCTACCCGCAAAGGACTGACGCCAATGAATTTGCCGGACACGCCTTCACTAGCCCCCAATCATACCGAGTTGCCACGGCCGACTACCACGCCCGGTAAACCGTTCAAGGAAACCGCCTCGGACGGTTTCATCCTCGGCGGCTTCACCTGGCGGCACCCTTCTCGGGACGCCGCCCGCCCGGTCGTAATCATCAATGCCGCCACCTCGGTCCGTTGTCGCCATTACTCGCGCTTTGCCGACTACCTGTTCGCCCACGGTTTCGATGTCATCACCTATGACTACCGCGGCATCGGCGAGTCGCGGCCAGCATCGCTCAAGGGACTTCAGGCCTCATGGACCGATTGGGGCACGCTGGATTTCGAGGCGATGCTCAAGCGCGGACAGCGTGAGTTCCCCGAGCAGCCGATCAATGTGGTCGGCCACAGCTTTGGTGGCTGTGCAGCAGGCCTGGGAGCCTCCGGACAACTCATCCGGCATCTGGTGACGGTCGGCGCACAATTCGCTTACTGGCGCGACTATGCGCCCGCTCATCGCTGGCGGATGTTCGGCAAGTGGCATGTGGTGATGCCGCTGGTGACGATGCTGTGCGGCTACTTCCCCGGCAAACGACTCGGCTGGCTGGAAGACACACCTGCCGGTGTAGTCCGCGACTGGAGCACGCCCACCGCTCGCTACGAGAAGCGCCCAAGTGGCCAGGAGATCCATGTCAGGAACTTCGCCGCCGTCACCGCAAAAGCCCTGGCCATCAGCATCAGCGACGATCCCTATGGCACGATCCCGGCGATAGAACGCCTGCTCGCCTACTTCACCGGCAGCACAAACACCCACCTGCGCATAGCCCCAGAAGACATCGGCGAAAAAGAAGTTGGGCATTTCGCCTTTTTTCGCAGCGCATACCAAGCCACACTATGGCCCATTGCATTGTCCTGGCTGCAAAACGGCGAGCTGGCCCCCGGCACACCCGGGCGAACGGTGCCACGCAGCTGAGCCACCCGCCCCTTTCAACGGATTACGGAACAACGACCATGGCCTCCGCCAACAAACAGCACAAACGCGCCTCCCGCGCCAAGGCCAAGGCCAAGCAGAACCGCACCCAGCGAGCTGCCGCACCGGTCGAACTGGACCCGAACGATGATCGCATCGACTTCGAATCGGTGGACCTGACCGAACTGTTCAAGAAAATGATCGACGCCGAAAAGACCAGCCAGCAAGCCATGTGCACGGCCTTCCTCGAAGACCCGCTGCTGGAACTGGTGTACGAGCAGGAAGGCGAAGAAGGCGCGATGGACTTCATCCTTGCCGCGCTGATCGAGTATCGCCAATGGTCCACTGAAACCGACGAGACCGGCGCCCTGGCGTGGATCGAATCACCGGCCTTCCAGGCTGACTACGTGGCGGCGTCCGACGCCATTGCCGCGCAAACCCAACAGAAACCGAACTGAGTTCCCATGGCCTCCCTGAACAAGCAACAGAAACGCGCCAAACGCGCAAAAGCCAAAGCCAAGCAAATCCGCATGGTCGGTCGTAAACCCCTGGCACTGGACAGCGACCTGGATCTCCCGGAGCCGATCCCGGAATACACCCTGGCGATGTTCAGCAAAATGCGCGACGCGGAAGCCATCAGCCGCAGCGAAATGCTCTCCGTGCTGCTGACGGATCTCGCCTTCATCATCATCGACCATCCAGAACTGCTGGACATGGAAAACGCCGACGACGAAGGCATGGCAGCCACCCACCTGGCCGCCGACATGCTGATCGACTACCGCATGTGGGCCGACGGCATGGACCGCGACGCTGCCCAGGCATGGCCGAGCGACCCGCAGTTCATTACTGACTTCGGTGACGCACTGGACGTCTACCGCCAGTCGCTGGATACGTCGGAAGAACTAGCCGAGTAAAGGTTACGACTCAAACAAAAACGGCCGCTTGTCATCACTGACAGCGGCCGTTCTGCGTTACGCGGTATGGATCAGTTCAACACCACCGCGCCACTTTTTTCCAGCTTGCGACGACGATCCACGATCAAACCGGCAGCCACCACCAGCACGCTGAGCAAACCGGTCGCGAGGATTTCCACACGATGGGCTTCCTGGAACAGCATGATGGTCAGGGCACCGACGATGAATGCGATCACCGCGTAGGTCAGGCCCGGGAACAGCCACATGCTGAAGACGATTTTCTCGCCACGAGCCATACGCTGTTTGCGCATGCGCAGTTGCGAAATCGCGATCACCAGGTACACCAGCAGCGCGATGGCACCGGAGCTGGCCAGCAGGAACTCGAACACCGCCGCCGGTGCCACGTAGTTGGCGAAGGTGCACAGGAACGCCGCGCCAGTGGACAGCATCACCGCCCAGTATGGCGTGCCACTATTGTTGGTGCGGGTGGACATGGCCGGCGCATCGCCGCGCTTGCCCAGGGAGAACAACATCCGCGACGAGGTATAGAGCGCCGAGTTCAGGCAGCTGGTCACAGCGACCAGTACCACGATGTCGACGATCATCTTGGCGTTAGGGATGCCCATGCGCTCAAGCACAGTCTGGTAAGAGCCCAGGCTTGCCAGTACCGGGTCGTTCCAGGGCACCAGGGCCACGACGATAAAGATCGATACGAGGTAGAACAAGCCGATCCGCCAGATCACCGAGTTGGTGGCCTTGGAGATTTGCTTGCCAGGGTTCTTCGATTCCGCGGCCGCGATGGTCACGATCTCGGTGCCCATGAAGGAGAACATGGTGGTCAGGATGGCACCCAACACTGCGCCCATGCCGTTTGGCAGGAAGCCCTGGGTGTCGAACAGGTGCGAAACACCGCTGACCTGGCTGCCCGGCAGGAAGCCGAAGATCGCCATGAGGCCCAGAACAATGAAACCGATGATGGCCAACACTTTGATCAGGGCAAACCAGAACTCGAATTCACCGTAGTTCTTCACGCTGAACAGGTTGGTCACGGTCAACAGCATGGTGATGACCAAGGCGAAGGCCCAGATGTCCACGCCAGGGAACCAGGCATGCAGGATAGTCGCGGCGGCGTTGGCTTCCAACGGGATCACCAGGACCCAGAACCACCAGTAGAGCCAGCCGATGGTGAAACCGGCCCAGTGACCGATCGCGCGATCGGCATAAGTCGAGAACGAGCCGGTGTCCGGCGATGCAACCGCCATTTCACCGAGCATGCGCATCACCAACACCACCAGCATGCCGGCGGCAGCGTAGGCCAACAGCACTGCCGGGCCTGCGGCCGCGATGGCGTGACCAGAGCCGACGAACAGGCCGGCACCGATAACCCCGGCAATCGACAGCATGGTCACATGACGCGGTTTGAGCCCCTGTTCGAGGCCGTTAGAGCTTTGGGTACTGCTCATTGAAACTACCTTTGTAAGGAAAAGCGAATGCGTGCATCCCGTTTGGATGTCCTTCTTGTAAAAAGAAATCAACGGGGTGTTCCGGAATCCGCACGCAATAATTGCGCCAAAATGTTTCAAAAGCGTCTACCCCGGCGATTTCGACCTGACCGGACAGTCATCGCAAGCCCTTGAAATTAATGGCACTTTGCCAAAACGTTACCCTGCGACTCACTTTGGGAACGAATCTGCGCACCGGAAACACACCTAAAAACGACACGGCGCACGATAAAAGTGCGGATCTGCCACATTCGGCCGGATAGCGCTTCCAACCCCCCGCCAAAGCTGGCAACATCGCGCCCTTTTTTGCGACAGCCACCGCGCTTTTTATCGACAGGCAAGGTTCAAACGGCTGTTCGGTTGTTGATGGGGCGACAGTCTGCTGCGCCGATGCGACAACCTGCCACACGCCAGCCGTTTACCGTCCGTAGCGCTGTTGGCTGCCATTGAAACGCTATGCTAGGTTGGCCGCCTCGCCAGGAAGGCCGCCAACAGCAGGAGCGCAACATATATGAGGAACGCACATGGCTGAGGCCACGCCCGCGCTTGAAATCCGCAACTTGCACAAACGCTACGGTTCGCTGGAGGTGCTCAAGGGTATCTCGCTGACCGCCCGCGACGGCGATGTGATCTCGATCCTGGGTTCTTCCGGCTCCGGCAAGTCCACGTTCCTGCGTTGCATCAACCTGCTGGAAAACCCGCACCAGGGCCAGATCCTGGTCGCCGGCGAAGAACTCAAGCTCAAGGCCGCGAAGAACGGTGAACTGGTGGCCGCCGACGGCAAGCAGATCAATCGCCTGCGCAGCGAAATCGGTTTTGTGTTTCAAAACTTTAACCTGTGGCCGCACATGAGCGTGCTCGACAACATCATCGAAGCCCCGCGCCGCGTGCTCGGCCAGAGCAAGGCCGAAGCCATTGAAGTCGCCGAAGCCCTGCTGGCCAAGGTCGGCATCGCCGACAAGCGCCATGCCTACCCCGCGCAACTGTCCGGTGGCCAGCAACAACGGGCGGCGATTGCCCGCACCCTGGCCATGCAGCCCAAAGTCATCCTGTTCGATGAGCCGACCTCCGCGCTTGACCCGGAAATGGTCCAGGAAGTACTTAATGTCATCCGCGCACTGGCCGAAGAAGGCCGCACCATGCTGCTCGTGACCCACGAGATGGGCTTCGCCCGCCAGGTTTCCAGCGAAGTGGTATTCCTCCACCAGGGCCTGGTAGAAGAGCAAGGATCGCCACAGCAGGTGTTTGAAAACCCGCTTTCGGCGCGCTGCAAACAATTCATGTCCAGCAACCGCTAACGGAGCTATCCACATGCAGAAGTACAAAAAGGTCTTCCTGGCTGCCGCCGTCACCCTGGCATTCAGCGCCGGTGCCATGGCCGAAACCCTGAAGATGGGCATCGAAGCGGCTTACCCGCCGTTCAACAATAAAGATGCCAGTGGCAATGTCGTCGGCTTCGACAAAGAGATCGGCGACGCCCTGTGCGCCAAGATGAAAGTCGAGTGCGCCGTGGTCACCTCCGACTGGGACGGCATCATCCCGGCCCTGAACGCCAAGAAGTTCGACTTCCTGATCTCCTCGATGTCGATCACCGACGAGCGCAAGCAAGCGGTGGACTTCACCGACCCGTACTACTCCAACAAGCTGCAGTTCATCGCCAAGAAAGACGTCGACTTCAAGACCGACAAGGATGCGCTGAAGGGCAAAGTGATCGGCGCCCAGCGCGCGACTCTGGCCGGCACCTGGCTCGAAGACAACATGCCGGGCGTTGAAACCAAGCTCTATGACACCCAGGAAAACGCTTACCTCGACCTGACCTCGGGTCGTCTGGACGGCATCCTGGCCGACAAATACGTCAACTACGAGTGGCTGAAAAGCGACGCTGGCCGTGGCTACGAGTTCAAGGGCGATCCGGTGGAAGAAAGCGACAAGATCGGTATTGCCGTGCGCAAGAAGGACCCGATCCGCGAGAAGCTGAACGCCGCGCTCAAAGAAATCGTCGCTGACGGCACCTACAAGAAAATCAACGACAAGTACTTCCCGTTCAGCATCTATTGATTCTGACTGCCTGACCGGCGCCGCCGTTTGACGGCGCCGGTTCTCGGCATTGCCTGCCGCGATTTGAAAAGAAATCCATGATTATCGACCTCTACGGATTCGGCCCGGCGCTCGCCGCTGGCGCGCTGATGACTGTGAAACTGGCGCTCTCGGCCCTGTGCCTGGGACTGGTGCTCGGTCTGCTCGGCGCCTTGGCCAAGACTTCCCCGTACAAGCCGCTGCAATGGCTTGGCGGCACCTATTCGACCCTGGTTCGCGGCATCCCGGAATTGCTCTGGGTGCTGTTGATCTACTTCGGCACGGTCAACCTGATGCGTGCCCTGGGCGAGTTCTTCGGCAACCCCGACCTTGAACTCAATGCCTTCGCCGCCGGTGTGATTGCTCTGGGCCTGTGCTTTGGCGCCTACGCCACGGAAGTGTTTCGGGGGGCGATCCTCGCCATCCCCAAGGGTCACCGCGAAGCAGGCGTGGCGTTGGGCCTGTCGAAACTGCGCATCTTCACCCGGCTGATCATGCCGCAGATGTGGCGTATCGCCCTGCCCGGCCTGGGCAACCTGTTCATGATCCTGATGAAAGACACCGCGCTGGTATCGGTGATCGGCCTGGAAGAAATCATGCGTCACGCACAAATCGGCGTGACCGTCTCCAAACAGCCGTTCACCTTCTATATGGTGGCCGCGTTCATGTACCTGGGCCTGACGATTCTTGCCATGACCGGCATGCACTTCATGGAAAAACGCGCCGCTCGCGGCTTCGCGAGGAGCGCTCAATGAACTGGGAAGTCATCATCAAGTGGCTGCCGAAGCTGGCCCAGGGCGCAACGCTGACCCTGGAACTGGTGGCCATCGCCGTGATCGCCGGATTGCTGCTGGCCATTCCGCTGGGCATCGCCCGTTCGTCGCGCCTGTGGTGGGTGCGGGCATTTCCCTACGGCTACATCTTCTTTTTCCGGGGCACGCCGCTGCTGGTTCAACTGTTCCTGGTCTACTACGGCCTGGCGCAGTTCGACGTGATCCGTAACAGCTCGATGTGGCCGTATCTGCGCGATCCGTTCTGGTGCGCCACAGCAACCATGACCCTGCACACTGCGGCCTACATTGCGGAAATCCTGCGCGGCGCCATTCAGGCGATTCCACCGGGCGAGATCGAAGCGGCACGGGCGCTGGGCATGTCCAGACCCAAAGCGCTGTTCTACATCATGCTGCCGCGCGCCGCGCGCATCGGCCTGCCGGCCTACAGCAACGAAGTGATCCTGATGCTCAAGGCCAGTGCCCTGGCCAGCACCGTGACCTTGCTGGAACTGACCGGCATGGCCCGCACCATCATTGCCCGGACCTACCTGCCGGTGGAGATCTTCTTCGCCGCGGGCATGTTCTACCTGCTGATGGCCTATGTGCTGGTGCGTGGTTTCAAGTTGCTGGAACGCTGGTTGCGCGTCGATGCCTGCCAAGGGCGTTGAGGATTGCGTGTTGACGGGCGAGGCGCTACTCGCCCGTTTCACTGCGCTGAATGCTTTTCTCACAGAGCATCAGGCGTTGTGGAAACCTCGCCCGTTCACTTATCTGCAACTACCTTGGGAGGCGTCCTACCCGGAGCTGGCCGCATGGCTACGCGGACGAACGCTGGACGACGCCGAAAACGCTCACAACCAGCCGGCTCTACTGCACGCACCCGACCCCTTTACATCGCTGGCAACGAAGTCTGTTGCTTTGAGTGCAGTGGATGAATTGCCTGCACGCACGCTCGAAACGGCCGGCCATCGATTGAACGTCGATGTGCCGGGGCGCAAATGGCAACAGATCGAAGCGTTCGCCAGCCGGTTGCAGTTTTCCGAGGCAACGCAGCATTGGCTGGACTGGTGCTCGGGCAAGGGACACCTGGGGCGCCGCCTGCTGCAACCGGGGCAGCAACTGACATGCCTGGAATACGATTCGGCCCTGGTAACCGGCGGCCAGGCACTCAGCCAGCGCCATCACCTGCACGCGCTGCATATTGAACAGGATGTGCTCGCGGCAAACGCAGCTTCTTTACTGAGTGCGGTTCACACGCCCGTCGCGCTTCACGCCTGCGGTGATTTGCATGTGCGGCTGATTCAACTCGCCAGCGCGAAAGGCTGCAAACAACTCGCCATTGCCCCGTGCTGCTACAACCGGATCAGTCTTGCCGAATACTCGCCGATTTCCTCGGTCGCCCAAGGCTCCGGCTTACAGCTTTCCCTCGACGACCTTGCGTTGCCCATGAGCGAAACCGTTACCGCTGGTGCCCGCGTGCGACGTCAACGCGACACCTCCATGGCCCGGCGTCTGGGCTTCGACTTGCTGCAACGGCAACTGCGCGGCGTTGACGAGTATCTGCCAACCCCTTCCCTGCCCAGTGCCTGGCTGGACAAACCCTTCGCCGATTACTGCCATCACCTGGCCGCACTCAAAGAGTTATCCACAATCGGCCCGCAAGATTGGCCAGCCCTCGAAACAGCCGGTTGGCAGCGACTGGCCGAGGTGCGCAACCTTGAGCTACTACGCGGACTTTTCCGACGTCCGCTGGAGCTTTGGCTGGTCCTTGACCGGGCACTTTTCCTCGCCGAACAGGGCTACAGCGTCCGCCTCGGCACCTTCTGCAAAACCCCGATCACGCCGCGTAATTTTCTGCTCCTGGCCGAACGCACTTAAACACGCCCAGCCTGTGGATAACTCTGTTGATGGAATTGTCGTGGATCCAAGATTCATGCCAGTTTCAGGGCAAAAACAATACTGTTCATATTTTGTACACACGCATAAAAAATCGAAAAAACAGGCATTTGCAGACAAATGAGAACGGATCCACAAATTCGGCCTAAACCCCGTGCATTGCCAATTCCATTGTGCATAAGCACTCTACGAAAAGGACATAAACGCCTAATCCCGGACCGCGGACAGGGGAATTTGCACCGTTCCATTACTCTTGTTATACACACACGCAAGGGCGCCAGCAGCGCGGCCACGAACAAGAACATTCTTCCGACAGGATGCGCCAGTGACGTTCATTTCCTACGCACAGAATTTCGAAGACATACGCCTGTGGCGCGCCCTCAAAACCGTCGAGAACGGCTTCTACATCGACGTCGGGGCAAACGATCCCACCCATGACTCGGTCACCAAAGCGTTCTATGACCATGGCTGGACTGGCATCAACGTCGAACCGATGCCCAACTACTACCAAGCCCTGTGTCAACAACGCCCCAAAGACACCAACCTGCAATGCGTGGCCGGCGAAAGCGCCGACAGCCTGACCTTCTACGGCATCGCCGGCACCGGCCTCTCGACCGCCGACCCGGCCATGGCGCAAATGCACAAAGACGCCGGCATGGACGTGCGCAGCCAGACCGTCCAATCCCGCACCCTGACGTCCATCTGCGAAGAACACGCCCGGGGCCGCGACATTCACTTCCTGAAGATCGACGTCGAAGGCCACGAAGAGACCGTCCTGCGCGGCATGGACTTCAGCCAATGGCGGCCATGGATCATCCTCATCGAAACCCCGTGGGAGCGCGACCAGACCTGGGAAACCCTCGTCACCGGCGCCGGCTACCAGTCCATCCTGTTCGACGGCATCAACACCTACTACCTCGCCGAAGAACACCTGAACCTCAAACCCGCCTTCGACATCCCGCCGTGCAACCTGGACGAGTTCCAGTTCTGCAAAGGCCACAACTTCAGCCACCCCGTCGGCGACACCGAACACCAACTCGCCGCCGCCCTGCAACGCGCCGAACAGGCCGAAGCACAGCTACGCGCGATGCAAAACAGTCGAGCCTGGAAAGCCATTCAGAAACTCAAGAAAACCCTGCTGCGCGCCTGACCTGAAGCTCGCGCAAAAATAGTCAAAATTCAGGGGTTTACAGAAGCCAACCAATCGCTATAATCGTCGCCCTGACACGCCGGTATAGCTCAGATGGTAGAGCAACTGACTTGTAATCAGTAGGTCCCGGGTTCGATTCCTGGTGCCGGCACCATATAGAACAACGAAAAAGGCTCACCTTACGGTGAGCCTTTTTCGTTTCTGGCTCCAGCCTTCTTCAATTTTCCCCGTTCGTTCCCCGCTTCGTGTCCACACCATCCTAAGCTCTTGAGCTGCTTGAAAAATATTGTGGAGTTGTCCAGCGTAGGTCTTTATCGAGCCGCGATGGAAATTGCGGCCCTCCCTGGTTGGCAGCAACCGGCCCAGACTGTGTGAAAACGCATGCGCCGTTTTATAGTCTGCGTTGCTACGTAAGATCTGTCGGCGTTGGTTGATTGGCACACCAAAAATTTGCGTAGACGCGATTTTCGTCCCGATCCTGACAGTCAAACCTGCTCTTAGGCCCCATTGTGTGTCCGGGGCCTAGCGGCCAATTGCGAGCGGGGCGTCAAGATGGCCAAGGCAACCGCCACGATGAAGAGCGCCGGCACGTCACCTGCCAAGTGCCCCATTTGCTCCGGCTGGGTGACCGCCTGGACGGCCATGATTCCTCCATGTACGGCGCTAGACCACACGGTGAACCAGATTAGGCTCTGATTGGCTAATGGATCACGTGCGGCCAGGATCAAGAACACGCCAAGTGTGGCGTAGATGCCAACGATCATCATCGGGTAGTCCGAGTGACCGACGTGCCAGGCCCAGCCGGACGGCCAGAACAACATAAGTGGGTAGAGAGCAAGGCACGCGAGGCCAGCCAAAACCAGAACGACGCGCAAATACCTGAGGCGATCGACTACGGTCATGGCGGGCTCCTCTTTGGGCCTAACTCTAAATAGACCCCAAGTGGGGTGATGACGCCTTCACGGGCTTGGTGGATAACATTCCTTGTTCTGTCGTCTATCCCTGACCAGGCCGGGCATTGTGACCGTCGGGTGACCGCTGAAGGGGTTTATACACCATGGACGGAAAGCCCAATCTGCTCAATCAGTTCCAGCAGTAGACCAAGCATAGCTACTCATTTGCTATCGCTCCGTCCACCGGCTGCTTCTGGCCGTTTCTGCCTGTCGCGAAGGGCAGCAGTCGACCGGTTGAATCCACAACCCATAGGTGCCCTTGGCGGAGGGCTGCTAACGCTAAACCGGAAACGAAAAGGCCCGCTGTTTAGCGGGTTTTTCGTTTCCGGCGATGATGACCAGTTCATGGCATACATCTCCGGTCCTGAGTGGGGGGGTCACTTCAAATGAACTTTTAGCTCTTCGGAAGCCTGCAGCATTGCAGAGCGTACCGCCGGAACCTGGCTGACCACGTTCAGCAAGCCGTAGTCATGGATCATGCCGTTGTAGCGCACCGCAGTGACCGGCACGCCGGCTTGGTCCAGTTTGCGAGCGTAGGCTTCCCCTTCGTCACGCAGCACATCGGCACTCGCGGTCTGGACCAGCGCTGGCGGCAGGCCTTTCAACTGCTCAGTGGTAGCGCGCAGCGGCGAGGCGTAGATCTCGGCACGTTGCTTGGGGTCGGTGGTGTAGTTGTCCCAGAACCACTTCATCATGTTCTTGGTGAGGAAGTGCCCCTCGGCGTACTGGTTGTACGACGCTGTCTCGAAGTTGGCGTCGGTCACTGGCCACAGCAGCACCTGGTACTTAATGGCCGGGGTACCTTTATCCTTGGCCATCAGGCTGACCACGGCTGCCATGTTGCCGCCGACGCTGTTGCCCGCTACCGCCAGGCGCTTACCGTCGACATTGATTTCCTTGCCGTGCTCGGCCACCCATTTGGTTGCCCCGTAGGCCTGGTTGATCGCCGTCGGGTAGTGCGCTTCAGGGGACGGGGTGTAATTGACGAACACCGCCACCGCCCCGGACCCGACGACCAGATCGCGCACCAGCCGCTCATGGGTCGGGAAGTCACCGAGCACCCAACCACCGCCGTGGAAGTACATGAACACAGGCAAGGTCCCCTTCACACCCGCCGGACGCACGATGGTCAAGCTGATGTCCTGGCCGTCGACGGTGATGGTCTTCTCGCTGACATCCGCCTTGGGCAGTGTCAGTTTTACCCCGGCCTGAGCGCCGGTCAGTACCGCGCGGGCGTCCTTCGGCGAAAGCTGCTCGATGGGTTTACCACTGCCTGAGTTCAATGCATCGAGGAATGCCTGGGTGTTGTGTTCGACGCCAGAGTCAGCGAATGCGTTACCGATCGACAAAGCAAGGAGCGAGCCAACGAGTGTTTTGGTCAAAACGTTCATTTCATATCTCCTGTTTCTGGTGAGGCGGGAAGTTAGACGGTGACGTGCAGACGGACATCGACGTTGCCACGGGTTGCGTTGGAGTACGGGCACACTTGGTGGGCCGCCTCCACCAACGCTTGTGCATCGGCTTGCTCCAGGCCTGGCAGGTTGATGTTCAGGTCGATATCCAGGCCAAAGCCGCCTGGGATCTGGCCAATGCCGACCCGCGCAGTGATCGAGGCGTCGGCTGGAATGCTGCGTTTGCTCTGGCTGGCGACGAACTTCAGTGCACCGATGAAGCAGGCCGAGTAACCAGCGGCGAACAGTTGCTCAGGGTTGGTGGCATCACCACCGGCACCACCCAATTCCTTCGGAGTGGCCAGTTTCACGTCGAGGTTGTTGTCGCTGGAGATGGCTCGGCCATCACGACCACCGGTTGCGGTTGCGACTGCGGTGTAGAGAACTTTCATGGCTTTCCTCACTTTTGAATGTCTTCGGAGCACTCTGCTAGCGCTTTAAATGTTTGCGCGCTAACAATGCACAATAAGTTTTCGCTCAATAATTTGGCGCGCAAGTTTTTTAAAAAATCGTCTGTAGCTGTAACAAATTGATTTTCAAGGGGGTTACACCTCAGTCCGCTTGGGCTCGCCCGCGCGTTGATGATGCCTTACCGTCTCAAGCAACGACCGGAATCGGGCAGATTGCTTGTTGCTGCCAAGCCTTCGGTGTCATGCCTTCAGCCTTCACGAATGTACGGCAGAAGTGAGATTGATCGCTGAAGCCGCATTCCAGCGCGATCTCTGTGAGCAACATCGTGGAAGCCTTCAATAACTCTCTGCTTTTCATGACCCGCTGTTCACGCAGCCATCGCTGCGGGGACATCCGGGTGCTTTCCTTGAACCTGCGTGAGAAGTGACTACGCGACAATGCGCAAGCTTCGGCTAGTTCAGTCACTGAGATGCCGGTATCCAGCCTGTCCAGCATCAGTTGTTTGGCAGTTCTTATCTGCCAGGATTTGAGCTGCCCTGTCGAAGCCAGTGTGAGAGTCGCCAGCACGGTAGATTTGTCCTTGTTCATACACATCCATTAATCCAGGTAACAGGATGCGAGCGCCTGACTCGAACAGCGCTGGGCATTGGAAATCCCCAGAGGTTCCAGGCCAGGCTCGTTGACTCGGTTCAGTCGACCGCGCACCCTTCGCAAGTCTGTGAACAGCCCCCAGGGCAGGGGCTGGCGATGGTTCAGACAGATGCAGCGACAGGCGCCAGGGTGGGGCCATGCTGAACGCGTTCAGGCGCCTTGTGCACCATGGTGTAGGCGTAGTCGACGCCCATGCCATATGCACCAGAATGTTCCTTTACCAGTTCCATTACGGCGTCGTAGGTGTCGCGGTTCTTCCAGTCCCGTTGCCATTCCAGCAGCACCTGCTGCCAGGTCACCGGTACCACGCCGGCCTGGATCATGCGCTGCATGGCGTAATCGTGGGCTTCTTTGGTGGTGCCGCCGGAGGCGTCTGCAACCATATAGATTTCATAGCCGGCATCGTTCATTGCCGACAGGGCGAAGGTGGCATTGCATACCTCGGTCCACAAGCCGGAGACGATGATCTTGTTGCGACCATTTCTCTTGAGTGCGTCGCGTACCTTCTGATCATCCCAGGAGTTCATGGAGGTGCGCTCCAGCAGCGGGGCGTCCGGGAACACAGCGAGTAGCTCGGGGTAGGTGTGACCTGAGAAGCTTTCTGTCTCAACCGTGGTGAAGGTGGTGGGGACATTAAAAATCTTCGCTGCCTTGGCCAAGGCAACGGTATTGTTTTTCAGCGTTTGCCGGTCAATGCTCTGAACGCCGAAGGCCATCTGTGGCTGCTGATCGATGAAGATCAGCTGGCTATTAAGCGGAGTCAGGACTTCAGTTTTAGGATTGTTCATTTTTGTTTCCTTTCGGCTTGATGATGTTCAATCGCACCAGTCTCGGGTCCCGCACCTTGCAGGCATTACCGTAGCCACGAGTGCCCCCCTCAGCGTCGTTGCTTGAGGACGAGCAAAAGATAACGAAACATCGCGCCTGTCGGTGGCGCATTTTTGCGCTCCTGCCGGCTCATTTTTGAGCCATTGAATACGCGATCGCGCTGCTAGCATTCGCCCACCCATTCGGATCAAGCCGGTCCGTCATGTGCAGGAGAATGCAATGGCAGCTTCACAACCGTTCAACAAGCAGACCGCCTACTGGGGCGTTTCCTGGGAGGAGGCCTACGGCTATCCGCAGGCACGACGGGTAGGAAACGAGATCTATGTATCAGGTCAATTCAACCATGATGAGGCAGGTAATCTGATAGCCCCGGCGCCGCTGAACGCCGACGGTAAGCCCAGTGATTTCTCTTCGATGGGAGAGCAGATGCGGGTCTCTTACGACAACATTTCGAAGCTGCTCGCGCTGTATGGCGCAACGCTGCAGGATGTTGTCGAGGAAACGCTTTATGTGCTGGACATGGACGCTGCGTTCGCAGTGGTTGGCAAAGTGCGCAAGGCGGCCTATGGCACTGAGCGGCCTCAGTGCGCGAGCAATATCATTGGGGTGTCGAGACTTGCCCAGCGTCCGCAGTTGATTGAGATCGTGTGCAAGGCCGTGATTGGCGCCCGAGACATCTGAGCTGCACTCCCGGTTTCGATCTAGGTGACCGGGAGTATCAATTGCCCCTCGACCAAGGGCTTTTGACTGGCCACGGCGGCGGCGCAGAAGGTCATGAATGCTTTGACTCGCCACGATTTTCGAATGTCCTGGTGAGTCAGCAGCCACAACTCATCCTGAAGCTCTGGCACCACCGGACCGGCGCGTACCAACCCTGGGGTTATGTCGCCCAACATGCAGGGAAGGAATCCAAATCCCAGACCCGCCGCGATTGCAGCGCTTGCTGCTGCAACAGAATCGGTGCGGTACGCTATGCGCTCAGCAGCGACTCTGCTTTCGACATAGCTTGTCGCCTTCAAACCGCAGAGCGCTGAGGAGTATGACACCCATGCCTGGCCCTCTTCGAAAAGGGGCAAGGCAGTCATCTGCTTGGCGCAGCAGTAAGGTGCCCAGGCAATGTTCGCCAGTTTACGGCCCACCAGGCTTTCTGCAGGTTTTCTCGTCGCTCGAATCGCGATATCCGATTCATCCCGGGCGAGGCTAAGGGTTTCATTGCCCACCAGCACCTCGATGGTGATCCCCTCGTTCAGGGCCTTGAAGTCCGCGATGATGGGGGTTAAGAAGTACAGCAGCAGCGAGTCGCTGGTGGTAATTCGAAGTTTCCCGAGGGGGCCTTGGCCTGAACGTGAAACACGCCGCGTGACGCTGACGATATCCAGCTCCACTCGCTCGGCGAGTGCTCGCAACTCAGCACCCTCGGCGGTGAGCAGATACCCTGATTTGCGATGATCGAACAGCGCGATGCCGAGCGTTCGCTCAACTTGAGCAACTCGGCGCGAAACGGTGGATACATTGATGCCAAGCTTCTTGGCCGTAGCCGAACGATTGCCGCAATCACTGAGCGTCTTGATGATGCGCAAGTCGTCCCACGAGAGCTGATTGACAGCCTCGCCTACGTCCCACTTCGTCCCGTCAGGGGCAGCCGGAGCTTTTCCATTTGGCGATTTCACACAGTTCGTTCCAGATGCGAAGGCGCTGATGATACGAGAAGAGGTTGGGTGAAGCAGCCACATTGTTCCGGCGATTGGTTGAAAACTGTTATGCCGACTGGCTGCTATGGCTGACGTGGAGATTGCCGGTACTCAAATCGATTCGTTACCAGCAAGAGCTGACAGGTCTGAATCCTTTTCGGGGTTGATCCGACGGCGCACACGAAGCAACAGAGTAGGCGTACACCCTCAACATCTCGGGGCCACGCGTATCTATCCAAGCAGAGCTGCAAAGCCGCCCTGCTTGGATAGACCTCACTTAAAAAATCCAAAGCCCACCCAACTGTCTGTGGAAAACCACAGATTTCCTCCAGTGGCTCGCGATTCGACTCTTAGAGCCACAAAACAAAGCCCTCGTAGCAATACGAGGGCTTTGTCGTTTCCGGAGGTTTGGAAAAGCGCTTTTAGTGCCCCGCGCTCTGACCACCGTCCACGTGCAGGATTTCGCCAGTGACGAACTTGGCGCCGTCCAGGTACACGACCGCTTGCGCAATATCATCGATCTCGCCCATGTGCCCGACCGGGTGCAGGTTGCCCAGTGCGGCATGGGTTTCTTCGCCGTGCATCGGGGTCTTGATGATGCCCGGGCTGACCGCGTTCACCCGGATCCCGCGCTTGGCGTATTCGATGGCCAGGGATTTGGTTGCCGCGTTGAGGCCGCCCTTGGTCAGCGATGCCAATACCGATGGCACGCCGTCGATGGCATGGTCCACCAGGCTGGTGGTGATGTTGACGACGTGGCCGCTGCCCTGTTTTTCCATTTCGACGATGGCGAGCTGGGTGATGTAGAAGAAGCCATTGACGTTCACCGACAGCACATTGGCGTAGTCTTCCGCGGTGTACGCGGTGAACGGCTTGGCGATGAAGATCCCGGCGTTGTTGACCAGGGTATCGATGCGACCGAAACGGGACATCGCTTCACGGATGACGCGCCGGGCAGTTTCCGGTTCGCCGATATCGCCGGCCACGGTGAGAATATCCGGATCGGTGGACGGCTTGATCGAGCGCGAAGTGGCGACGATGCGGTAGCCGAGTTCACGAAAGGCTTTGACCATACCGTCGCCAAGACCCTGGGATGCGCCGGTGATTACGATGACTTTTTTCGAAATGCTCATGATGAAGACCTCTGACAATTAAAAGTGGGGTAAAAATCTGTAATCAGGCTTCGGCCGGTGCCTTGGCCATCTGTCGCAACATCTGTTCGTAGTACTCGACCGATTGCGAACCGGACACCAGGTGGCGACCGTTCAGCACCATGGCCGGGACCGAATTGATGCCGCGCTGCCGGTAGTACGCTTCAAGTTCTCGCACCTCTTCTGCGAAAGCGCCGGACGCCAGCACCTCTTGTGCCCTTGCCCCATCCAGCCCTGCTTCAGTCGCCAGACGCACCAGCGTCGACTGATCACTCGGGTTCTGGCCTTCGCTGAAGTAAGCCTGTAGCAGCACCTTCTTCAGCTCGACCTGCCGCCCTTCCTGCAACGCCCACATCAACAATCGGTGTGCATCGAAGGTGTTGTAGAAGTGCGTGCGCTTCTCCAGATCGAACTTGAAGCCGATGGCCTCGCCGCGAGCGATCTGCATGGCCTTGCCGGCGGCGACGTCGGCGGCTGTTCTCCCGTACTTGCGCATCAAGTGCTCGACCGCTTGCTCACCTTCGGCCGGCATATCCGGGTTCAACTCGAACGGCTTGTAGGTCAGCTCGACCGAGATTTCCCCGGCCACGTTCTCGATCGCTTGCTCCAGCGCCGTCGCCCCCAGTGCGCACCAGGGGCACACCACATCGGAGATGAAATCGATGGTGACGGGCGACGTCATGACTGCCCCTCCGCCTCGGCCAGTTGCTTGCGGTACTGGGTGGTGGTGATTCCGGCGTAACCCCAGTTATCGGTGTCGACTTCCTCGATCACGATGTGGGTCAGGTCAGGGCGTTTGTTGAGGACGCGTTCCAGTGTTTCAGTGATCTCGGCAATCACCTGAGCTTTCTGCTCAGTGGTAACGCCATCGCGGGTGATACGTACAGATACGAAAGGCATGAGGGAAACTCCAGTGACCTTCCCGTCGGGATGATGGGAGAGGCGTTGGAGCTCAATTTATGGAGTTTGCTGGAAGGGATAAAGGTGGGGGCGGGAACTACATTCGTTACGTGGTGTAATGATTGCGCAATGAAAAAAGCCCCGAACCAGTCGGGGCTTTTTCTTTCTCAGCCTTTGATCAGGCCTCGATACCGCAACCGATCATCAGAAGATGTTGATCGGGTAGTCCACAAACACACGCACTTCGTTGCCGCTGACGTTGTACTCGCTCGACTTCTGCGATACGCGCAGGACCGAGCTGCGCAGTTTCACGCTGAGGTCTTTGGCCGGGCCACTTTGTACGACGTATTTGATCTGGTTGAAGATTTCGCGCTCGGTGCCGCCTTCGCTGGTGGAGGTGGTGATGTTGTCACCGCGCACGTAGGCCACGTTGTAGCTCAGGCCCGGTACACCGAAGGTGCTGAAGTCCAGGCCGTAGCCGACTTGCCAGCTGCGTTCGTCTTCTGCATTGAAGTCGGACCAGTAGGAGTTCGCCAGGTAGATGGTGTTGCCACCGTCGCCGATGCGGCCTTGATCTTTCTGGTAGCCGCCATAGGCGTAACCCAGGTTGCTGTCGCCGGTGCTGCGCTGATGCGCGAGGGTGAACGAGTGCGGGCCGGTGATGAAGGTGGCGGCCAGGCTCCAGATCTTGTTGTCGTCGCCGGTGATACCGTTGTCCCGAACGTAGGAATCTTCCAGCTTGGTGCGGTAGCCGTTGAAGTCCAGGGTCAGGGACTGATCCTTGTCGATCGGGAATACGTAGTTGGCGTTCACGTATTGTTTCTTCAGCACGTCTTCGACGTCGGAAGCGTACAGCGCGGCCTTGAATTGCTCGGTGAACTGGTAGCTACCGCCCAATACGTTGATCGACTTCAAGCCACCGCTGTCACGACCTTCAGCACTTTTGCGCGATTCGGCGGTGAAGCGCCCGGCGTCCAGTTGCAGGCCTTTGATTTCCCTGGAGGTGATCAAGGTACCGGTGTAGCTTTCCGGCAGCAGGCGCGAGTTGTCGTAGTTCAGCACCGGCAGGGCCGGCATCTGGTCGCCGTAGGTCAGGGTGGTGCTGGACAGGCGGAACTTGATCGCCGCGCCGCCCTTGGACAGGTCGTCAGCCGGCTGGCCGCTGTCGCCCTTTTTGAAAAAATCGATGCCTTGCGCGCCGCTACGGTCTTCGCTGCGTTCCAGGTTCAGTGCGTACAGCCCGAAAGCGTCCACCCCCACACCCACGGTGCCTTGGGTGAAGCCGGACGAGAACGTGCCGATGGCCGCTTGGCCCCACTCGGATTTATCCGGGTTGCCGTCTTTGAAGTCACGGTTGATGTAGGCGTTGCGCAGCAACACTTTGAGGCTGCTGTCTTCAACAAAACCCTTGGATTCGGCCTGGTCGTTCGCCATGGCCTGTGTAGCGCTCAACATCCCCAGAGCGATCAGACTGATTCGCTTGTTCAACATTTTGTTTTTTTCCTTGATTCGGTTGATACGCGCTGTGTCGAACGGTCGAAACGGCGCTATCGCGCTCTTGTTTCAATGCGAAAACAAAAAGGCCCGCCCACGATTTCTCGCGGCGGGCCTTTTATTGTTTTTGAGTCGTGGCGGTCGGCCACAGGCGTTGGGCCGAATCGTAGCCGCGCCCTCAATGATGTGTCAATTTCGTGAATCTTCTACAAATAGGCATAAAACGTCTAAGAAATTGCTTTACGTGGCAGGAATATTCAATCGGTGCAACCTTCAAGGCCACAGGCTGCTACGGAACTGGATGCCCTCTGATCGGGCAGCGACTGACTCAGCCACTGCGCAAATGCCTGGGGTTTGCCCAGCCATGGCCCGATATCGATCAGGGTGAATTGGTCATTGTCCTCAAGCACCAGGGTCGGAAAACCCTGCCCGCCCACCTTGGCCAGGAAAGCCCGGCTGTTCCGGATATGGCCTTCGGTGTCGGCCTCCCTGAAGGCTATTTCGAAGGCTTGACGGTCCAGCCCCATGCCGTGGGCCAGCTCAAACAGTACCGATTCGTCGGCGATGCGGCGCCCCTCCACGTAGTGAGCACTTTGCAAGCGCCCCAACAACTCCAGCCCACGACCTCCCATCTGCTCGGCAGCCAGCACCGCAGCGATAGGTGGAGCCGAGTCGAACACTGCAGTGTGATCACGCAGCAAACCTTCGAAATAAGCCTCACCGAACGGCTGCCCGCTGTATTCGGCAATGCGCCGGTCATGGGGCATGACGTAACTGCGCAGTTGTGGCGAAACTTTTTGCCGATTGGCACCCGTCATCATGCCGCCCCCGTGGGCAATCACGGGCAGCACAGCCTGGGCAGCCTGCACCAGCGGTTTGGCGCCATAGCACCAACCGCACAATGGGTCGTAGATGTAATGCAGGATCATGGAAAAGCTCCGACAGAAATTCAGGAAAATTCGATGTCGGCAGATTAGTGCCACAGAGGCCCCGGAAAAACGCCGGATTGACTTTCAGTCTGTTGCTTGAATCGGTCGAATGGCAGGGTTAAGACAATTGCTCCCACAATGTTCAGTGGTGACTGAAAAAATCCGTAAGCAAAAAAAAACGCTGCCATCCCGGCAGCGCTTTTTTTGATCAATCCGTTGTTGTTCTTCTTATCCTTCCATTACATCCCACAACGCATCCAGTTCCGCTTCGCTGAATAAACCAGCGGGGTAACGCTCGATCATCGTCCGGCGCGGATCAGTTTCGCTGATCTGACGCGTTCCATTGGACTTGAACCAGTGCGCCAGAATCTGGAGCGATTCGCTGTTTACTGCCAGGGGATGCAACGCCTTGTCACTCACTACATTCACTTCGGCGTTCATTTCCGCGCTCTCTCCCGGTTTGTGAGCGGCTAACTTATCCAAGGTTTATGACAGAACATCGAAGTCCTCCCCCTCCCCGAGTTACAACAGCAGAGATACAAGAGCTGTGCCAAGGTTTCTGAAGTGTGGGCAAGCGGATACAAAAAAGCCCGCACCCCTGACGGGCTGCGGGCTCTGTGCAATGCAGCGGGCTGATTGACAGCCTGAGGGATTTCGCAATCAACTCAAGATGTTACAACCTCACTCACTCCTTGTGCGGCGCTGGTTGTTGCTGGGTAAGGCAGTGAATATTGCCGCCCCCCAGTAACAGTTCGCGGCCAGGCACCATCACCACTTCATGCTGCGGGAACAGGTTCTGCAGGATTTCCTTGGCCGGGCCATCC
Organism: Pseudomonas sp. B28(2017); assembly: GCF_002113025.1. Lineage (GTDB taxonomy): Bacteria > Pseudomonadota > Gammaproteobacteria > Pseudomonadales > Pseudomonadaceae > Aquipseudomonas. Next base: position 141,848 of record NZ_NEJH01000008.1, on the reverse strand, counting down.
TGCGGGTCGTCAAAGCTCGGCGCGATAATGCCGCCGTTGACGATCAGGAAGTTCACGTAGGAACCGGCCAGACGAACAGTCGGGTTACGTTCCTGGGTTCCATCGACCGGATCGACACCGGCACATTCTTCCTCGGTCGCAAACAGCGGACCCGGAATCGGCATCTTGTGCACCGTGAATGGGCGGCCCTTGGCGTCGGTGCTGCCTTGCAGCACTTTCATCGCCGCCTGGCAGCGCGGGTAGTTCGGGTCCTGTGGATCATCGGTCCAGGCCAGCAGCACTTCGCCCGGGCGCACATAGCAGCAGAAGTTATCCACATGGCCATCGGTTTCGTCGTTGAACAAGCCATCCGGCAGCCAGATGATTTTATCCACAGCCAGGTTCGCACTCAGGACCGCTTCGATTTCCGCGCGATTCATGTGCGGGTTGCGATTGCGGTTGAGCAGGCATTCTTCGGTGGTGATCAGCGTGCCTTCGCCGTCGACGTGAATCGAGCCACCCTCGAGCACGAAGCCTTCGGTGCGATAGCGCGGGCTGCGCTCGATCTCGAGGATCTTGCCGCCGACCTGCGAGTCACGGTTCCACGGCGAATACAGGCCGCCGTCAAAACCGCCCCAGGCATTGAAATCCCAGTTCACGCCACGGACTTCGCCACTGTTGTTGATGACGAAGGTCGGACCGGAGTCGCGAACCCAGGCGTCGTCGCTGGACATTTCCACTACGCGAATATTCGGCACGTCCAGACGGGCACGGGCGTTTTCGTACTGGCCGGCGGAAACCGCCACGGTCACCGGTTCGAATCGGGCGATGGCTTTGGCCACTGCCACGTGCGCGGCTTGCGCCGGTTTGCCACCCAGGCGCCAGTTGTCCGGGCGCTCGGGCCAGATCATCCAGGTCTGGGTTTGGGGTGCCCATTCGGCTGGCATATAGAAGCCGTCGGCGCGAGGGGTGCTGTTCAACGTGGTCATGGCTCAGGACTCCAGAGTGGCATTGATACCTGACAGAAATGGAAGCGTATGTGTAAACGCCGTGGGCTGTGGCGACTTTATATCCGATAAATATCGGCTTTTAAAGCACCGTCAATCCACAGCTACAAAAATTATCGATTAAAAGCCGATATCAATCGAATTAAAACCGCACCCCCTGTAGGAACGAGCTTGCTCGCGATGAGGCCATATCAGTCACCATTTTTTGACTGGAAGACCACTATCGCGAGCAAGCTCGCTCCTTGGGGTTGGGTTTACAAGCCTTCCGCCAGCACCTTCGACAGCATGTCCACGAAGAAATCCACGCTCTGGCGCGAAGTGACCATCGGCGGCTTGATCTTGAGGATGTTCAGGTAATCGCCGGTCGGCTGCATGAAGATCCCCAGTTCACGCAAGCGATCGCACAGTGCGGTGGTTTCTTCGGTGGCCGGCTCCAGGGTTTCGCGGTTGCGGATCAGTTCGACACCCAGGTAGAAACCGGAACCATGCACCGCGCCCACTAACGGATGAATATCGATCAACGCTTCGAGGCGCTTCTTGAAGTGCCCGCCAACGACCTGGGCGTTCTCCCAGAGTTTTTCCTCTTCCATCACATCCAGCACGGCCATGCCGACCTGGCAACTGACCGGGCTGCCACCGGCGGACGAAAAGAAGTAACCCTCGGCCTCCAGCGCCTCGGCGATTTCCCGGCGGGTGATGACCGCGCCCAGCGGCTGGCCGTTACCCATGCCCTTGGCCATGGTGATGATGTCCGGCACCACGCCCTGCTCTTCGAAGCCCCAGAAGAAATCGCCCATGCGCCCGTAGCCGACCTGCACTTCGTCGGCGATGCACACGCCGCCCTGGGCCCGAACCATTGCATAGACTTGCTGCAAATAGCCCGGTGGCAGCGAAATACCGCCGGCATTGCCGTACACCGGTTCGCAGATGAAACCGGCCAGTTGGCGTTTCTGCCCGGCGATTTTCGCCAGGTTGTGTTCGACGCTTCGCACATAATCCGGCGCGCTGTCCGGCCCGCGGAACTCACCGCGATAGGTATTGGGCGCGGTCACCGGATGCACCCAGTCCGGGCGGCTGCTCAAGGCCTTGGGGTTGTCGGCGATCGAGGTCGACACCGAGTCGGCCCCCACCGTCCAGCCGTGGTAGGCCTCCAGCACGCTGAGCATGTCACGGCCGCCGCTGTAGGCCCACGCCAGGCGAATCGCCAGGTCGTTGGCCTCGCTGCCGCTGTTGACCAGGAACACACGGTCCATGCCGTCAGGGGACAGTTTCAGCAATCGTTCGGAAAATTCGGCCACGGCCGCGTAGTTGAAACGCGAGTTGGTATTGAGCAACGACCACTGGCGACTGGCAACCGCCGCCATGCGCGGATGACCGTGGCCCAATACCGCAACGTTGTTGAGCATGTCGAGGTAGGAACGCCCCTGCATGTCGATCAAATGGTTGCGCCAGCCACGCTCGATGCGCGGTGGGTCGACGTAATAATGCTTTTGCGTACGGGCGAAACTGGCGTTGCGGCGTGCCAGCAAGGCCACTCCGTCGAGCTCTGCTTCAGCATCACAAGCCAGCCCTAGCAACGCGGCAGGTGATGGGCACAGCGCCTGCCAGGCGGCGGCGCGCGATGGCGTGCAGAACAACGGCGCATCGATCGACCCGCCACGGCACAACTGCACGATCAAGGGTCCGCTGACCGAACCCAGCACCTGGCCTTTGACCAGTGCAGCGCCGCTGTGCAGCGACGGCGTGACGCCCCAAAGCCGCAGACTCAAATGCGGGCCGTCCAGTTGCAGCACGCCGGCGGATGGCTGATGCACCACCCCGGCAAACGGCGCTTCGACCGCCGTGCCCCGAGGCACACGCAACTCGACGTGCAACGGGCAAGTATCAGGCTCAGTGGCGCTGTCCGGGCGGGTGCGGGACAAGCGGTATTGTCCGTAACGACTGGCCACCAGGCCATGTGCCGCGGCCGCTTCATCCAGCAGGCGCTGGTCGACGCCCTCCTGCTCCCAGTTCCCGGCCTCGAAATGCGGGCTGAGCACTCCCAGGTCGATCAAGGCGAACTCACGCCCCACCAGGCTCGGCAACAGCGGCGCAAAGCCTTCACTGCCGATGGCCGGAAGATTCTGGCCGACCGCCGTGAGGATCGCCGCCTCCATCAACGCCAACGGCACCGACGTGGCCACACGGAAGATTTCCCATTCATGCACCAGATTGTCGCGGCTGTAGGCATTGCCCGGGTCGATGCTGACCTGCTGTTCGCCACTGAGCACCAGCACCGCCGCGCGAGCAACGATCAACGGCCACAGCGCCAGCAGCTCTTCGTGCTGTAACGGATTGACCGCGTGATACGCCTGTACCGCTGGCAAGATGCAGAACGGATCGCCCTCGCCATGATGCAGAAGCGCGGCGCAGGTCACCGACAGATCGGTTATGCGCCAGGTGCGCACCAGGTCGCCGAAGTCGATCACGCCTTGCAGCTGCCAGTGGCGTTGCGCATCGCGCTGCCACACCACATTGTCGTCGGTGATGTCCATGTGAATGGCCTGCACCGGCAGTTTGTCTTCCAGTGGCTGCAAATGCCGCTCGGCTTGCCCGGACGCTTCGACGATCAGTTTGCGCTGGTCTTCATCCTTGATCACCGGCAGCAAGTGCGCGATCAGGGCGTGAGCATGGCGGGCGTCCCACTGCAGGGTTCGCACCAGACCCGGATGGTCGAAGTCCGCCAGGGCCAGGTCCATTTCACCGCACAGGCGACCGAAGCCGGACACCACCGTCGGGTTGAAATGGCTGAGGCTCGTCAGCGGCTGGCCTTCGATGTAATCGAGCAGGCGAACGTGCACTGCCTGGCCGCCAACGTCCAGAGACAGCAGGTCTGCGCCGTTTTTCGCCGCGATGACGCGCGGCACATGGACATCGGGATGCTCGCCCAAGTGCTTGAGCCCGGCATGCTGTGCCTGAAGCTCAAGTACCGAGTAATCGCCACGGCAGATTTTCAGGACGAAACGTCCCCGCTCGCTGTCGACGCGGTAGTTCAGGTCTTGCTGGCTGCCAAGGGCCTGCAACCTGCCGCTGAGCCCGTAGTGTTCTTCCAGCAGCTCTAGCGCTTGCTCCGCAGACACCTGCGGGCTGGGCAAACTGGCGCGATGAATCAACGTGGCGAGCGACATACAACGACCCCTGAAATTTTATTAGGCGCCTATATCGCCACTGCTCAGGGCGATACGCAACCCCCCGGGACCGGTACTCGTCGTTTACAAGGGCTGGAACAGGCCGGCAGATTTTTACTTGAGCACTCGCTCCCGTCGGCGCTTTGCGCAAGAATGGCGGCCATCAAACGCACACTGCCGGAGAACCACCATGAATGTAGTGACCACCGACCTGCCCGGTGTTCTGATCCTCGAACCCAAGGTCTTTGGTGACGAACGTGGTTTCTTCTACGAGAGTTTCAATGCCCGGGCTTTCAAAGAAGCCACCGGCCTTGACACCCAATTCGTTCAGGACAACCACTCCCGCTCTCAAAAAGGCGTACTTCGCGGCTTGCATTACCAACTGGAAAACACCCAGGGCAAACTGGTCCGGGTAACCGACGGTGAAGTACTCGATGTGACTGTGGACATTCGCCGCAGCTCGCCGAACTTCGGTAAATGGGTCGCCGTGCGCCTGTCTGCCGCCAACCATCGCCAACTCTGGGTACCGGAAGGCTTCGCCCACGGTTTCGTGGTGCTGAGCGACTACGCCGAGTTTCTTTATAAAACCACCGACTACTACACACCGTCTGCCGAGCGCAGCATTCGTTGGGACGATCCGGACCTGGCCATCGACTGGCAACTGGAGTCTGCGCCGTTGCTGTCCGCAAAGGACCAGGCCGCGCCACTGTTCAAGGATGCCGACGTTTTTCCCTGACTCAGCGTCCCGATCGCTGCATCACTTGCCGCGCAGACTGCGCGCGCAAGCCTAGGCATAATGCGCCTGTACCCTCAGGCGCATGCTGCTCATGAAACCGACTCTCCCCCCCAGACCCCGTTGGCGCAGCCTGGCTCTGCTGGCACTGTGCCTGGCGCCGTTGCTGTGGCCGCTGGAGCATCTCGCCGAGCGTTATTACCGCAGCGAGTTGGCCAGCCAGAATCGTCAGACCCTCGATCTCTACGTCGCCAACCTGCTGGGTACCCTGCACCGCTATGAAGTGTTGCCGCAGATCCTCGGCGACCTGCCGGCCCTGCGCGCCGCTCTCGGTGCGCCGGACGATGGCGTCACCCAAGGCAATGCCAACCGCCTGCTGAAAAACATTGCGACCCAGACCGGCGCCGAAGTCATGTACCTGATGGACGCCACCGGCAAGACCCTGGCCGCCTCCAACTGGGACAAGCACGACAGTTTCGTCGGGCGCAATTTTTCCTTCCGGCCGTATTTCAGCGAAGCCATGGCCGGGAAGCTCGGGCGCTTTTTCGGCCTGGGCACGACTTCCGCCAAGCGCGGTTACTTCTTCGCCGCCGGCGTGCGCGATGGCGAAAAAATCGTTGGCGTGCTGGTGGTCAAGGTCGACCTTGACCACACCGAAAGCCTCTGGGGCAAAACCCCGGAACAATTGCTGCTGACCGACCACAACGGCGTGGTCATTCTCACCTCGCGTCCGGAGTGGCGATTCCGCTCGACCCGCCCGTTGAACGAGGAAGAAAGCAAAGCCATCACTGCGATTCAACCCTATCCCACCCGCGAGCCCAAACCGCTGAAGCTCAACCCCGATGCCTGGCTGACCCAGACCCAGCAGATCGCCGAAACCGGCTGGAATGTCAGCATCCTCGCCCCACGTACCTTGATTGACCGCCCGGTGCGCACGGTGGTGGCCATCGGTGGTGCAACGCTGCTGGTATTGATGCTGTTGCTTGGCCTGATGATGCAGCGCCGTCGCCATTACCTCGAACGCATTGCTTTCGAAGCCAAGGCCCGTCGCGAACTCGAGGGTCGGGTCGCCGAGCGCACCAGCGATCTCGAAGGCCTGAACCGGCGCCTGAAACAGGAAGTGCTGGAGCGCGAACAGGCTCAGCAGGAGCTGGTACGCGCCCAGGATGACCTGGTGCAGGCTGGCAAATTGTCGGCACTGGGCACCATGTCGGCGAGCATCAGCCACGAACTCAACCAGCCGCTGGCAGCGATTCGCAGCTACGCGGAAAACGCCGAAGTACTGCTCGATCACCAGCGCACCGACGATGCCCGCGGCAACCTCAAGCTGATCAGTGAATTGACCGGTCGCATGGCCTCGATCATCGCCCACCTGCGCGCCTTCGCCCGGCGCGACCGCCATGCCCCGGAAAGCGTCGCCCTGCAACCGGCGCTGGATGATGCCCTGGCCTTGCTGGCCAAGCGCCGACGCAGCATGGATGTCGAACTGATCCGCGACTTGCCCGCCGCCACCCTGTGGGTCGAGGCCGGGGAAACCCGCCTGCGCCAGGTACTCGGCAATCTGCTGGCCAACGCCCTGGATGCCCTGACGGAAAAAGGCCCGCCACGTAAACTCTGGCTGAGTGCCCAATCCACGGCCGATGGCGTCAACCTGTACATTCGTGACAATGGCCCCGGCTTTTGCATGGAAGCCCTTGGGCGCGCCAGCGAGCCGTTCTACACCACCAAGACCCGCACCCAGGGCCTGGGTCTGGGGCTGGCGATTTGCGAAACCCTGATGCGCGCCTTCGGCGGTGAACTGTCGTTCGCCAATCACAAGGAGGGCGGCGCCCTGATTACCCTGAAACTGCGCGCAGGCGCACCGGGCGTGAGCCTGCAACCGTCCGAGGACCGAAGTGCATGACCATCGACAACCGCATTCAGGTCGTGTTGATCGACGACGATCCCCACTTGCGCCAGGCCTTGAGCCAAACGCTGGATCTGGCCGGCCTGAAAATCCTGCCGCTGGCCGAAGCCAAGGGCCTGGCCGCGCAACTGGAGCGCGACTGGCCGGGGGTAGTGGTCAGTGACATCCGCATGCCCGGCATGGACGGCCTGGAGCTGCTGACCGAACTGCACGCCCAGGACCCTGAGCTGCCGGTGCTGTTGATCACCGGCCACGGCGATGTGCCGCTAGCCGTACAGGCCATGCGCGCCGGGGCCTATGACTTTCTGGAAAAACCGTTTGCCAGCGACGCCCTGCTTGACAGCGTGCGCCGCGCGTTGGCCCTGCGCCGGCTGGTGCTGGACAACCGCAGCCTGCGGTTGGCCCTGAGCGACCGCAATGAGCTAAGCGCCCGTCTGGTTGGCCACTCACCTTCGATGCTGCGCCTGCGCGAGCAGATTGGCGCCCTGGCCGCGACCAAGGCCGATGTGCTGATCCTCGGCGAAACCGGCGCTGGCAAAGAAGTCGTGGCCCGGGCGCTGCACGATTTATCGAACCGTCGCAACGGACCGTTCGTGGCGATCAACGCCGGTGCCCTGGCCGAATCAGTGGTCGAAAGCGAGCTGTTCGGCCACGAGCCCGGCGCCTTCACCGGGGCGCAGAAACGCCGCATCGGCAAGTTCGAATTCGCCAATGGCGGCACCTTGTTCCTCGATGAAATCGAAAGCATGAGCCTGGATGTGCAGGTCAAATTGCTGCGCTTGTTGCAAGAACGGGTGGTCGAACGCCTGGGCGGCAATCAACTGATCCCGCTGGACATCCGCATCATCGCCGCCACCAAGGAAGACCTGCGCCAGGCAGCGGATCAAGGGCGTTTCCGTGCCGACTTGTATTACCGCCTGAACGTCGCGCCATTGCGGATTCCACCGCTGCGCGAACGGGGCGAAGACGCCCTGATGCTGTTCCAGCATTTTGCCGATGAAGCCAGTGCCCGCCACGGCTTGCCGCCCCATGAACTGCAACCGGGACATCGAGCCTTGCTGCTGCGCCATACCTGGCCCGGCAACGTGCGCGAGCTGCAAAATGCGGCCGAGCGTTTTGCCCTCGGGCTGGAACTGGCCCTCGACAACAGCACGCCGGATGGCAGCGCCGGCAACAGGGTCGAAGTCGTCAGCGGCGGTTTGAGCGAGCAGGTGGAGAACTTCGAAAAAACCCTCATTGCCGCCGAACTGGCACGCCCGCACAGCTCCGTGCGCAGTGTTGCCGAAGCCCTCGGCGTACCACGCAAGACCCTGCACGATAAACTGCGCAAACACGGTTTGAGCTTCTCGGACAGTGGTGCCTCGGCGCACCCTGACGACCTCGACTGAGCTACCGTCCAATCATCCACTTCAAGCAAGAGGCCTCTGAATGAGCCGCGACAGTCGACAACTGGAATCAGTCCTCCATCACGACATTCCCCTCACCCGGGACATGGGCCTCAAGGTGCTCGACTGGCATGACCAGCAACTGCGCCTGCACTTGCCGCTGGAAGCCAACGTCAATCACAAGAGCACCATGTTCGGCGGCAGCCTGTATTGCGGCGCGGTACTGGCCGGTTGGGGCTGGTTGCATTTGCGCCTTAAAGAAGAAGGCATTACAGACGGGCATATCGTGATTCAGGAAGGGCAGATCAGTTACCCGCTGCCGGTGACGGGCGATGCCAACGCCATTTGCCGGGCGCCGGATCCGGTGATCTGGAAGAAATTCCTGAGCACGTTCCAGCGATATAGCCGAGCGCGGTTGACGCTGCATACGCGGGTCGTCAATGAAGGCCGTGATGAGGATGCGGTGAGGTTTGTCGGGCAGTATGTACTGCACCGTTAGGCGCCACTACCTCTGTAGGAGCGAGCACGCTCGCGAGGGAAGACCAGGCACCGCGGAGTGCCAGGTTGCCAGCGTTATCGTTGACGACCATCGCGAGCGTGCTCGCTCCTACAGGGTAGCGAGCGCCAGCAGTTTATCCCGCCACGCAGCCTTGGCTGGCAACGCCAGAAAGAATGGGTTCAACAACGATTCCCGCGCCGGATAGCTGAACGGCTCACCGTTCAACTCCAGCACCTCGCCGCCAGCGCCTTCCAGCACGCCTTGCGCTGCCGCCGTATCCCACTGCGAAGTCGGTGCCAGGCGCGGATAACAATCCGCCGCCCCTTCGGCCAGCAGGCAAAACTTCAGCGAACTGCCGATATTGGTCAGTTGCAGCTCGCCAAGGCTGGCGCTCAGCCCGGCCAGCAAACGCTCCTGTTCCGGGCTTGAATGGCGACGGCTGGCCACCACGGTGAACGACTCGCCTGGCGCTAAGGCGTCACGCACCTGAATCGCCACAGGCGTGCCACCATTATCGCCGCGCCAGGCACCGAGGCCGGCGCCGCCGACATAGAAACGGCCATTGGTCGGCATCGACACCACACCGAACACCACTCGACCGTTTTCGATCAGGGCGATGTTGACGGTGAACTCTTCGCTGCCGCTGATGAATTCCTTCGTGCCATCCAGCGGATCGACCAGCCACCAACGCTGCCAGCCGGCACGAACGCCCTGGGGAATATTGGCGTCCTCTTCGGAGAGCACCGGGATGGTCGGATCGAGCGCCGTCAGCCCGGCCAGAATCAGATGGTGCGCGGCCAGGTCAGCAGCGGTCACCGGCGACTCATCAGCCTTCGCCGTAACGGCCGTGCCTGTGCGCCAGAACGGCAGGATCGCCTCACCAGCCTGCAAGGCCAGCTCGATGACCGGCGCCATCAGCGGATGCGGAAAATTCATGGCTGGAACGCTCCACGCTGAGTCAACAGGTCTCGGGCCAGGTACAGCGCCGCCAAGGCACGGCCTTCGGTAAATTGCGGGTTTTGCGCCAGCGCCGAGAGTTCACGCAGATTGACCTTGTCCACCCGCATCGGCTCGGGTTCGTCGCCTTCCAGGCGCTCTTCGTAGAGGTCGGTAGCCAGCACCACCTGAATCTTCTGGCTCATGTAACCGGGGGACAACGACAACTCGGTCAGGTGCTCCAGTTGCCGTGCGCCGAACCCGGCCTCTTCCTTGAGCTCACGCTCGGCTGCTGCCAACACGTCTTCACCCGGCTCGATCAAACCCTTGGGCAATGACATTTCATATTCATCCGTGCCGCCGCAATACTCCTCGACCAGCACTGCATGCTCGGCATCGAGCATCGCCACGATCATTACCGCGCCGTACCCTGCCCCTTTGCCGACCAGGCGCTCATACGTGCGCTCCACGCCATTGGCAAAGCGCAACTTCAGCTCCTCCACGCAGAACAATCGACTGGTGGCGACAATTTCGCGGGCGAGTATGGTGGGTTTCTGGCGCATGCAAAGCTCCTTGGCGTGAACGCGCTACTATAACGCGGCTTTCCCGATTGTTTACGCCAGAAATCTTTCTACTGCCCGAGACGTTGCCATGCCTTCATTACCCTGGTCCGACATCGATACCGTTCTGCTGGACATGGACGGCACGCTGCTGGATCTGCATTTCGACAATCATTTCTGGATGGAGCACCTGCCCCAGCGTTACGCCGAACTGCACGGGGTCAGCCGGGCCATGGCCGAGATGGAATTACAGCCGTTGTTCGAGCGCAATGCCGGCCAGTTGCAGTGGTACTGCCTGGACTTCTGGAGCGCCGAACTGAAGCTGTCGGTACGCAACCTGAAGCTGGAAACCGCACACCTGATCGCCCTGCGCCCGGACGCCGACACCTTTCTGGCGGCGATCAAACAGGCCGGCAAGCGCGTGGTGCTGATCACCAATGCCCATCGGGATGCATTGTCGTTGAAGCTGGAAAAAGTCGAACTGGCGCCCTACTTCGAACGCTTGATCAGTTCCCATGACTACGGCTTCCCCAAGGAAAACCCACAGTTCTGGGATGCGCTGCAAGCCGACATCAGTTTCGATCCGGCGCGCAGCCTGTTCATCGACGACACCTTGCCGATCCTGCGCAGCGCACGGGACTTTGGCGTGGCGCATCTGCTGGCCGTGCGCGAACCAGACAGCCGCAAAGGGCCGAAGGATACGGCGGAGTTTGCAGCGGTTGGGGACTATCGGGACTTGATTGCAGGTCTTTAGACCGAGTTGCCCGCGAAGGCCATCACTTGCGAATCCAACCCGACCAATGACCCCGCTTGCGATAGAATCGGCCCCTTCCCGCGCCCAGGAGCGAAGATGGACATCAAGCAGCTGAAATTCCTCATCGCGCTCGACGAAACCCGCCATTTCGGCCAGGCCGCCGCACGCTGCCACATCACCCAGCCGACCCTGTCCATGCGCCTGCGCAGCCTCGAAGAAGAACTCGATCTGCCGCTGGTCAATCGCGGCCAGCGCTTCGAAGGCTTCACCGCGCCGGGCGAGCGGGTACTGGCCTGGGCGCGCACGGTACTGGCAGCCTATGACGGTTTGTACGCCGAAGCGGCCGCCTGTCGTGGCAACCTGATCGGCACCTTGCGCCTGGGCATGGTGCCGCTGTCGAGCTTCGATCCGCTGCCGCTGCTGCAACGCCTGCACGGGGAGCATCCGAACCTGCGTTTCGAACTCTCGGCCCTGAGTTCCGAGCAGATCCTCGAACAACTGGCGAACAATCGCCTTGACCTCGGTGTTTCCTATCTGGAACGCCTCGACGCCGAACATTTCGACTCCCTGGCCTTCAGCGAAACCCGCATGGGGCTGCTCTACGACCAACGCTTCTTCACCTTTGGCGAGGCGCCACTGAGCTGGGAATCATTGATCGAACTGCCACTGGGCATGCTCACCAGCGGCATGCACTTTCGCCAATCCATCGATCATAACTTCCACAGCCGCGGCCTCACCCCGCAACCGTTGCTACAGACCGACGCTGTTCATCAACTGCTGCAAGCTGTGCACGGCGGCCTGTGTTGTGCCGTGATGCCATTGGACGGTGGCCTCGAAGGGCTGACCGAACACCTGCGCCTGCAACCGATCGAGAACGCCCAGACCCTTGGTCGCCTGGGGCTGATCATGCGTCGAAGCGCGCCACGCTCGGCCCTGGCGGAGGCCTGTTTCGCGATCTATCGGCAATCGCAGACGAACTCATGATCGACGGTATCTATCGGCAGATCAGTAATAGCGATTAGACGCGACAAGTTGCCGCGCCTAGTCTTAAAGCTGATCAATCCATCGGTGATGCCATGAACGCCAAGCGCCCAGCCTGCGCGGCGCCTGCCCTCGAAACGCCCGCGCCCGCCGCAAGCCAGACGTACAGCTACAGCAACCTTGAATACTCGGAATCGGACAGCGCCGCGCTGGCCGAGGAAGTCGCGTTGGCGATTGCCTACAACGGCATCAGCCAGGCAGTCATGCTGGTGACGCCAACGGACCTCGAAGACTTCATCGTCGGTTTCAGCCTGGGCAGCGGCATCATCATCGACGCCACTGATATTTATGACCTGCAACTCAGCGGCTCAGGGTCAGCGCAATACGCGCAAGTGACCATCGCCAACCGCGCCTTCTGGAACCTCAAGCAACAGCGTCGGCAACTGGCCGGCACCAGTGGTTGCGGGCTATGCGGCGTGGAAGCGGTCGAGCAGGCATTGCCAGACCTACAGGTATTGCCCGGCGCCCCGCTGCCGCCGGCCGAATGGCTCGATGGCCTGCGCCAGCGCATCGGCGCCTTCCAGCCCTTGGGCCAGCATTGCGGTGCGGTGCACGCGGCTGTGTTCATGAACGGTCAAGGCGAGTTGCTGCTGGGGCGCGAAGACATCGGCCGGCACAACGCCCTCGACAAACTGATCGGCGGGCTGATCCGGCAAAAAATCCCGACCGCTGGCGGGCTGGTGATTGTCACCAGTCGATGCAGCCTCGAATTGATCCAGAAGGTCTTGCGTGCCGGCATCCAGACCCTGGTCAGCCTGTCGTCGCCCACCGGCCTTGCCGTGCAATGGGCCCGCCGCCACAACCTCAACCTCATCCATTTGCCACAGAAGAATGCACCGCGGGTGTACAGCCCAACGTCGGAGAATCAAGCGTGAGTCAACACCGTCAAGCCGACCAGACACCTGTCCCTCGCTACAAACCCTACAAAGGCCCGGCCGGTGGCTGGGGCGCACTGATCAGCGTCGCCCAGGCCTGGTTGACTAGTGACAACGCGCTGAAAAACCTCCGCATAATGCTCAAGACCAACCAGAACGGTGGCTTCGACTGTCCGGGTTGCGCCTGGGGCGATTCTCCGGAAAAGGGCATGGTGATGTTCTGCGAGAACGGCGCCAAGGCGGTGAACTGGGAAGCGACCAAGCGCCGGGTTGACGCCAGATTCTTCGCCAGACACAGCGTCACTTCGCTGCTGGAGCAAAGCGACTACTGGCTCGAATATCAGGGCCGCCTGACCGAGCCGATGAGCTACGACGCCGAGACCGACCGCTACAAGCCGATCAGTTGGGACGACGCCTTCGCGCTGATCGCCAAACACCTGAACGGTTTATCCAGCCCGGATCAGGCCGAGTTCTACACCTCAGGCCGCGCCAGCAACGAAGCAGCCTATCTCTATCAACTGTTCGTGCGCGCCTATGGCACCAACAACTTCCCTGACTGCTCGAACATGTGTCACGAGGCCAGCGGTGTCGCGTTGTCGCAAAGCGTCGGAGTCGGCAAAGGCACCGTGACCTTCGACGACTTCGAGCACGCCGATGCGATTTTCGTCTGGGGCCAGAACCCCGGCACCAACCACCCGCGGATGCTCGAACCACTGCGCGAAGCGGTGAAGCGCGGTGCTCAGGTGGTGTGCATCAACCCGCTCAAGGAACGTGGCCTGGAACGTTTCCAGCACCCGCAGCACGCGATCGAAATGCTCACCAACGGCGACAAGCCAACCAACACCGCGTTCTTCCGTCCGGCCTTGGGCGGCGACATGGCGATCATGCGCGGCATGGCGAAATTCCTCCTGCTGTGGGAGCGCGATGCACAGCGCAGCGGCGCCCCGGCGGTGTTCGACCACGACTTCCTCAATGAACACAGCACCAATGTGCTGGAGTACCTGACGACCATCGACGAAACACCGTGGGAGCAGATCGTCGAGCAGTCGGGCCTGACGCTAGTAGAGATCGAACAAGCGGCGCGCATGTATGCCAAGGGCAAGAACGTCATCATGTGCTGGGCCATGGGCATCACCCAGCATCGCCATTCGGTGGCGACCATCCAGGAAATCGCCAACCTGATGATGCTGCGCGGCAACATTGGCCGGCCGGGAGCCGGTCTGTGTCCGGTACGCGGCCACAGCAACGTGCAGGGCGACCGGACCATGGGCATCAACGAACGGCCGCCGGTGGCGTTCCTCGATGCCCTGGAGCGTCGCTTTCAGTTCAAGGTGCCACGTCACAACGGCCACAACGTGGTCGAGGCGATTCATGCGATGGCTGAAGGCCGGGCGAGAGTTTTCATCGGTCTGGGCGGCAATTTCGCCCAGGCAACACCGGACAGCTCGCGCACGTTCCAGGCCCTGCAAAACTGCGACCTGACCGTGCAGATCAGCACCAAGCTCAATCGCAGCCATCTGACCCATGGCAAGGACGCGCTGATCCTGCCGTGCCTGGGCCGCACCGACATCGATATCCAGACCGAAGGCCCGCAAGCGGTGACCGTCGAAGATTCATTCAGCATGGTCCATGCCTCCAATGGTCAGTTGCAGCCACTGTCGAACCAGATGCGCTCGGAACCGGCGATCCTGGCCGGCATCGCTGCCGCGACCCTGGGCAACCACCCGGTGGACTGGAACTGGCTGGTGGCAGACTACAGCCGTATCCGCGACCTGATCGCCGAGACCATTCCAGGCTTCAAGGACTTCAATGAGAAGGTCAGGAATCCAGGCGGCTTCTACCTGGGCAACAGCGCTGGTGCACGCAAGTGGAACACCGCCTCGGGCCGGGCCAATTTCCGTCCGAACGTGCTGCCCAAAGATCTGGTGCACGAACGCACCCGCGCCACCGGTGTGCTGCCGGATCTGATCATGCAATCGATGCGCTCCCACGATCAGTACAACACCACCATCTATGGTCTCAACGATCGTTATCGTGGGGTCAAAGGTCAGCGCGATGTGCTCTTCGTCAACGAAGCCGACATCATCCGCCTGGGCTTCAAGCCGGGGCAGAAGGCAGACATCGTCTCGCTCTGGGACGATGGCGTTGAACGTCGGGTAAAAGGCTTCACGCTGCTGGCGTTTGATATCCCGGCCGGGCAAGCGGCGGCCTACTATCCGGAAGTGAACCCGTTGGTGCCGCTGGAAAGCACCGGCGATGGCAGCCATACGCCAACATCGAAGTTCGTGGCGATCCGGCTGGAAGCGGCGAGCGAGACCGGATTGATCATGGCCAGGTCCGCGTAAACGCTCAGCGTCTGGACTGGCCTCATCGTCGGAACGCCGCCCGGAGCAAGCTCGCGATGGTGCCAGACCAATCACCGAAAACTCCAGACCCTGCACTTTCCTTTCACCCACAAAAAAGGCCGTTTCCTCATGAAAACGGCCTTTGCGAAGTAGTAAAAGACCCGCAAAAAAACGTTAAGTTCCGCCCAAAAAACAGTAACTTGCAATATTGTATACCGGTCGTGTTATTCGTCGGATTTCGATTGTCACGCCCATTCCAGAGCCTCAGGATCGCGCCGTCATCCCCTAGAGGTTCCTCCATGAAGTTCTCCTCGATTCTCTTGTTGTCCCTTGGCCTGGTCAGCGGTATCGCGTCTGCTGGCGGCACCACCGAAGCCGGTGTAGGCGGCGCATTGGGCGGGGTTCTAGGCTCGGTCGTCGGCCAGTCGTTGGGCGGCAGTACAGGTTCCACCATCGGCGCGGCCCTGGGTGGCGCGGGTGGTAGCGCCGTCGGCGCAAACAAACACAGCCGTGGCGAAGCAGCCATTGGCGGTGCGTTGGGTGCTGCAGGCGGTAACGTGGTCGGCCGCAGCATGGGCGGCACCACCGGCAGCCTGATCGGCGCAGCAGCAGGCGGCGGCGTCGGTGGCGCACTGGGTAACCACATGGGCAAAGAGTACGATGATGAAAGCGGCCATCGTCGTTACTATCGCGACGACGACGATGATGATCGTCGTTACTGGCGTGGCCATCCGGGCCGCGGCCATGCCTATGGCCATCGCAAGCACCACCACAGGTATTACCGCGATTAAGGCCTCGAGCGCCTCGCCGGTGAGTACATCAAAATTCGCAGCCCAATGGCTGCGATTTTTTTGCCTTACTGAACCACCAGACGCTCCAGCGCCCCACGCAATCCTGAAGGAATCGCTACGGGTTGATTCGACGCACGATCGACAAACACATGCACGAAGCGTCCCGCCGCACAGGCGTCATCTTCCCCTTGCTTGAACACCGCCAGTTCGTATTGCACCGAACTGTTACCCAACTTGCCCACCCGCAGACCGATCTCGATACGGTCCGGGAAGGCAATGGAAGCAAAGTAATCACAGGCCGAGCTCACCACGAACCCCACCACCTCGCCGCCATGGATGTTCAGGCCACCGACTTCGATCAGGTAAGTGTTCACCGCCGTATCGAAGAAGCTGTAGTAGGTGACGTTGTTGACGTGACCGTAGGCGTCATTGTCGTGCCAGCGGGTGGTGATGGACTGGAAGTGCGGGTAGTCGGTGCGTTGGGGCATTAGCGTTGATTCCTGATTGGGTTCGCCAGTCTAAGGGGTAAACCGCGTTGTATTCATCGCGAGCAGGCTCGCTCCCACACTGGATCTCAATCGGACACACAGACTGTCTTCACCGCATATCGTCTGTGGGAGCGAGCCTGCTCGCGAAAGCGCCCTCACAGGCGCCACTTCAATCACTTGTCAGCGAAGCCCTTGCCGGCCGCCGCCAACACCCCGATCAACCGCGCCGGTTGCCAGTGATCGCCCTGAAGCGTCTCAAGGTCCATCAAGCGCCGATGAATATCCGCCAACCCTTGCTGGTCGGCCCAGGCCATCGGGCCACCCTTGTCCGCCGGGAAACCGTAACCATTGAGGTAAACCAGATCAATGTCATGGGCTGACCCGGCAATGCCCTCCTGCAGGATCTTCGCGCCTTCATTGACCAGTGCCAGCAAGCAGCGCTCGAGAATTTCCTCCGGGCCGATCACGCGACGGTGGAACCCCAACCTTTCGCTGACTTCCAGCACCAGAGCATCCACTTGTGGATCATGTTCGGCCTGGCGACTGCCCGGCTCATAGTGGTAATAGCCATTACCACTCTTCTGACCAAAGTGCCCCATCTCACACAGTCGGTTATCCACCTGAACCTCTGGTGCGTCCTGCCCGACACCGGATAGTTGCCGGGCGCGCCACTGCAGGTCGACGCCGACCACGTCGAACATGCGGAACGGCCCCATGGCAAAACCGAACCCTTGCAGCGCTGCATCCACCTGATAGGGATAAGCGCCCTCCAGCAGCATTTTGCGCGCTTCGAGCACATAGGTATTGAGCATGCGGTTGCCGATGAAACCGTCGCAATTGCCCGCTACCACACTGACCTTGCCCATGCGCTGGCCGAGCGTCAGTGCCGCGTCGAGCACTGCTGGCGCCGTCCGTGCGCCGCGGACGATTTCCAGCAGCTTCATGATGTGCGCCGGGCTGAAGAAATGCAGGCCCAGCACTTGCTGCGGCCGGCGTGTCGCCGCCGCGATAGCGTCGATGTCCAACGCCGAAGTATTGCTCGCCAGGATCGCTTCAGGTTTGAGCAGGCCATCGAGCTCGCGGAAAATTTTCCGCTTGAGCTCAAGGTTTTCGTACACCGCTTCAATGACCAGGTCGACATCGCGGATGGCCACATAATCATCTGCCGCCGTAATGCGCGCGATACGGGCATCGGCTTCGCCCTGATCAATCCGACCCTGGCGCACGTTGTGGGCATAGGTGTCCGCCACGGTGGCCAGCGCTTGCTCCAGCATTTGCGGGTTGTTGTCGACCCACTGCACAGCCACTCCAGCGTTGGCCAGGCACATGACAATGCCACGACCCATGGTGCCCGCGCCGATGACGGCGGCGCGCTGAATATTCGACGGTGTCTGGCTCATGTTTTGTTCTCTTGTTGGCGATCCGAAGACAGCCATCACCATAGTCAGCCACCGGGCTTTTTTGAAATTTATTCCTGTGATGAGCAACATTCAGCGGATGGATGTGCCCCATTGAGTACACCGCAAAACCCTGTGGGAGCACAGTTCAGCCTGCCAGATGTAGCTCAACCCACTCCCGCACCTCGGCATACGGGTAATCCTCCAGCGCCGCAAACCCGGCAATCGCCCGCGCCTTGAGCCTGGTGAACAGCGGCACGCTGATCCCGCACAGAAACCGTGTCACGCGTTCAGCCGAGGGCGGGTTGCCCGTGTGCTGCTCGTGCCTGTGGATAAAACCGCCGCACAGCGCCTCGAAATTTTTATCCACAAGCGCCGGCAACGCCGGTGGTGCCGGTAGCCGCGCCACCTGCCCATGACACACCGAACAATGCCCGCATTGCGGCGGGGCATTGTGATCACCGAAATACTCGGCAAGGCGATAGCCCAGGCAACGGTCGGTGGCGAACAGATCCAGCATCGCGTGAATCCGCGCGATCTCGGTGTGCTCATGCCGAGTGAAACAGACGTGCAGTTCCTCGCTCAACGCGACGCTGTCGAACCCGCTTTGCAGCACGCTATAGACCTCGGTCATCTGCTTGCTTTCGAGCTCCACCCAGCCCTTCTCCTGGAAGTAATCCAGCGCCTTGACCACCCGGCTGCGCTCGGCCTGATGCTGCTCGTACAAGACCTCGAAATTCACCGTTGCCCAGGTCCGGGCACGGCTGGAGGTCTGGATGATCGCAGCGACAAAATCCCTGCGCTCGCCTTCGAAACGCGCCAATAGCGCCTCGGGCTCCTGCACATACTTGAAACGGTACTCGGCGTAGTACGCGTAGCGCGGGGCGATCAACCCGCGCAGCTCGAGTTGCACCAGCAAGGTCTTGAGCGGCAATTGGCGAATATTGCTCTGATCCACCAACGGCCCCAGCAGAAACTCCCACTGCCCTTCGGGGGCTGCGGCATGCACCTCGTCAAGCACACAACGGATACCATCCAGCTCGGGGGTGTCGCCGTAGACGAAGTTCTCCAGCACGTTGAGGCTGTCGCGGTTGGCCAACACCAGGCAGTCCGACGGCCGCCCGTCACGCCCGGCGCGGCCGATTTCCTGGCTGTAGTTTTCGATGGACTTGGGCAGGTCGAAATGCACCACATTGCGGATATCGCTTTTGTCGATGCCCATGCCGAAAGCGATGGTAGCGACGATGCAATTGGACTGCCCGCCCATGAAGCGACGCTGGATCACATCTCGTTGCTCATGGGGCAACCCGGCGTGATAGGCCTCGGCCTGAACGCCATTGCGGTTCAGGTGTTCGGCGATGTGCTCGGCGGTTTTCTGCAGGGTGACGTAGACGATGCTCGGCTGATCCGGACGCTGGCTCATCCACTCGACGAGGCGTCTGCGTTTGTCCGCTCCGCGAACCGGTTCCACCAGCAAATTCAGGTTCGGGCGATAGAAACCGGTGGTCACTACATCCTCGGCGGCGATGGCGAATTTCGCCTGCATGTCGGCGATGACCTTGGGCGTCGCCGTTGCGGTCAGCAGCAGCACCTGAGGGATATTGAACTGGCGTTGATAGTCGGGAAGCTTGAGGTAGTCCGGGCGAAAGTTATGCCCCCATTCGGAGATGCAGTGCGCCTCGTCCACCACCAGCAGCGAGATCGGTACTTGCTGCAGGAAATGGCGAAAACGCTCGTTCTTCAAGCGCTCCACCGAGATCATCAGAATCTTCAACTCGCCGGACCTGGCACGGGCCATGACATCGCTGGCGTCATCGCGGCTCTGGGCCGAATCGATACTGCCCGCCGAGATGCCGTGGCGTTGCAGGAACGCCAGTTGATCCTGCATCAACGCCAGCAACGGTGAGACCACCAGCGTCAGGTGCGGCAGCAACAGCGCCGGCAATTGGTAGCAAAGGGATTTGCCGGAGCCGGTGGGGAAAATCGCCGCCGCCGAACGCCCGGCCAGCACGGCACTGACCGCCGCCTCCTGACCGGGTCGAAACTGTGGATAACCGAAAACCTGTTCCAGGGTGTTGTGCATAAGCTGTCACTCCGTTGACCGCCGCAGTGCTAAAAGCCTGGTCGGCGATTGCAGCGAGTCAAGAAAAGGTCGGGGACAAAAACGATACGGGATGATACAGCCTCAACGCGCCCTGCGACGCCACAGGTTGAAACACACAGAGCACTTTGCCACCTGACGCCCCGCCTCCCCCCGCAGGTATGGTTTCCCCCCGCACCTGCGGTCGATTGAATCCAGCCCACCAAGCACCCTACATATTTTTCTGCACAGCTTTGTAGGAATCATTTCCAGTAGAAGCATTCTTCGATAAAACCAGGGGGGCGTGTAGGAGCATTCCCCCCAAGGCAGTAAACGCCCTACAAAACCTGTCCATTGCGACTGTATTGCTCTGCTTCGCCACACTCATCATAGTTTTGGCGCGGCTGAAAATACTGTGGCGGCCTGCCGGAGTGACCTCCGATCTCTTACAGGACTGAGACATCAATGCCCTCGCTAAAGACATCTACCGAACGCTATCAGCCGCTTAAATCCAGCTACAGCGAAACCCCAGTGCTGGTCATCGATACCGAGGCCGACCCCTTCGAGATCCTCGACGCCGCCGGACAACGCATCCGCGCCGCCAGCGACCTGCTCGAAACCCTTTATTGCACATGTTTCAACCAAGCCGGAGCGAGCGACATCCCCAAGATCGTCAGCGCCCTGTACCTGCTGACCCAGGACGGCAACGACCTGCTCGACATCGCCCGGCAGCGCTTGCCAAACCTCACCGGCGGAAAAACACCACAATCCCTTGCGGGAGCGAGCCTGCTGGCGAAGAACGATAACGCGGTGCGGTGTGGATAAGTCCATCAGCAACAACCTGTCAAAGCTTCGGCAAGGTCCTGCAAAACAAGACACCTTGTCGGTTATCGATGAACCGTCCCCCAGCCCTATAGTCCGGACTGTCGCTGCCAAATCAGCGACTCGGGCCTGGTCACCCGAATTAGATCCAGGTACGCACCCGTTGTATGCTGCCGACGCTTTTTTGTGTCTGCACGCTATATGGCGTGCTGTGTTTGGGATGCCTTCGGGCATGCCGGTTCTGTGCGCGTAGATCTCACCGGTGACCAACCCGAACACAGTCGCCTCCCATCGATTGGTCACGATGATGGCGGTCCTTTCTCGCACATCCTAGATTACGTCCGACCCTACACAGAAAAGGCAAGGTCCCAGGGACGCGGGAAATCGTTGCAACCGCTAACTACGTCATGATCTATCTGATCGCACGGGAGGCGGTTGAAATGATGGGAGTGATTCATGCCAGACAGAGATGGCCATGACACTGATTTGGCAATCCCCATGAGCGAATCAACCTTATTCAGGACGAGACAACGCGCACAAAAAAGCCGCCCCGAGGGGCGGCTTTTTCGTTAGCTCAATCCAGCACTTACAACTTTGGACCGGCTGCCTTGATCGCGTCGCTCACTTCGAACTTCTTGAAGTTCTCGATGAACAGTCCGGCCAGTGCTTTGGCGGCTTCGTCGTAGGCGGCTTTGTCGGCCCAGGTGTTGCGAGGGTTCAGCAGGCCAGTCTCAACGCCCGGTACGGCCACTGGCACGTCGAGGTTGATGGTGTCCAGGTGCTCGGTCTCGGCACCGATCAGCGCGCCGCTCTGGATCGCTGCGATCACTGCACGGGTGGTCGGGATATTGAAGCGTTTGCCGACGCCGTAGCCACCGCCGGTCCAGCCGGTGTTGACCAGGTAGACCTTGGAACCGAAGCCGCGGATGCGCTTGATCAGCAGCTCGGCGTATTCACCGGCCGGACGCGGGAAGAACGGTGCACCGAAGCAGGTGGAGAAGGTCGACTTGATGCCGCTGCCCGAACCCATTTCGGTCGAACCGACCAGAGCGGTGTAACCGGACAGGAAGTGGTAGGCCGCTTGTTCTTCGTTGAGGATCGACACTGGCGGCAGAACGCCGGTCAGGTCGCAGGTCAGGAAGATCACGGCGTTCGGCTCGCCACCGAGGTTCTTCCCGGAACGCTTGGCAACGTGCTCCAGCGGGTACGCGGCGCGGCTGTTCTGGGTCAGGCTGACATCGGCGTAGTCGGCGTGCTTGGCGTCGTCGATAACGACGTTTTCCAGGACCGCGCCGTGCTTGATGGCTTTCCAGATAACCGGCTCGTTCTTCTCGGACAGGTCGATGCACTTGGCATAGCAACCGCCTTCGATGTTGAACACCACGCCCTCGCCCCAGCCGTGTTCGTCGTCACCGATCAGGTAACGGCTTTCGTCGGCGGACAGAGTGGTCTTGCCAGTACCGGACAGACCGAAGAACAGGGTCACGTCGCCTTCTTCGCCGATGTTGGCGGCGCAGTGCATTGGCAGCACGTCAGCGGCCGGCAGCAGGAAGTTCTGCACCGAGAACATGGCTTTCTTCATTTCACCGGCGTAACGCATGCCGGCGATCAGCACTTTCTTCTGTGCGAAGTTGATGATCACGCAACCGTCGGAGTTGGTGCCGTCACGCTCTGGCACGCACTCGAAGTTGGCAACGTTCAGGACTTGCCACTCTTCACGACCCGCCGGGTTGTACTGAGCCGGGTTGATGAACAGGCAACGGCCAAACAAGTTCTGCCAGGCGGTCTGGGTGGTCATCTTCACGGCCAGGTAGTGGTCGGAAGCCGCACCTACATGCACGTGGGAAACGAAATGCTCTTGCGCGTTGTTGAATGCCTCAACGCGAGCCCACAGGGCGTCGAACTTGTCGGCCGGGAACTTGCGGTTGATAGGGCCCCAAGCGATTGCGGCCTGGGTGCTTGGCTCTTCAACGATGAAACGATCGACTGGCGAACGGCCGGTACGGTGACCGGTACGAACAACCAGTGCGCCGGTATCGGCAAGCTCGCCTTCACCGCGGTTGAGGGCTTCTTTAACCAGATCATCAACACTCAGATCGGTGTACACGGCGTTATTGGCTTGCGTCATGAGGTTCCCCGTCGGCCAGTGGCCGAGTGCTCCAAACGTTTTTGTAGTAGAAAGTCGTGCACTACTACCGCGAAAAAAGTGGCCCGGATTATGCCAGAAAAGCCCAAAAAGAGTAGGCCCCTCCTGTCGAAACGGCGTTAATCCGGCGCCAGCCAGTGAATTTACCTGCGCTGAACCGTTTTAGTGACGGGTATCTGACGGCGTATTGACACCCGCGCCGGCGAACAATTGGGTGACGTCGGCCGCATCGAACAGGTAGCGCTGGTTACAGAACTGGCAGTCGATCTCGATGTTGCCACCGTGCTCCACGACCAGTTGCTGCGCGTCTTCCTTACCCAGACTGACCAGTGCATTGGCCGAACGTTCGCGCGAGCAACTGCAGCGGAAACGCAGTTTTTGCACGTCGAACAAGCGCACCTGCTCTTCATGATAGAGACGATGGAGCACGGTTTCGTTGTCCAGGCCCAACAGCTCATCAGCGGTCAAGGTAGTGGCCAGGGCGGTGAGGTGCTGCCAGCTGGCGGCACGTTCTTCTTCATCTTTCAAGCGGTCGGCGGGCAGCTGCTGCAGCAACATGCCACGGGCGCGACGGCCATCGGCGCAAAGCTTGATGCGCGTACCGATCTGCTGCGACATGACGAAATAGTTGGTGAAACAGTCGGACAACGTTTCACCGTCAAGATCGACCACGCCCTGGTAACGCTGGCCCTGTCTCGGGTCGATGGTCAGTGTCAATGAGCCATCCGGCATCAAATCGGCCAGGGTTGCATCGGGAGCGATACGCTCCGCTTCGTAACGGGCCAGGCCACGGATGTCGCGCTCGCTGGAGCACTCGATCATCAGCAGCGGGATCGGGCCTTCGGAGCGGGCCTGCAGAATCAGCAAGCCATCGAACTTCAACGTGCCGACCAGCAACGACGCGGCCGCCATCAGCTCGCCGAGCAGTTGCGCGACCGGCTGCGGGTAGGCGTGTTTGGCCAGGACTTCGGCGTAGCTGAGCTCCAACGAGACCAGTTCGCCACGGGTGTCGCTGTCATCGAAGATGAAGCGTTGGGTGAAGTCGTTATCCGGTAAGTCGGTCATAAGTCTGGTATCTGAAGTGGTGACAATAATGGTTACAGAATTCGACGCTACGCCTTGGCTATAGCGTATTGCTGCCTGGTTATGGCTTACGGGCCGATGGCTGTGTGCGCTTTACGACGAATGGCACATGCACGATAGGCCAATTACCTCATATGGCTACGCGCAGGTGCAATTACAAGTCTTGTGCTGATTGATGTGATCGGCGGCCCCACCAATCATTCGTTGCTGTCACCACGAAACTTGAACAGATCCCGCCGCTGTTTCTTGCTTGGTTTACCGTCGGTGCTCACGCCCAGGGCGCCCGCCTTTCTTTGCGCCGCGGCCTCTTCGCGCTTGGTGATGCTGGCCTGCGTCTCGGCATACAAGGTCTGCGCCTCCGGTGCGCCACGGCGAACGATCGACAACGCCTGGACCACCACCGTGCGCTCATCGAAACCGGTGCGAATGACAAACTCATCGCCGATCCGTGGCTCTTTGCCCGGTTTGCAGCGTTCGCCCCGGCAATGCACCTTGCCACTTTCAATCGCCGCCTTGGCCAAGGCGCGGGTTTTGTAAAAGCGTGCAGCCCACAACCATTTATCGAGTCGGACTTTGTCGTCCTCTTCGTTTTTTTGTGCCATGGGATTTCCTCGTTCTGAAATATTGGTGAACTGTACTACCGTTCTGTCGTACCAAGAATTACGTCGTCCCGGATTACAATACTGACATTCCATAACCTCATTGCGAGACTGGAAATCCGGGCCGTAGATATCTGTCGCCTTTTAACCATTATTCTGCGTGAATACCGCGAATCCGGCCGTATGCGGCCCGAGCGGTTTCTACCGGTTGAACACTATTGAAGACATTTGACCATTTGACCGTTGTCGGTCTGCGCGAGTGGGTAGCGCTCCCGGATTTGGGAGTCGCAGGCCTTCGGGCAAAAATCGACACCGGTGCCAGCACCTCAAGCCTCCACGCCACCGAAATCGAGCCATTCGAGCGCGATGGTGAGCAGTGGGTGCGATTTACCGCCCACCTGGGTTCCGTCGTACAACTGCGCCACCGTCGTTGCGAAGCACCGTTGGTGACGATGAAAACCATTAAAAGCTCGAACGGTCACGCGCAGGTGCGATACGTGATCAGCACCACCCTGGCCCTTGGTGATCGGGTCTGGCGGGTCGAGTTCACGCTCGCCTGCCGCAAGTCCATGCGTTATCGCCTGCTGCTCGGCTCCAAAGCCCTGATCCATGGCCAGTTGGTGGTCAATCCGGGCATCAAGTATGTACAAGACAAGCCGGTGTTCCCGGTATCTACCTCCTCCACAGGTGTTGCATGAAGATCGCTGTGCTGTCGCGGAACCCGCGTCTGTATTCCACCCGCCGCCTGGTTGAAGCCGGTACCGAACGCGGCCATGAAATGGTGGTGGTCGATACCCTGCGTGCCTACATGAACATCGCCAGCCACAAGCCGCAGATTCATTACCGCGGCAAGCCGCTGGAGGGTTTCGATGCGGTGATTCCACGGATCGGTGCATCCGTGACCTTTTACGGCTGCGCAGTGCTGCGCCAGTTCGAGATGATGGGGGTATTTCCGCTCAACGAATCGGTGGCCATTGCCCGTTCACGGGACAAGCTGCGTTCGCTGCAATTGCTGTCCCGTCGCGGGATCGGTTTGCCGGTGACCGGGTTTGCCCACTCCCCCGATGACATTCCCGACCTGATCGAAATGGTCAACGGCGCGCCGTTGGTGATCAAGGTGCTGGAAGGCACCCAAGGCATCGGCGTGGTGCTGTGCGAAACCGCCACGGCCGCAGAATCGGTGATCGAGGCGTTCATGGGCCTCAAGCAGAACATCATGGTTCAGGAGTACATCAAGGAAGCCGGTGGTGCGGACATTCGCTGCTTCGTCGTCGGTGACAAGGTGATTGCAGCGATGAAGCGCCAGGCCAAGCCCGGCGAATTTCGTTCCAACCTGCATCGCGGTGGCAGCGCGAGCCTGATCAAGATCACACCCGAAGAGCGCATGACAGCATTGCGTGCGGCAAAGGTCATGGGGTTGGCGGTGGCCGGGGTGGATATCCTGCGCTCCAATCACGGGCCACTGGTGATGGAAGTGAACTCTTCGCCCGGGCTTGAAGGGATTGAGACCACCACCGGGAAGAATGTCGCGGGGATCATCATTGAGCATCTGGAAAAGAATGGTGGGCCGAACATGACCCGGACCAAAGGCAAAGGTTAACCCGAATGATTGCAGCGGCAGGGATGCCGCCTTCGCGAGCAGGCTCGCTCCCACACAATGATGCAAAACCCTGTGGGAGCGAGCCTGCTCGCGAAGAGGTCATTGGCCGCACCGAAGATCTACAGTGCTAGACAGCATCCCGAGGCAGCATCAACCCCAACGGCAACCGCACCCGCGCTTCAAGCCCTCCGCCCGAGCGGTTACGCAGTTCAACGTTGCCACCATGCATCGAAGCAATCCGCTTCACGATTGCCAATCCCAACCCCGTGCCTTTGCCACCCCGGGCACGATCACCTCGGGTGAACGGGTTGAAGATCGCTTCCAGTTCCGCCGGATCAATACCGGTACCACGGTCCATGACGCTCAGCACTACATACGGCGCGCTGGTGTCCCCGGATACATACGCCGCCACCTCCACACCGCTGCCGGCATGATGCAGCGCGTTACCGATCAGGTTGTTCAGCAATCGTTTCATCGACACACGACGCAACGGAAACGGCTGAATCGGCTCCAGGCGCAGCCGCACTTTTTCTTCATTCTGGTTGTAGGGCGCAGCGACTTCGCGGACCAGGTCGCTCAGGTCAACTTCTTCCACCGACTCGTCGCGCCCGTCGCGAATGAACGCCAGGAACTGATCGAGAATCGCATCCATGTCTTCGATGTCACGCACCATGTCGTCGGTCAGATCGGTGCGATCACCCATCAATTCCAGGGACAGGCGCAAGCGGGTCAACGGCGTGCGCAAATCATGGGAAACACCGGCCAGCATCAGCTCACGCTCGCGACCGGCCTGTTCGACGTCTTCGGCCATCTGGTTGAAGGCGCGGTAAACCTCAGTCATCTCACTCGGCGTATCGCTGATTGGCAGGCGCACGCTACGGCCCTGGCCGAGTTGCCGTGCGGCATACACCAGACGCTTCAAAGGTTGATTGAGCTGGCTGACGAAGATCCAGGCCGAAGCGGTGGAAAGCAGACCGATAGCGAGGAACCAGCCCAGCACGTTCCAGATTTTCTGGCCGCGCAACGGATGGGGATATAGCGGTACTTTCAGCCAGCCATCACCCAGGCTTGGCGCCCGAACCCACAGCGCCGGTGGCGAATGCATGCGCAGCCGGACTTCGGTGTCGCCCCCCAGCTCCGCCTGCATCTGCCGCTGGTAGATCTCGCTGTAAGGCCAGTGTTGTTCGCCTTCCGGCACGCCGGCACCCACCACCCGGATCAGGGTCGCGGCCTCGGCGATCTTGCCGCGGTTTTCTTCATCGGCAGCCCAATAGGCGCGCAGCGTCAGGGCGACACCGTGGCTGTACTGGCGGTCCACCAGCACATCTTCGTTCATCAGCAGATAAACCAGGGTCAGTGCCTTGGAGAAGAGTACGACGATCAGCACCAGCCAAAGGGTGCGGGAGAAGAAGCTCTGGGGGAACCAAACGGGGGTTTTCATGGATAACCGTTAAACACTTGCAGGAGCGAGCGATGCTCGCATATTGCGGATCGCGAGTCTGCGGACGGGATCGATTGATCCGTTGTCCGCATGACCCGCTCCTACAAATCGCCCATCACTTGGTGGCGGTTCCATCCGGAACAAACACGTAACCCACGCCCCAGACAGTCTGGATGTAACGCGGTTTGGAAGGATCAGGTTCGATCATCCGGCGCAGACGGGAAATCTGCACATCGATGGAACGCTCCAGGGCATCCCACTCGCGGCCACGGGCCAGGTTCATCAACTTGTCGCGGGTCAGCGGTTGACGCGCGTTCATCACCAGGGCCTTGAGCACAGCGAATTCACCGGTGGTGAGCATGTGCACTTCTTCGCCGCGCTTGAGCTCGCGAGTGGCCAGGGACAACTCGTAGTCACCAAAGGTCACGCTTTCGTCTTCGCTGCCCGGGGCGCCCGGCACCGGCGCCGACTGGCGACGCAATACCGCCTTGACGCGAGCCATCAGCTCATCCGGGTTGAACGGCTTGGCCAGGTAATCGTCGGCGCCCAGTTCCAGGCCCTTGATGCGGCTCAGCTCGTCACCCTTGGCAGTGAGCATGATGATCGGAATCTGGTTGTTCGCGTTGCGCAGGCGGCGGCAAGCGGTCAGGCCATCTTCGCCGGGCAACATCAGATCGAGGACAACCAGGTTGAACACTTCGCGCGCCAACAGGCGATCCATTTGCTCAGTGTTCGGTACGGCGCGGGCGCGATAGCCCTTGCTGACGAAAAAACGTTCCAGCAGGCTGCTCAGCCCCGGATCGTCGTCAACGATAAGAATTTTTTCGCCTTCAGCAGTTTGTGCAGTGCTGCTCATTGGATGCTCCTTTGATCTCGGCGCGCATTATGGCGTAGCTGCCGTTATACGCACCGTGTGCATTGTTAGCAGATTTTTCCTCAAGCGCCAGAAAACCGGCCATTGCACCAGCAACCTGCGATGCCCCGAATGCCGTAACGCTGGTTATAATGCGCGGCCTTTTGTGTCAGGCAACATCAGACAGGTACTACAGACGGACGCGATTTATTTTCATGGCGTCAGCAGTAATTGTTCGATTTCACGGGTCAACGCAATGCCTGTTGACCCAGGCAGCGGCGCTGGCCAGGCCGCTCAACCAGACTCGCGAAGGCCCTGTTTCAACGCCTGCGAGCCTGCTTTCACAATTTGTCAGGTGGTTTTATGGACAGCATCAACAGCCGCATCGCCGAGGAACTCGGTGTACGCCCACAACAGGTCGAAGCGGCCGTCGCGCTACTCGATGAAGGCTCTACCGTTCCCTTCATCGCCCGTTACCGGAAAGAAGTGACCGGCAGCCTCGACGATACGCAATTGCGTCATCTGGAAGAGCGCCTGCGCTACCTGCGAGAACTCGACGAACGGCGCATCAGCATCCTTGCCAGCATCGAAGAGCAAGGCAAGCTGACTGCGCAACTGGAGCGCGACATCAAGCTCGCCGACACCAAGACCCGTCTCGAAGACTTGTACCTGCCGTACAAGCAGAAACGCCGCACCAAGGGTCAGATCGCCCTGGAAGCCGGCCTCGGCGAACTGGCCGACGGTCTGTTCAACGACCCGTCCCTGAGCCCGGAAACCGAAGCCGCACGTTTCATCGACGCGGAAAAAGGCGTGGCCGATGTGAAGGCGGCCCTCGAAGGCGCCAAGTACATCCTCATGGAGCGCTTCGCCGAAGACGCAGGCCTCTTGGACAAGCTGCGCAACTACCTCAAGCAGGAAGCCACCCTCAGTGCCCGCGTGATTGCCGGCAAGGAAGAGGAAGGCGCCAAGTTCCGCGACTACTTCGAACACGACGAACCGCTCAAGAGCATGCCGTCGCACCGCGCACTGGCGATTTTCCGTGGTCGCAACGAAGGCATTCTCAGCTCCTCGCTGAAAGTCGGCGACGAGTTGCCGGGCACCATGCACCCGTGCGAAGGCATGATCGGCCAGCATGTCGGCATCCAGAACCAGAACCGCGCCGCCGACAAATGGCTGGGCGAGGTGGTGCGCTGGACCTGGAAGGTCAAGCTCTACACCCATCTGGAAACCGACCTGTTGGGCGAGTTGCGCGATGGCGCGGAAACCGAAGCGATCAACGTCTTCGCCCACAACCTGCACGACCTGTTGCTGTCGGCCCCGGCCGGCCCGCGCGCCACCCTGGGCCTCGACCCGGGCCTGCGTACCGGTTGCAAGGTCGCCGTGGTCGATTCCACCGGCAAATTGCTGGATCACGCCACGGTTTACCCGCACGTGCCACACAACAAGTGGGACCAGACCCTCGCCGTGCTCGCCGCGCTGTGCGCCAAGCACTCGGTGGACCTGATCGCCATTGGCAACGGCACCGC
The DNA here is from genome assembly GCF_002113025.1 of Pseudomonas sp. B28(2017). Lineage (GTDB taxonomy): Bacteria > Pseudomonadota > Gammaproteobacteria > Pseudomonadales > Pseudomonadaceae > Aquipseudomonas. The sequence continues at coordinate 111,835 of NZ_NEJH01000008.1, read as the reverse complement.
CAGCCGTGAAACCGACAAGCTCGCTGCCGACCTGATCAAAAAATACCCAGCGATGAAGATGACCAAGGTCATGGTCTCCGAGGCCGGCGCATCGGTTTACTCGGCATCGGAACTGGCTTCCAAGGAATTCCCGGACCTCGACGTGTCGATCCGTGGCGCGGTGTCGATTGCCCGTCGCCTGCAAGACCCGCTGGCTGAGCTGGTGAAGATCGATCCGAAATCCATCGGTGTCGGCCAGTACCAGCACGACGTGTCGCAGCTGAAACTGGCCCGTGGCCTGGATGCGGTGGTCGAGGACTGCGTGAACGCCGTTGGCGTGGACGTGAACACCGCTTCCGTAGCGCTGCTGGCACGGATCTCCGGCCTCAACGCGACCCTGGCGCAGAACATCGTCAGCCACCGCGACGAGCACGGTGCGTTCAAAACCCGTGCCGCGCTGAAGAAAGTCGCGCGCCTGGGTGAAAAAACCTTCGAACAGGCCGCCGGATTCCTGCGCGTCATGAACGGCGAAAACCCGCTGGACTCGTCGGCCGTTCACCCGGAAGCCTATCCGCTGGTTCAGCGCATAGCCGCCGAAACCGACCGTGACATCCGCTCGCTGATCGGCGACGCCGCATTCCTCAAGCGCCTCGATCCGAAAAAATTCACCGACGAAACCTTCGGCCTGCCGACTGTTACCGACATTCTGCAAGAGCTGGAAAAACCCGGCCGCGACCCGCGTCCAGAGTTCAAGACCGCCGAGTTCCAGGAAGGCGTCGAAGATCTCAAGGACCTTGAACTGGGCATGATCCTCGAAGGCGTGGTAACCAACGTGACCAACTTCGGAGCTTTCGTCGACATCGGCGTGCATCAGGACGGTTTGGTACACATCTCTGCACTTTCGGAGAAGTTCATCAAGGATCCTCGCGAAGCAGTGAAGGCCGGCGACGTGGTGAAGGTGAAGGTCATGGAAGTCGACATCCCGCGCAAACGCGTAGGCCTGTCGATGCGCATGAGCGACACCCCGGGCGAGAAAATCGACGGTGCTCGCGGCGCGCGTCCGGGGTCGGCTCCACGCCAGTCCCAGAACACTGCCCCGCGCAAGGAAACCACGGCAGCAGCGCCGGGCAACAATGCCATGGCTTCACTGTTCGCCAATGCCAAGCAGTTGAAAAAACGCTGATGGACATTCCCGCCGAACTGACCGAAAGCGCGTTTTTCAAGCTGCTGGGCTGCCGCCTGCACAGCCTGGAAACCGGGGTGGCGCAAGTCGCCCTGGCGCTGGAACCCGAGCTGCGCAATCGCGGCGGCAAGCTGCACGGCGGGGCCTTGTTCAGCCTGGTGGACATTGCCATGGGGCTGGCCTGTTCCAGCACCCACGGCTTTGACCAGCAGAGCGCGACCATCGAATGCAAGATCAACTACATCCGCGCCGTTTCCGATGGCGAGGTGATGTGCACGGCGCGGGTGATCCACCCGGGTCGTCGCACATTGGTGGTCGAAGCCGATGTGATGCAAGACGACAAACTGGTCGCAAAAGCACAAGGCACGTTCGCTGTCCTGTAGCTAGTCGTCATCGATTTGAGTTAATTTCGACGCAGTGATCGCAGCGTCGAGCTTTTCTACGGGATTGCGTTTCCTTCGCGTGCATCTGCCAGATTCAAGGATTGAAGTCGGCGGTTCAAAAGGGGCTTTGAGAGCCCGAAAAACCAGGCGAAAACGCCAGTTTTAACTTCACCCTTGTAGACCGTCTTGCCCACCCCCATATTGGGGCGACTGACGCGTGAAGGAATCCAACTTGAGCGAACTTCTCAACCGCCGCCTGGCCCTGCTCGGCGAGCGCGCTAACCTCTCTCTGCTCGAACAGTGCCTTCACGGCATCGAACGTGAATGCTTGCGCGTGACCGGCGAAGGTCGCCTGGCGCAAACGCCGCACCCGGAAGAATTGGGTTCCGCGCTGACCAACGAACAGATCACCACCGACTATTCCGAGTCGCTGCTGGAGTTCATCACTCCGGCCCTGCCCGACCCGGCGGACACGCTGGCGAGCCTGGACAGCATTCACCGTTTTGCCTATAGCAAGCTCGGCAACGAGTATCTATGGAGCCCGTCGATGCCGTGCCCGTTGCCGGCCGAAGAAGACATCCCGATCGCCTATTACGGCACGTCCAATATCGGGCAGCTCAAGTACGTGTACCGCAAGGGTCTGGCCCTGCGCTACGGCAAGACCATGCAATGCATTGCCGGTATCCACTACAACTTTTCCCTGCCGGAAAAACTCTGGCCGCTGCTCAGGCAGGCCGAAGGCTTTGTCGGCACCGACCGCGATTTTCAGTCGTCGTCCTACATCGCGCTGATCCGTAACTTCCGCCGCTACAGCTGGCTGCTGATGTACCTGTTCGGTGCTTCACCGGCACTGGACACCGGTTTCCTGCGCGGTCGCTCGCATCAGTTGGAGCAACTGGATCCGGACACCCTGTACTTGCCGTACGCCACCAGCCTGCGCATGAGCGACCTGGGTTACCAGAGCAACGCCCAGGCCGGCCTGACGCCGTGCTACAACGATCTGGCCAGTTACACCGACAGCCTGCGCAAAGCGGTGGCCACGCCGTACGCCCCCTACGTCGAAGTCGGCACCCACCAGGATGGCGAGTGGGTACAACTCAACACCAACATCCTGCAGATCGAAAACGAGTACTACTCCAACATCCGCCCGAAACGCGTGACCTACACCGGCGAGCGCCCTATCCAGGCGCTGATGGCCCGGGGCATCCAGTACGTTGAAGTGCGTTGCCTGGACATCAACCCGTTCCTGCCGATGGGCATCGACCTTACCGAATCACGCTTCCTCGATGCGTTCCTGTTGTACTGCGCGCTCAACGACAGCCCGCTGCTGACCAGCACCAGTTGCGGCAACGCGACTTCGAACTTCCTCAGCGTGGTCAAGGAGGGTCGTCGTCCGGGCCTGCAACTGCAACGGGATGGCCATCCGGTTGGCCTGAAGGAATGGGCCGGCGAGTTGCTGGAGAAAATTGCTCCACTGGCCGCGATGCTCGACCAGAGCCATGGTGGCGATGCCCACAGCAAGGCGCTGGACGCCCAGATGGCCAAGGTCCAGGACTCGTCCCTGACGCCGTCGGCACAGGTATTGGCGGCCATGGCCGAGCACAAGGAGAGCTTTGCCCAGTTCTCCCTGCGCCAGAGCCAGGCCCATGCCGAGTTCTTCCGCAGCGAGCCATTGGCGCCTGAGGAGCAAGCCCGGTTCGAAGAACTGGCGCGTTCATCGCTGGCTCAACAGGTTGAGCTGGAGCAGAACGAAGTCGGTGATTTCGACGTGTTTGTCGGGGCATATCAGGCGAGCATTCTGGCGATCAGCAACTAAGCAGCCAAAGCAGGCCCCCTGTGGCGAGGGGGCTTTCTCCCTCGCCACAAGTCCACAGCCCCCCTCAAGTCAGCGCTCGTCTCTGAATTCTTCCCCTCATAAGCTAATTCGAAAAAGTTATTTATTTTTGAATTCTTAGATCATTTAGTCTCTTTCTCACACCGACACTCGGTCGCCTGACAAGGAGCTTTCTGATGAAACTGACTTTCCCTCTACGCTTGCTGGCGGCCGCTTCTTTGGCGACAGCGAGTTTCCTGGCCCAAGCGGCCGACGTCACCGTCGCCTACCAGACCACCGTTGACCCGGCGAAAGTCGCCCAGGCTAATGGCGCCTACGAAAAAGCCACCAAGGCCGATATCAACTGGCGCAAATTCGACAACGGTGCCGATATCATCGCTGCCATCGCCTCCGGCGACGTGCAGATCGGCTACCTCGGTTCCAGCCCCCTGACCGCCGCCATCACTCGCAAAGTACCGGTTGAAACCTTCCTCATCGCCACCCAGATCGGCGCCGCCGAAGCCCTGGTCGCCCGCGACGGTTCCGGGATCAAGACCCCGCAAGATCTGATCGGCAAGAAGATCGCCGTTCCGTTCGTATCCACTGGCCACTACAGCCTGCTCGCCGCGCTGAAGCACTGGAATATCGATCCCTCGAAAGTCACCGTACTCAACCTGGCTCCGCCAGCGATCATTGCCGCCTGGAAACGCGGTGACATCGACGCCACTTACGTCTGGGATCCGGCCCTTGGCGTGGCCAAGGAAAACGGCAAGGTACTGATCACCTCTGGCGAGCTGGCCAAATCCGGCGCACCGACCTTCGATGCCTGGATCGTGCGCAAGGACTTCGCCGAGAAGCACCCGGAAATCGTCACCGCGTTCGCCAAAGTGACCCTGGACGCCTACGCCGATTACCGCAAGGACCCGCAAGCCTGGCTCGCCAACCAGGGCAACGTCGACAAGCTGGTAAAACTGTCTGGAGCCAAGGCCAGCGACATTCCGCTGCTGCTGCAAGGCAACGTCTACCCGCTGGCGGCTGACCAGGTGATCACCCTCGGCGCGCCGACCACCAAAGCCATCACCGACACCGCCGCGTTCCTCAAGGAACAAGGCAAGGTCGAGGCCGTGCTACCGGACTACGCGCCGTACGTCAGCGCCAAGTTCATCACCAACTGATCGGGAGTTCATTGCGATGGCCTTGCTACAGCTGGAGCGCATCAGCGCACAGTACCCCGGCAGCCCTACACCTGTGCTGGCGGATATCTCCCTGAGCCTGGGGCCCCAGCAGTTGCTGGTCGCCCTCGGCCCGTCCGGCAGTGGCAAGACTTCGCTGTTGAACCTGATTGCCGGTTTCGTCGAGCCCAGCGCCGGGCGCATCACCCTCGACGGCGTACCCGTCAAAGGCCCGAGTGCAGAGCGCGGCGTGGTGTTCCAGGACGACGCGCTGCTGCCGTGGCAAGACGTGCTGGCCAACGTTGGGTTCGGTCTTGAGCTGGCCGGCATCGCACGGGACAAGCGCGAGGCCCGCGCCCGGGAAATGCTCGCCCTGGTCGATCTTTCCGGTTTTGAACAACGCCGCATCTGGCAGCTTTCCGGCGGCCAGAAGCAGCGCGTCGGCCTGGCCCGTGCCCTCGCCGCCGACCCGCGCGTGTTGCTCATGGACGAACCTTTCGGCGCCCTCGACGCGTTCACCCGTGAACAGATGCAGGAGCTTTTGTTGCAAGTCTGGCGACGCACCGCCAAACCGGTGTTCCTGATTACCCACGACATCGAAGAAGCCGTGTTCCTCGCCACCGACCTGATTCTGTTGGCGCCAAACCCGGGACAAATTGTCGAGCGCCTGAGTCTCGACTTCGGCCAGCGTTATGCCGCCGGTGAGTCGGCACGGACGATCAAGTCCGATCCGCGTTTTATCGAAACCCGCGAACACGTACTCGCCAAAGTGTTCTCCCAACGCATCGCCGCCCAGCGGCAGGAGCGCGCATGAGCAGTTACGAAATTCCCGTCGCAGCGATAAAGCCAGGCACTCCCGTGACTGCGGCACGTCGCAGCTTGAGCACTCGCTGGATCAGTGTGCTGACACTGGTCGCTCTGATTGTTTTTTGGTGGGCCGTAACGGCAACCGGTTTGATCGAGCCGCTGTTCCTGCCACCACCTTGCGCCGTATTGCAAAAAGGCTGGCTGCTGGCGACCTCGGGTTATATGGATTCGACCCTGTGGCAGCACCTGGGCGCAAGCCTGGGGCGCATCGGCCTGGGTCTCGGTTTTGCGATTCTCACCGCCGTGCCGGTGGGGATCGCCATCGGCGCCAACCGTATCGCTCGCGGTGTACTCGACCCGCTGATCGAGTTCTACCGGCCAATTCCGCCGCTGGCCTACCTGCCGCTGATCGTGATCTGGTGCGGCATCGGTGAATTGTCGAAAGTGCTGCTGATCTACCTGGCGATCTTCGCCCCGATCGCCATCGCCACCGCGACCGGCGTGCGTACTGTCGACCCGGCGAAATTGCGCGCCGCGCAGTCCTTGGGCGCGACGCGGGCGCAGTTGATTCGCCACGTCATTTTGCCGAGTGCCTTGCCGGACATTCTTACCGGCGTGCGCATTGGCCTCGGTGTGGGTTGGTCGACGCTGGTTGCCGCCGAACTGATCGCCGCCACCAGCGGCTTGGGCTTCATGGTGCAGTCGGCCGCACAGTTCCTGGTCACCGATGTGGTGGTACTGGGGATTCTGGTGATCGCACTGATCGCCTTCGCCATGGAGATGGGACTGCGCGCCCTGCAACGCAAACTGGTGCCGTGGCATGGTCAGGCTCACTGATAACTGAACTCCTACAAGAAAGCTCGCCCCAGAATTTAAGAGAACCACCATGAGCCAACTGACCATCGTCCCTTTGAGTTCTGCCCTCGGTGCGCAAATCAGCGGCATCGACATCAGTCAGCCGCTAAACGTTGAACAGCGCGATACCATCGAGCAGGCACTGCTCAAGCATCAGGTGCTGTTCTTCCGCGCCCAGCCGATCACGCCACAGCAACAGGCGCGATTCGCCGCGAATTTTGGCGACCTGCACATTCACCCGATCTACCCTAATGTGCCGGAACAACCGGAAGTATTGATCCTCGACACAGCCGTCACTGATGTTCGCGATAACGCGATCTGGCACACCGACGTGACCTTCCTGCCGACCCCGGCCCTGGGCGCGGTGCTCAGCGCCAAACTGTTGCCGGAGTTTGGCGGCGACACGTTGTGGGCCAGCGGGATTGCGGCGTATGAAGCCCTGTCGGCGCCGATGAAAACCTTGCTCGAAGGTCTGACCGCCACCCACGACTTCACCCGCTCATTCCCGCTGGAGCGCTATGGCAACACGCCCGAGGCACTGGCCCAATGGGAAGAAGCACGGCGCAAGAATCCACCGCTGTCACACCCGGTGATCCGCACGCACCCGGTCAGCGGACGCCGCTCGCTGTTCGTCAATGAAGGCTTCACCTCGAAGATCAACGAACTGTCGGAAACCGAAAGCGAGGCGATTCTGAAGTTTCTGTTTGCCCACGCCACGCGGCCTGAATTCACCATTCGCTGGCGCTGGCAGCAGGATGACATTGCGTTCTGGGATAACCGCGTGACCCAGCATTACGCGGTGGATGATTACCGGCCGGCGCGGCGGGTGATGCAGCGGGCGACGGTGTTGGGGGATGTGCCGTTTTTTCGCTGAACCCCTGATTTCTTACTGAATTTCATGCCCCCTTCGCGAGCAGGCTCGCTCCCACATTGGAATGCGTTTCCCTGTGGGAGCGAGCCTGCTCGCGAAAGCAATTTCACAGGCGCCAAAGTACTTGGCGCCTGATGCTTATTCCGCAGTAGAAGGCTTCTCCCAAAGATTGATCCCGCCCTCCTGGGCAAACCGGTCAATCTCCGCCAGTTCCTGCGCACTGAAGCTCAGGTTCTTCAACGCCCCGACGTTCTCGATGATCTGCTCCGGCCGGCTCGCGCCAATCAATGCCGAAGTGACCCGTGGATCACGCAGGGTCCAGGCCAGCGCCAGCTGCGCCAGGCTCTGGCCACGACGCCGGGCAATTTCGTTGAGTGCCCGCACCTGGGCGATGTTGGCCTCGGACAAGTGCGACGCCTGCAACGAACCACCACCCGGACGATTGACCCGCGCATCCGTCGGCACGCCGTTGAGGTACTTGTCGGTCAGCAATCCCTGCGCCAGCGGCGTGAAGGCGATCACGCCCGTGCCGAGTTCGTCAGTGGTATCCAGCAAGTCTTTTTCAACCCAGCGATTGAGCAGGTTGTAGGCCGGTTGGTGGATCAGCAACGGCACTTTCCACTCCTTGAGCAACGCGGCCATTTCACGGGTTTTCACCCCGGAATAGGACGAGATGCCGATGTACAGCGCCTTGCCCTGTTGTACCGCTGTCGCGAGTGCGCTGGCGGTTTCTTCCAGCGGCGTGTCCGGGTCGAAACGGTGGGAGTAAAAGATATCGACGTAGTCCACGCCCAGGCGTTGCAGGCTCTGGTCGAGGCTGGCCAGTACGTACTTGCGCGAACCGCCGCCCTGTCCGTAAGGCCCCGGCCACATGTCCCAACCGGCCTTGCTGGAGATGATCAGTTCGTCCCGGTACTGCTTGAAGTCTTCGCGCAGTAAACGGCCGAAGTTGATCTCGGCGCTGCCATACGGCGGGCCGTAGTTGTTGGCCAGGTCGAAATGGTTGATGCCCAGGTCGAACGCCTTGCGCAGTAACGCACGCTGGGTATCGATCGGCGTGCTGTCGCCGAAGTTGTGCCACAGGCCCAGGGACAGCGCCGGCAACACCAGCCCACTACGGCCCACGCGGCGATAAGGGATGGAGTCGTAGCGGTTTTCGGCAGCGGTGTAAGTCATCGAATCCTCTCTTGTCTGTCTTGAATCTGGTATCGACTGCTTCACGAGTCGCCCAGCATACACTCGCACGAACGCCAGAAACCCGGGATAGGCTTGCGTGATCAGGGTCGACAGGAACAAAGTCGCCAAAGCAACGAAGAAGCGATAGCTATCGCAAGGAGGGAAGCCGCCATGCACACCACGATCATCATCACCTTTGGCCTGGCCTTGCTCGCCCTGATGCTGTTCATCGGTGAGAAAATCGGCTTCAGCCGCCAGACCCTGACCTACGCTTTTGTGGTGCTGTGGCTGGCACTGACAGTGATCAATGGTGCAATCGGTGTGGTGAACGCCGGCCAGTCGTTGAGTACGGAACTGGGGATCGGCACGGTGGTGTTCAGCATTCCGGTGGCGGCGCTGGTGTTGTTCATGGTGCTGAGCGCCGAGAACTGAAAAGCCCCGGCGCCCTGCCCACCATCAACGCACCAGATGCAGGAACTGCATGTGCCGCTCGTACTGGTCGAGGATGTCGTTAATGATCTGTTCCTTGGTGTAACCCACCAGATCATAGTCCTGGCTGCCCTCGCTCAAATGCACTTCGGCCCGGTAGTAACGGCGATTGTTGAGTTGCTTGGAGCCCATGCCGCCACGGGCGAACGACGGCGTGAAGTAGCCACGCATCTGCACTTGATAAACGAACGGATGCTGATCGCCATGGCCGATTTCCAGGCTGACGCTGTCATTGGTCGGGCCCGGGTGTGTCGCTACGTGCAAACCCTTTTCGATGAACACGGCAGACACTTCTTCAATCGCCGGGCGCACCGTCGTATCGAGAAAGCGATAAACCTCATCCCGCGAAGAGAAATGCACCGCCTGGCTCAAACGCTGGCGCCAGCTGCCCTTGCCACGCCGGGATCCCGAGACCGGTGCCAGTGAATGCATCTGGGCAATCCGCTTCTGCGATTCCAGATAAAACGCCTTGTGCAACCCCCACATCATCAACAGCAAGATCAACGAGAACGGCAGCGAGGTCAGGACCACCGCCGACTTCAATGCATCGATACTGCCCGAGAACAGCAATGCACTTGTCACCAACGCAGTCATTGCGCCCCAGAACACTCGCAGCCATTTCGGCCCGTCTTCATCAGAATTGCCGCCCTTGGCGGACAGCGTCGATAGCACCACGGTACCGGAGTCGGCGGAGGTGACGAAGAACACGAAGCTGATGAACACCGTCACCGCGATGACGGTTTTGCTCCACGGGTAGGTTTCCAGCAGCAGGTAGAGCGCCATCGACGGGTTGTCGATGGCCGACATGCCGAGCGCGCTCATGCCGTGGTTGAGCACTTGATCGATGGCGCTGTTACCGAAAATCGACATCCACGCCAGGGTGAAGCCGAGTGGAATCAGCAGCACGCCGAAGACGAATTCGCGGATGGTCCGGCCACGGGAAATGCGCGCGATGAACAACCCCACGAACGGCGACCAGGCAATCCACCAGGCCCAGTAGAACACGGTCCAGCCGCCCAGCCAGTCGCTGGGTTTGTCGTAGGCGTACAGGTCGAAACTCTTCATCGGCAATGCGCCGAGGTAATCGCCGAGGTTCTGGATCAGGGTGTTGAGCAAGTGCTGCGTGGGGCCGGCGAACAACACGAACAGCAACAGCGCACAGGCCAGCAGCATGTTGATGTCGGACATGACCCGCATGCCCTTGTCGACGCCGGATACGGCAACGATGATCGCCGCCCCCATCATCAAGGTGATCAGGCCGACCTGAATCCATTGGGTATGGGCGATGCCGAACAGGTAGTCCAGGCCCGAGTTGAGGTGCAACACGCCGAAGCCCATGTCGGCACCGAGGCCGAACACCGTGGCAATGATGCCGAAGCCATCCACGGCATAGCCGACAGGACCGTTGATACGCTTGCCGATCAGCGGATACAGCGCCGAACGCAGGGCCAGAGGGAGGTTATGCCGGTAGGCAAAGTAGGCCAGTGCCATGCCGACAAAGGCGAACACGCCCCAGCCATGCAGGCCCCAGTGCAGAAACAGAATCTGCATCGCCTGGCGCGCCGCATCCGCCGTACCAGCCTCGCCTTGCGGCGGTTGCAGCATGTGGGTCAGGGGCTCGGACACACAGAAGAAAAACAGGGTGATGCTGATCCCCGCGGCGAACAGCATGCCGGCCCAGGACAGGTAACTGAATTCGGGTTCGTCGTGGTCGGCACCGAGCTTGATCTTGCCGTAGCCGGACAAGGCGGTGACCACCACGAAGACCAGATACAGGGTCATCGCCAGCAGGTAATACCAGCCAACCGTGTTGGCCGCCCAATTTTGCGCCGCCAGCAACCAGGCACCGGCCTGCTCGGGCATGGCGATGACAACGACACCAAACAACAGAATGAAACTCGCCGAGAACCAGAACACCGGCGGATTCATGCGGATCAGACCGCCTGGAGGGATGGACGATGCACTCATGTACGGTGCACCTCGATGGGTAAAAACGTGGCTGTGGAAATCGGACTCAGCAAAGGCAAGCCTCCTGTTGTGAGCGGGCAGCGAACCGCCGGTTTAACTTGAATGAACGTTCAAGTTAAACATGGATAGGGGGCTAAGGACTAATCGCAGGGCTGGGCGGTACTGGATGTACGCTAGCTCCAGGAGGAAATATGGGGGATCTAAAAGCTTCGCGAGCAGGCTCGCTCCCACATTGGATTTGTGACCGACGCACATACCCTGTGGGAGCGAGCCTGCTCGCGAAAAGGCCGGATCATTCAGCGAAGATCCCGCCCCTTACTTCTGCGCCCCATCATCATGCTGCAGATTCGCCTGGGTCAGGTTGCTGCCCGCTGGCACGCTGCGGGTCAGCCAGACATTGCCGCCGATGGTCGAGCCCTGACCGATGGTGATCCGCCCCAGAATCGTCGCCCCGGCATAAATCACCACGTCATCCTCGACAATCGGATGCCGCGGCTGGCCCTTCTGCAGCTGACCGTCTTCGTCGGCCGGGAAGCGCTTGGCACCCAAGGTCACCGCCTGATAAATCCGTACGCGCTCGCCGATGATCGCGGTTTCGCCGATCACCACGCCAGTACCGTGGTCGATGAAGAAACTGCGGCCGATCTGCGCGCCGGGGTGAATGTCGATGCCGGTGGCCGAGTGGGCGATTTCCGCACTGATCCGCGCCAGCAACGGCAGCCCGGCACGGTACAAATGGTGGGCCAGGCGATGATGAATCACCGCCAGGATCCCCGGGTAGCACAACAGCACTTCATCGACACTGCGCGCCGCCGGGTCGCCGTGATAGGCCGCCAGTACGTCGGTGTCCAACAGGCTTCGCAACCCCGGCAGGGCAAGGGCGAAGTCCTGAATGATCTGGATGGTTTTGGCTTCGACTTCGGTATCGGCCTGGGCACTGTGGCGCGCGGCGTAGCGCAATTCGAGCCGCGCCTGGGCCAACAGCGCATTCAACGCCACATCCAGCGTGTGACCGACGTAGAAATCTTCGCTCTCTTCGCGCAGGTCAACCGGCCCCAGGCGCATCGGGAACAGCGCACCGCACAAGGCTTCGAGAATCTCTGCCATGGCCGCCCGGGAAGGCAGTTCACGACCGCCCTGCTCGCCGCTGGCCCGGCCGTTTTGTGCACGCCACTGTTCACGTGCCGTGCGCAGCTGGCTGACGATGGTCTGCAATTGCCAATGGCTGGAACGCTCACTCACGGTAAAAACTCCTCACGGGCGACCGGACTGTCTGGCCGCACTGACGGCAATTACTTTACGGCAAGGGTCGCAAGGCAAATTAAGAACCAATAGTGCTGTACTCAGTTCGATTGGCTATAAGCGATTGGCGGTTGCCCAGGCTTTGGGGCGTGCCTATAGTCCTGAGATCTTCAACGGCCAGTACGGACCCATGATCAAACAACAGCTCGCCCGCTTTAACCGCCTCGACCTGCTCGGTCAACCCACCGCCCTGGAAAAGCTCGAACGCCTGTCGACCTGGCTGGGTCGCGACGTGTACGTCAAGCGCGATGACCTGACGCCGCTGGCGATGGGCGGCAACAAGCTGCGCAAACTCGAGTACCTGGCCGCCGATGCGCTGGCCCAGGGTGCCGACACCTTGATCACCGCCGGCGCGCTGCAATCTAACCACGTGCGCCAGACAGCCGCCATTGCCGCCAAGCTGGGCCTGGGCTGCGTTGCCCTTCTGGAAAACCCCCTCGGCACCGATGACAGCAATTACACCGGCAATGGCAACCGACTGCTGCTCGATTTGTTCGATGCCAAGGTCGAACTGGTGGAAAACCTCGACAATGCCGACGAACAATTGCAAGCCCTGGCCGGTCGGCTGCGCAGCAACGGCAAGAAGCCGTACCTGGTGCCGATCGGTGGTTCCAATGCGCTGGGTGCTCTGGGTTACGTGCGTGCGGGGCTGGAACTGGCCGAGCAAATCAAGGACACCGGCCTGACCTTCGCCGCCGTGGTCCTGGCCTCGGGCAGCGCCGGTACCCATAGCGGCCTGGCACTGGCCTTGAGTGAAGTGCTGCCGGATCTGCCCGTGATCGGCGTGACGGTCTCGCGCAGCGATGAAGATCAACGGCCCAAGGTTCAAGGCCTGGCCGAACGTACCGCCGAACTGCTGGGCGTGAACCTGCCAGAGGCTTTCAAGGTCGAGCTATGGGATGAGTATTTCGCCCCGCGTTATGGCGAGCCGAATGCCGGAACACTGGCGGCGGTGAAGCTGCTGGCGGGTCAGGAAGGCTTGCTGCTGGACCCGGTCTACACTGGCAAGGCCATGGCGGGCTTGCTGGACGGGATCGGGCGTCAGCGTTTCGATGAGGGCCCGATTATCTTCCTGCACACCGGTGGAGCGCCGGCGCTGTTTGCCTACAAAGACTATCTGGCAGGCTGAACCATTTATTTTGGATTGGGATTGTCTGTGGCGATGGAGCTTGCGCCCTCGCCGCAGGCCTCCATTAATATTCCATTATGCAATAACAAATTTAATATTAATTATTTTCCAATCTAACGACACCATCATATAGTCATGCTGCAGGCGAATTTCGCGAGAGACGCATACGCTGCTTTAAGGCAGGATATCGCAGTCGTCAAAATCCCGAATTTGCCAACTTTCCTTAAGCGTCTTCCATAAGAAAACACAGGGGCTTGTCATGAATTTTTCCGCACTACGTCGCAATCTGCTGGTGGGCTCGCTGGGCCTGGCACTGAGCGCCGGCCTGATTGGCCATGCCGTTGCCGGTGAGCAACTGCAAAAAATCAAAGACGCCGGCGTGATCAACGTTGGCCTGGAAGGCACTTATCCACCGTTCAGTTTCGTCGACGCCGACGGCAAACTCACCGGTTTCGAAGTCGAGTTCTCCGAAGCCCTGGCCAAAGAGCTGGGCGTGAAGGTCAAGCTGCAGCCGACCAAATGGGATGGCATCCTCGCCGCCCTGGAGTCCAAGCGCCTGGACGCGGTAATCAACCAGGTAACCATCTCCGAAGAGCGCAAGAAGAAGTATGACTTCTCCGAGCCGTACACCGTTTCCGGGATTCAGGCGCTGGTGCTGACGAAGAAGGCTGCCGAGCTGAACATCAAGTCCGCCGCTGACCTGTCTGGCAAGAAAGTCGGCGTAGGCCTGGGCACCAACTACGAGCAGTGGGTGAAAGAAAATGTGCCCAAGGCTGACATCCGCACCTACGAAGATGATCCGACCAAGTTCCAGGACCTGCGTGTCGGCCGCATCGACGCCATTCTGATCGACCGCCTGGCCGCGCTGGAATACGCCAAGAAAGCCAAGGACACCACCGCCGCCGGTGATGCGTTCTCCCGTCAGGAAGCCGGCATTGCCCTGCGTAAAGGCGAGCCTGAGCTGTTGGCAGCAGTGAACAAAGCCATCGACAAGCTGCGCGCCGACGGTACGCTGAAAAAGCTTTCGGAAAAATACTTCAGCGCTGACGTCACTCAATAATGGAAGAAGCTTTTCAACTCGCACTGGACTCCGTGCCCTTTCTGCTCAAGGGCGCGTACTACACAGTGATCTTGAGCCTGGGCGGGATGTTCTTCGGCCTGGTGATGGGGTTCGGCCTGGCGTTGATGCGCCTGTCGCGCTTCAAACTGGTGAGCTGGATCGCCCGCATCTATGTGTCGTTCTTTCGCGGCACGCCGTTGCTGGTGCAACTGTTCGTGATCTATTACGGCTTGCCGCAATTGGGTCTGGAACTGGATCCACTGCCGGCGGCGCTGATCGGCTTCTCGCTGAACATGGCCGCCTACGCCTGTGAAATCCTGCGTGCCGCGATCAGCTCCATCGAGCGCGGCCAGTGGGAAGCTGCTGCCAGCATCGGCATGACCCGCGCGCAAACCCTGCGCCGGGCCATCCTGCCGCAGGCAATGCGCACCGCATTGCCGCCGCTGGGCAACAGCTTCATTTCGCTGGTCAAGGACACGGCGCTGGCCGCGACCATCCAGGTGCCGGAGCTGTTCCGCCAGGCGCAACTGATCACTGCCCGTACCTTCGAAATCTTCACCATGTATCTTGCCGCCGCACTGATCTACTGGGTCCTGGCCACGGTGCTGTCGCACCTGCAGAACCAGCTGGAAGCGCGGGTCAATCGGCACGACCAGGAGTCCTGACCCGATGATTGTCGTGGAAAAACTGACAAAGCAGTTCAAGGGTCAAGTCGTGCTCAATGGCATCGATCTTGAGGTCAAGGAAGGCGAGGTGGTGGCAATCATCGGCCCAAGCGGTTCGGGCAAGACCACCCTCCTGCGTTGCCTGAATTTTCTGGAAGAACCCACCAGCGGCCGGATCAAGGTCGGTGATATCGAGATCGATACCAGCCGTCCCCTGAACCAGCAGCAGAGCCTGGTGCGGCGCTTGCGCCAGCACGTAGGTTTCGTGTTCCAGAACTTCAACCTGTTCCCCCATCGCACCGCCCTGGAAAACGTTATCGAAGGCCCGATCGTGGTGAAAAAGACCCCGCGCGCCGACGCCGTTACCCTAGGTAAAAAGCTCTTGGCCAAGGTCGGCCTGGCGGGCAAGGAGGACGCTTACCCGCGTCGCCTTTCCGGTGGCCAGCAACAGCGCGTGGCGATTGCCCGGGCGCTGGCGATGGAGCCCGAAGTGATCCTGTTCGATGAGCCGACCTCGGCCCTCGACCCGGAGTTGGTGGGCGAGGTGTTGGCGACCATCCGCGGCCTGGCCGAAGAGAAACGCACCATGGTGATCGTCACCCACGAAATGGGTTTTGCCCGGGACGTTGCCAACCGGGTGGTGTTTTTCGACAAGGGCGTGATCGTCGAGCAAGGCGAAGCGAAGGCGTTGTTTGCCAACCCGAAAGAAGAGCGGACCAAACAGTTCCTGAGCAAGTTCCTGAATAACGCTCACAACTAACATCCCTTCGTAACAACGGTAAACTTCCATGGATGGAAGTACCCCTCGAAATACACCTCATAAATACCAAACTAAACTCATCTATTCGAAACGCACATCCTGTACGCGCACGCGATACATATATAGGTGCATCACAACAATTAAACAGTACTAATCCAGTCAGGTTTTCCGTGGCAGGGCTGTGCCAATGACTTGTACAAAACCGCCCGCATCTCGCCGCTTTCAGCAGATAAATTCGACACACCGACATGGTTTACTTACTTGGAAGCGTAGGAACTTTCTGAATAGCAGCACCCACCACTCACAACTAACAAATCTTATTGACACCTGATCTTCCCGGCTCTTATCTAGTCTCTTGCCAGCAACACTCATCGCGCTTGATTCATTATTTCAACTCGAAGTAATGAATAGCTTTTTTGCTTCGAGTTTTTGTTTTTTGATATTCCAGAAACGGACTTCGTTGCAAAATTTCAAGGAGACTTCATGAAAAGCACCTCGAACAAATCCACGCTTGCGGCCCCTACCCTGGCGCAATCCAACAAGACCGGCATCAACGTCACTTGCGCGGCGCACCTGCTGATCGATGTGGCGCCCTACCCCGCCATGGACGCAGGTGACCTGATCGAACTGTTCTGGGACAACTGCTACGTGGCATCCCGCGTGCTGACGGCCAGTGATGTCGGCCAGCCGGTGCAGCTGAGGGTGCCTGAAAGTTTTGTCGCCAACGGTACTTCGTGCATTCACTACAGGGTCATGCAAGTTGGCCATGGCCCGGCGATATCGGCCAGCCAAAACGTGCAGATCAAACTCGACTGCCCGGGCGGCCAACCCTCCGTGTTGTGCGGCGATGAAAACCAGTGCCTGGCACCGGTGATCATTCCCGAAGCAATTCGCCGTCAGGGGGTCAATACGAGTCAGGTCAAACGCGGTGTTCCCTTGACCATCGAGCCGTACCTGAACATGGCCGTCGACGACGAAATCACCCTGCGCTGGGGCGATGTGCGCATGGACCTGCCACGACTCGAGCCCGCCGATGTGGGCCAGCCGATCCAGGTCTGGATACCGCCGGCCATCATCCTCGAAGCCGGCGAAGATCTACGACTGGAAGTGACCTACTGCATTCTCGACAGGGTGGGCAACAACTCCCGCTGGGCACCGCCCCGCACGCTGAAGATCGGTTGCGCCAACCCTTATCTGAAAGCCCCCCCGAAAAAAGTGCTCAAGGCAGCCGAATCCCGCAAGCAATGAATACAGGGGTCGCTCACGGCAGCGGGATCATCCTTCTATCCATATTCCTAAAAGTTAGTTCATAAAATATTTATACACGTTTAGGGTATATAAACCGGACCACCGGACATTCTTGTTTTCATGCGCCGCCACAAGCGGCGCTTCCATGAGATGTGAGGTAGGTATGGTCCGGAACACAATCACCCCAGTGCAGATCGCCAGGGCATTGCGTGCAGCCAAGGAGCGGCACTGATGTCCAGTCTGGCAGATGCAATCGTCCAGAGTGACCTGGACGTCGCCCCCCTGTTGTTGCCCGCACAAATCTTGCGCAACGATGCCCAAGCCATCAAAGCAGCCCACGAGCTGGCGCAAGTCGCCCGCCTGCAAGCAGCCAAACGTGACCAGCAGCGCAAGCTCCCATGGTCTGAAATCGAACAGTTCACCCGCAGCGGCCTGGGCAGCATTTCCATCCCCCGCGAGTACGGTGGTCCTCAGGTTTCGTTCGTCACCCTGGCCGAGGTCTTCGCGATCATTTCCGCCGCCGACCCGGCGCTTGGGCAGATCCCGCAAAACCAGTTCGGCATTCTTAACCTGATCCTCGGCAGTGCCACCGAAACGCAGAAAAGACAACTGTTCAAAAGCGTCCTTGATGGCTGGCGCATCGGCAATGCCGGGCCGGAACGCGACACCAAAAACACCCTGGAACTGAAGGCACGTCTCACCGCTGACGGCGTCCTCAACGGCCAGAAGTTTTATTCCACCGGTGCACTGTTCGCCCATTGGATTGCGGTCAAGGCTTTGAATGACGACGGCAAGCAGGTGCTGGCGTTCATCCGTCGTGGCACACCTGGATTGCGCATCGTCGACGACTGGTCCGGCTTTGGCCAGCGTACCACCGCCAGCGGCACGATTTTGCTCAACAACGTGCGAGTCGACTCCGAACTGGTTGTTGATAACTGGAAGATCAACGACACGCCGAACATTCAGGGCGCTGTCTCCCAACTGATTCAAGCGGCCATCGACGCCGGTATCGCCCGGGGCGCCATCGACGACGCCATCGACTTCGTGAAAACCCGCGCCCGGCCATGGATCGACGCCAAGGTCGAGCGGGCCAGCGATGACCTGTACGTGATCGCCGAAATCGGCAAGTTGAAAATCGAATTGCACGCCGCCGAAGCGCTGCTGCGCAAGGCCGGACAGGTACTTGATCAGGTCAGCGCCGCGCCGCTCACCGCCGAGTCCGCCGCCCGCGCCTCGATTGCCGTGGCCGAAGCCAAAGTGCTGACCACCGAGATTTCGTTGCTGGCCAGTGAAAAGCTGTTCGAACTGGCCGGCAGCCGTGCGACCCTCGCCGAATTCAACCTCGACCGCCACTGGCGCAATGCCCGGGTGCACACCCTGCACGATCCGGTGCGCTGGAAGTATCACGCCATCGGCGCCTATCGCCTCAACGGCACGCTGCCTAATCGGCATTCCTGGATCTGACGACCAGACATCTGGAGAACAACATGACAAATTCTCAGCACGTCGCGGTCATCACCAGCGATGAACAAGCCCTGATCATTGCCAGCGACCTGGCCGAAGACTTCAAACGCGACAGCGCCCTGCGCGACCGCGAGCGCCGCTTGCCACACCCGGAGCTGGAAGTATTTTCCCGCTCGGGCCTGTGGGGCATCAGCGTGCCGAAAGAGTATGGCGGCGCCGGCGTTTCCAACGTCACCCTGGCCAAGGTAATCGCATTGATTGCCCAGGCCGACGGCTCGCTTGGGCAAATCCCGCAAAACCATTTCTATGCCCTTGAAGTGCTGCGGGTGAACGGCAACCACGCGCAGAAAAAACGTCTTTATGCCGAGGTATTGGCCGGCCAGCGCTTCGGCAATGCATTGGCCGAACTCGGCACCAAAACCGCACACGATCGCGTCACAAGCCTGACCCGCGACGGCAGCGGTTATCGCATCAATGGTCGCAAGTTCTACGCCACCGGCGCGATTTACGCCCAGCGCATTCCCACCTCGGTGGTGGATGAAAACGGCGTGCAGCAACTGGCGTTCGTCCCGCGAAACAGCAAGGGCCTGAGCGTGATCGACGACTGGAGCGGTTTTGGCCAGCGCACCACCGGCAGTGGCTCAGTGGTATTTGAAGATGTCTTTGTTGCCGCAGAAGATGTGATTCCCTTTCAAAGCGCCTTCGAGCGCCCGACCCCGGTCGGTCCGCTGGCGCAGATTCTCCATGCCGCCATCGACACCGGCATCGCTCGTGCTGCGTATGAAGATGCGCTGCACTTCGTGCGCACGAAAACCCGGCCATGGATCGACGCTACCCACGAAAAAGCCACGGACGATCCGCTGACCCTCAAGAGCTTCGGCCACCTGAGCATTCGCCTGCACGCCGCCGAGGCACTGCTGGTGCGTGCGGGTGAATACCTCGACAAGGCCCAGGCCGACACGCATGCCGAGACCGTCGCGGCCGCGTCGATCGCCGTCGCCGAAGCCCGCGCCCTGAGCACCGAAATCTCCCTGGCCGCCGGCAGCACGCTGTTCGAACTGGCCGGCAGCCAGGCGACCTTGATCGAACACAGCCTCGACCGCCACTGGCGCAACGCCCGGGTGCACACCCTGCACGATCCGGTGCGCTGGAAGTACCACGCCGTGGGTAATTACTACCTCAACGATGAAAACCCGCCACTGCGGGGGACCATCTAAATGACTAAAAAGAAGATCCTGCTCAACGCATTCAACATGAACTGCATTGGGCACATCAACCACGGCCTGTGGACCCATCCACGGGATAACTCGACGCAGTACAACACGATCGAATACTGGACCGAACTGGCGCAGTTGCTGGAGCGCGGGCTGTTCGACGGCCTGTTCATCGCCGACATCGTCGGGGTCTACGACGTCTATCAGAACTCGGTGGACGTGCCGTTGAAAGAGTCGATCCAGTTGCCGGTCAACGACCCGCTGCTGCTGGTGTCGGCCATGGCCGCAGTGACGAAAAACCTCGGTTTCGGCCTGACCGCCAACCTCACCTACGAAGCGCCCTATCTGTTCGCCCGACGCCTGTCGACCCTGGATCACCTGAGCCGTGGCCGGGTCGGCTGGAACATCGTCACCGGCTACCTCGACAGTGCGGCCAAAGCCATGGGCCTGAGCGAACAAGTCGAGCATGACCGTCGCTACGACCAGGCCGACGAGTACCTGGAGGTGCTCTACAAACTCTGGGAAGGCAGTTGGGAAAACGGCGCGGTGCTGAACGATCGGCAGCAGCGGATCTACGCGCAGCCCGAGAAAGTGCACAAGGTCGAGCACAAGGGCGAGTTCTATCAGGTCGAGGGTTATCACCTCTGTGAACCCTCTCCACAGCGCACGCCGGTGCTGTTCCAGGCTGGCAGCTCGGATCGCGGCTTGCTGTTCGCCGGGCGCCATGCCGAGTGCGTGTTCATCAGCGGCCAGACCAAGGCGTCGACCAAGGTGCAGGTGGACAAGGTGCGCGCCAGCGCCGTCGGCGCCGGACGCAACCCCGAGGACATCAAGGTGTTCATGGGCCTGAATGTGATCGTCGGCGCCACCGAAGATCTGGCCTGGGCCAAGCACGCCGAATACCTGAGTTACGCCAGTGCCGAAGCCGGCGTGGCGCATTTTTCGGCGTCCACCGGGATTGATTTTTCTCAGTATGAAATCGACGAACCGATCCAGTACGTGAAGAGCAACGCGATCCAGTCCGCCACCAAACACCTGCAAAACAACGACTGGACCCGGCGCAAACTGCTCGAACAACACGCCCTCGGCGGTCGTTACATCACCGTAGTGGGTTCCCCGGAGCAGGTGGCCGATGAGCTGGAATCGTGGATCGCCGAAACCGGGCTGGATGGCTTCAACCTGACCCGCATCGTCACGCCGGAAAGCTATGAGGATTTCATTGAGCTGGTGATCCCCGAGTTGCAACGACGGGGGTCGTACAAGACTGCTTATGACAATGGCAGCCTGCGGGAAAAGCTGTTTCAGCGGGAAGCGCATTTGCCTGAGCAACATAACGGCGCGGCGTTTCGCCGCTAGAAGCCTGCTCGCGAAGAGGCCCGACCAAACAATTCAAACCTTATGCACTGACTGGATAACTCATCATGAAAAAGCACTACCTCTCTCACCCAGTCAAAGCACTGGCCCTGGCCTTCGGCTTGTTCAGCTCAGTGACTTTCGCCGCCGACGCGCCGCTGAAAATCGGCACCACCGCCGCCTTCGCCATTCCCCTGGAAGCGGCCGTCGAAGAGGCCTCCAGACAAGGCCTGAAAGTCGAACTGGTGGAGTTCACCGACTGGATCGCGCCGAACGTCAGCCTCGCCGCCGGCGATATCGACGTGAACTACTTCCAGCACATCCCGTTCCTGGAAAACGCCAAGGCCGCTTCGGGCTTCGATCTGGTGCCTTTCGCGCCGGGGATCATCAACAACGTCGGCCTCTATTCGAAGAAATACAAAAGCTTCGACGAGCTGCCGCAAGGCGCCAGCGTGGCCATCGCCAACGACCCGATCAACAGTGGTCGTGGCTTGCAGTTGCTGGCCAAGGCCGGGCTGATCACCCTCAAGCCCGGCGTCGGCTACAAGGCCACCGAAGAAGACATCATCGCCAACCCGAAGCACATCAAGATCCTCCAGGTAGAGGCCGTGCAACTGGTACGTGCCTATGACGATGCCGATCTGGTGCAGGGCTACCCGGCCTACATTCGCTTGTCGAAAACCTTCGATGCGGGCTCCGCGCTGCTGTTCGACGGCCTCGATCACAAGGAGTACGTGATTCAGTTCGTGATCCAGCCGAAGAGCAAAACCGACCCGCGCCTGATCAAGTTCGTCGACATCTACCAGCACTCACCCGCTGTGCGCGCCGCGCTGGATAAAGCTCACGGCAAGCTCTATCAAGCCGGTTGGGAAAGCTGAGCATGACGGCCGCCATCCAACGGCGACTGGAGATTCCAGAGCCGCAACGTGCCGAACGCACTGAGCTGCATCCCGAACTGAACCATGCCCACGTCCGCTTCATCGGCCTGGGCAAAACCTACAACGGACAGCAAGGGCCGGTGGCTGCCCTGCACGGCATCGATCTGGCGATCCAGCGTGGCGAAGTGTTCGGCATCATCGGCCGTAGTGGCGCCGGCAAGTCGTCGCTGATCCGCACCATCAACCGCCTGGAACAACCGAGCAGCGGTCGGGTGCTGATCGATCAGGTGGACATCGGCGAGTTCGACGAAGATCGCCTGGTGGCGCTGCGTCGGCGCATCGGCATGATCTTCCAGCACTTCAACCTGATGTCGGCCAAGACCGTTTGGCAGAACGTCGAGCTGCCGCTGAAAGTCGCTGGCGTGCCCAAGGAACAACGCGAGCAGAAAGTCCGTGAACTGCTGGAACTGGTCGGTTTGCAGGCCAAACACAAGGCTTACCCGGCGCAGTTGTCCGGCGGGCAGAAACAGCGCGTGGGCATTGCCCGGGCGCTGGTGCATGACCCACAAATCCTGTTGTGTGACGAAGCCACCTCGGCACTCGACCCGGAGACCACGCAATCGATCCTCGGCCTGCTGCGCGAGATCAACCGGCGCCTGGGCCTGACCATCGTTTTGATCACCCACGAGATGGCGGTGATCCGCGAGATCTGTGATCGGGTGGTCGTGCTCGAACACGGCCACATCGTCGAGCAAGGCCCGGTGTGGGAAGTCTTCGGCAATCCACAGCATGAGGTCAGCAAGACGCTGCTGGCTCCGTTGCAACACGCATTGCCGCAAGAGCTGCAAAGCCGTCTGTTGGCGCAAGCGACATCCCCCGATGCCGCTGTGGTCCTGCGCTTGCAGTTCACCGGCAGCCAGCGCGACGAACCGGATCTGGCAGCACTGTTCAGCGCGCTCGGCGGCCGAGTGCGCTTGTTGCAAGGTGGTGTGGAACGGATTCAGGGCCATGCGCTTGGGCAACTGCTGCTGGCGGTGACGGGCTCACCCCTCGCTGCCGAAGAATTGCGTCAGCGCGCCAGCCATTGGGCGCAACAGGTGGAGGTGCTGGGTTATGTGGTTTGATCGCTTGCTGCAGGGCTTTATCGACACATTCCTGATGGTCGGCGTGTCGTCGTTGATCGCACTGTTGGCGGGTATTCCGCTGGCAGTGATACTGGTCACCAGTTCCAAAGGTGGCATCTACGAAGCCCCGGCGCTGAATCGCGCTTTGGGTGCATTCGTGAACTTGTTCCGCTCGGTTCCTTTCCTGATCTTGATGGTCGCTTTGATTCCGTTCACCCGGCTCGTCGTCGGCACCACTTACGGCGTGTGGGCCGCCGTGGTGCCGTTGACCATTGCCGCCACGCCTTTCTTTGCGCGTATTGCCGAGGTCAGTCTGCGGGAGGTTGACCACGGTTTGATCGAAGCGGCGCAAGCCATGGGCTGCCGACGCTGGCACATCGTCTGGCATGTGCTGTTGCCTGAAGCGCTGCCCGGGATTATCGGCGGGTTCACCATTACCCTGGTGACCATGATCAACTCGTCGGCCATGGCCGGGGCGATTGGCGCGGGTGGGTTAGGGGACATTGCGTATCGGTATGGGTATCAACGGTTTGATAGCCAGATCATGCTGACGGTGATTGTGCTGCTGGTGGCGTTGGTGGCGGTGATTCAGTTGGGTGGGGATCGGTTGGCGCGGGGCCTCAACAAGCGCTAACTCTGTAAGAGCGGGCTTGCTCGCGAATGGCTGCGAAGCAGCCCTCAACCTGATGGCGTATATTCGGCAAATCCCAATTGCCTGCGCAGCCGACATGAAACAGACGCCCATTGACCTCGAACAGATCACCTCCACGACTCTCGGACATTACAACGCGGTCGCCGAAGACTTCCGTGAAGGCACCCGCGATCACGATGTCAGCCAGAACATCGATGCGCTGTTGCGGCACATTCAGGGCGAGGCGCCGTTCGACATTCTCGATTTTGGCTGTGGGCCGGGCCGGGATTTGCAGACGTTCACCCGTATGGGCCACAAGGCAGTCGGCCTCGACGGTTCGGAAAAACTCGCGCAGATGGCCCGGGTGGACAGCGGTTGCGAGGTCTGGCAGCAGGACTTCCTGAAGCTCGATCTGCCGGCTGAGCGCTTCGACGGGATCTTTGCCAATGCAGCGCTGTTTCATGTTCCGCTTCAGGAATTACCACGGGTGTTGAAGCAGCTGTGGGGAGCGTTGAAACCGGGTGGGGTGTTGTTCAGTTCCAATCCTCGTGGCGAGAATCAGGAAGGCTGGAACGGGCCGCGTTATGGGTCGTACCACGACCTTCGGGCGTGGCAGCAATTGTTGATCGAGGCAGGGTTTGTGGAGCTTGAGCATTACTACCGACCGGCAGGGCTGCCGCGGGAGCAGCAGCCCTGGTTGGCGAGTGTCTGGCGTAAATCTGCGTAGTCAGTTCGGCCGCCTTCGCGAGCAGGCTCGCTCCCACAGTTAATCGCGTTCAACCTGTGGGAGCGAGCCTGCTCGTGAATAGAGCACATAGCGCTCGCCTTTACCGCACCTCTTTCTTCGGCTCGCGAATCTTGTACCAGGCCACGTACAGCGCCGGCAAAAACAGCAGCGTCAGCAAGGTGGCGATGACGATCCCGCCGATCATTGCATAGGCCATCGGCCCCCAGAACACTTCCCGGGCAATCGGGATCATCCCCATGCTCGCCGCCGCCGCAGTCAGCAGAATCGGTCGACGTCGATGCTCGGTGGCCTGCACCACTGCATCCCACGGCGTATAGCCCTTCTGCTCGTACTCGTCGATCTGGGTCACCAGGATCACCGAGTTACGGATGATGATACCGATCAGCGCCAGAATCCCGAGGATCGCCACGAAGCCCATGGGCGTACCTGTAGGCACCAGCGCAAGTACCACGCCGATCAGCCCCAGCGGCGCGACGCTGGCCACCAGGAACAGCTTCTGCACGCTGTGCAGCTGGATCATCAGGAAGGTCGCCATCAAAAACAGCATCAGCGGCACAACCTTGGCAATCGGCCCCTGGGCCTTGCCACTTTCCTCCACCGTACCACCGGTGGCGACCTTGTAGCCCGCCGGCAATCTGGCAGCGAAATCGTCGATGGACGGTTTGAGGATTCTCACCAGGTCGGTCGGCTGGATCTCGTCGCGTATCGCCGCCTTGATGGTGATGGTCGGCAGGCGATCGCGACGCCACACCAGCGGCTGCTCCAGTTCGTAGCGCACCGTGGCGAACGCCAGCAACGGAATCGACGTGCCACCAGGCGTAACGATTTGCAGGTTCTGCAGGGTTTCCGGCGTTCCGCGCTCGGAATCCACCGCACGCCCGACCACGTTGATCAGATAGATGTCGTCATCGACCTGGGTCACCGACTGGCCGCTGACGATGCTGTTCATCAGGTTGGCCACATCTTCGGAAGACAGCCCCAACTGCCGCGCCTTGTCCTGGGCGATGTCGATGCGCAGGACTTTGCCCGGTTCGTTCCAGTCGTAGATGATCTCGCCAATGTGCGGGTTCTTGTCCAGCTCGGTGGCCAGGTCGATGGCATGTCGGCGCACCTGATCGATGTCTTTGCCGCTGACCCGGTACTGGATCGGACGCCCTACCGGCGGGCCCATTTCCAGTGCCTGGACATAACTGCCGATGCCGACGAAGTCGTTGCGCAAACGCTCGCGAAGCTTCTGCATCATGGCTTCGCGGGTGTGGCCTTTGCTGACGATCACCAACTGCGCGTAGAACGGGTTTTGCAGTTGCTGGTCCAGTGGCAGGTAGAAGCGGATGGCGCCCTGACCGACGTAAGTGCTCCAACGCACGATGTCCGGATCGTCCTTGAGCGTGGCCTCGAGTCGGTCGACGGCCCGGCGGGTTTCGTCGATCGAGGCGTTTTGCGGCAGGTTCAGATCCACGAGGATTTCCGGTCGATCCGAAGACGGGAAGAACTGGTTCTGCACATAGCGCATGCCAAACACCGCCAGTACAAAGCACAGTACGGTGATGCCGATGGCCCACCAGCGATTGCGCATGCACCACAGCAGCCCGCTGTTGAACGCCTTGCCAATACGCCCGGGTTCGCCTTCATGGGGTTTCACGTTGGTGCTGAGGATGTGCACGCCGATCACCGGCGCAAACAGCACCGCCACCACCCATGAGACCAGCATGGCACAGGCAATCACCGCAAACAGGGTGTAGGTGTACTCGCCGGCGGAGCTGGCGTTCAAGCCGATCGGCACGAAGCCCGCCACCGTGACCAGCGTACCGGTGAGCATCGGGAACGCCGTGGAGGTGTAGGCGAAGGTCGCCGCCTGCTCCTTGGTCTCGCCCATTTCCAGGCGCGTCACCATCATCTCAACGGTGATCATCGCATCGTCCACCAGCAGGCCGAGGGCGATGATCAGTGCACCAAGGGAAATCCGCTGCATGGTGATGCCGCTGTACTCCATGAACACGAACACCATCGCCAGCACCAGCGGGATCGAGCACGCCACCACCAGCCCGGCGCGCACGCCAAGGCTGACGAAGCTGACCAGCAGCACGATCACCACGGCCTCGAACAACGCGCTGGTAAAGCCACCGACGGCCTCCTCCACGACCACGGCCTGGTCAGAGACGTTGTAAATGCCGACACCGACCGGCAGGTCGGCGGTCAACTGCTCGATACGAGTGTGCAAGGCCTTGCCGAACGCCTGGACGTTGCCACCCTTCTGCATGGCGATCGCCAGGCCGATGGCCGGCTTGCCGTTGAAGCGGAATTCCGGCGAGGCCGGATCGACATAGCCGCGGCTGATTTCGGCGATGTCGGCCAGACGATAGAAGCGGTCGTTGAGCTTGAGGTTGACCTCGGCCAGGTCTTTCTCCGAAGCGAACTGCCCCGAAGTACGCACCGAAATCCGCTCCGGCCCGGCCTCGATGACACCTGCCGGGGTCACGGCGTTCTGGGTTTGCAGGCTCTGCACCACCTGACGCTGATCAATGCCCAGCGCGGCGAGTTTGCGCGTGGAGAAGTTCAGGTACAGCACTTCGTCCTGCTGGCCGACCATCTCGATCTTGCCCAGCCCCGGCACACCGCGAATTTCCATGCGGGCCTGTTCCACGTAGTCGCGCAACTGACGCATGGTCAGGCCGTCGGCGGTAAAGGCGTAGATCGACCCGAAGACGTCACCGAACTCGTCGTTGAACGACGGCCCCTGTATGCCTTGTGGGAACTGGTATTTGATGTCGTTGATCTTCTTGCGCACCTGATACCAGATTTCCGGAATGTCCTTGGCACTGGTGGTGTCGCGCAGGTACACGTACACCGTGGATTCGCCGGGGCGCGTGTAACTTTTCACGTAGTCGAGGGAGTCGAGTTCTTCGAGCTTTTTCTCGATCCGGTCAGTGATCTGCTCGAGGGTTTCCTCCTGGGTCGCCCCCGGCCATTTGCTCTGGATCACCATGGTCTTGATGGTGAACGAAGGGTCTTCTTCACGCCCAAGGTTGAAGTACGAGAACACACCCATCAGCAACCCGACGAACATCAGATACCAGATGAACGATTGGTGCTTGAGGGCCCATTCCGAGAGGTTGAAAGGCCCTTTCATTGACTGTCCTCGTCGATTTTCACTGGTTGCCCCGGCTTGAGGCTGTTGACACCGGCACTGACCACTCGCTCGCCGTTCTTCACGCCGCCAGCCAGCACCACAGTGTTGTCGGTGCGGCTGATCACGGTGATGTCACGGGGGGAGACGGTTTTGCTCTGCGCATCGATCACCCAGATGCGCGGCTTGCCATCCACCTCCTGCAGCGCGGTGACAGGCAACTCGATGCGCGGCTTGATCGCCGAACTCAGGGTGACGCTGATTGCCGTGCCCAGGCGAAAGCCGGCTGGCGTTTCGGCCAGGGTCAGGCGGGCGCGACGGGTGCGTGTCGCGCTTTGAGCCTGTGGTTCGATTTCGCGGATGACGGCCGTGGTGTTGATGCTCGGTTCAAGTTGCGCCGCGACCAGGAACACCACATCTTTGGGCAGTTGATCGACCAGAGTATCGGGCAGGTCGATCACCGCTTCCTTGATGTCCGGTTGCGCCAGGGTCACCACTTGCTGACCGGCCGAGACCACTTGCCCGGCCTCGGCGCTCCACGCAGTGACCACGGCTTTATGATCGACGCGCAACTCGGTGTAGCCCAGTTGGTCCTTGCTCTGGTTGACGGCGGCCCGGGCCTGATCGAGGGAGGCCTGGGTGGTTTTCAGGTCGGTGTTGGCCGCGTCGAGTTGCGCTTGCGCGCCAACCCCGCGGTCAAACAAGGCTTGCTGACGCTGGGCAGTGGCCTTGGCGTTGATCAGTTGCGCCTGGATTTTCGACAGATCGCCTTGAGCCGAACGCAATTGGTTCTGCTGATCTGAAGGATCGAGGGTGGCCAGCAACGTGCCCTTCTCGACCTCGGTACCGACATCGACGTTACGGCTGGCGATTCGCCCTCCCACGCGGAACCCGGTATTGCTTTCATAACGTGCCTGGATACTGCCGGCGAAGCGGCCCAGGTCCTCTTCGTTCAAGGTCTGAACCTTGATCGACAGCACCGGCCGTACCGGTGCCGGCGGTGGTTCGCTTTTGGAACAGGCGCTCAGCACCAGCCCGATGGACAACGCCCATAAAGGCTTCATGGCTTGGCTCCCCAGGTCAGATCCTTGTAAGTGTTTTCAGCAATCTCGACGTCCATGTCCGGGTGCAACAGCTGCCCGCCCGCGACGATGACTTTGTCCCCTTCCTTCAACCCGTCGCTGATGATGACCTTGCCGGTCAGGTAGCGGCTGACTGTCACCGAATGCAACTGGGCCTTGCCCTTGTCGTCGACAATCCAGACCGCAGGTTTACTGATGTTTTTGGTCAGCGCCGACCACGGCAGCTCGATGGCCGCCTTGCCCGACCCCCTGGCCGTGGCACTCACCACCGAGCCCAATTGCATGCCGTCCGGCAGGCTGTCGAGGCCGACCTTGACCTGTACGGTGCCGGATTGCGCCGACACCGACGGGGTGACTTCACGTACGGTGCCAGTGGTTTTGATGGCGGGGTTGTCGACCAGACTCAGGACAATGGTCTGATCCTTAGGCTTATGTGCCAGCAGCGATTCATAGACGTTGAACACGGCATCCCGGTCGCCGTCCCGGGCCAGGCTGAAGACCGGCATCGTCGCCTGCACCACCTGGCCGACCTCCGCCTGGCGTGCGGTAATGATCCCCGGCGCATCGGCGATCAGCGCTGTATAGCTCAACTGATCCCTGGCATTGGCCAACTGTGCCTGGGCAGCGCTCAAGGCACTCTGGCTACTGTTCAAGGCAGCCTGGGCCGAGTCATATTCGCTCTGGCTGGTGTAACCCTTGGGCAGGAGTTTTTGCTGGCGCACGAACGCCGCCGCACTCTGCTTCACCCGCGCCTGCTCGGCGAGCACTTGCGCCTGGGCAGAGTCGACATTGGTCTGCAGATCCTTGGGGTCGAGCCGGGCGAGCACTTGCTTGGCGGTCACGCGATCACCGACGTCAACCGAACGCTGGATGATCTTGCCACCCACACGGAAAGACAGCTCCGTCTGTACCCGCGCCTGGATATCGCCGGTGAGGGTGACCGAGGCTGCGTAATCCGTTGGCTTGACGACTTGTACGAACACCCGTGGCAGGTATTCCTGCACGGGTTTTTTCTCCTCGCACGCCGTTAGCAGGGTGACGACACTCAAGGCCATTACTACTTTCAGTCCGGGAACCGCCATGCAAACTCCTTGGCCTTTTTTATGGACAACTCGACAGAGAGCTTAGAACAGGATTTCAACCTTGCACGTTCGTCTTATGAAGAAAAAATTCGCACTGCCTTGCCCCTGAAACACTTGCCATAGACGCCTGCGCATGACTGACAATGAGCCCCGGTCAACCCCCTCAACTCTCGTGGTGGCCAATTACCGCTCGATCAACAAACTGGCGATCCCGAGGCGTTGCGAGCTGCCATCAGCGACGCGTTTCCCGGCGCACGGCTGCACATCGAACCGCTGCCAGGTGGGCGCTTCGCCATCGAATTCTTTCAGGAAGGTTTGTTGCGGCCGCTGTCGGCCGCCGAGTTGTCGGACGGAACCTTGCGTTACCTGCTGTTGGTCACGGCGCTGATGGTGCTGAACGAGCCGGAAACCAGCCTGCATCCGGACCTGCTGCCGGCGCTGGCGAGCCTGATCATCCGCGCCTCCGCGCAGTGCCAGGTGTGGGTGGTGCCCCATGCCCGGCGCTTGATTCCGGCCTTGCAGCGGGACCCCGACTGCAACTGCATCGTGCTGGAGAAAAATCTTGGTCAGACCGTCATTGTCGGCCAACGCATGCTGGATGAACCCGCATGGTATTGGCCGGATTGAACGGCGCGTAATTTGACGGGAGATGGAAGAAGTCTATTTTCCCTTGCGTGCCGACTGGTACTCCCTCTTCGCGAGCAGGCTCGCTCCCACATGCAATATGCACACGAAAAAAAACGCCGACGCTATTGCTAGCCGTCGGCGTTTGAAACCTTGAAGGGGTTTACTTCGCGAATCAGAACGCCGGCAGTACCGCGCCGCTGTACTTCTTCTCGATGAAGGCTTTCACTTCCGGGCTGGTCAGGGCCTTGGCCAGTTTCTGGATGGCAACGCTGTCCTTGTTGTCCGGACGGGCCACCAGGAAGTTCACGTAAGGCGAATCGGCACCTTCGATCACCAGAGCGTCCTTAGCCGGGTTCAGACCCGCTTCCAGCGCGTAGTTGGTGTTGATCATGTCCAGGTCGACCTGATCCAGCACGCGCGGCAGCATGGCCGATTCAAGCTCCTTGAACTTGAAGTTGTGCGGGTTCCTGGCGATGTCTTTCGGCGTGGCCAAGGCGTTTTTCGGGTCTTTGAGCTCGATCAGGCCAGCCTTCTGCAGCAGGATCAGGGCACGGCCGCTGTTGCTGCCTTCGTTCGGGATGGCGATGGTCGCGCCGTCTTTGAGCTCAGCCAGGGTTTTGACTTTCTTCGAGTAGCCGCCGAAAGGTTCGACGTGCACACCGATCACGGTTTCCAGATGAGTGCCTTTGCCTTCGTTGAAGCTCTTGAGGTACGGCAGGGTCTGGAAGTAGTTGGCGTCCAGGCGCTTCTGGTCGACCTGCACGTTCGGCTGAACGTAGTCGGTGAAGACTTTGATTTCCAGGTCCACGCCTTCTTTGGCGAGGGTTGGCTTGATCAGCTCAAGAATCTCGGCGTGTGGAATCGGGGTTGCCGCAACCACCAGTTTCTCGCCAGCCTGGGCCAGGCCCGCGGTCAGGGCAGCCGCCAGTGCGGTGAACAACAGAACCTTTTTCATGCAGTGTCCTTATCGAAAATCGCAGTCGCTTGTGGCGACGGCTTGAAAATGAGAGTGCCAGTGAAGTGCTATCGCTGGCGTGAAGCGGACAATACCGGGATTTTTTATTCCCGAACAATAACGTTTATTCAGCTTCATATTCCATTTTGTTCATACAGCTCTAGCCCGCACCTTACCCTGTAGGAGCGAGCCTGATCGCGATGATCGCCAGGGCAACGCGGGCATTCAGGAAACCCGCGTCATCGTTGATGACCATCGCGAGCAGGCTCGCTCCTACAGGAGACCGGTGCCTTTAAGTATTTGTTTCAAGGCGTCTTTTTCAGCATCGGAACCGTTGCCAAGAATCTGCTTGAGCTGCCGTTCGATCTGTCCCAGACCTTCATCAGGCAAATTCAAATGCTCCGGCAAGATCTCGTCGCCGGTACTCACCAACAGCGCAAAGTGGATGACGTTTTCCAGTTCCCGGGTATTGCCCGGCCATCTGTGGCGTTCCAGCACGCGTTGCGCGGCCTCGCTGATCAGCGGTACCGGTAGCTCCAGGCGTTGGCTGTAGATGCCGAGGAAGTACTCCGCCAGCGAAAGGATATCCCCCACCCTCTCGCGCAGTGCCGGCAGTTCGAGCGGGCCTTCGCTGAGGTAGTGATAGAGCCGCTCATGGAATTTTCCGGCGGCAACCGCCTGGGCCAGATCGATGCTGGTGGCCGCCACCAGACGCACATCCACCGGGCTCGGCTGATGAGCGCCGACGCGGGTGACTTCGTGGTTCTCCAAGGCAGCGAGCAATTTGATCTGGATCGGCAGCGGCAGGTCACCGATTTCGTCCAGGTACAGCGTGCCGCCGTTGGCCGAGCCGAACCACCCGGCACGACTGCTCGCTGACCCGCTGTAGCTGCCCGCGGCGTAGCCAAACAGCTCGGCGTCGGCGTAGGTCGGGCTGATGGCACCGCAGTTTACCGACACGAATAACCCGCCGCGATCGCTGGCGCGATGGATATGACGGGCCAGCAATTCCTTGCCGGTGCCGGTTTCACCACGGATCAGCACTGACACTGAACGCGTGGCCAGTTGCTCAAGGTCTTCGCGCAACTGCCGTGAACGCGGGTCGACAAACACCAGCGCCTTGGCGCGGATGCTCAGGGGACTTTTTTCGGCATCGGGAAAGGTCAGCAGCGGCTGACCGAAGGTTTCAAAGCTCATGGCAGACTCCCGCCCAAACCGTCGGGAGACGGGGGCGTTAAATAAAGAAAGTGTTCAAGCGCGGCGCAGGGCGTGGTGTTCCATACGGTTTTGCAGGCGGTAGAGATAGGCAAAACCCTGCTCCCAACGCTGGTGACCGGACTTCACGTTGATATGCCCCGCCCCCGCCAGAATCCCTGCCTCGGCGCCCCAGTTGCGCGCCAGTTGCAGGGCTCGCGACGCACTGACGGCGCTGTCGTTGTCAGAGCTGACGACCTGGCTCGGGAATGGCAGCAGGTCCGTCGGGATCGGCGCGAAGTTGCGCAAGGCCGGCGCGCAGGCCGGGCGTTCGACGTCCGCTGGTGCAACCAGCAAGGCACCGCGCACCTGACGCAAAAACTGCACAGGCGCGGTGGCCGCCCAATGAGCGACAGTGATGCAACCCAGGCTGTGGGCGATCAGGATGACCGGCGTGCTGTCGACGGCAATCGCCTCGGCCAGCGCCGCGACCCAGTCTTCACGGCGTGGCGTCAGCCAGTCGGCCTGCTCCACCCGCGCGCTGTTCGGCAGGCTGTTCTGCCAGTGGCTTTGCCAATGATCTTCTGGCGATCCTTGCCAGCCCGGCACAATCAGGTAGCGAATTGATTCGTTGCGCATGGGGAAGCTCTCCTGCGTGTCTGTTCCCGGTCGAGTATAGGGAGGCGAGATATATCCGTTAAGGAATAAGAAGCTATTTATTAATACTTTTATCGAATATCAAACAAATCCCCTGTGGGAGCGAGCCTGCTCGCGATGGCGGTAGACCGACCACCGTTGATGTTGAATTTGAAGACGCCTTCGCGAGCAGGCTCTCTCCCACAAGAGGTCTTTTTTTCAGGCAAAAAAAAGGGGCCGCACCCTGCCAAGGAGACGGCCCCGGAAAACGAAATTCTGTTAACGCGCCGTGATCACCGACAGCTTGGTAATCCCGGCCCGCTCGATCGACGCCATGGCCCGCGCCACTTCGCCGTAATTCACACCGTCGTCCGCCTGCAACTGCACGCGCACCTCGGGGTCCCTGGCCTTCGCCGACTTGAGGTTGAATTCCAGCAGATCCGGCTGTATCTCGTCCTTGTTGATAAACAGTTTGCCGGCACCGTCGATGCTCACCACCAACGGGTCTTTCTGCTCCACCGGTGCCACCGCCTCGGTCTTGGGCAGGTTGATCGGAATCGCGTTGGTCAGCAGCGGTGCGGTGACAATGAACACCACCAGCAACACCAGCATCACATCCACCAGCGGCGTCACGTTGATCTCACTGAGCACCTCATCAGTGTCTTGCGTGGAGAAGGCCATATCAGGACGCCTCCTTCACTTTCTGCACGCTGCCCTGGGCTGCCACCTTGTGCGCCGTCGGGTGGATCAGCACGCGGAACGAACTCTTCTGCGCCAGGCTGTAGAAGTCATGGGCGAAGTCATCCAGGTCCGCCGCCGTCAGTTTCAAGCGGCGCAAAAAATAGTTGTAAACCAGCACCGCCGGCACCGCGACGGCGATCCCCACGCCAGTGGCGACCAGCGCCGCGCCAATCGGCCCGGCGACCGTTTCCAGGCTGGCCGAGCCTGCCGCGCTGATCCCTTTCAACGCTTCCATGATTCCCCACACCGTGCCGAACAAACCAATGAACGGCGAGGTGCTGCCAATGCTCGCGAGCACCGCCAACCCGGTTTCCAGCGAGCGGCGCTCACGCACGATCTGCTGACGCAAGGCACGCTCCAGACGATCCTGATGATTGATCGCCTGGCTCAGGTCCGCCGCCTGCGGCGCCTCGCCCACCTGGATTGCCGCATAACCGGCCTGCGCAACCCGAGCTGCCGCTCCGGGCCGGGTTTCGCTCAGCTCGGCCGCCGAATCGAGACTCGAAGCGGCCCAGAACTGTTGATGAAACTTTCGATCCTGTGCCTTGAGGCGACCGAACTGTACGCCCTTGAGCAATGCCAAACCCCAGGTTGCGACGGAAAAAACCACCAGCAGCCAGATCACCGCGCTTTCGATGGATTCAAGTGGAGATGCCAGTAACGTCATGGTGTATTCCTCGTGTAAACGTTTCGCGCGAATTTGGTTTCGGTTTAATGAATCTTGAAATCGATGGGCACGCTGACCCAGCCGTCCTGAGCGACATCGCCTCGTTTGGCTGGCACGAAACTCCAGCGTTTCACCGCGTTCAGCGCTGCTTCGTCCAGCGCATCGCGACCGCTGCTTTTCTGGATCTGGATCTCGCCGGGCTTGCCGCTGGCCATCACATGCACACGCAACAACACCGTGCCTTCCCAACCGCGACGCTGGGCCAGCGACGGGTATTCCGGCGCCGGGTTTTTCAAGTAGCCGGCCGTGGCGGAGGCCGGTGTTACGGGCGCGGGCACCGGCGGTGCAGGTGACGCCGGGGCCGCGATGGGTGCTGCCGGTTGCGGTGGTGCGAGGGGTTGCTCGACAGCCTTTGGCGCCGGTTTCGGTAGCGGTTTGGCAACTGGCCTGGGCTTGGGAAGCGGCTTCGGTGGAGGTGGCTTCACGGCCAGTTCGTCTTCCACCGGTGGTGGCGGCTCAACCACTGGCTGCACGGGTTGCGATGGCGCAGGCTCAACCACCGGTGGCGCCGGACGCGAGAACTCGATGGTCATCGGCGGAATCTCCGGGGGCACCACAGGCAACACGATGGTCGGCTGCTGATTGACCCAGTAAATCACCGCGCCATGCACCAGCAACGCCAACACACCGAGCAGGATCGTCTCCCGTCGACTCAAGATGCCTTTGGGTGCGCGCTGCAAACGCAACTGGCCCAAGGGCACCCGGTGCGGTCGACCGAGGTCGACCAATTCACCACCGGGTGCCTGGCGCCACAGCACTTCATGTGCACTGACGGCGGTCTGGACATTGCCCATTGCTTCACTCCCTGCGGTCTCTTTGCGGATAACCCGAAACGTCGTGTGAACATCCCCCGACGACATCCCGGTGGAGAAATCATTGGCTGGAACGTTTAGTTCTTAAAGTAATTTTTGATGAGTTATTTAGACGAATATTGCATATGTAAAACCCGTCGCTAAGCGCCAGAGCCCGCTATCCAAGGGCTCTGGCCCGATGACGAAAAACCGATGCCTTGTCTGCATTGAAAATATTCATTCAAGGCATGCTTTTTCGTCGTCAGAAGTCGTATCGACCGGTTACGCCCAACGTTCGTGGTGTGCCGAGCAGGCCTTCATAACCGCCGTTCGCGGCCGCCCACAGCGTCGTGTAGTAGGTTTTGTCGAAGGCGTTTTTCAGCCACAACGAAACGTCCCACTGCCCCTGGTTGAAGTCGCCGCGCAGGCCGGTGGACAGGTTGACCAGCGCATAACTCGGGATCTGGCCGAAGTCGGAATCTTCCACCGTGCCCACCGCTTTGGAGCGGAACGCATAGCTGGCGGTGACGTACTCTTCGAAGCCGTTACTCAGGTTCCACTTGTATTCGCCGTTGGCGTTGCCAATCCATTTCGAAGCACCCACCACTTGGTGTCCGGTGAGGTCGCAGGACGCCGGAGCGCCTGGCGCCAGGCTGACTTCCGGCGGGCACGGCGCATCCTTGTACGAGAGGTAGCTGACGTCGTTGTACGAGCCGTTGATGTTCAGCGTCAGGCCGCGCAACGGGATCAGGGTGCTTTCCAGTTCCACACCACGGGAGCGCACCGAGCCGGCGTTGGTCAGGAACTGCACACGATTGACCTCGTCGAAGGCGTTGGTCTGATAGCCGTTGACCTGGGTCCAGAACACGTTGGCATTCAGTTGCAGGCGACGGTCCCACAGAGTGCTCTTGAAACCGAGTTCGGCATTGTTGGCGCGCTCGGTGCCAATCAGCAGTGAATCGGGGCCGGCCACAAGCGCCGTACCGACAGCCAGATTGACCCCACCGGATTTTTCGCCATGGGACAACGTGGCATAGGTGAGCAGGTCGTCGGTGAGACGGTAGCTGAGGTTCAACAGGCCCGAGGGGCTGGCGCTGTACTGGTTCAGATCGCCGGAATCGAAGACCCCCGCCCGAGCGCGTCGTGCAGCGGCCGCCGCACCGGTGACCGCAACACCACCGGCCGGTGCATTACGGGTCACCCGGGCGTTTTTCTCTTCATAGGTGCCGCGCAGACCGGCGGTGAAATCCAGGCGCTCGGTCAGGTGCCAGGTGCCTTGGGCGAAAAGCGCGAAGCTGTTGGTTTCGATATGACCGTTGCCGACGCTGTCGACGTTGTTCAGTGCACCGTTGGGCGTGCCGTTCCAGATGTCCGCTTGCGGGCCGTTAAAGGTGAAGGACTTGTTGTCCAGGTCGGAACCGAAGTAATAGGCGCCGAGCACGTAATCGAAGAATCCGCCGGTGGGCGACGCCAGGCGAAACTCCTGGGAATACTGTTTGTCCTCAACCGAAACACCGGCGTTGAAGAAGACGGACACGTTCAGGCCATCATCATTGCGCGGGGTAAAATTCCACCAGCGATAGGAGCTGATGGAGGTCAGGGTGAAGTCGCTCGGCAGCGTCCAGTTCGCCTCGACCGAGGTGCCGCCCTGGTGCACGGTGACGTGCTGGTCGTTGTTCAGGTTGACCTTGCGGTGCGTGCCGTCAACCAGTGTCGCGCCCGCCGCATTGGCCCGGCGCTGGTAAAGGTTGATGCCATTGATGGTTGGTCCGGTGTTGAACAACACACGGGTGCCGGCGCTGGAGTCTTCTTCGTTGTAGTCGCCGATCCAGCGCAGGTTGAACGCTTCGTTCGGCTTGAAAAGCAATTGGGCGCGAAAGCCGTCACGGGAGCCACCGTTGAGGTCATGGCCGTCGAATTCGTTCTTGATGTCACCGTCGCTGCGGGTGCGATACGCAGAGAAACGTCCGGCCAGTTCGTCATTCAGCGGCCCGGAGATCGTGCCCTTGGTCTGGAAATAACCATCCTCGCCCACCGACGATTCGATGCTGCGCTCAGGGGTAAAGGTCGGCGCGCGGGTGCTGATGTTGATCACGCCGGCGGTGGTGTTTTTGCCGAACAAGGTGCCTTGCGGACCGCGCAGCACTTCGAGCTGCTCGATGTCTATCAGGTCGAACACCGCCATGCCTGGCCGGCCGAGGTAAACGTTGTCGAGATACAACCCGACACTGCCTTCCAGACCATCGCTGGCCGGGTTGTTGCCCAGGCCTCGAATCGACACGCTGGACTGGCGCGCATGCATGTAGGCGACATTGACGCTGGGAACCAGTTGCTGCAAATCCTGGATGCGATAGACCCGCTGGGTTTCCAGCGTCTGGCCGCTGACCACGCTCATGGGCGCCGGCACATCCTGCGAACTTTCTTCGCGGCGGCGGGTGGTTACGGTCACGGTTTCCAGTTGCGTATTGTCGGCCGTGGCGGTTTTTGCGGAGGGGGGTTCAGGGGTGGTGCTGTCGGCCGCATAGCCTTGGGTCCAACCGGCGCTTCCTGCCAGTATCAGGGCCAAAGGCAGGCGTTTGAGCCGTTGGGGGGACGAAGTTGGGGCGAGGTGCAACGGACTCATAAGGCGGGGTTCCCGATCAAAAGAAATGCTTTATTGCTTGCCAGGCCGCCATCGCGGGCAAGCCCGCTCCCACACTGGTTGTGTGAACACTGGAGATCCCCTGTGGGAGCGAGCCTGCTCGCGAAGGCGTTCGGTCAGACGCCGTCGATATCCGGCCCTTTCACCGTCTGACTGCGCTGTCCATTCACACCCACCGGCACTTCACCCTTGAGCGTCACCCGGCGCACCACGCGATCCTGAGTCCCGTAGTCATCCACCGCGTAATGCTGGGTGGAGCGGTTGTCCCAGATCGCTACATCGCCAGCCTTCCAGCGCCAGCGCACGATGTTTTCCTGGCGGATCACATGGCTTTGCAGCAACCCGAACAGGTGCGCCGAATCGGCCTGGGAATAGCCCTTGATGCGTTTGACGAAATGCCCCAGCAACAGGCTCTTCTCGCCGCTGATCGGGTGCACGCGGACCACCGGGTGTTCGGTCTCGTAGACGGCCGAGGTGAAGATCTTGCGATAACGCTCCAGCTTCTCGGCCGAGACGTCCGGCCTGGTGCCGGCGTAGTCGTATTCGTTGCTGTGCACGGCGACCAGTTTGTCGGCCAGCTCACGCAGCTCCGCCGGCAACCCGTTGTAGGCGGTAGCGGTGTTGGCCCACAGGGTGTCGCCGCCGAAAACCGGGGCCACCACCGAGCGCAGGATCGAGGCTTTGGGGTAGGCCTCGACGAATGTCACGTCGGTGTGCCAGGAGCTGGCTCGCTGGCCTTCGGCGCCGTCCAGTTCCAGCAGAAAACGCGTGCCTTCGCGCACTGGTACGGTCGGGTGTGCCACCGGTTCGCCGAGCAGGTGGGCGAACGCTTCCTGGCGCTGATCGTCGAGTTGGGTCTGCTCGCGGAAGAAGATCACTTTGTATTGCAGCAGCGCCTGTTGAATGGCCTCAACAGTGGCGGCATCCAGCTCGCCTGAAAGCTGTACGCCACGGATTTCGGCACCGATGCGACCGGCCACCGGGTGGATTTCAAGCGCGTGGACAGCTGGTTGTACTGCGAAAGCGGCATTGCTCATGGGTAGACCCTCATCAGACTGCTTGCGGTTGAACCGGCCGCGAAACACTGCTCTATCTATATTCAATTTAGATCTAATAGATATCTACATGCTTCGTTGACGGAATAAGAGGTTGCATTTAAAACCTCAGTCAACCCTCGTCGCAAATGCCTTCGAGCTATTTTTAGGATGCCGGAAAAGCATATGGATCTTCGCCAGTTGCGTTACTTCATCGCCCTCGACGAACACCGCAGTTTCGTGCGCGCAGCCGAGGCCATGGGCATTACCCAGCCAGCCTTCAGCCGCAGCATTCAGGGGCTGGAGCAGGAGTTCGGCTGTGTCCTGGTGGACCGTGGCAACAAGGATCTGCGCCCCACCCCCGAAGGCCTGGTGGTGCTGCAACATGCCCGCAGCCTGGTGCAGGGCGCGGCGTTGCTCAGTTGCGAAGTGACGCAGATGACCAAGCTCGATGCCGGTGAGCTGCGCTTTGGATGCGGCCCGGCGCCGGCGGTGAAACTGGTACCGGATGCGGTGGCGCAATTCATCAATGCGCACCCGAAAGTGCGCACCTGTTTCGAGGTGGATAACTGGGAAAAACTCAGCCGCGCCCTGAGCCGTGAAGAGATCGAATTCTTCATCGCCGACATCCGCCATTTCGAGTCCGACCCGAACTTCCAGACCCAGCCATTGACGCCCAAGCGTGGCGTGTTTTTCTGCCGCCCCGGGCATCCGCTGCTGGCCAAGGAGAGCCTGTCGACCAACGACATGTTCGATTACCCGCTGGCGACCACGAAGATCCCGCCAGGCATTCGCAAACTGCTGGCAAACCTCAGTGGCCGGGTGGATTTTTCGCCCAGCATCGAGACCGAACATTTCCCGGCGCTGGTGAAAGTGGTGCTGCAATCCAACGCCATCGGCGTGGGAACGCAGGAAGCGTTTATCGAGGACATTGCCCAGGGGTCGCTGGTGCTGCTGCACTGGCGCAATCTGCCGCAGAACATTGAGAGCATGAATGCGCGGTGCGGGATCGTCAGCCGCACGGGGTTCCGCTTGTCACCGGCGGCGCGGGCGATGATCGAGACGTTGGTGGCGGTGGACAGGCAGCAGATCAGCGTCGCGGTTTAGGGCCCCTTCCCGAGCAGGCTCGCTCCCACACTGGAGGTATCCTGTGGGAGCGAGCCTGCTCGGGAAGGGGCCAGTCAGTTCACCAAAGATTCAGAGCCTGGCAGCAGCCAACTCCGGCGCCACCCAATCACTCACCTTGAACGGCTTGCGAATCAGCTTCTGCTGCGAAGCCAGATCCACCGCATCCTGCAACTTGCCAAGGAACACCGGGTCAAGCGTCGAGGGGAATACCTCGCTCAGTTTCTGATCCTTCAGATCCTGCGTAAGGATCACCGCCGGATAACTCGCCAGCCCCGACACCAGCTGAATGTAGGCGTCCTTGTTGCCTTCCTGAGTCAGCCACGCCACCGCTTGCTGTTGAGCCTTGAGCAGTGTGGCGACCGCCTCGGGGTGCTCGTCGACAAACTTCCCGGTGCCCACCAACACCGCCTGCACACTGCCAGCGCCATCCAGATCCTTGGTATTGAGTGGCAACTCGGCCAACCCCTTGGCCTGCAACGCCGTGAGCCCGGAACCGCCCCACGATGCATCGATCTGCTTCGCCGCCAGCGCCGCGACCGCTGCGTTGAAGTCGAGGTTGATGACTTTCACGTCCTTCTCGCTCAACCCCTGGCTGGCCAGTGCCGCATCGAAGGACAACTGGCTGGCGGTGCCACGGAAGATAGCCACGCGCTTGCCCTTGAGGTCTTGCAGGGTCTTGATCCCCGAACCCGGCACCACGCCGAGGTAATGCTTGACCCCGCGCGCCGAGGCGCTGAGCAACCGCGTATCCAGACCATTGGACTTGCCGATGATAGCTGCCAGATCGCCGAGGTAGGCCAGGTCCACCTGATCGTTGGCGAACGCCTCGTTGATCACCGGGCCTGCGCCCTTGAAGAAGCTCCACTGGATCTTGATGCCCTGTTCGGCGAAGGCCTTTTCGAAGATCTGTTGATCACGCAGCACATCCACGACACCGCCACCGCTGTGCTGGGTACCGGCACTCAAGTCCGGCACGGCGATGCGGATCTC
Source organism: Pseudomonas sp. B28(2017) (assembly GCF_002113025.1). Taxonomy (GTDB): domain Bacteria; phylum Pseudomonadota; class Gammaproteobacteria; order Pseudomonadales; family Pseudomonadaceae; genus Aquipseudomonas. The sequence continues at coordinate 70,808 of NZ_NEJH01000008.1, read as the reverse complement.
CTTGAGCTCACTGGCGTTGGCCGTGAAGGCCAGCAGGCCCACCAGGGCCGGTGCGGCGAACAGACTGATGACACGTTTGAAGGGAAGGTTCATGGGTGCGGCTCCTTGGGCAACGGGCGTTGAGGAGCCGAAAGTAGGCCGAAGTAGAACCAACACTTAAATACTATAAATTCACATTTTTAGACCATTTAGATCTATATCAATCCCTGCGGACCTCTCCGTGGCGTATGCCTTGGCAGCATCAAAAATATTCTTCGAATGCATTGGATGCAGCTGAGCTGGAGGCCTTAAATGGCTTTTCTTATCTCTCAATAGCATTGATTTAAATTTTTATAGAACAATTCTGCATACACCTCGCTCCCACAAAAGGCAGCCAGTTTTGTAACCCGACAACGGAGGTCGTTCATGGCCCGTGTTTCTCTGCTCAGCCTGCCATTGCCCGCGCCGTCGCTTGAAAGCAAGCAGCGCTGGCCGAGCCTGAACCATCGGCTGCTGCCATGGTTGTTGCCGACTCTCCTGTTCAGCCTCTGGTGGCTTGCCAGCCGCAATCACTGGATGAGCGAGCAGATCCTGCCGACGCCGACCCTGGTCTGGAGCAGCGCCGTTGAATTGTCCCGGGGCGAGTTGTGGAGCCACTTGTGGATCAGCCTGCAACGCTTGTTCCTGGGCTTGCTCGCGGGAGTCAGCGCAGGCGCTGTCTTGGGGGCGGCACTGGGTTTCAGTCGTCGCCTGGAGCGCCTTGTGTTGCCAACCTTCGCCGGGTTGGCGCAAGTTCCGACCCTGGCCTGGATTCCATTGTTCATGGTGCTTTTCGGCATCGGCGAAGTGTTGAAACTGGTGGTGCTGATCAAGGCCATCGTGGTGCCGGTGACCCTGCATACGCTGGTCGGCGTGCGCGATGCGCAACCAAAGCTGCGCGAAGCCGCCGCCGTGTTGCGCCTGCCCAGGCACCTGTTGATTCGACGCCTGGTGCTGCCTGCCGCACTGCCGGCATTCATGGCCGGTGTGCGCCTCGCACTGGCCGCCGGCTGGACTTCGCTGCTCGCTGTCGAACTGCTCGCATCCAGCGAAGGCATCGGTTACCTGATGGTCTGGGCACGACAGTTGTTCATGCTCGACATCGTATTCGTGTGCATTGTGGTGATCGGCTTGATCGGCGTGGCGATGGATCGCGGCATCGGTCTGCTGGACAGGAAACTGGTGCACTGGCCGCACCCCGCCACCGCCGAAATCCGTCGCGGGCCGCGTTATCAAGGCTGGCAACGCCTGCAACCATGGCTGCTGCCGCTGACGCTTCTGGCGTTGTGGCAACTGGCCTCGGATCAGCAGTGGATCGACGCAAACATTCTGGTCAGCCCGCTGGACGTCCTGCAGACCGCTCGGGGTGGCTTGCTCGACGGCACACTGCTTGGCGGCATGGCCCTGAGCCTGAGCCGAACCCTTGGCGGATTGCTGCTCGGTGGCGGGTCAGGGTTTGCCTTGGGCCTGCTGCTGGGGTTGTCGCGCACCAGTGAACGGGTGCTAGGCCCAACCCTCGCCGCCATTCGCCAGATCGCCATTTTCGCCTGGGTGCCGCTGCTCACTGCGTGGTTCGGTCTGGGGGAGTTGGCCAAATGGGTGTTCGTTGCCCTCGCCGCATTTTTCCCGCTGTTTATCGCCACCCAACGCAGCGTTGCCCACCTGTCGCCGCAACTGAACGAGGCCGCACAGGTGTTGCGCCTGAATCTGCGCCAGCGTCTCGGTCGACTGGTGTTGCCGGGCGCCGCGCCGGGGATTTTCGCCGGGCTCAGGCTGAGCCTGATCTACGCCTGGCTCGGCACCATCGGCGCCGAATATTTCATGCCGTCCAACGGCGGCATCGGCAGCCAGATGATCGGCGCCCAGCAACTGCTGCGCATGGACCTGATCATGGCCGGCATGCTGCTGGTGGGCCTCACTGGCGCCCTGCTCAACCTCGTAGGCCAACGCCTGGAAATACGCGCCACTCGCTGGAGACACGCATGAACGCACCAATTGTCAGCTTCAATCACGTGGGTAAAACCTTCGACGTCGACGGCTTCGAACTGGAGGCCATTCGCGAATTCAACCTGGACATCGCCGAGGGCGAGTTCGTCGCCATCGTCGGCTCCAGCGGTTGCGGCAAATCCACGTTGCTACGGCTGCTGGTGGGCCTCGACAGGCAATTTCGCGGGCAGATCAGCGTGGACGGAAAAGCCGTCACGGGTATCGGCGGCGAGCGCGGCATCGTCTTCCAGGAACACCGCCTGTTCCCGTGGCTGAGCGTGGCCGACAACATCGGCCTGGGCCTGGTCAACGAGCCATTGAGCGCGGCGCAAAAGCAAAAGCGCATCCATGATTTCATCGAACTGGTGGGCCTCGGCGACTTCGCCCGCGCCTATCCGCATCAGCTCTCCGGCGGCATGGCCCAGCGCGTGGCCATTGCTCGCGGCCTGGTGGCCAGCCCACGGATTCTGCTGCTGGACGAGCCCTTCGGCGCCCTCGATGCACTGACCCGCCAGCAGATGCAGGACGAACTGCTGGCGATCCGCGCGCGGGCAAAAATCACCACCGTGCTGGTCACCCACGATGTCGAGGAAGCGATCTTCCTCGCCGACCGCGTGGTGGTGATGGAGCCGCGTCCGGGGCGGATCAAGCAAGTGGTCGACATCGCCCTGCCCCATCCACGCCAGCGCAGCAGTTTCGACTTCCACCAATTGCGCGAAGAACTGCTTCACGAGCTCACCAGCGACGATCACTACCAGCCCCCGGTGCCGGTGCAGGTCCGCGATCTGCCGCTGTCCTTCATTGCCTACTGAGAAAGGAAATTCTTGATGCCGCAACGCCCCAACTTTCTAGTGATCCTGGCCGATGACCTCGGCTTCTCCGACCTCGGCGCCTTCGGTGGCGAAATCAACACGCCGAACCTCGACGCACTGGCCAACAATGGCCTGCGCCTGACCGACTTTCACACAGCACCGACCTGCTCGCCGACCCGTTCGATGCTGCTGACCGGCACCGATCACCACATCGCCGGCATCGGTACCATGGCCGAAGCACTGACCCCGGACCTGATCGGCAAACCGGGCTACGAAGGACACCTGAACGACCGCGTGGTCGCCTTGCCCGAGCTGCTGCGCGAGGCGGGCTACCAGACGTTGATGAGCGGCAAATGGCACCTGGGCCTGACCGCAGAACTGGCACCCCACGTCCGGGGTTTCGAGCGCTCGTTTTCGTTGTTGCCCGGCGCGGCCAACCATTACGGCTTCGAGCCGACCTACGATGAAACAACGCCACGGTTGCTGAAATCCACACCGGCGCTGTACATCGAAGACGACCAGTTCATCGACGAACTGCCGAAGGATTTTTATTCTTCCGATGCCTTTGGCGACAAGCTGCTGCAATACCTCAAGGAGCGCGACCAGACCCGGCCGTTCTTCGCTTACCTGCCGTTTTCCGCACCCCACTGGCCGTTGCAAGCACCGGCCGACGTGGTGGAAAAATACCGTGGCCGTTATGACGCCGGCCCTGAAGTACTGCGACTCGAGCGCCTGGAAAAACTCAAGTCCCTGGGGTTGATCGAGGCCGATGTCGAACCCCATCCGCTGATCGAGCTGAGCGCGCGATGGAATGCCTTGAGCGACGAACAACGGCAGATCTCCGCTCGCGCCATGGAGGTTTATGCGGCGATGGTCGAGCGCATGGACTGGAACATCGGCCGCGTCGTCGACTACCTGCGCCAGCAAGGGCAACTGGACAACACGTTCATCCTGTTCATGTCCGATAATGGCGCCGAAGGGGCATTGCTGGAGGCTTTCCCGAAATTCGGCCCACAGCTGCTGACCTACCTCAACCAGCATTACGACAACAGCCTGGATAACATTGGCCGCGCCAACTCCTACGTCTGGTACGGGCCGAACTGGGCTCAAGTAGCGACCGCGCCGTCACGGTTGTTCAAGGCCTTCACCACCGAAGGCGGAATCCGCGTGCCGGCGCTGGTGCATTACCCGCAGTTGCCGCTCAAGGGACAGATCAGCCACGGTTTCAGCACCGTGATGGACATCACCCCGACCATTCTCGACCTGGCCGGTGTGCGTCATCCGGGCAAGCAATGGCGCGGCAAACCCGTGGCAGAAGTTCGCGGGAAGTCGTGGCTTGGGTTTCTGTCGGGCGAGACCGCGCAAGTGCATGATGAGCACACCGTTACCGGGTGGGAATTGTTCGGTCGGCGGGCGATTCGACAGGGGCAATGGAAGGCGGTGTACATCCCGGGGCCGGTGGGGCCGGCGACCTGGCAGCTGTATGACTTGGGCAATGATCCGGGGGAGATTCATGACCTGGGGTCGAGCCAGCCGCAGAAGCTCAGCGCCTTGATCGAACATTGGCAGCGGTATGTGGATGAGACCGGGGTGATCTTGAGTGAGTCGCCGTTTCAGCCGGATTGATGTTGCCTGATGCACCGCATTCGCGAGCAGGCTCGCTCCCACATTGAAATGCGATCTCCTGTGGGAGCGAGCCTGCTCGCGAAGAGGCCCTTGCAGACAACCCTCAAGCCTGCGCCGTACGCACCTTGTCTGCGACCACTTCATCCTTGCGCTCAAACCGGTTGGCCCGTGCAAACGTGCCGAAATCATTGAACCGCACGCCCATCTCGCGCATCACCTTGTGCCCCACCGGCACGGTGAGCTGCCGGATGTAGAACGGTTCCTTCACCACAAAGTGATGGATCCCGTGGCTGCTGCCGAAGTTGAAGCAGAACGCCTGCAACGGCCACAGCCACCAGGCATTCAATACCTGGGTCTGTTGCATCACGTTGCCCGGCTCCACGTCACCGTAGTAGTGCATGTTCGAGCTGATGAAATGCAGGCAGAAGGTGCGCAACACGTTCGGGCCGATGATCACGACTGCCGCGATGTCGATCACCTGCATCACCGACAACGTCGTCGCCGACCACTCGATCGGTGCGCCCATCAGATGCGCAACGCCATTCGCTGCGTGGAAACCGAGAAACACGTACCACGCGCCCCAATGCATCAACGCCAGCGGCGCGTAGACCTTCAACGTGCGCTGGATGATGCTGAACTTCATGGCCCAACTCTTGGCCCGTAGAATGCGGATGAAAGACGACATGATGTTGTCGCCAATCATCAGGAACCGTGCGACCCCCCAAGGCTCGCCGTTGGTGATGGCGCGTTCCTCCATGTCGGCTTCGGAGCCGGAGACCTTGTGGTGGTTGAGGTGCAGGTGGCGGCGAATCCACGGGTTGATGGTGCTCGGCCGCGCCAGCCACACCAGGCCCATCATCAGGTTGTGCGGCACCTTCTGCTTGCGGAAGTACATGCTGTGGATCAGGTCGTGTTCCAGCTCGTGGGTCAGCGAGGCGAAAAAACCGTTGAGCAGCAGGCACACCCACCAGGCCATGTGCCCGGTCAGGTAGAGCGCGGCCGAACCGATCATACCGGCCAGGGCGAAAGCCAGAATGCCTGCGCCGAGGGCGTCCTGATGCTTGAGAATCGGGTACTGCTCGCGCAATTCGATGCCTCTGGCCAGCACCACTTCACGGATATGGGCTGATCGTTGGGCTACATTCAGTCGTTGGGGGCTTGCAGAAGTACGGTCCATGCTTCCATCCTCTGGTTATTGATGGTTGCATCCTGCCTTGCGTACCCTCGCAACGCGGTAGCCGAGAACGCCAACCTGTTGACCGGAAGCGCCAATCAGCATGACCGAACCGACCTCACTCGCCAGCTGGACCCGCGCCCTGCGCAAGCAACTCGAGGCCCTGGGCATCGACAGCACCGCGCTGTGCCATCAAGCGGGGCTCGATCCACAGTTGATGGACGACCCGAACGCCCGATACCCGCTGTCAGGCACCACACAGCTGTGGGCGTTGGCGGTACAGGTCAGCGGCGACCCGGCGATCGGCTTGCGGGTTTCGCGCTTCGTCAGCCCGACCACCTTCCATGCGCTGGGTTATGCGCTGGTGGCCAGCGGTAGTTTGCGGGAGGTGTTCGAGCGCATTGTGCGTTATCACCAAGTGGTCAGCGATGCCCTGGAACTGGAACTGACCCGCGCTGAGGATCGCTACCGTTTCCGTCTGAAAATCCCTTCCGGCAACCCGGCCCCGGCCTTCGAAGCCATCGATGCGTTCATGGCGATCTACGTGCGCACCTGCCGCAATCGCCTGGGCCGCGAATACGCGCCGCTGGCGACCTACCTGCGCCGTCCGGAACCGACAGACTCGCACCAATGGCATAAAGTCTTTCGCTCGCCCGTGCACTTCGGCGCCGAAGAGGATCGACTGGAATTCGCCCTCGTCGACTTCGACAGCCACCTGGATGACGCCAACCCGGAACTGGCCGAACACAATGAAACCGTGCTCAAGCGAACCCTGGCGCAACTCAAGCCGCTGACGTGGGAGCGCAAGGTCCGCGACGCCATCGAAGAACAACTGCCCGAAGGCGAACCCAGCGCCGAGCACATCGCCAAGGCCCTGCACCTGAGCCTGCGCAGCCTGCAACGGCATCTGGCGGATGAAGGCTGCCGGTTCGATACGCTGCTCAACGAAAGCCGCGAAAACCTCGCACTGCTGCACCTGCGTGACCCTCAAGTCTCGCTGAGCGAAATCAGTTATCTGCTCGGGTTTGCCGACACCAGCAGCTTCAGTCGCGCGTTCAAGCGCTGGACGGGGATGACACCGGGGCAATTTCGGGATGGGTTGCGGTGACAGATCCTGGAGGTGGGTTGTCTATCCGGCCTCTTCGCGGGCAAGCCCACAAACCTGTGATTCCCACAGTGGGGCTGCTTGAGCTGTTAAATCGTGGCCAACGCCCGCAACCGGGCAGCGTCGAGAATTTCAATTTCGCCATAACTCAGCCCGATAATCCCCTGCCCCTGCAACTCCTTGAGAATCTGGTTGGTGGTCTGGCGCGACAGCGACAACATTGAAGCAAGTTGCTCCTGGGGCAGTTGCAGGACACGGCGCGCAGGGATGGTCTCGCCATAACCTTCGGCGATCATCAACAAGCGGTGCGCCAGTCGTGCCGGGGCCGGCAACAGGCTCAATTGTTCGAGGTTGATGAAGGTCATGCGCAACTTCTGGCTCATCAGCAACGCCAGTTGCCGCCAGTGCTGCGGATGCTCGTCGAGCAGCGCCAGCAAGGTGTTCTGGGGAATGTGCAGCAGCGTGCAATGGCCCACGCCGTACGCATCGTGGGTGCGCGGCTGGCCATCGAACAGGCAGATTTCACCGAACCAGTGCGGCGGCTCCACCAGGCTCAGCAACGCTTCCTTGCCCTGCTCGCTCACGGCACCGACGCGCACCGCGCCTTCAAGCACCGCGTACAGGCCACAGGGTGGATCGCCACGCTTGAACAGCCGTTGGCCCGCAGACAAGCGCCGCACCCTGGCCACCGACAGCAGACTATCCTGTAGGGAAACAGGCAAATGGCTGAACCACTGACCGCTCATCAGGCGTGGACGCCAAACCTGCATATCCATGAAAACTCCTAGAGATTGTCGCCTGGCTGACAGAGCGAGAAGTGGCCCCGGGGCATGATCAGTCACCCCCACAGGAGAACAACAATGAAAAGCCTCGTCGACCATCTCAGTCAATACGCCGCCTACCACCGTGACCCGCGCAACATTGCATCGCACTTTATCGGCATTCCGCTGATCGTGGTCGCCGTCGCGGTGTTGCTGTCCCGGCCGGGATGGTCGCTGGGCGGTGTGTGGCTGTCACCGGCGGTGCTCGTCTCGCTGGCATCGGCGTGGTTTTACCTGCGCCTGGAGTTGCGCCTGGGCGTGTTGATGACCGTGTTGCTCGGGCTGAGTGTCTGGGCCGGTCATGCGTTGGCACAGCAAAGCACGCTGGTGTGGCTGGGCAGCGGCGTGGCGATGTTCGTGATCGGTTGGGCGATCCAGTTTGTCGGCCATCACTACGAAGGGCGCAAGCCGGCATTTGTCGATGACGTAACCGGGCTGATTGTCGGGCCGTTGTTCGTGGTGGCGGAGTTGGCGTTCATGCTGGGAATGCGGCATGAGCTCAAAGAGCGGATCGAGGCGCGGGCGGGTGGGGTGCGGGTCAATCCGAAGCGTGCTGCTGTCTAGATCGCCATCGCGAGCAGGCTCGCTCCCACACTGATTTGCGTCGATCACAAATCCACTGTGGGAGCGAGCCTGCTCCGGGCGGCGTTCCGACGAAGCTTTTGCTTTTAGATGTTGGCGACTTTCTGCCAGACCTTCGGCTTGAAGAACAATGTCTCTCCCTTCGCCAATCCGATCAGGCTGTCGTGATCCTTCACCACTTCGGCCTCGATCAGATCGCTCTGCCCTTCAACCTTCAGCGTCACCCGCGTCGTCGCGCCCAACGGACGGATATCCCGCACCTCGGCAGCGTGGTGATCTTCCAGCTCATGGCGCGACAGCGACACCTCGTGCGGGCGGAACAGCACGTGCTTGTCTTCGCCCAGGTGCAGCCGGTTCGAATCACCAAGGAAGTGATAGACGAAATCGCTGGCCGGGTTTTCGTAGACATCGCCCGGTGAACCGATCTGCTCGATCACACCCTTGTTCATCACCACGATACGGTCGGCGACTTCCATCGCTTCTTCCTGGTCGTGGGTCACGAACACCGAGGTCAGGTTGATGTCTTCGTGCAACCGCGCCAGCCAGCGACGCAGTTCCTTGCGAACCTTGGCATCGAGTGCGCCGAAAGGCTCGTCGAGCAGCAGCACTTTCGGCTCCACCGCCAGGGCGCGGGCCAGTGCAATGCGCTGACGCTGACCGCCGGAGAGTTGTTCCGGGTAGCGATCCGACAGCCAGTCCAGCTGCACCATGTTCAGCAGTTCGTGGACTTTGGTGGCGATCTGGCTTTCGCTCGGGCGCTGGTTTTTCGGTTTCATGCGCAGGCCGAACGCGACGTTGTCGAACACCGTCATGTGGCGGAACAAGGCGTAGTGCTGGAACACGAAACCGACGTTGCGATCCCGCACGTCATGGCCGGAAACGTCTTCACCGTGGAACACGATGTTGCCCTGGTCCGGGGTTTCCAGGCCGGCGATGATCCGTAGCAGCGTGGTCTTGCCGCAGCCCGACGGACCGAGCAACGCGACGAGCTCGCCGCTCTGGATGTCCAGGCTGATGTTGTCCAGCGCCTTGAACGCGTGGAAGTTCTTGCTGACGTTACGCACTTCGATCGACATGAAATCATTCCTCCGCGGCGCTGGCGCGCAGGCGGTTAATACGGTTTTCGCTCCACTGCTTGGCCAGCAGGATGAAGAGCGCCAGGATCAGCAACAGGCTCGCCACGGCGAACGCGGCCACGTGGTTGTATTCGTTGTAGAGGATCTCCACGTGCAGCGGCAGGGTGTTGGTCACCCCGCGAATGTGCCCGGAAACCACCGACACCGCACCGAACTCCCCCATGGCCCGCGCGGTACACAACACCACGCCGTAGATCAGGCCCCATTTGATGTTGGGCACGGTGACGTGCCAGAACATCTGCCAGCCGTTGGCGCCGAGCAGGCGTGCAGCCTCCTCTTCCTGAGTGCCTTGTTCCTGCATCAGCGGGATCAGTTCACGGGCCACGAACGGCACGGTAACGAAAATCGTCGCCAACACGATGCCCGGCAGGGCGAAGACGATCTGGATATCGTGATCCTGCAACCACGGGCCGAACAGACCCTGGGCGCCGAACATCAGCACGTAGACCAGACCGGCGATCACCGGGGATACCGAGAACGGCAGGTCGATCAGCGTCACCAGCATGCTCTTGCCGCGGAACGAGTACTTGCTCACGCACCAGGCGGCGCTGACGCCGAACACCAGGTTCAGCGGCACCGAAATCAGTACGGCGATGACCGTGAGTTTCAGTGCCGACAGCGCGTCCGGCTCAAAGATCGCGGTGAAGAACGCTCCGAGGCCGAGTTTCAGGCCCTGGGACACCACGATGAACAGCGGCAGCAGCAGGAACAGCGCAAAAATCAGCCAGCCAAGGCCGATCAGGACTCGCCGCGAGGTCGCACTGCCACGGCGGGCAGCGTTCGAGGAAGCGGCAGCAATAGACGATTGGGACATGGGTGCGCCTCCTTATGGGGTTTCGATGCGCCGCTGCAACAAGTTGATCAGCAGCAACAGGACGAAGGAAACCACCAGCATCAGTACACCAATGGACGTAGCGCCGGTGTAATCGTATTGGTCGAGCTTGACCATGATCAGCAGCGGCAAGATCTCGGTTTTCATCGGCATGTTGCCGGCGATGAAAATCACCGAACCATACTCGCCAACCCCGCGGGCAAAGGCCAACGCGAAGCCGGTCAACCAGGCGGGCAGCAGCGCGGGCAGCAGGATATGGCGAAAAACCTGCAATGGTTTCGCTCCCAGGCACGCTGCCGCTTCCTCCACTTCACGGGGAATATCGGCCAATACTGGCTGTACGGTACGTACTACGAATGGAAGTGTCACGAAAGTGAGGGCAAGGGTGATGCCCAAGGGGGTGTAGGCGATCTTGAAACCCAGATCCGTTGCAAACTGACCGACCAGGCCGGTAGGGGTGTACAACGCTGTCAGCGCAATACCGGCCACCGCCGTGGGTAATGCGAACGGCAGGTCGATCATGGCGTCGATGACTTTGCGTCCGGGGAAGGTATAGCGCACCAATACCCAGGCCAGCAGCGTGCCGATGATGCCGTTGATGATCGCGGCACACAGGGCGGTGCCGAAACTGAGCTTCAATGCGGCCAACACCCGTGGCGCCGAGATGATTGCCCAGAACTGATCCCAGGTGAGTTGAGCGGCATGCACGAACATCGCCGCCAGTGGTATGAGCACAATCAGGCTGAGGTACACCAAGGTGTAGCCCAGCGTCAGCCCGAAGCCGGGTATGACGGGGGAAATACGACGCGACATATAAGTCCTTGGTTGAGAACGCACAAAGCCTCGAATCGAAATTCGAGGCTCATTGATGGCTATTTAAGACTACTGCGCCTGGTAGATCTGGTCGAACACGCCGCCGTCATTGAAGAATTTCGGCTGCGCGGCTTTCCAGCCACCGAAGTCCTTGTCGATGCTCACCAGTTCCAGTTTCGGGAACTGTTGGGCGTATTTGGCGGCAACATCCTTGTCCCGTGGACGGTAGAAGTTTTTCGCCGCGATTTCCTGGCCGGCCGGGCTGTACAGGTGCTTGAGGTAGGCTTCGGCGATCTGCTCGTTGCCCTTTTTCTCGGCGTTCTTGTCGACCACCGCCACCGGTGGCTCGGCGAGGATCGACAGCGAAGGCACGACGATGTCGAACTTGTCAGCGCCACCTTCTTCTTTCAACGCCAGGAAGGCTTCGTTTTCCCAGGCCAGCAATACGTCGCCCTGACCGTTGTTGACGAAGGTAATGGTCGAACCGCGAGCGCCGGTATCCAGCACTGGCACGTGCTTGAACAGGGTTTGTACGTATTCCTTGGCCTTGGCTTCGTCGCCGCCGTTGGCTTTGAGGCCATAGGCCCAGGCCGCGAGGAAGTTCCAGCGCGCACCGCCGGAGGTTTTCGGGTTCGGCGTGATCACCGAGACGTCATTCTTGACCAGATCACCCCAGTCCTTGATGCCTTTAGGGTTGCCTTTGCGCACCAGGAACACGATGGTCGAGGTGTAAGGCGTGCTTGCGTCCGGCAGGCGCTTTTGCCAGTCGGCCGGCAAGGTTTTGCCCAGCTTGGCGATTTCGTCGATGTCACCGGCCAGGGCCAGGGTCACGACGTCGGCACGCAGGCCGTCGATCACCGCCCGGCCTTGCTTGCCCGAGCCGCCGTGGGATTGCTGGATTTTCACGGTGTCGCCGGCATGCTCCTTTTGCCAGAACTTGACGAACTCGGCGTTGTAGTCCTGGTACAGCTCGCGGGTCGGGTCGTACGACACGTTGAGCAGCTCGTAGTCCTTGGCTACCGCGGAACCGGCAAAAAGGGCGCTGGCCAGGGCGGCCAAAGCGAAGTGGCGAATCGACGACATGGTGAAAGCTCCTGGAATTCTTGGTTTGTTGGCTTTTTTATGGGATATCGGAAATCGCGGTGCCTGGTTCGCCTCAGCCCGGCTTGTTGCCCGGCTGCTGCAAACGGAATTTTTCCTTGCGCTCGATCTGCACCACCTGGGCGTTGTGCACGGTGATTTCCACGGCACCAAAGCGCAGGTCGCGCAGGGCACTCTGGATTTCACGCAGGATGGTGGCTTCGTCTTGACCGTCGACGCTACGCAGGGATGCGCTCATATTGCTGCTCCTTCAACTGAGAGGTTGCCTCGCAGTGTCGGCACTGCTTGCGGCTTGAGAGCAATACTAGAGAGGTATAGATATTCTTAAAAAGACTATTTAAGAATTTTTATATAACCAGAAGAGATTAACTGGAAGGACAAGGGCTTGGGGTGAATCACCCTCTTTCAGGCACACAAAAAACCCTGTGGGAGCGAACTTGCTCGCTCCCACAGGGTTTGCGCCTATCCAACCACCGGGGCATGAGCCCAATCGAGCTGCAACGCAGGTACCGGCCGCCCGTACCAATAGCCCTGCCCCAGATCACATCCCTGTTCAAGGAGGAAAGCAGCCTGCTCGACCTGCTCGATCCCCTCGGCATGTACCTGCATGCCCATGCTTTGGGCCAGCGCAATGATCACCCGCGAGATCGCCGCATCATCCTCATCCCACGGCAATCCGGCGACGAAGCCCTGGTCGATTTTCAACTTTTGCACCGGCAGACGCTTGAGCCGCAGCAGCGATGAATAACCCGTGCCGAAGTCGTCGATGGCCAGGCGCACACCCAACTCGCGCAGGCGATGCATCTGCTCCAGCGCGACTTCCGGATCCTCCATCACCGCGCTTTCAGTCACTTCAAGCTCCAGAAACGCCGGTTCCAGACCGGTTTCGCGCAGGACCTGCGCCACCTGCCGATACAGCTCACGACGGGCGAACAGGCGCGAAGATACGTTGACCGCAACGAACGACAACGCCACGCCGCCCTGCTGCCATTGGCACATCTGCCGGCACGCCTGCTGCATGACCCAGGCATCGATTTCAGCAATCAGACCGGTTCGTTCGGCGACCGGAATGAATTCCGCCGGCGACACCAATCCCCGCTGCGGGTGCTGCCAACGCACAAGTGCCTCGACGCCAACCAGGTGACCGGTCCTGAGGTCGTGAACCGGCTGGTAATAAACCCGCAGCTCTTGCTGGTCCAGGGCGCGGCGCAATTCGAAGGCGATCTCGACCCGTTGCTGGGCGTGGGCCGTCAGCTCTTCGGTGTATAAAGCATAATCATTGCGCCCCGTGCTCTTGGCCTTGAATAGCGCAGAGTCGGCATTGCGCAGCAGTTGCTCGACGCTCAGGGCATCGCTGGGGAACAGGCTGATGCCGATGCTGGTGTTGATGAACAGCTGGTGCCCGTCAATGAGGAACGGCTCCTTGAGGCCATCGATAATCCGCTGGGCCAACGCAGCAGCCTGAACCAGTTGCGGACAGCTTTCGGCGAGTACGGCGAACTCATCCCCACCCAACCGCGCCAGGGTGATGCCCGGGCCGAACATGGCGCCCAGGCGCTCGGCCACCGCCTTGAGCAACTGATCGCCGATGGTGTGTCCGAGGCTGTCGTTGATCATCTTGAAGTGATCGAGATCGATCATCAGCAGCGCACAGCCGCGCTTGTGGACCTGCGCCGAGGCCAGGGCCTGTTCGGCGCGATCGGTGAACAGCAGGCGGTTCGGCAGGTCGGTCAGAGGATCGTGGTGCGCAAGGTGCATCAACTCGTGTTCGGAGTTCTTGATTGCACTGATATCGGAAAACACCGCCACATACTGGCTCGGCTGGCCATAGTCGTCGTGGATCAGGCGGATCGTTTGCCATTGCGGGTAAATCTCGCCGCTTTTGCGCCGGTTCCAGATTTCCCCACTCCACTCCCCGACACCGGCGAGGGCGGCAAACATCGCCTGATAAAACGCAGGGGAATGTCGCCCGGACTTGAACAGATTGGGCCGCTGCCCCAGCACGTCCTCACAGCCGTATCCGGTGATTTCCATAAAGGCACGGTTCACATGGACGATCACGCCTTCCCGATTGGTGACCAGCACCCCTTCGCGGGTACAGTCGAACACCGCAGTCGCCTGGCGCAAACGCTCACGGTTGGTATTGCGCTCGTGCAAGGTGGCGCCGATTCCCAGGCATCGCAGCAGCCGCGCCCGGGCAATGAAGATCACCCCGGCGCTGAACAGCACCCAAACGTAACCGTTGATCAGTTGCCATCGCAGTCGCTCGGCAGAGCTATCGAATAAACTGTTCAATAAATAACCACTGATCTGCAGCCAAACCACAGAAAGCAACAGATAGAGCAGCGCTGCACGCAAGGCATCGCGATAGGTGGCAGACATCCGGCGATCCATGTCCTTACAAAAAGGTTGGAATTATAGTTTGAAGACACATCCAGCCACTCTTATCTGAAAGGGCGACTGGTTTTCTGTGTGGGCTTAGTGATAATGCAACGGCTGTTTTTTCTTTCATCGAGGGCCCTATAGCCTATGTGGTACGAAGGTTTTCTTGGCTTGTCGCCCTGGGCACTGGTAGCAGTCACCCTGCTGATGACCCACATCACGATCATCGCCGTCACGGTCTATCTGCATCGTTACTCGGCCCATCGCTCCCTGGAGCTGAATGGGGGCCTTAAGCATTTCTTCCGTTTCTGGCTGTGGCTGACCACGGCGCAGAACACCCGCGAGTGGACCGCCATCCACCGCAAGCATCACGCCAAATGCGAAACCGTCGATGACCCGCACAGTCCGGTCATCAAGGGTTTGTCCACGGTGCTGCGCAAAGGCGCCGAGCTGTACCGCGCCGAAGCGGAAAACCCCGAGACGTTGCGCATCTACGGCAAGAACTGCCCCGAAGACTGGATCGAGCGCAACCTCTACAGCCGCTTCCCGCTGCTGGGCGTGGCGATCATGGGCGCTATCGACCTGCTGCTGTTCGGCACCATCGGCATCACCATCTGGGCCATCCAGATGATGTGGATCCCGGTATGGGCCGCCGGCGTGGTCAATGGCCTGGGCCATGCCATCGGCTACCGCAACTTCGAATGCCGCGATGCGGCGACCAACCTGGTGCCGTGGGGCATCCTGATTGGCGGCGAAGAACTGCATAACAACCATCACACCTACCCTAATTCGGCAAAACTGTCGGTGAAGAAGTGGGAATTCGACCTGGGCTGGGCGTGGATTCAAGTCTTCAGCTTCCTGCGCCTGGCCAAGGTTCAACGGGTTGCGCCGATTGCTCACCGCGTCGAAGGCAAGGGCAACCTGGACATGGACACCGCCATGGCGATCCTCAACAACCGCTTCCAGATCATGGCCCAGTACCGCAAATTGGTGATCGGCCCGCTGGTCAAGCAAGAGCTGGAAAAGGTCGATCACTCGGTACGTCACCAGTTCCATCGGGCCAAACGCCTGCTTTCGCGCGAAACCAGCCTGCTGGATGACAAACACCATGTACGCATCCAGAACATGCTCGAGCACAGCCAGGCGCTGAAGGTAATTTACGAGAAACGCCTGGCCCTGCAGCAGATCTGGGTCAAGACCAGCTCAAATGGCCACGACATGCTGGCAGCCATCAAGGATTGGGTACACGAAGCCGAAGCCAGCGGGATTCAATCCCTGCGCGACTTCGCCGATCAGTTGAAGACCTACTCCCTGCGCCCTGCCGCCGTCTGAAAAAACCTGTGGGAGCGGCGCACCGTCGCTCCCACATTGGTATGTGGCGTGATCGCAAAATCGCGCCATCAGTACCGCCCGGCGGGAGCAAGCCTCCTCGCCACACAAGGCGGGAACTTCATCTGAAAAGCCCTATCTCAAAGACACTTCGCCATTCCCGGCGGGCTTGGTGTTGGCCGCTATCGAACTCGCGGCATGCCCTTTGAGATTTGTGTCGATGGCCCCAGAAAACCTGCAAGACTTATCTCCGTCCCATTGGCCCGAGGCCGCGCAGCCCCTGATAGCGCTGATGCATGCCCAACGCGAAGTCGCACGCCTGAGCGAACGCGAACAGTTGTTCAGCACCTTGCTGATGAGCGTCAATGCAGTGCTGTGGGCATTCGATTGGGAAACCCGCAAGGTGCTTTACGTCAGCCCCGCCTATGAACGGATCTTCGGCCATTCGGCCGATGGACTGCTGGCCGACAGCAATCAATGGTGCGACAGCATTCACCCTGACGACCTGGACTATGCCGAACGCAGCCTGGCTGAAGTGCTGGACAAAGGCGCCATCGAAGACCGCGAGTACCGAATCATCGCTGCTGACGGCCAGGTACGCTGGCTAAGCGACAAGTGCTACATCAACCGCCAGGCCGAGCCGGGGCAACCGGTGATCATCGTCGGCATCGCCGAAGACATCACCGACAAGAAACAGATGGAAACCGAGCTGCATCGCCTGGCCACCACCGACGCGCTGACCCAGAGCAGCAACCGCCGTCATTTCTTCGAGTGCGCTCACCGCGCGTTCGCACACGCCCGGCAACAGGGCGAGCCGCTGTCGTTTCTGATGCTGGATATTGATAACTTCAAGACGATCAACGACACCTACGGTCATCAGGAAGGCGACAACGTGTTGCAACGCATTGCCGAAAGCGGCCGCGCAGCGTTGCGCCGCCGCGACCTGTTCGGGCGCATTGGCGGTGAGGAGTTCGCCGCGGTGTTTCCCGGGTGCACGCCGCAAATGGCACTGCAAGTTGCTGAACGCCTGCAACGGCAGATTCAGCAATTGAGTTTCAACCATGAGGGCCGAACGTTCGGCATCACCGTCAGCCAGGGCCTGACCAGCCTGACCGCCGCGGACGAAAACGTGGAAAACCTGTTTTCCAGGGCGGATGCGGCGATGTATCAGGCCAAGCGCGAGGGCAAAAACCGGATTGTCACTGCCTGACCAGCCACCACAAAACCCATGTGTGAGCGAGCCTGCTCGCGAAAGGCCTGCATATCCAACATCTCTGTTGACTGACACACCGCTTTCGCGAGCAGGCTCGCTCCCACAGGGACTTTTGTCAGATTTACTTTTTGCGCAGCCGCATCAGCTCCGGCAAGCCGATCTTGAGCAACCTCGCCGTCCGGCTCTTTGCCAGCGCCTCGATGCCCTCATGCTCGCTCAGGCGCGCCATTTGTGCCGCCATGTTCATCACCAGCGCTTCGCGGGAATAAACCCCGCCACCAAGCTGGTAGGCCGCCGCAATCAGCTCCCGCAACTCCAGCGGCAGGCGCCAGCGTGTGCGCAGTGCCGAACCATAGGCCGCGCCATATTCAGCCAGCGCTTCACCCACCTCCTCCCACTCGTCCAGCTCGCCTCCGGCCTGTTTCCATTCCTGCAGACAGCGCAGCAACGCCAGATCGCCGAGACGGTGCAGCATGCCGGCGCAATAGCAGCGCTCCTGATCCAGATCGAGCAAGCGCGCCAGGGTCCGGGCGTATTCAGCGGTGTGCAGGGACAGATCCCAGTAACGCTCGGCATAGTCGGCCAATTGCGGATCGCTGAGCCGGGCACTTCGCTTGAGCGCCAGCCCGAGAATCAGATTCATGCTCTGCCCGGTGCCCAGGCGATGCAGCGCCTGGGACAGGGTCTGCACCGCGACGCCGTGGTGCTGGGCCGCACTGTTGGCAGCGGCGATCAACACGGCCGTGACCTGCGGATCGGTACGAACTTCGTCTTCCAGCACCGTCAGATCGAGCCCATTGGGATTGAGGCTGCGTTTGACCGCTACTTGCACGTCGGTCATCAGCGGCGCACCGTCGGCCAATTCACGTCGACGCTCCAGATACACCGACAACGTCATGCCCGGCGCCAGCGATGGCACCTCACACAAGACTTCTTCGCCAGCGTTCAGCAGCACCCCCTGCAATCGATGGGTCAGGCTTTGCATATTCAGGGGCTTGGTCAGGTACGCAGCTGGCGCCAGCGGCAAGGCCTCTCGCACGCTGGCGCTGTCGTTGCGACTGCTCATCAGAATGAACGGCATCGGCGGATTGCGTTTGCGCTGGCGTACGCTGCGCAGGACATTCAGGCCATCGACGCCCGGCAACTCCCAGTCGGCGATCACCAGGTCATAGGGGTTGGCGGCCAACAGCTCCAGCGCTTGCTGGCCATCGGCGCACAAATCCAGCCGCGCATCGCAGCGTACGTTCAACAACACTTCCTTGAGCAGATCCCGGGACCAGGGGTCGGCCTCGGCGATCAGGACTCTCGGAACCGCGGGTAAAATGACAGTTGTCATACAGCTCTCCCTGGCAATGCAGGAACCTTAGCCAATGCTGGCCATTCGATACAGCGCTAATGCGCGGGATGTGTTTCCAGAGGCATGAAAAAACCCGCCGAAGCGGGTTTTTTGTGGATCAGGTCACACTGGGTGATCAGAGCTCGGAGAAGCACTCTTCGATGATCGCCAGGCCTTTGTCCAGTTGCTCGTCCGGCGAGGTCAGCGGTACCAGGACACGCAGAACGTTGCCGTAGGTGCCGCAGGACAGCAGGATCAGACCCTTCTCGCGAGCCTTGGCCACAACGGCTGCCACGGCGGTCGGGTTCGGCTTGTGGCTGTCGCCGCCTTCGAACAGCTCGACAGCGATCATCGCGCCCAGGGCACGAACTTCGCCGATCACCGGGTACTTGGCCTGGATGGCCTTCAGGCCGGTTACCAGGCGCTCGCCAACAGCCTTGCAGCGATCCAGCAGGTGCTCTTCTTCGAACACTTCCATCACGGCCAGGGCCGCGGCGCAAGCGATCGGGCTACCGGCGTAGGTGCCGCCCAGGCCGCCTGGAGCGATGGCGTCCATGTATTCGGCCTTGCCGCACACACCGGCCAGCGGGAAGCCGCCAGCGATGGATTTGGCGAAAGTGGTCAGGTCGGCAGCAACGCCCATCTGCTCCATGGCGAAGAAAGTACCGGTACGGCCAGCGCCAGTCTGTACTTCGTCAGCGATCAGCAGGATGCCGTGCTGGTCGCACAGGGCACGCAGACGCTTCATGAACTCTTTCGGCGCGACGTAGAAACCACCTTCGCCCTGTACCGGCTCGATGATGATCGCGGCGATGTCTTTCGGCTCAGCGTCGTTCTTGAAGATGCGTTCGATGCTGGCGATCGAATCGTCGATGCTCACGCCGTGCAGTTCGTTCGGGTACAGCGCGCGGAAGATGCCGCCTGGCATCAGGCCCATGCCGGCCGAGTAAGGCACGACTTTACCGGTCAGGCCCAGGGTCATCATGGTGCGACCGTGGTAAGCGCCGGTGAAGGCGATCACGCCGGCACGGCCAGTGGCGGCACGGGCGATCTTGATGGAGTTTTCAACGGCTTCGGAACCGGTGGTTACCAGCAGGGTTTTCTTGGCGAAATCACCTGGCACCTTGGCGTTGATTTTTTCGCACACTTCTACGTACGGCTCGTAGGCCAGTACCTGGAAGCAGGTGTGGGTCAGCTTGTTCAGCTGCTCGGTCACGGCGGCGATGACTTTCGGGTGCACGTGGCCGGTGTTCAGCACGGCGATACCGCCGGCGAAATCGATGAACTCACGACCTTCAACGTCGGTCACGGTAGCGTTCTTCGCGGAATCGGCGAAGATCGGGTGAATCTGGCCAACACCACGTGGAACAGCAGCGGTACGGCGGGCCATCAAATCAGCGTTAGTCTTGCTCATACTTTCCTCATTCACCGCTCATCGGGCGGCGTGGTTCAAGGATTAAGCGGCGGGGAACAACAGCGACAGCATGCGATGATCGACTGCCACAGCGTTCCCGGCCACCGAGAAAATTTCGTTTGAAGCACGCAAAGGGACAGCGCTCTCGTGCCCTTTGCGTTTGAAGCGATGCCTTTTTCCGGACTTAGATGCCCAGGCAGAGGTATTTGATTTCCAGGTAGTCTTCGATGCCGTATTTGGAGCCTTCACGACCCAGGCCCGAGGCCTTGATGCCGCCGAACGGCGCGACTTCGTTGGAGATCAACCCGGTGTTGACGCCGACCATGCCGTATTCCAGGGCTTCAGCCACACGGAACACACGACCCAGGTCGCGGGCATAGAAGTACGAGGCCAGGCCGAACTCGGTGTCGTTGGACATCGCGATCACGTCGGCTTCGTCTTTGAAGCGGAACAGTGGAGCCAGTGGGCCGAAGGTTTCTTCCTTGGCCACGGCCGCGTTGTTCGGCACGTTGGTCAGGATGGTCGGTTCGAAGAAGTTGCCTTCCATCGGCTTGCCACCGGCCAGTACGGTCGCGCCTTTGCTCAAGGCATCGGCGATGTGCTCCTGCACCTTGGCCACGGCTTTTTCGTCGATCAGCGGGCCAGTGGTGGTGCCGGCTTCCAGACCGTTGCCGATCTTCAGCTTGGCCACAGCCGCTTTCAGTTTCTCAGCGAAGGCGTCGTAGACACCGTCCTGAATGTACAGGCGGTTGGCGCAGACGCAGGTCTGACCGTTGTTGCGGTATTTGGAAATGATCGCGCCTTCGACGGCCTTATCCAGGTCCGCGTCGTCGAACACGATGAACGGCGCGTTGCCGCCCAGTTCCAGGGACACTTTCTTGATGTCCTTGGCACATTCGGCCATCAGCTGACGACCGATTTCGGTCGAACCGGTGAAGGACAGCTTGCGCACGATCGGGTTGCTGGTCAGTTCGGTACCGATGTCGCCGGCGCTGCCGGAAACAACGCTGAACACACCGGCAGGAATGCCGGCACGCTGGGCCAGTTCGGCCAGGGCGAAAGCGGAGTACGGGGTTTGCGAAGCAGGCTTGAGCACCATGGTGCAACCGGCGGCCAGGGCCGGGCCGGCTTTACGGGTGATCATCGCGGCCGGGAAGTTCCATGGAGTGATGGCTGCGGTCACGCCGATTGGCTGCTTGATCACGATCAGGCGCTTGTCTGGCTGGTGGCCCGGAATCACGTCACCGTAGATGCGCTTGGCTTCTTCGGCGAACCACTCGATGAAGGAAGCGGCGTAAACGATTTCGCCCTTGGCTTCGGCCAATGGCTTGCCTTGTTCCATGGTCATCAGGCGAGCCAGGTCGTCCTGGTTCTCGATCATCAGTTCGAACCAGCGACGCAGTTTGCCCGCACGTTCTTTGGCGGTCAGTGCACGCCAGGCCGGCAGCGCTTTGTCAGCAGCTTCGATCGCACGGCGGGTTTCGGCAGCGCCCATTTTCGGCACGGTACCCAGAATTTCGCCCGTTGCCGGGTTGTTGACCTTGATCGTCTGACCATTGTCCGCATCAACCCACGCGCCATCGATGAAGGCTTGCTGGCGGAACAACTGGGTGTCTTTAAGCTGCATGTCGGCTTTCCTTAACAGCACCGCGCACGCGCGGAGCAAATTATGATTGTAGAAAGGCGCCTCGATAGGCTGCCGTCAGGGAAATCATTCACCGGGCTGAAGCACAAAATAGCGCACTGATTGAACTCGTGCGGTTCAGCACCCAGACAAGAGCGTTTGAAATCTCAAACGAATCCTAGGATCAAAGGGGGTAAAGGACAATAGCCTGTTCGAAAAAAAGAACGAAAACGACGCTTTTGCCTGTTTTTTCTGATCAACGTAGCAGGCGCGCGTTACGCTTGTAATAAACGTAAGCGACTCAGCAGCATGGACGCCTTCAATGCATATGAGTATTATGGCGCCCGCTGCACCAGTAGCTCAGCTGGATAGAGTACTGCCCTCCGAAGGCAGGGGTCGTGGGTTCGAATCCCGCCTGGTGCGCCATACGTTGAAGCGAGAAAGCCTCAGGCCTTATGGGTCTGGGGCTTTTTTGTGGCCCACAAAAAAACCGCCGAAGCGGACTTTTTCATTCTGTTGTCCAGTCGAACTCGTCGTACTCATCATCGTCTTCGTCGTCCTCGAAGAACTCCTCTTCAAGATCGTCGTCTTCAACAATGTCCTCTTCCGGCTGATTCAGCAGAAAATCCTTGCGACTCTCGGTAATCGCTCGCCGCAGTTCTTCACCCTTTTGCGGGCAGTTGAGCATTTGGGCGATGCGGTCGATCTTTTTTGCCACGGCATCCTCCAACGCATCGGCTATGGCCTGATAGTGCGCGCTTTCGGGGGTGGATGCCAAATTCCCGGAATGCTGCGCACTTCAGTTTTCTGCAAATCCGCTGAGGCGATCAGCCTTTAGCGGTGATAGCGCCGCACCACGCTGCTGTTTCTCAGGACGTGGCCTTTGATTTTTTCCAGCAGCTGCGCACGGGTCAGGCCGGCGGGCAGGGCGTCCGGGGCCAGGTCCAGGGCGTAGATCTGGATGATGTAGTGATGCGCGCTGTCGCCAACGGGTGGGCAAGGGCCGATGTAGCCGGTGGTGTTTTTGCTGTTGGTACCGCCAAAGCCCTCGAGGCCGGGTTTACTCCCGGCGCCGGCCGGGATCTGGTGAGTGCCGGCCTTGATGCCGTAATGCACCCACTGATCGATGCCCTGGCCCTTCTGGCCGTCAGGGTCGTGCATGACGATGGCATAGCTTTGGGTGGCTGCCGGGCCGGCGTTCCAGTTCAATGCCGGGGAAATGTTGTGTCCGCCACAGCCGGCGGAATCGCTGGCGGCGGCCGACGTGAACAGACGGTCATCGGAGACGCCGGGAATGTTCAGGGTGAAGCGTTCCTGAGCCTGCGCCGGGAACTGCACGCAAAGGGCGACTGCTACGGCCGCGAGCCAAGGGTTCATTGAGGTCAATCGGGACATACCGGAGCACCTTGTGCGTGTTGGGCCGTCGTCGGCGTGCAAACTATAGCCGGACCGTTCGCGCCTTGGCAGAGGGAATTGGCTGAACCTCGCGATAAGTACCAGACTCATAGGTGATACGTCTGTCTGGAGAGCGATCATGACTCTGCATCGCGTTGCGCGTGTCGCCAATGTGCCCGAAGACCGGGGTCTGGAAGTGCAGGTCCAGGGCAGCAAGATTCTGCTGCTGCGGGCCGGTGAACAACTGCGTGCCTATCAGGCCGAATGCCCTCATGCCGGAGCCCCGCTGGCGGACGGGGCGATATGCCATGGGCGCCTGACCTGTCCGTGGCACAAGGCGCAGTTTCGGATCGAGGATGGCGGTCTCAGTGAACCGCCAGCCCTGGACAGCCTCAAGCGCTATCCCCTGGAAGTCCGTGACGGCGACATCTGGGTCGGCGACCAGCCGTTTCCGGACGCCCACACGCCACCGGCCGACGATTCGCGGACCTTCATCATTGTCGGCGCTGGCGCGGCAGGCACGGCGGCAGCGGCGGCGTTGCGCGAGAAAGGTTTCGGCGGCCGGTTGCTGTTGATCGACCGCGAAGCCGACGCCGGATACGACCGCACCGCGCTGAGCAAATATGTGATCGCCGGGGAGATGCCGCTGCACGAAGTCCCGCCGCTGCGCGACGAGGACTTTTACCGCGAGCAGCGAATAGAGCGCCTGCGAGGCGAAGTGGCAAGCCTGGATGCGCCAAACCGGATGCTGTGGCTGACTGACGGCCAATCACTGACATACGACTCCGCGCTGCTGGCCACCGGCGGCGTACCAAACTCGTTGACGCTGCCTGGCGCCGACCTGCCGCAAGTGTTCGTTTTACGCTCCAAAGTCCATGCGCAGCAGATTCTGGACAGCGCCAGCGCCGGCCAGCGGGTCGTGATCATTGGCGACAGTTTCATTGCCATGGAGTCCGCCTCGTCCCTGCGCCAGCTTGGCTTGAATGTGACCGTGCTGGCCCGCCACGACGTGCCGTTTGCCAGGCAGTTCGGTGACACGGTCGGCAAGGCCATTCGTGCGCGGCATGAAGCCAATGGCGTCGTGTTTCATACCCAGGGCAATGCGGCACGGATCGAAGGGACGGAGAAGGTCGAAGCCGTGCAACTGGACAACGGCCAGCGCTTGCCGGCCGATCTGGTGCTGGTCGGCATTGGCGTCACGCCGGCCACTGTTGCCTTCACCGGGCTGCCGAAAGAGCAGGATCACTCGCTGATTGTCGACGACGCAATGCGCGTGACCGAAGGCCTCTGGGCAGCTGGCGATATCGCCACGTTCCCGCTGAACAACCAACGCTTGCGCATCGAACACTGGCGGCTGGCCCAACAGCAGGCGAGGATCGCCGCGGCCAATATGCTGGGCGGTGACGAACATTACCTCGACGTGCCGTTTTTCTGGACCTGGCATTTCGGTAAAACCTACGACTACCTCGGATACGCCGAGGCCTGGGACGAAGTCGAGTTCAAGGGCGATCCTTACGATCCGCCCTTCATAGGCCTTTTCGGAAAAAATGGCATGGTATTGGCGGCGGTAGCCTGCGAGATGGACCGGACCATGGCGATGCTCGCCGAGCGGATGAAGCAACCGTTGCCATGGGAAGAGGCATGGCGGTTGATCCGTGACGTGCCCTCGTGATGCCAGACAGCAAAACGCCCGGCGCCTGCGCAGTGCAGAGGCCGGGCGTTGCCGGGTAAACGACCGCCGTTATTCGGTAGCGCCAGCACCCTCGAACTTGCTCATCACAAAACCGGCAAACTCTTCGACGGTCATTTTCTGGCCGTTGAAGTCCACCTGATTGTTGGCGTAATGCAAATTGGTGACGATGTTATTGCCATCCAGTTTTGCCAGTTGGCTGCCGATCGCCATGCTGCTGAACATATCCGCGGTGGCGGTGGCCTGGTCGGCAATCAGCTTGGCATCGGTCTGACCGTCGATTTGCGATTGCACGGTCAGTACATCGACCAGCATGGGTTTGGACACTTGCAGCTTGAAGTCCAGCAGCGCAATCAACTGCCTGACCAACTGATCAGTCGGCAGGTCGATGGCTTGTGGCTTGGTCAGGTCGAGCACCATGTTGGCGCGGCTCTCACCATTGGCGGTGTTGAACGACAGGTTTTCCAGGGCCACCCGCGGACCGGCTGCCAGCAGTTTTTCCAGGCTGGATTTGAGCAGTGCCTCTTCAGCTTCGGTCAGTTTCAGCTCCGGTGCCGGCAGACCGGCCGCCGTCGCTTCGGCCGCCGCCCGTTCATACGGCTGCAGTTTGCTCTGGTAAACCTGCATCAACGACAGAGTGGCCGGGATGTCGAGGTTCTTCAGGCTCATGGCCAGCGCACCGGAACCGATGCTCTTGCCGTTCAGAGACACTTCGCCGACCTTGTAATCGGCGCGCCCGGAGGCGCTGCTGCCCGATTCTTCAGTCAGGTTTTTCATCTCGAATTTCTTGAAGTCCAGCACCGACTGCTTGACGCCAAAAGTCGATTTGCCGCTGGCCAGTTCAAGGACGTTCTCGCCGGTGTAGAAACCGTAGGTACTTTTTGTCAGGTTGCTGGCCAGGGTCAGGCCGTTCAATTCAACCTGCACCGGTGCCTGGTCTTCGGAAACGGTGGTTAACTTCAAGCTGTCCATGTAGCCGTTGGCCTTGACCTTCTGCGCCTTGGCACTGGCGTCGACGTCGATGCTCAGGCCGGAGAACTTCATGCTCGACTTGTCATCCAGCGCCATCTCCAGCGGCTGCAACTCGAGGGTGCCCTTGGTGGCGTTGTCATAACCGATGTTGATCACGCCGGTCAACGGGGATTTGTCCTTGGCGGCGGCAAACCACTTCTCGGTGAGCGGGGTCTTTTCCAGTTCGTAGTGACTGGTCGCCAGGACCGGCAGCCACTTCAGCGACATCAGCCGCGAGAACGGCAACGGGCCGTGTTCGATGTGATCGACAAACAGCAACTCGACCGGCGCTTCGCCGAACATTTCACCTTCGCCCTTGAGGCGATAGTGCGCGGTGCTGCTGAATACATGACGCTCCAGCGACACCAGCTCCAGCGACGCGGTGCCGTTGGAACCGACCATGGCCGCTTGCAGTTCCTTGTTGGCATCGGCAATCGAGGTGTTCAACACACCTTCGAGTCTGGTGCCGGTGAACCAGGCTCCGCCTGCGCTGATGGCACCGATTGCGACAACGATTCCCAGTAGCACGCCTGCTGATTTATTCATGTATGACCCGTTCAATGTCCGTTGTTGAAAGTGAGGTCGTCTTCCCTGAACCCATGAAGGGTTGCGGCTCGACTGCGCTGAAAGTGGAATGGAGATTAGCATCAGGCGCGACGAACGGCCCAATGATTAAAGGCGAAAGAGCGTCTTGGGGTTGTTTAATGGGCGGAGAGTTTCGGCGGATGTTCGATCGCCTTCGCGAGCCTGCTCGCGAAGGCGATAAAACAGTCAACATCAACTCAAGAGTATTGGACCTCAATCTCATCCAGTTGATGATCGAAGCTTTTGAGCCGCGCAGTCCAGGTGTACACCAGCACTTCGAAGTCGCGGTTGATCACCGCCCCGCCTGTCACTTCCGCGCGCGGGTCGCAGACATCCAGCTGATAGCGTTCGCGGGCCATGGCCGTGGCGACATCAGCCAGTTCCCGGGCATTGTTGAGCCAGTGTCGACCGTCGTCAGCCACTTGCCGGTCCAGCGCCACGCATTGTTTTTTCAGGGAGTCGAGGCTTTTTTCCAACGGCGTTCCGGTCAATTCGCCCATGACTTCCTGAAACGTGCGCCCCGGTTGCCAGTAACTGCCCCAGAAATAACGGTCGAACACCGTTTCGACACGGCGCAACGCCACCTTGGTATCCCAGATCAGGACCAGGGTCTTGCCTTGTTCGAGTTGTCTTTTCTTGATGCGTTGATTCTGGACCGAGGCCCAGGCCACCACCGCAATAGACATCACGGCAATCAGTGCGACGGCACTGTCGAGGAACACCAGTGCCTTGTCGATCTGGTGGGCCAGCATAATGCCGTAGAAATAAGTGGCCGACAGCAGCACCAACGCCACGATGGCACACCAGAAACCGAGAGCGTAAGGGTTTTTCATTATTGGTTTCCCCCTGACCTGCGCGAGCCTTGTGCGAAGAAAGGGCGCTTTGCACGGGGCGCCCCCCAACACTTCAAAGCATAGCAACGGCCTCAGGGTTTGCCGGAGTTAGACGCTTGCGTTCGTCCGCTTTCCCAACCGCCGCCCAACGCGAGGAACAAATCGATCTGGCTGGCGGCAACCTGGGTGTTCGCGGCCGCCAGTTGCGCCGTGACATCGATGTAGGTGCGCGTGGCTTGCAGGTCGGCCAGGAACGAGGCGCGGCCGGCCTGAAAGAACCGGTGGGTCTGGTTGGCCGCCAGTTTTGCCGATTGCTCGGCGTCCGCCAGGGCATCGCGACGTTGCAATAACGCGGTGTACTGGGCGAGGCCGGTCTGGGTCTCGCGAATGGCGTTGAGCACCACCCCGTCGAAATGCGCCAGCGTCGCCTGGGTCACCGCTTCAGCTTCGCGGATACGCGCCCGGGCGCCGTTGGTCGGCACCTTCCAGGTCAGCGACGGACCGAAGCCCCAGCGGTTGGTAGACGGGTCGCCGAGATCGTCGAGGATACCGACGGTACCGATGGTCGCACCAATGCTGATGTTCGGGTACAACTCGCCCGTGGCGACGCCAATACCGGCCGTCGCGGCCGCCAGTCGCCGCTCGGCCTGCCGCACATCGGGACGACGCTTGAGCAACGCGGCGCCATCGCCTACCGGAATCAGTTGCGCGATTTTTGGCAGCTCGTCACAAGTGGCGGTGCCCGCCGGCAGTTGGTCCACCGGCTTGGCCAGCAACATCGACAAGCGGTACAGCCCGGCCTGACGCGACGCTTCATAGCGCGGCATGTCGGCGCGCAGGGATTTGAATTGGGTTTGCGAGCGGGTGACCTGGGTTTCGTCGCCACGCCCGGCATCGCGCAGGCGCTGGATCAGCGTGGTGCTCTGGGCTTGCAGGTCGAGGGAGTGCTGGGCAATTTCCCGCTCTTCGTTGGCCGCACACACTTGGGTGTAGGCCCGGACCACGTCGGCCACGACGGTGATGCGTGCAGTATCGGCGGCGGCCTGCGTCGCATCGGCATTGGCCTTGGCCGCTTCGATACCGCGTTGCAAGGTACCGAACAGGTCGAACTGGTACGACGCGCTGATGCCGATATCGCCGATGTTGGCCACCGGCACTTTTTCCGGCAGCAGGAACGCCTGGCCAGACTCCTGCAGGCGCTGGGCACCCATCTGCACGCCACCGCTCCAGCCGCCCGCCGCTTCGGCCTCATCAACCTGAGCGCGAGACCGCGACAGACTGGCCGCCGCCACGCGCAAATCGGTGTTGGAGGCCATGGCCTGCTGCACCAACTGGTCGAGTCGCGGGTCCTGATACAAACGCCACCAATCGGCCGGCACCGGTGCGGAAACCACCGTTTTGCCATCGACCGCCAGATCACCCTGGAAGTCTGGACGATGGACAGCCGCCTCTTCAGGCAAATGATAATCCGGCCCGACCATCTGACACGCCGACAGCAGCAAACTCAATCCGGCGACCGCCAAACCCGAGGCCTTGCTCATTGCGCCGGCTCCCGTTTCTGATCGTCGATGATCGATACCGTGGCGGTGCGCCCGGCGATCATGCGGAAGTCTTCCGGCACGTCGTCGAAGGCGATGCGCACCGGAATCCGCTGGGCCAGCCGCACCCAGCTGAATGCCGGGTTGACGTTGGGCAGCAGGTTGTTGCCGCTGGTGCGGTCACGGTCTTCGATACCGGCGACGATGCTCTCCACATGCCCACGCAGGCGCGCATTGTCGCCGATCACCCGAATGTCGACGCTCTGCCCGATATGAATGCCGTTCAGTTTGGTTTCTTCGAAATAGCCGTCGATGTGGAACGAATTGCTGTCGACCACCGACAACACCGGCCGCCCGGCGCTGACGAACTCCTGGGTCCGTGGCGCACGGTCGTTGACGTAGCCGTCCACCGGGCTGCGGATCACCGAGCGGTCGAGGTTGAGTTGTGCGCTGTCCACCGCCACCTGGGCTTCCATCAACGCCACTTGGGCGCGGGCCACTTTCGATTGGCTTTCTTCCAGTTGTTCACCCGGCACCAGGTTACCAAGGCCTTTGTTTCGCTTGGCCTCACGCTGGGCCTGGGCCTGGGTTTCCTCGCGGTCGGCGACGGCCGCCTTCGCTTGGCGCAGGGCCAGCTTGAAGCGGTCCGGATCGATGCTGAACAGCACCTGGCCGCGCTTGACCAACTGGTTGTCGCGCACCTCCACTTGCTGGATCAGCCCGGAGACATCCGGGGCGATTTGCACGATGTCGGCACGGATGTGCCCGTCACGGGTCCAGGGCGCGAACATGTAATACATCACCATGCGCCAGACCACGACAACGGCGAAGCTCACGATCAGCAGGGTCAGCACCACGCGGCCCAGGGTTAGAAACGGTTTTTTCATGTCATCAGGTATCGACTGAGTGAGTCCACGGCGCCAAGCAACAGGGCGTAGAGGGCCACGTTGAACAATGCCCGGTGCCAGACCAGACGGTAAAAGTGCAGGCGCGTCAGCACCCCGTGCACCAACAGATACAACACATACGTAATGCCCATCAGCACCAGCAGCGTGGGCAGGAACACCCCGCTGAGATCCAGGTCACCGATCATAAGGGCGCTCCATCAATGCCATGGGGAAGCGGTTCCTCGGGCTCGACGAAACCGACGAACTCGACGCCGGGCAACAAGGCCAGGCGCAGGCCGCTCAGGGCGTGCAGCAAATGCCGGCGGGTTTCATCATCGCCGGCACCGCTGAGGGCACGACGCGTGCGGTCGAGGGTCATCAGCAACGGGCTCGGTGCCTGCAAGCGTTCACCGGCCTTGAGACAGGCCTTGAAGTACTCGCCAACCTCGGCCACCACCTGACGCAGCAGCACCTGCGGCACACCGAGGATCCGCGGCGTATAAGCGAGAAGGTCCAACAGATTCAGCGCCACTCGCACTTCCCGCAGCGCCACCCCGGAGTCCTGGCCGGTCATGGCCAGACGCGGCAGATGCTGCATCAGCCGATCGAGCATCCGTATGCCCAGAAGTCGATGTTCAGACAACGTGGCTGGTTCGGCGAGGCCGACAATGTCTCGCCAACTGAAACGGGTCAGGCGCTTGGCTGCCAGTTCGGCACCGAACGGCCGGGTGATCAGGGTCCAGATGAACGCGAACAGCAGGCCCATGGGACCGGCCAGGTTGGAGTTGGCGAAACTGAGGAAGTCCGCGTCGTAGGCACCCTGAATGCTGATGAAGGACGAGGTGTTGACCAGGGTCAGCAGCATGCCCAGGTAAAACTGCGGCTTGACCGTCAGGGTACCGACGCAGATGAACGGCACGGCAAACGCCAGCACCAGCATCGGAAAGTCATGCAGGTTGGGCAGCACCAGAAACAGATAAAGGCTGGCGAACACCACCGACATCGCCGTCCAGAAAAAGAACCGGTAAATCTGCGGCGCCGGGTCGTCCATCGAAGCGAAGAAGCTACAGGCCACCGCCGCCAGGATCACTGCGCTGCCGCCATCGGTCCAGCCGAGCAGAATCCACAGCACCGAGGCCACGATAATCGCGGTCACGGTGGAAGCCGCGGAATAAAACATCAGGCCGCGATCCAGAAACGGGCTCAGCCGTCCCAGCCGCCAATGCCGATACACCGCGCGCCAATTGTCCTGGCTTTCGCACTGGATGGCGCATTGCAGGCTGCGGCAGTCCTGCCACAAATCGATCCACTCGCCGAGGCGGTAAATCGCGTTGGAGAACAGCAGTTGCTTGCGGTCATCCAGTGCCTGGGGAGCAGGCTGCAGGGCCTCAAGTTGATCCTTCAGTGCTTGCCAGCGGTCGAGATCGGCATCCTTGTGCCCGAGCCATTCGGTGGTGGCCGTCAGCAATGGCGCGAACTTGTCCACAAGCTCGGGGGTGCGCCGTTCCAATGCGTAAAGCGCGTCGTCGAGGGCATCGATCACTGGCAGCAGGTGAATCATCCGACCGCGCAACTCCTTGGTGTTGCGCACCGTCTGTGGACGCGAACCTTCGTGGGGCAACTGACCGATCATCAACTCCAGGGAGTTAAACGTGGCAACCATCGATGCCCGCAACGCACTGACTTCTTCAGGCTGCACATTGCGGCTGAGGAAGCGCAGGCTGTAGGTCGATGCATCGGTAAACCATTTGCTGACCGAATCATTGAACACCGGCGCCAGACGCCTGGGCCAGAACATGGCACCCACCACCGCCGCCACGGCGATGCCGAGGAAGATTTCTTCGGTCCGTGCCTCGGCCACATCCCACACCCCCAACGGGTTACTCACCACCGGCAGGGCGATCAACGGCAAGGTATAACCGGCGAGCATCAAGGCGTAGTTGTTGGCTGTGCGCAAATGCAGGGACAGAAACAGCAGCGTACCGGTCCACAGTCCAATCACCACCACCAGCACGTAAGGGCTCTGTACGAACATCGGCACGAACAGAACCGCCGCCGCAGCACCGACAAACGTGCCGATTGCCCGGTACAGCGCCTTGGAGGTGGTCGGCCCGAGAAATGGATTGGAGACGATGTACACCGTGGCCATCGCCCAGTACGGACGGGGCATCTGCATGAGCAAGGCGATGTACAGCGCGATCATCGATGCGGCGAAGGTGCGGACTCCGTAGAACCAGTCCCGCGCCGGAGGCATGCCAGAGAAAAATCCGTTCAAGAGTTGGCCACCGATGGCGGCGTGGCCGCTTCAAATGCTCTCAGTACCCGCAGCGTAGCTTCCAGGTCACGCTGGTCAATGCCTTCAAGCACCTCGTTGCGCAAGCGCACCAGCTCCACTTCGACCGCCTGCACCAGGTCCCGACCGGTTTCGGTGAGGCTCAGGCATTTGGCGCGGCGGTCCTGTGTGTCTTCGGTCCGGCAGACGTAACCGGCATGGCACAGTTGATCGAGCAGGCGCACCAGCGACGGACTCTCCATCCCCGCGGCTTGCGCCACCGTCACCTGGCGCACGCCCTCGCCCAGACGCCCGATCATCAACAGCGGAACGGCGCACGCTTCGGAGATTCCATAGTTGACCAGCGTGGTCTGGCAGATTTTGCGCCAATGCCTGGCGGCCACCACCATGGCACTGCTGATGTTCATCTGGAGGACGTCGAGGCTATTCGGCACGAGGGAAAACACACACTGTTAGTTTGCTAACTATCAATATCGCATTGGAGGGGATTTTCCGTCAAGTTTTGAAACAATTGCGTAACAGCGACCTTCCGGGAACCATCAACATTTCCTGGCGCGCTCATACACTTCACTCCGCTCCCGCTTTCCTACTGCAACGACAGAAACGACAACGCGCTCATCTATCACCTCGTAGACGAGTCGGTAGCCAGATGACTTCAATTTGATTTTGTAGCAGTCGGGCATGCCATGGAGTGAGTCAGACGGGATTCGGGGCATTTCGAGCCGTTCGGCCAACTTCTTTTTGAATTGCTCACGCAGCGTATGCCCCAGCTTGTCCCACTCTTTGCGTGCAGATGGCAGAAATTCGAGCTTATAGGTCATCCAGCGTTACCGGAATTGGCGTTTCATGACGACGAGAACGCACGATTTCCGCCAACTCCAGATCGTCGAGACGCTCCACCATGGCCTCGAAAATATCTGCCGGGACCATGTAGCCCATGACCCGATTGTGATTGAGCACTGCGACAGGCCCTCCATGAGCGCCACTCAAAACGGCAGAGGGGTTTTTCTTTAGTTCAGACACGCTGACAGCCATATCAGCCAAAACACTTTGCATAATTAAGACCTCAAATAAGGTCTTAATTTTGGTCAATTACTTTGATCAGAGCAACCTCTGCGGACCGCCGCCTATCAGTTTTTTATACCCCTCGCCCTTTCCTCAACATCACATCCAGCTGATCCACCACTTCCGCCCAATCCGCGTCGTCGAGAATCTCGTCCCGCAGAAGTTCCGCCTGACTCGGGCTCCAGAAAAACGCATCCGCAAGGTGCAGTTCCGGTTTGAGCGGTGAATGGGTGGCGATGAATTTATCGATGCTTTCGGCATCGTCCGGCAGACCGAGTTGCTTGAACAGCGAAGGAAGATTGTGGGTCGGGTTTTCCATGTCGAACTCCTGGGGATCAATTCAAGGACCGCTGCGCGGTCATCGCGAGCAAGCTCGCTCCCACAAGGATCTGTGTCGATCACAAAACCTGTGGGAGCGAGCTTGCTCCGGGTGGCGTTCCGACGATGACGTCAGCATTGACGAAACAAAACTCAATGACTCAACTCCCGCACCTCGGCATGCGGCACCATTTTCAGGAATTCGGGCACGTCCATGCGCACCAGATTGACGTGGTTGCCGGCCTCCAGATAGATGTCTTTCTGCCGGGTCAACAGGGGATCGATAACCACATCCAACCCATAGGCCTCACCCAGCGCCGGTACGGCGCCGCGTTCGCAATCGTCGAACAGGTGCGCCAGGTTGCTTTCGCGGGAAACCTGCCATTCACCGCTGCTGCGGACTTTGCTCAGGTCAAGGTGACGGCTGGCGGGCAGTACGGCCATCAGGTAATGCCCATGGTGATCGTCGAGGATCACCGATTTGGCTACCCGTTCGGCAGGAATACCGGCGACCCGTGCCGTTTCGAGGCTGCTGGCCGAGTGTGGGTGGCTGACGATGTCATATTGGCATTGAGCCTTTTCCAGGCTTCGCTGCACGGTTCTTGCCATACGCATGATGCACCTCGGTGTCCGCAACAACCGCTGACGGACGCTGGTTAACACTTCTTTCGGTACTGAAAGTCTAGGCCCGATGGCGCGTTCCGGCGGGAAATCCGCCCATCGGACGTCGTCGACAATTGAGCAAAATTCATACAACTGGCGGGTCAACTAAACTGTCTACAGAGCCACCCCCAAGACTCTCCCGGAGGGTCACGTGAACACGCGTTGTTGTGCCGTTGCGTTGCTGTTGGCGTTGTGCGGATCAGCCTGCGCCGCCGACACGGTTGTGTTGCTGGTGCCCAACCCCATCGGGATCTGGCTGATCACCTTCGGCCTCGCGTTCCTGATCGCTGAGGCGGCCCTGCCCAATTACGGTGTGATCGGCCTGGGCGGCATCGTGATGTTCGTGATCGGCGCAGTGATCCTGACCAATACCGATGTGCCCGAGCCGCTGATGATCGGCTTGGGACTGATCAGCGCGCTGTTGCTGATCTACCTGGTGATTCACGCCCTGAAGACCCGACCGCGGCACACCGTCAGCGGTGATGCCGGGCTGCTCGGCAGCGTGACGGCGGTAACGTCCTTGCAGGCCGGCAACGCCTATGGCGGCTGGGTACATCTGCAAGGAGAACGATGGCAAGTGCTTAGCGCGACGCCGCTGCAATCCGGGCAACGGGTGCGGGTAGTGGGGCGCAAGGGTTTGCTGCTGCAAGTGGCCGCGGCTGACGCGGCGCCGGGCGGAGAATAGTCATGGGTTTGCAATTGGGTCTTGTCGCGCTGCTATTGTTGATCATCGCACTGGCGGGGGGAACGTTCCGCATCCTGCGCGAGTACGAGCGCGGCGTGGTGTTCCAGCTCGGGCGCTTCTGGCAGGTCAAGGGGCCCGGCCTGATCCTGCTGATCCCGGTGGTCCAGCAAATGGTCAGGGTCGATTTGCGGACCGTGGTGCTGGACGTTCCGCCGCAAGACGTGATCACCCGCGACAACGTGTCGGTCAAGGTCAATGCGGTGCTGTATTTCCGTGTGCTCGATCCGCAGAAGGCAATCATCCAGGTCGAAGACTTCCTCGCCGCCACCAGCCAACTGGCGCAAACCATGCTGCGGGCGGTACTGGGTAAGCACGAACTGGACGAACTGCTGGCCGAACGCGAACGGTTGAACCTGGACATCCAGCAAGTGCTCGACGCTCAGACCGACGCCTGGGGCATCAAGGTTGCCAACGTCGAGATCAAACACGTGGACCTCAACGAATCGATGATCCGCGCCATTGCCAAGCAGGCCGAAGCCGAACGGGAACGGCGAGCCAAGGTGATCCACGCCGAAGGTGAATTGCAGGCCTCGGAAAAACTCATGCAGGCCGCCGAAATGCTTGGCCGCCAACCGGGGGCCATGCAGCTGCGCTACATGCAGACCCTGAGTTCGATTGCTGGCGACAAGAGCTCGACCATCGTCTTTCCGCTGCCTATCGAGTTGCTCAAGGGCATGGCGGACTTGTCGTCGAAACCCTGAACACCGATCGGTTCAGGGCTTGGGCAGCACTGCGGACTCACCGAGCCAGGTCAACAGTCGATCAAGGCAGGCCTCGACTGTTTGTGCCCCGGTGTCGAGCACCAGCGCCGCGTCAACCGGTGCCTGATACGGCGCAGACACCCCGGTAAACCCGGGCAACTCACCGCGCCGGGCGCGGGCATAGTGACCTTTCGGATCACGTTGCTCGCACACGGCCAGGGTCGCGCTGCACCAGACTTCCCGGTAATCGTCACCGAGCCGCCGGGCGAACACATCGCGCAACTCCACCAGGGGCGCGATCATCGCCAGGATCACGATTTGTCCGTTTTCCACGAGCAACGACGCCAGTTCGCTGGCGCGGCGAATGTTCTCCTGACGATCGCTGTCGCTGAAGCCCAGGTCTCGGTTGAGCCCCACCCGCAACCCGTCACCATCGAGCACCACGCTCTGCAGTCCGCGGGCAAACAACTCCGCGTGCAGCGCTTGCGCGAGGGTCGACTTGCCTGCCGCCGGCAGGCCGGTCAGCAGTATCGCCGCGCCGCGATGACCGTTGCGCCGCTCGCGCTGGGCTCGGCTGATGCTGGCGCTCGGCGCCTTCACGTCAGCGCGCGGGGGCATGCGTCACCGGAACTGAAATATCACCTGCCGCCCAAGCCGCTTCGCGGTTGGCCAGGGCCGTGGCGATGGACTGGACTTGCGTCGATTGCACTTGATCCGGCAGCGGGTCAAGGCCGGCGCTGGCGAAAATCTGCCCATAGGCGTTACGCAGGTCGGCGTAAGACAGGTCTCGACGAAGATCGGCCTGCAAGGTGTTCAACTCACCCTGGATCAGATCCAGTTCGCCAATACCTTCCGCCTGGTGACGGTTGCGCAACTGACCGACGATTTGCCCGTCGATGTCCGACAGTTGCTGATTGGTCTTGAACTGGCGCAGGGCCTCGCGGTAGTTGGCATTGGCCACATACAACTGCGCCAGCACCGCAATCGACATCGCCTGACGGCGCGCGGTGGCGACTTCTTCACCGGCCTTGGCCACGTCGATCGCCGCAGGCGCCGAGATCACGTTGAACAGGTTCCAGGTGACTTTGACGCCATAGTCGGCCCAGCCTTGTTCCACCAGGAATGAGTTGCTGTCGTAATGTCCGCCAGCGGAGAACTCCAGGCCCGGCAGCAGGCGCAGCATGGCTTTGCGGGTCTCGGCCGCGCTGATGCGGCTCTGATAGTCCTGTTCACGCAGTTCCGGACGACTGGTCAGGGCTTCCTGTTCGAGGCTGGCCAGATCGACCTTGAGCTCGGGAATCTCATAACCGTTATCGGTCGCCAGGGTCAGCTCCGTGCCCATTGGCAGGTTGATCAGGGTCGCCAATTCAGTCTTCGCCAGCGACAATGCACGACGCTGCTCTTCCAGTTGGCGTGTCGCTTCGATCAGCGAGCGCTGATAGCCGAGGGCCTGCACCGGATCGCCAATGCGTTGCTGGCTCATGCTCTGGCTGTTATTGCGGGCGGTTTCGACCCGCGCCATGAGGCTGTCGATCTGCGTGAGCAGACGCTCGGCAGCCATCGCCCGCCAGTACGCCGAGCGCACGTCCTGGACGATGGTGTTGATCACCTTGCGCCGACGCTCCTGGACGATCAGGCGCTGGTCGCCTTGCTGCTTGGCGCTGATGTAACTGACACCGAAATCGAGCACGTTCCAGACCATGGTCAGGTCCGCCACGTCACGGTCGCGGTCCTGGGAGGTCGAAGGTTCCAGGGACTGCGTGCCGGTGCGCACACTCTGGCTGCTGGAGGCGTTGACGTTATTGCGGCCCACGTATCCGGCGTCCAGCGCCATACGCGGCAGCATGTCGAAACTGGCGAGGTCGAGCTGACGCTTGGCCAGGGCCTCTTCCATGATTTTCAACCGGCCTTCGAGGTTGTACTTCACCGCACGGGCCATGGCCTGGTGCAGGGTCAATGGGCCGCCAAGCGGCTCCTGTCCCTTGTACATGCTTTGCAGGTCACTTTTGGCCCGCTGCTCACTGACACTGCGCTCGATCGGCTCACTGGTCACAGCACATCCGCTGATAGCCAGTGCCAGCAGGCTGGCTCCGAACAACTTATGACTTCTCTTCATCCTTGCATCGCCCCTGGGTGCCGCATCACAAGTGGAGGTTTTCATCAGGCCTGCATTTCGCTGATGCCGGCCAGTTTCAAAGCGGCGGCCAGGTTGTCGACCTGCTGCTGCTCGTTGTCTTTGAGCTGTTGCAATTGCTGGCCCAGGGTCGGTGCGCCAAACACCCCGCGCAGGCCCTGGGAAACATCGCCGGACTTGATCGACTGACTGCCAAAGGCGCTCAACGAATCACGCTCGGTACTGCTGTCCTGATTGAACAGGCTCGACAGCGTGCTGGTGCTGAACACACCACCATCGCCGCCGCCGAAACCGAGGAAACCATGCCCCGAACCCTCGCCACCGCCGTCATTGCCGCTGAAAACCTGGGCGATGAAACTCGGGGTCAATGCGCCGTGATTCATGAAAATATCGCCCAACGGCCGAATGCCATTGCCGATCACCCGCTGTTCGAACAACGGCGGGAAGGTCAACGGTGAACTCAGGTTGCCCGTCGGAGGCGTGAAAATGACCGGTTGCAGCGGCACGTTGGGCACATCGGGCAGCGTCACCGGCGGGTTGCTGCGCAAATCCGGGTCTGCCGACACGAAAACGAGCGAGGAAGTTGGCACCGTGTTGATGGCAAAGTTATCGGATTGGCTCACGCCGCTACCACTGTTGCCAGCCATGTCGCTGATACCGGCACGGTCGATGCTGATCGTGTTGCTGGCGATATTGACGTTGGCGGTCGGCGTCAGGGTCGCGGTCCAGGTCTTGCCGCCATCGCTGCTGCTCAGGTCGGACAAGGTGCCGTTGGCAATACTGATGTCGGACAAATCAAACCCGCTGACCGCTTCGTTGAAGGTGATGGTCACCTGCGAAGTCTGGCCCACCCCCAGGTTCGGATTGGCGACTACGATGGTGGCGGTCGGAATTTGGGTGTCAATGGCGTAGGTATTGGAGTTAACCGTACCGCTGCCGGCGTTGCCGGCCAGATCCTGCACACCTGCCGTGTTCAGCGCGATGGTGTTGCTGGTGTCGGTGATGTCGACCGTCGGGGTGAAGGTGGCGGTCCAGGTGATCCCGCCGTCGCTGGAACTGACATTGCTCAGGGTGCCGTTGGCGATGGTCAAGTCACTGTTGTCGAAACCGCTCACCGCTTCGCTGAAGGTAATGGTCACCAATGAGGTTTCGCCGGTACTCAGCGCTGTGTCGGCAACCTCGATGGTCGCAGTCGGCAGCGCGGTGTCGATGGCAAGATTATTCGAGTCGGTGGTGCCGGCCCCCGTGTTGCCCGACGCATTGGCCACGCCGCTATTGTCGAGGGTGATCAGGTTGCTGGCGTCAGTAATGCCCGAGGTTGGCGTAAAGGTCGCCGTCCAGGTGATCCCGCCGTCGCTGCTGCTGACGCTGCTCAATGTACCGTTGGCGATGGTCAGGTCAGCGTTGCTGAATCCTCTGACCGCCTCACTGAAGGTAATGGTCACCAGGGTCGTTTGGTCGGCCTTGAGTGCCGTGTCAGCGATCACGATGCTGGCGGTCGGCACGCTGGTTTGTACCAGGTAATTCGCCGAGTTGGTCACCCCGCTCCCGGCGTTGCCTGCCGAGTCGGTGACACCGCTGTTGTCCAGAGTGATGAGGTTACTGGTATCGGTGATCGCGGCCGTCGGGGTGAAAGTCGCCGTCCATGTAAGGCCACCGTCGCTGCTGCTCAACCCGCTCAAGGTGCCGTTGTCGACGCTCAGATCAGAACTGTCCAGACCACTGACCGCCTCACTGAAGGTGATGGTCACCAGGGTCGTTTCACCCGGATGCAGGTCGGTGTCGGCCATGACAATGGTGGCGGTCGGGCGCTGGTTGTCGATCGCGTAATTGTTCGAATCGGTGGTGCCGCTGCCGGTGTTGCCGGCCGCATCCTGAACACCGCTGTTATCGAGCTGGATGAGGTTGCTGGTGTCGGTGATAGCCGCCAACGGTGTCAGGGTGGCCGTCCAGGTGATGCCGCCGTCGCTGCTGCTCACCGCACTCAAGGTGCCATTGGCGATGGTCAGGTCGGCGTTGCTGAAACCGGTCACTGCTTCGCTGAAGGTGATGGTCACCAGCGAAGTTTCACCGATGTTCAGGGCATTGTCGGCGACCACGATGGTGGCGGTCGGGCGCAGGGTGTCGATGGCGTAGTTGTTGGAGTCGGTGGTGCCGCTGCCGGCGTTGCCCGAGGCGTTTTGCACACCGCTGTTATCCAGGGTGATGACGTTGCTGGTGTCGGTGACGGCGCTGGTCGGGGTGAAGGTTGCGGTCCAGGTGACACCGCCGTCGCTGCTGCTGACGGAGGTCAAGGTGCCGTTGGCAATGGTCAGGTCACTGTTATCAAAACCCGTTACCGCTTCATTGAAGGTAATGGTCACCAGCGACGTCTCACCGCTTTGCAACGCATTGTCGGCGATCACGATGGTCGCCGTCGGCAGCACCGTATCGATGGTGTAGTTGGCGGAGTTGGTAGTGCCGCTGCCGGTGTTGCCGGCCACATCGCTGACATCGGTATTGTTCAGGGTGATGATGTTGCTCGTGTCATTCACGCCGGCGGTCGGGGTGAAGGTCGCCGTCCAGGTGATGCCGCCGTCACTGCTGCTCACCGTAGTGAGCGTACCGTTGGCGATGGTCAGGTCGGCGTTGGTGAAACCGCTCACCGCTTCGCTGAACGTAATGGTCACCAGCGAGGTTTCGCCCGCACTCAAGGTGGCGTCTGCCAGGATGATGGTCGCGGTGGGGCGGAGCGTGTCGATGGCGTAGTTATTGGAATCGGTGGTGCCACTACCTGCGTTGCCTGCCAGATCGCTGACCCCGGTGTTGTCCAGGGTGATCAGGTTGGTGGTGTCGTTGATGCTCGCCGAAGGCGTGAAGGTCGCGGTCCAGGTGATGCCGCCATCGCTGCTGCTCACCGCGGTGAGCGTACCGTTGGCGATGGTCAGGTCGGCATTGGTGAAACCGCTCACCGCCTCGCTGAAAGTGATGGTCACCAGCGAGGTTTCGCCGACTCTCAGCGCCGTGTCCGCGACCACGATGGTGGCCGTCGGGCGCACGGTATCGATGGCATAGTTGTTGGAATCGGTGGTGCCGCTGCCGGCGTTGCCCGAGGCATTTTGCACACCGCTGTTATCCAGGCTGATCAGGTTGGTCGTGTCGGTAATGCTGGCGGTCGGGGTGAAGGTCGCGGTCCAGGTGATGCCGCCATCGCTGCTGCTGACGGAGGTCAAAGTGCCGTTGGCAATGGTCAGGTCGGCATTGGTGAAACCGCTTACCGCTTCGCTGAAGGTAATGGTCACCAGCGACGTTTCACCGATTTTCAACGCATTGTCGGCTACCACGATGGTCGCCGTCGGCAGCACCGTATCGATGGTGTAGTTGGCGGAGTTGGTGGTGCCGCTGCCGGTGTTGCCCGCCACGTCGGTGATACCGGTATTGTTCAGGGTGATGACGTTGCTCGAGTCATTCACGCCAACGGTCGGGGTGAAGGTCGCGGTCCAGGTGATGCCGCCGTCGCTGCTGCTCACCGCCGTGAGCGTACCGTTGGCGATGGTCAGGTCGGCGTTGGTGAAGCCGGTCACCGCTTCGCTGAAGGTAATGGTCACCAGCGAGGTTTCGCCCGCACTCAGGGTCGCGTCCGCCAGGACGATGGTTGCCGTCGGACGTTGACTGTCGACGGAGAAGTTATTGGAGTCGGTGGTGCCGCTGCCGGTGTTGCCGGCCGCATCAGTCACCCCGGTATTGTCCAGGTTGATCAGGTTGGTCGGATCGGTGATGCCCACTGCTGGCGTCAGGGTGGTGGTCCAGGTGATGTTATCGCTGGTGCTCAGACTGCTCAGGGTACCGTTGTCCACCGTCAGGTCGGCCGTGGTAAAGCCAGTCACCGCCTCGGAGAAGGTGATGGTCACCACCGATGTCTGCCCCACCGCCAGCGCCGAATCCGCGACCACGATGGTGGCCGTCGGGCGCTGGGTATCGATGGCGTAGTTGTTGGAATCGGTGGTGCCGCTACCAGCGTTGCCCGAGGCGTTTTGCACGCCGCTGTTATCCAGGGTGATGATGTTGCTGGCGTCGGTGATGGCGCTGGTCGGGGTGAAGGTCGCGGTCCAGGTGATGCCGCCATCGCTGCTACTCACCGCACTCAAGGTGCCGTTTGCGATGGTCAGGTCGGCGTTGGTGAACCCACTGACGGCTTCGCTGAAGGTAATGGTCACCAGCGAGGTTTCACCGATTTTCAACGCATTGTCGGCCACCACGATGGTCGCCGTCGGCAGCACCGTATCGATGGTGTAGTTGCCGGAGTTGGTGGTGCCGCTGCCGGTGTTGCCGGCCACGTCGGTGACCCCGGTGTTGTTCAAGGTAATCAGGTTGCTCGAGTCATTCACGCCGACGGTCGGGGTGAAGGTCGCGGTCCAGGTGATGCCGCCGTCGCTGCTGCTCACTGCGGTGAGCGTACCGTTGGCGATGGTCAGGTCGGCGTTGGTGAAACCGCTCACCGCTTCGCTGAACGTAATGGTCACCAGCGAAGTTTCGCCAGCACTCAAGGTGGCGTCTGCCAGGACGATGGTCGCGGTGGGTCGGAGCGTGTCGATGGCGAAGTTATTGGAGTCGGTGGTGCCGCTACCGGCGTTACCCGACAGGTCATTGACCCCGGTGTTGTCCAGGGTGATCAGGTTGGTCGTGTCGTTGATGCTGGCGGAAGGTGTGAAGGTCGCCGTCCAGGTGATGCCGCCGTCACTGCTGCTCACCGCCGTGAGTGTACCGTTGGCGATGGTCAGGTCGGCGTTGGTGAAACTGCTCACTGCCTCGCTGAAAGTGATCGTGACCAGTGAGGTTTCGCCGATTTTCAGCGCCGAGTCCGCGACCACGATGGTGGCTGTCGGGCGGACGGTGTCGATCGCATAGTTATTGGAATCGGTGGTGCCACTACCTGCGTTGCCGACACCATCAATGACCCCGGTGTTGTCCAGGGTGATCAGGTTGGTCGTGTCGGTGATGCTGGCGGTCGGGGTGAAGGTCGCGGTCCAGGTGATGCCGCCGTCACTGCTGCTCACCGCCGTGAGCGTACCGTTGGCGATGGTCAGGTCCGCATTGGTGAACCCGGTCACCGCCTCGCTGAAGGTGATCGTTACCAGCGAGGTTTCGCCGATCCTCAGCGCTGTGTCCGCCACTACGATGGTCGCGGTCGGACGGAGCGTATCTATCGCATAGTTGTTCGAATCAGTGGTGCCGCTACCGGCGTTGCCCGCCAGGTCGCTGACCCCGGTGTTGTTCAGGGTGATCAGGTTGGTCGTGTCGGTGATGCTGGCCGTCGGGGTAAAGGTCGCCGTCCAGGTGATGCCGCCATCGCTGCTGCTTACCGCGCTCAGCGTACCGTTGGCAATGGTCAGGTCGGCGTTGGTAAACCCGCTGACCGCTTCGCTGAAGGTAATGGTCACCAGCGACGTTTCACCAATGCTCAGGCTGGTATCGGCCACCACAAGGGTCGCGGTCGGGCGCACGGTATCGATGGCGTAGTTGTTGGAATCGGTGGTGCCGCTCCCGGCATTGCCCGCCAGGTCGCTGACCCCGGTGTTGTCCAGGGTGATCAGGTTGGTCGTATCGGTGATGCTCACAGTCGGGGTAAAGGTCCCCGTCCAGGTGATGCCGCCATCGCTGCTGCTCACCGCCGTGAGCGTACCGTTGGCAATGGTCAGGTCCGCGTTGGTGAAACCGGTGACCGCTTCGTTGAAGGTGATGGTCACCAGCGAGGTTTCGCCGACTTTCAGCGCATTGTCCGCCACCACGATGGACGCGGTCGGGCGTACGGTGTCGACCGTGTAGTTATTGGAGTTGGTGGTGCCGACGCCGGCGGTGCCCAGACCGTTTATCACCCCGGTGTTGTCCAGGGTGATGACGTTGGTCGTGTCGGTGATGCTGGCGGTCGGCGTGAACGTTGCTGTCCAGGTGATGCCGCCATTGCTGCTGCTCACCGCACTTAACGTACCGTTGGCGATGGTCAGGTCGGCGTTGGTGAAACCGGTCACGGCCTCGGAAAAGGTGATCGTGACCAAGGATGTTTCGCCGATGCTCAGTGTGGTGTCAGCGACCACAATGGTCGCGGTCGGTGGTGGAGCGTACGCGGTGTTGAGTACACCGCCGTCGTTGTAGATGTTTGCGGAGGAGGTTGGCGAGGTGCCGGTTGTACCTCCACCTAATGCGGTACCACCCGCACCACTGGCCGCGGCATTACCGGCCAGGGCCGCGAAGTTGGCGGCCGTCATCAGCAGCGTGCCTTTGTTCCAGATCGCACCGACGCCCCGGCCACCCGCGCCGCCGTTGCTGGCATTGCTACCTTGGCCACCACCACCGCCACCGCCGCCACCGGCGCCGATGTTATTGCTGATGGTCGACGTGCCGATGACGGTTATGGTGCCGCTACTGGCGTTGTAGATCCCGCCTACCGCGTTGCCGCCAGCACCACCTACCTTGTCCCA
Organism: Pseudomonas sp. B28(2017); assembly: GCF_002113025.1. Classification (GTDB taxonomy): domain Bacteria; phylum Pseudomonadota; class Gammaproteobacteria; order Pseudomonadales; family Pseudomonadaceae; genus Aquipseudomonas. Next base: position 27,188 of record NZ_NEJH01000008.1, on the reverse strand, counting down.
ACCGGCCCCGCCGCCGCCACCGCCAATGGAAATCGTGCCATTGGTGGCCGTCGCACCGTTACCGCCGTTGCTGTAATAGGAAACGCCCACACCGCCGGCCCCGCCAGTGGTGGTACCGCCGCGACCGCCCATATGGGTGGCGTCATAACCACCGCCGTAACCACCGACGCCAGCGCTGCCCGCCTGGCCGCCCAACGTGCCGGTGCCCGGCCCGGCCGTACCGCCATGCCCGCCGCCCTGGCCGCCCAAACCGCCACCGCCACCGCCACCACCGCCGTAAAAAGCGCCGGTGACACCGCCACCGCCACCGCCACCGGAAGCGGCGTTGGAGGTCACGGTAACGTTTTTCAGGGTCAGATTCCCGGCGTTGAAAATCCCCCCGGCCATCGCGCCCGCCGCACCGTAGCCACCGTTGCCGCCATTGCCCGACACCAGGCCACGGGTGATTACCAGGCCATCGAGCGTGACGGTACTGCCAGAGCTCACTTCAATCACTCGGGTCTTGTACTGACCATCGAGGGTCACGTCAGCCGCGCCATCGTTGTTCAAGTCGCCATCAATGGTGATGTTCTTGTTGATCAGCAGTTCGGCGGTCAGCTGCACCGTCATGCCGCTGCTGAAGGTGACGATATCGCCGTTCTGCGCCGAGGCGAGGGCGGCACGCAACGAGCCGACGCCCGTGTTGGCGTTGTTGGTGGCGGTCCAGGTGGCCAGGCCCCACTGATAGTCGCTCATGGCCGTGGCCGAGAGGACGTTGGCGCTCTCGATGTTGCCGGTGACGATTTCCAGATCCCAGTCACCGCCCACACCGGTACGGTTGCTCGAAGCCGCTACATCGCGGCCGGTCATTTGCGCCAGCGAGTCGACAAAGCTCAGGCCACGCTCGCCTTCGGCGGTGTAGCAGCCGTAGATCAGAATGTCACCGCCAGCGTTCATGTCCTTGCCGATTTCCGCCAGCACCGCGCTGCGGGCGGCGACGTTGTCAGCCGACAGATAGCTGTCGCCCAGCCACAGGTCGCCAGCGTTGCCGTGGGCAATGATCTGCACAGAGCTGATGCCTTGATGCTGATCGAGGTAGTCGGCTATCTGCTGCAGTCCATCCTTGCCCGCGGCCAGTTTCACGACCTGGGTCCCGGGCGCGACGCCTTGGAGCAGGCTGTCGGCATCTTTCACCCGGGAGTCGACGAACACCACGCTCTGCCCGGGCACCGCAACGGGGCTGGCCGCTGGTGTGGCATCGGCCTGGCCGTGGGTGTCCTTGCTCGCCGCCGGGTGATCGGCAGCCGGCGTCTTGGCGGCATCGGCTGTGGAATGACTGTCGGCCTGGGCGGCGGTATCGGCCACTGTGGCGGCGACGGCGCCGTCGAACAGCATGCGCGGTTCAAGGGACATGATCATGGGCGCCGCTGGTGTCCGTTGGCCTTCGGCCACCCGTGACTTTGCCTTTGCCCCGCCAAAAATGGTCCACCACATGCTGCTCACCCGAATTCGAACGAATTTACGTAATGCATCAATGAAAAACGCCGCGATCAAATGTTCGCGGCGTCGGACTTCATACGAATGACATTGGCGGCGCTGGCAGAGCCATCGAGCCAAAAGGACAAGTCTGAGTATTGCTTGAACAGGTCCGGCGGCAGGATGGTGCGCCGGGCCTGTACGGCAACCTTGGGTCTGACCTTGTGCAGGCCGGTCACCCCGAGGGCCTGGTCGAATTCCGGGGCGTCGTAGGCCAGGTGCTCGAAGTCGTGCTCGAACCAGGGCTCATCGATAAAGTCGTAGACCAGCCGCAGCACTCGCTCTGGTGCCTGGGTCAGCAAGTCATAGTCGATGATCAGCAAGGAGTCGGCATATTCGCCGTAATAGGCTTCCTTGAGTGCCGCCCAGGCAAAACCCACCAGGCGATTGCGCTGGGCCAGGGTTTCGCAACGGCTATAGACGGTGTTGCGCTCGACGGCATCGCCGAAGAGCTTGGTGTTTTCATAGGGGTTGGCGCGGTAAAGACGCTCGATGCTGTCCATGATCCAGGCAACGTTGCGCACACAGGCGATCACCTTGGCCTTGGGAAACAGATCGTTGATGGCCGGCAGCCGGGCGCTCCAAAGGCGATTGGTGTCGAACACCACCGGTTTGTCGGCCTTGTCGGCGTAGAAGGAATCGAACAGGCCACGCAACAGGCGGCGGCGCATGTCGGTGTCGATCACCGCGCCGAACTCGCTACCCGCGCTGCACTGGTCCAGGACACCGGAAAACAGGGAACCGACGGGGCTGGTCATTCCGGCATGGAAACGCGGATTCTGCAAAAGAATGGCAGAAAGCAGCGTCGAACCTGAGCGCGGCAAGCCGGAAATAAAGTGAAATTGGTGCAATCCCTTCACCTTGACATTGCGTCCTTTTGTAGGACAAAGCGTAACCGAAGGGAAAGTGTTCGCCTAGTGGTGTTTTGATATCAATTCGAAGTCAATACCGCTGGAAAGCGGTTTTTTTAACATCCGATTAACAGATGAACCGTTTTAGCTTCGAGGCAGCTTATTTCCCGGCCATTGCGGACAGGTACAGCCTGGCGAGAACGCCACCGGCCTTTACCTGACGACCCAACTGCCATTGAGCGGGCACAGGGGCAAACTCATCCGGCACGTCGGCGGTACTGATCAACCAGATACGCCGGGTGCCCTTGGGCAAATCACCGAGGCTGTCGAGGTACTCGTCCGGTGCCGTCAGGGTGCCGAAACCATACTCATTCGGACGACTCGAGGTTCCGTCGGCATGCGGCGGGGTGTACAGCAGCGGCTTGGCATCGGTACGGTTGTAGTAGACGTAGCACAGGTACCAGAGCATGTCGCTGGTGACGATTTGATCGCCGGGCTGGAAGTGCTGGTTGACGTCATCGACCATGACGTTGACCTGGTCATGGATATCTACCGTGGCGTTGTTGTTCAGGCCCACCAGTTCCACACTGACAAACACCACCAGCACCATCAGCGCCACCACGCGGGAGCCGTTGTACAAGCGATCGATCGCCAATGCCGCCAGCATGGGCAGGCCCAGGGCATAGGCAGTGAGATAGCGCTCGATGAACATCGGCGAAATGAACGACACCGCGAACACCAGCAACATCGGAACGAAGGTGTAGACCGCCAGCAACGCGCTGCCCCGGAACACACTTCGGTCCCGCACCAGCGCCACCCCGGCCAATATCGGAATGGCCAGCGGCAGGGTGGCAAACAGCAGCGGCGACAGGTTTTCGCCATCATCCTGGATCAACAGCGACCACACCATGGACGGCAGGGACTCGAAGGTGACCGGCGTTTCCCAGCCGACATCCCCATTGGCTTTGAGCTGATCGATGTGCTGCAACAGATCGACCAGCCCCGGCAACCACGGCAGGTACAGCACGACAATGACCAGGTTCGCCAGCCACCAGTCGCCGCGCTGGATGTGCCGCAGACGATACCCCGGTTGCACGCGGATGATGCCCAGGTACAACCAATGGCAAAGCACGCATAGCGCAGTGAAATAATGGGTGTAGAACGCCGCGCTCATAAGCAAGGCGTAGATCAGCAGGTAGTGTCGACGTTGCGGTTTGCGGACCCAGTACACCAGGGCAATCGTCGCCCCGAGCAACCACAACCCCAACAGCGAATACATGCGCACTTCCTGGCTGTAACGAACCGCCGTGGGCAACAGCGCCAGCAGGAAGCCGGCAAGTATCGCGGCGCGACGGGTAGCCAGTCGATCCACCAGCCACACGCCGAGCCCGACCGAGACGATGCCCGGAAGGGCGCTGAGGCAGCGGATCGAAAAAATGCCGTCGCCGAAGACCGCCATCCAACTGTGCAGGAGCATGAAATACAGCGGCGGATGCACGTCGTAGGCCGCATGAAGCCAGATGTCCGGCAATGAATAGCGCGCCAGCAACAGGCTGGAACCCTCGTCGCCCCAGATCGCAGCTGCGGTCAGATCGTAGAAGCGCACCAGCGCCGCCAGTACCAGGATCGGCACCAGCCAATGCTCCCGCGCCCAACGAATCATCGGTTGCGCGCCCCTGACGAAACCAGGGTTTGCGTGCGGCCCCTGGGTGTCGCCCATCGGCGTTTCTCTGCGCGCCTCCATTGCTTCCCCTTGCAACGCTCAGTGACAGTTTACTTGCGGTTCACTTTAGACCTTCAGCCGGAGCATCGTCGATGCTGGCCCGTTGACGAAACGACCTGCGGCGACGAGGGTCGGTCGATCTAAAAACCGCTTTCCCTGACACCCAGCGCCGCCACGCGTCGCCAGGCAGCACCCAGCACCGACTCGCCATGGCCTTGCAACACCGCCACACCGCGTAAAGGCTGCACGGGCGCCGGGGACTGATCAAGCGTGGTCAACCGCGCGCCGTACTGTGCCTGTACCGGCTCGGCCCGTTGATGTTGATCGCGACGCACGGCAATCGGTCCGTGGTGATCGGAGGTCAGTGCCTCCTGATCGACAAACGCCGCACCATTGGTATCGATTTCGCTCAGTTGTACCGCAATCGCCGGATGCATCGGATCATCGGCGATAAACCGTCCGGTGGCCCCCGGCGCCACGCGCCAGAGTTCGGCCTCGGCCAGATAACCGCGCAAGCGTACGCCCTCCTCGACCACCCGGGCCAGCGGCTCCCGAGTGGACAGCCAGCGCCCCACCGTCCATTGCGCCAGCAGATCACGCACCGTGCCGGCATGGGGCGCACGCAATAGCAGTCGCTCGCGCTGAGCCGCCAGCCCACGGTACTCGGCGACCGCTTCGGCCAGGCGCTGCTCGACGATTGCGGCATCGGAAGCCGTTTCGCTGCGGCTGGCCTGACGGCGCATCTGCAATTGCTGAATCTCGATTTCCCGGCGCGCAATGGCCTGGCGCGAATCGAGATCCGGCGATTCCAGCTCGATCAGGACATCACCCTGCGCCACCGACTGCCCGTCATGCACATTCACGGCCTTGATTCGTGCCGCTACCGGCGCATGCAAGGTGCTGACCCGGCCCGCTTCCAGCATGGCCGGCACCTCGACGGCACTGCGCCACGGCAGGATGAGCACCAGCAACAGCCCGAGCAACACCAGGCTGCTGAGCAGCACACGCGGCCCATGTGCCTGCTCGCGGCGGCCCCACCACTGGCGCCATTCATTCATGATGGGCAGAAAGATGAACCAGACCAGTTCCACCAGCATCAGGAAGATCCCCAACACCTTGAAGAACAGGTGATAGACCGCCAGCGCGATCCCGAAAAACAGTGCCGCGCGCCACAACCATGAGCCATACCCCCAGATCAGCAAACGCCGTTGCATTGTCGGCGACCAAGGCTCCGGCGCCGCTGCGCCATAGCCAAACAAAAATTCGCGCATACGCCAGCGGCACAAGGCAAACGCTCGCCCTTGCAGGTTATCGACCTGCCAGAAGTCGCTGAGTAAAAAATAACCGTCAAAGCGCATGAACGGGTTGAGGTTGACCACCAATGTCGTGATCCACGTAGCACTGGCGAGCATGAACGCTGCGGTGCGGGCGGGACCGTCGGGCAGAAACGACCACGCCAGCAAGGCCATGCTCGCCAACAGCAACTCGGCCAGTACGCCGCCAGCGCCAATCAGCAGCCGGTCCTTGCGATCATTGACCCGCCAGGCATCGCTGACATCGGTATAGAACATCGGCAGCAGCACCATGAACGCCACGCCCATGCTCTGTACCCGGCACCCGGCGCGCTTGGCCATGAACGCGTGACCGAACTCGTGGCAGAGCTTGGCGAAAAACAGGGACACGCCAAACGCCAAAGCGCCGCCAAGGCTGAACAGATGCGGAAACGTCGCGATAAATCGCTGCCAGTCCCGCGACACCAGAAACACCCCCAACCCCAGCACAGCGGGCAATCCGTAGCGCAGCGCTCGCGGGCCAAAGCGCTCCAGCCATGGCCAGGCACGATTGAGAAAACGCTCGGGACGCCATAGCGGAATTCGAAAAAACAGGTACTGATGCAGCAACATTTGCCACAGGCTCTGGCGCTGGGCAGCCGCTTTAAAGCTGTAGCTGGCACGCTGCTGTGGATCGAGGGCAGTAATCAGGTCGTGACTGCGCAAAAACGCCAGCAACTGCTCCAGATCCGCACCGTCCAGCGTCAGTCCCGGCTCACGATTGGCCGCTTGCAGGACCTGCTCGGGCTCGCCCAGTGACCAGTGACGCAACAATCGCATCGCCGTCGTACCGAGCTTGAAGTAACGCCCCCGCACCGGATCGGCCAGTGTCCAGCAGGGCGCTCCGTCCAGCGCCGGCGCTGCCGGGGACAGCTGCAGGTCGGCACGCAGGCCGGGCAGGCTCATTTACAGGCCCACGCTCTGACGCAAGCCGGCCAGTGGTCGACGCAGCAGGTACAACGCCAGCGGCGCCCGGTCACCGAAGATCTTCGCCGTGCCGCGCAAACCGATGCGCGGGGGGGCCGCGTCGAAATTCGCATCCAGGCGATAGGCCAATTGCCCGCCCACCGTGGGCTGCGCTTCGTAAGCCGAACGCTCGAGCCTGGCCAGATGCCGTTGCAGCGGGTCACTGTCGAGGAACAATGCGACTTCAGCGCCGGGTTCCAGGGAGATCGCGTCCCCCACGGCCAGCTCGATACGCAACTGCGCCTGAGCCGGATCGGCGATTTCCATCAGTCGCTCGCCGGTCTGCACCGGCTTGCCGGTCCAGCGTTCGGCATCGGCAAATACCGCGATGCCATCGCGCTCGGCACGCACTTCGCTGCGCTTGAGCAGTTCACGGGCGTAGTCACGCTCGGCGCGTTTCTGTTCGACCCGGGCGGCCAGCAAATCCAGTTTCGAGCTGGACTCGGCATCGGCGAACGAGCGCTGGGAGTTGGCCTTGAGTTCCGCCTCGGCAACCCCGAGGGCACGTTCAGCGACATCGGCCTGAGCCTTGAGCGTGGTGCTTTCGAAACGCAGCAGCAATTCGCCGGTCTTCACCGTCTGATTGGGCTTGACCAGGAACTCGGCAATGACACCGTCCAGCGGTGCCGCCACCACCCGACCGCCCAGCGGCACCACTTCGGCCGGTGCCAATACGGACTGGCGCACCGGGATCAACAGCCCGAGCAATAGCACTGCAACCAGCAAGCCCTGGCGTTTGCGCGTCCAGCGCAGACGCCAGGGCTTGCGCGGTTGCAACGCCTGCCAGGCATGGCTGTAGGTATCGCCCAGTTGCGCCAGCAGCACTTGATCGGCAGGGCTCCACGCAACGTCCCGGGCCAGCCACAACCCACCGAACACCTCGCCCTGACGATCGACCAGCGGCAGCCAGAACACCTGCGCCGCCGACAGGCTTTGCCATTGCGCCTGCAGCGACTCGTCGAGGACATCGGCGGCAATGGCCAGCGCCTGCTGCAACTGCCCGCGCTTGAACAACTGCGCCACCGCCTGCTCGACGAAGGCTACAAAGGGTGAATTCGGCTCCACCGCGCTGACACCGGTCACGGCCTGCACCTTCCCGGCGATCAACAGTGCCGCATGGCGAAAGCCAAACAGTGCCTGGCCATCATTGACCAGGCTGTAGGCCAACTGGGCGGGCGTTTGGGCGGCGCGGGTCTGGCGCTCAAGATCAAGGAAACGCGCGAACACCTGTTCGGCACCGCCGCTCACCGGCGCGTTCACTTGAACTCCGCGAAATGCGCAGTGCCACTCATCCCCGCCAGCAACCCGCTGGCGTTGGGTACGCTGGCCACCAGCAGCAGGGTCTGACTGCCTTCATCGATTCGTGCGCCCAGGCGCTTGACGGTCGCATCCAACGGCTTGCCGGTTTCATCGGGAACAAAACTGAAGGTCTGGCCGGGCTTGAGTCGGGCCATCCAGCGCGAGGGCACCAGCAGATGGATTTCCAGGGTGCGATTATCGACCACGTCCAGCAAGGGTGCGCCGGCAGGTACGCTTTCATAGCGCTGTACCTTGCGCTCGACGACCTGGCCATCGAACGGCGCCAGCACGCTGCAACGCTTGACCTGCACTTGATACACCTGGGACTGCGCCTGGGTTTCGCTGACCTTGGCCTCGGCACGTGCCACTTCGAAACGCCCGACCGAATTCAGTGCCGCCAGTTGCCGGTTGTGCGCCAGTTCTTCACCCGCGCCACGGCTGGCCGCTTGAGCGGCATTGAGTTGCGCCTGATAGGCCGAGCAATCGAACCGCGCCAGGGTATCGCCCTTCTTGAACGATTCCCCCTCGCTGAACGGCAATTCGACAATCCGCCCCGGCACCTCACTGGCCAGTACCGCCTGATCCCGGGCGCGCAATACACCGCGGGCCTCGGTGGTGGTTGCGGCGCTGGCGCCCGCATCCAGTTGCGCAAGCGGGTCGTCTGCCCCGGGCGTTTGCGCCTGGGCAACGCTTGCGGCGAAGAGCAATCCCAACCCCAACACACAGAAAATCCGCATGACCGTACTCCCTTTCGGATTACCGGAGTCTACGGCAGCGGCGATTAGCGTCAAGCAGATGGCCATCATCGCCTGCGTTTTAACGCTGCGCCGTCTCGGTCAATGGATACACCGACTCCCAACCTCCACCCAACGCCTTGTACAACCCGACGGCCGCCAGCGACACACCGGTCGAACTCTCGACCCACTGCTCCTGCGTGGCCAGCAACGCCCCTTGCACGGTGAGTACGGTGACGAAATCCACCACGCCCTCAACGTATTGCTGTTGTGCGGTGTCCAGCGCAATGCGGTTCTGGCGCACGGCTTCAGCCAGGTTGTCGCGGCGCAACTGACTGGCGTTGTAGGTGGTCAGCTGGTCATCGATTTCATGCCAGGCGCGCAGCACGGTTTGCTGATAGGCGATAGCCGCTTCCTGTTGTTGTGCTTCACGCAAATCGAGCACGCCACGCAAGCGGCCGCCGTCGAGCAACGGCAAGCTCAATTGCGGGCCGATCCCGAACGAACGCGAACCCCAGGAACCAAAATCACTCAGTTGCATGGCCTGGGAACCGATGTTCCCCGACAGGGTGATTCGCGGATAGAAATCGCCCTTGGCCACGCCAATGCTGGCCGTGGCGGCATGCAGCCGTGCTTCGGCCTGGCGAATGTCCGGACGACGTTCAGCCAGCTGCGAGGGCAAGCCAATGGCGACTTGTCGCGGGGTTTGTGGCACGGGGGCATCTGTGGATAACTGCGCCGCCAATGCCTGGGGCGGTTCGCCCATCAACAGGCTCAAGGCGTTGACCAGTTGCCACTGGCGCTGCTCCAGTGCGGGCAGGCGCGATTCGATGGCCGCCACCTGTGCGGCGGCTTCGGCAACATCCAGATCCGTCGCGACACCGTCGGCCAGGCGCAGTTGCGAAAGCTTCAGGCTATGGCGGGCGACGTCGAGATTCTGTTCGGTGACGAGCCGGGTGTTTTGCACGCCACGCAGTTGAATGTAGTCCTGGGCGGTTTCGGCCAGCACCGACAGCAACACACCGCGTCGGTCGTTCTCGGCGACTTCCAGGTTGGCGTCGGCGGCTTCGGTTTCCCGACGCACACGGCCCCACAAATCCAGCTCCCAGGCGGCGGAAAAGCCGGCATCCCACAGGTTGAAGGCGGATTGGCCGTTGTGCCCTGACGGGTCGCTCAGGCCCTCACCACTGTTACGCTTTCGGGCATAACTTCCCGTGGCGACGGTATTCGGATAGCGGTTGGCGGTGATCACCTGGCGAACGGCACGGCTTTGCTGCAAGCGGCGGCTGGCGAGCTTCAAGTCGAGGTTGTCGGTCAGGGCGCGTTGCGTGAGGGCCGAGAGTTCCGGGTCGTTGAACACGTCCCACCAGCGCTCGCTCATCGTTTCGGCGATTACTTGGCTGGCGGCTGGCTTTGATGGTTTCGACCATTCGGTGATTTGTGTGGGCTGAGGTTTGTGAAAGTCCGGGCCGACGGTGCAGGCTGACAGGCTCAGCACAAGCAAGGCAGAAAAAATCAGGCGATCCGACTTGCTCGCGAAGGCGTCGGCACGATCAACGAAAATCTTCATCGCTGAACAACCTCTTTCGCCCTGGCGGTGGCCGTATCAATACTCGCCTCCACCGACATCCCCACCCGCAAGCGCTCGGCCAGCGATTGTCCCGGCTCCAGCACGATTTTCACCGGTATGCGCTGTACCACCTTGGTGAAGTTGCCGGTGGCGTTGTCCGGTTTGACCGCGGCGAATGTCACCCCGGTGGCCGGCGCAATGCTTTCGACACGACCGTTCAGTGCCGCACCGCCCAGACTGTCAACGCGCACTTGTACAGCCTGCCCCGGCTGCACATCCGTCAGTTGGGTTTCCTGGAAATTGGCCATCACGTACGCCTGTGCCAGCGGCACCACGGCGAGGATTTTACTGCCCGGAGTGACATAGGCGCCGACCCGCACCGCGCGTTCGCCGACCATACCGTCCTGTGGTGCGACGATCCTCGTATAGGACAACTCGTAGCCGGCCATTTCCAGCTTCGCTTGCGCCCGTTTCAGACCACCTTCGGCTGCGTCGCGCTGAGCCGTGAGGATCTCCACTTGCTTGCGCTCCGCCGCCAGTACCGCCGTGGCATTGGCCAGCCGCGCAGAGGCCTGGTCGATACGCGTTTGCGCCTGCTGCGCATTTTGTACCGTGCCGGCGCCCACCCCGGCGAGGTGGTTGTAGCGGTTCAATTCATGCTCGGCAAACGCCATTTCCGCCTTGGCCGACACCACCGAGGATTGTGCCTGGGCGATCACCGACGCCTGACGCTCCAGGGTCGCCCTGGCGTTTTGCAGTTGCGCACCAGCCACCAGCATTTCGGCATCCGCAGCCTGGGCGGCCGCGCGCAAATCCCGGTCATCGATCAGTGCCAGCAACTGCCCGGCCTTGACCTGCTGGTTGTCCTCAACCAGCACTTGCTTGATAAACCCGGCGACCCGCGGCACTACCAAGGTGAAATCCGCCGAGACATAAGCATCGTTGGTGTTCTGCTGAGTACGCTTGCCGAACAGGCCAGGCATCGCCAGGTACAGCAATACCCCGACGGCCAATGCGGCGGTCATGGCAACCGCGACTTTCTGCTTTGCTTGAGTGTTCATAAAAAACCTTCTGTTTCAGTGGAGCATTCAGGTCGGTGCGCGCGGTGGATAGATCCGCGTCGGCAGCCAGAAAATCAGCAGGATCAAGGTCACGGCGATACCGGCCATGCACAGGTAAAGATCGGAGGAGGTGAGCACCACCGCTTGCTCATGCAGACGATGAGCGAGACTTGTGCTGTCGCGCTCGGCCAGCGGTGAGTTGCCGAGGCGATCGACCAGCATGGTCGAGTGAAAATGCAGGCGCGCCGTGGTCAACGCCTCGATCAACCCGGTGGCGATGACCGCCGACAGGCCTTTGACGGTGTTGAACCAGGCCGATGCGAATGGCCCTTGCATCGGGTGGATACTGCCGGTGGACAGCATCAGCAGCGGCAACACCGCCATGGGCTGACCGAAAATCTGCAGCCATTGCAGCACATAGAAATCGTCGCGAATCCACGCAGAGGTCAGTTGCGAGCCGCCGACGCACGACAGCGCCAGCATGCTCAGGCCAAGGCCCAATACCCAGCGGCAATCGACCCAGCGAAAGTTGCACAGCGCTGCCACCAACGGCAGCGCAATCAATTGCGGCAACGCCGCCAGCAGCATGATCGGCGCGGTCTGCACCGGGCGATAACCCTGGACCTGCGCCAGGTAGCCGGACGGAATAATGATCACCGCCTGCAACACCACCAGCACTCCCGCCAGGGTCAGCAGGGCGAAAGACAGGTTGCGGATGCCGAGCATCTGCATCTTGAAAAACGGCATCGGCTGCGACCACTCGCCGGTCAAGAACAGTGCCAGCAGCAACAGCCCGCCACCGAGCAATCCGCAGATCAGGTTCGACTCGAACCAGTCCAGGCGATTGCCCTGCAGAATGCCGATCACCAACATGCAGATGGCGGGAAAACCCAGCAGCACACCGCGCCAGTTGAAGGACTTGAAACGCTCCAGACGCAGCGGGTCCCGGGGTAAACCATACGCCACCGCGGCCATGGCAATCAGGCACGGGGCGATGATTTGCCAGAAGGTCCATTGCCAGCCGACATACTCGGTCCACAACCCGGCCAATGGCGTGCCCAGGCCAGGGCCGAACGTCGCCGTCAGGGCATAACCGGCCAGGCCGTACAACTTGACGTTGGCAGGCAGAAACCGCAGGGCCACGGTCATCAGCATGGGCGGCAATGCGCCGCCGGCCAGCCCTTGCAAGGTGCGCAGCAACAACAGGCTTTCGTAATTCGGGGCGAAGGGGCACAACACACCCAACAGGGCGAACAGGCTGATGGCGCACAGGGTGAAACGCCGCAACGAGAACGTCACCGCACACCACGGCGCAAAAGCCATGGCCGCCACCGAAGTCGCAGCGTAACAGGCCACCAGCCAGGTGCCTTCATCGTAGCCGATGGCCAACGCACCGCGGATGTCGGCCAGGGCGACTTTGGTCACCATCTCGTTCAGGCCCGACACCAGCACCGCCAGCAGCACACCCACCAGGCCGATGATGATCCGCGGGCCGAAGACGGGTGCAGCGATTGCCGTGCTGGCCGCGGCGACAGGTGCCGTCGCCGTAAGGGAGGTCATGAACTGCAAGCTCCGGAGTGGAAATACCGAAGCATTCTAGGAAGCGTGATGCCTGACGGAAATCAACTTATTGGCAGGTTATAAGTGCGCTAAACGCAATGATAGGAGGCCTCTGTGGGAGCGAGCCTGCTCGCTCCCACAGGGTCTTGCGTTCACCTCAGCCCGGCTGCGCAGCCAGCCACGTCTCATCGCAGCAGGTTTTCAGCGTTTCACGCAACCAACGGTGCGCCGGATCCTTGTCGAAGCGCGGGTGCCAGGCCTGGGTCAACATCAGCGTCGGCAAAGGAATCGGCAGGTCGAACGAGCGCAGTTTCAATCCCAGCCGCCGCACACTCAGCAAGGCCTCCTTGGGCACCGGCAGAATCAGGTCGGAATCGGGCAAGGCAAACATCGCCGCATGAAAGCTTGGCGCGATCACCGCCACCCGCCGCTCCAGCCCCAGGGCATTGAGTGCCGTATCGATCGGCCCCCGGGCAATGCCACGCCGGGACATGCTGATATGAGAATAACCGGCATAGCGTTCCGCCGTGATCTCTTCATCCAACAGCGGATGATCCTCACGCACCAGGCCAACGAAGTGGGTGGAAAACAGGTTCTGAATCTTCACTTCGGGGGTCAACGGCCGAGTGTTGCTGATGCTCAGATCGATCCGCCCTTCGCGCAACGCCTCATCATCGCCATCGCCTTCGGGGACAAAACGCAATTCGCAGTGCGGCGCCTGCCGATCAAGGGTGTCGAACAGCTTGCCGCCGTAGACGCCGACAAAAAAGTCGTTGGCCCGAATACTGAAACGCCGCCGCAGCGAACCCAGCTCCACCGAATCGGCCGAACGAAACAGCAACCCGGCCTGTTCCACCACGCTGCGCACCTGCTCGCGCAATTCCAGCGCCTTGGGGGTTGGCACCAGGCCACGGCCAGCACGCACCAGGATCGGATCGCCAATGGCTTCGCGGATGCGCGTCAGAGTCCGGCTCATGGCCGCCGGGCTCAGGTTCATCCGCCGCGCGGCGCCCACCACACTGCCCTCGTCAAGCAAGGCGTCGAGGGCGACCAACAGGTTCATGTCTGGAAGTTGCATTACAAGCACTCAAGCCTGATTTTTGTTGATTCAGACGCAATGCTAGCAAACTCCACTCAGACATTGTGCGAGCGGTCTTGCCCGCGAAGAGGCCAGCGCGGACTTCATACAATCAGACAGTCAACGAACCATCCCCCAACGCCTGACCGTCACCCGCTCCAACGCATCGAACACCAGATTCTCCACCAGCAATCCAATCAGAATCACCACCGCCAACCCGGCAAATACCTTGTCCGTGTACAACTCATTGCGATTCTGAAAAATGTACCAGCCCAATCCGCCCTTGCCGCTGGTTGCGCCAAACACCAACTCAGCGGCAATCAGCGTACGCCAGGCAAACGCCCAGCCGATCTTCAGGCCGGCGAGGATCGATGGCAGCGCTGCCGGAATCAGGATGAACAGCACGAAATGCATGCCCTTGAGGCCGTAGTTGCGCCCGGCCATGCGCAGGGTTTCCGAGACCCCGAGGAACCCGGCGTAGGTGTTCAGTGCCAAGGCCCAGAGCACCGAATGCACCAGCACGAAAATCAGGCTGTTCTGCCCTAATCCAAACCACAACAGCGCCAGCGGCAACAACGCGATGGCCGGCAACGGGTTGAACATTGAAGTCAGAGTACTCAACAGGTCGCGACCGAACTGGGTCGACACCGCCAGTGTAGTGAGGGCAAACGCCAGGACGATGCCGATCAGGTAGCCCTTGAGCAGCACCACCAGGGAAATCCATACCTTGCCCAGCAATTCTCCGCTGAGCAGGCCGTCATACAAGGCGTGAGCGGTTTGCACAAAGCTCGGCAGCAGCAGATCGTTGTTCTGATAACGGGCAACCGCTTCCCACAGCACGGCAAGCAAAATCAGGATCAGGCTTTTGCGCAGCCAGCCCTGTTGCCACAGGCGTTGGCCGAGGGGCAGTTCGCGCTCCAGCGGCACGCTGGTCAGTGGCGGCAATACGGTTTCGAATTCTTCACGCGGGGATGATAAATGGCTCATCGGGCCCTCCTCTCAACTGGCTCAATAAGCGATGCGGATGTCGGCGAAATCCAGTTCATGCTCAGCGTTCGCCGCATCACCTTCATCGAACAACAACCGATGGATGCGCCGTGCCGACTCCTGAAACGCCACGCCGCCAAGGCTGTGCAAATCGTACTGATGGCTGTGGACTTCGGCCCGCACCCGGCCCGGATGCGGTGACAACAACAGGATGCGGTTGCCCACCACCAGCGCCTCTTCGATGGAGTGCGTGACGAACAGCAGGGTGAAACGCACTTCCTCCCAGAGCAGCAGCAGTTCTTCCTGCATCTTGCGCCGGGTCAGGGCGTCGAGGGCGGCGAAGGGTTCGTCCATCAGGAGGATTTTCGGCTGCATCGCCAGCGCCCGAGCAATGGCGACCCGAGCCTTCATGCCACCGGACAAGGTGTGCGGATAGGCATCGGCAAACGCCGCCAGGCCGACTTTTTCCAGATAGTGCAGCGCTCGCTCTTCGGCTTCCCTGCCCTTGAGGGTTTTCGAGGCCAACAGTGGAAACATCACGTTCTGTTTGACGGTTTTCCACGGCGGCAGTTGATCGAACTCCTGGAACACCACGATACGGTCAGGCCCCGGTGCATCGACGCGCTGACCTTGCAGACGGATCTCGCCCTCGACGGGCTGGATGAAGCCGGCAGCAGCCTTGAGCAACGTCGACTTGCCGCAACCGGAAGGGCCGAGCAAGACAAAACGGTCCGCCGGATCGATTTCGAAACTGACTTGATGGGTCGCCCGCACCACGCGCTGTGGCGTGCGGTACTCCAGGCTGACGTTATCGACCGACAGCAGCGCCTGGGCTGACGCGATCGATTTGCTGACCGTGTAGTCTTGCAAAGGGGCGTTCATCTCGGTCAACTCCCTTGCAGCGGCTTGGCGTCCTGAAAGAAGTAGTCCTTCCACGAATCCGGTTTGTTTTTGATCGCGCCAACGCGGTACAGGAACTCGGCCAACGGGTATGTATTTTTTGGCGTAACGCTGAATTCGAACTGCGGGTTGTCGATGATTTTCAGCAAGGCTGCACGGTCGATTTTTGCCTTGGTGACACGGATGTAGGTGTCGGCTGCCGCGCCCTTGTCGTTCTGCGCGAATTGCGCCGCTTCGGTCAGCGCATCGATAAATGCCTTGTAGGTTTTCGGGTTCTCGTTGCGGAATTTCTCGGTGGCGAACAGGACGGTCGGTGAGTTCGGGCCGAGCAGGTCATAGGTGTTCAGCACCACGTGCACGTTCGGGTTTTCCAGCGCCTGATCCTGGAATGGCGGGTTGGAGAAGTGTCCGGTCAACTCGGTGCCACCGGCAATCAGCGCCGCCGTGGCATCGGGATGCGGAACCGCGATGGTGTACTTGTCGAGGCGATTGAACTCCTTGTCGCCCCACTGCCTGGCAGCCGCGTATTGCAGGAAGCGCGACTGCACCGACACGCCCACCGCCGGCACCGCGATGCGGTCCTTCTCGGTGAAGTCGGCGATGGTCTTGACCTTGGGATTATTGCTCACCAGGTAGTACGGAAAGTTGCCGAGGGAGGCCACGGCCTTGACGTTCTGTTTGCCGTGGGTGCGGTCCCAGATGGTCAGCAACGGACCGACACCGGCGCCGGCAATGTCGATCGAGCCTGCGAGCAACGCATCGTTGACCGCCGCGCCGCCCGAGAGCTGGGTCCAGTCGACCTTGATGTCGATGCCTTCCTGCTTGCCGTACTTCTCGATCAGGTTCTGATCGCGCACCACATTGAGCAGCAGGTAAACGATGCCGAACTGTTCGGCGATGCGGATTTCACCTTCGGCATGAGCCACGGTCGGCGCCACCAGGCTGCCGGCGATCAGGCTGAAACCCAGGCCGATGGCCGCAGCCAGCGGTGCAAATGGAAGACGTTTGGACATGATCAATCTCCGACAAATCAGAAAGGCGCGTCGCCCTGAATGGTGGTGCGAAACAGCTTGCGGCGCAGATGAGTGGGGCATCCGGCGGCAAGGTGGATCAGCGAACGGTTGTCCCAGAACACCAGGTCATGGGGCTGCCACTGATGGCGGTAGATGTTTTGTGGCAGCACGCTGTGGGCATAGAGCTCGGCCAGCAATTGCCGGCTCTCGTCCTCCGGCAGGCCAACGATGCGAGTGGTGAAGCCCTCACTGACGAACAAGGCCTTGCGACCGTTTTCCGGGTGGGTACGCACAACCGGGTGCACCACTTCGGCGACCTGGGCGAGTTGCTCTGGGGTCAGGGTCGGGCGCCAGTTGCCTTCGAATTTTGTTTCGCTGTAACGCGCCGTATAGGAGTGCGCGGCCGAGCGACCTTCAACGGCATTGCGCAATGCGCGCGGCAGGTTGTCCCAGGCTTTGTGCATGTCGGCGAACAGCGTGTCGCCGCCCTCCGACGGCAGCTCCTGAGCATGCAGCATCGAGCCCAGACTCGGCAGCTGTTTGTAGGAGAGATCGGAGTGCCAGAACTTGCCGGCGTCACCCAGCCCGATGTTCTGCCCGTTTTCGACGATGTTGGAAACGATGAGGATTTCCGGATGCCCTGCCAGCAGGAACTGCTTGAGCACATGGATCTGCAACACGCCAAAACGACGGCTGAAGTCGATGTGCTGTTTGGGGGTGATGCGCTGGTCGCGGAACACCACCACATGATGGTCCAGGTGCGCCCGGTGAATGCGGGCAAAATCGTCATCGTTGAGCGGGCGGGACAGGTCGAGACCAATGATCTCGGCACCCACCGCTCCGCTGAACGGACGGATTTCAAAGAATTGTGGCGCGATACCTGGCGAAGCTGAGGCTGCAGACATAAATCACTCCCACGCACGGCACGCTCAAAGGCGCGCGCGTCGATCAGAAACTCACGGAGATCCCGTGTTGGTTCGTGTCGTGCGGCGCGCCGATTGGTCGGCAGGTACGCAGGCGGTTGACTTTATAGATATAAGAATAGAAATTTAAATACCGTTAATGAATAACGATATGGCGATTGAAAAGGGGCTGACTGGAATGTGAAGTGACATTATTTGTCACTTACTGACAGGATTTTGGTGTTTCCGCTGACGCCATCGCGAGCAGGCTCGCTCCCACAGGGGTTCTCCGCTGGACACAACATTGTGCTCCAGCAAAAATCCATGTGGGAGCGAGCCTGCTCGCGAAGAGACCAGTAGCCTCGATGACGAATTACCGCTCGTGCAGCGCCTCGGCCCGCGCGCGGATGATCGGCTTGAGCAAGTAGCTGAGAACGGTCTTCTTGCCGGTGATGATGTCCACGGAAGCCACCATCCCCGGAATGATCAGCAAGGGTTTTTCGTCGGTGCCCAAGTGGCTGCGGTCGGTACGCAGCTTGATCACGTAGTAGGTGGTTTTCTTGTCTTCGTCGGTAATGGTGTCGGCACCGATCTGCTCCAGCCTGGCCTTCAGCCCGCCGTAGATGGTGTAGTCATAGGCGGTAAATTTTACCGTCGCTTCCTGCCCCGGATGCAGGAAGGCGATGTCCTGCGGACGGATCTTCGCCTCGACCAGCAAGGTGTCGTCCAGCGGCACGATTTCCACCAGGTCGCTGCCTGGCTGGATAACCCCGCCGATGGTATTGACCAGCAACTTGTTGACGATACCCCGCACCGGCGAAGTGACCAGCGTCCGGCTGACCCGGTCTTCCAGGGCCTTGCCGGTGGCCTCGGCCTTGTTCAGGTCGGTGCGTGCTTCATTGAGCTGGGTCAGGGCGTCACTGCGGAACTTGCCGCGTGTTTCGTCGATCTTGCGCTGTACTTCCTTGATTGCCGATTCGGCTCGCGGAATAGCCAGGGTGGTGGCGTCGAGCTGGCCACGGGTCTCCGCTTCGGCACGCCTGAGGCGCAGGACTTCCACTGGCGATACCGCACCCTGGGCCACCAACGGCTCGGACATGTTGATTTCCTGACGCTGAAAGCCCAATTGCTGGCGGTACTGCGCCTGCTTGGAAGTGAATTCGCGCAGTTCTTGCTGGCGCTGGATCAGTTGTTCCTGCAAGCCGCCAATCTCGTCGTGCAACTGCTGGCGGCGGCTTATATAGAGCGATTCTTCGCTCTTGGCCTGACCCGGCACGGCCTTGAGTACATCCTCGGGGAAGTTCAGCGGGCGGTCGTCAACCTCCGCGCTCAGGCGCTCGACCCGTAGCAGCATCGACAACCGATCGGCCTCTGTTTCACCGACGTTCGAAGCGAATCGCGTGTCATCCAGACGAATCAGCGGTGCGCCGGCTTCGACGATCTGGCCTTCCTTGACGAACAGTTCGGAAACGATGCCGCCTTCAAGGTTCTGGATTTTCTGAATCTTCGACGATGGAATCGCCTTGCCGTCGCCCTTGGTCACTTCGTCGATGACCGCGAAGTTGGCCCAGAGCATCAGGAACACAAAGAAGGCGATGATCGCCCAGATCGTCAGCCGCACCACACGCGGTGCATCCTCGATCAGCGCCTTGTTGACCTCCGGCAGCGGCTGGCCCTGCAGCGAAGCAGAGCCTTTGAAGTAGCGACGGATCGAATCCTTACCCGACTTAAGCAACACTGATCTGCCCCTTCTTCAACGCTTCCATCACCGCAGCTTTCGGGCCGTCGGCGAGAATCTGCCCGCGGTCGATCACGATCAACCGATCCACCAGCGACAACAGCGATGCCCGGTGCGTCACCAGCACCATGGTCTTGTTCTCGATCACCGCTGCCAGGCGCTGCTTGAGGCGCTCTTCACCGGTGTTATCCATGGCACTGGTCGGCTCGTCGAGCAACAGGATCGGCGGGTTGAGCAATAACGCACGGGCCAGGGCGACGTTTTGCCGTTGACCGCCGGAGAGGTTCTGCCCGCGCTCGCCCACTTGCAGCTCATAACCCTGCGGATGCAGGCGCGCATATTCGTGGACACCGGCCAGTTCTGCCGCTTGCAGCACCAGTTCGTCCTCGACATACCGCGCACCGGAAACCAGGTTGTCGCGCAAGGTACCGGCGAGCAGCTGAATGTCCTGGGGCACGTAGCCGATGTTGTAGCGCAGTTCGCTGACATCGATCTGACGGATATCCACACCATCGACCAACAATGAGCCATCGTCCGGCTGATACAGCCCCACCAGCAGTTTCGCCAGCGAGCTCTTGCCCGAACCGCTCCGGCCAATGATGCCGACCTTCTCGCCGGGACTAATCGACAGGTTGATGTTCTTCAGCGCCAGGCTCTGCTGTTGCGGGTAGGTGAAGTTGAGCTGGCGGCACTCAATACCGCCCTGCAGCACCTTGCGGCTGAGCGGACGTTCTTCGAAATTGCGCTCCTGGGGCAGCTCCATCATCTGGTCGACCGAGGTCATGGTCACCCGCGCCTGCTGATAGCGGGTCAGCAGCCCGGACAGTGACGCCAGCGGGCTGAGCGCACGACCACTGAGCATGTAGCAGGCAATCAGGCCGCCCATGCTCAGGTGACCGTCGATGATCTGGTACACGCCGAAGACGATCATGATCACCCCGGCCAGTTGCTGGATCAGCAAGGTGATGTTCATTGCCAGGCCAGACAGCATTTTCACCCGCAACTCAAGGCGACTGAGGGTGCCAATGGTCTGTTCCCACTGATACTGGCGTTCACTTTCGGCGTTGTTGACCTTCACTGCATCCAGGCCAGCCAGGGTTTCGATCAGGCTCGACTGACGCTCGGCCCCCAGCGCCATGGTTCGTTCCATGGTCGCCACCAGGGGTTTCTGCAGGGCATAGCCGATGGCCAGGGCAATCGGGAACGCCAGCATCGGTATCCACACCAGATGCCCGCCAAGGATCGCGATGACGATAAAAATCAAAATGGTGAACGGCAGGTCGATCAGGCTGGTGAGGGTCAGCGAGGCGAGGAAATCGCGAAGGCTCTGGAACTCATGGATGTTCTGGGCAAAGCTGCCGACCCGTGCCGGCCGGTATTTCATGGCCATGCCGACGATGCGTTCAAACAGCGTGGCCGAGATAATCAGGTCGGTTTTCTTGCCGGCCAGATCCAGACACAGGCTGCGCAGGCTTTTCAGGATCAGGTCGAAGAGGTAGGCGCCTGTGATGCCGAGCGCCAGCACCCATAGCGTGGCTTCGGCCTGGTTAGGCACGACGCGGTCGTAGACGTTCATCACGAACAACGGCGCAGCCATGGCAATGATGTTGATCAGGAAACTGGCGGCGATGGCGTCGGTGTACAACCAGCGCGACCGCTTGAGGGTATCGCGGAACCACGAACGCGCACGCGGAATCAGCGTGCCGTGATTGACGTCGAATTTGTGCTGGGGCTGGGCGAAAAAGACCTTGCCAGTGTAGTCGTCGGCCAACAGCTCACGGCTGACCAGGGACTCACCGCCATCGCTTTCGCTGAGCAGTACCCGTACCTGATCTTCGCCTTGCCAGCCAAGCAGGACGGCACTGCGACCGTCCTTGAGCAGCAACAATGCCGGCATGGCAATCGCCGGAATGTCCTCCAGCTTGCGTTGCAGCACCCGACCTTGCAGCCCCGCGCGAGCTGCCGCGCGAGGCAGCAAGTCGACACTCAAGCGTTGCTCGGGTAGCGGCAGGCCGGTGGTCAGCATTGCCGCGCTGGCAGGCTTCTGGTGCAGCATGCAAAGAGCGAGCAGACCATCCAGCAACGGATCGTCATGCAACGCGCGCGGATCATGAATGAGTTGAACCCGACTGACTTCTGATTCCACGCTCGGCACTCTTGGCTGACAATTGAACGATGAAGGTCCTGCTCAATTCATACCGGGCAATTGGACCCTGGGCTTCACGTCGTTCTGCACAACGGATGCCAATGGTGCGACCACTCCCTGACTCTTGAGCAACTCGCCCATGGTCGCCTTGATTCGGTACTGAGTAAATAACTGAACGTTCTTGATCTCCGCCAGACGGCGAGAAGAGGTGAACAGTTCGTTTTCGCTGTCGAGCAAATCGAGCAGGGTGCGCTCGCCGAGGCTGAACTGACGCTGGTAAGCGGTACGCACAGCGGTGCTGTGGTCGACGTACTGCTGGGCGATCGGCACCTGCGCGTTGGCGTTGTTCAAGGCGTTCCAGGCCAGGCCCAGCTCTTCATTCAATTGGCGCAGGGCGTTGTTGCGGATATCCAGCGCCTGGTTCGACAGGTAGGCTTTGGACTCCAGATCAGCCTTGTTGCTGCCACCGGAATACAGGTTGAAGCGCATGCGCAGCATGGCCTGCCATTCGTTGTTGTGGCCGTTCTGACCATCAATGTCGTTGTCCGCGGTGCGACCCAACTCAGCATCGAAGCGTGGGTAGAAAGTCGACTTGGCCGTGTCGTACTGCTTCTCGGCAGCGGCGATGTCGGATTCGGCCGAGCGCAGGATCGGGCTGTTTTCCAGCATCTGCGCGCGGGCTTCATTCAGACTGGCCGGCATCAGCGCCAGGAAACTCGCCGGGCGCTCCAGTTGATCCGGCATCTGGCCAACAGCGGAGAGGTAGTTGGTTTCGGCGTCAGCCAGGTTGGTCTGCTCGGTGATCAGATTGTTGCGCGCCTGAGCCATCCGCGCCTCCGCCTGATCGAGGTCGGCGCCGCTGCCGACACCACGCTGGGTACGCAGCTGGATCTGGTCGTAAATGCGTTGGTGGCTCTTGAGGTTGTCCTCGGCCAGACGCACGAATTCGCGACGAGTCAGCACGTCAAGATAAACCTGGGCCACAGTCAGCCCGGTACGTTCGGAAGTACTCAACAGCGAATAGGCGCGGGAGTTGACGACGGCTTGTTGACGCCCCACCTCACTGGACGTCGCAAAACCGTCAAAAACCATTTGGGTCAGACGCAGACTCGACTCACTGCGATTCAGGGTTTCCCAGTGATTGTTGCTGCCGTCCGTTCGTGTGGTCACGCTATCGGTACCCTCACGACCATAACCGCCCAGCAGGTCGACCCGTGGCAGGTATCCACCTTTCGCAGCCTTCAACTGATAATCCGCAGCCAATCGACTGTTGGTGCCGGCCTGGACCTCCGGATGGACATCCAGCGCTTGTTGCATGGCGTCTGGCAAGGACTGCGCCTGGACGAAGGACGCGGAGAGGGCGAAAGGTATAGCCATGAACAAAGGCGAACGCATTGTAGGAATTTCCCAGGACTTCTTGTCTTGAATCACAGCAAAAGAACGACGCTGTGTCGGAAGATGGCAAGCGGAATGACCGTATGTCGGAAAGTTCAAAAGCGGAACTGGATCACATACCGAGGACGAGTCACAGCTTAAATATCAATGTGACATTACTGGGACGATTGTTTAGGATGGCTCCAAGAAGGTCAATAGTTTGGCATAAAGTTAATAACGAAAAAATATAGCCAATATATTGACGAATTGATGCGTCAAACTTGTGCATCTATTTTGCAATGTACGTCCAGACTGGTCGGCGCCGACAGACGCCATCAGGTCCATGGAAGTCAACTGAACGTGACACCCCGGAGAGTCTCCAATGAGCAGTGTTGTTGCCATCGTCAAAAGCATTGTCGGTCAAGTTTTCGTGGTGTCCCCCGAAGGCATCCGCCGCGTTCTCGTTGAAGGCGACAAACTGTTCGCCGGTGACCAGATCGACACTGGCCTTTCCGGTGCCGTGTCCCTGGAGCTGGCCGATGGCCGTACCCTCGATCTGGGCCGTGACACTCAGTGGAGCGCGGACGCCCCGGACTCCGGCAGTGATCTGGCAGCCGCCACCGCTCAAGCCGCACCGTCCGTTGAAGAGCTGCAACAAGCCATTGCCGCCGGTGCCGACCCGACCAAAGAGCTTGAAGCCACTGCTGCGGGTCCGACGGCGGCAGGCGCTGGTGGTGCCGCAGGTGGTAGTCACAGCTTCGTGGTGCTCGACGCCACCGCTGGCCGTGTCGACCCGACCATCGGCTTCCCGACCGCGGGCATCGACTCTGCCGCGCAAACGACCCTGGAAATCCCGGGTGGCCAGGCCACCAACGTCAACACCAACGTCAACACCAATACCCCGAGTGAGTCAGCCCTCAGCCTCAGTGCCACGCCGACCATCACCGAGGCCGGTGGCGTGCTGGTGTACACCGCGACACTGACCCAGGCACCACTGACCGACCTGACTGTCACATTGTCCAACGGCGCCGTGATCGTGATTCCCGCGGGCGCGACCACCGGCACCGTCAACGTGCCATTGGCTGCGAACGACACTGTCTATAACGACGCGACCCAGATCGAAGTGACCGTCACCGGCACCAGCGGCGGCAGCGGTATCACGGTTACGCCGCCGACTACCCCGGCCGTGACCCAGATCACCGATACCGTCGACACCACCACGGTCACCCTGACGGCCGGCAACGCCGTCACCGAAGGTGGCCAGATCACCTACACCGCGACCCTGACCAACCCGGCCGGCACACCGATGACCGTGACCTTGAGCAATGGCTCGGTCATCACCATCGAAGCGGGCAAGACCAGCGGCAGCGTCGTGGTCGACACCCCGGTCAATGACGTCTATGTCAACGGCAGCACTGTCAGTACCACCATCACCGCTACCACTGGCGGCAACTTCGAAAACCTGGTGCCAAACACCACGCCGGCCGTGACCACCATTACCGACTCCGTGGACACCACCGGTCTGACCCTGACCGCCACCGGCACCGTCGTCGAAGGCGGCCAGATCACCTACACCGCGACCCTGACCAACCCGGCCGGCACACCGATGACCGTGACCTTGAGCAACGGCTCGGTCATCACCATCGAAGCGGGCAAGACCAGCAGCAGCGTCGTGGTCGACACCCCGGCCAATGACGTCTATGTCAACGGCAGCACTGTCAGTACCACCATCACCGCTACCACTGGCGGCAACTTCGAAAACCTGGTGCCAAACACCACGCCGGCCGTGACCACCATTACCGACTCCGTGGACACCACCGGTCTGACCCTGACCGCCACCGGCACCGTCGTCGAAGGCGGCCAGATCACCTACACCGCGACCCTGACCAACCCGGCCGGCACACCGATGACCGTGACCTTGAGCAATGGCTCGGTCATCACCATCGAAGCGGGCAAGACCAGCGGCAGCGTCGTGCTCGACACCCCGGTCAATGACGTCTATGTCAACGGCAGCACTGTCAGTACCACCATCACCGCTACCACTGGCGGCAACTTCGAAAACCTGGTGCTGAGTAAAGAGCCAGCAGTGACGTCCATCACTGACTCGATCGACACCACCACCGTGACGCTGACCGCGTCCCCGAGCGTGGACGAAAACGGCACCATCACTTACACCGCGACCCTGACCGATGCCCAGGGCAAACCGGTCACCGCGCAAAACGGTCCGGTGACCGTGACGTTGGACAGCGGCAAGGTCATCACCATCGCCGAAGGTCAGAGTTCCGGCAGCCTGCCGGTGACGGTGGGCAACGATGTCTACCAAGGCCCGACCACCGTCAGCGAGTCCATCAAGGACGCGGCCGGCGGTAACCTGGAAGCGCTCACCCCAGTGAAAACCCCGGTGACCACCACGGTCAACGACGTCAACGACAGCACCACCGTGACCCTGAGCGCCACGCCGAGCGTGGACGAAAACGGCACCATCACCTACACCGCCACCCTGACCGACAAAAACGGCGTCCCGGTCACCGCGCAGAACGGCCCGGTGACCGTCACCCTCGACAGCGGCAAGGTGATCACCATCGCCGAAGGCCAGAGTTCCGGCAGCTTGCCGGTCACCGTGGGCAACGATGTCTACCAAGGCCCGACCACCGTCACCGAGTCGATTAAATCGGCCGACGGCGGCAACCTCGAAGCGATCAATCCGGTGACAACACCGGTGACCACCACGGTCAATGACGTCAACGACACCACCATCGTGACCTTGAGCGCCACCCCGAGCGTGGACGAAAACGGCACCATCACCTACACCGCCACCCTGACCGATGCCCAGGGCAAACCGGTCACCGCGCAGAGCGGTCCAGTCACCGTGACCCTCGACAGCGGCAAGGTCATTACCATCGCCGTCGGCCAAAGTTCCGGCAGCCTGCCGGTGACGGTGGGCAACGACGTGTACCAAGGCCCGACCACCGTCACCGAGTCAATTAAATCGGCCGACGGCGGCAACCTGGAACTGGTGTCGCCCAACACCACCCCAGTGACCACCACGGTCAACGACGTCAACGACACCACCACCGTGACCCTGAGCGCCACCCCGAGCGTGGACGAGAACGGCACCATCACCTACACCGCCACCCTGACCGATGCCCAGGGCAAACCGGTCACCGCGCAGAGCGGTCCAGTCACCGTGACCCTCGACAGCGGCAAGGTCATTACCATCGCCGTCGGCCAAAGTTCCGGCAGCCTGCCGGTGACGGTGGGCAACGACGTGTACCAAGGCCCGACCACCGTCACCGAGTCAATTAAATCGGCCGACGGCGGCAACCTGGAACTGGTGTCGCCCAACACCACCCCAGTGACCACCACGGTCAACGACGTCAACGACACCACCACCGTGACCCTGAGCGCCACCCCGAGCGTGGACGAGAACGGCACCATCACCTACACCGCCACCCTGACCGATGCCCAGGGCAAACCGGTCACCGCGCAGAGCGGTCCAGTCACCGTGACCCTCGACAGCGGCAAGGTCATTACCATCGCCGTCGGCCAAAGTTCCGGCAGCCTGCCGGTGACGGTGGGCAACGACGTGTACCAAGGCCCGACCACCGTCACCGAGTCAATTAAATCGGCCGACGGTGGCAACCTGGAGCAGGTGTCGCCCAACACCACGCCAGTGACCACCACGGTCAATGACGTCAACGACACCACCACCGTGACCCTGACCGCCACCCCGAGCGTGGACGAAAACGGCACCATCACCTACACCGCCACCCTGACCGATGCCCAGGGCAAACCGGTCACCGCGCAGAACGGTCCGGTCACCGTCACCCTCGACAGCGGCAAAGTCATCACCATCGCTGAAGGCCAGAGCTCCGGCAGCCTGCCGGTGACCGTCGGCAACGACGTCTACCAAGGTCCGACCACGGTCAGCGAGTCCATCAAGGACGCAGTGGGTGGCAACCTCGAAGCGATCAACCCGGTGAAGACCCCGGTGGAAACCACGGTCAATGACGTCAACGACACCACCACCGTGACCTTGAGCGCCACGCCGAGCGTGGACGAGAACGGCACCATCACTTACACCGCGACCCTGACCGACAAGAACGGCGCCCCGGTCACCGCGCAGAACGGCCCGGTGACCGTGACGTTGGACAGCGGCAAGGTCATCACCATCGCCGAAGGCCAGAGTTCCGGCAGCTTGCCGGTGACGGTGGGCAACGACGTGTACAAGGGCCCGACCACCGTCACCGAGTCCATCAAGGACGCAGTGGGCGGCAATCTGGAGCAGGTGTCGCCCAACACCACGCCAGTGACCACCACGGTCAGCGACGTCAACGACAGCACCACCGTGACCCTGACTGCCACGCCGAGCGTGGATGAAAACGGCACCATCACCTACACCGCGACCCTGACCGACAAGAACGGCGCCCCGGTCACCGC
>NZ_NEJH01000007.1 GCF_002113025.1 Pseudomonas sp. B28(2017) | reverse complement strand
GTGGCGGTGGCGGTGGTGGCGGTCACGGCGGAGGCGGTAGCGGCGGTAGCGGTGGTGGCAACGGCGGAAGCGGCGGTGGCGGCCACGGTGGCAACGGCGGTGGCGGTAGCAGTGGTGGAGGCCATGGTGGCAACAGTGGTCACAGTGGCAGCGACCATGGGAATGGGAACTCAGGCAATTCCGGTCCTGGAAGTTCGAACTCCGGTCGCGGTGGCACCCATGCTGAAGCAGGTGACGATCACGGCGTTCACGTCGGCGGCGAGCCGGGTGATGACCGCGGTGTCCATGTCGGCGGCGAGCCGGGTGATGACCGCGGTGTCCACGTCGGCGGTGAACCGGGTGATGACCGCGGTGTCCACGTCGGCGGCGAGCCGGGTGACGATCGCGGCGTCCATGTTGGCGGCGAACCCGGCGACGACAACAGCCAGATGTGAGGCGCGGCAGAAAAACATGCCTGCATTCATGGGATTATTTCCCACACGGCTATACTGGGGTTATCTGACCAGGAATGCACTGAATGCAATCGTCTACCTTGCCCACCTCGCTCCTCAAGGCCTTGCGGCATGTCATGCGGCCGCTGGTACGCCTGATGCTGCGCAAAGGTGTTACCTACCTGGTGTTTGCCGACCTGCTCAAGGAGGTTTTCGTCGAAGTGGCGGACCGTGAGTTCCGTCTGGGCGACAAGGCACCGACCGACAGCCGCATCAGCCTGCTCACTGGCGTGCATCGCAAGGATGTACGGCGTTTGCGCAACACCAGCGATCCGGCTTCCTCCACGCTTCCGGAAAATATCACCTTCGGTGCGCAACTGGTCAACGCCTGGACCAGCGCGCCCTTCTGCAATGACGCCGGCCAGCCACTGCCACTGCCTCGATTGGCCAGTGTCGGCGGCGACTGTTCCTTTGACGCGCTGGTGGCGAAGGTCAGCACGGATATCCGGGCGCGGGTAGTGCTGGACGAGTGGCTGCGCCTGGGCGTCGTCCGCCTGGACGAACAGGAGCGCGTGCACCTCGAAGCCCAGGCCTTCGTGCCGCAAAAGGGCTTCGATGAGAAAGCTGCTTACCTGGGGCATAATTTGCACGATCATGCCTGCGCCGCGGTCCATAATCTGAGCAGTGAAGGTCCGGCCTTTTTTGAACGCAGTGTCCACTATGACGCACTGGCCCCGATGAGCGTCGAGGCATTGCGCGAGGCCGTTGCCAGTGAAGGGATGCAGACCCTGTTGAGCTTCAACCGACTGGCTGCCGAACTGGAGTTCCAGGACCTGCCAAGTCTTGAACCTCGCCAGCGCATCACGGTCGGCCTGTACTTCTACACTGAACCTTCAGATCCCGATTCACCAACGGCCCCTAAGCCATGACAGTCAATTTGTGCCTGATTCGAGCAGCCGCCCTCGCTCTGGGCCTCGGGTTTGCGATTACGTTGCAAGCCGCCCCAGCCTGTGTCAGCCAGAATGATGCGGGCACAATTGGAGTGCCGGTCATCCAGGCTCCTGGTGGCACCGGCGGTACGGGCGCTGCGCCTGGCGGCATGGGCGGTACTGGCATCGGCACCGACAACGGCGGGGTGGGCGGTACCGGTGCACCGGTCACAAAACGCCCCGGCGGCATTGGCGGCACCGGTGCCGTTGCAGGCGGCGTGGGTGGCACGGGCATCAGCGACGACAACGGCGGGATCGGTGGCACCGGCATAGTCGGCACCATCACCGGGTTTGCCTCGATCTGCGTCAACGGCTTGGAAGTGCACTTCAACAACAATGTGCCTGTCAGCGAAAACGGCATTGCCGCCACCAGCACCCAGTTGGCAGTAGGCCAAGTGGTTGCCGTGGAAGCGTTCAAAACCCGACGCGGTCTGGAGGCCGGGCGCATTTCTATCCTGCACGTCTATGAGGGCCCCTTGACAGCCCTGCCACGCGTTTCCATGCCCATGCGTGTCATGGGGCAACCGGTACGCCTGGCCAGCGGTGCTCAAGTCGCTGCCGGTCTGCGCCTGGGGGATCCCGTACGGGTCAGCGGGCTGCGCGATGCCCGTGGCGAAGTGGTGGCCAGCCGCATCGACCGGGCGCCCGGGCTCAAGGAGGCCAGTGCCATCGGGCCGGTGGATCGTAGCGGTTATCTCCAGGGGCTCAAACTCAGTAATCACTCTGGCCCGGCACAGGAAATGCTCGTGCGCGGCCAGTGGTCCGGCCGCGAGCTGGACGTGACCCAAAGCCGCCCCGACCCGAGCCTGCCCTTCATTGGCCGGGTACGCAATGCAGTGATCGAGGGCCTGGTACAGGGTCGGCAGGACCGCCATTTGGTGGTGGGTGGCTTTAATGTGACGCTGGCGCGCGACACCGTATTTGTGGGTGTGCAGCCTTCGGAGCTGGCGCTGGATCGACGCGTGCGGGTCATTGGCGTGTTCAGCGGCGCGCGGGAAGTGCAGGCGACGCGTATCGAATTGCCCCGCGAGCGTTCCGATTCTCCCGCCGGCAGCCAACACGGGAAACTCCGAACCAGCGAACAAAACGCGGACGACTCAAGTGGATCGGGCAACTCGGGCAGCTCCAACAGTTCGGACAACTCGGGCAGCTCCAACAGTTCGGACAACTCGGGCAGCTCCGACAATTCCGGTAGCTCTGGCAGCTCGGGCACTGACAGGAGCGGCCGCTCCGGCAGCGGAAACAGCGTCGGCGACGATGCTCGCCGCGGGGGCAGTGACAGTCATGGCGGCGGCGAAAGAACGGAAAGCGTGGACAAGTCCGGCAAGTCGGAGCGTGTCGAGCAACCCGACAAAATCGAGAGGGTAGAGAGGGTAGAGAAAGCCGAAAAGGTCGAACGTCCCGAAAAGGTTGAAAAGGTCGAACGCCCGGAGAAAGTCGAGAAAGTTGAACGGCCAGAAACAGTCGAGAAGGTAGAGAAAGTCGAAAAGGTCGAGCCGGTTGAAAAAATCGATCACTCTGGCAGGCCGGGTTAGAAGTGCAGTCGTGATGCACTATCGTCATAAGTGACTAGGCTGGGTAAGTCACACAACAAAACATGCGTGTGAACTTCGATGACGCAAGACACGAGGTGAACATGAGCCGCAAGCGCATCCTGCTCGTCGGTTTGCTTGCCGGCCTGGCCCTGCCAGCCCAGGCCGATACCTTCACGACCTCGATCGGCACCGACTACTCTCGGGGCGATTATGGCACCGGCACTACTTCCGAAACCTGGTACGTCCCGCTGGTGGGCAAATACCAGACCGGCCCCATGACCTACAAGCTCACCGTGCCCTGGCTGCGGATCACCAACCCTTCGGTCGGCCCTGACGGCGAGCCGCTGCCCGGCGGCTGCGGCAAAGTTGAAAGTGGTTTGGGCGACACTATCGCCGGTGCCGACTATGCCGTGCTTGAGGACAGTGTTGGCGGGCTGTTCGTGGACCTGATCGGCAAGGTCAAGTTGCCTACAGCCGACGAAGACAAGTGCCTGGGCACCGGAAAAACCGACTATTCCGCCCAGGTCGATGTCACCAAATCCTTTGGTCTTGTGACCGGATTTGCCACCCTGGGCTGGAAAAAATTCGGCGACCCGTCGGGCTCCGACTTCGACGACCCGATATTCACCAGTCTGGGCTTCGCCATACCCGTGTTTGCGCGCACATCGGCGGGCGCGTCCTACGACTGGCGGCAGAAGGTTGTTTCCACGGGCGACCCGATCAAGGAGCTCACCCTTTTCCTGACGCACAAGCTCAATCAGCACTGGAAGTTTCAGTTGTATGCCGTCAAGGGCTTTTCCGATGCCAGCCCGGATGGCGAGGCTGGACTGTTGTTCAGTCACACCTTCTGACAGCCACCCTGCATTCCTGCACCGATCGAGGCCGGGGCCTGTTGCACACCCCGGTTCGGTGACGCTGGCCAGTAAGTTTTCATGCCTGTGAGCCAGTGAGGATCTTGGGCATGGCTCTGCGCGTGCCTTAGTCCCGATGTTCGGTCGTTGACACTTGGGTTGACAGCACTAATCTAAAGATGTGGGAATATTTCCCACGCAAGATTGCTAGCTGGCTCTGAGGGATCGTGCGGATACCGCAGTTGCTCGTTATTGCTGCAGATTTATGTTCGTGCCGGTTGGCTGGCCGCTCCAATGGGCGGCCGGGAACTCACTGGACATTGCGTTCGATACGGAGATGACTACGCAACTCCAAGCGGAGGTGCATCATGCTGCTCAAGAAATGTTTGTTAGCGGTGGCGATTGGCGGAGTCCTGTCGGCATCGACTGTCCTGGTGCCCGATTACATCGGTAGTTTCTCCAGCGTGTATGCCAAAGATGGCGGCAGCGGTGGTGGCGGTGGTGGTCACGGTGGCTCCGGAGGCGGTGGTCACGGTGGCGACGGCGGAGGCGGCCACGGCGGAGGGGGAAGCGGAGGTGGTGGTGGTCACGGCGGCGGTGGCGGTGGCGGTGGCTCCGGAGGTTCCGGAGGCGGTGGTCACGGTGGTGACGGCGGTGGCGGCCATGGTGGTGATGGCGGTGGAGGCCATGGTGGTGCTGCTGGCCATGGCGGTGACGGTCATGGCGGTCCGGGGCGCGGCGACGCTGACCATGGTGGTATGGCCGGGAACAGAGGCCCGGGCAATGCGCATGACAACGACAACGCCAACGACAACGACAATGACAACGCCGCTGATGCAGCCAGGGACGCTGCCAGAAACGACGCTGATGCAGCCAGGGACGCTGCCAGAGCTGAAGCGAACGCAGCCCGGGATGCTGCCAGAGCTGCTGCAGATGCAGCCCGGGACGCCGCCAGAGCTGATGCGGACGCAGCTCGGGACGCAGCAAGAGCTGCTGGCGTAGTGGGCGCCGATGCAGCCCGGGACGCTGCCCGGGCCGCGGCAGATGCAGCCAGGGACGCTGCCCGGGCTGCTGCAGATGCGGCCCGGAACGCTGCCAAGGCAGACGCCGATGCAGCCAGAGAGGCTGCCAAGGCACAGGCGAGGGCAGCCAGAGAGCCCAGAGAAGCCAGAGAGGCTAACGAGGAGGCTAACGAGGCAGCCAGAGAAGCTAACGAGGCGGCCAGAGAGGCTAACGAGGCGGCTAGAGAGGCGGCCAGAGAAGCTAACGAGGCGGCCAGAGAGGCTAACGAGGAGGCTAGAGAGGCGGCCAGGGAGGCTAGAGAAGACGCCCTTGATGCCCCAGACGCACCGGATGTCGACGTGGTTGAGGTACAGAACTAGGCCTGCACTTGGTGCAATGAGCGCGGCAGGCATACCCGTAGAAAACGTCCCGGGTGGGCTGAGGGACGTATCGGCAATGAGTCGCAAGCCCTGTAGAGTCACGGGGTTTGCGACTTGTTTTTGAACTGTTTGAAGTTCGTTTGGCGGTTAAGAAATGCCCGGTAAATCGCCGGGCATTTTCATTCCTGAAACCTTGGTCGTGGGGGGCTGTTCGCAGATACGTGTGGTTATCGGTCCAGTAGAGGTGCCAGCAGTGCACACATGCCTCGCCAGTGCGAACCCTCCCAGTAAACTCGTTGGCAGGCGTCGCAGCGCAGGAAGTGTGAATAGAGGGCACCAATGCGCGGTGGCACCTGCGTCCGGGCCAGTTCCAGGCTGATCTCGTGCAACGGCAGGTTGCAATGAAGGCACAGACTGAATGGCCGCGCGCTACGCGCCAGGTCGAGGCGCTCGTACAGTTCGCGCAGTTGCAGTGACGGTTTCAGGGCGTGCACGTAACAGCCGTGGCTGATGATCCGTCGCTTGAGCAGTTCGCGGTCGCGGGTTAGCACGATGCGTCCTTGCTGCGCAGCGATCTCGGCGATTTCGCCATCCTCGAAGCCATTGTCGTAGAGGGTGTCAAAGCCGCTCATGCGCAGCAGGCTGGCCAGCCCGCCAAGGTGCGCATCAGCGACGAAGCGCAGCACCCGTAAAGGTTGCGCACGAACCTTTAGCAGCGGGCTGATGTCCAGCGCTTCGAACTTGGGATACACCGCCAGCCGGTCACTGTCGAAGATCGCCCGCTCGAGGCCCACCGACTCGCCGTTGAGCAGTACCAGTTCGACCTCCGTGTGCGGTACTCCGAGCGCCTCGATCATGTGCTTGACCGTCGCCCCTTGCGCGCATTCGCAAGTAAAGGACTGCCGCCGCCGTTCGGCCGGCAGGAAATCGTTGAGCTCCTCGTAGAAGCGGAAGGTTGCACTGGTCATGTTGAACAGTATGGCAGGGCTGCAGGATAAGCGAGCCCGGTCCGGACATCTTCTCCGGCAGGCCCCGAACTACGAAACATCCGCTGAAAGACTGAGCTGATCTTTCAGCGGGTGTTTTCAGCTTATTTTTTCTTGATCAGTTTGCTCATGTAGTACTTTAGGCTTAAACGATCTTTGGGCCTTGGTTTATAGTGGGTTTTGTTTCTTTGTGTGGGGTCGAGCGCCATGGTTCCTGCGGTGTAGTAATAAAGCGCTATAGACTTGCGGGTGATGTGCTCTGGAGTCGTTAAAGGCTCTGGGTGCCCATGATTGCTGTCTTTGTCGGTGTTGAAAATGACACAGCGATTGTAAATTGGCAGGATTTTTTTAAGGCAGGTCTTCATGTCGACATCCCAGAGTTCCAGGTTGCCGCCGTATTCCTCTCGCCAGTCTTCACTCAGGTAAATAATGACATTCAGTCTGCGCTCGACATTAAGCTTTTTGTTTAGCCTGAAATCCGAATGCACACCCAGGAAACCACCGCTTTTCGTTTCATGCAGGCCACCACCGGTAAAGTAGGGGTCGGGTATCAAGCCTTCGATACCTGTGAGCTTTTCGAGAAACTGCAGCATGGGAGCCGAATTGAAGGCGTTGAAGATAGTCTTCAGATAGGGGGAGCATTCGTTGGGACTGATTTGACGTTTTAGTTGGCCTTTATAACCGCGCTCGTAGAGCATTTCGTTGTTGGTAGGCTCGATCGGGAAGTGCGAGCAGATGCTTGCAATCAGGTCTTCGTGCAAGAAATTGTCGATGACTATGTGCGGAAATGGCGTAGCCTGAACATAGCGACTGGTCAATGAGCCACCGAAGGCGCTAGCGGTGTGTTGGTCGAAATCAAGCTCCGGGGATAGGGTCATAGGTAGTGCTTGAGTGATGGGTGCCATTACCGCTCCAATAACTTGATATAAAGACTTGTGGGTGACATCAAATAGAACTGAACGCACTGCTTGTTGCGTCAATTCGTAGCTTATTTTCTTCTGTCGTCCTTGTTCAGGCGCTTAAGGATATTGTTGTACATTTTTGTTCGTCTATGAGTCTTTCCATAGCCGCCAGCCGCTGCAACAGTGCCGGCCTGAATGTGATCCAGATAGCTGAAGATTTTACGCGGCGATAACATTTCAACGACATAGCCAAGCTCGGTCATGCGGTCTTGGAGGGTATAGCCTGGCACGCGGTCATCCATCGAAAAGTGCATATTGTGCTGTTTGACAAGTTTGCAGTTCCACAATGTGCAGAAACTTTTCAAATAGACCTCTCTGTACGGTTTTGGTTCTCTTGAACGCAATCCCATGGAGATTTTCAGGCGTCTGAAGTGGTGTTTGAATAGTCGTGAGCTAAAACGCCAAAGCGTTCTCGTGGTGCCACGGTTTATTTGCTCAACACAACCGACGGCCACGACTTTTTGGTTTTTTATGCATTTATTAAGCATCATCGGAAAAACATTTTTATCGAAAACAAATGTGTCGGTGTGCATCAGGAATAAATAATCAGTTCCAACTCGCTCCAAAACCAGGTCAAGTGCCTTGCCATGTGCGATATGGCCCGCTTCTGGTTCGGAAACAGAACGCTCGATTAAATTGATCCAGTCAAGAGTTCGTAAATACTCAGTGCTTTCATCGGCTGAATAATTGTCAACTACCCATATTGGTACGCCGTTGTTGCCAAAGTGCTGGTGCAATAAGTCCAGGCATATCTTGGTGATTTCTGGTGTTTTGTAATTTACTATAACTA
Organism: Pseudomonas sp. B28(2017); assembly: GCF_002113025.1. Lineage (GTDB taxonomy): Bacteria > Pseudomonadota > Gammaproteobacteria > Pseudomonadales > Pseudomonadaceae > Aquipseudomonas. The sequence goes on along the minus strand of NZ_NEJH01000007.1, from coordinate 274,199 downwards.
TGCTGAAGGTTTTAGAACTTTCGGCCAGAAAATCAGGGTTGTCCATTGTTCAGGTGCTCAATGTTATTGTGTTTGATTGTAGGAACGGTTTAATTTGTATGCAGTTTTTGCTTATTTTTTCACAAATTCTTGCATGGCTGTAGAGCACAATTTGTTAAGTCACTTTGTCATGCATGATAACAATGGCCTGCTCAGGCCTGATGGAGAGCAGTAGATGCGGACTTCATCGTATAAGGATCTGCTCTATAGGTAAACATCCGAGCCTTGATTCGTTATGTCCGAAGGCATCAGGCGAGCGACTTGGGGGGCGGCGACATTGGCTGATCCATGCTGCTCGACCCGCTTCGAAAGCTCCATGATGGCGGCTGCGAGGGCGAGAGAGAGACTAGCGGCGTGAACCTTAACTGGTGTCCAGGATTACTTGACCAGTTCACTCGGGATAAGGGGGTGGAACGACAACGGTTGGAAAAAAGGCCGAGCGTTTAGCTCAGGCCACAGCAAGAGCCAAGGCAACCCCTTTCAAAGACGTTGCTCTCGATTATATCGCTGGCCACAGGGCGGGCTGGAAAAATGCCAAGCATGCTCAGCAGTGGGAAAACACTTTGGCTACTTCATGCTCTTTGCAGATGGCGATGATCTTGTGGGCCAGAGGGCTGACTTGTTCGTCGAACACGTTTTCTTTGATCATGAGGATTCCTTGCTCGCCGTTCATCGGCAGGCTGGTAGGTGGATTGTGAAATCAGATGAGGGGCGTCAGACGAGCTGAACGCGTGAGCTAGGGTTTATAGGTTCACCTCGCCAGTTACGCTACAAACACTCTCCCCTGAGATGACTGGCGGGGTGAACCCTTACCTGAAGCTCCGTTGAAATCAGGATTGCCTTGTTCGCTATTCAAGGCAGTTTTGGAGATGAGGGCTGGTTAGATAAAAGCGCTATCACAACGGCTGCGGGGAGGCGAAAGTAGTCTCATCAGCATAAGTTGCTGGATCAACAAAGGGCGTATAACTGGGGACCGACCCAAATTCAGCGAGAACGGAAATGCATCCGATAAAACAACGACAGCGTGTGTTCTGGGATTGGGCAGATTGCCAGTTGCACAGTCGCTCTCAGGGCGTGGTTTGCGGCAACGGGATTCAGGTTGATGTCCAGGTTCGGACCTCCCGTGAAGGAACAGTGCAGCTGTTCATTGGGGGGTACGAGCCCAATGGTTTGATGGTTTTCGAGGAGTATTACAAGGAACGCTCGGGCGAAACGATGACCGTTGCGTTGAATTGGGGATGTGCCCGTGCCGAGCGTTTGGCAGTTGAAAGGCCGAATTCGAATTTCCAATCCGTTCCTTTGGCGCAATAGTGGGTTTTAGCTGACGCCGGAAGAATCCTCTACGAACAATCATCGCCATGGCCCCTTGTAGATCAGCCAGAGCATATAGAGCGGCGCTGCGATTGGGATGATCATGGGGTCACCCTCTGTGTGATGCGCCGTGCCCAAGCCACATACGGGCCATCTTCGGTGTCGGAAGAATCCTGTCAGGAACCACTCAAGCCCCGGCGACTCAGGTTCCCAGCCATTGCAATGTGCTTCACCGTTCTTGTCGGGGGACTGTTGAGTTCATCAAGCATGTGCCAGCCTTTGCGCTCCAGCTTCTGTTCATCGGCCCAGGCAATGTACGGCGCTGGATCTTCGTCTCCGCCAAAGTCCGGGATGCCCGGGTGCCACCACCGGTCATCTTCGTCACGCTTCACTTCAGTTGGCCCAAAGGTTTTTGGACCGTGCGTAATGCACGGCGTCACGTAGAGCACGTCGGAGTACTTTCACCTTCGCTCGCAAATCCGCGAAATAGATATCTCTTGTGCGACTTACCTGCGTTACTGCTGGAAGCACTCGGAGGTGAGCATGCGCAATCGAGGTCAGAATTACTGGAACTGGGCAGACCCAACACTCCATACCCGGTCTCACGACGAAGAGTTGGGCGATGGAACGACCATTGATGTTCAGGTCAGGCTCTCTCCTGCAGGTATGACCCAGCTGTTTATCGGGGTATACGCCACTGCTGGCATGGCGCTTCATGAAGAAGCCATAGACTGCCGGCGCAATGAGTCGATGACCCGCGTCCTGGCTTGGGGGTCGGAAAGGCTCGCCGTGTGGCTGAGCAGGGCATTCCAGTGGCTCAGCAATTGCCCCGGAAGACGTGACGTCGTCCTTCTATAGCGGCTGATTTTGAAGGGGGAGGGAGTTATATAGCGCGAGAGGGTGTTCAGCTTTTCCTGGAGTTCCCGGTTCGGGCGCAGCGTGTAAACGTCCAGTTCAGTGTTGGATTGGTTTTCTGTGGGTATGTGGATGTCCTTCGCCGGTGATCGGCTACAGTTGATGGGTCACTGATATGGAGATCGAATATGAAGTGCTTAATTTGTCAGGCTGCCGCAAGGATTGTTCACGCGCCTGGAGACTGGTCAGAGGTCAAATGCTCGGCTGGTTGTGGACACTACAGGGTCTCAGCGAACCTTGTAGCGAAGATGAAGTTCAAGAACGAGTTTTTTGACGTTGAACGAACATGGCAATGGCTCGCGATGGCTCGGCGGGAGGGACCAACGCCGTTGATTTCGACCTACGATTACAATGTTTCTTTATTGCACCGCGCTACTAATGAGCGATCCACCAGCTTGCGGAGCCGCTCTGGTAAGCCGATAACTTCGGAATAAATGGACTTCTAACTTCGGCTCGCTGATGCACTTGGTCATGCCCGGCCGAAGGAGGTGCTATGAGGCATCACTGCCTGCCTCGTATGTCGGGAGAGCGCCGAGAAAGCTTTCCCAGTGTCCAATTTTGATGAGTTTAAATGTCCGAACTGTGGCTACTACTTAGTCAATCGGCAGTTGATTGAGGAGATGACGGTAGCAAGACAGATCTTTCACGCCGCGTGCACCCAACAATTTTTGTTGACCCATTCTTGGTCGGGCCAGTTGCCTGCGATTACGCGTATCGAGACTACAAAGCATCGATTGATTGTGGAGAGCACGCGAAAAGGGTTAGAGGCGGTCATGCTGCCACCTGATGCTGTTCCTGGCGCAGCGATTGCTGCGCCGCTTCGACGACCCGCCGCAGGTATGTGAACTCGTGGTTTTCCTCCAGTGCCCGGTCACCGACCGGGAAGTGCCACTCTTCGCCAAACAGCTCAGTCAGCAGCTCGCTGTGGTGCCCGCACTCGTTGGTGGATTCGATGCACTGCAACTCGTCTACCCATTGAACAGGCGACGCGAGTCTTCCGCAATCAGGCTACCTTCCTCCACCGATGAGTTGCGACGGCGTCGGCGTTCAAGGATGCACATGCGAGCCAGCTCATCACCGGTGAAGCGCTTATTACTGATTCCGCGATCCAGACAGTTCAGAACGTAGTGCCAGTCGCATTTGGCGACGAATTGAGCGACGGTTCGTGGTCCCTTCCCCCCCAGTACGCGTTCCAACTACTGTCCCGGCAGTTGATCGTGATCTTGCCCTGGGCGGTCTGGTAGTTCGGATCGGACTCGGTCGGGCCGTCGCGCCGGCCGAAGCCCTCGAGGAACACGGTGATCGGGTCGAGTCACGGGGAACCGGTGATCACCAGCCTCGTGACTGTCGAGCGCTCAACCTGCAGCGGCTCAGCAAATTTGTTTTCTTTGGGCATGGGAGTGTGTCTCGATGGTCATAGAAAAAGTTGGCTAAGCTCATGTCGGTCAAACTCTCAAGGGTTACAGCCATGACGAGAAAACTGATCTGCCAGAAATGCAATCAAGATACGTCCGTAGAGCTTTGCTTTGACGAGGACATCGACGGCCAGGTCTTCAATTGCGAGCACTGTGGCGGGAGGCATGTTGAAGTTGAGACCAGCAAGCTACCGGGATCTCCTGTCTTGAGCAGGTTCCGATTAGATGACGATGAGTGATCGTGTCGTCAACCAGTCATGAGGTTTTCTGCGGGCATGAGGCGTCCGATGCCGGGTCATTCCCGGGCGGTATGGTTTTAAACAGGAGAGTAAAAATGGGTTTCCGAGATCGGTCAGACTTACGAACCGTTGGTCTATCCATCCGAACGGAAGTCCGCGTTGGCATTTCTATCTTAATAGGTAGACGTGACCGATACCCAAGAGGACTCGACCATGCCACGCGGTGATAAAGACAAATATACAGATAAGCAGAAACGTAAGGCCGAACACATCGAGGATAGCTATGAGGCCAAGGGTGTTTCCAGGGATGAGGCTGTGAGCCGGGCATGGGCTACGGTTAACAAGCAATCAGGTGGTGGTGAGCGTAAGGGAGGCTCGGGGCAGAAAACCAGCGATGCGGCAAAGACGAAGGCTCGAAAATCGTCGGCCCGTCGAGCGGCAGCTACCCGACAAGGTGTGCCAAGGCCTGGACAGCAATTAGAGGACATGAGCAAGACGGAATTAATGAGCCGAGCGCGAAAACAGCAAATCGCTGGGCGCTCAACCATGCGTAAGGCCGAGCTGGTCGAGGCTTTGCGCCGGGCCAGTTGAGTCAGAGTCCTGAGCCTGTCGCGTTTTAATGCGTGGACGGATGATCTACTCAGGCGCAACTAGGAATGGTGACTGCGATGAGTACGAAAACCGATGAAATGGCGATCATAATGATTGGCGACGAGGTCCTACGGTTGCTCAACCTTCCCGATGATCAGCTTCATGAGCAAGCCTTCGAAGGTCTCCGGCTTATTGCTGATCTGGCGCGCTGGCGTGATCTGGCCTATGGAATGGAACTGCTCAAGCCTTCTTCTTGCTCAGTGCAATAGGTGAGGGTGGGGCAGTCGTGCAAGTGCTCGCGCTTCCCGGTTTCTTGACATTGCAGTAATGGTCTTCGTATCTGTCTTCGGAAATGTCCCATTCCATCGGGAACCATCCTTCGCAAGACCGACACTGGAAGACGTATTGGCCTGGCCGGATCTCGTCGACGCCTTCAGGAAGCTCGGGCAGCTGGCTCAGTGGCGTGACTGGTTGCGTCACCCACTCTTCGAAAGACTTCATCAATCACCTCCCCAGTATTGAATAGGGATGAACGTGTAATTCATTTCGTTGTGTTCGCGAACGCGCCAGAACTCCATATCCAAGCGTTTCAACAGGGCTTCGAATGAATAAACGCGGGTGACCAGGATCTTCATGTCTTTACCTCGTAAGCGACCGTCCACTCTCCGCACAAGCACGCCCGGCTGCTCCAAACGTGTACGTTCGGAATGCCAGCGTCGTGAGCGAGAGACAGAGCGCCAAGCCATTGCGGGTGAGTGAACGCTAAAATCATGCGGTCTCTTGGCAGCTCTTTCAGTTGCTCTTCAATCAGCGTTTTTACCGGTGCAGTCGTCATGCGAACTCCTTGAAGTTCTTCGGCAGCGTGAAAGAGCCAATAGGCCCGAGCGAACCCCCGGCCGCTATCACTTACTGGAGGCGGGTGGCGATGTTCGAGTTTCAACCGGGCAAGTTGTGTTCCATTCATGATCGCCTCCAGAGCGGCGAAATGGATGAGGCGAGGGCCGCCTGCATCCTTTTAAACATATTGACCGCAGGCTATTCGCTGCGATCCATCGGCTAATCGGACGTTCACCCATTGGTCGTGTTCGCCTCCAGAGTTGCTGGGTGTTGATCCAACAAAACTCGGCTGCACTCGTCCATTGCGCTGGTTGCGGTTGAGCGTGGTGGGGAGTGCATGCGGGTGGTGTCGGGCAATGAGATATATGAGTTGTTTGAACCATCTCAATTTGGACGCGATCAAACGAATACAGCGTCAGGCGTTGCCTGTTCGGAGATGATCAAATGAAAAGCACAACTGCATTAGTTCTGGTGGTATTAGCAACCCTATTACTCGGTGGTTGCTGGCCGTATTATAATCATGATGGCCACCGTGGTGATCACGGTCGCTACTATGGTGGTGACCGAGGAGGTCAGGAATACCACCGGTACTAGTAAGTAGGAAAGTCAGAATGGATGCGAACACATAGCGAGGCTTGGGTGGGTTAACCGTCTTCGTCCCGACCACCCAGGACCTCAACCATCACCGGTATAGGGCGGTTATCGTCAGGCTGACGTGGCGCTGGTTGTTACTCGCAAGGGCAAGTTCAAGCGCGATCAAGATTTCGCTCACAAGCCCGTTGATGTTCTCTTCATCAACCACGAAAGTTTCATCATCGCCTTGGTTGTAGTTGGCAAACACGTCATGCACGGCAGACCACTGGTGTTGGCTCAACGCCACGCTGTATGCCTCCAGATCAAAAACTACTTTCTTGCCATCTTCTAATCCTCGGTTGTCATCCCAACCAGCCCTCGCGAGAAGGCTGCTCAGTGATGCTGTTCGTCCTTTTGCCGTCGGAAGGAGCAGGGCTCATTGCTTGCCGGGTCATTCACACGGTTTTGGCGTTTCACCATCGAGCACTTCACCGTGTCGAACCTGGCCCAGCAGATTGCGTTGGATGCATGCACCGACTACGTCGACAACTTTTCGAAGCATCGCCGGGTAGGTCGCTGCATGTTGCTGTTGGGGACGGTCGGCACGGGCAAGACCCACCTGGCCATTGCCTCGGCCAACCACCTGATCAACGAATGCATGGTCAAGGCGATTTACCGCACGGTGGGCACGCTCATCGGCGAGATCCGGGCGACGTTCAATGATCGCTCGGGCGAGTCCGAGGCGCACATCTTGCGTGAGGTGATCGGCGCGGACCTGCTGGTGCTCGATGAAGTCGGTGCAACCAAGCAGAGCGAGTTCGAGCTGGCCACCCGGTTCAGCATCAACGGTTGTTATGTGCAATGCCGTCCGACGATCATCGTTAGCAACCATCGCCCCCGATGAACCTCTCGGAGCAATTCGTTATCTACCGGTATATGTGCGGGAGAATTGAGATGTACGACGATGCGAAGGTTATGGCGTTTTCCGCCTTTCATGACTTATTGGTAACCCCCGAAGTCAGGATGAATGCACAGGAACAATACGAAGAACTGATTCGGCTGGCTGATGGTTTTGAGGCGAAAGGTATCATCAACCTGGACGAACGCAGATCACTAATCGAAGTGGCAACGGTCGTGTATACGCGTGTTGTGGAGGGAGCGGGAGAGGGGACGTAAGTTCGGTAGCCGGCTCGAAAGGACTGCTTCGATTTCTTGCTTGGTCATCCTGTCCATACGGTACCGCTATCAGTTGAAGCGGGCCTGGAGACTAGCTCCCATGAGCCCCTTGTAAATGGCGCCTGGATCAAGCCGGGCGGATGGCTATACCGAGGAAACAACCTACTCGAGAGCCGCCTTTGACGGCCGGCTGCTGTTGGCTGGAGGAAACCTCTGGCTCGTTTCAAAGTTCAGGGAACTGCTCATTGACGAACGAGAGGTGATCCAGCGCTTCACGAAACTGGAGTTCTGCCTTCCCTCGAAGATGCAAATATTGAAGGAACATTTCGCTATCGAAGTCCGGTCGATCCAGTAAGTCGACTGCTGAGCGATTGAGGGCATTCGCCTCTTCGAAAAGTTTTGTATTTTGCTCTATCGCCAAGCACCGACAGGCTGTGAGATGGGCAGTAGTGCGCTGGGAGTACATGGTCACCTCCTGTTTCAATGGTTCCGGTCGATCAACCACGCCAGACCTTCAAGGCAAGGCAACACAGACCGTAAGATTTTCCGTCTAGCGATAGAGCTATGACCCCGCGCGTATTGATGAATATCAAAAGGTTTATATTCATAAAATCGATTGTTCTTCAGTTGTGACGGTGCGCAAATATTCGTTTTTAGAGGTTCTGGCAAATACTACTCTGGCGCACGACTGATGATGGTGCGGCGCGGAGGGGATGTTGATGGGATGAACATTCTCGCAGCGTTTGAGTGGCTGCTACCCACAGCAGTCATTCATATACGCCTTAAAGCTGTGGATCCTGACTGAGCCCAGTGCCGGTGGGCTTGCTTCTGCGTTTTACCGCATGTGCCACAACATGACGCCTGCAACAGCTATGACCCATGCAATGGTCAATGCCACATGGAGTGCAGAGATAGCTTTATCGTTCATGGCAGGACACCTGCTAGTCAAAATGCCTGATGTAAAGCTGGGGGAGTGAGTCGAAGGACGGCAGCCACGGTAGCAACCAGTTGGTCCGGCGACCATGGTTTGCCCAGGTAAACGGATTGACGAGGAATCGTTAATGATTTCAGGAGGTCGCAAGAAGTGAGGATAGAGCGCATCGACGGCCACTTCCCCCTCACAATTTTTATCAAATCTATGCCCTGAATTTCTCCTGGCAGGCGGTGATTCACAATCACCAAAAGGCAGTGGGCGTGGCTTTGGAGGAGGTAGGTGAGAGCGTCCTCAGCTGTCGGATAAGCTACAGGCTCTGCACCCATGTCGGCGAGGATGTAACCCATCAACGTGCGGAGAATCGGATCATCATCGACGATGAGCACAGTACCGAGGATGGGTAGAAGCCCCTCCCAATTGACGTTCATCTTTCGGGTCCCAGAATGGTAGGCCGCAGATGCGACGAACGCTGAGAATTTAAGCTTAGTCCGAGTTTCGGCTTGGTGTTTGGTATCCGTGCTAATGATGGCTTCTGGCCGATAGCTGCCTGTTGCGTCGACCGGTTGAATCCACAACTCAGAGCGGACACTCACCGTAGGCTTTCCAGCGCGGATACTTGAGCCGCCGATACCGATTACTGGCAAATGGGCAGAATCACACGGAAGATCGTGCCCTGCTCAAGCGTCGACTCGACCTCTATCTTTCCACCATGGCCCTCTACAATCTGAGCCGCTATGAATAGTCCCAGCCCGAGACCAGCCGACGCTCCTTGTTCTCCCTCTGAGTACTTGGAGTAACGTCCTTGCGGATTGAACAGTGAGGGCATTGCGCTGGCAGGAATAGGCTCTCCAGAATTTTGCACGCAAAAGCAGGAGGTGGTGTCATCCCCCTTCAAGGTGACATGAATCGGCTTCTGTAGGTTGCCGTGTTGCACGGCGTTTCCTATGAGATTGGAGAATACTTGTGCCATGCGTGAAGGGTCGTACTGGCCGGTTACCGCTTCCGCGTCGGAAAGTATTATTTGCGCTTTGGGATGGGCGATAGTGAGTTCATCCACGACTGACTTGCACACGGAAGTCAGGTCAGTTTTTTCTGGTCGTACCGGGATTCCGGTGCCCAGGTTACAGCGTGCCAGGTCAAGCAGGTCATTCACCATCTGGTTGGCGCTTTGCACACTGGTAGAAATCTGCGCAATTATTCTTTTCCCTCGGGTGCCCAGTTCTTCAGTCTGCCTCAGCAAATCGGCGCCCAGCGTTACGGCGCTGAGCGGTGTGCGAAGGTCGTGACCTAAGACGCCCAAGACTGTTTTTCGAGTCGTCTCCACCGCTTGACCATACGCTGCAATCGATTCGACAAGCGCCTGATCGATGGCCTCGTTGAATCGGATCATGTCCGAAATTTGATGGTCTTCCCCTGCGTACTCTTCAGCCAGCCAAAGTCTCAGTACACTCGACCTGAGAGCCCGATATTCGGAGACCATCTGATCAAGCGTGAAACCCGCCATCAGGCGGGTAATTGCGTGACTTTGAGCGGCCGATTCATCTTCGGTGACTGGCCCGAGTCCATGGGACTTGTCGATCTGCTCTTGAGGGGTTTGAGAGGTACGCATGTCGAACGCAACGGTTCGTAAAATGTACTCGGCGTGGCTCCTCAAACCTGGCGGATCCATGGCTGGCATCGGGGTATCCACAGACCGGGCAAATTCCTCCCACGCCTGCAGAATCGGCTCAAGATTTTTGAGGATGAAATCTGAAAGGCGCATGAAGATCCTATCCAGTCCCCTGTTTATGATGAAGGCCGCAGTCATACAAATTTGTTCATCAAAATCAGACTAGCGGAATGCCGAGAATCGGCAATAGATCCGGCGTCGAACCCCGCTCGTCAGATGTCCGAAACAGTTTCTATCTGCGATAACACTAACGGTAAAGAGATGGGGATTTTAGCCATGTCTCCCACAGTGCTCGTCGTAGAAGATAACGAAATATTGCGTTCACTGATGGCTGAGGCAATTTCGCTGCTGGGCGTCGGTGTGAGTGACTGCGCCTCAGCCGATGAAGCGATTCCCATCCTGGAAGGCCAGTCTTCGATAATTCTCGTGATTACCGACATCTGCATGCCGGGCAGTATGGGTGGGTTGGAGTTGGCACAAGTGATCTGGTCACGCTGGCCAGGCCTACCCGTCATCATCACGTCGGGTAATAGATCAGTACCCGATGGCCTACTGCCTGCTAACGCAAAGTTTTTCAGTAAGCCATGGAAAATAGATGTGTTTTATCAAGTCGTTAGGACGTATCTGCCTACCTAACGCGAGATTCCACACCTATGCAGCGCATGAATGGCGGGTGACCGCTTTGGGCTGTGGCTGCCTGGCGCGAAGGGCCGCAAACAACTGTGGATTCGATTGAAAAAACTCGCCTCGTAAAACGGGCAGATCAGATGAGGGGCGATTCTCAAATGGGTCAGGTTGAAGTCTTTGCTCAACGCAATGCTTGAGTCCTGATATTCGTCCTTTGAACTCTGGCTGAAAGCACTCATCTAACATAAACGTGGGAATTTTTCCCGCGCAACGATGATAACTGGCTCCGAAGGAACGTGCGGACACCGCAGTTGTTCGTTAATGCTGCAGATTCATGGCCGCGCCGGTTGGCTGGCCGCTCCAATGGGCGGCTGGGATCTCACTGGACATTGCGTTCGATACGGAGATGACGACGCAACTCCAAGCGGAGGTGCAACATGCAGCTTAAAAAATGTTTATTGGCTCTGGCAATTGGCGGAGTCCTGTCGGCATCGACTGTCCTGGTACCCGATTACATCAGCAGTTTCTCCAGCGTGTATGCCAAAGATGGCGGCGGAGGTGGCCAGGGTGGTAGTGGAGGCGGAGGCGGCCACGGTGGCGGCAGTGGAGGCGGCGGTGGTCACGGTGGTGGCGGCAGCGCAGGCTCTGGTGGCTCCGGAGGTGGTGGTCACGGTGGCTCTGGTGGCTCCGGCAGTGGAGGCTCTGGAGGCGGTGGTCACGGTGGTGACGGCGGAGGCGGTAACGGTGGTAGCGGCCATGGAGATGGCGGCGGTCATGGTGCTGCTGGCCATGGCGCTGACCATGGTGGTATGGCTGGAAACAGAGGCCCAGGCAATGCGCGTGACAACGACGATGACCATGGTGGAATGGCCGGGAACAGAGGCCCAGGCAATGCGCGTGACAACGACGATGACCATGGTGGAATGGCCGGAAACAGAGGCCCAGGCAAAGCGCATGACAACGACGATGACAACGACGCGGATAACGCCGCAGATGCAGCCAGGGAAGCCGCAGAAGACGCCAGGGACGCTGCCAGGGAAGCCGCGGAAGACAGAGGCGTTGCCAGAAATGACGCTGATGTAGCCAGAGACGCGGCCAAGGCTGATGCAGATGCAGCCCGGGATGAGGCAAGAGCTGCTGCAGATGCAGCCCGGGACGCCGCCAGAGCTGAGGCGGATGCAGCCCGGGATGCCGCAAGAGCTGCTGGCGTACCGCGCGCAGATGCAGATGCAGCCAGAGACGCTGCCCGGGCCGCTGCGGATGCAGCCAGGGACGCCGCCAAGGCCGACGCAGATGCAGCCCGAGATGCTGCCAGGGCTGCTGCAGATGCTGCTCGGGACGCTGCCAAGGCTCAGGCGAGGGCAGCCAGAGAGCCTAACGAGGCGGCCAGAGAGGCTAACGAGGAGGCTAACGAGGCAGCCAGAGAGCCTAACGAGGCGGCCAGAGAGGCTAACGAGGAGGCTAACGAGGCGGCCAGAAAGCCTAATGAGGCGGCCAGAGAGGCTAACGAGGAGGCTAACGAGGCGGCCAGACAGGCGGCCAGAGAGGCCAACGAGGACGCCCCTAATGCCCCAGACGCGCCGGATATCGACGTGGTTGAGGTACAGCACTAGGCCTGCACGTAGCGCAATAAACACGGCAGGCATACCTGAAAAATACGTCCCGGGGGCTGAGGGACATATCGGCAATGAGTCGCAAACCCTGTTGAGTCACGGGGTTTGCGACTTTTTTACCAAATCGTGTCGCGCGGTCCGAAACACCAACGGCCTGTCAAGGCAGTACCCGAAAGGAACTGACCTTGTGGATCTCTCGCATGCCACGCTAAATGAAGTGGCGAGGCAGCTAAATAGCCGACCTCGGAAAACACTAAACTACGAATCACCCGCTGAACGATTTAACCAATCCGTTGCGTCGACCGGTTGAATCCATTGCACACCTCCCGCACGAAGCGATAGTTCGTGGGTGAGCCGACCAGTCGGACTGGCCGGCAGATGCTGTCAACCGCGCAGCAAATGTACCGTCATGCCTGCCAGGGCGCAGGCCAGCAAAACCTGGATCACGCCACGCTTGAAGCGGAACAGGGCCACCGCCGCAGCGATGGCGATCAGCGCCGACGGCCAATCGAAGGCGCCACTGAAGCCGTTCGGCCAGAGCACGTGATAGCCGAAGAACAGGGCCAGGTTCAGGATCACACCCACGACGGCGGCGGTGATACCGGTCAGTGGCGCGGTGAATTTCAGTTCGTTGTGCGTCGACTCCACCAGCGGGCCGCCGGCGAGGATGAACAGGAAGGACGGCAGGAAGGTGAACCAGGTGACCAGGGTCGCAGCCATCGCCCCAGCGAGGAAGGGGTGGTCGGCGCCAAACATCGGCTGGACGTAGCCACCGACGAAACCCACGAACGCCACCACCATGATCAACGGCCCCGGCGTGGTTTCGCCCAGGGCCAGGCCATCAATCATCTGAGAGGGGGACAGCCAGCCGTAGTGGCCGACCGCTCCTTGATAGACGTAGGGCAGCACTGCATAGGCGCCGCCGAAGGTGAGCAAGGCTGCCTTGGTGAAGAACCAGCCCATCTGCGTCAGGGTTCCGTGCCAACCGAACGAGGCTGTCAGCAGCCCCATTGGCAGCAGCCAGAGGGCGGCCCCGATCACGGCCAGGCGCAGCAGATGCCCCCAGCGAAAGCGCGCATGCTCGGGAGTCGGGGTGTCGTCGTCGATCAGCGCCGGACCGTTGCTGGCCTTCGCTGCCCCATGTCCACCGCCAATGACAAACTTGCTCGGCAGTAGCCGTCCGCCGATATAGCCCACGATCGCAGCCACCAGCACGATGATCGGGAAGGGCACGTTGAGCGCGAAGATGGCAACGAAGGAGGCCGCGGCCATGGCCCATAGCCAGGCATTCTTCAGGGCCCGTGAGCCGATCCGGTGGGCCGCATGGATGACGATGGCCGTCACCGCAGGCTTGATGCCATAGAAGATGCCAGCCACTACCGGCACTTCGCCAAAGGCGACGTAGATCCACGACAGGCCGATCAGGATGAAGAGCGACGGCAGTACGAACAGGGCGCCGGCGATCACGCCACCCCAGGTGCGATGCATCAGCCAGCCTATGTAGGTGGCCAATTGCTGAGCTTCCGGCCCCGGTAGCAACATGCAATAGTTCAGGGCATGGAGGAACCGCCGCTCGCTGATCCACCGACGGCGTTCGACCAATTCCTGATGCATGATCGAAATCTGCCCCGCCGGGCCACCGAAACTGATGAAGCCCAGCTTCAGCCAGAACAGGAACGCCTCGAACAGGCCGATGGGAGCTCTAGCGGAGGTAACCTTCCCGGTGGCACGCACAGTGGGTTCAGTCATGGTTTTTCTCGTCGTTTGCGAAGGCGATCAGCAGGCCATTGAAGATGCTGCTGGCTGTCTGAAGAAGCTGGTCGTCATCCGTGATGCTTTCTCGCAGCCCGGCCAGGACGCGTTCGATACCCGATGCCTCGGTGGGCTGGCTGCCACCGACGTCCAGGTAGTGCACGACGGCGGCGATGCGATTCAGGGCAGGGCTTTCGATCTGGAAACTGGCCAGCAGGGTTTCGAAGGTGACGCGCTTTCCGACGTGGCTGAAGGTGGCCCCGTCGAAGTCGAACCCCAGTGCATCGGTCGGGCAGTCATGTGGGGAGTCCAGCCAGAGGATGCGCGCCGCCGGGTCGATGAAGCGGTGGATCAACCAGGCACTGGCAAGGCGGTCGACCCACGGACGTTTGCGTGTAGCCCAAAGGCGCCCCTGGAAATCCTCCGGGGCAAGCGTCGCGATGGGCTCTGCATGGCTGCCGGGTTCGTCCGCTGAGAGCGCGCTGCTGATGGCCGTTTCCAACGCCTGGAGCGCGGAGTCGGCCTGCTGTTTCTGCTCGTTCGGGAAAAAGTCGATGGCGCTCAGCTGGGCGAACGCCTTGCGCAGCTTGCGGACTTGTCGTGCGGTTTGCAGGGCGTTCTCGCCAGTCAGTTCGCCAAGGCAACTGGCGATATCGTCCCGAAGCTTGCCGTATTCCTCGCTCCGGTCAAATAGCGGAATGAATCGCTCGCCGGGCTCGCTGATCGAGAACAGGTAGGCCGTGCCATTGATGGCGAGCACCTCTCGTTCGATCGTTTCAAGGGCTTCCCGGCCAGCGACATGCTCGGGCAACAGATAGATGCCGTCGCGTAGCACTGCCGCCCCGCAAGACTTGAGCGCTCTCCAGGCGCGCATACGCTCGGTCGCGTTGGCGGTTGGGAGGCCGAGCACCAGAAGCAGCCATTGATCCATGTAGCTCACTCAACGTATTTTGTTGCTGTCTCTACTATAATATCTATTCAGGCGGGCTGTAACCAGTATTCAAGTCACGAATGCACATTGGAGGTTTCGCGATGATTCCCCTCCCCAAACGCCTCTCATCAACACTCGCTCTAGTGGGCTTTGAGGCTGGCGTATGGCGGCTGCTTGTGGCGAGGAGCCTGCGAGGCTTTTGTGATGGTTACATTGCGGTGCTGCTTCCGGCCTATCTTCTGGCACTTGGCATGTCGACCCTGTCCGTTGGGCTGATCAGCACATCAACCCTGCTCGGTTCCGCGATTGCCACGATGCTGATCGGAATACTGAGCAATCGCTTTTCACGCCGATCACTGCTGCTGATCGCTGCCTTGGTGATGACGGCAACGGGCATTGGTTTTTCCAGCTTCTCGACGCTATGGCCCCTGCTCGTAGTGGCGTTCCTCGGTACGATGAACCCCAGTGCGGGCGATGTCAGCATGTTCCTCCCTATCGAGCACGCGTGCCTGGCCGAAGCGTCTGAAGCGCAGGCACGCACGTCACTTTTTGCACGCTACAGCCTCGTCGGAGCACTCTCAGCTGCTCTGGGGGCTCTGCTGGCCGGAGCACCCGATTGGATCGCTGCTCATCTCGGCGTCGCCGCAATTTCGGTCATGCGTGGCATGTTCGCTCTCTATGCACTGTCGGGGCTGGCGATCCTGGCGCTATACCATAGAATGCCTGTGCATCAGCCTGCGTCGACAACGGATCGCGCATCGCTCGGGCCGTCGCGGTGGATTGTCGTTCGCCTCGCGCTGCTCTTCAGCGTTGATGCATTCGCTGGCGGACTGGTCGTCAACGCGTTGCTGACGCTTTGGCTCATGGCGCGGTTCGACCTATCAATCGGCGCTGCCGGACAGTACTTTTTCTGCACGGGTTTGCTGAGCGCAGGGTCTCAACTGGCAGCGGCGCCTCTTGCGCGCAGGATTGGCCTGCTCAATACCATGGTCTTCACGCACATCCCGTCAAGCTTGTGCCTCATTGCAGCGGCCTTCATGCCGTCATTGCCGCTCGCATTGCTCATGCTGTTGCTCCGCAGCGCGCTGTCGCAGCTCGACGTGCCCACGCGCAGCGCCTACGTCATGGCCGTCGTAACACCGGCGGAGCGAGCGGCTGCCGCGAGCCTGACAGCGGTGCCGCGTAGTCTCGCCGCCGCTATCGCCCCGACTATTGCCAGCGGACTGATCGGGCTGGGTTGGCTCACGGCGCCGCTGCTCGCCTGCGGTGTGCTCAAGATCATCTACGATCTGGCGCTGCTCACAGCGTGCCGGCATGTCCAGCTTGAGGGAGATGCCTCGTGAACTGACTACGATAGATAGAAAGTTTTGGACCTGTATCGTCGAATGGCTGTAGGCGAAGCGTCGACGACGTATCTCGCTTCGCCTATTCGAGAGATCTTTGACCAAACTTGCGCGAGCTTTTAACAACTGGTCGGCTGTTGACCATACAGTACAGCCCCCCGGCCAACACCAACCCCATCGCCCAACTAATGTCGGCGCCTAGCCAGTTCGCTACAAAGCCTGTGTAGAACGAGAGTTTCATGAAGGGAATCGTGCCGATTATCGAAACGGCATAGACCATAAGGGTTCGCCCGTTGAAGCGGGCGTAGCGGCCTTTAGGGTCGTACAGGTCACTTACTTCATAGTGGCCACGACACACCCAGTAATAATCAACCAGGTTGATCGCACTCCAGGGAATCAGCAAATACAACTGACCGATCAGAATGTCCGCAAAAAACGTGTCAAAACGGTACTGGGTGGCTATGGCGATCAGGGTCGCAGCAACGGTCAACATGGCCATCACCAACGCTTTTGCTGGAGCCGTGACGTATTTGAGCCCTCCAAAGGCTCCGAATATCGTGACCGAAGACATATAGGCGCTGTACAAGCAGAGTACGTTGTACTGGATGACGCCAAGCGCGATCACGCCCAGTACCAAAGGTGCCCACGGGCCAAACAACGTGGCAATGGCGGTTGCAGGGTCGCGGTCAAGCGCTGCAGGTATCGCTACAGCCAGTAAAGCGCCTAATGCCATCATGGCAAAAGAGCCCAGTGCGCAACCACAATAGGTTGTCCAGAACGTGGCGCGGGTGCTCACGTTCGCGGGGAGGTAACGCGAGTAATCTGCCACGTAGGGGCCGTAACCTAAAGTCCAGGAGGCAGCCTGCGCTATGACCAGGTTAAAGGCCGCCCACGTAAAGCCCGTACCTGAGACGGTTGTTGATGCCGCGTCGCTGGGGTGCAGCAGGATCAAGGCCAAGGCGCTTGCAAACACCAGGGTAGATAACAGGCTCATCCACGCCCCCAGACGGTGGATCAGCTCGTAGCCTATAAAACCGATGATGAAAGTCAGAACGCCGACCACCACAATGGCCTGGTCGTCGCTCATTGGCACCAGCGCCTTTAAGGCATCGCGCATCAAGACGCCGCTCGCGGCAAGAAATAGCACCGCCGCCGTGACCATTACCAGCAGGGGGATCGCGGCTCCGTAAACACCGAACTGTGCCCGGCTCTGGATCATTTGTGGAATCCCCAAGTGAGGGCCCTGGGCGGAGTGCGCGGCCATGAACACGGTGCCGACCAGATTGCCAATCAGCAGGCCCAGCAATGTCCAGCCGAAGCTCAACCCCGAGGCGATACCCAGCGTACCGACCATCAAAGCGGTCACTTGGAAATTGGAACTGAACCAGATGGTGAATAACCGCCGTGGCGTTCCGTAACGTTCACTGTGAGGGACAAACTCGATACTACGTTTTTCCAGCTTCACGACCGCCTCCTGATTTATTTTCGTGATTATCAGATAGGCATCGATAGCTTTTCGGCCCAGCTGCGAACGCCTCATAGCTAGTAGCGCCATACCCTCGCGTAAATTGCAGGTGTTTTCACACCGCCTGGACCGAAAGGAGACGTCCGAGAGGAGGGATAACGGGATGATCGTACAAGCCAATTTAGGGCAAATTTAGGGCCGTAATAGGCCGTCATAGGCCAATGGTTGTCGAGGAAGTGCCCGTGTTCCATGGCCTGAAGCGGTCCAGGATGACGGCAGAAGGGGTTCGAATCCCTATACCAATGATGTCTTCTTGGCAAAAACCACAAAGCTCTGCCGCCCTTGACGGGTTGCAGAGCTTATTTGTTTGGCGGCGATTTCAGGATGACAGGAGAAAACTCAGGGGGGAGGTTGCGGAAATGGTCGAAAAGATGCGGAAACGATCCGCGCACTGGCGACAGCGCGCGCCAAGCTCCAGAAACGACAAAGCCCTGAATAATCAGGGCTTTGTCGTATAAAGATGGCGGAGGCGATGGGATTCGAACTCATGGACCTGTTACAGTCGACGGTTTTCAAGTCCGAGATACAAACGTCCGAAATTCGTGGCCTGTAGCTTGATTTCGTTCTAATACGAGCATTTTTTGGTTCCGCTGCAGGCCGCATTCTACAAGGGGCGGTTTTAGGGTTTTGTAACACCTTTTTGGCTATTGTGTATGTGCATGGACTTGACCAACCGGTTGCATTCGACTTGACCAGTACATGCGGTAGTGATGACCGGCAGAGAACGGCCGATTCTGTTGAAAAAGTCGGATTTTCAGTTCGCCTGAAGTCAGATCCGATCATCAGCGGAGAACCTACTCACCACATTGAGTGGTTACTCGGCCCTTCGTTGACCTTTGCTGCTCTGTTATTGGGTTAATTTGAGGGTTTTGGCTTGGTGCAGACGCACCTATCCCGTGAGCGCTGGCCCTTGGGAGATAAATTTGGCCAACCGTCGCAGGTTCTGCACCGCAGCGGCCAGCGTGAATTCATCGGACGCGCCGCTCATGCCACGTAGTCGCAAGCGATCCAGTTTCAGGATGCGCTTGAGGTGGGCAAACAGCATTTCGACCTTTTTACGTTCGTGGCGAGAGCGCACATACTCCGGCGTCGCCGCAATGCGCCGAGCCACATCACGCGCGGCTTCATGGACGCTGCGGGCGATCTTACGAATCGAAGTGTTAGGGCAGCACTTGGCTTTCATCGGGCACATCGCGCAGTCGGTCTGTCTGGATCGGAAGATGATGGTGTTGGCTTTGGTGACGTGCGAACGCTCATTCTTGAAGGCTCGCCATTCGCTGCGCAATACGTTGCCGGCCGGGCAGCGGTATTCCTCTGCTTCTTCATTCCAGTGGAAATCATTGATCGAGAAGCTGTCGTTCTTGCGCTCGGTTTTGTCCCACACCGGTACATGCGGCTCGATGTCTTTTTCCTCCACCATCCAGGCCAGCATCGGCGCGGTACCGTAAGCGGTGTCGCCAATGAGGCGTTCCGGCTTGATGTCGAACTGCGCTTCGACCCGATCGATCATGGTCTTGGTGCTCTCGACTTCTGCGGTGCGATGAGCCGGTGTGGGCTCCACATCCATGATCACGCCGTGCTCGGTATCGATCAGATAATTCGTGGAGTAAGCGTAGAACGCTGGGCCACCTGGAGCGGCGGTCCAGCGAGCCTGAGGATCCGTCAGCGATAGGCGCTTCGGGAGCGTTTCGGCCAGGGCCTCTTCATCAAGTGCCTCAAGGTACTCACGCACGGCGCGACTGCTCAGGGCTGGATCGCTCCAGTTGACTGGTTCATCACCGGGTACGCCGCGCTGCCGACTCGCATCCGCCTTGATAATGCTGGCGTCCACGGCAAAGCCTTCACCTTTGACCAAGCCGGCGTCCATGCAGCGACGCAGCACTTCATTGAACAGCCAGCGAAACAGATCGCTGTCCCGAAAACGGCCGTGTCGGTTCTTGGAAAACGTCGAGTGATTGGGTACTTCATCTTCAAGGCTCAACCGGCAGAACCAGCGATACGCCAGGTTCAAATGAGCCTCTTCGCACAACCGCCGCTCGGAGCGAATGCCGTAGCAGTAGCCCACGATCAGCATGCGGATCATCAGTTCAGGATCAATCGACGGACGCCCGATCGGGCTGTAGAAATCGGCGAGGTAATGGCGCAGGTCGTTCAGATCGAGGCATTGATCAATGCTGCGCAGCAGGTGATTGGCTGGGATGTGATCTTCAAGGTTGAACGAGTAAAACAGTCGCTCCTGCCCACTCGATAACTGTCCCATCATGCTGCGTGCTTCCCTGCTGGCCGATGCGGAGATTTTGCCGCAGGCCAGATAGGGGAGCTACTTTTTCAACAGAATCGACCCATAGCTGACGCTGGGTGGGTCCTCGATTGCTCAGGCAGCCTCGGTTTGGCATCATCCCATCTGAGTTGATCTAGGGAAGGGAATGAAAGTGGATGGCATTGAATACTCGCCCGAACATTTGTTGGCACGGCGAATCGCAGGTTTTGACGCGTTCAGGTTAGAACGTCTTCCGGTACTTCATGATTTCAGCAAAATCCTTGGTTTTGACCAACCCCACGAGATTTTGATTATGCCGCAGAAATTCTTGCCCCAACTTGACAGTTACTTCAGAAATGCAGTCGTCAGTGATGAAGATCGAGTCTGGTTCATTACACGGATCGGCTACTACATCGGAGAGTACCTGGTGACTGTTTATGACGGGTTTTGGCTGGTTGATGAAGACCACGCGTCACCTACCTTCAGCCGATACATCGTTGGGGACGAATCCGCTTTAAAGGTCGACCCATTCGAAATAGCGCAAAAATATGCAGATACACCTGTGCCTAGATCTTTGATTCAGGAGCTCGAAAATGCTTTGGTGAGGTATTGAGAGAGCTGATGCCGTGATTTCCCAGAGACTGCTGTCGACCGATCGTGTTGAAAAAGTCGGTTCGCCCAAACGGTCTGGTCATTGACTGGTTAAAACGCCTTTTTTGCACACTGCTACGTGAAATCTGAGTCCGGAAGCCTCTGCCGAAAGTAAAGATTTCAATCTCGGACGCATACTTTTCTGCTGCGCAAACCATGGTCGACTTTTTCAACAGAATCGGCCAGGAGCAGTCACTCGACATGTCTACCAAACTAGGGGAGATTCACAAGTCACATGAAGTTCTACAAGTTGAATGAAGGCGGCGCAAAGAGAGACGATGGGGTTGTCGTTCAAATCAAGCATCCAGATTACTTGGAGTATACAGAAGGAGATCTCTCAGTTGATGTATCGATAGGGTATGACCCCTCAACCCGTCAGATTTTTGTGTATGCGTCGGAGTTAACGAATTGGAGCAGGCCAACCTCAGTCGTTCCAATTTCCGATGTTAAAAAACAAGAAATCGCTCAAAATTTGAAGGAGGCGCTCGGGGCTTTGAAGGGAAAATTTGTGGTGAGTTAGCCCAGCCCTTACGCCGGGACCTTTGTTACTGTCGCAAAAATACATCGTATCCAATCTGAATCGCCCCAATATCTCGGTCAGTCGCAGGACTGCTTCTGGCCGTTTTCTGCCTATCGCGACTGGCGAAAAACGACCCACAGCGGCCGGTGGCGACAGGCAAAAATCGGCCAAAAGCAGTCCGTCGTGGTGCCTAAAAAGCCGACGTGACTCAAATTTCCTCAACCAGGGTATTCAAAGTCTCGCTGTGCTAGAACCACCTGCCGCAGCAGCGGTCATCAAGTAGCACAACCTCCGGGATGAAACTACGCTGATGAAACACTTATTTCCCTCCTAAGGAGCTGGAAAATGAAAAGGATTTCTTCTGCCGCTATCGTGTTCACCGTGCTCGTCGCGCTTTCAAATACAGTGTCTGCCGAAACCCCCTCACATAAGGATGCTCGCACATTCGTTGCCCAGGAACAGATGGGCAGACACCTCTCTACCTTTGCACTTTCGGCAGCGAAAAGAACGATCACCTACGCGATGATCGCCAAAAAGCTGGGAAGTGCAGATGCAAGCAGTGCCGTGTCTAGTGAAATCAATGCATTGCTGCCGCAGTATCAGCCTAAATGGAATGAGAATCTTGCAGCAGCCTATGAGAAGTCATTCTCTCAAGAAGAGTTGTCATCACTCGTTTCTGAGGGCCGTTCATCAAAATACGCGGGAAAAGTGAAAGAACAGCAATCCGAAATTGGTAGATATATGCAGTCGAGTTCGGAGCCAATTCTGATTGCCCTTGTCACCGAGGCGCTTAAGGCGACCCTGTCCAAATACATCCCGAAATAGACTGTTAAACAGGGCGGCCGGCATCGCGGCCTCAAACGAAAACGCCGGCAAGACACAGGAGTCCACCGAGGCAGGACAAATACGTTAGAAAAACATCTTGGCGAAGGTATGACTGGTCAGGCCGGATGCAATCAGGTAGGCAAGTGGAGTGCAATTTCGCAGCTATTTTGAGGGCTTAGCAATGGCGCCTACACGACGGTAAACGCGCTCGGTAATGTCGCCTTTGGTATGTCCTAGCAGCAAGCTGGCCTCACCAATATCCGTGATCTCTGATGCCGCTTTAGGTCGGATGTCTCGGAATTGAAACTCTGCAATCCGGCTCGCCAAGAGCGTGTCACTATGGTCAAGTGCGACCTGCTTCGCCTTTTCTCTTGCCTCATCCCATCGCTTACGCAGCATGGTAGCGGTCATCCGTTTTCCTCTTTGACTAACAATCAGATAACTCGACAGATGCTGCGCATTACGCTCGGCGATCTGGGCGATCAGCAAGCCCAGGCTGTTTGCAGAGCCGTCAGTGGTAGTCTGGATTCGAAGTTTTTTGCTGGTTTTGTTTTGCTGAACCATCAGGAATCCTCCCTCAAGGTCATCCTTGCGCATTACCAGTACGTCCGCTGGCCGTTGACCAGTCAGGTAAGCCAAGTCCATGGCATCTTTCAGCTCTTGACCTGCCTTCTGGTACACCGCATTCCAGACTGCATCGTTTGCGTAGTAATCGCGCGGGGTTTCCTTGTTTTTACGGACTCCTTGGCAGGGGTTTTCCTTTGTGGTTAGACCCCATTCTCGTGCCATGTTGAATACGTGGGAGAGGGTAGCGATTTCGCGATTTGCCCGCACTTTTGCCGAGCGTGCATCCCTGTAACCGGCAATTGCTGCAGGTGTTATTGCATCGATAGGTGCGCTGTCGAACATTGGTCGTAGCTGCTTGATCTCTGAGAGGTTGTCCTTCTGGGTACGTGCTGCTTTTTTGGGGACAATATCGCGAATGTACCTATCGAAGATGCCCTTCATGGTTCGAAGATCGAGAGGTGCCTCCTTGGCTTCGAGTTCTGCCCATTTGATCCTGGCCTTGTCCAGGTCTTTGCCTAGCGGTATCGCCTTTCCCGACCCGTCCAAGTAGTAGTAAGCAATCCAGGTTTTTCCGCTTTTCCGGGGACGTGTCCATTGATACATCCTTGGCGGCAAGTTGCGTGTTTCGGCATTGCGGGGGCGCATGTCAGTTCACTCGTGAGAAGTCTGGCGTCCATGCGGGCGCCGCGGGAGTGGAGGGGGGGGTGAGAGCAGAAGGTGACACCATGCCCAACTTCATGCGGACATAGTGCCGTCCAACCAATGGGCGCTTGCCTCGGCTTTCGATGAAGACCCATTGGTGGTCGATCAGCCAGCGTCGCTGGGAAGCCCTAGCCTTGTAACCGGTAATAATCGCCAGTTCTTCGTCCGAAAGAATTTCGGATTCCATGATGTTTCTCCATGCCGAGCGTTGCGGCAGAAGGTGATTAAACTTGCTCGCGTTTTAAACGGAGGCAGTGAGGCGAGGATTGGCATGTATGCCGGGGTTGCCCGGGAGGTGGAGGGGGGGGAATTGGTGCTCAGGCAATCGCACACAGCGCGAGAACATCATCGTCACCGCACTTGGTTGCTAATTCGTCTCATGCTGCCTTCTGTTGACTCCAGACACCCACGACGTCGAACATCCGGGCCGCCTGCTCTTCGGTCAGCGATATTTCGGCGGGAATGGCGATCCAGCCCGACGCGACCCGGTGATTCGGATTGCTCTCGGCGACCAGGGCTTTGTAGGTGTCCTCGATCACGTCCTCGAGGTGGGCGGCCAGATAGTTGCCCTGAGGGGCGACCTCTACCGATTTGGTGTAGCGGTGGCCGCGTTGATCTCGACACTGGACGCTGACATAGATCGTCCAGCGATGGGCTATGTCGCAGACGGCTTCGGCCATTCGCTGTCCTGGCGGGATGCTCCTGCAGGTCTTCCTGTTGATCATCCCTTGACGCCCGCTGGGGTCGATGTGGACCACCGCGACGTGATTGGCGTTAAGCAGTGCTCGGCCCGTTCGCTCTATCCGCGTGCGCATGTTGTTGGACTTTCGCTTTTTCATAGCGCCACCGTAATCTTGCGATTGGCCTTGCCTTCAAACTGCATGGCAAGGTCGTGAGCGGCCTTGTAGTCGTTACGGAAGGCGCGAGTCTTGCCGGTGGTAAGGTCTTTAATCTGATACATGCCGAAGCTTCCGCCGACGACTTGGTAGCGCACCGGTTTGGCTGGGGCTCGTTGATCAATACGCCTGTAGAACCCGGAGCGGGCGGCCTTTGTTCGTTGTAGCAGTTCACTGACTTCATCGACGCGCTCTTGAAATGATGGATGCATGGCTGATCCCTCGGAGTAGGTTAGGTGTATCCATCAGCACTCCGACCACCTGCTGCTGGCCATTGGTCAGGGAAGGGTGCTGATTGATAAAAAGCAGGCGTAAAAAAGCCCGATCGGAACCGGGCTATTGTTTGCGGCGCAAAGACTTGCTCAAGTGATCGCTGGTGCTGCCATCGCGGGCTTCGACGAACCCGCTTGAATGCGCTGCGTGATTTCCTCTCGATGCACCTGGACATCCTTTGGTGCGCTAGTTCCGATACGTACCTGTTTGCCGCTAACACCCAGCACGGTGATCGTGATGTTGTTGCCTATGTTGATGCTTTCGCCTGCTTTGCGAGTCAAAATCAGCATTGTTCATTTCCTTGTGTGAGTAGGTTTCCCAATGCCGCCTTGCGAGAAGCGGCATCAGTGAAACGTCACTGCATTACGCGGATTTCAGTGCGAGGGAACCACTCACCGTCGAGTTTCACCATGCAGCCAACAAACGCGGCGTAGCGAGTTTCTCGGTCAGTCTGGAAGCCGTAGTAAGAGCAAGTGGCCCGAGAGGCAAGACTGCTCAGCAACATGCCACCCAGGATCAGTGCCAGCAGGATTAACAGAACCTTTGTCGCGTACTTCACGCCTCGATACCGTAGTCAGCCAGGCGCAGGCCGAAGTGCATGCTTATTTCCTTCAGCACCACAAACTCTGCTGGCTCGATCAGGCCGTCAGCCTGGGCAATGGCAAGAATGTTGACGAAGGCTTCCTCCGCATCGGCCGGAACGTTTTTGATGTCGGCCAGTTCCCGCTTGATCGCCAATCGGCCTACTTGAAAATTGGCGTTCAACTGACCTGTAAAACGATTGATGGTTTCGGTGATCTCGCTGCCGAAGTGCGTCAAATTCGGGTTGGAGCGAATCAACTCATCCAGCTTGGAAACCTCGCTGGCTTCAATCTCACCATCAGCCGCAGCGACCAATAGGCCGCCACCGACAATGGCCTGCATCAAGTCGCGGTTAACGACCTTCTTCATTTCGGCCTGGGCGTTGCCGACTTGTTTTCCGAAGAGTTTTTTCATTCCGAACATGGTGTTTCCTCATACAGGGGAGGGGATTTCCCACATGGCCCTGTTGCCAAGGCTATGTAGTGAAATCTGTTTGGGCTGTCAGCGGGACTCAGATACGGCGCACTTAGGTGGGAGTCGCCCACGCCTGGTGCGTTAGTCTTTTTGCAGCTGACAGCTTTGAATCGATTGGGTTGTTAAAGAGCGGCGGGTGGCCCCGTATTGCCGCTGTGATTCACTGCGGCGAACAAATATTGCCGCCGGGGATATTTAAAGTCAATGCCGCCGGAGATATAATTCCGCTCTATGAAAAAAGCCCGTGCTGAGCGGGCTTGCTTTGGGCTAGATATTTGCGGGGAGGTCCCAAGAGATGCGCGCGGTGCAGTCATCTTCTCGATGCACTAGTACGTGCTCGGTTTCTGCTATCTCTTCAAGGAGCCGCTCCCAGTCCTTAAGGCATTCATCTGCTTCCCTGCAAATGACTGCCGTTTTTCGTTTTTGGGCGGCGGGGGCGCTGATGATTTTTTGGATGCGGAATCCAAGAAGCTCAAACGAATTTGGCGGTGTTGGTTTGTTTTTTGGCTTTGCCATTGCACTGCTCCTTTTATGTATGGATACACAGTGAATGGCTTGAATCCTAAGCGCTAAAGATTAACGATTAAAAACAATCATTTAACAGAAAGAAGCCCGCAATTTGCGGGCTTCAGGAGGGAGGTGTCCAAGGGAGTTAGAGACAAATCGAAGGGCTCAAATTTAGATTCTGCCCAGCACCTTGCTGGGGGCAAGAATTGCCCCTACGTAATGGATTCTCTCGATATCAATCCGAGCTACTGTCAGCCGCTCGCCGTAAGCGGAGTTGATCGACATGAGGCTGACCTCTTCTTCGGTCTCGAAGAGAAGTTCTTTAACCATGCTTTGTCCATCAACGGTGGTGACCATCACATACTCACCTGGCACTAGGCGGTGATTGGGTTCGCAGACAGCGACCCACCCGCTACGGATCGCTGGTGCCATTGAGTCACCCTTGAGCCGAAGTGCGTAGGCGTCCTCATCTCGGGAGTAGGTCTCAACCCAGCCAGCTGCCTGGTCAAGGCTTGTCCAATATCCCTCGCTGCCGAGCTGTGCGGTACCTTCGATATTGATTCTGCGAGGTGAGGAATAGATGGGGGGACCAGCCTCGACATTAGATTCGAAGCTGGACTGCGCCATTTTCGCAATCTCATCAGCCAGTCGAGGGCTGAATGACTCCACGGGTTTGGAAATCAATCCGGCAATTGCGCTAGCGACTTTCGCATTCAGTGCGTTGTAGCCGTTCAGGTACGAACTGACGGAGCCCTGATTTATGCCTAGGGCATCTGCGATTTTTCCCTGAGTCAGGGCATCACGCCGCGATTTGCCTGCGTTGAAGGCATCCACAGCCGCTTTGAGTGCTGAGCACTCTTCTTTTTCCCAGTCTTCGAGTTCGCGTTTTTTCATTCCACGATTATTCCTAGCGGCGATATTTAATCAAATGCCGCCGGGCTTGATTAATTAAATTCCGCCGGAGATACTTGGTGGGTATTTAATAAAGGAGATCGGCGAGATGAGCCGAAAAAGTCTGGATGAGTTTGCCCGTGCACGCGGGCAAACCAACGCAGCAAATCTGCTTGGGATGTCACAAGGGTCGCTCAACAAAGCTCTGCAGGTTGGTCGTGACATTTTTGTTACTGAACACGCAGATGGCTCTTTCACAGCTGAAGAGCTCAGACCATTTCCGGTCCAAAGCGCAAAAAGGTCGCGTCGCCGGATGCTGCCCATTTCATGAGCAAACTTTGAGCGCAACGGCGCCGAGAGAAAACTAGACGATGAAATTGCCAGTACTAGACACCCGCCGCAAAGCCGTCATTGCCGCTGCCAATGCATTTCCGGGCGGACTTGCATACGCCTCTGACTT
This sequence comes from Pseudomonas sp. B28(2017), assembly GCF_002113025.1. GTDB lineage: Bacteria > Pseudomonadota > Gammaproteobacteria > Pseudomonadales > Pseudomonadaceae > Aquipseudomonas. Next base: position 247,101 of record NZ_NEJH01000007.1, on the reverse strand, counting down.
TCTGGGTGAGGTGAATCTCAAGCGATTCAAGAACCGGATTTACGAGTCGGCAGGGGTCAAGCCCCTCACCGACGATGAGATCTGCACGCTTGAGACTGAAGCGAAAACTACCTTCTTACCGGATTACATCTGCGCAATGTATGGCGGTGTGTTTGTTCGCCTGCCTGAGGTTGCCGATCTGGACAACGTCGACATCCATCGACGCTCTTTGCGTACCTCTGTGAAACGCGGCCGGGTTGACCAGCTTCTCGCCTTGGCACTGGATGACGGCGAAATCACTGCAGCGGAAGCGGCAGATATTTTGGCCGGGCATGCCAAGTACTTGGCTGCACGACACGAGGAGGTGATCGCACAGATTGAATTGTACAAGTCGAATGGCCCCGCCCGAATCCCAAGCGGGAAGGGTTGATATGCAGTTCACCATCACGATCAACCAAGTGAAAGCGCTGGAGTGGGGATTGAACTCCCAGCAGGCGCAATTGTTTTCCTTCGTCTACGAATGCCCCAGCTGGGCCAAAGCAATCAAGACCGATAACGGGATTTTCTTTGTCTTGACCAAGGCAAAGATCATTGAGGAATTGCCTCTGCTCACCGATAAACCCGATACGGCGTATCGGCTTCTCAAAGGGCTCGAAAAAGCAGGTTTGGTGGAGTTATCCAGCACCGCGAACGTTTCGTTGTTTCGCTTGACCGAGAAAGCCAAAGAATGGAATCGCAAGCTGGATGGGTCGGAAAAATATCCGACCTCTGAGGCGTTTGAGGGGCGGAAAAAAATCCGATCTACCTCGGAAAAATCTCCGGGCAAGGTCGGAAAAATCTCCGAACAGGGTCGGAAAAATATCCGAGGAGGGTCGGAAAAATCTCCGACAAATCAGGGTACCAGTAATCAGGGTACCAATCAGGTAACCAGTAATCAGGAAAAGCAGTGCGCTAACGCGCCAGGCAAATCATCAAAATTCGACCCGCTGACCGCCAAACCGGAAAACGTCAGCGTCGAGGTTTGGGCCGATTGGTGCCAGCACCGCAAGGAAATCCACAAACCCCTCACCGCCAAGAGCTGCGAACAACAGGCCAAGGCCCTGGCGAACCATCCAACCCCCGATTCCGTTCTGGCTCTTTCGATCAGCAACGGATGGACGGGGATCTTCCCCGACAAAGCAGTCATCCCCGCACCCGTTCCGACCAGTCGCCATTCCGGTTTTGACACTCGCGATTACAAGGCCGGCACCAAGGAGAACGCCAATGGCACTTTCCGTCTCTAACTTCGGCGCTCACATGGACCGCAAATTCGGCGTCATCGGCCGTCAGCCAGCGAGCTGCTTCGATCATGGCGAATACTCGGCGGTCATCCTCAAGGGTGGCAACCTGTCTGGGTGTCCCAAATGCGCGAGCAACAAGCGCGACATGCAAGAGCTCGAGCGCAAGCGCTGTCAGTTTCGGATAGTTCAGCAGTCATGCGCCCGGATCCCGAAGCGTTTCGCGGATAAGACATTCGCCGATTTCGTCGTGTCGAATCCGGCCCAGCAGATTGCCCTGGATGCGTGCACCGACTACGTCGACAACTTTTCGAAGCATCGCCGTGAAGGTCGCTGCATGTTGCTGTTGGGGAAGGTCGGTACTGGCAAGACCCACCTGGCCATTGCCTCGGCCAGTCACCTGATCAACGAATGCATGGTCAAGGCGATTTACCGCACGGTGGGCACGCTCATCGGCGAGATTCGGGCGACGTTCAATGATCGCTCAGGCGAGTCCGAGGCGCACATTTTGCGTGAGGTGATTGGCGCGGACCTGCTGGTGCTCGATGAAGTTGGTGCAACCAAGCAGAGCGAGTTCGAGCTGGCCACTCTGTTCAGCATCATCAATGGTCGTTACGAGCAATGCCGTCCGACGATCATCGTCAGCAATCTGTCTCCCTCCGAACTGAACGACGCCATTGGTGCGCGATGTGTCGACCGCATCCGCGAAAACGGCTGCATTGGTGTGGCATTCGAGTGGGAATCTCAACGCGGTAAGGAGGGCTTCTGATGAACGCCGCCAAGCAACAAAACATGCTCGCCGGGCAATCGTCGCTCGCCCGCAAAGTATTTCAAGTCGTGCCAATCCAGGAGCGCTGGAGTGCTCACGATATTTTCAATTCGTTGATGGTTGCCGAAACCACGGGTGCCCAGTTTCCGGCCGTACGTCGCGGCCTGGGCGAGTTGAAGGACGCAGGTCTCATTCGCGAACCCGTTAACGGACATTTCCAGCGCACCGCCATCACCATCACGCCCCAGAGAGAACAGAGCATGTCGAAAGAAACCAAGCCGGCCGTGGCTACCACCAAGAAACCCGAGGGTAGCGCTTTGGATACGTTGGCGGTGCTGTCTGGCGAGGTCATCAGCTTTGCCGAGGAGGTCGGTCAGCGCATGAAAAAGCTCGCCGCGCGTATCGAGGAAGTAGCGTTGTCCGTGGAAGCCGAGCGGGAGAGCAATGCCGCAGCCATTATCAAGGCCCGACGCCTGCAAGAAGCGCTGAGAGAGTTTGCATAATGAGTGTTCTGGACAAGCAGGTGTCGGGTGCATGACCACGGTGTCCGTGTCACTCACTGATCCAGAGATCCGGCGCCAGGCGGCCGATCTGACGGTGACCACGTTGCGCGACCCTCGGCATCCCGGCCTGTATTTTCGGTTCAGCGGCAGGCGGGCACGCGGGTCATGGTACCTGGTCGCGCATCGCAAGTGGCACCGTATTGCGGGATATCCGGACTTGAAGCCCGCGGCAGTGTTGTCGGTGCTGCCAGAGCTGCGTCAACGTCTGATTCTCAAACCCAATGCCAGTGTCGCCGTTGAAGTCTGGAGCAACGTTGGCGATCTTCTCGACTGGTTTAGCGAGCGCATGGCGAAAGCGCGCTCGTTGTCGAACAAGCGCAAGGCCGGGGCCAAGTCAGCGATTGCTTGCCACCTCAAACCACGCTTGGGGGATTTGCCGATTCGGGCGGTGAGCGCATGTTCCCTGGACAAAGAACTGATGTGGCCATTGCAGGCGGTGTTGTCGTTATCGTACGTGCAACAGCTATTTCGTCTGCTGGCCGTGGCCTTCCGCCAAGCCCATAAGCTGGACTTGATCCCGACCAATCCCATGGCCGGGATCAAGTTTGCCGATTTCACCACCGCCCAGATCATGCCCAAGCCGGCGCGCCTGCGTGGTGTGCAGGTACCGGAGATTGTCACTCTGTTGGCCGAGCGCTTCGACAGCGCACCGGACGACGCCATGCTGGCCCTGATGATGCTCTGCCACGGTACACGCATTGGTGAGACACGCATGACCCGCTGGGCTGATATCGCGCTGTCCGAGCGTGAGTGGTTTATCCCCGCCGAGCACACCAAAAGCCGAACCGAACACCGACTGCCGCTGACCGACCAAGCGTGCGCGCTGTTGCACCGGTACCGCGACTGCCAGCGCGCCAGTGGTTACGAGGGTGCCTATCTATTCCCGTCACGTCGTGGCCTGCCGCTTAGCGAGAATCAAGCCAGCGCCGTATTCACGCGATTGGGGCAGGGGGCGTGGACCAGTCACGACCTGCGCAAGGTAGCTCGAACGGCTTGGACTGACCTCGGCATTGACGGCCACATCGGCGAGATGTTGCTCAATCACTCACTGGGCAAGATCGCCTCGACCTATATCAACACCCAGGCCACCGAGCAGCGTCGACTGGCGTTGGTGAAGTGGCACGACTGGTTAGATGGTCATGGTTTCAGGGCCATTCATGGGCAGACAGGCGCTAGATATGAAGATTCGCAAAACCGCCTGCAAACCACGAATGGCGTGGTCTGCGAGGCGCTTCCACAATTTGTTAAAGGCGAGGATTTAAAACATGCAGAAAGGGCAGGGGCTTGGCTTTAAGAGACAGCAGATCGAGCTAGAGCCTTGCCCGACCTGCAAGGGCAAAGCGGTAGTGAAAGGGCTGTTTTATGAGTTGATTTGTACCGCTTGCAATGGCTCAGGTTGGGTTATTCGGGGCAGCAGGTTGGTGCTTTCTTCGGAGGAGTTAGTGACTCAATTGAGCTTCAAATTGCAGCAGGCTCAGCGCGAAATTGAAGTGCTCCAGCAGGGTTCTTCGATTTCTGGCCCTGCCGAGTACTACCAACAGAACAACCGTCGCGGTGCCGGCGGAACAAATTTCACAGGGGATTGAGCCATGGTTGTCCGGATGCAGATCAGCAAAGTGAAGAGGGCGGTAGCATGAAGATCAATTCCGCCCGCCAGGCATGGCATGACTGCAACTACAACCCCGCTCCCGGTCAGACCTCAGATGCTGCCGTGCTGGGTGTTGTGGTGCAGAAAACTGAGCGTGGACCTACAGCTGATCATGCGATCCATGCGACGTTAGCCGGCAGGGTGCAGTCGGCAATCGCCCGTCTTCACAACACGTTGCGTGCATTCGGAAATGCCATGTACGCAGCTGAACCTAATGATGATGATGATCGGGAGGAGGCAGAAGCGGCCGTGTTCAATCTGGCATGCACCCGGGCGTCGCGCATGACAGCCGACAAGAGGGAGCGCGCCGAGTACGTGGCCAAAGGTGTGTTCCGTCGTTATCGCTACATGCATCAGGGCGGCCAGTCGGCCAATGAGGACCCGCTGATCAAGCCTGAACAGTTCAGGTCCTGGATGAGTGCCGAGTATGGGGTCAAGCTACAATCTGCGGCTTGGGGTCGGGATTGGGAGCCGTTTGTGCAGCTCTGCTTTGACGCTTGCTACGACATCGACGCGAAGGCTTTGGGCCCGATCGGGGGAGTGATTTACAAGATGAAAGAGGCTGCTTGACTTCCCGCACGGCTGGCGGCAATATTTCGCCACTGTTAGAGTTTTGCCTATGGCAACTTACTCATAGATCAAAGAAAACCCCGCCTTCGAGCGGGGTTTTTTCGTATTCGGCTGCCCGATTACAGATCCAGCAAATCACGATGAATTCCGAATGCTTGGGCAATCTTGTCGAGGGTGCCCTTGCGTGGTTTTGCTGCTTGCTCTTGTTGTGCGTATGCCGCCTGGGTAATGCCGATGCGCGAGGCCACTTCCGCCTGAGTAAGGTTCAGATGCTTGCGCCATGCGCCGACAGCGGTCAGGTCCTCTTTGACCATGTATCCAACCACCTCATTCGGAATCAAGTCCTCTTTCGGGTGGTTTGCAACATAGTCCGCGTAAGGAATGACGACAAAAGCGGGCGCTCCGTCTGGCCCGCTGATGATTTGGATGTTAGTAGGTGCGTTCATCGCGCTTTTTCACCTCTTCAATGTTTACGATCTTGACCCCGCCATCCCAGTCAAACATGACTCGGTAGTTTCCTACTCTGAGCCGGTACCCATACTGGTGTTTAACGAGGGCTTTGACGTTGGTGACGTTAGGCATATCAGCGAGCGCCTGTGCCGCGTCATAAATCTTCCCTTTGTCGTCTTTATTTATCTTGGAGAGCTGTTTTACGGCTTTCCGGGTCCAGTTGATTGTATTCATGCTGCCTCGCAATCCATGACGAGAATATAAGCAATTTAATAAGTATTGTCGAGGGTTTTGTTAGGTAATGCTTATTGGTTTTGTTTTCGGCCTGTGCGGTCAAGAACCAATTTATAGCCCCCGCCACGGTGCGGTTTTTTTGATTTTCTTCCGAGCCTCGGGAGGCAACAGAGACCTCTGAATATGCCGGACAAACCCGATACCTGGGCCATTGCATTCATGTGGCTGAGTCAGCATTCGCAAACTATTTGGGCGGCATTTTTGTCCTTGTGCATGACCGTGCTGCGTGTGTTTTACACGGGTGGCACTTGGAAAGACGCGCTGATTGAAGGTCCCATGTGCGTCTTGCTATCCCTGAGCATTATTTGGGGCTTCGAACTGATGGGATTGTCACCGTCACTAGCCCAGCCGGTAGGCATTTGGGTGGGCTTCCTCGGGGTGAAGAAAGTCGCCCTTTGGGCTGACCGGATTGCTGAAAGCAGGTTTCCCAAATCGGATTGCTAAATGGTCAAAATCAAGATCACACCCGACATGCTGCCTGTCTCCGAGGCGCTGCTGGAGCTGGAGAAAACGCACATTCCCCATGTGCTTGCTCTGACTGCGACCCGCTTGGCCCAACGGGTCAAGAAGGGCGAACTGGCCGTTATGGCACAGCGTCTGGATCGGCCAACCCGAACCACGATGAACAGCCTATTCACTAAAATGGCCACCAAAAGCAAGCCGGCCGAGGTGTACTTCAAGGACTCTTGGACCTCGGGTATTCCCGCTGACACCTATCTTCAGCAGACCGTCCGGGGTGGCCCACGTCCGCATAAGCGCTTTGAAAAATCTCTGATCTCGAACGGCTTGATGAGGTCCGGTCAATACGCTATTCCCAGTCCGAATGTCCTCGATAGGTACGGCAACGTGTCGCGCGGTCTGATGAACAAAATCTTATCGGGCCTCGGTGCGGCAGAGAGCCGGCGCGGCTACAAAGCCAATGCCACCAGCAGCAAACGCAGTAAAGCCAAGGGCAATGCCCAGCGTTACTTCACAGGTGCTGTCGATGGGACGGAGGGTGTATGGGAACGCAAAGAAACCGCGTTCGGCGATGCGGTCCGGCCGGTGTTTGTGTTCAGCCGCAGCGCGCCGGTGTACCGCACGATCTTCCCGTTCTTCAAGATCGCCAACAACATCTGCAAGGCACACTACGGCGCTGAGTTCCGCGGTGCATTTGCCGATGCAATGGCCACTGCCAAACCCTGACAGATCGCAAGAAAGGCTGTTTCTGTGCCTGTATTGCTTGACTTGTTTGCCCCGCACGAATTTAACGGGTCCTCCCGAGGGGGTGGGGGCTAGGGGGTAATTCGGGCCCCGCTGCTTCGCTATATATGACCCATTTTTGAATCGAGGTTGTTGTTTAGTTCATGGCCAATCCGACCATCTCTCGCGAGCCTCATTGGTTGAACAAATCGCGTATGGCTACCAGCCTCGGCATCACGACTCAGGCCTTTGATAAATGGGGCGTTCAGCCTGTTGCGAAGATCGGCCGTGATGTCTTCTACGACGTCCGGTCGGTGCTGGATAACCGGCTTAAGCATCAGGTGACAAAAGACCAACCTGTTGACGACAACGGTGATCCGATCGATCCGCTCATTGAATACAAACAGGCGCAGCAAAAACTGCGGCTGACAACTGAGCAGGCGGACGCTCAGGAAATGCGCAACAAGGTGAAGGCCAAGAAGCTGGTACCGGTTGATTTTTGCTTGTTCGCATTGTCTCGCCTGAGCGCAAAGCTCGGGTCAACCCTCGACACCGTGCACTTGAAGGTCAAGCGCAAGTGTCCCGACATCGAGGTGCGTCACCTTGAGGCGATCCAGCGCGAAGTCGCCGTGACGCGTAACGATGCGGTCGGCTTGGCTGATCTTTTGCCGGAGTTGCTTGATGAGTTTGTCGACACCTTGGATGAGGGCGCTGGTTGAGGGGGTCCGCAAGGGACTCGCCGGGCTCTACAAAGAGCCGCCGCGAACAGCGGTTGAATGGGCCGATGAGCATTTCTATCTGTCGTCCGAGTCGTCCTATCAGGAAGGCGATTGGACGACGGCGCCGTTTCAGGTCGCGATTCTCAACGCGATGGGTAACGACCTGATCCGTGAAGTCAACGTGCTGAAGTCGGCGCGGGTTGGTTATACCAAAATGCTGGTGGCCAACATGGGCTACAAGGTCCAGCACAAGAAACGCAACGTCATCGTCTGGTGCCCAACCGATGGCGACGCTGACGGCATGATGAAGCGGCACATCGAAACGATGATTCGTGACAGTCCTGTGGTGCGTGCCTTGGCACCTTGGTATGGGGTAAAGCATCGCGATAACACACTGGATGAAAAGCGCTTCGATAACGCCAAGATGCTGTGGTGCCTGGGTGGCACGGCGGCGAAAAATTATCGGGAGAAAAGCCCGGATGAAGTGATTTATGACGAGCTGTCGAAGTTCAACGCCGACATCGAGGGTGAGGGTGCTCCCACCATTCTTGGCGACAAGCGCCTGGAAGGTGCCACGTTCAAAAAGTCCATACGCGGATCGACCCCGACGACAGTGGTTGTCGCTGACGACAATGAGGAAACCTCGGGGGAGGGCTGCCAGATCACGCGGGCGGCCAACGACTCCCCGCACTTTCTTCGCTTCAACATCAAGTGCCCGTGCTGCGGTACCGAGCAATACCTGAAGTGGGGCGACCCGGCTACGCCGTTCGGTATCAAGTGGGCCGTGGACGAACTGGGGCAAGTGGTGAAGGCCTGGTACCTGTGCGAGTCCGGCCATGGCTGTACCTTCGAATACCACGAAATGGTCGCGGCATCCGTCAACGGTCGCTATATCTGCGAGCGGACCGGTATCTGGACGCGTGACGGCATGGACTGGTTCACCGATGTGGACACTTCAATGCCGTCACCGCGTTCGGTGACTTTTCATATCTGGACGGTGTACTCGGAGTTTGTGACCTGGGCCGAAGTCGTCACGGAATGGCTCAAGATCAAGAAGGATCGGGGCAAGCTCAAAACCTTCGTCAACACCACCCTGGGCGAAGCTTGGGAAGAGGACCAAGGCGAGCAGTTGGAATGGCAGCAGTTGCACGCACGCCGGGAGATATACCCGCAAGTGCCGGCCAAAGCGGTTGCCCTGTTCGGCGGTATTGATACCCAGGATGACCGCTATGAGGGCCGGGTCTGGGCGTTTGGCGCGGGTGAGGAAGCGTGGCTGGTCCATAAGTTTGTGCTGCAAGGTGACCCGGGCAGCATCGAGCTACGGGCCAAGGTCGGCGTCGAGATCCACAAGACCTTCACCCGGGCGGATGGCACGGTGATGGGCGTCGAGCGTTGGTGTTGGGACCAAGGTGGTCACTACTGCGATGAAGTACGTGAAGAATGCATCAAGCACGGCACCCAGTGGGTGATCCCTGTATTTGGTGCTTCGACTTACGGCAAGCCGATTGCGACCTGGCCGCGTAAGAAAACCAAGGTCAAAGGCGGGCGTGCGTACCTGGTCGAAGTGGGTACCGACAATGCCAAAGAGCTGATTTATGGCCGTCTCAAGATGCAGCCGGACGGTTCGGGCGCGCCTGTGCCTGGCTGTATCCACCTGCCGGCCAACGAGATGATTTGCGGCGAAGACGAATTGCGACAACTCACCGCCGAGCGCCGTAAATGGGTGATCGTCAAGCATCAGCGCGTCCAGCGTTGGGACGCAGGCGGGCGCCGAAACGAAGCGCTCGATTGCCTGGTGTATGCCTTGGCGGCGTTACGTGTAACGCAGCAGCGCTTTGGCATGAATCTCGACCTGCTCGCGCAGCAGTTGCCGTCAGGCACCTGGACTGTGCCGGTGAATTACGAGCAAGAAAGCAAACCGGCCACTGTTGCCGCTCCGATATCGGCTCCGGTGTCGGTGCCTGAGGTCGAGCCTGAACAATCACCCGACCAGCCCGCCGAGTCGGGCGGCTGGCTTAATACAGGACAAGGCGCATGGCTATAACCGCTCAAGACATGGTGGACCGCTATCTGGAGGCCGAGTTGGCCATCCTGCAGGGAAAGGAAATCCTCTTTAACGGTCGCAAGTTAATCATGGATGACCTGGAGGAAATCCGCGCTGGCCGGCTGGAATGGGAGCGCCGGGTGCGGGCACAACAAGCCGCAGCGGCAGGGCAGCCACCGTATGCCTTGGCGACATTCCGATGAACCTGCTGGATCGTGTACTGGCCCCGGTGTTTCCCGGGCTGGTGGCTGACCGTCTGCGTGCCCGTAGCACGATCATGGCCTTTGAAGCGGCGCAGGCGACTCGCACGCACCAAGCCAAAAAACAATCTGCCAGCGCGGACCGCTCGCTGCAGCGTTCGGCGCGCTCTTTGCGCGAGCAGTGCCGCAAGTTGGACGAAGACCACGACATCGTCACCGGCTTGTTCGATCGTCTGGAAGAGCGAGTGGTGGGCGGCATGGGCATCGCGGTCGAGCCGTTTCCCTTGAGCTACGCCGGGGAAGTGCATCTGGAATTTGCGGCGCAGATCAAGGCCCGCTGGGCCGAGTGGTCGTTGCGCCCGGAAACGTCCGGCGAGCTGTCCCGCCCGCAGATGGAGCGGCAGGTGTGCCGCACCTGGCTGCGCGATGGCGAAGCCTTGGCGCAGAAGCTCAAAGGGCGTGTGCCCAGCTATGAGCATTTGAGCGTGGTGCCTTTCGCTTTGGAGTTGCTGGAACCGGATTACCTGCCGTGGGAATACAACGATGAAGCCAAGGGCATTGTGCAAGGAATCGAGCGCAATCAGTGGCGGCGGGTCCGGGCCTATCACCTGGTCAAGCATCACCCCGGGCATGCCGCCGGTTTCCAGCTGACTTTGATCACCAAGCGCGTGCCGGTCGAACAGATGATTCACATCGCGCACCGTAAGCGCATCGGTCAAAACCGCGGCCAACCTCTGCTGCATGCCGTGCTGATTCGCCTGGCAGACATCAAGGATTACGAGGAAAGCGAACGGGTTGCCGCACGGATCAGCGCGGCGCTGGCCATGTACATCAAAAAAGGCACGCCGGACGACTACACCACGCCATCGGCGGTGAATGGCCAGGCTGTCGCTGCTCGCAGCATTCCCATCGGCCCTGGCATGGTGTTCGACGGCCTGCTGCCCGGCGAAGACGTTGGCATGATCGAAAGCAACCGGCCCAACCCTTTTCTTGAAGGCTTTCGCAACGGCCAGCTCAAGGCGGTGGCCGCCGGTACCCGGGGCACTTACTCCAGCGTGGCGCGCAGTTATGACGGCACCTATTCCGCACAGCGTCAGGAGCTGGTCGAGGGGCAGGCGGGCTATGACCTGCTGCAGCACGAATTTATCGACTACTGGAGTCGCCCGGTCTATCGCGAATGGCTGCACATGGCGATTGCCAGCGGGGTGATCAAGGTGCCGGCCGACGTCGATCCGGACACGGTGTTTGGCGCGATTTACCAAGGGCCGGTGATGCCTTGGATCAATCCGATCCATGAGGCCAATGCTTGGAAAATTCTGGTTGAAGCAGGCTTTTCCGATGAGTCGGAAGTGGCGCGGGCGCGGCAGCGCAACCCGCAGGAACTCAAGCGTTCCCGGGCTTCGGAAATCAAAACCAACCGGGAACAAGGACTGGTCTTCAGTTCGGACTTCTATCACGAGATCTATGGAAAAACGCAAACCGATGAACAGCCAAAAAAACCTGTCGTTGATGAGGCCGAGAGCCTCGATAACTCCGACGAATAAGCCCGGCGAAAGCTGGTATTCGCTCCGTGCGGTGCAGCGCGGGGTGGTCGAGGTGATGCTGTACGACGAGATCGGTGCTTGGGGCATTACCGCCAAGCAGTTCGCCCGTGATCTGGCCGCCCTGGGTGACGTGTCACAGATCAATCTTCACATTCACTCGCCGGGTGGCGACGTGTTTGAAGGCACCACCATGTACAACCTGCTGCGCGGCCATTCGGCGCGGGTCGTGGTGTACATCGATGGTCTCGCCGCTTCGATGGCCAGTGTAATTGCCATGGCCGGGGATGAAATCAACATGCCGGCCAACGCCATGATGATGATTCACAAGCCGTGGGGTGGTCAGGTGGGTGATGCCGACGCCATGCGCGAGTACGCCGACCTACTCGACAAAGTCGAGAGCACGCTAATTCAGGCGTACATGCGCAAGTCGGGCAAGGCGATTGAGGACATTCAGGCGCTGCTCAAGGCTGAAACCTGGATGGATGGCAACGAAGCGGTGGCGGCCGGTTTCGCTGACAACGTGCTTGACCCGTTCAAGGCGGCCGCTCAACTCACTTCAAAACGCATGCAGGAGTTCAACAACATGCCTACCTCGGCACAAAATCTGTTCAATCCGCGCGCTTCCGCTCCAACCCCAGCGCCTGCTCCGGCTCCCGCTCCAGCCCCGACTCCAGCGCCGGTTGTCGATCCGGCGCCGGTCGCGCTGACTCTCGATCAGATGCGCGCCCAGGTCATGGCGGCGGACGGTGCTCGCCGCACGGCGATCAATGCCGCGTTCTGCGGCTCGCTGGTCACCAGCCACACCGAGCTGCTCAACACCTGCCTCAATGACCTAAGCTGCACGGCCGAGATGGCGCGAGAAAAACTGCTGGTTGCGCTGGGCTCGACCACGACCCCAACGGGTGGCCCTAACCACCATGGCCACGTCAGCAATGGCAACCTGGTCGGCGATTCGGTGCGCGCCTCGCTGGCGGGTCGTTTGGGTCAGGCGGAAAATCAGAAGGACAACGCCTATAACCACATGAGCCTGCGTGAGCTGGCCCGTGCTTCGCTGCATGATCGCGGCATTCTGGTGGCCACCCTTGATCCGATGGCCATGGTCGGGCTGGCGTTCACCCATGACTCCAGCGACTTCGGCAACATCCTGGTGGACAGCGCCGCCAAGTCGGTGCTGCTCGGCTGGGACGAGGCGCCGGAGACCTACCACCTGTGGACCAAAAAGGGCCGCTTGAGTGACTTTAAGGTGGCATCCCGGGTCGGCATGGGGGCCTTCCCGAGCCTGCGTGAAGTTCGCCCAGGTGCGGAATACAAATACATCACCACCAGTGACCGTGGCGAAAAAATCCGCCTGGCCACCTACGGTGAAATGTTCAGCATCACCCGTCAGGCGATCATCAACGACGACCTCGACCAGCTGAGCACGGTGCCCTACAACATGGGCTTGGCCGCGCGCGGCACCATCGGCGACCTGGTCTACGACACGCTGATCCATTCGCCGGTGATGAGCGACGGCAAAGAGTTGTTCGATGCCGAGCGAAACAACCTGTTCACCGGTGCCGGCGCCAATATGTCGATTGAAGCGCTGAGCAAGGCCAAGACCGCCATGGCCTTGCAGAAAACTCAGGTCGAGGGCGGCAAGCCCCGGACGCTGAACATTCGCCCGGCGTTTGTTTTGGTACCGGTGGCGCTGGAAGACAAGACCAACCAACTGATCCGCTCGGCGTCCGTACCCGGCGTCGATACCAATGCCGGTATCGACAACCCGATCCGCAACTTCGCCGCAGTGATCGCCGAACCACGTCTTGACGATGATTCAGCGACCACCTGGTATCAGGCAGCCCGCCAAGGCGCGGACACCATCGAAGTCGCCTACCTGGACGGCGTTGAACAGCCCTACATGGAGCAGCAACAGGGCTTCACCATTGATGGTGTGACGAGCAAGGTGCGAATCGACGCTGGGGTCGCGGCGCTGGACTATCGCGGCCTGAACAAGTCGGTCGGTGCGGTAGCGACTAAAGCCCGCTGACAATAGTGATTCACCTCAATACCCCGCCGTGTGCGGGGTTTGTTGTTTCTGTGCAGGAGAAAAACGCATGTCCAAGAATTATTCCGGCCCCGGTAGCACGCTGACTTTTGTGGCGCCAGATGGTGGCGCGATGGCGGGGGTGCCGTTGGTGCTGGTTGATACGGTGGTCATCCCGATTGCCAGTGGTGCGGCGGGTGATGTCCTGGTGGGCCATCTCGACGGCGTCTGGCGTTTGCCCGCCGATGCGGCACTGTTGCAAGGGCAGAAGGTGGCCCTGCAAGGCGGTGTGCTGGTCGATCCGCTGGTGGCCACCGGTGACCTGGTGCCGTTCGGCAAGCTGATGAGCGCTCCGGTCGGCGGGATTGCCGAAGCGTTGCTGATTCAGTGACGGGAATGGAACGCTTCCGCGACATCACGGCGCGCATGGATGCGGTGCTGGTGGGTCGCTTGGGTGACCGAGCGATCAAGCCGGATGGGGTGGCGCTGTTCGGTGCCTTTCTCTCGCCCTTTGTCGGCGCCGACGTGGGTGGCAAATCGAAGAGCGTGCGCCTGGGCAATGCCATCGTGACCGACAACGTGCTGGCCCCGACCTTCACGGCCCGGGTGGTGGATGCGACGGGGATTGATAAAGACAGTTTCCTGACCATCGATCTGCCGACCGAGCAAGGGGGTGGCCGCTACAAGGTGAGCAAGCGCGAACCGGACGGCGCCGGCATGGTCGCCTTCACACTGAGTTTGAACAATGGATGAACTGACGACCTTACACAACGCCATTGAGGCCACCTTTCGCGAGCGCTTGCCGATGGTGGCCAGCGTCGAGTCGTTTCCCGAGCTGGAGGCCGAGGTGGGGCTGCCGGCGGTGTTGTTTGCCCTGACGGACATTGGTGAAGCGACGGACAATGGCAGTGGTAAAACGTCGCTGACTGGTCGTTTTCAGGTGTGCATCATGGTTGATTCCACCCTCAGTAAAGCCGCCTTGCAGGCGGCCATTCTAGCCACCGAGATCAGCAAGATTTTACGCGGGCAATATTGGGATCTGGACTTTGTCGAGGAGGTGCAGGATGTCCATGCCTTTCCGGATGACTCGATGCCCGAGCTGGCCCAGTTCGTGATGTGGATTGTCGAATGGAAGCAGGTGTTTCAGGTCGGCGAACTTGAATGGCCATGGCCGATTGAACCTCCGGGCAGCCTGTACCTGAACGTCGACGGTTGCACCGGTATCGGCAACGAAGACCACTACTTTCAGCCGGAGGATCTGGAGAATGGGGTACCCCAGCGCTGAACATGACCGGATGATCGCCGCCATGCTGTTGCCCAGCGTGGTGGTCGGCATCGATCTGGAGGCCGGCCGGGTGCGGGTCAAGTCAGGTGACTGGGTCAGTGCCTGGGTTCGTTGGCACAGCCTGGCCGCCGGCAAGGCCCGCCACTGGCGGGTGCCGAGCATGAATGAGCAGGGCGTTTTGTTCAGCCCTAGCGGTGAGCCGGCCATGGGGACCTTTATCCCGGGGTTGTATGGCAATGCCGGGGCACCGCCGGACAACCGCGATCATGTCGAGGCCTGGCACTTCGAAGATGGCGGCTCGCTGGTCTACGACTGGCAGGCCAATAGCTACACCATCAGTGTGCCGAGTGGGCAGGTCCTGATCCGTGTCGGCGCCTCGACTCTGGCCGTTACGGATAACGCGATAACCGGCCAGGCCGCCGCCATCGATCTGACCGGTGCGGTCACGATCAACGGGCCGTTACGCGTAACGGGTGACATTCAGGGTGACGGCAAAATCATGGACGCCACTGGCAACAGCAGCAACCACTCGCATTAACCCGATTCCGTTCACATTCAGCCCGCCATGCGCGGGCCTTTTTATGCCTGGAGCAAACCATGACGACCAAAATCAAAGGCGCCGCCGTGTCGCCCGACGAGCCTGACGCCAATCCACCCATGCCGGCCACGCTGGACGCGGTGCGGGTGTTTCGCGACACGCTCTATACCTCCCGGGTGCTGATCCTGCCCCAGTGCAGCGGTACGTTGCGGGTGACCAAGGGGCAGGTCTCGGTGGCGTCGAACGATAACGCCGCCATCGGCTACCTGGAAGGCCGGGTGGACTTTATCGCGGTCGAGGGCTGACCTACATGATCGGACTGGATCGCCGTACCGGTCAGCTGATCTCCGGCCTCGATCACCTGCGCCAGTCCATCGAGGACATTCTCTCCACTCCACTGGGCAGCCGACGCATGCGCCCGGAGTACGGTAGCAAGCTGCGGCGTTTTGTCGACTTGCCAGTCAATGACGGCTGGAAAAGTGCCGTGCAGGCGGAAGTGGCCAGCACGCTTGGGCGTTGGGAGCCGCGGTTGAAACTCGGGCGGGTGCGCGCCGTGGCCATCCTCGACGGACGTATCACCTTTGAACTGACCGGGCAGTACCTGGGCGGCGATGTGTTGTTAGAGGTGTCGACATGACCATGGAGCTGGCGGCCCTGCCGCCGCCGCAAGTGCTGGAAGACCTCGATTTTGAAGAGGTCTACCAGGAGAAACTGGAAGCCTTCCGCCTGAGCATGGGCGACAACTGGAGCGCGGAGCTGGAGAGCGACCCGGTGCTCAAGCTGATCGAGCAGGCCGCGTATGGCGCCTTGCAGAACCGGGCGCGGGTCAACGATGCGGGCAAGGCCTTGCTGTTGGCCCACGCCGAACGCGCCGACCTCGATCACCTGGCCGCCAACGTCAACCTGCAACGCCTGGTGATTCAGGCCGGAGATCCGAGCACCGTGCCACCGACGCCGCAGGTGCTCGAAGAGGACGATGCCCTGCGCGAGCGGGTGCAGCTGTCGTATGAGGGGCTGACCACGGCGGGGCCGCGCAACAGCTACATCTTGCATGCACGCAACGCTTCCGGGTTGGTGGCCGATGCCACAGCGGAAAGCCCATCGCCGGCCGTAGTGGTGGTCACCGTGCTCAGCCTGGAAGGCAGCGGCGCGGCCTCGCCAGAACTGCTGGAAGAGGTCCGGCTGCACCTCAATGACGAGGACGTGCGGCCGGTGGCCGACCGCCTCACGGTGCAGAGCGCCGTGGTCATCGATTACCACATTGAAGCAGTGCTGTACCCCCAGGCACCGGGGCCGGAAAACGAAGCCTATCTGGCCGAAAGCCAGAAACGCCTGGGCGAGTGGATCAACCCGCGTCGTCGTTTGGGGCTGGAAGTGGCGCGCTCGGGGATCGATGCGCAGTTGCACATTCCCGGCATCGCCCGGGTTGAATTGCTGGATTGGACTGATATCAAGCCGAGCAAGGCCGAGGCGGCGTATTGCACCGGTTACAGCGTGACGCTGGGGGCCTGACATGAGCAGCCAGTTACCGCTCAACAGCACGCCGCTGGAGTTGGCCGTGGAAGCGGCCAACTACGAAAGCACGCTGATTCCGCTGCGCAGTTTGTACAACGCCGACACCTGCCCTGAACACCTGTTGCCGTATCTGGCGTCGGCCTGGTCGGTGGACCGCTGGAACAACAACTGGACGCAGGAGGCCAAGCGCACGGCGATCCGTTCGGCGTACGACGTGCACGCGCGCAAAGGCACCATCGGTGCGCTGCGTCGGGTGGTCGAGCCCTTGGGCTACCTGATCGACGTGGTCGAGTGGTTCGACACCGTGCCGGAAGGCGTGCCCGGCACCTTCGCCCTGGAGGTCGGCCTGAACGACGCGGGCATCACCGAGGAACTGTACGAGGAACTGGCTTGGTTGATCGACGACGCCCGTCCGGTCAGCCGGCACATGACCAACCTGGCGCTCAGTCTGCAGACCGAGGGAGTGCTGGGCATCGCCGTGTGCGTGCAAGAGGGCGAAGAGATCGACGTGTACCCACCGGCCCCGCAAGACATCGACGTGACCGGCACTTTTGGCCCGGCGCTTTGCGTCGATGAAACCGATACTTTGGACGTTTATCCCTATGATTGATAAGAGCAGTCAGTTTTTTGCCATCCTCACGGCAGTCGGTGAAGCCAAACACGCCAATGCCATCGCCATGGGCCTGGACTGGATGTTCACCGAGATGGGCCTGGGCGATGCCAACGGCACCGACCCGATTCCCGATCGCCTGCAGACCCAGTTGATCAACGAATGGCGCCGGGCGCCGATCAACCAGATCCGTGTCGATCCGGCCAACCCCAACACGGTGATCACCGAGCAGATCATTCCGCCCGAAGTCGGCGGTGAGTGGATTCGCGAGATCGGCCTGTACGATATCGACGGCGACCTGGTGGCGGTGGCCAACTGCGCGCCGAGCTACAAACCGTTGCTGGACCAAGGCAGTGGCAAGACCCAAGTGGTGCGGATGAACTTCATCGTCAGCAGCTCGGCGAACATCGTGCTGAAGATCGACCCGGCGGTGGTGCTGGCCACGCGTGAATACGTGGACCTCAAGATCCAGGAGGAACTGGCCAAACTGGATCACAAGCAGTCAGCGCGGGTAGCGGCCACGGTCCCCATCACCCTGAGCAATGTGCAGACCCTCGATGACGTGACTGTGGTCGTCGGTGACCGGGTGCTGGTGACCGCCCAGGCAGAGGCCCATGACAAC
The DNA here is from genome assembly GCF_002113025.1 of Pseudomonas sp. B28(2017). Taxonomy (GTDB): domain Bacteria; phylum Pseudomonadota; class Gammaproteobacteria; order Pseudomonadales; family Pseudomonadaceae; genus Aquipseudomonas. Next base: position 229,269 of record NZ_NEJH01000007.1, on the reverse strand, counting down.
GGCCTGTATGTCGTCAGCGCCGAAGGCTGGACGCGGGCCACCGATGCCGACAATAGTCTGGAAGTGACCCCCGGGCTGTTCGTCCACGTCGAGCAGGGCAGCGTCAACGGCGACAGCCTTTGGCAGTTGATCACCGACGCGCCGATCACCTTGGGCAGCACCGGTTTGCAGTTCGAGATTATCGCGGGCGGCAATGGAGTGGGCATTGGCACGTTTCGCAGTGTCACCGTCGATGCCCTTGGGCGCGTAATCGCCGGTACCAACCCGACCACCCTGGCCGGCTACGGCATCACCGATGCCCTGGCGGTGAGTGAAAACCTGGGTGATGTTGCGGATGTGGTTGAGGCTCGGAATAACCTCGGGCTGGGCACCGCCGCGACCGCTGCTGTGCAACTCGATCTGCACGATGCAACGCCTGATGCACTGATGAAGGTCGGAGCGTTCGGCTGGGGCGGGCCCGCCTATGCAGTCAGTGATGTTGACATCGGTGGCTTGAACGCGGAGACGGCTCTCTATTTCATCAGCAATGGCACAGGTGGGCCAGGAGGCGGAATCTATGAGGGTTGGGTTCGCGTCTCGGCGATTACACCCGGTCAATACGCCTTCCAGGAGATTTATGGGAATGCTGACCACACCCTACACCGCCGGGCCTTGACGGCCGGTGTTTGGGGCGAATGGGAAAGCACCTGGGACTCAACCGATCTGGTTAAACAAACCTCTCCCCAAGATGACACGCCAGGCCGTGTATTGCTCGCGGGGGCATATGGCTGGGGGCAGGGGGGGATTGTCCTTCCCGATGGCACCGATATAAACACAATCACCACCGTGGGCATTTACCGGGTGAACCCCGGGCCGAACGTTCCAGAGGGGTGTCAATTCTCCCCCCTGCTGGTTGCGGTCAGCCAAGACACCCTCTGGCAACAAATCATCGGCTATAACACCGGTACAACTTACACCCGTGGCGGTGTTCAGACCCCAGAGGGATACGTATTCAGTGAATGGGTAACGGGTTGGGACACCAGTAACTTTGACCCTGCTGCGTACCAACCTGCTTTGGGTTTCACTCCCGTGCAGCAAGGCGGGGTGGCGGGTCAGGACGCCAACAAAATCTACATTGGCTATGAAAACGCCTCGGGCAAAATAAACATACAGGTTGATGCGCAGAATTTCGGGGGGATCTGGACCGAAAGCAATTTTGATCCTGCTTCCATATTTTCGCTTCCCGTCGGTGTGCCGTTTCCATGGCCAACCGCTACGCCACCCGACAAATGCGTTTTGATGGGGGGGCAGCCGTTCAATGTCGAGTGGTACCCAGCATTGGCCGCCGTGTATCCCAGCGGCTTCCTGCCCGACATGCGCGCCGAGTCGATTCGTGGTCTGGATGGCGGGCGCGGCATCGATCCCGACTTTGGGCGCCCGGTGTTGAGTCTGCAGCTCGACGCGCTACAAAACATGACGGGTGAACTCAGGCTGCAAGATGACGATTCGATGTTGATTGTGAATACGGCGACCGGCGTATTTACGGCGGGTGGTTACATGACGAGTGATATCCCCGCTGCACCACGAGTCAGTGCGACAAGCAATCTCTCTGTAACTTTCAACCCATCCGCCGTCGCCCGTGTGAGCACGGAAACGCGGATGCGCAACGTGGCTTACAACTACATCTGCAGGATGTATTGATGACGACTTTAGTGAATGGCTTTTTTGATGAAAGTGGCTGGATCGATGTTTACACCTTCAGTGAAACCACCGGTGAATACCTCGGACAGCACGACATCTATGTAAGTCGCGGCTGCGGTCTACCGGCGGGCGCCACGCTGGAGGAACCACCCCAAGCCGGTGATGATCAGGTGGTCGTCTGGAGGGACGGGGCGTGGTTGGTGGTGCCTGACCATCGTGGCGTGGTTTTCCGCACCAGCGACGGTGTCGAAGTGACGCATTCGATGCCGGGCGAGTTGCCGGCCGAGCTGACTGATCTGCCGCGACCGAGTGCGGCCTATGTCTGGGACGGTCTGGTTTGGGTGCTGGATGCTGCACGCGATCTGGCGATGCAGAGCCGTCGAGAACAGTCATGGATCGAAAATGAACTGCATTGGGCGGGTCGGGAGATCGACAAGCATCTGGATGCCGACCCGGCCGCGCTCAGCACGGAACTGGCCTGGCGTACCTACCGCAATGAACTGCGGGCCTGGCCCACCTCGGCAGACTTTCCTGCCAGCGATAAACGACCGCTGAAGCCGGACGGATTGACCAATACCGCGTCCTGACGCCCCGCACTGACGGGGCTTTTTCTTTTCTGGAGCATCACATTATGAGTTTCTTTCACGGCGTCACTGTGACCCTGGTGGACACCGGCGCCCGGCATATCGCCACTCCCTCTGCCTCGATCATCGGCTTGTGCAACACCTTCACCGAAGGCCCGGGCGCCTCCGCCAAAAACAACCAGTTACTGCTGATCACCCGCGAAAGTGAAGCGGTGGCGGCGTGGGGCGCCGATGCGGCGATCACCCAGGACTGCAAGGCGATTTTCAAACGGGCCAAGGCGGTGATTGTCGCCGTCGGCGCGCCGCTGCTTGAAGACCCGGATGAACAACTCTCAGCGATCATTGGCGGGGTGTGGGCCGACGGCAGCCGTACCGGCATGCAGGCGTTGCTCGACGGCAAAAGCAAGTTCAACGCCCAGCCGCGGCTGCTGATCACCCCGGGCTACTCATCGACGTTGGCTGTGGCCACCGAGCTGGTGGCGCTGGCCGACAAATTGCGGGCCATGGCCATCATTGACGGGCCGAACACCACCGACGAAGCGGCGATGGCGTATGCCGCCAACTTTGGCAGCAAGCACGCCTACCTGGTCGACCCGGGGGTGCAGTTCTGGGACACCGGCACCAGTGCCACGGTCAATGCCCCAGCGTCGGCCTGGACCGCCGGCCTGTTTGCCTGGACCGATGCCACCTACGGTTTCTGGGCTTCACCGTCGAACAAGGAGTTTGTCGGCATCACCGGCACTACACGGCCGATCGAGTTTCTCGACGGCGATCCTTCCTGCCGGGCCAACGTACTGAACAACGCCAACATCACCACGATCATTCGTGATGACGGTTATCGCCTGTGGGGCAACCGCACGCTGTCCAGTGACCCGAAGTGGGCGTTCGTCACCCGCGTACGCACGCTGGACATCGTCATGGACGCGATCCTCTACGCGCACAAGTGGGCAGTGGACCGTTCGATCACCGCGACCTACGTCAAGGACGTGACCGAAGGCCTGCAGGCGTTCATGCGCGACCTGAAGAATCAGGGCGCGATCATCAACTTCGAAGTCTATGCCGACGAAGAGCTGAACACTTCCAGCGAGCTCAGTCAGGGCAAGGTGTACTGGAACATTCGGTTCACCGACGTGCCGCCGGCCGAAAACCCGAACTTCCGCGTGGAGGTGACCGATCAGTGGATCACTGAAGTGCTGGACACCGCTGCCTGAGGAGGCTGACCAATGATTCCGGAAGTGCTCTACAACACCAATCTGTTTGTCGACGGTATCAGCCTGCAAGGCGATGTGCCGAGTCTGACCCTGCCCAAACTGACGCTCAAGACCGATGAGTACCGCGCCGGCGGCATGGACGCGGCGGTCGAGATCGACCTGGGCACCGAAAAACTCGAGGCCAGCTTCATCACCAACGGCGTGCGCCGCGAGGTGCTGAAGTTTTTTGGCCAGGCCGACCTGACCGGGTTCAACGCCTCGTTCCGCGGCGCCTTCAAGGGCCAGAAAGGGGCGGTCAAGGCGGTGATTGCCACTCTGCGGGGCAGCCTCAAGGAAGTCGACCCGGGGGACTGGAAACCGGGCGAAAAAGGCGAGTTCAAGTACGCCGTCGCGGTGACCTATTACAAGCTGGAGATCGACGGCAGCGTGATGTTTGAAATCGATCCCCTCAACTCGATCCGCGTCATCGATGGTACCGATCAACTGGCCGCCGTGCGGACTGCCCTGGGCATGTAAGGAGCAACACCATGAGCAACGCGAAAGACAACATCCTGCCCAAGTGGCTGCAACTGGGCGCTGGCATCGCCACCGTCAGCCTGTCCCGGCCGAGCGAGGCCAATGGCATTCAGGTCGACAAGTTGACCTTGCGTGAGCCGACGGTGCGCGAGATGCGCGCCGCCACCTTGCAGGGCGGTAGCAACGAAGAAGAGCAGGAGATGGTCTTGTTCTGCAGCCTGGCCAGCATTGGCCGTGCAGATCTGGAGGGGCTGCTGATGCGCGATTACCGTCGTTTGCAGACCGCCTATTTTCGTCTGGGAGCAGATGACGGGGTTTAACCCCAGGCTGCAAAAGACCCTGGCCAAACGCTTGGCCGTCGAGCTGAACTTTTCGGCGGCCGAGATTCAGGGGCTGTCGTTTTCCGAGATGGTCTGGTGGCTCACGGATTGAGCCCCCTTCGCACACAGGTACCCCATGGCAGCCAATAAACTCTCGCTCGGGCTGGTGATTGGCGGCGCCGTCGATTCTTCGCTCGGCGCCGCCTTCAAGAACGTCAGCGGCGAAATGAAAAAGCTTGAGGCGCAAACCACCCGCGCCAAGGGCCTACAGAAAGTCATCGGCGAGACCATGCGTCTGCGCGATGAATGGAAAAAAGCCCACGACAGTGGGGCGGCCAATGCCGATGCCTTGCTGCGCAAACTGGAAACCAACACCAACAGCCTGCGCAAGCAGGGTGTCGAAGTCGGCCGCCTGCGTCAGGAGTACCTGGCGCTGGGCAAGGTGGTACGCAATGCCGAGTTCAAGGCCAAAGGCCTGGGGCAGGTCGAGGAGGGCCGCGAAAGTCTGCGCAGTGGGTTCGGCACGGCGGTGGCCGGTACCACCCTGGCCGCCGTGCCGACCAAGGTCAGTGCGGATTTTCAGGCGATCATTCGTGACATCGCCATCAAGTCCGGTACCGCCAACACCCCGCAGGAAGTGAACACCGCCCGCGACATTGTGCAGACCTCAAAAGACACCGGCATGGCCAACACCCAAGTCGCCGACCTGGTGAACCAGCTGGTGGGCGGCGGCATGGAGCTGGCCGAGGCGTTGAAGTACGCCCCGGTGGCGGCCAAGTTTGCGGTCGGGCAGGGCGCATCGGGTACCGACACGGCGAAGATGATTCTGGCGATGCAGAACAACGCCAGGATCACCGACCCGCAGAAAATGGAACAGGCCCTAGCGTCGGTCGCGCTGCTGGGCCAGCAAGGCAGCTTCGAGGCGGCTGACATGGCCAAGTGGTTTCCGGAACTGTTGGCGCAGATGGCCAGCAGCGGCATCACCGGCCAGGATGCGGTGACCCAATTGGGCGCCATGCTGCAGGTGCAGATCAAGAGCGCCGGCAGCGCCGATGAGGCGGCGAACAACCTGAAAAACTGGGTCGCGAAAATCGGCTCGGGGGAAACCGTCAAAGGCTATGCCGATGCCGGGATTGACTATCAGGGCTCGATGAACGCTGCCATTGCCAAGGGAATGTCGACCTTCGAGGCCAGTTTTGAACTGGCGCGCCGGTATGTGGAAAAGACCGATCCGAAAAAGGCCAACCAGTTGGCGCAAGGGTTGACCCGGATCAACCAGGAGACCAACCCGGCCAAGGCGCAAGCGATGGCCGATGCACTGGCGGCCACCCTGCGTACCGGCGATCTGTTTGCCGACATGCAGGTCAAGACGGCGCTAATGGCGTACACCCAGAACAAGAAATTCTACGCCGAGCTGAAAAAGGGCGCCTCGGACCCCGACGGCCCGCGCAAGGACATTCTCGACAAAAACCTGAGCGAGCGGCGCGAAGCCTCGTCACAACGCTGGGCCGAAACCGGTCAAGCATTCAACGATTCGCTACGTGCCATTGGGGATGCCCTGCGTCCGGCGACGGATGCGCTGGCCAGCGGGATCGGCGGCGCGGCGCGCGGCTTAACCGCCTTGTCCGAGGAAACGCCGAAGGCAGTGCTGGGCTTGGCGGCACTCACAGCCGGAGCCTTGGTGCTGGGCAAGGCCTGGGCCGCGCTGAAGATCGGCCGGGGGCTGGTGAACATCGTCCGTGGTTCGGCCGGTGACCGGTCCAACATCGTGCAGCGGGTGTTCGTGACCAACGCGGATGACGGCGATGACGACGGGCTGGATCACGGCAAAGACGGGAAGGGTAAAGGCGCGAGACGTCGGGGGGGCAAGGGCGCGCGCTTGATGAAAGTGGGCGGCGCGCTGGCGGCAGTCGGTGCCGGTGTTCAGGTGTTGGACACTTACCAGAACGCGACCACCCGTGATGAAAAGGCCGAAGGTTACGGCGAGGCGGCAGGTAGCCTGGCCGGTAGCTTGGCGGGTGCAGCGGCCGGTGCCGCCATCGGGTCCTTCATTCCGCTGCTCGGTACCGCAGTGGGCGGGATGATCGGTGCCTGGCTCGGGTCTATGGGCGGCGGTGACGTGGGCGCGAGCATGGGCAAGTCCTTGTTTGGCGGGCCGGACACGCCGGCCAAAGCACCGCTCGGCATCTTTCCCATGGCCGCCGGCCAAGGCGTTGGCGCGGTCGTGCGTTCAATGGAAAACGCCTCCGCCGCGCCGGTCACGGCGGCGGCATTAATGTCGAGCACCGCGACTAAGACACCCGAATGGCCGAAGGTCGATCAGCAATTTACCTTCGCCCCGGCGCCGGTCATTACCGTGCAAGGCGATGTGAAAGACCCGGCGCAGCTGGCTCAGGAGCTGATGCCGCACCTGCGCCGTCAGTTTGAAGACTTCGCCCGGGAGGCGCGCACCCGGCAGTTGTTTGATGCCCCCCACGTGGGCTAAGGAAGTGAAATGGCGGATGAAAAGACCTACCTGCAGCACCTGCAGGGCGGGCTGAAGTACATGGTCGACGCGGGGGAGGCCGGGCGCACTGACCTGGAGTCCATGACCGGACCCATGAATGGCGCGCTCAATGAAATCAGCGGAGCGGCCGACGCGCTGGAAAATCTGCCCTTTATCAGTGACGACCTGAGCGACAAGACCCGGCGTCTGCAGGATGTGATCAACTCGGCGCAGGCCAAGATCGGCAAGGTCGCCAGCTACTACAACCAGACCCAGCGCGCGCTGGCGCAGTTCGATGAGCACTTCTCCGCGCTGACTGAACAGATTGGCCGCTTTGGCGCGGCGTTCAACAAGGTGGCCGGCAAGGCCAATGCCGCGCTGGGTAATATTTTCCCGACGGAATGGTTTGCCGGCGACATGACGCCGATGCCGGAGGCGGTGAAACCGTTTCCGCACCTGCTGATTCTCTACCCGCTGAAAGCCAATGAGCGGCCGTATTACTTCAACCTGGACACCGCCGCCTTCGATGAACTGCGGCGGCAAACCTCGTTTCGCTGGGCCGCGCAGGAGCGCCTGACCCGGCGCCCGGCGCAACAGGCCGTGGGGCTGGGCGAGGAGAAAATCACCCTCAAGGGCGCGATTTACCCGGGCCACAAAGGTGGACTGAAGCAGCTGGATACGCTGCGCAGCATTGGCGCCAAGCTGCTGCCGCTGAACCTGACCACCGGGTACGGCGAGGTGCTGGGCAACTGGTGTTTGACCCAGATCGACGAGGAACAAAGCGCCTTGCTGCCTGGGGCTATCCCGCGCAAGCAAAGCTTTTCATTGGAGTTCGTCCGTTATGGCGATGACCTGCAGAACGGCTGACGGGGATCTGCTCGACACCCTGTGCCACCACTATTACGGCCATCTGAACCGCAGCGTCGAGGCGGTGCTGGCGGCCAACCAAGGCTTGGCCGATGAGCCGCAACCGTTCCGCGCCGGGTTGCTGATCACGCTGCCGGACCTGGTGATCGAGCCCGACAGCGTGATTTCACTGTGGGATTGATCCCATCACCCAGCCCGCTCCGTGCGGGCTTTTTCTTGTCTGGAGTATGGCTATGCAACCGCTGTTTCGTATCGTCGCCGACGGCGCCGACATTACCGCGCTGATCAATGATCGGCTGGTTTCGTTGCAGCTGTCCGACCGTCCCGGCATGGCGTCGGATTCGTTCGAGTTGCGCATCGACGACCGTGACGGCGCGGTGGCGCTGCCCGTGCGTGGCGCAAACATCGAAGTCTACCTGGGGTATGCCGGCGCCGACCTGACGCGCCTGGGCCGCTACACCGTGGATGAGGTGGCGGTTTCTGGCCCGCCGGACACGCTGGTGATCAGCGGCAAGGCCAGCGATATGCGCGGCAGCGGCAAAACCACGCGCAGCGGCAGTTGGGAGTATGTCAGCCTGGCGCAGATCGTCGGTGACGTGGCCGCGCGCAATGGCTGGCAGCCGTCATGCCCAGTCGACACCCGGGTGCCGCGCGTGGACCAGATGAATGAATCGGACTTCAACTTCATCACCCGTCTGGCCAAGAAACACGACTGCACCGCCAAGGTGGCCGACGGCAAGCTGCTGGTCTTGCCGCGACAAGGCGGGCAGAGCGCCAGTGGCAAGTCCTTGGCGGTCATCACCCTGCAGCGCAGCGACGTGACCCGCTGGCAGTTCCGTTTGAGCGACCGTAGCACGCACCAGGGCGTCAGCACCCAGTATCAGGACCCGGCCAGTGGCGAGCTGCTGATTTCGCACCTGGACAATCCGAATGTGCCGGAAGGGCTGCCACCGGTGCACACCGACCGTCATCTCTACCCGGACAAGTCGGCGGCCGACGAAGCGGCGAAGGCACGCCTGGCCGCGTTCAATCGCTCGACCGCCTCGGTACGCCTCGACCTGCCCGGGCGCACTGACTTGTTTGCCGAAATCATGATCGCGGCGCAGGGCTTCAAGCGCGGGCTCGATGGCGAGTACCTGGTGGAGTCGGTGGATCACACTTTTACCCCGTCGGGGTGGACGGTGTCGGTGGAGTGCAATGGCGGCAAGGAGGGCAAGGCCAAGGCCTCCGGCAAGCCGCAGAAAGTTGTGCTTGAAGTGCCGGACTGATTGCTCGGGCGCGTGAGTCGTCCCGAGTCAGAGTTTCAAAAATCAAAGTAAAAGGAGCGGCCAGGCTGGATGCGTCAACATCCAGTTTGGCCACCGTCCCCGCAGATTGTCCCTGCAAGTCCCGCCAAGGCTCCTGCTCTGTGCACAAAGCAGAGCGAGCCTAGCACCTGTTTATTTATACAGTAAAGGTCTTGCTCTCTATGTCTTCACCTATCATTCCTTGGATGGGCGGCAAACGCCGCCTGGCCGATCGTCTTATCCCGCTGTTCCCCCCTCACGAATGCTACGTCGAAGTCTTTGCCGGCGGCGCCGCGTTGTATTTCATGCGCCCTCAGGCGGCGCCCGTGGAAGTCCTCAACGACATCAACGGCGATTTGGTGACCCTGTACCGCGTGGTGCAAAACCACCTCGAAGAGTTTGTGCGTCAGTTCAAGTGGGCACTCAGCTCGCGCCAGGTATTCGAGTGGCAGAAGATGACCCGCCCGGAAACCCTCACTGACATCCAGCGCGCCGCGCGCTTTTTCTACCTGCAGCACCATGCCTTCGCCGGCAAGGTGTCCGGGCAGACGTTTGGCACCGCCACCACCACTCCATCAATCAACCTGCTGCGCATCGAGGAAAATCTCTCGGCCGCGTGGCAGCGTCTGTCTGGTACCTACGTGGAAAACCTGCCCTGGCTGGAATGCGCTGAACGCTACGATCGCGCCCATACCTTCCACTATATGGACCCGCCGTACTGGCAGACCGCCGGTTATGGGGTGGATTTTCCTTTCGAGAACTACGAACGCATGGCGGATTTCATGCGCCGCTGCAAGGGCAGGGTGATGGTCAGCATCAACGACCACCCGGACATCCGGCGGGTATTCGAGGGCTTTCATTTCGAGACGTTGGATATTCGCTACACCACGACCAACCAACGCCAGGGCAAGGCCGAGATCAGCGGTGAATTGGTGATCATGAACTGGGAACCTTTAGCATTTGGAGGCCTGTTTTGAAATGACTGCTATTAATCCAAAGCTCCAGACGTCTGCTGTCACCAGGCCGCACCTATATGCTGCAAGATCTGTCCTTCGAGTTGAAGATCGTCTGTACTTCTAAGTTTGACTGCGACTCACGGTTTTTCTGAAATGTCACTTGCAGATTCTCTCAGTCATGAGTACAGGTCAGAGGGCAGACGAGGTGCTTTTATTTTGCATAGGGCTGACTTAACCGTTTACAGAGGATAATCTTCACTGAATTCCACTCTTCAAAGGATTTGGCGAGCATGCGTTTTTTTGAGAACGGCCCAGATATTCCAGACTCGTTGATTTCAGCTCGCGAAGAGGGGCGCGTGGTCTTTTTCTGTGGAGCTGGGGTATCCATACCTGCTGGATTCCCTAGTTTCTTGAAATTGACGCTAGAAGTTATGAAAGGTCTCGGTGTCTCCAATCAATCCGAGAATCCTATATCCGCTTATAAGAAAATGATCGAAATTGCCTGTAGTAAAGAATGCCCGCCAGACTACACGCTGCCATTCTCTTTCGATCAGGTATTTTATTTGCTTCAACAAGAATATGGTCTGCTTGCTGTTGAGCAGGAAGTAAGCTCCGCACTAAGATTAAAAAAAAGTACATTCATAGATAACCATAAAGCAATTTTACGATTGTCTAAAAATTCAAATCAGAACCCACAAGTGGTGACAACAAACTTTGATTTGTTATTTGAACAGGCGCAGCGAGGTGTGCTGACCCATGTTCAACCGGCTTTACCAGACCTTACGTCTGGCGTGCTTCCTGAAGGCGTTATATATCTTCATGGTCGACTTGCTGGGAAAAGTATTAGTGATCATAAGTCTAGGTTAATTATTAGTAGTGCTGATTTTGGTCGAGCATACCTTGCGGACGGTTGGGCGAATCGTTTTATAAAGCATCTTGCTCAACAATATGTGATAGTCCTTCTGGGGTATAGCGCAGAGGATCCGCCAGTGAGGTACTTACTTGAAGGGATGCACTCAAAAAGTGCAGGTGTTGGCGGCTCCATCTACGCGTTTGATCGTGGCACTCAAGAGCGTGTAGATCAGAACTGGCGCCATAAAGGCGTAAACGGAATAGCTTTTAATGATTTCGATGATCTTTGGAGTTCTATAGGTGCTTGGGCTGACTACTCCGAGGATTCCTCCAGCTGGAGGGCAAGTGTACTAAAGCTGGCTGGTAAAAGTCCGCGTGATTTATCAGCCTTTCAGCGGGGGCAAGTAACCCATTTAATTAGTTCTGCTTCTGGGGCGGAGCTGTTCTATAAAGCTGAGCCCACACCAAGCGCAGAATGGCTTTGTGTTTTTGATCCGTATGTAAGAAACGCAAAGCCAGAGGTTGTCAGAGCTTATGTGGAGTCGTCTAAGTATGATTATAGTCCTCAAGACTACTACGGCTTAGAAAATGATCCATTGATAAATTATGACAGCCGTGAGCCACAATATTGGGGGGCGGATTTCCTTTCGTTTTTACCGGGTGAAGGTGCTACTCAGACTAAGCGGGGGCAGGGGCAGGGGCTAGTTGGTAATACAACAGAGCTAATTTCTACGCGAATGAGGTACCTTGCCGCCTGGCTAGTGAAAAACTTAAATGAGCCGTGGGCAATTTGGTGGGCAGCAGGAAAAACAGGATTAAATGCCCATCTTCTCAGAATGCTTGAAAATAAGTTGTGGGAGGTTGCTGATAAGTTATCTGATCAGGTAGTTCGCCATTGGAGTATTTTGTTTGATGAAAATAATCATAAGTTGCGTTTAGATAAAGACATTGAGTGGTATTATCTAAAAGATAAGCTAGATAAGCTAGGATGGAACTCTTTAACTCTGCGGTATTTGGAACAGGCCATACGGCCGAGCTTAACGGTTAATCGGCGTTTTCGTCACACCCAGCCGATTGTGCTCGGGGAACTAGTCACAACTGATGTTAGCTTGGTGTTGATTTCTTTTCATAGTGAAGAAATTGAGGTGTCGGCAGATTTTTTGCCTGAGGTTTTAATTGTTTGGCGAAATGCTTTGCTCAGAATGGTTCAGCTTGCCCCGGAGCTAAATTATTTTCCTCCGGTTGATTTGTTTCGCGATGACGGTGATGATTTAAAAGAAGGTGCTGACAAGTTTTTAGAAATTTATTCAAGGCTGTTTGCTAAGCTGGTATTGGTATGTCCGGAAAAAGCAAGGAGGGAATACGATAGCTGGCCTGAAAATGAGGCTTTATTTTTTTCTTCATTAAAGTTGTTTGCGATGTTGTGCCCCGGTCTCTTTAATTCTAACGAAATTTTTATTGATCTTCTAAAATCGACGAGTGAAGAGTTTTGGGGGTTCAGTTATAGACATAAGGTGCTTGAGTTGCTAGTCAGCAATTGGGGCGGCTTTTCAAAACAGCAAAAATGTCAAATAGAGCGGCGAATAATTGACGGGCCGCCAGTCAAGTCCGAATACACGTCAGAACAAAGTGAGCGCTACCATCTGTATTCCGTTGGGGAGTTACTCGGGGGGCTTGAGGCGCAAGGGTGCAAACTATCAAAAAAATCTCAGCAGCAACTTGAGGTTTTTCGACAAAGCTATGAGGGGAGCGCAAGGATTGAGAGTGGTGAGTTCAGGAAAAAAATTGGCAAATCTGGATGGGTAACCACAGACAAAAATGCCAGTATCCTTATGGCGTGCCCAATTGATCAAATCACTACTATCGCGCAAGCAGAAGTAGAGCGTGATTTTTTTAGTCTTGTTGAGCAGCGGCCTTTTGCAGGTCTTGTTGAAATTGCCCCCTTGAGAGCGTTAAAAAGCTTGGTGCTTGACGCCAAGAGAGGGGTTTACCCAATAGCTCTTTGGCAGCAACTATTAACTGGTTGGCCCAAGTCACCGGCTAAGTTGACGATGCAGGCTGCAAGGCGATTAATCCTGCTTCCCATGGATAGTATTGCTCAGCTGTCACAAGCTTATTCGGAGTGGGTTCTAAATCATTTTCTGATTATGTATGACGCACTTCCTGAATTTGCGTTGCTTGTATGGGATAAGACAATTGAGCTATTCAATGTGGCTGGGGATGAAACTTTAAAAAGCTCTATTGTGTCTATTCGTCGAGCCGGTGTAGAGTTACCCTATTCAGTTCCAATACGCGAAAGTGCTCAAAACTCTCCTTTAGGCAGAATGACGGAGGCACTATTTTCAGTATATAGTCGCCACAAATTAAAATCTGGCGAAGGTGTCCCCCCTGAGTTGAAGGTGAGGCTTGAACTATTACTCTCCACTAAGTCTCAATATTTAAGTCATGCTGTACATCAGATTGCAGTAAGGTTGGACTGGTTGTTTTGGATTGAGCCTGAGTGGGTAAAAAGAAATATTTTACCTCTATTTCAAAGCGGAAATGATTTCGCTGAGGCGGCATGGAGCGGAAGGCTTTTTGATTCTCGACATTTTCGACCGGAACTATTCGCAGAAATAAAAAGAAGCTTCATAAGTCTATTTGACAATATCCAGAGATGGCAGTGGGATCGAGGGATCTCCCGAATTTTGCACCAGCATCTCGTTTTAGCTTGTCGGTATGGACTTAAAGATGACCGATTTCTAAAGTTTGATGAGGTCAGAGGGGTTTTACAGATTACTGACGATGCAGGTAGGGCCGAGGCTTTAAGATACTTAGCATTGCTGATGACGTCAAAGAGTGCTTGGAAAACATTTGGAAAGGGCTTTCTAACTAAAGCCTGGCCTCGTGAATTGCGTTATCTGAGTCATGCAACGACAAATGGTTTTCTGCACTTGACTGAAAAAGCTCCGCATAGTTTTCCAGATGTAGTTAAACTGGTATTTCAGTTTTTGACCACGGTAAAACGTTGCGATACGCTTTTTTATAGTTCATCAAAGGAGCCAGAAGTCTCCTCGGCAACTCAGCATCCCGAAGCGATGCTCATGTTGTTAGATAAAATACTTTCGGAACATACTATACCTCCTTATCAGCTTGCCAATATTCTTGATCAAATTGTTGAGTCTAAACCATCTTTAGCAAAGGATAGGCGATTGCTGCGGCTAAGAAAAATTGCGATGGATAATATTTAGAAGTTGGTATAGGTCCACGGACTTGGTTTAGTAGCAACATCTACCGATCTTCGCTGCTCGACCCAGTCCGAAAGCTCCAGGATGGCGACTTCGAGAGCGAGTTGGTTTTCGTTGCGCTTGAAGAGCAGGGAAGGGAGCAGATCAGAGTTTGGCATCGCGAATCCTCGGCTATGAGGTCAGCGTAGCAATCGTCAATCGTGAGGGGAGGGATGAAGGGTATAGTCGGCAGGGCGCCGGGGGAGGGGCCAAAAACGGTGAGAAGCGAACGTTTACGGACGGGGCGATCAACCCAAAGCCGGCCATAGACATACTGCCAATGACGTCGTAACCTCCGAGCGGGTTTTATCGTTTTCTTTCCTTTGCCCATGTCGCGCTTCTAGCGCTGGACTCAATTAGTTCAAGGGGGGTAGACATGGACAAGGAACGTCACACGACACAGGTGGCGAAAAAAACATTACCCTATATGTATCACTTACTTATAGTTAACTATAAATGAAAATACCTATCCGTGCGGCAAGTCCAGAAGAGCTTATAGCCAAGCTATCGATGCTAGACATAGATGTTCCCTTGCGCTCGGAAGGCCGAACAACAGAGCACGTTGAGCGTTATGGCTTGGCATACTTTTTATCATCCATTCCTCATGAAAAATTGCTCTTTCCGCTATCTGTCACACACAATGACAAGCCTGATTTCGTAATTGACTGTTCGTCTTTTTCTATAGGCATTGAGCACATTGAAGCTGTCTCGCAAAATGCTGCGATGTCGAGTTTCATCAGAGAATCAGGAGTAGGCAAAGGCATCTATTTTATTCCACACGCCGCCCCTGGAGAGCGCGTAAAAAAGGGCAAGAAGCTCCGCCAAGAAATTGAGGCCGATGAGTGTGGGAGCGGTTGGGTAGGTGACGCACCGGAGCGCGAGTGGGCCGAAGCCATGCTCTACTTCGTCAACAAGAAAGTACCTATAGTCACAGCAACAGAATTTAAAAGATATGAAGCAAACTGGCTTCTCATTTATGATAATTGGCAACTTCCTACGGTCAAGCCGCACGTCGCAGCAAATTTTTTAGAAGATTTGCTGCGTCGCAGCAAGGCCTTTGAAACTTTCGACAGTATTTTTATCATCAGTCATGAGTATCTTCATGAATTCTCTCCGAAACATTTAATACACAATATAAATAAACCCGGAGCATAGAGCTAGCAATGCGCTCAATTATCGCTCGATTCGTTCGCCGGACAGACAAAGACTTTGCTTTGGTCTGCCTCGCAGGTTAAACGTTAAATTAGGAGAAGTCATGGAAGCTACAGTATTTTATTCTTGGCAAAGTGATCTGGATGGAAAGCTTAATCGATACTTCATTCGGGATTGCTTGAAAGACGCACTTAGAAAATTAAGCGCAGAGCCAGAATACGGAGAGTCTGTAAGGATTGATAGCGATACAGCTGGTGTGCCAGGAACGCCAGATATTGCTTTTACTATATTTAAAAAAATCGATAGCAGCCAGGTATTTATAGCTGATATCAGTTTTTGTGCGACATCAGCAGATGGCCAAAAAAAATTCCCAAATTCAAATGTAATGATTGAGCTAGGTTACGCGCTTGCAAGAAATAGCGATGCCGGCGTTCTAAACATCATGAATACTGCATATGGGAAGCCAGATGATCTGCCATTTGATTTGAAACATAAAAGATGGCCAATCCAGTATGAATTAACTGAAGAGATATACTCTGATTCGGCCAAAAGAAAAGACGTAAAAGATAAACTAACTAATGAGCTATACAATTTTGTAAAAATAATAATTGATGCAAGTGAAGTAGATGGCGAGCTCCCTAGGATTGGCGACACTCCTTCGCTAGCATATATCGAGAAAAGTATTATCAACTCTGATTCAGCTCAGGATTGGGATGTAAGGTCAGTGCATTTTAAAACCGTGGCAGTCTATCGAAATGACGTCAATTTGAGGATTGAGATAGATTGGTCAGAAGATGGGGTGCAATGCGAAGACTTCAAAGAGCCATGGGCAAACTGCCATCCAGATCGCAAAGCTTCTGGTCATTGGGTCGATATATTTTATGGGGTAAGCCACATCATTTCGTTGAGAAGTATTATTGTGAATGTTGATGGTGCCAGGGCATCGTTGCCAATCCCAAGACAAAAAGGCGTTTCTGGGAGTATCACAGAGGTTCTTCCATTAGACTACAAGTATGCCAAAATATTCGATACCCAAGGCACATTAGATGAATATATGTGGCGTTCTAAACTGACTCTAGCTATATAGTTGACTTAATAATCAAGTGCAGCGGATAAATTTACGCTGTGTTCCAATTTTCGGCTTGAGTGGACGTTAGTGTCCGCTTTGGGTGAAGGTCCTTTTTGATCGGCAGCAGCGGAGTCATAGCTGCCTGTCAGCACAGGCAAAAAACGGCCCAAAGCAGTCAGTCGGATGTATCTAGAAAGCCCGGGGCGATTCATTGTTAGGGCGAGTGCGGCTCTCTCGTCCTGTCACTCTGGCGTCATCATCACCGCGAGCGTCATCTTGATGAATTTTTCATTCTTGTCGATGGCTTCAAGAGCGCAGCGCACGTTGTCGGCAACCTCGGCTGAGCCGCGCTGCTCGACCCAATTCGAAAGCTCCAGGATGGCGGCTTCGAGAGCGAGCTGGTTTTCGTTGATCTTGAAGAGTAGGGAAGGGAGCAGGTCTGAATTTGGCATCGCGAATCCTCAGCTATGAGGTCAGCGTAGCAGCCTGTTACATGAAGGATATTTAACGATCGACAGGACGCTGGAGTAGGGGGAAAGCTGGAAAGTTTTGTAACGGTTACCAAATAGTTTTGTAACGCCCTCAACGAGCAGTGCTGATTCCCAAACGCCAGAAACGACAAAGCCCTGAAAAATCAGGGCTTTGTCGTATAAAGATGGCGGAGGCGATGGGATTCGAACTCATGGACCTGTTACAGTCGACGGTTTTCAAGACCGTTGCCTTAAACCACTCGGCCACACCTCCGTTTGCGTTGCGGGCGCCATAATACCTGAATGAAACACACTGTCAAACTCTCTGCATGGCTTGTTACAGAGCGTCTGTTATGATCTTTGCGACTGAACGTTTCAAACCAACAGGAGTGTCGCCATGCGCGAACAGGATTACGCAGTTAATAACAGCGTGCAGGCTGAGCAGCTAGAGGTTAGCCGCGTCCTGCGCAACACATACGGCTTGCTCGCCCTGACCCTCGCATTCAGCGGTGTGACGGCCTACGTTGCCCAGCAGATGCGTGTTGGCTACCCGAACATTTTCGTGGTGCTGATCGGCTTCTACGGTCTTTTCTTCCTAACCAACAAACTCCGTGATTCGGCGTGGGGCCTGGTGTCGGCATTTGCCCTGACCGGTTTCATGGGTTTCCTGCTTGGCCCGATCCTCAACCGTTACCTGGGTATGCAGGGCGGTGCTGAAGTGGTCAGCTCGGCGTTCGCGATGACAGCGCTGGTGTTCGGCGGTCTGTCGGCGTATGTGCTGATTACCCGCAAGGACATGAGCTTCCTCGGCGGTTTCATCACGGCAGGCTTCTTCGTGCTGCTGGGTGCAACGCTGGCGGGCATGTTCTTCCAGATCAGCGGTCTGCAACTGGCGATCAGCGCAGGTTTCGTGCTGTTCTCCTCGGTCTGCATCCTGTTCCAGACCAGCGCCATCATTCATGGCGGCGAGCGTAACTACATCATGGCCACCATCAGCCTGTATGTATCGATCTACAACCTGTTCATCAGCCTGTTGCAGCTGTTCGGCATCATGGGGCGCGATGATTGATCGTCGGCCTTGAAGTAAAAAACCCGCTCAGGCGGGTTTTTTATTTTCTGGAATTCAGGACTATTCGACAATGACGATGCTGCCGTCGGCTTGCTGGCGGTAGATGGTGTAGGGCAGCAACAAGGTGTCGAGTGCGCCGGAGATGACCACGTCCAGCAGCACAATTGCGGGGGCAGGGCCATGTACCTGCGCATCCCGACCCTCTTCGAGGGGGGCATTCAGGTAGCAAAAATCGTAGGTCACGCCACTGTAGATGCGCGGTACCGCGCCGCAATAACTCTTATGCTCCTTGAGGCTTTTCGAGGCCACTTCATCATTGCGTACAACCGTCTGAATCGTGCCGCACCCTGCAAGCAGCATCGCCACGAGTAGCATTGCCTGAGTTTTCATGCCGTCAATCCTTCGCCGGAAACCGTCAATCTGATTCAGTTTGAAACGAATATCACTCACGCCATGGGTGGCAACCGGCGCTTGACCGGGGTTTTCTTGACGATTGCCGTATTGGTTTCAGCAAGGGTGTTGAGGCGGTCGAGCAAGGTGTCCAACTGCTCCATCGAGCGCACGTGCAGGCGCGCAATGAAACAGTCGTCGCCGGTGACCTTGTCGCACTCGGTGAATTCGGGAATGGCCATGATTTGCCGTTCCACTTCCTGCAGTTGGCCCGGCAACGGGCGAATGCGCACGATGGCCTGGAGTTGATAGCCAAAGCATTTCGGGTCGATTTCAACGGTGTAGCCCTTGAGTACGCCACGCTCTTCCAGGCGGCGCAGACGTTCGGCGACGCTGGGGGAGGACAGGCCACTGATTTGTGCCAGGGCCTTGAGCGAACGTCGCGAGTCTTCCATCAGGGCGGTGATCAGCACCTGGTCGATGTCATCGGTCATGGCGAAACCCTCTGTTAGGCATTTTTTCAAAACGGCCTTGATAAAAAAGGCTGATATCGAGTTTAGCCTGCTTTTTGCTATGGAGTAGCGCCTGAGTGCATTGGCATACTTTGGTCACAAACACAGGAGTCTGATGATGGACAAAACCCTACGCCGCGGTTCGTTCGAAATGACGGCCGCCATGCTGATCTCCGGCACCATCGGTTGGTTCGTGCTGGTGTCCGGGCAACCGGTGCTGGATGTAGTGTTCTGGCGCTGCCTGTTCGGTGCCGGCACCTTGCTGCTGATTTGTGCTGCCTTTGGTTTTTTGCGCCCCGGCATTTTGACCCGCACCACCTTATTGCTGGCGGTACTCAGCGGTGTGGCGATTGTCGGCAACTGGGTGCTGTTGTTCGCGTCCTATTCCCGGGCGTCGATTGCCATTGGTACCGCTGTCTATAACGTCCAACCGTTCATGCTGGTAGGGCTGGCAGCGCTGTTTCTCAATGAAAAGATCACCGCGCAAAAACTGGGCTGGCTGGGTGTGTCGTTTCTCGGGATGCTGGCAATCGTCAGCGCCCATGGCAGCCAGAGCGAGAGCGGCAGCGATTACCTGACGGGCATTGCCCTGGCGTTGGGCGCGGCGTTTCTCTACGCGATTGCCGCGTTGATCATCAAGCGTCTGACCGGCACTCCACCGCATTTGATTGCGCTGATCCAGGTCGCCACCGGCGTGTTGTTGCTCGCGCCATTCGCGCATTTTTCGGCATTGCCGCAGGCGTCGGGCGCGTGGGCCAGCCTGGTGACGCTGGGCATGGTGCATACCGGTGTCATGTACGTGTTGCTGTACGGCGCCATTCAAAAGCTGCCGACGGCGTTGACGGGGGCGCTGTCCTTCATCTACCCGATCGCGGCGATTTTCGTCGACTGGTTTGCCTTCGGTCATCGCCTGGAGCCGCTGCAGTGGATTGGTGTCGCGGCGATCCTGCTGGCCGCTGCCGGCATGCAACAAGGCTGGTCGCTGAAGTTTCGGCGCACAGTAACGCCGTAATCTGCGACACAGGCGTCAGATGTTCCAGCGTGGCGCGTTCCCGGCCAGTCGCTGGCGCATCTCGCCGACGTTGGCGGCCAGCTGCTGAGTCAGCAAGCGATACCCGTCCAGCGTGTTGTAGACAGGTGCATCAAGGCTGACCAGCGGCAAGTCCATGGGACGATTGAGCCGCTGGGCGGCGCCTGATTTCAAGGCCCGGGCCATGCCGATCAATTGCACGCGAATCTGTCGATGCTCAGCTTTCAATGCCGTTTGCAGGAGCGTCATCGCCTCGGGGTCATTGGCATCTGGTCGGGTGTTGCCGAGGATTTCCAGGGTGCTGACGCACATGCGCAGATTGCGCTGAATGGCATCCAGTTCGGTCATGGAAATCTTCACTTCCTTGGACACCGACGGCATCAGTGAGCGAAGTTGCACCATCACCGCATTCAGGCGAGTCATGAGTTTGAGATGTTCATCGGCGGTGATGGCCTGGCCGTCAATGATGCGCCCGTAGATTTTCGCGCAATCACGCAGCGCATCGGCCAGGTTGTAGCGCCAGGAATAAACCGCGTACAGCGGCAGGGCAAAGGAAAACGCCAGGGCCAGGGCAATGCCGATCAGGATATCCACCCCGCGCCACAAGCCATCGGTGACCGGGTTGTCGCCGTGACCCGCGACGATAAACACGGTAATTGCCGACAGCAGCGCGGTGTACCCGCCCTTGCCGATGGCGTGATACGAGAAAAAACCGCACACCACCGACATCGCGAAATAGGTCAGCCAGGGCATCCCGAGCCAGGCCTGTTGTGCCACCAACGCCAGGCCGACGCCGGCGCCGATCAAGGTACCGATGGCACGCTCGGCGGCTTTCTTGCCGATGTTGCCGTGGTGCTGCAAGCCGCCGATCACCACCAGCATCGTCACCGACGCCCACTCACCGTGGGGCAGATGGATGCCGGTGGTCAGCAGGATCGTCGCCAATAGCCCGAGCGACACCCGCACCGCATGGATCACTCGGGCATGGCGGTAGCGCCGATACGGGTCCAGCAACGGCCGCAGCAATCGGCGCAGCAGCGGTGGCAATCGTTGGGCTCTGGATGTGCTCAGGCTGGCTCTCCTCAGAAGATGTAGTCGGTGGTCAGGAAGCTCGAACTGCGGCCGCTGATGATCTCGCTGATCAGGTCCTTGTTGGTTTCCTGGAACTTGGTGGCCACCAGGGTGCGGATCGAAAACACCCGCAGTGCGTCATGTACCGACAAGGTGCCTTCGGCCGAGTTCTTGCGACCATTGAAGGGATAGGTGTCCGGGCCGCGCTGGCATTGGGCATTGAGGTTGATGCGCCCGACCTGATTGGCAAAGGTGTCCACCAGCCGGCCGACCGCCACCGGGTTGGTGCCGAAGATGCTCAATTGCTGGCCGAAGTCCGACTCCAGCACGTAATCGATCACGGTATCCAGATGACGGTATGGCACGATGGGGATGACCGGGCCGAACTGTTCTTCCTGATAAACGCGCATCTGCGGCGTGACCGGGTATAGCACCGCCGGGTAGAAGAATGATGCTCGCGCCTCACCGCCGTTGGAGTTGACCACTTTGGCGCCTTTGCTTTCGGCATCCGCCACCAGTGCATGCAAATAGTCGACCTTGCCTGATTCCGGCAATGGCGTCAGGGCTACGCCGCTTTCCCAGGGCATGCCGGGTTTGAGGTTGGCAAGTCTGGCATTGAACTTGTCGATGAAGGACTCGACCACGTCTTCGTGGACAAAAAGGATTTTCAGCGCTGTGCAGCGCTGGCCATTGAATGACAGTGAGCCCGTCACCGCCTCACTGACCGCATTGTCCAGATCCACTTCCGGCAGGACGATGCCCGGGTTTTTCGCATCCAGGCCCAGCGCTGCGCGCAAGCGGTGTGGTTTCGGATGGAGCTTTTTCAGGTCGCTGGCGGCCTTGTTGGTGCCAATGAAGGCAAAGATGTCGATCTTGCCGCTGGCCATCAGCGCGCTGACCGTCTCGCGGCCGCTGCCATAGATGACGTTGATCACCCCGGCCGGGAAGCTGTCGCGGAAGGCCTCCAGCAGCGGGCGAATCAGCAGCACGCCCAGTTTGGCCGGTTTGAACACCACCGTATTGCCCATGATCAGCGCCGGGATCAGCGTGGTGAAGGTTTCGTTCAACGGATAGTTGTAAGGCCCCATGCACAGGGCAACGCCCAGTGGCACACGACGGATCTGGCCGAGGGTGTCCTGTTCCAGCTCGAAACGGCTGGAGCGGCGGTCGAGCTCTTTCAGTGCGTTGATGGTGTCGACGATGTAGTCGCAGGTGCGGTCGAATTCCTTTTCCGAATCCTTGAGGTTCTTGCCGATTTCCCACATCAGCAACTTGACCACAGCGTCGCGCTGCTCGCGCATGCGCCCCAGGAAGGTTTCGACGTGCTGGATGCGCTCGGCTACGCGCATGGTCGGCCACAGTCCCTGACCACGGTCGTAGGCGCGCACGGCAGCGTCGAGGGCGGTCAATGCGGTCTCGGCATCGAGCAACGGCGTGCTGCCGAGGATCACTTGCTCGTCGCCATCAGCGCCGGTCAGGTAAACCGGGCTGCGGACCTGGGCCAGTGGCCCGTTCCAGGTTTTCAGCATGCCGTCGACCAGGTACTCACGCTGCTCGGTCTGGCCATCAAGGTGGTACTTTTCCGGGATGTCGGCGGGGCTTGGGAACAGGTTCTCGAGAATCTTGGCTGTGGTCATGTCGCTACCCCTCTGGAATGGCTGATGCGTTGATGAATCGTTTTAGCAGACCTCAGCAACGCTTGTCATGACTCATCTCAGCGTTTTTTCGCACAGCGTGATGGACCGCGGACTCATCGACGCCTTCAGTCATGGCCTCAGAAGCTCCCCTTGTTGGCCCCCAATGCCCTCAACCCGCCCACGCGGGGTGCCTTAGTGTTGACCTCTGCTTGATCACAACAAAAAGGTGCACCCGGCTGACCGGGCACCGGATGAGAGGACAGCCATGCGGGCACGCCGGTTAACTGAAAAGCCTAGCCTTTGTTTGGCCTTGGTGGGGTGCGTCTTTGCGGCGTTGCTTGCGGGGTGCGGCGAAGAGCCGAAAAACCCGCCGAGCCGCAGCGAAGCGGGCGCCGCGAGGCCCGCCGACGCCGAGCTGGCGCAGGTTTACGACAACAGCTGCAAGCTTTGCCATGCCAACCCGGCGGCCGGGGCGCCGCTGACCGGCGACAGGAAGGCTTGGGAGCCACGGGTGCTGCAGGGCGCCGACACGCTGCTCGATCATGCGATCAACGGTTACAACGGCATGCCGCCGATGGGCATGTGCATGCAGTGTTCCCAAGAGCAGTTCCTGGCGCTGATTGCCTTTATGTCCGGCCAGCCAATCCAATAACAACAAAGCAGGGTGCGATTCATGACGATGGACATGACACGGCGTCAGTTGCTGCAACGGGCGAGCGTCATTGGCGCTTTTACCGCGCTCGGCTCGACACCGGCATTGGCCGAACTGCTGCGCGCGCCACGGTTGATTCCCTGGCGCAACTGGTCGGGCAGCCAGAGTTGCCTGCCGGCGGCGCGGCTGGCGCCAAAGAACCTGGATGAGTTGACGCAAGTGGTGCGCCAGGCCGCGGGCAAGATTCGTCCGGTGGGTTCGGCACACTCCTTCAGTGCATTGGTGCCCACTGACGGGACCTTGCTCTCACTGAGCTATTTCTCGGGTTTGCTTGATCACGATGCGAAAACACTGCAAGCCGAATTCGCCGCCGGCACGCCAATGTCACGTATGGGCACACCGCTCAAAGACATTGGCCAGGCCCTGCAAAACATGGCCGACATCGATTACCAGACACTGGCCGGCGCGATCTCGACCTCGACCCACGGTACCGGCAAGAACTTTCAATCGTATTCGGCGCATGTCTGTGGCTTGCAATTGGTAGCCGCCAACGGCGACGTGCTGGAGTGCGACGCCAATCGTTATCCTGAAGTGTTCAGCGCAGCCCGGGTGTCGCTGGGAGCGTTGGGCGTGGCAACCAGAGTGCGCCTGCAAAACCGACCGTCGTACCGCTTGAGGGAGCGGCAGTGGATTGCCAGGACTGAAGAACTGCTGGAAGACCTGGACAACAACACCCGGGAAAACCAGCACTGGGAAATGCTCGTGGTGACCCATTCCGACTACGCCTTGTCGATCGCTCTGAACGAAACCAGCGACCTGGCCACACCGCCGGTCCCGGCGGATGAGGAGGGCGGCAACGAGTTTGTCACGCTGATCGAGAAAATCGACAAGTACGCCAGCGACTTCCCGGATCTGCGTCGCACAATGCTCAACAGCCTGCGCCACCTGGCCAGTTTCGATGATCGGGTGGGCGACTCGTTCGATATCTACGCCAACGTGCGCACGGTGCGTTTCAACGAAATGGAATATTCCGTACCGGCTGAATACGGCCCGGCGTGTTTGCGCGAGATCCTCAAGCTGATCCAGGACAAAGACCTGCGCACCTGGTTTCCGATTGAATACCGCTACGTCAAGGCCGACGACATTCCCCTGAGCATGTTCGAAGGCCGCGACAGCTGTTCGATCTCGGTGCACCAGCATTACCAGATGGACCACCACAACTTCTTCGCCGCCATCGAGCCGATTTTCTGGAAGTACAACGGCCGACCGCACTGGGGCAAGTTGCACACCCTGAACGCGAAAAACCTGCAGCCGCTGTACCCGCGCTGGCAGGAATTCATCCAGGTGCGGCAGGAACTCGACCCCAGCGGCAAATTCCTCAATGCGCATTTGTCGTCCATTCTGGGGGTGAGCTGATGGCCGTCAATCGCCGTAATTTTCTGCTCGGCACCGCGGGTGTCGGTGCCTTGTTGGTAGGGCTCGGGGCGTGGTTGCGACCGGGTGACCGGGGTGCGCCGTACAGCGATTACTTCCGTACGTTGAACCTCGAACTCAAGGACCATGGTCCGATGCGCCCGGTGATGCTGATCGACCTTGACCGGCTGGATCACAACATCGATGCAGTGATGCAGTCGGTCGAACGCGGCGGCAAACACCTGCGGCTGGTGGAAAAGTCGCTGCCGGCGCCGGGGCTATTGGCCTACATCGCCCAGCGCGCCGGCACGCAACGCCTGATGTCCTTTCACCAACCGTTTCTCAATCATGACGCGGTGCAGTTTCCCGAGGCCGACATTCTGCTGGGCAAGCCGCTGCCGGTGCGTTCGGTCGAGTTGTTTTATCAGTCGCACAAGGGGGCTTTCGACCCTTCTAAGCAATTGCAATGGCTGCTCGACACGCCGCAACGCTTGCAGCAATACCTCGCTCTGGCTAAGGGGCTGGGCACGCGATTGCGGGTGAACATCGAACTGGATGTCGGACTGCATCGCGGTGGCGTCAGCGACCTTGGCGTACTCGGGCAGATGCTGACGCTGATCAGCCAGCACCCACAGCACCTGGAGTTCGCCGGGTTCATGGGCTACGACCCGTTCGTGGGCATGGGGGTGCCGGGGATTCTGGGCTCGCCCGAAGAACTGTTCGCCAGGGTGATGGTGATTTACAACCGCTGCGTCGACTTCACGCGTCAGCAATACCCCGGTTTGTGGCGTGAAGGGTTGACCCTCAATACGGCCGGCAGCCCGAGCTATCGCATGCATGAGCGCGAGCAACTGAGCAGCGAAGTGTCGGTAGGGACGGCGATGCTCAAGCCCACTCACTATGACTTGCCGTCACTGGTGGAACATGTGCCAGCCGCGTACATCGCCACGCCGGTGTTGAAAAGCACCGGGGCGGTGAGTATTCCGGCGCTGGATGACAAGTCCGGATTGTTTTCCTGGTGGGACCCCAATCTGCGCGAGACGTTTTTTATCTATGGCGGTAACTGGATGGCGGAGTTCGAATCGCCGCCGGGGTTGCAGAGCAATGCTGTGTATGGCCGCAGCTCGAACCAGGAAATGGTCAATGGTTCGGCGGAGGTGGGGCTGGCGGTTGAGGATCAGGTGTTTTTGCGGCCTGTCCAGACGGAGTCGGTGTTGCTGCAGTTCGGGGATTTGCTGGCGGTTCGGGGTGGGAAGATTGTTGATAGCTGGCCGGTGTATTCCTGAAGGGTTTTCAGTGTATGTGCCGCAGCCTTCGCGAGCAGGCCCGCTCCTGCAAGGAACGCATTTCTACCTGTGGGAGCGAGCCTGCTCGCGAAGGGGGTCAATCAAAACGCATACGGAATACTGACCTTGGCCCAAAGCATTTCCCCTTCAGGTCGGTTTTCCACGTCAAACTCCTTGGCCCAGCGAATCTCTGCGCTGGCGTATTTGAGAAAGGTCCAGTGCAGCGCCGGACCAATCGCAAATACCTGGCCGCGCACCCCGTCGTTCACGTCCTGGCCATTGAACTGCACGGTGTGGCCAAACTGTTTGTCATCGGTGGTTTGCTTCAGGTAGTAGCCGTTCAGCCCGAGCATCAGGTCGTCGGTGATTTTGAAACTGGCTGAGTAGTCGAAGTGGAAAATCTGCCCCGACTTGTAATCGGTGTCCTTGTTTTTCTCGTTGAAACTGTACGTGGTCTTCATCGACACCTCGGTTCTGTCCGTCGGCAGCCAGGTGAAGGAGAACAACGGTTTGTAGGTGTAGAAGTTGTTGCTGGTATTGGCCAGGCGATCAACGCTGTATTCGCCGGTCGGCACGGTGACTTCAATGGCGGCACCGAGGGTCAGGTTCTTGCCCATGTCCCAGAGAATGATCGGCGCGATCGTGGTATCGCCCATGCCTTCGCGGGTGTCCTGCAAGCCGAACACCGCGACTTCCTGCTTGAGCCACGGTTGCGCGATGTAGCCGGCCAGCCGGCCGCCAAACACGCGTACCGGGCTGAGGTAATCCAGGCGCGGAATGACCGCCGTGGATTCGATCTCGACGTTTGGCACCTTGCCGCCGAGCGAGCTGATGTTCAGCTTCGTGGCTTTGTAGTGGTTGTAGTAGAGGTTGAACGCAACCATGTTGTCCGGAAGGCTGTCGGGCGAAAGCGGCAACATGAAAAAGCCGTCGGTGCCGGGGCCGATGTTGTCCACGCCAGCCTCGGTGGCCAGTGCCGGTTGCAGAGCACAGACGCCGGCCAGGCCAATGACCACTAGGGGAAGAGTCGTGCGGGTCGGGATCATGGGTGTTCTCATTATTATTGTTAGCGGGCTTTCTGGCGTCCATACGAGGGCCACAACATAGAAATAAGCTGTCTGCGCCCTGCAAGGCAGGGTATTGGCGGCCATTTAGGGGGGCATCTGCGGACAGCCTTTGAGCCCTGTGCTAACTTCCTTCGACATAACCGGTTACAAAAATAAGAATGCAGCTCGACCCGGAATGTATGCCCTCATGCAAATGAAAGTGACTGACCCCACCTTTGAACTGGCGCTGGTGTCGCCGTTTCTCCTGCAAACCCTGGCCGAAGTCGCCGAGCAAAAAGGCATCGACCCCGAGAGCCTGTGCCGAGGGTTGGGTTTTGACTTTGAAGACCTTCAGGACCCGGCGCAGCGCATTTCCTATCGCCAGGCCGTGGCCATGATTCAGCGCGCGCTCAAAGTCCTGCCCAATCAGGGGCTGGGCTTGTGGGTCGGCGCGCAGAATGTGCTCGGAACGCTGGGGTTGTTGGGGCATGTATTGTCGCTGTGCAAGACCTTGCGCGATGCCTTTGAACTCGGCATCCGCCATCAACACACCTCCGGCGGCATTGTCGTGTCGAGTGTGGAGGAGGCTGGGGAGCGGGTGTTTGTCGACGTTGAATGCCGCTTGCCGTTTGCCGACGTTCAGCTGTTCGCGGTCGAGGAATTTTTCGCCAGCCTGCTGGTGTACGGCCGGGCGCTGGTCGGGACGGATTTCAAACCGATGGCCGTGGAGTTCATGCATGCCGCGCCGGACTATCTCGGCGAGTATGTGCGCCTGCTGGGGCCTGACGTGCGTTTCGGTTGCCTGCAGAACCGCATGGTGATCGATGCGTATTGGCTGGACGTTCATTTGCCCAATCACCATTCCCTGGCCCTGCGTCAGGCAGTGAAATTGCTCGAACTGGAAGCTGCGCAGGTGCACCGGAAAATGGATTTGATCCAGGCGGTGGAACGGGCGATTGCCCGGGACCTGACCGAGGGCAGCCACATCGAGAAAATCGCCGGCGACCTGAACATGAGTAGCCGCACCTTGCGCCGCCGTCTCACCGAACATGCCCAGACGTTCGAGACATTGCTGGAACAAGTGCGCCAGGCCCGCACCATGAGCCTGCTGGCCAATCCGGACATGTCCATCGAACGCATCACCGAGGAAGTCGGCTACAGCGACGTGCGCAGTTTTCGCCGGGCTTTCAGGCGCTGGACCGGTATGAGCCCGAGTGCGTTCCGCAACGAAAGCTCCAGCGCGGTTTGATCGCCATGTGATGAGAGGGCTTCTGCAGCCTCTGACAGCACACAAACCCTCGTACTCCGGTTAAACTCCGAACTCTTTTTCGAGGAGTTCATATGAGTCATTACCAGCCGGGCATTCTCGCCACCCCCGTTCCGCCTCAAGCCCGCCATATGTTCTTCGCTCTCGAATCCGTTGCTGCTCTACCGACCGCGCTCGATAACCTGCAAGGCCTGGTGGACGGCAAATCGGTGGTGGTCGGCTTCGGTGAATCCCTGGTCAAGGCGCTGGATGGGCAGATCGAAGGCCTGCGCACTTTCCCGGCACTGACCGGTGTCGGCGTCGATAATCCGTCGACCCAACAGGCGCTCTGGTGCTGGCTGCACGGTGAAGACCGTGGTGAGTTGCTCAACCGCAGCAACGCCATCGCTGCAGCATTGGCCCCGGCGTTGCGCCTGGTGCAGATGAACGAAACCTTCCGCCACATGACCGGCCATGACCTGACCGGCTACGAGGATGGTACCGAGAATCCACACGACGAAGCCGCCGTGAGCGCCGCCGTGGTGGATGAAGGCGCGGACGGTACGGTGGGTGGCAGCTTTGCCGCGATCCAGCAGTGGCAGCATGACTTGAAAGGTTTCCATGCGCTGTCGGCGGATGAAAAAGACAACATCATGGGTCGCCGCTTGAGCGATAACGAAGAGATCGACGACGCGCCGGTTTCCGCCCACGTCAAGCGCACCGCCCAGGAAAGCTTTGCGCCTGAAGCCTTCGTGGTGCGCCGCTCGATGCCGTGGATCGAAGGTGACCGTGCCGGCCTGATGTTCCTGGCCTTCGGTTTTTCCCTCGATGCCTTCGAAGCCCAACTGCGCCGCATGAGTGGCCTGGAAGACGGCATCACCGATGGTCTGTACCGCATCAGCCGGCCGGTCACCGGTGGCTACTACTGGTGCCCGCCACTCAAGGACGGTCGACTGGACCTGCGAGCATTGCGCATCGGCTAAGAAGCAGGGAGAACCTATGAACGTGGTGCGCTGGGGCATGATCGGTTGTGGCAGTGTCGCTGAACGCAAAAGCGCGCCGGCCTTATACAAGGCACCCGGATCGGCGTTGGTGGCGGTGATGGGCCGGCGCCTGGAAGCCGTCACCGACTACGCCGCGCGCCACGGCATCGCTCGGGTTTACACCGATGCGCAAGCGCTGATCGACGATCCCGAGGTCGACGCGGTGTACATCGCCACGCCACCCGACAGCCATCACGCTTATGCCTTGCAGGTGGCTGCCGCCGGCAAGCATTGTTGCGTCGAAAAACCGATGGCACTGAACGCCGGGCAAAGCCGCGAGATGCAGCAGGTGTTTGCCGATGCGGGGCTGCATCTGTTCGTGTCCTATTACCGCCGTTCGCTGCCACGCTTCCGGCAAGTGCGGCAATGGCTGGAGGAGGGGCGGATCGGCGAGGTCCGGCACTTGAGCTGGACACTCACCAAAGCCCCGTCGACAGCGGATCGTGATGGCACCGATAACTGGCGCACTGACCCGGCGATTGCTGGTGGCGGCTACTTCGCTGACCTGGCCAGCCATGGCCTGGACCTGTTTCAGTACCTGCTCGGCGATATTGTCGAAGTCGCCGGGTTCACCGCACGGCAGGCCGGTTTGTACGCGGCCGAAGATGCCGTCAGTGCCACCTGGCGGTTTGCCAGCGGGGCGCTGGGGATGGGGTGCTGGAACTTTGTCGCCGATCGCCGTGAAGACCGGGTCGAAGTGATTGGCAGTAAAGGCCGGATCACTTTTTCAGTGTTCGATGAACACCCGGTCGAGCTGCACGCCGGCGAGCACCTCAGCCTGAGCATCGAGCATCACGCACACATCCAGTGGCACCACGTATTGGGCATGAATGCGCATATTCGTGGCGACGCGCAGCATCCGGCCGTGGCCGGGCAGGCGCTGAAGACTGATTGGGTCATGGACCAGATCCTCAAGCGCCACTGATGTACTCTGTGGGAGAGGACTTGCTCCGGGCGGCGTTCCGATGAAGGCCGCAACACCAGTTAACGGCAAAATTATGCCTGTCCCAGCATCGCCGCCGCCAACAGCTCCTTGGTGTACGGATGCTGCGGTGAGTCAAACACCTCATGGCTGGCGCCGCGTTCCACCACTTTGCCGTCCTTGATCACGATCATGTCGTGGGCCAGGGCGCGCACCACCGCCAGGTCATGGCTGATGAACAGATAGGTCAAGCCGTGTTTTTCCTGAAGCTGGCGGAGCAGGGCGACCACCTGTTTCTGCACCGTGCGATCCAGCGCCGAGGTCGGTTCGTCGAGCAGGATCAGTGCCGGCTTCAGCACCAGCGCACGGGCGATGGCGATGCGCTGGCGCTGTCCACCGGAGAACTCGTGGGGATAGCGATGGCGACTCTGCGGGTCCAAGCCGACTTCGCTCAGCGCCCGGATCACTTCGGCATTGCACTCTTCAGCGCTCAACTGGCTGTGCACTTCCAGACCTTCGCTGATGATCTGCGCTACCGACATGCGCGGACTGAGGCTGCCGAAGGGGTCCTGGAACACCACCTGCATCGTCTTGCGCCACGGACGTAGCTGTTTTTGCGTCAGGCCGTCCAGCGCCTGGCCTTGAAAGCGGATGCTGCCTTCGGAGTCGAGTAAACGCAGGATCGCCTGGCCTAGGGTGGACTTGCCGGAACCGGACTCGCCAACAATGCCCAGGGTCTTGCCGCGTTGAATGTTCAGGCTGATGCCATCGACGGCCCGCAGCCAGGTCTTGCGCTGAAACAGGCCACCACCGACGGGAAACCGCACCTGCAGGTTGTCCACCTCCAGCACGTTTTCGCGCGCGTCCCGGGGCAAGGCTTCGCCCTCGGGTTCGGCGTGCAGCAATACGCAGCTGTAAGGGTGCTTCGGTTCGGTGAAAAGGATTTCACAAGGTGCCTGCTCGACGACTTCCCCGGCTTTCATCACGCACACGCGCTGGGCGATGCTGCGCACCAGATTGAGGTCATGGCTGATCAGCAGCAGCGACATGCCCAGCCGCTGTTGCAGGGACTTGAGCAGCAGCAGGATCTTGCGCTGCACCGTCACATCCAGCGCGGTGGTCGGTTCGTCGGCAATCAGCAGTTCCGGTTCGCACGCCAGGGCCATGGCGATCATCACCCGTTGGCGCTGGCCACCGGACAATTGATGGGGATAGGCCTTGAGACGTTCCTCGGGTTTCTGGATGCCCACCAGGTGCAGCAGTTCAAGGATCCGCGCTTGCGCCGCTTTGCCTGCCAGGCCTTTGTGCACCAGCAAGGTTTCACCGATCTGTTTTTCGATGCTGTGCAGCGGATTGAGGGAGGTCATCGGTTCCTGGAAGATCATCGCGATGCGATTGCCGCGCAGTTGTCGCAACTTGCCGGTATCGGCGCCCACCAGTTCCTGGCCGCGATAGCGAATGCTGCCGGTTGTCTCGGTATCGGTCTGCGGCAGCAACTGGAGGATCGAGTGGGCCGTCACCGACTTGCCCGAACCCGACTCGCCCACCAGCGCCAGGCATTCGCCGGGGCGGATGTCCAGGCACAGATTGCGCACCACGGTCTGGCCGCTGAAGGCCACGCTGAGGTCACGGATTTCGATCAGGTTGGTCATCTCTACATTCCGAATCAAGAGCGCGGGTCAAGACCGCGGATCAAAGGCGTCGCGCAGCGCTTCGCCGATAAATACCAGTAAAGAAAGAATCAGCGCCAGGGTAAAAAATGCTGTCAGGCCCAGCCACGGCGCTTGCAGGTTTTGCTTGCCCTGGCCGATCAGTTCACCCAGGGACGCGCTGCCGGCCGGCATGCCGAAGCCGAGGAAGTCCAGCGCCGTCAGGGTGGAGATCGCCCCGGTGAGAATGAACGGCAAGTAGCTCAAGGTCGCGTTCATGGCATTGGGCAGAATGTGCCGCACGATGACTTTGCGGTCGGTCAGGCCCAGCGCGCGTGCGGCCTTGACGTATTCCAGGTTGCGCCCGCGCAGGAACTCGGCGCGCACCACGTCCACCAGGGCCAGCCATGAAAACAGCGCCATGATTCCCAGCAACCACCAGAAATTCGGCTCGACGAAGCCCGACAGAATGATCAGCAGGTACAGCACCGGCAATCCGGACCACACCTCCAGCAGACGCTGGCCGAGCAAATCCACCCAGCCGCCGTAATAGCCTTGCAGTGCCCCGGCCGCAATGCCGATCAGGGCACTGACAAACGTCAGCATCAAGGCAAAGAGGATCGACACCCGGGCACCGAAGATCACCCGGGCCAGAACGTCCCGCGCCTGGTCGTCGGTGCCGAGCCAATTGACGCTGGAGGGCGGACTGGGGGCGGGTTTGTTCAGGTCATAGTTGGGGGTGTCATCACTGAACGGAATCGGCGGAAACAGCAACCAGCCACCGTCCTGCTTGATCAGCTTCTGGACATAGTCACTGCGGTAGTCGGCCTGGAATGGCAGTTGTCCGCCGAACTCCTGTTCGGTGTGGCGCTTGAAGACCGGGAAGTACCACTGGCCTTGATAGCTGACCACCAACGGTTTGTCGTTGGCGATCAGTTCGCCGCCCAGGGTCATCAGGAACAGGCCGACAAACAGCCAGAGCGACCACCAGCCCCGACGGTTTTTCTTGAATCGCTCGAAGCGGCGACGCGCCAGCGGTGAAAGCTTGAGCATCAGGCGTTCCTCGCGGCGAAGTCGATACGCGGGTCGACCAGGGTGTAGCAGAGGTCGCCGACCAGTTTTATCAGAAGGCCGAACAGGGTGAAGATGAACAGCGAGCCGAACACCACCGGATAGTCCCGTGATACCGCTGCTTCGTAGCTCATGCGGCCCAGGCCGTCGAGGGAGAAGATCACTTCGATCAGCAGGGAGCCGGCAAAAAATACACTGATGAACGCCTGGGGAATGCCCGACACCACCAACAGCATGGCGTTGCGGAACACGTGTCCATAGAGCACCCGTCGTTCACTCAAACCCTTGGCCCGGGCGGTGACCACGTATTGGCGGGTGATTTCATTGAGGAACGAGTTCTTGGTCAGGATGGTCAGTGTGGCGAAACCGCCGATCACCAGCGCGGTGACCGGCAACACCAGATGCCAGAAGTAGTCGGCGACTTTGCCAACGGTCGACAGCGATTCGAAGTTGTCCGAGACCAATCCGCGGACCGGAAACCAGTTCAGCGAAGTGCCACCGGCAAAGACCACGATCAGGAACATCGCAAACAGGAACGCCGGCATGGCATAGCCGATGATGATCGCGGTACTGCTCCAGATGTCGAAATGACTGCCATGGTGCACGGCCTTGCGGATGCCCAGTGGAATCGACACAAGGTAGGTGATCAGCGTCGCCCAGAGCCCGAGGGAAATGGTCACGGGCATTTTTTCGAGGATCAGGTCGGTGACGGTGGCGCCACGGAAGAAACTCTTGCCGAAGTCCAGGCGCGCGTAGCTGGTAAGCATCAGCCAGAGGCGTTCGTGTGCCGGTTTATCGAAGCCGTACTGTTTTTCAATGTCCTTGATCAGCTGCGGATCGAGACCGCGACTGGCGCGGGACTTGCCGCTCATGGATTCGCCGGAACCGCCGCCGACCGTGGCGCCGCCAATGCCTTGCAGGTGCGCGATGGCCTGTTCGACCGGGCCGCCCGGCGCGGCTTGGACGATGACGAAGTTGACCAGAAGAATGATCACCAGCGTCGGAATGATCAGCAGCAGACGCCGCAATATGTAAGCCCACATCAGTGCGGCCCTCCGGGTTTGCCACGGCTGATTCGTTCGGCAGTCATCTGTTGGTTGGTCAATGGCGTGGTGCTCATTTCCCACCAGCTTTCGATGGCTTCGTCATTGCTCGCTTGCACGTTCGGGATGCCGAAGCGGTTCCACCACACTGTAGAGGTTCCCGGCGGGTAATAGTTGGGAATCCAGTAGTAGTTCCATTGCAGCACGCGGTCCAGGGCATGGGCGTAGTGCAGCATGTCGGCCTGGGTGTTGGCGCGGATCAGCCCGGTGATCAGGGTGTCCACCGCCGGGTTCTTCAACACCATGTAATTGTTTGATCCCGGGTCGGTGGCCGCCGCCGAACCGAAATAATTGAGCAGTTCGTTTCCCGGAGAAGTGGTGACCGGGTAGCCGGTGACGATCATGTCGTAGTCGCGGCTCATCAGGCGATTGACGTACTGGGACGAGTCGATGCGGCGGATGTTCAGGTCGATGCCGATCTGTTTCAACGTGCGTTTATAGGGCAACAGCAGGCGGTCCATGCCGTTCTGACTGACCAGGAACGTAAAGCTCAACGGCTCGCCGTCGGCATTGACCAGTTGGTCGCCATCGGGTTTCCAGCCGGCCTGTTCGAGCAAGTCCAGGGCCTGCAACTGCTTGTCGCGAATCACGCCGCTGCCATCGGTCTTCGGCGCCTCGAACACTTTAGTGAAGACTTCGTCGGGGATCTGCCCGCGCAACGGTTCGAGAATCGCCAGCTCACCCGCATCCGGCAGTTGCCGGGCCGCGAGATCGGTATTGGAGAAAAAGCTCTGCTGGCGGATGTACATGTCGCGCATCATCTGCCGGTTGCTCCACTCGAAGTCCCACAGCATCGCCAACGCCTGGCGCACGCGACGGTCCTGGAACATGGGCTTTTGCAGATTGAACACAAAACCCTGGGCTGGCTGCGGCGCTTCGGTGGCAAGGTGGGCCTTTTGCAGGCGACCGTCGCTCAGGGCCGGGCTGTCGTAGCCGATGGAATAGCCGGTGGCGGAAAACTCGCGATTGTAGTCAAAGGCGCCGCCGCGCAGGACCTGACGCGCCACGTCGGTATCGCCGAAGTACTCGATGCTGAAGTGATCGAAGTTGTACAGGCCACGGCTGACCGGCAGGTCCTTGCCCCACCAGTCGGGATTGCGCTCGAACGTGATGCTGCGCCCGGAATCGATCTTGCCGACTTTATAGGGGCCGCTGCCCAGCGGTGCTTCATAGCCGCCGCCACCGGCGAAATCGCGGGTTTTCCACCAGTGTTCGGGAAACACCGGCAGGGTCGCGATATCCAGCGGCAGGGTGCGATTTTCGTTGTTCCTGAAATCAAAGCGGATGCTCAGTGGCGATTCCACTTCGACGCCTTTGACGTCGGCGAACTGAGTGCGGTAACGCAGGCTGCCCTGGGTCATCAGCAGGTCGAAGGTGTAGCGCACGTCTTCGGCGGTAATCGGTTTGCCATCGGCAAAGCGCGCCTTGGGGTTGAGGTAAAAGCGCAGCGACAGGCCGTCCTCGGAACGCTCCATCTTCTCTGCCACCAGGCCATACACGGTGTACGGCTCGTCCAGCGAGCGTTGGGCCAGCGGCGAATAGAGCAAGCCGTCGATCTGTGTGACGCCGATGCCTTTGTCGATGTAAGGCAAGACATGGTCGAACTGACCGATTTCGATCGCCGAGCGCCGCATCGTGCCGCCCTTGGGGGCCTGCGGGTTGGTGTAGGCGAAATGACTGAAGCCGGCGGGGTATTTTGCCGGTTCGCCGTACACGGTCATCGCCGGTTGCGGTGCCGCATTCACACCCGCGGCACCCGACAGCAGGGCCACGGTCGTGAACAACAAGATAGGGAAAGCCAGTCGCATTGTCAGCCTTAGAGCCGGGTGGTCGTTAACCACAATTTGTACGCTAGCGGCGCGTCCCTCGCCAGCCGAATTACGTGTCGGAAACACAACGGCCCACCAAAAGGCAGGCCGCTGTGTGAAGAGCTCAAGCGTCGATCAGTCCTGACGGCTGGTCACTTCCAGCAGGTGGTAGCCGAATTGGGTCTTGACCGGGCCTTGGACCACGTTGATCGGCGCGCTGAAGACCACGGTGTCGAATTCCTTGACCATCTGGCCCGGACCGAACGAACCCAGGTCACCGCCCTGGCGGCTGGAAGGGCAGGTGGAATTTGCCTTGGCAACCTCGGCGAAGTCGGCGCCGGCCTCGATTTGAGCCTTGAGTTCGTTGCACTTGGCTTCCGAGGCAACAAGGATGTGACGGGCAGTGGCTTTAGCCATGAGAAAATACTCCTTTCAATACTCGATAAAGTGCTGAGCCTACCGGATTCAGTGAGCTATTTCTCCTCAAAGTTCCGTTCCACGCGGGATCCACGGCGGGTGACACCTCAAAGACCCGCGTCTTTCAAACGCTCGGCATGCTGGACATACAGTTCAATCGGGTCGACACCTGTGCGCAACTGTCCGGTCGGCTGGCCAATGGTGTCCAGATGATCCAGCGCATAGTCGGACCGGATAACCGTACCCAGATGGGAACTGAAGCTTCCGACCAAACCGTCGTTCTGCTCGCTTTCCGTGACGAAAAAACCGGAAAGGGCTCGGCAGAAGGCATGGAGCGGATCAAGCGCATTGAGCCCTTCTTCGAAAACATTCGACTGCAGCACGCCGCTCCACGAGTAGTAACGAACACCGTTGACCCGTTCGCGCCCCTCGCCACCCCAGGTGGTGGGCAGTCCTTGCGGGTATTTGTCGTTGAATGCGCCTACGCCTTCGGTGGTCAGCGCATTGAGGGCCGCAATGGCGCTCTGTGGTTGGTACTGATTGTCGCTTAATGTCGCGAGGAAGTCGGCGAAGAGGGTCACGACCGTCTCGGCCACATGTTCCGGCAGGCAGCCCGGTGTCAATGCCTTGCGCAGGAAATCGGCCAGTTCCGAGCCATGGTTCGGCCCGCTGACGGACGTCACCGACGCCACACTGTGTGGCGCAATCGCTGCGGCATAACGTGCGGTCAGTGCGCCTTGGCTATGGCCTATGAGGTTGACTTTGCGTGCACCGGTACCTTCCAGTACCCGCTCGATCTGCGTGAGCAATTGGCCACCGCGTACCTCGTTGTCATGGGCGGCCGACAAGTGGGGAACGAACACCCTTGCTCCGGCGTTCCTCAGCGCCTGCCTGATGTCGTGAAAAAGCTCGAACTTGCCAATTCTTTCGAAACCGAAAAGGCCGTGGACCAGCAGTATTGGATAACAGGTGTTTGCATTCCTTTGCATGTTCATACCTTTACGCAGAAGTTCATTGGGACTGCATGGCGCTTCACTCTAAAGCACTCGAGGTTGGCGCGATGTATGAAAAGTCCGCCGAAGCTTGCGGAAAGCGGAATAGAACAAGTACGAGTATTCAAGAGTGGCTGAGGCTTTAGTCGGAATAGTTTTACGAATTTTCACGACAATCAGGTTGCTACTGATCAAAGACCTACTTCGTATACATCGATTTTCCGAGCGAGCCGGAGAGGGAGGCTGACATCACGGCTGTTGGCCGTGAGATTAAATAGTCGCCGCTGACGGAAAAGCCGTCTTCAGGGTCTTGCCTTGCCCAGGCATGACCTGCGGCGACAAATTGCTATTGAGTTGGGCGGGGCTGGATGTCGATGGCCTCGCCTGCAATCATCAGGTGGCGCACTTTGTCAGTGAGGACCGGGTCGGCGAGGACGTCATCTTCACCGTGAGCAGCGCACATATCGCGGCGCTTGACGGTGGCTCACTCGGAATCGGTTGCTCACTCATGAGCACCTGTTTTGCCGGGCCTGTGAATTCCCATCGTTTGCAACTGAATTGCGTCAAACAAGCAGGGCATGGTCCCCGTTACTCTGAAGTAACGACATTGATGATTGGCAATCTGGAGCGGGGGGCACTGCCAGCACCCACTGTGCTGGAAGCAGGCGAAGGTTGGGTGGATCTGCTTGATGCGCAGGATGGCGTGACCATCGTCATCGAAAACACCAAGGCTGAAAAAGGGGAGCTGGTTTACCTGAAATGCGAGGGGGAGAAACTCAATCACTGTAACGACCGCGAAATAACCAGAGACGCCGTCGGCAAACCGTTGGTGTTCATAGTTCCCTACCGCTTCTGGAGCGAGCATCGAGATTCTGTGATCCGTGTTTCCTATTCCGTCGAGCGCCGTGATGACACTTGCCGGCAATCCGGGGTGACACTGGTGAAGGTGCAGTCCCTGATGGGGCATTGATTGCCATTTGCCCTCCAGTCTTCGCATGAAGGCCGGAGGGTGGATGGATGATGCTGATTATTGGGCGTTATTTTATGCTCGCAGCCGATCTGCCGCTTCAAGCAGCAGTTGTTCTGTCGCGGCCCAACCGAGGCAGCCATCGGTCACTGAGACACCGTATTGCAATGACGAACTCAACGGCTGGCAGCCTTCGAACAAATGACTCTCGATCATCATGCCGATCAGCGAACGATCACCTTGCAGGCGTTGTTCAAGTACATCCTTGAACACGGCTGGCTGGCGCAACGGGTCTTTTCCGCTGTTGGCATGACTGCAATCGACCATGATTCGAGCTGGAATCCTGAGCCTGGTCAGGTCGCTCTTCACCTGGGCGACGCTGTTGCGATCATAGTTCGGCCCGTGATGGCCGCCGCGCAATACCAGGTGCGTGTCCGCATTGCCCGCGGTTTGAATGATCGCTGGATGTCCCTGGCTATCGATTCCGAAATGACGATGGGGATGGGCCGCGGAGCGCATGGCGTCACTGGCGACAGTGACACCTCCGTCAGTCCCGTTCTTGAACCCTACAGGCATGCCAAGGCCGCTGGCCATTTCCCGGTGTATCTGCGACTCCGTGGTCCGGGCGCCAATCGCCACCCAGCTCAACAGATCGTCGAAGTAGCCGGCGGCCATCGGTTGCAGCAGTTCAGTGGCAACGGGCAGGCCCAGGCTGAGCATTTCACGCATCAGCTCGCGGGACAGCGTCAGGCCGGCGGCCATGTCATCGCTGCCATCGAGGTGCGGGTCGTAGGCCAGGCCTTTCCAGCCAACCGTGGTCCGGGGTTTTTCGACGTAAGCGCGCATCACCAACAGCATTTCGTCGCTGACTTCGGTGGCGAGGCGAGCAAGGTTCTCAGCGTATTCGAGGGCTGATTTCGGATCGTGTATCGAGCAGGGGCCGACGATGACCAGCAAGCGGGAATCTTCACCGTTGAGGATCGCGCGAACCGCCTGGCGGTGGGCGGCGACTTGCCGGGTCAGGGCGTTGCTGAGGGGCAATTGCTGTTTGAGTTGCAATGAACTGGGCAGGCGCAGGGTCAGCGCTTCATTGGCAGGGCTCAAGGTGGACAGCGGCAGTGCAGAGACGGACGAGTTCATATTCAAATCTTCCTGGGCTGGTGGCGGGTTCATGCCCGCGCACTCGGCCCTACTGGGGTGTTCGACAATTGGCCAAATTGGCTACGTGTGTGTGCTTGCCACCTGTGGGTGACCGATCGGAGGCGGCAGGCTGTCCCGAGCGGAGGGTGGTAAATCGCCAGGCGGTAAAACTGTCGTAACGGTAATAAGTGGCGTAGTTCATGTTCTGAATCCTCTGAATGTCTGATGTGTCGCAAAAAGTCTTGGGGCTGAAAAAACAAAACCCCCGGTCGGGAGGCCGACCGGGGGTTGAGAATTCTCTGGTGGCGACCCGTTTAAAGTGGGCGCCTTGTGGGTATCAGGCGCGCCAGTGGCTAAACCAATACCCAAAATAAAAGCTGACCGGAGCACAACCGTCGTTCACCCGGGCAGCCGCAACCGAGCGCAGGGCGCTGGCGGTACGAGGCTGTGAAAGGGTGTTGAACATGGTCTGTCTCCGATGGATGGACCGAGCTTACTAGAGGCCGGTACGCAGATTCAATCAGAAAATGCTATCGGCCAACGACGACGCTTTCTATCGCTTGAGTGCCCCGAAGGTTGTGACACACTCTGCACCTCAACAACAAACATACCGTCACAAGGATGCACCATGACGCCACTGACCCTCGCCGTGGAGCTGAAATGATGGAACGTCAATGGCGTCCGGCAACGCCCGATGACCTGGAATTCGCCCGCGAACTGACCTGTAGCGGCATGCTGCGTTACTACATCGAGCATGACCTCTTGTGGCAGGACGAAGCATTCGACGTGGCCTGGGCAGGACGAGACAACCGATTGATTGCAAGAGGCGACAATGTCCTGGGTTATGTCAGCCTGAGTCGTGATGCCAGAGCCTTGTATATCCGCGAATTGCATATCGTCGAAGCGTTTCGTGGGCAGGGCACAGGGTCCTGGGCGATCGATCAGGTACTGGCTCTCGCGCGCAAGGAGCAGCGCCCGGCGTTGCGCCTGACGGTTTTCGAAAACAACC
Organism: Pseudomonas sp. B28(2017); assembly: GCF_002113025.1. GTDB lineage: Bacteria > Pseudomonadota > Gammaproteobacteria > Pseudomonadales > Pseudomonadaceae > Aquipseudomonas. The sequence continues at coordinate 189,082 of NZ_NEJH01000007.1, read as the reverse complement.
CGGCGCAAGGGCTGTACGAGCGCAAGGGATTGAGGGTGGTAGGCAAGGACGAATGTTTCCTGAGGATGCAGCTGGAGATCCCGAGGCCGCATTGCTGAAGCACGCTTGCAACAAGCCTTTCAAGATGAATTGAAACTTTTAATCTGACGCTTTCCGCTAGGTCTGCCAGATGCTTTTTGCTAAGGTGTCTGGCAACCCAATAAGACCATATCGCGAGGTGTCTGCTTGATTAGGGTGCTAGTGGTCGATGACCATGATCTCGTTCGTACAGGCATTACACGAATGCTGGCTGACATCGATGGCCTGCAGGTAGTCGGCCAGGCCGAGTCGGGTGAGGAGTCCCTGCTCAAGGCGCGTGAGCTGAAACCCGATGTGGTGTTGATGGACGTCAAGATGCCGGGTATCGGTGGGCTTGAAGCCACTCGCAAATTGCTGCGCAGCCATCCGGATATCAAGGTCGTCGCGGTGACCGTGTGTGAAGAGGACCCGTTTCCTACGCGGCTGTTGCAAGCCGGTGCGGCAGGGTACCTGACCAAAGGGGCAGGCTTGCCGGAAATGGTCCAGGCCATCCGCCTGGTGTTCGCCGGGCAACGCTATATCAGCCCGCAGATTGCCCAGCAGCTGGCGATCAAATCCTTCCAGCCAACCAACGATTCGCCCTTCGATGCATTGTCGGAGCGGGAAATCCAGATCGCGCTGATGATCGTCGGTTGCCAGAAAGTACAGATCATTTCCGACAAATTGTGCCTGTCCCCGAAAACCGTGAACACCTACCGTTACCGCATCTTCGAAAAGCTTTCGATCAGCAGTGATGTCGAGTTGACGCTGTTGGCGGTTCGACATGGCATGGTCGACGCCAGCCTCTGAAAATGACCGAAACCTTTGATCCGAGCGCCTTTCTGTCGACCGTTAGCGGCCGCCCCGGCGTGTACCGCATGTTCGACAGCGAAGCGCGGTTGCTCTACGTCGGCAAGGCGAAAAACCTCAAGAATCGCCTGTCGAGTTACTTTCGCAAGACCGGGCTTGCCCCCAAGACCGCCGCACTGGTAGCGCGAATCGCCCAGGTCGAAACCACGATCACGGCCAACGAAACCGAAGCCTTGCTGCTCGAGCAGACGCTGATCAAGGAATGGCGCCCACCCTACAACATCCTGCTGCGCGACGATAAATCCTACCCCTACGTCTATCTCTCCGACGGAGAGTTTCCGCGCCTGAGCATTCATCGCGGTGCGAAAAAGGCCAAGGGCAAGTATTTTGGTCCTTACCCGAGCGCCGGTGCGATCCGCGAAAGCCTGAGCCTGCTGCAAAAGACGTTTTTCGTTCGGCAATGCGAAGACAGTTTTTACAAGAACCGCACCCGTCCTTGCCTGCAATACCAGATCAAGCGTTGCAAGGCGCCTTGCGTCGGGCTGGTGGAGCCCCAAGTGTATGCCGAAGATGTGCGCCACTCGGTGATGTTTCTTGAGGGGCGCAGCAATGCCCTGACTGACGAGTTGTCCGCCGGGATGGAAGAGGCGGCGATCAATCTCGAGTTCGAGCGAGCGGCCGAGTTGCGGGACCAGATTGCATTGCTGCGCCGGGTCCAGGATCAACAAAGCATGGAAGGCGGGACCGGAGACGTCGATGTGATTGCCGCCTTCGTCAACCCGGGCGGTGCCTGTGTTCACTTGATCAGCGTGCGAGGCGGGCGGGTACTGGGAAGCAAGAACTTCTTCCCTCAGGTTGGTATTGAGGAAGACGTTTCCGAAGTCATGGCCGCGTTTCTCGGCCAGTACTTCATCAGCAGCCCTGAGCGCGACTTGCCGAGCGAATTGATCGTCAATGTGGTTCACGATGACTTTCCAGCACTGATCGCCGCCATCGACGAGCTGCGCGGTCGTGAACTGACCATCAGCCATCGCGTGCGTGGTACGCGAGCGCGCTGGCAGCAATTGGCGGTGACCAATGCCGAGCAGGCACTGAGTGCGCGCCTGGCGAATCGTCAGCACATTACGGCACGCTTCGATGCACTGGCAGAGGTGCTGAAGCTTGATGAGCCGCCGCAACGGCTTGAGTGCTACGACATCAGTCATTCCAGTGGCGAAGCGACGGTGGCGTCCTGCGTGGTCTTTGGCCCCGAAGGCCCGATCAAGGCCGATTACCGTCGGTACAACATCGAGGGCGTCACGGCCGGCGATGATTACGCGGCGATGCATCAGGCGTTGACCCGACGCTTCGGCAAACTGAAGGACGGGGAGGGCAAGTTGCCGGATATCCTGCTGGTGGATGGCGGTAAAGGCCAGTTGTCCATGGCCCGCGACGTGCTCGATGAATTGGCCGTACCTGATCTGATTCTGCTGGGCGTGGCAAAAGGCGCGACGCGCAAGGCCGGTTTCGAAACTTTGTACCTGAACGACGCTGCACATGAGTTCACGTTGCGCGGCGATTCTCCCGCGTTGCACCTGATCCAGCAGATTCGTGACGAAGCCCACCGATTTGCCATTACCGGGCACCGCGCCCGACGTGGAAAAACCCGTCGGACGTCTACACTGGAAGGCGTCGCCGGCGTCGGACCCACACGTCGGCGGGATTTGTTGAAACATTTTGGTGGATTGCAGGAGCTGTCTCGTGCAAGCATCGAAGAAATTGCCAAAGCCCCCGGGATCAGTAAAAAGCTCGCAGAGTTGATTTATGCAAATCTGCACAGCGAGTAGAATGCCCCCTCACCTCGTAGCCAGTTGTGCCGATGAATATCCCTAATCTGATTACCGTTCTACGCGTTCTGCTCATACCGATCTTCATTTTGCTGTTCTACCTGCCTTACCAGTGGAGCTACCTGGCATCCGCCTCGGTCTTCGCATTCGCTGCCGCCACCGACTGGCTGGACGGGTATCTGGCCCGCCGCCTGGAACAAAGCACACCGTTCGGGGCTTTTCTCGACCCGGTTGCCGACAAGCTGATGGTGGCGGTTGCACTGGTACTGTTGGTACAGGAACACGGAAACCTGTGGCTCACACTGCCTGCTGCGGTGATCATCGGTCGCGAGATTGTCGTCTCGGCTCTGCGCGAATGGATGGCTGAACTGGGCGCTCGTGCCCACGTTGCCGTGTCGAACCTGGGTAAATGGAAAACCGCCGCGCAAATGCTGGCGCTGGTGATCCTGCTGGCCAATACCAAGGATTTCAGTTTCTGGGTCTTGCTGGGCTACACCTTGTTGATGGTGTCGGCTGGCCTGACTTTGTGGTCGATGGTCCAGTACCTGCGGGCTGCCTGGCCACATCTGAAGACCGACGTTGAAAAGAAATAAAACTTTTTTGAATCAAAGGGTTGACGGGGCTTCTGGATTCTATAGAATGCGCCACACCAAGACGCGGGAATAGCTCAGTTGGTAGAGCACGACCTTGCCAAGGTCGGGGTCGCGAGTTCGAGTCTCGTTTCCCGCTCCAAGTTTGTACGCATTTGATGTCGCGCTACTAGATACCAAATGTTTTGAGGCCGAGTAGCAAAATGGTTATGCAGCGGATTGCAAATCCGCCTACGCCGGTTCGATTCCGACCTCGGCCTCCACTAATAAACAAGCTCCGTAGATCCTTGATTTACGGAGCTTTTTTATTTGCAGTAGCCTGCAAGATTTAGTCTTGAAAAGGGTATTTGCGAACTTGCTTCACCGGGGCGGGATGTATATATTTCCACCTCTGCTGCACAGGCGTCTGAACTGCCAGATCGTTATTTGGCAGAACCTGGACGCTTCACCGCGCTACCGCCCGAATGGCGAAACTGGTAGACGCATGGGACTTAAAATCCCCCGCTCGTAAGGGCGTGCCGGTTCGATTCCGGCTTCGGGCACCAATAGTATGATTTCAGATGTTCCTGTAAACACCTGAAGTCTAGAGAAACCGGCCTTATAGCCGGTTTTTTTGTGTCTGAATATCCCCGTATGTTCCTGTACAGCCCCACGATTTAGGTATACGTTTAGGTATATATCGGTTCGATATCGAGGCGTATACCTATGGCGCGCACCGTAACCCCCCTTACAGACCCCAAATGCGAGGCCGCCAAACCCCGCGCAAAGGACTACACCCTGTTCGACGGGCATGGGCTTTTTTTGCTTGTAAAGGCTACCGGCACCAAGGTCTGGCGCTTCAAGTATAAAAAGCCAAGCGGTAAGCCTGGTCTGGCTACGTTCGGCAACTACCCGGCTCTCACTCTGAAAGCCGCCCGCGCACGTCGAGCCGATGCACTCGAATTGCTGGCGCATGACCAAGACCCCATCGAGAGCGCTAAGCAAGCAAAGATCGAGGCGGCCAGTGAGGCGGGGCACACCTTTGAAGCGGTGGCTCGGGAATGGCACGCCAGCATGGCCGGCAAATGGTCGAAGGATCACGCGGTCAGGGTGCTGAAAGAGATTGAGGTCGATCTTTTCCCCATGCTGGGCAAACGCCCCGTATCCGACCTGAAAACCCGCGACCTCCTGGCCTGTCTGAAGGAGGTAGAGAAGCGCGGCGCGCTTGATTTGGTTGGGCGACTGCGCCAGCGCATCGCTGGAATCATGCGGATCGCCGTTCAGCACAATCGGATCGAATACAACCCCGCGCTTGATCTGGTGGGGGCGACTGCAACCCGCAAGACCAAACACCGTCCGGCTTTGCCCCTTGAGCGGTTGCCGGAGTTGTTGCAACGCTGTGAGGCTGACACCGGACGACCGCTTACCTGTCTTGCTGTAAGCCTCGCTTTACTGGTGTTCATTCGTTCTAGTGAACTGCGCTTTGCTCGCTGGTCTGAGTTCGATTTTACCCGGAGCATGTGGACGATTCCCGGCGAACGGGCACCAATCGAGGGCGTCAAGAGGTCGCACCGAGGCGCAAAGATGGGGACGCCGCACCTTGTCCCGTTGTCACGCCAGACGCTTGAAGTACTAGAGCAGATACGCCGGCTTAGCGGGCGTTTTGAGCTGGTGTTGCCGGGCGATCACTACCACTGGCGGCCAATGTCGGAGAACACCGTAAACAAGTCACTGCGCCGTATGGGGTACGACACCAAGATAGAGGTTTGCGGGCACGGTTTCCGCACTATGGCCTGTTCCGCGTTGGTCGAGTCCGGCCTATGGTCGCGTGACGCGGTTGAACGGCAAATGAGCCACCAAGAGCGCAACGGCGTGCGCGCGGCCTATATCCACAAGGCTGAGCACCTGGAAGAGCGTCGGCTGATGATGACGTGGTGGGCTGACTACCTGGACGCCAACCGGGAAAAGCACATCACGCCCTATGATTTTGCACACCGGAACACTGATGTGGTGAGCGTGGAGAGGGGGCTACAAGCATGGCAATAAAAAGGGGCAAGCGATCAAGGGCACTTCCAGTATTCGACAATCAACTCGAGTGGGGTACCGGTGAGTTGGTCGATGAAAGCCTGTCTGATGCTGCGCAGGCAATTATCGCTGACTTGGCCGAACATCACGACGGCGATTTTCAGGAATGGTTCAAGGAAAGGTTTGGGTCCTACAGCGCGGTCACCCGCGAAACGGAAAAAGGACCCGCGCGCCACGAAGAAATTCGCGAAATACAGCAGGCGCACCTGATTCTTCGTGAAGTGCAACAGCGGCTAAGCAATTTCTCTCCTTTCGTCGAGGGTCTCATCAACGAGGCCAGTTGGCGTAGCTATGGGTGCTTTTTCAGCGGTGGCTTGCTTTCTGACCTTGAGGAGAAGGCCACCGTGGTGTCCGATGTGTTGGATATTGCCCAGCAGAAGTTGGAGGCCGCACCAACTATTCGGGGCGTGAAGCCGAAGTTTCCGCGAGATGCCTTGCTGGCTGATACCGCAGACAAGCTACGGCAGTCTTCCTTAACGAAGATGACCAAACGCAGAGCTGCAGAACTTGCCCGAGAGCTTCTCGTTGCCGCAGGAGTCGAGGTGCCCGAGGACGTTGTCGAATATGAAAAATTGATCCGACGTGCAAAAAACAGGGGGAAAAAAGCCTCTAACTAATCTCTTTTGAGCACTGCGACAGCAATCGGGGGTTCAACAAAAATGGCTCTGTACCCGATACGGAGGCACTCAAATGCACCCTGCAACGACTCCCGCAAAAGCTCTAATCCGCCAGCCAGCGCTGTGTCGCTGGTTGGACCTATCCCGCTCGGGCTTGGACAAGCTCCGCAAGAAAGACCCGACCTTCCCGAAGCCGATCAAAGACGGCGACACCCGCCAGGCTGCTGCGTATTACGTCTTGGCTGAGGTGGAGGCTTGGTTACGGACCAAGATTGAAGCGAGAGACGCAGTATGAGCCATTCATCATCGCTTCCAGCTTCCTGGAAGCTTCGCGTAATGGCCGCCCTGCACGTTGATTCCTTCCCGTCTCCTTCTAATTGGTCCTGGCGCAAAGCCAAGCAGCGCGGGGTGTAACCCATGAAAAGTCAAAACGGCGCCCATGCGCCGGCGGGATCGGCTTGGCTGAAATCCATGATTGGGCCAGTAGCCCGGTACCTTCTTGGCGAACCAAATGCCGCAATGAGCAAGCCGAGCGAGCTTCGGTTTGGAGCGCATGGCTCTTTATCCGTCGATCTGGAAAAGGGGGTATGGCACTCGCACGAAGACGGAAGCGGTGGCGGCGTATTGGATTTGATTGCCTGGAAAACCGGTATCACAAGTCGGGCCGAGCAAATGGGTTGGGTTGAGCAGAACGGCTTAAAAGAAAAGCAGCCGGCGCCATGTCCTGAAAGTCCTGATGTCCTACCGACCGGCCGTCACATGTCGGCTTGTTATGACTACACCGACGAGGACGGCAAGGTTCTGTTTCAAGTTGTCCGCTACGAACCAAAGGACTTTCGCCAGCGCCGCTCGGACGGAAAAGGCGGCTGGGTGTGGTCGGTGAAGGGCGTGCGTCAGGTTCCGTACCGTCTGCCGCAGTTGCTGGACGCACCCTGGGATACGCCAGTGTTTGTCGTGGAGGGCGAGAAAGACGTGTTGCGCTTGGAGTCGCTGGGACTGGTCGCAACCTGCAATGCCGGTGGCGCTGGCAAGTGGCCTGATGCGCTCAATGAATCCTTCGCACGCCGTCGGGTCGTGATTCTTGCGGACAACGACGAGCCGGGACATCAGCACGCCGACATGGTTTGTCGGGCGCTGAGTCAGGTAGAGGCCGAAGTTCGCGTGCTCCGCCTTTCAGGGCTGCTGCCGAAGGGCGACGTATCCGACTGGCTGGACGCGGGCGGCACGGTCGAGCAACTCTTGCAAATGGTGGACGCTCCCGACAATCACCAGTTCGAAGGCGACGATCAGCAGCCAGTCGAGGAACACTTCGAGCCTGGTGATGATGCTGAGGAAAAACAGAGCCAGGCGTCTCAATTGGTCAAGTTCGTGGAGCAACGCTTCGAGCTGTTCCACGATCAAAACAAGGACGTCTTCGCCCGGGATCGCACGACGGGCGAAGTGCGTAATCTGGCCGCGCGCCAGTTCCGAGATGCACTGGTCGCCGGCTTTTACTCCGACAGCGGCAAGGCACCCCGAGATCAATCGGTCCGCGAGGCGCTGGGCACCTTGGCCGGCCTCGGCCGATTCCATGGAGACTGTCAGGAGGTACACCTGCGCACTGCCGGTGCCGCTGGTGATTACTTTCTCGACCTGGCTGGACCAGGCAGTAGTCGAGCGGTTCGCATCCGGCCGGGTAACTGGGAGATCGTCGAGTCACCCGAGGCCATGTTCGTGCGACCTGAATCCATGCAGCCGATTTCGGCTCCCGTTCCAGGTGGATCGATCGAGCAACTTTGGCACGTGGCGAACATCCCGCGCGGCTCTCGTCTGCTGGCCCTGGCTTGGCTGATCGAATGCCTGCGTCCTGATACGCCTTATCCAGTGCTGGAGCTGCTGGGCGAGCAGGGCAGTGCGAAGAGCACGACACAATCAGCACTGCGCCAGCTCATTGATCCGAATTCCTGCCCATTGCGCAGTGCACCGAAGTCGTCGGAGGACCTATTCGTTTCTGCTGGGGTGTGTGCGGTAGTGAGCCTGGAGAACGTCTCGCACTTGCCCGCAGCAACTCAGGATGCCATGTGCGTATTGGCAACCGGAGGCGGCTTTGCCAAGCGCAAGCTGTACTCGGATGCCGACGAAAGTGTTATCAGCGTGAAGCGCCCCGTCGTGCTGAATGGCATATCTGCGGCAGTCACGGCGCAAGATCTAGTGGACAGAACGATCACTATCGAGACGCCGGTTATCAGCGAGCGGCTGGAAGTGACAGACCTTTGGCGCGAGTACGAAGCCGAGCGTCCGTGTGTGCTGGGGGCGCTGCTGAATATTTTCGCCAAGGCGTTGGAGTTAATGCCGCAGATGCACATCCCCGCCGACGAGCGTCCGCGACTGGTTGAATTCGCTCGCCTGGGTATGGCTGTCGCCGCCGCAGCAGGACATGCGCCTGAGGATTTCCTGTGCGAGTTCAACGTCAGTCGGCAGGAAAGTCTGGCTCGCACCATTGACGCTAGCCCGGTAGCTGCCGCCGTAGTGGAACTGGTCGAGGCGCGTCCGCAAGGAGTGACCGCATCAGTAAAAGAGATTCTGCTTATCCTGGAGCAGTACCGTCCAACCGGCTGCGATTCGTGGCCGCGTTCCGCGAAGGGGCTAGGGGACGCCCTGCGACGTGCCGCTCCCGCTCTTCGGCAGATAGGCATCGAGTGCAAGCCCTTGGGTAAATCAGGGGGGACGGTGAAGTGGGGCATCGGGAGAAAGTTATCGAAACAATGTCCTGCAAGTCCTGATGTCCTGCCAGACGATCACCCCGAGCAGGACATTGGGACTTGCAGGACTTCGAGTCGGCAACTATCCCCCGACACCACCAGTACTTCGCCGGACATGGCCTTCGATGAATCCGACGCGGAGGCCTTCTGATGAAAGTTATCGACTATCTCCTTGATCGCGGGTTCAGTGCCAAGGTGGTGGGCAACCGCTTAAGCGTCTCACCATCTAGCAGGCTGACACAGGAGCTGCGCCGCTACATCAAATTGCACCGTTTGGAGCTGATGGCCGAAGTTGCGGCCAACGATGGTGAGGCCCGTCGTAGTCACTGGGCAGTGTTCGTGGCAGGGTACAATCCCTACACAATGATCGGCGAGCCGATGACTCATACCGAAGCTTTGGTTGAAGCCCGAAGCCGATGGCCTGACGCGAAGGTCGAGTAACGCGGAGCCCGGATAACTACCGGGCTTTATTCTTTACGCAGTTGATTGGTGATGATTTCGCCTGCATGGGTGTCCGGGAATGCTTGACCAGTTCAGGTTGCCTCCAGACTACTTGATCACTGCTTTTGTTTTGGCATAGATTTGCTCTTGTCGTTCCCTTAAGGGGCGATGTTGGGCCGGTTCGAGTGACTCGACTGGTACCGTTTTTTGCCTTATTAGGTGCAGCGGACCTCCATTTTCATACAGGAGGCCGCCATGGCCCATAAATCTGTTATCAAATATCGTTTCGCTGCGTTCGATCGCCAACGTGGCCGCTGCTATTACTGCGGCTTCCAGATGTGGCGCGATACTCCTGAGGCCTTCGCCCGCCGCCATGGCCTTTCCCTTCGGCAGGCTAGGCACTTCCAGTGCACAGCCGAGCATCTAGTCGCCAGGCAGGATGGCGGAAGAGATACCCAGTCCAATATTGCTGCCGCCTGCCAGCGGTGCAATCAGCGCCGTCATAAGCGCAAGGACGCGCCTGAGCCGCAGGAGTACAAGGCTCTAGTGGAGAAGCGGCTGAGCAAAGGTGGCTGGCACCCGCTCCCAGCAGGTACCTATTTGTTCTGATCACCAAGTTGGCCTTGGCGCTCTGGAGCGCGTCTATCGGGAGCCGATCACACGAACCAAAGCTGATGGTGGTGACAGACAGAAATCGGCCGATTCTGTTGAAAAAGTCGGCCATGGTTTCCACGACAGAAAAGTACGCGCTTGAGATTGAAATCTTTACTTTGAGCAGAGGATTCCGGGGGCAGATTTCGCGTAGCGGCGCGCAAAAAAGGCGTTTTCAGCGGTCAGTATGCGGGCAGTCTGGAAGAACCGACTTTTTCAACAGAATCGGCCAAAAGCGGTCATTCCGCGTGTACGAAATCAGGGGCGACTCATTCACAGTTGGTTTGTCATGCCGGTAGGAGGCATACCTTACGGAGCCTCTGCAAACGATTCAGCAACCATAATGCTTGACGGTACTACGTAGATCTACCGCACTCACCGCAACCTTGAGATACGCTTCATCTTCTGGCAGGCGATGGCCGCAAGGACGAGAAACATCAGATGAGCTGTCGTAATGTTTGAAGTATCGAATATACTTGCGGCATCGATATTTAGGATGGCAAGGCCACTTGTAAAGAACTGACTATGTCAAATACAGCACCATTAAGATTAAGTTACGCATTATTCACCAACTAGGGATAAGACCAATGGCCTCTGCGGAATCAAAATTTCAGTCTGGCGAAGTCATATCAGCTTGGAAGTATATCTGTCAACTTCGAGTGCAGCTGCTTAAAAACAAAGCAAGTCTGGTATTGGGTGCTGGAATAAGTTGGGATCTAAAGCTCCCGTTATGGGAGCGCTTAATTGAAAAAATTAAGCAAGCTATGCAGTTAAAAGCGCCCGAGTCTTTGTTGGTCTCAGGTGCGCCAGGCAAAGCTGCTTTAGTTCTTTTCGAAATATTTCACTCGTATAAAAAATCCGAAATATTAGAGGGTGGTCTGTACGCGAATGCCAACCTTGTTGAAAGAAAAATTTTATCAGATTGGCGTGAGTTGATTCATGAGGCTCTATATAGTGAAACGAAGGAGGAAGACCGCCGCACTACGATAGATAATCATCCGTATTTTGAAGAGATGATAAATTTTATCAAGCAGTCAGAGCTGACCGTTAATTACAACTTCGATGACTATATAGAGTTCGGATTGTCACGTGCTGATTTAAATCCGACAAAGCATGAGCGTCCTTATCAGACCGTGTGGTCTCATCATGCTCAGTTTACTAAAGATAAATGTGTCATTTATCATCCGAACGGTTTTTTGCCTTTTGATAAGAAAAAATTTCAAAGTGAAAATCTTATTTTTTCAGATGGTGCGTTCGCAGATCAATTGCTGGACGGAATAGGTGGCGGACTATCAACACTTCTTCATGTATTAACAAAAAAAACCAGTATTTTACTAGGGCACTCGCTTACCGATTCCACTTTATTGCATTTGCTGCGCAAAGCAGCCAATATAAGCCCTGGTAATTATAATTATTTTATCAGGTTCATGGGCAATGATGAAATTCTAGACGCTCAGTCAAGGGCGGCTGTTTTTGAGGCCAATTTTAATAATTATAATTTGATAACGTTATTTTTTAAAAGCTCTGACATTAGAGAGTTTCTGTTGGCAATAACTATCCCCGATGATGAGTTTTTACGTGAGTCTGATATCCTCGGACTTCCGACCAAATATTGTTACTATATGGTAGGTTCCATAGGGATTGGAAAGTCTACTGTTTTGAGTCAATTTGGGAATTTGACAACACTCGATGAGTGGTTTGACGAGCGTCCTTCCGAGATGGCGAATTCTCCTGAAGATTTATCGACTCACAAAACGATGACCATCGACTCTTGGACAAACCAACAGTTTGGAAAAAAGAACGACTATTTGGTAGACAAAAAAATTGGCCTCTTTCTCGTCGACAGATCCCCAATAGATCCGCTCACATTTGTCGTTGACGTAACTGAAGAAGAACGGGCTCGCTCGATGCTTAATCAGGGCATCAGACCTGGAAAATCATCAAAACTTATTGAAAGTGGAGAAATCATTCATATGGTGGGCGAGCCAGTCGAAATCTGGTCGAGGTTGATTACCAAGAGAAAAGAAACTAGTTGGCCTCCGGAAAAGATTGAGAAGCTCCAAAGTAAGAGCTTAGAACTCTATAAGCCCTTGATGCCAAAAATAATTCACTCAACCAGTAGAAGGGAAGTGGATGTAATCCGAGATGTGGCGCGGATTATTTTTTCGCCTGTATATTCCCCAGCCGATCTAGATACTGAAATGAGGAGTATCGCCAATGTCTAGAAAAATGAGCCTTTATCTCGCAGCTCCACTTTTCAATAAAATGGAGCTAGCTTACAACGAGTCACTAAAAAATGACTTGTCGCCAATTTTTAATGTTTTTTTACCTCAGGAAGACGGCCTGCTGATGAGAGACCTCATAAGTGGTGGCATTCCTCAAGATGTAGCTGCAAGAATGGTTTTTGATGCGGATGTACAAGCAATGGCCGAAGCAGATATCATTTTGGCTGTGCTTCATGGTGCTCATATAGACGAAGGTGTAGCTTTCGAATTGGGTTACTGCTTTGCCCATGGGAAACGGTGTATTTCATTACAAGAGGATGTTCGGCAAGCTTTGCCAACTGGGATTAACCCCATGATCAGTCAGAGTAGCGAAAGAGTATTCAGGGATAGACGAGCACTTCTAGAATGGCTTGAAAGTAATTTTCCAGTGAGCCTGCCGGAAAAGCCGCGCAGGTTCAGTGAATTCAGAAGTTGAGGATCGCTTCTTCCTGCCGCCACCGGCTGCTCTTGGCCGATTTATGCCTGTCGCCACTGGCAGCTATGGGTCGGCTGCAGCCCTTGGTGACAGGCAGAAATCGGCCACCAGGACTCAGTCACTGTGTCTAGGAAACTTTGAGAGATTTAATTAACCTACCCTCTTAGACTACCAAACGCTACGATAGTATGTTAAGAATCGTGACACCAAAATAACTAAAGACACTTGTTGTGACTGCAAGTAGGAACAAAACCCAAGGAATTACATAATCAGGACTATCCTCCTTCCCCAATATAAACCTGACCAATCTCACGAGTTTAAACCACAACCATTGACGCCGTTCGTAAGAAACCTTGTAGTTCTTGAAATATACGTCTTCACCAAACCCTCTTTCATATTGAGCTTGATATTCGAGAGTTAGTTTTTCGCCCTCATACATAAAGTTGATCGGGCTAACTGAAAGACATTCTTTGTTGTAAGATTCTATTTTGTATTTTAGTGCGTTTTTTTCACGTTCTTTTTGAAATTCCTCCATGTGCTTTGCTATGTAATCATCTTTGGCCTTCTTTTTCAGAGACTTATAAATTGAAGAATCTTGGTTTGAGTGTAGACCTATGGCTACTGAGTTTCTAAAGCCATGTCGAATTTTATTTTTTGAGCTCAAATAAAATCGCCAGGCAAAATAAATCAAAACTGCATGAGCCACCCAGAATAGTGCTGAGGGGTTTTGTATTTTGTAGTTTATTATTGACAGTCGTATTGAGTCGTCTGCCGGATTTAAGGCCAGCACCCAATACAAAACAAACATTAAGGAAATTAGTTTCAAATTTCGCGAGTGATGGTTTGGTTCGCTGTACATATGTCTCTCATTCGATGTTGCGTTTGTTTATTTTCCTAAAGGAGCTAATTCAGCGTTAGCGAACGCTCCTCGTGAACGAGCACACTCAGTCGACGCTACCCAATTGTCACCAACATGTCCACCGCCTGCTTCTGGCCGGTTTCTGCCTACCGTGACGGGCAGAAACCGACCCAAAGCTGACGGTGGCGATAGGAAGAAATCGGCCAAAAGTCAGCACCGCGACCGAAGGTTGTAAACAGATGACCATGTCATGGAGCACAAATGACAAGAGCACCTGATGATCGCGCTTTATTTTGTCTCTTCTTTGGGGGTGCAAATGGTGTGAATCTGGAACTGAACCCCTTCGAGTGATGCCTTGATCTGATCGGCTGCGTGCTGACATACCTCCAAATTCTTGTACTCAGCATGGTCGACCGCTGGAGCAGGCTGTGGGCCGTTGGTACCAAGAATGACCCAGAGAATGAAGTTCATGATTCCTCCGACGCGTCTAGTAGGTGATGGAGTCTAGCCGTGGATTGTTGACCTTCTCGGGATTGATTGGAGTTATCGAGCGACAGCTTTGTAAGCGCTCCATGAACCCCACATTCAAAGTTACCACCTGATCCCAGACGCGGTGCCCCATATTTCTCTACCTGTGGCACATAAATAGCTCACCTACCATTTTGCTGGCATAAGAATGCCAATACTTGGCTATTTTAGTGGCACAAAAATGCCAAAGTTTGGTTGTTTCAGTGGCACAAAAATGCCAAGGCCAGTTATTTCAGGTCGAACAAAAGATGGGCCCTATTTCTGTGGCATTTAAATGCCATTCAAATTCCATATAAATGCCATGAAAATGGAGAAGTACACCCTATCTGTGCTCATGTGAGCCATTTTGGACCTGTACCGGGGGTAGGACTATTTTTGTACCGAGGGTAGGATTTTCCGTTTTTACAGGGCTTGGAGACCCAAAAAACGTACCGAGTCTATTACGTGTTGGGTGGATTTGGCGGTACAGCAAAGGACATCGAAAGGTCTCGATAGCGTGCGATCCAACTCCCACGATAGGTTCAGTCTTAACGTCGTATCTCTGGCGAACAGTTCCACGGCAGCAGCGCTTCATAGTCCGCCACCGATTGCGCCTGTGGTAACTGCTCCAGTACGTGGCGTAGCCACGTATAAGGCTCTTGACCGTTGACCTTGGCGGTCTCCACCAAACTGTAGATCTGAGCACTGGCGGTAGCGCCTTTGGGCGTGTCGCTGAACAGCCACGCCTTGCGACCGATAACGAACGGTTTTATTGCCCTTTCGGCCGCATTGTTGTCGATAGGTAAAAAACCGGCTTCTACATAACGCTCCAGCCGGCTCCAGTTGCTGGCCAGATAATTAATGGCCTTACCCAGCACACTTTGTGGCGTGACTTGGGGCTGCGTTTTCTCCAACCAGCTTTTCAACTGAGCCAGAATCGGTACGCTCTTTTGCTGGCGGCCGATTAAACGCTGTTCATCATCGCCGTCCTTGAGCTCGCGCTCGATGCCATACAGCTTGTTGATCATTGTTAGGGCGATATCCGCACGTCCCGTCTTGCCCTTCGGCTGCACTTTCTGAGCCTCGACAAACTTACGGCGCGCATGAGCCATGCAGGCCAGCCGTTCAACCCCCGGTTGCAACGCCAAGGCGTTATAGCCCGCGTAATCATCGGTCATCACATAGCCGCGATAACTTTCCAGCAGACGCAACGGGACCTCCTGCGCACGGCTGGACGTGTAGTCGAACAACACGACTTTGCGATCTGGCGGGCCGCTGGCTTGTACCCACATCCAGGATTGGTTGGTCGGGTCTCGACCTGGCTCTTTCAATACTTGAACACGGGTTTCATCGCAGTGGATCACCGGGCTTTCCAGTAATCGGTCGCGCATTAGGTTGAGCAATGGCTGAAAGTATTCATCGCACTGCATCACCCAGCGCGCCAGTGTTTGCCTTGGTATATCGATGCCGTGTCGACTTAACACCGTCTCGAAACGATGCAGCGGCAAACCATCGACATACTTGGTGGTCAGCAACATGGCTAGAACGCTTGGGCTGGCCATGCTCTTTTCGATCAGTTGAGCCGGTTTGTCGGCGGTAACCGGTGCCGTTTCGCAGCCACGGCAACCGTAAACCTTGCGGATATGTTTGATGACACGGATCTGCATCGGCACAATATCCAGCTGTTCGCTGATTTCTTCGCTGATCACATGCTTGCGGCAACCGCAGACACAGGCCAGTTCGTGCTCGGGTAGTTCGTGGATCACTTCGACACGCGGTAGCTCAGCCGACAATGCCTTACGTTTGCCTCGGCGCGGCGCCGGGGAAACGACTTCTTCTTCAGCGTCGCCGATCAATGGCATCGGCTCGCTTTCAGGCTCATTGAACAGGGCAAGTTGCGGCATATTGGGCTCCGCCGTCTGTTCGGAATTACGTCCGAACAGACGGTCGCGCAACAGCTTGATCTGTCCTTTCAGGTCGACGATGTGCGCCTGATAAGCCTGGGCAACTTCTTCCTGACGATGGAGTGCCTCAAGCAGCATCTGCTTGAGCAAAATAGGGTCATCAGGAAGATCGTCAGGCAGAGAAATCATGACCCGGATTATACCGGGTCAGGCTACGTAGCGTGGAGTCAAAACCTGGTGAGGACGGTTGCGCCACAGGTCAAAACCGTCGAGCAGCCAGTTCAGCTCCTGGACGGTCAGAACGATCACTTCATCGCTGAGTTCAGGCGAGGTTTTAAATCGCTCGGACTCCAAGCGCTTAAGCCAAAGGCAGAAGCCGTTACGCTCCCAGTACAAAATCTTCACGCGGTTGCGAGGTTTGTTGAGAAAGACGAAGAGCACGGGATCGAACACCGCCACTTTTATGTCCAGCTCGACCAGCGCAGCGAGGCCATCAATGGACTTTCGGAAGTCCACGGGCTTGGGGTAGAGATAGACTTTTTCGACTTTGGCGTCGGGTCGCATCATGGCGAGCTGGCTCCTGAGGGAATCGGGAGCACAGCATCCGGCATTAGCTAAGCACTTCGAATGTGGGGTTCATGGAGCGCTTACACAGCTTTTGGCCGGTTCTGTTGAAAAAGTCGGCCATCGTTTGCGCATCAGAAAAGTACGCGTCCTAGATAGAAATCTTTATTTTTGGCAAAGGCTTCCGGACTCGGGTTTCACGTAGCAGCGTGCAAAAATGGCGTTTTAACCAGTCAATCATCAGGCAGTTTGGGCAGACCGACTTTTTCAACAGAATCGACCCATTGCTGCCCGTCAGTGTAATGAGCTGAGAGGGGAGGACGTTGCTTTCTCTCAATCGGCAGCCAGCTAAAATCCCATTCCCCGTTCTGTGCGAGATTGCGCGCTCCATCATCGTGAGCATCGGCGAAGAAAAATTAATGTGCTTTTACTTCATATAGTTTATGCCGAAAGTGCATATGTAACTCCGGTGCGGCCACTTTTTTAATGGTCTATACCCATTTAGCAAAGTTCTAGGTCAAGGTTCAGAGTTGGGCAGTGTTAGTTATTTTCCCTCTCATATCTGCTGGTTAAATTACCTATCAGGAGACCCTGTCAATGAACATGTTGAAAATCGCGGCCAGCGATGCGGTTCGAAGTTGTTTTCGTACTAACCGTGAAATCGTCCGGCTCGACGAGACTGACTTTACCGATGTCGCCGTCGCTGTGCTTTCGGTAGAGGATTTGGCAGCTGGGTCGCTGGATGCCATCAAGCGTACCGGCTTCGACATTCCGATCTTCCTGGTGGCCTCTCAGGGTCGCAGCAATCGCTCCCTTGAGGTCTACAAGCAACTGCAGGATGTCATTTTGCAGGTCAATGGTGTCTTCGACTCATCCAGCAATAATACCGAGTACTACGGCAACCAACTGGAGACAGCGGCCAATGCCTATGAAGAAAGCCTGCTGCCACCGTTCTTCGATGCGCTCAAACACTACACCGAGGCGGCCAACGCGACCTTTGCCTGCCCCGGTCACCAGGGTGGTCAGTTCTTTCGCAAGCACCCGGCGGGCCGGCAGTTTTTCGACTTCTTCGGCGAGACGCTGTTTCGCGCCGACATGTGCAACGCCGATGTCAAACTCGGCGACCTGCTGATTCATGAGGGACCGGCACTGCATGCGCAAAAGCATGCGGCCAAGGTGTTCAATGCCGACAAGACCTATTTCGTGCTCAACGGTACCTCGGCGTCGAACAAGGTGGTGACCAACGCCCTGTTGACCCCCGGCGACTTGGTGTTGTTCGACCGCAACAACCACAAATCGAACCACCAGGGCGCGCTGTTGCAGGCCGGTGCCACGCCGGTTTATCTGGAAACCGCGCGCAATCCCTATGGCTTCATCGGCGGGATCGACGCCCACTGTTTCGAAGAAGACTACCTGCGTGAACTGATTGCCGAAGTCGCCCCGGACAAGGCCCAACTGTCACGGCCGTTTCGCCTGGCAATCATTCAACTGGGCACCTACGACGGCACCGTCTATAACGCCCGGCAAGTGGTCGACCGCATCGGCAAACTCTGCGACTACATCCTGTTCGACTCGGCCTGGGTCGGCTACGAACAGTTCATCCCGATGATGAAGGACTGCTCGCCCATGTTGCTCGACCTGGACGAGAGCGACCCCGGTATCTTCGTCACGCAATCGGTACACAAACAACAGGCCGGTTTTTCCCAGGCCTCGCAAATCCACAAGAAGGACCGTCACATCAAGGGCCAGGCCCGCTACTGCAATCACGCAAGGCTGAACAATGCCTTCATGGCCCAGGCGTCCACCAGCCCGTACTACCCGTTGTTCGCCTCGCTGGATGTTAACGCGCGCATCCACTCGGGCCGCAGCGGCCTGCGCCTGTGGGACGACTGCGTGAAGTTCGGCATCAATGCACGCAAGCTGATCCTCGAAGCCTGCACCATGGTCCGGCCGTTCGTGCCGTCCACCATCGAAGGGCGCGCGTGGGAAGACTACCCAACGGACGAGATCGCCAGCGACATCCGCTTCTTCGAATTTCATCCGAAGGACCGCTGGCACGCCTTTGGTGGTTACGCCGAGAAGCAGTACTTCATCGATCCATGCAAACTGCTGTTCACCACCCCGGGCATCGATCCGGTGGACGGCAGCTACACCGACTTCGGTATTCACGCCGGCATCCTCGCCAACTTCCTGCGCCAGAACGGCATCGTCCCGGAAAAGTGTGACCTCAACTCCATCCTGTTCCTGCTCACACCGGCCGAAGACTGGGCAAAGATGAGCCATCTGGCGGCGCAGATCGCCCGTTTCGAACGCTTCGTTCAGGACGACGCGCCGATGAGTCGGGTGCTGCCTGCTATCTACAACCAGTACGAGGAGCGCTACCGCGACTACACCATCCGCAGGCTCTGCCAGGAGATGCACGACCTGTATCGCAGCCACAATGTGCAGCAGTTGCAGAAGGACATGTTCCGCAAGGAACACTTCCCGAAAAAGGCCATGAACCCGCAACAAGCGCAAATCGAGTACATCCGCGGCAACGTCGAATTGGTGCCGTTGGCGGATGCGGACGGGCGTATTGCCGCCGAAGGTGCACTGCCTTACCCGCCGGGCGTCTTGTGCGTTGTGCCTGGGGAAATTTGGGGTGGCGCCGTGCTCAAGTACTTCCTGGCACTGGAGGAGGGCATCAACCGCTTGCCCGGCTTCACACCGGAGCTTCAGGGTGTCTACCTGAAACACGAAGGTGGTCGAACCCGCGCCTACGGTTACGTGCTAAAGGCCTGATGCTGCGCCCAAATCATTGCTCAAGGAGATACGCATGAGTCACTCGCAAACCCGCTTGCCTGTTGATTTGGCGCAGCGCTTCCCAGTGCTGATCGTGGCCAATACCCAGGAACATCACGACAGCATCATTCTGCGCAGTGCCCAGGCGATTGCTGTCGCCCTGCATGAACATGAGCTAGAGGTAGAACTGGTCGGGTCGCTGGAAGAGGCCGAGATCGCCGTCAGCGCAAACTCGGCCTACTGCTGCGCGATCATCGGCTGGGGCCTGTGCGAAAACAAACAGGACCAGGCGCTGCAGTTGATCCAGCAGATTCGCCAGCGCACCGCGCAATTGCCGATCATGCTTGGCATGAGCCGGGCGCATCAGAGCCGGGTGCCACTGGCGTTTGTGGAGAACATTGACGGTTTTATCTGGCAGCCCGAAGACAGCCCCGAGTTCATCGCCGGGCGCATCGAAGCCGCCGCTCGCCGCTACCTCGACAGCATCCTGCCGCCGTTTTTCGGCGCGCTGGTGAACTTCGCCGGCACCCATGAGTACTCCTGGCACACCCCGGGCCATACCGGTGGTACCGCCTTCATGAAGACTGCGGTGGGGCGCGCCTTTCTCGACTTCTACGGCGAGCAGATGCTGCGCTCGGACCTGAGTGTTTCGGTTGGTGAGCTGGGCTCGCTCAACGACCATTCCGGTCCGATTGATGAAGCGGAAAAATATGCCGCGCGGGTGTTTGGCGCGGACTTCACCTTCTTTTCCGTTGGCGGAAGCTCCGCGAGCAACGAGATCGTTCTGCACTCGGCGGTGACCGATGGCGATGCCGTGCTGGTGGACCGCAACTGCCACAAGTCGTTGAACTATGCCTTGAACATGTCTGGCGCGGTGCCGCTGTACCTGCGTCCGAGGCGCAACGCACGTGGCCTGATCGGCCCGGTGCCACGCACCGAACTGACCCCCGGCGCCGTCGCGCAGAAACTTGCCGAGAGCCCGCTAGCGACCAATAAGACCGCCAAACCGGTGCTGGCGGTACTGACCAACTCGACCTACGATGGCCTGTGTTACAACGTGCAGACTACCACCCGTGAGCTGAGCCAGAGCGTCGACCGTATCCACTACGACGAAGCCTGGTACGCCTATGCCCGCTTCAACCCGTTGTACGAGGGCCGCTACGGCATGCACCGCGGCGAGCGGCATGCCGACGACGCCACAGTGACGGTCACTCACTCCACCCACAAGCTGTTGGCGGCGCTGTCCCAGGCCTCGATGATCCATATTCGCTCGGGCAAGGTGCCGGTCAAACCGGCCCTGTTCAACGAAGCCTTCATGATGCACACCTCGACCTCACCGCAATACAGCATCATCGCTTCGACCGATGTCTCGGCAAAAATGATGAACGATGCCGGTGGCTACCTCACTGATGAGTCCATCGGCGAAGCCATTGCCTTTCGCCAAGCCATGGTGCGGCTGAACAATGAAATACAGCAGCGCAACGCCAAGGACTGGTGGTTCGGTGTGTGGCAACCGGACCAGGTTGACGGGGTGCCTTTTGCCGACGTCGCCCCGCATGTGCTGCGCCACGGCGACGCCTGGGTGCTCAAGCCCACGGCCACTTGGCACGGTTTCGGCGACCTGGGCAGCGACTACTGCATGCTCGACCCGATCAAGGTCACGGTACTGACTCCGGGGCAAACCCTCGAAGGCCAGATGGAGAACAGCGGCGTCCCGGCGCCGCTGGTGTCGTCCTTCCTCTCCAGTCGCGGCATCGTGGTGGAGAAGACCGAACCCTATTCGATCCTGCTGCTGTTCAGTCTGGGCGTGACCAAGGGCAAATGGGGCTCGCTAGTGGCCGGTCTGATGGAGTTCAAGAAACATTACGACGGCAACTCGCCACTCGAACAGGTAATGCCTGACCTCGTCGACAGCCATGGCGACCGCTACAGCGGCATGGGCCTCAAGGACCTGGCCGAAGAGATGCACCAGGACATGCTTGCCACGAAAATGCTGCACAACATGGATGAGGCCTACACCCTATTGCCTGATCCGGTGAGCTCGCCACGGGACACCTTCGCCAAGTTGGTCAAAGGCGAAATCGAACAGATCGCCGTGCGCGATATGGTGGGTCGCACCGTTGCCGTGCAGATCGTCCCCTATCCACCGGGCATTCCGCTGATGATGCCTGGCGAAAAGGCCGGCGCCGACAAGAAAGCCATTGTCGACTACCTGCTGGCAATGGAAGCGTTCGATGGCCGCTTCCCCGGTTTCGAACATGACAACCATGGCGTTGAGATCGAGCGTGACAGTCAGGGACAACCGACCTACAAGGTTTACGTAGTCAAGCAGTGAGCGTTAGCCCCTGTCCGGCTGCGTGCTGCACGTCGCCAGGCCAAGGTTCAAAACTCTGAACAAGGCAAGGAGTTTGCGATGGCTGATTCAAGCAAAAAAATGGGCCTAGTGGGGCTCACGACACTGGTCACGGTCAACATGATGGGTTCGGGCATCATCATGTTGCCTACCAATATGGCGCAGCTGGGTGCCGTCTCGCTGTTGTCGTGGATTTTCACCGCGATCGGCTCGATGGCCATCGCCTACTGCTTTGCCCAGTGCGGGGTCTTCTGCTCGCGTTCTGGCGGCTTGTCCGCTTACACCGAAGAAGCCCATGCGAAGTCGGGGTTTTTCCTCTGCTCGTACCTGTACTTTCTGTCCCTGGCCATCGCCAACGTGGCCGTGGCCATTTCGGCAGTGGGCTATTTGAGTGCCTTCGTGCCTTGGCTGAGCAGTGGTGCCATCCCCTTGTGCGTCGGCACGATCTCACTGATCTGGCTGACCACCTTCGCCAACTTCGGCGGCCCCAGCATCACCGGCAGAATTGGCGCGTTCACGGTGTGGGGCGTGATCATCCCGGTAGCGGGCCTGAGCATCATCGGCTGGTTCTGGTTCAAGCCCGATGTGCTGGCCGCCGCCTGGAACCCGAACAGCCTGCCCATCTCCGAAGCAATCTCCAAGGCGATACCTCTGACCCTGTGGGCTTTCCTGGGTATGGAGTCGGCGGCCCAGGCCACCGATGCCGTGGAAAACCCCAAGCGCAATGTACCGCTGGCCTGCCTGTTCGGTACTTTAGGGGCTGCCGTGGTCTATGTGCTGTCGACCACCGTCATCCAGGGCATCATTCCTAACGCCGAGCTGGCCAAGTCCTCGGCGCCTTTCGCGCTGGTCTACGCCACGATATTCAGTCCGATGGTGGGCAATATCGTCATGGCCCTGGCGGTCATGGCCTGTGTCGGTTCGCTGCTGGGCTGGCAATTCACCCTGGCGCAAACGGCCAAGATGACGGCTGACCAGAACCTGTTCCTCAAGCTGTTCAGCAAGGTCAACTCGATGAATGCGCCTGTGGTCGGCATGATCGTCTGCGGCGTGCTGCAGACCCTCATGGCCCTGTCGACCATCTCGCCCGACGCCGCCGCCCAGTTCAGCAAGCTGGTCAGCCTGGCAGCGGTGACCAACCTGATTCCCTATATCACTGCACTGACGGGCCTGCTGGTGATCATGCACAAGGCCGGGGTCTCGCAAGCTATCTACTCGCGCAACGTGGTGGTACTGATCATCGCGATAACGTACTCCTTGTACGCCCTGTATGCCTGCGGCAAGGACGCAGTGATGGGCGGCACCCTGGTGCTCGCTGTCGGCTACCTGCTCTATGGATTCCTCGCCAAGCGCTTCACCGAAGCGTCACCGGCCAATCCGGCCAGGGCCGGCAACCCTTAGCCGTGGCCATCAGGACTGCACAGACATCTGCATACGGGGAAACCGGACATGAACGTACCATTTGCCACAACCACCAGACTGCTGCTGGCCTTCGCCCTCTCGACGCTGCCATTGGTGGCCGGCGCCAACACCCTTGAACGCGTGCGCAGCAGCCATACTTTGAACCTGGGTTACTTGCCTGACCTTGCTCCCTTCAGCAAGCAGGAAGGTGACAAAGCCAGCGGTTATGCCATCGACCTGTGCCTGAAAGTTGCGGATAAACTCAAGAGCGAACTGGGCCTGCCCGACCTGCAAGTGCACTACCAACCTGTAAAGATTTCGGATGAGGTCAGTGCTGTGAGCCAGGGCAAGGTTGATATCCTCTGCACGCCGACGCCCCCCACCCTGGAACGGCGCAAGATGATCAGCTACTCCATACCGATCTACACCGCCGGCCTCTCGGTGGTGGTGCGCAACGATGCCGCCGAACCGTTGCTCAACGTGCTCAATGGCAAGGTCGCCAATACCGGCCCGACCTGGCGTGCTAGCATCAACAATGGTCTGGCCAATCATACCTACGCGACGCTCGAGGGTGGGGTGACCGAGGACTGGATTCGCGAGCAGATGCGCCTGCTCAACGTGATCGCCTCGCTGGTGACCGTGGCCAACATCGACGAGGGCTTCAAGCTGGTTGCCGAGGGCAAGGCCGATGCCTTCTTCTCCGAACGCATGCTGCTGCGCAACGAAATCGCCAAGGAAGGCGCGGCCAGCAACCTGATGATCCTCGACCGTATCTTCGAGTATTCGCCGGTGGCGATGATCGTGGATCGCAACGACGAAGACTTCCGCTTGCTGGTCGATACGGCCCTGAGTGAAGCCTATTACTCGGGCTTCGTGGAAAAAGCCTACGACCAGTATCTGGGCGGGAGCAACCTGACCGTGAAGAGGCTGTTCAGGGTCTATGCGTTGCCCTGATGCCATCGTGAATCAAAGGCCGCCTGCGGGTGGCCTTATTCCCATGGAGCTAAGCAAACCTCCAACCGCTGACCTTGGTTGGGCACGGTCACTCGCCGAGTACTTTGTATGCGCAGCGAAACGATCAATGGCATCAATCTATGCACCGGTATTCATGGCAGGGGCGCCTTGAATGCAAAGGAATGAGTTACCCACACACGTTTACGTGGAAAGCTCTGTGTGACTGCTTTTGGCCGTTCTCGGACAATAATCAAAGCGGACTCCGGCCACGGACCGTAATCGACCCTACCCCTTGCGGGTAATTCGTGACTCGGCGCAGGGTCGCATACGGCAGGGTGTGCCTGATTGGTTGTTTATCCGTAACTCGCCATCGGGCAATGCAACTAGGGCAGTTAGTGCTGCTCGATAAAGCCATTGGGTAGGGGGAGGTCAAAAGTCTGGAGTCTTCGCCCGAAGGACCGATCCCTGCCTGCTTCAATCATTAATTCGTAGTTATTTAGGAAGTCGCCGACTTGGGCGAATTTGGGGAATGCTGGGAGGTGCTGCATCAAAAGTATTAGCGTTCGCAGTATCGGCCCCGCGCCCAAACTATCTTTCCATCTCTTCATAACTTGCATTCCTAACCACCATCCCTAAACGGAGAGAGTAGTGATGATCACAAGCGTCACCCGGCGACGGCAAAACGGGGGGAGGGCGTCGGCACGATAGGCGACCGGTTGGAGGTGAAGAAGATAAAGGTACTTCCCGTTTTAGGTATACGTTTAGGTATACAAGGCGATCTTAATAAAGGATGAGTCGTGTAATTTAGCGGTCTTTAGGTGGTATGTTCGACCCCGGCTTCGGCACCATATAAATCAAGGGTTTGCGAGCGAAAGCTAGGCAAGCCCTTGTTCGTTTCTGGTCCGCAATTATTGAATTGGTCCGCAATTCACTTGGTTGGTGAGACTTTCTTCCCCTTACGGTTTCGGATGTACTGCTCAGTCATTACGACGGTCGTATGCCCAAGTTGATCCCTGGCCTGCAGGCAGCGTCTGTCAGGCACCTACGTGGAAAATCTGCCCTGGCTTGACTGCGCCGAACGCTATGACCGTGCCCATACCTTCCACTACATGGATCCACCGCGGGATATGGCGTGGATTTTCCGTTCGAGAACTACGAGCGCATGGCGAACTTTATGCGCCGCTGTAAAGGCAAGGTGATGGTTAGCATCAACGACCACCCGGACATCCGTCGGGTGTTCGAGGGTTTTCACTTTGAGACGCTGGACATCCGCTACACCACGACCAACCAGCGGCACGGCAAGGCCGAGGTCAGTGGTGAATTGGTGATAATGAATTGGGAGCCCGCTGCGTTGGGAGGCCTGTTTTGAAATGACTGCTTTCACCCATTGCTGCCGGTGGCGACAGGCAGCAATCGAAAGACTTCATTCGTCACGCTACCTGGAAGCATCACGCAAGAGATGACGGCCCTGGCCGCATAACCCCAACCCCAACCCCGTGATCACCGAGTCACTCATCCTGCCCGAGGTCGGGGTGATTGGATTCTTGAGATCGGCCTGTATGACGTCAGCGGCGATCTAGTCGCCGTAGTCACGGAGGCTGCGATGTTCAATGTGTGTCAGTTGAAAGAATCTTAGGATGTCTGTGACAGCGTTTTTGGAGCTACACACAATCGATGGAAGTACGGGCTATATCAAGCAGGGACTAGCAAGGATTAAATCGCCAGGACTCAGGAATGCAATCGGGTGAGTAGTCCTCTTCGGCTTCTAAACAAAAGATGCAGTGATAGCATTTTGATCTAAGAGTTTTTAATTCACCCGACGCGCCTAGTCTACGCTCGCATTAGTGTTCCTTCGTCAGGGGCAGAGTCGAGTGGTGTTCATTTTGGCGCGATTGTAGATAAGGACGGAGGTATAGTCGCCGACGCTGTCAGCGTGTCCAATGATGCGATCGAAGATTAAAGGCTTGGTCTTTTATATAAAATCAGGATTTTGATAAATAAAGTTAGGGTGATGGGGTCGGATATTCAGCTGTCACTTTTGGTGTCAGTTACAGCTGAAGTAAAATCTGATAGCGGAGGGTGATTGATTGCGTGCTAATTCCTCTTGGTCGCCATATTTCTGGAAGTGCGAGGGATCGATAGCCATGAGGTTTTATTTTCTGATTGCGTTAGTGTTAACTACTTTGTCGGTATGGGGTAGGATTGTGACTGAAAGCCAGCAAGTGAATTATTTTTTGGTAGACGGTGTGAAGTATTGTTTAAATTCAGATTTGATGTCGAAAGGAGTTAGTTCTAAAGATGGGGATCAGACGGTTTTTATCAACGGTGTAAATGTCGTTGGTAGTAATATTGGGAAGGTTAAGGTGTTTGTTGATCGCAATGATATTGGCAAGAATGACCCAGGTAGGTCTGCTTTCGAATTCATCAAAAGTTGGGATGGGACCTTGGAGGTGGTAGAAGCGACGAATGATTTCGTGGTCTATCGCTCTGATGAGGTTGCCCGCAAGAAAGAATGGATTTTTAAAGACTTGCGTGATGATGAATATTTTTACTATGACTGTATATTTCAGCTTACCTGCTCTATTAATGGGACTTATGAAGGGGAAATTGGATTGCGAGTGGATTTTAATCCTGGTGAGAAAGTACTTTCTAACAAAGAAGTTTTGGAAGTTTATCGGGCGATTAAACAAATAGTCTTCGGGGCTTTCGCGAACCACCAGTGTTGAGCTCATCGCTAAAGTAGGTTTGTTGAAAATGCTACTGCCAAACTCTGGAGCAGCAGATCTTTGGCGTCTTCTTCGAGTAAATCCTCGGCAAATGTTGCAGCGGCAAGTCTTCTGATTCTTGCATGAATTTGGGAGTGACTCCTTATGGCCGTTTTCTGCCTGTGACGACGGGCTGAAAACGACCCAGCAGCCGGTCGTGGGCCATACGAATAAGCGCAAGTTAGATCTCGTACAACGATGATGTTAAATCGACTGTCTCTTGCGCTTGTGGAAAAACCGCATCCCTGCTTCGGGCCCTTGATCGAGTGGAATCAAGGGCCACATATTGAGAAATTGTTCGAAAAATCTGTCTATGCCCATTGAAGGAGGTTTTAGGCCGATTACTGCCCTGACGAAAGACTGTAATCGACATCATGCCACTCTAAACCGGTTCCCTCCGTGGATCGACGCGTGGTAAGCGTCGGCGATCGAGGAACTAAACGGTTCTGGCTGCCAAAGTTTTTTGCCGACGATACAGAATCGTCGTCGCCGTGAACCCGCACACCGCCGCGAACATCAGCCAGTAGGCAGGTGATGCCTTGTCGCCCGTGACCTGAACAAGCAGCGTCGAGATTGCCGGGGTAAAACCGCCAAACACCGCGGTGGCCAAACTGAAGGCCAGTGAAAACCCGACTACCCGCACGTTCTGTGGCATGACTTCGGTCAGTGCCGCGACCATGGCGCCGTTGTAAATGCCAAAGAAGAATGAGAAGTACAGCAGAACAGCGAGCAGTCGTTCGAAACTCGCCGCCTCTGCCAGCCAGTGCATGGCGGGATAGGCAGTGAAGATGCACAGCAACGATATCGCCAGTAAAAGTGGCCGACGGCCAATGCGGTCGGAGAGGGCACCGCCAATAGGCAGCCAGATAAAGTTGCTGAGGCCGACCAGCAGTGTGACCACCAGGCTGTCGGTGGTGCTCAGATTCAGTACTGTCCTGCCAAACGTCGGTGTGTAGACCGTAATAAGGTAGAACGTGGTAGTGGTCATGGACGCCAGCAAGCCGCCCGCCAGTACGGTGCGCCAGTTGTCGCGCATCGAGCGAAAAACTTCGCGAGTTGTTGGACGATGGCTGCGAGCAGTGAAGGCAGCGGTTTCTTCTAGTGAGCGACGAATAATGAAAATGAACGGGATGATTACACAGCCAATGAAGAACGGAATACGCCATCCCCAATCGGCGACTTCAGCAGCCTGCATCGAGGCATTGATCGTGTAGCCCAACGCGGCCGCGACGACGATCGCCACCTGTTGGCTAGCGGATTGCCAACTGGTGTAGAAACCGGTGTGACCGGGGGTGGAAATTTCCGCCAGATACACGGAAACACCGCCCATTTCCGCGCCGGCTGAGAAGCCCTGTAGCAGCCTGCCCAACAACACCAGAATCGGTGCCGCCACGCCGATGGCGGCATAGCCCGGAACCAGGGCGATCAATACGGTACCGGTGGCCATGATCGACAGTGTCACGATCAGTCCCTTGCGACGACCCACCTTGTCGATGTACGCCCCCAGCACAATGGCACCTAACGGACGCATCAGGAATCCGGAGCCGAATACCGCGAAGGTCATCATCAGCGAGGCAAACTCGCTGGTGGCTGGAAAGAAAGTTTGGGAGATGTAGGTCGCGTAGAACCCAAACAGAAAGAAGTCGAACTGCTCGAGAAAGTTACCGCTGGTGACCCGCAAAATGGCGTCCAATTTGGACCCCTTGGCTCGGGTTGTTGCCGTTGTCGTTTTCATCATGGCTACCATTATGCTCACTATTGTTTTTGGAATGAGTGCTTTAACCGTCAGTCGCTGCCAGCGTTGATCGGGTTGGGTTGACGCTTCTCGATGGCGTGTTTGAGCAGCGCTGCGCTGCGGAATATTCCATGGGCGAATTTGCTGTAGGGCATGGTCAAGAAAAACGCCATGACCAGGCCGAGATGGATAGCCAACATCAAGCCCAAGGCGCTGGTTTCACGGAAAGCCACTAGCGCCAGGCCGCTTGCGCTGATCAGAAACAGCAACGCGATGAAACCGCGATCCATGGGTTTTTGGTACTCATCGCCGTGCGCAGGGTCGCGACGCAGGTTCAGCCAAAGAAGACCCGCCGGGCCGATTAGCAGGCCAATGCCACCGGCAATACCTAACATCACCGGCAAGCTGAACATCGGATAAGGCGCCGACCACTTCAGCAGATAGTGAAAGAGCGTGGCGACACCGGTGGCGGCGAAGCACAGCATGAAGCCGTAGAAGGTGAGGTGGTGGAATCGGCGTCGCCACAAGGTGAATTTATCGTCGGCGTTGTTGCAGCCTTCGCCATGGCCGCCGTCCAGGTATTTGAGCTGCGCGACGTTGGCCGTAGCCTCCAATGCAGCGGACGTTTTCAACGGCAGTGGCGCTGCGGCCGGTGAAACGTTGCGCCAGAAGCGCCGTACACCCATGGTCAGGGCAAGTACTGCAAAGCCGAACACTGAGCCGAACATCAGCGCCAGGGTGTTATGCGGGAAAATATTGTAGAAGTTGCCCTCGGGAATGGACGTGAACAGGTTGCCCATGAGCATCAGGGTCAGGCATAAAAACAAAGCCAGTCCCCCACCGGAAGCCAGCGCCAGGGTCAGGCCGTTGCGCTGATACAACCTGCCCATCACTTGCGGCCAGGCGTATTCGGCGTAAGTATCCAGGCGCACTTTGGCCATGGCTTTGGGTATGTTGACGTCGAATTCGTGTGGGGCGGCGTACTGACAGGCGTGCAGGCACGCGCCGCAGTTATGGCACAAGTTCGCCAGGTAATGGATGTCGGCCTGAGTGAATTCCAAGCGCCGGGTCATCGCCGGAAATACCGCGCAAAAGCCTTCGCAATAACGGCAGGCATTGCAGATGGTCATCTGCCGCTGGACTTCACTTTCGTCAAGATTCATCACCGGGATTAACCCGCCCGATGCTTGGGGGTCAAACAGTTGCATGTCGAGACTCCGTGTTTGCAGATGAAACGCCAAAACCCACCGAAGCGGCCGCCTGCACACCGGCGATGCGGCCAAACGCGGTACCGATGGCCATGCCGATGCCGGCGGTGTAGCCCTTGCCCAGAACATTGCCCGCCATCATTTCTCCCGCGACGAACAGGTTGGGGCTCGCTTTGCCGTTGAAATGCACGGCAGCGGTTTCGTCGGTGGCGAGGCCGAGGTAGGTGAACGTGACTCCCGGTTTAAGCGGGTAGGCGTAGAAAGGTGGTTTCACCAATGGCCGTGCCCAATGGGTTTTGGCGGGCATCAGTCCTTGGGTGTGGCAGTCGTCCAACGCCGTGTGATCGAACGTGCCGACGCGGCAGGCGCTGTTGTAGTCCTCGACAGTCTTGACGAATTTTTCTTGAGGCAGCTTCAACTGGCGGGCAAGGTCTTGCAGAGTATTGGCGGTGGTTCCGGGAAAGACCGGTGGCATGAAGCGGCCGATGGCTTGTTGATCGATGATCGAATACGCCTGCTGACCGGGTTGTCCGGCCACCAGACGCCCCCAGATCGCATAACGTTTTGGCCAGAAATCCTCACCTTCGTCGTAGAAGCGTTCGCCATCACGATTGACCACGACACCCAGCGACACGCAGTCGATTCGGGTGCAGATGCCGCCGTCGTAGAGTGGCGCGCGGGCATCAATCGCGACCATGTGTGCTTGCGTCGGATCGCCGATCACATCTGCGCCAAGGTCGAGCATGCGCCGTAGCAAAATGCCGGTGTTGAATCGGGTGCCCCGGATCAGAAAATTGTCAGATGGCCATTCACCGCGTTCGTTCTGACCCCAGGCTTCGCGCAGCCATTCACGGTTGGATTCGAAACCACCGGCCGCCAACACACAGGCCCGGGCTTCAATGCGTTCTGCGGCGAAACGCTGACCATCGACCTCATGTTCGCCCACATGGGCGGCGACGAATTTCCCCTCATCCAACTCGATGTCGGTCACTTGCGCGTTGTAGCGAACTTTTACACCCAGGCGCTCGGCACTGCGGAAATACGCATTGACCAGCGCTTTGCCGCCACCCATAAAAAATGCATTGGTCCGCGCCACGTGCAGCGCGCCGGACAGCGGTGGCTGAAAGTGCACGCCGTGTGAACGCATCCAATCGCGGCAAGAAGACGATGCCCGAATTGCAATGCGTGCAAGCTTTTCATCCGTGAGGCCACCGGTAACCTTCAACAGGTCTTGCCAGTATTCTTCTTCCGGATAGGCATCGATCAGCACGTCCTGCGGTTCGTCGTGCATGCACCGTAGGTTACGGGTGTGTTGGGAGTTGCCACCGCGCCAGATTTTCGGAGAGGCTTCCAGCAGCATCACGCTGGCGCCTGCTTCTCGCGCCATCAGAGCGGCGCACAAGGCAGCGTTGCCACCCCCTATGATTAAGACATCGATCATTATCGCTCCTCGATTTGCAAGGAAGCGGGAACGAAGTGCTCCTTGCGAGTGGGGAGAACGATAGGGTGGGGAAGGAGTGGCCGAAAGGCTGCTTTTGACGCGGGGTGTTTAGTTTTTCTAAAGGCTTTGTCGGCAGGACAGACTTATGTGTCCGGGTTTGAAAGAGAATTACGCGTCTGCCCCTTCTATCCACGTAGCTCCAGGCCACTGTTTGTCGACGACCAACTGTCGCGCCACATCGATGATGACCAACCGAGTTGCCAGAGCCGCCGGAGAGAGTTCGTCGTCAGCCAACGTCGCCAGAAGATTACGCCGGCCCACATGGGGATCGGCAATCCTGATCAGTGAAAGTCCGGACCCGTCTTTCAATGCAGCGGCCGCCCCCGGTTGTATCGTTGCCGCATGACCGGCCCGAACGGCGTTCATCAAAACAGCGAGACCGTCGACTTCCATAATGACATTGGGTGTTAGCCCGACCCGCTCGAACGCGCTCATCAATGCCGAGCGCAGTCCATGTTGCGCACTGGGCATCACCAGCGGCAGGCCGCCGAGGTCGGCTAGCTGCACGCTGTCACCAGAAGGCGCTTGAGGCAGGCTGGGCGAGGCAATGACAAACAGCTTTTCATCCAGCAGCGGAGTCACGCTCCAGCGTTTACCCCCTTCGAGCTGGAACAGGATGGCCAGGTCAATTTGCCGTGCGTTGAGCTGCGCCGCCAAATGGCCGGAAAGCATTTCCACCAAATGCAGTTGTATGTCCGGATAACGCGCACGCATTGCGTTGATCAACGGCAACGCGAGCACCGTCGCGGTAGTCGGTGGTAAGCCGACGCTGACATAACCGCTCATTCGCCCGCGATGGGCGGCCATGATTGCGTTTTCCGCCTGACGTAGCGTCAATTGGGCATGGTGTAAAAACGCAAATCCGGCGCTAGTGGGCGTCACGCCGGTGGAGGTTCTATTCAGGAGGCGGGTGCACAGTTCGCTTTCCAATTTGGAGATTTGCTGACTGAGGGCTGACACACCAACGTCCAGTTCAAGTGCCGCACGTCCCAGGCTGCCAAGCTCGATGATTTTTACGAAATAGCGCAGTTGTCTCAATTCCAATGTGGCTGCTCCCCGCGAATTTGTTATTCAAATACCTGAACGTTTGCCACGCAAGTTACGAAGCCCGAAGAGGCAGCATTGTCGCAGGTTTGGGTTGACCGTTGAGCGCGTGCGCTTTGTCGAGGACTGGAAGCAGTTGGCTATAGCCGTCACTCCGGCGTCATCATCACCGCGAGTGTCATCTTGATGAATTCTTCATTGTTATCGATCGTATTCAAGGCGCCGCGTAGGTTATCGGCGACAACTGTGGCTCCCTGCTGCTCGACCCAATTCGTGAGCTCCATGATGGCGGCTTCCAAGGCGAGTTGATTTTCGTTGAGCTTGGACAGCAGGGCAGGGAGTAGATGTGAGTTTGGCATCACGAAACCTCCGTGGAGATTTCAGCGTAGCAGCTGGTGCTGATCGGGGTGGGTAGGGGAAGGGGCAAAAAGTTGCCATGGTGAGAGGCTGGTTGTGCGCAAAACCTCCGCTGGAAGCCGCGGATTACCGTTTGCGAAACCACAAAAAAGCGGATTCTTTGCTGCCCTAAATTGCGCTTGTATTCCTTTTAAAACAGTCCCTTAGGTGATTACTGTCCCCAATATGGGGTACTAGGGACTTAGCCAAACGTGAAGAGCGTGGCGGGTAAGTAATCGTCCGCGTTGTGGGCCGTATTACACAGTCTTATCCTGTAGTAAGTCATGACTCATTAGCCCTAGTCCGCCGGTGACGATTGCCCAGGAAGGCAATCCTATGGCGAAGATGAGTAAAACAGGCCAGGGCGGTATGCCAACCTCATTCACCCTCTGCGTAGTCTCAGCAATTAGCTTAACCCCGCCCAAAACCGCGCCTACTGCCATCATTCCAAAGAGTAGGCCCACCATCGTGGCCCTGAATAATCAGGGCTTTGTCGTATAAATTGGATCAAAGCAACTCCAGGATTGCAATGGTAAACAACCAGCCGATGCTGAGGGTGATAGTCAGGTAGATAACCGCGAGCATTAGAGGGTGATTCCACATGACACTAACCTCCCATAACCGTTGTTTTTATATTGGTGCTTGGTAAATTGGGAGCTGCGAAAGTCATGAGCTCGTATGAGCTGTAAGGCAATAATTAAGCCATTTGAGTGTAGGGCATTTGGATGCGCCTTTGGCCTTTAACGCTGCGTTCTAGGCTAAGTCTTTCAGACGGAAACTATCCCTGAATCTACCCCCGAAAAAGATGAGATTCCCCACATGTGGGGGGGGAACATTCGTCCGGATGCCAACCAGCGGGATTGAAGTACTAAGCTAACGCTTTGCCAAAGGGGGGCACACGGCAGAACAAGGCAGATAGGAAACTGGAGACGACTTAGCAGACGGACAATGTTAAATGATACTTTTTGGCCGACTTCTGTCTGTTGCGAGGGTAGAAAACGACCCATTGCAGCTACTCCCCCAACGACTGTGATCGGGACAAAGCTACCTGCCGAAAACGGTACCAAATGCGGACTTACCGTACGGCTCCAATCGGATCAAACCCAATGCAGGAGCGCAATGGTATACAACCAGCCGATGCTGAGGGTGATAATCAGGTAGACCACCACGAGCATCAGAGCATGATTCCACATCATTCTGACCTCCCATAACCACGGCTTGAGGCGCGTCAGGGGCGTCTGATAAACCGAATAAACCTGGATCTATCCTGTACCACAGCATCCGTGCTGCTCCTGAATCGGCGGACACTTCACCGTGCCAAACGAACAGAACACACAGCAGTCCCCGGGGTTCGGGCGTAGCAGGGTTTTGCAATTGCCACACTCGTAGAAGAACTGGCAGGCGTCCGTGGGCATGGCTTCCTGCTTGGCGAAACCGCAATGTGGGCAGGTCAACACGGATTCGAAGATGACGGTGCTCATAGTTGCCTCGTTTGTGCACGATGGAGGGATAACTCGCCTTCGTCGTCGCCTTGGTTAACGCCTCAGGATCCGCCGATCTGTTGGGCCATCGTTTTCTCCATTGAATCGATCTAACCTAGAGTCACTCTACACTCCGTACCCGGGTACAGAATCAAGGGGCGCGTGATGGCGACAGGGCTGAGTATCGGCAAGCTGGCGGAAGCTGCCGGGGTGAACATCGAGACCATTCGTTATTACCAGCGACGCGGCTTGCTGGATGAACCACCAAAGCCGCTCAGTGGTTATCGGCACTATCTACCGGAGCAGGTCAAACGGCTGCGCTTCATCAAGAGGGCGCAGGCGCTGGGATTCACGCTGGATGAGGTGGGCATGCTGCTGACACTGGATGCGGCCTGCACCTGCAGCGAGACTCGGGCGCTGGCCATGCGCAAACTGGCCATGATCGAGCAAAAGATGACCGACCTTGCCGCCATGCGGCAGGTGCTGGGCGGACTGGTGCACAAATGCGATGCAGGCGACGGTGGGGCCGCTTGCCCGATCATCGATGCGCTGAACGAGGAGTGATGCCTGGTTGCAGGGCATCCTGCACAGGCGTCAAGCCAGCACCGCGTACCGTGTAGACATAAGGCTGCTTGCTAGCGGTCAGGAATGACTGCTTCTGGCTGTGGATTCAACCAGCCGATGCAACAGATTGGCTAAATCGTTCAGCGGGCGTTTCGTAGTTCAGTGTTTTCATAGGACGGCTATTTAGTAGCCTTGCCACATTCATTGAATGTGGCGTCGGTTAAGTATGCATGATCGGCATACCGTCGATGGTTTACGTTGCGCAGAGTGCGTATTTTCAAGCTTTATGGACGTGGCTTTTCCGGGCCGCAATCTTCTAGGTGTGTCTGAAAACATTGGCATGCATGGCACCGTTGAGGAGATGATTGCGGTCAGGGAAATCTATTAGAAGGCGCGGTTTGATTGATTTTCCCTCAGAACTTAAAATCCCCCGCTCGTAAGTCCCGCATCTGAAATTCTGCTTTCGGAATCCCGGCTGCCTCCCTGGCGTCATCAAACCTTTTTTTGAGCATGCTCGTCTTCATTGGCTGTCCAGAATCGATTACCACCAGGTGTGTTGATCTGATTTTGTGGCCAGCCTTTCGAGCCATGATTCGGTCTATTACGATTTTGAGCTCTCCAATAATCTCGATCCTTGTCCTTTTGGGTGGCATGGGCTTTGGTTGGGACTACCTCCTTCATATAGAGCTCGGCAACGTACGCAAAGGTTAATACTTCTTGCGTTAAAGCCTGAGATACACGGCTTTTCTCCAGTTTTGCGTACTCTAAGATGGCAAGGCCATAGTCAGTGCCCAAGGGGATTTCCTTGCGAGGTTTTCCACCAGTGTCGTACAGGTAGTAGGTTGTTTTGCCGCGCTTTCTCTCACGCAAGCGGGGGACTGCCGAGCCGGCATTGTTGCTGAGCACTTTGAAGATTGGCGAATGGCCATAACCTGCCCTCCATCAGTTAACCCACTCTCTTTAAAAAGTGCGAAAAGATGGAACTTCCGTTCCAACTAGATTCTTTCAGCCGCCAACTTTCTCTGTGCATCAAACAGGTACTCAAAGTACCGGTCCCGAGCGGAAAAAAGTTCGTCCAAAAAACCGTGATAGCGCGTTGACTCTCCCCTATAGGGGAGAGTTTAGACTCCCGCGCCGCAGGGGAAGGCTGTAGGAAATCAAGCCTCTTGCGGTACTGCTTAATACCCAAGCGCACACTTTAAAAGGAGATAGATGATGAACAATCCATTGGAATTGGAGAGCGTTATTACCAGTACTCGCGAAATGCTTGCGCAGTTGCTGGTGATGGAGGTCGATGCTATCGACGAGCATAGCAGTATCGTGGAAGACCTCGGCGCCGACTCTCTGGATATCGTCGACCTGAGTTTTCAGTTGGGCCGCACCTATGGCTGCACCTTGCCGAAAACCAGCGTGCTGGATCACGCGGTAGCGGTTTTTGGCGATGTCACCCTGTTCGTCGACAGGGGCCGTATCACCGAAGCCGGTGTGGTGCTTCTCGAACAGAGCCTGAGCGCCTATGCCCCGGGTCAACTGCGGGTCGGCATGCAGCCAGCGGATGTGTTCGCTGCCACCACGGTGCGCAACTGGGCGCAACAGTGCCACAGCGTCTTCAACTACTTGCCCCAGACGTGCCCCGAGTGTGGCGCCGTCGAAGCACGTCTCAATGACCGTCGGCAGGTGGTCTGTTCCGGTTGCAGCGCCCGATTGGTCCCGATGGAAGGGGACGAAATCTCTCGCCAACTGGTGGAAAAATATGCCGCGTCCCGCTTGTAAGAAACGGCCCAGGAGTTTCTTCATGCGGCTGCGAGAAGTTTATGTCACGGGATACGGACTGGTGGCGCCCATGGCGCTGGACGCTGCCACGCTGTTTTCGCGGATCAGCCAGAAGCGTTCGTGTATTCGTGAACATCCGGTGTTTGCCGAGCTTGGATTTGCAAATACCGCAGCCGGTTATATCGATCAGCATCAGTGGCAGGAAATGACCGCTGAGGTTCAGAGCGATGCATTGACGTTACCGCGACAGAGTGTGCTGGCCGAGTACGTCGCAAGGCAGGCTTTGCAGCATGCAGGTCTGACCCCTTCGGCCTTTGCTCGAGTGGCCAGTGGGTTGTTTCTCGGCTCAAATAAATACTGTGTGAGCCAGGATCTGCAGCAGGCCAGTCGATACATGGACGAAGCAGGCAGTGTGGATCTTGATCTGTATCTGCAAAACCACGAACCAGTGGGCGGAGCGTTTTTTCGTCGGGTCGACCAGCAGACCCTGCACCTTGCCCGATTTCTCGGCATTCGCGATCACATTTCTACTCACTCCGATGCCTGTGCTGCCGGGACCATGGCGATAGGCAGTGCGTATCGCGCCATTGAGCGCGGTGAAATCGACCTGGCCATTTGTGGCGCCGTGGAGTTGATGGCCCACGAACTGTCGTACTACAGCTTTGACGGCCTTGGCGCCGTGTGCCAACGCTCCGATTTTGCTGCGGATCAACAGAGCCGCCCGTTCATGCCGGATCGTTGTGGCTTTGTGCTCAGCGAAGGTTCGGCGCTGATCGTTCTCGAATCCAGGCCGCATGCCGAGCGTCGCAAGGCCACCCCGATCGGCCGCATTTTGGGTTACGCCAATTATTGCGAGGCGCAAAAGATCACCTCCAGCAGCCGGGATGGCAGCAAGTACGCCGAATGCATGGCAGCCGCTATTGAAAATGCCGGCCTGACGAGCCGCGCAGTCGAGCACGTCAATACCCATGGAACCTCGACACAGGCCAACGACCGCAGCGAAGCGTTGGCACTCAAGCAGGTATTTGGCGACGCGGTGAGCAACGTGACGTTCACCGCCAACAAATCGGCCATTGGTCATTCCCTGGCGGGCAGTGGCGCCATTGAGGCGGTCCTGTCGCTGATCAGTCTGCACAATGGCGTGTTATTGCCAACGCTCAACTATGACCCGGCCAAGGCTGAGTTTCCCGAGTTGAACTTTCTGAGCGAGCCGTTGCATCAGCCGATCAATGTCGTGCTTTCCAACTCGTTCGGCTTCGGTGGCGTCAACAGTTCACTGATTCTGGGGAGGGCATGAGATGAATACACTTGATAAAAGACCCGTTTACCTCACGGCCGCCTCGGTGTTCAACGCTGCCGGCAGCGAGTGCGCCGACTTGCACGGCCCGCTGACGATCGCGCAACCCCTGGATTTCGACCCTGCTCGATTGGCCTATCGCGTGACAACGCCGCAATTGCCCGCCGACGTTTTCGATCGCAAGATTCAGCGCGGTGTCGAGCCTCAAGGCGCACGCTTGTTGTACTGTGCAGGGCGTATCGCCCCGGCGTTGAGTGCCTTGAATCTGCCTTCGCAGCGGATCGCGCTCATGGCTGCCATCCCTGAAGTAGATGGCCCCAGCTCTTGTTGGGAGGCGGTGCAGGCCATCGGCGAGCAACCCGACGCACTACTCACGCAGCTCTTTGCCCATACACCACCCCTGCATGCATTGATGATGCTCAATAGCAGCGTCATGGCTCACGTCGCGCAAGCGCTGCACTGCAATGGTCCCATGGGTGGCTTCTGTTCGCAGGGCAATGCCGGTGTCGACGCCTTGATCGAAGCCTTTCATCACATTGCCGACGGTCGCGCTGAAGCGGCTGTTGTGGTCAGCAGCAGTCCTAACATCTCTCCGGCGTTATACCTGCGAGAAAATGCCGAGTGCCCGGTCAACGCCGGTCCGCAGCTTTACGGGGAAGGCGCGGCCGCGGTGCTGTTGACGTCCTCTGCGCCGACATCCGGCCCGATGGCGTTGCGTGTCGCTGGGTTCGGCCGTGGTTATAGCGCGTCGCCCGAGCGCTCGAATGCGGTGGCGAACAGTGTCATCAAACAGGCATTGAGTCAGGAAAAACTCTGCCTGAGCGACGTCGAACGCATCGTGGCGGATACCCAGGATTCGCGGCTCATGAGCCTGTTCGCAGAGACAGGACGGGTTATTCACAGTTCCCGTCAAATGACGGGCGATCTGGGGGCGAGTGCCTTGCTGACGGAGGTTGCCCTGACGTTTCACGACGATCGTAGTGAAGGGGCGCAAGCGCATTACACACTGCTGCTCAATCACAGTCGTGCAGGGCATTGGGGGGCGCTATTGCTGGCCAATGAAGTCATGGAGAAGCACGCATGAGCGCGACAAGGATCGTGATAACCGGTATGGGCGCAGTGACCGGATTCGGTTTCGAATGGCAGTCCATGTGGAAAAAGATGTTACGCGGTGAGCACTGCATACGCCCGTGGCAGCCCGAAGGCGTGAAGGACGGAGCATTCCCGGTGCACTATGCCGCTCCAGTGGACTCAGGCCTGTTGCCTGATTATTTGCAGGGCCATCCAGCCTGGCAGATGCCCCTGGAAAAACGCAGTCGGTTTGGCTGGGTTGCCGCCAGCCAGGCAGTCACTGACAGTGGTCTGGATCTCGCTCAGCTGCGTGAAGCTGCCGTCTTGTGTGCCTCCGGCGCGCCTGCGCACATGCTCCAGGACATGCTGCTCACATTCTCCGACGAACCTCATGAGACCCCGGCCTGGCGCCACTTGATGGGCCGGGTTGAGCAAGTCAATCCTGCCGGTTCGTTGTGCCAGAGCAACGACCGACTGGCGCGGCTCATAGCCGACGGAGTCGGTTGCGAAGGCCCGGTGATCAACATCAGCAGTGCCTGTGCCGGCGCATCCCAGGCCATCGGAAATGCTTTTCAGATGATTCGACGTGGCGAAGTCGAGGTGGCGATCGCAGGTGGGGCTGACTCTGTGTTGAGCCTGGACACCATGACCGCGCTTTATCTGTTGGGCGCGGCGAGCGGTGAGCAGCGCTGGGGAACCGAGCTTTGCAGGCCTTTCGATCGCCATCGCAGTGGTTTGATTGCGGGCGAGGGTGGTGCCTTTGTCGTACTCGAAACTTTGGAACGGGCGCTGGCGCGTGGTGCCATCCCCTACGCCGAAGTGCTTGGTTTTGGCAGCAGTCTGGACGGTTACAAGGTGACCGCGCCCGACCCGCAAGGACGTGGCGCGGCCCTGGCGATGCAGACTGCGTTGCACGACGCCGGGATCGCGCCGCAACAGGTGGATCTGATCAACGCTCACGGGACTTCGACGCCGCTCAACGATGCTGCCGAAACCCTGGCGATCAAGGCTGTGTTCGCTGAACGCGAGCACTATCGACGGTTGGCGATCAGCGCCAACAAGTCGCAATTCGGGCATCTGATCGCTGCCGCCGGCGCACCGGAATTCATCGTCACGGCACTGGCCTGTCGGCACGACCGTATTACGCCAACGATCAACCTGCACGACGCCGATGAACTGTGCGACCTGGACTACTGTGCCCATCAGGCGGTCAATCGCCGGGTCGATGTGGCGCTGAGTAACTCATTCGGTTTCGGTGGGCTCAACACCTCGCTGGTGCTTGGCAAATATAGGGAGCACGCATGATGGGGGCTGCCCACACCCAGGTCGAGATTGCCGGTGCTGGCTGCGTATTGCCCAGCGGCTGGGGCGTTGAGAGTTTCTGGTCGGCGGTCTGTGAGTCGCGCAGTGGAATTGCGCCGTTGCACTCCAGGCAGTTTCACAGCGAGCGGGTGACGGCCTTTGGAAAAATTCTGGATGAAGATCACCAGCGCAGCCGTCAGGACCTTGCACAGAATCTGCAGCGCTACTGCTCGCCGGCCGTGATCTGGGGTGTCAGTGCGGTACGCCAGGCCTTGGCCGAAGCAAATCTTGCGCCGGGCCAGGACGGTTTGCGCTATGGCCTCTACTGCTGTCAGGGCGGATTCACCCATCCATCGCTGGCCTCCTATGGTCAATTGCTGCACGAGTGCCGCGGGGACGAGGGCGCCGATATGCGTCTGTTGGCTCGACGGATTTTGCAGGAGCGGGTGCAGGATCCTTTTCTGGTGCTCAAAGGCCTGAGTAACATCTTGCTGGGTGTGGTCAGTCTGGCCCTCAAGCTGGAGTGCGAATGCAATGCCTATATGCAGGGCGTCTCCGGCAATCTGGCAGCGTTGCGCGAGGCCAGCGCGGCGCTGCAGAGCCGGCGTATCGACGCGGCTATCATCGTCGGCTCCGGGAGTGAACTCGACGCACTGGCGCTGTGCGCGCTGGTGCAGGCGGGCATCATCAGCGCCGACGGCTCACAAACGCTGCGACCTTTCGATGTGCAAGGCACAGGCGGTATTGCCGGAGAGGGCGCGGCGGCCTTGATCCTGCGCCGACGCGAGGACCTGTGCGATGCCCCGCAGGTCTGCCTGGTGGGCATGACCGCCCATGCCGATCTTGACGCACTGAACCTGCCTGACAAACAAGTCGATCTACTGGTGTGCGCGGGCAGCGGCGATCCACAGAAGGATCGTCAACTGAGCCAGACCCTGGCCCGTACGGGCGCTGCACATATCACCAGTGGGGTGCCGGTGACTGGCATTCTCAGCGCGGCCCCCAGCCTGGTCGATCTGATTCTGGCCAGAGGTGCCCTGCAGGCCCAGAGCGTGCCGCCGATTCTCGGCTTGCAACAGCCAGTCGTTGCGCATTTGCCCTTTGTGATGGGCGCCAGTCGCTCGGCGAACCTGCGCGACTGTCTGG
This sequence comes from Pseudomonas sp. B28(2017), assembly GCF_002113025.1. GTDB lineage: Bacteria > Pseudomonadota > Gammaproteobacteria > Pseudomonadales > Pseudomonadaceae > Aquipseudomonas. The sequence continues at coordinate 147,979 of NZ_NEJH01000007.1, read as the reverse complement.
TCATCAACCGCGACGACAACGGTTTCAGTGCTTGTTACCAACTCCAGTACAGCGCCCAGGCAGCCAGCGCCTGACGCTTTTTTGTGAACCGCTTTCTTCTTTCAAAGGATATGACTGTCATGGATTACCGTAATTTCGTTCGCCCCAAATTCGTTGACCTGCTGCAGGCGCTGGGCCTGGAGTGCGAGTTCCAGCGGGCGCTGGGCAGTAAATTGTTCTATCGCGACCGCCACGGTGCACAAGTCACCGTTACCGACTTTCTCGGTGGCTACGGCGCAGCCTTGTTCGGGCACAACGATCCGCAGTTCGTCGACCAGCTCTGCACCCTGCTGCGCGACGACGTGCCTTTCAATGCGCAGATGTCGATACGCGGTACGGCGGGAGAGTTGGGTCGTGCGCTCAGCGAAGCCTTCAATCGCGAGTTGAAGAACACCGAACGGTACATTTCGACCTTCTCCAACAGCGGTGCCGAAGCGGTGGAAATCGCCGTCAAGCACGCCGAGTTTCGTCGTCAGAAAACCCTGCAAAAGCAGTTCGACGATCTGGATTTTGCCCTGGCCAATCTGACGGCCAGCGACCGGGCTTATCGTGAACTGGACGTCGATGACCTCGACCTGCCGGCTGGCCTGCTACCGGCTCACCTGACCAGCGTAACGGTACGTCAGGTGGTCGAGGCGGTGCGTCAGTACAACCTGGCGCAGCTGCATGTGGAGCCTGTGTTCGTCGCACTGCGTGGCAGCTTCCATGGCAAGCTGGTCAATACCGTGCAGCTGACTTACGGCAAGCAATATCGCCAACCGTTCGCCCGTTTCGGTCTGAATGTCGAGTTCATCGATCCGCAACAGCCGCATCAACTTCAGGAACTACCGGCTCGCCATACCCGTCACTGGCTGACCCTGCAGTGGAGCGGTGAGCAGTTACTGGTCGGTCGGCAGGCGTTCAGTGCAATGACCGCGGTGTTGCTTGAGCCTATTCAGGGGGAAGGCGGAATCATCGAGTACGCCGCGGATTTCTACCTCGCGTTGCGGCGTCTGTGTAACGAACAGCAATGTCCGTTGATCGTCGACGAAGTGCAGTCGGGTTTCGGACGTACCGGCACCTTCCTGGCCAGCAGCCATTTCAATCTGCAAGGCGATTACTATTGCCTGTCCAAGGCACTGGGCGGTGGCTTAATGAAGATTGCAGCGACCGTGATCCGCAGCAGTCACTATGAAAACGACTTCAGCTATATCCACAGCTCGACCTTCGCCGAAGACGATGCGTCTTGTCATATCGCGCTGTCGGCGCTGAATCGGCTGTTCGCCAACGACAATGCCATGCTCAAGGACGTGCACAACAAGGGCGATTACCTCAAGACGTCGCTGCTCGAACTGAAGGCTGCCTATCCCGATGTGATCGCCGATGTCCGTGGCCGTGGGCTGTTGCTCGGCTTCGAACTGCACGACCAGAGCGGCAACAGTTCGCTGGTGCAGGCCTCGGCCCAGTACAACGATGCACTGGGTTATCTCATCGCCGGCTACCTGTTGCAGTTCGAACGCTTGCGTGTGGCGCCATCGGGCAGCAACTCCAATGTGATCCGCCTGGAGCCGCCGGCCTGCATCACCTTCGCTGAAATCGACGGGCTGATCGGCGCGCTGCAAAAAGTCTGCGACCTGCTTCGCCGGGGCGACGCCTTCCCGCTGGCGGCGACTATCTGTGCCGATTCGATCCCGGTTGTGCCGGTGCGTGACGACAGTTTCCAGGTGTGCGCCGACGAAATCAAAGCCGACCAAGGCTCACGGGTCGTCGCTCGTGTCGCTTTCATCAACCACCTGATCGATGCCGACATTCTCGGCGATGTCGACCCGTCGTTAGGACAGCTGAGCACCGAACAGAAAAGCGCTTTCATGAAGCGCACTGCACCAGAACGACGGGCTGCGCCGATCGGGCCGGTGCTCATTCGTTCGCGGCTCGGTACTGCGGTGGAGTTCACCCTGTATCCATTGTGCATGGACTCCAACGCCATGGCGGACTACATCGTCAGCGGTGATCTGGAGGTCATTCGCGAAGAGGTCGGCAACCGCATTCTCGATGCGCGCGCCGATGGTTACAGCGTCGCCGGACTGGGGATGTACACCTCCATCGTGACCAACAACTGTCAGGCGCTGAAGATCCCGGATATGGCCCTGACATCCGGCAACGCCTTGACCATCGGCATGGGGCTGGAGGCCATCGAGCAAGGCTGCAAGCAACAACGACTTGAGCTGCATGAGCAAACCGCGGCCGTGGTCGGAGCATCCGGCAACGTGGCTTCAACCTACGCGTCCATGCTGTCGGCCACGGTCGATCACCTGATCCTGATCGGCAGCGGTCGCGACGGCTCGGTGCGTCGTCTGGAGAGAACCGCACAGTTGATCTATGCCGACGCCGCCCGGTCGATCCTCGAGGGCAACGCCGAACAGGACCGACTGGCGATGCGTCTGCTCAAGCTCGACGGCATCGAGACATTGCTCAAGGACCATGGCAGCAGCCCGGACCTGGGTCTACGTGTCTCGCGGCTGGTGCAGGAGCGTGTCGGAGTGAATGCGTTCATCACCGTCACCAATGATCTGGAAGCACTCAAGCGAGCCCGCATCGTGCTGTGTGCGGCAAACGCTGCGCAGCCGTTCCTGGATGCCGGGCATTTTGCCGAGAACAGTGTGATCTGCGATATCGCGGTGCCGTTGAACGTTGATCAGGCGCTTTGCAGTCAGCGTGCGGATGTTCTTTACATGCATGGCGGCATTGTCCAGACACCGCTCGGCGATGGGCTCGCGCCGAATGTCCGGGCGTATCTGAAACAGGGGCAGTTGTATGCCTGCATGGCCGAGTCGGTTCTGATGGGGTTGTCGGGGATGAAGCAACATTACTCCTACGGCGATATCAGCCGTGAGCAAGTGCAGCAGATCCGCGCATTGGCGGCGATCCATGGCTTCGGCCTCGCTCAGTTCAAGACCAACAACTCACTCTAAGGAACGGCCATGAACCACAAAATAGCGGTAGTGACCGGGGGCAGTCGCGGCATCGGCAAAGCCATTGTCCTGGCACTGGCCGGCGCCGGTTATCAGATTGCTTTCAGTTATGTGCGTGACGAAGAGGCTGCGATGGCGCTGCGTGCCGAGGTCGAGGCCATGGGGCGCGAGTGCCTGGCGTCGCAATGCGACGTCAAGGACGGCAACAGCATCAAGGGCTTTTTCGAGCGCGTCGAACAGCAGTTCGAGCGCATTGATCTGCTGGTCAATAACGCCGGGATAACGCGCGATGGTTTGCTGGCAACGCTGTCGATCAATGACATCGCCGAAGTGATCCAGACCAACCTGATCGGCACCTTGCTCTGCTGTCAGCAGGTCGTGCCCGGCATGATGCGCCAACGTAGCGGCTGCATCATTAACCTGAGCTCTGTGGCCGCGCAAAAGCCCGGCAAGGGCCAAAGCAACTATGCCGCCGCCAAGGGCGGGGTCGAGGCGCTGACCCGCGCCCTGGCCGTTGAGCTGGCGCCGCGCAACATCCGCGTCAACGCAGTTGCCCCAGGCATCGTCAATACCGACATGACGGCGGCGTTGCTGGGGGCTCACGAGCAGGAAGTCCAGTCGCGACTGTTGATCAAACGCCTCGCCGAGCCACAGGAAATTGCCGAGGCGGTGCTGTACATCGCCGAGCGCGGGCATTACTTGACGGGCGAAGTGTTGTCCGTCAACGGCGGGTTGAAAATGCCATGAGCTCGCCACGAACGCTTTTGATCACGGGGGCGGCTAAAGGTATCGGTAGGGCGGTGGCGGAAAACTTTGCCACCGATGCTGGAAACCGTCTGATTCTGCTCGATCTGGATCTGCCGCAGTTACAGGACTGGGTGGCGGGGCAGGTGTTTGCCGCGAGCATCGAAACCTATAGGGCCGACATTGCCGACCTTGCCAGTTTGCAAGTGCTGTTCAAGACGCTGGCCACGCGTCTCGGTTATGTCGATGTACTGGTGAACAGTGCCGGTGTCTGCGATGAGAACGAGCCTGAAGACCTGGACAACTGGCACAAGGTGATTTCGGTAAACCTGAACGGCACGTTCTACGTCACTTCGCTGTGCCTGCCGCTGATGGCGGACCGCGGGCGGATCATCAACATGTCGTCGATTCTGGGGCGCGCCGGCAAGGTGCGTAACACCGCTTACTGCGCTTCCAAGCACGGCATCATTGGCCTGACCAAGGCGTTGGCGATGGATCTGGCGCCCCGCCAGATCACTGTCAACGCGATCCTGCCGGCCTGGATCGATACGCCGATGTTGCAGGGCGAGCTTGCGGCACAAGCCCGTATTGCGGGGATCAGCCAGGAGCAGATCCTGCGCAACGCGAAGAAGAAATTGCCGCTGCGGCGATTCATTCAGGGCGATGAAGTGGCGGCGATGGTGCGTTACCTGGCGAGTCCGGAGGCTGCGGGCGTCACGGCGCAGAGCCTGATGATCGATGGCGGCGTCGGGTTGGGAATGTAGTCATGGCCAGAGAGCGATTCAGGCAAGGGCTGGTTGCCGTGCTGGCCTGTCTCGGCACGGAGCTGGCCTGCGCCGACATCGTGCCGGCCCATGCCGATGCTGAAGTCGGTGTGGCCACCGCGCTGCGCTTGCACGGTGACAATCAGGTCACGCAGAAGGCCGTCTACTTCAAGGCCAACCTGGAGGACAACTGGGACAGTGGCTATTACAAGGCCAAGGGTCGGGTACGTTATGACGCCCGCTATGACGGCAATAACCCCTACAGCCAGGAAGCCCGGGAAGACTACCGCTTCAGCGCCGACTGGCGGCATTTGTACTGGGGACAATACGTCGGTGACGGTGAGCTGACAGTGGGTTGGCAGCAGGTGGTCTGGGGCCGCGCGGATGAACTGCGAGTGCTCGATCAGATCAACCCGCTCGACTTCCGCGAGGGCCTGACTGCCTTGCTCGAAGACAGCCGCATTGCGGTGCCTATGGTGCGTCTGACCCAGCCGGTGGGCGAGTGGGAGCTGGAAGCCTTGTGGATTACCGACTTTGTGAAGAACCAGGCACCGGCCCAAGGCAGTGAGTTCGACGCTCCGCTGTTCGCCCGGCCGGACCCGGCAACGTTCATCGTCGACTCCACGCCCGACTACAACGCTCAACATGGTTTCTCCTATGGCGCGAGCGCCAACGGCCGGATCGGCGCGGTGGACGCCAGCTTCGTTGCACTCAATGCTCGCCAGCAAGATCCGGTGTATGCGGTCGAGGGTGTGGCCGACGATCAGCGAATTCGCCTGGAACGGCAGTTCCCGCGTTACAGCATGGCCGGTGCCGGCCTGGCGATCGATGCCGGGTACAGTATTGTCGTGCGTAGCGAGGTGGCCTATTTCGACGACTGGCGAGTGACCAACCCCAACCGCCAGTACGGCAGTGATGAGAGTCCGATGATCAAGTCACTGCTTGGCGTCGACTATCTGCTGCGCAACTGGCTGATCTCCGTGCAATGGCAGGAACAGCAACTGCTCGACTGGCAAGTCGGGATGTTGCAGGACAAACGTGACGATCTCTTCACCCTGTCCGCCGAAGGCACTCATCTGCGGGACCGGCTCAAGAGCCGGCTGGTGCTGGCCATGTCGCCGCCGGCCAAAGACGACGCGTTGCTGCAGGGCATCTTCACCTACAAACCGGTCGACTGGCTCAAGCTTGGGCTGGAGGTGGATGTGTTTTTTGGCAAGGAGGACCAACCCTTTGGCGAATACGACCAGCGCGATCAGGTTCGGCTCTCGGCGGGTTATTTGTTTTAAACATACAGGTTCTGAACCTACAGCGCCTGCGTGCACAGTGCGCCGGCGAGCCACTCACTCACAAGATGAAAAGGAAATTTCTATGTTGCCGCTATTCAAGAGCCTGACGGCTGGTGTGTTGATGCTGACGAGTGCTTCGGTGTTTGCCGCCCAGGGCCAGAGCGCTGATGAAATCATCCGCCAGGCCAGAGATCGCAACGACGGCAAGAGCTTCATGTCGCAGGTGTCGTTGATCCTGCTCGACAAGCAGGGCAATAGCCGGGTGCGCGAGTTCAGCTACCTGCAGAAGGATTATCCGGACAGCGACAAGTTCACCATGTATTTCTCGGCGCCCAACGACGTGCGCGATGTCGCCTTCCACATTGAAAACCCCCATGAAGCACTGAGCAGCGAAGACAGCCAGTGGATGTACTTGCCGGTCAGCCGGCAGACTCGGCGCATTTCCACCACCGACAAGCGCGGTGCCTTCATGGGCAGTGATTACTCCTATGCCGACCTGGACAAGATCCGGGCCAACGATTACCGCCAGACCCTGGTCGCGGAGGAGAACATTGCCGGCCGTGACTGTTATGTCATCGAGCGCGCGCCTGCGTCTGCGCAAGTCCTGGCCAAGACTGGCTACAACATGCTCAAGGTCTGGATCGACAAAAAGAATCTGCTGGTCATGCGTCAGGATTTCTTCGATGTCAAAGGCGTGATGTTCAAACAGATGCGCACACTGAAAGTCGAGACTGTCGATCAGATCGACAGCATCACCCTGAGCGAAACCGAAGACTTCATCGCGGGCACTCGCTCCCAGCTGCGTTTCAACCAGTTGCAGTACAACGTCGAGCTGGACGACCGGCTGTTTACCCAGACCGCCATCAAGCGCGGCCTGAAACCCGGCGACCTGCCTGAGTTTGCCGTGTCCGCTCGCTAAGCGCTGCCCCGACCTTTCTGGAACGCATGATCATGGAACGATACCTGAACTTCGTTGAGCGCTATGCGCGGGCGATTGTGTTTGTGCTAGTGGCGATCACCGCATACTTCACCTACACACTCGGCTCGCTGATGTCGGACACCAATCCTTATTTACTCAAGGAATCCCATCCGGCGCGCAAAACCATTCTCGACCTTCAGCACGAATTCACCGGTACCTACGACTCGGTCATGGTGGCGCTGAACAATCGGCAGAGTGTCTTCAACAGCGACTCGCTCAATGCCCAGTTCGAACTCTCGCAAGCCCTGCGACGGCTGATGCTGGCCAACGCTGAGGATGAAGTCGAACTGCAGCGCATTGTCGGCAAGCATGGGGCGGACAGTCGCGCCCAGCTGTTGGCCGCGGATATCCTCAGCGAAGGTTTTTCCCAGAACGATTACGCCCAGGCCCAGGTTTTGCGCGATCACGCCCGCAGCCAGGGCTGGGATCCGCGTGACCAGCAGTTCCTCGATTTTCTCGTCGAGCGGATCAACCCGATCAAGGAAATGGCCTCCATGGCCGACCTGGAAAACATCAGCCTGAGCCCCGATGGCGAACTGTGGATTCACAAGACCCTGCATGGCCTGGACATGGACCCCAAGGTCGTCGAAGCGCAGATCATGGGCAACGAGCAGATGGTCGGTGGGGTCGTCTCTGCCGACAAGAAAGTCGCCATGGTGGTCGCCGAACTCGGGACCAAACAGGACGACGCCCAGGCTCAACTACGCGCCTATCACCAGGTTCGTCAGATCGTCGCGGACTACCAGGCCAAACATCCGCAATTCACCGATGAGGTGTTCATCGCCGGGATGCCGATCTTTATCGCGGCACAGCAGGAGATCATCGATCATGACCTGGCGCTGTTGTTCCCGATCGTGTTCCTGCTGGTGACTTCGCTGCTGGTGTTCTTTTTCCGCAAGCCTTTGGGTGTGTTCCTGCCGCTGTTCAATATCCTCTTCTGCACCATTTGGACCTTGGGCCTGATGGCGCTGTTTCGGGTACCGATGGACCTGCTGACCAGCGTGTTGCCGGTCTTTTTGTTCACCATTTGCTGCGCCGATGCGATCCATGTGATGGCTGAGTATTACGAGCAGCTCAACGCCGGCAAGTCTTATCGCGAGGCCAACCGCGAGACCATGCGGATGATGGTTACTCCGGTGGTGCTGACCACAGTGACCACCATCGCTACGTTCATGATTTCCACCACCAACAATATCGTCAGCATTCGCAATTTCGGCCTCTTCATGTCCATCGGGCTGACGGCGGCCTTGATCATTTCCCTGTTGTTGATCCCGGCGTGGATTTCCATCTGGGGCAAGGATCAGCCGCAGCGCAAAACCGTCCACAAAGAGTCGATCATTTCGCGATACCTGGTAGCGTTCTGTGCGCGCTTGATCCGCTGGCGCAAGCCAGTCCTGATTGTCACCTTGCCGTTGTTGGCGCTGATGACGGTTTTCACCTTCCTGGTCAATATCGAGGACTCAGGGATTGCCTACTTCAAGAAGGACAGCCCGGTCCGGGTCTCGGATGAGTTCATCAACCGGGCTCATGTCGCCGGCACGTCTCCCGGCTGGATCGCCTTCGACAGCAAGACCCCGCGAGGTGTCCTGACCACCGAGGTGGTGCAGTTCCTCGACCGGCTCGACCAGTTCATCAAGTCCCAGCCGAACGTCAGTTACACCTATTCGGTGGCGACTTACGTCAAGCGTATGAACCTGGTGCTCAATGACATGAATCCTGACTATCTGCGCGTGCCGCAAGCGCTGGAGCATGTGAAGTCGGTCAACGATGAGGGGCAGACAGAAACGTTTGAGGTGGACGGCAACTCGCTGATCGAGCAACACATCATGATGTTCGAGAACGGCGGCGGCTCTGACTTGCAGAACGTGCTCAATGCCGACTATTCCAAGGCGCTGACGCTTTACACCATGACCTCTTCGGTCGCCAGCGATTACCAGGACATGCTCGATCGCCTGGATGCCTGGTTGCTGGTGAACAAGCCGGCCAACCTGCAGGTGACTCATGCCGGGACGCCCTATATCTGGACCGGAGTGTTGCAGGAAATCACCCAGGGCCAGGTGCTGAGCTTCTCTCTGGCGCTGTTGGTGGTCACGCTGATGATGATGTACTGGTTGAAGTCGGTACGCCTGGGCATTCTTGGCATGCTCACGCTGCTGACCACCTCGGTGACGGTCTATGGTTGTATGTATCTGCTGGACATCGAGCTGAATATCGGTACGACGCTGGTGACGTTCCTGGTGGTGGGGGTGGTCGATTACGCCGTACACCTGCTGTCGCGGATCAAGTTGCTGGTTCAGCAAGGCGTGCATGTCGATGAGGCGATTCTCTCGGCCATGCACAGCGTCGGGCGGTCGACCGTGGTCAATGTGGTGATTTTTTCGGTGGGGTTCCTCGCGTTACTGTTTTCCGCCTACAAGCCGGTCATTGATCTGGGAACGCTGGTGGCGCTGGCGCTCTTCTCCAGTGGGGTGATGACCATCTTGCTGGTGACATTGATATCGCCGTGGTTCTTTGCGGCAATCGTTCCCGAGCCGCCGGAGAGTGAGCGCGAGTACCCATTGCGCGACGGCGCTTTGAGTTAAGCGCAAGGGCTGCTGTTGCAATGGGTTACGCCGGCATTGGGTTTTCAGGAACCACTCATTGCCGGCGTGCCCTGGCAGCGCAAAGCGGGTTAATAGCCGCCTCGGTTCTGTGCAGTGGGTTGATGGCGTTCAGGCGATTTTAGTGATGTGTTCGAACTGGCATTGATTCTGAGCGTCCTTGAGGCTGGCTTCGAATTCGACCAATCCCGCATGCACCTGCTGCAACGCTTCAATCTGGGTCATCAACTCCTGTTTTTTGTTCGCTATAGCCTTGTTCGCCAGGTCCCATGGCAGCTCCTGGCCCCTGTGGCCCTGCAGGATCGCTTGCATTTCCTTGAGCTTGAAACCCAGTTGCTGGGCGCACTTGATGAACGTCAGCAACTCAACGCTCTGCTGGCTATAGATTCGATATTTGCCTTCGCGCTGTGGCGGCGGTAACAAGCCGATTTCTTCATAGTGCCGGATACACTTGACCGTCGTGCCCGACAGCTGGGCGGCTTTGCCGATGTACATGAAAAGTCCTTTTTTATGTGCAGAAAGAGCCCGAGCGTTCACACGCCTGGCGCGGGCGCGGCATCTTTACACAAGCATGCCGAGACTGGAACCCGGACGGGTAAAATGGCCGGGTGTGTAGGGTGCTGGAAGGGTCGAAGCCGGCATCGCCCGCTGCAAGGCGATGCTGCACAGTGCGAGAGATTCAGTTGCTGGCGATTGCCTGGGCTTGCCTGAGCCAGGCGTCCCTTTGTGTCGGCTTCGAGCCGAGGATCGGGCCAAACGTCAGGGTCTTCAATGGCTTGATGCCACAGAACTCCAGCGTGGTCTTGCGCATCTGGTGCAGTCCGGGCATGCGGTAGACCCACTTGTAGTACCACGGAGGAGTATCCATGGTCACCAGCAGGTGAGCGGTTCGTCCTTTCAGGAGTTTGTCTGGAAAGGCTTTGCCTTTGCGGTATTTGAAGGCAAAACCGGGCAGGAAAACCCGGTCGAAAAAGCCTTTCATCAAGGCCGGAATACCGCCCCACCAGATCGGATAGACAAACGTCAGATGTTCAGCCCAGGTGATATCGGCCTGGGCTTTGAGCAGATCGGGCTCCAGCATCTGGATCAGGTTGTAACCATCGTGTAGCACCGGGTCGAAGCTCAGAGCATCGAGTCGTAGCAGGCGCACGTCGTGTCCGGCACTTTTTGCAGCCTCGACATATGTATCGGTCAGCGCTCCACAGAAACTATCGGTTGAGGGGTGACCCAGAATCACCAGTACGCGTTTGCTCATCAGACTTGCTCCTGAAAATGGAACCTTCAGGGTAGAGTCTGCCCTTAACGGGAGAGTCAATGGGGGCTGATTCAACAGAAAGCACCTCAAGCAAGGCTCTGGCCAAGCTGGTCCATTACCTCCCGAATGTTACCGGTTGAATCAAAAATAGCCCTGTTTGCGGATCGAAGCGGCGCACAAAGTGAACCTGCCTGGAATCGAAGGGCTGGTTGCTGACCCCGTGCCCTCTGATCACCTCGAAGCTGTTCGTTCGGTGGATCAGTATGACGTGCCGGTTATCCATTGGTACGAATTGTCGGTTGCCTATTGGTACGAAATTCCGGTTGTTCATTGGCACGAAATGCCGGTTGCCCATTGGTACGAAATGCCGACTTCCCATTGGTACGAAATGCCGGTTTCCCATATGAAACGGGCCCGTGTGAAAATGGTGGAATTGCCCGCATTGCTGTGGCTGCCCACTGACCAGAACGGCCGGGTGAGGATTTTCTCCGAGGCCGCCACCGCTGATTGCCTCCAGAGAGAGGCTGCTTGCCAGAAGCCCCGCGACCAAGAGCAGGAGCTGTTTGAAGATACGCATAGCGCCACCTCCGACGGTCCCCCTGGATTAAATTATAGTGCGTCATGGACCCCGGCCTGGCGCTGAAGTAGACAGCTAGCCAGCCGGCGGCCCTTATTTCCTTGCATCGCAAAATCAAAAGTCTGCTCCGCAATTCATCCCGTCCTGCACCCGGATTTCTGCAACAGGCACTTACAAAGCAGTCCCTCAATGAGGGTGACGCGGCCAGGAAAGATGTCTTCTGAGGTTTTTGCCTGCATCTGCCTGACTCAGGCTCCTTGCAGTAAACGGAGGGCACCTTGCGCCCTTGTTTTTGAGGGTGATCAATGAAACAAGGACAAGTTTTACTGTTGGCTTTGTTGTTTATATTTTTGACCGGTTGCACGACTACACCACCAAAAGATCAGAGCAATCTCTGCAGTATTTACCGTGAGTATCCCGACTGGTACGAGGACTCGCTGGAGATGCAGAGTGAATATGGGACGCCTCTGCATGTGGCCATGGCGATCATGAAGCAGGAAAGCAGCTTCGTGGCTGACGCATTGCCGCCTCGTGACTATCTGCTCTGGGTGATCCCCTGGGGACGAGTCAGTTCGGCTTACGGTTATGCGCAGGCTCAAGACCCGGTGTGGGGCGAGTACAAGAACGATACTGCCAACGGCGGTTCGCGTGACAGCTTCGACGACGCGATCATGTTTATCGGTTGGTACACCACTGGCACCCAGCGTCAGCTCGGAATCTCCAAATGGGACACCTACAATCAGTACCTGGCTTATCACGAGGGGCGTGGGGGCTTCAGCCGCAATTCCTATCGCAGTAAACCCTGGCTGATGAAGGTTGCCCAGAAAGTGCAAAAGCAGTCAGAGATTTACAACGCCCAGCTCAAGCAGTGTCGCCAGGAGCTGGAAGATGATCGTGGTGGGTGGTTTTAGCGAGTAAGGGCTGGCAGAGCGCAAACGGCCGAGGGCCGTTGTCGGTACTGAAGTCGCGAGGTCAGGTCAGTTCCAATGCAAGGCTGTCTTTGCTGACAGGCAAGGGATGTGGTGCATTTATCCGGTCTTCCAATCTGTTCACGAACGCTACGGCTTGTGCATAGCTGCGAAACTTTACGCACCACGCGTTCATCCAGACATTCCAGCCTTCCGGCGTGCTCGCCTTCTCGATTTTTATCAGCATCCTCGAATCCCTCCGTGCGGTGGTTTTGCATGGTAATCAGGGTGAGGAGGGGCAGCCGCTCCGAATGCAGATTCGAGTGCATTCCAAGCGTCCGTCAAAAGCTTCACCTGTAGGCTCTACTCTGGCTGACCCTCCTCGAGGCGCATTTAAAGTCGATGGGGCGGGAGTTGGGAAATCAATAATTATCAAAAATGGATTTATGAAAGCCGAAACAGCGTCGGACAAAGAGCGCACTCTGATTGAGTTTCCATCGGGAACCGAAGACCTCCGCTCTTGAGGGCGTGACGGTTCGGCTCCGGTGTCAGGCACTCCATAGAAGCAAGGGCTTGCCAGCGAAAGCCATGCAAGCCCTTGTTTGTATCTGCTTCATTGCTTTTGTCTTGAACGTGGTTACCTGGTGCTTTTCAGGACACCGGGTCTGTCTTGCGACGATCGCTGCCGGCTGGGTTGCCGGTATTGATCAGCCTTCTTTCCAGCAGTACGTTTTCCAGTGCCTGGCGGTCTGACGGGCTCATTTGATGCTCTCGCTCCTTGAGCTCCAGCAGGATCGGGGTGGACCACTGGCGGTAGGTTTGTTCGGCACTACGATTGAGTGACATGGGTTCCTCCTTGATCAGGCTCCTGCCAATTAAGGCGCCGCAGTTCGATACGCAAGAGACCCTAGCCGAGGAACCTTGTTCTCGCCAATGCGTTACGTCGGGCGTACCTCTCCCCAGATGCCCGTAGCGGCAGTGCGCTGCACGTAGTCGCTGAAGTCGCGCGCCGGCCGTCCCAGTGCCCGCTGTACGCCATCGGCTATTGGCGTGTTGCGGCCATCGAGCACAGTCGTGAAGAGATACATCACCAGGTCGATCAACTCTTGGGGAAGTTGTTGCTGTTCCATTGCCTGTCGATAGGCGTCCGCTGGTACGGCAACGAATTCGATGTCGCGACGGGTGGAACGGGCAATCTCGGTCACCGCTTCGGCAAAGGTCAGCGCCCGAGGGCCGGTCAACTCATAGAGCTGGTTTGTGTGTCCGGGTTGGGTCAGTGCGGCGACGGCACACTCGGCGATGTCTTGCACATCAACAAAGGGTTCAGCGACCTGGCCAACGGGGAGTGCAAGTTCACCTTGCAGGATGGGTTCAAGAAAGTGCGCCTCGCTGAAATTCTGGCAGAACCAACTGGCCCGCAGAATCGTCCAGTCAATCCCGCTGTTCTGTACAACATGTTCGGCCTGTTCCGCTTCGATTTCGCCGCGACCGGATAACAGGACCAGCTTGCGGACTCCGCTTTTGACCGCCAGGTCGGTGAACGCCTGGATGGATTCCAGGGCGCCAGGGACGGCGAGATCAGGTTGAAAGCAAATGTAGACCGCATCAACACCATCTATCACCGCGTCCCAGCTTGATCGATCTTCCCAGTCGAAAGGAGGATTCGCCTCGCGGGAGCCTCGGCGAACGGCCAGGCCGGCAGCTTCGAGTTGTTGTGTGATTCGCCGCCCGGTTTTGCCCGTGGCGCCAAGGACCAGTGTGATTGGCTGATCGGTTTTCATCGCGTTCATCTCCATCGGTTAATGTGAGTGATGCTCATGTTTAAAAGATGATAGATCCTCATGTTTGTCCGTCAACCCGTCAGATCGAATTCCCCGACGTGCGGGCATCCGTTATTGGGCGTTGGGAGTGGCGATGCTAAGGTGAGTACATGTCACGTTATTGATCGGGAAATTCACTCGTGCGCAAAAAGACTCCTGAAGTCCTCGAACAGCCTGCTGCACAAGCTGTTCGACGCAATCCAACGCAACAGCGCAGCCGCGAACGTCAGGAGCGGATTTTGGCGACGGCGACTCAATTGATCGCGGACAAGGGTAGCGATCAACTCAAGATGAGTGAAATCGCCGAGTGTTCCGGGATCTCGATCGGTTCTCTTTATCAGTATTTTCCCGACAAGAGTTCCGTCATCCGCACGCTGGCCGAACGCTACAACGCCGAGAGTCGTCGCTGCATTACAGAGGCAATGGAGGCCGTCGAGGATGCCCGAGGCTTGCAAGCCGCCTATTCGCAGTTGCTCGATCTGTATTACGAGATCGTGATGGCGACACCGGTGATGCGTGACATCTGGTCCGGCATGCAGGCCGACAAGCACTTGTTGCAACTGGAACTGGTGGAGAGCCGGGTGGCTGGCGCACTACTGGCCCAGGCGATGCTTCGCGTATATCCCGACATCGATGAGCAACAGGTTCAGGAGTCGGCGTTTTTGATCTGGCACCTGGGCGAGGCGACCATGCGCCTGGCGGTCGCTTGTGCACCGGAGGAAGGGCGAGCACTGGTCGAGGCGTTCAAGCGCATGTCCCTGCGCGAAATCATGGAGCCGGCGCGCAAGGACATCGACAGGCAATAAATGACGCTTCTGTTCAGGGATTTCCCCTCCGATTGAGCCCTCACGCGAGCTGTGACGTTCGATTGGTTTTGCGCAACAAAAAATCCCGGCGCCAGGCCGGGTTGTGGGAGAGGGTGAAAAACTGGCAGGCAGCCAAAGGTCCGGAGACGTCACCGTCACCAATCATGCTGCCCGAATCGGGCCTGTCCTCGCACCGCAAATCCGTGACGGGTCATCTGAACCGAGGCAGAGGCCGGTCGACAGGTTTAAGAGACGACAGCGTGTTCCGGATCAGCGGCGTGTCCTTCTCGATGTCGTTCAGGCGATCACGAATTCTGAGGGCGGTTGGGTGCCCGCCTTGATGGTCGACCCAGTCGGCGATTTCCTTGCAAGCCGCAGCCAGGCGGACCTGACGGGCGTCCAGCAAGGTGAGCAGGGTGGTGATGGACTCTTTTTCGGACATGGGAGACACCTCCGTTCAAGAAACCTGGGTGTGGCAGCAAAAAGCCCGCCTGGAGCGAGCTTTCTGCCGATGGGGTCGCTGATCCTTCAGCCATTTCAGTATAGCCCCGTTAAAAAGTGGTGACAGGCCGTCAGCCTTGTCGGGCTGTCACTTGCGATTTGGCATTCAACTGCCGGCAAACACGCAGAGCGTCCTCTTCAACATCGTAGCCATCCCCGATGAAGCCTTGGGTGCGGGTATCGGCGATGCGATACCAGGCCGCGGCATCCGGTGGCGGGTGGTCATTTTCACCCGCACGGCGACCGTGGATGATGATCTTGTTGCAACGCTTCACGACGAAAAAGTCTTCCATGGCGTCTGCGCAGCGGATTCCTGTTCACAACAACTATAGAAGCCATTGGTGATCGTGCAAAAAACAGGCAGGTCAGTTCGTCGGTTCAGGCGCTGCCGGCCCCGGTGCAGGCATGTCGCCGGATTTACGCCAGCACCGCAACCGCTTTGATTTGCGCCCAGAGTTGCTGGCCAGGGTGGACGTTGAGTTGATCGCGGGAATAACGTGTGATGCGTGCGAGCAGTGGCGTGCCGGCGGCGTCCAGGCGAATCAGCACATGGGCGGCGTTGTCGGCGTTCATTTCACTGACCACGGTAACCGGCAGGCGATTGAGGATGCTGCTTTGCCCGGCGCCGTGCAGGCTCAGGCTCACATCTCGCGCCTGGACCTTGCAGCGCAGTGCCTGGCCCACATCCAGCGGTGTATGAGGCACACGAATGATGAGGGTGGTGTCGGGCAGTTGCAGGCTCAGCAATTGATAGTCGGCGTCATAGGCGCTGACGCGACCTTCGATCACCACGCCGGCGTCATCCCCCATCGCCAGCGGCAAGTCGAGGCGCGCCAGGGTCTGGCCGATCGGGCCGCTGGCCAGTGCCTTGCCGTTGCTGAGCAACACGATATGGTCAGCCAGCCGCGCGACTTCATCCTGGGAGTGGCTGACGTACAGCACCGGGATATCGAGCTCATCGTGCAGGCGTTGCAGGTAGGGCAGGATTTCACTTTTGCGTTGGGCATCCAGCGCGGCCAGCGGTTCGTCCATCAACAACAGTTTCGGGCTGGTGAGCAAGGCGCGGGCGATGCCGACGCGCTGCCGTTCACCGCCCGAAAGGTGTTGTGGGTGCCGGTCCAGCAAATGGCTGATGCCCAGCAACTCAGTGGCGTGAGCCATGTCGACCTGGCGCTGCGGCTTCGGGATGCGCTTGAGACCGAACTCCAGGTTGGCCAGCACCGACAGATGAGGAAACAGGCTGGCTTCCTGAAACACGTAGCCCAGCGCGCGCTTGTGTGGCGCGACGAAAACCTTGTTTTCGCTGTCTTGCCAGACGTCATCGTTGACCTGGATAAAAGCGTGGTCGGCCCGTTCCAGACCGGCGATGCAGCGCAGGCACGTGGTCTTGCCCGAACCGGAATGACCGTAGAGTGCCGTGACACCACGGCCCGGCAGTTGCAGGTCGACGTCCAGGGTGAAGCCCGGGTAACGTAGTGTCAGACGCATTTGAATCATCGGTCAGCTCCAGCCCGTTTTGGTTTTACGGCTGGAGTACAGCGCCAGCAAGACGGCAAACGAGAACACCAGCATCGCCCCGGCCAACCAATGGGCCTGGGCGTATTCCATGGCTTCGACGTGATCGTAGATCTGCACCGAGACCACGCGGGTCTTTTCGGGAATATTGCCGCCGATCATCAGCACCACGCCGAACTCGCCGACGGTGTGGGCGAAGCCGAGAATGGCGGCAGTAATGACACCGGGCCGGGCCAGGGGCAGTGTCACGTTGAAAAAGGTGTCCCAGGGATTGGCCCGCAACGTCGCGGCCACTTCGAGCGGGCGCGTGCCGATTGCGGAAAAAGCGTTTTGCAGCGGCTGGACCACGAACGGCATCGAATACAACACCGAACCGATGACCAGCCCTGCAAAACTGAAAGTGAGGGTGCCAAGGCCGAGTGATCGGGTGAGTTGCCCGATGTACCCGTGAGGGCCGAGCGCCAGCAACAGATAAAAGCCAATCACCGTCGGCGGCAGCACCAGGGGCAGGGCGACCATCGCCCCGACCGGGCCGCGCAACCAGGAGCGGGTGCGCGCAAGCCATAACGCAATCGGAGTGCCGACAATCAGCAGGATGACGGTCGTCAGGGACGCCAGTTTCAGCGTCAGCCAAATGGCGGAAACATCGGCACTCGATAGCGACATCAGATTTCGTAGCCATAGGATTTGATGACAGCTGCCGCTTTCGGTCCCTTGAGGTAGTCAACCAATGCCTTGGCGGCCGGGTTGTCCTTGCCCTTGTTGAGAATCACGGCGTCCTGTTTGATCGGGTCGTGCAGGCTGGCCGGAACGATCCAGGCCGAACCGCTGGTGATCTTGCCGTCCTTGTAGATCTGCGACAGGGCGACAAAACCCAGCTCGGCGTTGCCGGTGGAGACGAATTGGTAGGCCTGGGTGATGTTCTGGCCTTCAACGATCTTGTCCTTGACCTTGTCGCTCAGCCCTTCTTTAGCCAGCACCTGGGTAGCCGCCAGGCCATAAGGCGCGGCCTTCGGGTTGGCGATGGACAGGTGCTGGTATTCGTTCTTTTTCAGCACATCGCCCTTGGCATCGACGTAGCCTTCTTTGGCCGACCACAGCGCCAGGGTACCGACCGCATAGGTGAAGCGCGAACCCTTGACGGTTTCGCCTTCGGCTTCAAGTTTTTGCGGGGTGCTGTCATCCGCCGAGAGGAACACTTCGAACGGCGCGCCGTTTTTGATCTGGGTGTAGAACTGACCGGTAGCACCAGAGGAGGTGACCAGTTTATGCCCGGTGTCTTTTTCAAAATCAGCAGCGATGGCCTGGATGGGGGCGGTGAAGTTGGCAGCGACAGCCACCTGGACTTCGTCCGCCTGGGCTGAGCCGAAGGCAAATACAGCGACAAGGCTCGCCAGGCAGGCGGGGGCAAAACGTGAGGCACGAATGGTCATGAAACGGCTCCGTTAAAGGCAATTGCAGCAGAGGTGAATCGTTATGTACGGAAATATATAGCGGATTGCCTTTAAACGGAATGTGCTGTCATAAAATTGTATACAGTTCTAACGCAAGTGAGGCTCAGGGCCGCCGTAGCAGTCTCGCTAATCCTTCTTCCGCCAGTTGTCGAGTCAGTGCCGCGGTGGACAATTCGACCCCAAGGGTAAATGCCTGGCCGGCCCAGAGGTTGCTGAAGTCTGCCTCGCCTTTGGCCCGCAGCGGCATCAGCGCGCCACCGGCCAGGGGGAACGCCGGTGCCTTGGCGCTCATGGGCCCCAGTTCACGCATCACCCGATTGAGGATGCCCCGGGCCGGGCGACCGGTGAACAAGTTGGTAATCGCCGTCTCGCTTTCTTTGGCGGTGCGCAACGCTTTGTGATGGGACGGGCTGACCCTGGCCTCTGGCGTGAACAGGTAGGCCGTACCCACCTGTACCGCCGAAGCGCCCAGCATGAAGGCGGCGGCGACACCTCGTGCGTCAGCGATGCCACCAGCGGCAATCACCGGCACTTTCACCGCATCGACCACTTGTGGCACCAGGGCGAACGTCCCCACCTGGCTGCTCAGGTCATCGCTGAGAAACATCCCGCGATGGCCCCCGGCTTCGTAGCCCATGGCAATGATTGCATCGCAGCCATGCTGCTCGAGCCACACCGCTTCTGCGACGGTGGTGGCCGAGGACAGCACTTTGGCACCCGTGGCCTTGACCCGGTCGAGCAGGGATTTTTCCGGCAGGCCAAAGTGGAAGCTCACCACTTCAGGGCGAAACGCTTCGACCACTTCGCAGGCTGCGTGATCGAACGGCGCCCGGTTGGACACGGGCGTTGGCGCATCGAAATCGACACCGAGTTCCTGGTAGTAGGGTTGCAGCAGGTTTTTCCACTCTTGCGCGCGTTGTTCATCAGGGGCTGGAGGCTGATGACAGAAGAAGTTGACGTTGATCGGGCGCTGGGTGTGTTGGCGGATCGTTTTCAGTTCTTCGCGCAATTGATCGGTGCTGAGCATCGCTGCTGGCATCGAGCCCAACCCGCCGGCATTGCAGGCTGCAATCACCATGGACGAGTTCGTGGCACCGGCCATCGGCCCCTGAATGATCGGCAGTTCGATCCCGAGCAGGTCAAGGATGCGGGTATCTGGCCATTGGTTCATGTGCAGTGTTCTCCGACGTTGAAGCAGGGCTGGGACGGTAGAACAGGATTTGTAACGCAACGGCCGGTGCAAGGCCAGTCGTCATTTCGGCGGGTCCGGTTTTCTTCAGCGTCGATGGAAACCTCCACCGTCGCCATTGTGATCATGAATACCGGGGTTGGGTGGTTTGCCCGGTTGGCTTAAAGTCGGGTACGGCAATCTGTTGTCATGTGTTATTTCAATTGCACCACAACCAGACTGATTCCATTGAGAGGCCGTCATGTTCAAAGGCATTTTGATCGACAAAGACGACAGCGGTTACCGGGCCACACTGCAAGAGATCCAGGACGATCAGTTACCCGAGGGCGATGTCACGGTGCGTGTTGCCTATAGCACGCTGAATTTCAAGGACGGCCTGGCGATCACCGGCAGCAGTCCGGTGGTGCGCAAATTCCCGATGGTGCCGGGCATCGACCTGGCTGGTGTCGTCGAAGTCAGCGGGCACCCGGACTATAAAGTCGGTGATCAGGTGCTGCTCAATGGCTGGGGTGTGGGTGAAGGACATTGGGGCGGATTGGCGCAGAAGGCTCGCCTGAACGGTGACTGGCTGATACCGCTGCCGACAGCGTTTACCGCTGCCCAGGCGATGGCCATCGGTACGGCGGGCTACACGGCCATGCTGTGCATCCTGGCTCTGGAGCACAACGGGGTGACGCCTGAGCGAGGCGAAATACTGGTGACCGGCGCCAACGGTGGCGTCGGCAGTTTCGCCATCGCGTTGTTGAACAGGCTCGGCTATCGGGTAGTCGCATCCACAGGACGTACGTCGGAGCATGACTACCTGAAGCAACTGGGCGCTGGTGAGATCATCGACCGTGCCACGTTGTCCGAGCCAGGCAAGCCGTTGGCCAAAGAGCGTTGGGCGGCGGTCATCGATTCGGTCGGTAGCCACACCCTGGCCAATGCTTGCGCCAGCACCAAGGCCAATGGCACCGTCGCGGCATGCGGTTTGGCCCAGGGCATGGACTTTCCGGCATCCGTTGCACCGTTCATTTTGCGCGGTGTGACCCTGGCCGGTATCAACAGCGTGACCCAGCCCAAAGCCAGGCGCGTGGAGGCCTGGGCTCGACTGGCCAAGGATCTGGACTTCAACCTGTTGCCGTTGATCAGTCACGAAATCGGTCTGAGCGAAGCCATCGAAGCCGCGCCGCGCTTGCTTGCCGGGCAGTTGCGCGGGCGCGTGGTGGTGGATGTGAATCGCTGATTACTGCGACTCGCGTTCCAGCAACTGGCGTTTGCGCTCGACACCCCAGCGATAGCCCGACAGGTGGCCATCGCTGCGCACCACGCGATGGCACGGGATCGCCACGGCCAGGTTGTTCGCGCCGCAGGCTTGAGCCACGGCGCGAACGGCTTTTGGCGAGCCGATGCGCTGGGCGACGTCGGCGTAGCTGGCCGTGCTACCAACGGGAATTTCCCGCAGCGCTTGCCAGACACGCTCCTGAAACACCGTGCCGCGCACGTCCAGAGGCAAGTCAAGGCCAATGGCCGGCGCCTCGATAAAGCCAACGACCCTGGCAATCAATTGCTCGAATTGATGATCGGCACCGATCAGGTTGGCACGCCGGAATTTGTCTTGCAGATCACAGACCAGTTGGTGCGGATCATCGCCCAGCAGGATCGCACAGACCCCGCGCTCACTCTGCGCCACCAGTATCGCCCCCAGCGAGCACTGGCCGACGGCAAAGCGAATGTCATTGTTTTGACCGGCCGCGCGGTAGTCCCCGGGTTTCATTCCGAGCAAGTGGTCTGCCGCTTCATAAAATCGACTGTTGGAGTTGAAGCCGGCGTCGTACAGGGCATCGGTCACCGAGCCACCATCCGCCAGGCGCTCGCGCACCTTGCGTGAACGATGAGCGTCGGCGTAGCCCTTGGGCGTCAGGCCGGTGACGGATTTGAACACGCGATGGAAGTGGAAACTGCTCAGTCCCGCAGCCTCGGCCAATTCGCCCAGGGCAGGCAGCGTTTCCGCGCTTTCGATCTGACGGCACGCGGCGGCCACGGTGGCGGCATGTTGCGCGGCGAGTTCGCTCTGATCTTTGGTCGCGCGTTTGCTCGGACGATAACCCGCGGCCCGTGCCTGTTCGGCGCTATCGAAGAATTCGACATTGTGTGGTTTGGGCAGGCGCGCGAGGCTGCTGGGGTTGCAGTAGATGCCTGTGGTTTTCACGGCATAGACAAACTGCCCGTCAGCCTTGGGATCACGGGCGACCACGGCGGCCCAGCGTGGATCGTTTTCGGTGCTGATCTTGCTCGATTGGCTAGTCATGGCGTCACATCCTTTGAGGGGTTGCCTGCACATTAACCATGGGGCAATTCCCCCACACTCCGGCGCTTGCGGTCAAATTCGAAGTCTTTATCCGGCGGTACGGAAGGTGAAGTTGATGCGTTGCTCGCCGAGTCTCGGGTGATGGCCGTCCTTGATCGGCAACACGCCGTGATAGCGCAGGCGATCCACACCACCCCAGACCACGATGTCGCCATGCAGCAGGGGGATGCGCTGGTTTTTGTCGCTGCGTGCAAAGCCGCCGAACAGGAACATCGCCGGCAAGCCCAGCGATACCGAAACGATAGGGGCTGTGTAGGAATGCTCGTCCTTATCCTGATGCAATGACATTTTTGCCCCGGGGATGTAACGGTTGATCAGGCAGGAGTCCGGCGCAAATCCGGTGAACCCTGCTGCCTGCGCCGCCGCTTGCGCCAATTGCAGAAACACCTCGGGCATCTTTGGCCAGGGCTGGCCGGTCTGCGGATCGTGGCGGGTGTACCGATACCCGCTGCGGTCAGTGGTCCAGCCGAATGTGCCACAACTGCTCAGGGCGACCGACATGGTAAAACCGCCGGGCGTGATCATCTGCCGAAACGGCGCGGCCGCCAGCACCGCCTCCAGGGCGGGCATCAAACGCTCAAGCCAGGGCAGGGCGAAGCCTCTGAGCACATAGGACTGTTCGCCGATCTGCTCACGCCTGGGCTGTTGCTCTGGCTCGACATCGGCAAACAGGTCATGGGTCAGCGGGTTCATGGGGTCACAACGCATCGTGAAAGATGATTCCAAGGGTATATCGTTTGCCGCTGTGCAGGCGACTCACGCCGTGACGCAGGGTCACGCGGTAATAACCGCGAACCCCTTTGACCGGCCGCTGGTTGACGGCAAATATCAGCCCGTCACCTTTCTTCAGACCGATGACCATCGGGCGTGACTGCATTCGCGGGCGCTGCTCGGTCATGACAAATTCGCCACCGGTGAAGTCTTCGTCCGGGGCCGACAGCAGAATCGCCACTTGCAGCGGGAAAACGTGCTCACCGTACAAGTCCTGATGCAGGCAGTTGTAGTCCTGTGGACCATATTGCAGCAACAACGGCGTCGGACGCTTCTGACCAGCGGCATGACAGCGCTCGAGAAAGGCTTGATGAGAGTCTGGAAAGCGGGTCGGTAGATCCATCTGTTCATGCCAGCGATTGGCAATGGGCACCAGCCGTGGGTAGAGCGCGCTGCGCAAGCGGGCCACGAGGTCCGGCAATGGATAGCTGAAATACTTGTACTCGCCGCGGCCGAACCCGTGGCGAGCCATCACCACGTGCGAGCGAAAGGGTTCGGCACGCGGGTACCAGGCGCTGATCTGATCACAGGCCTTGTGGCTCAACAGTGACGGGATAACGGCGCAACCGTCCTGATCAAGTTGCTGTTCCAGCCGGGGCCAGTCCAGGCTGTCCAGATATTGCTCGCTCATTGCCGGGCCTCTTGTTGTTGAGGTGGCCAGTCTGGAGGGCAAGGGTGAGGCTGGCACTCCGGCGCTTGCGGTCGAATTGCGAGCGGGAGCCGACGTCCATTGTCGCTCCGGATCGCGTTACAGCGCTTTGCTGACGCTGATTTCGCTGATGACGTCGTCCGGTCCATGAATGGCATCCAGCGCCGCTTTGGCTTCTTCTGCGGTGCCGTGTTCAAGCTGGGCAAACTCGAAGCGGCGCTCACCGTTGAGTTTGTATTTGATGACGTACTTGGTCGTTTGGGCCACGGTTGTATCTGCCTGTCTTTGGTTTCGGGTTCGCTGTTCAGCTCAGTTTCGAGCTGGAGCGGCGAATGATTTTGATCGAGTGCGTCAGGTTGGGTTTGCGGGTCACGCTGATAGGGCGACGGTTGACGGTGTCGATCGTGATGTTCCAGAAACCGGTGCTCGGGGCGGTGATGCGCGCCGGAAACGTGTCGAATGCACCGCCGTGATAGGTGTGACGGCCGCCATTTTTGAAGCTGCGGAAGTTGGCGTCGTTCATCAAACGGATGTTGCACATTTGGGAGCATTGAATGACGACAATGTCGTCTTCATTGAGGTGCTCGCGCTGATGGATAAATTTCATGAGGCGCCTCCAGAAGGGCTTTTTCTACAAAATCAAAACGATAGCATGGGCGAATGGCGCAGTTTATCAGCCCGACCGCCTTATTATCCGGCCACTTTGACAATTAAAAACGCTAATTTCACGTTTGATGAGCGATAAAGCAGGTTGCCTCGGAGAAAAAACACATCTGCGCTGTCCGAGCGTCTTTATAGGAGGTTTTGTATGAAATGGGGTTTTTGGTTTCTTTCGCTGGCGGCATTGGTGAGTGGTTGTGCGAACGTCTCTGAAATCAACGAGTCGCTGCCGACCATGAACGTGATTTCTGGCAAGAAGCCCCATGAATATGCGCAATGCCTCAGCGAAAAACTGGCCGACAGCCGTGGCGCCTTGCAAATCGAGCCGCACAAGGATGGATTGCGTGTCATCGTGCCGCTCAAGTTTTCCTCGGGGCCGTCTGCCGTATTCGACATTGAAGAGCGTTCGGGCGGCAGCAGCATCAAGCTGCACGAGAGCATGTCCAATGTCCCGATACGTCCAAAGGACGTACAGAATGCCGCCACCGAGTGCATTTCCGGCTGATAGACTATCGACCAACAGCACCGATGCCGCCAAAGCCTGGCTTTGGCGGCATCGTTATTTCTGGAGTCGACCATGAAGCGAGAGCAGGTCCGGGCGCGCCATGCAGAGGGGCTTATCTCTGCCACCCATGTGATTCAGAATCCGGCGGATCTAGGAGAATGGATCGTGTTTTTCAAGAAAAGCGCCGGACGCAGCTATTTCCTGGTGGATGACAATGATGAAGTCGAGTCCTTCGGTAATCTCGACGATTTGGTCGAAACGCTGCGCGGACTCGGGATCAAGTTCGCCGAAATTCATCTGTAGGGTTGAGCGCGTTATTTGCAGACCACCACAACGTTGCGGTTCTTGAAATTGCCGATATCGGCCCCGAGGGTCTTTTCATTTTCCTTGAGCGATGGCGTGCCATCGGTGCCGACAATCCGGTAGCCGGTACCGGCACAGGAGGCATCGGCTTTTTCGTAGCAGGCGGCCCAGGAATTGGCCTCTCCCGAGCAATCGATCGTCAGGCCCTGCTCTCCGTTGTTCAGGTAGGTTTCTTCCGATGTTGCGCAGCCGCTCAGGGCCAATACCGTTAGCAAAGGCAAAATCTTGTTCATGGATTGATCATCGTCAGGGTGGTGGGGCAAGGCTGAGACAGTGCCGGGATGAAAAGGTTATAGCGAAAGGCCACTTCTTTTTCTGCATTCACAAAAAAGCCCTGTGCAATGACAGGGCTATTTGAAAGAGGCGTCGGTCAGTTCTTGTCCTTGCCGCGTCGCTTGGGTTCCGGGTGCTCAAGCTCCAGTACCGAAGCCACTTCGATTGCCAGGGCTTCGGAAGGGAAAGGCCCGGCGATATTTTCACCGGCGACACTCGCCACCCACCATTGACCGTCTTTCACCTGATTGATCAGGAATCCGTTGACGCTTTTTGCTGCCGACATTTATTAACCTCGTTCTCTGGTTCAATCGCGCCATGATACCGCCAAACGCGCGCAGCGGGTGCCGTTGGGGGGATGTCAGTTGCGGTAGAAAGCGTGCAATTGCGCGAATTTCTGCTATGCATAAGAGTTTGCCCGGTAACCTGCACACCCGCGCAGGGAACTATCGGCAAGAATATTTCTCTATGTTGGCATCGGTTAGCCAGCGCGGGGCATTGTAAGGTGCACGCCGCCTGATTAGACTGCGCCGAAACTCGTACACACAGCCCTTTCAAGGACTTATATGATCAAGAAATGCTTGTTCCCAGCAGCCGGTTACGGTACTCGCTTCCTGCCAGCGACTAAAGCCATGCCCAAAGAAATGCTGCCGGTGGTGAACAAGCCACTGATCCAGTACGGCGTCGAAGAAGCACTGGATGCCGGCTTGAACGAAATCTCCATCGTCACCGGTCGCGGCAAACGCGCCCTGGAAGACCACTTCGACATCAGCTACGAGCTGGAAAACCAGATCAAGGGCACCGACAAGGAGAAATACCTGGTCGGCATCCGTCGCCTGTTGGATGAGTGTTCGTTCTCCTACACTCGTCAGACCGAAATGAAAGGTCTGGGCCACGCGATCCTGACCGGTCGCCCGCTCATCGGCGACGAGCCGTTCGCCGTGGTGTTGGCGGATGACCTGTGCGTCAACCTGGAAGGTGACGGCGTACTGAAGCAGATGGTCAAGCTGTACAAGCAGTACCGCTGCACCATCGTCGCGATCATGGAAGTAGATCCGCAGGAAACCAGCAAGTACGGCGTGATTGCAGGCGACCTGATCGGCGACGACCTGTACCGCGTGCGCAACATGGTCGAGAAGCCAAAACCGGAAGATGCCCCGTCGAACCTGGCGATCATCGGTCGTTACATCATGACGCCGGACATCTTCAGCCTGATCGAACAAACCGAGCCAGGCAAAGGCGGCGAGATCCAGATCACTGACGCTCTGATGAAACAGGCGCAGGATGGTTGCGTGATCGCCTACAAGTTCAAGGGCAAGCGTTTCGACTGCGGTGGCGCCGAAGGCTACATCGACGCGACCAACTTCTGCTTCGAGAACTTCTACAAGACGGGCAAGGCTTACTGATAGCCGGCGACCTGTTGTATCGAAAAGCCACCTTCGCAGACTGTGTGAAAACACGCTGATGAGGGTCAAAGCAAACGCCCCGACTTGTTCGGGGCGTTTGCTTTTGTGCGGGCTGAATCCATTCAAACCAACGAAATGTAAGTATTGTCTGACATCCATCGCCAGGTTTTTCGAGAGAAAATTCTGATTATCTGGCCGCAGTGGGAAAATGAGTTTGCGGCTTCTTAGTAACGTTTGTATTAAATGTGAATATCAGCTGACGCGTTGCTTTACTGGCCAAATCTTCTCCCCGAATGTGCATAGAGATCGACTCTCTGGGGCAAGGAAGCTGCCTTGTTTTTTTATGAGTAAAAGGAATTTCGTAGATGGCGTTAACAGGGGAGGAGGCACAACGCAGATCAAAGCGTTGGTTAGGCCTAAGCGTGCTGATGCTGCCAGTATTGCTGGTGACAGTTGACAACACGGTGCTTGGGTTCGCGTTGCCAAAGATTGCCGAGGCCCTGCGTCCGAGTGCTGGCCAGCAGCTGTGGATCATCGACGCTTACTCGCTGGTATTGGCGGGATTGCTGGTGTCGATGGGGAGTCTGGGAGATCGAGTTGGTCATCGTAAGTTGTTGCTGGCCGGGTCTTTGGGTTTTGCGATTGTGTCGGTGCTAACCGCGTATTCGGATACCGCTACGCAATTGATTGCCGGGCGGGCTTGTATGGGCATTTTCGGTGCAATGCTGATGCCCTCAACGTTGGCGCTGATACGTTCGCTGTTCGAGGACCGAGAAGAACGCAGGCTGGCGGTCGCGATCTGGGCAACGACGTTGACGGTCGGCTCGGCACTCGGACCTTTGGTGGGCGGGGTGTTGCTGGAGTTCTTCAGTTGGGGGGCGATTTTCCTGTTGGCGGTGCCCGTGCTGGTGCCACTGCTGGTGTTGGGGCCACTGTTGTTGCCTGAATCCGAGCGAGATGCTTCAGGGTCGTTGGATCCGATAAGCATCCTGCAATCAATGGTAGCCCTTGGTGCCATTGTTTACGGCATTAAACACAGCGCCAGTAATGCTATCGACTGGATGGCGCTGGCAGCATTTGCATCAGGTGCAGTTGCGGGCTGGATGTTTGTGCGTCGACAGTTACGTCTGCCAGTGCCGCTGATGGATCTGAGTCTGTTCCGCAGTGGCACCTTTAGCGGCTCTGTGGTGATCAATTTGATGAGTCTCGCGTTTCTCGTCGGCTTCGTATTCTTTACCACTCAGTTTCTGCAGATCGTTCTTCAGATGTCGCCCTTGAGTGCTAGCCTCGCATTGGTTCCTGGTCAGGTCATGGCGGTTGTAGTGGGGATGGCGGTCGTGCCTGTCGCACAGCGATTACAGGTGCATGTGCTGATACCGATTCTGATCGCGTTTGCTGGAGCGGCGTTTTTGCTGGTCGCCAGCATGGGCAGTAGTCTGACCGTTCTAGTGGTGGCTTTTGCCTTGCTGAACATTGGCGTGGGCGCGATCGCGACTGTGTCCAATGATGTGATTTTGTCAGCCGCACCACCGGCAAAGGCGGGCGCGGCGTCGGCCATTAGCGAAACGGCCTATGAAGTGGGCGTAGTTTTGGGGACAACAGTGCTCGGCGGTGTAGTCACTGCCTACTATCGCGGTGCATTGCAGCTTCCGGGGTTCCTCAGCGAAGTGCAGTTGATGCTGGCGAGTGAGACGCTGTCTGGCGCCTATCATGTGGCGGCAGACTTGTCGGGTGATCAAGCAAGGGAGTTGATGGCGCAGGCGGGAAGGGCATTCGAAGGTGGAATCGGTTTGGTTTCGTGGGTGACGTTCGGCTTGGCACTGATGGTAATTTTGATTGCTTGGTGCACCCTGCGGATACCGAAAACGCAATCTGCAAAGGGGCATTGATCGAAAACGAAGATTGGGCCGCGCATTGCACGGCCCGAGCATTTCAGCACAATGCTTGCTCGGCGGCCGTCCGCAGGTATGCTGGTCACCTGCCGAGGAGATTGAAAATGGCCTACGATTTTGACCTTTACGTGATTGGTGCCGGTTCTGGCGGTGTGCGGGCTGCGCGGTTTGCCGCCGGGTTCGGTGCGAAAGTGGCCGTGGCCGAGAGCCGCTACCTGGGCGGTACCTGTGTGAACGTCGGCTGCGTGCCGAAAAAGTTGCTGGTCTACGGTGCGCATTTCGCCGAAGACTTCGAGCAGGCTTCCGGTTTTGGCTGGAGCCTGGATGAGGCGCAGTTCGATTGGGCGACGCTGATCGCCAACAAGGACCGCGAGATCAACCGCCTCAATGGCATTTATCGCAACCTGCTGGTCAACAGTGGCGTGACCTTGCATGAAGGCCACGCGAAGATCGTCGATCCGCATCAGGTCGAGATCAATGGCGAGCGTTTTACCGCCAAAAATATCCTGATCGCTACCGGCGGCTGGCCGCAGATTCCGGAAATCCCGGGGCACGAGCATGCCATCAGTTCCAACCAGGCATTCTTCCTTAAAACGCTGCCCAAGCGCGTGTTGGTGGTGGGCGGTGGCTACATTGCGGTCGAGTTCGCCGGGATCTTCCACGGCCTGGGTGCCGAGACCACGCTGTTGTATCGCGGTGAACTGTTCCTGCGCGGCTTCGACACTTCCGTGCGCAAGCACTTGCAGGAAGAGCTGACCAAGCGCGGCATGGACCTGCAATTCAACGCGGACATCGAGCGCATCGACAAGCAGGCCGACGGTAGCCTGAAGGTCACGCTCAAGGATGGTCGCCAGCTGGAAGCCGATTGCGTGTTCTACGCCACGGGCCGTCGTCCGATGCTGGACAATCTCGGGCTGGAAAACACCGGGGTCAAACTCGACCGGAAAGGTTTTGTCGAGGTCGATGAGCAGTATCAGACCGCCGAGCCGTCGATCCTGGCGCTGGGCGATGTGATCGGCCGTGTTCAGCTGACACCGGTTGCCCTGGCAGAGGGCATGGCGGTTGCGCGACGCCTGTTCAAGCCAGAGCAGTATCGTCCGGTGGATTACAAGATGATCCCGACGGCGGTGTTCAGCCTGCCAAACATCGGCACCGTCGGGTTGACCGAGGAGGAGGCCCGCGAAGCCGGTCATGACGTGCAGATCTTCGAAAGCCGCTTCCGGCCGATGAAGCTGACCCTGACTGAATGCCAGGAGCGCACGCTGATGAAGCTGGTGGTCGACGCCGCGACCGACAAAGTGCTGGGTTGCCACATGGTCGGTCCGGATGCCGGTGAAATCGTCCAGGGTCTGGCGATTGCCTTGAAGGCTGGCGCCACCAAGCGCCACTTCGACGAAACCATCGGTGTGCACCCGACGGCCGCCGAAGAGTTCGTCACCATGCGGTCGCCGGTCGCCGGTTAATCGTCCTTCGCTGCGTCTGCCGCTGCCGCAATGGTTGCGGCCAGACGCACGCGTTCTTCCAGATCCGTCCGGGTTTTGCTCAGCTCGATTTCCAGTGACTTGTTGAGCTGCGACTGCTCGTCGACGTTCTGTTTGAGTGCCTGGCTTTCCAGCAGGGCAACGCGCAGGCGTTCCTGGAGTAGGGTGCGTTCGCTGTCGACGCGGGTGGCCTGTTCCAGCAACTGATCCTGACGGGTGTTGCTTTGCTTGAGCTGTTCTTGCAACAGGCTCAGCTCGCGCAGCGTGCCGCGGTTTTCAGTCAGCAAGCGTTCGTTGTCGCGGTGCAATTGGGTGATTTCGTCCTGGCGTACCAGCGCGCTTTGTTGTGCCTGGCGCAGTTCCATCTGCAGTTGTTGCACCTGGCTTTCATGGCGACTCAATTCCTGTTCGCGCTGTTCCTTGACCGCGTTGCGGTAGTGCTCCAGTGCGTCCCGAGTGTGCAGGTGTTTTTCTTCAAGGGAGCGAATCTGCTCGTCCTTGTCTTTCAAGCGCAATTCGAAGTCGGCCAGCGCCTGGTTCAGCCCGGCGTTGCGGGTTTGCTCCGTTTGCAGCATGGCGCGGGTTTCTTGCAGGGCCTCGGATTCCTGGGTCAGCGCCAGGCTCTGAAACTCGTATTGCTGGTGCAGTTCGCTGTTGGCCTCTTGCGCTTCGCCGAGCTGGTTTTCCAGCGCCTTGCGTTGTTCCTCGTACTGCGCGCGCGCCTGGTCGATGGGCTCCTGTGCTTGCTCCTTCAGGCGTTGTGCGAGCCGCGCCACCAGCGCCATCAGTTCGTCGTCAATCGGTTCCGCCGGTGCTTCGACCGGTTCGTTCCTGTCATCGAGCTCTTTGAGGTAGCGATGAATCGTGGTTTTCGAACCGGTATTGCCCATCTCGATGCGTACAGCGTCGATGCTGGGGTTTTCGCCACGGGCGAGGATCGCCAACCGAGCGGCTTGCACCACCGCTTTATTTACACCGCCGCGTGCCATGAGTTCTCCCGGTTTTTATAATGTGGTACGTACCACGTAAATACACATTGTACCATTCAAATCAGAAAGTTAAATGCTTAATCTTTATGACACGGGATATACTGGTATTACCCCGTGTGAGCGCAGTTTCGAGGTATTCCTCGCGCTGTTTCCGTACACAAACCCTGTAGGAGCGAGCTTGCTCCGGGCGGCGCTCCGACGAAAAAACCGAGAACGCTGCGGGGCACCTGCCAGCCAGCGTTATCGTTGACAACCATCGCGAGCGAGCTCCTACAAGTCGGTCAAAACAGGTTCATTTTCTATGAGCGATCTGGATCGCTATCTGCAAGCGGCGACTCGAGACAACACCCGTCGCAGCTATCGGGCAGCCATCGAACACTTCGAAGTCGCGTGGGGCGGTTTACTGCCGGCAACCGGCGACAGCGTGGCGCGCTACCTGGTGGCCCATGCCGGCGTGTTATCGATCAATACGCTGAAACTGCGTTTGTCGGCATTGGCGCAGTGGCACAACAGCCAGGGTTTTGCCGATCCCACCAAGGCGCCGGTGGTGCGCAAGGTGTTCAAGGGCATCCGCGCGCTGCACCCAGCCCAGGAAAAACAAGCCGAGCCGTTGCAGCTTCAGCATCTGGAACAGGTGGTCAGTTGTCTGGAGCAAGAAGTGCAAGTCGCGAGGGCCGAAGGCGACCGACCGGGTTTACTGCGGGCCAGGCGCGACATGGCGTTGATCCTGCTGGGCTTCTGGCGCGGCTTTCGTAGCGATGAGTTGTGCCGGCTTCAGGTTGAACACGTGCAGGCCAGCGCCGGTTCCGGCATCAGTCTCTATCTGCCGCGCAGCAAGAGTGATCGCGACAACCTCGGCAAGACATATCAAACGCCGGCCTTGCAGCGCTTGTGTCCGGTGCAGGCTTATATCGACTGGATTAGCGAGGCAGCACTGGTGCGTGGGCCGGTGTTCCGTGGCATCGACCGCTGGGGGAATCTGGGCGAGGAGGGATTGCACGCCAATAGCGTGATTCCGTTATTGCGTCAGGCGCTGGAGCGCGCCGGCATTGCGGCCGAACTCTACACCAGCCACTCTTTGCGCCGCGGCTTTGCGACCTGGGCGCATCAAAGTGGCTGGGATCTGAAGTCGCTCATGAGTTACGTGGGCTGGAAGGACATGAAGTCGGCCATGCGTTACATCGAGGCCAGTCCTTTCCTCGGGATGGCACGCATTACAGAAAGGCCGGTTGGGCCCTAGATGGTTTTCTTCTATTAATACAGTCGGCTAATAGCGAAAGCCAATCAGCAGCATGAGGTTTGCCAATGAGCCTTCTGTCCGACGAGTGGGTAAAGTTCTCTCCATCAACTTCTTAACCCCCTGACGGAGAGTCAACGATGCCTATCATCAACAGCCAAGTTAAACCGTTCAAAGCTGACGCATTCAAAAATGGCGACTTCGTAAAAGTCTCGGACGCTGACCTGAAAGGCAAATGGTCGGTGGTTTTCTTCTACCCGGCAGATTTCACCTTCGTATGCCCGACCGAGCTGGAAGACCTGGCTGACAACTACGACGCATTCCAGAAACTGGGCGTCGAGATCTACAGTGTTTCCACCGATACCCACTTTGCCCACGCGGCCTGGCACAACACTTCGCCAGCCATCGGCAAAATCCAGTACACCATGATCGGCGACCCGACCCACGCCATCTCCCGCAACTTCGACGTGCTGATCGAAGAAGCCGGTCTGGCTGACCGTGGCACCTTCGTGATCAACCCGGAAGGCCAGATCAAGATCGTTGAGCTGAACGATGGCGGCGTAGGCCGTGACGCTTCCGAGCTGCTGCGCAAAATCAAGGCTGCCCAGTACGTCGCTGCTCACCCGGGCCAGGTTTGCCCTGCCAAGTGGAAAGAAGGCGAGGCCACTCTGGCTCCGTCCCTGGACCTGGTCGGCAAGATCTAAGTCTGTGATCGCACCATCAGGGCGGAACTCCGCGCCTACTCAGTAAGCTGCACCGCCCAATAAAAACGCCCGGGCGAGATTCGCTCGGGCGTTTTTTTATGTCTGCTCTAAATGAATCAGCAAAAAGGAAATCGCCCGTATGTTGGACGCCAATCTTAAAGCCCAGTTGAAATCGTACCTGGAACGGGTCACTCAGCCGATCGAGATCGTTGCATCCCTCGACGACGGTGCGAAATCCCAGGAAATGCTCGAACTGCTGAAAGACGTTGCCAGTCTTTGCGCCCAGATTACTTTGCTCGACAACGGCGATGATGCACGCAAGCCGTCGTTCTCGATCAACCGCCCGGGAGCGGATATCAGCCTGCGTTTCGCCGGCATCCCGATGGGCCATGAATTCACGTCCTTGGTGCTGGCCTTGCTGCAAGTCGGCGGTCACCCGTCCAAAGCCAGTGTCGAGGTGATCGAACAGATCCGCTCGCTCAAAGGTGAGTTCAACTTCGAGACTTACTTCTCGCTGTCGTGCCAGAACTGCCCGGACGTGGTCCAGGCGCTGAACCTGATGGCGGTACTCAACCCGAACATCCGCCACGTCGCCATTGACGGTGCGCTGTTCCAGGCCGAAGTCGATGAGCGCCAGATCATGGCCGTGCCAAGCATTTACCTCAATGGCTTGAACTTCGGCCAGGGCCGTATGGGGCTGGAAGAAATCCTTGCCAGGATCGACACCAGCGGCATCGAACGCCAGGCCGAGAAAATCAGCGCCAAGGAAGCCTTTGATGTGCTGGTGGTTGGCGGTGGCCCGGCCGGCGCTTCGGCGGCAATCTACGCGGCCCGCAAAGGCATCCGCACTGGTGTCGCGGCCGAGCGTTTTGGTGGGCAGGTGTTGGACACCATGGCCATCGAGAACTTTATCTCGGTGCAGGAAACCGAGGGTCCGAAGCTGGCCGTGGCTCTGGAAGAACACGTCAAGCAGTACGACGTCGACATCATGAACCTGCAACGTGCCGACAAATTGGTGCCCGGCAAGAATGGCGAGCTGCACCGGATTCACTTCGCCAGCGGTGCATCGTTGCAGGCCAGGGCCGTGATACTGGCAACCGGTGCGCGGTGGCGAGAAATGAACGTCCCGGGCGAGCAGCAATACCGCAACAAAGGTGTTGCCTACTGCCCGCACTGCGACGGCCCTCTGTTCAAGGGCAAGCGCGTGGCAGTGATTGGTGGCGGCAACTCCGGCGTCGAAGCGGCCATCGACCTGGCCGGTATTGTGTCCCATGTCACGCTGCTGGAGTTCGATGTGCAGTTGCGTGCCGATGCGGTATTGCAGCGCAAGTTGCACAGCCTGCCCAACGTCACCGTGATCACCAGTGCACAAACCACTGAAGTCGCCGGCGACGGTCAGAAGGTCAACGGCCTGCGCTACAAGGATCGTCAGAGCGATGAATTACGCAGTGTGGAACTGGAAGGGATCTTCGTGCAGATCGGCCTGCTGCCGAACACCGATTGGCTCAAAGGCACCGTTGAGTTATCACCGCGTGGCGAGATTATCGTCGACGCTCGCGGTGAAACCTCGGTGCCGGGTGTTTTCGCCGCCGGCGACGTGACCACTGTGCCGTACAAGCAGATCGTGATCGCGGTGGGCGAGGGCGCCAAAGCTTCTCTCAGTGCCTTCGATCACTTGATCCGCACTTGCGCCCCGGCATAAAACCCGGCGTTGAAAACACAAAACCCCATGATTGATCATGGGGTTTTTTGTGCCCTGAACATCACCCATGTGGGAGCGAGCCTGCTCGCGAAGGCGGATTGTCAGTCACTTCAATTTTGAATGGACTGGCGCTTTCGCGAGCAGGCTCGCTCTCACAGAGGATGTGTGGTGGATATTAGAGTGGAGCAGGCTGGATGATCTCGACCCAGTAGGCGTCCGGGTCCTTGATGAACGCCAGGCTCTTCATGCGACCATCGCTCAGGCGTTTCTGGAAGTCGCAGCCCAGTGCTTCAAAGCGCTCGCAAGCGGCGACGATGTCCGGTACCGAGATGCAGATGTGGCCGAAACCGCGCGGGTCGGTGTTGCCATTGTGGTAGGCGAAATCAGCATCGTTCTCTGTGCCATGGTTGTGAGTCAGTTCCAGAATGCCGGGGATCGATTTCATCCACTCGGTGCGTGCGGCGGCATCGGCCGGGATCTGGCTTTTGTCGACCAGCGCCAGGAAATACAGGCTGAATTCGGCTTCCGGGAAGTCGCGTTTTTCCACCAGGGTAAAACCCAGGATACGTGTGTAGAAGTCCAGGGACTTGGTGATGTCCTTGACCCGCAGCATGGTGTGGTTGAAGACGAACTTCTGCGTAGCGGCGTCCGGTTGGGCGGTAACGCCGGGGAAGGTGTTCAATTCGTGCAGGCTCATGGGCCCTCCGGGAAATATGTGGGCTAACGAATGGTGACAATGATACGCAAGGGGTCGGACATCACCAAACCCAAACAGTCAGCTATTGCCTGACAGCCGGCCTGGGCCCAGACTTTACGGCTTGATCCTTGAGTGCCCACTGCAATGATTCGAATCCGTAACGTGCTGTTCATCCTGCTAAGCATGTTTTCGCTGGCAGGCGTTGCTCGCGCCGATGCGCCAGTAGTGACTTGGCCGGAAGGCTGGCAGGTCGAAGAAGTGCCGGAATCGGCGTCGGGGGTCAGTCGCCAGCGGGCGGTGAAAAATGATCAGAATGGATCGCCGCTCATGGTGATGGAACTGACCATGAGTCCGGTACAAGGCGATCACCAGGTAAACCTCGAAGGCGTATTGCTGGAGATGCGCAAGTCGGTTCAAAAAGACTTCTTTCAGGGCGGCTATCAAAGTGTCTGCACGCGAATTCATTCGACTACCTTGAGTCGATTGGCCGCGCTGGAAACAACCTGCACCGTCACGCAAAACGGCAGGCACGTGCTTTCCCAAACATTGGTGGCCGCGGTGGATGCCGAGAAGGCCTATGTTCTTTCCTACGCAGGGCAGGCCGAAGCTTATAAGGCGAGCCAGGAAGAAATAGACGCTGCCCGTAACAGCTTGAAACTTTAGTTGGCGACAGTGCTTTTTCGATGCATGAAGAAAATTTTAGATATCCAAATGGATTAAGCACAAAGTTGTTGGCAGTCAGGTAATTGTCCGGTGCCCGCCCGGGGCATTTAGATAACCCATGAAAAAGCCCTGCATAAGCAGGGCTTTTTTTCACCGCGAGAGTTAGCCGCGCAGCCAGGAGTCAACGGTGGCCGCACCGTACTGTTCTTTCCAGGCTTTCAGGCCGCGGTGGTTGCCGCCCTTGGTTTCAATAAGCTCGCCGGTGTGCGGGTTCTGATAAACCTTGACCACACGGGCGCGGCGGGTTTTCGGTGCTGCTGCCTGCTGCAGGCCGGATTTTGCCGGGTTGGGATCGAGAATGGCGATGATGTCGCGCAGGCTCTTGCCATAGGTTTTCATCAAGCCCTGGAGCTTCTCTTCGAATTCGATTTCTTTCTTGAGCCCGGCATCGTTCTTCAGGGATTCCAGCTGCTTGAGCTGTTCTTGAAGGGCCTTTTCGGCTGCACGAAATTCAGCGAGTCTGGACAATATCTTTACTCCAATAGTGTGTTTGGCTGATACCAACCGCAAACAAAGCTATAAGCCAAGAGCCTTGAAGCGACTCGGTGATAGTGGCTCACCTGCCAATTTAGCGCAGGCATGAAAAATTGTAGTAGTTAATTGGCCAAGAGTAAATCCTGTCTTTTTTTTCATGTAAGGGTAGTAGTATTTTGATGCAAATTGGTGCGTGTGAACGTTGTTTTATCAATTAAATTCGCGAGTTAATGGTCGCTTAATGCACTAATGAATTCCGCGCCGGGCATGGGTTTGCCGAACAGATAACCTTGCAGGAAGTTGACCTGATGAACGCTCAGGTAATCACTCTGCTCAGGGGTCTCGACACCTTCGGCCACCAGGGCAAGGTCGAGCTTGACTGCCAGTTCGATGATGCTGTCGAGGATGTGGCTCGAGAGTGTGTCGATACCGATCATGGCGACAAAACTCTGGTCGATTTTCAGGAAGTCCACATTGAACTGCCGCAGGTAGCCAAGGCTCGAGTGACCCGTGCCAAAATCGTCGATGGCGATTTTCACGCCCAGTTCGCGAAGTTGCTCGAACAGTTGCAGGGTGATGGCCGTGGGCTCGATCAGTTCGCGCTCGGTCAGTTCCAGCACCAGATGGATCGAGCCCGGTTCGAACGCATCGAGAAACTCGCGACAATCCTTGACCAGTTCCAGGTTCTGGCAATGGCTGGCGGTGATGTTGATGCCAATGTGAAACGGTTTGTTGAATCTGGCGGATTGCGGGGCGAGCAGGGCAGCGGTTTGTCGCATCAGTGAGCGGGTCATCGGTACGATCAGCCCGCAGTGCTCGGCAAACGGGATGAACAGATCCGGACGCACCAGGCCTTCCTTCGGATGCTTCCAGCGCATCAGCACTTCAGCGCCGGACCAGCTTTTGCTCTCGCCATGCACCACGGGCTGGAAATAGGGAATGAACTCTGCGGCTTCCAGTGCCCGTTGCATTTCCTGGGTGGGTGCCGATGAGCGTTTTTGCAGGAAATGACCGATTGACCCGGCAATCACACCGAAGAAAATCAGCAGGCTGAACAGCGGCGGATATTCGCTGCTCATGTAACGCCAGGTTTCGCCTTCGGGGAAACCGGCTTCCACGGCAAATGCATAGTGCTCGGAGGTCAAGCGGCTCGGCGCAACGGGCAGTTCAGGCGCAACACCGGTGTGAACCTTGCCATCCACGGACATCCAGTCCGGGCCAACCTGCAGCAACAGCAGGGTCTTGCGACTGATCAAGCGCAGAATGTTGCTCAAGTGATAACCATCGAGGGTGGTCAGCGCGCCTTTTTTCCCTTCGCTCAGCCGGTACACCAGCAAGGCGGTGTCGGGTGTCACCAGGTTGCCATTCATGAGCCACAAGGCGCCCTGAGTGTAGTCACCGGGGTTGACCTTCTCCTGGTAGTCGCCGAACAAAGAGCTGCAATAAAGGTTGTTGTCCCACACCAGATTGGTCGCGCGCACGAATGGGCGGCGAGTGACCTGTTCGCGCAGGGCCAGTTTGACGTCAGCACAACTTTGCCCGGACAGCGGCAGTAGTTCGCGAGCGGCCTGGGAGTTGTTGTCAAGCATCAGGTCGAACTGGCGAATCGCTTCTTCGGCGGTTTGTTCGGCGTCTTGTTTGAGCGCACGCCCTGCTTGCATGTAAAGAATGGCAGCCCCCAGAAGCACCGGGAGCAATCCACTGATCAGGGTGACAGCAATTCTTGTACTGCGACTGCGGGTTTTGGCTTTCAGTGGCATTCGCGAATCCTGTCACGAAAAAGTAGGGCTCTCAAACGCTGGCGGGGCAATATGCCTCCCATGAAGAGTTCGGGTATGGGCCATGATAGTTGGCCCTTGGCGGTTATGCTGCGCAATGGAAGTCAAGGCTTTTGGCCAGATTGATAAAGGCCAGCGTCGCGGGTGATGCCTGGCGTCGATCGAGTACTGCCAGGCCGACCTGGCGCAACACCGCTGGCGACAGCGGTTTTTTCACGCAGCGGCTGTCAATCTGATTGGGCAATGAACCTTCGGCAACCACCGTCACCCCGTCGCCACGCGCGACAACATCCAGGGTGCTGATCAACTGCGAGCAGCGATAACGGATGTTGGGCGTCAGTCGGGCCTCGGTGAACAGGCGTGAAACCAGCTCGGAAGAACCGGCCTCGGTCAGCACAAATGGGGCATGACACAGATCCTTCAGGCCCAGGCTGTCGTAAGCCGTCAGCGGGTGGCTGGCGGGCAGCAGTGCGACCATTTGGTCTTCGATCAATGCGACCGTGTCGAAACGCTCCTCGGGCAACACCACAAAGCCGATGTCGATCCGTCGTTCCTCCAGCCACTGGAGTACCTGGCGGTCGGGGCCTTCGTCGATATGCACCTCGATGCCGGGATGGGCGGCGCGGTACTGCTGCAGAATCAACGGCAGCAACTTGATCGATGAGGTCGGGCCGAAGGAGCCGATACGCAGCGTGCCGCGTTTCATGCCCCGTGCATCGGCCGCTTCCTGGCGCAGGGTGTTGGCCAGGCCCAGCATCGCTCGGGCGCGCAGCAACAACTGCTGGCCAATGTCGCTTGGCTCGACCCGGGATTGATGCCGGCGCAACAACTCGACACCCAATTCCTGCTCCAGGGACTTCAAGGCATGGGACACCGCCGATTGGGAAATACCCAGGCGATTGGCCGCCGCCGTGAAGCCGTGGAGTTCGGCCACGATGGAGAAAATCTCCAGTTGAGAGAGGGTCATGAGTGTTTACTCATTTTACGATGATCAAGTATTAGCGGAATGATACGTCATCTCCCCGACATCCGGCCCTGGAGTCTTATGACGATCTGCGAGCAAACCCTGTCAAAACCATCGGATCTACCGGTGTATCTAAAACTGGCGGCGGTCACCATGGTGTGGGGTGGCACCTTCGTTGCCGGACGCTATCTGGCCGGCAGCCTCAGCCCGCTGCTGGCTGCCAGCCTGCGGTTCCTGCTGGCCAGCGTGGCGTTGCTACTGTTTGTGCGCCTGGCGCGGATACCGCTGGCCCGGCCCAACGTCCGGCAATGGCTGCAATTGTCATTGCTTGGCTTTTTCGGGATCTTTTTTT
This sequence comes from Pseudomonas sp. B28(2017), assembly GCF_002113025.1. Classification (GTDB taxonomy): domain Bacteria; phylum Pseudomonadota; class Gammaproteobacteria; order Pseudomonadales; family Pseudomonadaceae; genus Aquipseudomonas. Next base: position 108,621 of record NZ_NEJH01000007.1, on the reverse strand, counting down.
ACAGCCTGTGCTTCTTTTATGGCTTGCAGTACATCAACGCTTCACGGGCATCCTTGATCGTGGCACTGAACCCGGCCGTGATCGGCCTGGCTTCCTGGCTGCTGTTCAAGGAGCGTTTGAACCGGGCGAAAGTCGTCGGCATTGCGATCTGCATCGCTGGCGCAAGCCTGGTGATCGTCAGTCGCAACCCGCAATTGTTGGCCGGTGGAGCCGACGCCTGGCTCGGCGATCTGCTGATTTTCGGCTGCGTCCTTGGCTGGGGCATCTACTCGCTGTGCTCCAGAGAGCTGAACCAGAGCCTGGGGCCGGTGCAAACAGTGACGTATTCGATTCTGCTGGGCACCGCCATGCTCTGGATGACCTGCATCGTCCGTGGTCAGGTTAATGTTGTCGCGATCGCCCACCTGGGGGTACAGCAATGGTTGAGTCTTTTGTACCTGGGCGTGCTGGGATCGGCGTTGGCGTACATTGGCTATTACGACGGCATTCGCAAAATCGGTGCGACGCGTTCCGGGGTGTTCATTGCCCTGAACCCGTTGACGGCGGTGATCCTGGGCGCGCTGCTGCTGGATGAGCCGCTGACGCTGGCCATGTTCCTGGGTGGCGGGCTGATACTGGCGGGGATTTTCCTCTGCAATAAACCCCTTGCGCGGGCAAGGAAAAAGGGGATTTGATACAGAAGGCGGACAAATCGATTTACGCTGTGTAGAATCAGGTTACGCATACAATAATAATCGTCTTCTGGCAGCAGAAGCCTCGCCCGCAAGAGCCTTGGGTCGATAATGAAGATATTCGGGTTCCAACTGATCTACGGTGATTTTCTCGCCCGCAGTGTGCGGGGCATCTCCTGTGCGCCACCCACCGGTCTCAGCATTGCCAGCAACTGACATTTGTTAATTTCAGCTGTTAATTCTAAAAGCATGATGAGGCGCCAACCATGGCAGATTTATACGAAAACCCAATGGGCCTGATGGGCTTTGAATTCATCGAGTTCGCATCGCCGACCCCCAATACCCTGGAGCCGATCTTCGAGATCATGGGCTTCACCAAGGTGGCGACCCACCGTTCCAAGGACGTGCACCTGTATCGCCAGGGCGCGATCAACCTGATCCTCAACAATGAACCCCACAGCGTGGCCTCGTACTTCGCGGCCGAGCACGGTCCGTCGGTGTGCGGCATGGCGTTTCGCGTCAAGGATTCGCAAAAAGCCTACAAGCGCGCCCTGGAACTCGGCGCCCAGCCGATCCACATTGAAACCGGTCCGATGGAACTGAACCTGCCGGCGATCAAAGGCATCGGGGGGGCGCCGCTGTACCTGATCGACCGTTTCGGTGAAGGCAACTCGATCTATGACATCGACTTCGTGTTCCTCGAAGGCGTTGACCGCCACCCGGTCGGTGCTGGCCTGAAGATCATCGATCACCTGACCCACAACGTGTATCGCGGTCGCATGGCCTACTGGGCCAACTTCTACGAGAAGTTGTTCAATTTCCGCGAAATCCGCTACTTCGACATCAAGGGCGAGTACACCGGCCTGACCTCCAAGGCCATGACCGCACCCGATGGCATGATCCGCATTCCGTTGAACGAAGAGTCGTCCAAGGGCGCCGGGCAGATCGAAGAGTTCCTGATGCAGTTCAACGGCGAGGGCATCCAGCACGTTGCTTTCCTGTCCGACGACCTGGTGAAGACCTGGGATCACCTGAAAAGCATCGGCATGCGCTTCATGACCGCGCCGCCAGACACCTACTATGAAATGCTCGAAGGCCGTTTGCCGAACCATGGCGAGCCGGTGGGCGAACTGCAGGCACGGGGCATCCTGCTCGATGGTTCGTCTGAGTCGGGCGACAAGCGCCTGTTGCTGCAGATCTTCTCGGAAACCCTGATGGGGCCGGTGTTCTTCGAGTTCATCCAGCGCAAGGGCGACGATGGTTTCGGCGAAGGCAACTTCAAGGCTCTGTTCGAATCGATCGAGCGTGACCAGGTTCGTCGTGGTGTTCTCTCCACTGACTAATCTGTTGACGCTGTAAAAAACTGTGGGAGCGAGCCTGCTCGCGAATGCGTCTTCAGCTTCAACATGGAGTTGACTGATCGACTGCTTTCGCGAGCAGGCTCGCTCCCACATTTATTTGTTTTGTGTCGGTGATTAAGGTCTGCGTTGCCGGACCAGATGCTTGAACCCTTCGAACACCAGCACCAGCACGGCCATCCAGATCGGGATGTAGGTCAGCCATTCGCCGGCCTTGATGCTCTCTCCCAACAACAGCGCCACGCCCAGCAGCAACACCGGTTCGACGTAGCTCAACAAGCCGAACAGGCTGAACGGCAGCAGGCGGCTGGCAATGATGTAGACCACCAGCGCCGACGCGCTGATCACGCCAAGCATCGGGATCAGCAGCGACAACCATGGATGCTGGTCAAACACCCCGAAACCTTGTACGCCGCTCTGAACGAACCAGATCGCCACCGGTAGCGTCAACGCCATGTCCAGCCACAAGCCGCCGAGATTGTCTGCTGCCAGCCGTTTACGCAGCACGAAGTAGGTCGGATAACCCACGCAGACCAGCAAGGTCGCCCAGGAAAAACCACCGACCTGATACACCTCGTTGATCACGCCCAGGCAGGCGAACACCACGGCGACTTTCTGCAGATAGGACAGGCGTTCGCCATAGGCGATACGCCCGGTCAGGACCATGGTCAGCGGCAGCAGGAAATAACCGAGGGACACATCCAGGCTGTAACCGTTCAGTGGCGCCCACATGAACAGCCACAATTGCACGCCAAGCAGGGCGGAGGAGGCGATCAGCGCGCCCATCAGTTTCGGATTGGCAATGACCCGCCGAACGATCTCCAGCACGCGCTTCCATTCGCCGGACAACACCATGAACACGGTCATGCACGGCACGGTCAGCAGCATGCGCCAACCGAAGATTTCCACACCGCTCAAGGGGGTGAGCAGCGACGTGTAGTAATACATGACGGCAAAAAGCACCGAGGCTGTTACCGATAGAGCGATACCTTTAGACAAGCTGTCCTCGCGAGGTCGAACGTGAAACGGGGGGCGGAGGATACGTGGTTTTTGTGGTGAATACCGACCAACTGATCAATATTTGCAACATCCACCCTGTAGAGCGAGCTTGCTCCTACAGAAAAGGTCTGCGGCCCGAGACAAAATGGCTCACGTCATTGAACCCCGGTGTCGATGCATGCCCTGGTGTCACCAGAGAATCGATGAACGCCTCGTCATCGGTCGTAATCTTCACCGTCTGCGCCTTAGTGTAGGCGTCCCACTGCACTTCGGTACGCGGCCCGACAATGGCTGAGGTCACGGCGCTGTTGTTCAGCACCCAGGCAATCGCGAACTCGATGATGCCTACGCCGCGTTCCTGAGTGTATTGCTGGATTTGCTGGGCGATGCGCAGGGACTCGACGCGCCATTCGGTTTCCAGGATGCGTTTGTCTGCCCGCCCGGCACGGCTGTTGGCGTCCGGTTTCACGTCCGGTGCGTATTTGCCGCTGAGCACCCCGCGCGCCAGCGGGCTGTAGGGCACCACGCCGAGACCGTAGTCTTGCGCAGCCGTGATCTGCTCGGTTTCAGCCTGGCGGTTGACGATGTTGTATAGCGGCTGGCTGATCACCGGCCGGTCAACGCCAAGTTTGTCGGCCACGCGGATGACTTCGGCGATGCGCCAGCCACGGTAGTTCGACAGGCCCCAATAGCGGATCTTGCCTTGGCGAATCAGATCGCCGATGGCCGACACCGTGACATCCAGCGGCGTATTGTGGTCTTCGCGGTGCAGGTAATAGATGTCGAGGTAGTCGGTGCCCAGGCGCGTCAGGCTGGCATCGATGCCGTTGAACAGATGCTTGCGGCTCAGGCCGCTGCGGTTGGGGACACCGTCCAGGGGACCGAAGCCGACCTTGGTGGCCAGCACCCATTCGTTGCGGCGGCTGGCGATGGCCTCGCCGACGATCTCCTCGGAACGGCCGTTGGTGTAGACGTCGGCGGTGTCGATGAAGTTGATGCCCTGGTCCCAGGCCTTGTCGATGATCCGCAGGGAATCTTCGGTGCTGGTCTGTTCGCCGAACATCATGGTGCCCAGGGTCAGGGTGGACACCTGTAGACCCGAATGACCCAGCGTGCGGTAGCTCATGAGCAAATCCTTTTACCAGTGGGAAAGGCTCAATCAGATACCAGAACAACTGCCCGGGGCAAACTGATTTATTTATCACCGCAGAGCCAAATGTGGGAGCGAGCCTGCTCGCGAAGACTGCGTCACAGCCAACATCAATGTTGAATGTAAAACCGTATTCGCGAGCAGGCTCGCTCTCACATAGGTGCTTCGTTGATCAGGCGCGCAGGGTCCGGGTCATGCGCAACGCCAGCAGACTGCCGCAGACAATCACACCCGCCAGCAGGTACAGCGCCGCATCGGTCGAACCGGTGCTGTCCTTGACCCAACCCACCAGATACGGGCTGAGGAACCCGGCCATCTGGCCCATGGAGTTGATCAACGCCAGGCCACCGGCCGCAGCGCCAGCACTGAGCATCGCGGTCGGCACCGGCCAGAACATCGGCAGACCGGTGAGGGCGCCCATGGTGGCGAGGCTCAGGCCGAGGATGGCGATGGTCGGGTTGGCGGCGAAGTTCACCGCGATCAGCAGGCCCAGGGCGCCCATCAGCATCGGCACCACCAAATGCCAGCGACGCTCTTTGCGCAGGTCTGCCGAGCGGCCGACAAACAACATGAAGACCGCCGCCAGCAGGTACGGAATCGCACTCAACCAGCCAATCACCAGGTTATCGCCGAAGCCCAGGTTCTTGATGATCGACGGCAGCCAGAAGTTGATCGCGTAGACACCGCTCTGGATGCAGAAATAGATCAGGCCAAACGCCCAGATCGCCGGGTTCTTGAATACCGCCAGCAGCGAGTCGGTGGTGGTTTTCGGTTTGTTGGCGCGGTCTTCGGCGTGGTCGGCTTCCAGCACCGAACGCTCGAACGGGGTCAGCCATTTCGCATTGGCGTAACTGTCGCTGAGCAGGAAATAAGCCAGTGTACCGAGGATCACGGTCGGAATGCCTTGCAGCAGGAACATCCACTGCCAGCCCGCCAAACCACCCTGGCCAGCGGCGAAATGGTTGAGGATCCATCCGGAGAACGGACTGCCGAGCAGGCCGGAGACCGGGATCGCCGACATGAACAGCGCCATGATGCGGCCACGGCGGAAGGTCGGGAACCACTGCGAGAGGTACAGCACCACGCCGGGAAAGAACCCGGCTTCGGCCGCACCGGTGAACAGACGCAAGGTGTAGAACTCGGTCGGCGTGGTGACGAACAACAGGCAAGTCGACAACGTACCCCAGGTGATCATCATCAGCGCGATCCAGCGCCGCGGGCCGAATCGGGTCAGTGCCAGGTTGCTCGGTACACCGCACAGTACGTAGCCGATGAAGAATATCCCGGCCCCGAGGCCGTAGACGGTTTCGCTGAATTTCAGCGCGTCGAGCATCTGCAGCTTGGCGAATCCAACGTTCACCCGGTCGAGGTAGTTGAACAGGTAGCAGATGAAGATGAAGGGAATCAAACGCAGGGTAATGCGTTTGTAGACGGCATTTTTTTCGTCAACGATGGCCTGGGTAGCAGCGGCGCTCTGTGACATGGCGGGCTCTCTCTTTATTATGATTTTTTGCGATGCAAAGGGTAACGTTGATCGCCCTGAGAGTCTCGGCCACCCTCAGGGTGGCTGTCTTTGTGCCTGAGCACAGGGTTTGTTCGCGAGGCCTGTGCGGCTGAACAACCGCCCCTCTACCACGCTTGAAAGGATCACCACTATGTTCGAACTCGATCACGACCTGGCGCAGGACATCGTCGACCGGGCAATGGCCATCCTGCCGTACAACGTCAATGTCATGGACAGCCAGGGGTTGATTCTCGGCAGTGGTGAACCGGAGCGGGTCAATACCCGGCATGAAGGCGCGCAACTGGTATTGGCCAACGGCCGCGTGGTGGAGATCGATGCGCAAACGGCGATCCACCTCAAAGGTGTGCAGCCGGGCATCAACTTGCCGCTGATGCTCGATCAGCGCTTGATCGGCGTACTGGGTATCACCGGCGAACCCGAGCAATTGCGCACCTATGCCGAGCTGGTGCGCATGACCGCAGAGATGCTGGTGGGGCAGCGCAATCAACAAGCCGAGCAGCAGTGGCGGCGCCAGCGATGCGATGATCTGCTGGCGTTGCTGCTCAGCGATGCCGCAAGCTCGCCGCGGTTGATCGACGAGGCGCAACAGCTGGGGCTCAAACCGCAATTGACCCGGGTGCCGTACTTGTTCGAACTGGGCCTGGAGCACGGGCCAGGGCAAACCGTCGAAGCACTCAGCGCCTGGCTCACCTCGCGCTACCCCGACAGTTGGTGCGTGAGTTCGGCCAAAACCTCATTGCTCTGGTGCCGACCGGCCAGCCAGTCGGTCGAGAACGAGCGCTTGCTGGACAAACTCGACGGCCTGGGTTGGAACATCCTGCGCATTGCCGTGGGTGGGCAGGCCGATGGACTTTCCGGATTGCGTCGCTGCTATCGCCGGGTCGGTGACTTGCTGGCCTACGGGCGCGAAGTGCTGCCGCGCTCCCGATTGCTGACGCTCAATCGCTATCGATTGCCGGTGATGCTCTGGCGTCATCGCAACGACGATGCACTGGACGAACTGCTCAACCCGCTGCGCAAAGTCATCGCCAAGGACAGCAACGGTCAATTACTGGCCACCCTGCGCAGCTGGTGCGAACACGACGGCCAGAGCCAGGCCTGTGCTGAAGCGCTGGGGATTCATCGCAACAGCTTGCGCTACCGCATGGAACGAATTGCCGAACTCAGTGGGGTTGATCCGTTGCGTCTCGACGGCATGCTTGCGTTGTATCTGGGCGTGCAACTGCTGCCCGAGTCAGACTCAATTTCGTGAGCGACAAAATCCCCCTGTAGGAGCGAGCTTGCTCGCGAAAAACCAGAGGACGCCACGGTAAGTCTGATTTCCCGCGTCATCGTTTCCCTCCATCGCGAGCAAGCTCGCTCCTACAGGTGAAACGTCTGCCTCGGGTTTTGTGGAAATGAACAATAATCCTCAACACCGCTTGTGCAGCGGACCGGCGTTATTGTGCAGGGCGGCTGGCAGCATGGGTGGTATTGGAACTGGAGAATTCCCATGAAAATCGTGATTGCCCCCGATTCGTTCAAGGACAGCCTCAGCGCCCAGGGCGTGGCCGATGCCATTGCCCTTGGCCTGGCTGAAGTCTGGCCTGATGCGCAGTTGATCAAATGCCCGATGGCCGATGGCGGGGAGGGCACCGTCGAAGCCGTGCTGGCGGCGTGTGGAGGCGAGCAGCACCGTGCCGAAGTACGCGGCCCCCTCGGAGATACAGCCCATGCGAAGATGGGGTGGTTGCCTGATAGCCGCACCGCGATCATCGAAATGGCCGAAGCCAGCGGTTTGCAATTGGTGCCGGTCGATCAACGCGACGCCTGCAACAGCAGCACCTTTGGAACCGGTCAATTGATCCGTTTCGCCCTCGACGAAGGCGCGCAGCGCATCATCCTGGCCATCGGCGGCAGCGCCACCAATGACGGTGGCGCCGGCGCGATGCAAGCCTTGGGCATGAAGCTGTTCGATGCTCAGGGACAACCTCTGGCTCCGGGCGGCCTGGCCCTGGCGCAACTGTTTCGCATCGACCTGAGCGAGCTCGATTCGCGGTTGGCGGATGTGCGATTCGACATCGCCGCCGATGTCGACAACCCGCTGTGCGGTCCCCACGGTGCATCGGCAATTTTCGGCCCGCAAAAGGGCGCCTCACCCGAGCAGGTCGAACTGCTCGATCACGCCCTCGGGCACTTCGCCGATCACTGTGCCAACGCCTTGAACAAGGACGTACGCGACGAACCGGGCAGCGGTGCGGCGGGCGGGTTGGGCTTTGCCGCCAAGGCGTTTCTCGGCGCGCAATTCAAGGCCGGAGTGGAAGTGGTCGCCGAACTGGTCGGTCTGGCCGCAGCCATCAAAGATGCCGATCTGGTGATCACCGGAGAAGGGCGTTTCGATGCGCAGACCCTGCGTGGGAAAACACCGTTTGGCGTGGCACGGATTGCCAGGCAACAGGGCGTGCCGGTGATCGTCATCGCCGGCACCTTGGGCAAGGGCTATCAGGCGCTGTACGAGCACGGTATCGATGCCGCGTTTTCCCTGGCGAGCGGGCCGATGACTTTGGTGCAAGCCTGCAATGAGGCGCCGCGTTTGTTGCGTGAGCGGGCGAGCGATATTGCGCGGGTGTGGCGGTTGGCTAAGGGTTAAAACACCCAGGTCGTCCGAACGCGACCCGAGCGTTCGGACGACCCTTTAAGACGTTATCTACTTGAGCGGATCAATCTGATCCAGCACCCGGTTCGTCATGATCTGCGCCACCATGATGCTGTTGGAAATGCCCGGCAGGGCATAACGCGATGCACCCTCTATATGATCCACCACCTGGTGGACTGATTTCCAACTGCACCCTGTATAGGCAGCCACCTGTCAAGTTTGACAGTATCGCATTCAAAAAAAACGGCGCTTAATCTGTTCAGGTTGTTATGACCGGGCAGAACGGCAAAGCATCTTGTAGTGGTTGAGCCATGTATTGAACTGCCAGGCAGGTTTGAACGCCATGTGGTCATACATGGCTGAACTAAAACGGCTTCGGAGAGAAAGACATGGCTAGCTCATACAAAGAGTTAACGGCTGAACAGGTGCGCATCGACTATCGCAAACAGTTCTCTCGGGCAGGTCTATTGCCGCCTGTCATCGTTGATGCCATCACCGGGGATGCTGACGGATTGATGCCCATTACAAAAATAGGCGCCCCGATAAAAGTTGATATTCCAGAGTGGCCGGATCGTATACCTGACCAACCGGGTGATCCGACAGACACGTTGTATCTGGAGTGGTTACCTAACTTTTCGGGGGATTATCTGCCTGTTGCTGTCCCTGAAGAGATACCTGGCAGCGTCACGCTGCCCGGCTCTGACTTTCCTCTGAGAAGGGAGATACCACTTTCCATTTTTGAAAACTATGAAGGAAGCTTCCAGTTCAGATACCGCGTGAAGATGTGGAACGCTTCAGAAGTGCATGCGTCAGCGCCCATTACCATTGACCGGACCGGACCGATCAGACCTGACGCACCGGGTGCCATGATTACTGCAGAGTTGATCACGACGGAAATTCTGGATAACGACGACGGTGTCGTATGCGAAATTCCGGACTTTGTTGAGGACAAAAAAGAATTCGTTCAAGTTGCTGTTTTCTGGATGGATACGGTTCCGGAAAATGAAGCGGACTTTCCCACTGTCGCTGTTTTCAAGCTACTTCCTGCGGATCGTAAAGTAACAGTCCCCAAAGCATTCGTGTCGGACTTAGGTTCGAGAACCCATTATGTAGTGTATTTTTTGTTCGACAAAGCAGGCAATCGCAGTGAGATGTCGCTGCCAAAGCCTGTGTCAGTCGCCTTGGGTGTACTCCCCGACGATTTGCAAGCATGCTCGGTTCCGCTGGCCGCGGACGGTTTGATTGATCGTGCTGATGCCGCCGAGATCACCGGTCCTACAAAGGTACATGTCGAGCAATACACAGGCTGGGACCGAAACGACGGGATTGTGGTCCAGTGGAAAGACCTGGAGGTCCGCACGACCGTCGCCGCGCATGAGCCGTTCCCATTGAAAATTACTGTGCCTTGGTCTGTCCTCCAACAGACCTATGACTTTACGACAGGAGGAGTGCAAACGGTCACGGTTGACTATAAAGTCCTTCGAGGCGATTACCCTACAGCCTCTCCAGGTAGTATCTCCGTCAACCAGAACTTTGAAATCGCGGGGCCGGAGAACCCTGATCCTGAGCCGATCAATGATCAACTGGAGCTCATCAGGTTTCAGAGCTTCAGTGGCAGCTCGACCGAGTTGGCCGTGGGCGATATTGGTGAAGATGCAACGGGGCATATCAAGTTATATGATAATCCATTGCCTGGTGACAAGTTGACACTCGTCTACAACGGTGAAGTTGTAAGTCCAGCTTATACAGTCACCGGTAGTGAAAGCCCAAATCAGGAAGTTCCGATCACTATTCCTTGGTCTGTCATCGAAAAGACCCCGGTGATGGATGATTTGCCAATGTATTACACGGTGACCCGTGACGGGGTCCCTAACCCGCAGGAGTCGTTGCGTACAACGATCGACGTTGCTGTTGAGCGTGTTGATCTTCCGGAGCCCACTGCCCCAGGGAATCCAATCAACTGCACTTATTTGGTCGAAAAAAATGGGGCTTGGGGGATCAATGTGCATATTCCTCCTTCAACGTACTTGAAAGTCGACGTGCACGTAGTTGCAGTCTGGAATTCGTTCCAGATAGACGGAACTACTGAAATACCTGGAACAAGTTTGATTGAGGAACTGTCTGTAGGCCCTGCTGAGGAACAAAACGGCATCAATTGGTTTATCCCTTATGAAAAATGTCTGAAGCCAACTTACGGTGGTTCAGGGAATTCCGGTGGGCGAGGTCAGTTTGCATATGGCATCACTGTTCGCGGTGAAACAGTAGCCAGTGATGTAGTGAGAGTGCTTATTGGTGTATTCGAAAATAATGGTCACTGTGTAATTCCTAGGCCTTGACGTGTTTGCGATGGCCGGAGGGGATTTCCTCCGGCCATCGCAATCGCACGGATTGTTATCCGTAACGTTCGGAAAAGTCCTACAGAGCAATTCGCGGCTTGTCGCTAGTCTTGCCACCTTTGTGAGTTCAAAGGAATGCCGTGCTTCTTGCGAACTCATTATTGATATCGTCTATATCTGGTGCCTGATGAAAACTAGAAATACCTTGCTCACACATCCTTTATCGGCCTCCCTCAAGTGGGTACCCCTCCTGCCGTTCTTGCTGGTCAGTACCCACTCGATGGCGAGAATCCTCGACAACGAATCAGCAGTGATCGACGGCAATGTCAGTTCCGATAATTATCTTCTCAGAAACAATTCCAACTTGACGGCCAATGGCGCGACTACACGTGAGATCAGGGCTGATACGGGGTCGACGCTGACGCTCAACGGCACCACGGTGACCTCCACGGCCAACCCCATTGCTGTCGATTTAGTCGATGCCAGTGCGAACATTGCAACCAGCACTGTTACGGGTAGAAGCACGGGCCTGTCGCTAGGCTTTGCCGCCAGCAACCCCCGGGGCTCGTCAGCGACCGTCACCGATAGCGTCATCACAGGGGGGACGACCGGTGCCGTGGTGGGTAACTTGAGTGACTTGAAATTAACCCGCTCTGTCCTCACCGGAACGAGCGGGCAAGGACTTCAGATCGCCAATGGCCTGGTGTCCGCGACCGACAGCAAGATTAGTAGTGGGCGCAATGGTGTTTTATTTACGCCCGGAGGCACGGGGAACTCCGGACGTCTGGTGCTCGACAATACGGAAGTCGTAGGCCAAAGCGGCTCGGCGATTCTTATCAACGACTTTGGTCTATCGCCAATTACCGCCACTATTGAAGTGGGTAACGGTTCTACCCTGATCGGTGACAACGGCAACCTCCTGGAAGTCAAAGGGTCGTCGACGGCCAACATGACGGTCGATAACAGTCATCTGGTGGGGGATGTCGTAGCCGAATCCGGGGCCTCCGCGAACATCACCCTGCAGAATGCCTCGACCCTCACAGGTCAACTGCGCAATGTTTCTACTCTTGCGGTCAACAGCGACGCTCGTTGGGTGTTGGTCGGTGACAGCACTGTCGCGAACCTCAAGCTCGACGGCGGCGGTGTGCAATTCGGCAATCCGGGGGAATTCTACAAGTTGTCGGTGGGTAACCTGTCTGGCGACGGCGGCACCTTTTACATGCACAACAACTTCAATACAGGTCAGATCGATACGCTGACCGTTACCGGGACAGCCAGCGGCAACCATCTGATTGCGCTCGACAGCAGCGGCTCCGAGCCAGTGGCGGCTGGTTCCACAGCGGTGGTTCATGTTGCTGCCGGCGATGCCAATTTTTCCCTGGCGGGTGGTCCGGTTGACTTGGGTGTCTTTTCCTACGATCTGATCAAGCAGGGCAACAACGACTGGTACCTCAACACCGCCACGCGAATCGTCAGCCCTGGCACGCAGTCGGTGCTGGCATTGTTCAATACCGCGCCGACGGTCTGGTACGGTGAACTTACAACGCTACGCAGCCGTATGGGCGAAGTGCGCATGGACGAAGGCAAGGCCGGTGGCTGGATTCGTGCTTATGGCAACAAGTTCGACGTGAGTGCCAGTTCCGGCGTAGCGTACCAACAAACCCAGCAGGGATTGTCGTTCGGTGCCGACGCGCCGTTGCCGGTGGGCGACGGGCAGTGGCTAGTGGGGCTATTGGGTGGTTACAGCAAGTCCGATCTGGACTTGAGCCACGGTACCAGTGGTACGGTCGACAGTTACTACGTTGGTGCTTACACCACCTGGCTGGATAAGCCGAGCGGTTACTACTTTGACGGCGTGCTCAAGTTCAACCGGTTTCAGAACGAATCCAAAGTACTCCTCAGCGACGGCCAGAAGACCAAAGGCAGTTACGACAACAACGCAGTGGGTGCGTCCCTGGAGTTCGGACGACACATCAAGCTGGCTGATGATTACTTCGTTGAGCCTTACACCCAACTGTCGGGCGTCATTATCGAGGGTCAGAATTACGATCTGGACAACGGCTTGTCCGCCGAAGGCGACCGTACCCGCTCGTTGCTCGGCGAGGTTGGTACGACGGTAGGGCGCAACTTCAACCTGGGTGAGGGCAAGGTGGTGCAGCCGTATCTACGTGCCGCTTATGTGCATGAGTTTGCCAAGAGCAATGAGGTCAAGGTCAACGATTATGTATTCGACAATGACCTGTCGGGCTCCCGTGGAAAACTGGGTGCAGGCCTGGCCATGACATTGACTGACAAGGTCTCGGTGCATGCAGATTTCGATTACAGCAATGGCGACAAGATCGAGCAGCCGTGGGGCGCTAACGTGGGGGCGCGGTATAGCTGGTAACAGAGTGATCCCGAGGGGGCGCTAGAGCGCTCCCTGTTTTTTCTCACTCTGAAAGTTATTGGTGACGGCTGTATTCGAGGGGTAAACCACTTGCCGTTTTATTTTGAAACAACTTGCCGGAATGGCTATTCACGGTAGTCCTTCCGGCTCGCTTTTTAGTGAGGGAACAGACATGACCACGAATTCAGTACCGTTTAATAGGCTCGCCGCCAGTCTTGAACCTCTCAGGATTATCGGAGTGCTCCCTCCGATTCCGGGCGGTGAAACCAACCTTCTACCAAAAGATGCCTGGTTGCAGGCACTGCGAGTCGAATTCGATTTGTGGAGCGAACCGGCTCCTGCTGAAGATGCAACTGATGTCATTCAATTGATTTGGGACAGGGATGAAGCGAATCCGGTTGACACAAAATCTTTTCCCGGCCCCATTACAGAGGGGAATAGAGAGGATTTCTGGCTGGAGGTTCCGGTTTCAAAACTGAGTGAAGGTGTTCACTCCCTGTATTACCGGCTTCTGCCCTGGAATGGCTCGCCCCCCCGTACATCGGAACCGGTTGATGTCACCATCGACAAACCCCCCCCACGCCTGAACCAGACCAACGACCTTCTGCTATTCCCCGCTGAAATCCTGCGCGACGGTGTCACCGACGCTTACCTGAAACGGCCCGAAAACAACGACCAGGTGAAGGCAGGTATAGGCTTCTTCTTTGTAAGTTCAAAGGTGATAGATCCCCTCTGATTGACTTCACCCACATAACCCACTAACCCGCGCAAACTCCACCAGTGCACTGTCATGGTCAAGCCTCAGCTTGTCCATGGCGGTGCGTTTTTGTCGGCTGATGGTCTTTTCGCTGCGATTGAGCAGTGCGGCAATCTGCCGCCCGGACAATCCCTGCACAAACAATCGCACCACCTCCAATTCGCGCTCGGACAGACCGACAAAGGAGGCGTCAGTATCGGAAGCAGGCAGGGTCTGAGTGTCCAGCATCCCCGCAAAGGCAGAACACAGATAACGTCGCCCCCTGCCAACGTCCAGCACCGCCCGGTGCAAATCGCACAAGGGGCTGCGTTTGTAGAACAAACCGTTCACGCCCGTGTTGAGCAATGCCTGCAGCAGCGAAGGGTTGCGCAGCATGGTGATCGCAATCAGGGGAATAGCGGCGAAGTGCCGTTTGAGGTAACCCATCAACGCCAGACCATCGGGAAAGCCGCCATCGGGCATCGAGTAGTCGCTGATCACCAGGTCGCAAGGGGTGCGTTCCAGGTGATGGATCAACTCATCGGCGTTCTGGGCCTTGGCGACAATCGAGAACTGAGGAGCGGCGAGGGCCATCTGGATTCCAGTCAGCACCACGGGATGATCGTCGGCGAGAATGATGCGTAACGTTTTTGCTGCCGGGTGCCCGTGAGACACAGGCGTGTCGTCACAGGCACTGGCGGGGGCAGGGGCTTTTTGTTTGAGCGAGTGGTCCAGCTTCATCGAAAGTCTCAACAGGGTCAAATGATGCGCCGACCGCTGAAGAGATGTCAGTCAAAGCGCTTGGATCAAGCCTTGTTCGCGGGCAATTTTTCCGGCGAGATGGCGCGAACTCACACCGAACTTTCGGCGGATGTTGTTGAAGTGATAATTAACATTGGCCTCGCTGCAGTCCACGATCATGGCGATTTCCCATGAAGATTTGCCGGCCTCACTCCACTGTAAAAACTCCTTTTCACGTTTCGTGAGCTGGACCAATTGCTGTTGACTGTTCGCTCTTGGCGGTGTGCCGCGAGCTGGCAAGGATCGACCTGAAACAGTAGTGGCTTGGTACATCATCGGATCTCCCATTCATCATCATTGACGGCGTGGGCCCGGCAGAATCTTCCTACTGCTTGATGGCATGGTTCGCACGGCCGTCCCCAAGCACAAGAGGCTGGAGGGACGCTCTCGTTATATCTCGTTTCAGCGACTTTGGAACCTGTCACAAATTACAGGTACAGGACTTTAGTGGGATGGCCTTAAAAAGACTGTCGGCATTTACCTCGCTGGTTGTAGGACGGATCTGCGAATCGCGTGATGTTGACCACGCGAGTTAATCCTTTGATTCAATGAAATTTTTATCTTTGACTATCGGCTCATACGGCTGTCTGCGTGACGTGTCGTTGCGCTCAGATGGCCATGTGTCCGTCCGTCGATCCAGGAGCGATGCTGGCGCACTGCAAGATTTGAGATAGGGTTGTGTCAGGATCTCGCGCGATTGGAGAATGACATGCGCTATTCAGCCCTGACCCAACGAATCGCCGGCGACGGCGCGGCGGCCTGGCAGCTGCATAACCGTGCGTTGCAAATGCGCGAACAGGGCGTCGATATCTTGCTGCTATCGGTCGGCGACCCGGATTTCGATACCCCTGAACCCATCGTTCAATCTGCCATCGAAAGCTTGCTGGCGGGGGATACCCATTATGCAGACGTGCGTGGCAGTCGCGGGCTGCGCAACAGCATCGCTCGCCGCCATCGCCAGCGCTGCGGTCAAGTCGTGGATGCCGGCCATGTGATCGTGTTCCCGGGGGCGCAGTGCGCGATTTACTCCGTCGCGCAATGCCTGCTCGATCCGGGAGATGAAGTGATCGTCGCCGAGCCGATGTACGTGACCTATGAGGGCGTGTTCGCCGCGTGCGGGGCGAGGGTGGTGCCCGTTGCGGTGCGTCCTGCAAACGGTTTCCGGGTCGATCCGGTGGACGTCGCGGCACGGATCACGGAGAAAACCCGCGCCATCTTGCTCAACAGTCCGAACAATCCCTCCGGGGCCAGTTTGCCACTGAAGACCTGGCAGGAGCTGGCCTCGCTCTGTGTGCGTCACGACCTGTGGCTGATCAGCGATGAGGTCTACAGCGATCTGTTGTACGAAGGCGAGCACATCAGCCCGGCTGGCCTGCCAGGCATGGCCGAACGCACCGCGACGATCAACAGCCTGTCCAAATCCCACGCCATGAGCGGCTGGCGCGTGGGTTGGGTGGTCGGGCCGAAACCCATGACTGAGCATCTGGTTAACCTGTCGTTGTGCATGTTGTTCGGTATCCCGGATTTCGTGCAGAACGCCGCGCAGTTGGCGCTGGACCGAGACCTGCCGGAAGTGGCCTCGATGCGTGAAGAGTATCGCCAGCGTCGTGACCTGGTGTGTGCAAGCCTGGGCCAATGTCAGGGCCTCAGGCCGATTCGTCCGGATGGCGGTATGTTCGTGATGGTCGATATCCGCCAGACCGGTTTGTCGGCCCAGCGCTTCGCCGAGCGACTGCTGGAGGGCTACGGCGTCTCGGTGCTGGCCGGTGAAGCGTTCGGGCCGAGTGCGGCCGGGCATATCCGCATCGGGTTGGTGGTTGACCGGCCGAAACTGGCAGATGCATGTCGGCGGGTCGTACGGTGTGCGACGGACTTGCTGGAGGCGCGGCGTGCCTGAAGGGTTGTGGTGCTGTGCCGGCCTTATCGCGAGCAAGCCCGCTCCTGCGGGAGTACGCATTCCAATGTGGGAGCGAGCCTACTCGCGAAAACATCTGATCGTTTAAACCTTCCACGCAAGAACATTCACCAGATTCGCCGGCCGCTCTCCCGCCAGCGCCGCCAACAGGTTGTCCACCGCGCATCTGGCCATGGCCTCGCGTGTTTCATGAGTGGCCGAGCCGATGTGCGGTGTCGCCACGACGTTGTTCAACTGCAAGAGCGGCGAGTCAGGGTTCAACGGTTCGTGTTCAAACACATCAAGCCCCGCCGCGCGAATTTGCCCCGCGCGCAAGGCTTGAATCAGTGCCGCTTCGTCCACCACCTTGCCCCGGGAAATATTGATGAAGATGCTCTCCGGGCGCATCAGGGCCAACTCCTCGGTGCCGATCAGTCCTTCGGTTTCAGCGGTCAGCGGCAGGGTCAGGCAGATGAAATCGGCCTGTTGCAACAGCTCGGGCAGGCTACGGTACTGCGCATTGAAGCGCTGCTCGACCGCAGGTTTCGGCGAATGACTGTGATAGATCACCGGCATGCCAAAACCGAAATGCCCGCGTTGGGCCAGTGCCTCGCCGATGCGGCCCATGCCGATGATGCCCAGGGTTTTACCGTGTACATCGCTGCCGAAATGCGCGGGGCCGATGTTGCGTTGCCATTGTCCGGCACGAACCATGTTGGCCAGTTCCACCACGCGCCGGGCAGTTGCCAGGATCAGCGCGAAACCGGTGTCGGCGGTGGTTTCGGTGAGCACGTCCGGCGTATTGGTCAGCAGGATGCGCCGCTCGGTCAGGTAGTCGATGTCGTAGTTGTCCACGCCCACCGAAACGCTGGCGATGGCTTCAAGGTCAGGCGCCAGGTCGAGCAGTTCGGCATCCAGTTTCAGGCTGGCACCGAGCAAACCGTGGGCGCGGGGCAGGGCCTCGCGCAGTGTGTCCAGGCCTTGGGCATCGAGGCTTTCGATTAGCGTCACCTGGGCTTGCTCGTGCAGGCGAGCCATCAGCGGCGGCGAGAGTTTTTTGTACAGAACGACCTGCTTTTTCATCGCATCATCTCAACATCAATTCATCGGTGGGTCGCAGTACGGCGGGTCAGGGCGACTGTGGGGCGTTCCCGGTCACTGGCACCGGGCTTTAGGTAAATCGTCAGCACCACCGAGAGCATCAACGCACCGCTCATCAGCAGGTACGAGGCGCCGGGCGAGCCGGTGGAGCTGTTCAGGTAACCGACCAGATAGGAGCCGCCGAACGAACCGAGCGCGCCCATGCTGTTGATCAGCGCCATGGCGCCACCCGCCACGTTAGCCGGGAGGATTTCCGGAATGATCGCGAAGAAGGGGCCGTAAGGCGCGTACATGCAGGCGCCGGCAATCACCAGCAGGCAGTAGGACCACCAGAAATGCTCGGCGCCCAGGGCGTAGGAACCGTAGAAGGCAATCGAGGCGATCAGCAGCGGCGGCCAGACGAAGCGTTTGCGTTTTTGCAGCTTGTCCGAACCCCAGGACACCAACAGCATGCCGATCACTGCCGCCAGGTAAGGCAGCGCCGAGAGCCAGCCGGCCTCGACCATGTCCATCTGCGCACCGGCCTTGAGGATGGACGGCAGCCATAGCACGAAGCCGTAGACGCCGATGCTCCAGCAGAAAAATTGCAGGGCCAGCAGGATGACTTTTGGCGAGCGGAACGCTTCGGCGTAGTTTTTCACCGCTTTGATACCGACCTGCTCGGCGGCCAGGGCGCTTTCCAGGTCTTGTTTTTCCTGCTCGTTGAGCCACTTGGCTTGCGACGGACGATCATCGGCCAGGCGCCACCAGATGAATGCCCAGAGCACCGCTGGCAAACCTTCGATGATGAACATCCAGCGCCAGCTGTAATGCTGCACCAGATAGCCGGAGACCACCGACATCCAGAGCATGGTCACCGGGTTGCCGAGGATCAGGAAGGTGTTGGCCCGCGAGCGTTCGGCACGGGTGAACCAGTGGCACAGGTAGATCAGCATTGCCGGCATCACTGCCGCTTCGACCACGCCGAGCATGAAGCGGATGACGATCAGCCAGTAGGCATTGGAGACGATCCCGGTCAACGTCGCCAGGCTGCCCCAGAGGATCAGGCTGACGAAAATAAGTTTCTTCACACTGTGTTTTTGCGCGTAGATCGCTCCCGGCACCTGGAAGAAAAAGTAGCCGAGGAAGAACAGCGCGCCGAGCATCGACGACAGGCCTGGTGTAATCATCAGGTCCGCCGCCATGCCGGACGCGGCGGCGAA
The DNA here is from genome assembly GCF_002113025.1 of Pseudomonas sp. B28(2017). GTDB lineage: Bacteria > Pseudomonadota > Gammaproteobacteria > Pseudomonadales > Pseudomonadaceae > Aquipseudomonas. Next base: position 89,827 of record NZ_NEJH01000007.1, on the reverse strand, counting down.
ACCATAGTTGGCGCGATCCAGATACGCCAGGCTGTAGGTGATGAACACGATGGGCATGATGTACCACCAGCGGCGGGTGGCGAGCGTTGCGGTTTTCATGGTGGTGCTCCTGAGCTTGTTGTTTTTGTCGCAGCAGGTAACGGTTCTGAATCTTCAGTGACTGTTCTGGCTTTTTCGCGAGCAGGCTCGCTCCCACGGGGGATTACGTTGGAATTCGATCCAGTGTGGGAGCGAGCCTGCTCGCGAAGACGGCCTCGAATTCGCTGGCCATTTCCGGCCGGGTCGGCAACCCCTCCATATCCCCTCGACTTTGCACCGCTCGGCTGCCAATCCAGTTGGCGCGCTTTACGGCGTCGGCGATGCTGTGGTTTTCCAGTAGCGCGCTGATCATGCCGACGGCAAAGCCATCGCCGGCGCCCACGGTGTCGACCACCGTCACCACGGGCACACCCGCCACGAAACCTTCATCCAGCTGCGTGCGGTAATACGCCCCGTGTGGACCAAGCTTGATCGCCACGGCTTCAGCGCCCTGGTCGAGGTAGAAGGCAGCGATGTCGGCCGGGTCCTCGAAACCGGTCAGCAAGCGACCTTCGCTCAACCCCGGCAGCACCCAGTGGGCGAGGGCGGCGAGGCGGTTGATTTCAGTGATCATTTGTCGCTCGCTGGCCCACAGGCTCGGGCGCAGGTTCGGGTCGAAGGACACGCTGCGCCCGGCCTCGCGCATGCGGGTCATCAATTCGAACGACATCTGCCGCGCCGACTCCGACAGCGCCGGGGGAATGCCGGTAGCGTGCAGGTGTCGGGCCTTGAGCAATTCGGGCACGATCGAGTGCGGCGACAGGTGACTGGCTGCCGAACCACGGCGGAAGTACTCGACCATCGGATCGCTGCCATCGTCGGTGCGGGACTTGAGTTGAAAACCGGTCGGATGGGCGGTGTCAATGTCGACGTGGCGGCAATCCAGGCCTTCTTTTTCCAGGGTGTCGACCACGAAACGGCCCAACGAATCCGCACCGACACGGCTCAGCCATGTCACGTTGAAGCCCAGTCGAGACAGGCCAATGGCGACGTTGCTGTCGGCTCCGGCAATGCGTTTGTGGAAGGCGTCGACGTCGGCCAGGTCGCCAGCGTGCTCGGCAACGAACATCGCCATGGTTTCACCGAACGACAGAATATCGATCTCAGACATGAGCGCACTCCAGTTGCGACTGGCCCAGGTGGGCGAGGGCGGTGACGTGTTCGCGGGTCAGTTGCACCAGGTCTTCGCCCTGCAGCGGATATTCCGCCGCCCGCATCACGCCTTGGGCCATGTGCCACAACAGGTGCTCCCACTGCTGGAAGTCACTGGCAGCGGGCGGGATGGCGACCAGTTTGCCGTCGGCGCGGCGCGTCACCGCTTTGCAGTGCACGTAGCCGACGTAGCGGCCGAGCAGGCGTGCAGCGCTTGCGGTGCACTGGTCCTGCCAGTGCCAATTGCCGATATCGAAGGTCATTTCGATTGGCAGCTTGTGCTGCTCGACGTCCGCGAAAAAACGCTCGAAGGGTTCAATGCGGCCACCGTGCAGGGTCTGGTCGTTTTCCACCAGCAGCTGCACGGCGCTTTCGTCCAGCACGCGGGCGAGGGATTGCAGATCGCAGTTGTCGGTGAAATAGCCCAACGACACCTTCAGCCATCTGGCACCGAATGCCTGCGCGCGCTGCAGGGCCGTGATCAGTTCGGGGTTGGGCAAGGATTGCCCGGCCAGCCATAGCTCCAGGGGCGACGAATACACACTCTCAAGGCCTTCTGCTTGAGTGGCATCGGCCAGTTGAGCGGGGTCCTCGGAGGTCAGTAATTCTTCGCGCCACTCAATGCGCGTGGCGCCGGCGGCGGCGAGAATCTCGATGAAACTGCCCTGGCCGCGCTGCCGCACCAGATCGGCGCCGTAGCTGGAGAGGCTGATGGAAACGGCTGGTTTGTTCATTGTTGTTTTACCTCTGAAACCGGTTTCATTTTTGTTCAAAAAAATAGGTGCTGATCTTTCGGGCCTCTTCGCGGGCTTGCTCGCGATGAGGCCGGACCATTCACCGAGAAAAACCACGGGTCGACCCCCGCACAACCAGCCGCGCCGAAAAATCCAACGTCCGCACCGGCCCGTCATCGCCACGCAAACGCTTGAGCAAGCATTCGAACGCGCTGGCGCCAATCTCCTCGGTCGGTTGCGCGAGGGCGGTAATGCCACTGCCCACCAACGGGTACCAATCCAGATCATCGAGGGCGATCAGGCCGACGTCTTCAAACAGGTTGCACTTGAGTTCACGCAAGGCATGGGTGACGGCTAGCGCCGCGATGCCGTTCGCGCAAAACAGCGCCTTCGGGCCGGGGCCTGGCGTGTCGAGGAAGGTTTTCAGCTGTGCGGTCAGTTCGCTGCCGGTTTCGATGTGCGTGCCGCGAAGCGCCGGTCGTTGTTCGATTTGCGCCTTGAAACTGATGACGCGCTCAATCCGCGAACTGGTGCCATCAAGCGGCTCGGTCACCAGCAACACATCGCAATAACCGCGTTCTTCAAGGTGGTCAAGGGCCATGTCGATGGCCTGCGGATTGTCCAGCCCGACCATATCGCTTTCAAGGTGCGCGACCTTGCGATCCACCAGCACCAGGGGCATTTCCCGGTGCAGTTCGTGCAATTCGTCAGGGTGGTGACCGAGGGTGTTCACGATCAGGCCTTCGATGTTGTACGAGCGCAGCAGGGCCAGGTGCTGGCGTTCCTGCTCGTCGTCGCGGTCGGTGTTGCACACCACCAGGCTATAGCCGTGCTGGCGGCAGGCGGTTTCCACCCCGTGCATCACGGCTATCGAGTAAGGGTTACGGATGTCGGCCACCAGCATGCCGATCAGACGGGTACGCCCGCGTTTCAGGCCCCGGGCCATCTGGTTCGGGCGATAGCCGAGTTCGGCAATGGCCTGTTCGATGCGCTGGGCAATGGCATCGGAGAGCAGGGCGCGATCATCGCCAATGAACCGCGAAACGCTGGCCTTGGAGACTTTGGCGTATTCGGCCACGTCGAGCATGGTCACGCGGCTGCGCTGGGCGGCGGAGAAATCGTTCACGGTCTGAAACCTTCTTATTGGATTTATAAGTTCGAGTGGTTCGTGAGATCCAGCTGAAACCGGTTTCAGGAGACACCAAAAACCAATTCGCCGTCAAGCCCCGGATGATGGATTGTCGAACAACGACCGAGAAGTGGCCGTCAGGCCAGCACGCTCAACCATGCCGAACCCAGCAGCAACAGCGCCATGCAGCGATTGAAGCGTTGCATGGCACGGGGTGAGCGCAGCCAGCGGCTTGAACCCTAGAACGTTTGTGCAGCTTTCAGTTGAACAGCCCGGCGGCGATGTTGATCGAGAACCCGAGAATGGCCGTGTTGAACAGAAAACCGATCAACGACTGCGCCAGCACGATCTTGCGCAAGTCACGAGTGGCCACGCCGACATCCGAGGTCTGCACCGCCACGCCGACGGTGAACGAGAAGTACAAAAAGTCCCAGTAGTTGGGTGTTGTCAGACCTTCGGCAAAACGCAGTGCCGGCTCCTTGCCTTCCCAGGTGTAAAACAGGCGCGCGTAGTGCACGCTGAAAATCACTCCGATCAGCAGCCACGAACCGATCACGGTCAACGCGGTGAAGCCGTAGTGCAGCAGTTTGCGGGTGGTTTCCAGGTCTTTGCCGCCGGCCAGTTCGAGGGTGATGGCTGCCAGGCTGGCAATTGCCGCAACGCACACCACGAACAGCACCAGCCCGGCGTTTTCGTCCTCGATTTCGGCAATGCGTTTCACATCGGTTGCTTTCGAACGCACGACGAGCCAAGACATCAGGACCAGGTAAGTCCAGACCCCGGCGTTCCAGCCGATGAGTATTTTGCCGATGACCGAATCGGCCGGAACCAGGATACCCGTTGCGATACCGAGCGTCGTTGCGGCGGACAGGCGAGGGTGGGTGCGGGTGAGGAGGGACATGGAGGCTCGATGGGTCGTGGCTTTGCAATCACCTTAGCCCAGGTGAACACAATCTTGAAATCACCGGGATCCCCTGTGGGAGCGAGCTTGCTCGCGATGAGGCCGTCACATTCAACATCCATGTTGACTGTTACACCGCTATTGTCGGATCGCCGCCCGGAGCAAGCTCGCTCCCACAGGTAATCGGTGGTGTTGGTTAGATGTTTTTATGGCGCTTGCGCACCAGCCTCATCACCACCACAAAAAACACCGGCACGAACACCACGGCCAGGGTCGCCGTGATCATCCCGCCGATCACCCCGGTGCCGATCGCCTGCTGGCTCGCCGAACTGGCGCCGGTGGCGATTGCCAACGGCACTACGCCAAGGATGAACGCCAGCGAGGTCATGACGATCGGCCGCAACCGCAGGCGTGCCGCTTGCAGCGTCGCGTCGATCAGGTCATGGCCTTCGTCGTACAGGCTCTTGGCGAACTCGATGATCAGGATCGCGTTCTTCGCCGACAGGCCGATGATGGTGATCAGACCGACCTTGAAGAACACATCGTTGGGCATCCCGCGCAAGGTCACGGCCAGCACCGCACCGAGCACGCCCAGCGGCACCACCAGCAGCACCGAGGTCGGGATCGACCAGCTCTCGTACAGCGCCGCCAGGCACAGGAACACGATCAGCAGCGACAGCCCCAACAGGATCGGCGCCTGGCTGCCGGACAGCCGCTCCTGCAACGACAACCCGGTCCATTCCTGGCCCAGGCCTGCCGGGCCTTGCGCCACCAGCCGCTCGATCTCGGCCATGGCCTCACCGGTGCTGTGGCCCGGCGTCGGTTCGCCGGAAATGCTGATCGCCGGGTAGCCGTTGTAGCGGGTCAACTGCGCCGGGCCCTGCGTCCACCTGGCCTGCACGAAGGCGGACAATGGCACCATTTTTTCGTGGGTGTTACGCACGTGAATGTTCAGCAGGTCTGCCACCTGGCTGCGTTGATCGCCCTCGGCCTGCACCACGACGCGTTGCATCCGCCCCTGATTGGGGAAGTCATTGATGTAGGCTGAACCCACGGCCGTGGACAGCACTCCGCCGACATCGGCAAAGGACACCCCCAGCGCGTTGGCCTGCTTGCGGTCGACGATCAGTTGCACCTGCGGTGCCTCGGCCAGGGCGCTTTCTCGTACGTTCATCAGGATCGGACTTTTTTCGGCTGCTGCGAGTAGCTCGGTGCGGGCCGCCATCAACTTCTCATGACCGAGACCACCGCGATCCTGCAAACGGAACTCGAATCCGCTGGACGTACCCAGGCCATCCACGGGCGGCGGCAGTACGGCAAACGTCACCGCATCCTTGATCTGGCTGAGGGCGACGTTGGCCCGGTCGGCGATCGAGGCGGCCGAGTCGTCGCTGCCGCGCTCGGACCAGTCTTTCAGCGTGCTGAATGTCAGCGCCGCATTCTGCCCGCTGCCAGAGAAGCTGAATCCGAGAATCACCACGCTGTCACGAATACCCGGTTCGCCGGCGTTGTGCGCTTCAACCTGCTCGGCCACCTGCACCGTGCGGTTCTTGCTGGCTCCCGGCGGCAACTGGATGTCGGTGATGGTGTAGCCCTGGTCTTCCACCGGCAGGAACGACGAGGGCAGGCGAATGAAGCACACGCCCAGACCCACCAGCAACACGCCGTAGATCAGCAGGAAACGCCCGCTGCGTTTCAGTGCATGGGCGACCCAGCCCTGGTAGCGCTCGGTCAGTCGCTCGAAGCGACGGTTGAACCAGCCGAAGAACCCGGTCTTTTCGTGGTGTTCGCCTTGGGCAATCGGCTTGAGCAACGTCGCGCACAGGGCGGGGGTCAAGGTCAGGGCGAGGAATGCCGAGAACAGGATCGAGGTGGCCATCGACAGCGAGAACTGCTGGTAGATCACCCCGACCGAACCCTGCATGAACGCCATCGGAATGAACACCGCGACCAGCACCAGGGTGATACCGACGATGGCCCCGGTGATTTGCTGCATGGCCTTGCGCGTGGCCTCCCTGGGTGACAAACCCTCGGTGGCCATGATGCGCTCGACGTTCTCCACCACTACGATGGCGTCGTCCACCAGAATGCCGATCGCCAGCACCATGCCGAACATGGTCAATACGTTGATCGAAAACCCGAGCGCCAGCATCGTCGCAAAAGTGCCCATCAACGCCACCGGCACCACCAGCGTCGGAATCAGCGTGTAGCGGATGTTTTGCAGGAACAGGAACATCACCGCGAACACCAGCAGCATCGCCTCGCCGAGGGTGTAGACCACTTTGGTGATCGAGACCTTGACGAAGGGGGAAGTGTCGTACGGGATCGAGTACTCGACGTTCGCCGGGAAGTAGCGCTTGAGTTCGTCCATCTTCGCCCGCACCAGGGTCGCGGTGTTCAGTGCGTTGGCGCCAGGCGACAACTGCACGGCGACGGCGGTGGACGGTTTGCCGTTCAGACGCGTGGAAAACTGGTATTCCTGGCTACCGATCTCGACCCGGGCCACATCGCTGATGCGCACGGTCGAACCGTCCGGGTTGGCCTTGAGGACGATGTCGGCAAACTCTTCGGGGGTCGACAACTGGCCCTTGACCAGAATGGTCGCGGTGATTTCCTGGGTGGTGCGGGTTGGCAGATCGCCGATGCTGCCAGCCGACACCTGGGCGTTTTGCGCGACGATGGCGGCGTTGACGTCCGCCGGCGTCAGGTTGAAGGCGAGCAGTTTGCGCGGGTCGATCCAGATCCGCATCGCCCGTTCGGCGCCGTACAGCTGCGCCTTGCCGACGCCGTCCAGACGCTTGATTTCGTTCATCACGTTACGCGCCAGGTAATCGCTGAGCGCCACGTCGTCGAGTTTGCCGTCTCTGGACGTCAGGGTGATCAACAGCAGGAAACCGGAGGAGACTTTCTCCACCTGCAAACCTTGCTGGTTCACCGCTTGCGGCAGGCGTGACTCCACGGCCTTGAGGCGGTTCTGCACATCCACCTGAGCCAGTTCCGGGTTGGTGCCTGGCTGGAAGGTGGCCTTGATGGTGGCGCTGCCCAGGCTGCTCTGGGATTCGAAATACAACAGGTGATCGGCGCCGTTGAGCTCTTCCTCGATCAGGCTGACCACGCTCTCGTCCACGGTTTGTGCCGAAGCGCCCGGGTACACGGCGTAGATTTCGATCTGTGGCGGCGCCACATCGGGGTATTGCGCCACCGGAAGTTGCGGAATGGCCAGTGCCCCGGCCAGCAGGATGAACAGGGCAACCACCCAGGCGAACACCGGGCGGTCGATAAAGAACTGCGGCATAAAAAAGCGTCCTGCTTACTGACCAGTCACCTGGGCAAGTGGAAGAGGGGTGTCGTCGATCTGCACTTTCTCGCCAGGGCGGGCGTGCTGCAGGCCTTCGATGACGATGCGGTCGCCTGCTTTCAGGCCGCCGGTGACGATCCAGCGATCGTTCTGCACGGCACCCAGTTCGACCGGTTGCTGTCCGACGCGCTGTTCGGCGTCGAGCAGCAGCACCTGGGCGACGCCGGCGCTGTCGCGCTGGACGGCACGTTGCGGCACGCTGATGCCCTGCTGGTTGACCGCTTGTTCCAGGCGTACGCGTACGAAACTGCCAGGTAGCAAGTCGAGGTCGGGGTTGGGGAACTCGCTGCGCAAGATAATCTGGCCGGTGCCCGGGTCGACGGTGATGTCGCTGAACAGCATTTTGCCTGGCAACGGGTAGAGGCTGCCGTCATCCTGAATCAGCGTGGCCCTGGCCTGGTCCTGGCCGACCTGCTGCAACTGCCCGGAGCGGAAGGCGCGGCGCAGTTCGTTGAGTTCGCGGGTGGACTGGGTCAGGTCGGCATGAATCGGGTTCAGTTGCTGAATCAACGCCAGCGCAGTGGTCTCGTTTTGCCCTACCAGCGCGCCCTCGGTGACCAGCGCCCGACCGATACGCCCGGAAATCGGCGCGGTGACAGTGGCGTAGCCAAGGTTCAACCGGGCGCGCTCCACTGCAGCCTTGCTGGCCGCGACGTCGGCGGCGGTCTGCCGTGCGTTGGCCCGGGCGTTGTCGTAGTCCTGGCCGCTGATGGCCTTGTCGTCGATCAACTGGGCGTAGCGTTGCTCCTGCAATCTGGCCTGGAACGCGTTGGCTTCGGCCTTGCGCAACGCCGCTTCGGCGCTGTCCAGGTCAGCCTTGAACGGCGCCGGGTCGATGCGGAACAAGACATCGCCCTGTTTCACGTCACTGCCTTCACGGAAGGTCCGCTGCAAGACTACGCCGGCGACGCGCGCGCGCACTTCGGCAATGCGCGGTGCGGCAATCCGTCCGCTCAGTTCACTGCTGATGGTCAGTGGCCGCGCTTCGACGGTTTCGATGCGAACCATGGCTAGCGGCGCCTGTTCCTCGGCGTTCGAGGACTTGTCACACGCGCCCAGTGTCATCGCGAGCGCAATCAGGCTGAGCCTGGCAAGCAGATTCTTCGACATGTAATACCCCAATATTGACTCCCGGCATCCTACCGGGCACAGGCGAGGGTAGCGGTGAAGCTTTGTTGGCGCCGTGTAAAAATGTGTAAGGGTTTTACTCAGGGACGAGTGAGGGCGTATATCCTTCAGTCCTTGAATTTTATGGCGTCTATCAGGCCGCCTTCGCGGGCAGCCCCGCTCCCACAGGGATTTTGTGTACGGCACAGAACCAGTGTGGGAGCGAGCCTGCTCGCGAAGGGGCCGGAGCAGGCGCCCATGTACTGTCTGGAAACACCCCATGCCCAACATCCTCCTGGTCGAAGACGACACCGCCCTCGCCGAACTGATTGCCAGCTACCTGGAGCGCAACGGTTATTCCGTCAGCGTGATCGGCCGCGGTGATCATGTGCGCGAACGTGCGCGGCTCAATCCGCCGGACCTGGTGATCCTCGACCTGATGCTGCCCGGCCTCGACGGCTTGCAGGTCTGTCGCCTGCTGCGCGCCGATTCGGCGACCTTGCCGATCCTGATGCTCACCGCCCGCGACGACAGCCACGACCAGGTACTGGGCCTGGAAATGGGGGCCGACGACTATGTCACCAAGCCGTGCGAGCCGCGTGTGCTGCTGGCCCGGGTGCGGACCTTGTTGCGCCGCAGCAGTCTCAGCGAGCCGCAGACCGCCAATGACCGCATTCTGATGGGCAACCTGTGCATCGATTTGTCCGAGCGCACCGTGACCTGGCGCGAGCAATTGGTGGAACTGTCCAGCGGTGAGTACAACCTGTTGGTGGTGCTGGCCCGGCATGCCGGTGAGGTGTTGAGCCGCGACCAGATCCTGCAACGCCTGCGCGGTATCGAATTCAACGGCACCGACCGTTCGGTGGACGTGGCGATTTCCAAGTTGCGACGCAAATTCGACGATCACGCCGGCGAGGCGCGCAAGATCAAGACCGTGTGGGGCAAAGGCTACCTGTTCAGTCGTTCCGAGTGGGAATGCTGAGCCGATGTTCAGAATCCTCTTTCGTTTGTACCTGGTGACCATCGTCTCGTTCAGCGCGGCGATCTACCTGGTACCGGATCTGGTGATCAAGGTGTTCCACGAACGCTTTGTCACCTACAACCTCGATTACTCCCGTGGGCTGCAAACGCTGATCGTCAAACAGTTTCACGCGGCCCCGGCCGAACAGTGGCCGGCCCTGGCCGCTGAAATGGACAAGGACTTCAATCCACTGCACATCGTGCTCAGTGCCAATGACGACAGCAGCCTGACACCTGATGAACAGCAGCGCTTGCGCCGCGGCGAGAACGTCGTGCGCGTGGGCGACTGGGGCTGGCGCACGCTGGCGGTCACACCGCTGAACGAGCGCAGCGTGGTGCAAATGGTCGTGCCACCGGATCCGTTGGACGTCAACCTGTTGTACTGGAGCATCAACGTACTGATCGGCGCGACCATGCTCGCTTGCCTGTTGCTGTGGCTGCGCCCGCACTGGCGTGACCTGGAACGCCTCAAGGGCGCGGCCGAACGCTTTGGCAAGGGCCACTTGAGCGAGCGCACGCAAATATCACCGAGCTCCAACATCGGCAGCCTGGCCAGTGTGTTCGACACCATGGCCGGCGATATCGAGAACCTGCTCAACCAGCAGCGGGACTTGCTCAATGCGGTGTCCCACGAGTTGCGCACGCCGCTGACGCGCCTGGACTTCGGCTTGGCGCTGGCGCTGTCCGACGACTTGCCGACGGCCAGCCGCGAGCGCCTGCAAAGCCTGGTGGCGCACATCCGGGAACTCGATGAATTGGTGCTGGAACTGCTGTCCTACAGTCGCCTGCAAAACCCGGCGGGGCTGACGGAGCAGGTCGAGGTGTCGCTGGATGAATTCATCGACAGCATCCTTGGCAGCGTCGACGAAGAAATGGAGTCCCCGGAAATCGTCATCGACGTGCTGCTGCACGGCCAGCTCGAACGCTTCAGCCTGGACCCGCGCCTGACCGCCCGCGCCTTGCAAAACCTGCTGCGCAATGCCATGCGCTATTGTGAGAAACGTATTCAGATCGGTGTGCAAGTCTACGCCGGCGGCTGTGAGATCCTGGTCGACGATGACGGCATCGGCATTCCGGATGACGAGCGCGAGCGGATTTTCGAACCGTTTTACCGCCTCGACCGCAGCCGCGATCGCGCCACGGGTGGTTTCGGCCTGGGCCTGGCGATCAGCCGCCGGGCGCTGGAGGTCCAGGGCGGCATGCTGACGGTGGAAGCCTCGCCGCTGGGCGGGGCGCGGTTTCGCTTGTGGTTGCCAACGCCGGTGTGATTACGACAAACGGCAGCATCATCTGTCAGGTTTGACAGTAGCAAGGCGCTGCGTTTGCGCGTTTCATTGGGCTGCGAAGCCAAGAGACGGTGGCAAGGCTGGAGGAGACGAATGAACGCGCCAACAATAACGACCAGCGGGCGAGGCACGATCAGTGCAATCAGGGACGTCAGGGTCGAAAGCCTGTCGACAAAGTTTGCGATGGTCATGCCTGATGGCGGCTGTTGCGCAGTGGCAGTCCGGATCGGACTCAATATCACCGCAGAAGGTGATGCCTGTTTTCTTGTTGGCGATGCGGTGAAATATACGATGATGAAGGGGGCGGATGGAGTGCCGCCGAGGCTACAAGACCTCGAGAAGTCGGGCGTCGACAGCAGGACAGCATGATGGCTTGCGAGGCATTTTCAAGACCCCGCAAGCCTGTCACGCTGTATCAAGTACTCAACCGGCTGTGCAACAGCTTGGCCATCTCCTCCAGATCCGTCATCGGCTGATGCCCGATCAGCATCCAGGCGTGCTCCATGTCTGCCCAATACACGATGTTCAGCTCGCGCCGCCGCTCCCGGGCAAATTGGCGACTGCCGCTGTTGGAGCGGGTGACGCACAGCGCCATGGGGCCGTGCGCCGGATCGAGGTAGGTGATCTGGGCAATGGGCGCACCGTCGTACTCGAGGATTTGCGCACGCTTGAACTCGGCACGGGGCAGGCTCAGTTTTGCCGGTGCTAGGTCAAGGCCCAGACGCGTATCGATGGTCCGCAGTTGTGCCCGTTGGCTGGCTTCATCAGCGGGTAAATGGTCAAGGGTTTCCGGCACGTAGAGCGCCATATAATCGGCCACCAGGCCGCGCCAGCTGTGTGTCTGCTGGCTCGCTTGCCAGCCGAGGAACAAACGGTCCGCCAGCACGCCGCCGGCCAACAGGCCGGCTGCCGCGGCAAGGAACCAGCGTCGATTGAGTGCAGGGCGGACGGGAGAGGGCAGCGTGGCGAGCATGGCTTGCAGGCGATCCACCGGGGCCTGCCGGCCCAGCTCATCGTAGGCGTCCTTGAACGGCAGGCTGCTGCGACCCAGCCATTGCAGGCGAAGGCCGAGCATCGGGTCGGCGATGATGGCCGCGTCGATGTGCGAGCGCTGCTCGGCATCGAGTTGATTGTCGAGGTACGCCACCAGTTGTTCGTCCGAGGGTCTTGCGCTCATCAATGTTCTCCTCGGTTAGGGTTGGGCACCGAGTGCAACGGTGGGTATTCGGCCAGTTTCGCCCGAGCGGCGGCAAGGCGACTCATGACCGTGCCGATGGGCACTTGCAACACATCGGCGACTTCGCGGTAAGACAACCCTTCGACGTAGGCGAGAAACACGGTTTCGCGCTGGGCCTCGGGCAATGCATCGACGCGCCGGATGACCTGTGCCGCCAACACGTGGGTCTGCGCCACGGATTCTCCATCGAACGACAAGGCCTGATCGGCATCCACCCGGCCCTGGCCTTGACGCACCCGTTGGGCACGGACTTCGTTGAGCCAGATCGAATGCAGAATGCTCAGCAGCCAGCGGTCCATGCGCGTTCCAGGCTCGTATTGCCCGGCCCGCTCAAGCGCCCGCACGCAGGTGGCCTGTACCAGGTCATCGGCGACATGCCGTTGTCGGGACAACAGCAGGCCGTAGCGCCATAAACGCGCCAGGTGCTGGTACAGTTCCGTTCGTATTGTCTGATCGCTGGCGATGGCGACCTCCGTCCGCTCGGGTTGTCAGGTTTTCGATGAATCGTCGATGGCTTCGGCCAGGTCCTGGTACTCCTCGCACTGGGTATTGCCGCAGATGGCTTTGATCTGCTGCAGTTGCTCCTGTGCAAGATCCAGCCGGCCTTTGACCACATAGGCCTCGCCGAGGTACTCGCGGACTTGCGCGTATTGCGGGTCGAGTTTTACCGATTGCAGGTAATAACCGATGCCTTCGTCGGTTCGCCCCAGTTTACGCGTGGCGTAGCCGCGATAGTTCAACGCTTTTGCCGTATTTGGCTGTTTCAGTGTGTCGAGCAGGGCCAGGGCTTCTTCATAACGCCCGTCCTTGGCCAGTTGATAGGCATAGTTGGTGCGGTCTTCGTCAGGCACCAGGTTGCTGGTCTGCCTGACGCACCGCTGCGATCGGGTGTCGAGCACCTGACCTTTAGGGCAATGGGGTCTGGCGGGGGGCTCTTCACCGCCGCCACCACCGTTGGCCAGGGCGAGGGAGCCGGACAACGCAACGGTCAGCAACAGCGGGGTCATCAGAACGGCAAAACGAATATTCATGGGCTTGGCTCCACAGGTTCATGCGTTTCAGATCAGGTCGCGCCCCGCCAGATGCAGCGCAAGGTCGAAACAGCCTACGGCTTGAACGATTGAAGGGGGCTGACGGCCCCCGGCAATCTTATGTTCACGGTTGATGTCATGAGAACACCGCAGCAAGAACAATTATTCATTACGTTCTGGCGGTGTTTGCAAGGAGCGCTCATATCGGTCGAGCGAGCCGACACTGGGTAGTGTTTCGACGATGAACGATGGCTCGCTATCAGCCCAGCAAACGAATGGGGGTGCCGACAGACCAGGCCTGTATGTCCTCGATCATTTGCGAGAAAAACAGCTGGTAGTTATGTTGGCTCACGTACCCGACATGGGGTGTCGCCAGCACATTGTCCAGCGTCCGGAACGGATGGTGGACGGGCAACGGCTCCTGTTCGAAGACGTCCAGAGCGGCACCGGCCAGCCGCCGTTTCTGAAGCGCCTTGATCAGTGCCGCTTCATCGACAATCGGTCCGCGAGCGGTATTTACCAGCAGCGCCGTGGGCTTCATCCAGCCTAGTGCTTGCGCGTCCACCAGGCCCCGACTGCGGTCGCTGAGCACCAGGTGCACCGACAACACGTCGGCCTGTTCGAACAGTTCCTGCTTGCTGACATAGGTCACACCGACTTGCGCCGCACGTTCGGCGGTGAGGTTTTCACTCCAGGCGATGACGCGCATACCGAACACCTGACCGAACTGCGCGACGCGCTGGCCGATGCTGCCAAGGCCGAGGATCGCCAGCGTCTTGCCGTGCAGGTCGCCGCCCAAGCCTTGTTGCCACTGGCCGGCACGCAAGGCATTGGCTTCGACCACCAGGTTGCGGGTTGCGGCCATGATCAGCGCCCAGGTCAGTTCCGGTGCGGCGTGTTTGTAGCTGTCGGTGCCGCAGACCTGAATGCCCAGCGCGGCGGCGGCTTTCAGGTCAAGGGCCGCGTTGCGCATGCCGCCGGTCACCAGCAGTTTGAGCCTCGGCAGGCGGCGCAGCAGGTCTTCATCGAAGCGGGTGCGCTCGCGCATCACGCAAATCACCTCAAACCCGGCCAGACGCTCGGCCAGGGACGGGTTATCGGTGGGGTAGTCATGGAGAAAGCTCACTTGGCCGGCGCTGTCCAGCACGGACCAGTCCACCACATCCCGCGCCACATCCTGCCAATCATCAAGCACTGCAATCTGTACAGGCATCAGCCTTTCCTCTTCAACGCACGGGGTTGGTCTTGTTCAGCCAGGCGAGCAGGGCCTGGTGGAATTGTGCCGGTTCTTCCATCTGTGGCGCGTGACCCATGCCAGGGAATTCGACCAGCGTGGACTGGGGAATCAGCCTGGCCACTTGTTTGCCGAGGACGTCGTAGTGCCCGATCTTCGCCTTGACCTCGGGAGGGGCGATGTCACTGCCGATGGCGGTGGTATCGGACGTTCCGATCAACAGCAGGGTCGGCATCCGCAGGTTGTGGAATTCGTAGTACACCGGTTGGGTGAAGATCATGTCGTAGATCAGCGCGGAGTTCCATGCGACCTGCGTATGCCCCGGGCCTCTGTTCAGGCCGGCGAGCATGTCGACCCAGCGATCGAATTCAGGTTTCCAGCGTCCGCTGTAATACGTGGTGCGTTCGTAGTTGCGGATACCGTCGGCGCTGAGTTTGAGTTCGCGTTCGTACCATTGATCAACCGTGCGATAGGGCACACCGAGGGCTTTCCAGTCTTCCAGGCCAATGGGGTTGACCAGCGCCAGTTGCTCGACCTGTTCGGGGTATTGCAAAGCATAGCGAGTGGCGAGCATGCCGCCTGTGGAATGTCCCAGCAGGGTCGTTTTCTGGATGCCCAGTGCCTTGAGCAATTGTTGGGTGTTCGTCGCCAGTTGCTGGAAGCTGTACTGATAGTGTGCCGGTTTGCTGGAGCTGCAGAAGCCGATCTGGTCCGGGGCGATGACCCGATAGCCCGCGTCGCTGAGGGCTTTGATCGAACTGTCCCAGGTGGCGCCGCAGAAATTCTTGCCGTGCATCAGTACCACGCTGCGACCGTTGGCCTTGCCGTGGGCGGCGACGTCCATGTAACCCATTTGCAGGGATTGGCCCTGGGATTCGAACGCGAAGTGCTTGAGTGTGTACGGATAGTCGAAACCCTGGAGTTCGGGGCCGTATGTCGGTCTTTCTGCGTGGGCGATGGCGGGCAGTGCGGCGGTCAGCAACAGGCCGGGTAGCCAGCGGGAGAAGGGGCGCGACATGGGGCAACTCCATGGAAAATCCGCCGATGCTGGATCGGCTCGATTAGGGCGACATTAAACACAGGCAATCACCGCCCTTGATGGTTCAACCCGTCCAGCCCAATGTCGCCACGGCCAGCACGCCGTAACGGGCGCCTTTGGCCAGGGTGACGATCAGCAGGAAGCGCCCCAGGGGCTCGCGCATGACCCCGGCGACCAGCGTCAGCGGATCGCCGATCACCGGTAGCCAACTGAGCAGCAATGACCAATGGCCGTAGCGTTGGTAATGAAGTCGGGCTTGTTCCAGATGCCGGGGGCTCACCGGAAACCAGCGTCGATCGCGGAACCGCTCGATCCCGCGCCCCAGCCACCAGTTAAGCAGCGAGCCCAGTACGTTGCCGAACGTTGCCACCGCCAGCAGCGCCCAGAGCCAATACCGATCGCTGAGCAGCAGTGCGACCAGCACGGCTTCGGATTGCAGCGGCAGCAGCGTGGCGGCGCCGAATGCGGCGAAAAACAGCCCGAGGTATGCGCCGGACATCAATGGGCGGGGTAGTCCGCAATCACCACGTCAGTGCCGTCCTTTTTCAGGCCAATGACCTGATAGGCATCGCTCATGCCATCCATTTCCATGCCGGGCGACCCCATGGGCATGCCAGGGGCGGCGACGCCCAGCAGATCGTCGCGCTTGCTCAGGGCCAGGACCTGATCGGCGGGGACATGACCTTCGACGAATTTGCCGTTGATCAAGGCGGTGTGGCACGACGCCAGGCGCGGCGGTACACCGTGCTGATGCTTGAACTCACTCATGTTGGCTTCGACGTGGTCTTCGACCTTGAAGCCATTGGCCTCCAGGTGAGTGATCCATTTTTTGCAGCAACCACAATTGGCGTCGCGATGAACCTCGATCGGAATGAGGTCGGCTGCCTGGGCCAGGGAGGAAATGAACAGGGCGCTCAGGGCGATCAGGCGCAGAGGGTTTTGCATTGGATTCGTCTCGGCTAACGGGCAAAAAGAACGCATTCTGACCATTTTTCCGGTCAGGCATTCAAGGAGTGTTTCGGAGTACTACAGAGATCCGCCGTTCGATGATGGTAGATCAACGCTGTCAGGCAGATGAGGGGCACATTACAAAATCGTCAGGTAAAAGGCAGAAGGTGCGTGTCCCCGGGGAACACCGATACCTGTAGGAGCCGGCTTGCTGGCGATGGCGGCCTCATGGCTGGCGTACTTTATTGGTTGTGTACATATCCATTTCTGCGGTAACGGCCACCTATGGTTCCGCTTTCACAGCGGGTTACTTGGAAAAGCGCCAAGTAACCAAACGCTTTTGCCCCTTACGTTCGGTGCCTCGCCCAGGCTCGGCATCCCCTCGCTCCGGTCTTGCTCCGTGGGCCCGCCGCGATCGGCCACCCATGGCCGTACGCGGCTAACCCGGCATCCATGCCGGGTTGCCCACTGCGCAGAACCTGCGCTCGGCCTCCCGAGGGGGCGTGCACCGCAACAGCACCGCGAGGTGAGCTAACGCTCGACCTCGTTGTTTGGTAAGCGTTCAGCGATTACACCTTCCCAGATTGCAACTGCTAGCGTCGTTGGTCGATCCCGCTATCATTCAGGGCGTAGATCACGAATGTAGATATCGCTATGCCAAGCGAGGAAAAATGATCGGGATATTTGATTCTGGTAGCGGTGGACTAACGGTCTTCAGAGCGCTTCGGGATACCTTTCCTGATCAGCGTTTCGTCTATTACGGCGACCACGGTAATGCGCCTTATGGCGATCGAGACGCCGACACGATCTATGAGTTCACAGTATCTTCGTTGGAGCGACTCTTTGAGTTGGGCTGCTCGCTGATCGTCGTCGCCTGTAACACGGCAGCTGCAACCGGCCTGCGCCGTCTTCAGCAAACATGGCTTCCAACTCGCTACCCGGACAAACGAGTGATCGGCGTTATCGTCCCAATGGTGGAGGCGATGACTGGTGTTCCTTGGTCAGCCGGATCCGATAGTGGCTTGCAAAACCACGGAAAGAAGACCGTGGCCGTCTTTGCAACACGCTATACCGTGGAAAGTCGAGTATTTGTCGAGGAGACCGCGAAGCGAGCGCCGAATGTCAATATCGTGCAGCAAGCCTGCCCTAGTCTCGTTCGACTCATTGAGGCAAATGCCCCGGTGCAGGATCTCAGGCGCGCCGTCCGACGTTACGTGACACTGTTAATGCGGCGATTGGGCGAGGAACGCTTAGACGGGGTATTGCTCGGCTGCACCCATTATCCGTTGATCGAAGATCTGTTCGCAGAGGCCATCCCAAACGATGTCGAGATTTTCTCTCAACCAAAAGTGACGGCAAGCAGTCTTGCTGGTTACCTGGCACGTCATCCAGAATTCACATGTGGTCACGAGCCAGGCGCCACATTTTGTACGTCGACCAATCCGGAACATATAACAAAGCTCGCGTGGCGATTTTTGGGCGACACCAGCGTGCAGTTTAATGCGTTGCCTTGAATCCAGCCGTGGGCACTCGATGCTGGAACTGGATTTTCGCGGGCTCGACATGCAGCGGAAAACGTGCGGCTGCGATCATGAGCTTGATCCAGTCAGCACGCCTCAATGGGCACGATCCGTATGCCTATTTGAAGGGCGTACTCACACGATTGCCGACGCAGCGGACGATCTTTTGATCTTGCTTTTGCGATATCTGGAAATGATCTCCCGGTCAAGACCTGACGCCGTGTTGCCCAGGCCCGCTCAATCCATCGAACGGGCCGGCGACCCTTACCGGTCGAGCAGTTTCATGACTTCTTCCGGATAACGCAGGCCAGCGGTGGCATTAGCCGCAAAGACCGACTCCAGCGCGTGCAGTTCTTCGGCGCTCAGTGTCACCTCCAGCGCAGCCACGTTTTCTTCCAGGTATCGACGTTGCTTGGTGCCTGGAATCGGGATCAGGTAATCACCCTGGGCCAGCACCCACGCCAGCGCCAGTTGTCCGGCGGTCACGCCTTTCTCTGCCGCGAGCGCTTGAACCTGCTGCACCAGCAGCAGGTTCTTCGCGAAGTTTTCGCCCTGGAAGCGCGGGCTGAAACGGCGGTAATCGTCTGCGGCGAAATCATCCGGACTTTTCAATGCACCGGTCAGAAAACCCCGGCCCAACGGGCTATAAGGCACAAAGGCGATGCCCAGGCGCTGGCAGGCCGCCAGGCAACCGTTTTCTTCCTGATCACGGCTCCACAACGAATATTCACTTTGCAACGCACTGATCGGATGAACCTTGTGCGCCCGTTCCAGTGTCGTCACCGAGGCCTCGCTCAATCCCAGGTAACGGACTTTGCCGGCACTGACCAGCTCGGCCATGGCGCCAACGGTTTCTTCAATGGCCACCTGCGGGTCGATGCGGTGCTGGTAATACAGGTCCAGGGTGTCCACGCCGAGGCGTTTCAAGCTGCCGTCGACAGACTGGCGAATGTATTCCGGCCGACCGTTGACGCCCCGGGCGCCGGGGTTGGCCGGGTCGCGGACGATACCGAACTTGCTGGCCAGGAACACTTGGTCGCGCTTGCCGGCAATGGCCTTGCCAATCAGTTCTTCATTGGTGTGCGGGCCATACATGTCGGCGGTATCGAGCAGGTTGACGCCCAGTTCCAGCGCGCGATGCAGGGTGGCGGTGGCTTCGCGGGTGTCAGTGCCGGTGGTATAGAAGTCGGTCATGCCCATGCAACCCAGGCCGATGGCCGAAACCTGCGGACCGTTTTTTCCCAATTGACGTGTGTGCATGAAATCAGCTCCCTGTGAAGTGAATCGCCATTGTTCGCCTCGACAGAAACAAGATAAACCGGCTAAAACGGCTATCACTATTCGTTAAATCTAAACAATCTGCCGGTGGAGCCAGCAATGGACCGTTTCAACGCCATGCGCGTCTTTACCCGAATCGTCGAGCTGGGTGGCTTTGCCAGGGCCGCCGACAGCCTGCAATTGCCCCGGGCCTCGGTGACCATCCTGATCAAGCAACTGGAGGCACATCTGGGGGTACAACTGCTGCAACGGACCACGCGGCAGATCAGCCTGACGCTCGACGGTGCGGCCTATTACCCGCGTTGCGTGCGCTTGCTGGCGGATCTTGAAGAGACCGAAGCGGTGTTCAGTGCAGCACGGCACAATCCCAAGGGGCTGTTGCGCGTGGACATGCCGGCGGGAGTGGGGCGCCTGGTGGTGATCCCGGCACTGCCGCAATTCACCGCCCGCTACCCCTTGATCGAACTGGAAATTGGCTTGAACGACCGACCGATCGACCTGATTCGCGAAGGTGTCGATTGTGTATTGCGCGGCGGTTCGCCACTGGACGATTCGTTGGTGGCGCGGCCGCTGGTGATGATGGATCAGGTGACCTGTGCCAGCCCCGGCTATCTGCAGCGGCACGGGACGCCGCGTACGCTGGATGACCTGCGTGGGCATCAGGTGGTCGAGTACTTCTCCAGCAGCAGCGGAAAACGCTATGGGCTGGAGTTTGTCGTGGATGGCCAGGTGCAGTCGGTCGACCTGCCCAAGCAGGTGGCGGTCAACAGTGCCGATGGCTATCTGGCGGCGTGCGAGGCCGGATATGGCCTGGTGCAGACGCCGTACTATCACGTGGCGCGGCAACTGGAGGAGGGACGTTTGTGTGAAGTGCTCAGGGACGTGCCGCCACCGGGCATGCCGATGACTGCGCTTTATCCGCCGCACCGCCAGTTATCCCGGCGGGTGCGTGTGTTTGTCGATTGGCTGGTAGAGTTGTGTGCCCAGCCCGGCAATGACTTTTACAGAAAGGATTCGGGGCGTTGAGCTATTAACGATGTTGGTAGTAACCCGGTCCGCCATGGTCGTAGTAGTGATCGTGGTGCCAGCCCCCATGGGGGAAAACAATGCATCCGCTCAGGGTCAGGATGGCAAGCAGGGGAATCAGCCGTGTGATTCGACGCAACATTTTGGAATTCCTCATGGTTATCGCCGAAATGAAGCTAAAACTCTTCATCGGCTGTAACATGAGACCCCGCTCATAGCGGCTTATCCCCGAAACAGGGTAAGCGCTTGGCATGCGTGCCGATACAAACCGGATACATTTTTCAGATTCAGGAACCCGCAATGACTCAGTCGCAACGTTTGAAATACTCGATTCTGATCTCCCTGGCGGTACTGGGGATCATGTTTGGCCTTTCCTGGTTGCAGAATACCGGCGTCATCAGCGAAAAAGTGTTCCAGTACATCGCCATAGGCGTGGCGGTGGTCGTGGTGGTCATCAATGGCGTGATGCGCCGCAAGGTCAAGCCCTGATCATTCGATCATTGGTTGCGCAGGATGGCAGCAGCCTGAGGGTGCAGGCTGTAGCTTTTATCGGGGTTGAGGACAATCACGCCTTCGCTGCACAAGCGCTTCAGCACTTCACGCACGCTGAGAAAGGACAATGGAACATCCAGGTCCAGTAATTGGCTGTGCACACCGCGTACGCCGAGGCTGCGGTCGCTTTCGGCGGCCGTCAGCAAGGCATCGATGACTTTCAGGCGGATCAGGCTGGTTCGCAGACCATAGCTTTTGAGCAGGACCCGGATGCGCTCGTTGCTGTGGCGATCGGTACGCGGCTCGAATACGCTGACTCCCATGGAAGTACCCTTTGGCGCATTGCTACCGTCCGTTGGCAGTTGCGAGTTGTACATTGCAAAACTCCTTTTCAGAGCCTGATCAGGAAAATGTGGGCGCTCTTACATGACTAGACGTATGAGCAGCGCAAATCATGAAGGCTCAAATGTAGAAATTTTGTCGCCAACGTGTGATCAACCTGTCAGACCCTGTGCCAATGGGCGGTAAAACCCTAAATTTTTGATGTGAGCTTCGTCCCTACAGGGAGGCACACTGCGTGTGGGTATGCGCAGCAGTGGCCATCGTTTTTTCGATCAGGAGCGAGCGTGATTATTTCCAGCCAGTTAGCCAGGTTGAGCCTGGCGGGTGTGACACTGGGGTTGAGCCTGGGGCTGAGCCTTGCTGCGAGCGCGAGCGGTACGCCTTCGCAAACGAGCGCGGACATTCGCCGAACCAGTTTCGGCGTGCCGCATATCCGCGCCGACAACGAGCGCGGGCTCGGCTACGGCATCGGCTATGCCTACGCCCAGGACAACCTGTGCCTGCTGGCCAACGAGATCACTACGGTGAACGGCGAACGTTCGCGGTATTTCGGGCCGGATCAGTTCACCGTCGAAGAGCGGGAGAATCTGGTCAGCGATGTGTTTTTCACCTGGTTGAATACACCACAGGCCGTGACCGGTTTCTGGCAGGCGCAAACTCCGGAGGTCCGCGAACTCATTGAGGGGTACGTGGCGGGTTATAACCGTTCGCTGGCCGAACGTCGCGCACAGGGCTTGCCGGCGCAATGCCAGGGCGACTGGGTGCGGGATATCACGACGATGGATCTGCTCAAGTTGACCCGGCGCCTGCTGGTCGAGGGCGGAGTCGGGCAATTTGCCGAGGCCCTGGCCGGGGCCGCGCCTCCCGAGGCGGTTACTCAGGCGTCAAACGCAGGTTTCCAGGTGGCCGCCATGCGGATGCAGCGCTTTGCCCTGGACCGGGGCAGCAACGCCGTCGCGGTCGGCAGCGAGCGTTCTTTCAATGGCCGCGGCATGTTGCTGGCCAATCCGCACTTTCCGTGGGTGGGCGGCATGCGTTTTTATCAGATGCACCTGACCATTCCCGGCAAACTGGACGTGATGGGCGCGGCGTTGCCCGGCCTGCCGGTGATCAACATCGGTTTCAATCAACATCTGGCCTGGACCCACACTGTGGATTCGTCCAGGCACTTCACGCTGTACCGTCTGCAACTTGATCCCGGGGATTCGACCCGTTATCTGCTCGACGGCCAGTCCTTGCCGATGGAAAAGCAAGCCGTGACCATCAACGTCAAACAGGCGGACGGGCAGGTCCGGGCGATTTCCCATGTGATCTACAACTCGAAGTTCGGCCCGGTGGTGCAATGGCCTGGAAAGCTGGATTGGGACCATCAGTACGCCTACAGCTTGCGCGATGCCAACCTGGATAACGACCGCGTGCTGCAACAGTGGTACGCAATGAACCGCGCCCGTAACCTCAAGGATTTACAGGCCTCGGTGCACAAGATCCAGGGGGTTCCGTGGGTCAACACGCTGGCGGCGGACGATCAGGGGCAGACGCTGTACATGAACTTGTCGGTGGTGCCCAACGTCAGTGCGGCCAAGCTCGCCCAGTGCAGCGATCCACGAATCGGTTTGCAGATGATCATCCTCGACGGTTCCAGCAGTGCCTGTGCCTGGGACATCGACCCGCTGGCCGCGCAGGCCGGCATCTATGCCTCGGATAGACTGCCGCAGTTGCTGCGCAAGGATTTTGTCCAGCACTCCAACGATTCGGCATGGATGGCCAACCCGGCGCAACCACTGACCGGCTACTCGCCATTGATCAGCCAGGACAGCCAGCCACTGGGTTTGCGTGCGCGTTTTGCGCTGGATCGATTGCATACGCTGGCCAAGGTTGGGTCGACGGACTTGCAACACATGGTCATGGACGATCAGGTGTATCTGGCCGTTCAAGTGATGCCCGATTTGCTGCAGTTTTGCGCGAAAGATCTCGGCACCGACGCAAAAGTGCTTACGCCCCTGTGCACCAGCCTCAAAGCGTGGGATCGCACGGCAAACCTGAACAGCGGTCTTGGATTTGTCCACTTCCAGAATGTCATGGCGGCGTTGGAGCAGGTCCCGGACGTCTGGCGCGTGGCGTTCGATCCGCTGGACCCGCAACACACCCCGCGTGGCCTGGCGATCGATCGCCCGGATGTGGCGCAGGCGCTGCGGGCGGCGATGCTGGCCTCGGTCGAACAAGTCAGCGCTGCGGGCCTCAAACCAGACCGCCGCTGGGGCGATATCCAGGTGGCCAGCAACGGTAGCCAGCAAACACCGATTCACGGCGGGCCGGGCACGCTGGGGGTCTATAACGCGATCCAGAGCGTGCCGAGATCCGACGGCAAGCGTGAAGTGGTCAGCGGCACCAGTTACTTGCAGGTGGTGACCTTTGATGAGCAGGGGCCGCAGGCCAAAGGGTTGTTGGCGTTTTCGTTATCGAGTGACCCGGCGTCCAAGTATTCCCGGGACCAGACCCTGGCGTTTTCGAACAAGCAGTTGAGCGTGTTGCCGTTCACCGAGCAACAGATCACCGCCGATCCGCAGTATCAGGTGCAGACCATCCGTCAGCAGGATGAAAAGGCTGCCAAGGTGGCCGCGCAGTGATCTGATGGGTATTTGAAATGAACGAAGAAGGCCGTACCACACAAGGGTTGCGGCCTTTTCAGCTTTTCGGGGGCTTTTGCGGAATCGCGTTGACCACCAGGTTGCCGTTGTCATTGCGTGTCAGGTAGACCGGCAGTACCCGGGGCAGGGACTTCACCAGACCGTTGATCTCCTTGATGTTGTAGATGCCGCCGATGTGGATCGAGCCGGTGCTGTTGTCAGCGACCATCAACGGTTTATCCAGATAGCGATTGATCAGGGGCAATGCATCGGTCAGCGCCAGATCGTCGAGCACCAGTTTGCCCTGGCGCCAGGCCAGCGAACTGTCATTGTCATAGGTATCGCTGATGCGCGGAGTGAAATCACCATGGCGATAGCTCGCCTGCATCGCCGGACCCAGTCGCAGGCCGTCGCCGGGCAGGTCATCGTTGCTGCTGACCAGTACCGAGCCTTCGATCAGGTTCACCTTCACCTGGTCTTCATACATCCAGACGTTGAATTGGGTTCCGGTCACGCGTATGCGGCCCTCGGCCGCCTTGACGATAAACGGGTGACGAGTGTCGTGGCTGACGCTGAAGAAGGCCTCGCCTTTTTTCAGCGTGACTTGCCGCTGATCCTTGTAGTTGCTGTACGTCAGTTCGCTACCGAGGTTCAGTTCGACCTGACTGCCATCGTTCAAGGTGACCGTGCGGACGTGGTCGGTCGATTCGAAATGCTGGTACGAATTGGGCAGCCAACCCAAGTGCCAGCCGCTGAACGCGGCCAGCGGCAACGCCAGGGCACACACGGCGGCAGCGATGCCCAAGGTGCGCCAGGGCGTCTGGGGCTTGGCTCGAACCATCGGCACGACGGGGGCGGGGCAAGGCAAGTCCCCGGCGACATCCCAGATTTCCAGCATCGCCTCGTACTCGAAGGCGTGGAGGGGATGTGCATCCCGCCATTGCGCGAAAGCCTGGCGCTCCTGCTCGGTGCAATCATTGGCGTGCAGACGCATGCACCAATGCGCAGCGGCGTCGGTGATGGCGTCGTATTCGGCTTCCGAGAGCGTGTGTTCGGTCATTGGCTCATCCTGATTTCGTGCATTCTAACCTTGGGGAAAGTCTGCGAGAACATCAGTCATGGCAATTACCCATCAAAGTGCGTTTATTTTTCGTCAGAGCGCCGCGTTCTTTTCGGATGGGCGAATTCGTGGACCTGCCCGGTGGGCCAACTTTGAAGGCGGTTGTACTTCAAAACGGCATTGCTGAGCGAAAGGCTTCGGGGGAAAAACAGTGGAGCAGGTGAGTCAGGCATCGCTGCGCAATCGAAGGGTTGACAGCTCGCTCCCGGCGCGTTGTTAATCGGCGGTCTACGTACGCTGTTGCCCCCTCCAATAATTAGTCTGGAGCTTCAGATGTCTGCGCCACACGATCACGCCTCCACTGCGGTCCCGCAACACTTGTCCCTTGAAGCGTTGAGCGCTTTGCTAGAGAAGATATTCTTGCGTCACGGCACCTCGGCCGATGTCGCCAGGGTGCTGGCGCAAAACTGCGCGAGCGCCGAGCGCGACGGTGCGCACAGTCACGGCGTGTTCCGGATTCCGGGTTATGTATCCACACTGCAAAGTGGTTGGGTCAACGGCCAGGCCGTTCCGATCGTCGAAGATGTGGCCTCGGGTTTTGTACGGGTCGATGCCGCCAACGGTTTTGCGCAACCGGCCCTGGCCGCCGCACGCGAGTTGTTGGTAGAGAAAGCGCGGAGCGCCGGAATCGCGGTACTGGCTATTCGTAACTCACACCATTTCGCTGCGCTGTGGCCGGATGTCGAACCTTTTGCCTATGAAGGCCTGGTGGCCTTGAGTGTGGTCAACAGCATGACCTGTGTCGTGCCCCACGGCGCCGACCGGCCGCTGTTCGGCACCAACCCGATTGCCTTTGCCGCCCCGCGGGCCGACGGCGAACCGATTGTCTTCGACCTGGCCACCAGTGCCATTGCCCATGGTGATGTGCAAATTGCCGCACGCGAGGGTGAACGCTTGCCGGCAGGGATGGGGGTGGATAGCCTCGGCCAGCCGACCACAGACCCCAAAGCGATTCTTGAGGGTGGCGCGTTGCTGCCTTTTGGCGGGCACAAGGGCTCGGCGTTGTCGATGATGGTCGAGTTGCTCGCGGCGGCACTGACCGGGGGGAATTTTTCCTTCGAATTCGACTGGAAGAACCACCCCGGCGCCAAGACGCCCTGGACCGGTCAGTTGCTGATTGTGATCGATCCGGGCAAAGCGGCAGGGCAGAGTTTTGCCGAGCGCAGCCAGGAATTGGTGCGACAAATGCACGGTGTCGGCTTGAAGCGCTTGCCGGGTGACCGACGTCATCAGCAGCGCGCCAGGTCGCAGGTCAACGGCATTGAGCTCGATGCCCGGACGCTGGCGAACCTGCGGGAGCTGGCCGGGGACTGATCCTGTCAACAAGTGGTATCGAACCTGTGGGAGCGAGCCTGCTCGCGAAGGCGGTGGATCAGTCAACATGAATCTAGACTGACACGACCTCTTCGCGAGCAGGCTCGTTCCCACAGGGTTTGCTGTGATTGATCGGAACGCTTAACGCCGTCCCAGTAACAATCCCACCACCAGTCCGAGCCCGGCAGAAATCGCCACGGTTTGCCATGGATGCCCGCCGATATAGGTTTCAGTGGCCTCGACCGCGGGCAAGGTCCGGTCGCGTACGCTGGTCACCGAATCCCGGGCTTGCCGGAGTTTCAGCGCGATTTGTCCGCGAAGGGTCTCCGCTTCTTCCCCGACCAGTGACGCGCTGCTTTTCAGCAGTTTTTCCGACTCTTCGATCAGCGATTGAAGTTCGCTGAACGCTAGATCCTTGATTTGATCTTCGGCGGCTTGCGCGGCGGTTTTGCGGGCCATTGAAGTATTCCTTGCAGGTAAGTGGACAGTGAACAATGGAGTCTGCCGTTGTCGGTAAAGTTGCAGCTATTTTGCCTGGGGAGGCCATCTTGCTGAAAAACCGACTCAGGACATTTCGTCCTGCAGTGTAAGATGTCGCCTATTTTACGCAGCAGGAAATTCCCATGAGCTTCAATCTGGCCGACAAACCCCTCGCCGAGCGCGCTGCGCTTGAAGACGAGAAATCCCGTCTGTTCGAACTCTGGCAAAACAACCTGGGCAAAGCCAAGGGCGAGGCCACGCGGTTGTTCGGCGAACGGGCCAAGCGCAAAGGCAAGTGGGCAGAGTGGGTGCGCGCCGAACTGGATGGCATGTCGCCCCCGGAATTCGCCAACATGGTGCGCAGTGAAGTCAATCGCCTGATGGCCGCCAACAAGTAACATCGGCTGTCACGCGAAACTCGCGACAATCGCTTCACGCACTTTCAACACCACCGGATCGAGCTGAGTGCTGGTGCGCCAGCCCAGCTCGATCGGGTAACGTGGCAACGCCAGGGGGCAGGGCAGCAACGCCAGTCCGCTGAGCGTTGCGATGCTTTGCGCCGCATGGGCCGGAATGGTCGCAACGGCCTGGCTGCCCTTGAGCAAATGCGGCAACGCGGCAAAGTGCGTGGTCGAGGCGCACACCCGCCGACTCAGCCCCAGTGCCGCCAATCCTTCATCGGTAATTCCGATAAAACCGCCGGACGACACCAGAATGTGTTCACGGGCGACAAACTCTTCAAGACTGATGTTCTGCTGGCCCGCGCCCAGGCTCGATGGGTCCGCCAGACACAGGTATCCGCCTTCTCCCAGCACCTGACGGCTGAGCAGCCGCTCGGCAAACCCGCCCGCGGTAATCGCCAGGTCGATGCTGCGTTCCATCAATGCATGGGCGACGATCTGACTATGGGTCTGGCGGAAAATCAGCCGCAGCTTCGGCGCGGTATGGGCGATTTCTTCGATCAGTCGCCGGCCGTAGGCAATTTCGAAATCGTCCGACATTCCCACAGTGACTGAGCGACCGTCGTACTGCTGCGCGGCCGGATCGACCATCGCCAGGCTCTGCCGGCATTTGTTCAGCGCATCGCTGACCACTGGCTTGAGTTGATTGGCCTTGAGCGAGGGGGCCAGGCCTCGTCCGGTGCGCACGAACAGCTGAT
This sequence comes from Pseudomonas sp. B28(2017), assembly GCF_002113025.1. Classification (GTDB taxonomy): domain Bacteria; phylum Pseudomonadota; class Gammaproteobacteria; order Pseudomonadales; family Pseudomonadaceae; genus Aquipseudomonas. The sequence continues at coordinate 62,215 of NZ_NEJH01000007.1, read as the reverse complement.
CGCCATACACCTCGCGTAACCGCCGCAGGGCCGCGCTGACCGCCGATTGCGTCACGCCAAGGCGCAAGGCGGCACGGCTGGCGCTGGACTCCTCGTGCAGTGCTTCGAAGACTTTGAGCAGATTGAGGTCGATGTCGGTGATATTCATTTGGTTCATATCATTCAGCAGTGAATCGGTCTTTATTGATGATTGCGTGACGCCGGAGAATGAGCAACACCTGATGCGAATGGAGTGTGTGCGATGCCCAAATCAATCGTTGCGGCCCTGCAGATCGGCGCATTGCCCGGTGGCAAGGCTGAAACCCTGGAACAGATTTTGTCCTATGAAAACGCGATCATCGAAGCCGGCGCCGCGTTGGTGGTGATGCCGGAAGCGCTGTTGGGCGGTTATCCCAAAGGCGAGGGCTTTGGTACGCAATTGGGTTATCGCCTGCCGGAAGGTCGCGAAGCCTTTGCCCGCTATTTTGCCAATGCCATCGACGTACCCGGCGCGGAAACCGAGGCGTTGGCGGGACTGTCTGCACGCACCGGGGCCAATCTGGTGATCGGCGTGATCGAGCGTGCGGGCAGCACTTTGTACTGCACCGCGCTGTACTTTGATCCTCAGGCAGGACTGGTGGCCAAACACCGCAAACTGATGCCCACTGGCACCGAGCGGCTGATCTGGGGCAAGGGCGATGGTTCGACATTGCCGGTGATCGACAGCCAGGTCGGGCGCGTCGGTGCGGCGGTGTGCTGGGAAAACATGATGCCGCTGCTGCGCACGGCGATGTACGCCAAGGGCGTGGAGGTTTGGTGCGCGCCGACCGTGGACGAACGGGAGATGTGGCAGGTCAGCATGCGCCACATCGCCCATGAGGGACGTTGTTTCGTGGTCAGTGCCTGTCAGGTCCAGGCCTCGCCCCGGGCCTTGGGCCTGGACATCGCCAACTGGCCGGCGGATCGGCCATTGATCACCGGTGGCAGCGTGATCGTAGGTCCCATGGGTGACATCCTCGCCGGGCCTTTGCGTGATAGCGCCGGTCTGCTCACCGCGGCAATCGACACCGACGACCTGGTACACGCCCGCTACGACTATGACGTGGTCGGCCACTACGCGCGGCCGGATGTGTTCGAACTGACCGTGGACGAGCGCGCTAAACCGGGGGTGCGCTTCATGGCTTGAAATCCTGCGGGCTTTGGCCAAAGCAGTCAGGCAACTTGATAGCTTTGACCATTGCCCGACACCCCGCGCAGAGCGAGTATTTCCCTGTTGATTACGGTTCCCCCAACCTAATAAGAAACACAGAGGGATTCTGGCAATGCGCGATTACTTGTCTGCTACTTCTCAGTTCAATTATCAGCAAACCGTCGACGCCGCACTCGCAGGCGATCTGACAGCCCTCAACGCCTGTGTCGAATGCTGTGACCGGCATGCCTTGCCGGGCCGCATCGCGCTGTTCTGGGAAGGACGCGACGGCAGCAGTGCTACCTGCACCTTCACCGAATTGCAGGACAAGGCCGCGCGTTTCGCCAATTACCTGCTGGCCCAGGGCGTGAAGAAAGGCGACAAGGTGGCTGGCCTGTTACCACGCAATATCGAACTGTTGATCACCGTGTTCGCCACTTGGCGCATCGGTGCGGTGTATCAACCGCTGTTTACTGCGTTCGGCCCCAAAGCCATCGAGCACCGCCTGAGTTGCTCTGGCGCCAAGGTGGTGGTGACCGATGCGGTGAACCGGCCGAAACTGGCCGAAGTCGCCGATTGCCCGATCACGGTTACCGTCACAGGCCCCAAAGGGCAGGGCCTGGTTCGCGGCGATTACAGTTTCTGGGCCGAGCTGGCCAACTATTGCGCCGACTGTGAGCCTGTACTGCTGACCGGGGAAGATCCATTCCTGCTGATGTTCACCTCGGGCACCACCGGCCCGTCGAAAGCCCTGTCGGTGCCGCTCAAGGCCATCGTTGCGTTCCAGAGCTACACTCGCGATGCGGTGGATCTGCGCCCGGAAGACGCCTTCTGGAACGTCGCGGATCCGGGTTGGGCCTACGGCATTTATTTTGGTGTCACGGGGCCGATGTCCATGGGGCATCCAATCACCTTTTACGATGGCCCGTTCACCCTCGAAAGCACCTGCCGGGTGATCAACAAGTACGGGATTACCAACCTTACCGGTTCGCCGACGGCCTACCGTTTGCTGATTGCCGGCGGCGACGAATTCGCCAGATCGATCAAGGGCAAGCTGCGCATTGTCAGCAGCGCCGGCGAGCCGCTGAACCCGGAAGTGATCCGCTGGTTCGCCGACAACCTCGACGTGGTGATCCACGACCATTACGGCCAGACCGAACTGGGCATGGTGCTGTGCAACCACCACGGCCTGGAACATCCGATTCATATGGGCGCCGCCGGTTTTGCCTCGCCGGGACACCGCATTGTGGTCCTGGATGAGGAATACAAGGAACTGGGTGTTGGCCAACCGGGCATTCTGGCCATCGACCGCAGCCAATCGCCGATGTGCTGGTTCGCTGGCTACGAAGGCGGGCCGACCAAGGCCTTTGTCGGCAACTATTACCTGAGTGGCGACACCGTCGAGTGGAACCCGGACGGCAGCATCAGCTTCGTCGGTCGCAGCGATGACGTGATCACCACCTCCGGTTACCGGGTCGGTCCGTTCGACGTGGAAAGCGCGTTGATCGAACACCCCGCCGTGGTCGAGGCCGCAGTGGTCGGCAAACCCGATCCGGAGCGCACCGAACTGGTCAAGGCCTTCGTCGTGCTCAGCTCGCAATACCGCCCGGAACCTGCGTTGGCCGAAGAGCTGCGCCAACACGTGCGCAAGCGTCTGGCGGCGCATTCCTACCCCCGGGAAATCGAATTTGTAAGCGAGTTGCCGAAAACCCCAAGCGGCAAATTGCAGCGCTTTATCTTGCGCAACCAGGAAATCGCCAAGGCTCAAGAGGCCGCGGCGAAGAACGTTCCAGCTTGAATCCAGGGAAACAATGATGCAGATCGAGAACAAGATATTTATCGTCACGGGTGGCGCTTCCGGCCTCGGTGCAGCCACTGCCGAGGTGCTGGTTGCCGCTGGCGCGAAAGTGATGCTGGTGGACATGAACGCCGAAGCCGTTGCAGCCCAGGCCCAGCGTCTTGGCGCGCACAGCGTGGTGGCGGACATCAGTGACGAAGCGGCGGCCGAAGCTGCGGTGCAGGCGACGGTCAAGGCCTTTGGCGGCCTCAATGGCCTGGTCAATTGCGCCGGCATCGTGCGTGGCGAAAAGATTCTCGGCAAGAATGGTCCACACGCGCTGGCCAGCTTCAGCCAGGTGATCAACGTCAACCTGATCGGCAGCTTCAACATGCTGCGCCTTGCGGCCGCGGCGATTGCGCAAACCGAAGCGGACGCCGATGGCGAACGCGGCGTGATCATCAATACCGCGTCTGCCGCGGCTTACGACGGTCAGATCGGTCAGGCGGCCTACTCGGCGTCCAAAGGTGCGATTGTCAGCCTGACCTTGCCTGCTGCCCGCGAACTGGCGCGTTTCGGCATCCGTGTCATGACGATCGCTCCCGGCATCTTCGAGACGCCGATGATGGCCGGCATGACCCAGGAAGTCCGCGACTCCCTGGCGGCTGGCGTGCCATTTCCGCCGCGTCTGGGCAAACCGGGCGAGTACGCCGCGCTGGTCAGGCATATCATTGAAAACAGCATGCTCAATGGCGAGGTGATCCGGCTCGACGGTGCCTTGCGCATGGCTGCCAAATAAGGAGGATTTGTCATGACAATGTCCAACGATCCGATTGTAATCGTCAGCGCCGTCCGCACCCCTATGGGTGGTTTCCAGGGCGAACTGAAAAGCCTGACCGCACCGCAACTCGGCGCTGCCGCCATCAAGGCCGCCGTTGAACGTGCCGGCGTTGCCAATGAAAGCGTTGACGAAGTGTTGTTCGGCTGCGTATTGCCGGCAGGCCTCGGCCAGGCCCCTGCGCGTCAGGCGGCGCTGGGTGCCGGGCTGGATAAATCGACCCGCTGCACCACCCTGAACAAGATGTGCGGTTCCGGCATGGAAGCGGCGATTCTGGCCCACGACATGCTGGTGGCCGGCAGTGCCGACGTGGTGATCGCGGGTGGCATGGAAAGCATGTCCAACGCGCCCTACCTGCTGGACCGCGCTCGTGCCGGCTACCGCATGGGCCATGGTCGGGTGCAGGACTCAATGTTCCTCGACGGCCTCGAAGACGCCTACGACAAGGGCCGCCTGATGGGTACCTTCGCCGAAGACTGCGCTGAAACCAACAGCTTCAGCCGTGAAGCCCAGGACGCGTTTGCCATCGCCTCGACCACTCGTGCGCAACAGGCGATCAAGGAAGGCAGCTTCAGGGACGAAATCGTGCCGCTCACCGTGACGGTCGGTAAAGAGCAGGTTGTGATCAGCAATGACGAGCAGCCACCCAAAGCCAAACTGGACAAGATCGCTTCGTTGAAACCGGCGTTCCGCGAAGGCGGTACGGTGACGGCGGCCAACTCCAGTTCGATCTCCGACGGTGCCGCCGCGCTGGTGTTGATGCGCCAGTCACAGGCACAGAAACAAGGCCTGAAGCCGTTGGCGGTGATTCATGGCCACGCTGCGTTCGCCGACACCCCGGGCCTGTTCCCGGTGGCACCGATTGGCGCCATCAAGAAGTTGATGAAGAAAACCGGTTGGTCGCTCAATGACGTGGATCTGGTTGAAGTCAATGAAGCCTTCGCCGTGGTCGGCATGGCCGCGATGACTCATCTGGAAATTCCCCACGAGAAACTCAACGTGCACGGCGGTGCTTGCGCCCTCGGTCACCCGATCGGGGCGTCCGGTGCGCGGATTCTCGTGACCTTGCTCTCGGCCTTGCGCCAGAAAGGCCTGAAACGTGGCGTCGCGGCGATTTGTATTGGTGGCGGTGAAGCGACGGCGATGGCCGTGGAATGCCTGTACTGAGGCGACGCTTACCAATGTGGGAGCAAGCCTGCTGGCGAAGACGTCGTGTCAGCTGATATCTGTTGCTGATACACCGCTTTCGCGAGCAGGCTCGCCCCCACAGGTCTTGCGTTTCAAACTGATTCTTAAGGATTCACCATGATCCCCAATGACGACCAACAACAGATCCGCGACATGGCCCGGGACTTTGCCCAGGAACGGCTCAAACCCTTCGCCGCCGAATGGGATCGCGAGCACCGTTTCCCCAAGGAAGCCATCGGCGAGATGGCCGGGCTGGGCTTCTTCGGCATGCTGGTGCCGGAGCAGTGGGGTGGATGCGACACCGGGTACCTGGCCTACGCCATGGCGCTGGAAGAAATCGCCGCCGGCGATGGCGCCTGTTCGACCATCATGAGTGTGCACAACTCCGTGGGTTGTGTGCCGATCCTCACCTACGGCACGGATGAGCAGAAAGAGCGCTTCCTCAAGCCGCTGGCCAGCGGCGCGATGCTCGGCGCTTTCGCCCTGACTGAACCCCAGGCCGGTTCCGACGCCAGCGGCCTGAAAACCCGCGCGCGCCTGGAGGGCGATCATTACGTGCTCAACGGTTGCAAGCAGTTCATCACCTCCGGGCGCAATGCCGGGGTGGTGATCGTGTTTGCAGTGACCGATCCGAGCGCCGGCAAACGCGGCATCAGCGCTTTTATCGTGCCGACCGATTCGCCGGGCTACACCGTGGCGCGGGTCGAAGACAAGCTCGGTCAGCATGCATCCGACACCTGCCAGATCCTTTTCGAAGACGTGAAGGTGCCGGTGGCCAATCGTTTGGGCGAGGAGGGCGAAGGCTACAGGATTGCCCTGGCCAACCTTGAAGGCGGCCGCGTCGGGATCGCTTCGCAATCGGTGGGCATGGCCCGCGCCGCCTTCGAAGCGGCTCGCGACTACGCCCGTGAGCGCGAGAGCTTCGGCAAGCCCATCATCGAGCACCAGGCCGTGGCGTTCCGCCTGGCGGACATGGCGACCCAGATCGCGGTGGCGCGGCAAATGGTGCAATACGCCGCAGCCCTGCGCGACAGCGGCAAGCCGGCGCTGGTCGAAGCGTCGATGGCCAAGTTGTTCGCCTCGGAAATGGCCGAGAAGGTATGCTCCTCGGCGCTGCAAACCCTCGGCGGTTACGGTTACCTCAACGACTTCCCGCTGGAGCGAATCTACCGCGACGTGCGGGTCTGCCAGATCTACGAAGGCACCAGCGATATTCAGCGCATGGTCATTTCGCGCAATTTATAAGAAGGAGTCCCCTGTGAGTTACGAAACGATTTTGCTGGAAACCCATGGCCGCGTTGGCCTGATCACCCTCAACCGTCCACAAGCGCTGAATGCGTTGAACGCGCAGATCGTCAGCGAACTGAACCAGGCCCTCGACGGCTTCGAGGCTGACTCGAACATCGGCTGCATCGTTCTGACCGGTTCGAAAAAAGCCTTTGCCGCCGGTGCCGACATCAAGGAAATGGCTGAGCTGACCTACCCGCAGATCTATATCGACGACCTGTTCAGCGACAGCGACCGTGTGGCCAACCGCCGCAAACCGATCATCGCGGCGGTCAACGGTTTCGCCCTGGGGGGCGGCTGTGAGCTGGCCTTGATGTGTGACTTCATCCTGGCGGGGGACAATGCCAGATTTGGTCAGCCGGAAATCAACCTCGGCGTGTTGCCGGGCATGGGTGGCACCCAGCGCCTGACCCGCGCCGTGGGCAAGGCCAAGGCCATGGAAATGTGCCTGAGCGGGCGTTTGATCGATGCCGTGGAAGCGGAGCGTTGCGGCATTGTGGCGCGTATCGTGCCGAGCGATGAACTGTTGGATGAAGCGCTGAAAGTCGCCGCGTTGATCGCTAAGAAGTCGCTGCCGATTGCGATGATGGTCAAGGAAAGCGTCAACCGTGCCTTTGAAGTGAGCCTGGCCGAAGGCGTGCGCTTCGAGCGCCGGGTGTTCCATGCGGCATTCGCGACGCAGGACCAGAAGGAAGGGATGGCGGCGTTCATTGCCAAGCGCGAGGCGGAGTTCGTCGGGAAGTGATGCGGCGGTTTCACTGACGCCATCGCGAGCAGGCTCGCTCCCACAAGGGATCTTGCAAGCACTGAGATCCAATGTGGGAGCGAGCCTGCTCGCGAAAAACCAAGGGCACCGGGTTGATTCAGGTGCCCAGCGTCATCGTTGACTGCCATCGCGAGCGAGCTCGCTCCTACAGGTACAGGACATTAAATCAGGTAGTTCTTCAGCTCGCGGGCAATCACCATCCGCTGTATCTCGCTCGACCCTTCGTAGATCTGCGTGATCCGCGCATCCCGGTAGTATTTTTCCACCGGATAGTCTTCCAGGTAGCCATAACCGCCATGAATCTGAATGGCGGACGAGCAGACCTTTTCCGCCATTTCCGAGGCAAACAGCTTGGCTTGTGACGCCTCCGACAGGCAGGGTTTGCCGGCCGTGCGCAGGCGTGCGGCGTGCAGGATCATCAACCGTGCGGCGTTCAGTTGCATGTGCATGTCGGCCAGCAGGTTGGCGATGCTCTGGTGTTCATTGATCGTTTTGCCAAACTGCACCCGATCACGGGAGTAGGTCAGCGCCGCTTCGAACGCCGCGCGAGCAATGCCGAGTGCTTGAGCGGCGATGCCGATTCGCCCGCCTTCGAGGTTGGACAGGGCGATGGCCAGGCCCTTGCCGCGTTCGCCCAACAAATTGGCCTCCGGGATGGTGCAATTGTCGAGGGTCACGGCGCAGGTATCGGAGGCGCGAATGCCCATCTTGTGTTCGGTGCGATCAACGATAAAACCGGCGGTATCGGTCGGTACCAGGAATGCCGAGATGCCACGTTTGCCCAGGTCCGGATCAGTCACGGCAAATACAATCGCGAGCTTGGCCCGCTTGCCGTTACTGACGAACTGCTTGGCGCCGTTGATCACCCACTGACCGTCGCGCAGTTCGGCGCGGGTGCGCAGGTTGTGCGCCTCGGAACCGGCCTGGGGCTCGGTCAAGCAGAAGCAGCCGATGACCTGACCGCTGGCCAGGTCCGCCAGCCAGGTCTGTTTCTGTTCTTCGCTGCCGTAGTTGAGTACTGGCCCGCAGCCCACGGAATTGTGGATGCTCATGAAGGCGCCGGCAGCACCGTCGCCGGCGGAAATCTCTTCGACCGCCAGCGCGTAGGCCACGTAGTCGACATAGGTGCCGCCCCATTCCTCGGGGACCACCATGCCCAACAAGCCCAGTTCGCCCATCTTCGCCACCAGACCGTCGTCGATCCAGCCGGCTTTTTCCCAGGCCTGGGCATGGGGCGCGATTTCGCCACGGGCAAAATCCCGGGCCATGTCGCGGATCATGACTTGCTCTTCGCTCAATTCGATATCGTGCATGGCTCAGCTCTCGCTCTGGTCAAACCCGCTGAAGAAGCTCGCCACGTGTTCGGCGTCCAGCGCCTGGAGGGTGGGCGGATTCCAGCGTGGTGTCTTGTCTTTGTCGATCAGCAAGGCGCGCACGCCTTCGATCAGGTCGCCTCGCTCGAACCACTGGCGGTCCAGATGCAGCTCAAGGGCGAAGCATTGTTCAAGGCTCAGGTGCCGACCGCGACGCAGCATTTCCAGGGTCACGCCCATGGCCAGCGGCGAGCGGGTTTGCAGCAGGTCGGCGGTGGTCATGGCCCATTCGTGGCTGTCGGCGACCGTTACCTGACGCAGTTGTTCAACAATACTCGGCACGTCGGGCTGGGCGAAGAAGTGGTCGATGGCCGGGCGCAACGTTGCCAGCGGTGCATCAGGCAGTTGCTGCACGGCGAGTCTGGCCAGCAGGCCTTGCAGGTCCTTGAGCGGAGTGTCGTGCCATTCGAGCTGATCAAGTTTCTCGTCCAGGTCGCCCAGTTTGTCGCTTTCCAGGTACCAGTCCGCCAGGCCGCAATACAGCGCGTCTGCTGCGCGAATTTGTACGCCACTGACGCCGAGGTAAATCCCCAGTTCACCGGGAATGCGCGGCAGGAAGTAACTGCCGCCGACGTCGGGGAAGTAGCCGATGCCGACTTCCGGCATCGCCAGACGGCTTTTTTCGGTGACCACGCGCAAGTCTGCGCCTTGCACCAGACCCATTCCGCCGCCGAGGACAAAGCCATCCATGAGGGCCAGCACCGGTTTGCGGTAGTGGTGGATCGCGAGGTCGAGGGCGTATTCCTCGACGAAGAAGTCTTCATGCAGGGTGTCGCCGCTTTTGAAACTGTCGTGCAGCGAGCGTATGTCGCCGCCGGCGCAGAAGGCTTTTTCGCCGGCACCCCGCAAGACCACGGCATGGACTTGCGAATCCTGGGCCCAGGCGTCGAGCTGGCACTGCAGGTTGCGCACCATGTCCAGGGTGAGGGCATTGAGGCCGGCGGGGCGGTTGAGGGTCAGATGACCAATGTGGTTGCGAACCTCGGCCAGCACTTCGTTTTGCATGGCATCCATGGACTGCGCCACCTTCGATGAAACCTGAGCAGTCATCACTAACTCCCTGCTTTTATTGTTATTTATCGAGATGCTCGCGCGCGAGCGATGACGGATCGTATCAGTGCAAATTTGCCTTGTACAACCCGGATAAGTGCAGGTTATCTGTGCATTTTTGCATGGTGATGACCGGCACCGTTTCAGCGTAGACCACGGCGTATTCAGACAAATGCCGCGAGCAGGTCCTCTTCGAATGCCTTCTGCGCATCGCCGGGCACCTGTGCCCGGTGCCGGGCCAGATGAAACGCGACATCGAAACTCATGTCGTTGCGACGCACGGCCCTGAGCAAACCCTTGTCTTCCCAGGAGCGGGCAAAGTGGCTGGGCAGGTAACCGACATGCTTGCCGGAAAGAATGAAGGCAAGGGTGCCTTCGACCTGTTCCGATCGTGCGGAACACCGCTTGCCCTGAAAGGGCTCGTCACTGCGCAGGAAGCGGTAGGGGTGATCGACCCGGTCGCAGGCCTGCAGGTCCTGATCGTCTGGAGCCGCGTTGGTGAACAGCGGATGACCGGGGGCGCAATATAGATGCTGGGTTTCGATGAACAATTGGCGGTAGTCAAACGCACTTTGCACTTGCGAGAAATAGCCGATGGCCAGGTCCAGCCGCTGTTGCAGCAGCAAGCGTTCCATTTCACCGGGCATGGCGCTGATCAGTTCGATGCGCACCGATTCATCCCGCTCACGGAAGCGCCGGATCGCCTCGGCCACCCGTTGCAGCACCGATTGATCCAGGGCTTCGGACAGACCCAGGCGCACTTCGCCGATCAAGCGTCCGGCCACGCCGTTGGACTGATGACGGAAGGCTTCGATGGACTCGAACAATCCACGGGTGGCGCTGAGGAGTCGTTCGCCCTTGGGCGTGATCCTGAACCCTCCCTTGCCGCGACTGCATAGCCGATAGCCAAGGCGGGTTTCCAGCTTGGCCATTTGCTGGCTGATGCTCGACTGGCTCAACCCCAGCTGGCCCTGGGCTGCGCTGAAACCGCCGCATTCCACCACGCTGACAAACAGGCGCAACAATTGCAGATCCAGATCGTGGAGTTGGCCGAGCATCAAACATTACTCCGTAATAAAGTCAGGTTAATTAACTTGATATTTCACCAATGTATCCGACGACGCATCCTGCAACCACTTCCTTTGGTCAGGTGTTCGTCATGGCTCCCATGTTCAAGCTGTGTATACCCGCGCTGTTGCTCACCTTTGCTGTTTCGGCCCAGGCCGAGGACAAGGAGGTCAATCTGTACAGTTGGGCCGATTACGTCGCCCCCGAAACCCTGCAACGGTTCGAGCAGGAAACGGGCATCCATGTGCGCTACGACACTTTCGATTCTTCGGAAGTGCTGGAGACCAAGTTGCTCACGGGCGGCAGCGGTTATGACGTGGTGGTGCCGTCCTCCAGCGTGCTGGCCCGGGGGCTTGCGGCCGGGGCGTTGAAACCGATTCCCCACGAAGGACTCAAGGGTTACGCCAACCTCGATCCTGATTTGCTGGAAAAACTCGCCGCTGTCGATCCAGGTAACCGTTACGGCGTGCCGTACACCTGGGGCACCCTGGGTTTGGGCATGAACGTCGAGGCGGTCAAGCAGCGCTTGCCGGACGTGCCGCTCAATAGCCTGGACCTGCTGTTCAAACCCGAATACGCGAGCAAGTTGAAGGATTGCGGCATCGCCATTCTCGACTCGCCCCAGGAGGTCATCGGACTGGCGCTGCATTACCTGGGTAAAGATCCCTACAGCACCGACAAGAGCGATCTGTCAGCCGCCGAGGCGTTGCTGCATCAGTTACAGCCGAACGTGTTGTACGTCGCCACCGGGCGGCAGATCAGCGATCTGGCCAATGGCAGCGTGTGCCTGGCGCTGACCTACAACGGGGACGCGAGCATGGCCGCCGACCAGGCGCGCAAGGCCAATAAGCCCTATGAAATCGCCTACCGGATTCCCAGGGAAGGCACCCTCGTGTGGCAGGACAACCTGGCGATTCCCAAGGACGCGCCGCACCCCGAAGCCGCTCGCGCTTTTATCGAATTCATGTTGCGCCCCGAGTCCGTTGCGGCACTGACCAACACCTTGTTCTTCGCCACGGCGAACCAGGCCGCCACGCCGCTGGTGGATGAAACGGTACGCACCGATCCGGACATCTACCCGCAGGCCGAGGTGCGCGAACGGCTGTATGCCGACCGCAGCATGAGCCTCAAGGACATGCGCCAGCGCACTCGCCTGTGGACCACTTTCCGTAGCCGCCAATAAGAAAAAGCCAAGGAGCCTTCAATGGACGTCCCGATGCAGAACGATCAAGCACTTACCCGTGACAGCCTTTACGGCACGGCCGCCGAAAGTACCTACGCCGGCATTACCAGCTTCATGCGTCGCCGCTACAGTCGTGACTTGCGTGGAGTCGACGTGGCCGTCAGCGGCGTGCCATTCGACACCGCCACCAGCAACCGCCCCGGTGCACGCTTCGGGCCACGCGGCATTCGCGCCGCCTCTGCCGGAATCGCCTGGGAACGGCACTGGCCATGGACGTTTGACCCGTTCGATCACCTGGCGGTGATCGACTACGGCGATTGCGATTTCGATTACGGCTCGCCGCAGTCGACGCCCGAAATGATTGAGGCCCACGCCGAGCACATCCTCAACGCCGGCACGGCGATGCTGACGTTTGGCGGCGACCATTTCATTACCTATCCACTGCTCAAGGCCCATGCCCGCAAGCATGGGGCGTTGTCGCTGATCCACTTCGACGCCCACAGCGACACCTGGCCGGACGAGGAGGGCAAGCGCATCGACCACGGCACCATGTTCTGGCACGCGGCCAGGGAAGGGCTGGTCGACCCGTCGCGCTCGGTACAAATCGGCTTGCGCACCACCAACGATGATCATCAGGGCTTTCAGGTGCTCGATGCGCGGCAGGTGCATCGCCGTGGCTGCGAGGCGATTGTCGAGGCGATTCGCGCGCGGGTCGGCGACAACCCGGTGTACCTGACCTTCGACATTGACTGCCTCGATCCGGCGTTCGCGCCTGGTACGGGAACGCCAGTATGCGGCGGCTTGAGCACGGTACAGGCGTTGGAGATTCTCGGCGGTCTGCGCGGTACCAACCTGGTCGGCATGGACGTTGTGGAGGTGGCTCCGGCCTATGACTGCGCGGAGATCACCTCGCTGGCGGCGGCAACGCTGGCGATGGAGATGCTGTGCCTGTATGCGGCCAGGCATAAGGTCGACCGGTAAAACGCAATCCCTCTGTGGGAGCGAGCAGGCTCGCTCCCACAGTTTATGTTGGCGTCAGGCCACTGGAACGATTGGCAGGTCAAGGACCTGACCGCCGCTGTACCGTGCGAACGAACCGGAAATGGACTCGTGCGGCACGCCTTTGGCCACATCACTGACGCCATCCAGTCGTGCCAGTTGGTCGGTGCTCAACTGCACATTCAGCGCGCCCAGCGTGGCGTCCAGTTGCTCGCGTGTCCGGGAACCCAGGATCGGAATCAGTGCCGTGGTCGAACGCCTGGCCTTGTCCCGCAGCCAGGCGATGGCCACGTGGGTCGGGCTGGCATCGAGTGCTGCGGCGATATCGATCAAGGTATCGAGCAGGGCGGTTTCGCGGGCGCTTTTTTCAGTATGAATCAGCACGCCGAGCTTGTTCGCACGGTTGTCGCCTTCACTGTTGCGATACTTGCCGGTCAGGAAACCGCCACCCAGCGGCGACCACAAGGTCGCGGCCAGGCCCAGAGCTTCGGCCATCGGCAGTTGTTCACGCTCAGCTGTGCGTTCGGCCAGGCTGTACTCGACCTGGATCGCGGCAATCGGCGCAAACCCACGCACCTCGGCCAGCAGGTCGGCGCGGGCGATGCGCCACGCGGGGAAGTTCGATAGCCCGGCGTAATGAATCTTGCCGGCACTGACCAGATCGTCGAAGCCGCGCAGGATCTCTTCCATGGGCGTGACGCCATCGCTCATGTGGGCCCAGAACAGGTCGATATGCTCGGTCTTCAGCCGTTTAAGGCTTTCCTCGACAGCGCGCACCATGTTCTTGCGACTGTTGCCCGTGTGGGAAATGCCGGCTGCCGGTGTGGTCCCGAGGGTGTATTTGGTGGCGATGACCAGGCTATCGCGCTCCGCGGCGATGAATTCGCTGAGCATGGCCTCGGATTGCCCGCCCTGATAGCCATTGGCAGTATCGATGAAGTTGCCACCGGCTTCCCGGTAGCCATCAAAAATGCGCTTGGCTTCGTCACGCTCGGCGCCATGGCCCCAACCGGTACCAAAATTACCGGCGCCCAGCGCCAGTTCGGAAACACGCAAGCCGGTTTTGCGACCGAAAACTTTGTAATGCATGGGATGACTCCAGAGGGATGACGGCGGGGTTTATATAAATTACGTACGACATTTATAAAATATGATACGAGTAATTTAAAGCGTCAAGGTGCTTTTACCTTTTGCACAAAACCGCCGATCACTGGTCGCGTTTTTAATGCGCAATGGCATACTGCCGCCCATGACTATCGATTCCCCCTTAAGCGCCTGGCAGCACGCCATTGAACAAAAGGGCTTCGTCCAGGACGAGGCCCAGGAGCATGCCGTGTGGGCCCTGCAAAAATGCCACGAAGCGTTGCACGAGGGCCGCTCGCCCATTTCCGGTGTGTACCTGTGGGGGCCGGTGGGGCGCGGTAAAACCTGGTTGATGGACCAGTTCTACCAAAGCCTGCGAGTACCGGCACGGCGCCAGCACTTTCACCACTTCATGGGCTGGGTGCATCAGCGCTCGTTTCAACTGACCGGCACCGCCGATCCGCTCAAGGCGTTGGCCCGTGAATTGGCCGAAGAGGTTCGCGTGTTGTGTTTCGACGAGCTGTTCGTCAATGACATCGGCGACGCGATCATTCTCGGGCGCCTGTTCCAGGTGATGTTCGAACAGGGCGTGGTGGTGGTCTGCACCTCCAATCTCCCGCCGTCCAAGCTGTACGCCGACGGTTTCAATCGCGACCGTTTCCTGCCCGCCATCGCGGCGATCAAGCAACACATGCAGGTGATTGCAGTGGATGGCGGCGAAGACCATCGCCTGCACCCGGGTGCAGGCTCGCAACGTTATTGGGTGGCCGAGCCCGGCCAGCCAGATGCGCTCACCGAGGTGTTCTCGGGTTTGGCCGTGAATCAGCCGGTATCGAACGAACCGGTCAAGGTCGGTTACCGCTCACTCGAGGTGGTCAAGGTCAGCCCGACCGTGCTCTGGACCCGTTACGCCGCACTGTGCGAGCAACCTTTCGCAGCCATGGATTTCATCGCCCTGTGCGATACCTACAGCGCTATTCTGTTGGGTGACGTACCCAACCTCAGCGCGCAAAAGCGTGCCGGGCGCATTGCCCGTGGCACCGAAGACGGTGTCGAGCGGGTGGCAGCGGGGGACCGCGAGCTGCCGCAGTTGTCGGTGCATGACGACGGTGTGCGACGGTTCATTGCACTGGTGGACGAATGCTACGACCGCAAGGTGCCGCTGTACCTTGAAGCGCAAGTGCCAATGGCGTCGCTTTACACCGAGGGTTATCTGGAATTCCCGTTCCGTCGCACCCTCAGCCGATTGCAGGAAATGCAACTGCAACGTTTCGCCGAAGTTTGATCGGGATTTGATCGGGAGCAGCGAACATGAATCAGCCCCTGTCGCACCACTTGCTGACCATGGCCTATCAGAACGCCTGGGCCAATCACCGACTGGCCAAGGCCTGGCGTCAGTTGAGTCCCCAGGAACTGACTGCACCGCGGGTCAGCTTCTTCCCGACTATCCGCGCCACCCTCAACCACATCCTTACCTGTGACTGGTTTTATGTGGACGCCCTGGAGCGCGAACTGCGCGGCGACGATCCGCATCCCGATTGCCGTGTGTTTTTCAAGGAAGACGAGCCCTTTCTCATGGCGACCGATCTCGTTGGCGAACAGGCCCATGTCGACCGCCGGCTGATTGCCTATTGCGAGCAGATGCGCGACGCCGACCTTGGCAAAATCGTGACCATTGCCCGCGAAACTCCGCAACACGACAGTCGTTTGCGCCTGCTGTCCCATTTGTTTGAACACCAGATCCATCACCGCGGCCAGGTTCACGCCATGCTCAGTGGCACCTCGGTCAAGCCACCGCAACTCGACGAGTTCTTCTGCGCCGGTGAGTCGCACTTGCGGGCCGAGGATTTTGCCGAGCTGGGATGGACGGAAGCCTTGATCTGGGGCGCTTGAGCGCCAAAGAATTGCGCGGTTGCGATTGTCGATAGCACGGTGCTCGCGCTATGTTCAGCAGGCACTTCAGCGTGAAATACATGCTGGGGGCTACTTTATGTGTGATCGAGGATGGAAATGGACTCCGCAGAAATTCTTGTGCTTCAAGCCAGTTACACCAATCCGGTGCATGCCGAGGCTATTTGTCTGGTGTTGAACCATTATGCAGAGGACCCGATGGGGGGGGGGGGCCAGTCGTTGCCAGCCCATGTACTGGAGCAACTCCCGGCAGAGCTTGCCAGGCGTCCCCACGCCTTCAGTGTGCTGGCCTTTGTCGGCGGCGAGCCAGCCGGGCTGGTCAATTGCTTCGAGGGGTTTTCGACTTTTGCCTGCCGGCCGTTGGTCAATGTGCACGATGTGTCGGTGGTGAAAAAATTTCGCGGGTTGGGCTTGAGCCGGAAGATGCTGCAAAAGGTCGAGGACATCGCCCGCCAGCGTGGTTGCTGCAAGCTCACCCTGGAGGTGCTGGAAGGCAATGCCGTGGCGCAGGGCTCCTATGAAAAAGCCGGTTTCGCCGCTGGCATGTTCGATCCGGCCCATGGGCGCATGCTGTTCTGGACCAAGGCGCTGTAGCCCGGGAATCAAAAGACGGCAGATAAAAAAGGGCGTCCATCAGGACGCCCGAACGGTGTTCTCCAACTGTAGAGCCGCAGTCAGAGGTCCATGGATCATTTCGGTCTGTAGGTTTCAGTCATTTGTGCGGTTTGATCGTCGGGCACCCGCAGCTCGGTGCTTTGGATCGGATGGCCCAGGGCTTGTTGCTGGGCCAGTCGCAGACTTTCGTAGTAATAGCGCATGCGTTCGGCGCCTCCCTCGGCAAATGCGCTGGCCGAGCCCAGTGCCATCAGGCTGGCGAGGATCACGGCGGTACGTTTCATGGTATGCCTCCCACTTTGAATCAGTGTCGAAATGGAATTATCCGCCGATTCGGTTAAATGGGAATTAACTTCACCAACGGCTGCCACTTCCGAAGCGGGAGCATGAAAAAGGGGCCGGAATCGGCCCCAGAAAGGATTACTGCTGAGCGACCGCGGGTGGCGTTTTCGGCTTCATCAGGCTGAAGTCGATCAACGCGCGTTGCTCACGCTCATAGGGGTTGCCGATCATCAATGGCCGGGCCTTGAAACTGTCGCTGACCACACTTTTGCTGCGATCGAGTTCGTCGAAGCTCAGGCCTGCCAGATCGGCCCAAGTGTGGATCAGGTGTGAGCTGCTGTAAGGCCGCGAGAGATCACCGGCGAGGTTCCAGTCATGGGTTGCCCGCCATTTCGGCGAAGCCCAGGCCATGAATGGAATGGTGTACATCGGTGCTGTCGGCTTGTTCTCGTTGCGCCCCAGGGTACTGTGACCCGCAGAGTCGAACACGTCTTCGCCATGATCGGACAAGTACAGCAGGAAGCCGTTCGGATCGGTCCTGGCGTAGTCCTTGATCAGGCTGGACACCACGAAGTCGTTGTACAGCACGGCATTGTCATAGCTGTTGTATGTCGGCAACTGGTCATCGCGAATGCCGGCCGGTACGCCGGAGCGGTCCTGGAACTTGTCGAAGGTCGACGGGTAGCGGTACTGGTAGCTCATGTGCGTGCCGAGCAAATGCACGACGATGAGCTTGCGCGGTGCCGCATCGGCCAGGGCCTTGTTGAACGGCTCGATCACGTCGCCATCGTACTGGGCGGCGTTCTGGTTGCGGTTGTTGTTCAGGTACACCTGCTGGTCGGCCTGTTCGGAAAAGGTCGTGAGCATGGTGTTGCGCTTGGTCATGGTCTGCTGGTTTGTGATCCAGAAGGTCTTGTAACCGGCCTGTTTCATCATGCTGACCAGTGATGGCGTCGTCAGGTACAGGTCCGGGTTTTCTTCGTCGGCGAAGGTCAGGACCTGCTGCAGTGCCTCGATGGTGTAGGGGCGCGGGGTAATGACGTTGTCGAAAACGTCCAATTGATCCTTGAGCTTGTCCAGCTCCGGCGTGGTTGGCCGGGGATAGCCATACAGGCTCATGCGCTGACGGTTGGTGGACTCGCCGATCACCAGCACCAGGGTCGCAGGCGTGTTGGCCATTGCATCCTTGAGGTTGTGCAGGGGGGGAATCTTGCTGGCGCTTTCCAGCATGTCCTGCATACCGGCCAGGGTGTCCAGGTAGCGGTGATAGGCCACGGCCATCTGCCATGGCACCGCAGGTTCGATGCGGGTTTCGAACTTCTCGAACCCGGCGGCGAAACTGCCGGTACGCTGGGTCTGCTTGATCAGCGGATAAGCGACCACGGCGACCAGAATGGCCGTTGCTGCCACGATTGCCTTGCCACGGGGCAGGTACACCGGGCGCAGGCGTGTCCACAGGAACCAGGAAAAAGCACTGTGGGCGAGGAAGGCCGGGACCATCCACCAGGCGAAATACTGGGTCATGTACTCGCCGGCTTCAGCCACGTTCGACTCGAACATGATGAAGATGACGCTCTGGGAAAATTCCTGCTGGTAAATGAAGAAATAGCCCAGGCTCGCCATGGAGCACGCCCACAGTACGACGCCGATCACCGCGGACATGACGCGGGTTTGCCTGGGGAACAGCAACATCGGCGCCAGCCAGATAGCGCTCATGACAAAGGCCTGGCGGAATCCGCTAAAGCCGGAGGTGCCAGTCAGCTGGATCAGTAGTTGGGTAATGCCGGAAAAGTACCAGAAGAATACAAACAACCAGACGAATCCGGCCCAGTCGAAACCTGCCGCAGTCGTTTGGCTGCGTTTAAACAAAGACATTCAGCGCTCCAGCCGAGAATTCACTACCACCGCCGGGACTTGGATATCACGGACGACGAACGAGGGCCGCGCGGAATCGGGCGACCTAAACGAGTAATTCTCGTGTAACAATTGTGAAAATTTTGTGAGTTACCGAGGATGGCAGGACGTGAGCCGGTGCGGAAGCAGTGCAGACTGCTCCCGCTTGAAACGAGGGAATCAGGCGAGTGGGGTGCGTTGCGTCACAGCCATGGGCTGCGTCTGACCGGATTGCAGCAGCAGCCGCAATTGCGCCAGCTCCTGTTTCAACTGATCGCGTTCGTCCTTCAACTGACGCAATTCATCGCGACGGATAGTGACGTAAAGGGTTTGTGCTGGCAGTGCGGTGTGTACTGTGCCCATTGCTCACCTCGCAAATGGCGTGTCTCAACTGTAGAGCCGCCTCGAAATCAGCGGCTGATCTACTATCGGCGCCAATTTTGATTTCTTTTGCCCTTGAAGGGAACTTTTTTATTTTTCATTGTCGTTGTGTCTTCGGCTTGATTCCCGACGTTATCCATCAGGATCGGGCACAATGCCCGGAAACTTCGTGCCAACGCTCTGGACTAACCTCATGAGTCGCGTTGGGCTATAACCTTTGACACACATTTTATTTGTAGTAGGGAGCATCAGCACATGCAACTCGGGATTATTGGACTGGGCCGCATGGGCGGCAATATTGCACGGCGCCTGATGCTCAACGGGCACACCACCGTTGTTTATGACCGCAATACCGCCTTTGTCGAAGCCCTGGCCGCAGAGGGTTCCACTGGCGTCGCCGACCTGCCGGCCCTGGTCGCTGGCCTGGACAGGCCGCGTGCGGTGTGGGTCATGCTGCCGGCCGGCGCGCCGACCGAAGAGACCATCGACACCCTCGCCACCTTGCTCGAAGCCGGCGACACCATCATCGACGGCGGCAACACCTTCTATAAGGACGATATCCGCCGGGCGAAAACCCTGTCGGAAAAAGGCCTGCATTACATCGATGTCGGTACATCCGGTGGCGTCTGGGGCCTGGAGCGTGGTTACTGCATGATGATCGGCGGCGATGCCGAGACCGTCACGCGCCTTGATCCGCTGTTCGCCACCCTGGCCCCGGGCCTGGGTGATATCCCGCGCACCAAGGACCGCAAGTCCGACGACGATCGTGCCGAGCGTGGCTACATTCACGCCGGCCCCGCCGGTGCCGGGCATTTCGTGAAGATGATCCACAACGGCATCGAATACGGAATGATGCAGGCCTTCGCCGAAGGCTTCGACATCCTGCAAACCAAAAACAGCGAGAGCCTGCCGCAAGACCAGCGCTTCGACCTGAACGTCGCCGACATCGCCGAAGTCTGGCGTCGTGGCAGTGTGGTGTCTTCGTGGTTGCTCGACCTGACCGCCGACGCCCTGGCCAGTGATCCGAAACTCGACGGTTTTTCCGGGTCCGTGGCCGACAGCGGTGAAGGTCGCTGGACCATCGAAGCCGCGATGGAGCAAGCAGTGCCGGTGCCGGTGCTGTCGAACTCGCTGTTCTCCCGCTACCGCTCCCGTGGGCAAGGTACCTTTGGCGACAAGATCCTCTCGGCCCAGCGCTTCGGCTTCGGCGGCCATGTGGAGACCTCGAAGAAATGACCCATTCGATCCGCAGGAAATCCAAGGCTGAGCCCGCACCACCGACGACGCTGTTTCTGTTTGGCGCCCACGGTGACCTGGTCAAGCGTCTGTTGGTACCGGCGCTGTATAACCTCAAGCGCAACGGTTTACTCGGGGAGGGACTGCGGATCATCGGCGTTGACCACAACGCCATCAGCGATGAAGGCTTTGCGCAAAAGCTCGAAGACTTCATTCAAAGCGAGATGGCTGGCAAGGGCGACCACACCCTTGATCCAGTCGTCTGGTCCAAACTCGCCAAAGGCATCAGCTACGTCCAGGGTGACTTCCTGGACGACAGCACCTATCAAGCGCTGGCGGCGAAAATCGCCGACAGCGGAACCGGCAATGCGGTGTTCTACCTGGCTACCGCGCCGCGTTTCTTCAGTGAAGTGGCACGCCGTCTCGGTGCCGCCGGCTTGCTGAAGGAAACCCCCGAGGCTTTCAGAAGGGTAGTGATCGAAAAGCCCTTCGGCTCCGACTTGCAAACGGCCGAGGCCTTGAACGCCTGCCTGCTCAAGGTGATGACGGAAAAGCAGATCTACAGGATCGACCATTACCTGGGCAAGGAGACCGTACAGAACATCTTGGTCAGCCGGTTCTCCAACAGCCTGTTCGAAGCGTTCTGGAACAATCACTACATCGATCACGTGCAGATCACCGCCGCCGAAACCGTCGGCGTGGAAACCCGTGGCAGTTTTTATGAGCACACCGGTGCACTACGGGACATGGTGCCCAATCACCTGTTCCAGTTGCTCGCGATGGTGGCGATGGAGCCTCCCGCCGCGTTTGGCGCCGATGCGGTCCGTGGCGAGAAAGCCAAGGTCGTCGGCGCGATCAGGCCCTGGACGGTCGAGGAGGCCCGCACCAACTCGGTGCGTGGCCAATACGTCGCGGGTGAGATTGGCGGCAAGGCACTGCCAGGCTATCGCCAGGAAGACAAGGTCGCGCCCGACAGCAATACCGAAACCTATGTGGCCCTCAAGGTCATGATCGACAACTGGCGCTGGGTCGGGGTGCCGTTCTACCTGCGTACCGGCAAGCGCATGAGCGTGCGCGACACCGAGATCGTGATTTGTTTCAAGCCGGCGCCCTATGCGCAGTTCCGCGATACCGAGGTCGATGAGCTGCAGCCGACCTATTTGCGCATTCAGATCCAGCCCAACGAAGGCATGTGGTTCGACCTGCTGGCCAAGCGGCCCGGTCAGGCCCTGAAGATGGACAACATCGAGCTGGGGTTCGCCTACAAGGACTTCTTTGAGATGCAGCCGTCCACCGGCTACGAAACCTTGATCTACGATTGCCTGACTGGCGATCAGACGTTGTTCCAGCGCGCCGACAACATCGAAAACGGCTGGCGCGCCGTGCAGCCGTTCCTGGATGCCTGGCAGCAGGATTCCAGCATGCAGAGCTATCCTGCCGGGGAAAACGGCCCCAAGGCCGGTGAAGAATTGCTCATCCGTGACGGTCGCGTCTGGCATCGCCTCGGATAACACGTATCTCCTGTGGGAGCGAGCAAGCTCGCTCCCACAGGGTTGGGGGGTTACAACCAGTAACTCACCGCATACCAGCCCAATGTCCCCATCACCACGGTGTACGGCAGGGCCATCCACACCATCCGCCCATAAGACAGGCGCACCAGCGGTGCGATTGCCGAGGTCAGCAAGAACAGGAAGGCCGCCTGACCGTTGGGCGTCGCCACGCTCGGCAGGTTGGTGCCGGTATTGATCGCTATGGCCAGTGTCTCGAAGTGCTCACGGGTCATCTCACCCGCCATGAATGCGCGTTTCACTTCGGTGATGTAAATGGTTGCCACGAACACGTTGTCGCTGATGGCGGACAACAGTCCGTTGGCAATGAACAGCATGCCCGGCTGTTGGTTCGCCGGCAGTGTCAGCACCCAGTGGATCAGAGGGGCGAACAGTTGCTGGTCGTGAATCACCGCGACCACAGCGAAAAACACCACCAACAAGGCGGTGAACGGCATGGCGTCCTTGAACGCGGTGCCGAGGCGGTGTTCGTCGGTGATGCCGGTAAAGGCGGTGATCAACACAATCACCATCAGGCCGATCAAGCCCACTTCGGCGATGTGGAACGCCAGCCCTGCAATCAGGATCAATGCGGCAACGCCTTGCACCAGGAGTGCCGCACGTTGGCGTATGGTGCGCTCGGCATTGTCTTCGGCGGCGTAGTTGGCCAGCACCGCACGGACGTTATCCGGTAGCAGCGTGCCGTATCCGAACCCGCGCAGCTTTTCCAGCAGGACGCACGTTACCAGCCCGGCAACCAGTACCGGCAGGGATACCGGCGCAACCCGGGTAAAGAACTCGGAGAAGTGCCAGCCCATTTCATGGCCGATCAGCAGGTTCTGCGGTTCACCAACCAGCGTACAAACGCCGCCCAGAGCGGTACCCACGGCACCGTGCATCAGCAGGCTGCGCAGAAAGGCGCGGAACTGTTCGAGATCACCCTGATGCAGTGTTGGCAGATGTTGGTCGTCGCTGAACTCGCTGTCCTGACGCGGATCGTTACCCGAGGCGACGCGGTGATACACCGAGTAAAAGCCTACGGCGGCACTGATAATTACGGCGGTCACGGTCAAGGCATCGAGGAACGCCGACAGAAAGGCTGACAAAAAGCAGAACATCAGGGCCAGCAGGGCCTTTGAGCGAACCCCCAACAGCAAGCGCGAAAACAGGTACAACAACAAGTCCTTCATGAAGTAGATACCGGCCACCATGAACATCAGCAGCAGGATCACCGGGAAGTTGTGCAGCAACTCCTCGTACAGCGTCTGGGGCGTAGTCATTTTCAGCAGCAGGGCTTCAATCAACAACAGGCCGCCGGGCATCAGCGGATAACACTTGAGTGCCATGGCCAGGGTGAAGATGAACTCCAGCACCAGCAGCCAGCCGGCAGCCACCGGGCCTGCGGTCCACAGTACCAGCGCATTGAGAATCAGAAAGCCGACGATGCAGGCCTTGTACCAACGGGGCGAGTTCCCGAGAAAGTTGTGTGCGAACGCCTGGGCCATTGAGCCGGACATCGGCTGCTCCTTGTTTTAAGAAGCGCGCAAGTTGCCGTAAGCCGCCGAGAAGATCAAGCGCAGAACAACCGGATCGGTTCAGCCCAGATATCGTGTGACGACGGCCTTGTAACTGCCATCCAACGAATAGCCGCCAGCTACGATGTTGCCATCGGCCTGCACCGCGACACAGGTGGCAGTATCCAGACTGGGGCCGAGGCGGGTCCGTGCAAAGCCTTGGCCTGCGCCAAAGCGGCCATCGAGACGGCCATTGGGCTGGTACCGTCCGACAATGAAGTCTGCCTCAGCGCCGCCGAGGGTCGCGCCCGCGGTGATCAAACTGCCATCGGACTGTAATTGCGCGGCGTTCCACTGGCAGCCGCTGCGGCCAATTTCCAGGCATCGCGGGTGGCCGCTGTTGCAGTGGTTGTCGGGGCGGCCGTTGCTGTGCATTTTAAAGGTCAGGCAGTGCATCGGTTCATGACTGCTGCCCACACACAGGATACCGCCAGTGTCTTGCTGGAGCACCTGGCTGACCTGGGCGCCATGTCCATGCGCCTTGAACGTCATGAATCCATCCACGGCAAAGCTCTCGTCGAGGCGGCCATCCGGGTGATAGCGGGCCAGCAAGCCTTCTTCAGGGAAGTTGATCGATCCACCCACCAGAATCCGACCGTCGCGTTGTACTGTCAGGCTACTGAGCCAGGTATTCATGAGCAGGTGACGTACCACGGCAAAGCCGTGACCATTGAACGAGCAGTCCAGAGAGCCTTCGACATCCAGGCGTATCAACAGGCCCACGTGGTCGGCCAGTTCAAAGTAATGGTTGGCCAGGATCAGGATCCGGCCGTCTGGCTGTACGTCCACATCGCAGGCTTCTGCGCCTGGCACGCCGGGAGGCAGCCAGATATCACGCCTGCCCAGGGACAGACCGCCAGGCAATCGCACGACGCGCTGGCCATTATCGCCAAAGCGTTGAACCAGGTTGCCCCGCTGATCCAGCAATGCGAGGGCCGGAAGCGTGTGGTGCGCATTTTCGTAGTGCAACCCGGCCAACAGGATATTGCCGTCGGGCATGACCACAACCTTGGCGCCCATGGCTTCGAATCCCGGTTCGAATTGACCGATGACGCTGCCTTGCTTACCGAACGTGAGGTCAGCGGAGCCATCCGCCAGCAAGCGGGCCAGGCCAAAGCGGCAGCCATCGGCCATGGCGACCTTCGCAACCACCAGCAAACGGCCCTGGGCATCGATTGCGACGTCGTTGGCCATGCTGGAAAGGCTGTCGGCGAAATACACTTGGGCTTTGCCGTTGGCGGCAAACGTCGTATCAAGGGAGCCGGCAGTGTTCCGGGTGGTGGGGTAGGCAATAGCGGGCCGGATTGACATGAACCGCATCTCCTTGCGAGTCGTCCGGATCCAGAAGTTTGGGTGGCGACGATATAAAGGAGACTATTCAACCCCTGAATGGGGAGATGCACAACAGTGAGAAGTCACAGACGGAGAGTCGCTGTGTGCCACAACAGTGTCTTTTCGAACCAATAGCGAGCCTGCAAAGTACCGGGTACGTAAAAGTCCGAACTTGCGAAGGTGATCAGTGCGGATGGGCGAGAACGTTCAGTCCAACTAATGACCGGGGGGAGGGTGCGGATTACCCCGGGGTAATCCGCAAAACGATTAGTGCGGCATCGACCACGACTGCAGTGTGTAACCTTCCTGGCTCAATTCGGCACGGGCCTGTTCCAGCAGCAGTTCGAGTTGTGCCGGATCGGAATAAGCGCTGCTTGGGATCTGTTTGCGGCCAATGCTGGTGCTGGTGCGGTCGATAACGGTCAGGCTGAGTTCGCCATTACCGTCTTGTGGAGCCCAGGCCACGCATTTGAATGGTTTAAATGCGCGGTCGGCAATCAGAAGTGCTTCGTTGATACGCAGCGGGGCGTTCATGGGGTCTTCTCTCTGTATGCCCAATCAAGTGATGTGCCGTCGGTTGGGCTTACCGTTCGGCTGGTTACTTGTACTGATGCCCGCAACCGGGGTTTGGGTCACACACAATCAAAAGAATTTTCCACTTTATTTCATATACTCAAGAATGAGACTGACATTGAAAGCTGAATGAAAGGCAAGAGTCGTTAGGTAACTATCAAAAGCATTTCTTATAACCGGTTTTATGACAACTCTATAGTCAAACAGTTCAAGGGCCTGTCAAATTCTTGCTAATGTTACAGCCAGGTCCGCCAAATGACTGTTTTTAATAATTTTTCTTAAATTTGGCGCCAAGGAACAGTCATGAGCGATGCGCCTGCTTTACGACGTTTACTAGTGGTGGACCCCTGCGACGATTGCCATCGTCTGATCCCCGGATTGAGGGCTATCGGTTGGGACGTTGATAGCTGCACGCTGGAGAACGCCACTGACCGAACCTGTGACGTGGGCTTGTTACGCTTGCAGCCCTTTCACCTCGAGCACCCGGAAGCTGTCAAAGAGTTGATCAGCCGCAGTGGCACCGAGTGGATAGCCGTACTCAATCAGGACGTGCTGCGACTGCAAAATGTCGGCGACTTTGTCTGTGAATGGTTTTTTGACTTTCATACCTTGCCGTTCGATGTGTCCCGGGTCCAGGTAACGCTGGGGCGGGCGTTTGGCATGGCGCGCTTGCGCGGGCAGGGCACGGTCTATGTCGACCAGCCCGAGCACGAATTGCTGGGCGACAGCAAACCCATTCGTGAGCTGCGAAAGCTGTTGAGCAAACTGGCTCCGACTGATTCTCCGGTGTTGATTCGGGGTGAAAGCGGCACTGGCAAGGAACTGGTCGCACGAACCCTGCATCGTCAGTCCCAGCGTCACAGCAAACCCTTCATTGCGATCAATTGTGGTGCGATTCCCGAGCATTTGATCCAGTCCGAGCTGTTTGGCCATGAGAAAGGCGCATTTACCGGCGCGCACCAGCGCAAGGTCGGACGGATAGAAGCCGCCAACGGTGGCACCCTGTTTCTCGACGAGATCGGTGACCTGCCGCTGGAGTTGCAGGCCAACCTGTTGCGGTTCCTCCAGGAAAAACACATCGAGCGGGTGGGTGGCAGTCAGCCGATTCCGGTGGATGTGCGGGTTCTGGCGGCAACGCATGCCGACCTTGAGGCCGCCATCGAGAAGAAGCGCTTTCGCGAAGACTTGTATTACCGCTTGAACGTACTGCAAGTGGTGACCGTTCCGTTGCGCGAGCGCCATGGCGACCTGGCGACGCTGGCCAACCACTTCTCCCATCTCTACAGCCATGAAACCGGGCGCCGCCCACGCAGTTTCAGCGAAGACGCGTTGATTGCCATGGGCAAACACGACTGGCCAGGCAATGTTCGCGAACTGGCCAACCGTGTTCGTCGCGGGCTGGTATTGGCCGAAGGCCGGCAGATCGAGGCCCGTGATCTGGGATTGATCAGCCAGCATACAATCGCCGCGCCGATGGGGACCCTCGAAGAATACAAGTCACGGGCCGAACGCCAGGCGTTGTGCGATGTATTGAATCGTCACAGCGACAACCTGAGTATCGCCGCCAAAGTATTGGGTGTGTCGCGACCGACCTTCTACCGCTTGTTGCACAAGCACCAGATTCGCTGAATCGCAGCCTGTAAGAAAAAACCGTTGCGATTGCAATTGCAGCGGTTTTTTGTTCGGGTCAGAAGTAGTAAGGGAATTTCAGGCTGAACTGGAAGTCCGGGGCATCGTCCGTCATGCCGATGGACAGGTTGGGGACGATGGTCAGGTTGTCGGTGGCCGCAATGGTCATGCCGATGTTGAAGTAGCCGGCGTTGGCATCGCTGGACACTACCGATTGCCAATCCCCGCCATCTTCCTTGAGCTTGCTTTTGCGTTGCACCAGGTCAGAGACCGAGAACGACATACTCATCTTTTCGTTCAAGGCGAACGCAATACCCGCGCCAATCTGGAAGCTGTCGCCAATTCGGACTTTGCCCGGTGTCTTGACCGCCGGGTTGGAGCTGATGTCGTCGAAAGACTCCTCCAGGTTGTGCGTGTAGGACAGGCTGCCGAACAGCACCGCCGGATCGAATGTCTTGACCAGAGAGATCCCCGGCGTAATCGACCAGACGCCATTACCGGTAGGCAGGGATTCAGGCACGGCCAGGTTGGAGTTATCGGCCGCCCGAATCAGCTTGATGCCGAACGGGTCTTTGCCGGTCGGTGCCTTGACGCGTAACGTCACCACGGCATCCGGCGTGTTGTCCGATTCGTCGAGGAATTTGTAGGCGATACCGAAGTTGACGTCACCAATGGTCGGGTCTTCTTTGACGGTATCTTCGGTCGTGACGTTGGCAGTGCCGTTGTTGCCGCCACCTGACTGATACGTGGACTCACGGTAGACCACCGGCACGTTCAGGTCGAACTGCCAGCGATTGTTGAAGTTGTAGCGGCCGGTGAGGTCAAGCGTCCAGGTGTCGGCCTTGATCCGGTCAAGGTTGATGGCGCCCAGGAAGATCGAGTCCAGGGCGAGAAAGCCGTTGAGGATCAGTTGCCGGGTATCGTACCGGGAGTAGGTTATCCCGGTTTCGAAGCTGAACTTGCCACCGCCGAAGAACCCGCTGGCCTCGTCATACAGGTTTGAAACGCTTTGCGCCGGTTGTGAGTCATCGGCCAGCGATTGTCCATAAGAGCTGCCGCTGCCCCCGCCGGCGCCCCCTGAAGCCGCCGCGGCGCCGGTGCCGGTGGCGACTTTTGGATTGCCTTTCAGGTCCGCTGGCGACTTGACCAGGCGTTTAGGGGGAGGCGAAGCGGGTTGGTCTTCGACCTGGCGGACCCGCTGTTCGAGAACCGCCAGGGCCTTTTGCTGTACCTCGTATCGCTGCTTCAACTCTTGAAGTTGTTGTTTGAGAGCCTCCACATCCGCGTCAGTTGCCGCCTGTAACATTGTCGTCGGTAGTAGAGTGCTCAGGCATATGACTGCACGCAATGATACTGATCGGTACATGAAATAAGCCGTCCATTTGTGCCCAATGCTCGAGACTCAGCGTAGTTCAATACCCTTGGGTCCGTAATGCAGCGAGTTGGTTCAGGTTGCAGTCCAATACACCAGCACTCGGGCCATTATTGTTGAGCACTACGTTGAGTTGAGTCATGTTGTCGACCACATTGCTGCTACCCAGCAACCGGGTGTTTTGCAGCAACCCGCCTTGGGCGACCTGTTGCAGGCTTGTGCCCTGGTTGTTGTTGGCGGTAATGGCCATCTGAACGCCACCGCTCGTCGCGGACACCGCGACACTGCCTGCAGCATTGCTGCCGGAAATGGTTTGACCGGCCACCAGCGCCTGGCCCTGGCTCGGCACCAGTGCAGGGGCCGTGCGGGCCTCTTTGACGTTGATGGCGATGTTGTTGTTTGAGCGGTTGCCATCGCCTGCGGCCCGTGTGACCTGGGTGATGCCCCGAGAGGTGTTCAGTTCTGCGCCACCCATCACGTTACCGGTACCCTCGTTGTGCGAACTGCCTTTACCGGATTGTTTGATGGTTGAAACATAGAACTCGGGCTTGACCGTTGCGGCTTGTAGCTGCATCGAGGTAGAGGCCCCGATCAGATCACCACTGGCGTTGCGCCAGGTACTGCTCATGACAACACCGAAGCTGATGATCCGCCCCGGCATTACATACCGGCCACGCAACTCGGCCAGTTCCTGGTCCTTGATTTCGATGGGTCTGAACTCATCAGCAAAACCTGAAGTGGTCGCTGCCAGACAGGCAACGACCACCCAATACGAGGTTTTCATTTGCTGCTCCCGGAGCATCCTGCCCCCTATCATCTTGTTGGCGATTAAAAGAAGTCGCTCTGTATGAAGCCAAAATCCATCAATTCAGCGTCTTTGACCGGGTTGAAATTATCCATCTTGTTCTTGGCTGTCAGCGGTTCCGGTGGACTGCGTAACGCATTGGTTTTGTCGTAACCGGGACCGATGATTGCGAAAATAATGCCATTCCAGCCTTTGACAAAGTCATCATGGGGGTAGCGTTTGTGTCCGAGTACCGGGTCGCCGATATAGACCCAGTTCTTGTCCGCCCGCTGCAACACCACGAAGTGCTTGTAGCCGCGAATTTCCATCAGTACCACCACCGGAATCGTCACTGCATCGAGTCTTTCAGGCGGAATCTTGTAGCCCCTGGCGCGCATGCCGATGCGCTCTATGTAGCGCTTCATGTCCAGCATGGAAAAACCCTGGGTACGCACAAGGTCCTGGTCTGCGGTGAGCAGCATGCCTTTGATGACGTGCTCCTCATCGACGTCGAGCCAATAGGCCTGGCGCAGTATCGTTGCCAGCGCGGCGGCGCCGCAGCTGAAATCGGTTTTTTGTTCGACGATGTCGCTGAACTTGCGCTCACGCAAACTCTGTACGTGCTTGTACACCAGCACGCCCCCCGGCAGGGCGGCAACCGGTATCTGTGCGGCCTGGGTCAGGCCAGACAGGCAGAGCAGGGCGAATAGGACAGTCTTACGCATGATCGATACGCCTTGAGGCTGTAGAAAAGCCCCGTCGACGGGGCTTTCATTGCGATTGTGATCGCGATTACTGGCAAGTTTTGCAGCCTGCGGCGATGGACAGCGAGTTGCTTTGCTGGTTGCCTACGCCGGACGATACGTTCGCTCCGCCGTTGCCCGAGAAGTTATTCATCGAGCCCGTTATCGAAGCATTGTTGGTTACAGGGGGCTTCCAGCTATCTGGGGTTATCACTTGTTGAGTGGTTACGCCAGCCAGACCGAACACACCCACGGGTACGACATCTGTCGTGGGTTTGCCGTTGTTGGTGACCTTCATCCCGGACGTGCTTTGGTTGGCCGCTGCCGCCGCCAGTGCTACACGGCCGCCCGAAACGGCAATCGCCAGGTTGTTTTTCTGTTGGTTGAAGGCGCCGGTGGTCACGTTGATGCCGATATTGCCGGAACCGCTGTTGCCGGCGTTATTGAGCGTTGTGTTGTTGGTGTTGGAGCGGTTCCTGGCGGTGTTGCCGTTGCTCCTCTGAGTCGCGCTTGAGGCGGCGACGGCCGTGCCGAAAATAAAGCTTTCGTCAGCAGTGGCAAGGGCGGCGGCGTTGTCTTGCTGGTTGCCGTCACCGGCTGCAACGTTGGCACCCATGTTGCCGTTGGAGTTGTTCAGGGAGTTATCGACCTTTGCGTCGTTTTCGGTGCCCTGGTTCGATACGGAGTTGTGATGGCTGTTCTGCGAGTCCATCACGGCGGCACCGGCGCCTGCTGTAATTTGCAGAATTTGTTCCAGGCTCGGGCCTTCAGGCTGAGGGTTGTTGACTTGCCCGTTGCCCTGACCGTTGCCCTGACCATCATCAAGAGCGCCTGCTTGTGCTGCGAATGCCATCACTGCCGCCAGAGCGAAAGCAAGAGGTTTGAGAGCAGTTTTCGGGTTCATGGTGTTTCTCCGCGCTCATTTGTTGGTCAAGTGTTGGTGCTTCCCTGATTGCACTGTTTTGGGGTCAGTCGGTGACCCGGATGCTCAGGGTGTTAGCCATTCGGTTCCCCACCCCGGCACTCTGGTTAACCTGGATCACTCCCCGGCTGCCGGTGAAGGCCTGGTCGCTTGTCACGACCTGGCGACTGCCGTTTGGGGTGCCAGTTGCTCCCGAGTTCGGTAACAACGCCACGTTCTGTTGAGAAAGGGCGTTATCGTCAACGGCCTGCGGTGCAGCACTGATGCTGATTCGCATCGCGTTGGCCATCTGGTTGTTCGCCCCGGCACCCTGGTTGACGCCCAGCACGCCGCTGCCATTGCTGAAGGTGGTGCCGCCGATAGTGGCCGTTGCATCCATCGACGGATTGGCGGGCGAGGTGATTTTCTGCTGGACACTGGTGGTCGCATCGGCTTGGGTGCCAATGGCGATCGCGCGGACGTTGGTCTGCTGCTGTTGATCGCCAGCCGCCTGATTGACGTTGAAGTTGCCGCGGTATTGAGCACCGGAATCCTGGAGGGTGGCGTTGTTCACCGAGCTGACGCCCGAATCGGCCATCACGCCGGTGCAGCCGAGCAGGGCCAGTAACAGGAGGGAACGAATCATCTCATTGGCCTCCCGCCATTTTGCCCAGTGAGCCGAGGCCGGTGCTCATGGCGCGATTGATGGTTCCGGAAATTGCGCCGCCACTGCCACCGCCGTGGCCGACGGACATGCCAGGTATACCGTTGGGGTTGGTGATGATACTCAGGCCTTGTATGGCACCCGGGCCTTGCCCGTTGCCGTTGCGAAGCGCCGTTCCGGTGGTTACCCCGGCAATGTCGGCATCGCTGAGCTCGCCGTTGACGCGGGCTGAAGGGTTGGCATTGATGGTCGCCGGCTGCGGATCTCTGCCGCCGCTGCGACCGATAGGCGTGGAGTGAACGGTACGGTCAAGCACGATGACACCGTTACCTTCGGCTTGAACGTTAAAACTCAGAACAGTGCCGGCAGCGCTCGCGATCAGCAGGAGGCACCTCAAGCCATTTTTTTTGAAAATCCCCACGACGCTCATTCCTACATGTGTGACCTGGCCTGGGTCAGCTGTGTGAGGGATGGAGCGAAAGCTGTGCCGGTTTTGGAATTTTTAGTTGATTCAATGGCTTGCGTTTTTTTTTCGGAAAATCTTTGCCGAGGGTGTATCAACGGTGAGACGAAACCCTGTGCAAGCAGCTCATAAATGCCGGCGAACCCCTTTAGAACAAGGGTTCTGGCGTTGTTGTATCAATGCCTTAACAAATCCGGTGATCAAATGATCAAGGGCGTTGAAATGGGCAGTTTGGGGCAGGGAGAGTGTTTCAGGAACGGACACTTTTCCCAAGACAGGGGGAAGGTGGGGACATTGCCCTGGCGGCCTTCAGGTGTCGAGCAATCGGGTCACAGTGTCCAGTGCCTGGCGCCGGCGTTCTTGCCAACCTCCGCGCAGGACCTGAACCGGTTGGGCGTGTTGCTCAAGCCAGGCGAGGGTCTGGTCGAAAAAAGCCTGGCGCTCACTCAATCGGGGCTGACAACGCTGACCATCGTCAGTCCATGGGACGTGTTCCGGCGACAGCAGCAGGTGCAAGTCGTAATGCCGGGCCAGAAGCGCTTGTTCAATCCAGGCGGGGCAATCGCCAAACAGGGTTTGGCTCCAGAGGATATTGCTCAGCAGGTGCGTGTCGAGGATGAGCAAAGACGGTTGTTGCGCCCGCGCTTCGTCTTCCCATGCCAACTGACCGCGGGCGATGGGCGTAATGTCCGCCAGCGTGGTGTCCCGCGGATTCTGTTCGATGAACCAGCGCACATACTCGTCAACCAGAATCCCACCGAAACGCTGTTGCAACTCGGCCGCCAGCCAGCTTTTACCGCTGGATTCGGGGCCTGTGAGTACCAGGACTTTCATGCGCGCAAAGCCGGATCGGCACGCCATTCGCGCCAGCCCTGCACGGCGATAACGGTGAACAATCCGTACAGCGTGGCGGTCAGGTACAGGCCTTTATAGATGAACAACCCGACGAAAATCACATCCAGGGCGATCCACAGCGGCCAGCACTGGACACGTTTTTGCGCCATCCAGACCTGCGCCACCAGGCTGAACCCGGTCAGCGCCGCATCGAGCCAGGGTTGCGCAGCGTCGGTCCAGTGGACCATGGCCGCTCCCAGCAACAGGCTGCCGAGTGCGCCAATGGCGAGGCTGAATGCCACGGACCGGCCATCGAGCCGACTGACTTCGCGGCCATGCGTGGTTTCACCAGCCCGTGTCCACTGCCACCAGCCGTAAAGCTGCAAGGCGGCATAGACGACTTGCAGCAGCATGTCCGAATACAGCTTCACCTCGAAAAAGATCCAGCTATACAGCAGCACCATGATCAGGCCGATGGGCCAGCACCAGGGGTTCTGTTTGACCGTCAGCCAGACGGCAATGACACCGAGGGAGGCGGCAAACAGTTCAAGCCCGGACATGGAGGTTCCTTGGGGAAATCGAAGAGGGGGCCGATTGTAACCGGATCGGCGTGCGCAATCTCGTGGCGAGGGGCGTGCCCCACTGAAACGTGAAGCGGCCCTGAAATAAGCCGTGGCTTGCCGGTTTCATCGAGTCCGATCGCCGCGGGTTCTTGTTCCTGTCATAAACCATTGCCAGCATCCAGCCACGCCATGTCGCATGAGCCTGTACGAGCGCCGCCCGGACTTGTCTGCTAGGATTCCGGCCCCGCGCGGGTAAACCTGATTCAAGGTGGTTTTTTCACAGGATTTTTACGCTGCGGTGGTGATCCTTGACGCGTGGGGCTTCAGTACGCTGATCGCAATGAACGCTTTTGAAAAATACTGACGGGGCATGCCGACGCGCATAGCCTTTTGGGGGATTGATGGATCTTTGGACCGCCTTTCAGGCATTGATTCTTGGGGTTGTAGAAGGGCTGACCGAATTCCTGCCCATTTCCAGTACCGGCCACCAGATCATCGTCGCCGATTTGCTCGACTTCGGGGGCGAGCGGGCGATGGCGTTCAACATCATTATTCAGCTGGGTGCCATCCTGGCGGTGGTGTGGGAGTTTCGACGCAAGATCCTTGATGTGGTTATCGGCCTGCCGACTCAGCCGAGTGCGCGGCGGTTTACCGCGAACCTGTTGATCGCGTTCTTTCCGGCCGTGGTGTTGGGCGTCATCTTCGCCGACCTGATCCACAAATATCTGTTCAATCCGATCACCGTGGCAACGGCACTGGTCGTGGGTGGATTCATCATGTTGTGGGCCGAGCGCCGTCAGCATGAAGTGCATGCCGAAACGGTGGATGACATCACCTGGAAAGATGCCCTGAAAGTCGGCTTCGCCCAATGCCTGGCGATGATTCCGGGCACTTCGCGTTCGGGCTCGACGATCATCGGTGGGTTATTGTTCGGCCTGTCGCGCAAGACCGCTACCGAGTTTTCGTTCTTCCTGGCGATGCCAACCATGGTCGGTGCAGCGGTGTACTCGGGCTATAAGTACCGCCACCTGTTTGTCCCGGCGGATTTCCCGGTGTTCGCAGTCGGCTTCGTCACGGCGTTCATCTTCGCGATGATTGCGGTTCGCGGGTTGCTCAAGTTCATTGCCAACCACAGCTATGCGGCGTTTGCCTGGTATCGCATCGTTTTTGGTCTGTTTATTCTGGCAACCTGGCAATTCGGCTGGGTTGACTGGAGCGCGGCCAAGCCGTGAGTGACTCGCGCTCGCGCAATAACCCCGGACGCCAGTCCGGGGGACAGGTCCGTCATTCACGGCTGAAGTGGCTGGTGTTTGCAGCCCTGTGCGCGTTGCCACTGTCCGGTTCGGTGTCGTCATGGCTGCATGGGGAGTCGCTGATTCCCCTGGGGGCCTACGGCATCGTCAGCGTCGTGACGTTTTTCCTGTACTGGAGCGACAAGCGCAAGGCCCGCGCCGAGCAATGGCGCACGCCGGAGAATGTCCTGCATGCGCTGGAGTTTGCCGGAGGCTGGCCCGGCGCGTTGTTGGCCCAGCAGGTGTTTCGGCACAAAACGCGCAAAGTCTCGTTCCAGTTGGCGTTCTGGATCATCGTGCTACTGCACCAGGTGTTCTGGATCGATCATCTGTTCCTTGGCGCACACGTGTTCGCCTTGTTCCAATAACAAAAGCCCTACAGCAAGAGTCCGACTTGAGTGCGCTTTGGCAGTCTGCTCACCACCAATTGGTGGGAACGCTGCAGTAATCCCTGTAGTTCTTCATTACCGAGCGGGTAGGGCGTTTCCATGATGATCCACTGGGCGCGCGCCAGATAAGGCGCCGGGTGAATCCCCGGGCGGTCGCAATGACCGAGAAACACGTCCTTGTCGACCTTGAAGGCCAGGGAGTCACCCCGCAGGCCCTGCAAGGCGAACATCTTGTTCCCGGCAATCGAAAACACCCGTACGCCTCCCCATTTGTAGTCTTCCCGCGCTCCGGGCAGGGCGAGGCAAAATTGCGCGACATCCTCTTCGCTCATCCGTCCAGCCTTCATAACAATCGTTCCCCACAGGCATTGAAGGATTCAACCAGATGGTCAATCCAGGCGCGTACCGCCGGCATCACACCGCGTCGATGAGGATAGACCGCTTGCAGCCAGCCACCGGGCAACGACCAGTCGGGCAACAACTGCACCAGTGAGCCGTTTTCCAGTTCCTGCTCACAATACATCATGGGCAGCATCGTAAAGCCCTGGCCGGAGAGGGTGCTGGCCTTGCGCACGATAAAGTCATCGATGCCCAGCCGGGCCTCGAGCGCGAGTTCACAACTTTTGCCTTTTTGATCCAGCATTCGGATGTGCACCATGCGGTCGGCTTCCAGCGCACCGAGCACCGGCAGGCTTTTCAGATCCTCGGGATGGTTGATCTCACGGCCAACGAGAAAACCGGGACTGGCGACCATCAGCATCTGCGCCTGACGCAGCCGGCGGGTGACCAGCAGCGGGTCTTCGTCGCCCGGTTCCCGCACACGCAGGGCAACGTCAATGCCCTCGTTCACCAGGTCAACCCGCCGGTTGAGCAGCATGACTTCCAGCTGGACTTGCGGAAACCGTTCCAGAAAGTCGCTGATCACCCCCGGCAATATTTCGTGGGCCAGCCCGACCGGGCAGGACACCCGCAAACGCCCGCGGGGCTCGCTGGACATGCTGGCCACGGCCTCGTCGGCCATTTCCGCCTCCAGCAGCATGGCCTGGCAGTGCCTGAGGTAGCGTTCGCCCACGGCGGTCAGCTTCAACTGTCGAGTGGTGCGTTGCAGCAAGCGCGCGCCTAGGCGTTCTTCCAGTTCGGCGATGCGACGTGACAGTCGTGACTTGGGGATGCCCAGCAATCGTCCGGCTGCCGCGAATCCCCCGGCTTCCACGACTTTGGCGAAGTAATACAGGTCGTTGAGGTCTTGCATGATGTGAGCCTGATTGTTCTATCTGTGAGACGAACTATCGCATTATTGCCGTCTAATCAGCTATTGGTTTCTTTTGTAGGATTAGTCCCATCAGATCGCCCTTGTGGGCGATCCTCACTTGGAGAACCCACATGAAACTGCTGCATATCGATTCGAGCATTCTTGGCGACAACTCGGCTTCCCGTCAGTTGAGCGGCGAAGTCGTTAAAGCCTGGCAAATCGCCGAGCCAACTGCCGTGGTGACTTACCGCGACCTGGCCGCCGACGCGATCAGCCACTTCTCCGCCACCACTCTGGTCGCCGCCGGCACCACCGCTGAACTGCGTAACGCCGCACAACAGCACGAAGCCGAACTGAGCGCCTCGACCCTGGCCGAATTCCTCGCCGCCGATGCGGTGGTGATTGCCGCACCGATGTACAACTTCACCATCCCGACTCAACTGAAGGCCTGGATCGACCGCATCGCCGTTGCCGGCCAGACCTTCCGTTACACCGAAGCCGGCCCTGAAGGCCTGTGCGGTGGCAAGAAAGTCGTGATCGTCTCGACGTCCGGCGGCATGCACGCCGGTCAGGCAACCGGTGTTGCCCACGAAGAATATCTGAAGGTGCTGTTCGGTTTCATCGGCATCACCGACATCGAAATCGTCCGCGCCGAAGGCCTGGCTTACGGTGACGACGTTCGCAACAAAGCCATGAGCGCTGCTCACACGCAAATCAGCGAGCAACTGTTCGCCGCTGCGTAAGGCTTGCGTAAAGAACGCTACCGTTCAGGTAACACCCCAAAAAACTCTGTATTCTGGCTACGCAAGTACCAGCTACGGAGTTTTTTGTTTCTGGTCGTTTCAGATTGTGGCTCGACTTATGCAGTCAAGGGTTCACGTCTCAAGTCCGGTAACAAGGTGGGGGCATCCCATGATGCGTCTTTGTGCAACTTTACTGATTTGTCTGCTCAGCAGCCTGAATACAGTGCACGCCGCGCCTGCACCGCATCCTCACTGGAGCGTCGGCTTCCATGAGATGACTTTTCTCGACCCGCTGGACCTGCAGCCGATGCGCGCCATCGCCTTCTATCCTTCCAGTGACTGGGAGCACACCAGCAAGCTCGAGGGTTACACGGTCGAAGCCGGGGAGGACACCAAAGTCGCCATTGGCCGGTTCCCGATGCTGATGCTGTCCCACGGAAACACCGGCACCCCGCTGGCCCTGCACGACCTCGCCACGTCGCTGGCGAGGAAAGGCTTTGTCGTGGTGGCGGTGATTCACCCCGGTGACAACTCCAGGGACCACAGCCGCCTCGGTACTTTGAGTAACCTGTATGGTCGGCCGATCCAGATTTCCGAAGCCATTACCGCCACCTTGGGCGACCGTATGCTGTCGCCATTCGTCAATGCCGATCAGGTGGGGGTCATTGGCTATTCGGCCGGTGGCGAGACCGCATTGATCCTGTCCGGCGCGACCCCGGACCTTGATCGCCTGCGCCGTTACTGCCAGGAGCGTCCCGATGACCACGACGCCTGCAACACCCGGGGTGAATTGATTGTCGACCGCGACGACCTGCAACCGGTGGCTGATCCTCGCGTCCACGCCTTGATGCTGATGGCGCCGCTGAGCCTGAAGTTCGGCCGCCACACCCTGGCCGACGTGCATGTGCCGGTGCTGCTTTACAGCGGTGATGGCGACAAACTGGTGGCTGTCGACAAGAACGCCGCAGCACTGGCGCGCAAACTGCCGACGGCGCCTGACTTCAAGTTGTTGGCGGGAGCAGGGCACTTCGTCTTCATGGCGCCGTGCAATGACGAGCAGATCGTGATCATGCCCGCGCTGTGCACCGATGCCGATGGCGTCGATCGCCAGGACATTCACCGCAATCTGATCTCTGAAGCCGGAAGCTTCTTCTCGCGGACCCTGGGCAGGGCGACACGGGCAGGTATGCAAACGGCTGATCAGTAATTTGCATACAACCCTGGGGAGCGAGCTTGCTCGCGATAGCGGCGCGTCAGACGACATCAATCCTGGATGTGAGGGATCCATCGCGAGCAAGCTCGCCCCCACAGGGAAAGTGCCAAGGCTCAGGCTTTCGAGCGACTCTTGAGCAGTAACGTCAACCCCAAACCCGTCACCGACAACAATGCCGCACTGAAGAAAATCCACGCATAACCCAGGTTCAGCGCCACTGCACCCATCAACGGGCCGGCGATGGCCAGCGCCAGGTCGAAAAACACCGCGTAAGCACTCAAACCTGCGCCCCGACTGGAGTCAGGCACCTGCTTGATGGCCTCGACACCCAGTGCCGGGTACACCAGGGACAGCCCAAATCCGGTCAGGCCGGCGCCAAGGAGCGCATACCCGGTCGAAGGCGCCAGCCACAGCAGCACCAGGCCAACCGTTTCGATGCACATGCAGGCGATGGCAGAGGTGAACCCGCCAAAGCGGCTGATGGCGGAAATGAACAGCAGTCGCGACAGGATGAAACACACCCCGAACACTGTCAGGCAGTAGGCCGCACCGGTCCAGCCGCGATTGACGTAATACAAGGTGATAAAGGTCGTCAGGGTGCCGTAGCCAATGGACGCCAGGCTCAGGCTTGCGCCAAACGGCGCAATGCGCCCGAACACCGCCCAAAACGGCAGGCGCTCACCGCGCACCACGGGTACCGAGGGCTTGTTGCGAATCAGCAGCAGTGCGGCCAGGGCCAGCAGCGACAGGGCGATGCCGAGGCTGGCGAAACCGAGTTGTTGCACCATTACCACGCCCAGCGGTGCACCGATGGCAATCGCACCGTAGGACGCGATGCCGTTCCAGGAGATCGACCGCGCGGTATGCTCAGCGCCTACCTGGCCCATGCACCAACTGATGGTGCCGACGCCGATCAACCCTTGGGCGATCCCCAGCAACAGGCGCCCGGCGATCAAGATCAGCAGGCTGAGCAAGGGAAAGCCTTGCGACAGGGTCGACAGCAAGGTCAACACGCCACTGAGCACGATCCCCGCCAAGCCATAGATGATTGCGCGCTTGGTGCCAACGCTGTCGGACATCCGCCCGGCCATGGGCCGGCTGAGCAGGGTGGCGAGGTATTGCGAGCCGATGGTCAACCCGGCCACGACGGCGCTGAACCCGAGTTGCTCGTGGACATACCCCGGCAAGACCGCAATTGGCAAGCCGATGCAGAGGAAGGCAATGAAGGTATAGAAAACGATGGAGACGATCTGCAGGGTGATCGCCATGGAACTTTGCGGAGCAGCTTGCTGCACAGACATGAGGGCTCGTTCGCGGGCGGCGGTGGGAGAGCTCCATGATGGCGCGGCGTTGCGATAAAAGAAAGCAGGCTAACGGTTTTTGCTCTTCAGGGTCCCTGAGTCCGTCATCGCGAGCCTGCTCGCGAAGGAATCGGCACCTGACAAAATCCTGACCATAAAATGCAAAAAGCCCCGTCACATGGACAGGGCTCTTGACGTGTAGCTCGCAGCTTGTAGCTAATAGCTGCTGTTAGAACACCACACCCTGGCTGCGCAGGTAGTCGTCGTAGGTGCCGCTGAAGTCGGTCACGCCGTTAGGGCTCAGCTCGATGATGCGGGTGGCCAGGGACGATACGAACTCACGGTCGTGGCTGACGAAGATCAGCGTGCCCGGATAGTTTTCCAGCGCCAGGTTCAGCGCCTCGATGGATTCCATGTCCAGGTGGTTGGTCGGTTCGTCCATCACCAGTACGTTCGGCTTTTGCAGGATCAGCTTGCCGAACAGCATGCGGCCTTGTTCACCACCGGAAATGACCTTGACCGACTTGAGGATCTCGTCGTTGGAGAACAGCATGCGACCCAGTGTGCCGCGAATGATCTGCTCGCCCTGAGTCCACTGGCCCATCCAGTCGAACAGGCTGACGTCGTCTTCGAAGTCATGGGCGTGGTCCTGAGCGTAGTAGCCCAGCTCCGCGCTTTCGGTCCACTTGACGGAACCGGCGTCCGGGGTCAGCTCGCCCATCAGGGTGCGCAGCAGGGTGGTCTTGCCGATACCGTTCGGGCCGATGATAGCCACGCGCTCGCCGGCTTCGACGGTGAAGCTGAAGTTCTTGAACAGGGTCTTGCCGTCGAAGCCCTTGGACATCTGCTCGATGGTCACGGCCTGGCGGTGCAGCTTCTTGGTCTGTTCGAAGCGGATGAACGGGCTCACGCGGCTCGATGGCTTGACTTCGGCCAGCTGGATCTTGTCGATCTGCTTGGCGCGGGAAGTGGCCTGCTTGGCTTTCGAGGCGTTGGCCGAGAAGCGGCTGACGAACGTTTGCAGTTCGGCAATCTGGGCTTTCTTCTTGGCGTTGTCCGAAAGCAGTTGCTCGCGGGACTGGGTCGCTGCGGTCATGTACTCGTCGTAGTTGCCCGGGAACAGGCGCAGCTCACCGTAGTCCAGGTCAGCCATGTGGGTGCAGACGCTGTTGAGGAAGTGACGGTCGTGGGAAATGATGATCATGGTGCTGTTACGCACCGTGAGAATGGATTCCAGCCAGCGAATGGTGTTGATGTCCAGGTGGTTGGTCGGTTCGTCGAGCAACAGCACTTCCGGATCGGAGAACAGTGCCTGAGCCAGCAATACCCGCAGCTTCCAGCCGGGAGCCACTTCGGACATCGGACCGAAATGCTGTTCCAGTGGAATACCCAGGCCCAGCAGCAGCTCACCGGCGCGGGATTCGGCGGTGTAACCGTCCATTTCGGCGAATTCGGTTTCCAGCTCGGCCACGGCCATGCCGTCTTCTTCGCTCATTTCCGGCAGCGAATAGATGCGGTCGCGCTCGGCCTTGACCTTCCACAGCTCTTCGTGACCCATGATCACGGTGTCGATCACGGTGAATTCTTCGTAGGCGAACTGGTCCTGGCGCAATTTACCCAGGCGCACGTTCGGCTCCAGCATGACCTGGCCGCCGGACGGCTCAAGGTCACCGCCGAGAATCTTCATGAAGGTCGACTTGCCGCAACCGTTGGCGCCGATCAGGCCGTAACGGTTGCCACCGTTGAACTTGACCGAAACGTTTTCGAAGAGCGGCTTGGCGCCGAACTGCATCGTGATGTTAGCTGTAGAAATCAAAGGTTTTTCCTGCGAAGCATTCAGAGTAGCTAGGGTTGCGGCAGTACCGGTTCAGTACCCGTTTCCACTGTTCGGACCCTGGGACATTCATCCCGATCGGCAGTGGAAGATCCATCTGGCATTAAGTGGACAGCAGCATGTGGCGCGCCTGGCCCGAGTCAACGTGCGCTGAAAGGGGAGGTTTCCCGCTCTCAATCTGGGGGCGCGTAAAGTTTGGCGGCGATTGTACTGGTCTGGCTCTTTAAACGATAGGGCGTTGAGGCCTGCGCAACGCTTTGGCGGATTCTGCGATGACATTTTCGCAGCTGCAGGTTAACTATTGGTGACAAACTGTGGCTAAAATGCCATCTATCGGCCGGATGTCGACCATCGGCATGGCTCGACGGCACCACAGGGCCTCTGTTTCGTATTCAGCCGCTGCACAAGCTTCGGGGACCGGCATGCCGGTAAAGGGCGCAGTTTGTTTACTTCTGATGTGTGACGATTTCCGTGAAACTGATCATTGCCGTTATCTACGTTGTCTCTATTGCGTATGTCCATCTGCGTGGCCAAGTGCGCCATAAGCTGGGTCGCCAGTTGAGCGATCACTCGACGTTTCTGGCGCCGATCAACTGCTTTCTTTACCTGTTCTCGAAAATCCCCAACAAACCGTATCTCGACCCGGCCGACTTCCCCGACCTGCGTCCGTTGCAGGAGCATTGGGAAGAAATTCGTGCCGAGGGTCAGAATTTGCTTCACGCTGGTGAGATCAAGCGTTCGAACCAATACGATGACGTCGGTTTCAACTCGTTTTTCAAGACTGGTTGGAAGCGTTTCTATCTCAAGTGGTACGGCGACAGCCACCCGTCGGCGATGAAGCTCTGCCCGCGCACCACAGAGTTGGTTCAGGGCATTGGTTCGATCAAGGCGGCGATGTTCGCCGAATTGCCGCCGGGCTCCAGACTGGTGCGCCACCGCGACCCGTATGCGGGTTCGTACCGTTACCACCTGGGCCTGGAAACACCCAACGCCGACGGTTGCTACATCAATGTCGATGGCCAGAATTA
This sequence comes from Pseudomonas sp. B28(2017), assembly GCF_002113025.1. Lineage (GTDB taxonomy): Bacteria > Pseudomonadota > Gammaproteobacteria > Pseudomonadales > Pseudomonadaceae > Aquipseudomonas. The sequence goes on along the minus strand of NZ_NEJH01000007.1, from coordinate 20,086 downwards.
CCACTGGCGCGATGGCGAAGCGGTGATGTTCGATGAGACCTACATTCATTACGCAGAAAACACCACGCCGCACAATCGCATCATTTTGTTCTGCGACGTCGAGCGGCCGATGAAGTATCGGTGGGCAGCGGCATTCAATCGCTGGTTCAGTCGCAATGTCATGTCGGCGGCTGGTGCGCCGAATGAGGCGGGCGACAGGACTGGCGGACTCAACCGACTGTTCGGCAGGATCTACAAGGTTCGCCTGCGCGGCAAGCAACTGAAAAAACGTAACCGCAAACTTTACTATCTCGAAAAGTGGTCGATCTTTGCCGGATTGCTGGTGGTCTTCATTCTGATCTGACAGGTGTTCTGTTACATCTTCCCGGGGAGGTTTTTGTTAACAAACCTGAACCCCGGGCGTAGCGTGGTATCGAAGTCCTTATCCACGCGATGTAGAGGGGCACCCCCATGAATCCGTACGTGTTTGGCGCCGTTGCGCTGGCCTTGAGTGCCATACTGGGCTCTCTGGCCCAGGCCGATGCCTCTGCTTCATTGCAACTGGCCCAGAACCTGCCAGGCCGCACCAACAACAACCCTTACAACAGTCCGATTCACCGGGCCAACCCCAACAGCATGCAAGGCACTCAACCCGGTGCCCCGGTTATACGCGGACCGAATACCGTGCCTATCCCGCGTCCGCCGACGCTGGATAACGGCGGCATCGGTAATCGCTATCCCGAGCGGACCACTCCCGCCAGCCCGCCGACATTCATTCCCAATCCTCCACCACGAGACACTGGCAGCAGCAACCGTTGAGTGGCAGGCAGGTCCTCTGCCCGCTGTTTTTCAGCAGACCTCATGTTGATCAGAAAAGGAATCGTGCATGTTGCGTAAAAACTTGTTGGCAACCCTCTGTGCCGGCGGATTGATTACCGCCACTTTTCCTGTGCTTGGCGCGCCCACCCAGACGATGAAAAGCGAAGAAGGCAGCCTTGAGGCCACCCCTGTCGTGACGGGGTTGGAGCACCCCTGGGCGCTGGCGTTCTTGCCGGATGGTAAAAGCATGCTGGTAACCGAACGCCCCGGCAACCTGCGGCTGGTCACTGCCGACGGCAAGCTGTCGGCACCGCTCAATGGCGTGCCAACGGTCTGGGCCAAGGGGCAGGGCGGGTTGCTGGACGTGGCGTTGTCACCGGACTTCAAGCAGGACCGGATGGTCTATCTGTCCTATGCCGAAGGGGGTGGTGAGGGTAACAAGGCCGGTACTGCAGTGGGCCGCGGCCGGCTCTCCGAAGATATGACGGCGCTCAAGGATTTCCAGGTGATACTGCGCCAGGAACCCAAACTCTCGGTCGGCAACCATTTTGGCTCGCGGCTGGTGTTTGATCGCGACGGCTATCTGTTCGTGACCCTGGGGGAAAACAACGACCGCCCAACCGCCCAGGACCTCGACAAGCTGCAGGGCAAAGTGGTGCGAATCTACCCGGACGGCACGGTGCCCAAGGACAACCCTTTTGTCGGCCAGGCCAACGTGCGCCCGGAAATCTGGTCCTACGGGCAGCGTAACCCGCAAGGCGCGGCGCTCAACCCGTGGAACGGCACGCTGTGGGAAAACGAACACGGCCCTCGGGGCGGCGACGAAATCAACATCATCGAGCGTGGCAGGAATTACGGCTGGCCGTTGGCGACCCATGGCATCAACTACTCCGGTCTACCGATTCCCGAAGCCAGGGGCGATACCGCCGAAGGCACGGTTTCCCCGAACCATGTCTGGGAAAAGTCCCCGGGCCTGAGTGGCATGGCGTTTTACGATGCCGATCGTTTCAAGTCTTGGCAGGGCAACGTGTTTATCGGCGCGTTGGTCAGCCAGGAACTGATTCGCCTGGAGTTCCAGGGTGACAAGGTGGTGCACGAGGAACGTTTGCTCGGGGAGTTGAAAAAGCGCATTCGTGATGTGCGACAGGGGCCGGACGGGTATTTGTATGTGCTGACCGATGAAGAGGAGGGTGCCTTGTATAAAGTCGGATTGAAATGAAACTCACCCGCCGCCTTCGTGAGCAAGCCCGCTTGAACACTTCAAATGCATTCCCTGTGGGAGCGGCGGTGCGGCAATCCGACTTGCTCGCGAAGGCGATCCTGTAGACGCTGCAATTTCCGGATCAGGCCTCTTGTCCTGCTTTCAGCAACTTTTTCCGATCCTGAAACCCGCGCACTACCAGATACAACAATGGCCCGATGGACACAAAAACAGCGGTGATCATAAGGGGCAGGGCAATGGCATTCATGTGTTCCTTCCTTGGACAATGACTGGAATCAGCAGCCTACAGTGACCACCGTAAATTTGCCATTGACTTGCCACCACCGCCCGGCTAATTTCGAGCCATGACTTCCTCCGTATTGCGCTGCCAGCCAAGCATTATTACCGCCATTCCTCATTTGGCGGGCTAGCTCACGACTGCAGCACCCAACCCGCCCTGGAGGCGGGTTTTTACTTTCTGTCTCCCTGGCCCCGATCAACGTCAGGAGACGACGATGAGTTTTACAACCGATCAGCAAACCCTGCTAGAACGCTACGTCAAGCAAATCCTTGCCGCGCCGGTGTATGAACTGGCGGTGCGCACGCCGTTGCAACCGGCGTCGGCCTTGTCTGAAGCCTTGGGCAACCAGGTCCTGCTCAAGCGTGAAGACTTGCAACCGACCTTTTCCTTTAAAATCCGCGGCGCCTACAACAAGCTGGTGCAACTGAGCGAAGCGCAAAAGGCTCGTGGTGTGGTCACGGCTTCTGCCGGCAATCATGCGCAGGGTGTGGCCCTGGCCGCGCGGGAGCTGGGGATCAATGCCACCATCGTCATGCCCGGCACGACACCGCAATTGAAGGTCATCGGGGTGCGCAGTCGTGGCGCTGATGCGGTATTGCACGGGGAAAGCTTTCCGTTTGCACTGGCCTATGCACTGGACCTCGCTGGAGAATCCGGTCGCACCTTTGTTTCACCCTTCGACGATCCGCAGGTGATCGCGGGCCAAGGCACGGTGGCCATGGAAATCCTGCGCCAGCATCAAGGTCGGCTGGACGCGATCTTCGTGCCGGTGGGGGGCGGAGGGCTGATCGCGGGTATCGCCGCTTATGTAAAATACTTGCGGCCGGAAATTCGCATCATCGGCGTCGAGTCGGAACATTCCGCGTGCCTGCAAGCCGCGTTGCTGGCCGGTGAGCGCGTGATCCTGCCCAGCGTCGGCACCTTCGCCGACGGGGTGGCGGTGGCACAGATCGGCGCTTATGGCTTCGAGGTCTGCCGGTTTTGCGTCGATGACGTAGTGACGGTCAGCAATGATGAGCTTTGCGCTGCGATCAAGAATATCTACGACGATACCCGCTCGATCACCGAACCTTCCGGCGCATTGGCGGTGGCGGGAATCAAGAAGTACGTGGCACAAAGCGGGGCTCGTGGCCAGACCCTGGTCGCCATCGACTCAGGGGCCAACATCAATTTCGACAGCCTGGGGCATGTGGCCGAGCGCGCCGCGTTGAGCGATGCTCCGGCATGATGCTTGCGCAGGCCGCCAGCGGACGCCACAGGGTTCTTCAGATGGATGGGTCATTCCCGAATGGCTTTCTCGACCTTGTCCGACGCCGACCAGATTCGGTAGCGCACTTCGATGTCCTTGGGTACGTACAGCACGAGCGGCAGCTTGCTGTTGTAACGCAGCAGGAAGCCGTCACCGCCCACCGGTACGAAATCCTGTTTGCTCGTGCCCTCCGGGCAGGCCATCAACGTGCTCATCGGGCCAATGACTTTTTCCAGGCGATAGAACGGGTAGCCCCAACCCTCGAGATTTTTCTCCTCGAGGGTGCCGCCCAGTCGCGGGTGATTGCAGTCTACGGTCATTGTTTTGCCGGCCAGGATCTCGACCTGGAAGTCGTCTTCCCGGGGCTGTGGCGCGAGGTGAATCACTTGGCGGGTAAACCCGCTCTCGGCCTTCGGATAGGGCGCGGTTTCTTCGAGTTTGGCGGCGTTCGCCACGCCAGCAAGCCCCAGTGCGAATAGCGCTGCGCAAGCATTAACGGTCAAAGAACTCATGATGCCTCCTTGCTTGAAGTGAAGGGCGGCATTCTCACTGTCGTGTGCAGTGAATGCAAATCCGGGGCGTCCAGTGTGCAAATTGCAGGGTTGCAAGGGGCGATTATTGCAAACTGCATGGTACGTTTTACATATGACTTGCCTAAACCCTTGAATTGCCGATGAGCTGCACAGCGAAATTCAGGGCATGTTTTATGCTGTAGCTGTCCTTGAAGCTTGCCGGGATTTCATATGAGCGAGCATTGAGCGTTATTGGCAGTCTCACAAAGGAGAGAGTCGCCATGTTTCTTTCTGCCCTGGAACTTCGAAACATCATCGAAAGCAGTTTTCTACCCAAGCGCTGCCAGTGCACGCTGTCACCGGATCTGTCAATGACCGTCAAAGTCTATGCCGACGGGCAAACCGATCACCTGGATTTATTGGTCAGCGGCATCGATGCCTCCGGGCTCAATGGTTGCCGGGAAATAAACGAATTGATTGCCCAACTGCGCTCCAGACAGCACCACGTAGAGGTCGAGCCGCACTCGATGCTGGGCAAGGCGCTTTAACCTTCGGTTTCGAGTTCCACCGATACGCGCCGGGTCTGGAATAACACCAGGCCCAGCGCCAGTTCAAGCCCGACGGCCAGTAAAATGTCCGGCCTGGCGTGGCCGTTGAGCCATTCGCCAAAACCCGGTAAGGCCAATCTCCAACAGACGTTTCAGTCAGCCTTGGTTCTCGCAGGCGTCGGAAAGTTTACGGTAGGTAATTTCTGCCGGTTTTCCCGTGTCATCGATGTATATCATTTCGGCCTTCACCACTTTGCACTCCAGGGTGTCGGGCTCGGTCAGTGAAATCACTTTGCTGACATGCAATGGCATGCCGTAGTGATAGGGCACGGCTTGAGAGGTAGTGGTGTCATTGGCCTGAGCCAGGCCGGCAAACGCGGTGCAGGCAAGGGCGGTGGTAACCAGCAGGGTGCGAGTGTTCATCAGCGATCTCCGGTGCGAACGGAAAGTCAGTTCGATGTGTGGCTTGTCGAACTTGCCGCACTGGGCGTCAGAACAGTCTGAGGGCGTGCGGTCCAGTGAAGTGTTGGACCGCACGGTTAAGCGAGGGTTAACCCGGCTAAACGCCGCCTGTCGCGATTGCGCGATCCTGTGTATCAGTTAAGACCATCGGGTGCTTGATAGAAAGTCAGCGCATTTCCAACTGCTGCCGATAAGGCAAATCCGGCCCGGTCTTGCTGCACGTCAACGCGGCCGCCTGCATCGCGAACTTCAGCATGCGGTCGATCTGCTCGCGGCCAAGTTGCTGCACACCCTCCACCGAATCCAGCTGCTGTTCGGTCAGCCAGGTAATCAGCGCCGCCTGAAAGGTATCGCCCGCGCCCACGGTGTCGGCGATTTTTACCGGACGGGCGGGAGCCGACCATGAACCATGGGCCCGGCTGAACACGGTCGCGCCTTCGCCGCCCCGGGTCAGGAACACCAGCTGACAGCGGTGCTGCAACCAGCCCTCGATCACCTGCGCCGGTTCCTGGCCGGGATACAACAGATGCAGGTCCTCGTCGCTGACCTTGATCAGGTCAGCCAGCTCTACCAACGTCGCGATACGCTTGCGCCAGAGTTCAATGTCCGGCTCCGGGTTCAGGCGCACGTTCGGATCGAGGCTGATCAGGCGCTGTCCGCTTTCCCGGCGCACCAATGCCAATAGGGTATCGGCAATCGGCTGCACCACCAGGGAAAACGAGCCGATATGCAGGCCGCGAACCTCAGGCCCGAGTGTCGGCAGGTGCTCCGGCTTCAATTGTCGATCCGCGCAGCCTTCGCCCCGGAAGCTGTACTGCGGCGAGCCATTGGCCCCGACCGCGACCATCGCCAGGGTGGTCGGCGCGGCAAAATCCACCAGGAAATCCTGGCGTACGCCTTCATCCTGCAACACGTGCAGCAAGCGCCGGCCCAGGTAGTCGCTGGACAACCCGGCCAACAGTGCCGCGTCCACGCCCAACCGGCACAATCCCACTGCCACGTTGAACGGCGAGCCGCCGGCAATGGCTTTGAAATTCACTTTGGACGCCATACCGCTGGCGTCGTTTTCACTGAAAAAATCGAACAGCGCTTCGCCACACACCAGGTACATAGTCGTTCACTCTTCAAATTGGGTTGCGACAAGCTGTCGATAGCGTTCATAAGCCTGCTGACAGGCTTGCACATTGTCGGCGATCGGCAGGGCTTCACTGGCCGGGTCGAGTTTCACGCAGCGCTCGCACAAGTCGGCCAGGCTGTCTTCGCGCCCGTCCGCCCGGGATACGCACCAGGCCGCCTGAATCGCTGCACCGAGGGCCGCGGCTTCGCATTGTTCGGTGCAGACCACTGCTGTATTCATGGTGTCGGCGATGATTTGCCGCCAGACCGCACTTTTCGAGCCGCCGCCGATCAGGCAGATGCTGCGGCTTTGTAAGCCATTGTGGCGTAGCAGGTCCAGTCCGTAACGCAATCCAAACGTCGTGCCTTCGACCACAGCGCGGCACAGGTTGGCCCGGGTCAGGTTGGTCATGGTCAAGCCCGACAGGCTGGCGCTGGCATGGGGCAGGGCGGGCACCCGCTCGCCGTTGAAGAACGGCAGCATGCTCACGCCTTCGGCACCGATTGGCGCACTGGCAACGAGTGCGTTGAACTGATCGATGTCGAGGTCCGGTCGTGGGGTAGCAACATGCGGGCGATGCGGGAAAACACCTCGGGGTGCTGCTCTTTGGTCCATAACAGTTTGGCCGGACGCAGCACCTTGCCCTGATCGTCGAGCAGCACCAGGCCATGTTGTTAGCCGGACACGCCAATGCCGAGGATCGACTGGCCATCGACGCTGGCCGCGTCGAGGATGATGGCTTTGGTGCCTTGGGTGCGGCAGTCGATGCCGAGGAGTAATTGATGATTAGTTTAACCGGTGTGAAGAGCTGACATTAACCGCTGCACTTCAGCATGGGGGTACATAGGTATCGCACACCGGTTAATTGAGGCGGTTCTTTGCCTCGATCCATTGCGCCATGTACTGGGTACTTTTGTGTTGATGATGGCGCAACATGCTGCCGGTGAAGTTATCGCGCCTGATGTGTGGCAGATTCCTTTGGCATTCGGTCAGCCTTTCGATCAACGCAGGACCATGGGTGGACTGCGGGTAGCGGCTGGCCAACAAGTGCCGGGCCTGCGCCTGGGCACCAAGCCACTGAGTCTTGTCTTGATAAAGTTGCACGGCGCTATCGGCGAACTCGCGCGCCGTACGGGTTACGGCACCGGGCCATGGCTCTTCACCGTGCATGGCTTCCGCGCCGACCGGCGTGGTGACATTGGGCGTGCCGCAGAGCATCGCATCGACGATCTTGCCTTTGATCCCCGCACCAAAACGCAGCGGTGCCAGGCACACCCGCGTCTTCGACATCACGTGCAAGGCATCTTCTGCCCAGTTCATCACATGAAAGCCCTGTGCCGCGTTGTGCAGGGCGGTGGCCTTGGGCGGGGTGTACGCGCCATAGATGTGCAACTGCGCATCAGGCAGTTGCGCGCGAATCAGTGGCCAGATCGCGTTTTTCAGCCAGAGCACGGCATCCCAGTTTGGGGCATGGCGAAAATTGCCGATGTGCAGAAAGTGCGCGCGATCTTCGTACTCTACTGGCGCGCTGGTCGGCAGATCGACCATCAATGGGCACCAGTGCAACAGGTTCCGCGGGATCCTGAACTGCTCGACCAGTAATTCGATTTCCACCTCGGAAACCATCAGCGTCAAATCACAACGATAAAATGAGGCGATTTCGCGCTTCGCCAGATCGGTATTGGCCATGTGTTCAAATTCTTCACGCGACGCTGGGGTGAACAGGCCGCTGAAGTCATTGTTGTCCTCACTGGCCTTCAAGCGCTCCTTGAGGCGTTGATGCCGACCCTGCCTGAGGCTTTGCAGGTCGCAACTTTCGAGCACACGCAAGGCATCGGGACAATGCTTCTCGACCCGCCAGCCGAACTGCTCCTCCATCATGAATTGATCGAACAACACGATGTCCGGCGCCAGTTCGCTGATGAATGCGTCGAAACTGCTGTTGTTCAGCTCGATGGGTACTTCGCGAATGCCAAGCGCCGTCAAGTCGGCGCGTTGTTCGCCGAAGCTTGCCGGGCTGCTGAACGTGATGTCCCAGCCTTGTTGCAGGAAAACCTCGAGTATTTGCATGACATGCCCGCTGGCCGCGGAAGAGCGGGGCTCGGGCCAGACGTAACCAATGACCAGGACTCTGGTTGCGCGGGGCTGATTCATGTGCGGGAATTCCTTGAAGCAAAGACAGGGCTGGGACGAAAAAGGCGCGCATTAAACCACAGCCGGGCGCCGGCTCACCCCAGGAGGCTTGTGACTTTGTCCCGTAATTGATCGATGGAGAACGGTTTGCCGATCACGTGCATGCCTTCAGGCACTTCGATGCTTTCGGCATACCCGCTGGCAAACAGGATCGGCAAGGCGGGATGCAGGTCACGTGCTGCATTGGCCAGTTCGCGACCGTCCATGTTCGGCAAGCCCACATCGGTCATCATCAGATCAATGTGCCGGTTCGAGTCCCTGAGTATTTCCAGCGCCTGTTCGCTGCCATCGGCTTCCAGCACCTTGAATTCCAGTTCCTCCAGTACGTCTACGATCAGCATGCGCACAATGGCATCGTCTTCGACGACGAGGATAATGGGCGCGTTGGCGGAAGACATAATGGCTTTCCTGAAAAATGATGGGTTTTCGGGCGAGTGAAATCGCCGGCCTCTTGCATGAGTAAGTGGCGGATCCCGACAAGTTCCCGGCGTCGTGAAAAAGAATGGCAGTGCAAGTTACGCAAGGATAACCCGCGCACCTGAACGAGAGCAGCGGAATGTAGGGCCTTGCGCGAAAACATGTCAGAAAATTGGATCAATGTGCCAGGTATGGGGCAAACTCCTTGCATTCTGACAGTTCGACAAGGCCTGCCCCATGCCCTCAGTGTCCTCGGTTGATGAACAACGATTTCATAAACTCCTGAGCCGCAACATCAGCCTGCCATTGGGGCTGGGCCTCATCAGCGCGGTGTTCTTCGTTTCGCTGATCACCTATCTGCTGTCGACGATCAAGTGGGTGGAACACACCGACCGGGTGATCAATAACGCCAATGAAGCGGTCAAGCTGACCGTGGACCTGGAAACCGGGATGCGCGGTTTCCTGCTCAGCGGCGACGAACATTTCCTCGATCCCTATGAAACCGCCAAGCCGCGAATTGCCGTGGCCCTCAACACCTTGCTCGAGCTGACTGCCGATAATCCGGTGCAAGCCGACCGCCTGCTGCGGTTGCAGGCATTGCAGATGGAATGGGCCAACTATGCGCAATCGTTGATCGATTTGCAGCGCAGCGGCGGTGACTATCGCGCCGTGGTCAAGGCCGGACGCGGCAAACGCCTGACCGATGAAATTCGCAAACAGTTCGAGGAAGTGATCGACACCGAACAGCAGTTGCGCACCGCTCGCAATGAAGACGTGCGGCAGAGCACGGTCTGGAGCATCAGCCTCTATCTGTTGTTCATTGCCGGCGTCAGCGGCTTGCTGGCGTATGTCGGGCGCCGCGATCTGCTCAATCTTTCGCAAAGCTACAGCGTCAATCTCGCGGCCCAGCAAGCCAGCGCCCATCGCCTGGAGCAGCAGGCCTGGCTGCGTAACGGCCAGACCGAGCTCGCGGAGCAGGTGCTGGGGCAATTGAGCCTTGACCTGCTGGGACGCAACATCCTGCAATTTTGCGCGCAGTACCTGGGCAGCGCCGTGGGGGCGATTTATGTCCGGGAAGATCATGGAGGTCTCAAACGCATTGCCTCCTATGGTTTCTCCCGTGAACAGGAAGCCCGTGGACAACAGATCTACAGCGACGAAGGCATTGTCGGCCAGGTGGCGCAACAAGCGCGGCTGATTCGCCTCGACGAGGTGCCGGGCGATTATTTCAAGGTCAGCTCCGGTCTCGGCGAAGGTTTGCCGCGCAGCGTGCTGGTGGTGCCGACCAGTGACGACGACCGGGTCAATGGCGTAATCGAACTGGGCTTTTTACGTCCGCTGAGTGACCGCGACACCGAACTGCTGGAACTGATATCCAGCAACATCGGTACCTCCATCGAGGCCGCGCGCTATCGTCAGCGTCTGCAGGAAGTGTTGGCCGAAACCCAACAGCTCAACGAAGAACTGCAAGTGCAGCAAGAAGAGCTCAAGACCGCCAACGAAGAGCTCGAAGAGCAGTCGCGGATTCTCCAGGAATCGCAAGCGCACCTGGAAACCCAGCAGGTGGAGCTTGAACAAACCAATGAACAACTCGCCGAGCAGGCGCAGGTGCTGGCCGATCAGCGTGATGCCATGGACTTGAAGAACACCGAGCTCAACCAGGCGCAGATTCAACTCGAAGAGCGCGCGATCGAGTTGCAGCGCTCAAGCAAGTACAAGTCCGAATTCCTCGCCAACATGTCCCACGAGTTGCGCACACCGCTGAACAGCTCGTTGATCCTGGCCAGGCTGTTAGCGCAAAACCCGGAGCAAAACCTCAGCGCCGAGCAGGTCAAGTTCGCCGAGTCGATCTACTCTGCCGGCAATGACTTGCTCCACCTGATCAACGACATTCTGGATATTTCCAAAGTCGAGGCCGGAAAACTGGAAATCCGTCCAGAGAGCACCAGCGTGGTGCGCCTGGTGGATGCCTTGCATGACCTGTTCCAGCCATTGGCCACGGACAAGCAGCTGGATTTTCAGGTGGATATGCAGGAGGGGGCGCCGCTGACGCTGTTCACCGACCACCAGCGTCTGGAGCAAGTCCTCAAGAACCTGCTGTCCAACGCGCTGAAATTCACGGAAAGCGGCAGTGTCAGCCTGTCTGTTGCCCCTGCGCCGAACGACGGCATCGCATTCAGCGTCCGTGATTCCGGGATTGGCATTGCGCCAGATCAGCACGAAAGCATCTTCGAAGCGTTCCGTCAGGCCGATGGCACCACCAACCGGCGTTATGGCGGCACCGGGCTGGGTTTGTCGATCTCCCGTGATCTGGCGGCCTTGCTCGGCGGCTCCATCAGTGTGACCAGCGCGTCGGGGCAGGGCAGTGTGTTTACCCTGGTCTTGCCGCAACACTATGTAGAACCCGGTGAAGTGCCAGTTGAACCGATGCGGGCCGCTCCTGTGGCGGCTGCGCCGAGGGTATTGCCGTCCACGCTGTCGCCACTGATAGCCGAAGTCGATATTCCGCGTTTCGACGACGATCGCAACAACGGTCCGTTCAGCAGCCGCTGCATTCTGGTGGTGGAAGATGAAGCGAACTTTGCGCACATCCTCTACGACCTTGCCCATGAACTGGGTTATCAGTGCCTGGTGGCCCATGGCGCCGACGAAGGCTACGACCTGGCCAGGACGTTCATCCCCGATGCGATCCTGCTGGACATGCGCCTTCCGGATCATTCCGGCCTGACCGTGCTGCAACGCCTGAAGGAACACGCCGAAACCCGGCATATCCCGGTGCATGTGATTTCGGTCGAAGACCGCATCGAAGCGGCGATGCACCTGGGCGCTGTTGGCTATGCGGTCAAACCGACCACTCGCGAAGAACTCAAGGATGTGTTTGCCCGTCTTGAGGCCAAGCTGACCCAGAAGGTCAAGCGCGTGCTGCTGGTCGAGGACGACGACTTGCAGCGCGCCAGCATTGCCCGCCTGATCGGCGACGATGACATCGAGATCACCGCCGTTGGTCTGGCACAGGAGGCGCTGGACCTGCTACGCACGTGCGTATTCGATTGCATGATCATCGACCTCAAACTGCCCGACATGCTCGGCAGTGACCTGCTCAAGCGCATGTCCACCGAAGACATCTGCTCCTTTCCGCCCGTCATCGTCTATACCGGGCGCAACCTGACCCGCAATGAAGAGGCCGAGCTGCGCAAGTATTCGCGTTCGATCATCATCAAGGGGGCACGCTCTCCGGAGCGGCTGTTGGACGAGGTGACGCTTTTTCTGCACCAAGTCGAATCGCGGTTGTCCCATGAGCGGCAGAAGATGCTCAAGGTCGCCCGCAGCCGCGACAAGGTCTTCGAAGGCCGCAAGGTGCTGCTGGTGGACGACGATGTGCGCAACATTTTCGCCCTCACCAGCGCGCTGGAGCAAAAGGGCGCAGTCGTGGTCATTGGCCGCAACGGCTGCGAAGCGATTGAACGATTGAATGAAGTGGAGGACATCGATCTGGTGTTGATGGACGTGATGATGCCGCAGATGGATGGTTTCGAAGCCACTGTTGCAATCCGCAAGGACCCGCGCTGGCGCAAGCTGCCGATCATCGCGGTGACCGCCAAGGCCATGAAGGACGATCAGGAGCGCTGCCTGCAGGCCGGAGCCAACGATTACCTGGCCAAGCCCATCGACCTGGATCGCCTGTTTTCGCTGATTCGTGTGTGGTTACCGAAGATGGAACGTATCTAGTGGAGCGCAATGTTTCAGTGGAGCGAAATACCGAAATCGAATTGCGCTTGTTGACCGAGGCGATCTATCTCAAGTACAGCTACGATTTTCGTGATTATTCCGGTGCTTCGATCAAGCGCCGGGTCAACCATGCGATGAGTCAGTTCGAGTGCAATACCATCTCGGCGCTGCAGGAAAAGGTCCTGCACGATCCGACGGCCTTCATGCAGTTGCTGCAATTGTTGACCATTCCAGTCAGCGAGATGTTTCGCGACCCTTCGCACTTCCTGGCCATCCGCAGGGAAGTGGTGCCGCTGCTGCGAACCTACCCTTCGATCAAGATCTGGATCGCCGGATGCAGCACCGGTGAAGAGGTGTATTCAATGGCCATTCTGCTGCGCGAAGAGGGCCTGCTCGACCGCACGATCATCTACGCCACCGACATCAATCCGCGCTCCCTGGAAAAAGCCAGGCAAGGGATTTTCTCGATGGAGAATGTCCGCACCTACACTGCTAACTATCAGCAGGCCGGTGGCCAGTGTTCGTTTGCCGACTACTATACGGCGGCTTATGGGTACGCGATTTTCGACAAGGCACTGCGCGAGAACGTGACCTTCGCCGATCACAGCCTGGCGACGGACAGTGTATTTTCAGAAATTCAATTAATTTCATGTCGTAATGTACTGATTTATTTCAATAAGAAGCTTCAGGATCGGGCGTTCGGGCTGTTTCATGAATCCCTCTGCCATCGCGGTTTTTTGGTGTTGGGCAGTAAGGAAACCCCGAATTTTTCAGCCTTCGGCAATCAGTTCGAGCCGCTGGTCAAACAAGAACGGATCTACCGAAAATCATGAGCAGTGCAACGAACCTGCCAGCTATCGAAGCGATCGTGATCGGTGTCTCTGTCGGTGGCGCGCGCGAGCTGGAACGAATCGCATGCTGAGTCATGTCCAGGCCAAGCTGCTGATCGTCGACGATCTGCCGGAGAATCTGCTGGCGCTCGAAGCGCTGATCAAGCGTGAGGACCGGATCGTGTACAAGGCGTTGTCCGCCGACGAAGCCTTGTCACTGCTGCTGCAACACGAATTCGCCATGGCCATCCTCGATGTGCAGATGCCCGGCATGAATGGCTTCGAGCTGGCCGAGCTGATGCGTGGCACGGAAAAAACCAGGAACATCCCGATCGTTTTCGTCAGCGCCGCCGGGCGTGAACTGAACTACGCGTTCAAGGGCTATGAAAGCGGTGCCGTGGACTTCCTGCACAAGCCACTGGACATCCATGCGGTCAAGAGCAAGGTCAATGTGTTCGTCGATCTTTATCGCCAGAGCAAGGCGATGCAGGAACAAGTACTGGCCCTGGAGCAGGGGCGCCGTGAGCAGGAGGCATTGCTCGAGCAACTGCAAGACACCCGACTGGAACTGGAACAGGCGGTGCGCATGCGCGATGACTTCATGTCCATCGTCGCCCACGAAGTGCGCACGCCGCTCAACGGCCTGATCCTGGAAACCCAGTTGCGCAAGATGCACCTGGCCCGGGACAACGCCGCCGCTTTCACCCTGGACAAGATGCACGCCATGGTCGACCGCGACGAGCGGCAGATCAAAAGCCTCATTCGCTTGATCGAAGACATGCTCGATGTTTCGCGCATTCGCACCGGAAAGTTGTCGATCCGGCCGACACGCTTCGACCTTTCGGCGCTGGTTCGCGACCTGTTGCATAACTTTTCCCGGCAAATCGACGCCGCCGAGACGTCGGTCACGCTGGATGCCGAGCAGCCGGTGATCGGAAACTGGGATGAGTTTCGTATTGAACAGGTCATTTCCAACCTGTTGACCAACGCCTTGCGCTACGGGGCCAAGAGCCCGGTCTCGGTGAAGGTCTACAGTGAAGGGAACACGGCGCTGGTGGACGTGCGGGACCAGGGGATCGGCATCAGCGAGGAAAACCAGCAGCGGATTTTCCAGCAGTTCGAACGGGTATCGGCCAGGCACGCCGTCGCCGGGCTGGGTCTGGGATTGTTTATTTCAGAACAGATTGTGACCGCCCATGGCGGTACTATTACGGTCCAGAGCAGGATTGGCGAAGGCGCCTTGTTTCGCGTTTGTCTGCCGCTGCAGGAAAACAGCCGGATAAACGCAACCTCTGATCGACCCCACGGTCGTATCAGCAGCAATTGACCGAACAAAGGCTTCCCATGAGCGAAGATGCACAAGATGTAGTACTCGTCGTCGAGGACGACCCCTCGATTCTGATGGTGCTGTCTGCTTATCTGTCGGGCGAGGGTTACCGCGTATTGCAGGCCGAAAACGGCGAACAGGCTTTTGAGATCCTGGCGAGCAAACCGCACCTGGACATGATGATCACCGACTTCCGCCTGCCCGGTGGCATCTCCGGCGTGCAGATCGCCGAGCCCGCCGTGAAGCTGCGACCGGAACTCAAGGTGATTTTCATCAGTGGCTATGCCCAGGAAATCCGCGAGACCGACAGCCCGATCACACGCAAGGCGCCGATCCTGGACAAACCGTTCGATCTGGATAAGTTGCAGGAATTGATGCAGGACATGCTTTCGTAAGCGTTCCGCCGCGGATCATCTCCCCTACCTTCGCCGTCAACACCCTTGGCCGGGATGAGGGCTTAACGAAGTTTCAGTCGGGGTCAAAGCCCCTGTTGCAGCGCCGGATCATCGGGGTTCATCTGTTCGAGTTGGGCCAACAGGATCTGCACGTTTTGCAGTTGCCCGCTTTCCTTCCAGTAATTGATCAGCAGCACCCGGGCCTTGCGATCATTCGGATGGCGCTGAACGATTTCCTGCAATTGTTTCTGAGCCGCTTCCAGTTCCTGTTCGACATGCAACGTGGTGGCCAGGTCGAAGCGGTAATCGCGGTTGTTCGGCTCAAGTTCAACGGCCTTGGACAGGCCGAGGAGGGCGAATTCGCTTTGGTTGTGATGCAGCAACCAGAGCCCCAGGGCATGTTGCAGGTAGGCCGAATCGGGTTGCGCCTGGAGTTGCCTGGCCAGCAGCTGCCGGGCGGCGTCGTTCTGGCCCTGTTTATCCAGCACTTCGATCTGCAGCACCAGCGCCGGCAGGTTGTCCGGCGCCAGGCGCAGGGTGTTGTCCAGCGCCTGTTGCGCTTCCTTGAGTTCGGCGTTGTGCAGGTGCAGCCGGGCCAGTTGGTAATGGTTTTCGGCGCTTTGCGGCTCACTCTTGAGCACTTGCTCCCAGGCATCGATGGCTTGTTCCAGCGGCCCGAAGTACAAACCGAGTTCATCCGGGGACAAACCCAGCAGCGCGTTGATGGCGGCCAGCCGCACGCTCTGTTCGCTGTCATCGAGCAATGGCCCCAGCAATAAACTGCGCTGGCCGTTCGGTACCAGCCCGCTGATGCTCCTGATCGCGGCGATTCGCACCTCGGGCGACTCGTTCTGCAAGTCGGCATTCGCCAGTTTCAGGGCCACCGAGCTTGGATAATTGGGCAACTCGGCATGCAACCAGACACGGCGCTTGGGGGACAGGTCCGGACGACCCAACTGCTGATAGAGCACCCGCGCAGCACCTGGTTGACCGGCCCGGGCAGCCGCCAGCGCTTCGCTGTAGCCATGCTGGATGGCTTCGGGAACTACCGGGGTGGTATCGCGCAGGGAAAACCACGCAAGGCCAACGACGAGCAGGGCGAAGAGGCTGATAAACAGATAGCGGCGGGACTTGGGCATGCAGGAATCCGGAAGCTGACGAGCTTTTGCAAAGGCGCCAGCTTCGGTCAGGCCAGGCTTTGAGTCAAACCTTGACGACGCTCACTGGCGAATCAAACCGTTGAAAAGCCCTTCAGCCGACAATAAACGGGCCTGCAAGCGGTGCCGACAGCAAAACCTTTCGAGGCTCCGCCACAGTGACTACGCTTGCTGGAGGTGTCTCGACGAGTGTTCCCATGCAAGCGTTGTTGCAGTACTTCAAGGCCATGCTCAACCCCGGGCCCGGGGTATTGCTGTTTGCCCTGCGAACCATCGCGGCCGGTTTGTTGACCCTGTACCTGGCGTTCCTGTTCGATCTGGACCAGCCCAAGTGGTCGATCATGGCCGTGGTCATCATCAGCCAGCCACTGGGCGGCATGGTGCTGGCCCGCAGTTTTGGCCAAGTCATCGGGACCACCATGGGGGCGGTCGTAGCGGTGGCGATCATGGCGATTTTTCCGCAGGCGCCGATGCCGTTCATCACCACCCTGGCCCTTTGGCTGGCGCTGTGCACCGCCGGTGGCACGCTCTTGCGCTACACCAGTTCCGGGGCATTCGTGCTCAGTGGTTACACCGCCGTGGTCATCGCGCTGCTGGCGATTCCCGATCAGGACGGCACCTTTTTGCTGGCCGTGACTCGCCTCACCGAAACCTTGCTGGCGGTTGCCTGCGTGTGCGTGGTCAGCCTGCTCACCGCCAGGCCGGAAGCCGTTGCCCGGGATTACTTCGCCAGGATCGATCAAATCACCCGGCTGCTGGCCACCCACGCCAGCGCCGTGATCCGAACCGAAGAGAGCGAAGCCGACTTCCAGCAACGGCAAATGCAGCTGCTGGGCCAGATCAGCGGCCTGGAAGGCGTGCGCCGGCACATGTACTACGATGCGCCCCGGTTACGCAGTGCCAACGGCCTGGTGCAACTGTTGGGCAATCAATTGGTGTTGTTGACCGCGCGACTGACAGCCCTGCGCCACCAGCGACTGCTGTTGACCGAGCGCTGGGAGGGCGAGCTGCCTGAAGAAATTCAACGGCTGCGCGCCGAAGAACTGGCCTTTCTCGATGAGCTGGCGCGCAAGGGGCGATCGCTGTCCAGTGAACAGCGCCATCGCTTCACGTCGCTGCAACAACGCTTTGATGAGCTGGCCTACAGGGCCGAACAATTGACCGAGCCGCTGCCGGCCACCTTGCGCTCGCTGGCCTGGTCGCTGCGCTGGGAGCAGGCACGTCTGCTGCAGCAGCTTGAGCAGATTCTGGAGTTGAGTGATGCCATCCAGAGCGGACGACCTGCCAGCAGCGTGTTTCGCGGGCGCGAAAATCCGCTGCACCTGGACTTCACCCTGGCGACCATGAATGCCATCCGGGCCTTTTCCGCGCTGTTGATCGCCGGCCTGATCTGGATCGAAACCGGCTGGGACGGTGCGCGAGCCGGCATGGTGCTGCTGGGTATCCTGTGCTCGCTGATGTCGACGTTTCCCCGGCCGCTGCTCGCGGTTCAAAGCTACGCGCGGGGATTCGGCCTGGCGCTGGTGGCGTCTGCGCTGCTTCAGTTCATGTTTGTGCCAATGATCAGCAATTTCGAGATGCTTGCCTTGCTGCTGGTGCCGTTGCTTTACGCGGCTGCGGTGGGGTTGGCCAGCCCACCCACCACCGGTACCGGCATTGGCCTGGGGCTCACGACGTTTCTGTTGCTCGGCCCGTTGAACGTGGGCATTGGACAAAATACCGCCAACCAGTGGTTCGAATTTGCCGGGGCTTATACCTGTGCAACCGTACTTGCGTTGAGTGTCTACGCACTGGTTTTTCCGTTCCGGCCGGACTTGCGCATGCGCCGGCTCCACAAGGAGAACGGCGAGCAGGTATACGCCTTGCTGAAAACCTCGGCGACCGATGAACAGCAGTTCGCGTTCGAGAGCCGAATGGTCGATCGGTTGACCATGATGCTGGGGCTGCTACCGGCGACGCAGGAGCCACAGTCCCGTGAACTGTTCCAGGTCAGCCTGGGCTGCATGGCGCTTGGCATTGCCCTGAATCAACTCAGGCAGCAGGGGCAGAACAATGCACTGCTCAGCCCGGATCTGCAGAGCCGTCTGTTTTCGACCGTTCGGGACACGGGAAGGCTGGTCGCCGGCCGGCCCGGGGTCGAAGTGACGCAGGTGCTTGATAACCTGCGCACCCTGGGCGACGAACTGGATGCCCTGCATACCGATGTGCATGAGCGCTTGTGGTCAGTGTTCCGCATGCGTGTGGCGCTGCTGATCGTGGTGTCGTTCGTCGAGCGTTATCGCGGCTATTTTCAACCCGCTGGCCTTGAAGGAGACCCTGTCCTTGCCCATTGATCTGGAAGTGGGTGGTGCCTATCTGCCCCCGATTGCTCAGGCGCTGCTGTTGGGCCTGCCGATTTTCCTGTTGCTGGACTGGACGTTGCGGCGCCTCGGTGTGCTGCAGTTTGTCTGGCATGAGGCGTTGTTCGAAGGCGCGTTGTACGTTTGTGTCTGCGCCACGTTGATACTGGTGATGGGGGCCTGATGCCTTGAAGAACATCCTTTCCCGACTCACGACAGTAGCGGTGGTGCTGCTGGCCCTTATCCTGGGCTGGTTCGCCTGGGAGCACTACACCCGCGCACCCTGGACCCGGGATGCCCGGGTACGTGCCGACGTGGTGACCTTGTCCGCCGATGTTTCCGGGCGAATCGTCAGCCTGGCCGTGCAGGACAACCAACACGTGAACAAAGGCCAGGCGCTGCTGGAGATCGATCCGGCGCGTTACACGCTGGCGGTGGAACATGCCAAACGTGCCGTTGAGGTGTCGAAAGCCTCGCTCGGGCAAGCCCAGGCGGCCATTACCGCCAGCGAAGCCTTGCTCAAGCAACGTCAGAGCGAGGAGCAACGGCGGCGCACGCTCAAGGATCGTTCGGCGATTTCCGGCGAAGAGTGGGAAAAAGCCAACACCGATGTGTCGGTGGCTCAGGCTGACTTGCTGCGTAATCAGGCCAACCTGGTGTTGGCCCAGGCCAACGTGCAACTGGCCATCGCGGCACTGACCCAGTCCGAGCTCGACTTGCAGCGTACCCACGTCGTCTCCCCAGTGACCGGATATGTCACCAATCTGCTGACCCGGGAGGGCGACTACGCCTCGGCCGGCAGTCCATTGCTGGCACTGGTGGACAGCGACTCGTTCTATGTCAGTGGTTACTTTGAAGAAACCAAGCTGCCACGGATCGGGGAGGGCGACCGGGTGAAGATCGAGTTGATGAGTGGCGAAACGTTCGGCGGCAAAGTGCAGAGCATTGCCTTCGCCATTGCCGACCGGGAAAACCTGCCGGGCGGACGACTGCTGGCCAACATCAACCCCAGTTACACCTGGGTCAAACTGGCACAGCGGGTGCCGGTGCGGATCGAGATCGATGCCGACTATGTCGGTAAAGACAAATTGCGCGCCGGGACCACCGCGACGGTGACCGTCCAGGAACACCCCTGATCCCTGTAGGAGCGAGCCCGCTCGCGATGGTGGTCAACGATGACGCGGGCAGCCTGAATTAACGCGGTGTTCTCTGGTTCTTCGCGGGCAAGCTCGCTCCTACGAGGGATTTACGTTGTCTGGAAAGGCAAATAAAGGTTCTTCTCGGATTGTCGGGAAAGTTTTTTTGCTCTGTAGCTGTGAGTGCTGTGAGTGCTGTGAGTGCTGCGAGCTTATCCATTTGCCAGGGTGGCGCTGAATCACCTTTGCGCCCTTACGGCGCCTTACTTTTTTCATTCGAAAAAAAAGTAAGCAAAAATTCTTGCCCCACCAGGGGCCCTACGCTGCGCTTCGGGTTCCCTCGCTCCGGTGTCGCTACGGGGTATCGCGGCCTCC
>NZ_NEJH01000006.1 GCF_002113025.1 Pseudomonas sp. B28(2017) | reverse complement strand
CTGCCCACCCCCGCAACTGTCCGCTATCATCCCCCCAATTCCGATACGCGAGACCGTCATGCGCCGTTTGCTCTGCCTGCTGTTTTTAGTGTTCGCCCTGCCGGCCAGCGCCACTGGCTTGCTGGAGAATCGCCCCAGTTCAAGCCTGGGCTCGATCAACAACAGCGCCGACTTCCTGCCGGTGCGTGAAGCCTTCCAACTGAGTCTGGTAGACAGCACGCCGCAATCGATCAAGCTGCGCTTCGTCGCCACCGAAGGTTATTACCTCTACCGCCACCGTTTTCAATTTCGCGCCGATCCGGCCGATGTCGCTCTCGGCACCGCGAAACTGCCAGACGGCCAAAAAAAGCACGATGAATACTTCGGCGATGTCGAGGTCTACCACGGCATTCTCGACGTCGAGGTGCCGCGCACCGACCAGCGCGCCTTCACCCTGGCCGTGACCTATCAGGGTTGCGCCGACAAAGGCCTGTGCTATCCGCCGGAAACCGAGCGCTTGAGCATCGAGGGCAGCGGCGCTCCGGCAACGGCCTATCAATGGAACTGGCACGAACTGGCATTGTTCTTCCTCGCAGGCCTGGGCCTGACGTTCACGCCCTGCGTGCTGCCCATGCTGCCGATCCTGTCCGGCGTGGTACTGCGCGGCCAGATTGGCGGCTGGCGCGGTTTCAACCTGTCGCTGGCCTATGTACTGCCGATGGCCGCCTGCTTTGCCCTGCTCGGTGCGCTGATGGGCCTGTTCGGTGCCCAGCTCAATCTGCAGGCGCGATTGCAATCGGCATGGGTGCTGGTGCCTTTCGCGATGTTTTTTGCGCTGTTCGCACTGGCGATGTTCGGCGTCTTCGAACTGAAGCTGCCGCACGCCATCAGCAGTCGTCTGGACCGCATCGCCGGTCGCACCAAAGGCGGGTCACTGTGGGGTGCCGCGGTGTTGGGCGTGGTCTCCAGCCTGCTGGTTTCACCCTGTGTTTCGGCGCCATTGGCCGGCGTGCTGCTATACATCAGCGCTAGTGGCGATGCGCTGGGCGGCGGCTTGAAACTGTTCATGCTCGGCCTCGGCATGGGCGCCCCGCTGTTGCTGGTGGCCACCGGCGGCGCAGCCTGGTTGCCGAAAAGCGGCCCGTGGCTGGTCTACGTGAAAAACGCAATTGGTGTGTTGTTGCTCGGGTTGGCCGTCGGCCTGCTCAGCCGCGTCCTGCCGGGTCAGGTCACCTTGTTGCTGATCGGTTTGCTGGCGGGCGGCGTCGGCCTGTTCATGGGCGCGCTGGAGTTCGTCTATAAACCACCACGCAAACGCCTGGGCCAATTGCTCGGCATGTTCCTGCTATTTTACGCATTGGCCTGCTGGTATGGCGCCTTCAGCGGCCAGACCGACCCGCTCAACCCGATTGGCCAGCCCCGTATCGCTGACAGCAACGGACCTGTACAAAACACCAGCAGCTGGCAAACCGTCAGCACACCGGCCGATCTGGATCGCGCACTCGCCGACGCACGGTCATCCGGCACACCGCTGCTGCTCGACTGGTACGCCGACTGGTGCATCAGCTGCAAAGTCATCGAACATGAGGTGCTGAACGACCCGATCGTCGTCGAACGCCTCAAGGGTTACCGGCTGATCCGCTTCGACATCACCGCCAGCAACGCCGAACAACGCGCCCTGCTCGACCGTTACCAGTTGTTCGGTCCACCGGCCCTGATGTTTTTCGGCAAGGACGGCGTCGAACGCGCCGATGTGCGGGTGATTGGCGAGATCAGCGCCAAAGACTTCGCCGAACGTGTTACCAGGGCCAATGACCAAATTTAATCAAGCAGTCATATATTTCGCGCAAACATCGGTCATCGTGCTGGCTATTGCAGAGAACTGGACAGTCACAAAGGCTTTGCGGCATAGTCGCCGGGTTCTGACAATTGCTCACGGATAACAAAGGAACCGCCGATGGCGACACTACTCGTATTGCACGGACCCAACCTGAACCTGCTCGGCACTCGCGAACCGGGTACCTACGGCGCCACGACGCTGGCGCAGATCAACCAGGACCTGGAACGCCGTGCCCGCGAAGCCGGTCACCATTTGCTGCACCTGCAAAGCAATGCCGAGTACGAATTGATCGACCGTATTCACGCTGCCCGCAGCGAAGGCGTGGACTTCATTTTGATCAATCCGGCAGCTTTTACACATACAAGTGTCGCATTACGTGACGCGCTGCTGGCGGTGAGCATCCCATTCATCGAAGTGCATTTGTCTAACGTGCACAAACGCGAACCTTTCCGCCATCACTCTTACTTCTCCGACGTAGCGGTGGGAGTGATCTGCGGCCTTGGCGCCAGCGGTTATCGACTGGCCCTGGAGGCCGCCCTAGAGCAGCTTGAAAGACAGGCAACAGCTTGAACAACAAGCTTAAACGCCCCTGACCGACCCTTGGGAGTTGATGATTCATGGATATCCGTAAAGTTAAGAAACTGATCGAACTGCTGGAAGAGTCCGGCATCGACGAGCTCGAGATCAAGGAAGGCGAAGAGTCCGTACGCATCAGCCGTCATAGCAAGACCCCGGCCCAGCAGTACTACGCGCCGGCTCCAATGCCTGCTCCGGCTGCCGCACCTGCCGCTGCCGCCGCTCCGGCTGTCGCTGCCGCTGCTGCACCTGCTGCTGCCGCCCCGGCACTGAACGGTGCCGTTGCCCGTTCGCCGATGGTCGGTACTTTCTATCGCAAGTCTTCGCCAACCTCGCCGTCCTTCGTGGAAGTCGGCCAGACTGTGAAGAAAGGCGACACCCTGTGCATCGTTGAAGCCATGAAGATGATGAACCACATCGAAGCTGAAACCAGCGGTGTGATCGAGTCCATCCTCGTCGAAGACGGCCAGCCGGTTGAGTACGACCAACCGCTGTTCACCATCGTTTGAACCGCGGAGAGCCTTTGATGACTGCGAAGTTGGAAAAAGTTCTGATCGCCAACCGCGGTGAGATCGCCCTGCGGATCCTGCGCGCCTGCAAAGAGATGGGCATCAAGACCGTCGCCGTTTACTCCAAGGCTGACAAGGAACTGATGCACCTGGGCCTGGCAGACGAATCCGTCTGCATCGGTCCGGCATCGGCCGCCCACTCCTACCTGCACATTCCGGCAATCATTGCTGCAGCCGAAGTGACTGGCGCCACCGCCATTCACCCGGGCTACGGTTTCCTTGCGGAAAACGCCGATTTCGCCGAGCAGGTCGAGAAATCCGGCTTCGCGTTCATTGGCCCGAAAGCCGAAACCATTCGCCTGATGGGCGACAAGGTATCGGCCAAGCACGCCATGATCGCCGCTGGCGTACCGACTGTTCCGGGCTCTGACGGCCCGCTGCCGGAAGACGAAGAAACCGCTCTGCGCATCGGTCGCGAAGTCGGTTACCCGGTGATCATCAAGGCCGCTGGCGGCGGTGGTGGTCGCGGCATGCGCGTTGTGCACAAAGAAGAAGACCTGATTGCCTCGGCCAAACTGACCCGCTCCGAAGCCGGCGCGGCGTTCGGCAACCCGATGGTCTATCTGGAAAAGTTCCTGACCAACCCACGCCACGTGGAAGTCCAGGTTCTTTCCGATGGCCAGGGTCATGCTATCCATCTGGGCGACCGCGACTGCTCGTTGCAACGTCGTCACCAGAAAGTTCTCGAAGAAGCGCCGGCACCGGGCATCGACGAGAACGCGCGCGAGGAAGTCCTGGCTCGCTGCGTCCAGGCGTGCATCGACATCGGTTACCGTGGCGCAGGCACTTTCGAGTTCCTGTACGAGAACGGTCGTTTCTACTTCATCGAGATGAACACTCGTGTTCAGGTAGAGCACCCGGTATCGGAAATGGTCACCGGCATCGACATCGTCAAGGAGATGCTCAGCATCGCCGCCGGCAACAAGCTGTCGTTCACCCAGGATGACGTCGTCATCCGCGGTCACGCACTGGAATGCCGGATCAACGCCGAAGACCCGAAAACCTTCATGCCGAGCCCAGGCACGGTCAAGCATTTCCACGCTCCAGGCGGCAACGGCGTTCGCGTCGATTCGCACCTGTACAGCGGCTATGCCGTTCCGCCGAACTACGATTCGTTGATCGGCAAGCTGATCACCTACGGCGCAACCCGTGACGAAGCCATGGCGCGCATGCGCAATGCGCTGGACGAAATCGTGGTCGACGGGATCAAGACCAACATCCCGCTGCACCGCGACCTGACTCGTGACGAAGGCTTCTGCAAAGGGGGCGTGAACATTCACTACCTCGAGCACAAGCTGGCTGGCGAGAAGCACTAAGCTTCGACCCCATCGACAAAGCCGCCCTTGGGCGGCTTTGTTGTTTCTGGACGTATCATCTACCCCTTGTGGGAGCGAGCCTGCTCGCTCCCACAAGTACAGTGGACTCCCACAAAAGCCCCGCGCTCGCGTAAACTTGCGCGCTTCTCGCAGCCCGCTAGGCTGCAATCAACATTTTTCAAAGGTGCCCGCCATGCCTTGGCTGCAAGTACGCCTCGCCATCAGCCCAGAACAAGCCGAAACCTATGAAGACGCTTTCCTTGAAGTGGGCGCCGTGTCGGTGACCTTCATGGACGCCGAAGATCAGCCGATCTTCGAGCCGGAACTCAACACCACGCCGCTGTGGTCGCATACGCACCTGCTGGCCCTGTTCGAAGGCGGTACCGAGCCCGGCCCGGTACTCGCCCATCTGGAGCTATTGACCGGCAGCCCGCTGCCTGAACACCACAGCGAAGTGATCGAAGACCAGGACTGGGAACGCAGCTGGATGGACAATTTCCAGCCAATGCGTTTCGGCCAGCGCCTGTGGATCGTGCCGAGCTGGCACGCCGCGCCGGAGCCTGATGCAGTGAATCTGCTGCTGGACCCGGGTCTGGCATTCGGCACCGGCACCCACCCGACCACCGCACTGTGCCTGGAATGGCTCGACGGTCAGGATCTGAAGGACTGCAACGTGCTGGACTTCGGCTGCGGCTCAGGGATTCTGGCGATTGCCGCCCTGCTGCTGGGCGCCAAACAGGCCGTCGGCACCGATATCGATGTTCAGGCTCTCGAAGCCTCCCGCGACAACGCCGGACGCAACAATATTGCCGAAGAGCTGTTTCCACTGTACCTGCCGCAAGACCTTCCGCAGGTCCAAGCCGACGTACTGGTGGCCAACATTCTCGCTGGCCCACTGGTTTCCCTGGCACCGCAGTTGTCCGGCCTGGTCAAGCCGGGTGGTCGCCTGGCACTGTCGGGCATCCTCGCTGAACAAGGCGACGAAGTCGCTGCCGCCTACGCCAGGGACTTCGATCTGGACCCGATCGCCAATCGCGATGGCTGGGTGCGCATCACTGGCCGTCGGCGCTAGAATGACCGCCTGCATAATCCGGATCGCCGCATGACCGATAGCTTCGTCACCCAGTGCCCGCATTGCCAAACCAGCTTCCGCGTCAGCCATGCCCAGTTGAGCGTGGCGCGTGGCGTGGTTCGTTGCGGCGCCTGCCTGCAGGTGTTCAATGCCGCCAAACAGTTGCTTGAACAGGCCGGCAAGGAACCACCGGTAGCGACACCGATCCCGCCTGTGCAGCCTGCGGAGCCCCTCGAACCATCGCCGCCGCGCGCCATCAGCCAAAAGCAATGGAGCGCGACCGAACTGGATCTGGACAGTCTCGACCTCGACGAAGAGCTTGCCCGGCTCGAACAGCGGGAGATCCAGCCGGCCACCGAACTCGGTCGCCATCGCGACGACTCGCTGAGCGCCCGTCGCGACAGCACCGGGCAGGATGACGATCAGCCGTGGTCCGACAGCCTGTTCAGTGACTCGGCCGCCGATCGTGCGCAAGTCGACGAACCGCTCGGCAGCCTTGAAACGCCAGAGCCCACGGCCGAACCGGGCAAAGCCTCACGTACCGAACCTTCACTGTCCCTGGAACCGGTTGATCTGGACGACGAGCCGCAGCCACCCCAACTGCGATTGCACGACCCTCTCGATGCGCCGCTGAACCACGAACACCTATCGGCCACCGACGAAAAAGAAATCGACGACAACCTGCCCTCGATCGAACCGCTGCGCAAACGACGCGAACGCAGTGAGCCGGGCGTGCGCGCCGAAGTGCTGCAAGACCTGACCGACGATCCGCTGCAACTGGATTGGCAAAAACGCCGCTCGCCCTGGGGCCGACGGCTGTTGTGGTCGCTGCTGGTGCTGATTGCCGCTGGCGCCCTCGCCGGCCAGTACATCGCCTATCATTTCGACGAACTGGCACGACAGGATCAATATCGTCCATGGTTCCAGCAACTCTGCCCGCAAGTCGGCTGCACCGTGCCCTCCAAAGTCGACATCGCGAAAATCAAAAGCAGCAACCTGGTGGTACGTAGCCATCCCGAGTTCAATGGCGCCCTGGTGGTCGATGCGATCATCTATAACCGCGCGCCCTTCTCACAGCCCTTCCCGCTGCTGGAACTGCGCTTCGCCGACCTCAATGGCCACCTGATCGCCAGCCGCCGCTTCAAACCCGGTGAGTACCTCAATGGCGATCTTGAAGGCATGGCGGAAATGCCACCGCAAACGCCGATCCACATCGCCCTGGACATTCTCGACCCCGGCGCCAAAGCCGTGAACTACAGTTTGAGCTTTCACTCCCCAGAGTGAAACGCCTCATCGACCCCGGATTGATGTCGGCTTTTTGACTCCACCCGGCAAACCAAACCACGGGTAATAACAGAATAACTGTTCAGATTTTGTTCAATTCAGCCTTTATCCAGTCATCGAGAGCGGGTATCATGCCAACCCTTTTTCGAACTCTCATGATCCGGCCCCACAACAGGGAAGTCCTATGTCGGCGGTACGCATCGGCCCATACACATTACATAACAGCTTGATTCTCGCCCCCATGGCGGGCGTCACCGACCAGCCCTTTCGTCAGCTGTGCAAACGCTTGGGCGCGGGACTGGTTGTCTCGGAAATGGTCACCAGCGACATGAGTTTGTGGAACACCCGCAAGTCGCGCATGCGCATGATCCACGAAGGTGATCCCGAGCCACGCTCGGTACAGATCGCCGGTGGGGACGCGCAGATGCTGGCGGACGCCGCCCGTGCCAACGTTGAAATGGGCGCGCAGATTATTGATATCAACATGGGCTGTCCGGCAAAAAAAGTCTGCAACAAGGCTGCCGGTTCCGCCCTGTTGAAGGATGAACCCCTGGTAACCGAGATCCTGCAGGCTGTCGTGGCCGCGGTCGATGTGCCGGTCACCCTGAAGATCCGGACCGGTTGGGACCGGGACAACAAGAACGGCCTGACGGTGGCGAAAATCGCCGAACAGGCAGGCATTACGGCGCTGGCAGTGCATGGCCGCACCCGTGCCGACCTGTACACCGGTGAAGCCGAGTACGACACCATTGCCGCGATCAAGCAGGCAGTGTCGATTCCGGTCTTCGCCAACGGCGATATCGACTCGCCGGAAAAAGCCCGGTACGTGCTCGACGCGACCGGAGCCGATGGCCTGCTGATTGGCCGGGCCGCCCAAGGGCGGCCGTGGATTTTTCGCGAGATCGACCATTTCCTGCGTACCGGCGAGAAACTCCCGGCGCTGGAACTGATCGAGGTGGAACGCATTCTGCTAGAGCATCTGGCCGCCCTGCACGTCTTCTATGGCGATGTCATGGGAGTGCGCATTGCTCGAAAGCATGTGGGCTGGTATCTCGCAACCCTGCCGGGCGCCAGGGAGTTTCGCGCCCACTTCAATCGTTTGGATGGTACGGATACACAATGCGCCAACGTTCAGGCGTTTTTCGCCGAACGTTACAAGAGCCTGACAGGGGACGGAGAGTGGGTGGCCGCATGACGATGATGACCGAGACTTTAGTGAGTGGAACAACACCCGTGAGCGACAACGTGAATTTGAAACAGCACCTCAATACACCGAGCGAAGAGGGCCAGACCCTTCGCGGGAGTGTCGAGAAGGCGCTGCACAATTATTTCGCCCACCTTGAGGGCGCTGCCGTCACGGATGTGTATAACCTGGTGCTCTCCGAAGTCGAGGCTCCCCTGCTCGAGTGCGTGATGAACTACGTCAAGGGCAACCAGACCAAGGCCAGCGAGCTGCTCGGGCTGAACCGGGGCACGCTGCGCAAGAAACTCAAGCAGTACGATTTGCTGTAAGCATTCAATCAAACCAGAAAGGCGCCCGCGTAAAACCGGCCGCCTTTTTTGCTGACTTCCTTTGCTTTTGATGGACATTGAGATGACCGACCAGACTACCCGCCTGCCGATCCGCCGCGCCCTGATCAGCGTTTCCGACAAGACCGGGATCCTCGAATTCGCCAAGGAGCTTGAAGCCCTGGGCGTCGAGATCCTCTCCACCGGCGGAACGTTCAAGCTACTGCAGGACAACGGCGTTGCTGCAGTGGAAGTCGCTGATTACACCGGTTTTGCCGAGATGATGGACGGCCGGGTGAAGACCCTGCACCCGAAAATCCACGGCGGGATCCTCGGTCGTCGCGGTATCGACGACGCCATCATGAACGAGCACGGCATCAAGCCGATCGACCTGGTAGCGGTCAACCTGTACCCGTTCGAAGCCACCATCAACAAGCCTGGCTGCGACCTGCCGACCGCCATCGAGAACATCGACATCGGCGGCCCGACCATGGTCCGTTCCGCGGCCAAGAACCACAAGGACGTAGCCATCGTGGTCAACGCCAGCGATTACGCCAGCGTCCTGGAAAACCTCAAGGCCGGCGGCCTGACCTACGCTCAACGTTTTGACCTGATGCTCAAGGCCTTCGAGCACACCGCCGCCTACGACGGCATGATCGCCAACTACATGGGCACCGTGAACCAGGCTGCTGACACTCTCAGTACAGAAGGTCGCAGCGAGTTCCCGCGCACCTTCAACAGCCAGTTCATCAAGGCCCAGGAAATGCGCTACGGCGAGAACCCGCACCAGAGCGCGGCGTTCTATGTTGAAGCCAAGCCTGCCGAAGTCGGCATCGCCACCGCGACCCAACTGCAAGGCAAGGAGCTGTCGTACAACAACGTCGCCGACACCGACGCCGCGCTGGAATGCGTGAAGAGCTTCGTCAAGCCGGCTTGCGTGATCGTCAAGCACGCCAACCCGTGCGGCGTGGCTGTCAGCCCTGATGCCGAAGGCGGCATCCGCAAGGCCTACGACCTGGCCTACGCCACCGACACCGAATCCGCCTTCGGCGGCATCATCGCCTTCAACCGTGAACTGGACGCCGAGACCGCCAAGGCTATCGTCGAGCGTCAGTTCGTCGAAGTGATCATCGCCCCGAGCGTCAGCGCAGAAGCCCGCGCCATCGTGGCGGCCAAGGCCAACGTGCGCCTGCTGGCCTGCGGCGAGTGGTCGGCCGACCGTGCGGCGGCCTGGGACTACAAGCGCGTCAACGGCGGCCTGCTGGTACAGAGCCGTGACATCGGCATGATCGGCGCCGATGATCTCAAGGTCGTGACCAAACGCGCACCGACCGAACAGGAAGTCCACGACCTGATCTTCGCCTGGAAAGTCGCCAAGTACGTAAAGTCCAACGCCATTGTCTACGCCAAGAACCGCCAGACCATCGGTGTCGGCGCCGGCCAGATGAGCCGCGTGAACTCCGCGCGTATCGCTGCAATCAAGGCAGAACATGCTGGCCTTCAGGTACAAGGTGCGGTCATGGCGTCCGACGCATTCTTCCCGTTCCGCGACGGCATCGACAATGCAGCCAAGGCTGGTATCACAGCGGTAATCCAGCCAGGCGGCTCGATGCGTGACAATGAAGTAATTGCAGCCGCAGACGAAGCTGGCATTGCGATGGTATTTACCGGCATGCGCCACTTCCGTCACTGATACACCGACTCCCTGTGGGAGCGAGCCTGCTCGCGAATGCAATCTGTCAGTAACAACCAAGGTGACTGACACACCGCCTTCGCGAGCAGGCTCGCTCCCACAGAAAAGCAGCTTTAGTGCTGCCTCCAGAATTAGCGTCATCCGAGGTTTTTGAAATGAATGTTTTGATCATTGGCAGCGGTGGCCGTGAACACGCCCTGGCCTGGAAAGTGGCTCAGGATCCGCGCGTGCAGAAGGTGTTCGTGGCTCCGGGCAACGCCGGTACCGCCATCGAAGCCAAGTGCGAGAACGTCGCCATCGACGTACTGGCGCTTGAGCAACTGGCAGACTTTGCCGAGAAAAACGTTTCCCTGACCATCGTCGGCCCTGAAGTGCCGCTGGTTGCCGGTGTCGTGGATCTGTTCCGCAGCCGTGGCCTCGACTGCTTCGGCCCGACGGCTGGCGCTGCGCAGCTGGAAGGTTCGAAAGCCTTCACCAAGGATTTCCTGGCTCGCCACAAGATCCCGACAGCCGACTACCAGAACTTCACCGAAATCGAGCCTGCCCTCGCTTACCTGCGTGAAAAAGGCGCTCCGATCGTGATCAAGGCCGACGGCCTGGCCGCCGGTAAAGGCGTGATCGTCGCCATGACCCTGGCCGAAGCCGAAGACGCCGTGCGCGACATGCTGGCGGGCAATGCCTTTGGCGATGCAGGTTCGCGCGTGGTCATCGAAGAGTTCCTGGACGGCGAAGAAGCCAGCTTCATCGTCATGGTCGACGGCAAGAACGTACTGCCGATGGCCACCAGCCAGGACCACAAACGCGTCGGCGACGGCGACACCGGTCCAAACACTGGCGGCATGGGGGCCTACTCCCCGGCGCCAGTGGTCACCGCCGACGTGCACAAGCGCGTCATGGACCTGGTGATCTGGCCGACCGTGCGTGGCATGGCCGAGGAAGGCAACGTCTATACTGGCTTCCTGTACGCCGGTCTGATGATCGACAAGGCTGGCAACCCAAAAGTCATCGAATTCAACTGCCGTTTCGGCGACCCTGAGACCCAGCCGGTGATGCTGCGCCTGCAGTCGAGCCTGGTGCTGCTGGTCGAGGCCGCCCTGGCCCAGGCACTGGATAAAGTTGAAGCGCAATGGGATCCACGCCCGAGCGTCGGCATCGTCCTGGCCGCTGGCGGCTATCCTGGTGACTATGCCAAAGGCGCTGCCATCAAGGGGCTGGATGCAGCCTCCGCACTGGAAGGCAAGGTTTTCCACGCCGGCACTGCGCTCAAGGATGGTCAGGTAGTGACGGCCGGTGGTCGTGTGTTGTGCGCCACTGCCATGGGTGCCAGCGTCGACGCCGCACAGCAGCAGGCCTACAAGCTGGCGGCAACGATTGACTGGGAAGGCTGTTTCTATCGCAAGGACATTGGCTACCGCGCCATTGCCCGCGAGCGTGGCGAAAGCCAGGAATAAGGTAAACACCGCGCCAGGCAATGAACACGGTTTATTGCCTGGCTATTCCGGCGCCGCGCATCGTTATATTCTGGCATCAACCTAACGAAGGGATTTCGCCGTGCGCTGGCTCAGGATTGCCATAAGCTTGACCGTCACTTTGCTGACCTTGCTCTGCATGCTACCGGCCCAGGCCGCGCAAGGCAGTGGCTGGGCGGTATTGCTCGACGAACAGGGCGACCTGCAACTGAGCGACATCCGTTCCGCACGCTACACCAATCAATTCAGCCCTATCGAACCCGACCGCATAACCGCGGCTGAACCCGATGGCGCGCTATGGTTGCGATTCAGGCTGACACCGGGCAAACACGAACAGTTGCTGCGGGTGTTCGCGCCTGACCTGCACCAGTTCAACATGTACGTACTGGACGGCGACAAGCTGATCGATCAATCCAGCACGGGCAACGAACAGCCCCAATCCGAGCGGCCATTGCCCAGCAGCGACTTCATGCTGGCCCTGCCGCAAAGCGACAACCCCCTCGATGTATACGTGCGACTGGCCTCTGACCACCAGTTACGGCCCTATATCACCCTGCAATCGGCGATCATCGCAGCTGCCGACCAGAACCAGACGCTGATCTATGGCCTGCTGTTCGGTTGCATCGCCATGTTGATCCTGCACAATCTCATCCGCTACGCCTATACCCGCTCGCACAGCGCTCTCTGGCTGGCGGCGTGCGAAGGGCTGTTGATGCTCAGCCTGCTGCTGTTGCTGAACCTCGCCAGCCCCTGGCTACCGGACTGGCATGCGCTGCAAACGCCGGGGGCTTACCTGGCACTGCTACTGACTGCGCCCTGCGGCCTGATGCTTGCCCATCGCTTTTTCTCCCCGCTCGGGCCACACCCGCTGAATCGGTTGCTGCTCGGCGAGGTCCTGCTCATCACCGCCTGCGGCCTGATGCTGCTGTTCGTCAATACCTTGCCGCTGAACTTCATTACCTATGGCCTGGTAGCCCTGGCAGGCCTGAGCATGCTGTTCATCAGCGCCTATCACTGGCAAAAAGGTTATCGCCCGGCTCGCCTCTTCGTTGCCGCCATGCTGGTGTTCAACCTCGGGACACTGGTCATCCTGCCTGCCCTGCTGGGGCTGACCCTGATCGAACCCCATGGCCTGATCACCACGTTGCTGGTGTTCATCTGTATCAGTGGCCTGCTGATGAGCATCGCGCTGAGCGAGCGTCAGCGCCGCATCACCGAAGACCGTTTCAGCATCAGTCGCGACCTGGCGGCCAGCAACGCCGAGATCAACGCCAAGGCCGAGTTCCTGGCGAAGATCAGCCATGAGATCCGCACCCCGATGAACGGCGTCCTCGGCATGACCGAACTACTGCTGGGCACACCGCTTTCGGTCAAGCAACGCGACTATGTGCAGACTATCCACAGCGCCGGCAACGAGCTGCTGACACTGATCAACGAAATTCTCGACATATCCAAACTCGAGTCCGGGCAGATCGAGCTGGACGATGTGCAGTTCGACCTCAACGCACTGATCGAAGACTGCCTGAGCATCTTCCGCGCCAAGGCCGAGCAGCAAAACGTCGAGTTGATCAGCTTCATCCAGCCGCAAGTACCGAGGGTGATCAGCGGTGACCCGACACGCCTGCGCCAGACCCTGTTGAGTCTGCTGGAAAACGCCCTGAAAAAAACCGATGAAGGCGAAATCCTGATCGTCGTGGCGCTCGACGAACGCAGTGAGCGCAGCACCAAACCGCGCCTGCGTATTGCCGTGCAGGACAGCGGCGAGCCCATGGACGCCGAAGAGCGCGACGCCCTGATGCACGCCGAACTGCACAGCCGGCATTTCCTTTCGGCCACCCACCTGGGGGGCAACCTGGGTCTGGTGATTGCCCGGCAGCTGATTCGCTTGATGCAAGGGGAATTCGGAATCAAGAGTGGCAGCAACCAGGGCAGCACCCTGTGGCTGACCTTGCCGCTGGACCCGGATCGCCTCGAACACCCGACCTCAGACCTCGACGGCCCGCTGCAAGGTGCGCGGGTATTGGTGGTGGACGACAACGATACCTGTCGCAAGGTGCTGGTGCAGCAATGCAGCGCCTGGGGCCTGAATGTCAGCGCCGCACCTTCCGGCAAGGAAGCGCTGGCGCTGCTGCGCACCAAGGCTCATTTGCGTGATTACTTCGATGTGGTCCTGCTGGACCAGAACATGCCCGGCATGACCGGCATGCAACTGGCGGCCAAGATCAAGGAAGACCCGAGCCTGAACCATGACATTCTGCTGATCATGCTCACCGGTATCAGCAATGCGCCGAGCAAGATCATTGCGCGCAACTCCGGAATCAAGCGCATCCTCGCCAAACCGGTGGCAGGCTACACCCTCAAGACCACCCTGGCCGACGAACTGACCCAACGCAACAAAGGTCTGGTCGTCTCGCAACCACTGCCGAGCGGCCCCGCCCTGCCGATCAAGGTCCCCTGCGACTTCCGCATTCTGGTGGCTGAAGACAACAGCATCTCGACCAAGGTGATCCGTGGCATGCTGAGCAAGCTCAATCTGCAACCGGATACCGCCTGCAACGGCGAAGAAGCCTTGCAGGCGATGAAAGCCCAGCGTTACGACCTGGTCCTGATGGACTGCGAAATGCCGATCCTCGACGGTTTCTCGGCCACCCAGCAATTGCGTGCCTGGGAGGTCGGCAATCAGCGGGTCCGCACCCCCGTGGTGGCATTGACCGCTCATATCCTGGCCGAACACAAAGAGCGTGCGCGGCAGGCCGGCATGGACGGACACATGGCCAAACCGGTCGAACTGTCGCAGCTGCGCGAACTGATCGAGCACTGGGTCGCCCAGCGTGACCAGCAGAATCGCGCAACGACCCAAACGTCCTGAGCCGACAGACTGCGCAACCCCTGATAGACTCCCCCTCGACTTCCCTCGCCAGTGAGCCCGGCACCATGCTCCATGTGTTGTTCAGCGTTTACCTGAAGATGCTCGTGCTCTACAGCCCATTCTTCGTGTTGTCCTGCTTCATCAGCCTGACCCGTGGTTACTCGCGCAAGGAGCAGCGTCGGCTGGCCTGGAAAGTGGCGGTCGCCACACTGGTCTCCAGCGTGTTGCTGTACTTGTTCGGCCGAGTGATTTTCAGTGTTTTCGGCATTACCGTGGATGCATTCCGCATCGGCGCAGGCAGCGTTCTGTTCATTTCGGCACTCGGGATGGCACAAGGTAAATCCGCGGTGCAGACCGACAACGTGCAGCAGGATGTGACCATCGTCCCCCTGACCATTCCGCTGACCGTCGGTCCCGGCACCATCGGTGCCTTGCTGGTGATGGGCGTGAGTCAGCCGCACTGGGACGACAAGCTCACCGCCATTGTCAGTATTGCCCTGGCCAGCTTCACAGTGGGGGTGGTGCTTTATCTGTCGAGCCGTATCGAACGTATTCTTGGCGATCAGGGGCTGCAGATTGTCAGCCGCTTGATGGGGTTGTTTGTTTGCGCGCTTGCGGCACAGATCATCTTTACCGGCGTGAAAGGCTATCTGGCGCCCTGACACTTGATCGCGGTGGAGCACGGCTGAAAAGCCCATACTCCACCTGAAAAATCAGGTCAATGGTTTCTCGCCGTACCAGCGTGGTGTGTAGACCCATTCCCCTCCTTCAGCACGTGGAAAAACGCAGGTCAGGGATGAACCGATCAACACCATGGTGCGCATGTCGACCTGATCCGGGGTCAATTGGCCAAGGGTGGTGATCCGTAGTGTTTGCCCTGGACGCCCGATGTCCCGGCCCAACACCACGGGAGTCTCAGGCACACGGTGCCGGGCGACGATTTCCAGCGCCTGGCCCAGTTGCCATGGCCGCGAACGCGAGATCGGGTTGTAGAACGCCAGGGCCAGATCGGCTTGAGCGGCCAGGTCCAGCCGTTTCTCGATGATTGCCCATGGCTTGAGGTTATCCGACAGCGACAGCACACAGAAGTCATGGCCCAGTGGTGCACCGGCCTGGGCGGCTGTCGCCAGTGAGGCGGAAACCCCCGGCAGAATCTCGAGATCAACGTTATGCCAATGGGCGTCGTCGGACTCATGCAGCGCTTCCAGCACCGCAGCAGCCATGGCAAAAACCCCCGGATCCCCTGAAGAAACCACAACTACCGAACGCCCATGGGCGGCCAGTTCGAAAGCGTGACGGGCGCGTTGCATCTCTTCGCGGTTGTCGGTGCAATGTAGCACCTGATCGGCGCGAAACGGCCCGGCCATGCGCACGTAGGTTTCGTAACCCAGTACGTCAGTTGCGCGGGCCAGTTCCGCCTTCACGGCCGGCACCATCAGTTCCGCGGCACCCGGCCCCAAACCGATCACGGCCAGGCGTCCACGAGGCCGGCCAACCTGCAACGGATCCAGCGGTTGAACGGCAACCGCGATGGTCAGCGTATCGTCGCCATGGAGGCTGACAGGTTCACCAATCGCCAAGCGCAGGCACTCGCCGAGATCACCCCTGGCACTGGCGAAACGCAGCGGCACGCCCAATTCAAGCGCCGCTTCGCGCAACCCGGGACTGGCCATTTCGGTGTCGGCGGCCAACAGGCAAGCCAACGACTGCACGGCGATTCTGGCCCGATGCAATGCCTCGCGCACAGCCCCCGCGACGTTCACCAGGCCAGCATCCACCGCGACCACCACATTGCGCGGATAGATCAACAGCTCATTGGCCGCGGGTGTCCGTTCGGCATGACTGACATGCACAGCCAATCGGGCCTGGGCATCTTCGGGCAACTGCGCCTGCGCCAGCCACGGGGCCTCACCCTCAATGCGCACCGTTTCGCCGGCTAACAAATCGGAAACGAAACGCTTGCCCAGCTCCAGATCGCCAAGGGCATAACCGCTGGGCGGGTTGAGCAGGCACGTGCCGAAACGCAACTCGCCGCTGGTGGTGATCGCCGCAGCGACTTCAAGCCTGGCGGCAATCTCACGTGCCATCACGTTCACCCCACCGAGACCTCCCAGCAGTGGAACCACGGCGCTGCCGTCTTCGGCCACCGCCAATACCGGTGGCTCGGCGCCCTTTTCCAGCAACAGGGGCGCCAGCGTGCGGATCACGATCCCGGCCGCGCACAGGGCAATGACCGGTGTGCCCTGTTGATAGAGCTCGCGCAGGGTCGCGCCAAATTCGTGATAGACCCGATCCGCGCCGTCAACCCGTTCGGCCAGGCCGTGGATCAGAGCTTCGGGGTACACCTGCTGAATGCTGCGCGCGGTAGCGAGGCTGCCATTGCCAAGAATGACAATCGCCGGAACTGGACGGGTCATCAGCCTTGCCACCTTTCACCGGGAACGATGATCAACGAGAAATACGGCGAGGACATCGGCTCGACCTGATCCAGCGGCACGATCTTCTGGTTGGCCATGGTCGCGCGTTCGACGTACAGCGCACGCTCGGCCAGGCCGAGTTCTTCCAATACCTGGCGGACCTTGGGAAAGTTGCGTCCCAGTTTCATGATCACCGCCGCATCGGCATCGGC
The DNA here is from genome assembly GCF_002113025.1 of Pseudomonas sp. B28(2017). Taxonomy (GTDB): domain Bacteria; phylum Pseudomonadota; class Gammaproteobacteria; order Pseudomonadales; family Pseudomonadaceae; genus Aquipseudomonas. The sequence continues at coordinate 271,779 of NZ_NEJH01000006.1, read as the reverse complement.
CAGGCGACGCTTGAGTTCGTCGTGCGGCAACACACCGGACAACACCGACAGGCTCTGATTGCGATACACCAGTGGTGCACCGAGCACCGAGGCACCGCCGAGCATCGAGCACACACCGGGCACGACTTCAGCCTGATAACGTTGCGCGAGCCGGTCGTGCAAGTACATATAGGAGCCGTAGAAGAACGGATCACCCTCGCAGATCACCGCCACGTCACGGCCCGCGTCGAGATGCGTAGCCAGTTCTGCGGCAGCGTCATCGTAGAAGTCACTGATCACTTGCTCGTAGGACAACGGAGCCGGCAAGGCTTCGGTGGTCACCGGGTACACCAGTGGCAACAGGTTCTGCGCATCTTGCAGGTGCGCTTCGATGATGCCGAAAGCATTGCCCTTCTTGCCCTTCGCGACGAAGTACGCCACTACCGGCGACTCGCGCAGCAAACGCAGAGCCTTGACGGTAATCAGTTCCGGATCACCGGGACCGACGCCGAGGCCGATCAAACGTCCAGGTTGCTGCATCATTCGATCTCCGTGGCGAGGGCATTGACGGCGGCGGCGGCCATGGCACTACCGCCCAGGCGACCCTGCATGATGACAAAAGGCACGCCACGGCTGTCGGCCGCCAGCGCTGCCTTGGATTCGGCTGCGCCGACAAAGCCCACTGGAAAACCGAGGATCAGCGCCGGTTTCGGCGCACCGGCGTCGAGCATTTCCAACAAGTAAAACAGTGCCGTCGGAGCGTTGCCGATGACCACCACGCTGCCTTCGAGGTGCGGACGCCACAATTCCAGCGCAGCGGCTGAACGGGTATTGCCCAATTCACGGGCCAGTTCCGGAACGCTCTCATCGCGCAAGGTGCAGATCACCGGATTGTTCGCCGGCAACCGCGCGCGGGTCACGCCCTCGGAGACCATCCGCGCATCGCACAAGATCGGCGCGCCGGCTGCCAGTGCATCACGCCCGGCCTTGCCCGCCCCTTCGGAAAACTGCAAACCGTCGATGGCCTCGACCATGCCGCAGGCGTGAATCACACGGACCGCGAGTTTCTCCAGATCGGTCGGGATTCGGTCGAGGTTGGCCTCGGCGCGAATGATCGCGAAGGAATTGCGATAGATCTCCTGACCGTCGCGGATGTAATCAAGCATCAAGGGGGCTCCGTGAGCGGGCGTCGAGCAGGGCCGCGACCGCTTCAATAGTAAGATTGCGTGCGTGCAGTGCGCCAAAACCCGGCTGCGCTGCATCACGGAAATAGAGATCGTAGTGACCGGGGGCGACGGCCAGCAAGGTGACGGGTGCCGTATGTGCGGCGGCGCAGGAGCGCGCGCACCCGCTCAAATGCACGCTCGGCGCTTGACCGTGACGCTGCAGCGATGTGGCCAGTTGCAGGGCATCGCCCTTGGTCTCGGCCAGGCCTTTACCACAGCCGTTTGAACCGGTGCAGGCGATCAACCGGGACAAGGACTGATCGGCTTCGCACTGCAAGCCCAGACATTGCAATTGCCGAATGACCTCAGCGGCGTTTTCCGCGCGGACATTGGGTAGCAACAGGCTTTGCCAGGGTGTGAAGCGCAGACTGGAATCACCGAATTCCCGTGCCAGTCGTGCCACGCCCCGCAGCATCGTCGGATCGAGCCGCCCCAATGGCGGGACAGCCCCAACATAGACATCACCGAGCTCGGCCTGGGGATGGGCGCCGATGTGCAAATTACTGGCGCCCGAAACCCGCTGCCAGTCGACAACGGCTTGTATCGGTACTCGCTCAGCCAGCCGGAGCAGTAAGGCCTCGACCGAATTCTCGGTCAGCAAATGGCGCATCCGCGTCTGCTCAGGGCGTGCCAGTTCCAGGAACAACTCAAGGACCGCGACCACCAGCGCGTGCCCGTCATCGAGTGCAACCGAACCGGCAGGGCTGTCCGTCGGACATCCCGCCAGACCGAACGCCAGCCGTTGCTCACCGTCTCGCACAAACGCCGAGAGCCACAAGTCATGGGGATGTTCGAGCATCGCCAGGTCTTCACCGCCATCAAGCAGCACGGCGAACTTGGCACTGAGGTCGTGAAAAACCTCGTGGCTTTGCTGTGTGGCAAGGATCTGCCCGGCCAGCGGGCGAGTGTCGAACAGCATATGCCGGTCGATCCCGGCACCGGGGCTGAGCATCAGGTTGCGCACATCGTCGCCAGCCGCCGTGCGCGGCCCCAGGTCAGCGGCCAGCAGGCTGTCGATCAACGCCTTTTGCTCGTTGCCAATTCCGCGTATCTGCAGGTTGGCCCGGTTGGTCGCCTCGATCGCTCCGCTGGCGTAACGCTCGGCTGCAGCCGCCACGGCCTCGGCCTGGAGGCTGCTGATCGAGCCGCCGTTCAACTTGATCCGGCAGATGCCGCCATCCAGCGCGGGCACGATACGCAGCAACCCCGGGCAAGCCGAGGGGCGTAAGGCAGTGGACAGCGGACGTTCGTTCAAGGCGGATCCATTCAGGTGGAGAGGCGATTCATGGCAAAAGTGCGCGGTATTATGCCTGCTTTACTTCGCTGCATGAAAAGACTCCGGTCGGGAAGAGAAGGCAGTCAGCTCAAGGAACCCGCGCTATCATGCCGCCCAACAACGTTGAACGCGTGATTGAGGAACAGCATGACACCCTGGCTGACGGTAGTAGGCATCGGCGAAGACGGTTTCAAGGGCCTGGGCAAGAACGCCCGGCACGCGCTGTTGCGCGCCTCGAAAATCTTCGGCGGCCAGCGGCACCTGGATTTGCTCCCGCCGTGCATACGCGGCGAGCGTCAGCCGTGGCCGAGCCCCTTCAGCCTTGGACCGGTGCTGGCGCACCGTGGCGACCCTGTTTGCGTCCTGGCCAGTGGCGATCCGATGTTCTTTGGCGTCGGCGCCAGCCTTGCCCGGCAACTTCCCGCAGCCGAGATGCTGACGCTGCCTGCGCCTTCCTCCTGCTCACTGGCCGCAGCACGAATGGGGTGGCCGCTGCAGGAGGTGGTGACTCTTTCGGTAGTGGCCCGGCCTGTTGCCGCACTCAACGCCCACCTGTCCAGCGGCGTGCGCTTGCTGGTATTGAGCAACGACGGCCGCAGCCCCGCCGCCATCGCTGCACTGTTGCGCGAACGCGGCTTCGGCCCAAGCCGTCTCACCGTGCTCGAACATCTGGGCGGCGACGCCGAACGACGCATCGACGGTATCGCCAGCGACTGGAACGATTTGCCGATCGCCGACCTGAACCTGATCGCCATCGAGTGCATCGCCGAGCCGAACACGTTGCGGCTATCGCGACTGGCCGGCCTGCCGGACTCGGCGTTCCGGCACGACGGCCAACTGACCAAACGCGATGTGCGCGCCATCACCCTCGCGCGCCTGGCTCCAACTCCAGGCGATCTGTTGTGGGACGTCGGCGCCGGCAGCGGCTCGATCGGCATCGAATGGATGCGCGCTCACCCCAGCTGCCGCGCGCTGGCCATCGAGGCAGATGCGGGCCGACAAACGTTGATCGAACACAACCGCGATGCCCTCGGCGTTCCCGGCCTGCAGCTGGTTCGCGGCAGCGCGCCCCAGGCCTTGGCCGGGCTCGAGCGACCCGATGCGATTTTCATCGGCGGCGGTGTCACCCGCGAAGGCGTGCTTGATACCTGCTGGGCCGGACTCAAACCCGGGGGCCGGCTGATTGCCAACGCGGTAACCCTGCAAAGTGAAATGACCCTGATGGCCTGGCGCGAGCAGCACGGCGGTGAACTGACCCGCATTCATATCGCACAAGCACAACCGCTGGGCGACTTCGACACCTGGCGCCAGGCCTTGCCGATAACCTTGCTGGACGTGACGAAACCCTTCGATGCGTGATGAAACCGCCGAACAACCCGCCCCCCTGCGCAGCGGCCTGACCACCGGCAGTTGCGCCACGGCTACCAGCCTCGCCGCCGCGCGTCTGCTGCTGGATGGCACATCGACCGATGCGGTGGAAATCGTGTTGCCCAAGGGCAAACAGGTACAGATGCGCCTGGAGTTCTGTCGCCTCACCGAGGACGGTGCCGAAGCGGGAACCCTCAAGGATGCCGGTGACGATCCAGACGTGACCCATGGAGCCCTGCTCTACTCTCAGGTGCGCCTGAGCGCTGAACCGGGGACTCGTTTCAAGGCCGGCCGTGGCGTCGGCACCGTGACCCGGCCCGGGCTGGTACTGGGTGTCGGCGAGCCCGCGATCAATCCGGTGCCACGCAAAATGATCAGCGAGCACTTGGCCCGACTGGCCGACGAACTCGGCTACAGCGGTGGTTTCGACGTTACGGTCAATGTCGAGAACGGCGAGGCACTGGCACTGAAAACCATGAACCCGCGCCTGGGCATTCTTGGCGGTCTGTCGATACTCGGTACCAGTGGCATCGTCCGGCCGTTTTCCTGCGCGGCCTACATCGCCTCGATCCACCAGGGCATCGACGTCGCGAAAACCAACGGTTACCTGCACATCGCCGCCTGCACCGGCAACGCCAGCGAAGACACCATGCGCCGGGTCTACAACCTGCCGGAAATTGCCCTGATCGAAATGGGCGACTTCGTTGGCGCCGTGCTCAAGCACTTGCGCAAAGTGCCTGTGGATAAACTCAGCCTGTGCGGTGGTTTCGGCAAGATCAGCAAACTGGCGGCCGGGCATATGGACCTGCACAGTCGCCATTCGAGCATTGACCTGCCGCAACTGGCGTCATGGGCGGCGCAGGTCGGCGCCGATGCGGCCTTGCAACAGAGCATCCGCGAGGCCAACACCAGCCAGCAGGCACTGGCCATGGCCGCCGCAGCCGGGGTCGCCCTGGGTGATGCAGTCTGTCAGCACGCCCTGGATTTTGCCCGCAGCGTGGTGCCGGCGCAGGTTCAGGTGGAAGTCTTTGCCATCGATCGCCAGGGCGGGATTGTTGGCCATGCGGGAGCCTTTCAATGAAACGCATCCTGTTGCTCGGCGGCGTGACCGAAGCCATGGCCATTGCTCGCACACTGGGACCGCAGCACATCTACAGCCTGGCCGGAGTCGGTCGGATACCGACGGATCTGCAATGCCGGGTTCGCGTAGGTGGCTACGGCGGTGCCGAGGGGCTGGCGCAATTCATTCGCGATGAAGGTATCGATCTGCTGCTCGATGCCACTCACCCCTACGCCGCCCAAATCAGCCAGAACGCCGCGACCGCCGCGCGCTCGAACGGCATTCCCTGCTGGGCGCTGCGGCGTCCCGCCTGGCAAGCCCAGGCGGGTGATGACTGGCGGGAAGTCGGCGATTGGGCCGAACTGATCGAAGCCCTCAAGCCCTTCCGTCGCCCCTTGTTCACCCTCGGTCGCGAGCCCCTGCAACACCTCGATGAAATTCCTGTGCAGCAATTCTGGACCCTGCGCGCACTGGACCGGTATCCGGGCAATGAACGCTGCGAAGTGATCGGCGCCCGTGGGCCATTCCTGATCGACGATGAACGTGAGTTGTTCGAGCGGCGAAACATCGACGTGCTGATCAGCAAGAACAGCGGCAGCACGGCGACCGAGCCGAAACTGGAAGTCGCGCGTGAGCGGGGGGTGCCGGTGATTGTCTTGAAGCGGCCGGTGTTGCCGGGGGTTGATCGAGAGTTCCTGACGCCTGAGGAAACACTTGGCGCGCTGTCGGTCTTCGCTCATTAGGTCAGGATCATTGGCTTGCATGATAAGTAACCTATTAGTTACCATCAGGGCCGCCTGTGATCACACTCGAAGAATACATACAGGACAACGAAACCAGCCCTTTTGGTCGCTGGTTTTCCAACTTGAATGCGCAGGCAGCGCTTAAGGTATCAACCGCGCTGCTGCGCCTTGAGTTAGGAAACACATCAAACATCAAGTGGTTCGACGGGCTCGGCGAGTACCGGATAAATTGGGCCCGGGCTATAGAATCTATCTCGTTCAAGAAGGGAAACACCTGATCATTCTTTTTGGTGGCGGTGACAAGTCCACACAAAAAACTGACATCAAACAAGCGAAAGTACTGATAGCCGAGTTTCGATCCCGAAAAAAGACTGAACGGCACCGGAGATAACGTCATGGCGCTCACCCGAAGCTACAAACACACCATTGCCGAGCGTGCCCAACGTGATCCCGAGTTCGCCCAGGCACTGCTGGATGAGGCTGCTACTCTGTTTCTTAACGGCGAACCTGAAATGGCCCGGATTATCCTGCGCGACCTCATCAACGCCACCGTTGGTTTTGAAGAGTTGGCAAAGGAAACGGCAAAGCCCAGCAAAAGCCTCCATCGAATGTTGTCCGCCAAAGGCAACCCAAGCATGGACAACCTGGCTGCAATATTCGCCGTAATTCGCGCTACGCTTGGAGTGGAAATACAGGTACATGCAGTACGTGCGCACTGAGCTAATGTCTTTTTGCTGCGACACCACACCGCACGCCGCCTTTTTACTTATCGGCCCTGATCAGGCTAAATAGCCCGCGCCTGATCGCCCACCCAAACGGATTTGTCCCATGTCCCGACAACGGCTCGCAATTGCCTGGATAGCCTGCTTCGCAGTGCTGTTCAACATGCTCGCCATGCCGATGTCCGGAGCGATGGCGCAAACGGTGAAGTCGCCGGCCGAACAGTTGTTGTGGGGCAGTTTCTGCAGCTCCAGCGGCACCAGGATGGTGGCGATTGCCATCGGTGACCTGGAACAGAAAGCCCCGCAAGGCGACAATCATTCCAACATGCAGCATTGCTGGTGCTGCTCGGGTTCTGCGCCGTTGGTGGCATTGCCGGGGCACACGCCACAGCTGTATTTCGCGCACTTCGAGTCCAACCGAAGCCTGCCTGCGACCTCTCTCGAAAGCCCGTCACCGCGCCAGCAATGGCCGAGTCTCAACCCCCGCGCATCCCCTCTGGTGTGATTTTTTTCGCAATTGACCTGCGTCTCAAATCGTTCCGGAGAACTGCCATGTTGAACAAACTCATCGTTCTGGCCGCGTTGCTGCTGCCAGCCTGCTTTGCCAATGCCCACGAATACAAGGTCGGCGAACTGGAAATCGCTCATCCGTGGTCCCAGGAGTTGCCGCCCAATGCGCCCACCGTTGCGGCGTATTTCGTGATCAACAATGAAGGCAAGAGCGCCGACCGACTGCTCAGCGTCGACACGCCCATTGCGGGCGAAGCGCAATTGCACGAACACGTGATGCAAGGCGACGTGATGAAAATGCAGCACGTACCGAGCGTGGAAGTGCCCGCCGGCGGCGAGGTCACTTTCGCACCGATGGCCTATCACGTGATGTTGCTGGGCCTCAAGGACCGCAGCCTGCTGGTTGACGGCAAGCGCTTCCCCATGACGCTGCACTTCGAGAAGTCCGGTGACGTGACGGTCGAAGTTGCGGTACAGAAACAGGCGCCGGACAGCCTGCAGGCGCACGTGCACACGCCGTAATCGCCTGAGCTGAAAACGCCCATGCGCTCGCTTAGCGCCAGGTCATCCAGGTCGCAAAATCAGGCTATGAACCTGACACGCGGCAGCTGGATCAGCCTGTTCGCCATGCTAATGATCTTTATCGGTCCGCTGATTTCTCAGTCGATGCCGATGGATTCGCGCGCCATGTCGATGAGCATGCCTGCGGGTATGAGCATGGACATGTCGGCGATGGAGCACGCCGACCATGGCGCGCAAGCCACCGCCGAGCACTGCCCGCCTGCCTCGGGGCACCATGTGCTGTGGGAAAAGTGCGGCTATTGCAGCCTGCTGTTCAATTGCCCGGCGCTGACCGGTGGCGTGTCCTTCGCCAACTTCGTCATTCCCCCCGTCAACACCTTCACTACACCCTCTGCGCGCCAGGGCCATGCCCGGCAAACCTACTTTCCCGGCGCCCGCACCCGCGCCCCGCCCGTCGTCACGTAAACACTCACTTCTGATTTCACACGGTCCGCAAGACAGCCAAAGCAACCTGTGGGAGCGAGCCTGCTCGCGAAGAGGGAGTGTCAGTCAACGAGATGTCGTCTGGCACACCGCTTTCGCGAGCAGGCTCGTTCCCACAGGGACAGCTTCAGGCTGCCGGCCGTGTCGTTTACGACTGTTCGATGGAAATTTTCATGTCCAGGTTTTCTGCTGTCCCGTGCTTGAGCCCTGCCCAAGCCTCTTTTGCCGTGAACGAATCCGCCGTTCGTTTCAGGCACGCCACCGCCATCCTGTGCGGTGCTTTGCTGGCACCTTCTGCGCTGGCCGATGAGCATGCCGGTCAAAGTGAAGAACTGAGCCCGACGGTGATTACCGCCGTGGCGCCCAGTTCACCATTGACCATCGTCACCAACCCCAAGGACCCGCGCCAACCGGTGCCGGCCAGCGACGGCGCCGACTACCTGAAAACCATCCCGGGCTTCGCCCTGGTGCGCAATGGCGGTACCAATGGCGACCCGGTGCTGCGTGGCATGTTCGGTTCGCGGCTGAACATTCTCACCAACGGCAGCATGATGCTCGGAGCTTGCCCGGGCCGGATGGACGCTCCGACCTCCTACATCTCGCCGGAAACCTACGACAAACTCACCGTAATCAAAGGCCCGCAAACCGTGCTATGGGGTCCGGGTTCTTCGGCCGGCACTATCCTGTTCGACCGCGAACCGGAGCACTTCGGCGAACTCGGCACACGGGTCAATGCCAGTGTGCTGGCCGGCTCCTACGGCCGCTTCGACAAACTGGTGGACGCCGCAGCCGGTGGTCAGTCGGGTTACGTGCGGGTCATCGGCAACACCGCACACTCCGACGACTACCAGGACGGCAACAACGACACAGTGGCGTCGCGCTATGAAAAATGGAACGGTGATGTGGCGCTAGGCTGGACGCCGACCGCCGACACCCTGCTGGAACTGACCGCCGGCCGTGGTGATGGTGAAGCCCGATACGCCGGGCGCGGCATGGACGGTTCGCAGTTCCTGCGCGAAAGCCTCGGCCTGCGTTTTGAGCAGTCCAATATCGGCGAGGTGCTGGATAAGGTCGAAGCGCAGGTCTACTACAACTACGCCGACCACGTGATGGACAACTACACCCTGCGCACGCCATCCGGCACCGGGATGATGGCCGGCCCCATGGCCTCCAACGTCGACCGTCGCACCCTCGGCGCACGGCTCAAGGCCACCTGGAGCTGGGCCGATGTACAACTGATCAGCGGCATCGACGCGCAGACCAACGAGCATCGCCAGCGCAGCGCCATGGGCGTCGACACCTACAAAGACCTGCCGTACACCAAGGATGCCGACTTCCACAACTACGGCGTTTTCGGCGAACTGACCTGGTACGCCGCCGACCGTGACCGCCTGATCAGCGGCGCACGCCTGGACCGTGCTTCGGCCAAGGACTATCGGCAGACCATCGGATCGGGAATGATGACTCGCCCGAATCCGACCGCCGACGACACCCGCGCCGATACCCTGCCGAGCGGTTTCATCCGCTATGAGCACGACCTGGCCGACAGCCCGACCACCGTGTATGCCGGCCTCGGTCACACCCAGCGGTTCCCGGATTATTGGGAGCTGTTTTCACCCAAGTTCGGCCCCGCCGGTTCGGTAAATGCCTTCGACTCGATCAAACCGGAAAAAACCACCCAGCTCGATTTCGGCCTGCAGTACAAGACCGAAGTACTTGAGGCCTGGGCCTCCGGCTACGTCGGGCAGGTGCGCGACTACATCCTGTTCAACTACACGCCCGGGATGATGGGCATGACCTCGCAAGCCGAGAACATCGACGCGCGAATCATGGGCGGCGAACTGGGTGCCGCTTACAACTTCACCGAAAACTGGAAAGCCGACGCGACCCTGGCCTACGCCTGGGGCAAGAACAGCAGCGATGACACTGCGTTGCCGCAAATGCCGCCGCTGGATGCCCGTTTCGGCCTGACCTACAGCGAAGACAACTGGAGCGCCGGGGCACTCTGGAGAGTGGTTGCCGCGCAAAACCGCATCGACCTGAACAAAGGCAACGTGGTCGGCAAGGACTTCGACAAGACGCCAGGGTTCGGCGTGTTTTCCCTCAACGGTGCCTATCGGATCAACAGCAACTGGAAAGTCAGTAGCGGCGTCGACAACCTGTTCGGCAAGGCTTACGCCGAGCACTTGAACCTGGCCGGCAACGCCGGTTTCGGCTTCCCCGCCAATGACCCGCAAGCCATCAAGGAACCAGGGCGCACGCTCTGGACCAAGGTGGACATGAGCTTTTAAGAGCATCGCGGGCAAGCCCGCTCCTCTGCAGGAGCGAGCTTGCTCGCGATCGGTTGCGCAGCAACCGCAAACAAACAACCAAAAAGATCCAAGCCAAGCGGAGCACACGTGATGAAACAGCCCAAAGTGAATTTCTACAACCTGGCCTGGCGCTGGCATTTCTATGCCGGATTGTTCGTGGCGCCCTTCATGGTGATGCTGGCCCTGACCGGCACCATTTACCTGTTCAAACCGCAACTCGACTCGCTGATGTACAGCAGCTGGCTCAACGTCCCCGCCGGTCATCACACCCTGGCGGCCGACGACCTGCTCAACCGGGTGAAGGACGCTTATCCACAAGGCACGATCAAGCAATACCTGCCACCGGTGAATGCCGAACGCAGCGCTCAGTTTGTCGTGATCGACAGCGGCAAGGAGCTGAATGTATTCGTCGACCCGTACCACGGCGACATCCTTGGTGAGCAAGACGCCAAGAAGAACCTGCAAGCCATCGCGCGGGCGATTCACGGCGAATTGATGATCGGCACCGTTGGCGATCGGCTGATCGAACTGGCCGCCGGTTGGGGCGTGGTACTGGTGGTGTCCGGCATTTTCCTGTGGTGGCCGCGCGGTCAGGCGGCGGGCATTTTGTGGCCGCGCCTGAACAGCCGTGGTCGCGTATTGTGGCGTGACCTGCACGCGGTCACCGGGTTCTGGGGCGCGTCCCTGCTGTTGGTGATGCTGCTCAGCGGCATGACCTGGACCGGGTTCTGGGGCGAAAAATTTGCAGGTGTGTGGAACGTGTTCCCTGCCGCGATGTGGGATGACGTGCCGAAGTCCGACGTCGAGGCACGCAGCCTCAACAGCGTCACGCGCCAGACCGTGCCATGGGCCATGGAAAACACGCCGATGCCGATGTCCGGCGACCACGCCGAACACATGGCCCACGACGGTGCACACGCCGGTCCGGCGGCGCCGACCATCAGCCTGCAAGACGTACAAGACATCGCCACGCAGAGCAAGGTCGAGCCGGGTTACAGCATCACCTTGCCGAAATCCACAACCGGCGTGTTCACCATCTCGGTGTTCGCCGATGACCCGCGCAACGACGCCACCCTGCATGTCGATCAGTACAGCGGCAAGGTCCTGGCTGATGTTCGTTTCGAGCACTACGGCACTGTCGCCCGCGCCACGGAAATCGGCGTGATGCTGCACGAAGGCAAGATGTTCGGCGTGTTCAATCAGATCATCGTGCTGCTGATCTGCCTGATGATTTTTCTCAGTGCCGTCAGCGGTGTGGTGATCTGGTGGAAACGTCGCCCACAAGGAAAACTCGGCGTTCCGCCGCTGCGTCACGATCTGCCGAAATGGAAAACCGCGATGGTGATCATGTTCGCCCTGGCGGCGGCCTTCCCGTTGGTGGGTGCTTCGCTGGTGGCTGTGTGGGTGCTGGATCGCCTGCTGCTGTCGCGTTTTACCCGACCGACTGAAAGCGCCTCATCTTCATCATGAAACAGGCGAGATGCGTGGGGCTCAATGGGCTGTAAACTCCCCCGCGCGTCTCCCTCTCGCATTCAGGGTGTCCTTTCGGGCCCCTTCGCGGGCAAGCCCACTCACACAGGATTTGCGCAATTGCTGTGGGAGCGGGCAAGCCCGCGAAGGGGCCATCAGCATCACCTCAAGAGTTACTGCATGACCTCGCTGAATCTGACAAACCTCACCTGGTCCCCACTGGGTCACAGCCATTGCCATCACCAATTCCAGCTGCGTGATGCCTCTCTGCACGTGGCCGCCGGTGAGTTCGTCGGGCTGATCGGCCCTAACGGCAGCGGCAAGACCAGCCTGTTGCGTTGTGCCTGGCGCTTCAGCAAACCGGAGCACGGCGAGGTCAGGCTCGATCACCAGAATGTCTGGAAGCAATCCTCGCGTTGGTGCGCGCAACGCATCGCCGTGGTGTTGCAGGAGTTCCCTGATGCCTTCGGCCTGACCGCCCTGGAGGTGGTTGCCATGGGCCGCACGCCGCACAAAGGCTTGTTCGATGGCGACACGCTTGAAGACTCGAACCTCATCAACCAGGCCTTGGTGTCGGTCGGTCTCAAAGGCTTCGAAGACCACAGGTTCGCCTCCCTCTCCGGTGGCGAAAAACAGCGGGTCATCCTCGCTCGCGCCCTGGCCCAGCAACCACAGTTGCTGATCCTCGACGAGCCGACCAACCACCTCGACCCGCGATATCAGCTTGAGCTTTTGCAGTTGGTCAAGCGCTTGAACATCGGCACCCTGGCGAGCATTCACGACCTCAACCTGGCTGCGGCTTTCTGTGATCGGCTGTACGTGATCAACCATGGTCGTATCGTTGCCAGCGGCACGCCGAAAGAAGTCCTGACGGCAGCGCTGCTACGCAATGTGTTTGGCGTCGAAGCGCTGATCGATGAACATCCGCTGCACGGCTACCCACGAATCACCTAGATAACCCAACCATGACTTTGCGTCCCCTGCTGCGCTCCGGCCTCTCTCTCGCAATGCTGCTGGGCAGCGTCCAGGCATTGGCCGAAGCCACCCATTACCCGCTGACGATCAAAAGCTGCAACCGCGAAGTGACCTTCAAGCAGGCCCCGCAACACGCCCTTAGCCACGACATCAACATGACCCAGATGATGCTCGCCCTCGACCTCAAGCCACGGATGGCCGGTTACAGCGGCATCAGTGGCTGGAAGGCCGTGACGCCCCAAATGCAGACCATTCTCGAAGGCCTGCCGGAGCTGGCGGCCAAGTACCCGTCGGTGGAAACCCTGCTCGATGCCAACGTCGATTTCCTCTTCGCCGGTTGGGACTACGGCATGCGCGTCGGTGGCGATCTCACGCCGCAAACCCTGCAACCGCTGGGCATCAATGTGTATGAACTGACCGAGTCCTGCGCCTTCGTGATGAAGCGCCCTGCCGCGACCCTGGAAGACACTTACAACGACCTGCGCAACCTCGGCAAAATCTTCGACGTGCAGGATCGCGCCAACGCGCTCATCACCGACATGCAGAATCAGGTCGCTGAGATCGGCAAAGACCTGCCGGCGGAAAAACCCCGGGTTTTCCTCTACGACAGCGGCGAAGACCGCGCCATGACGTCCGGTCGCCTCGGCATGCCGCAAGCGCTGATCGACGCCGCTGGCGGGCGCAACATCCTCGATGACGTCGACGCGAGCTGGACCCGGGTCAATTGGGAGACCGTGGTCGAGCGCAATCCGCAGGTGATCGTGATCGTCGACTACAGCGAAATCACCGCCGAACAGAAGATCCGGTTCCTGCTGAAAAACAGGGCGCTGCAATCGGTGGACGCGATCAGGAACCAGCGCTTCATCGTCATCCCTTACGTGCAGGCCACGCCGGGTATCGACAATGTGCTGGCCGTGGCAACCCTCGCCAAAGGTTTCCACGGCGAATGATCAATCGTCGTTTTACGCTGCTGCTGATCGCCCTGGGCGCCGTGCTGCTGGTGTCGTGCGTGGTGTCGCTGGGCTTCGGCCCGGCCCGGGTCCCGGTGGACGTGGTCTGGCGGATCCTGTTGCACAAACTGTTCGGCATCGGCGTGCAGGACTGGAGCGCCGGCCAGGAACACATCGTCTGGCTGATCCGCGTGCCGCGCATGTTGCTCGGCGCGCTGGTGGGCGCCGGGCTGGCACTGATCGGCGCGGTGCTGCAAGCGGTGACACGCAACCCGTTGGCGGATCCGCACCTGCTCGGCGTCACCTCCGGCGCCACCCTCGGTGCGGTGATTGTGGTGTTGCATGTCGGCGAAATCGTCGGCCTGCTGACGTTGCCGATTGCCGCGTTCATCGGTGCGTTGCTGAGCATGCTGGTGGTGCTGATGATCGCCAGCCGCCACGGTCGCCTGGACAGTGACCGGTTGCTGCTGTGCGGCGTGGCGGTCTCGTTCGTGATGATGGCGATCGCCAATCTGCTGCTGTTCATGGGCGACCATCGCGCCAGTTCCGCCGTGATGTTCTGGATGCTCGGCGGGCTCGGCCTGGCGCGCTGGGAGCTGCTCGCGGTGCCGGCACTGAGTGTGTTGCTCGGCCTGGTTCTGTTGCTTGGCATGGCACGACAGCTGAACGCATTGATGGCCGGTGAACAGACCGCCGTCACCCTGGGCCTGAATGCCCGTGCGGTGCGCCTGCGCGTATTCGTGATCGCTTCGCTGATGACCGGAGTGCTGGTGTCGATCAGCGGCTCCATCGGGTTTGTCGGGCTGATGGTGCCGCACATTGCACGCCGTCTGGTCGGGGCCGAACACCGGCGATTGCTGCCGGTGTGCGTATTGCTCGGCAGCGTATTCCTGGTCTGGGTCGATGTCGCCGCCCGAACGATGATCGCGCCTGAAGACTTGCCCATCGGCGTCGCCACCGCAGCCATCGGCGGCCTGTTCTTCGTCGGCCTGATGCGCCGTCGCTGATTCATACAAATCAAAACGGTGGGAGCGAGCCTGCTTGCGAAGATGGTCTGTCGGACGACATGGATGGCGGCTGACACGCATTCTTCGCGAGCCGGCTCGCTCCCACAGGTGATCACTATTACTCGCCCCAATGTGACGCACCTCAGCGCACCAGACCACTGACATTGTCCTTTCATGGTGCGTTGAAGAGCCACGCAACCGCTCTAAATCGACATTCCCCGCCTTTTCAAAACCGGGCACAGCCCTTGCTAAAGACCCTTCAGTCGTCCGCATCTGCCAACCATAAAAACTCAATGTTCATGGAGATCGCACAATGAAGCGTCGCAGTTTGATCAAGGCTTTCACACTCTCGGCATCCATTGCCGCAATGGGCATGACCTGGACTGTCCAGGCCGCCGAGACCATCAAGGTCGGTATTCTGCATTCGTTGTCCGGGACCATGGCGATTTCCGAAACGTCGTTGAAAGACATGGCGTTGATGACCATCGACGAGATCAATGCCAAGGGCGGCGTGAACGGCAAGATGCTCGAGCCTGTAGTGGTCGACCCGGCGTCGAACTGGCCACTGTTCGCCGAGAAGGGGCGTCAGTTGCTGACCCAGGACAAGGTTGCCGTGGTGTTTGGCTGCTGGACCTCGGTGTCACGCAAATCGGTATTGCCGGTGTTCGAAGAACTCAACGGCCTGTTGTTCTACCCGGTGCAATACGAAGGCGAAGAGATGTCGCCGAATGTCTTTTACACCGGCGCCGCGCCGAACCAGCAAGCGATCCCCGCCGTTGAATACCTGATGAGCGAAGAAGGTGGCAGCGCCAAGCGCTATTTCCTGCTCGGCACCGACTACGTCTACCCGCGCACCACCAACAAGATCCTGCGTTCGTTCCTGCACGCCAAAGGCGTGGCCGACAAGGACATCGAAGAGGTCTACACCCCGTTCGGTCACAGCGACTACCAGACCATCGTCGCCAACATCAAAAAGTTCTCGGCGGGCGGCAAGACGGCCGTTATCTCCACCGTCAACGGCGACTCCAACGTGCCGTTCTACAAAGAACTGGCGAACCAGGGCCTGAAAGCCACCGACGTTCCGGTCGTGGCGTTCTCGGTCGGCGAAGAAGAACTGCGCGGCATCGACACCAAGCCACTGGTGGGCAACCTCGCGGCGTGGAACTACTTCGAATCGGTGGAGAACCCGGTGAACAAGAAGTTCGTCGATGACTGGAAGGCCTACGCGAAGAAACACAACCTGCCGGGCGCCGACAAGGCCGTGACCAACGACCCGATGGAAGCCACTTACGTCGGCATCCACATGTGGGCGCAAGCGGCGGAAAAAGCCAAGTCCACCGACGTCGACAAAGTCCGTGAAGCCCTGGCCGGCCAGACCTTTGCCGCGCCGTCCGGGTACACCCTGACCATGGACAAGACCAATCACCACCTGCACAAGCCGGTGATGATTGGCGAGATCCAGTCTGATGGTCAGTTCAACGTGGTGTGGCAGACCGAAGGGCCAATCCGCGCCCAGCCGTGGAGCCCGTTCATCCCGGGTAACGACAAGAAGCCGGAGTATGCGGTGAAGAGCAACTGAGCCATTGGATGTCGGGCCAAGGCATTCGGGCCCGACACAAATCCCTGTAGGAGCGAGCCTGCTCGCGATGACGGCGGCACATTCAACACTTCTGTGACTGAACAACCGCTATCGCGAGCAGGCTCGCTCCTACAATGTCCGCGTCAAGGCGACTATCTATGCCCACCGCCCTTTATCGTCTCATCTTGGCCATCGCATTTTTACTGCCGATGGCCACTCACGCTGGCGATGCCGAAGACTTCGTCGCCGCCAATCCCGTGCAGCAAGCCAGGCTGCTGGAAACCTGGGCTGCGCAGCCTGATCCGGCCCGTATCGAGTTGATCAACGCCCTGCAACAAGGCGAGTTGACCGTCGACGGGCAGCCGAAAACCCTGCGCCTGAATAACCGCCTGCGGGGTCTGATCGACACCGCCCTGGCCAGCCACCAATTGCTCGCCGCCGATGTCAGAATCCGTCTGGCCGCCGCGCAGCAATTGCAGAAAAGCGCCAAACCCGCGCAACTTGCATTCCTCGACCGGCAACTGACGGGCGAGAAGGACGAGAGCGTTCACGCCGCCCTCAGCCTGGCCCTGGCCAATCTGCAACTGGTCGACGCCGATCCGGCCGTGCGCCTCGCCGCCGTGCGTCTGCTCGGCGAAACCGGTGATCCATTGGCCCGCACCCGCCTCGAAGGCCTGCTCGATCCCGGCGTCGAGACTGACGCCAACGTGCGCACCGCCGCCGAGACCAGCCTCGCCCAGGTCAAACGCAAACTGCTGGTCGGCGAGATGCTCGGCCAGGCATTCAGCGGTATGTCGCTGGGCTCGATATTGCTGCTCGCCGCCCTCGGTCTGGCGATCACCTTCGGCCTGCTCGGCGTGATCAACATGGCCCACGGCGAGATGCTGATGCTCGGCGCCTACTCAACCTACGTGGTGCAACTGATGTTCCAGCGCTTAGCCCCGCAGGCCATCGAGTTCTATCCGCTGATCGCGCTGCCCGTGGCGTTTGTCGTCACCGCGGCCATCGGCATGGCGCTGGAGCGCACGGTGATTCGCCACCTCTATGGCCGTCCACTGGAAACCCTGCTCGCCACCTGGGGCATCAGCCTCATGCTGATCCAGCTGGTGCGCCTGGTGTTCGGGGCACAGAACGTCGAAGTCGCCAACCCCGCGTGGCTGTCGGGCGGGATTCAGGTGCTGCCCAATCTCGTGCTGCCGTACAACCGCATCGTCATCATTGTCTTTGCGCTGTCCGTGGTGGTGCTCACATGGCTGCTATTGAACAAGACACGCCTGGGTCTCAACGTGCGCGCCGTTACCCAGAACCGCAACATGGCCGCCTGTTGTGGCGTGCCCACCGGGCGCGTGGACATGCTCGCCTTCGGCCTCGGCTCGGGTATCGCCGGCCTCGGCGGCGTAGCCCTGAGCCAGATCGGCAACGTCGGCCCGGACCTCGGCCAGAGCTACATCATCGACTCGTTCCTGGTGGTGGTGCTCGGCGGTGTCGGCCAGTTGGCCGGCAGCGTGCTGGCCGCCTTCGGCTTGGGGGTAGCCAACAAGATTCTCGAACCGCAGATCGGTGCCGTGCTCGGCAAGATCCTCATCCTCGCGCTGATCATTCTGTTCATCCAGAAACGTCCGCAAGGCCTCTTCGCACTCAAAGGACGGGTGATCGACTGATGAACCAGCCCCTGATGCTCAAGGCCACACAAAAGGCCGGCCCGAAAATCACGATTGCCGTCGGCGCGGTGATCCTCGTTCTGCTGCTGGCGTTACCGCTGCTGTCGCTGTTATCGCCGGACAACACGCTGCACGTTTCCGCTTACACGCTGACACTGGTGGGCAAGATTCTTTGCTACGCCATCGTCGCACTGGCACTCGATCTGGTGTGGGGTTACGCCGGCCTGTTGTCCCTCGGTCACGGCCTGTTCTTCGCCCTCGGCGGCTATGCCATGGGCATGTACCTGATGCGCCAGGCCTCGGGCGATGGTTTGCCGGCGTTCATGACGTTCCTGTCGTGGACCGAAATGCCGTGGTTCTGGGCCGGCACCAGCAGTTTCCTCTGGACCTTGTGCCTGGTGGTGCTGGCACCGGGGTTGCTGGCGTTGGTGTTCGGTTTCTTCGCCTTCCGTTCGCGGATCAAGGGCGTTTACTTCTCGATCATGACCCAGGCCCTGACCTTCGCCGGCATGTTGTTGTTCTTCCGCAATGAAACCGGTTTTGGCGGCAACAACGGCTTCACCAACTTCCGTACGATTCTTGGTTTCGGCATCACCGAACCGGGCACCCGCGCGGTGCTGTTTTTCGCCACGGTGCTGTTGCTGGTGGCGAGCCTGTACATCGGCTGGCGCCTGGCACAGAGCAAGTTCGGCCGGGTGCTGACCGCGCTGCGCGATGCGGAGAACCGCCTGATGTTCTGTGGCTATGATCCGCGCGGATTCAAGTTGTTCGTCTGGGTGTTGAGCGCAGTGTTGTGTGGCCTGGCCGGGGCACTGTACGTGCCGCAAGTGGGGATCATCAACCCGAGTGAAATGTCGCCGACCAACTCCATCGAAGCCGCGGTGTGGGTGGCTCTGGGCGGGCGCGGCACGTTGATCGGTCCGTTGCTCGGCGCCGGTGTGGTCAACGGCATGAAGAGCTGGTTCACCGTGGCATTCCCCGAGTACTGGCTGTTCTTTCTTGGCGCACTGTTCATCGTCGTGACCCTGTACCTGCCCAAGGGTGTGATCGGTCTGGTGAAAAAAAGAGGTGAATCATGAGAGTCACTGCAACGGCTGAATTCATGCTTGAGCCAGCCTTTTTCCCCGTGGAGCCCAACAAGGACGCCGGCACCAGCCGCGATACGATCGGTCTCGGCCAACGCGCCGGCAAAGGCCTGAATACGCGCCACGGCACCCTCCTGACCCTGGAAGACATCAGCGTCAGCTTCGATGGCTTCAAGGCGTTGAACAGTCTGAATCTGTACATCGGCGTTGGTGAGCTGCGCTGCATCATTGGTCCCAACGGCGCAGGCAAGACAACGCTGATGGACGTGATCACCGGCAAGACCCGCCCCAGTCACGGCAAGGCCTGGTTCGGCGAAACCCTGGACCTTGCTTCGATGAGCGAAGTGCAGATCGCCCAGGCCGGTATCGGCCGCAAGTTCCAGAAGCCGACGGTGTTCGAAGCCTTGAGCGTGTTTGAAAACCTTGAACTGGCGCAGAACACCGACAAGTCGGTGTGGGCCAGCCTGCGGGCGCATTTGAGCGGCGAGCAGAAAGACCGCATCGCCGACGTGCTGGAGACCATTCGCCTGACCAGCTCGGTCAATCGCCCGGCCGGCTTGTTGTCCCACGGCCAGAAGCAGTTTCTGGAGATCGGCATGCTGCTGATGCAGGACCCGCAATTGCTGCTGCTCGACGAACCGGTCGCGGGCATGACCGACGCCGAAACCGAATTCACCGCCGAGCTGTTCAAAAGCCTGGCCGGCAAGCACTCGCTGATGGTGGTGGAACATGACATGGGCTTCGTCGGCTCGATCGCCGACCACGTCACTGTCCTGCACCAAGGCAGCGTGCTGGCCGAAGGGTCGCTGGAGCAGGTACAGGACAACGAGCGGGTGATCGAGGTCTATCTTGGACGCTGATTGCTCTTTGTAGGAGCGAGCTTGCTCGCGATGGAGGTTGACGATGACGCGGGCTGACTGAATGAACGCGTCATTCTCCGGCTCTTCGCGAGCAGGCTCGCTCCTACAGGGAATGAGGAGAGTTTGAACATGCTGCAAGTCGACAAACTGCACCAGTACTACGGCGGGAGCCACATCCTGCGCGGCCTGACGTTTGACGTGAAGATCGGCGAGGTCACCTGTCTGCTTGGCCGTAACGGCGTGGGCAAGACCACCCTGCTCAAATGCCTGATGGGCCTGCTGCCGGCCAGGGAAGGCGCAGTGAACTGGGAAGGCAGACCAATCACCACGTTCAAGCCGCACCAGCGGGTGCATGCCGGCATCGCCTACGTGCCGCAGGGTCGGGAGATCTTCGGCCGCCTCACCGTGGAAGAAAACCTGCTGATGGGGCTGTCACGGTTTCCCGGCAGCCAAGCCAGGGAAGTCCCGGCGTTTATCTACGAGCTATTCCCGGTGCTGCTGCAAATGAAGCAACGGCGCGGTGGCGACCTGTCCGGTGGCCAGCAACAGCAACTGGCCATTGGCCGTGCCCTGGCCAGCCGCCCCCGCCTGCTGATCCTCGACGAGCCCACCGAAGGCATCCAGCCGTCGGTGATCAAGGAGATCGGTGCCGTGATCAAAAAACTCGCCGCCCGGGGTGACATGGCGATTTTGCTGGTGGAGCAGTTCTACGATTTCGCCGCTGAACTGGCCGATCAATACCTGGTGATGTCCCGGGGCGAAATCGTGCAACAGGGGCGCGGAGAAGATATGGAAGCAGAAGGCGTACGCGGCCTCGTCACCATCTGAGCCGTTACGCTGCGCACTCACCGAACCGGAAACTTCCGAAGCGGACCGCGTCGGGAGGCAAGGCACCAATTTGTCGCGCCAAACCTCCGGTCGCGCACACCATTGGTGCATCGCACCATTCAACAGTCGCCTCCTGCCTGCAATAACTTGCGGCACAGCCTTTGCAACATCCTGATGACCTCACGATAAGCACTGACCATGACTCTTCCCGCTTCCGGTGCCTTGTTCACCCCCAGTTGGCACGCCGAACTGGAACTGGGCTACGCCCGGTTCGACAACACCACTCGCCCGGTCCGGCGCCGACACGAAGGTCCGTTGCGGGTGCAAAAACACCTGTATGCCGAAGGGCCGGAAGTCTGCCAGCACATCATCGTCCACCCCCCCGGCGGAATTGCTGGCGGTGATCGGCTGGACATCTCGGCCAGCGTCGAGGGTGATGCCTGGGCACAAATCACCAGCCCCGGCGCGGCCAAGTGGTATCGCGCCGCCGGTCCCGCTTATCAGCAGCTGAAGTTGCAGGTGGCAGCCGGTGCGACACTGGAATGGCTGCCCCAGGAGACGATCATTTTCAGCGCTGCCCAGGCTGAACTCCGCACCTCCATCGACCTTCAAGGCAATGCGCGGCTGTTTTACTGGGACGTCGTGGCCCTCGGTCGCCCGGCCAGTGGCGAGCGCTTCGACCTCGGGCACTTCCAGGCACATCTGGATATCCGCCGCGACGGCCAGTTGCTCTGGCATGAACGCCAGCGCATTGTCGGGGCGGACGGTTTGATGGATTCGCCCATCGGGCTGGATGGGCAACCGGTGTTCGCGACGTTGCTGGTGACGGGTGAGATCGATAGCGAGCTGCTGGAGAAGTGCCGTTCGCTGGCCAACGACGTGCGCGGGGATTTGACCCAATTGCCGGGGTTGCTGGTGGCTCGATGCCTGGCCAGCGAGGCGCTGTTGGCGCGAGGATGGCTGCTTGAGTTGTGGCGTTTGTTGCGTCCGGTGTTGCTCGGCCGTGAAGCCGTCCCACCACGAATATGGAACACATGAATAATGCTTTTCTGTGGGAACGAGCCTGCTCCCACAGAGGATCTGCATAAGCAGACCCAACTCTTTTTTATCTGCCCGGATGGATGTCTACGATGGACCTGACCCCACGCGAAAAAGACAAGCTGCTGATCTTCACCGCCGGCCTGGTGGCCGAGCGGCGCTTGGCTCGCGGTGTGAAGCTCAATTACCCGGAGGCCATGGCCTACATTAGCGCCGCGCTGCTTGAAGGCGCCCGTGACGGCCAGACCGTGGCCGAGCTGATGCACTTGGGCACCACCCTGTTGACCCGCGAACAAGTGATGGAAGGCATCCCGGAAATGATCCCGGAAATCCAGGTCGAGGCCACTTTCCCCGACGGCACCAAACTGGTCACCGTCCACCAACCCATTGCCTGAGGCCGCGCCATGACTTACCACATCCGCGATGCGGTGCATGCCGATCTGCCGGCGATCCGCGACATCTACAACGACGCGGTGCTCAACACCACGGCGATCTGGAACGAGCAGGCGGTCGACCTCGGCAACCGCCAGGCCTGGTTCAGCGCCCGGCAATCCCAGGCTTATCCGGTTCTGGTGATTGTCGATGCCGACAACACCGTGCTCGGGTATGCCTCGTTCGGTGACTGGCGGCCATTCGACGGTTTCCGCCATACCGTCGAGCACTCGGTCTACGTGCGCAGCGACCAGCGCGGTAACGGCCTCGGCCCGCAATTGATGGAAGCGCTGATCGAACGCGCCAAAGGCTGCGGCAAGCACGTGATGGTCGCGGCCATCGAAAGCGGTAACGCGGCCTCCATTCGCTTGCATGAGCGCAGCGGCTTTATCACCACCGGGCAAATGCCTCAGGTCGGCACCAAGTTCGGCCGCTGGCTGGACCTGACTTTCATGCAACTGACCCTCAACCCCGGCGCACAGCCGCCAGGCATCGACCAGGAGTAATGCCCGATGAACGCCGCCCAACTGCGACGCGTCAACGTTGAAAGCTTTGCGCATTATCGCCAGGGCCTGATCGACCTGCTGCTCGATGCCGTCGGCCATGGCGCCAGTGTAGGTTTCATGGCTGACCTTGATGCGACCCAGGCCCACGCCTGGTTCGATGAGGTCCAGGACAACCTGAACAAGGGCAGTGTGCTGCTGTGGGTGGTGGTCAAGGACGAGCAGGTGCAGGCCAGCGTACAGCTGAGTCTGTGCCAGAAAGCCAATGGCCTGAACCGTGCCGAAGTGCAGAAGTTGCTGGTACGCGAACATGCGCGGCGCCGCGGACTGGGCCAGCAATTGATGAGCGCTCTGGAGGCGGCCGCCCTGCAGCACAAGCGCGGCTTGCTTTACCTCGACACTGAGGCCGGCTCGCCCGCCGAAGACTTCTACCAGTCGCTGGGCTATACCCGTGCCGGTGAGATTCCCGATTACGCGTGCGACCCGAGCGGTCGCTACAAGCCGACCGCCCTCTACTACAAGATTCTCCAAGGAGCCCATTGATGATTCCCGGTGAATACCAGATTCAGCCCGGCGAGATCGAGCTCAACGCCGGCCGGCGTACCCTCAGCCTGAAGGTGGCCAATAGCGGTGACCGGCCGATCCAGGTTGGCTCGCATTACCACTTTTTCGAAACCAACGACGCCCTGACTTTCGACCGCACCGCCAGTCGCGGCATGCGCCTGAACATCCCGGCCGGCACGGCGGTACGTTTCGAACCGGGACAGAGCCGCGAAGTCGAGTTGGTGGACCTTGCCGGGCATCGTCGGGTGTTCGGGTTTGCCGGGCGGATTATGGGTGACCTGTAAATAATTCGGTGTCCACACTGGCGCCTTCGCGAGCAGGCTCGCTCCCACAGGGGAAGGCAGTCAACTGTGGGAGCGAGCCTGCTCGCGATAGTGAGCGCAGCGAACGATTTCAAATTCAATTGAATCTCAAGGCGAACGAATGAAGATTTCCCGTCAAGCCTACGCCGACATGTTCGGTCCCACCGTCGGTGACAAGGTGCGCCTGGCCGATACCGGGTTGTGGATCGAAGTGGAAAAGGACTTCACCACCTACGGCGAAGAAGTGAAATTCGGTGGCGGTAAAGTCATCCGTGACGGCCAGGGTCAGAGCCAGTTGCTGGCCGCCGAGGTGGTCGACACACTGATCACCAACGCGCTGATCATCGATCACTGGGGCATCGTCAAGGCCGACGTCGGTCTCAAGGACGGGCGCATCGCGGCGATCGGCAAGGCCGGCAACCCGGACATCCAGCCCAACGTCAACATCGCCATTGGCGCCAGCACCGAAGTCATCGCTGGCGAAGGCATGATCCTCACCGCCGGTGGCATCGACACCCACATCCACTTCATCTGCCCGCAACAGATCGAAGAGGCATTGATGAGCGGCGTCACCACCATGATCGGTGGCGGCACCGGACCGGCCACCGGCACCAATGCGACCACCTGCACTTCCGGGCCGTGGCACTTGGCGCGCATGCTCCAGGCCGCCGATGCGTTCCCGATGAACATCGGCCTTACCGGCAAGGGCAATGCCAGCCTGCCGGAGCCGTTGATCGAACAGGTCAAGGCCGGCGCCATCGGCCTCAAGTTGCATGAGGACTGGGGCACCACGCCTGCGAGTATCGACAACTGCCTGAGCGTGGCCGACCGGTTCGACGTGCAGGTGGCGATCCACACCGATACCCTCAACGAATCCGGTTTCGTCGAGGCCACCATTGCCGCCTTCAAGGGCCGCACCATTCACACCTATCACACCGAAGGTGCCGGTGGCGGTCACGCGCCAGACATCATCAAGGCCTGCGGGCTTGCCAATGTGCTGCCGAGTTCCACCAACCCGACCCGGCCGTTCACCCGCAACACCATTGATGAGCACCTCGACATGCTGATGGTCTGCCATCACCTCGACCCGAGCATTGCCGAAGATGTGGCCTTCGCCGAAAGCCGCATTCGCCGCGAGACGATTGCCGCCGAAGATATCCTCCACGACCTCGGCGCCTTCTCGATGATCAGTTCCGACAGCCAGGCCATGGGCCGCGTCGGCGAAGTCATCACGCGCACCTGGCAGACCGCCGACAAGATGAAAAAACAGCGCGGGCCGCTACCCGGCGATGGTGAAGGCAACGACAACTTCCGCGCCAAACGCTACATCGCCAAGTACACCATCAACCCGGCGATCACCCACGGTATCAGCCACGAAGTGGGTTCGGTCGAAGTGGGAAAATGGGCCGACCTGGTGCTCTGGCGCCCGGCGTTTTTCGGCGTGAAACCGACGCTGATACTCAAGGGCGGTGCCATCGCGGCCAGCCTGATGGGCGACGCCAATGCCTCGATCCCGACACCACAACCGGTGCATTACCGCCCGATGTTCGCCAGCTTCGGTGGTTCGCTGCACGCCACCAGCCTGACCTTCATCAGCCAGGCGGCGCTGGATGCAGGCTTGCCTGAGGCACTGGGTTTGAAGAAGAAAATCGCTGTGGCCAAAGGTTGCCGCGACGTGCAGAAAACCGACCTGATCCACAACGACTACCTGCCGAACATCGATGTTGATCCGCAGACCTACCAGGTCAAGGCCGATGGCGTGTTGCTGTGGTGCGAACCGGCGCAAACGCTACCAATGGCGCAACGCTACTTCCTGTTCTGACTCGGTAAAAAAACCCGAATGCCGCTCCGTGCGACATTCGGGTCTCGGTTGAGCCAGCGCGCATCGTCACGCGGGTGAAATATGATCAACAGTGGGAGCGAGCCTGCTCGCGAAAGGGCCATGCCAGATGACCTGAAAACATCATTCCACCACCAACCGCCCCAGCCGCTGCTTGAGAATTTCGTTCTCGGCCGCAAAGCCGCACTTCTTCGAGCAGGTCCAGCGCCGAGGTGACGCCTTCCCTTGGTTCCAATGGATCAAAAATGCTCTCGCGGGTCGAACGCTGCTTTTTTCGCCAGCTCCCGCCACAGGGCCTTGATGTCATCGTCGGACTTCTTCGGCATCACGACCTTCAGTTGCACGAACAGGAAACCGCGCTCACCGGCCTTGTTCATCAGGCCATGGCCCTTGGCGCGCATGCGCTGGCCGTTCTGGCTGCCGGCCGGCACCTTGAGGTTGATCTTGCCGGTCAGGGTCGGCACGGCGACTTCGGTGCCCAGCGCCAGCTCCCACGGCGCCAGTGGCAAGGTGATGATCAGGTTCTCGCCTTCGACGTCGAATTTCGGGTGCGGCGCAAAACGGATCGTCAGGTACAGGTCGCCATTGGCCCCGCCACCCACACCCGGCGCGCCCTGCCCCTTGAGGCGAATACGTTCGCCGTCACTCACACCGGCGGGGATCTTCACGTTCAGGCTTTTGCTGGTGTTGCTCACATGCTGGCCGGCCGCGTTGTACTGCGGTACCTGGAAGGTGACCTTCTTCGACTCGGTCGACAGCGTTTCTTCGAGAAAAACCCCAAGCTCCATTTCCACGTCCTGCCCTCGACGTCCGGTGCTGCGACGTGACTGTCCACCACCAAAGCCTGGCCCACGGTTGCCGAATATCGAACTGAAAAAGTCCGAGAAGTCGCCCGTGTCCTGGCCACCACCGAAACCGCCACGGCTCTGCCAGCCCGGTGGCCCCTGGAACGGCTGGCCGTGCTGGCCGTAGCGGCGCAAATCATCGTATTCGGCGCGTTTGTCGGCGCTTTTCAGTGCTTCATAGGCTTCCGAAGCGTCCTTGAACTTGGCCTCGGCATCCTTTTCCTTGCTGACGTCGGGGTGGTATTTGCGCGCCAGCTTGCGATAGGCGGCCTTGATCGCCTTATCGTCTGCGGTCGGCTCCACACCGAGAATCTTGTAATAGTCTTTGAAGTCCATCGCGGGAATCACCATCCGTTATCAAAATCGCGCCACGGGCCACAGCATGCGCTTGTTTGCAGCCATTGGTCTGACCGATCTCGAGTTTGTGACCGGGTGGCGCAGCAGAAGTTTATCGGCAGCAGGCGGGGCTTCTTGCGAGCACTCCCGTGGCTGTCCGGTTGATGCAGGGTAGTTTGGGGGGGATGCCCCATCTTTCAAGGCATTGTTTGCGAAGAATTAGCAGATAACCGGCCTTCGAATCTGGCGCGCCCTGACATACACTGCGCGGCCGTTTTTTAACCGGAACCTGAAAGACATGAACAACGCATCTCCAGCCCGTGCCGTAGGTATCGACTTTGGCACGTCCAACTCCACCGTCGGTTGGCTGCGCCCCGGCATGGAAACGCTGATCGCGCTGGAGGACGACAAGATCACCCTGCCGTCAGTGGTCTTTTTCAATATCGAAGAACGCCGCCCGGTGTACGGCCGGCTGGCGCTGCACGAGTACCTGGAAGGCTACGAAGGCCGCCTGATGCGCTCGCTCAAGAGTCTGTTGGGTTCCAAGCTGATCAAGCACGACACCAGCGTCCTGGGTACGGCGATGCCGTTCAAGGACCTGCTCGGACTGTTCATCGGCCAGCTCAAGAGCCGTGCCGAAGCGGCCGCCGGTCGCGAGTTCGAAGCAGTGGTGTTGGGTCGGCCGGTGTTTTTTGTCGATGACGACCCGATGGCCGACAAGGAAGCCGAAGACACCCTGGTCGAAGTGGCGCGCAAGATCGGTTTCAAGGAAGTCTCGTTCCAGTTCGAGCCGATTGCCGCGGCATTCGACTACGAGTCGACCATCGAGAAAGAAGAGCTGGTGCTGATCGTCGACATCGGCGGTGGTACGTCCGACTTCTCCCTGGTGCGTCTGTCGCCGGAGCGTCGCGCCGTGGATAACCGACAGGACGACATCCTCGCCACCGGCGGCGTGCACATCGGCGGAACCGACTTCGACAAGCAACTTTCGCTGGCCGGCCTGATGCCCCTGTTCGGCTACGGCAGCCGGATGAAGAGCGGCGCCTACATGCCCACCAGCCACCACATGAACCTGGCGACCTGGCACACCATCAACTCGGTGTACTCGCAGAAATCCCAGTTGGCCCTGGGCAGCATGCGCTATGACATAGAGGACACCGGCGGCATCGATCGCCTGTTCAAGCTGATCGAGCAGCGCGCCGGGCACTGGCTGGCAATGGAAGTGGAAGAAACCAAGATCCAGCTGACCCACGCCGACAGCCGCCACGTGCCGCTGGACCGCATTGAAGCAGGCCTGAGCGTGGACTTGAGCCGTGCACTGTTCGAGTCGGCCATTGACAGCCTGCTGGAGCGGGTGCGCAACAGCGTCACCCAACTGTTGGCAAACGCCGACGTACGGGTCGACCAGGTCGATACGGTGTTCTTCACCGGTGGTTCGAGTGGTATCCCGGCGCTGCGCAACAGCGTTTCGGCGATGCTGCCGAAGGCGCGGCATGTGGAAGGGAATATCTTTGGCAGTATCGGTAGCGGTCTGGCGATCGAGGCTGCAAAGCGTTACGGCTCGATGGACTGATCCAAGCCCCGGGGGTGCCCTTCGCGAGCAGGCTCGCTCCCACATTGACCTGCGAATACAGGACTATTGTGGGAGCGAGCCTGCTCGCGAAGGGGCCCTGTCAGGCAACAGATGTCTACCTGATCAAACCATCCCCACCTGTTTCAACTCACTCTTGAGATACGCGTAGTAAATCGGCCCCGCCACCACCCCTGGCAGGCCGAACGCGGCCTCGAACACCAGCATCGCCAGCAGCAACTCCCACGACTTGGCACTGATCTGCCCGCCGACGATGCGCGCGTTGAGGAAGTATTCGAGCTTGTGGATAAAAATCAGATAACCCAGCGCCGCCACGGCGACCCAGATCGACAGCGATAGACCGACGATGGTGATCAGGGTGTTCGACATCAGGTTGCCGATCACCGGCAGCAGGCCGAGCAGGAACGTCAGCACGATCAGGGTTTTGGTCAGCGGCAGCTTGATGCCGAACAGCGGCAGGATCACCGCCAGGAAAATCCCGGTGAAGAAGGTGTTGAGCAGGGAAATCTTGATCTGGGCGAACACAATGTTGCGAAACGCCTGGACCAGCAGGTGCAGGCGATCGAACAGCGCCGCAGCCAGCGGCTTGCGTTTGGTCAGGTCCGGCACACGCTGCAAGGCAATGATCGCACCCAGCACCATGCCGATCAGCAAGGTCACGAACATGTGCGCTGCGTCCTTGCCCACCAGTTGCAAATCGCTGAGGTGCTTGCTGACCCATTCGCCAATCGCCACGCGAAACTCGGCGGCACTGGCCGGCAGATAGGCGTCGATGAACGGCGGCAGTTGCCCGCGTGCGCGGTCAACCACCCCCATGAATTTGTCGAGGGAAGCACCGGGGTTTTCCGCTTCGTGCAGCAGAAAACTGATGGCGCCGGCAAAGATCAGCGACAGTACGCTGACAATCAGAGTCCCCAGCAACGCCACTGCCAGCCAACGCGCACGTCGACCTTCAATCAGTCGTTGCAGTTGCGGGGTGAGCATGTTGACCAGTTCGAACACCAGCAACCCGGCGAGCAGGCTGGGCAGCAACCGCAGCGGCAGGACCAGCAGCAGCCCACCAAAAATGATGACCCAGCTGATGACCAGCAAAACTTGACGCTGAGAAAACGTTGGCATACAGCCTCAAAAACGAACGGCATAAAAAGGATTGGCAGTCTGCCAGCGATCCGGTGCGAGCACTAGGGATTGTGTGGGGCGACCTTGGTCGGGGGGCTGGGCAAACTCTGAAATTCCCCAGTCAGCCGATACAAGCCCGCTCCCACACTCGATGAGTTGATCCCAGTGAATTATTTTTTCTTCAGGCAATCACTCATGAACGCCTTGCGCTCATCACCCTTGAGGGCCTTGGTAGCGGCGTCGGCATTGCAGGTCTTCATTTTTTCTTGCTGCGGGGTCAAGACTTTACCGGCATCGTTTGCCGCCGGCGCGGCCTTCAGGCAGGTGCTCATGAAGGCTTTGCGCTCGTCGCCCTTGAGGCTTTTGGCCGTGGCGTCGGCATTGCAGGTGGTCATCTTTTCCTGTTGGGCTGTGGCGGCGAAGCCTTGGGAACAGAGCAGCAAACCGATCATCAACAAAGGGGCACGCAACATCTTCATGGAGTTTTCTCCTGGCTGCCACACCGAGGGGCGCGGCTTTGTACTGGAGTGTAGACAACCCCTGTTACACCTTCCTGCTCTCCAGATGGCTGCGTCGATACTGCTCCGGCGTACACCCGGCCTGGCGCTGGAACATCGCGATAAACGCCGAGCCAGTGCTGTAGCCCATGTCGAAGGCGATCTCTTGAATGCTTCGCGGGCTTTCCAGCGCCTCAATCGCCGCCAGAAAGCGCAGGCGCTGACGCCACTCGCCGAAACTCATGCCCAGTTCCCGCATGAACTGTCTTGCCAGTGTGCGCTCGCTGACATGGATGCGTGCGGCCCATTCCGATAAAGGCCGGTTATCCCCAGGCTCGGCCTGCAACGCTTCCAGAATCCCCAGCAGTCCAGGGCTGCTGGCGTAGGGCAGATAGCACTCGTGCACCGGAGCCTGTTGCAGCTGGTCCACCAATACTTGGGCCAGACGCTGATCGGAAGCCTGTTCGGGAATTTTCACGTCCCGGGCAGCGAAGTCCTTGAGGATCGCCTTGAGGATGTCGCTGATGGCCAGGGTGCAGGCTCGCGACGGCAGATCGGCGCACACCTTGGGTGCCAGGCATACGGCGCGGTAGTTGACCGGCTGGCGGCTATAGAAACTGTGCTCGATCTGCGGCGGCACCCACACCGCGTATTGCGGTGGCGACATGAAGCGGCTGCCCTCGACGTCCATGTGCAGCACGCCGTGGGCTGCATATTCCAGCGTCCCCCACGGATGTCGATGGGGTGCGGCGTATTCGTGGGCGTCGAAATCGGCATAGCGGAAGTACACCGCCGAAGGCAGTTCGCTGAAATCCAGCAGGTCGATGTGTTTACTGCTCATGCTGTCCGTCATCAGGGGCGGGTTGTCTGGTTCGAAGTATAGGCTTGCATCCAGACAAGCGGATAATTGCCCCTCATCAACGTTCTGGTTTTTCCCGATGCAATACGCTTATCCCCTGCTGGCCATTTTTATCTGGGCCGGCAACACCGTGATCACCAAAATGTCGGCCGGGGCGATCTTCCCCGCCGAGATCGGTTTCTACCGCTGGCTGCTGGCCGGGTTGCTGTTCACGCCTTTCATGCTCAAGCCGGTGCTCGCCCATTGGCCGCTGATCCGCCCGAACCTGTACAAGATCCTTGTCCTCGGTGTTCTCGGCATGGCGGTCTATCAAAGCCTGGCGTACTTCGCCGCGAGCCTGACCTCGGCGACCAACATGGGCATCATCCTGTCTCTGATGCCGCTGATGTCACTCGCCATGGCAATCATCAGCCTCGGCCAGCGCCTGACCATGGGAGCCTTGGCCGGTGCGGTGCTGTCATTCACCGGTGTCCTGGTGGTGGTGTCGTCCGGCAGCCTTGAGGTATTGCTGGAGCACGGGGTCAACCTGGGTGACGCGATGATGCTGATCGCCACCCTGGCCTACGCGGTCTACAGCACCCTGTTGAAAAAATGGCAGCTGAAACTGCCGCCACTGGTGCTCCTGTATTTGCAGGTGCTGGTGGCCGTGATGGTGCTGTTTCCGCTGTTTCTCGCTTCACCGAAAGTCGGCCCGACCCTGCAGAATATTCCGCTGGTGTTGTATGCCTGCCTGCTGGCTTCGATGGTCGCGCCGCTGGCATGGATGCAGGCCGTGGTACGTTTGGGTCCGAGCCGGACCACGCAGTTTTTCAACTTGCTGCCGTTGATTACCGCATTGATTGCGGCAGTGGTACTGCATGAACAACTGGCGATGTATCACTTGGTGGGCGGGGTGTTGACCTTGGGCGGGGTGATTGTTTCCGAGCGCTGGACGACGGTATTGGGTCGTAAGGCCTGCATTGCCTGATCCGGCGCCTGCTCGCGAAGAACGATAACGCGGTCTACAGCCCTGCCGCGTTGAGCCGCGCCGCATGCTCGACAAACAATCGGATTGGCTCGGCCCCCTTGCCCACCAGCCCCAGCGACTGGTTGACGATATCGAAGTGATCCAGCGGATATTCATCGCCAATCACCGTCCCCAGGTGCGAGCTGTAGCGCCCGACCATGCCGTCGCAATGCCCGGCTTCGCGGACGAAGGTTTTGGCGAACAGCCGGCAACTGCGGTTGGTGCCGTCCAGCAGATTGCGCCCGCGATCGGTAATGCCCGGTTGCAAGGTGCCGGACCAGGAGTAATAACGCACGCCGTTGACCTCTTCCGGCCCTTGACCGCCCCAGATATCGGGCAGTCCCTGTGGATAACGCTGGTTGAACAGCATGACGCCAGCGGTGGTGAGGGAGTGGTGGGAGGCATGGATATCCACCGGCAGCTTCGGCCCGCAGTAACCGGTATCCAGCCACCCCATCAGTAGGCTGATCATCCGTAGCAAAAAGCACAACAGTCGGCCACGTACGCTGTCATGGGGATAATGCTCGTGCAGGTAATCGGCGAGTTCCGAACCGTGATTCGGCCCCGCCACCGAGGTCACCGACGCGATCAAGTCCGGACGTTTGGCCGCCGCATAACGGGCGGTCAGCGAGCCCTGGCTATGACCGATCAGGTTGACCTTGTCGGCCCCGGTTTCCCGCAGGATTTCGTCGATGCGTGCCAGCAGTTGCTCGCCGCGCACTTCGTTCGAATTAAGCGGCGAGACCTGCACGGCGAACACCACCGCACCGCCGCGGCGCAGCGCCTCAACGATCCCGTACCAGTACGGATAAAGCACCAACCGGATGAACCCGAGCATTCCGGGTACCAACACCAGCGGGTAGCGCGGGGCAGAACCTTGCGACATGGGTGGACATCCTTGTGGTCGTGGGGTGACGCAAGGCGGGGGGCAGGACATCCGCCAAGCATCACCAGCGAAGATGACAACTCAACGACAAGTCTATGTCATCCGCCCTACCTCAACCCCGCCACGCCCGCCACGATCAGCCCGACCGAGACCAGTTTGATCGCGGTCAGGCTTTCTCCCAGCAGCGCGAAACCGAGAAACACCGTGCCCAGCGAACCGATGGCGGTCCAGATCGGGTATGCAATGCTCACCGGCAACTCGCGCATGGCCAGGGTCAGGAAGTAGATCCCGCCCACAGCGGCCACCACGGTGATCAGCGAAGGCCAGAGCCGGGTGAAGCCCTCGGCGTACTTCATGCCCATGGCGAAGGTCACTTCGAACCCGGCGGCGACCAGCAGAAACAGCCAGGCCATCTAGAACTCCCCGGCCAGCGCCAACAAGTGCCGCTCAGCCTCGGCGGCGGAGATTTCAAAGGTGCGCTCAACGGATTCTTCACCCTCGGCGGCCACCACGGTGACGTCCGTGATGCCGATGAATCCAAGCACCGTGCGCAGTAGTTTGTCGGCATGGTTCATGGCTTCCAGCTCGCCTCCCGGGCCAAAACCGAAGCCGCCACGGCTGGTGACGATCAGGGCTTTTTTGCCTTGCACCAACGGTTGGTACTGGGCCACGCCATTGTCCAGGGTGTGATCGAAGGTCACCCCGACGCGCACGATCTGATCGATCCAGGCCTTGAGGCCGCTGGGCACGCTGAAGTTGTGCATCGGCGTGGAAATCAGCAACAC
This sequence comes from Pseudomonas sp. B28(2017), assembly GCF_002113025.1. Taxonomy (GTDB): domain Bacteria; phylum Pseudomonadota; class Gammaproteobacteria; order Pseudomonadales; family Pseudomonadaceae; genus Aquipseudomonas. Next base: position 238,560 of record NZ_NEJH01000006.1, on the reverse strand, counting down.
ATCGTGGCCAAGCAGTTCGCCGACCAGCTCGTCGCTGAACGCCAGGTCGGCCTGCATCGACAGTGGTCGGGCGTCGGGCTCGGGGTAAAACGCGGCGGCCACGAATGCCTCGTTGACCGGCGGTATCAGCGCCCGCCCGACTTCGCGCCGGGTCAACTGCGAGTGTGGATGACAGGCCTGCCAGGCCGTCAGAAACACTTCGGCCAAACGACGGGAGTGAGAGCGATCACCACGGGGACTGGCATGGACTGCAAGAATTTTACTCATCTGAATCTCCTCAAGGACTAAACTCAAACGGCTTGTGGCTTACAGCTTGAGGCCCTCAGCTGCGCCTCTTCAAATGAGCAAAAATCAGTCAGGATGAATCTATTTCACCCGAGGAGTTTTCAATGTTCGCCTCGCTGCCCTTGACCGCCCTTCGCGCCTTCGAATCCGCCTCACGCTTGTTGAGCTTCAAGGCCGCCGCCGAAGAACTGTCGGTCACCCCGACGGCGGTGTCCCATCAGATCCGCTCCCTGGAGAGTTGGCTCGGCGTGCCGTTGTTCGAGCGCTTGCCACGCCAGGTTCGCCTGACCGAGTGCGGCGAACGGCTGTTCCAGAGCCTGCACGGGGCTTTCCTCGAAGTGGCGCAAAGTGTCGATACCCTGCGCCCGCAACGCAGCGGCGCCAACCTGACGGTCTCCACCACCGCTGCCTTCGCCGCGCTGTGGCTGGTTCCACGGCTGGGACGCTTCTACGCCCGGCACCCGAACATCAACGTGCGCCTCGATACCCATTGCGAAGTCATCGATTTGCATCAGGACGCCAGCGTCGATCTGGTGCTGCGCTACAGCCTCGACGATTACCCCAACCTGTACGGCCAATGCCTGTTCGATGAGTCCTTTGGTGTCTACGGCTCCCCCGAACAAGTGGCACTGGCGTTGAGTCGTGCCCCGACACTGATCAGCGTGCGCTGGCACAACTCGAAGCTGTATGCCCACGGCTGGGAGGCCTGGTGCGCTCGCTCCGGCGAAACCTGGCTGAACGGCCGGCCTGCGGTACGCGAATACGACGAAGAGCATTACGCCCTGCAAGCGGCGATTGCCGGGCAAGGTCTGGTGTTGGCAAGTAATATCCTGGTGTCGGAAAGCGTGGCCAGTGGCCTGTTATTGCCGTACCGGGACGAAATCCAGGTCGATGGTGCTGGCTACAGCGCTCTGTGCGTGCCGGGACGCGAACGTCATCCACCGGTTCGGGCGTTTTTTGCGTGGTTGCGTGAAGAAGCATTGTTGTCCGGGCATGCAGTGCGCGGATCAGCGATCAGTTTTTGACGGTCTTGGGCACCTTGCCCGCCTTCATCTGCTCCAGCAACGGCGCGCATTGATTCAGCTCGCCCCCACTCGGCGCCACCAGCGCCAGCAACCCCGCCGCCGGTGCGGCGATCACGCCCAGCGCCACCATCCCGGCTCCACGCAGCATCAACGGCACGGCCTTGACCCCGGCATCGGGCTTGATGAACTTGCCGCGCACATACAGCGGCGAGCGCAATGAAAGCAGGCGCCAGCCCTTGGATTCCGGGGTGATGGTCAGGTCCAGTTGTTCGGTCGCCATGTTAGCGGTGCCGTCGATGTAGATGATGGCGTTCTCGGTGTCGAACACAAACAAGCGGGTACTCGCCAGGCCGGACTGGATACCAAAGTCGGCGGCCGCGCAGTTGATCTTCACTTCCTTGTCGCCAAAGATCTTGCCAACCACGTAGTTGCCGACGTTCAGGCCCGCCAGCTCCATCAGTTCGCGACTGATGGCGCCATCATTGATCAGCATTTTCAAATTGCCATTGGCGCTGCCCAGCAGCTTGGCCACCGAATTGCCGCGCCCACTGATATCAGCATCGCCGTTGAGTTCGCCAAAACTGGTTTTCATCGGCTCAAGGCCGGGGAACAACTGCTTGAGCTTGAAGCCCCGCGCCGTAAGCCTGGCCTGGCCTTCCAGGGGATCGGTGTGGCCGTTCAGGCGAATCTGTGCATCCAGCTTGCCGCCGGCCACGCCGAAGCGCAGCGGTTCAAGGCTGAGCACTCCGTCGGCGAGTACCAGATGGGTATAAAGGTCGTTGAATGGCAGTTTCTCGCTGTGCACGATGCGCTTGCCGGTGAACTCGACATCGGCGTCCATATCGCGCCAGCGATCGGTCTTGAACTCTTCGACCGGCAAAACCTTGTCCGCCGGTTGTTTGCTGTCACCGCCACGGGCCTTCTGCTCGGCGTTGGAGTCGGCACCAATCAGCGGCGCCAGATCGGCGAACAGCAATTGATTGGATAACAATGAACCGCTGAGCTTTGGCCGTGGCTGGCTGGCCACGTAAGTCAGGTTGCCGTGGATGTCGCTCTCGCCGATCTTGCCGTTGAATTCTTCATAGCGGAACACCGCGCCACCGGCCTCGTGCAACCTGGCAATCAGGTGGCCGTCGGTGGCATAGGGTGGCGTGTCCGGCAGGATTACCCCGGTCAGCGGGTAGAGGTTGCCCAGGCTGGTACCGGCCAGTTTCAGACGCAGGTCCAGGGCGCCGAGATTCATCGGATCGGTCAGGGTGCCGGCCAGCTCAACGCCGGAATCGGCGATCTTCACCTGTGCCTGAAGCGGAAACGGTCGCGCCGCGTCCTGTAACGCCAACAACCCGCCAATCTTGCCTTGGCCCGCGAGTTTCTGGCCTTGGTACTGGCCGTTGACCTTGAGGGCGAATGCATAATCCTGAGGGGACGAGCCCTTTTCCTGCGCGGCTTTCGCTGCTTTGTTGCCGACGATGTCGCTGAATGGAACCGGTTTGCCCAATGGATCGATCAACACGTCGAGTTCGGTCTTCAGACTCTGGTCGTCGAGGATGATGTGCCCCTTGTCGAAGCCGATCGCGCCGATATCCACCCCCCAGCTGGAAGGCTCGGCGCTCGGGTCTCTCGGGTCGAATTTGAAAGTCCAGTTGGCACGCCCGTCAGCCAGGCGTTGCAGGTGGGCATTCGGCTCGGTGAGATCGATACGCGGGATCACCACCCGCTGCGCCAGCAATGCCAGGGGTGAAATACGCAGTTCTATCCGCTTGAGGGTGACCATCTGCGGTTGCTTTGACCAGTCAGGATTGCCCAGGCTGAGGTCCTCGGCCACCACGTGGGGCCACGGCACCCAGGCGCGCCAGCCGCTTTCATCGGGTTCGGGCCGCCAGACCACAGACAGATTGCCGTTGATGGCAAAAGTGCGGTGCAGTTCTTCGGAAACTTTGGCGTTGAGTGGCGGTTTGATCCGGTTCCAATCGAAGAACCCGATGATCAGCACCAGTACCGCCAACAAGGCAAGGAGAGTGGAAAGGGTCCAGACAAACGTCTTTTGAGTGCGCGTCATTGCACAGGGCTCCTGATACGACCGGGCGCCCCGACTGCGACGCACATGTGAAACGGTGAACCGGAAACGGCTCGCCATGAAGTCTACGACTGATAAAAATCCGCCAGGTTTAATCGATAGACAGATTTCGCAAAGTCATACAGTGACCAGCTGGTCACCCCGCGTTACCGACCCCGCACTTTTGCATGTCACAGGTGAGTCGAAAATACCCACACCGGTGCAAGTCAACTCGCCGGAAACACCCGGCCTAGAGCCCCTGCAGCAAACAATCAATTCCGTTGATTATTACCATTGCGTTTATGAACTTTTATATCGACTTATCGAGAGTAGCATTGCTCTCGTACCCACTTTTCCGCCCCCCCCCAAGGAGCACAACAATCATGAAACGCCAATTACTGCTTAGCCTTTCACTCTCGTTGCTGGCCAGCACCGCTTTTGCCCTGCCAGCCGCTGACCAGGCTACGCCACAAGTGAAACAGAACCACTCGGTGTTCAGCCAGACCGTCGCCGCCGATGGCTCCGACCGCACTCCACAAGGCCAGACCCTTGCCGAAGGCGGCAATGATCGCCTGAAAGAAAAAGGCCTGATCACCCAGGATGGCTCGGACCGTACTCCACAAGGCCAAACCCTGGCTGCCGATGGTTCCGATCGCACCCCACAAGGCCAGACCCTTGCCGCTGACGGCTCGGATCGCACCCCACAAGGCCAAACCCTGGCTGCCGACGGTTCCGACCGTACTCCACAAGGCCAGACCCTCGCCGCTGACGGCTCGGATCGCACCCCACAAGGTCAAACCCTGGCTGCCGACGGTTCGGACCGCACTCCACAAGGTCAAACCCTCGCTGAAGGCGGTGGTGACCGTGTGATCGAACGCAACAGCGCCCTGAGCTAAGCCCCATGGCCGCCCTGAAAAGAAGCCCAATCCCCGGATTGGGCTTTTGACTTTTCAGCGGTCCGCTTGATAGATGCCGTACGCCCCCGCTCGATCCCCCCACAGTCGTTCGACGCCGACAAAGCCGATTTGCTAGAGTGCGCCGCGTCCCTGTCCAGAAAACGCCCTTGCGATGCTGCCCCGCGCCGAACAGAAGCAACAGACCCGTAACGCCCTGATGGACGCTGCCCGGCGCTTGATGGACGGCGGCCGAGGATTCGGCAGCCTGAGCCTGCGCGAAGTCGCGAAAACCGCCGGCATCGTACCGACCGGTTTTTACCGCCATTTTGCCGATATGGATGAACTGGGCCTGGTGCTGGTCAGCGAAGTCGGCCAGACATTCCGCGAAACCATTCGCCTGGTACGACACAACGAATTCGTGATGGGCGGCATCATCGATGCCTCGGTGCGGATCTTTCTCGACGTGGTCAGCGCCAACCGTTCGCAGTTCCTGTTTCTCGCCCGCGAGCAATACGGCGGTTCGCTGCCGGTGCGCAAGGCCATCGGCCGTTTGCGTGAAGACATCAGTTCGGACCTGGCGGCGGATTTGTCGCTGATGCCGAAACTGCAGCATCTGGACATCGCCGACCTGAGCGTCATGGCGGATCTGATCGTCAAAAGCGTGTTCGCCACCTTGCCGGACATCATCGATCCGCCAACCGAAGCCTTGCCCGAGCACCTGACGCCCCAGGCGAAAATCACCCAGCAACTGCGCTTTATCTTTATCGGCCTCAAGCATTGGCAAGGACTCGGTAGCACCGAGTAACTTTCTGTGGATGAAAACCCTGTGGGAGCGAGCTTGCTCGCGATGAGGGCATGACATCCACCATCTATGTGACAGTTCCACCGCCATCGTCGGAACGCCGCCCGGAACAAGCTCGCTCCCACACTGAAACGCGTCGCGTCATCTTGGTGCGCAAATCAGAAGCAGTGCACCAACTTCACCCGAACTCCTCATCCCGCGCAAGCGCGCCACACAGTTCCGACAGCCATTTCCTACGCCTTCCCCCAATTGGCAAGCCCCTTGCTCTAGCCTGAGCATTGTTCATTGCTGGAAGCCTTCCGATGCTGGTGATTCACCGCAGAATCGACCCTCAACCCGTTTGGGCCGCCGAACTGCACCTGACGTTCGAAGCCCGCAGCAAAAGCCGTTTACGCTGTTTCAGTGCCGAGGGCGAAGACGTCGGGTTGTTTTTGCAGCGCGGCCAGCCGCCATTGCATGACGGCGAATGCCTGCAAGCCGAAGACGGACGAATCGTGCGTGTCTGCGCTCGCCCCGAACAATTGCTGCACGTTACCTGCGCCAATGCCTTCGAACTGACCCGCGCGGCCTATCACCTGGGCAACCGCCATGTCGCCCTGCAGGTCGGCGATGGCTGGTTGCGCCTGCTCGACGATTACGTGCTCAAAGCCATGCTCGAACAACTCGGCGCCGTTGCCTCGAACATCGAGGCGCCGTTCCAGCCGGAACACGGTGCCTATGGCAGTGGCCACCATCATTCGCGTCACGGTGATGAAGACTTCAACTACGCGCCGAAACTGCACCAGTTCGGCGTACGCCCATGAACCCGGCCTGGGCGCTATTGCGCCTGGCCAGTCCGCAATTGCCGATTGGCGGCTACAGCTACTCCCAGGGCCTGGAAATGGCGGTGGATAACGGCCGTGTTCACGATTCCGACAGCGCCCGACGCTGGATCAGCGATCAGTTGTTGCTGAACCTGGCCCGCTTCGAAGCACCGTTGCTGCTCGCCCATTGCATGGCCGCCAATGAGGACAACTGGGGCCAATTGCTGCAACGCTGCGAGGAACACCGCGCCAGTCGCGAAACCCGCGAGCTGCATCAGGAGAGCCGGCAGATGGGCTACTCGTTGCAGCAACTGCTCAACGGCTTGCCGGAACTCGACACTGCCGCCCGCGCCTTCCTCGAACAACGCACCGAGCCACATCTGGCTCTGGGTTGGGCGTTGGCCGCACGTGCCTGGCAGATCGACCCGCAGGACGCCCTGGCCGCGTGGCTGTGGAGCTGGCTGGAGAACCAGTTGGCGGTGCTGATGAAGACCTTGCCATTGGGTCAGCAAGCCGCCCAACGCCTGACCAGCGAACTGTTACCGCTACTTCAACAGGCTCAACAGAACGCCACTCGAATCGATCCCGATCATTACGGCAGCGCCGCTTTCGGCCTGTCCCTGGCGTGCATGGCCCATGAGCGCCAATACAGCCGCCTGTTCCGTTCCTAGGAGAACCACATGAACACACAACCCCTGCGTGTCGGCATCGGCGGCCCGGTCGGCTCCGGTAAAACCGCCCTGACCCTGGCCCTGTGCCTGGCCCTGCGCGAGCGCTACAACCTGGCCGTCGTGACCAACGACATCTACACCCGCGAAGACGCCGACTTTCTGGTGCGCAACGAAGCCCTGGCGCCGGAACGCATCATCGGTGTGGAAACCGGCGGCTGCCCGCACACGGCCATCCGCGAAGACGCCTCGATCAACCTCGAAGCCGTTGATCAACTCAATCGCCGTTTTCCGGGGCTGGACCTGATTCTCGTGGAGTCCGGTGGCGACAACCTCTCCGCAACCTTCAGCCCGGAACTGTCCGACCTGACCATCTACGTGATCGACGTGTCCGCCGGCGACAAGCTGCCGCGCAAGGGCGGACCGGGGATCTGCAAATCCGACCTGCTGGTGATCAACAAGATCGACCTGGCGCCGCTGGTCGGCGCCTCGCTGGAGATGATGAACAGCGACACCCAGCGCATGCGCAACGGCAAGCCATTCGTGTTCAGCAATCAGAAAACCGGCCTGGGCCTGGAAGAAATCATCGCCTTCATCGAACGCCAGGGTTTGCTGACCGCGGCCTGATTACGACTTATCAACAAGGAAGCTTATCCATGACACTGAAACGCATTCTGTCTGCCCTGGCCCTGCTGCTGACGCCGGCCCTCGCCTTCGCCCATCCGGGGCACGACGACAATGGCTTGATCGCCGGTATCAGCCATCCGCTTGGCGGTCTCGATCACCTGCTGGCGATGCTCGCGGTGGGGTTGTGGGCGGCGCAGCAGAAAGGTGCTGCGCGCTGGGCGCTGCCGTGCACATTCGTGGGCACCATGCTGATCGGCGGCTTGCTGGGTTTTGAAGGGCTGAACCTGCCGGCGCTGGAAAACGGGATTGCGGCATCGGTATTGGCGCTGGGCTTGGCGGTGGCGTTGGCGGTGCGCCCACCACTGGGCATGGCGGTGGCTGTGACGGCGTTATTTGCTCTGCTCCATGGCGTGGCCCATGGCCTGGAGCTGCCGGAGATGTCGAGTCCATGGACCTACGCCACAGGCTTCGTCTCGGCAACGGCGGTGTTGCACGCGGCAGGTTATGCGCTGGTACGGGCATTGCCGCAGGCGGCGGCACCCTTGGTTCGACTGGCGGGTGCGGCTTCGGCGGCGACCGGGGTGTGGTTGTTGGCGGGTTGATTCCTCAGCGCCAGACCTGACCTCTTCGCGGACTTGCTCCGGGCGACGTTCCGACGAAGGCAGCCTGAAAGACACCGCGTCTCTCGGGTGTGCCTCTCTGCTAACATGTCGCGCAATCGCCCCTGCCGTGACGACGCCAGCCAATGCCGCCTGTTTCCCGCTCTGCCTCTCAGCCTGAATTGACCGCCCTGTTCGCCTCGGTGCAACAGCATTTCCTGAACGTCATCGTGCCGCTCTGGCAAGGTCCGGGCTGGAATGCCGACATGGCGTTGCCTTACGAGGCGCTGGATGCCGAACACCAGCCGCTGCCCCCGCAACGCTACCGGGCCATGGCCTGTGCGCGGCAGTTGTACCTGTTTGCCAGCCTGATCGGTCAGGTGCCTGGTGCCCAAGAACGCGCCGCCGCGCTGTTCCGCTCATTGCAGCGCCACTTCCACGATGCCGAGCATGGTGGCTGGTTCTACAGCGTTGATGCACAAGGGGCGCCGCTGGACTCACGCAAAGACCTCTACACCCACGCCTTCATCCTGTTCGCCTGCGCCCATTACTGGGACAAGGTCCGCGAGCCATTGGTCGAGTCGGTACTCAACGCCTCGCTGGAAGTGATTGCCCAGCGTTTCGCCACGGACGACGGTCTGTACGAAGCCACACTCGACCGCGACTGGTCATCGCTGGACAGCGGCCCTTTGCAAAACCCGCTGATGCACCTGGCCGAAGCATTCCTCGCCACCCTCTCGGTGCGTGAAGATCTCGATGTGCAACACGCACTCGTCGAGTTATGCACAGCCATGCACGCGCGCTTCATCGATCCGCAATGGGGTGTGTTGATGGAAAAGCCGCTGGGGTCTGTGGATAACTGGTTTGAACCGGGGCATCAGTTCGAATGGTATTTCCTGCTGGAATCCTCGGCGCTGCTACGCCATTCGACGCTGCATGCCGATCTGGAGCGGGCTTTTGCCTTTACCGAACACGTGGGCGTCGATCAGCAGACTGGTGCGGTGCGGGCGATGCTCGACTTCACAGCGGATGGCGGCATCCGGGACGCCACGCAGCGTATCTGGGCGCAGGCCGAATACCTGCGCGCGTTGACGCTGCGACCGGACAGCGAAGCGGATGTACTGCGCCAGTTGCAGGCGTTGCAGCAGCGCTCGCTGCATGCCGGTGGCTGGTACGAATGCCGTGACGAACAAGGGGAGGTCAGCCGCCGCGACATGCCTTCGACCACGCCCTATCACCTGGCGACCTGCTATCGCGGGTTGGCAGAGTATCTCGGCTGACTGTGTGGCGAGGGGGCAAGCCCCTCGCCACACAGTGGCGTCCCATCACTCAATCCACTTGCGGTCCCCGGTAAAGCTGATGGTCAGCCATCGCGCGGCGTCCGGCTCACCAAGCTTTGTGGAAATTTGCTCGCGCAGACTGTCCAGTTGCCCCACACCGTCCAGCCAGTAATCCTTCGGCAATACGATGTGAATCTCGATGAAACAGGCCCTGCCGTGTTTCTGCACGTAGGAAATGTAATCGTCGAAACCATGCTCGACCTTCGCCACGTCCATGACCTGACGCACCTTGTCGTCCAGTTGATCCGGGACAATTCCCAACACATCGCGCAAGGCCGGCCCGAGGATTTTGAATGCCGGGGGAAGCATGCCCAAGGCCAGCAGAATCAGGATCATCGGATCGACATACACCGCCCACTTGTCGTACCCCTGAGTCTTGAGCAGCAGCGCGATCAGGAAACTCACCAGCAGTCCCGCCGACAGCATCGCGTCCACCAGCCAACTGATGTTGTCGAACTGAATGAGCGATGATTTGAGTGTGCGATTGCGATGGCGGACGTAGAAAAAATAAATCAGTTCAACGACGGTAAACACCGCCGCATAGAGGATTACCAGGCCGAGCTCGACCTCGCGGCCTCCATTGATGATGCCGAACACACCGTTGAGAAACGCATAAACGGCCACCAGGAATATGAAACAACCTTCGATCACCAGCACCATGGGCTCCAGGTGCCAGGAACCGAACTGGAAGCGCTGGTTGCTTTCCTTGGCGATCAGCCGGGCGGTGATCAGCATCAAGACCTTGATGAAGGCTGCGATTAACGAAAAGAAGCCATCGAACAGGATGGATTGGGCGCCTGAAACAAAACCGGTGATGATCCCGGCAAATGTCACGGCGAGCATCAGGAAGGTCGATTGCTTGAGCAGGGACTGCTCGCCTCGATTACTCACTTGATCTCCTCTAATACCTCTAGACCGCCGGGTGTGGCGGGTTGCTTGAGGGAGGAGTCTAGCTGATGTCCTGTTTTGTCTGTTCCGGCCCCTTCGCGAGCAGGCTCGCTCCCACAGATTCAACGCGATCCTTGTGGGAGCGAGCCCGCTCGCGAATAGCCGTTACACGATCTTATGATTTACGGTCGATGGCAAACCCGGCCCAGGTCTGGCTCACCGGCATCAATTCCAGGCTGTTGATGTTGATGTGCGCCGGGGCGTTGAGCACCCAGAAGATGGTTTCGGCGATGTCTTGCGGCTGAATCGCCTCCGCGCCGGCGTAAGTGGCGTTGTAGCGCTCCTGGTCACCGGCAAAACGCACCAGCGAGAACTCGCTCTCGCACAGGCCCGGCTCGATGTTGCTGACCCGTACGCCCGTGCCTTGCAGGTCGCAGCGCAGGTTCAGGGAGAACTGTTTGACGAACGCCTTGGTCGCGCCATACACGTGGCTGCCCGGGTACGGATAGTTGCCGGCGATGGAACCCAGGTTGACGATGCCGGCACCACGACCGTGGGCAATCAGGCGTGGCAACAGCAGACGGGTGCTGTACATCAGGCCTTTGACGTTGGTATCGACCATGGTGTCCCAATCGTCCAGGTCGCACTTGGGCGCCGGATCAACACCCAGGGCCAGTCCGGCGTTGTTGATCAACCCGCGCAGTTTGGCGAAGGATGGCGGCAGATTGGCAATCGCCTCCTCCATGGCCTTGCGATCACGCACATCGAGCACCAGGCCATGGACTTCCGTTTGCTTGGACAGCTCGGCGCACAGCGCATTGAGCCGCTCTTCACGACGGCCCGTCAGCACCAGTTTCCAGCCGGCCTCGGCAAAACGACGGGCACAGGCTTCACCAAAACCGGAGGTCGCGCCGGTAATAAACAGGGTGTTGGACATCGTGTTCTCCTTGCTTCGGCTGATCGCCAGCCATTGGAATAGAAAATCAGCAGGCAGCATGCCCGGCCTTGTTCGCAGCGGCAACCACCACTCAAACTGTTCAAAAAACGCTCAACCCCGACAAGCCCTTGACCTGCGTAGCCTGCAGCCATGTGCCCGCACGTTATCCACAGGCCGGTCCACAGTCTTTGGGGGCAAGTGGAAAAGCTGCAAGCCGCTATCCACAAGGCTTTGCGTGGGGTTTTAAAACTTTTTTGCTTGACCCTCAAGCGCCTGCTGTGTAGCCCTTGGCCATTTTCATGACTGACGGGTCAAACCGGCGATGGCGCCAAGCCAGTAACCACGGCCTTCAGCGAAGTCTTTCCAGAGTTTAATCACAGACTTATCCACAGGCTTATCCACGCTGATTCAGCACACTTTCATCACGAACAAAAAGGTTGACAAAGCGACCTTGAAGTTGCGCAAAACCACCTGATCAAAAAACAACCACATCTCTGCGGACCACGGAATCAAAGGCTTCCAGACAGCTACTCCCACGTTATTCACAGCTGGTTCCACAGCAAACGGGGACAAGTCAAAACCGTGACAAAACAACTATTTGCAGCGGCTTTATGTCGCGCTTCGGGAGCTTGGAAATATTGTTTTCCACAATTTCCCGGAGGCACGCCAAGAACCCTGTGGGAGCAAGCCCGCTCCCACAGGGTTTTGTGGTGTCAGGAGAAATAAAAAAGCCCCGGCGATTGCGCGCCGGGGCTTGTGCATAACCACTGAAACTCAGTGCCCGCCGAGGTAGGCGTTGCGCACATCCTCGTTGACCAGCAGCTCCTTGCCAGTGCCGGTCATGCGGATTTCGCCGTTGACCATCACGTATGCCCGGTCCGACAGACGCAGGGCGTGGTTGGCGTTCTGCTCCACCAGGAAGATGGTCATGCCGGTCTTGGCCAGTTCACGCAGGGTCGCGAAGATCTGCTTCACCACGATCGGCGCCAGGCCCAGGCTCGGCTCATCCAGCAGCAGCAACTTGGGCCGGCTCATCAGGGCCCGGGCGATGGCGAGCATCTGCTGCTCGCCGCCGGACATGGTCATCGCCCGCTGGGTACGCCGCTCTTCGAGCCGCGGGAACAGCTCGAACATGCGTTGCATGTCTTCCTTGGCGTACTTGTCACCGATGGGGATGGTGCCCATCAGCAGGTTTTCCTCGACGGTCATGTCGGGGAACACCCGCCGCCCTTCCGGCGACTGCGCGATGCCGTTGGAGGCGATGTAGTGAGACGACTTGTGGGTAATATCCACGCCTTGATAAAGGATCTGCCCGTCGGCTGCCCGAGGCTGGCCGAAGATCGACATCAGCAGGGTCGACTTGCCGGCACCGTTGGACCCGATCAGGCTGACGGTTTCACCTTCGTTGATGTGCAGCGAAACACCCTTGAGGGCCTGGATCGGGCCGTAGAACACGTCCAGTTCCTTGAGTTGGAGGATGGGTTTGCTCATACCACCTCCTCTTCATCGGCGCCCAGGTAGGCGGCAATCACTTTCGGGTCGTGGCGGATCGCGTCGGGACCTCCCTCGGCGATGACGATGCCGTGGTCCAGCACCACGATGTGGTCGGAAATGCTCATTACCATGCCCATGTCGTGTTCGATCAGCACCACGGTCAGATCGTGCTCGTCGCGCAGCAGCCGGATCATCGCGCTCAGCGCTTCGGTTTCCTGAGGGTTAAGGCCGGCGGCCGGTTCGTCGAGGCAGATGATCTGCGGACGGGTGCACATGGCCCGGGCGATTTCCAGGCGGCGTTGCTGACCGTAGGACAGCTCACCGGCCAGGCGGTTGGCGCAGTCCACCAGATCCACAACTTCCAGCCAGTAGAACGCGTGGTCCAGCGCATCGCTTTCGGCCTTGCGATAACCTTTGGTATTGAGGATGCCGGCGAGCATGCTGCGGTTGACCCACATGTGTTGGGCCACCAGCAGGTTTTCCAGCACCGACATTTCCTTGAACAGGCGAATGTTCTGGAACGTACGCGCCAGCCCGGCACGGTTCACCAGATGAGTGCCGCCGAACGCCTTGTAGAACAGCCGGCTGGCAAAAGCTTTCGGCGAGAAGAAGTCGGTCGGCTTGAACGATTCGCCCAGCAGTTTGATGACGTTGGTCTGTTGGCCGCGCACGTTGAGTTCGATCTTGCCGCCGGAGGCCTTGTAGAACCCCGTCAGGCAGTTGAACACCGTGGTCTTGCCGGCACCGTTGGGGCCGATCAGGGCGAAGATCGAATTGCGTTTGACCTTCAGGCTGACATCGTTCAACGCCTTGATGCCGCCGAAGTGCATCATCAGTTTTTCGACACTGAGTACGACTTCGCTCATGGCGCTACTCCTTTACGCGGGGTCACACCGGTACGGCTGATCCGAATCAGGCCGCGCGGTCGCCAGATCATCATCAACACCATCAGGATGCCGAACAACAGCACGCGGTACTCGGCAAAGCCACGCAGCAGTTCAGGGGCAACGGTCAGCACGAAGGCCGCAATCACCACGCCGATGGTCGAACCCATGCCGCCCAGTACCACGATGGCGAGGATCAGCGCCGATTCGAAGAAGGTGAACGAGGTCGGGTTGACGAAGCCCTGGTAGGTGGCGAAGAACACACCGGCCAGCCCGGCAGTCGAAGCACCGATGGTGAATGCCGAGAGCTTGACCAGTACGTGGTTCAGGCCCATGGAGCGGCAGGCGATTTCGTCTTCACGCAGGGCTTCCCAGGCGCGGCCGACCGGCATGCGGGTCAGGCGATGCTTGATGTACAGCACGGCCAGCACCACCAGGAACAGCACCGCGTAAACGAAGTAGTACTTCACATCCGGGTTGTAGCTGAGGCCGAAGAACTCGTGGAACGGTACGCCGCCATCCTTCGCCCGCTTGCCGAACTCGAGGCCGAAGAAGGTCGGCAGCGGCGCCGGCATGCCGTTCGGGCCGCCAGTCAGGGACAACCAGTTGTTAAGGATCAGGCGAATGATTTCACCGAAGCCCAAGGTCACGATCGCCAGGTAGTCACCGTGCAAACGCAACACCGGGAAACCGAGGATGCAACCGGCCAGGCCGGCGGTAATCGCCGCCAGCGGCAACACGGTCCAGAAGCCCAACCCCAGGTATTGGTAGCCGAGCGCCAGGCCGTAGGCGCCGATGGCGTAGAACGCCACGTAACCCAGGTCGAGCAGGCCGGCCAGGCCGACCACGATGTTCAGCCCCAGCCCCAGCAGTACGTAGATCAGCCCGAGGATGACCACGCCCAGCAGATAGGAGTTGGAGAAAAACGGGAACACCACGGCAATCGCAATGACCAGCGGGATGACCCAGCGCAGCCGCGACTTGTAGTCCGGTGCCCGCACGTGTACGCCGGAACCGGTGACTTCAAAGCCTTCGAGGATTTTCAGGCCCTTGGGGGTTTGCAGGAACAGGCTCAAGGCAAACCGGCCGCCCATGACGATGGCAATGATCCAGGCGACCCGGGTTGGCTCCAGGTTGAAACCGTAGCCGTCGAGCACGACGCCAACGATCGGCCCGAACACGATCAGGGCAATGAGGCCGGAGAGAATCGCGTCAACCAGGCTTTTTTTGATATCGATTGTTTTATGAGTGGTTGTTGAAGACATCGCTTACACCTTCGACACAAGAGGACGGCCGAGAAGGCCTTGGGGCCGAAAGACCAGAACGAGGACCAGCAGCGAGAAGCTGAAAACGTCCTTGTAGTCCGAGTTGACCAGGCCCGAGAACAGCGACTCGGAGATGCCGAGGATGATCCCGCCGAGCATGGCGCCAGGCAGCGAGCCGATCCCGCCGAGTACCGCTGCGGTGAAGGCCTTGATGCCAATGACGAAGCCTGCGTAGAAGTCGAAAGTGCCATAGTTCATGGTGATCAGCACGCCGGCCAGGGCCGCCATGGCTGCACCGATGATGAACACGTAGGAGATCACCCGGTCGGTGTTGATCCCCAGGATCGAGGCCATCTTGCGGTCTTGCTGGGTGGCGCGGCACATGCGACCGAGCTTGGTGTACTTGATGACGTAGGTCAGCAGGCCCATCCCGACAAAGGCGGCGACCAGAATGAAGATCTTGGTGTAGGTGAGCTGCACGAAGCCGCTCCCGACATCGATTCGCCATGCACCGGTCAGCAGGGTCGGAACGCCCTGTTGGCGAGCGCCCTGGGAGATCTGTGCATAGTTTTGCAGGATCAGCGAGATCCCAATGGCACTGATCAGCGGTGCCAGTCGGGTGGAGTTGCGCAGCGGCTTGTAGGCGATGCGCTCGATGACCCAGCCATACACCCCCGTCACGACGATGGTGAAGACCAGTGTGCCGAGCATCAGCAGCGGGAAGGATTCAATACCGAAGTAAGCCAGCAGAGCCAGACTGATTGCCGCGAGGTAAGCGGAAATCATGTAAACCTCGCCGTGGGCGAAGTTGATCATGCCGATGATGCCATAGACCATTGTGTAGCCGATGGCGATCAGGCCATAGACCGACCCGAGGGTCAGGCCGTTGACCATTTGCTGCAGGAAAATACCATCCATAACGCAATCTCACGCAATGAGAACCTGCACAGGCGGCTGTGCGGTTCTTCTAAGAAAAATACAGATATACGTCGGAGCAATGTCAGCCACGATCAGCTCGACCACCACCGCTCCCCCTTGTAGGAGCGAGCCTGCTCGCGATAGCGGTTGAACATTCAACACATGTGTTGTCTGCCAGTCCGTCATCGCGAGCAGGCTCGCTCCCACAGTGAGACCTGTGGGGCTCAGCCGATCAAGTCAGCCCTTACTTCTGTTTTTCCAGCTGGTGGTATTTGCCGTCCTTGTCCCACTGGTAAACCACGTAGTCGGAGATTTTCAGGTCGCCCTTGCTGTCCCAGGTCTTCTCGCCCATGACAGTCTTGACCGGGTTGGCTTTCAGCCACTTGGCAGCGTCTTCGCCCTTGTTGGACTTGGCGCCATTGAAGGCTGCGGCCAGGGCTTGAACCGAAGCGTAGGCATACAGGGTGTAGCCTTCAGGCTCGTAGCCAGTCTTGCGGAACGTGTCCACCACGGCCTTGCTGTCCGGCAGCAGACGCGGGTCGGCGCCGAAGGTCATCAACACGCCGTCGACGTATTGCGGGCCACCAGCAGTGGTCACCAATTCGTCGGTCACGATGCCGTCGTCGGACATGAATTTCACGTCTTTGAGGCCTTCGGTGCGCAGTTGTTTAACCAGTGGACCGGCTTCCGGGTGCAAACCACCGAAGTAGACCACGTCGGCACCGGCCGCACGGATCTTGGTCACGATGGCGCTGAAGTCTTTCTCGCCGCGGGTCAGGCCTTCATACAGCACCGGCGTGACGCCGCGCTTGATCAGTTGTGCCTTGGTGGCATCCGCCAAGCCCTGACCGTAGGTGTCCTTGTCGTGCAGCACGACAACCTTTTTACCCTTGAGCACATCGACGATGTAGTCGCCGGCGACAATACCCTGCTGGTCGTCACGTCCGCACATACGGAACATGGCACTCAGCCCACGCTCGGTGACCTGCGGATTGGTGGAACCCGGAGTGATCGCAATGATCCCTGCCTCGTCGTAGATTTCTGAGGCGGGAATGGTGTTGGAAGAGCAGAAGTGACCGACTACACCGGCGACTTTCTGGTTGGTCAGGTCCTTGGCGACCGTCACAGCCTGTTTCGGTTCGCAGGCGTCATCGCCCTTGACCAGTACGATTTTTTCCCCGTTCACGCCGCCCGCTGCGTTCACCGCATCGGCTGCTGCCTGTGCACCCTTCATGTACTGCTCGCCAAATGCCGCGTTGGCGCCTGTCATCGGGCCCGCCACACCGATTTTCACGTCAGCTTGTGCAAATGCAGAAACACCCAGCGCAGTTGCCACTGCGAGAGCCAGAAAGCCTTTCTTGTAAAACGTATGGGACATGAGGTGGTGCTCCATGGTTTTTTTTAATTGGCACTGCGACTTCACTGAATGCTCAGAGCAAGGGCCGTGCCATCGGTTTTTTATTCTGAGAAAAGTCGCTGCTTTCTTGTTATTTGGACTGTTTCGGGCCCATTTTCATTGGGCGTGCAACCGTCTAAACCGCGGAAGGTAAAACCATTATTTTTTTGAGGCGCAACCCGCCTGCGCCATCATTGCAACCGCAGCATTAAACGACGTGCAACCAGCCTGTAACAACGTGCGTCACCGAAGTGCACACTGCTGGTGCGGGGACTGCTACAACCCGCACCATTGACAGGCTAGCTGCAGATCGAAAAAGCGCCGCTTCCCGCTGCAAAAATCAACATTCAGATCACGATCCGCAAGCACTGGCCTGCGTGATACAGCGAGAATCCCGCCTCATACAAACAGCTGCGCAAGCCCACCCCGGCCAGTGGCTGCATGGGGGCAAAGGGGATCGGTAGCGCTTGAGGATTTCCGTTACACAAGTAGTCGGCAAAGGCCTTGCCGACCACCGTCCCCGTGGTCACGCCCCGCCCGTTGTAACCGGTGACGGCCACCAGACCGGGCGCCGGTTCGAACAGGCGCATCAAATGATCGGGGGTGAAGGCGATGCGACCGGTCCAGGTGCATTCCCACTCCACAGGCTTGAGGTACGGGAAATAGTGTCGCTGTACCCGATCGGCCCAGGCCTTGAGAAACCACGCCGGCTTCTGATTGCCATTACCGAGGCTACCCAGCAGCAACCTTCCGTCTTTATCACGACGGATGCTGCTCAGGACCTGGCGGGTATCCCAGGAACCCTGGCCGCCGGGAAGAATCTGCCGGGCGGCCTCTTCGGTCAGCGGGACCGAGGCCACCTGATAGTAATAACCGGGGAAGAAATTGCGCCGCAGCTCCGTCCAGTCGCCTTCGGTGTAAGCATTGGAGGCAATCACCACTTTCTCGGCCATGACCGACCCTTGGGCGGTTTGCACTGACCAGCGCTGCCCTTGGCGTTCGAGCCGGATGACCGGAGAATGATCGAATAATTGACCGCCGAGGCCGATGGCCGCTTTGGCCAGCCCCGTGGTGTAGGCCATCGGGTTAAGCGTGCCGGCACGGCGATCGAGCAGCGCAGCGGCGATCTTTTTGGTGCCCGTGGCTTGCTCGCAAGCCTGACCGGTCAACAATTCTACCGGTGCCCCCCGGCGCTTCCATTGCTCTTCACGACTTCGCAAGTCGGCCTCGCCACGGGCGTTATGCGCCATGTGCAGCGTGCCTTCGCGACGTAACTGGCAATCGATGTTGTATTTGTCCACAAGGCTGAACACCAGGGATGGCGCCGCGCCCAGCATGCGGTTGAGCTGGCTGCCGACTTCCGTGCCAAACCCGGCTTCAATCTCGTCCGGGGGAATCCACATCCCGGCATTGACCAGCCCGACGTTGCGCCCCGAACCACCGTGGCCAGCGCGATGGGCCTCCAGCACACAAACTGTCTTGCCCTGCTCCAGCAGATGCACCGCCGCCGACAAACCGGTAAAACCGGCGCCGATGACACAGACATCCACCGTGACCTCACCCTTGAGGGCCGAATTGTCCGGCCTTTGCGGCGTCAGTTTTTCCCACAGACACTCTTCGCGTAACGGCATTGCCAGACTCCAACAGAAACCTAACAAACACATTCATTCAATGTGGGAGCGAGCCTGCTCGCGAATACGGCTTGTCAGTCACATTGATGCCGGATGTGCCGACGCCTTCGCGAGCAGGCTCGCTCCCACAGGGATATCACTTCGACCCTGTTCCTTAATCGAACGTAATCCCCTGCGCCAACGGCAACTCCAGCGAATAGTTCACGGTGTTGGTCTGGCGGCGCATGTAGCCGCGCCATGCATCGGAGCCGGACTCACGACCACCGCCGGTTTCTTTCTCGCCGCCGAATGCGCCGCCGATTTCCGCGCCGCTCGGGCCGATATTGACGTTGGCGATGCCGCAGTCGCTGCCGACGGCCGACATGAACTGCTCGGCTTCACGCACATCAGTGGTGAAGATGCACGAGGACAGGCCTTGTGGAACGGCGTTGTTCAGGCGCAGGGCTTCCTGGAAATCGCTGTAACCGACCACGTAGAGGATCGGGGCGAAGGTTTCGTGGCAGACCACGTCGCTCTGCTCCGGCATTTCGACGATGGCCGGCGACACGTAGTAGGCATTCGGGAATTGGTCTTGCAGTTGGCGCTCACCGCCAAACACCCGGCCGCCTTCGCTCAAGGCCTGCTCCAGCGCATCCTGCATGTTGTCGAAGCTTTGCTTGTCGATCAGCGGGCCGACCAGATTGCCTTCCAGCGGATGACCGATACGTACTTTCGAGTACGCGGCTTTCAGGCGGGTGACGATTTCTTCTTTCACCGATTCATGCGCAATCAGGCGACGCAGGGTGGTGCAGCGCTGACCGGCGGTGCCGACGGCGCTGAACAGGATCGCGCGAACGGCCATGTCCAGGTCGGCGCTCGGGCCGAGGATCATCGCGTTGTTACCGCCCAATTCGAGAATGCTGCGGGCAAAGCGAGCGGCCACTTTCGGTGCCACTTCGCGGCCCATGCGAGTGCTGCCGGTGGCACTGATCAGGGCCACACGCGGGTCATCCACCAGCGCTTCACCGGCGTCGCGGCCACCGATGACCACCTGGCACAGGTGCGCAGGTGCATCACTGAAGTTTTTCAGAACACGGTCGAACAGTGCCTGACAGGCCAATGCGGTGAGCGGAGTCTTTTCCGATGGTTTCCACACCACAGGGTTGCCACACACCAGCGCCAGCGTGGTGTTCCAGGCCCAGACCGCGACCGGGAAGTTGAAGGCGCTGATCACCCCGACGACGCCCAATGGATGCCAGGTTTCGCGCATGTGGTGGCCAGGACGCTCGGAGGCGATGGTCAAACCGTACAGTTGACGGGACAGGCCGACGGCGAAG
This sequence comes from Pseudomonas sp. B28(2017), assembly GCF_002113025.1. Taxonomy (GTDB): domain Bacteria; phylum Pseudomonadota; class Gammaproteobacteria; order Pseudomonadales; family Pseudomonadaceae; genus Aquipseudomonas. The sequence continues at coordinate 218,730 of NZ_NEJH01000006.1, read as the reverse complement.
TCGCAGATGTCGATCATTTCCTGAACTTCACCCAGGCCTTCCTGAGTGATCTTGCCGGCCTCCCAGGAGACCAGCTCGCCGAGGTCGGCCTTGTATTCGCGCAACACTTCGCCAAATTGGCGCACCAGTTCGCCACGGCGCGGTGCCGGGACTTTGCGCCACAGTTCGAACGCATGATCTGCGCGACTGATGTGTTGCTCGACTTCAGCGGCACCTTCCCAGTTCACGGAGGCGATGCGACTGCCGTCGATGGGCGAATGCACCGGCACTTTGCCGTTCTGGTACAGGGCCGGGTTCACACCAAGACGATCAAGCAATGCGGCAACCATGGGTCACTCCTCAAGCAAAAGACAGAACACGTGCAGTCGGAAAATCACGACTGATCAGGCACGTAGTTTTAGCTGCCCGGAGGTGACTCAACAAACGACCTTTAAGAGAGATATCATTCCGTTTATTCATGCTGTGCATTGCTGGCAATAAGAAACAAGAACCAAGGACCGCCCATGCTGAATAAACGCTACTTGCCATCGATCGCTGCGTTGCAGTGCTTCGAAGCCGTCACCCGGCACTTGAGCTTCACCCGGGCCGCCGAAGAATTGAACCTGACCCAAAGCGCCGTGAGCAAACAGGTCGCGCAACTCGAAGAGTTGTTGCAACACCTGTTGTTTCGCCGGGTGCGCCGCCGCCTGCAGATGACGCCGGCCGGCGATCTGTACCTGGTTGAGGTGCGCAAAATCCTCACCCAGGTCGAGATGTCGACCCATTACCTGCGTTCCTACGGTGGTGAAACAGAAGTCCTGCGGGTTTCGACGCCCCCCACCTTCGGCGCGCGCTGGCTGGTGCCGCGCCTGAAAGGCTGGCGCCTGCGGCACCCGTCGATCCACCTGGATCTGTGCAGCGAGCAGGAAGCCGACGATCTGCTGCAAGGCCGCAGCGACCTGGCGTTCTACTTCGGCCAAGGCTCGCGGCCCGGTACCGAATGCCTGAAGCTGTTCGGCGAAGAGCTTGTTCCTGTATGTGCCCCCGGCAGCCTGCCGGACACGCCATTTACCGACCCGACGCAACTGACCGACCTGGTCCTGCTGCAAAACGCTTCCCGCCCCCAGGCCTGGCATGACTGGTTCGACCACCAGGGTTACCACACCGAGCACAGCTACCACGGCCCGCGTTTCGAAACCTTCTATATGTGCATCCGCGCCGCCCAGGTTGGCTGCGGCGTGGCGCTACTGCCACGGTTTCTGGTGGAGGAGGAACTGGCCGACGGCAAGCTGGTCATTCCCTGGCAGCATGCAATGCCCAGCAGTGATGCCTATTACCTGGCGTACCCGGAGCACTCGGCGGAGGTCCCCAAGGTGCGAGACTTCGTGAAGTGGATGCTGGAGCAGATAGACAGCCCGGAGGCTCCACATATTTAGAGTTGCCCCCCCACAAGGATCTGCGACTATCCAAAAAACTGCTGGCAATCCTTGTCATTGATATGCGCCACTAGCGCCATTGATCAATACCGCTGCAACGCTGGAGATTCCCGTTATGAGCGAGAGTGTGTTTGCCGATCGCATCGTGCAGAACCTGCTCGACACCGACTTCTACAAACTGACGATGATGCAGGCGGTGCTGCACAACTACCCGAACGTCGAAGTCGAATGGGAGTTTCGTTGCCGTAACAGCGAGGACTTGCGCCCCTACCTGGCGGAAATCCGTTTCCAGATCGAGCGCCTGGCCGAACTGAGCCTGAGCGCCGATCAATTGAGCTTTCTGGAGCGCATCAGCTTCCTGAAGCCGGATTTCCTGCGTTTTCTCGGGTTGTTCCGCTTCAACCTGCGCTACATCCACACCGGTATCGAAAACGGTCAGCTGTTTATCCGCCTGCGGGGCCCCTGGCTGCATGTGATCCTGTTCGAAGTGCCGCTACTGGCGCTGGTCAGCGAGGTGCGCAACCGCTATCGCTACCGCGAAGTCGTGCTGGAGCAGGCCCGCGAGCAGCTCTACCGCAAGTTCGACTGGCTGAGCGCCAACGCCAGCAGTGATGAATTGTCTGAATTGCAGGTGGCCGATTTCGGCACGCGCCGTCGTTTCTCGTATCGCGTGCAGGAAGAAGTAGTGAATGTGCTCAAGCACGATTTTCCCGGACGCTTCGTCGGCACCAGCAATGTGCATCTGTCCCGGGAACTGGACATGAAACCGCTGGGCACCATGGCCCACGAATGGATCATGGCGCACCAGCAACTCGGCCCACGGCTGATTGACAGCCAGATCGCCGCACTTGATTGCTGGGTTCGGGAATACCGTGGCCTGTTGGGGATCGCCCTGACCGATTGCATCACCATGGATGCCTTCCTCGGCGATTTCGATCTGTTTTTCGCCAAGCTTTTCGATGGATTGCGCCACGACTCGGGCGATCCGGTGGTCTGGGCGGAAAAAGCCATTGCCCACTATCACAAGCTCGGCATCGACCCGATGAGCAAGACACTGACCTTTTCCGACAGCCTGACCCTGCCCAAGGCCCTGGAGATATTCCGGGCGCTGCGCGGTCGGATCAATGTCAGCTTCGGCATCGGCACCAACCTGACCTGTGATATTCCGGGTGTCGAACCGATGAGCATCGTGCTTAAAATGACCGCCTGCAACGACCAGCCGGTGGCGAAGGTCTCCGACGAGCCTGGCAAGACGCACTGCAAAGACCCGAACTTCGTCGCTTACTTGCGACACGTTTTCCAAGTACCTGCCGCCCTTTCAAGTACATCAAGCAAGGAGTGAATTCATGCAAGCCGTACAGCGTGAGATTGCTGAACAGCTCAAGGTCCAGCCGCCATTCGCCGACGAGGCCGCCCTCGAGGCCGAAGTCGCCCGGCGGGTGACCTTCATTCAGGACTGCCTGGTCAACTCCGGGCTCAAGACCCTGGTATTGGGCATCAGTGGCGGTGTCGACTCCCTGACCGCTGGTCTGCTGGCCCAACGTGCCGTCCGTGAGCTGCGCCAGCGCAGCGGTGATGCCGCCTACAAATTCATCGCCGTGCGCCTGCCCTACGAAACCCAGTTCGATGAGCACGACGCCCAGGCTTCAGTGGATTTCATCAAGCCGGACGAGCGCCACACCGTGAACATCGGTCCGGCGGTCAAATCCCTGGCCAATGAAGTGGCGGCCTTTGAAGGCAAACATGCGGTGTCGGTGGATTTCGTGCTCGGCAACACCAAGGCACGCATGCGCATGGTCGCCCAGTACACCATCGCCGGCGCGACCCATGGCCTGGTGATCGGCACCGATCACGCGGCGGAAGCGGTAATGGGGTTCTTCACCAAATTCGGTGACGGCGCCTGCGACCTGGCGCCACTGAGTGGCCTGGTGAAAAACCAGGTCCGCGCCATCGCCCGCAGCTTCGGTGCGCCGGAGTCGCTGGTGGAGAAAGTCCCGACCGCCGACCTTGAAGACCTGTCGCCCGGCAAACCGGACGAAGCCTCCCACGGCGTGACCTATGCCGAGATCGATGCGTTCCTGCACGGCAACCCGGTGCGCGAGGAAGCGTTCAAGATCATTTGCGACACCTACAACAAGACCCATCACAAGCGTGTGATGCCGTTTGCGCCTTGATTGGTGATTGAATGAAAAAGCCCGCTGAGGAGTGATTCTCAGCGGGCTTTTCTTTGGCCAACAGCTCTATCAATGCTGATGCCCCCTTCGCGAGCAGGCTCGCTCCCAAAGGGTTTCAGGTGTTCACAAGATTTGTGTCCGACATAGAACCTTGTGGGAGCGAGCCTGCTCGCGAAGAACGGTGACGCGGTGTGCCTGATTACTTCAGGGTCACGGTACCTTTCATCATCGAGATGTGGCCCGGGAACGAGCAGAAGAAACCGTATTTTTCAGCGGCGTCGAGCTTCGACACGTCGAAGGTCACCGAATCGGTTTCATTGGCGCCAATGATCTTGGTGTGGGCGATCACGCGGGCGTCGCCTTCCTTCAGGTAGTTCTTGTCGATGCCGGCGCTCAGGCCGTCGGTGGCGATCGGCTGCATGTCGGCTTCTTTGCTCAGCACCCAGTTATGGCCCATGACGTTTTTCGGCAGGTTGCCGGAGTGCTTGAGTTCCACGGTAAACGTCTTGCAGCTCTTGTCGATTTCAATGGCCTTCGTGTCGAAAGACATCTGGTCGGTGGAGTCGATGGTGACTTTGCACTCTGCAGCCATCAATTGGCTGCTGGCCAGTGTCAGCAGGGATACCGCAACAAGTTTGGCAAACATGGTGAATCTCCAAGGCAGGGTTAGCAGAAATGCGAATGGACAGAAGACTGCCTGAAAACTTCGCAAGTTCATATGACTTGAATCAAAAATTGTATACAACTTTCAGGCTATAGGCACGATGCAAACAATCTACCGGCCAAGCGTCTGGTCCGGCCCTATCATCAGGCCGTCCCCTTCTCTTTCCCCCAAAAAAGCCGGAGCACTGATCATGTCCATCAACAGCCTGCTGTGCAGTTTACTCGCCGCCTACGCGTGCGGCGCCAGCGGTACGTACGAAACGCCGAAACACGAAGTCTAGCCCTTGGAGTGCCGTGCGCCTGCCTTTACTCTGTGGCCCTGATCGACCGAGGAGCAAGGCATGTCTTTAACATCCGTTTGTGTTTTTTGTGGTGCCAGCACCGGCACCAACCCGGCTTACCGCGAAGCAGCCGTGGCCCTTGGCCGGGCTTTGGCCGAACGCAAGCTGACCCTGGTGTACGGCGGTGGCGCCGTGGGCCTGATGGGTATTGTCGCCGATGCGGCCCTGGCGGCCGGCGGTGAAGTGATCGGCATCATCCCGCAAAGCCTCAAGGACAAGGAAATCGGCCACAGCGGCCTGACTCGCCTGGAGGTCGTCGATGGCATGCACGCGCGCAAGGCCCGGATGGCCGAGCTCAGCGATGCCTTTATCGCGCTGCCCGGTGGCCTTGGCACCCTCGAAGAACTGTTCGAAGTCTGGACCTGGGGCCAGCTCGGCTACCACGGCAAACCGCTGGGTTTGCTGGAAGTGAACGGTTTCTACAGCAAATTGACGTCTTTTCTCGATCACATCGTCGGCGAAGGCTTCGTTCGCGGGCAGCACCGTGACATGCTGCAAGTGAGCGAATCGCCGCAAACCCTGCTCGATGCCCTGGATGCATGGCTGCCGTCCATAGCGCCAAAATGGGCCGAGCAAAAACCCAGCTAACGGCTCGGCACCGATACAGGGCAGAATATGCGCCGCTCAACCTCACCTTCGACCCCAGAGGATCGCCCATGGCCAAACCTAATTATTCCTTCGCCAAACGTCAGAGAGACTTGGCCAAGGAGCAGAAGAAAGAGGAAAAGCTGCAGCGCAAGAAAGCGATGGCTGAAGAAGATGCAGCGGCACTGAACCCGGATGCAGAAGGTGAAGTGGCGGCACAAAGTGATGTTGATGCACCGAAAGACCAGGTGCCCGACGCCTGAGACCCTCAGGGTCGGATGACTGATCGGCCCACCGGTTCTGTGTCCAGGGTCAGCAGCACCTTGCTGACCCTCACAGGCCCAACGCCTTGTTAATCGAATCGCGATAACCTTTGGGCAAATTGACTGGTAACCGCGCCGGATCAAACAACCCTATCTCCTTGTGTTCATGACTGATCTTTGGCACAAACGCGCCCAGCAACTGGCAGCGGTAAGTCGAGATGAACACGTGTTTACCGGGGATTACCTCGAACAAGTAAGAATCCAGCGGCTCTCCTACCATCACGCCAACATCCAACTCCTCAGCAATTTCCCGTGCCAGACAGTCCGGTGCCGTTTCGCCCAGCTCGATTCGGCCGCCGGGTAACTCCCATTCGTCTCGCTCGTTGAGCATCAGCACGATCAGGCCGTCGGGAGATTGCAGTACGCCTTTGATTGAAATCGGGTACATCAGGCTTCCTCCTTTTCGCTGACGCCAACCAATCCCGCTCCATAGAGGGATTTCGATTAATCCAGCGGCATCACGGTGACACGGACCTCCGGATCATGGTTGCCACCGCCCAGAATCACCCCGCGCAGCGGTGAGACATCGGAAAAATCCCGGCCCCAGGCCAGGGTGATGTGCTCCAGTGCCGGTTGCACGTTGTTGGTCGGATCGAAATCGACCCATCCCAACACAGGGCAGAACACCGACACCCAGGCATGGGACGCATCGGCGCCGATCAATCGAGGTTGCCCCGGTGGTGGCTGGGTCAAAAGATAGCCGCTGATATAGCGCGCCGCCAGCCCACGGGAGCGCACGCAGGCGAGCATCAGGTGAGCGAAGTCCTGGCACACCCCGCGCCGTCGCTCCAGCACTTCCACCAGCGGCGTTGCCACTTGGGTGGCTTCGGCGTCGAAGGTGAATTCATTGAAGATTTTTTCCATCAATGCTTGCACACCCAGCAGCAGTGGTCGGCCCGCTGGAAAGCAGCTTTCTGAAAACTCCACGAAGTTGCGCTTTAAATGCACGTAGGGCGATTGAAACCGATAACGACAGGCATCCAGCGTCTGAGCTGAAAGTGGCTGACTGCTGTAGGTCAGCGCGTTGCGGGTGTCTTCCCAGGCTGGCGAACGATTGAAATCCAGGGCTGGCCGAGGCAGCACCTCGACCGTCAGGCTGGCGTTGACCAACAACTCATCGTGGGGACGCTCGAACGACAGCCGCGTGAGCGGATTGCCGAATACATCCAGTTCATCCCGGCGCGACGTCGGGTCAGGACTGATTTGCAACCGCTGCTCGGTACAACGCTGCCACGCGCAAGCACGAGGCCACAGATGCGCCAGTTGCTGGGCCAGGGAGACCGGACTGTCATAATGATAGTGGGTGTCGTGAAAAATCTGGTAATGGGCGCTCATCAGACGGACACCGTGCGCTGGCTGACATCATCGACATGGGCAAAATGGCGCAACGCCAGGCGATCGGACACTTGTCCACTGGCGTCCGCGATGGATTGCAGCAGATCGGCCAACCCTGCGAGCGCAGCACGTACGCTGGCTTCACCGAACAACGGGTTTTCCAGGCAACCGAGGTCGAACCGCACCAGCCTCTCCACCAATTGTGGCAACCCGGCTTCTCGCGGAGCACCGAAATCATCGTTCAGGTGCTTGAGGGTGCGGGTCACCAGTTTCAACTGGAACAGCACCGCGTGGGGGTTCTGCTCGTCCAGCAGCAGGAGGTCGAGCACCGGGATCAATTGCGCCACCGCCAGATAACGCGAGCGGTAGGTGATACTGCTGTTGCCCAGTTCCAGCAACCATTCAAGCCCGGCCTGATCGAAAGCCCCGGCGCCCCGCAGGAACGCCGCCAGGCTGCCGCTGAGAAATTGCAGTCGCTCGATCCGCCGGCCAATCATCAGGAAACGCCAGCCTTCGTCCCGGGTCATGTCGTCCAGGGCAAAGCCGGACAGCGCCGCCAGGGACATCACCAGACGGTTGAGGAAATCCAGCAACTCGCCGAAATCCGGCTCTTCGGTTTCCAGCTCCATGGCTTCACGCTGCAATTCCACCAACGCCTGCCAGTTTTCCCGCGAGAGCTTGCCGCGCACCTGCGAAGCCGCCCACTGCAAGCGTTGCAGGTTGGAACGCAGGCTGAACGGCCAGTCATCGCCGAGTAGCGCCGCCAACAGGCGTTCCGGCAACTCGCCCTCATCGGGCAACAGCATCAGCCGCTCGCCCAGATCCACCGCCGCCTGCAGGGCTTGCGGGTCGTCGCCATCGACATAGCGCGCCAGCATGATGCGCAGCAAACGGGCACTGTCGTCGCAACGTTCGCAGTAACGACCAAACCAGAACAGGTTTTCCACCACCCGCGACGGCAGGTACGGATCGCGTCGCACCAGGTCATGCACACCGATGTTGCGTTGGGCCTTCCATTGTTCGCCGCTGGGCGCACGATCGCCCAGCACCCAAGTGTCCTTGCTGGCGCCGCCGCGCTGCATCGACACCACTTCTGCATCGGCTTCGGCGGCGACCCGGGTCAAGCCACCGGGCAGCACTCGATATCCCTCGCGGCTGGCGACCGCATACACGCGCATGCCGATGGCACGGGGTTGCAACTGACCGTCTTCGGCTTGCCAGATCGGCGCCTGGGACAATTGCGCAAGTTCTTGCGCCACATAAGCGTATGGCCGTGCCTGCATGCGCTCGGCGAGCTCCTGGCGCTGTTTTTCACTCAAGTCACGGCCAAATACCGGTGCAAAGCTCTGGGACGGAAACGCCGGTTTGATCAGCAGCTCCGGCAGCTTTTCCAGGGCCTGGGCCAATACCGGCGCCTCGCCGCACCACCAGGTGGCGATGGACGGCAGAATCAGCTCTTCGCCGAACAGCAATTGATTGATCTTCGGCAGGAAACCCAACAAACCTGGCGACTCCAGCACTCCGCTGCCCAGAGCGTTGGTCACCAGCACCCGCCCCTGCCGCACAGCCTCAAGCAGCCCCGGCACACCAAGGGCCGAGTCGGTACGCAGCTCCAGCGGGTCGCAGAAATCATCGTCGAGCCGGCGCATGATCGCGTGGACCCGACGCAGGCCACTGAGGGTCTTCAGGTAGACCGTGGCGTCGCGCACCGTCAGGTCGCCGCCCTCCACCAGTGGGTAGCCAAGCTGACGCGCGAGGTACAGATGTTCAAAATAGCTTTCGTTGAAACGCCCCGGCGTCAGCAGCACGACCAACGGCGCATCCCCGTCACTCGGGGCCTGACGAGCCAACGTTTCCTGCAGGGTGCGGAAGAACCCGGCCAGGTGCTGCACTTTCAAATCGCGGTACAACTCGGGAAAGGCCCTGGACACAATCGTGCGGTTTTCCAGTGCATACCCGGCACCCGAAGGCGCCTGGGTACGATCCGCCGTGACCCACCAGCGGCCATCGGGCGTGCGCGCCAGATCCACGGCATACAGATGCAGAAAGGCTCCGTCAGGCGGGCTGATGCCCTGACAAGGCCAAAGGAAATTATTGTGACCGAACACCAGCTCTGCCGGCAGCAACCCCTCGGCAATCAGACGCTGCGAGCCGTACAGGTCAGCCAGCACAGCGTTGAGCAACCTGGCCCGTTGCGCGATGCCGGCCGCCAGGCGCTCCCACTCATCGGCGGCAATGATATGCGGCAGCAGGTCCAGCTCCCATGGCCGGTCAGCGCCCTTGGGATCGGCATAAACGTTATAGGTCACGCCGTTTTCCTGAATCTGCCGGGTCAGCAGGGCCTGACGCTGCACCAATTGCGCCGGTGTGCTGCGTTGCAGCTGCTCGAACAACCGGCGCCAGTGCGGGCGCACGGCGCCACTGTCGTCGAGCAGTTCATGAAAGGTGCCCGCCGTCAGCGGGTAGCGGTCTAGCAGGTCAGGCATGGAAAGCTCGGCAGACAGCAGTGAACGGTCAGACTAACGCAGGCTCGTGACGCCCGGATATACGAAAAATCCGAGCGTCGCGCACGATTCAGAAACGTCGCAAATCGAGCGTCATCGGCAGCTCGTCGTTAATGTCCATGTTGGGTACAGGAAGCGTCCCTGGCGTGTGTCCGATGCGGAAGAAACGCGCCATGCGCCGGCTCTCGGCCTCATTGGCATTGACTGGCAAGCTGTCGTAATTGCGCCCGCCCGGATGAGCGACGTGGTACTGGCAGCCGCCCAGCGAACGCTGCATCCAGGTATCGAGCAGGTCAAATACCAGTGGCGCATGGACCGGGATGGTCGGTTGCAGGCAGTTGGCCGGTTGCCAGGCCCGAAAGCGCACGCCGGCCACGAACTCGCCGACCCGCCCCGTGGGGTGCAATGGCACCGGGATGCCATTGCAGGTCAGCAGATAACGCTGGGGCGGCAAGCCGCTGAGCTTGACCTGCAAGCGCTCCAGCGACGAATCCACGTAACGCACCGTACCGCCCATGACGCCCTCTTCGCCCAGTACGTGCCAAGGCTCGAGCGCCTGGCGCAGTTCCAGCGCAATACCACTGACGACGTAATCACCAACCTTGGGAAAGCGGAACTCCAGATGTGCGGCGAACCATTCGGCCCGCACCGGATAACCGGCGGCGTTGAGGTCAACGATGACATCGGCGAAGTCTTGCTCGATAAAGTGCGGCAACAGGAAGCGATCGTGCAGATCCGTACCCCAGCGCGCCAGTTTCTGCGGTGCATAGGGCTCGCGCCAGAACCGCGCCACCAACGCCCGCAGCAACAATTGTTGCGCCAGACTCATGCGGGCATGGGGCGGCATCTCGAACGCACGCAGCTCCAGCAACCCGAGGCGTCCGCTGGCACCGTCCGGCGAATAGAGCTTGTCGATGCAGAACTCGGCGCGGTGGGTGTTGCCGGTCACATCGATCAGCAGGTTGCGCAGCAGTCGATCCACTAGCCATGGTGGGCACTCCTCGCCCGCCCCAGGCATTTGCGCGAAGGCAATTTCCAGTTCGTACAAGGCATCGTTGCGTGCTTCGTCGACACGAGGCGCTTGGGACGTCGGGCCGATGAACAATCCGGAAAACAGGTAGGACAGCGAGGGATGGTTGTGCCAGTAGCTGATCAGGCTGCGCAGCAGATCCGGGCGGCGCAGAAACGGTGAGTCCCCCGGGGTCGCGCCACCGAGCACGAAATGGTTACCGCCACCCGTACCGGTGTGTCGGCCGTCGATCATGAATTTCTCGGTGGTCAGCCGGGTCTGGCGCGCTTCTTCGTAGAGGAATTCGGTGCGTTCGACCAATTCATCCCAGGTTGCGGAGGGCTGCACGTTGACCTCGATCACCCCCGGATCCGGCGTGATACGGAAGTTGCTCAGGCGTGGATCGCTCGGCGGCTCATAGCCCTCCAGCAATACCGGGCACATCAGCTCTTCAGCGGTGGCTTCGATGGCAGCGACCAGTTCGAGGTAATCCTCGACCCGCTCCAGCGGTGGCATGAACAAGTACAAACGGCCTTCCCGCGCCTCGGCGCAGAAGGCGGTGCGGGTCAGCCAGTCGGCGGATTCGTCGATCTTCGGTACGCGCTCCTGCACCTCGGCAGTCTCACCCTGGCTTTGCAGTTGCGCGGTGTCGGGCAACGGCGGGAAATCCTGATTCGGGTCTTGCGGATGAATGAACGGATATTCCGCCGCTTTCACCCAAGGCTGCGAACCCAGCGGTAAGCGATAACCCAGCGGCGAGTCCCCCGGCACCAATCGGCAGTGCTCGTCGCGCAGATACCAGCGGCCGCTCTGCCACTGATCGCCCTTGGCGGTGCGCGCCAGCGGAAGGACCTGGCCGACGACCTTGTCCAGGCCCTGACTGAAAACCTTGCGCAGACGCGCACGTTCCAAAGGCTCTTCCAGGCGCGAATCTTCGGCGCTGACGTTTTGCGGCAACATCCCTTCGCGCCAGAGGTAATAAAAATTGTCTTCGTAGGCTGGAAACACAAAACGTGTCGGAATGCTCAAGCGCTCGGCCACGCTGGCCAGAAAACGCCCGGCCAGTGCGCCATCGGCACCGTAGTCTTCCTGCTCATCGGCGATCAGCGCGCTGTTGTGCCAAATCGGCACGCCGTCACGGCGCCAATGGCAATTGAGCGACCAACGCGGCAATTGCTCGCCGGGGTACCACTTGCCCTGCCCGAAATGCACCAGCCCCTTGGGCGCGTAGTGTTTACGCAGGCGCTGGAACAGTTCGGCGGACAGCCGCCGTTTATCCGGCCCCAGTGCCGCGGTGTTCCACTCGGCGCCGTCCGGGTCATCAATGGACACAAAGGTCGGCTCGCCGCCCATGGTCAGGCGCACATCGCCTTCCAGCAAATCGGCATCGATCTGTCGGCCCAGGGCTTGAATCGCCAGCCACTGGTCGTCTGTGTAGGGCTTGGTGACCCGTGGTGCTTCCCAAACCCGTTCCACGGACATTTCATGGCTGAATTCGCACTCGCACGGTTCCACCAGGCCACTGATCGGCGCCGCAGAGGACGGATCGGGACTACAGGCCAACGGTACATGTCCTTCACCGGCAAACAGCCCGGAGGTCGCATCCAGGCCGATCCAGCCGGCACCGGGCAAGTACACCTCGCACCAGGCGTGCAGGTCAGTGAAATCCACTTCGGTGCCGGACGGCCCGTCGAGACTTTTGACGTCGGCGGTCAGCTGGATCAGGTAGCCCGACACGAAACGCGCCGCCAATCCGAGGTTGCGCAGCAGTTGCACCAACAACCAGGCAGAATCGCGGCACGAACCGGAGGCCTGTTCGAGGGTATGTTCAGGTGTTTGTACGCCGGGCTCCATGCGAATCAGGTAGTCGATGTCTTCGCTCAGGCGCTGGTTGAGCGCGACGAGAAAATCCACGGAGGGCAACGGCGTGCGGTCGATGCCGTCCAGATAGGCCTTGAGCTTCGGCGTCAGGGGTAAGGTTTCCAGGTACGGCGCCAGTTCCTTGCGCTCGTCAGCGGCATAGGTAAAGGGGATTTTTTCCGCATAGGGCTCAAGGAAGAAATCGAACGGATTGAATATCGCCATCTCCGCCAGCAGGTCGACTTCGATCCGCAGCTCTTCAGTCTTCTCCGGGAACACCAGCCGCGCCAGGTAATTGCCTTGAGGGTCCTGCTGCCAGTTGATGAAGTGCTGCTCGGGCGAGACTTTCAGCGCATAGGACAGAATCCGCGTGCGGCTGTGAGCGGCGGGCCGCAGGCGAACAATCTGCGGGCCGAGCTCGACAGCGCGGTCATAGCGGTAATGCGTGACATGGTGCAATGCGACATGAATCGACACGGCGTGCCTCCTGCGAGCCTTGAGCGTTCTGGAAAGCGCGCAAGACTTATGCCATCCAGCAACGCTGGCGCTTTCTGCGGTTGCCTGAGGCAGTACAGCACCAAAATCGGGCGATGGGAGAGTTTGGTTTGTGGGAGCTGCACGTATTTGTGGCGGCGAGATCAACCAGGGAAGTTTCTGGTGACCGAACCGGCCTGCTCGCGAAGAGGCCAGTTGCCACAACTCACTATCAGGCTTTGATACAGTTTTAACTCTTCCAGAAACGCAAAACGCCAACCCGAAGGTTGGCGTTTTGTTCAGCTCAAGCGCGGCTTAGCGCGGCACGACCGGCTTGCGAGCCGGCTTCGGCCCCTTGCCCTTGGCCGCTTCCTTGCGCTCCTTGGCCGCCTGCTGGTTGCGGGCAAACGCCGCAGCCTTGGCCTGTTCACGCTTGTCCCACGGGTTGCCGCCATCACTGGCGCGCGGTGGCAGGCCTGTGTGCTGGGTGAGGATCTTGGTGGTCTTTTCCTTGGCCACTTTATGGCTGCCGGCCGGCGTCGAATTCTTGCGGCGGGCGCTCTGGTAGCTGTCGGTCGACGGCTGGTGCAAAGGAATCAGCTGGTTCTTGCCCGGCCCGATCAGGTCGGCGCGGCCCATGCGGGTCAGTGCCTCACGCAGCATCGGCCAGCCTTTCGGGTCGTGATAACGCAAGAACGCCTTGTGCAGACGACGCTGCTCTTCGCTCTTGACGATGGTCACCGCGTCACTCTTGTAGGTGACCTTGCGCAGCGGGTTCTTGCCCGAGTGGTACATAGCAGTGGCGGTGGCCATCGGCGACGGGTAGAACGCCTGCACCTGGTCGGCACGGAAACCGTTGCCCTTGAGCCACAGGGCCAGGTTCATCATGTCTTCGTCGGTGGTGCCCGGGTGGGCGGCGATGAAGTACGGAATCAGGTACTGCTCTTTCCCGGCTTCCTTCGAATACTTCTCGAACATGCGCTTGAACTTGTCATAGCTGCCGATGCCCGGTTTCATCATCTGGTTGAGCGGACCTTCCTCGGTGTGTTCCGGGGCGATCTTCAGGTAGCCACCGACGTGGTGGGTCACCAGTTCCTTGACGTACTCCGGCGACTCGACCGCCAGGTCATAGCGCAGGCCGGAAGCGATCAGGATCTTCTTCACACCCGGCAATTCACGGGCACTGCGGTACAGCTGGATCAGCGCCGAGTGGTCGGTGTTCAGGTTCGGGCAGATGCCAGGGAACACGCACGATGGCTTGCGGCACGCGGATTCGATTTCCGGGCTCTTGCAGGCAATGCGGTACATGTTCGCGGTCGGGCCGCCGAGATCGGAGATCACTCCGGTAAAACCCGGGACCTTGTCACGAATTTCTTCGATTTCGCGAATGATCGACTCGTGGGAACGGTTCTGGATGATCCGGCCTTCGTGCTCGGTGATCGAGCAGAAGGTGCAGCCGCCAAAGCAGCCACGCATGATGTTCACCGAGAAACGGATCATTTCGTAGGCCGGGATCTTTTCCTTGCCGTACGCCGGATGCGGAATGCGCTGATAAGGCATGCCGAACACGTAGTCCATTTCTTCGGTGGTCATCGGAATCGGTGGCGGGTTGAACCAGACGTCCACTTCGCCGTGCTTCTGGACCAAAGCGCGGGCATTGCCCGGGTTGGTTTCCAGGTGCAGCACGCGGTTGGCATGGGCGTAGAGCACTGCGTCGTTACGGACCTTTTCCACCGACGGCAGACGGATCACAGTCTTGTCGCGGGTCATTTTCGGGCTGGCCAGGATCTGCACGACCTTGGCTTCCTGCGGATCTTCGACCGGGCCTTTCTCCTGCTCGATGGCGCAGGCGGCGGTGTCTTGGGTGTTGACGTACGGGTTGATGATCTTGTCGATCTTGCCCGGACGGTCGATACGCGTGGAGTCGACTTCGTACCAGCCTTGCGGCGTGTCACGACGGATGAACGCAGTACCGCGCACGTCGGTGATGTCTTCGATCTTGTGACCGTAGGACAGGCGCTGGGCCACCTCGACGATGGCCCGCTCGGCGTTGCCGTACAGCAGGATGTCGGCGCTGGCGTCGATCAGGATCGAGTTGCGCACACGGTCCTGCCAGTAATCGTAATGCGCGATACGGCGCAGGGACGCTTCGATACCGCCAAGCACGATCGGCACGTGCTTGTAGGCTTCCTTGCAGCGCTGACTATAAACCAGGCTGGCGCGGTCCGGACGCTTGCCGGCCAGGCCGCCCGGCGTGTAGGCATCGTCGGAACGGATTTTCTTGTCGGCGGTGTAGCGGTTGATCATCGAGTCCATGTTGCCGGCCGCGACACCGAAGAACAGGTTCGGCTCGCCGAGCTTCATGAAGTCGTCTTTGGACTGCCAGTTCGGCTGGGCAATGATCCCGACGCGGAAGCCCTGGGACTCCAGCAGCCGGCCGATGATCGCCATGCCGAACGACGGATGGTCGACGTAGGCATCACCGGTGACGATGATGATGTCGCAGGAATCCCAGCCGAGCTGATCCATCTCCTCCCTGCTCATGGGCAGGAACGGCGCTGGCCCGAAACATTCGGCCCAGTACTTGGGATAGTCAAATAACGGCTTGGCTGCTTGCATGTCGATAACCGGTGTTGGCTTTCATTGAATTTCGCGGGCGCGGAATATAGCACAAATTTTGACCAATTCCGACGACCATGGTCGGAAATCGGCGGTGCCCCTATCGCGGGCAAGCTCGCGAAGTGACCAGCTCAGATGACAAATATCTTATTCGTCATCATCGAAGTTGTAGCTGCCCGGCGCCAGATTCTCGAATCGGGTGTATTTACCGATGAAGGCCAGCCGGATAAAGCCGATCGGGCCGTTCCGCTGCTTGCCGATGATGATCTCGGCAATGCCCTTGTGCTCGGTTTCCGGGTGATACACCTCGTCGCGATAAACGAACATGATCACGTCGGCGTCCTGCTCGATCGCTCCGGATTCCCGCAAGTCGGAGTTCACCGGGCGCTTGTTCGGCCGCTGCTCCAGGGAACGGTTGAGCTGCGAGAGCGCCACCACCGGACAGTTGAATTCCTTGGCCAGGGCTTTCAGGGACCGGGAGATCTCGGAAATCTCGTTGGTCCGGTTGTCACCGCTGGAGCCCGGAATCTGCATCAGCTGCAGGTAGTCGATCATGATCAGGGCAATATCGCCATGTTCACGCACCAGGCGGCGGGTCCGGGCGCGCATCTCCGAAGGGCTGATGCCGGCGGTATCGTCGATGAACAACTTGCGGTCGTTGAGCAGGTTGACGGCCGAGGTCAGGCGCGGCCAATCGTCGTCTTCCAGCTGACCGGAACGAACCTTGGTCTGATCGATGCGGCCGAGGGACGACAACATACGCATGATCAGCGATTCACCTGGCATTTCCAGCGAGTAAACCAGAACGGCCTTATCGCTGCGCAGCACGGCGTTTTCCACCAGGTTCATCGCAAAGGTGGTCTTACCCATGGACGGACGGCCGGCAACAATGATCAGGTCGGCCGGTTGCAGGCCGCTGGTCTTCTCGTCGAGGTCGGTATAGCCGGTAGACAGGCCGGTGATCGCGTTATCGGTGTTGAACAGGGTGTCGATGCGGTCGATGGCCTTGGTCAGCAGTTCGTTCACACCCACCGGGCCGCCGGTTTTTGGCCGGGCCTCGGCGATCTGGAAGATCTGCCGTTCAGCTTCATCGAGGATTTCTTCAGCCGTGCGGCCTTCGGGGTTGAAGGCGCTGTCGGCGATTTCGGTGCTGATGCCGATCAACTGGCGCAAAGTCGCACGCTGGCGGACGATCTGCGCATAAGCCTTGATGTTGGCGACGGACGGCGTGTTTTTCGCCAGCTCACCGAGGTAACCGAGGCCGCCGACTTGCGAAGTCTGACCTTCCTTGTCCAGTTGTTCGGACAGGGTCACGACGTCGATCGGCATGTTCTGATCGGCCAGCTTGGCAATCGCACGGAAGATCAGGCGGTGGTCATGTCGATAGAAATCGCCGTCGGAGACTTGATCGAGCACGCGTTCCCAGGCGTTGTTGTCCAGCATCAGACCACCGAGCACAGCCTGTTCGGCCTCGATGGAGTGCGGCGGCACCTTCAGGGCGGCGGTTTGCAGATCGTATTGCTCGGGAGCGGAGATATCGTTCATGGCCACTTGTGTTTTGGGTAATGAAAAGCAGGGGGTTCAGAAAGACAAAGGGCACGACCTGTAAACAGGATCGTGCCCGATGTTACCGGCAAGCACCCAAGGGTGCCAGCCGACAAGTGCTGCTTAAGCTGCTACCACGACAACGCGTACGGTGGCTTCAACTTCGGCGTGCAGGTGCACGGCTACGTCGAATTCGCCTACGTTGCGGATGGTGCCGTTCGGCAGACGAACTTCGCTCTTCTGCACTTCAACGCCGGAGGCGGTCAGTGCGTCAGCGATGTCGTGAGTACCGATCGAACCGAACAGCTTGCCTTCGTCGCCAGCGGTGGCAGTGATGGTCACTTCCAGCTCGGCCAGTTGGGCAGCGCGGCTTTCAGCCGATGCTTTGCGATCTGCTGCAGCTTTTTCCAGCTCGGCACGACGCTCTTCGAACGCAGCCAGGTTGGCTGGGGTCGCAGCGGTAGCTTTGCCGTAAGGCAGCAGGTAGTTACGACCGTAACCAGCCTTAACGTTCACTTTGTCACCCAGGTTGCCCAGGTTGGTGACTTTTTCCAGAAGGATCAGTTGCATGTGAAAATCCTCTTAACTTTTAACCTTCACCGTTCGCGTTATCGGCATCTTTCGGTGCCGAACGACCGCGAAAATCAATCAGGCTGTCGACGATGGCCAGGACCACCAGCAACGGATAGATCAGCTGCATGAACAGCAACAGCGTGACGTACAACCCCACCAGCCAGAACCTGGCCAGTCGCTTCTGCGCCACCAGCCCGTGAATCAGGGCCAGCCCGGCGAACACCAGCGGTACGCTGCACAATGGCGTCAACATGGCCATCTGCGGACCGATGTTCGGCCCCAGAAGCATGCACGCCAGCAGCAACATCGCCGGCAACAGCGGGAAGCGGATGGCGCGAAACTCGCGACCAAAACCGCCCGGGTTGTACAACAACGCCTGCCAGTAGCGCCCGACAAGCAGGCTCAGCAAGCTGACGATTTGCAACAACGCCGCAATCAGGCCGGTCAGGACCGGTGCAATCAGGGACGCGAAACGCGCTTGTTCGTCTACCGACATCTTCTGGTAGACGTCACCGAGCAGCGACGGCATGACTTTGATCAAAGCCTGCGCCAGCATCTCGATCTGGGGAGCAAAAGCTGTCCCCAACACCACTGAAAACACCACTCCCATCGCTATGCTGACCAGCAGCACGCGGTTCCAGGACTCGCTTGCGCGCAAAACCAACGCAAGGCTCGCAGACCCCAGCAGCACCAGAAGTGCCCGTGGGTCGTCGGAGTACAGCCACCAGGCCAATGCCGGCAGCAGTCCCGGAGCAAGAACGCCCAGGGCGTCCCTCAATCCGCGCCGCAGGAGCACAAGGCATCCGGCGGCAGCACCCAACCAATACAACAACGGCATCGCCGCGCATCCAGCCACTACGAGAGTGGCCTGCATACGGCCGCGCATGATGAACTCAGCTATGGCCCGCATGCATTCAATCCTTTGCTACGAGTCGACTGCCCGGTCTCAGCGGCCGTGGCTGTCGGTGTAGGCCAGCAGGGCCAGGAAGCGGGCGCGCTTGATAGCGGTGGCCAGCTGACGCTGATAACGAGCTTTGGTACCGGTGATGCGGCTTGGAACGATTTTGCCGGTCTCGGATACGTAGGCTTTCAGAGTGTTGAGATCTTTGTAATCGATCTCTTTCACGTCTTCAGCGGTGAAGCGGCAGAATTTACGACGACGGAAGAAACGTGCCATGTAATTGGCTCCTCAAAAGGTCCGTGGATTACTCGTCAGCGTTATCGCTGTTGTCGCTGTCATCACTGTCAACGCCTTCAGCGTCGGAGTGCTCAGGACGGTCGCGACGCTCACGGCGCTCACTGCGGTTTTCTTCAGCCTTGAGCATCTCGGACTGGCCGGTAACGGCTTCGTCGCGACGGATGACCAGGTTACGGATCACTGCATCGTTGTAGCGGAAGTTGTCTTCCAGCTCGGCCAGGGCCTTGCCAGTGCACTCAACGTTCAGCATCACGTAGTGAGCCTTGTGAACATTGTTGATTGCGTAGGCCAGTTGACGACGGCCCCAATCTTCCAGACGGTGGATTTTGCCGCCGTCTTCTTCGATCAGCTTGGTGTAACGCTCAACCATGCCGCCGACTTGCTCGCTTTGATCCGGGTGGACCAAAAAGATGATTTCGTAATGACGCATGAATGCTCCTTACGGGTTGTAGCCTGCCGCTCAAAAGCGGTCAGACAAGGAGTGAATGACACTTATGGACTTGCGTGGGTAAGGCACATGAATGCCTGCCGTCACAGCAAGGGGCGCAATTGTAGAGAAGGGGCGAGGGAGGCGCAAGGTAATTGGTGATTATTTGAACAGCCCTCGACACCGCAGGAGCGAGCCTGTTCGCGAAGGTCATCAACGATAACGCGGGAGAAGCTGATGCTCCGCGGTGATCTTGAGTCCTTCGCGAGCAAGCTCGCTCCTGCAGTGGATCGTGTGCCAATCAGGTTTTCTTGGCGGCAGCCGCGGCTTTCGCACCACGCTGACGCTGCGCCTCGAACAGGCACACGCCAGTCGCCACCGACACGTTGAGGCTGCTGACACTGCCGGCCATCGGCAGATGCACCAGGTAGTCACAATGCTCGCGGGTCAGGCGGCGCATGCCCTTGCCTTCGGCCCCCATGATCAGGATGGTCGGGCCGGTGAGGTCCTGGTCATACAGACTGACCTCAGCCTCCCCCGCCGTACCGACAACCCACAAGCCACGCTGCTGGAGCTTTTCCAGGGTGCGCGCCAGGTTGGTCACGGCAACCAGCGGAATCACTTCCGCCGCACCGCAGGCAACCTTTCGCACGACCGGCGTCAGGGTCGCGGACTTGTCCTTCGGCACGATCACCGCCAGCGCGCCCGCCGCATCGGCAGAACGCAGACAGGCACCGAGGTTGTGCGGATCGGTCACGCCGTCGAGCACCAGCAACAACGGTGCGCCTTCAGTGCGATCAAGCAGCTCGTCGAGCATCGCCTCGCCCCAGACCTGGCTAGGACTTACATCCGCCACCACGCCCTGGTGCACGCCTTCAACCCAGGCGTCCATTTCACGACGCTCGGCCTGACCGACCTGGACACGGTTTTCGTTGGCCAGTTCGATCAACGTCTGCACCCGCGGATCACCGCGACCTTCGGCCAGCCAGATCTGCTTCACGCGTTTCGGGTGATGACGCAACAACGCTTCTACGGCGTGTACGCCGTAGATCTTTTCCAACTGACTCATGGCTTGGCCTTAGGTTTACGCGCCCCGCCAGTCTTGGCTGGAGCCGAGCCCGCTTTTGGCGGACCTTTACGATGTTTGCTCGGTTTGGCTGGTTTGCCGCCGACAGCCTTGTCAGGCGCCGACCGACTGGTCTTTCCCCCAGACGCCGCTTTACCGCCGCTTTTCGCACCGGCCAGCAACGCCTGTTTCATTTCACGGCTCTTGCGCACTTCGGCGTTTTTCGCCGCCGCATCGCTTGGACGATAGGCCTCGACAGCCATTTCCTTGGCAGGACGACGACCGGTTTTCGCCGGGGCCGGTTCTGCTTCGGTCTTAGTCGCAGGCACTGCTTCGGTGCCACGTTTCTTGCGGCCGATCGGCGCGCTGATGGTTTTTTCAGCCATCTCGAAATCGATCTTGCGTTCGTCGAGGTCGACGCGCATGACCCGCACTTCCACAGTGTCACCCAGGCGGAAACTGCGACCGGTACGCTCACCGGCCAGGCGGTGGTGCACAGGATCGAAGTGGTAGTAATCGCCCGGCAGCGCGGTGACGTGCACCAGGCCTTCGACATAAATGTCTGTAAGCTCGACAAACAGACCAAAACCGGTCACCGCGGTGATCACGCCCGGGAACGATTCGCCCACGCGATCCTTCATGAACTCGCACTTGAGCCAGTTCACCACGTCGCGGGTCGCCTCGTCGGCGCGGCGCTCGCTCATCGAGCACTGCTCGCCGAGCTGCTCCAGGGCCGCTTCGTCGTACGGATAGATGCGCGCCTTCGGAATGGTCATCGCACCGGCACGACGAACGTGCGGGGTATCCTGCTTCGAATGGATCACGCTGCGAATCGCCCGGTGCGTGAGCAAGTCCGGGTAGCGGCGGATCGGCGAAGTGAAGTGTGTGTACGCCTCGTAATTCAGACCGAAGTGGCCCTGGTTATCGGCGCTGTACACCGCCTGACTCAACGAACGCAGCATGACGGTCTGGATCAGGTGGAAATCCGGACGATCCTTGATACCGGCCAGCAGTGCCTGGTAATCCTTAGGCGACGGACCATCCTTGCCCTTGTGCAGGGACAGGCCGAGTTCGCCGAGGAACGCGCGCAGCTTTTCCAGGCGCTCCGGTGGCGGACCATCGTGAACGCGGTACAGCGCAGGGATTTCGTGCTTTTTCAGGAACTCGGCGGTGGCCACGTTGGCCGCCAGCATGCATTCCTCGATCAGCTTGTGCGCATCGTTGCGCACGGTCGGACGGATTTCGGCGATTTTGCGCTCGGAACCGAAGATGATCCGGGTTTCCTGGGTTTCGAAATCAATCGCGCCACGCACATGGCGAGCGGCCAGCAATACCTTGTACAGCGAGTAGAGCTGCTTGAGATGCGGCACCACGTCGGTGTACTCACCGCGAAGCTTGCGCCCCTCGGTGGCTTTCGGCGTTTCCAGCATCGCGCTGACTTTGTTGTAGGTCAGGCGGGCATGGGAATGGATCACCGCTTCGTAGAAGCAGTAGTCGGTCATCTCGCCGGATTTGGAGATGGTCATCTCGCAAACCATGGCCAGGCGGTCGACTTGCGGGTTCAGCGAGCACAAACCGTTGGACAACTGCTCAGGCAGCATCGGAATCACGCGCTCGGGGAAGTACACCGAGTTGCCGCGAACCTGCGCTTCGGCATCCAGCGCCGAACCGAGCTTCACGTAGCTGGATACGTCGGCAATCGCCACGTACAGCTTCCAGCCGCCGGAGAACAGACGCAGCTTGCCCGGGCGGGCTTCGCAGTAGACCGCGTCATCGAAGTCGCGGGCATCTTCGCCGTCGATGGTGACGAACGGCAGATGACGCAGGTCGATGCGCTTCTCTTTGTCTTTCTCTTCGACTTCCGGCTTGAGCTTACCGGCTTCCTTGAGCACGGCCTCAGGCCAGACGTGAGGAATGTCATAAGTACGCAGGGCAACGTCGATCTCCATGCCCGGCGCCATGTAGTTGCCCACGACTTCGACCACGTCGCCTTGCGGCTGGAAGCGTGGTGTCGGCCAGTGAGTGATCTTCACTTCGACGAACTGACCGATCTGCGCGTTGGCGTTACGACCCGGTGTGACCAGCACTTCCTGCTGGATCTTCGGGTTGTCGGCAACCACGAAACCGATACCGCCTTCCTCGAAGTAGCGACCAACGATGCTTTCGTGAGCGCGGGACACCACTTCGACGATCATGCCTTCGCGGCGACCGCGACGGTCCAGGCCGGAAACACGAGCCAGGGCACGGTCACCATCGAACACCAGACGCATCTGCGCCGGGCTCATGAACAGGTCGTCACTGCCGTCGTCCGGCACCAGGAAGCCGAAGCCGTCGCGGTGACCGCTGATGCGACCCAGGATCAGGTCAAGCTTGTCCACCGGCGCGTAAGTGCCGCGACGGGTATAGATGAGTTGAGCATCGCGCTCCATGGCGCGCAGGCGGCGGCGCAGGGCTTCGATCTGGTCTTCCGTGGTCAGACCAAACTCTTCAACCAGTTGCTCGCGGTTAGCAGGCGAACCTCGATCAGCAAGGTGCTGAAGGATCAGTTCGCGGCTAGGAATGGGGTTTTCATATTTTTCCGCTTCACGAGCGGCCTCGGGATCGAGGGACTGCCAATCGGCCATTAGAGAGTTTTCACCTTGTCTATATGCGGGTTAGTTTGGCATAGGCGTAATGAAACGGGAAATTTCAAGCTAAGACGACCCATCTAAAGCCCTGTATCGACACCTCAAAGCTGAATTGCAGACCGCTGGTGAATTTTTTCAGGTTTTTTTGAGGCCGGGGGTTTACAGTTAAAAAGACGCTCCGTATAGTGCGCGCCATCGACGACGCAGACGTTGCCGATAATGCCCAGATGGTGAAATTGGTAGACACGCCAGCTTCAGGTGCTGGTGACCTTACGGTCGTGGAAGTTCGAGTCTTCTTCTGGGCACCAATTTCGAGCTTGAGATTAGATCAATTTCAAGGCTCACACAAAAACCCGCGAAAGCGGGTTTTTTGCATTTTGGACCCCTGATTTATTAATTTTAAAATCAGGGGTTTACAGATCAAAACGCTCTCCGTATAGTGCGCCACATCAACAGCGGCAACGCTGAAGATGAATGCCCAGATGGTGAAATTGGTAGACACGCCAGCTTCAGGTGCTGGTGGCCTTACGGCCGTGGAAGTTCGAGTCTTCTTCTGGGCACCAATTCAAATTCAAGGTTACGGCCTTGAATTTCACAAAAACCCGCGAAAGCGGGTTTTTGCGTTTCTGGCTTCGGCTTATCTGTAGGAGCGAGCATGCTCGCGATAGTCGTCAACGATAACGCTGGCTGTCTGACGCCCCGCGATGACCCTGCCTCCATCGCGAGCATGCTCGCTCCTACGGAAAACAGAGCGATCACGCAAGGCGCATTTGAGAACAAATATCGTTTATCATTGTTGCAAGTTTTTGCAATGCGACAGTGAGGAACCCTGCGAATGATGTTTCGAAATACCCTGCGCCGAAGCCTGACCATTACCCTGCTCGGCCTGGCAGTCGCCACGCCCCTCACCCAAGCCGCCGACCCGGTTTCCCTGACTCTCTACAACGGCCAACACAAGGAAGTCGGCGACGCGGTCGCCAAAGCCTTCGAAGCCAAGACCGGCATCCACGTCAATGTGCGCAAAGGCAGCAGCAATCAGCTCGCCAGTCAGATAGTCGAAGAGGGCGATCGCTCTCCCGCCGACGTCATCTACACCGAAGAATCGCCGCCACTGAACAAACTCGGCGAACAAGGCCTGCTGGCCAAGGCGGATGACGCCACGCTGGCCGTTCTGCCCAAGGAATACGTGGCCGGTAACGGCACCTGGATTGGCGTGACTGCCCGGGTGCGCGTCGTCGCCTTCAACCCCAGGCTGATCGATGAAAAGGACTTGCCCACCTCGGTGATGGAGTTCTCCAACCCCAAATGGCAAGGCAAAGTCGGCTTCGTGCCTACCAGTGGCGCCTTCCAGGAACAGGCCGTTGCGATTATCAAGGTGCACGGCATGGACGCCGCCGAAGAATGGCTGACCGGACTGCGCGCATTCGGCAAGACCTACAGCAACAACATGGTTGCACTGAAATCCGTGGAAAATGGCGAAGTGGCCACCGTGCTGGTCAACAACTACTACTGGTTCGC
Source organism: Pseudomonas sp. B28(2017) (assembly GCF_002113025.1). GTDB lineage: Bacteria > Pseudomonadota > Gammaproteobacteria > Pseudomonadales > Pseudomonadaceae > Aquipseudomonas. The sequence goes on along the minus strand of NZ_NEJH01000006.1, from coordinate 194,474 downwards.
CCTGCAGCGTGAAAAAGGCCAACTCGATTCGAAACTGCATTACTTCAGCGGCGGCGATGTCGGCGGGCTCATCACCGTTTCCAGTGCTGCAGCCCTCAAATCCAGCAAACACCCCAAAGAAGCACAGCAATTGCTCGCCTACATGGCCAGCGAGGAAGGCCAGCGCGTGATCACCCAGACCACCGCCGAATACCCTCTACACAAAGGCATGGAATCTGATCGCGGGCTCAAGCCATTCAGCGAACTGCAAGCGCCGAACGTGACACCAGCCGACCTCGGCAATGCCGAAGAAGCCCTGGACCTGGAACGTGACGTTGGCTTGAACTGATGGGCGCATCGCTATCTGTCACCAGCCTGCGCAGCAACAACGCGCCCCGCCGCAAGCGCCCTCCCATCGGGTTGGTGTTGCCGGTATTGCTGCTGGTCGTACTCAGCTTCCTGCCGCTGGCCTATGTCGGACTCAAGGCCTGGCAAGCAGGCTGGGCCGAAGCCTTGCATCTGCTATGGCGGCCCTACGTTTTCGGCCTGTTGCGCAACACCCTTGCATTGATGCTGGGCGTCACCCTCGCCTGCGGCGCGATCGGCCTGTCACTGGCGTGGTTGCTCGAACGCAGCAATCTTGCGGGACGCAGGCTTTGGGGCGTGATCCTGTGCCTGCCGTTTGCCGTACCAGCCTTTGTCAGCAGCTTCACCTGGGTTTCACTGAGCGCCCATTTTGAAGGACTCGGCGGGGCGATCCTGGTGATGAGCCTGTCCAAGTACCCGCTGATTTTTCTGCCTGTGGCGGCCACCCTGCGCAACCTTGATCCTTCCCTTGAAGAATCAGCCCGCACCCTGGGCCAGAATCGCTGGGGTGTGTTTTTCCGCATCACCCTGCCCCTGCTCTGGCCATCGCTGCTGGCGGGTTCGTTACTGATTGCGCTGCACATGCTGGTGGAATTCGGCGCCTTGTCGATCATCGGCCTGCAAACCTTTACCACAGCGATCTATCAACAGTTCGAGCTGGAGTTCAGCAATGCCAACGCGGCGATGCTCTCCGCCGTACTGCTGATGTTGTGCCTGGCGCTGCTGTGGCTGGAGCTGCGCGTGCGCGGCAATGGTCGACACGTGCGCACCGGCCAGGGTGCGGCGCGACACGCGGAACAGGTTCAACTGGGGCCGTGGGCAGTGGCGGGACAGCTTTATTGCCTGCTGCTGGCAATCATTGGCAGCGGGATTCCGCTGGGCATGCTGGCTTACTGGTTGGCGGTGGGATCATCGGCAGCCTTTCCCATGGCGGCGATCGGCGAAGCATTGCTGTCATCCCTCGCACTGTCGCTGGGTGGCGCCGGGTTTTGCCTGGTGCTGGCGGTGCCGGTCGGCCTGCTGGTCGTACGCTACAAAGGCCGACTGGCGATCTGGGCCGAGCGCTTGCCGTATCTGTTGCACGCACTGCCGGGGCTGGTCATTGCCCTGACCCTGGTGTATTTCGCCCTGCACTACGTGCCGATGCTTTACCAGACTTCGGCATTGCTGCTGATCGCCTACGCCCTGCTGTTTCTGCCGCTGGCCCAGGCGCCGATCCGCACCGCCCTGAACAAGGCGGCGCCGCAACTTGAGGAGGCAGCCCGCACACTCGGAGCCTCGTCATTCAGTGCTTTCTGTCGAGTGACACTGCCGATTATCTTTCCGGCGCTGGGCGCGGCCTTTGCGCTGGTATTCCTGGATGCAATGAAGGAACTGACGGCGACACTGTTGTTGAGTCCCACCGGGCTGAACACCCTGGCAACGGAGGTATGGGCACATACCGCGAATGTGGAATTTGCGGCGGCGGCGCCTTATGCGGCGCTGTTGATTCTGGTGTCGGGGTTGCCGGTTTATCTACTGACGACCCGGATGTACCTGAGTCGCTGAGACCGCTTTCGCGAGCAGGCTCGCTCCCACAGGAAAACGCATTCCATTGTGGGAGCGAGCCTGCTCGCGATGACGTCAGACCATTCAACACAAACCCTAAGCCCTGAACTGCCCCAGGCTCGCCTTCAACTGCGCTGCCAGGCCATCGAGAACTTTGCCGCTCGCCGTGGTCTCCACCACAGCCTGCGCCGCCTTCTCGGCCTGGGCGTGAATGGTCTGGACCCGCCCTCGCACGGCCTGCGCGCCCTGCGCCTGATGCGCCGCAGCCTGGGTAGCCAAACCGATCGCCGCATGGACCTGCTCGACGGATGCCTGCACCGACTGCTGCAACCGGGCACTGTCGCGCAGTACCAGCAAACCTTCACTGGCCTGGCGCCCGGCCTGACCAATCGCCGCCACCGCCTCACGCGCACCTTGCTGCAACGCAACGATGTGCGCCTGAATATCGCCGGTGGAGCTCTGCGTCTTGCTCGCCAGCGCCCGTACCTCATCCGCCACCACCGCAAACCCGCGCCCGGTCTCACCGGCACGTGCCGCTTCAATAGCCGCGTTCAGCGCCAGCAGGTTGGTCTGCTCGGCGATGCCGTGAATCACCGTCAACACCACTTCAATCTGCTCACTTTGTTGTGCCAGGCGCTCAATCACTTGCGCACCGGTGTTGACCTGCCCCGCCAGCTCTTCGATCAGGCTGCCGACTTTCGCCGAGGTCCGGGTGTTTTCATCGGTAGCCTGACGTATGTCCACGACCTGCTTCAGCGCCGCCTGCATGGCGTGGCTTTCCGACTGCGCTTCATCAGCCATCTGCGACAAGGCACGCAAACTCTCCGCCACCTCGTCGCGCTGCATGCCTGCCGCCGCATCCGCACCGGCATTGCGCAAGGTCATGGCGCCAATTTCCACACCGGTACGCTGGGCCACATCGCCCGCCTCGCGCACGATCGGCTGCAACTTATCCACAAAGCGATTGACCGCCGAGGCCATGTCGCCGATCTCATCCTTGCTGTTGATCTGCACACGCTTGGTCAGATCGCCCTCGCCCGCCGCCAGGTCATCCATGGCAACGATCAGCATTTTCAGGCGATTGACCACCCGGCGACCGAGCACCACCGCCAATAACAACAGGACACCGAAACCCACCACCGCCAGACACACACCGATGCGCCAGCGCAAGGTCGCAGCTGCTTCCTGTACGGTGCCGGTGGTGTTGGCTTTCATTTCAGCCGCTGTTGACTGAGCCGACTGCAGACGCGAGCGCATGGCGGCTGCGCTGTCGGCGGCCGCGCCTTTAAGGCTGTCGCCCACCAGTTGATCGCTGCTGGCGATCAAGGCCGAGAAGCGCTTGTCGAGGGCCGCGAGATCAGTCTCCACCGAAGCAGTCGAGACCCCCATCAGGACCTTGCCGATTTCCACGCCATTGGGGTTGATCGAAGCCTCGACGTAGAAGACCGAAGGGTCGCTTTTCGCCGCCTCCAGCACCTTGTCGAGCGCCCGCTCACCCTGGCCTTTTTCCAGCAGAGCCTTGTTGATCGGGTTTTCCCGGTTGAGGTAGCGCGTCAGGTGCTGGCCGGTGGCGTCGTCATACACCACGAACAGCACATTGGGATTGCGCTGGGCCCGACGGGCGAACTCGGACAGTGTCGGAACGTCGTTGTCCCACATGGCACGGGGCGCGACTGAAGCCAGAAGCTGCGCCATATCGCTGGCGGAGTCCTTCAGGTCCTTTTCCAGAGTCGAACGCAATTGCGCCTGCTCTTGCTCAAGACGCGAGGACAAGCCGGCCGTGAGGCGTTGACGAGTGCTGGTAGAAAGGCTGTCCAGACTGGACGTGACTTCGCGCCCTGCCTGCTCGAGCTCAGCGGAGAGCTTTTGACTGTCCGCGCCCAGGCGCATGCCGAGATCGGCTTCCAGTGCAGTCACCGTGCTCCTGGTCAGAGCAACAGCCACCAGCACCTGCACCAAAAGGGCGATACCAAGGGTAACGAACACGGGCCGCAACAAACGGCTTTGTAACAATGAGAGAACGGCCGACATCTGAAATCCCTCTGCTTTGGCGCCATTAAATTGATAGCACGCCGGAAGCAATGCTTTTTTAATGTTCACAGCAAAGGTCATGCCGTTCGACAGGCATAAACGACAAAGGGCCCGATTATGGGCCCTTTGTGTTTCACATCAATGACTTATCAAGCGAACGGATGACGCAGAACGATGGTTTCGTTGCGGTCAGGACCTGTCGAAATAATGTCGATCGGCGCGCCGACCAACTCTTCGACGCGCTTGATGTAGTTACGCGCAGCCTGCGGCAGCTCTTCCAGAGTCTTGGCGCCGAGGGTGGATTCTTTCCAGCCCGGCATCTCTTCGTACACTGGCTCCAGGCCGATGTAGCTGTCGGCATCGGTCGGTGCGTCGATTACTGCACCGTCAGCGTTCTTGTAGCCGACGCAGATGTTGATGGTTTCCAGGCCGTCCAGAACGTCGAGCTTGGTCAGGCACAGGCCCGAGATGCTGTTGACGTCGATGGCGCGGCGCAGGATGACGGCATCGAACCAGCCGCAACGACGGGCACGGCCGGTGGTCGCACCGAACTCGTGGCCACGCTTGGCCAGGAATGCACCCACATCGTCGAACAGCTCAGTCGGGAACGGACCCGAGCCAACACGGGTGGTGTAGGCCTTGGTGATGCCGAGGATGTAATCCAGGAACATCGGACCCACGCCCGAACCGGTAGCGATACCGCCAGCGGTGGTGTTGGAGCTTGTGACGTACGGGTAGGTACCGTGGTCGATGTCCAGCAGGGAGCCCTGGGCGCCTTCGAACATGATGTCTTTGCCGGCGCGGCGCAGGTTGTGCAGCTCGGCAGTGACGTCCAGCATCATCGGCTTGAGCAGCTCGGCGTATTCCATGCACTCGTCCAGAGTCTTCTGGAAGTCGATGGCTGGCTCTTTGTAGTAATTGACCAGTACGAAGTTGTGGTAATCCAGCAACTCGCCCAGCTTGGCGGCGAAACGCTCGCGGTGGAACAGGTCACCGATGCGCAGGCCGCGACGTGCAACCTTGTCTTCGTACGCCGGGCCGATGCCGCGACCGGTGGTGCCGATCTTCAGCTCGCCACGGGCCTTTTCACGGGCCTGATCCAGCGCTACGTGGTAGGACAGGATCAGCGGGCAGGAAGGGCTGATACGCAGGCGCTCGCGCACCGGTACGCCTTTCTCTTCCAGCTTGACGATTTCACGCATCAGGGCGTCAGGTGCAACCACCACGCCATTGCCGATCAGGCACTGAACGCCTTCGCGCAGCACGCCCGACGGAATCAGGTGCAAGACGGTCTTTTCACCGTCGATCACCAGGGTGTGTCCAGCGTTGTGGCCACCTTGGTAGCGCACTACGGCGGCAGCATGTTCGGTCAGCAGATCAACGATCTTGCCTTTGCCCTCATCACCCCATTGGGTGCCCAGGACTACGACATTCTTACCCATAACACTTGTCCTCATTCGCGCAAACTTGGTGCCGGCGGCAGCCGGCAGGAAAACTCAAGAAGCCAGTGGCGATACTTGCCAAAGCCCGTTCTGCTGAATCAATTGCCGGTCGCAGTCCGCTTCACGGGCGGCGGCCAAAGGTTGTCCAGGCAAGGCCTGAACGACACGCTGACCCTCACTGCGCAACTGGCAAACCTGCTGCCAGAGTGCTGCATCCGTACTGTCAGGCATCCAGATACCGCCAGACGGTAGCTCGATCTCAGCACGCCCCAGGGTCACCAGGGTTTTCAAATCGGTGGAAAAGCCGGTTGCTGGACGGGCGCGACCGAAGTCGGCACCGATGTCGTCGTAACGACCGCCCTGGGCAATGGACTGGCCAACACCCGGTACGAACACGGCGAACACCACACCGGTGTGGTAGTGATAACCGCGCAGTTCGCCCAGGTCGAAATACAGCGGCAGCTCAGGAAAACGCACGGACAGCCGCTCGGCGATCGCCAGCAAGTCGTCCAGCGCTGCCGTCACCTGCGCCGGCGCCTTGGCCAGACGCTCACGGGCCGCAGCCAGCACTTCACGGCCGCCACACAGGTCGACCAACGCGCGCAACATGCCCGACAGATCGGCAGGCAAGCCCTCGGTCAAGGTAATGACCTCATCGATGGCCTTGCGTTGCAATGCGTCGAACAACTGTTGTTCGACTTCACCGGACAAACCGGCGGCGCGGGCCAGGCCGCGATAGATGCCGACATGGCCGAGGTCCATGTGCACATCCGGCACATCGGCCAGTTGCAGCATGGCCAGCATCAGACTGATGACCTCGACATCGCTGCTCGGGCTACCATCGCCATATAGCTCGGCACCCAGTTGAATCGGGCTGCGCGAGGACGACAAGGCACGAGGTTGAGCATGCAGCACGCTACCGGCATAGCAAAGACGGCTCGGACCTTCGCGGCGCAGGGTGTGCGCATCGATGCGCGCCACTTGCGGCGTGATGTCGGCACGGAAACCCATCTGCCGACCCGACTGCGGGTCGATGACCTTGAAGGTCCGCAGGTCCAGGTCCTGGCCCGCGCCAGTCAGCAGGGATTCCAGGTACTCGATATGGGGAGTCACGACAAACTCGTAACCCCAGCTCTGGAACAGATCCAACACCTGACGACGCGCGACTTCAATACGCGCCGCTTCCGGTGGCAGTACTTCTTCGATGCCATCTGGCAGAAGCCAGCGGTCTACCGTTGCCATTACGCCTTCCCCTATATCCGGGCGACCAGCCTGTCGGCGAGCCTTGAGTGAAGCAGAAAATGATCGGCTTATGCACAAATCCACGCGCATGAGCGACGGAGCGAAAAGCCCTTCTACCGGCTTCGCCAATCACTTTCCTCGAAAAACTGTCGAGCCAATCGGCCCGGCGTCCGCTTAAAAACAGCAATCAAACATGCAGACGCAAAAAAGCCGGGAATTTCCCGGCTGCCGCATCATACACACGTTTTCCCAAAGGATCACCCCGCCAGAGGTTTTAGCCGCCCGGCGGGAGGATCCAGGTCAACGCCGTATCATGGCTTGGCTTTTTCCAGGTAGTGGAAGAAGTCGCTGCTTGGGTCGAGGACCATGACGTCGGATTTGTTCGCAAAGCTTTCACGGTAGGCGCGCAGGCTACGGTAGAACGCGTAGAACTCCTGATCCTGGCCGTAGGCCTTGGAATAGATCGCAGCAGCCTGGGCATCGCCGTCACCGCGAACCTCTTCGGATTCACGATAGGCTTCAGCCAGCAACACGCGGCGTTGACGATCAGCGTCGGCACGGATGCCTTCGGCCAGTTCGTTACCCTTGGCGCGGTGCTCGCGGGCTTCACGCTCACGCTCGGTGCTCATACGCTCGAACACGCTGCGGTTCACTTCTTTCGGCAGGTCGATGGCCTTGACCCGAACATCGACAACTTCGATGCCCAGTTCTTTTTCAGCCATCTTGTTCAACGAAGCAGTAATGTCCGCCATCAGCGCATCACGCTCACCAGAGACCACTTCGTGCAACGTGCGCTTACCGAACTGGTCACGCAGGCCCGACTCCAGACGACGGGACAGGCGCTCGTCGGCGATCTGCTTGAGGCCGGAAGTCGCGGTGTAGTAACGCTCTGCGTCCTTCACGCGCCACTTGGCGAAGGCATCGACCATCACGGCTTTCTTTTCCAGCGTCAGGAAGCGTTGTGTCGGTGCATCCAGCGTCATCAGACGTGCGTCGAATTTGCGCACCTGGTTGACGTAAGGCACTTTCACGTGCAGGCCTGGCTGAACATCGGTCTGGACCACGCGACCGAACTGCAGCAACACCGCACGCTCGGTCTGAGCCACGATGTAGAAGCAGTTCCAGGCAGCGATCGCCACGACGACGCCGACAATAAGGGCGATCAGCGATTTATTGCTCATCAGCGACTCTCCCTGGTACGTGCTTGCTGCTGCGGATCTGCTGCCGCACGCGTATTCGCTTCATTGCTGACGGCTGCCGCACTGCTCATCGGAGTGCTGGTGCTGCGACCACTTTCGACCATCTTGTCCAGCGGCAGGTACAACAGGTTGTTCTGGCCATTCTTGTTGCCGGTCACGAGAACCTTGCTGGTGCTGCTGAAGACTTCCTGCATGGTATCCAGGTACAGACGCTGGCGAGTGACTTCAGGAGCCTTGCGGTACTCGGCGACCAGTTTGGTGAAGCGATCGGCCTCACCCTTGGCGCGCGAGACGGTTTCGTCACGATAACCGTTGGCATCCTCAAGGATGCGCTGGGCCTGACCACGAGCTTCCGGCACGACGCCGTTGGCATAGGTTTCGGCCTGGTTGCGCGAACGCTGCTCGTCTTCCCGGGCACGGATCACGTCATCGAAGGCTTCCTGGACTTCGCGCGGTGCCGCTGCGCTCTGAACGTTGACCTGGGTAACGGTGATACCGGTGCGGTAGGTGTCCATGAAGCGTTGCAGACGCTCCTTGATTTCGCTGGCCATCAATTCACGACCTTCAGTCAGTACCTGGTCCATCGCGGTGGAACCCACCACATGGCGCAAGGCGCTGTCGGTCGCGTGCTGCAGGCTGATTTCCGGCTGATCGACGCTCAGCACGAAGTCCTGCAGGTTGCTGATCCTGTACTGCACGGTCAGTGGCACTTCGACGATGTTCTCGTCTTCAGTCAGCATCTGGCCCTGCTTGGTGTAGGCACGCTCACGCGTGACGTTTTCCATGTACTTCCTGTCGATCGGCGGGAAGTAGATGTTCAGGCCAGGACCCACGGTTTCGTAGTACTTGCCGAAGCGCAGCACCACGGCTTGCTCCTGCTCGTCAACGACATAAACCGCGCTGTACAGCCAAACGGCGGCCAGCACGACCAGGCCGATGCCGAGCAGGCCGCCAAAGCCGCCACTCTTGCCCGGACCACCGCCGTCGTCACCACGTTTCTTACCACCACCGAACAAACCGTTCAGGCTTTCCTGCAGCTTTCGGAAGGCCTCGTCGAGATCTGGTGGTCCCTTGCGGTCGCCGTTGTTACGACGCTTGCCACCCCAAGGATCCTGATTATTCGAGTTGCCACCCGGCTCATTCCAAGCCATAGCGCTCTCCATCTGATAAAGCAAAGACGCACCCACGGCGCGCCGACCAATGCTACAGAATGCCTGTCACCGCGACACAACCGCTTTCTCAGGCTTTTATTGCAAAGTGTGTTGCTCGATGAATTCCATCGGCTGCAAACCTTCGCGGCTCACCAGCCGATTCAATTCGGCCCGTGGCAAACGAACGGCCAGTAAACTGATGCCTTCGTCATCGTGTTCTTCTTTCTGTACCGCACCGAGTTCGAAAAACTGCGCACGCAGTCGAGCAAATCGGTTCGGCAATCGCAAGGTGCCAACAAACAATTCATCGCCAAGCAACTCGGCCATGGCCTGCTTGAGCAGGTCCAGCCCTGTACCGTCTTTCGCCGAAAGCCAGACCCGCTGCGGCTTGCCATCGGCATCACGCTGGATCTGCGGCTCCACGCCTTCGAGCAAATCGAGTTTGTTATAGACCTCCAGGATCGGCAAGTCTTGCGCCCCGATCTCTCCGAGCACCACCATGACCTGTTCAATCTGGGCCATGCGCTCGGGTTCATGGGAGTCGATCACATGCAGCAGCAGGTCGGAGTTGCTCGACTCTTCGAGCGTAGCCCGAAATGCTTCAACCAGTTTGTGCGGCAAGTGGCGAATGAAGCCCACGGTGTCTGCCAGCACGATCGGGCCAAGGTCCTCGAGTTCGAGTCGGCGCAGCGTCGGGTCGAGGGTGGCGAAGAGCTGGTCAGCGGCGAAAACGTCGGAATCAGTCACCGAGTTGAACAGCGTCGATTTGCCGGCGTTGGTATAACCCACCAGCGAAACCGTCGGAATGTCAGCCCGTTTGCGGCCACGGCGCGATTGCTCGCGTTGACTGCGGACCTTTTCCAGGCGCCCCTTGATCTGCCGCAGGCGAATCCGCAACAGGCGCCGGTCGGTTTCCAGCTGGGTTTCACCGGGACCGCGCAGGCCGATACCGCCTTTCTGCCGTTCAAGGTGAGTCCAGCCGCGAACCAGCCGCGTACTCATGTGCTCAAGCTGAGCCAGTTCGACCTGGAGCTTGCCTTCATGGGTACGGGCGCGCTGGGCGAAAATATCGAGAATCAGACCTGTGCGGTCGATCACGCGACACTCGAAAACACGTTCGAGGTTACGTTCCTGACTGGGCGTGAGAATGTGATTGAAAATCACCAGTTCTACCTGCTCGGCTTTGACCAGGTCGCGCAACTCCTCGACCTTGCCGCTGCCAATCAGGTATTTGGCAGTTGGCCGATTACGCGGCACGTTGAAAAACGCGACGGTCTCGGCGCCAGCCGACATTGCCAACTCCTGAAACTCCTGCGGATCTTCGCGCGCCTCAGGGTCCTGACCATCCAAGTGAACGAGAATGGCTCGCTCACCACCACCGTGGCGCTCAAAGAACAAAGGAGACTCCTATCAGGCGTTACCTGGCTCAGCGTCACCTGCGTCGGATTCGGTTGCGCTAGGCAGACGAATTGGACGAACCGGCACCACTGTAGAGATCGCGTGTTTGTAGACCATCTGGCTGACGGTGTTTTTCAGCAGGATAACGAACTGGTCGAAGGACTCGATCGTGCCTTGCAGTTTGATACCGTTGACCAGGTAGATGGACACCCCAACTTTCTCTTTACGTAAAGTATTCAAGTAAGGGTCTTGTAGCGAATGCCCTTTTGACATGTGCCGCACTCCTTTAAGGATTCAATATAAAAATAGGTAAACAGATGGCTTTGGCCGTCACACCCCCAAGGATAGACGGCAATTGCAAGGACTCAGCTCAATATGGAGATGGCCCCAAGGTATTTCAAGGCGCGCGGCAGATTGTCGCAATCCAGACTATCCAGCCAATGCAGATCAGTCCAGCTGCGCAGCCAGGTGAACTGGCGTTTCGCCAATTGGCGCGTGGCAATGATTCCACGCTCCTGCATCTCGGCTGACGTCAGCTTGCCATCCAGGTAGTCCCAGACTTGGCGGTAGCCTACTGCACGTATAGACGGCAACCCGGTATGCAGGTCACTTCTCTTACGCAGGGCTACGACCTCGTCAATGAATCCCTGTTCCAACATTAAAGTGAATCTTTGTTTAATTCGCTCGTGCAGTACCTGGCGATTTGCCGGAGCAATGGCCAAGTTCGCAACAGTATAGGGCAATTGTTGCTGTCCCGAAGCGGCTGCTTCGGTACTTTGCACAGATTGTCGCAAACGCAGGGCAGTCATGCTTTGACCGCTGACACGATAAACTTCCAGTGCTCGACTCAACCGCTGGGGATCGTTCGGATGTATTCGAGCCGCAGACTCCGGATCAATCACCGCCAATTGTTCGTGCAAGGCTTGCCAGCCAAGGCGTGCAGCCTCTTCTTCAATTTGCGCACGAACGTCGGAATCGGCGGCCGGCATATCCGCCAGGCCTTCAACCAAAGCCTTGTAATAGAGCATGGTGCCGCCCACCAGCAACGGAATTTTTCCACGCGAGGTGATATCGGCCATGGCTTCCAGTGCGTCACGACGGAAATCCGCCGCCGAATAGCTCTCGGCCGGGTCGAGAATATCGATCAGACGATGCGGATATTGCGCCAACAGTTCCTTGGAAGGCTTGGCGGTGCCAATGTCCATGCCACGGTAGACCAGCGCCGAGTCGACGCTGATCAACTCGCAGGGCAGGACTTTGGTGAGTTCGATGGCCAGGTCGGTCTTGCCGGCGGCGGTCGGCCCCATCAGGAAAATCGCAGGTGGGAACTGGTTCATCAACGACCGCGCAAGAACAGTTTGTCCAGATCGTCCAGGCCCATCTGGGTCCAGGTCGGTCGGCCATGGTTGCATTGACCGCTGCGCTCGGTGTTTTCCATGTCACGCAGCAGACCGTTCATTTCCGGCAGGGCCAAACGCCGATTCGCCCGGACCGCACCGTGGCAAGCCATGGTCCCGAGCAATTCGTTCAGGTGTGCCTGAATGCGGTCGCTGGTGCCGAACTCCATCAAGTCGGCCAGGACGTCGGCGACCAGCCGGTTGGCTTCGGCCTGCTTTAGCAGTGCCGGAATCTGCCGGATCGCCAGGGTTTCGGGGCCCAGGCGCTGCAATTCAAAGCCAAGGCGCTGGAACCAGGCGACGTGCTCCTCGGCGCAATCGGCTTCACGCTGGCTGACAGCCAGGGACTCCGGCACCAGCAACGGCTGGCCACTCAGGCCCTCGCTGGCCATCGCCACCTTCAAACGTTCATACATGATCCGCTCGTGGGCGGCGTGCATATCCACCAGCACCAGGCCTTGAGCGTTTTCCGCAAGAATGTAGATGCCCTTGAGTTGTGCCAGCGCATAACCCAGCGGCGGGATGTCGTCTTGCCCGGCCGGTAGCGCGATGGCATTGGCCTCGGGCAGCGGCGCAAAAAACTCGCGATAGGCGGCCTGCGCCTCGGCGACAGGCACACCGGACTGCGGACGCGGCGTGTATTGATACTGATAACCCGCGCCAGAACCCGAACCCGCCGGCGTATTGAACGACGGCCGGGCCTGAGGCTGCTCCAGCAGCGCATTGGCGGCCAGGCGCATTTCGCCCTGAGGTCCGAATTCACCGGCTTCAAGGCCGGTAGGCCGGACAATGGCCGTGGCAACCGGCGTCGCCAGATGATCGTCGGGCCGCACATCGCCCAAGGCGCGGTGCAAGGTGCCATAGAGGAAATCGTGGACCATGCGTCCTTCACGGAAGCGCACTTCATGCTTGGTCGGGTGTACGTTGACGTCGACGCCAGTCGGATCGACTTCGAAAAACAGTACAAAGGTCGGGTGCCGACCGTTGAACAGCACGTCGCGATAGGCCTGGCGCACGGCGTGGGCCACCAGTTTGTCGCGTACGGCACGGCCATTGACGAAGAAATACTGCAAATCGGCCTGGCTGCGGTTGAAGGTCGGCAATCCGACCCAGCCCCATAGGCGCAGGCCGTTGCGCTCGATTTCGATCGGCAATGCCTGCTCCAGGAAGCCCGGCCCGCAGATCGCCGCAACGCGTCGGGCACGGGCCGCATCGTCATGGGCCTCGTGCAGGCTGAGGATGGTCTTGCCATTATGGCGCAGATGGAACGCCACATCGAAGCGCGCCAGGGCCAGGCGCCTGATCACTTCCTGCAGGTGATCGAATTCGGTCTTTTCGCTTTTGAGAAACTTGCGCCGCGCCGGCGTATTGAAGAACAGGTCGCGCACTTCAACCGACGTGCCCACCGGGTGGGCCGCTGGCTGCACGCGGGGCGCCATGTCACGCCCCTCGGTCTCGACCTGCCACGCCTGATCGGCGTCACGGGTACGGGAGGTCAGGGTCAGGCGCGCGACGGAGCTGATCGATGCCAGGGCCTCACCACGAAACCCCAGGCTCATGACCTGTTCGAGGTCTTCCAGATTACGGATCTTGCTGGTGGCGTGACGGGCCAGGGCCAGCGGCAGGTCATCGGCGGAAATGCCGCTGCCATCGTCACGTACCCGCAGCAGCTTGACGCCGCCCTGCTCCACATCGACATCGATACGCCTGGCGCCGGAGTCGAGGCTGTTTTCCAGCAGCTCCTTGATCACCGAAGCCGGGCGTTCGACCACCTCACCCGCCGCTATCTGGTTCGCCAGTCGCGGGCTGAGCAGCTCGATTCGAGCGCCACTGCTCACGACCTGATTCATTCTTTGGCCGCCAATTCAGTGCCCGGAATAGTCAGGTGCTGACCGATCTTGAGCTCATCGCTCGACAGGTTGTTGGCGCTGCGCAGGGTCGCGGGTGACACCTGATAGCGCACGGCGATCATCGCCAGGGTCTCGCCCGGGTTGACACGGTGGTCACGTGGGCCTTGTACGATCTTGCCGGAGTCGCGCAGCCAGGCAATGTAGGTGCCCGGTGGCGGGTTCTGCTGGAAGAACTGGCGCACGCCGCTGCTGATCGAACGTGCCAGCGCCTGCTGGTGATTCGACGCGGCAAGTTTCGAGGCTTCGTTGGCGTTGGAGATAAATCCGGTTTCCACCAGGATCGACGGAATATCCGGCGACTTCAGCACCATGAACCCGGCCTGTTCGACCCGCTGTTTGTGCAGAGGCGTCACCCGGCCAATGTTGCTCAGCACCTTCTGGCCAACGTTCAGGCTGGACGTCAGGGATGCCGTCATCGACAGGTCAAGCAGCACGCCAGCGAGCATGCGGTCCTTGTCATCGAGGCTGACGTTGCCGGCACCACCGATCAGGTCGGAACGGTTTTCGCTGTCGGCCAGCCAGCGGGCCGTCTCCGAAGTGGCACCGCGATCAGACAAGGCAAATACCGAGGCACCGAAAGCGGCGGCAGAAGGCGCGGCATCGGCGTGGATCGAGACGAACAGGTCCGCGCCTTTCTTGCGGGCAATTTCGGTACGGCCGCGCAACGGAATGAAATAATCGCCGGTACGAGTAAGTTCGGCGCGGAAACCTTTCATGCCGTTGATCTGGCGTTGCAATTCGCGGGCGATCTGCAACACCACGTCTTTTTCGCGTTGGCCGCGAGAACCCGATGCACCCGGGTCTTCGCCACCGTGTCCGGCGTCGATCACCACAATGATGTCGCGCTTGCCGGCCGGGGCCGGCGGCAGCTTGATTGCAGGTTCCGCAGGCGTGACCGGCACGGCGGGCACCGTGGAGACCGATGGCGTTGGTGCTGGAGGAGGTGCGGCATCTGCGGCGTTATCGAACAGATCGACCACCAACCGGTTGCCGTACTGGGCGTTCGGCGCCAGGGAGAAGCTTTTCGGTGTCACGGCCTTTTTCAGGTCGATGACCACCCGCAGGTCGGTCGGCGTGCGTTGAGCCGAGCGCATGGCAGTAATCGGGGTGTTCGAGGTGTTGACGTTGAGTGGCGCACCGAGGGTCGCGCCATTGATGTCGATGACCAGGCGATCCGGTGCTGTCAGGGTAAAGACGCTGTGTTGCACCGGGCCGGTCAGGTCAAACACCAGTCGTGTGTTGTCCGGTGCCCGCCACAGACGAACACTGTTGACCTTCGAATCGGCCACAGCGTCGACGGTTACCGCCAAAAACAACACCCCTACGGCAGCCACCAACGCGCGAAAGCGCATACCTAACCCCATCATCTATTTGGATTCCAATGCCAAAGCGGCACACCAGGCCTCGCCACGCGAGCCCTGGGATAAAATTTTCAGCGAACGCCCGCTGTCTTGCGGGCTAATGGTAATGGTCAGGTCCGGCTTTGGCAAAAAGCCTGCACCTTTGTCGGGCCACTCGATCAGACACAGGGCATCGTCTTCGAAATAGTCACGGATACCGAGGTACTCCAGTTCTTCCGGATCGACCAGACGGTACAAATCGAAATGGAAAGCGCGAATGTCGCCGATTTCGTAGGGTTCGACCAGGGTGAAGGTCGGGCTTTTTACTGCCCCGGTATGCCCCAGACCGCGGATGATGCCTCGGGACAACGTGGTTTTGCCCATCCCCAGGTTGCCCTCGAGGAAGATCAGGCCATGGCCTTGGGTGATTCGGGCAATGCGTGCGCCAAAGTCGCTCATGGCCTGCTCATCGGCCAGGTACAGGGTTACTTCAGACACGGTACTTGCTCCTCCAACAACTGACGAATGGCTGGAATCAGATCACTGGCCGCCAGCCCACGGCCGAATTTACCTTGTTGTTCACCGGCATTGGCGTGTAGCCAGACCGCCAGGCAGGCCGCGTCGTATGGCTCCATGCCCTGGGCCAGCAATGCACCGAGCAAACCGGCCAGTACATCGCCCAAACCGCCAGTGGCCATCGCCGGATGCCCCTGATGACACAGCGCCAGACGTCCGTCGGGATGGGCGATCAGGCTACCGGCACCTTTCAGCACCACCACTGCTGAGTATTTCTTGCTCAACGCCAGCGCTGCGGCCAGGCGATCGGCCTGCACTTCGGCAGTGCTGACCCCCAGCAAGCGCGCCGCTTCGCCCGGATGCGGAGTGATCACGCAATCCTTGGGCAAACGGGCGAAACCACCTGCCAGCAGGTTCAATGCGTCGGCATCCCACACTTGCGGCAATGGCGCGTTAGCGGCGGCCGACAACAATGAACGCCCCCAACCCGCTTGCCCGAGGCCCGGACCGACCACCAGCACCGAGACTTTCTCCAGCAGCCCCATCAACTGATTGGCCGACGAAGTGCCAAGTGCCATGACTTCCGGCACCCGGCTCAACGCTGCTGGCACATGCTCGGGACGGGTTGCCAGAGAAACCATTCCAGCGCCGCTGCGCAATGCGCTTTCGGTGCTGAGCAGGATCGCTCCACCAAGGCCATGATCGCCGCCGATCAACAGCACATGCCCGAAACGCCCCTTGTGAGACGTCGGTGGGCGAGCCGCCGGGCGCGGAAGATTAGCTGCGTTGAGACGTCGGGCGCGAATAGGAACATCACTGTATGTTTCAGCCGTGGCTTGCAGATCGTTGAACACCAACTCGCCGACGTGATCCGCTGCGTCGCCCGTGAACAAACCCGCTTTCAGCCCGATGAAAGTCACCGTGAGATCGGCGCGCACCGCGACACCCAATTTTCGCCCGGTGTCGGCACACAGTCCGGAAGGAATATCGACCGCCGTCACCGACAGGCCACTGGCATTGATCGCCTTAATGGCAGCAGAGTAAGGCTCGCGCACTTCGCCGCTCAGGCCGGTGCCGAGCAAGGCATCGAGGACAACACCACGCAACTCGCTCTGGCCACTCCAGCCCTGTACCGCGACGCCTTCAGCCAGCGCTTCGGCATAGGCCAGCGCTGCATCGCCCTGCAAGCGCTGCGGATCACCGACCGCCAACACGCGCACCTGCCACCCGGCACGCCGTGCCAGCACAGCCACCAGATAACCGTCGCCAGCGTTGTTGCCATGCCCGGTGAGCACGGTCAATTCATTCACCGACGGCCATTGCCGTACCAGCGCCCGCCACGTTGCGCGCGCTGCGCGTTGCATCAATTCGAAGCCAGGCGTACCCGCGGCAATCAGCCGTGCGTCGAGCGCACGCACCTGTGCGGCACCATACAGCGCGTCGGGTAATTCATCTTTAATGTGCGGCATGCGTCTTCAGGCTCCGATGTCTGGCAGAATTATACGCACCTCAGCTCCGGTTTCTCTCGCCTCATGTCCGCCATCACCACAGATCTGCCTGCCCTCGCCCAATCCATCAAGGACTGGGGTCGCGAGCTGGGCTTTCAGCAAATCGGCATCAGCGGCCTCGACCTGGGCGAGCATGAGCAACACCTGGAGCGCTGGCTCGCCGCCGGCTATCACGGAGAAATGGACTACATGGGCGCCCACGGCAGCAAACGCTCGCACCCGGAAGAACTGGTGCCCGGCACTTTGCGGGTGGTTTCGCTGCGCATGGACTATCTGGCGGGCGACACCCACATGGCGAAAATGCTCGCCCAGCCGGAAAAAGCCTACGTCTCGCGTTATGCCCTGGGTCGCGATTACCACAAATTGATCCGTAAACGCGTGCAACAACTGGCGGAAAAGATTCAGGCGGTCATAGGGCCTTTCGGCTATCGCGCTTTCGTCGATAGTGCCCCGGTGCTGGAAAAAGCCATCGCCGAACAGGCTGGGCTGGGCTGGATCGGCAAAAACACTCTGGTCTTGAATCGCAAGGCCGGCAGTTATTTCTTCCTCGCCGAACTGTTCGTTGATTTGCCGCTGCCGGTAGACCCGCCTCACGCCACCGAACACTGCGGACGGTGCAGCGCCTGCCTCGACATCTGTCCGACCAACGCTTTCGTCGGCCCCTATTTGCTGGACGCCCGACGCTGCATTTCCTACCTGACCATCGAACTCAAGGGCGCGATCCCTGAAGACCTGCGGCCGCTGATCGGCAATCGGGTGTTCGGTTGCGACGATTGCCAGATTGTCTGCCCGTGGAACCGCTTCGCCCGCCCGTCCGGGGAAAGCGACTTCAAACCCCGACACAACCTGGATAACGCCGAACTGGCCGAGCTGTTCATGTGGGATGAAGACACATTCCTGAGCAGCACCGAAGGCTCGCCGTTGCGGCGGGCAGGGTATGAGCGCTGGCTGCGCAACCTGGCGGTGGGGCTGGGAAATGCGCCTTCAACGATTCCGGTACTGGAAGCCTTGAAGGCGCGACAGGAGCACCCGTCAGAGCTGGTGCGCGAGCATGTGGAGTGGGCGCTCAGGCAGCATGCCGGGCGAGTCGGTTAGCCAGTCACTACCAAACAGGATCGTGCCTCCCGACTTGCTTGACCACCACGGTCAATTCGTCCGCAAACTCCATCAAAAATACGCGATCCGCGCCTCCTATTCGAAAATGGGTGTGACGCCCTACCAGGTCAGGCTTGCCTTCAAGGCGATAGGCGTTTGCGGACTTATAGTTCGGATAAGGGTCGTACCCGGCGCCACCTTTTGAACCGCCTGCACCTGCAGCATTCCTCGGACTATCACCGCTTTCAACCGCACTTTTAAACTCGGCGTATTTGCTTCGCGCTACATTCCCAGGCTTGCCTTCTGGAATGAAGTCGTTACTACCAACCTCCTCCACCAGCGTCCACTTAGTAGGTTTAGGAGGTGCATCTGCGCCTTTGGCTCCTTTTGCTGCTGCCTTTGCTCCTTTTCCTCCCGCTTTGCCACCAAATGCCCCACCCTGGTTTTTCCCTCCAGCAAGAAAGCCGATCTTGCCATTTTCCTTAACCAGCTTGCCTGAACTGGTAATGGCCGAGGATAATTTACGCGCCGCAAAGGCACTTAACCCCGCCCCCAGCGACGCCACCCCAAGCCCCAGACTCACCCACCCCAGAATCGCCCCCGCCTGAGAATCCGGGGCCAGTTCCTGGGCGATAATGCCGGCAATTCCCGTTACCCCGGAGGCCACACCAAACGCGACCCCCGCGATTGCGAGCGGTGTCGCCGCGCCCAGGGTCACGACACTGAGCGCGACACCGACAACCGCGGCAACAATCCCCAGTATCGACTGCCAGGAAAAATGTCCGGTGGGGTCTACTCGGTTGATCGGATCGCCCAGGCAATAGGCGTAAGGGTTGAGTCCGCCCGCACCGAACGGGCTCATACTGTCCGGACAGTGGAAACGCATCAATGCCGGACTGTAGGCCCGGTAACCATTGCCCAACAAATACAAGCCGGTAAGCGGGTCAAGCTGCTCGCCATTAAAACCCGACAGGCTGAACAACCCGCCTTCTGCCGGACGATGGCCGTAAGGGCTGTAGGCAATGTCTTTCGGTGGGCTGGCGCTGAACTCCCTCAGCACGCTTTGTTGCTGATCGGTGCCGAACAATCGAGTCGCACCCTGCTGGCCCTGCTGTTGCTCGCCGAGCAACAGCCCGTCTTGACGCAGGCAGGTCGTCTTGTCGCTACCCCGTAACTCATTGGCCACTCGTGCGCCACGGTAGTAACGCTCGGTCGTCGCACTGCCGGGCTGCGACAGTTCGACCAGTCGGTCCCGTGCATCGTAGTGATAACCTCGCACCACGGTACCCACGCCGAGGGCAACCTGGGTCAGACGCCCCAAGGGGTCGTAGCTCAACGCTCGACCCTGTTCGTCCTTGATGAGTTGACCGTTGGCATCGTAACCAAGGGTCACGGGGGCGGGGTAATCCTTATGGGTATGCCTGATACCGATCAATTGCGTCGCATCGGAAGAACTGTAGGTATAGGTTGCGATGTTACTGCCGCCGGGAAACCGGGTTTCCAGGCTGACAATATTGTCCAGTGCATCGAACTGATACAGCTGCTGGATGATTTCCTTACCGTAGGGATCCCGTGGCCGCTGCGTGCCTGTGCATTGGTAGTCGATCAGGCGGCCGCGCGCATCATAGGTAAAGGTTTCGCCACGCAGGGTGGTCACTCCCTGCTTCAAGACTCGTGTCGCAAGTTTACTGGCCTTGGTGTAGCTCGACGTCAGGATTTGCGTACTACCGCCACTCACCGCGAAAGCCCGGGACACCTCGCGACCCAGGTCGTCATAGGTCAGATGGGTGGTCAGTGTGCGTTTGCTGGCGGGCTCCCGGGCGGTGACCGTGGCCAGTTGACCCAGGGGGTTGTAGGCGAAGCTCGCTGTAAGAGCCTTCTGCTTGAAGGTAGTCGGGCGACCGTAGTGGTCGTAAACCGTCTCATGGATATCCCCCAGAATATCGGTGTAGGTGTCCGGGCGCCCTGCCAGTGAGTAGGTATAGCTTGACGTGCGCTTGACCCCTCCCGGGTTTCGCTCTTCGCTTTTCAGCCGCCCCGAAGGGTAGTATTCAAAGGTGCTCTCTTTTGTGCCCTCGTTGCAGCTTTTCAACAGCCCCAGCTTGGGATCATAGGTGTATCGGGCCGCCAGCCCGATAGCGTTGCGGCTCACTATCTGATTACCGAGGCTACGCTCGTAGCCGAACATGATCCGGTCCTTGCCAGGTGTCAGCTGTACGGCGGGCTGACTCATGCCTCCATCGAACTGGAAGGTGGTGACCCGACCGCCGACTTTGCTTTCGGTCAAGCGCCCCAACCCGTCATATGTCTGCTGGCCCAGGCTGCGTCCAGCGACCTTGACCTCGCTCGGTAATGACTCGTCGCTATGACTGGAGTATGTCGTGTCGATGTTGTTGCCGTCGGGCAAGGTGCTGCGACACAGTCGGTCAAACACGTCGTACTCATATCGAGTCAGGTTGCCCACCGGGTCGGTTTCTCTGACGCAACGGCCGAGACCATCATAAGCCTGAGTGGTCTTACCCATACTGACGTTCTTGAGGTCAAACCTCTCGACACTGTCCGGTTTGCCGAAAAGGTTATGCACCGTTACCGTTTTTCCTGCGCCTTCCAGCCATCTCGTCTCACGCAGCGCGACAGGGTCGATGTCTGAATGCTCTTTGCGCCCGTCCTGATGCAGCGCTGTCTTCACCTGCCCCCAATCGTCGTAAATGAAGGTGGTTTTCAGCGCCGTGGCCTTGTCCAGCAGCCAATCGGTGCGGGTTTCTTCAGCAACCCGGCCGAGGGCATCATGCTTGGCGGCATACACCTGGCGCAAAGGACCGTTGGCCTGACGGGCAGAGTCCTGCTCCTCGATGCTGATCGTACGCCCCAGCCCGTCATAGCTGACACGCTGCTTCTGGCCCATGACATCAGTGGTGGTCAGGGTCGCTTGCAGCACCTTGTCGCCTGGCAATGCATAGTCGTAAGTGCGGACTGCCGCGTTGACTGTGCCGGCCGCTACCGACTCACTGAGCAGCCGGCCGATCGCGTCGTATTTGAACACCACCGGTGGCTGGTCATCATCCTCCATGGACAACTTCAAACCGTTGAGTGCAGAGCGGGTCTGCTTCATGGTTGCGCGAGTGCCATCGAACCCGATCAGCGTTTGCTCCACACTCAACGTCGTACCCGCCAGGCTATAGTGGTATTCGGTTTGAGTCGCCTTGCCATTGCGGGTGATGGTATCCAGCTTCAACTGACCATGCCTGAAGCCGGTGGCCGGTTCGATGAAATACGTCATGTCCCGCTGCGAGCGCAGGTTCGCGGTACTGATTGTGCCCTCATACAGTTGCTCGCGAATGGGCACGATATTGGCCACTGTCGCGCCGTTCACTCCGGCCTGCAGCCCATAGCGATAACAATGGATGGTCGGCGCCGCGGCGGCAAAACCCGCGGCCGGGGTCATGGTCGTTTGCTTGACAAACCGTACAAAGCCCAGCGGATCGGCTGGACAACCATCTGCGCCACGAGCCGGGTAGTATTCGGAAACAGTGGTGACACCACTCGGTTCGACTTGCTTGAGCAGATTGCCAGAAACGTCGAAGTCGGTCTCTGTCACTTCTTCGCGCCTACTCCTCGTCAGCTTGTCTTCGTAACGTATCGTCTGGGTTTTGGGTAAACGAAATTGCGCGGGCTGGTCCTGGATACCCTTGTCAGGTATCAGTGGGTATTCCGTCAGCTCCGAGATGACTTTTTGACCGCATGTGCTCACCCGCGACAGCAGCAGATGAAATTTGTTGTATGTACACACTACCGTACTGTGAATACGCCCATTGAGATACAAATACTCGGTTGAGCTGTACTGGTAATTGTCCTGCACCCGATAGAGGTTGTCGCCCTCGTTATTCCAACCGGAAACCCCCTCATACCCGAGATAATTTTTTGTCGAATACGCATAGTTTTTTTCTATGTCGGGCTGACCATATCCGGGGCTCACGACATGCACATCTACAAAGGGCGAATAGTCCATGGGAGCCAACGGGGGAAAACGATGCCCATGTTCTTTGTATCGAATAGTCTCGACAGCTCCCTGGGGAGAAACAACCTTGCTTAAATAGCGAACATTGCGAATTTTTACATAACCTAACCCCCAGGCCCCACCCGTGGGCAAAGTGATGGTACTTAGGTATTCGTTATTGGTCAGCGTGAGCGTAAATATCGCCTCACATTCCGTACCGGGGTAGTGCGTAAAAATTACTTTCCCGCCAACCCTGTCAACCTTAAGTAGCGCGCGCCCGTTGCTGTCCTTGACTTCAACCAGCATGGCTTGCCCGTTGATCGGCAGATGACGCAAAGACAGATAGGAACCGTTCGCCGCCATGATCCTTTTCGGCGCTGCCACTTGGGTATTATTGACAACCTCAAGCACCTCGCGCTGACCATTCTTGCTGACAACATCAAAACCCCTCGAAGTCATATTCGAGATATTAAACACTTGCAGCCGCTCCTCTTCGAACACTAATTCTCCAGGACTTGTCCTCGCCTTATAGTTTTCCCCACTTGCGAACGATAGTGTTCTGCTGGGAAAATCATAGCGACTCAATGACAATGACCAGCCCACTCCAAAACCCGAATCCACTCTATTCAATGGATTGAATTGAAGTCTGATGGGGAAAGAAGGACCATTCAACGCCTCAGACCGGATCTCACCAAGTGACAACGAGCACGTATACAGCCCCGTACGGGGGTCCACACCACCCGCCATAAAATCATTAAAATTGAACGCATTGGAATAAATAGCGCTTGCACTCTGGACGCTCATCGATGACCTCCGAAAACACGAATCACCAAACATTGGTTTATAGATGGACAGAAGCCCACGCCCACCAAGAGCGCGGGACAATCCAAAGAGGTATCAGCCTCGTTCCAGAATAAACTGCCTGCTTGTCATATCCGTACGAATCGACAGTCGATGCTCAGTACCATACATATCTATAGCGGTAAAAAAGAAGGGCTCCTTCCTGACCCGGTAATTATCGAAATATTTAGAGGATAACGCCTGGACAATTGTGAGTTCGCCCTCACGTTGATTTACGCCAATGCGATACCTGCTTGCGATGCCTCCTGGAAGATTAACATCTACCCTCGCGGCTCGAACAGGAACAATAATACCCATGAAATATTTGGTACTTGAATCGTTCTTCACCTCACCCGAACTAAAAAACTCAAGGGGATAGAGGGAGTCCTGGCCATATTGGCTACTGTGCCAATTCAGCAATTTTAGCTGCCTGCCGCCGGGAAAAGCGCCCAGATAATAGCGATAAATCCGATCACCGTTATGCTCCCCCCCTACTCTCTGGCTTTCGAAGGTAAATTGACTTGTGGCATAGGTTGCCGGTGTAATCGCATTGAGCGTCACACTTTCATCCAACTGGCCAGGTACATTGGGTTTATTAGTGTAGATCACTGAGCCAGAACCACCCATCATCCTTATCTCTGCCGCGATCTTCATAAACTCCACTCGGGAGGACGAAACCCAAAAATCATAACGCAGCGTCCTTGAATTGAGACTGGAAATGCCCACCTCTCCTTGCATTTCACCATTGACCTCCTCATGAGGTGCCGACCCTCTTGAATAAGCCGAATATGGAGACTCAATGCTATGGGCATATTGATTTTCATCAAAGGCTGACACCCACCCGTTTGTCAGTCGCTGCCCGCCTTGATAATGAATCAGGTGAACCCTAGGCCATTTATCCGACTCCGGAGGGCCTCCAAAATTGCCCGTTATCAACACGGTTACGCGTACCTGCATGCGTCCATTGGCATACAATCTTTTTTCATTACTAAATTCAGACCCATCGAACACCACTTGGACCTTTGTAATCTCTTGATTGTCGCGCACACCGCTTGCAATCGCACCCAAATCATCGGCTTGCTTCTCGGACGGATCTATCAAATCATTCATTATTCACTCCTTGTGATTACGTTATTCGCAGCACCTTGACTGCACCTGGCTCCACCTTGAACTTTTTAGTTCATGCTGAGCCGCTGGAATAAGTAATAACACGGTCTGAAATTTTTCCCTACCCATCAAGCACGCTGATCAACAGCATCAAAAAAAACTCTGATCACTACCCACTTTGTATTTTTGATAAATTATAACAAGCAAACACTTTATGTATTACCACCCATGTCATCTACAACACCAAAAAAAACAGGTCACGCGGGCACACTATAAATGTCGCCGCTCATTTTAAATTTATATTTAAAATTTAAAAAAACAGACTAACACTGAACAAAACCAAAACCAGAGAGCAAAAAATACCACCTGATCACTCCGCCAAATTTGTGGGTTTGTCTTTTACAGCGTCATTCAGGTCAAAGCGCTCTCTATCACCTTAAGCACTGCCTGACACTCGACACCGCCCCCTGCCCTGCGCCGATCCAACTCTGTCTTTGCCTCCAGCACGCGCTCACTTTCGACGATATCTATCACTTTGCCATCAAACCAAACCAAAACCTTTCAATCCGACTCTGCAATAGGGATATATTCGGTAATACGCCGCTTGGTTTTATCGTCCAGTGGGTTGTCACAAAATTTGTGGTGCGTGGTTTTCATGCCGGATGAAAAGAGATTGCTGAGCTGCTGCCGGCTGCGATCTTTTGATCTTGCTGTTGATCTTCAACGTCTGGAAGAAAAAGATCGCCGGCTCTACGGGATCGCGACTCAGGCCTCGTCGTTATAGATGAACTTGGGCATTTCCCAGTGAAAACGGATTGCCAGCAAGCGCAGCAGAAAACCACCGAACAGGGTGATCAGAATCGATTGCTCATTGGGTAATTGCAGATAGATGCAGAGCATGTAGCACCACGCCGCCGCGAACGAGACGCTGGCATAGAGCTCACGCCGGAAGATCAGCGGAATATCGTTGCAGAAGATATCCCGCAGGATGCCACCGAAGACGCCGGTGATCACGCCACTGACCGAAGCCACCAGCATGCCGTGGCCCATTTCCAGGGCGGTCATGCAGCCGATCAGGGTGAATGCCACCAGACCTACGGCATCGAGCACCAGAAACAGCGAGCGCAGGTGGCGCATCCAGCGCGCCGTGAACACGGTGATCATCGCGGCAGCCGTGGTCAGCACCAGGTATTCCGGGTGTTTGACCCACGTCAGCGGGTAATGCCCGAGCAGCACATCGCGCACCGACCCGCCACCCAGCGCCGTGACACAAGCGATCAGCACCACACCGAACCAGTCCATGCCACGACGCCCGGCAGACAGGGCACCGGTCATGGCTTCGGCGGTGATGGCGATCAGGTAGAGCATCAGCAGCATGGTGGCGGTCCTTGCAGAAAGGCGCGCAGTCTACTCAGTTCACCCAAGCACCAAAAGAGGGCACCACAGAATCAGCCCAGCCATCGATAGTGACTGTACGGACGCCATCGCGAGCAGGCTCGCTCCCACAAGGCAAACCCAGCCCAATGTGGGAACGAACCTGCTCGCGATGGGGCCGGAACAGCTCCCTGTGAATCAGGCTTTGATGAAATGCTTGCGGTAGTGCTGCAATTCGGCGATGGATTCGCGGATGTCATCCAGCGCCAGGTGGGTGCTGCCCTTCTTGAAGCTGTCACGCACGTCCGGCGCCCAGCGCGCAGCCAGCTCTTTGAGCGTGGACACATCGAGGTTGCGGTAGTGGAAATAGCTTTCCAGGGATTTCATGTGGGTATAAAGGAAGCGACGATCCTGGCAGATGCTGTTGCCACAGATCGGCGACTTGCCCTTCGGCACCCACTTCTCCAGGAATGCGAGGGTTTCGGCCTCGGCTTCGGCCATGCTGATGCGGCTGTCGCGAACCCGCTGGGTCAGCCCGGAACCGCCGTGCTGACGGGTGTTCCACTCGTCCATGCCGGCGAGGATTTCGTCGCTGTGGTGAATGGCGATCACCGGGCCTTCGGCCAGGGTGTTCAGATCGCTGTCGGTGACGATGGTGGCCATTTCGATAATGACATCGGTATCAGGGTTCAGACCGGTCATTTCCAGGTCGATCCAGATCAGGTTCTGCGGGTTTTGCATGTGTCGGCTCCTAGGCAATGCTGCGCAGTTTAGCCTAGGCCGGTGGCCGGGCGTGCTAAACTCGCGGCCGTTTTACCTAATCGTTGCATTCTTGATACGGAACACCCATGGCCAAACGCCAACTCAATCGCCGCCAAAACTGGCGCATCGAAAAGATTCAGGGCGAACGCGCTGCCCGCGCCGCCAAACGCGAGTCCTCGGCTGTCGAGGCACTTGAGGGCGGCGATCTGGGCCCGGAACAGCACGGTCTGGTGATCGCGCACTTCGGTGTGCAGGTCGAGGTCGAGGCCCGCGACGGCGAACTGGCCGGCCAGGTGTTCCGTTGCTACCTGCGCGCCAACCTGCCGGCGCTGGTGACCGGCGACCAGGTAGTGTGGCGTGCCGGCAACCAGGGCATCGGCGTGATCGTGGCGCAACTGCCACGCAACACCGAACTGTGCCGCCCGGACAGCCGTGGCCAGCTCAAGCCGGTGGCGGCCAACGTCGACATGATCGTCATCGTGTTTGCACCGCTACCCGAGCCCCACGCCAACCTGATCGACCGCTATCTGGTGGCGGCCGAGCATGCGGGCATCAAGCCGCTGTTGCTGCTGAACAAGTTCGACCTGATCGACGACCACAACGCCCCGGCACTCAACGCCTTGCTCGCGGTGTACCGCACCCTCGGCTATCCGGTGCTGGAAGTGTCGGCGCACCACGGCAATGGCATGGAGCAACTGCAGGCACAACTGGACGGGCGCATCAGCGTGTTCGTCGGCCAGTCCGGTGTCGGCAAGTCGTCGTTGGTCAACAGCCTGCTGCCGGATGTCGAAACCCGCGTCGGCCCATTGTCCGAGCTGTCCGGCCAGGGCACTCACACCACCACCACCGCGCGGTTGTTCCACTTCCCCGGCGGCGGTGAGTTGATCGACTCCCCGGGTATCCGCGAATTCGGGCTGGGCCACGTCAGCCGTGCCGACGTCGAAGCCGGCTTCATCGAATTCAACGACCTGCTCGGCACCTGCCGTTTCCGTGACTGCAAGCATGACCGCGAACCCGGTTGCGCCCTGCTCAAGGCCCTTGAAGACGGCCGCGTGCAGCAGCAACGGATGAACAGCTACCGCTCGATCATCGCCAGCTTGCCGGAAAATGGCTACTGAGCCGCTTCCCGCAGACATGAAAAAGCCGCGATCATCGCGGCTTTTTCATGGGTCACTGTTTGGGCGCGTCACCCGGTTTGGGCGCCGGATCGTCAAACAGATTCAGCCGCTCACGAAGTTCGTGGGCCGGTAGCGGCTCCTTGTCCGCCGGCAACGCGTTCGGGTCAGCCGGCGCGGCAGGCGCTGCGCCGGGAGCGCCTTGGGAGGCATCTGGAGCCGGCTCCGCGCCTTGCGAACCTTCGATCGCACGCTGGGCCTTCTTGGTCAGCACCACGATGTCGATACGACGGTTCACCGGGTTGAACGGGTGCTCGCGATCGAACAGTGCTGACGAGGCATAACCGACCACGCGCGCCACCTGCGCATCCGGATAACTGCCCGCCACCAGCGCACGCCTTGCGGCGTTGGCACGGTTGGCCGAGAGCTCCCAGTTACCGAAATCACCGGTCCCGGTGTATGGCTTGGCATCGGTGTGACCGCTGATGCTGATCTTGTTCGGCACCGCCTTGATGGTGTCGGCCATGGCCAGCAGGATGTCTTCGAAATACGGTTTCAGACGGGCCGAGCCTGAGTCGAACATCGGCCGGTTCTCGGCATCCACGATCTGGATACGCAGGCCGTCCGGAGTGATCTCGAACATGATCTGGTCTTTGAATTTCTGCAGCTGCGGGTTCTCCTCGACCTTGTTCTGCAGTTCTTGCAGCAACAGTTCGAGACGTTCCTTTTCAACCTGTTCGGCCATGCCTTCGACCTGGTCGGTATCGACGGTGACCTTGTCCGGCTGCGGCTGGGATTTCACCTCGGGGTTGAGGGTGTTTTCCGGCGCCAGGGTCGGCGTGCCACCCAGATCAATGATGTACGGCGTACCGCTTTCGGAAAAGCCAATCGGGTCCTTGAAGTAACCGGCGATGGCAATCTTCTGTTCCGGGGTGGCGGTGGACAGCAGCCACAGCACCAGGAAGAACGCCATCATCGCCGTGGCAAAGTCAGCGAAGGCGATTTTCCAGGAGCCCCCGTGATGCCCGCCGGCGTAGCGCTTGACGCGCTTGATGATTATCGGCTGGTTATTTTCCATTCTTAACGACCACGAACCGCTTGTTCCAGCTCGGCGAAGCTAGGGCGGTGCGCCGGGTACAGAACCTTGCGCCCGAACTCTACCGCCAGCGATGGCGGCATGCCGGAAGCCGAAGCGACCAGCGAGGCCTTGATGGCTTCGTAGACGTTCAGCTCTTCCTTGGCATCGTGACCCAGGGCATGCGCCAGGGGACCGAAGAAGCCGTAGGCCGCGAGAATACCGAAGAAAGTACCGACCAGTGCCGCACCGACGTGCAGGCCAATCATTTTCTGGTCGCTTTCACCGAGCGAAGCCATGGTCACCACGATACCCAATACCGCCGCGACGATACCGAAACCCGGCATGGCGTCGGCAATGCCGTTCACTGCATGGGACGGGTGGTCCAGGTCTTCCTTGAGACTGGCAAGCTCCATGTCGAACAGGTTTTCAAGTTCATGGGGAGCCATGTTGCCGGAGGACATGATGCGCAGGTAATCGCAGACAAATGCGGTCATGCGCTCATCCTTGAGGACCGTAGGGTACTTGGCGAAGATCGGGCTCGCGGCGGCATCTTCGATATCGCCTTCGATCGCCATCATGCCTTCGCGGCGACTCTTGTTGAGGATCTCGTAGATCAGGCCCAGCACTTCCAGATAGAACCCGTGGTTGAAGCGTGAACTGAACATCCCCAAGGCTTTCTTGAGAACGTGCATCGCCATATGGCCAGGGTTGGCCTGCAGGAATGCGCCGAGGGCCGCACCACCGATAATCATGACCTCGAAAGGTTGGATCAGGGCGGCAACCTTGCCGTGGGAAAGCACGTATCCGCCGAGCACGCTCGCGAATACGACGATGATGCCGATAATTTTAGCCATAGGTAGGAGAGCACTTACTGAGTCGGGTTCAAGGTCATATTCGGAAGTTAAAAAATCTCTTCTTCTACTTATCGGCAAAACTGCGCCAGACTAAAGCCCGTTCAGGCGAAAAGCCAATTTGACCCACTCCGGGCCCGGGTAATGCTGATGATGATCGCCGCCAACCATGGTTAACGAAACGAACGTTCCAACACCAAAACCGACAACGCTCGAGGGCTGGATCAAGCTGCTCGATGGCGTACGCCTTCCCGTCCCGCAAGCCAGCCACGACCTTGTCTGCAAGGCCATCCGCGACAATCGCAGCTCGCTGCGCGACATCGCCGACCTCATGCAAGGCAGTCCGGCCCTGGCCTTGAGCGTGATTCGCGAAGCCAACCGACACACCCACGGCAGCATGACCGAGCCTGCGGAAAACCTCGAGATCGCGATCAATCGCCTCGGCCTCAAGCGCACCGAAGAGCTGCTCGCACGCTTGCCCGCCGCCCCCCAGTCCGACATTCCCAAAGCCTTGCGTCAGCTACAGATGATCAGCCAGCACGCCACGCAGCAGGCCAACGGTTTTTTTTCCAGTCGCCTGGCACGCCTGTGGCAGGACATCCACTGGGGTAGCCTGCTGTTCCTTTCGCCCCTCTGGCCGTTGGCGCTGACCCATCCAGAACTGCTCGAAGACTGGGAACTGCGGGTCATCCATAAAGGCGAATCGGCACGCAAAGTCGAGCGGCAACTGTTTGGTGTACGCCTGCTGGACATCGGCCAGGCACTGGTGGAGATCTGGCGCTTGCCGATCTGGGTACAACAAGGCTATCGACTGTTGCTCACTGAACAGCGGGAACTGGTGAAAGTCCTGCGCATTGCCCGTGACAGCGAGCATCCATTGCGCCAGCAGAACCGCCTCGATGACAACCCGACCCTGCGCCGCTGGCTCAATCAACCGGCCAATACGGTGTTGCTGGCCAACGGGTTGGCGCTGTCGGCGCAGCACGCCTGGGACAGCCCGCACAGTGAGCGCTGGCAGTACCTGACCAGCCTTTACCTGCAAATGCCGATGGCCGAGGTGCAGCAGCAACTGCATCAGCAAGCCGCCAACAGCGCACGCCAGCATGCCATGCCCGATCTCTGGCACCCCGCCGAATCGCTGATCTGGCCGTGGAGCATGAACCGTATCCACGCCGGACTGCTGCCGGCCGCGGCACCCACCGCCGAAGATCTGGCGAAATGGCGCAAGCAATGCGCCGAATTGCTGGTCGAGCCGAGTCGCTTTACCAACGCCATGCACCTGACCATCGCCGCCCGGGACGCCCTCGCAGCCTGCGGCATGCGTCGGGTGATGATCCTGATGGCCGACCGCACCCACGCCAACCTGCGCGTGCACCAGACGGCCGGCCTGCCGAAGGAGGCGGCCGGGCTGAACTTCGTGGTCAGCCAGAGCAACGTGTTGCAACGCCTGCTCACGCAACAGGCCCAGGTCCGCCTGACGCCGGCCAACAATGCGCAACTCTCGGCCCTGCTGCCCAACGGCCTGCGTTCGCAGTTCAGCGGCGAACACCTGCTGCTGCGTTCGCTGGTCAACAATGGTCGGGTGATCATGATCGTCGTGGCGGATCAGGGCGGTGGGCCGTTTTCGGAAATTTCCGTACAGGCCTTCGGCAAAACCGCACAATGCATCGAAAAAGCCCTGCACAGCTTTAGCAACCGAGGCCAATAAGCTGCGCTACAATCCTCCCTTTTGTGCTCTGGAGACCTCACATGCCTGACTTCTCTGGCTTGCCGCTGGTGATCGAGCCGAGCGACTTGCTCCCTCGTCTCGACACCCGCGAACTGATTCTGGTGGACTTGACCAGTGCCGCCCGCTACACCGAAGGGCACATTCCCGGCGCGCGCTTTGTCGATCCCAAACGCACGCAACTGGGTCAGGCGCCCGCCCCCGGACTGATGCCCCCGCAGGCAGCACTCGAAGCGTTGTTTGGTGAGCTGGGACACAACCCCGACGCGGTCTACGTGGTGTATGACGACGAAGGCGGCGGTTGGGCCGGACGCTTTATCTGGCTGCTGGATGTCATCGGCCACAGCAAGTACCACTATATCAACGGCGGCCTGCCGGCCTGGCTGGCAGAGGGTTCGCCCATGTCGATCCAGATCCCGCCTGCTGTGGGTGGCCCGGTTGCATTGACCTTGCACGACGAGCCCACCGCCACCCGCGAATACCTGCAAAGCCGTCTCGGCGCCGCCGACCTGGCTATCTGGGACGCACGCGGGCCGCTGGAGTATTCCGGCGAGAAAGTCCTGGCAGCCAAGGGCGGCCACATTCCCGGCGCGGTCAATTTCGAATGGACCGCCGGCATGGACCAGGCGCGCCAGCTGCGTATCCGCACCGACATGCCGCAGATCCTCGAACAACTCGGGATCAGCAAAGACAAAGAAGTGATTACCCACTGCCAGACCCATCATCGTTCTGGCTTCACCTATCTGGTGGCCAAGGCCCTCGGTTATCCGCGGGTCAAAGGCTACGCCGGCTCCTGGGGCGAATGGGGCAACCATCCCGATACGCCCGTAGAGATTTAAGGTTTTTAAGGACAGTTAATGAACAAGCGTCTGTTTATCCTCAGCCAGTACCTGCTGCCCCACAACTTGCTCTCGCGACTGGCCGGCTGCATCGCCGAATGCCGCGTGCGCTGGTTCAAGAACGCCTTTACCGCCTGGTTTGCCAAGCGTTACCAGGTGGACATGTCCCAGGCGCTGGTCGAAGACCTGACCGCCTATGAGCACTTCAACGCGTTCTTCACCCGCGCACTGAAAGCCGGTGCCCGCCCGCTGGACGAGACCCCGGGTGCGATCCTCAGCCCGGCCGACGGTGCGATCAGCCAGCTCGGCCCGATCGAGCACGGTCGTGTGTTCCAGGCCAAGGGCCACAGCTTCAGCGTGCTGGAACTGCTCGGCGGCGATGCGGCGAATGCTGCGCCGTTCATGGGTGGCGATTTCGCGACCATCTACCTGTCGCCGAAGGACTATCACCGCGTGCACATGCCACTGGCTGGCACCCTGCGCGAGATGATCTACATCCCGGGTCGTCTGTTCTCGGTCAACCAGACCACTGCTGAAAACGTTCCGGAACTGTTTGCCCGCAACGAGCGCGTGGCGTGCATTTTCGACACCGAGCGCGGTCCGATGGCCGTGGTACTGGTGGGCGCGATGATCGTGGCCTCGATCGAAACCGTCTGGGCGGGCCTGGTGACGCCGCCGAAACGGGAACTGAAAACCTTCCGTTACGACGAAGCCTCCCGCGCACCGATCCACCTGGAAAAAGGTGCGGAACTGGGTCGCTTCAAGCTGGGTTCGACCGCTGTCGTGCTGTTCGGGCCGGATCAGGTGAAGTGGGCTGAAGAAATGACCGCCGGAACAGCGGTGCAGATGGGTCAGGGCATGGGCCTGCCAAAGGCCTGATCGTCGCACATAACTGTAGGAGCAGCCGGTCGACGCTCGATTGCTCGCGATGAACCAGAGAGCGGCGCGGACATTCAGAATACCCGCGTCATCGTTGACGATCATCGCGAGCGGGCTCGCTCCTACAGTTGTTTTGCGGTGTCAGAGCTGGCCGTCGCGATCGCGGAAGCCCAGCAAATACAGCACACCATCCAGCCCCAGCGTTGAAATCGCCTGCTTGGCAGACTGCTTGACCAGCGGCTTGGCGCGGAACGCCACGCCCAACCCGGCAATCGCCAGCATCGGCAGATCGTTGGCACCATCACCGACCGCAATGGTCTGCTCCAGGCGCAAGCCTTCCTTGTGTGCCAATTCCTTCAACAAATCTGCCTTGCGCTGGGCGTCGACAATCGGCTCGACCGCCACGCCGGTAACTTTGCCGTCGACCACTTCCAGTTCGTTGGCGAACACGTAGTCGATACCCAGTTTGGCCTGCAATTGCTTGGCAAAGTAGGTGAAGCCGCCCGACAGAATCGCGGTCTTGTAGCCCAGGCGCTTGAGCTCGGCGAACAGGGTTTCGGCCCCTTCGGTCAGGCGCAGCGAGGCGCCGATGGAATCCAGCACATTGACATCCAGCCCTTTGAGCAAGGCCAGACGCTCCTTGAAGCTGGCGCGGAAATCCAGCTCACCGGCCATTGCCCGCTCGGTGATTTCCGAAACCTTGTCACCCACACCGGCCGCCTTGGCCAGCTCATCGATCACTTCGGCTTCGATCAGCGTCGAGTCCATGTCGAACACCGCCAGCCGACGGTTGCGACGGAACAGCGAATCTTCCTGGAAGGCGATGTCGACATTCAGCTCCTGGGCAACGCTGAGGAATTCTGCCCGCAGCGCCTGCGGATCAGCCGCCTCGCCACGCACGGAAAATTCGATGCAGCCCTTGCCCTTGTCGGCCGGGGTATCCAGCGGCATGCGCCCGGAAAGACGATCGATGTGGTCGATGTTCAAGCCATATTTGGCGGTGATCGAGCTTACGGCCTGCAACTGCCCGGCTGTCACCTTGCGGGTCAACAGGGTCACGATGTGACGCTTTTTGCCCTGGTTGCCAACCCACTGCTGGTAATCCTGTTCGGATACCGGTGTGAAACGCACCTGTTGATCGAGTTCATAGCCCTTGAACAGGATGTCCTTGAGCACGGACTTGCCTTGCTCGGTGTCAGGAATTTCAACCAGGATGCCGAACGACAAGGTGTCGTGGATCACCGCCTGACCGATGTCGAGAATGTTCACACCACCCTGGGCCAGAACGCCGGTAATGGCCGCAGTCAGACCCGGACGGTCGACTCCCGTGATGTTTATCAGGACGATTTCGCGCAAGGCGCACCCCCGCAGGTGGAAAAAAACCGCATTCTACCCACTTTCAGTGACCATCGGGCACCGCGAGCGCTTTGACGGTCTAGGGCCTGTCGCTATACTGCGCGTCAACTTCACGGACAAAAGAGCCGAGCTCAAGTGAACCGGCCCACGCCAGTAAAAACCGACAACTTCTTCCTGCTGATCTTCCGGGCACTGCGCCACCGCCGTGTACCGATTGCATTGCGCATCGCCAGCCATAACGTGATCCTGGTCGCCCTGGCCCTGGTCATCTATGCCGGTGTGATGGGCTTGCAGTTCAAGCAGGCCATGCACGAGCAGGCGGATGCGCTGGGCGAAAGCCTGACCACGCAGACGGCCACCTCGGCTACCGAGCTGCTGGTGTCCAACGACATCCTCAGCCTCAACGTGCTGCTCAACAACCTGACCAAGAACAAGCTGGTGGCCCACGCTGCCATCTACAGTCCGGACAACCGCATCCTCGCCGAATCCGGTCAGCGCCCCAAGCATGGCCTGCTGGGCGAAGCCGAGGGCATGTACCAGAGCAAGATCACCTTCCAGGACGTGACCGCCGGACAATTGCGCATTAGCCTGGACATGGACCAGTTCCAGCAACCGATGACCATCAGCCTGCAAAGCATGGGCATCCTCAGCGCCATTCTGCTGGCCCTGTCTTTGGCCTTGAGCCTGCGCATGGGGCGTTATCTCTCCACGCCGCTGCTGCAATTGCGGGTGTGGCTGCGCAATATCGATGAATACACCCCGGCCACCGACCGCCAGGACGAGATCGGTGACCTGGCGCGTCAGCTGCACGCCAACTTCGCCCCGGAGCCCGCCGAGCCAGCCCCGGTGCCGGAACCGGAGTTCGACGACGTCGATGACGAGGCCGACCCGGCCTTCGAAGTACGTAACCTGCGCGATCCGAGCTTTGACGAGAGTCGCCCGGTAGCGGCGCTCAAGCCAGCGCCACGGCAGATCGTCAGCACCGTCGAAGACGACGATGATGAAGACCCCTTCGCCGATCTGCGCGACGAGTCACTGGGCAGCACCCCACAACCGGTCATTCGCCAGGCCACTCCGAGCATGCCGCAACACAGCGCAGTGCTGGCAGTGCAACTGGGCTCCCAGGAACAACTGCGTCGCCTGCCGCGGGCACGTCTGGAAGAACTGCTCGAACGCTATCGCGATTGCCTCGATCAGGCCGCGTCGCTGTATCAAGGCGAAGTGGAGACCTTGAACGATGGCAGCACCTTGATGCTGTTCCACACCGAAGACAGCGGCGACGATTACCTGACCAACGCCATTTGCTGTGGCGAGCTGCTGCGGGCCCTGGGCCACCAGTTGCAGATCGAAGTCGCGGACAGCGGCATCACCCTGCAATTGCAGCTGGGCCTGACCCTCGGCGAGGAACTGTTCGGCCTGAGCCAGATCGACCTGCTGCTGACCGATTCCGCCCAGGACGCCCTGGCCCTGTCGCAACACAGCCGCAACCTGCTGCTGGTGGAGCGCAAGATCAGCGATGACGCGTTGATCCGCCAGCGCGCGCGGATCCGCCCGATTGCCAGCCCTGAAGGTGCGTGCTGCGTGGAACGGTTGATGGAGCCATATCCGTCGATGCTTGAACGGCAATTGGCGCGGATGCACGAGCGCCGCGCTTAAGCCTCAGCCCCGGCCACAATGAAGCCCGCAGATGAGCGATCGTCTGCGGGCTTTTTGTTGCCTGTACTGACGCCTTCGCGGGCAGGCCCGCTCCCACAATGACTGCTCCGGTCACGATTGACGTGTACGACGCGCACCCTGTGGGAGCGGGCTTGCCCGCGAAGAGGCCGGAACTGACGCTAAAGATCTCCAACCCGCAGAAACAACAAAGCCCGCATAATGCGGGCTTTGTTTCAAATCCATCCTGCGGTCAGAAGCGGAACACTTCCATATCCGTACGAATAGGCGCGGCCATCGGGATCTTCGGCTGCTTTTCCTGTTCTACCGCAGGTGCTGCCGCCTTGGCTGCCGCCGGCTTGCGCGGGACTTCGGCGATCGGCGGCTGATTGGCCAGAGGCTTGATTGCCACCGACAGTTGCTCGGCCAGGCGTTGCAACAACACGCCCTGCGCCTGGACCTGCGCCGCCGTACTACCGGCATGCTGTTCCTGCAAATGGATGATTCGGTTGTCGCGGACCTGTCCGCGACGGTCGATCAGACGCCATTGCGCGTCGAGGATCGCCGGTTGTTTTTCACCCGAATCCAGGCGGGTGATGGTCAGCAGCACCTGAACGTCCGGGGTGAAACCCGCTGTCGCCGGGGCCAGCACTACGCGCTGGCTGTCCAGGCGACCTGAGACCTGACGCAGCAGCAACTGATCGATATCCGACGAAAGGCTGCCAGCCCAACGACCATCGGTCGAGGCTTGCAGGCTTCCATCCGGCTGTCGCTGCAACAGGGTTTCACGTTGCAGGTAGTCGGCCACGGTGACCGGGCCCAACAAAACCGCCATGCCAGCGTTCTGTGCAGGCTGAGCCGGACTTCCAGCATCCAGCTGGTACAACGACACCGGTTGGTGAACGCTGCAACCCGCCAGGCCAAGTACGCCGGCGAGCATGAGAATAAAAGGAAGGCGCAGAGCAGTCATCGTCCCATCCAGGTGATCGCCAAAAGGCTGACCACAGTGAAAATACTCAACAAATATTAAAAATGCGCGGCCAGGCCGACGCTTGAAAGGCCATATCATCCGTGAATATGCGTTCCGACTCCAGCGCAAAGCGCCGAACTACGGGTTAAATCGTAGTTCGGCGCCTCCAGGGGACGCTATCGACTGGTTTCCCCGCCGCGATGTCACCTAATTAAGGTTTTCGACGAGCAACGCATCTACCCGCTGGAAGCCACGCGGCAACTTGTTGCCCCGACGACCACGTTCACCCTTGTAGTGTTCGAGGTCGTCCGCTTTCAGCGACAAGGTACGTTTCCCGGCCTGCAACACCAGTGTTGCACCGTCCGGCAATACGGCGATGTCCGTCACATACTCTTCGCGACTGGCCACTCGTTCACCAGGAATCCCGATGATCTTGTTGCCTTTGCCCTTACCTAATTGTGGCAGGTCGCTGATCTTGAAGATCAGCAGGCGACCTTCGGTCGTCACCGACGCCAGCCAGTTCTGCTCACGATCGGCCACCGGACGCGGCAGCATGACCTTGGCATTGTTCGGCAGGCTCAACAGGGCCTTGCCCGCCTTGTTCTTGGCCTGCAGATCTTCACCCTTGACCACGAAACCGTAACCGGCGTCGGAGGCGATCACGTACAGCGCATCGTCTTCCGGCATCAGCACGCATTCGAAACTTGCACCTGGCGGCGGCGTCAGGCGACCGGTCAGCGGTTCGCCCTGGCCGCGGGCCGACGGCAAGGTGTGGGCAGCCACCGAGTAACTGCGGCCGGTGGAGTCGATAAACACGGCAAACTGGTTGGAGCGCCCCGCTGCCAACGCCTTGAAACCGTCTCCGGCCTTGTAGGAAAGCCCGGTGGCATCGATTTCGTGACCTTTGGCGGAGCGAATCCAGCCTTTTTCCGACAGCACGACCGTCACTTTCTCGTTCGGCAGCAGATCGTGCTCGGTCAGGGCCCGGGCCTCGGCGCGCTCGACAATAGGCGACCGGCGGTCATCACCGTAAGTTTCAGCGTCCTTGATCAGCTCGCTGCGCACCAGTTTTTTCAACTTGGCTTCGCTGCTCAGCAGGGCTTGCAGCTTGGCTTGTTCCTTGAGCAGTTCATCCTGCTCGGCACGCAGCTTCATCTCTTCCAGTCGCGCCAACTGACGCAGACGGGTGTCGAGAATGTAGTCGGCCTGGATTTCGCTCAGGGCGAAGCGTTCGATCAGCCTGGCCCGTGGTTGCTCCTCGGTACGGATGATGTGGATCACTTCATCCAGGTTGAGATAGGCAATCAACAAGCCATCCAACAGGTGCAGGCGACGCTCGACCTTGTCGAGGCGGAATTGCAGGCGACGACGCACGGTCTGCACCCGGAACTCCAGCCACTCGACCAGCAGCGCGCGCAAGTTTTTCAGCTGTGGCTTGCCATCCAGGCCGATGATGTTGATGTTGACCCGGTAGCTCGACTCCAGCTCGGTGCTGGCGAACAGGTGCTGCATCAGCGCATCGTGATCGAAGTTTTTCCGGGCACCCGGGATGATCACGATCCGGCACGGGTTCTCGTGGTCGGACTCGTCACGCAGGTCGGCAATTTGCGGCGCCTTGGACGGCTTGGCCTGCATCATCGCGGCGATCTGTTCCAGCACTTTGGCGCCCGAAACCTGATGCGGCAGCGCGGTAACGATGATGTCGCCGTCTTCGATGTGATACACGGCGCGCATGCGCACGGAACCGCGACCGGTTTCGTAGATTTTCAGCAGGTCGGCGCGCGGGGTGATGATTTCCGCTTCGGTCGGATAGTCCGGGCCCTGGATGTGTTCACAGAGCTGTTCGACTGTGGCCTTGGGCTCGTCGAGCAAGCGCACGCAGGCGGTGGCGACTTCGCGCAGGTTGTGCGGCGGAACGTCGGTGGCCATGCCCACGGCGATACCGGTGGTGCCGTTGAGCAGAATGTTCGGCAGACGGGCAGGCAAGACCAGCGGCTCGTCCAGCGTGCCGTCGAAGTTTGGCCCCCAGTCCGCCGTGCCCTGGCCCAGCTCGCTGAGCAGTACTTCGGAATAACGCGACAGCCGCGCTTCGGTGTAACGCATGGCGGCGAACGACTTGGGATCATCCGGAGCACCCCAGTTGCCCTGGCCGTCGACCAGCGTGTAGCGATAGCTGAACGGCTGGGCCATCAGCACCATGGCTTCGTAGCAGGCCGAGTCACCGTGGGGGTGGAACTTACCGAGCACGTCACCGACTGTACGCGCCGACTTCTTGTGCTTGGAATCGGCATCCAGCCCCAGCTCGCTCATGGCGTAGACGATACGCCGCTGTACCGGTTTCAGACCGTCGCCGATATGCGGCAAGGCACGGTCCATGATCACGTACATGGAGTAGTTGAGGTAGGCATTTTCGGTGAAGTCAGCCAGTGACCGGCGTTCTACACCGTCCAGGCTGAGATCAAGGGAGTCGCTCATGCGGGCCTCATCGGTTCGTTGTCTGGCGCAGCAGCATGGTGCCACCGCGCTGGGTAAATTCAAGTTTGTTCAGTGCGCTCATGCCGAGCAGCACCTGATCGCCATGCAGCCCCGGGGCCACCAGTGCGCGTACATCCCGCAGCACGATGTCACCCAGTTGCAGGCGTTCGATACGAGTGCGATAGCCCTGGCTCAGGCCATTGGCCGTGCTCAGGGTCACGCCGAATCCTTCTTCGAGCTTCAGGCGCCTGGCCAGGTCCGCCGGGATCGACACGTCGGTCGCCCCGGTGTCGAGCATGAAGTCCACCGGCTGGCCGTTGATCAGGCCGCTGGCGACGAAATGCCCTTGTACATTGCTGACCAGTTTCACCTCAATGAAACCTTCGCCCTGCTCCGAGCTGACCACAACATTCGGATTTTGCTGACGCGCTTCCCAGTGGCCGAAAAATCGCGTGGCCAGAAACAGCGCCGCACACCAGGCCAGCACCATAAACACCCGGCCGATGCGCTGCCCCGGCGATTGCTGCCTCACAGACTGGCACTCCAGCCACCTTCCGGTGCAGCGAAACGCCAGACCACCGGACGCACTTCACCATCGGCGCGCGGGCCGAAGTTATTGTCAACACCGATCCAGGCGCCGTCGGCATCCACGATCAACGCTTCTTCCAGCCCGTAATTCTGTGGATAACGACGGTTGTCCTGCAACAACTCGGCGGCGTACGACCAGCAGCGCTCGACCTTGGCCGTCTGCGGATCCCTGCGGCAGATCTGGTAGGCGTTGCGTTCAAGGGTGAACAGTTTGCCGTTGAACAGCGACAGGTCAGAGAAGTCCCGCGGAACAGCTTTGGCGTGGGGAAACTGCTCGGGCTGCATTTCCATGCCCGCCTCGCTCAACAGTACACAGCCACCTTCACAATCCCACACCGTCTGTTTGCGCTTGATCATCAGCAGTCCGCGACCTTGACGTTCGGCAGCGAGCCACATCTGATCGCCCGCCGGATTGATGGCCAGCCCTTCGAACAGTGCGTTGAATTGCAACAACAGACCACTGGCCCGCGCCTCGCGCACCAGCATCGGCGAAATCTTCAGCCAGGAGGCAGGCCCCGTTGGCGGCACTTGCAAGACAGCGGCATGGCCTTCGCTGACCACGTAACGATTGCCGGCGCCATCGCAGGTGATGCCCTCGAAGTCCAGATCGCCGCCACGTACGAACGCAGCCCCCCAGACACGAGACTTCAGCCCCCAGGGCAAGCCGCTGTCAGGCACCGGTGGTACATCAATGTGCAGCGCTTCGGCCTGCCAGGCAGATTCGCGGGTATCCAGGCGATAGATCTGATCATCGTCGCGGTCGGAAACCGCCCACAGCTCATTGCCGCACTGCGCCAGCCCGGACAGGTTGCCGCCGCGCATGCCTTCCACGACGTGCTCGGACAACAGGTGCAACTGTGGTGCCGGCCCGGCGCAGACCGTGATCGATGTCAGCAGCAACCCACAGGCCAGGGCAAAGCCCAGACGCATCAGCCCAGAACCTCGGCCAGGTTGCCCTTGGATTCCAGCCAGTTCTTGCGGTCACCAGCGCGTTTCTTCGCCAGCAGCATGTCCATGATTTCCGCAGTCGCCTCGAAATCATCCAGGGTCAGTTGCACCAGGCGCCGGGTGTTCGGGTCCATGGTGGTCTCGCGCAACTGTGGCGGGTTCATTTCGCCCAGACCCTTGAATCGCGTGACCTGCGGTTTGCCGCGCTTCTTCTCGGCCACCAGACGATCGAGAATGCCGTCGCGCTCGGCTTCATCCAGGGCATAGTAAATTTCCTTGCCCAGGTCGATGCGGTACAGCGGCGGCATGGCCACATAAACGTGACCGGCATCCACCAGCGCGCGGAAATGCTGAACGAACAATGCGCACAACAAGGTTGCGATGTGCAGGCCATCGGAGTCGGCGTCGGCGAGGATGCAGATCTTGCCGTAGCGCAGCTGGCTCATGTCGGCCGCGCCTGGATCGACACCGATGGCCACCGCGATGTTGTGCACTTCCTGGCTGGCCAGCACTTCGCTGCCGTCGACTTCCCAGGTGTTCAGGATTTTGCCGCGCAACGGCAGAATCGCCTGGAACTCTTTGTCCCGCGCCTGCTTGGCCGAGCCGCCGGCGGAGTCACCTTCCACCAGGAACAGTTCGGAACGCATCGGGTCCTGCCCGGCACAGTCGGCCAGTTTGCCCGGCAGCGCCGGACCCTGGGTAATGCGTTTACGCTCGACCTTCTTGCTCGCCTTGAGGCGACGGCCGGCGTTGTTGATCGCCAGTTCCGCCAGCAGCATGCCGGTTTCCGGGTTGGCGTTGAGCCACAGGCTGAACGCATCCTTGACCACCCCGGAGACAAACGCCGCCGCTTCACGGGACGACAGGCGCTCCTTGGTCTGGCCGGAGAATTGCGGCTCCTGCATTTTCATCGACAAAACGAAGGCAATACGCTCCCATACGTCCTCCGGCGCCAGCTTCACGCCGCGCGGCAACAGGCTGCGGAATTCGCAGAATTCGCGCATGGCGTCGAGCAGGCCCTGACGCAAACCGTTGACGTGGGTGCCGCCCTGGGCGGTAGGAATCAGGTTGACGTAGCTTTCCTGGACCGCATCGCCACCTTCCGGTAGCCACAGCAGCGCCCAATCCACCGCTTCCTTGTTACCGGCCAGGCTGCCGCAGAACGGCTCGTCCGGCAGGCGCTCGAATTCGCTGACCGCATCCACCAGGTAGGAACGCAGGCCGTCTTCGTAATGCCACTCGACTTTCTCGCCGGTGGCCTTGTCTTCAAAGCTGACCAGCAGCCCCGGGCACAACACGGCCTTGGCCTTGAGCACGTGCTTGAGGCGGCTGATGGAGAATTTAGGGGAGTCGAAGTATTTCGGATCCGGCGCGAAGAACACACTGGTACCAGTGTTGCGCTTGCCGACAGTGCCAACGATTTCCAGCTCGGTGGCCTTGTAGCCATCCTTGAAGGTCATCTGGTATTCGTTGCCGTCACGCTTGACCCGCACCCGCACTTCGGTGGACAAGGCGTTGACCACGGAAATACCCACCCCGTGCAAACCGCCGGAGAACTGGTAGTTCTTGTTGGAAAACTTGCCGCCCGCGTGGAGTTTGGTAAGGATCAACTCGACGCCCGACACACCTTCCTCGGGGTGAATGTCCACCGGCATGCCACGGCCGTCATCGCTGACTTCCAGGGAATGGTCGGCATGCAGGATCACCTGCACCGATCTGGCATGCCCGGCCAAGGCTTCGTCGACACTGTT
Source organism: Pseudomonas sp. B28(2017) (assembly GCF_002113025.1). Taxonomy (GTDB): domain Bacteria; phylum Pseudomonadota; class Gammaproteobacteria; order Pseudomonadales; family Pseudomonadaceae; genus Aquipseudomonas. Next base: position 152,043 of record NZ_NEJH01000006.1, on the reverse strand, counting down.
GTCGATGACTTCCTGGGCAAGGTGGTTCGGCCGACTGGTGTCGGTGTACATGCCGGGGCGTTTGCGCACCGGGTCGAGGCCCGAGAGGACTTCGATGGCGTCTGCGTTATAAGAGCTAGCGCTGGGAGTAGCCATGGGGTCTCGTCGTCAGTGTTGCGTGAAAAAAGAAATCCATGAAAACAGGCACCGCATCAAAGCGATGTGAAATCAATTGCCTGATACAAATCGGCGCCAATGCCGGCAAAACTCAGCATGGCTGGCAGTTGCGCGGCAAACCCCTGGAAACTGTGGTCACCGCCCGCCTGGATACGCAAGGCACATGCCCGGTAATACTGCTGGGCGAGGCGATAGTCCAGCGTTTCGTCTGCCGTCTGCAACCATACCTGATAACGCTGCGGATCCCGGGGCGCCGGCACTTCCAGCTCGGCCAGGGCCGTCACGTGGTCGTGGGTCAATTCCCAGGCCTCTTCGGTATACAGGTTTTTCTGTGTCCCCAGATAGCCGTCGAACATCCGGTGCGGGCTGACGGCAGGGTTGATCAACAGGGCTCTCAAGCCAAGTCGCTCGGCCAGGTGAGTGGCATAGTAGCCGCCGAGCGAGCTGCCGACCAGCAGTGGCCGCCCCAGCTCGACAATCGTCCGCTCCAGCTGCGCGATAGCCTGGCGCGGGTGATGGTGCAGCGCCGGTACGCGCAAATGTTCGCTCAGGCCCAGACGCTCCATCACGTCGATCAACTGGCAAGCCTTCTTCGACAACGGCGAGCTGTTGAAGCCGTGGATATAAAGGATCGAACCGGACATTTGAGTTCCCTGGACGTCGGCTAAAGAGGCGGAGTTTACTGTAGGAGCGAGCAAGCTCGCGATGGTCGTCAACGATAACGGTGCAAACCTGGCGCCCCCGCGGTGTTCTCAGGCTAATCGCGAGCAGGTTCGCTCCTACAGGGGGGATCAGTAGCCGTTGGAACCGTAATCCACAGTAAAATCGAACCCCGTGACCCGCTCAACACCCGTTTCCAGCCGCCCGTCGGGCAGCAGTCGCAACCAGCGATACCCCGGCGCTTGCTCTGCGACCTTGAAATCCTCGCTGCCCGGCTCGAACTGGATACAGGTCGAGGGCGAGGCGATCAGACGCACGCCGTTACGCCATTGATCGATTTCCTGATGAACATGCCCCCACAACACCGCGCGCACCTGTGGAAAACGGTCCAGCACGGCGAACAGCGCCTCGGGATTGCGCAAGCCGATCGGTTCCATCCAGGCGCAACCAATGGACACCGGGTGATGGTGGAAGCACACCAGATGATGGCGCTCCGGCGCTTCGCTCAACGAACGGGCGAGCAACTGCAACTGTTCGTCCTGCAAATAACCCGGCACCGAGCCTGGCACCGCCGAATCGAGCAACGTGACCCGCCAGTTGCCGATATCCAGCACCGGTTCGAGCAAGGCACTCTGCACCGCCGCCTCAGCCATGATCTGCGGCTCATCGTGATTACCGGGAATCCAGCGCGCCGGCGCATCGAGCTGACGCGTCATGTCGCGAAATTGCCGGTAAGACTCCACCGTCCCGTCTTGGGACAGGTCACCCGTGGCCAGGATCAAGTCAATCCGCGGCTGTTGCGCGCGCACCAGTTCGATGACCTTTTGCAGACTGTCGCGGGTGTTCATGCCCAACAACGCGCCGTCCGCTTCGGCAAACAGATGGCTGTCGGAGAGTTGCACCAGCAACGCCGGATCGGCGGTGGTCAATGTGGATACGCTCGGCAAGGCGTTCTCCCAGATGGGTAAGTGCCGTAATTATGCTGGGGGATGACCGAAAGGGGAAACTGTTGAACCTGACGCAGTTCACAACTGCGTTGCCCGTTTAACGGACAACTTCGTACTCATGCCCCAGCGCCAGGCAATGGCTCAGCCATTCGCCCAGAAACATGTTCAGTTGGGCTTTTTCGTCCGGCTGGTGCATCGAGGCGTTCGGGTAAGGATAGATGCCGCGAAAGCGTCGCGCATGTTCGGCGCTGACCACTTCAGCCATGCGTGCGTCGTGATAGACCTGTACTTCCAGTTGCGGCACCGGCAGCCACGGCAGGCTGTGTTCCTGACGCACTTGCAGGGTCGTGGTGTAAGGACAGGTCAGCAACACTTCCAGCGCCAGCACACCCAGCATCTGGTCGCCATGGGTCACGGCGATGCGCCGCGCGGCAGGCTCACTGCGCATGTCCGGCAGCAGTCGCATCAGGCGCGCGTAGTTCGCCTCGCAGGACGCTTGCAGCCCCACCAGGTCCACCCGATAGCGATCGCGCAGCTTGTTTACGACCATAACCCCCTCACTTCAACGCGGTTCAAAGCAAGCCATTGCAAGGCAATGATGCTCGCCGCGTTGGCAATACGCCCGTCGCGCACGGCTTGCAGGGCATCTTCGAAAGCCCAGACCGTAACGCGGATGTCTTCTGCCTCTTCTTCCAGCCCATGCAGGCCGCCCACCCCGGTCGTGTCACAGCGCCCCAGGTACAAATGCACGAATTCGTTGCTGCCGCCCGGCGATGGAAAGTATTTGAGCATCGGCCAGAGCGCCCCGATCACAAGCCCAGCTTCCTCCTGCGCTTCGCGGTGAGCAACTGCTTCCGGTACTTCATCCTTGTCGATCAGACCAGCGACCAGTTCGATCAGCCAGGGATTGTCGGTCTTGCCCATGGCACCGACGCGAAACTGCTCGATCAGCACCACTTCATCGCGCTGCGGGTCGTAAGGCAGCATGCATACCGCGTCATGGCGAACGAACACTTCACGATTGATTTCGCGGCTCATGCCTCCGGCGAACAATTCGTGGCGCAAGTGCACACGTTCGAGTTTGTAAAAGCCCTCGTAGCACTTTTCGCGCCGCACGATATCAACGGCGGTCGGAATGGCGTTGGCAAAATCCGTCATGACAATCCTCGTTACTGCGATTCCTGAACGAGGCTGCTTTTTTCCTGGGCCTCGACTTCGCGCCATCCTAACGCGCGCGTGACGTTTGATGCAGCTCCTTTCCCGTCAGTGGGATGGACGGTGAGAGCGAAACCCACTCTAATTAGCTTAGTGGCGAACTGATTGCTTTGTTGAGAGTCGAAGCCGGTATCTTTTTGCCTTCCCCTGTTTCAGAAAGGATGCACATGTCGCTTTTCAAAATCGCCTCCGTGGCCGCTATCGCCCTGACCTTGGGCGCTTGCGCGAGTCTGTTCCAGCCCAACTACCGGACGCCGCTGGAAACCACCCGCGACGCTTCCGAGCAGCTCAAGCCCGGTTGCAGCAACCCGGATTGCCCGCTGGTCAACATCGACACCCTGCACTTCCCGGCCGAGCCACAATTGGACGGCATCATCGAAAATCGCCTGCTGCAGATGACTCGTACCTCGCCCGACGCGCCGGTCGCACCGACCCTGGCGGCCTATCGCGAAGAGTTTTTGCGCACCGCCGGCCCGCACAACAGCAGCTATCTGCAAGCGAAGGTACGTGAGCAGCATGACGGCTTGGTGATCGTCGAATTATCCAGCTACCTGGACACCGGCGGTGACCATGGCACGCCAGGCCGAGGTTTTATCAACTATTCGCGCCAGCAACATAAAGTGCTGACGCTGTCGGACATGCTGGTGCCAGGGCAGGAAGACGCGTTCTGGAAAGCGGCGCAGGTGGCGCACAACAGCTGGTTGATCAGCACCAAGCTCGATCAGGAACCGGAGTTCGTGAAGAGCTGGCCGTTCCAGAAAACCCGGAACGTGGCGCTGACCTACGGTGGGGTAATCCTCAAGTACGAAACCAGCAGCATTGCACCTTACGCGCTGGGTCATGTCGAACTGAAGATCCCCTACCCTCGCCTGAACGGCATCATCAAGCCCGAGCTGTTTCCCGGCCGTAACTGAAGGCCCGGCCCAGCACCAGTTGCAGCAACCCTGCCAGGACCAGCGCCGGCAGGGTGGCGCCCACATCCGGGTACAGGTTGGCCAGCAAATGATAGGTGCTGATCCCGCCCAGCCAGGCGAGCAGCGCCGGCCAGCGCAGTGCAATTGAGGCGACCTGGCCACTGCGCTTACGCAGGATGAAGTGATCCACCAGCACCACGCCGAACAATGGCGCAAACACCGAACCGATCAGCAGCAGGAAGTTCTGGTACTGGGCCAATGGCGCCAGCAGGGCAATCAGCGTGCAGATAACGCCAATAGCCAGGGCCAGATGCTCGACTTTGGCGCGCAACAGAATCCCGCTGGACACTGCCGCCGAGTGAATATCGGCAAAGGCGTTTTCCGATTCGTCCAAAAGAATCAGCAGCAGCGGAATCCCCAGGCCAGCCCCGGCCAATGCCAGCAGCAAGGCATTGACTTCACCGCTCGGCGCGAACGCCAGGGTGTAGGCCACGCCCAGGCTCATCAGCCAGAAATTGCCGATGAAGAAACCGATGGCGGTGCCACCGAAGACGTTTTTCGCCCGTTTGCCGAAGCGCGAATAGTCGGCAATCAGCGGCAACCACGACAGCGGCATGGCGATGGCGATGTCGAAACCCACGGCAAACGGCATCGAACCGTCACCGGCCTGGGCCCACAACGCAGCCAGGTCGGCCTTGGCGAACAGGTTCCAGGTCAGCCAGGTGCACGCGGCCAGCAGCAGCCAGATGCCCCATTTGCGCAGGATCTGCCGGACGAAAGCCAGCGGACCGCTGACCGCCAGCAAGGTCGCCAGTGCGCCGAAGAACAGTGTCCACAACAGCGGACTGGACAGCAGGCTGCCTTCACTGAACGCTTTGGCGCCCAACAGGCTGGCGGCATCGCGCATGACGATGATTTCGAACGAACCCCAGCCGATCAATTGCAGCAGGTTCAGCACCGCCGGCAGGCTCGCGCCTTTGGTACCGAGGCTGAGCTTGAGTGCGGCCATCGACGACAGGCCGGTATCACTGCCGATCACCCCGACCGCCGCCAGCAGCAGAACGCCGACCAGGGTGCCAAGAAAAATTGCCAGCAACGAACCGGACAGGCCCAGGCCTGGCGCGAGCAAGGCACCGGTCTGCAAGACCATAAGGCCGATGCCGAGGGAAAACCACAGGGAAAACAGATCGCGGCCACCGAACACGCGCTTGTCGGTCGGCACCGCGATGTCAGGTGAATAAGTACTCGGTTGAATGCTCAAGGGTGTTATCTCAGAGGGACATTTGTTGTTGTGTAGATCGCTTTCGCGAGCAGGCTCGCTCCCACAGGAGAATGCATTCCAATGTGGGAGCGACGGTGCGACGACTCGACCTGCTCGCGAAGAGGCCCTTTCAGGCCCCACCTTTTCAGGTCAGATCAAACTTTCTGGTACAACTGGCTGCCTTCCTGCTTGAAGCGCTCGGCCTGTTCCGCCATGCCTTTGGCGACGTCCACGTCGACCGCTTCGATCCGTTGGTTGGCCGCATATTCGCGGACTTCCTGGGTGATTTTCATCGAGCAGAACTTCGGCCCGCACATCGAGCAGAAATGCGCGACCTTGGCCGAATCCTTCGGCAGGGTTTCATCGTGATACGAACGGGCGGTGTCCGGATCGAGGCCCAGGTTGAACTGATCCTCCCAACGGAACTCGAAACGCGCCTTGCTCAAGGCATTGTCGCGGATCTGTGCCCCCGGATGCCCCTTCGCCAGATCGGCGGCATGCGCGGCGATCTTGTAGGTGATGATCCCGGTCTTCACGTCATCCTTGTTCGGCAAGCCCAAGTGTTCCTTCGGCGTCACGTAGCAAAGCATGGCGCAACCGAACCAGCCGATCATCGCCGCACCGATGCCGGAGGTGATGTGGTCGTAGCCCGGCGCGATGTCGGTGGTCAGTGGGCCGAGGGTGTAGAACGGCGCCTCGTCGCAGCACTCGAGCTGCTTGTCCATGTTCTCTTTGATCAACTGCATCGGCACGTGGCCCGGGCCTTCGATCATGCACTGCACGTCATGCTTCCAGGCAATCTTGGTCAGTTCGCCGAGGGTTTCCAGTTCGCCGAACTGCGCCTCGTCGTTGGCATCGGCAATCGAGCCCGGACGCAGGCCATCGCCCAGCGAGAAGCTGACGTCGTAGGCCTTCATGATTTCGCAGATGTCTTCGAAATGAGTGTAGAGGAAGTTCTCTTTGTGGTGTGCCAGGCACCACTTGGCCATGATCGAACCACCACGGGAGACAATGCCGGTGACGCGCTTGGCGGTCATCGGCACGTAGCGCAGTAACACGCCGGCGTGGATGGTGAAATAGTCGACGCCCTGCTCGGCCTGCTCGATCAGCGTGTCGCGGAACAGCTCCCAGGTCAGGTCTTCGGCCACGCCGCCGACTTTTTCCAGGGCCTGGTAGATTGGCACGGTACCGATCGGCACCGGCGAGTTGCGGATGATCCACTCGCGGGTTTCGTGAATGTGCTTGCCGGTGGACAGGTCCATGACCGTGTCCGAACCCCAGCGAATGCCCCAGGTCAGCTTCGCCACTTCTTCTTCGATGGACGAACCCAGGGCGCTGTTGCCGATGTTGCCGTTGATCTTCACCAGGAAGTTACGGCCGATGATCATCGGTTCCAGTTCGGTGTGGTTGATGTTGGCCGGAATGATCGCGCGGCCGCGGGCGATTTCGTCACGGACAAATTCAGGGGTGATGATTTTCGGCACGCTGGCGCCGAAACTGTGGCCGGCATGTTGCTGGTCCAGCAGACCGGCGGCGCGGGCCACTTCCAGCTTCATGTTTTCACGGATGGCGACGTATTCCATCTCGGCGGTGATGATGCCTTTGCGCGCGTAGTGCATCTGGCTGACGTTGGCCCCCGGCTTGGCACGGCGCGGGTTGTTGACGTGAGCGAAGCGCAGCTTGGTCAGCTCCGGATCGGCAAGGCGCTCCTGGCCGAAATTCGAGCTCAGACCGCTCAGGCGCTCGGTATCGCCACGGGATTCGATCCACGGCGAACGCACATCGGCCAGGCCTTTGCGCACATCGATGATGACATTGGGGTCGGTGTACGGACCCGAGGTGTCGTACACCACCACCGGCGCGTTGACCTCGCCACCGAAGTCGGTCGGCGTCACGTCCAGGCTGATTTCGCGCATCGGCACGAGGATGTCCGGGCGAGTGCCCTGAACATATATTTTTTGCGAGCGGGCAAACGGCTGAACCGATTGTTGATCGACCTTGGCCGACTCACTCAGGTTGGTGGCGATTTTTGCTTTTGTAGTCATCACGGGCTCTCCAGACAGCATCCAGGCAGTGGATTTTTGTCGGAGCGAACCTGTAAACGAATGGACGCACGGGCGCTGGGAAAACCAGCTGTGCTGTGCTCAGTGCTCGAGGGGTGTTCGATTGTCGAACAACATCCCGGACGAAGCACAAGAGGACTCGCCGGGTGACGAGAAATCTTGTTCCCTACGCAGGCGCTAACCTGATCAGGTTCAACGGGATCCGAAATTATTCGATCTCAGCCTCATAGCAAGGCACCCCGACAAGAACCCGGCCAGTCTAGACACAACTGGCGAAGAACGCCAACCCCACTGCAATCACCATGATGAATGGCGTAATAACACGCAGTATCAGGATTGTTGCCGCCCGAATGCACAACTACACTCGCTACGCTGAGTCGCGCATTGGCGCTGTCAAGGCAGCGCCTTAGCCTTGGCGCTCAAATTACCTGTGCAATATCAATTCTAGGGAACGTTTATGCTGCGCAAACTCTCACTGGCCCTTGCCGTGTCTTGTGCGACCAATGGAATGGCCTGGGCAGCAGATGCGCCCTTATCGAACAAGACGGACCTTGTCAGCGTTTATCAGGAAGCCGTCAACAACAACGCCGACCTGGCGGCTGCGATCGCCCAATACGGCGCGCAGAAGGAAGTCGTACCCCAAGCCCGCGCCGGGCTGCTGCCGAACCTCTCGGGCGGAGCGAATATTTCCGAGGTGCGTACGGATCTCGATCAACCGTCCGCCACGTCCAACCGCGATGCTCATTCGTACCAGGCCACCCTGGCGCAACCCTTGTTCCGCGCCGATCGCTGGTTCCAGTTCCAGGCGGCCAAGGAAGTCAACGAACAGGCCGCCCTGCAACTCTCGGCGACCGAGCAGAACTTAATCCTGCAAACGGCTCAAAGCTATTTCAACGTGCTGCGCAGCCAGGACAACCTGGCCTCGACCAAGGCCGAAGAAGCGGCGTTCAAACGCCAGCTTGATCAGTCCAACGAGCGCTTCGATGTCGGCCTCTCGGACAAGACCGACGTATTGAACTCACAAGCCAGCTACGACACCGCACGCGCCAACCGCATCGTTGCCCAGCGTCAGGTGGATGATGCCTTTGAAGCATTGATCACCCTGACCAACCGCCAGTACAACTCGATCTGGGGCATCAGCCATAACTTGCCGATCCTGCCGCCAACACCGAACGACGCCAAGGCCTGGGTCGAAACGGCGGGCAGGCAGAACCTCAATCTGCTGGCCAGCAACTATGCCGTCAGCGCCGCCGAGCAAACCCTCAAGCAGCGCAAGTCCGGGCACTTGCCTACGGTTGACGCGATAGCCAAGTACGAGAAAGGCGACAACGACGCACTGGGCTTCAGCAACCCGAATAACCAGCCCGTGCCGTACGGTGGCAACGTCTCGCAAACGACCGTTGGCCTGCAACTGAACATCCCGATCTACAGCGGTGGCCTGATCAGCTCCCAGGTGCGTCAATCGTATGCACAACTGGACCAGACCGAGCAGCAGCGCGAGTCCTTGCGCCGGCAGGTCGTGGAAAACACCCGCGACCTGCACCGCGCGGTGAACACCGATGTCGAGCAGGTACAGGCGCGCAAGCAATCGATCATCTCCAACCAGAGCGCGGTGGAAGCGACCGAAGTCGGCTATCAGGTGGGTACGCGAAACATCGTCGACGTGCTGGATGCACAGCGTCAGCTGTACACCTCGGTGCGCGACTACAACAACACCCGCTACGACTACATCCTCGACAACCTGCGCCTGAAGCAACAGGCCGGCACGTTGAATCCGGGGGATCTGCAAACCCTGGCACGCTGGCTCAACCCCAACTACAACCCGGACAAGGACTTCCTGCCACCGGATCTGGCCAAGGCTGCGGAGGAGCAGTTGAAAGCGCGACCGGAGCAGTAAAAGCAAAGCTTCGCGAGCAGGCTCGCTCCCACACTCGAAACACTGTGCAAGCGAGCCTGCTCGCGGATGAATACAGCGCGGTCTTAGCGGTCGATCAACCGCCCCAACCCGTCCAGCAACCGTTGCAACGCCCCCTGATTGGCGCGCATCACCTTCAGCCCGGCCTCTGCCATGCGCTGCGCATCACGCGGCAGTTCGAACAGCCGCTGCACCGCCACCGCCAGCCCTTCGGCATCCTCCACTTCCTGCAACGCCCCGGCACTGCGCAACTGCGTGGCGATTTCGAGGAAGTTGAAAAGATGCGGCCCACTCAGCACCGGCTTGGCGAGGGCTGCCGGCTCCAGCAGGTTATGCCCGCCATTCGGTACCAGGCTGCCGCCGACGAATGCACTGTCAGCCAGGGCGTAGAGAAACAGCAACTCGCCCATGGTGTCGCCAAGCAACACTGAAGTATTCGCACTGACCGCATCGCCGCTGGAACGCCGGACCGTGGCAAAACCTTGTTGCTGGCACAATCCGTACACCGAATTGAAACGCTCCGGATGACGCGGTACCAGAATCAGCAAGGCATCGGGGTGATTGGCCAACAACTGACGATGGGCCGCCAGCACGACCTCGTCTTCGCCATCATGGGTACTGGCCGCGATCCACACCGGTCGTTCCAGCGCCTGCCATTGCCCGCGCAATTGGTTGGCGCGCTCAAGCAGTTGCGGGTCGATGGTCAGGTCGAACTTGATCGAACCGGTCACTTCGACGGTTTCCGCCCGCGCGCCCAGGTCGCGAAAGCGTTGGGCTTCGGCTTCGGTCTGCACCGCGAACAGGCTCATCTCGGCCAACATCGGCTGGGTCAGCTTGCGGAACCGGCCGTAGCCCCTGGCCGAACGTTCGGACAGCCGCGCATTGGCCAACGCCACGGGAATCCCGCGCTTGGCACATTGATGGATATGGTTGGGCCACAGTTCGGTTTCCATGATCACCGCCAGTTTCGGCTGGACCCGATCGAGCAAGCGCCGGGCGGCGCAAGGCAGGTCGTAAGGCAGATAGCAGTGCTGGATGCGCGGCTCATTGGCGAACAGTGCCTGGATCCGTTCCGAACCGGTTGGTGTCATGCAGGTCACGGTGATCGGCAGATTCGGATAACGCGCCAGCAAGGCTCGGATCATCGGTGCGGCAGCGATGCTTTCGCCCACCGACACGGCGTGCACCCAAATGCCGCCCGGCTTCATCGCCGGCATCCCATAGGAGAAGCGCTCGCCGATGCGCCTGGCATACGCCGGCGCCTTGCGCGCGCGCAGCCAAAGCCGAATCGCTACCAATGGCAGCCCCAGATAAAACAGCGCGGTGTAAAGAGTTCTATTCATGGCGGCGGAGTTTATCGGCTTTTTTCGCCAATCGCCTGCAAGTGCACGGCAAAACGTTCGGCGAGCCAGCGCGCGGCCGGACCGAGTGGTTCATCCCGGCGCCATACCAGTTCCACCACCAGGGCCGGCGGGGTCCATTCGCTGGCCAGTTCGACCATCTGATTCTGATAGGTCGGGTACTGCACCACGTGGCGTGGCAACCAGGCCCAGCCGAGGCCGCGCACCAGCCATTCGGCCATCACATAGAAACTGTCGGCACGCCAGACTTGCGGGCTGGCCGGATCACTGCCGGGATAAATGCTCGACTCCGCGGACATCAGCAACTGCCGATGCTGCGCCAGTTGTTGGCCGTCCACTGAGCCTTTGCGCGCCAACGGATGGTCCTTGCCGCACACCGTGACCATTTCCACGCTGCCCAGTACCCGCCGCTCAAGTGCCTCGGGAATCTGATCGTGAAAGAACAGCAGCCCAAGATCGGCGCGCCGCTCCACCAGCTTACGCGCGACATCGCCCTGGGCGGCGCTGGTCAGTTGCACTTCAAGGCTGGGGAATTTTTCCGCCAGGGCCTCGAAGCTTTCGATGATCGGCTGATAAGGCATCGCTTCATCCTGCGCCACACGCAGTCGTGCCTCCTGCCCGCGCATCATTGCCAATGCCCGGCCATTGAGTCGTTCGCACTGGCGCAATACTTCCCGTGCTTCGTCCAGCAACGCCGTGCCGGCTTCGGTGAGTTTCGGTTGTCGGCCGCTGCTGCGGTCGAACAGGCTGACGCCCAGGTCTTCTTCCAGCAACGCAATCGAGCTGCTGACCGCCGACTGTGCCTTGCGCTGGTCCCGCGCCACGGCAGAAAACGAACGCTGCTCCGCTACGCTGACAAACAACCGCAGCTGCTCCAGATTCCATTGCGTGCTCATGGCTCAACCCATCTTCCATTCAGATAGGTAATGACTTTACCGCATCTGGCAACTCACTAGAATGCCGACCTCAGAGAGCAACACTTCACACGAGGATTGACCCATGACCGCTTACTACTACCTGGCCATAGCCATCTGCGCCGAAGTGATTGCCACTGTTTCGATGAAAGCCGTCAAAGGCCTCAGCACCCCGCTGCCCTTGGTGCTGGTCATCCTCGGCTACGGGATTGCCTTCTGGATGCTGACCCTGGTGGTGCGCAGCGTTCCGGTGGGCGTGGCGTATGCCGTATGGGCCGGAATGGGGATTGTGATGGTCAGCGTCGCGGCGCTGTTTATCTATGGGCAGAAGCTGGACGTGCCGGCGATGCTGGGGATGGCACTCATTGTCCTTGGCGTGGTGGTCATCCAGCTCTTCTCCAAAACCGCCGGGCACTAAGTCCGAAGCACCATTCATTGTGGGAGCGAGCCTGCTCGCTCCCACAGGTTTTGTACTCCAGTAAATCCCCTCCACTTCGAGTCTGTATACTGCGCCCTCGTCTTGAACACAGAGGTCGCTGCATGCCATCCGTTATTTCCACCGACGTTCTGATTGTCGGCGCTGGTGTCGCCGGCCTCTGGCTGAATGCGCGTCTGCGCCGCCAGGGTTTTTCGACCGTGCTGGTGGAAAGCGCCAGCCTCGGCGGCGGGCAGAGTGTGAAGTCCCAGGGCATCATCCACGGCGGTGCCAAATACGCGCTGCACGGCGCCCTGACCGGTGCCTCGGAAGCCATCGCCGACATGCCGCGCCGTTGGCGTGAAGCCCTGGCGGGCAATGGTGAGCTGGATCTGTCCGGCGTGCGTTTGTTGTCCGAAGCCCATTACCTCTGGTCCCCCGGCACCCTCGCCGGCAACCTCACCAGTTTCTTTGCCAGCAAAGCGGTGCGCGGTCGCGTCGATCAGGTCAAGGGTGAACAATTGCCGCCGGCCCTGCAAGACAAGCGTTTCAAGGGCAAGGTCTATCGCCTGGCGGAACTGGTGATCGATGTGCCGAGCCTGATCCAGCGCCTGGCCGACCTGGCGGGAGATGGCTTGCTCGCCGGGCAGAACATCGAGCCGTTGCTGGAGAATGGTGAGCTGGTCGGCTTGAAAGTCGATGAGCGCGAAATCCGCGCCCAGCGCATCGTACTCAGCGCTGGCGCCGGCACCGCCGACCTGCTCACCGCGCTCGGCCTGAGCCAGCCGGCCATGCAGCGCCGACCGCTGCACATGATCATTGCCAAAGGCCCGGGCCTCAAGCCACTGTACGCCCACTGCCTGGGCGGCGGCACCAAACCGCGCCTGACCGTGACCACCCACCCGGCCGCCGATGGTCAATGGGTCTGGTACCTGGGCGGCGACATCGCCGAAGCCGAAGGCGTGGCCCGCGAGCCCGCCGAGCAAATCGCTACCGCCCGCAAAGAGCTCGGCCAATTACTGCCGTGGATCGACCTGAGCAGCGCGCAATGGGCGACCCTGCGGGTCGACCGCGCCGAACCGTTGCAATCGGGGTTGACCCGCCCGGACAACGCCTTCCTCGCCGAACAGGATCGCCTGCTGGTGGGCTGGCCGACCAAACTCGCCCTGGCGCCGGACTTCGCCGACCGGGTCATCGCCAGCCTGACCCGCGATGGTATCCAGCCAAGCCACCCGGCAGCGCTGCCTGAACTGCCGAAGCCGCCGATGGGCGTACCTGCCTGGGAGCAACTGCTGCCATGAGCCAACCGACCCTGCACGACTTGCATCGCCCGTTGGGCAGCACTGGCCTGCTGGTTTCACCCCTGGGCCTGGGCACGGTGAAACTGGGCCGCGACCTGGGAGTGAAGTACCCCAACGGCTTCCGGATTCCCGATGACGATGAAGCACGCATGCTGCTCAAGCTCGCCCGCGACCTGGGCATCAACCTGATCGACACAGCCCCGGCCTATGGTCGCAGCGAAGAACGTCTCGGTCCGTTGCTGCGCGGCCAGCGTGAGGATTGGGTGATTGTCAGCAAGGTGGGCGAAGAGTTCACCGACGGCCAGTCCCGTCACGATTTCAGCGCTGCACACACGCGAATGTCAGTGGAACGCAGCCTGCAACGCCTGGAAACGGACTTCATCGACCTGGTGCTGGTGCACTCCGATGGTAACGACCTGGCGATCCTCAATAATGGCGAAGTCTACGAGACCCTCGCCGAGCTCAAGGCCGAAGGCAAGATTCGCGGCTTCGGATTTTCCGGCAAAACCGTCGACGGCGGCCTGAAGGCGCTGGAGCAAGGCGACTGCGCGATGGTCACCTACAATCTGAACGACCAGAATGAGAAGGCCGTCATTGACTATGCTGCTGCACACGGCAAAGCCATTCTGGTCAAGAAAGCCCTCGCCAGTGGTCATGCATGCCTGAGTCCGGGCGTGGATCCGGTGCGCGCCAGTTTCGAGCTGTTGTTTGAACATCCGGGTGTTGCCAGTGCTATTGTCGGGACCATCAATCCGCTGCACCTCGCCCACAATGTCGCGACCGTTGCCCAGGTCCTACGTAGCCACTGATGCCGCCCACGCGGCCTTAAGCAGGAGCCGACATGCCGCGCACGCTCATAAGAAAGAACCCGAGCAACTTCAAGACCCTGCCGTTATTCGTCGAAGCGACTCCCGAAGGCCTGGCTTATCAGAGCGTCGGCAGGCCGCTGAATTTCTCCCAGACCCTGCAACGTCGTCGGCCGGTGACGGTCGGCGACAGCGAGCGGTTTGCCCTGGAGCTGGCCAATCTCGGAGTGTCAGTGCGCCTGACCCTGCATTGGCAGAATCGTGACTATTGGGTGCTGGTACGCCAGCGTCGTCAGGACCGTGGCGATGTGGTGCTCAAGCTGATCTCCGGATATGTGCCAGCCCATGAACTGAACCTGCCCTTGCACACAGCGATTCAGGAGATTGCCGAAGAATGCCTGCTGGAAACCCCCGAAGGCTGGCTCGGCGGGCGGTTCAATGACACCTGGCTGCCGACACCCTACTCGGCCGCCCTGCATTACCGTGAGGCCCTGCCATTTCGCCTGTCGCCACTGTCCGGCTCGGCGCGGCCAGTACGTTGCGCCAATCTGATGCTGATGGAGCGCCCGCGGGCTTACGTGCATTTGCCAACGGCGTCACTGCAACTGATTTACGACTTGCGCCTGGACGTTCCCAGAGAAGCCAAATCCCTGAGTCTGTTCCATGTCGATGAAAGACTCGAAGGCGATCAACTCGTCGCCCGTCTCGACCGCAAACGCCCCGATCTGTACTTGATGCCCTTGCAGGACGGTCACCCGATGGCTGAGCTCTATACCTTGAAAAAGGATCAGCTGTACCCGGCCAGCACGCGCGGCCTGTACCTGGCCGAGAGTTTTGCCCGACAGGAAGGCTGGCTGGTGCGCGATGAACGAATTCGCTGGAAGGACTGGGTGAGGCAGCAAGGCTTGACCCCGCCGGGGAAGGATTCGGGACTGGCGCGGTTGCGCGGGAAGGCCAGGCTGCTGCTGAAGAAGATCGTACCGCGTAAAAAAGTCAGCTCCTGAAGGTGTACACATAACTCTGTAGAAGCGAGCAAGCTCGCTCCTACAGAGGCTATTTTATTCGGACTTGCGGATCTTCTCGACAATCGCGGTGGTCGAGCTGTTTTCCACCAGCCCCAACACTTTCACTGTGCCGCCGTAGGCTTTCACGATGTCCGCGCCGACCACCTGGTCGATCCCGTAGTCACCGCCCTTGACCAGCACATCCGGCTTGACTGCGCTCAACAGGCTTTCCGGTGTGCCTTCCGGAAAGCTGATCACCCAGTCCACCGCGCCCAGACCGGCCAGTACCGCCATGCGCCGGTCGACGCTGTTGATCGGACGGCCCGGCCCTTTCAGGCGGCTGACCGATGCATCGTCGTTGATCGCAACGATCAGGCGATCACCCTGGGCCCGCGCCTGCTCCAGATAGGTCACGTGGCCGGCGTGCAGGATATCGAAGCAACCGTTGGTGAACACGATCCGCTCGTTGTGCGCGCGGGCATCATCGACCGCCAGCAACAGTTGCTCAAGACCCAGTACACCGCGCTCGGAACCCTCCTCGCGCTGAATCGCACGACGCAGTTCCGGCGCACTGATGGCCGCCGTACCGAGCTTGCCGACCACGATGCCGGCCGCCAGGTTGGCCAGGGCCACCGCGTGGGGCAGTTCTTCACCTGCGGCAATCGCAGCCGCCAGGGTGGAAATCACCGTATCGCCGGCACCGGTCACGTCGAACACTTCACGGGCACGGGCCGGCAAGTGCAGCGCCGGATGATCCGGGCGCAGCAAGGTCATGCCGTGCTCGCCACGGGTCACCAGCAAGGCGCCGAGGTCCAGGTCGTGCATCAACTGCGCGCCCTTGTTGACCAGCTCGTGCTCATCGACGCAACCACCGACAATGGTTTCGAACTCGCTGAGATTCGGCGTGATCAGGCTCGCACCGCGGTAGATCGAGAAGTCCTTGCCCTTGGGATCGGCCAGCACCGGAATGCCGCGGGCACGGGCGGCCTGGATCAGCGCCTGATGGTTTTTCAGCGCGCCTTTGCCGTAGTCGGACAACACCAGCACCTTGATGCCTTCGAGCAACTCATCGACCTGCGCGGCCAACGCCAGTGCATCGGTGGCGAAGGGTTCTTCGAAGTCGATACGCAGCAATTGCTGGTGACGACTCATGACCCGCAGCTTGACGATGGTCGGCTGATGCGCAATGCGCTGGAAGATGGCCCGCACGCCAGCGCCCTTGAGGCTGTTGACCAGGCTGTTGGCGGCTTCATCGTCGCCTGTGACACCGACCAGCGAGGCCGGAGCCCCCAGGGCGGCAATGTTCAAGGCAACGTTGGCAGCGCCGCCCGGACGGTCCTCGATGTGATCGACCTTGACCACCGGCACCGGCGCCTCAGGAGAAATCCGTGAGGTACCACCATGCCAGTAACGGTCGAGCATGACATCGCCAACCACCAAGACAGGGGCTTGATCGAATCGCGGCATGGACAACTTCATGGTGCAACCCACATACAGAATGAACAGGGGCGCGATATTAACACAGGGTTGGTGTCGGCTTGTGCGGTGGCTGCAACGGGATGATTCGCCAGCATTTTTTGCTCATTTTTTGAGCAAAAACCCGCTAGATGAAATCACCAAAGTCACGGTAGTGGCTGTGCGGTTTCGTCGGGTGTGCGAAAGGGCGAGCCAGGCTCGCCCTTTCAGGGTCAGGCGATGTCTTCGGCCGGGGCGTCGAGGCCCATCGCGTTGAGGCGCGAGTAGTAACCGTTTTGCGCCAGCAGTTGCTCATGGGTACCGCGCTCGACGATTCTCCCCTGATCCATGACCAGGATCAGGTCGGCCTTCTCGATGGTCGACAAACGGTGAGCGATCACCAGCGTGGTGCGCCCTTTCATGACCTGATCCAGGGCTGCCTGGATATGCCGCTCGGACTCGGTATCGAGTGCCGAAGTCGCCTCGTCGAGAATCAGCAGCGGAGCATTCTTCAACAGCGCCCGGGCAATCGCCAGGCGCTGGCGCTGGCCACCGGACAACAGCACGCCGTTCTCCCCGACCTGGGTGTCCAGACCTTCAGGCAATTGGGCAATGAAGTCCATCGCGTAGGCATCCCTGGCCGCCTTTTCAATGTCTTCACGAGGTGCGCCGGCCAGGTCGCCATAGGCGATGTTGTTGGCCACGGTGTCGCTGAACAGGGTCACGTGCTGCGTCACCTGGGCGATATGCTGACGCAGGTTCAACAGCTTGTACTGCTCCACTTCGACACCATCGATGAGGATTTCGCCCTTGTCGTGGTGATAAAAACGCGGAATCAGGTTGGCCAGGGTCGACTTGCCGCTGCCCGAACGCCCCACCAGCGCCACCATCTGCCCGGGCTCGACCGAGAAACTGATGTCATTGAGCACCTGACGCTCGGTTTCAGGATAGGTAAAGCTGAGGTTGCGCACTTCCAGGCGGCCACTGACGGCATCACGCTCGACGGTGCCGGCATCGACTTCAGGCTCGACATCCAGTTGCTCGAAGATACTTTCAGCACCGGCCACCCCCTTCTGGATGGTCGAGCTGACTTCGGACAGCTGGCGTATCGGCTTGGGCAGCAGGCCGGCCAAGGTGATGTACGCAACCATGTCACCGGCGGACGCATCGCCCCGCAGGAACAGCACCAGGAACATCAACACGGCCATGGCGGTGTAGATCACCAATTGCAGCAGCGGCGTGTAGATGGCACCGGTGCGGGTCATGCGCAATTGTTTCTCGGTATTGCCCTGGCTGGCGTCGAAGAAGCGTTTCTCTTCGTACTTTTCACCGCCGAAGCTGCGCACCACGCGATAGCCCTGGATCGTTTCGGACGCCACATGCGTCACGTCCCCCATGGCCAGCTGGATTTTCTTGCTCTGCTTGCGGAATTTCTTGCTGGCCGTGCGCACCATGATGGCGATCAGCGGCAGGATGGCGACCATGACCAGGGTCAGGCGCCAGTTCATGAACAACAGCGAGGCAAACAGGAAGATCACCGTCATGCCTTCACGAATTACGACCTTGATCGCATCTGTTGCCGCCCCCGTGACCATGGTCACGTTGAAGGTGATACGTGAAATCAGGTGCCCCGAGTTATGCTTGTCGAAATACCGGTTTGGCAACACCAGCAGGTTGTTGAACAACTGGACCCGCAAGTCATGGACCAGGCCCAGGGAAACCTTGGCCAGAAAGTAGTTGCCCAAGTACGACCCCAATCCCTGCCACGCGGCGATCAGGATGATCAGCAACGGCACCGCCTGCAGCAGTTGCAGGTCTCGCAGGTAGGGCACGGTTGGAAACAGCGC
Organism: Pseudomonas sp. B28(2017); assembly: GCF_002113025.1. GTDB lineage: Bacteria > Pseudomonadota > Gammaproteobacteria > Pseudomonadales > Pseudomonadaceae > Aquipseudomonas. The sequence continues at coordinate 133,809 of NZ_NEJH01000006.1, read as the reverse complement.
CGCTTCAGGGTTGGATAGACCGTCGACGAAGTACTTGAGGATGTAGCCCAGCATTGGCTGCGTCGAAGCGAAAATCAGAAAACCGACGATGCTGATCAGGAACAGGCTGATGTACGGCCGGACATAGCCGAGCAGACGGAAGTAGATTTTCAAGCTCGATGGGCTTGCGGAGAGACTGGAGTCGGTCATATCACGCGAATGTCGATGAAAAGGACGCTGACTTTAGCACAGCTTCCCCAGGGTTCTGGCAATCGCATACAGTCTGTGTATTGTGGCACGTCAAATAGCCACCAGATGCCCCTGCCTTGGTACGGTCGCTCAATTCAGGAATAAGTTACTCAGCATGCAATTAAACGCTTTGAACAGCACGTCCAATAGAATCTTCGATTTCATTTGTTTGTGGATCCTTCCGCTCGGTTATTTATTGCTGCTTTGTGCACTGTTTTTCCTGCCGGGGCGCAGTGTGCATCACAAGCTTTACTATGGACTGTTCAGCATTCCGGCACTGATTGCACTGTGCCTGCGTCCGCGGCTCGCCAAGGAACTGCTGCATGAACCGATCGTCATTGCAGTCCTGTTGTTTGTGGCATGGGCACTGCTCAGCCTGCGTTGGGGGCCGGGCGACGGCATTGACTTTGGTCAGTTCAAACCGCCATTGCATACCCTTTTCCTGTTCGTTGGCTGCTACCTGCTGGTGCGCTATCGCAGCGAAATCATTCAACCCCTGCTGTTCTGCGCCGCGACGGTGGCGCTGATCGCCTCTGTCTACAACCTGTACAGGTTCGGCCAGATCTACCAACCGGAAATGCGCCTTATCGGCGTAGGCGCGTTCGACAATCCACTGCTCAGCTCCCATGTTTTCGGTTTTTTTTGTACCTACTGGCTGAGCCTGAGCATGACCTTCAAGCGACGCCAGGTACTTTGGTTGAGCATACCGGCGATGGCGATCATGTTCGCCACCGTGCTGGCCACCGGCTCCAGGACTCCACTGGTTGCGCTGACGATCGCTGCGCTGTGGCTGTGTTTCATCTGCTGGAATCGACGCTCGGTCTTCATGCTTGGCGCCATGCTCCTCGCCGGTACGGCGACTTTTGCGTTGTTTGCGGACAAGATCCTCGAAAGAGGCAGCTCTTTCCGTATCGAGCTCTGGCAATTGGCCCTGGGCAGGATCGCTGAACATCCATGGATCGGGCACGGCTACAACGCCGAACTGAGCCTGGACCCAGGCGTCGGCTACCCCCTTTCGGAGCCCCATAGCTTCGCCCTTGGTGTGCTCTACTACGTCGGCATTATCGGTTTGCTGCCATGGTTGTTCCTCCTCGCGTGGGGCTTCATCAGTAGCTGGCGCCATCGCGTGCAACCGCTGTTTATCATTGCCTCAGCCTGGCTGGCATTCGGTATCGGTGCGGGCCTGACCGAAGGTGGCGGGATTATCTCTCGCCCCAAGGAGCACTGGTTCCTGCTGTGGATCCCCTTGGCACTGATTGCCGCACTGAGCATCAATCAACGGGTCAGGCGCCTGCTGGACAGGCCGATCAGGACTGCGACGCCTAGCGACCTGCAACAACTGATTGCCGATGCCCGGGTCATCGAAGAGGATGGTTTGGGCCCCAAGGTCCTGCGCCTGACCGATGGCAGCTTTCTCAAGCTGTTCCGCCGCCGCCGCTGGTACACCTCGGGCAGTTTCACGCCCTATTCCGATCGATTTGCCATCAACGCAGTGCAGCTGCGCAGCATGGGCATCCCGACTCCGCACACTCTCGACCTTTACCGGTTCGAAGACGGCAGCACCGCTGTGCACTACTCGCCCTTGCCGGGCAACACGCTGCGCCAGATCCTGCAAGGCATCACCGCCCCGGCGGTGCGCCAGGCACTGGTGGAGCGTTTCGGCAAGTTCATGGCTCAATTACATCAGCAAGGGGTCTACTTCCGCTCCCTGCACCTGGGCAATGTGCTGGTACTGGAGGACGGCGAGTTCGGCCTGATCGACCTGGCCGACCTGCGCATCTACCCTTCATCCTTGAGCCCTTCCCTGCGTCGGCGCAACCTGCGCCATATGCAGCGCTACGCAGAAGATCGGCATTGGCTGTTCGAGGACCACTTCGAAGCGCTACTGCAGGGCTATGCCGCAGCGGCTTCGAAAGCCGACGTGGATAATTTGCACAGGCAAGTGCTGGCCGGAGGCCCTCCGGCCCAGGCTCACCGATGACCGAAACCAACCCGCTTATCGCGATGACGGCCTACCTGCTCGCCATCGCGACCGCTGCACTACTGCTGCGCACCGTACCGAGATTCACCCGACAGCTGGAGCATTGCGGTGAAAGCCGCTTTGCCGGTATCGACGGTTTACGCGGATATCTGGCTTTCGGCGTGTTCGTGCACCACTCGATAATCACCTGGATCTTTCTGCAAACCGGCGTGATCGACTTTCCGCCGAGCAACTTCTACTCGCAGCTCGGCCAGGGCAGCGTTGCCCTGTTTTTCATGATCACCGGCTTTCTGTTCTGGGACCGTTTGCTCACCCACGGGTGGCAACACGACTGGCTGGCGTTCGCAGTATCTCGGCTGTTTCGCCTCTACCCGCTTTACCTGCCGCTGATGTTGGCCGTGTTTATCAGCGTGCTCTATTTGCAGGGCTGGGAACTCAAGGACTCCGTTACCCAGCTCATTGGCCAGACCCTGGCCTGGCTGACCTTCGACCGGCCAGACGTCAACCAGTACCACCAGACCGGCATGTTGATCTCCAATGTCACCTGGACGCTGGGTTACGAAGTGTTTTTCTATCTGGCCCTGCCACTGGCCGCCATGCTGTTCATTTATCGCGGCGGCTGGATGCAGACGGTGTTGTGCCTGATCGGCATCTACGCCCTGTACAAGTTGGTCGGTCTGGAACACTCGTTGAAGAAGCACTACCTGGCCAGCTTCCTCGGCGGCATCGCTGCGGCGTACTGGATTCGCCGCCCACAATGGGTCGCCTGGAGCCTGTCTCCGCTGGCGGGCATCATCGCCCTGCTCGCATTGGCGATCGCCTTTACCGTGTTCAACCGTGCATTCAACCTGGGAGCGCTGCTGCTGCTTTCACTGTTTTTTGTGATCGTGTCGTCCGGCAATACCTTGTTCGGCGCCCTGAGTCCACGCAGCATTCGCTGGCTGGGGGAAATCAGCTACAGCACGTATTTGCTGCACGGGTTCGTACTCTGGATTATGCTGCAGCGACTGCCACCGGTATTGCATCTTGACGCCCGACAAGCCTGGGTCTTTCTACCGTTGCTGGCCGTGTGCAGTTGCCTGTTGATCATCATCAGCAGCCTGACTTACCAGCACATCGAAAAACCCGGTATCGATGCCGGCAAGAAAACCCTGTACTGGTTACGCCAGAACAGGACACTCAGGAAGGAACCGGAGAAGACGGCTCAACAACGTTGAGCAATTGTCAGGGGCATGTGACCGCGGACAATGCCATGTCTTGCGGCCGATTGATCCAGCCCCTGGCTCAGTCTTTCTCCAGCCGTGAGAAATACATCCGGCCCAACCCACGCCAGGTCTTCCTGTTCCAGGCCTTGAACGGAATCTGCGCCAGCAACTCACGCGCCAGCTTGCGATCGCGGTTGGCGGTTTTGAGGAACATGGAATTGAGAAACTTGTAGCGCACCTCGTCATACAGCGGGTGATCGCTGAAGAGCGCGTAGGTGCGCAGGATGCTGTCGATCATGAAGCGGTGGTTCTTGTAGGAGTTGGTGGCGTGCTTGCGATAGCGCGCCATCAACACATTCAGACCATCGATGAAGTAACCGGCATGGGTCACCTTCAACTCGATCAGCAAGTCTTCCAGGCGAATGGTCGGGTCGAAACCGCCCACCTTCTCCAGCGCTTCGCGGCGGATCATCAGGGTGGGTGCCGGTGGATAGGGCTTGCGCTCCAGGAACATGTCATCGAAGTCCAGGCGACGGAACGGGACATCCCGACGCTGGCGCTTCTCCGGGTAGAGGTTGCCGTCGGCATCGATCAGCTCGATGTTGCCGGCGCAAATGCCGACCTCGGGCTTGCCATCCATATGAGCGACCTGTGTGGCGATGCGCTCCGGCAACATGATGTCGTCCGAACCGAACGGCACGATCAGGCTACCCTTCGCCCGGGCAATCGCACCATTGAGGGTGTTGGTCAGCCCCTGGTTTTCCTGAACCCGAAAGTCGAAACCATGGATGGCCTGCAACGCCTTGATCCGCTCGACGCTGTCATCCTTCGAGCCATCATCAACCACCAGCAACTCAATGTTCCGATAGGTCTGGTTGAGGACGCTGAGGATGCTTTCCTCGATGTAAGGGGCGTGGTTGTACGACGCGATAATGACCGTGACGATGGGTTGCGCGTCGTTCATGGCTGTTCCTTGCGGGCCTGCTCCAGGCCGGAGTCGATCAGATTGAGGTATTCGCGACGGAATTCCTCGATGTCATGGTGTTGTTGCAGATAACGGAAGGCCTGCTCGCCCTTGGCCTTGAGCTCGTCATCCGACAGCCCGAGATAAGTGTCCAGCGCCGCTTGCAGCGTCGGCACATCCTTCGGCGTAATCGCCAGGCCACCGGCCCCCTCGATGAGCGGCAACATGGCCGGCACGTTCGAGGCAATCACCGGCAAATGCCCGCTCATGCCTTCAAGTAGCGCCAGCCCGAGGCCTTCCGCCAGGGAGGGCATGGTCCAGATGTCGAAAGCGCGAATGTACTGCAGGGCAATGTCCTTGAACCCCAGCAAATGGGCACGACCGCCGAGGCCGAGACGGTCGATTTCCGCGGCCAGGCGTGACTCTTCGCGGCCGGCACCAATGATCGCCAGTTGGGTATTCGGGTATTTGTCCTTGAGCGCGGCAAAGGCCTGCAGCAAATAGATATGGCCTTTGACCGGCACCAGTCGCCCCAACGCACCGATCAGCCGCACCGCCGGATCGATGCCCAGCATTTCGCGGGCCTTTTCACGACTGTGTTGCAGACCTTCGGCTTGCTCGATGTCGATGGCATTGGTGATGGCGTAGGTATTCTGGTCGGTGAAACCACAGTCACAGTCCAGCAGATACTGTTTCACCGCTGGCGACACGCCAACGAAGCGCCAGTGACGATCGATCAGGCGCTGGGTCTGGCGGCGCCGGTAAAAACGGTCGTACTCGCCAAATCCGTGGGAAATGCCAATGCACAATGGCACTTTCAACCAGCGATTGAGCGCCAGCATCATGTTCACCGGCTTGAAGCGGTTGCAGATCACCACATCGAATTTTTCCCGCCGGCAGAACTTGTACAGCTGCCACATCGCCCGCAGGCGCATACCCTTGAGGGACTTGTCGGAAAACTCGAAGTACACCGAACGGTCGGCTCGGCTCACCGCTTCGCCCGGCCCGGGTTTGCCGCGCAGAAACGCGGCGGTCACTTCATAGCGATCACTGGGCAGGGCCTTGACGATCTGCTCCGCGAGGTCGGCGAAATCATGGGCTTTGACGTTGTAGTCAGGCTGCAGCTGCAGGACCTTTGACCGCTGACTCATAACTCTCCCCGCTGAGTAACATTACCTGGTGTGTGCTTGATGGACCACAAAAGCTCGTGGCGCCGGACTGCCTTGCGAAAGAACTCGTTCTCGCCATAGGTTGGTGGCAACCGACCGGCCAACAACCGTTGTATCAGCCGACGCAAGCGACGCTTGAATGGCATCGCCGGTTGCAGGTCGTGCATCATGCCCAACGCCATGGCTTTGTCTCGCTGTTGCTCGAGCGGCATCGCCAGGCAATAAGGCTGCATCGGCTGAACCGAATCGAAGGCCGGCGGCAAGGCGATGCCGTCACCGCTATCGCCCATCGGCCAGCGGTCGTTGTCGTGCAGGTGGTTGGCGTAGCCCAATAGTGTGGTCGGCTGCCAGTCCAGACCTTGCAAGGCTTCAAGGACTGCCGCCTGGGCGCAGATATGATCGGGATGCGGATCCAGGGTCGGATGCGGCAGGACGATGACCTCGGGCCGGGCGCGCAGCAGCAACTCTCGCAGATCCGCCAGCAGATTGTTCCAGGTCGGCGCGCCATCGACATCGCCGGGCAGCGCGAAAGGGTTCAACTGACGGAACAGCCGCGTGTCGCTCAGGTCCGCTTCCCGCGATCCCGCCGCCACGGCAGGCGCGGCCTGCATGTTCGGCAATTGCAGGCAGAAGTAACCCAGTTGTACGCAGTGAGCCTCGGGTACACCGGCCCAGCGTGGCACGGCAATGCTGTCCCATGCGCGCAGACGGCCTTTCAAGCGAGCCGCCTCGACCTTGTTCAGGCCCATCTGCTGATAGTGTTCGGCTTCGATTTCACCCGCTGTCAGCGTGACGATCCAGGTTTCATCTGCCTGACTGTACAAACCGTAGGCCGCCAGCTCGGCGTCATCAGCGTGGGGCGCGATAACCATCACCCGCTGACGCCGGTAATCCGGATGCTCGAACGCCCACAGCACAGGCTCGCCGAACACACGACAGTAACGCCCGCGCAAGCGCAGGTCACCACGCGACAGCGCCTGAGCCTGGCCACTGAGATTGAGGTAACGCAGGCCGTTTACGCCGCGCTCGAAGGTTTGTCGATCAGGGCTTTCACCCCCTGCCAACTCGACCACCGGATCGATAAAACGCCCCAGCCAGGTGCTTTTTACCCGCAGGGCCAGCACCAGCGTCGCGTCGTCGAGCAGCATCACACCCTCGTCCAGCCGCAAATGTTCACCACTCAGGTGCACCTTGGGCTGTGACGTGTACGGGGGAAAGCTGTACTGGTAATCGTCTTTCGGTGCGTAGAACAGATGATCGGAAAACCAGGCTTCGTGGGCAATCCAGCCCAGAACCGCCAGCACCAGCGGTAACCACCAGGCCACCAGCACACCGATGACGATCAACAACACCAGCGCAATCAACAGGCCGATTCGTTTGTTGCGCCGATGACGCTTGAGCAGTTGCTGTTTGCGGCTCATGACTTGGCTCATACGGTGAAGACCGGCACAGGATTGCACCAGCGATCCTTGTACTCGCGGTCGGCGCGGCCGAAGGAAAAGCGCAGCGGTTTGTCCTGCGCCCGGGCATGTTCCCAGGCGCTTTGCGTATTGAGAAAACTCAGCACGCTGCCGGGGCTGAACTCACGGGTTTGCGGATCGACCCCACCGTTGATGTACTCGACGCTGATCCATTGCGGGGTTTCGACGCGGTACACCAATTGAATCGCAATCGGCGCATCGTTGAGGAAAATCACCGAGCCGATCAGCAACTCGCGCAGCAACTCGATGACGTCGGCCATGCGTTCGGCACCCGTCGCCGGGAAGCCCCAGCGGCGCTGGAACAGGTCGCAATAAATAGCCGCCAGATCGAAGCTGGAAAACTCCGATACCGGCCGCACCACGCCACCGGCCTCTTCCAGCAAACGCAATTCGCGGCGCTGGTTGTAGCGAAACTTTTTCGACAGCTCTTCGGGTGTGCGGGCCATGGCCAGTTGTTCGGCTTGCAACCTGATGCCAGTGAAACGGCCTTCGTTCAGCGCCGACAGATACCGCGCGCGATGGCGCAACGGCGCCGTGGCATCGGCAGCGGCCGGCAGGATGATTTCGGCGTTGCCCAGGTCGAACAGACCTTTTTTGCCGCGACGCTTGAGCACGTCCTTGGACAAAGCCAGGTCGCGCCCCCAGGTCGGGATCGCCGCCTTGATCTCACCACCCTGCAGCCAGGCCAGGTAGCGCACCGGAATGTCGGCCAGTGTCGCCAGCCGCTCGACCACCATGGGATGAGTCGCGACGCTGCCGCCATATCGCTGCCAGGTTTCGGCGTAAGTCGAGGCGTCGACTACCGCCCAGCCACGCTCGCGCCAGCCTTGAAATCGGTTGAGCATCAGCCCCTCTGTGCCAGTTCGGTAACATGTGGCAAGTGCCAGAAAGCATCGCGCACCGCACGGTCGGAAAAGCGCTCGCGCAAGCGTTCGAGCATCAACTCGGCACACTGTCGGCGCTGCTGATCATCCATGCCGGCCAGATGCTGCAGCCCTTGGGCCAGATGCCCGGCATCGCCCAACGGGAACAGGATGCCCACGCCTTCGACCACTTCCTTCGCTCCGCCGCAGGCCGTGGCCAGCAAGGGTACGCCGGCGGCCATGGCCTCCAGCAGCACCATGCCGAACGGTTCGTGATCGGAACTCAGGGCAAACACATCGAAGGCCCGGAAGTAGTTGCGCGCATCCGGCACCTGACCGAGGAACAACACCCGGTCACCAATGCCCAGCTCTCGGGCCTGAGCCTTGAGCTTTTCCTCCAGGCGTCCTTTACCGAGAATGACGAGCTGGCTGTTGGCCGGCAACCTCGGCAACGCCTCGGCGAACCCCTGCAGCAGCGTGGCCTGGTCCTTGTCCGGATGCAGCCGTCCGACGTTGCCGACGATCCAGGCATCCGCCGCCAGACCGAGGGTTTCCCGGGCCTCGCGAGCCGACACCTGGGTGGTTTGCAAGGCATCCACGTCGATGCGGTTGTACAACGTCTGAATTCTCGAAGCCGGCCACTTCGGCAGGCAATCGCGCATGTCGTCGCGCACCGCGTCGGACACACCGAGCAGACTCAAACGCTTGCGGAATATATGCGCGAACAGTTTACGACTGCCGCGCTTGTAGTCTTCAAACCCGTGGTGCACGCCAATGACCGGCAACGACGTACCGAGCAAGGCGATATAGATGGGTTTGAAGCGGTGAGCGATGCAGAAACTGAAGTTGCGCGACGCGGCGATCTTGCGCAGATCGCCGATGGCTCCCAGCTTCAGGCCGCGAATGGCCTTGGAGCTGTACTCCATGAATAGCACTTCGTCGGAAGCGCAGCCCGCGGCGACTTCGGCATCAGCAGCCCCGGTGAGAAACACCGTGGTCACTCGATAACCGGTCCCAGCGAACAGGCTGGCGTACTGCCGCGCGCAGTCCAGAAACGGCCCGTCATAGCCGTGGCAGAACTGCAGCACATGGCGTTCAGCCGAACGTGTCATAGGCGTTCGCGCCCTCTTTGACCACCAGGATGTCTTCCATGATCAGATACTGTAGATCCGAGCCGAAGAACATATTCAGCGCATCGGTCGGCGAGCAGATCATCGGTTCGCCGCGACGGTTGAGCGACGTGTTGAGCGACACACCGTTGCCGGTGAGCACTTCCAGCGCTTTCATCATGTCGTAGTAGCGCGGGTTGTATTCGCGCTTGAGCACCTGGGCACGGGAGGTGCCGTCTTCGTGGACGACTTCCGGCACGCGGGTTTTCCACTCTTCAGCCACTTCGAAGGTGAAGGTCATGAACGGCGCCGGGTGATCGATCTTGATCATCTGCGGCGCCACGGTGTCGAGCATCGACGGGCAGAAAGGCCTCCAGCGCTCGCGGAACTTGATCTGGTGGTTGATGCGGTCGGCCACGCCGGCCACACTCGGGCAACCGATGATCGAACGACCACCCAGTGCACGCGGACCGAATTCCATGCGGCCCTGGAACCAGGCCACCGGGTTGCCATCGACCATGATTTTGGCGATCTGCTCCGGCATGTTGTCGAGCTTGCGCCATGTCGGCTTGTTGGCGTGACGGGCGCAGGCCGCGATCACGTCTTCGTTGCTGTACGACGGGCCGAGGTAGACGTGTTCCATCTTCTCGACCGGTACGCCACGGGCGTGAGAGACGTAGGCCGCTGCACCCACCGCGGTACCGGCATCGCCGGACGCAGGCTGCACGAACAGCTCTTTGACGTCGTCGCGGGCGATGATTTTCTGGTTCAGCTTGACGTTCAACGCACAGCCACCGGCGTAGGCCAGCTTGCCGGTCTCCTTGAGCACGTCGCCCAGGTAGTAATCGATCATCTGCAGCGCAATTTTTTCGAACAGCGCTTGAATGCTGGCGGCGTAGTGGATGTAAGGCTCGTCGGCGATGTCGCCTTCGCGCTTTGGACCCAGCCACTCGATCAGCTTCGGCGAGAAGTAGTAACCCTTGCCCTTCTCTTTATAGCGACGCAGGCCGATGACGTTGGCGTAATCGGTGTTGATCACCAGCTCGCCGTTTTCGAACGAAGCCAGGCGTGAGAAATCGTATTTGCTGGCGTCGCCGTACGGCGCCATGCCCATGACCTTGAACTCACCGTCGAGCATATCGAAACCGAGGAATTCGGTGATCGCGCCGTACAGGCCGCCGAGGGAGTCCGGATCGAAGAACTCCTTGATCTTGTGGATCTTGCCGTTTACGCCATAACCGAAGAAGGTCGTGGCGTACTCGCCCTTGCCGTCGATGCCCAGGATCGCGGTTTTCTCTTTGAAACCGGAGCAGTGATAAGCGCTGGAAGCGTGGGCCAGGTGGTGTTCGACCGGCTCGATCTTGATCTTCTTCGGATCAAAACCCAGTTGTTCCAGGCACCAGACGATCTTGTTGCGATAGCGCTTGTAGCGACGGTTGCCCATCAGGATCGCGTCGAGTGCACGGTCCGGGGCGTACCAGTAACGCTTGGCGTACTGCCAGCGAGCCTTGCCGAACAGGCTGATCGGGGCGAACGGGATCGCCACCACGTCGACATCGGACGGCTTGATACCGGCCTGTTCCAGGCAGAATTTCGCCGATTCGTAGGGCATGCGGTTCTTTGCATGTTTATCGCGTACGAAGCGTTCCTCTTCAGCCGCCGCGACCAGCTTGCCGTCGATATACAGGGCTGCGGAAGGATCATGGCTAAGGGCGCCGGACAGGCCAAGAATCGTCAATGCCACAGGGGTCTAGCCTCTTTAGTCTGCATGCAGGCGCAAGCGCCTCAAGAATTAATGTGCCCTCGCAATGGGCGAGAGACAGCTAAAGGGCGGGATTATAGCGTAAAAGCAGCAGCAAGCCTCTAGCCGCAAGTGGCAAGCAACTACGGCGGGGACCTTGCGGCACTTTTATCCGCGCGCAGGACGGCTCACAGGAACTTGTCCCTGATCTTCGCTGACTGTTCGGGCCTCATCGTCGGATCGCCGCCCGGAGCAAGCCCGCGACAGGACCGAAGGTCCTGATTCAGCCAGCGCTGGGGAGGTCTTTGGGCAACCGCTGATCGATGACCTGATAAAGGGCACTGCCTTCAGGCCAGTTGCGCATGAACCGCGCCCGATCCCGGGCATAAGCCGGAGCGAAGCTGCCCACCGAACCATGCTGACGCATCGCATCCAGATCGATCAATGCCCAGCGATCCTGCTGCCAGAACAGGTTGTGACCCTTGAAGTCCCCATGACTGATCCGCTCGCGAATCAGCTCGGCAAACAGGTGATCCAGCGCCAGCAATTCAGCTTCAGGCGCATCGCCGTTTTCAACGTACGGTGCAAAACGCTCGATGATGTCCGGCCCCGGCAGATACTCGGTGATCAGGTAAGCCCGGCTGCGCAGCCACAGAAAACGTTTTTCCAGCAACGCCAGCGGCTTGGGCGTGGCAATCCCGAGGAACGCCAGGCGGTTGCCTTCGCGCCATGAATGCCAGGCCCGGCTCGGGCGCCAGAAGCGCTTGAGCCAGTGGGCGAAACCCTTGATGTTGTAGCGCTTGATCACCAGCGTGCGGCCATCCACCTCGACCTTGCCGACGCTCGCCGCCCCGCCGGTCTTGTACAGATGCCCCTGGTCGAGCAAGGTATCGGCCTGCTCCAGCACCGCCCCCATCGACGACTCTTCCTCGCGGCGAATCGCCCGCAATCCGAAGGCCCCGCGCTGGACGCTGAACAGCGTGCACTCGCGGCCGACCTTGTTCAGGAAGTCCTTGAGGCGCCAGCTGCGGACCTTGTCGATCTGCTTCTGCAACGCCTCCATGGGCAAGGCGTGTTCGCCGTTGCTGAGCAGGTAATACACCAGCAATTCTTCAATGAAAGGCTCAATCGGCTTCGGCAGCTGGGCAAAGAACACCCCGAGGTTTTCCAGGACTTTCTGCCGTGACAGCGGCTGGCCGGGCGTCTCGCAACAGATACCCGCGCCATCGATCAGATACAGGCGACCGCCCTGACGCAGCAAGTTGTCCAGGTGCAGGTCTTCCTGCCACAGGCCCTTGCGATGCATCTGGCCGATCGCACCCAACGCCTCGGCCAACACCGCCCCTTGCCCATCGGACAGTACAGGCTGCTGTTCAACCTGCTTCCAGGTGTCGCCCAGACTTTCGGCATGCTCAAGGAAATCAAACAGCAGCCAGCCACCTTCGCCGTCCTTCAGGCCATCGGCCAACAGCTGCGGGGTGGTCAGCCCCTGGGCGGAAAGCAGGCGCACGCCGTCCAGTTCACGCTGAAAATGCCGTGCGGCCTTGCTGCCGACCAGCAATTTGGCCAACACCGGCCGGCCACGCCAGACGCCGGCACCGACATAACGCTGCCCCGGCAAGACCCGCAACAGACTCAGCAGTTGCAGCTCGGCGGGGCCGGCGGCATCGGCCAGCGATACGCTCAGCGGCAATACGGGATAGCGGCCAGCGGCCTTCAGTTCTGACAAACGCATCAGCGTGGCCTCTTTTGACTGCGCCGCACGGTCAAACGCTGCAGCCAGCTGTCGACCAGCGAGCTGTCCTGCGACTGATCCAGATAGGCGGCCAGTAATTGCCGCAGTTGCGACTCGCCCCACTCGGGTGCGCGGCGCGCCAGCGGTTCCAGATCCTTGATCCGGTCACGCTGCCCGTACAGCAGCGGTCGGGTTTTTTCCAGATCGATCAATTGAGCCTGATAGCCGCTGCCGGTGGCGCGCATGAAAATATGCTTGGGATAGAAGCACCCATGCACCTGGCGTGCAGCGTGCAGTTGCCGGGCCAGCTCACCACTGGCCTTGAGGATTTCCGAGTGCTGCTCAGGGCTCAATTCATCCCAACGCTGCAGCAGCGATTCGAGGTCGTCCCAACCGTCCAGGGCGCGGGTCACCAGGATCGCGCGCACTTCGCCATTGACCTTGCGCTCCCCGTAGAACACCGCTTCCAGCGCTGGAACCCCCAACTTCTGATAACGGGAGATGTTACGAAACTCGCGAGCGAAACTTGGCTCGCCGAAGGGGGCGCGTAACGTACGGGTCAGGTAGTTGCTTTGACGCTTGAGGTAGAAACCATGACCTTCCAGATCCAGCCGAAACACGCTGCTCCAGCCCCCGCGACCGGTGTTGGGTTCGTCCACCGCATCGAGTTGCCTGGTCCAGAGTGCATCGAACGTGCCGAGGCCATGGCGCTCAAGCAGCGCACGGTCTTCAGCAGCCAGAAAATCAGTCATTCGCGCCCCTCGAAAAACCTCAACACGTGCCGGATGCGTTTTTTGTCCGCAGCGTTGAGCCGGGGCCGGTTGCGGTACTGCAAGTAAAAGCGCAGCCGCTGGGTCGCCGACAGTTGATACTTGGCAACCTTGTCCAGGCACGCCAGATCCTTGGTGATACGGTACTTGAGCCAGAAACCGCGCCAGAAATCGCCGTTGGGGCAATCGATCAAAAACAGTCGGGCCTCATCGTCGATCAGCAGGTTGCGCCACTTCAAGTCGTTATGAGTGAAACGGTGGTCGTGCATGGTCCGGGTGTACTGGGCCAACTGACGACTGACAGTGTCGACCCAAGCGCGATCCGACAGTTTCGGATCGCGCCGCTCGGCCAGTGCCGACAAGTCTTCGGTACGCGGTAGCTCCCGGGTTATCATCGCGCCGCGAGCGTAGGCCACACCTCGCCGTTCCAGCCCCCAGGCCACCACTTCGGCAGTGGGGATACCCCACTTGGCGAAGCGCTTGAGGTTCTGCCATTCCATCTTCACCCGAGGTTTGCCCAGGTAACGCCGCAAGCCTCTGCCAGCACCCACGTAGCGCTTGACGTAATAGTTGACGCCATTGCGCTCGACACGGATGACCTCCGAGAGCAGGTCACTGGTGATCTGCTCGCCTTGCAGCGCAAACACAGCCTCGAGGCTGCCAAAGTCATCGGCCAGGTCGCTGTAGGCCGGCTCCAGTCTCCAACCCGACATCAGAGCGCATCCCCGTATCGCTGTTTACGCTCGTAGAGCTTATTGGCCTTGCCATCGAGCCATGCCAGCAAAGCGGCCTCTTCACTCAGGACCTGACGCAGCGGCTGCTGGAAATAGCCCTTGAGGAAACGCAGCTTGTCGCGTCGAGTCAGACCGATGTCCAGCGCGGAAAAGTACAGGGCCGCCAGATCCTTGTTTCGCCAGCGCGAAGTAATTGCCGGGCGGGTCTGGGCGCGGTGCAGGTCGATCACCGAGAGCTTGAAGTCCTCCGCGGTCACCGGCTTGTCAGTGTGCAGCAGGAAATGGCAGATGTAGCAGTCGCGGTGGTTCACCCCGGCGCGGTGCATCATACCGGTCATGCGTGCAACTTCAGCGATCAGCGCGCGCTTGAGCTTTGGCTCGGGCGGCTGCCTGATCCAATTAATGCTGAAATCTTCGAGACTGACCGTGGGCGCCAGCTCTTCGGTGACGATGAACGAGTGCTGGTCGGCCGGGTTGCGGCCCTTCTCGCCATATGCGACAGCGGTCATGGTCGGCACACCGGCTTCCTGCAGGCGCTGAATGGCCTGCCACTCCTGACCGGCACCCAGTACAGGAAGCTTGGCAGTGAGCAGGTTCTTGAAGATTTCGCCCCAGCCGATGCCACGATGGATTTTCACGAAAAACCCGTTGCCGTCGACTTCCGTGCGTAACGTCCGGCGTGCTTCCAGCTCGCGGTACACCTCGCCCTTGAGCCCCTCGACTTCGGCGAACGGGTCGCGTCCGGCCCAGAGGCTCTTGAACGGTTCAGCCAGCATCAACTTCATTTAAGCGTGCTCCGCCAGAATCACATCGGCCGCGTGCTGCGGCATGCTGTAGAGGTCGGCCGTCTCGGCGTAGGCCAGACCATTGCGGCTCCAGGCCGCCCTTGCTTGAGCGTCGTTCAACATGCCGGTCAGGTACTGCGTCAACTGTGCCTGATCGAACGGTTCGTCCAGCACCAGACCGGCATCGGCCTCGGCGATGTAATGGGCGTAACCGCACACCGCGCTCACCAGCACCGGCAAACCGGCCACCAGCGCTTCGAGCAGCACGGTGCCGGTATTTTCGTTGTACGCCGGGTGGATCAACAGGTCGGCACCCAACAGGAAACGCGGGATATCACTGCGCCCCTTGAGGAACGTGACGTTGTCGCCGAGCCCCAGTGTCGCACTCTGCATCTGGAATAATTTGGGGTCATCCTGGCCAATTACAAACAGCCGGGTGCGCTTCCTCAACTCGGCAGGCAATGCCGCCAGTGCCTTGAGGCTGCGGTCAACACCTTTGGTCTTGAACCCGGAGCCGATCTGCACCAGCAGCAGTTCGTCGCCCTTGAGATTGAACTCAGCGCGGAACCCGGCACGAATCTCATCGGCATCGGCCGGCCGGCGACGATCCTGGGCGATACCCGGTGGCAGCAGGTGGAAACGCTCCAGCGGCGTGTCGTAATGCTTGATGAACAGCGGCTGCTGCACCTCGGAAATCATCAATACTTCGGTCTTGGCGTCCCTGGCGAACACTGCCCGCTCGTATTCGGCGAAGTGGCGATAGCGGCCCCAGCGGCGATACAGCGAATTGCGCAGGTTCTGCGCCTTGTCTTCAAAGCAGCCGTCGGCGGCGTAGTAGACGTCCAGGCCCGGCATCTTGTTGAAGCCGATCAGGCGGTCGACCGGGCGCCGGGCCAGGTCCGCCTCCATCCATTCGCTGAGTTTTTCGTTGCGCCGATGGTTGAAGAACGCCTTGACCGGCGCCACCAGCACTTCGAAACCCGGCGGCACGTCGCCTTCCCAGATCAGCGTGTAGACGCGAATCTGGTGACCGCGCTTCTGGCATTCCAGGGCGATGCGCATGAAATCGCGCTGCAAGCCGCCGAACGGAAAATATTTGTACAAAACAAATGCCAATTGCATCAGCGCAGCTCCTCAGCCATTAACAACGTGCTCAGTCGGCTGGCGACACGCTCGGGATTCAGACGCGTGAAGCACAACGGCCACTCGCGTTTCAGGTCAAATTGACGGGCATCGTCGGCCGTCGGTTGATAGGTGCATTTCTTTTGCAGGCACGGCGCGCACGGGAAGTCGCTGGCCATGTGAATCTGCACCTTGCCGTAGGCGCCGGTCAGCCCGGGATTGGTCGGGCCGAACAGCGACAGCGTCGGCACATCCAGCGCGGCGGCCAGATGGCCGAGGCCGGTGTCCACCGCCACGCAGGCTTGCGCGCCGGCCAGCACCTTGCCGACACCTGCCAGATTCAGTTTTGGCAGCACCTCGGCGTGCTTGAAACCCGCAGCGATACGCTCGGCCCGGGCTTTCTCCTGCGCATTGCCCCAGGGCAACTTCACGCCGACGCCAAGGTAGCCGACCCGTTCGGTCAGCTCGCGCCAATAGGCTTCGGGCCAGTGTTTGGTGTCCCAGGTGGTGCCATGCAGAAACACCACGTAAGGATTCTTGCGCGGCAATTCCACCAGGCGCTCGACACTCAGTCCGTAGTCGCCCAGGCCTTTGGGCAAGTCATAGCCCAACGCGATGGCGAACAACTGGCGCACTCGCTCCACCGCGTGCTGCCCGCGGGCAACGGCCAGGCGTCGATCGTAAAAGCGCGCAGCAATGGGTTCGCGTGCAGAGCTTTTATCGAGGCCGGCCACCGGTGCCTTGACGTAACGGGTCAGCCAGGCGCTTTTCAGCAAGCCCTGGGCGTCGATCACCAGGTCATATTTCGTGGCACGAACGCTTTGCTTGAAGCGCTTCCACTCGCCGCTCTTGATGGTCTGCCAGATGTTTTTGCGCCAGCGACGGATCGCCACCGGAATCACCTTGCCCACCGCCGGATGCCAAGTCGGGATCTCGGCAAAACCTTCTTCCACCACCCAGTCGAACTTGATGCCGGGAATCGCCCGCGCCGCGTCAGTCAACGCCGGCAACGCGTGAATGACGTCACCCAGCGAAGAAGTCTTGATCAACAGAACCCGCAAACTATTTGACCTCGACCACAGTGCCCTGCAAACGCTGCAAGGCTTCGTTCACCGCTTGCGGCATGAGCTGGCGCAAGCAGTTGTAATGGCCGAACCGGCAGGTGCGGTCGAAGCATGGGCTACATTCAATGCCCAGGCGCACGATCTCGACATGCTCGGCCAGCGGCGGCGTGAAGCCCGGCGACGTCGAACCGTAGACCGCCACCAGCGGGCGGTTCAGCGCAGCGGCGACGTGCATCAGGCCGGAGTCGTTGGACACCACCGAATCGGCACAGGACATCAGGTCAATGGCTTCGGCCAGCGAGGTGCCGCCGCTGAGGTTGACCGATTCTTCTCGCAGGCCGGGAATCAGCCGCGCACGGATGTCTTCGCCCACGGCGTGATCGTTTTTCGAACCGAACAGCCAGACTTGCCAGCCTTCACGGATCTTCGTTTCGGCGACCTTGGCGTAATGCTCGGACGGCCAGCGCTTGGACTCGCCAAACTCGGCGCCGGGACACAGGACCAACACCGGACGGTCGAGGGTCAGGCCGAACTTGGCCAGTGCCGCTTCGCGGGTAACCGGGTCGATCTGCAGCGCCGGACGCGGATAGGGTTTTGGCAGCTCGACGCCCGGTTCGTAAGCCAGGGCCATGAAGCGCTCGATCATCAGCGGATAACGATCTTTATCCAGCGTGCGCACGTCATTGAGCAAGCCATAACGGAATTCGCCACGCCAGCCGCTGCGTTTCGGGATGCCGGCAAAGAACGGCACCAGCGCCGACTTCAGGGAATTGGGCAGCAGGATCGCCTGATCGTACTGGCCGGTCAGAGATTTGCCGATGCGTCGGCGCGTCGCCAGCTCCAGGACACCGTGACCGAGCGGAAAGCTCAAGGCCTGGCGAACTTCGGGCATGCGCTCAAGAATCGGCCGGCTCCACTCGGGGGCCAGCACGTCGATTTCGCACTGCGGGTGGCGCTGTTTCAGACACTGGAAAAGTGTCTGCGCCATCACCATGTCACCGACCCAACTGGGCCCAACGATCAGAGTTTTCATGTGGTTTCCATAAACGAACCGGGGAGGCCTACGCCTCCCCGCCTCGATAATTCTACAAAACACCGCAAATCTACTACCGCAGGAGCGAGCTTGCTCCGGGCGGCGTTCCGACGATGAACCTGAAAACTCCGCGGGGCGTCAGGCTCGTCGCGTTATCGTTAACGACCATCGTCGGATCGCCGCCCGGAGCAGACTCGCTCCTACAGGGAATATTGGCGTATCAAATACCCCGTTTCAGCGTAGACCCAGCTCTCGCCAGATCCGCATGACCTGCTGCCGTTCGTCCGCGAACTGGTCAGCCGGTATCACCCCCGGGTTCTTCTGCAGAGCCTGCCGGTGGGCAGCGGAACGGTACGCTTTATACGCTTCACGCAACAGGCCGGCATCTTCGACGGGCATCAGCCCTTCACGTTCCAGCTCTTCCAGAATGCGGATATTATCCGTCCAGCGCAGCAATGGCGGGTGTGTTTCAGACCACGCCAAGGCCGCGTATTGCACCATAAATTCAATATCGACGATACCTCCGGCGTCCTGCTTGATATCGAACGGCGCCGTGGCTTCGAAGGCATTCGCCCCGGTGCCGGCCGCCGTGCTCTTGCTGCCGAGGTTATCGCGCATCTTGGCGCGCATCTCGCTGACCTCCTGGCGCAGGGTCGGCAAATCACGTGGCTTGCCCAAAATCGCGGCACGGACTTTCTCGAATGCCTGGCCGACATCCTGACTGCCCACCAGCACTCGCGCCCGCACCAGCGCCTGGTGCTCCCAGGTCCAGGCTTCGTTTTCCTGATAACGGGCAAACGCCCCCAGGGAACTCACCAGCAACCCCGACGCGCCGGACGGCCGCAGACGCATGTCCACTTCATATAACTGCCCGGAGTTGGTCTGCGCCGTCAGCAAATGAATGATCCGCTGCCCCAGACGGGTGAAAAACTGCGCACCATCGATGGGTTTGGGTCCATCGGTTTCGGCCTGCGGATCACCGTCATGGATGAACACCAGATCCAGGTCCGAACCATGCCCGAGTTCCAGGCCGCCGACTTTCCCGTAACCGACAATGATGAAACCGGGATCGCACAAGGTGCCATCGGTGCGCAGCGGCGTGCCGTACTTGGCCACGGTCTGGCGCCAGGCCAGTGCCAGCACTTGTTCCAGGATCGCTTCAGCGAGCCAGGTCAGGTAATCGCTGACCTTCATCAACGGCAGGCTGCCGGCGATTTCCGAAGCGGCCACCCGCAAGCGGTGTGCCAGCTTGAAGTGGCGCAGAGCTTCCATCTGCTGTTCGAGGTCGTCCTCGGGTATCCGTGTCAGGCGCTCGCGCAACTCGGCCGCCAGCTCTGGGGCCAACGGCGGCTTGAACAGCCGGCCTTCGTTGAGCAATTCGTCGAGCAGCAACGGGAAACGAGTGATTTGCTCGGCGATCCACGGGCTCGCCGCGCACAGCGTCAGCAAACGCCGTAGCGCGCCGGGGTTCTCGGTCAGTAGCACCAGGTACGCGGAGCGACGGGCCACGGCTTCAACCAGCGGCAGCACCCGTTCCAGTACCAGGTCCGGATTGTCATGCTCCACGGCCTGAGCCAGCAAACGCGGAATAAAAGCATCGAGACGTTCGCGCCCCAGACGCTGCATCGCCCTCAATTGCGGGCTGCTGCGCAAGCCGGCCAAGGCTTTCAAGGCTTTGGGGGCATCCTTGAAACCACCCTCTTCCAGTTGGCGGCAAGCGGCCTCATCGTCCTGAGCCTCCTCCCACAGCGGCAACCATTCACCGCCGACCACCACTTCGCTTTCGGCGCCCTGCTCTTCGTCGGGATCGGCGATCACCTGTCCGAAGTGCCAGGCCACGCGGCCGCGCCAATACATCAGTTGTTCGTGGAAAGCCGTCCAGTTGGCGAAACCCAGCATAAAGGCAATACGCGCCTGATCCTGCTCTCCATCGGGCAACATTTGCGTCTGGCGATCGGCAATCGCCTGAATCGCGTGTTCGGTGTAACGCAGGAATTCGTAACCTTCACGCAGCTCGCTGATCACGGCCGGCGGCAGGTAACCCTGGCCTTCCAGTGTGCTGAGCACCTTTAACAGTGGGCGCTGCTGCAAGCTCAAATCGCGGCCGCCGTGAATCAGCTGGAACGCCTGGGCAATGAACTCGACTTCACGAATACCACCGGAACCCAGCTTAATGTTGTCGGCCATACCCTTGCGCCGCACTTCCTGCTGGATCAGCTGCTTCATGGTGCGCAGCGCTTCGATGGCCGAAAAGTCCAGGTAACGCCGGTAAACGAATGGCCGCAGCATGTCTTGCAGTTGCGCACCGGCCACCTGGTCGCCGGCCACCACCCGCGACTTGATCATGGCGTAGCGTTCCCAGTCGCGCCCCTGGTCCTGGTAATACTGCTCCAGCGCATTGAAGCTCAGCACCAGCGCGCCTGCCGAACCGTAGGGGCGCAAGCGCATGTCGACGCGGAACACAAAGCCGTCGACGGTCATCGGGTCCAGAGCCTTGATCAGCCGCTGCCCCAGACGAATGAAGAACTCCTGGTTATCCAGCGGGCGTTTCACGCCGACGGTTTCGCCACCCTCGGGGTAGGCAAAGATCAGATCGATGTCCGAGGACAGGTTCAGCTCCACCGCGCCGAGCTTGCCCATGCCAAGAATGACCATCTGCTGCGGCTCGCCGCTGCGCCGGCCGGTCGGCACGCCGAACTGCTGGCAATGTCGCACGTACAACCATTGATAGGCCTGATCGATACTGGCATCGGCCATGTCCGAGAGGTCACGACAGGTCTGGATCAAATCGGCCTGGCGGGTCAGGTCGCGCCAGATGATCCGCACCTGGTGGCGCGCACGCTGACGGCGCAAGGCGCGGCCAAGCTGATCGTCGGTCTCGGCCACACTCACGGCGGCGGCAATCTGCGCGCACAACTCGCCGGGAGCAAAGCTGCGGTCCAGTTCGCCGGACTGCACCATCTGCAGCAACATCAAAGGGTCACGAACACACTGTTCAATCACGAAATCGCTGGCGGCGGTGACGCGTGCAAATTGCGCCCAGCGCTCTGGCGTCCAGGCAGACAACCCGTGGTCATCGCCCAAAGCGACGACGGCAGCCCGGAACGACTGCTCGGCACGGGTGACAAACGGCAGGAGAATGGCGGGCAGTTCGGCAAACGAAGGGAGGCTCATGGTCTATCCTTGATCGGCGTACAACGGACTGCATGTAGTGGTTTTCGAAAACCCACTACCTGAGGGAGTGTCAAACAAAAGTTAGAAATAGCTGAAATTTCTTTAATTTTGGCAGCCAGCATCAAACTTTTACCTTTTGTAGTTGGAAAAAGACCAACCTTAACGATTATTCTCACAACGCAGCCGGGGGCCACAAGCCGCTCACCTGTAGTTTTACTACTCGTATATACATTAGCCGGGCTGAAATGCCGGAAGATTTGTAGTAAAACTACACGCCGCCGGAACAACCTGTCGGCAATCCAAGAATTCATAACGTCTGCCCACAAGGCCAGTCGCTAACTCAGGCAACCGATTCTGGTAGCCTTTCCGCCCTGGAGCAAGCCATGCAAGACCTCGATCCCGTCGAAACCCAGGAATGGCTGGACGCCCTGGAATCGGTTCTCGACAAAGAAGGCGAAGACCGTGCTCACTATCTGATGACCCGTATGGGTGAACTCGCGACCCGCAGCGGTTCGCAGTTGCCTTACGCCATCACCACGCCTTATCGCAACACGATCCCCGTTACCCACGAAGCACGCATGCCTGGCGACCTGTTCATGGAACGCCGCATTCGCTCGCTGGTACGCTGGAACGCGATGGCCATGGTAATGCGTACGAACCTGAAAGATTCTGACCTCGGCGGTCACATCTCCAGCTTCGCTTCCAGTGCGACCCTGTATGACATCGGCTTCAACTACTTCTTCCAGGCCCCGACCGACGAACACGGCGGCGACCTGATCTACTTCCAGGGGCACACCTCGCCAGGCGTTTACGCCCGCGCATTCATGGAAGGCCGTATCACCGAAGACCAGATGAACAACTTCCGCCAGGAAGTCGACGGCCAGGGCCTGTCGTCCTACCCGCACCCTTGGCTGATGCCTGACTTCTGGCAGTTCCCGACCGTATCCATGGGTCTGGGCCCGATCCAGGCCATCTACCAGGCACGCTTCATGAAGTACCTGGAACACCGTGGCTTCATCCAGCCAGGCAAACAGAAAGTCTGGTGCTTCCTGGGCGACGGCGAGTGCGACGAGCCGGAATCCCTGGGTGCCATCTCCCTGGCCGGCCGCGAGAAGCTCGACAACCTGATCTTCGTCATCAACTGCAACCTGCAGCGCCTCGACGGCCCGGTTCGCGGCAACGGCAAGATCATCCAGGAACTCGAAGGCGTGTTCCGCGGTGCTCAGTGGAACGTGACCAAAGTCATCTGGGGCCGTTTCTGGGACCCACTGCTGGCCAAGGACGTCGACGGTATCCTGCAACGCCGCATGGACGAAGTCATCGACGGCGAGTACCAGAACTACAAAGCCAAAGACGGCGCGTTCGTCCGTGAACACTTCTTCAACACGCCGGAACTCAAGGCGATGGTTGCCGACCTGTCCGACGACGAGATCTGGAAACTCAACCGTGGCGGCCACGACCCGTACAAGGTCTACGCGGCGTACCACGAAGCGGTCAACCACAAGGAACAACCGACCGTCATCCTGGCCAAGACCATCAAGGGTTATGGCACCGGTGCCGGCGAAGCGAAAAACACTGCGCACAACACCAAGAAAGTCGATGTCGACAGCCTGAAGTTGTTCCGCGATCGTTTCGACATCCCGGTCAAGGACGAAGAGCTGGAGAACCTGCCGTTCTTCAAACCGGAAGAAGGCAGCGCCGAAGCCCGTTACCTGGCCGAGCGTCGCAATGCGCTGGGTGGTTTCGTACCACAGCGTCGCGCGCATAGCTTCAACATCCCGACCCCTCCACTGGATACCCTCAAGGCGATCCTGGACGGCTCGGGCGACCGTGAAATCTCCACCACCATGGCCTTCGTGCGGATCCTCGCGCAACTGGTCAAGGACAAGGAAATCGGCCCGCGCATCGTACCGATCATCCCGGACGAAGCCCGTACCTTTGGTATGGAAGGCATGTTCCGTCAGTTGGGCATCTACTCCTCCGTCGGCCAGCTCTACGAGCCAGTCGATAAAGACCAGGTGATGTTCTACAAGGAAGACCAGAAGGGCCAGATCCTCGAAGAAGGCATCAACGAAGCGGGCGCCATGAGCTCCTTCATCGCTGCCGGTACTTCGTACTCCAGCCACAACCAGCCGATGCTGCCGTTCTACATCTTCTACTCGATGTTCGGCTTCCAGCGTATCGGCGACCTGGCCTGGGCCGCTGGCGACAGCCGCACCCGTGGCTTCCTGATCGGCGGCACCGCCGGCCGCACCACCCTGAACGGTGAAGGCCTGCAACACGAAGACGGTCACAGCCACCTGCTGGCTGCCACCATCCCGAACTGCCGCACCTACGATCCAACCTACGGCTACGAGCTGGCGGTGATCATTCAGGACGGCATGAAGAAGATGACCGAAGAGCAACAGGACGTCTTCTACTACATCACCGTGATGAACGAGTCGTACCAGCAGCCAGCCATGCCGGTCGGTGCCGAAGAAGGCATCAAGAAAGGCATGTACCTGCTCGAAGAAGACACCCGCGAAGCGGCACACCACGTTCAACTGATGGGCTCCGGCACCATCCTGCGTGAAGTCCGTGAAGCAGCGAAGATCCTGCGCGAAGAGTTCAACGTCGGCGCCGACGTGTGGAGCGTTACCAGCTTCAACGAACTGCGTCGCGACGGCCTGGCCGTTGAGCGCACCAACCGTCTGCACCCGGGCCAGAAGCCCAAGCTGAGCTACGTCGAAGAGTGCCTGAACGGCCGTAAGGGTCCGGTCATCGCGTCTACCGACTACATGAAACTGTTCGCCGAGCAGATCCGTCAGTGGGTACCGTCCAAGGAATTCAAAGTCCTGGGCACCGACGGTTTCGGCCGCAGCGACAGCCGCAAGAAACTGCGTCATTTCTTCGAAGTCGACCGTCATTTCGTGGTGTTGGCAGCCCTGGAAGCACTGGCTGACCGTGGCGACATCGAACCCAAGGTGGTGGCCGAGGCCATCGCCAAGTTCGGTATCAACCCGGAAAAACGCAACCCACTGGACTGCTGAGGAGAGATTCTGTGAGCGAACTCATTCGCGTACCTGACATCGGCAGCGGTGAAGGTGAAGTAATTGAACTGTTTGTGAAGGTCGGCGACCGTATCGAAGCCGACCAGAGCATCCTGACACTGGAATCGGACAAGGCGAGCATGGAAGTGCCTGCGCCGAAGGCCGGTATCATCAAGAGCCTGAAAGTGAAGCTGGGCGATCGCCTGAAAGAAGGCGACGAACTGCTGGAGCTGGAAGTCGAAGGTGCCGCTGCCCCCGCTTCTGCACAGTCTCCTGCGACTGCCGCAGCGCCAGCAGCAAAGGCCGCAGAGAAGCCAGCCGCTGCTCCAGCTCCTGCCGCTGCGCCGGCTGCCACTTCGGTTCAGCAAGTGCACGTGCCGGACATCGGTTCGTCGGGCAAGGCCCAGATCATCGAGATCCAGGTCAAGGTCGGCGATACCGTCGCGGCTGATCAGTCGCTGATCACCCTGGAATCCGACAAGGCCAGCATGGAGATCCCATCGCCTGCCGCTGGCGTGGTCAAGGCCATCAGCGTCAAGCTCAACGACGAAGTCGGCACCGGCGACCTGATCCTGGACCTGGAAGTGGCGGGCGCTGCTGCGCCGGCTGCTGCCGCTCCTGCTCAGACTGCTGCACCTGCCGCCGCTGCTCCAGCACCTGCCGCTGCCGCCCCGGCTGCACCGGTAGCCGACAGCGTTCAGGACATCCACGTTCCGGACATCGGCTCGGCAGGCAAGGCCAAGATCATCGAAGTCCTGGTCAAGGCCGGCGACACCGTTGTCGCCGACCAGTCGCTGATCACCCTGGAATCCGACAAGGCGAGCATGGAAATCCCGTCGCCTGCCGCTGGCGTGGTGGAAAGCATTTCCATCAAGCTCGATGACGAAGTCGGTACCGGCGACCTGATACTCAAGCTGAAAGTCAAAGGCGCTGCTCCTGCTGCACCTGTTGCTGCGACCGCACCTGGCGCTGCTGCTCCGAGCGCTCCGGCCCCAGCCGCTGCAGCACCTGCCGCGGCCGCACCTGTTGCTGCCCCGGTCGCAGCCCCAGCCAAGCCGGGTGCCAAGGTTCACGCCGGCCCTGCCGTGCGTCAACTGGCCCGCGAATTCGGCGTCGAGCTGAGCGCCGTCGGCGCCAGCGGTCCGCACGGTCGCATCCTGAAAGAAGACGTGCAGGTCTACGTCAAAGCCATGATGCAGAAGGCCAAGGAAGCACCGGCCGCTGCTGGCGCAACCGGTGGCGCGGGCATCCCGCCGATTCCGGTCGTGGACTTCAGCCGTTTCGGTGAAATCGAAGAAGTGCCGATGACCCGCCTGATGCAGGTCGGCGCTGCCAACCTGCACCGCAGCTGGCTGAACGTGCCGCACGTGACGCAGTTCGACTCGGCGGATATCACCGAACTCGAAGCGTTCCGTGTTGCCCAGAAAGCCGCTGCAGAGAAGGCCGGCGTCAAGCTGACCGTCCTGCCGTTGCTGCTCAAGTCCTGCGCACACCTGCTCAAGGAACTGCCGGACTTCAACAGCTCGCTGGCACCAAGCGGCAAAGCGATCATCCGCAAGAAATACGTGAACATCGGCTTCGCCGTCGACACGCCGGATGGCCTGCTGGTACCGGTCATCAAGAACGTCGACCAGAAGAGCCTGCTGCAACTGGCGGCCGAAGCAGCTTCCCTGGCTGAAAAAGCCCGGACCAAGAAGCTCTCGTCGGACGAGATGCAAGGCGCCTGCTTCACCATTTCCAGCCTCGGCCACATTGGCGGCACCGGCTTCACGCCGATCGTCAACGCGCCGGAAGTGGCGATCCTCGGTGTCTCCAAGGCAACCATCCAGCCAGTCTGGGACGGCAAAGCCTTCCAGCCGAAACTGATGCTGCCACTGTCGCTGTCCTACGATCACCGTGTGATCAATGGCGCCGCTGCTGCACGCTTCACCAAGCGTCTGAGCGACCTGCTGGGCGACATCCGCACCATGCTCCTGTAACACCGACCGGCCCTCCTTCATCGGAGGGCCGATTGCGTTCCACGTTTCCGAGCGCCACGCTCGTACCTCAACCCCGCCAATTTGGCGGGGCTTTTTTTTGCCCTGTATTTATCAATGCAATAGTTTCTTACAGAAAATAAAAGTACACCACAACTTTAGCAGCGCAGAAGTACGACAACTAGCGCTCACAAATACTACATAAGAAAACACCATCATCCGACAGGCAACCAGCTACGCAGCTACTTAAAGTTAACTTCGTTGCGCAACACAACTAATAACTTATCGGACGGAATCGAATATGAAACTTAACACCCCGATTGTCGGCCCTATTCTTGGTCACACCACACATAACGAAGCTCGCATTATGTTGGCCGGCACAACTAGCAACACCACAGCGCTGGCGGTTATTCGTTACCGGCGAACCGGAGAACTTAAATGGTCCACCCCACACTTCTCCGAACTTCCGGCAAACGACGATACGACCGGTGTTGTGGTATTGAGCAATCTGCAACCGAGTATGAAATATACTTACCAGGCCGGCTGGTGCAGCCCCGCCAGTTCAACCAGACCGCAAGACATCTCTTTTGCATGGCCCGAGCAAGAACACACTTTCTGGACCGTCTCGGCGCAATCCGACATCAAGCGCAGCTACATAATTGGCTCATGCCGCTACCTCAACCTGACCGCGAAAGAGGCTGTGGATCCGCAACGAGGGGATCGGATCTTCAAGGTAATGGCTGATCAAAACCTTCGTACCGACGGCCTGGTGATGGTCGGCGATCAGGTTTATGCCGACGATCTTAACTTTGCCTTTCCAGACCGAAAACTTTCAGATTTTCTGCGGAAATACCGCGCGGCTTTTTCACAACCTCATATCAGGAACATAATGAGTAACACCCCCACATACATGATTCTTGATGACCATGAAATCGAAGATAACTGGCCCGCCAAGCGCGCGCCAAACGATGATGAGCTGTACGACAACGCAATGAAGGCTTATCAGCTTTATCAATGCCGCCACAGTCCAGCTTATACACTGGCACCTGACAACACTATCAATCGCAAACTTGAGCACTATTGGTATCAGTTTACTAACGGCAACCTTGAGTGGTTCGTGACTGACACTCGCACCCAACGCAATCTGTCACCTAATGATCGACGACTGATGGATCACACCCAAGAGAAAGCCCTGACCGACTGGTTGTTGACCAGCAACGCCAAAGTCAAATTCATCGTTACGTCGGTCATGTTTTACCCCGACCTGAAAAACGACGGCGGCGATGCCTGGAAGTCCTTCCCCAAGCAGCGGAACAGGCTCCTGGAGTTCATTCGCTTGAACAAGATCAAAAACGTTGTTTTCGTTTCCGGTGACGTGCACGGCTCGATGACCAGTCGATTGACCCACTCCGAGGACAAAGACTTTGTTGTGCATACCATCGTGTCTTCGCCACTGTGCAACACCACCCTGCTGCCTTATGCCAAAACGGCCGACTTCATCCTGGACAAGCCGCTGACCACCGTCGGCACTGGCAGCTACAATCTTGCCCTGACCAGCAACAAGGTCATCGGCACAGACAACTTCGCGCGCATCACCGTTGAGGGCAACCGGATCACCGTAGGTTTCTTCGATAACACCGGACAGAATCTTCAGCCGGTCACCATCCCATTGGTCTGATGGCGGCATGACTCGCCATGTGGGGCGTATTCAACATTTTCCAGCCCCCATGGCGACCGGTTTTACCCCCGTCACTCCAGAATTTCACTTCGTTGCCGACATATTCTTATAGCACTTGGCCTTCATCTCTCTTGTCAGTCGGTGTCGCAATGATGCAACCTTGCCGCAGGCAACAGTAAAGAGGGCGAGAGCCCAGCGCGTTCAGCATATTCGAAGCGAGTTTCCCTCCATATGAAAAGCCAACCCGATGCCGCCAGCCGTATGGTGGCCGAGGTAGTGACGCAGTTGCCTGTGCCCTCGCGGCTCGGCATGCTGCGTTTCGAACGGCTTAATGAACCCAGCTGGGCGCTGCTGTTTCTCGATCCCAATTGCGAGCGCCAGTTCGGCCTGCCAGCCGTGGAGCTGTGCGCGCTGGTGGGCTCGCCCTACGCCAGCCTGATGGAGCCGGAAGCGCGCTATCTACTGCACGACGCGGTCCAGCAACAGCTGACTGAAAGCACGCATTACCTGATCCGCTACACCTTGCACACCGCCTCGGGCTCCCTGAATCTGCTGGAGCTTGGCGAAGCCTACAAACAGCACAATCGCCACCTGTTGCGCGGCTACCTGCTGGTCATTGACGGCCTGTTCGAGGATGACCCGCTGCAACCGGCCCTGGACCTGGAAACCCAGAACTCGCGCCTGCAAATCGCCCTGGAACTCAATCAACGGGCCCAGCAGGAGCAACTGCTGCATCTGGACCGGGCGCGTGCCCAGCAGGACCTGATACTGCTGCTCACCCGCCAACGCTACAGCAGCAACGACTCCCTGCGCGAAGCCGCCGAGCTGATCACCCGCAGCGCCTGCGACATTTACGAAATCGACTGCGCCAGCCTGTGGCACCTCGAAGGCTCGATGCTGGTGCCGATCTCGGCCTATCACCGCACAAGACAGGAATACCTGCTGCCGCAGCCAATCGATGTCAGCGTTTTCCCCGACTACCTCGACGCCTTGCACACCGGTCGAGCCATCGACGCCCATAACGCCATGCGCGACCCGCGCACCCGGGAGATGGCCGAAAGCCTGCGCCCGCGTGACGTCAACGCGATGCTCGACGCCAGTATCCGCGTCGATGGCCAGGTAGTCGGCGTTTTGTGCCTGGAGCAAACCGGTGCAACCCGTGCCTGGCAGTCGGACGAAATAGCCTTCGCCGGCGAACTGGCGGACCAGTTTGCCCAGGTCATCAGTAACCACAACCGGCGAACCGCCACCAACGCCCTGCACTTGTTTCAGCGCGCGGTCGAACAAAGTGCCAACGCCTTTTTGCTGGTCAACTGCGATGGCGTGGTGGAGTACGTCAACCCGAGCTTCACCGCAATCACCCAGTACTCCACAGAAGAAGTGCACGGTCAGCGCCTGTCGGAACTGCCGGCCCTGGAGAACCTCAGCGAACTGCTGTTCGACGCGCCTTCGGCACTGGCCAAAAGCAACAGTTGGCAAGGCGAATTCAAGAGCCGGCGGAAAAACCTCGAACCCTACTGGGGCCAGTTGTCGATCTCCAAGGTCTACGGCGACAACCGCGAGCTGACCCACTACATCGGCATTTACGAAGACATCACCCAGACCAAACTGGCCCAGCAACGCATCGAGCGCCTGGCCTACACGGACAACCTGACCAATCTCGGCAACCGCCCGGCGTTCATCCGCAACCTCGACGAACGCTTCGCCCGGGACAGCGACGCACCGATCAGCCTGTTGCTGGTGGACATCGACAACTTCAAGCGGATCAACGACAGCCTCGGCCACCAGACCGGCGACAAACTGCTGATCAGCCTGGCCCGGCGTCTGCGCAACAGCTTGATCCCAAGCGGTAGCCTGGCACGATTCGCCAGTAACGAATTCGCCGTGTTGCTGGACAACAGCGACCTCACGGTGGGTCAGCAGGTGGCCAACCAATTACTGGCGACCCTCGACAAACCGATGTTCGTCGACAACCAGTTGATCAGCGTCACAGGCTCCGTGGGCCTGGCCTGCGCGCCGCTGCACGGACGCGACCCGCAAACCCTGATGCGCAACGCCGGGCTGGCGCTGCACAAGGCCAAGGCCAATGGCAAACACCAGGTGCAAGTGTTCACCGAAGCGCTGAACGCTGAGGCCAGCTACAAGCTGTTCGTCGAAAACAACCTGCGCCGCGCCCTGACCCAGAACGAACTCGACGTGTTCTACCAGCCCAAGTTGTGCCTGCGCAGCGGGCGCCTGCTGGGGATGGAAGCACTGCTGCGCTGGGATCATCCGGAAAAGGGTATGATCCGCCCGGATCAGTTCATCAGCGTCGCCGAAGAAACCGGGCTGATCATTCCGATCGGCAAATGGATCGCCCGCCAGGCCTGCCGCATGAGCAAAGCGCTGACCGTCGCCGGACTGGGCAACCTGCAGGTGGCGATCAACCTGTCGCCCAAACAGTTCTCCGATCCGGACCTGGTGGCTTCCATCGCCAACATTCTCAAGGAAGAAGCCCTGCCCGCTCATTTGCTGGAACTGGAGCTGACCGAAGGCCTGCTGCTGGAAGCCACCGAAGACACCCACTTGCAGCTCGACCAGCTCAAGCGCCTGGGCCTGACCCTGGCCATGGACGACTTCGGCACCGGTTACTCGTCGCTCAGTTACTTGAAAAAATTCCCCATCGACATCATTAAGATCGATCGAAGCTTCATCCACGAAATCCCGGACAACCAGGACGACATGGAAATCACCTCCGCGGTGATCGCCATGGCCCACAACCTGAAACTCAAGGTCGTGGCTGAAGGCATCGAAACTGCCGAACAGTTGTCATTCCTGCGCCGTCACCGCTGCGACGTCGGCCAGGGCTACCTGTTCGACCGTCCGATCCCGGGCAACGAGCTGATCGAAAAGCTCAAGCGCTACCCGCGTGGTCCAATCGCCTGACAGCGATCCAACTCTCGGGCAAACTGCTTGTCTGTCTAATTATCCTGACTGAGAGGACTGATCATGGTTCTGCGCTCGGAAATTCTGGTGAACAAAAACGTGCTCCCTACTAAAGAACAAGCTCTGCCTGGCCGCGAAACCCCGATGAACCTGCCCGAGAAGCACTTTGTCTTCAAGGACACCCCACTACTGGGTCCATTCTTCGAGGACGTCGAGTTCGCGATCTTCGGCCTGGGCTGTTTCTGGGGTGCGGAACGCCGCTTCTGGCAGCGCGAAGGCGTGGTCAGCACGGTGGTGGGTTACGCCGGTGGCTTCACGCCGAACCCGACCTACGAAGAAGTCTGCTCGGGCCTGACCGGCCACGCCGAAGTGGTGCTGGTGGTGTACGACAAGGCGAAAGTCAGCTACCAGGAGCTGCTGGCGATGTTCTGGGAACTGCACAATCCGACTCAGGGCATGCGCCAGGGCAACGACATCGGCACCCAGTACCGTTCGGTGATCTACGCCACTTCGCCTGAACAACTGGACGCCGCGCTCAAGAGCAAACAAGCGTACCAGGCTGAGCTGTCCAAGGCCGGTCTCGGTGAAATCAGCACCGAAATCGAACAGGCCCCGACCGTCTATTTTGCCGAGGCCTATCACCAGCAGTATCTGGCGAAGAATCCGGAAGGGTATTGCGGAATTGGCGGCACAGGCGTGACCTGCCCTATCTAGCTACTGACTGCAGGAGCGAGCTCGCTCGCGAAAAACCAAAGTGCGCCACTGGGCATCCGGTTTTACGCGGTATCGTTAACGACCTTCGCGAGTGAGCTCGCTCCCACACAATGATGGCGTCCAACCGGACGCCACTGATGCACAGATCAACTCTCAGCGATCAACCAATCCATCCGCCATCCACCCTGGGTCTGTCCAAGTTTCTCGGACAACCACGGCAGCAGCTCACGCAACTCTTCCTCCAGCCCCCACGGCGGGTTGGCAATCGCCAGGCCGGAACCGTTCAGGCTGTTCGGCGTATCCAATGGATGCACCAGCAACTCCACCCGCAACAACTTCGGCGCACCGGTGCCAGCCAGGTCCTGATAGAAACGCCGCAGAGCGCGCTGATCCTTCACCGGGTACCAGATCGCCGCCACGGTCTGGCGCATCCGGCCAATCGCTTCCTTCAACGACGCGGCACAACGCTGCATCTCGTCGAGCTTCTCGAACGGCGGATCGATCAACATCACCGCACGCTTCTCCGGCACCGGCAGCAAGGCCCGCGACACATGCCAGCCCTCGCCCAGGTGAACCTTGACTCGACGGTCGCCAGCCATGTTGCCCTTGAGCAACAGGCCGTCTTCCGGGTGCTTCTCGTTGAGCAACACTCGGTCTTGCGGACGAGTCAGGCGCCGCGCCAGTTCCGGCGACCCCGGGTAATAGCGCAACTGGCCATCCGGGTTCATCTCGTGCAGCACCTGCATGTAATCGGCAGTCAGGAGCGGCAGATCCGGCTGATCCCACAAACGCGCAATGCCTTCCAGGTACTCGCCGGTGCGACTCGCCTGATCGCCCTGCAGGTCATACAGACCAATACCGGCGTGGGTGTCGAGATAGGCAAACGGCTGCTCCTTGCGCGACATCAGGGCGATGAGGCGGGTCAAGGTCAGGTGTTTGAACACATCGGCGTGATTGCCGGCGTGGAAGGCGTGACGATAATTCATGGCTGCTCCTGCGAAGGCCGGGAAGTTTACCTTTTACCGGCCGGCAAGTCAGGGGTTGGCGGCTGAGCGGGTGAACCGCGAAAAACACTGCAGTGAAAATGCAAAAAAATGGCCCGCGTCCAAAAGGATGCGGGCCATTTTCATTCAAGCCTTCGGGTCAGCGCATGCGCGCATCCCCATCACTTGTTCAAACGGTAATCGCTTTCGGCGGCAGCAAAACGCTGGAACATACCGGCAGTCGGCGTGCCCATTTTGCTGACGAGGTAGATCGCCAGGCTGGCGAAGATGAAGCCAGGGATGATTTCGTACAGGCCCAGCAGTTCGAAGTGTTTCCACACGATCACGGTGATCGCGCCGACCAGGATGCCGGCCAGTGCGCCGTTGCGGGTCATGTCTTTCCAGATCACGGAGATCAGCACCACCGGACCGAACGCGGCACCGAAACCGGCCCAGGCGTAGCTGACCAGACCCAGCACGCGGTTTTCCGGGTTGGCGGCCAACGCGATAGCAACCAGGGCAACCAGCAGCACCATGGCACGACCGACCCAGACCAGCTCCAGCTGGGAAGCCGATTTACGCAGGAAGGTTTTGTAGAAGTCTTCGGTCAGTGCGCTCGAGCACACCAGCAGCTGGCAGCTCAGGGTGCTCATGACGGCAGCCAGAATGGCCGACAGCAGGACACCGGCAATCCAGGGATTGAACAGGATCTTCGCCAGTTCGATGAACACGCGCTCGTGGTTCTCACTCACTGGCATGGCAACGGCCGGGTTGGCCGAGAAGTAAGCGATACCGAAGAAACCTACTGCGACGGTGCCGCCCAGGCACAGGATCATCCAGGTCATGGAGATGCGACGAGCATTGGCA
This sequence comes from Pseudomonas sp. B28(2017), assembly GCF_002113025.1. Classification (GTDB taxonomy): domain Bacteria; phylum Pseudomonadota; class Gammaproteobacteria; order Pseudomonadales; family Pseudomonadaceae; genus Aquipseudomonas. The sequence continues at coordinate 100,479 of NZ_NEJH01000006.1, read as the reverse complement.
ATCGACTTGACCGAATCCGCCGCCATGAAACGCGCCAGGATGTGCGGTTGACCGAAGTAGCCCAGGCCCCAGCCCATCAGCGAGATGATGCCGACGAAGGTTGTGCCCTTGAGCATGTCGAAGTTGGCTGGATCTTGCGCCTCGATCGCCAGGAAAGTGGTATCGACGCCACCGGTGGCCAGCAGCACGATGATCGGCGTCAGGATCAGGGCGAAGATCATCAGGGTGGCTTGTACGGTGTCAGTCCAGCTCACCGCCAGGAAACCGCCGACGAAGGTGTAGGCAATCGTCGCCGCAGCGCCGGCCCACAGCGCCGTCTCGTAGGACATGCCGAAGGTGCTTTCGAACAGACGGGCACCGGCCACGATGCCGGAGGCACAGTAGATGGTGAAGAACACCAGGATCACGACGGCGGAGATGATCCGCAGCAGGCCGCTTTTGTCTTCGAAACGGCTGGCGAAGTAGTCCGGCAAGGTCAGGGCATCACCGTTGTGCTCGGTCTGTACGCGCAGGCGGCCGGCGACGAACAGCCAGTTCAGGTAGGCACCGACGATCAGGCCGATGGCAATCCAGCTTTCGGAAAGACCGGACATGTAGATAGCGCCTGGCAGGCCCATCAACAGCCAGCCGCTCATGTCGGACGCACCGGCAGACAGCGCGGTAACGACGCTGCCCAGGCTACGACCGCCAAGAATGTAGTCGGAAAGGTTGTTGGTGGAGCGATAGGCCATGAAACCGATCAGCACCATTGCAGCGATGTAGATCACGAATGTGATCAGGGTTGGATTCGTTACGCTCATTAAGTGACGCCCTGGCTTTGTTTTTATGTAGCAGCGGCTGTTGAACCCCTCGCAAACGCTGACGTTTGACAGACGATTCGAGACGCCGCGCATTTATGACTGATGTTTCCCCAGGAAAGCCATCAGCCGGCACACCTGTCTTCTCGACGGGTTGCACCTTGGGGCGCGAATGCTATGCAACAAAGCAAATAAGGTGCAACCCATTTTTTGGGAATCAGTTGCACCTATATGCTTTACCCGTATCCAAATGTTTTTTTGCTCCCTTTTAGCGCAGTCCAGAGGCTTTACTAGAAGTAAAAGCCTCAAGCAGCAGAAGCACGCCCGTACCAGAATTCAATTCCCGACGAGGCGCCGATTTTTCCTGCAAAAAAAGGGTTGCACCCGGTTGCACCTCGACAATTGCACGGCTAATCTTGCCGCCAGCTGATGCCACGCCGTCGTGGCAAACATGAGGATAAAAACATGGCTACCACCACCCTTGGGGTCAAACTCGACGACCCGACCCGCGAACGCCTCAAGGCCGCCGCGACTTCGATTGATCGCACGCCGCACTGGCTGATCAAGCAGGCAATCTTCAATTACCTGGAAAAACTCGAGGGTGGTGCAACCCTGACCGAGCTGAGCGGTTTGTCCAAGGATTCCGACGACACCGTCGATGCGCCTCTGGATCACGCCCACCAGTGCTTCCTCGAATTCGCCGAAAGCATCCTGCCGCAATCGGTACTGCGCGCCTCGATCACTGCCGCCTACCGTCGTCCTGAGCCGGAAGTGGTACCGATGCTGATCGAGCAGGCACGCCTGCCGGCACCGATGGCTGAAGCCACCAACAAACTCGCCGCTTCGATTGCCGAAAAACTGCGTAACCAGAAGAGTGCTGGCGGTCGTGCCGGCATCGTTCAGGGCCTGCTGCAGGAATTCTCCCTGTCGTCCCAGGAAGGCGTGGCACTGATGTGCCTGGCCGAAGCGCTACTGCGTATCCCGGACAAAGGCACCCGCGACGCGCTGATCCGCGACAAGATCAGCACCGGCAACTGGCAGCCGCACCTGGGCAACAGCCCGTCGCTGTTCGTCAACGCTGCCACTTGGGGTCTGCTGCTTACCGGCAAGCTTGTGTCTACGCACAATGAGGCCGGCCTGACCTCGTCCCTGAGCCGCATCATCGGCAAGAGCGGCGAGCCGATGATCCGCAAGGGCGTCGACATGGCCATGCGCCTGATGGGCGAGCAGTTCGTCACCGGCGAAACCATCGCCGAAGCCCTGGCCAACGCCAGCAAATTCGAAACCAAGGGCTTCCGCTATTCCTACGACATGCTGGGTGAAGCCGCACTCACCGAGCATGACGCGCAGAAGTACCTGGCCTCGTACGAACAAGCCATCCACTCGATCGGCAAAGCTTCCCACGGTCGCGGGATTTATGAAGGCCCGGGCATTTCGATCAAGCTGTCCGCCCTGCACCCACGCTACAGCCGCGCTCAGTACGAGCGCGTGATGGATGAGCTGTACCCGCGCCTGCTGTCGCTGACCCTGCTGGCCAAGCAATACGACATCGGCCTGAACATCGACGCCGAAGAAGCCGACCGCCTCGAGCTGTCGCTGGATCTGCTGGAGCGCCTGTGCTTCGAACCGCAACTGACCGGCTGGAACGGTATCGGGTTTGTGATCCAGGCTTACCAGAAGCGTTGCCCGTACGTGATCGACTACGTGATCGACCTGGCTCGCCGCAGCCGTCACCGCCTGATGATCCGCCTGGTGAAAGGCGCGTACTGGGACAGCGAAATCAAGCGCGCCCAGGTCGAAGGCCTGGAAGGCTACCCGGTCTACACCCGCAAGGTGTACACCGACGTGTCCTACATCGCTTGCGCCCGCAAGCTGCTGTCGGTACCGGAAGTCATCTACCCGCAGTTCGCCACGCACAACGCCCACACCCTGTCGGCCATTTACCACATCGCCGGTCAGAACTATTACCCGGGCCAGTACGAGTTCCAGTGCCTGCACGGCATGGGTGAACCTCTGTACGAACAAGTTGTAGGCAAGGTATCCGAAGGCAAGCTGAACCGTCCGTGCCGCGTGTACGCTCCAGTCGGCACCCACGAAACCCTGCTGGCCTACCTGGTTCGTCGTCTGCTGGAAAACGGCGCGAACACTTCGTTCGTCAACCGTATCGCCGACCAGTCGATTTCGATTCAGGAACTGGTGGCCGACCCGGTGGCGAGCATCGAACAGATGGCGACCGTGGAAGGTGGTTTCGGCCTGCCGCACCCGCGCATTCCACTGCCGCGTGACCTGTATGGCTCCGAGCGCGCCAACTCCAGCGGCATCGACATGGCCAACGAACATCGTCTGGCATCCCTGTCCTGCGCGCTTCTCGCTACCGCACACAACCACTGGAAAGCGGCGCCGATACTCGGCTGCGCATCCAGCAACGAAGCCCCGGCCCCAGTGTTGAACCCGTCCGACCTGCGTGACGTGGTCGGCCATGTACAGGAAGCGACCGTCGAAGACGTCGACAATGCGATCCAGTGCGCCCTGAACGCTGCACCGATCTGGCAGGCCACGCCGCCCGCCGAACGCGCCGCGATCCTGGAGCGTGCCGCCGACCTGATGGAAGCCGAGATCCAGCCGCTGATGGGCCTGCTGGCTCGCGAAGCCGGCAAGACCTTCGCCAACGCCATTGCTGAAGTGCGCGAGGCCGTGGACTTCCTGCGTTACTACGCAGTGCAGGCACGCAACGATTTCACCAATGACGCCCACCGTCCGCTGGGCCCGGTGGTGTGCATCAGCCCATGGAACTTCCCGCTGGCGATCTTCAGTGGCCAGGTGGCTGCCGCACTGGCTGCCGGTAACCCGGTATTGGCCAAGCCTGCGGAACAAACGCCGCTGGTGGCCGCTCAAGCCGTGCGCCTGCTGCTCGAAGCCGGGATTCCGGAAGGCGTGCTGCAACTGCTGCCGGGCCGTGGCGAAACCGTCGGTGCCGGCCTGGTCGGCGACGAACGCGTCAAAGGCGTGATGTTCACCGGTTCCACCGAAGTCGCACGCTTGCTGCAACGCAACATCGCCGGCCGCCTGGACAGCCAGGGTCGTCCGATCCCGCTGATCGCCGAAACCGGTGGCCAGAACGCAATGATTGTCGACTCTTCGGCTCTGACCGAACAGGTGGTGATCGACGTGGTGTCCTCGGCGTTCGACAGCGCCGGCCAGCGTTGCTCGGCCCTGCGCGTCTTGTGCCTGCAGGAAGATTCCGCCGACCGCGTCATCGAAATGCTCAAGGGCGCCATGGCCGAAAGCCGTCTCGGCAACCCGGAGCGCCTGTCCGTGGACATCGGCCCGGTGATCGACGCTGAAGCGAAAGCCGGCATCGAGAAACACATCCAGGCCATGCGCGACAAAGGTCGCAGCGTGTACCAGGTGGCCATCGCCGATGCCGAAGAGGTCAAACGCGGTACCTTCGTGATGCCGACGCTGATCGAACTGGAAAGCTTCGACGAGTTGCAGCGGGAGATCTTCGGCCCGGTGCTGCACGTGGTTCGCTACAAGCGCAAAGACATCGATCAACTGATCGGCCAGATCAACGCTTCCGGCTACGGCCTGACCCTGGGCGTGCACACCCGCATCGACGAAACCATCGCCAAGGTGATCGACACCGTCAACGCCGGTAACGTCTACGTCAACCGCAACATCGTCGGTGCCGTGGTCGGCGTGCAGCCATTCGGCGGCGAAGGCCTGTCGGGGACCGGCCCGAAAGCCGGTGGCCCACTGTACCTGTACCGCCTGCTGTCGACGCGCCCTGCGGATGCGATCGAACAATCCTTCGCTCGCGGCGATGCCGCCGCAGCGCCGGACGTTCGTCTGCGCGACGCCATGAGCAAGCCGTTGACTGCCCTGAAAGCCTGGGCCGACAACAACAAGTTCGCCGACCTGAGCACCCTGTGCGTGCAGTTCGCCGCACAATCGCAAAGCGGTATCACCCGCGTTCTGGCTGGCCCGACCGGCGAGCGCAACAGTTACGCAATCCTGCCACGGGAACACGTGCTGTGCCTGACGGAAGTCGAAGGCGACCTGTTGACCCAACTGGCAGCAGTACTGGCGGTAGGCGGTTCGGCGGTATGGCCGGAATCCGACACCAACAAGGCGCTGTTCGCACGCCTGCCGAAGGACATTCAGGCGCGCATCAAGCTGGTTTCCGACTGGAACAAGGACGATGTGGTATTTGATGCGGTTCTGCATCACGGCCATTCCGACCAGTTGCGTGCGGTTTGCCAGCAAGTTGCCAAACGTACCGGTGCGATCGTTGGCGTGCAGGGTCTGTCGCAAGGCGAAACCAGCATTGCGCTGGAGCGCCTGGTGATCGAACGTGCGTTGAGCGTCAACACGGCGGCGGCGGGTGGTAATGCCAGCTTGATGACGATCGGTTAAACCGCAACAAGACCGGGCAACCGCAATGGCTGTCCGGTTTGCAATACCCCCTGTGGGAGCGAGCCTGCTCGCGATAGCGGTCTGTCAGTCACATCTGTTTTGGATGTGCCGCCGTCATCGCGAGCAAGCTCGCTCCCACAGTTGTTTTGTGGTACCTGCTAAGTCGGTGCTCTGCCCCACCATCACGCTCATCAATCATCCTGTTCAGCCTTTATCCCCACGCCTAGACTCGGCCCATTCCAATAAAAGGTAGGCCGCCATGTCCGAGACGTTGCTCAGTTCCCGCAATCTGGCTTTCGAGCTGTATGAAGTCCTTGATGCCGAGGGCCTGACCCAGCGTGAGCGTTTCGCCGAGCACAACCGTGAAACCTTCGATGCAGCCATCGGTACCGCCCGCAACATCGCCGAGAGGTTCTTCGCCCCGCACAACCGCAAGGGCGACGAAAACGAGCCGCGCTATGAAAACGGTCAGGCGATTCTGATTCCGGAAGTGAAACCGGCGGTGGATGCCTTCCTCGAAGCCGGCTTCCTCAATGCTGCGCGCAGTTTCGAGGCGGGTGGCATGCAGCTTCCTACGCTGCTCTCCCAGGCCTGCTTTGCCCACTTTCAATCGGCCAACGCCGCATCGACGTCCTATCCGTTCCTGACCATGGGCGCGGCAAACCTGATCGAAAGCTTCGGTACCGATGAGCAGAAGCGCCGCTTCCTGCAACCGATGATCGACGGCCGTTTCTTCGGCACCATGGCCCTGACCGAACCGCACGCGGGCTCGTCGCTGTCGGATATTCGTACCCGTGCCGAGCCGGCGCCTGACGGCACTTATCGCCTCAAGGGCAACAAGATCTTCATTTCCGGCGGCGATCATCCGCTGTCGGAAAACATCGTGCACATGGTGCTGGCCAAGCTGCCGGATGCACCGGCCGGGGTGAAGGGTATTTCGCTGTTCATCGTGCCCAAGTTCCTGGTCAACGACGACGGCAGCCTGGGCAAGCGCAATGACGTGCTGCTGGCCGGGCTGTTCCACAAGATGGGCTGGCGTGGCACCACGTCCACCGCGCTGAATTTCGGCGATAACGGCGAGTGCGTCGGCTATCTGGTGGGCAAGCCGCACCACGGCTTGAGCTACATGTTCCAGATGATGAACGAGGCGCGCATTGGCGTCGGCATGGGCGCGGTGATGCTCGGTTACGCCGGCTATCTGTACTCGCTGGAATACGCCCGCGAGCGTCCGCAGGGGCGCGTGCCGGACAGCAAGGACCCGAACACTGCACCGGTGGCAATCATTCAGCACGCCGACGTCAAACGCATGCTGCTGACGCAAAAGGCCTACGTCGAAGGCTCGTTCGACCTCGGTCTGTACGCGGCGCGGCTGTTCGATGACACCACGACGCTAGAGACCGAAGCCGAACGCAAACAGGCCCATGAACTGCTGGACCTGCTGACGCCGATCGTCAAATCCTGGCCATCGGAGTTCTGCCTGAAAGCCAACGAACTGGCGATCCAGATTCTCGGCGGCCACGGCTACACCCGCGAATACCCGGTGGAGCAGTACTACCGCGACAACCGCCTGAACCCGATCCACGAAGGCACCCACGGCATACAGTCGCTGGACCTGCTGGGCCGCAAACTGGCGCAGAACGGTGGTGCGGGGCTCAAGCAACTGATCCGCCTGATCGCCGACACCGCCGAGCGCGCGCAAGCCCATGAATCGCTGACCGCGCTGCGTGAACCGCTGGAGAAACTGGTGGCGCGCCTGCAAACCGCGACCATTGGCCTGCTGACGGACCTGGCTCAGGGCAAGGTCAACAGCAGCCTGGCGAACTCGGCGCTGTACCTGAAGGTGTTTGGGCACACGGTCATTGGCTGGCGCTGGCTGGAACAGGCCATTCGGGCCGAGGAAGGCCTGGCCAAGGGCAATGCGGCGGATGTGAGCTTCTATAAAGGCAAATTGCAGGCGGCTCGCTACTTCCTGACGTGGGAGGTGCCGGGTTGCCACCATGAGCTGGCGATTCTTGAAGCTCGGGATGATGCTTGCCTGGGCATGCAGGATGAGTGGTTCTGACCAAATTCTTGTGGCATGGCTGAAATCCAATCGCGGGCAAGCCCGCGATGGCGTCAGTACAGCCAACACAGCTTCAGCCCAACCGAAACCCACCCATCTGCCGCGCCAGATCATCCGCCAACCGTTGCAACGTCTGGCAATCATCCCGACAGGCCCTGACCTCCCCCGCCGTCGCCCGCGCGAGATCGGAGATGCCCTGCACGTTGCGGTTGATCTCCTCGGTCACCGCCGACTGCTCTTCGGTCGCCGTCGCCACCTGATGATTCATGTCACTGATGCGTTCCACCTGACCGGTAATCGCCGTCAACGACGCGCCAGTCCTCTGGCTCGACTCCACACCGGTACCCGTGGCCGCTTGCCCGGTATGCATCGACGACACGGCGTTCTCGGCACCCTGCTTGAGGCTGCCGATCATCTGCTGGATTTCATCGGTGGACGATTGCGTACGCCGCGCCAGGGTGCGCACTTCATCGGCCACCACGGCAAACCCGCGCCCCATGTCCCCCGCCCGCGCCGCTTCGATGGCGGCGTTGAGCGCCAGCAGGTTGGTCTGCTCGGAAATCCCGCGAATCACCGCCAGCACCTGATCGATGGACGCCACCTGATGGGCCAGCTCACCCACCGCAGTGGCCGCTAAGCCGATTTCCCGGGACATGCTTTCAATGTGGCGGATCGAACCACCCACCACCTCCCGCGCCTGCATCGCTTCGTCACGGGCGGTCTGTGAAACGAATGCCGCGTTGCCGGCGTTCTGCGCGATGTCCTGCACCGTCAGGCCCATTTCATGTACCGCGGTGGCGACCATGTCGGTCATTTCCTGCTGGCGTCCGGAACGTTCGGCGGTGTTGTCCACCACCCGCGCCACCTGCCCGACAGCAGTGCGCAGGTGTTCGCTGGTGGTCAGTACTTCACCGATCATGTCGCGCTGACTGTCGAGGAACCGATTGAAACCGCGAGCCAGATCGCCCAGCTCATCGGCGCGACTGGAATCTAACCGCTGGGTCAAATCTCCACCACCGCTACCAATGGCAACCAGTGCCGCTGTTACCTGACGAATCGGCCGTACCAACCCACGGGCCAGCAGCACCACCAGCAACAGGCACACAATCGCCACCGCCAGGCCGATACCGCTGCTGATCCACATGGCGCGCCGGGCTTCAGCGTAGATCTGCGATTGCGGCACTTCGGCCACCAGTGTCCAGCCGAGATCGCGCAATGGCAGGCTCAACGCGAGGAAGTCTTCGCCGTCACGCAGGAAGCCGCTACTGGTGGCAACTTTTTGACTGATCACCGCTTGTGCCGCCGTAGCACCAATTTGCTCGGCCAAAGTGCGCTTACCACTGAATTGCGCCTCGGGATGGACCTGGATCAAACCGTCGGAACGCACGAGATAGACCTTGCCGCGCTCACCGAAGCTGAAATTGTGGATCAGCTCCGACAGCTCTTTCATGCTCAGGCCCAGCCCGGCAACGCCCACGACTTTACCGGCCTGCTCGACTTTCAGGTCGATGAACAGCGCCAATTCTCCGGTGGCTGTGTCGTTGTCGATATTGAGGGTGCGCGGCTGGTTGCTGTCGAGGAACGCATAGAACCAGGCATCCTTCGGGTTGGAACGACTGAGCGTACGGTCCAGGCCTTTTTCGGTGAAGTAATGGTTCGACGCGGTGCCGACAATCAGCGCGGTAAAGGCCTTGTGCTCGGCGCGAATGCCTTCGAGGTAGGTGGTAAACGTACCGACCCGGGCACTGTCTTCACCCCCGGCCAGCCAGTCGCGCACCATGCTGTTGCTGGCGATGTCCTTGGCGGCAGTGAGGGGTTGGACGAGGATGCGTTCGATGTCGTTGCGCATCGCTTCGATGCTCGAAGGCAGGGCTTGTTCGACCAGATAGCGCTGGGCGAGGCGGTTGACCACCAAGGTATAAATGCCAACCACGATCAGAATGCTGATCAGCAGGGCGGTGCCCATGCTCAGGATCAACTGCCATTGAATACTGCGTCGCCAGAACTGCATGGAGCACCCCCAAAGAATAAGAGGCTGAAACACTGCAACAGCCGTGCCGATTGTATACAAACCAATCGACAATCTATTCTTTGGTTGTGCGCAAAGCCGATCAGGCCTGATTGATCGTCTTGGAAATCACTTCAACCGTGGCGCTGACTTGCTCTTGGTAACGGTCGAGTTCGAGCTTGTGCTGCTTCTGCATTTCGATCTGTTGCGAGCACAGGTTCATCGCGGCCAGCACCAGCAGTCGGTCACCGATCAGCGTCGGGTACTTCCTCTTGGTTTCGGCCAGGGCTGCCTTCAACATCATCGCGGCGTCCAACAGGGTCTGTTCTTCCCCGGCCGGTGCCTTGATCGAATAGTCCTCTCCCAGGATCGAGACGACTTTTACCCCTGCGGCGTTGTAACTCATGCGCTGACAGGACCTGCGCTGACACGCTCAACCAGAGCCTGAATGCGAGCAGCCGTGGCGCCTTGCTTCTCTTCCTGCTCCATCAGGCTCAATTGCAGGCTTTCGTTTTCATCCTTGGCCTGGGCCAGTTCTGCAGTCAGGGCCTGGTTGGTACCGAGCAACGTCTGGTTCTGTTGCACCAGGTCACTGACCAGTTGTTCCAATTGGCTTAGGGATGCTTCCAACATTTTGATTTTCCGGGCTTTTTCAAAGGGCGCGTACGATAAAGAAAAGTCACCGTGGATGCCAGGGTTATACAGGCGCAAAGCCTTGATTCTGCTGACGGGCGACCTTCCTCGCGAGTTTTAAAGACTGCGATTGGCCAATCTGGTTCCTGCACTTCGTCGCCACAAGGTGCAACCGGCTGAAACAGGTCGAGCTCAAGACTTCAGTCCGGCAACCGATAAGTCATTCATACAGCAGCCTCAGCCCCGCACGGATGCGCTCTTTCCCGGTAAACGCCATGTCCCTTCGTAACATGAATATCGCCCCTCGGGCGTTCCTCAGCTTTGCCCTGATCGGCGGTTTGATGATGATTCTGGGAGTGTTTGCCTTGAATCAGATGAGCAAGATCCGTGGCGCGGCCGAGAACATCACCAACAACAGTGTGCCGAGCATCAAGAGCCTGGACGAGTTCACCCAGCTCACCTTGCGCCTGCGCGTGTTGTCCTACCGCTTGCTGGTGAACCGCGAGCCTGACGTGCAGCAAAAAACCATGGAACTGCTGGAGATGCGCAACCAGCAGATTCGCACCGCCCAGGCGACCTACGAAAAGCTGATCGCCAGCCCGCAGGAACGTGCGGCCTACGATCAATACGTGCAGTTGCTGGGTCAGTACCGCCAGATCGAAGACCGGATGAAAACCTTGTCGCGCAACAATCAGGTCGATGAACTGCGCAGCTTGCTCAACACCGATTTGCTCAATAACTCCGAAGCGATCAACCTGGTGTTGAACAAACTGCTGGAGATCAACACCCGGCAGAGCCACGACACCAACCAGCAGGCGGCAGATCAATACGATTCGGCGTTCAACCTGGTGATCACCTTATTGGTGATCGCCACCGCCCTGACACTGCTGTTCGCCTGGTTGCTGACCAACAGCATCACCCAACCGATCGCCAATGCCCTGAGCGCAGCCGAACAAATTGCCGAAGGCAACCTGACGTGCCCGATCACGGTCGACGGCCAGGACGAGGCCGGCCGCTTGCTGCTGGCGATGTCGAAGATGCAGGACAAACTGCGCGACACCCTGCAACGGATTTCCGGCTCCGCCACTCAGCTGGCTTCTGCCGCCGAAGAACTCAACAGCGTCACCGACGAAAGCGCCCGTGGCCTGACCCGGCAGAACAACGAAATCGAACAGGCTGCCACTGCGGTCAACGAAATGACCAGCGCCGTGGAAGAAGTCGCGCGCAATGCGGTCAGCACGTCCGAGGCGTCGAAGAACGCCACCACTTCTGCCGGCGACGGCCGTGATCTGGTACAGGAAACCGTCAGCGCCATCGAGCGCATGAGCGCCGACGTGCAGAGTACCGCGAACCTGATCGGCGACCTGGCCAACGAGTCCCGCGACATCGGCAAGGTGCTGGATGTGATCCGTGGCCTGGCCGACCAGACCAACCTGCTGGCCTTGAACGCCGCCATCGAGGCCGCACGCGCCGGTGAGGCCGGCCGTGGTTTCGCGGTAGTGGCCGACGAAGTGCGCGCCCTGGCCCATCGTACCCAGCAGTCGACCAGCGAAATCGAGCGCATGATTGGCAGCATCCAGAGCGGTACCGAGCACGCGGTGGATTCGATGCGCAACAGCACCGAACGCGCCGAATCGACCCTGAATATTGCCCGTGGTGCCGGGATATCGCTGGACACCATCAACAGCGCCATCGTCGAAATCAACGAACGCAACCTGGTGATCGCCAGCGCCGCCGAAGAACAGGCGCAGGTGGCCCGCGAAGTGGATCGCAACCTGGTGAACATTCGCGATCTGTCGGTGCAGTCGGCCACCGGGGCGAATCAGACAAGTGCGGCGAGCAACGAGCTGTCGCGCCTGGCGGTGGACCTGAACACCCTGGTTGGGCGGTTCAGCCTGTAACCGCCAACACCGCCCCCTGTGGGAGCTGGCAAGCCAGCTCCCACAGGGGATCGGGTGTATCGGAAGGCTGTGTTTTTTTATCTGCAAAAGCTTTTTGACAGCATCACATTTCAACAGGTTAGAATCGCTGGCACGCGGACTGCATGGTCAGTTTGTGCCCGCCTTTCAGCTTTCTGGAGTACTGCCTTTGAATGCGACGACCATCAACAGCCTGTTCTTGATCGGCGCGTTGCTGGTAGGTGCGAGCATTCTGGTGAGCTCACTCTCATCGCGCCTCGGTATCCCGATCCTCGTGATTATCCTGGCCGTCGGCATGGCGGCCGGCGTCGATGGCGGCGGCATTATTTTCGACAACTACCCCACGGCTTATCTGGTCGGCAACCTCGCGCTGGCAGTCATCCTGCTCGACGGCGGCCTGCGCACCCGGGTATCGAGTTTCCGCGTGGCGTTATGGCCGGCATTGTCTCTCGCTACCGTCGGGGTGCTGATTACCACCGGGCTGACCGGCATGGCCGCCGCATGGCTGTTCAACCTTAACCTGATCCAGGGCCTGCTGATCGGCGCCATTGTCGGCTCCACCGACGCCGCTGCGGTGTTCTCGCTATTGGGCGGCAAAGGCCTGAACGAACGGGTTACCGCCAGCCTTGAAATCGAGTCCGGCAGCAACGACCCGATGGCGGTGTTCCTTACCGTCACCCTGATCGACATGCTCGCCAGCGGCCAGACCGGCCTGCACTGGAGCCTGCTGACCCACCTGATCCGCGAGTTCGGCATCGGAAGCGTCATCGGCCTGGGCGGTGGCTGGCTGATGCTGCAACTGGTCAACCGCATCAACCTGGCCACCGGCCTGTATCCGATTCTGGTCATCGCCGGTGGCCTGGTGGTGTTTGCCCTGACCAACGCCCTGCACGGCAGCGGCTTCCTCGCGGTTTACCTGTGTGGATTGATGATCGGCAACCGTCCGGTGCGCAGCCGCCACGGCATCCTGCACATGCTCGACGGCATGGCCTGGCTGGCGCAGATCGGCATGTTCCTGGTGCTGGGGCTGCTGGTGACGCCTCACGACCTGCTGCCTATTGCCTTGCCGGCACTGGCACTGGCACTGTGGATGATTCTGTTTGCCCGGCCACTATCGGTACTGGTTGGCCTGCTGCCGTTCAAAGCGTTCCATGGTCGCGAGAAAGCGTTCATTTCCTGGGTCGGTTTGCGCGGCGCGGTCCCGATCATTCTGGCGGTGTTCCCGCTGATGGCCGGCCTGCCCAACGCCCAGCTGTACTTCAACCTCGCGTTCTTTATCGTGCTGGTGTCGCTGCTGGTTCAGGGCACGAGCCTGCCGTGGGTCGCCAAGCTGTTGAAAGTGACGGTGCCCCCGGAGCCTGCACCCATCTCCCGCTCGGCCCTGGAAGTGCACGTCACCAGCGAATGGGAGCTGTTCGTTTATCGCCTCGGCGCGGAAAAATGGTGCATCGGCTCGCACCTTCGTGAACTGAAAATGCCCGAAGGCACCCGTATCGCTGCCCTGTTTCGTGGCGAGCAACTGCTCCATCCGTCGGGTAGTACGGTGCTGGAAGTCGATGATTTGCTGTGTGTCATCGGCCATGAACACAACCTGCCGGCCCTCGGAAAACTCTTCAGCCAGGCGCCACAACGGGGCCTCGATCTACGTTTCTTCGGTGACTTCGTACTGGAAGGAGACGCCCAGTTGGCCGCGGTTGCGGCCCTGTATGGGCTGAAGGTCGAAGGCATCGATCCGGACATGTCCCTGGGCCGCTTCATTGCCCAGAAAGTCGGCGGCGCACCGGTGGTGGGTGACCAGGTGGAATGGAACAACACCATCTGGACCGTGGCGGTCATGGACGGGAACAAGATCGGCAAAGTGGGCGTCAGATTCCCCGAAGGAAGTCGCCCGGGTCCCGGCCTCTTCCTCTAAACTGCTTCCACTATCACTTGCTTGACCGGTCTCTATGCCTAACCTGCGCTCCATTTTCGCCATAGCCCTTCTGGGCTTGAGTCTCTCTGTCGGCCCCCTTGGTTTATTGCAAGCGGCACAAGCGGCCGAACCGCCCTCCAGCGAAGCCGTGCAGGCGAGCCTGGACAAAATCGCCGAGCGCAAATTGCCGGAAGCCGACCAGAAGGCCCTGCAAATCGTCCTGCAAAGCACGCTGACCCAGCTCAACAACAAGCGTGACTACGAGCAGAAGCTGGCCGATCTCAAGCAAACGTTGAGTTCTGCACCCAAGCAGACCCTCGAGAACCAGCGTGAACTGACCCGCCTCAAGGCCAGCACCGTGGTACCGGTGGCGCAGCGCTTCGCCAAGGAACCGATCCAGCAGCTTGAACTGGTGTTGACCGAGCGCTCCACCCAGCAAAGCGATCTGCAAAAAGCCCTGGGCGATGCCAACAGCCTGATCATCACCGCCCAGACCCGCCCCGAGCGCGCCCAGGCGGAGATATCCAGCAGCCAGACGCGCATTCAGCAGATCAACAACATCCTCAAGAACGGCAAGGACGGTGGCAAGGCCTTGAGCGCCGAACAGCGCGACCAGCTCAATGCCGAGCTGGCAGCGCTGAACGCCCTGATCCCGCTGCGCCGCCAGGAACTGGCCGGCAATACCCAATTGCAAGACCTCGGCAACAGCCAGCATGACCTGCTGTCGGAGCGATCCGACCGCCTGGATCGGGAAATCCAGGAACTGCAAACCCTGATCAACCAGAAGCGTCTGGCTTTGTCCCAGGAAACGGTCACCCAGCAATCCATCGAAGCGCAGAAAGCTGGCGGCAGCAGCCTGCTGGCCACCGAAAGCGCGGCCAACCTGAAGCTCTCGGACTACTTGCTCAAAAGCACCGACCGCCTCAACGAAGTCACCCAGCAAAACCTGCAGACCAAGCAACAGCTGGACAGCCTGACCCAGAGCGACTCGGCCCTGGACGAACAAATCAATGTGCTCAAAGGCAGCCTGCTGCTCTCGAAGATTCTCTACAAACAGAAACAAGCGTTGCCGCGCCTGCGGCTCGACCGCAACCTGGCCGACCAGATCGCCGACATTCGCCTGTATCAGTTCGAAGTCAGCCAGCAACGGGAGTTGCTGAGCAATCCGACCACCTACGTCGAGAACCTGCTGTCGACCCAGCCGCCCGAGCAAGTCACGCCGCAACTGCGCAAAAGCCTGATGGAACTGGCCACCACCCGCGCCGACCTGCTGGAACGCCTCAATCGCGAACTGAGCGCGGTGCTCAATGAATCCATCACCCTGCAACTGAACCAGAAGCAGCTACTCAGCACGGCGCAAAGCCTGCGGGCGACGCTCGATGAGCAGATGTTCTGGATTCCGAGCAACAAACCGCTGGAGCTGGAGTGGATTCGCACTGTGCCGGATCGCCTCCAGCGTCAACTCGACTCACTACCGGTACTTTCAAGCCTGAGTGAACTGACTGACGGCCTGACCCAGCGCCCGCTACTGTTCCTGCCGCTGGCACTTTTGATCGGCGCTCTGCTGTGGCGCCGCAGGAATCTGTACGCGCGACTGATTAAGGTTCACCAGGACATCGGTCATTTCAAACGCGACAGTCAGTGGCACACGCCGCAGGCGATTCTGATCAACATCCTGCTGGCGATGCCGGTGTCGCTGGGCCTCGCCTTGTGTGGGTTGGCCCTGCGAATCGACGCCCGTGGGCAGAACGCCAATATGGGCGCGGCGTTACTGCAGATGGCCGGGGCCTGGCTGGTGTTCTACACCGCCTACCGGATCCTCGCACCGGGTGGTGTGGCAGAACTGCATTTCCGCTGGGAAAAGCCCCAGGTGGAATTCCTGCGCAGATGGGTCCGCCGCCTCGGCATAGTGGTGATGGCACTGGTGACCGTAGTCGCCGTTGCCGAATTGCAGCCGGCGGCGCTGGCCGATGACGTGATCGGCATGCCGGTGGTGCTCACCTGCTACGCCTTGATGACCTTGCTGCTCAGCCGTTTGCTCATCAGTAGCCCGACCCACGAGAACGCTTCGCTGTTCCGCAAGCTCGTGGGGATCCTGTTCACCGCCCTGCCCGTCGCGCTGTTCGTGGCGGTGTGTTTCGGCTACTACTACACCGCGCTGAAACTCAGCGATCGCTTGATCAACACGCTGTACCTGCTGATGTTCTGGCTGGTGATCGAAGCCACGTTCGTGCGCGGCCTCAGCGTGGCGGCCCGCCGCCTGGCTTACCAGCGCGCCCTGAGCAAGCGGCTGGCCGCCAAGGAGGCCGGCGACGGCGAAGCGGTGATCGAAGAGCCGAGCATGGACATCGAGAAGGTCAACGAACAGTCCCTGCGCCTGATCCGCCTGGCGCTGCTCGGCGGTTTCATGGCAGCGCTGTATTGGGTCTGGGCCGACCTGATCACGGTGTTCTCGTATCTGGACAACATCACCCTCTACGAATACACCAGTGGTACCGGGGCCAACATGAGCATGGTGCCGATCAGCATCGGTGACATGCTCGGCGCGCTGATCATCATCGGTATCACCTTCGCCCTGGCGCGTAACTTGCCCGGCCTGCTGGAAGTGTTCGTGCTGTCGAAACTCAACCTGGCCCAAGGCAGCGCCTACGCGACCACCACGCTGCTCTCGTATGTGATTGCCGGCGTCGGTTTCGTCTCGACGCTGTCGACCCTTGGCGTCAGCTGGGACAAGTTGCAATGGCTGGTGGCAGCGCTGTCGGTCGGCCTCGGTTTCGGTATGCAGGAGATTTTTGCGAATTTCATCTCCGGCATCATGATCCTGTTCGAACGTCCGGTGCGGATCGGCGACACCATCACCATCGGCAACCTTTCGGGCACCGTGAGCAAGATTCGCATCCGCGCCACGACCATCACCGACTTCGACCGCAAGGACATCATCGTCCCGAACAAGACGTTCATTACCGGACAACTGATCAACTGGTCACTGACCGACACCATCACCCGGGTGACCCTCAAGCTCGGCGTCGACTATGGCTCGGACCTGGACCTGGTGAAAGAACTGCTGCTCAAGGCGGCCCGCGATAACCCGCGCGTCCTGAAAGACCCGGAGCCGCATGTGTACTTCCTGAATTTCGGCGAAAGCACCCTGGACCACGAGTTACGCATGCACGTGCGCGACCTCGGTGACCGCAACCCGGTACTCGACGAGGTCAACCGCTTCATCAACCGCGAGTTCAAGAAACAGCACATCAATATCTCGTTCCGGCAGATGGAGGTTTACCTCAAGAACCTGCACGGCCAGGAATACAAGATGGTGCCAATCGAGCCCGAAGCGAAAACCATCGTGCCACTGGTCGACGGCAAACCGCCGCAAGAACCGCCCGCCGCCAAGCTCGACTAACCGGGCTTTCCCCAGCAGAATGCTCGGACATTCTGCTGGAGCCGGCCCTTGAAAGCCCTCGACGAACTGACCTTCGATAATCGCTACGATCGCCTGGGCGACGCATTTTCCGCCCATGTGCTGCCCGAGCCCATCGACAATCCGCGCCTGGTGGTGGCCAGCCCCGCCGCCATGGCGCTGCTGGACCTCGACCCGGCCGTGGCCGAAACTCCGGAGTTCGCCGAACTGTTCAGCGGCCACAAGCTCTGGGCCGACGCGATCCCGAGGGCGATGGTCTATTCCGGGCATCAGTTCGGCTCCTACAACCCGCAACTGGGCGACGGTCGCGGCCTGCTGCTGGGCGAGGTGTACAACGAGGCCGGCGAGCACTGGGACCTGCACCTCAAGGGCGCCGGCCAGACGCCGTTTTCACGCATGGGCGATGGCCGGGCGGTACTGCGTTCGTCGATCCGCGAATTCCTCGCTTCCGAAGCCCTGAACGCCCTGAACATCCCAACCACCCGCGCCCTGTGCGTGATCGGCTCAGACACCCCGGTGTGGCGCGAAAAACAGGAGCGCGCAGCCATGATCCTGCGTCTGGCGCCGAGCCATGTGCGCTTCGGCCACTTCGAATTCTTCTACTACACCAAGCGCCCGGAGCAGCAGAAAATACTCGGTGATCACGTGCTGGCCATGCACTTTGCGCAATGCCTGGAACAACCGGAGCCGTACCTGGCGATGTTCCGCGAAGTGGTCGAACGCAATGCCGAACTGATCGCCAAGTGGCAGGCCTATGGCTTCTGCCACGGGGTGATGAATACCGACAACATGTCGATCCTCGGCATCACCTTCGATTTCGGCCCGTTCGCCTTCCTCGACGACTTCGACGCCAACTTCATCTGCAATCACTCCGACGACCAGGGCCGTTACTCCTTCAGCAACCAGGTGCCGATTGGCCAGTGGAACCTCAGCGCATTGGCCCAGGCCCTGACGCCCTTCATCAGCGTCGAAGCCCTGCGCGCAACCCTCGGTCTGTACCTGCCGCTGTTCCAGGCCCATTACCTGGACCTGATGCGCCGCCGCCTCGGCCTGACCACCGCGGAGGAGGATGACCAGACATTACTGGAGAGCCTGCTGCAACTCATGCAAAACAGCGGCGTCGACTACAGCCTGTTTTTCCGTCGCCTGGGTGATGAAGCACCGGCACAGGCCATCACCCGCCTGCGTGATGACTTCGTCGACCTCAAGGGCTTTGATGCCTGGGGCGAGCGCTATGTCGCCCGGGTAGCCCGTGAAGGCGCACTTGATCAAGAGCAGCGCCGCCAACGAATGCACGCCGTCAACCCGCTGTACATCCTGCGCAACTACCTGGCACAAAAGGCCATCACTGCGGCAGAAAGCGGCGACTACTCGGAAGTCCGCCGACTGCACGCGGTGCTGAGCAATCCGTTCGAGGAACAACCGGGGATGGAAAGCTACGCAGAAAGGCCGCCGGAGTGGGGCAAGCATCTGGAGATCAGTTGTTCGTCGTGAGGGGGATCAGATAAAGACTTCTGCCGACACAGCAAAGCGCTCGGCCAGCCAGCGGACCTGTCGCAGGTTGAGCTGGCGCTTGCCGCTAAGTATCTCGGAAACGACAGACTGAGGGCCGACACCAGGCAGGTCACTCTGGCTCAGGCCGTGTTCACGCATCAAGTAGCCAAGAACCTCGACCCCGCTAGGCTTCGGCATCGGGTGATACTTATGATCCCACTCCTCAATCCAGTCACCGATGATATCCACCAGGCTCATCAGCGGGTGGGACTCATCATCGCCGGTCATCTCGAGCAACTCGTCCAGCGCCTGCGCCAGCAAGTCATAGTCATCTTCGCTTTTCGGTTTTCGAAGCAGCGGTGAGACGAACTCCCAGTGCTCGGCAGCTCTTTTGATCAGGATGCTCATGCTCTTTCCTCCTTCCATTTGCCGCGATCATATTCACGGTGGTCCAGCACATGCTTGATATAAAGCTTTTGCGATCGATATCTGACAAAAGCGATCAGCCGCAATTTGTTGCCACCGATATCGAAAACATGAACACCCACCTTGTCGACTGCAGGAAATGTGGTTCTCATCGCCGCAAAATCCGACGGTTTGCTTCCTTTGGCTAATTGATACCAATGATCCAGGGCGTTGGCTGCCATTGGCCATTTGACCTTGGCTTCACGTACTCTTTTTTCGGTGAGAACATGCATGCAACATCCTTATCGCATTTTGCTATAGGAAGTTAATCTCAGGCCAAAAATATCGCAAGTTGCGATAATCCTCAGCAGACCAGCGGTCTGGTTCAGCACGACTCAGCCTAGTTTTATCGCCAGGCACTGCGCGATTGAAAATATGAGCAAACGTCTCCAACTAGGTGTTATCAGCTTCCAATTGGATATCGCTCATGACCGCCCCACTCCACATCCCCTGCCCCCACTGCAACGGCCTCAACCGCATTCCCGCTGAGCGCCTCAACGATCACCCCAAATGCGGACGCTGCAAGACCGAAGTCTTGCTGAACAAACCGTTTGAATTGAAGCAAGGCGACTACGCCAGCCAGATCAAGGGTGATCTGCCGCTGCTGGTGGACGTATGGGCGGACTGGTGCGGGCCGTGCAAGTCGTTTGCACCGGTGTTCGAGCAGGCGGCCAGGCAACTGGAGGGCCAGTGTCGGCTGGCCAAACTGGACAGCGAGGCGAACCAGCAGTTGTCGGCACAGTTGGGGATCCGCTCGATTCCGAGCTTGATCCTGTTCAGAAACGGCCGGGAAGTCGCCCGGCAGAGCGGGGCCTTCCCGTTACCGCAACTGATGAGCTGGTTGCGTAGCCAGGGGATTTAAAACCACCACAGGGGTTTTGTGTTGTCAGCCAGAATCAGGCGTTTTCCAGCAGGTTGTGCAACTCGACAAACTGCTGGGTCAGCTTGTGCCGTGGATCGAGATGAATCAGCGGCGTATTGGCCTGGTGGGATTCGCGCATGCGGACCGAGCTGGCCAGGTACACCGGTAACACCGGCAGGCCTTCGGCGATCAGTTCGTCGAGAATTTGCTGGGGCAGACTGGCGCGAGCCTGGAACTGGTTGACGACGATGCCTTCGACTTCCAGACCTTCGTTATGATCATCTTTCAACTCTTCGATTTCCGCCATCAGGCCGTACAGTGCCTGGCGTGAAAAACTGTCGCAATCGAAGGGAATCAACACACGATCGGCGGCAATCAATGCAGAAACCGCATAGAAATTCAGCGCCGGCGGGGTATCGAGGTAAATCCGGTCGTAGTCTTCGCTCAGCTCCTCAAGCAACTTACGCAGCTTGTTGATCTTGTGCTTGGCTTCAAGCTTTGGCTGCAAGTCCGCCAGCTCGGCGGTGGCGGTAATGACATGGAGGTTATCGAACGGGGTTTCGTAGATGTCGACCTGATTCTTCTTGGAAAATGGCCCGGAAGACAGCGTCTGCTTGAAGAAATCAGCGATGCCCATCGGGATGTCGTTACCGGTGAGCCCCGTCAGGTACTGAGTGGAGTTGGCCTGGGCATCGAGGTCCACCAGCAAGGTGCGAAAACCCTCGCTGGCACTGACCGCCGCCAGATTGCAGGCGATGCTGGATTTGCCAACGCCACCCTTCTGATTGAACACCACGCGCCGCATGTCAAAACCTCCGTGTATCAAAGAATGACCGAGTGTAGTGGTCCGCCGCGCTGCTTCGCTACCTTCTCGGTAAAGGGACTACACAGTCAGTTGCCTTCTCTTGCATGAAAAGCTCTGAACGGCCCTATAGCTTGGCGCAGGAACCGACAGACGGAGCAATAACTTTGTGAATAATTACCAATCATTCAATTTTTTCGAGCCCGCCGCTTCATCTTGCTGAGCAAAATGTAACCAGCATTTGCTACACGTTCCCGGCACCGGGATAATGCGCGCCACTCGGCGCCAAACGCCACGCAGGGTGAGTCTTGGCTCTTGGCCACTCCCCCGTGTCAAGTAAGCCCGTGAGGGTGGGATGAATGTCTGTGATCAACTTCAACATCGCCCAATGGCGCGCCTGGGCCCCGGGGCTTGATAGCGTGGACGACTGGCAGGCCTGGAGCCGGCAACCGGTCGTGCTGCCGCACAGCGATGCCGTTCCCGACGTTTCCTTTCTGCCGGCCATGCAGCGCCGTCGGCTCAGCCGCCTGGCGCGGATGGCCTTCAGTGTCGGCTGGCCATTGGCCGAAGGCCGGCAGGATCTGCCATTGGTCTTTGTTTCCCGTCACGGCGAAACGCCCCGCACCGTCGACATTCTCAGTGATCTGGCCGCCGACCAGCCGCTGTCGCCGACCCAGTTCAGCTTGTCCGTGCATAACGCGATTATTGGTTTGTGGTCGATCATGCGAGGTGAAACCAGCGAAATGACGGCCCTGGCTGCCGCAGGCGATGGTCTTGAACACGGCATGCTGGAAACTGCTGCGCTGCTGGCAGAAGGCGCACGCGCGGTACTGCTGGTGGTCACCGAAGAGCAGCCGCCCGAGGCTTACTCGACCTGGATCGACGACGTGCCGTTCCCTTATGCCGTCGGCCTGCTGATCACACCAGGTACCGACTGGCAGTTGTCCTTGAACAGCCCCCCGAATGCGTTGTCCAACCCCCGCTGGCCACACGCACTGAATCTGTTGCGGATGCTGCTCGGCCAGCAAACCACCAGCCAACATGCCTGGAAAAATCGTGTATGGACCTGGCAACGCAACCCGTGACCGAGAAAAACCGTGACGCCTATTACTGGCGCTTGCTGGCCACCGCCGCAAGCTTTGCCCTGTTCGGGTTGGGCGGGCTGTGCCTGCGCCTGGTGATTTTCCCTTTGCTGAACTGCCTGCCGGGCGATGCCCGGACCCATCGGCTGCGGGCTAGGCAAACGGTCAGCCGCTGTTTCTGGATTTTTGTGCGTTTCATGGCCCGTACCGGGGTGCTGACCTACAACATTGAAGGCGCGGAAAAACTTGGTCGTCCCGGGCAAATGATCGTTGCCAATCACCCATCGCTGATCGACGTAGTGTTTCTGATCGGCCTGGTGCGCCACGCCAACTGCGTGGTCAAGCAAAGCCTCTGGGAAAACCCTTTCACCCGCGGACCGCTGCGCTGCACCGAATACATCAGCAACGACGGCAGCATGGACATGCTCGACGCGGCTGCCGACGCGCTGAAAGACGACCAGACCCTGATCATTTTCCCCGAAGGGACGCGCACCCGCCCCGGCCAGGTACCGGCCTTTCATCGGGGCGGCGCGGCAATCGCCGTGCGTGGTGCGAAAATCCTCACCCCGGTCATTATCAAGGTCAACCCGACTACATTGACCAAGGCCGAGCCCTGGTATCGCATCCCCAAGCGGCGCGTGCACTTCAGTTTCCGGGTCGGGGCCGATATAGACCCACAGACTTTCGCCAAGCAGGGGCCGCCTCCGCAAGCCTCGCGCAAGCTCAACGATTATTTGCATTCTTACTTCATCAAGGAGCTCGCCGAAGATGAGCGATCTGAACACCCATAGCCTGGTGCTGGAAATCAAAGAGCTGATCATCGAAGCCCTGGGGCTCGAAGACATCAGCGCCGAAGACATCGGCAACGAACAGACGCTGTTCGGCGAGGGCCTGGGCCTGGACTCGGTGGACGCCCTGGAG
Source organism: Pseudomonas sp. B28(2017) (assembly GCF_002113025.1). Classification (GTDB taxonomy): domain Bacteria; phylum Pseudomonadota; class Gammaproteobacteria; order Pseudomonadales; family Pseudomonadaceae; genus Aquipseudomonas. Next base: position 77,685 of record NZ_NEJH01000006.1, on the reverse strand, counting down.
CTGGGCCTGGCCATCCAGAAAAAGTACGGCATCAAAATCGACGCCGATGCCAAAGACACACGTAACCACTTCAGTAACGTGGCGAGCCTTGCGGCGTTCGTCACCGCAAAACAGGCAGCTTGAGACCGGACCATGCAAACTCGTGACGACATTTTCAACACCCTGCGCGATGCCCTGGTCGAGCTGTTCGAACTGGACCCCGAGCGTGTGAGCCTGGAATCCAACCTGTATCAGGACCTGGAAATCGACAGCATCGACGCGGTCGACCTGATCGATCACATCAAACGTCAGACCGGCAAGAAGATCGCCGCCGAAGAATTCAAATCGGTGCGTACCGTCAGTGACGTGGTCGAGGCGGTCTACCGTCTGGTTCAACCGGCCGCATGAGTCGACTGATTGGCCTCGGCCTGCTGCTGGCAGGCCTCTTGTATCCCTTTGCGGTGTATTTCGGCATAGAGCATTTCGCCCCCTGGCAGTTCGGCCTGCTGCTGGGTGGACTGTGGCTGGCCCGGGCGCTGACCGGCAAACGACGGCCTGGCAGCTTGTGGATGGCGATGGTGGCCATTGTGTTCTGTCTGTTGCTGGCACTGTTCGACAGCCCGGCGCTGTTGCGCTGGTATCCGGTGTTGATCAGCGGCTTCATGCTGGGGCTGTTCGGCTCGAGCCTGACATTCGGCCCGCCGATCGTTGAACGCCTGGCCCGGATACGCGAGCCGCAATTGCCGGCCGAGGGCATTCGCTATACCCGTCAGGTGACCATCGCCTGGAGCGTTTTTTTTCTTTGCAACGGTTTGTGTGCCGCCGCCCTGACCCTCTGGGCGCCGCTGAGCTGGTGGACGTTGTACACCGGCCTGATTTCCTACGGATTGATAGGCCTGATGTTTGCCATTGAATGGCTAATACGAATAAGGGTACGAGGCCACCCATGAATTGGATAAAACTTGAGCACCTGCTGCTCAAGGCCCAGCCGGAGCGCGCTGTAACAACCGGTCCGGCGCTGGATCACGCCCGACTGTGCGAACAGGCGCTGCGCCTGGCTGCCGGTCTGCAAGCCCGGGGCGTACGGCAGATGGCCGTACACCTTGAGGACGCGGCCGATCTGGCGGTCGCATTGCTGGGCGCCTGGCGTGCCGGGGTCAGCGTGCTGCTGCCGTCTGACTTGCAACCGCAGACCCGCCAACGCTGGTCAGGCGAAGTCGATCTGTGGCTGAGCGATCTGCCCGACGATGCACACCTGAGCGATTTTCGTCATCCGCCACTGAGTGCAGCGGCGCTGGACCTCGATCAGTGCCAACTCAGCCTGTGCACATCGGGCTCCAGTGGCGAACCCAAGCGCATCGAAAAACACCTGCGCCAACTGGCCAATGAAGTCGAAGCCCTGGAACAACTGTGGGGCTCTGGCCTGGGCCCGGCGTGCATCATCGGCAGTGTCGCTACCCAGCACATCTACGGATTGTTGTTCCGGGTGCTGTGGCCGCTGTGCGCCGGGCGCCCGTTCGTACGTCGGCAATTGGCCTTTCCGGAAGACCTGCAACGCGCCAGTCGCGAGTACCCGGCCTTCGCCTGGGTGGCCAGCCCGGCGCTGCTCAAGCGCATGGGCGACAACCTCGATTGGCCGGCCTTGAGCGCCGTGCGCCGGGTCTTTTCCTCCGGCGGCGCATTGCCGGTCGAGGCCGCAAAGAGCCTGTATGAGCGCCTTGGGCAATGGCCAACGGAAATTTTCGGCAGTTCGGAAACCGGTGGCATCGCCTGGCGTCAGGGCGCTGAACTCTGGCGGCCCTTTGCCAATGTCACGCTGACTCAAGACAGTGATGGAGCGCTGTTGATCGCTTCGCCCTACTTGCCTGACGGCCATGTCGAACAGACTGCCGATTCTGCGCGCATCGCCGCCGATGGTCGCTTCGAATTGCTCGGGCGACTGGACCGGATCGTCAAACTGGAAGAAAAACGCATCTCGCTGCCGATGCTGGAACAGGCGCTGATGGCCCATGAATGGGTCGTCGAAGCGCGGCTCGGCGTCGTTCAGGAAAACCGTGCCTCCCTGGGAGCGTTGTTGGTGCTGAGCGAGGCCGGTTTGCATGTTCTGCGCAATCAGGGCCGACGCAGCCTCACCGAAACATTGCGCCAACACCTGAGCCAACACTGCGAAGCCCTGGCCCTGCCAAGACGCTGGCGCCTGCTGCGACAATTGCCGCTGAACGCCCAGGGCAAACTGCCCCAGGCCGACGTCAACGCCCTGCTGTTGGCGTCGCGCCCCAAAACCCCGGAGGTGCTGGAGCACGTCGAAAGCAATGGCGAGTGGAGCCTGCAACTGGCCGTGCCACCGGACCTGGCCTATTTCAGCGGTCATTTCCCCAAGGCGCCGGTATTGCCTGGCGTGGTGCAAGTGGAGTGGGCGATGAGCCTGGGCCAGCAACTGATGAACCTGCCGAAAAAATTCGCCGGCATGGAAGTCTTGAAGTTCCAGCAACTGGTGCGTCCTGGAGATGAAATCCAGCTGCACCTGCGCTTCGACCCGGCGCGCGGCAAATTGTATTTTGCCTATCGCAACGAAACCGCCACGTGTTCCAGCGGGCGGATCTTGCTGGAGGCAGCGCATGCATAGCCCCTGCGCCGTCGTCCCGGTGTACAACCACGAAAGTGCCATCACCACGGTGGTCGATGCCCTGATCGCCAGCAACCTGCCGTGCATTCTGGTGGACGATGCCAGCAGCCCGCGCTGCGCCCGGGTGCTGGATCGCCTGGCCCAGCGTGAAATGGTTTACCTGATCCGACTCGCCGAAAACCAGGGCAAGGGTGGCGCGGTCATGACCGGCTTGCGCGAAGCGTCGCGCCTGGGTTTCAGCCATGCCTTGCAGGTCGATGCCGATGGCCAGCACGATTTGCAGGACGTCAAACGCTTCATCGAACAATCACGCTGCCACCCACGGGCAGTGATTTGCGGTTATCCGCTATATGACGCCAGCGTGCCGAAAGGTCGTTTGTATGCGCGTTACCTGACTCACGTCATGGTCTGGATCAATACCCTGTCATTGCAGATTCGCGACTCCATGTGCGGTTTCCGGGTTTACCCGCTGCCACCGGTTCTGGCGTTGATCGAGTCAGCGAAAATCGGCAAGCGCATGGATTTCGACTCGGACATCCTGGTGCGCCTGGCCTGGCGCAATCAGCCGATGCAATGGCTGCAAACCAGAGTCCATTACCCGCTGGACGGCGTTTCACATTTTCGCATGTTCCACGACAACGTCCTGATTTCCAGCATGCATACGCGGCTGTTCTTCGGCATGTTGCTGCGGGCGCCGGTGATCCTCTGGCGACGGTGGCGGGCATGAGTACAGACAAGCAACACTGGGCCGACCGCGAGGAGCGCGGCAGTTTCTGGCTGATGAAGCTCACTGCATTCGGCGCCAAGGTGCTGGGCCGTCGGCTGCTGAGCCCGCTGCTGTACGGCATCGTTCTGTACTTTTTCCTGTTCGGCCGCAGCGCCCGACACAGTGCCTGGCAATACCAGCAACGCCTGGCCGAGTGGAGCGGTCGCAGCGAGCTGCGCCCGAGCCACTGGCGTGTGTTCGGCCAGTTCATGGCCTTCGCCGACTCCATGCTCGACAAACTCGACGTCTGGAACGGCAGGCTGAGCATCGAACAAATCGAAATCGTCGACCCGGCACTGCTGCGCGACCAGTTGCGCAGTGCCCGCGGGCAGATGCTGGTGGGCGCGCACCTGGGCAATCTGGAAGTCTGCCGCGCACTGGCGGAGCTCGGCGAAAAAGTCACGATGAACGTGCTGGTGCACACCAAGCACGCCGAACAGTTCAACCGTTTGCTGGGTGAAGCCGGGGCAACCAATTTGCGCCTGATTCAGGTCAGCGAACTGGACCCCGGGATCATGCTACAACTCAGTGAACGCCTGGAGCGCGGCGAGTGGCTGGCGATTGCCGGCGACCGCGTGCCGCTACATGGCGGGCGCAGCGTGACCGTGGACTTCCTCGGCCACCCGGCCAGGTTCCCCCAGGGTCCATGGCTGCTGGCCGGCCTGCTGAAATGCCCGATCAATCTGCTGCTGTGCCTGAAAAAGCCCGACGGCGACTATCGACTGACCATTGAACCGTTCGCCGACGCAATCACCTGGAAGCGCAGCGACCGCGAGCAGGTCATTCATCAGTGGGCCTCCCGCTATGCCGAGCGCCTGAGTCACTATTGCCTCGAAGCGCCCCGACAATGGTTCAACTTTTACCCTTTCTGGAAGACCGATGACGACGCCAACGCTTGAGCCGGTAACCTTCGGCGAACTCCCATTGCGCATCGAAGACGTGCTGGCCCTCGCCAACCGTCAGGTGCCGACGCAATTACAGGGCGATCCTGAGTTCCGTCGGCGCATCGCCAAGGGTGCGCAGTTCCTCGACTCCCTCTTGGACAAGGAAGGCGTGATCTACGGCGTGACCACCGGTTATGGCGATTCCTGCGTGGTCGCGGTACCGCTGCATCACGTCGAGGCGCTGCCCCGTCATCTGTTTACCTTCCACGGTTGCGGGCTGGGCAAACTGCTCGACGCCAAGGCCACCCGTGCGGTATTGGCCGCGCGTTTGCAGTCGTTGTGCCAAGGTGTTTCCGGGGTGCGCGTGGAACTGCTGGAGCGCCTGCAGGCGTTCCTTGAACACGACATCCTGCCGCTGATACCGGAGGAAGGTTCGGTGGGTGCCAGCGGTGATCTGACGCCGCTTTCGTACGTTGCCGCCACGCTGTCCGGCGAACGCGAAGTGATGTTCCGCGGCGAACGCCGGCAGGCAGCCGATGTGCACCGCGAACTCGGCTGGCGGCCACTGGTGTTGCGTCCGAAAGAAGCCCTGGCACTGATGAACGGCACCGCCGTGATGACCGGTCTGGCGTGCCTGGCTTACACCCGCGCCGATTACCTGCTGCAACTGGCTACGCGCATCACCGCACTCAATGTTGTCGCCCTGCAAGGCAACCCGGAGCACTTCGACGAGCGCCTGTTCGCCGCCAAGCCACATCCGGGGCAGATGCAGGTCGCCGCGTGGTTGCGCAAGGACCTGGCCATCGACGCACCGACCGCCCCCTTGCATCGCCTGCAAGACCGTTATTCCCTGCGCTGCGCGCCCCATGTGCTGGGCGTGCTGGCCGACAGCCTGAACTGGCTGCGCCCGTTCATCGAGATCGAGCTCAACAGCGCCAACGACAACCCGATCATCGACGCCGAAGCCGAGCGTGTGCTGCACGGCGGGCACTTCTACGGCGGGCACATCGCGTTCGCCATGGACAGCCTGAAAAACCTCGTGGCCAACGTCGCCGACCTGCTGGATCGACAACTCGCGCTGCTGGTGGATGAGCGCTACAACCATGGTCTGCCGAGCAACCTGTCCGGTGCCACGGCTGACCGCGCCATGCTCAACCATGGTTTCAAGGCAGTGCAGATCGGCACCAGTGCCTGGACCGCCGAAGCGCTGAAGAACACCATGCCGGCCAGCGTCTTTTCGCGCTCCACCGAATGCCACAACCAGGACAAAGTGAGCATGGGCACCATCGCTGCCCGGGATGCGATCCGCGTGCTGGAACTGACCGAGCAGGTGGCAGCCGCCACGTTGCTGGCGGCCAATCAGGGCGTCTGGCTGCGCGGCCAGGCCGAAGATCGACCACTGCCACCCGCTTTGGCCACCATGCACGAAGCGCTGGCCAAGGATTTCCCGCCGGTCATCGAAGACCGCGCGCTGGAAGGCGAATTGCGCCTGTGCCTGCAACGCATCGCCGAACAACACTGGAGGCTGCATGCGTAGCAAGGGATTCCTGCACACCGACACGGAAATCGTCGTACCGTTCTTTGACGTCGACAGCATGCACGTGGTCTGGCACGGCCATTACGTCAAATACCTGGAAGTCGCCCGCTGTGCGCTACTGGACAAGATCGGCCACAACTACACCGCGATGAACGAGTCAGGTTATGCGTGGCCGGTGATCGACCTGCAATTGCGCTACGTGCGCGGCGCGGTGTTCGGCCAGAAACTGAACGTGCGCGCCAACCTGGTGGAGTGGGAGAACCGTTTGAAGATCAACTACCTGATCAGCGATCTGCAAACCGGTGAGCGCTTGACCCGAGCCATGTCGATACAGGTCGCCGTCGACCTCGCCAGCCGCGAGATGCAACTGGCCTCGCCGACCGTGTTCACCGACGCCGTGGCGAGAGTGCTGGCATGAAGTCGACCTTCAAATGCCTCGTCGCCCTGGCGCTGTTCGGGTTGTCATCGATGGCCAGCGCCTTCGATCTGCAACAACTCAGCGATCAACTGGCCAGGCCCGAAGTGATCCACGGCAATTTCATCCAGGAAAAACACCTGCGTGCCCTGCCCCAGCCGCTGATCAGCAAGGGCACATTCGTCCTGGCAAAAAACCACGGCTTGTTGTGGCTGCTCAAAACGCCACTGCAACAGGACTATCGCATCACTGCCAAAGGCATTGCCCGGCGTGACGGCAGTGTTTGGCAAATGCTGCCGGGTAAAAGCGCCGGTGCCGAGCAGAACCGTTTGTTCCTGGCCGTGCTGCAAGGCGACAGCAGCGGCCTGCAACGGGATTTCGAGCTGTCCCTGAGCGGCGACGCGCAGAACTGGAAGCTCACGCTGGTGCCGCGCTCGATGCTGCTCAAGCAGGTGTTCAACCAGATCAACATCGCCGGTGCAGAACTGGTACACAGCATCGAACTGCTCGAAACCCAGGGCGACAGTACCTTGTTGCGCATGCAGGACAGCACCGCCACCCAACCGTTGAGCGACGCGGAGCAACATGACTTTGCCGAGTGAACGGTTCCTGCCACGGCTGTTTCTGATCCTGTTGCTGGCAGTGCTCGCGCTCGCCGGTTGGCAATGGCGCGACGGCGCGCCACTGTCGGCCAATCTGATGGAACTGGTACCCGGCACGGCGCCCGATGCATTGGAATTGCGTGCAGAACAACGCATGCAAGAACCACTGAATCGCGAAATGCTGCTACTGGTCGGGCATACCGATCGCCAGCAGGCCATCGCCATGGCGCAAACCCTCGGCAAGCAATGGCAGGCCAGCGGATTGTTCGAAAAGGTCCAGTGGACCCTGCAAGCCGACTTGCCGGCGTTGCGCACGCAATTGCTGCAAGGTCGCCTGTCGATGCTCTCGGCGGCGGACCGACAACTGCTGGTCGAGCACCCCGACACCTTTATCCAGCAACGGGTGCAGGCCTTGTTCGACCCGTTCAACGGTTACAGCCTGGTGCCGAGCCAGGATGACTGGCTGGGCCTGACCGGGCGCATCCAGAACAGCCAGCCGCAACGCGGTTCGGTGCAACTGGACATCGGCAGCGGCGCCTTGATTGCCGATGCCGATGGCAAGAGCTGGGTGCTGCTGCGCGCGCGCACCACCGGCAACGCCTTCGACATGAGCCTGCCGCTGCAAGTGGCCGACCTGCTCAAGCACAACCGCGAAGAAGCCGCACGGCACGACGTGCAACTGCTCGCCGCCAGCGGCTTGCTGTACGCAGCCAACGGGCAACAGCAGGCCAGCCGGGAGATGACCTGGGTCGGTGGCGGTGCCACCGTCGGGATTCTGTTGTTGCTGCTGCTGGCCTTCCGGCGCTGGCGCGTCTTGCTGGCGTTCGTGCCGGTGCTGGTGGGCATGCTCTTCGGTGCGGTGGCCTGCGTGGCATCGTTCGGCCATATGCACGTGATGACACTGGTGCTGGGTTCGAGCCTGATCGGTGTGGCAGTCGATTACCCGCTGCACTACCTGTCCAAGAGCTGGAGCCTGAAACCCTGGCACAGCTGGCCTGCCCTGCGCCTGACCTTACCCGGGTTGACCCTGAGCCTGATCACCAGCGGTATCGGTTACCTGGCCCTGGCCTGGACACCCTTCCCGGCGCTGACCCAGATCGCCGTATTCTCTGCCGCCGGCTTGCTCGGCGCCTATTTGTCCGCCGTGTGCCTGCTGCCGGCCTTGCTCAAGGGCGTGGAGCTGCGCCCGGCGCAGTGGCCATTACGCGTTTGCGAGCATTTGCTGGGCTGTCGCGAAGCGCTGCTCAGACAGGCGAAAACACCGGTCCTGCTGGCGCTGCTGATCGCCTTTTGCGTGGGCGGCCTGTTACAGCTGAGCAGCAAAAACGACATCCGCCAGTGGATCGGCGCCCCTCAACTATTGACCGACGAAGCCCGGACCATTGCACGGATCACCGGCTATCAACCCACCAGCCAGTTCTTCCTGATACGTGCCGCCAATCAGCAGCAACTGCTCGAACGCCAGAACGCGCTGCGCGAGCGACTGGATCAATTGATTGGCCTGGAAAAGCTCCAGGGTTATCTGTCGCTCAATCAACTGGTCAGCCCGCCGAACGAACAGCAACAGGTGCGCGAAGCGTTGAACAAACTGCCATCGTTCTGGCAACCGTTGCTCGACATCGGCATACCGGCTGAGGCGCTGCAAGCCGAGCTGACGAAGTTACAGGCATTGCCGACCATGGACATCGACGCTGCGCTCACCGGCCCGTTGGCAGAACCCTACCGGCCCCTGTGGCTAGGGCCGACAGATGACGGCGTGGCGGCGATGGTCAGTCTGCAAGGCATCAACAACCCGGCCCTGTTGCGGCTCCAGGGTGAGGATCTGCCCGGCGTGACACTGGTGGATCGACTGGGTGAATTGAACAACGTCTTCGCGGCCACCCAAATCAGTGCCGCAGAACTGAAACTCGCCTCTTGCGTGCTGATCGTGTTGGTGCTGATCCTGCCCTTCGGCCTCGGCGGTGCGCTGCGTATCGTGTCGCTGCCGCTGCTGGCGGCGTTGTGCAGCCTGGCCAGCCTCGGCTGGCTGGGGCAGCCGCTGACCCTGTTCAGCCTGTTCGGCCTGCTGTTGGTGACAGCGATCAGCGTCGATTACGCGATCCTGATGCGCGAACAGGTCGGCGGCGCGGCCGTGAGCCTGCTGGGCGCTCTGCTGGCGGCGTTGACCACTTGGCTGTCGTTCGGCCTGCTGGCAGTGTCGAGCACCCCGGCGGTGAGCAGTTTCGGACTGTCAGTGAGCCTGGGCCTGTTCTTCAGCTTCCTGCTCGCGCCATGGGCCGGTCGACAAGTGCATGAACCCGCAGCCGTGGAGCGTGCAACGTGATGGTCGCTCTGTTCTGGGCGATGGCGCTGGCGTTGTTCGCGGTGGCGACCCGTGTCGGCCGCCATTTTGGCCTGATTCCCATCGTCAGCCAGTTGTTGCTGGCGACCCTCGGCTTGCCGCTGTTGATGTATTTCTGGATCGAGCCCCACTGGCAATTGAGCGGGGCGCAACTGGTGTCGCCGGGCTGGCTGAAGAACGTCTACAGCCTGAGTTTTGCCCTGTTGCTGGGCTACATCCTCAGCGATGTGATCGACCTGCAACTGGATCGCCAAAGCCTGAAAATCGCCCTGCCCAGCTTTTGCATCCCGTTTGCCTGTGGCCTGGCCACGGCCGTCTTATGGTTGCCGCCGCAACCGTGGATCAGCTCGCTGGCCGTCGGCCTGCTGTTCGCCATCACCGCGATTCCGGTGTTGTACCTGTACCTGCGGCACATCGATTACCCACCCGCTGCCACCCGGCGCCTGGTGCAAACCGCGATCCTCATCGACCTCGCCTGCTGGACCCTGTTCGGCATTGCCCAGGGCAGCCTGCACCTGAGCAGCCTGTTGCTGCCACTGACCGGCGCGTGCCTGCCGCTACTGCTGCGGCTGCTGGGCCTGCGCCAGACGTGGCTTTACAGCCTGTGCTTTTTCGCCCTGCTGGTCGTCGCTGAACACTACAAGCTCAACGCGCTGATCTTCGGCGTCGGTTATGTGTTGATCATGGCTGCACTGAGGGCGCCGCTGGTGCTGCCGTTGCCGGCCGTGTGGATGAGCCGTTTGCAGACGTACATCGCCATCCCGTTGATCCTCACGTTCGGCATCGTGCAGATCAACGTACACAGCGTGATGGACAGCCTCGGCTGGATGCAATTGGCGGCCCTGCTGCTGTTACCGATGCTGAGCAAACTGCTGGGCAACTGGCTTGGCCTCGGCTGGGCCGGAGCCTCGTTCAAAGGCGCCAGCCGCTGGCGGGAAAGCGTACTGCTGAACATCCGCGGCTTGAGCGAGATCGTTTTTCTCAACCTGCTGCTGCAACAGCAACTCATCAGCCCGCCGCTGTACTTTGCACTGATGCTGATGGGCCTGATCGCCACGCTGCTGCCGGCCCTGACCGGCATGCACCGTATTCCCCTGAAAACCGCAGGCCCGGCAAGGAGCCCCCATGCCAACCGTTGAAATGGAAATTCGCCAGGTCGTGGTCATCGGCGCCGGTCCTTCCGGTGCCATCGCCGCCGCATTGCTCAAGCGCAAGGGACACGATGTGCTGGTGATCGAGCGTCAGCATTTTCCACGGTTTTCCATCGGTGAAAGCCTGTTGGCCCATTGCCTGGATTTCGTCGAAGAAGCGGGCATGCTCGACGCCGTCAACGCGGCCGGCTTCCAGCTGAAAACCGGTGCCGCGTTTGCCTGGGGCGAACGTTACAGCGCATTTGATTTCAGCGAGACGTTCAGCCACGGCAAATCGACGACATTTCAGGTCCAGCGCGCCGATTTCGATAAGCTGCTGGCCGATCAGGCCACGCTGCAAGGCGTGGAGATCCGCTATGGCGAAACGATCGTCAGCGTCGACATTGATCCGGCAAAACCACAGCTCGGCGTGCGCCGCGAAGACGGCAGCGAGTACCGCATCGAGGCCGACTTCCTGCTCGATGCGAGTGGTTACGGCCGCGTGCTGCCACGCTTGCTCGACCTTGAGGCGCCGTCGAACTTTCCGGTGCGCCAGGCCGTGTTCACGCACGTTGAAGACCGTATAGACCACCCGGCCTTCGACCGCAGCAAGATCCTCGTGACCACTCATCCGACCCAGCGCGACGTGTGGTTCTGGACCATCCCGTTCAGCAATGGGCGCTGCTCGGTCGGCGTAGTCGCCGCTGAGGAACGTTTCGCAGGTCGCAGCGACAATCTGGACGAGTGCCTGCGCGGCTTTATTGCCGAGACGCCAAGCCTGGCCGGCGTGTTGCAAAATGCACAGTGGGACACCGCAGCCCGAACCATCGGCGGTTACTCGGCCAACGTCAAAACCCTGCACGGTCGGGGCTTCGCGCTGCTGGGCAATGCCGCGGAATTCCTCGACCCGGTGTTTTCCTCCGGTGTGACGATCGCCATGCGTTCGGCGAGCATGGCCGTCGGAGTATTGCACCGCCAGTTGCAAGGCGAAGCAGTCGACTGGCAAGCCGAGTTCGCCGAACCGCTCAAACGCGGCGTCGACACGTTCCGTTGCTATGTCGAAGGCTGGTACGCCGGGACCTTCCAGGATGTGATTTTCCATGAAAGCAGTTCGCCGGAAATCCGCGGGATGATCAGTTCCATTCTTGCCGGATATGCCTGGGACCCACGCAACCCGTTCGTCAGCGAAGCCCGGCGCCGGTTGAAGGTGATATCGGAATTCTGTGCAAGGGATGGGTCATGAACGACTTGAGCGATACCTACGTCGAAGAAACCCGTTTCGGCTTGTGGTTCCTGCGCAGCCGGATCTGGCAACACTATGTGCTGCGGGCGGCGATCAACGACTTGCGCAACCTGTTCGGCGAAGCGCTACCTGTCAGCCCGGTGCTGCTGGATGCCGGTTGTGGCCAAGGCAAGTCATTCCCGCTGCTGCGCCAGGCCTTTGCGCCCTCGCGCCTGATCGGCATCGACGCCGACCTGCAGAGCCTGTCCCAGAGCGCCGAAGAAGCGGCGCGCCAGGGCATGGAAGTGGAGTTGATCGGCAGTGACTGCGCCAGCCTCAAGTTGCCGGACGCCAGTGTCGACCTGCTGTTCTGTCACCAGACCTTCCATCATCTGGTCGAGCAGGAACGGGCACTGGCCGAGTTCTACCGCGTGCTCAAGCCCGGCGGTTATCTGCTGTTCGCCGAATCCACCGAGGCTTACATTGATACCTGGGTGATTCGCTGGTTGTTCCGCCACCCCATGCACGTGCAGAAAAGCGCTGCGCAGTATCTGCAGATGATTCGTCGGCAGGGTTTCGAATTTACCGCGCAAAACGTGTCTTATCCGTACCTGTGGTGGAGTCGCGCCACGGATTTCGGCCTGCTGGAACACTTGGGTGTGTGCAAGCCAAAACCCTTTGGCCAACGGGAAGAAACCCTGGTGAATGTGGTGGCGCGCAAACCTTTTGAAGGAATTGTGTGATGTTCATTGCCAGTCGCTCACAACGCTATCCCACAGGGGTAGCAGGTGCTCTGCGATTTTTGCTACTTGCCGCGGCCCTGCTGCTCAGCGCCTGCACCAGCCGGGCGCCATTACCCGGGAAAATTCCGGATCTGCCCCTGCCGCTGCAACTGCACATCCAGCGCTTGCAGGACGACAAACGCCAGGACTGGGTGCTGGTGATCCAGCGCGAGGAGTCAGGTATTCGCTGGTCGATGATGGACCTGCTGGGCATTCCCCAGGCTCGCCAGAAACTGATCGACAAAACCTGGGAGTCCGATGGCTTTTTGCCGCCCAACCCGGAAGCCAGGGAGCTGTTCGCGGCGCTGCTGTTTGCGCTGACGCCGAAGGATGAACTGGCGACCAACTACCCCGGCTCCTGGCAGCACGGCACGCAACGATCCTTGCCCGAGCGCTGGGACATACACTACGCACAACTGCAGAATTTTGAATTGAAGCTTGCGAACGGTCCGACCTATCAAGTCACGCCCCTGAGCGGTGAAACGCCATGACGGCCTACCTCAATGCCCTCGGATTGGTCTGCGCGCTGGGCCGCGACAGGCAGGAGGTTGCCCGCAACCTGTTTGCCGGCAACTGTGGCGGCATGCGCGAACAAGCCGGGTGGGTGCCGCAACGCGCGCTGCCGGTAGGAGCGGTCATGGGCAAACTGGCAAGCCTTCCAGCCGACATGTCGCACCATCACAGTCGCAACAATCAGTTGTTGCTGGAAGCCACGCTGCAAATCCGCCCGGACATCGACAGCGCGATCCAGACTTACGGTCGCGATCGCATCGGCGTCGTACTGGGCACCAGCACCTCGGGCATCGACGAAGCCAGCCAGGGCCTGGCGCATTACCTGCGCGAAAAGCAGTTCCCTGCCGAGTACGACTATCAGCAACAGGAACTCGGGGCGCCGGCAAACTTCCTCGCCGAGTGGCTGCAATTGAGCGGCCCGGCCTATGTCATTTCCACGGCTTGCACCTCCAGTGCCCGAGCCCTGATGAGCGCCCGGCGCCTGTTGGACCTGGGCATTTGCGACGCGGTGCTATGTGGCGGTGTCGACACCTTGTGCAAGTTGACCCTCAACGGTTTCTCGGCGCTGGAAGCGGTCTCGCAACAGCGTTGCAATCCGTTTTCGGTGAACCGCAATGGCATCAACATTGGCGAAGCGGCGGTGCTGTTCCTGATGACCAGACGTACAGGTGACAACCAGCCGATTGCCTTGCTCGGCAGCGGCGCCAGCTCCGATGCGCATCACATTTCCGCTCCGGAGCCCTCGGGTCGTGGCGCTTTGCAGGCCATGCGCAAAGCCCTGGATCGCGCCAACCTGCAACCGGAGCAGATCGCGTATCTGAACCTGCACGGCACTGCCACCCCACACAACGACGCTATGGAAAGCCTGGCCGTGGCAACGCTGTTTCCGGCCGGCGTGCCCTGTTCGTCGAGCAAACCCATGACCGGCCACACCCTCGGAGCAGCCGGGGCGCTGGAAGCGGCGTTCTGCTGGTTGAGCCTGAGCCCGGACAATCGCGAGCATGCCCTGCCGCCGCACATCTGGGACGGGCAGCCCGACCCCGAACTGCCGCCGCTGCAATGGGTGACCCCGGCCACTCGCCTGACGTCCATTGCACCCCGCTACCTGATGAGCAATTCCTTCGCCTTCGGTGGCAACAACGTCAGCCTGATTATCGGAGACGCCCCATGATTGACTGGCCGCTCGCCGAACTGCTGCCCCACGCTGGTGACATGATTCTTATCGATCAGATCCTGGCGTTCGATGCAGAGCAGATTCACACCCGCCTGACCGTCAAGCCCGATGGCCTGTTCAATCTCCCCGACGGCAGCCTGCCGGCCTGGGTCGGCATCGAACTGATGGCCCAGAGCGTAGCCGCTTTCGCCGGTTGCCATGCGCGTCAGCGCGGTGATGCGGTGGAATTGGGCTTCCTGCTCGGCAGCCGCAAATTCGAATGCAACGTTGAAAGCTTCCCGGCCGGCACCGAGTTGACCATCCATGGGATCCGCTCCCTGGAAGACGACAACGGCATGGGCGTGTTCGAATGCCACATCAACGCCCAGGGGATCCACGCCACCGCCCGTCTGAACGTGTATCGCCCACCCCAGGCCGCCCAATATCTCCATGAACCCGAAGGAGTCCAGTCATGACTGAATCCGTACTGGTCACCGGTTCCAGCCGTGGCATCGGCCGCGCCATCGCCTTGCGCCTGGCCCAGGCCGGGCACGACATCGTGCTGCATTGCCGCAGTGGCCTGGCCGACGCCGAAGCCGTCAAAACCGAAATCGAGGCCTTGGGCCGTCGTGCGCGCATCCTCCAGTTCGACGTGGCCGACCGCGCGCGCTGCAAGGAAATTCTCGAAGCAGACGTGGAAACCCACGGTGCCTATTACGGCGTGGTGCTCAATGCCGGCCTGACCCGCGACGGTGCTTTTCCGGCCTTGAGCGAGGAAGACTGGGATGTGGTGATGCGCACCAACCTCGACGGTTTCTACAACGTGCTGCACCCGGTGATGATGCCGATGATTCGCCGTCGCGCTGCCGGGCGGATTGTCTGCATCACCTCGGTTTCAGGGCTGATCGGCAACCGTGGCCAGGTCAACTACAGCGCCTCCAAGGCCGGGTTGATCGGCGCGGCCAAGGCACTGGCGATCGAATTGGGCAAGCGCAAAATCACCGTCAACTGTGTCGCACCCGGCCTGATCGACACCGCTATGCTCGACGAAAACGTGCCGGTGGAAGAACTGATGAAAATGATCCCCGCACAACGCATGGGCACCCCTGAAGAGGTGGCCGGCGCGGTGAATTTCCTGATGTCGGCGGAAGCCTCGTACATCACCCGGCAGGTTCTGGCCGTCAATGGAGGCCTGTGCTGATGAAGCGCGTCGTCGTCACCGGCATGGCCGGCATCACCTCACTGGGCAGCGATTGGGACACCATCGCCGGCAACTTTGCGGCCAACCGCAGTGGCATCCGCCGGATGGGCGAATGGGATCGTTTCACCGAACTCAACACGCGCCTGGCTGGCCCCATCGATGACTTCAAGGTGCCCAGCCACTGGACCCGCAAGCAGCTGCGCAGCATGGGCCGGGTCTCGCGGCTGGCTGTGGGCGCTGCCGAGCAAGCGCTGGCCGACGCCGGCCTGCTGGGCGACGAGTCGATCAAGGACGGGCGCATGGGCGTCGCCTGCGGCTCCTCCACCGGCAGCACCGACGAGATCAAGGCGTTCGGCAACATGCTGCTCAACTCGGTGGCCGAAGGCCTGAACGCCAACTCCTACGTGCGCATGATGCCGCACACCACCGCGGCGAACATCAGCATCTTCTTCGGCCTCACCGGTCGTCTGATTCCCACCTCCAGCGCCTGCACCAGCGGTAGCCAGGGCATCGGCTATGCCTACGAAGCCATCAAGTTCGGGCGCCTGCCGCTGATGCTCGCTGGAGGCGCCGAAGAACTGTGCCCGACCGAAGCCATGGTCTTCGACGCGCTCTACGCCACCAGCCTGAAAAACGATACCCCGCAACGCAGCCCGCGCCCTTACGACACCGCACGCGATGGCCTGGTGATCGGCGAAGGCGGCGGTATGCTTGTGCTCGAAGAACTGGAGCACGCCCTGGCCCGTGGCGCACGCATCCATGCCGAGATCGTCGGTTTCGGCAGCAACGCCGACGGCCAGCACACCACCCGCCCCGAACAAATCACCATGCGCCGGGCCATGGAACTGGCCCTGGAAGACGCCGGGCTGAAACCTTCGGACATCGGCTACGTCAACGGCCACGGCACCGCTACCGAACAGGGCGACATCGCCGAAACCCTGGCCACCAGCAGCCTGTTCGGCGAGCACATGCCGATCAGCTCGCAGAAAAGCTTCCTCGGCCACACCCTCGGCGCCTGCGGTGCGCTGGAATCCTGGTTCAGCATCGAAATGCTCAACCGCGACCTCTACGCCCACACCTTCAACCTCGACGAAGTCGACCCGCACTGCGGCAAACTCGACTACCTGCGCGGCGAGTTCCGGCAGATGAGCAACCGGTACGTGATGAACAACAACTTTGCGTTTGGCGGGGTGAATACGTCGCTGATTTTCAAGCGCTGGGCGTAGAGCCAAAAACGAAAAGGCGCCTTTCGGCGCCCCGCAGTCCACATGCCCCTTTCGGCAGCATGGAGAGTTCTGCTCGAAATGAAGCTTACTGAGCCTGAATCAGCTTGCTTTCGGTAACGCCAGCGCGACCGGTCTTGTCGTCGACGACTTGCAGGCTGTTACGCGCCTTGATGAAACCCATTTTTACTTCCTGCCAGACAAAGTAGTTTTTACCGGCTTCAGCGGTGAGTTTCAGTTCCGAATCGTTTTCCGCGGAAGACACCAAAGTCTGCTGACCGGCCGGGACTGACAGCATCAGATAAGACTTGGCGACGGTCTCTCCTACAGGCTTGCCGTTCAGCGCCACAGGCATTTTCACGCCAGCACCCATGCTTTCGTTGCGATAAACGTAGATGTGAGCTTTATCCGGGGCCACTTGGAATGTTTTGGCCTGAGCATCCTGGCTTTCATCCGCCATTTTTACCGAAGCACAACCACCAGTCAGAGCGGTCAATGCCAGCAAAGCGGTGAAGGTTAATTGCTTGAACATCCTGTCTCTCCATAGTTTGATGAATCCAGAAATGGTTATCGTCCGATCGGGAAAAGGCTAAAGGCCACCATCCAAAAATGTTGAGTATCAGGGCGTCAGCTTACGCGTCAACAACTCCACAAACGCCTTGGCCATCGCCGACTTCTGATCCTTGCGCTGCACCAACCAAACCGCCGACACCGCCGCCGGATCCAGCAGCGGTCGATAGACCACACCATCAATGCGCATCCGCTGATAAGACGCCGGCAGCACCGAAACACCCAACCCCGCTGCCACTAGACCAATGATCGTCATCGCCTCGCCCGCTTCTTGGGCGAAGTGAGGGCTGAAGCCGGCATCCCTGGCCAGGCTGAGCAGCTGCGCATACAGACCACTGCCATAACTGCGTGGAAAAAACACAAAGGGCTCAAGGGCCAGGGCTGACAGAAACAAGCCCTCCTCGCTGCCCTCTACCAACGGGTGCTTGGAGCTGAGCACCGCGACCAGTGGTTCGCGCATCAGCTCGACCACGCTGAGGCAGTCCGGCAGCCCGAGCGGGCGCATGATCCCGACTTCAATCGACTCGTCCACCAGCGCATCGGCCACCTGGGTGCTGCTCATTTCCCGCAGGTTCAGGTGTACCGCCGGGAAGCGCTGACGGAACGAGAAGATCGCTTGAGGAATGGTCGAGTTGAACGGCGCCGACGAGGTGAAGCCGATTTTCAGCTCACCCAGCTCACCCAGTTGCGCCCGTCGGGCGACATCCGCCGCTTTGTCGACCTGCGCCAGCACCCGCCGCGCCTCCTCCAGAAACAGCCGACCGGCCTCGCTCAGCTCGACCCGACGATTGGTACGCTCGAACAGCCGGGCGCCGACTTCCTGTTCCAGCGCCTGAATTTGCTGGCTCAGCGGTGGCTGGGAGATGCCCAGCACCTGTGCGGCGCGGCCGAAGTGCAGTTCTTCGGCGACGGCGATGAAGTAGCGCAGATGACGCAATTCCATGAAAACCTCATTAAGTCGTAGAAGCTATCAAACAGGTCGAACAATATATTGGATTGAATCATTAGCCAGCTATATGCTTTTTTCATTGCCTGACCGGCTGCGCTCCTCCGAGGTCCACCGTGAAAACTGCTGTCGCTCCACTCGCCCATGAAGTTCCTCCCGCCGCATTGGACGATGCCGTCGTCGAACTGAAAGAGATCTACATCGAAAAAGGCACGCCGGCATTCATGCGCACGGTGCTGGCACTGTTCTGCGGCGGCTTTGCGACCTTCGCCCTGCTCTACTGCGTACAACCGATGATGCCGCTGTTGTCCTACGAATATTCCATCAACGCGGCGCAAAGCAGCCTGATCCTTTCCGTGGCCACCGGCATGCTCGCTTTCGGCCTGCTGATCACCGGGCCGATCTCCGACCGCGTCGGGCGCAAGCCGGTGATGGTCGCCGCGCTGTTCGCTGCGGCCCTGTGCACCATTGCCAGTGCGATGCTGCCGAGCTGGCACGCGGTGCTGGCGATGCGGGCGTTGGTGGGGCTGTCTTTGAGCGGCCTGGCGGCGGTCGCCATGACCTACCTGAGCGAAGAGATTCACCCGCAACACATTGGTCTGGCGATGGGGTTGTACATCGGCGGCAACGCGATTGGCGGGATGTGCGGGCGCCTGATTACCGGGGTGCTGATCGACTTTGTCAGTTGGCACACGGCAATGCTGGTGATCGGCGGCCTGGCCCTGATTGCGGCGGCGGTGTTCTGGAAAATCCTCCCCGAGTCGCGCAACTTCCGCGCCCGCTCGCTGCACCCGCGCAGCCTGCTCGACGGCTTCACCATGCACTTTCGCGACGCCGGCCTGCCGCTGCTGTTCCTTGAAGCCTTTGTGCTGATGGGTGCGTTCGTCACACTGTTCAACTACATTGGCTATCGCCTGCTGGCCGAGCCGTATCACATGGAACAGGCCTTCGTCGGAATGCTCTCGGTGGTGTACCTGTCGGGCATCTACAGCTCAGCGAAAATCGGTGCCTTGGCCGACAAGCTCGGTCGACGCAAAATGCTCTGGAGCACCATTGCACTGATGATCGCCGGTCTTGCCCTGACGATGTTCACGCCGCTGCCGCTGGTGATCATCGGCATGCTGGTGTTCACCTTCGGCTTCTTCGGCGCCCATTCGGTGGCCAGCAGCTGGATTGGCCGCCGCGCCACCAAGGCCAAGGGGCAGGCATCGTCGCTGTACCTGTTCAGCTACTACGCCGGGTCGAGTATTGCTGGAACGGCCGGTGGGGTGTTCTGGCATCTGGGTGGCTGGAACGGCATCGGGCTGTTCATTGGCGGGTTGCTGGTGGTGGCGTTGTTGATTGCGTTGAAACTGGCAAAGCTGCCGCCTTTAAGTGGTGTAACGGTATAGGCAAGCCCGCACCCACATTTCAATCTGCGCATACAAAAACGCCCGGCATAGACCGGGCGTTTTTTATGGAGCAGCGATCACTCGTGATACTGCGCCGACAATTCATGCACGGCACGCAGGAATGCACCGGCGTGTTCCGGATCAACTTCCGGCGTGATGCCATGGCCGAGGTTGAACACGTGGCCGCTGCCCTTGCCGTAGCTGGCCAGAATGCGCCCGACTTCAGCGCGAATGGCTTCCGGTTTGGCGTAGAGCACGGTCGGGTCCATGTTGCCTTGCAAGGCAACCTTGTCGCCGACACGGGCGCGGGCGTTGCCGATGTCGCAAGTCCAGTCCAGGCCGAGGGCATCGGCGCCAGCCTCGGCGATGCTTTCCAGCCACAGGCCGCCGTTCTTGGTGAACAGGATCACCGGTACCTTGCGACCTTCGTGCTCGCGGATCAGGCCGCTGACGATTTTCTTCATGTAGGCCAGGGAGAATTCCTGATACGCCGCGGCGGACAGGTTGCCGCCCCAGGTGTCGAAGACCTGCACCGCTTGGGCACCGGCCTTGATCTGGCCATTGAGGTAGCTGGTGACCGATTGCGCGAGCTTGTCCAGCAGCAGGTGCATGGCTTGCGGGTTGTCGTAGAGCATGGCCTTGGTCTTGCGGAAGTCTTTCGACGAACCGCCTTCAACCATGTAGGTGGCCAGGGTCCACGGGCTGCCGGAGAAGCCGATCAACGGCACACGGCCGTTCAGTTCCCGGCGAATGGTGCTGACCGCGTCCATCACGTAACCCAGGTCTTTCTGCGGGTCGGGAATCGGCAGGGCTTCGATGTCGGCCAGGGTGCTGACGACTTTCTTGAAACGCGGACCTTCGCCGCTTTCGAAGTACAGACCCTGCCCCATGGCATCGGGGATGGTCAGGATGTCGGAAAAGAGGATCGCCGCGTCCAGTTGCGGGTAGCGGTCGAGCGGCTGCAGCGTGACTTCGCAAGCGAACGCCGGGTTCATGCACAGGCTCATGAAGTCGCCGGCCTTGGAGCGGCTGGCGCGATATTCAGGCAGGTAGCGACCGGCCTGACGCATCATCCACACGGGGGTGACGTCTACGGGTTGCTTGAGCAGGGCGCGCAGGAAACGGTCGTTCTTCAAGGCAGTCATGTCGGCATCCGGAAAAAAAGTGAGGGCATTTTCTCAGAGCCGGGCGCAAAAGGCACGGATGCAGGTCAGCCTTTTGTCTATCGGGTCAATTTGTCGCGGGGAAACCGGTCTTCGTATCACCACAAAACACTGTGGGAGCTGGCTTGCCGGCGATGCAGACACCTCGGTTTGTCAGGTAGACCGAGGTGATGCTATCGCTGGCAAGCCAGCTCCCACAGGTATTGCATTTCAATCTGTTGGAAAGTGATCAGACGCCCAGGTAATCCAGGATCCCTTCCGCCGCATTACGGCCTTCGAAGATCGCCGTCACCACCAGGTCAGAACCGCGAACCATATCGCCACCGGCGAAGATTTTCGGGTTGCTGGTCTGGTGCTTGTACTGACCTTGTTCCGGTGCCACCACGCGGCCCTGGCTGTCGGTCTGGATGCTGAATTGCTCGAACCACGGCGCCGGGCTCGGGCGGAAACCGAAGGCGATGACCACGGCGTCGGCCGGGATGATCTCTTCGGAACCCGGGATCGGCTCGGGGCTACGACGGCCACGGGCGTCCGGCTCGCCGAGACGGGTCTCGACCACTTTCACGCCTTCGACCTTGTCTTCACCGACGATGGCGATCGGCTGGCGGTTGTAGAGGAATTTCACACCTTCTTCCTTGGCGTTCTTCACCTCTTTGCGCGAGCCCGGCATGTTCGCTTCGTCACGACGATAGGCGCAGGTCACCGACTTGGCGCCCTGGCGGATCGATGTGCGGTTGCAGTCCATCGCCGTATCGCCACCACCCAGTACCACGACCTTCTTGCCTTTCATGTCGACGAAATCTTCCGGCGACTTTTCAAAGCCCAGGTTGCGGTTGACGTTGGCGACCAGGAAGTCCAGCGCGTCGTACACGCCTGGCAGGTCTTCACCGGCGAAACCGCCCTTCATGTAAGTGTAGGTGCCCATGCCCATGAATACGGCATCGTACTCTTCGAGCAGTTGCTCCATGGTCACGTCCTTGCCCACCTCGGTGTTGAGGCGGAATTCGATGCCCATGCCGCTGAAGACTTCGCGACGATTGCTCAGCACGGTCTTTTCCAGCTTGAACTCGGGGATGCCGAAGGTCAGCAGACCGCCGATTTCCGGGTTCTTGTCGAACACCACCGGGGTCACGCCGCCGCGCACCAGCACGTCGGCACAACCCAGGCCCGCAGGCCCGGCGCCGATGATGGCGACACGCTTGCCGGTCGGCTTGACCTTGGACATGTCCGGACGCCAGCCCATGGCGAACGCGGTGTCGGTGATGTACTTCTCCACCGAACCGATGGTCACCGCGCCAAAGCCGTCGTTGAGAGTGCAGGCACCCTCGCACAGACGGTCCTGCGGGCACACCCGGCCGCAAACTTCCGGCAGGGTGTTGGTCTGGTGCGACAGCTCGGCGGCCTGGAGGATGTTGCCCTCGGCCACCAGTTTCAGCCAGTTGGGAATGAAGTTGTGCACTGGGCACTTCCATTCGCAATACGGGTTGCCGCAACCCAGGCAGCGGTGGGCCTGGTCGGCCGACTGCTGGGGTTTGAACGGTTCGTAGATTTCCACGAACTCTTTCTTGCGTTGACGCAACAGTTTCTTCTTCGGATCCTTGCGCCCGACCTCGATGAACTGGAAGTCATTATTCAGACGTTCAGCCATTTTAAAACCTCATCAAACTCTTCAGGCGCATATCACTGCGGGTTGGCACGGGTGCTGGAAAGCAACGACTTCAGGGAGGCAGCCTTGGGCTTGACCAACCAGAAACGGCGCACGTAATCATCGAGGTTTTCGGCGAGCTCACGACCCCACTCGCTGTCGGTTTCCTCGACGTACTCGTTCAGCACGCGTTGCAAATGGCTGCGGTAGGCTTCCATCGCCTCGCCGCTGATCCGCTGGATTTCCACCAGTTCGTGGTTGACCCGGTCAACGAAGGTGTTGTCCTGGTCGAGCACATAGGCGAAACCGCCGGTCATGCCAGAGCCGAAGTTGTAACCGGTCTTGCCCAATACGCAGACGAAACCACCGGTCATGTACTCGCAGCAGTGATCGCCAGTGCCTTCCACAACGGTGTGGGCACCGGAGTTACGCACGGCGAAGCGCTCGCCCGCGGTGCCGGCGGCGAACAGCTTGCCGCCGGTGGCGCCGTACAGGCAGGTGTTACCGATGATGGCACTGTCCTGAGTGCGGTAGACGCTGCCCTTCGGCGGAACGATCACCAGCTTGCCGCCGGTCATGCCCTTACCGACGTAGTCGTTGGCATCGCCTTCCAGGTACATGTTCAGGCCGCCGGCGTTCCACACGCCGAAGCTCTGCCCGGCCGTGCCTTTGAAGCGGAACGTGATCGGCGCGTTGGCCATGCCCTGGTTGCCGTGCTTGCGCGCGATTTCGCCGGAGATCCGCGCACCGATGGAACGGTCGCAGTTACAGATATCCAGGGCGAACTCTGCGCCGCTCAGGTCGTTGATCGCCGAGGTGGCCATGTCGACCATTTTCTCGGCCAGCAGGCCCTTGTCGAACGGCGGGTTGCGGTCTACGCCACAGAACTGCGGTTTGTCCGCCGGCACGTGGTCGCTGCCCAGCAACGGGGTCAGGTCCAGGTGATGCTGCTTGGCGGTCTGGCCTTCGAGGACCTCCAGCAGATCTGTACGACCGATCAGTTCTTCGAGGGAACGCACGCCCAACCTGGCCAGCCACTCACGGGTTTCTTCAGCGACGTAGGTGAAGAAGTTCACCACCATGTCGACGGTGCCGATGTAGTGATCCTTGCGCAGCTTCTCGTTCTGGGTCGCGACGCCGGTGGCGCAGTTGTTCAGGTGGCAGATGCGCAGGTATTTGCAGCCCAGGGCAATCATTGGCGCGGTGCCGAAGCCGAAGCTTTCAGCGCCGAGGATCGCAGCCTTGATCACATCGAGACCGGTTTTCAGGCCGCCGTCGGTCTGTACCCGGACTTTGCCGCGCAGGTCGTTGCCGCGCAGGGTCTGGTGGGTTTCAGCCAAGCCGAGTTCCCACGGAGCGCCCGCGTATTTGATCGAGGTCAGCGGCGATGCACCGGTACCGCCGTCGTAGCCGGAGATGGTGATCAGGTCCGCATAGGCCTTGGCCACACCGGCGGCGATGGTGCCGACGCCTGCTTCCGCTACCAGTTTCACCGAGACCAGCGCCTGCGGGTTGACTTGTTTCAGGTCGAAAATCAGCTGCGACAAGTCTTCGATCGAGTAGATGTCGTGGTGCGGCGGCGGCGAAATCAGGGTCACGCCCGGCACTGCATAACGCAGCTTGGCGATCAGGCCGTTGACCTTGCCGCCTGGCAGTTGACCGCCCTCGCCTGGCTTGGCGCCTTGGGCGACCTTGATCTGCAGCACTTCAGCGTTGACCAGGTATTCCGGGGTTACACCGAAACGACCGGTCGCCACTTGCTTGATTTTCGAGCTCTTGATGGTGCCGTAGCGCGCCGGGTCTTCGCCGCCTTCGCCGGAGTTGGAACGCGCACCGAGGCGGTTCATGGCTTCGGCCAGAGCTTCGTGAGCTTCCGGCGACAGGGCGCCCAGCGAAATACCGGCGGAGTCGAAGCGCTTGAGCACCGATTCCAGCGGTTCGACTTCGCTCATATCCAATGGAGTATCGAGGGTTTTGACTTTCAGCAGGTCGCGGATCATCGACACCGGACGGTTGTCCACCAGCGACGTGTATTCCTTGAACTTGCTGTAATCGCCCTGCTGCACGGCGGCTTGCAGGGTGTTGACCACGTCCGGGTTGTAGGCGTGATACTCGCCACCGTGGACGAACTTCAGCAGACCGCCCTGCTGGATCGGCTTGCGCGGACTCCAGGCTTCGGTGGCCAGCGCTTTCTGCTCGGCTTCGATGTCGACGAAACGCGCGCCCTTGATACGACTCGGAACGCCCTTGAAGCTCAGGTTGCAGACTTCCTCGGACAGGCCGATGGCCTCGAACAACTGCGCACCACGGTACGAAGTAATGGTCGAGATACCCATCTTCGACAGGATCTTGAGCAGGCCCTTGGTGATGCCTTTACGGTAGTTCTTGAACACCTCATAGAGGTCGCCCAGCACTTCACCGGTACGGATCAGGTCGCCCAGCACTTCATAAGCCAAGAACGGATAAACGGCAGAGGCGCCGAACCCGATCAACACGGCGAAGTGATGCGGATCGCGCGCGGTTGCGGTTTCCACCAGGATGTTGGAGTCGCAACGCAGGCCTTTTTCAGTCAGGCGGTGGTGCACCGCACCGGTCGCCAGAGAGGCGTGGATCGGCAACTTGCCCGGGGCGATGTGGCGGTCACTCAGCACTACCTGGGTACGACCTGAGCGCACGGCTTCTTCAGCCTGATCGGCAACGTTGCGGATTGCCGCTTCGAGGCCGACGCTTTCGTCGTAGTTGAGGTCGATGATCGCGCGCTCGAAGCCCGGACGGTCGAGGTTCATCAGCGAACGCCACTTGGCCGGGGAAATGACCGGCGAGCTGAGGATCACGCGTGAAGCGTGTTCCGGCGACTCCTGGAAGATGTTGCGCTCGGCACCGAGGCAGATTTCCAGCGACATGACGATGGCTTCGCGCAGCGGGTCGATCGGCGGGTTGGTGACCTGCGCGAACTGCTGGCGGAAATAGTCGTACGGCGTGCGCACGCGCTGGGACAGCACGGCCATCGGCGTATCGTCGCCCATCGAGCCCACAGCTTCGTAGCCTTGCTCGCCAAGCGGACGCAGTACCTGATCGCGCTCTTCGAACGTGACCTGGTACATCTTCATGTATTGCTTGAGCTGATCGACATCGTAGAACGCCGAACCGTGGTCGTTGTCTTCCATGGTCGCCTGGATGCGCAGGGCATTCTTGCGCAGCCATTGCTTGTACGGATGACGGGACTTCAGGCGGTTGTCGATGGCGTCGGTGTCGAGGATCTGCCCGGTTTCGGTGTCCACGGCAAAGATCTGGCCCGGACCAACGCGGCCCTTGGCGATCACGTCTTCAGACTGGTAGTTCCAGACACCGATTTCCGAGGCCAGGGTGATGAAGCCATTCTTGGTGGTGACCCAACGCGCCGGACGCAGACCGTTACGGTCGAGCAGGCACACCGCGTAGCGACCGTCGGTCATGACCACGCCGGCCGGGCCGTCCCACGGCTCCATGTGCATCGAGTTGTACTCGTAGAACGCACGCAGGTCCGGGTCCATGGTCTCGACGTTCTGCCACGCTGGCGGAATGATCATCCGCACGCCACGGAACAGGTCGATGCCACCGGTGACCATCAGCTCAAGCATGTTGTCCATGCTCGAAGAGTCGGAACCAACACGGTTGACCAGTGGGCCGAGTTCTTCCAGGTCCATCAAGTCGTTGGTGAACTTGGTGCGACGGGCTACGGCCCAGTTGCGGTTGCCGGTGATGGTGTTGATCTCGCCGTTGTGCGCCAGGAAGCGGAACGGTTGGGCCAGCGGCCATTTCGGCAGGGTGTTGGTGGAGAAGCGCTGGTGGAACACGCAAATCGAAGTTTGCAGGCGCTCATCGCTCAGGTCTGGATAGAAGGCGGTCAAATCCGCCGGCATCATCAGGCCTTTGTAAATGATGGTCTTGTGCGAAAAGCTGCACACGTAGTGATCGACGTCGGCGGCGTTGGCCACAGACGAGCGACGACGGGAGGTGAACAGCTTGACGGCCATGTCCTGATCGCTCAGGCCTTCACCGCCGATGAACACTTGCTCGATTTGTGGCAGGCGTTCAAGGGCCAGGCGGCCGAGGACGCTGGTGTCGATCGGCACTTTACGCCAGCCGACCAGTTGCAGGCCGGCGGCCAGGATCTCGCGGTTCATGTTCTCGCGAGCGGCTTCGGCTTTGACCGGGTCCTGGTTGAAGAAGACCATGCCCACCGCGTATTGCTTGGGCAGCTCTACGCCGAAGGTTTCCTGGGCAATGGCTCGCAGGAACATGTCCGGTTTTTGAATCAGCAGACCGCAACCGTCACCGGTCTTGCCGTCTGCATTAATCCCACCGCGGTGGGTCATGCAGGTCAGGGCCTCAATGGCCGTTTGCAAAAGGGTATGACTGGGCTCGCCCTGCATATGGGCTATCAGGCCGAAACCGCAGTTATCCTTGAATTCATCTGGTTGGTACAGACCTGCTTTCATAGACACTTTCTCACCAGGCTGCCTCTGATCGAGGCAAATTTCTTTTCAATTCAACCACTTGCCATTCGCGCCGAACGTACGCCAGCTTTGCGGGGGCAAAAGGGAGGTCATTGTACACACCGACACTTGGCCTCACAAATTTGACGACGAAATGTCGCAAATTCATGTCGCATTTGTGAAAGGTTTAAAGCGATCTGCTGTGCTAGTCAAAACTTTTTTTAATTTTGACCGCAACGACTCAAAGACTACTGTGACGCAGACACCACAAGGCACGCAGCCCGGAGGGCTGCGCGCACTTGTAGAAATTTTGAGGTGCTTGGAGAGGCGGCCTGGGTAAGGCCGCCGAATCTTCAGCGAGTTGTTGCCAGTTCCTGTTGGACGCTGGCGACAGTGCGAGGCCAAGGTTTACCAGCCTGAACCTTCGCTGGCAAGGCCTTGATGGCGGAAACGGCTGCATCACGATTGGCGAAGTTGCCGTAGGTGATCACGTAAAGCGGCTTGCCATTGAGGACTTTCTTGAAATAACGGTACTCGCCACCCTGCTCCTTGACGAAGTTTTGTGCGGTCGCTTCAGAGCTGGTGCCAAGGATCTGCACCACGTAGCTGTTCGGCGCCTGACCTGCGTACCAGGTGCCGCCAGCAGCCTTGGCCACCGGAGCCGGTTTCTCGGCAGGCTTGGCAGCAACGACTGGCTTGGCCGGCGCTGGTGCAGGTTTAGCCACTGGAGCAGGCGCTGGAACAGGCGCTGGCTTGGCAGTGGCGACCTGAGTCGGCGCAGGGGTTGGCTTGGCGGCTGGCGTCGGCGCAGGGCCGGCAGGAACGCCCACAGGTGGAGCCGTGGTGGTGACGGTCGGCGGCGTAGCGCTGGAACCTTCGACCGGCACACCATCGTCACCCTCGGTGATGCCGCCAGCGGCTTCAGCCAGTGGGCCACGCATGACAGGTTGCGAGTTACCGACCAACGGCAACGGCATCGGTTGCGTGTTGCCGGCGAATTCGACGGCCGGAGCACCGCCATTCGCTGCCGGCTGCCCTTGACCGAGCGGCAGTTGCGCCTGCTCGTTGGCCGGTGCACCCGTGGTCGGTGCCTTGTTGCGACCCGGCATCAACCAGGCGGCAGCTACCGCGACCACGACAACAGCGGAAATCGCCAATACGTGTTTCTTCGGCATATTGAACCCCATTTTTGGACGCTTGACCGCTGTGCGGCTGGCGATCATGGCTTCGATCATTGCATCGCGGGCCACCTGATTGATGCTGCCAGGCCAACCTTCGGAGCTTTCGTGAATATCAGAGATCTGATCTGCGGTGAAAAGTTCTATACCGCGACCGGCGCCTTCAAGCCGCTGCTCCAGATATTCGCGGGTTTCTTCCTCGGTGTAGGGTTGCAGTTCGATGACATGGAAACGCTCTTCCTCGAGATGCAAAGCCTCAAGCTGAGCAATCATCGAGGATTCACCGAACAGGAACACATGCGGACGGCCTTCAGGCGCGCCGGCAGCCAGGATCATCAGAGCCTCATGGGCGGACTCGTCGAGCTGTTCGGCGTCATCGACCAGCAAGTAGACCTCTTGCCCGGTCAGTGCAAGCTGCACCACTTGCGCCAGAATGGCGTCGACATCAGCCTGGCCGACGTTCAGCGCCTGGGCCACCTGGCGCAACACCCCGGCCGCATCGCCGGCGCCGCGGGCCGAAACCACCACACTCTGTACCGATTGCTTGTTGGTGCTGGCGACCAGGGCCTGACGCAACAGGGTCTTGCCACTGCCTTCGGGGCCGGTGACCACCAGCAGCAACTGGCTGTAACGGGCCAGGTGATGCAGTTGCCCCAGCACGGGCTTGCGCTGGGCCGGGAAAAATTTGAAGCCAGGCACCCGTGGAGCAAAAGGGTCATGACTCAACTGGTAATGGCCGAGGAAAGCCTCGTCGGCATGCAAACTAGTCATCGCGTTCTTATTAACCTTTAAGCTGAGCCAGGGCGCGGTAGTCTGCCCCCAGCGTGGCCTGTAGAACCTCTTTCGGATAATCGTCGGTCACCACCGCTTCACCCATGTGGCGCAGCAGCACCAGGCGCAAACGACCGTCGATCACTTTTTTATCAATGGACATGTGTTCGAGGAAATCGGCTTCTGTCATTTCTTCTGGCGGAACGACCGGCAACCCCGCACGCTGGAACAGACGAATACCGCGATCGCGCTCCTGCTCGCTGATCCAGCCCAGTCGCGTGGACATTTCCAGCGCCATTACGGTGCCAGCAGCCACAGCCTCACCATGAAGCCACACACCATAGCCCATGTGGGTTTCGATGGCGTGGCCAAATGTGTGGCCCAAGTTCAGCGTGGCACGCACGCCCGTCTCTTTCTCATCGGCACCGACTACCGCCGCCTTGGCCGCGCAGGAGCGCTCGATGGCATAGGTCAAGGCTTGCTGATCCAGGTTGCGCAGACGGTCGACGTTGTCTTCGAGCCAGGTCAGGAACGGCTCATCACAGATCAGCCCGTACTTGATGACTTCGGCCAGTCCGGCGGACAGCTCACGCGCCGGCAAGGTATTGAGGCTGGTGGTATCGATCAGCACCACGTTCGGCTGATAGAAGGCGCCGACCATGTTCTTGCCCAGCGGATGGTTGATCCCGGTCTTGCCGCCCACCGAAGAGTCTACTTGCGACAGCAGTGTAGTCGGAACCTGGATGAAATCGACGCCACGCTGGTAGCAGGCGGCGGCAAAGCCGGCCATGTCACCGATCACGCCACCGCCGAGGGCGATCACCGTAGTGCGGCGATCATGCCGGGCGGTCAGCAGGCCGTCGAAAATCAGTTGAAGGGTTTCCCAGGTCTTGAAGGCTTCGCCGTCGGGCAACACCACGGAAATCACCGAGAACTGTGCCAGGCTGCGGGTCAGACGCTCGAGATAGAGCGGCGCAACAGTCTCGTTGGAGATGATAGCTACTTGCCGTCCGCGAATATGCGGGGCCAGTAGCTCAGGCTGATCCAACAAACCTTCGCCAATATGAATCGGGTAGCTGCGCTCGCCTAGATCGACCTTGAGTGTCTGCATGTGTCCCCACAGTGAAGATGAATCAGGCATCCTGCCCTGAGTTAACGAATATCCACGGCCTCTGCTGGTGTGACGCCGTTCGGTAGCCATCCGCCACAACCGTGAGCGGTCATGGCGGAACGCCGAGGATAGCGCATTTCGCGCGGCGCTTTAACGGGGTGGCAACTGCTGCAGGCGCTCTAGAATGTCGAGTACGACCATTCGTGGCGGCCGCTCATCGGTTTCGACCACCAGGTCGGCAATTTCCCGATAAAGCGGATCGCGGATCGCCAACAGATCCCGAAGGGTCTTGGCCGGATCGGCAGTACGCAACAATGGCCGATTGCGGTCGCGGGCCGTGCGGCCGACCTGCTGCTCGACCGAGGCATGCAGATAAACCACCCGCCCACCGGCACGCAGCGCCCGACGATTGGCTTCGCGCATGACCGCGCCCCCACCTGTCGCCAGCACCACACCGTCGTAATCGCACAGCTCGGCAATCATTGCCTGCTCGCGATCACGAAAGCCCGGTTCGCCTTCTTTATCGAAGATCCAAGGGATATTGGCGCCCGTGCGCAATTCAATTTCCTTATCGGAATCTTTGAATGGCAGGCGCAGCTCTTTGGCCAGCAACCGGCCGATGGTGCTTTTTCCAGCACCCATCGGTCCAACAAGAATCAAATTTCGCACAGAATCAATGACTCACAGCAATCGCCTGATTATTCATGATACGCGGAGTGAGGAATACCAACAGCTCGGATTTTTTCTCCGAAACCACATCACGCCGGAAAAGGCGGCCAAGATACGGCACATCGCCAAGAAATGGCACCTTATCTACGACCTTGCTCTGAGTATTTGAGAAAACGCCGCCAATGACGATGGTCTCGCCATCGTTGACCAGAACCTTGGCGTTGACTTCGTTTTTCTTGATGGGCGGCACATCCTGCACCTTGTTCAGGAAGTCCGGTTCGTCCTTGGTCACCTTGACCTCCATGATGATCCGGTTATCGGGCGTGATCTGCGGCGTCACTTCCAGCGACAGCGAAGCCTCCTTGAACGACACCGAAGTCGCGCCACTGGAACTGGCTTCCTGATAGGGAATCTCGGTGCCCTTGAGGATTTTGGCGGTCTCCTTGTCGGACGTGACCACCTTGGGTTGCGAGACGATTTCCCCGTTGCCGGTTTTTTCCATCGCCGTCAGCTCCAGGTCCAGCAAGACGTTATCGGTGATGAACGCGATGCCAATTCCCGAGGTGTTATTGACCGCGCCCATGTCGACGAACGGTGAATTGGTACTGGTACTGCCGGGTGTGCCGATGGTCGATGACCCATTGACCCCGTTGCTGACGCCGGAGGTGTTCCAGTTGCCCCTGTTCTGTATCGAACCACCCCAGCGCACCCCGAGGCTTTTGTCATAGTCGACGTTGGCTTCGACGATCCGCGCCTCGATCATGACCTGGCGCACAGGGATATCCAGCTGCGTGACGATCCTGCGCAGCTCATCAAGCCGGTCCTGGGTCTGGTAGGCAATGATGTTGTTGGTGCGCTCATCGACGGTGATCGACCCCCGTTCGTCGGATTTCGCTTCGGCACTGGTCACCGACTGGAAGAGTTTGGCGATGTCCGCCGCCTTGGCGTAATTCACCTGCAACAGTTCCCGACGCAACGGCGCCAGATCGGCAATCTGCTTCTGTGATTCCAGCTCCTGACGCTCACGGGCAGCAATTTCATCGGCCGGCGCAACAAGCAGGACATTGCCGACCTTGCGCTTATCCAGCCCCTTGGTTTTCAGCACCAGATCCAGCGCCTGATCCCAAGGCACGTTGTGCAAGCGCAACGTGATGCCACCCTGCACGGTGTCGCTGGCCACCAGATTGAGGTTGGTGAAATCGGCGATCAGTTGCAGCACCGAACGCACATCGATGTCCTGGAAGTTCAGCGAAAGCTTCTCGCCGCTGTAGGCATGCTGCCCGGCATTGCGCTTTTGCAGGTCGTCGACCGTTGCCGGGCGAACGCTGACCGTAAGCTTGCTGTCGGTCTGATAGGTCGAGTAATCGAACGTGCCACCAGGCTCAATGCTGATGATGGCTCGATCGCCGCTCGTGCTGGCATTGACGAACTGCACTGGCGTGGCGAAATCCTTCACATCCAGGCGCACGCGCAACGGCTCGGGCAATCGGGTTTTGGCAAACCCGACGATGATCTTGCCCTCGCGCTCTTGTATGTCGGGCGCAATCGATGGATCCGACAAGTCGATCACCACATTGCCCTCGCCCTGTGTGCCTCGCTGAAAATCCACGCCCCGAATGGCCTTGCCTGCCGTTACAGCGGCTCGTGCCGCTACCTGCATTGCCGTGGCCGCCGGCCTGGATGTCGACGACTTGACCCCCTGCCCGACAACCACCAGCAAATTGTTACCTTCAATTCGCGAGTCGTACGGGGCCGGCCGGGCCAGGTTGATGATCAATCGCGTACGGTCTCCGGCCTCCACCACCGTTGCACTACGGGCATTTCCACTGCCGAGACCGCGAGTCTTGCTGGCCAACTGACTGGCGACACCCGGCAAATCCAGTGCAATCCGGGCCGGTGACTCCGTCGTGTAGCCGTGGGGCACCGGGGGCGGCTCATCGAACGACAACTTCAACTCGACGCGGTCTCCCGGTAGCGCAGCGACATCCAGCGCCTTGAGATTGGCCGCTTGTACCATCGGCGACAGCAACGCTATCCATAGCGAAAGGCCGAAGGTTGCGAAAATCCTGTTCATTATTCGAGTTCCACTATGAGTGCTCTTTCAAAGGGATGGTCCGGGGGCGCTCCAGCCACGCGCCCTGACCATCAGGGACAATTTCAACCACATCGACTTTCGAGCCGCTGATCGCAACGATCCGTCCGTCGTTACGCCCCAGGTAATCGCCGACTTTCAGCCGGTGCACCCCACCCGCCCCACGCAGCAGGGCATAGGAGCCCGTTGCATTGGAAAGAGTGCCGACCATTTCAAACTGCTCGATGTTGAAACCTTCGAGGTATTGCTTGACCCGATCAGGGTCGGGTTTGACGTTACGTGAACCCCGCCGCCGAGCCGCCAGATCGGTATTGCCTTGCGGTGAAAACGGGCTGCGCAGATTTGCCGCGTTGTAGGTGAATGTCGGGTAAGACCGGAATACCGGCATTGGTTCAATCTGGCCCGGCCCACGCGGGCGCATTTCGTTCATGTACGCGTCCAGATCGCTGTAGTCATCGCCTGCGTCACAACCGGCCAGAGCAGACAGCAACACCGCCACAGAAAAACATCGCGTCAGCCTCATTGATGCTGCCCCTTGTCGTTATAGCGGTAGGTCCTGGCGAGAATGCTCAAGCGCAGTTTCAGACCACCCTGAGGGCTGACGGGAGCAAGGTCGAAATCGTGCAGGGTGACGATTCTCGGCAACCCGGCCACACCACTGACAAAGGTGGCCAAGGCGTGGTAATCCCCGGTGACGGTGAGCTGGATCGGCAGTTCGATGTAGAACGGCTGGGCGACCTCCGGCAGCAGTTTGATCTCTTCGAACTCCAGGCCACTGCCCAGACCGGTACGAGTGATGTCTTCCAGCAAGCCGGGCACTTCAGTGTCACTGGGAAGTTGCCGCAACAGAACGCCGAAGGAGTTCTCCATCTCCTTCAACTGTTGGGTGTAGAGGCCCAGATTCGCCGCCATGCGGGCTTTGCCAGCGAACTGCTCCTTGAGTGTCGACTCTTCCTCGCGCCTGAGATCGAGTTGGCTCTCAAGGTCGCGAGTGGAAAAGTTGTAGCCCAGGGCCAGCACCAGCAGCATGAGCAAACCAGCCACCAGAAACTTGATCGCCGGCGGCCAGGAACCCATGTTGCCGCTATCCAGATCATTGATGTCGATCCGGCGCAGCCCTTCGAACCATTCGGACGGACTCATTTGCCCTCCTCCGGTGCTGCGGGTCGAGTCTGGCGAACGGTCAACCGGAAGACGCTGGCCGGCTCCACCTGACCGGTAGCCGCAGCCTTGACTTCAGTCAGGTTCGGCGCATCGAACCAGTCTGATGCCTCGAGGTTGCGCATCAAGTCTGAAACACGGCTGTTGGATTGCGCAGCACCGGTGATGGACAAGGTCTTTCCGGTCATTTTCACTTCGGTGAAATACACGCCGTCGGGCAGGGCTCGCGCCAGTTGGTCAAACATTCGCCCGCTGATTTGGCGATTGCCTTGCAGGTCCCGGATGATGCGCATGCGCTCGATCAGTTGCTGACGGCGCGCCTTGAGATCATTGATCTGTGCGATCCGCTCATCAACCACGACGATTTGCTTGCCGATGTAATCGTTACGGGCGATTTGCCGGTCGATGGCGCCGCTGATGACCTGGTTGGCGACCAGTACCGCGCCCATCGTGCCCACCATCACGGCCACCAGGACCAGCAGGAAGCGCTTGCGGCGCGCTTCGCGCCGCTCCTCGCGCCAAGGCAGAAGGTTGATCCGCGCCATCAGTCAAAGCTCCTGAGGGCAAGACCACAGGCGATCATCAACGCCGGGGCATCACTCGCCAGGGCAACACCATTGACCTTGCTGCCCAGAATCATTTCGGAAAAAGGATTCGCGACCTGGGTCGGCGTGCCCAATTGCTGCTCGACCAAACGGTCCAGCCCCGGGACCGACGCGGTACCGCCGGCCAGCAGGATATGGTCGACGGTGCTGTACTGGCCGGAGGCAAAAAAGAACTGCAACGAGCGCGACACCTGCTGCACCAGCGCCTCTCGAAACGGCTGCAAAACCTCACCGGCATAGTCATCCGGAAGGCCGCCCTTCTTTTGCGCCAGACCCGCCTGCTCCAGCGTCAGGCCATAACGACGCTGGATTTCCTCGACCAACTGCCGACCGCCGAACAGTTGTTCACGGGTGTAGATAATCCGCCCGTCGTGCAGCACGCTCAGGGTGGTCATGGTGGCGCCGATATCCACCACTGCGACCGTCAAACGTTCCCCGGAGACCGCGAGCCGACTGGCCAGCAACCCGAACGAGCGTTCCAGCGCGTAGACCTCGACATCGACCACGCGGGCGGTCAGCCCCGCCAGCGTCAGGGCCGCCTCGCGGACTTCGACGTTTTCCTTGCGGCAAGCAGCGAGCAGCACGTTGACGCGCTCCGGATTGCGCACGGAGGCGCCCTGGACTTCAAAGTCGATCGCGACTTCATCCAGGGGATAAGGAATGTACTGATCGGCCTCGATCTTAAGCTGGCTTTCCACCTCGTCTTCGGAAAGCCCGGCATCCATCTCGATGGTCTTGGTGATCACCGCCGAGCCTGCCACGGCCACGGCCACGTTCTTGAGGTTGGTTCTGGCCCTGGCCAGCGCGCGAGTGAGGGCCAGCCCCACGCCTTCGAGCTCGGCGATATTCTTTTCGATCACCGCGCCGACCGGCAACGGCTCGACCGCATAGGCTTCGACCCGGTAGCGCTCGCCCTGACGGCTCAACTCCAGAAGCTTCACCGAGGTGGAGCTGATATCGATTCCCAGAAGCGTACTGGATTTTTTGTTGAAGAGTCCTGGCACTACCAATTCCCTATGACTTTCCGTGAGTTACGGACTCTGCAATGTCCATTGCGTTCAATCCGCCCGTCTTGACAGCAGCGCCAACCACGCTCCCGATCAGAAAAATGCTTATAATGCCGAGCGTTTTTTTCCGCATTTGCTCAAGAGCGGGTCGTTCTCATTTAGCCTGAACCCTGTTGCCCAATTCATTTTTGCCCTGGATATCCAAAAGCCTTGATTCGTCTGCTGAAGTTTTTCGGTTGGTCCATCGTCGCGGTTTTCTGCGGACTCCTTCTGGGTCTGAGCGGGGCGTACCTTTACCTTAGCCCCGGGCTACCGTCCGTGGAGGCGCTGAGAAGCATCCAGTTGCAGATTCCTTTGCGGGTCTACAGCAGCGATAACAAGTTGATCGCAGAGTTTGGCGAAATGCGTCGCACACCGATCCGTTTCGCCGACATTCCCCCCAATTTCATCAATGCGTTACTAAGTGCTGAAGACGACAATTTCGCCAACCACTACGGCGTCGATCCGAGCAGCCTGATGCGTGCCGCGACCCAGCTGGTCAAAAGCGGACACATCCAGTCCGGCGGCAGCACGATCACCATGCAGGTGGCGAAGAACTTCTTCCTGACCAGCGAACGCAGCTTTTCGCGCAAGACCACCGAGATCCTGCTGGCCCTGCAGATCGAACGACAGCTGACCAAGGACGAGATCCTCGAGTTGTACGTCAACAAGATCTATCTGGGTAACCGTGCTTACGGCATTGAGGCGGCGGCGCAGGTCTATTACGGCAAATCGATCCGCGACGTCAGCCTGGCGCAGATGGCGATGATTGCCGGCCTGCCCAAGGCGCCGTCGCGCTTCAACCCGCTGGCCAACCCGGCGCGCAGCAAGGAGCGTCGCGACTGGATCCTGGGGCGCATGTACAAGCTCGGAAAAATCAGCGAGGCCGACTACACCGCTGCGGTCAACGAGCCGCTGAACGCCAGCTATCACGTACCGACTCCGGAAGTGAACGCCCCGTACATCGCCGAAATGGCCCGCGCCGAGATGGTCGGACGCTATGGCAG
Organism: Pseudomonas sp. B28(2017); assembly: GCF_002113025.1. Taxonomy (GTDB): domain Bacteria; phylum Pseudomonadota; class Gammaproteobacteria; order Pseudomonadales; family Pseudomonadaceae; genus Aquipseudomonas. The sequence continues at coordinate 41,478 of NZ_NEJH01000006.1, read as the reverse complement.
CGATGCGTACACCGAAGGCTTCCGCGTCACCACCACGGTGCCGAGCGACCTCCAGGAACTGGCCAACACTGCGGTCCACGAAGGCCTGATGACCTACGACCAGCGCCACGGCTATCGCGGACCCGAGTCACGGCTGCCGGGCAAGACTCGCGAAGCCTGGGCAACCGAGCTGACCAAACAACGCACCATCAGCAACCTGGAACCGGCCATCGTGACCCAGGTCGACAAGAACGGCCTGCAAGTGCTGACCCGTACCGGCCAGGAACACGTGAACTGGGACACCATGAAATGGGCCCGGCCGTTCCTGAATACCAACAGCATGGGCGCCAACCCGAAACAACCGTCGGACGTGGCCCAGGTCGGCGATCTGATTCGCGTGCAGCGTCAGCCGGACAATTCGCTGAAGTTCAGCCAGATCCCACAGGCCCAGGGCGCGCTGGTGTCCCTGGACCCACAGAACGGTGCCGTTCGTTCGCTGGTCGGCGGTTTCGCTTTCGAGCAGAGCAACTACAACCGCGCATTGCAGGCCAAGCGCCAGCCGGGCTCGAGCTTCAAACCGTTCGTCTACAGCGCCGCACTGGATAACGGCTACACCGCCTCCAGCCTGGTAAACGACGCACCGATCGTGTTCGTCGACGAGTACCTGGACAAGGTCTGGCGTCCGAAGAACGACACCAACACCTTCCTCGGCCCGATTCGCCTGCGTGAAGCGCTGTACAAGTCGCGCAACCTGGTGTCGATCCGCTTGCTGCAAGCGATGGGCGTAGGCAAGACCATCGACTACATCACTCGCTTCGGCTTCAACAAACAGGACCTGCCACCCAACCTGTCCCTGGCGCTGGGCACCGCAACCCTGACGCCCATGGAAATCGCCACTGGCTGGAGCGCCTTCGCCAACGGCGGCTACAAGATCACCCCATACATCATCGACAAGATCGAAAGCCGAAACGGCGACACACTGTTCGTCGCCAACCCGCCGAGCGTGCCTCAGGGCGGCGCTGCCAGCGATGGCATTGCCGCACCAGCCCCTCAAGCGTTCACGGTCAACGTAACGCCGGGCGAAGTCCCAAGCACTACGCCGACGCCACAGGCACCCGCCGTGGCTGAACGCATCATTGACGGACGCACCACCTACATCCTCAACAGCATGCTCGAGGACGTGATCAAGCTCGGCACCGGACGTCGCGCACTGGCCTTGGGCCGCCCCGACATTGCCGGCAAGACCGGTACGACCAACGAATCCAAGGACGCCTGGTTCTCCGGCTACAACGCCGATTACGTAACGACCGTGTGGACCGGCTTCGATCAACCGGAAAGTCTGGGTCGCAAGGAATTCGGCGGCACCGTCGCGCTGCCGATCTGGATGAACTACATGGGCCCCGCGCTCAAAGGCAAACCGCCGCATACGCAGCCTGAGCCGGAAGGCATTCTCAGCCTGCGAGTCGACCCGGTCAGCGGGCGCGCGGCCACCCCGGGCACGCCAGGTGCCTACTTCGAGCTGTTCAAGGCCGAAGATACGCCACCGTCGGTCAACGAGATCGGCAGTGGCACGGCACCGGGTAGCCCGCTACCGGCGGATGAACAGGCGCCGATCGATTTGTTCTGATCCTGACCCACTGAAAAGCCCCGCCTTCGTGTGAAGTGCGGGGCTTTTTATTGCCTGAAGGTTTTGTAGTGAGTGGTCTGACCCTATCCCGGGCAAGCCCGCTCCCACAGTGTCCGCGCCGAACACAAAATCTGTATACACCACCGAACTGCGGGAGCCGCGGTGCGGCGATCCGACTTGCCCGCGAAAGGGCCAGTGCGAACACCACAAAAGAAACAGACAAAAAAAGCCCCGACTCTCACGAGCCAGGGCTTTTGGTTGAAGCGCTACAACAGCTTAGCCGTTGAACACGTCATCCACGCTTTTCAGCGGGTAGTTCTTCGGATACGGCAGGGTCGCCACACCGGTCTCGATGGCGGCTTTGGCCACGGCATCGGAGATCAGGGTGATCAGACGGGCATCCATTGGCTTCGGAATGATGTACTCACGACCGAATTCCAGCTTGATGCCGCCGTAGGCGTCGCACACTTCCTGAGGCACTGGCAGCTTGGCCAGTTCACGCAGGGCGTTGGCCGCAGCCACTTTCATTTCTTCGTTGATGCGCTTGGCGCGAACGTCCAGGGCACCACGGAAGATGAACGGGAAGCCCAGTACGTTGTTGACCTGGTTCGGGTAGTCGGAACGACCGGTGGCCATGATCACGTCGCTACGGGTCGCGTGTGCCAGCTCCGGGGAGATTTCCGGGTCAGGGTTGGAGCACGCGAACACGATCGGGTTGGCCGCCATGGACAGCAGGCCTTCAGGGCTCAGCAGGTTCGGGCCGGACAGACCTACGAACACGTCAGCGCCTTGCAGGGCGTCAGCCAGGGTGCGCTTGTCGGTCGCGTGAGCGAAAACCGCCTTGTACTGGTTCAGGTCGTCACGGCCGGAGTGGATCACACCGGTACGGTCGACCATGTAGATGTTTTCGATGTTGGCACCCATGCTCACCAGCAACTTCATGCAGGAGATAGCGGCAGCGCCGGCACCCAGGCAGACGATCTTGGCTTGCGGCAGGGTTTTGCCAGCGATTTCCAGGGCGTTGATCATGCCGGCGGCGGTCACGATAGCGGTGCCGTGCTGGTCATCGTGGAATACCGGAATATCGCACTGCTCGATCAGAGCGCGTTCGATTTCAAAGCACTCCGGTGCCTTGATGTCTTCCAGGTTGATGCCACCGAAGGTGATGGAGATGCGCTTGACGGTGTCGATGAAGGCCTGTGGGCTTTCGGAGTCGACTTCGATGTCGAAAACGTCGATGCCGGCGAAGCGCTTGAACAGTACGCCTTTACCTTCCATCACTGGCTTGGAAGCCAATGGGCCGAGGTTACCCAGGCCGAGAATCGCGGTGCCATCGGAAATGACTGCAACCAGATTGCCTTTGCCGGTGTACTTGTAGGCCAGTTCAGGATCGCGGGCGATCTCGCGTACTGGTTCGGCTACGCCCGGGCTGTAGGCCAGCGACAGGTCGCGAGCGGTAGCAGTGGCCTTGGTGAGCTCGACACTCAGCTTCCCCGGACGAGGATTGGCGTGATATTCGAGAGCGGCAGTTTTCAGATCAGACATTTTGGCATTCCGCTTTTACTGTTGGACAGACTGGTCAGCGAGGATACGCGCCTCGCAAAGTCCCCACAAGACTGACTGGTCACCCCTGTCAAGCGCCCTGCCCTACGACTTTGGGCCAAGAGCCACGGCGCACAAGGGTTAGATTGCTCACAATCTACAGAAAAAATGTCTACAATTTTTTATCAAGGTACCGTTTGAAGCATCGCCGGGTCAGTCAAGGGCAACATCCAGCGCGCCTGGCCGTCCTTGAGACCGCCTTTGCGCGAGCGATCCAGTACCCAGCCACGCGCCTCGACCTGCTTGCCCTTGAGGCCTTCCAGCGAATTCATATCGAAGCGCGCCAGCAGATTGGGTGCAACGCGCAATACAACCGAATCCTGCAACTCGATCCAAACCCCGCCGCGATTGCGTTGTACCTTGCTCACACGACCGCTGAGCACGGCAAAACCGGAAGCGCTGATCTGCTCCGCTTTTAGTACAGGTGACTGGCGCCAGACACCGAGCCCGGCCTGACGAGCGCTGCGCTCTGCGGCTTGCTGACAGGCGACCAGATCGACATTCGGCGCCACGGCCACCTGAAAACCCAGGCCTTCGGCGAGCATTTGCGCTTCCAGGTTGGCGCCGTCTGCACCGTAGACATGGGCCAGGGTGCGGCCGTAATGATCCTTGCCTTCTTTGCCCGGCACCAACCCGACCCGCCCGTCACTCGCCGCCACCAAGGCTTCGAGGCGTTTGCGCGCAGCCACCGCGAACGGCTCGTCGGAACGACCCTTTTTGCCCAGCTCCGGCGTGTTCAAGCCAATCATGCGCACATTGCGACCATCGCTCAGGCGCAGGGTGTCGCCGTCCACCACCCGCTGCACCGCAACGGGCGTCAGGCCGCCTGGCGCCGGGCAAAAGGCCTGGGCGGCAGACAGCCAAATCGCAGACATAAAAAAGGCGCCCGCAAGGGACGCCTTCTTCATCAGCATGGAAAAACCGTGGCGGCTTCCCAAGTTGATCGGCCTTAGGCCTTTTTCGCGCCGAAAGCACCGAAACGGTCGGCGAACTTCTGTACGCGACCACCGGTGTCCAGAGTCTTCTGCTTACCGGTGTAGAACGGGTGGCATTCGTTGCAAACGTCGATCGCCAGGGCTTTGCCGAAGGTCGAACGGGTTTCGAACTTGTTGCCGCAGCTGCAGGTAACAGCAACTGCCGGGTATTCTGGATGGATATCAGCTTTCATGGTGTCTTCCTCAGGCTAGCGTGCCGCCACCCAACACTATTGTTGAATACCGCACGTAATTAGGCCGCGGATTCTACCAGACAATCCTGATCACGCAAGCTGTCGCTTCTACCGACCGTCTGCTAGGCTCCCGCCCCTTGAGCGCACTCCAATGCGGGAGCGAGCCTGCTCGCGAAAGCGTCGTGTCAGCCGACATTAATACCGACTGACACGACCTCATCGCGAGCAGGCTCGCTCCCACAGGTCATGCATCACCCTTGTTTGTTTATCGAGATCCCCCGCGTGCCCGACGCCATTCTGCGCCTCGCCCTGCCTTCGCCGCTGCGCCGCCTGTTCGACTACCGCGCTCCGGCCGGCGTCCTGCGCAGCCAGCTGCACCCTGGCATGCGCCTGCGGGTACCGTTCGGTCGGCGCGAGATGATCGGAATTCTGGTGGAAGTCACCAACACCAGCGAAGTGCCGGCCGAGAAACTCAAGCCAGCCCTGGCCCTGCTCGACGCTACCCCACCGCTGCCGCCCGCGCTGTTCAAGCTGTGCCTGTGGACTTCCCAGTATTACCAGCACAGCCTCGGCGACACCTTGAGCTGGGCCCTGCCGGTACTGCTGCGCCAGGGCGAACTGGCCGAAGCGCGCCAGGAACGTTTCTGGTCCGCCGCGCCGGGCGCCAGCCTCGATGATCCGCGTATCGCCCGCGCCCCGCGTCAGCGCGAAGCCCTGGCCACGCTGGCCCAGCATCCCCACGGCGTCGCCCATCAATTGCTGAACAAGCTGATGCTGAGCAAGGACAGCCTGGATTTGCTGCTGGCCAAGGAGCTGGTGCAAATCGAGATCCGCCGCCACGGTCCGGGCGCACGCCACGAACACTGGCTGGCGCAGCCGGAACTCCCGCTGAACCCGGAGCAACGCGCCGCCTATGAGGCGATTCGCGCCGGCTTCGACAGTTATCACGCATTCCTGCTGGCCGGCGTCACCGGCAGCGGCAAGACCGAAGTCTATCTGCAGTTGATCCGCGAAACGCTGGAGGCCGGCAAGCAGGCACTGGTGCTGATCCCGGAAATCAACCTGGGCCCGCAGACCCTGGCGCGCTTCGAACAGCGTTTCAATGCCCGCATCGCGCTGATCCATTCGGCAGTCAATGACCGCGAACGCCTCGATGCCTGGCTGGCCGCCCGGGACGGTGAGGCCGACATTATTATCGGCACTCGCTCGGCCCTGTTCACGCCGATGAAGAACCCCGGCCTGATCATCATCGACGAAGAGCACGACGGCTCCTATAAACAGCAAGAAGGTTTGCGCTACCACGCCCGCGATCTGGCACTGGTACGGGCGCGACAGGAACGCATCCCGATCGTCCTCGGTTCCGCCACCCCTTCGCTGGAAAGCCTGCACAACGCCTACACCGGCCGCTACGGACTCCTGCGCCTGAACGAGCGCGCCGGCGGTGCCAAGCAGCCGCGCTTCCTGCGCCTGGATGTCAAAAGCCGCCCGCTGGACAGCGGCATTTCCGGGCCGATGCAACAAGCCATCGGCCAGACCTTGGCCGCCGGGCAGCAGGTCCTGGTGTTCCTCAACCGCCGCGGCTTCGCCCCGACCCTGCTGTGCCATGACTGTGGCTGGATGTCCGAGTGCCAGCGCTGCGATGCGCGGATGACCGTGCATCAGCGTTACGGCGAGCTGCGCTGCCACCATTGCGGCTATGTCGAACGCGTGCCGCGCCAGTGCCCGAAGTGCAACAAGGTCGATCTGCGCCCCGTTGGCGCTGGCACCGAACGGGCCGAGGAGCGCCTGGCGATTCTGTTCCCGGACTATCCGGTGCTGCGGGTCGACCGCGACAGCACATCGCGCAAGGACGCGATGAACCAGTTGTTCGCAACCATTCAAAAAGGCCAGCCGTGCATCCTGATCGGCACGCAAATGCTTGCCAAAGGCCACCACTTTCCACGGGTGACGCTGGTGTCGATCCTCGACGCCGACGGCGGTCTGTTCTCCGGCGACTTCCGCGCCAGCGAGCGCATGGCACAGCTGATCGTCCAGGTCGCCGGCCGCGCAGGCCGCGCCGAAGAGCCGGGCAAGGTGATTATCCAGACGCACCTGGCCGACCATCCGCTGCTGGTGCAACTGACCGAGCAGGGCTATTTCGCCTTTGCGGAGCAAGCCTTGAGCGAACGTCGCGCGGCGGGCTTGCCGCCGTTCGCGCATTTGGCGCTGCTGCGAGCCGAGGCGCACAAACCGGGTCAGGCCGAAGGCTTCCTGGATGAAGCCTGCAGCGAGGCCGAGCGCTTGCTGGCCGAACAGAACCTGACCGGCATCGAGCTGCTGGGGCCGGTACCGGCACCGATGGAACGTCGGGCCGGACGATATCGTGCGCAGTTGTTGTTGCAGGCAACGGCCCGGGCACCTTTGCATCGGCTGCTGGCCAATTGGTTGCTGGTGCTGGAACAGATGCCGAGCGGGCGGGCGGTGCGCTGGTCGCTGGATGTTGATCCTGTGGATTTGTATTAGTAGAAAGCCTGCTCGCGATGACGGCCAATTTGTCACCACACATCCACATCCTGCCTGCTAAGGTTGGCAAGCCCGACTTCGCAACGGATAATGCCCAGTTTTTCCACCAGCGCACGATGCGCCGCCGCGCCTGCGGTCGAAAGAGAAGACCATGAAAGACACCATTCGCCAGCTGATCCAACAAGCCATCACCCAACTCGTCAACGAAGGTGTGTTGCCTGAAGGCCTGTCGCCGGCGATCCAGGTGGAAAACTCCCGCGACAAGAAGAACGGCGATTTCGCCAGCAACATCGCCATGATGCTGGCCAAGCCGGCCGGCATGAAGCCCCGCGATCTGGCGGAAAAAATCATTGCCGCACTGCCGGCTGACGAAAACGTCTCCAAGACCGAAATCGCCGGCCCTGGCTTCCTGAACTTCTTCCAAAACACCGCCGCCCTGGCCGCACGCCTGGACGCCGCCCTGGCCGACGCCAACATCGGCGTGCGCAAGGCCGGCCCGGTACAGCGCACCGTGGTCGACCTGTCGGCACCGAACCTGGCCAAAGAGATGCACGTCGGTCATCTGCGCTCGACCATCATCGGCGACGGCGTGGCCCGCGTCCTGGAGTTCCTCGGCGACACCGTGATCCGTCAGAACCACGTCGGCGACTGGGGCACCCAGTTCGGCATGCTGATGGCTTACCTGCAGGAAAACCCGATCACCAGCGACGAACTGTCAGACCTGGAAAACTTCTACCGCGCCGCCAAGCAACGCTTCGACGAATCCGAAGAGTTCGCCGACCGCGCCCGTGGCCTGGTGGTCAAGTTGCAGGCCGGCGATGCCGACTGCCTGGCGCTGTGGACCAAGTTCAAGGACATCTCGCTGTCCCATTGCCAGAAGATCTACGAACTGCTCAACGTCAAACTGACCATGGCCGACGTGATGGGCGAAAGTGCCTACAACGACGACCTGATCAATGTGGTCAACGACCTCAAGGCTGCCGGCATGCTGGTCGAAAGCAACGGCGCCCAGTGCGTGTTCCTCGACGAGTTCAAGAACGCCGACGGCGACCCGCTACCAGTGATCATCGTCAAGGCTGACGGCGGCTATCTGTACGCCACCACTGACCTGGCGGCCGTGCGCTACCGCAGCGGCAAGCTCAAGGCCGATCGCGCGCTGTACTTCGTCGACCAGCGTCAGGCTCTGCATTTCCAGCAAGTGTTCGCCGTGGCGCGCAAGGCCGGTTTCGTGACCCATCCGATGGAAATGGAACACATGGGCTTCGGCACCATGAATGGTGCTGACGGCCGTCCGTTCAAGACCCGTGATGGCGGCACTGTGAAGCTGATCGACCTGCTGAACGAAGCCCAGGAACGCGCCTACACCCTGGTCAAGGACAAGAACCCGACGCTTGCCGAAGCCGAGCTGCGCAACATCGCCAAGGTCGTGGGCATCGGCGCGGTGAAATACGCTGACCTGTCCAAGCACCGCACCAGCGACTACAGCTTCAACTTCGACCTGATGCTGAACTTCGAAGGCAACACCGCGCCGTACCTGCTGTACGCCTACACCCGCGTGGCCGGTGTGTTCCGCAAACTTGGCAAGGACTTCAGCGAAGTCGAGAGCCAGATCGTTCTGGAAGCGGCGCACGAACACGAACTGGCGGCGAAACTCGCACAATTCGGTGAAATCCTGAACAACGTGTCCGAAAAAGGCACCCCGCACATCCTCTGCACTTACCTGTACGACGTCGCCGGCCTGTTCTCCAGCTTCTACGAGAACTGCCCGATCCTCGCCGCCGATACCCCGGCACAAATGCAGAGCCGCCTGCGCCTCGCCGCGCTGACCGGACGCACTCTCAAGCAAGGCCTGGAACTCTTGGGCCTGGAAACTCTGGAGCGTATGTAAGTTGGCTGCCAAGAAAAAACCTGCACCCAAGCGTGGCGCCAGCCGTTACCAAGCTCCTGCAAAGCAACCGATCCCGGGCTGGCTGTGGATGGCCATTGGCCTGACGGTCGGTGCGTTCATCGTATTCCTGATGAAGCTGGAACCGGGCAAGGGCGGTGACACGGTCAAGCGTGAAAAGGTCGAGCAACAGCAACAGCAGAAAGCCAGCAAGATCGCCGAGACCAACAAGACCCCGCCGAGCCCGACACAGCCGGTGAAGCCGAAGTACGACTTCTACACCTTGCTGCCGGAATCGGAAGTCATCGTGCCACCGGATGCCGTGCCGGAAAAAACCCTGCCGACACCACAAGTGCCGGCCATTCCGACAACGCCGGTCACACCGGCCGAGGCGGCGAAGATCGACACGGCTCGTGCCCAGGCAGCCCTGGCCGGGATCACGCCTCCGCCAGCACCTCCAGTCAAGGCGGCGCCAGTGACCAGGTTCTTCCTGCAAGCTGGCTCGTTCCGCAAGGAAGCCGATGCGGACAAGGTTCGGGCGCAGATTATCCTGCTGGGCCAGGCTGTCTCGGTCGAGTCCGGCACGGTGAAGGACGAAACCTGGTATCGGGTTCTGGTCGGACCGTTCAGCAACCGCGAACAACTGACCACCGCCCAGAAACAACTGGCCGGCGCTGGTTTTAGCAATCTGTTGTTACAACAACGCCAGAACCGCTGAACCGGTCAGGACCACCGCGTCATCGTTCTTCGCGAGCAGGCTCGCTTCCACAAGGTCTACGCGACCCCTGTGGGAACGGGCTTGCCCGCTAAGGCGCCAGAACAGACACCACAAGACCTTCGGCCAAGTCACCGCTCGTCCCCTCTCCCGCTCCACAGTTGAAATCCCTTACACCACCCCCATATGTGTTGGAATAAGGCATTTTCGCCCCGCTGCGTGGAGACTCTTCCCTTGACCACCATCGTTTCAGTTCGCCGCCACGGCAAAGTCGTCATGGGCGGCGACGGCCAGGTTTCCCTCGGCAATACCGTGATGAAAGGCAACGCGAAAAAAGTTCGTCGCCTGTACCACGGCCAGGTCATCGCCGGGTTTGCCGGCGCCACCGCTGACGCCTTTACCCTCTTCGAACGCTTCGAAGGCCAGCTTGAAAAACACCAGGGCCATCTGATTCGCGCCGCTGTCGAACTCGCCAAGGAATGGCGCACCGACCGCTCCCTGAGCCGCCTTGAAGCCATGCTCGCGGTCGCCAACAAGGATGCCTCTCTGATCATCACCGGCAACGGCGACGTGGTCGAGCCCGAAGAAGGCCTGATCGCCATGGGTTCCGGTGGCGCCTACGCCCAGGCCGCCGCCAGCGCACTGCTGAAAAAGACCGACCTGTCGGCCCGGGAAATCGTCGAAACCGCCCTCGGTATCGCTGGCGACATCTGTGTCTTCACCAACCACACCCAGACCATTGAGGAGCAGGACTGCGCCGAGTAAGCCCGTGCCGCCCACCGCACCACGGCCCATTCTTGCTTGAGGTCCACTGAACATCATGCCCATGACCCCCCGTGAAATCGTCCACGAACTCAACCGCCACATCATCGGCCAGGACGATGCCAAGCGCGCCGTCGCCATTGCCCTGCGCAACCGCTGGCGCCGCATGCAGCTGCCTGAAGAGCTGCGTGTTGAGGTAACGCCAAAGAACATCCTGATGATCGGCCCGACCGGTGTCGGTAAAACCGAGATCGCCCGTCGCCTGGCGAAACTGGCCAACGCACCGTTCATCAAGGTCGAAGCGACCAAGTTCACCGAAGTGGGCTATGTCGGCCGCGACGTCGAGTCGATCATTCGTGACCTGGCCGATGCCGCGATCAAGCTGCTGCGTGAGCAGGAAATCACCAAGGTTCGCCACCGCGCCGAAGACGCCGCTGAAGAGCGCATCCTCGACGCCCTGCTGCCACCGGCACGCATGGGCTTCAGCAACGACGATGCCCCGACCCAGGACTCCAACACCCGTCAGCTGTTCCGCAAGCGCCTGCGCGAAGGTCAGCTGGACGACAAGGAGATCGAAATCGAAGTCGCCGAGATGGCCGGCGTCGATATCTCCGCGCCACCGGGCATGGAAGAAATGACCAACCAGCTGCAAAGCCTGTTTGCCAACATGGGCAAGGGCAAGCGCAAGAGCCGCAAGCTCAAGGTCAAGGAAGCGCTCAAGCTGGTGCGCGACGAAGAAGCCAGCCGTCTGGTCAACGATGAAGAGTTGAAGGCCAAGGCCCTGGAAGCGGTCGAGCAGCACGGCATCGTGTTCATCGACGAAATCGACAAGGTCGCCAAGCGTGGCAATATCGGTGGCGCCGATGTATCCCGCGAGGGCGTGCAGCGCGACTTGCTGCCGCTGATCGAAGGCTGCACCGTCAACACCAAGCTGGGCATGGTCAAGACCGACCACATCCTGTTCATTGCTTCCGGTGCGTTTCACCTGAGCAAGCCGAGCGACCTGGTGCCGGAACTGCAAGGTCGCCTGCCGATTCGCGTTGAACTCAAGGCTCTTTCGCCAGAAGACTTCGAGCGCATCCTCAGCGAACCGCACGCCTCGCTCACCGAGCAATATTGCGCGCTGCTGAAAACCGAAGGCCTGGGCATCGAGTTCCAGCCGAGCGGTATCAAGCGCATCGCCGAGATCGCCTGGCAGGTCAACGAGAAAACCGAAAACATCGGTGCCCGTCGCCTGCACACCTTGCTCGAGCGCCTGCTCGAAGAAGTGTCGTTCAGCGCCGGCGACCTGGCCAGCGCCCATGACGACAAGGTGATCCAGATCGACGCCGACTACGTCAACAGCCACTTGGGCGAATTGGCGCAGAACGAAGACCTTTCCCGTTATATCCTGTAAGCAACTCTTACAGATGTAGCGGAAATGTGGGAGCGAGCCTGCTCGCGAAGGCGTAGTGTCAGTTGCTATCAACTTCGGCTGATGCACCGCTTTCGCGAGCAGGCTCGCTCCCACAAGGTTCCGCACAAGACGGACATCCGGTCATGATCCCCACCGACATCAAGCTGCACAAAGCCTCGAAAACCCTGTCGCTGAAATACGCGTCCGGCGAGGAATACACCCTGCCCGCCGAATTCCTGCGCGTGCACTCTCCTTCCGCCGAGGTCCAGGGCCACGGCAAACCCATCCTGCAATTTGGCAAGATCAACGTAGGCCTGACCAAGGTAGAACCGGCCGGTCAGTACGCACTGAAACTGACCTTCGATGACGGTCACGACAGTGGTCTGTTTACCTGGGAATACCTCTACGAACTGGCGCGACGTTATGACGCACTCTGGGATGATTATCTGGCCGAACTGAAGGCGGCCGGGAAAACCCGCGATCCGAACGAATCCGTCGTCAAGCTGATGCTCTAGCCTGAGCCTTTTGCTCTTTAGAGGGCATTTTCTAATTTCATCTGTTTGAATGCTCCGCTCCAGGGCCGCCGATTGGCCTGCTTGCGAAAAAAATTAAACTCGGGTAACCAATGGAACTGGCAAGTTCCCTGCAGTGTTCTCTGCATTGAAAAAGCAGCGATGCAGTATTAACGGTCACCCCGAGCAGTAGTACCTGGCATTGGCTGTGTGACTACACAGCAGGACCCGGTACTCGTCTCAGGACAATGGAGCGTCGTAGATGAGTAACAAGAATAACGATGACTTGAAGAATCAAGCCTCGGAAAACACCTTGGGGCTGAATCCTGTCGTTGGGCTGCGTGGAAAGGATCTACTGGCTTCTGCTCGCATGGTACTCAGGCAGGCCATCAAACAACCGATTCACAGCGCCAGGCATGTTGCGCATTTCGGCCTTGAACTCAAGAACGTGGTGCTCGGTAAATCCGAACTGCAACCGACCAGCGATGACCGTCGCTTCGCGGATCCGGCCTGGAGCCAGAACCCGCTCTACAAACGTTATCTGCAAACCTACCTGGCGTGGCGCAAGGAACTCCACGACTGGATCGGCGACAGCAACCTGCCGCCCAAGGACGTCAGCCGCGGGCACTTCGTGATCAACCTCATGACCGAAGCCTTCGCCCCGACCAACACGGCGGCCAACCCGGCGGCGGTCAAGCGCTTCTTCGAAACCGGCGGTAAAAGCCTGCTCGATGGCCTATCGCACCTGGCCAAGGACCTGGTGCATAACGGTGGCATGCCGAGCCAGGTCAACATGGGCGCATTCGAGGTCGGCAAGACCCTGGGTGTGACCGAGGGTGCGGTGGTCTTTCGCAACGACGTGCTGGAGCTGATCCAGTACAAGCCGATCACCGAGCAGGTGCATGAACGCCCACTGCTGGTGGTACCGCCGCAGATCAACAAGTTCTATGTTTTCGACCTGAGCCCGGAAAAAAGCCTGGCGCGGTTCTGCCTGCGCAACAACGTGCAGACCTTCATCGTCAGCTGGCGCAACCCGACCAAGGAGCAGCGCGAGTGGGGCCTGTCGACCTACATCGAAGCGCTCAAGGAAGCGGTTGATGTGGTCACCGCCATTACCGGCAGCAAAGACGTGAACATGCTCGGCGCCTGCTCCGGCGGCATCACCTGCACCGCGCTGCTGGGCCACTACGCGGCAATCGGCGAGAACAAGGTCAACGCCCTGACCCTGCTGGTCAGCGTGCTCGATACTACCCTGGACAGCGACGTGGCCCTGTTCGTCGACGAGCAGACCCTCGAAGCCGCCAAGCGCCACTCCTACCAGGCTGGCGTCCTCGAAGGCCGCGACATGGCCAAAGTCTTCGCCTGGATGCGCCCCAACGACCTGATCTGGAACTACTGGGTCAACAACTACCTGCTGGGCAACGAACCACCGGTATTCGACATTCTGTTCTGGAACAACGACACCACCCGCTTGCCCGCCGCGTTCCATGGCGACCTGATCGAGATGTTCAAAAGTAACCCGCTGACCCGTGCCGATGCACTGGAAGTGTGCGGCACACCGATCGATCTGAAGAAGGTCACCGCCGACATCTTCTCGCTGGCTGGCACCAACGACCACATCACCCCGTGGCGCTCCTGCTACAAGTCGGCACAACTGTTCGGCGGCAACGTTGAATTCGTGTTGTCCAGCAGCGGGCACATCCAGAGCATTCTGAACCCGCCGGGCAATCCGAAATCGCGTTACATGACCAGCACCCAAATGACCGCCGATGCCGACGCCTGGCAGGAAGAGTCAACCAAGCACGCCGACTCCTGGTGGCTGCACTGGCAGGCATGGCAGGCACAGCGTTCGGGCAACCTGAAAAAAGCACCGGCAAAACTGGGCAACAAGGCCTACCCGGAAGGGGAAGCCGCACCGGGCACTTACGTGCACGAGCGGTAACTGACACACCTCGCCCCACACTCCTGTGGGAGCGAGCCTGCTCGCGAAGGCGTCGGCTCAGTCGACGTCGATGTTGAATGGTCGACTGCTTTCGCGAGCAGGCTCGCTCCCACAAGGGATTGGGGATGAATTTGGAATTGCGACCCACAGGGCCAGAAGCATGCCGCAACCCTTCATATTCCGTACCGTCGAGCTGGATGGCCAGACGCTCCGCACGGCGGTACGCCCCGGCAAGCCTCACTTGACGCCCCTGCTGATCTTCAACGGCATTGGCGCCAACCTGGAGCTGGTGTTCCCGTTCATCGCGGCGCTGGACCCGGACCTGGAAGTCATCGCTTTCGACGTACCCGGCGTCGGCGGTTCGTCGACACCGAACCGGCCGTATCGCTTTCCGGGGTTGGCCAAGCTCACGGCGCGGATGCTCGACTATCTCGACTACGGGCAAGTCAACGTCATCGGCGTGTCCTGGGGTGGCGCCCTGGCCCAACAGTTCGCTTACGACTACCCGGAGCGCTGCAAGAAACTGGTGCTGGCGGCGACGGCGGCGGGTGCGGTGATGGTGCCGGGCAAGCCGAAAGTGTTGTGGATGATGGCCAGCCCGCGACGTTACATCCAGCCGTCCCACGTAATTCGCATTGCGCCGATGATCTACGGCGGCGCTTTCCGTCGCGACCCGACGCTGGCCGCGAGCCATGCGGCCAAGGTGCGTTCGGCGGGCAAGCTCGGGTACTACTGGCAGCTGTTCGCCGGCCTCGGCTGGACCAGCATCCACTGGTTGCACAAGATCCGCCAGCCGACCCTGGTACTGGCCGGCGACGATGACCCGCTGATCCCGTTGGTCAACATGCGCTTGCTGGCCTGGCGGATTCCCAACGCCCAGCTGCACATCATCGATGACGGGCATTTGTTCCTGATTACCCGGGCCGAAGCGGTGGCCCCGATCATCATGAAATTCCTGGAAGAGGAGCGCCTGCGCGCGGTGATGCATCCGCGTCCGGCGCCATTGGGCAACTAAACCGCTGCATCAGCGGCCGGCAGGACGCCACGCCGCGCAACAACCCGTTACAGCGTCTATGGTGTTCTGGTTCGGTGTGTTTGTTTTTAGCCTGAAGACGAAGGAGTGTTGACTCATGCGCGAGAAACCAGCGAGGGATTCCTTACCGACTCCCGCCGCGTTCATCAATGCACAGAGTGCGATTACCGGCCTGCGCGGTCGGGATCTGTTATCGACCCTGCGCAGTGTGGCCGCCCATGGCTTGCGCAATCCGGTGCACAGTGCCCGACATGCCCTGAAGCTCGGCGGCCAGCTTGGCCGTGTGCTGCTGGGAGAAACCCTGCACCCGACCAACCCGCAGGACACTCGCTTCGCCGATCCGGCGTGGAGCCTGAACCCGTTTTATCGGCGCAGCCTGCAGGCCTATCTGAGCTGGCAGAAGCAGGTCAAAAGCTGGATCGACGAGAGCAACATGAGCCCGGACGACCGTGCCCGCGCCCACTTCGCTTTCGCCCTGCTCAACGACGCCGTATCGCCCTCCAACACCTTGCTCAATCCATTAGCGGTCAAGGAGCTTTTCAATTCCGGCGGTAACAGCCTGGTGCGTGGCATCGGCCATCTGGTGGACGATCTGCTGCACAACGATGGCCTGCCCCGACAAGTCACCAAGCAAGCGTTCGAGGTCGGCAAGACGGTCGCCACCACCACCGGTGCCGTGGTGTTTCGCAACGAACTGCTGGAGTTGATCCAGTACAAACCGATGAGCGAAAAGCAGTACTCCAAGCCCCTGTTGGTGGTGCCGCCACAAATCAACAAGTACTACATTTTCGACCTGAGCCCGCACAACAGCTTCGTCCAGTACGCGCTGAAAAACGGCCTGCAAACCTTCATGATCAGCTGGCGCAACCCGGATGTGCGTCACCGCGAATGGGGACTCTCGACCTACGTGGAAGCCGTGGAAGAGGCCATGAATGTGTGCCGGGCGATCACCGGAGCACGCGAGGTCAACCTGATGGGCGCCTGCGCCGGCGGGCTGACCATTGCCGCATTGCAAGGCCACTTGCAAGCCAAACGGCAACTGCGCAGGGTGTCCAGTGCGACTTATCTGGTGAGCCTGCTCGACAGCCAGCTGGATAGCCCCGCTTCGCTGTTCGCCGACGAACAGACTCTGGAGGCAGCCAAGCGCCGCTCCTATCAGAAAGGTGTGCTGGACGGCCGCGACATGGCCAAGGTCTTCGCCTGGATGCGCCCCAACGATTTGATCTGGAGCTACTTCGTCAATAACTACCTGTTGGGCAAGGAGCCGCCGGCGTTCGACATCCTCTACTGGAACAACGACAGCACGCGCTTGCCTGCCGCCCTGCATGGCGACCTGCTGGACTTCTTCAAGCACAACCCGCTGACCCACCCGGGCGGCCTGGAAGTGTGTGGCACGCCGATCGATTTGCAGAAGGTCACCGTCGACAGCTTCAGCGTCGCCGGCATCAACGATCACATCACGCCGTGGGATGCGGTGTATCGCTCGGCGCTGCTGCTCGGTGGCGAGCGACGCTTCGTGCTGTCCAACAGCGGCCATGTGCAGAGCATCCTCAACCCGCCGAGCAACCCGAAAGCCAACTACGTCGAGAATGGCAAACTGAGCAGCGACCCCCGCGCCTGGTACTACGACGCCAGGCATGTCGACGGCAGTTGGTGGACCCAATGGCTGAGCTGGATTCAGGAACGCTCCGGCGCGCAGAAGGAAACCCACATGGCGCTCGGCAACCAGAATTACCCACCGATGGAGGCAGCACCCGGTACCTACGTACGTGTGCGCTGAACCTAAAAAAGGCCGCTGTCAGTCTCCGACCCGGTAGGAGCGAGCATGCTCGCGATGGATATCCAGACGCCGCGGGTAATCAGGTAGCCCGCGTAATCGTTAACGACCATCGCGAGCATGCTCGCTCCTACAGGACTGGAGGTTGGCCTGGCACGAACATTAAGAAGACTGGATGAAAACCCGCGACCGGATCCTCGAATGTGCCCTGCAGTTGTTCAATCAAAAGGGCGAACCGAATGTCTCCACCATGGAAGTTGCCAACGAAATGGGCATCAGCCCGGGCAACCTCTACTACCACTTCCACGGCAAGGAACCGCTGATTCTTGGGCTGTTCGAGCGCTTTCAGGGCGAACTCGCCCCGCTGCTCGATCCACCGGCCGATGTCGAACTGGCGCCTGAGGACTACTGGCTGTTCCTGCACCTGATCGTCGAACGCCTGTCCCACTACCGGTTTCTCTTCCAGGACCTGTCGAACCTCGCCGGGCGCCTGCCGAAACTGGCCAAGGGCATTCGCAATCTGCTCAATGCACTCAAGCGCACACTGGCATCGTTGCTGGCACGATTGCAGGCGCAAGGGCTGCTGGTCAGCGATACCCAGGCACTGGGGCAATTGGTGGAGCAAATCACCATGACCCTGCTGTTCTCACTGGATTACCAGCGGATTCTCGATCGTGAAGGCGAGGTGCGGCTGGTGGTTTACCAGATCATGATGCTGGTCGCGCCACACTTGCTGGCGCCGATCAAGGCAGCGACCGAGCAGATGGCGATGGAGTACCTCGAAGAACACGAATAACCCCCCCTGCAGGAGCGAGCTTGCTCCTGCAGGGGTCAGTGGCGCTCTCGAATTGGACACAAACAAAAACGCCCGACCTTCACAGGCCGGGCGTTTTCTCGAGCCCTGAAAATCAGGACTGACTGGTTGGCGTCGATGGAGCTGGCGCGGCAGTCGGGGTGACAGCAGGGGTTGGCGCGGTCGCGGAGTTCGATGCACTGACCGGAGCTGCTGGCGTTACCGGCGTTGCCGGTTTGGCAGCTGCCACTGCTGGTTTTGGCGCGGCGGCTTTTGGAGCTGCCGGCTTTTTCACTGCAGGTTTTTTCGCCGCAGCGGGTTTGGCCGCTGGCTTGGCCGCAGCAGTTTTTGCTGCTGGCTTGGCTGCCGGTTTAGCCGCTGGTTTGGCGGCAGCTTTTGCGGCGACCGGTTTGGCTGCCGGCTTGGCCGCTGCAGGTTTGGCAGCAGCGGTTTTAGCCGCAGGCTTGGCAGCAGTCTTGGCTGCCGGCTTGGCGGCGGCAGTCTTGGCAGCAGGTTTGGCCGCCGCGGTTTTCGCCGCAACAGGCGCAACCTTGGCACCGGTCAGTTTTTCGATTTGCTTGGTCAGGGTATCGACCTTGCTGTGCAGTGCCTTGACTTCGTTGCGGCTCGGTACGCCCAGACGCGAAATGGCGCTGTTCAGACGCTTGTCAAAAGCGCCTTCCAGCTCATCCCACTTGCCCAGTGCGCGATCTTTCACACCGCTGATGCGCGACTTGGCCGAGGAAGCGGAGTCCTTGGCGGCGTCGACTGTCTTGCCAACAGCGCTCTTGGTGAGCTTCTCGGCTTTCTCGCCGTCCTTAACCAATGCATCGAAGAGTTTGCTGCCGTCAGTGTCGATCTTCGAGTACACGCCTAAACCAGCCAGCCAGATTTTTCGGGAGTATTCTTCAACCTTCCCGATCCACGAGCTGCCTTCTTTTTCGGTTTTCTTTTTAACAGCCATCCCGTTCTCCTTAAGATTTACGCGCGACGCGTTCGAGCAATGCCGTCAGCTCATCGAGCTTAGCAGAGAGTGCCTCAACGTCATGTTTAGACGGAATGCCGATACGATTCAAGGTACTTGCGACACGCGTATCGAACGCCTTCTCGACCCTGTCGAGTTGAACTTCGACCTTGCCTTTGAAAGTGCTGACTTCACTCTTGGCTTCATCGATTTCGGCATTGGCCGCTTCAAGTTTCTCAGCGACTACCTTTTTGCCTTTCTTTTCAACAACCTGACCCGCTTTGACCAGCTCTTGAAAGTACTCGCTGCCCTCTTGGCCGACCTTGGTGTAGGCACCCAGGCCTGCCAGCCAGATCTTGCGGGCATAGCTTTTGACGTCGCTCAGCGTGCTGGTCGATGCGTCGGTTTTTTTCTTCAAAATAACTTTGGCCATGGTGCACCTCACGCGCAGAAGGTTTGAGGAACTGCCCGGATAAGTGTCGGGCTCTGGCACAAAGTAGGGAGAAAAATTAGAAACGGCACCCTAACAACTGACATAAACCCTTGGACTCGCCACAACAAAACTGTGGGAGCGAGCCTGCTCGCGAAGAGGCCAGCACATCCAACATTGGAGTTGGCTGACATACCGCTTTCGCGAGCAGGCTCGCTCCCACATTTGATCTCGTTCCAATCGGAAATCAGGCCAGGGCCTTGTCGAGGGCCTTTTCGATTTCCGCCTTGATCATGCCGCTCATGGCCGACATCATCAGGCCCAGCTCCACGTCGACGCGAATCGAATCCTCGGCGACATGCACCGCGCCCTTCACACCCGAGCGCTTTAGGTTCAGGGTGTCGCCGGACCACTGCGGTTCCAGGCCATACTGATCGGAAAGTTTCTGCGCCAGCTTGTCGGCCTTCTCGCGCGCCGCTTCCTTACCCAGGCCATGGGCACGTTCAACACTAATACGGGCCATCAAATGACTCCTGCTTTATGGATGCTTTCCCGAGGCATCTTGACCTCTACTGCGTCAAAACGTCCCGACGGTTGCCCATCTTACCTTCAGCCTTGCCAAGACAAAGCATGCCTTGGGGATTAGAATGTCGCGCATTCTCTTTTGGTGACAGCGATATGACTGATCAGCGCAAAGGCAGCGATGCCGAACCCACCACTCACTTCGGCTTCAAAAACGTTCCGGAAAGCCAGAAAGCGGAAAAAGTCGCTGAGGTTTTCCACTCGGTAGCCGCCAAGTACGACCTGATGAACGACCTTCTATCGGGCGGCATGCACCGTCTGTGGAAGCGTTTCGCGATCGAACTGTCGGGCGTTCGTGCCGGCAATCGCGTACTCGACATCGCCGGCGGCACTGGCGATCTGACCAGGAAGTTCTCGCACCTGGTAGGCCCGACCGGCCAGGTCGTGTTGGCCGACATCAACGAATCCATGCTCAAGGTCGGTCGTGACCGCCTGCTGGACCTCGGTGTGGCCGGCAACGTCGAATTCGTCCAGGCCGATGCGGAAAAACTGCCGTTCCCCGACAACCACTTCGACTGCGTGACCATCGCCTTCGGCCTGCGCAACGTGACCCACAAGGAAGATGCCCTGCGCTCGATGCTGCGCGTGCTCAAGCCTGGTGGCCGTTTGCTGGTACTGGAGTTCTCCAAGCCGACCAATGCGCTGATGTCCAAGGCCTACGACGCCTACTCGTTCGCCTTCATGCCGTTGATGGGCAAGCTGATCACCAACGACTCGGAAAGCTATCGCTACCTGGCCGAATCGATCCGCATGCACCCGAACCAGGAAACCCTGAAGTCGATGATGGTCGAGGCCGGATTCGACCGCGTGACCTATCACAACATGACCGCAGGCATCGTTGCCCTGCACCGCGGCATCAAGCCCTGATGCTGCTCGCCGGCCTGCTCGCCAGCGTTGAGCTCGGCCTCAACCGGGTGCTGCGTCTCGACAGCACGGCGCTGCCGCGGCTGGCGCATTTGACCGGCAAGGTGATTGCCGTCGACTGCCGCAGCCCGGCGCTGCAACTGTTCATCCTGCCCAGCGACGAAGGCCTGATGCTCGCCTCCCAGTGGGAAACCGGCGCCGACTGCACCCTGCGTGCACCGGCTTCGAGCCTGTTGAAACTGGCCATGAGCAAGGACAAGACCTCGATCCTGCACAGCCCTGAAGTCGAACTAGACGGTGACAGCGGCGTGCTGCTGGAACTGACGGCGATCCTCCAGGACCTTGAGCTGGACTGGGAGTACGAACTCTCGCGCTGGCTGGGGCCGGTGACCACGCAACTGGTCGGCGGTCACCTGCGCAGCCGCGCCCGCTGGTATCAGCAAGGTTTTGCCAGCCTGGGCCAGAACCTGGGCGAATACCTGGCCGAAGAGTCGCGCACCCTTGTCGGTCAGCGCGAAGCCGAAGCCCGTTTCAGTGAACTGGACCAGATCAAGCTCGATCTGGAACGTCTCGAGGCGCGTTTCGAGCGCCTTTCCCGATTCCTCGACCCAAGCGATAACGCATGAAGCTGCTTGCCGTCCGCCGTCTGTTGCGCATCCAGCGCGTCGTGATCCGTTACCGCCTCGATGATCTGCTGTTCGATCTGCCACTGCCCTGGTTTCTGATGGTGCTGCGCTATGCCTTGCCGTGGCGCTGGTTCCCGCGCAAGCCGCTGGACCTGAGCCGTGGCGCGCGCTTGCGCCTGGCGTTGCTGGACCTGGGGCCGATCTTCATCAAATTCGGACAGATCCTGTCCACTCGCCGCGACCTGTTGCCGGAAGACATCGCCGATGAACTGATGAAGCTGCAGGACCGGGTGCCGCCGTTCGATTCTCAGGTGTCGGTGAAGCTGATCGAAGAGCAGTTGGGCAAGAAAATCAGTGACGTGTTCAGCCGTTTCGATGTCGAGCCGCTGGCCTCGGCCTCGGTGGCGCAGGTGCATGCCGCGCAACTGAAAACCGGAGAAGAAGTCGTCGTCAAGGTGATCCGCCCGGGCCTCAAACCGGTCATCAAGCAGGATCTGGCGTGGCTGTTCATTCTCGCGCGCGCTGCCGAAAGAGTGTCTGCCGATGCGCGCCTGCTGCACCCGGTGGACGTGGTCAGCGACTACGAGAAAACCATCTACGACGAACTCGACCTGCTGCGCGAGGCGGCCAACGCCAGCCAGTTAAAGCGTAACTTCGACGGCTCGCCGCTGCTGTACGTGCCGCAAGTGTATTGGGACTGGTGCCGGCCGAAAGTGCTGGTGATGGAGCGCATCTACGGCATCCAGGTCACCGATCTGGCGACCCTGGCCGACCAGCGTACCGACATGAAAATGCTCGCCGAGCGCGGCGTGGAGATCTTCTTCACCCAGGTGTTCCGCGATAGCTTCTTCCACGCCGACATGCACCCCGGCAACATCTTCGTCAGCACCGTGCAGCCGTGGAGCCCACAATACATTGCGATCGACTGCGGCATCGTCGGCAGCCTGACCCCGGAAGACCAGGATTACCTGGCGCGCAACCTGTTCGCCTTCTTCAAGCGTGATTACCGCCGCGTGGCGCAATTGCACATCGATTCGGGCTGGGTGCCGGCGGAAACCAAACTCAACGAATTCGAAGCAGCGATCCGTACCGTATGCGAGCCGATCTTCGAAAAACCGTTAAAGGATATTTCCTTCGGTCAGGTGCTGATGCGCCTGTTCCAGACCGCGCGACGCTTCAACATGGAAGTGCAGCCGCAGTTGGTCCTGCTGCAAAAAACCTTGTTGAACATCGAAGGCCTGGGCCGCCAGCTGTACCCGGACCTCGACTTGTGGAACACCGCGCAACCGTTCCTCGAACGCTGGATGCGTGAGCGCGTCAGCCCCAAAGCCTTGTTTGGCAACGTGCAGAGCCAGATCGAACAGATCCCGCACCTGGCCAACATGACGCGTGATCTGCTCGAACGCCTGTCCCAGCCCCATGCCAATGATCCGCCGCCAACATGGCATCGACGCCGGGACGACTGGTTCCTGCGCCTGCTCGGCACGGCTCACCTGGCCGGGGGTGCCATCCTTGCCGCCGGCGGTCCGCTGAACCAGTTGGCTTACTGGCCGGCTGGCATCATGATGGCGGTCGGTTTGTATCTGGTCGTTCGCCGATAGCCAGTCTTGCAACACGCTGGCACACTGTTTGGACGCTGCATTGAACGCAGGCCCCCGATTTTTGCAGTGCGGGCCCGTATCGGAGTCGTTGATGAAGAATTGGCTGGACGAGATCAAGTGGGACGCCGACGGCCTGGTGCCGGCGATTGCCCAGGACCACAAGACCGGGCGCGTCCTGATGATGGCCTGGATGAACCGCGAAGCACTGGAACTGACCGCTGCCGAGAACCGCGCCATTTACTGGTCGCGCTCCCGTGGCAAGCTGTGGCGCAAGGGCGAAGAGTCCGGCCATGTGCAGACCCTGCACGAGATGCGCCTGGACTGTGACGCCGACGTCATCATCCTGATGGTCGAGCAGATCGGCGATATCGCCTGCCATACCGGCCGTCAGAGCTGCTTCTACCGCGTTTTCGAGAACGGCGACTGGAAAACCGTCGATCCGGTCCTGAAGGATCCGCACGCTATCTACTCCGCAGGGCACACACATGAGTGACACACTGACCCGTCTGGCCGAAGTACTGGAGCAGCGCAAAGGCGCCGCCGCCGACAGCTCGTATGTCGCCAGCCTGTATCACAAGGGCTTGAACAAGATTCTGGAAAAAGTCGGCGAAGAGTCGGTCGAGACCATCATTGCCGCCAAGGATGCCGCCGTCAGCGGTGACTGCAGCGATGTGATCTACGAAACCGCCGATTTGTGGTTCCACAGCATGGTCATGCTCGCCCAATTGGGGCAGCATCCACAGGCTGTACTCGATGAACTGGACCGTCGTTTCGGTCTTTCCGGACACGCCGAGAAAGCCTCGCGCCCGTCCGCCTGAATAACTATTAGAGAGGAGCAGCAGCATGGGCATTTTTGACTGGAAACACTGGATCGTTATCCTGGTTGTCGTGGTACTGGTATTCGGCACCAAGAAACTGAAAAACCTCGGCACCGACGTCGGCGAATCGATCAAGGGCTTCAAGAAAGCCATGAACGACGACGAAAAACCGGCCGACCCGGCAGCGACTCCGACCCAACCGGTTCCGCCTGTCCAGCCGCAGGCGTCGGTGAACCAGCCGCACACCATCGACGTGCAGGCCCAGAAAGTCGAAGAGCCGATCCGCAAAGACGTGTGAGCACTGACTAATGTTTGGTATCAGCTTCTCTGAACTGCTGCTCGTCGGCCTCGTCGCCCTGCTGGTGCTGGGCCCCGAGCGCTTGCCGGGCGCTGCGCGCACCGCCGGCCTGTGGGTCGGGCGTCTGAAGCGCAGCTTCAACGCAATCAAACAGGAAGTTGAACGTGAAATCGGTGCCGACGAGATTCGTCGGCAACTGCACAACGAACACATCCTGTCCCTTGAGCAGGAGGCGCGGAAAATCTTCACGCCGACTCAGCAGGAGCCGACGCCGGTGGAACACTTGGGAGAGCAGACGATTCAAGCTCCCGCCGCTGCTGTCGACCCGATACCTGCTCCCGTTGTAGCGCCTGTTGAACCTGTGCCTGTTGTTGCAGCAACGCCGGTTGCTCCAGTCACCGCGCCGACAACACCGGCGCCTAATGACACCACTTTGCCGCCGCGAGCCCCATGAGCGATCTTCCTGAAAACGACCAGCACATGCCGCTGGTTTCGCACCTCACCGAGTTGCGTACCCGACTGCTGCGCTGCGTAGCGGCGATTTTCATCATCTTCGCCGGCCTGTTTGCTTTCACCCAGCAGATCTACACCTTCGTCTCCACACCGCTGCGCCAGTACCTGCCGGCCGGCGCGACGATGATTGCCACCGACGTGTCGTCGCCGTTCCTGACGCCACTGAAGCTGACCATGATGGTCTCGCTGTTCCTGGCGATTCCGGTGATCCTGCATCAGATCTGGGGTTTCATCGCCCCCGGCCTGTACAAGCATGAAAAGCGCATCGCCATGCCGCTACTGGTGTCCAGCATCCTGCTGTTCTACACCGGCATGGCCTTCGCCTATTTCCTGGTGTTCCCGCTGATCTTCAAGTTCTTCGCCGCGGCCACCCCAGCCGGCGTCGAGATGATGACCGACATCACCAGCTACCTCGATTTCGTCATGACGCTGTTCTTCGCCTTTGGCGTGGCGTTCGAAATCCCGGTGGCCGTGGTGCTGCTGGTGTGGATCGGCGTGGTCGACGTCAAATACCTGAAGAAAATCCGCCCCTATGTGATCATTGGCTGCTTCGTGGTCGGCATGATCCTGACACCGCCGGACATCTTCTCGCAGACCCTGCTGGCCGTGCCGATGTGGTTGCTGTTCGAGATCGGCATCCTGTTTGGCAGCCTGATCAGCAAGCGCAGCGACCATCAGGAAGACCAGCCGGCTGACGATCACAACGACCAGCCGCCAGCGACCCAAGCGTGAACCTGCTGCTCCTCATCGATGCCGACTTCATTGCGGCCGACCGGGTGGTCCTGCGTGATCGCCGGTTGACCCACATGCAGGAAGTCCACCGCTGCGAAGTCGGTGACAGCATGCGCGTCGGGCGGATCGGCGGACTGATGGGCTCGGCCGAAGTGCTGCGCCTGGACGCCAACGAAGCAGAATTACGCGTCACCCTCGACCAGCCGCCACCGGCCAAGCTGCCATTGACCCTGGTGTTGGCCCTGCCAAGGCCCAAGATGCTCCGTAGGGTGCTTCAGACCGTGGCGGCCATGGGTGTGCCACGGGTCGTGCTGGTCAACAGCTATCGCGTCGAGAAGAGCTTCTGGCAGACCCCATTCCTGGAGCCCGAGGCGATTCGCGAGCAGTTGATCCTCGGCCTGGAACAGGCGCGGGACAGCGTGCTGCCGCAAGTCGTCATCGAGAAGCGCTTCAAGCCGTTCGTCGAAGACCGTTTGCCGGCGATTACCGACGGTACCCTCGGCCTGGTGGGGCATCCGGGCAATTACCCGCCCTGCCCTCGCGCACTCAGCGAGCCGGTGACCCTGGCCATCGGCCCCGAAGGTGGCTGGATTCCCTACGAGATCGACCTGCTGGGCAAATCCGGCCTGCAACCGGTGCAACTGGGCGAACGCATTCTTCGTGTCGAAACCGCCGTGACCGCGCTGCTGGCACGCCTTTTCTAATCCTGGACACAATCCCCTGTGGGACCATCATCTGCCCCGTAAACTTACCTGCCCGTACGTCGAGTAGTGTCTACAGATTCAGCCCCCCCTGCCGATATACCCCCCATAAAACCAAATTGCGGTCCGGGGAGTTTCAGCATGTACCAATGGCTAGCCGAGAATCTGGGAAACGTCAGCGTCAAACGCAAGCTGGGGATCGGCTTCGGTCTGGTGCTGTTACTGACCCTGCTGATCACCTTCACCGGCTGGAGCGGCCTGAGCGGCGTGACCAGCCGTGGCGATAAACTGGGATTCATCGCCAGCCTCAACGACCTGACCAAGGACCTGCGCATCGCCCGCCTGGATTACGAGATGCGTCGCGGCGAACAAGGTCCCGGCGCCGTCAACGATCTGCTGGGCAAACTCGAAAGCGGCCTGCAGACCGCCCGCGGCCTGATCGAGCAACCGGCTGATACGGCCATGGTCGAGCAACAATTGGCCGCCGTCGCCGAATACCGTCGTGCCTTCGGTGACATGACCCAGGCCGGCGCCCAGCGTGAAGACGCCCGCAGCAAGCTCGGCGCCACCGCCGATAACGCCGTGGCCCGCGTCGCCGAAGTGGAAAAATCCATGCTGCAAGGCGACAGCGTCACAGCGTTCAACAGCGTGATAGACCTGAGCAAACTGATCCAGCAGGCGCGCTTCCAGGTTCGCGGCTACACCTACAGCGGCAAGAGCGAAGCCGAACAGCCAGCCCTTGACGCCATCGACAACGCCCTGAAGAACCTGGAGGGCCTCCCGGCCAAACTGCCTGAAGAACACATCGCCAACCTGCAACAGGCGGCGGACTCGCTGAAGGCCTACCGCGCCGCTGTCAGCCAGTTCCGCGACTCCCAGGTGGCCAGCGCCAAGGCCCTGGTACGCATGTCTGCCCAAGGCGACATCCTGTTGGACATGAGCCAGAAACTCACCGTCTCGCAAACCGTCGTGCGCGACACCGATGCCACCCACGCCAAGAACATGCTGACCCTCGCCACAGTGCTGGCCATTGCCTTCGGCTTGCTGGCCGCCTGGGCCATCACCCGGCAGATCATCGTTCCGTTGAACCAGACCCTGGCCGTCGCT
This sequence comes from Pseudomonas sp. B28(2017), assembly GCF_002113025.1. Classification (GTDB taxonomy): domain Bacteria; phylum Pseudomonadota; class Gammaproteobacteria; order Pseudomonadales; family Pseudomonadaceae; genus Aquipseudomonas. Next base: position 14,549 of record NZ_NEJH01000006.1, on the reverse strand, counting down.
GAACGCGTTGCCAGTGGCGACCTGACCCACAACCTGATCTCCCTGCGCCGCGACGAACTCGGCCAGTTGCAGCGTGCCATGCAGAGCATGACCCAGGGCCTGCGTGAATTGATCGGCGGCATCAGCGACGGTGTCACGCAGATTGCCAGCGCCGCCGAAGAGCTATCCGCCGTCACCGAACAGACCAGCGCCGGGGTCAACAGCCAGAAGGTCGAGACCGATCAGGTCGCGACTGCCATGAACGAAATGGCCGCCACCGTGCAGGAAGTGGCACGCAACGCCGAAGAGGCCTCCGAAGCCGCCGTCGCCGCCGACCAGCAGGCCCGCGAGGGCGACAAAGTGGTCGGTGAAGCCATCGCCCAGATCGAACGCCTGGCTGCGCAAGTCGGTCACTCCACCGAGGCCATGGGCGAACTCAAGCGCGAAAGCGACAAGATCGGCAGCGTGCTCGACGTCATCAAGTCCGTGGCCCAGCAAACCAACCTGCTGGCGCTCAACGCGGCGATTGAAGCCGCCCGCGCCGGTGAAGCCGGGCGTGGTTTTGCCGTAGTGGCAGACGAAGTCCGCAGCCTGGCCCAGCGCACCCAGAAGTCCACCGAAGAGATCGAAGAGCTGATCGTCGGCCTGCAAAACGGCACGCAGCAAGTCGCGACCATCATGGACAACAGCCGCACCCTGACCGACAGCAGTGTCGAACTGACCCGCCGCGCCGGTGGCTCACTGGAAAACATCACCCGCACCGTTTCGGCGATCCAGGCGATGAACCAGCAGATCGCCGCTGCCGCCGAACAGCAAAGCGCCGTGGCCGAAGAGATCAACCGCAGCGTGCTGAACGTGCGGGATGTGTCGGATCAGACCTCGGCGGCCAGTGAAGAGACCGCGGCCTCCAGCGTCGAGCTGGCGCGACTGGGGACGCATCTGCAGATGCTGGTGGGCAAGTTCAAGGTTTGAGGTGATGCCTTCGCGAGCAGGCTCGCTCCCACAGGGTTCTGCCGTACACAGATCCAATGTGGGAGCGAGCCCGCTCGCGAAGGCGGTTCAACAGACACTGACGTTACAGAACCTGGCGCAAAAACGCCTGCGCCCGCGGATCCTTCGGCGCATCGAAGAACTCCGCTGGCGAAGCATCTTCCAGCAACTTGCCGTGATCGAAGAACAGCACCCGGTCCGCCACTTCCCGGGCGAAGCCCATTTCGTGGGTGACGCAAACCATGGTCATGCCTTCCACGGCCAGGCTCTTCATCACGTCCAGCACTTCGCCGACCATTTCCGGGTCGAGGGCCGAGGTCGGTTCATCGAATAGCATGACCTTGGGATCCATCGCCAGCGCCCGGGCAATCGCCACGCGCTGCTGCTGGCCGCCGGAGAGGCGCGACGGGTACTCGCGGGCCTTCTGCGCGATACCGACCTTCTCCAGCAACGCCAGAGCCTTGGCCTCGCTTTCCTTCTGGCCGCGCTTGCGCACGACTTTCTGCGCCAGGCAGAGGTTTTCCAGAACGGTCATGTGCGGGAACAGGTTGAAGTGCTGGAACACCATGCCGACTTCACGGCGGTAGGCGTTGACGTCGGTTTTCGGATCAGCCAGTTGCAGGCCGTCGATGCTCACCGAGCCCGAGTCGAACTCTTCCAGACCATTGAGGCAGCGCAGGAAGGTCGACTTGCCGGAGCCGGACGGACCGATCACCACCAGCACTTCGCCCTTGGCAACGATGGTGGAGACGTTATCCACCGCGCGCACCACCTGGCCGCGGGTGTCGAAGACTTTTACCAGATCGCGGACTTCAATCACTTTGCGCGAGCCTCCGCTCAAGCCGGCTGGCGATTTTCGACAGCGGCAGGTTGATCAACAGGTACAGACCGGCGACGCAGAACAGAATCTCGAACGGCGAAAACGAGGTGGTGATGACTTCGCGGCCGCTTTTAAGCAGCTCGGTAATCGCGATCACCGACACCAGCGAGGTGTCTTTCACCAGGCTGATGAACTGCCCGGCCAGCGGCGGCAGCACACGCTTGAAGGCTTGCGGCAGCACCACATGACGCATCGACTGGCCTGCGCTCAAACCCAGCGACCGTGCGGCTTCGTTCTGGCCGCGTGCAATCGATTGCACGCCGGAACGGATGATCTCCGCCACGTAGGCACCGGTGAATAGCGACAGCGCGGCGATCCCGGCGAATTCCCGGGACAGGTTCATCACGGTGCCGATGAAGAAGTAGAAAATGAAGATCTGCACCAGCAGCGGCGTGCCGCGCACCAGCTCGACGTAAATGGTCGAAAGGTCGCGCAGGGTCGGGTTGTTCGACAACCGGCACAGGCCAGTGGCCAGACCGATCAGCAGCCCGAGAACGCCGGACACCACGGACAGCCACAAGGTGGTCCAGAGGCCCCACATAAGCGGTCCTGCGGTCCAATGGCGGGTCACACCAACGACGTCGCCTTCGGCTACGTCATCGCCTTGGGCGACTTGCAGACTGTTTTCTTCGACGGTCAGGTGCTGCTCATCACCCGCGTCGTTGCGCAGGGTGACTTCAGCCTTGTCGCCCTTGCGCACCAGTTCGCTGACGGTGGAGATGTCGGCGGCACGCTGGGACTCTTCGGCGTGGTAAGCGAAGTATTGCGGCACACGGTTCCAGCGCCATTCGTAGGACATCAGCGAGGTGGCGTAATACAACGCGCCGACCAGGCCGATCAGCACCAGCACGGTCAGCACGTGCCAGGGCCATTGGGCTTTTTTCTGTTTCATTTGCTCTGAGGGTTCCGAATTCTATGTCGCGAAGGAGGCCGTCTTCGCGAGCAGGCTCGCTCCCACATTGGAACGCGTATTCCTGTGGGAGCGAGCCTGCTCGCGAATGGGGCGACTCAGTCTGACCGAGCGTTACTCCATGTCCTTGAGCCACTCGCTGCTCTTGAACCACTTGTCATGGATGCGATCGTAGGTGCCGTCTTCGTGGATCTGGTGCAGGAAGTTGTTGATGAAGTTGATGCTGTCGTAGTCACCCTTCTTCAAACCGAAGGCCAGCGGCTCATAGGTGAACGGCTTGTCGAGGAACACCAGTTTGCCGTTGCCGACCTTGTTCACCGCCACGACGTTGTACGGCGCGTCGTAGATGAAGGCGTCAGCCTTGCCGTTGACCACATCAAGCACTGCTTCCTGCTCGTTGTCGTAGCCGTGGTACTTGGCTTTGGCGATCAGCTTTTTGGCGACCATTTCGCCGGTGGTGCCGAGCTTGGAGGTGATGCGGTAGTCGCCAGTGTTCAGGTCTTTATAGGACTTGATGGTGCCTTCCAGCTCCTTGCGGATCAGCAGGGTCTGGCCGACCACGATGAACGGTTCGCTGAAATTCAGGCGCAGGTTGCGCTCCTGGGTCAGGGTCATGCCGCTGCCGATCATGTCGAACTTGTCGGTCAGCAGGGCCGGGATGATGCCGTCGTAACCGGTGGACACCAGTTCCAGCTTGACGCCCATGGCCTTGGACATGGCTTTGAGAATGTCGACTTCGAAACCGATGATCTCGCCGCGCTTGTTGGTCATTTCAAACGGCATGTAGGTCGGGTCCATGCCGACTTTCAACGTGCCGCGCTTGACCGCGTCATCGATGGCACCGGCCTGCGCCGCGTTGACTGCAACCAGTGCCGTGACGCCGACCAGCAGCATCGACAGATACTTCTTCATCTTCAAGTCCCCAAAACCATTGCGTTGTGAGGCGCGCAAAAATGGCGGCTCCACGGGAGGAAACGCACCAATACGGACAAAAATTATCCGGGCACACCAATTCGGGGACGGATCCTAAACTACTCGCCCATTTGCACAAGGGTTTGGGAACGATCAGGCAAAAAAAAGCCCCGCCGGGTAGCGGGGCTTTTTTTCATCAGGCCAACTGAGGTTGTGCGCTCAACGGCTTTAGCGGCAACAGCGGTGCGTGGGGGTCGGCCTTGATCGACTTGCGCCACGCGCCCAGCCACTCGGCATGACCTTCGCTCCAGACCTGCTCATGCAGGCGAGCCAATGCCACCGGGTCGCTCAACAACTGCACACGCTCGTTGTTGGTCAGCCCTTCAGGACCGACTTTCATCGCGTGCCGCACCCGCTCGATCCGCAGCCATTCAATCGGCTCGGCCTCACGGTGACGCGAGGTCGCCAGCGAGCACGCCAGGGCGTTCTGCTGCGGGTCGACCACCGAACGGACGAAGCCGTCGTTCAGCGCGTGCCAGCGGTTTTCGTGGGTGTACTGATCGGTGGACAGCAAGGCCTGCGGCGGATTGTATTCCTCCGGGATCAGGAACAGGCTCTCGTCACGGGACTTCAGGCCCAGGCCGACGCGGCTGGAAATCACCGACACCGGGATCGACAGCATCAACGAACCGACAATCGGCACCAGCCACCACAGGAAGCTCGGGTTCAGCCAGATCACCAGCAGGGCCCAGAAGAAGCCCAGCAGGGTTTGCGGACCGTGGCGCTTGACCGCTTCGCTCCACGGCGTGGAGTCGTCGTCACGTTGCGGCGAGTTCCAGGTCGCGGCCCAGCCGAGGAACGCGGCGAGGACGAAACGGGTGTGGAAAATCATCCGCACCGGCGCCAATAGCATGGAGAACAGCATCTCCAGCAGCATCGACAGGGTCACCTTGAACTTGCCGCCGAACTCTTTCGCGCCCTTGGCCCAGATCAGGATGATGCTCAACAGTTTCGGCAGGAACAGCAGCACGATCGTAGTCGAGAACAGCGCGATCGCCTTGTCCGGGTGCCATTGCGGCCACAGCGGATAGAGCTGACGCGGCTCGAGGAAGTACTGCGGCTCCATCAGCGTATTGACCGCCAGCAGCGCCGTCGACAACACCAGGAAGAAGAACCACAACGGCGCCGACAGGTAGGACATCACGCCGGTCAGGAACACCGCGCGGTGCACCGGGTGCATGCCCTTGACCAGGAACAGACGGAAGTTCATCAGGTTACCGTGGCACCAGCGACGGTCACGCTTGAGTTCGTCGAGCAGGTTTGGCGGCAGTTCTTCATAGCTGCCCGGCAAGTCGTAGGCGATCCACACGCCCCAGCCGGCACGGCGCATCAACGCGGCTTCAACGAAGTCGTGGGACAGGATCGCGCCGGAGAACGCGCCTTTACCGGGCAACGGCGCCAGGGCGCAGTGATCGATAAACGGCTTCATGCGGATGATCGCGTTGTGGCCCCAGTAGTGCGACTCGCCCAGTTGCCAGAAGTGCAGGCCGGCAGTGAACAGCGGGCCATACACTCGGGTAGCGAACTGCTGCATGCGCGCATACAGGGTGTCCATGCCCGACGCACGTGGCGCGGTCTGGATGATCCCGGCGTCCGGCGTGGCCTCCATCAGGCGTACCAGACTGGTCAGACACTCGCCGCTCATCACGGAGTCGGCATCGAGTACGACCATGTACTTGTAGTCACCACCCCAACGACGGCAGAAGTCGTCGAGGTTGCCGCTTTTACGTTTTACGCGACGGCGACGGCGGCGATAGAAGATCTTGCCGAAGCCCCCGGCTTCGCGGCAGACGTCCAGCCAGGCCTGTTGCTCGGCAACACAGATATCGGCGTCGTTACTGTCACTGAGAACGAAGAAATCGAAGCGGTCCAGGTCACCCGTGGCCGCAACCGACTCGAAGGTCGCTCGCAGACCGGCGAATACCCGTGGCACGTCTTCGTTGCAGATCGGCATCACCAGGGCGGTGCGCGCATCCTTCGGAATCGGTTCATCGCCAGCGCTGGCACCGGAAATACGGTACTTGTCGTGACCGGTGAGCAATTCCAGGAAGCCCATCAGCGCCGTCCAGAAACCGGCCGACACCCAGCAGAACAGAATCCCGAACAGGATCAGGATGCTGGTCTGCAAGGCATACGGCAGCACTTGCGTGGCGGTTTGCAGCAGCGGTTGGTGCAGCACTTCGTTGAGGTCGACAAACGACCAGCCCTGGTACGGCATGATGCCTTTCATGTACCAGCCGGCGACGATGGTCTGGCCGAGCATCAGCAGCAACAGAATGTAGCGACGGATCGAACCGACGGTGCGCCAGCGTGCGGCCGGCAGGACACGTTCGTCCTTCGGCGGCTTCGGCGGATTGGTGCGACCGGTCAGGCGGCGCCAGCCACGCACCAGAATGTTGGTGCGCCACGGCTCCGGCACGACCTTGGTCCGCCGGATCGGCGGAGTCGCCTTGAGGCAGACCCGGCCGCTGGCGTCGAGCGCCAGCATTTCCGCGTCCTGCAGCTCTTCGGCAGTGCTCAGGGTCAGGCGTTTGCCGACGGAAGCCTGCGCGGCTTCGGTCGGGGCGTCGAACGTCGACGATGACAGGCGTTCATGCAATTCGCTGAAAGACTGGCAGCCCGCGAGTTCCGCGCGCTGCTCGTCGGTCATCGGCAGATGCGCCAGATACTCGGAGAGAGTTTCTGGCCGTACTTGAGAGTTACTCATCGGCAGGCAACTGATAGCTCCAGGTCTCGGTCAGGACTTCTTCAGTCGGGGCCGATTCCGGTGTGGCTGGGGCCGCGTCGGCAGCGGCAGGCTGCTTGGCGTCTTTATTGGCCTTTTCCTTGGCATCTGCAACAGGCTTCGCTTCAGCCTGCTTGGCCTCCGCTTGCTTGGCTTCCTTGTCCGCCTTCTCCTGTTGCTTGGCGGCAACCTTGTCGGCCTTGGCAACCGACGAGTTCGACGACGGGATCGAAGTTTTGGCCAGATCCGCCGGCACAATGTTCTGCACCAATGCGGCACGCATTTCAGTGGCCTTGCTCGGATCCTTGATCTTCATCCGCAGGGTCAGGCGCCAGCCCTTGGTTTCAGGGTTGAAGCGCACGCTGTTTTCCACCAGCTCGGCGTTGTCGCCGACGCTGACCTGGCTGCGAACCTCCGCATCGGCCGGCAATGCCGCCAGGGACGGGCCTTCGAAGTCCACCAGGTAGGCAACGCTGCCGTCCGGTTGACGAATCAGGTTGGACTGCTTGACGTCGCCGGTGGAGCGCAGGGTCTGTTTGACCCAGGCGCTGTCCGGCGCGTGAATGGCCGACTCGTCCATTGTCCAGTGCATACGATAAGCGACATCGAGTGGCTGGCCAGGTTCCGGCAACTTTTCCGGGTTCCAGAAGGCAACAATGTTGTCGTTGGTTTCGTCGGCGGTTGGAATCTCGACCAGGTCAACGGTGCCCTTGCCCCACTCGCCTTTCGGTTCGATCCATGCACTTGGGCGCTTGTCATAGCGATCGTCGAGGTCTTCATAGTGGCTGAAGTCGCGGCCACGTTGCAGCAGACCAAAGCCGCGCGGGTTTTCCACGCTGAAGTTGCTCACCGCCAGGTGTTTCGGGTTGTTCAGCGGACGCCAGATCCACTCGCCGTTGCCGGCATGGATCGCCAGACCGCTGGAGTCGTGCAGTTCGCGACGGTAGTTGAGTACTTTCGACGGCTGGTTGGCGCCGAACAGGTACATGCTGGTCAATGGGGCGATACCCAGTTTGCCAACCTTGTCACGCAGGAACATCTGCGCCTTGACGTCGACGATGGTGTCGCTGCCCGGACGCACGATCAGGCGATAGGCACCGGTGGCACGAGGCGAGTCCAGCAAGGCGAAGATCACCAGATGCTTGTCGCCTGGCTTGGGCTGCTGAACCCAGAATTCGCGGAAACGCGGGAATTCTTCGCCGGACGGCAAGGCGGTATCGATGGCCATGCCGCGAGCGGACAAACCGTAGACGTGACCCTTGCCGACGACGCGGAAATAGCTCGCGCCGAGCATGGTCATGATTTCGTCTTGCTTGTCGGCCTTGTTGATCGGGTACAGCACACGGAAACCGGCATAACCCAGTTGTTCGGTGGCCTTGGGATCGAACTTCATATCGCCGAAGTCGAAGCGACTCGGGTCGTATTTGATCTCTTCGACGGTGTTCGCGGTGATTTCGTTGATTTTCACCGGCGTATCGAAATGCATGCCCTGGTGATAGAAAGACAGCTTGAACGGCGTCTTCTGATCAGCCCATTCGGCTTTTTCCGTCAGAAAACGAATTTTCTGATAGTCCGCGAATTTCATGTCACGGAACTCGTTCGGCAGGTTACTGCGCGGCGCTTCGTATTTCTGCGCGGCCAGCTCTTTTGCCTTGGCCGATACATCATCCAGACTGAATGCCCAAAGCTGGCCGGTGCTGAGCAGGCAGAGCAGTGCAGAGCCCGCTACCAGGGCGCTGCGTAACCGTTTGGCAGACAATTTTGGTGCGTTACAGGGACTAACAATCACGAGCAACCCTCGCCGAAAACAGATCAAAAAACCAACGGCCAGTTAAAGGGTCTGCACGGTCTGCGGTATGAAAAAACCGCCCTTGCAAACCACTCTTGCCAAGTTGGCGAGCATTGTTCCGACTCCGCTGGGGCGAAATGATTCCCCAATCGGATCCGGACAAGTCTCTACCTAAGTCAAAATGGACCAACGAACGCTGATCCCCGTAGCGCGCGATTATCTAGTAGGCCGCGTTACAACGCATCAGGGGTAACAAAGTATTTATCGCGAAAAAACCCTGTTTTCAGTCGAAATGAGCTTAAAAACTTGTTTCAAGCGCTTTCAGGCCTGTAACAGGAAGGTTACCGGGCCATCATTGACCAGATGCACCTGCATATCCGCGCCGAATCTACCTGATGCCACAGTGCCATGCACCTGTTTCGCTTTGCTTAATAGATAGTCGAATAATTCCTCGCCCAGCGCCGGAGGGGCCGCGGTCGAAAAACTCGGACGCAACCCGTTTTTGGTATCGGCAGCCAGGGTGAACTGAGAGACCAGCAGCAGCCCGCCGCCCACATCCGCCAGGGACAGATTCATCTTGCCCTCAGCGTCACTGAACACCCGATAGTTAAGCAGCTTATTGAGAAGTTTGTCGGCGCTAGCCCGCGTGTCGTCGGGCTCGACGGCCACCAGCACCAGCAAGCCCTGATCGACGGCGCCCACGATCTCGCCCGCGACCTCGACTCGCGCGCCACGCACCCGTTGCAGCAGAGCCTTCATGCTTCTTCAGGCGCCAGATTAAGCAGACGACGGGCCATCAGATTGGCGGCACGTACCAGAGCGTCGGTGATTCCCGGCTCGGAAGCGGCATGACCGGCATCGCGGATGACCTGCAGTTCACTGTTCGGCCAGGCCTGATGCAATTCCCAGGCGTTATCCAGCGGGCAGATCACGTCATAGCGACCATGGATGATCACGCCAGGCAAATGGGCGATCTTGTCCATGTTGCGGATCAACTGGTTCGGCTCCAGGAAGGCGTGGTTGCTGAAGTAGTGGCATTCGATGCGGGCAATCGACAATGCGCGTTGTGGCTCGGAGAAGCGATCGACCACCAGCGGGTTAGGACGCAGGGTCGCGGTGCGCCCCTCCCAGATGGACCAGGCCTTGGCCGCGTGCATCTGGGCAATCTGGTCGTTGCCGACCAGTCGCTTGTGGAACGCGGCAAGCAAGTCATCGCGCTCGTCCAGCGGGATCGGTGCGATGTAGTCCTGCCAGTAATCGGGAAACAGGCGGCTGGCGCCAGCCTGGTAAAACCATTCGATTTCTTGCGGGCGGCAGAGAAAGATCCCGCGCAGGATCAGACCGTGCACACGCTCAGGGTGGGTTTGCGCGTAGGCCAGCGCCAGGGTCGAACCCCAGGAGCCACCGAACAGCACCCATTTGTCGATGCCCAAGTGCTGGCGAATCCGCTCGAGGTCGGCGACCAGATCCCAGGTCGTATTGTTTTCCAGACTGGCGTGGGGCGTGGAGCGGCCGCAACCACGCTGATCGAAGGTCACGATGCGGTACAGGTTTGGATCGAAGTAGCACCGACTCTGGGCATCGCACCCGGCACCGGGGCCGCCGTGGATGAACACCACCGGCAATCCTTCCGGTGAACCGCTTTCGTCGACATACAGCGTGTGAGTTTCGTCGACAGCCAGATCGTGCCGGGCGTGGGGTTTGATCTGCGGGTACAAAGTCTGCATTGCGCACTCCGTAAGGGGTCGAGGTCATCCCTGGGGGGACTTCTATTATTCTGCCGTCCGGCATCATAAACCCGAATTGCGTCAATGAGCATGCCCGTGCGGAGTCAGAGTTTTGCCGACAGATATCCGAACAGGTTTTCGTACAGTGCATCGACCTCGACCGCCTGCCCACGGGCCCGTAAACAGCCATGAACCAGACCCTCACCGAGATAAAGTGTGGCAGCCACGCCCGCGGCATTCAGTCGCTCGGCATACAGTACGCCGTCATCGCGCAACGGATCGAATTGCGCCACGGCGATCCATGCCGGTGGCAGTCCGCTGAAATCCGTGGCGAGCAATGGCATGGCGTAGGCGTTCGGATGGCGGATGCCACGCAGGTAAAGTGCGTGATAGCAATCGACGTCACTGCTGCTGAGCAGCGGCGCGTCGATGCACTCACTGCGCGATGGCAGCTGGTGATCGCCGCCCAACCCCGGATAGATCAGCACCTGCGCGTACGGCACCGGCTCTCCGGTATCGCGTAGCGCCAGGCATAACGCCGCCGCAAGATTGCCACCCGCACTGTCGCCGGCCACCAGCATGCGTTCCGGATCGAGTTGAAACGGCCCGGTACGCAGTGCTCGCCAGACCTTCAGGCAATCATCGAACGCGGCGGGAAACGGATGCTCCGGTGCCCGGCGGTAATCAACGGCGATCACCAGTGCACCGAGTGTCGATGCCAATTCGGCGCAGATGAAATCGTGGGAATCAAGGTCCCCCACCACCCAGCCACCGCCATGCAGGTAAACGATGCACGACGCGCCACTGGCCGGTGGTTGATAGGAGCGAACAGCAACCCCGGCCAACTCGAAATCGACCACATATAACCCGGCCGGGCGCGCCGGGGTAAACGCCCGGCACATCTCGTTGTAGGCCTGGCGCAGACCGTCGGGGCTGCTGTCGGTGCTGTTGAAACTGACGGTTTTCTCGACGAAAGCCGTCATCTGTTCGGAAATCGGATAAGGAGCCATTAGCCTGGTGCCCGTTCAGGGAAATATATGGCCCCTGTAGGAGCGAGCTTGCTCCGGGCGGCGTTCCGACGATGATCGTCAACGATATCGCGGCGAACCTGATACCCCGCGGCGTTCTCGGGTCTATCGCGAGCAAGCTCGCTCCTACAGGGTTTTGGTGTCAGTTTTTCAAACTGGCCTGAACCGTCGCCACGCCATCCTTGCCATCGAAACTGCTGACACCCGCCAGCCAACGCTGCAAGTCCTCGGGATGCTCACGCAGCCATTTTTTCGCGACATCCTGAGCCGTCTGGCGCTCCATGATCGGCACCATCAACTGGCTTTCCTGGGCAGCGGTAAACGTCAGGTTTTCCAGCAGCCGATTGACGTTCGGGCAGCGCTCGGCGTAATCCGGGGCAGTCACGCTGGAGACGGTTGCCGCGCCTTCATTCGGACCGTAAACATCTTCGCTGCCGGTCAGGTAGGTGATGTTCATGTTGATGTTCATCGGGTGCGGGGTCCAGCCGACGAATACCACGAACTCCTTGCGATTCACCGCCCGCTGCACGGCCGCCAGCATCCCGGCCTCGCCAGACTCGATCAGTTTGAAGTCTTTCAGGCCGAAGTGATTGGTCTCGATCATGGTCTTGATTGTGGTGTTGGCGCCGCTGCCTGGCTCGATGCCGTAGATCTTGCCGCCGAGCTGATCCTTGAATCGGGCGATGTCCGCGAAGGTTTTCAGCCCGGCCGCCGCCACATAGTCCGGGACCGCGAGGGTGGCCTGGGCATCGGCCAGGCTCGGTTTATCCATGACCTTCACCTGATTGGCAGCCACGAACGGTGCGATATTTTTATCCATCGCCGGTTTCCAGTAACCCAGGAAAATGTCCAGGCGCTTGTCGCGGATGCCGGCGAAGATGATTTGCTGCACGGCACTGGTTTGCCTGCTTTCGTAGCCGAGACCGTTGAGCAGCACATCGGCCATGCCACTGGTGGCAATCACGTCGGTCCAGTTGACCACGCCCATGCGCACGGTTTTGCAGGAGGCGTCGTCCGCGGCCATGGCGCCGGCACTCAACAGCGCGGTGCCGCAGAAGATTGAGAGACAGCGGGTGAACAGTCTTTTCATCGGGATGATCTCGTGCGGCAGCGGATTATTGTCGGGCCGGTGTCTTTGTGCACCGTGGCCGAAACATTACGCAGCAGACGAGCGGTAAAAGCGAACTGAGGCGACCGTGTTTTGCACGGTGGCGACTGTTCGATGGGGTCATGCGTTTTACCTGTGGGAGCGAGCCTGCTCGCGAAGGCGTGTCGACAGACAACATCAATGTTGAATGTTAAGGCCTCTTCGCGAGCAGGCTCACTCCCACACGGGTTATGCGTTGTAGTGTTTTTCGCCCCAGGCCAGCAAGCCTTGCAGCAGCTCCTTCAACACCACCCGCGTAGGCTCCGCCAGATCCGCCCGATAACGGAACGGCTCGAACTCTTCCATGTACGTGCACTGGCCCAGTTCCAGCTGCACGGCGTGGATGTCCTGGGCCGGGTTACCGTAATGGCGGGTGATGTGGCCGCCCTTGAAGCGCCCGTTCAACACATGGGTGTAATTGTCATGACGCGCGCAGATCGCTTCGAGTTGCGTCGCCAACTGCGGATCGCAACTGGCGCCGTTGAAGGTGCCGAGGTTGAAGTCCGGCAGCTTGCCGTCGAACAGGTGCGGGATCAGCGAGCGGATCGAGTGCGCATCGAACAGCAGCGCATAACCGAACTCGGCCTTCAATCGCGCCAGTTCCTGTTGCAGGGTGCTGTGGTACGGCGTCCAGATCTGTTCCAGATAGGTCGCACGCTCTTCTTTCGAAGGTTCCAGGCCTTCACGGAACAATGGCACGCCGTCGAACAGCGTGGCCGGGTACAAGCCAGTGGTCGCACCCACGTACAGTGGCTTGTCATCGGATGGACGGTTCAGGTCAATGACGAACCGCGAGTATTCGGCGGCCAGGGTACTGGCGCCCAGTTCAGCGGCGAAGTCATAAAGCTGCGGGATGTGCCAGTCGGTGTCCGGCAGGCTTTTCGCCTGCGGGATCAACCCGGCCTCGACCTCCGGAGTCAGGCGCACGCCCGCGTGGGGCATGCTGATCAGCAGCGGTACGCGGCCTTGTTTGAAGTTCAGAACCTTATCCACAGCTGCTCTCCTACAGACTTGTCTCGACGCCGTGACGCACGACGCGTTTTTCCAGGTCGCCGCCCAGCCAGTACGACAGGTCGGCCGGACGTTCGATTTGCCAGGCCACGAAATCCGCGACTTTTCCGGCTTCCAGCGAACCGTGGGTGTCGGCCATGCCCAGCGCGGTAGCGGCGTGAATCGTTGCACCGGCCAAGGCTTCTTCCGGGGTCATGCGGAAACAGGTACAGGCCATGTTCAGCATCAGGCGCAATGATAGCGCTGGCGAGGTACCCGGATTGAGGTCGCTGGCGATGGCGATCTTCACGCCGTGCTTGCGCAGGGCTTCCATAGGCGGCAATTGGGTTTCGCGCAGGAAGTAGAAGGCTCCTGGCAGCAATACCGCGACGGTGCCAGATTCGGCCATAGCGATGGCATCGTCTTCGGTCATGAATTCCAGATGATCGGCGGACAGTGCGTGGTAACGCGCCGCCAGGCTGGAACCGTGCAACGATGACAACTGCTCGGCGTGCAGCTTCACTGGCAAGCCCAGCTTCTGTGCGGTGATAAATACCCGCTCAACCTGCGCCGGGGAAAACGCCAGGTACTCGCAGAACGCATCCACAGCGTCGACCAGCCCTTCGGCGGCCAGGGCCGGGAGCATGTCAGCGCAGATGTGATCGATGTAATCGTCGGCGCGGTCGGCGAATTCCGGCGGCAAGGCGTGAGCGGCCAGGCAGGTGCTGCGCACGCTGATTGGCAGTTCAGCGCCGAGGCGACGGGCGACGCGCAGCATCTTGCGTTCGCTGGCCAGGTCGAGGCCGTAGCCGGACTTGATTTCGATGCTGGTGACGCCGTCGCGCATCAGGCTTTTCAGGCGCTTGGCGGCACTGGCGAACAGTTCGTCTTCGCTGGCTGCACGGGTGGCGCGCACGGTGCTGGCGATGCCGCCACCGCTGGCGGCAATTTCCGCATAGCTGACGCCTTGCAGGCGCTGCTCGAATTCACCGCTGCGATTACCGCCGAACACCGTGTGGGTGTGGCAGTCGATCAGGCCCGGCGTGACCCAGGCCCCATTCAAATCTTTGACCGCCGGGTACTCGCCTGCCGGCAGGTCAGCGCGCGGGCCGATCCACTCAATGAGCGCACCGGACGTCACGATGGCCGCGTCCTCGATGATCGAGTAGACGCCTTGCGCCATGGTTGCGACGTGGCAGTGTTGCCAGAGGGTTTTCATCCCAAGTCCTCGTCTTGTTCAAAATCTATTCGCGGGCAAGCCCGCTCCCACAGGGTTTACACAATCCACTGCAGGAGCGAGCCCGCTCGCGATGGTCGTCAACGATAACGCGCCCTGCCTGAATGCCCGCGTTGCCCAGGCGTTTTTCGCGAGCAGGCTCGCTCCTACAGGAGGGGCCTTACAGGCTCGGCAG
>NZ_NEJH01000005.1 GCF_002113025.1 Pseudomonas sp. B28(2017) | reverse complement strand
GTTGTAGACATTCAGCACCAGGTTCGCGGTACTGCTGTCGCCGTCCGCATCGGTGAGGGTGTAGGTGAAGGTTTCACTGCCGTTGCCACCGCCGTGCAATGCTTTGAAGTCCGTGTCGTTGGGGTTCAGCGTATAGGTGTAAGTGCCGTTGGCATTCAACACCAGGGTGCCGTAGGTGCCGGTGAAAGTGCCGGGGGTGATCGGGCCGGCGTTTGCGCCAAGCGTCACGTGGTCAGCGCCTTGCACGTCGTTGCTCAGCACATTGCCAGTGAGGGTCAGCAGGGTTTCCGAGGCCGTTGAAGCATTGCTGTCGTCCACGCCTTTTGGAAGGTCGTCGACGATGTTCACGTCCAGTGAACCGGTGGCGGTGGTGCCGTTGTTGTCGACCACAGTCACGGCGAACTGCTCAGGCAGGCTATTGGCGCCGTTGGCGGTCGGGTGCGCTTCGTTATCGTTGAGCGTGTAGCTGTAGCTGACCACGCCGGTCGCCGCATTGAAGCCGGTGATGGTCAGCGTGCTGCCCAACGGGGTGGTGATTGATTGCGGGAAGCCCGCGGCCACGCCGCCGCTGACCACGGCGATGCCGCCGACGCTCAGGGTGGTGACACCGTCCAGCGCGGTCACGGTAAACGTGCCGCTCTGGGTCAGGGCCGGTGCGTCCGGGTTGCTGCCGTCACTGAGGTTTTTTTCGAAGACGGTGAGTTCGCCGCCCTCGACGTTCAAACCGTCAATCGTGATCGAGTCATCATTGTTGTGGATCTGCAGCACGAGGTTGGCCGTGCTGCTGTCGCCGTCCGCATCGGTGATGGTGTAGGTGAAGGTTTCGCTGCCATCGCCACCGCCGTGCAGGGCTTTGAAGTCCGTGTCGTTGGGGTTCAGCGTATAGGTGTAGGTGCCATTGGCATTCAGCACCAGGGTGCCGTAGATGCCGGTGAACGTGCCGGGGGTGATCGGGCCGGCATTTTCGCCGAGCGTTACCCGGTCGGCGCCTTGTACGTCGTTGCTCAGCACGTTGCCGTTGAGGGTCAGCAGAGTTTCCGAGGCCGTTGAAGCGTTGCTGTCGTACACGCCCTTCGGCAGGTCGTCGACGATGTTGACGTTGATCTGCCCGGTTGAACTGTCGCCGTCCGAATCGGTGGCCACGACGTTGAAGTTCTCGGTCAGGCTGTTGGCGCCGTTGGCCGCTGGATGGGCTTCGTTATCGTTGAGGGTGTAGCTGTAGCTTATGACGCCGGTCGCCGCGTTAAACCCGGTGATGGTCAGCGTGCTGCCCAATGGCGTGATGATCGATTGCGGGAAGCTGGCGGCCACGCCAGCGGTGACCACGGCGATGCCGCCGACGGTCAGGGTTTGCAGGCCATCGAGGGCAGTCACCGTGAAGGTGCTGCTCTGGGTCAGGGCCGGTGTGTTGGGGTTGCTGCCATCACTGAGGTTTTTCTCGTAGACGGTCAACTCGCCGCCATACACGTTGAGGCCGTTGAGGACCACCGGATCATCGTTGTTGTAGACGTTCAGCACCAGATTCGCGGTGCTGGTGTCGCCGTCGGCATCGGTGAGGTTGTAGGTGAAGGTTTCGCTACCGTAGCCACCGCCGTGCAATGCCTTGAAATCCGCATCACTGGTGTTGAGGGTGTAGGTGTAAGTGCCGTTGGCGTTGAGCACCAGGGTGCCGTAGGTGCCGGTGAACGTGCCGGGGGTGATCGGGCCGGCGTTTTCTCCGAGCGTTACCCGGTCGGCGCCTTGCACGTCGTTGCTCAACACATTGCCAGTAAGGGTCAGCAAGGTTTCCGAGGCCGTTGAAGCATTGCTGTCGTACACGCCTTTGGGTAGGTCGTCGACGATATTGACGTCCAGCGAGCCGGTGGCGGTGGTGCCATTGTCGTCGACCACGGTCACGGCGAACTGCTCAGGCAGAGTATTGGCGCCGTTGCCGGTCGGATGCGCTTCGTTATCGTTGAGGGTGTAGCTGTAGCTCACGACACCGGTCGCCGCATTGAACCCGGTGATGGTCAGCGTACTGCCCAATGGCGTGGTAATCGATTGCGGGAAGCCCGCGGCCACACCGCCAGTGACCACGGCGATGCCGCCGACGCTCAGGCTCGTGACGCCGTCCAGCGCGGTCACGGTAAAGGTGCCGCTCTGGGTCAGCGCCGTGGCATCCGGTGCACTGCCGTCGCTGAGGTTTTTCTCGAAGACGGTCAACTCGCCGCCCTCGACGTTCAAACCGCCGACCGTCACCGGGTCGTCGTTGTTGTGGATTTGCAGCACCAGGTTCGCGGTACTGCTGTCGCCGTCGGCATCGGTGAGGGTGTAGGTGAAGGTTTCGCTGCCATCGCCACCGCCGTGCAAGGCCTTGAAATCGGCATCACTGGTGTTGAGGGTGTAGGTGTAGGTGCCATTGGCATTCAGCACCAGGGTGCCGTAGATGCCGGTGAAAGTGCCGGGGGTGATCGGGCCGGCGTTTTCTCCGAGCGTCACCCGGTCAGCGCCTTGCACGTCGTTGCTCAACACATTGCCAGTAAGGGTCAGCAAGGTTTCCGAGGCGGTACTGGCGTTGCTGTCGTCCACGCCCTTCGGCAGGTCGTCGACGATGCTGACGTCGAGTGAGCCGGTCGCGGTGGTGCCGTTGTCGTCGACCACAGTCACGGTGAACTGTTCAGGCAGGCTATTGGCGCCGTTGGCGGTCGGATGCGCTTCGTTATCGTTGAGGGTGTAGCTGTAGCTCACGACACCGGTCGCCGCGTTGAAGCCGGTGATGGTCAGCGTACTGCCCAATGGCGTGGTAATCGATTGCGGGAAGCCCGCGGCCACACCGCCAGTGACCACGGCGATGCCGCCGACGCTCAGGCTCGTGACGCCGTCCAGCGCGGTCACGGTAAAGGTGCCGCTCTGGGTCAGCGCCGTGGCATCCGGTGCACTGCCGTCGCTGAGGTTTTTCTCGAAGACGGTCAACTCGCCGCCCTCGACGTTCAAACCGCCGACCGTCACCGGGTCGTCGTTGTTGTGGATTTGCAGCACCAGATTCGCGGTGCTGCTGTCGCCGTCGGCATCGGTGAGGGTGTAGGTGAAGGTTTCACTGCCGTTGCCACCACCGTGCAACGCTTTGAAATCGGCATCACTGGTGTTGAGGGTGTAGGTGTAGGTGCCATTGGCATTCAGCACCAGGGTGCCGTAGGTGCCGGTGAAAGTGCCGGGGGTGATCGGTCCGCTGTTTTCCCCAACCGTCACCCGGTCGGCACCTTGCACGTCGTTGCTCAGCACATTGCCATTGAGGGTCAGCAGGTTTTCCGAAGCCGTCGAAGCATTGCTGTCATCCACGCCCTTCGGCAAGTCGTCGACGATGCTGACGTCCAGTGAACCGGTCGTAGTGGTGCCGTTGTCGTCGACCACGGTCACGGCGAACTGCTCAGGCAGGGTGTTGGCGCCGTTGGCAGTTGGATGGGCTTCGTTATCGACCAGCGTGTAGCTGTAGCTCACGACACCAGTCGCCGCGTTGAACCCGGTGATGGTCAGGGTGCTACCCAGCGGCGTGATGATCGATTGCGGGAAGCCCGCGGCCACACCCGCGGTGACCACGGCGATGCCGCCCACGGTCAGGCTCGTGACGCCGTCCAGCGCGGTCACGGTAAACGTCCCGCTCTGGGTCAGCGCCGTGGCATCCGGTGCGCTGCCGTCGCTGAGGTTTTTCTCGAAGACGGTCAACTCGCTGCCCTCAGCGTTCAATCCGCCAATCGTGATCGGGTCATCGTTGTTGTGGATATCCAGCACCAGGTTCGCAGTGCTGCTGTCGCCGTCCGCATCGGTGAGGGTGTAGCTGAAGGTTTCGGTGCCGTTACCGCCGCCGTGCAACGCCTTGAAGTCAGCGTCGCTGGTGTTCAGCGTATAGGTGTAGGTGCCGTTGGCATTCAGCACCAGGGTGCCGTAAGTCCCGGTAAAGGTGCCAGGAGTAATCGGTCCGCTGTTTTCACTGACCGGCACCCGGTCGGCGCCTTGTACGTCGTTGCTCAGTACATTGCCGTTGAGGGTCAGCAGGGTCTCCGAGGCGATGCCATTGTTGTCATCTACTGCTTTGGGCACGTCGTCGATGATGCTGATATCCAGCGTACCGGTAGCGCTGTCGCCATTGCTGTCGATGGCCACCACGGTGACGTGCTCGGCAAGACTATTGGCCCCCTCGCCGCTTGCATGGATTTCGGCACGGTTGAGGGTGTAGCTGTAACTGACCACGCCCGTGGCCGGGTTGTAACCGGTGAAGGTCAAGGTACTGCCCAGAGAGGTGGTCATCGACTGCGCAAAACCTGTCGCCACACCGCCGCTGATCACGTTGATTGCGCCGATGCTGAGGCTGGTCAGCCCGTCTGGCGCATTGATGGTGAAGGTGCCGCTTCGCGTCAGCGAGCCTTCGTTTCTCGCCGAACCGTCGGCCAGGTTGGCTTCATTGACGCTCCGCTCGCCGTTCTGCTCCGACAGGCCTTCGAAGGTGACCGGATTGTTCGGCGTTTGCGCAACCACCGGCGGCACCACAGGGGCAGCGACCGCTACAACGTTGTTGCCCGGATTAGCGTTCAGGCGTTCTTCAGGAAGTTCGGGAATGCCATTGAAACCGGCAGTGGGGAAGCCAATGGTTGGCTCGACTCGCCCGCCCACTTCTTCGAGCATGACGAAACTATGACCACTGCCCTGGATGCCGCCCGGTACACCGGTAGTCGTGGCAGGTCCCGCAGCGGTGGCTTCAGCGGTTTGGGTCGGGTCGTCACCCGCTGCAATGGCTTTTTGCAGTTGTTCGACGTCCGTCAGCTGCGCTTCGCTCGGCGTTACCGCTTCATGCGAGACCACATGGGGAATCTGATTGGCGAGCAGCTGCGGTGTCATCTGCATGCTGCTGCCGCGCCCAAGGGTCAGCTCCTGGCCATTTTGCAGGTGTACCGCCACCGCGCCCTCAGCGCCGGTGCTCAGTTGGTCGCCGGCGAACAGCCGGTCCCCCTCGACCAAAGCACGCCGGGTGCCGTCGCTCGCGACCGCGAACACCTGACCGATGACCTTACTGACGATACCGATGAGCGTAGCCATGTGCACTTCCTCCGCTGCCAACCGCCGTCGGCAGCTTGTTTGTGCGAAGAACGTGCTCATGGCTCAAGCGGGTCGCCTGGCGAATCGTGTCAAGGGGGCCGGTTTACTTGAGTAAGCCGTGGCCCTGGCAACGATCTCGCCCAGCCAGTCGCTCACGGCGCTGTTTACGACTTAGGGAAAAACCCTCTGCAATCAATGGCATCGGATCCCTGCGCGCAACAACGTTGCCTGTGAGCGATGCGTAGCGATCCTGAATCACTCAAGTGACAAAAAACCGTCGCCACCAGATCGCTCGCGTCCCTCCCCTCCAGCACCTCTCCGCTCTATGTCGATAAGTGGATTGGAATTTTCTTCAAACCCCGACAAGCGCCCTAGCGCCCATAAAACAAGGGCTTTCGAGTTGAACAATGTGCTGGATTTTGCATAGCGCATAAGTTTTTTTTTGCATAGCCGTTATGAGAAAAATTTCTTAGCTACGCTCCAGAATGTTCTTAGCTCTTTTGTTAAAGACGTGAAACAACTTCACCTAGAAATATCGTCAAATAATTGGCGACCAATAAGCACCATCAGGAAATCAGGGAGATGTACATGCGCCTATTAACCCCCCTCTGCAGCGCGGTTCTCTTGGCCATGGCCTGTTCGTCCCAGGCTCAGGCCATGACGCTGACCGAAGCGATCCAGAGCACCATCGCGACCCACCCGGAGCTGGCATCACGGGTGGACAGCCGCCTGTCGGCGGATGAGGACGTGAAGGTCGCCAAAGGGGGCTTTTATCCATCGGTCGATCTGAACGCCGCCTACGGGCGCGCGTATAGCGATAACACCAATACCCGGGCGTTCGGCAATCACCACACCGAAACCCTCAACTACACCCAGTCGGAATTGCGCCTGCGGCAAATGCTCTTTGACGGATTCAGCACCGCCAATGAAGTCGGACGCACCCAGGGCGTGGTCAACTCGCGAGCCTATTACGCTCAGGGTACGGCTCAGGATCTGGCCCTGCGCACCACCGAGGTTTACCTCGAAGTGCTCAAGCGCCGCGAACTGGTGACACTGGCCAAAAACAACCTGCAAGCGCACTTGCGGGTCAACGACCAGATCGGCCTGCGCACCCAGCGCGGCGTGGGCAGCAACGCCGATGCCGACCAGTCCACGGCTCGCCGGGCACTGGCAGAAAACAACCTGGATACCGCCGAAGTGGATCTGGCTGACGCCGAGTCAAACTTTTACGCCGTTGTAGGGCGTATGCCCGATGAACTCGAAACCCCGCCATCGATTCGCGGCGAAGTCCCTGCCTCCCTGCCCGAAGCCCAGCAGAGCATGGTGGAAAACAACCCTTACCTGAAATCCGCCCAGGCTGACGTGCAATCGGCCGAAAGCCAGTACGAAGTCGCCAAGTCGCCGTTCTACCCGCGCTTCGACGCCGAGGCGGCAGTGGGCGCGAACAACAACGTGCAGGGTGACGAAGGCCACGACAACGAATGGCGGGTCGGCGTGATCATGAACTACAACCTGTTCCGCGGCGGCAGCGACAAGGCGCGCCTGGCCTCCGACTCGCACAAGATCAACCAGGCCATGGACATCCGTAACAATGCCCTGCGCCAGCTCAACGAGAACATTCACCTGGCCTGGAACGCCATGGTCAATGCCAAGAAACAAATCCCGACCGCCCGTGAATACGCCGACACCAGCAAGCGCGTACGCATTGCCTACCAGGATCAGTTCGGCCTCGGTCAACGGACCCTGCTTGACCTGCTCGACAGTGAAAACGAACTCTACAACGCCAACCGTCGCTACACCGAGGTGCGCTACACGGAAGAGTTTTCGATGTACCGCGTTTTGGCGAACATGGGCCAGTTGTTGAGCAAACAACGCGTCGTCCTGCCCGCCGACGCGATTGCCCAGACCGAAGTGAAAAACGAAGCGCGTCTGCCTGAAATGAAGTAGTGCACAGGAGGGTTCAATGACCAGCATGGAGACCGGCAACACCGGTGTCGATCCACGCCTGAGCTTCGATGACCCGCTTCTGGATGGTCTGTTGATCCTCTGCAAACTCCACGGCGCGACGGTCAGTCGCGCCAGCCTGAGTGCCGGGCTCCCCATGGCACACCAACGCCTGAGCCTGGACCTGCTACCCCGTGCAGCGGCCCGGGCCGGTTTGCAGGCGCGCTTGCTGCGCCGCGACCTCAAGGACATCTCCCCGCTCAACCTGCCCGTGCTGATGTTGCTCAACAACGGCCGCACGGCCGTCCTGCGCCGTTATGGCGAGGACGGCAAGGTGCTGATCCTGCCCAGCGAAGCCGACGGCGGCGAACAATGGCTCAGCCCTGAGGAGCTGGCCGAACACTACAGTGGCCAGGCGCTGTTTGCCCGCCCACGCCACGAACTCGAAGACTTGCGCTCGCCGCTGGTGCCTCGGGTAAAGGCCTGGTTTCGCGATACGCTGAAGCTGTCGAAATGGCTGTATGGCGACGCGATTCTGGCGAGTTTCCTGATCAACCTGCTGGGACTGATGGTGCCGCTGTTCGTGATGCAGACCTACGACCGCGTGGTGCCGAACCAGGCCACTTCGACCTTGTGGGTGCTGGCGATCGGTCTGCTGATCGGCACTGCTTTCGAACTGGTACTGCGGGTCGTGCGCGCGCACTTGCTGGATACTGCCGGCAAGAAAACCGACGTGATCCTGTCCGCCACCCTGTTTGAGCGCATCACCGGCATGGCAATGAAAGCGCGACCGGCGACCATCGGGGGCTTTGCCCAAAGCATTCATGACTTCCAGGGCTTGCGGGAATTTCTCACTGCCGTGACCCTCACCAGCCTGATCGACCTGCCCTTCTGCCTGCTGATGCTGCTGGTGATCGGCCTGCTCGGAGGCTGGCTGGTGGTGATCCCGATACTGGCGTTTCCCATCACCATCATCTTCGCCATGGTGATCCAGGTACGCCTGCGCGACACCGTGCAGAAAAGCCTCAGCCTCGGCGCAGAACGCCAGGCGTTGCTGATCGAAACCCTCAGTGGCCTGGAAACCCTCAAGGCCTGCAGCGCCGAAAGCGAACGCCAGCACAAATGGGAAAGTACCCACGGCGCCCTTACCCGCCTCGACAGCCATGCGCGCAACCTGTCGGCCCTGGCCACCAATGGCACCTTGTTCATACAGCAGTTGTCCGGCATGGCGACCATCGTTGCCGGGGTCTACAGCATCATCGCCGGCAACCTCAGCGTCGGTGCCCTGGTGGCCAGCTACATGCTCGGCAGCCGGGTCTTGGCGCCGCTGGGGCAAATCGCCGGACTGATCACGCGCTATCAGCAAGCGCAACTGACCATGAAAAGCACCGACGCACTGATGGGCCTGCCCCAGGAACGCGACGCCAGACAACGGCCGCTGGAACGCACGCAACTGCAAGGCGCGCTGGATGTTGTCGGCGTGACCTTCCACTACAACGGCCAGAGCTCTCCCGCCCTGGCCAATATCAGCTTCAGTGTGAAACCCGGTGAGCGCGTCGGCATCATCGGCCGCAGCGGCTCAGGCAAAAGCACCCTGGCGCGACTGGTGATGGGGTTCTATGAACCGGACGAAGGCCAGTTGCTGCTCGATGGCCTGGACCTGCGGCAACTGGACGTCGCCGACCTGCGCCATCAAATCGGTTACGTCGCCCACGACTTGCCGCTGCTGGCCGGCAGCCTGCGTGACAACCTGACCCTCGGCGCGCGCTATATCAGCGACTCACGCATGCTCGAAGTGGCGGAAATGACCGGCGTCACCGAATTGGCCCGGCAACACCCGCAAGGCTTCGACCGGCCCGTGGGTGAACGTGGGCAACTGCTGTCCGGCGGCCAGCGCCAGGCGGTATTGATGGCCCGGGCCATGTTGCTCGACCCGCCGATCATGCTGCTCGACGAGCCCACCAGTGCCATGGACAACAGCAGCGAAGACGTCCTGCGGCAAAAACTCCACGGCTGGGTCCAGGGCAAAACCATCCTGTTGGTGACCCACCGCACCTCGATGCTGAGCCTGGTGGATCGCCTGGTGGTGCTGGACAACGGGCGGATCGTCGCCGACGGTCCGAAAGAAGCGGTCATCGATGCACTGCGCAAGGGCCGTGTCGGCTCTGCGGCAGTCTAGGAGTCGCCCATGTCTGCCGATCAAGGATCCCGTGGCTACTTCGACAGTTTCAACAAAAGTGCCGAGACCGAGTTCATGCCGGAAACCGCCGGCGCCTCGTTGCAGGACTCACCGCGCTGGTCGCGAATCACCGTGTGGCTGACCGCCGCGCTGTTGGTCAGCACACTGCTCTGGGCCAGGTTCGCTGTGTTGCAGGAAGTGACCATGGGCGAAGGCAAGGCGATTCCGTCGAGCAAAGTCCAGGTGATCCAGAATCTGGAGGGCGGCATCGTCACTGAAATTTTCGTTCGTGAAGGGCAAATGGTGAACAAGGGCGACACCTTGCTGCGTCTGGATGACACCCGCTACCTGTCGAACAAGGGCGAAAGCGAAGCCGATCGTTATGCCTTGACCGCGCAGGTCGAACGGCTTTCTGCCGAAGCCGAAGGCCGGCCATTCAAGCTGTCAGAAGAAGTGATCGCCAAGGCTCCGCAAGTGGCTGAAGACGAGCGTTCCCTGTACGAACAGCGGCAACGCCGACTGGCCAGCGAACAGCGCACCCTGACCGAACAACTTCGGCAAAAAACCCAGGAACTGGCCGAGTTCCGTTCGAAACAGGGGCAGTTCAGTTCAAGCCTGGCGTTGTTGCAGCAAGAGATGAACATGTCCACACCACTGGTGGGCACCGGCGCGGTGTCACCGGTGGAAATCCTGCGCCTCAAACGTAGCGCGGTGGAGATTCGCGGCTCATTGAACGCCACCACCCTGGCAATTCCCCGGGCGGAATCGGCGATCAACGAGATCAAAAGCAAGATCGACGAGTCGGAACAGACCTTCCGTTCGGAAGCCGCCAAAGAACTGAACGAGAAACGCACCGACCTGTCGAAAATCACGGCATCGAGCATCGCCATCGACGACCGCGTGACCCGCACCACCGTGGTCTCCCCGGTTCACGGCATCATCAAGGTGTTGAAGGTCAACACCATCGGTGGCGTGGTCCAGCCCGGCAGTGACATGGTGGAAATCGTGCCGCTGGAAGACAACCTGCTGATCGAAGCCAAGGTGCGGCCACAGGACGTTGCATTCCTGCATCCGGGCCAGAAAGCCATGGTCAAGTTCAGTGCCTACGACTACACCATTTACGGTGGCCTGAGCGCCAGACTGGAGTTGATCGGCGCCGACACCATCACCGACGACAAGGGCAACAGCTTCTATCTGATTCAGGTGCGTACTGATAAAAACCATTTGGGCGGGGACGTGAAACCGCTGCTGATCATCCCGGGGATGGTGGCGACGGTGGACATTATTACCGGGGAGAAAACGGTGCTCGATTACTTGCTTAAACCGGTGCTTAAAGCGCGGACCGAGGCGATGCGGGAAAGGTAGTGACTGTTCAAGATCTCTTGTGATTGTTCCACCGCTTTCGCGAGCAAACACCGGCTAATCCGGCCCATGATTACGCTGAAAAACCTCCTCCCCCATCGCCGCAATCTGCCCCTCGATCAACGCTTCGAACGGCCTGAGCAATGGCGCAAAGGAAGTCGGTGCCTCAAGGGTCTCAAGCGCCTGCACAATTGCCTCCACCGTCGACAACGCTCCCGGTCCCGGCGCCTTGCGCAGTCGATAACGGGATACACCGCCCTCGGCCAGCGTCACCCTCGGCAACGCCGCCAGCAGCGGGTTGAGGTGCAGCATCTTGCGCGCCTTGCGCCAGGTGCCGTCCGGGACGACCAGCAACAACGGTTCGTCTGTCGCGGCACAGGCCCGCATCGGTTGCGCCTCTTCGCCGGGAAACAACAAGCGCGCCCGATACCCCGGCCGGCTCAATAGCGTCGGTAAATCCTCGAACACTTCCCCGACGATCAACTCGGCATTGTTAAGGCCCAACGCCGCCAGCCGCGCCGTATTCAGTGCATGGTTCACTTCGCTCGGATGCTGCAACAGCAACACGCGGGTGCGGCTGTCGAGGCTCGGAATCAATGGGCACAGGCAGTGGCTTTGCGGGCGCAGGCACCGCGGGCATTGGCGTCTGGACATCTTCTCAGGCCTGATTCAGTTGGGCTTTAAGCAAGTCACGGAACGTCTGGATCAGCGGCTCGCGACTACGGCCGCGGCGCACGATCATCGAGAATGGCGCCTGATAACCGAAGGTCGCCGGCAGCAACACTCGCAAGTCACCCTTGTCGGCCCAGGCCTGGGCGTAGTGCTCCGGCAGGTAGCCGATGTAAGCGCCCGAAAGCACCAGAATCAACTGGGCCTCCATACTTTCCACGGTCGCGGCACTGTGCTTGAAACCGTGACGCGCCAGTTCGGCCTGGCTCCAGTAGCCACGACCGACCATGCGCTGCTGGGTGATGACTTGCTCGGGAATGCGCCGCTCGTTGAACAGCGGATGCCGCGTGCTGCAATACAACCAGTGTTGTTCACGGTACAGCGGCATGTACACCAGGCCGCTCATGCGCGTGGAAAACGCGCCGATGGCCAGGTCGAGACGGTTGTCTTGCACCCCGAGTTGCAGTTCGTAGGGGCTCATCACCGACAGGTGCAAGTGCACGGCCGGGTGCTCCTGGCTGTAGGCACCGATGGCTTCGGCAAACGGCAAGGCCTTGTCGCTGACGGTGGAGTCGATGACCCCAAGGTTCAAGGTACCGCGCAACTCACCCTTGAGGGCGGCAGCGTATTGCTCGAAGCCTTCGAGTTCGCCCAACAGACGCAGGGTTTCCTGATGGAACAGTTCGCCCTTGCTGGTCAGGCTGAAGCCGCCACGACCACGATGACAGAGCACCAGGCCGAGGGCCGCTTCGAGCTGGCTCATGTAAGTGCTGATGGCCGACGTCGAAAGATTGAGCTCCTGCTGGGCGTTGGCGAAGCCCTGGTGTCGCACCACGCTGACGAAGATGCGCAATAGTTTCAGGTCGGGTAAAGCGTTGGCCATGACGGGCTCCGATTGCAGGGTGACGCGCAATGCTCAAGTCAATGAAGATCTTTGTGGGAGCGAGCCTGCTCGCGATGAGGGCATACAGCCAACGTCAATGTTGACTGGCCCACCGCTACCGCGAGCAGGCTCGCTCCCACAAGGTTTGTTCCTGGCATTGGGTTTTGCGTTTTGAGTGAAGTCTATCGCTGTCACATCCATTAGTTTAGAAAAATCTGAACTAAGTATTTGCCCGTAGCGATTCTTCCCTGTCACTACATTTCGCAGAATCGGCGCCACAAGGTTCGCCCGTACTCCCGTGAACGGTGCAACCCAATAAATAAAACAACGACGATGAGGCCCTACCCGTGGACAAGATTCTTCACCAACCACTGGGCGGCAACGAAATGCCGCGCTTCGGCGGCATCGCCACCATGATGCGACTCCCCCACCTGGAAACTGCTGCCGGCCTGGACGCAGCCTTCGTAGGCGTGCCGCTGGACATCGGTACCTCGCTGCGCCCTGGCACCCGTTTCGGGCCTCGCGACATCCGCACCGAATCGGTGATGATCCGCCCTTACAACATGGCCACCGGTGCAGCACCGTTCGACTCGCTGTCGGTTGCCGACATCGGCGACGTGGCGATCAACACCTTCAACCTGCTGGACGCCGTTCGCATCATCGAAGAAGCCTACGACGACATCCTCGAACACAACGTGATCCCCCTGACCCTGGGCGGCGACCACACCATCACCCTGCCGATCCTGCGTGCCATCCATAAAAAGCACGGCAAAGTCGGTCTGGTGCACATCGATGCTCACGCCGATGTGAACGATCACATGTTCGGCGAGAAAATCGCCCACGGCACGACCTTCCGTCGCGCCGTCGAAGAAGGCTTGATCGATCCGGACCGTGTTGTGCAAATCGGTCTGCGCGCCCAGGGCTACACCGCTGATGACTTCAACTGGAGCCGCAACCAGGGCTTCCGTGTGGTTCAGGCCGAAGAGTGCTGGCACAAATCGCTGGAGCCATTGATGGCTGAAGTCCGCGAGAAAGTCGGTGGCGGTCCTGTCTACCTGAGCTTTGACATCGACGGCATCGACCCGGCCTGGGCTCCTGGCACCGGCACCCCGGAAATCGGCGGCCTGACGACCATTCAGGCCATCGAGATCGTTCGTGGCTGCCAGGGCCTCGACCTGATCGGTTGCGATCTGGTAGAAGTCTCGCCCGCTTACGACACCACGGGTAACACCTCGCTGCTGGCCGCCAACCTGTTGTACGAAATGCTCTGCGTACTGCCAGGTGTGGTTCACCGCTGAGGGTCGCTCATGAACGAACGTGATCAGGTCTTGAAAGCGGCCGCCGACCTGGTGTCCGCCTTCGCCCGTAACGATCGCGAAGCCTACTTCGGCGCGTTCAGCGCCGATGCGAGCTTTGTTTTCTACACCCTCGAACAGCCCCTGCTGTCACGCGACGCCTATCAGGCGTTGTGGGACAGCTGGCGCGCCGAGGATGGCTTCGAAGTGCTGTCATGCATTTCGAGCAACGCCTTCGTCAGCCTGCAAGGTGACGTGGCGATTTTCATCCATGACGTAGCCACCGAGCTGCGCATGCAAGGGGAGCAGCACTTTAGCCAGGAGCGCGAGACGATTGTTTTCAAGAAACAAGTGTCTGGCCAAGAACAACAAGGCCGATGGCTGGCCTGTCACGAACATTTGTCCGCGATGCCGGAAGGGCTGCCACCCCCTTAGCCAACACAGGTGACGCTCACGCACGATGAGCGCGCCTTTATGATCGGAGCTGATCATGAATAACAACAACAAAGACCAAAGCCTTACGCAAATTGAAACCCACGGGGTCGAACAGATCCCGGACAACGAACGCACCGCAGGCCCGACGGACTTGTTCCGGATGATCTTCGGTGGTTCCAACACCTTTGCCACCGCCGTGCTCGGCAGTTTCCCGGTGCTGTTCGGCCTGTCTTTCCAGGCGGGCGTCTGGGCGATTGTGCTGGGCGTGCTGCTGGGTTCGCTGATCCTCGCGCCAATGGGCCTGTTCGGCCCGATCAACGGCACGAACAACGCCGTGTCTTCCGGTGCGCACTTCGGCGTGCACGGACGGATCGTCGGTTCGTTCCTGTCGCTGTTGACCGCCATCGCCTTCTTCTCGCTCTCGGTGTGGAGTTCGGGTGACGCGCTGATTGGCGGTGCCAAACGCCTGATCGGCCTGCCAGAAACCGACCTGACCCTGGGTCTGGCCTACGGTCTGTTCGCGATTCTGGTGTTGACCGTGTGCATCTACGGCTTCCGCTTCCTGCTGTGGGTCAACAAGATCGCGGTGTGGAGTGCCAGCCTGCTGTTCCTGCTGGGCGTCTTCGCCTTCGCCGGTCCTTTCGATGCGAACTACGCCGGTAGCGTCAACATGGGCCAACCCGGTTTCTGGGCCGCCTTCATCGGTGCTGCACTGGTGGCCATGAGCAACCCGATTTCCTTCGGTGCGTTCCTCGGCGACTGGTCGCGCTACATTCCGCGTGATACTTCCAAGCCTCGCATCATGGCGGCGGTGGTGATTTCGCAGATCGCAACGTTCATCCCGTTCCTGTTCGGCCTGACCACCGCGACCATCGTGGCGATCAAGGCACCGGACTACATCGCGACCAACAACTATGTGGGCGGCCTGCTGGCAGTATCGCCGACCTGGTTCTTCCTGCCGGTGTGCCTGATTGCAGTGATCGGCGGCATGTCCACCGGCACCACTTCGCTCTACGGCACCGGCCTGGACATGTCCAGCGTATTCCCACGGGTGCTGTCGCGGGTCAAGGCCACGCTGCTGATCGGTGTGATGTCGATTGCCTTCATCTTCATCGGGCGCTTCGCGGCGAACCTGGTGCAGAGTGTGTCGACCTTCGCCGTGCTGATCATCACCTGCACCACTCCGTGGATGGTGATCATGATCATCGGTCTGCTGGTCCGCCGTGGCTTCTACTGCCCGGATGACCTGCAAGTGTTCACCCGTGGCGAAAAAGGCGGTCGTTACTGGTTCAACCACGGCTGGAACTGGCGTGGCATGGGTGCCTGGATCCCGAGCGCGGCCGTCGGCCTGTGCTTCGTGAACCTGCCGGGGCAGTTCGTCGGACCGTTGGGCAACCTCGCCGACGGTATCGATATCAGCCTGCCGATCACCCTGGGCCTGGCTTCGGTGCTGTATCTGGTGCTGCTGAGCCTGTTCCCGGAACCGACCGCTGTTTTCGGCCCGAATGATTCACGCAACAAGAGCAAGGATTCGCTCGCTAAACCGGCGATGCGACAAGTCGCCTGAATTACCTGTGGGAGCGAGCCTGCTCGCGAAGACTGCAGCACATCCAACATAGATGTGACTGACAAACCGCCTTCGCGAGCAGGCTCGCTCCCACAAAAAGCAGTCCACTGAAACGCTTTGGTTTCACCATAAAAAAGACAATCGGAGACACGCCATAATGGCTTTGGATTTATTCGTCGTACTCATCTACGCAGCCGCGATGCTGATACTCGGCTACTACGGCATGCGCAAGGCCAAGACCAACGAGGAGTTTCTGGTCGCCGGTCGTAACCTCGGCCCGAGCCTGTACATGGGCACCATGGCGGCTACCGTGCTGGGCGGTGCGTCCACCGTCGGCACCGTGCGTCTGGGCTACGTGCATGGCATTTCCGGTTTCTGGCTCTGCGCCGCACTGGGTTGCGGGATCGTCGCACTGAACCTGTTCCTCGCCAAACCGCTGTTGAAACTGAAGATCTACACCGTTACCCAGGTGCTGGAAAAACGCTACAACCCGATGGCCCGCTCCGCGAGCGCGGTCATCATGCTGGCCTACGCGCTGATGATCGGCGTGGTTTCGATCCTGGCGATCGGCACCGTTCTGCAAGTGCTGTTCGGCCTGCCGTTCTGGATTTCGGTGTTGCTTGGCGGTGGCGTGGTAGTGATCTACTCGGCGATCGGTGGCATGTGGTCGCTGACCCTGACCGATATCGTCCAGTTCATCATCAAGACCGTGGGCCTGATGTTCATCCTGTTGCCAATCTGCCTGTACCGCGTCGGCGGCTGGGATGAGCTGGTGGCCAAACTGCCGGCGGCGAGCTTCAGCTTCACCACCATCGGCTGGGACACCATCATCACCTACTTCGTGATCTACTTCTTCGGCATCCTGATCGGTCAGGACATCTGGCAACGGGTGTTCACCGCCAAGACTGCCAAAGTCGCGCAATACGCCGGCACCGCCGCAGGTCTGTACTGCATCGTCTACGGCCTGGTTTGTGCCCTGATCGGCATGGCCGCTCACGTACTGATCCCGGATCTGGACAACGTCAACAACGCTTTCGCCGCGATCGTGAAACTGTCCCTGCCGGACGGCATCCGTGGTCTGGTCATCGCCGCCGCACTGGCCGCCATGATGTCCACCGCCAGCGCCGGCCTGCTCGCCGCGGCCACCACTCTGAGTGAAGACCTGCTGCCGAAACTGCGCGGCGGCAAGCAGTCGAGCCTGGGCCTGAACCGCCTGGTGACCCTGCTGACCGGTATTGTCGTGCTGGGTATCGCCCTGGTGGTGAATGACGTGATCAGCGCTCTGACCCTGGCTTACAACCTGTTGGTGGGCGGCATGCTGATCCCGCTGATGGGTGCGATTTTCTGGAAACGCGCCAGCACCGCCGGCGCCATCGCCAGCATGAGCCTGGGCTTCATCACCGCTCTGGTGTTCATGGTCAAGGACGGTCTGGATGCCAACACCCCGATCTACTACAGCCTGGTTGTCGGCCTGGTGAGCTTCATTGTGGTGAGCCTGATGTCTCGCCGCCCGGTTGCGGTGGCAAGCGCCATCTAAGCTGAATATAACGACTTGATGCTTTCTTCGGCGGGTGTGGCGTCGGTTGCCACACCCGTTTTTTTTCGTCTGGAGAAAACCCTTTATGAAGATTGTTTCTCGCGATCAGTGGTTCGAGGTCAAACAGCTCAGCGACGGCATCCGCTTGATCCACGAGCCGTACATCCGGCCTTTCTACCGCTGCAACCTCTGGCACATCCAGGGCCGTGACAAGGACCTGTTGCTGGACAGCGGCTCGGGCCTGGTCAGCCTGCGCGAGCAACTGCCGTGGATCACCGAGCGGCCGCTGGTGGCCGTGGCCAGCCACTGCCATTTCGATCACATCGCCGGCCACCACGAGTTCGCTGAACGACTGGTGCATCCGGCCGAGGCGGACATTCTGGCCGCACCGGATGGCGACAACGACTTGAGCAAAGCCTTTGTCGGCGACGACATGTTTGAAGCCCACCCGGATTGTCCGCTGTGCTACGCCGAATACCGGGTCAAGGCCGCACCGGCGACGGGGTTTATCGAAGATGGAGATGTGCTGGACCTGGGCAACCGGGTCTTGCAGGTCGTGCACACGCCAGGACACTCGCCGGGGGGCATCTGCCTGTACGAAGCCGCCACCGAGACCTTGTTCAGCGGCGACATCATCTACGACGGCCCACTGATCGAAGACGCCTACCACTCCAACCTCGATGACTACGCCCGCAGCCTGCGGCGTTTGCAAGCGCTGCCGATCCGTACGGTGCATGGCGGACATTTCGGCAGTTTTTCCGGGGCGCACTTGCGCAGCATGATTGACGAATGGCAGCGCTCACACGGCTGAAGCCTGCTGTACTCAACGGCAGGAACTGTACCGGCACGGAGAGCAAAAACGCCCCCCCTCCTGGAAGAACGCTTATGAAAAAAGCTGCCGTTCGTGCTGTCGTGCATCGCTACATCAGCCGCCTGCTGGAAAGCCGGGATGATTTCGACGACCACGCCAGCCTGGCGCAGTTGGGACTGGATAAGGAAGATATCGAAGAACTGATCTTTCATCTGGAAGATGAGCTGGGTGTAACGGCGTTTACCGCCGAGGAAGACCGGATGCTGAAATCCGCCAGGACGGCGAATGATTTGAGTCGGTTTTTGCTGGAAATCGAGCGGCATTGAGGCTGGGTTGCCAAATGCGCAGTCTCTGACAATCTGGATTGAATGGCAGCATGCTGTTCTGTGGCGAGGGGGCTTGTCGGAACAAGCCCACCTTCACTAGCGATCCGGAGTCTTCTTTACCGGCGACGCTGCTGGCGTCGGCGCTGTTCGTCATCAGTACGAACAGGCACGGGTTGCAGAGGCGGCTCGATCAAACCGAGAGCGACGCCCAGGTCATGCAGCCAGTTTTGGATTTTCTCTTTCATGGTGCCCCCTTCAGGGTAGTGCCGAGCGGCCAAAATTCTGAAGCCCGTTCGCACTGATAATAGTCCGAAGTCCTACGCAATGCTCGTGCAAAGTCGCAATGATCTGTTACTGAATCCATTACAATCAGCCTGTGTTCAGGCAATTTCCTGCGCCTGCACCGGTGCCGGCGGAAAAACCACCTGTTGCTGCTCGATCCAGGCATTCAGGTTGGCCCCGACCATACCCTTGCGCCACATCAGCCAGGTGGTTGCGCTGGCGAACGGCTCGGCCAACGGATGCACCGCCACACTCTCACGGCCCGGCAAACTGGCGAGCATCGACTCCGACATCAGCGCCACACCGGAACCGGCAATCACACACGCCAGCATCCCCGGATAGGACTCGATCTCCATCGCCCGGCCCATGGCCGCGTGGTCATGGGCGAACCAGGCTTCCAGGCGCATGCGGTAGGAGCAACCCTGGCGAAAGGTAAACACCGCGCGCCCTTGCACATCCAGCGCACTGCGCACCGGCGGATGCTCGGCCTCGCTGATCAGCACCAGGCGCTCGTCGCACAAGGGCACGCCATCGAGCCCGGCCAGCTCCAGAGGGCCATCCACCAACGCCGCATCGAGTCGACCGGCGAGCAGGCCTTCGAGCAGTTCACCGCTGGGGCCGGATTGCACTTGCAGGTTCACGGCCGGATACAAACGGTGGTAGCGCGCCAATAGCCCCGGAAGGTGAATCGCGGCGGTGCTGTACATGGTGCCAAGCACGAAGTCGCCCGCCGGTTGCCCGCCCTGCACCGCCGCGCTGGCTTCGTCGCGCAAGGCAAACAGCTTGGCGGTGTAGTCCAGCAGGACTTTTCCCGCAGGCGACAACTGCAAGCGCTGACGTTCGCGCAGGAACAGTTCGACGCCGAGTTGCTCTTCCAGCTGTTTGAGCCGGGTCGACAGATTCGACGGCACTCGATGCAACCGTTCGGCGGCTCGGGTGATGGACCCTTCTTCCGCCACCGCCTGGAAGATGCGCAATTGGCTGAACTCCACGACACTCTCCAAAACAGAACAAGTTACTCAATATTATTCATTTTTAAAGAAAGTCAATCAGTCCTAGCCTGACGGTCATTGATCCCCTGAACGGAATCCAGACCATGTCTCCCCTGATTCGCCTATCCGCCAGTTTCGTTGCCCTGATGATGGCCATGGGCATCGGCCGTTTTGCCCTGACACCGCAACTGCCGCACCTGCTCAGCGAAGGTCAGGTCGACCTGACTGCCGCCGGGCTGATTGCCGCCGCCAACTACCTCGGTTATTTCATCGGTGCGGTGGACGCCATGTTTTCCCGGCGTCCCGCGCAAGTGCGCCGGCGCTTGCTCGGCGGATTGTGGCTCTGCGTGCTGCTGACCCTGGCTTCGTTCTGGGCCAATGGTTTCTGGTCACACCTGCTGTTGCGCTTCGGCACCGGTGTGGCCAGCGCCTGGGTGCTGGTGATGATCACCGCCCTGAGCCAACCGCTCGCGGCAGCGGCCGGTCGTCCTCGGCTCGGCGCCCTGGTCTTCGCTGGACCGGGCCTGGGGATTTTTCTGACAGGTTTGTTGGCACTGGGCTCGAATCTGCTGGGCCAGACATCCGCCACCTTGTGGCTGGTGTATGCCGCTGTAGGGCTGGCCATGCTGCTGGGGATCCTGCCGTTCCTGCCACAACCGGCCGC
The DNA here is from genome assembly GCF_002113025.1 of Pseudomonas sp. B28(2017). Lineage (GTDB taxonomy): Bacteria > Pseudomonadota > Gammaproteobacteria > Pseudomonadales > Pseudomonadaceae > Aquipseudomonas. The sequence continues at coordinate 287,899 of NZ_NEJH01000005.1, read as the reverse complement.
CGCCGTGGCCGCTGCTCCCAACGCCAGCCCGACGTCCACTCAAGGCGTCGGTCGCCTGGGCTTGATCTACGGCTTGTACGGATTGGGCTACATCATCCCGGCGACCTTTTTGTCGCAAATGGCCAACGCGCAATTCCATGGCCAATGGCAGGCCGACCTGTTCTGGCCGTGCTTTGGCCTGGCGGCGGCAACCGGTGTGGTGCTGGTGAGTTTGCGTCGGCAAAAGCCCGGCGCCACGCGTCATTGGTTGATGGCAACGTTATGGCTGCAAGCCGCTGGCGTGTTCGCCTGCCTGCTGGGCAACGGGCCAGGCCTGGCGCTGGGTGTGATCCTGTGCGGCACGCCATTCCTGGCCTGCATGCAACTGGTGATGCAACGCTCCCGGGAACTGGCACCCCACGCGACCCAGCGCAATGCCGGCCTGCTGACGGCCTGCTTTGCCCTGGGCCAGCTCAGCGGGCCATTGCTGGCGGCGCTCAGCAGTCATTTCAGTGGCGGTTTGCAGCCGGCACTGGTGGTCGCCGGCTGCGGCTTGCTGATCGCCGGCGGCCTGACGCTCGCGCCGGTCAGTCCTGCCCGAGAGCTTTGCGCAAACGACTGCGCAACCACTGTTCAGCGCTGACAAACGTGATGCCCGCCAACACCAGCACTGCACCGATGATGAAGTTCAGGCTCAGCGCCTCGCCCAGCAGCACCACACCGAACGTGACGCCGAACAACGGCGTCATGAACGAAAACACCGCGAGGTTCGCTGCCAGGTAACGGCGCAGCAGCCAGAACCAGATCAGGTAACTGAAGAACGACACGACCACGCCCTGAAACAGCACACTGGTGACCGCCACGGTGGTCAGGCTGACATGGGTGATCTGGCCGCTGAGCAGCGCGATCAACAACAAACCGAAAAAACCGACTATCAACTGATAGAACAGCGTCAGGGTCACCGGCGCTTCCGACAGGCGCGAGGCACGCACCACCACCGTGGTCGCACCCCAGGCCGCGCCCGCCAGCACACCCAAGGCATCGCCCATCAACATACGGTAATCAAGGTTGTTCCAGGACACTCCGCCGGCAAACGCGATGGCAATCCCGATAAAGGCCAGGACAATCCCCAGCCATTGCAAGGGTCGCAAACGCTCACTTGGCAGCAACCAGTGCACACCCAATGCGGTGAAGATCGGCGCAGTGTAGAGAAACACTGACATGTGCGCCGCCGTGGTCAGTTGCAGGCCTTCGGAAATGAAGAAGAACTCCAGGCCGAACAAGGCACCGGCCAACAGGCCGCCGCGCCAGGTCGTACTCACCTGGTTCCAGCCGCCCTTCCAGCAGATCAGCATCCCGACCAGCAACGCCGACATACCGGAACGTCCGGCCGCCTGCATCACCGGCGCGATATCGGCCGCCGCCCACTTGATCATCACCTGTTGAACGCCCCAGACCAGGCACAACCCGACCATCACTTGCAGGGCAAACCCGTCGGCGCTGCGCCGGGTGGCGATCACAGGAACACCTCGATTACACAATTCATGGCAGAAACTCGACAGTCAAAACAAAACCCCGGTCTACTGGTTGAACAGCAAGGCCGGGGCCAATAAATGATGCTGTCGATTATTAACCAGATGGCCAGAAAATGCCGCTTGCCAGAGACCTTTACTTCTCTGGTGGCGCCATCCTGGCCCTCTGTACTGTCAGGCAATCAACTCAGTTCGATACGATCGGCATGAATGACAATCTGGCCATTCTTGTACAACGCACCAATGGCCTTCTTGAAGTTGCCCTTGCTGACACCAAACAGGCTGCTGATCAACGCCGGATCGCTCTTGTCGCTGACCGCCAGGGAGCCGTTGTTTTCGCGCAACTTGGCGAGGATCTTCGAGTTCAGGCTGGTGGCCGCTTCCTGGCCGACCGGCTGCAGGCTCAGGCTGATCTTGCCATCGGCGCGCACTTGCTTGATGAAACCCTTTTCCTCTTTACCGGCGCGCATGAACTTGAAGATTTCGTTCTTGTGGATCAGGCCCCAATGCTTGTTGTTGATGATGGCCTTGAAACCCATGTCCGTGGCTTCGGCCACCAGCAAATCCACTTCCTGGCCTGCCGTGTAGTTGGCCGGAGTCTTGTCCAGGTAGCGGTCCAGGCGCGCGGTCGCGGTGATGCGACGGGTGTGCTTGTCGAGATAGACATGCACCACCACATACTCGCCCGCCTTCATCTGGCGCTTCTCTTCGGAGAACGGCAGCAACAGATCTTTCGGCAACCCCCAGTCCAGGAATACGCCAATGCTGTTGACTTCAACAACTTTCAAACTGGCGAATTCACCGACTTGAACTTTCGGTTTTTCAGTAGTTGCGATGAGTTTGTCATCACTATCCAGATAAACAAAAACGTTGAGCCAGTCTTCATCTTCGGTAGGAATATCTTTTGGAATATAACGATTAGGCAGAAGAATTTCGCCATCCGCGCCACCGTCCAGATATAAACCGAAGTTAGTGTGTTTAACCACTTGCAAACTGTTGTAACGCCCGACTAAAGCCATGTCCAATACCCTCATTGCGTGAGCGGCATTCTACTCGGTTTTGAGCGCTGCGTTCGGCACCCGGCCCGGTGGCACGAGAAAATCCTCTGAAGGCCTTAATTTTCCTGGGTTTTCATCGCACACCTGGCCGCTCGTCAGACCGATCCGGGCATTTACGCCATGCCCAGGCAGGCGTAACGCGGTATTTTTCCAGGCAATGTTTTTAGTTAAAACAGCGGCTTAGACGCCTGTTTCGAATATTGGCCGATGATTAATTACCCTGACCTCACGATTATTGCGAGGGGATATTTGCCAAGCAATTACCAGGTGACTCCTGTACGATGCCTGGCCAAATTAATTTTCTACAGGTTAATGGCCGCCATGCGCGTAAAAGCATCCACCAGCAAAGCAAAGCCAGCTCCAGCAGTCGAAACCAGCGAATCGATCAATAGCCAGATCGCTGCGTTCCTCAAGTCCGGCGGTGAAATCCAGCAAATTGCCAAAGGCGTCAGCGGCCAGACATTCGGCCCGTCCAAGCAGATCACCCTGGGCAAAAAGTAATCCCCTCGCCTCACCTGGTCCCAAAGCGCTTTGAGCTTCGAAGCGCTTGGACTGGAACCTCGTTTCTCCCCGCCGACACTCCATCAAATCCTGTGAACATCAACGAGCGGCAGCAGTTGCTCGGCTGAACTGTCAGGCTCATCCTGGGTTCACATAAGAATCAGACCCCGAAGACTGGCTATCGCAAGGATTCGCCCATGTCCCGCTGGTTCAAACACATCGCCGTTGTGCTGACCATCGCCCTTACCCTCGGCGCGTGCAACCGCATAGGCCTGGCCTACCGCAACCTCGACGTGATCATCCCGTGGACGCTCAGCGACTACCTGGACATGAACGGCGAGCAAAAAAGCTGGCTGAACGAACGCCTGAAGGAACACCTGAGCTGGCACTGCACCACCCAACTGCCCGGCTACCTCGACTGGCTGGACCGCCTGCAAACCATGATCGCCACCAACCAGGTCACCGATGCCACCTTGCAGGCCCGCGCCCACGAAGCCGAACAGGCGATCGCCGAGACCGCGCGGGAAATCACCCCGTCGGCCATCGAGTTGCTGCAGGGGCTGAATGACAAGCAAGTCGCCGAGATGAATGAAGCCTTCGCCAAGGACCAGCGCAAGCGCAAGGAGGAATACCTCAAGCCCTCCCTCGACCAGCAGATCAAGGAGCGTGGCGAACGCATGGAAAAGCGCCTGAACGACTGGCTCGGGCCACTGAACAGCACCCAGCAACAGCGGGTAGCCACATGGTCCAGCGCCCTTGGCGAGCAGAACACCCAGTGGCTTGCCAACCGGGTCCATTGGCAGAAGCAATTCAGTGCAGCTGTTGCCCAACGCCAGAGTCCACAATTCCCACAACGCATCGAGATACTTCTGGTCAATCGTGAGAGCTTGTGGACACCCGCCTATCGCCAGGCCTTTGCCAACACCGAGGCCCAGGCACGCTCGCTGTTCGTGGATCTGATGGCTGAAAGCACGCCAAACCAACGCGAAAGATTGCTGAAGAAAATCGAGGGTGTGAGGAAGGACTTCAGTGATCTGAAGTGCTTGAAAGCGACGAAACAAGGCTAAACGCTACACAAATCCCATGTGGGAGCGAGCCTGCTCCAGTACCTGTAGCGGGTGGTTATTGCCGGGAAGACTGCTGTCGATCAGCCACGCTCTTACTGACGACCGACCAGCGGTATGTCGAATTCCACACAAGCCAAACGACTAGGCTGTGTAAGTCCCCTCCCCGCCCCACGCAGGAGAAAACAGCATGAACATCCAGAATCACCCCGTCGTGTCGCGGGAAGAATGGCTCGTCGCCCGCAAACAGCACCTGCTCCGCGAGAAAGCCTTCACCAGGGAGCGGGACAAACTCAGCGCCGAACGCCGCGCCCTGCCCTGGGTGAAAATCGACAAGGACTACCGCTTCCAGGGGCCCAACGGCGAACTGAAACTGGCGGACCTGTTTGGCGGCCGCAGTCAGCTGGTCATCTATCACTTCATGTTCGCCGAGGGCTGGGACGAGGGCTGCCCCGGTTGCTCGTTCCTTAGCGACCATATCGACGGCGCCAACCAGCACCTGGCCCACCACGATATTGCAGTGGTGGCGGTTTCCCACGCACCGTTCGCTGAATTCCAGGCATTCAAACGGCGCATGGGCTGGAAGTTCGACTGGGTGTCGTCAGCAGGATGCGATTTCAACTACGACTTTGGCGTCTGTGCCCGAGCCGAAGAGGCCGCCACCGGAAAGGCCACGTACAACTACGAAAAAACCGACGGCGCCGAGGAAGAACTCCCCGGCCTCAGCGTGTTTTATCGCAATGACGCCGGGGAAATATTCCATACCTACTCCACCTATGCCCGGGGCCTGGACTTGCTGGTCGGCGCCTACAACTACCTCGACCTGACACCCAAGGGCCGCAATGAGGACGAAATCATGGAGTGGGTACGGCATCATGACAAATATGAGGGACAGGAGAAGTCGAGCTGCTGCCACGGCGGTTAGCCCCAGACTCCGAGGCGTGGCCTTCGCGGGCAAGCCACACTCCCACGGGTTTTGTGTCGTACACAAGCTATGTGTTCACACCAGGCCCCTGTGGGAGCGGGCTTGGTCCGGGCGGCGATCCGGCGAAGAGGCCCGATCATTCAGCACAAAGTCCCCAGATAAGAAACAAGGCCAAGACAATGAACGTCATCCTCAAAACCCTGCCGCCGGCCCGCGACGGAAATGGGGACAGATCTATTTTCTGATTTCAACACCGAAACCAAAAAATAAACCTGTCCCCTTTTCACTTTCTTTTCACTTTTCTTAAGGAGCAAAAAATCATGCAGAAAAAGGCGTATTGAGCAGGTAGACCGAAGGTCATCAGGCTGGGGTACAAAAAGACTACAGAACGGGGGCTACTTGAGTACTACCGGGCTACAGGTGGATGCAGGAAGACGACAAAAATGGTGCAGATAGGGTGCAAAAACACCGGCGCAAGGCCAGTGTCGAGATTGTCGGATCAAGTTGAAATTTTTCTACAGCTCAAAGCAGCCAGCTCATCTTTCAACCATTGCTCATGTTCATGAACAACGTGATCATAGTTCGATGCAGTGTGGTATTGATGTTCCGGCAAAGTCATCGCACCGGGAGTCATCGACAGTGGAGCATCAGCAGGCCACTCCCAATTTGACCAAAACTCCGACAGCTTTATCAACCCATAGAGCGGGTCCGAGTCTAGGTTTGTTAGAAGTTCTTCCAATGCAGCAGCTCGCCATATTTTCCTGGCTCGTTGCATGTCCGCATTTTGAAACTCGCTCATTTTTTGCAACTGCGGGCATAGCTCAGATACAGGCAGATCACTATCGTTAGCCAAGCTAACAATCACATCGAGCAAGGGATTATTCCCAGCCACCTTTTCAAGTTCAGCGTTTGCAAAGTTTTCCACACAAAACGCTGGCAAGCGCCCCAAAAGGCTAGGAATACCACAGACGCCCTGAAGCAAAACGGCCCAGTCAGTCAAGCCATGTTTGGAAATTCGTTCAAAGACTGCTTGAATCATGGTTTCACCGGTATACCGTTAACAGTTCCATTTGGCACAAACATTCTGTGTGTTACACCGCCCAACTTCGGATCTACAATCCATTCAAACCTACCCGCCACACCGTTGTAGCTACCTGATGCTTGGTACAGCGACGAGCCGTTGTTGAGAGGAAATTTAGTCGCACTGCTTGCATAGTTATCGACAATATCGGGAAAACCATGCGCCACTGGAGTCGATGGGAACTCTTGTGTGGCATAAGGGCCATTGGGCTTCTCTGAGTACACCGGTATTGGTTTTCCGTCAGCCCCAACAACTTGTTGGTTCGGAAGTTGGTCTACTTTATTTCCGCTACCTTGACCCTTCGTACCATTGCCAATACGCGTTTCGACTAGAACATCATTTGATAGCGCTGTTCCCCCTTTTGCAAACCACGTACCGGCCTTCCCTAGTATAGCGGCTAACCCTAAGCCAGAGAGCTCTCCGGCCATGGTTCGGATTTTTCGTTCCACTGCCGTTCACAGCAGCAGCTAATCTTGAGTCCTGAGCCGCGATATTGCTCAGGTTTTCTTGCATTAGTTGATCCTTCAGCTTTGGATACAAGGCCGCATTTTCGGCGCCGGAGCTAACAGCTCCCCCTTTTGCACCAACTGAATTTTAAATATTTTACAGCTAACAATTTTCGATTATTTTTGGATTTTTAGGTCCACCCCATACTATCTTTCGATAAAACCCAGTCAGCATTTTTTGATCTCTTAAAAATTCAAACACGTCGGCGGGACACCAATCTGGACCACCGGAAAAGCAAATACCCTCATCTCGTAGTTTTGCGAATAGCTTTATCTTAAAGTCTTGATCGGGAGCAATTAATGATAGTGTTTTTTGCTCTTTGTCTGGCACTGCGACAAACCCAAGGCCTACTAGTAACTCAACCACACTATCATCTATTACCTTTACTACTATTTCCGATAACGCACCTTCAGAAACAAAGGCTTTCGTAATAGATTTCACAGAACTCATTTCACTATCACCGTAGTAATGGTTTTCACTTTTGCTGAATCAACCGTCGGAATTGATTCAATAACCATCTCCGGGCCACCTCCTGGAAGATGCTGACCTGCACCTTGAAAGTATTCATTTCCCTGCAGAGGGCTATTCGGAGACATTTCTGTAATTCCATCCACTTGGCGCACCTTGAATCCATTACCCATAGAACCCGGTTGCAACCCCATTGCCTGCTCAAGCTGAGTTGCCTGCGACCTAGTTATCACCGTCTCTCCTCCTATATTCAGCGGCCCGGTAATACTAGAAATTGCCTCTCTATCAGTTATATAAGTTCCGTTACGGCCAATGGTCGGATAGTTATCCCAACCAATGGGGCTCGCATTGAAACCTTGATTTTCTTCAAGCATAGCAGCCTGACGTTGGCGTGCTGCTTGGACAGGGTCTAGAGCGCCAACTATTTCCCCTTTAGCAAACCACGTACCGGCCTTCCCGAGTATAGCGGCTAAGCCTAAGCCAGAGAGCTCTCCGGCCATGAATTCGCCCCACGCCTTAACGAACTCGTTCGCAGGCTGGACACCCTCAAACCCTTCACCTCGAGCGAGTGCTCGTGCGACCTGATCAACCTCTTCGGCGGAAGCCCCCTGGTTTTGCATGTACTCCACGGCGGTAGTGGCCGCTTGCGCATATTCGGTCAAACCTGGAGGCAGGTGATCACCAAAATTGTACTGGGTACCGTTCTGCGCCACCCACGCCCCGGTTTTAAGGCTGTCACCGTCCGCGCCGCTTTGTGTGGACGCGGCCAGCAAACCGACCAACTGCGAGCTCATACTCAGCAGATTCGGATTGCCTTGAACTAGTTTATTGAGGTCCGCCACCACCGCCTCATTAGCCCCGGCTGCCAGCGCCCCAGTCCTGAAGTCGCCACCGCTGACTTGGGCCAATAGCCCACCGACCATGGCGTGAACCATGATCTTTTGCAGGCTGCCGTCGGCAGCTGGAACGTAATCTCCCACTGCATGGAAGCTAGCCGCCGCCAATGTGTTGAACAATGTGTTTTGCAGGACATCACCCAGGTCACCGCCCTGGCCCATGATCTTGCTCATCGCCACCGATGTACCGTTTTGCAACCCCTGGCTGGCCGCAAACTGACCAATCCCTTTCCAGGTACTGAGATTGGTGGTGATCTTGCCCGTCACAGGGTCGGTGGCGGTACCGGTCCAGTCATCGAAGTACCCTGCGGTCATGCCCGCCGTAACGCCTGCAATGGCGTATCCCTTCAGCGAGTCACGGGAGGTCACGTCTTTGATGACGGCACCGATATTGCCCTTGTTGTTGATCGTACTCACGGTGGCGGTACCGGCCGCCGAGGTCGCCACCGCCGTCAGCGCGACGTTGGCCCAACCGGCCGCCACCGCTTCGCCGGCCAAGGAGGTGCCGGCGGCAGCCATGGCGGTGCCAGAACCTGCTGTCGCACCAGCTGTAGAGCCCAGGGCCGCGCTCGCTGCCCCGGCCGTCAAGGCGGCCACGATGATCATGATCGCCAGCACGGCACCCGCACCGAGCCCCGAGTGGCTGTACTTGAAGCTGTCGTGAACCTCCTGCACCTTGCGCCAGTCGACATCTCCGCGAGCCTCAGCCTCCTTCAACCACGCCAGGCTCGGATCGGCTTGCACCATGCTGTCGATGGTCTGGCTCACCGACTGCTGGTCGATCTGCTTGAGATCGATACGTAAGCCTTCGGCCGCCTTGATCGCCAGTTGGCCCTGATGTTCCAGGTTGCTCTGGCGCACCGTCTCATCGGTATTGCCCTTGCCGGAGGCGGAGTTCCAGGCCAGATCACTTTTGCTCTTCTCGTGACTCTCCTGGTGCAGGTCCTTGACCGCTTCGAAAGTGATGCTGCCACCACTGTCCAGCGTGAGGTCCTTGCCACTCTCCAGCTTCGCCACCTGATAACGCTGATCCCCATCGCTTTTCAGCGTCAGGTTGCCGCCGGCGGTGATTTCGCTGCCGATGTTTTTCACATCGGTGACTTCATCGTGCCGGGTTTTCTTGGCGCCGAAAGCGCCCTTCTTCTTCATGTCATACAGCGAGTAATCGCTGTCCTGTGCGGCCAGCAACTCAAGATTGCCGCCAGCCACCAGGTAGGCTTCATCACCGGCGCTAACCCGGCTGGAAAGTAGGGTCAGGTCCTGGCCGGCGCTCAGGGCGACGTTGCCGCCGGCGGTGAGGCGGGTGCCGACCTGGCTGACGTGGTCTTCCTGCGTCGTGACTTTTTTGCTTTTGCTGTAGCTGTGCGCCTCGTCCGCTGCCGAGGCCAAAGTGAGGTTGTCCGTGGCGGCCAGGGCGATGTTGCGCTTGGCGTCGAGCTGGCTGGCGATGGCCGTGAGGTCGCGGCCGGCATTGATCGACAGGTCACGCCCGGCGTCGAGGCTGGAGCCGTTTTGGCTGATGCTCTGGTCGCGGTAGGTGGTGCCGCGGGTGTTGCTGCTCACCTGTGCGGCGGAGGTGATGCTGACGTCGCGGCCGGCGCTGATGCTGAGGTCACGGCCGCTTTGCAGGACGCTGCCGACGTTGTTCACATCGCGCCCAGCCTGAAGGGTCAGGTCATTGGCCGCTTCGATGCGCGCAGCGTTGTCGACAAAATCGCGGTGCAAACTGCTGTTGCCCGTGCGGGTGTCATAGCCGGTGACCGTGCGTTCGTTCAGCACATCACCACGGATACTGGTCAGGCTGACATCTCGTCCGGCAATGATGCCGCCGGCTTTGTTGATGAGGTCATTGCCGGCCAAAAGGTCCAGGCGGTTGTTGGCGTTGGCCAGGTACAGCACTGGCACCAGTCAAAAAGGGGACAGATTTATTTTTCCACTTAAATAAATCTGTCCGCTTTTTCGAAGGAATGGGTTGTGAAAATCAATCTGCTCCCTTTTTAGATGAGGTATTTCAACGCCTTTTGCACCTAATAAACTATTGTTTATTACCCATCAAATCTCCAAGCATCCTCTTCAAGTTTGATGAATCCCTTAAGAGTTCCGCATCGTTAGTTAAGCGATCTACTTCATTCAAAGCACATATTGTTTGCAGCGTCGCATTTGAGCTCGCTTGCCAGTAACATGTGTTCACCCCCGCAAGAGCGGCCACCAGCTCACCGTCATACCGCTCTCCCGCCAGAACATCATCGATTAATATGGCTACCGCAATAGGAAGTACCTCGCGAATAAAAAGCCCCTGCCTTAATGTTCGACACACATCCCCTACGTTTAACTGCTCTAGAGGGGTGTCGCGCACCGACAAATACCACTCGGTTAAAGACGATGGATAATTTTCAGGCAACCAATCATTTGGAGCTTCTTTTTCTAAATCGCGAAACTTCATATTCCCGCACCATTTAAAGCTGACTCAATACGATTAATAGAATCTATTGCTCTTTGACGTGCAGCTTGCGCTACAGGATCACTCACACCCTTTAGAGTATCTGCATGGTTTCGTAATCCTCGAAGCATGTCGTTCATCTCTTTCAAGTGATCCCAATAACCGCCACCCGGCTTCGGAACAGGAGTACCGGCCATATCCTTTAAGGTACCCGTGATATCGCAATCTTTGAAGTTACTGAGAATATTGTCAATTTTGCTGATAGCTCTTTGTTGTCCTTGGCTCAGTTTCGCCAAAGACTCCCCAGTCCCTTTTGCACCATCTAAAAATCACACAAACATCTAATCCATCGCTACGTTTAAAGCGATCAACTTGATATTAGCGTCGCTTTCCACAAGCGTCCATCTTCCGAAAACTCCATGCGTAGAGCGTAAGTTTTAAACTCATACTTCAGCCACTGCTGTACATAGCCGATTAACACATCGAATCTACTTGGCGCCTCTTTGCTAGGTGAGCCTAGCTCTGCAACAACATCTTGAAGACGCCATGTTTGAGGTATGCGACCAAGCACATCTTCCTTATATGCCGAATAACCTTCGTGAGGCTGCACAAAAAAATGAATGTGATTTAATTTTCCCGAACGAAACCCAATCTCCATACCAGATTTAATAAATTTATAAAATCTTGTCTTACCTTCCGGGTCATTATAGTTATCCGGGGTTTCCGAAACGACTGGCAATTCTCCGACTCTTCGACATAAGTCGGTGACTATTTTCCCGCTTTCATCCTGACCAAGAGCCAGAACAAAATCCGACCAAGTGTTCATTATTTAATAACCCCCGTATTGCGATTTCTTTCCACTATTTTTTGAACAGTTTCATCTACTAACTTCGAATCATAACCTCGACTGTTCAGATTTGCCCGCAAAGCTTCTGTGTCACGACAAACTGCACCGCACAGATCCGCTGCATCTTGCTGAATCTGAGCAGGAGTATTTTTCCCGCCATACGTCGGACCTGCAATATGTACATCTCGTGGAACCTCTACAGCAGTAGAGTTTTGGTAGAGAGTCTTGGTCTCCAACTCAGTAAGGGGGCGGCCCAACTCTGCTTCCTTTGCTGAGTAGCAGGGTTTGTCGGAACAATATGCGCTCCGTTTTTGCCTGAATGTATTGTTCCATATCTCGTCGCCAAACCAGAGGATCCATCAACACCAATATTTTTACCGAAATCAACTATTGGCTGACCTCGGGAACCATAACCTACGACAGGAAACTCTCCTGCATGAGCACCATTCAACAGTTTTTGAGGATCCACACCCTCATCAAAATAACTGCGCCGGGAATAAAATTGTTATGCCCCAGAACATCCTTGCCTTGCTGCCCAGCATGAATGTTGCTGGCTACGTTGTCCAGCGAGGCACCTGTGGCTTTTGCACCAAAGAAACTCGTGCTTAAACTCTACGCCCTCGCTTTATCTCCAGAGAATTGCGTAGGGCAACTCATCCTCAATGATATCAGACGAGCGGAAGTAATAAATTGCCTTACGACCTTCCAAGCTTTTATGAACAAACGCACCATCAGACATAACTCGATAAGATGCATACTCCAAGAACTGGTCAGGTTCAAGAGAACTCAAAACATTTCGTATGCTGCCATAGCTCATACCCGAGCCAAGTGGGAGTAACTCTACCGGAGGGAAGCATTTGGCCATGTCATCGTTTTCAACATCTCTGAAATAGGCACGACGAAATGCAGGCTCACTACATGCCCAAAAAATTGATAGCAACTTAATTTTTTCTTTGCCATTTTCAGAAAAAACGTCAGCTAATAAATATTTCGAGTCTGAAATTTTATATACACCATCCTCCAGAGCAATTCCGCCCTCCAATACATCAACTGTACTGCCAACACCTAACTTACATAGCAATGACCAATCAAGCATATCAACCCTCCTTATCTATTGTGGCCATTTGAATATTCGACCTTCGACCCTGCCCGCCTTCAAGGCATTCTCAGCTGATGTTTTAGCCGGTCCATCCGGCATGCTTTTTACAGAGTTTATGATTTCTGTCTGCCATGCCTGCAATTTAGACGGAGGCAGAGCCGATGGATAGCTCCCTCCAGGAGCACGGTATTTGGCATCCCATACGATCACAGATCGCGTTGCAGGATCATACGTAATGTAATCTGCCCCCGGTAGTGACGCCTTCCCTGGCCCGGAAATAGGTAGTTGCCCTGATTCAAGAGCCTGATTCCAACCCCGAGCCTCCCCAATTGCACCGTTTAACTCAGAATATGGCGCGCGTCCGCCGTTTACTTTTGCAATGACCTCTGGCTCAACTTGACTAATTCCTTTTGCACCATTCCCGGTCCCCAAAGCAACAGACAACGCCTCAGAACTCACCGGCTTCCCAGTTTGCTTTTGAAGCTCCATCAACGCTCGGACGTCACTGAGCTGGTCCGCTGTCAGTTTGCCTGCTCCACCGGCGACTAACCCTGCGGGCAACGCCTCACTCATCCCGACATCGGCTATCCACAAACCGACCTCGTTGACACAAAGTGGTGGATTGGCCTGGCAAGCCTGTGCAGCAGCGCGGGCCAGGGCAATGGCCTCAGGTGCAACCGCAGTAGCGGTTATCGCCACTAACAGCGCACTCGAAAGGACCAGGCCCCCAGCAGCTCCTTGCTGCGCAATCTTACCTTTGCACTCGATGTCACAATCTTTGGTATTGGATAGCCAGAGTGCCAGGTTACTGCCAACATCCATGCCCATGGCGTTGTTCTCGGCAGCATTCTTGGCGGTTTCTCCACCTGCCACCGCATTGGCAAGATCGCCGCCAACCAGACCGCCCAACAGACCACCAGCCAGCGTCGACAAAGCCGAAATTTTCTGCCTGTCGGCCTCTGTCAGTTGATCAACGGATTTGTCCGGGAACAGCTGGGTGGCCACCAGCTCTCCGATACTTGCCCCCACCGAACCGGCCAGAGCCGAGTTACTTTGCGACTTGGCTAATACGGCACCAAGAACCGCGTGAGCCATAAGTCGGGCTTCGAGATTGTCGGGGATACTTTCCTTGATCAAACCCGCCAGATAAGGCGCAGATGCCCCCACCAGAGCTTGGTTGAAGTTACCACCCGCCAGCCCTTGTACGGCTGCCGTAACTGCCTGTGCGGCACGTTGGAGATTGCTGCCGGTACCGTATTGCTCCATTACGGCTTCATTGACCTGCTTCGCAAGCTGCTCTCCTGTTGGAGAGAGATTGCCTTCCTTAACCAACTTCTGCCGGGCCGCCTCAAGCATCTGCGGATCTTTCTGAGCTTTTGCGGCCTCGATCGAACCTTGAGTCCGGATGATATCCATTGCCTGGTTGCCGATATCACCAATCAGCTGCGCCTGGCGCAGGCGGTTCTGTTCTTTCTCCTTGTCGAAAATCGGACTCAAAGCATTGTTGGCGTGTTCGACGTCACGGCTCAGCGATGACACATCCTGCTGTTGTTGGTCTTTGCCGCGAATGGTGATTTCACCGTTCGAAACAGCCGAATAGGTGGTACTACTGTCATGCCCGTTGTTGTTTGCCCCTACCAGCAGCATGCTGCCCATGTTGCCCATGAACATCGAGCCAGCATCCCCACCAGTACCTCCACTGACACCTTGATGCTGGCTACTGAAGTCGGCTTTGTTACCGATGTCAGTCCAACCCAGGGTGCCGGTGCTCAGCTTGTTTTTGTCGGAACTGGCAGTGCTGGCGATCACGCTGCCATTGAGCTGGGTATGATCGCCTACAGTGACCTGATAACCATCCTTACCGGCAAACAGGCCCGTCTGTTCTTGCACGCTATTGAAGTTGGACTTGATCTTGTCCTGGCTGACACTTAGCGAGGCACTGCCACCGCTGCCGACAATGGCGACGCTCACGCCGCCACTGACGTTGGTCTGCTTGGAGTCAAAGCTATCGCTGTCCTGCAGGCTGGTCAGAGTCAAGTTGCGGCCAATATCGGCCACCACCTTCTGCGCGTTAGCCTGCGCCCCTTCCAGGGTCGTGTCGCGACCACTGTTCAGGGTCAGTTGGTTACCTGCATCGACAGTGGTTTCGGTCCAGGTGGTGCCGTTGCCTTTTTCCTTGCCGACGCCGCTGTTGGCATTGGCGAAAACCGACAAACCGCCACCGCCGGAACCCACACCGAGGCTGACACCGACAGCACCGCCACCGCTTTTGTTGGAACCGTCAAGTTTTTGGGTATTGTCTCCGGCCCGCAAATTGATATCGCGAGCGGCGGACAGCAATACATCGTGACCGGCTTGCAACTTGCCGCCGATCACCGAAAGATCGCCACCACTACCAGATGGGCCGCTGCCGGTGGCAATGACACGCAAATCATTGCCCGCAGTCAGACTGCTGCCTTGGCTGACACTCTGCTCCTGCACCTGCTTTGAACTGGATTTCTGCGTTCCCAAAGACAAGGAAATACCATAGAAACTGCCCTCCTGGGCCCCGGCCTCAACGGCCTGGGCTCCCTGCCAAGCCTGATAACCCGACAGCCCAGCCTTGATGCCTTGAAGCGCTGCCAAGCGGCTGTCATCTTCATGCCGAGCATCCTGCACGGTTTGTACGGCTGTATTCACTGCCGACCCAACCACTCCCGACAGGGCCAGGGTCAAACCGCTTTTCTTACTTTCCTGCTGGGTATGCGTACTGCTCTTGCTGTCTCCATCGATGATGCGGACGCTCTGCCCGATCAGGCTAATGTCTTTACCCGCCACCACATCCGAGGCTTTGACGGTCAGGTCTTTGCCAGCGGTAACCACGACATCGCCCAACACACTGCCGATGGTGCTGCCCTTCTCAGTCTGACCCTGGGTGTCCAGCTTGAAGTTGTTCTTGGACGACCCCAAGGTGACGCCGATCCCACCGGAACTCATCAGGCCGGACTTGCTGGTGGACTGGCTGTGCTGCGAGCTAAAGGTCTCGATGCCGCTTTCGATACGGATATCTTTACCCGCCTGCAGGTTGGTCTCCTCGGTCGACACCACGTTACTGGCGGACACCACCAGGTTGTTGCCCGCCTGAACCAGCGTGGTGTTTCCGCTGAGAGTCGACCCCGTCAATGACGTGCTGCTGGAGGAGTCACTGCTCATCTTGCTGGTGCTGGACAGACCAAAACCGCCCGACTTGGACTTAGCGGATGCACTGAACTGGTTGTTCTGTGCCGCATTCAGATTGACATCGTTGCCAGCAAGAACCGCTAGGGCCCCCTTGTCACTGTTCACGGTCGAGCCGGTGATATTGATGTCATTGACCGCGACTACAGTGGTTTTGCCTTCCGCTTGAATAACCGACGACACCGCTTGCTCACTACCGCTCTCGGTCATCGTCGACTTCTTCTTGCCCCACGAGCCCTTCTTGGTTTTCGAGTAATAGGAATAGTCAACGTTGTCCGCTGTCTCCAGATTCACATCATTGCCGGCATACAGATAGGCCTCATCCCCCGCACTCACCCGACTGGCAATCAGGCCCAGGTCCTTGCCCGCACTCAGCGCAACGCTGCCCCCCGCAGTGAGCGTGGTGGATACCTGACTGACATGGTCTACCTGACTTTTGAATT
Organism: Pseudomonas sp. B28(2017); assembly: GCF_002113025.1. Classification (GTDB taxonomy): domain Bacteria; phylum Pseudomonadota; class Gammaproteobacteria; order Pseudomonadales; family Pseudomonadaceae; genus Aquipseudomonas. Next base: position 271,843 of record NZ_NEJH01000005.1, on the reverse strand, counting down.
TTTTGTTCTGATCGAAGGAGTGCAGTTCATCCGCCGCTGAAGCCAGGGTCAGGTCACCCACCGCGCTCATCGTCACATCGCGCTTGGCGTCGATCTGACTGGCGATCGCGGAGATATCCCGACCGGCCTTGACGGTTAGGTCCTGGCCCACCTCGATTGCTGAGCCATATTGGGTGACGGTCTGATCCCGATGCAGCCCCCGCACCCCGCTGACGACTTGTTCGGCGGAGACGAGGTTGACGTCACGCCCGGCGTTGACCGTGGTGTCGGCGCCGCTTTTCAGCACGCCACCGATGTTGTTGATGTCTTGCCCGGCCTTGAGGGTCAGATTGTTGGCGGCTTCGATACGGGCGGCGCTGTTGACGAAGTCAGTGCGCCCGCTGATGTTGCCCGTACCACTTGCATGGGTGGTCACGCTGCGCTCGTTGATCACGTCACCTTTGACGGCAGTAAGGGTGACGTCACGGCCCGCGATGATGCCGCCGGCTTTGTTGACGAGGTTGTTTCCCGCCAGCAGGTCGAGGCGGTTGCCGGCTTCGACCTGGCCGCTGTTGACCAGGTCATTGCCGGCCATGGCAGCCAGGTTGTTGCTGGCGCGCAGAGTACCGGCGTTGATCAGGTCTTGCCCGGCGATCAGGGTCACGTCACGGCCCTCGATCAGTGCCCCGTTGGGTGCCAGGCGATTGTTGGCGTTGGCCAGGTACAGCACCGGCACCAGCACGTCCTCGCCATTGACCTGCATGGTTTCCATCCAGACGATGTCGTGGGTGAGTGCTGCGACCTGTTCGGCGCTGAGGGATACGCCCAGCGACAGGTTGAGTTCCTGTTTGCTGGCGATGGCGTTGTTCATGAGGTACTTGAACATGGCCTCGTCCGAGGTCAGGCCATCGAGAAAGCGTTGACCGGTACGGGCGACCACCGCTTGCTGAATCAGGCGTTGTTCATACAGACCATCGCCGAGGCGCTTGGCGCTGTCGTCAGGATCGTAGCCGAGGTTGCCCAGCAGGTAATCCGAGCTCATGAACTGCTTGAGGTCGGTGAGCACCGGGTTGGTTTCGATCAGGTATTTTTGCGGTTTGGACTGACCGCTGCTGCTCGGTAGGCCTTGCACCCGGGCGACGGTCTGGCTGGCTGCCGGGGTGATTTGCGTAATGGCCGGCGATGTCTGGCCGGGCAGCGGAGCGACGGCGGCGGGTTGACCTGGCTGCGGAGCGATGACACCGGGCTGACCTAGCCGGATACGCCGAGCTCCAGGCCAGATCGCTTTTTCTTGTGGCTTCAGAGTGAGATCTCATGCTGCCAAGAGCGCACGTTCGCGCTTGGTTTCGATCTGGCAGGTAATGACTCTGAAATCCCGACCTTTCGGAATCTAAGTCGTCTGCTTAAAGCTGATCAATAGGCACTTTCCTTCTTTCTTCCCAACAAGACTTATCGGCATGCTTGAAACCCCACCATCTAGCGAAAGTTCAACCTTAAGGCTTTGACCCTCGAAAGACTGGAGCTCCTGCATCAGATCTTTAATTGTTTTTCCTTTAGTGCTCCAGTTCAAAATATCGTCAGTCACTTAATCACCAATGCAGTTTAGATTTGAGTCAAATGTTCCAAGGCGAGTTGATTTGCTATTTAAATCTTTTATTGAGGTCACCAAGTCCTTGCCGGCGCTCAAGGTCAGGTTGTTGGCGGCTTCGATGCGGGCGCTAATTGTGGAGTTAACTAAAACTGGCGACCTATGAGTCACCTGTTCTATATTGTGTCTCTTACTTCGAAATAATGATCGGAATGAACATCTGCGCAGGAGGTGCAGGTGGGTTCATCATGCCTTCGCTTTTCACTACAAGCACACCCTTGCTTCTAATCGCTTCGAACAAACGCTCAGTGGCCGCAGTGTCGACATACCCGCCCTCATCGATGGAAGCACTCAGCGCAATCTGGCGCCGTTCCTCTGTCAGCTGGAGTTGATTCGTTCGCAAGAATGAGTAAATGGAGACCGTTTTGAGCATCGACAGATCAACGTGGACGATTTCCACGTACTTCAACGTTTTGGCGTCCCAGCCCTGCACATAAAGCCCGTTAGTTGTCAGTGCGAAAGTGCAGAAATAGTAGGCCCCTGTATTGGAACCGGGAGTCGCGACAATCAGCGAGCAACGTCCATGCTGAAGAATCGGATCAGTCAACGCGGGATAGTCTCTGACGATCTGCTCCGGGAATTGCGCTCGATCATAGTAAACCGTCGCCTTGTCGTAGGGTGTTGTGTTGCAGCCTGACAGCAACCCCGCCAGACTCAAGAAGAGCCCAAAATAATAAAAACGCATCGACAGTCCTTTTCAGTAAAAGTAATGGACGACCCACAGATTCTAAGCATCAGCTTTAATCCCCCGAGATCAGAGTCAAAAACTCTGACTCAGTTAACTCAAACTCTTCGCCCTCATTGGCCATTGTAGAGTTAGGCTTGCCAGGCGGAATTAGAAAAAAAGGAGGCAGGTCTATTTTCTGAACTAAACACCGAAACAAAACAAACACCCCTTTATCTTCTAACCATTAAGAAGGCGTTTAATCTCTTTTTTAGCCAACTGCCTATTCCTTTGTGAGACAGCCTTATCTTTCGACAGTCTTTTCAGGTCATCTATAAAAGCAAAAGCGTCTCGAACTGAGCTGCCCGCCACCCAAGAAATAGCGAGGCTTATCCAGTAGTCAGAATCGTGCTTTAACCCTACCTCTGCAACGCTCATATAGGGAAAATCCGGACCTAACGCTAATTTAACATCATTAATTGGCATCTCAAGCAATGAGATAATTCGCTTAAAATCTGACGCTTCAATTAGAAAAAAATAAACTCCAGCACTTTCAAGTTTCCAGCGACCTAGCTCGTCTCTGACAATGACGAGATCGCTATTTAAGATATTTTCTCCGGCGGTAGTCATGCCTTACATCCCAGGATAATGTTTGACATTAAGATCATATTGCTTGAGGACCTGTTCAAACTTAACTCTAACCTCAGGACTCCAGTTCTTCCAATAGTGGCCGCTAAATTCATTAGTTATCATCTCTCCGTTGGGCCCTCGCCTAAACATACCACCGACTAGGGTAGATGCATCGGAATTTATAGTCTTTGCCAGCTGTTGATGTGGAGAGCCTCCAAGATTCTCAGCTGGCTTACCGACAACGAAAGTGCTTGTTTTAGGATCAAAAACAAACTCAATGGAGCCATTTTTTGTGCTGGGGAAGTAATTTTGTATAGCTTTGGATGATACGGAACCAGGCTCCAAGCCCAGTACTCCTGGCGTAGGGCCTGAACCCTGCCAAGTCACGACTCCTTTTGCACCTAAGGAACCAGGTACCTTGACACCTGGAATCCCCAGACTGGCAGCCCCCATCGCCCCAACCACGATGTTTCCAACGGCATTCCACGTATCACCATTGATCGCCTGATTGACGCCATAGGTCGCCTGAAGCACCCCATTCGCAGTGGCGGCAAGACGAATGGCGGCGCCTAATGGACCTGAAAGCGCATAGGTTGCAGGTCCACCGATGTTTGCCAGGCCCTGTTGTTCATCGTTGACACGCAGATAACCTAAAGCGTCCTTATAAGTCAGTTCGTTTTCGGTCTTGGGCCTGGTCCATCCAAGTTGCGCCCAAAACCCTCCTGCCTGCTCACGCGCAGCATCCGCGTAAGCATTTTTTACGTCATCCATACCTGCATAGTGATATTCATCGGTAGGGACCGGGCCGTCACGAAGCAGTTGCTGAACACTGGCCTCGGCAACTTCCGGACCGTACTTGAGACTTTGCTCATAGCCATACACCTGGAGATAGGCCTGAAGCTCTATCTGGTCGGCTCTGGAAAGGGAAGCAGGGTTGTTATGAAATGCCGCGAGCAAATCATCACTGCGTTGGTCCGCTCTGTCTAACTTTACTAACTGCTTAGCAGATTCAATCCCATGATCATTTTCAAACGCTTCACGCGCACGGTCACGTTGAGCTTTGGAGTGATCGCCCAAGAAGTTGTTCTGGGTAGCATTCGCCGCCACAGCCATAGCAACATTCAGATCTCCTCCAGCGGCCGCGGCACCCAATACCCCGACAATCTGCGATAACGCCATCAGATTCGCCTGGGCCTGGTTGTAGTCCGTGGTGCTTGGAACAAGGTTCGAAGGCAGAAGTTTGTCGCCCAGTAATCCGACCAGTACTTCATTAGCTCCGCCCGCCAGCGCTCCCGTACGGAAATCACCGCCCATCGCTTCGGCCAACAACCCACCCAGCCCCGCATGCAGGAGGATTTTCTCAAGACTCCCCTCTGCCAGGGTCATGTCCCCGATTTTCCCGGCCCCGAGTGCACCACCGATGCTTGCGGCCGTGCCAGCCGCAGCACTGGCAAGGTTGTCCTTAAAGCTTCCTCCATAAACAGCGGTCTTGATCGCCGCATCGGCGGCCACCTTGATCACCACGGTGTTCAAGCTCTGAACATCAAACCCAAGTGCACCCGGGTTGTAGTTGAGCCCCTTAGCGACACCCGCCGTAGCAGCGGCAACGACATAACCTTTGATACTGTCTTTCGATGTGACGTCTTTGACGACTTTCCCTAGGTTGCCCCGGTTGTCGATGGTGCTGACCGTGGCCTTTGTCGCCGCACTCACCGCGACCGCCTGCATCATCGTGTTCATGCCGGCCATCATCGGCCCCATGACGGCAGCCAATGCAATCGCAATGATGAGCTGCGAAGCCGGCCCCAACCCCGAGTTCTCATACTTGAACGACTCGTGGATTTCCTTGACCAACCGCCAGTCGACATCACCCCGTGCTTCAGCCTGTTTCAGCCACGCCAGTTGCGGATCGGCCTTGACCATCGCATCGATGGATTGACTGACGGTTTGCTGGTCAACCTGTTTGAGGTCGATGTGCAGGCCGTCGACGGCGTTGATGGTGATGTTGCCTTTGGCAATCATCTGGGTCTGGCGCAGGGTCTCGTCGGTGTTGCCCTTGCCTTTCGACGAGGTCCAGAACGCATCACCATTGCTCTTGGTATGGCTCTCATCATGCAAGTCCTTCACCGCCTCGAAAGTGATGCTGCCACCACTGTCCAGCGTGAGGTCCTTGCCACTCTCCAGCTTCGCCACCTGATAACGCTGATCCCCATCGCTTTTCAACGTCAGGTTGCCGCTGGCGGTGATTTCGCTGCCGATGCTTTTCACATCGGTGACTTCATCGTGCCGGGTTTTCTTGGCGCCGAAAGCGCCCTTCTTCTTCATGTCGTACAGCGAGTAATCGCTGTCCTGTGCAGCCAGCAACTCAAGATTGCCGCCCGCCACCAGGTAGGCTTCATCACCGGCACTGACCCGGCTGGAGAGCAGGGTCAGGTCCTGGCCGGCGCTCAGGGCGACGTTGCCGCCGGCGGTGAGGCGGGTGCCGACCTGGCTGACATGGTCTTCCTGCGTCGTGACTTTTTTGCTTTTGCTGTAGCTATGCGCCTCGTCCGCTGCCGAGGCCAAAGTGAGGTTGTCCGTGGCGGCCAGGGCGATGTTGCGCTTGGCGTCGAGCTGGCTGGCGATGACGCTGATGTCGCGCCCCGCATTGACCGAGAGGTCACGACCGGCGCTGACCGAACCACTCATCTGGGTGATGTTTTGGTCGAGAAAGCTGCTGCCGCTCGCAACCTTGTTTTCGGCCTGCGCGGAAACCAGATTCACATCCCGACCGGCGTTGATCGTAGTGTCGCGGCCGCTCTGTAGCATCCCGCCGACGTTGTTGACGTCACGACCGGCCTTGATGGTCAGATCGTTGGCGGCTTCGATACGGGCGGCGCTATCGGCGTACGCGCGGCCGGTGCTGAAATCACCGTTGCTGGCTTGCGCGGTGGTCACGCTGCGCTCGTTGATCACGTCACCGTTGACGGCAGTAAGGCTGACGTCACGGCCCGCGATGATGCCTCCGGCCCTGTTGGCCAGGTTGTTTCCCGCCAGCAGGTCGAGGCGGTTGCCGGCTTCGACCAGGCCGCTGTTGACCAGATCGTTGCCCGCGCTGGCCGACAGGTTGTGGGTGGCGCGCAAGGTGCCGGCGTTGTTCAGGTCCTGGCCGGCGATCAGGGTGACGTCGTTGCCCTGGATCAGTGCCCCGTTGGGTGCCAGGCGATTGTTGGCGTTGGCCAGGTACAGCACCGGCACCAGCACGTCCTCGCCATTGACCTGCATGGTTTCCATCCAGACGATGTCGTGGGTGAGTGCTGCGACCTGTTCGGCGCTGAGGGATACGCCCAGCGACAGGTTGAGTTCCTGTTTGCTGGCGATGGTGTTGTTCATCAGGTACTTGAACAAGCCTTCATCGGTGGTCTGGCCATCGATAAAACGCTGACCGGTACGCGCCATGACGGCCTGCTGGATCAGGCGCTGCTCATACAGACCATCGCCCAGTCGCTTGGCTCTGATGTCCGGGTTGAAGCCGAGGTTGCTCAGGAAGCGAAACGGGGGCAGACCACTTTTATGTGCCAACCAGCACCAATCAGCACCGAGAACGTGGTCTGTTCCCGTTTACCTTGGTGCGGTTAGACATCGTTCTAGGCTGGCGGAAGATACTTGGCGTTAGATTGGCAGCTTGGTAATGTCAGAAGTGGGGGCCTGAGACAATCACCGATGCTCTTTATTTTTTTTACGTTCATTTATTTTTGATTTGATCCAAATCCCGACTGCAGCAAAAAAACCATAAATACTAGCCATTTTCAGAATTTTCGTAATGTCCTCACCACTAAATGTCCAAACATCATGCTTAAAATAATTCACGGAGGCGCCAAAAAAAACGGCACAAACCCCCACCACCAAAAACAATGAAAAACTATACAAAGCCAATAAAACAAACAAATTAAAACCCACTGTTTTCGGTTTCATTTTTTATCCTCTAATGATTGATTTACCGCCTTCGTATTCTTGGCATTGATCCAGCGCTTCGTTTCCGGGTCATTCCCGTCAATATTGGCACCGCTTGTAATACACGAAGCGTCACCACAAGGCAGGAAGCGTGGGATGAAGGCCTCTCCATCAACAAGAACAGGCGAGCGGAAACCACCCTGCGCATCAAGCACGCGACCTGAAAGATGATCACGAACCTTATCGCTGACAGTCGGTGTTTTGTTCCAGTCAGGATTAGTGCAACGGGGAAAGCCGCCCACGTATAGTTGTTAGTCGAGTCTCTGATATAAGCAACCAAGTCTAGGTCGAGCTTTGCAAATTGCTGGACGCATTGGCCGTATTGGCCGTATTGTCCGCTACCCAAGCCCACCAACTTATATGCCCTATACATATATATCACCGATAGCAAACACATCAACCCTTGATCTACAAAACTCCAAGCTACCCTTTTCGCTTCCTCTTAATTTCTTCAATCTTTGAAAAGACCCAAACTCCGATCGCCGCACCAACACCATAAACAAGAGAAAACCTCAATGAAACAAAAAAACCCTCTCCATTAAAGACCCAGACATCACGCTTTAAATAATTAATTATTGCGCCTATTAGGCCTCCACACAACCCCACCAAATAAAACAACAACACAGAATATACAACCAGTATAAAAAATAGATACAACCCAACACTTTTCGGCTTCATTGATTATCACCTACCGACTTCACTTTACCCCCTATTACCTCTGATATACCCGCTCCTGCCATATTTCTGAAAACTCCAGCAGCCGTATCACCCACTAGCAGTTTTAGCTGTTCAGATATAATCGGTCCGCCTTTAAATCCTACGGTGGTCCCCACAGCAGTACCTAGTAGTGAATGGGTCTATCTGTTGGCACACAATCTAATCCGAATGCTGATGGCGCAAGCGGCTCTATTAGCTGACTGCTTACCTCGCGAACTGAGCTTCAAACACAGCCTTCAGCTATGGCTGGCGCTGCGACAATATGGCAACCCTGAAGAAGAGAATGACCTGTCAAATTTATTGACGCTGATCGCTCAAAGGCGCGTTGGAAACCGACCTGGTCGTATCGAACCGCGAGCCATAAAACGAAGACCTCAAGCCTACCCCTTGCTGACTAAATCACGTCGGTCAGCAAGGGCGGATGTCAGGAAAAACGGACACGCTAAACATGTTAAGTAAGTGCCATTCAAATCTGTCCCCTTTTCCTGCACCAAATTTTGCGCCCAGCTTTTATTGAGGTTAGTCGATTGTGATGCAAAGAAGTCATCTATCTCTCCTAAACCCGGAGCCTTCTGTATACCTTTTGCAGCAACTTAACTGTAGCTATTTTAAGTTCTTAGTTGCCTGATTCAACAGAGACAAGAACTCGTCAAGTTCAAAAAACCATGTCCCGCCCTCAGCAGGCGGGTATATTTCGATTTCAACTGGTCTTCCAGGCTCATGGGATATTTCAGCTAGCTGGTCAGTTCCCAACCAAATTTCGTACACCAAATTTTCTCGATCTGGAGGGCTACTCATCAAAGAGGATAAATGTTTCATGGCTTCGGCGGCTCCAACAGGCCAATAAATTTCCCACTAGCATCATAGCGTAGCCCCCTTCCATCGGGAGCAACTACATCCATTACTTTCCCAAATCTCCCGGTATCTTTGTAGGTTACGGATGACGCGGGATTACTCAGAATTTCATCAGCTATTTTTTGACCTTGAGCATTGATTTCGGAAGGACTGCCTTTAACGCTAGGGAATGCACTACCTTCTCGGCTGCCATGCTTCTGGAGCGCTCGACCAGCCAGCGAAAGCTGACCTGATTTATCTGCGGGGTCCAACATTTTTCCCGCGCTCGACAAATCATCAATGGTTTTCCCTGCCAACGAGCTACCTTTTGCACCTCCCTCCGCCAACGCCGCACCGAACTTTTTCTCCAAGGCCTCCAGAATCTCTTTGCCTACCGGGCCAGAGATTGCCACCGCCGCTTTACCCTTCCCGGTTGGCGTGGGGAAAAACAGGTCAATACCCAGCCCGACAATTTGCTCCGTCAGAGTCGGCTCAAAGAAAATTTCACGAAGATCCCCAGGAGAGAATTGATTCAGAAATTCAACAGTTCGAGGGTTCAGCTTCGCAGGGTCTTTTTCACCATCGGCAATTTTCTGCAGGTCTGCCAGTACATCCTGTGGCTGCAGATCCACAAACTGGTTTTGCTCATGCAGAGTAGCGAAGCCTTTCTCCAAACGGGCTGCTGCCTCTCTGTGCACTTGCTGATTGTAACGCTCGGCATTACCCGCTACCCAGCTTGCAATCTCTGGATCGCCACCACCCATGGCGCCAGCCAGAACTCCGATAATCTGAGCGGTGCCCACCTTGAATTGATCATCGGTGGCAAAACGCGAATCCAGATAGTTACCTAAGGCCTCGGTTGTAATCGCACTCAGGCCCTCCGCTGCCGCCCCCGCCAAGGCTCCGGTCTTGAAGTCGCCCCCCCTTGCCGCCGAAAGTGCACCTCCCAAGATTGCATGCATCAGTATTTTCTGTGCCGACCCTGGATCGACGTTCAAATGATCCGCGAGGTCTCCAACCTGTTTATTGCCAAAGGCAGCGGCAAGATCCAGCCCTTCAGAGACCAGGGAGGAACCCAGATTGTCTTTTAAACTGCCTCCATTGATGGCTGTGTTGATAGAGCCTGCAACCAGTGCATGTGCCGTGCTACGCAGGACGTTCTGACTGACGGTGTTCCAATCCAGCATGTTTGCCGAATAGCCGGGATTCATGATCCCGTCCGCTTTCAGGATGAGCGCGCCATCGGTACTCCAGCCACTCACCATCCCATCGAGACCATTCAATGCATAGCCGGTAGCAAATTGCGTGGCATAACCCTTGATTGCATCTTTGCTGACGGTAGCTTTCAGGCCAGCTCCCAAATCGCCACCGCTATTCACGGTACCCACGGTGAAGTTGGTGGCCACGGCTCCCATCATAGGACCGAGAAACATGCTGGCGACAATGGCAATGACTAACGCAGATGCAGCCCCGAGTCCGGAGTTGTCATACTTCCAGCTGTCATGGATTTCCTTGACCAGCCTCCAATCGACCTGACCGTTGGCTTCCGCCTGTTTTATCCACGCTAGTTCGGGCTCAGCTTTCACCATTGCATCGATGGTTTCACTAACGGTTTTCTGATCAATCTGTTTTATGTCGATCGTGATTTTTCCAGCGGCCCTCATCGCCAGCTCGCCCTGTGCCACCAGTTGGCTTTGGCGCACGGTTTCGTCGGTGTTGCCCTTGCCCTTGGCGCTGGTCCACGCCAGGTTGCTGCTGCTCTTCTCGTGGCTCTCCTGGTGCAGGTCCTTGACCGCTTCGAAGGTGATGCTGCCGCCGCTGTCGAGGGTCAGGTCGTTGCCACTGTTGAGCTTGGCGCCCTGGTAGCGCTGATCGCCACCACTGACCAAACTCAGATCGCCACCGGTCTTGATTTCACTGCCGATGTTTTTCACATCGGTGACTTCGTCGCGCTGGGTCTTTTTGCTGCCGAAGCTGCCCTTCTTCTTCATGTCATACAGCGAATAGTCGCTGTCCTGTGCAGCCAGCAACTCAAGATTGCCGCCGGCCACCAGGTAGGCTTCATCACCGGCGCTGACCCGGCTGGAGAGCAGGCTCAGGTCCTGGCCGGCGCTCAGGGCGACGTTGCCGCCGGCGGTGAGGCTGGTGCCGACCTGGCTGACGTGATCTTCCTGCGTCGTGACTTTTTTGCTTTTGCTGTAGCTATGCGCCTCGTCCGCTGCCGAGGCCAAAGTGAGGTTGTCCGTGGCGGCCAGGGCGATGTTGCGCTTGGCGTCGAGCTGGCTGGCGATGGCCGTGAGGTCGCGCCCGGCATTGATCGACAGGTCGCGCCCGGCGTCGAGGCTGGAGCCGTTTTGGCTGATGCTCTGGTCGCGGTAGGTGGTGCCGAGGGTGTTGCTGCTCACCTGTGCGGCGGAGGTGATGCTGACGTCGCGGCCGGCGCTGATGCTGAGGTCACGGCCGCTTTGCAGGACGCTGCCGACGTTGTTTACATCGCGCCCAGCCTGAATGGTCAGGTCATTGGCCGCTTCGATGCGCGCAGCGTTGTCGACAAAATCGCGGTGCAAACTGCTGTTGCCCGTGCGGGTGTCATAGCCGGTGACCGTGCGTTCGTTCAGCACATCACCACGGATACTGGTCAGGCTGACATCTCGCCCGGCAATGATGCCGCCGGCTTTGTTGATGAGGTTGTTTCCCGCCAGCAGGTCGAGGCGATTGCCGGCTTCGACCAGGCCGCTGTTGACCAGGTCATTGCCGGCCATGGCAGCCAGGTTGTTGCTGGCGCGCAGAGTACCGGCGTTGTTCAGGTCGTGCCCGGCGATCAGGGTCACGTCGCGGCCCTGGATCAGTGCCCCGTTGGGTGCCAGGCGATTGTTGGCGTTGGCCAGGTACAGCACCGGCACCAGCACGTCCTCGCCATTGACCTGCATGGTTTCCATCCAGACGATGTCGTGGGTGAGTGCTGCGACCTGTTCGGCGCTGAGGGATACGCCCAGCGACAGGTTGAGTTCCTGTTTGCTGGCGATGGCGTTGTTCATGAGGTACTTGAACATGGCCTCGTCCGAGGTCAGGCCATCGAGAAAGCGTTGACCGGTACGGGCGACCACCGCTTGCTGAATCAGGCGTTGTTCATAAAGACCATCGCCGAGGCGCTTGGCGCTGTCGTCAGGGTCGTAGCCGAGGTTGCCCAGCAGGTAGTCCGAGCTCATGAACTGCTTGAGGTCGGTGAGGACCGGGTTGGTTTCGATCAGGTATTTGTGCGGTTTGGACTGACCGCTGCTGCTCGGCAGGCCTTGCACCCGGGCGACGGTCTGGCTGGCTGCCGGGGTGATTTGCGCAATGGCCGGCGATGTTTGGCCGGACAGCGGAGCTACGGCGGCGGGTTGACCTGGCAGCGGAGCGACGACACCGGGCTGACCTGGCGGCGGAGCGACGACACCGGGCCGACCTGGCAACGGAGCGACGACACCGGGCTGACCTGGTAGCGGAGTGACAACACCGGGCCGACCTGGCTGCGGAGCGACGACACCGGGCTGACCTGGCACCGGAGCGACTACGCCGGGCTGACCTGGTAGCGGAACGACGACACCGGGCTGACCTGGCAGCGGAGCGACGACACCGGGCTGACTGGACAGGTTCGCGCCGGTTATATCGCTGACGGCAGTAGCAGCGGGCGCATCGGCGCTGCGCCCCGGCACGACGACGCTGCCGGCACCGCCATCGCTCGGCGCCGTGACATTGATCGACGATGCATTGCTGATAACGCCGGCGCCTTGACGGGCGTCCGCGACCACCTGACGGCTGGCGGCCGAGGTCTGCGTGATATCGCTCAGCTGGATATCGCGCACTTGAGCAACCGGCACGGTCTGGTCGCGTTGAGCCAAGGCGACACTGACGCCACCAAATGTCCAGCTTTGTGGCGCAGCGTTAGCCGAAGTGGCCTGGGCACTGTTGCCGCCCTGCCCGCTCAGGCGGAACAGGCCGTTCTGGCCGGTTGGCAGGCTGAAGCCTGGTAGGGCCAACGGATTGACCTGTTGTTGGGCGAGGTCCGGTGGCAGTTGCGCATTGATCCTGACCTGCACTCGCGGGCCGGCGCTCGTTTGGGTGTCCTGCACCTTGCTGGCGCTGCCAGCGTAGGCGTAATCCTCGTGAATCACGCTGTTGACCAGGTCCTGCGTGGCCGTAATCGCGACTTTTCCACCGGCCTGAATCACCGCGTTACGCACGGTGCCGGTGCTGGCAGCGCCGGTGTTGTCGGTGGCAACTTCGATGTCGGTAATCGGCGTGAGCTGGCTTAACCGGCTGGGCAGCTCGACCAGATGGCTGGGGTCGTACTGGGAGGTGATCTGGCCTTCAAAACCGTAGCTCAGGCCCGGCAGAGGAAAACCGTAACCCCATCGATTATTGATCACCAGACCGGTTACGGTGTCGGTCAGTTTGACGAACTCATAGCTGCCACCGTCATGCCCGGGTTCGCGCCCCAGATACGATTTGGCGGTCGCCGTGCGAATGTTCCCGTTGGTATCCAGGTAATACACAAGCGGGAAGATGGGGTTGTTAGTTTGGTTGTAGGGGGTGACCACCTCGGCGAAGAAGCGATTCATCGCACTGTCTTTCAGGCTGATTTGGTAGGTGCGGATCCGCTCCATCGTCCCGGCCACGGAGCCAATGTTTTGCAGGCTATCGGCCTGAATCGTGATATCGCCGCCGGCACTCACGCTACTTTTGCTGTTGAGGAAACTGCCGCCTTGGAAGTCAAAATTCCGCCCCGCCGACAGGGTGGCCGCCGCACTGGTATCACTGTCGCTGCTCTCGAACAGTTCATGCGCTGCCAGGGTAACGATCCAATCGTCCCCTTGGCAGTCATTACAGATATTGGCAATAAAACCCGAGACCAGTGAACGATTGGCGGACGCCGTATCGCCGTCGGTGCGGTTCTCGAACACGGCAGCCTTGAGGCTGAAGTCACCAACGCTTTCCAGGCTGCCGGCTATGTTGTACACGCTGGCCGCCCGCGCCGCGCCGCCATCACCGCCGATGCGCACGTCACCCAGGCCGTAGACATCGGCCAGATGGTTGGTGAAGCTGTTGACCGCCAACACCAGGTTGCCCCCGGCGAAGATCAGCCCATGCTCATTGAGTAATGTCGAGGTGGTCAGGTTTAGGTCGCCGGTGCTGCCCAAGGTGCCGTAGTTGCTCACCGCCCCCGCGTTGACGGTTAGCCCGGCCGCTGAAGTCAGTTGGCCCAGGTTGGTCAGTTGTCCGCTTACATTGAGGTGGGTCGCCCCGCCGCCGGCGATCCTGGCAGTTGCGGGCAAGTAGAGCTGCCCGGCGTTCAGCGTCAAGGCACCGAGGCTACTTGCCCGGCCATTGCCGGTGTAGCTGCCGGCCAAGCCCAGGTACAGACTGCCGTCACTGGCTATAACCCCATCGTTGTACCAATTGCCCCCGCTCCCAGTGAAACTGTCGGAGGCCAGGAGTTGGCCGCCGGCGGTTTGGCTGAAGTTGTTGACGTTGACGTTCAGGCGCCCGGCCTGAATGACGCTGCTGTTGGTCCAGGTGTCCGCGTTTAGAGTCAGGCCGCCACGGGTGACGATGCTGCCGCCGGCGTTGACGACATTGGCCATGGACAGGCCAAAAGTGCCGGTGCCGACATGCAACAGGGTGCCGCCGGTGTTAAGGAAGTTGCCGGCAGCAAGGGTCAGGTCGCTGTTGGCGCTTTCGACAGTGCCATAACGGTTATCGAACAGGCTACCGATGTTGAATTGGGTAGCGCCACCGGTGCCGAGGGCACGTAGTTGACCCGTCTGGTTGTCGATACTCGCGGCGGTGATCGCCAGGGTACTGTCGCTTTCGATGATGCCCAGGCGGTTGTTCAGAGCACCGCTCAGGGTCAGGTCGATCTGGCTGCCGGCGATCTGGCCGTCATTGCTGCCGCTGTTGTCGAAGTTGTTACCAGTGACACTGACTCGACCCCGGGCGTAAAGGCCGCCATTGCGGTTGTCGAAGTCAGCGGTATGGACGATCGTATCGCCGGCTTGCGCAGCGATACGCCCGCCGTAGTTGTTGATACCAGCCAGCGCGGTCAGGTCCAGGCGCTGGGCCTGGGTGACGCCGCCCTGGTTGTTGTTGCTTGGGTCGTAGCCGTTTTTCAGCACGCCGGTGAGGTGGGCGGTGAACGCGCCTTGCAGGCTGGCCAGCACGCCGCCGCGGTTGTCGAGGTTGCCGGCAATGACGGTCAGGTCGCTGCCTTGGGCGATGATGCGACCGCTATGGTTGTCGATGTCACCGGCGACAGTGAGGCTCAGCGAACCCTGGCCTTGCAGTGCACCGAGGTTATTGGCCAGATTGGCGGCTTGCAGTTGCACGCCACCATTCTTGCTGTAGATCAAGCCATCGGCGTTGTTCTGCACGGCGCCCGTTGCCGCGAGCAATAGTTGACCGTTGGCGGCCACGGTGCCGCGATTGCTGTTGTCGAGGCCGCCGGTGAGCAGGGTCAGCAGAGACTGGCTCGCCAGTTGCCCACCCTGGTTGTTGATCTGGCTCGCACCTTGAATCAGTAGCGGGCCGGCACTGGCGAGTTTGCCGCTGGTGTTGGTCAGGACGCCGAGCAAGTCGAGGCTGACCGCACCATTGCCAACCAGGCTACCGGCCGTGTTGTCCAGGTGGGTACCGGTGAAGCTCAGGCTCTGTTGCGCGTTGATCACACCCGCCGCATTGCCGAGGGTCATGGCTTGCACGACGAGGGCCGCACCGCTATCGATCAGGCCGTTCTGGCTGTTGTTCAGCAGGCCGCTGAGGGTCAGGGTCTGGCCGGCGCCACTGGACAGGATGCCGCCGCTGTTGTCGAGGCTGGCGGCGTTGACGGTGAGTGCACTTTGGCTGACCAAGGCACCGGCACCACTGTTGAGCAAGCCGCCACTGAGGTTCACGCCGAGGTTGCCGTTGCGGCTGGAGAGCGTGCCGTTGTTGCGGTTGTCGAGGCTGGCGCCCGTCACGGTGAGGCCCTGCCAGCCGGAGATCAGGCCGTTCTGGTTGAGCAGGCTGCCGGTGGCGTTGAGGCTCAGCAGGTTGCTGCTGATCAGTTTGCCGCCATTGTTGTCGATGGTGCGTCCGCCCAGAGCAACACTTTGGCTACTGGAAACTTCACCGCCCTGGTTGTTCAGGTCACGCAGGTGGTTGATGTTCAGTGGACCGTGGGCGGTGATCAGGCCGTTGCGGTTGCTCAGGTCGCCGCCACTCAGGTTCAGGGTGATTCCGGCACTGCCGAGCAATCGACCACCGTTCTGGCTCAAGGCACCGAGGGTCAGATCGATGTCGCTTTTTGCCGACACTTCGCCGCCGTTGCTGGAGTCCAGGCTGTTGGCGGTCAGGCTCAATCCGCCCTGGCTATTGATCAGGCCATTGGCGGTGTTGTCCAGGTTCGCCGCGTTGACCGTCAGCGCGGTGCCACCGAGCAGTTGGCCGCCCCGGTTGTTCAGGCCGGCGGAATTGAGGTTGAGTGCCTGCACAGCGTTGATCAGGCCGTTGTTCTGGTTGGTCAGCAGGCCATTGACGTTGAGCGCGAGGTTGCCCCGGCTGGTCAGGAGGCCGCCGCTGTTGTCCAGCGTGCCGGCGCCCGCGTCGAGGCTGGTGGCAGCAATCATGCCGTTGATGTTGCTCAGTGCCTGAGTGATGCGCAGGGTCAGGCCCTGGTTGCTCAGCAGCTTGCCGCCGCTGTTGTCGAAGTTTTGCGACGCCAGGGTAAAGGCTTGGGCGCTGGAGATTTCCCCGCTCTGGTTAGCGACGCCGTTGAGGTTGTTCAGCTGCAGAAGCGGTGCATTGATCAGGCCACCCTGATTGTTCAACTGGCCGTTGTTCAAGTCGAGGGTCAGGGCGCTGTTGCTGAACAAGGTGCCGTTTTGCTGGTCCAGCCCCGTGACGCTGACGGTCAGTGCATCGCTACTGCCGATGCTGCCACCTGCCTGGTTGGTCAGTTGTGCGGCGGTCACGTCGAGGCGACTGGCGCTGCTGACGCGGCCACTCTGGCTGTTGTCGAAGGCACCGGTTTGAATCGAGACAGGGCCTTTGCCGCTGATCCGGCCCTGCTGCCGATTGTCGAGGCTGGCGCTGTGCAGGTTGAGGTTGGCGTCGGTGACCAGTTGCCCGCCCTGGTTGCTGATTGCCCCAGTGCTACTGACGCTCAAGCTACCGGCGCTGGAAAAGCTGCCTGCCGTGTTGACCAGATTGCCCACCCGCGCGCCGAGCGAACCTTCGCTGCTGAACAGACCGAGGCTGTTGTCCAGCGTAGCGCCGAGGTCAACGTCGATGCTCTGCTGGCTGAGCAAGGATCCGCCGGTGTTATCCAGCCCGGTGCCGGTCACGCTTAATCCGGTCTTGCCAAAGAGCAGGCCTTTGTTGCGGTTGATGATTTGATCGACTGTCAGCAGCAGGGTGTTCTGGGCAAGAACTTGTCCATTGTCACTGTTATCCAGTTGCTGGCCGACCAGGGTCAGGTTGCCCTTGGTGGAGAGTTCGCCACCACGGTTGTCGACGTTGCCCACCTTGATATCCAGTGTGCCCGTCGCACCGACGAAGCCGTTCAGGCGGTTGTCCAGGCGATCGCCGGTCAGGCTCAGGTTACCTTGGGCGATCATCTGCCCGCCCTGTTGTTGCAAGCTGCCGATGCTGGCGGTGACGTCTTGTTTACCGGCGATCTGCCCCAGGCTGTTGTCCGTTGTAGCAGCGCTGAGCAGCAGATTGCCGTCGGCGATCAAGGTGCCGTTGTGGTTGGTGAAACTGTTGTCAACGGCCAGACTCAGGCCATTACGGCTGCTGATCAAACCACTGCTGTTGTCCAGGCTGGCGCTATGCGCGTTCAGCGCGGCAGCGGAGATGATGCCGTTGATGTTGCTCATCGCCTGCGCCAGTCGCAGCGTCAGCGCTTGATAACTGAGCAGCTTGCCGCCGCTGTTGTCGAGTGTTTGAGCGTCGACAGTAAAGGCTTGGGCGCTGGAGATTTCGCCATTATTGTTAGCGACGCCATTGAGATTTTTCAGCAGCAACGCGCCGGGCGCGTTGATCAAGCCACCCTGGTTATTCAACTGGCCGTGGTTCAGATCAAGGCTCAGCGCCGTATTGCTGAACAGCTCACCGCCCTGCTGGTCAAGGCCCGTGACGGTTGCAGTCAGCGCCATGGCACTGGCAATCCTGCCGGTGTCCTGGTTGATCACTTGGGCGGCGCTCAAGTCCAGGGTGTTGGCGCTGGTCAGGCGACCGCCGTGGCTGTTGTCGAAAGCACCGGTGCTGACCCGAGTCGCGCCTTTGCCGGACAGCACACCGCCGTTTCGGTTATCGAGACTGGCACTGTTGAGGGTCAGCCCGGCATCGGTGGTGATCGAGCCACCCTGATTGCTCAGTACGCCAGTGGTCGTTACGGTCAGCGCATTGGCAGCGGAGAGACTGCCCGCACTGTTGTTCAGGCTGGCGGTGCTGACCGTCAGGGTCCCTTCACTGCTGAGCAGGCCGGCGCTGTTGTCCAGAGCGCCCGCAAGGTTGATAGCGAGACCCTGCTGGCTGGCGAGCGTGCCCCCGGCATTGCTCAGACTCTTGCCGTTGAGGCTGAGCATGTCGCCGAACAGTAGCCCCTTGTTCTGATTGATCAGGTTCGCAACGCTCAGTCCCAGTGCGGTGCCCGCCAGTACCTTGCCGCCGTCGCTGTTGTTCAGTTGTTGGCCGACGATGGCGACATCAACCTGACTGGAGATTTCACCCGAGCGGTTGTCGATGTCACCGACATTGAGTTTCAGCGCTTTTGTCGCCCCGACCAAACCGCCCCGGCTGTTATCCAGCGTGGTGCCGGTCAGCGTCAGAGTGCCTTGGGCGACCATCTCGCCACCCTGCTGGGTCATCGTGTCGGCATTGGCAATCAGGTCGCTCTGACTGGCGATACGACCTGCGTTGTTGAGCACTACGCCTGCTTGCAGTTGCAGCAAGCCCACGGCGCTGAGCAAGCCACCCTGGTTATCCAGACGCTGACCAGTGAAACCAATGCCGGCCTTGCTGCTGAGCAGGCCTTGCTGGCGGTTGTCCAATTGATCGATGTAGAGCTGCAGGTCCTTGTCGGCACGAATGACACCGCCGCGATTGTCCGACGAGCCATTGCGCAAGTTCAGCAGATTGTTGCCCGAGATGCGACCACCGCGGTTATCCAGGTTCAGGCTTTGCAGGTTCATCAGGCCCTTGGCCTGCACGCTGCCGCCGCTCTGGTTGTTCAGCAGGCCGCCGAGGCCGAGGTCGAGGTTACCGTCAGTCACCAGGCTGCCCGCCTGACGGTTATCCAGGCTTGCGGCGTTGATGCTCAGCCCTTGCCCGGCCCCCAAAGTACCGGCCTGGTTATCCACGGCGCCGCTGATCATCAGGCTCAGGCGCTGATCGGCCAGCACCTGGCCGCTGCCGTTGCCCAGGCTCATGGCAACGAGGGTGGTGTTGCCGGCGCTGGACAGTTCACCGCCCTGGTTGAGCAGCGCGCCAGCCAGTTGCAGGCTCAGGTCGGCATCGCTGCTGATGCTGCCGTTGCTGTTGTCGAGCCGAGCGGCACGCGCATCCACACTCGCTGCCGAAATCAAGCCTCTGACGTTGGTCAGTGCCTGATTGATGCGTACGGTCAAACCCTGGTCGCTGAGCAGTTTGCCGTCGGTGTTGTCGAGGCTTTGCGCCGTCAGGCTGAACGCCTTGGCACTGGAAATTTCACCGCCCTGGTTAGCGACGGCATTGAGGTTTTTCAGCAGCAGTTGACCCGGTGCGGTCAGCAAACCACCCTGGTTGTTCAACTGGCCATTGCTCAAGTCCAGGGTGACATCCGTGTTGCTGAACAATTGCCCGTCCGCGTGCTGATCGAGGCCGGTGACGGTTGCGGTCAACGCCATGGCGCTGGCGATGCGGCCAGCCACGCTGTTATCCACCTGGCCGGCCGTGAGGCTGAGCGCGCCAGTACTGGTCAGGCTCCCGCCTTGCTGGTTGCTGAACGCGCCGGTGTTGAGTGTCACGCCTTTGCCGGCGATGCGACCCTGCTGGCTGTTATCGAGACTGCCGCTGTTCAAGGTCAGCCCGGCGTTGGTCAGCAACGTGCCGCCCTGGTTGGCGATCGCGCCGCTGCTGGTCACGGTCAATCCGCCCACGCCGGATACGCTGCCCCCCTTGTTGCCCAGGCTCGCCGCTTGCAGCGTGAGCGTGCCGTCGCCACGCAGGGTGCCCTGCGTGTTGTTCAATTGGTTGGCCAGGGTCAGGTTGAGATTGCGTTTCGCGTACAGGCTGCCCGCCCCGCTGTTATCCAGCTGCCCGGCGTTGAGCTGGACATCACGCTGTCCGGCGATCACACCCTTGAGCTGATTGTTCAAGCGGTCGAGGCTCAGTGAGAGGTCGCCGTTGGCCAGGATCTGGCCGCTGCTGTTGTCCGCCTGACTGGCGCTTAACGTCAGGTCGCCGACGCTCGACAGTTGGGCGTTGCGGTTGTCCAGCGTATTGGCGCTGAGTTGCAGATTGCCGCCCGCGTTGATCAGCCCGAACTGATTGAGCAGTGCTCCGGCAATTTGTGCGGTCAGCGCGCCAGTGCTGGTCAGGCTTCCGCCTTGCTGGTTGCTGAACGCGCCGGTGTTGAGTGTCACGCCTTTACCGGCGATGCGACCCTGCTGGCTGTTATCGAGACTGCCGCTGTTCAAGGTCAGACCGGCGTTGGTCAGCAGTGCGCCGCCCTGGTTGGCAATCGCGCCACTGCTGGTCACGGTCAATCCGCCCACGCCGGATACGCTGCCGCCATTGTTGCCCAGGCTCGCCGCTTGCAACGTGAGCGTGCCATCGCCACGCAGGGTGCCCTGCGTATTGTTCAATTGATTGGCCAGGGTCAGGTTGAGATTGCGTTTCGCGTACAGGCTGCCCGCCCCGCTGTTATCCAGTTGCCCGGCGTTGAGCCGGACATCACGCTGCCCGGCGATCACGCCCTTGAGCTGATTGTTCAAGCGATCGAGGCTCAGTGCGAGGTCGCCGTTGGCCAGGATCTGACCGCCGCTGCTGTTGTCCGCCTGACTGGCGCTTAACGTCAGATCGCCGACGCTCGACAGCTGGGCGTTGCGGTTGTCCAGCGAATTGGCGCTGAGTTGCAGATTGCCGCCCGCGTTGATCAGCCCGAACTGATTGAGCAGTGCTCCGGCAATTTGTGCGGTCAGCGCGCCAGTGCTGGTCAGGCTTCCGCCTTGCTGGTTGCTGAACGCGCCGGTGTTGAGTAGCACGCCTTTACCGGCGATGCGACCTTGCTGGCTGTTATCGAGACTGCCGCTGTTCAAGGTCAGACCGGCGTTGGTCAGCAGCGCGCCGCCCTGGTTGAGCAGCGCGCCAGTCAGTTGCAGGCTCAGGTCGACATCGCTGCTGATGCTGCCGTTGCTGTTGTCGAGCCGAGCGGCGCGAACATCCACACTCGCTGCCGAAATCAAGCCTCTGACGTTGGTCAGTGCCTGATTGATGCGCAGGGTCAAACCCTGGTCGCTGAGCAGCTTGCCGTCGGTGTTGTCGAGGCTTTGCGCCGTCAGGCTGAACGCCTTGGCACTGGAAATTTCACCGCCCTGGTTAGCGACGGTGTTGAGGTTTTTCAGCAGCAGTTGACCCGGTGCCGTCAGCAAGCCGCCCTGGTTGTTCAACTGGCCATTGCTCAAGTCCAGGGTGACATCCGTGTTGCTGAACAATTGCCCGCCCGCGTGCTGATCGAGGCCGGTGACGGTTGCGGTCAACGCCATGGCGCTGGCGATGCGGCCAGCCACACTGTTATCCACCTGGCCGGCCGTGAGGCTGAGCGCGCCAGTACTGGTCAGGCTCCCGCCTTGCTGGTTGCTGAACGCGCCGGTGTTGAGTACTACGCCGTTACCGGCGATGCGACCCTGCTGGCTGTTATCGAGACTGCCGCTGTTCAAGGTCAGACCGGCGTTGGTCAGCAGCGCGCCGCCCTGGTTGAGCAACGCACCAGCCAGTTGCAGGCTCAGGTCGGCATCGCTGCTGATGTTGCCATTGCTGTTGTCGAGCCGAGCGGCATGCGCCTCCACACTCGCTGCCGAAATCAAGCCTCTGACGTTGGTCAGTGCCTGATTGATGCGCACGGTCAAACCCTGGTCGCTGAGCAGCTTGCCGTCGGTGTTGTCGAGGCTTTGCGCCGTCAGGCTGAACGCCTTGGCACTGGAAATTTCACCGCCCTGGTTAGCGACGGTGTTGAGGTTTTTCAACAGCAGTTGACCCGGTGCCGTCAGCAAGCCGCCCTGGTTGTTCAGCAGGCCATTGCTCAAGTCCAGGGTGACATCCGTGTTGCTGAACAATTGCCCGCCCGCGTGCTGATCGAGGCCGGTGACGGTTGCAGTCAACGCCATGGCGCTGGCGATGCGGCCAGCCACGCTGTTATCCACTTGGCCGGCCGTGAGGCTGAGCGCGCCAGTGCTGGTCAGGCTCCCGTCTTGCTGGTTGCTGAACGCGCCGGTGTTGAGTACTACGCCGTTACCGGCGATGCGACCTTGCTGGCTGTTATCGAGACTGCCGCTGCTCAAGGTCAGACCGGCGTCGGTCAGCAGCGCGCCGCCCTGATTGGCAATCGCGCCGCTGCTGGTCACGGTCAATCCGCCCACGCCGGATACGCTGCCGCCCTTGTTGCCCAGGCTCGCCGCTTGCAGCGTGAGCGTGCCGTCGCCGCGCAGGGTGCCCTGCGCGTTGTTCAATTGATTGGCCAGGGTCAGGTTGAGATTGCGTTTCGCGTACAGGCTGCCCGCCCCGCTGTTATCCAGCTGCCCGCCGCTGAGCCGGACATCACGCTGTCCAGCGATCACGCCCTTGAGCTGATTGTTCAAACGGTCGAGGCTCAGTGCGAGGTCGCCGTTGGCCAGGATCTGACCGCCGCTGCTGTTGTCCGCCTGACTGGCGCTTAACGTCAGGTCGCCGACGCTCGACAGTTGGGCGTTGCGGTTGTCCAGCGAATTGGCGCTGAGTTGCAGATTGCCGCCCGCGTTGATCAGGCCGAACTGATTGAGCAGCGCTCCGGCAATTTGTGTAGTCAGCGCGCCAGTGCTGGTCAGACTTCCGCCTTGTTGATTGTTCAACATACCTGCCACGTTCAGGCCCAAAGTGCCCTGGCTGGCCAACGTTCCTCGCTGGCTGTTGTCCAGTGCACCCGCGCTGACCCGCAGATCCTGCTGAGCGAGGACGCGCCCACCCTGATTATTCAGCGCACCACTGGCGGTGATACTCAGGCTCTGCCCGGCGCCGATCAAACCGGCAACGTTATCCAGAGCCCCCACCTGCACGGTACTCACTGTCAGGCTGGACAGTTCACCGCCGCTGTTATCCAGATACCCGACGTTGGCATTGAGGTTGCCGGTACTGGTGATCAGGCCGTCCTGGCTGTTCAACACCTGATTGGCGGTGACGCCCAGGCTGCCCTGGCTCAACACTCGACCTTTCTGACGGTTATCCAGGGTCGAGGTAGAGATTTGCGTGCTGCCTTGACCGTTCAGCGTCCCACCCTGGTTGAACAGGGTCTGTGCCACCGTGGCTTGCAGCGCACGGCTGGCGATCACGCTGCCACTGTTGGTGAGGGTCTGCGCCGCGAGGCTGACATCACCGCTGGTGTTGCGGCTGTTGTCGGCGTTGACGCCGGCTTCGATCACCGCCTGATTGCTCAGTTGCCCGCCGCTGGACAGGCTGATGCGGTCGCGGGCAGCGAGGTTCTGTTGTGTGTTGAGGTCTCCAGAGGCGGTGACTGCAAGGCTGGTGCCCGCATAAACCGGTCCCTGGGCATCGAGGCTCGCGGTTGTGACGTTGACTGCACCGGCGGCAGCCGTCTGGGCCAGGCTCAGATGACCATTGGCATCGATCTGGATGTCACCGCCACTGGCGGCCAGATTACCGGCCAGCTTCACCCCGACGCCGGCCTCGCTGCCGACCAGTTTGATCGCCCCGGCGTACATGCCGCCCAGCGCCGAACTGTCGATGGCCAATTGTGGTTTGGCGCTGCCGTCATCGGCGCGAACAGTAGCACCGAGAGTCTGGGCGTTGACGTCGTTGCGACCGGCCACGATCGTCAGGTTTTTCGCTTGAATCTCGGCGTTGATCTTCGCGCTGCGAGTGATGATTTCGAAGCTGTCGACGTTGTTGGCATTCAGCCCTGCGCCGTCGATGGAGACGCTGCCCTGATCCACCTGATAACGATCCACGCGCCCGTTATCGAGCACGGGTTTACCGGTGGTCAATGTCACGCGCGGGGTATTGATGAAGCCGCAGCCGTTGCAGCTGATTCCATAAGGGTTGGCAACAATGACCCGTGCCGATTGGCCGGCCACTTCGGTGTAACCGTTGAGTTGGCTCGGGCTGCCGCCGTTGACTTCGTTGAGGATGGTCTGCGCGGCGACCCCATTGAAGTTCGGGTTGCCGACGATGATCCCGCCCAGTTGGGTGGATTGAGTACGCGCGGTGGCGTTGTTGAGAATCACACCTTGGGTGCCGACGTTGTAATCGTGAAACTGGTTATGCGACAGCCCGGTGCCATTGGGCGTGGCGATGTTGACGATCGGCACGCCGTTGCCCGCCTGACCGAGGCTGGTGCCCGGCGTGGCTACCACGATGCCGTCGGCCTGCGCCCACATCGGTTGCCAGAACATCACGTTCGCCAACAGGAACGCCAAACCGCGCTTGGGCATGCCCCAGAAGTGCTCGCGCGATT
This sequence comes from Pseudomonas sp. B28(2017), assembly GCF_002113025.1. Lineage (GTDB taxonomy): Bacteria > Pseudomonadota > Gammaproteobacteria > Pseudomonadales > Pseudomonadaceae > Aquipseudomonas. The sequence goes on along the minus strand of NZ_NEJH01000005.1, from coordinate 247,651 downwards.
TCACTGCAGCAGAAGGCTGGCGGCACAGGAAGGCGTATTGGCGGGCGTCCATGTCGAAGGTCTCGGTGAGGCGAAATCAGAGAAAGAAATCCATCCGGAAATAGATCGGCGCTTCGCGCTCGGTCAGGGCGTCCGGACGTTCAAGGGAATGGGCAAAGGTCACGCTGGCGGCGAGGTGCTGGCCGCGAGCAAACACCTCCACCGAATTGCTGGACATGCGCCCGTGTTGATCGCCGTTGTAGCGATCGTTCCGAATCACGCCCTGGTCATAGCCGAGGCCGGTGCCGTATTCAGCGAACACAGGACGCAGCCAACCCAGGGTGACCTGCCGGCTCCAGCGCAGGTCATTGCGCCAGTAACCGCCGCTGTCACCAGACAGGGATTGGTCCTTGTAACCACGGATCGACGACAACCCGCCAAGGCTGGTGCGCTGCGGGCCGAACAGCACGTCTTCACTGCGCTGGCCGGTCATCAGGCTGCTGAAGCTGAGCGACTCGTCCCACAGCTTGAACGGCTGCAAGTAGCTCGCCGTGGCGGTGTATTTGCGGTAACGCGCGTTCGGCTCGCCAGGACCTGGGTGATCGTCGCCCTGCGCATCGAACGCACCGATACCCTCCTGCATCCCGAGGTCGAGGTTGACGAATGCGCTGCCGACTCGCCGACCGTGGTTGATCCCAAACTGTGCTTCGCTGATGCGGTTACTGCTCAGTTTGAGCTTGCTGTCTTCGATGAAGTTGTTGGTGCGCAGGTACGACAGGCCGGTGCTGAGCGAGGTCTTGCTCACGGCATCACGATGGATCACCCGCTCAGCGTGTAGCTGATGGTTTTCGCTGTCGCCGGTCTGTTTGAAGTTGAAGCCGTTGGCCTGGGCCAACGAGCGATAGTCACTCTGGCTGTAGCTATAACTGAAGCTCCACCAGCCCCACGGCAGGCTGTAATTGAGCATTGCGTTGCTGGAGGTGTGCTGGTGATCGCTCACCGCATCGTGACCACCCCGCAGATTCAACTGATCGGCCAGCCCCAGCGGGCTGTCCCAATCAAACGTCATGCCCCACTGCTGCTCGCCGGTGCTGCGCAGGCCGTCGTTGCTGCGCGACAACCCGGCGCGCCAGGGTTTTTGCGGGGTGTTCTTGACCAGTACTTCACTGCCGCCAACGTTCTGGCCCGGCGCCAACTCCATCTGTGCCTGATTCGATGGCAAGCGGTTGAGTTGATCGACCAGTTGCTCGATTTCGCGCAGGTTGACCAGCTCACCGGTTTTCCCGGGGAATGCCATGCCCAGCTCTCGGTCCGACAGATTGCTGCCCTCCGCGCCTTTCAACCCTTCGAGTTTGCCCTCGACCACCAGCACCTTCAGGTGCCCGCCGGACAAATCCTGCTGCGGCAAATAAGCACGGCTGGTGACAAGACCTTTTTCGATGTAGTGATCGGTGATGACTTTCAGCAGTTCGTTGAGCTGAGTGATGCCCAGGCATTGGCCGATGTAAGGCTTGAGCAGACGTTTTTTTTCGCTATCGGAAAGGCTGTCGGCGCCCTTGAGTTCGATGTCTGTGATGGGGAAACAACGGGTGTCCGAAGGCCCCGCGGGCTGAACGGGTCTGGCTTCCTTACCGGGCAATTCCTTGAGTTCTTCGAGGCGCCGACGTTGCTCTTCGAGCAAACGATCCTGACGTTCGCGGATGAGATCAGTGTCACCCGGGGTGGTGGCAGCATTAGCGGAATTCAGTGGAGAAAGGCACAGCAAAGCCAGGCACAACCTCGCCACAAGGGCGGGTGAGTACATGTTCGATCCCTCGAATCGGAAGTGATAGCAAAATAGTGGCGCAATACTAAAGAGCCATCATTCTGACGTCAAATAATGGATCCACTCCAAAATGATAGGTGACGAACGGTAGCGGCTAAATCAGGCGCTTCCGACAGAAGTGCAGGATATTTCCTGATACAGGGGAGAAAAGCGGTGGCCGGACCAGTGTCAGTTGATTGATCAGCGGTTGAAGGCGTTGCAGACGGCGGACAAGAAAGCCGAGAGCTGATCAATTCACAAATCCCGTGCATAAAAAAACCGGACATCTGTCCGGTTTTTTTGGGTCACGACAACGACTTACTCAGCCGCCGGCGCTTCCGGCTTGCGGCGCTTGAGCGGGGCCATGCCGTCCTTGCTGACCAGCGAATCGCTCTTCGGCCGGTTGGCGCTCTTGCGCCTGGTCGGGGTCTTGGTGGCAGTTTTCTTCTTGTCGCCCTTGGCGTCGGTCTTTTTCTTCTTCGCGCCGACGGCCTTGCCCGAGGCCTTGACCTTTTTCGGTCCGCCGTAGGTGCCTTTGACTTCCTTGATGGTACGACGCTCGAAGCTCTGCTTGAGGTAGCGCTCGATGCTCGACATCAGGTTCCAGTCGCCGTGGCAGATCAGCGAGATGGCCAGGCCATCGTTACCGGCGCGGCCGGTACGACCGATGCGGTGCACGTATTCGTCGCCGCTGCGTGGCATATCGAAGTTGATCACCAGGTCCAGACCGTCCACGTCCAGGCCGCGAGCGGCGACGTCGGTGGCCACGAGGATTTTCACGCCGCCCTGCTTCAGGCGGTCGATCGCCAGTTTGCGATCCTTCTGGTCTTTCTCGCCGTGCAGCACGAACGCTTTGTATTCCTGCGCCACCAGGTGACCGTAGATGCGGTCGGCCATGACCCGGGTGTTGGTGAAAATGATAGCCTTCTGGTAGGTCTCGTTGGCCAGCAACCAGTTGACGATCTGTTCTTTGTGCTGGTTGTGGTCAGCGGTGATGATTTGCTGGCGGGTGGTGTCGTTCAGCTGGCTGACCGCGTTGAGCTGCAGGTGCTCTGGGTTGTTCAGGACCTTGGCAATCATCTCGCGCAAGCCGGAACCGCCAGTGGTGGCGGAGAACAGCATGGTCTGCTGACGATTCGGGCATTCGTCCACCAGACGCTGCACGTCTTCGGCAAAGCCCATGTCGAGCATGCGGTCGGCTTCGTCGAGCACCAGGACTTCGACTTCCTTGAGGTCGAGGTTGCCGGCGTTCAGTTGCTCGATCATCCGGCCCGGCGTACCGATCAGGATGTCCGGCACCTTGCGCAGCATCGCGGCCTGGACCTTGAAGTCTTCGCCGCCGGTGATCAGGCCGGACTTGATGAAGGTGAACTGCGAGAAACGCTCAACTTCCTTCAGCGTCTGCTGGGCCAGTTCGCGGGTCGGCAGCAGGATCAGGGTCTTGATGCTGACGCGGATCTTCGCCGGGCCGATCAGACGGTTGAGGATGGGCAAAACGAATGCAGCGGTTTTGCCGCTACCGGTTTGCGCCGTCACCCGCAGGTCACGCCCCTGGAGCGCCAGCGGAATGGCCGCGGCTTGCACAGGCGTTGGCTCGACAAATTTCAGCTCGGCCACGGCTTTGAGCAGGCGTTCGTGCAGGGCGAATTGGGAAAACACGGGTGCTACCTCGAAGAAATGCAAAAAAACAGCTGCATAGGGTAACGGTTTCGAGCGCTCAGGCCGAGTTTCTTTATACAAATGGCGGTAAACAGTTGGTTTTTTGTTGCCTGATTTTGCCCCAAACGTAATACAAAGCGTCTTAAATGCTCTAATCGCCCCTCGTGCTCTACAGAAGAATCGTTTCAACCATGGATATCAAACAGCTCTGGATCAACATCCAAGACCTTTGGGGCGCCCTCGACCAGCACCCGCTCGTACACTCCAGTCTGTCGCTGCTGTTGCTTTTGGCGCTGGCGCTGTTCCTCGGACGGGTGGCGCGTTACCTCATTTTGCACGCGACCAAAATGCTCGGCCGCCAGCCGGCCTTGCACTGGATCAATGATTTCCTGCAGAACAAGGTGTTCCATCGCCTGGCGCAGATCACGCCTTCGCTGGTGATCCAGTTCGGGCTCAATCTGGTGCCGGACCTGAGCAAAACCAGTCTGAAATTCCTCGGCAACGTCGCACTGTCCTTCACCTTGCTGTTTCTGCTGCTGGCAGTCAGCGCCCTGCTCAATGCCTTGCTGGACATCTACGCCCGCACCGAGCACGCCCGCACCCGCTCGATCAAAGGCTATGTGCAACTGGCGAAAATGGTGCTGTACGTGTTTGGCGCAATCATCATCGTCGCCACGCTGATCGATCGCTCGCCGCTGTTGCTGTTGTCGGGTCTGGGCGCCATGTCGGCGGTGATTCTGTTGGTCTACAAGGACACCCTGCTGTCGTTCGTCGCCAGCGTGCAGTTGACCAGCAATGACATGCTGCGGGTCGGCGACTGGATCGAGATGCCCCAGGTGGGCGCCGACGGCGATGTGGTGGACATCACCTTGCACACGGTCAAGGTGCAGAATTTTGACAAGACCATTGTCTCGATCCCGACCTGGCGCCTGATGTCCGAGTCGTTCAAGAACTGGCGCGGCATGCAGGCTTCCGGTGGCCGCCGAATCAAACGCAGCCTGTTCATCGACGCCAGCGGCGTGCGTTTCCTGCGTGACGAAGAAGAGCTGAAGCTGTCCCAGGTGCACTTGCTCACCGACTACATCACCCGCAAACAGGCCGAGCTCAAGGCCTGGAACGAAGCCCAGGGCAACGTCGCGGCCATGTCGGCCAACCGCCGGCGGATGACCAATATCGGCACTTTCCGTGCCTATGCGCTGGCCTACCTGAAAAGTCACCCGGAGATCCAGCCGAACATGACCTGCATGGTCCGCCAGATGCAGACCACGGCCCAGGGTATTCCGCTGGAAATCTACTGCTTTACCCGCACCACGGCGTGGGCCGATTACGAGCGGATACAAGGGGATATTTTCGACTACCTGCTGGCGGTGCTGCCGGAGTTCGGGCTGAGCCTTTATCAGCAGCCGAGCGGCACGGATTTGCGTGCGGGGATATTGCCGGCGGTGCTGGGGGCAAGCCATATTACGGATATGAAAAAAACCTTATGAGCTGCTGCAGCCATTACCCGGGAGCGCTTCATCAACAAACGTAAGCGACTCCAGGGCCGTGCCGTTATACTCGACTCTTTTGGCAGATGCGTCGGACAATGCTCAATTCAATTCAAACGCTACGCGCGCTCGCGGCATGGATGGTGGTCTTCCACCATTACATGCAATTAGTTCATAACTTTCAACTTACCGACCCGGTGTCTGTTGCGATGCAGTGGTACGGGGCCATAGGCGTGGACTTGTTTTTTGTCATCAGCGGTTTTGTCATTTACCTTTCCGCTACCGGTAAAAATATTTCCCCCGGAGCATTTATCCGCCATCGACTGGCAAGAGTTGCACCTGCGTATTGGATATTCAGTGTCATTACAGCAGTTACATTGATGGTTTTACCGGGACTGGTACCACTGACGGTATTTGAACCCACGTTCCTGCTGAAAAGCCTGATGTTTATTCCTGCACAAAACCCATCCGGGATCGGCCTGTATCCTTTAATGACGGTAGGCTGGACACTGAATTACGAAATGGCCTTTTACGTCGTTTTTCTGGCCAGCCTGCTTTCCCCCGAAAAATTCAGGGTACCGACGATCATTCTTGGTATTTTCCTGTTGTACAAGGCGCTCCCGCACCTTGACGGCAGCCTTGCCTTTTACCACAACCCAATCGTATTCGAATTTGCATTCGGGATAGTCATTGCCTACGCATATCAAAAAAAGCTGGTACAACGCATTCCGTTGATTCCCGCTTTGATTATGGCGGCGGTATCCCTCGGCATGATTATTCATTATGGCCCGGCCACTCACTCGCCCTGGAAGTCCGGATTACCCTGCGCCGCAATTTTGGTTGCAGCGATATCTCAAGAACGTTTTTTCTCCAGGGTTGAAATAGTCAATAAATTGGGTGATTGGTCCTACTCAACTTATCTGTGTCATGTACTGGTCATTTCTTACATGATCAAAATCCAGCAGATGTTGAACCTCGGCCCTGTTACTACGCTGGCGATCATTATCGGCCTTGTTACCGTGATATCTGGCTTGAGCTACAACCTCATAGAAAAACCAATATCCAGATGGGTCAAGGCATACGATAAACGCCCAAGCGTAGTGCCTACCGGTGCTCCAAATTAAAGGCACCACGCCCGAAGCAGTTGGCGGATGCGCACTACGACGCGGTCAGCCTGGCAACACAAAACGAAAGTGGGAGCGAGTCTGCTCGCTCCCACAGGGACTGCTTCCGATTGAAAATGGGCGGCTTATTTGACCTGCCGCTGCGGTGCCTTGTGCACCATGGTGTAGGCGTAATCCACGCCCATGCCATACGCGCCGCTGTGTTCCAGCACCAGTTCCATCACAGCCTCGTAAGTATCCTTGTGCGCCCAGTCACGCTGGTATTCGAGCAGCACCTGCTGCCAGGTCACCGGTACCGCGCCGGCCTGAATCATCCGTTGCACCGACATGTCGTGGGCCTCTTTGCTGGTGCCACCGGAAGCGTCGGTGACGATGTAGACCTCGTAGCCTTCAGCCAGGGCTTCCAATGCCGGAAAAGTCAGGCAGACCTCAGTCCACAGTGCCGCGATGATCAGTTTTTTGCGTCCCGTGGCTTTGACCGCGTCAACCAGTGCCTTGTCTTCCCATGAGTTCATCGAAGTGCGTTCGATCGGCTTTTGATCCGGGTGCACAGCCAACAATTCGGGCCAGATGTAACCGCTGAAACTTTCGGTTTCGACCGAGGTGTAGATGGTCGGTACGTTGAAGATCTTCGCCGCCTTGGCAAGGCCGACGGTGTTGTTCTTCAGGGTCTGACGGTCGATGGACTGAACGCCGAATGCCATTTGCGGCTGGTGGTCGATCAGGATCAGGGCGGAGTTGGTTGGGTTGAGCAGTTCACGAATAGACATGGCGCGTTCCTTTTGATGTCGATACTTTCGAATGAATTCAGGGTTGGTCGACGTTGCCGCAAGAGGCTTTGCTGTCGGCTTGGATGTCACTTTAGGGGCTGGCCACAAAAGGGACAATTACCTAAAATCGAGAATCATTGATTCCAAAATAGGGACAATATGGATCGCATCGAATGCATGCGTGCCTTCGTCGTCACAGTCGGCGAGAACGGCTTCGCCGCAGCCGCCAGGACCATGGACGTGCCGCGCTCGAAAGTCAGTAAACAGATTCAGGCACTGGAAGAAGCCATCGGCGTGCAATTACTGCAACGCACCACCCGCAGCCTGCACCTGACGGAAGCCGGGGCCGAGTATTTCGAAGCAGCACGGGAGATGTTGGCGGCACTGGACGAGGCCGAGCAACGCGCCCGTGACGGCAGCGGCGAGTTACGCGGTGTATTGCGGGTCAATGCGCCGATGTCGTTCGGGCTTCGGCGGCTGGGGCCGTTGATTCCGTTGTTTCATGAACAGCACCCGAACATCGAGCTGCAACTGGTGCTCAGCGACCAGCAAGTCGACCCGGTAAGGGGTGGGTTTGACGTAACCATCCGCATCGCCAGCATGCCGGACTCGACGATGATCGCCCGGCAACTGGCGCCCGCACCGCGCATCATGGTGGCATCCCCTGCTTATCTCGAGCGCGCGGGCGTCCCGCAGACTCCGCAGGATCTGCGCGCCCATCAATGCCTGAACTACGGGTATCTGCAGAGCGGTGTCAGCCTGCAACTGTGCAATGGCAAGGAAACCCAGCGGGTCAATGTCACCGGCCCGTTGCACGCCAACAACGGCGACTTGCTCGCCCAGGCCGCCGAAGCCGGCATGGGCATCGCCCTGCTGCCCGACTTCATCGTCGAGGATGCGCTGGCAGCCGGGCGGCTGGTGCCGGTGCTGTGCGAATGGCAGGCCCCGGCGATCACCATCAACGCGGTGTATTCGTCGGCACGGCGGGTGCCGCAGAAAACCCGGGCGTTTATCGGGTTTCTGGTGGATCAATTGGCGCCGAAGTGATTTAGGGGATCACACAACTCCTTGTGGAAGCGGGCTTGCTCCCGCAGGGTTTAGTGAACGGTCAAAGGTTTTTGTATTCCCAACCGACTGATCCACACCGCCAGCAAAATCACCGAGCCACCAAACAACAACCGCCCCAGTTCTTCATGCTGGTTCCAGATCAGCAGGTTGATCAGCAACCCCACCGGCACATGCAGGTTGTTCATCACCGCCAGGGTACCGCCGTTGACCAGGCACGCCCCTTTGTTCCACCAATAGAGCCCCAAAGCGGTCGAGACCAGGCCGAGGAACAGCAGCACGCCCCATTGCAACGGTGCTTCGGGCAGGAAGTTCTGTTTGCCGAACAAGAGAAACGCCGGCAACGCCACCGCCAGTGCGCCGAGGTAGAAGAAGCCGAAACGTCGGTAATGCGGCAGATCGCTCGGATGGCGCGTGACCAGGTGTTTGTAGAGCACCTGCCCCGCTGCGTAGGTGAAGTTCGCCAGTTGCAACAACAGGAAACCCATGAAGAAGTCCGGGTTGATCCGGTCAAAGCGAATCACGGCCGCCCCCGCCACCGCCACCAGTGCCGCGACCAGGGCCCAGGGATTGAAGCGACGACTCAGTGCATCTTCAATCAGGGTCACGTGCAGCGGCGTGAGGATGGTGAACAGCAGCACCTCCGGTACCGTCAGTACACGAAAGCTCAAGTACAGGCAGACGTAGGTCACGCCGAACTGCAATGCGCCGATCAACAGCATGCCACGCATGAACGCCGGTTCCACCGAGCGCCAGCGGGTCAGTGGCAGGAACACCAGCCCAGCCAGCAGCACGCGTACCAGCACAGCGAAGTAACTGTCGACATGACCGGCCAGGTATTCGCCAATCAAACTGAAGGAAAACGCCTGGATCAGCGTGACAATAAGTAGATAGCCCATGCTCGCCTCATTTCGAATGGCGGCGACGATAGCGGGTTTTGCTGCTTACCGCGACTCGTCAGGCAGCACATCAATCCATGGTGGGAGCGAGCCTGCTCGCGAAAGCGCTGGATCAGGCAACACCGTTGTCGACTGACACTCCTCCTTCGCGAGCAGGCTCGCTCCCACAGGGTTTGCAGGGGCAGACCAAATCGCAGGCAAAAAAAAGCCCGATCTCGCTAAAGCGTTCAATCGGGCCAGAGCACTCAGGAGCAACAAGTGCGAAGGGAGATTCGATGCGCGTACAGGCTTGAAGGGTTGCGCCAGGTCACTAGACCACCCAGCGATTATCTGGCGATTAACGGGTCAGGCCACTTGCGAAAGCCTGGCGTTCGCCTGGTTCAGGCCTTTCTCCTGGAAGTCACCGCCCAGGTTCATGCCTTCGGCGTGGATGAACGTCACGTCGTGGATGCCAATGAAGCCCATGACCTGACGCAGGTACGGTTCCTGGTGATCGGCGGGGCTGCCGGCGTAGATGCCGCCGCGAGCCGTCAACACAAAGGCGCGCTTGCCGCTGAGCAGGCCTTGTGGACCGGTTTCGGTGTACTTGAAGGTCACACCGGCACGCAGTACATGGTCGAGCCAGGCTTTCAGGGTGCTGGGGATCGCAAAGTTGTACATAGGTGCGGCCATGACCAGCACATCGGCGGCGAGCAATTCATCGGTCAACTGGTTGGAACGCTCCAGGGACGCCTGTTCGATGTCGCTGCGCTGCTCGGCGGGTTTCATCCAGCCACCCAGCAGATTGATGTCCAGGTGCGGCACCGGCTTGACGGCCAGGTCCCGGACGGTGATCTGGTCATTCGGGTGAGCGGCTTTCCACTGGCTGATGAATGTTTGAGTCAACTGGCGAGAAACCGAGTCTTGCTGACGGGCACTGCTTTCAATGATCAGAACGCGGGACATGGGATGTAGCCTCCATCTGAGAATGCTGTAAGTCGATGGAGTGAAGGTTAAACAGAGTCATATCGATGAAAAAGCGCAAATAACTGCTATAACCCATCAATAAATTCGTTTATAAGCTCAACATGCCCTGTGGGAGCGAGCCTGCTCGCTCCCACAGAAGAGCCGGGTGTCATTTCGGGGTGCAGGTCAGCTCGATGCGCAGCTTGATGATGTTGCGGGTGAATTTGGCGGTGGCATTTTTGTGCTTGCCGGCCGGTACGTCGATTTTGCGGGTCCGCGGTGCTTCCGGGCCATTGATGAAAACGGCCTTGCAGCTGGCATCGACGTCGCCGTAGTTGGCCACCTGGATGGAGCCGATGTCGTTATCCGTGTCGTAGGTCTGGTAATCGATCTTCATGCCGTTGAGGTCTTTTTTCACATCGATCGGGTAAGCCATCGCCGTCAGCGGCAGCAGCGCCAGCAGCACACAACAGATTTTTTTCATTCAGCAGCCTCCAATAAGGGCTGCCAGCTTAGGACAAGAGGAGCTCAACATGAAAGCGCCCCGCGTGACCCTTGATCAATGGCGAACGCTGCAAGCCGTGGTCGATCACGGTGGTTTCGCCCAGGCCGCCGAAGCGCTGCATCGCTCGCAATCGTCAGTCAGCTATACCGTGGCACGCATGCAGGATCAGCTCGGCGTACCCTTGCTGCGCATCGACGGACGCAAAGCCGTGCTGACCGAAGCCGGCGGCGTGCTGTTGCGCCGCTCCCGGCAACTGGTGAAACAGGCCAGTCAACTCGAAGACCTGGCCCATCACATGGAGCAAGGCTGGGAAGCCGAAGTGCGCCTGGTGGTCGATGCCGCTTACCCGAGTGCCCGCCTCGTCCGCGCCTTGACCGCGTTCATGCCGCAAAGCCGTGGCTGCCGGGTGCGTCTGCGTGAGGAAGTGCTGTCGGGTGTGGAGGAAGTCCTGCTCGAAGGCGTGGCCGACCTGGCCATCACCGGGTTCAGTATTCCCGGGTACCTGGGCGCGGAATTGAGTGACGTCGAGTTCATTGCGGTCGCCCACCCGGAGCATCCCCTGCACCGCCTCAACCGCGAACTGAGCTTCCAGGACCTGGAAAGCCAGATGCAAGTGGTGATCCGCGACTCGGGCCGCCAGCAACCACGGGACGTCGGCTGGCTCGGTGCCGAACAGCGCTGGACTGTCGGCAGCCTGGCCACCGCCGCAACGTTCGTCAGCAGCGGCCTGGGGTTTGCCTGGCTGCCCCGGCACATGATCGAACGAGAACTCAAGGAAGGTACACTCAAGCTGCTACCGTTGGACCAGGGCGGCAGTCGTAACCCGAGCTTTTACCTGTATTCGAACAAGGACAAACCGCTCGGGCCGGCCACGCAGATTCTCATCGAACTGCTGCGTACGTTTGACACCGCACCACTGGACGCACCGTTCGCCGCCCCCGAACAAGCCTGACACGGAGTGTATGCATGGCCTATTTCGAACACGAAGGTTGCAACCTGCACTATGAGGAATATGGTCACGGCACACCGCTGCTGCTGGTCCACGGCCTGGGCTCCAGCACGCTGGACTGGGAAAAACAGATCCCGGCACTGGCCCCCCACTACCGGCTGATCGTCCCGGATGTGCGCGGTCACGGCCGTTCGGACAAACCCCGGGAGCGCTACAGCATTGCCGGGTTCAGCGCAGATCTGATTGCACTGATCGAGCACCTTGATCTTGGGCCAACACACTATGTCGGCCTGTCGATGGGTGGCATGATCGGCTTCCAGCTGGCTGTGGATCAGCCGCAACTGCTCAAGAGCCTGTGCATTGTCAACAGCGCGCCCGAGGTCAGACTGCGCAGCCGAGATGACTACTGGCAGTGGTTCAAGCGCTGGAGCCTGATGCGCATCCTTGGCCTTGGCACCATCGGCAAGGCACTGGGCGACAAGTTGTTCCCGAAGCCCGAGCAGGCCGACTTGCGACAAAAGATGGCCGAGCGCTGGGCAAAAAACGACAAACATGCTTATCTCGCCAGCTTCAATGCCATTGTGGGTTGGGGGGTTCAGGAACGACTTTCGAAGGTCACCTGTCCAACCCTCATCGTCAGTGCCGACCGTGACTACACACCGGTGGCACTGAAGGAGAACTACGTAAAACTGCTGCCCGACGCGCGGCTCGTGGTGATCGCCGATTCACGCCACGCCACGCCGCTGGACCAGCCGGAACACTTCAACCAGACGCTGCTGGAGTTTCTGACCGCAGTCGACACCACCACTCAGGATCACTGACCCATGCTGAAAAAAATCGCCCTCGCCGCAGGCTCCGTCCTGTTTGCCGCCAACCTGATGGCCGCGACGCCGGAAAAGGCCCCGCATGTGCTGCTGGACACCACCAACGGCCAGATCGAAATCGAACTGGACCCGGTCAAGGCTCCGATCAGTACCAAAAATTTCCTTCAGTACGTCGACAGCGGCTTCTACAACAACACCATTTTCCACCGGGTGATCCCGGGGTTCATGGCCCAGGGCGGTGGTTTCACCTCCTCGATGCAGCAGAAACCGACCAAGGATCCTATCAAGAACGAAGCCAGCAACGGCCTGCATAACGTGCGTGGCACGCTGTCGATGGCGCGCACTTCCGATCCGGATTCGGCCACCAGCCAGTTCTTCATCAACGTCAAGGACAACGACTTCCTCGACCCGGGCCGTGATGCCGGTTATGCCGTGTTCGCCAAAGTGGTCAAGGGCATGGATGTCGTCGACATCATCGTCAATTCGCCAACCACCGTTCGTGGCGGCATGAAGGACGTGCCCGCCGATCCAGTGCTCATCAAGTCCGCCAAGCGCATCGACTGAGACTAAGCTGGACAAGGATGTCCGAGCCGTTGCCGGTGTTTGCCGGCAACGCTCAAACCGTTAAAAGGAGAGCCCGCTCGCGGGCGAACTACCGATGCTTTATCGCCGTTTTGAAAAACTGATCGATGTTTTCCGTGAAGCACCGACGGCGTCTCCGCCGGACCGGGTCTTCCCTTTCTACACTTATTACCTCAAGCAGGTCTGGCCGAGCTTCGCCGCCCTGTTGATCGTCGGCCTGATTGGCGCATTGATCGAGGTGGCGTTGTTCAGCTACCTGAGCCGCATCATCGACCTGGCCCAAGGTACGCCGAACGCCGATCTGTTCCGGGAGCACGCTCTCGAACTGACCTGGATGGTGGTGGTTGCACTGGTGCTGCGTCCTATATTCGTGGGCTTGCATGACCTGCTGGTGCACCAGACCCTGAGTCCCAGCATGACCAGCATGATCCGCTGGCAGAACCACAGCTACGTGCTCAAGCAGAGCCTGAATTTCTTCCAGAACGACTTCGCCGGGCGCATCGCCCAACGCATCATGCAAACCGGCAACTCACTGCGCGATTCCGCCGTGCAAGCCGTGGATGCGCTGTGGCATGTGCTGATCTACGCCATCAGTTCGCTGGTGCTGTTCGCCGAAGCCGACTGGCGCCTGATGATCCCGCTGCTGACATGGATCTTCGCCTTCATCGGCGCGCTCTATCACTTCGTGCCACGGGTCAAGGATCGCTCGGTGGTGGCGTCTGATGCGCGCTCCAAACTCATGGGGCGGATCGTCGACGGCTACACCAACATCACCACCCTGAAGCTGTTCGCCCACACCCACTTCGAACAACAATACGCCCGCGAAGCGATCAAGGAGCAAACCGAAAAGGCGCAACTGGCTGGCCGCGTGGTCACCAGCATGGACGTGGTCATCACCAGCATGAACGGCTTGCTGATCGTCTGCACCACTGCTCTGGCCCTGTGGTTGTGGACGCAGTCGCTGATCAGCGTGGGGGCGATTGCCCTGGCCACCGGCCTGGTGATCCGTATCGTCAACATGTCCGGCTGGATCATGTGGGTAGTGACCGGCATCTTCGAGAACATCGGCATGGTGCAGGACGGTCTGCAGACCATCTCGCAACCGGTCACCGTCACCGACCGCGACCAGGCCAAGCCTTTGGCGGTGGCCCGTGGCGAAGTGCGCTTCGAACAGGTGGACTTCCACTACGGCAAGCAGAGCGGGATCATCGGCGACCTCAGCCTGACCATCAAGGCCGGTGAAAAAATCGGCCTGATCGGCCCGTCCGGTGCCGGCAAATCGACCCTGGTGAATCTGCTGCTGCGCCTGTACGACGTCGAGGGCGGACGCATCCTGATCGACGGCCAGAACATCGCCGACGTCAGCCAGGAAAGCCTGCGCGAACGCATTGGCATGATCACCCAGGACACGTCGCTGCTGCACCGCTCGATCCGTGACAACCTGCTGTATGGCAAACCCGACGCCACCGACGCGCAACTCTGGGAAGCGGTGCACAAGGCCCGGGCTGATGGTTTCATTCCTTCACTGTCGGACGCCGAAGGCCGCACCGGTTTCGACGCCCACGTCGGCGAGCGCGGAGTGAAACTCTCCGGCGGCCAGCGCCAGCGCATCGCCATTGCCCGCGTGTTGCTCAAGGACGCGCCGATCCTGATCATGGACGAGGCCACGTCGGCACTGGATTCGGAAGTCGAAGCGGCGATCCAGGAAAGCCTCGAAACCCTGATGCAGGGCAAGACCGTGATCGCCATCGCTCACCGCCTCTCGACCATCGCCCGGATGGACCGGCTGGTGGTGCTGGAAAACGGCCAGATCGCCGAAACCGGAACCCACGCCGAGCTGCTGGCCCATGGCGGTTTGTATGCGCGGTTGTGGCAACACCAGACCGGTGGATTTGTCGGGATCGATTGACCCGCAGGATGACCACATTACCTGTAGGAGCGAGCATGCTCGCTCCTACAGGGGGCGCAGTGAAGCCGATCGATCACAGAAAACCGTGCCGTATCGCTGGCTGGGCAAGGAAGACAGCTGACACGCTGAAGATCAGCCTTGTCGATAAGGCAAGGCTGACTTCGCATCCTCTGCATAAGCCATCACCCCCAGTCGCTCCTGCTCCAGAAAATCTTTCACCGCCGCTTTCAACCCCGGATGCCGCAGGTAGTGCCAGGAATGCGTAATGACTGGTTCGAATCCACGAATCAGTTTGTGCTCGCCCTGGGCTCCGGCATCGAAACGCTGGAAACCGTTGGCGATGGCATAGTCCATACCCTGGTAGAAACAGGTCTCGAAATGCAGGCGATCGAACTCTGCCAGGCATCCCCAGTAACGGCCATAAAAGCTGTCGCCCCCCACCAGGCTGAACGCCATCGCCACTGGCCGTGAACCCTGTTTGGCCAGCACCACGCGAATCGACTCCGGCATGCGTTCGGCCAACAGGCTGAAAAACGCGCGCGTCAGATACGGCGCTTGCCGGCGCACCGCGTACGTATTGGCATAGCAGGCAAAGACGAAATCCCATTGCGCCTGACTCAGCTCCCGCCCCTCCAGCCATTCGAACTGGAAACCCTGCCCGGCCACTTGCTCGCGCTCCTTGCGCATCTGTTTGCGCTTGCGCGAACTCAGCACGTCGAGGAAGTCCTGGAAATCCCGGTAGCCGCGATTCTGCCAGTGGTATTGACAGCCAACGCGCTGCAACCAGCCGGGCTGCTCGCTCAGCGCCGCATCGGTGAACGGATCGGTGAAGTTGATGTGGGCGCTGGAGAGTTGTTCTATCTCAAGGTAGCCCGGCAGGCTTTTCAATAATTCGAAACCGTCCTCTACCGTAGCCGCCAACAGCCGCGGCCCGGTGACAGGACTGAACGGCACCGCGGTCAACAGTTTGGGATAGTAATCGATGCCGGCACGTGCACAGGCATCGGCCCAGGCGTGATCGAACACGTATTCGCCGTAGGAATGCCACTTGCGATAACTGGGCAGCGCGGCGACCAGGCGCTCACCTTCAACGTGCAGCAAATGCTCGGGCTGCCAACCGGAATGAGGTCCGACGCTACCGCTGTCCTCCAGTGCGCTCAAAAAAGCATGACGCAGAAAAGGCTGACTCTCCGGAACCAGGGCGTCCCAGGTCTGCGGGGCGATTTCTGACAGTCTTTGCAGGCGTTGCAACGGCATCACCGTCCTCACTCTTCATGGCGTGAAAGCCCCGCGAGTATCGCCTATCGCTCTGCAATGCACACGGGCAAAACGACGACAGCGCTCTAACTCAATAGTTCACGACGACTTTGTATCGTCACCGACACGACATCACATTGCCACCGCTCTGTCATAAACCATCGCGATACTGGCGCCTGTTTTTAGAGCGCCGGGTTATACCCGGCCACTGTTTTCCGCCCCTTACGGTCGGTTGTGTCCCGGATGGCTCTGTCATCCCCTCTCATCTTCGGAGATTGATATGCGTCTTGCTTCCACGAAAACTGCGGCGGCCTTGTGCAGTGGCCTGCTGCTGGCCATGAGTGTTCCGGCCAGTGCCGCAGTCGACGCCAAACTGCTCGACATGCTCAAGGCTAATGGCTCGATCACCAACGCGCAGTACAGCGAACTGCAAGCCGAGCTGGCCAGGGATCAGAAAGAGCAGCAGATCGCCCGTCAGGCTCAGCAAGAGACTAACGAGCAAATCGCGGCCACCGCGAAGAAAACCGACGCACTGAGCACCTTCGACCAGAAGCTGGCGTGGGCCGCCAAGACCCAGTTCAAGGGTGACGTACGTTTCCGTGAAGAAACCGTGCACAACGATGGCGTGCCAAACAACAAGGACCAGGACCGTCAGCGCATTCGTGCCCGCCTGGGTGCCTACAGCGAGATCAACCCGCAAGTCGACACCGGTATCCGTATCGCTACCGGCAGCAACGACGACGCTCGCTCGACCAACCAGGACCTGAACAACTACTTCGACAAGAAGCAGATCTGGCTGGACCTGGGTTACATCGACTACCACCCTGACGCGATCAAGAACCTGCACCTGGTTGGCGGCAAAATGCCACAACAATGGGTGAGCATGGGCGACATCATCTGGGATAGCGACATCAACCCTGAAGGTCTGGCCGTCACCTACAAATACCCGCTGAGCGGCAGCACCGAGCTGTTCGGTAGCGCCGGTCACTACACCCTCAAGGACAACGTCGACGGTGAAGGCGTGCAGTTCAAGCATGACCTGCGTCTGTACGCTGGCCAGTTGGGCGCGCGTTTCGCCATCACCGACAGCATGAAAATGACGTTGGGTGGCAGTATCTACTCCTACGACAACGACAGCAGCAGTGCCTGCCCTACTTCCGGCACTGTTACCACGCCGTGCGCCCTGGCCGTCAACGGCAACAGCCCGGGCGAAACCTTCAAACTGTACGAAGGCTTTGGTCAGCTGGACTTCACCAACCTGCCAGTACCGCTGTCGCTGTACGGTCAGTACGTCAACAACACCGATGCCAGCAACGACCAGGACACTGGCTGGCTGGCCGGTGTGAAGTCCAAGGTCTACGGCTTCAACCTGGACTACAACTACCGCGACGTGCAGCGTAACGCTGTAGTGGGTGCCTTCACCGACTCCGACTTCGCCAACGGTTTCACCGGTTCGCGTGGCAGCAAGCTGAAAGTGAGCTACGACCTGGACAAGAACTTCGCCCTGGGCGCGACCTACTTCATGGCGACCTCGGACCAGACCAACGCCAACATCAAAAAGAAAGATTCGGACATCAACACCCTGCAACTGGATGCCGAAGCGAAGTTCTGATTCACCCCGCTACACGACTCGGGCAAGGAAGCCCGGGACGCCTTTGCAGCCTGTCGTTGTTATCTCGGTCCCCATCATCCTCCGATATAACAACGCCAGGCTGGTTCTGTTTTCTGGTTGTACTTCTGCAAAAAAAATCGCAGCCATTGGCTGCGACTTTTTTACCGCGAACAATTTCAGCGCTTGCGCAGCAACACGCTACCAATCGAATAACCGGCGCCGAACGAGCTGAGCACGGCCAGAGAGCCGGCGGGCAGATCGTCCTGGTTCTTGTGGAACGCAATCACGGAACCGGCGGAACTGGTGTTGGCGTAGGTGTCGAGAATCACCGGGGCTTCCTGTTCGGTGGCGTCGCGGCCCAGCAGTTTCTTGACGATCAGGTGGTTCATGCTGAGGTTGGCCTGGTGCAGCCAGAAGCGCTTCACGTCACCGATGTTGAGCTGATTCTCCTGCAGATGCTCACTGATCAGCTCGGCCACCATCGGGCAGACTTCCTTGAACACCTTGCGGCCTTCCTGCACGAACAGTTTGTCCTTGGCGCCGATGCCCTCTTCCGCCGCGCGGTTGAGGAAGCCGAAGTTGTTGCGGATGTTATTGGAGAACTTGGTCAGCAGCTTGGTGCTGACAATGTCGAACTGGTATCTGGACGTCGCCAGGTCGGCACGTTCGATGATCACCGCGGTGGCGGCATCGCCGAAGATGAAGTGGCTGTCGCGGTCACGGAAGTTCAGGTGGCCGGTGCAGACTTCCGGGTTGACCATCAGGATCGCCCGGGCCTGGCCCAACTGGATGCTGTTGGCAGCGGTCTGGATACCGAAGGTCGCCGAAGAGCACGCCACGTTCATGTCGAAACCGAAACCCTGAATGCCCAGTGCTTCCTGGACTTCGATGGCAATGGCCGGATAGGCGCGTTGCAGGTTGGAGCAGGCGACGATCACGCCGTCGATGTCCGCTGCGGTCTTGCCGGCGCGCTGCAAGGCTTGTTCGGCCGCGCCGATGGCCATCTGGCAAAGCACTGACCACTCTTCGTTGGAACGTTCCGGCAGGCGTGGAGCCATGCGTTGCGGGTCGAGGATGCCGTCCTTGTCCATGACAAAGCGGCTCTTGATGCCGGAGGCTTTTTCGATGAATGCGGCGCTGGATTCGGTCAACGCTTGCACTTCACCGCGGGCGATGGCATCGGCGTTATCGGCGTTGAATTGCGCGACGTAGGTATTGAAAGACTGGACCAGCTCTTCGTTGGAAATGCTGTTGGCCGGGGTGTACAGGCCGGTGCCACTGATGACGACTTTATGCATGGTCGTGTCTCTAATCTGTTCAGGCAGAAAGTATTGGCACCGTCGTACCAACACACAAAGGGTCTATTCCCATCCGGGGGACGCAAACCTGGCATCGCTTTATTCCGACCTGCCCGCGAACTGGAAGGCTCAAAACCGCGGGGCCGGTGTTTATAGGCGCGAAGTTTGCCATAAACCTTGGGTTTTCGCCCCTTTTGCGAGAGCGACAACAGACCTGTAGGAGCGAGCTCGCTCCTACAGGGGGGGGTCAGGCCTCTACCTGACTCCACTGCTTGTTCAGCCGCTTGTCGGAGATCGGCACCTTGGTTCCCAGTTGCTGGGCAAACAGCGAAACCCGGTATTCCTCCAGCCACCAGCGATACAACTCCAGCTGCGGATCACGCTTGCCTTCCTGGGCGTGTTTGCTGGCGCGGGTCTGGTATTGCGTCCACAGGCCGCTCAATTCGCCGCTCCAGACCCGGTCGCGCTGCACCTGGGCGCCGATTTTTTCGAAGCGTTGTTCGATGGCCTTGAGGTAACGCGGCAACTCCTTGAGCCACTGCATCGGCGTTTCCCGGACAAAACCCGGATAGACCAGGTGGCTGAGCTGCTGCTTGATGTCGTTCAGGGCCACGGCTTGCGCCAGATCGATCTTGCCCTTGAAGCGCTTTTGCAAACCGTGCCAGAGCTTGAGGATTTCCAGGGTCAGCTTCGCCACTCGCTCGGCGTGCTCGGTCCAGGCGCCGCGCTTGCGTTCAGCCAGGGACGCCAGACCCGCACCGTCACGAGGCAGCGGGTCTTCGCCCTCAAGAATGCAGCTGTCGAGGCTGGCCAGCAGAATGTCTTCCACCAACGCATCGACACGCCCCATGTCGCGATACAACAGCCCCAATTCGGTCAGGCCCGGCAACTTGCCGCGCAGGAACTTCGCCGATTCGGCCAGTTGCTGCATCAGCAGGCGTTGCAGTGCACGGCGATGCTGGAACTCGGCTTCGGCCGGCGTGGAAAAGCGACCTTCCTTGACCGTGCCGCTCTCCTCCACCAGCGCCGGATACACCGTCATCGACAGTCCGGCGATCTTCTGCCGGGTTTTCTCGGCGACGGCGGCGAACACTTTCGGCTCCACCGGTTGCTGGCTTTTCGCGGTTTGCGGGACGGCCAACGCCGCCTGGCTCGCTTCGGCGAAACGCGCAGTCAGCTCAGCCAGGTCACGACCTTCACCGAGGAACTTGCCCTGGCCGTCGACAATTTCCAGGTTCATCCGCAGATGGCTTTCGACCTGCTGCGCCGCCTCGGCCCAGGCTTCATCGCTGACCCGCGCACCGGTCATGCGCAACAGCTCGCGCCCCAGGGCCAGGGGCAGCGAGCCCTCGGCAAAGGTCATGCGCTGCAAGGCCGCCTTGACGAAGTCCGGCACCGGTACGAAGTTCTTGCGCAAGGCCTTGGGCAAGTTGCGCACCAGCGCAATGCACTTGGCTTCGATGACACCCGGCACCAGCCATTCCAGGCGCTCCGGTGGCAGCATCGGCAACAGCGGTGCCGGCACGCGCAGGGTCACGCCGTCCCGTGGGTGGTTGGGTTCGAAGTGGTAACCGAGCGCCAGTTCCAGATCGCCGATGTGCAGCGTATCCGGGTAGTGCTGGGCGGTGACTTCACTGGCTTCGCGGGCCAGCACGTCCTCTTCGCGCATGATCAGCAACTGTGGGTCTTTCTGGCTGTTGATCCGATACCAACTGTCGAAGGTCGCTGTCTGATGGATCTGCGCCGGCAGTCGCGCGTCGTAAAAGGCGAACAGGGTCTCTTCGTCGGCGAGGATGTCGCGACGACGGGCCTTGGCTTCCAGTTCGTCGAGTTGTTCCAGCAACTGTTTGTTGGCGCTCAGGCACTTGGCCTTCGACTGGATCTCGCCGCGCACCAGCCCTTCGCGGATGAACAATTCGCGAGACACCACCGGGTCCACCGGCCCGTAATGCACCGGCCGACGGCCCACCACGATCAACCCGAACAGGGTGATCTGCTCGAACGCCACGACCTGGCCGCGCTTCTTCTCCCAGTGGGGTTCGAAGTGGTTTTTCTTGATCAGATGCCCGGCCAGCGGCTCGATCCAGTCGGCGTCGATCTTCGCCACCATGCGCGCGTAGAGCTTGGTGGTTTCCACCAGTTCGGCGGTCATCAGCCACTGCGGACGCTTTTTACCGATACCCGACGACGGATGAATCCAGAACCGCCGCTGACGCGCACCGAGGTAATCACCCTCTTCGGTTTTCTGGCCGATCTGGCTCAGCAACCCCACCAGCACCGCTTTGTGCAGTTTCGGATAGTCCGCCGGCTCTTTATTGAGGCTCAACTGCATGTCGCGGCAGATCAGGCTCAGCTGACGATGGGAGTCGCGCCATTCGCGCAGGCGCAGGTAATTCAGGAAGTTCTTGCGGCACCAGTTGCGCAGCGGGTTGGCCCCCAGTGCCTGGCGCTGTTCCTCGAAACCGCGCCACAGATTGACCAGTCCAGCGAAGTCCGAGTCGGCGTCTTTCCACTGGGCGTGGGCCTGATCCGCCGCTTGCTGACGCTCCGGCGGGCGCTCACGCGGGTCCTGGATCGACATGGCGCTGGCGACGATCAGCACTTCCTGCAAGCTGCCGAGCTTCGCCGCTTCGAGCAACATGCGGCCCATGCGCGGATCCACCGGCAGCCGCGCCAGTTGACGGCCGAGCGGCGTCAATTGACTGTTGCGATCCACCGCCGAGAGCTCTTGCAGCAGGTTGAAACCGTCGCTGATGGCCTTGCCATCGGGCGGCTCAATGAACGGGAACGCGGTGATCTCACCGAGGCGCAGATGCAACATCTGCAAGATGACCGCCGCGAGGTTGGTGCGCAGGATCTCCGGATCGGTGAATTCCGGGCGACCGAGGAAATCCTCTTCGCTGTACAGGCGCACGCAAATGCCTGGTTCGACCCGTCCGCAACGGCCCTTGCGCTGGTTGGCACTAGCCTGGGAAATGGCCTCGATCGGCAGGCGCTGAACCTTGGCCCGGTAGCTGTAGCGGCTGATGCGCGCGGTGCCGCTGTCGATCACATAACGGATGCCCGGCACGGTCAGCGAGGTTTCCGCGACGTTGGTCGCCAGGACCACACGACGGCCCGGGTGCGACTGGAAAATCCGCTGCTGCTCGGCCGGCGACAGCCGCGCATACAACGGCAGGATTTCGGTGTGCTTGAGCTGAGCCTTGCGCAACATGTCGGCGGCGTCGCGAATCTCGCGCTCACCCGGCAGGAACACCAGCACGTCACCGGGGCTGCGCCGCTCGCTGCGTTCATACGCGGCGATTTCATCGAGGGTGGCGAGGATCGCCTGATCCACCGTCAGGTCGTCCTCGACGCGGTTGCCCTCTTCGTCCTGCTCCAGAGTCAACGGGCGATACCAGGTGTCCACCGGGAAAGTGCGGCCGGACACTTCGACAATCGGCGCATCGTCAAAATGCCTGGAGAAACGCTCCAGGTCGATGGTCGCCGAAGTGATGATGACCTTCAGGTCCGGACGCCGTGGCAGCAGGGTTTTCAGGTAGCCGAGCAGGAAGTCGATGTTGAGGCTGCGTTCGTGGGCTTCGTCGACGATGATCGTGTCGTAGCGTTCCAGATAGCGGTCGTTCTGGGTTTCCGCGAGCAGGATGCCGTCGGTCATCAGTTTGATCAGGGTGTTGGCATCGCTCTGATCCTCGAAGCGCACCTGATAGCCGACCAGCGCGCCCAGCGGTGTGCCGAGCTCTTCAGCCACCCGGCTGGCGACGCTGCGCGCAGCGATCCGGCGCGGCTGGGTGTGGCCGATCAGGCCATGCTGGCCGCGACCGATTTCCAGACAGATCTTCGGCAACTGGGTGGTTTTACCCGAACCGGTTTCGCCGGCGATGATCAGCACCTGGTGCTTTTCCAGCGCTTTCTTGATTTCGTCGCGCTTGGCGGCGATCGGCAGGCTGTCGTCGTAACGAATCACCGGCAGGCTGGCCTTGCGCGCCAGCACCTGGTCACAGGACGCCTGCAGGCGCGCCACCCACTGGGCCAGCTTGGCCTCGTCGGGTTTCTTGCGCAGCTCAAGCAACTGCCGCCGCAGCCGGTGGCGGTCAGCGAGCATGGCGTGATCGAGGTTTTTCAGCAGTTTGTCGATGGAGGGCGATTCGTCGGTCATCGGGTACGCAATTCAGTCGTCTAGTGGCGCAGGGTGGCGATTGTCGCAGATTTGGCGGCATAAATAATGGTGCGGTGCATGACTCCAGACCGTGTCTAGCCTTTTCGCGGGCAAGCCCGCGTAGGCATCAGTAGGCGTTACCTTTAATCCAGCCCCTTGCGCCGATACGGAAACACATCAATCACCTTCCCCGCCCGAATCGCCTCTTGCAGGCTCTTCCAGTAATCGGCGTTGTACAACTCGCCATGCAGTTGGTCGAACAACCGGCGCTGCCCCGAATCAGCAAACAGGAACGGCGGAAACTCTTCCGGGAACACGTCCAGCGGCCCGATCGAATACCACGGCTCGGAGGCCATTTCGTCCTCGGGGGTACGCGGTGCAGGGATGTGGCGAAAATTGGCCTCGGTGAGGAAGCAGATCTCGTCGTAGTCGTAGAACACCACCCGGCCGTGACGGGTCACCCCGAAGTTCTTCAACAGCATGTCGCCGGGAAAGATGTTGGCCGCCGCCAGTTGCTTGATCGCCAGCCCGTAGTCTTCCAGGGCTTCGCGTACCTGCGCCTCATTGGCGTTTTCCAGGTAGAGGTTCAGCGGGGTCATGCGTCGCTCGGTCCAGCAGTGACGGATCAGTACCGTGTCGCCTTCCACCGACACCGTGGACGGCGCGACTTCCAGCAACTCCTCCAGGCACGCCGGGTCGAACTTGCTCAGCGGGAAACGAAAGTCGGCGAACTCCTGGGTATCGGCCATGCGTCCGACCCGGTCGACACTCTTCACCAGCCGGTACTTTTCGATCACCGTGGCGCGATCGACGTTTTTCGACGGCGAGAAACGGTCCTTGATGATTTTGAACACGGTGTTGAAACCCGGCAGGGTGAACACGCTCATGACCATGCCGCGCACACCGGGGGCCATGATGAACTGGTCGTCGGAGTTGGCCAGGTGGTTGATCAGCGCCCGGTAGAACTCCGACTTGCCGTGCTTGTAGAAGCCAATCGAGGTGTACAGCTCGGCAATGTGCTTACCCGGCAGGATGCGCCGCAGGAAGCCGATAAACTCCGCCGGCACCGGCACATCCACCATGAAATACGAGCGGGTGAAGGAGAAAATGATCGACACGTCCGCCTCGTCGGTGATCAGCGCATCGATCTGGATGCCGCGCCCTTCGAGGTGCAGCAATGGAATTGCCAGCGGCCATTGCTCGTCGGCGGTGTAGATGCGCCCCACCAGGTACGCGCCTTTATTGCGGTACAGCACCGAGGAAAACAGCTCGACACTCAACTCCGGGTCCTTGCATACCCAATCCGGCAGGTTCTCGCGCAGTTGCGCTTCGAGGCGGCGCAGGTCCCCGGGCAGGTCGGCGTATTCTTCGCTGAAGCGGTAGTCGGCGAAAATGCTGGCGAGCATTGCCGACAATTGGCCTTGCGGCTTATAGGTGCGGGTTTGCGCGGCCCGGGCACGGCGCAGGCTCGGCCGGGTGGTGTGGATGAACATGCAGCCGTCGCTGATCAGGTCATGGCTGAACAGCCCGCAGAAGATCGAGTTGTACCAGGTCTCGGACAGTTCATCGTCGAAGCGCAGGTCGATCAGGCTGATGTAGGCGCTTTTGACCAGCGGCCAGCAACTGACGTCCAGCGTGTCGGCGTCAAACGCGGTGCGCAGTCGCTCCACCGTTTCGCCGACTTTTTCTTCGTACAGGTTGATTCGTGCCGCCGACGCCGATTGCGTCTCTTGCCACAGGGCCTGCTCGAAACGGGCCCGGGCGCCGTCAGTGATCTGGCGAAAATGCTCGCGGTAATCGTCAAAGCCATCGAGGATCAAGCGGGCGATGTCGGCGGCTGGCCATTGCTGCGGCATGGTGAGACCTCTGCGGGAATTCGGAAGGCTTGAGCTTAGCCAGTGAACCGGGTGCAGGAGAAGCGCAATTTTCCCGCCGCCGCGTCATCGACGCCCTGAAGAGTTCAATGCCCGGTTTTCGGTTGCCAGACTCAAGGCGCTCGGCAACACTCACCTCCCGATCAAGGAAGGAGTACATCGTGAACCCTGTCGATATTGTTCGGATGCTGTCACTGGCGGCTATATGGGGTGCGAGCTTCCTGTTCATGCGTATCATCGCCCCGGTGATCGGCACCGTTCCCACGGCTTTTTTCCGCGTCTCGATTGCCGCTGCCGGGTTGGTGGTGATACTTGGCCTGATACGTGTCCGCTGGGATTTCAAGGGCAAGCTCAAGACCGTGATGCTACTCGGCGTGCTCAACTCGGGCTTGCCGGCAACACTCTACAGCGTCGCGGCACTGGTGCTGCCGGCCGGTTACTCGGCGATTTTCAATGCCACCACGCCACTGATGGGCGTGCTGATCGGTGGCCTGTTCTTCAGTGAAAGACTCACCGCCGCCAAGCTCAGTGGGGTTTTCCTCGGGTTGCTCGGCGTCGGCGTCCTGACCCGCGCCGGTCCGGTGGCGTTCGACATGCAACTGCTGATGGGCGCACTCGCCTGCCTGCTCGCCACCACTTGCTACGGTTTTTCCGGGTTTCTCGCCCGGCGCTGGCTCGATCAGGCGGGTGGGCTGGACAGTCGACTGTCGGCGCTGGGCAGCATGCTGGGCGCGACCCTGTTCATATTGCCGTTGTTCGGCTACAGCGTGCTCAGCCAGCCACCAGCGAGCTGGGGTGGATGGAAGGTCTGGTTGTCGCTGCTGGGACTGGGGCTGGTGTGTACCGCGTTTGCCTACATCATTTACTTCCGGCTGCTCAGTTCGATCGGCCCGGTAAAGTCGTCGACCGTGACCTTCATGATCCCGCCATTCGGCGTGTTGTGGGGGGCGATGTTTCTCGATGAGCCGCTGTCGATGGCGCATATCTACGGCGGAGTGTTGATTGCGGTGGCGTTGTGGTTGGTGTTGAAGCCGGCTGCGGTGAAACCGGGTTTGGTGACGGACCGGTAGCATTGTTGCGTTTCGGATGACGCCTTCGTCGGAACGCCGCCCGGGGCAAGCCCGCCCCCACAGTTGCCCGGTATGGACACCAATTCTGTGTTCACAAAAGAACCCTTGTGGGAGCAGGCTTGCTCGCGAATGGCTGCGCCGCCGGTTTACAGTTTTTCCAGCGCCAGATTCAACTCAAGCACATTCACCACCGGCGGGCCTAACAATGGCTGCTCGATGTGGGTGTCCAGCAGTTGCTGCAGTGTCGCTACCGGCAGATTGCGCGCCGCCGCAACACGCGCCAGTTGATAGGCAATCGCCGCCGGTGGCAAGTGCGGATCGAGACCGCTGCCAGACGTAGTGACCAGCGCCAATGGCACCGGCCCCTGGCCTGGCACCAGCAGTTTGTTGGCATCGTCGATCACCCGCGTCGCCAGGGCCGGGTTGCTCGGCGACAGGTTGCTGGCACTGCTCGACACAGTGGCAAAGGCACCGGCTGAAGGGCGCGGGTGAAACCAGGCGTCACCGACGAAATCCTGGGCGATCAGCGAGGAACCGCGGACCTTGCCCTCGGCATCATGCACCAGGCTGCCGTTGGCCTGATCCGGGAACGCGACCTGGGCCACACCAGTGACCGCCAGTGGATAAGCGACGCCGGTGATCAGCGTCATCAGGACCAGCAGGCTCAGGGCCGGGCGTATCAATGTGGACATTTCAAAATCCTCGAATTCGCAGGAAAGCCTGTAGGAGCGAGCTTGCTCGCGATGCAATTGAGAGCGCCGCGTACAGTCCGGAAGCACTCGTTATCGTTAACCACCATCGCGAGCGAGCTCGCGCCTACAGGGGGGTGTTCAGTCAAACCAGATGCAGCGCTGTCAACAGCATGTCGATCGCCTTGATGCCCACGAACGGCACCAGAATCCCGCCCAGTCCATAGATCAGCAGATTGCGTCGCAACAACGCCGCCGCACTCGCCGCCTGCACGCGCACACCGCGCAATGCCAGAGGGATCAGCACCACAATGATCAGGGCGTTGAATACGATCGCCGAGAGAATCGCGCTCTGCGGACTGCTCAGGTGCATCACGTTGAGCACGCCCAGTTGCGGGTAGATCGCGGCGAACAGCGCCGGCAGAATCGCGAAGTACTTGGCCACGTCGTTGGCGATGGAAAAGGTCGTCAGCGCACCACGGGTCACCAGCAACTCCTTGCCGATCTGCACCACGTCCAGCAACTTGGTCGGGTCGCTGTCGAGGTCGACCATATTGGCCGCTTCACGTGCGGCTTGTGTGCCATCGTTCATTGCCATGCCGACGTCCGCCTGGGCCAGTGCCGGGGCGTCGTTGGCGCCGTCGCCGCACATGGCGACCAGGCGACCGTCGTTTTGCTCGTGACGAATGCGTGCCAGTTTTTTCTCCGGCGTGGCTTCCGCCAGCACGTCATCCACACCCGCTTCGGCGGCGATGGCAGCGGCGGTCAACGGGTTGTCGCCGGTGACCATGACGGTGCGAATGCCCAGTTTGCGCAGCTCGGCGAAACGCTCGCGGATGCCCGGCTTGACCACGTCCTTGAGGTGGATCACACCGAGCAACTTGCCGTCGGCACACACCAGCAACGGCGTGCCACCGCTTTGGGCAATCCTGTCGATTTCACGGGACAACGGTGCAGCCAGATCCACCCGCTTGAGGCCAATGAACGCCAGCAACGAATCCACCGCCCCTTTGCGGTACACGCGCCCCTGATAGTCGACACCGGACAAGCGGGTTTCGGCACTGAATGGCACGGCTGTCAGCCCATCGGCGGAAGGCTCAGGTTGCGGATGAGTGCCACGCAGGTATTCGACGATCGACTTGCCTTCAGCGGTGTCGTCGGCCAGCGAAGCCAGCAATGCGCCTTCGGCCAGTTCCCTGGCCGTCACACCCGGGGCGGCATACACCGCCGAGCAACGACGGTTACCGAAGGTGATGGTGCCGGTCTTGTCCAGCAGCAGGACGTGCACGTCGCCCGCCGCTTCCACCGCACGACCGGACTTGGCGATCACGTTCAGGCGTACCAGCCGATCCATGCCGGCGATACCGATGGCCGACAGCAAACCGCCGATGGTGGTCGGAATCAACGTGACCAACAATGCCACCAGGAATACCAGCGGCAGGCTGCCATTGGCGAAGTGGGCGAACGGTTGCAGGGTCACGACCACCATCAGGAAGATCAGGGTCAGGCCGATCAGCAGGATGTCCAGAGCCACTTCGTTCGGGGTTTTCTGGCGTTTGGCGCCTTCGACCAGAGCGATCATGCGGTCCAGGGTCGATTCGCCAGGGTTGGCGGTGATCCTCACCAGCAGCCAGTCGGACACCAGCCTTGTATTGCCGGTGACGGCCGAGCGGTCGCCACCGGACTCGCGAATCACCGGTGCCGATTCACCGGTAATCGCCGCTTCATTGACCGCCGCGATGCCTTCGATCACTTCACCGTCACCGGGGATCATCTCCCCTGCTTCGACGCGCACCACATCGCCCTTGCGCAGGCTGGTGGCCGGCACCACCTGGAAGGTGCCGTTGCTGGTTTTGCGGCGAGCGCTCAAACCTTCGCTGCCAGCCTTGAGACTGTCGGCGCGGGCCTTGCCGCGACCTTCGGCCAGGGCCTCGGCGAAATTGGCGAACAGCACGGTGAACCACAGCCACAGGGCAATTTGCGCGGCGACGAAAGTCGGCACCGCAGTGTCCGGCACGAAGCACAGCACAGTGGTCAGGATTGCAGTCAGCTCGACCACCAACATCACCGGCGCACGTTGCAATTGCCGTGGGTCGAGCTTGACGAAGGCTTGCAGCAACGCCGGACGCCAGAGGGCCGAGATTGCGGTTTTTGGTGCTTCGGCCGACTTGGTCGGTGAGGCAGGTTTTGCAGCAGGAACATGCATATTCATGATGGATTCCTTAGCTCCCTATTTCAGAAGAGCAGCCATGCTCAAGTGTTCGGCAATCGGCCCCAACGCCAGGGTCGGCAAGAAGGTCAAACCACCCACCAGCAAAATGGTCACGGTCAGCAGGGTCACGAACAGCGGGCCGTGGGTCGGAAAGCTGTTCTGGCCGATCGGTGCGGTTTTCTTCATCGCCAGGCTGCCAGCCAGGGCCAGGACCGGGAGGATGTAACCGAAACGACCGATCAACATGCCAAGCCCCAGCATCAGGTTGTGGAACGGAGTGTTGGCACCAAAGCCGCCGAACGCCGAGCCGTTGTTGGCACTGGCCGAGGTGTAGGCGTAGAGCAGTTGACTGAAACCGTGGGCGCCTGGATTGCTCACGGCAGCCACCGGGCCTGGCAGGCTGGCGGCGATCGCGCCGAGCACCAGTACGCCAATCGGCATGACCATCAGGGTCACTACCAGCAATTGCACTTCCTTGGCCTGCAGTTTCTTGCCGAGGTATTCCGGAGTACGGCCAATCATCAGCCCGGCAAGGAACACTGCGATCAGCACGTTGAGCAACATGCCGTAGAGCCCGGCACCGACGCCGCCGAAGATCACTTCGCCGACCATCATGTTGACCAGCGCCACCATGCCGCTCAGTGGGTTGAGGCTGTCGTGCATGCCGTTCACCGAACCATTGGAAGCGGATGTGGTGGTCACCGACCAGAGCACGGTGGCGGTGGTGCCGAAGCGTGCTTCCTTGCCTTCCAGCGGCGCGGCCTGCTCGACAGAGACGTTGTTCAAGGCCGGGTTCGGTTGGTATTCGGCCCACAGCGAGGTTGCGCCGCCGATCAGGAACAGCGCCAGCATGCAGGCGATGATCGCGCGACTCTGACGCAGGTCCTTCACGTAGTGGCCGAAGGTGAACACCAGTGCCACCGGAATCAGGATGATCGAGGCCACTTCGAACAGGTTGCTCCACGCCGTCGGGTTCTCGAACGGATGCGCCGAGTTCACACCAAAGAAGCCACCACCGTTGGTGCCCAATTGCTTGATCGCAATCTGGCTGGCGGCCGGGCCCAGCGGGATCACTTGATCAACGCCCTGCACGGTGACCGCATTCACGTATTGCGCGAAGGTTTGCGGCACGCCCTGACAGACCAGATACAGCGCCAGCAGCAGGCACAGTGGCAACAAGCCGTAGAGGGTGGCGCGGGTCATGTCGACCCAGAAGTTGCCAAGCGATGCGGTGGATTTGCGACCGATACCACGGCACAGCGCAACCAGAACCGCGAGGCCGGTGGCGGCGCTGACGAAGTTCTGCACGGTGAGGCCGACCATCTGGCTCAGATAGCTCAAGGACGCTTCGCCGCTGTAGGCCTGCCAGTTAGTGTTGGTCATGAAACTGATGGCGGTGTTGAACGCCAGTGTCCACTCCTGGCCCGGCAGGTTTTGCGGGTTCAGCGGCAAGTGGTCCTGGAACAACAGGATCGCGAACAGCAGCAGGAACCCCGCAAAGTTGAAGGCGAGCAAGGCCAGCGTGTACTTCTGCCAGCTCTGTTCGGCCTGCGGATCGACGCCGGCCAGACGATAACAACCACGTTCGACCGGGCCGAGAATCGGTGTCAGCCAGGTGCGCTGTCCTTCCATCACCTTGTAGTAGAAGCGCCCGAGAAACGGTGCCGGGACCAATACCACCGCGAAAAACCCGAGGATCAGCCAATAGTCATAACTGTGCATAGCCGCTCCTAGTTCCGGTCCGCGCGCAACAGCGCAACCAACAGATAAATGAACAGCCCCACTGCCAACAGCAGTGACACCCCGTCCAGAACGCTCATGGAAGTTCTCCGTGTTACGGCGCATTGCCGCGTGTGGAGTCATTGTCGGAAAGGAGGCTGTAAAGGAACGAGACCGAGGGTGCGCGCGGGGCATAAAGAAAGCGTAAAGAGTGGGTTTACGCAGGGGTTAGAGTTTGCCGGAAGGCGTTCCGGTACGGAGAAAACCGGATGTGTCGCAGGTAGAGCTATAAAATGTGCTCGAGAGTAGTGAGTGTCTGCTGCAAGTCATGGATAATCCTGCCGATAGGCGCGACGCAACCGAATTGGTCAAGAACTCTTGCACCTCTGCGCTCGTGCCTGCAAGCTACCGCCATTCGCATTACTGAAAAAGGCTGGCCCTACATGCGTATCCTTATCACCGGCGGAGCCGGCTTCATAGGCTCGGCCCTTGTTCGCGAGCTGATTCAACACACTGAGCATGAAGTGCTCAACCTGGACAAACTGACCTATGCCGGTAATCTCGAGTCGCTGACCAGTATTGCCAATGACACTCGCTACGAGTTCGTTCAGGCCGATATCGTGGATCAGGTGACCGTCACAGCCGTGCTGGCACGTTTCCAGCCTCACGCGATCATGCACCTGGCAGCGGAGTCCCACGTCGATCGCTCCATCGACGGACCATCGGAATTCATCCAGACCAACATCGTTGGCACCTACAGCCTTCTCGAGGCCACCCGCGCGTATTGGCAAGCCCTCCCGGAGCCTGAGAAAAGCGCCTTCCGCTTTCATCACATCTCCACTGACGAGGTTTACGGCGACCTGCACGGTGTCGACGATCTGTTTACGGAAACGACGCCCTACGCACCGAGCTCGCCCTACTCCGCCAGCAAGGCAGCGTCCGACCACCTGGTCCGCGCCTGGCAGCGAACCTATGGCCTGCCGGTGCTGCTGACCAATTGCTCGAACAATTACGGACCGTTCCACTTCCCCGAGAAACTGATTCCGCTGGTCATCCTCAATGCCTTGGCCGGCAAGCCGCTGCCGGTGTATGGCAATGGCCTGCAAGTGCGCGACTGGTTGTTCGTCGAAGATCATGCGCGGGCACTGCTCAAGGTGGTAACCACCGGCACCGTCGGCGAGACCTACAACATCGGCGGGCACAACGAACAAAAGAACATCGACGTGGTGCGTGGCATCTGCGCCCTGCTGGAAGAACTGGCACCGCACAAGCCTGAGGGCGTTGCGCATTACGCCGACCTGATCAAGTTCGTCCAGGATCGTCCTGGTCATGACTTACGCTACGCAATCGATGCCAGCAAGATTGAACGCGAACTGGGCTGGGTGCCCGAAGAAACGTTCGAAACCGGCTTGCGCAAAACCGTTCAGTGGTACCTGGACAACATGGAGTGGTGCCGCCGTGTTCAAGATGGCAGCTATCAGGGCGAACGCCTTGGCGCCATCAATCCCAAGGAGTTGCTCGTATGATGAAAGGTATCGTTTTGGCGGGCGGCTCGGGCACACGCCTGCATCCAATTACGCTCGGAGTGTCGAAACAGCTGTTGCCGGTCTACGACAAGCCGATGATCTACTATCCGATCTCGGTGCTGATGCTGGCCGGCATCAAGGATATCCTGCTGATCTCCACCCCGCAGGATCTACCTCAGTATCGCAATCTGCTGGGTGATGGCAGTCAGTTCGGGGTGAACTTCAGCTTTGCCGAGCAGCCATCACCGGACGGCCTGGCCCAGGCTTTTCTGATTGGCGAAGAGTTCATTGGCGATGACCCTGTGTGCCTGATCCTGGGCGACAACATCTTCCATGGTCAGCACTTTGGCGAACAATTGCAGAACGCGGCAAAACGCGCCTCCGGTGCCACCGTGTTCGGCTACTGGGTCAAAGACCCCGAGCGCTTCGGTGTCATCGATTTCGACAGCGATGGTCGTGCGCTTTCGATCGAAGAAAAACCGAAAAAGCCGAAATCCAGTTATGCCGTGACCGGCCTGTATTTCTATGACAACGATGTGATCGAGATCGCCAAGGCGGTGAAACCTTCGCCTCGCGGCGAGCTGGAAATAACCGACGTCAACAATGCCTATCTGCAACGTGGCGATCTGCAGGTCGAGCGTTTTGGTCGAGGCTTTGCCTGGCTCGACACCGGCACCCACGATAGCCTGCTCGAAGCCTCTCAGTACGTGCAAACCATCGAACACCGCCAAGGCCTGAAAGTGGCGTGCCTGGAAGAGATAGCCTATGAGAATGGCTGGATCGACCGCGACCAACTGCTGGAGCGCGCCCAATACTTCGGCAAAACGGGCTATGGCCAGTACCTGGCCAAATTGGCAGGGGAAGAGTAATGAGTCCGTGTGAGCCCGATCTGCCCTTGGGCGAGAGTGAACTTTCCCCATGAAAGTACTCATCAATGGCCGGCATGGTCAGGTCTCACATGAGCTGCAACAGCGGCTGGGTGCCGTCGGCGAACTGATCGTATTGGGTCGCGATCAGCTCGATCTCGCGCAACCCGATCAGATTCGCCGTCAGGTGCAAAACCTCCGGCCCGATCTGATCATCAACGCAGCAGCCCATACAGCGGTTGATCTGGCAGAAAGCGAGCCACAATCGGCCTTTGCCATTAACGCCATAGCTCCCGGCATCCTTGCTGAAGAAGCGCTGGCTCTCGACATCCCGTTGATACATTACTCCACGGACTATGTATTCGACGGGACGAAAGCCGGGCCTTACAACGAGGACGACACGCCCAATCCGCTCGGGGTATACGGCAAGAGCAAGCTGGCCGGTGAGCAGGCGATCAGGGACGTGCATGGTAAACATCTGATCCTGCGTACCAGCTGGGTCTATTCGAGTCATGGCCGTAACTTTCTGCTGACGATGCAACGTTTGCTGCAAGAAAAACCGGAGCTACGTGTAGTCGCCGATCAAATCGGCGCACCTACATGGGCCGGTACAATCGCCAACAGCACCCTTGCCTTGATTGAACGCTGGCAGACGAACACGGCTGCAAACTGGGGTACCTATCACCTGACCGCTCAAGGTGAAACCTCCTGGTTCGGTTTCGCCCAGGCGATCGGCGAGGCATTGCGACAACAGGGCAAGCCCTGCGCCGAACTGTTTCCGATCCCGACCAGCGACTACCCGACACCCGCCGCCCGACCGCTCAACTCGCGCCTGGATTGCAGTCGCTTGCAACGCGATTGGGGTGTCAGTCAACCTGACTGGCAAACGGCGTTGCGCGAATGCCTAACTGAACAAACCTGAGCATCAACCGCTGCCCGCACCGGCATACCCGCGTTGCAGCGGTAGCTGGCTGCGGGCTTGCTCTCGAAAGCGGCATTTGAAGTAGCGGCGCCCCTGACTGACGCACAAAATTCGTGTATCCAAGGGCGAACATCCCCGATACGACAGCTTTCCAGCCATTACGACGTACCCTCGCAAAATGGCACGCCCACTGCACAGCCCTCCACTGAGCTTTCCAAACCACTCAGGGAGCAAACGCATGAACACACAACTCAAACCCACGCTGGGCACGTTGCACCTGTGGGGCATTGCAGTCGGGCTGGTGATTTCCGGGGAGTATTTCGGCTGGAGCTATGGCTGGGGCGTAGCCGGGACTTTGGGCTTTCTGGTCACCTCGTTCATGGTCGCCACCCTTTACACCTGCTTCATCTTCAGTTTCACCGAGCTGACCACCGCCATTCCTCATGCGGGCGGTCCCTTTGCCTACAGCCGTCGCGCCTTTGGCGAAAAAGGCGGGTTGATCGCCGGGCTGGCGACACTGATCGAATTCGTCTTCGCCCCACCGGCGATTGCCTTGGCCATCGGCGCCTACCTCAATGTCCAGTTTCCAGCCCTGGACCCTAAACACGCGGCAGTCGGTGCCTACATCGTATTCATGGGCCTCAACATCCTCGGGGTGAAACTGGCGGCGACCTTCGAACTGGTGGTCTGCGTGTTGGCGGTCGCTGAATTGCTGGTATTCATGGGCGTGGTCGCTCCGGCGTTCAGCTTCAGCAACTTCGCACTCAATGGCTGGGCCGGCGCCGACGTGTTCGGTGCTCCGGCGATCGCCGGGATATTCGCGGCGATCCCCTTTGCCATCTGGTTCTTCCTCGCCATCGAAGGCGCAGCCATGGCTGCCGAAGAAGCCAAGGACCCGAAACGCACGATTCCCAAGGCTTACATCAGCGGTATCCTGACCTTGGTACTGCTGGCGATGGGCGTGATGTTCTTCGCCGGTGGCGTCGGCGACTGGCGCACCCTGTCGAATATCAACGACCCGCTGCCGCAGGCGATGAAAACCGTGGTCGGCGAAAGCTCGGGCTGGCTGCACATGCTGGTGTGGATCGGCCTGTTCGGTCTGGTGGCGAGCTTCCACGGGATCATCCTTGGCTACTCGCGGCAGTTCTTTGCCCTCGCCCGGGCCGGTTACCTGCCGGCGTCCCTGGCCAGGTTGTCGCGCTTTCAAACCCCGCACAGAGCCATCGTCGCCGGCGGAGTAATCGGCATAGCGGCCATCTACAGCGACGGCCTGATCAACCTCGGCGGAATGACGCTGACCGCCGCGATGATCACCATGGCCGTATTCGGCGCCATCGTGATGTACATCATGAGCATGCTCAGCCTGTTCAAACTGCGTAAAACCGAGCCGAACCTGGAACGCACCTTCCGCGCCCCGTGTTACCCGTTGGTGCCGTTCATTGCACTGATGCTGGCGGTGGTGTGCCTGGTGGCGATGGCCTGGTTCAACACGTTGATCGGTCTGATCTTCCTGGCCTTCATGGCGGCAGGTTTCGTGTACTTCATGCTCACCGCACAGTTGCGCGCCGACGCACCGGCGGATGCGATGCTCACCGGACATTGAATGCGTTCGGGTGAACCTTGAACAACAGGCATAGAATGGAGTGATAGCGATGGAACTGCGATAAAACCCAATCGCTCAAAGTGGTATGCATGAGCGGTTGGCGAACCCTCGCCAACCGCCTGTTTTCAAGGAGAGTCCTATGCCCTGGTATGCCTGGTTGATTCTGGTCGTTGCCATCGGCTCGATCGTTGGTGGTCTGATGCTGCTGCGCGACACCGCAAACAAGGTCGAACTGACCGAAGAGCAACGTAAGCGCGTCGCCGAACGCAATGCGGAAATGGACGCCAAGGAAGCCCAGGACCGCTGACTGAAAACCCCGCCTTGATCGGCGGGGTTTGTTTTTGCGTGAAAGCTCCTGCAATCATGCCGCTTTGCACCCATATCGAAGCATCTGCATGCTTTTTAGAAGTAGAAGTACAGTCACCATGCAATTTTCATTGGTTAATATGGGCCGCATTGATGCGGAGATATCAGATGCGTTACTCGCAGGACCATAAAGCCCAGACCCACCAACGCATAATCAAGGAAGCTTCAGCGCGATTTCGACGCGACGGTATCGGCGCGACCGGGCTGCAGCCCCTGATGAAAGCTCTGGGCTTGACCCACGGCGGCTTTTACTCGCACTTCAAGTCCAAGGACGAACTGGTGGAGAAAGCCTTGCAGGAGGCTGGTGCACAAGTCGACGAGTTGTGCGCGCAAATCTTCGCAGAGGAGCATCCACTCGAAGCCTTCATTGACACCTACCTGTCCGAATGGCATCAAACCTCGCCTCACGAAGGCTGCCC
Organism: Pseudomonas sp. B28(2017); assembly: GCF_002113025.1. Classification (GTDB taxonomy): domain Bacteria; phylum Pseudomonadota; class Gammaproteobacteria; order Pseudomonadales; family Pseudomonadaceae; genus Aquipseudomonas. Next base: position 211,558 of record NZ_NEJH01000005.1, on the reverse strand, counting down.
GCTGCTGACCATTTCCTCGGAACTGGGGCTGCGTGGTCAGCCGAGTCCAACCAGCGACGTCGTGCTCCAGGCGCGGCTCGATCAGATCCAACACACCCTTGGTGGTGAGCACACCGCCGACCGCAGCATCGTCATCATGTCCACGCTGGTCGGTGCCTTGCTGTTATCGCGCAGCGTGGCTGACGCCGAGTTTGCCCAACGGATTCTCGACGTCGCACGCGAATACCTCAAACACTCACAGGATTAACCCTGCCAACGCTTGAACAGCACACTGGCATTGACCCCGCCAAATCCGAAGCCGTTGGACAACGCATATTCGATGGCCATCGGCCGTGCGGCGCCATGAACGATGTCCACACCTTCAGTGGCAGGGTCCGGGCTCTCGAAATTGAGGGTGGCTGGCACAACCTGGTCACGGATCGCCAGCAGCGTAAAGATCGCTTCGAGTCCACCCGCGGCTCCGAGCAAATGCCCGGTCGCCGACTTGGTTGATGTCACAGCGATGCCATTTTGCGCACCGAACAATGCCTTGATCGCCGCCAGCTCCCCCAGATCCCCCACCGGAGTCGAGGTTGCATGAGCATTCAGATGCTGAACCTGAGCCGGTGACACTCCTGCCTGCGCCAATGCCAACGACATTGCTCGCCGCGCACCGCTGCCGTCTTCGGGGCCGGCGGTCAGGTGAAAGGCATCGGCGCTGGTGCCGTAGCCGACCAGTTCCGCCAGCGGCTGGGCGCCCCTGGCCAGTGCATGGTCCAGAGACTCGATGACCAGCAGCCCGGCCCCTTCTCCCATGACAAAGCCATCGCGACCACTGTCGAAAGGTCGTGAAGCGCGCTCAGGCGTTTCGTTGTAAGCGCTGGACAAGGCGCGAGCAGCCGCAAACCCGGCAAGACTGACCCGATCGATCGCCGCTTCCGCACCGCCGCATACCGCGATATCCGCCTCGCCCGCGCGGATCAGCCGCGCCGCGTCGCCAATCGCCTGAACCCCGGCGGCGCATGCCGTGACCGGCGCGCCCAATGGCCCCTTGAAGCCATGCTGGATCGACACATGACCTGCCGCCAGGTTGACCAGAAATGAAGGGATAGTGAATGGAGACAAACGTCTCGGCCCACGGCTATCGGTGGTACGCACCGCGTCGGCAATCGCGCCGAAACCGCCCACACCAGAACCGATGATGGTGGCCGTGCGTTCCTGAGCATTGGCGTCCAGCGCTTGCCAGCCGGCTTGCTCCAGTGCCTGACGCGCCGCTTCCATGGCGAACAGAATAAAACGGTCCATCTTCTTCTGTTCCTTGGGTGGGGTTGCCCGGTCCGGATCGAACCCCGCCTCCGGATCATCAGCCAGCGCAGGCACGGCACCGCCGACCGTGGCCGGCAGATCGGCAACCACCTCTTGCGGCAGATTGCGCAGCCCGGAACGCCCGGCCAGCAGCCGCTTCCAGACCGCTTCGACACCGCTCCCCAGCGGCGACACCAGGCCCATACCTGTTACAACCACGCGTCGATCACTCATACCACACATACCTCAAGCCGGTTGATGGCGCTTACCGATAACGGGCAGCGGCTTTGCTTCTGGAAAGATTAGGCGCCATCACAAGACGCGCCGCCACAAAGGCATCCCAATCGCCCGCATCCGGTAACGACGGAATGGTGATCAATTCACCTTGGTCCAGACCCGACAACGCCGCATCGACCATCTCGCCCGCCTCCATCACCATGTCCGCAGGAATTTGTGACGCATCGATACCAGAGCGCTCCCAGATCTCGGTGCGTGTCACACCGGGCAGCACCGCCTGGATCTTCACACCGGTGCCATCCAGCTCGGCGTTCAACGATTGAGTCAAGCTCAATACATAGGCCTTGCTGGCGCTGTACGTCGCGTTGAAACGCTCGGGAAACAACGCCACCACCGATGCAATATTGATGATGGTGCCGCGCCCGACCTTGGTAAAACTGGCAGCCGCCGCCGCGGCCAATCGCGTGACAGCCGTGATGTTGAGCTGAATCATTCGCTCCAGTTGATCGGTATCGGCATTGGCCAATGGCCCGTCAGCCGCCACGCCGGCGTTATTGAGCAACAGGCTGATACTCGAATCGCTGCGCAACCGCTGTTCGAGCTGCAGCACGTCTTGTTTTTGGGTCAGATCCGCCTTCAGCACTTCGACCTTGATCCCACGCTCCGAGCGCAGCCTGCTCGCCGCCGCCTCCAGTCGCTGCTCGTCTCGAGCCACCAGCAACAAATCAAAACCACGGGCCGCCAACCGCTCAGCGTAAACCGCCCCGATGCCGGAAGAGGCACCAGTAACGAGGGCCGTACCTTGGGACTGAACCGAATTCATGACTGTACTCCTGAAGGATGCCGAGTGATGCCTGACGCCAAAACAATTCGGCGCAAGCGGTTTTTATTATAGGCATAATTCAATCTCAATATGATAGTCGTAATTTTTCTCCCGGGAACGGTTGGTTCTCGTCAGTGCTCGGACCAGAATGAGAGTAGACCCAGAATAAACGCGTAACTGCGCCGGACCGATGCGATGGAATGAACGGTATTGCGAACCGTCCAATAAACTGTGGGGTAGGTGTAAGCTGCTCGCTGTACGGTCACGATGGCGGCGACGTATTGGTTGGAGGAAATGGTAGAGACTTCATTGTCGGAGGCACCGACAACGATCTGTTGATCGGCGAAAACGGGCGGTCAAGCAGGGTGAAATTTCGCAGCCACGGACAAAGGCCGATCAATGATCGGCCTTTGTCGCTCACTCACACCCTCAGTTCACCTCGATCTTGTCGCGGTTTCCATCCAGAATCGCTTTGCCGATACCCTTCACTTCCAGCAATTCGTCAACTGACGCAAATGCACCATTACTTTCACGATAAGCAACAATCGCCTTGGCTTTTGCCTCACCCACTCCAGCCAACTCACGTTGCAGCGTAGATGCATCAGCACTATTCAGATCGACTTTGCCGGCTTGCGCCTTGGCGGCCACATCCCCCACCAGAGGCGCATTCATCACCTCAGGTGCCTGACCAGGTGCGGCGATTGCCGTAAGAGAGATACTGCAGAGAAGGGCGAAAACCAGAGAGTAGAAACTGCTTGTACGCATTAGAGAAGCTCCATGCCATCGTTTGAGAAAGCAGCTTTTCCGAAGCTGCTCTCCAAACGTAGGCTATGCCTTGGGACTGTCAAAAATGTGTACGTTACTGGATATGAAACAATCAGGGTTCCAGGCGGCGCTGCTGATAGATCCAGTCGACAATCTCACCGTCCGGGGTATAGCCGCTGACAGTGTCGCGCAACAGCTGGCGGACGCGCGCATAGTCGTCCTGATCCACCGCGGCAAGCAACTCGGTCAGCTTGACCTTCAGCATATCCCAGGACAGGTGGTCCTCGTTGGCCGTCATGATCATCGGGTGCTGAGTGGCCGCCACGTTGTCACCGATCAGAAGTTCTTCGTAAAGCTTCTCACCCGGACGCAGCCCGGTGAACTCGATAGCGATGTCGCCATGCAGATTTTTTTCCGAGCGAACGCTCAGGCCGGACAAATGGATCATCTTCTCGGCCAGCTCGACGATCCTCACCGGCTCGCCCATGTCCAGGACAAAAACATCGCCGCCCTGCCCCATGGAGCCCGCCTGAATCACCAACTGCGCTGCTTCAGGGATGGTCATGAAGTATCGAGTGATCTTCGGATGCGTGACAGTCAGCGGACCGCCCGACTTGATCTGTTTGTGAAACAACGGAATGACCGAACCCGACGATCCCAGGACATTACCAAACCGCACCATCGTGAACCGCGTTTTGTTCACGCGCGAAACATTTCTCGTATCTCCGAACAATACCGGAGCCAACTCGCGACTCAGCGCTTGCAACGTCAACTCGGCAAGGCGTTTGGTGCTACCCATGACATTGGTAGGTCGCACGGCCTTGTCTGTCGAAATCAGGACGAAGTTGGCCACTCCCGCCTGAAGTGCGGCCTGGGCCGTATTAAGCGTGCCTATCACATTATTGAGCACACCTTCGGCAATGTTGTGTTCGACCATGGGGACATGCTTGTAGGCGGCAGCGTGATACACCGTGTCTACTCGCCAGGTTTTCATGACATCCAGCAACTTGTCCTGATTACGAACCGAACCAAGAATCGGCAAAAGGCGGATGGACAGCGACTCTCGAGCGACTCGCTGCTCCAGCTCGGACAAGATTGAATAAAGATTGAATTCACTGTGTTCAAACAGTAGAAGCGTTGTCGGGCGCAGCGTCATGATTTGTCGGCAAAGCTCGGAGCCAATGGAGCCCCCGGCGCCCGTGACCAACACGGACTGCCCCGTGATGCAATGTTCGAGCAAGTCAGCCTGGGCCGGGACTGCGTCACGCCCAAGCAAGTCGGCAATGTCTACTTCCTGGATATCGTCGACCTTGACCCGGCCGCTTGCCAGGTCCATGAACCCCGGGACACTTCGTACGTGCAACGGAAAGCCTTCGAGAAACCCGAGAATCTCGCGACGGCGTCCACGGTTGGACGATGGAATGGCGAGGAGAATTTCCTGAGCGCCCGTGTTGTCGATCATCTCCTGAATGTGCTTGGGCTTGTACACCTGCAATCCGGCGATCACCCTGTCGGCGATTCCGCTATCGTCGTCGATAAAAGCAACAGGCCGCATGACGCGCCCCATCCGTAAGGCGGTAACGAGTTGATTACCCGCTGACCCCGCGCCGTAAATAGCCACTTTCGGCAGACCGTCATCCCGGCTGGTGAACGGGACATGCTGGGCAGCGCTGAACCAGTCACCCATAAAGTACTGACGCATGGCCAGGCGCAGCCCGCCGATCATGATCAGGCTCAACCACCAATAGTTGAAAATGATCGAACGAGGAACGACGTTTTGATGATTGCTGTACCAGTACACCACTACGCCAAGTATCAAGGACGATAGTGTTACTGCCTTGATAATGGCAATGAGCGCGTCATTTCCAAAGTACCGCATGACCGCACGATACATGCCAAAGCGGACGAAAAGAGGAATGGCGATGACAGGTGCGCTGACAAAAAGCCAGACGTGCTGAGTGAATGGGTTGACTAATTCGTCCAGTCCAAGTCGCACAACAAACGCCATCCACAGGGCAACCCAGACCAATGAAATATCAGTCAGAACCTGCAGAATGCGTTTATGTCGTCTTGGCAGACTTAACAACTTTGCCCGAATCTTATCCATAACCCCTCTGAACACCTCTCGAAGCTCCTAGCATTGATACAGCAACGACAGTTGTCGGTAACTCACTGACCGACAAAGCAATACTCAAAAACCAATGCGTCCATCATGCCTTGCCAGCGATTTCCAACTCGCCTGCGTGAAACTTGAAGGCCAGCAACACCAGAGGCACGTAGGCCAGGACCAATCCCGCAACGCCATCGAGATATTGCATGACAACCAATATAGCCACTGGTACTAACCACAACAAATTGATCGCAGCGATTGCCAGCGTAACGATCCGATGGCTGCCGTATTTTCGAGAAGCATACTGGTATCCGTGGCTGCGATGGGCCTCATAAACCTTATCCCCGCGCAACAGCCGACGAATGAGGGTAAAGGTGGCATCAACAATAAAGACGCCCAACAAGATGAGCCAGGCCCAGAGAAACAGTGGATTCGTCCATGCCGCATAAAGCGACATCACCGCCAACACGATGCCCAGAAAGCCACTGCCGGCATCGCCCATGAAAATCTTCGCTGGCGGGAAATTCCAGACAAGGAAACCCAACACGGCCATCGCCAATACAAGCGAAGCAATGGCAAGGCTGGTGTGACCTGAGATCCAGTAGACCAGGCAAGCACCGACACAGGCGCAAATCGCCTCGACGCTGGCCAAGCCATCAATGCCATCCATGAAGTTGTAGAGGTTGAGCATCCAGACCAGATAGAACGCTCCGATGACATAACCGAGCCAGCCGAGACTGAACTCGTGGCCGAACAGACTGATCGGCGCCATTCCCCCAATCCAGAACAATGCCCAAATGGCACCACCGAAATGCGCAAGCAGGCGCCAGCGCGCGGCAATATGCCCATGATCGTCGAGAAAACCAATGATCGCGATCCAGCCACCGGCCCCCAGCAGAGCCAGCGCCATCGGCCAGGCAACAGCATCTATCCAGGCCAGGGCAGGCAGTGCAATCAGAAAACTCAGGACGATGGCCACTCCACCGCCCCGAGGGGTCGGGACCGAGTGTGAACTACGCGCATTAGGAATATCTATCAAGCTGCGTGCCAACGCGTATTTGCGTAGTGCGCCTGTGCCCAAGAATGAAACACCCACCACCAACGCCAACAACCATATTGTGTTCAAAGGTCAACTTCCTGAAACAGCCAAAATCAATTCTGCAATTGAACCGGCACAGTCATAAGCCAGCTTAGCGCTGCCTTTCCTTGTAGTAGTTGGCAGCCGATACAAGCGCCTCATCGACGCTGACCGGAGGAGTCCAGCCCAGCAATTCTCGAGTTTTGCCTATATCGACTTGCAACGAGCCGCATAGCCGTTGCGACAAAGCCTGCTTGCCCAGAAGCTGTGCACCCCGCTCAAGCAACACGCTCGGCACAGGCAGCAAGCGCGCAGGTTTACCCAACGCCTGCGCCATCCGCGTCAACAACTGTGTCGTGGACAAATCTTCCCCATCGCTGACGAGAAAGGTCTGATTGGCAGCGGCCGGATGACGGATGCAGGTCACGATCAAATCAGAAAGATTGTCGAGCGCGACCAGGCTGCGCCGATTATGGATAGCCCCGAATGGCAAGGGTATTCCCTTGTCCAGCCAACGCATCATGTTCAGAAAGTTGGCTCTCACACCCGGGCCGTAAACCAGCACCGGACGGATGATCACCACTTCCATCCCGGAGACGCTCGCAATTTCGCGCAGCCCTTGCTCGGCCTCCATTTTCGAAATGCCATACGGATCGCCAGGCGCGGGGGTCGCGTCGGCGAAGTAAGGCTGATTGAGTGGCGTACCTTCACCATTCACCTTGATCGAACTGATGAACACAAAGCGACGAACGCCCAACGAGGCTGCTTGCCGAGCCAGGCTTAGCGTGCCCTCGACATTCACCTTGCGAAACGCCTCCAGCGGATCGGATTCGGTGTCATTCATGACGTGAACGCGAGCCGCGCCATGAATGACAACCTCCACCTGATCCAGCGCCTGCGACCAATCGGTATCAGCACTGAGCCCGGCGGTTCGAATGGTAGTAACGCGCGAAGGACAGTCAGGCAAAGCGTGCCCACGAATGGCTGCCACCGGTTCCAGATCGTCGGAGGCCGCCAAACGACCCAATACTGCGCGACCGACGAAACCCGTAGCACCTGTCAATAAAACACGCATTTTTCAAACCTCGACGACGCTCAGGATTTCGACCAGACAGTACGATTGATGTAGTCGGTGTAACTCAACACGACCCGAACTACCTGCTTCGACACAGGACCTGCCTGGTAATCCCTCACGACCGGGATAACGCGCTGTGCACGATCATGTTGGCTGGTTACCACACGTACGGCATCCAGAACGCCCTCTGTTTTCAGGCCACTCATGATGAGGGTGCCTTCATCCATCCCTTCTGGACGCTCGTGCGCATTACGAATGGTAATGGCAGGCAGGTTCAGCAGAGAGGCTTCCTCAGTGATGGTGCCGCTATCGGACAGCACGCAAAACGCCGACATCTGCAACTTGATGTAGTCGAGCAGACCGAATGGCTTCGAGAAACGAATCAGAGGGTGATCCAGCGACTCACCAATCGCTTCCAGACGCTTGCGAGTACGTGGATGCGTGGAAACGATAATGGGGTACTGGTATTTGTCGGCCAGGGCTCGCAGCGTTTTGAGCAAGTCGCGAAGGTTCTCCGGCGTATCGACGTTTTCCTCACGGTGAGCGCTGATGATGAAGAACTTGTCCTGCTCCAGGCCTTCTCGCGCCAGTACGTCGGAAGTGAGGATTTTCGGCATGTAATAGTCGAGCACCTCCTCCATGTGCGATCCGGTCTTGATGATGGTTTCAGGACGAATCCCTTCAGCGATCAGGTAACGCCGGGCATGCTCGGTCAGGACCATATTGATATCGCTGAGGTGATCGAGCACCTTGCGATTCAGCTCTTCAGGGACGCGCTGATCAAAACAGCGGTTGCCGGCTTCCATGTGGAACACCGGAATCTTGCGGCGCTTGGCGGCAATGACGGCCAGACAGGTATTGGTATCGCCGTAAAGCAGAAGTGCATCAGGCTTTTCGGCCTCAAACACTTCATCCGCTTTTGAAATCACTTCGGCGATGGTCTTGGCCGCAGTATCGCCGGCGGCACCCAGGAAGTAATCAGGCTTGCGAATTTCAAGGTCATCGAAAAAAACCTGATTCAATTCAAAATCGTAGTTTTGGCCCGAGTGAACCAAAACATGATTAACCTGTTTATCAAGCTCGGCAATGACGCGGCTCATCTTGATAAGTTCTGGTCGCGTACCAACCAGCGTCATAACCTTAAGCATCAAGTTGCTCCTGAATGTAATCCAGATTCAAAAGAACTTTCTTCACGCCTTCTACATCGAGACGCTCTGTATTGTGGGAGGTGTAATCGTCGAGATCGGATATCTCTTGTTCGCCCTCGACAAAAAACTTCTTGTAGTTAAGGTCGCGATTGTCCGAAGGAATACGGTAGTAGCGTCCCATGTCTTCGGCCTTGGCCATTTCTTCACGGGAGATCAGCGACTCGTAAAGCTTTTCGCCATGGCGAGTACCAATGACCTTGACGGCATTGTCGCGAGCAAACAGTTCCTTGAGCGCTTGTGCCAGGTCCGCCACTGTCGAGGCCGGTGCTTTCTGGACGAAAATATCGCCTTGCTCGGCATGCTCGAATGCGTGCAGAACCAGGTCGACAGAATCCTCGAGCGACATCAGGAAACGTGTCATGTTCGGGTCGGTGACAGTCAGCGGTTCGCCGTTCTGCAGCTGATTAATGAACAACGGGATCACCGAACCGCGTGATGCCATGACGTTACCGTAGCGAGTTGCGCAAATCACCGGGCCTTTCGCCGGAATCATCCGCGATTTTGCAACCATCAGCTTTTCAGCCATGGCTTTGGAAATACCCATGGCATTGATCGGGTAAACAGCCTTGTCGGTACTGAGCACAACAACACGCTGCACACCCGAAGCAATGGCCGCATTCAATACGTTTTCGGTACCCATGACGTTGGTACGCACGGCTTCCATCGGGTAAAACTCGCAGGAAGGCACTTGCTTCAGCGCTGCGGCGTGGAAAATGTAATCCACACCCACCATAGCCTGATCGAGGCTATCGCGATCACGTACGTCACCGATATAGAACTTCACTTTGTCATTCGACAAGGCAATGCGCATATCTTCCTGTTTTTTCTCGTCACGGCTGAATACGCGAATTTCCTTTACATCGGTATCCAGAAAACGCTTCAACACCGTATGGCCAAACGAGCCCGTACCGCCCGTGATCATCAAAACCTTATTATCGAACATAACTACCTTCCCAAACCTGATTGAATTTAATGATCAACGCAACGCGCGCATCGATTTAACCAATTCCAACCACGAAGGTGGAACGTAACCGGTTGCTGCCTGAAATTTCGATGAATCCAGCGACCGATCTATAGCTACCTGGCTATCCGCGACGATATCGATTTCCTTTCCGTAAACTTCCGCTACCAGCTGCAGAAGCGACAGCTTGTCAATCGGCGCCACCGAAACATGATACAGGCCGTTGAGCTGTGGATTCGGGATCACGTAGTCCCGAATGACACGCGCCAGCTCTACGGTTGGAAGCCCTGAAAAAATGGCTTTCTCATATCCCTTGACCTGCCCGTTCTGGGAGAGGAACCAGTCCACCAGCGAATACTGGCTCCCCAGTTCGTGGCCAATGATCGAGGTTCGCAGCGTGACGGCATTCAGGTTCGTGTGAAGCTCACCGATGTACTTGGACTTACCGTAGAGATCCTCTGCATCGGAGATATCCTCCTCGGTGTACATGCCTTTACGGCCAGAGAACACGCAATCGGTGCTGATGTGAATCAAGCGAGAACCGGACAACGCACACAACCTGGCAATGCGATGCGGCAACATGGCATTGATAGGGAGTGCGGAAAGGGGGTCCTTGGCATCGGCCAATTGTTTGATCAGCCCGACGCAGTTGATGACGACATCCGGCTTGACCCGTGCCAGAACCGAAACCAGCGAGTCCTGGTCAAGCACGTCGACATTACTGATCAACGAACTGTGCATGTCCTCAGAAAAGTATTTTGCGCCGCCCGGATTGCGCAAAGTGCCCCACACCTCAAAGTGCGGGTTTCCATGGAATTGCCTGAACACTGTGCTACCCAGCATTCCGGTGACCCCTAACACAAGAACTTTCATTTTGAGCTACCTTTTAATTCATTGATCCTGCTACTGAGGATTTCGACCAAACGCTGGCTTTGCCGCTCCATCTCGAAATGCTCGAGGTAGTACGCCCGACCCGCCCGTCCCAATGACTCCCGTTCATCCGAGGTCATGCGGAAAAGTTGCTCAATGCAGTTGGCCATACCATCGGCGTCTTGCGCCGCAGTGGTCAGGCCGGCACCCGCCTCTTGAATGACGCGCGCGCCCTCTCCGTCCAGAGCAGCGATGATCGGCCTCCCGGCTGCCAGGTAAGCCTGGACTTTACTGGGGATGGTATAGGAGAACGCCTCATTCTGCTTCAACGTCACCAACAATCCCTCGGCACGGCTGAAAAAATGCGGCATTTCAGTGGCCGCAAAGCGTCCGGCAAGAATAAGGTTGTCCAAAACCCGGTTTTTCTTCTGGGTTTCAATCCAGTCCAACATACTGCCGCTTCCGACCAAAACAATCCTGAGTTCCGACAAATGGCGAAGCTTGTCAGCTACCTCAACGAGGGTTTCGACCGACTGTGCGGTCCCCAGGTTGCCGGCAAAAACAAGACAGAAATGACTTTCGAGCTCCGCGAGCAAAGATGCAGGAATCCGGGTCTCCTCTACACTCGGTGGCGCGTCCTGATAGGAGTTTGGGTAGTACACAACTTTGCCAGGGTTGGAATAACGGGCGACAGGCTCACGAAATGCCCTCGACTGGACAAGAAGCGTATCGACGAAGGCGTAAATGCCTTTCACCAACCAGCCAACAACGCGCAATATTGCTTTGTTCTTTATGAATCCAGTTGCACTCAAGCTCTCCGGCCAGAGATCCTGGACCCATACGGCCAGATGGCTCCTGAGTTTCCACTTCAAGTAAATCGCAGGAATTACCGAGGTAATAGGTGAAGGTGCAAACACAAAAATCGCGTCAAAATGCTCACCTTTTACTGCTCTTGGGTAAAACTTGAGGCCATTTAAAACAAACGACAAATAGTTCAACACAAGATTTTTTGCACCGGAAACACCACGTGGCCTGAGTGGTGCGCGACAAACACTAACGGAAGACTCGAATTTTTCTTCCTGATACCCAGAAGCACTGTAGCCGCTAAAGATAACCCCATCAGGGTAATTCGGCTTACCAGTAAGAACCTTGATATCGTGCCCTTGAGCCGTCAAAGCCTTGACCAAATCATTAATAATGAAAGACTCAGGCCAGAAATATTGCGTAACCACCAGGATTCTCATCTAGCAACCACCTTCTTTTGAGCGTTTGGCCAACGCCAGCGACCCGGACCGGGCTTTTTCGAGGTACTGTTCCAATAAAATTTGTCGCTCTGCAAAACGGTCGCACTGGACAACTTATTCAATAGCGCAGGAGTTGAAAGCGCCTCGGCCAGCACACTACTTTGGCTCTTTGAATCAAACAAAAAAAAATGAAGCGCTGCATCTTTCCCGAACTCCGACATGGTAATCATGTTGGAGCAAAACATCGACTTTCCAGAAACCAGCGTATCCAGAAAAATATTGAAACAGTTCTCGCAGGACGATACGAAGATATTCAAGGGTCCATGCTGATACAAAGGAGGCAGACTCTTATAAGGAATCGCGCCTAACAATAGCACCCGCCCCTCAACACTTGGAGTTTCAGTCAAAGACCCGACACATTTAGTCTCCGGCAAACTTGTCTCACCTACCAAAATAAACGGATTTTTTTTGCCAAGTGTCTGAGAAAGCGTTGCATAAGCACTCACTACATCAGAACAATGTTTATAAGCATCAAACTTCGACACATACAAACTATACTCGCTCACAGGTAAAACATCAGGGCAAACGGTGCTACCAGTGTGAGTCCTAAACATCGAACTGATACCTCGCACCGGATTCCTCTGCATCAACCTTTGCCATGCTGATATCAAACCCAACCACACGCATTTTTTTTGCAAAACTCTACAGCCAGCGGCAGGCCTACATAACCGAGACCTACAACGGCAAAATTTACATCTTCGAGTTTAAGCATTGAATTCCCTTGCCACCATTTGTTGGGGCAATCGTAAAATCATCTCATTATCTTGCAGATTCAGGAACCGGCACTACAGGCGCTAAAATTGTAAATTATACCGAATGTGACGAGAGGAACCATCAGCATTTTCAAACGTTTGCATCAACGGTATTCAGCCTGATGTCGGCTGCTCAACGTACGATTAAGCGCTCTTGACAACCCGAATATTTTAGCCAAAACAGTAGAACGGATAACCATAGAAGTTTATCCAAGAACCTGGAGCTACAGGATGGTGGGCGCATACCCTCTCCTGCCACCAAAGGATCTGCCTGATTCGTACCAACCATACGCCCCCTCCGCCGTCCACCTCCAGGCAAGCATCCGCCTCCCCATCAAGATCAAAAGATAGCGTTGTTTTCTTTTCTGGAGAGGGATAGATATTCAAAAGATTCCGACAGATGTACCGCGAGATTACACCACGCGGCGTGTCGAAGAGGTGGCGATCAGACTTTGTCAACCGGAAGCAAAAGCTCACGAACCTTGTAGCCCCCGGAAAAATTTTGAGGTTACCCCATATTTCAAAAATGACAAATGTTCTGTCGAACTACCCAATGAAATACAAAAGGCTTTTCAGATAAAATCTTACACGACATCAAATCTTGATTTAAGAGCCTTTGGCCCGAGCTTGATAACAGAGCACACAAAAGAAAGTATAGCGCGGCATCTACTGAAACGAATTTTAAAATCCGGGTAACACGTCGTCAAATCGATAAATTTTGAAGTTGTATCTTCAATATTGAACTGACCAGCTTTAGTTCGATGCGCATCGGACAGAGAATTATATTGGGGATCCTCCATTCGATATAGCTTTTCTATGCACTCCACAATAGGAATTCGACGCGTTGTGGCTGAAGCCTCATTGTACGAGTAGCCGTCAATTTCAGAAAAAAAGCCACAAGTATGAGGAGTCGATATCGATTCTATACCGACAATTGATGGCACCCCCGCTGCAGAGGCTTCAATGAGAGTGGTACCGGAGCCTATAAAGCAAAATGCATCATTAAATATTTCAGGAAGATCCGAATACTTCACTTCACCCATAAAGTGCACAAACTGCGCTACACCACACTGAACAGAGTAACTTTCAAGCGCTTCTCTTTCGGGCCCGTCACCATATATGAAATACTGAAAGTCATCGATAAGCCGTAAGCTTGACAATATGGATATAACATGCCGGTTGTAAACTTTAAAATCCACAAGACGACCAACAGATATCAGCTTTAATGACAACTTACCAGGACAACACATCCTGTAATTTTCAAGTGAAACACCCAATGGTAACAGCATCACCTCGCCACTATCTAAAGCCTTGTACGTGCCTGCAATCTCCGCAGTACTCTCATTGGGAAATAGAGTGAGCCTTACATTCTGATCGTACAACTCAAGCATCTTCTTTCTAAAATAAATATTTCGATCGCGCCACCATACAATTTCTCGAGAGTGGTAGATACCAATAGATAACGCACTGAAAGAATATTTTTCCCGCTGAAAGTACATATATGACAGCGTCAATAAATCTACAACATGCACCACATCAAAATGAGCATGAGAACGCGCACTCGCTGGCACTAAAGCATTTAGCCAACTGGACGCTCCAAAAAATGGAAAATACTCAACAATGTGAACCGTTGCTACAGACGATAGCTTTTGGAAGAGTAAATTATCATGCTTACTGGAAAGCAAAATCACAGTAACGGTGTGGCCCTGCTTCTGTAATTCGGTGGCCAATCGGACCACGTAGGTTTCTACGCCACCCATAGATAGGCCACCCAACACAAAAAGTATATTTTTCAATTTACTCTCTACTTACTAATTATTAAAATTAAAAAATTGAACCGCTTCCCCTGACCAACCCGCATTATCGGTCAAATTCAAGTACAAAGTCAGTCCTGCATACAACACTATTAGAGCATAGCCCAACCATTTACCACATAACGAGAAAACGACAAAAGGCAACATGACGTACTCAAACATCGAAATAGCGGCATAACTCCTTCCCGCGACGATTGCAAAATCACCGAGAGCTATCCGTATAAACGTTGCGCAAAAAAAGAAGCAGAACACCAACTCAAAATGCTCATACCTACCCGAAATTTGTCGCCAAAAAGCTAAAGCCACCCCCACAAAAATTAAATTCTTTAAATTTACGGCACTGAGCAATGGCAACGGAAAGTTATATATGTCCGCATTGAGATACAAATTTATTTTCTCACCTATGAACCCGAAGTTAATCAAATAAGAAAATAATGTTTGTATATCAAAAAAAGCTGTAAATACCAGGAGAGCAAGCGCGACCGCCGCATAAACACTACGACTTGGTCGAAGCTGATAAATAGCGAACGGCAATAGAATCAACAATGATGACACATGTACAAATGCGGCACAGATCACCAGAAGAATAAACACGCCGACCTTCCGTACAGGAATAAGCGTTACTGCCCAAAAAAGAATCGCGGAAGCCAAGCCAAGACGAATAGCATTTAGCTCTTTGTTTAGATAGAAGTGGCAGAAATATACAAGAACCGCACTGCCAACATGGGGGGAAAAGAACTTTATTGCCCTGACATTAAGCGCAATAGAGGCTAATGCCACCACACCGAAAAGCACGTAAGGCTCGCTGCCGAAAGTGCGCAGCACTGACAGCAAGGTAAAAAACCCAAGTTCTATATTGAATTGTGAGTAACTGTAACCGCACAAAAACTCATCACAACCAAAAAAAACGGGTACGTTCGCGAACATATCTGCATACGCGACGTCATCGCTACCAACGCCAATACTTCGCAACGCCGCTAAAAGCACAAGAACTATAGCGGATGAAAAAACTGCAAGTTGCTTGACCCACCCCTGCTTAATCAACATTTCCGTGCCACCGGAAACGGCCAAAAATATGAATACGGCGTAAATAGGCCAAACAAACTCAAATGACATTAACTACGCACCCAGAATTTCAACACAACAACACCAACGAAAAAGCATATAATATATGAAATCATATATGCAATCGTGACACCCTCGGCACCAACAATAAATCGACCAATCAAGAATGTTAGAAATACGAATAGACCAGCCTGAAAAACCTCTGAAATGATATAAGTACGAGTTGCCGCCCTCGCAACCGCAATAAAACCGATAACATAATTAGAAGCTTTAAAAAAATCGCCAATGAGCTGATATATAAGGAAATTATTTAGCCCCTCGAACTCACTGGAAAGCAGTAAAGGGATAAAAAAATCTCGCCAAAAATAAAGTACTCCCCCTCCTGCGGCAAAAACAACCATGACAAAAACTATAAACTTAAGAGTTAGGCTTTCGACTTCTTTCTTATTGCTAGTTCGAGATATCATCGGCATGAAGTATGATGCCAAAAAAACACTAAAGAACCCCAAATACGCACTCGACAGCCTAATAAGTCCTTGCCAAATCCCTGCTTGAGTGTAGCCGGAATTACTGATCAGACTTTGTCGAATATATATTTCAACTACGGGAAATGCGATAGCGCTCACGCACAGCATCAAACTAAACCAGCTTAACTTTTTAAGTAGTGTCGGATCTATTTTCCTCCGTCTGAACCTGAAGCGTAGCGAAGACCTTAGATACAAATAAAGACTTGGAAATGCCGCCATTGCCAAAATCGACACAATCGCAATTGCCGCACCCGACAATCCGAATTTTGATATCAACAACCAGGCAAATGGCAGCGATATTAAATTACCAATTATCTGAGCAAACGCGAACGACTTAACATCGGCAAGGCCATTAGCAACAGAAGAGAATAGCATATTAAAGGCGAGTATCAGCTGAAATACTGATAGTGACGATATCACCCAGGCAAGGTTGCCATCCCCAAGAATGAACATTGATATTGGGCGAGAAAACAGCAAAAACAACAAAGCCAGTAAAGCAGAAAATACAAATGCAAAAGCCGAGGCCGTGCTCAATAGCCTATAGAGGCTAAATTTGTCTTTTCTATACTCGGCAGAATATTTTATAACTCCATGACTAATACCTCCGCCAGCCAGCAGAGCGAGTATCGAAGTCAGGCTCATAAAATGGCCAAGCTTCCCCAGTCCGTCAGGCCCTAAATATAGGGCGATTAACTTCAGAATAAGAAAGCCGACTACTATTTTTGATGCCTGGGCGAAAGTCGTCAATACGGCGCTGGAAACAGCTTTCCGATACTGAAGCGTGTCGCTGGATTCGTTACGCGTCACAGGACATAATCGCTGCAGTTACTTGGCTCTTGACCTCATGCGCCTCTTCGGCACTCATACCTAACCAGAGAGGCAAGCGAATAAGGCGCTCACTTTCACGGGTAGTGAACTTATCATCACCTGAGAATGAGCCGAGTTTTTTTCCTGCGGGAGCTGAATGCAATGGAATATAATGAAACACTGCACCAACACCAACGTCTTTCAGCTTGCTCAGCACCGCCGTGCGCGCATCAATATCTTTCACCTTAATGTAGTACATATGGGCGTTCGCGACACAGCCATCCGGTACTACTGGGAGATCAATAACCCCCTTACGCTCTAAAGCTTTAAAATGCTTATCGTACTCTCCCCACAGGGCAAGGCGCGACGAATTGATATATTCAGACCGTTCTAACTGACCATACAGATAAGCTGCTTGTAGCTCACCAGGAAGATAACTACTCCCTACATCCACCCAAGTGTATTTATCGATCATACCTCGAAAAAACTGACTTCGGTTTGTTCCTTTTTCCCTGATTATTTCCGCGCGAGCAACAAAGCGGGCATCATTAATTATCAGCAAGCCCCCTTCACCACCGCTTGTAAAGTTCTTTGTTTCGTGAAAACTGAAAGCAGCCATGTGACCAATGGATCCCAGCTGACGCCCCTTGTAGGTAGACATCATCCCCTGAGCAGCGTCCTCAATTACAAACAACCCGTTTCGCTCGGCGATGTCCATAATTGTATCCATCTCGCAAGCGACGCCAGCATAATGTACTGGTACGATTGCCTTGGTCCGAGATGTAATAGCGCTCTCAATCAGGGTTTCATCAATGTTCATCGTGTCTGGACGAATGTCGACAAACACGATTTTTGCCCCACGAAGCACAAAGGCATTTGCCGTACTAACGAAGGTATAGCTCGGCATGATGACTTCATCACCCGGCTGAATATCTATAAGTATTGCAGCCATTTCCAATGCCTGAGTGCAAGAAGGCGTCAGTAGCGCCTTGACGCAACCCAATGACTTCTCAAACCACTTATGGCACAAGGCAGTGAATTCACCATCACCGGACATTTTGCCGCTACGCATCGCACGGAGAACGTATTGATCTTCATTACCGGTATATGGCGGCTTGTTAAATGGGATCATTTTTTTGCTCACTTAAAAATTCGACTTCGAGTTTCAGCAGATCTTTTTTACGCTGCTTTATAAGCTTCGCGGGCACCCCGGCATATATACCCCATGCCTCGGTAGACTTGGTGACCAATGCCATTGAGCCTATAGAACAACCTTCTGAAACCTCAACACCCGGAAAAATAACTGCTCCCGCCCCGACAATGACATGCTTGCCGAGTCGAACGGCGGAAAACGTCTCGTTCTTGAACTTTTTCGGAACGAGAGAGTTGGTCAAAGTCTCGCCACTATAATCGTCCGATTGCGAGAAGACCTTGACGCCGTATGCCAATGTACAAAAATCTTCCATGACGATACCAGGAATACCTCCGGCCACGAGGCACATTGGCGTGATGTGATTGTATCGGCCAATTTTGACGCTTCCTGAGATGACACAAAAATCGTCAATCCTGGAAAAATCACCTATCTCAATTTTGTCCGCATTGTAAATGCTCGCCTTGTCACTGATTTTCACCTCTTTGCCAAGACTCTTGAAACCCAATCTTTGGAGTTCGTCATCTGTTAGATAGGCCATTCTTGATGTACCAATTGAATTTGTAGTGCTAAATATTATTATCTCAGCCGCTACCGGTTACGAGTTTGCTTTGAGGTATCTCACCCAAGCCCTGCGTTTCCCGCTCATAACCGAGAGGAGTGATTATACTGGCAACCGGTAACGATCCGCCAAAAACTACCGACCGTTTGCATATCCAACAACCTGAACTCGTACTATGCCGTCGAAAAACCAACACAAGCGCTGAGCATCCAGCCAGCACTTGCCTTGGAGAAATCTCAGGAAAACACTCTACGCCGACCCCACAAGTAGCGGGCCAAACCAATCAGCAGCCCCAGAAGCAACCCTCCGATCACACCCAACCCTATGTACAGCATCTTCTTTGGATAGATAGGCTCGTCAGGCACCTCAATAGATCCATCTTGCCGAAAAACAGAAACGCTTGAAGGATCAATCTGCAGGTCTTCATAGAAGTACTTCTTGATTTCAAGCATACGAAGATTTCTTATGAAGGGATCATTGCTTTTTCTGTCCTGCAAATTTTTTATTTCTGCACTCAGCGCTTTGGTGCCTCGCATGTACGTCAACTGGCCATCCATGGTTGCATTGACTTCAGCGGCAACATTACCAGCAATGATAGGAGGCTCTTCAAGACCAATCGATTGTGCAACCTTCAACGCCTCTTGTAGTCGGCTAATCGAATCACTCCGCACCAAACTTTCAGATTGCCGCAAAATATTGATTTGCTGCCCAAGATTACGCGCACGAACTTCTGCTTCCCGCGTAACGTTGGTAATCATCTCAGCCTTTGAAGCATCACCTGCATTTACTGTAAAGGTTTTCACCCACTCGGTTGCACGCTCTGGATCATTATCCTGAACTGAAACTGAATATCGATCTGGCTGTTCCTTGGAGGGCAACCCTATGCTAAGTTTCTTCAAATACTTTGAATACAATACGTCCTGTGAGACTTTTCGATCCACTTCAGAAAGTGAAGGCAAATACACTTCAGCGAAGAACGCTCGGCGCAACGCTTCACTTTGCAAGTTGCGAACAAAAACATCATACACATCCTTCACTGTATAAGGTGAAAGCTCCAAGTCTTTGGTTCGACCATAGTTAAAGTCGGCAATCCCATTCATAGTTGGCGGGAGCAAATACACACGAGCTTCATAAACTGGCTTACTGATAAATGCGTAAGCTGTTACAGCCAAAGTAACAACCAAAATAGTGCACAACACCATTACTTTCTGAGCCCAAAGGGATCTCATCAATTCAAATAAATCAATCTCATCCGACCCGGACTTGGTCGATGGGTCATTCGTCATTCTGGCCAGCCTTTTCTAGTATGCATTTATGATGTTGCGTTTCATGTTCCAAGCTAATATTTTAACTAATTCCAGGATCCTTTTTCTTCTTTTGCGCAAAAATAAAAGCTAGAAGAGGCCCTATTGCCATACCGATCAGCAATACCAAAATTAGCGACACAGCTACCGGAAGCTCCGGTGACGACCAGCCAAGAAACACCAACGAAACAGCTTGCTTATTTTCAAGCACAAAAATGACTGTCGCAAACACAATCAGCAGTGTGATGACAAAAAAAATCATGCGTTTGACTTGACTCATCGGATGGCTTCCCGCAAACCCTGATCACAGCTCAGCATCTTCATCCTCATTCACCCGATCCCTCAACTCCTTACCAGGCTTGAAATGCGGAACGAACTTGCCGTCGAGACTGACAGACTGGCCGGTTTTCGGATTACGACCGACCCGTGGTGCGCGGTAGTGCAGAGAGAAGCTGCCAAACCCCCGGATCTCGATACGATCTCCAGTAGCCAGGCATTGGGACATTTGCTCAAGCATGGTCTTGATGGCCAGCTCCACATCCTTGGATGAGAGTAGCCCTTGATGGGTGACAATTCGTTCGATCAACTCCGACTTCGTCATATTTTTCCCTTCTTTTTCAAGCAGCTAGATCAGCGCTCCAAAGGTTTTAGCATGGCCGCATGCTTTTGAACAGCCCGAGTTTTGCCATATATCCTCCTCCCCCAAAAAGCTTGCCCCGGAAGAGGGAAGACCTTTGAGCCATCGCCATCTCATCGGCAAATCACCAACATGGTGCGCGTCAGGAAACCTGCCGGATTGAATCCGAAGGGGAAGATCTCTTCCTCCTCCTTGAGATCATCAGACCTCGCCACAACCTTGTAGCCCACCCCCTTGCACTCCTTGGCCGCGCGCTTGTAACACCTGTCCCATTTCGAACCGAGCCCCGAACAATCAACCTCAATGCCACTTACCCCGCGCACCGCGTGAGTTTTGGCATTGGTAGTACAACCCGCTAGCACCAGCACTGCTACTGCGACAATCAGCTTGTTCATTCACGTCCTTTTGCCAGAAAGCCCACCGGGCGATCATTAGTCTCAGGCTAAAGACTAGCTGCAAATAAGCGCTTGATCCGACTAAACAATCAGACATTTTTTCAGCGTCTTTGGTTCACGACTCAAGCTGCTAAAGACGGGCGCAATTCACCAAACTCCAGGCACAAAAAAGGGCGACCGAAGTCGCCCCTTTTTTTACAGAAAATCAGAACTCAGTTCTGTTTTTCCATTTGTGCACGCAGCAGGTCACCCAGAGTGGTGGCCACAGGAGCATCAGTAGCTACTGGCTTGTCGCGCAGGCTCTGGATTGCTTCTTTCTCGTCTTCAACGTCTTTCGACTTGATCGAGAGCTGAATTACACGGCTCTTGCGGTCAACGCTGATGATCTTGGCTTCTACTTCTTCGCCTTCTTTCAGAACGTTGCGCGCGTCTTCAACGCGGTCACGGCTGATTTCGGAGGCTTTCAGAGTCGCTTCGATATCGTCGGCCAGAGTGATGATGGCGCCTTTAGCGTCAACTTCCTTCACGATGCCTTTAACGATGGCGCCTTTGTCGTTCTCTTGAACGTACTCGGAGAACGGGTCGCTTTCCAGTTGCTTGATACCCAGGGAGATGCGCTCGCGCTCTGGATCAACCGACAGGATAACGGTGTCCAGCTCGTCGCCCTTCTTGAAGCGGCGAACGGCTTCTTCACCCACTTCGTTCCAGGAGATGTCGGACAGGTGAACCAGACCGTCGATGCCGCCGTCCAGACCAATGAAGATACCGAAATCGGTGATCGACTTGATGGTGCCGGAGATTTTATCGCCCTTGTTGAACTGACCAGAGAAATCTTCCCATGGGTTGGATTTGCACTGCTTGATGCCCAGGGAGATACGACGACGCTCTTCGTCGATGTCCAGAACCATGACTTCCACTTCGTCGCCGACTTGTACGACTTTCGAAGGGTGGATGTTCTTGTTGGTCCAGTCCATTTCGGAAACGTGTACCAGACCTTCAACGCCTTCTTCCAGCTCAGCGAAGCAGCCGTAGTCGGTCAGGTTGGTTACACGAGCGGTAACGCGAGTGCTTTCCGGGTAACGGGCTTTGATAGCAACCCATGGATCTTCGCCCAGTTGCTTCAGGCCCAGGGAAACACGATTGCGCTCGCGATCGTACTTCAGAACCTTGACATCGATCTCGTCGCCAACATTGACGATTTCGGAAGGATGCTTGATACGCTTCCAGGCCATGTCGGTAATGTGCAGCAGGCCATCGACGCCACCCAGATCGACGAATGCGCCGTAATCGGTGAGGTTCTTGACGATACCTTTGACTTGTTGGCCTTCCTGCAGGGATTCCAGCAGAGCTTCGCGCTCGGCGGAGTTCTCGGCTTCCAGGACACTGCGACGGGAAACGACAACGTTGTTGCGCTTCTGGTCCAGCTTGATGACCTTGAATTCCAGCTCTTTGCCTTCCAGGTGCGTGGTGTCGCGCACTGGACGGACGTCAACCAGAGAACCTGGCAGGAACGCACGGATGCCGTTAACGTCGACAGTGAAGCCGCCTTTAACCTTACCGTTGATAACGCCCTTGACCACTTCTTCGGCTGCGAAGGCTGCTTCCAGAACAATCCAGCATTCAGCGCGCTTGGCTTTTTCACGGGACAGCTTGGTCTCACCAAAGCCGTCTTCAACCGAGTCCAGAGCAACGTGAACTTCGTCACCGACGTTGATGTTCAGTTCGCCAGCGTCGTTGTAGAACTGCTCAAGCGGGATGAGTGCTTCAGACTTCAGGCCAGCGTGAACGGTTACCCAGCGAGCCTGGTAATCGATATCAACGATAACACCGGTGATGATGGAGCCTGCCTGAAGGTTCAGGGTCTTTAGGCTTTCTTCAAAGAGTTCCGCAAAGCTTTCGCTCATTTTAATTCCTGTTGATGAGGGCGAAGAATACGCCCATCTCCACACCCCAGACGGTATGGGTTAGTTTCATTTAAAAGAAGCCACCGCAGGACTATGACTGGTCCCCTGCGGCCTTCTTGGTCACCCGGCGATATCGCGGATGGCGATCTCGCTCATGATGCGTTCCAGCACCTGGTCGATGGATAATTCCGTGGAATCCAGCTGTATGGCGTCAGCCGCCGGTTTGAGCGGGGCTACCGCTCGCTGGGTGTCACGCTCATCGCGCGCACGTATCTCATCTAGCAGACTCGACAGACTAACACCCTCGACCTTGCCCTTCAACTGCAAATATCGACGGCGCGCCCGCTCCTCGGCGCTGGCGGTCAGAAAAATCTTCAGCGGCGCGTCAGGAAAAACCACTGTGCCCATGTCGCGTCCATCCGCGACAAGGCCCGGCGCTTCCTGAAAAGCTCGCTGGCGCTGCAGCAGCGCCTCGCGTACAGCGGGTAGCGCAGCCACCTGGGAAGCGCCGGAACCGACGCTTTCGGTGCGAATCACATCGCTGACTTCATCACCTTCCAGAATGATGCGTTGCAACTGACCGTCCGTCGCCGCGATGAACTGCACATCCAGATGAGCGGCGAGTTTCTTCAGCAGCTCTTCATTGGTCAGGTCGACACCATGGTTATGCGCGGCGAAGGCCAGCAATCGGTACAACGCACCGGAATCCAGCAGGTTCCAGCCCAGGCGCTTGGCCAGAATCCCGGCTACCGTGCCCTTGCCCGAACCGCTTGGCCCATCGATGGTGATGACCGGTGCAATGTTGTTCACGACTGAGCCTCTTGTGCCACGCGAATACCGACTTGGGCGCACAGCGCCAGGAAGTTCGGGAACGACGTCGCGACGTTGGCGCAATCATGGATGCGGATCGGGGCACTGGCGCGCAGCGAAGCGACGCTGAACGCCATGGCGATACGGTGATCACCATGACCGTGCACTTCACCGCCGCCGATCTGGCCGCCGTCGATGATGATCCCATCCGGGGTTGGCTCGCACTTGACGCCCAGCGCCAGCAAACCATCTGCCATGACCTGGATGCGATCCGATTCCTTGACCCGCAGCTCTTCGGCGCCGGTCAGCACGGTGCGCCCTTCGGCACAGGCCGCGGCCACGAACAGCACCGGGAATTCGTCGATGGCCAATGGCACCAGCGCTTCCGGAATCTCGATACCTTTGAGTTTAGCTGCACGTACGCGCAAATCCGCCACCGGCTCGCCACCGACTTCACGCTGGTTTTCCAGGGTAATGTCGGCGCCCATCAGGCGCAGGATGTCGATCACACCAGTACGGGTCGGGTTGATGCCGACGTGCTCCAGCACCAACTCGGAACCTTCGGCGATCGATGCCGCCACCAGGAAGAACGCCGAGGACGAAATATCACCCGGGACTTCAATGTGGGTCGCGGTCAGTTTGCTGCCGGACTCGACCGATGCGGTCGCACCGTTGACCGTTACCGGGTAGCCGAAGCCACGGAGCATACGCTCGGTATGGTCGCGAGTCGGAGCAGGCTCGGTAACCGTGGTCTTGCCTTCTGCATACAGGCCGGCCAACAGAAGACAGGACTTAACCTGGGCACTCGCCATCGGCATGGTGTAGGCCAGCCCCTTGAGCTTGTTGCCACCACGGATGGTCATCGGCGGACGACCTTCAGCGGCGGTTTCGATCACCGCGCCCATTTCACGCAGCGGATTGGCCACGCGATTCATCGGACGCTTGGACAGCGAGGCGTCGCCGGTCAGGGTGCTGTCAAAGTTCTGCGCAGCCAGCAGGCCAGACAGCAGACGCATCGAAGTACCGGAGTTGCCCAGATAGATCGGGCCCGGTGCCGGCTTCAGACCATGCAGGCCAACGCCGTGAATGGTCACGCGACCGTGATGCGGGCCTTCGATGACCACGCCCATGTCACGGAACGCCTGCAAGGTCGCCAGGGCATCTTCACCCTCAAGGAAACCTTCGACTTCGGTGACGCCTTCGGCGAGGGAGCCGAGCATGATCGAACGGTGGGAAATCGACTTGTCACCTGGTACGCGAATCCGACCGGACAGGCGGCCACCAGGTTGAGCCAGGAAAATCAGATCGTTGGAATTCATAGCGTCCACATAGGCCCTGCGGGCCAGGATTTTACTGAAATGCTCGCGGGCAACCCGGGCGCGAGTGAAAACGCCCAACAATTGGTGCCCATCCCCTGCATCGACCGCGTCGCGCAAGGCGTCGAGATCGCTGCGAAATGTATCGAGTGTGCGCAGGACAGCTTCGCGGTTGGCGAGGAAGATGTCGTGCCACATGACCGGGTCGCTACCGGCGATTCTTGTGAAATCGCGGAAACCGCCCGCAGCGTAACGGAAGATCTCAAGATTTTCATTGCGTTTGGCCAACGAATCGACCAGACCGAACGCCAGCAAGTGCGGCAGATGACTGGTCGCAGCCAATACTTCGTCGTGACGTTCGACCTGCATGTGCTCGACATCGGCGCCCAATTCGCGCCACAGACGGTCGACCACCGACAGGGCAGCCGGATCGGTTTGCTCCAGCGGCGTGAGGATCACTTTGTGGCGACGGAACAGCTCGGCGTTGGAGGCTTCCACCCCACTCTGCTCCGAACCGGCAATCGGATGCCCCGGCACAAAGCAGGGCGGCATACTGCCAAATGCTTCGGCGGCAGCGCGCACCACATTGCCCTTGGCGCTGCCGACATCGGTCAGGATCGCTTGCCCCAGATCCATGCCGGCCAGACGCGCGAGCACTTTCTCCATCGCCAGAATCGGCACCGCCAGCTGAATGACGTCGGCGCCCTGACAAGCAGCGCCCAGGTCTTCCTCGCAGCGATCCACCACCCCCAACTCGACCGCGAGTTTGCGCGATTGCGGATCGAGATCCACCCCGACCACTTCGCGGCATAGACCGCTTTCACGCAAACCCTTGGCAAACGAACCGCCGATCAACCCAAGACCGACCACCACCAGGCGACCGATCATAGGTTCAGCAGATTGCAGCGCAATGACATCAACCACGAGCCAGAACCTTGCTCAGCGCTTCAAGGAAGCGGCTGTTGTCTGCCGGCAGACCAATGGTGATGCGCAGGTGATTCGGCATGCCGTAGTTGGCCACCGGACGCACGATCACGCCCTCATGAAGCAAGCCCTGGAACACAGGGGCTGCAACCTGACCGAGATCGACGCAGATGAAATTGCCTTTGGATGGAATCCAGCTCAATCCCAACTCACGGAAACCGGCTTCCAGTTGCTGCATGCCGGACTCGTTCAACTGACGGCTCTGCGCCAGATACTCTTCATCCTTCAACGCCGCACAGGCAGCGGCCAAAGCCAGGCTGTTGACGTTGAACGGCTGGCGTACACGGTTGAGCACGTCCGCGACCACCGCCGTGGACAAGCCATAACCCACGCGCAATGCCGCCAGGCCATAGGCCTTGGAGAAGGTGCGGGAAACCAGCAGGTTCGGATAGGCCGCCAGGAAGTCCAGGCCATCCGGCAGATCACTGCCTTCGGCGTACTCGATGTAAGCCTCGTCCAGTACGACCAGCACATGCTCCGGAACATCCTGCAGGAAATCGTCCAGCGCCTCGGCATCGAACCAGGTACCGGTCGGATTGTTCGGGTTGGCGATGAACACCACGCGGGTGTTGGAATCGATGGCCGCCAGCATGGCAGGCAGGTCATGCCCCCAGTCTTTGGCGGGAATGACCTTGGCCTGTGCGCCGACAGCCTGAGTGACAATCGGGTAGACCGCGAACGCATGCTCGCTGAACACGGCATTCAGGCCAGGTGCCAGATAGGCACGCGCGACCAGTTCCAGGATGTCGTTGGAACCATTGCCCAGCGTGACCTGATCAAGTTCGACACGGCACTGTTCGGCCAACAGGGTCTTGAGCGCAAAACCGTTGCCGTCCGGATAGCGGGTCAGCTCGGCCAGCGCATCGCGGATGGCCGCCAGCGCCTTGGGGCCGGGGCCCAGCGGGTTTTCGTTGCTCGCCAGTTTGACGATGCTGGCCGGATCGAGATCCAGCTCGCGCGCCAGTTCGTCCACGGGCTTGCCCGGAACGTAAGGCGAAAGTTGTTGCACGCCCGGCTGTGCCAGAGCGAGGAAATTGCCACTCATATGCTACCGCCCCCTAGAGAACTGCTTTCGGGTAGGAACCCAGCACCTTGAGTGCTACTGCTTCCTGCCTGATCTTTTCCAGCACACCTTTGACCAGCGGGTCGCGATGATGGCCGACGAAATCGATGAAGAACACATAGGTCCATTTACCGCTGCGCGACGGACGAGTCTCGATTCGTGTCAGATCGATGCCGTTGTCGTGGAACGGCACCAGCAGCTCATGAAGCGCACCCGGTTTATTGCTCATCGAAACGATGATGGATGTCTTGTCGTCGCCGGTCGGTGGCACTTCCTGATTGCCGATCATGAGGAAGCGCGTGGAGTTATCCGGGCGATCCTCGATCTTCTCGGCCAAACGGGTCAGCCCGTACAGGCCGGCCGCCATATCGCCGGCAATTGCCGCCGAGTTCCACTCACCCTTGACCCGCTTGGCCGCTTCAGCATTGCTGGACACCGCCACGCGCTCGACATTCGGGTAATGGGCGTCCAGCCACTTGCGGCACTGAGCCAGTGACTGGGCGTGGGAGTAAATGCGACTGATGCTGTCGGTCTTGGTGTTTTCACCGACCAACAGGTGATGGTGGATACGCAGCTCGACTTCGCCGCAGATCACCATGTCGTGTTCGAGGAAGCTGTCGAGGGTGTGGTTGACCGCACCCTCGGTGGAGTTTTCCACCGGTACCACGCCAAAGTTCACCGCACCGGCCGCCACTTCGCGGAACACCTCGTCGATCGCCGCCATCGGCTTGCTGATCACCGCGTGGCCGAAGTGTTTCATGGCCGCCGCCTGGGTGAAGGTGCCTTCTGGGCCGAGGTAAGCCACTTTCAGTGGCTGCTCGAGCGCCAGGCAGGAAGACATGATTTCGCGAAACAACCGCGCCATCTCTTCGTTGCCCAGCGGCCCCTGGTTACGCTCCATGACACGCTTGAGCACCTGAGCTTCGCGCTCAGGACGATAGAACACCGGCACTTCGCCTTCGGCCAGCGAGGCCATCTTTACTCGCGCGACTTCCTGGGCGCAGCGCGCACGCTCACTGATCAGCTCCAGGACCTTTTCGTCCAGGGCATCAATGCGCAGGCGCAGTGCCTTGAGTTCTTGCTCAGACATTAGCCGTGTTCCTTCTCGAACTCTGCCATGTACGAAACCAGCGCGTTGACGGCGTTGATGTCGACGGCGTTATAGATGGAGGCGCGCATGCCGCCCACGGAACGGTGCCCCTTGAGGTTCAACAGGCCGCGCTCGTCGGCACCGGCCAGGAACGGCTTGTCCAGACGATCGTCAGCCAGGCGGAACGGCACGTTCATCCACGAGCGGTCCGACTTGTTGATCGGGTTGCTGTACAGGCCGCTGGCATCGATGAAGCTGTACAGCGTGCGCTGCTTGACTTCGTTGAGCTTGCCGATGGCCTCGACGCCGCCCTGCTCCTTCAGCCACTCGAACACCAGGCCGGACAAGTACCAGGCCAGGGTCGGCGGAGTGTTGTACATCGAACCGTTATCGGCCGCGATCTTGTAGTTGAGCATAGTCGGGCACAGGGAACGAGCCTTGCCCAGCAGGTCTTCGCGAACGATGTTGACGACGATACCGCTCGGGCCGATGTTTTTCTGGGCGCCGGCGTAGATCATGCCGAAACGCGAAACATCCACCGGACGCGACAGGATGTCCGAAGACATGTCGGCGACCAGCGGAACATCACCGGTTTCCGGAATCCACTGGAATTCCAGACCGCCGATGGTTTCGTTCGGTGCGTAATGGACATAGGCCGCGTCTTTCGACAGCTTCCATTCATTCTGGCCGGGAATGGCGAAATAGTCGTAAGGCTTGGCGGTGCCGGCAACGTTGACGTGGCCGTAGCGCGAAGCTTCTTCGATGGCTTTCTGCGACCAGATACCGGTGTCGATATAGTCGGCCGAGCCGTTTTCCGGCAACAGGTTCAGAGGAATCTGGGCAAATTGCTGACTGGCGCCACCTTGCAGAAACAGCACTTTATAGTTCGAGGGGATATTCAGCAGATCACGCAGATCCTGCTCGGCCTTGGTGGCAATGGACACGAACTCATCGCTGCGATGGCTCATTTCCATGACCGACAGACCCTTGCCGTGCCAGTCGAGGAGTTCACCCTGGGCGCGCTGAAGGACGGCTTCGGGAAGCGCCGCAGGACCGGCACAGAAGTTATAGGCTCTCTTGCTCACATCCAATCTCGCTCTGATTTGGTAGTAACACGCGATATTTCAAACATTGTAGGAGCTGCCGGTCGACGCTCGATTGCTCGCGAAAAAACCGAGTGCGCAAGGTTGAACCAGACGTCCCGCGTAATCGTTGACGACCATCGCGAGCAAGCTCGCTCCTACATGGGATTTCAGTATTTCCAAAGGGACAAACAACGAGGGGGCGAATTTTCATCCGCCCCCCTCATATCCACTTACTCTTGTGGCTCTTCGTCAGCAGCGGCGTCGAGTTGCTGGTCTTCGGCAACGTCGTCAATCACGACATCTCCGACAAACCCTTCACCCTCTTCACCTGCCAGCTCTTCACCCTCGACTTCCGACGGTTCCTGAACCCGCTCCAGCCCGACCAGCGTTTCGTCGTTGGCCAGCTTGATCAGGGTCACGCCCTGGGTGTTACGACCCAGGCTGGACACTTCGTCGACACGGGTGCGCACCAGGGTGCCCTGGTCGGAAATCAGCATGATTTCCTCGCCGTCGAGCACCTGAACCGCACCGACCAGACGGCCGTTACGCTCGTTGCTGACCATGGCGATAACGCCCTGACCGCCACGCTTGTACTCAGGGAACTCAGTGATCGCCGTGCGCTTGCCAAAACCACGCTCGGAAGCGGTGAGGATCTGGCTGCCTTCTTCCGGGATCAGCATGGAAATCAGCTTCTGTCCTTCCGGCAGGCGCATGCCGCGCACACCGCGGGCGGTACGACCCATGGCGCGAACGTCGGATTCCTTGAAGCGGGTGACCTTGCCGCCATCGGAGAACAGCATCACTTCGCGCTCGCCATCGGTGATGGCCGCGGAAATCAGCACGTCGCCTTCGTCCAGTTCCAGCGCGATCAGGCCGACGCTGCGTTGACGGCTGAAGGATTCCAGCGGGGTCTTCTTCACGGTGCCGTTGGCGGTGGCCATGAAGATGTAGTGACCTTCGGTGTATTCCTCGACCGGCAGCATGGTGGTGATGTACTCACCGTCGTCCAGCGGCAGCAGGTTGACCAGCGGACGACCACGGGCAGCGCGGGACGCCTCGGGAATTTCGTAGGTTTTCAGCCAGTACACCTTGCCCTTGCTGGAGAACAGCAGCAGCGTGGTGTGGCTGTTGGCAACCAGCAGGTGAGCGATGTAGTCCTCATCCTTGACGCCGGTCGCCGACTTGCCTTTGCCGCCACGGCGCTGGGCCTGGTACGCAGCCAGCGGTTGGGTCTTGGCGTAGCCACCGTGGGAAATGGTCACGACGCGCTCTTCTTCCGGGATCATGTCACCCAGGGTCAGGTCGAGTCGGGCATCGAGGATTTCAGTACGACGTACGTCGCCGTATTCGGCGCGAATCACTTCCAGCTCTTCGCGGATAACTTCCATCAGGCGCGTGGCGCTGTTGAGGATGCGGATCAGCTCGCCGATCTGGTTGAGGATCTCTTGATACTCGGCCAGCAGTTTTTCGTGCTCCAGACCGGTCAGGCGGTGCAGACGCAGCTCCAGAATGGCTTGCGCCTGTTCCGGCGACAGGAAGTACTTGCCGTCGCGCAGACCGTACTGCGGATCGAGGTTTTCCGGACGGCATGAGTCAGCGCCGGCACGCTCAACCATCGCCACCACAGCCGAGGACTCCCAAGGAGTGCTGACCAGCGCTTCCTTGGCTTCCGACGGCGTTGGCGACGCCTTGATCAGGGCGATGACCGGGTCGATGTTCGACAGGGCTACCGCTTGACCCTCAAGGATGTGACCACGTTCGCGCGCCTTGCGCAGTTCGAACACGGTACGACGGGTAACCACTTCGCGACGGTGACGGACGAAGGCTTCCAGCAGGTCCTTGAGGTTCAGGATCCGCGGGCGGCCGTCGATCAGCGCAACGATGTTGATGCCGAACACGCTCTGCAACTGGGTCTGGGCGTAGAGGTTGTTGAGGATGACCTCTGGCACTTCGCCGCGACGCAGTTCGATCACCACGCGCATACCGTCCTTGTCGGACTCGTCGCGCAGTTCGGTGATGCCTTCGAGTTTCTTCTCTTTGACCAGCTCGGCGATCTTCTCGATCAGACGCGCCTTGTTCAGCTGGTAAGGGAGTTCGGTGATGACGATCTGCTGTCGGCCACCGACCTTGTCGATATCTTCGATGATCGAGCGGGCGCGCATGTAAATGCGGCCACGACCGGTGCGGTAGGCTTCGATGATGCCGGCGCGACCGTTGATGATCGCCGCGGTCGGGAAGTCCGGACCAGGGATGTGTTGCATCAGTTCATCGACAGTCAGCTCGGGGTTGTCGATGAGCGCCAGGCAACCGTCGATGACTTCACCGAGGTTGTGCGGCGGGATGTTGGTCGCCATGCCCACGGCGATACCGCTGGAGCCGTTGACCAACAGATTGGGAATACGGGTTGGCATGACCGCGGGGATCAATTCGGTACCGTCGTAGTTCGGCACCCAGTCCACGGTTTCCTTGTGCAGGTCAGCCAGCAGCTCGTGCGCCAGCTTGGTCATGCGCACTTCGGTGTATCGCATGGCCGCGGCGTTGTCGCCGTCCACCGAACCGAAGTTGCCTTGACCGTCTACCAGCAGGTAGCGCAGGGAGAATGGCTGTGCCATCCGAACGATGGTGTCGTACACCGCGGTGTCACCGTGCGGGTGATACTTACCGATCACGTCACCGACAACACGGGCAGATTTCTTGTACGGCTTGTTGAAGTCGTTGCCCAGCTCGCTCATCGCGAACAGCACGCGCCGGTGCACAGGCTTCAAGCCATCGCGCGCATCCGGCAGTGCCCGCCCGACAATTACGCTCATCGCGTAGTCGAGGTAGGACTGCTTCAGCTCGTCTTCGATATTGACCGGGAGGATTTCTTTGGCCAGTTCGCCCATGAGAAGCCTGATTCCTTTTTCTGGTGAAACTTCGTCAGGACCAACGAAGCTCGCCGATACAGGCTGATTGCCATGCACCGGCTTACGACAAATCAACGAGTTATGCCATGGATCTGCGCAGTACGGGTCGCCACTTCGGGCAACCCTGGAAACCGCCGGATGTTATCACAAGAGCCGCCACGCACCTATCCCCTAGATGCGCATGGAGAGTAGTTAGTTGACCGATGACAGGCTTGAAGGGGACGACAGGGGCTTAGAGCTGTGTTGAATGAAGAATTCGTGACTGATTCGGGCTGTTTTGTCGGCTTTGATGGCCTCTTCGCGAGCAGGCTCGCCCCCACAATGGATTTGCGTCGTAAACAAATCCCCTGTGGGAGCGAGCCCGCTCGCGAAGGCACCTTGTCAAACGCCAGATATCATTAATGCAGGCGCTTACGGCACATCAACTGCGCCATTTTCGCCGTATCCGGGCGCTCGACGATGCCTTTCTCGGTGACGATCGCATCGATCAGGTCCGCCGGCGTCACGTCGAACACCGGATTGAACGCTTCGACATCCGCGCCCACCCGCTTGCCACCGACCTCCAGCAACTCGCGACCATCACGTTCCTCAATCGGAATGTCATCACCGCTGGCCAGGTTCATGTCGATGGTCGAACTCGGCGCCACAACCATGAAGCGTACGCCGTGGTGCATGGCGTTGACGGCCAGTTGATAGGTGCCGATCTTGTTGGCCACGTCGCCATTGGCGGTGATCCGGTCAGCGCCGACGATGACCCAGGTAGGGCCCTTGGTCTTCATGATATGCGCCGCGGCGGAATCGACATTGAGGGTCACGGGAATGCCTTCATTGGCCAGTTCCCACGCGGTCAGCCGCGAGCCCTGCAGCCATGGGCGGGTTTCGTCGACATAGACCTGTTCGACCATGCCCTCGATGAATGCACCGCGAATCACCCCCAGCGCCGTGCCGAAGCCACCCGTAGCCAGCGCACCCGTGTTGCAGTGGGTCAGGATCGCCTGGGCGTTGCCCTGATGCTTGCGGATCAGGTCGACACCCAGTTGCGCCATGGTCAGGTTGGCTTCGCGATCACTTTCGTGAATGGCGATGGCCTCGGCCTCCAGCGCCTCCAGCGGATCGGCATTGTCTTTCAGGCGATCGAGCCGATCGTGCATGCGACTCAGCGCCCAGAACAGGTTGACCGCAGTGGGACGGGAATCGGCCAGCAGCGCAAAATCCTCTTCCAGCGCCGCGTACCAGTCGCCACCTTCGGCAATCCGGGCACGGGCCGCGAGCACGATGCCATAAGCGGCGCTAATGCCGATGGCCGGCGCGCCACGCACCACCATCGAGCGAATGGCCTCGGCCACACCAGCTGCACTGGTGTAGGCGATCCAGGTTTCCTCGAACGGCAAAATACGCTGATCCAGCAGATGGAGAGCGCCACCACGCCAATCGATGGCCTTTACCTTTTCCGCAGCCAACAGTCGATCGCGCATCCCTCACCCCGCACTCATGAACAAAAGCCGTCGATTATAGCGATCCCCCCGCGAAGACGCTCGGGTATACTTCGCCATCCTTTACAAAAGCACTGGAACCGACCCTCGATGCCGAACACTGCCGCTGCGCTCGACCTGTTATTGCTGCCGACCTGGCTGGTACCCGTCGAACCCGCTGGTGTTGTCCTCAAAGAACATGGCGTGGGCATCCGTGATGGACGCATCGTGTTTATCGGCCCACGTTCCGCCGCCCTGAAGCTTAACTCAACCGAAATCCGCGAATTGCCTGACATGTTGCTCAGCCCCGGCCTGATCAATGCCCACGGGCACGCGGCGATGACGCTGTTCCGTGGCCTGGCCGACGACCTGCCATTGATGACCTGGCTGGAAAACCACATCTGGCCCGCCGAAGCCAAGTGGGTCGACGAGGATTTCGTGCACGACGGTACGGATCTGGCCATCGCCGAGCAAATCAAAGGTGGCATCACCTGTTTCTCTGACATGTACTTCTTCCCGAAGGTTGCCAGCGAGCGCGTGCACAACAGCGGCATTCGCGCGCAGATCGCGATTCCGATCCTCGATTTCCCTATTCCAGGCGCCGGTACAGCGGACGAAGCCATTCGTCAGGGCGTTGAGCTGTTTGGCGATCTCAAGCACCACGAGCGCATCAAGATCACCTTCGGCCCCCATGCCCCCTACACCGTAGGCGACGAAAACCTGGAAAAAATCCGGGTGATCGCCGAAGAACTGGACGCTTCGATCCACATGCATGTGCATGAAACCGCTTTCGAAGTGCAGCAATCGGTCGAGCAGCGCGGTGAACGCCCACTCGCCCGCCTGGCGCGCCTGGGCCTGCTGGGGCCGCGTTTCCAGGCGGTTCACATGACCCAGATCAGCGATGAAGACCTGGCACTGCTGGTAGAAAGCAACAGCAATGTGATTCATTGCCCGGAATCGAACCTGAAGCTGGCCAGCGGATTCTGCCCGGTCGAGCGTTTGTGGCAGGCCGGGGTCAATGTCGCGGTCGGCACCGATGGCGCGGCGAGCAACAATGACCTGGACCTGCTCGGCGAAACCCGCACCGCAGCCCTGCTGGCCAAGGCTGTCGCCGGCTCGGCCACCGCACTGGATGCTCATCGCGCCTTGCGCATGGCCACCCTCAACGGCGCCCGGGCACTGGGTATCGAAGCCCAGGTCGGCTCGCTGGAAATCGGCAAGGCGGCGGACATGGTGGCTTTCGACCTCTCCGGCCTGGCCCAGCAACCAGTCTACGACCCGGTTTCGCAGCTTATATACGCCTCCGGCCGCGACTGTGTGAAACATCTTTGGGTTGCCGGCAAGCAGTTGCTCGACGACCGTCGCCTGACACGCCTTGATGAACAACAGCTAGGCACTGTTGCGAAGGCCTGGGGCCAGCGCATCAGCGGCCGTACCGAATCGTAAGCCCCCTGGAGCGCAATCCGGGGCAACAGGATTTTTCAAGTTTCAGAGGACTTAAACCATGAGCAACGTCGACTACGCCGAAATCGCCAAATTCGAAGCCCTGGCCCATCGCTGGTGGGACCGCGAAAGCGAATTCAAACCGCTGCACGACATCAATCCGCTGCGAGTCAACTGGATTGACGAGCGGGTCAATCTGGCCGGTAAAAAGGTCCTCGACATCGGTTGCGGCGGCGGCATCCTCAGCGAAGCCATGGCCCAGCGCGGCGCGACCGTCATGGGGATCGACATGGGTGAAGCGCCGCTGGCGGTTGCCCAGTTGCATCAGCTGGAGTCGGGCGTCAACGTCGAATACCGGCAGATCACCGCCGAAGCCCTGGCCGAGGAAATGCCCGAGCAATTCGACGTAGTCACTTGCCTGGAAATGCTCGAACACGTGCCGGATCCGTCGTCGGTCATCCGCGCCTGCTTCCGCATGGTCAAGCCCGGCGGCCAGGTGTTCTTCTCCACCATCAACCGCAATCCGAAGGCGTACCTGTTCGCCATCGTCGGCGCCGAATACATCATGAAGTTGCTGCCGCGCGGCACCCACGACTTCAAGAAATTCATCCGCCCTTCCGAACTCGGCGCCTGGAGCCGCATGGCCGGCCTGACCGTCAAGGACATCATCGGCCTGACCTACAACCCGCTGACCAAGCACTACAAGCTGGCCTCCGACGTGGACGTCAACTACATGATCCAGACCCTGCGCGAGGAGTAAGCCGATGCCTATCAGAGCAGTTCTTTTCGACATGGACGGCACTCTGCTCGACACCGCGCCGGACTTCATTGCGATCTGTCAGGCGATGCGTGCCGACCGCGGCTTGCCACCGATGAACGACAAGCACATCCGCGACGAGATTTCCGGTGGTGCCAGGGCAATGGTCGCAGTGACCTTCGCCATGGACCCGGAATCGCCGGGTTTCGAGGAACTGCGCCAGGAGTTCCTGGAGCGCTACCTCGTGGGTTGCGCCGTTCACAGCAAGCTGTTCGACGGCATGCCTGAATTGCTCGCCGACATCGAAAAATCCAACCTGATCTGGGGCGTAGTCACCAACAAGCCACTGCGTTTCGCCGAACCGATCATGCAACAGCTGGGGCTGGCCGAGCGGTCGGCGCTGCTGATCTGCCCGGATCACGTGAAGAACAGCAAGCCAGACCCGGAGCCGTTGATCCTGGCATGCAAGATGCTCGACCTCGATCCGGCCAGTGTGTTGTTCGTCGGTGATGACCTGCGCGACATCGAGTCGGGCCGTGATGCCGGCACCAGGACCGCAGCCGTGACCTTCGGCTATATCCACCCGGATGATAATCCGCGGCATTGGGGTGCGGATGTGGTGGTCGATCATCCGCTGGAGTTGCGCAAGGTTTTGGACAGCGCACTCTGCAGTTGCTGAGTTTTTGCCGAGACCGACCCTTGTGGGAACGAGCCTGCTCGCGAAGAACCTGAGAGCGCCACGGGGTGCCAGACTTGTCGCGCCATCGTTTACGCCCATCGTCGGAACGCCGCCCGGAGCAAGCTCGCTCCTACAGGGATAGCGCTTGACCTGAAGAATTTTTGTAGAGGTTTTTTATGTTTGATTATTCCGCCCGCCCCGAACTGCTCAAGGATCGGGTCATTCTCGTCACCGGCGCCGGTCGCGGCATCGGTGCCGCTGCAGCAAAAACCTACGCAGCCCACGGCGCAACCGTGCTGCTGCTGGGCAAGACCGAAGCCAACCTGACCCAGGTCTACGACGAAATCGAAGCCGCCGGCCATCCACAACCGGCGGTAATTCCGTTCAACCTCGAAACCGCCCTGCCCCATCAATACGATGAGCTGGCAGCGATGATCGAAAGCGAATTCGGCCATCTCGATGGCTTGTTGCACAACGCTTCGATCATCGGCCCGCGCACGCCGATCGAGCAGCTTTCTGGCGAAAACTTCATGCGAGTCATGCAAGTCAACGTCAACGCCATGTTCATGCTCACCAGCACGCTGCTTCCGCTGCTCAAGCTGTCGCAGGATGCCTCGGTGGTGTTCACTTCCAGTAGCGTCGGCCGCAAGGGACGTGCGTATTGGGGCGCTTACGGCGTATCCAAATTCGCCACTGAAGGCCTGATGCAAACCCTGGCTGACGAAGTCGATACCGTGGCCCCGGTACGCTCCAACAGCATCAACCCGGGCGCTACCCGCACCAGCATGCGCGCCCAGGCCTACCCGGGAGAAAACCCACTGAACAACCCGACGCCCGAGGAGATCATGCCGGTCTACCTTTACCTGATGGGCCCGGACAGCACCGGTGTCAATGGCCAGGCGTTCAACGCCCAGTAACGACCGTACGTCGCTTTTTTGCTGCCGCGCCGGCTTCCCGCCGCGGTACTCAAAGGCTCTCGAATTCAGACCAGACACCTGTCAAACAAACGTCACATGCAACGCCCTGCAGGTGATAAATGAAAAACAACCAATTGATTTAACACATCTTTTATTCGGATGAACCGAATGGCACGACTTTCGCTCTAAGTTTGCTCAAACACGCAATGTGAAAGCAGACGGGGGTGAAGCTTGAGCTCAGAAGTTACTCATCTTCTACAAAGCGGATTAAACTTGTACGAAATGTCCTACGGGACTGACGGACCAGTACGACGCGCAGCCCTAAGCCGCTCTCACCCTGCTTGTAAGACAGCCTTACTGCTTAGGGGCGCACGCCTTATGAAACCACCTTCCCAGACCAACGCAATTGACTTCGATAGCGCCAAATTGCAGCGCCTGGGCTTTGGTCAGCAGCCGCCTCTTCTGGAAAGGCCTGTCAGTCTTGCGCAAATGCGCCAGCAACTGAGCCTTCTGCTGCAAACCAGTCTGGAGCCGCAACGCATTCTCGGAACGTTCTATCGCGAGATTCAACGATTGGTGCCGCTGGACGCCTTGAACTACCAACACAAGAGCAGCGACCTGCGCCTGGAGTTTGGCCAGCGCGGCCACCATTCCATCAGTTACAGCCTCAGCCACGAAGGCGAGCACCTGGGCGAGCTGGTTTTTCGCCGCAATCAGCGTTTCAGCGAACAGGAACAGAGCCATCTCGAATCACTGCTGGCCGCGCTGCTTTTCCCGATGCGCAACGCACTGCTTTACCGTACCGCCACTCAAAGCGCACTGCGTGACCCGTTGACGGGTACCGGTAACCGCATCGCCATGGACCAGACGCTGCAAAGGGAAATCGAGCTTTCCCGGCGCCATCTGCAACCGTTGTCGGTGCTGATGCTGGACATCGATCATTTCAAGCAAGTCAATGACATCCATGGCCACAGCACTGGCGATGACGTGCTCAAGGCGGTCGCTGCCTCGATCAAACACCAACTGCGCAACGTGGACATGGTCTTTCGTTATGGCGGTGAAGAGTTCCTGATCCTGCTGTCGAACACCAGCCGTGAGGCCGCGGCCATGGTCGGTGAACGCCTCCGGTTTGCAGTACAGTCTGAAGAATACCTGGCCGATGCTCATACGATCTTGCTGACGGTCAGCCTCGGCTGTTCGACCCTGTTGCCCGGCGAGTCTGCCGAAAGCCTGTTGCGACGGGCAGACAGCGCGCTGTATGTGGCCAAGCGCGAAGGTCGTAACCGGCTGGAGATGGCAGGCTGAGCCATTAGCCACGGCACAAGACAATGTGGGAGCGAACCTGCTCGCGAATGGGATCTGACCTTCAACGATGATGTTGACTGACAGTCCGTATTCGCGAGCAGGCTCGCTCCCACAGTTGTTTTTCAAGCAGCGATTGAATCAGCCTTCGACCAGTGCCATCCGTTCACGAACGACTGGCGCCCTCTCTGCGTGCTCCAACTGCATGCAACGCTCAAGAAACAGGTACATATAGTCGTAACTCTTGCAAACAGCCTGGCGTAACTCCACCTGCAGGGATTTGCTCGGGTTGGTGCCCGCCAGGGTGCAGATGATTTCCAGGGCTTCCCATGGATGGGCATCGTCGTACTGGGCATGCATCTTCAGCCACTTCATCGCCCGCTTGCGATCTTCCTCGGGGAACGAGGCGGCGTAGATACCGTTGGAACAAACGAGCGCCGACCATTCCCCGGTCGCCCCTTCGATGGCGTAGTTGGTGGCAGCAATCGCGACGATCAGCGAGTCGGCTGAACTGGTGTGCCAACACCAATGGCTCAAGGCATGAAGCTCCGGCGCAACCTGCTGTGCCTGCAGGTCTTCCAGGCTGACACCATGCGCGCGACTCCAGTGCACCCAATAATCGGCGTGGTTCAATTCGACGCGGATATTACGCATCAGCCAGCGACGGGCCATGTCTTCGCCGGGATGACGGGCAAAGCGGGTCTTGGTCAGGTTTTGTGCCATATACAACGCAAACTGTTCGACCACCGGCCAGCCACCGATCAGGTACTGGCGCATGGTCTTCGCACTGAGTCTGTTGTCTCGCATGCGTTGGTACAGTTCGTGTTCGACAACCCGGCGCTTGCTCTCGCTGCAATCCTGGATCAGGCGCTGGGCCCAGGCAGGGTAACTTGCAGCTTCCATGAGCGGTCCGGTTCGGTTGAATGTGTCGATCACTGTCGAGCTCCTTTTGATTGTGATTATAAGACCGGCAGGAATTTCAACGGAACGTGCCAGGTGCCCTGAACAACAGCGGCCGAGGCCTGGCAGGACGACTCAGCAAGCTATCGCTGGTAAACAGATGCGGGCGTTCAATCACATACCCTTGAGCATAATCCACCCCGATTTCCAGCAATGCCTGCTCGATCTGGGGCGTTTCGACAAACTCGGCAATCGTGCGCTTACCCATCACATGGCCGATGTGATTGATCACTTCGACCATGGCGCGGTTAATCGGGTCGTCCAGCATATCCTTAACGAAACTCCCGTCGATCTTCAGGAAGTCTACAGGCAAATGTTTCAGGTACGCGAATGAGGACATTCCAGCGCAAAAATCATCCAGTGAAAAATGGCATCCCAAGCCTTTGAGTTCATTAATGAATCGGATGGCGCTGCCAAGATTTGAAATTGCACTGGTCTCGGTAATTTCAAAACAAATCATTTCAGGCGGAATCGAATACGTCACAAACTGTTCGCGCAGGAAGTCCAGGAACGCCTCATCCCCGATCGTCGTGCCTGACAGATTGATCGCACACATGGCCAACGGCCCATGATTTTGCCCGGCCCGGCATTGGGCAATGATCTTGAACACGTTCTGCACCACCCAACGATCAAGCGAGCTCATCAGGCCATAGCGCTCGGCAGCTGGAATGAAACTGTCGGGCAAGATCATGCGCCCGGCTTCATCATGCAATCGCAGCAGAATTTCAATGTGCCCGCCGTCCTGATCGAAATGGCCCAAGGGGGCAATTTCCTGGGCATACAGGCAAAAGCGGTCCTCCTCCAGCGCCATGTGCAAACGCTGCACCCAGGCCATTTCACCGAAGCGCAGGGACAACTCCGAGTCATCCGGATGATAGACCTGGACCCGGTTCCGGCCTTTTTCCTTGGCCATGTAGCACGCCATGTCGGCAGCACGCAGCGAGGCTTCGAGCGTCGTCGGATTCTGTGCGACATGGACCAGCCCGATACTGACAGTGGTGACGAAAGGCCGGCCCTTCCAGACAAAATGCAGATTCTGCACAGTCTGGCGCAGGCTCTCGGCAATTTTCTCCGCCGCTTCCGGTGCACAGTTCTCCAGCAGGATGCCGAACTCGTCGCCGCCAAGGCGCGCCAGGGTATCGCCTTCACGCAGCCCGGATTGCAACAAGGCACAGATATGCCGCAACAGTTCATCGCCCGCCGCGTGGCCGCAGGTATCGTTGACCAGTTTGAATTGATCCAGATCGAGGAACATCAAGGCATGGCGACCCGTGTAGCGGGTCAGGTTGTGCAGCGCCTGCTCCAGGCGATACTCGAATTCGCGGCGGTTGGCGAGGCCAGTCAAGGCATCGTGGGTCGCCTGCCACGACAGATTGGCGATGTATTGCCGCTCCTGGGTCATGTCATGCAGCACCAGCACCGTCCCGCTGACTTTGCCGGCATTGCGGATTGGCGCGCCCACCAACGTCACCGACACCGTGCTGCCGTCCAGGCGTTGAATCAGCTTGGAGTGCTCACTGCCGCCACTGAGTTGGCCGCTGAGAATATGCTCGATCAGGGTGAAACCATCGGTCTGCGCATTTTCATCCAGCAGGTTGAACAGCGCCGCCAGCGGCAATCCTGTCGCCTGCTCGGCCTTCCAGTGGGTCAACGCCTCGGCCGCCGGATTCATATAGGCAATCGCACCGGAAACGTCCGTGGTGATCACTCCGTCGCCAATTGATTGCAGAGTGATCTGTGCCCGCTCCTTCTCCAGTTGCAGCGCATCGGCAAAGGCATGACGCTGCTTGAGCAGCTTGTGAGTGCGCATCAAGGCCAATGCAATCAGGCCCAGGGCGGTGGCCAGATTCGTCACCAGCAACAAACGCAGAATCACCCGCGAACCTTCACCCAGGGCATCGCTGAATGCCTTCGCTGCCGGCGTCACGCCGTCATCGATGGCAAAAATCTGCTCCTTCCAGCGTTGCACATCCG
This sequence comes from Pseudomonas sp. B28(2017), assembly GCF_002113025.1. Lineage (GTDB taxonomy): Bacteria > Pseudomonadota > Gammaproteobacteria > Pseudomonadales > Pseudomonadaceae > Aquipseudomonas. Next base: position 170,168 of record NZ_NEJH01000005.1, on the reverse strand, counting down.
CACCGGAGGCCGGGCCGGAGGTGATGTGCTGATGCATGTCCCGCGCAACGTCATCGAGTTGGACCAGATAGGCATCACCCACAGTCCAGAGGTCGATGGCTTTTTCGAGGTAACTGAAGTGACGAAAGTTGAGGTACAGCCAAATCAGGCTGGCGACATCGTCAGGATGATTGCCGCCCTTGAGGATCGCCACACGTGCGGCCTCGATGTCCGGCGGCTGATTATCCAGCGCCACACGCAACTCATGCCCACCCTGAGGCACGGAAATGGCGTTCTGGTATTTATGAAAAATCGCTTCGTCGCCGCTGTCGGCGTAGAGATTGAGGTAATAGATGGCGTCTTTCTGGCCCTTGGACCAGAGGCTTTCGCCGGCAACATAGCCGCGAACCGCCGACAGTACATAAAGGCTAACGCCGCCCAACAAGGCTTGAAACAACACTACGGCGATAAATGGCCAGACGATGCCCAACAACCGTGGCGTTCCGAGAGTCCGCGTTTGATTCATGTGGTCCCTTGATTTAGCACCGCTAGCTCGTCTTCCGGACGAAATCGCTTTAGCTAGACTAGGTTGCGATTCCGATCCCGGCAAGCGACAAGCTATGCCCGGAGGGAGCATCGCGGCCATTGAGTTCGGTCGCGACGATGTTTTTATAGTTTTGAAGTGGCACCCTGCAACCTTGATGTCGTCTCGCTACAACCTCTGCAAATGTCCGTAAAGCTTGGCGTACAAACCACCGTCGGCAATCAGTTGCTGATGATCGCCATCCTCTGCAATCTGCCCGCCGTCGAATACCAGCACACGGTCGGCCTGTTTTACCGCCGAAAGACGGTGAGCAATGATCAACGTGGTGCGGTTGCTCAGGAACCGCGCCAGTGCCTGGTGCAGGTTGTACTCGGTGGCGGCATCCAGCGCCGAAGTCGCTTCATCGAGAATCACCACTTTCGGTTCGGCCAACACCATCCGCGCTATGGCCAGGCGCTGGCGCTGCCCGCCAGACAAGCGCACGCCGGAGCGACCTACGATGCTGTCCAGGCCATTGGGCAAATCGCGGACCGTGCTGTGCAATTGGGCGATTTCCAGCGCCTGCCAGCAGGCCTCGTCACTGCGTTCACGGCCCATGGTCAGGTTGGCCCGGATGGTGTCGTTGAACAGGGCCGGATGCTGCAGGACCACGGCGACATTTTCCCGCACGGTTTCCAGGCCGATCTCTTGCTGGGTCGAACCACCGAAACGAATGGTGCCGGCCAATGGTGTGTACAAGCCCAGCAGCAGTTGCACCAGCGTGCTCTTGCCGCCGCCGCTGGCACCGACGATCGCGACTTTTTCGCCGGGAGCGATGGAGAGATTCATCTGGCTCAGCACCAATTCGTCACCGTAGCCGAAGCTCAATCCCTGAACCTCGATCCCGACGGTTTCGCGACCGTTGAACGGGTCGACTCCGCCCGCGTACTCGGGTTCGTCGGCGCGGGACAGCAGTTCGTTGATCCGCGACAGCGCACCGCCGGCAGCGTAGTAGGCGTATTGCAGGTTCAGTAGTTGCTCTACCGGACCGATCATGAACCACAGGTAGCTGAACACTGCGAGCATCTGGCCGATGGACAGGTCGGAGAACAACACCGTGAGCATGGCCGCGGCCCGGAAAATATCGATGCCGAACTGGAACAGCAATCCGCTGGCCCGGTTCGATGCGTCGGTTTTCCACTGCGAATTCACCGCGTAATCACGCACATCCCGGGCACGCTGGCCCAGGCGCCCGAGGAAAAACCCCTGGCGGTTGCCGGCGCGAACTTCCTGGATGGCATCCAGCGTTTCGGTCAGCGCCTGTGTAAAGCGTGAAGTGCTGTCGTTCTCGAGTTTCTTCAGGTGCTTGACCCGCTTGCCCAACTGCACCGTGGCGTAGATCACCAACGGGTTGAACAACAGAATCAGCAGCGCCAGCTTCCAGTGCATCCACATCAGGATGCCCGCGGTGCCCACCAGGGTCAGCATGGCCACGAGGAAACGGCTGAGGGTTTCGCCGACGAACTTGTCCAGCGTGTCCAGGTCGGTGACCAGATGCGTGGTCACCGTGCCGCTACCCAGGCTTTCGTATTCACCCAGCGAGATACGCTTGAGCCGTTCGATCAGGCGTATACGAATGCGGTAGACGATGTCCTTGGCCAACCCGGCGAACAGTTTCGCCTGCACCACGTTGAACAGCAATGCCGTGCAACGCAGGGTCAAGGTCACCAGCAACATCAGGCCGATGTAACCCGCGGCTTTCTGCCAGCCTTCAGGAAGCGCGTGGTTCATGATCTTCAGCGCGGCATCACCGTGCCCCAACAATACCTCGTCCACCAGCAACGGCAGGAGCAAGGGAATCGGCACGCTGCACAAGGTCGCCAGCACGGCCACGCCGTTGGCGATCCACAGGGACTTCTTGTGATGCAGGACCAGGCGACGGATTTCCGCCCAGCTCAGGTGATCGACACGTTTAACGGTAGCGACATCATCGGGCAGGTCATGCACAGGCAGCACGCTCCAGCCAGCGGCCGAGCAGCGGGGACAACTCGCTCAACGGCTGATAGCCATTGGTCAGCAACGCCAGTTGCCCCTTACGCTCAGCCAGCAGGGTAGGGAAACCGGCAATGCCCAGGTCCTGGACCCAGGTGAAATCGGCGGCGGTGGCCGCATGCATATCGGCCCGGTCGAATGCACCGGCGAACTCGATGCGTGGCAAACCGGCCTGCTCCGCCAGCTCCACCAACACGCTGGCCTGCGTGACGTCGCGACCCTGAGCATAAAACGCGTGCTGAATCAGCCCGAGCAGTTTCCATGCGCAATCCGGCGCCAGGCTGCGGGCCGTCACCAATGCCCGGCAGGCAGGTTCGGTGTCATAGACAAAGCCGTCGGGCAACGCGCCTTCAAGCTTGAACGGTTGGCCGGTGGCCTCGGTGACTGCCTGCCAATGTTCAAGGATATAGCGACGGGTGGACGGTTCCAGCGCTGCACCGCTGCCAGTGCGCAAACCTCCCACGATCAGGTGCACATCCACGCCTGCGGCTTGCGCCTGCTTGACCAGTGCGTTGGCCACCGGGGCAAACCCCCAGCACCAGGAACACATCGGGTCCATCACATAGAGCAGGCGCGCAGACATGGTTCAGGCCTCTGAGGATGCTTGCTTATAGTTGTAGCCGATCGGGTGAGGCTGGTTACGAGCCTTGGCCAGTTCGATCTGCTTCTGCCGGTCGATGGCGCTGCGACGGGTCTTCTCGCTCAGCTTATCCCAGCAATGCGGGCAACTGATGCCGGCCACGTAGTGCTCGGACGCGCGGTCTTCTACACTGACCGGCGTGCGGCAGGCATGACATTGATCGTAGTCGCCTTCGCTCAGGTCATGGCGAACCGTCACGCGGTTGTCGAACACAAAACAGTCGCCCTGCCACTTGGTTTCTTCCTGCGGCACCTCTTCGAGGTACTTCAGGATGCCGCCCTTGAGGTGGTAGACCTCACCAAAACCCTCGCTGAGCATGTAGCTCGACGCTTTCTCGCAACGGATGCCGCCGGTGCAGAACATCGCGACCTTCTTGTGCACGGCCGGGTCGAAGTTGGCTTTGATGTAGTCGGGAAATTCGCGAAAACTGGTGGTTTTCGGGTCGATGGCGCCTTCGAAGGTACCGATCGAGACTTCGTAATCGTTACGCGTGTCGATCAACAGCACTTCCGGGTCGCTGATCAGCGCGTTCCAGTCTTGCGGATCAACGTAGGTACCGACCTTTTTGTTCGGGTCCACGCCTTCCACCCCGAGGGTGACGATCTCTTTCTTGAGTTTGACTTTGGTGCGGTAGAACGGCTGCTCGTCGCAGTACGACTCTTTATGGTCGATGTCGTCCATGCGCGGGTCGCTCTTGAGCCAGGCCATCAGCCCGTCAATGCCTTCGCGGCTACCGGATACGGTGCCGTTGATGCCTTCTTCGGCAATCAGCAGCGTGCCTTTGATGCCGTTATCGAGCATCGCTTGCAGCAGTGGCTCGCGCAGGGTGACGTAATCTTCCAGGGTGACGAACTTATACAGTGCCGCCACGACAATCTGTTGTGTCATGGGTAAATCTCCAGGTGGCTACCCTCGTAAGGGGTGAACCGGATGCGAAAAAAAACGCGCCGGGTTAGCGGCGCGTTGCGGATTCTAGCAAAAAACCGGGGTTTAGTGCTTGCTGCCGCCAGCACAGGTCGGCGAGGCCGGGGCGGCGTCGATCTGTGCCCATTCCTCCGGCGTGTAGGTATGCAGCGCCAACGCATGGAACTCGCCCATCAGTTCGCCGAGCGTGGCGTAGACTTTCTGGTGGCGCTTGACCCGGTTCAGGCCTTCGAACTGTGTGCTGACGACCACAGCCTTGAAGTGGGTCTGTAACCCACGGCTGTGCATATGGCTCTCATCCAGCACTTGCAGATGCTCCGGCTGAAGCAAGGCCAGCGTCGATTCGATGCGTTGTTGCATGGTCATACCGAACTCCGCTTAAGGCTTTTTCTTGGTGGACGCAGCCGCGTCTTTCGGCGTCAGCTCGGCGGTCATGTCAGCCAGCAGCTTGTTGACCACAGGCACCGCGCTTTCCAGCTTGGCCTGGGTCATCTGGGCCGATTGCTGGGTCAGCTGGGGCATTTTTTCCAGGACTTTCTTGCCCAGTGGCGACTGATAGAACGCTACCAGGTCCTTGAGCTCGGACTCGGTGAAGTTGGTGGTATAGAGGTTGATCATGTCCGGCTTCAGCTTGTTCCAGCCAATGGCTTGGTCCAGAGCGGCCTTGGCCTTGGCCTGGTAGGTTTCCAGCAAGGCTTTTTTCGACTCAGGAGCTTTGGACTGTTCGAAACGCTGGGCAAACATCTGCTGTACTTGCATGTACACCGGGGTGCCCAGTTTGTCAGCGTGCGCCATGGTCAGGAAAGCCTCGGCACTGGCGTTATGGCTGGCGGTGTCGGCAAGAACCTGGCCGCTGGCGCAGACCAAAGCAACGGCGGTACAGATGGCACGAAGACGAGTCATCGAGTTTCCTTTTCTAGCTGGCGAGGTAAGACCCCAAGGGCGTCCATTCTGCGCCTAAAAAAGTGTGTCGCTCAACCCCAAGCCTTGTCGCACCTGATTTAGAGGGGTTGAATGGTCAAATCCAGACTGATGGAACCACGGCCGTCGAGCACGGCCTAAACTGCGCAATCGGACCTACAGGAGTGAGCAAGATGAGCCGTATCGAAACCGACAGCCTCGGCGAGGTTGAAGTCCCGGATGAAGCCTATTGGGGCGCTCAGACGCAACGCTCGATGATCAACTTCGCCATTGGCAACGAACGCATGCCGCTGGCAGTGTTGCATGCCCTGGCGCTGATCAAGAAAGCCGCGGCTCGGGTCAACAATCGCAACGGCGACGTGCCTGCCGACATCGCCCGTCTGATCGAGCAGGCGGCCGACGAAGTGCTCGCTGGCGACCACGACGACCAGTTTCCGCTGGTGGTCTGGCAAACCGGTAGCGGCACCCAGAGCAACATGAACGTCAACGAAGTGATCGCCGGTCGCGCCAACGAGCTGGCCGGCAACCCGCGCGGCGGCAAGTCCCCGGTACACCCCAACGATCACGTCAATCGCTCCCAGAGTTCCAACGACTGTTTCCCCACTGCCATGCACATCGCGACCGCCCAGGCCGTGCAACAGCACTTGCTGCCGGCGATCAGCGAACTGTCCGGCGGGCTGGCCGAGCTGTCCGCCCGCCATATGAAACTGGTCAAGACCGGCCGCACCCACATGATGGATGCGACACCAATCAGCTTCGGTCAGGAAATCTCGGCCTTCATCGCACAACTCGATTACGCCGAGCGGGCGATCCGCAGCGCACTGCCCGCGGTCTGCGAGCTGGCCCAGGGCGGAACAGCGGTCGGCACGGGGCTGAACTCACCCCACGGCTTCGGTGAGGCCATCGCCGCAGAATTGGCCGCCCTCTCCGGTTTGCCGTTTATCACCGCACCGAACAAGTTCGCCGCACTGGCCGGTCATGAGCCGCTGACCACGTTGTCCGGCGCGCTGAAAACCCTCGCCGTGACCCTGATGAAAGTTGCCAACGATCTGCGTCTGCTGGGCTCCGGTCCGCGTGCCGGCTTCGCCGAAGTCAAGCTGCCGGCCAATGAGCCGGGCAGTTCGATCATGCCAGGCAAGGTCAACCCGACCCAGTGCGAAGCCTTGTCGATGCTGGCCTGCCAGGTACTGGGCAACGACGTCGCCATCGGCTTTGCAGCCAGTCAGGGCCACTTGCAACTGAACGTGTTCAAACCGGTGATCATCCATAACCTGCTGCAATCGATCCGCTTGCTGGGTGATGGCTGCAGCAACTTCCAGCAGCATTGCGTGGCCGGTCTGGAGCCGGATGCGGAAAAAATGGCTGAACACCTGGAACGTGGCCTGATGCTGGTAACAGCGCTCAACCCGCACATTGGCTATGACAAATCGGCGGAGATCGCCAAGAAGGCCTACAGCGAAGGACTGACCTTGCGCGAGGCGGCGTTGCAGCTCGGGTATCTGACCGACGAAGAGTTCGATGCGTGGGTAAGGCCGGAGAACATGCTTGAGGCTGGCGCCAAGGGCTGAGCTTTGTAGCGCCTGATAGTCCGTCATCGCGGGCAAGCCACCCACAGGGTTCTTTTGTGAACACAGGATTGGCGTCCATACCGGGCAACTGTGGGAGCGGGCTTGCCCGCGATGAGGCTCGCACTATCAATACAAAGTCAGCGCCAATCTTGCGTTCGATAATCGCCCAAAACCCGCCGCCACCGATTGAACCATCCAGTACATTCCATTCACCATCCGAACCACAAAACCAATAACAACAGGTTCGACACCATGCCCCCGCGCCCCGCCCTCCCCGGCTGATCCGCTTCGTTTGTGCTGATTTCCAATGTTCGTCTGCAACCCCGGGTTGCGGCATTACCCCGCTTCATCCCCAAGAATCAGAGAGACCCGAGTCCATGACGCCTTCCACCGCGCAATATTTCGTTCCCGGCCTGATCGCCGCCGCCCTGGCCAGTGCCGCCCTGCCCGCCTGCGCCGAGGAGCCGGGTTTTGTCGAAGGCGCCAAGGTCAACCTGAACCTGCGCAACTTCTACATCAACCGCAACTTCACCAACCCGACCAAGGCCCAGGGTAAAGCTGAAGAATGGACGCAGAGTTTCATCCTCGACGCCAAGTCCGGGTTCACCCAGGGCACCGTCGGGTTCGGCATGGATGTGCTCGGTTTGTATTCGGTAAAGCTCGACGGCGGCAAAGGCACCGGCGGTACGCAACTGCTGCCGCTGGACCACGACGGCCGCCCGGCGGACAACTTCGGCCGCACCAACGTGGCGTTCAAGGCGAAGCTGTCGCAGACCGAAGTCAAAGTTGGCGAGTGGATGCCCGTGTTGCCGATCCTGCGTTCGGACGACGGTCGCTCGTTGCCGCAAACTTTTCGTGGCGGCCAGATCACCTCAAAGGAAATCAATGGCCTGACGCTCTACGGCGGCCAGTTCCGCCAGAACAGCCCACGCGACGACAGCAGCATGAACGACATGTCGATGACCGGCAAAGCCGCGTTCACCTCCGACCGTTTCAACTTTCAGGGTGGTGAATACGTGTTCAACGACAAACGTACCCAGATCGGTCTGTGGAACGCCGAGCTCAAGGACATCTACAGCCAGCAGTTCATCAATCTGATCCACAGCCAACCGCTTGGCGACTGGACTCTGGGCGCCAACCTCGGCTTCTTCTACGGAAAGGATGACGGCAGCGCCCGGGCCGGCGAGCTGGACAACAAAACCATGTATGGCTTGTTCTCGGCCAAGTACGGCGGCAACACCTTCTACGTCGGCCTGCAGAAACTCACCGGTGATAACGCCTGGATGCGGGTCAACGGCACCAGCGGCGGCACACTGGCCAACGACAGCTACAACTCCAGCTACGACAATGCCCGGGAAAAGTCCTGGCAAGTGCGCCACGACTACAACTTTGTCGCCCTCGGCGTACCGGGCCTGACCCTGATGAACCGCTACATCAGTGGCGATAACGTGCACACCGGCAGCATCACCGATGGCAAGGAATGGGGACGTGAATCGGAACTGGGCTACACCGTGCAGAGCGGTGCGCTGAAAGACCTGAACCTGAAATGGCGCAACTCGACCATGCGTCGCGACTACAGCAACAACGAGTTCGATGAGAACCGCCTGATCATCAGCTACCCGATCAGCCTGCTGTAAAATTCACTACCGCTATCGCGAGCCTTCTACAGAAAAGCACCGGACACAAAAATGCATGGCCAGCCTGGCCGAGAAGTCCTGCAGGTTTATGCTTGCAGGGCTTTTCGGTCAGGCTGACCATCTCATTAAACCCCTCTCTCGAGGGGCTCTTTGTGAAGCAGCATCAACCAACACGCATCAAGTCATCTGAATGATGGTCTGCATGATGGTGCTCTGGGTGGAGATGGTCTTGGCGTTCGCCTGATAGTTGCTCTGCGCCTTGATCAGGTCGACCAGTTCGTTGGTCAGGTTGACGTTGGACTCTTCCAGGGAGTTGGAAACGATCGAACCCAGGGTGCCGGTTTCCGGCGCATCGTAGCCCGGGATGCCCGATGCGTAGGTTTCTTTCCAGCTGGTGCCGCCTACCGGCTGCAGGCCTTGCTCGTTGGTGAAGCTGGCCAGGGAAATCTGGCCGATCGGCTTGGTCTGGTTGTTGCTGAAGTTGGCCAGCAGCACACCGCTGCCGTCGATGGTCAGGTTGGTGATCTGGCCAGTGGCGTAACCGTTCTGTGCCGGAATCGAACGCGCGGTGTCGGCATTGAACTGGGTGGTGTTGGCCATCGCGATGGTCAGACCTGCCGGGTCGGCTGCGGCGCCGTTGGCTGTCCAGACGCCATTGGTCACGGAGCCCGGAGTCCAGTTGGTGATCTTCAGGTCACTGCTGATCACCGAAGTCGGTGGCGTGGTTGGCGGCGTCACCGGTGTGCTGACCGAAGTCAGTTTGCCGGTGGAATCGAACGACATGGTCGAAGCAACCGGTGCGGTAACGGTAGGATCACTGCCATCCGGGTTGCGACCATCGATCAGCGTGTAGGTATCCCACGTGTTCGCTCCAGTCTTGACCATGTATTGATCCATGGTGTGCTGGTTACCCTGAGTATCGAAAACCGGAGTACTGAACGACTTGGTGAAAGTCTCGGTCTTGGACGGATCGAACTTGTTGGCCGCAACCGTCTGGTCGATCACCGGCGAGGTGGAGTTCAGGTTGATGGTCGACGAAACCAGGCTGGTGGATTTCGGCGCCAGGTTGGAGGTATCGATCCGCAGGTCGGTCAGCACGCCGTTGACGATCTTGCCGTTGGAGTCCACACCGTAACCTTGCAGGCGGGCAGTACCGTCGCTGTTGGTGACGTAGCCGTCCTTGTCGGTCTTGAACGTACCGGCGCGGGTGTAGGTCAGCGAACCGTTGTTGCTCAGGACGAAGAAACCGTTGCCCTGGATACCCATGTCCAGCACGTTGCCGGTGTTGCTCACGTCACCCTGGCCGAACTGCTGGGAAACGTTGGACAGGCGCACGCCGTTGCCGACGGTCTTGCTGCCGGTGCCCAGGCGGGTCGCCGAGTACACGTCTTCGAATTCTGCGCGGGACGATTTGAAACCGGTGGTCGCGACGTTGGCGATGTTGTTGCCGGTCACGTCCAGTTGTTTGTTGGCTGCATAGAGACCGCTAAGGCCGATATTGAAAGACATCATCACTCCTTTGTGCCGTGTTAGTCGGCTCTACATACCAATGGTTTGTACTTTGGACAGGGCAACGCTGCCCAGCCCGGCCAGATTGAGCATCAACTCACCGCCGGTCTGGCTGATGGTCACGCTGTTGACGGTCGCAGGCAGGTTGGTGATCAACGCGACGGACTTACCATCGATCGTGGTCGTGGCGCCGAAGGTGTAGGTACCCGCGGGTACCGTCTCACCCGCATCGTTCTTGCCGTCCCAGATGAAGCTGGCATTGCCGGCCTTCTGCGAACCGAGGTCGATGGTGCGCACGGTCTTGCCGCTGGCGTCGGTGATCTTCAGGGTGGCGGACGCCACGGAAGACGGAACCACCACCGTGCCGCTAAGGCTCTTGGTGGTATCGACCACGGCCTTGTCGCCCGGTGCGATGACCGAACGGCCCACCAGCGACGACGCCTGCAGTGCCTGGGACGAGTTGTAGTTGCTGGCCAGGCCGCTCACGGTGTCGTTGAGCGTGGTAATGCCTTCCAGGCTACTGAACTGCGCCAGCTGGGCCACGAACGCGCCATTGTCCTGGGGCTCCAGAGGGTTCTGGTTTTTCAGCTGGGTCACCAGCAACTGCAGGAACGCATCCTTGCCCAAGGCCTTGTTGCCAGTGGCACTGCCGGTTGCCGACGCGAGGCCGTCAGTCGTGGTGTTGGTCTTGATCGAGGAGTTGGCCAGGATGTCGTTGAGGCTCAAACCACTGGTGGAATCGGTAACACTCATCTGAGTCGCCCCTTATCACTGACCGAGGGTCAGGACCTTCTGCATCATGGTTTTGGCGGTGTTCATCATTTCGGCGTTGGTCTGGAACGAACGGCTCGCGGAAATCATGTCGGCCATTTCCTCAACCACGTTGACGTTCGGGTAGTAGACGTAGCCCTTGGCATCGGCCGCCGGATGGTTCGGCTCGTAGCGCGCCTCGAGGTTGCTCTGGTCTTCGACCACACCCAGCACCTGCACGCCCTGACCGGCCGCGTCCTGGCTCTGGAACAGCGAGTCGCTGCCGCCGCTCTGGCCGCCCTGGAACATGGTGGCGAACACCGGGTGGCGCGCGCGGTAGGTCTGGTCGATGCTCGACGAGACGGTCTCGGCGTTGGCAATGTTCGAAGCGACGGTGTTCAAACGTGTGGTCTGCGCACTCATGCCGCTACCGGCAATGTTGAAAACACTGGATAGAGACATGGCTTACTCTCCGCGCAGGGCTGATACCAGCCCTTTGAATTTGCTGTTGAGCAGTGTAAAGCTGGCCTGGAAGCCGATCGCGTTTTCCGCGTAGTTCGACTGTTCCAGCTGAGCATCCACGGTGTTCTGGTCGATCGACGGTTGCATCGGCGTGCGATACAGCAACGACTCATCGCCATTGCCCAGACCTTCAGCTTCGATATGACGGCTGTTGGTCATGTTCAAGGCGAACGTGCCGTTTTTGGTTTTCTCGTTCTGCTCGGCGAGCACTTTCGAGAAATCCAGATCCCGAGCCTTGTAGTTCGGGGTATCGGCGTTGGCGATGTTGTTGGCCAGGACTTCGGCACGCTGGGCGCGGAAGCCCAGGGCTTGTTCGTGGATACCGAGCGCTTTATCGAAGCTGATGCTCATGTCGGGAAACCTTCGGGTGACCTGATTTTTCGTAAGATCAACTTAGCAAGCCCCATGCCAATTCAAAAAAGCCCGGAAACCGGGGCTTTGTCGGTCATGGCAACGCGGCAATGCCAGAAAAGCGGCAACGGTTTTCCGCCGCATGCCGCTTTTCTGCCGCTTATCTCTTTCTCCCACCAACACCATTGGACCCTGTGGGACCGCCGCACCGCCGCTCCCACAGGGTCAGAGGTGTTCGCGAGAAATCACCAGACATAAAAAACGGGAGTCCCAAAGGCCCCCCGTTTTTTTGATACTGCCAACAAATCACTTCGCCTGGTAAATGATCCCCGGGCTGCACTGGACCATCTGGTAATGATCCGGCAAACCGTTCAGGGCTTCGGAAGCACCGAGGAACAGATACCCCCCCGGCTTCAACGTACTGTGAATACGCAACAGGATGTCCTTCTTCACCTCGGCCGAGAAGTAGATCAACACGTTGCGGCAGAACACGATATCGAACTTGCCGAGGCTCGCGTAGCTGTCCAGCAGGTTGAAGGAACGGAACTCCACCCGGCTCTTGATTGGCGCCTTGATCGCCCAGCGTCCCGGCCCTTTCGGGTCGAAATAACGCTGCAGGCGCTCTGGCGACAGACCACGGCCGATGGCCAGGCTGTCGTACTCGCCAGTCTTGCAGTTGGTCAGCATGGTGCCGGACAGGTCGGTGGCAACGATCTGCACGCCCATCCTCAACTGGCCCATGTTGACCCGCTCGAACTCGTCGATGGACATCGACAGCGAATACGGTTCCTGGCCTGAGGAGCACGCCGCCGACCAGATGCGCAGGCGCTGGCCGGGACTGGCCTTGATCGCTTCGGGCAGTACCTTGTTCTTCAAGACTTCAAACGGGTAGGTGTCACGAAACCACAGGGTTTCGTTGGTGGTCATGGCGTCCACCACCTGCTCGCGCAAACCGCTGCGCGGCTGGGTCTGCATGCGCTGAACCAGCTCACCCAAAGACTTGATGCCTTGCTGTTCCATCAGTTTGTTGAGACGGCTGGAGACCAGGTACTGCTTGTTTTCACCGAGCAAAATGCCACAGGCTTTTTCCAGGAACACCCGGAACTGTTCGAAATCCAAATTACCCGTAGACAATGATGCCGCCTCTTAAATCGTGTTGACTGCCAGGGGTGCAGGCCCCTAGCTGATATCTGCAGCCTTGATCCGGTCGACTACCCGGGATGCCAGGTCATCAGGGCGGAATTTGGCCAGGAAGTCATCGGCACCGACCTTCTTGACCATTGCCTGATTGAAAACTCCCGACAACGAAGTATGCAGGATGATATGAAGCTTTTGCATGCGCGGGTCGTTGCGGATTTCCGCCGTCAGTGTGTACCCGTCCATCTCCGGCATCTCGATATCGGAGATCATCATCAGGAACTCTTCTTCCGGTTTCTTGCCCTCATCGACCAGCTTGCGCAGGTAATCCAGCGCTTGCCGACCGTCGTTCAACGCCACCACTTCGACGCCGACCGTTTGCAGGCAACGTGTGACCTGCTTGCGTGCCACCGACGAGTCGTCGACCGTCAGCACTCGCAACGAAAGCGCCTTGTGCTGGGTTTCGACATCCACCACGCCGACAGAAATCGCTTCCGGCGTCGGTGCCACTTCCGCCAGCACCTTCTCGACGTCGATGATTTCGACCAACTGATTGTCAACCCGCGTCACTGCCGTCAGGTAGTGATCGCGCCCGGTGCCCTTGGGTGGCGGATGGATCTCCTCCCAGTTCATGTTGACGATGCGCTCCACCGAGCGGACCAGGAAACCCTGGGTCTTGGTGTTGTACTCCGTGATGATCACAAAGGGATTGTTCTTGTCCTTCAAAGCACCGGAGCCGGTCGCCATCGCCAGATCAAGGATCGGTATGGTCGCCCCCCGGATGTTCGCTACACCGCACACGACAGGACTGGACTTGGGCATCAGCGTCAGTTGGGGACATTGCAGCACCTCCCGAACCTTGAACACGTTGATCCCGTACAGCTGCTGACCGTCGAGACGGAACAACAACAGCTCCAGGCGATTCTGCCCCACCAGTTGCGTGCGCTGGTTTACCGCATCCATTACACCAGCCATGCCCAGACTCCTACACCAACGCCAAGTGTTGTTGCGACGCGCCTTCATCACTAAACGGCACGGCGCTTGCTTTTTTAATCGTTATGAACACAGAACCGACATTTTTTCGACGCCTGACCACACCCTGCCGCAAATTGCTCGGCGTGCTGGCGGCTGTTTGCCTGTTCAACGCTGGCAGCCCTGCCCTTGCTGACGCGGTTACCTTGCCTGACATGCTTATCGGCGTCACTCAGGGCTTTCTTGAATTCACCGTAGAAGACTATCTCGCGACCAGTCAAACGGAAGGTCGCTACGAGATCCAGGTCAACCCGCTCGATCCGCGCATGCACATGCCGATGTGCGACAAGGAATTGACAGCAACGCTTGAGAGCCCCAAACCGCTGGGACGGGTCACGGTCAAGGTTCGCTGCGAGGGCGCCACCCCCTGGACCGTCTTCGTGCCCGCTCAAGTCCGCCTGTTTCGCGATGTCGTGACCACCGCACGGCCACTGCGCCGCGCCGCCATTGTCGAGCCTGGGGACGTGGTCCTGCGCGAGCGCGATATCAGCCTGATCAGCCAGGGCTACCTGACCTCCCTTGATCAGGCGATCGGGCAGCGACTGACCCGACCAACGGTCGCCGACCAGGTGATTACCCTGGTGCACATCGAACAGGCCGAAGTCATCCGCAAGGGTGATCAGGTAGTGATTACCGCCCGCAGCGGTACGCTCAGCGTGCGCATGCCGGGTGAAGCCCTGTCAAACGGCAGCCTGAGCGAACAGATCCGGGTGAAAAACCTCAATTCCCAGCGAGTCATCAAGGCGCAGGTCATGGCGCCGGGGCAGGTGGAAGTGTCCATGTAAGGCTCTCGGCTCACCGGAATGTGGCACTTGCCGCGGCTGTTCCCTAGACTGTGCTCCATGCAGGGCAAGCGCTGACGCGCGCGAGGTTCATTGATAAATGGACCTAAAGTTTTCCAGGGAATGGCCGAAACCATGGCAAGCGTCCAAATTCCCAGAGGTTTTTTATCATGGTCATCGATTTCAGCCGTTTGAACAGCTCCTCGTCCCTTACGGGCAGTACACGCACCAGCGCCAGCAAGGAAAGCGCCGAAGCCGGCAAATCCGTGCCGCTGGAGTCCGCGGCCGAACAGGCCGGTACCGTCAAAAGCGGGGAATCGGTACACCTCAGCGATGAGGCTCAACAGTTGCAGAAGGTCACTGACAAGCTGCGCGATCAGCCTGCCGTCGACAAAGCCCGCGTGGCCGAGTTGAAAGCAGCGATTGCCGATGGCAGCTATAAGGTCGACAGCAACCGTGTAGCCAGCAAACTGCTCAACTTCGAAGCCCAGCGCTAGGCCACCGCCGGCGCCAGGCTTTTGGACGCTTAAAACCCAAGGCCAGCCATGCACGACACTAATTTACTGCAACTGATCACCGACGACTTTGCTCCAGCGCAACACTTGCTGGAATTACTGCAGACCGAATCCCTCGCATTGCATGGCCGCGACATGCCATTGCTCGAGGACATCCTGGCGCAGAAACAGGCATTGATCGTCTTGCTCGAACAGCATGGCCGCAAGCGCAGTGAAACTCTCGCCAGCCTCAACCTGCCGACCAACCGTGGCGGTCTTGAGCAATTGGCCAGTCAGTCGAGCATTGGCGACCAGTTGCTGGCGCAAAGTGACGTGCTGACCGATCTCCTGGCCCAGTGCCAGGCCATCAACGCCAACAACGGTCAGTCGATCCTCACTCAGCAGGCCGCTACGGCCACCCAGCTGAAAATCCTCACCGGCGGTGAAACCCCGGCGCTATACGATGCCAGCGGAACATTCTCCAAGCTTGTTAAGCCACGCCCGCTCAGCCAGGCTTAGCCCGCTCGATGACCCCGCTCTATCCAAGACGCAAAAAATGCTGGCAAAATGCTGGCTAGCCGTAGTCAAATTTTGTCTGGAGATTGATTAACCGTGTCCAATGCCTTAAACGTGGATGATGCTCCGCAGCCACCCAAGGTGCTCTCCACGCCCTTGGAAATCTCCGGCAACCTGCGCCAGCTGCTCGAAAGCCATGACCCGCTGATCATCACGTTCCACGAGCGCAGCCAGCGCTTCCAGAGCTATCTGGTGGATCTGGACCGCGACAGCAACATGATTGCCCTGGACGAAATGATTCCCCGAGATGGCGAGCGCTACCTGCTGGCGGGCGAACCGTTCAAGGTCGAAGGCTTCCACGAAGGCGTGCGCATTGCCTGGGAAAGCAACGGCCAATTGAACATCGACGAATCCGGTGGCAGCCGCTGCTATCGTGGCGCCCTGCCCGATGAAGTGGTGTACCACCAGCGCCGCAATGCGTTCCGCGCAGCGTTGAAGCTGGCACAACTGGTCAACGTCAACCTCGACGGCGAAAAGCTCAAGGCCCCCATCAGCGGCAAGCTGCTGGATATTTCCGCGACCGGCTGCAAACTGCGTTTCGACGGCGACATCACTGGCAGCCTGCAACTGGGCCAGGTGTACGACCGTTTCAGTGCCGACCTGCCCTTTGGCAAAATGACCGCTCCGGTCGAGTTGCGTTATCTGCACTTCGAAGAAAAGATTTCCACCACCTTCGCCGGCGTTCGCTTCCACAACATGAGTGGATTGGTGCAGCGTCAGGTCGAACGCTTCGTCTACCAGTTGCAACGCGAAGCGCGCCGCTTCGACAAAGACGACATCTGATAGAGCACCAACAAAAAACGGGCAGCCCCTTGCGATGACTGCCCGTTTTTTGTGCCCGGGATTTAAGGCCTGACCTCGCTGAGGTTTGGGTCCCGCCCTGTATCAGGATCTTCCGGTGACTGATCGGTTTCAGTTTCGGTGACAGTTTCAGGTTCTGAATCAGGCTCTGGCCCGGCACTTACCGGACTGTGCATCTGCTCCTGCACCACCTGCTCGTCAACACGCGGGTCGAGGCAGGCCACCAGTGGTGAACTCGTCATGTTGTCCGGCATGGCCACGTGATGCAGCGGCGCATCTTCCACCTGATGCAGGTTGGTCACCGCTTTCGGGCGAATCCGCCACACCAGTACCAACGAGAAGAAACTGAAAAACGCATAAAGCATCTGGCTGCCGAACAACTTCATCAGCACGCCTGCCACCAGTGGCCCGATACTCGCACCAACGCCATAGGTCACCAGCAACATTGCCGTCAGGGACACCCTGCGATCGCCTTCGACATGGTCGTTGGAGAACGCGACCGCCAACGGATACAGGCAGAACTGCACCAGCGAGCAGACGAAACCGGCGACAAACAGAATCTCCAGCGGCACCTGCGGCATGATCGCCAAAGGCAATGCCGCCAGGGCCAGACTGAAAGCGAAACTGCGGATCAACACGGCCCGATCGTAGCGGTCTGACAACCAGCCCAACGGCCACTGCACCAGCAATCCGGCAAAAATGCAGCACCCCATGAACAGGCCGACCTGCTCCGTGGACAACCCTTGCTGCGAGGCATACAGCGGCGCCAGACCGTAGAACGAACCGACGATCAGGCCTGCCCCGAGTACCGTGCTCAATGACTGTGGCACGCGCTTGATAAAGAACCGTGGTTCCATGGGCGCCGGATGCAACGGCGCAGGGTGAATCCGACGGGTCAGGGCCACGGGCACCAGGCACAGTGCGAAACACAGGGCGACCAGCATCAGCAGCTCCAGCCCCAGCGCCGGGTGCATGACCAGAATCAGTTGCCCCATCACCAGGCCCAGGTAAGAGGCGATCATGTAGCCGCTGAACACCAACCCGCGTTGCCTGGCTTCGGCCTGCTCGTTCAGCCAGCTCTCGATCACCATGTACTGGCACATCATGCCGAGGCCGACGATCACCCGCAGGAACAACCAGGCCGGCAGCCAATCGATCAGGCCATGGCCCAGCACCGCCGCGCCGACAATCCCGGCACAGGCCGAATAGGCCCGGATATGCCCGACCCGGGCAATCAACCGGTGACCGATCTTGCCCCCCAGCACCAGGCCGAAGTAGTTGGCGGCCATCAAGGCACCGACCCACAGGCTGTCGACATGATCAGCAGCCAGGCGCAAGCCCAGGTAAGTACTCAACAGGCCCGAGCCGATCAACATCATCAGCGAGGCGAAATACAGCGCTCGAAAGGATTTCCAGATTTGGCGCATCGGCGTTCCGAGCGGCTCCTTGCAGTGAGAATCGGCTATCGCTAAACGATAGCCGGATGTCGACGGATCGTCAGGCCTGGGCGGCTAAAACACGCCGTTCCCAGGGAGTAATTTCATCCTGGAAACTGCTCAGCTCCAGGGTCTTCGAAGCAATGTAGCCTTCGATGAATTGCGCACCGAACAGTTCCTTCGCCAACTGGCTACGTTTCAGACGCTCAATTGCCGCATGCAAGGTACACGGCAACGAAAGATTGTCCGGCACTTCGAATTCACCCTGGATCGGCGCACTCGGCTCCAACGCGTTCTCGATGCCATGCAACCCCGCCGCCAGACTTGCGGCAATCGCCAGATACGGATTGGCATCGGCGCCCGGCAAGCGGTTCTCGACCCGACGGGCCACCGGCAGACTGGCCGGAATGCGCAGGCCAGCCGCCCGGTTGTCGTGGGACCAGCAGGCATTGTTCGGTGAGGCGTAAGGGTGGCACAAGCGCTGATAGGAGTTCACGTTCGGCGCAAACAGCGCGGTGAAGTCGGCCATGCAAGCTTGCTGACCGGCAATGAAATGGCGGAAGGTGGCCGTCTCCTGCCCCGCCTCATCGCTGAACACGTTGCGCCCCGAATCGATCTCGACGACGCTCTGGTGGATATGCATCGAACTGCCCGGCGTATGCGCCAACGGCTTGGCCATGCACACCACGCTCAGACCATGCTTGAGGGCAACTTCCTTGAGCAGGTGCTTGAACAGGAACGTCTGGTCGGCCAGCAACAGCGGATCACCATGCAGCAGATTGATCTCGAACTGGCTGACACCCATTTCGTGCATGAAGGTATCGCGAGGCAACCCCAACGCAGCCATGCACTCGTAGACTTCATTGAAGAAGAGACGCAGCCCATTGTTGGAGCTGACGCTGAACGCCGAATGGCCATCCTCGCGACGACCGTCCAGCCCCAGCGGCGGTTGAAAAGCCTGGGTCGGATCAGTGTTGGGGGCGAAGACAAAAAACTCGAGCTCGGTCGCCACCACTGGCGCCAGGCCGCGGGCTGCGTAACGGGCAATCACCGACTTGAGCTGACCACGGGTCGACAGATTGCAGCTGGTGGTGGTGCCCAGTTCAACCGCGTCACAAATGGCAAAAGCACGCGGCGGATGGCTCCAGGGCAGACGATGGATTTGTGCAAGGTCCGGGATCAGCGCCAGGTCGCCGTCGTCGCTGCCGTAAAAACGCGCCGGCGGGTATCCGCCCATGATGCATTGCAGCAGCACGCCCCGCGCCATCTGCAAACGTCGACCGTCGAGAAACCCCTCGCAGGTCATCACCTTGCCCCGTGGTACGCCATTCAAATCCGGCGTGACACATTCAACTTCATCAATGCCCGTCAATCGCTGCGCGAGTGAACTCAGGCCAACGGTGGTCATGACGCTATCCTTGTTATTGTGCGGGCCGCGAACGGCGACCGTACAAAATAGGCTCCGCGTGTTCGGAATTTCAAGCAGCGTCGATAAATATGCTGCCTGTCAGGGCAGGTAAAGACGGAACACTCCACCGCCCAACGGACCGCCATTGCCGATTTCGGTGCGCCCGCCAACGCCGTTGCGTTGATGCAACGCAGCAATTCGCCCGGCAAAGTACAGGCCCAACCCGGTGCTGCCGGTGCTTTGATTGATGCCCTGCACGTAATCGGCCTGACGCTCGATCATCTGCGCCGGATACCCCTCGCCATCGTCATTGATGGTCAATACCAGTTGCCCGGCTTCGTCGCTGACGCTGATCAGAATGGCATGCCGTGCAAAGCGAATGGCGTTGTTGATGCAGTTGGCCAATACCGACGCGATCAACTCGCGGTCGAAGAAACCCAGCGGGCTCAGCGGGTCCACTTCATAGGTGGCCATGATGCCGCGGCTGGCGAACACTTCCTGATGACAAGCCAACTGCGCTTCGATGAAATCATCCAGTTCATGGTAGGCCGGTTGCAACGGCATCTGGTTGACGCCGAGCTTGTACAGACCCAGCAACTGCACCAGCATGCCGTTGAGGTGGGCGAACTCGAAGTCGATCACTCCCTGCTCCGGCGTCTGCTGCGCCGACTCCGGCAATCGCGCCAGCCACTGGCTCTGGGCCTGCATCAGCATGGCCAGCGAGTTCTTCATGTCGTGCACGGTAGAGGCGATCACCGTGGAGAAATCCAGTGCCTGCCGGTTGTCGTTCATTGGCCAAACGCCTTGCTGTTGAGCTTCTGGTAGCGCGGATAGCGCGCGTCGGTGTCGGGCATCAGGCCAACCGTTTTCAGGCAGGTCCGGCACTCTTCCAGCTCCGCTGAAGGAGCGCTGGTATCGGTGCCGTGCAACAACGACTGCGCCAGGTTCAGGGCGATACTGATGTTCTTGGGCTGCATTGCCAGGGCTTTGCGAAAGACCTGCCGGGCCTCCACCAGATTGCCGGTCTTGTACACGCGCACGCCCTGACGATTGAGTTCCGCAGCGGCGTTACCGGAATTGAGGATGCTCGGGTCGTCGGTCTGCTTGGCGATGTCCTTCATGACCGCCGGATCGTCGCCGTAGATTTCCACGCAGTTTTTCAGCATCGCAGTACCGGCCTCGCTCTGCCCGAGCATTTTCAGTTGCTTGGCCACCACCAACGCCGCTTCGGCGCTCATGAATTGCTCCATGCCATCCAGGCGCAACAGGGCTTGCTCGGTGAGCTTGTCCGCCGTCTCGGCATCGTTGAGCAACAGGCTGGTGGCCTTCATCAGGCGCGCGCGGATCTGCAGGCCCGGATCGGAGGGGTTTTCCTTGGCCACGGCGCTCAACGTGGTGTTGATTTCCAGTCGGGTCCGCGTGTCCAGCCCCCTTTCGCTACCCTTGCTGATCAATGCGTGGGCCAGGCCGAGGTTGCTCTCGGCATCCTTGAACCGCGACTGCGCACCCTGGCTTACGGCCTGGCGATAGGCCTTGGCCGCCGTGTCGAAGTCCTCGTTGGTCATCGCCAGCTTGCCCAGCAACGCTTGCCGGCGCACCGCCAGCGGCGACAGGCGAATCGCCTCTTCCAGAACGCGCTGTGCACCTTTGGTGTCCCCTTCGGCGACCAGCACGTCAGCCATGCCGTCATACAGCGACGGCATCATCGGGAAGACCTTCAGGGCTTTTTCGTAGATGCCTTTGGCCTGCCCGACCTGGCCGCGCTTGAACAGCAACTTGCCCAACCCGGCAAACGCCCATGGCAACGGACGGTCGGCGATGATGCCGTCGTACAGCCGCTCCAGCGCTTCGTTCTGATTGAGGTCGCGCAGGGCATCGGCGCGGTAGCGCAGGCACAGTGGCGAATAGCGGATGTCTTGCTTGCACAAGGCGATGCAGGCGTTGAGCACCTCCATCGGCTTGCCACGGTCAAGGGCCTGCAGGATTGGCTTGAGCAGGGTCTTGCGCTGCTCGAGGCGCTCCAGGCGCTGGGCCAGGCTGGAACGGTTGAAGGGCTTGGTCAGATAGGCATCGGGCTCGTGCTCCAGCGCACTGAGCACCATGGCCTGGCTGGTTTCGGCGGTGACCATGACGAACACCGCTTCATGGCTGATCAGCTTTTCCTCCATCAGGTCTTCGAGCACCTGCTGGCCGTTTTTCTTGCCGTCACCCAGGTGAAAGTCCTGCAGGATGAAGTCGTACTGCTTCTGCGAACACATTTTCAGCGCCTGTTCGCCGGTATCGGCAGTGTCCACTTCCTTGACACCCAGTTCGCGCAGCATCGACCGAACCGAACTGCGGAAATCCGAGAAATCATCGACGATCAGAAAACGCTTTTGGTGATACGACAGCATCGAAGATTTCCAGGCAAATTAAGAAGAACAACCCAAAGGCAAATACACGGACGGACTCAGCTTCGCAGCCCCCTGTTTTGGCGCGCAGATGATAGCGAGTGGCACTAGGCTATCAAACACCCTCTCACAGAAATGAGACCCCAAAGCCAACCGCAAAAGGCAAAATGGCCCCTGACTGCCCGTGTTATCGGCCAGCAGTGGTGTTCCCTTGAGAACCTTCCTCCAACGCTCACCCCGAATAGGTGAAGGCGTTACTGAAAACGAGACATCGCGCACAAGAAAGTGCTGATAAATGAACGCCCGGCAATTGCTATTCACTGATTTCGCCAAGCCCTGGCTTGCAGGTGGCTCGGCCCGGCAAGATACGCCGATAAATTGACAAGCCAAAAATAGCGTTCTTAAGTTAATGCCATTCGTCGACTAATTGACGATTTTGATCAGGATCAGACTTTGGTTGCAGATCACCTGTGACGAGCCTAATGCCTTGATTTTCGAGGGTTCCCTCCCCTCTCGAGAGCATCGATCAGGCCTGCCTGCACTGGGCTTGCATTGACGACTGACGGATGGTCAGGCTGGCAGCCCCTTGGGCTGACCTAGACTCCGTTGAGGGGTGAGGGAGTACATCGTCATGTGCAATCCATTGATCATTATTCGTATTTATTTTCTCTCTCGGGCTTTGCCTGCCCTTTGGAAATGTTCGCCCTCGCTGCCGGCGCTGTTGATGGAGATGACCCCGGGGCCGGTGGGTGCCAATGCCTGGGCGGGTACCATCGCGGCCTCCTGGCGTTCAAATCTGTCCTTCAATCGCGGCGACCATACAAGCCAGTTGCTGACCCTCGAAGGCCAGAGGGCAGAGTCCATCGTTGGTTCTTCAAGGGGGTCAGGAAGATGATCACCGACCCAAAAGAGCCGATAAGCGTGATGCTGATCGATTGCCGCCCCCTCGTGCTCAAGGGCCTGCATGACTTGATTGATGCCAGAAAGCCCCGAATGGAAGTGACAGGCCAGGCCACCACCTATACCCATGCGCTGGAGCTTGCCGATCAGTTGCGGCCCAATGTCATTTTTTTCAGCTTCTTTCCGGATGCGCTGAATCCTCTGGAGGTCGTCGCGGGACTCACCCGCAACGCTGAAATGAAAGTGCTGCTGTTCAAGGGCCTGTACGAAGCCGTCCCCGCTGCCCGGGCGATAGAGGCTGGCGCTCGCGGCATCGTGCTGGCGGAAGACCCGACGGAATCGATTATCCAGGCCATCCTCAAGGTCCACCATAGCGACGTCACAATGGATAGAGCCTGGGCTGGCGGCCTTTCCGGCTATGCCGCGACCGGGCATGTACCCGTGAAATGCAATCTTGAGCAAGCGAAACAGGCGCGGTTGACGCTGCGCGAGAGAGAGCTGATTTGCGCCATCGTGGGCGAACCATCCGCCAAATATGTGAGCATCGCCGGGCGCCTGGGGATCAGCGAGCACACCGTGCACAACCACCTCAGCAACATCTATCAGAAGCTGAATCTCATCAACCGCATCGACTTGCTGATGTATGCGCTGAAACACGGGCTCACCAACAACGAAACACCACCCAAGTCCTCCTGGGTGGAGATGGATTGAACTTCAAGTCAATACAAGACGGTCTGCCCCTCACCTTCAGGGTGGGGTGGCCGTCAGCGTGTCGCCGTCCTTGTCAGTGGCCTGGAACAGAGTGCCCAGAATGTTCAAGTCGTTCTCGGCCTATCCTGCTGAGCCATCCTGTTCTTTAAGCCCTGTGCTGCTCGCCAGTTCACAGCAGATGCGATCACGGGAATCTCGTATTGGAACCGCAAAAAGAATGCGAGGGTGGTCTCCTGCGCCACCCTCGCATCCGTTCTCGCGCGCAATGCTTCAGGCGCTGCCAAAAAAGATGTCGGTATTCTGAACATCAACCCCGACCACGGTGATGGTCGTTGTTTGTCCACCAGTCTCGGTAACCGTCACGACGCTGTCTGGGCCGGTGTTGTTGATCGATTGGACAACGGCGTTCGGGTCGCCGTTGAGCACCAGCTTGTCCCGCAAGCCCGGGCCCGCATCGAAGCCGTTGACCTGGTACAGGTGCTGATTGACTGACAGATCGATGTTGAACGCATCTTGCTCACCGGCCGTGCCAACCAGCGTGAAGTCGAAGGATGCGTTGGCCGGGTCGTTGGCGAACAGGTTGGCATCGAATGTACTCGTCGCCGAGTCCCCATCCTTGTCCGTCAGCGTCGCGCTGAACGCCAGCTGGACATCGCTGGCCAGGCTCTCGCTCTGCTGAATGAACTGGATCACCGGAATCTTGACATCGCCCCGGCCCATCGTCAGCTGAACAGCGTCGATCAGTGTCGCACCCTCCTTCTGGATGAGGAAGGACACCTGTCCGCCCGCCTCCGGAGTCAGGGTGTTCACCTCGACGCGGTTCGAGAACGTGCCATCCGCGTAGTAGATCCGGTAGTACAGGTCTTCGGTCGCGGTGTTGTAACCCGCCACGGAGTTGTCGATGAAGACCTTCATTCCCGTCAGCAGGCTCTCTGGATTGATGACGAAACTTTCATCGGCTGCGCTGATTGCCGCCAGGTTATCTCCCTGGAAAACGTTGTTGCCGACGCCGATGCCGGACGTGCTGACGTTCATGGCCGCCGGGTCTATGTACGATGGCAGCGGGTTGGTCTGTAGCGCGGCTTCGGTGGGGTCGGGTGCTCCGAGCCCGATGCCGGCCAGGATGTCCGAGGTCGACGCCAGCGCCTTCGCGGAAAAGAATACGATCTCCTCGGAGGTCGAAGGAATAGCCGGGTTACTCGTCTGCGGAATCAACAATGTGCGCACCGAATCCGGGCCGCCGGCTGCGAGCGAGCCGTCGGCACTGCTGAGCACGATCGTCGAACTGAAGCCTTGCACCAGATCCAGTGCATAGCGACCATCGGCGTAGGCGGTCAACGTGTAGTCGACGGTGGTATTCGCCGTTGCGGCGTTGTTGTCGAAATCACCGGTCAAGGTTCCCGTGAATTGGTACGCGCCATTGACATCCGGTGATGGCGACAGCTCGTGAAGCGTGCCGGTCCCGGTCGTGGTCGTGTTGTCCGGCCTGACGAGGGTGAACTGGTTATTGACCAACGAGATATCCAGACCGGCCGCACCCAGCCCGTCGGCTCCCGTCGCCATATTCCAGAACCCGGATTGCGCAAGGACACTACCGGTCCCGATCAGGTTGCCGAAAGCGAGTGCCGGCCCATCGTCCTTGAACACCAGGTTCTGCCCGATGTTCAGCGTCGCCTGAGCGCTGTCTCCGTCCCCGTCGGTCTTGATCGCCGTCAGCGTCACCAGGTTGTCCGAGGTCAACGTCTTCGAATCATCCGGATTGCTGGCGTCGGAATGCACCACGGCGCGGAGCTGGTCGAGGGTGACGCTGCCATTGGCGGCTACGCCGACCGTGAACACCAGCAGGTTGCCCGTGGCTGTGCGGCCTTCGACTACAGCGCCATTGAGCGACAGGTTCACCGCCTGGCCCGAGGCCGTGTCGATCAGCCCGGAAGCCCCGGCCACCACGCCCAGCGCATAGGTCAGGGTGCCGGCGCCATCGGCGCCAAACGCCGAGGTGAAATTGGCGGCGAAGCTCTGGGTGGCGTTGGTCGCCAGTACCGTTTCATCCACCGTCAGCGTTGGCTCCACGCCGGTGGTGCTGATGCTCGGTCCGTCGTCCTTGAACACCAGGTTCTGCCCGATGTTCAGCGTCGCCTGGGCGCTGTCGCCCTCCTTGTCGGTTATGGTCGCCGTCAGTGTCACCAGATTGTCCGAGGTCAACGTCTTCGAATCATCCGGATTGGTGGTGTTGGAATGCACCACGGCGCGGAGCTGATCAAGGGTGACGCTGCCGTTGGCGGCCACACTGACCGTGAACACCAGCAGGTTGCCCGTGGCCGTACGGCCTTCCACTACTGTGCCGTTGAGCGACAGGTTCACCGCCTCGCCGGTGGCCGTGTCGGTCAGCCCGGAAGCACCCGCCACCACGCCCAGCGCATAGGTCAGGGTGCCGGCGCCATCGGCGCCAAACGCCGAGCTGAAGTTGGCGGCAAAGTTCTGGGTATCGTTGGTTGCCAGCACCGTTTCGTCCACCGTCAGCGTCGGCTCCACACCGGTGGTATTGATGTTTGGTCCGTCGTCCTTGAACACCAGATTCTGTCCGATGTTCAGCGTCGCCTGGGCACTGTCGCCGTCCCTGTCGGTCTTGGTCGCCGTCAGTGTCACCAGGTTGTCCGAGGTCAATGTCTTCGAGTCATCCGGATTGGTCGCATCGGGATGCACCACGGCGCGGAGCTGGTCGAGGGTGACATCACCGTTGGCGGCCACACTGACCGTGAACACCAGCAGGTTGCCCGTGGCCGTACGGCCTTCCACTACGGTGCCGTTGAGCGACAGGCTCACCGCCTCGCCGGTGGCCGTGTCGGTCAGCCCGGAAGCCCCAGCCACCACGCCCAGCGCATAGGTCAGGGTGCCGGCGCCATCGGCGCCAAACGCCGAATTGAAGTTGGCGGCAAAGCTCTGGGTGGCGTTGGTCGCCAGTACCGTTTCATCCACCGTCAGCGTTGGCTCCACGCCAGTGGTGCTGATGCTTGGTCCGTCATCCTTGAACACCAGGTTCTGTCCGATGTTCAGCGTCGCCTGGGCGCTGTCGCCGTCCTTGTCGGTCTTGGTTGCCGTCAGTGTTACCAGGTTGTCCGAGGTCAGGCTCGTCGAGTCATCGGGATTGCTGGTGTTGGAATGCACCACGGCGCGGAGCTGGTCGAGGGTAACATCACCGTTGGCAGCCACACTGACCGTGAACACCAGCAAGTTGCCCGTGGCCGTACGCCCTTCCACCACGGTGCCGTTGAGCGACAGGTTCACCGCCTCACCGGTGGCCGTGTCGGTCAACCCGGAAGCCCCGGCCACCACACCCAACGCATAGGTCAGGGTGCCGGCGCCATCGGCGCCAAACGCCGAGCTGAAGTTGGCGGCAAAGCTCTGGGTATCGTTGGTTGCCAGCACCGTTTCGTCCACCGTCAGCGTTGGCTCCACGCCAGTGGTGCTGATGCTTGGTCCGTCGTCCTTGAACACCAGGTTCTGCCCGATGTTCAGCGTCGCCTGGGCACTGTCGCCGTCCCTGTCGGTCTTGGTTGCCGTCAACATCACCAGGTTGTCCGAGGTCAACGTCTTCGAATCATCCGGATTGGTCGCGTCGGGATGCACCACGGCGCGGAGCTGGTCGAGGGTGACATCACCGTTGGCGGCCACACTGACCGTGAACACCAGCAGGTTGCCCGTGGCCGTACGCCCTTCCACTACGGTGCCGTTGAGCGACAGGTTCACCGCCTCGCCGGTGGCCGTGTCGGTCAGCCCGGAGGCTCCGGCCACCACGCCCAGCGCATAGGTCAGGGTGCCGGCGCCATCGGCGCCAAACGCCGAGGTGAAGTTGGCGGCAAAGTTCTGGGTATCGTTGGTTGCCAGCACCGTTTCGTCCACCGTCAGTGTCGGCTCCACGCCGGTGATATTGATGCTTGGTCCGTCGTCCTTGAACACCAGGTTCTGCCCGATGTTGAGGGTTGCCTGGGCGCTGTCGCCGTCCTTGTCGGTCTTGGTTGCCGTCAACATCACCAGGTTGTCCGAGGTCAAACTCGTCGAATCATCCGGATTGCTGGTATTGGAATGCACCACGGCGCGGATCTGATCGAGGGTGACATCACCGTTGGCGGCCACACTGACCGTGAACACCAGCAGGTTGCCCGTGGCCGTTCGGCCCTCCACCACCGTGCCATTGAGCGACAGGTTCACCGCCTCGCCGGTGGCCGTGTCGGTCAGCCCGGAGGCTCCGGCCACCACGCCCAGCGCATAGGTCAGAGTGCCGGCACCATCGGCGCCAAACGCCGAGCTGAAGTTGGCGGCAAAGTTCTGGGTGGCGTTGGTTGCCAGCACCGTTTCGTCCACCGTCAGTGTCGGCTCCACGCCGGTGGTGCTGATGCTTGGTCCGTCATCCTTGAACACCAGGTTCTGTCCGATGTTCAGCGTCGCCTGGGCGCTGTCGCCGTCCTTGTCGGTCTTGGTTGCCGTCAGTGTTACCAGGTTATCCGAGGTCAGGCTCGTCGAGTCATCGGGATTGCTGGTGTTGGAATGCACCACGGCGCGGAGCTGGTCGAGGGTGACATCACCGTTGGCAGCCACACTGACCGTGAACACCAGCAAGTTGCCCGTGGCCGTTCGGCCCTCCACCACCGTGCCATTGAGCGACAGGTTCACCGCCTCGCCGGTGGCCGTGTCGGTCAGCCCGGAAGCTCCGGCCACCACGCCCAGCGCATAGGTCAGAGTGCCGGCACCATCGGCGCCAAACGCCGAGGTGAAGTTGGCGGCAAAGCTCTGGGTGGCGTTGGTCGCCAGTACCGTTTCATCCACCGTCAGCGTCGGCTCCGTGCCAGTGGTGCTGATGCTTGGTCCGTCATCTTCGAAGACGATCTTGGAGCCGATTTCGGTGGTTACCGTGTTGGTCTGCAACACCTTGAAACCACCGATGTCGAAGTCTGCGTGCGTCTTATCGCCATTCTTGGCGGTCAGCAACCCGGCGTTCTCGATCAACACGCGGTTATGGTCGGTCGCCGTGCCGTAGGTAATCTGTGAGTCGGTCGGAACGCCGGTGATCAGCACTGTGCCGTCGGCGTTGTAGGTGATGACAGCGTTGGTGACGGTGGCGCCCGCGAACGTCTTCACGGTGACACTGCCGTTGGTGATTGCGACCCTTTCGCCGTTGTCGTTGGCGTAGCTGTTGATGAAGTTTTCGCCGCTCTGCGACCCGCCGACGTTGTCGGCGTTCTTGAAGGCTGTGAGCAAGACTTTCGCGGTCGTGCCACCCGTCTCCTGCACGACTCTGAAGGTCGCGGCGCGGGCGCCGAAGTATTGAGTGAAGTCGATGTTCGATTCGACACCCGCTTCGCCTGGGCTCAGGTTGGGGATCGTGACGTCCGCCCTGGCACCGGTGACAAAGCTGAAGCGCAGACCTTCCTGTTCGGTGATCGCCTGGTTATTGGTGCCCAGAGTCGTGTTGCCGCCGCCCTGACTGCTGTTGACCGTATCGGCGCTGGTGATGGCAGCGCTGCTTGCCGACTGATCCAGCGGATTCTTGCCCGTGACGATGATCGAGACACCGGGAATCCGACCGTTCACATCGGCCGTCGCGCCCTCGGTCGTGAACATCAGGAACAACTGCTGCCCCGACGGCGCCCCAGCCAGGCTGAAATTCGTGTCCTCGCTGGTGCCAATGAAGACCTTCTGATCCAGATTGATCGAGTCGTCGGGGGTGCCGGTATCTCCGTGATAGAGCGGCTGGTACAGCACCGTCCAGATCTTGCCACCAGTGACCGGCGATCCGGTCTCTTCAATATAGGCAGCAAAGACGATCGCACCGGCAGGGTCTGCGTCGCCATTCAATTTGGCTGCGCGACCAAGGAGAACGTTGTTGTTCTCCGTATCGGTATAGAGGTAAATGCTGACACCGCCAGCAGTGTCGCGTTCGCTATCCACCCCATCGAGCAGGGTGCCGTCTGCTTTGGTAAACCGGATATCCGTGATGACTCCGCCGGCAGCGGGCGCGATCGTGAACGCATTGAGGCCTGTGTTTGAGCCGTTGTAACCACTCAATGCGGCGCCAATCAAGGTTTCTGTCGGAGCGGTAGCGGCCAGCAGTGTCGCCAGCCGGCCAGAAAACGCCGTAGGCAAGGTCAATGACGTGTCGTTGTCGTCAGCGTCTCCTGCTGGGACTGGAGTGGCAGCACCGTTCTGCAACCCGGCCGTTTCGTCCAGTGTAACGGTCACACCGGTCGCCACGGCACCCGGACTGCTGTCCGTAAACGACGTTGTCGCCACGGTGTCGTCACCAGTGCCGACGACTCCATCGGCACCCGCAGAGGTAGCTGTAAGCAAAAACGTCGCGCCTGCCGAGTCGTCGGGATTCACGTACCATGAGGTGGTGACGCTGCCGTTGACCTGGCCGTCGAGATCGCCGGCGCCGCCGTCGGTCACAGACCAGGGCTCGTGCCCCGCGCCGGTGTTGGTATCGAGCACATCGTCGGACGTGCCCCACACACCATCCGCGCCAGCACCGATGGCGTGGTCCACTTCGAGCGTCACTGTACTGCCGGCGGAGAAGCCGCTGGCCGTGATGATGGCAGTGCTGCCGGGGGCGTAGTCTTTCAGGTCGGTGGTGACGAGCGGAGTGTAAAGGCGGGATCGATCGCTCACATAGGTAAAAGTCCAGTCGTGGCTGACGGGTGAAGGATGGTCACCGGCGATATTGGCCAGGTCACTCGTTGACGATGAGGTTTTCTTGCGCATAGTCATGACTTTCTCCTCAGTGGGTCCAGTCATCGGGGGCCGACCGTGGACCATTTTCGGTTCTATTGGTCACAACTATGAACAAGCGGCGGAGGCTGCACATTGGCCGATACTCCCAGGCGGAATGGGAGATTCAGACTACTTGGGAGGGGAGACGGAAAGTCGCGAAGGTAGAGTTGATGGATTCGATCCATCCAGGCACCTGAATTTGTCTACAGGTTGCGAAAATGAAGGGCTGATACAGGAAACAGGCGGGGGGATCTGCAAAATATGGTGTCCCAGGGCAGGTTCGAACTGCCAACCTTCCCCTTAGGAGGGGGATGCTCTATCCAATTGAGCTACTGAGACACAAGTCGGCCGCAACGAAACGCGGCGCGATGGACGGCGTGCATGTTAACGGCAGGGCCCGCTTTTGTCATGTCGTCCGTAGGGCTTTTTAAGTGTAGGCAGACACCTCTGCCGGGGGCGGACCTGTTTACCGTGCAAATTGCATTACTGCAAAAAGCCACCCATGCAAAATGCAATGTGGCGCTTTACCAAAAAATAACTTAATTCATTGTTTTTAAAGATTTTATTTGCCGATAGACTCTGGCATGCCCGCTGCTTCTACTGTTCTCACAGAGCAACCGAGGCCCGCGCCATGAACAGCGTCCTTTTACTCTCGAATGCAATCGTACTGGCAGTCTTACCGGGATTTCATTTTATTCCCGAGAGCAGCGTTACGCAGGTTGCCCAACGTATGCCGCATTACCTTCAGTTGCAAAAGGCGCCGCCACTGGCGGAATTGAGTGATCGGCACGGATTTGTCAGCCCGCAAGCGAGCAAGGAAAACACTCTGCTTGCAGCGCCATCATCCGAACGTTTGGTATTTTGAATCCCCCACCAGGAGCACAGCATGTCCAGATCAGCCGCGAGTTTTTTCATCCTCGCCTTGTCGAGCGGCATTTTTCATCTGTCATTGACCCAGGACATGGTCGTCACCCTCCCCCTGATCGCCTGTGGTGTCTTCACCAGTCTGTTCGTGCTCGCGCTGATTGCCGGACGCAAGATCAAGTTTGATCCGGTGCTGCGTTAATCCCGGCCTGGCAGATCCGCTGCAATAGCCTGCCATCCATCCCGAATTCGCCCCTCCATACGACTTCCCCTAGTAAATCGGCCATTTGCCACTATCCTGTAAAGGCAAGGAACGGGGATCGAGTCCGCTTATTCCTCCCGTCAGAAATCTTTAGTCAGGCGGGGGATGCATTAAGCAATACGGCCCGGTCGAGCTTTTCAAACCAGTCCGCATTTCTGATAATTGGTGCTGGCAGAACGCCTTTATACCGTTCAATATTTGTCATAGAATTGACGCCAATGATCTGGCTGGTTTGAGGCATGATGTGCGTCTCTATCAATTCAGGTTGAACATTTGGTCAGAGTGCTTGTCCTACCAGACATCCTGCGGCCAATCCCGAAAACCGCTCCCCTGAACTAACCGGTTAAATATATGCGCCCATTGAAACAGGCAATTTATTCCAGCCGTACGGCTGACAAGTTCGTCGTACGTCTGCCAGACGGAATGCGTGAACGCATTGCCGAGGTGGCTCGCAATCATCATCGCAGCATGAACTCCGAAATCATTGCGCGCCTTGAGCAGAGTCTTATTCAGGAAGGCGCACTGGGAGAAGAGTTGAGCATGCGCCTGGACAGCCCGGAGCTCTCCTTGCACGAACGGGAGCTGCTGCAACGCTTCCGCCAACTCTCCCATCGACAGCAAAACGCCCTGGTTTCGCTGATCGCGCATGACGCTGAAATGGCCGCCGACGCGTCCTGATTCAAGCTGAAAGCTCAAGCCAGCCTGATCGCTGGCTTTTTTTTTGCCTGAAATTCAGGCCCAAAAAAAACCCGCCAACGGCGGGTTTTCAATGAACGGGACTTCAGAGCAGGAAGATTGTCGCCAGCCCGAGGAAGATGAAAAAGCCTCCACTGTCGGTCATGGCCGTAATCATCACACTGGCGCCCATTGCCGGATCGCGCCCCATCTTCGCCAGGGTCATAGGGATCAGAACCCCCATCAATGCCGCCAGTAGCAAGTTGAGCGTCATCGCGGCGGTCATCACCACGCCCAATGACCAACTGCCATAGAGCAGGTAGGCAACCGCACCAATCACCCCGCCCCAGATCACGCCGTTAATCAACGCGACGGCCAATTCCTTGCGCATCAGGCGCGAGGTATTACCGGTGCTCACCTGATCCAGCGCCATGGCCCGAACAATCATGGTGATGGTCTGGTTGCCCGAGTTACCACCGATCCCCGCCACGATCGGCATCAATGCCGCAAGCGCCACGAGTTTCTCGATCGAACCTTCAAACAAACCGATGACCCGGGAAGCCACGAACGCGGTAATAAGATTGATCGCCAGCCAGGCCCAACGGTTACGCAGGGACTTCCAGACCGACGCAAAAATATCTTCTTCTTCACGCAGACCCGCCATGTTGAGAACTTCGCTTTCGCTCTCTTCACGGATCAGGTCGACCATTTCATCGATGGTCAGACGACCGATCAGCTTGCCGTTCTTGTCGACCACGGGCGCGGAGATCAAGTCATAACGCTCGAACGCCTGCGCAGCATCGTATGCGTCTTCGTCCGGGTGAAAACTCACCGGATCGCTGGCCATCACCTCGGAAACCTGTTTGTCCGGATCGTTGACCAGCAAACGCTTGATCGGCAACACGCCCTTGAGGACGCCGTCGTAGTCGACTACGAACAACTTGTCGGTATGACCCGGCAACTCCTTGAGACGGCGCAGATAACGCAAGACCACTTCAAGGCTGACATCCTCGCGGATGGTCACCATCTCGAAGTCCATCAACGCACCGACCTGCTCCTCGTCGTAGGACAGTGCCGAACGCACACGCTCGCGTTGTTGCTGGTCGAGGGTCTCCATGAGCTCATGGACGACATCTCGCGGCAGCTCGGAGGCCAGGTCAGCGAGTTCATCGGCATCCATGTCCTTGGCCGCTGCCAGGAGCTCGTGATCGTCCATGTCGGCGATCAGCGATTCACGAACCGAATCGGATACTTCGAGAAGGATGTCGCCGTCACGATCGGCCTTGACCAATTGCCAGAGCGTCAGGCGGTCGTCCAGCGGCAAGGCTTCAAGGATATAGGCGACGTCGGCGGAGTGCAGGTCATCGAGCTTGCGTTGCAACTCGACAAGGTTCTGCCGGTGGACCAGGTTCTCGACCCGGTCATGGTGCGGGCCTTCCTGGCGGTGAGTCAGGTCTTCTACCACACGCTGGCGCTGCAGCAACTCAACCACCTGAGCCAGGCGATCCTGCAAGCTTTCCTGCGTTTTCTTTACTTCAACATCGGACATAGGCGAACTCCACTCCCAGCAGCGGGGCACGCCGGAAGGATCAATCAGTCAATTCATGATTGGTGAAACGGGGTACTGAGTAACTACTGGGTAAGTCCATGGAGGTATTCCACAAGCCCCGGCGGGGCTGACGGGCGCAATGATACACCGCCTGACGGTTTTAAACGTTAAAAAATCGTGGCTGAAACAAGCGCTTGCACAACAATCTTGAGTATCGCCCTGATCCATGAAAATGCGACGACGTATTCTGAAAAGAAAACACACCCCCTTCGAAAATTGTAGCCACTACCCTTGAAAAGGAACGTCATGGAGGACGCCTGATGCCATCGGTTTCACAATTGCTTTTACTGCTCAGCCTGCTCGGCCCCCTGCCCATGGCGCTCGCCACCACCGTTCAACGCTGCGAAGCGGCCGATGGACGCATTACCTTTACCACGCTGAGCTGTGCCGCGGGAGAACGCGCTTCACTTCAGGACGTCCGCGCCTTTACCCCTGGCAGCACGGTGGCGCTTATGCCGCCGGCCGAACCCCGCGAATCATCATCAATGAACAACAAAAGCAGAGAGCCAACCGTGGTCGGCCGGACGCAGGACAAGTGTGGAAACCTGATCAGCGCCAGGGAGCGCCGAGAGGCGATCATCAATCAGCGGGTGATTGCGGGCATGAGCCAGCAAGACGTCGAGAGCGCGCTTGGCAAGCCGGACAAGATCAGTATTCGCAATTCAGCCACGACCTACCGTTACAACACCCGGAAAGGTCGCAGCGCACAGGTGGAGTTCGACGAGAGGGGATGCACGAAAGGAAAAGCCAAATCCCGGACGGCAAAAAGCCCGCATTAAATGCGGGCTTTCTGTTGTATGGTGCACTCGACAGGATTCGAACCTGTGACCGCTCGGTTCGTAGCCGAGTACTCTATCCAGCTGAGCTACGAGTGCAATTTGTGTTTTTAGACCAGACCACAACTGGCTGAAGCCAAGTTATCTACATCACTGCAAACAACTCTTAAATGGTGCACTCGACAGGATTCGAACCTGTGACCGCTCGGTTCGTAGCCGAGTACTCTATCCAGCTGAGCTACGAGTGCATTTGTTGCCGCGCATTATAGGCCGTTCAATCTGTTTGTAAAGCACTTTTTCTAGTAATTTCAACAACTTACCGAAGAAGCCAGATTACAACGTACTAAGCGAATAATGGCGGAGAACGGGGGATTCGAACCCCCGACACCCTTTTGAGGTGTACTCCCTTAGCAGGGGAGCGCCTTCGGCCACTCGGCCAGCTCTCCGCAACACGGGGCGTATATTAACCAGCTTCTTCCCCGTTTGCAAACATAAAAAACGATAAAAATTAATGGCTTGGTTCTTCGTCCTTCTCTTTCTTGATACGCAGGTAAATTTCCTCCCGGTGAACAGCCACCTCTTTGGGAGCATTAACACCGATGCGCACTTGATTTCCTTTGACGCCGAGCACGGTCACGGTGATTTCGCCATCACCGATAATCAGGCTTTCTGCGCACCGACGAGTCAGAATCAGCATACCTTTCTCCTCACGCATTTCATTTCAGGGACTACAGTCTGCAAAAAAAAGGCAGTCGACCCACAACCGGAGCGGTCGCAGCCCTACATGCCTGAGTATTGACTAGCGCGAGCAAAAGAACAGGCTCGGGGGGGCACGCCATTCAAAAAAACAAAAGGCGCGGTCAGACCGCGCCTTTTGGCAAACGCATCACTCGCCCTGGCGGGCCGGTGCGTCCAGTTCGAACGCCGTGTGCAGAGCGCGCACAGCCAGTTCCAGATACTTCTCTTCGATCACTACGGAGACTTTGATTTCCGAAGTCGAGATCATCTGGATGTTGATGCTTTCCTTGGCCAGGGCTTCGAACATGCGGCTGGCAACGCCTGCGTGAGAACGCATGCCAACGCCGACGATCGACACCTTGGCGATCTTGGTGTCGCCCACGACTTCACGGGCACCCAGCTCGCCTGCGGTTTTTTCCAGCACGGCTTGCGCCGCCTGGTAGTCGTTGCGGTGCACGGTGAAGGTGAAGTCGGTGGTGTTATCGTGCGCGACGTTCTGCACGATCATGTCGACCTCAATGTTCGCGGCACTGATCGGGCCGAGAATCTTGAATGCAACGCCCGGAATGTCTGGCACGCCACGGATGGTCAGCTTGGCTTCATCGCGGTTGAAAGCGATACCGGAAATGATCGGCTGTTCCATGGTTTCCTCTTCATCAATAGTAATGAGGGTGCCCGGACCCTCCTTGAAGCTGTGCAGTACGCGCAGCGGAACGTTGTACTTGCCGGCGAACTCGACCGCGCGGATCTGCAACACCTTGGAACCGAGGCTGGCCATTTCCAGCATCTCTTCGAAGGTGATCTTGTCCAGGCGCTGAGCCACGGACACCACACGCGGGTCGGTGGTGTAGACACCGTCGACGTCGGTGTAGATCTGGCATTCGTCAGCCTTCAGGGCTGCTGCCAGCGCCACGCCGGTGGTGTCGGAACCGCCACGACCGAGGGTGGTGATATTGCCGTGCTCGTCGACGCCTTGGAAACCGGCGACCACTACCACACGACCTGCCTTCAGATCACCGCGAATCTTCTGGTCATCAATCTGCAGGATACGCGCTTTATTGTGTGCGCTATCCGTCAGAATCCGCACCTGGTTGCCGGTGTAGGACACCGCCGGCACGCCACGCTTGATCAGAGCCATGGCCAACAGGGCAATCGTCACCTGCTCACCGGTGGAGACGATCACGTCCAGCTCGCGCGGAACCGGTTGACCGTCGCCACTGATTTGCTTGGCCAGATCGATCAGACGGTTGGTTTCGCCGCTCATTGCAGACAGCACAACCACCAGGTCATCGCCGGCATCGCGGAATTTCTTAACCTTGTCGGCGACCTGCTCGATTCTCTCGACAGTGCCGACCGAGGTGCCTCCAAATTTCTGTACGATCAAAGCCATTTCAAAGCCGCCTCTGCCCATGAAGGGCGCCCAAATAATCACTCAAACAGCGTTGCGGCCCACCACTAGACTGCGAGCCGCAAGTACTGCCTTATAGACCCTGCTCTACAAACGGAACGGTCAGGGCCAGTGCCGCATCCAGTGCGCCAGCGTCGGTACCGCCGCCTTGCGCCATGTCCGGACGACCACCACCCTTCCCGCCCACTGCCGCAGCGGCTTGCTTCATCAAATCACCGGCTTTGAGTTGGCCAGTCAGGTCTTTGGTTACGCCTGCAACCAGAACGACCTTATCCTCATGGACACTGCCGAGCAGGATCACTGCGCGGCCGAGTTTGTTTTTCAGTTGATCGACCAGCGCCAGCAGCGCCTTGCCATCCTGACCGTCCAGACGCACGGCCAGCACTTTCACATCCTTGACGTCCAGCGCCTGGGCCGACAGATCGTCGCCCGCGGCACTGGCGGCCTTGGCTTGCAACTGCTCGAGTTGCTTTTCCAGCAGACGGTTGCGCTCCAGCACAGCCGACAGCTTGTCGATCAGGTTATCGCGGCTGCCCTTGACCAGGCTGGCCGCCTCCTTGAGTTGCTCTTCCGCCGCATTCAAGTAGGCCAGCGCTTGCGCACCGGTGACAGCTTCGATACGACGCACACCCGATGCCACACCGCCTTCGCTGATGATTTTCAGCAGGCCGATGTCGCCGGTACGGTTGGCGTGGATACCGCCGCACAGTTCGACGGAGAAATCGCCCATGCTCAGCACGCGCACGTTGTCGCCGTACTTCTCGCCGAACAGCGCCATGGCGCCTTTCTGCTTGGCGGTTTCGATATCGGTTTCTTCGGTTTCAACTTCAGAGTTCTTGCGAATCTCGGCGTTGACAATGTCTTCCAGCGCTTTCAGTTGTTCAGGCTTGATGGCTTCGAAATGGCTGAAGTCGAAGCGCAGGCGCTGACTGTCGACCAGCGAGCCTTTCTGCTGAACGTGATCGCCCAGCACCTGACGCAATGCAGCGTGCAGCAAGTGAGTCGCCGAGTGGTTCAGCGACGTCGCGTGACGCACTTCGGCATCGACATGAGTCTCGACCGGAGCACCTACAATCAGGCTGCCCGAATCCAGCACGCCGTGGTGCAGGAACGCACCGCCAGTCTTGGTGGTGTCGCGCACGTCGAAACGCGCAGCGCCAGCCTGGAGGAAGCCGCAATCACCGATCTGACCACCGGACTCCGCATAGAACGGCGTCTGGTTCAGAACAACCACGCCCTCTTCGCCTTCATTCAACACATCGACCGATTGCCCGTCCTTATAGAGAGCAACGATCTTTGCTGAACCACTGTGAGCGGTGTAACCGGTGAACTCGGTGTCCACATCGACCTTGACCAGGCTGTTGTAGTCCATGCCGAAGGAACTGGCGGAACGGGCACGGACGCGCTGGGCTTCCATCTCACGCTCGAAACCTGCTTCGTCAATGGTCAGGCTGCGCTCGCGAGCGATGTCGCCGGTCAGGTCCATCGGGAAACCGTAGGTGTCGTAGAGTTTGAATACCACGTCGCCCGGCACCACGTCGCCCTTGAGTTCAGCCAGATCCTGCTCAAGGATCTTCAGGCCCTGCTCCAGGGTCTTGGCGAACTGCTCTTCTTCAGCCTTCAGCACGCGTTCGATGTGCGCCTGCTGGGATTTCAGTTCCGGGAAAGCTTCGCCCATCTCGGCGACCAGGGCCGCGACGATCTGATAGAAGAAGCTGCCCTTGGCGCCCAGCTTGTTACCGTGACGGCAGGCACGACGGATGATCCGGCGCAGCACGTAGCCGCGGCCTTCGTTGGACGGCAGCACGCCGTCGGCGATCAGGAAACCGCAGGAACGGATGTGGTCAGCCACGACTTTCAGGGAAGCCTGAGCGTCGTTGGTGCAGCCGATGGCCTTGGCCGATGCGTTCAGCAGGCTCTGGAACAGGTCGATTTCATAGTTCGAGTGTACGTGCTGCAGCACGGCACTGATCCGCTCCAGGCCCATGCCGGTGTCCACCGACGGCGCTGGCAGCGGGTGCAACACGCCATCGGCGGTGCGGTTGAACTGCATGAACACGTTGTTCCAGATCTCGATGTAACGGTCGCCGTCTTCTTCCGGCGAACCCGGTGGGCCACCCCAGATGTCGGCGCCGTGATCGTAGAAAATCTCGGTGCAAGGACCGCACGGGCCGGTATCGCCCATGGTCCAGAAGTTGTCGGAGGCGTACGGCGCGCCCTTGTTGTCGCCGATGCGCACCATGCGCTCGGCCGGAACCCCGATTTCCTTGGTCCAGATGTCATACGCCTCGTCATCGCTGGCATAGACGGTGACCCAGAGCTTTTCCTTCGGCAGGTTCAGCCACTTGTCGGAGGTCAGGAAATTCCAGGCGTAGGTGATGGCATCACGCTTGAAATAGTCGCCGAAGCTGAAGTTACCCAGCATTTCGAAGAAGGTGTGGTGACGGGCGGTATAACCGACATTTTCCAGGTCGTTGTGCTTGCCGCCGGCGCGCACGCATTTCTGGCTGCTGACCGCGCGGGTATACGCGCGCTTTTCCTGGCCCAGGAAGCAGTCCTTGAACTGGTTCATCCCCGCGTTGGTGAACAGCAGGGTTGGGTCGTTGCCCGGAATCAAAGAGCTGGAGGCTACACGGGTGTGGCCTTGCTCTTCGAAGAAGCGAAGGAAGGCTTCACGGATTTCTGCGCTTTTCATTAGGTTCTTCCACGGAGGCTGCGGCCAAAGGCCTGTTCGAAACGTCAACAGACGAAGCGACGGCAAAGGGCCGCATTATATCGGCCCTGCGCGCGGGGTACAGCGTGTTTATACGATAGAAACGGTCAATTGGAACGCTAACGCTATCACTTGCGCGAAAAGTCGACGAATGTCGCGACGACTTGCCCGATTTGCGCACGGCTGACGTCCATGTGCGTGACCATGCGCAGACGCGCGACGGCACTTAGCTTGATCCCGCGCTCGGCGGCAAACGCCTTGAGCGCCTCGGCCTTGTCGCCCATTTGCACATAAACCATGTTGGTCTGCACCGGTTCGACCTCGAAGCCCGCCACACGCAGGCCTTCGGCCAGCAATAGTGCGTTGGCGTGGTCGTCGGCCAGGCGCTCTACGTTGTGATCCAGTGCATACAGGCCGGCCGCCGCCAGAATCCCGGCCTGGCGCATGCCGCCACCGACCATTTTGCGCAGGCGCCGGGCCTTTCCGATCAGCTCGGCCGAGCCGCACAGCACCGAACCGACCGGTGCACCCAGCCCTTTGGACAGGCACACCGAGACAGAATCGAAATGTTGGGTGATTTCCCGGGCATCCACCCCCAGCTTCACTGCCGCGTTATACAAACGTGCGCCGTCCAGGTGCAGTTGCAAGCCATGCTCGCGGGTAAAACTGCGCGCCCGCGCCAGGTATTCCAGCGGCAGGACCTTGCCCTGCATGGTGTTTTCCAGCGCCAACAACCGGGTGCGGGCGAAGTGGAAGTCATCCGGCTTGATCGCCGCCGCGACGTGGGCCAGGTCCAGTGAACCATCGGCCTGAACTTCCAGCGGTTGCGGCTGGATCGAGCCGAGCACCGCTGCACCACCCCCTTCGTATTTATAAGTGTGGGCCTGCTGGCCGACGATGTACTCGTCACCGCGCTCGCAATGGGCCATCAACCCAAGCAGGTTGCTCATGGTGCCGGTCGGCACGAACAGTGCCGCGGCAAACCCCAGGCGCCTGGCCAGTTCGGCTTCCAGGTGATTGACCGTCGGATCTTCGCCATACACGTCATCGCCGGTGGCGGCGTTGGCCATCGCGTCGAGCATGCCGGCGCAAGGTTGGGTGACGGTGTCGCTGCGAAGATCGATAACGCTCATGAATCTGGCCTCGGTAAGCAGGGGAAATCCCTTTCAGGAAAGAATTACTGCGGGCATGGCGATGATTAATCAACCCTTGCGTAGGAAAAGGCCGATTAAACCAACGGAAAAGTCGATCACAATCATCCAAAAGGGGCCATGCGCGTACCGCAAATATGTGATAAAAACGCTGCGCCGCCAAACATTCCGGCGGCAAAAACGTTCTCAGGGCGGGGTGCAACTCCCCACCGGCGGTAATTGCGCGCAATGCGCATAGCCCGCGAGCGCTTGGTGACAGCACGGCTTCGGCGGTGCCTGGCAGCAAGGTCAGCAGACCCGGTGTGATCCCGGGGCCGACGGTCATAGTCCGGATGAAGAGAGAACGGGATTGACAGCAAAGGGCCGTCCGCCGGCATTCGTGCGAACGTGCGTCCCCTTGGATCCCCTTCGATTCATAACGCCCTGTTTTTCATACAAACAGGAGTCAGAACATGCAACCCACCGCAATCGACAGCAAAAGCAAACACCATCAGGGCGAGCGCGTTGCGTTCATCCAGGCCTGCTGGCACAAGGATATTGTCGATCAGAGCCGTAAAGGCTTCGTCGCCGAAATGATTGCCCAGGGTTATCAGGAGTCCGACATCGATTTCTTCGAAGTCGGCGGAGCCTTTGAAATGCCCCTGCACGCCAAGCTGCTGGCCAAGACCGGTCGTTATGCCGGCATCGTCGCGGCAGCCCTGGTGGTGGACGGCGGAATCTACCGTCACGAGTTCGTCGCCCAGTCGGTCGTCAGCGGCCTGATGCAAGTTCAGCTGGAAACCGAAGTACCGGTGTTCTCGGTGTCCCTGACCCCGCACCACTTCCATGCCGGCGAAGAGCACCAGAAGTTCTTCTTCGAGCATTTCGTGCATAAAGGCCAGGAAGCTGCGAAGACGTGTGCGGATACGTTGTTGAAAATCCGTTCGCTGCGCCGCGCTGAACCGCGCGCAGTCGCCGTGTAATCACCGAAAAACCTGTGGGAGCGAGCCTGCTCGCGAAAGCGGTGTATCAGTCTCCATAGATGTTGACTGATCGGCCGTCTTCGCGAGCAGGCTCGCTCCCACAATGGTTTAGTGTTGTGCTTAAGCCAGGTTTTCGTCGGTGGTTGGTACGATCAGGATGCCGGCACGCAGGCCATTTTTCACCTTGGGGTTCGGGAAGATGATCCGGGCACCCTCTTCCTCGATGATCCAGCGGGTATTGGCGATGTCTTCAGCCAGCAGATAACCCACATCCAGCT
Organism: Pseudomonas sp. B28(2017); assembly: GCF_002113025.1. Classification (GTDB taxonomy): domain Bacteria; phylum Pseudomonadota; class Gammaproteobacteria; order Pseudomonadales; family Pseudomonadaceae; genus Aquipseudomonas. The sequence continues at coordinate 128,924 of NZ_NEJH01000005.1, read as the reverse complement.
CGGAAAAATTCTCGATGTCCGCTGGCAGGTTCAAGCGGAAGCTGTCGCTGTGCTTGATGATTTCCCGTGCCACGCTGTACAGCTGCAAACCGTCCAGTGCCGCTTCCGTCAGCTCCGGCTCGGCGCCTTCGATGATCTGCTTGAGGCGTTCCTCCAGCAGCGAGACATTGACCCCGGCGTTTTGTCCGAACGGCCGTGCCTTGCCGAGCTCCAGGGTGAAAGCCTCTGCACCGAGCTTGTCGTAGGTGTAGGCGCTGAACACGATGGACGGTTTGTTCTGCAGCAACACCGCTTCCATGCCGGCGGCGCGCAAGCGAGCCAGTTCCAGGCGTGAATGCTGGCGCCCCTCCTTCCAGGGGTACAACGCGAATTGCTCGACTTTCGAGCCACGGATCGCGGTATGCAGGTCGTAGTGCAGACGCTGGCGATCCGGCAGGCTGAAGAAACTCGCGGCCAGGCGCTCCAGCTCACAGGCGCGCAAGGCTTCGGAACCGCTGCTTTGTTCGTGACGGCCATTGAATAGCCGATTGACGTCCTGTTCGATGAAACGCTCGCCTTTGCGAATGGCTTCGGGGTTGCCGAACAGGAACAGAATGCGTGCGCGCGGCTTCAAGTCGCCGCGGGCGATGTCATGCAACAGGCGATCGAGCAACTCGATCGGCGCTGTTTCGTTGCCGTGGATCCCCGCCGACAGCAGCAGGTCCAGGCCGTTGTCACGCGCCTCAGGCGGCCGGACTTCCAGCGCACCTTCGCTCAACCAGCGCATGCGCACGCCTTCGACAGTCAGTTGAGTCTTCTCCGCCGGTTCACGGCCGGCGAGGGTCAGTTCAAGCAGTTTGCCGAGGGCGAGCATAGAGCGGTTTCCTTAGTGATCGTGGTTGCAATCCGGACCGTGAACGTGTTCCTCGTCGGTGAGGTCAGCCGGTTCCATCTCCAGTTGCAGACTTACCAGATTAGTCGCCAATGGGCGCAGCAGCAGGTTGGCGTATTCGGCATCGCCTTCTTCCACGTCCACGCCGATCAGCAGTTGGCCGCGGCCATCGTGCTGGATCCACAGCTCTTTGCCTTGCCACATGACCGCGACGCGGGTGCAGGAGGTTTCCAGTTGCGTGCCGTCAGTGTCTTCAAGGATCAGCTGCAGTTTGTCGCTCATGTAATTACGCTCTCGTTTGAGATGAAGCGGCGCGCTGTCGTGCCCGAAGCGCACCGTCGATCAATTGATCTGGAATGGATAAACCGCGCCCAGTTTAAGGATTTGCGTCAGTTCATCCAATGCCGTCCGGCACTCAAGCAGCAATTGCGGGTCCGCCAGATCATTTTCAGTCATGCGGTCGCGGTAATGCTTCTCGACCCATTCGGTCAGAGTGCCGTACAACGGTGCCGTCATGATAACCCCTGGATTGACGGCCGCCAGTTCGGTTTCGTTGAGTGCGACACGCAACCGCAGGCAAGCCGGGCCACCGCCGTTCTGCATGCTCTGCTTGAGATCGAAGACTTTCACTTCGCGGATCAGGCCGCCGGAGCTGGTCAAACCCTGCAAGTACTGCCAGACACGCTCGTTGCCACGGCATTCTTCCGGCACGATCAACAGCATGGAACCGTCAGGACGTGACAGCAGTTGGCTATTGAACAGGTAGGAACGAACCGCGTCTTCCACTGTTACCGCGGAACGCGGTACGCAGATTGACTGAAATTTCCCACCGACCTTGGCGAGTTTGCTCTGCAATTCGGCCAGCATCTGCTCGGTCTCAAGGAAAGCGTCCTCGTGATAGAACAGCACCTCACCGTTGCCGACTGCGATCACGTCGTTGTGGAACACTCCCTGATCGATCACCGACGGGTTCTGCTGCGCGTAGACCACGCCGTCATCGCTCAAACCGTGCAAGCGGGCAACGGCCTGTGACGCTTCGAGGGTCTGGCGCGCCGGATACTTCTGCGGAGCCGGGTAGCGCGTATCGAACGCGCTGCGGCCGAACACGAAGAACTCAACGCCGGCTTCGCCGTACTCACGGCAGAAACGCGTGTGGTTGGCCGCGCCTTCGTCACCGAACTGCGCCACGGCCGGCAAGGCGGCGTGGTGGGCGAAGTGTTTCTGGTCAGCGAACATCGCCCCCAGCACGCGGCTGGTGGTCGGATGTTCGATGCTGCGGTGATATTTGCAGTTGAGGTTGGCGGCGGTGAAATGCACGCGGCCATCAGCGGTGTCAGCGCTCGGGCTGACAGTGGCGGCGTTGGCCACCCACATGCTCGAGGCCGAGCAACTGGCCACCAGCAACGGCATCGCGTCTTTGGCGGCGCGCTCGATCACTTCAGCGTCGGTGCCGCCGAAGCCCAGGCGACGCAGTGCGGCCACATCCGGGCGCTCTTGCGGTGCCAGTACGCCCTGCTGGAAACCCATGTCCATCAGCGCTTTCATTTTTGCCAGGCCTTGCAGCGCCGCTTCCTTGGGGTTGGAAGACTGCTGGCTGTTGCTCTGGGACGCGACGTTGCCGTAGGACAGGCCGCCGTAGTTATGGGTCGGCCCCACTAGACCGTCAAAATTGACTTCATAGGATTTCATCAGCGAGGCTCCACGAGAATCTGTTGTTATAGGCTTCAGTAACTGTTCAATAAGACCGAGTCGCGGCCTTCGCGAGCAGGCTCGCTCCCTCAAGGATTACGCAATACCTGTGGGAGCGAGCCTGCTCGCGAATGGGCGCTACGCCATCTTCACGCCAGGCGTGAGGGCCGCAGGCAATACCAGGCTCGGCGTTTCCAGCGAGGCTACCGGGTACGCACAGTAGTCCGCCGCGTAATAGGCGCTGGCACGGTGGTTGCCCGAGGCGCCGACGCCGCCGAATGGCGCACTGCTTGCCGCACCGGTCAGTTGTTTGTTCCAGTTGACGATACCGGCGCGGCTTTCCAGCCAGAACTGCTGGTAGCGTGCTTCGGAGTCCGACAGCAGACCGGCGGCCAGACCGTAGGCGGTGTCGTTGGCTTCAGCGATCGCCCCTTCAAAATCAGCGTAGCGGATCACTTGCAGCAACGGGCCGAACAGCTCTTCGTCAGGACGATCGGCGACGGCGGTCACGTCCAGAATACCCGGGGTCAGCAAGGCCGATCGAGCCTGTGGCTGGGTCATTTCCAGCAGTGCCACGGCACCATTGGCCAACAGATGTTCCTGTGCATCCATCAGTGCTTTCGCTGCGCCGAGAGAGACCACCGAGCCCATGAACGGTGCCGGTTGCTGATCGAAGGCCCCGACTGAAAGGGTCGAGCTGACCGCCACCAGGCGCGCCAGCAGCGAGTCGCCCCAGGCACCCTGCGGCACCAGCAGGCGGCGGGCACAGGTGCAGCGCTGGCCGGCGGAGATGAACGCCGACTGAATGATGGTGTACACCGCGGCATCGAGGTCGGCGACCTGATCGACCACCAGCGGGTTGTTACCGCCCATTTCCAGCGCCAGGATCTTGTCCGGACGACCGGCAAACTGCTGGTGCAGGTGATTGCCGGTACGGCTGGAACCGGTGAAGAACAGACCGTCGATGCCCGGGTTCGCCGCCAGGGCGATGCCGGTTTCGCGAGCGCCTTGCAGCAGGTTCAATACGCCGGCCGGCAGACCGGCCTCGATCCAGCACTTGACCGTCAGTTCGGCCACTTTCGGCGTCAGCTCGCTCGGCTTGAACAGCACGCTGTTACCCGCCAACAATGCCGGCACGATGTGGCCGTTCGGCAAGTGGCCCGGGAAGTTGTAAGGACCAAACACCGCCACCACACCGTGGGGTTTGTGGCGCAGCACGGCGGTGGCGTCGCCCAGCGGGCCGCTCTTCTCGCCGGTACGCTCGCGATAGCTCTGCACCGAGATGGCGATCTTGTTGACCATGCTGGTCACTTCGGTCGCCGCTTCCCACAAAGGCTTGCCGGTTTCTTCACCGATGGTGCGGGCCAATTCGTCAGCGTGATTCTTCAGCGCAGCCGCAAAGGCCTCCAGCACCGAGATACGTTCTTCCAGGGTACGCCGCGCCCAGCCCGGGAACGCCTGACGCGCCGCTTGCACAGCCGACTCGACCTGAGCGGCGGTGGCACCGACGCCGGACCACAGCACCTGCTGGGTCACCGGGTTCAGCGACTCGAAGGCTTCGCCCTGACCGGCCAGCCATTCACCTGCAATGTAAAGCGACTTCATTATTTCGACTCCCGAGCTGCGGACAACGCCACGGCGCGTACTTGATCGCCAGCGTTGAGTTGAAGACGTTTGGCAGTCAGCGGGTCGACCACCAGGGTGCCGGCGGCCAGACGTGCCGGAGCGGCAGTAATGCGGCAGTCTTCGCGCTTGCGGTTGTGAATGATGAATGGCGTGGCGTCGTCACCCGGCGTGCCAACGGCCAGCACCAGCGCCTGGCTGTCACGCACGGCGCGGATCTTGCCCGTTTCGCATTCGATGGCCGGGCCGGCGTCGAAAATGTCGACGTAACCCTGGTAGCTGAAACCTTCGCTCTTGAGCATGGCCAGCGCCGGCTCGGTGTCCGGGTGAACCTGACCGATCACATTGCGCGCATCCGGCGACAGGAAGCAGGTGTACAGCGGGAATTTCGGCATCAGTTCGGCGATGAACGCCTTGTTGCCCACGCCGGTCAGGTAGTCGGCCTGGCTGAATTCCATCTTGAAGAAGTGCCGGCCCAGGCTTTCCCAGAACGGCGAACGCCCGGCTTCATCGGAAACACCGCGCATTTCGGCGATGATCTTGTTGCCGAACAGTTGCGGGAATTCGGCGATGAACAGCATTCGCGCCTTGGACAGCATGCGCCCGTTGAGGCCGCTGCGGTAATCGGCATGCAGGAACAGCGAACACAGCTCGGAGTTGCCGGTCAGGTCGTTGGCCAGGAACAGCGTCGGGATTTCACGATAGATTTTCAGCTCTTGCGAAGCGCTGACCGTCAGACCGACCCGGAAGTTGTACCAGGGCTCACGCAGGCCGACTGCGCCGGCGATGGCGGAAATGCCCACCACGCGAGCATTGTCGTCTTCGAGGACGAACAGGTAGTCCGCATCGCCCCGCCCGGCTTCACCGCGAAAGGTCTTCTCGGCCCAGCCGACCCGATGGGCCAGACGCTCTTCGTTGGCCGGCAAGGTAGTCAGGCCGGTGCCGGTGCTGCGGGCCAGGTCGATCAGAGCGGGTAAATCGCTGCTGCGTACGGGACGAACGATCATGCTATCTCCTCAAACGGGCCGCTTGCGCCACCCGTGAAACTTCGCTGCTTTCTAGGCAAAACTCTCTGGCGATCAGAGCAGGCGTCAAACCGCTACCAGGCGCACGCTGGCACCTTCACCGACACCCAGGGCTTCGGCCGCTTCCAGGTCCAGGGTCACCGGTTTACCCGGCGCGTAGTCAAGCTCGAGCATGACGGCGCGGTAGTCCTGCAACTGGGCATTGGCGACCAGATACTGGCGACCGACACCTTTGACCGGCTCGCCGATCTTCACCGGCACCACACGGCTCTGGGCGATCGAACGGATCCCCGAGACACGGGCATGCAGGGTCGGGCCGCCATCGAAAATGTCGATGTAGTGATCGGTCTCGAAGCCTTCGCGCATCAGGATGTCGAAGGTGATCTGCGCCCGCGGGTGTACCTGGCCCATCGCTTCTTGCGCGGAGTCCGGCAGCAGGGGCACGTAGATCGGGTAGTGCGGCATCAGTTCGGCGAGGAACGTACGGCTCTTCAGGCCGCACAGACGCTCGGCTTCAGCGTAGTTGAGGTCGAAAAAGTTGCGGCCGATGGCGTCCCAGAATGGCGAGTCGCCGTTTTCATCGCTGTAACCGACGATCTCGGTCACCACGGAATCGGCAAAACGCTCCGGATGGCTGGCCACGAATAGCAAACGGCCACGGGAATTGAGTTCCGACCACGGCGAACCCACCAGATCGCGCTGCACGTAGAAACTGGTCAGCAAGCTGTTGCCGGTCAGGTCGTGACACTGCGAGAGCACGTGGATCTTGTTGTGAATCTTCAGCTCGCGGGAAGCGTGCACGAACGTTTCGTTGCGGAAGCTGTAGAACGGCTCGGAGTAACCGGCGGACGCCACGATGGCCGAGCAACCGACCAGTTTGCCGGTGGCAGAGTCTTCAAGGACGAAGAAATAGCTTTCCTCTCCGTTGAAGCTCACTTCGGCGGCGAACGAGGCTTCGCTTGCCGCGATCTTGTCGCTCAGGCGCTCAACGTCATCCGGCAAGGAAGTGACACCAATCGGACTGTCCGCAGCCAGACGCTGTACCTCGCCCAGATCAGCCATTTGCGCGGGGCGCATCACCAGCATGGTGTCACTCCTTTCTAAAACTCTTGAGGAAAAATAACCGGGCCCTTGTGGGAGCGAGCAGGCTCGCTCCCACATAAAAAGCGGGCCCGGCATAAAAATTCGGTTCGACGCCTGAAAGATCAGGCGTCGAAGGGTCTATCAGGCTTGTGTCAGTTTTGCTGCGGCACGTTCGAAGCGGTCCAGGCCTTCGTCGATGTCCGCGTCTTCAACCACCAGGCTCGGCGCGAAGCGCACTACGTCCGGGCCGGCTTGCAACACCATCAGGCCTTCTTTTTCAGCGGCGTTGAAGATGTCCTTGGCCTTGCCTTTCCAGGCATCGCTCAGCACACAACCGATCAACAGGCCCAGGCCACGGACCTGGGTGAACAGGCCGTACTTCTCGCCGATCTGCTCCAGGCGCGCCTTGAACTTGTCGTGCTTGGCGTTGACGCCAGCCAGCACTTCAGGCGTGTTGATCACGTCGATCACCGCACCTGCAACAGCGCACGCCAGTGGGTTGCCGCCGTAGGTGGTGCCGTGGGTGCCGACGACCAGGTGCTTGGCCAGGTCTTCGGTGGTCAGCATCGCCGCAATCGGGAAACCGCCGCCCAGGCTCTTGGCGCTGGTCAGGATGTCCGGGGTCACGCCGTAATGCTGGTAGGCAAACAGTTTGCCGGTACGGCCCATGCCAGTCTGCACTTCGTCGAAGATCAGCAGCGCATTGTGTGCGGTGCAGAGCTCGCGGGCACCTTGCAGGTACTCAAGCTCAGCCGGGATCACACCGCTCTCGCCCTGGATCGGCTCCAGTACGACAGCGCAGGTCTTGTCGGAAATGGCGGCTTTCAGGGCAGCCAGATCGTTGTACGGCACGTGGGTGATGCCGGTGATTTTCGGACCGAAACCGTCGGAGTACTTCGACTGGCCACCGACGTTCACGGTGAACAGGGTACGGCCGTGGAAGCTGTTGAGCGCGGCGATGATTTCGTACTTCTCGCTGCCGAAACGGTCGAAGCCGACACGACGGGCCAGCTTGAAGGCGGCCTCGTTGGCTTCGGCGCCGGAGTTGCAGAAGAAGGCACGCTCGGCAAAGGTGGCATCGACCAGCTTGTGGGCCAGGCGCAGGGCCGGCTCGTTGGTGAACACGTTGGACACGTGCCACAGCTTGTTCGCCTGCTCGGTCAAGGCACCGACCAGCGCCGGATGCGCGTGGCCCAATACGTTCACGGCAATCCCGCCGGCGAAGTCGATCAGCTCGCGACCGGACTGGTCCCAAACGCGGGAACCGGCGCCACGCACTGGAATGAAAGCGGCAGGCGCGTAGTTGGGAACCATTACCTGGTCGAAATCGGCGCGTTCTACCGCAGCGTGATCAACGGACATCGGAGTCTCCTGAAGAGGAACACCCGCCTGAAACTGGCGAGCGATGGGGGGATTGTAAGGACAGTTTTCAGCCCGGCCTTGCCGCCAAGCGACAACTTCTTATAGCGCAAACCCCGGATTTTCCCGGGTTTACGGCAATGCGACATATAGGGTCGCAAAGGCGCAGTTTAACTGTCCGACAAGGTTAACGGCAGGGTTGCCAGGATTAGATTTGCCGAACCGGCTCGCGCTCTGACCCTGCGCCGCACCTTTATCATCGCGCGCGGATTTGCCTGGGCATTGTTCAGCGCCCAAGGATTGGCACGATGCCAATGTACAAAGATAGAAATTCAACAAACCCTCGAGCAGGTCATGAGCCCTCAGCCCACGCCTCTTGTCAGCCGAGGGTTAACTGCGTTCCGGCGGTACCGACGACAATTCGAACGGGCTGCTGCTACGCCGCTGGTTGCGATCTTCCCGCGGCGTGGCACCGAAGAAATTGCGATAGGCGCTGGAGAAATGCGGCCCCGAGGAAAAGCCACAGGACAGGCCGATCTGGATGATCGACTTGCTGGTTTGCATCAGCATCTGCCGGGCCTTGTTCAGGCGCAGCTCCAGGTAATACTGGCTCGGCACACGGTTGAGGTATTGCTTGAAAATCCGCTCCAGTTGTCGACGGGACACGCACACGTGCTGGGCGATTTCGTCGGTGGTCAGCGGCTCTTCGATGTTGGCTTCCATCAGCAACACGGCTTGAGTCAGCTTCGGATGGCTGGAACCGAGGCGGTTCTGCAACGGAATGCGCTGGCGCTCACCACCTTCGCGGATGCGCTCGACCACCAACTCTTCCGACACCGCCCCAGCCAGTTCCGCACCGTGATCACGAGCCAACACCGCCAGCAGCAAATCGAGCACCGACATGCCGCCGCACGCGGTCAGGCGATCGCGATCCCAGTCGAACAGGTGACTGGTGGCGATGACTTTCGGGAAGCGCTCGGCGAAATCGTCCTGCCACCGCCAGTGCACCGCCGCACGATAACCGTCGAGCAAACCAAGCTGCGCCAATGGATAGACGCCGGCCGACAGACCGCCGATCACACAACCGGCACGCACCAGTTGTTTGAGCGCACTGCTGAGCGCCGGCGCCAGTGTGGCCGGTGGTTCGTCAGCGAGCAGGAACAGCTTCTGGAAATTCTCGAGCTTGCCACTCCAGGGTTCGCCGGGCAGTTGCCAGGCACTTTCGGTTGGCAGTTCGGCCTGCAAGAACGACAGTTCGTAGACAACGTCCGGATGCACACGCTGGGCAACACGCAAGGCCTCCTCAGCCAGCGCAAGCGTCAGTGCTTTAGTGCTGGGCCAAATCAGGAAACCAATTCGATGGGCAGTCATGGGCGAGCGATCCGAAGCGAAGAACAGTGTTAGAAGCCAAAAGCGGCTGCAACCAAATTAGACCATCTGGCGCGCTGCGCAGCATGGCCTAATTTGGTGCGTAACAGGAGCGATTACTTCAGGCTACCCGAGAGGAATTGCTGCAGACGCTCGGATTGCGGGTTCACCAGCACTTCGCGCGGGTTGCCGCTTTCTTCGACCAGACCTTTGTGCAGGAATACCAACTGGTTCGACACTTCACGAGCGAAGCCCATTTCGTGCGTCACCACCACCATGGTCCGGCCTTCCTGGGCCAGGGACTGCATGACTTTCAACACGTCGCCAACCAGCTCCGGGTCCAGCGCCGAGGTCGGCTCGTCGAACAACATCACTTCCGGTTCCATCGCCAGCGCACGGGCAATCGCCACGCGCTGCTGTTCGCCGCCGGACATGTGGCCAGGGTAGGCGTCCTTGCGATGCGCCACGCCCACCTTGTTCAGGTAGTGTTCGGCTTTCTCGCGTGCTTCAGCCTTGGACACGCCCAGCACGTGCACCGGTGCTTCCATGATGTTTTCCAGCGCGGTCATGTGCGACCACAGGTTGAAATGCTGGAACACCATCGACAGGCGCGAACGCATGCGTTGCAGCTGTTTCGGATCAGCCGCCTTCAGCGCGCCATCCTTGTTCGCCACCAGCTTCAACTCTTCGTTGTTGAGCAGGATCTTGCCCGCGTGCGGCTGCTCAAGCAGGTTGATGCAACGCAGGAAGGTACTTTTGCCGGAGCCACTGGAGCCGATGATGCTGATCACATCGCCGGCTGCCGCTTTCAGGGACACACCCTTGAGCACTTCGTGACTGCCATAGCGTTTATGCAGGTCTTGGACTTCAAGTTTGTACATGCGGTCGGTTCTCACAAAAACAGTCAGTCAGTCGTTGAGCAAGCGCCCGTGACGCAGCGCTTCGCGCCCCGCCACCTTGGCCAGCCAGAAACCGGGTTGGGCATAACGCAGCCGTTCAATGGCAAACAGCACCCCGGACGTACCAGCACACACCGTGCTGACCCGATCCGCCAACGGATCGATCACTTCAAAAATCTCGTCGCCCGCTTCAACCCACTCACCGGGTTTGCGCAGGAAACTCACCACACCGGGGTGTGGTGCCAACAACAACTCAGTGCCTTCGAACGGCATGCCTTCGCAAGGCTCTTGCGCAGGTTTCGGCCATTCACCGCCGATCAGGCCTTGCTCGGCGAGGAACGCCAGAATGCCTTCGGCGTGGGCGCAGGCATCAAAGCGACCGGTGTCGGCCTGGCCCCCTAATTCAATGGTAGTTGCCAGACAGGCCAGCGGAATCTTCGCATCCGGGAACAGACGCGACAGACGCAACCACGGCAACGAACACGCCTCGTCGAACGAACTGCCGCCGGAATCCTCCGCCAGCAGACCGACTCGCACATTCAGGTGCGCAGCCAGCGAACGCCACTGCGGCCAGTGCTGCGGCAAGGCATACATGTGCAGCGCCGCTTCAGCATCGCAATGCAGGTCCAGCACGACATCGGCGGTGCAGGCGTGGCTGAGCAGGACGCGCTGCATGCCTTGCAACTGGCTGCTCGCCTCCGGCAATGCGGCCAGATGATCAGCCATCGCCTGACGGATCAGGCGAATGTTGGCATGCGGATCATCACCCAGACTCTCTGCCAGCGCAGCCGCAACCGGCGCGCTCAACTCGACGAAATCGCGGTTGAAGTTCTTGCCGCTGCCCGCCTCGAAACGCCCCTGATGATTGCCCTGAAGCAGTTGACCGAGGCCCAGGGGATTGGCCACCGGCACCAGCTCGATCACACCGTTGAGCAAGCCACCGGCTTCGAGTTCGGCCAGACGCTTTTTCAGCTCGAACGCTGTGCGCATGCCTGGCAGCTCATCGGCATGGAGGCTGGCCTGGATGTAGGCCTTGCGCTCACCACTGCCGAAGCGGAACACCGAAATCCGGCGCTCGCTGCCCAGGTGGCTCCATGGCAAAGCATGATCGATGCGTTCCATATCAGTGCTTCCGCGGGGCCAGGTAGCTCAGCCAGCGGCGCTCGGCCATCTTGAACAGCTTCACCAGCATGAAGGTCAGGCACAGGTAGAACACGCCGGCGGTGATGTACGCCTCGAACGGCAGGTAGAACTGGGCGTTGACCGTGCGCGCGGCACCGGTGATGTCGATCAGGGTCACGATGGACGCCAGACTGGTGGTCTGCAGCATCATGATCACTTCGTTGCTGTACTGCGGCAGCGCGCGACGCAGGGCCGACGGCAGCAGGATGCGCTTGTACATCTTGATCCGCGACATGCCCATGGCCTTGGCCGCTTCGATCTCGCCGTTCGGCGTGGCACGCAGGCTGCCGGCGATGATTTCGGCGGTATAGGCGCTGGTGTTGATCGCGAACGCCAGGCACGCACAGAAGGTTGCGCTGGACAGCCACGGCCAGAGGAAGCTTTCGCGCACCACTTCGAACTGCGCCAGACCGTAGTAGATCAAAAACAGCTGCACCAGCATCGGCGTGCCGCGGATCACGTAGGTGTAGAGCCACGCCGTCATGTTGACGACCGGGTTCTTCGAGACGCGCATCAAGCCCAGCGGCAATGCACACAGCAGGCCGAAGAACAGCGACAGCGCGAGCAGTTTGAGGGTGGTCACCAGGCCGCCGAGGTACAGCGGCAAGGCCTCCCAAATGACGTTGTAGTCGAAGATCATAGCTCAGCCGCCCTTACGCCTACCGAGTAGCGCTTCTCGAGGTGACGCAATGCCAGCAACGAGACACTGGTGATCACCAGGTACAACGCCGCCACTGCGAGGAAGAAGGTGAAAGGCTCGCGGGTGGCATCGGCCGCCTGCTTGGCCTTGAACATCATGTCTTGCAGACCCACCACCGAAATCAGCGCGGTGGCCTTGGTCAAAACCAGCCAGTTGTTGGTGAAACCCGGAATCGCCAGACGAATCATCTGTGGCACCAACACCCGGAAAAACACCTGGAAACTGCTCATGCCGTAGGCCATGCCGGCTTCGGCCTGCCCCTTGGGGATCGCCATGAAGGCGCCACGGAAGGTTTCCGACAGGTACGCTCCGAAGATGAAGCCCAGGGTGCCGATACCGGCCGCCAACGGGTTCAGGTCGATGTACTCGTCATAGCCCAGCATCGGCGCGACGCGGTTGAGCAGGTCCTGGCCGCCGTAGAAAATCAGCAGGATCAGTACCAGGTCGGGAATACCGCGGATCACCGTGCAATACAGATCGCCCAGCCAGGCCAGCCAGCGCACTGGCGAAAGACGCAGTGCCACGCCGATCAGACCCAGGACAATGGCCAGGGCCATGGACGACAAGGCGAGCTGAAGCGTCAGCCAAACGCCATCGAGGATGACAGCCCCGTAGCCTTTCAACATGATTCAGGTCCTCGAAAGTTGGGATGAAAAAATGGCGCAAACCTCAGAGATCCTGTTGCTTGCGCCATTTCGGACTTGTCGCTTGGACGTGTTACTTGCCGTAGATATCGAAGGCGAAGTATTTGTCCTGGATTTGCTTGTACTTGCCGTTCTCGCGAATCGACGCGATGGCGGCGTTGAGCTTGTCCAGCTCTGCCTTGTCGCCCTTGCGAACCGCAATACCTACGCCGTCGCCGAAGTATTTGACATCGGTGAACGCAGGGCCGACGAACGCGAAGCCTTTACCGGCGTCGGTTTTCAGGAAACCGTCATCCAGCAGCGTAGCGTCTGCCACGGTGCCGTCGAGGCGGCCGGCGGCCACGTCGAGGTAAATTTCGTTCTGCGAACCGTATGGCTTGATCTCGGCACCCAGCGGGGCCAGGACTTCACGGGCGAAACGCTCGTGGATCGAACCACGCTGCACGCCGATGTTCTTGCCCTTGAGCTCGGTCAGGCCTTCGCTGACCTGAGTGCCGGCCTTCATGACCAGGCGAGCAGGGGTGTTGTAGTACTTGTTGGTGAAGTCCACGGACTTCTTGCGATCTTCAGTGATCGACATGGACGACAGGATCGCGTCGATCTTGCGCACTTTCAGCGCCGGGATCAGACCGTCGAACTCTTGCTCGACCCACACGCACTTGACCTTCATCTCTTCGCACAGGGCGTTGCCGATGTCGTAGTCGAAACCCACGATGCTGCCGTCCGGCGCTTTCGAGGCGAACGGAGGGTAAGCCGCCTCGATACCGATTTTCAGAGGTTTTTCATCGGCGAAGGTTGGCAGGGACAGCACGGACAGTGCCAGGGCGCCAAGCAGCACGAGTTTCTTCATCTTGGGACTCCATCGGTAAAGGGCTAAAACGGCAGAGTGAGCGACAGCCCAATATGCGAATGAGTGGAACCGGAAAGCGTTGCTGCGTCCTGGGAAGCGGGCGTTGAAATTCAACACGGGCAACGACGAGCGAGTGATCGGCATTCTAACGACAGGCCCGAAGCCGATATTTCTTCAATGCGACAACTAATTACAGAAGCACTGAGAATGCCGTTTCGGCACGTTGACAGCCCTGCAAAAACATGCAAAGGCAAAAGACATTGAACCGATGTATGTTGCAAATTGCGGGCCTATTATTGGCAAACCCTTCTAATCCGGCAAGCACAGCGTAGGGTCTTATTTTTCATCGGTGGTTTTGAGGCCCTGATACAGGGCTTGGCGTTTCCCAATGCCCCGTACTGGCGCGATGCGGTTACACATTCAGTAACCTGAATGATCGCGGGTAACAGTAGGAAAATGCCGACAGAGGAAACCGATATTTATTGGTAGATGTTGTTGTATTGCCTCAAAGACCACCTTCGCGAGCAGGCTCGCTCCCACAATGGTTTTGTGTCGACCACAAAACTTGCCTCCACCAAAACTCCCCTGCTCGCGAAGGGGCCCGCCCAACCCACACAAAACCCGAAGAATAAAAAACCCCACCTGGCGCAACGCCAGGCAGGGCTTCCAATGACTCAGAACCGCCGCTTACGCGACATTCATCGTCTTGTGCGTATCAATCAAATGCTGCACCACACCCGGGTCAGCCAAGGTGGAGATATCACCCAACCCCTCGTACTCAGCCGTCGCAATCTTGCGCAGAATCCGGCGCATGATCTTGCCCGAACGAGTCTTCGGCAGGCCCGGCGCCCACTGGATGACATCGGGCGAAGCAATCGGGCCGATCTCTTTACGCACCCAGTTTTTCAGCTCCAGGCGCAGTTGCTCGCTCGGCTCTTCGCCATTTTTCAGGGTGACATACACATAAATGCCCTGCCCCTTGATGTCGTGCGGCACACCGACCACAGCCGCTTCGGCGACTTTCGGGTGAGCGACCATCGCGCTTTCGATCTCGGCGGTACCCATGCGGTGGCCGGACACGTTGAGCACGTCGTCCACGCGACCGGTGATCCAGTAGTAACCATCAGCATCGCGACGGGCGCCGTCACCGGTGAAGTACATGCCGCGGAACGTCTTGAAGTAAGTGTCGACGAAGCGGTCATGGTCGCCATACAGCGTACGCGCCTGGCCTGGCCACGAATCGAGAATCACCAGGTTACCCTCGGCCTCGCCCTCGACGATGTTGCCCAGGTTGTCCACCAGCGCCGGCACCACGCCGAAGAACGGACGCGCCGCAGAGCCGGGCTTGAGGGCGTGCGCGCCCGGCAGCGGGCTCATCATGTTGCCGCCGGTTTCGGTCTGCCACCAGGTATCGACGATCGGGCAACGGGACTTGCCGACATTCTTGTAGTACCAGTCCCAGGCTTCCGGGTTGATCGGCTCGCCGACCGAACCCAGCAGGCGCAGGCTGCTGCCATCGGCGCCTTCAACAGCCGCCGTACCCGAGGCCATCATGGCGCGGATCGCCGTCGGTGCGGTGTAGAGGATGTTGACCTTGTGCTTGTCGACGACCTTCGCCACCCGGGTGATGTCCGGGTAGTTCGGCACGCCTTCGAACAGCAGCGTGGTCGCGCCGTTGGCCAGCGGGCCGTAGACGATATAACTGTGGCCGGTGACCCAGCCGACGTCGGCGGTGCACCAGTAGATTTCACCCGGGCGATAGTCGAACACGCGCTCGTGGGTCATGGCCGCGTACAGCAGATAGCCGCCGGTGGTGTGCTGCACGCCCTTCGGCTTGCCGGTGGAGCCGGAGGTGTAAAGGATGAACAGCGCTTCTTCGGCGCCCATCTCTTTCGGCGCACAAACGGTGCCGGCCACCTTCATCAGGTCCTCGAACCAGATGTCGCGATGCTGGTTCCACTTGATGTCGCCACCGGTGCGCTTGCACACGATGACTTTCTGGATGCTGCTGGTTTCCGGGTTGGTCAGCGCGTCGTCGACGTTGGCCTTGAGCGGGATCTTCTTGCCGGCACGAATGCCTTCGTCGGCAGTGATCACCACTTTCGAGCGGCAGTCGATGATGCGACCGGCCAGGGCTTCCGGCGAGAACCCGCCGAACACCACCGAGTGAATCGCGCCGATCCGGGCACAGGCCAGCATGGCGACCACGGCTTCGGGGATCATCGGCATATAGATAGTCACCACGTCGCCACGGTGCACGTCCTGGCCACGCAGGGCGTTGGCGAACTTGCAGACTTGCTCGTGCAGCTCGCGGTAGGTGATGTTGCGGCTTTCGGAAGGGTCATCGCCCTCCCAGATGATCGCGACCTGATCGCCACGCTCGGCCAGATGACGGTCCAGGCAGTTGTAGGAAACGTTCAGGGTGCCGTCGGCGAACCATTTGATGTCGACATGGTGATCGTCGAAGGAAGTCTGCTTCACCGTGGTGAAAGGCTTGATCCAGTCGAGGCGCTTGGCTTGCTCGCGCCAGAAGCCGTCCGGGTTGACGACCGACTGCTGGTACATGGCCTTGTAGGTCGCCTCGTCGGTCAGCGTATTGGCCAGAACCTCGGGACGAACGGGATACAGGGAAGCCGCACTCATCTTTCTTACCTCGGTGGAATAGTTGTTTTTGTATGACCCTGTTGTAGCCCGGGCCGGGCCTATAGAACCATTCGACGATGGTAGTAACAAGCCCCTACAAAATGTCGTGAATACCCACCAGACATCACATAACACCTGTAGGAGCGAGCCCGCTCGCGATGGTCTCCAACGATAACGCGTCCAATCTGACACCCCGCGATGCCCTCTGGCTCATCGCGAGCAAGCTCGCTCCTACAAAAAAGAAGAGGCTATTCAGGGATTGTTACAGGATCCGCCAAAGGTGTTTATCAAAACCACGTCTATATGAACGTATTCGCCACCCCTAAAATCTGCCACGCCAACCCGGCAACCTGAGTTAACCAAGTTACAGCCCCCACGAAGGCAGTTAACCCAAACCCAGTAGTTCAGCTCCACACGCAACCCCAAAAAGGTTGCGTGAACCCACTCGACCTTAGAAAGGTAAAATTCAAATGAAAGCTTTATTGGTTCTGGCCCTCAGCAGCGTGTGCGTAAGTGCCATGGCAGGCGAGGTCCCGGCTGATGTCGCGCAGCAACAACCGCCCATTGAGGAATACACTTACTCGATGAATCTGGACATCGCCAAAGTGATCTCCATGAGCGAAGCCCCGAATGTTTGTGAAGTTGTGCCAATGAAAATGGAATACGAAGACTCCAACGGTCAACGGCATATCCTGCGTTACAGCGCGATGGGCAACGGCTGCTCTAACGGCTGATCCCCTGCTTCACCCCTCCCCCGAAAAGGTTCGACCCACCCGCCGCGATCAGGCAGATGAAGCGCCGAACCTTGATAATCTAATAATTCGATTATTTTAAGCATTTATTTGCGCTTTTTAATCGAAAAAGTCGGCGTAGTATCAATCTCAACCCAAGACAAACAACGCCTTCGAAACTGGAGCAACGACCATGAAAACCCAACTGATCCTCGCCCTGACCCTCTCCGTGCTGGCTGCCAACACCTTCGCCGCCGATGGTTACGACCGCACCGGCTCGGCCGCGTACACCAGCGAAGCCTCTGTCGCTTCCGACGGTTACGACCACACCGGTTCAGCGTCCTTCGCAGCCGATGGCGCAGACCACATTGGCGCAGGCAAACTGGCTGCCGACGGCGCTGATCACACTGGCGCCGCCCGCCTCGCCGCCGATGGTGCCGATCGCGTAGGTGCCGCTCGCCTGAGCTGAGCCGCCAGCACGACTTCATGGCCCGACTTCGGTCGGGCTTAGTTGTGTCTGGAGTCGCCGAAAAGCCATTCAAAACACAACATGTAGTAAAAAATCGCTTTTTCTGCTCATTTTTTAAGCAAAACCTGAGTCAAGCCATTTTTACGAAAAAAAATCTTCCCCCGGCAAAGCCCCATAAACCCTCGCTCTGACCGAAAAACCTGCCCTCTCGGCCGCTCCATGCGCGGATTCGCCCCACCACGGCCGGAAAAATTTCCCTATAATGCCGCCTTAAACGGGCCTGCAATATTCCCTTACAGGGACAACAGCCAGTCTGAAGCCCACGCCGAAATCCTCACCGATTTCCGCGCCCCTCAGAGGCTCTCGGAACCCCGTACAAAATCAGGTTTATTTGCCTGCGTGCACCGCGGCAAAAAACGACATCCAACGCGGCCAGTACGGCCGTGTGAAAAACCGACCCATCCAATTTCACACGGGCACACTGGCCCTCACGCAGGAGACGACACGTCATGCTGAGCTGGGACGAATTCGACAAAGAAGACACGGAAGTAGCAGTCAAGAGCGCCAACGCCGGCCACGCCGCCGAAGCCAACATGGACCGTCTCGACAGCGCTGGCGGTGCCGCCGCCCTGGAAGCCCGTGCCGTGACCGCCGCTGACTCCGCCGCCGTTGCCCGCGCCAAGGCCGCCCTGGACTCGCTCGACGTCGCCGAAGGCCTCGCCGAACTCGAAGGCGCCTCCGCCCGTGTCGCCGTTGACGAAAAACGCATGATCAACTGCCGCGCCGACCTCAACCAACTCGTACCCTTCAAGTACGACTGGGCCTGGCAGAAGTACCTGGACGGCTGCGCAAACCACTGGATGCCGCAAGAAGTCAACATGACCGCCGACATCGCCCTCTGGAAAAACCCGGAAGGCCTGACCGACGACGAGCGCCGCATCGTGATGCGCAACCTCGGCTTCTTCTCCACCGCCGACTCCCTGGTTGCCAACAACCTGGTCCTGGCCGTGTACCGCCTGATCACCAACCCGGAATGCCGCCAGTACATCCTGCGCCAGGCCTTCGAAGAGGCGATCCACACCCACGCCTACCAGTACTGCATCGAATCGCTGGCCATGGATGAAGGCGAGATCTTCAACATGTACCACGAGATCCCGTCGGTCGCGAAAAAAGCCACCTGGGGCCTCAAATACACCCGCTCCATCTCCGACCCGCAGTTCACCACCGGCACCGTCGAAACCGACAAGGAACTGCTGCGCAACCTGATCGCCTACTACTGCGTTCTGGAAGGCATCTTCTTCTACTGCGGCTTCACCCAGATCCTCTCCATGGGCCGCCGCAACAAAATGACCGGCGTCGCCGAGCAGTTCCAATACATCCTGCGCGACGAATCCATGCACCTGAACTTCGGTATCGACGTGATCAACCAGATCAAAATCGAAAACCCGCATTTGTGGGATGCCGAGATGAAGGAAGAAGCCTCGCAAATGATTCTGCAGGGTACTCAGCTGGAGATCGAATACGCCCGCGACACCATGCCTCGCGGCGTGCTGGGCATGAACGCGGCGATGATGGAGGACTACCTCAAGTTCATCGCTAACCGTCGTCTGTCGCAGATTGGGTTGAAGGAAGAGTATCCAGGGACGACTAACCCGTTCCCTTGGATGAGCGAGATCATGGACTTGAAGAAAGAGAAGAACTTCTTTGAGACTCGGGTTATTGAGTATCAGACTGGTGGGGCGCTGAGCTGGGATTGATTTCCTAGTTCATCCCGATTTGACGATTAGACCTGAATCGGCAAATCAAAAAATGCAAAAGCCCCGATCTAATCGGGGCTTTTTTGTTGCCTTAACATCGATTTCCTACATCACTTTGCGTACAACCACGCGACCGAATCGAGCCATCAGGCCTGTTTTGTTGTAGATCATTTTCGGCAATATCTAGACGCTTACTGTCAGGGCTACTGACGAAGTCTGATTATCGTGTAAATAAGTTTGCCCCTTCCCTTGGATTTTCTTGCAGGCTACAGCATACACAACCGAAGCTATTTTGCTCGCTAGCAATGGCGGTACCGCATTTCCAACCTGATGGAACTGTTGTGTGCGATTACCCTGAAAAAAGTAATTGTCGGGGAAGGTTTGAAGTCGAGCAGCCTCTCTGACTGTCAAACTCCGGCATTGCTTGGGATCGTAGTGAATGAAGTAATGACCATCCTTGGATATGTGGCTAGTGATGGTCGTTGCCGGGATCTCCTCCAACTGCACTCTAAAACGATCACTGAACTTTCCGCTTTCCCAGTTCTTATGAGCAGGTGCAAGACCTGAAAGTGTGAATTGTTGATGCCCTTTCGGAGAGGTTTTGTAGGCTCGAGCATAGACGCTCGCGAACATGTATCTGCGTAGATCAGAAAGCATATGACCGCGAGCATCGTGGTTTAGCCAATATTCCAATTTATCGTCGCGATACCATCGGTCCAGACTCTGATCTTTCGTTCTACCATCACCCTTACGGCGAGATACTCGTAACGCACCAACATCCAGAGAGGCAGAGAGCAAAGCGTCCCGTGCAATCTTCATTGCATAATCGAGCTTCGGCTCGACCCTACCATCGACTTCCGATCTGAGCCCGTCGAGCTGATTTGCAACTTCCCGGTACCAAGATTCGCTGTCATCTCGTTGCTTGGTCAACCGACTACGCAGCTCTGGTAGATCACCGAGAACTTGCTTTGTGCTGACTCGCTCAACGATCTCCGGAATGCTTCCGTGTTCAGGAATACATCCTTGATCATCCAAGGCAATACCTAAGAGGATTACTCGATGCCTAGCCTGAGGAATACCATGCTCTTCGGCTTTGATGATAAAACCGCGAGGATCCACCTTATTCACATCGTCATCAGGACCGAAGGACTGGTCAGTTACGAGCGAACATATTCGATATTTTGTGCCGGGAGTCGGATCGCCGAGAGCCTTGTTAGGGTCCGTAAGGTCCTGCAAAATCTGCGAGAAAATACTCTCACCTGCAACCTTAGAGGACAGGATACCCTTCACGTTCTCCATCACGAAAACAGCTGGCTTCCTCTCCTTGATGATTCGCAGATATTCCTTATAAAGGAAATGGCGGTGATCGTTTTCGGCATTGTAATCGGCTTTTGCCTGATTACGCGCCCGACCTACGATTGAATAGGCTTGGCAGGGAGGGCCACCTATAAGCACCCAAGGTCGATCCTCAAGTCTCTCATCAAGAATATCGTCGAGCTCCCGGTCGCCTTTTTCTGATCCCAAAGTGATGCATCTAGCCTCTTCATCGGCCTCCTGCCACTGTGCTTTGCTAGCATCACTGAAAGGCTCTTTACGATGACCATTACAAAAATCGTAGTAATCGCACAGCCGATCAGGATTTTTCAGCTTTAGAAGTCTGTAGAACGCTCTCAGTTTGAGCGTTTCCCTAGCAACGGGGTCCATTTCGGCTGAGACCACGATCTCGAAACGGGTTCCGTCACCCGAGGATGCGAACCCCTCACCAAGCCCTCCAGGGCCTGCAAAAAGATCGACGATCTGAATCGGCTTCGAAAGCTTAGTGTTGCTCTCGATAGCTGTAGCTCGGCCTAATGGCAAGTTCATTTGGGGCTCGGTCATGGACATAGTCAGTAAAGAAGTCAGGTCTCGGATGATGGCCGCTATTCGCGGTAGCAATACATCTCCCGAGATGAAGGTCCGGAAGCTGCTCCATCGGCATGGCTTCAGGTATCGACTGCATTCTCGGAAGCTTCCAGGTCGGCCAGACGTAGTGCTTCCTCGCTACAACGTCTGCATTTTCATTCATGGCTGTTTCTGGCACAGGCACCCAGGCTGTAGGTATGCCACAACCCCTCGGACTCGCGAAGAGTTCTGGCGATTGAAATTCGACCAGAACGTGGAGCGAGACCTCAGGAACAAAACTGAGCTGCTCCAGCAGGGATGGCGTGTTTTCGAGCTTTGGGAATGCGGTATTCGCGGGCCTGAAACAGAAATGTATTGGCTTCTGGAAGCCGTGCGGGATTGTAATCAAAAATACGTCTCCTGGCCCGAATTTCCTGTAGTGGGCATCTGATGACCTATGAATAGTCGATGCTTAGCCGCCTGCCGCCGCTTGTATGCTCGTCATTGCCTGAAGTAATCCAATCTGCTGCCCTGCGCAAAATAGGCTGGGCCAACAGAGCAGAAAATGGCAAAGTGATGTTACACATTGCAGACGGTCGGGAAGTTGGATGGAAGGCCATATTCAGCGAACCAGCTGCGCCGATACTAGGGATAGCAAGTAAGGATTGCTTCGATGACAAACCCCCAGGTTGAAACCTTCGCTCGTCAGATCCGCGAGAAACTTCCTACGCATGATTCTCCAGAGCAAGCTGCAGAGGCCTTGAAGAAGGATCTCACCAGCATTGGCTTCTCGTTTACCTCTGAGATGGACCAGAATCTTGCAGTAGCGCTTGAGCAAGTAGTCGCGTCTCTGGAGGATGTCGAGATTTTACGTCGCAGCTCGCTAATCAAGAAAAGAGACCCTTGGTACAAAGGGTCTGGTTTGAAGGATGTTCATTGGCCAGCCCTGAAGGGATACCTCACGAACAGCAAGGGCTGGGATGAAGACACCATTGCATCTATCGATGAGAGCTCGTCAGAAGTTGTCTCGCTGCTTGCAAATCCAAATAATGAAGGTTTTCGCCATCGTGGTCTTGTTGTCGGTTATGTTCAGTCCGGCAAGACAGCAAACATGACCGCAGTGATCGCTAAAGCTGTGGATGCCGGATATAACCTGATCGTACTGCTGGGCGGTGTGACCAATAAGTTGCGGGCACAGACTCAGCGACGTATCGAGCACGACATAGTAAATCGCCACCGCCATTTCTGGCAGTTGTACACCACCGAGCAGGATGACGGCGACTACACCTATCCTGCAAACGGCTCGTTCACGATGCCCGTTCCCGGGCGCGCGCAGCTGGTCGTGATGAAAAAAATCACTTCGCGGCTCGAGACCTTCCGCAAGACGATTGTTGATGACAAGGGCAAACCAAAAACACCCTTGGCAATCCTTCGACAACTCAAAGTGCTTCTGATTGACGATGAGTGCGATCAGGCATCAGTTAACTCGTCGAACAACGACTACGACATGACGAGGATCAATGCCGAAATCCGCAAGATCCTAAAAGCGCTTCCCGCGGTATCTTATGTGGGCTACACAGCTACACCATTTGCCAACGTTTTCATCGATCCGTACCCGCTGAATCAGAATGACCTGGACGACCTTTATCCGGAAGACTTCATTACTACTTTGCCTCGCACTGATGGTTACTTTGGTGCGCGTGAGGTCTTTGGATACGCCCCTGCTAATCCTGACGGTCCGGAGTCTCCCGAAGAAGCTGGCAGAAATATGATTCGCCATGTGCTGGATGAAAAGCTCAATTTGTTGCGACCAGTCCGCCCCAGCGAAAAGGATTCGTTCCACCCGCAGATGACCGAAGAACTAGTGCATGCGGTACTCTGGTTTCTGCTCAGTTGTGCAATCCGAAGGGCACGCGACCAACAAGACCAGCACATGACCATGCTGGTTCATACCTCTCCTTTCATCATTCAGCACAAGCGGATGGCAAAGCTCATCGAGCAATGGATCGAAGACAACCTAGCTGAATTGACCGGTGATTCTGGTGAACTTCAAAACAAGATGAAGCAGGTTTTGGAGGAGGAGACTATTCAGGTTCCGTTGGAGTACGACGGCATTCACTCACTGGCCGACCTGCGCCCTCATATCAAGAGCACTTTGGATGCTCTGGAATTCGCTATCGAGAACGGTGAAAGTTTTGAACGGTTGGATTACACCAAAGAACCCAAAACTTACATCGTGGTGGGGGGGACAGTGCTGGCCCGTGGACTGACACTTGAAGGCCTATCCGTTTCATTCTTTCTGCGCACGTCCATGCAGTATGACACTCTGCTTCAGATGGGCCGTTGGTTCGGCTATAGAAAGGGATACGAAGATCTTCCTCGCCTCTGGACGACTGCTGAGCTCGCGTCCAACTTCCGAGCATTGGCGCGTATTGAAGAAGAGATCCGCGAAGACATCAGCAACTACCGAAAGCATGACGTCACTCCCAAGGAGTTCGCCGTTCGGGTTCGTGCCATTCCAGGTATGGCAATTACTGCTGCATCCAAGATGCGACATGCCTATCGCAGCAATATCAGCTTCGAGGGCCGGCATGTACAAACCATTCGATTTGATCACCAGAGTTTTACCAAAGTAACGGGTAATTGGGAAACTGCGGTTCAGTTCGTTGACGATGTAAATGCAAAATACCCATTCCAAACCCAAGGCGGTGGTAAGCGCCATCTTGCACGAAATGTGAAACTCCAAGAGATACGTAAGTTTCTGGTGGCTTATGACATCTGTGAGCACCACATGGACCTGAAGAAGGACCTTCTTCTCGGCTACATCGATCAGGCAGCAGATAGTTTGCAAGAGTGGAATGTTGGCATCATCACTCCGACCGGAGAAAAATCGGCTGAAAAACCGCTAGGGGTGCTTGGCGAAGTGAATGCCGCTTGTCGCTCTCAGTTGAAAGACAACGAAAGAGGATATGCCGACATCAAAGCGTTGATGTCAAAAAGTGACATATTAATTGATGTCATAGACCCTGAAATAGTCAAAAACAACGGCAGCTGGGCAGATATCAAAAATGGACGTCCACAAACTCCCCTCTTATTACTGTATGTGATCGATGGTAAATCAAAGGCACAGTCGACATCTCGCAAGGATCTGGACGCCGTTGGTGACCTAATAGGTATTGGTATCGTTTTTCCGGGAGCACCCGACCAAGCGGGCGGTTATTTCTCAGTGGAGCTGGACGCCCCTGTACCCGAGCAAATTGCGTCAGAAGAAGAACTGCTTGCTGAAGCACTGGATGGGGCGATTAATGACTAAGAGGGCGATCGAGCGGTGGAAGCGTCTGAAAGCGACAGGCTCAGGTGATGGTGTGATTGAGGTCCCCAGTATTGATTCCGGTATCGCGACCGGCTTCGGCACGGCGCGTTATGCCATTGGAGCTCAGGGGGAGCCTCGCCTTTTGGTGCCTGTTGGTGGGCGGGTTGCGGCACGTGGACTGACGTCAACTTCAAAGCTCCTCGTTACAACGTCGAGCTACAAGGTGTCGAATACGAATACGCTGTTTATCGACATCATGTGCTTGGACCGAACTCTAGATGTAGTGTTTGCTGAGCTTGCGGACGAAATCCTTCGACGGATCAAAGAGGGATTTTCACCGCTCAAAGCCGTCACTGCATCTATCGATGACTTTCGGGAGCTCTTAAAGGAGAAGGCGCGAGAAGATATCCCGGAGAACAAAGTTCAAGGATTGATTGGCGAACTTGAGGTAATGCGGCGCCTAGTCACTCACAATCATGTTGCGACGGAAACCTGGACTGGACCTTTTGAATTCCGCCATGATTTTCGGCGAGGTGTCCATGCACTCGAGGTGAAGACTTCTGGTAGATCCGATACAACTCGAGTATCTATTCATGGCATCGACCAGTTAGCTCCGCCAGCAGGGGGAACACTTTACCTTGCTCATATTTGTCTAGAACGCGTCGAAAATGGCCAACTTTCGGTAGGCTTAGTCTTTGATAGATTGCTTAAATCGGGGGCTGATAGAGAAACGCTAGAAAAGGGGTTGAAGGCCCTAGGATGCTCGGATCCGCATGGTGAAGACTGGAATCGCCTCTCTTTTGATCTTGAAGGACTGAAGGTCTACAGGGTTTCCGATGGGTTCCCGCGAATAATTGACTCCAGTTTCGCTGGAGAGCATTTGCCTGCCGGCATCTCGTCTCTGGAGTATCAGATCGATCTGAGCCATGCGAAGTCCTTTGAGCTATCGACCAATGATTTAGAAATTGCCTTTGAAAGGATTGCTGGATGACGCGACTGGAACTTTTTAGCGAGCCTTTCGCCAAGACAGGAAATATTGCAGCGGACGGTTTCAGGCGACTGCTGGGCTGTCCTGCTCAGGACCTTCTGCAAACAATGCTCCGAGAGTCCATTCAGAACAGCATTGATGCTGCTTTGCCAGGAGTCGGCCCATCTCTGTTGATTCGATTGCGTACACTGACATCCCAGCAGTGCGCTGCTTTGAGGGATTTTGCATTGGCAGACCTTCCCTTGGGTGATCACACTCGGAATGAGATAGAAACCTCAATCGGAAAAGTGGGGCTTAAAGTGCTGGAAATCTGCGATTTCCGCTCCACCGGCCTGTGTGGGCCGACGTCGGGGGATGTCGCATCAGATGGAGGTGAAGCGCTTGACTTCGTGAACTTTTTGCGAAACGTCGGTGTTGCTCGCGACACCTATCACGGTGGAGGGACCTACGGTTACGGGAAGACATCTCTATATGCGATGAGTGCATGTTCGACGATTCTCGTGGATAGCCAGACGACTTGCGAAGGTAATCCTGTGCGTAGGTTCATGGGGTGTCACTTGGGTTCAGCGTTCGATGCCAATACGGTCGATAACAAGCGCAAGAGATTCACAGGGAGACACTGGTGGGGCATCAGTGATGGAGATGATGGCATCGATCCCCTGACTGGAATCCTTGCAGAAGAATTGGCAGCGTCGCTTGGGATGCCTGATCGAGATGTAAACAATACAGGGACTTCAATCCTGATCCTTGATCCTTACATCGAAGATAGAGAAGGGACTAGGTTAATCGACCACCATGTCCAGGAAACTATTCTCTGGAACTTCTGGCCAAGACTCACCAAATCAACACCTGAAGACAAGAGGTTAACCATTCGGGTGGAAATTGAGGGGCACGAAGTGGCATTGCCGGTTCCGGACGACTTCCCTCCGTTTGATTTGTTCGCATCGGCTATGAAGACCTACAGAGATGATTCTGATGATGTGCAAATTATCAGAAGTGAACGTCCTAAAAAGGATCTTGGCAAGCTAATTATCAAGAAAGGGCTTTGCGCCGATCGTTTGGGATCCGCTCTGGATGAGGACTCAGGGATACCTCAACAGGCCAGCCATATCGCCTTGATGCGACCTGTTGAGCTGGTCGTGAAGTATATTGAGGGTACACCTTTTGCCGATTCGCGCTTTGAGTGGGCCGGAGTATTTGTATGTTCCGATGAAGATGAAGTGGAATCCGCGTTTGCCATGTCCGAACCTCCTGCGCATGATGATTGGATTCCTGACAATCTTCCGAACCGTAACGCGAAAACATTTGTGCGTGGCGCTCTCAAGCGAATCGAGCAGGCCGCCAGTAACTTCGCGGCACCGGTTTTGTCAGTGGCAAGTGAAAGTAAGGAGCGCGGTCCTTCGCTTGCTGGTACTGCCAGCCGCCTAGGACGTCTGCTAGATTCAGTTTCCGGAAAAGGTCCGGGAAAACCTAGGCAAGGCGTACGACCAACATCTGTAAAGCAGGAACTTTTCATATCGCCAGCCCGCTTTATTCGTCTCGAAATTGACGCTAAAAATGGACGTTGCGCAATTTTTGAAGCGGACCTGCAAAACGATGGGATGAACGCAGCACTTGAAGTCTCAGCTGAATCTCATCTTGTTGCCGACGGTGCCGTAGCTGATGGTGAAGACCTACCAGCTGGCTTTGAAACCCGGGTAATTGGGATGTCGTTCGGTGCCATTAACGAAATCACTCTTGGGCCAACAATCAAGGTAGGTACTGAAAGTGGCACAATCAGTATTTCGGTTGTAAGTCCACTTGAAGCCGCTGTAGGAGTGCGACTTCGCTTTCTGAACGAGGCTAGAGAATGAGCCGTATAGCCCTCCCATTTCTGACCCTACCAAATGAAGTTGTCAATTTCAGCGGTTGGATGATCGGCCCCCCTAGTGAACCCTTATCCCCGGCTTCCGATATTCTGGAGAACTGGGATTATGAACAAGACATCCAAGTCAATGTTCATGTCGAAATAGACTTTACTGAAGCAGCAGATCGTTTGGGAATTAATGCTGCTGATCTGAAACTGGCGATAGTACTCGTGGCTGGTACCGGCTCTGGCGGCTTGCCCCGTCGAGTGGATCGCCTGAAGACTGCAGTATTAGATATCAACAAACCAGAGGTTACGCTTGAGGCAACAATTCCAGGGCGTACCCTTTCAGGGCAATTACAGCTTAGCCTCAGAATCGTTCTTGAAGCCCCTGCTAACTCTGGGGAGCCGTTATCGCCGAAGCAGCGGGGCGCACGTCTCTGGCAGTGCCACAAACATATTCTTATCGAAGATGGTGGCGACTCTAGGTTCCCTGTTGAGCTTGCCAACTTTTCCGAAAGTTTCAAGGGCAGGCCAGAGCAATATGCTCCTTGGCTTGTAGATTGGAGTCCCACAACATTGGATGCGGACTTCAGCGGTAACGTAAGGCTATACGTCAACTCCAGTATCGAAAGCATTTGCACAAGGTTTGTCGAAGGAGATGCGCTGACGCTCCAGGCAATGGTCGCAGATGTCATGACACAGATTATCGATGCCGCCTTGGACGTAGAGAATGAATCGGATATTGATCGGTATGAAGAAGGCTCAATCGGATACCAAGCGAGAGCGTGGATGGAGATGTCATTTCCCGGACAAAATCTAGAGAACATCCGACAGATGCGAAGCTATGCGCCTGGGAAGTTCAAGGCTTTGATTCTTGCAACAGCCGACTTTAGAGAGGGTGAATAATGCGCGTTCCACTTCTACCGCGGCTGAAAGCACACGGTGTCGCCACAATCCTTGAGAAAATAAAGACTGAAGCTCCTTCTGCCAGAGAAAGCATCGATCGCTTAAGTGAATACGCAGCCTTGAAGACCAGCGCCCCAAGTGGTGGGACCAGAGCTGACAGCGTGGCCGTCAATATAACTGCTGAGCTAAGAAGGATTGCTCAAAACGCGGGTTTTCCAATTACCAACACCCAAGCTACTAGAGCGCAATTTGACCAAGACGCAGCCATTTACCTTGGCCAGTTAGAGGAGTTAAGGACTGGCGAAGCATTACGTGATGACGTCTGGGCATTTATGACAACGGTATTGGCACCTGACATCGTCGCATGGCGTTTCACCGACAAGAATCGCGAGCGTGTGGCGCGGTTTGCAGGTGGTGTTCGCAACGCGTTTCAGCGACTGTGGGTACGAGGTACTTTGTTGGACAGAGGCGAGGGACACGCGTATCGCTGGGAGTTGTTAAAGCAATTGACTGAGGATGCAATGGTTCAGATTTTCGAGCGTGCATCAATAGGTGGGAACCCTCCCCTTGCCATCGCTATAGCTGAAGGTTGGCTCGACACGGCTGCTAAAATCGGTCGAGGTCCTATGGAGGATGTCATGCGTTCTGCCACAAAACTTCTTCGCGTGAAAAACCAGATCACTGATCTGGGATATCTAACTCCCGAGGAACTAAAACTCGTGGTCTCAAATACGTTCAATACTGCGGCACACGTGTTAATTAACACTGTTGAGCCTGAGCTTGTGACCTGTAAGTCAGCATCCTGAGTGCTGATAGTCAATTTCAGCTGACAATTGTTGAGCAACTATCGTAGGGTTGACCGTACGGCATTGCCCCCCTCCCCCCCTAATCTATCTATTCGGCGCCTAAGAAACGCCTTAAACCAGAGCGGTCCTCCGCACCCGACAGCCATGCGGCTTTTTTTCGTCTGCGGTTTCTCTACGTCTGCGAAAAATTCCCGTTATGTCAGGAGTGGGCGAATACAAGACCCGAAAGGGGAATATGTCCGGCCCGTCTCTGGTGGGTTTCTTAGCTCCCGACACCCTTAACGAATGCCCTAAGAAAGCAGCCAGAGGTAAAGGAAATGCCTGACTATCCGACCTTCACGATAAAGGTGACTCGCCGTGCCCACAGATCCAGCCACGTGCTTCCGCTCCAGGAGGCCCGACATGCCTGAATCACTCAAACCCACCCTGTTTACTCGTCACAACATCCAGCTGCATGCCCTCCTTTTGGAGAACTAGGCGTGGTTCTGCGCGCATGATCTCGGTCGACTGATGGGTAAACACCTTGATGAGCGTGTGACGCGCAAGCTCGATGCGGACCAGAGGCGAATGATGCTCGTTGATCTCTACGGCGCCGCTAAAGAGCGTTTGATGTTGAGCGAGTCAGGTGTGTATGCGTTGTTGATTTATCACTACTGCCCTGAGAATCGATTGCTGCGGGAGTGGCTGACTCATCAGGTGGTGTCTGCGCTGCGTGATGCGCGGCCGTCGCGAATGGTGGAGCGGCCAACGCTAAGTGTGCTGGACTGGCCTCAAATGTCGCTCGGTATGCAGCACTAGCAGAATGAACCCTGGATTCGGTTGCGGGATATGCCGTGTGTTCTGGCGGATGATCCATTCAACAGGCGTGAATCGTGGTGGCGGAAGGCATCACGGGTGATGCGTGGATACTGATTGTTCACCCACATAGAAAATTGGCTGCCTGTGTTTTCAGGCAGCCAATTTTTTCGAGAGCGATCCTCAATCCGCATAATTCGGTTTGTCTGATGCTCCGCGGTTGCAGATTTTGGGGCTGCTCTGCAGCCCAACGGGGGTAGGCCCCCTCGCCACAAGATTGGGGCTGGCCTGGTTACTGCGTTGTTCTTGCGAATCGCGAGCAGGCTCGCTCCCACAAATGATCTGCATCAGTTTGGGAAACATCAACTCAGCAAGCACCTCATAGACGGTCCTCAAATCCATCGATTAGATCATCGAGTGTTTTGTCGAAATCCGCAGACATCCGAATCTTCCCCTTCAACCGCCCGGGCTTGCGCACCCGAGGCGTATCGACATGGGGCAGCAGATCCAGATATGGCTTGCCAGCCTTGGTGATCACAACCTTGTCGCCATGCCATGCTCGCTCAGCAAGTTGGGAGAGCTTGGATTTGGCTTCGTGCATGTTTACTTGCACCAGTTCATTCATGTGGCACCTTCATGGAGTTAGCCAAACTAGCCGAAGCCGTAGATTTTCGATAGACCGGTCCCTCACCTCCCCAACCCACTAATCCGCCAAGGACAAACCGCCGCCCTAACCCCACTAGGCCCAACAATCTCCGACGTCTGCCCAAACGACCTGGCACTCAACACACTCCCCACCCGTTCAATCAACTGATCAAACACCAACGTCGCATCCTCCTGATGCAACTTGCGCAGTTGTTCAACCAAGGCATAGGTGAAGGCCCCATAGCTGTTCGACCCCACCTCATACTCATTGGCTTTTTCGTTCTCCCGCGCGGCGTAGAGCATCAGAAACTCACGGGCCCAGCAAGAGCAGCCACGAGCAGGGCCTGGCCGGCTTTCCAGTTGATGCTGCTTAATCGTAGGCAAACTGGTCAATCAACCCGAGACGTGGGACATGTGTGTTTGGCCGCAGTAGCGCACCGGGAGCGATGACTGCGTTCGCCCCAATTTTGCAGCCATCGCCGACCAAGGCACCGAATTTGTTAACTCCTGTCTCGATCACATTGTCTGCATAGCGGACTTTGATATCCGCACCATCTAGCTCGTTGCGGTAATTGGCTATGATTGCACCTGCTTCGATATTCACGTTCTCGCCAATCAATGAGTCGCCGACAAAGTTGAAGTGTGCCAGCTTGCTTCCGCCAAGCATGAAGCTGCTTTTCACTTCGCAGCTTGGGCCAACAATGCAATTGCTGCCGAGATAAACGCCTCCACGTAGGTAGGCACCCGCCGCCACGAAGGATCCTGCGCCGATGATAATCGCGCCCTTTAATACAGCGCCTTGCTCAACAACGGCAGTTTCGTGGACGGCACAGTTTCCATGGCGTCGATAACCTGCTCCAAGCCGTGCCAGCAAAGCCAGAACTTGGTTTTCGCAGTCCTGAGAAACCAGCCAAGCGGCAGGGGGAGCCAGGCCCAACAAGGGCCATCGAGCAATAAACGTACTGATCTCAGGTAGTTTCATCGAAAATCTTCCAGGCAATGAGGTACGGAAATATCCGCGCTTCAGACGTTAAAGACAATCGCGTCCTCTGAAAACTCAAGTGCACACCATGTCTTGGCTTGCAGGGCTGGGTAGATGACTTCGCCGGACGGACACTTTGGTGGTGATAACGCTAAAGCATCACCTCCCCAACCCACTAATCCGCCAAGGACACACCGCTGCCCTAACCCCACGAGGCCCAACAATCTCCGGCGTCTGCCCAAGTGACCTCGCACTCAACACACTCCCCACCCGCTCAATCAACTGATCAAACCCCAACGTCGCATCCTCCTGATGCAATTTGCGCAGTTGTTCAACCAACGCATAGGTGAACGCGCCGTAGCTGTTCGACCCCACCTCATACTCATTGGCTTTTTCGTTCTCCCGCGCGGCGTAGAGCATCAGGGGCATGTAGGGGCCGTGGTGGCCGTAGAGTCTGGTTTGGCGCAGCAGTTGGGCTTTTTTCTCGGGGCGCAGGCCGGTGGCGGCGCCTTGGGTGTTGCGGGCGCGGGTGAGGCCGCGGGTTTTGTTGTCTTGTTCGCTGAAATCGCGGCGGTCGGCGTCGGTGGCGTAGACGCGGCGGTCCCAGTCACCGGCGTAGGGGTCCCAGCGCAGCATGCGGTGGCGGATGTCGCTGGGTGGGGTGATGCCGCGCACGCGGCCGTTGCCGCGGGTCATGCCGCCGGCGTAGCAGCAGTCGAACATGACGGTGAGTCTGGCGCCGTGGCCGTCCGGGTCGAATGGCAGGTGGCTGTAGAACTGGCGGAACAGTTTGTCGGTGAAGTGGGTGCTTTCGTCGTCCCAGTCGAAATCGTGGAGCACCAGGGTTTCGTCCATGCAGTCGGCTTCGCCGCTGCTGCTGTAGACCGGCAGTTGAGTGCCGTGGCCGGAGTAGAACAATACGCGCTCGTCGCCGGCACGGGCGCCTTCCACCAGCCATTCGAGGCGCTCGACGAAGTTGGCCCGGGTCGCTCGGGCGTCGTGCAGCAATCGGATGTCGCCGGCGTCGTAGCCGCTTTCCTGAAGCATGCGGCTGATCAGGTAGGTGTCGTTGATGCAGCCCTCGAGGCGTGCGCTCGGGTCGAGGTAGTCGTTGATGCCGACCACCAGGGCGCGACGTTTGCGTTGGCCGCTGCGGGACAGGAATGCCGGCACTTCCAGCGCTCGCGCTGCCACCACATCGCGGGCCAGTTGCGGCCACAGGCCGGTCTGGCTGGTGGGTGAGGACAAGTAGGCCTGGGCGGCGTGATTGAGGTCGAGCAGGTCATCACGCAGCGGCACGCTGAATTCGGTTTGCAGGTCGACCCGCGCGGAATCCGGCGAGGTGATCGGTCGGGTCAGCAAGCCGTCGTTGGGGTTGTGGAGGTGGAACCAGCGGCGGATGCCTCGGCCGTTTTCGCTCAGGCGCAGCACCCGCCCGCCCCACACTTCGCGCATCACCAGCGGCAGTGCGATCGGTGAGCCGAAGCTGACGAACACTCGGCCATCGATGCGTTTGAGTGCCGAGCCTTTTTTTGCCACCGACCGGCGCAGGGCGTCATAGCCGATCAGGCTGCCCAGGCCTTGGGCGAAGATGATCTGCGGATTGAATGCCTCGACCTTCGCCAACAGATGTTGCGTCAGTTCAGTGCGCAACTCGGCGTCTTCGATCCATTGCACGATGGCGCCAACCGTGGTGCGCAACATCTGATTGACCGGCAGGCCCCAACTGCCGAAGTTCTCGTCGGCCTTGCCCCTGGCGTCGGCGCTCAGCATCGCCAGGCCTCGGGTGATCTGAGCGAAGTCCGGTCCCTCCTTGAGTTGCTCATCGAAGGACAGGAAGTCGATGTCCTGGTCATCGATGAGGCGACCGTTCTGTGCCAGTTGAGTACGGATCAATGAGCGCCACTGGTCCTGCCAGTTCGCATCGATGCCGCCCTGCCCCTGGCCGGCTGGCGTGAATCCGACACCAGGCAGGCACAGGACGCGCAGCCGCGTTGGCGCAGCTTCCGCTCCTGGTTCCGCCAAGGCTTTGCTGGCAGGTACCGCAACGGGGCGAACGGCTTGTCCTTGGGCGGTGACCATCAAATCCTGCAGGCGCCGCAATTTCGCCTCCAGGCTGTCGGCACTGGGCGCGGCAGGCGTGAGCGCGGCCTGAGCCGGATCAGCCAAGGCGCGGCTGCGGTTGCCGAGAAAACCGCTGACCCATTGGGCGCTGCTCTTCCAGATCTGCTCTGGGTCGAGGCCGTCGAGGTAACCGGTGGCGCTGTCCACCACTTGCCGACTCTGGGTCGCCAGTTCGGACTCGATCAATGGCAATCCAACACGACTTGGCACCACGGTGGCCGCCAGTTTTGGCGCAGCCGTTACTCCCGGTGCAGCGCGCCAGATAGGCGCGTTGCCGAAGTGCTGCGCCGCGACCACTCGCGGGCCGAGGGCACTGCGCGGTAATTTGAAGTGATCGCAAAGAAATGCCAGCAGGCTGGTGTGATCGTAATGCTGGGCCTGGACGTTGCCCGTCCAGGGAATCAAGCCTGGCTTGAGCCACGGCGAAGCCAGGATCGCCGGCACCCGAACGCCGAGACGGGTGAAGGGATTCTTCCACTCAACATCGGCCGTTGAACCGGTCGCCACGCAAGTCGGCGGCACCACGTGGTCATGGAAGCCGCCATGTTCGTCGTACAGCAGCACGAACAGGGTTTTGTTCCAGACAGCGGTGTTGGCCGACAAGGCATTGAACACCTCACCGACAAACTGATCGCCAAAGCGCAGGTCTTCGGGTGGATGATGCGACACATTGGGCCCGAGTTTGCCGTTGAGCAGGCCATAGCTCGGCTCGATCCAGGAAAGTTCGGGGAGCTTGTCACCGGCGACGTCCGACTTGAAGTCGTCGATGCTCAGGTGCTGCAAACCACCCTTGACCAGCGCTGCCAGCGGGATCGAGCCATCGGAATAAATCCGCACGTCGTGGCCGTTGTTGCGCAGCAGCGAAAAGATACTCTCGCCGCCGAACTGTGCGATCAGGCTTTTGATCCCGGCCAGCACTGTGCCCGTGGAGGGCATCAGCAGGTGACCATTGCAACTGCCGAGCATGGCAAAAAAACGGTTCGGCCAGGTGGGGCCCGGTACTGAAGAAAACCAGCGATCACACACGGTGAAATTGCGCGCCAACCCCTGGATTGCCGGCAACGTATCGTCCGCTGGCGTGGCGCCGAACGGGATGTAGTTCATCGCCCGTTGGGCCATGGATTGCGACCAGGTTTTGTACACCTTGAGGTCCTTGCGGGCCTTTTCGTAGGCGTCCTGAGCAAACCCGGCGAGCGTAGGGTTGGCCGGGCTGGTCTTGAAGGACACGCCCAGTTGTTTCTCCACGTTTTCGAACTCGTGGCCAAGGTCGAAACCCTCGCTGTCCCTGGCCGGCAATGCGGGCGCTAAAGGAGGCGGTGGCGCCCACAGGCTGTAGTCCTTCGGGTCCTCAAACGTTTGAGTGATCAAAACCGAACTGCCGCTGGCCAGCTTCAGCGTATTGGTACTGGGCGCATGACGGTCGATCCCATCGCACGCAGGGTTGATGCTGCTGAAATCCCCCAGCAAATGGTCGAACGAACGGTTTTCCATCATCAGTACGACGACGTGCTCAATCCCGGCGGGCCAGTTATTCGGCATGGTTCGCTCCTTGATGTGAAGTCTCTATTTCGATCTCGCGGGTTTCACGGCAATCCGTTCCCTTCATCTTCCCGCTCCCTGTAATCCACCTGATAGTTCGCCACATAACTCTCCACAGCCGTCCCGACCGTTGGAAAAAACGCCGTCTCCCCCAACCGTGCAAACAACCCGAAGCGCTTGAGCTTGTCCTTGACCGGGTCTTTCATCTCGGCAATGCACAGCTCGATACCCGCCGCGTGCAGGGTGTCATCCAGTTCGGCCAGCATGTCGGCAGAGGTCACGTCGACGCTGGTGACCGGCTCTGCGGCGACCACCAGCCAGCGCACGGGCGTGGGCGATGCCGCCACGGCATCCAGCACTCGGTCGCTGAACAACTCGGCGTTGGCGAAAAACAACGGCGCATCCCAGCGAAACAGGACCAGGCCGGGTATCAGGTGCGCGTTCGGATAGCGTTTGATGTCGTGGTAGCCCTTGACCCCGTCGGCGCGCCCCAATACCGCGGAATACGGGCGCCAGGCATCCCAGAGGAATTCAATGACTGCAATCACGATGGCCAGGCCAATGCCTTCGATCGCGCCGAACACGGCCACGCCGACCGTGCAGACAATCGATAGCCAGCACTCCCAGCGCTGGATGCGATAGATCCGGCGCAGGTCGGTGATCTCGATCAGGCCAATGGCCGAGGCGATCACGACCGCCGCCAGTGCGCTGGACGGTAAGTGTTGCAGCAGGTCCGGCGCCACCACCAGCAGCAAGGCCACCGCCAGTGCGCCGACGACGCCGGTCATTTGGGTTTTGGCTCCGGCGGCCTCGGCCACGGGCGTACGTGACGAGCTGCTGCTGATCGGGAACCCCTGAAAAAATCCGGCCGCCAGGTTGGCGATACCAAGGCCCACCATTTCCTGGTTCGGGTTGACGTAGGTTCGGGTGCGTGCCGCGTAGACACGGGATAGCACGCTGGTATCGGCGAACGAGACGAGGGCGACGGCGCAGCCACCGATCAAGACCGGGACGATATCGGCGCTGGTGATCCAGGGGATGGCGAATCCGGGCAAGCCTTGCGGGAGCGAACCGAGGACCGACACACCGGCGCGTGTCGCAAGGTCGAGTACGCCCACGGCGACCGTCGCGCCTGCCACGGCGATCAGGATGCCCGGCCATTGCGGTCTTCTTTTGAGCAGCAGGATCACTGCCAGGGTGAGCCCGCCGACCATGAAGGTGGTCCAGTTGACCTTTCCCTCCATCACCGCCGAGGCGATGGCCCATAGGCTACTCAGCGGACCACCAGACTCAATCGAAAAACCGAACAGCTTGGGCAGTTGGCTGATCAATACGGTCAGTGCGATGCCGTTCATGTAGCCGTAGCGGATCGGCTTGGACAGCAGCTCAGTGATAAAACCCAGGCGCGCCATGCCGGCCAGGATACACACCGCTCCCGAGACGATTGCCATCATCCCCGCCAGGGCGACGGCTCGCTGCGGGTCGCCGCCGGAGAGTGGAATGATGACAGCGAGGATGACGGCCACCAGGGAGGAGTCCGGCCCCATCACCAGAATCCGGCTGGGGCCGAACAAGGCATAGAACAGCAGCGGAACGATCGTCGCGTACAGGCCATAAATGCCGGGCACGCCCGATGCCACCGCATAAGCAATACCGACCGGCACCAGCATCGTGGTCAGCACCAGGCCGGCCACGATGTCGTAACGCAACCATGCCGATTGGTATTCGCGCAGCATGCCCAACCCCGGTAGCCAGCGGCGCCAACCGCTCTGTTCATCCCGGCGTGCTATCCGGCCCGGCTCCGGGAGGGGCGGCGAAGCATCTGAATGGTTCATGAAACCGCTCTCTGTTGATGGACTGTGCAGACCCGGCCATATCGAAGTGATCTCAGTGTAGCTATTGCTTCGAATGCGCCATCACTGGAAGCTGTTCACCTAAAGGACTTGGAACCCGACATGAAATTCGACCTCGCCTACTGCCTCAGCCTCAACGACAAGTTGTCGATCTACGACGTTCGGGATCTGAATTTCGACGAGACGATGGATTTCGACTCCGCCAGGGAGCATTTCCAGTGCCCCAACGATGCCTGCCGTTTGGCGTTCGATACGAGCAATGAGCTGGGCACGTTCAACGCCAGGAATGTGAATTACGTGCGCACACCGCACTTCAAGAACCTGCCGGGCACGCGACATGTCGAGGGGTGTCCTTACGCGAGCCTGAAGACGCCGGCGTCGGGTATGGAGGATGCGGAAACGGATGACAGTCGCGAGGAGCATTTCCCTTCGGAATTGTTACTGACCAGGCGCGAGTATGTGCGCAAGCCGTCCAGTCCGAAGGTCGCGGCGGATGGGAGGCGAGAAGAGTCACTGACGCCTTCGGCGCCAGGCAATGTCGAGCAACCGGGCAGGGAATCGGCACCGGACAAGACCAGCGTTTTCGCCCACCCGGTGGAGTGTTTTGTGTCGAACTTCGACGACAAGGATTTGCTCAAGCGTGTACCGCTGAAGATTGGCGAGCACACCGCGCCTTACGGCTCGTTTTTCAAGAAGATCGAGTACCTGCAGGACAACAAGGGGCTGATCTACTGGGGCAAGGTCAAGGAGATCAAGGACTACACCCAGAGTTTTCGCATCGATTTCGAGAAGAAGGTCTGGTTCGAGAAGAAGCCTTACTCGGTCAATGTCTACCTGAGCAAAAAGCTGATCGACAGCTACCGCAAGCGCAAGGCGTTCCTGGAGGAGATCAAGCACGCCATCGAGAGCGGGCGCGAGTTGTACTGTTTCTTTTATGGGGTTCAGCCTGCGCTGAAGCAGGTGCCGAGCAAGAAAAACCCCGAGCAGACGTTCGGGGTGTTCAGCGCCAACATCGAGAATCTGGATCACTTTATCGTGCGGGAAGCGCCGGGGTTGGCGGGCAAATAAGCCCAGCGCCGTTCGTCTGCCTGAAAAGACAAATCAAAAAATACGTTTGATCCGGGCTCAAAACAACTGTACAAAAACACAGTATATTTTGAACTGACACTCTCGAGCCCGGAGAACACCATGGCCTCTCAAGCGATGAAAATCACCCTGGAACGTATCGCCCTCTTCCAATTCACCCCGGTCCACTGCGCCCAGGCCCGAGCGATGCTGGGCTGGAGTGTGGAAGAGCTGTCGCGGGAGTCCCGAGTCTCGGTGGATGCCATTCAACGCTTCGAGGCGCGCCAGGAAGTGCTGGATGTCACGCGCCTGGCGCTGGCCTACCGACTTGAAGCCGAAGGGTTGGTGTTCTTCCCGGGGTTTGCGCCGGGTCGAGGGATGAATGTGAAAGGGTCTACGCCGAATCCGGTTGGGCGGGCGGATTTTGCGATGGTGGAGTGAGCCAACTCTTTGACTGACGATAAATGCCCCCCTGTAGGAGCGAGCAAGCTCGCTCCTACAGGGCTCATCACTCTACGCGCTCTGCGCCACCACCCGATCACTCTCCCCTTCCACTGCCAGCCACCACGCACCGCCGCGCTGCGGATGCATCAGGTTGAAAGCTTCTCTCATCTGCGGTGTGGTGATCGATACGTTGCGTTCCCAGGCCAGGGCCAGGATGCGGTCGAAGGGTTCGTACCAGGCGTGCATCGACAGGTCGAACGTGCCGTTGTGGATCGGCAGAAGCCAGCGGCCCTTGAGGTCGAGGTGGGCTTGCAGGGTTTGTTCGGGTTGCATGTGCACGTGCGGCCAGTCGACGTTGTAGGCGCCGGTTTCCATCAGGGTCAGGTCAAAAGGGCCGTGCTGTTCGCCGATGCGCTTGAAGCCGTCGAAGTAGCCACTGTCGCCGCTGAAGAAGATGCGTGTGTCACCGTCGATCATCACCCACGAGGCCCAGAGGGTGCTGTTGCTGTCGAACAGGCCACGGCCGGAAAAATGCTGCGATGGAGTGGCGATGAACTGGATGCCATCGACTTCCGTGCCTTGCCACCAATCCAGTTGGCGGACTTTGCTGGCGTCGATGCCCCACTTGATCAGGGTGTCACCTACGCCCAGCGGGGTCAGAAAGTGTTTGGTCTTGTCCGCGAGCTTCAACACAGCCGTGTGATCCAGGTGGTCGTAGTGGTCGTGGGACAGGATCACCGCTTCAATCGGTGGCAATTGCTCCAGGCTGATCGGTGGCTGGTGAAAACGCTTGGGGCCGGCCCATTGCACGGGCGAGGCCCGCTCGGCGAACACCGGGTCGGTGATCCAGAACTTGTCGCGCAGCTTGAGCAACACGGTGGAATGGCCCAGGCGATAGACGCTGTGATTGGGCGCTGCGATCAGCGCGGCTTGAGTCAGGGCTTGCACCGGGACGGGCGCACTCGGGCGAGTGTTTTGCGGTTTGTGGAACAGCGCGTTCCACAGAATGCCCATGGTTTTGCCAAAACCTAAACGTTGAATCGGCGTGAAGTTTTGATACTGCCCTTGAGCCTGTCGGGACGCTTCAGGCGTGGAGGCGTTGTCCGCCGGGGAGATTGAATTGGCCATGACTGAATGACTCCAGAAAAACCGCGGATCACGCGATTCTCCGCTTTGGGACGATAAATGGCCAAGGCACGCACGCATCAGCCGGACTTTCTATTTTTTACTGGGCAGGATTAACAAAACATTACACTGCACAGTGTAGTTTCTAGGTTGCATCAAAATCGATGACAAGTAAACTACCGAGTGTAATTCTCCCTTTCTTCCTGCCGAAGCGTACTTATGACAGCTCCACAGCGCCTCACCGACCGAAAACGCCAAGCGATCATTCAAGCCGCGATCGACGAATTCCGTGACAACGGTTTCGAGATCACCAGCATGGACAAGATTGCTGCCACTGCAGGCGTGTCGAAGCGCACGGTGTACAACCACTTCCCCAGCAAGCAAGAGTTGTTCGCCGAGATCCTCAATCAGTTATGGGCCAGGGTGACGGCAGAACAGGAAACGGCCTACCGTCCCGACTTGCCGTTGCGCGACCAATTGCGCGTATTGCTGATGGCCAAACTGCAAATGTTGGGTGATGACAATTTTCTCAACCTGGCTCGGGTGGCGATAGCGGCGGCGATTCATTCCCCGGAGCGGGCGCAGGATATGGTGGCGCGAATGGGTAAGCGCGAAGAAGGGCTGACGGTATGGATTCGCGCCGCTCAGGCCGATGGCCGGTTGAAAGCCATTGCCCCTGATTTTGCCGCACAACAGGTGCAGGGGCTGCTCAAGTCATTTGCATTCTGGCCGCAGATTTCCATGGGCAAGCCGGGCTTGCCACCCGAAGAACAACACCGGGTGGCCGAGTCGGCGCTGGACATGTTTCTGGCCTGCTATCAGGTGTAATAAATGACAACGTCGACGGTGGCGCCGAACGATTGCCGGCGCTGATTTGAACGGCCGATGTGTTTCAGAATGAAACTGGCGCTGAACGGCTTCACGGCAGTTTCAGCGCCCGCCCCAACTCATCGAACAACGTGACCACCGAGCGCAAGGCGCGGCAGTCGGGACGGGTCAGCAGCCACAGCGCGGTGTCGTATCCGTGCAACGGCTCGCCCAGTGGCTGTAATTCGTCGCCGATCAAAAAGTCCGGCAATGCCGCGACGCCCAGCCCCGCCCTGACCAGTTCTGTAACCGAAAGCATGCTGTTGCAGCGATAGCCCGGCGTTACGCCCGGCAAGGCCTGGCGACGCCAGGTAACGGTTGGGTGATCGGGCAGGAAGTCGTCCGGGGCGATCCAGGTCAATGAGGCCAGGTCTGTGGTGTTGGCCGATTGCAGGTATCGCTTGCTGGCGCACACGCGGTAGGAAATATCCGCCAGTCGCCGTCCTACCAGGTGCTCCGGTGGCGAGCGGGTCAGGCGCAGAGCGATATCGGCATCCCGACGGCTGAGGTTGGCAAAATCGTTGGACGTGCTGAGTTCGAGCGTCAGCGCCGGATAGTTCGGCATGAATTGCGCCAGCGCCGGCAACAGCAAACCTTGCAGCACCGAATCGGTACAGGTCAGGCGCACGATGCCGCTGATCACTTCACCGCCCTGCTCCACACCAATGCGCGCCGCCTCCAGCGCCTGCTCAGCGCGCTCGGCCTGTTCAGCCAGGGACTGCGCCAGGGTGGTAGCCAGGTAACCGGCGCGGCTCTTTTCGAATAGTTGCTGACCCAGTGCAGCCTCCAGCCGGCGAACCGCTCGAAACACCGTCGAGACATCCACCTTCAACAGCTGTGCGGCCCGGGCCAGAGAGCCGCCGCGCACCAGCGCAAGGATCAGGGCCAGGTCCGGGTAGTCCAGTCGATAGTGCGTCGCTGCATTGATCACTTGGGAAAACGCCAATATTGAGTGCGTGAACGCCAATCTATAGTGGGCACCAGGAATCAACAAGTGCAGAGGCCCCTCATGGAAACCCGTTCGATTCGCATCGCCCTGATCGGCGACTACGACCCACACGTCACCGCCCACCAGGCCATCCCCATCGCGCTCGAAAGGGTCGCCGCGTACACCGGCCTGAACCTGCAATGGCAATGGCTGGCCACCGATGAAATCCACACCGATTCACCGTTGCACACATTCGACGGTTTCTGGTGTGTACCGGCCAGCCCGTATCGCAACATGGACGGCGCATTGCTGGCGATCCGTTTTGCCCGCGAACAACGGCGACCTTTCCTCGGCACTTGCGGTGGTTTTCAACACGCGGTGCTGGAATATGCGCGCAATGTGCTGGGCTGGTCGGATGCCGAACACGGCGAGACGGCGCCCGATGCAGCACGCGCGCTGCTGACACCGCTGACGTGCGCGCTGGTGGAAGCGGTCGATAGCATTCATTTACGTGAAGGTTCGTTGATCGCCGAGGCGTACGGATGCACCGAGATTCGCGAAGGCTATCGCTGTCGTTATGGAGTGAATCCACAGTTCGAAGGGGAGCTGCTCAAACATGAACTTCACGC
This sequence comes from Pseudomonas sp. B28(2017), assembly GCF_002113025.1. Taxonomy (GTDB): domain Bacteria; phylum Pseudomonadota; class Gammaproteobacteria; order Pseudomonadales; family Pseudomonadaceae; genus Aquipseudomonas. Next base: position 87,292 of record NZ_NEJH01000005.1, on the reverse strand, counting down.
CGTCGGCCACGATTCGCAACAAGAGCTGCGCGCGTTCGAACTCAGCGACCATCCGTTCTTTGTTGCGACCTTGTTCCAGCCCGAGCGGGCGGCGCTCAAGGGCGTCTTGCCGCCGTTGGTTGGCGCCTTTGTCGCAGCCTGTGCAGGGCAGCCATCATGATCGCCGATACGCCAGCAACACCTTATTACGCGGTGATCTTCACCTCGGTGCGCACCGAGGGCGACCTGGGTTACGCCGAAGCGGCCGCACGGATGCTGGAACTGGCCCGTGAACAGCCGGGGTTTCTCGGAGTGGAATCGGCTCGCGGCGAGGATGGGTTGGGAATAACCGTGTCGTACTGGGCCAGTGAAGCGGCCATCCTGGCGTGGAAGCATCATCCACAGCACAGTGCGATTCGCGAACGTGGGCGCTCGACCTGGTATGCCCGGTGTCATACGCGGGTGTGTCGGGTTGAGCGGGCCTACGAATTCAGTCTGTAAATGATGTGGTGTGTTTAAGGCCGTCTTCGCGAGCAGGCTCGCGAAGGGGTCCGTCAATTCACCGCAATGACTCAGCCCTGAACCAGACTGCGAACCGCCGAAATCTCCGGCACGTCCCGCCGGTTCATGTACACCCGCAAGGGCTCGGTGATGTTGATACGCTCATCGATATTCTGCTCCAGCAGCAACTGAATCAATTCGCGCTTGAGCGTCATGGCCTGTCCGGGCCCCGCGGCCCAGACGAACTCGCTGGTCGGGATGATGCCGTCGTCCGCCACGTCCATACCGAACGAGTCTTCGCCCAAGCGCACGATGTAGTGACCGGTCTTGCGATTGAGGCCGACGAAGCCTTTGAGTTGGTCGGCAGCCTGGCAGATAAGCTGGGAAGTGATGCGCATGGTGAACCTCACATAAGGTCGCAACGGACCGCTGATCGATGGTTTACACGCAAGGCATTTGCATGGGTTTCCCTCTGCCGGGGAAATGGCCGAGGCCAAGGTTACTGCAAAGAACCGAACAAAAGCGCTGAAAAAATTCTGCATTGAACAGGTTTGTGTCGCTCTCGCGATAGCGTGTGCAATGATCAGTTGTTAAAAGGAACCGCCCCCTCATTGCGAAAGGATCTCGACCATGCCTGCACCCTTTACTAAAAGTAAAAGCGCTCTGTTACTGAGCCTGTTGCTCGGCTTCGGCCAGGCACAGGCCACCAGCGAACCCGGCCCGACGGCGCTGGCAACCCGTTTGGGTATTCCGCATCCAGCGGTGATCGCTCACCGTGGCGCGTCTTTCGATGCACCGGAATCCACTGCCGCCGCCTACAAGGCTGCTCGCGACCTGGGTGCCGACTACCTGGAAATGGACCTGCAGCGCAGCAAGGATGGCGTGCTGTTTGCCCTGCACGACAACAACCTGCAACGCACCACCGACGTCGCCAGCAAATTCCCCGAGCGCAAGGACAGCCCGGCCAATGCGTTCACCATGGCCGAGCTGAAAACCCTGGATGCGGGCAGCTGGTTCAACGCCGCATACCCGGATCGCGCGCGCCCGGCCTTCGCCGGCCTGAAGATTCTGACCCTTGATGAAGTCATCGACATCGCCGAGGGCAACGCCTTGCACAAGCCCGGTCTGTACATCGAGACCAAGGAGCCGAAGCAGTTTCCCGGCATCGAACACGACCTCAAGGAAAAACTTCAGGCGCGTGGCTGGCTGAACCCAACCGGTTCGAAACTGGCGAAAAGCGAACTGGCGGTCGGCCAGGGTAAAGGCAAGGTGGTCCTGCAGACCTTTGAGAAGAGCAGCCTCGAACTGCTGCAAAAGGAAATGCCGGCGGTGCCGAAAATCCTGCTGTTGTGGGTGGGTGAAGGCAGTATCGAGCCCAAGTCCAAGGTGACATTTGCCGAGTCCGGCGAAAAGGACAAAGCCGCTTACTACGCCAGGCAGGAACCTAAGGACAAAGCCGAATTCCAGCAGTGGATCGATTACGCCAAGGCCCAAGGTGCCATCGGCACCGGACCGTCCGCCGCACTGACCCAGGGTGGCGACCAGAGCTACTCGGACCTGGTGCAACCGTGGATGAACCAGTACACCCACAGTCAGGGCCTGTTGGTACACGTCTATACCGTCGACGAGGCGGTGGACTATCAGAAAGTCATGGACGCCGGTGTCGACGGCATTTTCACTAACCGCGCCAGAGAGTTGTTGGCGTTTTATAAACGTCCGGCGGCGAGTGTCGATCAAGTGTTGAAGAACAACGGCTATTGATCCCTGCCTGTCACGACACCGAGGAGCCTGCATCGCGAGCAGGCTCGCTCCCACAGGCATTGATGCAAGGCATGCAGGGGGGTTTTAAGGGTGGATTAAGTTACCCACGCTAACCTGATCTCACTTGAACGGATCGCCCAAGGATAGAATCCCATGAAGACCCTGACTGCTTTGTTTACCGCTGCAACCCTGACCCTCAGCGCGGGCCTGGCCCAGGCCGATGTGCGGGTCGATGAGATCCCACAACTGGTCAAGGACGGCAAGATCAAGCCGCTGGAAGACCTGAACAAGATCGCGCTCGACCTGCACCCGGGTGCAACGATCACCAAAACCGAACTGGACAACCACTTCAACGGTTACGAGTACGAAATCGAACTGCGTGACGCCAAAAACGTCGAGTGGGACGTGGACATCGATGCTTCCAACGGCAAGGTCCTGAAAAACAAACAGGACACCTGATCCCGAAACACACAAAAGCCGCACGATTGAGAAGTCGTGCGGCTTTTGTGCATTCGGGATTCAAGCGCTCAGTCGCGCCGTCACCTCGTTCAACTGCCCTGACAAACCGTGCAGGTTGTTGCTGGCCGCTTCAGTACGCTGCACGTTGTCCAGGTTGGTGCTGGCGATGCTGGTGATCTCGGTGAGGTTGCGCGAGATGTCTTCGGCCACCGAGGTTTGCTCTTCGGCGGCCGTGGCGATCTGGCGGTTCATATCGCGGATGGCTTCCACGGCCAGGGTGATGCGTTCGAGCATGGCGCCAGCCTCGGTCACTTGCTGCACGCTTTCTTCGCTGCGTGACTGACCGCTTTCAATTGCCTGGGCCGCTTCCACCGCACCGGTCTGCACGGTATGGATGATCTGGTTGATCTCGATAATCGACGCCGCCGTGCGCTGGGCCAGGCTGCGCACTTCATCGGCCACCACCGCGAATCCGCGTCCGGCCTCACCGGCGCGGGCCGCTTCGATGGCCGCGTTGAGCGCCAGCAGGTTGGTCTGTTCGGCGATGCCGCGAATCACTTCCAGGACCTTGCCGATGCGCCCGCTGTCGGTTTCCAGTTGGCGGATGACCGTGGCGGTGTTGGCGATTTCACCACGCATCCGGGTGATGGTGTGGATGGTGCCCTGCATGACTTTTTCGCCCTGCTGGGCGGACTGGTCGGCATCGTCGGCGGCCCGCGCCGCTTCGGCGGCATGCCGGGCAACTTCCTGTGCGGTGGCGGACATTTCGTTCATCGCCGTGGCCACCTGATCGGTGCGGCTGAACTGCTCGTTGGTGCCGCCAGCCATCACGGTGGCAATCGAATTCAACTCACCGCTGGCGCTGTCCAGGTCCGACGCGCTGCGCTGCAAGCGGCTGAAAGTTTCGGCGAGGAAATCGCGCAGGGTGTTAGCAGCCATCGCCAGTCGGCCCAACTCGTCCTGACGGGTGCTGGCCACACGCTCGGCAAAACGACCCTGGCTGAGCTGCGCCACGTATTCGATCAGTTTGCGGATCGGCTCGACCAGGTTGCGGTTGACCAGCCACAAGCTCAGCAAGCCGATCAGCAGCCCCGACACCAGCATCACGATCAGCCCCAGCAACACCGTGCGATCGGCACTGGCGCTGATCAGGGTCGATTGCTCGGCGCCCTGCTTGCGCAACTCGCTGACCAGTTCACTCATTTGATCGCTGGTGGCGCGATCCACGCCCTTGACCGCCGTGTCGCCCGCCGTCGGGTCGCCGCCTGCGGCAACGAACGCGTCCCGGCCCTTCTGATAGGCCGCGCCCAACTGACGATGCTCGTCACGCAAGCGTTCAATGCGGCGCTTGAGTTGGGGGTCGATGCCCTTCTGCCCGGCCAGTTCGCCAAGGATGTTTTGCACATCGCGCTGACGGTCTTCGAATTGCCCCCAGTACTTGCTCAGGTCCGCCGGTTGCTTGCCGCGCAACAGGACGTTTTTCCATTCCTGCACCTGCACCTTGAATTGCAGGTTGGCTTCATCGATCAATTGCGAGGTATGCAGCGGGCCTTCGATCAGATTGGCGTAGCTCTGCACGCCGCTGGACAGGAAGTGAAAGCACGCCAGGGCGATCAACAGCATCGCCAGCAGGCTGCCGCTCAACAGGGCGAGAATTTGCGCTCTCAGGGATTTTTGCAAAAGCATCGGATGGTACTCATGACAGGAATGAGGCACGCCCCGCAAAGGCGTGAAAGGTGTCCGGACATCCCTGTCTGCGATCACGGCCAATGGCCGGGGCGCGCAACTTAACCCAAGCGTGATCGGCGGGCCAGAGCGGTTCTTGAGAAGAATCCGACCGCCGGTAGGGCAATCGTTTGCGTTATTTCCCCGTCACAAAAACGTCATCCCGGCTTGCGATGATGCCGCTCAAGTGAACCTGTAAAACACGTGACAGGCGCCTCCCCTTGCGAGTCCTCATGAACCACAGCATCGATCAAAGCCATCGCGACACGGATCTGTTCGGCCTGCTCTACGGTTTCAGTTTTCGCCCCGGTGAGGCCGGCCGGGAAATCAATTCCGCCGAGGCCTTGCAGTATCTGCAACAACCGGAAAGCGACGAGCAATTTCTGTGGCTGCACCTGAACCTCGCCCATGCAGCGTGCGAACGCTGGATGAAGAGTCATCTGGAGTTGCCCGAGGAGTTTTTCGAAGCGCTGCACGAAGGCTCGCGTTCTACGCGCATCGAGCATGTCGACTCCGCGTTGCTGGCGGTGGTCAACGACGTGGTGTTCAACCTCAGCAACATGGTGTCGTCGGATGTCTCGACGCTGTGGGTGTGCGCCCGCAGCCGGCTGATCATCAGCGCCCGCCTGCAACCGTTGCACTCGGTGGACAAATTGCGCTCGTCGGTGAAGGCCCGGGAATGCTTTCGCTCCCCGCTGGAACTGCTGGTGCATCTGCTGCGCGATCAGGGGGAAGTGCTGACCCAGATCGTGCGCAAGACCAGCCAGAGCGTGGATCAGATCGAAGACGAACTGCTGTCCTCGCGGCTGTCGACCAACCGCGCCGAGCTGGGCGCCAATCGCCGGGTGCTGGTGCGATTGCAACGGCTGCTGGCGCTGGAGCCAGGCTCATTGCTGCGCCTGCTCAACCGGCCGCCGCAATGGCTGCAAAAGGAAGACGTGAAGGAATTGCGCAAATCCACCGAGGAGTTTGCGCTGATCATCAACGACCTCACGGCGCTGGGTGAGCGGATCAAGCTTTTGCAGGAAGAGATCGCCGCCAACATCAACGAACAGACCAACCGCACGCTGTTCACCCTGACCGTGGTGACGGTGCTGGCGCTGCCGATCAATATTATCGCCGGTTTCTTCGGCATGAACGTCGGCGGCATTCCGCTGGCCGGTGATCCGGAAGGTTTCTGGATCCTCGTGGCGCTGGTCGCGACGTTTACCGTGATCGCCGGGCGCTGGGCGTTTCGCAAGCAGCAGGATTACTGAACGCACCTTGCCCCCTGTGGGAGCGGGTTTGCCCGCGATGACGGAGTGTCAGCCAACATCAATGCTGGATGTGCCGGCCCAAGCTCGCTCCTACAGGAGTCAGCGATTGATTCCAGATCAGCGGCCCTGCAAAAAACCCAAACACTGACCCAGAGCAGCCTCCCTGTAACAAATGCCAACGATTATCACCGGTACTCCTTCCCTCCTCAGGAATGTCCGTGATGGCTACGCCCTCCTTCACCGCCACCTCGGCACCCGCCAGTAGCGCTAAACCGCAATTCGACAAAAAACCCGGCCTGATCACCATCGTGGTGTTTGTTGCCGTGCTGGCCATCGGCTTGTTGTTTACCGCCTACAGCCTGATGCACGACATGAACGAACTCGGCACGGTGGTGACCACCTGGACGCCATTTCTGCTGCTCGGCGTGGCGCTGCTGATCGCCCTGGGCTTTGAGTTCGTCAACGGCTTCCACGACACCGCCAACGCGGTGGCCACGGTGATCTACACCCACTCGCTGCCGCCGAACGTGGCGGTGGTCTGGTCCGGTTTCTTCAATTTCCTCGGGGTGCTGCTATCCAGCGGCGCGGTGGCGTTCGGCATCATCGCCCTGCTGCCGGTGGAGCTGATCCTGCAAGTCGGCTCGTCCGCCGGATTCGCGATGATCTTCGCCCTGCTGATCGCCGCGATCCTGTGGAACCTCGGCACCTGGTGGCTGGGGCTGCCGGCGTCGTCGTCGCACACCCTGATCGGTTCGATCATCGGGGTCGGCGTGGCCAATGCCCTGATGCACGGCCGCGACGGCACCAGCGGTGTGGACTGGGCCCAGGCAACCAAGATCGGTTACGCCCTGCTGCTCTCGCCACTGGTCGGCTTCGGCTGCGCCGCGCTGCTATTGCTGGCCTTGCGCGCGTTCGTCAAGAATCGTGCGCTGTACAAGGAGCCAAAGGGCCAGACCCCACCGCCATGGTGGATTCGCGGCCTGCTGATCGTGACCTGCACCGGCGTGTCGTTTGCCCACGGTTCGAACGACGGCCAGAAAGGCATGGGCCTGATCATGCTGATTCTGGTGGGCACGCTGCCAATGGCTTACGCCTTGAACCGCACCATGCCGGCGGATCAAGCGTTGCAGTTCGCGGCGGTCGCCGAAGTCACCCAGCAAGCGTTGGTGAAAGCTGCGCCGCTGCCAGCACCCGCCGACCCGCGCCCGGTGCTGTCTGAATACGTGCGTTCCAAGGAAGCGACCCCGCAATTAGTGCCGGCGCTGGCTGCGCTGACCGGCAGCATCGGCGCTCAGGTGAAAAGCTATGGCTCGTTGTCGAAAGTCCCGGCCGAGGCCGTGGGCAACGTGCGTAACGACATGTATTTGAGCAGCGAAACCATTCGCCTGATGGACAAGAACAAGGTCGGCAATTTCGACGCCGACACCAGCGGTAAGCTGCAACTGTTCAAGCAACAGATCGACAACGCCACGCGGTTCATTCCGTTGTGGGTGAAAATCGCCGTGGCCATCGCTCTGGGCCTGGGCACCATGGTCGGCTGGAAGCGTATCGTGGTGACCGTCGGTGAGAAAATCGGCAAGACCCACCTGACCTACGCCCAGGGTGCCTCGGCAGAAACCGTGGCGATGCTGACCATCGGCGCCGCCGACATGTTCGGCCTGCCGGTGTCGACCACTCACGTGCTGTCCTCAGGCGTGGCCGGGACCATGGTCGCCAACGGTGGCGGCTTGCAGATGAAGACCATCCGCAACCTGCTGATGGCCTGGGTGCTGACGTTGCCGGCAGCGATCCTGCTGTCGGGCAGCCTGTACTGGTTGTTCACACAGTTGTTCTGAATCGCGGCAAAACATGTGTGTGGGAGCGGGCTTGCTCGCTCCCACAGGGTACAGGTTCGAAGCACATCATCCCGGCGGGTTTTCCCGCCGGGATTTTTTTCGTCCAGCGGCACGGCATTTGCTCACAAACTCGAGGGCTTGCGCTTTATTGACGCACCACGCCTCCGGCAACCCTTCAGTTTGTTAGCGCGATGCCGACTCATAAGACACTCGATGTATTCAGGAGAGGAACCGTGAATCTGTACATCAATCAGCTGCAACAGAAAGCTGACTTTAAAGAAGCCATTTACGCGGGCGATATTTTCCTGAACACGCAGTTACGCGCCGCCAAAGAACTCTGTGCGTTCGCGCAGGAAAGCATCACGGCCGCCTTCGATGGCGAAACCAACCACCAGGCGCTGCACACGCTGATGCCGGTGGAGGAATTCGTGGTGCTGGTGACTCGCCTCAAGGGCCAGTTCACCAACAGCCTGCGTGCCAAGGAGCTGATCCGCAGCTTCACCGACGAGATCGGTGCCGCTCCCGAGGAATTCATTTTCGACGTACCGCGCATCCGTGTCGTGCCCAACTACGACTACCTGCACGCCGGCGTCAGCTATGCCTACAAGCCCCATCGCGACACCTGGTACGGCGGTGTCGACTGCCAGATCAATACCTGGATGCCGGTCTACACGATCCAGCCTGACCAGACCATGATGATCAACCCGGCCTACTTCGACGTCCCGGTGAAAAATACCTCGGCGCAGTGGAGCCTGTCTGACTGGATCGATGTACAACGCCAGCGCGCCAAGGACAACGTCAAGGAAGAGGCGCGCCAACACCCGGTGCCCACCGAAGCGATCAACGACGCCAGCGAGCTGCGCATCGCCGGCAACACGGCCGAGATGCTGGTGTTCTCCGGTTCGCACCTGCACGGCACCGTGCCCAATTACACGCAACAAACCCGCTTCAGCGTGGACTTTCGCCTGATGCACCTCGACGACCTCAAGCACCAGCGCGGCGCGATTAACGTCGACAGCGCCTGCCCGGATGTCGGCGCCGGTTTCAAAGACTACTTCCACGTCCACGACTTTTCGAACTTCCGAGGAATCCCGCAATGACCAAGCGTCGCATCACGCCCGCCGAGGCCCAGTACAACGAAACCCGTTCCGGCGTCCTGAAACGAGTCGATGCCGAATACGTGGCCGACGCCCCATTCGTCTTCGCCAACCGCATTGGCGTGACCGCTGCGTTGTCGCGCATGGAGCTGTTCAAGAAGGTCGCTGAAGTACCGGGCGCGATCATCGAGTGTGGCGTGTACAAGGGCAACTCGTTGATGCTCTACATGCACCTGTCGATGATTCTCGAGCCGTATGCGATCAACCGCTCGATCGTGGGCTTCGATACCTTCGAAGGCTTCCAGAGCATCGACAAGAAAGAAGACCCGGCCGACGTCAACGAGACCATGTTCGCCGACACCGACCAGTCGCTGATCCAGGACATGATCGACGCCAACGACCTGTTGCGCCCGGTCAACCGCATTCCGCGCTGCGAGCTGGTCAAGGGCGACATCGTCAAGACCGTACCGGAGTGGGTCAAGACTCGGCCGGACCTGGTCGTGGCCATGCTGATCCTCGACACCGACCTGTACGAGTCGACCAAAGTCGCGCTGGAAACCTTCCTGCCGTACATGCCCAAAGGCGCGATCGTGGTGCTCGACGAAGTCGCCTACCGCAACTTCCCGGGCGAAACCAAGGCCCTGCGCGAAGTGCTCGACCTGAACAAGATCGAACTCAAGCGCCTGCCGTTCGATTCGTGCGTGGGTTACTTCCACGTTTGATCCGAAGGCCTGGGAACTGATGCAAAACCTGTGGGAGCGAGCCTGCTCGCGAAAGCGGTCTGACATTCGGTATTGATGTTGACTGTCACACCGCTTTCGCGAGCAAGCTCGCTCCCACAGGGGCCTGTCACCTACAGGGTCCGGTCTCAGGCTTCTGAGCGGATCACCTCCCCCAGCCAGTCCATGAATGCCCTGACCCGCAACGGCAAATGCCGCTGCCGGGCATAGAGCAGCGACGCCTCCATGGACGGCGCGTTGAACTGCGGCAACACCTCCACCAAATCACCATTTTGCAGGTAGTGCTGCATGCCCATCCTCGGCGCCTGAATCAAGCCGAATCCACCCAGGCAGGCGGCCTCGTAGGCATCGGTGCTGTTGACCGTGACACTGCCGGCCATCGGCATTCGCTGCACCTGCCCCTTGTCGACGTACACAAACCCTTCCGAACGCCCGCCCAGTACACCGACATAGTGCACCAGCCGATGCCGCGCCAGATCCTCCAGCCGCTCGGGCACGCCATAGCGCTGCACATACGCAGGACTGGCGCAGTTGACCATGGTGAAGTCACACAGGTGTCGCGCCACCACCGACTGATCCGGTTGGGCGCCGATGCGCAGCACGCAATCGAAGCCCTCGGCAAGCAGATCGACCCGGCGGTCGGTGCTGCTGATTTCCAGTTCAAGCAATGGGTGCTGCGCCATGAACTCCGGCAAGCGCGGCATCACCACCCGACGCGCGAGAATGTTCGGCAGGTCGATACGAATCCTCCCGACCAGCGACGCCTCGTCCTGGCGAAACAACCCCTCGATTTCGTCCATGTGCGACAACAGGTCCTTGCTGCGCTCGTACAACACCAGGCCATCCTGGGTCGCCTGCACTTTACGCGTGGTGCGTTGCAACAGCCGTGTACCGAGCAAGGCCTCCAGTGCCTGCACATGCTCGGACACCGTTGAGCGAGGCAGGCCCAGGCTTTCGCCGGCCAGGGTGAAACTCGACATCTCGCTGACACGGACAAAGGTGCGCAACAGTTCAAGTTTGTTCATCGGCCTGCTCTTGTATTGTTCGACTTATCCGACCAGTGATTCCGGTTTAACTCTGTTTATCACCACCAAGCGGATAAATAAACTTCCTCACATCAACCGCCCACTGCACCTGAGGAAGTCCCATGAACCGTAAAATCGCACTGATCACTGGCGCCAGCCGCGGCCTCGGCAAAAACGCAGCCCTGCATCTGGTCGCCCAAGGCATCGACATCATCGGCACCTACAACAGCCGCGCCGATGAGGCGCAGGCACTGGTTGCCGAGATTGAAAGCCTTGGCGGTCGCGCCGTCATGCTGCAACTGGACGTTGCCCGGAGTGAGCAGTTCGACACCTTCGGCAGCGAAGTGGCGAAGGTCTTGCACAGCCACTTCGAGCGCGAGCACTTCGATTTTCTGGTCAACAACGCCGGGATCGGCCTGCACGCCAACTTCGTCGACACCACCGTCGAACAGTTCGACCTGTTAGTGAACATCCACTTCAAGGGGCCGTTTTTCCTCACGCAAACGCTGTTGCCATTGCTCAATGACGGTGGTCGCATCATCAACATTTCCAGTGGCCTGGCCCGCTTCAGTCTGCCGGGGCACAGCGCCTACGCGGCGATGAAAGGCGCGATGGAAGTGCTGACCCGCTACCAGGCCAAGGAACTCGGCGCACGCAACATCGCGGTGAACATCCTGGCACCGGGGGCGATAGAAACGGATTTCAGCGGTGGCGCCGTGCGCGACAACCCCGAGTTGAACACCCTGGTGGCGAACAACACCGCCCTGGGTCGCGCCGGTTTGCCGGATGACATCGGCGCTGCAATTGCGCTGCTGTTGGCGCCGGGTAGCCAGTGGATCAATGGCCAGCGCATCGAGGCGTCGGGGGGGATGTTTTTGTAAGTCACGTAACAACGGCAGTTGGAAAAACTTGTGACGAGGGAGCAATCTCCCTCGCCACAAACACACTATTCAGCAGACCTCGCGAGTCATCACCATCCGCTCACGAACCACGTCATACACCCAGTGATAGATATAGGTGTATGGCAGGAAAAACAGCAGCACGCCGATATCCAGCACAAACGCCTGCCACAGGCTGACATTCAGCCACCAGGCAATCAGCGGCACGCCAAGCGCGACCAGCCCGCCTTCGAACAACAGCGCATGCACCACGCGGACCCAGGCGTTGTGCACGATGGCCAGGCGCTTGAGCAGGCGATCGAAAAAGCCGTTGAACACCACATTCCAGGCCAAGGCCAAGGCTGCCATGGCGATGGTGACAGCGCCCATGTCCAGCATCGGCTTCTTCATGATCCAGGCCAGCAACGGGGTACAGATCAGGATGGCCAACAGTTCGAAACCGACGGCCTGGAAAATACGTTCAGTAATGGACTTGTTGGCGCTCATGGCCGAACTCCCTTGAGTGACTGTGGTTGCCATGATCCGTCATCACACCGATACTTCATAACCAATAACCATCGATCAAGGCGATAGTTCATGGCTTCTCACGAAGTGTTGCTGGCGTTTGTCGAAGCCGCGACCCAAGGCTCGTTTTCCGCAGCGGCGCGCAAGCTGGGCCGCAGTCAGTCGACCATCAGCGCGGCGGTGGCCAGCCTGGAAATCGATTTGAACCTGACACTGTTCGATCGCAGCAGCCGCAAGCCCGGACTGACCCCGGCCGGGCACGTCATGCTGCAACGGGCCGAGGACATCCTGGCCGCTACCAGTCGCCTGGAAATGACCGCCAGCCAACTGTCGCAAGGGGTGGAAGCCAAGCTGACGGTGGCGCTGTCCGATACCTATCAATCGGACCGCTTCGAAGCCGCCCTCAGCGCCTTCGAGCAGCGTTACCCGGACCTGGAGCTCGAATGCCTGATCGCCGAATGCGATGACCTGGTGTCCCTGGTGCAAAGCGGCCGGGCGCAGATTGCCTTCGCCGAAATGCAGGACAGCTACCCGCCGGACCTGGTCAACTCGACAGTGGACGAGCGCACGGAAATCGCCTTGTTCGTGTCCCCGTCACACCCGTTGGCAACGCTGGACCATGTCGATCAGGACGCACTGCAGCAGCACCGCGAGCTGCGTCTGGCCACCATCATCAATCCCTATGAAAGCCGGGCGAAGGGTCGCGTCTGGTCGGCACCGAGTTATCTGATGTTGCTGGAAATGGCCCAGGGCGGATTCGGCTGGGCGCCGCTGCCCCGCTGGCTGGTCGAGCGCTTCGGGCCAGGCACGTTGCAGGAACTGGTGGTGCGCGGCTGGCCGAAAGCGGTGTCGGTGGATGCGTTGTGGTCGCGACTGAACCCGCCGGGGCCGGCGGGGAGCTGGTTGCTGGGCAAGATGCTGGAATAGTGGCGCGGCCATTCGCGAGCAGGCTCGCTCCCACATTCAGACCAAGTCAAGTGTGGGAGCGAGCCTGCTCGCGAAGAGGCCAGTAGGATCACATTACTCCAATGCCCTTAGCCGCCCTTCGATAAACCGCCGCTCCGGCTCTTGCCGGGTCAACGCCAGCGCCCTCTCCCACGCCGCCCGCGCCTCTTGCTTGCGGCCCAGTTGCCGACAAAATTCCGCCCGCGCCGAATGCGCAAGGTGGTAGTCGAGCAGTTCTCCCCGCTCCAGAATGGCCTCCACCAACGTCAGCCCCGCCAGTGGTCCATCCCGTTTCGAAATCGCCGCCGCCCGGTTCAACTCGATCACCGGCGACGGCACCGCCCGCAGCAGCACGTCATACAGACCGACAATCTGCGGCCAATCGGTTTCCCCCGCCGCCGGGGCTTCGGCATGCACCGCCGCGATGGCCGCTTGCAGGCAATAGGGTCCGAATCGCCCCATGCTCAATGCCTGTTCGATCAACGCGCAGCCTTCAGTGATCAACCCGGCGTCCCACAGCGAACGGTCCTGCTCATCCAGCACAATCAGCTCGCCGCTCGCCGAGGTCCTGGCCGGGCGGCGAGACTCGTGCAACAGCATCAACGCCAGCAAGCCCATCACCTCCGGCTCCGGCAACAACTCCACCAGTAACCGGCCGAGACGGATCGCCTCGCGGGTCAATTCCTCACGGATCAGTTCGGCCCCGATGGACGCCGAGTAGCCCTCGTTGAACACCAGGTAAATCACCCGCAATACGCTGTCCAGACGCTCGGGCAACTCAGCCAGCGTCGGCACTTGATAAGGGATTTTCGCGTCGCGGATCTTCGCCTTGGCGCGCACGATGCGCTGGGCGATGGTGGCCGGGGCCGAGAGAAAGGCCCGGGCGATTTCTTCCGTGGTCAGGTCGCAGACTTCCCGCAGCGTCAGTGGCACTTGCGCGTCCGCCGCCAGGGCCGGGTGGCAGCAAGTGAAGATCAGCCGCAGGCGATCGTCTTCCACGTCTTCAGCACTCCAGTCGGCCTGCTCCAGCTCCTCCAGTTGCGCGATCAACAAGGGTTGCGACGCGGCAAAACGCGCACGCCGGCGCAAGCCATCGATGGCCTTGAAACGCCCGGTGGACACCAGCCAGGCCCGCGGATTGTCCGGCACGCCATCACGCTGCCAGCGTTCGACCGCGATGAAAAACGCCTCGTGCAAGGCCTCTTCGGCGAGGTCGAAATCCCCCAGCAAACGAATCAGGGTCGCAAGAATCCGCCGCGACTCTTCGCGATAGACCCGCTCGACCTGCGCCTTAACCGGCAGCCCCGGCATCTTAAGGATTCAACTGCCGAACGGGGCGCACTTCGACACTGCCGACCCGGGCCGCCGGAATGTTGCCGGCGACTTGAATGGCTTCGTTGAGGTCCTTGGCATCGATCAGGTAGAAGCCGGCCAGTTGTTCCTTGGTTTCGGCAAACGGGCCGTCGGTGATCGACATCTTGCCGTTGCGCATGCGCACCGTAGTGGCGGTCTGTACCGATTCCAGCGCCTCGGCGGCGACCATCCGGCCGCTGCCCTGGATCGACTCGGCGTAGGCCATGCACTCTTCGTCCTTCGGGCTTTCCGGTAGCGAATGCAACAGACGCTCATCGCTGTAGACCAGGCATAAATACTTCATCACGCTCTCCTTATCGAACGATCAACTATGGCCGCTGATTGGCATTCTGGCTCGGTTTCCCGACGATCAGGGTTTGAGGTCGAACAGCGTCGCGCCGCTGGTCATGTCGAACGGCGCCGACCAATGTTCGTGGACGATCTGCCACAGCCCGGCTTCCTGCCGATAGCAAGCGGTGACGCGCATCCAGCAGGACTGGGTTTCGCCCTTGTCGTTGGTGCCACCGCAATTTGCCAGCCAGTGAGCGAACGCAATTTCCTGGGACGGCTCGATGGTGATTTCGTGGAATTCGAAGATGTGCGGGCCGGGGCACATTTCCATGCAGGCCTGCCAATGCGCGCGATACGCCGGCTTGCCTTTGAATTGCAGGGCTTTGACCGCGTCGAAGGAGACGATGTCATCGGCATACAGGGCCATGACTTTTTCAATGTCCTTGGCCTTGACTGCCTGACGATAGTTCTCGATGAGGTTCTGGATCTGGGTTTGCGAGTTCATGGTGGTTCTCCGTGGTTTTTATAGTGAAGACACCCTTAGTCGTCCGGCGATCCGGCAAATCGACAGGTGAAATAAAAATAATCCAAACGAGCAGACTCGCTAGAATCCGGGATTCACTCATGCAGGAAAAAGGACACGCCCGTGACAGCCCGACTGGTGCCTTATGAAAGCCTGAACTCGCGGCAGCGCCAACAAGTCGAGGCCATCCAAGTGCATCCGCAGCAAGTCAGGTTCTCCGGTGATATCCACGGTGCCCTGCACACCCTGCTGTCCCGGCCCGGCCCCGGCGTCAAGGGATTCGCCCTGCTGGCCGAAGGTGTGCCCGTCGCGTTCCTGCTGCTCAAGCGCCCGCCGGTGTTGCCGGCCTGGGCCGATGAACACAGCGCCACCCTGCATGCACTGCAAGTCGATCAACGCGCTCAAGGCAAAGGCTACGGCAAGGCCTGCCTGCAGGCGCTGCCCGAGGCGGCGCGCCGGGCCTGGCCGGAAATCAAGGGGCTGGAATTGTCGGTGGATGCCGACAACGCGGCGGCAATCGGCCTGTACGCCAGGTTTGGCTTCGTCGACAGCGGCGAGGCGTACAAGGGCCGGATCGGCTATGAACGGCGGATGGGGTTGGTGTTCTAGGTACGACCATTGTGGGAGCGAGCCTGCTCGCTCCCACAGGGGATCTGTGCTGGGTTTAGAGTTCCAGCACCATCTCATGCCACGCCATGCCGCCATGGTCGGACGCCGAGGGTTTGACGTAGGCAAAACCGAACCCGGCGTACAACGGAATGTGCCGCTCCTTGCACATCAGGTTGATGCTGACCTTGCCCATCGCACGCATGCGCTCGATGAACTCGCCCATCAGAAGTTTGGCCAGGCCTTGCCCCTGATAATCCGGGTGCACCACCACCGACATGATTACCACGTGCGGCCCGGCCGGGTCGTGGCCGATCAGTTCCTTGAACGCCTCGTCCGACATTTCCACCTGAAACGCCGCCCCGGAATTGATGAAACCGGCCACTGTCCCGTCCACTTCAGCGACGATAAAACCCTCGGGCCAGGTGGCGATGCGGGTGGCGATCTTCTCGCGGGTCGCGGCTTCATCACCTTCATAGGCAAGGGTTTCGATGGCAAAGCAGCGGTCAAGATCGGCGGGGGTGACGTTGCGGATGACGGTGTTCATGGCAGCTCGGGATCAGCGTGGGAAAGGCTGGGGATCATAAATCAGCCGCCGTGGGACATCGAGAGACGAATCGGCTGATCCGCCTCCCGCTGCAGGTGTCATGCCTTGATCGGCAACCAGATTTCCAGCCTGCCGGTGTTGAGCCTGGGGTTGAAGTCTTCGCTGTAGCGCTCGAACTCCGGGGCCGCCAACAGCTCGTGGCCGGACTGCGGCAGCCACGTACCATGGATGTACTGAAAGGTTTGCGGCAGGGTGTCCAGCGGTCCCTTGTGTTCGAACACCACGTACTGCTGCGGCTGAACTTCCACCCAGCGATAGGTTTCCGGCAAGTCGTCGAGTTTGCTGATCTCGACGCCTGCGATGTAATCGAAGCCGCCCTTGCCATCGAAATTGCAGCAGACGCCGTAGGTCACTTCGCCCTTCTGACCAGGAACATTGCCGATGTGGGGAATGAATGTATCCCAGAGTGCTGGAATGTCCTGGGTGGTTTGCTGGGTAAATCGTCCGCCTAGCCCTGCGATCAGCAGGAAATGTCCATGTTCGAAGCGTGGTTCCGTCACTTCAACGCGTATTTGCTCATCCATGGCTCGACTCCTGGAGCGAAAAGTGGGTTCGGCTGGGAGTATAGAGGCCAAACCCGATTCGCCCAATTACAGCGCGTGCAACTGCTCTACGGCAGCGGCACCGACGAACTCGTTATAGCCAGATAGAATCACGTAGACCGCGAAATAGCAGAAGATCGCCGCCGATGCCATATAGGAATAGCGCAGCAGCTTGTCGCCCAGCAACTTGCCGCCATGGCTTGCGGCGAAGCACAAACCTGCCGACCAGAGCAGCCCGGCACAGAGGAAACCACCGAGAAACAGTGCCGAACTGAGCGGGCCACCGCCACCGGAACGGGCGATCAGGGTGCCGCCAACGGCCGCGAACCAGAGAATGGCACTGGGCGAGGACATGGCGAGAAAGATCCCACGCAAGAATTCCTTGCGGTGGGAGTTATTCCCGACCTCCGCCGTCTCGGCCAGCAACGCCTCGTGGTGAATCGCCGAATAGATCATCTTTGCCGCGAAGTACACCAGCAGCGCCGAGCCACCGATCCACAACACCCAGCGCACGCTTTCGTACTGCAGCAACACGGTCATGCCAGCCAGCGCCAGTACCGCATAAATCAGGTCGCCGACGCAGGTGCCGAGGCCCAGCGCAAAGCCCTGGAAATAACCGCGCTGCATGGCCAGGGTGATCATCGCGATGTTGGCCACGCCGATATCCAGGCACAGCGAGAGGCTCAGCAAGAAGCCGCTGGTAAATTCCATTGAACCCTTTCCCTCGGAAAAATTTGTTTACATGGAGGCTGGACAGTCTGCCACAGCTGCCCGTACATTCCGTCACAGGTCACCGCAGTGACCAGCGTCGCTCGGACGGTTCCGGGCGCTTACGTTATCCGAGGCAACAATGGCCGAACAAGGTTCGCCGCGCCGCTTTGCGCGCATCGATCGACTCCCCCCTTACGTGTTCAACATCACTGCCGAGCTGAAGATGGCCGCCCGTCGTCGTGGCGAAGACATCATCGACTTGAGCATGGGCAATCCCGACGGCGCCACGCCGCCACACATCGTCGAAAAACTGGTGACGGTGGCCCAACGCGAAGACACCCACGGTTACTCCACCTCCAAGGGCATTCCGCGCCTGCGCCGGGCGATTTCCAACTGGTACAAGGATCGCTACGAAGTCGATATCGACCCGGAAAGCGAAGCCATCGTCACCATCGGTTCCAAGGAAGGCCTGGCGCATTTGATGCTGGCCACCCTGGATCAGGGCGACACCGTGCTGGTGCCGAACCCGAGCTACCCGATTCACATCTATGGTGCCGTGATTGCCGGCGCCCAGGTGCGGTCGGTGCCACTGGTGCCGGGCGTGGATTTCTTCGCGGAACTGGAGCGGGCCATTCGCGGCTCGATCCCGAAACCGAAGATGATGATCCTCGGTTTCCCGTCCAACCCTACCGCCCAGTGCGTGGAGCTGGATTTCTTCGAACGGGTGATCGCCCTCGCCAAGCAGTACGACGTGCTGGTAGTGCACGACCTGGCCTACGCCGACATCGTCTACGACGGCTGGAAAGCCCCGTCGATCATGCAGGTGCCTGGCGCCAAGGACATTGCGGTGGAGTTTTTCACCCTGTCCAAGAGCTACAACATGGCCGGCTGGCGCATCGGCTTCATGGTCGGCAACCCGGAACTGGTCAACGCTCTGGCGCGGATCAAGAGCTACCACGACTACGGCACCTTCACCCCGCTGCAAGTGGCGGCAATTGCCGCGCTGGAAGGCGATCAGCAATGCGTGCGCGACATCGCCGAGCAGTATCGGCAGCGACGCAACGTGCTGGTCAAAGGCCTGCATGAGCTGGGCTGGATGGTCGAAAACCCGAAAGCGTCGATGTACGTCTGGGCGAAGATTCCCGAGGCTTATGCGCACCTGGGCTCACTTGAGTTCGCCAAGAAACTGCTGGCCGAGGCCAAGGTGTGTGTCTCGCCGGGTGTCGGTTTTGGCGAGTACGGCGATGATCACGTGCGCTTTGCACTGATCGAAAACCAGGACCGGATTCGTCAGGCCGTACGCGGGATTCGCGGGATGTTCCGGGCGGATGGGCTCGTAACCAAATCCTGACACCCTACACATAACATTGTGGGAGCGAGCCTGCTCGCGAAAGCGGACTTACATTCAACATCTTCATTGAATGTTAAGCCCTCTTCGCGAGCAGGCTCGTTCCCACATTTGTTTTGCGGTGCTGATTAGACGAACAACGACAACAGCAGGATAAAGCCCAGACCCACCACCGACAGGATGGTTTCCATCGCGGTCCAGGTCTTGAAGGTTTCAGCCACGGTCATGTTGAAGTACTGCTTGACCAGCCAGAAACCGGCGTCGTTGACGTGAGACAGGATCAACGAACCGGCACCGGTGGCCAGTACCAGCAGCTCACGATTCACACCCGGAATCATCCCCACCACCGGCACCACGATACCAGCGCCGGTAATGGTCGCCACGGTTGCCGAACCTGTGGCGATACGAATCACCGCCGCCACCAGCCAGGCCAGCAGGATCGGAGAGATCTGCGCGGCCACCGCCATGTTGCCGATCACGTTACCTACACCGCTGGTTACCAGCATCTGCTTGAAGCCACCACCGGCACCGATGATCAGGATGATCGCAGCGGTCGGCGCCAGGCTCGCATCCAGCCATTTCAGGATCTGTTGGGAACCGATGCCCTGCTTGTGACCGAAGGTGTACAGCGACAGCAGCAACGCCAGCAGCAGCGCCGAGATCGGGTGACCGATCAGGTCCATGAAGGTGCGGAAGAAGTTGCCGTCCGGCAGCACCACGTCGGCAAAGGTCTTGAGCAACATCAGGAACACCGGCGACAGCACGGTGACCAGGGTGATGCCGAAGCTCGGCAGATCGGTGGAGTCCGTCTCGCGCGCCAGTTGATCCACCAGCTCCTGATTCGGATGACCGGGGATGTGCTTGGCAATGAACGTACCGAAGATCGGACCGGCAATGATGGCCGTCGGCAGCGCCACGATCAGGCCGTACAGAATGGTCTTGCCGATGTCGGCACCGAACACGCCGATGGCCAGCAACGGACCCGGGTGCGGTGGCACCAGGCCGTGTACCGCGGACAGCCCCGCCAGCAGTGGAATACCAATCTTGATGATCGACACGCCGGTGCGGCGGGCCACGATGAACACCAACGGAATCAGCAACACGAAGCCGATTTCGAAGAACAGCGGGATGCCGACCAGGAACGCGGCGAACATCATCGCCCACTGCACCTTGTCCTTGCCAAAGGCGCGGATCAACGTCTGCGCAATCTGATCCGCACCGCCCGATTCGGCCATCATTTTGCCGAGCATCGTGCCCAGCGCAAGGATGATGCCGACAAAACCGAGTACGCCACCGAAGCCGTCCTGGAACGCCTTGATGATGGTACCGATCGGCATGCCGGAGGTAAGCCCGAGGAAAGCGGCGGCAATGGTCAGGGCAATGAACGGGTGGAACTTGAACCTGGTGATCAGGACGATAAGCCCGATCACCGTGACCACTGCATCGAGCAGCAGGAACGTCTCGTGGGACATGCCAAACATTGGGGGTGTCTCCTGGTTGTTGTTGTTATTAAAGCGGGTTGATCAAAAGTCGAAAGGACAGCGCTGTCTTTGCAAGCACACTCATACCGCCTGCTTCAGGCCGTTCGCCAGCCACCAGTCATGAGCCTGCGCAGCCAGTTGCTCGACGCTATGGGTCGAAGCATCCAGCGCCAGGGTCAGCGGCTCGCCGACGGGCGATTCGAGCGTGGCGAACTGGCTGTCGATCAAGGTCGACGGCATGAAGTGGCCCGGCCGATGGGACACACGGTCGGCGGCCACCTCGGGGGTCAACTCAAGGAACACGAAGCCCAGGCCCGGCAAGGCACTGCGCAGGCGTTCGCGATAGATGTGTTTGAGCGCCGAACAGGTCAGCACCGGGCGCTGGCCCATGGCGTCGACACGGCACAGTTCATCGCACAGGCTGTCGAGCCAGCCGGCGCGGTCTTCGTCGTTCAGGGGGATCCCCGCGCTCATCTTTTCGATATTGGCGGCAGGGTGGAAAGAGTCGCCTTCAATGGCAGTGGCGCCGCTCAGTTGGCACAGGGCCTCGCTGACGCACGTCTTGCCGCAACCGGCAACGCCCATGATGACCAGGGCGGTGATGGGATGATTCATGTAACACCTCAGCGCGCAGACAGCGCTACCTTTGCCAGTTATGACACTAGACCAAAAGCAGGAGTTGCCGACGCCTTTCTTGTCATTTTGTGGGTTGCAGCAGGTTATGTCCCAACACCAAAAAGCGAGGATCAGGCGAACCCCCGCTCACGCATTTGCAGCTGCATCGAGACAGCGCTACCTTAGTGCCTTGAATTTTGTTTGGCAAGCCGTCGATGAACACAACCAAGAACGATAAAAATACCCGCACCACTGGCCGCCCTACCCTCAACGAAGTTGCCCGACTGGCCGGTGTCAGCCCGATTACCGCTTCCCGCGCCCTGCGTGGCGTCAGCACCGTGGCCACCGAACTGGTGGAAAAAGTGCAGAAAGCGGCGCTGGAACTCAACTATGTCGTCAACCCTGCCGCCCGCGCCCTGGCCTCGGCCCAGAGCCAATCAGTCGTGGTTTTGGTGCCGTCGCTGTCCAACCTGCTGTTCATCGACACCCTGGAAGCCATTCATCAGGTTTTGCGGCCCAAGGGCTTCGAAGTGCTGATCGGCAACTTCCACTATTCGCGCGATGAAGAAGAAAACCTGCTGCGCAATTACATGGCTTATCAGCCACGTGGCTTGTTGCTGACCGGTTTCGACCGCACCGAAAGTTCACGGCGGATGATCGAAGCCAGCAATATTCCTTGCGTGTACATGATGGAGCTGGACAGTGCGGCCGGGCTCAATTGCGTTGGCTTTTCGCAACTGGCAGCCGGCGAAACGGCGGCCGAACACTTGCTGTCTCGCGGTCGCAAGCGTCTGGCCTACATCGGCGCGCAACTGGATCAACGCACCTTGCTGCGTGGCGAAGGGTTCCGCAAAGCCCTGCAAAAGGCCGGCTTGTATGACCCGGACCTGGAAGTGCTGACGCCGCGCTCGTCTTCGGTCGGCTTGGGTGGAGAACTGTTCCTGCAATTGCTCGCCAGTCATCCCGATGTCGATGCGATCTTCTTCGGTAACGATGACCTGGCCCAGGGCGCCTTGCTTGAAGCCATGCGCAATGGCATCAGGATTCCCGAGCAGGTGGCGATCCTCGGCTTCAACGATTTGCCCATGTCCGAACACATGGTCCCGCGCCTGAGCAGCATCAACACCCCGCGCGAGGCCATTGGCCGACGTGCGGCGGAGCAGATGCTCACGCTGATGGCCGGCAATACCGTGGCCAGGCCAGTGCAGGACATGGGGTTTGAGTTGAAGGTGCGCGAGAGTACATAGGCACGACACTTCACCTTTGTGGCGAGGGAGCTTGCTCCCGCCGGATTACGACGGCTGCGCCGCCGAACGGGGTGGTGTTCCGACAAGCCCCCTCGCCACAGGTAAGCCCTTTCACCCCACGCAAGCGGATTTCAACTAACCTTTTCAGAACAACGAATGTCGCTCATCGGTGGACACCCTGCCAGATTCCCGTAGCGCGTCGATTCGCTAACGGAGTAGCTCAATGGAACACTCACTGAAAATTCTCGGCAAAGCCTCGTCCATCAATGTCAGAAAAGTCCTGTGGACCTGCGAAGAACTGGGTATTGCCTACGAACGCGAGGACTGGGGCAGCGGCTTCGCGTCCACCCACAGCCCCGAGTTTCTCAGATTCAACCCCAACGCCAAGGTGCCGGTGATCATCGACGACGCCGGAGTGCTGTGGGAGTCCAATACCATTTGCCGTTACCTGGCCGGCAAACACCACCACCATCACAACGAATTGCTGCCCACTGAACCTGCGGCACGCGCCCGGGTGGAACAGTGGATGGACTGGCAAGCCACCGAGCTCAATCCGTCGTGGAGTTATGCATTCATGGCGCTGGTGCGCAAGGACCCGGAGTTCCAGGACGCCCATCGCCTCGAAGTCGGCGTCCGCGGCTGGAACCAGATGATGGGCATCCTCGAACATCAACTCGCGACCACCAGGGCCTATGTCGCCGGACCACGGTTTACCCTGGCTGACATCGTCATCGGCCTGTCCGTCAACCGCTGGCTGATGACCCCGATCGAGCGTCCGGACTACCCCGCTGTCGATGAGTATTTCAAACGCCTGGCGCAACACCGCGGGTTCCTGAAGCATTGCTGTAACGGCTTGCCTTGAATGGCCGCGGGTTGCCGCCCGTGGCAAGCTCGCGATGGACTCAAGAGCGCTGTGTTCAGCCAGGCAACACGCGTTATCGTTATCAACCATCGCATTTGCCGCGATCAGTTCAGTTGCAACGTCGAGTTGAACTGACTGATCGCATCCACCACATGTCGCGATCCCTGCTGAATTTCCAGGATCACTTCTCCCGCCTCGTTCGCCAGTTCCACACCAAGGCCGGTTCGGCTCAGGCTCGATTGCATGCTCGACACCGCGCTGAGGGACAAATCGTGGTTCTTGCGCACCACCTCGACAATCTCCAGCGTCGCCTGACTGGTGCGCGCCGCGAGGCTGCGTACTTCATCGGCCACCACCGCAAACCCGCGCCCGTGCTCACCGGCCCGTGCCGCTTCAATCGCCGCGTTGAGCGCCAGCAGGTTGGTCTGATCGGCAATGCCGCGGATGGTCTGCACGATAGTGCCGATGATGTCGGACTGCTTGTTCACGGCATCGATACTCAGTGCCGCTTCGTTCAGGTCCCGGGAAATGTCCTGGATAATCTGCACCGTCTGCTGCACCACCTCTGACCCCTTGCGGGCACAGGCGTCGTTTTGCACTGAGGTACTGTGGGCCGATTCGGCGGCGGTTTGCAGGGTGGTCATCTGGTTGGTGATGTCGCTGGCAAACTTGACCACTTTGTACAACCGCCCCTTGGCATCGAACAACGGGTTGTAGGACGCTTCGAGGAATATGGTCTGCCCCTGTTTGTTTCGGCGCTCGAAACGATGGGAGTGGTATTCGCCGCGATTGAGTGACGCCCAGAAATTCCGGTAACCCTGGGACTCGGCTTCGGCACGGTGGCAGAACAGGCTGTGATGCTGCCCCACCACTTCGTTGAGCGAGTACTGCATGGTTTTCAGGAAGTTTTCGTTGGCGGTGATGACCTTGCCTTCGGGCGTGAATTCGATCACGGCCATGGAGCGACCGATCGCGGAGAGCCGGCTTTCGTTTTCGTGTTCCTTGTTGACCCGGGCGGTGATGTCGGTAGCGACCTTGATCACGCTCCTGACTTGCCGGTCGGGGCCCAGCACCGGCATGTAGCTGGCTTCGAGCCAGATCTCCCGGCCGCTCTTGTGCAAGCGCAAAAAGGTTCCGCTCAGCGGCTCGCCCCGCGCCAGGTCGCGCCATAACCTGGTGTAGTCATCGCTGCGGTAATACTGCTCTTCACAAAAGATCCGGTGATGCTTGCCGCGCACTTCTTCGGCGCTGTAACCCATCGCACGGCAAAAGTTTTCATTGGCATCGATGACGATGCCGTCCGGGGTGAATTCAATCATCGCCATCGAACGACCGATCGCCGCCAACCTGGCATTAGCCTCGCTCAGCGCGCAGCTGAATCGTTCGATTTCCAGCAGGTCAGCCTTGTGATGTAGGTTGAACATTGTTGTATCACCTTCCGCGCGATTTCTTGATTGATGAAAGTTGCAGGTCTTTCAAATCCACCACTGCGTTCCGCAGAACAGGCACACGCATCCCTCCAAAAAGAAGGACTTGTCAGGTGATAAATGATGATCAAGCGGAGGGTCCTTATCGCGACACACTCATCAAGACATCCTTTTCTTGATAGCCCGCATGCGGGCCAGCCCTAACAGATTCAAGACAAATTCCATTTAGCGGACAGCTCCCTGTCATCAAGTGTCGGTGCCTTCGATTGCGCACTCTTGCGACCAGACATCGACCGCCTCATGACGGTCGACACAGTTAGTTACATCTGATCATAGACAGCAACCTTGGGCTTGCAAGGCCACTAGTCGGCCACTACTGAGGACAAAATCGGTTCAGCGACTTGTCGAGGGGGAAATGCTCGGAGAGCAAGATAGATCAGCGGCCGACAGTGAAAGCGGCGCTGGCTGCCGAATGATCTACAGCTCAAACACTGCAGAACTTTCAGAACAGACTACAAGCTGGCACTCACCCTGGTAGCCACCTCCCCCGGCACCCAGCCCTTCCACACCTGCGGCTGCTCACGCAAAAACGCCTCAGCGACTTCACGGGGTTTCTGGCGTTTTTCACTCATCTGGCCCAAGGTCTGGTTCAACAGATCAATCGGCAGGTCGACTTTTTCAAAGAATGTCACCAGGTCCGGGTATTGCGCCTTGAACGGTGCCGATACACCGATGGCCAGGCTGGCCGGCATCGAGCGTGTGCCTTTGGGGTTCGGGTTGTTGGCATCGGCCAGGGTTTTCCAGGCTTCAGCGTCGAACGGCGGCTCGTCGAGTTTCACCAGTCTGAATCGCCCCAGCAGTGGGGTCGGCGACCAGTAGTAGAACAGCACCGGTTTGCCACGGCGGATCGACGACGCCACCTCGGCATCCAGTGCGGCACCGGACCCCGTGCGGAAGTTGACGTAGCTGCCGGACAAGTCGTAAGCCTTGAGCTTCTGGCTGTTGACGATTTCCGAGGTCCAGCCGGTCGGGCTGTTGAGGAAGCGTCCGCGACTCGGGTCTTCGGGGTCGCGGAACACGTCCTTGTACTTCGCCAGATCAGCAACGGATTTCAGCTCCGGAGCCAACGGCTTGATGCCGCGTTCGGGATCGCCCTTGATCACGTACTCCGGCACCCACCAACCTTCGGTGGCGCCCTTGACCGTATCGCCGAGGCCGAACACCTTGCCCTCCGCGGCAGCCTTGACCCAGGCCGGGCTGCGTCCGGCCCACTCTTCACCGATGACCTGGATATCGTTTTTCGCCAGCGCCGCTTCAAGGCTGACGGTGCTGCCCGGCAGCGTGTCGGTCGGGTAGCCGTAACCTTTTTCAACGATCAGGCGCAGGATTTCGGTGATCAGGCTGCCGCTTTCCCAGGTGATGTCACCGAAGTGAATGGGTGCGGCTTTTTCCGTGGCCGATACCGGATGGGACAACAGGCTCAGGGCCAGCAACGAACTGCCGAGCAGGGTTTTGATCGATCTCATGCGGACCTCTTGTTCTGGAGTGGACGGTTCAGGGATTGATTGGCGCTGTGCCGGTCGCACAGGACCTGGGAACGGGTCATGTAGTCGCTGACCGAACGCAGCGAGATGCCCAGCGCAGCGGCAATTTGCGGATAGGTCAGGCCGTCGATCCGCGACAGCAGGAAGGTCGAGCGCACTTTGCCTGGCAGCCGCTGAAGACTGCGATCCACACGGGTCAGGGTCTGGGACAACTGCGCCAGCTCTTCCGGCGATTCGGCGTGGATCGGCCCGGCCTGTTGCAGTTGCTGTAGATACTGGCGCTCCAGATCACCTCGACGCCAACGCTGATAGAGCAGGCGCCGAGCGATGGTGGTGAGCAAGGCACGGGGTTCACGGATTGCCGTCAGGCCAGGCGCTTCGAGCAGTTGCACGAAGGTTTCGCAGGCAATGTCTTCGACTCCGGCGGCATCGTTCAGAGACTGACGCAGGCGTGTGCAGAGCCAGTGGTAATGAGCGCGGAACAGTCCGTCCACGTGTTTGCGATGAAGAATATCGGCGCCGGACATAGGGGCTCCTGGGTTAGGGGTCGCTGAATGTCCGGTGGTCCGGTGAGGCGAATCCTAGCAAGGAGCCTTATTCATTAATAATACTTAAAATTTATTTTTATATTCACTTTAGGAATTAAAAATTGCTTGCCCGCGAAAGAATAGATCTGTCGACCCAACACTCAGCCCCTACCGCAAAATCCCATACCCCAACGTCTCGGCTTCACGCTGATAGTCGAGCACTACCTGATAGTCGCTTTCGTTGGCCGGCAACACCTCAGACAACCCGAGGATTTCGGTGACATCAGGCAATTCACGCAACGCTTGACTCATCGCCTGCAACAGCGCTTGAGCCTGCTGATCGCTGACGGTGGCTGAGGTGATGTAGGGCAACGTCGGGCTGAAAGCACTGCGAGTGATCACGCGCAAACCGGCCACCTCCTCTGCGGCGTGGCGCGCCAGGTAGGCAAAGGTCACGCTGTCGATTGCCGCCAGATCGGCCAGGTCTTCGCGCAACCAGCGCAGGCTTTCGCGATGGCTGCCGCTGATTCCGACCTGAGCAAAAAACTGCCCGTCACGTTGCAACGGCGCCAACCGGTGGCGCAGCAAATTCATGCCGCTGTTGGAGTCCCGGCCATTGATCACCCCTCGGCTGTCGCGATAATCCGCCAGGGTTTGCCGTGCATCTTCGAGGCGTCCCAGGATCAGGCTGCAATGATTGCCGCCACTGCTGTCCGGCAGTTCATAACGAGGGCGCGCCAGCACCCGGACCTTGCCGCGCAATGCCGTCATCAGCGGATAGCCGCAGGTTTGTGTGAGCAGCAAGTGCGGCGACAGCCATACGTCCGGCAGTGACAGGCCTTCGGCATCAAGGCGGGTTTCGCCCAAGTGCTCGAGGATGCGCACCAGCCAGCGTTCGTTGGCCTGGTGGATGGGTTCGGGGGAGGTGTACATCAATAATTCGGTGAGGTGGTGGGTCATCGAAACTTCCTCATGCAACGCATATCCCCTGTGGGAGCGAGCCTGCTCGCGAAGGCGGCGTGTCAGTCGACATCAATGCAATCTGGCACAGCGCTTTCGCGAGCAGGCTCGCTCCCACAGCAGATCAGTGGCGATTCAAAAATCAGTAAAACGGATGCCTGGGGCTGTCGATGGCTTTGACGCCATGCTCACGCCACAACTGCCCATAACCTTGCACCAGAAACCCGCCACTGCGCGCCAACCATTGCTCGCGGCGGGCCCTGTAGGCGCGGGGCAAATCGTACCAGGGCAACCCCGGCAACTCGTGATGCACCAGGTGGAAATTAAGGTTCAGGAACAACCAGCGCCACGGCCAGGATGCCTCATTGAGCACGGTTCGTTGCTCCGGCGCCGCCTGAGGTCGATGTTCATAGTAGGAGCGAATCATGGCGATCGACAGCGCCGGCACACTGATCAAAAACAGGTAATGCCAAACCGGCAATACGCTCAAGCGTGTAATGAACAGCAGCATCAACCCGGTCATCGCGCCGTGACTCAGCCACATCAGCCAGGCCTGGCGCTCACCTGCCCTCAGGCGCTGCAGTTCTTCGCGAGCCAGCGTCAGCAAGGCCAGCGGCGCGCCAAAGGCAAAGCGGCCGAGCACGGTTTTGTTCAGCCAGTGCAGGCTGCGCACCAGGCGTGAACTGCCCTGCCACTGCTCGGCGCTCAGATAACGGCTTTCCGGATCGCGACCGGGGATCGTCAGGTCCTCGTCGCGGTGATGCAGCAAATGGCTATCGCGATACAAGGTGTACGGATACCAAACGGCAAACGGCGCGTAGCCAAGGATTTTGTTCAGGGTTGGCCAGCGCGTGGGATGGCCGTGCAGCAGTTCGTGTTGCACGGATAACCACAGCACCAGCAATGGGATCAGCAACAGCGTGCTCCACCACAAACCCAGCCGATGGCTATTCAGCACGATGCCAAACCAGCCGCCATACACGCCGGTCAACAGCAACCAGGTCGGCCATTCGGTGCGTGCGGTGAAGCGTCGACGCAAAGTTTCGATTTCTTGTTGGTGGGCGCTATCGAAGTAATGGGGCATGGCGTTGCTCAGATCGGGGACCAGTCCCCTTCTGTGCAATGGCCTTGGGAAATCCTGCAGATTATTTTCAGGAGGATCGCTCCCATGTTGCATGGGAGCGATCAATCAACGCGGGATCAGTGACCGAACACGCCGACCTTTTTGGCTTTCTTGTCCGCACGCTTTTCAATGGCGGTTTTCACTGGTTTCTTTTTCGTCGCTTTCTTTGCATCCATACCTTTGGACATGACGCGTACTCCACTCACAGGGATGTGAGATCAGGTATACACCTATCCCGGCGCGTGTGTTCTTTTATAATCGCGCGCTTTGCCTACCGACAGTCCAAAACCATGTCCGACATCCAATACACCCTGCTCGACGAGCCGTTATGGCCATTGATGAACAAGTTCTACCGCGCTCACCAATCGTCGATGAAGGCCGTGCGCGACGCACAGTTGTGGGTGGCCCGGCGTGACTGCATTGTTGCCGCGCTGTGTTTGCGTCCGGTGTCCGGTGGGCATTGGCTGACCGGGTTGTTTGTCGATCCCGGGTGTCGCGAACAAGGGATTGCCGCCGGGTTGATTGCGGCCGCGGTGCAGGATTGCGAACAGCCGGTGTGGTTGTTCTGTCATCCGGATTTGCGAGGGTTTTATGAGCGTCGCGGCTTTACTTTCGATCCGCCGATGCCTTACGCGATGGTTGAACGCTTGAGCCGATATGCGCGCAGCAAGCCGATGATTGCCATGGGGCTGGGGCTGGAGCTGAAGTAAACGAAATCAACAATGTGGGAGCGAGCCTGCTCGCTCCCACATTGGTTTGTGATGTGCATCAGTCGTCCGCGTTGGGATCCAGATCCGGGAACATCACCTCGGTGAAGCCAAACTTGCTGAAGTCAGTGATGCGCGACGGGTACAGGCGGCCGATCAGGTGATCGCATTCATGCTGTACCACCCGTGCATGGAACCCCGAGGCAATGCGCACGATGGGCTCGCCCTTGGGATCGACGCCTTCGTAGCGAATCTGCTGGTAACGCTGCACCGCGCCACGCAGGCCCGGTACGGACAAACAGCCTTCGAAACCCTCTTCCATGATCGGGCTCAGCGGTGTGATCAACGGGTTGATCAGGATCGTCTGCGGCACGGCCTCGGCATCCGGATAACGCTCGCTGTGCTCGAAACCGAAGATCACCAGTTGCAGGTCGACACCGATCTGCGGAGCAGCCAGGCCAACGCCCCCCACACTTTCCATGGTCTGGAACATGTCATCGATCAGTTGCCACAACTCGGGGCTGTCGAACATCTCGGCCGGTACTGGCGGGGCAACGCGCAACAGGCGCTCATCGCCCATTTTCAGAATTTCACGAATCATGATCAGGTTTCATCAATGGTCGGTTTGTGTGAGTGATCGCGCCCCAGTCCCGACACATGGTGCTTTTCCTCATGGACGGGACCATGTTCGCCAGCCACTTTTTCGCCAGGGTCCTTGCCCTCCCGCGACATGTGTTCGATCACCGCGTTCATCTCCGCGCCCAACAGTAGCACCGCAGCGGAAATGTAGAAGTACAGCAATAGCACAATGATTGCACCGATACTGCCATACATGGCGTTGTAGTTGGCGAACTCCTTGACGTACAAACCGAAGCCCAGGGAGGCGATGATCCACACGACCACCGCCAGCACCGAGCCTGGAGTGATGAAGCGAAACTCCTGTTTGACGTCGGGCATGACGTAGTAGATCAACGCCACCGCGACCATCAGCAGAATCACGATCACCGGCCAGCGTGCGATGGTCCAGAGCGTGACGATAAAGTACTCAAGGCCGACTTGTGCAGCGATCCACTCCATCACCTGCGGCCCGAGCACCATCAGCGCGGCGGCGATCAGCAGCATGCCGGCAATGCCGACGGTGTAGATGATCGACAACGGAAAACGTTTCCACAGCGGGCGCCCTTCTACCACGTCATAGGCAGCGTTCATCGCACTCATCATCAGCCGCACGCCAGCAGAGGCGGTATATAGCGCAATCACGATCCCCACCGAAAGCAATCCACCCTTGGATTGCTGAAGCTGGTCGATCACCGGGTTGACCTGTTCCAGTGCCTGGGGCGGCAGTACCAGTTCCGATTGCAGACGCAGCCAGGAGAAGAAGTCGGGCAGGTGCAGGAAGCCGATCAGGGCAATCAGGAACAGGATGAACGGAAACAGCGAAAACAGCATTTGATAGGCCAGCGCCGAGGCATAGGTCGACATCTCGTCGGCGACGAACTCGGTGACCGTGCGCATCATCACACGGTGCAGGGGCAAGCCTCTCATGTCTGGAAAAATCATTAGCGTCTCCATTCGCCGCATACGCATTTGGGTTGAAGTCGTGGCGACTCTGGGGCCGTTTCCTTCACCAAGGTAGCCCAGTTGGCGACTTTGAAACAAATTCAGTGTGCAAGTTCAGGCTGACACAAAAATGGCCATCCGGGGATGGCCGTTTCTTCTTTTCATTAAAGGCATTTCAATGGGAGGAAAAGTCGTTACACAAGGTTGACCGGGAGCTTTTGCAGGGAGTTTCATTTATTTCCACCACGACATTTCATCGTTCAGTGCAGGTTGCGCTTTATGTTTGCGGGCCAACCCCTGAGAATGCGCAACACATTCAGGCCATGGCGCTGAAGATCCAATCCCGTAGGAATGTTATGAAACTCGATAAAAAGCAGGCCATTGCCCGCAGAAACCAGGAACTCGGCGGTGCTGTGCTTGGCGTCAACAACTGCCACTTCACCGAATTGAACCGCAACCGCAATATCTGGTGGTTCGACATCCCGGTATCGCGTCTGGCCGTGGGTCAGTACGAGTGGATTCACCTGCTGATGCACACGCCGGACACCGACGAACTGCTGCACCTGAAAGTGCCGACCGTGTTCCTGCGCGAGAAGCTCGAAGGCCTGGTGGTACGCAATGAAGGCAAGCGCAAGGCTGCATTGAGCCTGGAACTGAGCGCCGACAAGGACTCCTTCCTGCAGGACATGCGCCCGGCAGGCGCCAACGTAAACTTCGCGCCGTTCCGCCAATAAAACAAAAAGCTTCGCGAGCAGGCTCGCTCCCACATTCAACCGAGTTTCGTCAGAAAGAATGCGGTCACATGTGGGAGCGAGCCTGCTCGCGAAAGCGGTCTGACAGACGCTGAGTTTTCCCTGTCGACCAACAAAAAGCCCCGCATCGGCGGGGCTTTTTGTTGATTACGCAGTGGCTTTCTTCGCGTTGATCTTCTTCAGCTCTTCATCGCGCAATTCTCGACGCAGGATCTTGCCGACGTTGGTGGTCGGCAGTGCATCGCGGAATTCCACGGCGCGCGGGACCTTGTAACCGGTGACGTTGGCGCGCATGTGCTCCATCACCTGTTCCTTGGTCAGGGTCACGCCCGGCTTGGCAACGATGAAAATCTTGATCGCCTCGCCCGACTTTTCGTCCGGCACGCCGATGGCCGCGCATTGCAGCACGCCCGGCAGGGTAGCCAGCACGTCTTCGAGCTCGTTCGGGTACACGTTGAAACCGGAAACCAGGATCATGTCTTTCTTGCGATCGACAATACGCATGTAGCCATCGGGCTGGATCAGCGCGATGTCACCGGTCTTCAACCAGCCTTCGCTGTCGAGGATCTCGTCGGTGGCTTCCTGGCGCTGCCAGTACCCCTTCATGACTTGCGGGCCCTTCACGCAAAGTTCGCCGATTTCGCCCAGCGGCTGCTCGACACCGGCATCGTTGATGACTTTGCACAGGGTCGACGGCACCGGAATGCCAATGGTGCCGACCTGGATGTGCTGAATCGGGTTCACCGTCGCCACCGGGCTGGTTTCGGTCATGCCGTAGCCTTCGCAGATGCCACAACCGGTCACCGCTTTCCAGCGTTCGGCCGCGGCCAGTTGCAGGGCCATGCCGCCCGACAAGGTCACTTTCAGCGCGGAGAAGTCCAGCTTGCGGAAACCTTCGTTGTTGCACAGGGCCACGAACAGCGTGTTCAAACCGACAAAGCCGCTGAACTTCCACTTCGACAGTTCCTTGACCATCGCCGGCAGGTCGCGCGGATTGCTGATCAGGATGTTGTGGTTACCCGCCAGCATCATTGCCATGCAGTGAAAGGTGAACGCATAGATGTGGTACAGCGGCAGCGGCGTGATCAGGACCTCGCAACCTTCATTGAGGTTGGAACCCATCAGCGCCTTGCACTGCAGCATGTTCGCCACCAGGTTGCGGTGGGTCAGCATCGCACCCTTGGCCACGCCGGTGGTGCCGCCGGTGTATTGCAGCACCGCGACATCGCTGCTGGCCGGGCTGGCTTCCGCCACTGGCTGGCCCAGGCCTTTGCTCAGCACGTCGTTGAACTTGACGGCTTTTGGCAAGTGATAGGCCGGCACCATCTTCTTCACATACTTGATGACGCTATTGACCAGCAAGCGCTTGAGCGGCGGCAGCAGGTCGGCGACTTCGGTGACGATCACATGCTTGACGCCGGTTTTCGGCACCACGGTTTCAGCCAGGTGCGCCATGTTGGCCAGGCAGACCAGGGCCTTGGCACCGGAGTCGTTGAATTGGTGTTCCATTTCCCGCGCGGTGTACAGCGGGTTGGTGTTGACCACGATCAGCCCGGCGCGGATGGCGCCGAAGACGGCAACCGGGTACTGCAACACGTTGGGCAGTTGCACGGCGATTCGATCGCCGGGCTGCAAGTCGGTATGCTGTTGCAGGTAAGCGGCAAACGCACCGGACAATTCGTACAGCTCACCGTAGGTGAGTGTCTTGCCCAGGTTGCTGAATGCCGGCTTGTTGGCGAAGCGTTGGCAGGATTGCTTCAACACTGCCTGAATATTCGGATACTCGTCTGGATTGATGTCGGCAGCAATCCCAGCTGGGTACTTATCCTTCCAAAAGTCTTCGATCATGGAAGCCCACTCCTCAGCAACGCGAATTCAGCACCGCATTTGATGCGATTATTATTGGTGTTTGGCCATTGGTGAATCTGGCTGATAGAAGGCCGAGAAGTCACAAAGCGCGCCGAGAGTAGCAGCTTTGCAAAGGGTCGACTAGAGCCAAAAGCAGGCTCTACGGTCACATTTGTGACTCAAGAATCACAAGCAGTCATTTTAGAGCAAAAAACCTATAAAGCTCTGAAGCCCACGAAAACCGGGGCTTTTGCTCTCCCCAAAAAGCATCGCGGGCAAGCCACGCTCTCACAGGGTTCGTGTCGTTCACATCCATTGTGTACGACACGAACCCTGTGAGAGCGTGGCTTGCCCCGGGCGGCGTTCCGACGATCCGCGCAAAGCGCGGCCATTCACCAATCAGGCAATATCACGCAACTCCCGCCGCAGGATCTTGCCCACCGGCGTCATCGGCAGCGATTCGCGCAGCACGATGTGCTTGGGTACCTTGTACGCCGTGAAGTTCTCCTTACAGTAAGCCTTCAGCTCTTCAAGGCTGACGCCCGCTTCACGGGCCACCACGAACAGCTTCACCGCCTCCCCCGACCGCTCGTCTGGCACACCGATGACCGCACAGTTGGCGACTTTCGGGTGTGCCATCACCACGTCTTCGATCTCGTTCGGGTACACGTTGAAACCCGAGACAATGATCATGTCCTTCTTGCGATCGACGATACGCACGAATCCGTCCGGGTCGATCACCGCGATATCACCGGACTTGAACCAGCCCTCGGCATCCAGCACTTCGGCCGTGGCATCAGGTTTCTGCCAGTAGCCCTTCATGATCTGCGGGCCCTTGATGCACAACTCGCCGCGTTCGCCCAAAGGTTGTTCGACGCCGTCATCGCTGATGACTTTCAGCGCAGTGCCCGGCACCGGCAAGCCGACCGTACCGATCCGCGACTGGTCGCCATACGGGTTGGTACAGGCCACCGGCGAGGTTTCGGTCAGGCCGTAACCTTCGGTGATGCGGCAACCGGTCAGTTGTTCCCAGCGTTCGGCTGTCGCCTTGACCAGCGCAGTGCCACCGGAGTTGGTGAGCTTGAGGCTGGAGAAGTCCAGGGTCTTGAAGTCCGGGTGATCCATCAGCGCGACGAACAGCGTGTTGAGCCCCAGCAGCGCCGAGAACCGCCAGTTCTTCAGTTCCTTGATGAAGCCACCGATGTCACGCGGGTTGGTGATCAGCACGTTGTGGTTGCCCGTCACCATCATGCACATGCAGTTCGCCGTGAAGGCATAGATGTGGTACAGCGGCAGCGGCGCGATCATGACCTCCTGCCCTTCGCGCAACAACGGTTGCCCGTCGCTGCCGAACTGTCCAAGACATGCCCGTGCCTGTTGCATGTTCGCCACCAGGTTGCCGTGGCTCAGCATCGCGCCCTTGGCCAGGCCGGTGGTGCCGCCGGTGTATTGCAGCACGGCAATGTCGTCGAGACCGACGTTCAGCGGCTTGATACCCAGGCCACGGCCCATGCGCAACGCGCTCTTGAAAGAAACGGCCTGGGGCAAGAAATAGTCCGGGACCATCTTCTTGACCTTGCTCACCATCGTGTTGACCAGCCAACCCTTGGCGGTAGGCATCAGGTCGCCCATCTTCGCTTCGATCAGGTACTGGATATCGGTGTCGGGGAGCACTTCCTGGACTTTCTGGCCGAACACGTTCAGGTACACCAGCGCCCGCGCACCGGAATCCTTGAACTGGTGTCGCATTTCCCGCGCGGTGTACAACGGGTTGGTGTTGACCACGATCAACCCGGCGCGCAAGGCCCCGAACACGGCAATCGGGTAATGCAGGACGTTGGGCATCTGCACCGCGATCCGGTCCCCTACCACCAGGTCGGTGTGGCCTTGCAGATAACCGGCGAAGGCCGCACTTTGGCGTTCCAGCTCCGCGTAGGTCAGGGTCACGCCCATGTTGCTGAACGCCGGGCGGTCAGCAAACTTCTTGCAGGAACGCTCGAACACCTCGATCACCGACTTGTAGGCTCCCGGATCGATATCCAGGGGTACTCCGGCCGGGCGTTTGTCATTCCAGAAATCAGGTTGCATTGTTCTTGTCCTCTTTACCTGAATCTATCCGGGGCCACTTTTCTGTCATTTTTCAAAAAAAATGCAAAAAGCGGAGCTTCACGGACACTAGCAGTTATGACGTAGCAGGCAAATATGCCCACCGCCGTCATTGATCCCATGAATCT
Source organism: Pseudomonas sp. B28(2017) (assembly GCF_002113025.1). Lineage (GTDB taxonomy): Bacteria > Pseudomonadota > Gammaproteobacteria > Pseudomonadales > Pseudomonadaceae > Aquipseudomonas. The sequence continues at coordinate 51,698 of NZ_NEJH01000005.1, read as the reverse complement.
TCTTGCCGTGGCGCAAGCTGATCAGACGCCCGGCCAAGGATGCGCTATAAACTGCAACGAGCTGTTTGCGACCAGGCAGCCTCATGCAAAGGAACCGCCATGATCCATGACACATTCTGGCTGACCACGAGCGACCACAGCCGCCTCTTCGTCAACCAGTGGCTACCCGAGGGCAGCCTCAAGGCAATGATTCTGCTGGCCCATGGCATGGCCGAACACAGCGGTCGCTATGGACCCCTTGCGCAAAAACTCTGTGATCAGGGCTATGGCGTGTGCGCACCGGACCTGCGTGGACATGGCAAAACTGCCGAAAACGGGACACTGGGGCATTTCGCCGATGACAATGGCTGGTCCAAGGTCGTGAGCGACCTGGCCTGCCTCAACCAGCACATCGGCCAGCAGCACCCTGGCATACCGATCGTACTGCTCGGTCACAGCATGGGCAGCTACGTTGCCCAGGCTTATCTGCTGCACCACAGCGCCAGCCTGCACGGGGCAATCCTCAGCGGCTCGAACTTCCAGCCTGTGGCGCTTTATCGCGCGGCACGGCAAATCGCCCGTTTCGAACGCCTGCGCCAGGGCCGCCAAGGGCGTAGCGCATTGATCGAATGGCTGTCGTTCGGCTCGTTCAACAACAAGTTCAAACCGGCACGCACGCCGTTCGACTGGCTCAGCCGTGATCCGGCGCAGGTCGATCTGTACGTCAACGACCCGCTCTGCGGTTTCCGTTGCACCAATCAACTGTGGATCGACTTGCTCGGTGGCTTGCAGCAAATCAGCAAAGCGTCCAATCTCGCGCAGATCGACCCGGGCCTGCCGTTGCTGGTGATTGGCGGTGAATGTGATCCGGTGAGCGAAGGCAAACGTCTCAAGGATCTGGCCGACGCGCTGCGGGCGGCCGGCAGCCAGCACCTGCAACTGACCGTTTACCCGCAGGCACGGCACGAACTGTTCAACGAGAGCAACCGCGATGAAATCATCGCCGATGTGCTGAACTGGATCGCACAGGCCTTGAGCACGCCTCGGCCGCACCGGTCCGAATAGCTTTATTTGTGAATTTTTTAATTCGTCACAGGAATTGAGACAGATGACCCAGGTTACCAACACCCCTTACGAAGCCCTCGAAATCGGCCAGACCGCCAGCTTCAGCAAGACCGTCGAAGAGCGCGACATTCAGTTGTTCGCCGCGATGTCCGGCGATCACAACCCGGTGCACCTGGATGCCGAATACGCCGCCAGCACCATGTTCAAGGAGCGCATCGCCCACGGCATGTTCAGCGGTGCGCTGATCAGCGCGGCGGTTGCCTGCGAACTGCCTGGACCGGGGACTATCTACATCGGCCAGCAAATGAGCTTTCAGAAACCGGTGAAGATCGGCGATACCCTGACCGTACGCCTGGAAATTCTCGAAAAACTGCCGAAGTTTCGCGTACGCATTGCCACTCGCGTGTTCAACCAGCGCGATGAACTGGTGGTGGATGGCGAGGCGGAAATCCTCGCACCACGCAAGCAACAGAGCGTGACGTTGACCACGCTGCCGGCCATCAGCATCGGCTGATTGACCGCTCAAAAACAAACAATCTGGGAGCGAGCAGGCTCGCTCCCACATTTACTTCAGCTCAGCCTGGCTTACGAACGGGCACGCGCCTGGTTACGCAGGGCCTTGTCCTGATCGTGATTGCGCTGGACACCAGGATACTGACGCTCAACCAGGTCACGAATGCCCACCAGGTTGTGCTTGTTGATTTTCTCCATGAATTGGCCTGCATGCAGAATGTCTGTATTTTCCAGACTGACTGAATCAAGACGACCGACCGATGAATCCTGAAAAGCTCGAACTGCTGATCACCCGCGAAATGCCTTTCGGCAAATACAAGGGTCGAATCATTGCCGACCTGCCCGGCCCTTACCTGAACTGGTTCGCCCGGGAGGGTTTCCCTCACGGCGAGTTGGGCGGCCTGCTGGCCCTGATGCAGGAAATCGATCACAACGGCTTGTCGGACCTGCTCGAACCGCTACGCGCCAAACACGGCAAACCGGCCCCGCGCCACTGAATCACCTACCGAGTAACCCATGCCCGACAACACCCGCCGTGCCCGTGATGAAGCCTTCTGGCAAACCTTTGCCGACCGCTACGATGTCGAACCCGGCCCGCTCAACCTGGAGAACGGTTACTTCGGTCGCATGTCGCGCACGGTGGTCGAGGAATACCAGCGCAACATCGAGCTCATCAATCGCAGCAATTCGGTCTACGTGCGCCAGCGCTTCGAACAGGGCGACAGCCTGAAGATTCGCGCGCAACTGGCCAGGTTGACAGGCGCACCCGCCGACAGCATCGCCCTGACCCGTAACGCGTCGGAAGGTTTGCAGTCGCTGATCCGCAACTACAACCGGCTGCAGCCCGGCGATCAGGTACTGGTTTGCGACCTGGAATACGACACGGTCAAAGGCGCCATGCGCTGGCTGGCACGCAATCGTGGTGTCGAAGTGATCGAGATCGAACACGCACACCCGGCAACCTTCGACAGCCTGCTCAATACCTATCGGGAAGTCTTCGCACGGCATCCGCGGCTGAAGCTGATGGCCCTGACCCACGTCACCCATCGCACGGGCCTGGTGATGCCGGTACAGGCGATTGCAGCCGCAGCGAAGGAACATGGCATCGACGTCATCCTCGACGGGGCCCATGCCCTCGGCCAACTCGAATTTGATCTGGCCGGGCTTGGTATCGCCTTCGCTGGCTACAACCTGCACAAGTGGATCGGCGCACCGCTGACGCTCGGCTTCATCTACATCGCCCCCGAGCGCCTGGCCGACATCGACCCGGACATGGGCGAAATGCACTTCCCGCTCACTGACATTCGCGCCCGTACGCCGTACAGCACACCGAACATTCCTGCGCTGCTGACCTTGCCGCTGGTACTCGAGGAGCATCACGCCATGGGCGGCGCGGCAGCCAAGGGTTCGCGGCTCAACTACCTGCGCAACCTGTGGGTCCGCCCCGTACGCGCACTGTCGGGCATCGAAGTCCTGACCCCGGACGACCCGCGACTGTACTGCGGCATCACGGCCTTGCGCTTCATCGCACAGGCCGATCAGCAGGCGATGGTCGAGCGGCTGCTCAAGGACTACAACCTGTTCACCGTGGTACGCACCGGCGCGGCCTGCGGCCCGTGCATCCGCATCACTCCGGGGCTGACCACCACCGCCGGGCACATGACGCGGCTGACCACGGCGTTGGCGCAATTGAGCTGACCTGTAGGAGCGAGCTGGCTCCGGGCGGCGTTCCGACGATGGTCGTGAACGATAACCCGGGAACCCGATAGCCAGCGGTGCCTGGAGGTTTTTCGCGAGCAAAAAAAAACGGTGCACCGACCAAGCGCACCGTAAAGCCGTAGAACACACAACGAGTGTCGAGTGAAGCGATCAGTCCAGCAGCGCCAAAGCCTCGGCGGTGCATTCCTGAATGCGGGACCAGTCGCCGTTCTTGATCCACTCCGGATCAAGCATCCAGCTACCGCCCACGCACATGACGTTTTTCAACGCCATGTAGCTCTTGATATTGGCCGGGCCAACGCCGCCGGTCGGGCAGAATTTCACTTCGCCGAACGGGCCGCCCAAAGCCTTGATGGCTGCGACGCCACCGCTGACTTCGGCCGGGAACAACTTGAATCGACGGTAACCCAGAGCGTAGCCTTCCATGATGCCCGAGGCATTACTGATGCCTGGCAGCAGTGGAATCGGGCTGGAGACGCTGGCTTCCAGCAAGTCGCGAGTGATGCCCGGCGTGACGATGAATTGCGAGCCCGCCGCTTCGGCGGCAGCCAGCATCTGGCGATCGAGCACGGTGCCGGCACCGGTCACCAGCTCCGGACGCTGCTCGCGCAGAATCTGGATGGCCTTGAGGCCGAATTGCGAACGCAGGGTCACTTCCAGGGCCGTCAGGCCTCCGGCCGCGAGCGCATCGGCCAACGGCAGAACGTCCTGCTCGCGGGCGATGGTGATCACCGGCAGAATCCGCGCTTTCGCGCAGAGGCTGTCGATCAGGGCAACTTTGTCCGCCATGGAAACGGTCGGGGATGGGTTTGTCATAGCGGCTGTTCCTTGGCTCATGGGCACCAGTAAATCTCTAACGTGGGTTGCAGAAATGCGCGCACCGGCATTTCGGCGACATCGTCACCGGCCAGCGCGAAACTCAGGGTGGTCAGCTTGGACTGACCGGAAATCGACAGAACTTTATGTTTGGCCGAGGCCAGTAGCGCGCGGCTCATGGTCAGGCGCTGACGCGGCACGGTCGGCGCCAGCATCGGCCAGCAACGACGTGTGCCGTCGACTTTCAAGGCTTCGCCAAGGTTCGGGCTGTTGGGGAACAGCGACGCGGTGTGGCCGTCATCGCCCATGCCGAGGATCAGGACGTCGATCGCCGGCAACTCGGACAGTAAACGGTCGGCCTGCTCGGCTGCCTGTTCAAGGTTGGCACTGGCGCTGTACAGGCTCAGGAACTGCGCCTTGGCCGCCGGGCCTTGCAACAGATATTTCTTGAGCAGGCCAGCGTTACTGTCGGCGTGCTCCACCGGCACCCAGCGCTCGTCGGCCAGGCTGATCACCACATTGGACCAGTCCAGCGTCTGCTTGGCCAGGTGCTGGAAAAACGCCACCGGGCTGCGGCCACCGGACACCACCAGCGTCGCTGTGCCCTGAGCGTCGATTGCATCGCTCAATTGTTTGGCCACATTCAGTGCCAGGCTTTCGGCCAGCAGCACCGGGCTCTTGAACGCATGGGCGCTGACGCCCTGCGGCAGTTTCAAATCAGATATCGCCATACCATGACCTCCCGTCCCGCGTGATCAGAGCGATGGAGCTCATCGGCCCCCAGGACCCGGCCGCGTACGGCTTGGGCGCATCGCCGGATTTTTTCCACCCGGCGATCAACTGGTCACACCACTTCCACGCGGCTTCGATTTCATCTTTACGGACAAACAGGTTCTGATTGCCACGCATCACTTCCAGCAACAACCGCTCGTAGGCATCGGGAATCCGTGCGCTGCTCCAGGTGTCGGAAAAATTCAGCTGCAATGGACCGCTGCGCAGCTGCATGCCTTTGTCCAGGCCTTGATCCTTGGTCATCACACGCAAGGAAATGCCTTCGTCCGGTTGCAGGCGGATAATCAGCTTATTGCTGATTTGCAGGCGCTGCTCGGGAGCGAAGATGTAGTGCGACGGTTCCTTGAAGTGGATGACGATCTGCGACAGCTTCTGCGGCATGCGCTTGCCGGTACGCAGGTAAAACGGCACGCCGGCCCAGCGCCAGTTACGGATGTCGGCACGCAGGGCGACGAAGGTTTCGGTGTCGCTCTGGGTGTTGGAATTGGGTTCTTCCAGGTACCCCGGTACCGCCTTGCCTTCGCTGTAGCCGGCGATGTACTGGCCACGCACCACTTGAGTGGTCAGGCCTTCCGGGCTGATCGGCGCCAGGGCCTTGAGCACTTTGACCTTCTCGTCACGGATGCTGTCGGCGGACAGGTCGGCCGGCGGGTCCATGGCGATCAGGCAGAGCAGTTGCAGCAGGTGGTTCTGGATCATGTCGCGCAACTGGCCAGCCTTGTCGAAGTAACCCCAGCGGCCTTCGATACCGACCTTCTCGGCCACGGTGATTTCCACGTGGGAAATGTAGTTCTGGTTCCACTGGGTTTCGAACAGGCTGTTGGCGAAACGCAGGGCGATCAGGTTCTGGACGGTCTCTTTGCCCAGGTAGTGGTCGATGCGGTAGGTGCGGTTCTCCGGGAAGAATTGCGCCACGGCGTCGTTGACCTTGCGCGAGGACTCCAGGTCCGAACCGATGGGTTTTTCCAGCACCACACGGGTGTTTTGCGCCAGGCCGACCTTGGCCAGGTTTTCGCAAATCGCGCCGTATACGGCGGCCGGAGTCGCAAAGTAGGCGATGACCCGCTGTGCGGTACCGGCGACTTCGGCCAGGGCCACATAATCTTCGGTTTTGAGGAAGTCGACGTGCAGGTAGCTCAGCCGCGCCAGAAAACGCTCGACCACGGCATCGTCCAGCTCTTTGGCACCGACATAGCGGCGCAGCTCGGAGGCGATGAACGTCAGGTGTTCCTGCTCACTGCCCGGCTCACGGGCCAGCGCGATAATACGCGTGTCCTCGTGCAGCAGGCCGGCGCCGTCGAGTTGATAGAGGGCAGGAAACAGCTTGCGCAAGGCCAGATCGCCCAGGGCGCCGAACAAGGCAAAGGTGCACGGTTCAACCGTAATCGAGAGCATGATGTTTGTTCTTTTATCAAGTTAAGCTACAAATACCTTTTTTCAAGGCATCACTCAAGGGAAAATGTAGTAATAACCACAACATTTTCGCAAAATACAGATTCCGAGTGGTGGTCGGTCGGAGCCATCAGTAGGATAGGCCACCGTTACGGGCCTCACCAAAGGCCCTTTTTGCATTAGCCGCGCGCTTATCGGTGCCGGTGAATCAAGGAATCCCATATGGACCGCGTGCGAAATTTACTGGAACAAATCCAGAATCGCCTTGAAGAGCTGAACAAGGCCGAGCGCAAAGTCGCCGAGGTGATCCTGCTCAACCCGCAGCAGGCCACCCGGTTCAGCATCGCTGCCCTCGCCCAGGCGGCTTCGGTCAGCGAACCGACGGTCAACCGTTTCTGCCGTTCGTTCGGCGTCAGCGGCTACCCCGAGCTCAAACTTCAACTGGCCCAGAGCCTGGCCAGTGGCGCCGCGTACGTCAGCCGTGCGGTGGAAGCCGACGACAATCCGGAAGCCTATACCCAGAAAATCTTCGGCAGCGCCATCGCCTCGCTGGACAGCGCTTGCCAGGCACTGGACCCGAACCTGATCAGCCGCGCCGTCGACCTGTTGATCCAGGCCCGGCAGATCCACTTCTTCGGCCTCGGCGCCTCGGCCCCGGTGGCCCTGGATGCCCAGCACAAGTTCTTCCGCTTCAACCTTGCCGTCACGGCCCACGCGGACGTGCTGATGCAGCGCATGATTGCCTCGGTGGCCCACACCGGCGAGCTGTTCGTGATCATTTCCTATACCGGTCGCACCCGCGAACTGGTGGAAGTCGCACGCATTGCCCGGGAAAACGGCGCATCGGTGCTGGGCCTGACCGCCGAGAACTCGCCGCTGGCCAAGGCCAGCACCCTGAGCCTGAACATTCCACTGCCGGAAGACACCGACATCTACATGCCGATGACGTCGCGGATCATCCAGCTGACCGTACTGGACGTGCTCGCCACCGGCATGACCTTGCGCCGGGGCGTGGATTTCCAGCCGCACTTGCGCAAGATCAAGGAGAGCTTGAATGCCAGCCGGTATCCGGTGGGTGACGAGTTCAACTGACCCGAAATCTCGGCTGACCTATCCGGCCTCTTCGCTAGCAGGCTCGCTCCCACACTGGATCTTCAGTGAACACAGCATTTGTGTTCAAAACCAGTCCCCTGTGGGAGCGAGCCCGCTCGCGAAAGGGCCGGTCGCATCACCGCAAATGCCGAGCTAAGCCCCCACCCGCGCCTGCAAACTCAAATGCGCCCGCTCCCCAGGTTTCAGGCACAGGCTGTCGGTACCGCCGCTTGCGGCCTCTACGCAAACGAATTCGGATATCTCGCTCCAGGTCACGCCGAGCAACGGCCGTGAACCGGGATGCCAAACCACCGTGTCGGCCGTGTCGCCGGTATCGATGCACAGCGCCCGCTGCCAGGCATGGTCGTTGAGCTGCAATTCGCCGTCATGCTGGAACACTCGCTGACAACCGCCGTCCACGCGCAACTCGCCTTCCTGCTGACAAACCTGTCGGCTCAACTGGTCATAACCCTGCGCACCGTCCAGCCCAGACAGCGCTATCTCACTGACATCGCCAATACGCCAGTAAGCGTGCAAAGCCTGGCTCAACTGGCACGGCATGTCATCCTGATGCTCGGTGCTCAGGCGCAACTCCATGCGCTCGCCCAGATGCGCGTGCAGGTCCACCTGCCAGTCGCACAACTTCAGTTGCCAGTGCAATCGCACGCCATCGTCGTCACTGTTGCTGTCGAGCAGCTTCCAGTCGAGCAGCCGCGCCCAGCCATGGGACGGCCAGGCGTTTTCGCTCGGATGCCGGCCATACCACGGCCAACACACCGGCACGCCACCGCGAATGGCACCGACCTGCGGCCACTTCGCCGCGCACCAGAGCCAGGGTTTCTGGCCCTGTGGCTGGAAGTGCAACAACTGCGCGCCCTGACGGCTGAACACCGCCTGACACAGCGGATGATCGATCACCAGCACGTCGCGCATCTGATAGCGCTCCCACGCGAACACCGGACGCTCGCGCAAGGATTTGAAGAAGCGTTGTAGCGGATGCTCAAGCATGTGCCACGGTCCTGAAATCATCTGTCACCGGGGTGCGCGGCCCGCAAAAAAAAGCGGACAGCCAGGGCTGTCCGCAAAAATGCGCACATTGAGGAGAGCTTATCGCAACAGCGTCAGAACACCGACTGAATTTTCAGGCCGGCCACCAGCGCGTTGTCGACTTCATCCACACCACCCGGGTGCGTGATGTATTGCAGGTTGGGACGTACGGTCAGCCAGTTGGTCACGTGGAAGCCGTAGTTGATCTCGTAGTTGTATTCGGTTTCACGAATGGGCGAGAAAAGCGGGTTGTCGAAGTCCGAAACACCGTTGGCCGCGTTGGTCAGTTCGGCGTTTTTCTTCACGTCATCGTTGACATGGATACGGGCGAAACCGATGCCCACGTCATCCTTCGGACGCGCGTCGAACGGCCCCTTGTACACAAACATCAGCGACTGGTAGTTGTCGATGAAGTTGGTGTCCTTGTCGTGGAAAGTGGCGTTGGCCGCGATGTTCAGACCGCGAGAAGCGTCGCCGTTGTGGTTGGTGAGTTGCTGCTGCGCGACGAACCAGTAGCCGTGCTTGCTATCGTGGACGCGCAAAGGGTTGCCGGTGGTCGCTGCGTCCTGACCGTTGTCGTCTTCGCGAACGTCGTTGGCATCGGAGGTACTTTTGTAGTAACCGACACGGTATTCGCCCGGCAGGTTGTTGACCTTCGGCGACCAGACCAGCTCGACCGGCAGGACGGTGCCATTGGTACCACTGCCGCTGAGCTTGAAGCCGTTGCCGTGCTCCAGTTGCGACGTGTTCTGGTTGTACGCGCCGATCTGGGCGTAGAGCTCGTCATTGATGTTGTACTTCACGCGGATCGCCGCCTGGCTGACCGGCCAGTTGTACCAGATGTTGGTGGCCCAGTTACCCACTTGGGATCCGCAGAACGCCAGGTTCTGGAATTCGCACGGGAAGGTGTTGAAGTCTTCACCTTCGCCGAAGTAACCGGCCTTGACGTCCAGCTTGTTGTCGAAGAACTGATGCTGAATCCACAACTGGGTCAGACGCACCATGTGGCCACGGCCGAAGACTTCCTGGGAGGAACTCAGGGTGCCGGCACGCGGGTCGCCGATACGGTCGTTGGAGATGTTCTCACCGTTACGGTTGGTGAGCTGGATCTTGGCCTGGGTGTTGTCCCAGCCCAGCAGTTTTTCCAGGTCCAGCGCCGCCCCAAGGCCGAACTGATCAGCGTAGCGCGCGGTCTTGTCATCGTTGAAACCGCCATGCAGGTTAGCGCCGACTTCACCGACGTAGTCCATCTTGATGTCGATGCCCTGCTCGATCAGTTTGGTACGCTCGCCACCCCAATCGCCCGTCATCCATTTGGAGCCGGAGCTGAACGCTTCATCGGCCATCGCATTGCCGGCCAGAACCAGTGCTGCCGCTGCTGACACTTGGCAGATCAACCGGGCCTTGTTCTTCATCTTCATCCCTACATCCTCGTTTTATTGTTATTAACTTTTCTTTTTTAACGCGGTTACATCAGTTGCGACGCACGACAGGCCGTGCATCGCGGATCCCCTGTGGGAGCGAGCCTGCTCGCGAAAGCGGTGAATCAGGCGACATCTTTTTCGAGTCTCAGACCGCATTCGCGAGCAGGCTCGCTCCCACATTTGTTCTTCAGCGGCCTTTGAACTGTGCGACGTTGGCAACATGTGATTCGGTTTTCGCTACGCCAGCGACGCCCAGTCGCTCACCCGTTTTCGCATCGAACAGCAGCACTTTCGCCGGGTCGAATTGCAGGTTCAGCGTCTCGCCCACCGCCGGCGCCACGTCCGGCGCCATGCGGCAGCAGACTTTGGTGTCGTTGAGATTGACGAAAACCAGGGTGTCGGGACCGGTCGGTTCGGTGACCTGCACTTCGGCACGAATGGTCGGCAAACCGTTCGCTTCGCCGTTGGCCAGAACGATCTGCTCAGGGCGCATGCCGAGGATCACTTCGCGATCTTCAAGACCGGCGTCCTGCATGCCCAACGGCAGTTCGCAACGGGCCTGGCCGCTGTCGAGCAGCGCCAGCAAACGACCGTCCTTGCGCTGTAAGCGCAGCGGAATGAAGTTCATCGGCGGCGAACCGATGAAGCTCGCCACGAACAGGTTGGCCGGGTCGTTGTAGATGTCCTTCGGCGTGCCGAACTGCTGGATGATCCCGTCTTTCATCACCGCAACCTTGTCACCCAGGGTCATGGCTTCGATCTGGTCGTGGGTCACATAGACCGTGGTGGTTTTCAGGCGCTGGTGCATCAATTTCATTTCGGTGCGCATCTCGACCCGCAGCTTGGCGTCGAGGTTGGACAGCGGTTCGTCGAACAGATAAATCTTCGGCCGCCGCGCCAGGGCACGGCCCATCGCCACGCGCTGCTGCTGGCCACCGGAGAGCTGGCCAGGCTTACGGTTGAGCAGGTGTTCGATCTGCAACAGCTTGGAGACGCGGGCCACCTCTTCGTCGATTTCCGCGGTCGGCATTTTGCGGATCTTCAGGCCGAACTCGATGTTCTCGCGCACGCTCATGGTCGGGTACAGCGCATAGGACTGGAACACCATGGCGATGTCGCGATCCTTGGGGCTCATGCCGCTGATGTCGGCGCCGTCCACCAGGATCGCGCCGCCGCTGATGGTTTCCAGGCCGGCGATGCAGTTCATCAAGGTCGACTTGCCGCAGCCCGACGGGCCGACCAGGATCAGGAATTCCCCGTCATCGATCTTCAGTTCGATGTTTTTCAGGGTGTCCGGCAAACCGGCGCCGTAGGTCTTGTTGACGTTGCGTAATTCGAGAGTTGCCATGTTTCTACCCCTTGACCGCGCCGGACGTCAGCCCACGCAGGAAATACTTGCCAGCGAATATGTAGACCAGCAGTGTCGGCAGCCCGGCGATCATCGCGGCGGCCATATCAACGTTGTATTCCTTGACCCCGGTGCTGGTGTTGACCAGGTTGTTCAGGGCCACGGTAATTGGCTGGGCATCGCCACTGGCGAAGACCACGCCGAACAGGAAGTCGTTCCAGATCTGGGTGAACTGCCAGATCAGGCAGACCATCACGATGGGGATCGACATCGGCAGCAGGATCTTCCAGAAGATCGTGAAGAAGCCTGCGCCATCGAGCCGGGCGGCCTTGACCAGCGCATCCGGAATGCTCACGTAGTAGTTACGGAAGAACAGCGTGGTGAACGCCAGGCCGTAGACCACGTGCACCAGCACCAGGCCCGAGGTGGTGTTGGCCAGGCCGAATTTGCCGAGGGTGAACGAGGCCGGCAGCAGCACGGTCTGGAACGGCAGGAAGCAGCCGAACAGCAACAGGCCGAAGAACAGCTGCGAACCACGGAAGCGCCACATCGACAGCACGTAGCCGTTCATGGCCCCGACGAAGGTGGAGATCAGCACCGCCGGTACGGTGATTTTCACCGAGTTCCAGAAGTAGCCGCCGACCACGTCCCAGGCCTTGATCCAGCCGATGCCGTCAATCACGGTCGGCCAGCTCAGCAGGTTGCCGGTGCGGATGTCTTCCGGGGATTTGAAGCTGGTCAGCAGCATCACCACCAGCGGGATCAGGTACACCGCCGCGGCCAAAAGCAGCGTGGAGTAGATCGCAATGCGGCTGAAGCTCAGGGCTGGTTTGCCGAGTTGATTAGTCATGGCGTTTGCCTCGCAGCTCGGAGTACAGGTACGGCACGAGGATGGTCAGCACGGCGCCGAGCATCAGCATGGCGCTGGCCGAACCGATGCCCATCTGGCCACGGCTGAAGGTGAAGGAATACATGAACATCGCCGGCAGGTCGGAGGAGTAACCCGGACCACCCGCAGTCATCGCCGCGACCAGGTCGAAGCTCTTGATCGCGATGTGCGCGAGGATCATGAAGGCACTGAAGAACACCGGGCGCAGGCTCGGCAGCACGATCCTCAGGTAGATGGTCGGCAGGCTCGCACCGTCGACTTGCGCGGCACGGATGATCGATTGATCGACGCCGCGCAGACCAGCGAGGAACATCGCCATGACAAACCCGGAGGCTTGCCACACGGCGGCGATCACCAGGCAGTAAACCACGCGATCCTGATCCACCAGCCAGTCGAGACGCAAGCCCTCCCAGCCCCAGTCACGCAGCATCTTGTCCAGGCCCAGGCCCGGGTTGAGCAGCCATTTCCACGCCGTACCGGTGACGATCATCGACAGCGCCATCGGGTACAGGTAGATGGTGCGGATAAAGCCTTCCTTTCGGATGCGCTGGTCCAGCAGCACGGCGAGGAACACGCCCAGCACCAGGCTGATGCCGATGAACATGCCGCCGAACAGCGCGAGGTTCTTGCTCGCGACCCACCAGCGGTCGTTGTCCATCAGGCGCATGTATTGCTGCAGACCGACCCACTTGTAGCTCGGCATGAAGCTGGAGTTGGTGAAGGACAGAATGAACGTCCAGATGATGTAACCGTAGAAGCCAACCAACACGATCAGCATGCTCGGCGCGAGTACCAACTTGGGTAGCCAGCGTTGCAGCGCATCGAACGGTGAGGCTTTGCTGAAAACCGCCACAGAGCTCATCGGGATAATCCAGGTGGAGAAGTGAAATCCGGACAGAGTTCCCCCCTGTAGGAGCGAGCTTGCTCGCGATGGAATCAAGAACACCGTGTTCTGTCTGGATTAGCGCGGTGTCTGGTAGTCCATCGCGAGCAAGCTCGCTCCTACAATGGGGCGGAGCTCTCTCAGGGGTTTGCCGCAGGATTCTCCTGCGGTGATTGCGAATTACTGGGCCGCTTTGACAGCAGAAGCCAGTTGGGCGCTGGCCTTGGCCGGGTCAGCGTCCTTGTCGTTCATGAAGTTGGTGACAACGTCGAAGATCGCGCCCTGCACAGCCAGGGAGGTGGCCATGTTGTGCGCCATGCTCGGTTGCAGGCCGCCGGTCTTGTCGTCCGCGATGAAGTCCTTCGCCGACTTCTGGGCACACTCGTCGAAGCCAAGCTTGTCCATTTCGTTCAGCATGTCATTACGCACCGGGATCGAACCCTTGTTCATGCTGAAGATTTTCTGGAAGTCGGTACCCAACGCGACCTTGGCCAGGTCTTGCTGGGCAGCGATGTCGCCCTTGCGATCGGCATTGAGCTTGAATACGGCCATCGAGTCGATGTTGTAGGTGAAGGCTTTTTCGGTGCCCGGGAACGCCACGCACTGGTAGTCCTTGCCCGCGATTTTCTTCGCGGCGGTCCACTCGCTTTTCGCCCAGTCGCCCATCATCTGCATACCGGCCTTGCCATTGATGACGTCGGCGGCGGCGATGTTCCAGTCACGACCGGCACGGTTCGGGTCCATATAGCCGGTGATCTTTTTCAGCTCAGCGAACGACTTGGTCATCTCCGGGCCGGACAGGGTTTTCTGGTCCAGATCGACCAGGGCCTTCTTGTAACCGTCGGCGCCCATGACCGAGAGCACCACGTCTTCAAACACGGTGCTGTCCTGCCAAGGCTGACCGCCGTGGGCGAGCGCGATGAAGCCTGCGGCCTTGAGCTTGTCGCCGGCGGCATAGAATTCTTCGAGGGTAGTCGGGGCTTTTTCGATCCCGGCTTTCTTGAACACTTGCGGGTTGATCCACAGCCAGTTCACGCGGTGGATATTCACCGGCACGGCCACGTAATCGCCTTCGTATTTGACGGTGTCAGAGACTTTCTTCGACAGCAGGCCATCCCAGTTTTCCGCCTTGGAAACGTCTTTCAACGCGTCGGTGCTGAGCAGGCCAGTGCTGCCCCACTCCTGGATGTCCGGACCCTTGATCTGGGCAACGCCCGGCGGGTTGCCGGCTACGGCGCGACTTTTGAGTACGGTCATGGCCGTGGAACCGCCACCACCGGCGACTGCGCCGTCCTTCCAGGTGAAGCCGTCTTTTTCGACTTGAGCCTTCAGGACATCGACCGCTGCTTTTTCACCACCGGAAGTCCACCAGTGAACGACTTCGACAGAACCTTTGGATTCGGCGGCGAGCACACTGAGGGGGAGCGCAGACAGGGAAGCGAGAGAAATGACAGTAGCGAGGCGAGAAATCGCATTCATCTAGGAGCACCTTTCTTGTTGTTATGCATGCAAGTCTGTTGCTTGCGCTGCATAGGATTCTAAACAGGCGCTATCCCCTCGCAGGTAACGAAGGGATGCGCGAATGTCACCGCATGGTTACATAGAACCGCTCTGGGACAGATGCGCCAGCGCCGTGGCCATGCTCGGCGCCAGCGCCAGGCGCGGAATCAGCACGGCTTGCCAGGCGTGGTAAAGGTCTGGCTTTCCGGGCCAGATATCGGCACTCGGGCGGTTCAGCGGGTCGAGTTCGTGATGCCAGCTGCCGCCTTCGCGGTCGATGAAATGACTGTCACAGAATTCCCAGAACAGTCGGTACCAGTGTTCATACTGCTCATCACCGGTGCGTTTAAGCAGCGCACTGGCGGCGGCACTCGCTTCGCAATGGGTCCAGTGTAGGCGATGGCGGACCACCGCTTTGTTGTCCCAATCCAGGGTGTAGACGATCCCCGGCGCACCATCGACGTCCCAGCCGTGGCGGCAGTTGTGCTCAAAGAGTTTTTGCGCGTCGATGCGCAGCCAGCCCGGCGTGAGCATCCCCGCCCTGACCCGCGAAGCTTCCAGATGCAGCAACAGCCGCGCCCACTCGAAACCGTGGCCCGGGGTGGTGCCATAGGGGCGGAAGCCGTCGGCCGGATTGTCACGGTTGTAGTCCCGCAGTGGCTGCCAGGCGTGATCGAAATGCTCGATCACCAGGTAATCGTTGGCAGCGGCGTGACCATGGATCACCCGCTCGACAATCCGCTGGGCACGGCTCAGCCAACGGTTGTCGTCAGTGACATCAGCCAGTGCAAGAAAGGCCTCGGTGGCGTGCATGTTGCTGTTGGCGCCGCGATAGGCTTCCTCCTCGCTCCAGTCGCGGTTGAAGGATTCGCGCATGGCGCCCTCCTCCTCGCTCCAGAAGTACGTATCGATGATGTCGACGGCATCATCGAGCAAGGCCTGCGCACCGGGACGCTGCGCGACTACCGCAGAACTCGCGGCCAGCGCGACGAAGGCATGCAGGTAGGCGTTCTTGCCGGTGTTGCCGTCGCGGTGTTCGGCAGCCGCGAACCAGCCGCCGTGAAGCGCATCCCGCAGTGGCCCGCGCAGTGCCGCGACACCGTGATCCACCAGCTCGGCAAAACCCGGCAGCCCCTGGATATGGGCCATGGCGAAGCTGTGGGTCATGCGCGCAGTGTTCATGGTCCAGGCTTGCGCATTGGCCGGAAGCCGACCTTTTTCATCGAGGTCGCCAAAGCCTTCAGGGAGCCTCGATGCCTTGGCAAACGCCAGCAGGCGCGAGCCTTCGGCAGCGAGCCATCGCTGATGGGCAGGTGCATTCAGCCAACTGCTGAAGGCCGGTTGGAAGGTGTCCATGACGTACCTTTTTTGTTGTTATGACTGCTGGGCAGCATAAACAACGGACGAAGGCTGGCTTGTAACGAAGGGGGTGGGTTATGTCACCGGCTTGTGACAATTGCCTTGAGGACAATGTTGAATGTTCTGCCGTCTTCGCGAGCAGGCTCGCTCCCACATTGGATTTGTGTACGACGCGCGCCCCTGTGGGAGCGAGCCTGCTCGCGAAGAACGATAACGCGGTTTAACTAATCGGCACTGCGGGGCAACTGCAGGGTCACCCGCAACCCGCCCTCACGCAGATTCTGCAAACTCACTTCACCACCGTGGCTATGGGCAATGTTGCGGGCAATCCCCAGCCCCAAGCCATACCCCTGCTGCTGCCCGGCCAGGCGGAAGTGCGGTTCGAACACCTGCTCCAGCCGCTGCTCTGGCACGCCCGGCCCTTCATCATCGACATGCAGGATAAACGCGCTGTCATCGTCATCGATGTACAGATGCGCGTTCTGCCCGTACTTCAACGCGTTATCGATCAAGTTGCCAATGCATCGCTTGAGCGCCAGCGGTTTCCCCGGATAGGCCGCCAGCGCCCGCCCCTGCTGGGTCACGCGGCCGTTGCCGTTCGGTGCCAGATACGGTTCCACCAGACAGTCGAGCACATGGTTGAGGTCCACCGGCTCGATGTTCTCGTGGATGTCGGTGTCTTTCACGCACTGCAGTGCGCCTTTGACCAGCAGCTCCAGCTCGTCCAGGTCACGCCCGAACTTGGCTTGCAGTGTTTCGTCTTCGAGCAATTCGACCCGCAGTCGCAGGCGGGTAATCGGAGTGCGCAGGTCGTGGGAAATCGCGCTGAACAACTGGCTGCGCTCGGTCAGGTAACGGCTGATGCGCTCGCGCATGGTGTTGAAGGCACGGCCGACTTCCACCACTTCGCTGCCACCACCTTCGGCCACCGGCTCGACATCGGCGCCCAGTGACAAGTCCCGCGCTGCCCGTGCCAGACGCTTGAGCGGACGACTCTGCCAGTGCACCAGCAGACCGATGAACAACAGCAGAAAGCCGCTGGTCAGGACGATGAACCACACCTGCTGTGCCGGCAGGCCCTGTTCTTCAAGACTGGTGTAAGGCTCGGGCAACAGCGAGGCGATGTACAGCCATTCGCCCGGTGCCATCTGGATCTGCGTGACCAGCACCGGCGGATTCACCGGTTCCAGGGTCAGCGCGTAGTGCGCCCAGGAACGTGGCAACTCATCGAGCTTCAGGCCGCCATTGAAGATGCGCAGGTCTTCCGGACTGACGAAGGTCACCGAGATGTCCGCGTCCTGACCGAGGGACTGGCGCAGCACCTCGTCCACGGCTTTGAGCACAGCCTCTTTGCGCGGGGTGATGGGCAGCACTTCCATGCCCAGGGGTTTGTCGTTGAGCGTCACCACGAACCGGGTGCCACCCATGCTGCGCAACTGATCGAGCACCAGGGGCCGAAACGCCACCGGCAACGAACGGAAGTAACTGACACTGGCCGCCATCGAATGGGCCAGGCTGCGGGCACTGGTGACCAGGCCCTCCAGCTGCGTGGCGCGCAGTTGCGACACCCAGATCACGCTCGACAGCGTCTGGGCGAACAGCACTGCCAGCAAGGTCAGCAGCAGCATCCGTCCCAACAGTGAACGCGGTACAGGGACCTTGGCGGCGAGATTGCGCAGAAACTCAGTGGCCATTGCTGGCAACCACATTGGCTGCCAATTGGTAACCACTGCCGCGCACGGTACGGATCAGCCGTGGTGGTTTTTCCGTATCGCGCAGACGCTGGCGCAAGCGGCTGACTGCCATGTCGACGATGCGATCGAGGGGCATCAGGTCGCGGCCACGGGTGGCGTTGCCGATGGTGTCGCGGTCGAGAATTTCCTGCGGGTGATCGAGGAACAGTTTCAGCAGTGCAAAGTCAGCACCCGAGAGAATCACCTCTTCGCCATCGATGTGAAACAGCCGATGGCTGACCATGTCCAGACGCCAGTCATCGAAGGCCAGCACCTCGCCACCGCTACGTTCCTGACCGAACTGCGCGCGACGCAACAGCGCCTTGATCCGCGCCTGCAACTCCCGTGGGCTGAACGGCTTGCCCAGATAATCGTCGGCGCCCAGTTCCAGACCGATGACGCGGTCGGCCTCGTCGGAACTGGCGGTGAGCATGATGATCGGCACCTGCGCCTGGCGTGGATGCTGGCGAATCCAGCGGCACAGGCTGAAGCCGTCTTCGTCGGGCAGCATCACATCAAGGATCACCAGATCGCTCGGCGCCTCGTTCAGCGCCTGGCGAAAACCGGCGCCGTCGGGCGTGGTACGCACCTGGAAACCGGCGCGGGTCAGGTAGGTATCCAGCAACTCGCGTATCTCTTGATCGTCATCGACCAACAAAATCGACTTGTTGACTGAGCTCACTTCGAAGGCATCCTTGTTGTTGGAATTAGCGGATTATGCCTGATGCACAGAATCTACAAACACCACAGAAGCAACTGTGGGAGCGAGCCTGCTCGCGAAATCGGTTTTACATTCAACACATTCGTTGACTGACACACCGCATTCGCGAGCAGGCTCGCTCCCACAGTTGATCGCCTTTCAGGCCGGGAGAGATTGCTCCAGCGCTACACCCGCGCCAACCAACCCCGAATACGGCGCCGTCACCAGCCACACCGGAATCCCCTTGAAGTAGTCGCTCATGCAACCCTTGTCGGCGAAGCATCGGGCGAAACCGCTCCGGAGGAAGAAGTCGGCAAAGCGCGGAATCACCCCGCCAACGATGTACACGCCAGCACGTCCACCGGTGGTCAGCACGTTGTTGCCGGCCACGCGACCGAGCCAGCAGCAGAACTGTTCAAGCACTTCCACGGCAATCGGGTCGCCCGCCAGTCCGGCAGCGGTGATGGCTTCCGGCGTGTCGAGCACCGGCGTGTGCCCGTCCACCGCGCAGATCGCCCGGTAGACGCGCGGCAAGCCGCCGCCGCTCAACGCGGTTTCAGCACTGACGTGACCGATTTCGTTGAAGATATGTTGCCAAAGCTGAGTTTCACGCGGGCTGCTCAACGGCAGGTCGACGTGACCGCCCTCCCCCGGCAACGCAGCGAACCGGCCCTCCCCTAAATCGAGCAAGGTGCCAACGCCCAGGCCGGTGCCCGGGCCAATCACCACCGCCGGGCGCAATGGCTCCGGCGTGCCCTCGCAGACCACGCGGAATTCGCCGGGCTGCAAACGGGTCATGCCCAGGGCCATGGCCGAGAAGTCGTTGACCAGCAACAGTTGCTCGACCTGCAAGGTCTGGCAAAAGCCCTTGCGGCTCAGACGCCAGTGATTGTTGGTGAATTTGAATTCGTCGCCGCTGACGGGACCCGCCACCGACAGGCACACCGATCCGATCGCCCCGGGTGCCAGCCCCAGGCCATTCAGGTAGAGGCTGATGGCCTCTTCCGGGCTGGGGAAATCTGCCGTTGCCAGCACCTGGACCGATTCCAGTTGCTGGTTTTTCCACAACGCGAAACGTGCGTTGGTCCCACCGATGTCACCGACCAAAGCCAGTTTCAATTAAGCGTCTCCAGGGCAGAAGTGAAGGCGCTGGCGCCCTGCTCCGCCGAGCTGAAGGCCATGCGCATGAAACCAAACAGTTCGCGACCGGTGCCGATGTTGTTGCCCAACAGGCCCTTGGCCGGCGTGCGCGCTGCGAATTCTTCGGCGTCCACCTTAAGCTCCAGGGTGCCTTTGACGCCATCGACGCGGATGATATCGCCCTCTTGCACCCGCGCCAAAGCGCCGCCTACATAGGCTTCGGGGCTGACATGAATGGCCGCCGGAATTTTCCCCGACGCGCCGGACATGCGTCCGTCGGTCACCAGCGCCACCTTGAAGCCGCGGTCCTGTAATACACCGAGGAACGGCGTCATCTTGTGCAACTCCGGCATGCCGTTGGAGCGAGGGCCCTGGAAGCGCATCACCGCGACAAAATCCTTCTCCAGCAAACCGGCCTTGAATGCATCGGCCAGATCCTGCTGATCCTGGAACACCATGGCTGGCGCTTCGACGATCTGGTTTTCCACGGCAACGGCGGAGACTTTCATCACACCGCGACCAAGGTTGCCTTCCATCACCCGCAGGCCACCTTCCGGCGAAAATGCGCGGGCAACCGGACGCAGGATGCTTTCATCGAGGCTGTCGGTCACGCCTTCGCGCCACACCAGCTTGCCGTTGTCGAGGAACGGCTCCTGGGTGTAGCGGCTCAGGCCGTGGCCCATCACGGTGTTGACGTTTTCGTGGAGCAACCCGGCTTCCAGCAGTTCACGGATCAGGAACGACATGCCGCCCGCGGCCTGGAAGTGGTTGATGTCGGCTTTGCCGTTCGGGTAGACGTGGCTCAGGGTCGGCACGACTTCGGAGAGGTCGGCCATGTCCTGCCAGGTCAATTGAATGCCCGCCGCCATGGCGATGGCCGGCATGTGCAGGGTGTGGTTGGTCGAGCCTCCCGTGGCGTGCAGCGCCACGATGGAGTTGACCAGCGAACGCTCGTCGACGATTTCACCGATCGGCATGAAGTCGCCGTTCTGCTTGGTCAGGCGCGTGACCTGGTGCGCGGCTTCGCGGGTCAAGGCATCGCGCAACGGCGTGTTCGGGTTGACGAAGGACGCGCCCGGCAGGTGCAGGCCCATGACTTCCATCAGCAACTGGTTGGTGTTGGCGGTGCCGTAGAAGGTACAGGTGCCAGGGCTGTGGTAGGACTTCATTTCCGATTCCAGCAGCTCTTCGCGGGTTGCCTTGCCTTCGGCGTATTTCTGGCGCACATCGGCTTTCTGCTTGTTGGAAATGCCCGACACCATCGGCCCGCCCGGCACGAAGATCATCGGCAGATGGCCGAAGCGCAGCGCGCCCATCATCAGGCCCGGCACGATCTTGTCGCAGATGCCGAGCAGCAGCGCGCCGTCGAACATGTTGTGGGACAGCGCTACGGCAGTAGACAACGCGATCACTTCGCGACTCGGCAGGCTCAACTCCATGCCCGGCTCGCCCTGGGTCACGCCATCGCACATGGCCGGCGTGCCACCGGCGAACTGGCCGACGGAGCCGATTTCACGCAGGGCCTTTTTGATCATCTCCGGAAAGACTTCGTACGGCTGGTGCGCCGAGAGCATGTCGTTATATGACGAAACTATCGCGATGTTCGCGGAGTTCATCATCCGCAGGCTGTGCTTGTCTTCGCTGCCGCAACCGGCCACGCCATGGGCGAAGTTGGCGCATTGCAGCTTGCCGCGCATCGGACCGTCGCTGGCCGCACCGCGGATCAATGCAAGGTAGGCCTCACGCGTGGCGCGGCTGCGGGCGATAAGCCGTTCAGTGACCTCAAGGACGCGGGGATGCATGTGTAGAACTCCAGGCTAACGGATGTGGCGACCTGATTGTCTATGCTGATCAAAGGCCGGTGTCGATGGGATGACAGACGGTTTAATTGACCATTCGGACCAGTTGATTCAGGTCACTCGTTGTAGATTGAACAAAATATTGCCATTAAAAAGGCTTGTTTTCTATTTTTTTACGAATAATCTTGTAATTCCAACAACAAAACGACGGTAGCGCCGCAATATGACTCTTCGAATCGCAATCAATGGTTTTGGCCGCATCGGCCGTAATGTCCTGCGTGCACTCTATACCCAGGGCTACCGTCAGGATCTGCAGATTGTCGCCATCAACGATTTGGGCGACAGCGCGATCAACGCTCATCTACTCAAGTACGACACCGTTCACGGCACATTCGATGCCGATGTCCAGCACGACCAGGAGAGCCTGACGGTCAACGGCGACCGCATTTCGGTCAGCGCCATCCGCAACCCGGCCGATTTGCCCTGGGCCGCGGAAAAGATTGATGTGGTATTCGAATGCACCGGTTTGTTCACCGACCGGGCCAAAGCCGCCGCGCATATTTCGGCGGGCGCGCACAAAGTCATTATCTCTGCACCGGCCAAAGGCGCCGACGCCACCGTCGTTTACGGGGTGAACCACGACATTCTGCGCCAGTCGCACCAGATCATTTCCAACGCGTCGTGCACCACCAACTGCCTGGCTCCGGTGGCCCAGGTGCTGCATCGCGAACTGGGCATCGAAAGCGGCTTGATGACCACCATTCACGCCTATACCAACGACCAGCACCTGACCGACGTCTATCACGTCGATCCGTACCGCGCCCGTTCGGCCACCCAGAACATGATCCCGAGCAAGACCGGTGCCGCCGAAGCCGTCGGCCTGGTGCTGCCGGAACTGGCAGGCAAATTGACCGGCATGGCGGTGCGCGTACCGGTGATCAACGTGTCGCTGGTGGACCTGACGGTGCAGCTCAAGCGCGAAGCGTCGGCCGATGAGGTCAATGCGCTGATGAAAGAAGCCAGCCAGCACTCGAAGATCCTTGGCTACAACACCCTGCCGCTGGTCTCCAGCGACTTCAACCACAACCCGCTGTCATCGATCTTCGACGCCAACCACACCAAATCCAGCGGCAAATTGCTCAAGGTACTGGCGTGGTATGACAACGAGTGGGGCTTCTCCAACCGCATGCTCGATAACTGCCTGGCACTGTGCAACGCCGAATAGGCAGCACGCCCCCGTTCTTGCAGGAGCGAGCTCGCGAAGGATGCAAGGACCTCGTGTTCATTCAGGCGCCCCTTGTCATCGTTAACGGCCATCGCGAGCAAGCTCGCGCCTACAGAGGGTTTGCGGCGACTCATGGATCCCGGGCACAAAAAAGCACCCCGCAGGGTGCTTCTTTTTGCATCTGACTTCAGCGGATCAATGAGCCTGCTGATTCTCCGACAAGATCAACTTGCCCTCTTTATCCACAGGGATCTGGTTCCCGGGATCACGATCCATGCGCACATTGCCTTCCTTGCCGTCCAGCGAATACCGCACGTCGTAACCGACAACCTTGTCGCTGATGTCATTCACCGTATTACAACGGGTCTGGGTCGTGGTGTAGGTATCACGCTCCTGCATGCCTTCCTGCACCTTGTTGCCGGCGTAACCACCGCCAACAGCACCCGCGACCGTGGCGATCTTCTTGCCGGTACCGCCACCGATCTGGTTACCCAGTAATCCACCCGCCAATGCACCGACCACCGTACCGGCGATCTGATGTTGATCTTTCACCGGCGCCTGCCGGGTGACCGTTACATCCTTGCACACTTCACGTGGAGTCTTGATTTGCGTCTTGACCGGCTCAACGGCGAGTACTTGCGCGTACTCTGGGCCGCTTTTAACCAGGCTGTAGGTGGCCACAGCACCCCCGGCAGTCACACCGACAGCACCCAGTACAGCACCAACCAGCATCGACTTGTTCACATGAACCTCCTGACCATCACATACGGGATAAACCCGCGCTTCTCCCAGCCTTGGAGCACAAAAAAAGGCGCGAGTTCAACTCGCGCCTTTTTCGGACTACATCGCTGGAAGACTGCTCTGGATTAGAGAGCCCCTCAAGGACGGTCGTCGACTTCCTTCTCGGTATTGGCAGGAGGAATCAGGTCCTCGGTGCTCAGGTTCAGCCAGATCAGCACCACGTTAGCGATGTAGATCGACGAGTAAGTACCCGCCATGACACCGACGAACAGGGCAATCGAGAAGCCGAACAGGTTGTCGCCACCGAAGAACAGCAGGGCCGCGATCGCCAGCAAGGTGGAGATCGAGGTCGCCATGGTCCGCAGCAGGGTTTGCGTGGTCGAGATGTTGATGTTCTCGATCAGGGTGGCCTTGCGCAGTACACGGAAGTTTTCGCGAACCCGGTCGAATACCACGATGGTGTCGTTGAGCGAGTAACCGATGATCGCCAGCACCGCCGCCAGCACCGTCAGGTCGAAGGTGACCTGGAAGAACGACAGGATACCGATGGTCACGATCACGTCGTGGATCAGGGACACGATCGCGCCGACCGCAAACTTCCACTGAAAGCGGAAAGCCAGGTAGATCAGGATGCCGCCCAGCGCCATCAGCATGCCGAGGCCGCCCTGGTCGCGCAGTTCCTCACCCACCTGCGGGCCGACGAACTCGACACGCTTGACCGTCGCCGGGTTCTCGCCGCCGACCTTTTGCAGGGCTTCGGCCACCTGGTGACCCAGTTGCGGGTCTTCGCCAGGCATGCGCACCAGCAGATCGGTGGTCGCACCGAAGTTCTGCACGACCGCTTCGTGATAGCCCGCGGTCACCAGCTGCTCACGCACCTTGGTGACATCGGCCGGACGCTCGTAGGTCAGCTCGATGAGCGTACCGCCGGTGAAGTCCAGGCCCCAGTTCATGCCCTTGTGGAAGACACTGAAGATTGCCAGTGCGGTAAGGAACAATGTGACGCCGAACGCAAAGTTGCGGACGCCCATGAAGTTGATTGTACGTAACATGGCAGCCCCTTAAATCCACAACTTCTTGAAGTCACGACCGCCGAAGATCAGGTTGACCATCGCGCGGGTCACCATGATGGCCGTGAACATCGAGGTAAAGATCCCGAGGGACATGGTCACTGCGAAGCCCTTGACCGGACCTGTGCCCATGGCAAACAGGATGCCGCCCACCAGCAGAGTGGTCAGGTTGGCGTCGAGAATCGCGGTGAACGCCCGGCCGAAGCCTTCGTTGATTGCGCGCTGCACGGTCATGCCGGCGGCGATCTCTTCACGGATCCGCGAGAAGATCAGCACGTTGGCGTCGACCGCCATACCCATGGTCAACACGATACCGGCGATACCCGGCAGGGTCAGCGTTGCCCCCAGCAGCGACATCAGGGCCAGCAGCATCACCATGTTCACCGCCAGCGCGACGGTGGCGATGAGGCCGAAGAAGCGGTAGATGGCCATGATGAACAGCGAGACGAACAGCATGCCCCACAACGATGCATCGATACCTTTGGTGATGTTGTCGGCACCCAGGCTTGGGCCAATGGTGCGCTCTTCAGCGAAGTACATCGGTGCCGCCAGACCACCGGCACGCAGCAGCAGCGCCAGCTCGGACGATTCGCCCTGGCCGTTCAGGCCAGTGATACGGAACTGGGCACCCAGCGGCGACTGGATGGTTGCCAGGCTGATGATCTTCTTCTCTTCCTTGAACGACTGCACCGCCACGTCTTTCTCGACGCCGTCGACCACTTGCTTGGTGTAAGTGGTGACAGGACGCTGCTCGATGAAGATCACCGCCATGCTGCGACCGACGTTCGAACGGGTCGCACGGCTCATCAGTTCGCCGCCGTGACCATCCAGACGGATGTTCACTTCCGGCGTGCCGTGCTCGCCGAAGCCCGCCTTGGCATCAGTCACCTGGTCACCGGTGATGATCAGGCCACGCTCGATGAGCGCAGGAGGACGCTTGCCCTCACGGAACTCGAATTCCTCGGAAGTGGCTTTCGAAGCACCAGGCTCAGCCGCCAGACGGAACTCCAGGTTGGCCGTCTTGCCGAGGATACGCTTGGCTTCGGCGGTGTCTTGCACGCCCGGCAGCTCAACCACGATGCGGTTGGCGCCCTGACGCTGAACGATCGGTTCGGCAACACCCAGCTCGTTGACGCGGTTACGTACCGTGGTCAGGTTCTGCTTGATGGAGTATTCGCGGATTTCCGCCAGCTTGGCCGGGGTCATCGCCAGACGCAGCACCGGTTGACCATTGAGGTCGGCCGGAACAATGTCGAAATCGTTGAAGTTCTTGCGGATGATGGTGCGAGCCTGTTCGCGGGTCGCTTCATCGGAGAAGCCCAGCTGGATGGCACCATTGAGCTGCGGCAGGCTGCGATAGCGCAGTTTCTCTTTACGCAACAGGCTCTTGACGTCGCCTTCGTAGACTTTCAGGCGTGCATCGAGGGCTTTTTCCATGTCCACTTCCAGCAGGAAGTGCACACCACCGGACAAGTCCAGGCCCAGCTTCATCGGGTGCGCAGCGAGGTTGCGCAGCCATTGCGGGGTGGTTTGCGCCAGGTTCAGTGCAACGACGTAGTCGTCACCCAACGCCTTGCGTACAACGTCCTTGGCCGGCAGCTGATCTTCAGCCTTGGTCAGGCGAATCAGACCGCCCTTGCCGTTGGCGGCCAGGGTGGCAGCCTTGACGTTGATTCCGGATTCTCTGAGCGCAGTGCTTACACGATCCAGATCAGCCTGATTGACCAGCAGCGCAGTGCTTGCACCGCTGACCTGAATGGCCGGGTCATCAGGGTAAAGATTGGGAGCGGAATAAATCAGACCGACCGCCAGCACCGCCAGGATCAGAATGTATTTCCACAGAGGATATTTGTTCAGCATCACGCCGCCCGTTTATGACGCGGGGCGCCTTGCGCGCCCCGTCGATTGAATATGAAGTTGAAACTCAGATCGCTTTCAGCGTGCCTTTTGGCAGCGTGGCAGCGATGGCGCCTTTCTGGAATTTCATTTCGACGGTGTCGGAAACTTCCAGAACGACGAAATCGTCGGCCACTTTGGTGATCTTGCCGGCGATGCCGCCGGTGGTCACAACTTCGTCGCCCTTTTGCAGGCTGCTCAGCAGGTTTTTCTGCTCTTTGGCGCGCTTGGCCTGTGGACGCCAGATCATCAGGTAGAAGATGACCAGGAAGCCGACCAGGAAAATCCACTCAAAGCCGCCGCCCATAGGGGCTGCCGCAGGGGCTGCAGCGTCTGCCATGGCATTAGAGATAAAAAAGCTCATTTAGCACTCCAGTTGCAAATGTTGAATCTTGGGGTCAGAAAACTCAGTCCAAAGGCGGCACGGGAAGCCCGCGTTTGGCGTAGAAGGCATCGACAAAGGCGGCCAATGTACCCTGTTGAATAGCCTCGCGCAAACCAGCCATAAGCACTTGATAATGGCGCAAGTTATGGATGGTATTGAGCATGCTTCCCAGCATTTCGCCGCACTTGTCCAGGTGATGCAGGTAAGCGCGGGAGAAGTTCTGGCAGGTATAGCAATCGCAGGTCGGATCCAGCGGCGAATCATCATGGCGATGGAACGCGTTTCGGATCTTCAGCACGCCGGTATCGATGAACAGATGCCCGTTGCGGGCATTACGGGTTGGCATCACGCAATCGAACATGTCCACACCGCGGCGCACACCCTCAACCAGATCTTCCGGTTTGCCAACGCCCATAAGGTAACGAGGTTTGTCAGCCGGCATCTGGCCCGGCAGGTAATCCAGCACCTTGATCATCTCGTGCTTCGGCTCGCCCACCGACAGACCGCCGATGGCCAGGCCATCAAAACCGATCTTGTCCAGGCCTTCCAGGGAGCGCATGCGCAAATCCTGGTGCATGCCGCCCTGAACGATGCCGAACAGCG
This sequence comes from Pseudomonas sp. B28(2017), assembly GCF_002113025.1. Taxonomy (GTDB): domain Bacteria; phylum Pseudomonadota; class Gammaproteobacteria; order Pseudomonadales; family Pseudomonadaceae; genus Aquipseudomonas. The sequence continues at coordinate 24,588 of NZ_NEJH01000005.1, read as the reverse complement.
CCGCCGTGTTGTCGCCATGGGCGTTTTTCGAGCGTTGGGCCCAACGCAGGGACAACTCCATCGATACACGGGCGACATCTTCGTCGGCCGGGTACGGCGTGCATTCGTCGAAAATCATCACGATGTCGGAGCCCAGGTCACGCTGCACCTGCATCGACTCTTCCGGGCCCATGAACACCTTGGCGCCGTCGACCGGCGAGGCGAAGGTCACGCCCTCCTCCTTGATCTTGCGCATGGCGCCCAGGCTGAACACCTGGAAACCACCGGAGTCGGTCAGAATCGGGCCTTTCCACTGCATGAAATCGTGCAGGTCGCCGTGCTTCTTGATCACTTCCATGCCCGGACGCAGCCACAGGTGGAAGGTGTTGCCCAGAATGATTTCAGCGCCAATCGCCTCGATATCCCGCGGCAGCATGCCCTTGACCGTGCCATAAGTGCCGACCGGCATGAAGGCCGGGGTCTCGACGGTGCCACGGGGGAAGGTCAGGCGACCACGACGAGCCTTGCCATCAGTGGCAAGCAGCTCAAACGACATACGACATTGGCGACTCATTCTTTGTCCTCAGGGCCACGTGGTGCGGGGTTACGGGTGATAAACATCGCATCACCGTAGCTGAAAAAGCGGTATTCGTTGTCGACGGCGGCTTTATAGGCGGCCATGGTCTCGGGATAACCGGCGAACGCCGAGACCAGCATCAACAACGTGGATTCAGGCAAATGGAAATTGGTGACCAGGGCATCGACCACATGAAACGGCCGGCCCGGGTAGATGAAGATGTCGGTATCGCCGCTGAACGGCTTGAGCACGCCATCGCGGGCGGCGCTTTCCAGGGAACGCACGCTGGTGGTCCCCACCGCCACCACCCGACCGCCGCGCGCGCGGCAGGCGGCAACCGCATCCACCACGTCCTGGCCGACTTCCAGCCATTCGCTGTGCATATGGTGGTCTTCGATCTTCTCCACGCGCACCGGCTGGAAGGTGCCGGCGCCAACGTGCAGGGTCACGAACGCTGTCTCGACGCCCTTGGCGGCAATCGCCTCCATCAGCACCTGATCGAAATGCAGCCCCGCCGTCGGCGCCGCCACCGCGCCCAAACGCTCGGCGTAGACGGTCTGGTAACGCTCGCGGTCCGCGCCTTCATCCGGGCGGTCTATATAAGGAGGCAACGGCATGTGCCCGACGCGGTCGAGCAGCGGCAGCACTTCCTCGGCAAACCCCAGCTCGAACAACGCATCATGACGCGCCAGCATCTCGGCCTCGCCACCGCCGTCGATCAGGATCTTCGACCCAGGCTTGGGCGATTTGCTGGAGCGCACATGGGCCAGCACGCGATGACTGTCCAGCACCCGCTCCACCAGGATTTCCAGCTTGCCGCCGGAAGCCTTCTGGCCAAACAGCCGCGCCGGAATCACCCGGGTATTGTTGAACACCATCAAATCGCCCGGGCGCAAATGCTCAAGCAAATCAGTGAATTGACGGTGTGCCAGGGCGCCGCTGACCCCATCCAGGGTCAACAGGCGACTACCGCGACGCTCGGCCAAAGGATGGCGGGCAATCAGCGAATCAGGAAGCTCGAAGGTAAAGTCAGCAACGCGCATGATGGGGTTCGTCTAGCAGGGCCGGGAAGTCTAGCGGAAATATCAAAAATTCTCCATGTACCTGATTGACCAGCGGTTATCTCATCTCTATACTCCGCGGCCATTGCCCTGATGGCGGAATTGGTAGACGCGGCGGATTCAAAATCCGTTTTCGAAAGGAGTGGGAGTTCGAGTCTCCCTCGGGGCACCAAAATTAAGAAAGGTCTTGCTTTGCAAGGCCTTTTTTTTCGCCCATAGAAAAGTGCCTGACACGCCGCCGACCTGTAGGAGCTGGCTTGCCAGCGATTTCTTTGAACTTCACACCCCTCGGTCAGTAAGACACTCATCAAGGATTCCCCCATGGAATTGCACCTGGAAACCGTCGCCCTCTTCTCCCTCAAGCTGGCTTATGAGACGGAAGATCAGAGCCCGATTTTGCGGGATGATCTGGTGATGGGGGATTACCAGCGGGATGTGTTTGAGTTGCTGGTGCGGGGGGGGGGATGTTGAAGGGATTCAGGTGAAGGTGGGTGAATGTGTGAGGTTGGCGTTGGAGGCTGTTGGGGGTGTGGATAAGCCGTTGGGGCGGGAGTTGGGGAGGTTGGCGGATGAGGTTTCCAGTATTCAGACAATGGAGCTGCTTGATGCCCCACTCATCGCCCTCAAGGATTACCTGAAAGACATTCAGTGAGTGAAGGCAGGCGGTCTAAAAAGCGAGAACGCCCTATAATCAGACCGACGTTGGTTGCCACTCCTTCTTATCCAATGATAAGTCTCTCTCCCGCCGAGACGAATCAATATCTTCCGTTCCCTCAAATGGAAGTCTATCCCATCTTTTCTTAAAGAACGCCATTTCTCCAACGCTCTATGAACAACCGAGGAATGTAACAAAACACAACGTACCCCAATAACGTAATCGCGTAATAACACAGCAACATAGCTGAGGCAAATATCGAATACATCAAGGCATTCACTCCAAAAAGGCGAAACTTGTGATTATGCCCAGCCAAATCTACATCACCGAAGTAATTAATCGACACAAATATCGCTTGTAACACTGCTATTACAAACAATGCATACACGTACTTTTTGAGCGTCAAGCTCCGGTATTGCTCTGGGTCTATGACAATTTTTGCGTGGGTCAGGTAGACGGAAACCGCTGCGAAGATTGGACCAAAAAGGCTGATATAGCTGGTGCTCAATCGGGAGCTGAATGGAAACAATGAAGACCAAAACCCCACCGTCCCAAACAGATGTTGCTCTAAAAAATTGTCGATTCGCAGATACATCTCGGTACTAGCGTGTGCCGGTAGAAAATTGGCGATCAGGAATATAGGTATCAGGCTAAACGATATCAGCAGATAAGGAACGGGAATAACTTGAGTAACTTTTTTACTCATTGAGACTACCTTGCCCTTGGAGTGGACCGAAAAAGCTTTGGAGAATTGGTGAAGCCCATGCTTTCGGCATTAAGCCCGATGCAATGGAGCATCGGGCCATTTTACCGTAACAAACTGTGTATCATTATTGTTGCGGAAGTACATTGAGGACAGTGGTGTTGATCTCATCGACCTTTTTTGCGTCGAAGTAAGCGCCTGCCAGTGCCATCAATATTGCCACCGTCACTACACCTGCTACGGATCCGACAAACGCCGGTATGGCCAGCACCATGACGCCCGCAAGTACCGCTCCGGCTCCAATACCGACAGCAATGCTTTCCAGTTCCAGACCGAGGGGTTTCCAGTCGCCAGTTTCGATACCAACAATCGTGTGCTCCCGAATTGCGTTGATCTGGAAAATTTTGCCAACAACGCCAAACGCCTTGCCCAATCGTGTGACGTTGTCGGCCAGCGTCGCCTGATCGAGAGTCTTTAACGCGTTCACTACGGCCTTGGTGTCCTGCGAATTGAGCTTTGTGTTGGGGTTTACCCGCACCTTCTCAAAGGTTTCCATAGCTTGCGCATAGCTTCGCACTTTCTTGCCTGAAATATTTTCCTGTAGATCCAACGCGACTTTGCTCATGTTTTCGCCGTATCTGACCAGAATGTCTTTATTGACGTCGGATAGAAACATGATTGCAGCTTCGTAACTGGCCTTTTCTGCTGCAATGTGAGCGGCTTCCTCAGCCAGCCTTCTTGCCTCCGCCTCCGCTAATAGACGAGCGTCCTCTTCCACCTGGGCAGTGACAACAGCCTGCGTCAGGATTACGGATTTTTCCGAAAGAATTCGGATTTTCTCTGTCAGTATTTTTGCCCTGTAGGCAGCTATAGCGGATGCCTCCCAGCTTTTGTAAATGCCGAGACCTGTTCCGGGAACACGGGAGTTCTGGAGTAAGTTCGCAAAATCCACTGCACTTTTCTTGATTTCCACCGCCAGGACATTTCTACCGAAAAAAGCGTTTGCTTCAGTGTTACTCTTGGCTAGTTCCGCGTCGTTCTGAATGATCAGACTGTCCACAACGGCTTTTTCCGCTTTGGTCTGTTCCAGCTTGGAGAGTGAGTAGATACCCACTGCCGCAGCAATTTCCGCGTCAATATCCGCTGGTAATTGTGGCAAATAGGCGGTGTAGGATTGCTCAATATTTCTTTGAGCTGTGGCGACAGTAACTATTACGGATATCGTGTAGCGATCACTTACCCTGATGCCTTTCTGACTGAAGAACATATCAACTTCGAAACTACTGACAACTTTTCCATTCCACGATAACGGCTTGGCAACTACCCCACTACCGGGGATGGGGCCCGAAGGCTTGGGCAGTGGTGGTTCAGGAGTTACAACAATAGGTGGAAGGGTGACATTTCCTTGCGGCATGTATTTTTCTCCATGATATGTGAAACAAACAGCCCTTCTTAATCGACCCTGATTCAAGGTCGTAAACAGGCTATCTTCAGACTGCTTGCCCTTACCGCTTGGAACTTCACGAGCAAGCATTAACTGTAAAAATCAAAGTCATATTCTTTTTGAAACAGCAGCTAAAAGAGCATAGGCAGGGCTATGACTTTGCGTCACAACTCTTCGTTAGCGGATGTTGCTCATCTTCAGAAGTTGCAGAAAAATGGTTCGCACGCCCCCTCCCACCGTCGCTGCCAATTCAGCGACCCGAGTTATTCAAGGCGCAACAGCGCCCCAATCACGTCATCAGGCGCTTTTTTATGCCTGCCGCGTGAGTTATGGCGGCTGTGCGTGTGGAAACGAATGTGGCAGCTCCTCATATCAAGGAGTTAGATAATGCGCAGTATCAATCCGTTTGAAATTTGGCTTTCCCCTCTACGCAATTCCCAATCGCGTAACACCCTCCCCCATTGCCTCTCCATCCTCGGAGGTGGCCAATGACCGAACAACCCGAACTCAAAACCATCGGCCTAACCCCCCGCCATTTACTGTTCCGATCAACCACTGTTCCACGTCACTCGCGGCGTTCCCCTCGGTGATGCGTTGTCGATGGCTTCTGATTTTCTGTTCCTGGCCAAGTCGCTGACCGAAGATTCTGCCTATGCCACAGACACCGACCGTCATGCCTGGGCTGCGCATTATTTGACCTCGATGAGCAAGGCGTTGGTGGATGATGCGGTGAAGGTGCTGACGCGGGATCGGGCTGTTGCGCCGATGTCCAAGCGAGCGTCGGAATCTGAAGGGTAGCTTCCGGGTTTTAGACGTCAGGCATAACGCTTGTAGAGACGGGCTTGGTCGCGGTGAGCTTGGGCATTCAGCGGGAGTGGTGGTTGCCTCTGGTTTTTCGCGAGCAGGCTCGCTCCTACGGGGGGCTGTGGAATGGATCACCGCATCTGCACCCTGGAATTACCCACCGATCTGATGCTGTTTCTCACCGGCAACGCTTGCTATACATCCCCCACCGGTAGGCCAGTGCATGAACGGCCCCTGCCTCGCTCATCTAGACTTAATGGATAGTCGCAGACAGAACCAAACACGTCGCTCTGGTGCGGATAAATCAAAGGCGGCGTGGCAATCTGGCTTTTATGCCCTTACCGATGTGCGGCGAAGACCGCGCCGGGCACAACAAGATGCCCGCTCAGGGTGCCCTGGCCAACGGCCTGAAAATGCCACGATTGCGTGACGTGGTGTAAGTGCCGCAGCCGACACTTTCGGACAACCGACGACCTTCTGGTGTGTCCGTGACCGTGAGGAATGCTGTATGCCTGATGTTGAGTTGCACCTGCCTGTGGTCAACAGCCTGCTGGAGCGCCACAAGGGCTCTGCGGGTGCGCTGTTGCCCATTCTTCATGATATTCAGGAGCGCATCGGTTACGTCCCCGATGTCGCCGTCCCCGAGATTGCTCATGCCCTCAATCTGAGTCAGGCCGAGGTTCGCGGGGTGATCAGTTTTTACCATGACTTCCGTACCGCCCCGCCGGCCAGGCATATCCTGCGGCTGTGCCGCGCCGAGTCGTGCAAGAGCCGTGGCGCCGAGCAGTTGGCCGCGCAGTTGCGCGAGCGTCTGCAACTGGACGATCACGGCAGCAGTGCCGACGGCAGCATCAGTTTGCGTCCGGTGTATTGCCTTGGCGCCTGCGCCTGTTCGCCTGCGCTTGAGCTGGATGGCCGGGTGCATGCGCGGCTCAGTGCCGAGCGTCTGGATGCACTGCTCGACGCTTGCCGGGAGGACGCGTGATGCCGACGCTCTATCTGCCCTGTGATTCTATTGCCCGTGCCGTGGGTGCCGATGAGGTATCCGTGGCCCTGATCAATCAGGCCAAGGCACTTAATTTGCCGCTGGAGCTACAGCGCACCAGTTCGCGCGGCCTGTACTGGCTGGAACCGCTGCTGGAAGTGGACAGCCCGCAAGGCCGGATCGGCTTCGGCCCGCTGACCGCTGCCGATGTGCCGTCCGTGCTCGATGCGTTGCAAGGCGAGCCGTCCAGCCATCCACTGGCCTTGGGTCTGGTGGAAGAGCTGCCTTATCTCAAGACTCAACAACGCCTGCTGTTTGCCCGAGCCGGCATTACCCGGCCGCTGTCGCTGGAGGATTACCGGGCCCATGGCGGTTTCGAGGGCTTGACCCGCGCCATCGCGGTGGGCGGTGAGCAGACCGCGACGGAAGTGTTCGATTCAGGCCTGCGTGGCCGTGGCGGCGCGGCTTTCCCGGCCGGGATCAAATGGCGCACGGTGCGCGGCACCCAGGCTGCGCAGAAGTACATTGTGTGCAACGCCGACGAGGGCGACTCCGGCACCTTCGCCGACCGTATGTTGATGGAAGGCGACCCCTTCCTGTTGATCGAAGGCATGGCCATCGCCGGCCTCTGCTGCGGCGCCAGTTACGGCTACATCTATGTGCGCTCGGAATATCCGGATGCCGTGGCCACCCTGCGTCAGGCGTTGAGCATTGCCCGTGATGCCGGTTACCTCGGCGCCAATGTCGGCGGCAGCGGTCAGGCCTTCGACATGGAAGTGCGCGTCGGTGCCGGCGCGTACATCTGCGGCGAGGAAACAGCGCTACTGGATTCGCTGGAAGGCAAGCGCGGGATTGTCCGCGCCAAGCCGCCGATCCCCGCCTTGCAGGGGCTGTTCGGCCAACCGACCCTGGTGCACAACGTGCTGACTTTGGCCTCGGTGCCGCTGATTCTGGCCAAGGGCGCGCAGTTCTATCGCGATTACGGCATGGGCCGCTCGCTGGGCACCATGCCCTTCCAGTTGGCGGGCAACATTCGTCACGGCGGTCTGGTGGAACGGGCCTTTGGCCTGACCCTGCGGGAGCTGGTGGAAGACTACGGCGGCGGTACCGCCAGTGGTCGGCCGCTGAAGGCCGCACAGGTTGGCGGCCCGCTTGGCGCCTGGGTGCCGCCGTCGCAATTCGACACGCCGCTGGATTACGAAGCCTTCGCCGCCATCGGCGCGATGCTCGGTCACGGTGGCGTGGTGGTGGCTGACGACAGCCTGGACATGGCCCACATGGCGCGTTTCGCGATGCAGTTCTGCGCCGAGGAATCCTGTGGCAAATGCACCCCCTGCCGCATCGGCTCGACCCGGGGCGTGGAGGTGATCGACCGCCTGCTGGCCGCGCCCGACCAGAATGGTCGCGATGAGCAGGTGATCATCCTCAAGGACCTGTGCGACACCCTGCAATACGGTTCGCTGTGTGCGCTGGGCGGCATGGTCTCTTTCCCGGTCGCCAGCGCCCTCAAGTACTTCCCCGCCGACTTCGGTCTGCAAGCCTCGGAGGCCGAGCAATGATCACTCTCTTCGACCCGAAAACCGATATCGATCTGGGCACCCCGGCCCGCGACAGCCAGGTGCAAGTCACCCTGAACATCGACGGCCGCAGCATCAGCGTGCCCGAAGGCACCTCGGTGATGCGCGCCGCCGCGCTGCTGGGCACCACCATTCCGAAACTCTGTGCCACCGACAGCCTGGAAGCCTTTGGCTCCTGCCGCATGTGCCTGGTGGAAATCGACGGCATGCGCGGCTACCCCGCGTCCTGCACTACGCCTGTCACTGAAGGCATGACCGTGCACACCCAGACGCCGAAGCTCGCGACCCTGCGGCGCAATGTCATGGAGCTGTACATCTCCGATCACCCGCTGGACTGCCTGACCTGCTCGGCCAACGGCAACTGCGAGCTGCAAACCGTGGCTGGCCAGGTTGGCCTGCGGGAAGTGCGCTACGGCTATGAAGGCGAGAACCATCTGGAGGACGTAAAAGACACCTCCAACCCTTATTTCGACTACGACCCGAGCAAGTGCATCGTCTGCAACCGCTGCGTGCGTGCCTGCGAAGAAACCCAGGGCACCTTTGCCCTGACCATTACCGGGCGCGGTTTCGAATCCCGCGTGGCCGCTGCCGGTGGCGAGAACTTCCTCGACTCGGAATGCGTGTCCTGCGGTGCCTGTGTGCAGGCCTGCCCCACCGCGACCCTGATGGAAAAAAACGTGGTCGAAATGGGTCAGCCCGAACGCAGCGTGATCACCACCTGCGCCTATTGCGGCGTGGGCTGTTCGTTCCGCGCCGAGATGAAAGGCGACCAACTGGTGCGCATGGTTCCCGACAAGAACGGCCAGGCCAACCACGGCCACTCCTGCGTCAAGGGGCGCTTTGCCTGGGGCTACGCCACCCACCCGGATCGCATCACCAAACCGATGATCCGCAAACACATCAGCGACCCTTGGCAGGAAGTCAGCTGGGATGAAGCGGTAACCTACGCCGCCAGCGAATTCCGCCGGCTGCAGCAAAAATATGGCCGCGACTCCATCGGTGGCATCACCTCCAGCCGCTGCACCAACGAAGAAACCTATCTGGTGCAGAAACTGGTGCGCGCCGCGTTCGGCAACAACAACGTCGACACCTGTGCGCGGGTCTGCCACTCGCCGACCGGTTATGGCCTCAAGCAAACCCTGGGCGAGTCCGCCGGCACCCAGAGTTTCGACTCGGTGATGCAGGCCGACGTGATCCTGGTGATGGGCGCCAACCCCAGCGACGCCCACCCGGTGTTCGCCTCGCAACTCAAGCGCCGCCTGCGTGAAGGCGCGCGGCTGATCGTCATCGACCCACGTCGCATCGATCTGGTGGACACGGTGCACGCCCGCGCCGAACTGCACCTGGCCCTGCGCCCCGGCACCAACGTCGCCATGCTCAATGCCTTGGCCCATGTGATCATCACTGAAGGCCTGCAAAACCAGGCCTTTATCGACGCCCGTTGTGAGGCCGGCGATTTCGCCCGCTGGAGCGAGTTCGTCAGCCGTGCGGAAAACTCGCCGGAAGCGATTGGCCCGATCTGCGGTGTAGCAGCTGCCGACATCCGTGCCGCCGCTCGCCTGTACGCCACCGGTGGCAATGCGGCGATCTACTATGGCCTGGGCGTCACCGAACACAGCCAGGGCAGCACTTCAGTCATGGGCATCGCCAACCTGGCCATGGCCACCGGCAACATCGGCCGCGAAGGCGTGGGCGTGAACCCGCTGCGGGGGCAGAACAACGTTCAGGGCTCCTGCGACATGGGCTCCTTCCCCCACGAGTTGCCTGGCTACCGGCACATCTCCAACGATGTCATCCGCACGCAATTCGAACAGGCGTGGAACGTCACCCTGCAACCCGACCCGGGCCTGCGCATTCCCAACATGTTCGAGTCTGCGCTGGCCGGCAGCTTCAAGGGCCTGTACTGCCAAGGCGAAGACATCGCCCAGAGCGACCCGAACACCCAGCACGTCACCGCGGCGCTGTCAGCCATGGAGTGCGTGGTGGTGCAGGACATTTTCCTCAACGAAACCGCCAAGTTCGCCCACGTGTTCCTGCCGGGCGCTTCGTTCCTGGAAAAGGACGGTACCTTCACCAACGCCGAGCGGCGCATCTCGCGGGTGCGCAAGGTCATGGAGCCGCTGGGCGGCAAGGCCGACTGGGAAGGCACGGTGGCCCTGGCCAATGCCCTGGGCTACCCGATGAACTACAAGCATCCATCGCAAATCATGGATGAAATCGCCAGCCTGACGCCGACCTTCACCAACGTCAGCTACGCCGCGCTGGATAGCCACGGCAGCCTGCAATGGCCGTGCAACGCCGCAGCACCGGACGGCACGCCGACCATGCACATCGAGGAATTCGTGCGCGGCAAGGGGCGCTTCATGCTCACCGGCTACGTGCCCACCGAGGAGAAGGTCAACAGTCGCTATCCGCTGTTGCTGACCACCGGGCGCATCCTCAGCCAGTACAACGTCGGCGCCCAGACCCGGCGTACCGACAACGTCGCCTGGCACGATGAAGACCGGCTGGAAATCCACCCGACCGACGCCGAGAGCCGTGGCATCAACGAAGGTGACTGGGTCGGCATCGGCAGCCGCGCCGGGCAGACCGTACTGCGTGCGCGGATTACCGAACGGGTCGCCCCGGGCGTGGTGTACACCACCTTCCACTTCCCCGAGTCGGGCGCCAACGTGATCACCACCGACAACTCCGACTGGGCCACCAACTGTCCGGAGTACAAGGTCACGGCCGTGGAAGTCAGCCGCGTCTACCACCCTTCGGAGTGGCAAAAGCGCTTCCAGGAGTTCAGCGACGAGCAGCACCGCCTGCTCAAGGATCGCGCCCGTGGCGCTAAAGCGGAGGTACGCCGATGAGCACTGCCAACCTGATCAAGATGGCCAACCAGATCGCCCAGTACTTTACCAGCGAACCAGACCAGCAACAGGCCGTGCTCGGGGTGCGCAATCACCTGCAAATGTACTGGACGCCCGGGATGCGCAAGGAATTGCTGGCCTGGCAGACAGAGCACCAGGGTGCGGACTTGCACCCCTTGGCACAGGCGGCGGTGAGCGGGGCGGGCTGGGAGGCATAGGTTTTAGCCAGCAGAAAAACTGTAGGAGCGAGCAGGCTCGCTCCTACACGTCTTTGCGTGACGCCGTCACCGTCACTTCAATGGCCCGGACACTGATCGCCGCGAATGTCGCGGTCAGCAGTACGCCGTTGAAACCCAGCAGCACTGCCAGCACTCGTGAGACGCCGAGTTTGGGCACCAGTTCGCCGTAGCCGATGGTCAGGCCCGTGACGAAGGCGAAGTACACACCGTCATCGGGGCTCCACCCTTCCAGATGGGCGATGATCAGGCCGAACACTACGATCACTAACAGCAGTATCGAGAAGATCGGCCACACCACTTTGAAATAGAACCAGACCGCTTTGTAGAACTCTTTGCGGACGTTTGCTGCACGGGTGAAGTTCATGTCGTGGGCTTCCTGGGGTTTGCCTGACCGGCAATGGGATGCACGGCGATTCAATACCCCGTTCAGCTTGGCACAAGCGCTGAAAACCGCGACCAACGGGGCGATATCTGTGGAGAACGCAGGACTAAGCTGACAGGTAGCCGTCACGCTAGTGGAGAAGGTCCGTGTTCAAGCACTTGACCCCGCCTGTCCTGATCGCCCTCGTCATAGCGCTCGGCGGTTCGTCTTGCCACGACTATGCCAAAGATGACACCACCCATACTATCCAGAAAGCGCCGGCCGCCGAGGGCAATGGCAGGTTTATCCCGCCACAACAACGCATGCCCTCGACGATGCCACGGCCTAGGATGTAGCGGTCAGTTGGCTTCGCTTTCGCGAATCAGCTTCTTGTTGATCTTGCCGACGCTGGTCTTGGGGATTTCGGCGACGAACTTGAACTGCTTGGGGATCGCCCATTTGTTGATGCGGCCGCCGTCGACAAAGGCTTGCAGATGCGTCTCCAGGATCTTGCGATCCAGGTATTGGCCCGGCTCGCTGACAACCATGGCCATGGGCCGTTCACCCCATTGCTCATCGACGATACCCACCACCGCGACGGACATGACGCCCGGGTGTTCGCTGATCAGGCTTTCCAGTTCCAGGGAGCTGATCCACTCGCCACCGGTCTTGATCACGTCCTTGATGCGGTCCTTGATTTCCACGCCGCCCAGCTTGTCGATCGAGGCCATGTCGCCGGTGTGCAGCCAGCCGTTGTGCCACAGCTCCGCGCCTTTGTCCGGGGCGTTGAGATAGCCCTGGGTCAGCCACGGCGCGCGCACCACGATCTCCCCCAGGGACTCGCCATCGTGGGCCACGTCATTGCCATCGGCGTCGATGATCTTCAGGTCGACCATCGGCACCGGCGTGCCGGTCTTGATGCGGATCGGCAGTTGGGCATCGACAGATAGCTGCAGGTCTTCGTCACGCAGATAAGTCAGGCACAGCAACGGGCAGGTTTCGGACATGCCGTAGCCGGCGTGCACCACCATGCCTTTGGCGCTGGCTTCGCTGGCGATGCCGAGGGTCAGCGCACTGCCGCCGAGGAGCATTTTCCAGCCGTCGAAACGGGTCGCCTTGCCTTCCTCACAGTTGAGGATCATCTGCAGGATGGTCGGCACGCAATGGGAGAACGTCACCCTCTCTTCGCGATGGAGCCGCACCAGGCTGTTGGGCTCGTAGCGGCCCGGATACACCTGCTTGATGCCCATCAGGGTCGCGACATAAGGCACGCCCCACGCATGCACGTGGAACATCGGCGTAATGGGCATGTACACATCGTCGGAACGCAGCAGCGGCTGGCCCTGATAGGCGCCCAGGGTGCCGACGGCGTTCAGGGTGTGCAGGACCAGTTGGCGATGGCTGAAGTACACGCCTTTCGGATCGCCAGTGGTGCCGGTGGTGTAGAACAGCGTGGCGACCGAATTCTCGTCGAAATCCGGGAAGTCATACTGGTCCGGCGCCAGGGACAGCAGGTGCTCGTATTCGCCCAGCACCGGCAACGTGGTGCTCGGCGCCGTGTCGTCCGTAAGCTGGAGGAAGCCCTTGACGGTGGTGAGCCGGTCCTGAATCTGTTCGACCAGCGGCAGGAAGTCATCATGCACCAGCACCAGGTCATCCTCGGCGTGGTTCATGGTGAACAGCACCTGCTCCGGCGACAGGCGAATGTTCACTGTGTGCAGCACCGCGCCGATCATCGGCACGGCGAAGAAGCATTCCAGGTAACGGTGGCTGTCCCAGTCGAGCAGGGCCACCGTGTCACCGGCCTTGACCCCGGCTGCGGTCAGCGCATTGGCCAGGCGGCGGATGCGCTGGTTGAGTGTCTGGTAGCTGTAGCGCAGCTTGTCGGCGTAGACGATTTCCCGGCCCGGCTCGTAGCGCACGCCGGACAGCAGCAATTGCTTGATCAGCAAGGGATAGGCATAGGCGCCGTCGGCGGGCGGGATTATTTTTGTCGCCATCATGATTAAGGTTCCTTGTCCTTAGGATCAGAACTGATCGGCCTGCAACTCATAGAGGCAGTCGCTGCCGGCCTTGGCCGATGCGCTCAACGAGTGGATACGCGGCAGCAACCGGGCAAAGTAGAAACGCGCGGTAGCCAGTTTGCTGGTATGGAAATCATCCTCGACGTGCGAACTCAGGACGGCCTTGGCCATGCGCGCCCACATGTAGGCATAGGCGGTGTAGCCGAACACGTGCAGGTACTCGACCGAGGCCGCGCCGATTTCATTCGGGTTGTTTTGAGCCCGGTCCAGCAGCCACGCGGTCAGCTCGTCGAGGGTATCCACGGCGGCATTCAACGGTTTGGTGAACTCGGCGAGATCCGTACTGGCGGTCGCCGTGAAGTGACGAATCTCGTCGGCGAACAGGTTGTAGAGCGCCCCGCCGCTGCCGACGATCTTGCGCCCGACCAGATCCAGGGACTGGATGCCGTTGGTGCCCTCGTAGATCTGGGTGATGCGCACGTCGCGCACCAGTTGCTCCTGACCCCATTCGCGGATGTAGCCGTGGCCGCCAAAGATCTGCTGGCCGTGAACGGTCGTCTCCAGGCCCATGTCGGTGAGAAAGGCCTTCGCTACGGGTGTCAGCAGCGACACCAGTTCCTGAGCGCGGGTACGGGTGGCGGCGTCTTCGCTGTACTTGGCGATGTCCAGTTGCAGGGCCACGTAGCTGGAGAACGCACGACCGCCTTCGTTCAAGGCTTTCATGGTCAACAGCATGCGGCGTACGTCCGGATGCACGATGATCGGGTCGGCGGCCTTGTCCTTGAATTGCGCACCGGTCGGCGCACGGCTTTGCAGGCGGTCACGGGCGTAGGCGACGGCGTTCTGGTACGAACGCTCACCCTGCGCCAGGCCCTGGATGCCGACGCCCAGTCGCTCGTAGTTCATCATGGTGAACATCGCCGCCAGGCCCTTGTTCGGTGCGTCGACGATCCAGCCCGTGGCGCCATCGAAGTTCATCACGCACGTGGCGGAGGCCTTGATGCCCATCTTGTGCTCGATGGAGCCGCAGGACAGCGCATTGTTTTCACCCAGCGAACCGTCGGCGTTGACCAGCACCTTGGGCACCAGGAACAGCGAGATGCCTTTTGGCCCCGCCGGTGCATCCGGCAGTCGCGCCAGTACCAGATGGATGATGTTCTCGGTCAGGTCGTGGTCGCCGCCGGTGATGAAGATCTTGCTGCCACTGACCTTGTAGCTGCCGTCGGCCTGTGGCTCGGCGCGGGTGCGAATCAGGCCCAGGTCGGTGCCGGCGTGGGCTTCGGTCAGGCACATCGAACCGGTCCAGGTGCCGGCATACATGTTCGGCAGATAAGTCGCTTTCAGCTCTTCACTGGCGTGGGCCTTGATCGACAGGCACGCGCCGGCGGTCAGCATCGGGTACAGGCCGAACGACAGGCTGGCCGAGTTGACCATCTCTTCGACCTGCGCGGAAATGGCCTTGGGCATGCCCATGCCGCCGTACTGCGGATCACCGCCAACCCCGACCCAACCGCCTTCGGCGAAGGCTTGATACGCCTGGGCAAAACCGTCCGGGGCGGTGACCGAACCATTGCTCCAGGTGCAGCCCTGTTCGTCGCTGGCGCGGTTCAAGGGCGCGATCACTTCGCCGCTGATCTTGCCGGCCTCTTCGAGGATGGCGGCGGCGGTTTCTTCATCGATCACATCGGCCAGGCCAGGCAAACTGGCCCACAGACGGGACACCTGGAAAACCTCGTTGAGTACGAAGCGCATGTCGCGCAGGGGAGCTTTGTAATCAGACATCTTGGCTTACTCGGAAGTGGTCAGGGCATGGGGCATGCCGTGACGTTCAGTGGATTCAGGGTTTTCGGCGGCCGCCACAGAACCGGGCTGTGGAGCCCGTTCGCGCAGCAGAAACCAGGACAGGGCCGGAATCAGGATCAGTGCGCCGAGCATGTTCCACAGGAACATGAAGGTCAGCAGGATGCCCATGTCGGCCTGGAACTTGATCGGCGACCAGACCCAGCACACCACGCCGGCCGCGAGGGTGATGCCCACCAGCCCGACCACCCGGCCGGTGAAGGACACGGCGTTGCGGTAGGCCTGGGACAGCGGCAGGCCCTGGCGCTGGAAGTGCAATTGCACGCTGAGCAGATACAAGGCGTAGTCCACGCCGATCCCCACGCCGAGCGCGATCACCGGCAGGGTCGCGACTTTCACGCCGATGCCCATGGCCACCATCAAGGCTTCGCAGAGGATCGAGGTCAGCACCAGCGGCAACAGCGCCACCAGCGTGGCGCGCCAGCTGCGGAAGGTGATCAGGCAGAACAGCGTCACCGCCGCATACACGTACAGCAGCATGGTGCGGTTGGCTTCACGCACCACGATGTTGGTCGCCGCCTCGATCCCGGCAGTGCCGGCGGCGAGCAGGAACTGGCGATCCTCGGTGCTGTTTTCCCTGGCGAATTTGTCGGCGATCGCCACCACCGCGTCCAGGGTTTCAGCCTTGTGATCCTTGAGGAAGGTGATCACCGGCATTAGCGAGCAGTCGGTGTTGAACAGTTCCGGCGAGTTGACCGAGGCTTGCTGCGCGGCGTAGTTCAGCACGTCCTGGTTGCGCTGGATGCTGTTGAGCTTGGGGTTGCCTTCGTAGGTGCCGGCAGTGATCTGCCGCACCGCGTTGACCAGCGAAGCCGTGGCCTGCACGCCCGGATACTGTTGCAGCTCCCAGGCCAGGCGGTCGGCCAGGACCAGGGTCTTGTAGTTCAGGCAGCCTTCCGGCGCGGTCTTGATCATCACCGCGAACAGGTCGCTGGACAGTGCGTAATGCTGGGTGATGTAGGCATTGTCGCGGTTGTAGCGCGAGTCGGCGCGCAGCTCCGGCGCACCGCTTTCCAGGTCGCCGATCTTCAGGTTCAGGCTGACCAGGTAACCGCCGACACCCATCAACACCGCAACCAGAACGGCGCCCGTGGCCCACTTGGCGGTGGTGAAGCGATCGAGCAGATCCCAGAGCTTGCCGAAGCCTTTGTGCTTTTCTGCACGGGTGTCGATTTTCAGCGCACGCTCGGCGGCCTTGGCGCCGACGCCGACATAGGACAGCGCCACCGGCATCAGCAACAGCGAGGTGAAGATCAGCACCGCGACGCCGATGCTGGCCGTGATCGCCAGGTCCTGGATCACCGGGATATCGATCAGCATCAGCACCGCAAAGCCCACGGCATCGGCCAGCAACGCGGTGACCCCGGCAATGAACAGACGGCGGAAGGTGTAGCGTGCGGCGATCAGCTTGTGGGTGCCACGGGCGATGTCCTGCATGATGCCGTTCATCTTCTGCGCGGCGTGGGACACGCCGATAGCGAAGATCAGGAACGGTACCAGCACCGAGTACGGATCGATGGCGTAACCGAGCCAGGCAACGATGCCCAGCTGCCAGACCACCGCGATCAGCGAGCAGCCGACCACCAGCAGGGTGCTGCGCACGCAACGGGTGTAGGCGTAGATGATCACCAGCGAAGTGACGACCGCCAGACCGAAGAACATCATCACCTGAATCAGGCCGTCGATCAGGTCGCCCATCAATTTGGCGAAGCCGATCACCCGCACCTTGTACTGACCGGTGCCTTCTACCCCGGATTTACGCGCGGCGCTGTCGCCGGCGTATTCGATCTTGTCGCGCAACTGCTCTTCGAGCATCTGCGAGAACGCGTGGTAATTGATGCGCTGTCCGCCGGCCGCGGCTTTGTCCAGCAATGGCACCACCAGCATGCTCGATTTGAAATCGCTGGCCACCAGGCTGCCGACGACGCCAGCACGGGAGATGTTCTGACGCAATTGTTCGATTTGTTCAGGCTGCCCGGAATAGGTGTCGGGCATCACCGGGCCACCCTGGAATCCGTCCTCGGTGACTTCGGTCCAGCGCACCGCCGGGCTCCACAGCGACTTCATCCAGGCGCGGTCGACACCTTCGGTGAGGAACAACTGGTCGTTGACCTGCTTGAGCACGTCCAGGTAACCGGGGTCGAAAATATCGCCCCGGGTGTTCTCGACCACCACCCGCACCGAGTTGCCCAACCCGCGCAGCGACTGGCGGTTTTCCAGGAAGTTCTGGATGTACGGCTGGCTCTGCGGAATCATTTTTTCGAAGCTGGGGCGCAGCTCCAGGCGCGTCGCCGCCATGTAGCCCAGCACCACCGTGGCCAGCGCCATCAGCAGCATGAACAGCGGGCGATAGTTGAACACCAGCCGTTCCAGCAGGTTGCCGGAGCGACGATCGAAATCACGCACATCGCGGATCACCGGCATGGCGTCTTGTTTGATATTGCCCATGTCTGGATTCTCGCTCTTAGGGTTCGAGGGCTGCTTCGTGGGCTGGCTCGGCGGCTAGCGTCCGGGTACCACGGCTGCCGGCCAGCACCAAGGCGCCATCGGCGGACTGGGTGGCGCCGGCGACCGGCGTCGGTGCCGGTTGCTGCACCAGGTGCAACTGTGCGCCCGTCCCCTGACTGACCAGCATCTGCCCGCCCTGGGTAAACAAGCGATAATTGCCACGGGCATCGATCAGGCCTGCGGTGATGCTGACGTGCAGGCCGGTGTCCAGTGCGGTCCAGCTCTGGCCGCCGTCGGTGCTGCGCAGCACGTTGCCGCGCAGGCCATAGACCAGCACTTCGCCGGGCTTGCCGAGCACACCGAAGAAGCTGCCTTGATACGGCGTCGGCACGGCGGCAAAGCGTTGGGCGCTGTCGTCCCATTTGAGCAACAGGCCCTGTTCGCCGGCGATATACAAATCGTCACCGGTGGAGGCGATGGCATTGAGGTGAAAGCCCTGCGGGTTGTCAGTGCGATCCTGGAACGGGGTCCAGGTCTGGCCACCGTCTTCGGTGCGCAAAATCAGGTTGAACACACCGACCACATAACCCAGTTTTTCGTTGGCGAACCAGACGTCGAGCAACGGTTTGTCCGCGCCCTGCTCGGCTAGCTTCTGGCCCTCGTTGACCAGCAGCGGCCATTGCTCGTTGCCCGGTTCGGCGCTGGCCAGCGCCGTGTAATGCCTGGCCAGCAACTCGCCGATCTGGCGACCGTCGAGCTGCTTTTGCCAAGTCGCGCCGGCGTCGCTGCTGTGCAGCACCACGCCGTCATTACCCACCGCCCAGCCCTGGGTGGTGGTCGGAAAATTCACCGCGGTCAGATCGGCGCTGACCGGCACGGCGGCCTGCTGCCAATGCCGGCCAGCGTCATCGGAAAACAGAATATGGCCACGCTGGCCGACGGCGATCACGCGCCCACCGGCGCGGGCCATGCCCGACAACGGGCTGTTGATCGCCAACGCGCTGACCCTGGCGGGCAGGTCCAGCACATCGACGTATTCGGCCGCATGGGTGATGCCCTGCCACAGGCCGAGCACGACACCAAACGCCAGCCGCAACATATTATTTTTATACGAACACATACTGCGTCCTCTTCGGAAAACCGCGCCGGGGCACACATCCGCGTGCCAGACCAGGTCATGCCGTTGTAGGAGCGAGCAAGCTCGCGATGGACTATTGGGCGACGCGGGTATCCAGAAAACACGCGTAATCGTTAGCGACCATCACGAGCTAGCTCGCTCCTACAACAACGCGGTTGGCTTAGCGAATACCGCTGCCGGCCAGGGATTCCGACGACCACTGCGCCTTGGAGAGCGGGTCGATGTACTTGATGCCGCCATACGGGCCGACTACGCCGTTGATGTTGTACGAACCACCCACCAGGTCGTAGATCATGAAGGGCGTCGAATCCGGCACCTGCTTGTCGTAGCTCTGGCTCAGGAAGGCGAAGGAGCCGCGATAGAGCTGACCACGGGCGTCATATTGATCCGAGGCCAGAGCGGTCCAGCTGTCTTCGTCGAGGTAGAAGCGGCGTTTGGCGTAGATGTGGCGGGCACCGGCCTTGAGGTTGCCTTCGACGACCCAGACGCGATGTTTTTCCCAGCGCACGAAGTCCGGTGCCAGGTGGTTGGCGGTGGTCAGCGACTTCGGATCCTGGACGTAGGTCAGCTTATAGGTGTTGTAGGGCACGATCATTTCCTGCTTGCCCACCAGCTTCCAGTCGTAGCGGTCCAGCGCACCGTTGAACACGAACACGTCATCGTAGGTGCCCGCGCCCGCGGTGCCAGGGTTAGGCGTGTCGTACGCCAGGTTCGGCGCCAGTTTCACCCGACGCTGGCCCGGCAGGTATTGCCAGGCACGACGTGGCTGCTGCAAGGGGTTGGCGGCGTCCTTGAGCATCACCGCTTCGCCGGCCCGGCGCGCAGGGCCGGTGTACGCCAGCTTCATCTGGTAGTACACGTCGGCGCTGCTGATCGGCTGCGACAGGTTTTCATAGATCGGGTAGGAGATGTTCGCTTGCCCGGTGGTGGCCAGGCTCGGCACGCCGGCGGAGTCGACGTTCCAGGAATCGTACTTGGAGCTGATGCTGACGCCTTGGTAGCGCAACAGGAAGTTCCACATCGCTTCGTTGCCCGACTGCGGAATCGGGAACGGCACGCCCGGCAGGACGTTGTCGATGGCCAGGCCACCTTCCAGGGACTTGGCACCGATGGCGTTCTTCACGCCGTTGTCCAGAACGGCCTGGGGCAGCGAAACGGTACGGTGGGTCGGGTAGACGTCGACATGGAAGGTCGGGAAACGCTTGGCCAGTTCAACGGTGGTTGCGCTGAGCAGGCCCTTGTACTGCTCGACGTTCTTGCCGTCGATCACCAACAGCGGTTTTTCGCTGGCAAACGGATCCGGGCGCATGCTGTCACCGGATTTGAAACTGGCCGGTGGCGTGGTCAAGCCACCGTTGTAGGCAGGGATGGAACCATCAGCGTTGCCGGCTTTTTCAGCGCCGACCAGGGTCAGGCTGGTGCCCAGCTTGGCAGCTTCCTGGGTTGAAACAGCGGCCTGTGCCTGGGCGGCAAGGACCATGGCCAGCGAAGCGGCCAACACGGTTTGTGCGAATTTCATCTTGTTATTCTCCTGCTTGCGTTGAGCAAATCAGTGGTGCTTCAAAAGGTTGTTTTCATCGTCAGGTACACGGCGCCACGGTCCTCAGTCGTGGCACCACCTCCGGAGAAGGACGAGTAGCCACCGGCGAAACAGGCGTAGTTTTCGTTGCCGCTGAAGGCGTTAGGAGTGGAGCCGTCACCGCCGTTCGGGCCGGTACTCACACCGCTGACGTTGCACTTTTCGGTTTTGCCGAAAGAGTCCACGTACTTCAGGTCGACAAAGTATTTGTTGTACACAACGGCACCGACGCCAACGGCATAGTTGCCGGTGTCCTTGGCACCGCCACCGGAGACCGGTGACACGCCGGCGATACCGACGTTGACCGACATTGGCGCGTTGAGGTCGACCCCGGGAAACACCTGGTACCAGGTCGGTGTGAAGTTGACCGCAACACCCCAGTTGTCCCGGGTCGGCGCGTCGATACCGTGATAGCTGTCCTTGCCTTTGTAGAGCGCCTCGTTCTTGCTATCGAGCTTGAGCAGGTTGCTGTAATACAGCTCGCCGAGCAGGGTCGCCTGATCGAACACCGGCGTTTTCGGCAGGGTCATCAGGCCGTTGAGCGTCCAGTGCAAGGTGTCGCCGGTGGCGCTCATGCTGTCGCCGCGGTGTGGAGTGTCGTAGATCACACCCGTGGCATCCGAACGCGCCGGCAACAGCCCCAGGCCTTTGCCCAGGCCCAGCGGGCTGGTGCTGCTGACGATCGCCGGAATACTGGCCAGCGGCATGTTGTGACGGATGTTCAGGTCCGAACCGACGCTGACCCCGCCCACGTCCTTGGACAGGCTCAGGCCAAAGATCTTGATGTTGTCGGCATAGGCCAGTTGATACGTCGCGGTGTCCAGCGAGTTGAGGGTGTTGACCACCGCAGGCACTTGCCCTGCCGGCCGGGTGCCGTTGGGGTTGGCCGAGGTAATGCCCCTGGCATCCAGCCAGGCTTGCGGCAGGATTTCCGAAGTCTCGCGGTAGTAGACGCCGAGGGTGCCATCCAGCCAGGCCGGCGACCACTTGGCCATGACGCCCCAGTCGCCGCTGCTGCCCGGTGTCAGGTCATGGCCGCGACGCACGTTGGTCAACGCGTTGCACGGCGCCAGGCCGCAACCCAGCGGACTACCAGGCACCTTGGCGTTGGTGTTGCCGAGCAGGAACGACTGCGCACCATAGCCGACCAGATCGGAACCGCCGTAGTAAGTACCGGCTTCCGGCAGACGCGCGGCGTCCCAATCGAGGAAGTACTGGGCACCCACGGTCAATTCCGGATTGACCGTGAACGTCATCGACAACTGGTTGCGCGGGACGAACAGTTCCTTGGCTTCGGTACCCGGCGACGCGGCCAGCTTGGCCAGGTCGAGGCCGGACTGGCCGTAGCTGACCGAGTGCACCGGGTTGAGAATGGTCTCGCCCCAGAACACGTTGTGCTGGCCGGCCTTGGCGCTGAACATCGACTCCTCGCCCACTTCGGTGCTGTAGAACACGAAGGCATCGAGGATTTCGCCCGAAGGACCGCTGTAGTAGCGCTGGGCATAATTGCTCAGGTGCGGGCTGCCATTACCGACGTTGTCATGGGTGACCGCTGCCAGGCGCGGGTCGTTGGCGATCAGGCCCGATGTCGACCCATTGCCGTTGACGAACGGGTTGGAGTTGGAGCCGGTGTTGTCATAGGCCTTGTCGTACCAGCTGGCGGCGCTGACGCGAAAGCCCATGGCGTTCTTGTAGACCACATCCATTTCGGTCAACAGGTCGATACGGTTGGTGATGTTGGTACCGGCCTTGCGGAAGTTGTAGTCGCCGTCGTTGTTGTTCGGCGTTCCCAACATGCGTTTGTCGGCGCTTTCGGTGCGCACGCCGTAGTTGTACTTGACGGTGTTATCCAGGCGCGCGGTCCAGTCCGGGTTGCCCAGATCGATCTCGACTCCATGGGCAGCAGGCGCAATGACGGCCAGAATGGCCGAAGCCAGCAAGGTGTAGCGTGCAGCAGTGAAGCCGTGAGTCTTATTGTTGTGCATTGCGTTGTCTCCGCCTTTTTGTATTTGTTTTAAGCGCAGCCGCCCTCACACAATCCTCTATGGGTTTGCGTTTAAGGAATGAGGGCAATTGCCGGTTGGCGTACTGCCAGTCCAGCTCCTTGTACTAGCGGTCCAGCTCCAGGATGAGTGCCTCGGCTTGCTGCCAATGGCCAAATCCTGCGGCCGGATTGAGATGGCCGACATCGCCCAGATTGAGCAATTCGGCGCCCCAGCCTTCTGCCATGCGAGTGACCGCAGCAAGGCTGGCAAGGTGATCGTTGGTGCTGCCGGCCACGATGCTGCGAAATGGCAGCGGGCCTTGGGGCAGAGGATTCCAGCCCTGGCTACGCAGGGTTTCGGAAGAGGGATAGTTTGCCGGCCAGACCGCATCGAGGTCCGGTGGCGCAGCCAGCAAGGCGCCCTTGATCGGACGGCTGTAATGCGCCGCCCAGTGCGCGACCATCAGCACGCCGGCACTGTGGGCCACCAGAATCACGGGGCCGTCGATCTGTTCGAGTTCGTGTTGAATCGCCCGCACACGGGCCATACAGTCGAGCTTGTCAGTCTCCAGCGGCGGGACACTGCGCACCTTGCTCAGCCTGGCTGCAAGCAACGTTTGCCAATGTTCGGCCACATGCTCGCGCAGACCCGGAACGATCAGAATGGTGGCGGCAGTTTGCAGTTTGTCCACGGTCAACACCTTCGCTTTCTCGATAACTCGACTGGCTGTTTTCGCCAGGGGCTTTTTGTAGGATCGACATTAAAGAGCGACCACCCGAAGCGCTTTACATTGGACGTCAGGCACTTTTCTTTTGATGACAAATTGTCGGACAGCAGGACAGTGCGACCGCTGGTCGAAAAAAACCGCAGGTTGGCGCAAGGTCACTGTAATCAACGGATACAGGACGATTGCATCAACCCACGCAGAGATTGAGTGACCGGCCAGCATGAAAATCATCAACGACATGACAACTGTTCAACTGTTGATACGCTGGATATAGTCGCCACGCTCACGCCAATCGCCATCGGCCCAGGGAAGACCTTCGCATGCCCAAGCTTGTCCGCGCCGCCGTCTTGACCAACTACCTGGAGGTCACCCAGTACCTGGGTTTCAACCCGCGAGATGTCATGGCAGGCGTCGGCCTGAGCAGAACCCAATTGCAAGCGCCTGAAACCCGCATCCCCATTGATGCCGCGGTGCGCCTGCTGGAGGATTCCGCCGCCGCCAGCGGTTGCCAGACCTTCGGCCTGAGCATGGCCGAGTCGCGCCAGCTCTCGGACTTCGGCGTTGTCAGCCTGCTGCTCAGCCATCAGCGCACCCTGCGCGATGCCTTGCAGGTCGTGGTGAACTACCGGCACCTGATGAATGACTCACTGGCCATCTTCATCGAAGAGGCCGGCAAGATGGTGATCATTCGCGAAGAGGTGGTCACCGAAACGCCGATGCCCAGCCGTCAGGCCACGGAGTTGGCCATCGGCGTGATGTTCCGCCTGTGCTCGGCCCTGCTCGGCTCACACTGGCACCCCTACAGCGTCAACTTCATGCACCAGCCACCGGAGAACCTGCACCTGCATCGCCGGCTGTTCGGCTGCAATCTGGAGTTCGGCAGCGAGTTCAACGGCATCGTCTGCCCCGACATCAGCCTCGACACGACCAACCCCAACGCCGACCCGGCCATGGCCCGCTACGCCCAGAGCTACCTCGACTCGCTGCAGAACCACGAAGGCGCCTCGATGCTGTTCGAGGTGCGCAAGGCCATCTACCTGCTGCTGCCCATGGGGCGCGCCACCATCGAACAGGTCGCTCAGAGCCAGGGCATGAACGTGCGCACCCTGCAACGCCGCCTCAAGGACGACAGCTGCGCCTTCAACGACGTGATCAACGACGTGCGCCGCGACCTGGTGCTGCGTTACCTGGACAACCCGAACTACTCGCTCAGCCGCATCGCCGACATGCTCGGCTACTCGATGGCGAGCTCGTTCACTCGCTGGTTCATCAACCAGTTCGGCATGCCGCCGGCGACGTGGCGGGCGCAAAGGCAATCCAGCGCAAAACCTGTCGCAGGCCCGAAAGAGCTCTGAGTCGACCAGGCAAAAAAAGGTTCTTCTCGGATTGTCGGGAAAGTTTTTTTGCTCTGTAGCTGTGAGCTTATCCATTTCCAGGGTGGCGCTGAGTCACCTTTGCGCCCTTACGGCGCCTTACTTTTTCAGTCGAAAAAAAAGTAAGCAAAAATTCTTGCCCCACCAGGGGCCCTACGCTGCGCTTCGGGTTCCCTCGCTCCGGTGTCGCTACGGGGTATCGCGGCCTCCGAGT
>NZ_NEJH01000004.1 GCF_002113025.1 Pseudomonas sp. B28(2017) | reverse complement strand
CCGCGGTATAGTCGTGGTTGGTTGGTGCGGGTTGTTGGGGGGGCGGTTTGGGGGGGCCGGCTTTATGTCTGTGTCGTTTTTGGGGCCGCTTTCGCGAGCAGGCTCGCTCCCACAAGGGATCGCATTTCTGCGAAACAACTCTGTCTCCTGTGGGAGCGAGCCTGCTCGCGAAGGCGTCAGTCGCCGCACTGGGTTGTCCGAAGTGGAAAGCCAGAATTACGCCGCGTAAAGAAAACCTGACGAAATCCATCGATTAACCCTGTGGATTCGTTATCTCTCGGCAACTGTAAGAAAATTCTTCCGCTCGGTTGTCTTTCGCTCCCGCTCTCAACGCTCTGGCCCGCTTGTTTCAGCACTCCATGCAGGGTGTTATGCGCGCCATGCCTGTCGTGCAGGTGTATAACAAAAAGGAGGCGCAATGAACGCCGCAATCCGTTTCCATCTCTCTGCGAGAGGCGGTTTTCCTGCCTTTCTCATCGATGATCCGCAAGGGTCTGACTCATTTTTTGCAGCCGCCCGAACCTCTCGGGGCGGACACAGGCAATCCCGGCCATAGATGCGCTTGTCCAGCGTGTCTGGCAGCAGGGGGTTACAGGTGTACAATGCGCCGCGTTTTACCTGTGACCTCCTGCGCATCAGCGCAAACCTCAAGGCTATCCGCCTTGTTCACTCCGTCGCGTCACGAGCGTGTCGGGTTCGATTTCGTCACAGATAAAAACAAACAGGTGACGCATGACCGTTGTAAATACGCTGAACTCCTGGTGCTTGCGCTGGGGTTTGATCGGTGCCGCTTAACGGATTTCCTGAGCAGCAACGTCTACTGAACATCATCAAACCTTGCGTGAGACCCTTTTCATGAGTGGACAACACCCGCAATCAGGCGAGCTGAAACGCGGCCTGAAAAATCGCCACATTCAATTGATCGCCCTCGGTGGCGCGATCGGTACCGGCTTGTTCCTCGGCTCGGCCGGGGTACTGAAATCCGCCGGCCCGTCGATGATCCTCGGCTACGCCATCTGCGGCTTCATCGCCTTCATGATCATGCGCCAACTGGGCGAAATGATCGTCGAAGATCCGGTGGCCGGTTCCTTCAGCCACTTCGCGCACAAGTACTGGGGCGGCTTTGCCGGCTTCCTGTCAGGCTGGAACTGCTGGATTCTGTACATTCTGGTGGGCATGTCCGAGCTGACCGCTGTCGGCAAGTACATCCACTACTGGGCGCCGGACATTCCGACCTGGGCGTCTGCAGCGGCCTTCTTCGTGCTGATCAACGCCATCAACCTGGCCAACGTCAAAGTCTTTGGTGAGGCCGAGTTCTGGTTCGCGATCATCAAGGTCGTGGCAATCGTCGGCATGATTGCCCTGGGCAGCTACCTGCTGGTCAGCGGCAATGGCGGCCCGCAAGCAGCGGTCAGCAACCTGTGGTCCCACGGCGGCTTCTTCCCGAACGGTGTCACGGGTCTGGTGATGGCCATGGCCTTCATCATGTTTTCCTTCGGCGGCCTGGAAATGCTCGGTTTCACCGCAGCCGAAGCCGACAAGCCGAAAACCGTGATCCCGAAAGCCATCAACCAGGTGATCTACCGGATCCTGATTTTCTACATCGGTGCACTGGTCATCCTGTTGTCGTTGACCCCTTGGGACAGCCTGCTGACCACCCTGAACGCCTCCGGTGATTCCTACAGCGGCAGTCCGTTCGTGCAGGTGTTCTCGATGCTGGGCAGCAACACCGCTGCGCACATCCTCAACTTCGTGGTCCTGACCGCTGCCCTGTCGGTGTACAACAGCGGCACCTACTGCAACAGCCGCATGCTGCTGGGCATGGCCGAGCAGGGCGATGCGCCGAAAGGCCTGGCGAAGATCGACAAGCGTGGCGTGCCGGTGCGTTCGATCCTGGCTTCGGCGGCCGTGACATTGATTGCGGTACTGCTGAACTACCTGGTGCCGCAAAACGCGCTGGAACTGCTGATGTCGCTGGTGGTGGCCACCCTGGTGATCAACTGGGCGATGATCAGCTACTCGCACTTCAAGTTCCGCCAGCACATGAACAAGACCCGGCAGACGCCGCTGTTCAAGGCCCTGTGGTACCCGTACGGAAACTACATCTGCCTGGCGTTCGTGGTGTTCATCCTTGGCGTGATGCTGTTGATTCCGGGAATTCAGACATCGGTGTATGCGATTCCAGTGTGGCTGCTGTTCATGTGGGTCTGCTATGGCATCAAGAACAAGCGCAGTGCACAACCTGTATTGCACGTTGCCGGCTCTTCGGTGAAGTAAGCGCAGAGCGCACTGACAACAGACCCGGCCATGAGCCGGGTTTGTTGTTTTCGGGGTTCACAAAAGTCCCACATTGGATCTTCGGCATATTGGATATCTGATTCGCGGTATCCTGCAGGTTCTGAATACGGACGCTTTTCCATGCTGGTCATTTCCAAC
The DNA here is from genome assembly GCF_002113025.1 of Pseudomonas sp. B28(2017). Classification (GTDB taxonomy): domain Bacteria; phylum Pseudomonadota; class Gammaproteobacteria; order Pseudomonadales; family Pseudomonadaceae; genus Aquipseudomonas. The sequence continues at coordinate 606,433 of NZ_NEJH01000004.1, read as the reverse complement.
AACGTGCATCTGCCGGATGCCGAGATCGAGTTGACGGCCATTCGTGCACAAGGGGCGGGTGGGCAGAACGTCAACAAGGTCTCCAGTGCCGTGCACCTGCGCTTCGACATTCCGGCGTCGTCCTTGCCCGAGTTCTACAAGGAACGGCTGCTGGCGCTGCGCGACAGCCGCATCACCAGTGACGGTGTGTTGATCATCAAGGCCCAGCAGTACCGGACGCAGGAGCAGAACCGCGCCGATGCGCTGTTGCGGCTGACCGAACTGATCCTCAGTGCCACCAAGGTCGAGAAGAAGCGTCGTCCGACCAAGCCGACCCTCGGCTCGAAGACCCGCCGCCTCGAATCCAAGAGCAAGCGTGGCAACATCAAGGCCGGGCGCGGCAAGGTCGATTTCTAGCGGGCGTCCCGCGCCTCGCGTTGCTTCGGTGCCTGTCGGTACAGGTAAACGCTCAGCGTCAATCCGCTCAACGCGGCAAGGGCGGCGAACAGGAAGATCGAAGCGAAACCGAACCCGGCTGCAATTGCCCCGGCGAGCGGCCCGGTGATCCCTAGCGACAAGTCGATGAATAGCGAATAGGCGCCAACGGCTGCGCCACGGCTGGAGGCCGGTACCAGGTTGACCGCTTCCACACCCAGCGCCGGAAACACCAGCGAAAAGCCGAAGCCGCTCAGCGCCGCACCCGCCAGCGCCCAATGGGCATCCGTTGCCAGCCACAGCAACAGTAATCCCAGGGTTTCCACTGACAGGCAGGCAATGGCGACGCGAAAGCCGCCGAGGCGGTTGATCAGGTTGCCGAACAGCAAGCGCGCGCCGATGAAACTGGCACCGAACAGGCTCAGGCACAGCACGGCGTTATCCCAGTGTCGCGTGGCGTAATACAGGGTAATGAAGGTGGCTATGGTGCCGAAACCGATGGAGCCGAGGGCCAGGCCACAGCCATGGGGGAAGACCCGTCCGAGCACGTGCATGAACGGCAGGCGCTCACCGGCAACGATCGGCGCGGCGGTTTTCGGCCAGGCCAGCAGCAGACCGAGCACGGCCAGCAACACAATACTGACGCCCATGCTCCACAAGCCCAGTTGATGGACGATCAACACGCCCAGAGGCGCGCCGACGGCCAGTGCCCCGTAGCTGGCGATACCGTTCCAGGAGATGACTTTGGCGGTGTTCGCCGCACCGACCCGGCCGATACCCCAACCAATCGAGCCCGAGCCCACCAGGCTTTCCGCGCTGCCGAGGACCAGACGACCGATCAACAGGCTGATCAGACTCAAGGTCGGCAGGCTCTGGGTCCAGGCTGAGATCAGCATGAACACACCGCTCAGGCCGCAACCGGCCAGGCCATACATCACTGCCAGTTTGCTGCCCTTGTTGTCGATGATCTTTCCGGCATAGGGGCGGCTGAGCAGAGTGGCCAGGTATTGCACGCTGATCACCAGGCCCGCGATCACCGCACCGAAGCCCAGGTCGCTGTGGACGTAACCGGGCAATACGGCCAAGGGAATGCCGATGTTCAGGTAGCCGATGAAGGTGAAAAGGACGATGGAAACAACTTGCAGCGTGACCGTCAGGGGGCGCTGGTTTTCAGGCATGGGTAAAGGTCCACGGTAAAGCAGGATAGATAGGCTGCTTATGATAGCGGTGTGGACGGTCGCAGGTTATGAAAAAGTAAAACTATTTGCCCGGAGGTGTCACTCAGGTTTGACGGGAGCGACCAGTTGCGTGGTGACCAGGGCGGCCAGCGCATTTTCTTCGTTGCCGAAGCGGGCGAGCAAAGCGGCTTGTTTCTCAGGAGGGAGGTGATACCAGATCTCGATCATTTTCTCGGCAGTGCCGATCAGGACGCTGGCTTGCTTTTCATCAAAGGTTTCGTTGAGTTCATCGGTCATGGTGCCAGCTCGTTTCAGGCAGTGTGGAAAGCGCATGTTAGCGCTTTCCACACGGTCTGTGCCGCGGGTGTTTCAGTCTTCGCTGTCAGCCTGGCGGCTGTCAGTGGCTTCTTTCGGCTCGGGCTCTCGGGCTCCTGCTTGCTGCGTGGGTGTCTGCTCAGGTACGTGCAGGCTTGGGAAGGGGAGATTGGGAATCTCGTGCATGGTTGCGCTCCTCGCTAAGTCTGTTGATAGATCTGGTAGATCCGCGCTTTAAAAAGCTTGGGCAGGATACCGCACTGAAAATGACAAACAGACTTTTATATCCATTTGTTTCGACGAGCGGGGTTGTATAGACAGGATTGTGTGGGTGGCGCAAAACAATTGTGGGAGCGAGCCTGCTCGCGAAGAGGCGGTAACTGTCGAGATTAGTGTCGACTGATTCACCGCTTTCGCGAGCAGGCCCGCTCCCACAAGGGATCTACTATTTGCAGACTTGGGCGATAGCTTCCGCCAGCAAATCCAGGCGTGTTGCATCAATGCCAGCAACGTTGGCCCGGCCGGAGTTGACCATGTACACGCTGTGGTGCTCGCGCAGTTGCTTGACCTGATCCGGCGACAGGCCGGTGTAGGAGAACATCCCGCGTTGCACGCCAATATGCGCAAAGCGCTCGCGCAAACCGTGAGGCTCCAGTGCCTCCACCAGACCGCTGCGCAGTTGGGCGATACGCAGGCGCATGCCTTCCACTTCGTCAGTCCAGAGGTTTTTCAGCTCCGGGTCGCCGAGGATGGTCGCGACCACGGCCGCACCGTGATCCGGCGGCGTCGACCACAGGTTGCGGGCGATGTTGGCCAGCTGGCTGCGGATGTCGGTGAGCTTGTCGGCGGTTTTCGCGCAGACAATCAGCGCACCGGTGCGGTCGCGGTACAGGCCGAAGTTCTTCGAACAGGAACTGGTGATCAGCAGTTCCGGCAACTCGGCGGCGAACAGCCGGGTCGACCAGGCATCCTGTTCCAGGCCATCGCCGAATCCTTGATACGCGAAGTCGATCAGTGGCAGTAATTCGCGCTTGCGTACTACCTCCAGCACCCGCTGCCAGTCGTCGTGGGACAGGTCGAAACCGGTCGGGTTGTGGCAGCAGGCGTGCAGCAAGACCACGTCGCCCTTGGGGGCTTCATTGAGCGCCGCCAGCATGCCATCGACGTCGAGGCGGTTGTCACTGCCGACGTAGGGGTAGTGGCTGACCTTGACCTTGGCGGCCGCGAAAATGCTTTCGTGGATTGGCCAGGTCGGGTTGCTCAACCACACGCCGCGGCCTGGCAGGCATTGGGCGATGAAGTCCGCGCTCAGGCGCAACGCACCAGTGCCGCCGGGCGTCTGGGTGGCGCCGGCGCGTTGTGCGCTGATCAGTTTCGAATCGGCGCCCAGCACCAGTTCATTGATGGCCTTGCCGAACGCAGGCTCGCCGTGACCACCGATGTAGGTCTTGGTGGATTGACGCTCCACCAGGCGTTGCTCGGCAAGCTTCACCGATTCAAGAATCGGCGTCAGGCCCTGGGCGTCCTTGTAGACGCCCACGCCCAAATCGAACTTGCGCGGGTTCGGGTCCTGCGCATAGGCCTCCATCAGGCCCAGAATCGGGTCGCCAGGTACTCGACCGATGGCGTCGAAATGCATTATTTGCGGCCCTCGGCGTCCTTCGCCACTTCGTCGGTGCGCGCGGCCATGATGAAGTCGTTACGGTGCAGACCCTTGATCGAGTGGCTCCACCAGGTCACGGTCACTTTGCCCCACTCGGTCAGCAGGCCCGGGTGGTGGCCTTCGGCTTCGGAGATTTCACCGACGGCGTTGGTGAAGGCCAGGGCATGTTTGAAGTTCTTGAACAGGAAGACCTTTTCCAGTTGCATGATGCTGTCGCGTACTTCGATGTTCCAGTCCGGGATCTGCTTGATCAGGATCGGCAGTTCTTCATCGCTGACTTGTGGGGCGTCGGCGCGGCAGGCTTCGCAATGGGCTTGGTTCAAAGTGGACATGGTGTGGTTCCTGAAATCGAGTGTTTTTATATCGGTCGACAGTTCCGTCACGCTAAACCAAAGCGACGGTGACTGACAGACTCACTTGTCAGCAAAAGTCGCGGTTCACGCAGCCTTTGGCGGAAATTTCGGTGTGTGCAGACCCATCTGCATCGCTTGCTTGACCATGCCCATGATGTCTTCGTGGGCCAGGTCGAACAGGCGCTTGAGGTTCGGCAGAACGAAATACAGGGGTTGCAGGATGTCGATGCGGTACGGCGTGCGCATGCATTCCAGCGGGTCGAAGGCTTGGTGTTCAGGCTCGTTCGACAGGCTGTAGACGGTCTCTTTCGGTGAGGACAGGATGCCGCCGCCGTAGATGCGCAGGCCTTGCGGGGTGTCGAGCAGGCCGAACTCGATGGTCATCCAGTACAGGCGCGCCAGGTACACGCGTTCTTCCTTGGTCGCCTTGAGGCCGAGCTTGCCGTAGGTGTGGGTGAATTCAGCGAACCAGGGGTTGGTCAGCAACGGGCAGTGGCCAAAGATCTCGTGGAAAATGTCCGGCTCTTGCAGGTAGTCCAGCTCTTCGCGGGTGCGAATAAAGGTCGCCACTGGAAACTGCTTGCTGGCCAGCAATTCGAAAAAGGTCTGGAAGGGAATCAGTGCCGGAACCCGGGCAACCTGCCAGCCGGTGGTTTCACCGAGGACCTTGTTGATTTCGCCGAGTTGAGGAATGCGGTCGTGGGGCAGACCGAGTTTTTCGATACCGTCCAGATACTCCTGGCACGCACGCCCTTCGATCACTTTCAGTTGACGAGTGATCAGCGTGTTCCACACCGCGTGTTCTTCGGCGGGGTAGTCGATAAAACCTTGCGCATCGGGCTCGCGAGCCACGTATTGCGTCTGCTTCATGCTGCTCTCCTGCTAGGGGGATTCGTTCTTGTTATGTGCTGCTATAGACCTAGAAATACCCCATGAATTGCACCGTTGCAGCAGTTGCCGGGCGTCACGCGCAGGAAAACTCCTCGATAATCGTAAAGTTTTCGTTACGAACGATTGCCTGTCGCGCACTGGCTGAGATTTTCGGGTTTGAAAAGCGTCTTTCCTGTCACATAATCTTGACGACTATCTGAGCGCCCACGCAGAAAATTCACTGCCATTGGCCTCGTCCTTCACTGTTTGGGCCCTTTTTATGCGTATCAAAGTCCACTGCCAGAACCGCATAGGCATCCTGCGCGACATTCTCAATCTGTTGGTGGAGTACGGGATCAACGTGGCCCGAGGTGAGGTGGGCGGTGAGCATGGCAACGCCATCTACCTGCATTGCCCGAACCTGATCAACATTCAGTTCCAGGCCTTGCGTCCGAAATTCGAAGCGATTGCCGGGGTCTTTGGCGTCAAGCGTGTAGGGCTGATGCCCAGCGAGCGTCGGCACATGGAGCTCAATGCACTGCTCGGTGCGCTGGAGTTTCCGGTGCTGTCGATCGACATGGGCGGTTCCATTGTCGCGGCCAACCGGGCAGCGGCGCAGTTGCTCGGAGTGCGGGTCGACGAGGTGCCGGGTATTCCCCTGTCGCGGTACGCCGAAGATTTCGATTTACCGGAACTGGTGCGCGCCAACAAATCGCGGATCAATGGGCTGCGGGTCAAGGTCAAGGGGGATGTGTTTCTGGCCGACATCGCGCCCTTGCAATCGGAGCACGACGACAGCGAAGCCATGGCCGGTGCGGTGCTGACGCTGCACCGCGCCGACCGGGTGGGCGAGCGCATCTACAACGTGCGCAAGCAGGAACTGCGGGGCTTCGACAGCATCTTTCAGAGCTCGAAAGTGATGGCCGCGGTAGTTCGCGAAGCGCGGCGCATGGCGCCGCTGGATGCACCGCTTTTGATCGAAGGGGAAACCGGCACCGGCAAAGAGTTGCTGGCGCGGGCCTGCCATCTGGCCAGTCCTCGTGGGCAGTCGCCGTTGATGGCGCTCAATTGTGCCGGTCTGCCTGAGTCCATGGCCGAGACGGAACTGTTCGGTTACGGCCCCGGTGCCTTTGAAGGGGCGCGGGCCGAAGGCAAGCTCGGGCTGCTGGAGTTGACGGCGGGCGGTACGCTGTTTCTCGATGGCGTCGGAGAAATGAGCCCGCGCTTGCAGGTGAAATTGCTGCGCTTTTTGCAGGACGGTTGCTTCCGCCGTGTGGGCAGCGATGAAGAGGTCTACCTTGACGTGCGAGTGATCTGCGCGACTCAGGTCGACCTCTCCGAATTGTGTGCTCGCGGCGAGTTCCGCCAGGACCTCTATCACCGCTTGAATGTGTTGTCGCTGCACATCCCGCCGTTGCGCGAATGCCTCGACGGCTTGACGCCGCTGGTGGAGCACTTCCTCGATCAGGCCAGTCGGCAGATCGGCTGCTCGTTGCCAAAGCTGGCGCCGGCGGCCATGGAGCGGCTCAGTCATTACCATTGGCCGGGTAACGTGCGGCAACTGGAGAATGTGCTGTTCCAGGCGGTTTCCCTGTGCGACGGTGGCACGGTCAAGGCCGAGCATATTCGTTTGCCGGATTATGGCGTGCGTCAGCCGCTTGGCGATTTTTCGCTGGAGGGCGGGCTGGATGAAATCGTCGGGCGTTTCGAGAAGGCCGTGCTGGAGCGGTTGTATTCCGAGCATCCGAGCAGTCGGCAACTGGGCAAGCGCCTGGGGGTTTCGCATACCACCATTGCCAACAAGTTGCGCGAGTATGAGGTGGGCAAGACTGAGTCTTAGCTTTTATCTGTGCCGGCCTCATCGCGGGCTTGCTCGCGAAAGCGACAGTTCAGTCACTCAAGAGGCCGGCACTTGCCACCCAGCGGCATGACACCGCCGGTTTTTCGTCTCCGATACAAATCACCAATCCCCTCTGAACCCTTCAAGTCCTTTGTTTGCCGGGCCTCGCGCCGCCAAAAACAAGTTGGTCTGCAAATTGCTTATGGCTCAGCAGTACAGCAGTGGACGGCAAACGTCCGGCAGGCAGAGGAAAGAGTGTGGACAAGTACCTTTATGTGGCAATGACCGGCGCCAGCCAGAATGCACTGGCGCAAAAGGCTCATGCCAACAACCTCGCGAACATCTCCACCAACGGCTTCCAGAAAGACCTGGAGCAGGCCCGTTCGATGCCGGTGTTCGGTGACAGCTTTCCGGCGCGTGCGTTTGCCATGTCCGAACGCCCGGCCACCGATTTCTCCCCGGGCTCACTGGTGGAAACCGGCCGCGACCTTGACGTTGCCGTGCAAGGCAATGGCTGGATTGCCGTGCAGACCCCCGATGGCGGTGAAAGCTACGTGCGCACCGGCAGCCTGAACGTTGACGCCCTGGGTGTGTTGCGCGCCGGCAACGGCATGCCGGTCATGGGCAATGGCGGGCCGATTGCCGTGCCGCCGGAGCAGCAGATCGAAGTCGGTGAAGACGGCACCATCAGCATCCGCGCGATGGGCGAAGGTCCCCGGGTGATGGCTGAAGTCGACCGCATCAAGCTGGTCAACCCGGACCTCAAGAACATGACCAAAGGCCTGGATGGTTCGATCCACACCAAGGACGGCAAGCCGGCGCAGGCTGATGCGGGCGTCAAGCTGGTGTCCGGGTTCCTTGAGTCGAGCAACGTCAATGCCGTGGAAGAGATGACCTCGGTACTGGCCTTGTCCAAGCAGTTCGAGCTGCACATCAAGATGATGAACACCGCCAAGGACGATGACCAGGCCATGGCTCGGGTCTTGCAGATCAGCTAATTATCAGAACGTCGCGCCGTAAAACAGGCGCACGAGGAGAATCGAATGCTTCCGGCTCTATGGGTTGCCAAAACAGGCCTGTCCGCCCAGGACACCAACCTGACCACCATTTCCAACAACCTGGCGAACGTGTCGACCACGGGTTTCAAACGTGACCGCGCCGAGTTCCAGGACTTGCTCTACCAGATCAAGCGTCAACCAGGCGCCCAGTCGACCCAGGACAGCGAACTGCCGTCGGGACTGCAACTGGGTACCGGTGTACGCATCGTCGGCACCCAGAAAAATTTCACCGCCGGCAGCCTGCAAACCACTGAGCAGCCACTGGACATGGCCATCGACGGTCGCGGTTTCTTCCAGATCCTGCAACCGGACGGCACCACGTCCTATACCCGTGACGGTACGTTCCACCTGGACTCCAACGGCCAGATCGTGAACGCCAGCGGCTTTGCCCTGGAACCGGCCATTGTCATTCCGAACGACGCGCAGACCTTCACGGTCGGTCGCGACGGCACCGTGTCTATCACCGTTGCCGGCAACCCGGCTGCCCAGGTGATCGGCAACCTGCAAACCGCCGACTTCATCAACCCGGCCGGCCTGCAGGCAGTGGGCAACAACCTGTTCCTGGAAACCGCTGCCAGTGGCGCGCCGCAAGTCGGCACACCGGGGCTGAACGGTTTTGGCACCACGCTGCAGAACACTCTGGAAACGTCCAACGTCAGCACCGTTGAGGAGATGGTCAACATGATCACCACCCAGCGCGCCTACGAGATGAACTCCAAGGTGATCTCCACCGCCGACCAGATGCTCTCGTTCGTAACGCAGAATCTGTAATCAAGTCTATGGGGCGGCCATGAGGCTGCCTGCAACACCGTGAGGTAGGGTCATGAATCGCTATGTATCTGTTCTGGCACTGAGTGGGATCGCCGCGCTCGCAGGTTGCGTGCCTGCGACGCCCAAACCCAATGACCCTTACTACGCTCCGGTGTTGCCGCGCACGCCGTTGCCGGCGGCCGCGAACAATGGCTCGATCTATCAGGCCGGTTTCGAGCAGAACCTCTACAGCGACCGCAAGGCGTTCCGGGTCGGTGACATCATCACCATCACCCTGAACGAAAAGACTCAGGCCAGCAAAAACGCCAACTCGCAAATTGGCAAGAACAGCAAGGCCAGCATCGGCCTGACCTCGCTGTTCGGTTCCACCCCCAACACCAACAATCCGTTTGGCAGTGGTGACCTGAGTCTGGACGCCAGCTATGAAGGCGACCGCGCCACCAAGGGCGACAGCAAGGCGGCCCAGGGCAACACCCTGACCGGTTCGATCACCGTGACCGTCGCCGATGTGTTGCCCAACGGCATCATCGCGGTGCGCGGCGAGAAATGGATGACCCTCAATACCGGCGACGAACTGGTACGGATTGCCGGCCTGGTTCGCGCCGATGACATCGCTACCGACAACACTGTGTCGTCGACCCGTGTCGCCGATGCGCGCATCACCTATTCGGGCACCGGTTCGTTTGCCGATGCGAGTCAGCCAGGCTGGTTCGACCGTTTCTTCCTCAGCCCGCTGTTCCCCTTTTAAGTGGCTTTCCAGTTGAGCATGTTGAACTTCAAACGCCTTATGGTGGGCGCCCTGTTGCTGTCCGTGGCCTTCGATGCTCAAGCCGAGCGCCTGAAGGACATCGCCAGCATTTCCGGCGTGCGTTCCAACCAATTGATCGGCTACGGCCTGGTGGTCGGGCTTAACGGCACCGGTGACCAGACGACGCAAACCCCGTTCACCCTGCAGACCTTCAACAACATGCTCTCGCAGTTCGGCATCAAGGTGCCGCCGGGCTCGGGCAACGTGCAGTTGAAGAACGTCGCGGCGGTGTCGATCAGTGCCGATCTGCCAGCGTTCGCCAAGCCGGGGCAGCAGGTCGATATCACCGTTTCGTCCATCGGTAACTCCAAGAGTCTGCGCGGCGGCACCTTGCTGCTGACGCCACTCAAAGGTATCGACGGCAACGTCTATGCGGTGGCCCAGGGCAACCTGGTGGTCGGTGGTTTCGATGCGGAAGGTCGCGACGGCTCGAAGATTACCGTCAACGTTCCGTCGGCCGGTCGCATCCCCGGTGGTGCGTCGGTGGAGCGCGCGGTGCCGAGCGGTTTCAACCAGGGCAACAGCCTGACGCTGAACCTCAACCGTTCCGACTTCACCACCGCCAAGCGCATCGTCGACAAGATCAATGACATGCTCGGCCCTGGGGTGGCCCAGGCCATCGACGGTGGTTCGATTCGCGTCACCGCGCCGCTCGATCCGAGCCAGCGGGTCGACTATCTGTCGATCCTGGAGAACCTTGAGATCGATCCGGGCCAGGCGGTGGCGAAAGTCATCATCAACTCCCGGACCGGCACCATCGTGATCGGTCAGAACGTCAAGGTTTCTCCGGCCGCTGTGACCCACGGCAGTCTGACCGTGACCATTACCGAAGACCCGATCGTCAGCCAGCCCGGTCCTCTGTCCAATGGCACGACGGCGGTCGTGCCGCGTTCGAAGGTCAATGCCCAGCAGGAAGCCAAGCCGATGTTCAAATTCGGCCCTGGCACCACCCTCGACGAGATCGTGCGGGCGGTGAACCAGGTCGGCGCGGCACCGGGTGACTTGATGGCCATTCTTGAAGCGCTGAAGCAGGCCGGTGCCCTGCAAGCCGACCTGATCGTGATCTGAGGACGGCCATTGTGGATATGCGCAAGAGCGGTCTGGTCAGCAGCAGTGATTCGGGCTCCTATTCGGACCTGAACCGTCTGAATCAGCTCAAGGTCGGCGACAAGAACAGTGACGGCAACCTGCGCAAGGTGGCGCAGGAGTTCGAATCGCTGTTCCTCGGGGAAATGCTCAAGTCGATGCGCTCGGCCACTGAAGCGCTGGGGCAGGACAATCCGATGAACACCCCGGCGGCCAAGCAGTATCAGGAAATGTACGACCAGCAACTGGCCGTTTCCATGTCCCGCGAGGGTGGCGGTATCGGCCTGGCGGACGTGCTGATGCGCCAGATGTCGAAGAACAAACCATTGGCGCCGGGCGAGGCGGCCGCTGCGTCGCTGGCCAAGCAAGAGGCCGCGAAAGCAGCCGTGCAAACGCCGGTGGCGGCCGGTACGGTGGCGATCAATGGTCCGTTGTCGCGCGTCAATGGTCAGCGTCCATTGTGGGCTTCACGATCGGTCCATGCGCCGCAAGAGGCGGGCGAGGGTGGTCATCGCAATGACATGGCACTGATCAACCAGCGACGCCTGGCATTGCCGCCGAAGCTGGCGGATCGTCTGCTGGCAGGGCTGGTGCCTTCGGCGACGCCCGCTGCCACGACGACGGTCAACAGGACACCGTTGCCTGAGCGCACGACGACCACCGGCTCAGGACCGCTGTACAACGGCGACTGGCTGGCGAACGCGCAGCAGGCTTCCACCACAGGCATGCAGATTTACGGTCGCGCCATGGCGCAGATCCCTCTGGCGCCGCCGAAGAAAGCCTTCAGCTCCGCCGACGATTTCGTCAATACCATGTTGCCGATGGCCAGGGAAGCGGCGGCCCGGATCGGTGTCGACCCACGTTACCTGGTGGCGCAGGCGGCCCTGGAAACCGGTTGGGGCAAATCGGTCATGCGCCAGCAGGATGGCAGCAGCAGCCACAACCTGTTCGGCATCAAGGCCGGCAACAGCTGGCAGGGTAATTCGGCGCGGGCGATCACCAGCGAATTCAGGAACGGGCAGATGGTCAAGGAGACGGCCGAGTTCCGTTCCTACGACTCCTACAAGGACAGTTTCCATGACCTTGTGACTTTGCTGCAGACCAATAATCGCTATCAAGATGTCGTGAAGTCGGCCGATAACCCAGAACAGTTTGTACGCGAGTTGCAGAAGGCCGGTTACGCAACCGACCCGGACTACGCAAGCAAGATTTCGCAGATAGCCAAGCAGATGACGAGTTACCAGAACTACGCTGCGGCGGGCGTTTCCACCACGCCTTTATAGGCACAAGGTATAAGGTCGAATCATGAGTTTGCTCAATATCGGGATGTCGGGGCTGAGTGCTGGCCATAACTCGTTGGTGACGACCGGCAACAACATTGCCAACGTCGACACCGCTGGGTACTCGCGCCAGCAATCTGTGCAGAGCACCAAAGGCTCGATTCAGTACGGCAACGTGTTCATCGGTACCGGCACGACGCTGGCCGATGTACGTCGCGTGTATAACTCGTATCTCGATTCGCAGCTGCGTACCGCCACCTCGCTCGACAGCGAAGCGACGTCGTACAACGCGCAGGCCACTCCGCTGGACGCCACGCTTTCCGATAGCAACACCGGGCTGACCGGTGTGCTGCAAAAGTTCTTTACCTCGATGCAGGGCGTTTCGACGTCGGCCACCGACGACACGTCCCGCCAGTCGGTGCTGACCGGTGCCCAGGCGTTGTCCGCCCGTTTCAATTCGATTGCCAAGCAGTTGAACGACCAGAACACCAACCTGAATGGCAGCCTGGGCGACATGGCGGATCAGGTGAACAAGCTGTCCTCCACGATTGCCACGCTCAACCAGAAGATTTCCGAGCTCTCCACCGGCACCAACCAGCCGAACGACCTGCTGGACTCGCGCAACGAAGCCGTGCGCCAACTGTCCGAGCTGGTCGGTACCCAGGTGGTCGAGCGTGGCAACAGCTATGACATCTACATCGGCAGCGGTCAGCCACTGGTGGTCGGCAACACCACCAATACACTGCAAACCGTGCCGGGCAAAGATGATCCATCGCGCATGGCGCTGCAGCTCAACCGTGGCTCCAGCACCATCGATGTGACCTCGGTGGTCAGCGGCGGTAAAATCGGTGGTCTGCTGACTTACCGCAAGGAAGTGCTGGACCCTTCGCTCAATGAGCTGGGGCGAGTAGCACTGGTGGTCGCTGACCAGATCAACAGCCAGCAGGCGCAAGGCATCGACAAGAACGGTGATTTCGGCGCGGCGATCTTCAACAACATCAACAGTGCCGCGCTGGTCAGTCAGCGCAGCATTGCGGCGGCGGGCAACAGTGCCGGTTCCGGCAACCTGGATGTCACCATCAAGGACACCGGCAAGCTGACCACCAGCGACTATCAGGTGACGTTCACCAGCGGGACCAATTACACCGTCAAGCGTTCGGACGGCACCGACATGGGCGCGTTCAGCACCACGACGACCCCGGCTCCGGTGATCGACGGCTTCAGCCTGAACCTGAACGGCGGTGCGCTGAGCGCCGGCGATTCGTTCAAGGTGACGCCAACCCGAGGCGCGGCGGCCAGTATCCAGACCGTGCTCACCGACCCGAAAAAAATCGCGGCCGCAGCACCCTTGACCGGCGTGACCAGTGCCAACAACAGCGGCACCTACACCCAGCCGACGCTGACCAGCACCATCGATATCTACAACCCGGCGGCCCAGGCGGAAATGCAGGCCGCGCTCAAGTACTCGACGCCGGTCAAACTGGTTTTCGGAGCGGCCAGCGGCGGTAGCCAGAACTACAACATGGTCGATGCCAAGGGCAACTCGATCGGCACCGGCACCATCGTTCCCGGCCAGAGCAACACGCTGAACCTGAAAGTGGGCATGGTCGATGCCAGCGGTGCTCCAGTCATGGACACCAGCGTCACGCCGGCGGTGCAGAAGACCTTCACCGTGCAGACCACGGTCGGCGCCACGCCAGCCAGCGGCGAAAGCTTCACCATCAACCTGACCGGCGCGGCGTCTTCGGACAACCGTAACGCCCAGGCGTTGGTGGGACTGCAAACCAGACAGACTGTAGACACCGGCACGGCGAGCAAGGGCATCAGCCTGACCGATGCCTACAACAAGCTGGTGACCAACGTCGGTGCCAAGGCGGCCCAGGGCAAATCCGACAGCGACGCCACCACGGCGATCCTGGCCAACGCCAAAGGGGCGCGGGATTCGAACTCCGGGGTCGACCTGGATGAAGAAACCGGCAACCTGGTCAAGTACCAGCAGTACTACACCGCGTCTTCGCAGATCATCAAGGCTGCGCAGGAAATTTTCACCACGCTGATCAACAGCCTTTAAGGAGTCGTAATTCATGCGCATTTCCACCGCCCAGTATTACGAAATCACCGCTGCGAACTACCAGCGCAACTTCAACAAGGCCATCGCCACCAGCAACGAAGCCAGCAGCCTGACCCGCATCAATACCGCCGCCGATGATCCGATCGGTGCCGGTCGTTTGCTGCAGCTGGGTCAGCAGAGCGCGATGCTTGATCAGTACGGCACCAACATCCAGAGCACCAAGAGTGCGTTGAGCCTGCAGGAAACCACGCTCAGCTCCATCGGCACCGCTTTGCAGCGCGCCAAGGAACTGGCCCTCGCCGCCAGCAACGGCATTGCCACCGACGCGGACCGCAAGGCCTATGCTTCGGAACTGGGGCAGATCCAGCAACAAGTGCTGGGCCTGATGAACTCCAAGGACGCGAACGGCAATTACCTGTTCTCCGGTTCGAAAACCGACACTGCGCCTTACTCGCAGAACTCGGACGGCACCTACAGCTACAACGGCGACCAGACCACCGTCGACCTTGGCATTGGCGATGGCATGACGGTCGGGACCAACACCACCGGTTGGGATGCGTTCCAGCAGACCATCAATACCGGTCGCACCCAGACCACCATGACCGCGCCGGTAGTGGATGACGGGCGCGTGGTGCTGTCCAACGGTACGGTCGGCACCAGCTCTACCTACAACGCGAAGTTCTCTGGCGGTCAGCCCTACACCGTCAGTTTCCTCAGCAGCACCCAGTTGATGATCACCGACGCGCTGGGTAACGACGTGACCGCCGAAGCCAGCCAGAATGGCGTCATCAGCAACGCCAACGGGGCCAACCAGACGGTCAGTTTCCGTGGCGTTGACCTGAAGCTGAACATCAACCTCAAATCCACTGATACCAACCCGGATGCGGTGATCGCCGGTCACAGTTTCAATCTGTCTTCCACCTCGGATAGCTTCAACACGTCGCGCGGTGCCGGTAACGCGTCGACCGCGGTCATCACCGGTTCCAGCGTGACGAGCCCGACGGCGTACACCAACGCTTTTCCGTCGGGCGGGGCGATCCTGAAGTTCACCAGCGCGACCAATTTTGACCTGTATGCGGCGCCGATCACCGCCGACAGCAGGCCGGTGTCTTCGGGCACCGTGTCGGGCGGCAACGCCACCGCTGCGGGCGTGACGTTTGCCTTGGGCGGTGGCGCCCCGGCGTCCGGCGACCAGTTCGTGATTCAGTCCAATAACCACCAGACCCAGAACGTGCTCGACACCTTGGGCCAGATGATTACCGCGCTGAACACGCCGATCGACAGCGATCCAGCGGCCAAGCAGAAGTTTCTGGGCGCCATGGAATCGGGAATGGGCAACATCGACAGTGCGGCCAACCAGATCGGCTCGGCCATCACCACGATCGGTGCCCGCGGTCAGGCGCTGGATAACCAGATCGCGACCAACGAGAGCCTGACCCTGGCGAACACTGCGAGCCAGTCGTCGATTCGCGATTCGGACCCGGCCGAAGTCATGACTCGCCTGACCTTGCAGCAGACCATGCTGCAGGCGGCGCAGCTGGCGTTCAGCAAGATTTCCCAGCTGGGCCTGTTCAACAAGATCTGACGGCGGTCGGGCGCGCAGGCGCCCGATGGCCTTGCCCCTTCAGTATTTATCGTCTTTTTTGCGGTAACAAAGGGCTCGCTTTTCAGGGCGGGCTCGCACCGCCTGTGAGCCCGCCGTGAATTCACTCCCGCTTGTCAGCCTGGTCATTCCTGCCTTCAATCCACGCTTCTTCGGTCGTGCCTTGCACACGGCTGTGAGTCAGAGCTACGGCAATCTGGAGATCATCGTTTGCGATGACAGTCGCGGTCATGAGATCGAAGAGATCGTGGCTTCGGTGGTTGAACAGGGCGCGACAGTACGTTATGTGCGAAATCCGCGAACCCTGGGGCTGGTGGGTAACCTGCAAGCCTGCCTGGAGCAGGCGCAAGGCGAGTACATCAAGTTTCTTTGTGATGATGATCAGTTGTTCTCGGCCTGTATCGAGCGTCAGGCCCAGGCGCTTATCGACTGCGCCGACGTCAACCTGGTCGTGGCCCAGCGGCTGCTCTGGGATGCCGACGACATGCCGCTGCCTTCGCGCCTGGAGAACACCCCGCTTTCCCCGGTGGGCGGGGTGTTCAAGGGCGAGGACCTGCTGGCGATCTTCGAAAACTTCCCGGTCAACATCCTTGGTGGCTTCAGCAACGCGATGTTCCGTCGGGCTGACGTGCTCGAACTGTTCCCGGCACTGACTCAGCCCGGCCATTGCTTCGTCGCGACCCTCGATTTCGCCTTGTACGTCTGCCTGATGCGGCGCGGCAATCTGGCGGTGTCCAATCACGTGCTCGGCGTCGAGCGCCTGTACCCGGAACGTTTGAGCGGCCAGCAGGCGATGAAGGACGCGGCCGAAACCGAGCGGCAGTGGCTGTCGCAGATGCTCAAGGCCCGTGGCGGCGAATCTGCGCCGGCGCAGGGTTGGGTGCGCTATGTGCCACTGACCAAAGTGGACGAGTCGCCGCGGGTTTGGGAAGAGTTGCCGTTGAGCCGGACCCTGGGTACAAAACAGACCACCCAGGACTGGCATGTCGGCATCGCCAGTGTCAGTTTTGCGCAACTGTATGCCCAATGGCTGGCGTGCCGCACGCTTACCGACGGTCAGCGCGAGCTGCTGGCGGATACGCTGGAAGCCTGGCCAGGCAGACCCAAGATCGTTCCGATCATCATCGATGAGCATGGCAGCCGTTCGGCACTGGCGCTCACCCTGCAATCGCTGGCCGACCAGGATTATGCCCCTGAACTGACACTGGTGCTGTCGGCATCCTGTACGCAAGCCGGGCTGGACGAGCGTGTCTTCCGCTTGCCGTTGCAGGACGACTGGCAGCAGCAGATCAACACCCTGTTGCCGCAACTGGAAGGCGCTGGCTGGTTCTATCTGTTGCGTGCCGGTGATCGCCTGGTGGCGCCGGCCTTGCTGATCATGGCTGAACGAATTGCACTGTCGCGCACGCTGACCTGCCTGTACAGCGACGAAGGTGGGCTGCATCAGGGGGAATCGGCCGAGCCTGCATTCAAGCCGGACTTCAACCTGGATCTCATGCGCAGCTACCCCTACGTGGGGAGAGCGCTGGCATTCGAGCGCGAGCAATTCCTGGCGCTGGGCGGTTTCGATTCGGCATACGGCGAACTGGCGCCACACGATGTGTTGTGGCGCATGGTCGAGCATAGTGGCACGCACGTGGTCGGGCACATTTCGGAGGTGCTGCTGGAGTCGGCGTTCGACCTGACCAAATGGCTGTCGCTGCCGGAAGTGGTGGATACCAATCCGCGATTGCTTGAGGCGCACTTGCATCGCCTGGGTGTCGCCCACGACATTCGCCAGGGCAGTTCGGAACTGCTCAATCGGATCGACTATCACCATGCCGAACGGCCGTTGGTGTCGATCGTTATCGTCAGTAAAGATCAGACCCTGGCATTGCAACGGTGTGTCGAGAGCCTGTTGGAGAAAACGGCCTACGGCGAATACGAGTTGCTGTTGGTGGACAACGGCAGCGAGAGCGCCGAGGCGCTTGACTGGTTCGCCGGCATGGCGCAACTGGGCAGCGACCGGATCCGGGTGTTGCGCTGTGAGATGCAAGGCAATGCGGCGGCGGTGCGCAATTTCGCCGTGCGGCAGGCTGCTGGCGATTACGTCCTGATACTCAATCCCTACACGGTGATCACCCAGGCTGAATGGCTGGGCGAATTGCTCAATCATGCACAGCGTCCGGAAGTCGGCGTGGTGGGTGCCAAGTTGTTCAACCCCGATGGCCGCGTGCTGCATGCCGGCCTGATTCTCGGGTTGCAAGGGCCGGCCGGCGTGCCATTCCATGGCGAGATGCTGCACGCAGCGGGCTACATGTACCGCTTGCAGGTTGCCCACGATTTCAGTGCCGTCGGCGGTGATTGCCTGATGGTTCGAAAGGCGGTCTTTGAGGCGGTCGGTGGCCTGGATGAGCAGGGCCTGGCGCAGTCCCTCAACGAGGTGGACCTGTGTTTGCGTATCGGCCAGGAAGGTTATCTGGTGGTCTGGACGCCTCATGCTCAACTGGCGTTGGGCGTGCAACCGGCGGTGGTTGCACAAGAGGGTGACCAGGCCCGCAGCGAACAGGAGCAGGAAGTTTTCTATAAACGCTGGCTGCCGATCGTGGCCCGTGATCCGGCCTACAACACCAACCTGGCGTTGCAGGGATTGGGTGGGGCAAGCTTCAGTCTCGAGCCTGGTTTGCGCTCCGGTTGGAGCCCGTTTTCCAAGGCTCAGTTGCCGAAGATTCTCGCGTTGCCGGTCAACGCATCCGCTATCGGCCATTACCGGGTCACACAACCGTTGATTGAGCTGGAGGCGGCCGGCAGGGCACTGGGGCGCATTCATTACAACTTGCCGACCATCATCGAAGTCGAGCGTCTTTCGCCTGACGTGATCATCTTGCAGGGGCGCTATTCCGAAGGTCCGATCAACGAAATCCCGAGCCTGCAAAAATACTCCAGTGCGCGACGCATCTATGAGCTGGATGACTTTGTGATCAACGTTCCGCACCGCAATGCGCATATCCGCAACATGCCGGGCAAGGACGAAATGGAGAAGCTGGTCCGGCGCGCCATCGGCATGTGCGATCGCGTGGTGGTCTCCACCGAGCCGCTGGGCAACGCGCTGTCGGACATGCATCACGACATTCGCGTGGTGCCCAACATGTTGGCGTCGCACTTGTGGACCGACTTGCGCAGTCAGCGCCGCACGTCGAAAAAGCCTCGTGTCGGCTGGGGTGGCGGCACCAGCCACCACGGTGACCTGGCGGTCATTGCTGATGTGGTCCGTGAATTGGCCAACGAAGTCGACTGGGTATTCTTCGGCATGTGCCCGGACGATTTGCGCCCGTACATGCACGAGTTTCACGGGGTGATCGGGCTGGATGTGTACCCGGCCAAGCTGGCCAGCCTGAACCTGGATCTGGCATTGGCACCGTTGGAGTTCCACATCTTCAACGATTGCAAGAGCAACCTGCGGCTGCTGGAGTATGGCGCTTGCGGTTACCCGGTGATCTGCACCGACACCGAGGCCTATCGCGGTTACCTGCCGTGCACCCGGATCAAGACCAACTCCACGGATGAATGGCTGCAAGCGATCCGCATGCACCTGGCCGACCCGGACGCCAGCTATCGCATGGGCGATGAGTTACGCGAGATCGTGCTGCGTGACTACGTGCTGCGTGGCGACAACCTGCGCTACTGGGAAAATGGCTGGCTGGCGGACTGACCGTTCGCGCATCCATCCCGACCAGGCAGGCGACGTTGAGTCGCCTGCCTTTTTTTTGGGTTCATCACGGATTAGCGGGGAAGATTGGCGTTGGCGTTGGCGTTGGCGTTGGCGTTGGTTTTGTGAGTTGTGAGTCGTGAGTTGTGAGTTGTGAGCTTATCCATTTGCCGAGGTGACGCTGAATCACCTTTGCGCCCTTACGGCGCCTTACTTTTTTCAGTCGAAAAAAAAGTAAGCAAAAATTCTCGCCCCGGCGTCCGGCCCCTCGCCAAGGCTCGGGGTTCCTTCGCTCCGGCATTCATCCGGGGGCATTGCTCTACGGTTTGCTTCGCTGCACCTCCCTGCAATGTGTGCGACTTCGCCGCACGGCGCTGCGCGCCCATCCCCGGATGAACGCCTCCACTCAGCCTTCCGAAGGGGCGGGTGGATCAAGATCAAAAGCACAATTCGCTGCGCTCTTGCTTTTGGAGCGCGGTGGGTCTGTGGGCTGTGGGCTGTGGGCTGTGGGCTGTGGGCTTTGGGCTTTGGGCTTTGCTTTGGCTTTGGCTTTTGATCTGAATGCCCCGTTAACCAGAAGGGCCGAGTGGAGGTGTTGCGTAGGGGGGGAGTGCGTCAGCACCTTCGGCGTAGCCGAAGTCGCGAGATGTAGAGTTGCTTGCAACTCGGAGGCCGCGATACCCCGTAGCGACACCGGAGCGAGGGAACCCGAAGCGCAGCGTAGGGCCCCTGGTGGGGCAAGAATTTTTGCTTACTTTTTTTTCGACTGAAAAAAGTAAGGCGCCGTAAGGGCGCAAAGGTGATTCAGCGCCACCCTGGCAAATGGATAATCTCGCAGCACTCACAGCTACAGAGCAAAAACCTTTCCCGACAATCCGAGAAGAACCTTTTTTTTGCGTCAGACTTCGCGATTACCGTTGAGGTTGCCCGCTGCGCTTTCCCCGATAGCGGATTGAAAGAGCTGGCGCGTTTCCTGCAAGTCCCCCTTATATCGCCATAAAACGAGCACTTCCGGTGAATCCGGACGTGCCCTGAACGGCGGCAGGTTTAACCCGGATGGCCCGCAAAAGCTTGATACAGCTTGGCTGAGCCCTGTGACGAACAAGAGGGAAAGGGATGAAGGCAGTTATTTTGGCGGGTGGCCTGGGTACGCGGATCAGCGAGGAGTCGCACCTCAAGCCCAAGCCGATGATCGAGGTCGGCGGCAAGCCAATTCTCTGGCACATCATGAAACAGTATTCCGCTCATGGAATCCACGATTTCGTGATCTGCCTTGGCTACAAGGGCTATGCGATCAAGGACTTCTTCGCCAATTATTTCCTGCACACCTCCGACGTCACGTTCGACATGCGCAACAACCGCATGGATGTTCACCAGAACTACAGCGAGCCATGGCGCGTCACGCTGATCGACACCGGCGAAGAGACCATGACCGGCGGCCGGTTGCGCCGTGCCCGCCGCTACCTCGAAGACGAACAGGCGTTCTGCTTCACCTATGGCGACGGCGTGTCGGACCTCAACATCGGTGCGTTGGTGGATTTCCATCTCAAGCACGGAAAACTGGCGACCGTCACCGCGGTGCAACCACCCGGACGCTACGGCGCGCTCAATCGCGATGGCGACAAGGTCCTGGGTTTCACCGAAAAGCCTCGCGGTGATGGTGGCTGGATCAATGGCGGGTTCTTCGTCCTCTCGCCCAAGGTCCTGCCGCTGATCGAGGGCGACGACACCTCGTGGGAATCCGGCCCGCTGGATGGCCTGGCCGAACGCGGCGAACTCATGGCGTTCCAGCACGACGGTTTCTGGCAGCCGATGGACACCCTGCGTGACAAGAACCACCTCGAGGCGTTGTGGCAGAGCGGGGAGGCCCCATGGAAGCAATGGGGCTGAGCACGCAATTCTGGCGCGGCAAGCGGGTGCTGGTCACCGGCCACACCGGCTTCAAGGGCAGCTGGCTGACGTTATGGCTGCAAAGCCTGGGCGCCGAGGTCAGCGGGTTTTCCCTTGATCCGTCCACCGAACCGAGCCTGTTCGAACTGGCTCGCGTTCACGAAGGTATCAATGATCAGCGCGGTGACCTGCGTGACCTGGGGGCCTTGCTTGAGCTGATCGCCGAGACCCAGCCGGAAATCGTCCTGCACCTGGCGGCCCAGCCGCTGGTGCGCGAAGGTTACCGCGACCCGTTGGGCACGTATTCCAGCAACGTCATGGGCACCCTCAACCTGCTCGAGGCGATCCGTCAGGTGGGTGGCGTGCGTGCCTGCGTGCTGGTGACTACCGACAAGGTCTACGCCAATCAGGAATGGCTGTGGCCGTACCGCGAAAACGAAGCGTTGGGCGGTCACGATCCCTACAGCAGCAGCAAGGCTTGCTGCGAATTGCTGGCGCAATCCTATGCCGCCTCGTTCTTTGCGCCTGAAAAGTACGCCGAGCATGGTCTGGCATTGGCCACGGCCCGCGCCGGCAACGTGCTCGGAGGTGGCGATTTCGCCCCTGAGCGGTTGATTCCCGACGTGCTGCGGGCGTGGTCGGCGGATGAGCCGGTGACCTTGCGCTATCCGCAGGCGGTGCGCCCATGGCAACACGCACTGGAACCGCTGGCCGGCTATCTGCAACTGGCTGCCCGCTTGTTTGAGCAGGGCCCGGAATTCGCCGGGGCGTGGAATTTCGGTCCCGGTGAAGCGGACATGTGCAGCGTCGGTGAAGTGGTCGAACTGCTCGCCAGCCGCTGGCCGCAGGCACGCGGGCTACGCATCGAACCGAGCGATATGCATGAGGCCGGCCTGTTGCGTCTGGACAGCAGCCGCGCCCGTCAATTGCTTGGTTGGCAAGCTCGCTGGTCGTTGCAGCAGTGCCTGACCCAGACCCTGGATTGGCATCTGGCGTGGCAGAACGGCGATGACATGCGCGCCATCAGCCTGGCGCAATTGAACCTGTACCGAGGCGTGCTGTGAGCGAACTTCTATTGAGGGCGCTGCCACTGAACGGTTTGTTCTGCGTGCAGCACAAACGTTTCGAGGACGAGCGCGGGCACTTCTCCCGGTTGTTTTGCGAAGGCAGCCTCAGTGCGTTTGGCCAGGCGTTTCATATCCGCCAGATCAATCACTCCTGCACCCGCGAACGCGGCAGCGTGCGTGGCCTGCATTACCAGAATGCCCGTGCCCCGGAAGCCAAGTTGATCACTTGCCTGCGCGGTGAAGTCTGGGATGTCGCGGTGGATTTGCGTCCCGACTCCGAGACCTTCCTGCATTGGCACGCCGAACACCTGCGTGTCGGTGATGGCCGCAGCCTGTTGATTCCGGCCGGGTTCGCCCATGGCTTCCAGGCCCTGAGCGCCGACGCCGAGCTGCTTTACCTGCACAGCAACGACTACACGCCGGAACACGAGGGCGGGTTGTCGGTGCTCGATCCACGGCTGGCGATTGCCTGGCCGTTGCCTGTCAATAATCTGTCGGTGCGCGATGCCAGCCATCCAGCGCTCGATGAACACTTCGCTGGAGTGCGTCTATGAACTGCCGTGGTTGCGCCGCTGCGCTGACCCTGCCGCTGATCGACCTGGGCACCTCGCCGCCGTCCAATGCCTACGTGCGTGTCGACCAGCTGGAGCAGACCGAACAATGGGTGCCGTTGAAGGTTGCCGTGTGCCAGCAATGCTGGCTGGTGCAAACGGAGGATTACACCAGCGCCGACAGCCTGTTCGATGCCGAGTACGCCTATTTCAGTTCGTTCTCCAGCACCTGGCTGGCCCATGCCGAGCGTTATGTGGCCGAGATGGTCGAGCGTTTCGGCCTGAGCGCCGACAGCCGCGTGGTGGAAGTCGCGGCCAACGACGGTTACCTGTTGCAGTACGTGGCCAGGCGCGGCATCCCTTGTCTGGGTGTCGAGCCGACCCGCAGCACCGCGCAAGCGGCGCGGGAAAAAGGCCTGGAGATTCGTGAACTGTTTTTCGGTCGCAATACCGCCGCGCAGTTGAAAAGCGAAGGCTGGAGCGCCGACTTGATGGCCGCCAACAACGTGTTGGCCCACGTCCCGGATATCAACGATTTCCTCGGCGGTTTCGCGACGTTGCTCAAACCGACGGGGGTGGCGACCTTCGAATTTCCGCAGTTGCTGACCCTGATGGCCGGCCAGCAGTTCGACACGCTGTACCACGAGCATTATTCCTACCTGTCGCTGACCGCTGTGCAGACGTTGTGCGAGCGCAATGGCCTGCAAGTATTCGACGTCAGTCAACTCTCGACCCATGGCGGTTCGCTGCGGGTGTTCGTCCAGCGCCTGGACGGCGAGCGTCGAGAAGTGCAGCCGGCGGTTCAGCAACAGCTACAGGCCGAACTCGCTGCCGGTGTGAAAACCCCGGAGTACTACGCGACCCTGGCACCCGCCGCCGAGCGCATCAAGCATGACCTGCTGCGCTTTTTGTTGCAGGCCAGGGCCGATGGCAAGCGCGTGGTCGGCTACGGTGCCGCCGCCAAGGGCAACACCCTGCTCAACTACGCCGGGGTCAGGCCGGACCTGCTCGCCTGGGTAGCCGATGCCAACCCGCACAAGCAAGGCAAGTACCTGCCCGGTAGCCGCATTCCGATTGTGTCGCCAGCACAGATCGACATCGAAAAACCGGACTACGTGCTGGTGCTGCCGTGGAACCTGCTGGATGAGATCACCCAGGCCTTTGCCGGCATTCGTGCATGGGACGGTCGTTTTGTCATTGCCATTCCCGAGTTGATCATTCGATGAGCCGAATTCATTACACCAAACCCAGTGTCGGTGAGCTGGAAGCTGACTATGTACTCGATGCCGTTCGCCATGGTTGGGGAGAGCGTTGCTACGAGTACCTGACGCGGTTCGAAAAGTCCTTTGCCGGGCACGTGGGAGCGACGTACGCGATTGCAACGTCCAGTTGCACCGGCGCGCTGCACATGGGGATGGCGGCGCTGGGCATCGGTGCCGGCGATGAGGTGATCCTCGCCGATACCAACTGGATCGCCTCGGCCGCGCCCATCACCTATCTGGGTGCGACGCCGGTGTTCGTCGACGTGCTGGCAGACAGTTGGTGCCTCGACCCGCAGCAGGTTAGACGGGCGATTACCCCAAGAACCAAAGCGATTCTGGCGGTGCACCTCTACGGCAATCTCTGCGACATGGATGCGTTGCTGGCCATCGGTCGCGAGTTTGGCCTGCCGGTCATCGAAGACGCAGCCGAGGCGATCGGCTCGCAGTGGCGCGGTCAGGCGGCCGGTTCGCTGGGCGCGTTCGGCGCGTTTTCCTTTCACGGCACCAAGACCATGACCACCGGTGAAGGCGGCATCTTCGTGACGTCGGACAAGGCCCTGTATGACCGCGTACTGACCCTGTCCAACCATGGCCGGGTGGCGGGCAGCAGCAAACAGTTCTGGCCGGATTTCCTCGGTTTCAAATACAAGATGAGCAACCTGCAAGCCGCCGTCGGTTGCGCACAGGTTGAGCGGATCGGCGAGCTCATCCAGCGCAAGCGAGCGATCTTCGCCCACTACGCCGACGCCCTGGCTTCCTTGCCGGGCCTGTCCATGAACCCCGAGCCGGAACATTCGCGTAACGGTTACTGGATGCCCACCGTCGTCTTTGACCGCGAACTGGGGATCACGCGGGACATGTTGATCGCAGCCTTCCAGGCCGCCGATATCGACGCCCGGGTGTTCTTCTGGCCGCTGTCGTCCTTGCCGATGTTCAGTGAACTGACGGCCGACTCGCCCGTGGCGCATTCGCTGCCGGAGCGCGCGATCAATCTGCCGAGCTACCACGACATGACCGATGACGATCAGCGCCGGGTCATCGAGGTGTTGCGCGCGCTGGTACTCAAAAGGACCCGGCTATGAAGGTTTACCTGCTGGGGGCGGCCAATCCTGAAGCGGTCCGGATGATCCTCACCCTGCAACGCAGCCAGCCGGACGTGAAGTTCGCCTTTCTCGACAACGATCCGGCGAAGCAAGGCACGCTGTTTTATGGCGTGCCGGTGGTGGGTGGCACCGACAAGGTGGCCGAGCTGAAAGGCCCCGACACACGCTTTGTCAATTTGATCACCGGCAGCACGGCGCTGCGCTACCGGACCACCTGCGAGATCGTCGAGGCCGGTGGCACCCTGGGCAATTTCATCCATCCGGGCATCGATCTGACGATGATCACGATGGGCGTCGGCACGTACCTGCAAGAAGGCGTGATCCTGCAGGCCCAAGTCAGCCTGGGCGATAACACCAGTATCAGCGCCGGCAGCGTAGTGGGACATGAGGGGCAGATCGGTCATTCGGTGTTCATGGCGCCAGGTGTCTGCATTGCCGGTTGTGTCGAGATCGGCGACGGCACCTTCATCGGCACCAACGCCACGATCCTGCCGCGATTGCGCATCGGCCGTTGGGTCACCATCGGTGCAGGCGCCGTGGTGACCAAGGACGTTCCAGACTATGCGGTTGTGGTGGGCAGTCCCGCCAGGACCATCAAGACCAATCCTGCTTCCTTTCAAGACGGTCGGGTTTTCAAGTAACCCCGCGACTAATTTCCGGAGAGTCTGTAATGAATCCTCATGAGCAGTTTCGTGAAGAAGTAAAAGAGAACATCGAAGGCCTGCAACAGGACAAAGCGTTGCAAGCCACGTCGCTGGACTGGGTTGGCACGACCGCCAGGCACAAGTACACCTACAACTTCAGCTGGATGGGCCGCCCGATCATTCAGTTCCCCCAGGACATGGTCGCCATGCAGGAGATCATCTGGGCGCTGCGGCCGGACATCATCGTCGAGACCGGTATCGCCCACGGCGGTTCGCTGGTGTTTTACGCCTCGATGCTGGAACTGATCGGCCACGGCGAAGTGCTGGGCGTCGACATCGATATCCGCCAGCACAACCGTGAGGCAATCGAAGCGCACCCGATGAGCAAGCGGATCCGGATGATTCAGGGGTCGAGCATTGACCCTGCGATCGTCGATCAGGTTCGCCAGCGCGTCGAAGGCAAGAAAGTGCTGGTGGTCCTGGACTCCAACCACACCCACGAGCACGTTCTGGAAGAGCTGCGGGCCTATGCTCCGATGGCCTCGGTGGGCAGCTACTGCGTGGTGATGGATACCGTGGTTGAAGACATGCCGGAGGACGCCTTCCCGGACCGCCCGTGGGGCAAGGGCGACAACCCGAAGACCGCGGTATGGGCTTACCTGGAGGAAAACCGTGATTTTGAAATCGACCAGGCCATTCACAGCAAGCTGCTGATCACCGTCGCGCCGGACGGCTATCTGCGTCGCGTGCGGTAATCGACAAGACATCGTTGGTTTTTTCGGCGATTCGCCGTTGTGGGGAAATGTATGCAGGGCAAGAATAATTCTGAACACGGGTTGGCACTCAACGAACAGTTGACCGTGGTGCTGATGTCTCACGAGCGGCCGGCATTTTTGCGCCGGGCGGCACGTTTCTACAGCGGCTTGCCTTGCAGGATTCTGGTGCTGGATTCTTCGACTGAAGGTCAGCCAGGCCTGGTCGGGCAGTTTGAAAATGTGGATTACCAGCATGTCCCGCAGTTTGGCTACTGGGGGGTTCGTGCCAAGCTGGCTCATGGCGTGGAACAAGTGACTACACCGTTCATGGTGTTCGCCGCCGACGATGACTTCCATGTGCACGACGCCCTGCGCGCAGCCGTGGCATTCATGCAGGACAATCCCGATTACGGCCTGTGCCACGGTTACAGCATGATGTATCTGTCGCAAGCCAACAGCGTCAGCTACTTCCGGCGAGACAAGAAGGTCTGCGAAGATTATTGCTCCGAGCACGCCGAGGAGCGTGTGCTCGATTACATGCACCAGTACATCCCGCCTTTCTATGCCGTACAGCGCACCGACCTGGTACGTGACTGGTTTCAGGCGATGCCTCACGATACGTCTTTCCAATGGCAGGAAATCGGTCACACGTATTACATGCTGGCGCGGGGCAAGGCGCGGATTCTGCCGATCCCGTATGTCGTGCGTGAGATGAACTACGGGTATTCGGAGCACAACACCGAGATCTTCCACACGCTGGCTCATACCGATGCCAAGTCGGTCGCCGAGCGCGAGGACTTTGCCGCTTTCCTTTTCGGGCTGCCGACTCAAGTTCAAGGCGAGGACCCGGAGCAAGGCAAGCAGTTCGCGCTGCAAAGCTTTGAAGCCTTGGCCGACAGCTTGCGCACCGGTCGGGCACTGACCACCGAGCTGATTATCGAGTCCGCCTGGACGAGCGTCGAGCAAGGCCCTGTGCGCCGTTTCGGCCCCAAGCAATACGTCGAAATGCCGTTCTATAACCAGGCGTTTTTCGATCAGCTGACCCAGTTCGAGTTCCTGTTGCACGCGATGCCGGCCGGTCGCGTTCAGTTGCAAGGCCTGGAAGGTGTCTGGACCCGTCAGCAGAGCCTGATGCTGGCGCGTAACAATGACACGCCGGAAAGTGTGGTCGATCGTTTGTGGCAAGCCCACGACAGCAACGTCTTCAACCGCGTGGTGGTCAAGCGTCTGGCGGCACAGTTGGCGTTGCTGGGCGAAGACGAAGAGGCGCAGACCCTGCACGAATGGGCTGCACGTCTTGAGGCAGTGTCGATCGAGGGCAATGGCGCGACATTCGACAAGATGCTGTCCGGTCGTTTGCTCAAGTGGCTTGCACCGCGTCAGCCCGATGCACATGAGGCTGAGTCGATCACCCGGCACTTGGCGGCCAACGACGGGGGGCCGCAATTCGGGATCTTCCTGCTGGACCTGGATAACGATATCGACAAGCTGCAAGTCAGCCTCGACAGCCTGCTCGAAGGTCACAGCAAGGCGTTCAGGATTGTGGTCTTCACCACCGGTGAAGCACCGGCGGCGACCACGGCGCAGAACACCCTGCACTTTGTCCGGGTCACGCCAAGCAACTACGTCGACAAACTGAACCAGAGTGCTCGTCAGTCGACTGCCGATTGGTTGCTGCTGGCTGAAGCCGGCGACGAATTCACCGCCGGTGGACTGTTGCGCGCCAGCCTGGAACTGCTGTCTGCCGCAGAGTGTCGCGCCGTCGCCACCGACGAAATCCAGCGCACCTCGGAAGGCGCACTGGTGGACGTGTTCCGTCCGGGCTTCAACCTTGATTTGCTGCAAAGCCTGCCGGCGCTGATGGCGCGTCACTGGCTGATCCGTCGGGAAGTGTTCATTGAAGTCGGCGGCTACCAGCCTGACTTCAGCAAGGCCCTGGAATTCGACTTGCTGCTGCGCATCATCGAGCAGGGCGGCCTCAACGGGCTGGCCCACCTGGATGAGCCGCTGGTGATTGCCCGGGCGCCGGTACTGGAAGAAAACGCCGATGAGCGCCTGGCGTTGCTGCGCCACCTGGGCAACCGTGGCTACAAGGCCAGGATCACGTCGGCAGTACCGGGCACCTACCAGGTCGATTACCGCCACACCGAACGTCCGCTGGTGTCGATCATCGTGCCGGCCGGGGACAATCTTTCGGCCCTGCAACAGTGCCTGCAAGCCGTGATGCTGCGTACCCGCTACATCCAGTACGAAGTGCTGATCGCACTCAACCCGAATCAGTCGGCCGAGGTCAACGATTGGCTGGGCACCTACCAGCATCCGAAAGTCAGCGTGCTGCGTGCCGACCAGATCCTGGGCGACGCGGCGTTGTACAACGCGGCCAGCCAGCAGGCGCAGGGCGAGTATCTGGTGCTGTTGGCCGCCGACAGTGAAGTGATCAACCCGAACTGGCTTGAGTCGCTGCTCAATCACGCCCAGCGACCGGAAGTCGGCGTGGTCGGTCCCAAGTTGATCGACCGCGACGGCAAGGTCACCCAGGCCGGCCTGATTATCGGTATGAACGGTGGTGTGGGCTCAGCCTTTGTCGGTGAAAAACACGACGCCAAAGGTTACCTGCACCGGTTGGCACTGGAGCAGAACTACTCGGCGGTGTCGAAGGTGTGCCTGATGGTGCGTAAAGCGTTGTTCGACGACCTGAACGGTCTGGACAGCGTAACCTTCGCCGATGGCTTGAGCGATGTCGATCTGTGCCTCAGGGCCGGTCAGGCCGGTTACCTCACCGTGTGGACGCCGCTGGTACAGGTCATTCATTCGGGTGAAGTGCCACAGGTGCCGCAGGCCCTCGATGCGCTGCGTGACAAGTGGGCGGCGGCCTTTGCGCAGGATCAGGCGTATAACGCCAATCTGGCCTTGAACGGCAAAGGCTTTGCCCTGGGCGAAAGCGCTTCGGTGAACTGGGCGCAGTTGCTCGGGTAGGCCTGGCGAACAGGTATAAGGATTCAAGGCATGTTCAACGGAAAATCGATTTTCATCTCAGGCAGCACCGGTTCGTTCGGGCGTCATTTCGTCCGTCGCTTGCCGGACAAGCTTGCCCATGCCTGGTTACCAGCATGATTCCATACGCTCGGCAAAGCCTTGATCAGGCGGACATCGACGCCGTGGTCGGTGTATTGCAGTCTGACTGGCTGACCCAGGGGCCGACCATCGAGCGTTTTGAACGAGCGATGGCCGAACGCTGCGAGGCCGGTTTTGCCGTGGCGGTGTGCAATGCCACGGCGGCCTTGCATATCGCTTGTCTGGCGGCGGGGCTCGGCCCGGGAGATTGGCTGTGGACGACGCCGAACACCTTTCTCGCCTCGGCAAACTGCGGCCGCTATTGCGGTGCCGAGGTGGATTTTGTCGATATCGACCCGCTGACCTGGAACCTCGACGCTGGTGCGCTGGCCGTCAAGCTGGAACGGGCCGAACGTGAAGGCAGGCTGCCGAAAGTGCTTGTGGCCGTGGCGTTCTCGGGGCAGAGCTGCGACATGCGCAGGATTGCCGCGCTGGCCAGGCGATACGGCATTACCGTGATCGAAGACGCGGCCCATGCCGCTGGCGCGTCCTATGCCGGGCGCCCGGTGGGTTGCGGCGAGTTTGCCGCGATGACCGTGTTCAGTTTTCATCCGGTGAAGATCATCACCAGTGCCGAGGGTGGCATGGTGATGACCAACAGCCCGGAACTCGCCGAGCGTTTGCAGCGCTTGCGCAGCCACGGCATGACTCGGGATCCGCAGCAAATGACCGGACTCAGCCACGGCCCCTGGTACTACGAGCAGGTGGAGCTGGGTTTCAATTACCGCATCACCGACCTGCAAGCGGCCCTTGGTTTGTCGCAGTTGAACAAACTGGATGAGTTCATCGAGCGTCGGCGTGAACTGGCGGCGCGTTATGAGCGCTTGCTGGCGTATCTGCCGCTGACCTTGCCCAGTGCGCAGCCTGAGGCCGAGTCGTCATGGCATCTGTATGTGGTGCGGCTGCAACTCGATCAGATCAGTCTCACTCATCGTGAGGTGTTCGAGGGGTTGCGGGCCGCCGGGATCGGGGTGAACCTGCATTACATTCCCGTGCATTTGCAGCCTTACTATCGTGAACTCGGGTTCGCCGAAGGTGATTTTCCGCAGGCCGAACGTTACTACGCAGAAGCCATCAGCCTGCCGTTGTACCCGTTGCTCAGTGATGAGGAACAGGACTATGTGGTCGAGCAGATGCGGCAGTTGATCGAAATAATCCAGCCATTGCGGCGGGTGGGAAATGTGTGATGCGTGAACTGACCGAGCAGGAAACTTTCTGGCAGGGTGAATTCGGCAACCGGTACGTTGATCGCAATGTCGGGCAGCCGCTGGTGGCCGCGAACCTGGCGTTGTTTGCCAAGGCACTGACGCGGGTCGGGCGCATCGACAGCCTGGTGGAACTGGGCACCAATGCCGGCAACAATCTGCAGGCACTGCGTCAACTGTTGCCCCGTTGCGAGTTGTTCGGCGTGGAAATCAATGCCAGTGCCTGTGCCGCTGCCCAGGCGCTGGGTATTGCACACATCTGGCAGGGTTCGCTGTTCGATTTTCCTCGCGAACGCACCTTCGACCTGACCCTGAGCAAAGGCGTGCTGATTCACCTGGCGCCGGAGTTGCTGCCGGCCGCTTACGCGCAACTGTATGAGCTGAGTCAGCGCTACATACTGATCGCCGAGTACTACAACCCGGCGCCGGTCGAGGTCCCGTATCGCGGCAACAGCGGCAAGTTGTTCAAACGCGACTTCGCCGGTGAAATGCTTGATCGCTATGACGACCTGCAACTGCTCGATTACGGTTTTGGCTACCACCGCGATCCGCAATTCCCGGTGGATGACATCACCTGGTTTGTCCTGGAAAAACGCCGTTGAACAACGTCGCCATCATCCCGGCCCGGGGTGGCAGCAAACGCATACCCCGCAAGAACCTCAAGCCGTTCGCCGGTGTGCCGATGATTGCCCGCTCGATTCAGGTCGCCCTGGAGTCCGGGTTATTTTCCCGGGTGGTGGTCAGTACCGACGACGAGGAAATCGCCGGGCTGGCGCGGGACTGTGGCGCTCAGGTACCCTTCATGCGCCCGGCGGCACTGGCCGACGACTTCACGGGTACCGCAGCGGTGATTGCCCATGCCCTGCAAGCCATGCGCGAACAAGGCGACGAGTTCAGTCGCGCCTGCTGCATTTACGCGACCGCGCCGTTACTGCAGTCGCGATTTCTTGTCCAGGGGCTGAGCCTGCTGGAGCAACATCCCGACAAGTCGTTCGCATTCTCGGTATGCGACTTCGGTTTCCCGGTTCAGCGAGCCCTGACCCTTGATGATCAGGGGGCATTGACGGCGCTGTATCCGCAGTATCGTGATACCCGCTCACAGGATCTGTCGATCGCCTATCAGGACGCCGGGCAGTTCTACTGGGGCCACAGCGATGCCTGGCTGCGTGGCGAGGTGCTGTATTCACCGTACAGCCTGCCGGTCATCCTGCCGCGTCATCTGGTGCAGGACATCGACACACCGGAGGACTGGAAACGCGCGGAGTACCTGTATGCTGCGCTGAAAGCCGGAGGTGAGCTGCAATGAGAGTACTGATTCGCTCTGACGCTTCGCCAACCATCGGCAGCGGCCACATTGCGCGCTGCCTGTGCCTGGCTCGCGTATTGCGCCGGCAGGGCAGTCATGTGGCGTTCGCCTGTCGCCTGTTACCGGGGCATCGACTGGAGGCACTGCGGGCCGAAGGTTTCGAAACCTTCGAACTGCCCGAGCGCTACAGTGATGAAGACCCGCAGCAAGCCATCGAATCCATGCTGCCATGGCAGGCAGACATCGCCGCGCTCGAGCCATTGCTGGAGCACCAGCCGGCGTTTGACTGGATCATTGTCGACCACTACGGCCTCGATCATCACTGGCAGACGGCTGCGCGACGCTGGGCGCCACGGATCGCCGTGGTGGATGACCTCGCCACGCGGACCTATAGCGCCGATTTGCTGCTGAACCAGAATCTCTCGGGTACGCCAGAGGCTTATGCGTCGTTGCTGGCGCCAGGCTGCAGGACATTGTTCGGCCCCCGGTTTGCCATGTTGCGCGACGAGTTCCGTTGCCCGGCCATCGAAATCAAGCCCCGGGCCCGGCGTGTGCTGGTGAATTTCGGCGGGTTCGACGCTGCCATGCAGACCCACCATGCAATGCTGGCGCTGGCGGATTTTGTTGAACTGGAAGTCGATTTTGTCGCCGGTGCGGGTAATCCGGCCTGGGCGCAGATGCAGGCGCTGGCGGCGAGTCGGCCGCACTGGCGCCTGCACAGTTTTGTCAGCGACTTTTATCGATTGATGACCGAGGCCGACCTGTTTGTCGGGGCGGGTGGCGGCACCAGTTGGGAGCGGGCGGCCATGGGGTTGCCGACGATTTGCATTGCCGTGTCGAACAACCAGCAAGCCAATGGCGAGGTCATGGCGGCGGCGGGCGCCCATGTGTTCATGGGCGCCCGTGAGCACGTCAGTGTCGAGCAACTGCGCCTGGCCATCGGCTTTGTCGCGGGTAACCAGGGTTTGCGCCAGAGCCTGGCACAGCGGTCGCGACAGCTAGTCGATGGCCGGGGGGCGCAGCGGGTGGCCGCTGTGCTGGCCGGTGCGGTGCTGAAGATGCGCCCGGCGACCCTGGAGGATGCGCAGCTGTTGTTCGACGGGCGCAACACCGAGGCGGTGCGCCGCTGGTCGCTGGAGACCGGCGTGATCGAATGGCCTGCCCATCAGAACTGGCTGACCGCGAGCCTGAGCAATCCCCTGCGGCTGTTGTTGATTGCCGAGGCTGATGACGGTCCGGTCGGTGTGCTGCGTTATGACCGGCGTGGCTTTAGCGCCGAAGTGTCGATTTATCTGTTCGAAGGCCGGTTCGGCCTGGGGTGGGGCAGGGCGCTGCTGACCCGTGGAGAAGCCTTCGTGAAGGCCCGCTGGCCAGAACTGGAGTCGCTCACTGCCCAGGTGCTGCCCGCTAACCAGCCGTCGCTGAACGTCTTTCGCGAAGCCGGTTTTACCCAGAATGCCTGCGCGTTTACGCGCGTATTGAAGGATCACGCAGATGACTAGCTTCAAGATCGGCGAGCGCCTGATCGGTGCCGATGCGCCGCCATTCATCATTGCCGAGATGAGCGGCAACCATAACCAGTCCCTGGACATGGCGCTGCAAATCGTCGAGGCCGCGGCCAGGGCCGGCGCCCATGCGCTGAAACTGCAGACCTATACCGCGGACACCATGACCCTGGACCTGGCCGAAGGCGAGTTCTTCATCAAGGACCCCAACAGCCTGTGGGCCGGTACTTCGCTGTACGCCTTGTATGAAAAGGCCCACACACCCTGGGAATGGCACGCGCCGATTTTCGCTCGCGCCAGGGAACTGGGCCTGCTGGCATTCTCCACGCCCTTCGACGAGAGCGCCGTGGATTTCCTCGAAAGCCTCGACGTGCCGGCCTACAAGATCGCCAGTTTCGAAAATACCGACCTGCCGCTGATACGCCGGGTAGCCGCGACAGGCAAGCCGCTGATCATTTCCACCGGCATGGCCAGCATCGCCGAACTCGATGAAACCGTGCGCGCCGCCCGCGAGGCCGGGTGCAAGGATCTGGTGCTGCTCAAATGCACCAGCACCTATCCGGCTTCACCGGTGAACAGCAACCTGAGGACGATTCCTCATCTGCGCGAGTTGTTTGATTGTCAGGTGGGACTGTCCGATCACTCCATGGGCGTCGGTGTGTCCGTGGCGGCGGTGGCACTGGGTGCCACGGTGGTGGAAAAGCATTTCACCCTCGAGCGTGCGGCCGGTGGTGTCGACGCCAGTTTCTCGCTGGAGCCCTCGGAACTGGCCAGCCTGGTGATTGAAACCGAACGCGCCTGGCAAGCCATGGGGCAAGTGCATTACGGCGTCACCGAGGCCGAGCGGCAATCCCTGGTGTACCGTCGGTCGCTGTATGTCACCGAGGATATGGTGGCCGGTGAGCCCTTCGATGGGACAAATCTGAGAACCATCCGTCCGGGACTCGGGCTCGCGCCCAAGCATGCGCAAAGCCTCCTGGGACGCCGTGCCCGTCAGGCCATCAAGCGTGGAACACCGCTGGACTGGTCGTTGGTCGAATAACCCCGAGCGGCGCTGATTCGGCAAAATGCGTGACCTGCGAGTCATAACGGGCATCTTCACTGTATTGTATTGACCGGGAAGATGGCGCCTGACCCTTTATCGGGTTCAGTGATAGCCCTTGACGCTTCCCTGCCGTCGCTCTGGGGTGACGGTAATCCAGGTTTGTCGGCGCCCCTCGATTCCTTGCGAGTGGTGGTATTGGGCTGTTTATTATTGGGAAGCCGTAATGATTGGCATAAAAAACATTGCGAGCTACGTTCCTGTAGCCGGCGTGGACAATTACGCACAAGGTGCAAAATTCGAGAAGGATGAAGAATTCATCCTGGGCAAGATCGGTTCGGCTTTCCTGCCGCGCAAAGGCGTTGATCAGGAAACCTCCGATCTGTGCGTTGAAGCGGCCAATGCGCTGTTTGCCAGCAACCCTGATCTGAAACGTGAATCCATCGATGCGTTGATTGTCGTCACCCAGAACGGTGACGAAGAAGGCCTGCCGCATACCGCAGCCATCGTGCAGGACAAGCTCGGCCTGCCAATCAATGTCGCCGCGTTCGATATTTCCCTGGGCTGTTCCGGTTACGTCTACGGCATCTATGCGATCAAGGGCTTCATGGAGGCCGCTGGTCTGAAGAACGGCCTGCTGATCACTGCCGACCCGTATTCGAAGATCGTCGACCCGGAAGACCGTAACACCACCATGCTGTTCGGCGATGCCGCCACTGCGACCTGGATGGGTGAAAATCCGACCTGGGCACTGGGCAAGGCCAAGTTCGGCACCGACGGTTCCGGCGCTCCACATTTGAAAGTCAGCGACGGCGTGTTCTTCATGAACGGCCGCCAGGTCTTCAACTTCGCACTGCTCAAGGTGCCGGCACATTTGCATGAGTTGCTGGGCGAGTCGCAACTGAGCGCTGACGACATCGACGCGTTCTGCATTCACCAGGGCAGCGCGGCGATTGTCGATGCGGTCGCGCGGCGCTTCGAAGAATGCCCGCAGAAGTTCATCAAGGACATGGTCGAGACCGGTAACACGGTGTCGTCGAGCATTCCATTGCTGCTGGAAAAGCATATTCTCGATTCCGAATGGAAGCGCGTTGCGCTCAGCGGTTTCGGAGTGGGGCTGTCATGGGGTTCGGCGATCATCTATCGTCCTTGAGTGAAAGTCTTTTAATAAAAAAGGCCGGTACAAAAAAGCGTTCAAGGGTTAACCTTGAGCGCTTTTTTGCTTGTAAGGAATGCGAGGTAGCATGAGCGAATGCTTTGAAGACAATGCTCAGGTTATCCAGCGGCGCTGGCCGTCGCTGTATGCGCGATTGGAAACGGAAGATCGCCTGGCCATCGAGGTCGAGCTGATCGAAGGGCGGGACTCGACGTTGTGTGTGGGTGGCATCCAGCTCACCAGCCGCCATGATCGCCTGGGTGAGGCCCGTTTGCAGGCCGCCAGCCTGGCGCCAGACAAGCCACTGCTGCACGTTTACGGCACCGGTTTCGGCGATTTGCCTTCGGTCTTGCTGCAGCGCGCGGGGCTTGAGAAGCTCTATGTCCATATTCTCAACGGCGCGCTTTTCGCACTGGTGTTGCAACTGATCGATCAACGCCAGTGGCTGAGCGATCCGCGCGTGCAACTGCTGTATGCCGGCGATCTGTCGGACATCTGCACCCCGTTTTTTGCGTTGCCGGCGGAAATGCTGCTGGCGGATGACTTCAGCGCGAAGATTCGTGATCGCCTGGTCAGCGAAGTGCACCTGAGTTTCAACAACCGAGAATTCGACCCGCAGTCTCCCGTCATTCGGCAACGCTTGCAGGACACCCTTGAAGTGCTGCTTGCCGACGATGATGTGGCACAGTTGTTCGACAGTTGTTCTGAACGTGAAATCTATGTGATCGGCACAGGGCCCAGCCTTGAAGGGAACTTCGAGCGCCTGGCGGCCGTGCGCAAGCAAACGCCGCGTCCCCTGTTCATCAGTGTGGATACCGCCTACAGGCCCCTTCGCGAGCATGGAATCAAACCTGACCTGGTCGTGAGCATCGATCAGCGCATCAGTGCGCTGCACTTGCCGGGCGAGGACTCCGAAGGCATTCCGCTGGTGTACTTGCCTTTGAGCGATCCGCACATGCTGAAGGCCTGGAAAGGCAAACGGTATGGCGGTTATTCCGCCAGCCCGATCTACGCCACGCTACGTGAGCAACACCCGCGTGCGCAGCTCTACGTCAGTGGTAGCGTGATCCACCCGGCCGTCGATCTGGCAGTGAAGATGGGCGCGCAGCGCATCACGCTTTTCGGTGCGGATTTTTCCTTCCCGATGAACAGGACCCATACCGGTTGGAATGATGGTGACCTGGGTCCGCCAGTGAACCAGGCCCGGCACTGGGTGCACGATGGTCATGGACAGAAGGTCAAGACGCAATTGAATTTCCGCAGTTACCTGTGCGAGCTCGAGCGTTACATCGCCAGGCATCCCGAGGTGCAGTTCTTCAACAGCAGTCGGGCAGGGGCAATGATTGCCGGTACGCAGTTCAATCAGGATTTCGTGCAATGAAGCCTCAAGTGAAGGGCATCGATGAGTACCGGCAGTGCGCAGGACTGTTTCGCCTGGGGCGTGATGTCGAGGCGGCTTTGAACATGGTCGATCTGTTCGATGAGACGCAGCGGCTGTTTGCACTGGCGCCCCGGGATGTTCAGCAGGCCTGGGCCTTGATGCTCAGACAAATGCTGGCCTGCCAGGAGCGCCAGGATTGGCTGGGGCTTGCCGACTTCATGGAATATGAGTTGATCGAATTGCTCGAAAACATGCCGGCCTGAGGGACAGCAACAGCTTTGGCGCGGGTGTTTGTGGGGTGGACAATTTTATGGCGTCATTTTTTCGCGGTTGAGGGGCACTAAGCCCTTGTTTTCTCGGGGGTGGCAGGGTGATGGCATTTTTTTTCAAAAAAGCCCTCAAGCAACCTGCCAACCCGACGATAACTATTACGAAGGTTCTCTAGGCCATACCCGGCGGTTGCCAGGGCCGGAAGCCGCAGTACCCAACCAACGAGGAATTCGTCATGTCTTTAACAGTAAACACCAACACCACGTCGTTGAACGTTCAGAAGAACCTGAACCGTGCTACCGACGCTCTGTCGACTTCGATGGCTCGCCTGTCTTCCGGCCTGAAAATCAACAGCGCTAAAGACGACGCTGCTGGCCTGCAGATCGCAACTCGCATGGCTGCACAGATCCGTGGTGGTAACCAGGCAGTGCAGAACGCCAACGACGGTATCTCCGTTGCCCAGACCGCTGAAGGCGCTCTGCAAGCTTCGACCGACATTCTGCAGCGTATGCGTGAACTGGCTGTTAAAGCACGTAACGGTACCAACAGCACTGCTGACCAGACCGCTACCAACTCCGAATTCGCTCAGATGTCTGACGAAATCACTCGTATCTCCGCTTCCACCAACCTGAACGGCAAAAACCTGCTGGACGGTTCGGCTGGCACCATGCAGCTGCAAGTCGGCGCCAACACTGGTTCGGCCAACCGCATCGACCTGGTGCTGAGCTCCAAGTTCGACGCCGTTTCCCTGTCCGTAGGCAGCGGTACTGTTGTTCTGACCGGTGCGACTTCCGCTACCCTGTCTGCCAACATCGACAACGCGATCACCGCGATCGACGCTGCACTGGCATCGATCAACGCCACCCGCGCAAACCTGGGTGCTTCGCAAAACCGTCTGACCAGCACCATCTCCAACCTGCAGAACATCGTGGAAAACACCACTGCTGCACAAGGCCGTGTACAAGACACCGACTTCGCCGCAGAAACCGCGAACCTGACCAAGCAGCAAACCCTGCAACAGGCTTCTACCTCGGTTCTGGCCCAGGCCAACCAACTGCCTTCCGCTGTACTGAAGCTGCTTCAGTAATTTCGGAATGAGTTTGAGCGGGGGAGTGTGCTTGTCACGCTCTCTCGCTTTTTACGTTAAGAGGTGATGGACATGGAGATGAGCGTGAAGCTTGGCGTGTCTTATCCGGCTCCCCAGCCAGCGAACGCTGTCTCGGATAAAGCACCGGAAAAGCCTGAAGCCGCCAGCGTGACGCCAGTGGCGGACAAGAAGCTGGAGGCGGATGACACTCACCTGAAGCAGGCGGTGCAGCAGATCGAAAAGTTTGTGCAGTCGATCAAGCGCAATCTGGAATTCTCGATAGACGAGCAATCCGGAAAGGTCGTCGTCAAGGTGATTGCAAGCGAAACGGGCGAAGTCGTGCGACAGATCCCTTCCGCAGAGGCCCTCAAGCTGGCAGAAAGCCTGAGCAATGCGAGCCACGTATTGTTCGACGCTAAAGTTTGATAGCTGGCATGAATAGTGTCTGTACGTTCTTGGGCGCAGGTATTGGCCAAAAGAGTGGCAGCAACCTGAAGGGAGACGCTAAATGGCAAGTCCAATTTTACCGGGTTCGGGCTTAGGCTCTGGCCTGAATATCGGGGATATCGTCACTGCTCTGGTCAACGCCGACAAATCGGCGAAGCAGACGCAGATCGATACCCAGACCAAAACCAACACGCTGAAGATTTCCGGTGTCGGTTCCTTGAAAAGCGCACTGACAGCCTTTCAGACGGCGCTGACCAATCTCGGTAGCAAGACCAATCCTGCGTTTGCGGGCTTTACCGCCACTTCGGGTACTCCGTCGATTCTGGGTGTAACTTCCGACAACACCGCAGTTGCCGGTACCTACAGCGTTGTTGTGAATAACCTGGCCACCAGCTCGAAAGTAGCCAGTGCTTCTTTTGCCGGCGGTGCCGCCAGTGCCATTCCGAGTGGTACTCTGAAAATCAGTCAGAATGGCACTGATTACGATGTCACGATTCCAGCCAATGCGACCTTGCAGAGCACTCGGGATGCCATCAACTCTGCGCAGGCGAGTAACGGTATTTCTGCCAACATCGTGACTGACAGCAGCGGTGCGTCGCGACTGGTGATCAGTTCCAGCAAGACCGGCGCGGGTTCCGACCTTGTGGTCAGCGGTATCGCCGGCCTTGCAATCGACGGTACCCAACCGATGGGCGCCAACCCTTCGGCTGCAAGTTCCGGTGCTGTCAACGGAGTTGCGGTGGATGCATCGCTGACCATCGATGGTCTGGCAGTAACCAGCAAGAGCAATACGGTTACCGGCGCAGTCAGTGGCCTGACCCTGAACCTGGCGTCCGCGAGCACGGGTACACCACCGGCTGCTGCGACCGTGACCGTGGCGACCAATACCGCCGGTTTGCAAACATCGATCCAGTCGTTCGTCGATTCCTACAACACCCTGATGAACACCATCAACTCCCTGACCAAGGCGACAGCGGGTGCCGATGGCAAGCTGACGGTTCAGGCGGCGTTTACCGGTGACTCGATGCCGCGCTCACTGATTTCCGATATCCGCAGTGTGCTGACGGATCCCGGTGCGGGTGGTCCTTTGGCGGTGCTATCGCAGATCGGCGTGATGACAAACGAGAAAACCGGCAACCTGGCGTTCGACACGACGGCGTTCAACAAGACGATGTCCACCGGTGGTATGAGTGGCCAGGTTCAGCAGTTGTTCAGCGGAACCAATGCGACCAACGGCCTTCTGGCGCGTATGGGTACTGCAATCAAGCCTTATGTGCAGACCGGTGGCTTGCTCGATCAGCGCAATAGCAACTTGCAGAGCGTGAGCAAGAATCTTTCGAATCAGCAGTCGGCATTGGACTTGCGTGTCGCGAACATGACCAAGACGTTGACCGCCAAATACAACGCAATGGATCTTCTGGTCGGGCAAATGAAAGCGACGGCGACTAGCATCACCTCGTTCTTCACGTCCTTGAACGCCCAGAAGTCCAACAGCTAGTCCTGAGCTGACGACAAAAACCCGGCTACGCATTTTCGCGTGTGCCGGGTTTTTGTCTTTTGCTCTAAAGTTTCCTGGTACGCGGACGATACACTGGTCATACGAGTCATTGTGGTAATGAGGTAGAACATGAATCCAATGTTAGCCCTTCGGCAGTATCAGAAAGTGGGCGCGCACGCCCAGACCTCCGAAGCGAGTCCGCACCGTTTGGTGCAAATGCTCATGGAAGGTGGCCTGGACCGTATCGCTCAGGCCAAAGGCGCCCTGGAACGCAAGGACATTCCCGGCAAGTGTGTGTCGATCGGCAAGGCGATTGGCATCATCGGCGGCTTGCGTGAAGGCCTGGATCTTGAAAATTGCGCCGATGCCGTGGGCGAACTCGACAGTCTTTACCTCTATATGATGAAGCGCCTGGCCGAGGCGAACATCAGCGGCGACCCGAAGATTCTCGATGAGGTCGCGGGGTTGCTTCGCACGGTGAAAGAAGGCTGGGACGGCATTGCTGAGCCAGGTCCGCAGTTCTAGGGAGGTCGCCATGAGTCTTGTATTGCAGCGAATAGAACAAACTCGTGAAGCGCTGGTCGGTGCTTTGGCCGAGCGCGACTGGGAGGCTATCGGTCAATTGGACCTGGATTGCCGTTCGTGCATGGAAGACGTCTTGAGCGAGGCTTCGCTGGACGAAGAAGTTCTGCGCAGCAATCTTGAGGAGTTGCTGTATGTCTACAAGCAACTGCTTGAGGTAGCGATGGGGGAGAGGCAGGCGATAGTCGATGAAATGTCTCAGATCCAGCAAGCGCGGAACGCGGCAAAGGTTTACCATCTGTTTGGTTAATTAACCCCAAGTTAATCCAGACATGTGCGCCATAAATTTGACTGTGCACGGTTTTTTGACTTAACTAGTGGCTGGTTCCAGATTTCAGTCGTCTTCAGGCACAGCGTGTCTGCAAGCGTCTAGCTTGCCCCAGCATTTTGGGCATTGAGTTGACTAGGGAAGTTGCTATTGCATGTGGCGTGAAACCAAAATTCTGCTGATCGATGACGATAGCGTCCGCCGCCGCGACCTGGCGGTGATCTTGAATTTTCTCGGCGAAGAAAATTTACCCTGCGGTAGCCATGACTGGCAGCAGGCTGTCGGCTCATTGCCGTCAAGTCGTGAAGTAATCTGTGTCCTCATCGGGACGGTCAATGCTCCTGGTGCACTTCTGGGCTTGCTTAAGACACTCTCGACCTGGGATGAGTTCCTTCCGGTTTTGTTAATGGGCGATAATTCTTCCATTGACCTGCCGGAAGACCAGCGTCGTCGAGTGCTTTCGATCCTCGAAATGCCGCCCAGCTACAGCAAATTGCTCGATTCGCTGCACCGTGCCCAGGTCTATCGCGAGATGTACGACCAGGCCCGCGAGCGCGGTCGTCATCGCGAACCCAATCTTTTCCGCAGTCTTGTCGGCACCAGCCGGGCGATTCAACACGTCCGTCAGATGATGCAGCAAGTCGCCGATACCGATGCCAGCGTGCTGATTCTCGGTGAGTCCGGCACCGGCAAGGAAGTGGTTGCACGCAACCTGCATTACCATTCCAAGCGCCGCGAAGCGCCGTTCGTGCCGGTCAACTGCGGGGCGATCCCGGCCGAGTTGCTGGAAAGCGAGTTGTTCGGTCACGAGAAGGGCGCCTTCACCGGGGCGATCACCAGCCGCGCCGGTCGATTCGAACTGGCCAATGGCGGCACCCTGTTCCTCGATGAAATCGGCGACATGCCGCTGCCGATGCAGGTCAAGCTGCTGCGCGTGTTGCAGGAGCGCACCTTCGAACGCGTGGGTAGCAACAAGACCCAGAGCGTCGACGTGCGCATCATTGCGGCGACCCACAAGAATCTCGAAAGCATGATCGAGATCGGCACCTTCCGCGAAGACCTGTACTACCGCCTGAATGTGTTCCCGATCGAGATGGCGCCGCTGCGTGAGCGCGTCGAAGATATTCCGCTGCTGATGAACGAGCTGATCTCGCGCATGGAGCACGAGAAGCGCGGTTCGATCCGTTTCAACTCGGCAGCGATCATGTCGCTGTGCCGGCATGGCTGGCCGGGCAACGTCCGCGAACTGGCCAACCTGGTGGAGCGCATGGCGATCATGCATCCATACGGCGTGATTGGCGTGGCCGAGTTGCCG
Organism: Pseudomonas sp. B28(2017); assembly: GCF_002113025.1. Lineage (GTDB taxonomy): Bacteria > Pseudomonadota > Gammaproteobacteria > Pseudomonadales > Pseudomonadaceae > Aquipseudomonas. The sequence goes on along the minus strand of NZ_NEJH01000004.1, from coordinate 563,987 downwards.
AAGAAATTCCGCTACGTCGACGATGAAGACGAGCAGATGGTCGACAGCCTGCGCAGCGATCTGGAAGAGCGCGTGGCCATCAATGGTCATACACCGGACTTCACGGCCAATGCCATGTTGCCTCCCGAGGGGCTGGACCTGAAGGACTACCTCGGTGGTCTGGAGCAGGGGCTGATTCAGCAGGCACTGGATGATGCCAATGGCATTGTGGCGCGCGCGGCCGAGCGGCTTCGTATTCGTCGTACCACGCTGGTGGAAAAGATGCGCAAGTACGGCATGAGCCGTCGTGATGGAGACGAACAGGCGGATGATTGACGCCTGTTTTTCAACCCATTCATTTACAAGAAGTTTTTTTTAGGCACGGGTATTGCTATGTCCCTCGCAACGTTCCGTTTCACTGACGGTCAGCCAAGCGAGAGAGCACAATGCCCCAAGCCGCCCAGAAGTCTCCTGTCCCTGATGCTTCGGGACAACCGTCGTCCGTAGAGCAGGTGAGTCGGCTGGGTCTTGAGCAGGCATTCGCGCTGTTCAATCAGATGTCCAGTCAGCTGACCGATTCCTACAGCATGCTTGAAGCCCGGGTAACCGAGCTCAAGGGTGAACTGGCGGTGGTCAGTGCTCAGCGCATGCAGGAGCTGGCGGAAAAAGAACGCCTGGCCAACCGCCTGCAAAACCTCCTTGATCTGTTACCCGGTGGTGTCATCGTCATTGACGCACAGGGCATCGTGCGTGAAGCCAATCCGGCTGCGTGCGAGTTGCTGGGGTTGCCGCTGGAAGGTGAATTGTGGCGCCACGTCATTGCTCGTTGTTTTGCGCCACGCGAAGACGATGGTCATGAAGTCTCCCTCAAGGATGGTCGGCGCCTGTCGATCGCCACGCGCTCGCTGGACGCCGAGCCCGGCCAGCTGGTGTTGCTCAATGACCTGACCGAAACCCGCCATCTGCAGGATCAACTAGCCCGTCATGAGCGTCTGTCGTCGCTGGGGCGCATGGTCGCTTCGTTGGCGCATCAGATACGCACGCCGTTGTCCGCCGCGCTGCTGTACGCCAGCCATCTGACCGAGCAACAGCTGCCGGTCGCTACCCAGCAGCGTTTTGCCGGGCGCCTCAAGGAGCGCCTGCACGAGCTGGAACACCAGGTGCGCGACATGCTGGTGTTCGCCCGGGGCGAGTTGCCGCTGACCGACCGCGTGACACCTGCTCAACTGATGCAGTCGTTGCAGGCGGCCGCGCTGACCCACGTGCAGGATCTGCCGATCCGCTGGCAGTGCGACAGTCACTTGGGGGAGTTGCTGTGCAATCGCGACACGCTGGTCGGAGCGATCCTCAACCTGATCGAGAACGCCATTCAGGCCAGTGCCGGTCAATTGCGCCTCAAGATTCACCTCTACACCCGCGGCAACAACCTGCACCTGTGCGTCAGTGACAGTGGCTCTGGTATCGATGCCGCCGTTCTGGCGCGATTGGGTGAACCCTTCTTCACCACCAAGGCCACCGGCACAGGTCTTGGGCTGACTGTGGTCAAGGCAGTGGCGCGTGCTCATCAGGGAGAGTTGCAGTTGCGCTCTCGGCTCGGTCGCGGCACCTGCGCGCAGGTGATCCTGCCGTTGTTCAGCAGCGCCCAAGGAGCGAAGTGACGCACATGGGTATCAAGGTTTTATTGGTCGAGGATGACCGCGCGTTGCGCGAGGCACTGGCTGATACGCTTTTGCTCGCGGGGCACGATTACAAGGCAGTGGGTTCGGCCGAAGATGCGCTGGCTGCTGCCGGCAGCGAGGTCTTCAGCCTGGTGGTCAGCGACGTCAATATGCCGGGCATGGACGGCCACCAGTTGCTCGGCATGCTGCGAGTGCGGCAGCCGCAGTTGCCGGTGCTGCTGATGACGGCTCACGGCTCGGTCGAGCGTGCGGTCGATGCGATGCGCCAAGGAGCGGCGGACTACCTGGTCAAGCCATTCGAGCCCAGGGCGCTGCTCGATCTGGTGGGGCGTCATGCCCTGGGCGGTCTCGGCCTGACCGAAGGCGAGGGGCCGGTAGCGTTCGAACCGGCGAGTGCGCAGTTGCTCGAGTTGGCAGCGCGGGTCGCACGTAGCGACTCCACGGTGCTGATCTCGGGTGAGTCGGGCACGGGCAAGGAAGTGCTGGCGCGCTACATCCATCAGCATTCTCGTCGCGCCCATCAGCCGTTCATTGCGATCAACTGCGCAGCGATCCCGGACAATATGCTCGAAGCGACCTTGTTCGGTCACGAGAAGGGCTCCTTCACCGGCGCCATTGCCGCGCAAGCCGGCAAGTTCGAGCAGGCCGACGGTGGCACCATTCTGCTCGATGAAATTTCCGAAATGCCCCTGGGGCTCCAGGCCAAATTGCTGCGCGTGCTACAAGAGCGCGAAGTTGAAAGGGTTGGGGCGCGCAAACCAATCACACTGGATATTCGTGTGGTCGCGACCACCAATCGTGACCTGGCGGGTGAAGTGGCGGCAGGGCGCTTCCGCGAGGATCTTTATTATCGCCTGTCGGTGTTTCCTCTTGCCTGGCGCCCCTTGCGCGAACGTACCGCCGACATCCTGCCACTGGCCGAGCGTCTGCTGGCCAGGCACGTCAATAAAATGAAGCATTCGCCTGCCAGGTTGTCGCCCGAGGCTCAGGCGTGCCTGATCGGTTATCCGTGGCCGGGTAACGTGCGTGAACTGGACAACGCGATTCAGCGTGCGCTGATTTTGCAGCAGGGCGGTTTGATCCAGCCGCAGGATTTCTGCCTGGCCGGGCCGGTGGCTTGCGCTCCTTTGCCTGCGTTGGCGCAGGTGCCGATGCGTCCAGTGGAAGTCGAGGCTGAGTCGGCCGGGGCGCTGGGCGATGACCTGCGTCGCCGTGAATTCCAGGTGATCATCGATACCTTGCGCGCCGAGCGCGGTCGTCGCAAAGAGGCGGCTGAGCGCCTGGGTATCAGCCCGCGAACCCTGCGTTACAAACTGGCGCAGATGCGCGATGCCGGCATGGATGTGGAAGCTTATCTGTTTGCCACCTGATCCCTGGTTCCAATACCTGGGCCTGTAGGAGCGGCGATGAGAAGGCCTTTTGTGAAACAAGGCTATGGAGCTGGCACCCTTGTTGCTAACACCTCACTACCCGCCGAGTGAGTGTCAAAAAATTGCGGGTCGTCAAAGAGAGAAACCATGAGCCAAGGTATTGAATTCAATCGGTTGATGCTGGATATGCGGGCCATGCAAATGGATGCCATGTCTGCGCCGAAATCGACGGCCGTCCCTGAAGTGGCGGGCAGCAGTTTTTCCGACATGCTCGGCCAGGCCGTCAATAAAGTGAACGACACCCAACAGGCTTCCACTCAGTTGGCCAGTGCCTTCGAAATCGGCAAAAGCGGCGTCGACCTCACAGACGTGATGATTTCCTCGCAGAAGGCCAGTGTGTCATTCCAGGCATTGACCCAGGTGCGCAACAAGTTGGTTCAGGCCTACCAAGACATCATGCAGATGCCGGTTTAAAGGACGAGATTGAGTCATGGCAGAAGCAGTCGCCGATAACGTTCCGGCCAAGACCACTCCGATAGACGGCAAGCCGCCGCTGTTCGGATTGTCTTTCCTGGAAAACCTCTCCGAGATGACCATGTTGCGTCAGGTGGGCCTGTTGGTCGGCCTGGCGGCGAGCGTGGCGATTGGCTTTGCCGTGGTGTTGTGGTCCCAGCAGCCGGACTACCGGCCTCTGTACGGCAGCCTTGCCGGCATGGACGCCAAGCAGGTCATGGATACCCTGGCCTCCGCCGATATTCCGTACACCGTCGAACCCAATTCCGGTGCCTTGCTGGTCAAGGCCGATGACCTGTCCCGTGCGCGGCTCAAGCTCGCGGCCGCTGGTGTCACTCCCAGCGACGGCAACATCGGTTTTGAGATCCTCGACAAGGAACAGGGGCTGGGCACCAGCCAGTTCATGGAAGCGACCCGCTATCGTCGCGGCCTCGAAGGCGAACTGGCCCGCACCATTTCCAGTCTGAACAACGTCAAGGGTGCCCGTGTGCACCTGGCGATCCCGAAAAGCTCGGTGTTCGTGCGCGACGAGCGCAAGCCAAGCGCTTCGGTTCTGGTTGAACTCTATTCCGGCCGCTCCCTGGAGCCAGGCCAGGTCGTTGCCATCATCAATCTGGTGGCAACCAGCGTTCCCGAACTCAGCAAGTCGCAGATCACCGTGGTCGACCAGAAGGGCAACCTGCTGTCGGATCAGGCGGAAAACTCCGAACTGACCATGGCCGGCAAGCAATTCGACTACAGCCGTCGCATGGAAAGCATGCTCACCCAGCGCGTACACAACATCCTGCAGCCAGTGCTGGGCAACGATCGCTATAAAGCCGAAGTGTCCGCGGATGTGGACTTCAGTGCGGTCGAGTCGACTTCCGAGCAATTCAACCCGGATCAACCGGCGTTGCGCAGCGAGCAGTCGGTCAACGAACAACGTACCGCCAGCAATGGTCCGCAAGGCGTGCCGGGTGCCTTGAGCAACCAGCCGCCGTCGCCGGCCTCCGCGCCACAAACCACCGGTGGTGCGACCGCGTCGGCCGGCATGGTGCAGCCAGGCCAGCCGCTGATCGACGCCAACGGCCAGCAAATCATGGACCCGGCCACCGGTCAGCCGATGCTCGCACCGTACCCCGCGGACAAGCGTCAGCAATCGACCAGGAACTTCGAGCTCGACCGTTCCATCAGCCATACCAAGCAACAGCAGGGTCGATTGAATCGCCTGTCGGTGTCGGTGGTGGTCGATGATCAGGTCAAGATCAATCCGGCCAACGGGGAAGCCACCCGTGCGCCATGGAGCGCCGATGAATTGGCGCGCTTCACTCGCCTGGTTCAGGATGCGGTCGGCTTCGATGCCAGCCGTGGTGACAGTGTCAGCGTGATCAACATGCCGTTCTCCGCCGAGCGCGGTGAAGTGATTGCCGATATTCCGTTCTACTCCCAGCCGTGGTTCTGGGACATCGTCAAGCAAGTGCTGGGTGTGCTGTTCATCCTGGTGCTGGTGTTCGGTGTGCTGCGTCCGGTGCTCAACAACATCACTGGCGGCGGCAAGGGCAAGCAGCTTGTTGGCTTGGGTGGCGACGTCGAGTTGGGTGGCATGGGCGGCCTGGACGGCGAACTGGCCAACGATCGCGTCAGCCTTGGCGGCCCGCAAAGCATTCTGCTGCCGAGTCCGAGCGAAGGCTATGACGCACAGTTGAACGCAATCAAGAGTCTGGTGGCAGAAGATCCGGGTCGTGTGGCCCAGGTCGTGAAAGAGTGGATTAACGCAGATGAGTGATAACCGAGCCGTTGCCGCCAAACTGTCCAAGGTCGACAAGGCCGCGATCCTGTTGCTGTCCCTTGGCTCCACCGACGCGGCCCAGGTGCTGCGTCACATGGGGCCCAAAGAGGTTCAGCGCGTAGGCGTGGCCATGGCCCAGATGGGTAATGTGCACCGCGAGCAGGTCGAGCAGGTGATGAGCGAGTTCGTCGATATTGTCGGCGACCAGACCAGCCTGGGCGTCGGCTCCGACGACTATGTGCGCAAAATGCTTACTCAGGCCCTGGGCGAAGACAAGGCCAACGGCCTGATCGACCGCATCCTGCTCGGTGGCAACACCAGCGGCCTCGACAGCCTGAAGTGGATGGAGCCGCGCGCCGTCGCCGACGTGATCCGTTATGAGCACCCGCAGATCCAGGCGATCGTGGTGGCGTATCTCGATCCGGACCAGGCTGGTGAAGTGCTCGGCAACTTCGACCACAAGGTACGGCTGGACATCATCCTGCGAGTCTCTTCGCTGAACACCGTACAGCCAGCGGCCCTGAAAGAACTCAACCAGATTCTCGAAAAACAGTTCTCCGGCAACTCGAATGCCTCGCGCACCACCCTGGGTGGCATCAAGCGTGCGGCGGACATCATGAACTTCCTCGACAGCTCGATCGAAGGCCAGCTCATGGATTCGATTCGCGAAGTCGACGAAGACTTGTCCGGTCAGATCGAAGACCTCATGTTCGTCTTCAACAACCTGGCCGATGTCGACGACCGCGGAATCCAGGCACTGCTGCGCGAGGTGTCCTCCGATGTGTTGGTGCTGGCCCTCAAGGGGTCGGACGAAGGTGTCAAGGAGAAGATCTTCAAGAACATGTCCAAGCGTGCGGCCGAACTGTTGCGCGACGACCTGGAAGCCAAGGGCCCGGTGCGCGTCAGCGACGTGGAAACCGCGCAGAAGGAAATCCTCACCATCGCCCGCCGTATGGCCGAAGCCGGAGAGATCGTTCTCGGCGGCAAGGGCGGCGAGGAAATGATCTAACACCATGGTCAAGAATGATGAGGCGCCCACTGACCTGATCCGGGCCAGGGATGTCAGTGGCTTCGATACCTGGGCGCTGCCCAGTTTCGACCCGCCGGAACCCGAGCCGGAACCGGAGCCCGAACCCGAGCCGCCGGAAATGGAGGAAGTGCCGCTGGAGGAAGTCCAGCCACTGACCCTCGAAGAACTCGAAAGCATTCGCCAGGAAGCCTACAACGAAGGCTTCGCGGTGGGTGAGAAAGAAGGATTCCACAGCACCACGCTCAAGGTCCGCCAGGAAGCCGAAGTGGCCCTGACGGCCAAGATCGCAGCGCTGGAGCAATTGATGACCCATCTGTTCGAGCCCATCGCCGAACAGGACACTCAGATCGAAAAGTCCCTGGTCGACCTCGTGCAACACATCACCAGACAGGTGATCCAGCGCGAACTGGCCATCGACTCGTCACAGATCGAACACGTGATGCGCGATGCCCTCAAGCTCCTGCCGCTGGGTGTGGGCAATGTGCGGCTGTATATCAATCCGCAGGATTTCGAACAGGTCAAAGCCCTGCGCGAGCGCCATGAAGAAACCTGGCGCATCGTCGAGGACGAAGCGCTGTTGCCCGGCGGATGTCGGGTCGAGACCGAACACAGTCGCATCGACGCCACGGTCGAAACCCGTGTCGCGCGGGTGATGGACAAACTGTTCGATCAGTTGCACGAGCAGGCATTGCACCCGGCTGCGCCGGACGTCAGCCTGGAACTACCGATCGAAAGCAAGCCTGCGTCGGACATTGCCGATGCGCCTTGAACGCACCAGTTTTGCCAGGCGCCTGGGCAGTTATGCCGAGGCCACGCAATTGGAGGGCGCACCGATTCTCGAGGGCCGCCTGCTGCGCATGGTCGGCCTGACCCTCGAAGCCGAGGGCCTGCGCGCCGCCATGGGCAGCCGCTGCATGGTCATCAATGACGACAGCTATCACCCGGTGCAGGTCGAAGCTGAAGTGATGGGCTTCTCCGGCAGCAAAGTCTTCCTGATGCCAGTCGGCAGTGTCGCCGGCATCGCACCCGGTGCCCGAGTGGTGCCCCTGGGCGATACCGGGCGCCTGCCCATGGGCATGAGCATGCTCGGGCGGGTGCTCGATGGTGCCGGTCGTGCCCTGGACGGCAAGGGCGGGATGAAGGCCGAAGACTGGGTGCCCATGGATGGCCCGACCATCAACCCGCTCAAGCGCGAGCCGATCAGCGAACCGCTGGACGTGGGCATTCGTTGCATCAATGGCATGTTGACCGTCGGTCGCGGCCAGCGGCTCGGCCTGTTTGCCGGTACCGGTGTCGGTAAATCGGTGTTGTTGGGGATGATGACGCGCTTTACCGAGGCCGACATTATCGTCGTCGGGCTGATCGGTGAGCGGGGTCGTGAAGTCAAGGAGTTCATCGAGCACATTCTCGGTGAAGAAGGGCTCAAGCGGTCAGTGGTCGTGGCGTCCCCGGCGGACGATGCGCCACTGATGCGCCTGCGTGCTGCCATGTATTGCACGCGCATCGCCGAGTATTTCCGCGACAAGGGCAAGAACGTTCTGTTGCTGATGGATTCCCTGACCCGATTCGCTCAGGCCCAGCGGGAAATCGCCCTGGCCATTGGCGAACCGCCGGCGACCAAGGGCTATCCGCCGTCGGTATTCGCCAAGTTGCCGAAACTGGTGGAGCGGGCGGGAAATGCGGAGAAGGGCGGTGGTTCGATCACCGCGTTCTACACCGTACTGTCCGAAGGCGACGACCAGCAGGATCCGATTGCCGACTCGGCGCGGGGCGTGCTCGACGGGCACATCGTGCTGTCCCGGCGCCTGGCCGAGGAAGGGCATTACCCAGCCATTGATATCGAGGCATCCATCAGCCGGGTGATGCCGGCGGTGGTGTCGCCGGAACACATGACCCGCGCGCAGTATTTCAAGCAGTTGTGGTCTCGCTATCAGCAGAGCCGGGACCTGATCAGTGTTGGCGCCTATGTCGCCGGTGGAGATCGGGAGACCGATCTGGCGATTTCCCTGCAACCGCAATTGGTCAAATACCTGCGTCAGGGCCTCAACGACAGCATCAGCCTGGGCGAAAGCGAAGCGTATCTCGCCTCGATCTTCGCCCCCGCGGCAGGCGGTTAAGCGCTCATGGCCCAGAGTCGGGCAGGAAGGCTGGCGCCGGTGGTGGAAATGGCAGAAAAGGCCGAGAAAACCGCGGTCCAGCGCCTGGGGCACTTTCAAGGGCAGGTTCGCCTGGCGGAAAGCAAACTCGCCGACCTTGAAGCCTTCCGTCTCGACTATCAGGAACAATGGATCGTACGCGGCAGCGGCGGCGTGTCGGGTCAATGGTTGCTGGGCTACCAGGGCTTTCTTGCGCAACTGGGCACGGCCATCGACCAGCAGCGACAGAGCCTGGCCTGGCATCAGAACAACCTCAACAAAGCCCGGGAAACCTGGCAGCAGGCATTTGCCCGGGTCGAAGGCCTGCGCAAACTTGTTCAGCGCTATGCCGATGAGGCGCGGGCGCTTGAAGACCGGCGCGAGCAGAAATTGCTGGATGAATTGTCCCAGCGTCTGCCACGGCAGGATCAATTGTAGGAGCGATAACGATCCGACAGTCTCACCACAACCTTCCTGCCTTGCTCCAACCTCCACCAAATGCTAAACCTTGTGCAAGCGGGTTTACCAATGACAAGGAAGCCATGAAATGTCAGTCGTTACAGAAGTCTCTCCGGATGGGCAAAAACTGACGATATCGGTCAAGGGGCGATTCGATTTCGCCAAGCATCAGGAGTTTCGTCAGTCCTACGAAGATAAACAGCTATCGGCGGTTGTGGTCGACCTCAAAGACGCCACTTACCTCGACAGCTCGGCCCTGGGCATGCTGCTTCTGCTGCGTGATCATGCCGGTGGCGACGACTCCGATATCCGCGTCGTCAACAGCAGTACCGACGTGCGCAAGATCCTCGCCATCTCCAACTTCGACAAGCTGTTCGACATCAGTTGATTGCCATGCAGCCACTGGAGCCGCTGACGATCCTGATTGCCGAGGACAGCGCCGCCGATCGCCTGCTGTTGTCGAGTATCCTGCGCCGCCAGGGGCACGAAGTGCTGACGGCGGCCAACGGTGCCGAGGCGGTCGAGGTGTTTCGCCAGCAATCACCGCATCTGGTGTTGATGGATGCGCTGATGCCGGTGATGGACGGCTTCGAGGCGGCCCGGCAAATCAAGGCCCTGGCCGGGGAAACCCTGGTGCCGATCATCTTCCTCACTTCCTTGTCCGAAAGCGAAGCGCTGGCCCGTTGTCTGGAGGTTGGAGGTGACGACTTTCTGGCGAAGCCGTACAACCAGGTGATTCTCGCAGCCAAGATCAAGGCGATGGATCGTTTGCGGCGCTTGCAGGACACGGTGCTGCAACAGCGTGACCAGATCGCCCGGCACCACGACTACCTGCTCAACGAGCAACGTGTGGCCAAGGCCGTTTTCGACAAGGTGGCGCACTCCGGCTGCCTGAATGCCGCACCGAACATCCGATATCTGCAATCGCCCTATGCGCTGTTCAACGGCGACCTGTTGTTGGCCGCGTTCACACCGGCCGGAGACATGCACGTACTGCTGGGCGACTTCACCGGCCACGGTCTGCCGGCGGCAGTGGGGGCCATGCCCCTGGCCGAAGTGTTTTACGGGATGACGGCCAAGGGGTATGGCCTGGCGGAAACCCTGCGTGAGATGAATGCCAAGCTCAAGCGCATCCTGCCGGTGGACATGTTCTGCTGTGCCACGTTGCTGTGCCTGAGTTTCCAGCGCCGTTCGGTTGAAGTCTGGAACGGTGGAATGCCGGACGGTTATCTGCATTGCATCGCCAGTGGCGAGCGAACGCCTCTTCCTGCGCGGCACCTGCCCTTGGGGGTGCTAAGCCCGGAATCCTTCGATGAGCGCACTGATGTGTTCCCCATGGCGCTCGGGGATCGGGTTTTCCTGTTGTCCGATGGGGTGATCGACACCTGCGACGCCAATGACCAGTTGTTTGGCGAGCAGCGATTGCAGCAGGTGTTTGCCGCCAACCGTCAGCCAGATGCGCTGTTCGAAGAAATCGAGCAGGCCCTCCGCGATTTCGGCGGAGAAACCCGCGACGATGTCAGCATGGTCGAAATCAGCCTGCTGGAGCCGGCGCAGATCACTGCGCCGGCGTTGATCTACTCCGACAGCGGTCAGTCCTGTCCGCTGGACTGGTCGGTGAGCTTCGAATTTCGCGCCGCCACGCTCAAGCGTTTCAATCCGTTACCCTATCTGTTGCAGTTGCTGCTGGAGGTGCATGGCCTTCGGGCTCAGAGCGGTGCGCTCTACAGCGTGCTGGCGGAGCTCTACTCCAATGCGCTGGAACATGGTGTGCTGGGGCTGGATTCGAGCCTCAAGCGCAATGCTTCGGGCTTTGCGCGATATTATCAAGAGCGCAGCACGCGGCTGGACGAGCTTCAGGAAGGCTATGTGCGGCTACATTTGCAGGTGGTGCCAACAGACGACGGCGGTTGCCTGACCATTCACATTGAAGACAGTGGCAAGGGTTTCGATGTCGAACGGATGATGCAAAGACCTCTGGATGACATCCGTCTGTCGGGACGTGGGGTCAGTCTGATTCGCCAGTTGGGGCGTAATGCCCGCTGGACCGACGATGGTCGAAGTGCACGCGTGGAGTTTGTCTGGGACGCTCTGGCATAATCCGCGCATTCTTGATCAGGGAGTGAGCAAGTGGACGAGACACATGTGGACCGCAGCGTGCTGAGTGCGTTGCGGGAAGTGATGGAGGATGGCTATCCGGACCTGCTGGATATCTTTCTTGCGGACTCCGAAGAGCGCCTGAAAGTCCTGAGAACGGCTGACAGTGCCGCACTGCTCGTTGAAACCGCCCATAGCTTCAAAGGCAGCAGCAGCAATATGGGCGCAGTCAGGCTGACTGAGCTCTGTCATCGACTCGAGCAGCAGGCCAGTAGTTCGTCATGCACTGGCGTTCAGGAACTGGTCCGCGAAATCGACCGTGAGTTCGCCGGTATCCGGCCTCTGTACGAAGCTGAACGACAGCGTTGTCCGGCAAAAATCTGAGCAAGCGCTGCATTTGCTCCCCCTTCGAGTCAAGCTGGCTCGACCTTTGCAGTAACTCTCCCGACTGTACCTACGATCCCAGTGCAGCGGAGACCGTTTCATGCCCGTTACCCCCAATATTCTTCTTCAGGCCGCCGCGCAGGCCAAGACTCAAGCCGCCACCGCCAATCCACCGGCGCTGACCGCTGAGCCCGGGGACAAGGCCGCAAGCTTCGCTCACGTCTACGCCAATCAGGCGCAGGGCAAGCCCAATGCGGTGGCGGATGCCTCGTCCGGGACGAGTCGTGACAAAACCTGCGAAGTCGCCGGAAAAAAAGACGCTGGCGACGACAAGTCTGCCGCCGAGGAGCCGGTGGTTGCCGATGGCGGCAAATCCTTGCCTGCCGACAAGCCGCTGCAGGCTGACGACAAGACCGCAGGCGATGATGCGTCAGATGCCGACCCGGCGCCGGTCGTCGATGCTGCACTGGTCGATCCGGCGCTTGATCCCTCATTGCAACAAGTCGTACAGCCAGCGATGCCAGCGCCAGTGCCGGCAACGCCTGCCGTGGCCAATGCCGCGCAGCCAGTGGTTGAAGCGCCGGTTGCTGCGGCGATCACGGCTGCAAGCGCTCCGGCGCCGAGCAGCACTGATGGCGGTTTTGATCCCGAAGCCGATCCACTCGATGCATTGCCCGCGGTGCGCCTGGCGATGGAGCAGAGCGGTCATGTATCGGCTTCCAGCCAGGCGCAGCCCAAGTCTGCATCGACACAGGCGCAAGCCCAGGCTGACGGTGAGCTGACGCCAGCGCAAAACTTTGCTACCGGCATGGCCACCATGCTGGATGTTCAGGGCGACAAGAGCAGCACCGGTCAGGGAGACGACAAGGCTTTCAGCGGCTTGATCGATGACGGTCTGAAGGATCTCAAGTCCGCCAGCAGCGACACCCGTGTCGACGATTTCGCCAACCGCCTGGCAGCGCTGACCCAGGCCGCCACTCCGAAGACCGCCAATGCCTTGCCGGTGAACCAGCCGATCGCCATGCATCAGAGCGGGTGGACCGAAGAGGTGGTGAACCGGGTCATGTACCTGTCCAGCGCCAATCTCAAGGCGGCGGACATCCAGTTGCAGCCCGCCGAACTGGGGCGCCTGGATATCCGGGTGAACATGGTTCCCGACCAGCAGACCCAGGTCACGTTCATGAGTGCGCATCCGGGAGTCCGTGAGGCGCTGGACGGCCAGGTCCATCGCTTGCGCGACATGTTTGCGCAGCAGGGCATGGGGCAGGTCGATGTGAATGTTTCGGACCAGTCTCGTGGTTCGCAAAACCAGGGGCAAAACCAGCAGGCTCAAAGTGGTCGCAGCCATGCGAGTGGTGGCCGCCTTGATTCAATGGATGACGACATGTCCCAGAGCGTTGCTGAAGTGGCTGCCAACGCCACCAGCGTGATCGGCTCCAGCGCGGTCGACTACTACGCCTGATCAGGGCAGACACCAAACCCTGTGGGAGCGAGCAGGCTCGCTCCCACAGTGGTTTTGCAGTGTTCTTCAGATTGCTGGCAGTCCGTCGCTCCATCTCCCTCCGACATTTCTGGCATAACACTTGCTCTTGCCTTGCCGTGCGACTGTGAAAACCCGAATAGTGACGGATTATTGGCATGGCGAAGAGCGACGCAGTAGTAAAAGACCCCGCAACCAAAGGCAAACTCAAGCTGATTATCGTGATCGTGGTGGCTCTGCTGCTGGCGATCGGTGTGTCCGTGGGGGCGACCTGGTACTTCATGCACAGCGCTCAGAGCAAGCCTGCCGCCGCCGAGGCGCAAACCGCTCCAGTCGGCAAGCAGCCAGCGATTTTCGAGTCGATGGCGCCGGCCTTCGTGGCCAACTTCAACCAGAACGGTCGCCAGCGCTACATGCAAGTGAGCATCACCATGCTCGCGCGCAACCAGGCGGATCTGGAAGCACTCAAGGTCCACATGCCGGTGATCCGCAACAACCTGGTCATGCTGTTCTCCGGGCAGGACTTTGCGACCCTGGCGTCGCCGGTCGGCCAGGAAATGCTGCGGCAGAAAGCCACCGCCAGCGTGCAGGAAGTGGCGCAGAAAGAGCTCGGCAAAGTGGTGGTCGAACAGTTGCTTTTCACTAATTTCGTACTGCAGTAGGAACTCGACATGGCCGTGCAGGACCTGCTGTCCCAGGATGAGATCGACGCGCTGTTGCATGGCGTCGACGATGGTCTGGTACAGACCGAAAACGCTGCCGAACCCGGCAGCGTCAAAAGCTATGACCTGACCAGCCAGGATCGCATCGTCCGTGGACGCATGCCGACCCTGGAAATGATCAACGAGCGTTTCGCCCGCTATACCCGCATCAGCATGTTCAACATGCTGCGTCGCTCGGCAGACGTGGCGGTCGGCGGCGTGCAGGTGATGAAGTTCGGCGAATACGTGCACTCGTTGTACGTGCCGACCAGCCTCAATCTGGTCAAGATCAAACCCCTGCGCGGCACCGCGCTGTTCATCCTCGACGCCAAACTGGTGTTCAAGCTGGTGGACAACTTCTTCGGCGGTGACGGCCGGCACGCCAAGATCGAAGGCCGTGAATTCACGCCGACCGAGCTGCGTGTGGTGCGCATGGTGCTGGAGCAGGCGTTCGTCGATTTGAAGGAAGCCTGGCAGGCGATCATGGAAGTCAACTTCGAGTACATCAACTCGGAAGTGAACCCGGCCATGGCCAACATCGTCGGGCCGAGCGAGGCGATTGTGGTGTCGACCTTCCACATCGAACTTGATGGCGGTGGCGGCGACCTGCACGTGACCATGCCGTACTCGATGATCGAGCCAGTGCGCGAAATGCTCGACGCCGGCTTCCAGTCGGATCTCGATGATCAGGACGAGCGCTGGGTCAACGCCCTGCGCCAGGACGTGCTGGACGTCGACGTGCCGATCGGCGCAACGGTGGCTCGTCGTCAGTTGCGCCTGCGCGACATCCTGCACATGCAGCCGGGGGATGTGATCCCGGTCGAGATGCCGGAAGAAATGATCATGCGCGCCAATGGCGTGCCGGCCTTCAAGGTCAAGATGGGCTCGCACAAGGGCAACCTGGCGTTGCAAGTGATCGAGCCGATCGAGCGCCGTTGACCGGCGCTCGTACCCATTCGCGAATTACCGAATTCTGAACTTTTGCTCGCCGAGGACACTGACGATATGAACACCCAAGACGACCAGGCTCTGGCCGATGAGTGGGCCGCGGCCCTTGAAGAAACCGGGGATGCCGGGCAGGCCGATATCGACGCCTTGCTGGCCGCCGATTCCGGCAGCTCCGCGTCCAACCGCCTGCCAATGGAAGAGTTTGGCAGCGTGCCGAAAAACAACGATCCGGTGAGCCTCGAAGGCCCGAACCTGGATGTGATCCTCGATATCCCGGTGTCGATTTCCATGGAGGTGGGCAGTACCGACATCAACATCCGCAACCTGCTGCAACTGAACCAGGGTTCGGTGATCGAGCTTGATCGCCTGGCCGGCGAGCCGCTGGACGTGCTGGTCAATGGCACGCTCATCGCCCACGGCGAAGTGGTGGTGGTCAACGAGAAGTTCGGCATCCGCCTGACGGACGTGATCAGCCCAAGCGAACGCATCAAGAAGCTGCGCTGAGTGAAAAAGCTTCTGGGGGCTTTGCTGGGGGGCGCGCTGGTCATGCCGTCCCGCGTGTTGGCGGCCGAGTCGGCTGCAGCGGCGACCACGGCTGCTGCGCCAGCGGTGAGCAGTGGTGTGGCCGGCCAACTGACGCAACTGGTGTTCGGTTTGCTGCTGGTGCTGGGGCTGATCTTCCTCCTCGCCTGGTTGCTGCGTCGGGTCCAGCAGGCCGGTCCGGCTGGCAAGGGGCAGGTGATCGACATTGTCGGCTCTCGCGCACTGGGACCTCGCGACCGGCTGATGTTGGTGCAGGTCGGCAACGAGCAGATTCTGTTGGGCCTGAGTCCCGGCAACATTACTGCGCTGCACGTTCTCAAGGAGCCGGTGCAAGTGCCGAGTACCGAGAAGCCGACGCCGGAATTTGCCCAGCGCCTGTTGGAGATGCTGGGTAAAGATCAGAAGGATAAGAAGTAATGGGTGCGCTTCGCATCGTCTTGACGCTGACCCTGATGCTGGCCTCGCCGCTGGCATTCGCCGCCGATCCGCTGTCGATCCCGGCCATCACCTTGGGCACCAATGCGCAGGGTGCGCAGGAATACTCGGTCAGCCTGCAAATCCTGCTGATCATGACCGCGCTGAGTTTTATCCCGGCGTTTGTCATGCTGATGACCAGCTTCACCCGGATCATCATTGTCTTCTCGATCCTGCGCCAGGCCCTGGGCCTGCAGCAGACACCGTCGAACCAGATCCTCACCGGCATGGCGCTGTTCCTGACCCTGTTCATCATGGCGCCGGTGTTCGACCGGGTGAATCAGGACGCCTTGCAGCCGTATCTGGCGGAAAAACTGACGGCCCAGGATGCAGTCGCCAAGGCGCAGGTGCCGATCAAGAATTTCATGCTCGCCCAGACCCGCACCAGCGATCTGGAATTGTTCATGCGCCTGTCCAAGCGCACTGACATCGCGACGCCGGATCAGGCGCCGCTGACCATCCTGGTACCGGCCTTCGTGACCTCCGAGCTGAAAACCGCGTTCCAGATCGGTTTCATGATCTTCATTCCGTTCCTGATCATCGACCTGGTCGTAGCCAGTGTGTTGATGGCCATGGGTATGATGATGCTGTCGCCGCTGATCATTTCCCTGCCGTTCAAAATCATGTTGTTCGTGCTGGTGGATGGCTGGGCGCTGATCATCGGCACCCTGGCCAGCAGTTTCGGTGGTGTATCGCCATGACCCCTGAAGTCGCCGTAGACATTTTTCGCGAAGCCCTGTGGTTGACCACCATGATGGTCGCCGTGCTGGTGATTCCGAGCCTGCTGGTGGGCCTGCTGGTGGCGATGTTCCAGGCCGCCACCCAGATCAACGAACAGACCCTGAGCTTTTTGCCGCGCCTGCTGGTAATGCTGGTGACGCTGATCGTCGGCGGTCCGTGGCTGGTGCAGACTTTCATGGATTACATCCTGCAGCTGTACGGCAGCATTCCTCAGGTCATCGGCTAGACCATGTCACTGCTTGCGCTGACCGATACGCAGATCAGCACCTGGGTGGCGACGTTCATGTTGCCGCTGTTTCGCGTCGGCTCCTTGCTGATGGTCATGCCGGTGTTCGGTACGACCCTGCTGCCTCGGCGTATCCGCCTGTATTTCGCCTTGGCCATTACTGTGGTCATCGCGCCGGGCCTGCCACCGATGCCCCCGGTGAATCCCCTGGACCTTAGCGGGTTGCTGCTGATCGCCGAGCAGATCCTCATCGGTGCGGTGATGGGCTTTTCCTTGCAGCTGTTCTTTCAGGCCTTTGTGGTGGCCGGGCAGATCGTCGCTATACAAATGGGCATGGGCTTCGCCTCGATGATCGACCCGGCCAACGGCGTATCGACGGCGGTGATCGGGCAGTTTTTCACCATGCTGGTGACGCTGCTGTTCCTGTCCATGAACGGACATCTGGTGGTGTTCGAGATCCTCACCGAAAGCTTCACCACGTTGCCGGTGGGTGGTGGCCTGATGGTCAATCACTACTGGGAACTGGCCGGCAAGCTCGGCTGGGTACTCGGATCGGCATTGTTGCTGGTGTTGCCGGCGATCACTGCGCTGCTGGTGGTCAACATCGCGTTTGGTGTCATGACCCGGGCGGCGCCGCAGCTGAACATTTTCTCTGTCGGCTTTCCGCTGATCCTGGTGCTTGGGCTGTTTATCGTCTGGGTCGGGCTGGCGGACATTCTCAATCAGTATCAGCCGCTGGCCTCCGAGGCCCTGCAGTTGTTACGCGAAATGGCACGGGCGAGCTGAGTCATGGCTGAGAGCGAAAGCGGTCAGGACAAAACAGAAGACCCCACGGAGAAACGCAAGCAGGACTCCCGTGAAAAGGGCGAGGTAGCCCGGTCCAAGGAACTCAACACCCTGGCGATCATGCTGGTCGGTGCCTCGGCGTTGTTGATTTTTGGCGGCGCCATGGCGCAGGACATGATGGAGCTGATGCGCATCAACTTCTCGCTGCCGCGAGAGGTGATCCTGGATCAGCGCTCCATGGCCACCTACTTGATGCGCTCGGGGCAAATTGCCCTTTGGTCGATCCAGCCAGTGATGATCACGTTGGTGCTGGCCGCCATCATCGGTCCGATTTCCCTGGGGGGGTGGCTGTTCGCGGCGAGCTCCATGGCGCCCAAATTCAGCCGCTTGAACCCCGGTCCCGGGCTCAAGCGCATGTTCTCGACCAAGTCGCTGGTCGAACTGCTCAAGGCCCTGGCCAAGTTCATCATCATTCTGTTCGTGGCGCTGGCAGTGTTGTCGTCGGACATCGATGACCTGCTGCGTATCGCCCATGAACCCTTGGACATGGCCATCATTCACAGCCTGCAAGTCGTGGGCTGGAGCACCTTGTGGATGGCGTGCGGGCTGATCCTCATCGCTATGGTGGACGTACCGGTGCAGCTCTGGGAAAGCCACAAAAAGCTGCTGATGACCAAGCAGGAAGTACGTGACGAGCACAAGGATCAAGAGGGGCGGCCGGAGGTCAAGCAGCGGATTCGACAGCTTCAGCGCGAAATGTCCCAGCGGCGGATGATGGCCGCCATTCCCGAGGCCGACGTGGTCATCACCAACCCGACGCATTACGCCGTGGCGCTCAAGTACGACCCCGAAAAGGGTAATGCGCCGGTATTGCTGGCCAAGGGAACCGACTTCCTGGCCTTGAAGATCCGTGAGATCGCGGCGGCCAACGAGATCCTGTTGCTGGAGTCCCCGGCGCTGGCGCGCTCGATCTACTACTCCACTGAGCTGGAGCAGGAAATTCCCGGCGGGCTCTATCTGGCGGTAGCGCAGGTATTGGCTTACGTCTATCAGATTCGCCAGTACAGGGCGGGCAAGGGCAAGCGACCGGATCCGCTCAAGGATGATCTGCCGATTCCGCCGGATTTGCGCCGCGATTCCTGAGTTCAATATCGATCGGTGTGGGAGCGTGCCTGCTCGCGATAGCGCCGGCACAGGCACGATGTGTGTCGACTGGCACGCCGCCTTCGCGAGCAGGCTCGCTCCCACGAAGGGCGCAAAAAATACCTCGGTAAACCCGTCTGTTCCCTGCCTTTGCAAAAGTTGGAAAGCTTCTTGCAGTAGCCGCTCTGCGCCCGCTTCAGGCGTCAAAAGTTTGCTTTAAAGAAACGGGGAAAACCGGTGGATCGCTCTCAGTTAATCAACGCTGCCCGCAGCAACATTGCCGACCTCAGTCGAGGCAATCTGGGCGTGCCGCTGTTGCTGCTGATCATGCTGGCGATGATGATGCTGCCGGTGCCGCCGTTCCTGCTGGACGTGTTCTTCACCTTCAACATTGCGCTGTCGATCGTTGTGCTGCTGGTGTGCGTCTACGCCTTGCGCCCGCTGGATTTCGCGGTGTTCCCGACCATTCTGCTGGTGGCGACGCTGTTGCGCCTGGCGTTGAACGTGGCCTCCACGCGGGTGGTGATGCTCCACGGCCAGGACGGTCATGCGGCGGCCGGTAAGGTGATCCAGGCGTTCGGTGAGGTGGTGATCGGCGGTAACTACGTGGTCGGTATCGTGGTTTTCGCGATTTTGATGATCATCAACTTCGTCGTGGTGACCAAGGGTGCGGGGCGGATTTCCGAGGTAAGCGCGCGTTTCACCCTCGATGCGATGCCCGGCAAGCAAATGGCGATCGACGCCGACCTCAACGCCGGTCTGATCGATCAGGCCCAGGCCAAGGCTCGCCGCTCGGAAGTGGCCCAGGAAGCCGAGTTCTACGGCTCCATGGATGGTGCCAGCAAATTCGTCCGGGGTGACGCCATTGCGGGCCTGTTGATCCTGTTCATCAACCTGATCGGCGGTATGGCGGTCGGTATCTTCCAGCACAACATGAACTTCGCCGACGCCGGCAAGGTGTATGCGCTGTTGACCATCGGTGACGGTTTGGTGGCGCAATTGCCATCACTGTTGTTATCGACAGCGGCAGCGATCATGGTGACCCGTGCTTCCGGCTCGGAAGACATGGGCAAGCAAATCAATCGCCAGATGTTCGCCTCGCCCAAGGCGCTGGCGGTGGCGGCGGGCTTGATGGCGGTCATGGGCCTGGTGCCCGGCATGCCGCACTTCTCGTTCCTGAGCATGGCGGCCCTGGCGGCCGGCGGCGCATACCTGTTCTGGAAAAAACAGAACGTCGCCAGGGTTCAGGCCCTGCAGGAGGTCAAGCGCCAGCAGGAGCTGCTGCCGTCGCCGGCCCGCGCCCAGGAGACCAAGGAACTTGGCTGGGATGATGTGACGCCCATCGACATGATCGGCCTGGAAGTGGGTTATCGCCTGATTCCGCTGGTGGACCGCAACCAGGGTGGCCAGTTGCTCGCGCGGATCAAGGGGGTGCGCAAGAAACTGTCCCAGGATCTCGGCTTCCTGATGCCGACCGTGCATATCCGCGACAACCTTGACCTGGCGCCAAGTGCCTATCGCCTGACCCTCATGGGGGTGATCCTGGCCGAGGCGGAGATTTACCCGGATCGCGAGCTGGCGATCAATCCGGGGCAGGTCTACGGTACGCTCAACGGCATCACCGCCAAAGATCCGGCTTTCGGCCTGGAGGCGGTCTGGATTGAAATCAGCCAGCGCGCCCAGGCGCAATCCCTCGGTTATACGGTGGTCGATGCCAGTACAGTAGTGGCTACCCACTTGAACCAGATACTCTACAAGCATTCCAGTGAGCTGATCGGTCACGAAGAAGTGCAGCAACTCATGCAATTGCTGGGCAAAAGCTCGCCGAAACTGGCCGAGGAGCTGGTGCCGGGCGTGGTTTCGCTGTCGCAGCTGCTCAAGGTGCTGCAAGCGCTGTTGGCCGAACAAGTGCCTGTTCGCGATATCCGCAGCATTGCCGAGGCCATCGCCAACAATGCCGCCAAGAGTCAAGATACCGCCGCGCTGGTGGCTGCCGTGCGTGTTGGCGTATCCCGCGCAATCGTGCAAAGCATTGTAGGCACTGAGTCGCAGCTGCCAGTCATCACGCTGGAGCCAAGGTTGGAACAGATATTGCTCAATAGTCTGCAGAAGGCAGGACAAGGCTCGGAAGAGGGCGTTCTGCTGGAGCCAAGCATGGCGGAGAAGTTGCAACGCTCGTTGATCGACGCGGCGCAGCGTCAGGAGATGCAAGGTCAGCCGGTGATTCTGCTGGTGGCCGGTCCGGTTCGCGCGATGCTCTCGCGATTTGGCCGACTCGCAGTCCCGGGTTTGCACGTGTTGGCTTACCAGGAAATTCCTGACAACAAGCAAGTGACCATCGTTGCGACAGTAGGGCCCAACGGCTGAGGTAGTGGTTTATGCAAGTTAAGCGTTTTTTCGCCGCCGATATGCGTCAGGCCATGAAGCTGGTTCGCGATGAGCTGGGCGCTGATGCTGCCATTATTGGCAACCGCCGGATCGCCGGGGGTGTCGAGTTGACGGCTGCGCTGGATTACAAGTTGTCGGCGCTGGCGCCGCGTGTTCCGAACATGGAGCTCGAAGACGAGCTGCGCAAGACTCAGTCGCGGATCGTCACCGCCCAGGCCGAACTGAGCCTGCGTGGCGAGGGCGAGGGCGAGGGCGACAATAGCACTAACCGTCAGTTGTTCGCCGGCTTGCCGTTGACCGCCGCCGAGCCGCTGATCGAGCCGACGTACGCCGAACCCCGTCGCCCTGCACCGGCCGCTGCGCCAGCGGCCGGTGGCGTAGACCCGCGCGCGTTCGACTCGATGCGTTTCGAGCTCAACAGCCTGCGTGAACTCATGGAAGTGCAGCTTGGCTCGCTGGCCTGGAATCAGCTGCAAGGCAGCCGTCCGGACCAGGCCAACCTCTGGCGGCGCCTGCAACGCATCGGCCTGTCTGGCCCGCTGTCGCGCGACCTGCTGGCAATGATCACGGAAATCGAAGAGCCTCGTCAGGCTTGGCGCATGTTGCTGGCGCACCTGGCGCGCATGATCGTTACCCCGGACGTCGAGCCACTGGAGGAGGGCGGAGTGATCGCCATGGTCGGCCCTGCCGGCATGGGCAAGACCACCACTCTGGCCAAGCTGGCTGCCCGTTACGTGCTCAAGTACGGCGCACAGAACATTGCACTGGTGAGCATGGACAGCTTCCGCATCGGTGCCCAGGAGCAGCTCAAGACCCTGGGGCGCATTCTCAATGTGTCGGTGACCCACGTCGATCCGGGCCAGTCCCTGGTGCAGGCGCTGGAGCCCTTGCTGCGCAAGCGCGTGGTGCTGATCGATACCGCGGGACTGCAGGCCAGCGACCCGGTCCTGCGCATGCAGCTCGAAAGCCTGGCCGGTCGTGGCATCCGTTCAAAAAATTATCTGGTTCTGGCAACCACCAGCCAGAAACAGGTTCTAACGGCCGCCTACCACAGTTACAAGCGTTGCGGGCTAGCTGGCTGCATCCTGACTAAACTGGATGAGACGGCAAGCCTGGGCGAGGTGTTGAGCCTGGCCATCAGTCATGAGTTACCCGTGGCCTACCTGACCGATGGCCCGCGGATCCCGGATGATTTGCATCTGCCGCGCCGTCATCAGTTGGTCAGTCGCGCCGTCAGCGTGCAAATGCAGGAAGAACCCAGCGAAGAAGCCATGGCTGACATGTTCGCTGATATTTACCACAGCCAAACCAAGCAGGTTGGCTAAGGTAGTAATGAACAGTTTTTGTACCTACATCGATGGTCTGCCATGCATTGTTCCGATTGCGAACGCGCAGCCAGTAATGTGGCCTCCGTCTATGCAAGACAAGGTAAAGAAATAACATGGGCAGCATGCATCCCGTACAGGTGATTGCGGTGACCGGCGGCAAAGGTGGCGTCGGGAAAACTAATGTGTCAGTGAACTTGTCCCTGGCTCTGGCTGAGCTTGGCCGGCGCGTCATGTTGTTGGACGCCGACCTGGGACTGGCGAACGTCGATGTTCTGCTGGGGCTGACACCCAAACGTACCCTGGCCGACGTCATCGAGGGCCGCTGTGAACTGCGCGACGTACTGCTGCAGGGCCCCGGCGGCATCCGTATCGTTCCGGCCGCATCCGGCACTCAGAGCATGGTGCATCTGAGCCCTGCGCAACACGCCGGCCTGATCCAGGCCTTCAGTGATATTGGCGACAACCTCGACGTATTGGTGATCGACACTGCTGCGGGCATTGGTGACTCGGTAGTCAGTTTCGTTCGCGCAGCCCAGGAAGTGCTGCTGGTGGTGTGTGACGAGCCGACCTCGATTACCGATGCCTACGCCTTGATCAAGTTGCTCAATCGCGACTACGGCATGAACCGCTTCCGCGTCCTGGCCAACATGGCCCAGAGCCCGCAGGAAGGGCGCAACCTGTTCGCCAAGTTGACCAAGGTCACGGATCGCTTCCTCGACGTCGCCCTGCAATACGTCGGCGCTGTGCCCTACGACGAAAGCGTGCGCAAGGCTGTGCAGAAACAGCGTGCCGTCTACGAGGCTTTCCCGCGTTCCAAGTGCTCGCTGGCGTTCAAGGCCATCGCGCAGAAAGTCGATACCTGGCCTCTGCCTGCCAATCCGCGCGGGCACCTGGAGTTTTTCGTCGAGCGCCTCGTGCAGCAAACAGCAGGACCCGTGTTATGACAGCAAGCGGTTACAACCTCTATAAGAAATCGGCGCGTGATTCGCAGTACGAGCTGATCGAGCGTTACGCGCCGCTGGTTAAACGCATTGCTTACCACTTGCTGGCGCGCTTGCCGGCCAGTGTCCAGGTCGAAGACCTGATCCAGGCCGGGATGATCGGCCTGCTTGAAGTGTCGACCAAATACGACGCCAGCAAAGGCGCCAGTTTCGAGACGTACGCGGGCATTCGAATCCGCGGCGCCATGCTCGATGAAGTGCGCAAGGGGGACTGGGCGCCACGTTCGGTTCACCGCAATACGCGCATGGTCAGCGACGCGATTCGCTCGATTGAAGCGAAAACCGGCCGTGACGCTAAAGATCACGAAGTTGCGGCCGAACTCCAATTGAGTCTCGACGATTACTACGGAATTTTGAACGACACCCTGGGCAGCCGGTTATTCAGTTTCGACGATCTGTTGCAGGACGGCGAACACGAAGGGCTGCACGAGGATGGCGCGAGTGCTCATCTCGAGCCGTCACGCGATCTGGAAGATGAACGCTTCCAGGCCGCGCTGGCGGATGCGATTGCCAATTTGCCGGAGCGTGAGCGACTGGTGTTGGCGCTGTACTACGACGAAGAGTTGAACCTCAAGGAAATCGGTGAGGTCCTGGGGGTCAGCGAATCGCGGGTCAGCCAGTTACACAGCCAGTGCGCGGCCCGTTTGCGGGGGCGTTTGGGGGAGTGGCGAGCGCGCTGAAGGCAGTGTGGGGGCACTGCGAACGAGGCTGGTGTGGTGTTGAGCTGCGCCGGTCGCGATCTGTTGTGCTCCAGACAGTCATTGAGTGCTTTGCCGGATTGATTGAAATGGCGCGTCCAGGTGCTGGGCGCGTTTAAGACTGCTTGGAGGTCGAATTGGACAAGAACATGAAAATCCTCATCGTTGATGACTTCTCAACGATGCGGCGGATCATCAAGAACCTGCTGCGTGACCTTGGGTTCACCAACACCGTCGAGGCCGACGATGGCACTACCGCCATTCCGGTGCTCAACAGCGGAAGCATCGACTTTCTGGTAACGGACTGGAACATGCCTGGCATGACCGGTATCGATTTGCTGCGCCACGTGCGTGCCGATGAAAAGCTCAAGCACCTGCCGGTGCTGATGGTGACCGCTGAAGCCAAGCGCGAGCAGATCATCGAAGCGGCCCAGGCCGGCGTTAACGGCTATGTGGTCAAACCCTTCACGGCCCAGGCGTTGAAAGAAAAAATCGAGAAGATTTTCGAACGCATCGGTTGATGAGTGCGCCACGGGGGAGCTATGGGCAATAACGAAACTTCATTGGGCGATTTCGAATCGACCCTGAAAAAACACGCCGTCGAATTGGTCGCGAGCCTTGAAAAGGGCAAGTTCGGCGACGCCGTGCAATTGATCCATGAGCTCAATCAGACCCGTGACCGCGGCCTGTATCAGGAAGTAGGCAAGCTCACTCGCGAACTGCATAGCGCGATCGTCAATTTCCAGATTGACTCGCACATGCCGCAAGCCGAAGAAGTGTCGCAGATTACCGATGCCACCGAGCGTCTGGGGTATGTGGTCAAACTGACCGAAGCCGCGGCCAACCGCACCATGGATCTGGTGGAAAGTGCCACGCCACTGGTCAATGGCCTGGCCGATGAAGCCCAGGCCTTGAGCGCGGACTGGGGGCGTTTCATGCGTCGCGAAGTCGGCGCAGAAGAGTTTCGTGAACTGGCCCGGCGGGTCGACGGGTTCCTGGCACGCAGCGGAACGGACAATCGCGCGGTGTCGGGCAACCTGAACGACATCCTGCTCGCCCAGGATTACCAGGACCTCACAGGTCAAGTGATCAAGCGCGTGACCCAGTTGGTCACCGAAGTTGAAAGCAACCTGCTCAAGCTCGTGCTCATGGCCAGTCAGGTGGACCGCTTTGCGGGCATCGAACATGACCGTGAAGCGATGCTTGCTGAAAAAGATCCACAAAAACATCTCTCTCAGGGTGAAGGTCCGCAGATTCATGCCGATAAAAGAGAAGACGTTGTGTCCGGTCAGGACGATGTGGACGATTTGCTATCCAGCCTGGGGTTTTAGAATTTTAGGCATTTTAGGTTTTTAGACCTGTCTGTTAGGAGCACACCCTTAATGAGCTTCGGCGCCGATGAAGAGATCCTTCAGGATTTCCTGGTTGAGGCCGGCGAGATTCTAGAGCAACTGTCCGAACAACTGGTCGAGCTGGAAAGCCGTCCGGATGATGCGGACTTGCTCAATGCAATTTTTCGCGGTTTTCACACTGTAAAAGGGGGCGCCGGCTTCCTCCAGCTCAACGAGCTGGTGGAGTGCTGCCACATCGCCGAGAACGTGTTCGACATCCTGCGCAAGGGGGAGCGTCGTGTCGATTCGGAACTGATGGACGTGGTTCTCGAAGCGCTGGACGCGGTGAACAGCATGTTCAGCGAAGTCCGTGAGCGCAGCCCGATCACGGCTGCGACACCTGAACTGCTTGCGGCGTTGGCCCGTCTGGCCGAGCCGCAATCGGCTGACGAGGCGGTATCTGCGCCCGTCGCAGCCGTGGTCGAAGCGCCTGTGGCTGAAGCCGATTCCGGTGATATCACCGACAATGAATTCGAACAACTGCTGGACTCGCTGAATTCCGTCAAGGCTCAGGCCGAGGCGCCGGCAGCTGTTTCTGTGCCGGTCAGCGATACCGTGGCCAGCGATGAAATCACCGATGCCGAGTTCGAGTCGTTGCTCGATCAACTGCACGGCAAGGGCCAGTTCGCCGTCGATGCGGTGGCCCCGGCGCCCGTCGCGCCAGAGGCCCCGAAAGCGGCCGGCGACAGCTCCGACATAACCGACGATGAATTCGAGGCTTTGCTCGATCAGTTGCATGGCAAGGGTAACTTTGCCGTCGAGGCACTGGAATCGGCCATTGCTTCGGTGCCTGCACCCGCAGTGCCAAGCGCGGCGGCGGCCGGTAGCGACCTGATCACCGATCACGAATTCGAATCGCTGCTCGACGAACTGCACGGCAAAGGCAAGTTCAGCGAAGTCGGCAGCGTGACGGCGGCCAATGGTTCGAACGCTTCCGTTGCGGCACCGGTGGCCAAGGCAGCGGCGCCGAAACCTGTGGCCAAGGCACCCGAGCCGAAAGCCGAAACGCCGGCCCCGGTCGCTGCTGCACCTGCTGCAGCCCGTACTCCTGCCGCGCCACCGGCGGAAAAACCGGCGAGCGAAGCCGAGACCACCGTACGCGTCGATACCGCGCGTCTCGACGAGATCATGAATATGGTCGGCGAGTTGGTGCTGGTACGTAATCGCCTGGTCCGCCTGGGCCTCAACAGCGGCGACGAAGCCATGTCCAAGGCCGTGTCGAACCTCGACGTGGTCACGGCCGACCTGCAAACCGCGGTCATGAAGACCCGAATGCAACCGATCAAGAAAGTCTTCGGGCGCTTTCCGCGCCTGGTTCGCGACCTGGCTCGCCAGCTCAAGAAAGAGATCAACCTGGAGTTGGTCGGCGAAGAAACCGACCTCGACAAGAACCTCGTCGAGGCCCTGGCCGACCCATTGGTCCACTTGGTGCGCAACGCGGTCGACCACGGCATCGAATCGCCTGAAGAACGCGAAGCCTCGGGCAAGGCCCGTGGCGGCAAGGTCATCCTGGCGGCCGAGCAGGAAGGCGATCACATCCTGCTGTCGATCTCCGATGACGGTAAAGGCATGGACCCGAACGTCCTGCGTTCCATCGCGGTTAAACGCGGCGTGATGGACAAGGATGCGGCCGATCGCCTGAGCGACACCGAATGCTACAACCTGATCTTCGCCCCGGGGTTCTCGACCAAGACCGAGATCTCCGACGTATCGGGTCGTGGCGTGGGCATGGACGTGGTGAAAACCAAGATTTCCCAACTCAACGGTTCGATCAACATTTACTCGGCCAAGGGCCAGGGTTCGAAGATCGTCATCAAGGTACCGCTGACCCTGGCGATCATGCCGACGCTGATGGTCATGCTCGGCAACCAGGCGTTTGCGTTCCCGCTGGTGAACGTCAATGAGATCTTCCACCTCGACCTGTCGACCACCAACGTCGTGGACGGCCAGGAAGTGGTGATCGTGCGGGACAAGGCGCTGCCATTGTTCTATCTCAAACGCTGGCTGGTCAGCTCCGCCGCTCATGAAGAGCAGCGCGAGGGGCATGTGGTGATCCTTTCGGTGGGCACGCAGCGGATCGGCTTTGTCGTCGATCAACTGGTGGGCCAGGAGGAAGTGGTCATCAAGCCATTGGGCAAAATGCTCCAGGGAACTGCAGGCATGTCCGGCGCCACCATCACCGGTGACGGCCGCATCGCGCTGATTCTCGATGTTCCGAGCATGCTCAAGCGTTACGCCACACGGCGTATTTGATTCTGGTGGAGCGGGGCGCCTGGCCCCGCTCCACCTAATGGAGTGTTTATGGCAGTCAAAGTCCTGGTGGTGGACGATTCGGGGTTTTTCCGCCGCCGCGTCTCGGAAATTCTTTCAGCGGATTCGAATATCCAGGTCGTCGGCACGGCGACCAACGGCAAAGAGGCGATCGATCAGGCGCTGGCCCTCAAGCCCGACGTGATCACCATGGACTACGAGATGCCGATGATGGACGGCATCACCGCCGTGCGGCACATCATGCAACGCTGCCCGACCCCGGTCCTGATGTTCTCCTCGCTGACCCATGAAGGCGCCCGGGTCACCCTCGATGCGCTGGATGCCGGCGCGGTGGACTTCCTGCCGAAGAATTTCGAAGACATCTCGCGCAACCCCGAGAAGGTCAAGCAACTGCTGTGCGAGAAGATTCTCAGCATTTCGCGCAGCAATCGTCGAGTCAGCGCCTATAGCGCTCCGGCGCCTGTCGCTGCGCCAGCCCCGACGCCTGCGCCATCGAGCGTGGGCAGTTATGGCAGCAGCGCACCCCGTCCGGCACCGATCCCGGCGCGTATGCATGCGGCCACTGCGTCGTCGCCCGCGCCAAAACGCAAAGCCTACAAGCTGGTGGCCATCGGTACTTCGACCGGAGGCCCGGTGGCCCTGCAACGGGTCTTGACCCAATTGCCGGCCAATTTCCCGGCCCCTATCGTGCTGGTTCAACACATGCCGGCCGCCTTCACCAAGGCATTCGCCGAGCGCCTGGACAAGCTCTGCCGCATCAGTGTCAAGGAAGCCGAGGATGGCGACATCCTGCGTCCGGGCCTGGCGCTGCTGGCGCCGGGTGGCAAGCAGATGATGATCGACGGCCGCGGCGCAGTGAAAATCCTCCCGGGCGACGAGCGTCTGAATTACAAGCCATGCGTGGATATCACGTTCGGTTCGGCAGCCAAGTCTTACGGCGACAAAGTTCTGGCGGTGGTCCTGACCGGCATGGGCGCTGACGGCCGTGAAGGCGCGCGCTTGCTCAAGCAGGGCGGCAGTTCGATCTGGGCACAGGACGAAGCCAGTTGCGTGATCTACGGCATGCCGATGGCCATTGTCAAAGCTGAACTGGCCGACGCGGTGTACAGCCTCGACGACATTGGCAAGCACCTGGTCGAGGCCTGTATCTGATGGATGTTCTAAGCCTGATCGGCATCATCATGGCCTTTGTCGCCATCATCGGCGGCAATTACCTTGAAGGCGGTCATCTCGGCGCCCTGGCCAACGGCCCGGCAGCGCTGATCGTGCTCGGCGGCACCATTGGCGCCGCGCTGCTGCAATCGCCGATGAGCGCCTTCAAGCGCGCCATGCAGATCCTCGCCTGGATCCTGTTCCCGCCTCGTGTTGACCTGGCCGGTGGTATCGACCGCGTGGTGAACTGGAGCCTGACGGCCCGCAAGGAAGGCCTGCTCGGCCTGGAAGGTATCGCCGACGCCGAGCCCGACAACTACGCGCGCAAAGGCCTGCAACTGCTGGTCGACGGCGCCGAGCCGGAAGCGATCCGGAGCATTCTGGAAGTGGACTTCTATACCCAGGAAAGCCGCGATGTCGAAGCGGCCAAAGTCTTCGAAAGCATGGGCGGTTACGCGCCGACCATCGGCATCATCGGTGCGGTGATGGGCCTGATTCACGTCATGGGCAACCTGGGTGATCCGTCGCAACTGGGTAACGGCATCGCCGTGGCCTTCGTCGCCACCATCTACGGCGTGGCCAGTGCCAACCTGGTGCTGTTGCCGATTGCCGCCAAACTCAAATCCATCGCGTTGCGCCAGTCGCGCTATCGCGAAATGTTGCTGGAAGGGCTCCTGTCGATCGCCGAAGGTGAAAACCCTCGCTCCATTGAGTTGAAGCTTCAGGGCTTCATGGATTAAGGGAATAAGCTCATGGCACGCCGTCGCCAGCATGAAGAACACGTCAACCACGAACGCTGGCTGGTGTCCTACGCCGACTTCATCACCTTGCTGTTCGCTTTTTTCGTGGTGATGTACTCCATCTCATCGATCAACGAAGGCAAGTACAAGGTCATTTCCGAGGCATTGATCGGGGTCTTTACCGACTCCGACCGTTCGCTCAAGCCGATCCCCATCGGTGACGAGCGGCCGAAGACCGTGACCCCGGCCAAGCCGCTGGTCAAGGACAGTGACCAGGTCGATGCCGGTGTCGCCGGCGCCAGCGATCCACTCAAAAGCATCGCCGACGACATTAGTGCGGCGTTCGGTGACCTGATCAGCTCCAACCAGATGACGGTGCGCGGCAACGAGTTGTGGGTCGAGATCGAGCTCAACTCCAGTCTGTTGTTCGGCAGCGGCGACGCCATGCCCAGCGACATCGCGTTCAACATCATCGACAAGGTTGCAGCGATCCTGAAACCGTTCGACAACCCGATTCATGTCGAAGGTTTCACCGACGATCAACCGATCCGCACCGCGCAATATCCGACCAACTGGGAGCTGTCCTCGGCCCGCTCGGCGAGCATCGTGCGCATGCTGGCGATGCAGGGAGTGAACCCCGGGCGCCTGGCTTCGGTGGGCTACGGCGAGTTTCAACCGGTGGCCAACAACGCCACCGCTGAAGGCCGTGCACGCAACCGTCGGGTGGTGCTGGTGGTGTCGCGCAACCTCGATGTCCGTCGCAGCCTGACCGGCACCGGAACCGCCCATGCGCAACCGGATGCCGCATTGAAGCGTGCTGGCACACAAACTGCACCGACCCCGGTCAAGTCGCCGGTACGAGAGAGCGCCGTCAATTCTCCGTCACCCGCATTAACACGTTGAGCTATTTCTCGGTCGATCCATTCGGTCGGGAGGAACAATCCGAATGAGAGTCTGGGCAGTCGCCAATCAAAAGGGTGGTGTCGGTAAAACCACTTCCTCCATCGCTTTAGCCGGTTTACTGGCGGAGGCGGGCAAGCGCGTGGTCGTGGTCGATCTCGACCCCCACGGCTCCATGACCAGCTACTTCGGCTACGATCCCGACGCCCTGGAGCACAGCAGCTACGACCTGTTCCTGCACAAGGGCAACGTGCCGCAAGGCCTGCCGGGTCAACTGCTGTTGTCGACCAGTGACGAACGCATCTCCCTGTTGCCCTCCAGCACCGCACTGGCCACCCTTGAGCGCCAGTCGCCGGGGCAGAGCGGGTTGGGCCTGGTGATTGCCAAGAGCCTGGCGCAACTGTGGCAGGACTTCGATTACGCCGTGATCGACAGCCCGCCATTGCTCGGCGTGCTGATGGTCAATGCCTTGGCGGCGAGCCAGCAATTGGTGATCCCGGTGCAGACCGAACACCTGGCGGTCAAAGGCCTTGAACGCATGGTCAACACCCTGGCGATGATCAACCGCTCTCGCAGACAGGCATTGCCGTTTACCATCGTGCCGACGCTGTTTGACCGGCGCACCCAGGCGTCCCTCGGAACGTTGCGCGTGCTGCGCGACAAATTCCCCGACGAAATCTGGCAGGGCTATATCCCGGTGGACACGCGCCTGCGCGATGCCAGCCGTGCGGGACTGACGCCTTCGCAGTTCGACGGCAAGAGCCGTGGCGTTCTCGCTTACCGTGCGTTGCTCAAGCATCTGCTGGCGGCGCAACTTGTTCCGCAGGTGGCTTGAGATGAATCCAGTCCCTGTAGGAGCGAGCCAATGAGCCGGCCATTGAAGACCACTTCGCGGCCGCAACTGGCTTTGCAGTCGTACCTGGACAGCTTGCTGCAGGAAGTGACCGAAGAATTGACGCTGCCCATAGAGGCAGTGGCCGAGGAGATCGCGGCCGAAGCGGTGCTGGACGAGTTCCAGGCCGCAGTGCTTGAAGAACAGGCCCGCGACGCCGCAACAGCGGTCTCGGCCGCTCCGGTGCAGGCATCGGTAGCGCCAGCATTCAAGTCTCCCGTGATCGAAGCCCCGGCACCAGTCATGGCGCCGGTCTCGACCATCGCACCGCTGCTGCAGGCATTGGTGCCAACCCCTGTCGAGGTGCAGCCAGCACCGGAGCCAGCTGTTGTCGAAGTGCATCAAGCGCTGGTGCTGCCCGTCGTTGAAGTTCATCTGCCGCCGAGCAATACGCCGCCACCGGTGGACACCGATGGTCGTCCGTCCTGGGCCGCCGAACCATTCGAGTGCCTGTTGTTCGATGTCGCCGGCTTGACCCTGGCGGTGCCGCTGGTGTGCCTGGGGTCGATTTATTCCCTGGCCGGTCACGAGTTGACACCGTTGTTCGGCCAGCCGGAATGGTTCCTTGGCATCCTGCCGAGCCAGGCCGGTAACCTCAAGGTGCTCGATACCGCGCGTTGGGTCATGCCTGACCGTTACCGCGACGATTTCAAGCAGGGCCTGCAATACGTGATTTCGGTCCAGGGCTACGAATGGGGCCTGGCGGTGCATCAGGTCAGCCGCTCGTTGCGTCTGGACCCGAATGAAATCAAATGGAGAAGTCATCGAGGTCAGCGGCCATGGCTCGCCGGCACGGTGATCGAACACATGTGCGCCTTGCTCGACGTTGCGTCCCTGGCCGAGTTGATCGCCAGTGGCGGGGCAAAGCACATGTCCGGCAGCAAGCCGAACCACACACCGACAAACATTAAATAAACAACAGGCGACGCCACTCGATGGCGTTGCACGGAACACACACCGCCAAGGCGGTTTCTTGAGGGGTCAGGGTATGAATGATAAGGCGACGGCGGCAAAAGGGTCCGAAGATCCGATCCTGCAATGGGTAACTTTCAAGCTGGACAACGAAACCTACGGCATCAATGTGATGCGCGTTCAGGAAGTCCTGCGCTACACCGAAATCGCCCCGGTGCCGGGTGCTCCGAGCTATGTGCTGGGCATCATCAACCTGCGCGGCAACGTCGTCACCGTGATCGACACCCGTCAGCGCTTCGGCCTGATGAATGCCGAGATCAGCGACAACACCCGTATCGTCATCATCGAAGCCGACAAACAGGTGGTCGGGATCATGGTCGACAGCGTGGCCGAAGTGGTTTACCTGCGTCAGTCGGAAATCGAAACCGCGCCGAACGTGGGTAACGAAGAGTCCGCCAAGTTCATTCAAGGCGTGTGCAACAAGAACAACGAACTGCTCATCCTGGTCGAGCTCGACAAGATGATGAGCGAAGAAGAATGGTCGGAACTGGAGAGTATCTGATTGATTCTCGAGGTTGCGGTCATTGTCCTGTTCCTGTTCTGGGCAGGCACGCTGGCAATGTTCCTGGCATACATTCGCGGTCAAAAGCAGATCGCCGCGCAACAGGCCCAGGGTGATGCGCTGCGCGATCAGCGCATCAAGGACCTGGGCAAACGCGTCGACGACTACCAGAACGGCAATGTGCGCATGGGTGAAGACCTGCATGAGCTACGCGCGATCATTGCGCCACTGCCGGATAAACTCGCCCGGCTGGAACAGCGTGATCCTTCCAGTCTGTCGTTTGCCCAGGCGGCGCGACTGGTGGGGATGGGCGCCAGCGTCGACGAACTGACCCAGTCCTGCGGCCTGACCCAGGCTGAGGCGGAGTTGATGAGTAAGTTGCACAGAAACTGAGTTTTGCGGTCTGGCTGAAATCGCTTTCGCGAGCAGGCTCGCTCCGACAGTAGTTCTATGTCGGACACGGAACATGTGTTCACCTGTAGGAGCGAGCTTGCTCGCGATGGACGTTAGCGAAGACTCGGGCTTCCTGGAGAAGCGCGGCGCTCATGCTTCCATCGCGAGCAATCGAGCGTCGACCGGCTGCTCCTACAGTGGTTCTATGTCGGACATGGAACATGAGTTCATAGGTAGGAGCGATGGCGTCCACGAATCCTCAGTAATCATCCCCGAGTCCGGTCACATCCTTCTCCACCTTCAACCCATCCGGATCCTGCCCCGCCGGAAACTTCCCCTTCAGATTCCACGCAAACGCAATGATCTCGGCAATCGTCAGATAGAGCTCCTGCGCAATACTGTCCCCCAGCTCCATACGCGCCAGCAGTCTCACCAGCTCGGCGTTTTCGTAGATCGGTACTTCGCAGTCACGGGCAATGCGCAGGATTTCTTCGGCCAGTTCTTCGTCGCCCTTGGCGGTGAGGGTGGGGGCGTGGGTGCCGTCGTATTTGAGGGCGATGGCCTGGCGTGGGGCGTTGGGGTTATTCATGCGGTTTCATCCACCCAGCGTTGTTCGAGGCGGGTTTGCGGGCCTTGGGGTGGTGTGCCGAGGTGGCATTCCAGGTCGCCGACGTTCAGGCCGGCGGACAGCAAGCGGTCACGTAGCGTGCTCAGATTGCTTTCGATCAGGCTGGCGGTGTAAGGCCGCTCTGCCCAGAGCTGGCTGGAGAGGCTGCCCTTGATCAATTGCGCCTGAACTTGCAGCGACCCCAAAGGCTCCATCGCGAAGGCCAACTCCACTCGCCACAGCTGTTGCCTGGTTTCGCGTTCTTCGCGACGCTCCTTTGGCTGCTCTTTTTCGGGCGCGTCTTCACGCTGGAACTTGACTTGCAACGGCACGATGTCCTGCATATTGCGCATCGGGATTTCCAACTGCCAGGTGCTCATCAGGCGTCCGTCGGCGGTTACGCCGGTTTGTTCCAGGCTCGACAGCTGATGGCTTTGCAGGCGTGAAACCGCAGCGGCGGCCAAACGCAGCAGGTGCTCAAGATCGTCTTCGCCTTCCGCGCTTTGCAACAGGCGTTCGGGCAGCGGGAAACCGGTCGGCGACGGTTTGGCACTGACCTGCCCGAGCATGCCCAGGGCATTGCGAACAAAATTCGGCATGGCCTGGGCCAGGGTATTGGCGGCGATGATCGCGCCGAGGCTAGTGTTGGCCGGCAACCCCTGACTCAATTGCGCAACCAGTTTCAGAAGGTCGCCTTTCATGTCCGGTGCGAGCGTCGGGTTTTGCCCGGTCAGCAGCTTGCTTTCGAGAAACACACCACTGCTGGCCAAGGCCTGGGCCAGGCCCTTGGGGGTGCTCAATTGCTGGGCATCCGGTAGGCCGGCGAGCAGCAGGGCGGCGGCGCTGCGCAATTCAACGGACGTCTGGTCCGAAGCCGGCAGGTTCTGCAGGAGCTTGAGCAAGACGTCCAGTGAGCCCTGGCGGCTTTGCTGGTCGACCAGTTGCCGGGTCACCGCCAGTTGTTCCTGGCGGCTGCTCAGTGGCACGAATTTCACGGTCTGGGCGTCTTGCACCTGTGCGCTCAACAAGGTGCCGATGCGCAAGGGCTGCGGACTGTCGATGCTCAGGGTGCTGCCGCTCAGTGCGGTATTGAGCAGGCTCACCATCGAACGAAACACCATGGGCTGGCCGGGCACCTGCGGCAGTACTTGCAAGGTCAATACCTTGCCCTGTAGCAAGGTGCCAACGGGCAGTTGCGCGGTGTCGAGGCGGGTGAGGGTGGCGACGCTGGAGGCAATGGCCTGTTGTACCGTCACCGCCAGATTGCCGGCCGAAGGTTGGGTGACGACCAGCGTGGTGCCCTGGGCCAGCGGTTGATTGCCGGTGGTCTGGACCGTGGTCTGGCGACCGCTGTCGAGGGTGACCTTGAGCAGCATCTGGAAAGTCTGGTCCGCCTGCTTGAGCGACAATACTTCGGCCTGGGCGGTTTGACCGACGCTGATCAGCCCCTCCACCGGCGTCAGCAACTTGAGCAACTCACCGCTGACCACCTGCGCACGTGAAGTCACCGGGACGGTTTGCGCTAGCGGGAGGATGTTCATTTCGCCTGTCATACGCGGTCACAACCTGAGGAAAATGCACTCTTTAGACTAAGGCCCGGCATGTATAATGCGGCGCCGTTGTATCCAAAAATGGCGAAAATTTTGCAATTGTTTGACGCAGCTCTCTAGAACAAGACGTCATTGCATCTATGCTGCATCTCTTTAACGGCCGCGCCAGTGCCGACTTGAACCGTATAAGGCCCGTGAACCCTTGACCAGTCCAGTCCTGCAAACCGTTGCCCTTGCCTGTGAGCGAGACCTTCGGCTGCTCTTCGAAAATCTCGATTTGAGACTGGCCAGTGGCGAAATGGTGCAAATCAGCGGCCCCAACGGCAGTGGCAAGACCAGTCTGTTGCGCCTGCTTTCAGGTTTGATGCACCCGACCGCCGGTCAAGTGCTGCTCAACGGCAAGCCCCTTGATGAGCAGCGCACTGAGCTGGCGCGCAACCTGCTGTGGATCGGCCATGCGGCGGGAATCAAGGATTTGCTGACGCCGGAAGAGAACCTGAGCTGGCTCTGCGCCCTGCATCAACCGGCCTCCCATGAAGCGATCTGGCAAGCCCTGGCGGCGGTCGGATTGCGCGGTTTCGAAGATGTTCCCTGCCACACCCTGTCCGCTGGCCAGCGGCGCCGCGTCGCACTGGCGCGTTTGTATCTGGACAGCCCGCCGCTGTGGATTCTCGATGAACCGTTCACTGCGCTCGACAAGCAAGGCGTGGCGCAACTCGAAGAACACCTGGCCGCTCACTGCGAACGTGGCGGCATGGTCGTGTTGACCACCCACCACACGCTGAGCCGGATGCCGGCCGCTTATCGCGACATCGATCTGGGGAATTGGGCCGTATGAGTGTTTTTGGCCTGTTGGTCGCCCGTGAGGCCCGTCTGCTGTTCCGCCGCCCGGCGGAGCTGGCGAATCCGCTGGTGTTTTTCGCCATCGTCGTTTCCCTGTTCCCGTTGGCGGTAGGACCCGAGTCTCAATTGTTGCAAACCTTGTCTCCGGGGTTGGTCTGGGTCGCGGCACTTTTATCGGTTCTGCTCTCGCTGGACGGGCTTTTCCGCAGTGATTTCGAAGACGGATCCCTTGAACAGTGGGTCCTTTCGCCGCACCCCCTGCCTCTTCTGGTATTGGCCAAAGTGCTGGCACACTGGGCTTTTTCCGGCCTGGCACTGGTTTTGCTCGCACCCTTGCTGGCATTGATGCTCGGTTTGCCTGCCGCCTGTCTGCCGGTGTTGCTGCTTTCGTTGCTGCTCGGTACACCGGTACTGAGCCTGCTCGGTGCGGTGGGTGCGGCACTGACAGTAGGTTTGAAGCGTGGTGGCCTTTTGCTAGCGCTGCTGATTCTGCCGCTGTACATCCCGGTATTGATCCTTGGCAGTGGCGCCTTGCAGGCGGCCTTGCAGGGCATGCCGGCGACCGGTTATCTCCTGTGGCTTGGTAGCCTGACCGCCCTGGCGATAACCCTGACACCTTTTGCAATAGCTGCTGGCCTGAAGATCAGCGTCGGCGAATAATGAGGTCTGGTTGTTTTTTGACCAGTAAAGACCCTGGCTCTTCACAGTAAAGAGCAACCGTGATGGAAACAGTATGAACTGGACGTGGTTTCACAAGCTCGGCTCGCCCAAATGGTTTTACGGCATCAGCGGCAAAATGCTGCCCTGGCTGAGCATCGCGGCGTTGCTGCTGATCAGCGTTGGCGTGGTCTGGGGCCTGGCCTTCGCGCCGCCGGACTATCAGCAGGGCAACAGCTTTCGCATCATCTATATCCACGTCCCGGCCGCCATGCTGGCGCAGTCCATCTATGTGATGCTGGCCGTGTGCGGCATCGTCGGGCTGGTGTGGAAAATGAAACTGGCCGACGTCGCCCTGCAATGTGCCGCACCGATCGGCGCGTGGATGACCGCCGTAGCGCTGGTCACCGGCGCGATCTGGGGCAAGCCGACCTGGGGTTCGTGGTGGGTCTGGGATGCACGCCTTACGTCCATGTTGATTCTGCTGTTCCTGTACTTCGGTCTCATTGCGCTGGGCAACGCGATCAGCAATCGTGACAGCGCGGCCAAGGCCTGTGCGGTACTGGCGATTGTCGGCGTGATCAACATCCCGATCATCAAGTACTCGGTGGAGTGGTGGAACACCCTGCACCAGGGCGCGACCTTCACCCTCACTGAAAAACCGGCGATGCCCGCCGAAATGTGGCTGCCCTTGCTGTTGACGGTATTGGGCTTCTACTGTTTCTTCGGCGCGGTGTTGCTGCTGCGCATGCGTCTGGAAGTGCTCAAGCGCGAGGCCCGGGCCAGTTGGGTCAAGGCCGAAGTGGAAAACAGCCTGGAGGTCGCTCGATGAGTTTTGCTTCATTCGGCGACTTCATCGCCATGGGCCATCATGGCCTGTATGTCTGGTCAGCCTATGGCATCTGCCTGGCGGTGCTGGCCCTCAACGTGGCGGCGCCGATCCTGGCCCGCAAGCGGTATCTGCAACAAGAGGCGCGTCGTTTGCGCCGGGAGAACGGCAAGTGAATCCGCTGCGCAAAAAGCGTCTTATCATCATTCTCGCGATTCTGGTCGGGGTCGGCGCTGCCGTCGGCCTGGCCCTGAGCGCCCTGCAGCAGAACATCAATCTGTTTTACACACCAACCCAGATTGCCAACGGCGAAGCCCCGCTGGACACGCGCATTCGCGCTGGCGGCATGGTCGAGAAGGGCTCGCTGGAGCGTTCCAGCGATTCCCTGGACGTGAAGTTCGTCGTCACCGACTTCAACAAGTCCGTGACCATCACTTATCGCGGCATCCTTCCGGACCTGTTCCGCGAAGGGCAGGGCATCGTCGCCCTGGGCAAGCTCAATGCCGATGGTGTGGTGGTGGCCGATGAAGTGCTGGCCAAGCACGACGAGAAGTACATGCCGCCGGAAGTGACCAAGGCATTGAAAGACAGCAGTCAATCGGCTCCAACGCCCGCGAAGGAGGGTTGATCCATGACATCCGGCATCTTTATTCCCGAGCTGGGTCATCTGGCGATGATCCTGGCCCTGTGCTTCGCCTTGGCCCAGGCCGTGGTACCGCTGCTCGGTGCGTGGCGCAATGACCGCCTGTGGATGAGCCTGGCCCAGCCAGCGGCCTGGGGCCAGTTCACCTTTCTGGTGTTTGCCTTCGGTTGCCTGACCTACGCCTTCATGGTCGATGACTTCTCTGTGGCCTATGTGGCCAACAACTCCAACAGCGCGTTGCCGTGGTACTACAAGTTCAGCGCCGTGTGGGGGGCCCACGAAGGTTCCTTGCTGTTGTGGGCCTTGATTCTCGGCGGCTGGACCTTTGCGGTGTCGGTGTTTTCCCGGCAGTTGCCGCAGGTCATGCTGGCCCGCGTGCTGGCGGTGATGGGCATGATCAGCACCGGTTTCCTGCTGTTCCTGATCATGACCTCCAACCCGTTCAAGCGCATCCTGCCGCAAGTGCCCGGCGACGGTGCCGACCTCAACCCGCTGCTGCAAGACATTGGCCTGATCGTGCACCCGCCGATGCTGTACATGGGCTACGTCGGTTTCTCGGTGGCCTTCGCCTTCGCCATTGCCGCGTTGATGGGCGGTCGCCTGGATGCCGCGTGGGCGCGCTGGTCGCGTCCGTGGACCATCGTGGCCTGGGCGTTCCTCGGCATTGGCATTACCTTGGGTTCGTGGTGGGCGTACTACGAACTCGGCTGGGGCGGCTGGTGGTTCTGGGACCCGGTGGAAAACGCCTCGTTCATGCCATGGCTGGTGGGCACCGCACTGATTCACTCGTTGGCGGTCACGGAAAAACGTGGTGTGTTCAAGAGCTGGACCGTGTTGCTGGCTATCGCTGCGTTCTCGCTGAGTCTGTTGGGTACTTTCCTTGTGCGTTCTGGCGTGCTGACGTCAGTGCACGCCTTTGCGTCCGATCCGGAGCGCGGGGTGTTCATCCTGATTTTCCTGCTGTTCGTGGTCGGTGGTTCTTTGACGCTGTTCGCCCTGCGCGCGCCGGTGGTCAAGAGCCAGGTGGGCTTCAACCTCTGGTCCCGGGAAACGCTGTTGCTGGGCAACAACCTGGTGCTGGTGGTGGCGGCATCGATGATTCTGCTCGGCACCCTGTACCCGCTGATTCTGGACGCCATGACCGGCGCCAAGCTGTCGGTCGGCCCGCCGTACTTCAACGCGCTGTTCATTCCGTTGATGGCGTTGCTGATGGTGGTGATGGCGGTCGGCGTGATCGTGCGCTGGAAGGACACCCCGGTGAAATGGCTGGTGAGCATGCTGACGCCGGTCTTGCTGGGCAGCGCCGCCATGGCCGTGGTGGCCGGCATCGCGTACGGCGATTTCAACTGGGCAGTGCTTGCCACCTTCATGCTCGCCGCCTGGGTGCTGCTGGCCGGTGCGCGTGACATCTTCGACAAGACCCGACACAAGGGCCTGATCAAAGGCCTGCCAACCCTGACCCGCAGCTACTGGGGCATGCAGATCGCGCACCTGGGTATTGCCGTGTGTGCGCTGGGTGTCGTGCTGTCGAGCCAGAACAGTGCCGAGCGTGACCTGCGCCTGGCGCCGGGCGAGTCCATGGACCTGGCGGGTTATCACTTCATCTTCGAAGGCGCCAAACACTTCGAAGGCCCGAACTTCACTTCCGACAAGGGCACCGTCCGGGTGATCCGCAACGGCAAGGAAGTCAGCGTGCTGCATCCGGAAAAGCGCCTGTACACCGTGCAGAACTCGGTGATGACCGAGGCCGGCATCGACGCCGGGTTCACCCGCGACCTCTACGTCGCCCTCGGCGAACCGCTGGGTAACGGTGCCTGGGCTGTGCGCGTGCACGTCAAGCCGTTCGTGCGCTGGATCTGGTTCGGTGGTTTGCTGACCGGTTTCGGTGGGTTGCTGGCGGCGCTGGATCGGCGTTATCGGGTCAAGGTAAAAAGCCGCGTGCGCGAAGCACTGGGCATGTCGGGAGCCACTGCATGAAGCGTTGGTTGATGTTGTTGCCACTGGCGATTTTTCTGGTGGTTGCCGTGTTTCTTTACCGTGGGTTGTACCTCGATCCGGCCGAGCTGCCCTCGGCAATGATCAACAAGCCGTTTCCGGAGTTTTCCCTGCCGGCGGTGCAGGGCGACAAGACCTTGACCCGCGCTGATATCCTCGGCAAACCGGCGCTGGTCAACGTCTGGGGCACCTGGTGCATTTCCTGCCGGGTCGAGCACCCGGTGTTGAACAAGCTGGCCCAACAGGGTGTGGTGATCTACGGCATCAACTACAAGGACACCAACGCCGATGCCTTGAAGTGGCTGACGGATTTTCATAACCCGTATGCTCTGGATATCCGTGACGACCAAGGCTCGCTGGGCCTGAACCTCGGTGTATACGGCGCGCCGGAAACCTTCTTCATCGACGCCAGGGGCATCATCCGTGACAAGTTCGTCGGTGTGATCGACGAGCAGGTCTGGCGCGAAAAACTGGCGGCCAAGTACCAGGCGCTGGTCGACGAGGTCAAGCCATGAAGCGCTGGATCGCTGCCGCCGTTCTTGGCTTGAGCATGGCGAGCGTGGCCCACGCGGCCATCGACACCTATGAGTTCGCCAAGGAGGGCGATCGCGAGCGTTTTCGCGAGCTGACCAAAGAGTTGCGTTGCCCCAAGTGCCAGAATCAGGACATCGCCGATTCCAACGCACCGATTGCCGCCGACCTGCGCAAAGAGATTTTCCGCATGCTCGGCGAGGGCAAGGACAACCAGCAGATCATCGACTTCATGGTCGACCGCTACGGTGATTTCGTCCGTTACAAACCGGCCCTGAATGCCAAGACTGCCTTGCTCTGGTTCGGCCCCGCCGGCTTGTTGCTGGGTGGTGTGGTGATCATTGCGGTGATCGTCCGCCGTCGTCGCGTGCAACGTGCCGACACCCCGGGCTCGCTTTCTGCCGAGGAGCGCTCGCGCCTCGACCACCTGTTGGATAAAACCAAGAATGATTGATTTCTGGCTCGCTGCAGGTCTGCTGCTTCTGGTTGCCCTGAGTTTTCTGTTGATCCCGGTGCTGCGCAGCCGTCGCGCCCAGCGTGAAGAGGATCGTACCGCCCTGAACGTGGCGCTTTATCAGGAACGCGTGGCTGAGTTGCAGGCTCAGCAGGAAGAGGGCGTGCTCGATGCGGCGCAAATGGACGCCGGTCGCGCCGAAGCCGCCCGTGAGTTGCTGGCGGACACCGAAGGCGCCGAAGCGCCGCAGGTATCGCGTCTGGGCAAACCCTTGCCGTTGCTGGCGGCCATTCTGGTGCCGGTGCTGGGCCTGGGCCTGTATCTGCATTTCGGTGCCAGCGACAAGGTCGAACTGACCCGCGAATTCTCCCAGGCACCCAAGTCGATGGAGGAGATGACCCAGCGCCTGGAGCGTGTAGTCGCCGCTCAGCCGGATTCCGCCGAAGGCACGTACTTCCTCGGTCGCGCCTACATGGCTCAGGATCGCCCGGCGGATGCGGCGAAGATGTTCGAGCGCACGGTGAACCTGGCCGGTCGTCAGCCCGAGCTGCTCGGTCAATGGGCCCAGGCCCAGTACTTCGCCGATGGCAAAAAGTGGTCGGACAAGGTCCAGGCCCTGACCGACGAAGCGCTCAAGGCCGATCCGAAGGAAGTCACCAGCCTCGGCCTGCTCGGCATCGCCGCGTTTGAGGGCGAGCGTTATCAGGACGCCATCGATTACTGGAATCGCCTGCTGGCGCAGTTGCCGCCGGACGACAAATCCCGCGAGGCGTTACAAGGCGGGATTATCCGGGCCACGGAGAAGCTGGTGGCCAGTGGCGGCAAGGCTGCACAAGCACCGGCGGCCAAGGCCTCGGCGTTGCTCAAGGTCAGCGTCGATCTGGCGGTGGACCTCAAGACCAAGGTCCAGCCTGGCGACAGCGTGTTCATCTTCGCCCGTGCGATCTCCGGTCCTCCGGCCCCGCTGGCGGTCAAGCGCATCACCGTGGCCGACCTGCCGGTGACCGTCGAACTGGGTGACGCCGACGCGATGATGCCGCAATTGAAACTGTCGAACTTCCCTGAAGTCCAACTGGTTGCGCGTATTTCCCGTGCCGGCAAACCCACCGCTGGCGAATGGATCGGTCGCAGCCAGCCCCTGGCCAGCAGCACCACCGCGCCGCAAACACTGACCATCGACAGCCCGGACAAATAACAGGAAAACGCAATCATGACCGCATTCGCTCGTATCACCCTGCTCAGCGTTGTTATGGGGTTAAGCGCTTGTGCGGTCCAGCAACCAGGGGAGCATGAGGCACCACCGCCGATCCCGCCGTCGCAACCAGGCACCAAGCCAGCGCCGTCGACGGTACCGGTCAAGCCAGCCACACCGGCCAAGCCAGCGAAACCGCTGCCGCGTACCTCGGCCAGTTTCGCGCCGCCACCGGGGGGTAACAGTCACTGGGATCCGAAGCTTGGGGTCTATGTGCTGGATGACCAGCCCAATACCTTCTATCGCCAGCGTACCTACTATCGCTGGGATAACGGCTGGAGCCGGTCGATCAGTCCGAAGGGGCCGTGGGAGGAGACTGATATTCACGGTGTGCCTGGGGGGCTGGGGCGGCAATTCGGGCAGTAACGTATTAAGGCGACTTTTGGGTCGCCTTTTTTGTACCTGCACTGGAATGTGATTGGCGGGTCGCTGCTGAAACCTGTAGGAGCGAGCCTGACTGTGTACATATCCGTTGCTGCGGTCATGGCGGCTTAGGGTTTCGCCCTTACGGCGACTCACTTTTTTTACAAGCGCCTAAAAAAAGTAAGCAAAAAAACGCTCGCCCCGAACGTCCGGCCCCTCGCCTGGGCTCGGGGTTCCTTCGCTCCGGCATTCATCCGGGGGCATTGCCCTCCGGTCGGCTTCGCGCGACCTACATGCAATGGGTTCGACTGCGTCGAACGGCGCTGCGCGCCTTTCCCCGGATGAACACCTCCACTCAGCCTGCCGAGGGGGCGGGTGGATCAAGATCAAGAGCGGCAGGCGAGCTAACGCTCGGCCTGTTGAATGGTGAAAAGCGTGGGGGTATGCCGACCTGCTTTTGCTCTGCTCTTCTCGCTCCTACAGGGGGAACGCGTTCATCTGTGGTTAGGTCGGCTGTCAGGCCGCCTCGCTTTGGCTTTTGATCTTCTTGCCCCCTCGAGAGACCGGAGCGAGGGGATGCCGAGCCTTGGCGAGGCACCGAACGTCAGGGGCAAGAGCCCTTGGTTACTTGGGGCTTTTCCAAGTAACCCGCCGTCAGGGCGGAACCCTAAGTGGCCGTTACCGCAGAAACGGATATGTACACCGGTAAAAAAACACGTCGCCCAACACCCCGACGCCGGATTGACCTGCGCTGCGAGGACACCCTCAGCGTATACCGTGACCCGTTGGAAAACCCGCTGGTGCAACCGCTGTCGGTGATGGATCATACGCCGGGCCTGCAGGCTGATCCGGTGCAAGCGCAATCAGGACGGTCTGCCGTGGGGCCGGCAAACAGGGCGACAAATGAAGAGGTTGGTTTGATGGCGGGCAGGTTGATCTATCTCATCGGGCCTTCAGGTTCGGGCAAGGACAGCCTGCTGGATGCTGCGCGAACACGGTTGGCCGAACGCGGCTGCCGCGTCGTGCGGCGGGTCATCACCCGTTCGGCGGAGGCCGTGGGCGAGGCGGCGCAGGGCGTCAGTGCACAGCAGTTCGCCGATATGGAGGCCCAGGGCGCATTCGCCCTGAGCTGGCACGCCAACGGGTTATCCTATGGCATCCCGCGGGAAATCGACGATTGGCTGGCCGCCGGGCAGGACGTACTGATCAATGGCTCTCGGGGGCATTTGCAGAACACGCGCCTGCGCTATCCGAACGCGTTGGTGCTGCTGTTGACTGTGGATCAGGCAGTACTGCGTCATCGCTTGCTGGAGCGCGGGCGGGAATCGCCGATCGAGATCGATCAGCGGTTGGCACGCAATGCCCGATTCAGCGA
Source organism: Pseudomonas sp. B28(2017) (assembly GCF_002113025.1). GTDB lineage: Bacteria > Pseudomonadota > Gammaproteobacteria > Pseudomonadales > Pseudomonadaceae > Aquipseudomonas. The sequence goes on along the minus strand of NZ_NEJH01000004.1, from coordinate 519,804 downwards.
GCAACTGCTGGCGCAGGACCCGGCCGTGCACTTGCTCGACAACTCCGGGCCGCTTGAGCAAACGGTCGAACGGTTGCTGGTCTGCATTGACGAGTAACCCCCCGGCTGCCTGTCAGGCCTTTCTGGCCAACAGCCCCTGTACATACTCCACGAATGCCCGAGCCTTGGCGCTGGTCATTCTCCCCGTGGGGAAAACCGCCCACAAATCCAGGTTCGGCAGAGCCCAGTCCCTCATCACTTCCCGGACCGAACCGTCGGCCAGTTCCGGCGCAAACATCCATTGCGAGGCCATGGTCAGCCCTTGGTGGGTCAGCACGGCTTCACGCAGGCCTTCGGCGGCGTTGACGCGGATCCGGCCGCTGACGATGACCGATTGTTCCTCGCCGGCCTTGTTGAACGGCCAACTGGCGCCGCCGAGGGTATAGACGATTGCCTGGTGCTTGCACAGGTCGGTGGGGCAAGTGGGCTCGCCGTGTTTTTCGAAGTACGCCGGTGTACCCAGTACCATGCGCCGGCATTCGGCGATCTTGCGCGCAGTCAGGCCCGAGTCGCTCAGAGCACCCATGCGCAGGGCGATATCGACGCCTTCTTCCACCAGGTTGACGTTGCGATCATCGAGTATCAGGTCGATGTTCAACGCCGGGTTTTGCTCCAGGAAGGGACCCAGGTGCGGAACGATATGCAGCCGGCCGAAAGTGACAGCCGCGCAGATACGCAGGTTGCCACTCAGCCCGCTGGCGGAACCTCGAGCGGCGTTGTCGGCCTCGTCGGCTTCTTCGATGGCACGCTTTGCCCGTTCGAAAAAGGCCAGCCCGGCTTCGGTGGGCGTCAGCCCCCGGGTCGAACGCAGCAATAGCCGCACCGCCAACCGCGACTCGAGCTGCGCGATGGTTTTCGACACGGCCGGCTGGCCGATGTTCAGACGCCGTGCGGCGGCGGAAAACGAGCCGGTTTCCACCACGCAGACGAAGGTTTCCATTGCGCCGAGGCGGTCCATTCAGAGTCCCTGTACTGTTCTGAAAAACACTGCGGATCCACTGTGGGAGCGAGCCTGCTCCGGGCGGCGATCCGACCGGGTATTGAGTCCTTACGCCGTCGCCAGCGAAACCTTCTGCGAAACACTCAGGAACCGCAGCAATGCCAGCAGCGGGAATGCACTGCCGACGATCACGATCCACAACCAGCCACCGTGTTCGTACACCGCGCTGGCTATCGAAGAGCCGAAGGCGCCGCCGATGAAGATGCTGGTCATGTACAGCGCGTTCAGGCGACTGCGGCTTTTGCCGTCGAGGGCGTAGACCGCACGCTGGCCGAGGACCATGTTCATCTGCACGCAGAAATCGAGCACCACGCCGGTCACGGCCAGACCGATGACGCTGTAGGCGGGATGGATGAACGCCGGCACAAAACTCAGACTGGCGAACATCAGGGCCAGCAATGACGAGATGCGGGTGTGTCCGGCATCGGCCAGGCGTCCGGCGATCGGGGCGGCAATGGCGCCGATGGCTCCCACTAGCGCGAAAATCGCGATCTCGCTTTGCGACAATCCGTGATTGCGCGCCAGCTCCAGCGGCACGGCGGTCCAGAACAGGCTGAAGGTGGCAAACATGCAGCCCTGGTAAAACGCACGCTGGCGCAGCACCGGCTGCCTGCGCAACAGTGTCCACAGCGAGCCCAGCAATTGGCCATAGGACGCGCTGTGATCAGGTTCACGCTTGGGAATGGTCATCGCCAGCACGATGCTGATGGCCGCCATCAATACCGCGGCAATCACAAACATCGCCCGCCAGCCGAAGTGATCGGCCACCACACTGGACACTGGCCGGGCCAGCAGGATGCCGAGCAACAAACCGCCCATGATTGCGCCAACCACACGGCCACGTGTTTCTTCCGGCGCCAGGTGCGCAGCCAACGGAATCAGGATTTGCACCGAAACGGAACTGAACCCCACCAACAGCGAAATCAGCAAAAACACGTTCGGCTGATCGGTGAACGCCGCACCCAGCAGGCTGACAATCGCCACCAGCGTGGTGATGATCATCAACCGGCGGTTCTCCAGCAGGTCCCCCAGCGGCACCAGGAAAAACAGTCCCAGCGCATAGCCGATCTGAGTCAGGGAGACGATCAGGCTGGCCATGGCATTGGTCAGGCCGATGTCCGGAGCGATCAGGCCGATGATCGGCTGGGCGTAGTAGATGTTGGCGACAATGGCGCCGCAGCAGAAGGCGAACAGCAGCACCATGCCTCGGGTCATTGTCGCGGTGCCATGGGGCACCTGGGTCGCTGGGATCATATTGAGTCTCGCTGTACGGAAAGGATTGCGCGCAGGCTAACGGGCTGACTGAAACGGCGGAAGCGGGAATGGAGTGATAGTAATCATTCCATTGCGGAATGACTGGCGGACGGGTGTGTCGTCCGCCGAAGTGCCTTGCGTCAAAACACTGGAGGTGAATGATACATTCACTTACATCTTGTTCGATAGCGTGCTTATGTTCTCACTCCACGTCTTGTATCTGGAGGAACACTCCATGAATGCGATGTTCCGTCAGATGATTCACTGCGTTTCAGTCGTCACCTTGATCAGCATCTTCAGCGCTGGCCTGGTCCGGGCCGAAGACGCACCAGGCACGCGCATCGGGGTGCGCGGCGAGATCACCGGCGTCAGTCCGGACGTTCTGAAAGTCCATGCCAACAGCGGCGACAACGTGGTGATCAATCTGACCAGGGACACCAGGGGCCGCGCCGTGACCCTGGCCAACATCGAAGACATCAAGCCCGGCAGCTACATTGACTCCGCGCTATTCCTCAGGAGGATGGCACCCTCAAGGCCCTGGAGATGAAGGTGGGCGTAAAGATCGTGACCTTTGTGACGCAGGGCCCTGACGGCACGCTCACCGCTCAATCCATTTCGGTGGGCAAGGAGGGCGTGACTCTGCCAATGTAGCCGACACGTCGCAACCGACCATCCGAAGAAAAACCCGCAGAGCCCCGCTAGCTAGAATCTACAGGGGGGATCACTTCAATGTGTCCTTACACGCGGGAGTATCACGATGAAAATCGTATCTTCGCTGGCGTTCGTTGTCGCAGTCGGCGGGCTCTGTGGATGTTCGACAGTGCCGGACAACCAAGTCACCAACGTTCCCCTGAACGGCACCTCGGCCAATGTCGGGAATGTCGGCCGGCCGATCATGATGCCCAGTGGGCATGACACCGTGTTCTGGTTTGCAGTCAGTGGCGAGCCCATGGGCAGTGCGTTACCGGGTCGTCTGATGGCCTATATCTATCCGGGCAGTTGCGCAAACCTGGGGGCGAAACCGGCCTATGACTTGAACGACGGACCGAATGCACGCTTCTATTCGGCGGCGTCGCACCAGTATTTCTGGAAAAGCGCACCGGTCGCTGTCGAGACCCTTCGAGCCGGCGGCTATGCCCTGGTGGTGCGTGAAAGCCCGGCCGATGGTCACCAGGCTATTTTCTGCGGCAACCTGAGCTGAAATGACAGCCACAAAAAAGGCGACCTGTGCAGGTCGCCTTTTCGTTACCGCCCGACCATCACTGACCGCTATAAATCTGGTCGAAAACCCCACCATCATTGAAGTGGGTCTTCTGCACGGTGCGCCAGTCACCGAAGGTCTTCTCGACGGACAGGAAGTCCACTTTCGGGAAGCGGTCGGTGTACTTGGCCAGCACGGCCGGGTCACGCGGGCGCAGGTAGTTGGCGGCGGCGATTTCCTGGCCTTCCGGCGACCACAGGTACTTCAGGTATTGCTCGGCGGCGGCGCGGGTGCCTTTCTTGTCGACCGATTTGTCGACCACCGACACCGGTGGCTCGGCTTCGGCGGAAACGCTTGGGTAGATGACTTCGAACTGATCACGGCCGAATTCGCGGGCGATCATTTCCGCTTCGTTCTCGAAGGTCACCAGTACGTCGCCGATCTGATTGGTCATGAAGGTGGTGGTGGCGGCACGGCCACCGGTGTCGAGTACTGGCGCTTGTTTGAACAGCTTGCCGACGAAGTCTTTGGCCTTGTTCTCGTCACCGCCGTTTTTCAGTACGTAACCCCAGGCCGAGAGGTAGGTGTAGCGACCGTTGCCGGAGGTTTTCGGGTTCGGCACGACGACCTGAACGCCGTCCTTGAGCAGGTCCGGCCAGTCCTTCAGGGCTTTCGGGTTGCCCTTGCGTACGATGAACACGGTGGCCGAGGTGAACGGCGCGCTGTTGTTCGGCAGGCGCGTGACCCAGTTGTCCGGGACCAGTTTACCGTTGTCGGCCAGGGCGTTGATGTCGGTGGCCATGTTCATGGTGATCACGTCAGCCGGCAAACCGTCGATGACTGAACGCGCCTGTTTGCTGGAGCCGCCGAAGGACATTTGCAGAGTGATGTTTTCGTTGTGCTCGGCTTGCCAGTGTTTCTGGAACGCAGTGTTGTAGTCCTTGTAGAAATCTCGCATCACGTCGTAGGAAACGTTGAGCAGGGTCGGTGCAGCCTGGGCGATGTTGCCCAGGGCCAGGCCAGCGGCGAGAAGTGAGGCGCCAAAGAGTTTTTTCACTGCGCATTCCTTGTTCTATTAAAAGTGGGGCAATTTGCCAGCGACTATAACTGGGCTCGTATAGTCCTTTAAAGATTAAAAAGCTCTTTGCTTATTCCCGCTTCTTGAATAGCGCATTGCCGCAACGGGAACAGAACGACGCTTCTTGCTCGTGGCTGTTTTTCGCACACACCGGGCAGTCGTGCTGCAACTGGCCGCCACGCATGGCCGTGGCCAGTTCGGCGGTGAAGATCCCGGTGGGCACGGCAATGATCGAGTAACCGGTGATCATCACCATCGACGAGATGACCTGGCCCAGTGCGGTCTTGGGCACGATGTCGCCGTAGCCGACGGTGGTGAGAGTGACGATCGCCCAGTAAATACCCTTGGGAATGCTGGTGAAGCCATGTTGCGGGCCTTCGACCACGTACATCAGGGTGCCGAACACTGTCACCAGGGTGCAGACGCTGAGCAGGAATACGAGGATTTTCTGCTTGCTGCCGCGCAGGGCATCGAGCAGGTAATGGGCTTGCTTGAGGTAGGGGCCGAGTTTGAGCACGCGGAAGATCCGCAACATCCGGATCACCCGGATGATCAGCAGGTACTGGGCATCGCTGTAGTACAGCGCGAGGACGCCGGGCACGATGGCCAGCAGGTCCACCATGCCATAGAAACTGAAGGCATAGCGCAGGGGCTTGGGCGAGCAGTACAGGCGCAGGATGTACTCGCCGAGGAAGATCACCGTGAAGCCCCACTCGATGTACGCCAGCAGGCTGGCGTAGTTTTGGTGGACCTCATCGATGCTGTCCAGAATCACCACCACCAGGCTGGCGAGGATGATCAGCAGCAGGCTGGTGTCGAAGCGTCGCCCGGCGACGGTATCGGTCTGGAAAATAATCACGTACAGGCGATTACGCCACGTGTCGTTGCTGATCATGCACATCGCCTTGGCCGCAAATCAGCGCAGCCTAGGTTGATTCTCCCCGTTAGCGCAAGGCACGCTTTCGACAGTGGCTTTGCCAAGCATTTGCACAACGCTGCGAATCAGCCAGCAGGCAAGAATGAACGGCGCGGTCAGCGTGGGCAGACCAATGGCGGCAAACACCGGCGTCAGCACCAGCGCCAGGCCGATGCCAACCAGCGGCAGCCACGGTTGGCGACGCTGCGAGCTGAAGGCGAGGGCGGCGAGTACGGCGTTATAGCCACCAAGACCGAGCAATGCACTGTAGAAGTCGTGGTGCAGCAGGTTCCAGCCCATGCCCGCGACAGACGCCAGCAACGCCCAGCCGAAGGCGCGGCGATCGGCGATCAGCAAACCGGCGGCAATCATCGCACCGGCCAGCGGATGACCGAGGAACATCACCTGGCCGAGGCCTTTAAGGGGGGCGGCGAGCATGTTCAGCGTGCTGACTTCGATCAAGTGCGCTTGTGTCGAGGGTGTGGCGAAGCACAGCAGCAACCAGCCCAGCCCGACGAAGGGCGCCGTGTAGGCAGGCAGGTATTGGCTGACCCGGACGCGCTTGAGCCACTGCTGGGTGATCATCGCACTCAGGCCACCGGCGGCCAGAATCAGCAGCGGCATCATTGCCGACCAGGGGAAATACAGGCTCAACAACAGACCGAGCAGAACGCCGTTGTAGCTGAACAACCCGGCTTGCCGGTCAGCTTTGGCATAGTTGCGACGTTGCGCGGTGAGCAGCCCGGCGACACCGCCGAGCAAAGCGCCGCCGAGCAAGGCGGGCGCCGTGAACAGAATGGCCAGCAGGCACAGCAGGCCGCACAGCGGATTGCGCTGGAGAAAGATCTGGCTGAAGCCGTTGAGCAACGCTTCGGCCCAGTCGGGACAGTGGGTGTTGAAATGGTTGGCAGGCATGGCAGGTCTGAAAGTCAGTGGGACCGGGTTGCCTGCATCGCGAGCAGGCTCGCTCCCACACTGAATCTTTGTTCAGTCCTGGTTCCGTGAACGACACAAAACCAATGTGGGAGCGGGTTTGCTCGCGATGAGGCCGGTATGGGCGCTAGATCAATGTCTCGATACGCAAAGAGTTAGTCGATCCCGGCTGCCCAAAGGGCACACCGGCGGTGATCAATAATGTGTCGCCACGCTGCGCCATACCCTGGGCCTGGGCAATCTCCAGTGCCGTCGAGCAGACTTCATCGACCTGGCGCAAGCGGTCGTTGACCACAGAGTGCACACCCCAGGCCACGCTCAGGCGACGGGCGGTCTGCAGGTTTGGAGTCAGGTTGAGGATCGGCACCGTCGGCCGCTCCCGCGCCGCACGCAGGCTCGATGCGCCGGACTCGCTGTAGTTCACCAGCACCGCCACCGGCAGCACGTTGCTGATGCGGCGAATGGCGCAGCTGATCGCGTCGGAAACCGTCGCCTCGGCTTTCGGTCGGCTGACGTCGAGTTGAGTCTGATAGTCCGGACCGTTTTCCACCTGGCGGATGATTTTGCTCATCATCTGCACGGCTTCGAGCGGGTATTCGCCGGACGCAGTTTCCGCCGACAGCATCACCGCGTCCGCACCTTCGGCCACGGCGTTGGCCACATCGGTGACTTCGGCGCGGGTGGGCGCCGGTGAGAAGCGCATCGACTCCAGCATCTGGGTCGCCACCACCACCGGTTTGCCGAGCTGGCGGCAGATGCTGATGATGTTCTTCTGAATCTGCGGCACGCTTTCGGCCGGCACTTCCACACCCAGGTCACCGCGGGCAACCATGATCGCATCGCTCAATTCAGCGATCTCGCGCAGTTGTTCGACGGCCGAGGGCTTCTCGATCTTGGCCATCAGGAAGGCCTTGTCGCCGATCAGTGTACGGGCTTCGCGGATGTCATCGGGACGTTGTACGAACGACAGCGCCACCCAGTCCACACCCAGCTCCAGACCGAAGGTCAGATCGCGGCGGTCCTTGGCGGTCAGCGGGCTCAGGTCGAGTACCGCTTGCGGCACGTTCACACCTTTGCGGTCGGACAGTTCGCCGCCGTTGAGCACGGTGGTGTCGATGGCGTCGGCGTATTTGGTCACTACCCGCAGACGCAACTTGCCGTCGTCCAGCAGCAGGTCCATGCCTGGCTCCAGTGCGGCGATGATTTCCGGGTGTGGCAGGTTGACCCGGCGTTCATCGCCTGGCGTGGCATCAAGGTCCAGGCGCAAGGCCTGGCCGCGTACCAGGTGCACCTTGCCTTCGGCGAACTTGCCGACCCGCAGTTTCGGGCCTTGCAGGTCCATCAGAATGCCCAATGGATAATTCAGCTGGCGCTCGACTTCACGAATCCATTGAAAACGCTGGGCGTGGTCGGCGTGATCGCCATGGCTGAAATTCAGGCGGAAGATGTTGACCCCGGCCAGCACCAGCTCACGGATGTCGTCGATGCCGTCAATGGCAGGTCCCAGGGTGGCGAGTATTTTGACCTTTTTGTCAGGCGTCATGTTTAGTGCTCTCAAGGATCAGAATGGCGCGGAAGTCGTTGACGTTGGTACGGGTCGGCTCGGTGACGATCAGGGCGTCGAGTGCCTCGAAGTAGCCGTAGCCATTGTTGTTGTCCAACTCGTCGCTGGCGCTCAGGCCCTTTGCCGCGGCGCGGGCGTAGCTGTCCGGAGTCATGATCGCGCCGGCGTTGTCTTCCGAACCGTCGATGCCGTCGGTGTCACCGGCCAGCGCATAGACGCCGGGCAGGCCCTTGAGGCTGTCGGTCAGGCTTAGCAGGAACTCGGCGTTGCGCCCGCCACGGCCATTGCCGCGCACGGTGACGGTGGTTTCACCGCCCGAGAGAATCACGCAGGGCGCCGCCAGCGGCTGACCGTGCAGGACGATCTGCCGCGCGATGCCGGCATGGACTTTCGCCACCTCGCGGGACTCGCCTTCCAGATCGCCGAGGATCAGCGGACTGAACCCGGCCTGACGGCATTTCACCGCCGCCGCTTCAAGGGACTGTTGCGGGCGGGCGATCAACTGGAAATGGCTGCGTGCCAGGCTCGGGTCACCGGGTTTGACAGTTTCCGATTCAGGGCTTTGCAGCCAGTTGCGCACCGAGGCCGGAACCTCGATGGCGTAGCGCTTGAGGATCGCCAGCGCTTCGGCCGACGTGCTCGGGTCGGCCACGGTAGGGCCGGAGGCGATGACCGTGGCGAGGTCGCCCGGTACATCGGAAATCGCATAGGTGTAGACCGTGGCAGGCCAGCAGGCTTTGCCCAGGCGGCCGCCTTTGATCGCCGAGAGGTGCTTGCGCACGCAGTTCATCTCGCCGATGGTTGCGCCGGATTTGAGCAGGGCTTTGTTGATCGATTGCTTGTCGGCCAGGGTGATGCCTTCGGCTGGCAGTGCCAGCAGGGCAGAGCCACCACCGGAGAGCAGGAAGATCACGCGGTCGTTTTCGTTGAGGTCACTGACCAGTTCCAGCACACGCTTGGCCACGGCCAGGCCGGCGGCGTCCGGCACCGGATGCGCAGCTTCGACCACTTCGATTTTTTCGCAAGGGGCGCCGTGACCGTAACGGGTCACCACCAGGCCGGACACTTCACCCTGCCAGCAGCGCTCGACCACCTGGGCCATGGCGGCTGCGGCTTTACCAGCACCAATGACGATCACGCGACCGCTGCGGTCGGCAGGCAAATGGGCTTCGAGGACTTGTTGCGGATGCGCCGCGTCGATGGCTGTGGCAAACAGCTCGCGCAGCAATTGTTGCGGATCGACCGACATGGCGGGCTCCCGGAATTCTTGTTATTGGGTTTGTCGCGGACCCTGTGGGAGCGAGCCTGCTCGCGAAGACGGAGTGTCAGTCAACAGATCTGTTGAATGTGAAACCGCTTTCGCGAGCAGGCTCGCTCCCACAGGTTTGATGCTGGGTGGGACAGGGCTTACTTCTTGTCGCGAATCGAGAAGTTCGCCATGTGTTCCAGGCCCTTGATCAGCGCCGAGTGGTCCCAGTTACTGCCACCGATGGCCGCGCAGGTGCTGAACACTTGCTGGGTGTTGGCGGTGTTCGGCAGGTTGATGTTCAGCTCCTTGGCGCCTTGCAGGGCCAGGTTCAGGTCCTTCTGGTGCAGGCTGATGCGGAAGCCTGGATCGAAGGTGCCCTTGATCATGCGCTCGCCGTGCACTTCGAGGATCTTCGAGGATGCGAAACCGCCCATCAGTGCTTCACGCACCTTGGCTGGATCGGCACCGTTTTTCGAAGCGAACAGCAGGGCTTCAGCCACGGCCTGGATATTCAGGGCCACGATGATCTGGTTGGCCACCTTGGCGGTTTGACCGTCGCCGTTGGCACCGACCAGGGTGATGTTCTTGCCCATGGCCTGGAACAGCGGCAGGGCGCGTTCGAAGGCGTCGGCGTCGCCACCGACCATGATGCTAAGGGTCGCAGCCTTGGCGCCGACTTCACCGCCGGAGACCGGGGCGTCGAGGTATTGCGCGCCTTTTTCGTTGATTTTCGCTGCGAAAGCCTTGGTGGCGGTCGGCGAGATCGAGCTCATGTCGATCACCACTTTGCCTTTGCCAACACCGGCAGCAACGCCGTCGGCGCGGAACAGCACGTCATCGACCTGCGGGGTATCCGGCACCATGACGATGATGAATTCGGCTTCCTGGGCGACTTCCTTCGGGTTCGCCAGCGCGACGGCGCCACCGGCAACCAGGTCGGCAGGCGCAGGATCGTGATGCGCCGACAGGAACAGGCTGTGACCGGCTTTCTGCAGGTTCAACGCCATTGGGTGGCCCATGATGCCGGTGCCGATAAATCCGATTTTAGCCATGAGAAAATCCTCTTGTTTTTATTGCTGCTTCAAGCAAATAGGGGAGTGCTTTTTTGTGGGAGCGAGCCTGCTCGCGAAAGCGGTGTGCCAGGCAACACAGATATTGGATGTGCTGGCCTCTTCGCGAGCAGGCTCGCTCCCACAAGGGAAATTGCGTCAGATTGCGTTATGGGTCTTGAGCCAGCCCAGGCCGGCTTCCGTGGTGGTCAGCGGCTTGTATTCGCAACCGACCCAGCCCTGATAACCGATGCGGTCCAGGTGTTCGAACAGGAAGCGGTAGTTGATTTCACCGGTACCTGGTTCGTTGCGCCCCGGGTTGTCCGCGAGCTGCACATGGTTGATCTCGCTCAGGTGCGATTGCAGGGTGCGGGCCAGATCGCCTTCCATGATTTGCATGTGGTAGATGTCGTATTGCAGGAACAGGTTGGCGCTGCCGACCTGTTCGCGAATCGACAGGGCTTGCGCTGTGTTGTTCAGGTAGAAGCCTGGAATGTCACGGGTGTTGATCGCTTCCATCACCAGCTTGATACCCGCCGCTTGCAGCTTGTCGGCGGCGTATTTCAGGTTGGCGACGAAGGTTTTCTCCACGGTTGCATCGTCGAGGCCCTGCGGGCGAATACCGGCCAGGCAGTTGACCTGGGTGTTGCCCAGCACTTGTGCGTAAGCGATGGCCAGGTCGACACCGGCACGGAACTCTTCAACCCGATCCGGCAGGCACGCGATACCGCGTTCGCCCTTGGCCCAGTCACCGGCTGGCAGATTGAACAGCACTTGGGTCAGACCGTTGGCGTCGAGCTGGGCCTTGATTTCGGCAGAGCTGAAGTCGTACGGGAACAGGTATTCGACACCACTGAAGCCAGCCTTGGCGGCGGCGTCGAAGCGGGCAAGGAAATCCTGTTCGGTGAACAGCATGGACAGGTTGGCTGCGAAGCGCGGCATGGTGGTCTCCTGTAAATGTCTGAGGGCCCCTTGTGGGAGCGAGCCTGCTCGCGAAAGCGATATGTCAGCCAACATCTGTGTTGGATGTGAAACTGCCTTCGCGAGCAGGCTCGCTCCCACAGGGGGGGATCAATCGAGCAACGAAATAGCTGTTGGCGCATCGTTGCCGACCAGCGCCAGGTCTTCGAATTCGTTGACGGCGTTGATCTCGGTACCCATGGAAATGTTGGTCACGCGTTCCAGAATAATCTCCACGATCACTGGAACCTTGAACTCTTCGATCAGCTCTTCGGCCTTGCGCAGGGCAGGGGCGATGTCAGCCGGTTCGAATACGCGCAGCGCCTTGCAGCCGAGGCCTTCGGCCACCGCGACGTGGTCCACACCGTAACCGTTGAGTTCCGGGGCGTTGAGGTTGTCGAAGGACAGCTGCACGCAGTAGTCCATGTCGAAACCGCGCTGTGCCTGACGGATCAGGCCCAGGTACGAGTTGTTCACCACAACATGGATGTACGGCAGCTTGAACTGCGCACCCACCGCCAATTCCTCGATCATGAACTGGAAGTCATAGTCCCCCGACAGGGCCACGACTTTACGGTTCGGATCGGCCTTGACCACACCCAGCGCTGCCGGAATGGTCCAGCCCAACGGGCCTGCCTGACCGCAGTTGATCCAGTGACGCGGCTTGTAGACGTGCAGGAACTGCGCGCCGGCAATCTGCGACAGACCGATGGTGCTGACGTAGCAGGTGTCTTTGCCGAACACCTGGTTCATTTCTTCGTAGACGCGTTGCGGCTTGACCGGCACGTTGTCGAAGTGAGTCTTGCGCTGCAGGCTGGCTTTACGCTGCTGGCAGTCTTGCAGCCAGGCGCTGCGGTTCTTCAGCTTGCCGGCGGCCTGCCATTCGCGAGCGACTTCGATGAACACGGTCAGCGCGGCAGCGGCGTCGGACACGATGCCCAGGTCCGGGGTGAACACGCGGCCGATCTGGGTCGGTTCGATATCAACGTGAATGAACTTGCGGCCTTCGGTGTACACGTCGACGGAACCGGTGTGACGGTTGGCCCAACGGTTGCCCACGCCGAGCACGACGTCGGATTTCAGCATCGTGGCGTTGCCGTAGCGGTGCGACGTTTGCAAGCCGACCATGCCCACCATCAGCGGGTGATCGTCTGGAATGCTGCCCCAGCCCATCAGGGTCGGGATAACCGGAATGCCGGTCAGCTCGGCGAATTCCACCAGCAGGTCACTGGCATCGGCGTTGATGATGCCGCCACCGGCCACCAGCAATGGACGCTCGGCCTGATCCAGCATGGCCAGCGCTTTTTCAACCTGGACGCGGGTAGCGCTCGGCTTGGCCAGCGGCAGTGGCTGGTAGGCGTCGATGTCGAATTCGATTTCGGCCATCTGCACGTCGAACGGCAGATCGATCAGCACCGGGCCTGGACGGCCGGAGCGCATTTCATAGAAGGCTTTCTGGAACGCGTAAGGCACCTGGCCCGGTTCCAGAACGGTGGTTGCCCACTTGGTCACCGGCTTGACGATGCTGGTGATGTCGACAGCCTGGAAGTCTTCCTTGTGCATACGGGCGCGGGGTGCCTGGCCGGTAATGCAGAGGATTGGGATCGAGTCGGCCGAGGCGCTGTAGAGCCCGGTGACCATGTCGGTGCCGGCAGGGCCGGAAGTGCCGATGCACACACCGATGTTGCCAGCCTTGGTGCGGGTGTAGCCCTCGGCCATGTGCGAGGCGCCTTCAACGTGGCGAGCGAGTACGTGATCGATGCCGCCGACCTTTTGCAGGGCGGAGTACAGCGGGTTGATGGCGGCACCCGGGATGCCAAAAGCGGTATCGACCCCTTCACGGCGCATCACCAGAACGGCGGCTTCGATTGCTCTCATTTTGCTCATGGTTTTGTGCCTCTTTACGTTTTGTAATTGTATACAAGTGGCTTTGCGCAGAGTGTATTCACGGCGGACGGCGCAGGTCAATCCATTTTCTCAAGCGCTCGTTTCATTCGTCGGAAGCCCAATCTACTGTGGCTTTTCGTCGCATGTGGCGCCTTTCGATAATTATTGTATACAAAAAAATAATTCATTGTGTTCTATTTGTTGCATCGAGCTGCGGCACAACGGCGCAGCCCAACGACTTTCCGAAAAACAAAATGAGGACGGCACCATGAGCGCTTTAACCTTGAAAGTCGCAGTCAACCTGGTCAACGAGGCCATCAGTGCAGGACGGGCCATCTCGGCAGCTCCCCTGACCATTGCGGTACTGGATGCCGGTGGGCATCTGATCACCCTGCAACGCGAAGATGGCGCCAGCCTGTTGCGACCGCACGTCGCCATCGGCAAGGCCTGGGGCGCCATTGCGCTGGGCAAGGGGTCACGCCTGCTGGCGCTGGACGCCCAGCAACGCCCGGCGTTTATAGCCGCATTGAACAGCCTGGGGCAGGGCAGCGTCGTGCCGGCACCGGGTGGTGTGCTGGTTAGGGATCAGGACGGGAATGTGCTGGGTGCGGTGGGGATCAGCGGGGATCTGTCGGATGTTGATGAGCAGTGTGCGATCAATGCCATCGAGGTGTTGGGGTTGGTGGCGGATGCGGGGGTGGCAGCCTGAATTGCGTTGACTGAATGACCGCCTTCGCGAGCAGGCTCGCTCCCACACAGATCATCTGAGCAGCAGGGATCCATTGTGGGAGCGAGCCTGCTCGCGAAGGCATTTCCCCTGGCACATCCAGCTAAAAGTCTGCCACTTCCTTTGATAGTCGCCGGTCTAGCCTTTTTCATGACTTCCTCAGGAGAAGGGCAAAGGAATGCCAGAATTATCCGCTTCACATCGACTTCGGGTTGGTCGCTATGCCGAACCCAACCGGATTTACCTGCTGACCACCAACACACTCGATACAAAGCCTGTTTTCAACGACTTTGCTTCGGGCAGATTGGTCGTCGCACAGTTTCGCGCAGCGCAGGATCAAGGTTTTGCTAAATCACTCGCCTGGGTGGTCATGCCCGATCATTTTCATTGGTTGATTGAATTACAGCGAGGATCACTGAGTGGGCTGATGCAAAGGACAAAATCACTGAGTACCAAGGCTGTGAACAGGTCCACTGGTCGCAGGATCAGCCTATGGCAGCAAGGATTTCATGACCGAGCGCTACGCCGTGAGGAAGATTTGATAAAGCTGGCTCGATACATTGTGGCCAACCCGCTATGGGCTGGCTTGGTCGAGAAGTTGGGTGACTATCCTTTGTGGGATGCGGTTTGGGTTTGACCGGAAACCGAGTCGCCTCCATTCGCGAGCAGGCTCGCTCCCACAGGCTTGGTGTGTACTCAGACTCAGCGAACAACCGTGATCCAGTGTGGGAGCGGGCTTGCTCGCGAAGGCCGCGCCGCGGTCTACCGCTCGGGCTCACACCCCTTGAGCACCAACCGGATAATCGTCCGCGCTGCCGCTTCGTAATCTTCTTCATCCAGCCTGGCCTTGCCGGTGATGGCGGTGATCTGCCAGTCGAAGTCGGCGTAGGTCTGGGTTGCGGCCCAGATGCTGAACATCAGGTGGTTGGGGTCGATGGGGGCGATTTGCCCGCGGTCGATCCAGGTCTGGATGCACTCGATGTTGTGTTTGGCCTGGCCATTGAGCTGTTCGACCAGATCGCTGCTCAGGTGGGGGGCGCCGTGCATGATTTCGCTGGCGAACACCTTGGAGGCGAAAGGCAGGTCGCGGGAAATGCGGATTTTCGAGCGAATGTAGCCGCTGAGCACTTCACCGGGTTCGCCTTCCGGATTGAACGGTGTCGAAGCCTGCAGGATTGGCTCGATGATACTTTCGAGAACCTCGCGGTAGAGGTTTTCCTTGGATTTGAAGTAGTAGTAGACGTTGGGCTTGGGCAATCCCGCCTTGGCGGCGATGTCACTGGTTTTGGTCGCAGCGAAGCCTTTGTCGGCAAATTCCTCACTGGCGGCACGCAGGATCAGTTGTTTGTTGCGCTCGCGGATAGTGCTCATAACCCGGGTGATTCCTTGCCTGTTCTGGCGGTTGCGCATGGTATCACCGGCCTCGCGCGGCGCTCAAGAATGCACCACAGCCCGTGATGCCGCGCTATGCTGCTGCGCATTCATTGCAGAAGGAAACCCGATTCATGGCAGGAAGCAGTTTGCTGGTGCTGATCGACGACATCGCGGCCGTGCTGGACGACGTGTCATTGATGACCAAAATGGCCGCCAAGAAAACGGCCGGTGTACTCGGTGACGACCTGGCACTCAACGCTCAGCAAGTCAGCGGCGTGCGGGCCGAGCGGGAAATCCCGGTGGTCTGGGCGGTCGCCAAGGGTTCGTTCATCAATAAATTGATCCTGGTGCCGTCGGCGCTGGCCATCAGTGCGTTCATTCCTTGGCTGGTCACCCCACTGCTGATGCTCGGTGGCGCTTATTTGTGCTTCGAAGGGTTCGAAAAGCTCGCCCACAAGTTCCTGCACCGCGAGGCTGAAGATCAGGCTGAACATGCCGAATTGGTCGAGGCGGTGGCAGACCCGGCGGTGGATCTGGTGGCGTTTGAAAAGGACAAGATCAAAGGCGCGATCCGTACCGACTTCATTCTCTCGGCAGAAATCATCGCCATCACTCTCGGCGTCGTCGCCGAGTCGGCGCTGAGCCAGCAAGTCATCGTGCTCTCGGGGATCGCCATCGTCATGACCGTCGGTGTCTACGGGTTGGTAGCGGGCATCGTCAAACTCGATGATCTGGGGCTGTGGCTGACCCAGAAGCCTGGTCAGATGGCCAGGAGCATCGGTGGCGGGATTTTGCGTGCGGCTCCGTACATGATGAAAAGCCTGTCGGTGATTGGCACTGCGGCGATGTTTCTGGTCGGCGGCGGCATCCTGACCCACGGTGTGCCGGTGGTGCATCACTGGATCGAAAGTGTCAGCGCGGGAGCGGGCGGTGCCGGGTTTATCGTGCCGACGTTGCTTAATGGGGTAGCGGGGATGGTGGCGGGGGCGGTGGTGTTGGTTGGGGTGATGGCTGTCGGCAAAATCTGGAAAGCACTGAAAGGCTGAAGGCAATACATAATAGCTGTAGGAGCGAGCAAGCTCGCTCCTACAGTGCTTTTTGGAGGCTATTTACTCCGCGATCTGCAACTTGCGCGCTTCGGTGTACACGTAGCGCACTTTCTCGTACTCGAACGGCGAGTTCATCTGGCCATAGCGGAAGCTGGTCTGGTGGCGTTTGTCGATGCTGCGCAGGATCCAGACTTCCGGATGGTTGGAACTGACTTCTGCCACGTTGAGGAAGTTGATCGCACTCTCGGCCGTGTAATCCACCACCAGGCCCCCGGTATCACGCATGTTCGACGGGCCGAGGATCGGCAGGACGAAATAAGCGCCGCCCGGTACGCCGTAGAAGCCCAGGGTCTGGCCGAAGTCTTCGCTTTGGCGTGGCAGGCCCATGGCGGTGGCCGGGTCCCACAGGCCGGCGATGCCGATGGTGGTGTTGAGCAGCAGTCGCCCGGTGGTTTCCAGCGAGCGCTGGCCCTTGAGTTGCAGCAGGCTGTTCAACAGGTTGGGTACGTCGCCCAGGTTGTTGAAGAAGTTGCTGACACCGGTGCGCAGGAAGCTTGGGGTGACGTAGCGGTAACCATTGACCACCGGCATGAACACCCATTGGTCGAAGCGGTAGTTGAAGTGATACACGCGCCGGTTCCACTCTTCCAGCGGATCGTAGACAGCCAGTGCGCTGAGCGTCGAACGCTCGAACTCGCGCTGATCCAGGCCCGGGTTGAATTTGAGTTTGCTCAGCGGTTCCTTGAAGCCGTCACTGTCGACGACCACGGGAGCGCTGGCTTTGCTGTTGTCGGCATTGGCGACGCCTGCACAGAGTAACGCTGCGAAAAGCAGGAGATATTTAGCCACGGAAGAACTCCAGCATGGCGTCGCTGTTGACGCGGTAGTTAATGTTGCCGCAGTGGCCACCGAGCGGGTAAACAGTCAGGCGATCACCGAAGGTCCTGCGCAGGAATCCCAGGTCGCCAGGGCCGAGGATCACGTCATCGGCGTTGTGCATGACCGCGATTTTCGGGCTTTCGTGCAGATAGTCCTTCAGTGCATACAGGCTTACCTGGTCAATCAGTTGCAGCAGGCTGCCGCCGTCGGTACGGGCGCGCCACATCGGGATCACCTGTTCGGTGATGTAGCAGTCGAAGTCGCATTGCAATGCACGCTTGAGGAATGGCGTGAGGCTGGTGCCCTCGGTGATCGGGAACTTGGGTGGGGTGATCAGGCCGCGACGGTTGATCAGGTCCGACGTGAAAGCAATGTCGGCCGCCGAAAAGCGGAATGACGTGCCGATCAGCATGGCCATCTGTTCGTTGGTCAGGTGCTGTTTGGACTGCTGGAAGTCGTAGAGCAGGGCATCGTTGAGGTCGATGTAGCCCTTTTGCTGGAAGTAGCGGGTCAGTTTGTTCAGTACCAATTCATAGAACGTGGTGCTGTTGTTGATGCCCTTGACCTCGGTCTGGACCAGCTTGTCGAGGTTGGTGATCGAGGTGTAGAGGTTGACCGGCGGGTTGAGCAGCAGGACTTTCTTGAAGTTGAAGCTGCGGCGGGTTTCATCCAGGTGCGAGACGAAAGCGGCATCCAGTGCACCCAGGCTGTACCCGGTCAGGTAGTAATCGGTGACCGGCACTTTCGGGTTCTGTGCCCGCACGGCCTGCATCACCCGGTACATGTCTTCAGCGTCTTCCTTGGAAACACCCGGCGTGGCGAAGCGCGATGCGGCACTCATGAAGTCGTAGCTGGTGGGCGATGACAGCTGCACCACGTGGTAACCGGCCTTGTAGTAGAGCTTCTTCAGGTATTCGTTCAGGCTGCTGTCATAGCGCGCACCGGTGCCGGCGATCAGGAAAATCAGCGGCGCGGCGTGATCCTGCGTGGCAATGCGGTAGTCGAGTTTCTTGACCGCCCAGAAATTGTCCGGCAATTCGAATGCCCGTTCAGGGCGCAAGGTGACGCTGCGCACCGTCTGATCGATGTCATCGTCCAGGGGCAGCTCCGGACGCAGGTCCGGCGGCGTGGTCGCGATGGTCGCCTCGAACGGGTTGGTCAGGGGGTAGCCATAACTGGCGGCGTCAATCTCGACCGCCAGTGCGGACGCACTCAATATAAGGCCGCCAAACAGGGCGGCGAAGCGCAAGGAACGGAGCATGACTAAATCCCTTAGAGGAAGGTGCCGAATGAATTTCGCAGGCTATGACCGCTGGAGTTGCGCCAAAGTGCCACGCATCGGCACCAAACAGGCCTGATTTCGAAGTAATGGTAGTTGGACGATACACTTTGCAGCGATTGAATGACCAGTTAACAGTTGTTAGTGCTTGCGCAAGGCTGTCGTGCGATTAAGCTGGCCGCCGTTTTTCGCCTTTTGGAGTATTACATGTCCCGCCGTTTGCCCGTGATTTTGCTGCTTGTGTTGCTGCCGGTATGGCTGGCCACCAGTTATGGCGCGCGTTATGGCTTCATGGAGGATGCGCAGTGGGTCGGCATTTGCGTAGATGAAGCAAGCCGCTGGGAATGCCAGGTGCGTTCGAACCTGGGGCTGATGATCCACTTCGGGGTTCTGGGCTGGGCTGCGCTGGGCGCGGCGATCATCGGCTTTGTCGTGCCGGGGCAGGCAGGCTGGTGGCTGGCGGTGCTGGCGCTGGTGTTCGGGTTTCCGGCGCTGGCTTTGTACAACACGACGCTGGCGGTATTTGCGGTGGTGATAGCGGGGTTGCGGTTGGTCAGGGCTTCTCGGAGCGCCTGATAGTCCGTCATCGCGAGCAAGCTCGCTCCCACAATTGATCTTTGTCGCACGCGGACTTTGTGTGCACTTAAGATCTATTGTGGGAGCGGGCTTGCTCCGGGCGGCGATCCGACGAAGAGGCCGGTTGAGTCGCTAAAGAATCAAACTGTGCGAACCCGCAAGCAACGCCACAACGCCGCCACCATCAACATACTCGCCAGCGCCCAGCCCCAGGCCTGCTGATTCTGCAAGCCTTCACGGAACAACTGCGGCGCAATGCCGGCGCCGATGATGAAGGTCAGCAACGCAATCTCGCGGCGCGGCACATTCACCGGGCGGCACAGATAAACCAGCGCCGGCATGATGAACGCGACACTCGGGAAGCTGCGGTAGCGCGGGTCGAACACCAGTTCCAGCATCATCACGGCCGCCGCGAAACCTGCCGTTGCCACCAGCCAGCCAGCACGGTGTTCGAGCAAGTTGAAAGCCCGCCCGCGCCAACCGCTGCGAGGGCTCAGTGCCAGCGCGGCGTGGGCCAGCACGAGCAGATTCAGCGTAGTCAGCAATCCGACCCACAACCACTCACCGGTAAAGCGCGTGGTAACCCGTGCCAGGTCACCCCAGGCGCCAATCGAGCACGCCGCCAATGCACCGAGCAGGGGCAGCACAAGCGCCGAGCGCGTCGTGCGGACCCGGCCGCCAAGCAGCAACGTGCCGATGAAGATCAATCCGCCAACCGCCAGCCATTGCGACCAGTACGGTACGTTTGTCACTGGCCCGGCCAGCACGCCCTTGTCCTGGCGATCGGCATCGAACAATCCCCAGTAACCCCCGACCGCACCTTCGCTGGCGCGTTTCCATGGCTGGTCGAAGGCTTCGATCAGGTTGTAGTGCCAGCCCTGCTGCTCGGCCATGGCGACGAACCCACGAATGAACCTGGCTTCGTTGACCCGACTCGGCAGGGCCGTTTCGCGCTGGCGACCTTCGCTTGGCCAGCCGGTTTCGCCGATCAATACATCCTTGGGCGCGAACTTGTTGCCGAACACCTGGCGTACTTCGGCCACATGTTGAAGGGCTGCGTCGATGTTCGATGGATCATCTTCCCAATACGGCAGCAAATGGATGGTCAGGAAGTCTACGGCGGGGGCGATTTCCGGATGCTTGAGCCAGAACTCCCAGACGTCGGCATAGGTGACAGGCTGTTTGACGTGGCTTTTGACCTTGTTGATCAGCTTCGCCAATTGCGCACCGGTGACTTCCTTGCGCAACAGGGTTTCGTTGCCGACGATCACCGCGCTCACCACATCCGGGTTGGCGTTGGCCGAGGCGATCAGCAGGTCGACTTCTTTTTCCGTGTCCACCGGGTTGCTGTTGACCCAGGCGCCGATCATCAGCTTCAAGCCATGCTTGCGCGCCAGATCCGGCAGGGCGTCAAGGCCGGTCATGGAATAGGTGCGGATGCATTCGAAGCTTTTGGACAGCAGCGCGAGGTCGGCATCCATACGCTCGGGGCGCAAGTTGAATGGCACGTCGAATGGCGATTGGTCTTTGTCGAAAGGGGTGTAGGAGGCGCATTGCAGCTTGTGCGTCGCGCTGGCGACATCCGGCAGGATCACCGGTTTGCCAATGCCGTACCAGAAGCCACCGAGGGCAAAAAGCCCCAGCAGGCAGGCGAATAGATAAGCAAAAAAAGGAAAGCGTGATGTCGCGGACATGGTCAGGCCGTGTGGGAACAAAGCGGCGCATGTTACCTGCATTTACCGCGTGCTTGGTGGCCTGCATGATTTTGACATGCAAAGTTTGGGCGGAATCTCCGGTGCATTGGTCGCGTTGAAGATTAATGGCTTTCTGATGTCGTTTCTCGATGGATTGAGGTCGCTGGCAGAGCAGGTCGCGGTGAGCGTCAGGTTGATTATCGAGGGCGTCAGTACTCCGCTGATGTTCGAACGAGTTTGCGGTTAGGCGTGATGGGGGCGCTGTGCACCATAACAATACGTTTAAGCGACTCGGCATCCGTCGAGCGCAGCACTTTCGGGGAAGTAACGATGAAGATGCGACGACTCTTGGGCGCAGGTGCCGCTTTGGTGCTGGCGATCAGCGCTACCGTGGCCAGTGCCGCCAGTAAGGAAGTGACTATCGGTTATGTCGACGGCTGGTCGGACAGTGTCGCCACGACCAACGTGGCTGCAGAAGTGATCAGGCAGAAACTCGGTTACGACGTGAAGCTGCAAGCGGTCGCTACCGGGATCATGTGGCAGGGCGTGGCCACCGGCAAACTCGACGCCATGCTGTCGGCCTGGCTGCCAGTGACCCACGGCGAATACTGGACGAAGAACAAGGATCAGGTCGTCGATTACGGCCCGAACTTCAAGGACGCGAAAATCGGCCTGATCGTGCCGGAGTACGTTAAAGCCAAGTCCATCGAGGACCTGAAAACCGACGACAGCTTCAAGGATCGCATCGTCGGCATCGACGCCGGCTCAGGCGTGATGCTCAAGACCGATCAGGCCATCAAGGACTATGACCTGACCGGTTATCAGCTCAAGGCCAGTTCCGGCGCCGGCATGATTGCCGAGCTGACCCGTGCCGAGAAGAAAAACGAATCCATCGCCGTGACCGGTTGGGTGCCGCACTGGATGTTCGCCAAGTGGAAGCTGCGCTTCCTCGAAGACCCGAAAGGCGTGTACGGCGCGGCTGAAACCGTGAACAGCATCGGCAGCAAAGGCTTGGAGGCCAAGGCGCCGGAAGTGGCCAAGTTCCTGAAAAACTTCCAGTGGGAATCCAAGGACGAAATCGGCCAGGTCATGCTGGCGATTCAGGACGGTGCCAAGCCTGACGCCGCCGCGAAGGATTGGGTGGCCAAACACCCTGAGCGTGTTGCTGCCTGGACTAAATAACAGCAAAGAGCACGCTTGACCCTGTGGGAGCGAGCCTGCTCGCGAAGGCGGTGTAACAGACAACAATGATGTTGAATGTTATGACCCTTTCGCGAGCAGGCTCGCTCCCACACTTGTTTATGGCGTGCTGGAGATTGGCGAATCCGTCATGGGGTTCTAAGACTAAGGTCGTCTGGAACCTGCCCCGCAGCCGCATAGAGTGGATACCGTTCCAACTAAATCTGTGCTGCGAGGATAAAAACAATGAACGACAGCATTTACCTCTCGATTCAAAACAGCCCGCGCTTCAAGGAGCTGGTTAGCAAGAGGGAACGATTCGCCTGGATTCTTTCAGCGATCATGCTTGGGCTTTACTCCGCTTTCATCCTTCTGATTGCTTACGGGCCGCAAGTGCTGGGGACGAAAATCAGTCCCGAGTCTTCGATTACCTGGGGCATACCGATTGGCGTCGGGCTGATTGTTTCGGCCTTCGTCCTGACCGGTATCTACGTACGACGTGCCAATGGCGAGTTTGATGACCTGAACAATGCGATTCTCAAGGAGGCTCAGCAATGATCCGGCGTCTACTGGCTCTATTGAGCATCGCGGCTTTTGCACCGGGTGCCTGGGCGGCTGACGCCCTGACCGGTGAAGTGCATAAACAACCTCTCAACGTCGCCGCGATCCTGATGTTCGTTGTGTTTGTGGGGGCAACCCTGTGCATTACCTACTGGGCCTCCAAGCGCAACAAGTCGGCTGCCGACTACTATGCGGCGGGTGGCAAGATCACCGGGTTCCAGAACGGTCTGGCGATTGCCGGCGACTACATGTCGGCTGCCTCGTTCCTGGGTATTTCCGCATTGGTGTTCGCTTCCGGCTATGACGGGCTGATCTATTCGATCGGCTTTCTGGTGGGCTGGCCGATCATTCTGTTCCTGATTGCCGAGCGCCTGCGTAACCTGGGCAAGTACACCTTTGCCGACGTGGCGTCCTATCGCCTGGGGCAAACCCAGATCCGCACACTGTCCGCTTGCGGTTCGCTGGTGGTGGTGGCGTTCTACCTGATCGCTCAGATGGTCGGTGCCGGCAAGCTGATCCAGCTGCTGTTCGGCCTCGACTATCACGTTGCGGTGATCCTGGTGGGAGTGCTGATGTGCCTTTACGTGTTGTTCGGCGGCATGCTGGCGACCACCTGGGTGCAAATCATCAAGGCTGTCCTGCTGCTGTCCGGCGCTTCCTTCATGGCGCTGATGGTGATGAAGCACGTCAACTTCGACTTCAACATCCTGTTTTCCGAGGCGATCAAGGTTCACCCTAAAGGTGAGGCGATCATGAGTCCGGGCGGTCTGGTGAAAGATCCGGTTTCGGCGTTCTCCCTCGGCCTGGCACTGATGTTCGGTACCGCAGGTCTGCCGCATATCCTGATGCGCTTCTTCACCGTGAGTGACGCAAAGGAAGCTCGCAAGAGTGTGCTGTACGCAACTGGTTTCATTGGCTACTTCTACATCCTGACCTTCATCATCGGTTTCGGCGCGATCCTGCTGGTGAGCACCAACCCGGCCTTCAAAGACGCGGCCGGCGCGTTGCTCGGTGGTAACAACATGGCGGCGGTACACCTGGCCAACGCGGTCGGTGGCAGCATTTTCCTGGGCTTCATCTCGGCGGTGGCGTTCGCGACCATTCTGGCGGTAGTTGCCGGCCTGACACTCGCCGGTGCTTCGGCGGTGTCCCACGACCTGTATGCCAGCGTGCTCAAGAAGGGCAAGGCCAACGAGAAGGACGAGATTCGTATTTCGAAGATCACCACCGTTGCCCTGGGGGTGCTGGCCATCGTTCTGGGCATTCTGTTCGAAAGCCAGAACATCGCGTTCATGGTGGGCCTGGCGTTCTCCATCGCGGCGAGTTGCAACTTCCCGGTACTGCTGCTTTCGATGTACTGGAAAAAGCTGACCACCCGTGGTGCGATGATCGGTGGCTGGATGGGGTTGGTGAGCGCTGTCGGCTTGATGATCCTTGGGCCAACCATCTGGGTGCAGATCATGCATCACGAGAAGGCCATCTTCCCGTATGAGTATCCGGCGTTGTTCTCGATGATGATTGCCTTTATCGGGATCTGGTTCTTCTCGGTTACCGACAAGTCCACGGCGGCTGACAATGAGCGGGCGCTGTTCTTCCCGCAGTTTGTTCGTTCGCAGACTGGGTTGGGGGCGAGTGGGGCGGTTTCGCACTAAGGCTTCAGCGTTTTATATATAAGTTGCACTGACATCCAATGCCCCGGTCGAGAGATCGGGGCATTTTTTGTTGGGCTATAATCGACCAGAGTTTTTTGATGGTGTGTATATCCGTTGCTGCGGTAACGGCGACTGACGGTTTCGCCCTGACGGCGACTCACTTTTTTTACAAGCGCCTAAAAAAGTAAGCAAAAAAACGCTCGCCCCGAACGTCCGGCCCCTCGCTTGGGCTCGGGGTTCCTTCGCTCCGGCATTTATCCGGGGGCATTGCCCTCCGGTCGGCTTCGCTCGACCTACATGCAATGAGTTCGACTGCGTCGAACGGCGCTGCGCGCCCATCCCCGGATGAACGCCTCCGCTCAGCCTGCCGAGGGGGCGGGTGGATCAAGATCAAGAGCGGCAGGCGAGCTAACGCTCGGCCTGTTGAGTGGTGAAGAGCAACGGGTGTACGCGGATCTGCCTTTGCTCTGCTCTTCTGTAGGAGCGAGCTTGCTCCGGGCGGCGTTCCGACGATGGTCGTCAACGATGACGTGGGCTGTCTGAATCCCCGCGGTGTCCCGGCGTTTTTCGCGAGCAGGCTCGCTCCTACAGGGGGGAACGCGTTCAATCGCGATCAGGCCGGCCAGTAGGCCGCCTCGCTTTGGCTTTGGCTGTTGATCTTCTTGCCCCCTCGAGAGGCTGAGCGCAGGTTCTGCGCAGTGGGCAACCCGGCATGGGTGCCGGGTTAGCCGCGTACGGAGCAGGACCGGAGCGAGGGAATGCCGAGCCTTGGCGAGGCACCGAACGTCAGGGGCAAGAGCCCTTGGTTACTTGGGGCTCTTCCAAGTAACCCGCTGTAAAAGCGGAACCATAAGTCGCCGTTACCTGAATAACGGATATGCCCACGATCAAAAAAACGCCTGGCATAAACAAAAACGGCCTCTATATAAGAGGCCGTTCCCGGTACAACTCAACACGCTACAGCAAGGCAGCTCTTACTTGCGGTCTTCCAGCTTGGTAATGTCACGCGACTCGTAGCCGGTGTACAACTGGCGCGGACGGCCGATCTTGTACGGGCTGGAGAGCATTTCTTTCCAGTGGGAGATCCAGCCGACGGTCCGCGCCAGGGCGAAGATCACGGTGAACATACTGGTTGGAATGCCGATCGCCTTGAGGATGATCCCCGAGTAGAAGTCGACGTTCGGGTACAGCGAGCGTTCGATGAAGTACGGGTCGGTCAGGGCGATCTCTTCCAGGCGCATGGCCAGTTCGAGTTGCGGATCGTTGGTGATGCCCAGTTCCTTCAATACTTCGTCGCAGGTCTGCTTCATGACGGTAGCGCGTGGGTCGCGGTTTTTGTAAACCCGGTGACCGAAGCCCATCAGTTTGAACGGATCGTTCTTGTCTTTGGCCTTGGCGATGTACTTGTCGATGTTCGAGACATCGCCAATTTCATCGAGCATGGTCAACACGGCTTCGTTCGCACCGCCGTGGGCAGGGCCCCACAGTGCAGCGATACCGGCGGCGATACAGGCGAACGGGTTGGCACCCGAGGAACCTGCCAGACGTACGGTGGACGTCGAGGCGTTCTGCTCGTGGTCGGCGTGGAGGATGAAGATCCGGTCCATGGCCTTGGCGAGTACCGGGCTGATCGGTTTGATCTCGCACGGGGTGTTGAACATCATGTGCAGGAAGTTTTCCGCGTACGACAGGTCGTTGCGCGGGTACATCATGGGTTGGCCCATGGAGTACTTGTAAACCATTGCCGCCAGGGTCGGCATCTTGGCAACCAGGCGGATCGCGGAGATTTCGCGATGCTGCGGGTTATTGATGTCGAGGGAGTCGTGGTAGAACGCCGAGAGGGCGCCGACTACGCCGCACATGACGGCCATCGGGTGGGCGTCGCGACGGAAACCGTTGAAGAAGGTCTTCAGCTGCTCGTGAACCATGGTGTGGTTCTTCACGGTGCTGACGAACTGGGCCTTCTGTTCTGCGGTCGGCAGTTCGCCGTTGAGCAGCAGATAGCAGGTCTCCAGATAGTCCGACTTTTCAGCCAGCTGTTCGATCGGGTAGCCGCGGTGCAGCAGAATGCCGTTGTCGCCGTCAATATAGGTGATCTTCGATTCGCACGAAGCGGTCGACATGAAGCCTGGGTCAAAGGTGAAACGGCCCGTGGCCGTCAGGCCCCGAACATCGATAACATCGGGACCAACGGTGCCGGTTAAAATGGGCAGCTCGACGGGGGCTGCGCCCTCGATGATCAACTGCGCTTTTTTGTCAGCCATGTGGCCTCCTATTTATGCTTGAAATCATCAGACAGACCCCCCACGCAGGGCCCGCACCACTATAGTGAGATAAATTCGAATGTCAATTTGCCTAAAGTCTTGCTCCAGAAGGCTTTAACTGGACTTTTTCCTCGAAATTGACTGCCATTTACGCCTTTTATGTCAGTTGCGCAATCCGCTGTTTGGGTTAGGTGTTTGCGTTGTCATTAGTAGCCTAACTGTCTATACTCGGCCACCGACCGCCAAGGGCTTTTGGGCTTGCTTTCATTGGGGGTCGCATCCCTGGGTGGTGGTTACCTGACCAGTGCACTCCCCAACAACTTTGCCCTGATTGTTAGGGGCTCTTCAGTGTGAAAAAAAAGCCGTGAAAAGCCAACGACCTGTAAACCTAGACCTAAGGACCATCAAACTCCCAGTCACTGCTTACACGTCCATTCTTCACCGTATTTCCGGTGTCATCCTCTTCGTGTGCCTTGCCATCATGCTTTACGCATGGGACAAGTCGCTGAGCTCCGAGGAAGGCTTCGGTCAGGTGAAAGCGTGTCTGACCAGTCCGCTAGCCAAGCTAGTGATTTGGGGCATCCTGTCCGCTCTGCTGTATCACCTGGTAGCCGGTGTGCGCCATTTGATCATGGACATGGGCATCGGCGAGACGCTGGAAGGCGGCAAGCTGGGCTCGAAAATCGTTATCGCCGTTTCCGTGGTGGTAATCGTTCTGGCAGGAGTTTGGATATGGTAACTAACGTCACGAACCTGTCGCGTTCGGGCCTCTATGACTGGATGGCGCAACGCGTTTCTGCGGTCGTTCTCGCGGCTTACTTCATTTTCCTGATCGGATACATCGTGGCCCATCCTGGCCTCGAGTACGCCCAGTGGCATGAACTGTTCGCCCACAACGGGATGCGTATCTTCAGCCTCCTGGCCCTTGTTGCCCTCGGCGCTCACGCCTGGGTCGGCATGTGGACCATCGCGACCGACTACCTGACGCCAATGGCGCTGGGCAAGTCCGCGACGGCTGTGCGTTTCCTTTTCCAGGCAGTATGCGGCGTTGCGATGTTCGCTTACTTCGTCTGGGGTGTGCAGATTCTCTGGGGTATCTGAGTCATGGCTAACATTCCAACGATTTCTTTCGACGCCATCATTATTGGTGGTGGCGGTGCCGGCATGCGCGCAGCGCTGCAACTGGCGCAAGGCGGTCACAAGACTGCCGTGATCACCAAGGTTTTCCCGACTCGTTCGCACACCGTATCGGCCCAGGGCGGCATCACTTGCGCCATTGCGTCTGCCGACCCGAACGATGACTGGCGCTGGCACATGTACGACACCGTCAAGGGTTCCGACTACATCGGTGACCAGGACGCTATCGAATACATGTGTCAGGAAGGTCCGGCCGCAGTTTTCGAACTGGACCACATGGGCCTGCCGTTCTCCCGTACCGAAACCGGTCGCATCTACCAGCGTCCGTTCGGCGGTCAGTCCAAGGACTACGGCAAGGGCGGCCAGGCTGCGCGTACTTGCGCGGCGTCCGACCGTACCGGTCACGCGCTGCTGCACACCCTTTATCAGGGCAACCTGAAAGCCGGCACCACGTTCCTGAACGAATACTACGCTGTCGATCTGGTAAAGAACGGTCAAGGCGAGTTCGTCGGTGTGATCGCGATCTGCATCGAAACCGGCGAAACCACCTACATCCGCGCCAAAGCCACCGTACTGGCCACCGGCGGTGCAGGTCGTATCTATGCATCCACCACCAACGCCCTGATCAACACCGGTGACGGCGTCGGCATGGCTCTGCGTGCTGGCGTGCCGGTACAAGACATCGAAATGTGGCAGTTCCACCCGACCGGCATTGCCGGCGCCGGTGTACTGGTTACCGAAGGTTGCCGTGGTGAAGGTGGTTACCTGATCAACAAGCACGGCGAGCGTTTCATGGAGCGTTATGCTCCGAACGCCAAAGACCTTGCCGGTCGTGACGTGGTTGCCCGTTCGATGGTTAAAGAGATCATCGCCGGCAACGGTTGCGGTCCGAATGGCGACCACGTAATGCTCAAACTCGACCACCTGGGCGAGGAAGTGCTGCACAGCCGTCTGCCAGGCATCTGCGAACTGTCGAAGACTTTCGCACACGTTGACCCGGTCGTCGCTCCGGTTCCGGTTGTTCCGACCTGCCACTATATGATGGGCGGCGTTGCCACCAACATTCATGGTCAGGCGATCACTCAAGACGCCGACGGCAAAGACACCATCATTCCGGGCCTGTTCGCGGTCGGTGAAGTGGCTTGCGTATCGGTTCACGGTGCCAACCGTCTGGGCGGCAACTCGCTGCTCGACCTGGTGGTATTCGGCCGCGCTGCCGGCCTGCACCTCGAGAAGGCGCTGACCGACGGCATCGAATACGACGACGCTACCGAAGCCGACATCGAAGCTGCCCTGGCGCGTCTGAATGCCCTGAACAACCGTACCGACGGCGAAGACGTCGCTACCCTGCGTCGCGAGCTGCAAAGCTGCATGCAGAACTACTTCGGTGTATTCCGTACCGGCGAATACATGCAGAAGGGTATTGCCCAGCTGGCAGATCTGCGCAAGCGTATCGCCAACGTGAAGATCAACGATAAGTCGCAGGCGTTCAACACTGCACGTATCGAGGCGCTGGAACTGCAAAACCTGCTGGAAGTGGCTGAAGCTACCGCCATCGCTGCCGAAGTACGTAAAGAGTCCCGCGGTGCTCACGCCCGTGAAGACTTCGAAGACCGTGACGACGAAAACTGGCTGTGCCACACCCTGTACTTCCCGGGTGAGAAACGCGTTGCCAAGCGTGCCGTGAACTTCTCGCCGAAGACTGTTCCGACTTTCGAACCTAAAGTCCGGACTTATTAAGGGTGACCGCCATGTTGCAAGTCAGTGTTTATCGTTACAACCCTGATCAGGACGCTGCGCCGTTCATGCAGGAATTCCAGGTTGATACCGGTGGTAAAGACCTGATGGTGCTGGACGTGCTGGCCCTGATCAAAGAGCAGGACGAAGGTTTCTCCTATCGTCGCTCTTGCCGTGAAGGTGTTTGCGGTTCCGACGGCATGAACATCAACGGCAAAAACGGTCTGGCGTGCATCACGCCGCTGTCTGCCGTCGTAAAAGGTAACAAGCTGATCGTTCGTCCGCTGCCAGGTTTGCCGGTTATCCGTGACCTGGTCGTCGATATGAGCATCTTCTACAAGCAATACGAGAAGGTTAAGCCATTCCTGCAGAACGACACGCCGGCTCCGGCCATCGAGCGTCTGCAGTCCCCTGAAGAGCGTGAAAAGCTCGACGGTCTGTACGAGTGCATCCTGTGCGCTTGCTGCTCGACTTCGTGCCCGTCCTTCTGGTGGAACCCGGACAAGTTCCTGGGCCCGGCTGCCCTGCTGCAAGCGTACCGCTTCCTGGCAGACAGTCGTGACACCAAGACATCCGAGCGTCTGGCTTCGCTGGATGACCCGTTCAGCGTATTCCGCTGCCGCGGGATCATGAACTGCGTCAACGTATGTCCGAAAGGCCTGAACCCGACTAAGGCCATCGGTCACATCCGTAACATGTTGCTCTCGAGCGGCGTGTGATTCAGCTGCTGTACCCGTAGAACCGCTGTACCCGTAGATGCTGCGGCGCAGGCTTCAACCGGCGCCGTAGTTTTAACCTGAGCAGCAGCTTAAAAGGCTGCGGCTCTTATTTTGAAGAAATGAGACAAGCAGGGGCATCCGGGCTGGTACCCGGACTATCAGTGTGATCCTAGTGGCTTGTTTTGGTCGCTGCATTCGGACTTCTGCAAGTTTGCTCGGTGTCGACACCGATGGTGTTCCCCTAACCGAGGGTGACCAAGCATGCAAGAAAGCGTGATGCAGCGCATGTGGAACAGTGCCTACCTATCCGGTAGTAACGCTGCCTATGTGGAAGAGCTTTACGAGCTCTACCTGCACGACCCTAACGCTGTGCCAGAAGAGTGGCGCACCTACTTCCAGAAGTTGCCAGCTGACGGCAACTCTGCCACCGATGTTTCGCACTCCACAATTCGCGATCATTTCGTGTTGCTGGCAAAGAACCAGCGCCGCGCCCAACCGGTTTCCGCCGGTAGCGTGAGCACTGAGCACGAGAAGAAGCAAGTTGAAGTGCTGCGATTGATCCAGGCCTACCGTATGCGTGGCCACCAGGCAGCCCAGCTTGACCCGCTGGGGCTGTGGCAGCGTACTGCACCTGCAGACCTGTCGATCAATCATTACGGCTTGACCAATGCCGATCTTGATACGACCTTCCGTGCCGGCGACCTGTTCATCGGCAAAGAGGAGGCGAGCCTACGCGAAATTCACGAAGCGTTGCAGCAGACATATTGCCGCACCATCGGCGCTGAATTTACGCACATCACCGAATCCGAGCAGCGCCAGTGGTTCCAGCAGCGTCTGGAAAGCGTACGCGGTCGTCCGACGTACTCCGCCGACATCAAGAGCCACTTGCTCGAGCGCGTGACCGCGGGCGAAGGCCTGGAAAAATACCTGGGCACCAAATACCCGGGCACCAAGCGTTTCGGTCTGGAAGGCGGCGAGAGCCTGATTCCGATGCTCGACGAGCTGATCCAGCGTTCCGGTTCCTACGGCACCAAGGAAATCGTCATCGGCATGGCCCACCGTGGCCGTCTGAACGTGCTGGTCAACACCTTCGGCAAGAACCCGCGCGAGCTGTTCGACGAGTTCGAAGGCAAGAAGAAGGTCGAGCTGGGTTCCGGTGACGTGAAATACCACCAGGGCTTCTCGTCCAACGTGATGACCACCGGCGGCGAAGTTCACCTGGCCATGGCGTTCAACCCGTCCCACTTGGAAATCGTATCCCCGGTGGTCGAGGGTTCGGTTCGCGCCCGTCAGGACCGTCGTAACGACCCGACCGGCGAGAAGGTTCTGCCGATCTCCATCCACGGTGACGCTGCGTTCGCAGGTCAGGGCGTGGTCATGGAAACCTTCCAGATGTCGCAGACCCGCGGTTTCAAGACCGGCGGCACCGTGCACATCGTGGTCAACAACCAGGTTGGTTTCACCATCAGCAACCCGCTGGACTCGCGTTCCACCGAGTACGCCACCGACGTCGCGAAAATGATTCAGGCGCCGATCCTCCATGTAAATGGTGATGATCCGGAAGCCGTATTGTTCGTGACCCAGCTGGCCATCGATTACCGCATGCAGTTCAAGCGTGACGTGGTGATCGACCTGGTCTGCTACCGCCGTCGCGGCCACAACGAGGCCGACGAGCCAAGCGGTACACAGCCACTGATGTATCAGCAGATCACCAAGCAGCGCACCACCCGTGAGCTGTATGCCGATCGTCTGATTCAGGCCGGCGTGCTGGATGCCGAGCGGGTCCAGGCGAAAGTCGACGAATACCGCAACGCGCTGGACAACGGTCTGCACGTAGTGAAAAGCCTGGTCAAGGAGCCGAACAAGGAACTGTTCGTGGACTGGCGTCCGTACCTGGGTCACACCTGGACCGCGCGTCACGACACTCGCTTCGATCTCAAGACCTTGCAGGAACTGTCCGCCAAGCTGCTGGAAATCCCGGAAGGCTTCGTGGTTCAGCGTCAGGTTGCCAAGATCTACGAAGACCGCCAGAAGATGCAAGCCGGCGGCCTGCCGATCAACTGGGGTTACGCCGAAACCATGGCGTACGCGACCCTGGCGTTCGAAGGTCACCCGATTCGCATGACTGGCCAGGACATCGGCCGCGGTACGTTCTCGCACCGTCATGCTGTCCTGCACAACCAGAAAGACGCGGGCACCTACATCCCGCTGCAGAACCTGTACGACGGTCAGCCGCGCTTTGACCTGTACGACTCGTTCCTGTCCGAAGAAGCGGTGTTGGCGTTCGAGTACGGTTACTCGACCACCACGCCGAATGCCCTGGTTATCTGGGAAGCCCAGTTCGGCGACTTCGCCAACGGCGCCCAGGTAGTTATCGACCAGTTCATCACCAGTGGCGAGCACAAGTGGGGCCGTCTGTGCGGTCTGACCATGCTGCTGCCGCACGGTTATGAAGGTCAGGGTCCGGAGCACTCCTCGGCTCGTCTGGAGCGTTACCTGCAGCTGTGCGCCGAGCACAACATTCAGGTGTGCATGCCGACGACGCCGGCTCAGATCTACCACTTGCTGCGCCGTCAGGTCATTCGCCCGCTGCGCAAGCCTTTGGTAGTCCTGACTCCGAAGTCGCTGCTGCGCCACAAGCTGGCCATCTCGACGCTGGAAGATCTGGCCGAAGGTTCGTTCCAGACCGTTATCCCGGAAATCGATGCCCTGGACCCGAAAAAGGTCGAGCGCGTTGTTCTGTGTAGCGGCAAGGTCTACTACGACCTGCTGGAAAAACGCCGTGCCGAAGGTCGTGACGACATCGCCATCGTGCGTATCGAGCAGCTGTACCCATTCCCTGAGGACGACTTGAAGGAAGTCCTGGCGCCTTACACCAACGTCAAGCATGCCGTCTGGTGTCAGGAAGAGCCGATGAACCAGGGTGCGTGGTACTGCAGCCAACACCACATGCGTCGCAGCATCAGCAACCTCAACAAGTCGCTCGTACTCGAGTACGCGGGCCGCGAGGCTTCTGCTGCACCTGCATGCGGTTACGCATCGATGCACGCCGAACAGCAGGAACAGCTGCTGCAAGACGCCTTTACTGTTTAACGCCTTCGCGCACCTGAAACCGAATTTAAGGAACCACAGACAATGGCTATCGAGATCAAAGCCCCCACTTTCCCGGAATCGGTTGCCGATGGCACCGTTGCCACCTGGCACAAACAACCGGGCGATGCGGTCAAGCGCGACGAACTGATCGTCGACATCGAAACCGACAAAGTCGTGCTGGAAGTGCTGGCTACCGCTGACGGCGTGCTGGGCGCAATCGTCAAGAACGAAGGCGACACCGTTCTGTCCGACGAAGTCCTCGGCTCCATCGTTGAAGGCGGCGTTGCTGCTGCCGCTCCGGCTGCCGCTGCTGCTCCGGCCGCTGCTGCCGCTGCTCCAGCTGCCGGCGCTGACGAAGACGCTATCGCAGCTCCAGCCGCTCGCAAGCTGGCCGAAGAAAACGGCATCAACCTGGCGTCCGTCAAAGGCACTGGCAAAGATGGTCGTGTAACCAAGGAAGACGTGGTTGCCGCTGTCGAAGCCAAGAAAGCCGCTCCTGCTGCCGCGCCTGCCAAGGCTGCTGCTCCGGCTGCCGCTGCTCCTGTGTTCGCTGCTGGCGACCGCATCGAGAAGCGCGTTCCGATGACCCGCGTTCGCGCCACCGTGGCCAAGCGTCTGGTTGAAGCCCAGTCGAACATGGCGATGCTGACCACTTTCAACGAAGTCGACATGACCGAAGTCATGGCGCTGCGTTCGAAGTACAAGGACCTGTTCGAGAAGTCCCACAACGGCGTACGCCTGGGCTTCATGTCGTTCTTCGTGAAAGCAGCCACCGAAGCGCTGAAACGCTTCCCGGCTGTCAACGCCTCGATCGACGGCGGCGACATCGTTTACCACGGCTACGCTGACATCGGCGTTGCAGTTTCCAGCGATCGCGGCCTGGTTGTACCGGTCCTGCGTAACGCCGAACTGATGAGCCTGGCTGAAATCGAAGGCGGCATCGCCACCTTCGGCAAGAAAGCCCGTGACGGCAAACTGTCGATGGACGAAATGACCGGTGGTACTTTCACCATCACCAACGGCGGTACTTTCGGTTCGATGATGTCGACCCCGATCGTCAACCCGCCACAAGCAGCCATCCTGGGCATGCACAACATCATCCAGCGTCCTATGGCCATCAACGGTCAGGTCGTTATCCGCCCGATGATGTACCTGGCACTGTCCTACGATCACCGTCTGATCGATGGCAAAGAAGCTGTGACCTTCCTGGTGACCATCAAGAACCTGCTGGAAGATCCGGCTCGTCTGTTGCTGGATATCTGATAGAAGCAGCCATGAGCTGCAAGCCCAGGCTGTCGGAAAACCCGCAGCCTGGCTTGCCGCTCGCGGCTTGAAGCTTTTCGCTAAAGAGGATTTTTTGAATGTCGCAGAAATTTGACGTAGTAGTGATCGGTGCGGGCCCTGGCGGCTACGTGGCTGCCATCAAGGCCGCGCAACTCGGTCTGAGCACTGCCTGCATCGAGAAGTACACCGATGCTGAAGGCAAGCAAGCCCTGGGCGGCACCTGCCTGAACGTAGGCTGCATTCCTTCCAAGGCGCTGCTGGACAGCTCCTGGAAATACAAGGAAGCGAAAGAAAGCTTCAACGTCCACGGTATCTCGACCGGCGAAGTCAAAATGGACGTCGCTGCGATGGTTGGCCGCAAGGCCGGCATCGTCAAGAACCTGACCGGCGGTGTTGCCACCCTGTTCAAGGCCAACGGCGTTATTTCGATCCAGGGCCACGGCAAACTGCTGGCCGGCAAGAAAGTTGAAGTCACCAAGCCAGACGGCTCGGTTGAAGTCATCGAAGCCGAAAACGTCATCCTGGCTCCAGGTTCGCGTCCGATCGACATTCCACCGGCACCGGTTGACCAGAAAGTCATCGTTGATTCGACTGGCGCGCTGGAATTCCAGGCTGTACCAAAGCGTCTGGGCGTGATCGGCGCTGGCGTGATCGGCCTGGAGCTGGGTTCGGTCTGGTCGCGTCTGGGTGCAGAAGTGACTGTCCTCGAAGCTCTGGACACCTTCCTGATGGCAGCGGACACCGCTGTTTCCAAGGAAGCGCTGAAGACCCTGACCAAACAGGGGCTGGATATCAAACTGGGCGCCCGCGTGACCGGCTCGAAAGTGAACGGCGACGAAGTCGTTGTGAACTACACCGACGCCAACGGCGAACAGACCATCACTTTCGACAAGCTGATCGTAGCCGTTGGTCGCCGTCCGGTGACCACTGATCTGCTGGCTGCCGACAGCGGCGTGACCCTGGACGAGCGCGGTTTCGTGCACGTTGACGATCACTGCGCGACCACCGTACCGGGCGTCTATGCCATCGGTGACGTGGTTCGCGGCATGATGCTGGCGCACAAGGCCTCGGAAGAGGGCATCATGGTTGTCGAGCGCATCAAGGGCCACAAGGCTCAGATGAACTATGACCTGATCCCTTCGGTTATTTATACTCACCCGGAAATCGCGTGGGTCGGTAAAACCGAGCAGGCCTTGAAAGCTGAAGGCGTTGAAGTTAACGTCGGCACCTTCCCGTTCGCAGCCTCTGGCCGTGCCATGGCTGCCAACGACACCGGTGGTTTCGTCAAGGTCATCGCAGATGCCAAGACAGACCGCGTTCTGGGCGTTCACGTGATTGGCCCAAGCGCTGCAGAACTGGTTCAGCAGGGCGCGATCGGTATGGAATTCGGCACCAGCGCTGAAGACCTGGGCATGATGGTTTTCTCCCATCCGACCCTGTCTGAAGCCTTGCACGAAGCTGCTTTGGCAGTGAATGGCGGCGCCATCCACATCGCCAACCGCAAGAAGCGTTAAGACAATAAGAAACCACGGCGGAATGGCCCGTCGTGAGCCTTGCATGCAAGACTCACCGCGGAATATCCGCTGGACGCAGTCTTGCGTGGCTGTACCGGGTATCCGGAAAGGCCATGCAAGCAGCAGTCACAGGTGGTGCGGCACTTGAATGAGTGCAGCACCGAATGCGCAGTACCTAACGAAGACGGTAATAAGCATGAATCTTCACGAGTATCAGGGTAAGCAGCTGTTCGCTGAGTACGGCCTGCCAGTTTCCACCGGTTACGCGGTAGACACCCCGGAAGCAGCAGCAGAAGCTTGCGACAAAATCGGCGGCAGCGAGTGGGTTGTCAAAGCCCAGGTCCACGCCGGTGGTCGCGGTAAAGCGGGCGGCGTCAAGCTGGTTCGCAACAAAGAAGACGCCAAAGCCTTCGCACAGCAGTGGCTGGGCAAGCGTCTGGTGACTTACCAGACTGACGCCAACGGTCAGCCAGTCACCAAGATCCTGGTTGAATCGTGCACTGATATCGCTAAAGAACTGTACCTGGGCGCTGTCGTTGACCGTTCGAGCCGTCGTATCGTGTTCATGGCTTCCACCGAAGGTGGCGTGGACATCGAGAAAATCGCTCACGACACTCCAGAAAAAATTCTGAAAGCCACTATCGACCCACTGGTTGGCGCTCAGCCATTCCAGGGTCGCGAGCTGGCATTCCAGCTGGGTCTGGAAGGCAAGCAAGTTGCCCAGTTCGCCAAGATCTTCGTAGGTCTGGCCAAACTGTTCCAGGATCACGATCTGGCCCTGCTGGAAGTGAACCCGCTGGTGATCAAGGCTGACGGCGATCTGCACTGCCTGGACGCCAAGATCAACATCGACGCCAACGCCATGTACCGTCAGCCGAAGCTGAAGACTTTCCACGATCCGTCGCAAGACGATCCGCGCGAAGCGCACGCTGCCAAGTTCGAACTGAACTACGTAGCGCTGGAAGGCAACATCGGTTGCATGGTCAACGGTGCCGGCCTGGCCATGGGTACCATGGACATCGTCAACCTGCATGGCGGCAAGCCAGCCAACTTCCTCGACGTGGGCGGCGGTGCTACCAAGGAACGCGTTACCGAAGCGTTCAAGATCATCCTGTCCGACACTAACGTCGCTGCAGTACTGGTCAACATCTTCGGCGGCATCGTTCGTTGCGACATGATTGCCGAAGGCATCATCGGTGCAGTGAAAGAAGTCGGCGTGAAAATCCCGGTTGTTGTTCGCCTTGAAGGCAACAACGCTGAGCTGGGCGCTAAAGTACTGGCAGAAAGCGGTTTGAACATCATCGCTGCTACCAGCCTGACCGACGCTGCTCAACAAGTTGTCAAAGCTGCGGAGGGCAAATAATGAGCGTCCTGATCAATAAAGACACCAAGGTTATCTGCCAGGGTATTACCGGTTCGCAAGGTAGTTTCCACACCCAGCAAGCCATCGAGTACGGCACCAAGATGGTTGGTGGTGTAACTCCAGGCAAAGGCGGCACCGAGCACCTGGGCCTGCCAGTGTTCAACACCGTGAAAGACGCCGTAGCTGCCACTGGCGCCACCGCCAGCGTGATCTACGTTCCGGCTCCTTTCTGCAAGGACTCGATCCTGGAAGCTGCCTTCGGCGGCATCAAGCTGATCGTGTGCATCACCGAAGGCATTCCTACCCTGGACATGCTGGATGCCAAGGTCAAGTGCGACGAGCTGGGTGTTACCCTGATCGGCCCTAACTGCCCAGGCGTGATCACTCCAGGCGAATGCAAGATCGGCATCATGCCAGGTCACATTCACTTGCCAGGCAAGGTCGGTATCGTTTCCCGTTCCGGCACCCTGACCTACGAAGCTGTGAAGCAGACTACTGACGCCGGTTTCGGTCAGTCGACTTGCGTCGGCATCGGCGGTGACCCGATCCCGGGTTCGAACTTCATCGACATCCTGAAGCTGTTCCAGGAAGACCCGAAGACCGAAGCGATCGTGATGATCGGCGAGATCGGCGGTTCGGCTGAAGAAGAAGCGGCTGCCTACATCAAGGCAAACGTGACCAAGCCGGTTGTTTCCTACATCGCTGGTGTGACTGCTCCTCCGGGCAAGCGCATGGGCCATGCTGGTGCAATCATCTCTGGCGGCAAAGGCACTGCAGACGAGAAATTCGCTGCTCTGCAAGACGCAGGCGTGAAAACCGTGCGTTCGCTGGCAGACATCGGCAAGGCCCTGGCCGAGCTGACTGGTTGGGCTGTCAAGTAAGCTTCGTGCTTGACTGACGCTTCACCAAACAAAGGCCACCTTCGGGTGGCCTTTGTCGTTTTCGGGATTTGCGCCGACCGTGCGGACGCTATCGTCGGAACGCCGCCCGGAGCAAGCCCGCGAAGGCGGACTTACAGACGCTAACCATTTACATGCGAAAATGCGACACACAAATGTCGTAGATCGGATAGTTCGCCCTCTAACAGTGCGTTTGACGGCCAAATTCGTTACGCTACGCGCCATTTTTGCGTCCGCGGCCCACAAGGCGGCAACGCGCTAAAAGGGTCGGTCTTATACGGACTGACAGCATTTCCCTCACCCATAGGGAAATCCCTCTCTAAATTCCGATTCAGTAGTGTGGTATTTCCTTAATGAAAGTGTTGAAAGGCCAGGACATCCTGGCACTTGGTTTTATGACGTTTGCCCTGTTCGTCGGGGCTGGCAACATCATCTTCCCACCTATCGTCGGTTTGCAGTCCGGACCTAATGTCTGGATGGCGGCGCTGGGTTTCCTGGTCACCGCGGTCGGTTTGCCGGTGATCACCGTTGTGGCCCTGGCCAAGGTCGGTGGCGCAATGGATGCGTTGAGCAGCCCGATCGGTAAAATCGCCGGCGGCCTGTTGGCGGCGGCGTGCTACCTGGCCGTGGGCCCGCTCTTCGCAACGCCTCGTACCGCGACAGTATCGTTCGAAGTGGGTCTGGCGCCGCTGACCGGCGAGAGCCCGCTGGCGTTGTTCCTGTACAGCTCGGTCTACTTCCTGCTGGTGTTCTTCATCTCGCTGTATCCGGGCCGTCTGCTCGATACCGTAGGGCGCTTCCTCGCTCCGCTGAAGATCATCGCCCTGGCGGTGCTGGGCATTGCCGCATTCGCTCTGCCGGCCGGTGACATTGGCCATGCGACGCCGGAATACGTGGCGGCGCCGTTTTCCCAGGGCTTCATCAATGGTTACCTGACTATGGATACCCTGGGCGCCCTGGTGTTCGGTATCGTCATCGTCAACGCCATCCGCTCCCGTGGCGTCGAGTCGCCTGCACTGATCACCCGCTATGCGATCATCGCCGGTCTGATTGCCGGTGTGGGCCTGGCGCTGGTGTATGTCAGCCTGTTCCGTCTCGGTTCGGGCAGCCATGAAGTGGCCGCAGGCGCTACCAATGGCGCGGCGGTATTGCACGCTTACGTGCAGCACACCTTCGGTTCGCTGGGCAGTGGTTTCCTCGCCGTGTTGATTTCGCTGGCGTGCCTGGTGACCGCGGTTGGCCTGACCTGTGCCTGCGCCGAGTACTTCAGCCGAGTACTGCCACTGTCCTACAAGACGCTGGTCATCATCCTTGCTGCATTCTCCCTGCTGGTGTCCAACCTGGGCCTGACCAAGCTGATTGCGTTCTCGATCCCGGTGCTGACCGCGATCTACCCGCCGTGCATCGCCCTGGTGGCCCTGAGCTTCTGCAAGGACTTCTGGCACGAGCAGGGTCGCATTGTCGGCCCGGTCATGCTGGTATCGTTCCTCTTCGGCCTGATCGACGCCCTGAAGGGGGCTGGTCTGGCAGACTGGATGCCGACGCAATTGGCTCACCTGCCGCTGAGCGAGCAGGGTCTGGCCTGGCTGGTGCCATCGGTGATGACGCTGGTCGTCGCAGTTGTCTTTGATCGTCTGCTGGGCAAACGCGAAGAAGCCTTGGCTTAAGTCGCTCCACGGCCCGCCACAAGCGGGTTTCGAGCAGAAACGGAAATGCCCCGTATCAATCGATACGGGGCATTTTTTTATCTGGGGATGCGGTGCCTTTTTCATTGAGCTAACGTCGAAAGACTGCCAAGACCTGATGTGGGAGCGAGCCTGCTCGCGAAGGCGTCGTTACATTCAGCGTAAATGTTGATTGATCTGCCGCTTTCGCGAGCAGGCTC
This sequence comes from Pseudomonas sp. B28(2017), assembly GCF_002113025.1. Classification (GTDB taxonomy): domain Bacteria; phylum Pseudomonadota; class Gammaproteobacteria; order Pseudomonadales; family Pseudomonadaceae; genus Aquipseudomonas. The sequence continues at coordinate 479,809 of NZ_NEJH01000004.1, read as the reverse complement.
GCTCCCACAAGGTTCGGTGTTCCTGCCATAACATCACAAGGACCTGCATGTCGTTCATCCAAACCAACCTGATCCACATTCTTGCCGCCATCTGGTTTGTTACCTGCTGGGGCGGGTACACCCGTTATGCCACCTGGAAAGGCCGTGACACCGCGTGCCTGGCCAGTGTGCTGCACCTTTATCGTGAGGACTGGATGCGCCGCATGCTGCTGCGTGACAACCGCATCGCCGATGCCAGCGTGATCGGCAATCTGGAGCGCAATGCTTCGTTCTTCGCCTCCAGTACGTTGATTATCCTGGCCGGCATTCTCACCGTGTTGGGGGCTTCGGAGCGGGCGGTATCGTTGCTGGCGGATATCCCGATGGTGCAACAGGCGTCCCAGGGAATGTCGGAAATCAAGTTGCTGTGCCTGGCGCTGGTGTTTGTCTATGCGTTCTTCACGTTCAGCTGGTGCATGCGCCAATACAACTTTGCGGCGGTACTGGTGGGCTCGGCACCGATGGCCGGCGAGCGCCATGTGACGGAGCAAGAGCGCAAGGCGTTTGCTTCCCGCGCGGCCCGCGTCATCTCCATGGCCGCCAACCAGTTCAACTTCGGGCTGCGTTCCTACTACTTCGGCATGACCATGCTGGCCTGGTTTGTCAGCCCATGGTTATTCATGTTGATGAGTGCCGGCGTCGTGTTTGTTTTGTACCGCCGTGAGTTTCATTCCGACGTTCTCGACGTGATGGTCTATACCCCTACAGAGGCGCCGTTGCCGGAGGTGATCAAAGAGGCTGCTTGATGAGTATTCCATTCTGGTGCGTGTTTATCAGTGCGGTGTTGATCTACCTGGCGCGAATCCCCGTTACCAGCGCCATGAAAGAGCAGGGCGGCTACGATAACCACCTGCCGCGCCAGCAGCAGATGCAACTCACAGGCCTGGGTGCCCGGGCAGTAGCTGCGCATCAGAATAGTTTCGAAGCGTTCATGTTGTTCGCGGTGGGTGTGTTGATGGCGCATACCACGCAGACGGAGGGATGGCTGATCGACTGTCTGGCGATCATCTTTGTGGTCTCGCGGGTTATTTACCTGGTGTGTTACTGGAAGGACCTGGCCTGGCAACGCAGTATGGTTTGGCTGGTGGGATTAATCTGTTCGCTGTTGTTGACGATTAGTCCGACTTTTCGAACGATTTTGCTCTAACCGCTTTTTTCAAGGCAAAAGAAAACCCGCACTTGGCGGGGTTTCTTTTGTCACGCTAAAAACCGGATTAGTTTTTAGGCGCTTCCGGAGCGGCCGGAGTGGCTGGAGCAGCCGGAGCAGCCGGAGCCTGATCTTTGGCGGCTTCGGCGTTTTCTTTCGCCGCGTCGTTCACTTTATCCTGAGCTTCGTTCATTTTTTGCTGGGCTTGCTCAGCATGTTGGTTAGCATCTTGAGCTTTGTCCTCGGATTTTTTATCGCAGGCAGCGAGACCGAGGGAAGCGGTCAACATCAAGGCAATAGCTAAAGTCTTACGCATGGGGTGTTTCTCCTGATGAAAAGCATCTACTGGCATTAAGAGCCCACGCATCAGGGTTAAGTTCCTTAATTCTTTCAGATATATAAGTTTGTTCTAGTGCGGAACTTTTACCCGAGCCTCCACCGCACTGTACGGACATAAACAAGAGCTTTTATCAAATGGCTGAAAACCCTGTTTTTGAGCGTGCGAAGCGCTTTCTGTCGGCGCTGCGACATTGCCAGGTACTTGGACTAAGCGTTCACAGCGCCAGTAGTGAAGGGCTGACAATTGTGCTGCCGTATAGCCCGCAGATCGTCGGCAATCCCGAAACCGGCGTGATTCATGGCGGGGCGCTGACTTCGCTGATGGACACGGCCTGTGGCATGGCGACACTCTGCGTGCTCCCGGAATTCGAAGTCTGCCCGACCCTCGACCTGCGCATCGACTACATGCACGCCGCCGAGCCGTATAAGAATGTCTACGGCTTTGCCCAGTGCTATCGGGTTACCACCGACGTGATTTTTGCCCGTGGCTTCGCCTATCAGGATGATCCCGGGCAACCCATTGCCCATGTGGTGGGCACTTTCATGCGCATGGGCAAGGGCATCAAGGGTACCAAGGGGTTTGGTGGCGCAGTTGCCGGAGGTGCGCAATGAGCGAGTCTCTGAAGGACCAATTGCAAAAGGCCCACGAGCAGGGCGATTACGCCTCGCTGCTGGATCTGATTCCTTATGCCCGACTGATCGGTGTCGAATGTTCAAGAGTGGGAGATGAGTTGCTGTTCAAGCTGCCCGCGAACAAGGACAACATTGGTAACCCTTTGTTGCCGGCGATTCACGGCGGTGTGATCGCCGGTTTCATGGAATTGGCCGCTGCGCTGCACCTGCTGGTGTTTACCGGAACGCCCGGGGTGCCGAAGATCATCGACTTCTCCCTGGATTACCTGCGTGCCGGGCAGTTTCGCGATACCTGGGCCCGATGCCAGGTTTGCCGCCAGGGTCGCCGGGTTGCCAACGTGGCGATTACCGCCTGGCAAAGCACCGAGGCCGAACCCATTGCCACGGCCCGTGCACATTTCAAACTCGAGGAGCCCTTGAAATCCTGAACTCAGCCCCAAACTCTGAGGACAACCCGCCGCTGCCCCTCAAGGTCGCGGCTTATGCCATCTGATTGGAGTTTGATGACCATGAGTGTGGAAACTCAAAAGGAAACCCTGGGCTTCCAGACCGAGGTGAAGCAGCTGCTGCATCTCATGATCCATTCGCTGTATTCCAACAAGGAAATTTTCCTTCGCGAATTGATCTCGAACGCCTCTGACGCTGTTGACAAATTACGTTTCGAAGCCCTGGCCAAGCCAGAGCTGCTGGAAGGTGGTGCCGAACTGAAAATCCGCGTGAGCTTCGACAAGGACGCTAAAACCGTCACCCTCGAAGACAACGGTATCGGCATGAGCCGCGAAGATGCGATCACCCACCTGGGCACCATCGCCAAGTCCGGCACCGCCGATTTCATGAAGCACCTGACCGGCGACCAGAAGAAAGATTCGCACCTGATCGGCCAGTTCGGTGTCGGTTTCTACTCCGCATTCATCGTCGCCGACAAAGTCGATGTGTTCAGCCGTCGTGCCGGCAGTGCCGCCAGCGAAGGCGTGCACTGGTCGTCCAGGGGCGAAGGCAATTTCGAAGTCGCGACCATCGACAAGGCCGAGCGCGGTACCCGCATCGTCCTGCACCTGAAATCCGGTGAAGACGAGTTCGCCGATGGCTGGCGCCTGCGTAACATCATCAAGAAGTACTCCGATCACATTGCCTTGCCGATCGAGTTGCCGAAAGAAGTGGCAGCTGCTGAAGGCGAGGAGAAGCCAGCCGTTGAATGGGAAACCGTCAACCGCGCCAGCGCCCTGTGGACCCGTCCGCGTACCGAGATCAAGGACGAGGAGTACCAAGAGTTTTACAAGCACATCGCCCACGATTTCGAAAACCCGCTGAGCTGGAGCCACAACAAGGTAGAAGGCAAGCTGGAGTACAGCTCGCTGCTGTACGTGCCGAGCCGAGCGCCGTTTGACCTGTACCAGCGTGAAGCACCCAAGGGCCTGAAACTGTATGTGCAGCGCGTGTTCGTCATGGATCAGGCCGAGTCCTTCCTGCCGCTGTACCTGCGCTTCATCAAGGGCGTGGTCGACTCCAACGACCTGTCGCTGAACGTGTCGCGGGAAATCCTGCAGAAAGACCCGATCATCGACTCCATGAAGTCGGCGTTGACCAAGCGCGTTCTGGACATGCTGGAAAAACTGGCGAAGAACGAGCCGGAGCAATACAAGGGCTTCTGGAAAAACTTCGGTCAGGTCATGAAAGAAGGCCCGGCAGAAGATTTCGCCAACAAGGAAAAAATCGCCGGTCTGCTGCGTTTCGCATCGACCAGTGGCGACGATGGCGAACAGGTTGTCGGCCTGGCCGAGTACCTGGCGCGCGCCAAGGAAGGTCAGGACAAGATCTACTACCTGACCGGCGAAACCTACGCGCAGGTCAAGAACAGCCCGCACCTGGAAGTCTTCCGCAAGAAAGGCATCGAAGTGCTGCTGTTGACCGACCGCATCGACGAGTGGCTGATGAGTTACCTCAGCGACTTCGACGGCAAGAGCTTCGTCGACGTGGCGCGCGGTGATCTGGACCTGGGCAACCTGGACTCGGAAGAGGACAAGAAGGCCGCGGAAGAAGTCGCCAAGGCGAAGGAAGGTCTGGTCGAGCGCTTGAAGACCGCGCTGGGCGAATCCGTTGCCGAAGTGCGGGTTTCCCACCGCCTGACCGACTCCCCGGCGATCCTCGCCATCGGCGAGCAGGACCTGGGTCTGCAGATGCGTCAGATCCTCGAAGCCAGCGGCCAGAAGGTGCCGGATTCGAAGCCGATCTTCGAATTCAACCCGGCTCACCCGCTGATCGAGAAGCTCGACAACGAGCAGAGCGACGAGCGCTTCGGCGACCTGTCGCACATCCTCTTCGATCAGGCGGCCTTGGCGGCCGGTGACAGCTTGAAAGATCCGGCGGCTTATGTGCGCCGTCTGAACAAGCTGTTGGTCGAGCTATCGGCTTAACTGTGTTGTAGAAAAACCCGCTTCGGCGGGTTTTTTCATTCCGGTGTTTAAACATTAGGAGTCAGAAATGAGCCAAATCACTGTACGTTCCGTTGCTTATCAGATTGACGGCCAGGCTTACGAAAGCCGCCTGGCTTTCGACGCCGACCATAAAGGCCCGCGCCCGGGTTTGTTGATGGCGCCGAACTGGATGGGCGTCGGCGCCGGTGCCGAAGAGATCGCCAAATCGGTGGCGGCCAAGGGCTACGTGGTGCTGATTGCGGACCTCTATGGCCAGGCGGTTCGTCCGACGAACAACGATGAGGCAGGCGCGGCGATGATGCCGCTGAAGAATGACCGGGCATTGCTGCGCAAGCGTATGCAGGCAGCGTTCGAACAATTGCAAAAGCAGGGCGAAGCGGCGGTCGATACGTCGAAACTGGCGACCTACGGTTTCTGCTTCGGTGGTTGCTGTGCCCTGGAACTTGCCCGTACCGGCGCGCCGGTGAAGGCCGCCGTATCGTTCCACGGCACGCTGGACACACCGAACCCGGCCGATGCGAAAAACATCAAGGGCAAGGTCCTGGTACTGCACGGTGCCTCCGATCCACTGGTGCCGAAGGAGCAGTTGCCAGCGTTCGAAGATGAAATGAACGCGGCCGGTGTGGACTGGCAATTGCTGAGCTACGGCGGTGCATTCCACTCGTTCACCGACCCGCACGCCAAGGTGCCGGGCATGATGATGTATGACGCGAAGATTGCCGCGCGGGCATTCACGTCGATGCATAACTTGTTGGATGAAGTGTTCAAGGGTTGATTCAACTTTAGGCACTGGGTGAATCGGTGCCTGACAAGGCCTCTTCGCGAGCAGGCTCGCTCCCACAGCGGAATGCATATCCCTGTGGGAGCGAGCCTGCTCGCGAAGACGATGTAACTGACGGAAAAGATTTTAAGGCAATTCGATCCGCTCAACTTCTCCCGGCACCGTCGGCCAATCCCCAGCCGCCCAGCGCCGACGCGCTTCATCGATAGCCGCCGGATCGCTCGCGACAAAATTCCAGTTGATCCGCCGTGGCCCATCCAGTGGCGCTCCACCAAACAGCACGGCATGACAGTCGTTCTCGGCGAACAGCGTCATCTCTTCCCCGGCCGGCAGCACCACTAGCGTGTAGGGCTCCAGAAGTTCGCCCTCCAGTTGCACCTCGCCGCTCAACACATACAGCGCACGTTCTTCATGCTCGGTGGGGATCAGCAGCGTTGTCGCCGTTTGCAGGTGCAATTCCGCGTACAAGGTAGGAGAAAGCACCGGTACCGGTGATTCCAGGCAAAAGCCTGACCCGGCAATCATGCGAATCTTCACCCCCAGGTTTTCGCTGACCGGCAATGTGGACGCCGGATGGTGGCTGTAATGCCCCGGGCCCTGTTCTTTGTCCTTGGGCGAAGCCAGCCAGATCTGCAAGCCGTGCATCGTGAAGCCGCTTTCTTTCAGGGGCTCGGGCGTGCGTTCCACGTGGGCGATAGCGCTGCCGGCCGTCATCCAGCTGACATCGCCGGTATCGACAACCTGATCCGAACCGAGGCTGTCCTTGTGCTGGATTTGCCCCTGGAACAAGTAGGTGAGGGTGGACAGGCCAATGTGCGGGTGCTGGCGGATGTTCATGCCTTTGCCCGGTGGATAACGGGTTTCCAGCATGTGATCAAAAAACACGAATGGTCCGACGCTGCGGCACCTGGCAGATGGCAACGGGCGGAGAATCGGCTGGCCTTCGACATCTTCGGGGCGGGGGCGAATCACGAGCGGAGTGTTCATGGTGCGTTCCAGGCTGAGCGGGTGATGCGGTCGAGCATAACCCGCTTGCGCGGCCCTTGCCGCTATTGGCTGAACGCTCCTTCGGACAAGTGCGTTTCGATGCTGACTTCAGACGTGGTCATCAGCTTGTGGATCGGGCAGCGATCGGCCACGCGGTGCAGTTCTTCGCGCTGGGCGTCGGTGAGCACACCCTTGAGGGTCAGTTTGACGTGCAGCGCGTATTGGCCTTTCTGTTCCAGGCTGTTGTCGCGCTTGACCTCGACGCCGACACCGGTCAACGGGATGTCTTTTTTCTTTGCATACAGCTTCAAAGTCAGGGCCTTGCACGCGCCGAGTGCAGCGTCGAAGTAATCGTGCGGCTCGGGGGCCGAGCCTTCGCCGCCTGCGGTGGTCGGCACATCGGCAAAGAGTTCATGGTCATCGATTTGCACGCTGTGACGGAAACCTTCGGCGGAGACGGTGTTGACAGTAATGGTCATGGGAAACCTCGCAAGCAACAGGACATTTATTCGATCAAAAAGACCTTGAAGGTATAGAGCATGGTGCCGGATGTGCGTTCCGGTTTTCTTGTACGGGTGAGTCTTTTCGCTGAATCGTTACCGTAATGGTAATGGTGTTTTGATATCACTTTTTCGTCTTATGCAATTTTTCAACAGTCCGATACCGTCTAAAGAACCAGCTGCCTGATGCAGCGCTTTTGGAAGGAACCAGGGGAATGAGTATCAGAAGTCTCAATATTGCGCCACGCGCGAGTCTCGGTTTTGGCCTGTTGGCGTTGATGGTTTTTGGATTGGGGGCGTTCGCTCTGCTGCAAATGTCGAATATGCGGGCGCAGTCCGATCAGGTCGATGACAACTGGCTGCCCAGTGTGATGGCGGTCGGTGATATGAATCAGGACATGTTGCGACTGCGGGCGCTGACCATGCGTTTGCTGATCAATCGCGATCCACAGGCACAGGCGCAGAACGTCAACAAAATCAACGAACTCAAAAATGTTCTCGGCGATGCCAAGCAACGTTATGACAAGTTGATCGTGCTGCCTGAAGATCGCGTGTTGTTCGATCGCTTCAAGGCTGCCGAGAGCAAATATCTGCAGTTCCAGAGTCAGGTGATGGCTGAAGCTACCCAGGGACGGGTGGAAGAGGCGGCGGCCATTCTCAATGGCGAGATGAATCCGCTGGCCGATGAGATCACGCTCACCCTCAGGGAGTTGGTCGAACTCAACAAGCACAACGCCAATCTGGCGACTGAAGCGGGACGCCTTGTGTTCAACCAGTCGCGGATCTGGGTCGGGGTGATGATCGGTGTGACCGCGTTGATCACCATTGGCCTGGCACTGCTGTTGACACGCAGTATCGTGTTGCCGCTGTCACAGTCGTTGAAAGTGGCCGAGGTGGTCGCCGGCGGCGACCTCACCGCAGCAATCAGCATTACCGGCAAGGATGAACCTGCGCGGCTGCTGCATGCGCTCAAGAGCATGCAACAGAGTTTGCGTGAAACCATCCAGCGTATATCCGATTCATCCAGCCAATTGGCCTCGGCTTCGGAGGAGCTCAGTAGCGTCACGGAAGACGCCACCCGTGGCCTGCACCAGCAGAGCCTGGAGATCGAGCAGGCGGCCACGGCGGTCAACCAGATGACCGCCGCCGTGGAAGAAGTGGCGAGCAATGCCGCCGCAACGTCGCAGGCCTCGCGCGAGTCCGACCGCATTGCTCAGCATGGTCGCGAACAAGTGCACCAGACTGTGCTGTCGATCGAGTCGCTGGCTGAAGATGTCACCACCAACGTCACTCAGGTCGAAGACCTGGCGCAGAAAGTGTATGGCATCACTACGGTACTGGACGTGATTCGCGCGATTGCCGAGCAGACCAATCTGCTGGCCCTGAACGCGGCAATCGAAGCCGCACGGGCCGGGGAGGCCGGGCGCGGGTTTGCGGTAGTGGCCGATGAAGTGCGGGCTCTGGCGCATCGCACCCAGCAATCGACCCGGGAAATCGAGCAGATGATTACGGGTATCCAGCAGGGAACTGATCTGGCTGTCAGTGCCATGCAGCAGAGCAACACCCGGGCGCGCTCGACGCTGGAGGCAGCGAAAGCGGCGGGCGTTGCCCTGGAAGATATCGCCTCGGCATTCACCGTGATCAATGAGCGCAATATCGTGATTGCCAGTGCCTCGGAGGAGCAGGCGGCGGTAGCGCGGGAGGTGGATCGCAACTTGATGAATATCCGTGACCTGGCGCAACAGAGCTCGGCCGGAGCGAATCAGACTAGCGCGGCGAGTCAGGAGTTGTCGCGGTTGGCGGTAGACCTGAATACGCTGGTGGCGCGGTTTTCGGTCTGAATGACTGGCGAAAAAAAGCCCCGCGATGCGGGGCTTTTCGTTTCGGTTCGGATCAGCTGCCTTTGACAGTCTTGCCGTTGACCGTGCCGTCCAGGAGCATGATGTTGTACTCCTTGCCGTCGGTTTCGACCTGTTGCAGGCGGACCAGCAGGTAATCCCAGTCCTTGGCGAACCACATCACAGTGATGCGTTTGTTTTGTGTAGGGTCACGTACACGTTCAACCTTGATCGCATCGATCTTGCCGGCCTTGGTGTCGACCTTTTCAGCGCCCAGCACGCGGAAGTCATAGGTATCGACTTCATTGCCGTCGACCACCTGATAGCTCATGCTTTTCTTGCCCGCGGCAACGTCTTGCTGCAAGGCCAACTGGTAGGTGGATTTGTCGAGCATGCCGCGGTTCAGCGCAACCTTGACCGCGTCGCCGCGATCGGTGCCGGTGATCACTTTGGTGTTCCAGTCGAAATCCAGGTCCGATTTCTTGGCTTTGCCCAAACCGCCACGTTCAAAGTGGTACGACTCTGGAAGAAGCGTGTCCTTGTCCGGGGTCAGGGTGCTTTCTTCGGTCAGGCTGGCGATCATCATCGACGCCTTGAAACTCAGTTTCCATTTGCCGTCGCTGGTTTTTTCCAGGCTGCGTTCGGCAGTGCCGCTCATGGGCAGCTGTTTCCAGTCGGCGGTGTAGCTGGCGGAGAAGGGTTGAAGGTCTGCCGCCTGGGCGAAGGGCAAGGCGAGCAGAGCGCAAGCGAAGAGCAGGGCGCGACGCATAAAATCTCCTAGTTTCGAATCAAGTGGCCGCTGGCCGCGAGTAACTGTCCATCCAGTAAAGCACCTTGCTCGCCGAGGGCTAGACGGCCTTCGGCAAACCAGCGTACGGCCATCGGGTAGATCAGGTGCTCCTGAACATGGACCCGCTGCGCCAGACTCTGTGGCGAATCCTGTAACTCTACCGGTATTACAGCCTGTACGACCAGTGGTCCGCCATCGAGTTCCTCGGTGACGAAGTGCACGGAGCAGCCATGCTCGGCGTCGCCAGCCTCCAGCGCGCGCTGATGAGTGTGTAACCCTTTGTATTTGGGTAGCAGCGAGGGATGGATATTGAGCAGGCGACCCTGATAGTGGCGTACGAAACCCGCGCTGAGAATGCGCATGAATCCGGCCAGTACCACGAGTTCGGGATTGAAGGCGTCGATCAGTTCGATCAGCGCGGCGTCGAAGGCCTCGCGACCTTCGAAAGCCTTGTGATCCAGGGTGCGGGTGTCGATACCCGCGTCCTTGGCGCGTTGCAGGCCATAGGCGTCGGCGCGGTTGGAAATCACCGCAGCGATGCGGACCGGGCTGTCGCCGGTCCGCGTGCTGTCGATCAGGGCCTGCAAGTTACTGCCGGTGCCGGACAACAGCACCACGACATTACAGGTCGCAGGCATCCGCTCTTGCATTAGTGTGCCTTGAGGTTGTTCAGTACAACCGAAGCCGCGCCTTCGGCAGCGGTGGAGATCTGGCCGATGACCCAAGGCTGCTCGCCCGCTTCGCGCAGAACGTTCAGGGCGGCTTCAACGTGCTCTTGAGCCACGCAGATGACCATGCCCACGCCGCAGTTCAGCACGCGGTGCATTTCGTTCTCGTCAACGTTACCTTTCTCTTGCAGCCAGTCGAACACCGACGGGCGATTCCAGCTTGCTACGTCAATCACGGCCTGTGCGCCTTTTGGCAGCACGCGCGGGATGTTGTCCAGCAGGCCGCCACCGGTGATGTGGGCCATGGCTTTGACTGCGCCGGTTTCCTTGATCAGCTTGAGCAGCGGCTTCACATAGATGCGGGTCGGGGCCATCAACAGGTCGGTCAGCGGCTTGCCGTCGAGCTGGGTGTTTTCGATGTCGGCACCGGACACTTCGATGATCTTGCGGATCAGCGAGTAGCCGTTGGAGTGCGGGCCGGAAGACGGCAGGGCGAGCAGGGCATCGCCAGCGGCAACCTTGGAACCGTCGATGATTTCGGATTTTTCCACGACACCGACGCAGAAACCGGCCAGGTCGTAGTCTTCGCCTTCGTACATGCCCGGCATTTCAGCGGTTTCGCCGCCAACCAGCGAGCAACCCGACAGTTCGCAGCCAGCACCGATGCCGGTCACAACCTGGGCAGCGGTGTCGACGTTCAGTTTGCCGGTAGCGTAGTAGTCGAGGAAGAACAGCGGCTCGGCGCCACACACCACCAGGTCGTTGACACACATGGCAACCAGGTCGATGCCGATGCTGTCGTGCTTGTTCAGGTTCAGTGCCAGACGCAGCTTGGTGCCGACGCCGTCAGTACCGGAAACCAGCACAGGCTGCTTGTAGCCGGCCGGGATTTCGCAGAGGGCGCCGAAACCGCCCAGGCCGCCCATGACTTCCGGGCGCGCAGTGCGCTTGGCGACGCTCTTGATGCGTTCGACCAATGCTTCACCGGCGTCGATGTCTACACCGGCGTCCTTGTAGCTCAGGGAGGGTTGCTTGCTCATGATCCAGGCCTTTAGGGGGGGATTTCTGGGTAACGACCGAGTCCATCGGGAACGCCGAAACTGCGTAGGCGAGAGCCTTGCACGCTATTCGGACATTGCCCGGCGATTGCCGGTCTGCGAAGGCGCGCGATTTTATCAGGCTTGAGCCGCAGCGGCCATCCTCAGGCCGACAGCAGGGCCATATCCGTTCAAAAAAAACCGTTGATACGCGGTGTCGGTGGCATCCTGCATGGCTGTATAAGGTATCGAGATTAACCGTCTATCGTTATGACAGTGCGAAAACATACCCCGGACGTGTGAATGTTTTGCATCGGGCGATGGTCACAGCCTTGCTCGATCGTCTTCATGCGGTCTGTTCCAGCCGCTCTTGTCGTCAGGAATCTCTCATGCGTTTTTGTAATTTCTTGTTTGCAGGTTGTTTGTCATTGGTCAGCCTGGTCAGTCATGCCGAAACCGTCAAAGGCCTTTACCAGGTGCGCGAGCCGGTGAATGGCCAGTCGCCCGAGGAGCGCGACCAGGCGACTCAACGAGCGCTGGACACCTTGGTGTTGCGCCTGACCGGCGACCCCAAGGCCGCTCAGAGTCCGGGGCTGGCAGCGATTCGCAAGGACCCGCAACAGATCATCAGCCAATACGGCTTTGATGCCGGGCCGCCGGAAGTCCTGAAAGTCGATTTCGATCCGGGCACTACCGAGCAGGCCTTGCGCAGCGCCGGACTGGGCGTGTGGGGGGCCAGTCGGCCGTCGATCCTCGGTTGGTGGCTGAATGATTCCGCCGAGGGTTCAAGTCTGGTCGGCGACGGTCAGGCCAGTGCGGCACCGCTGCGTCGGGCTGCACAGCACCGAGGCTTGCCGCTGCACCTGCCGTTGGCGGATTTGAATGAGCAGATCGTTGCGACCGCGCCAAATCTGGAGGGTGCAGATCCCGCGCCTTTGAATGCGGCCTCGGAACGCTACAACGCCGATGCCCTGCTCGCGGTACACGCCCAGGAAGAGGGGGGGCAGTGGCAAGCCAAGTGGCGTCTGTGGCTGGGCGATCAGAAAGAGGCCGGCACCGTGCAGGGCGCCGATCAGGCCGCCGTGGCCGATGCGGTGATGCTGGCGGTCAATGAGCGCCTGGCGCCGCGGTTTGTCGCCAGGCCCGGCGCTTCGAGCGCGCAATTGCTGGAAGTGCAAGGCATGAATCTTGAGCACTACGCGTCCCTTGGACGCTTGCTGGAGCCATTTGGCGGGCGCGTTCAAAGCGTCGAGGGCGATCGGATTGTGTACCGGGTCAATGGCAGCGTTGATCAACTGCGCGCACAGCTGTCGCTGGCGAGGCTGCAGGAAGCGCCGGCGGGTCAGGCCCCGACCCCGGCAGTGCCGGTTCAGCCTGCCGCCGGTGGTGCGGTGCCTGCGCCGGCCCCGACACCGCAACTGCGTTATCGCTGGTAGTTTTTCTTTCTTTATATAGAAGCAATGGAGTGGTTCATGGCCGATACGCGGCGTTGGTTCTGGCTCGGTGGGGTGGTCCTGCTTTGCGCGTTTGTCTGGTTGTTGCACCCGATCCTGACGCCGTTCCTGGTGGCGCTGTTGTTGGCCTACCTGTTTGATCCGCTGGTGGATCGACTGGAGAGAGCGGGCCTGTCCCGAACCTGGGGTGTAGTCGCGGTGTTTACCCTGTTTACATTGATCTTCACCGCGTTGCTGTTGGTATTGGTACCGCTGCTCGCCAGGCAGTTGTTTCGTTTGTATGAGCTGGCCCCGCAGATGCTCGATTGGATACAGCACACCGCGTTGCCTTGGGCGCAATCGAAGTTCGGCTTGTCGGACGGTTTCTGGAAGTTCGACAAGCTGAAGGCAGCCATCAGCGAGCATATGAGTCAGACCACCGATGTTGTCGGCGTGGTGCTGAGTCATGCCACTGCCTCGGGGCTGGCGTTGATCGGCTGGCTGGCGAATCTGGTGTTGATTCCGGTGGTGAGCTTCTACTTGTTGCGCGATTGGGACCTGATGATGGCCAAGGTTCGCAGCCTGCTGCCCCGTGAGCGTGAAGAGCGTGCGGTGTCGCTGGCGGGTGAGTGCCATGAAGTGCTCGGAGCGTTCGTTCGCGGACAGTTGCTGGTGATGGTGGCCTTGGGTGTGATCTACGCAGCAGGCCTGATGCTGGTCGGGCTGGAGCTGGGTTTGTTGATTGGCCTGATTGCCGGTCTGGCGGCGATTGTGCCGTACATGGGGTTTATCATTGGCATTGCTGCGGCGCTGATTGCGGGGCTGTTCCAGTTCGGTGGTGATCTATACCCGATGCTCGGCATTGTCGCGGTGTTCATGGTCGGCCAGGCACTGGAGGGTATGGTGCTGACGCCGTTGCTGGTCGGTGACCGGATCGGTCTGCACCCGGTGGCGGTGATTTTCTCGATCCTGGCCGGTGGTGAGCTGTTTGGCTTTACCGGTGTGCTACTGGCATTGCCGGTCGCCGCAGTGATCATGGTGCTGGTGCGTCATGCGCATGATTTGTATAAGGATTCTGAAATCTACGGGGGCGTCGACGAACCGGAGCTGTAAGGGGTGACGATGGGCGATGGCGGGCTGCCCGGGTTCTATCGGGTCGGCCTGCTTGCATCGTGCGACTCTCACATGCACCGCCAAAGAATCGGTCATCAAACCGGGACGTTAACGCAAACCTTTGATTTTGCTTGTGGTCTGTCGCATTGTGCGGTCCGCCTCACGGGTATAAACTTCGCAAACTTTACACGGAGGCCACTAACGGTTCCTTTGGAACTGTTCAGTCAGCATGAAACCGATTCAGTTGCCCCTAGGTGTGCGTCTGCGTGACGACGCCACCTTTATCAACTACTACCCAGGCGCCAATGCCGCTGCACTCGGCTATGTCGAGCGGCTATGCGAAGCCGACGCCGGCTGGACCGAAAGCCTGATCTACCTTTGGGGCAAGGATGGGGTAGGGCGTACGCACCTGTTGCAGGCCGCCTGCCTGCGCTTCGAGCAATTGGGGGAGCCCGCGGTGTATCTGCCGCTGGCCGAACTGCTCGATCGTGGCATTGAAATTCTCGACAACCTCGAACAGTACGAACTGGTCTGTCTCGATGACCTGCAGGCGGTTGCCGGTAAGGCGGACTGGGAAGAGGCGCTGTTTCATCTGTTCAATCGCTTGCGCGACAGTGGCCGACGCTTGCTGATTGCCGCGTCGACCTCCCCGCGCGAGTTGCCGGTGAAGCTGGCGGACCTCAAATCCCGCCTGACCCTGGCCTTGATCTTCCAGATGCGCCCGCTGTCCGATGAGGACAAATTGCGTGCCCTGCAATTGCGCGCATCCCGTCGCGGGCTGCATCTGACCGATGAAGTCGGGCATTTCATCCTGACTCGCGGTACCCGCAGCATGAGTGCGCTTTTCGAGCTGCTGGAGCGCCTCGATCAGGCCTCCCTCCAGGCTCAGCGCAAGCTGACCATCCCGTTTTTGAAAGAAACCCTCGGCTGGTAAGCCCGCTGAAACCGGGGCTTTTGGCGGGTTTTGGCATATTTCAGGCGTCAGAAAACCCGCTTTCCTGCACGGTGGCAGGCTGCGCATATGTTTAAAATGGGCTTAAGCGCTTAGATGTAAACGAGAAACGGATAAGTCACAAAAAGATCGATTGAATTTGCAAATGAGGTTGATAGCGGGCATAGTCTCGGCTTCTTTACAACTTTCAGCCACGGTCGTGCCCATGCTCAATCGCTTCGCACCCCTCGTGCCTCTCGCACTCGTCACCCTGTTGTTCGGTTGCGCTGCCCACACTCCGGTGGCCCAGCAAGCACCGCAACACCAGGTTCAAAACTCCGTTACTGCCCAGTCTTCTTCTCTTTTCCAGGAAGAGCTGGCTACCGAAAAGGAGCTCGCAGACTTCGCCGATGGCAAGTCCTACCAGCTTCCGGTACTGGCCGACAGCATCCTCGAACGCGGCATGTCCCTGATCGGGACCCGTTACCGTTTCGGCGGTACCTCTGAAGCCGGTTTCGATTGCAGTGGTTTCATCGGTTACCTCTTCCGTGAAGAAGCGGGCATGAACCTGCCGCGCTCCACCCGCGAAATGATCAACGTTGACGCTCCACTGGTCTCGCGCAGCAAGCTCGAGCCGGGTGACCTGCTGTTCTTCGCAACCAACGGCCGTCGCGGTCGTGTCAGTCACGCCGGGATCTACCTGGGTGACAACCAGTTCATCCATTCCAGCAGCCGTCGCAGCGGTGGCGTGCGGATCGATAGCCTGGGCGACAGCTACTGGAGCAAGACCTTCATCGAAGCCAAGCGCGCCCTGGCAATGGCGCCTAACGCGTCGCCAATCGTCACTGCCCGCAAATAAGCGCACAGTTTATGAGGCAAACTTAAAGTCTTACTTGAAGTTTGCCATATAACCGCTAGAATCCTGATGTATGAATGATGGCAAACCGCCTGCGTCCCGCGCAGGCGGTTTTCTTTTCTGCACTCCCGGCAGAAAAAGCCGCAGCCAGATCAGGATGCTCTGCTTATGACGATGTCGGCCCGTCTCGCAATCATGTTCTTCGCAGCGCTGCTCAGCGCTTGTGCCAGCCGTACACCGCCACCTGCGCCGGTGGTTCGCGCCCCGATCGTATTTGGCTCCTCACAAGCTTTTTCGCCAGAGGCCGAAGACGTGCTGTTTCGCGCGCTCGGTCTGGTGGGCACGCCTTATCGCTGGGGTGGCAATACGCCGGATTCCGGCTTTGATTGCAGCGGCCTGATCGCTTACGTGTACCGCGATGTCGCCGGCATTTCCTTGCCGCGCACCACGCGCGAGATGATCTCCATGCAAGCGGCGAATGTGGGCAAGGAAGGCCTGCAAACCGGTGACCTGATTTTCTTCGCCACCAATGGCGGTTCCCAGGTCAGTCATGCCGGTATCTACGTGGGAGAAGGGCGCTTCGTCCACGCGCCGGCCACCGGTGGCACCGTGAAGCTCGACAGCTTGTCCAAGACGTATTGGCAAAAGGCTTATCTGAGTGCCAAGCGTGTTCTGCAGCCTGAACATCTGGCGCGCAACCCGTAACTTCCGGAGCTGGTTGTCATGACTGCCCGCACCCTCAATCTCGACGATTCGCTGTATCAATACCTGCTCGACGTATCCCTGCGGGAAACCCCGCTGCTCAAGCGCTTGCGCGATGAAACCCAGGCGCTGCCCATGGCTCGCTGGCAGGTAGCGCCGGAGCAAGGTCAGTTTCTCGCTTTGTTGGTGAAGCTGACGGGGGCCAGGCGCTTGCTCGAAGTCGGCACCTTTACCGGTTACAGCGCCCTGTGCATGGCGGCGGCATTGCCCGCTGACGGTTCGCTGATTTGCTGTGATATCCCCGGCGACTACAACGCCACGGCCCTGCGCTACTGGCAGGAAGCCGGGCTTGCCGGACGCATCGACCTGCGTCTGTCACCTGCGCTGGAAACCCTCGACAAGCTGGACCAGCCAGGCCAGTTCGATCTGATTTTCATCGATGCAGACAAGGCCAACTATCCGAGTTATCTGGAACACGCCCTGCGATTGCTGCGGGTCGGTGGGCTGGCGGTGTTCGATAACACCCTGTGGAGCGGGCGCGTGCTCGAGGCCAATCCAGAGAGCGCGGACACCCGAGCGATCCAGGCGTTGAACCGGGCCTTGAAAGACGATGCGCGGGTGGATCTGTCGTTGTTGCCGCTGGGTGATGGGTTGACCCTCTGTCGTAAGCGTTGAGCTGGAAATCCTGTGGGAGCGAGTTCATCCGGGATGGTGTTATCTGGCAGCCGACACCCGCCACACTTTGTTCCCCACATCATCGGCCACCAACAGATCACCCTGCCGGTCAATCACCACGCCCACCGGCCGGCCCATGGCCTCTTCCTTGTCGTTGAGAAAACCGCTGAGCATATCAATCGGGTTCCCGACTGGCTTGCCGGCGCTGAAGGGCACGAAAATCACTTTGTAGCCGCTGTGGGGCTTGCGGTTCCATGAGCCGTGCTGGCCGATGAAGGCGCCTTCCTTGAATTGCGCCGGCAACGTGTTGCCTTCGGCAAACGTCAGGCCCAGTGACGCCGTGTGCGGGCCGACCGCATAGTCCGGGGCGATAGCCTTGGCCACCAGGTCCGGGTTTTGCGGCTCGACGCGAATATCGACATGCTGGCCGTAGTAACTGAACGGCCAGCCATAGAACGCGCCGTCTTTCACCGAGGTGATGTAGTCCGGTACCAGATCGCTGCCGATTTCATCCCGTTCATTGACCGCTGTCCACAACGCGCCACTGCGCGGTTCCCAGGCCATGCCATTGGGGTTGCGCAGACCAGAGGCGAAGATCCGGTGCTGGCCGGTGGCGCGATCCACTTCCCAGATCGCTGCGCGACCTTCTTCCTTGTCCATGCCGTTTTCCGCAACGTTGCTGTTGGAGCCCACGGTGACGTAGAGCTTGCTGCCGTCCTTGCTGGCGATGACGTTTTTGGTCCAGTGGTGGTTCAGCGGGCCGCCCGGCAGGTCAATCACCTTGATCGGCGGTGACTGGATCTGCGTATCGCCACTTTCATAGTGAAAGCGCAAAAGGCGATCGGTATCGGCCACGTACAGGTCATTGCCGACCAGCGTCATGCCGAAGGGTGAGTTGAGGTTTTGCAGAAACACCGTGCGGGTTTCTGCAACGCCATCGTGATCCTTGTCGCGCAGCAAAGTAATGCGGTTCGCGCTGGGCACGCGAGCCCCGGCACGCCCCATGACGTTCTTCATCACCCAGCCGCGAACGCCTTTGCCGTCTTCGGGTTTGGGCGGTGCGCTGCTTTCCGCCACCAGCACGTCGCCATTGGGCAGCACATAAAGCCAGCGGGGGTGATCCAGGTCTTCGGCAAAAGCAGCCACTTGAGTGCCCGTGGCGGCGACGGGTTTCGCACCCTGTGGCCAGCCGATGGCCGGGGCGATGTTCACGGTCGGGATCAGGGTTTTGTTCGGTTCCGGCAGTCGGGGCGAAGGACCGGTGCCGTCGGAGACTTGCAGGCGGGAGGTCTCGCCACAGGCGGCGAGCCCTCCGCAGAGCGCGATAACGAGAACGAGCGGGGGCTTGCGCATGCTGGTGTTCCCTATGAATGCCTTGTTCTAATCATAGAGATGCGTTGTTGACCGATGGTTCAACCCTTAGCCGCGTGCTTCCTTGAACAGTACCGCAATGCCGGGGTGGTAGTTGCCGGCTTCGTTGCGCAACTTGCGGTAGGAATAAGGGAAATACCAGGCGACGGCGCAAGTGTGTTCCTTTTGCAGGTCGTCGACCATGTCTTGGAGTTCTTCCGGTGTTGCGCCTTGCTGGGCTTTTTGCGGGGCGACGAACAGGCAGCCGAGTTTCAGGTCGCTGGCATGGCTCACTCGCTTCGCATCGCTGGCGATGTCGAGCAAGGCCTGGGTCAGGTTGAGGCTGTTGACCCGTGGCCAGCGCTGGCTGGTCTGGATGTAGGCGCGGGTTTCGGGCGAGGCGAGGAACAGGTCGGCACGGCCGTTGCGGTCGCCTTCTTCGATCTGTTTGCGGGTGGGCGCCTGTTGCAGCGTGACCAACTCTGCCATCCAGGCCGCGGCAGAGAGCAGTCCGAGATTGGCTTTTTCGTCGTGCCAGTACGGTGTGTCGCCATCGCCGCGGACGGCGTTATAGCGGTCGATGCATTCGAACCAGCGCTCGAGCACCGGGCGCAGGAATTCCAGCTTTGGATTGCTGATGATCATGCCTTGCATGGGCTCACCCTTGTTATTGTGTTGTGAGGTTGTGGCTCTTTGATATCACTGCTGCGAGCGTGGCACAAGATTGACGTCAGTTTATTGATTGGCGACAGTTATTCGGCAGGTGACCGCCCGGCTTTAATTGACGCTCCCCCCCCAACCCTCTAACCTTCGCGGCTTGTTTCAGGTGCTCTGTGACTTGGGTCGACAGAGTGAAACAGGGAAGCCGGTGAGTGAGTCCTTCTGTTCGTCGAAGGCCTGCAATTCCGGCGCTGCCCCCGCAACGGTAAATGAGTGAAAACTGTGTCTGATGCCACTGTGTCGATTCGATGCGGGAAGGCGCACAGTCTGGCCTCGCGGCCACTCATGAGCCCGGAGACCGGCCTGATTCATCCAGCGGCATCACGGTGGGCGATGCCAGGCTTGTTGCCGTCTATTGCTGTGCCTGCCCGCCGTTATTCCTGCCTCAACGGAGAGCTCCCCCATGACTGATACCCCCGATCGTGACGAACGCCACCTGGCGCGCATGCAGCGCAAAAAAGCCGTGATCGACGAACGCATCGCCAATTCCCCGAACGAGTGTGGCCTGTTGCTGGTGCTGACCGGTAACGGCAAAGGCAAGAGCAGTTCGGCCTTTGGCATGCTCGCCCGCGCCATGGGGCATGGCATGCAATGCGGCGTGGTGCAGTTCATCAAGGGCCGTAACAGCACGGGCGAAGAGTTGTTTTTCCGGCGCTTTCCCGAGCAGGTGCGCTTTCATGTGATGGGCGAAGGTTTTACCTGGGAAACCCAGGACCGTCAGCGCGACATCGCTGCCGCTGAAGCCGCCTGGGCGGTGTCGCAGCAACTGCTGCGCGATCCGTCTATCGGTCTGGTGGTGCTGGACGAACTGAACATCGCTCTCAAGCATGGTTACCTCGATCTCGATCAGGTGCTCAGCGACTTGCAGTCCCGGCCACCGATGCAACACGTGGTGGTCACCGGTCGTGCTGCCAAGCCGGAAATGATCGAAATGGCTGACACCGTCACCGAAATGGGCATGGTCAAGCATGCCTTTCAAGCCGGGATCAAAGCGCAGAAAGGCGTCGAGCTGTGAACCAGCCTCGTTATTGTCCGGCGGTACTGATTGCCGCGCCGGCTTCCGGCCAGGGCAAGACCACCGTCACTGCGGCGCTGGCCCGATTGCATCGCAATCAGGGGCGCAAGGTCCGCGTGTTCAAGTGCGGCCCCGACTTTCTCGATCCGATGATCCTCGAGCGCGCCAGCGGTGCCCCGGTGTATCAACTGGACATGTGGATGGTCGGCGAGCAGGAGAGTCGCCGGTTACTGTGGGAAGCCGCGGCTGAAGCCGACCTGATTCTGATCGAAGGCGTCATGGGACTATTCGACGGTACGCCGTCGAGCGCCGATCTGGCGCGGCATTTTGGGGTGCCGGTGCTGGCTGTGATCGATGGCACCGCCATGGCCCAGACCTTCGGCGCATTGGCCCTGGGGCTGGCGCGCTATCAGCCGGACTTGCCATTCGCCGGCGTGCTGGCCAACCGCGTCGGCACACTGCGTCATGCACAACTGCTCGAAGGCAGCCTGACTGAAGGTTTGCGCTGGTACGGCGCGCTGTCCCGGGAAACCGGGATCGAACTGCCGAGCCGGCACCTGGGGCTGGTTCAGGCCAGTGAGCTGAACGATCTCGACCTGCGCCTCGATGCGGCCGCCGATGCCCTGGCCAGCAGTTGCGAGGTCGCGCTGCCACCGGCAGTCGAGTTCGCCGCACCGGATGCCATCGCAGCCGAACCGTTGCTGGCCGGTGTGCGCATTGCCGTCGCCCGGGATGAAGCCTTTGCATTCACCTACGGTGCGAGCCTGGACTTGCTGCGGGCGATGGGCGCTGAGTTGTTGTTCTTCTCGCCGATCCGCGACCGTGCGTTGCCAGAGGCCGACAGCCTGTATCTGCCGGGTGGGTACCCGGAGCTGCACCATGTGGCGCTGGCGCAAAACACCGCGATGCTCGATGCGATCCGCGCCCACCACCAGGCAGGCAAACCGTTGCTCGCCGAGTGCGGCGGCATGCTGTATCTGCTCGATTCACTGACCGATGATGAGGGCACTCGCGCCGAACTGGTTGGTTTGCTGGCCGGTGATGCGGTCATGCAAAAGCGTCTGGCGGCGCTGGCGTTGCAGGCGGTGGAACTGCCGGAAGGTTCGCTGCGCGGGCACACCTACCACCATTCGCTGACCACCACTGAATTGACACCGATTGCCCGTGGCTTGAGCCCTAACGGCGGGCGAGGGGCGGAAGCGGTTTACCGCGAAGGTCGGATGACTGCCTCCTACGTGCATTTTTATTTCCCATCCAATCCGTCGGCGATTGCCGCATTGTTTGCGCCTGACCAAAACCCTTTGGGAGCGGGCTTGCCTGCGAAGAGGCCATGACGGATAACGCATTTTCCGAAGCCGAACGCGCAGCGGTCTATCGCGCCATCGCCGAACGCCGCGACATGCGTCACTTCAGCGGCGGCACCCTCGAGCCTGAATTGCTCCGGCGCCTGCTCGAGGCCGCACACCAGGCACCCAGTGTCGGCCTGATGCAGCCCTGGCGCTTCATCCGCATCAGTGATCGCGCCCTGCGTGGGCAAATCCAGGCCCTGGTGGAAGAAGAACGCATCCGCACCGCCGAAGCCCTCGGCGAGCGCAGCGATGAGTTCATGAAGCTCAAGGTGGAAGGCATCAATGATTGCGCCGAGCTACTGGTCGCCGCACTGATGGACGACCGCGAGCAGCATATCTTCGGCCGCCGCACCTTGCCGGAAATGGACATGGCTTCACTGTCCTGTGCCATCCAGAACCTGTGGCTGGCGTCCCGCGCGGAAGGGCTGGGCATGGGCTGGGTGTCGCTGTTCGAACCCCAGGCACTGGCGGACCTGCTGCGGCTGCCGCCGGGCGCCAAACCGCTGGCGGTGCTGTGCCTGGGACCGGTCAAAGCGTTCTACCCGGCGCCGATGCTGGTGCTCGAAGGCTGGGCGCAGGCACGTCCGCTGCATGAATTGCTGTACGAAAATTATTGGGGAGTGAGTCAATGAGTGTGGCGTTGTTGAGTGTCGCCGCGGTTGCGCTGGATGCGCTGCTGGGTGAACCCAAACGCTGGCATCCGCTGGTGGCGTTCGGCCGTTTTGCCGAGCGCATCGAGCAACGTTTCAACGGCGGTGGTCGCGGCTGGCGCAGCCATGGCGTCACGGCGTGGGTGATCGCCGTGTTGCCGTTGATGCTGCTGGCCACGGCATTTTCCTGGGCGCCTTATGTCGGCTGGATCGTCGAGATTCTCGCGCTCTATTGCGCCCTCGGCATGCGCAGCCTCGGCGAGCACGTCACGCCTGTGGCCAAGGCCCTGCGTAGTCATGATCTGGAAGCGGCGCGCACGCGGGTGAGCTATCTGGTCAGTCGCCAGACCAGCGAACTGGATGAAACTGAAGTTGCCCGTGCCGCTACCGAATCGGTACTGGAAAACGGCAGTGATGCGGTGTTCGCTGCGTTGTTCTGGTTTGCCGTGGCGGGTGTGCCGGGTGTGGTGCTCTACCGCCTGAGCAATACGCTGGATGCGATGTGGGGCTATCGCAACGAGCGCTTCGAGCGGTTCGGCTGGGCGGCGGCGAAGATCGACGACGTGCTCAATTACATTCCTGCGCGTCTGGTGGCACTGACTTACGCGCTGCTGGGCAAAACCCGGCTGGCGTTGAAATGCTGGCGCACCCAGGGCCCGACCTGGGACAGCCCGAACGCCGGCCCGGTGATGGCAGCAGGGGCGGGTGCCTTGGGTGTTGAATTGGGCGGGGCGGCGATTTATCACGGCGAACTGCATCAGCGTCCTCAGTTGGGCGAAGGTGTGCCGGCGGATGCCGACTCCATTGACCGGGGCTGGCAATTGGTCCAGCGCGGGGTATGGTTATGGCTGCTGATTCTCTGCATAGGGGCTGAGTTTTATGCTTGAGCACGGTGGGCGGCTGCGCAAGGCAGCGCTCGAATACGGCATCGATGAAGTCGACTGGCTGGACCTGTCCACAGGGCTTGCACCCTGGCCGTTCCCGGTGCCGGATATTCCGCTGCGGGCCTGGGCCCGTTTGCCGGAGACGGACGATGATCTGGAGCAAGCCGCCTGTGATTACTACGGCACCTTGCAGGCGCTGCCGGTGGCCGGCTCGCAAATGGCGATCCAACTGCTGCCGCGATTGCGTCGGGCGGGCAAGGTCGGCGTGCTGTCGCCGTGTTATGCCGAGCACGCTGAAGCGTGGCGGCGCAACGGCTACATCGTGCGGGAAGTGCTGGAGCAGGAAGTCGACTTCTTTCTCGACAGTTTCGACGTGCTGGTGGTGGTCAATCCGAATAACCCCACAGGCCTGAGCCTTACGCCCAGTCGCTTGCTCGACTGGCACACGCGACTGGCCCAGCGCGGTGGCTGGCTGGTCGTGGACGAAGCATTCATGGATAACACACCGCGATTGAGCCTGGCGCCGTTTGCCCATCAAGTCGGGTTGATCGTCTTGCGCTCCTTCGGCAAGTTTTTCGGCCTGGCCGGTGTGCGCCTGGGCTTTGTGCTGGCCGAGCGCAAGTTGCTCAAGTTGCTGGCTGAGCAAGTGGGGCCGTGGGCCGTGAGCGGGCCGACCCGGGTGGTGGGTCAGGCCTGCCTGCGCAATACCGAAGAGCAGACCCGGCAACGGATGCGCGCGGATGACGCCAGCGAGCGCCTTGCGTCGTTGCTGGAGCAACACGGGTTCCAGCCTCAAGGCGGTTGCGCGCTGTTCCAGTGGCTGATCACCGAACGCGCCGAAGAGCTGCATGAGTTCATGGCCCGTCGCGGCATTCTCCTGCGGTTGTTTATGCACAACAGCAGCCTGCGATTCGGCTTGCCCGGTGACGAAGCCGCCTGGGTGCGACTGACGCGGGCATTCGAAGATTTCGCCAAGGAAAACCAATGACCACGCTGATGGTGCAGGGCACCACGTCGGATGCCGGTAAAAGCACGCTGGTGACCGCGCTGTGCCGTTGGGCCATGCGCCAGGGCACGAGGGTGGTGCCGTTCAAGCCGCAGAACATGGCACTCAACAGTGCGGTGACCGCCGACGGTGGCGAGATCGGCCGCGCCCAGGCGGTACAGGCCCAGGCCGCGCACCTTGAACCGCACACCGACATGAACCCGGTGCTGCTCAAGCCCAACAGTGACACCGGTGCCCAGGTGATCATCCATGGCCGTGCCGTGACGACCATGAACGCTGTTGCCTATCACGACTACAAAACCATCGCGATGCAAGCGGTACTGGCCTCCCACGAGCGCTTGAGCGCGGCGTATCCGCTGGTGATGGTCGAGGGCGCGGGCTCGCCGGCGGAAATCAATTTGCGGGCCGGCGACATCGCCAACATGGGCTTCGCCGAAGCGGTGGATTGCCCGGTGGTGCTGATCGCCGATATAAATCGCGGTGGGGTTTTCGCCCATCTGGTGGGCACCCTTGAACTGCTGTCGCCGAGCGAACAGGCGCGAGTCAAAGGGTTCGTCATCAATCGTTTCCGGGGTGATATCGCGTTGCTGCAACCTGGTCTCGACTGGCTCGAAGAACGCACCGGCAAGCCAGTGATCGGCGTGCTGCCGTATGTAATGGACCTGCACCTGGAGGCCGAGGACGGCATCGATCAACGCCAGACCGATAAAGCCGACCAGGTACTGAAAGTGGTCGTGCCGGTGCTGCCGCGCATCAGCAATCACACCGATTTCGATCCTCTGCGCCTGCATCCGCAAGTGGACCTGCAATTCATCGGCCCCGGCCAGGCGATTCCGCCCGCCGACCTGATCATTCTTCCTGGCTCGAAAAGCGTGCGCAGCGACCTCGCGTACCTGCGGGCCAGAGGTTGGGAAACCGCCATCGCCCGGCATCTGCGCTACGGCGGAAAA
This sequence comes from Pseudomonas sp. B28(2017), assembly GCF_002113025.1. Taxonomy (GTDB): domain Bacteria; phylum Pseudomonadota; class Gammaproteobacteria; order Pseudomonadales; family Pseudomonadaceae; genus Aquipseudomonas. The sequence continues at coordinate 454,981 of NZ_NEJH01000004.1, read as the reverse complement.
CTGCTGGGGATTTGTGGCGGCCTGCAGATGCTCGGCGAGCAAGTGCATGACCCGCTGGGCCTCGAGGGTGCGCCGGGGTCCAGTGCCGGTTTGGGGTTGCTGGCGTTCCAGACTCAGCTCGAACAAGAGAAGCAGTTGCGCAATGTGCGTGGGCGTCTGGTGCTGGAAGATGCGCCGGTTGCAGGTTATGAAATTCATGCCGGCGTGACCACCGGGCCAGCCCTGGAAAACCCCGCCGTGCAACTGGATGACGGCCGCTGTGACGGTGCGCAAAGTGCCGACGGGCAGATTTTCGGCACCTACCTGCACGGGTTGTTCGAATCGCCAGCAGCGTGCAGCGCGCTGCTACGCTGGGCCGGGTTGCGGGATGTGCAGGTCGTGGATTACCACGCCTTGCGCGAGCGCGATATCGAGCGGCTGGCGGATCTGGTCGAGAAGCATCTGGATACCGGGCTGTTGCGTCAGCTCTGCGCGATTTGAGGCGCTTGCCATGGCCTCATCGTCGGATCGCCGCCCGGGGCAAGCCGCTTCACTGAAGACTTCAAGGAAACAACCATGCTGCAACTGATCCTCGGCGGCGCCCGCTCCGGCAAGAGTCGTCTGGCTGAAAAGCTCGCCATCGACAGCGCCCTGGCCGTGACCTACATTGCCACCAGCCAGCCACTGGACGGCGAAATGAGCGAGCGGGTGGCCCATCACCGCGCCCGTCGCCCTGTCGAATGGGCATTGATCGAAGAGCCCGTGGAACTGGCCCGGGTGCTGCGCGAATCCGCCCGTACCAACAGTTGCCTGCTGGTGGATTGCCTGACCTTGTGGCTGACCAATCTGCTGATGCTCAACGATGCCGAGCGCCTGGCTGCCGAGCGTGATGCCTTGCTGGACTGCCTGGCGTCGCTGCCGGGTGAAATCATTTTTGTCAGCAACGAGACCGGAATGGGTGTCGTGCCGCTGGGCGAATTGACTCGCCGCTATGTCGATGAGGCCGGTTGGCTGCATCAAGCTCTGGCTGAGCGCTGTGAGCGTGTCGTGCTGACCGTCGCCGGCCTGCCCCTGACTCTGAAAGGAACTGCGTTATGACTCAATCCTGGTGGCTGAACCCGAGCAAGCCGGTCGATACCCAAGTGGTCGAACAGGCACTGGCGCGGCAACAGCAACTGACCAAACCGGCCGGCTCTCTTGGCCAGCTGGAATCGGTAGCGGTGCAACTGGCGGGTTTGCAGGGGCGGGTCAAGCCGAGTCTGGAGCACGTGTGGATCGCGATTTTTGCCGGCGACCATGGCGTCGTCGCCGAGGGTGTGTCGGCGTTTCCCCAGGAAGTCACCGGGCAGATGCTGCACAACTTCGTCAACGGCGGTGCAGCGATCAGCGTACTGGCGCGGCAACTGGGCGCTTCCCTTGAAGTGGTGGACCTGGGCACGGTAACGCCGTCGCTGAACCTGCCGGATGTGCGCCACCTGAACGTCGGCCCGGGCACGGCGAATTTTGCACAGGGGCCGGCCATGACCGAGGCGCAAGGGCAACTCGCCTTGCAGGCCGGCCGTGACAGCGTGCAGCGGGCAATGGCCACCGGTGCGCAGTTGTTTATTGGTGGCGAAATGGGCATCGGTAACACCACCGCCGCCAGCGCCCTGGCGTGTGCTTTGCTCGATTGCCCAGTGAGCCATCTGACCGGGCCTGGTACCGGGCTCAACGCCGAAGGTGTCAGCCACAAGGCCCAAGTGATAGCGCGCGCCTTGGCACGGCATGGCGCGCAGCGTGACGATGCCTTGCAGACCTTGTTCAACCTCGGCGGTTTCGAGATCGCCGCGCTGGTCGGTGCCTATCTCGCCTGTGCCCAGGAGGGTGTCGCGGCGCTGGTGGACGGTTTCATCTGCAGTGTCGCGGCCCTGGTTGCGGTGCGCTTGAACCCCGAATGCCGTCAGTGGCTGTTGTTCGGTCATCGCGGCGCCGAGCCGGGCCATCGTCATGTGCTGGAAGCCCTGAATGCGCAACCGTTGCTCGATCTCGGCCTGCGGCTTGGCGAAGGCAGTGGTGCGGCATTGGCCGTGCCGTTGCTGCGTCTGGCTTGCGACCTGCACGGGCAAATGGCGACCTTCTCCGAGGCCGCCGTGGCAGATCGTCCGGCATGACCTTGCGCCTGGATCTGTTGCGTCACGGTGAAACCGAGCTCGGCGGCGGGCTGCGTGGCAGCATCGATGATGCGTTGACCGACACGGGCTGGGCGCAGATGCGGGCCGCCGTGGTCGGCCGAGGGCCATGGGATCGGCTGGTCAGTTCGCCGTTGCAGCGTTGTGCGCGGTTTGCCGAGGAGCTCGCTGCGCAATTGGCTGTACCGGTGCAACTGGACAGCGACCTGCAAGAGTTGCATTTCGGCGCCTGGGAAGGGCAGAGCGCGGCGGCGTTGATGGAAACCGACGCACAGGCGCTGGGCTTGTTCTGGGCCGACCCCTATTCGTTCACGCCGCCTCAGGGAGAGCCGGTCGCAGACTTTTCGGCACGGGTGCTGACAGCGCTGGAGCGTTTGTATGCGACCTTTCCCGGTGAGCGCATTTTGCTGATCAGCCACGGCGGAGTGATGCGACTTTTGCTGGCACAGGCTCGCGGGCTGCCGCGAGAACAACTGCTCAACGTTGAGGTCGGGCATGGCGCGGTGTTTTCGCTGACACTGGATTGCGCAGGTTCGTTGAAGGAAGTGCTCTGACCATGCTGCCGTTCTGGATCGCCCTGCAATTTCTCAGCAGCCTGCCGATTCGCCTGCCCGGCATGCCCGAGCCCCGGGAGCTGGGGCGGTCGCTGCTGTGTTATCCGCTGGTGGGATTGCTCTTTGGCGCGATTCTGTGGACCTTGAACTGGCTGTTGCTCGGCACGCCGACGTTGCTGCACGCGGCGTTGCTGCTGAGCGTTTGGGTATTGCTCAGTGGCGGGTTGCATCTGGACGGTCTGGCGGACAGCGCCGATGCCTGGCTAGGCGGCTTTGGCGATCGTGAGCGAACGCTGACCATCATGAAAGACCCGCGCAGCGGCCCTATCGCTGTGGTGACGCTGGTGCTGGTGTTGTTGCTTAAATTCAGCGCGCTGCTGGCGTTGATCGAGCAAGCGCATTCGCTTGCCTTGATTATCGTGCCATTGATAGGGCGCAGCGCATTGCTCGGCTTGTTCCTGACCACACCGTATGTGCGCGCCGGTGGCCTGGGCCAGGCGCTGGCCGATCATCTTCCGCGTTCGGCGGGCAAACAGGTGTTGGCGGTCAGCGCACTGGCCTGTGTGCTGATCGCCGGCTTCAGTGGGGCGCTGGCACTGGTGTTGGCTGTGCTGGAGTTTGTCTGGTTGCGGCAGGTGATGCTGCGGCGGCTGGGTGGCACGACGGGGGATACGGCGGGGGCAATGCTGGAGTTGCTGGAGGTAGGGGTGTTGGTCGGATTGGCATTAGTCTGAACGCAGTGATGGTGATCCATCAGACGCCACTTCCTTGTCACTTGATTTAAACGACTCGCGGGTATATACACGCACCATGCTCGATTCCCAATGTTTATGCATCAACCTGCGTCGCGCCGCCCGTGGCGTCAGCAGGCATTACGACGGCGCACTTGACGGCTTCGGGATCAACGTTGCGCAGTATTCTTTGCTGTGCAATCTGCAGCGTCTGGATCAGCCAAGCATCTCGGTCCTGGCCGAGGCCATGGGGCTGGATCGCAGTACCTTGGGGCGCAATTTGCGGGTGCTGGAGGGGGACGGCCTGGTGACGCTGGTCGAGGGCGAGGACATGCGCAATCGCATTGTCCTGCTGACTGAGGCGGGGGCAGAGCGTCTCAAGGCTGCCTTGCCAGCCTGGGAAGCCGCACAGCAGCGTTTGATCGATCGCCTGGGCGCCGAGAAGCGCGAAACCTTATTGAAGCTGCTGGACGAACTGGCGTGATGCCGGTTTTTCCGATCTTAAGCGGGTATATACCCGCTATTGGAGAATAACAATGACATCGATGTGGCGTACTTGCGGCTGGGTTCTGTTGGGGAGTGCGCTGATCCTTGCGTTGTCTCTGGGGGTTCGACATGGCTTCGGGCTGTTTCTGGCGCCAATGAGCGCCGAGTTCGGCTGGGGCCGCGAAGTCTTTGCCTTCGCCATCGCCTTGCAGAACCTGATCTGGGGCCTCGCTCAGCCGTTCACCGGTGCATTGGCCGACCGCTTCGGTGCCGCGAAAGTGGTGCTGATCGGTGGCGTCCTGTACGCGGTCGGGCTGATTTGCATGGGGCTCTCCGATTCGGCGGTAACGTTGTCGCTGAGCGCCGGCCTGCTGATCGGCATCGGACTGTCCGGTACGTCGTTCTCGGTGATTCTGGGAGTGGTCGGTCGCGCAGTGCCGCCGGAAAAACGCAGCATGGGCATGGGCATCGCCAGTGCTGCCGGTTCGTTCGGCCAGTTCGCGATGTTGCCCGGCACACTCGGTTTGATCGGCTGGCTTGGCTGGTCCGTGGCGCTGCTGGCACTTGGCTTGCTGGTGGCGCTGATCGTGCCGTTGGTGAGCATGCTCAAGGACAAGCCGCTGCCAGTCTTGGGGCATGAACAGACCCTTGGCGAAGCATTGCGCGAAGCCTGCTCTCACTCCGGGTTCTGGCTGCTGGCGTTCGGTTTTTTCGTGTGCGGATTCCAGGTGGTGTTCATCGGTGTGCACTTGCCGGCCTATCTGGTGGATCAGCATCTTCCTGCGACGGTCGGCACCACAGTGCTGGCGCTGATCGGCCTGTTCAACATTTTCGGCACCTACACCGCTGGATGGCTCGGCGGGCGGATGTCCAAGCCGCGTTTGCTCACCGGTTTGTACCTGCTGCGGGCGGTGGTGATTGCGCTGTTCCTGTGGTTGCCGGTGACCACGACCTCGGCCTACCTGTTCGGCATGGCCATGGGCTTGCTGTGGCTGTCGACGGTGCCGTTGACCAACGGTACGGTGGCGACCTTGTTTGGTGTGCGAAACCTGTCCATGCTGGGTGGGATTGTTTTCCTGTTTCACCAGCTCGGTTCGTTCCTGGGCGGCTGGTTGGGTGGCGTGGTGTACGACCGTACCGGCAGCTATGACCTGATCTGGCAGGTCGCGATTCTCTTGAGCTTGTTGGCCGCCGCCCTGAACTGGCCGGTGCGTGAACGGCCGGTGGCGCGCCTGCAAACACAAATGAGTACGACATGAACAGCCTTTGGCCACGGATCACGATACTTGCCGTCTGCGCATTGCTGCTCGCCGGGGTGTGGTGGGGCTGGCATCAGGGTGGGCTGGCGCTTTTGCAGTTGGGCATGAGCATTTGCTAGCAGCAGGCTTGCTAGCGTGCGGGGATGGCGAGTAACGTCGAATTTTGACGAATGCTCAAGGACGCTCGAGATGCTCAAGCGCTGGTGTGTTGTTCCCGCGTTGCTGATGGCGTTGTCCGGACTGACCTGGGCCGCTGATTGTCCTGAGGTGCTGCAGGGCTCGCTGCCGAAGTTAAGGGCCAAGGAGTCCATCGACCTGTGTCAGCGGTACGCCGGCAAACCGCTGGTGGTGGTCAACACCGCGAGCTTCTGCGGCTTCGCCCCGCAGTTCGAGGGCCTTGAGGCGCTCAATCAGCGCTACAAGGGGCAAGGGCTGGAAATATTGGGTGTGCCGTCCAACGATTTCAAGCAGGAGTCCAGGGACAGCGCCGAAACTGCGAAAGTCTGCTATGCCAACTACGGCGTGACCTTCACCATGACTGAACCGCAAAAGGTTCGTGGCGATGATGCGACGCATTTGTTCAAGGTCCTCGCCAGTCAAACCAGCGCGCCGAAGTGGAATTTCTACAAGTATGTGGTGGATCGCCAAGGCAAGGTGATCGCCAGTTTCTCCAGCCTGACCAAGCCGGATGATCCCGAGTTCATCGCTGCGGTGGAAAAAGCCCTGGCTTCGCCACCGCTCGCTTCCACCCCCTGACCTGTAGGAGCGAGCCTGTTCGCGAAAACCTCAAGGCGTCTCGTACATCCTGAAAGCACGCGTCATTGTTCGCGTCCATCGCGAGCAGGCTCGCTCCTGCAAATGAAAAGCCCCGCCTCCGTGAGGAGAGCGGGGCTTTTTTGATTCGGATGGCGAGCGGTTCAGGCTCGCCGGGAATCATCAGAAGCGGTAGGTCGCGCCAAGGCCGAAACCGTTCGCGTAGTTTTCATACTCGGCGTTGTAGCTCTGGCCACGGTTGTTGCTGTTGTTGATCTTGACCGACTCTTCGTGCAGGTACGAATACGCCAGGTCGATGGTCAGGTCGTCGGTCGGGCTCCAGCCGGCGCCCACGCTGAAAATCTTGCGATCGCCAGTCGGGATGCGTGGGGAACGGTTAACGTTGTTGGTCGGTGCCTGGTCAACGGACAGACCGGTACGCAGTACCCATTGCTTGTTCAACTGGTAGGACGCGCCGATGGCGTGAGCCCAGGTGTCGTGCCAGTTCTGTTCTTCGGTGATGGTGCCGAACTGGCCGTTCAGAACAGCCGGAACACCTGTGTTTTCAACGGTGATGTCTTTCAGGCGGCTCCAGCGGGTCCAGGTGCTGCCTGCGTACAGAGTCCACTTGTCGTCGAGCTGGTGAGTGACCGAGAGGTCCACCGATTCAGGGGTGGTCAGGTCCAGCGAAGCATCGTATTTCTGGTTCGGGTTCTGGCCGATCAGGCCCAGCACGTTGTAGTTGACCTTGGTGCTGCCCTCGATCTTGTACTTCACTTTCGAGTGGTAGGTCAGGCCGACGCGAGTGCTGTCGGTGGCTTGAACCAGCACGCCGATGTTGTAGCCCAGCGCGGTGTCGTCGCCTTCGATCTTGACCTTGCCGTCTGGCGCGGCCTGGGTGATCGACAGGTTCGATTCCAGGGTGCCGTCAACGCGGTTGATGGTCGGGCCGAAACCGATGGAAACCTTGTCGTTGAAGGCGTAGCTGACAGTCGGTTGCAGGGTGATGATCTTGACTTCGCTCTTGCTGCCGAAGTAACGACCGGCAAAGCCGTTCTCGTAATCAGTCACCAAACCGAACGGCGCGTAGACGCCGAATCCGACCGCCCACTGGTCATCGATTGGCTTGACGTAATAGCCCATCGGCACGCCCATGAAGGGGACCATGTCACCCTTGTTGGTGCCGCCGTTTGGACGGGAGCTGGCATCGCTGATGTCGGTGTGCGCGTCGATAAATGCAACACCGCCGGTCACTTGTTCACGCTTGAGGCGAGACATGCCGGCAGGGTTGCCAAAAATAGTGGATGCGTCGTCGGCAGAGGAAGATCGCCCGGCAAAACCTGTACCCATCCCGCTGATGCTTTGTTCGTTGAGGGCAAAGCCACTTGCGAAAATCTGGGTGGATGCCATGGCAACGGCGAGACTGAGGGTGGTTTTGAGCATTACTTTTTTCATTATTAGAACTCCTGGTGATCACCGGGGCGAAAATTACCAACATTTTCGTCCCGGCGCCATAGGCTGTATTCCTTGATTTAGAGCGGTTTTGTAGGACAATCCGACCAGAATCGCGGCGTGTTGCGCGATCTTTGGATCCAGATGTGTCAGCAGGCTACCTGATTCAGCGGTGAAACACAGGTTTGCCAGGCGCAGGTGAAATCACGCAGACGCCCCTGAGGCTGAAATGTCTGGCGCCAGATTCTGGCCATACCCAACAAATCATCGGGGGCGGGGAGGGGGGTATTCTGTTCTTCCACCAGCAGCCAGGCGATGGCTGTGGCGTAACGCAGGTTGACGGTCAATTCGAGGTGCGGGCCACTCAGAAACGCATGCTGACTGGCCAGGCCGCGGACCAGGCTCGCACGTTCTGGATCAAGGGCCAGGTAATGGTCCCAAAGGGCTTGGTGGCGGGGCTCGGCGATGCGGTACAGGCCGTGCCCACGGCGGTCATGCAGGGCGGAACCGAGCGCGGACTGGCTGGCGGCAATGCCCAGCAGCAGGGATTCGGCAGTAGCGCTATGTTGTCCGAGATAAATCAATGTCGGACGAATCACATAACGGCACAGTTCGCTGGCAGCGATACCCATAAAACCCTCGAAACCTGAATTGGACGGCGATACCTGAAGGGGGCTTGGCAGCTGTGAATCGGCTCAGGCTCGCCGCAAGCGGGTCAGGCCGCTTGAGTTGAAGTGTAGTGTCATATTCGCGCTGTAAAGGACTGTTTTTAAAATATTTCCAGCGAACAGTTATAACCGTTATATCGGATCGTGCTTAGTCGTGGTGCGAGGGGAGGAAAACATCGGGCAATAAAAAGCCCTGCTTTTCGGGCAGGGCTTTCTGGGTTTTCAGCCTTTCTGGCGTTTCAGGCAACCAGTGCCTGACGAGTACGCTCGATCACGGCCTGCAGCGGCTCGGCGCTGGAGTATTGATCGGGGTACAGGCGTTCGCTGTGACGAGCGATGCCGTGTTCGTTGACCAGGGTGAAGCTGAAGCAGCCTTTGCGAGCCGCCATGATCAGGCAGTTCATTGGTGCAAAAGCGTTGGTTAGGGTGCGAATGGCATCCTGGGTCTGGATTTGAGTAGACATTATTGGGTGTTCCTACAAATGACACGGATAAGAACCGTGCAACGTTAAAACGTTCCAGTAACGTCGATCACCATTGACCGAACGAAGAACCCGACTGGAACAAAGCAGCCAGTTTGAAGCGCTGACAAGTTGGCGCGCTTGGGCTGGCAGGTAGGTACTTAGGAGGGCAGGCAACACATCAAGGGCAAAGGTTCTGGGCCCGGGGTGAAGATCCTGATCAATTTGCAGGTTGGTTCGAGCAGAGTAAGCGGGCGGAACAACAGCCTTTGCTTTCGATTCAAAGGTTGTGTTGGCGCAAGATTTACCTGGAAACCATCGAGGTGGTCGATCCCGCTTGTTCGGTGGAGGCTTCCGTCGAGAAGGCTGACCGGGGGGATTTGTTCGACCAGAATTGACTTTCAGCTTGGTACTAACGCCGTGGATACTAACGGATTGAACTGGTTAAGGGAAGTGTGCTAACGAAAAAAACCGGCGGATGCCTGAGCGGGCCGTATTGCCCTGTAGAGGTGTGCATAAAGCTGCGCTGCCTGCGATCGATACGCCCTTTATCCGGACAGAATCCGACCACCGGTCATCGAAGTTTGTAGCAGCACAGCTGTCTAAATACCGGGCTTGCCAGGGTTTATCCCCAGGAATGACAAAAAACACGCCGAAAAAGTGCATCGATATAACCGTCGCAAAGGCACTTGTGCACATTAGTTGCGCAGTCTGTCACCCCGCTGTCATCTCATGTTCAAGCGCAATAGCTGCCTGTAACCAAAATTTAAGTCAATGAAAAACATCGCTTTTTTTTACTGGTGAAAAAATCGTCAGTTTGACTGCGAGCCCCATTCCATAGGGCTTTGAGCGAGTTCAAGGGCGGTTGTCCACTGAGTTATCCACAGCTTCTGTGGATTGTCCCGAGCGCTTGCTCTAGGACGGGCGTGCCGGGATATTTTCAGCTTTACCTGTAAGAAAAAGAGAGTAAAGTTGCGCGCCTTCCGATCTGCCCCACAGTGCTTTATGAAGTTTCGCTCAGCCCCTGTTTCCTCTTCCTCCACATCACCCTCTGTTGCCCCTACCAAACGCTTTTCCATGCGCGTGGCAGAGTGGCTGTTGGACAGTCCGCATCTGGGCGAAAACCGTAACGTCAAACACATCGCCGGACGTCTGCTCAAGCAGCCGGCCCGTGAAGGCGTGGTGGCTGCGCAAAGTCGCCTTGGCCAGTTGATGTGCCGGGAATGCGGGAATGCCCGGGACCGGCGGATCGGTCAGGACCTGCTGCGTCAGGCCGCTCGGGCAGGCGATCGCCGCGCTCAACAGGAACTGGGGCTGATCGAAGACTGAGCTGTCCAATATCAGGCGCCTTGGTTAACCTTCAGGCTTTATCCGAATGGCAGGAGTGGCTATGGCAATGGACTTGACCAGCGTATTGCTGGGGCTGGCAGCGGCTGGGTTGCCGTTGCTGGTATTGGCCTGGCAACTTCAGCGTCGGGCCAGCACCACGCAAGCCGACGTTGCGCTGCTGCAAGAACGCCTGGCCATGGCGCAACTGGCGCAGGACGGATTGAATGCGCAACTTGAATCCAGCCGCGATGAAATCGGCGATCTGACCCAGGCCAATGCCGCCAAACAGGCTGATCTGGCTGCGCTGCGTCGTGAAGTCGAACTGCTGCAGATCGAGCGCGACGACGCCCGGGACGCCGCCCATGCGTGGAATATCGAACGCGCTGGCAAAGAAGCCGAATTGCGCCGTCTGGATGCCCAAGCCGCCTCGCTCAACGCCGAATTGCGCGAGCAACAGGACAGTCATCAGCAACGCCTCAACGACCTGCAAGGTTCACGGGACGAGTTGCGCGCGCAGTTTGCAGAGCTGGCGGGGAAAATTTTCGATGAGCGCGAGCAGCGTTTTGCCGAAACCAGTCAGCAGCGCCTGGGGCAGTTGCTCGATCCGCTGAAGGAGCGCATCCAGTCCTTCGAGAAGCGTGTCGAGGAAAGCTATCAGAACGAGGCTCGTGAGCGTTTCTCCCTGGCCAGGGAGCTGGAGCGGCTGCAGCAGCTGAATTTGCGCTTGAGCGATGAAGCCACCAACCTGACCCGCGCCTTGAAAGGGCAGAAGACCCAGGGCAACTGGGGGGAACTGATTCTTGAGCGCGTGCTCGAGCATGCGGGGCTGGAGAAGGGCCGCGAGTACCAGACTCAGGTCAATCTCAAGGGACCGGATGGCGAGCGCTTCCAGCCGGACGTGATCATTTATCTGCCGGGCGACAAGCAGGTGGTGGTCGACTCCAAGGTCAGCCTGACGGCCTATCAACAATACGTGTCCGCTGAGGACGAGGCCATCGGCCAGATCGCTATCAAGCAGCATGTGCTGTCGTTGCGAAATCACGTCAAAGGCTTGGCCGGCAAGGATTACAAGCGCCTCGATGGCTTGCACAGCCTGGATTTCGTGTTGCTCTTCGTGCCGATCGAGGCGGCGTTTTCTGCCGCATTGCAGGCCGAGCCGACGCTGTTTCAGGAGGCGTTCGACCGCAACATCGTGATCGTCAGCCCCACCACATTGCTGGCGACCCTGCGCGTCATCGACAGCCTGTGGAAACAGGAGCGCCAGAGCCAGAATGCCCGGGAAATCGCCGAGCGGGCCGGGTGGCTGTACGACAAGTTCGTGCTGTTCATCCAGGATCTGGACGAGGTCGGCAATCGCTTGCAGCAACTGGACAAGGCCTATAGTTCGGCACGCAACAAGCTGACAGAGGGACGGGGCAATCTGGTCAGTCGCAGTGAACAACTCAAGCTGCTGGGCGCACGGGCGAGCAAGAGCCTGCCGGCGGACTTGCTGGAGCGGGCGATGACGGATGTCGATGGGTTGGTAGAGCTGCCGGAGTAGTTTCCAGTCAAAAGCTTCGCGGGCAGGCCCGCTCCCACAAGAAACTGTGGTGCATCACATAGTGTGTGAACGCCGCCTCCTGTGGGAGCGAGCCGGCTCCGGGCGGCGTTCCGACGAAGGCGTCAGACTCATCACCACATCGCGCAAGCCCTACAGCGGCAAATACCGGCTCAACAACGCGCGCAACGCTGCCGGTTTCACCGGTTTGGCCAGATAGTCCAGTCCCGCGGCATGCACCTGGTCAACCGTCTCCGGCCGGCCATCGGCGCTGATAACCACCCCGGGAACCGGCTCGCCCATCTGGGTGCGCAACCAGGCCATCAAATCGGTTCCGGTCTCGCCATGATCGAGGTGGTAATCCACCAGCGCCAATTGCGGGCGTACGCCTTCGGCCAGCAGCGTTGCGCACTCCTCGCGATTGCGCGCGGTCCAGACCTGGCAACCCCAGCGGCTGAGCAGGCTGTTCATGCCGATCAGGATGCTGTCCTCGTTGTCGATACACAGCACCTGCGCGCCATTGAGCATTTTGCCATTGAGTTCGGCGACTTTGACCGGCGCTGCAGTTTGCGCCCGGGCCAGCGGCACGCTGACGCTGAACACGCTACCGCGTCCCGGCCAGGAGCGAACGCGCAAGGTATGGCCGAGTACGCGACATAACCCGTCGGCAATTGCCAGCCCCAGGCCGAGGCCTTTTTCGGCCCGTGTCTGGTGGCTGTCGAGGCGCTTGAACTCTTCGAAAATCACCTGCTGTTTATCTTCCGGAATACCTGGCCCACGGTCCCAGACTTCCAGGCACAGTTGTTCTTTGTGTCGACGAACCCCCAGCAGCACCGGCCCTTTGCCGTAGCGGAAAGCGTTGGTCAGGAAGTTCTGCAGGATCCGCCGCAGCAGTTTGATGTCGCTGTCGACCCGCAGCGCGCTGCCGCGAACGCGGAATTCCAGTTTTTGTTCTCGCGCCAGTGCCTTGAATTCGGTACCGAGGGTGTCGAACAATTCGTTGAGTGTGAATGGCTGGCGATTCGGATTGATCTTGCCGTTCTCCAGGCGGGAGATGTCCAGCAGGTCGCTGATCAAGTCCTCGGCCGAGCGCAGCGAGCTGTCCAGGTGCTCGACAAGTTTCTGTGCTTCGCCGGACAAACCTTCGTCCTGATGGGAGAGGGCGGCGGAGAATAGCCGCGCCGCGTTCAGCGGTTGCATCAAGTCATGGCTGACCGCCGCGAGGAAACGGGTCTTCGACTGGTTGGCCGCCTCGGCGTTGCCCTTGGCTTCGGTCAGGGCAACGTTGAGTTGCGACAATTCGTGGGTCCGTTCGGTCACCCGTTGCTCCAGGCCTTCGTTGGCTTCGGTCAGCGCCTGTTCGGCTTCGCGGAACGCGGTGATGTCGGTGAAACTCATGACGAAGCCACCGCCCGGCATCGGGTTGCCGATCAGTTCGATCACCCGGCCATTGGGGAACAATCGTTCGGAAGTGTGCGCTCGGCCCTGACGCATCCAGTGCAGGCGACGCGCGACGTGAACTTCGGCTTCGCCGGGGCCGCACAGACCGCGCTCGGCATTATGGCGAATGATGTCGGCGATGGGCCGGCCGACACTGATCAAGCCGTCCGGGTAGTTGAACAGCTCCAGGTATCGACGGTTCCAGGCCACCAGTTTCAGCGACTGGTCGACCACGCTGATGCCCTGGGTGATGTTCTCGATGGCGCCTTGCAGCAAGGCGCGGTTGAATTGCAGCACCTCCGAGGCTTCGTCGGCGATGCGCACGACGTCCTCCAGTTGCATCTCACGGCCTTCAATGGCGGCTTTTACCACTGCGCGGGTCGAAGAGGCGCCGAGCACACCGGCCAACAAGCGTTCGGTATGGGCGATCCATTCACCGTCGGCGTTCTGGTTCGGGTTGAAGCCTTTGCCCTGGCGATAGGCAAAGCGGATGAAGCTTTGACGGGCGCGCTCTTCGCCGACGAAGCGCGCCGCCAGTTGCAGCAGGTCGTCGATCTGCACCGCCAGCATCGAGCGTGCGCTGGGGCGGGCACTGATTTCCTGGCCGATGAAGCGGCCCGCTTGCCAGTGCTCGGAAACCCGGGTGCGGGACAGCACCGAGACCCAGGCGAACAGCGTGAAGTTGCCTGCGAGTGACAGCACCACGCCTTGGGTCAGCGGGGTGATCGGCAGGTTCAGTGGATTGCTGTGCAACCAGGCCAGCCCCGGGAAGGTGCTCAGGGACAGGCCTAGGCTGAGGGCGGCAATCGGCAGGATCAAGGTGTAGAACCACAGGAACGTGCCCGCGGCGAGACCAGCGAAAACGCCGCGGCGGTTGGCCTGTTTCCAGTACAGCGCACCGAGCATGGCGGGGGCCAGTTGGGTCACGGCAGCGAAGGCGATCTGGCCGATGGTCGCCAGGCTGGCGGTCGAGCCCAGCAGGCGATAACTGACGTAGGCCAGCAGCAGAATGACCACGATGCTGACGCGGCGTACCGACAGCATCCACTGACGGAACACTTCGAAAGGGCGCTCGGCGTTGTTGCGACGCAGCAGCCAGGGCAACAGCATGTCGTTGGACACCATGGTCGACAGCGCCACGCTGGCCACGATCACCATGCCGGTGGCCGCCGATGCGCCACCGATAAACGCCAGCAGGGCCAGCGCCGGATGCGCCTGGGCCAGGGGCAGACTGATGACGAAGGAGTCCGGCAACACTGAGCTGGGCAGCATCATCTGGCCGGCCAGGGCGATCGGCACGACAAACAATGCAGCGAGGGCGAGGTAGGCCGGGAACACCCACTTGGCAAGGCGCAGATCCTGGGGGTCGATGTTCTCGACAACGGTCACGTGAAACTGCCGTGGCAAGCAAATGATCGCCATCATCGCCACCCCGGTCTGCACCACCATCGACGGCCAGTTGATGGTTTCCTTCCAGTACTGTTCAAGCCGCGGCGCCAGCATGGCCTGGTCGAACAGGTCGTCGAAACCGTCGTACAGGCCGTAGGTCACGAACGCGCCGACGGCGAGAAACGCGAACAGCTTGACCAGCGACTCGAAGGCAATCGCAAGCACCATGCCGCGGTGGTGCTCCGTGGCGTCGAGGTTGCGGGTACCGAAGACGATGGTGAACAAGGCCAGCACCAGCGACACAATCAGCGCGGTGTCCTGGGCACGGGTGCCCATGGCGTCGGCACCGGCGCCGATCAGCAGGTTCACGCCGAGCACAATGCCCTTGAGCTGCAGCGCGATGTAGGGCAACACGCCGACCAGGCAAATCAGCGCCACCACCACCGCCAATGGCTGGGATTTGCCATAGCGTGCAGCGATGAAGTCGGCGATCGAGGTGATGTTCTCCTGTTTGCTGATCATCACCATTTTTTGCAGGACCCACGGCGCACCGATCAGCAACAGGATCGGCCCGAGGTAAATCGGCAGGAACGACCAGAGTTGTTCGGCGGCCTGGCCCACGGCGCCGAAAAACGTCCAGCTGGTGCAATAGACCGCCAGCGACAGGCTGTACACCCAGGCTCGCACACGCGGCGGCAAGGGCGCGCTGCGACGGTCGCCATAGAAGGCGATGGCGAACATGATGGCCATATAGGCCAGGGCGACGGCGGCGATCAGCCCGGTGGACAGCGACATGGGGACTCCAGACAAAAGACACCCGGACCTCCCGCCCGGACAGACAGTCTCGCACGACCGCCAGCGTTAGTCAGTGTCGACCAAGGTCGTGGCGTGGCGGGGTGTCGCAGGGGGATTTGCAGTGTCTGGACTGGCCCCTTCGCGAGCAGGCTCGCTCCCACAATGAGTCTGTGCTGCACACAAGAACCCTGTGGGAGCGAGCCTGCTCGCGAAGGGTTTTTTACTGATCCAGCGCAATTGCGATCAAGCGATGCAGTTCTTCGAGTTCCAATGGCGCCTCGGAAAACAGGATGCGAAACACCGTCGGCGCGGCGATCAGATTGATCAGCCGATCGACACCGGGTTTGGGAGCATCCGGATAGCGATCCAGAATCGTCTGCAGTTGCCCGCCAATGATCGTCGCGCAATAACTCGGCTTCAGCGCCGCCTGCACGTCGCACAGCATGTTTCGGCCGGGTTCGGAGCTCATCTCGTCCAGGTACTGTTCCGCCCAGGCCTGCACATCACCGTGAAGGCTGCCGGTATTGGCCGGTTCGTTGTCGGGCTGCATGCGGGCGAGGGCAACGTCGGCCAGCAGCGCCGACACATCGCCCCAGCGCCGATAGATGGTTGACGGCGTGACACCCGCGCGCGCAGCAATTTGCGGGACGGTCACGCTGGCGCGGTCCTGCTCCTGCAGGAGTTGGCGCACGGCCGAATGAATCGACTCTTGTACCCGTGCGCTGCGGCCGCCGGGGCGTAAGGTGGGAGCTGTCATCTTGTGTTTCCTGAATCGTGCGGGTCCCGTTGCTGGCACCCGGTCCTGAAAGCCATGCTTCGGACCTTAACACAAAGAATTTGCTTTAAGAGGGATCCAGTAGCACACTCCACAAAAGCAAAAAATTAGCTTTTGTGGAGTGTGTCCATGCCCGATTCTCGTTCAAATCGTTCCAGCCTGTGGTTTCTGGCAGTTACCTTGCTCAGTTTTCTGGCGGCCTCCACTGCGCCGACGCCGCTGTACCACCTGTATCAGGAGCAGATGCAGTTTTCTGCCGCGACGCTGACCCTGATTTTTGGCGTGTACGCCCTCAGCCTGTTGGCGGCGTTGCTGACGGTCGGCTCGCTGTCGGATTACCTGGGGCGCAAGCCGGTGATTTTTACTGCGGTGGTTCTGAACATTCTGGCGATGCTGCTGTTTCTTCACGCCGACAGCGTCGCCTGGCTGATCAGTGCCCGGTTGCTGCAGGGATTCGCGACTGGCATGGCCACTGCGGTTCTGAGTGCAACGCTTCTCGACACTGATCGCCAGCAGGGGCCACTGGTCAACAGCGTCGCGCCGCTGCTCGGCATGGCGGTGGGCGCATTGGGTTGCGGTGTGTTGGCCGAGTTTGCGCCAGCGCCATTGCATTTAACCTTCTGGCTGCTGTTGGCGTTGTTTGCGCTGCAGGCGGTGTATGTCTGGCGATTGCCGGAAAGCGTCCCGCGTCAGGCCGGTGTATGGGCGTCATTGCGACCGACCTTGCATGTGCCGGTTCAGGCGCGCACCACCTTGTGGCGGGTGTTGCCACTTAACACGGCGACCTGGGCGCTCGGCGGTTTTTACGCGTCGCTGGCACCTTCGCTGGTGCGCACGGCGACGGGCTCGACCTCGAACCTGATTGGCGGTGCGACTGTCGCCACATTGACGGTGACGGGTGCGCTGATGATTAACCTGCTGCGCAATCAGGCTGCCACCAAGGCGCTGCAATTGGGCGCCAGTTCGCTGCCGACGGGAGTCGTCCTGATTCTACTGGGTGTACACAGTGCCAGTTTGCCCCTGTTTTTCCTTGGCACGCTGGTCGCCGGTTGTGGCTTCGGCGCCGGTTTCCTCGGGGCTTTGCGCAGCCTGGTGCCGCTGGCCTTGCCCCATGAGCGCGCCGGGCTGATGTCGGCGTTTTATGTGCTCAGTTACCTCGCGTTCTGCCTGCCATCGCTGCTGGCCGGAAACCTGACGCGAACCTTCGGCCTGGTCACCACCACTGATGGTTATGGCGTGGTGCTGATTATCCTGGCCCTCGGCGCGCTGGCCTCTTTGTTACGCCAGCGTTCTGCCCGTGCTTGTACGGCTAACCCGTGAATTTGGGTTAGCCTTGGCGCCCTGTCAGTTCATTCGAAGGATCGGACCATGAAGATCATCCGCAGCAAATCATTCACTGGCGAGCGTGCCTGGTCGGCGCTGGATATCGCCAACATGAACGGCATCACCACGCGGCTGCACTGGACTGATCAACCGTACAAATGGCACATCAATGACGGAGAGGAAGTGTTCGTGGTGCTCGACGGGCAAGTGCGGATGCTCTATCGCGAGGAGGGTGTCGAGCGGGAAGCAGTGCTGAACGTGGGGGACATTTTCCATGCCTCGGTTGGCACTGAGCACGTGGCCCACCCATTGGGTCTGGCGCGGGTTCTGGTGATTGAATCGGAAGGGAGCGTTTGAGTGTATATCTGCACAATAGATAAGATATAGAGAAATTACCCGTTATATAGATATTCGATTCGGATCTAACATGGGCTCTACCTCACGAGAGGACAGGAGTACGCCATGACATGCGCCAATAGCATCAAGCCCGGAATCAAACCTTTCAGTCACTTGCAGCATCCCCGCGAAGTGATCCGCCAGTTCACCCCCAACTGGTTCGCGGCCACCATGGGCACCGGCGTGCTGGCGTTGGCGCTGGCGCAATTGCCGGTCGCCATACCCGCCTTGCACGCCTTCGCCGAAACCCTCTGGCTGTTCAACATCGCGCTGTTTCTGCTGTTTACGGCGATGTACACGGCGCGTTGGCTGCTGTTTTTCGAAGAGGCACGACGGATCTTTGGCCACTCCACGGTTTCAATGTTTTTCGGCACCATCCCGATGGGCCTGGCGACCATCATCAACGGCTTCCTGGTGTTCGGCCTGCCGCGCTGGGGTGAAGGTGTGATTCACCTCGCCGAGGTGCTGTGGTGGGTGGATGTGGCGATGTCGTTGGCCTGTGGCGTGCTGATTCCCTACATGATGTTCACCCGTCAGGAGCACAGCATCGACCAGATGACAGCGGTCTGGCTGTTGCCGGTGGTCGCGGCAGAGGTGGCGGCCGCCAGCGGTGGTCTGTTGGCACCGCATTTGGCCGAGGCTCATTCGCAACTGGTGATGCTGGTGACCAGCTATGTGCTCTGGGCCTTTTCCCTGCCGGTGGCATTCAGCATCCTGACCATTCTGTTGTTGCGCATGGCTCTGCATAAACTGCCCCACGAAAACATGGCCGCCTCGAGCTGGCTGGCCCTCGGCCCGATCGGCACCGGTGCCTTGGGCATGCTGGTACTGGGCGGCGATGCACCGCTGATTTTTGCGGCCAACGGGTCGCCGGGCATCGGTGAGATTGCTGCAGGATTGGGTCTGGTGGCCGGCATTACCTTGTGGGGCTTCGGCCTGTGGTGGATGCTGATGGCGCTGCTGATCACTGTGCGCTACCTGCGTGCCGGCATTCCATTCAACCTCGGCTGGTGGGGCTTCACCTTCCCGTTGGGCGTCTATTCTCTGGCGACGTTGAAGCTGGCCAGTACCTTGAGCCTGACGTTTTTCAGTGTGTTTGGTTGTGCGCTGGTGGCGTTGCTGGCGGTGATGTGGCTGATCGTCGGCAAGCGCACGGTGCTGGGCGCCTGGCGTGGCGAGCTGTTTGTCTCGCCGTGCATTGCCGGATTGAAGAAATAACCGGCAAAGATTAGGTAAGGTGTGGCCTGGATCGGCTTTTGATAATCCAATAAGAATCCAGGCCACTCGCTACCTAAAATCAGGGACACATGGAAGATGAGTCACCCCTCACAATTCACCTTGCTGCGCACCCGGCGCTTCCTGCCGTTCTTCATCACTCAGTCCCTCGGGGCGTTCAACGACAACGTGTTCAAGCAGTCGTTGATCCTGGCCATTTTGTACAAACTGACCATCGAAGGTGACCGCTCTATCTGGGTCAACCTGTGTGCGCTGCTGTTTATCCTGCCGTTTTTCCTGTTCTCGGCCCTGGCCGGGCAATTCGGGGAAAAGTTCGCCAAGGACGCGTTGATCCGCCTGATCAAGCTTGGGGAAATCGTCATCATGGCGGTCGGCGCCGTCGGCTTTCTGTTCGATCACCTGTCGTTGATGCTGGTGGCGCTGTTCGCCATGGGCACCCATTCGGCGCTGTTCGGGCCGGTGAAGTACTCGATCCTGCCGCAGGCCCTGCGTGAGGATGAGCTGGTAGGCGGTAACGGCCTGGTGGAAATGGGCACCTTCCTGGCCATCCTCGCCGGCACCATTGGCGCCGGGGTCATGATGTCTTCGGCGCATTACGCGCCGGTGGTGTCCATGGCGATCATCGGCATTGCCGTGCTCGGCTACCTGGCCAGCCGCAGCATCCCGCGCGCGGCGGCTGCCTCGCCGCAAATGCGCCTGAACTGGAACATCTTCAGCCAGTCCTGGGCCACGTTGAAACTGGGCCTGGGGCAAACGCCGGCGGTGTCGCGCTCGATTGTCGGCAACTCGTGGTTCTGGTTTGTCGGGGCGATTTATCTGACGCAGATCCCGGCGTATGCCAAGGAATGGATGCACGGCGACGAAACCGTGGTGACGCTGATTCTGACGGTGTTCTCGGTCGGCATCGCCTTGGGTTCGATGCTGTGCGAGAAGCTCTCCGGACGCAAAGTCGAGATTGGCCTGGTGCCGTTCGGATCGTTCGGCTTGACCGTCTTCGGTCTGCTGCTGTGGTGGCATTCCGGAGGTATTCCGGACAGTGCCGCCGGCCATGGCTGGATCGAAATCCTCGGTTTCGGCCACACCTGGCTGGTGTTGCTCGATATCCTCGGCCTGGGCGTTTTCGGGGGTTTCTATATCGTGCCGCTGTACGCGCTGATCCAATCGCGTACCGCCGAGAACGAACGGGCGCGGGTGATTGCCGCCAACAACATCCTCAACGCATTGTTCATGGTGGTGTCGGCGATTGTTTCGATCATCCTGCTGAGTGTGGCCAAGCTATCGATTCCGCAATTGTTCCTGGTGGTCTCGTTGCTGAACATCGGCGTCAACGCCTACATCTTCAAGATCGTCCCCGAGTTCACCATGCGTTTCATGATCTGGCTGCTTAGCCATTCCATGTACCGCGTCGAGCACCGCAACCTGGATCTGATCCCCGATGAGGGCGCGGCGTTGCTGGTGTGCAATCACGTGTCATTCGTCGATGCCTTGCTGATTGGCGGCGCGGTGCGTCGGCCGATTCGCTTTGTGATGTACTACAAGATCTACAACCTGCCGGTGCTGAACTTCATCTTCCGCACCGCGGGGACGATTCCTATCGCGGGGCGTCACGAAGACATCCAGATCTACGAAAAGGCCTTCACGCGCATTGCCCGGTATCTGAAGGAAGGTGAGCTGGTGTGCCTCTTCCCCGAGGGTAAATTGACCGCCGATGGCGAGATGAATGAGTTCAAGGGTGGCTTGACGCGAATTCTCGAAGAGACGCCGGTGCCGGTGATTCCTTTGGCTTTGCAAGGGTTGTGGGGGAGTTTCTTCAGCCGTGATCCGGATAAAGGGCTGTTTCGCCGGTTGTGGTCGCGGGTGACGTTGGTGGCCGGGCCGGCGGTGGCGGTTGAAGTGGCGGAACCTGCCAGGTTGCAGGTGTTGGTGGGGGAGTTGCGCGGGGCGGTCAGATAACAGTTGAGTGTGTGGGCCTCTTCGCGAGCAGGCTCGCTCCCACAGGGATTTGTTCCACGCGCAACTTTTGTGGACAACCTGGAAACTGTGGGAGCGGGCTTGCTCCGGGCAGCGATCCGACGATGGTGTCAGTGGCCTAGGCGCTGACCTTCAGGCCAACGAGCCCTGTAATGATCAACGCCACACTGGCCAGCCTCACCAGTGCCATGGATTCGCCAAACAGAATGATACCGGCGATCACCGTGCCAACTGCACCGACACCGGTCCAGATCGCATAGGCCGTACCCAGCGGCAATTCCTTCATGGCAAGGCCGAGCAGGCCAAGGCTGACAGCCATGGCCGTAACGGTCAAAACAGTGGGGAGCGGGCGGGTGAAACCGTCGGTGTACTTGAGGCCGACGGCCCAGCCGACTTCGAACAGGCCGGCGAAAAACAGAATGATCCAGGACATGAAGACCTCCATCGTCTGACGGGGTCGTCCCCAGATTAATGACTCGATCGAGCTGCGGGGTCGTCCCCGCGATGCGCAATATAGTGCCCAGTATTAACCCGGGGATCAAGATCGCGGATCAGTCGATGGCCTGTTGCACAGCGATTTTCCGGTCTTCCTTTTCACTCATCCGACGGAAGTACGTCGACAGCAGTGCCCCGGAAATATTGTGCCAGACGCTGAACAATGCACTGGGCACCGCCGCCAGCGGGGAGAAGTGCGCACTGGCCAGGGCCGCACCCAATCCGGAGTTCTGCATGCCGACTTCCAGGGCCAGGGACTTGCGCTGTGCCAGAGGCAGCTTGAACAGGCGCCCGGTGAAGTAACCCAGCAGATAACCGAAACTGTTGTGCAGCATGACCACGGCCATGATCAGCAGACCGGACTCGGCAATCTTAGCCTGACTGGCGGCGACTACCGCAGTGACGATAATCACGATGCTGACCACCGACACCAGCGGCAGCACGTCCACGGCGTGCCTGACCTTGTCGCCGAGCAGCCGTTGGGCAACCACGCCCAGCACGATCGGTAACAGCACCACTTGCAGGATCGACCAGAACAACTCCATGAACGACACCGGTAACCAGGCCGAGGCCAGCAGCCAGATCAGCGCCGGCGTCAGCAGCGGGGCGAGGAGGGTGGTGACGGCAGCGATGGCCACCGACAACGCCAGATCGCCGCGGGCCAGCCAGGTCATCACGTTCGACGAGGTGCCGCTTGGGCAGCAGCCCACCAGAATCACGCCGACGGCGATCTCCGCTGGTAAGTGGAACGCCTGGCAGAGCAACCACGCCACGCCGGGCATGATCACGAAATGTGCAACCACGCCCAGGGCCACGCGCCATGGATGGCGAGCGACTTCGGCGAAGTCTTCGAGTTTGAGGGTCAGGCCCATGCCGAACATCACCAGCCCCAGCAAGGGCACGATGGCGCCTTTGAGGCCGAGGAACCATGCCGGCTGCAGAAACGCCACGGCAGCGAAAATCAGAACCCAGTAAGCGAAGGTGTTGCCGACAAAACGACTCAATGCAGCCAGTGCGCGCATGGCTTGATCCTTATTTTTACGTAACACCACAAAACCAATGTGGGAGCGAGCCTGTTCGCGAAGGCAGTGGGTCAGTCAATATATATGTCGACTGATACTCCGCTTTCGCGAGCAGTCTCGCTCCTACAGAAGAGATCGCTGGCCTTTAGATCCCCTGCGGAGTCTCTTCGCCACCCAGCGCTTCAACCAGCGCCGGCAGGAAGTCGCCGAAGGTCAGCATCATCAGGGTGAAGCTGGCGTCCAGTTGGCCCAGGGCTTCGTCGCCGCCGTCCTGTTCCGCCTGGTCTTGCAGCAGGTCTTCGAACTTCAAGCGCTTGACCACCATTTTGTCGTCGAGGACGAACGACAGTTTGTCCTGCCAGGCCAGGGACAGTTGAGTGACCACTTTGCCGGTGCTCAGGTGCAACTGGATTTCTTCGCTGGTCAGGTCCTGGCGCTTGCAACGCACAATGCCGCCGTCTTCGTGGGTGTCGCGCAGTTCGCACTCGTCCAGCACAAAGAAATCGTCTGCGGCTTTCTGCGTGGTGACCCACTCGGTCATGGTCGCCGTCGGGGACATTTTCACGGTCAGTGGACGCACCGGCAGGGTGCCGATCACTTCGCGCAAGGTCGACAGCAAGTCTTCGGCGCGTTTCGGGCTGGCCGAGTTGACCAGGATCAGGCCCTGTTTCGGCGCGATGGCGGCGAAGGTCGACGAGCGGCGGATAAAGGCGCGGGGCAGGAAGGCCTGGATGATTTCATCCTTGATCTGATCGCGTTCCTTCTTGTAGACCTTGCGCATTTGCTCTGCTTCGATCTCTTCGACTTTTTCCTTGACGGCATCACGCACAACGCTGCCCGGCAAAATACGTTCTTCCTTGCGCGCGGACACCAGCAGGAAGTCACCGCTGACGTGCACCAGTGGCGCATCTTCGCCTTTGCCGAACGGCGCGACGAAACCATAGGTGGTCAACTCCTGGCTTGCACATGGGCGCGCCAGTTTGGTGGCCAGTGCAGTTTCCAACGCCTCGGCATCAACAGGCAGATCTTGGGTCAGGCGATAGATAAGCAGGTTTTTGAACCACATGGGGTGAGTCTCTCCTTAATACAAAGGCGGGCATTATTGTCTTCGCCGTGCCATAGGCCAACCTTTCTCTAAGCCTTTGGAAGGCCTGAGAAAATTATTTTAAAAAGTGCTTGCCAGAGGTTGGGTCGCTCCGTAGAATGCGCGCCACACCGAAGCGAAGGGTGATTAGCTCAGCTGGGAGAGCGTCTGCCTTACAAGCAGAATGTCGGCGGTTCGATCCCGTCATCACCCACCATTCGTTTTCAGTGTTACGCGCAGCGGTAGTTCAGTCGGTTAGAATACCGGCCTGTCACGCCGGGGGTCGCGGGTTCGAGTCCCGTCCGCTGCGCCATATTCGGTAACCTGGAACACTGAACGCCAGGTCACCACGGAAAAGCCCGCTTAGGCGGGCTTTTTTCTGCCTCAAGTTTGACTGTTGTTCCTGTGGGTTGCATCGTTTCACCGGTTTTTAGATTTTTTTGAAAAAACCTCAAATAAATCAACACTTTATAAAAACCTGTGGCATAATGTGCCCCGCAACGAAGGTAAAGGGTGATTAGCTCAGCCGGGAGAGCGTCTGCCTTACAAGCAGAATGTCGGCGGTTCGATCCCGTCATCACCCACCACTTTCAACGCTACGCGCAGCGGTAGTTCAGTCGGTTAGAATACCGGCCTGTCACGCCGGGGGTCGCGGGTTCGAGTCCCGTCCGCTGCGCCATATTCGGTAATCTGGAACACTGAACGCCAGGTCACCACAGGAAGCCCGCCTAGTGCGGGCTTTTTGCTGTCTGGGGATTGGCTTTCCTCGCTCCTACAGTCCGGCATTGCGGGCGTGACGGTAATCGCTGACAGCCTCGTAAACGGTTTTGCGCAAGCGGTTGATACCGCCAATGGGTCGGTGTGCTTCGACGCCAAACCAGGGATTGAACGACTGGTTGTCGCATTGCAGGTTCAGCGCCGGTGTATCGAAGTCCTGCGCCGGCACGTTGATCCGCGCCACCGTCTCAAAGGGCACATCGCTTTCGCGCCACTCAATGCTGGTGTCTTCAATCGGCATGTACTTGTTGGCGTCCTGTCGCTGGATTTGCAGGGCGAAACACGCGGGCACCCGGTCGGTCGACAGCTGTTGGTTCAGCGCATTGCGCAGAAAGTTCGGCAGCTTGCGATTTTGTTCCGGCAGGCTGTAGGCCGGGCAGTTGTCCGGATCGGGTATCACCCGGAACTTCGCATTGGCTTCACCGAATTTGTAAGGTGAAACTGAAAAGTACGTCGTCCGGGTTGGGCTCGACGGGGCGGGGGACAATGTCGCCAGGGCAATAAACAGGTGGCGAACCTGCCAGGTGCGTGGATCCCAGCCGGGGAAAAAAGCCATGACCTTGTTGCCATCGGCCTGGGCGGCGACGTTCTGACGGTATTCGGCGACATTGCTTACAAAGAAGTTCGGATGGCTGAACATCACAAAGTCCTGTTCGCTTCGCCCCTGCTGATCGCTCAGCAACTGTTTACCCGGAACATCGAGCAGTTTGATCGCCATGCCACGGGCGTCGCGGATGCTGTCGAACTGCGGGTAGGCATTGCCATTGGACAGGCGCATCGTCGCTTGCCAGGTTTTGCCCGGCTCGCTGAACACGCCCTGGCGCAGTTCACCTGACAGTTCCGGCAGCACTTGAACCTCGGCCTTCACGCAACCGTGGGCCTTGGCATGAGCGTCGCGCAGATAGCGGGTGCTTTCACGGTGCTGATCGACGATGCGCAGGGCGGTCTGGATGATGTCCTGGGTCATCGCGGCTTCGTCGTCCGCAATCAACTCCTGCGCCGATACCGGCCCGCGATGCTGCCAGGCAAACCAGGCGGTGGCCAATGCCCAGCCAAGCACTCCGAGACCCAGTAGCCACAGCAACAGCTTGCCGAGGAAAGCGCCCAGGCGCAGCCAGAGAGTTGTCAGCATTGGAAAGTCCTTTTGACTGGGTCTGTGGTCATGGCAATTGCGCTTCCAGCGGGCCGCCCAGCACTTTCAGGTATTCCAGCAGTGCCCAGCGTTCCTCCGGCTGCAGCCAGCGGCCGATCACGCCATTGCCGAGTTTGCCGGCACGGAATTCATGACCACTGTTGTGGTTGCCGGTGATTCGCGTGTCGAACAGAAAACCATTGGTGAAGGCTTCAGTGCGGTAACCCAGGTGCCCCGGGTCGTATTCGAAAGTGCCTTTGTAGAACGTGGTCGCACGCTCATCCTGAGGCGACAGCAATTGATAAATGCTCGGCACCGAACCGTTGTGCAGAAACGGCGCTGTCGCCCATACACCCGCCAATGGCCTGGCTTTGTACGAGCGCAATTCGCGCACACCGATGGGCAGGTCGAAACCATCCATTTCCGGACGCTCGACAGGGGTGACATGGGCGTCTTGATACGCGCGGTCCCGGACAAATGCCGTGACATAGGCCAGCCCCTTGGCCACGGACATCTTGCTCAGGTCCAGTGGTTCGGTGGGTTTTGGCTCTACATCAAGTTTTTCCAGTTCCGCATGCTTCCATTGCAGCGCTGTCAGGTCGAAGCGGTGGTCGGCGATGTTGTTGGCTGCACCGGGGTCTGTGCCGATGTAATCCACCGGGAGCATTTTCAGGTGCTGAACGTAACGTCCCTCGCCCTGGGTAGTGTGCGGTACATGGCAACCCGCGCAGTTTTCCGCGAACAAGGCGCGTCCTTTTGCTGCCAGAGGTTTGTCGACTGCGCCCAACAGATCTTCCGGCCAGGCCGGAGGCGAGAGTCGTTGCAGGGTTTTTTCGATCAGGTGCAGGTCGCGCACACGGACACTGGAGGGATAGCGGGCATCGCCCATCAGCGGCTGGCCATTATTGTCGAAGAAGTCCAGCGTGGCGCCGACGCCCAGCGCTTCGCCGATGTTGCGGGCCATCGGTTGTTTCGCCGAGCCGTTCCACTGCACCCATTCGAACGTCCACATGTCCCATAACTGCGGATAATCGACCGGGGCATTGGCTACGCGGTAGTTTTCGGGGGAAATCGCATCACCGAAGCTGGCGTTGGCAATGCGCCCGAAGGCGTCTGTGCGCCCCGGGCCTTCCTCGGTCGGATAGAGCCCGCGATGGGTGTCGTTCCAGGCCACTTTGAGGAACGTATCGAGTGAAGATTTGAATTCCTTGCGCAACTGTTGGTGACGGGCGTCGTAGTCCTGGCCCAGCACAGTGCGAGCGAAACGTTCGAATTTCCACGGGTTGTAGTAGGTCGAGGCCAGGCTGGCCACCAGCGCTTGTCCGAAACTACCCCCTTTGAGTGTAGGAACACTGGAGGGCAGGACATGCTGCGCCGAGCCACCGTCGATACGCACGGCTTGACCCTTGAAACGCAGTTCACCGGTGTGGCAGGCCGCGCAGGTGATATCCAGAAACACATCCGGGCTCCCCGCATTCTGGTGTCGGGTAAAGCCTGCCGGGAGGTTGCCGGGGTTGTTCGGTGTCGCTTTCTGGCCTGGGTCCACCAGAAAACCGAAGCGGGCGAGGTACTCGGGGGCGGCGAAGCGTTGCTGCGAGAAGGGCAGTTCAAGGGCAGTGAACCAGTCATAGCGCAAGCCTTTGACCTGAGTGCCCTGGGGTGTGAAGTAATAGGTCTCGCGGTCGGCGGCGCTCCATTGCGCCAGGTAATGCACCTGTTGTGCAGGCGACCAGGCCGGTAATTTCGGGTTGGCAACGTAGTAAAGAACCACTGCCATGACCAGCCCGAACAGTACTGCGATGAGAGCCAGCAAGCGAAGGAACAGGCGCACGATAAACATCCTTGTCAAATGGTCATGCCGTTATGCCCGAGTCCCCAGGGTGCGGCAAGAGGCCATTACGCCAGATGTTGCAGGTTCTGGAATCAGTCTGCGTCGGAACAAGATGAAAGAAGCTTCATCAGCCGAATTGTGAAATGCGTTTAAACACCTGAACTTATCAAGTGTTTCCGGCTCTCATGCCGGTAGCCATTGGTCGTGGCGGCCTGATAAGCTCGCGGCTTTACTCGATTGCCCTTTAGGCGCATGAACAAGGAAATAGCATGAAACAGCATCGGTTGGCGGCGGCGGTGGCCCTGGTTAGCCTGGTACTCGCGGGTTGTGATTCGCAAACCAGCGTAGAGCTGAAAACCCCGGCGCAAAAAGCTTCCTACGGCATTGGCCTGAACATGGGCAAGAGCCTGGCTCAGGAAGGCATGGATGATCTCGATTCCAAAGCTGTAGCCCAGGGCATCGAAGACGCCATCGGCAAGAAAGAGCAGAAGCTCAAGGACGACGAACTGGTTGAGGCGTTCGCCGCACTGCAAAAGCGTGCCGAAGAGCGCATGGCCAAGATGAGTGAAGAGTCGGCCGCTGCCGGCAAGAAATTCCTCGAGGAAAACGGCAAGAAAGCCGGCGTGACCACCACGGCGTCGGGCCTGCAGTACGAAGTCGTGCAGAAAGCCGATGGCCCTCAGCCTAAGCCGACTGACGTAGTGACCGTCCACTACACCGGCAAACTGACCAACGGCACTGTATTCGACAGTTCCGTCGAGCGCGGCAGCCCGATCGATCTGCCGGTCAGCGGTGTGATTCCGGGTTGGGTCGAAGGCCTGCAACTGATGCACGTTGGCGAGAAGTACAAACTGTACATCCCGGCTGACCTGGCTTACGGCGCTCAAAGCCCAAGCCCTGCGATTCCGGCCAATTCGGTGCTGGTATTCGACCTGGAGCTGCTGGCCATCAAGGACCCGGCAAAAGAAGACGCCGAAGCCAAGTAACCAGCGTCTGCTTCGATAACAACGCCTCGCTCATGCGGGGCGTTGTTGCATCCGGCGCTTGGCAGGGGTAAACAAAACGAACAGACGCTCTAGACCGGAGTCTCAGGCACAGTAGCCTTGGCGGTAGACGCACAAGGCCGCCAAGTCAATGAAATTATGGGTTTTTTTTTGATGAGTAAAAAACGCCCGATCTGAACGAAAGCCTTGTAAAACGGGGCTTACAGCGATGAAAAGCAGCTCTGTTCACAAGGTTATCCACAATTTGTGTGGATAACATTTCAACGGGAGAAATCATGAAAGCACCTTGGAATTTCGCTCGTTTCCTGCCCCTGGCCGGGCGCCTGCTGGCACGCGGTCGATTGCCGACCCTGTTGTTCGCGGTCGCCAGCAAAGGCGCGAGCCAAGGCAATCGACTGGGCAAGCTCAAGGACGACTTGAAGCTGTTGCAGGCACTCTGCCTGGCCTACTGGCGCGGTGAATATCGCGCCATCAGCCCCAAGGCGCTGATTTCGGTTGTCGCGGGCCTGATGTATTTCCTCAGCCCGGTGGATGCTATCCCGGATTTCATTCCGGTATTCGGCATGTTCGATGACATTGCGGTATTGGCGTGGCTGATGAAAGTGCTCGACGACGAACTCAATGCCTTTCGCACCTGGCGCAAAAGGCAGGCGCCGGAGAAGCTCGCGGTGGTTGAGCGTCTGCCTGATACCCCCGAGCAACTTCAACTTCAAGGCCCGAAAAAACACTGAGTCGATTTCGACCTGTTCACAGATTGATGCCCCCCCGCGACCTTGGCCGCTGTTAGGATTACACTTCTAAGGAAAAGTGCTGACTCGCTAAGTGTTTTTGTCCTACGGGGTAGTCATGGATATTCAGATAATTACACGTGAAGGCGAGCCCGAATATGCGGTTCTGCCATGGGCTCAGTATCAGGCGTTACTGAAAGCAGCAGGTATCAAGGAGCAAGTGTCGCCTGAAGCCACGAAGCTTCAGGCGGCAACACCAGACGCGATTCTGCCGGGTCTGGATCAACTACGCAGTTTGCGCGAAGGGAAGGGCATCGCCATTGAGGCGCTGGCCCGCACGGTAGGCATCAGCCCGTCTTACCTGGCCATGATCGAAAGTGGCGAGCGTCTGCCCGACGCCGCGATTCGGCGCAGCCTGGCCTGGGAATTGACGGTGCCAGGGTGGAGGGAAGAATCGTGAGCGTACGTATCAGTCGTCAACACTGGGACGGATTGCTGGGCGAACTGGATCAGGCGCGTCGCCAGCGCCATCTGTTGACGTATCGGGCATTGCTGGAGCGTTTGCAGTTGCCGACCCCGGCCATGCAGACCCTGACGGCGGCCCTTGAGCATCTGGCGGCCCTCGATGCCAAGGCGGAGCAACCTTTGCGCAGTTCACTGGTGATCAGTCAGGGCGCCAGCCGTTTGCCGCGCACCGGGTTCTTTGAGTGTGTCGAGCGCCTCGGGCGTTTTTCCGGGCCGTCGGACGGCGTTGCCGCCGCGTCCTGGCACGCTTCGGAAGTGGTGCGGGTGTTCGAGTACGAATACCCGGAATCGGCCGAGGCCTGAGTGCTTTTACAACTCAAGGCACGGGCCGGTTACTGGCTCGCGCGCCGATTGTTTCACTGGTCATGGTTTGTCCGTCAGCCACGAGGCTGGCGCTGGCTCGAAGGCCAGTTCGCCCGCATGGCCAACCTGGGCAATGTCGGCGCTCAGAGCTTCTATGGGCACATCCTGGCGTTTCGTGGCGTCGGCCTCGGTGCTCGTGAGGAGGGCGTGCGTTTGTTGCGCCTGGCGGCGTTGGCGGGCGATGGCAAGGCGGCGTATCAAGTGGGCGTGATCAGTCTGGCCGGGACGGCGAGCAAGGCTCCGGATCCGGCTGAAGCGGCGCGGTTCTGGGGGATGGCTGCCAAGGCTGGGCATCCGTTGGCTGAGATAAAACTCAAAGAGTTGGCGTCTCGCGGTCCTTTGGATAATTAGTGATTGGTCTGACGCCTTTGCGAGCAGGTTCGCGAAGGCGTCAGACCAATCACCGCTGCCCCACGAACAACTCCCCATACGCCATCCGCTGCGCCAGACTATCAATCACGTGCACGCTATACCCCTGCACATTCTTCGCATGGTGCTTTGCCTGCGAAGCCATCTCCGCCAACTGGCTCGCATCGAGTTGTGCACAGGCCTGTGGATGCAGATGCACCACCCCGATCGATAGCGATAACAGCGCAAACTCCTGCCGCACGCCCTGGCGATTCGGTGCGATGAAGCAGCCGGCTTCCAGGTGCTCGCTGCGGTAGAAGCGCCGACACTGGCTCTGGAAGTCTTCAAGCAACTGGTTCAAGCGTTTGCGCCAGTCTTCCGGGCCGAGCACCAGCAGGAAATCGTCACCGCCGATGTGGCCGACAAAGTCGCGGGACGGGTCGACGCGGTCGATCAGGCATTGCGCCAGGCACAGCAGGACTTCGTCACCGCGGCCATAGCCGTAGATGTCGTTGAAGGGTTTGAAGCTATCGATGTCCACGTAGCAGATCACCGATTCCCGTTGCTGTTGCAGCAGCCGCGTCAGGCATTGCTGGATCGGTACGTTGCCCGGTAGCAAGGTCAGCGGGTTGGCGTAGCGGGCCTGCTGGATCTTCAGTTCGGTAATCAGTTTGAGCACGTCAATTACGCGGCCCAGCCCGAGGTAGCCGCCATTGAGGGTGATGATGAAATCTTCTTCGATACGCTGGCGGGCACGGCTGGTGATCAGGCGGCTGACTTGTTGCAGTGACTGGCTCAACTCGACGGCGAGGAAGTCATCGCTCATCAGGCGGCTGATGGGCTTGCGCGCGAACAGGTCGGTGGCAAAGGGCTTGAGCAGGGCGTCGGAGAGCGAATGACGATGGACAATGCCGCAGGGCTGACCCTGTTCATCCAGGACCGCCAGCGAGTTCAGGTTGGCCTGGCGGCGAAAGGCTTCGAGCACTGTGGCGGTCGGGGTGTCCCGGTTCACTGCGGGCTGCTCGTTGAGCAGGGCGCTGAGGTCGCTTCCGTCTTCGCTCAGGACAACGGCGGTGCTGTCCTGTCGGGGCATCAATGCCCGGGTATCCCGCGGTGGGTTTTCCTGGGGGCGGCAGAGCAGGTAACCCTGCACCAGGTCCACGCCCATTTCGGTCAGCACCTTGAGCTCTTCGAGTAGCTCGATGCCTTCGGCGATGACTTGCGCCCGCGAGGCCTTGGCGATTTGCAGGATCGAGCCGACGAATTCGCGCTTGAGCGCATCCTGATGAATGCCATCAATGAAATGCCGGTCGATTTTCACGTAGTCCGGCCGTAATTCGGACCACAGCCGCAAACTCGAATAGCCCGCCCCCAGATCGTCCAGCGCAATCGAAAACCCCATCGCCCGATAGTGATGCAGGGCGGTTTGCAATAGCTGGAAATCATCCGTCGGCGTCTGTTCCGTGAGCTCTATGACTACCTGGCTCGGCGGAATGCCGAAGTCCTGCAGCAATTGCAGGGTACGCCCCGGTTGATGCGCCGCTTCGAGCAGGGATTCCGGAGAGACGTTAAGGAACAACAGGCCGGGCAGTTGTTGCTCATTGAAGCGTCGGCAAGCGCTTTCGCGGCAGGCAATTTCCAGCTCGCTCAGGCGTCCTGCCTGGCGGGCGACGGCGAACAGGGCGACAGGGGAGTGCAGAGGGCTGTTGGAGGGGCCGCGACTGAGGGCTTCGTAACCGAGAATGCGCCGCTCAGAGAGGCTGATGATCGGCTGGAACAGGCTGTGCAAACCGCTTTGAGTCAGGATTGAACTCAACGCACTCAGCTGTTCGGTCGTGGTCATGGCGATCTCTGGCGATAAAAAAGGACCGGGCGTGCCCTTGGTAAAAAGGGCACGCCCGGTCCTTTATTTCACGACAGAATGATGACTGTATGATGACGCTCCGGGGAGCGTCAGCATTAAATTGCCATCATTGTTTGTAAGAACTCAGTGCTTGGCCACTGCCGTGTTGAGTTTCAGGTAGTCCAGCAGAATTCGCCCGGTTTCGCTCAGGTAGGCATCGTCTTCCGGTTTGGTCTTGGCATCCTCGGCCGCAATGGCGTCCTCGTCTTCTTTCTTCAGCTCTTTGAGCGGTTCTTCGCCCTTGGCCTTGCGACGGATGTTTTCCATGGTCAGCTGTTTGGCTTCGATGTCGGCGTGCTGGGCGCGACGCTCGGCTTCATTGAGGCTGACGGTTTTTTCGGCCATCAGTTTCTGCGCCAGGGCCAGCTTGTCGCGGATGAACACGAACTCCGCATCTTTGGCCGTACGCCCGTCATGCTCGGACTTGAGCTGCGAAATGTATGGCTTGAACGGATCCACTGCAGGCTTGATTGCAGCTTTGATTGTGTCCCACGGCATGGCTTCCGGCAGGGCGCTTTCACCGATTTCCTTGGTGTCGATGATCGACGGGTAATCGATGTCCGGCAAGACGCCCTGATGCTGGGTGCTCTGCCCGGAAACCCGGTAGAACTTGGCCAGGGTCAGTTTCAGCTCGCCATGGTTGAGCGGCTGAATGGTCTGCACGGTGCCTTTGCCAAAGGTCTGGCCGCCGATGATCAGTGCGCGGTGGTAGTCCTGCATGGCACCGGCAAAGATCTCCGAAGCCGAGGCGGACAGGCGGTTGACCAGCAGCGCCATCGGGCCTTTGTAGAACGCACCCGGGTTTTCATCTTCCAGGACATCGACCCGGCCATCGGCGTTGCGCACGAGCACGGTCGGGCCTTTGTCGATGAACAGGCTGGTCAGCTCGGTGGCCTCTTGCAAGGAACCGCCACCGTTGTTGCGCAGGTCGATGACCACGCCGTCGACTTTCTCTTTCTGCAACTCGGTCAGCAGTTTCTTGACGTCGCGGGTGGTGCTCTTGTAATCCGGGTCGCCGGCACGGAAGGCCTTGAAGTCCAGATAGAATGCCGGGATTTCGATGATGCCGAGCTTGTAGTCCTTGCCGTCCTGTTTCAGGTTCAGTACCGATTTCTTCACGGCCTGGTCTTCGAGCTTCACCGCTTCACGGGTGATCGGCACGATCTTGCTGGTCTGGTCGTTCGGCGCATTGCTGGCCGGGATGACTTCCAGGCGCACCACGGTGCCCTTCGGACCGCGAATCAGCTTGACCACTTCATCCAGGCGCCAGCCCACCACGTCGACCATTTCCTTGTTGCCCTGGGCCACGCCGATGATCTTGTCGGCCGGTGCAACCTGCTTGGTCTTGTCCGCCGGACCTGCCGGCACCAGGCGCACGACTTTCACCTGGTCGTTATCGCTCTGCAACACTGCGCCGATGCCCTCCAGGGACAGGCTCATGTTGATGTCGAAGTTCTCCGCGTTATCTGGCGACAGATAGTTGGTGTGCGGGTCGTAGGACATGGCGAAAGTGTTGATGTACGCCTGGAAGATATCTTCCGATCGGGTCTGGTCCAGGCGTGCCAACTGGTTCTTGTAACGCTTGGTCAGGGTTTCCTGGATCTGCTTGGGCTCTTTGCCGGCGATCTTCATTCGCAGTACTTCATCCTTGACGCGTTTGCGCCACAGGTCGTCGAGTTCTGCGGTGGACTTGAGCCAAGGGGCGTCCTTGCGGTCGATCAGCAAGGTTTCCCTGGTGGTGAAGTCAATCTTGTCGACGCCTTTGCCCAGCTCGGCAAGGGCGAAGTCCAGACGCGCCTTTACGCGGTCCAGGTAGCGCTTGTAGATGGTGAACCCGGCGTTCAGGTCGCCGCTCTTGAGGAAGTCGTCGAACTGGGTCTTCCACTTGTCGAATTCGGCAATGTCGCTGGCCATGAAGTAGCTGCGCGACGGATCCAGCAGCTTGAGGTAGCTGTCGTAGATGATCACCGAGCGTGCGTCATCGAGTGGCGGCTTGCTGTAGTGGTGGCGTTTGAGCAACTCCACGACGTTCAGACTGGCGATCACTTCGTCACGATCGGGTTGAAGCTTGTCCCAGCTATTGGCTGCGAATGTATTGCTCGACATCGGCAGCAAGCCGATACCGATGAATAAGGCGAGGGCAGTGCTGGGGAACAGATGCTTCATGCTGATTCGACGCGGGGACAATTGATAACGCATATTAGGCCGTCTTTGAAGTCGCCGGTTCTTTGGGAACCGGTCGCATAATGCAAAAAGCCCGGCGCTACAGCTTCGGGCTCAGTCCAGACTCACTATGGAGGCACTGTGAAAGCATTGCAAGGCGTTGACGGTCAAGTGGTATGGGTTGATGAGCCCAGTCCTGCGTGCGATGTAGGACAAGTTCGTATTCGAGTGGCGGCATCGGGCCTCAATCGCGCCGATTTGTTGCAGAAGGCCGGCCTTTATCCGCCACCGCCAGGGGCCAGCCAGGTGCTTGGTCTAGAGTGCTCCGGTGTGATCAGCGAGGTCGGCGCCGGGTCTTCCTGGCAGGTTGGCGATCGGGTTTGCGCCTTGCTGGCCGGGGGCGGGATGGCCGAAGAGGTGGTTGTCGACGGGCGGCATGTATTGCCGGTTCCCGACGGAATGTCACTGGTCGAAGCGGCGGCATTGCCCGAAGTTTATGCAACGGTCTGGCTGAATCTGTTTCAACTGGCGGCGCTCAAGCCGGGTCAGAAAGTTCTTCTGCACGCCGGTGCAAGTGGAATTGGTTCAGCGGCCATTCAGCTGTGCAAGGCCTTCGGTAACCCGTGTTGGGTCAGCGTCGGCTCCGCCGAGCGACTGGCATACTGCGAAGCGCTGGGCGCCCAGGGCGGCGTGGTGCGTAACGATGATCTGGAGAGCCTGCGGGACCTCGGGCCGTTCGACGTGATACTCGACCCGGTGGGTGGCAATTATGCGGCGTTGAACCTCAAGCTGCTCGCGCAGGATGGCCGTTGGGTGCTGATCGGTCTGATGGGCGGGCGCGAGGCCAAACTGGACCTGGCCCAGGTGCTGGCCAAGCGAGTGCAGTTGCTGGGTTCGACGTTGCGCAGCCGTGATGATCAATTCAAGGCCGATCTGTTCAGCGACCTGAGCCAGCATGTGTGGCCGTTGTTTGCCGAGGGGCGCTTGAGCCCGCAACTGGCCAGGGTCTTCCCGATCAAGGATGCCGAGGCGGCGTTTGCCGAGTTGGCGAGTAATACCGTGGCGGGGAAGGTGGTGCTGGTGATTGATGAAAGCTTGAGCTGACAACACAAAATACTGTGGGAGCGAGCTTGCTCGCTCCCACAGGGGATCCGGGTTATTTCCAGAGATGGATCGGCCAGCCAGCCTTTTCGGCCTGCTCGCGCAGCACCGGATCCGGGTTGACCACGTGGGGGAAGTCCACCTTCAGCAACAGCGGCAGGTCGTTGCGTGAGTCGGAATAGAAACTCGCGCCTTCGAGGTTCTCCTCTTCTGCATCCAGCCATTCCAGCAAGCGGGTGATCTTGCCTTCGCGGTAGGTCAGGGTGCCGACGGTGTTGCCGGTATAAGCACCGTGTACCACTTCCAGCTCAATGCCGAGAATCTCGTCGATACCCAGGCGCTCGGCAATCGGCTTGACCAGATGTACCCCCGAGGCCGAGATCACCAGGATTCGGTCGCCGGCCTTGCGATGGGCGGCGATGGCTTTGGTGGCGTCGCTGAAGATGATCGGTTCGATGACGTCTTCCACCCAGGGGCCGACCAGATGCTCGACTTCTTCGGGTGTGCGGCCGATCAAGGGTTCCAGGCTGAAGGCCATATAGTCCTCCATCGCCAGGTGGCCTCGGCCGTAGGCATCCATCAACTCCTTGTCACGACGCAGGAAGGATTCGCTGTCGACCCAGCCGAGGCGGACCATTTGCTCGCTCCACAGTGAGGCGCAGTCGCCGTGGATCAGGGTTTCGTCCAGATCAAAAATTGCCAGGGCCATCAGTGCAGTTCTCTCTTCAGGATAAGCATAGGCATCAGGCTACCTCACACAGGGCCGTCGGATCGATGGAAAGCGCCAGGCGCTGACCATCGGGGTGCAGATCGGAGGCCGAACGGTTGAGCACATCCACCACCAACTCCACGCCCCGGGCTTCGATCCGGTAGCGAATCACGTTGCCCAGCAGGCTGTGGCTGCGCACCAGCGCTTCGAGTTCACCGTTCAGGCTCAACTCGATGGCTTCCGGGCGAATGGCGATGCGTTTGTTGATTGGCCGCTGCAGCAGCTTCGAGGCGCTGTCGGCGTCCAGCAGATTGTAGTTGCCGATAAAACCGGCGGCGAACACATCCGCCGGTGCGGTATAGAGGGTTTCGGCGTCGCCGCTTTGTACGATTTTTCCCTGATTCATCAGGAAAATCCGGTCAGACATGGTCAGGGCTTCTTCCTGATCGTGTGTGACGAAAATCGTGGTCAGGCCCAGTTCGCGCTGGATCTGACGGATCTGTTCGCGCAGGTGCTTGCGGATACGCGCATCGAGGGCCGACAGCGGTTCGTCCAGCAACAATAGCCGTGGTCGGGTCACCAGCGAACGGGCGAGGGCGACACGTTGGCATTGGCCGCCGGACAGCTGATGCGGATAGCGGGCGGCAAAATCATGCAGCTCCACCAGTTTCAGCACTTCGGCGACGCGTTTCTGGCTATCGTCGGCGTTGACCTTCTGCATGCGCAAACCGAAGGCGACGTTCTGCTCGACGGTCATGTTGGGGAACAGCGCATAACTCTGGAACACCATGCCAATCCCGCGTTTCTGCGGGCTCAATGGCACGATATCGACACCATCGAGCAGGATCTTGCCACCATCCACCGAGGTCAGGCCGGCGATGCAGCGCAGTAGCGTGGATTTGCCGCATCCGGACGGGCCGAGCAAGGTGACGAACTCACCCTTTTGAATTTCGCAATTGATGTCGCTGAACACCGTGGTGCCCGCGTAATTCTTTTGCAGATGTTGGACGCTGACATAGCTCATTCGCTTTTGTCCTTGTTCAAGATATTGGCCGCCCAGGTCAGAACCAGCACGAAAAAGAAGTAGGAAATCACCAGCGCACTGGTGAAGTGGCCGCTGCTGTTGCGCATGTTGTTGAGGTAGACCTGCAGGGTTTCGTAGCGGGTGCCGACGAGGATATTGGCGAAGACGAACTCACCGAACAGGAACGAGAACGACAGCAGCAACGCCACCATCAGGCCTTTGCGCAGGTTCGGCAGCACCACCAGGATCGCCGCCTGAAAAGTGCTGGCGCCGAGCAGCTGGGCGGCGTCCATCAGGTCGTGCAGGTTGATCGCTTGCAGGTTGTTGGTGATCGCCCGGTACATGAACGGCAGTGCCACGGTGAAGTAGCAGCCGATCAGGATCCACGGCGTGCCAACCATGGCGAACGGCCCGGAACCGTAGAGCTGCAACAGCCCCACCGACGACACCACCGGCGGCACGGCGAAAGGCAGCAGGATCAGGATGTTCATCAGCGCATCGAGTTTCGGGAAGTGGTAATGCACCACGAACAGCAGCGGCAGAATCAGCACCACCGAAAGAATCAATGAACCAACGCAAACCAGCAGCGATTGCCCGAACGCTTGCAGGAAACGCGGATCGCTCCACAGATGCACATACCATTTGATGCTGAAACCGCTGGGCAGGATGGTGGCCGACCAACTGCTGGAAATCGAATAGATAAAGGTGCCGAGCAGCGGCAACAACAGAATGGCGAACAGCAGATAGACCACTACCCGGTGGTAGATGCCGATGGGCCCCAATTCAGCGCGAGACATGGTAGCTCCTCTTCAACAGCAGCTGATGCACGATGGTCACCAGGGTCATCAATGCCACCAGCACCACGGCCAGGGCGCTGGCCAGGTTCGGGTCCAGGGAAATATCGCCCGAGACCATCGCCGCGATGCGGATTGGCATCACGTTGAAGTTGCCGGTGGTCAGGGCGTACACCGTGGCGTAGGCGCCGAGGGCATTGGCCAGCAGGATCACGAAGGTGCCAAGCAGTGCCGGGGTCAGCACCGGCAGGCCGATGTGGCGCCAGAACTGCCAGCCATTCGCGCCGAGCAGCGCGGCGGACTCGCGCCAGTCTTCGCGCAAGGCGTCGAAGGCCGGGTAGAGCAGCAGCACGCCAAGGGGAATCTGGAAGTAGGTGTAGAGAATGATCACCCCGGTTTTCGAATACAGGTTGAAGTCCTGAATGATGCCGGCCTGTTTGAGCATGATGGTGAAGGTGCCGTTGAAACCCAGCAGGATGATGAACGCAAAAGCCAGGGGTACGCCGGCGAAGTTGCTGGTCATGTTGGCGAAGGCGTTGACGAAATTACGCAGTTTCGAGTCGACCCGACGCAAGGAATAGGCCCCGAGCACGGCAATGATGATCCCGAACACGCTGGACCAGAAACTGATCTCGAGGCTGTACTGGATCGCCTGCATATAGAACTTCGAATTGAATATCCTGGTGAAGTTGGCCAGGCCCCAACCGAACTCTTCCGATTCCAGGCTGTTAATCATCACCCATAACAGCGGGGCGATTTCGAACACAATAAAGAACAGGGCGA
Organism: Pseudomonas sp. B28(2017); assembly: GCF_002113025.1. Classification (GTDB taxonomy): domain Bacteria; phylum Pseudomonadota; class Gammaproteobacteria; order Pseudomonadales; family Pseudomonadaceae; genus Aquipseudomonas. Next base: position 416,493 of record NZ_NEJH01000004.1, on the reverse strand, counting down.
AGGGCACCAGGCACAAGGCAGCCAGCCATTTTCCGCGTGTCATGGAGGTCACTTGAGCAGCTCCCGGCACACGGGTTTGTCGTGGGGCACGCCCAGCAGCTCACAGACGGTGCCGCAGATTTCAGTCTGTTTTGGCGCGGCTTTGGCGTTGAAGCTGAAGGCATCGCCGAGCACGAACAGCGGTACTTCACGTTCTTCGGGCAGCAGGCCGTTATGGGAGTGGTCGTTGTTCATGCCGTGGTCGGCGGTGACCAGCACCTGATAACCAGCATCGAGCCAGCCTTGCAGGTAGTCGGCCAGGATGATGTCGGCCGAGCGGGCGCTGTTGCGGTACTGCGGGGTGTCGAGGCCGTGCTTGTGCCCGGCGTCGTCGATGTTCATCGGGTGGATCAACAGAAAGTTCGGTGCATGGCGCAGGCGCAGGCTTTCGGCATCGGCGAACAGGTGCGAGTCGGGGTAGTGGTCGTTCCAGTAGAAATGCCCGTGTTGGATCGGCAGTTCCGGGTCATCGGTGTGTCGATCCCGGGCCGCGACGAAGGGCGAACGGTTGTACAGCTCACTGACCCAGTGATAAGCCGCTGCGGCAGTCACAAGGCCGGCGTCGGTGGCGTAGTGATAGATGCTGCGTTGGTTGGACAGGCGCGAGACGTTGTTGTGGACGATGCCGCTGTCGATGGGCGGTACGCCGGTCAGGATGCATTCGTACAGCGGGCGGGACAGGGCCGGCAACTCGCACTCCAGTTTGTAGAGCGCTGCGCGTCCGGCACCGACGTAAGCCTGCAGGTGCCCCATGGCGTGGCGGGCGACCTCATGGTTGAGGCCGTCGAGCACGACAAGGATGACGTTGTGTTTCATAGGGGCAAAAACTCCGTGAAACAGGAATTTGGAAATTTCGGGGCCAACTCAATCCCTTTGTGGGAGCGAGCCTGCTCGCGAACGCTGTTTCACATTCAACATGTCATTTGAATGTTTCGCCGCCTTCGCGAGCAAGCTCGCTCCCACAGGGATCTAAAGCATTACTTCATTTCAACGATGACTTCTTCATTCCACTTCTGAGGCAGGGCCTTGGAAGTCTTTTCCCACGCATCCGCGTCCTTGATCGGCGTGACCTTTTTGTACTGCTCATTAGGCAGCAGCTTGGCCTGCACTTCGGCTGGCAGGGTCAGGTGCTCGGCACGGATCGGACGGGCGTTGCCCTTGGCCAGGTTGATCTGGCCGGCGTCGCTGAAGATGTACTCGCGGGTCAGCTTGGCGGCGTTCGGGTTCTTCGCGTACTTGTTGATGATGGTGGTGTAGCCGGAAATCACCGAACCGTCGGACGGGATCAGCACCACGTAGTCATCCGGGTTGGCCATCTTGGCCTTGTAGCTCAAGCCGTTGAAGTCCCAGACCACGCCGACTTCGATCTCGCCCTTTTCCATGGTGGCGATGGTCGGGTTGGCCATCGACAGGCGACCTTGCTTGGCGATGTCGGCGAACAGCTCCAATGCAGGCTTCAGGTTCTTCTCGTCGCCACCGTTGGCCAGTGCCGCGGCCAGTACGCCGTTGGCGGCCTGGGCTGCGGTGCTCACGTCACCGATGGACACCTTGTATTTGCCGCCCTTGAGGTCAGCCCACTTGGTTGGGGCCTCGGAGCCGTGCAGCAACTTCTTGTTGACGATGAAAGCGATGGTGCCGGTGTAGGCCAGGGCCCAGTGGCCGTCCTTGTCTTTAGCCCAGGTCGGCACCTGGTCCCAGGTGGATGGCTTGTAGGGCTGGGTAACGTTCTGTTTGACCGCAATCGGGCCGAACGCTGCACCGACGTCGCCGATGTCGGCGCTGGCGTTGTCTTTTTCAGCGGCGAACTTGGCGATCTCCTGGGCAGAGCTCATGTCGGTATCGATGTGCTTCAGGCCGTACGTCTTGGCCAGGTCTTCCCAGGTGCCTTTCCAGTTGGCCCAGTCATCGGGCATGCCGACGCTGTTGACGGCGCCTTCCGCTTTCGCAGCGGCTTCCAGGGTTTTCAAATCATCAGCCGCCATGGCGGCGGTGCACATTGCAATGGTCGAGCCTAACAGTGATGCCAGGAAAAACTGTTTCATTCCGAAGCTCCTTGGGTCGTGTTCAACGCTGCGATTGCGGTTTGTGTTGGTCTAGGTCAGCAATACCTGAGCCAATTTAAGGGGGCTGGATGACACTTTGATGTCGTTCGTCGCCCTGGATGACTATTTATTCGACGGTATCGCCAGTGGCCTGCTAAGCGTAGACCATGGTCAAGACCCCGGCTGGCAGGGGACTTGGCCGATGAATTGCAGCTTGTCGACAGAAGAGGAAGCCAGCGAATGGCGACCGTTGGGCAGCTTTGTCACATCTCGGTCATCTGCACTGCCTACGCTTGCAGACTATTGAATGAGCCGGTTTGCGCTGCGGTTTTGCCCAGAATTGGTGCTGGTCTAGTCCAGATAGGAAACGTTGATGCGTGACGAGGCAACAAAAGCGGTAACAGCCATCGGCCAGGTGCTTCAGGAGCAGATCGACCACGGTCTGTTGGCCCCCGGCAGCAAGTTGCCGGCAGAGCGAAAGCTCAGTGAATTGTTCGGCACCACGCGGATCACTTTGCGTGAGGCGTTGTTGCAGTTGGAGTCACAAGGGCAGATCTACCGCGAGGAGCGCCGCGGCTGGTTCGTCTCGCCGCCACGCCTGGCGTACAACCTGATGCAGCGTAGCCACTTTCACGCGATGGTCAGCGCCCAGGGGCGGGTGCCGTCCACCGAGGTGATTTCGGCGCGATTGCAACCGGCATCGGCGGCGGTCTGTGCCTGGCTGCAATTGCCGGCGTTGTCGAGCGTGATCCAGATCTGCCGCTCACGACGGATCGACGGGCGACTGGTGCTGTATGTGGAGCACTATCTGAACCCGCAGTACTTTCCCGGGATCCTCGATTTCGATTTGAATCAGTCAATCACCGAGTTGTATGCGCGGCATTACGATTTGCATTACGGGCGGGTGCGTTTCGAGATTGTGCCCACGGCGTTGTCGGTGGACGCGGCAGCGGCGTTGAAGGTGTCAGCGGGCAGCCCGGGCTTGCAGATTGCCCGGGTCAACTATGACCAGCATGAACGCTTGATCGACTGCGACCTGGAATTCTGGCGGCATGATGCGATTCATGTCGGGGTGGATGTGGTTTGAAGGCCGCTTCAAACCACAGGTTTCAAGCGGCTGGCAGCATTATTCATCCTGCGGGCCCCCACCCGCGGTAATCACCTGGATACTCATCCGCGGTGTCGCCAGGTCCAGCCCGGCTTCATCCATGTGCCGCTTGAGCGACAGGTTGAACGCTCGCGATACTTCCCACTGCTTGATTGGCGCGGTCTTGAAACGGGCGCGAAGGATCGCGTTGCCCGACTCGAAACTTTCCACCCCCTGAAACTCCAGTGGCGACCAGATATTTCGCCGTTGCAGCGGGTCGGTGCGCATTTTCTGGCCGACTTCGCGCATCAGTTTTATTGCGTTGTCGATGTCCATGCTGGCCGGCACCGCGACCCGGAAGATCGCGTAGCCGAACTCCCGGGAGTAGTTCTTGATGCTTTTGATTTCGCTGAACGGAATCGTGTGGACGATGCCATCGATGTCCCGCAGGCGCACGGTACGGATGGTCAGGCCTTCGACCGTGCCGAGGTGGCCGCCGACATCCACGTAGTCGTCGATGGCCAGGGAGTCTTCGATGATGATGAACAGCCCGGTAATCAGGTCGGCTACCAGCGATTGCGCACCAAAACCGATGGCCAGGCCGATCACGCCGGCACCGGCCAGCAGTGGCGTGACGTTCATGCCCATGTTCGCCAGGGCAACGATCAGCGCGATGATGAAAATGGCCACGAACAGCACGTTGCGGATCAGCGGCATCATCGTCTGTGCGCGGGCATTGGCCAGGCCTTTGCGCGAGCGAGTAAGCGCGTGATGCACGGCGGTGTCGCTGAGAATCCAGATCAGCCAGGCGAACAGCAGCGTGCCGGCGAGGCTGAACAGTTTGACGCTGACTTCGTGGCCGTCGCCTTCAGTAAAGCGGATCAACGACATGCCCCAGACCCGCAGGCCGAGTTCGATGAAGGCCAGCCACACCAACAGGTGGACGATGGTGTAGAAGAAGTTTTTCAGCCGTTCCGAATACACCGCGTAGCGCCGGATGCCGCGTTGCGGTTTGAGGGCGTGGCGGCGTACCAGGCCGTTGATGACCATGCACAACACCAGCAAAACGGTGCAGATCAGCGACTGGCGCAGGGCGGTGCTGGTGTCGCCGGCGGAAATGAACGTCGCGAACAGGGAGATGGCCACCAGCACCAGCGCCGGCACGTACCAGAAGGTTCCGAGAATCGACAGGGTGTCGTTGAGGGCACGTCGGGTCAGGCGTCGGGACAGCGGCTGGTTGCGGATCAGGTGGGCGATCGGCCGGCGGAAGCGCAGGATGAACCGCCCCGTGGAGAGCGCTGCCAGGACATTGGCGACAGTCGCGGCGGTATGGGCCAGATGGCTGCCGAGGCTGTCGACCAGTTGCGGATCGCTCAGTGCTTCACCAAACGCGGCAAAGCTGCCGATCAGCCACAGTGGTCGAAACGCCTGGTGCCGCAGGATGTACAAGGCGCGGTGGCGGTGCGGGCCGTCGAGCAGGGAAAAGGCAATCACGCAGATGGCCGAGAAGCAGGTCCCGACCACCAGTGCATAGGCCAGTACCATGGCCAGGCTTTTGCCCAGGGACGAGGGCAGGGCATAGCTCATGTAGACCGTGATCACCAGGGCGATCAGCCATGGCCCGAGCTTGCGCAAGGCAAAGCGCAACATGTCGAGGGCCCGGGGGTGTTGCGGCAGTTCTTCAGGCAGGCCGAAGCGCATTCGCACGCGGTGACTGATCCAGATCAGGGCGGCGGCCAGCAGGCTCCAGACCACCAGGATCATGGCGAAGGCGAACAGCATGGGCAGCCATTCGTTGGCCGGTAACGCCAGCGCCACCAGTTCTTCCCTGGCCTGATCGAACTCACTGGACCAGCGCGTGAGCGGACTGTCGTCGCCGGTGAACTTCTTCTCGATATTGGTCAGGGTTCCGCCGATCAGGCCCAGCACGCCTTCTTCGGTAATCGGCTGGGCCTTTTTGGTGGTGTCACGGAGCTTTTTCAGGTCTGTCAGCAGCTTGGTACGTTGCTGATCGTTCTCCAGTGACTTGATTACCTCGTCCAGGGATTGCCCCAACGGCTCCTGTGCTTCGGGCTGGGTCTTGGCCTGGCTGTTGAGCAGGCCAGGCAAGCCGGCCGCCTGGACGGGCGCCACTGACAGTAGCGTCATCAGGCAGACAAGGAAAATACACGGGAGGGCAAAAAGACGAGCGAACACTAGGCGGTCAACCTCGCAAGGGGCGGATCGACCGAGTGTACGAGCCCGTCAAAATCAATGCGAGCCAAGGGCGATGAATTATTCGTTGAGTTTGGCGAGGATCTTGATCACCACGGTCGCGAGGATGGTCAGCATGCCGATCCACATGACAAACACGCCGGCATTTTTATCGCGAAAGTTGAAGCCGACGGCCAGCAGGAGCATCCCGGCAAGAATCGGGATCAGCATGGCGTGAAAGGTAGACATCGAAATCATGGTGACAGCCTTGTCGAAGGGATACTGGAAGTCTAGGCGGCTTTTGTCTGACGGGGGGTGAGGTGTATCAAAAATGGATCAGGTTGATCTTTGCATGTGCTGGGTGGGCTGCCGCCTTCGCGAGCAGGCTCGCTCCCACATTGGAGTGCATTTCACCTGTGGGAGCGAGCTTGCTCGCGAAGCCTTTCAGCGGTTACGGCAATTCGCGGCAGGCGTAGAACGCGCTCAGCACCTTGACCAGGTGAGCCAGGTCATGGCTGCCGCACAGTTCGCGGATCGAGTGCATGGCGAACGTCGGCAGGCCGATGTCCACGGTGCGCACACCCAGGTGGCTGGCCGTGATCGGGCCGATGGTCGAACCGCAGCCCATGTCGCTGCGCACCACGAAGCTTTGCACCGGCACTTCTTCAGCCATGCACAGGTGACGGAAGAACCCGGCGGTTTCGCTGTTGGTGGCGTAGCGCTGGTTGCTGTTGACCTTGATCACCGGGCCGGCGTTGAGTTTCGGACCGTGGTTGGCATCGTGTTTGTCGGCGTAGTTCGGGTGCACGCCGTGGGCGTTGTCGGCCGAAACCAACAGGGATTTCTGAATGGTGCGTACGAACTCGTCACCTTCGGGCAGCAGGCGACGCAAGGTTTGCTCAAGCATCGGGCCGTCGGCGCCGCAGGCCGAGCAGGAACCCACCTCTTCGTGGTCGTTGCACACCAGCACGCAGGTTTCGTCGGTGTCGGCGGTCAGCAGCGCTTGCAGGCCGGCGTAGCACGACAGCAGGTTGTCCAGGCGCGCGCCAGCGATGAAGTCGCCATGCAGGCCAATGACCGCAGCGCTTTGGGCGTCGTAGAAACTCAGCTCGTAATCGAGCACAACGTCCGCGTTCAGGCCGTGTTCACGGGCGAGTTGATCGGTGAGCACCGCGCGGAAGTCCACGCGCTCGTCACCGGCAAATTGCGCAAGGATCGGCGGCAGTTCGGTCTGGGCATTGATTGCCCAGCCCATGTTGGCTTCGCGATTGAGGTGGATTGCCAGGTTCGGGATGATCGCGACCGGCGCCTTGAAGTCGATCAACTGGCTCTCGACCTTGCCATCACGACGGAAGGTTACGCGGCCCGCCAGAGACAGGTCACGGTCGAACCACGGCGCCAGCAGCGCACCGCCATACACTTCGACGCCCAATTGCCAGAAGCCCTGGCGTTGCAGTTCCGGTTGCGGCTTGACTCGCAGGCACGGGCTGTCGGTATGGGCACCGACCAGGCGAATGCCACCGTGCAGAGGCGAGTGACGGCCCATTTTGATCGCGACAATCGAAGAGTCGTTGCGAGTGACGTAGTAGCGACCGTTGGCTTCGGTATTCCACGGCTCGCGCTCGTCGAGGCGTTGATAGCCCGCCGCTTCCAGGCGCTTTACAAGGCTGGCGGTGGCGTGGAACGGGGTAGGGGAGGCCTTGAGGAAGTCGATCAGGCCTTGGTTCAACTCTTCGCGCATAAAGTAGCTCCAGACAGCAATGGCGCCAGTTTAACGTATTGGTCAGGGAATTGGCGGTGTAGGAGCGAGCTTGCTCCGGGCGGCGTTCCGACGATGGTCGTCAACGATAACGCGTGTTGCCTGAATACCCGTGGTGCTCTTGGGTCCATCGCGAGCGAGCTCGCTCCTACAGGGGGAGTGCGTTGCGTTCAGAACGGTGCCGGGCACTCGAAACGCAGGCGTTCGCCGGTCTGGGGATGAGTGAACGTGAGCATGCTCGCGTGCAGGCACAGGCGCGGCCAGGCCGCCAGTGCCTGCTCATGGGCATACAGCCCATCGCCCAGCAGCGGGTGGCCAATCGAGAGCATGTGCACGCGCAACTGGTGGGAGCGGCCAGTGATCGGTGTCAGCTCGACGCGGCACCAGTCGCCACAACGCTCCAGGACTCGCCAGAAGGTCAGCGCATGCTTGCCGAATTCGTGATCGACCACATGCCTTGGCTTGGTCGGTGGGTCGTAGCGCAAGGGCAGGTCAATGCTGCCGCTGTCCAGTTCGGGTTGGCCCCAGCACAACGCCGTGTAGGCCTTTTCGGTTTCCCGGTCGTGAAATTGCCGGGACAGCTCGCGATGGGTGTCCGGGTCACGAGCCAGCAGGATGATGCCCGAGGTCTCCCAGTCCAGCCGATGGACTATTCGCGCTTCCGGGTAGCCGTTTTCTTGCAGGCGGGTAATCAGGCAGTCCTTGTTGTCATCGGCCCGGCCAGGGACGGAGAGCAACAGGGTCGGTTTGTTCACCACCAGTACGGCGGCGTCCTGATGGATGATGTGGACGTTGGACAACGGCATTAAAACAGCCTCGTAACAAACGCCAACGGCGGTTCAGGTCCCTTCCAGTGACAGAAGGGGCCTGAACCGCCGTGGCTCCAGCCGGATCGACTCAGCGATCAGGCAGGGTGATATTGAGTTCCAGAATCGAGCAGCTGCCCTGGCTTTCCAGTGCGACATGCACGTCATCGGACCCGATATTGACGTACTTGCGGATCACCTCGACCAGTTCCTTCTGCAAGGCCGGCAGGTAGTCCGGGGTGCTGCGTTGGCCGCGTTCGTGCGCCACGATGATCTGTAGACGCTCTTTCGCTACCGACGCGGTGCTTTGCTTTTTGTTGGCACGAAAGAAGTCAAAAAGGTTCATTGCTTAGTTGCCTCCAAACAGGCGCTCGAAGAATCCCTTCTTCTGTACATCGAGGAATCGATGATCCACGGTCTTGCCCAGCAGGCGGTCAACGGTATCGCTGTAGGCCTGGCCGGCATCGCTCTGGTCGTCGAGAATCACCGGAACACCCTGGTTGGATGCCTTGAGCACCGCCTGGGATTCAGGGATCACGCCGAGCAGGGTCACCGAAAGGATTTCCTTGACGTCTTCTACGCCGAGCATTTCGCCTTTGCTCACACGTTCCGGGTGATAACGGGTAATCAGCAGGTGTTCCTTGATCGGGTCTTCGCCACGTTCGGCACGACGGGACTTGCTGGCCAGCAGGCCGAGCATGCGGTCGGAGTCACGTACCGAGGAGACTTCCGGGTTGGTCACGACGATCGCTTCATCGGCGAAGTACATGGCCAGGTGGGCGCCTTTCTCGATGCCCGCCGGGGAGTCGCAGACCACGAACTCAAAGTCTTCCTTGAGTTGCATCAGGACTTTTTCCACGCCTTCGACGGTCAGCGCGTCTTTGTCGCGGGTCTGGCTGGCGGCCAGCACGTAGAGGTTTTCCAGGCGCTTGTCTTTGATCAGGGCCTGTTGCAGGTTGGCTTCGCCGTTGACCACGTTGACGAAGTCATACACCACGCGGCGCTCGCAACCCATGATCAGGTCAAGGTTACGCAAGCCCACGTCGAAGTCGACGATAACTGTTTTGTGGCCGCGCAGAGCGAGGCCGGTACCGATAGCGGCGCTGGTGGTGGTCTTACCCACACCACCCTTGCCGGATGTAACCACGAGAATCTTGGCCAAGGTGTTTCACCCCTAAGGAAAAAGGACTTTTCAGTCCCTGAAAAACATCTCCTGAAAAACTACTGCAGTCGGACAGCCTTGGCTGGAATCCGGTTTTGAGCGGTATTTACCCCGGTAAACACTGCTTTCAGCCTTTTTCCTACTTCGTTTGAGCCGTTTTCGCTACGTTTTAGAGATGCTTGGAAAATGCGGCAGTATCCGTTAAAGCCGAATGATGTTCAACACGTCGCCGGACAGGCTGACCTGCACACCCGCCCCCCATAGAGGGTCGCGGCGCAGATCTTCGGAAACCTTGTAATGCCCGGCGATGGATACCAGTTCAGCACTCATTTGCTGACAGAAAATCCGCGCTTTGGTGTCGCCCTTGACGCCAGCCAACACGCGACCCCGCATCGGGCCGTATACATGGATGTTGCCATCGGCGAGAAGTTCCGCCCCCGGGCTGACCGAGGAAGTCACCACCAGGTCACTGCCCTGGGCATAAATCTGCTGGCCACCGCGTACCGGCGAGGTGATGATTTTCGTCGGCTTGATGGTCGGCTCGGGCGGTTTTTCCGGTTTTTTCTTCGGCTCGCCTTCGCTCAGGTCCAGTGGACGCTCCCGGGCACCGGACGGTGGCAGCACCGGCAGGTCGACCGCGATGGCGGCGGCAATGTCTTCGATGCGACTGGCGCGGATCGCCAGGGTCCGCAGGCCATGCTGGCGGCAGACACGCATCAGCCCCGGCAGATCGACGGCGCCTTCGTTGGCCGGGAGTTTGTCCAGGGCCAGTACCAGCGGCGCGTTGCTGAAGAAGTTGGGCGCCTGGGCGACCTTGGCGGCCAGTTGCCGATCAAGGCTTTCGAGGTCGTTACGGGCCAGTTCCAGCACCGTAATGGCCAGCATGCTGCCCTTCAACTGGAACACGGGATCTTGGTCTAGCGGTTCGGTTTGGCTCATGGTCGGCATACAACGACTTGTCACTAAAAGTGCCGAGACTTATAACGAGAACGCCCGCAGGCCGCAAGCCGGGTCGAACGATGTAGAATGCGCGGCCATTGTCATTCCGGAAGCATTAATGGACCGCCCGCGTTTTCGAAAAGCATTTCTATCTCCACGTTTCTGGCCGCTGTGGTGTGGCCTGGGGCTGTTGTGGCTGATCGTTCAGTTGCCGTATCCGGCACTGCTGTGGATCGGTCGCGCACTGGGCGCATTGATGTATCGCGTGGCCGGCGACAGACGGCGCATTGCCAAGCGCAATCTGGAACTGTGCTTTCCTGAAAAGACCGCCGCCGAACGCAAGCGCCTGCTCAAGGAAAACTTCGCCTCCACCGGCATCGCTTTTTTTGAGATGGCAATGAGCTGGTGGTGGTCGCGCAAGCGCCTGGCGACTCTCGCTCACGTTGAGGGGCTGGAATATCTGCAGCAGGCCCAGCGCGAAGGCAAGGGCGTGATCCTGATGGCCCTGCATTTCACCACCCTGGAAATCGGTGCGGCGCTGCTCGGCCAGCAGCACACCATCGACGGCATGTACCGCGAGCACAAGAACCCATTGTTCGACTACATCCAGCGCCAGGGCCGCGAGCGTCACAACCTCGACTCGCTGGCGGTGGAACGTGAGGACGTGCGCGGCATGCTCAAATTGCTGCGCTCGGGCCGTGCGATCTGGTACGCACCGGATCAGGACTACGGCGCCAAGCAAAGCGTCTTCGTGCCGCTGTTCGGCATTCAGGCCGCGACCGTTACTGCCACCAGCAAGTTTGCACGGCTGGGCAAGGCGCTGGTGGTGCCGTTCACCCAGGAGCGTCTGGCGGACGGCAGCGGGTATCGCCTGGTGATCCATGCGCCGCTCGAAGGCTTCCCCGGCGAAACCGAAGAAGCCGATTGCCTGCGCATCAACCAGTGGATTGAAGGTGTGCTGCGCGAATATCCCGAGCAATACCTGTGGGCCCATCGCCGCTTCAAGAGCCGTCCACCGGGCGAGCCGAAGCTGTACGCCAAACGTCGTTGAGTAATCGATCCCTTTGAGCACCATGGAGTGTTGCGATGAGTCCAGCTGAACCGGTTACAGGGTTGATTCTTTCCGGCGGCGGGGCTCGGGCGGCCTATCAGGTCGGTGTGCTGGCGGCGATTGCCGAATTACTGCCGCCGGGGGCGAGCAATCCGTTTCCGGTTATCGTCGGCACTTCGGCGGGCGCGATCAACGCGGTCAGCCTCGCCAGCGGGGCAATGGACTTTCGTAACGCCATCGAAAGCCTGACGGCCTTCTGGCAGGGTTTTCGCAGTCATCTGGTGTTGCGCAGCGACTGGCCCGGGGTGATCCGCCAGGCCAGCCGCTTTGTCAGCCATAGTTTGCTCGGTATCGGCAAACACATGCCGGTGGCGTTGCTTAACAGTTCTCCACTGCGCAATTTGCTCAACGACAAGCTGCATATGCGTGGCATCACTGAAGCGATCGCACAGAAGCAATTGCATGCGGTGGCGGTCACGGCGTTCGGCTATGAGTCCGGCCAGGCAGTCACCTTCTATCAGGGCGGCGGCAAGATCGATGCCTGGTTGCGCCATCGACGCATCGGCGTTCCCACCCAATTGTCCGTCGAACACCTGCTCGCCAGTTCGGCCATTCCACTGCTGTTCGCCCCGGTGAAAATCGGCGAGGAGTATTTCGGTGATGGCGCGGTGCGTCAGTCGGCGCCGATCAGTCCGGCGCTGCACCTGGGTGCCAGTCGCGTGCTGGTGGTGGGTGTCAGTGGCAACCCGCGTGGTTTCGATCCGGAGCAGCCACTTCAACGCGCTTACACCGGGCAACAGCCCACCCTGGCGCAGATTGGCGGGCACATGCTCAACAGTACGTTCATTGATAGCCTGGAAAGTGACATCGAGTTGCTGCAGCGCCTGAACCAGTTCAGTCACCTGATGCCCGACGGCACGCCGATCCGCGCCTTGGGCGTGGCGCCGGTGGACGTGCTGGTGATTTCACCGAGCCAGCCGATCGACGAGATTGCCGCGCGACATCGCCAGGAATTGCCACCCGCATTGCGTCTGTTCCTGCGCGGGCCGGGCGCGACCAAGACCAGTGGGGCAGGGGTATTGAGTTACCTGCTGTTCGAGGCGGGGTATTGCAGCGAGTTGATCGAACTGGGGCGGCGGGATGCGTTGGCCAAGCGCGGGGAGTTGTGTCGGTTTCTGGGAATAGTGGAGCCTTTGGTTTCGGCTTGAGATGTAGGAGCGAGCTCGCTCGCGATGGGCGACAGGACTGCGCGGGGTATCAGGACCCCAGCGTTATCGTTCACGACCATCGCGAGCGGGCTCGCTCCTACAGGAGGTTTTCAGATCAGAAGTGAACCTTGACCAGGAAGCTGGTCACGCTCTGATCAGTCTTGAAGCCCTGGCTGTCTTCAATCCCGTACTTGTTTTTCCAGTAGTCATACTCGACACCGACGTACAACTGCTTGGCACCGAGGTTCAGTGCCTTGCCCAGGTCGTATTTGACCTGCGGATTGAAGTGCAGGTTGGCGTGGTATTCGCCATTTTTGTTCACATCATTGTCGACGACCCAGTCCATGAAACCATCGATCAGCACATCCGAGCCTCCCACCGGGATGGTGTAGGACCAGACCGGCGTGACCTGCCAGATGTTGTCACCCGGACGGTCGCCTTCGGTATGACGGTTGTAGAAGTTCAACTGGAAGTAGTCGAAGCCCGGGATGGCCAGGTCGAAGCCCGGACCGATCAGGTAGGACTCGGTATCGTCTTCACCGAACTCGTAGGTCATGGCCAGCAGCACGTCCTTGATCGGGCCGAACTCGAATTTCTGGTCGAAGATCTTGTTGAACGACAGGCGTGGGCTGAACTCGCCGTAGTGGGTGTTCTTGCCCGCGAAGGCGTCTTCCTTGCCGTTGTAGAAGATCTTGTCGATGAAGAAGAAGTTGTCGCCGTACTTCCAGCCATCGGCGTGCTCGAAGGTCACCGTCTGCTGGATGCGCGGGTTGACCTGGAAGTCCTTGCCATACAGGTAGGTCAGGCTGTTGTTCTGCCACTGCAGCAAATCGCCGGCCATGGCCTGGCCCCCGGCCAGCATCGATCCCGCCAGCATCAGGCTAGTGCACGTACGTTTCATTCGGTTGCTCCCAAAAAGTAGGTGGTTCCACGTTATTTTTTAAGGTCGGCGCTCTGGTGTGGCGCCTGTTCTGTAGCGGTAAAAATCATCCGCTCGGTCAGCTTTAGTGCTGTTGGCAAGAGCCAGGCCAAGGCTTTCAAAAAGCAAAAAAACTCCCGTTCGGCGGCTCAAGAGCAGTCGATTGAGAGGGGTTTTGGAGTGCCTTGGTGTCTGCCAGCGCCGGGATAAGTTGGCCTGCTGGTCAGGTTTTACATCCGGGCTTTTTTTTAAACCGGATTCGGGCGGCCGCGGAGAATACTGACTCCTCGGCCAGGTCTCAAGTGCTCCACAACGGCGCACCGACGACAGGTTTGGGGCGCGGTTGCGGGGCAGCATCAGAAATGCACCTTCACCAGCAGGCTGGTGGTGTTTTCATTGGTGTCGAAGTGGCTGCTGTTTTCGATGCCGTACTTGTCTTTCCAGTAGCTGTATTCGGCGCCGACGTACACCTGTTTCTCCCGCCAGCCCAGGGCCTTGCCCAGGTCGTACTTGATCTGCGGATTGAAGTGCAGGTTGGCGTGATAAGTGCCATGTGAGTTCTGGTCGTTATCCACCACCCAGTCCATGTAGCCGTCGATCAACAGGTTCGAATTACCCAATGGCAGGGTGTAGGACCAGGCCGGCGTGATCTGCCAGACATCGTCGCCGGGACGCGAGCCTTCGGTCTGACGGTAATAGAAGTTCAAGGTGAAAAAATTGAAGCCCGGTACCGCGAGGTCGAAACCAGGGCCGATCAGGTAGGCCTCGGTGTCGTCTTCGCCGTTCTCGTAGGTCATTGCCAGCAGCACGTCCTTGATCGGGCCGAATTCGAAACGGCGGTCGAGGATCTTGCCGAAGGAGAGGCGCGGGCTGAACTCGCCGTAATAGGCGTGGACGCCTTTGTTCCGGTCTTTGTCGCCGTTGTAGTAAGTGCTGTCGATGAACATGAAGTTGTCGCCGTACTTCCAGCGGTCGGCGTGTTCGAAGGTGATTGTCTGCTGGATGTGCGGGTTGACCACGAAATCCTTGCCGTACAGGTAGCTCAGGCTGTTGGTCTGCCACAGCAGCAAATCGCCGGCCATGGCCTGACTCGCGGCCAGCAGGCCACCACACAACAGCAAGTTGGTTTGTGTCCGAATCATCTGTTGCTCCCTCTTGTTTTTATTTTTGCGAGGCGCAGGCAGCCCCTGCCCCTGTAGGAGCGAGCTCGCTCGCGATGGTCGTCAACGATTACGCGTGTTATCTGGATAACCGCGGTGCTCTTGGGTCCATCGTCGGAACGCCGCCCGGAGCAAGCTCGCTCCTGCAGGGGGCGTGTCTTTACCTGTCAGTGGGCGTGGCAGTCTTTGGCGGCTGCGCGTTCGGCGCCGCCAAGGATGTTGAACAGCAGGTTCAGCGTCAGCGCGCTGAGGGTGGCCATGGCGATGCCGCTGTGGGTGATCGGGCTCATCCACACGGGCAGGTGGGCGAAAAACTCCGGGCGTACCACCGGGATCAGCCCCATGCCGATGCTCACCGCCACCAGCAACTGGTTACGACGGTCACCGATGTCGGCTTCCTGGAGAATCTTGATCCCGGTGGCAGCGACCATGCCGAACATCGCAATCGCTGCGCCACCCAGTACTGCCGGAGGAATCGAGGCCACCAGGAACGCGGCTTTGGGCAGCAGGCTCAGCACGATCAGCAACCCGCCGGCAACGATGGTCACCGAACGGCAGCGCACGCCGGTCATCTGCACCAGGCCGATGTTCTGGGCGAAGGAGGAGTGGGTGAAGGTGTTGAAAAAACCGGCGAAGAACGAAGCGCCGGCATCGCACAGCAAGCCGCGACGCAGCATCCGTGGGCAGACGTCCTGGCCGGTGATCTTGCCCAGCGCCAGGAACATCCCGGTGGACTCGACAAAGATGATCACTACCACCAGGCACATCGAGAGGATCGGTGCCAGTTCGAATTTCGGCATGCCGAAATGCAGCGGGGTGACGAATTGCAGCCACGGCGCCTGAGTCATGCCACTGAGATCGACCATGCCGAGCAGGCCGCAGAGCACGTAGCCCAGGCACATGCCGATCAGCACGGAAATATTGACCCAGAAACCGCGCATGAAGCGGTGCACCAGCAAAATGGTACCCAGCACCAATGCCGCAATGGTCAGGTAGATGGGGGAGCCGAATTGAGCGACTTCAGCACCACCGCCGGCCCAGTTCACAGCCACGGGGAACAGCGACAAGCCAATCGAGGTGATGACCGTGCCGGTCACCAGCGGCGGGAAAAAGCGTACGATTTTGGACATGAACGGGGCGATGAGCATGCCGAAGAACCCTGCGGCGATGGTGGCGCCGAAGATCCCCTGCAGGCCGATACCGGGCATGCCGGCCATGGCGACCATGCTGCCGACGGCGGCGAAACTGGCGCCCATCATCACTGGCATGCGAATGCCCATGGGGCCGATGCCGAGGGACTGGACGATGGTGGCAATACCAGCCACCAGCAGGTCGGCGTTGATCAGGAAGGCGATTTCTTCACGACTCAGGCCTGCGGCCTGTCCGATGATCAACGGCACCGCAATGGCTCCGCCGTACATCAGCAGAACGTGTTGCAGGCCAACCAGGATCAGTTGCAAAAGGGGCAAGCGCTGAATGGCGGGTGCGTCGGGGATGCGCGCTTCGGATAGCTCGGACATGCAACACCTCGGATCTTTTTTATTCTTGTGATGTACAGCTGCTGTGCTGCTGGCAGCTGTTTTCGAATCAGGTGGGCCGCGTTGCGGCCATTCGCGAGCAGGCTCGCTCCCACAGGTTTTGCATTGTCTGTGTGGGAGCGAGCTTGCTCGCGAAGCTTTTTACTTAGTTGGTCGGAGCACCCTGAACAATCCAGGCACCGATCAGGTCACGTTCCTGCTGGGTCATCTGCGTGATGTTGCCCAGTGGCATGATCTGGCTGGTGACGGCTTGCGCCTGGATCCGCGCGGCGTTCTGGCGGATCTGCTCGGGGGTGTCGAACATCACACCGGCGGGGGCCGCACTGAACAGCGGGCTGGTCGGCTTGGCCGAATGGCAAACCGCACAACGTTCCTGGATCACGCTGTGCACTTTGTCAAAGCCTGGACCGGCATTGGACGCTTGCACCGGTGCGGCTGCCGGCGCTTCGGCAGGTTTAGCTTCAGCGGGTTTCAATCCACCACCCACGGCTGTTTCCGGCAGTGGCTGGTATTCGATCTTCGCTGGCGCCTTGGCCACTTCCGGGCTGTTCAACGGCGCAGGGCCGGTGACGTAAGCCAGGCTGATCATTCCGACGGCTGCCACAGGCAGGGTCCAGGCAAACTTGTGGCTGTCGTGACGGGTGTTGAAGTAGTGACGCACCAACACCGCCAGTACCGCGATCCCGGCCAGGATCAACCAGTTGTACTGGCTGCCGTAGGTGCTCGGGAAGTGGTTGCTGATCATGATGAACAGCACTGGCAAGGTGAAGTAGTTGTTGTGGCGCGAACGCAGAAGGCCTTTGGCCGGCAGCGCCGGATCCGGCGTGCGGTTCTCGGCGATCGCCGCGACCAGTGCGCGCTGTGCCGGCATGATGATGCGGAACACGTTGCCGACCATGATGGTGCCGATGATCGCGCCGACGTGCAGGTACGCACCCCGACCGCTGAACACTTTGCTGAAGCCGTAGGCCGCGCCGATGATCAGTACGAACAGGATGAAACCCAGCAGGGCAGGGCGTTTGCCCAAGGCCGAGTCGCACAGGAAGGAGTAGATGAACCAGCCGATGAACAACGAGCCGAGGCCGATGGCCACGCCTTCAGGACCGCTCAGGGTGCTGCCCGGAGCCAGCAGGTAGAGCGTCGGGTTGGAGTAGAACACCACGCACAGCAGCGCAATGCCCGACATCCAGGTGAAGTAGGCTTCCCATTTGAACCAGTGCAGGTTGTCCGGCATGGTCGGTGGAGCCAGTTTGTATTTTTCCAGGTGGTAGATACCGCCACCGTGGATTGCCCACAAATCGCCGGCCAGACCGCTTTTCGGGTTGACCCGATTGAGGTTGTTTTCCAGCCAGACGAAATAGAACGACGCACCGATCCAGGCCACGCCAGTAATCATGTGAACCCAGCGCACGCTCAGGTTCAGCCATTCCAACAGATGTGCTTCCACAGTCTTTACCTCACGCCCGTCACGCTTGTTTTCGCGTGATCGGACCTTCTCTTATTGGTGGGGGGCGAGGATCAAACGCTCATCCTCTTTGAAGAAATGCTCATCGCAGTTATTGCCTGTGCCACTGCGATCAACCACCAGGAAGTCATCCCGCTTTTCGATCGTCAGCACCGGGTGGTGCCAGACGCCGCGATGGTAATTAATGCCCTGCCTGCCGTTGGTGACGAAGGCACGGACCAAGCCTGATACAGGTACATCGCCAAGTGGCGCGACCACGATCAGAAAGGGGTTGCCGAGCAGCGGAATGAAAGCCTGGCTGCCCAGCGGATGGCGCTCCAGCATGCTGACGGTCAGCGGCATGTCCTGCGCGTCGGCGCGGAAAATGCTGATGATCGCCTTGTCCTCTGGCGTGGCGGTTTCCACCGTCGCCAGTTTGTGGAAGCGCATGGTCGAACCGTTGTTGATCATGAAGTGATCGCTGCCGTCGGTTTCGATCACGTCACCGAAAGGGGCGAAGGCTTCTTTGGTCAGCGGTTCAATTGTCAGTGTGCGCATGCTGGTCTTCTTATCCGAATTCGTTGTTGTCTGTTCTATTGTCTTCGCGAGCAGGCTCGCTCCCACATTTGACCGCGTACCCCTGTGGGAGCGAGCCTGCTCGCGAATGGCCTCACCGCTTATTTAGCGACCTTGCCCAGAACGCGCAGGCGGCTCACACCACCGTCCGGGAACACGTTCAGGCGGATGTGGGTGATCGGGCCAAGTGCCTTGATCTGCTCGGCGAAGGTGTGTTCGGCGTGCATTTCCAGCTTCTGGCTTGGCAGCAGTTCGCGCCAGAACAGCGACTGGGTTTCGATCTGGCTGTCGGTACCGCCCTTCACAAAGGCGCCCTGGATCGAGCAGCTGTCCGGGTAGTTGCCCTTGAAGTGCAGGGTGTCGACGATGACTTTTTCGACTTCACCGGCATGACCCAGCGCGACGATGACCCAGTCATTGCCCGGAGTACGTCGACGCGCGGTTTCCCAGCCATCGCCCATGTTGATGCCACGGCCCGGGTTGAGGATGTTGCTCATGCGGCCGAAGTGTTCGTCGGAGCAGGCGAGGGCGCGGCCGCCGTTGAGGGCTGCGGCCAGGTCGACTTGCTCGTTGTCGCCGATGGCCGACCAGTCGCGGAACGGCACGCCGTACACACGCAGACGGGCCACGCCGCCATCCGGGTAGATGTTGAAGCGCAGGTGGCTGAAGGCCTGGTCGTTGTTGATTTCATGGTAGTGGTGGCTGTTGCCTTGCAGCTCGACGGCCGACAGCACTTCAACCCACTGGGTGTTTTCGTTCGGCTCGCCCGAGGCCAGGAAGCAGGCTTCCAGGGAGGCCGATGGCGGGAAGTTGCCGGTGAAGAATGAAGTGTCGATGTCGACGCCCTTGATCGAACCCGGCACGCCCAGGCGAATCACTGCGCTGTCGAAGCCTTCGAAGCGCTTGCGACGCGATTCCCAGCCGTCCATCCACTTGCCGTTGTCATCGAACACGCCCTCCTTCCATACGGCCGGGGTCGGTTGGAACAGACGGTTGGCGTCTGCGAACCAGTCATCGGTGACCGAGATGATTTTGGTGCCCAGGCGGGCATCGGCCAGGTTGACGAACTTCTCGAAAGGTACGGCGTAAGCTTTCATTCTTCTTGTCTGCCTTTAAATAAGTGGCTTGGGATGCTCTCGCGGCTTTGGTCCCGTTCGGCGTTCATGAACGAGCCGGGGCCACGGTTGCTATAGGGTCAGTAATCGGAACAGGGCGATCTTGTTGATCTGCGCCAGCGCGCACTTGAACTCGGTGTCGACCGGGTTGTGGATGCGCGTTTCGAACGCTGCGAGGATCTGATGCCGGTTGCTGCCTTTTACCGCCATGATGAAGGGAAACTTGAACTTGGCCTTGTAGGCGTCGTTCAGCTCGGTGAAGCGAGAAAACTCTTCGGCCGTGCATTGGTGAATACCCGCGCCAGACTGTTCTTCAGTACTGGCCGCGGTAAGCTGGCCCTGGACGGCGGCTTTGCCGGCCAGGTCCGGGTGAGCGTTGATCAGTGCCAGCTGGCTGGCGTGATCGGCGCTCAACAGGATGTCGCTCATGCGCTGGTGCAGGGTTTCGATCTGGTCGATCGACGCGTCCTGGCCCAGGTCGAAGGCCTTTTCGGCCACCCATGGCGAGTGTTCGTAGATGTCGGCGAAGGCTTTGACGAAGGCGTCGCGGCTCAGGGTCGAAGGTTTGACGGTTTGAAAGGTGCTCATTTGGCAGCCCCTTGGTACGGGTGGGTTTGCTGCCAGTGGCGCGCGATGTCGACGCGGCGGCTGAACCACACCTGTTCATGACTTTTAGCGTATTCGATAAAGCGCTTGAGTGAGGCCAGACGCGCCGGACGGCCGATCAGGCGGCAGTGCAGGCCGATCGACAGCATTTTCGGCGCTTCGGCGCCTTCGGCGTACAGCACGTCGAACGCATCCTTGAGGTATTCGAAGAAATCGTCGCCCTTGTTGAAACCCTGGACCTGGGTGAAGCGCATGTCGTTGGTGTCCAGGGTGTACGGGATCACCAGATGCGGCTTGCCGGTCGGGTTGTTCGGCTCCCAGTAGGGCAGGTCGTCGTCGTAGGTGTCGCTGTCGTAGAGGAAACCGCCTTCTTCCATCACCAGGCGACGGGTGTTCGGGCCGGTGCGACCGGTGTACCAGCCCAGCGGACGCTCGCCGGTGATTTCGGTGAGGATGCGGATCGCTTCGAGCATGTGCTCGCGTTCCTGGGCTTCATCCATGTACTGGTAGTCGATCCAGCGATAACCGTGGCTGCAGATCTCGTGGCCGGCATCGACCATGGCGCGGATCACGTCCGGGTGACGCTGGGCGGCCATGGCCACGGCGAAGATGGTCAGCGGAATGTCGAATTCCTTGAACAGCTTCAGGATCCGCCACACACCGGCACGGCTGCCATACTCATAAAGGGACTCCATGCTCATGTTGCGCACGCCTTGCAGCGGTTGCGCAGAAACCATTTCCGAGAGGAACGCTTCGGACTCTTTGTCGCCGTGCAGGATGTTGCGCTCGCCACCTTCTTCGTAATTGAGTACGAACGACAGGGCAATGCGGGCATTGCCCGGCCAGTGTGGGTGAGGAGGGTTACTGCCGTAACCGACCAGGTCGCGTGGGTAGTCAGCGCTCACTGCAGGCTTCCTTCTTGTTCGATGATGACGGTTGGTGTGACGCAGCTGAAGATTGGATGGCAGGCTTGCGTCACAGCGATGGACTGATTGTATACAACTTTATATTCACTTTGTAAGCCTGAATTTTCGCATTTTTCACCGGCCGTCATCTTTTACTGCGATTGGCGTGAGCCTGCAAGAAATCTGCCTGACTGGTCAGTAATTTGATGAAGGGTTCATAGGCTGTGCGGTTTGGCCGGAAATCGATGCCCAATGCGCCGGTGACGGGGGTTGTGGGAAAAATGTCGTTTTTATTGTGTACAATTTTTATTAAAAGTGTCTTAATCAACCGCTCGCCGCAGCTTTTCGTGCTCCGAATCGGTGCGGTCTCCTTTTCAACTGACTTCGGGAGGCGCGAAGTCTGACTGCTCCACGCAGGCAGGCGCGCAGAATCAATGGGACGTTTGACTACACACGTTTTGGACGCAGCACACGGTTGCCCGGGCAGCTCGATCAAGGTCGAGTTGTACCGCGTTGAAGGTTCGCAGCTGGAATTGGTCGCCACTGCAGTCACCAACAGCGATGGCCGTGTCGATGCACCACTGCTGCAAGGCGATGACTACCGCACAGGGGTCTATCAGGTTCAGTTTCATGCCGGCGATTACTACCGCGCCCGTGGCGTCAAGCTGCCGGAGCCTGCCTTCCTGGATGTCGTGGTGCTGCGTTTCGGCATTTCTGCCGAGCAGGATCACTACCACGTTCCGCTGCTGATTTCGCCTTACAGCTATTCCACCTATCGCGGCAGCTGATCCCCCAAGCAGCTGTTGCACCCTGGAAGCGACTGCGCATATAGCTTCTTTGGTCTTTCGCCCGCTCACACTGCGGGCTTTTTTTCGCCTGTAGGAGCGAGCCAACTCCGGGCGGCGTTCCGACGATGATCTCCAATGCGCCGCGCAGATCCAGAATGTACGCGTTATCGTTGACGTCCATCGCAAGCAAGCTCGCTCCTGCAGATGTTAACGGCTCAGCAGAGACGCAGCCCCCGCGCCACTGAACAGGCCCGCACTGATCCTGTTGAACCAGCTCTGGCCCTTGCCGCTGCGCAGATACCGCGCTGCACCATGGGCGCCGAGGCCATAGGCCAATTTGCACAGCAGGTCGAGCAGGGTCCAGGTTGCAATCATCACCAACAGTTGCGGCAGGAACGGCTGTTCGGCACTCAAGAACTGCGGCAGGAAGGCGGCGAAGAACAGAATGTCTTTCGGATTGCTCGCGCCCAGCATGAACGCACGGCCGAACAGTGCACTAAAGCGTGGCACCGCTGCTGTCTGTGGCACTTCAGCGCCGTGGGACGGCTGACGCGACTGCTGCCAGCTCTGCCAGGCGAGGTAGAACAGGTAAAGCGCGCCAAGAATCTTCAGGGCACTGAACAGCTGTTCCGAAGCCAGCAACAGCGCACCCAGGCCCAATGCCGAGGCACTCAGCAGGCAGATCGAGGCCGATACGCCGCCAAGAAAGGCCGGGTAGGAGCGGCGAAGGCCGTAATTCAGACTGTTGCTGATCATCAGTAAAGACAGCGGCCCCGGGATCAGGATCACTATCAGCGCAGCGCCGCTGAACAGCAGCCAGGTTTCCAGACTCATCACTTTCCTCCATTTGCACAAAAGCCCCACCCGACGGGGTGAGGCTGTTTTCAAGCCTGTACGGCGTGTGGTTTACAAGAAGATGAACTTGGCGATGAAGATCGCACAGAGCACCCACAGACTGACCGAGATTTCCTTGTACTTGCCGGTGCCGGCCTTCAGCGCCACGTAGGTGATGAAGCCCAGCGCGATACCGTCGGCGACCGAGAAGGTCAGGGGCATCATGATTGCGGTGACGATCGCCGGAATGCTGTCGGTCGCTTCGTCCCATTCGATGTGGGCCATTCCGCCCATCATCAGCATTGCCACATAAATCAGTGCGCCAGCGGTGGCATAGGCGGGAATCATGCCGGCCAGTGGTGCGAAAAACATTGCTGCGATAAATAGCACACCGACGGTGACTGCGGTAAGACCAGTCCGACCACCAGCAGCCACACCGGCAGCACTTTCCACATAGCTTGTCACTGGCGGAACACCCACCACTGCACCGAATACGCTGGAAGCACTGTCGGCTTTCATGGCGCGGGAAAGGTTTTCGATCCGGCCATCAGCACCCACCAGGTTGGCGCGCTGGGCAACACCCATCAAGGTGCCGGCGGTGTCGAACATGTGCACGAAAAGGAACGCCAGGACCACACTGATCATGCTGACGTTGAACACGCCGGCGACGTTCATGGCCATCCAGGTCGGAGCCAGGCTCGGCGGGGCCGACATGATGCCCTCGTAGTGCACCAGCCCAAGGCCCCAACCGGCGAGGGTCACGGTGATGATGCTGATGAGGATCGCGCCGAACACCTTGTGGTAGCTGAGGATGGCGATCATCAGGAAGCACACGGCGGCGAGCAGCGGGCCGGGTTCGCGCAGGGAGCCGAGCTTGATCAGCGTGGCCGGGCTATCGACGACGATACCCGCGGTTTTCAGGCCGATCAGCCCCAGGAACAGCCCCACGCCGGCGCCCATGGCGAAGCGCAGGCTGACCGGGATGCTGTTGAGCAACCATTCGCGGATCCGCGAGAAGGTCAGGATCATGAACAACACACCGGAAACGAACACCGCACCGAGAGCGGTTTCCCAGTTGTAGCCCATGGTGCCGACCACGGTGTAGGTGAAGAAGGCGTTCAGCCCCATGCCCGGTGCCAGCCCGACCGGCCAGTTGGCGTACAGGCCCATCAACAGGCAGCCGAGTGCGGCGGCGATGCAGGTGGCGACGAACGCGGCACCGTGATCGATCCCGGCGTCGGCCATGATGTTGGGGTTGACGAAAATGATGTAGGCCATGGTGATGAAGGTTGTCAGACCGGCAATCAGCTCGGTCTTCACCGTGGTGCCATGCAAGCTGAGTTTGAAGATGCGCTCCAGCCAGCCATTGCGTAAAGGCGGCGAGAGATCCAGCGTCGATGCTTCGGATTTGCGGCTTTCCACAGCGAGTACTCCTCAAGAGTTTTATTTTTATTTCCAGGGCCGGACCCATGGGGGTGGCAGCGGCCCTTTGAGGTACTTGCGAATTTGTTGACTTGTTGGTCAGGAACTCGCACGAGGTGGATTATGCTTTTGTATACAAAGAAAGCAAATAATGTTTTTGATTTTGTAGACGAAATATTTGTCGATAGGGATATATCGCCTGTACGGACGCCATCGTCGGAACGCCGCCCGTAGCAAGCTCGTTCCCACAGGGAGCGCGGTCAACTGTGGGAGCGAGCTTGCTCGCGAAGGCGTCGGTTCAGCCACTACAAATCCAGCAGATTGAATACTCAGTCTGCTGACAATTGGCCTTTCCCCAACGCCAGGTTCACCGCCAACCACCCATTCACCGCTGTCTCCCCAGCCTCGGAAAACACCCGTTCGAGCAATTTCACCTGCTCACGGCGCAACGACTGTTCGAAACGCGCACCGTCATCAGTCAGTTCCAGCAGCCGCTTACGCTTGTCCGACTCGGACGCGACGCTGTTCACCAGATGCATCTCAACCAACTGACGCAGTGGCATGTTCAACGCCTGCTTGCTCACCCCGAGCAGCGCCAGCAACTCTTTGACATTCAGGTTCGGATAGCGGGCGATGAAAAACACGATGCGCTGATGCACCCGACTCAGGCCGCGACGTTCAAGCATTTCGTCGGCCTTGGCGGTGAAGGCCTGGTAGCCGAAGAAAAACGCTTCCATGGCTTGTTGCTGGGAAAGAGGGTTTTTAAGGTCAAGCATATTGACGTATCCGTTCGATCAAGCGTAATTTCGGTCAATAAGTTTGACTCATTTTCCTCGTGCCTCGCTACCGGTGATCCCCATGGCTTTTTCCGAACGTGTCTCGCGCCTTAAAAGTTCTTTGATCCGTGAAATCCTCGCCGCTGCCCAGCGTCCGCAGATGATGTCGTTTGCCGGTGGCCTGCCAGCCGAAGCCATGTTGCCGAAGGTCGAATGGGCCGACATGCCGTTGTCCATCGGTCAATACGGCATGAGCGAAGGGGAGCCGGCGCTGCGCGAAGCGTTGGCTGCCGAAGCGCGAGCCTTGGGTGTGCCGTGCGAGGCCAGCCAGGTGCTGGTGGTCAGCGGCTCACAGCAGACCCTCGACCTGGCCGCCAAGCTGTACATCGACAAGGGCACCGAGATCCTGCTCGAAGCGCCGACTTATCTGGCTGCGCTTCAAGTATTCAAGCTGTTTGGCGCCGATTGCCTGACCGTGCCGCTGGAAGCCAACGGGCCGAACCTGGTGGCGCTTCGCGCCCGCCTGGAACAACACCGCCCGGCCTTCATCTATCTGATCCCGACTTTCCAGAATCCATCGGCCGTGCGTTACAGCGAATCAATGCGTGATGCCGTGGCTGCGTTGCTGGATGAATTCGGCGTGACGCTGATTGAAGACGAGCCTTACCGCGAACTGACCTTCGACGGCGGCAGCGCCACACCGATTGTCAGTCGCTTGAAAAAAGCCAGCTGGATCTACACCGGCACCGTGTCGAAAACCCTGCTGCCGGGATTGCGCGTCGGCTTTCTGATCGCCAGCCCTGACCTGTTTCCCCATCTGTTGAAACTCAAGCAATCGGCGGATCTGCACACCAATCGGGTTGGCCAGTGGCAGGCGCTGCAATGGATCGGTAGCGAAAGGTACCGGCAACACCGCAGTGAGTTGCGTGACTTTTACCGTGGGCGTCGGGATGCGTTTCAGTCGGCACTGATCACGCATTTCTCCGATCTGGCGGACTGGAACGTGCCGCAGGGCGGGCTGTTTTTCTGGCTGAAACTCAAGCAGCCGCAAGACACCCGCACCTTGCTCGACGCCGCTCTGGCCAACGACGTGGCGTTCATGCCGGGCGAACCGTTCTTCCCCGAGCCGGATAATCATCCGGGGTATCTGCGGTTGAACTTCAGTCACATTGATCCGGCGCGGCTGGATGAGGGGCTCAAGCGGTTGGCGGCGGTAGTGCGACAGGCGCAGGGAGCAGAAGCAGCCTGAGGGCAGGCAAAAATAAACCGGCCCTGGAGCCGGTTTATTTTTGTTCGGGATTTGCGTTGTCTGGGCCGCCCTCATTGCGGGCTTGCCCGCGAAGGCGTCAGTCAGAACACCACAAGCAAATCAAACCGCTGCGAAACGCTTGTCCAGATAATCAATGATCACCTTGGACTCATACATCCAGGTAGTCTGGCCATTTTCTTCGATACGCAGGCACGGCACCTTGATCTTGCCGCCTTGCTCCAGCAGGGTCTGGCGATCCTGTTCGTTGTTCTTCGCATCGCGAAGGGCCACCGGCACATTCAGGCGACGCAGGGTACGGCGAGTCTTCACGCAGAACGGGCAGGCGTGGAATTGATACAGCGTCAGGCCCTTGGCCGCCGAGTCGACCTGCGCTTGAGCTTGCGCCGGGCGCTGCTTTTTGCCCGGGCGCGTGATGAAGTCGATGAATATGATCAGTTGGCCAAGGCCGACACGAAGCGCTTTTACGAACACGTTGAAAGCCTCACGGTGCAAATGAATTAGGGCGCGCAGCTTACCTGATTTTTTGCGGGCGAAAAAAAACCGGCGATGAACGCCGGTTTTCTTCGAGTCGCGAATCACTTGATGAGGCTGAGGAATTCGCTGCGGGTGGCTGCATTCTCGCGGAATTCACCGAGCATCACCGAGGTGATCATCGTCGAATTCTGCTTTTCCACACCGCGCATCATCATGCACATGTGCTTGGCCTCGATCACCACTGCAACGCCCAGGGCGCCGGTGACTTGCTGGACCGCATCGGCGATCTGGCGGCTGAGGTTTTCCTGGATCTGCAGGCGGCGGGCGTACATGTCGACGATCCGCGCCACCTTCGACAGGCCCAGGACCTTGCCGCTCGGGATGTAGGCGACGTGAGCCTTGCCGATGAACGGCAGCAGGTGGTGTTCGCACAACGAGTACAACTCGATGTCCTTGACCAGCACCATTTCGCTGTTGTCGGAGCTGAACAGGGCACCGTTGGTGACCTCTTCGAGTGTCTGTTCATAGCCGCGGCAGAGGTACTGCATGGCTTTGGCGGCACGCTTGGGCGTGTCGAGCAGGCCCTCGCGGGAGACGTCCTCGCCCAGTTGGCCAAGGATCGCGGTGTAATTCTGTTCCAGGGACATGAAACTACCTGTGGGATTTTACGCAAAGGGCAAGGGTACGGTGGCGGACACGACGCTGCAAGCGTGGCGCATCAGCTTTACTCGTCGCGACCTTCCATCATGGTGCGTTTGAGCATGACGTAAACCGCTCCGGCACCGCCGTGTTTCGCCTGACAGGAGGTGAAGCCGAGCACCTGTGGATGCTGGCGCAGCCAGGTGTTGACGTGGCTCTTGATCATCGGCCGCTTGCCATCCAGGCGTACCGCCTTGCCGTGGGTGACGCGCACGCAGCGGATTTCGAATCGGGTTGCCTCGGCCAGGAACGCCCAGAGGGTTTCCCGGGCCTTTTCCACGCTCATGCCGTGCAGGTCGAGGCTGCCTTCGAACGGAATCTGTCCGGTCTTGAGCTTGCGCATCTGGCTTTCCTGCACGCCATCGCGGGCCCACATCAGCTCGTCTTCAGGGCCGACGTCGATGACAAACTGATCGGACAGCCCGTCAACGGTGGTGGATTCGGTGCGCACGGTAGCTGCCTGACGCAGCTTGGCAATTTGCGCGCGGTCAGCCTTGGGTTTGCCGGTTTCGGCGCGATCATGCTTGATCGGCTTGACGCCTTGGATCGCGCTCTTGAACAGGGAAAAATCGTCGTCTTGCATGTCAGCCTCCGCGAAGGGCGGCCAGTTTACCCAACTCGAAGCAAATCGGGCGCGACAAAAACGCGCGAGACGCTTGGCTCAGTCGTGTTTTTTCATCAGGTGCGGGGACATGGCCAGTTCCCGCGACTGCCGCGAGCGACGACGGCAACGGCGCCACAGCCAGACCCCGAGGTACAGTACGAACAGGCCGATGACCAGGATCACGGCAGCCCCGGTGCGGCTTGTGTTCAACTCACCCAGGGCGGGTGCGTGACCGAGCAGGCTGGCCGTACCGGCCATGGCGAGCAACACGCCGCACATCGCCAGCAATGCCGCGAATGTTGCGCCGATTCGAAAACGCCAGTTTCTTTGGCCTTTGGGCCGCAAGCGGCGAGCGTCAAAACCATCGGATAACTTCATTCCGACCTTCCTCAATGGGTATCGGCCCTTCGACCGGGAGTTGACCGGGATGTTCCTGAGGCTAAGACAATTATGGCTAATGAGAGCTTTTTGCGGATGAGCGGCGTACCAGGCCGCTCATTGAGCGCCGATCAGATCAGTTCGCGGGTCAGTGCGAGGGTGGCGAAGTTGTCCCCCATGATCGCCATTTCGGTCTGATGAACGTGCGCAGCGCTCAGGACTCCGCCCTTGTAGGGCAAGTCGCGTGTGGCGCAGGCATCTTCAATAAGTGTGCATCGGAAACCCAGGTTCTTGGCCGCGCGCACTGTGGTGCTGACACTGGAGTGGCTCATGAAGCCACAGACGATGAGGTCGAGGGCGCCGAGGTCTTCCAGGCGTTTTGCCAGTTCGGTGCCGTGAAACGCGCTTGGCAGCAATTTGCCGATGACGGTTTCATCACTCTGTGGCTCCAGGCCTGGAATGAACTCACCACCGACGCCTTGCGGGTTGAACATTCCACCGAGTGTTCCGAGGTGGCGGACATGCACGATCGGCCGGCCAGCGGCACGGGCTGCGGCGAGTAACTGCTTGATGTTCGCGACGGCCTCATCCATGCCGCTGAGGGCCAGCGGCCCGCTCAAATACTCTTTCTGGGCATCGATGATGATAAGGGTCGCTTGACTCAGTTTGGCTGCCGGATAACCGCGGCCACTGAGTTGAAACATCGTTTTTGGAACGGACATTCTGGGGCTCCTTGGAGTGGGGCTTTTGCGACATTGTCCTCTGGCTGAGCGGTTCTGTGAATCGCTACGATCGTAGGTGCCGTCGTTGCTGGCCTGTAGCCTTGTCAATAGTCGAGTTTTGATCAATAGCCTGGCGAAAAAACGGACAACTCCTACATTTGAATCGATCGTTTACCCGCGTCGTCGTGGCGCCGTTTGACTGGTAGAATCGCCCGTCGATTTTTCTGGAGTTTGCCGTCGTGATCACTTCCCGCCTTCGCACCCTGCGTGACCATATTCGTTGGGCTGTCAGCCGTTTCCATGGGGAGGATCTGTTTTTCGGCCATGGCACCGACAACGCCTGGGACGAAGCCCGTCAACTGGTGTTGGGCGCATTGCACTTGCCGTGGGAAATTGCTGACAGCTACCTCGACTGCAATCTGGAAGACGACGAAGTGGTCCACTTGCAGAGCTTGCTCAAGCGCCGTATCGAAGAGCGGGTTCCGACTGCGTATCTGCTGGGCGAGGCCTGGTTCTGTGGCATGTCGTTCATCGTTGATGAGCGCGTGCTGATCCCGCGTTCACCCATTGGTGAACTGATCGAAAATCGGTTTACTCCGTGGCTGGCTGCTGAGCCTGCGCGGATTCTCGACTTGTGCACCGGTTCCGGTTGCATCGGCATCGCCTGCGCCTACGAGTTCCAGCATGCCGAGGTGGTGTTGGCAGACCTGTCGTTCGAAGCGCTGGAGGTGGCTAACCAGAACATTGAGCGCCACGGTGTCGATGAGCGGGTGTACACGGTGCAGGGCGACGGTTTTGAGGGCTTGCCGGGGCAACGCTTCGACTTGATCGTGTCGAACCCGCCCTACGTCGATGCCGAAGATTTCGCCGACATGCCGGACGAGTACCAGCACGAACCGGAACTGGGCCTGGCCTGCGGTGACGACGGTTTGAACCTGGTGCGGCGCATGCTTGCCGAAGCGGCGGATCATCTGACCGAGAAGGGCCTGCTGATTGTCGAAGTGGGCAACAGCCAGGTGCACGTTGAGGCGTTGTACCCGGAAGTCGACTTTGCCTGGCTGGAGTTCGAGCGTGGCGGCCATGGTGTGTTCATGCTGAGCGCGCAGCAGTGCCGGGAGCATCAGGCGCTGTTCGCTTCTCGCGTCTGACTGTCAAAAACTTCGCGAGCAGGCTCGCTCCCACAGAGGATTTGTGGTGTTCACAAAACCTGTGGGAGCGAGCCTGCTCGCGAATGGCGGCGGCTCGCTCTCAAGCTATTACCGATGCGTGGCAATCCAGATCAGCAACCCCGCCTGAAACACCGCAAACGCCACCAGGCAAGTAATGGTGAAGCGCAGCCCGGCGTCTTCGCGTTTGTATTTGCTGACTTTCTCTTCGTGTTTCTTGAGTTTGACTTCCTGCTCGGCCAGGTTCTGCTCGGCTTGCTGGAGCATCTGAGCCGCCTCGAGAATTTCCACGACCTGCAGTTTTTCGCTGTTCCAGTCGCCAGAAAGGTCGCCGACCCTGACCGGCTTGACGCTGCCTTTCAAATGCTGGGCATCGGCATACGCCACGTCGAAACCGTGCACGCGTAAAAAATGATCGCGGCGCAGGCGGGTGTCTTCGTTCAGCGCATCCTTGTTGTTCAGGTCAAAGCCGTCGACGGTGTAGGTCGGCCAGCGCCTCTTCGCCCAGTTGATGCCCTGGGACGCCAGGAATCGACCAATGCCACGGTTCAGCGGTTCAACCTGTAAGCCGCTTTGCGGGCCGAAATGCACGCGCTTGTCGGCGTGATCGACCCACACGTCCAGATGATTCTGTTCCTTGCGTACGCGCTGGCCGGGCAGGGTGATGCTCATGCGCATCAGGCTGTGCTCCTTGTCGTTGCGCTCGGCATAGCCGAACTCGACAAAACGCAATGGGCGCCCGCCTGTGTTGCGGTCAGTCTGCAGCGGCGACAGACGGAGCATCTTGTGGTGCTCGACGTGGACGTCCGCCCAGGGCAGCTCGACCGCTGGCGGTGCGTCTTTTTCAGCGCTGGTGTCGGGTGAAGTCTGGGTGTCAGTCATAACGGCGAGATCCTGTCCAAGCTCAGCTTGTTGCCAACCAATGTGGTGGCGACAAAGGCTTATCGGCCGTTTTTTTCAAGACTGGAGGGCTGGGGGGTGTGAAAACTGGCTGAGAACGCCCTCTACAGTGCTTAACTGGCGCGAAGTCCGTCAATAAACCCGAGGATTCGCGTGCCCAGTTCCGCCGCGAGGGGCAATTGCGGATCTTTATAGGAGGCCAGTTGGCGTTTGACGTCGTTGGGCACGATGCGCATGACGTGGTTCATGCCCTCGATCAGCGCCAGTTCGGCGTCCGGTTTTGCCGCCTTGAGCAGCCTTGCGTCATTGACGCCGACCTGGATGTCGTTGCTGCCCTGGATGATCAGCGCCGGCATCTTCAGCCTGGCAAACGCTGCGGCCGGGTCCTGGCGGAACAGGGAAATCAGGTACGGCTGCACGCTCGGACGGAAAATGGCCTGCAATGGTGGCGGCACGTTGTCGTCGGGTTTCCCGGCCTTGAGGTTGTCGAGCAACTCATTGCTGCGCAGCATCAGCGGCGGTGGCAGTCGATTGCCCAGTTGCTGGCGGATGACCTGATCGACCGGTCTTGCGCTGCCGGAGACAGAAATCACCGCGTCGGCATCAATGCCCGGCGCAGCGAGGCTGGCGATCAAGGCTCCCTCGCTGTGACCCAGCACGATCAGCTTGCCGAAACGCTGATCGCTCTTGAGCTTGCGGCCCCAGGCTTCGGCGTCGGCGACATAGGCGTCCACTGTCAGGTTGCGTTCGTCCGGCGTGGCGGCCAGGCTCGCGGCCACACCGCGTTTGTCGTAGCGCACACTGGCGATGTTGTGTTTGGCCAGTACCCAGGCCAGCCGCTTGAGGCTGTCATTGCGCCCGCCGTCGGCGTTGTTTCCGTCGCGATCAGTAGGGCCGGAGCCGGAAATGATCAGGACAACCGGCACGGGTTCGTCGGATTTTGGCAGCAACAACGAGCCGAAAAGCTCGCCGGTACCGGTATCCAGCGAGATCGGTCGTTGCAGGACAGTCGCCTGGGCGAAGCCGGAAATCAGGGTAAGGCTCAAGGCTAGAACTCGCAGCATTATCGCGCCATCATCCAGTCGATGCCGGTTGGACTCACCGGCACCCATAAGGTTCGAGGATGAACTACTTGGGTAGCCTGCGTATACTGGCGCGCATTACGTATTCAGGTTCATTTCACGGAGCGTCCTGCATGTCCGGCAATACCTACGGCAAGCTGTTCACTGTCACCACCGCGGGCGAAAGCCATGGTCCGGCGTTGGTCGCCATTGTCGATGGCTGCCCGCCGGGCCTGGAGATATCCCTGGAGGATCTGCAGCGTGACCTGGACCGTCGCAAGCCCGGCACCAGCCGCCACACCACTCAGCGTCAGGAAGCCGACGAAGTCGAAATCCTCTCTGGCGTGTTCGAAGGCCGCACCACCGGTTGCGCCATCGGCCTGCTGATCCGCAACACCGACCAGAAGTCCAAGGACTACTCGGCGATCAAGGATCTGTTCCGCCCGGCCCACGCCGACTACACCTACCACCACAAGTACGGTGAGCGCGACTACCGCGGCGGCGGTCGCAGCTCGGCCCGTGAAACGGCGATGCGTGTGGCGGCGGGGGCGATTGCAAAAAAATACCTGGCGAGCCAGGGCATCGTCATCCGCGGCTACATGAGCCAGCTCGGGCCGATTGAAATCCCGTTCAAGACCTGGGAATCGGTCGAGCAGAACGCCTTCTTCAGCCCGGATCCGGATAAGGTGCCGGAACTGGAAGCCTACATGGACCAGTTGCGCCGCGACCAGGATTCGGTCGGTGCGAAAATCACCGTGGTCGCCGAAGGCGTGATGCCGGGCCTGGGCGAGCCGATCTTCGACCGTCTCGATGCCGAACTGGCCCATGCGCTGATGAGCATCAACGCAGTCAAGGGCGTGGAAATCGGTGCTGGTTTCGCCAGCGTCGCCCAGCGTGGTACCGAGCATCGCGATGAAATGACCCCGCAAGGTTTCCTCAGCAATAACGCGGGTGGCATTCTCGGCGGTATTTCCTCCGGTCAGCCGATCGTTGCGCACCTGGCGCTGAAGCCGACGTCGAGCATCACCACACCGGGCCGTTCCATCGATATCCATGGCAACCCCGTGGAAGTGATCACCAAGGGGCGCCACGATCCGTGCGTCGGCATCCGCGCCACGCCGATCGCCGAGGCGATGATGGCCATCGTGCTGATGGATCACCTGCTGCGTCACCGTGGGCAGAACGCCGATGTACGTGTGAGCACGCCGGTGCTGGGTCAGCTTTAAATGGCTGACTTCACAGTCGCAGCCGTCTGATGGCGACTGCGGCGCTCCCGTACTGGCGGCTCTCCAGTTTCTATCTGTTCTATTTCGCCTTGCTCGGTTCGACAGCGCCGTTTCTGGCGCTGTATTTCGATCACCTCGGATTCAGTGCCGCGCGCATCGGCGAGCTGGTGGCGATCCCGATGCTGATGCGCTGCGTGGCGCCGAACATCTGGGGCTGGCTGGGCGACTACACCGGTCGGCGGCTGGCCATCGTGCGCTTCGGCGCGGTGTGCACGCTGCTGACCTTTTCGCTGATTTTCGTCAGCAAGACCTACGCCTGGCTGGCGATGGTCATGGCCTTGCATGCATTCTTCTGGCATGCGGTGTTGCCACAATTCGAAGTCATCACCCTGGCACATTTGCAGGGGCAGACCTCGCGCTACAGCCAGATTCGCCTGTGGGGCTCGATCGGTTTCATCATCACCGTGGTCGCGCTGGGCCGGCTGTTCGAATGGCTGAGCCTGGACATCTACCCGGTGGCGTTGGTGCTGATCATGGCCGGCATCGTGCTCAGCAGCCTGTGGGTACCCAATGCCCAACCGGCGCCGGGTAACCGGGTGGCGGGGGAAGGATTCCTCAAGCAATTGCGCAGCCCCGGCGTGCTGGCGTTTTACGTATGCGTGGCGCTGATGCAGATGAGCCACGGGCCGTATTACACCTTTCTGACCCTGCACCTTGAGCGACTGGGTTACAGCCGTGGTGTGATCGGCATGCTCTGGGCGGTCGGCGTGGTTGCTGAGGTGCTGATGTTTTTGGCCATGAGCCGGATCCTCGCGCGCTTCTCGTTGCGCCGGGTGCTGATGGTCAGTTTTCTGTTGGCGGCGTTGCGTTGGCTGTTGCTGGGTTCGCTCGCGGAGTTTCTTTGGGTGCTGTTGTTTGCCCAGGTGCTGCACGCGGCGACATTCGGCAGCTTTCACGCCGCTGCCATTCAATTCGTGCAACGTAGCTTCGGTGCGCGCCAGCAAGGCCAGGGCCAGGCGCTGTACGCCGCACTGGCCGGCACCGGTGGCGCATTGGGCGCGTTGTACGCCGGTTACAGCTGGAACGCCCTCGGCGCGGCATGGACCTTTAGTATTGCCAGTCTCGCAGCCGTCGCGGCTGCCGTTATCATTGCCACATGTATGCAAGAGGACAGGCCATGAGCCTTACCCGTGAACACCTCGCCCAGGAAATCATCGACGCCGGGCGTTTTCTGTATGGCCGCGGCTGGTCGCCAGCCACAAGCAGCAATTACTCGACTCGCCTGTCGCCGACCGAAGCCTTGCTGACCGTGTCCGGCAAGCACAAGGGGCAACTCGGCATGGACGATGTGCTGGCCACTGACCTGTCGGGCAACAGTCTGGAACCGGGCAAGAAACCGTCCGCCGAAACCCTGTTGCACACCCAGCTCTATACCTGGCGCCCAGAGATCGGAGCCGTGCTGCACACCCACTCGGTGAATGCCACCGTGCTGTCGCGTCTGACACCGCAAGACTTCATCGAGTTCGAAGACTACGAACTGCAGAAAGCCTTTAGCGGTGTGACGACCCACGAATCCCGGGTGCGCGTGCCGATTTTCGACAACGACCAGGACATTGCGCGCCTGGCCGCCAAGGTGCAGCCTTGGCTCGACGCCCATCCCGATTGCGTCGGCTACCTGATCCGCGGTCATGGCCTGTACACCTGGGGCGCGCGCATGAGCGATGCCCTGCGGCAGATCGAGGCCTTTGAATTTTTGTTCGAGTGCGAGTTGAAGACGCGCTCGCTCTTTAACCGTAACGCATGAACCGTTAAGGAGTTGCCACGATGAGCAGCCTGTCCGTTTATCACGTCTCCAGCCCTGAAATTCCCAACAAGGTGCTGACCCATTTCGAAGACATCGCCTCGACTTTGGCCGAGCAGGGCGTGCGCTTTGACCGCTGGCAAGCGGCGGCGAAGATCCAGCCGGGCGCCACTCAGGAAGAAGTGATTGCCGCCTACCAGGAGCAGATCGACAAGCTGATGACCGAACGCGGTTACGTTACCGTCGACGTGATCAGCCTCAACAGCGATCACCCGCAAAAAGCCGAACTGCGTGCCAAGTTCCTCGACGAACATCGCCACGGCGAAGACGAAGTCCGATTTTTCGTTGCCGGCCGTGGCTTGTTTACCCTGCACATCGACGATTACGTCTACGCGGTCCTGTGCGAGAAAAACGACCTGATCTCGGTGCCGGCCGGTACCAAACACTGGTTCGACATGGGCGAACATCCGCATTTCGTTGCGATCCGTCTGTTCAACAACCCGGAAGGCTGGGTGGCCAACTTCACCGGCGAAGACATCGCCAGCCAATTCCCGCGTCTGGAGGACTGAGTCGATGCCGATCAAAGCGATTCTCACCGACATCGAGGGCACCACCAGCGCGGTGAGTTTTGTGTTCGACGTGCTGTTTCCCTATGCCGCCAAACACCTGCCGGCGTTTATCCGTCAGCACGCCGAACGCGCCGACGTGGCGGAACAACTGGCTGCCGTGCGCCGCGACAGCAACGAACCGAATGCCGATGTGGAGCGGGTCATCGAGATCCTGTTGGGCTGGATTGCCGAAGACCGCAAGGCCACGCCGTTGAAAGCGTTGCAGGGAATGGTCTGGGAGCAGGGCTATCAGGCCGGGCAACTGAAAGGCCACGTTTACCCCGACGCCGTCGAAGCCCTCAAGCAATGGCACCAGAACGGCTATCGACTGTTCGTTTATTCCTCGGGCTCGATCCAGGCGCAGAAGTTGATCTTCGGCTGCTCGGAGGCGGGGGATCTGACGCCGCTGTTCAGCGGCTATTTCGATACGACGTCAGGGCCAAAACGCGAGGCGCAGTCCTACGCCAACATCACCCGGGCGATCCAGGTCGAGGCGGAGCAGATTCTGTTCCTGTCGGACATCGTCGAAGAACTCGACGCAGCGCGTGCGGCGGGTATGGCCACTTGCGGCCTGGCCCGTGAGGGCGGGGAACTGGCGGGGCATGTCACTGTGGACAGTTTTGTGGGAATCAATCCTTTCTCGTTCTAAACATCGATATTCACAAGCTGTCGCATAACCCGTGGGAGCGAGCAGGCTCGCGAAGAGGGCATGTCAGTCAACGTCAACGTTGAATGACACACCGCATTCGCGAGCAGGCTCGCTCCCACAGTGTTTTTCCCGCTTTTTTTACAGTGAGTGATAGGTCGGCAGGGCAAACCGTTGCTGGCTTTGCAGCATGGAAATCTGCGGCAGTTCACTGGCCTGTTCGGCGAGGTCGCGGCGAATCGCACTGATGACCCACATCAGTTGGTCGCCATTGTGCAATTGCTGGTAGGAGATCGAGCGCTTGAATTCTCTGCCGTCGGCGCTGCACAAGGTCAGCAGGATCCCGCCATCAGGGCGGTCCTGGGTAGTGACTGCGAAGTTGGCGAACAGGGACGAAAATTTTTCCTGGATAAGGCTCATCATGTCGTTCAGCTCCGTGATGACTTGAATGGGGAAACTGTTGCAGCCTTTGTGCCAGTAATTTCAGTCGAACAATACCAATAAAAATCAATAGGTTATGATTTCTGGTTATTTTTGCTTTCGTGCAATCTGCATGAATGGCCATCGTGCATCCTGCATTTTGCAGGCATGTCGGCGACTCGATGGAACCAATTGGCGTGCACGGGATCACCTTCGCGCAGCGCTGTCGCGGATCAAGATCGCAGATCAAGATCGCGGATCAAGATCGCGGATACAAAACATTTCAAAAACCGCGTGTACAGCTCAAGAACCGTTGACGTATTTTCGGGCTCAGTCATCGCCGCCCGACAATAAAAAGATCGAACGGGAGCATCATGAGCCGCACGTCACACGACACGATTACCTGGGGCATGATGCTCCGCAAGCTGCCTTCCATCGCCAAGGCCATCCCCCGGGTGGTGAAGGGCATGAAGGTCGCCAACGTCAAGGACCCGACCCAACCGTGTGGTTTGGGCTGGAGTTTCGAGCAAGCCGCGTTGCGCAACCCGGATGGCCCAGCGCTGCTGCAAGGCGACGTGGCGCTCAGTTATTCCGAGGTCAACCAATGGGCCAACCGCATCGCCCATCACCTGATCGGCCAAGGCATCGACAAGGGTGATGTGGTGGCGGTCTTCATCGAGAACCGCCCCGAATTGCTGGTGACGATTCTGGCGGTGGCCAAGGTCGGCGCGATCAGTGCGCTGCTCAATACCTCGCAGACCCGCGACACCCTGGTGCACAGTGTGAATCTGGTGTCTCCGGTGGCGATCATTGTCGGTGAGGAGTTGGTCCCGGCGTACCTGGCGGTTCGTGATCGGGTGTCGATCAAGGCTGACCGAACCTGGTTCGTCGCCGATCAGGACACCTCTCGCCAACCGGGCATCGCGCCTGACGGTTTCATCAACCTGATGACCGTCAGCCTCGACGAAGACAGCGACAACACGGCCAGCAGCCAGCGGATTTTCTTCGACGATCCCTGCTTTTATATCTACACCTCGGGCACCACGGGGCTGCCCAAGGCCGGCGTGTTCAAGCATGGCCGCTGGATGCGCAGCTCGGCGAGTTTCGGCATGATCGCCTTGGACATGCGTCCGGACGATGTCGTCTATTGCACTTTGCCGCTGTACCACGCCACGGGGCTTTGCGTGTGCTGGGGTTCGGCTGTCAGTGGTGCCAGCGGGTTCGCCATCCGCCGCAAATTCAGCGCCAGTCAGTTCTGGAACGACGTGCGCAAGTACCAGGCGACCACCATCGGTTATGTCGGCGAACTGTGCCGCTATCTGGTCGATCAACCGCCCAGTGCCGACGACAGCCGGCACGATGTGAAGAAGATGATCGGCAATGGCCTGCGCCCCGGCGCCTGGAACGAGTTCAAGACCCGCTTTGCGGTGAATCACATCTGTGAGCTGTACGCCGCCAGCGACGGCAACATCGGGTTCACCAACATTCTGAATTTCGACAACACCATCGGTTTTTCCCTGATGTCCTGGGAACTGGTGGCGTACGACCACGACAGCGGCGCGCCGATTCGCGGGGCCAATGGCCTGATGCGCAAGGTCGCCAGGGGCGAGCAGGGGCTGTTGCTGGCAAAAATCTACGACAAGGCACCGCTGGATGGTTACACCGATCCGCAGAAAACCGCCAAGGTCGTGCTCCACGATGTATTCGAGCAGGGCGACCGCTACTACAACACCGGCGATCTGTTGCGCAACATCGGCTTTGGTCATGCACAGTTCGTCGACCGCCTGGGTGATACGTACCGCTGGAAGGGTGAAAACGTGTCGACCACGGAGGTCGAAAACATCCTCCTGAAACACCCGAGTATTTCCGAAGCTGTGGCCTATGGCGTGGAAATCCCGAATACCAATGGCCGGGCCGGGATGGCGGCGATTACCCCCGCCGAATCCCTGGCAACCCTGGACTTCAGTGAACTGCTGGCCTTCGCCCGTGAGCAAATGCCGGCTTATGCGGTGCCGTTGTTCCTGCGGGTGAAAGTAAAAATGGAAACCACCGGGACTTTCAAGTATCAGAAGACCCGACTCAAGGACGAGGC
Organism: Pseudomonas sp. B28(2017); assembly: GCF_002113025.1. GTDB lineage: Bacteria > Pseudomonadota > Gammaproteobacteria > Pseudomonadales > Pseudomonadaceae > Aquipseudomonas. The sequence goes on along the minus strand of NZ_NEJH01000004.1, from coordinate 378,057 downwards.
CTTCGACCCGGGTAAAACCAGTGATGATCCGATCTATGCCTGGCTGCCGGGGACCCAGACTTATGTGCAGGTCACGGAGCAGTTGTTGTCTGACATTCACGGCGGCAAGTACCGCTATTGAATCTGGCTATGGCGGCCCATGAGAAAAAACAAGTGACAGTGCCGGGGCGGCTCGGGAAACTGTCGGCTTTTACGAAAGACAGAGAAGGGAGTGCCCAATGTCAGACAAAAGCCGCCAGATGACCCCCGAAGAAGCCGCTGAATTTGCCGAACAGGTATTCAACAAGGCACGGGAGGGCGATGCGGCGATGATGGCCGCGCTGCTGACCAAGGGGTTGCCGCCGAACCTGCGTAACCACAAGGGCGACACCTTGCTGATGCTGGCCGCGTACCACGGTCATGTGGACACGGTAAAAGTCCTGCTGGAGCACAAGGCCGACCCGGAGATCCGCAACGACAACGGGCAGAGTCCGATTGCCGGCGCCGCCTTCAAGGGCGATCTGGCGGTGATCAAGGCCTTGGTCGACGGCGGCGCGCAGGTCGAAGGCTCGTCCTTCGATGGCCGTACGGCGCTGATGATGGCGGCGATGTTCAACCGCGTCGAAGTGGTCGATTATCTGATCAGCAAGGGCGCCGACCCGAAAGCCAGGGACGCCAATGGCATCACCGCGCTGGACGCGGCGAAAACCATGGGCGCTTCCGATGCTGTAGCGCACCTGGAAAAACTGCTGGGCTGACGCTGAGCCTTGTGGCGGGGGGCGCTCACTACAGGTCCACATTTGCGCTATCCTTCGCGCCCTCAATATTCCCCTCGCTACAGGATCCGCCCCATGAAAGCCGCACTCGTCGAACTCATCAGCAAAATCAGCTCCGGGTGCATGGGCGAAGACGAAATCCTCAAGGTCGCAGACGAGGCGGCGCAGGCCTACGCCGATCCGCAGGCTTTTCTGACCGCCAATCCGGACATCAACTACGACGACAGCTTCCCGATCCCACTGGGTGAGTGGGTGGTGGTCGGCAGCCTGCCGGAAACGGTGCTGTTCCAGGCTGACACCTACATGGACCTTTTCGCCCTGATCATCGCCTCGTTCGGCCCGGGGGTGGAGTTCAACCTCAAACCCAAGCAACTGGCCAGGACCGAAGCCCTGACCGCGCTCAACCGCATCCAGGTGCAGATGAGCAGCCTGAACAAGGAAAACGGTGGCTACACACTGATGAACTTCAGCCAGTTGCTCGATGACGAGTTGCAGGTGGTGCTGGTCTACGGCAATGACGTGCCACGGGTGCTGGCGTTGTGCGCAGAAGTCGGCATCGCAGCCGCGCCATCCCTGGAAGCCCTGAAAGTGGCGATCCACGTCTGATAGCCAAACACTGTCAAAAAAAGGGAGCCCTCGCGACGACCGTCTATCCTGAGAGGGCAATTCACTCTTCAGGAGCGTCACCATGGGTTCCACGTTCAACAGCCTGGTTGCCTTGATCATTTTTGTCCTGGACATCTGGGCCATCATCAACGTATTCAAAAGTAGCGCCGAGACCGGGATGAAAATCCTCTGGGTGCTGTTGATCGCACTGTTGCCGGTGCTGGGACTGATCATCTGGGCCATCGCCGGGCCGCGGGGCAATGTCAAATTCTGACGGGTTTCCCGCACACAACTCCCACAGGATTGGGGCACGCTGAACAAGTGAGGTTCGACCTGTCATGTTCCGCGACGTAGAATGCGCGCCTTTCCCGGTCAATCGAGACGATCGATTGGCCATCATGGGCGGGTAACCGTCCGTTGCCACCCGCATTCATCGGAGCACTTCCCATGAGCAACATCCCGACCAGCGACTACCTGGAAACCCTCTACGAAGGCTACGGCCAGCGTTTTCGCATGGAAAAACTGCTGCACGAAGTGCGCACCGAACACCAGCACCTGGTGATCTTCGAGAACCCGCGCATGGGCCGGGTGATGGCGCTGGACGGCGTGATCCAGACCACCGAAGCCGACGAGTTCATCTACCACGAAATGCTCACCCACGTGCCGATCCTGGCGCACGGTGCTGCCAAGCGCGTGCTGATCATCGGCGGGGGTGACGGTGGCATGTTGCGTGAAGTGGCCAAGCACCGCAGTGTCGAGCACATCACCATGGTCGAGATCGACGGCACCGTGGTCGACATGTGCAAGGAATTCCTGCCGAACCACTCCAAGGGCGCGTTCGATGATCCACGTCTGAACCTGGTGATCGACGACGGCATGCGTTTCGTCGCCACCACCACCGAAAAATTCGATGTGATCATTTCCGACTCCACCGACCCGATCGGACCGGGTGAAGTGCTGTTCTCGGAAAACTTCTACCAGGCCTGCCACCGCTGCCTGAACGAAGGCGGCATCCTGGTGACCCAGAACGGCACGCCGTTCATGCAGATCGAAGAAGTGAAGACCACAGCCGGGCGCCTGCGCAGCCTGTTCCCGGACTGGCACTTCTACCAGGCCGCCGTACCGACCTATATCGGTGGCTCGATGACCTTCGCTTGGGGTGCCACCAATACCGCTTATCGCAAGTTGTCCCGCGAAACTCTGCAACAGCGCTTCACGGGCAGCGGCATCATCACCCGCTACTACAATCCTGAAATCCACATCGGTGCCTTCGCCTTGCCGCAATACGTGTTGCAGGCAGTGAACAAGCCAAGCAACGACTGATTGGCTGAAACACAAAACCTGTGGGAGCGAGCCTGCTCGCGATAGCGTCAGACCAGTCAATATTGATGTTGAATGTTCTATCGCCATCGCGAGCAGGCTCGCTCCTACATGCTTTGCGCGCGGGTGTCGGGAGAGATTTCACATCCGTCGATGTGTTTGCTCCGGCGGAACATCAGCCAGCTAACAAGGTCGAGATAGAGGTGAACCCATCAATGGGGTTTATCGAGGAGGCACCAATGCAAAAGTGGAAAGTCACTTTCGTGGATGATCATGGCGAAACCGTCAACGAAGTCTTCGAGTGCATTGAGCGCCCGGACTACGAGCGTGCCGCCAAGCTCATCAAGGCCCGGCTTCTTCCTGTCGCTGCCGAACTGGATCTGAACGATCTGGAAGGGCGGACCACTGATGCGAGCGTCAAAGAGCTCAAGGCCCAGAACAGCATTCAAATCCTCGGCATTGCTCCAATCTGAACGACACCTGTCGCATTCAAATCCAGACCTTGGCAGAGGCTCTATCTTGGGGCTACTCTGCAAGCGAGATCAGCGAATGGATCGCTAAGGTCTGGTCTTGTCAGCTCCATGCTTGTTTCCCGCCGGCACATCGGTTGCCGTCGCTCGCGCTGTTCGGTTGCGGGTGAGGGAGTACGGAAAGTCTATCCATCGTTTTGAGGAGGACGTTTCATGAGCACAGCCTATCAAGAAGACATCAGCAGCAGCGTACTGCGCCGCATGAAAGAAGGCGGTTTTGACTTTTCGCGGTTTCATCCCATCGAGTTCTACGCCATTTTCCCGGACGAGGAGCGGGCACGCAGGGCGGCAGGTCATTTCCACCATGGTGAATCCCTGAATGCGCAAGTCAGTGTGCGCGACGATGGCGCCTGGGCGCTGGAATTGTGCAAAGTCATGTATGCCACCTACGACGACATCGGCGATTTCGAACAGGGTTTCGAAGCGGTGGTCGAGCCGCTGGGCGGCATCATCGAAGGCTGGGGTGTGAAACAGGAGGTACGAGGGCGACTCGCATAACCTTATGAACAGTGACAACCAGCAATGACGGCTGACCTTCGGGTTGGCCGTTTTCATTTGCGGGCATTGAACATCGGCAAAAAAAGCCGCCTGGGCAGGCGGCTAAAAGGGAAGTCCGGTGAGCTTTTCAGCGAATACCCGGATTATCCGCAGCCGTTGCGGGGCAGTGAAATCAACTCTGACTATGCTGGTGATAGGCGACTACCACGCCTTGCAATGAAGCGGGGGGCAATCAGGTTGGGGCATTTGTCGCACAGGATTGGTGCGGTGCGAGCATCTCGATTGTCCAACCGATTGAAATATAAGCGTTTATGCCGATGGCACGGGCCTTGCGAAGGTCTGGACGTCCAAGTGACAAGGAGTACGGCATGATCCGCACCTATTTTGATGAGATGTACGATGCCGGCGGCCAGGTCCGCCCGCATTATCGGGAGTTTGCCCGTTGGCTGGCCGAGACGCCTGACGAGCTTTTGGCACAACGGCGACGCGAGGCCGATCTGTTATTTCATCGCGCCGGGATTACCTTCACGCTCTACGGGGACGAGCAGGGCACTGAGCGCCTGATACCCTTCGACACCATCCCCCGCAGCATTCCTGCCAGTGAATGGCGGGTCGTCGAGCGCGGCTGCATCCAGCGGGTCAAGGCGTTGAACATGTTTCTCGCCGACCTTTACCACGAGCAGCGCATCATCAAGGCCGGCATCATTCCGGCCGAACAGGTGCTGGCCAACGAGCAGTACCAGTTGGCGATGCAGGGCCTGGACCTTCACCGCGATATCTACTCGCACATCTCCGGGGTCGATCTGGTGCGCGACGGCGACGGCACCTACTACGTGCTCGAAGACAATCTGCGCACACCCAGCGGCGTCAGCTACATGCTTGAAGACCGCAAGATGATGATGCGCCTGTTCCCCGAACTGTTCGCGGCGCAACGCATCGCTCCCATCGACCACTACCCGAACCTGCTGCTCGACACCTTGAAAAGCTCAAGCCCTATCGACAATCCGAGCGTGGTGGTGCTGACACCCGGCCGCTTCAACAGCGCGTTCTTCGAGCATGCGTTCCTGGCGCGTGAAATGGGGGTGGAGCTGGTGGAGGGCGCCGACCTGTTCGTGCGTGACGACAAGGTCTACATGCGCACCACCGACGGGCCGAAAGCGGTTGACGTGATTTATCGTCGCCTCGACGACACCTTCCTCGATCCGCTGGCTTTCAACCCGGAATCGATGCTCGGCGTGCCGGGGCTGCTGTCGTCCTACCGTTCTGGCAACGTGGTGCTGGCCAATGCCATCGGCACGGGCGTGGCGGACGACAAGTCGGTGTATCCGTTCGTTACCGACATGATCCGTTTCTACCTCGATGAGGAGCCGATCCTGAAGAACGTGCCGACCTGGCAATGCCGTAACCCTTCTGAACTTTCCCATGTGCTGGCCAATCTTCCAGAACTGGTGGTCAAGGAAACCCAAGGCTCCGGCGGGTACGGAATGCTGGTGGGGCCGGCGGCGACGGCGGCGGAAATCGAAGCCTTCCGCGCGCGGATCATCGCCAAGCCCCATGCGTATATCGCGCAACCGACGCTGTCGCTGTCGACCTGTCCGACCTTTGTCGAAAGCGGCATTGCACCACGCCATATCGACTTGCGGCCGTTTGTCCTGTCGGGTCGTGAAACCCGGGTCGTGCCCGGCGGTTTGACCCGTGTCGCCCTGCGTGAAGGCTCCCTGGTGGTCAACTCCTCCCAGGGTGGCGGAACCAAGGACACCTGGGTGGTCGAGGATTAAAGGAAGCCTGCCATGTTAAGTAGAACTGCCTCGGATTTGTATTGGATGTCGCGTTACCTGGAACGGGCGGAAAATCTCGCACGGATGCTCGACATCAGTTATTCGCTGTCGCTGATGCCGCAAGACGGTCGTGGCGACGGTTTGCACGAATTGGCCATGCCGTTGTTGATCACCGGCACCCTGGATGATTATCTGGAGCGCCATGGCGAACTGCATGCCGAACGGCTGTTGCATTTCTTCGCCCTGGATGCGGCCAACCCGGCGAGCATCTACAGCTGTCTCGGTGCTGCACGGGCCAGCGCCCATGCGGTGCGTGGGCGCATCACCGCCGACATGTGGGAAAACATCAACGCCACCTGGCTGGAAATTCGCGGAATTGCCGAGCAGGGCCTCAGTCGCTACGGCATGAGCCGTTTCTGCGAGTGGATCAAGGAACGTTCCCACCTGTTTCGGGGCGCGTCCTACGGCACCATCATGCGTAACGATGCGTTCCGCTTCATTCGCCTGGGGACCTTTATCGAGCGGGCGGACAACACTTTGCGCCTGCTCGATGCCCGCTACGAAATGGCTGGCGATCAGGCCGAAGCGGTCAGCGATGGCACCGCTCACGCGTATTACCAATGGAGTGCGTTGTTGCGGGCGTTGTCGTCATTCGAGGCCTACACGGAAATCTACCGCGACGCCCCCGGCGCCCGGCATGTCGCCGAACTGCTGTTGCTGCGGGCCGATGTACCGCGATCCCTGCGCGCCTGTACCGAAGAAATCGACCAGATACTCGCGCAATTACCAGGGGCCAATGGTCGTCCCGCACAACGCCTGGCGGCAGAAATGGACGCACGCCTGCGCTACACCGGCATCCATGAAATTCTCGAAGAAGGCCTGCACGCCTGGCTGACCGAGTTCATTCCGCTGGTGCGCCAGTTGGGTAACGCGATACACAGTTCTTATCTGGAGGCCGCATGAGACTTTCCATTAGCCACGAAACCACCTATCACTACGAAGACAAGGTGCGGGCGAGCATCCAGTACCTGCGACTGACTCCCCACGACAGCGAGCGCCAGCACGTGCTCAGCTGGCAGCTCGACCTGCCGCGCCCGGTGCGGGCGCAACTCGATCCGTTCGGCAACATCCTGCATGTGCTGACCATGGATGAGCCGCACGAGGCAATCATCATCGGCGCCCGTGGCCAGGTCGACATCGACGAATGGCGCGAAGCCGAACACGAGAGCCAGTCGGCACTGCCGTTTCTGCGTTTCACCCGTTTGACTGAAGCCGACGCCGCCCTGCGAGCGTTCGCCGATAAGGCGTGCAAGCAACGCCGTGATCGCACGGCGTTGATCGATCTGATGCATGGGCTCAACCAGCATATGACCTACACGCCAGGCTCCACGGAAGTGGACACCAGCGCGGCCCAGGCTTTTGCCGGGCGCTCCGGCGTGTGTCAGGACCATACCCATGCGTTCCTTGCCTGCACTCGCAGCCTGGGCATTCCGGCGCGTTATGTGTCGGGGTATCTGTACAGCGAGAACAGCGAACACCTGGCCAGCCACGCCTGGGCCGAAGCCTGGCTGGATGACGCCTGGTACAGCTTCGACGTGACCAACGAACTGGCCCGGCCGGAACGTCACCTGAAACTGGCGGTGGGCTTGGATTACCTGGATGCCTGCCCGGTACGCGGAATGCGCCGGGGTGGCGGCTGTGAGCAGATGCACGCCAAGGTGCTGGTTTCACCGACGCCAGCGCCGGTGATCACCGTTCAACAGCAGTAACTGGATACTCCATAGACTACCTGTGGGAGCGAGCCTGCTCGCGAAAGCGATTTTTCAGTCAGGACTTTTGTCGCTGACACACCGCCTTCGCGAGCAGGCTCGCTCCCACAGGGGATCCGGTGTCAGGGCTTAACCTTTCGCCCAACCATATGCTGCAAATACCCCACCAACATTCCCAGATCACCATCCGGCAACACCTCGGTCGAGAACCCGGGCATCTTCGCCTGCGGCCACTGGCGCAAACTCTGTGGATCGCGGATGTAGCGCTTGAGGAAGTCCGCGCCGAAATATTCGGTCGGGTTGTACGGAATATTCAGGTCCGGCCCGAACTGTGAGTCGCCGGCACCATTGAGTCGATGGCACGCCAGGCAGTTCTTCTGGAACAGCGCAAAACCCTTGTTCACCGGATCATCCGCCTTCAAGGCCGGATCGGGCAGCAGGGCGGGAAAGCGCTCGGCCACCGGTGCCAGGCGTTTGATGCTCGCCACTTGGAACGGCCATTGTTCGGGGCTGATGTTGCCGGCCTGCGGATGGGTCCAGACCAGATAGAACGGCCCGGCGCCCGGCTTGCCTTCGGATAGCGGTGGCCAGGGTTTGGCCGGGTCTTCAATCGCCAGCCACGCCTGTGCGCCTTGGGTATTGAGCAACGGCGCTGCGGCCATTTCGGCGGCAAAGCCATCCAGGGCCACGGCTTGCAGGTGGTCTTCGGGCTTGATGCCGGTCAGCAATGCGGACAGGGGCACGGCGCGGTAGCTCATGTCCCGTTTGTAGGAAACGTCGTTGCTGATGTTGATGGTTTGCACCTGAGGATGCTTGAGCAACTCCTCGGTCTGCCAGGTGCGACTGCGCGCGCCCAGCTCCAGGTTCAGCTGTGCGGCATACAGGGGCGAGCCGAACAGCAGGGCCCCGAGTAGAATGAGCATTTTCAAGTGATCGCCGTCCATGTCGTGGAAGTGCCGTCAAGGTTGGCACAGCCACGCTGGCCCGGGTAGCGGGCCAGTCACATTTTGATAGTGGCAATTCAAAAAACGTGACGCCGTATCTTTTAGACGCGACTAGCCGATCACCTTGGTCAGGTTCGGCAATATCAACAACAGTGTGGTGGCGAAAAGGATGAGCCCGGCTTGTCGTACTTTCGATTGTTTGAACATGGCTTGACCGCCTTTATTGTTATTTCCTGATGCCTGCCTGCATTGCTCCATGACGGCAGGTGCACTTCCTGTAGCGACGAGCGCCTCGGCAAAACCCGACGACGACTTCGTACAAGTTCACCTTAGAGCCCGCGCAGCGCTTGGCTTAGATCCATTTCGTATGGAGTTCTTACGATTCGCTTTTAAAAAGGCATGAGGCCTATTGCCAGCTTCTTTGCCGCCCGTTGGCTAGACAGCTTGGTGTGCGGAATCGGTAAATCCGGTAGCTCACTACCGTCCGTCTGAGCGTGAGCGTCAACGCCTGTGAGCGCTGCGGTCATTGAATCAAACGCGGCTCGGGACAAGAGTGAGCACTCGATATTCATCCACCCGCACTGTGGTTCGAGGACGTCATGACCCAAGCATTGATTTTCGACGCGTTACGCACGCCCCGTGGCAAAGGCAAGGCCGACGGCGCCTTGCACAGTGTCAAACCGGTGGACCTGGTTGCCGGTTTGCTCACCGCGCTGCAACAGCGCACGGCGCTGGACACCAGCCAGGTCGATGACGTGGTGCTCGGCTGCGTGACGCCGATTGGCGATCAAGGCTCTGACATCGCCAAGACCGCCGCTCAGGTGGCCGATTGGGATGTCAGTGTGGCGGGGGTACAGATCAACCGCTTCTGTGCTTCGGGGCTGGAGGCGGTCAACCTCGGCGCAATGAAAGTGCGCTCCGGCTTCGAGGACCTGGTGGTGGTCGGAGGTGTCGAGTCTATGTCCCGGGTGCCGATGGGCAGCGATGGCGGGGCTTGGGCGCTGGACCCGGCGACCAACCTGCATAGTCACTTCACGCCGCAGGGCGTGGGCGCGGACCTGATTGCCACCCTTGAAGGCTTCAGTCGTCAGGATGTCGATGCCTACGCGCTGCATTCCCAGCAAAAGGCTGCGCGGGCGCGGGCCGACGGCTCGTTCAAAAAGTCGCTGGTGCCGGTGCAGGACCAGAACGGCATCATCCTGCTCGATCACGATGAGTTCATCCGCGCCGACTCGACCCTCGAGGGCCTGGGCAAGCTCAAGCCGAGTTTCGAGGCGATGGGGCAGATGGGGTTCGATGCCACCGCGCTGCGGGTCTATAGCCATGTCGAGCGGATCAATCATGTTCACACCCCCGGCAACAGCTCCGGGATCGTCGATGGCGCGGCGCTGATGCTCATCGGCTCCGAAGCCAAGGGCCGGGCGCTGGGCCTGCAGCCACGGGCGCGGATTGTCGCCACGGCGGTCACCAGCACCGATCCGACCATCATGCTCACAGGCCCCGCGCCAGCGACCCGCAAGGCGTTGGCCAAGGCCGGGCTGCGGGTCGAAGACATCGATCTGTTCGAGGTTAACGAAGCGTTCGCTTCCGTGGTGTTGAAATTCATCAAGGACATGGCTGTCGATCCGGACAAGGTCAATGTCAACGGCGGTTCCATCGCCATGGGTCACCCGCTGGGCGCCACTGGCTGCGCCATTCTCGGCACGCTGCTGGATGAACTGGAAGCCCGACGCCTGCGTTATGGCCTCGCGACCCTGTGTGTCGGCGGCGGCATGGGCATTGCCACCATCATCGAACGCCTCTGAGCCCGGACTTCAAGGAATCCAGTCATGAACGAAGCCATTCGTTACGAAAAAGGCCAGGACCAAATCGTCGTCCTGACCATCGACCTGCCGGGCCAGAGCGCCAATACCATGAACGCGGTGTACCGCGAGGCCATGGCTGACTGCGTTGCGCGCCTGGTGGCCGACAAGGACAACATCGCCGGTGTGATCATCGCCTCAGCCAAGAAAACCTTCTTCGCCGGCGGCGACCTCAATGAACTGATCAAGGTCGGCAAACCCGAAGCCAAAGCCTTCTACGATATGGTGCTGACCCTCAAAGGCCAGTTGCGTATTCTGGAAACCCTCGGTAAACCGGTGGTTGCGGCGATCAACGGCGCGGCACTCGGCGGTGGCTGGGAAATCTGCCTGGCCTGCCATCATCGCGTGGCGCTGGACAACCCTTCGGTGCAACTCGGTCTGCCGGAAGTTACCCTCGGCCTGCTGCCGGGCGGCGGAGGCGTGGTGCGCATGGTGCGCATGCTCGGGATCGAAAAGGCCCTGCCATATCTGCTCGAAGGCAAGAAAGTTCGTCCGCAACAGGCATTGCAGGCGGGGTTGATCGACGAACTGGCAGCGGATTCCGAAGAGCTGATGGCCAAGGCGAAGGCGTGGATTCTCGCGAACCCGACGGCGGTACAACGCTGGGATGTGAAGGGTTACCAGATTCCGGGCGGTACGCCGTCAAACCCGAAAGTCGCCCAGATGCTGGCGATTGCACCGTCGATCCTGCGCAGCAAAACCCAGGGCACGATGCCCGCGCCGGAGAAAATCCTGTGTGCGGCGGTCGAGGGCGCCCAGGTGGATTTCGACACGGCGCACCTGATCGAAACCCGCTATTTCACCGAACTGACCACCGGCCAGGTCTCGAAAAACCTGATTGGCACGTTCTGGTTCCAGCTCAACGAAATCAATGCCGGTGGCTCGCGGCCTCAAGGCTTCGCGCCTTATGTCACCCGCAAGGTCGGGGTGCTCGGCGCCGGGATGATGGGCGCCGGAATTGCGTTTGTCAGCGCGTCGGCCGGTATCGAGGTGGTGCTCAAGGACATCACAGTCGCTGCGGCGCAGAAGGGCAAGGCGCATTCAGTGGCGCTGCTGGACAAGCAAGTCGCTCGCGGACAAATGAGCATCGAGCAACGCGACACCGTTCTGGCTCGCATTCAAACCACAGCAAGCGATGCCGACCTGGCCGGTTGCGACCTGATCATCGAGGCTGTGTTCGAGGATCGGGATTTGAAGGCCAAGGTCTCGTTGGCGGCGCAGAAGGTGGTCGGCGCGGACGCGGTGATCGCTTCCAACACCTCAACCTTGCCGATCAGCGGCCTGGCGTGCGCCGTGCCCGATCAGAGCAAGTTCATCGGCCTGCATTTTTTCAGCCCCGTGGAAAAAATGCCGCTGGTGGAAATCATCAAGGGCGCCAATACCAGCGACGAAACCCTGGCCCGGGGGTTCGATTACGTCCTGCAAATCAGGAAGACCCCGATTGTGGTCAATGACAGCCGCGGTTTCTTCACCTCAAGGGTGTTCGGCACCTTCACCAACGAAGGCATTGCCATGCTGGGCGAAGGCGTGAGCGCGGCGATGATCGAGACTGAAGCGCGCAAAGCCGGCATGCCTATAGGGCCGCTGGCGATCTCTGACGAAGTTTCCCTCAGCCTGATGAACCATATCCGCCTGCAAACGGCCAAGGATCTGCAGGCAGAAGGCAAACCACTGAGAGAGCATCCGGCATTCGCCGTGATTGACTTGCTGCTCAACGAATACAAGCGTCCGGGCAAGGCTGCCGGGGGTGGTTTCTACGAGTATCCGGCGGGCGGCCAGAAACACCTGTGGCCACAGTTGAAAACCCGCTTCGAAAAAACCGACGGGCAGATTTCGCCGATGGATGTGCGTGATCGCTTGCTGTTCGTGCAAGCCATCGAAACCGTGCGCTGTGTGGAGGAGGGCGTGTTGACCTCGACGGCGGATGCCAACGTTGGCTCGATCTTCGGCATCGGCTTTGCCCCGTGGACCGGCGGTGCGCTGCAGTTCATCAACCAGTACGGCGTGCAGGACTTTGTCGCCCGCGCCCAGTACCTGGCCAAGCAATATGGCGAGCGGTTCGCGCCGCCCGCATTGCTGCTGGAGAAGGCCGCCAAGGGGGAGGCATTCTAAGGGCGCGATGACGCATTTCGGGGCTTGCCTTGTCACGGTGTTTCAGGGCAGGCTCTGGGGTGTGCATTATTCCCATCACGTGTCAGGTATTTTTTATGTCGTTACGCATCTGCATTCTGGAAACCGACCACCTGCGTCCGGAATTGGTTGACCAATATCAGGGCTACGGGCAGATGTTCAAACACCTGTTTTCGCAGCAGCCGATTGCCGCCGAGTTCACGGTCTACAACGTGGTACAGGGTGAATACCCAAGCGACGACCTGACATTCGACGCCTACCTGGTGACGGGCAGCAAGGCCGATTCCTTTGGCACCGACCCGTGGATCGAAACCCTCAAGAAATACCTGCTGACCCGCTACGAGCGTGGCGACAAGTTGCTGGGCGTCTGCTTTGGTCATCAGTTGCTGGCATTGCTGCTCGGTGGCAAGAGCGAGCGTGCGACCCAGGGCTGGGGCGTCGGCACCCACAAATACAAACTCGCCGCCAAGGCGCCGTGGATGAGCCCGGTGCGCGAGGAGCTGACGTTGTTGATCAGCCACCAGGACCAGGTCACGTCGCTGCCGGAGAACGCCACGGTCATTGCTTCCAGCGATTTCTGCCCGTATGCCGCTTACCACATCAACGACCAGGTGCTGTGCTTCCAGGGGCATCCGGAGTTCATCCACGACTACTCCCGCGCCCTGCTGGACATTCGTCAGGAAGCGCTGGGCGAGCAGATCTACACCAAAGGCATTGCGAGCCTGGATCAGGAGCACCACGGCACCACGGTTGCCGAGTGGATGATGCGGTTTGTCGCGCACAAGCAAACAGCTGTTTAAAACCTGCAGGAGCGAGCCATGCTCGCGATGGTCGTGAACGATAACGCGCCAAACCTGACAACCCACGGTGCTCTCAGGTTTTTCGCGAGCGAGCTCGCTCCTACAGCCAACCCGACTTCTTGAAACTCGCCCACAACCCCAGACAACCCACCGTAATAAACCCCAGCACGCCGAAATAGCCGTAATGCCAGTTCAACTCCGGCATGTTCTGGAAATTCATCCCGTAGATCCCCGCCACCGCCGTGGGGAAGGCCAGAATCGCCGCCCAGGCCGCAAACTTGCGTTGCACCACGCTCTGGCGCGAGGCCTCCAACAACACCCCGACCTCAATCGTCTGGCTGGCAATATCCGCCAGGGTCGTCAGGTCTTCCATTTGCCGCGTCACATGGATCTGCACGTCGCGAAAGTACGGGCGCATGTTTTTATCGATAAACGGGAAACTCAGCCTCTGCAATTCCTCCCCGATCTCAATCATCGGTGCCACATAACGACGCAAGCGCAAAACATCACGACGCAAGCCATGCAGCTTCTGGATGTCGTAGTCATTCAACACGCCGCATAACACGTTGCGTTCCAGCTCATCGATTTCCGCGTGAATGGCTTCGCCCATCGGCTGGTAGTTCTCGATCACAAAATTGAGGATGGCATAGAGTACGAAATCTTCTCCGTGCTCAAGCAATAGCGGACGCGCCTCACAGCGTTGTCGGACATGGGCGTAGGACGCCGAATGACCGTTGCGTGCAGTAATGATGTAGCCATTGCCGGCAAAGATATGCGTCTCGATGAACTCGAGTTTGCCTTCATGGCGGATGGGTGAATACGTCACGATGAACAGCGCATCGCCGAAGGTTTCCAGCTTTGGCCGGCTGTGCTTTTCCAGGGCGTCTTCAATGGCCAGTTCGTGCAGATTGAACTGGCGCTGCAGATTGTAGAGCTCCCCGGCGTTCGGCTCCTCGAGGCCGATCCAGACAAAGTGCCCTGGCTTGGCTGCCCAGGCAGCGCCTTCGTCGAGGGTGATATTGGTGACTCTTTTACCGGCACTATAAACCGCAGCAGCAACAACTCTACCCATGATGGTGGTTCACTTCTTTTGGCAGCTTTCAATTGGCAACATATACAATGCCAGTGTTGATCAGCTTAGCCTCGCAGTGTTTGATAGTCAGTTAAATCTGCCGGGTTCGCCGGTAAAGTCTCGCAGGCAAAAGAAAACCCGCACCAGGCGGGTTTTCTTGTTCAGGCGGCTTGCAGTTGCCGGTCCATCGAATCGATGCATTCACGCATCTGCTCGCGGCACTGGGCAATCAGCATGGGCATGTCGTCCAGGCTCAATCCGGCGGTGGGAATCGCCGGCAACGAACGAATCAGAATTTTCCCGCTGCGCCAGCGGTTCAAGCGCATGTGTTTGACGTAACTGCTGACACACACCGGTACGATTGGCACTCCGGCGGAAATGGCCATCTGGAATGCGCCTTTCTTGAAGGGCAGCAAGTCCTCACCCAGGTTGCGCGTGCCCTCCGGGAAGACCCAGATCGAGGTGTCCTTGTTTTGCAGGGTGTGGGTGGTGGTCAACATCGACTTGCGCGCCTTTTGCGCATTGCCACGGTCGATCAGCACATTGCCGGCCAGCCAGAACAACTGCCCGAACAGCGGCACCCATTTCAGGCTCTTTTTGCCGATGCACACGGTACGGCGGGGCACAACGTTGCCGAACACAAACAAGTCGTAGTTGGACTGGTGATTGGCGATGATCACGCAGCTGTCAGGCTTATCCATCAACGGTCCGACTTCGGCCTTCACCCGCAAACGCAAAATACACATGGCTGGCCACGCGTAAAGGCGTGCGCACAGACGGCTGTTGTCCGGGTTGAACGGACGGCACAGGCCGAGAATCACACCCAGCACACCCGCCACAATAAAGTGCAGGCCCATCAATGACATACGCAACAAAAACAGCATTTACAGGCCCCACCGGGACAAAAGGTGGCGCAGTGTACGGATGTGCACTGTTTTCGGCAATTGCTGCCAGAGTGGTGGGAGATAGCCGATGTTTGTGCTGATGTTTCCGACTAATCAGTCAGATACGGTCTAGAGCGGTTACAGGCGTTTAACACAGACATGTATGAAAAAGCCCGACACGACGGTCGGGCTTTTCGTTGTAGCAGATCCGGGCTTAACCCAAATGTTCCTGGTCCTGGATGATCGCGTTGTCCAGGGCCTCCAGCAGCGCTTTGCGCACTTTCAATTTGGTGTTCTTGTGCGCGGTCATGTTGATCTTCTTCAACTGGCGAGCCGCCGCCAGTGCCGCGCCTTGCAGTTCTTCAGCCGACACCACGACATCAAGGAAACCGGCAGCCACGGCGCCTTGTGGATTGAACATCTCGCCGTTGACCACCGAACGCTGAAGCGCCACTTTGTTCAGGCGGTCACGGGCGATCTCAATGCCCGCGTGGTGCATGGTCATGCCGATCTGCACTTCGTTCAGGCCAATGCTGAACGGGCCGTCAACACCGATGCGATAGTCGGCGGACAGCAGTAGAAACGCGCCCTTGGCCACTGCATGTCCCGGGCACGCAACGATCACCGGAAAGGGGTGCGACAGCAGGCGGCGGGCCAGTGTCGAGCCAGAGGTCACCAGTGCCACGGCTTCTTTAGGGCCGGCCGTCATCACCTTCAAGTCATAACCGCCGGAGAGAATGCCCGGCTGGCCGGTAATGATCACCACCGCACGATCAGTCACGGCCTGATCCAGCGCAGCGTTGAACGCGGCAATCACATCCGGGGAGATGGCATTGACCTTGCCATTGCTCAAGGTCAGGGTCGCGATACCGTCTTCGAGATGGTAGGAAATCAACTCACTCATGACGCTATTCCTTTCAATGAAGTTGGGCAGACGTTACCCACCGCCGCAGGTCAGGTAAAGCGCCGTGACTGACCCGCCAGTCACCCTTTCCCCGCCCGCCAGGCGTAGTCCGCCGTGCCTGCTGCGCATTCCCCTCTATATAGAAGAGGGGGCGAAGCCGGAGATTGGCCGGTTTGCCATGGTCTCGAGCGAGCGAAAACGCTGAATCGCGTTAACCGCATGAAAATTCTGAAAAAATGTTTGCCATCGGAAAAGCTTTCGACTACATTAGCGCGCCTCGACAGACAGAACATGTTTGAAGAGATACGGTGAAGTGTCCGAGTGGCTTAAGGAGCACGCCTGGAAAGTGTGTATACAGGAAACTGTATCGAGAGTTCGAATCTCTCCTTCACCGCCACATTCTGAGAGCCCTCGCAAATCAATGGTTTGCGGGGGTTTTTCTTTTTCAGCTGTACTACTCGATTGTACGGCTCACTACATCCCGCCTTCCGTCACTGCGATCCATACCTTTCGCCGTCCCGTATGTCTCTACTAAGTTAGCTTGAGTCGTTCTAACGCATAGTCCTTACCTGCCAGGGTAAGTTCAAAAGTAGTGGCTCCGAACGTACCTCGTGTCGCCTTTTGCCTCACAAGCCGTTTGGCTTGGAGTTGCTTTAGACCGTCTTCAACTTCCAATTTGCTGAGTGAGACAAGTTTGCAAATCGAGTCCAGATTTGCAATTTTTCTAAAGTTTGCGTGATAGGCCAAAGCTTCCATCAGCAGCGTTTGGTTATCGGTCAACTGTGGAAACTGAGGGTTGTTCGTTTTGTAAATTTTTCGCTCTATCTCATGTAGCTCGCCGTAAGTTCCGTCAGGGATGCGGTAGTAGTAAATCGCTACAGTCAGACTGCTGATTGAAGCCGCGATAATCATCAGTAGCGACCAATTCGGCATTGGCGTTTCTAACAGAAGCCAGTTCCACGCATGTAGCAGCCAGCCCTTGGTATCGGCCAACAACGTCATGTCGAAGTAGGTGTCGAGCAGCTTTGTGGCAGAGACCAAGACGACAAGGAGGCCTCCTGTCGAGTAGGCCATTGCCTTGAAAGTGAAGGGGGAATGATTGCCTTCCGCAGCCATGCTGCTCGTCTCCAGCGTAGAGAACCGACGTTATCAGCATAGCAGTGGAACGTGGCGCCCTGGCATTGGCGCGGTGACCAAGCCTGTCCGGCTGTTAGACTGCTCAAACTCTTCGAATGGAATCGATATCATGCTCCATCCTCGAGCCAGTTTTCGCGGTGCTGCCAGGTTCATCGTAGCTGTGTCGCTTGTTGCCGCCGGTGGTGGCCTGAATACCGGGTTGCGGGATCAGGCGCGGTTTGGCAAGAGGCTGATCCCGTGACATCGCCGGCATTCGATGCGTTGGCTGAATATCTGAACAGAAAGGAGCAGTAATGATCACCACCACTACCCATTCCATTGAAGGTCGGCAAATTACGGCCTACCTGGACATCGTCAGTGCCGAGTCGGTGCAAGGGATCAACGTCGTCCGTGACGTGTTTGCCGGGATGCGCGACTTTTTCGGCGGGCGCTCCCAGACACTGGAGCGAGCGTTGAAGGAAGCGCGTATTCAGGCCACCGATGAGATCAGGGAGCGGGCGCGGGCGCTTCAGGCGGACGCAGTGGTCGGGCTTGATTATGAGATCAGCATGCCGGCCGGCAAGGGCGGGATGGTCGTGGTGTTTGTGACCGGGACTGCGGTCAAGTTGCGGTAAAAGCGCGAAGCCATTCGTCGGTTACGGAGAAAGCCGAACGGCAAGTCCATTGGTGACCGGCTAGTCTCAAATACCTTGGCGATCGATATTGTTTCGGCAAAAGGGCTTGCCGGTGTCGATCCCGCTTTTTGAAAGGGGTGATGAGATGGCTGATCCGTATATCGAGGACGATGGCGCAGAGTTTCCGATCAATAATTCCGTGCGGTGTGGCCAGACCCAGTATGTGGCCAGTTTCGGCGAGGACCAGACAGAGGTCGACAAGATCAAGACCAGGGCGTGCCGGGTACTGAAGGGCAAATTCTTGCCCAAGGTGGCAGCACCGGTCAGGAAGTAGACGAACACAAGTAGACCCCCGTCATCGAACGGGGTTCTTCAGGATTGAAAGGGTTGCATGACAATATTTTCAGGCGGCTGATCTTTCACAAACTTTTCACAGCTTCCTCCGTAGTCTCGAATCATCCGTTAGAAAGCAACACCTGGCCCGTTTCCCCAGCGGGCTTTTTTTTGCCCGCCATAAAACCTTTTCCCAAAATGCTGTCCAATCGTCGCCAATCGCGAAGTTGGACCGGTGTGCTGGACTTTATCCGCACAAAAGCATTCAATCTCGCCCCCTTGTTTGTGTACCCCTATTTTTGAGGTTTTTGTCATGCGTTTAACACTGCCTGCTCTGGTTCTGGGGCTTCTGGTTGCTCAAGGTGCAATGGCTGGTGACGGCACTGCCGCGCTGGGCGGTGGCTTGGGCGGTGCATTGGGTAACGTGGTCGGCCAGAAGATGGGCGGCAGTACTGGCGCAGCGATTGGCGCGGGCGTCGCTGGTGCGGCGGGCAGCGCAGTTGCCGCCAAAAAAGGTCATCGTACCAGCGCGGCTATCGGTGGCGGTGTCGGTGCGGCCGGTGGTTCGGTGATCGGTAACAGCCTCGGCGGCAAATCCGGTGCCACCATCGGCGCAGGCTTGGGCGGTGCATTGGGCGGCGGCGTAGGCAGCAACCTGGCCAATGGTCACAAGCGTCACTGATCCTGATCCAGATTTGAAAAGAGCCCGGCTTGATGCCGGGCTTTTTCATTTATGAACGATTTACGCCGTAGCGGCTCAAATCTTCCATACTCCTGAGGAATGCGAGGTGTGCCATGAATCCGAAAACCGACGGCAATAAAACCGCAAGCCTGAATGCTCGACGATTGATGTTGCCGGCGATTGTTTTTGGATTGCTGGTCTCTCAGGTGGCGCTGGCGGGAGGTAACGGAGATGCCGCGGTAGGCGGTGGTCTTGGTGGGGTGTTGGGCAACGTTGTGGGTGGCCAGGTGGGCGGCAGTACTGGTGCAGCGATTGGTGCGGGTGTCGGCGGAGCGGCCGGTAGTGCCATTGGCGCACCCAAACACAGTCGCACCGAGGCGGCGGTTGGCGGTGGTTTGGGCGCGGCGGGTGGTTCGGTGATCGGCAACAGTCTTGGCGGCTCGACCGGATCGGCCATCGGCGCGGGCCTTGGCGGTGCTGCGGGCGGCGCGGTCGGCAATGATCTGGGGAGTGACAACGGCCATTCCCACTCCGGTAACGGTCATAAACACTCGCACAAGCATCACAACAAGCATCATTAGTTAAGCGAGGCATACCATGACTCCGGAAACCAAAGGCAAGGAAGAAAAAGGCCCGAGCGGATTGCCGTTTATCAACGATCCCGGCAATGAAGATCCGGGATCGCTGATGGATGATGCGACGGTGCCGCTTAACGATGCTGATGATGCGGGCGATGTGGGGAACATTGATTTTGAAGATGAGGAAGAGGACGAGGATTGATCGAGCCGTGTTGCCGGGACGAAAGGCATCGATCAAGTAGAGCCATTCGGCGCGGATCCGGATTTCATCGTTGCTCTGAGCCTGCGGCGCTCGCTATGCTGCTGAATCCTTTAATCCATTCGGGCATCAGGCCGTTCCTGAGCTGCCCGCGATGCCTCAGAAAACGGATCAGATGCGATGAATGCACCGCTGAAAGCATTCGGCCCGATCAAGGCCGTGATTTTCGATATGGACGGCTTGTTGCTGGACACAGAAGGCATCTACACCGAAGTCACGTCCATTATCGCTGCGCGTTACGGCCGAACGTTCGACTGGAGCATCAAACAGAACATCATTGGTCGGGGCGCGGGCGATCTGGCGAGCTATGTGGTTGAAGCACTGGACTTGCCGATTACGGCGCAAGAGTTTCTGGTGATTCGCGAGCCGCTGATGCGCGAGCGTTTTCCTACAGCGCAGGCGATGCCTGGCGCACAGGAGCTGGTACGGCATCTGAAGGCCAACAACATTCCCATTGCCGTTGGCACCAGTTCTTCGAGCCAGTCGTTCGGCCAGAAAACCACCTTGCACCGCGACTGGTTCGCCTTGTTCGACTTTATCGTCACCGCCGATGACCCCGAGGTGGGCGCGGCCAAACCGGCACCGGATATTTTCCTGACGGCGGCGCGGCGTCTGGGCGTGGCGCCCGAGGATTGCCTGGTGTTCGAGGATTCCCCCTTTGGTGTCACCGCAGCGAAAGCGGCGGGGATGACAGCGATTGCAATTCCGGATGCTGCAATGGCCGACGCCAGGTACGCACATGCCGATGGCATTCTTCGTACGTTGAAGGCGTTCGAGCCGGGCGCTTTTGGTTTGCCTGCGTTGGAACTGGCCTGATCCGGAAGAGTTGTAGACGCACGCAAACGAATGTGGGAGCGAGCCTGCTCGCTCCCACATGTTGATCGCGTTTAACGCGTCAGGCGCCGAAGCCACCGTCGATGGTCAGGCTGGCCCCTGTGATGTAGCCGGCTTCAGGGCTGACAAGGTAGGCGACGAAGCTGGCGATCTCTTCGGCCTTGCCGTAGCGGCCAACGGCCATCATCGGGATCAGGCTATCCGCAAAGTCACCGTCGGCCGGGTTCATGTCGGTGTCGACCGGACCCGGTTGCACGTTATTGATGGTGATGCCTTGCGGGCCGAGATCACGGGCCAGGCCTTTGGTCAGGCCGACCAGTGCCGACTTGCTCATGGCGTACGGGCCGCCACCGGCGAAGGGCATGCGGTCGGCATTGGTGCTGCCGATGTTGATGATGCGACCGCCTTCGGTCATGTGCTTGGCGGCGGCCTGGGTGGCGATGAACACGCTGCGCACATTGATGGCCAGGGTCTGATCGAAGTCTTCGAGTCTAAACTCGGCCAGCGGCGCGACGGCCAGTACCCCCGCATTGTTGACCAGGATATCCAGGCGACCGAAGGCTTCTACCGTGGCGGACACCGCACCGCGGATCGCCTCGGCGTCGGCGCTGTCAGCCTTGATGGCCAAGGCTTTGCCACCCTTGGCGGTGATGCTGTCTTGCAGTGCTTCAGCCTTGGCCGTCGAACTGACATAAGTGAAGGCAACGGTCGCGCCTTCAGCAGCCAGGCGCTTGACAATGGCTGCGCCGATACCGCGGGAACCACCTTGAATCAATGCCACTTTGCCGCTGAGGTTCTGAGTAATCATGTCGATCTCCAAGTCCCGAGGCGAGATGTCCCGGTTGATGGAGCCTAGTATCGATTCAGGATTACGTGCTGTGTAGACCATAATTGCGACAGTCTGTGTAAACCAAAAGTTTATAGTGGAGCCTATGGAAACCTTTAGCAGTATCGAATGCTTTGTGCGCAGCGCCGAGGTCGGCAGCTTTGCTGAAGCGGCGCGCCGCTTGAGTCTGACACCGGCTGCGGTGGGCAAGAGCGTCGCCAAGCTCGAGGCACGCCTGGGCGTCAGATTGTTTCAGCGCAGCACGCGCAGGCTGACCCTGACGGAGGCCGGTCAGTTGTTTCTTGGCGAAGTCAGCGGCAGCCTGCACACGATCCAGAATGCCGTGGCCAATCTCGCCAGCGCCGGAGGGCAGCCGGCAGGCACTTTGAAAGTCAGCATGGGGACGGTATTCGGTTGTTTGTACATTGTGCCGATGCTCGGCGAGTTTCTGCGGCGATTCCCGGCGATCAACCCGGACTGGCACTTCGATAACCGCCAGGTCGATCTGATCGGGCAGGGCTTCGATGCGGCAATTGGCGGCGGCTTCGAATTACCCCAGGGCGTGGTGGCGCGCAGGCTGAGCCCGGCGCATCGGGTGTTGGTGGCTTCGCAGGCTTACCTGGAGGCTCATGCGTCGATCAGCGAGCCGGATGACCTCAAGCAACATGACGGGATCCTGATCCGCTCGCCACAAACCGGTCGTGTGCGCTCCTGGCAGTTGACCCATCGCAATCACCAGCACAGCCCGTTGACGCTCAAGGCGCGGATGACCATGAGCGATTCCGAGGCGGCCTGCGCCACGGCCGCGCAGGGGCTGGGCATTGCGCTGGTGAGCATGCCGTTTGCTGCGGGCTATCTGGAATCGGGCAGATTGCAGCGGGTGTTGCCGGATTGGTACATCGACGACGGCTACACCTCCATCTATTACGCTGAACATAAACTGCTGCCCGGCAAGACCCGGGTGTTTGTCGATTTCATCATTGAGCAGTTTGCCGAGCAGGGGTTGGGGCAGAGGTTCAGTGCGGTTTGAGCAAGTCTTGAAACCGAGTTGTAGCTTTCGCGAGCAGGCTCGCCCCCACAGGATCTGTGTCGTACTCGGTAATGTGAACGACGCAACACCCGTGGGAGCGTGGCTTGCCCGCGATGGACGATAACGCGGTCTACCGGGCAAACCGAGCCGGCCAGCCAATAATGTTTTTCGGCCGCGGCGTTGCGTAAGTCCGCACCTTCGATGTCGACAACCCCAGGCGTACCAGTGATTCGGCAATGGTCACCGCCGCCGTCACGCCGTCCACCACCGGTACGCCGGTACGTCGGCGAATCTGCTCGTCCAGCCCGGCCATGCCGCCGCAGCCCAGGCAGATCACTTCGGCCTTGTCCTGGGTCACCGCCATTTCGGCCTGGTGCACGATGGCTTCCAGTGCGCGCTGTGGCTCGTGCTCCAGCTCCAGCACGGCCAAGCCACTGGCCCGCACCGAGGCGCAACGGTCCCAGAGGCCGGAGAGCTTGAGGCGATCTTCGATCAGCGGCACGGTGCGGTCGAGGGTGGTGACCACGGAATAGGCGTGGCCGAGGAACATCGCCGTGCTGGCGGCGGCGTCGGTGATATCCACCACCGGCACGTTAAGCAGTTCCTGCAGGCCTTCACGGCCGTGTTCGCCGTAACCGGCCTGGATCACCGCATCGAAGGGCTGGTCGTAGGACATCACCCTATCCATGACCGCGATGGCTGCCAGATAACTTTCGAAATTGCCCTCGATCGAGTCGGCGCCGAAATGCGGGGTGAGGCCGACGATTTCCGTGCCGGGCGACGCGACGCCTTGTGCCGAGCGGGCGATGGCCTGGGTGATGGATTCGGTGGTGTTGACGTTGACCACGAGAATGCGCATGGGGAGTCCTTATTGCAGGTGGTTCTGCGGCCCGACAACGTCGGGCCGCTACAGGATTAATGACTGACGTTGTCGACCGCAATTGATTCGCCACTGACATCGGCATAGTGCGGTTGGCGTTTGGCGATGATCAGGTAGAGCATTCCGGCGATTCCGGCACCGATCAGCCAGGAAAACGGCGACACGCTGTGGAAGCCCGGAACCAATGCCAGGACGATGGCAATGAGGGCGGCGGGAATGAACGCCGCCACCGCGCGCAAATTGACGCCGCAGCTGTAGTAATACGCGCCGTTGGGGTCTTCGCTGTACAACTGCGGCACGTTGATCCGGCCTTTTCGTACCAGCCAGTAGTCGACCATGATCACGCCGTACAACGGGCCGAGCAGGGCGCCGAGGCCGGACAGGAAGTACACGATCACCAGCGGGCTGTTGTAGAGGTTCCACGGCAGGATCAGCACGGCGATGGTTGCGCTGATCAGCCCGGCGCGGCGGAAGGTCAGGTACTTCGGGGCCAGGTTGCTGAGTACGAACGCCGGGGCAACGAAGTTGGCCATGATGTTCACCGCCACGGTGACGATCAGGAACGCCAGGCAGCCGAGCACCAGAAAGAAGGTATTGGGGATCGAGGCGATGATTTCAGTCGGGCTTTCGATGATCCGGCCATTGATCTGGAACTGCGTACCGCACAGCAGGACTGTGATGGCGGCGAACACCAGTATATTCACCGGCAGGCCCCAGAAGTTGCCGACCTTGATGGTCTTGCGGCACGGCGAAGAGCGGGCGAAATCGCAGAAGTTGAGGATCAACGTACCGTAGATCGCCAGCCACAATGCGCCACCGGCAAAGATGTTGCGCCACATCTCTGCGCCAGTCAGCGGCTCACGGATCGACCAGGCAATGGTCGCGTCGGCCTGGGTGTACATCCAGGCGGCGAGGGCGGCGACGGTCAGCAGAATCACCGGGCCGGCAAACGCCTCGTAGCGCCGTACCATCTCCATGCCATAGGCAAGGATCGCCAGTTGCACGAACCAGATTGCGACGAAACACACCCAGCCCAGGGTCGACAGGCCCAGGATCGAATTGTGGTCGTAGTCAGCGAATCCTGGATGGACCGCCGTCAACAACACGCGAAAGACTACGGATGCCAGGTACGTCTGAATACCGAACCAGGCAATGGCGATCACGGCACGGATCAACGCAGGAATCTGCGCCCCATGAATGCCGAAACTGATTCGGCTGATGACCGGAAACGGCACCCCGGTCTTTTGTCCCATGTAGCCGGACAGGTTCATGAAGCAATACACCAACGCCGCACCGATCCCCAGGGACAGCAGGATCTGCCAGCCGCCCAGGCCCAGTGCATACAGACCGATGGCGAAGGAGTAGTTGGCAATGTTGTGAACATCGTTGGTCCACAGGGCAAAGATGCTGTAGCGGCCCCAGCGCCGGCCTTCGGCCTTGGTCGGCGCCAGGTCTTTGTTGTGCAGTCGCGGACTGAGCACGACGGGGCAGTGATGCGCTTGATTGTCGGCGATGTGGGTGGAATGGGAGGAGGGTAGATCCAGCGCGATGTTGTTATTGGAGAGACTAGTACGCATTCCGGCAGGCTCCTGATGCTCGACATCGCGATGACTGTGCATGAGCGTTGGCTCGACAAATCTTCGTCGCGGATGGCGAATATCATTGGTTACGGGGCATCTGCAGCCTGTACGGGATAGGGCGCTTCAGGCTTGCGGATCTAAAGTGTGTGTATGTTTTGAATTTATTGTATACAAAACATGTATGCACTTAAGCCAGATCCATGCCAACCAGGAGATCTATGAAACGTACTGTTAATTTCGTTTTGTTATGGCGTTTCGCCAAGATACTGAAAAACAGACAATTTAAATTGACCGATTGAACAGGTATTTATTTTTTTAGGGGGATTCAGGAGGGCGTGGCGATACGCGTCAGGCGGAGGAATGTAACTATTGGGGGCGCAGAAATGGAAAGTGCACACATAAATGGCACCGATGGTGACATTCGTGTGTACACATTTATTCAGCCTGGCACGGAGCAAATGTGGAAGCGGGCTTGCCCGCGAAAGCAATCTGTCAGTCGATGAAGTTGTTGACTGACACTACGCATTCGCGGGCAAGCCCGCCCCCACAGGGGATATCACAAGGTTCGGGATCAGGCTTTGGACTTGCTGATGATATTCCCCGCATGCAACCCGCATTCCTTCTGTGTCGCTTCTTCCCACCACCAGCGGCCTTCGCGCTCATGCTGGTTCGGCAGTACCGGGCGGGTGCAGGGTTCGCAGCCGATGCTGATGAAGCCGCGTTCGTGCAGGCTGTTGTAAGGCAGTTCCAGCATGCGGATGTAGCCCCAGATATCTTCGCTGGTCATTTGCGCCAGCGGGTTGAACTTGTACAGGGTGCGCTCAGGAGTGGAGAACGCGGTGTCGATCTCCATCACCGCGACGGCGCTGCGGGTGCCGGGGCTCTGGTCCCGACGCTGGCCGGTGGCCCAGGCTTTCACGCCGGACAGCTTGCGGCGCAGCGGTTCGATCTTGCGGATGCCGCAGCATTCGCCATGGCCGTCCTTGTAGAAGCTGAACAGGCCTTTTTCCTTCACGAAAGGTTCGAGTTTCGTGTGGTCCGGCGACACCAGCTCGATGTCGATCTTGTAGTGCTCGCGCACCTGATCGATGAAGCGGTAGGTTTCGGGGTGCAAGCGGCCGGTGTCGAGGCTGAACACCTTGACGTTCTTGTTCAGCTTCCAGGCCATGTCCACCAGCACCACGTCCTCGGCACCGCTGAAAGATATCCACAGGTCATCGCCGAACTCGGCAAACGCGAGTTTCAGGATGTCCTGGGCGGATTTGTTGGCATAGGTCGTGGCGAGTTCCACGACGTCGAACGTTGGGCTCATCAGGGCGGCTTCCTACAGGTCGGTGGCGCTGGGCGCTCTATATGGGTCGATGGTAACAAAAAGCTGCACGGGCCGGGGCATCCTCTGCGTTGCGCAGGCAGGCCCGAGTCGCTAGAGTTCGGCAGTCTTTTTGCTCGCGCGACTCAATAATCAATACAAATGGGAGTGTCTTGTGGAAATTGCCTGTCTGGATCTTGAAGGTGTGCTGGTTCCGGAAATCTGGATCGCTTTCGCCGAAAAAACCGGGATCGAGTCCCTCAGGGCCACCACCCGGGACATTCCCGACTACGACGTGCTGATGAAGCAGCGCCTGCGGATTCTCGACGAGCACGGCCTGAAGCTCGCCGACATTCAGGAAGTGATCGCCACGCTCAAGCCGCTGGACGGCGCCATCGAGTTCGTCGACTGGCTGCGCGAGCGTTTCCAGGTGGTGATCCTGTCCGACACCTTCTACGAGTTCTCCCAGCCGTTGATGCGCCAACTGGGCTTCCCGACCTTGCTCTGCCATCGTCTGATTACTGACGACAGCGGGCGAGTCACTGGCTATCAACTGCGTCAGAAAGATCCCAAGCGTCAGTCGGTCCTGGCCTTCAAGAGCCTCTACTACCGGGTGATCGCGGCGGGAGATTCCTACAACGACACCACGATGCTGGGCGAGGCCGATGCCGGGATCCTGTTCCATGCGCCAGATAACGTGATTGCGCAGTTCCCGCAGTTCCCGGCGGTGCACAGTTTTGAAGAGCTGAAGCAGGAGTTCATCAAGGCTTCGAATCGGCCCCTGAGCTTGTAATCACCATCCTTGTAGGAGCGAGCCTGCTCGCGATGAACCTGAGAGCGCCGCAGGGTGTCAGGTTTCCAGCGTTATCGTTAACGAGCATCGCGAGCTGGCTCGCTCCTACAGGTTTTGCAGCGTATCGAGCAGCACTTTCACCTTGGTGATCGACTCCTGGTACTCAGCCTGCCACTCCGAGTCCGCGACAATTCCGCCACCGCCCCAGCAACACACCTGCCCGTCCTTGACCAGCAAACTGCGGATGGCGATGGAGCTGTCCATTTCGCCGCGCACGTCCAGGTAGACCAATGAACCGCAATACAGTCCGCGCCGGGTTGGCTCCAGCTCATCGATGATCTGCATGGCGCGAATCTTTGGCGCGCCGGTGATCGAGCCGCCAGGGAAGCTGCCGGCGATCAGGTCCAGGGCATCGCGGTCATCCGCCAGTTCACCGGTGACGCTGCTCACCAGGTGATGCACGTTCGGGTAACTTTCCAGACTGAACAGTTCCGGCACCCGGACCGAACCGGTGCGGCAGGTCCGGCCGAGGTCATTGCGCAGCAGGTCGACGATCATCAGGTTTTCCGCGCGATCCTTGGGGCTGGCCAGCAGTTCGGCGGCGTTCGCGGCATCTTGCTCGGGCGTCAGGCCCCGAGGTCGAGTGCCCTTGATCGGGCGGGTTTCCACGTGGCGCTGGCTGACTTTTACGAAGCGCTCCGGTGACAGGCTGAGTACGGCATCGCCGTCAGGCAAGCTCTGGAAGCCGGAAAAAGGCGTCGGGCACGCAGCGCGCAGCGCGCAGTAGGCGGCCCATGGATCACCTTGGCAGGGTGCGCGGAAACGCTGGGCGAAGTTGACCTGATAACAGTCGCCGGCCTGAATGTATTGCTGGATACGCTCGATTGCCTGTTGATACTCGTCAGCGCTCAAGTCGGCAGTCATCGGGGTGAGCAATTTGAATGGAGCGGCCACTTCCGCTGCGGGTTGGCTGAACAGATCGATCAGGCGCTGACGTTCGCTGGCGGGCAGAGTCGGGTGAAACACCAACTGGCTGGTCAGCGAAAGGTGATCGCTGATCAGTGCCCAGTCGTACAGGCCGAAACGCGCGTCAGGCAATTGCAGGTCGTCCCGTGCCTGGCTCGGCAGGCGCTCCAGATGCCGGCCGAAGTCGTAACTCAGGTAGCCGATCAATCCACCGGCAAATGGCAACTCATAAGGTGCCGGCAGGGTGGCTTCGCCCAAACGTGTAAGGTTGTTGCGCAGGCGTTGCAGGAAAGCGTCGCCACTTTCATCAGGCGATACCGTCAGCTGTTCCAGCGGCCAGGCACTGAGCAGGTCATAGCGACCGCGGTCGGCGCTGGGGCGGCCACTGTCGAGCAGCACGGCACCGGGAGCATGGCGAATCGCCGCGAAGTATAGGGCGGGGTTGGCGCGATAGGGCAGCGGGTATACGGAACAGGTCAGCATGGGCGGGGGAGATCAGCCATCGAGGCGGGGTGGCGATTGTAGTCCCCTCGGAGAATTGCTCCTAGAGGGGATTGGCTGGTTGGTCACCTGTAGGAGCGAGCAAGTCGAATCGTCGCACCGTCGCGATGGTCGTCAACGATGACGATGGGCGCCTGACACCCAGCGGTGTTCTCGAGTTCATCGCGAGCTTGCTCGCTCCTACAGGGAAGGGCCTCAACCCACGACTGCAGGAATATGCCCAAACATCTCCTGCACGAACGCCACGCGCTCTTGGACCGTTTCGGTCACGCCGCGGGCCTTCAGGTCTTCCAGTCGTGCTTCCACCGCATGAGTGCGCGACGTCAGCCCGCAGTCATTGGCAATCTGGATATTCAGCCCTGGCCGGGCGTTGAGCTCAAGAATCAGCGGGCCTTTTTCCTGGTCCAGGACCATGTCGACACCGATGTAGCCCAAACCACACAACTCATAACAGCCAGCGGCGAGCTTCATGAAACCGTCCCAGTAGGGCAGTTGCACGCCATCCACGGCATTCGTGGTGTCCGGGTGTTTGTTGATGATGTTGTTCAGCCAGGTACCGCGCAGGGTCAGGCCGGTGGCCAGGTCCACACCGACGCCGATGGCGCCCTGGTGCAGGTTGGCCTTGCCGTTGGACTGACGCGTCGGCAGACGCAGCATGGCCATCACCGGGTAGCCCATCAAAACAATGATGCGGATGTCCGGCACGCCTTCGTAACTGATGCTTTTGAAGATCTGGTCTGGAATCACGCGGTATTCAATCAGCGCCCGGTCGCGGTGACCGCCCAGGGAGTACAGGCCGGTCAGGATGCTGGAAATCTGGTGCTCGATTTCTTCATGGCTGATGATCCGGCCGGACACCGTGCGATAACGCCCCTCAAAGCGGTCGGCGATGACCAGGATGCCATCACCGCCAGCGCCCTGGGCCGGTTTGATCACGAAGTCACTGCGTCCGCCGATGATATCTTCGAGATTGTCGATTTCCTTCTCGGTGGAGATCACGCCATACAGCTCGGGCACATGGATGCCGGCGGCGATGGCGCGTTCCTTGGTGATGATCTTGTCATCGACGATCGGGTACAGGCTGCGCTTGTTGTACTTGAGCACGTAGTCTGCATTGCGCCGATTGATCCCCATGATGCCCCGGGCTTCCAGCGCCTTCCAGGTCTTCCAGAAGCCGAACATCAGGCGTCAGCCTTTTTCAGGAAGGCCTTGAAACGCACCAGTTCGGTCAGGCGATAACCGCGATAACGGCCCATGGCAAGCATGAAGGCCACCAGGATCAGCAGGATCGCCGGGAAGGTGAACACGAAGTACACCAGTTCCGGCACGGTCATGATCAGGTGTGCCAGGGACGCGGCGAACAACGTGCCGATCGCCACTTTCATGGCATGGCCGCCGCCACGTTCTTCCCAGGTGATCGACAGGCGTTCGATGGTCATGGTCAGGATCACCATCGGGAACAGCGCCACCGACAAGCCGCGTTCCAGGCCGAGTTTATGGCTGAACAGGCTGATCGCCGCAATCAACACCACCACGAACGTCAGCACCACTGACAGCCTCGGCAGCATTTGCAGTTTCAGGTGTTCGAGGTAGGAACGCAGCGACAGGCCCAGCGCCGTGATGATGGTAAACAGCGCGATACCGAAGCCGAGCTGGGTTTCGCGGAAGGCCAGGGCGATCAGCACCGGGGTGAAGGTGCCCAGGGTCTGGATGCCGATCAGGTTGCGCAGGATCAGGATCACCAGCACGCCGATCGGGATCATCACCATGATCATGAAGGTCTGCTGGGTTTGCAGCGGCAGGCCGTACAGCGAGTACTCGAGGAAGTTGGCGTCGGTGTTTTCGTCGGTCAGCTTGGCCAGGCGAATGGCGTTCATTTCGCTGTTGTTCAGGCTGAAGGTCACGTTGGCTTTCTTGCCGCCGTCGACGGTGATCAGGTTTTCGTCGCCGGTCCACCACAGCAGGCGGTCGGACGGCAGGCCCTGTTCACCGGTTTCCGGGTTGAAGTACAGCCAGTCGGTGCCATTGAAACTGCGCAGCCACAGTTCCGGCAGTTGCGGCTGGTCGGCCACCAGGCGGATGGTGTGGACCTTCTCGATCGGCACATGGGCGATGGACAGCAGCAACTCGACGATTTTTGCCTTGTGCGCGGTGGATGGATCACCGGCCAGCAACAGTTTCACGTTGTCGTCGTTGAGGTTGTTGACCCGCTTGATGGCTTCGCCGACGAAGGTTTCGACGTCGGCCGAGTGCTGGCGAATCGGTGCGAGCAGGGCTTCGGCGGCGACTTTTTCCGGGCCTTCGATGGTCATGCTGTCGCGAAAGGTCGGGCCTTTGATCTTGGCTTTCTCACCGGAGTAACGCTTGGTCAGCACCAGGCGGTAATACAGCGTCTGATTACCTTTGGCCCGGCGTGCCGACCAGGTGACCTTGCGATTGCCGTCGACCCGGTTCACGGCCACGCCGTAGTTATTGGAGATGAAGCTCTCGTTGAGGCTGACGAAGTCGCGGCTCAGCGGTGGCACGAACATCTGGATCTTGACCGGGTCCTTGGCACTGGCGACGAACTCGACCTTGGCGTCGATGTTCCACAGGTCGTCGGTGGCGTCTTCGGTTACCGGGATGCCCAGCACGAAGATCTGGTAGGCCGTAACTGAAATGCCCAGCACCACCAGGATGGCGATCAGCAGTTTCAGATGAAGGGTAAGAGAGCGCATTTGAATTACTCGGCGGTATGAGCGTCGGTGGTGCAGGCGGGTTTGCCGGCAGCATATTTAAGGCTGGGGTCAACCAGTGCATCGAAGCGCTTGAGCGCTTCGGAGCCAATCAGTAGCGGGTATTGGAAGGCGCTGCGGTCGGTCAGGTTCACTTCGATGCTGCGCAGGGCCGAGCCCATGCAGATATCCAGTTCGATCACCGGGCGGGCGGTGTACTTCTTGCCTTCCTCCGGGTCGTAGTCGCCGGCCCGGCGCTTGATCTTGCTGACACGGGCCAGCGGGCGTTCGATCGGGTGCGAATGGGCGGCGTCGATGGCCAGGTAAAAGCGCACCCACGACTCGCCGTTGCGTTTGAAGCGTTTGATATCCCGTGCACTCAGGGACGCGGTTTTCGCCCCGGTGTCGAGTTTGGCCGCCACTTCCAGATCAATGCCATTGAGCGATGCGTACTCATTCAGGCCATACACGGTCTTTTCCCCGGCCATTGCGAAGCCGGGCAGGCAAAGTAAATAAAGGAAGGCAGGGAAGGGCTTGAGTCTCATAAATCCTGGTGCGCAGCGGTCCGACTTGATTCAAGGCCCTGGCATCGCTGCGCAAGCTCCCTCGTATGCCTATCAGGGTTTTATGACAGACAGTGCAGATGTGACAAACAAATGCGGGCGGCATTCTAGCACGGTGGTTTGATGGCGCCAGCGCTGGCGGGTGGCTATAAACAGTGAGGTTGCTTCGTTATGGTGCAGCCGGTTATCAGAAGATTGTCGACAATATCTATTTATCCTTTGACTGCTCTGTCTGTATTCGTTAGTTTTTGCAGCATTGGCTCACAAGGTGTCGACAATATGCTGGATCAACTCGATCCCCCGGTTTTAGCGCAAGACGATACGGAGACCCTGTCCGAGAACGTCTTCCGTCGCATTCAGGCAGCTATCGTCAAAGGCGAGATCGCGCCGGGCAGCAAAATCTCCGAACCGGAGCTGGCGCGCACCTACGGCATCAGCCGTGGCCCGTTGCGCGAGGCCATCCACCGTCTGGAGGGCCAACGCCTGCTGGTTCGCGTGCCGCATGTCGGCGCGCGGGTGGTGTCGCTCAATCACGCCGAGCTGCTTGAGCTTTACGAAATCCGTGAATCCCTGGAAGGCATGGCCTGCCGTCTGGCCGCCGAGCGCATGAGCATCGAGGAAATCGACGAGTTGCGTCGGGTCCTGGAAACCCACGAGCGCGATGAGGCGTTTCAGGCCGGTAGAGGCTATTACCAGCAGGAAGGCGATTTCGACTTCCATTACCGAATCATCCAGGGCAGCGGCAACCGCACGCTGACCCAAATGCTCTGCGGCGAGCTCTATCAGCTGGTGCGCATGTACCGCATCCAGTTTTCCACCACGCCCAATCGCCCGCATCAGGCGTTCGCCGAGCACCACCGTATTCTCGATGCCATCGCCGACCGTGACGGTGAACTGGCCGAGTTGTTGATGCGCCGTCACATCGGCGCCTCCAAACGCAATATCGCCCGTCACTACCAGGACGGCGTTAACCCGACAGCCAAACGAGGTGAGTCATGAGTTTGAACAAGAGCACACCAGGCCAGCGTTTCCGCGATGCGGTCGCCAGTGAACATCCACTGCAAGTGGTCGGCACGATCAACGCCAACCACGCGCTGCTGGCCAAGCGCGCCGGTTTCAAAGCGATCTACCTGTCGGGTGGCGGGGTGGCTGCCGGCTCCCTCGGCGTGCCTGACCTGGGCATCACCGGTCTGGATGACGTGCTGACCGACGTGCGCCGTATCACCGATGTTTGCGATCTGCCATTGCTGGTGGATGTGGACACCGGCTTCGGTTCCTCGGCGTTCAACGTCGCTCGCACGGTCAAGTCGATGATCAAGTTCGGTGCCGCGGCGATTCACATCGAAGACCAGGTCGGCGCCAAGCGCTGCGGTCACCGTCCCAATAAGGAAATCGTGACCCAGCAGGAAATGGTCGACCGCATCAAGGCGGCTGTCGATGCGCGTACCGATGACAGCTTCGTGATCATGGCCCGTACCGACGCCCTGGCAGTGGAAGGTCTGGAGTCTGCCCTGGATCGCGCCGCCGCGTGCATCGAAGCCGGCGCCGACATGGTGTTCCCGGAAGCCATCACTGAACTTGAAATGTACAAGCTGTTCGCCAACCGTGTGAAAGCGCCGATCCTGGCCAACATCACCGAGTTCGGCGCGACGCCGCTGTACACCACCGAACAACTGGCTGCTGCCGATGTATCGCTGGTGCTGTACCCGCTGTCGGCGTTCCGCGCCATGAACAAGGCTGCAGAAAACGTCTACACCGCGATCCGCCGCGATGGCACGCAACAGAACGTCATCGACACCATGCAGACGCGCATGGAGCTTTACGATCGCATCGACTACCACACCTTCGAGCAGAAGCTCGATGCGTTGTTTGCCGCGAAGAAGTAAGTCGCGAACCTCCCTAAAAATTCAAGAATTGGAGACAGCAATGGCCGAAGCAAAAGTACTCAGTGGCGCCGGGCTCCGTGGTCAGGTAGCCGGGCAAACCGCACTGTCCACCGTGGGCCAGTCGGGTGCCGGTCTGACTTATCGTGGTTACGACGTTCGTGAACTGGCGGCTGACGCGCAGTTCGAAGAAGTGGCCTACCTGCTGCTGTACGGCGAGCTGCCGAGCAAGGCGCAACTGAACGCCTACATCGCCAAGCTGAGCAAGTTGCGTGACCTGCCGCAAGCGCTGAAAGAAGTGTTGGAGCGCATCCCTGCCGACGCCCACCCGATGGACGTGATGCGCACTGGCTGCTCGTTCCTGGGCAACCTGGAGCCCGAGGCGAATTTTTCCGAGCAGCATGACAAGACCGACCGTCTGCTGGCCGCCTTCCCGGCGATCATGACTTATTGGTATCGCTTCAGCCACGAAGGCAAGCGCATCGACTGCGTGAGCGACGAGCCGTCCATCGGCGGCCACTTCCTGCACCTGCTGCACGGCAAGAAGCCGAGCGAGCTGCACGTCAAGGTGATGAACGTTTCGCTGATCCTCTACGCGGAGCACGAGTTCAACGCGTCGACCTTCACCGCGCGTGTTTGCGCATCGACCCTGTCCGACCTGTTCTCCTGCGTGACCGCGGCCATTGGTTCGCTGCGCGGTCCGCTGCACGGTGGCGCCAACGAAGCGGCGATGGAAATGATCGAGCGTTTCTCGTCGCCGGAAGAGGCGATCAAGGGCACCCTCGGCATGCTGGAACGCAAGGACAAGATCATGGGCTTCGGCCACGCGATCTATAAGGACAACGATCCGCGCAACGAGGTGATCAAGGGCTGGTCGAAGAAGCTCGCTGACGAAGTGGGTGACAAGGTGTTGTTCCCGGTGTCCGAAGCCATCGACAAGACCATGTGGGAGCAGAAGAAACTGTTCCCGAACGCCGACTTCTACCATGCCTCGGCGTACCACTTCATGGGCATCCCGACCAAGTTGTTCACACCGATTTTCGTCTGCTCGCGCCTGACCGGCTGGGCCGCCCACGTGTACGAACAACGTGCCAACAACCGCATCATCCGTCCAAGCGCCGAGTATGTCGGCGTAGAACAGCGCAAGTTCGTGCCAATCGAACAGCGCTGAATGGTGGGGCTGGTGCTGAATGCACCAGCCCTCTGTAGGAGCGAGCATGTCGAATCGTCGCACCGTCGCGATGGACGTCAACGATAACGCGGGAAGCCTGATGCCCCGCGGCGTGGCATCCACCATCGCGGGCATGCTCGCTCCTGCAGGATGTGACAGCCGGCCTCACCCTTTGTAATTACCGTGACCGAGTCCTGACGATGAACACCCAATTCCGTAAACCGCTGCCCGGCAGCCACCTGGATTACTTCGATGTCCGCGCAGCGGTCGAGGCGATCCAGCCTGGCGCCTATGACACCCTGCCATACACCTCTCGTGTGCTGGCGGAAAACCTTGTGCGTCGCTGCGACCCGGCCACGCTCACCGAATCCCTGAAGCAATTCATCGAGCGCAAACGCGACCTCGACTTCCCGTGGTTCCCGGCCCGCGTGGTGTGCCACGACATTCTCGGCCAGACCGCGCTGGTCGACCTCGCCGGCTTGCGTGACGCCATCGCACTGCAAGGCGGTGACCCTGCGCAAGTCAACCCGGTAGTACCGACGCAACTGATCGTCGACCACTCCCTGGCCGTCGAGCGTGGTGGCTTCGATCCACAGGCGTTCGAGAAGAACCGCGCCATTGAAGACCGTCGCAACGAAGACCGTTTCCACTTCATCAACTGGACCAAGAAGGCGTTCAAGAACGTCGACGTGATCCCGCCAGGCAACGGCATCATGCACCAGATCAACCTGGAGAAAATGTCTCCGGTGATCCAGGTGCGCGACGGCGTGGCCTTCCCCGACACTTGCGTCGGCACTGACAGCCACACCCCGCACGTCGATGCGCTGGGTGTGATTGCCATCGGTGTCGGTGGTCTGGAAGCCGAAAGCGTGATGCTCGGCCGCGCTTCCTGGATGCGTCTGCCGGAAAGCGTTGGCGTCGAACTGACCGGCAAGCTGCAACCGGGCATCACCGCGACCGACATGGTGCTGGCGCTGACCGAGTTCCTGCGCAAGCAAAAAGTGGTCGGTGCCTGGCTGGAATTCTTCGGCGAAGGCGCCTCCGCGCTGACCCTCGGCGACCGCGCAACCATTTCCAACATGGCCCCGGAATATGGCGCCACCGCGGCGATGTTCTACATCGACCAGCAGACCATCGACTACCTGAAGCTCACCGGTCGTGAAGACGAGCAAGTACAGTTGGTCGAGAACTACGCCAAACAGATCGGCCTCTGGGCAGACAGCCTCAAGGGCGCGCAATACGAGCGCGGCCTGACGTTCGATCTGTCCTCGGTGGTGCGCAACATGGCTGGCCCGAGCAACCCGCACGCCCGTGTAGCGGTTTCGGATCTGGCGGCCAAAGGCATCTCCGGGAAGTGGGAAGACGTACCGGGGCAAATGCCGGACGGCGCGGTGATCATCGCCGCGATCACCAGTTGCACCAACACC
Source organism: Pseudomonas sp. B28(2017) (assembly GCF_002113025.1). GTDB lineage: Bacteria > Pseudomonadota > Gammaproteobacteria > Pseudomonadales > Pseudomonadaceae > Aquipseudomonas. The sequence goes on along the minus strand of NZ_NEJH01000004.1, from coordinate 342,125 downwards.
AGCAACCCGCGCAACGTGATCGCCGCCGGTTTGCTGGCGCGTAATGCCAACAAGCTCGGGTTGACCCGCAAGCCATGGGTCAAGTCGTCCCTGGCACCGGGCTCGAAAACCGTGGCGCTGTATCTCGATGAAGCCGGCCTGACCGATGAGCTGGAGCAGCTCGGTTTCGGCGTCGTGGCTTTCGCCTGCACCACCTGCAACGGCATGTCCGGCGCACTGGACCCGGTGATCCAGCAAGAGATCATCGACCGCGACCTGTACGCCACTGCGGTGTTGTCCGGCAACCGCAACTTCGACGGCCGGATTCACCCGTACGCCAAGCAGGCGTTCCTCGCGTCGCCGCCATTGGTGGTTGCGTATGCAATTGCCGGCACCATTCGTTTCGACATCGAAAAAGACGTACTGGGTGTGGTCGACGGCAAGGAAATCCGTCTGAAAGACATCTGGCCAAGCGACGAAGAAATCGACGCCGTGGTCAAGGCGTCGGTGAAGCCGGAGCAGTTCCGTCAGGTGTACATCCCGATGTTCGCCATCCACGAAGACACCGGCCCGAAAGTCGCGCCGTTGTACGAGTGGCGCGAGATGAGCACCTACATCCGCCGTCCGCCGTATTGGGAAGGCGCACTGGCTGGAGCGCGTCCGCTCAAGGGCATGCGTCCGCTGGCGGTGCTGCCGGACAACATCACCACCGATCACCTGTCGCCGTCCAACGCCATCATGCTGGACAGCGCAGCCGGCGAATACCTGGCGAAAATGGGCCTGCCGGAAGAGGACTTCAACTCTTACGCGACTCACCGTGGTGACCACCTGACCGCGCAGCGCGCGACCTTCGCCAACCCGAAACTGTTCAACGAAATGGTTCAGGAAAACGGCAAGGTCAAGCAGGGTTCGCTGGCCCGTGTCGAGCCGGAAGGCAAAGTGATGCGTATGTGGGAAGCCATCGAAACCTACATGGATCGCAAGCAGCCGCTGATCATCATCGCAGGTGCCGACTATGGCCAGGGTTCGTCTCGCGACTGGGCGGCCAAGGGCGTACGTCTGGCAGGTGTGGAGGCAATTGCCGCCGAAGGTTTCGAACGCATCCACCGTACCAACCTGGTGGGCATGGGCGTGTTGCCACTGGAGTTCAAGCCAGGCACCAACCGCCACACCCTGGCCATCGATGGCAGCGAAACCTACGACGTGATTGGCGACCGCACCCCGCGTGCCGAGCTGACACTGGTGATCCATCGCAAGAACGGCGAACGCGTCGAAGTGCCGGTGACCTGCCGCCTCGACACCGCCGAAGAAGTGTCGATCTACGAGGCTGGCGGCGTGTTGCAGCGTTTCGCCCAGGACTTCCTCGAAGAATCGGCGGTTGCCGTTTAATACAGGCTGTACAGGCACGGGACTTCGGGTCCCGTGCCTGTTATGAAGGAGCACTCATGTCTCACGCACCGCAGATCAAAATCCCCGCCACCTACATGCGCGGCGGCACCAGCAAAGGCGTTTTTTTCAGCCTGAAGGATTTGCCCGAAGCAGCACAGGTCCCCGGCCCGGCCCGCGACGCTTTGTTGCTGCGTGTCATCGGTAGCCCGGATCCGTACGACAAACAAATCGATGGCATGGGCGGCGCGACCTCCAGCACCAGCAAAACCGTGATCCTGTCGAAAAGCATCAAGGCCGATCACGATGTCGACTACCTGTTCGGTCAGGTGTCGATCGACAAGCCGTTCGTGGACTGGAGCGGCAACTGCGGCAACCTGTCGGCGGCGGTCGGTTCGTTCGCCGTCAGCAATGGCCTGGTGGACGCCAGCCGCATCCCGCACAACGGTGTGGCGGTGGTTCGCGTGTGGCAGGCCAACATCGGCAAGACCATCATCGCCCACGTACCGATCACCAATGGTGAGGTGCAGGAGACCGGCGATTTCGAGCTCGACGGCGTGACTTTCCCGGCCGCTGAAGTGCAGCTCGAATTTCTTGATCCGGCGGCGGAAGAAGAGGGCGCTGGCGGTTCGATGTTCCCCACCGGCAACCTGATCGATGATCTGGAAGTGCCAGGCGTCGGTACGCTGAAAGTCACCATGATCAACGCCGGTATCCCGACGATTTTCGTCAATGCCGAGGACATCGGCTACAAGGGCACCGAGTTGCAGGGCGCGATCAATGGCGACCCGAAAGCCTTGCTGATGTTCGAAACCATCCGCGCTTATGGCGCATTGCGCATGGGCCTGATTTCGAACATCGACGAAGCGGCCAAACGGCAGCACACGCCGAAGGTGGCGTTCGTGGCCAAACCGGTGGATTACGTGGCGTCCAGCGGCAAGGCGATAGCAGCCAGCGATGTCGACCTGCTGGTTCGCGCGCTGTCCATGGGCAAGCTGCACCACGCGATGATGGGCACGGCGGCGGTGGCCATCGGTACCGCAGCGGCGATTTCCGGCACCCTGGTCAACCTCGCGGCGGGCGGTATCGAACGCAACGCGGTGCGCTTCGGTCATCCATCGGGCACCTTGCGCGTCGGCGCCGAGGCCAGCCAGGTCAACGGCGAATGGACAGTGAACAAGGCGATCATGAGCCGCAGTGCGCGGGTGTTGATGGAAGGGTACGTGCGCGTGCCGGGGGATTCGTTCTGACCCATACCCTCTGTAGGAGCTGGCTTGCCCGCGATGGTCGTGAGCGATAATGCGTAAACCAGATAACCAGCAGTGGTCTTGTGTTTTTCGCGAGCGAGCTCGCTCCTACAAGAGTGAATCGAACATGAGTGCCAACGTCGACCTGAACAACCGCCCCGACTACGACAAGGTCCTGCAGGACATTGCCGATTACGTTCTCAACTACAAGATCGAGTCCGCAGAGGCGCTGGATACTGCGCGCAACTGCCTGATCGATACCTTGGGTTGCGGCCTGCTGGCCCTGCGCTTTCCGGAGTGCACCAAGCATTTGGGGCCCGTGGTGGAAGGCACCGTCGTGCCGTTCGGCTCCCGGGTGCCGGGGACCAGTTACCGACTCGATCCGGTGAAGGCGGCTTGGGACATCGGCTGCATCGTGCGCTGGCTCGACTACAACGACACCTGGCTCGCCGCCGAGTGGGGGCATCCGTCGGACAACCTTGGCGGCATTCTCGCGGTGGCTGACCATTTATCACAAAAGCGCCTGGCCAATGGCGAGGCGCCGCTGACTGTGCGCACGGTACTTGAGACGATGATCATGGCCCACGAGATTCAAGGCGTGATCGCCCTGGAAAACTCGTTCAACCGTGTCGGCCTCGATCACGTGATTCTGGTGAAGGTCGCCTCGACTGCGGTCGCGGCCAAGCTGATGGGAGCCAATCGCGAGCAGTTGTTGTCGGCGTTGTCCCACGCCTTTGCGGACGGTCATGCCCTGCGCACATACCGGCATGCACCGAATGCCGGCTCGCGCAAGTCCTGGGCGGCGGGGGATGCGTCCAGTCGTGGCGTGCGCCTGGCGGACATTGCGATGCGTGGCGAAATGGGCATTCCCAGTGTGCTGACGGCCAGGCAGTGGGGCTTTTACGACGTGCTGTTCAGCCATACGAATAACGATCTGGCACTCAAGCCAGCAGACAAGCGTGCATTCGGTTTGTCGCGGCCGTACGGTACCTACGTGATGGAAAACGTGCTGTTCAAGATCAGTTTTCCCGCCGAGTTCCACGCGCAAACGGCCTGCGAGGCGGCAATGACGCTACATCCGCAAGTGTGTAATCGCGTGCATGAAATCGACCGGATCGTCATCACCACCCACGAGTCGGCGATCCGCATCATTTCCAAGGTCGGGCCGCTGGCCAACGCTGCCGACCGCGACCATTGCATCCAGTACATGACTGCCGTGCCGCTGGCCTTCGGCAGTCTGGTGGCCGAGCACTACGAAGACGATTTCCACAGGGCGCATCCGGTCATCGATGTGCTGCGCGACAAGATGGTTATCGTCGAAAACCCGGATTACACCCGTGAATATCTGGAGGACGACAAGCGCTCGATCGCCAATGCCATCCAGGTATTTTTCAAGGATGGGTCCAGCACCGAGAACGTGGTGGTGGAGTACCCGATTGGCCATCGTCGACGCCGTGCCGAGGGCATTCCGTTATTGGAGGAAAAGTTCAGGGCGAACCTGCTGACACGATTCACCAGTCAGCGTAGCGAAGAGATTTTTGCGTTGTGCAAGGACCAGGCGCGGCTTGAGACAACGCCGGTGAACCGGTTTGTTGATTTGTTTGTGATCTAGGAGACCGAGTTATCGTTCATCGCGAGCAAGCTCACTCCCACAGGAGATCTGCGGTGAACACAAATCAACTGTGGGAGCGAGCTTGCTCGCGATGAGGGCCGAACAGGCAATAAAGAACTACTTGAAACGCCGCTCCACACCTTTCTCCACAAGTATTTTCGCGGAGATTTCTTCAACGGAAAAATGCGTGGAGTTGATGTTCGGAATGTTCTCGCGGCGGAACAGGTTTTCCACCTCGCGCACCTCGAACTCGCACTGGGCGTAGCTCGAATAGCGGCTGTTGGGTTTGCGTTCGTTGCGAATTGCGGTGAGGCGGTCCGGGTCGATGGTCAGGCCAAACAGTTTGTGCTGGTGAGCACGCAGGGCACTTGGCAACTGCAGGCGTTCCATGTCGTCTTCGGTCAGCGGGTAGTTGGCTGCGCGGATGCCGAATTGCATCGCCATGTACAGACACGTCGGTGTCTTACCACAACGCGACACGCCCACTAGTATCAGGTCGGCTTTGTCGTAATAGTGCGTTCGGGCACCGTCGTCGTTGTCGAGGGCGAAGTTCACCGCCTCGATACGCTCCATGTAATTGGAGTTGGTGCCGATGGAGTGGGATTTGCCGACGGTGTAGGAAGAGTGCTCGGTCAGTTCCTGTTCAAGCGGCGCCAGGAAAGTCGAGAAGATGTCGATCATGAAACCATTCGAGGTTGCGAGAATCTCACGAATGTCCTGATTGACGATAGTGTCGAAGATGATCGGACGGAAGCCGTCGGTTTCGGCGGCCTTGTTGATTTGTTGTACCATGGCCCGCGCTTTGTCCACGTTGTCGATATACGGCCGCGTGACTTTGCTGAAGGTAATGTTTTCGAACTGCGCCAGAAGGCTTTGACCCAGGGTTTCGGCGGTAATGCCGGTACCATCGGAGATAAAGAAAGCAGATCGTTTCATTTGCACCTTGGGCCTTAAGCTAGTGACGAATCTTGGATATGATAGGCGCGATTTGCCGGCCGCCAATGGCCCGCATTCTCACTTATTTTCCAGGTCCAGGCCATACAGCTGGCAAACGCTCCCCCGAGCAGCCGGTGTCTGAGCTTTTCCAACACAGTTAGTGGAGAGATCACCTTGGTAGAGTACGTAGTTTCCCTCGATAAGCTCGGCAAACACGATGTTGAGCATGTGGGGGGCAAGAACGCATCCCTGGGCGAGATGATCAGCAACCTGGCAGGTGCCGGTGTATCGGTGCCCGGTGGCTTCGCCACGACCGCTCAGGCTTATCGTGATTTCCTGGAACTGAGCGGCTTGAATCGGCAGATTCATGAGGCCCTCGATGCTCTGGATGTCGACGACGTGAATGCCCTGGCCAAGACCGGTGCCCAGATCCGTCAATGGATCATGGAAGCCGAGTTCCCTGAAAAACTGAATACCGAAATCCGCACCGCGTTCGCCGCGCTGTCCGCCGGCAACCCTGATGTGGCCGTGGCCGTGCGTTCTTCCGCTACCGCCGAAGACCTGCCGGATGCCTCCTTCGCCGGTCAGCAGGAAACCTTCCTGAACATCCGCGGTGTCGAAAACGTCATTCGCGCCGCCAAAGAGGTGTTCGCCTCCCTTTTCAACGATCGCGCGATTTCCTATCGCGTGCACCAGGGCTTCGACCACAAGTTGGTAGCCCTGTCGGCTGGCGTACAGCGCATGGTCCGCTCCGAAACCGGCACCGCCGGCGTGATGTTCACCCTCGATACCGAATCGGGTTTCCGTGACGTGGTGTTCATTACCGGCGCCTACGGCCTGGGTGAGACCGTCGTACAAGGCGCGGTGAACCCGGACGAGTTCTACGTCCACAAGGGCACGCTGGCCGCCGGTCGTCCGGCGATCCTGCGCCGCAACCTGGGCAGCAAGGCCATCAAGATGATCTACGGCGATGAAGCCAAGGCCGGTCGTTCGGTCAAGACCGTCGACGTGGACAAGGCCGATCGCGCACGTTTCTGCCTGACCGACGCTGAAGTCAGCGAACTGGCCAAACAGGCGATGATCATCGAGAAGCACTACCAGTGCCCGATGGACATCGAATGGGCCAAGGACGGTGACGACGGCAAGCTGTACATCGTGCAGGCCCGTCCGGAAACCGTGAAGAGCCGCACCCAGGCCAACGTCATGGAACGTTACCTGCTGAAAGAAACCGGCACCGTGCTGGTGGAAGGTCGCGCCATCGGCCAGCGCATCGGCGCCGGCAAGGTCCGCATCATCAAGGACGTGTCCGAGATGGACAAGGTCCAGGTCGGCGACGTACTGGTCTCCGACATGACCGACCCGGACTGGGAACCGGTCATGAAGCGCGCCAGCGCCATCGTCACCAACCGTGGCGGCCGTACCTGCCACGCGGCGATCATCGCTCGTGAGCTGGGCATCCCGGCGGTAGTCGGTTGCGGCAACGCCACCCAACTGCTGAAAGACGGCCAGGGCGTGACCGTTTCCTGCGCTGAAGGCGACACCGGTTTCATCTTCGAAGGCGAACTGGGCTTCGACATCAAGAAGAACTCCGTGGATGCCATGCCTGAGCTGCCGTTCAAGATCATGATGAACGTCGGTAACCCGGATCGCGCCTTCGACTTCGCGCAGTTGCCGAACGCCGGTGTGGGCCTGGCTCGCCTGGAGTTCATCATCAACCGCATGATCGGCGTGCACCCTAAAGCGCTGCTGAACTACGACGGCCTGCCACAGGACATCAAGGAAAGCGTCGACAAGCGCATTGCCGGTTACAACGATCCGGTCGGCTTCTACGTCGAGAAACTGGTCGAGGGCATCAGCACCCTGGCGGCTGCGTTCTGGCCGAAGAAAGTCATCGTGCGTCTGTCGGACTTCAAGTCCAACGAATACGCCAACCTGATCGGCGGCAAGCTGTACGAGCCGGAAGAAGAGAACCCGATGCTGGGCTTCCGCGGTGCGTCGCGTTACATCAGCGAATCGTTCCGCGACTGCTTCGAGCTCGAGTGCCGCGCGCTGAAGCGTGTTCGCAACGAGATGGGCCTGACCAACGTCGAAATCATGGTGCCGTTCGTCCGTACCCTGGGCGAAGCGAGCCAGGTGGTCGATCTGTTGGCGGAAAACGGTCTGGCCCGTGGCGATAACGGCCTGCGCGTGATCATGATGTGTGAACTGCCGTCCAACGCCATCCTGGCGGAAGAATTCCTCGAGTTCTTCGACGGTTTCTCCATCGGCTCCAACGACCTGACCCAGCTGACCCTGGGCCTGGACCGTGACTCCGGGATCATTGCGCACCTGTTCGATGAGCGTAATCCGGCGGTCAAGAAGCTGCTGGCCAATGCCATTGCCGCGTGCAACAAGGCCGGTAAATACATCGGCATCTGCGGTCAGGGCCCTTCGGACCACCCGGACCTGGCCAAGTGGCTGATGGAGCAGGGCATCGAAAGCGTGTCGTTGAACCCGGACACAGTACTGGAAACCTGGTTCTTCCTGGCGGAAGGTCAAGCATAAGCTTGATGGTGTTGTTGTAGGAGCGAGCTTGCTCGCGGTGGTCGCTAACGATAACGCGTTTGTCCTGGACAAACGCGGTGTTCTGAAGTTCATCGCGAGCAAGCTCGCTCTACAGTTCATTACGTAGGGCGGGCTCCACTACTGGATGCCGCCCTTTTTTGTGCAAGAGATTATGCAAAGCAGCAGCAACCTATTTCCTGTCGCCCTGATCAGCGCCGAACGGCGCGGCGATCTGAGCGAAGATGTGTATCGTTTGAAGCCCGGCAACAGCCCCGACTTCACCGTCGAGCTGGCTGTGACGCGTCTCGGCATGGCCGATGAGCCATCTTCCCGTGGCGTGCCGGTGATCCTGCTGCACGGCAGCTTTTCCAATCGCCGGTTCTGGTTTTCTCCCAAGGGTCTGGGGTTGGGCGCTTATCTGACCCGATTGGGGTTCGACGTCTGGATTCCGGAAATGCGCGGACACGGCCTGTCCCAGCGCAACCACGACTACCGCAAGAACCGTGTCGCCGACTACGCTCGCTATGACCTGCCGGCCATTGGCGCGTTCGTGCGCGAACAGAGTGGGCAGGTCCCGCACTGGATCGGTCACTCGCTGGGCGGTATTACACTGGCCGCGGCGCTGGGTGGCGAGTACATCGGTGAGCCAGTCGTGGCTTCGGCAGCGTTTTTTGGCACTCAGGTCAGTCGCACCTACTGGCCGTTGAAGATTCCACCGGTGGAGTGGGGCGGTCGCTTCATTCTCAAGCGTTTTGCCCAGTTGTCCGGATCAAGGCTCAAGCGTGGCCCGGAGGACGAGCCCATCGGCCTGGCCCTGGAAAGCATGCGTTGGTACGGTCTGTTCGGGCGCTTCGGCGATGCCGATAAAAACTGGTGGGACGGTTTGGCCGAGGTCAAGTTGCCGGTGCTCGCCGTGAGCGCAGCGGGCGATCATCAGGATCCTGCGTGGGCTTGTCGCAAACTGTTCGAGCAGTTCGGTTCCGAGCACAAGCAATTCATCAATCTGGGTCGTGACCAGGGTTTTGCCGATAATTTCGGCCATGTTGAAATGCTTGTCAGCAAACCCGCCCAGGCCGAAGTCTGGCCTTTGGTGGCCCGCTGGCTGGCGGACCAGCATACGCCGTTGTTGGGAGAGCAAGGGGATTTGGCCGCAGCGGTTTGAGGCTGATGCTCTAACAAGGGCATTTCGCTCTGGTCGGCTTGCGGCTAAGATATGACGCATTGAGCTGTTCTGGTCACTTTCCGTGACTGAGCCATCACTGATGTTCGTGCTGTCTTCCTCTTTACAGGAGTTTCTCGATGATCCATTACCTCACACCTGACCTGTGCGATGCCTATCCGGAACTGGTGCAGGTTCTGGAACCGATGTTCAGCAATTTCGGCGGTCGTGATTCCTTCGGTGGCGAAATCGTGACCATCAAGTGCTTCGAAGACAACTCGCTGGTCAAGGAGCAAGTCGAGCTCAAGGGGAATGGCAAGGTCCTGGTGGTCGATGGCGGGGGCTCCCTGCGCCGCGCGCTGCTGGGCGACATGCTCGCCGAGAAAGCGGCCAATAATGGCTGGGAAGGCCTGGTGATCTACGGTTGCATCCGTGATGTCGACGTCATCGCGCAAACCGACCTGGGGGTCCAGGCGCTGGCCAGCCACCCAATGAAAACCGACAAGCGCGGTATCGGTGATCTCAACGTTGCCGTGACCTTCGCTGGCGTGACCTTCCATCCAGGCCATTACATCTATGCGGACAACAACGGCGTGATCATCTCGCCCAGCCCGCTGAAAATGCCTGAATAAAAGCGGCTGCAGATCAGAGGAGTGCGGATGTTCGAGGAAGAAAACGCGCAATGGGGGCTGGTGCATGCCCTGGTGCTGGATGGTAGAGGCGGCGCGCGTTCGATTGCCCGGACTGAACTTGATGACTTGCAGCTGCAGGCGCATGAAAGCCTGTGGCTGCACTGGGATCGCAGTCATCCGCAAACCCGGACCTGGTTACGCAAATCCAGTGGTCTGAGCGAATTCAGTTGCGACCTGTTACTCGAAGAAAACACCCGTCCGCGACTTTTACAGCTTTCCGACAGCGAACTGCTGCTATTTTTGCGCGGGGTCAATCTGAACCCCGGTGCCGAGCCGGAAGACATGGTGTCGGTGCGGATCTTCGGCTCTGCCCAGCGTGTCATTTCCCTGCGTTTGCGCCCATTGCGCGCCACTGAAGAACTGCTGGTGCAACTGGCCGACGGCAAAGGGCCGAAAACAGCCTCCGAACTCATCCTGTACATGGCGCAGTACCTCACCAACAAGGTGCAGGATCTGGTCAGCGACCTCTCGGAAGTGGTCGATGAGGAAGAAGAAAAGCTGGATTCCGACGAACGGTATGCGCCAGAGCATGGCGCTGTATTGCAGATCCGTCGCAGGGCCGCCGCGTTGAAGCGGTTTCTCGCTCCGCAGCGGGATATTTTCGGGCAGTTGACCCGGATCAAGTTGCCCTGGTTCGTCGAGGACGATGGTGATTACTGGAACGAATTGAACAACAGCCTGACCCGCTACCTCGAAGAGCTGGAATTGACCCGGGAGCGTGTGGGCCTGGTTCTGGAAGCGGAAGACCGTCGGTTGAGCGTGCGCATGAATCGCACGATGTATCGCTTTGGCGTCATCACCGGGATTTTTTTGCCGATGAGTTTTCTGACCGGGCTTTTGGGGATCAACGTCGGTGGAATTCCATTCTCTGCCAGCCCTTATGGCTTTCTGATCGCCTGCCTGATGATGGTCTCGGTGGCGCTGGGGCAGTGGTGGTTGTTCCGACGTTTGCGCTGGGTCTGAGGGAAACCATGTGACCCGAGCAAAACTCACCGCGTCTTCCACAGACATCACGAGAGGTGCGTATGCACGATCCGTTTGAACAGTCTTTGCGCGACATGCTCAACGCCTCACCGTCCACCCGGGACGACGATGCGTGCCTTGGGCGAGTACTGAAAACCGCCAACCGCCAGGTCGGCGCCGGCGATTTGTTCAGCCTGCTGGGCCGCTGGTTGCCTGCCCTGATGATTGCCCTGAATAACGGCTCGGCCCATGTCGCGCCAGTGTCCCGTCTTCGCAAACCTACCGCTCGCACTGCTGATAAGGCTGATTGAATATGGAACTTGATCTCTGGACCCAGAGCCTCGTCACTGCAATGACTGCGTTATGGACCAAAGTTGCGAACTTCATTCCGAACCTGTTCGGCGCACTGGTCGTGCTGCTGTTGGGTTTCGTCGTGGCCAAGCTGCTGGACACCCTGCTTTCCAAATTGCTCGCCAAAGTGGGCCTTGACCGCTTGATGGGTGGCACCGGCCTGACCAAGTTGCTTTCCCGCGCCGGATTGCAGGTTCCCATTTCGACCCTGATCGGCAAGATCGTCTATTGGTTCGTTCTGCTTATTTTTCTGGTTTCTGCCGCAGAATCTCTTGGACTTGAACGAGTTTCAGCTACGCTGGATATGCTTGCGTTGTACTTGCCGAAGGTTTTCGGCGCGGCGCTGGTGTTGCTGGTAGGGGTTTTGCTGGCGCAACTGGCCAACGGTCTGGTGCGTGGAGCGGCAGAAGGCGTGGGCCTGGACTATGCTGCAGGGCTTGGGCGGATTGCCCAGGGCCTGGTGATCATCATCAGTATTTCGGTTGCGATCAGCCAGTTGGAGGTCAAGACTGACCTGCTGAACCATGTGATCGTGATCGTATTGATAACCGTTGGTCTGGCGGTAGCGCTGGCCATGGGCCTGGGAAGCCGGGAAATTGCCGGCCAGATTCTTGCGGGAATCTACGTGCGTGAGCTGTACCAGGTTGGGCAACAAGTGCGTGTTGGCGAGGTCGAAGGCCAGATCGAAGAGATCGGCACGGTTAAAACCACATTGCTGACCGATGAGGGTGAGCTAGTCTCTCTTTCCAATCGGATCCTCCTTGAGCAGCATGTGAGTAGCCACTAACCCGGCAAACCCTGCTAATGTATGCCGCCGCAAAATGCCCGCTGATGCTGGCTGCGGCGGACATTGACCTGACTGTCGGCCCGACTTGTTTTGAATAAAGCCCAATCGTTATCCATGCGCTACGACCCCCGCGAGCTCTCTGATGAGGAGTTGGTCGCGCGCTCGCATACCGAGCTGTTTCACGTAACACGCGCTTATGAAGAACTGATGCGGCGTTACCAGCGAACATTATTTAATGTGTGCGCACGATATCTCGGGAACGATCGCGATGCAGACGATGTCTGTCAGGAGGTCATGCTGAAGGTGCTGTATGGCCTGAAGAACTTCGAAGGTAAATCGAAGTTCAAGACATGGCTATATAGCATCACGTACAACGAGTGCATCACACAGTATCGGAAGGAACGGCGAAAGCGTCGCCTGATGGACGCGTTGAGCCTTGACCCCCTCGAGGAAGCGTCCGAAGAAAAGGCGCCGAAACCTGAGGAAAAGGGCGGACTTGATCGCTGGCTGGTGTATGTGAACCCGATTGACCGCGAAATTCTGGTGCTACGTTTTGTCGCAGAGCTGGAGTTTCAGGAGATCGCAGACATCATGCACATGGGGTTGAGTGCAACAAAAATGCGGTACAAACGCGCTCTAGATAAATTGCGTGAGAAATTTGCAGGCATTGCTGAAACTTAGTTCAGCGCAAATATCTCTTACGTGCAGGCAAGTTCTGTTAGACTTGCCGCCGAGTTGTCCCCCGGTTTGCGGGACTGCTTCACAATCACCAGATGGGGATTTAACGGATGAAACTGAAAAACACCTTGGGCTTGGCCATTGGTACTCTTATTGCCGCTACTTCGTTCGGCGCACTGGCACAAGGCCAAGGCGCAGTTGAAGGCGAGCTCAACTACGGGAAGAAGTACAACGACAGCGTTAACAACGTTGAAGACGGCTACACTCCTGGCGCCTCCATCGGTTACTTCTTGACCGACGACGTATCGTTGAACTTGACCTACAACAATGACGACCACACCCGTTCGAACAACGGTACTGGTAATCAGAAAATCGAAGGCGACCAGTTCGGTCTGAACGCTCAGTACCACTTCAACAACGCTGGCGACGCTCTGCGTCCTTACGTTCAAGGTGGTGTCAAGCACGGCAGCATGACCAACGTAGCCGCTGACGGCCACACCGGTCGTGACCAGTCGACTTTCCTGACTGCTGGCGCTGGCCTGAAGTACTACTTCCTCGAAAACGTCTACGCTCGTGCTGGCGTAGAAGCTGACTACAAACTGGACAACGGCCGTTGGGACTACATCCCGTCCGTAGGTCTGGGTGTGAACTTCGGTGGCGGCAACAAGCCTGCTGCTGCTCCGGTTCCAGCACCAGAAGTCTGCTCCGACAGCGACAACGATGGCGTTTGCGACAACGTCGACAAGTGCCCGGACACCCCAGCCAACGTAACTGTTGACGCTGATGGCTGCCCAGCTGTTGCTGAAGTCGTTCGTGTAGAGCTGGACGTGAAGTTCGACTTCAACAAGTCGGTAGTCAAGCCAAACAGCTACGGCGACATCAAGAACCTGGCTGACTTCATGAAGCAGTACCCATCCACCACCACTACTGTTGAAGGTCACACTGACAACGTCGGTCCTGACGCTTACAACCAGAAACTATCCGAGCGTCGTGCAAACGCCGTTAAGCAAGTTCTGACCAACCAGTACGGTGTTGAGTCGTCCCGCGTTCAGTCCGTTGGCTACGGCGAATCCCGCCCAATTGCTGACAACAAAACTGAAGCTGGTCGCGCTGTTAACCGTCGCGTAGAAGCGCAGGTTGAAGCTCAAGCTAAGTAATTAGCTCGCAGCTCTGAGAAAAGCCCGGCTTAGGCTGGGCTTTTCTTTGTCTACGATTTGGTGAGGAAGGACGCGTCAGGCGCGTTGAAGTCCAACATTGGTATCGACGAATTGAGCCTCTTCGCGAGCCGGTTCGCTCCCGCAGGAGGGGATGGCGTTGGCCGCTACTGCGCCGATCACCAGGATGGCAGGGCTTTTCAGCTGGAATCTGCAGGCAGCGTCTTCCATCGCAGTAAGGGTGCTCCGGCATTCCCGTTGATGGGGCAAGGACGCGTTTTCAATCATGGCCACGGGTGTATCCGCTGCCATGCCGCCGGCCAATAATTGCTCACGGATTTTACCGAGCTTGGCCACTCCCATGTAAATCACCAGTGTCGTTCCGCCTTGGGCCAGCGCCTGCCAGTTCAATTGGCTGTCGTCCTGGGTGTGTGCGGTGACCAGCGTCACGCCGCGGGCCACACCGCGCAAGGTCAGCGGAATATCGCATTGCGTTGCCCCCGCCAGCCCGGCAGTGATGCCGTTGACCAACTCGGCTTCGATCCCATGCTCACGTAACCACTGTGCCTCTTCACCGCCGCGGCCGAAAATGCACGGATCGCCGCCCTTTAGCCGCGCCACGCATTTACCCTGCCGGGCATAACGAAGCATCAGGCGATGGATGAACGATTGCGGGGTGGAGCGGCAGCCGCCGCGCTTGCCCACCGGGATGATCCGCGCCCGAGGGCAGTGCTCAAGTATCGCGATATTGACCAGATCATCGATCAGCACCACGTCAGCCTCGCGCAAGGCACGAACTGCTTTCAACGTGAGCAACTCCGGATCCCCCGGGCCCGCACCCACCAGCCAGACTTTTGCGCTCATAGTGTTTTCCTCACGATATGACAGTGATTGGCCGCGCCTTGGCAGCCAGCAGGCGTTTGATTTCCGGAACACAGGACCCGCATTGAGTGCCGCAACCCAGTTCCTGCTTCAGTTCCTGCAAGTCCAGGCCACGGTCGATGCCGGCGCAGATCGCGTTCTGGCTGACGTTCTTGCAGTTGCACAGGGTTTTGTTCGTGTTGACAGGCGCGTCGAGATTGCCTGGTGGCGCGCTCAGCGGCGCCAGCAACCAGCGCCGCAATTGCTCGTCTGCGCGGCCTGCGAGCCACAGCTCCTGCAACCAGTGTTGGGCCAGGGTTTCACCGGCCAGTCGAATGGAGGTGATCCGGCCATTTTCGATTTGCACGCGCTTGCCAATGGCCCGTCGGGGGTCGTCGTAAGCCAGCACGGGGCCGTCATTGAGTCCCAGGCTACTATCGATTTCGCTTAGCAACTCTGCCGAAGGCGCTGAAGCATTGGCGGCCCGTGCAAGCAGAGCAGGGCGCTCACGACCAACCAGGCTGAGGCTGACGTAGGAAAACGCCTCAAAGAGTGGTCGTAGCGTCTCAAAATGTCGTTGAACATCTCCCTCGATCAGTGCGAACAGTTTCCAGGGCAAATCCACCGGATCCAGGCGAACACCGCTGTGTTTAAGTTCGGGTTGTTTCGACAAGGGATCGAATGCGGACAAGGTGAGGCTGTTCACCCCACCCTTGAGGAAACGGTCACCCCAGTGCATCGGTAAAAAAGCCTGGCCCGGACGCACGCTGTCATCGCTGGCGACCGCAACGATGACCGCACCGCGCCGGCTTTTCAGGCTGACCAGATCCCCAGGCTGCAAGCGATGGCGGCGCAATTCGTCCGGGTGCAGGCCCACCTGCGCTTCGCCGACATGGCCGAACAACTGTGCGGCGGTGCCGGTGCGGCTCATGCCGTGCCATTGATCGCGCAGTCGGCCGGTGATCAGGGTCAGCGGGAATCGCGCATCGCGTTGCTCTTTGGCGGCACGATACGGATCGGCCACGAACTGCGCGCGCCCGTTGGCAGTGGCAAATACCCCGTCGACATACAGGCGTGCCGTGCCCTCGACGGCACCCGAAGGGAAGGGCCACTGCTGCGGGCCGAGACGATCGATCAGCGCATGGCTGATACCGGACAGGTCCAGATCGCGTTCGCAAGTCAGTTGTTTGTATTCATCGAAGACTTGCGCGGGGTTATCAAACGCAAACAGGCTGGTTTGACCAGGACGCAGGTATTTTTCCAGGCGCTGTGCGAAATCCACAGTGATCGCCCAGTCCGGCCGTGCCTTACCCGGTGCGGCGATTGCCTGGCGTACGTGGGAAATACGCCGTTCGGAGTTGGTCACGCAGCCTTCCTTTTCTCCCCAACTGGCGGCGGGCAGCAGAAGGTCGGCAAACTTCGCGGTTTCAGTGGTGCCAAAGGCTTCCTGCAACACCACGAACGGGCAGGCTTGCAAGGCGGCGCGCACGGCCGTCTGGTCCGGCATGGATTGCGCGGGGTTGGTGCAGGCGATCCACAATGCCTTGATCTTGCCGCTGCGCACTTGCTCGAACAGCTCGATCGCCGTGAACCCGGGATTTTCCGGCAGTTGCTCGACGCCCCAGTAGGACGCCACTTGCGCACGGTGCTGTGGATTGGTCGCATCACGATGGCCGGGCAGCAGGTTGGACAAACTGCCGGTTTCCCGCCCGCCCATGGCATTTGGCTGACCGGTGAGGGAGAACGGTCCGGCGCCCGGACGACCGATCTGCCCGGTGGCCAGGTGCAGATTGATCAGTGCACTGTTTTTCGCGCTGCCGGCGGTGGACTGATTAAGGCCCATGCACCACAGCGACAGAAAGCTTGGCGATGTGCCGATCCACTCGGCACATTGCTGCAATTGCCCGACGCTGATCCCGCAGAGCTGCGAAACCATTTGCGGCGTGTAGTCACGCACCAGGCTTTTCAACTCCGCCAGGCCCTCGGTGTGGTCTCTGATGAAGTCACGATCGATCCAGTCTTCCCACAGCAGCAGATGCAAAATCCCATGGAACAGGGCGACATCGGTGCCAGGCAAAATCGCCAGGTGCAGGTCAGCCAGATCGCAGGTATCCGTACGACGTGGGTCAATGACGATGACTTTCATCTGCGGCCGGCGGGATCTGGCTTCTTCCAGTCGACGAAACAGCACCGGATGGGCGTAGGCCATGTTGCTGCCGACGATCATCACGCAATCGCTCAACTCCAGGTCTTCGTAGCTGCAGGGCGGGGTGTCGGCACCCAGGCTGCGCTTGTAGCCGACCACCGCCGAGGACATGCACAGCCGCGAATTGCTGTCGATGTTGTTGGTACCCACCAGGGCACGCGCCAGCTTGTTGAAGGCGTAGTAGTCCTCGGTCAACAGTTGCCCGGAAATGTAGAACGCCACACTGTCCGGGCCATGTTCGGCAATGGTTGCGGCAAATACGCTGGCAGCGTGATCGAGGGCGGTATCCCAGTCGGTGCGGTGGCGGGCCAGGCCTTTGCCGAGGCGCAGTTCGGGGTACAACGCCCGCGCCGTCACGTCGCCGGTCAGGTGCAGGGTCGAGCCCTTGCTGCACAGTTTGCCGAAGTTGGCCGGGTGTGAGGGATCGCCGCTGACGCCGAGGATGCGCTCGCCGTCATGCTCGATCAGCACCCCGCAGCCGACTCCGCAGTAACAGCAGGTGGACGCGGTGATCTGGCGGTCCATCAGCCTGCATCCCGCAGGGACAGCAGGACCCGGCCGTTCTCGACCCGGGTGAGATGGTGGTGGGCGCAGCCGATGTCCGGGGCCTGGGCTTCACCGCTTTGCAGGTCGATTTGCCAGTTGTGCAACGGGCAGGCCACCCGTTTGCCATAGATCAGGCCTTGGGACAGCGGGCCGCCCTTGTGCGGGCAACGGTCGTCGAGGGCAAACACTTCGTCGTCGCTGGTACGAAAAATCGCGATGTCTCCCTTTGGGCCGGCGACGATTCGCGAGCCCAGGGTATTGATTTCATCCAGTGCGCAGATATCCAGCCAGTTCATGCCAGCACCTCCAGGTTTTTCACGGGGATGACGTCGAATTCTTTTTTCAGCTGTGGCTGTTCCAGGCGTTCCTTCCACGGGTCCTGTTCGAACGACAGCGAGAATTGCAGGCGATCGTTGAGCGCCTTGCGACGCTCCGGGTCCTCGAGCACGGCTTTCTTGATATGGTCCATGCCGACCCGTTGCATGTAGTGCACGGTGCGTTCGAGGTAAAAGGCTTCTTCGCGATAGAGCTGGAGGAATGCACCGTTGTATTCGCGGACTTCTTCGGCGGTTTTCAGTTTGACGAAGAATTCCGCGACTTCGGTCTTGATCCCGCCGTTGCCACCGATGTACATCTCCCAACCGGAGTCCACGCCGATGATTCCTACATCCTTGATGCCGGCTTCCGAGCAGTTGCGCGGGCAACCGGAGACAGCCAGTTTCACCTTGTGCGGTGACCACATGTTGAACAGGTCATGTTCCAGCTCGATACCCAACTGTGTGGAGTTCTGCGTGCCAAAGCGGCAGAACTCGCTGCCGACGCAGGTTTTCACCGTGCGGATGGATTTGCCGTAGGCGTGGCCTGATGGCATGTCCAGGTCTTTCCATACTCCCGGCAAATCCTGTTTCTTGATCCCCAGCAAATCGATGCGCTGGCCACCGGTGACCTTGACCATTGGCACGTTGTACTTGTCGGCGACGTCGGCAATGCGCCGCAGTTCCGAAGGATTGGTCACACCGCCCCACATCCGCGGGACGACAGAGTAAGTGCCGTCTTTCTGAATGTTGGCGTGAGCCCTTTCGTTGATCAGGCGCGATTGCGGATCGTCCCTGGCTTCCCCCGGCCAAGTGGAAATCAGGTAGTAATTGAGTGCCGGCCGGCAGGTGGCGCAACCATTGGGTGTGCGCCAGTTGAGGTAGCTCATGGTGCCGGCGATGGTCAGCAGGTGCTGCTCGCGGATGGCCTGGCGGATCTGCCCGTGATTGAGATCGCTGCAGCCGCAGATGGCCTTTTCGCTTTTCGGCTTGACGTCGGCGGCGCCACCCACGGTGTTGATCAGGATCTGCTCCACCAAACCCGCGCACGAACCGCAGGAGCTGGCAGCCTTGGTGTGTTTCTTGACTTCGTCGACACTGAACAGCCCGTGCTCCTGGATCGCCTTGACGATGGTGCCTTTGCACACGCCGTTGCAGCCGCAGACTTCGGCGCTGTCGGCCATGCTCATGGCTTTGTCCTGGCCCTGATGTCCTACGTCGCCAAGCGCATTTTCACCGAACATCAAGTGATCGCGGATCTCACTGATGGCATGGTTTTCACGGATCTGCCGGAAATACCAGCCGCCATCTGCCGTGTCGCCGTACAGGCAGGCGCCGACCAGCACGTCATCCTTGATCACCAGTTTCTTGTAGATCCCGCCTATAGGGTCCGAGAGGGTAATGGTCTCGGTACCTTCACCCCCCATGAAGTCGCCGGCGGAGAACAGGTCGATGCCGGTGACCTTCAGTTTGGTCGAGGTCACCGAGCCCTTGTAGGTGGCAAAACCGAGTTGTGCGAGGTGGTTGGCGCAGACCTTGGCCTGTTCGAACAGTGGCGCCACCAAACCATAGGCGATGCCTCGATGGCTGGCGCATTCACCGATGGCATAGATCCGCGGGTCGTAGGTTTGCAGGGTGTCGTTGACCAGAATCCCGCGGTTGCACGGAATGCCGGACTTCTCCGCCAGTTCGGTATTGGGGCGAATGCCGGCGGCCATCACGACCAGGTCCGCGGGGATGATGTCGCCGTTCTTGAATTGCACCGACCCGACCCGGCCGTTGCCCGCGTCGTGCAAGGCCTGGGTCTGTTCGCACAATCGAAAGTGCAGGCCGCGAGACTCCAGGGCTGTTTGCAGTAATTGGCCGCTGGTCTTGTCCAGTTGCCGCTCCATCAACCACTCGCCGATGTGCACCACGGTGACGTGCATGCCCCGCAGCATCAGGCCGTTGGCGGCCTCCAGGCCGAGCAGGCCGCCACCGATCACCACGGCGTGCCGGTGGGTTTTTGCGGTGTCGATCATGGCCTGGGTGTCGGCGATGTCGCGGTAGCCGATCACGCCCTCAAGGGTGTTGCCGGGAATGGGCAGGATGAAAGGCGTCGAACCGGTGGCGATCAACAGGCGATCGTATTCGGCTTCGCTACCGTCCTCGGCAATGACCCGGCGCCTGACCCGGTCGATCTCCACAACTTTGCGGTTGAGCAGCAGTTTGATGTTGTTGTCCAGGTACCAGCTCAGGTCGTTGAGTACGATCTCTTCGAAGGTCTGTTCGCCCGCCAGCACCGGCGACAACAGGATGCGGTTGTAGTTGGTGTGCGGTTCGGCGCCGAAGACTGTGATGTCGTACAGCTCTGTGCTCAGTTTGAGCAGTTCTTCCAGGGTCCGGACCCCGGCCATGCCGTTGCCGATCATCACCAGTTTTAGTTTTTTCATCAGGTTCTCCGGGGAGCTCAGGTCTGCCTCATCAGGGTTCAGGCCATGCTCGACAAATTTTGCGCAAACAAAAAAGGCGTCCCGCCAGTTGCCTGGCGAGGACACCTTTGTCCTGGTCCCGTTCTCTCGGGAAGTGCAGCCTTCGTCGTTGAAGCCTGCGCATTATGTCTGTTGAAAGAGGTAATGCAGTGGTTGTGCCAAGTCGCTCAGATCCCGTGTTTATTGGCGTTCTTCCTGTTTACAGGGACAGAATCGTGAGGGAATGCACCGATTCAAAGCGTGCTGCCCGCTAATGGAGCGCAACCACCAGCAGTGCCAGGTTGAGCAGCAGCGATATCAGCGCCAATGTCCGCCAGACCTTCAGTGGTTCGCGCTCCAGCAACGGTTTGGGGCGCACATTCAAACTGCGGCGTTCGCCCTGTTCGAGCAGCAGTAACCATTCTTCCGCCGTTTCGAAGCGTTGATCGGGGGCCACCGCCACGGCGCGCTCCAGGTTTTGCGCGATCCAGTCCGGCAGGTCGGGCCGGTAGCGGCTGGCGTTGACCGGGAGGCCAAACCTCGGGCGCTGGAACGCTTCGATTTCGCCATAGGGATAGTGCCCGGTAAGCAGGAAATACAAGGTCACACCGACGGCGTACAAGTCCTGCTGTGGCGTCGGCACCTCGCCGCGAAAGGCTTCTGGTGCGATGTAACTGGGTGTACCCGGCAGAGCCCAGGGCAGATCTTGCGAGAGGCCGGGGCAGTAAGCGAGGCCGAAATCCAGCAGGCGCAACTCGCCGTCGTGCCCCAGTAACAGGTTTTCCGGTTTGATATCGCGATGCAGAATCTGCCGTCGATGCAACAGGCCAACCGCTCGCAGCAAGCGTTCGGCGATGTCTTGCCACTGGTGCAGCGGCAACGGTCCGCTTTGCTCATGCCGTTGGGCCAGGGTAGCGCCCGGATATTCACGCATCACGTAGTACAAATGCTGACGCTGACTGGCGGCATGGACTTCAGGAAAATGCCGACCGGCTACGCGTTTGAGAAACCACTCTTCCGACAGCAGCGCTTGCCCGGCCTGGTGATCGTCGTGCAGGCGCCCCGGCAGCGTTTTCAGCAGCCAGGGTTGTTGTTGATTGTCGCGAACGCGATAAAGCAACGATTGCTGGCTCTGGGCGACGATCCCCTCGACCTGCCAGCCTTCGAACGCCTGACCCGGTTTCAAGGCTGGCGGCAGTGGCCATTGCTGCAAGTGAATCAACGCATCGCCAATACTCGCTTCACCGAGGGCATCGACCCGTACCAGCAAGGCGCTGGCATTGTCCTGACTGCCCGCCAGGTGTGCGGCATTGACCAGGGTTTGCGCAGCGCTTTGCAAGTCCGGTTGATCACGCAGGATCGCCGCAATGGCAGTATCGCCCAGGACGGCCCAGATGCCGTCGCTGAGCAGGACGAAAGTTTCATCGGAGCGCAACTCACCGTCGAGAAAATCCAGCACCAGATGTTGATCGAGACCCAGCGCCCGTTTCAACACATGCTGCATGCCCGGCTGGTCCCAGACGTGATCCTCGCTGATTCGCTGCAATCGATCGGCGTGCCAGCGATACACCCGACAATCGCCGACATGGGCCAGGGTAAAGCGCTGGCCACGCAGGACCAGTGCGCTGAGGGTGGTCAGCAGCGGTTGTCCGCCGCCATTGGCCTGCAACCAGCGGTTTTGCGCCAGCAGCAGACGATCAAGTGCCTGTGCGACGCTCCAGGTTTCCGGTGTGGCGTAGTAATCCAGCGCCAGGGCCTGCAACGTCGAACGGGCCGCCAGACCGCCATCGGCGCACTGGCTGACACCGTCGGCGATGGCGAACAGATAACCTTTGCTCGCCGCCAGCGCCGGAGCCGGCGTGACCAGGCGCAGCGCATCCTGGTTTTCCTCGCGAGGACCGATGGCGCTGGCTTCGGCGAAACTCAGTTGCAGGCTCATCGAGACCTCAGACCCGCGCAGCCGTCACGGCGGCCGAACCCCAAGTGGTTCTCCAGCGCCGTTTCACGCCGTGCAGGCCGAACCACGCCAGTACGCCGAGGCTGGCGAACAACCACAGTGCCAGTTGATAGCTGCCGGTGCTTTGCTTGATCGCGCCCATGCCGGCCGCGAGGGCAAAGCCACCGATGCCGCCAGCCATGCCGATCAGGCCGGTCATCACGCCGATTTCCCGACGAAACCGCTGCGGCACCAACTGAAATACCGCGCCATTGCCTGCACCCAAACCGAGCATGGTGCAGACGAAAAGCGCCAGTGCGGCGAAGGAATTCGGCAGGTTGAAACCGACCACGGTAATGCAGATCGCCGCGACGGTGTACATCGCCAGCAAGGTCCGAATACCGCCGAAACGGTCAGCCAGCGCACCACCCAAGGGGCGCATCAGGCTGCCACCGAACACGCAGGCAGCGGTGTAGTAGCCGGCAGTGACCGGGCTCAGGCCGTACTGGTCGTTGAAGTAACCGGGCAGTGCGCTGGCCAGACCGATGAAGCCGCCGAACGTCACACTGTAGAAAAACATGAACCACCAACTGTCCCGATCGCCCAGCGCCTTGAAGTAGTCGGCCATGGATTTGGCCTTTGGCCGCTCGGGGGCGTTTTTGGCCAGCCAGGCGAAGACGATCAGGGTCAGAATCAGCGGAATCAGGGCGAAACCGAACACGTTGCTCCAGCCAAACGCCGCTGCCAGCACCGGGGCGATCAATGCGGCGAACACCGTGCCCGAGTTCCCCGCACCGGCGATGCCCATGGCCTTGCCTTGGTGCTGCGGCGGATACCACTGCGATGCCAAGGGCAGGGCGACGGCGAAAGAAGCGCCGGCCATGCCCAGGAACAGTCCCAGCAGCAACGCTTGCTCGTAGCTGTGGATACCGAATTTCCAGGCGCCGAACAGTGCGCAGATCACGATGACCTGACCGATCAGGCCGGCAGTCTTGGGCGAAAGCCGATCAGCCAGCATCCCCATGACAAAACGCAAGATCGCCCCGGCCAGAATAGGCGTGGCCACCACCAGCCCGCGTTGCTGCGTTGTCAGATGCAGGTCGGCGGCGATCTGTACCGCCAGAGGTCCGAGCAGATACCAGACCATGAAGCTCAGGTCGAAATAGAGGAAGGCTGCGAACAATGTGGGTGTATGGCCAGATTTCCAGAAGCTTGAATTCATCGCGCACCTCAGCTGTGAAGAGTCTCGAAAGGAGTCATGAGCTTGCAGGTGGGGCGCCGTTATGGCCGCACCACCGGCCCCGTGCTGTGGGGCCAAAACGAAAAAACGCCGCGACCCGATTCGCCAGGGGCAAATGAGGTGCGCGACGTCTTTGTCGTAGGTGGGGCAACCGCCGTTGGTTACCTGTGGTGATTACGTAGCGAGATTTGTGCCAACACTTGAAACCGAGTCCTCGCCATTCGCGAGCAGGCTCGCTCCCACAGGTGATTTGTGTTCGACGCAGCTCCCTTGTGGGTGCGAGTCGGCTCCGGGCGGCGATCCGACGATGGCGCCCTCAGAGCCGTCTCTGGACTTCAGCCAAGCAACTCGCTCATGGCAATGATCTGCTCCGCCACTTGAATCAGCTTCTGCTGTCGGCTCATCGCCTGGCGGCGCATCAGGGTGTAGGCCTCTTCCTCGTTGCAATTCTTCATTTTCATCAGCAGCCCTTTGGCCAGTTCGATGCGCTTGCGCTCGGCCAATTGCTGGTCGCGGGCATGCAACTGGGCACGCAAGGCCTGGTCGCTTTCGAAGCGCGCCATGGCCACATCGAGAATCGGCTGCAGGCGTTGTGCGTGAATGCCTTCGACGATGTAGGCACTGACCCCGGACTTGATTGCCTGTCGCATCACCTCGGGGTCGTGTTCGTCGGTGAACATCACAATCGGTCGTGGCTGGTCGCGAGTCACCAGCACCACTTGTTCCATGACATCGCGTCCCGGTGACTCGGTATCGATCAGGATCACATCCGGACGCACCGTTTCGACGCGTTCGGGCAAGTCGATGGTCAGGCCGGACTCATCAATCACTTCGAAACCGGCCTCGGTCAGGGCGGTCTTCAGGCGTCCGACTTTTTTGGCAGTGTCGTTGATCAGCAGGATACGCAGCATGTTCGTGGTCTCCTGTCAGCGGCTGGCGAATCGGTGCGAGCTGCCGCTCATGGCGTGCAGTTTGAAACTACGGGCATATCCGGCCGGGTCCGAACCGTCCCAGATTTTGCCGTCGATCAACTGACTGCTGCGCATTTCCCTGGCTGGCGAAGCGACGCCGACGGCACTGGCGGCCTCACGGTAGAGGTCAAGTTGCTGGACCTGCCGGGCCACCGCGAGATAGTCGGGGTCATCGCGCAGCAAACCCCAGCGACGGAACTGGGTCATGAACCACATGCCGTCGGACAGGTACGGCAGGTTGACCTCGCCATCGCCGTGCAAACGCAGCGCGTGCGGGTCTTGCCAGCGATGGCCAAGGCCGTCGGTGTAATCACCCAGCAGGCGCGGTTCGATGCTGTCCAGTGGCGCGTCAAGGTACTGCGCGGCACTGAGCAGTTGTGCGGTACTGCGGCGATTCTCGGTGCTTTCTTCGATGAAGCGACTGGCTTCCAGGACCGCCATCACCAATGCCCGCGCGGTATTGGGGTATTGCTCGACGAATGCGCGGGTGCAGCCGAGGATTTTTTCCGGATGATCGGGCCAGAGGGTCTGGGTCGTGGCCAGGGTGAAGCCGAGGTCCTGTTGCACGGCGCTGGCCGACCAGGGTTCGCCAACGCAGAACCCGTCGATACGCCCGGCTCGCAGGTGCGCGACCATCTGTGGTGGCGGCACCACCACGCTGTCGACATCCTGCAGCGGGTGAATGCCCTGGCTGGCGAGCCAGTAATACAACCACATGGCATGGGTGCCGGTTGGAAAAGTCTGGGCGAAGGTGAGTTTTGAGCGAGTTTGGTGCACGTGCCGATCCAATGCTTCAGGACTGGTCACTCCCAGCGTTTGCAAGCCACGGGACAGATTGATGCTCTGGCCGTTCTGATTCAGGCCCATCAGCACGGCCATGTCGGTCGCGGCCACGCCACCGATGCCCAAATGAATGGCGTAGACCAGACCGTAGAGGCTGTGGGCTGCATCGAGTTCGCCGCTGACCAGTTTGTCCCGCAGGTTGGCCCAGGACGATTGGCGCTTGAGGTTCAGGGTCAAGCCGTGGGGTTGGGCGAAGCCCTGGGTGGCGGCGACAACCACCGAGGCGCAGTCGCTCAGGGCCATGAATCCGAGATTGATTTCGGTTTTTTCCGGGGCATCGCTGCCATTGACCCAAGCCAGAGGGCCGGCTGACGGTTCGTTCATCGCGCGTTCACCTTGCAAAAAAAACGCCGTCACCGGTCCGTACATGAGCAGGCCGGGGACGACGCCATTGTCTTTGCACACATTCCGTCGTTGGCATGGGTGCTGTTTCCTGGAGTGGTGCAAGGCATATGCCATTAACCGTTGATTTGCTCACGTGCCTCGCTTGCCGCCCCGTTGCCCGGCTATAATCGCCCCCTCAATTCGCCGCCAATCGAGTCCAACCCGCCCATGTACACCCTGGCCCGTCAGCTGTTGTTCAAACTCTCCCCGGAAACCTCCCACGATCTGTCCCTGGACCTGATCGGCGCGGGCGGACGTCTTGGGCTCAACGGCTTGCTGTGCAAGGCCCCGGCGAAGGTGCCGGTGAATGTCATGGGCCTGGACTTCGCAAATCCGGTGGGACTGGCTGCCGGCCTGGACAAGAACGGCGCGGCCATCGATGGTTTCGCCCAACTGGGTTTCGGTTTTGTCGAAATCGGCACCATCACGCCGCGTCCGCAGCCGGGCAACCCGAAGCCACGTCTGTTTCGTCTGCCGGAAGCGGAGGCGATCATCAATCGCATGGGCTTCAACAACCTCGGCGTCGATCACCTGCTGGCCCGCGTGGCGGCGGCCAGGTACAAGGGCGTGCTGGGCATCAACATCGGCAAGAACTTCGATACGCCGGTCGAGCGTGCCGTGGATGACTACCTGATCTGCCTGGACAAGGTGTACGCCCACGCCAGCTATGTGACGGTCAACGTCAGTTCGCCGAACACGCCGGGCCTGCGCAGCCTGCAATTCGGTGACTCGCTCAAGCAGTTGCTGGCTGATCTGGCCGAGCGTCGTGCGGAGCTGGCCTTGCGTCATGGCAAGCATGTACCACTGGCGATCAAGATCGCGCCGGACATGAGCGACGAAGAAACCGCACAAGTTGCACAAGCGCTGATCGAAACCGGAATGGATGCCGTCATCGCCACCAACACCACCCTGAGCCGCGTAGGCGTCGAAGGCATGGAGCATGGCGACGAGGCCGGTGGCCTGTCTGGCGCACCGGTTCGCGACAAGAGCACCCACACCGTGAAAGTGCTGGCATCGGAGCTGGGTGGTCGCCTGCCGATCATCGCTGCCGGTGGCATTACCGAAGGCAAGCACGCGGCGGAGAAAATCACCGCTGGCGCGAGCCTGGTGCAAATCTATTCGGGTTTCATCTACAAAGGCCCGGCGCTGATTCGTGAATCCGTAGACGCCATCGCAGCCCTGCGCTGAGCCCCTGTAGGAGCAAGCTCCTACAGGGGGGCTGGGCCAATGAGCAGGCATAAAAAAGGGCTCCTTAAAAGGAGCCCCTGGGCCGGAGCCCGCCGTCCGGATGGGACGTGCGTGGTTAATTCAGTACAAAATCAGATTGTCGTGTCGGAGTGTTGTGCCCTGTAATTAGCCGACGGCGTGAAGTTCGTTGAGTCTGTGGATTCCCGCAGTGCCGGTCATACCGTCCCAGTTGTCGCCGCGTCCTTCTCGCCAGCCGTTGATCCAGGCTTGACGTACCGACGGTAGAGTAAATGGGCAAAGCTCACGGGATTTACCACCAACGCCATATTGATATCCGCGCAAAAATGCTCTTTCCAACGGATCACGCTTAAGTCTTCTCATAGGGTGTTGCCCTCACTTGTTGACTGTATTTATCGCGTTGACCTCAATCGAGGTCTGGCAGAAATGTCTGCCGTTGGGGGCTCGCTGCCGGCGTGGCGAGCCAAGGTGTTGGCGTCCGTTGTGGCGCCAACCTGTATTGAGTTCTAACCAATGCGTCACATCGAGGGAATGATCGTTTTGTCATAAGGGCGTAACTATTCATGTGCTAAGGCCATAAGTAACAGCGTGTTTGTAGCGTATTTATTGGCCAAACCCCGGTATGATCGGCCCTGCGCTGGATGATGGGCTTAATCCTTTAGTGAGAATGGCTCCCGTTGCCGGGAAGCACTATTCGACGAAGGGTCGACTTATGACATTTTGTTGCATCAACTTTTTTATCTGCCCTTGCATCTAAGCTCATTTAACCCGGGCAGCAAGGGTGGAACGGCACACCTTCGTGCCACGCGGGCGCTCTTCGAGAAAAGCGCCTGATTGAAAACCGGACCGGCAATGCGTTGCCCGGTCACTCAGCTAAAGGTTCTGGAATTCCCATGTCCGATCGTTTCGAACTCTTCCTCACTTGCCCAAAAGGCCTTGAAGGCCTGCTCATCGAGGAAGCCGTCGGGCTTGGCCTTGAGGAAGCGCGGGAGCACACCTCTGCCGTGCGTGGCATGGCCACCATGGAAACCGCTTATCGCCTGTGCCTGTGGTCGCGCCTGGCCAACCGCGTGCTGCTGGTGCTCAAGCGCTTCCCGATGAAGGACGCCGAAGACCTGTACCACGGCGTGCGGGACATCGAGTGGGAAGACCACATGCTCAATGACGGCACCCTGGCCGTCGAATTCAGCGGCCATGGCTCGGGTATCGACAACACCCACTTCGGCGCGCTGAAGGTCAAGGACGCCATCGTCGACAAGTTGCGCACCCCACAAGGCGACCGTCCGTCCATCGACAAGCTCAACCCGGACCTGCGCATCCATCTGCGGCTGGATCGCGGCGAAGCCATTCTGTCCCTTGACCTGTCCGGTCACAGCTTGCACCAGCGCGGTTATCGCCTGCAGCAAGGTGCGGCACCGCTGAAGGAAAACCTCGCGGCCGCCATCCTGATCCGTTCCGGCTGGCCGCGTATCGCGGCCGAAGGCGGTGCACTGGCCGACCCGATGTGCGGCGTCGGCACGTTCCTGGTGGAAGCGGCGATGATCGCCGCCGACATCGCGCCGAACCTGCGTCGCGAGCAATGGGGTTTCACCGCCTGGCTCGGTCACGTTCCGGCGCTGTGGAAAAAACTCCACGAAGAAGCGTCCGAGCGCGCAGCAGCCGGGCTGGCCAAGCCACCGTTGTGGATTCGCGGCTACGAAGCCGATCCACGGCTGATTCAACCGGGCCGTAACAACGTCGAACGGGCTGGCCTGAGCGAGTGGATCAAGATCTATCAGGGTGAAGTCGCGACTTTCGAGCCACGCCCGGACCAGAACCAGAAAGGCCTGGTGATCTGCAACCCTCCGTACGGCGAGCGTCTGGGCGACGAGGCGAGCCTGCTCTACCTCTACCAGAACCTCGGTGAACGTCTGCGTCAGGCCTGCCTGAACTGGGAAGCGGCGGTATTCACCGGCGCGCCGGATCTGGGCAAGCGCATGGGCATCCGCAGCCACAAGCAGTATTCGTTCTGGAACGGCGCCTTGCCGTGCAAGCTGCTGCTGATCAAAGTGCTGCCGGACCAGTTCGTCACCGGCGAGCGCCGCACCCCGGAGCAACGCCAGGTCGAGCGTGAACAAGCCGCCTATGATCAAGCGCCAAACGAGCCGCAGGAACGCAAGTTCAACAAAAACGGCAACCCGATCAAACCGACGCCGGCACCGGCTCCGGTGGTCGAACAGCCGCGCCTGAGCGAAGGCGGACAGATGTTCGCCAACCGCCTGCAAAAGAACCTCAAGGCCATGGGCAAGTGGGTCAAGCGTGAAGGCATCGACTGCTACCGCGTCTATGATGCCGACATGCCGGAATACTCCATGGCCATCGACCTGTATCACGATTGGGTCCATGTGCAGGAGTACGCCGCGCCGAAATCCATCGACCCGGAAAAAGCCTCAGCCCGTATGTTCGATGCCCTGGCTGCCATCCCGCAGGCGTTGAACATTGACAAGAGCCGTGTAGTGGTCAAGCGCCGCGAGCGTCAGAGTGGCACCAGGCAGTACGAACGCCAGGCGGCGCAAGGCAAATTTGTCGAGGTCAATGAAGGCGGCGTGAAGCTGCTGGTGAACCTCACAGACTACCTCGACACCGGTCTGTTCCTCGACCACCGGCCGATGCGCATGCGTATCCAGAAAGAGGCGGCCGGCAAACGCTTCCTCAATCTGTTCTGCTATACCGCAACGGCCAGTGTGCATGCGGCCAAGGGTGGCGCGCGCAGCACCACCAGTGTCGACCTGTCGAAAACCTATCTGGACTGGGCGCGTCGCAACCTGTCGCTGAACGGTTTTTCCGACAAGAATCGCCTGGAGCAGGGCGATGTGATGGCGTGGCTCGAAACCAGTCGTGACGAGTACGACCTGATTTTCATCGACCCGCCGACGTTCTCCAACTCCAAGCGCATGGAGGGCGTGTTCGACGTGCAGCGCGACCAGGTGCAACTGATCGACCTGGCCATGGCGCGTCTGGCGCCTGGTGGTGTGTTGTACTTCTCCAACAACTTCCGCAAGTTCGAGCTGGAGGCCAATCTCGGCGAGCGTTATGCGGTCGAGGAAATCACCGCCCAGACCATCGATCCGGATTTTGCCCGCAACGCCAAAATCCATCGTGCCTGGAAAATCACGGCTCGTTGACGGTTGAAGCTTCCTGTAGGAGCGAGTTCGCTCGCGATGAACCTGAGAGCGCGACGTTTACCCGGTAAGCACGCGTTTTCGTTATCGACCATTGCGAGCAAGCTCGCTCCTACAGTGCTGGTCAAATTAGTGGCTAATAGCTATAACTCAACTCATGGCCAAAGGGCTTTCCCGCACCTGGCGTTTTGAGTTTGCGTTTTATGTCGTTGCACGCCGTGCGCCCAAAAATCCTGGGGTTTATCAGCGAAGATGTCTCGGCCTGGCTGGTCGCGCTGCTGGTGTTACTTGTCGGCTGGGTGCTCACTGGGTTGCTCGCGTGGTCGACGCTGAATCTGTTTCACCATCAATTGCGGCAACGCTTTCAACTGCTGGCCAGTGAGCGTTACAGCCGTATCGAAGAGCGTTTCGAAGATCAGGAGCAGCGCCTCGATGGCCTGCGCCGTTTTTTCGCCAATTCCGATTCGGTTTCCCGAGCGGAATTCGACGGTTATACCCAGCCTTTACTGCTGCGAACCCAAGCCTATTCCTACGCAGTACGGGTTACCGGCGAGCAGCGGGCGGCGTTCGAGCGCCGTGTGCGTGACGAAGGCTTGAGTAACTTTACCCTGCGCGAACTCGATGCCGACGGTCAGCTGAAACTGGCGGGCGAACGCGACGAGTACGTGGTGGTGCTCTATAGCCAGACCCAAAGCAAACTTGGGTCTCCCCTTGGTTACGACTTGCTGGCCCAGCCGCTGCGGCGCGCCACGCTCGATCGGGCCGATCAGCATGGCGCCATGGCAGTGTCGCAACCGATGCATCTGGTGAGTATCGAGCCGGCTTATGCGCGGGGGGTGCTGCTGGTCGCGCCGGTCACGCAGAGCAACAGTCAAGACCACAAGGTCACGAAGCCTTACGGTTATGTCATGGCCGTGATCAGCATGCGCCAGTTGCTGGCGGACGGGCTGCCGGAAGCGAGCCGCGATTATCTATCGGTGCGCATCCTCGATTTGTCGACCGACGACCAGCACGAGGTGCTGTTCGAGTCGCCCAATCCGCCGGCCATCAGCGAGTTGTCCGCCACGCGCCTGTTGCGCATGGCCGACCATGACTATCAAGTTGATATCCAGCCCAGTGCAGCTTTCATCCAGGCCAATCATTCATCGGTGACCAGTGTGGTGGTGCTGGGTGGTTTGCTCAGCGTGTTGCTCAGTGCCTTGCTGTATGTGTTGGTCAGCCAGCGCCAGCGGGCGTTGAAACTGGTCGAGCAACGTACCCAGGAACTGCGCGATCGAGAGCAAGAGCTACGCGGCACCCATGGTCAGTTGCGTGGCGTGCTGAATGCCGCCACCCAGGTTGCGATCATCGCCACCGACCTGCGCGGCGTCATCAGCACTTTCAACGCGGGTGCCGAGCAGATGCTTGGCTATACCAGTGCCGAAGTGGTCGGCCATCTGACCCTGGAGAGCCTGCACCTTCCCCGGGAACTGGCCGCTCGCTCGGCAGAGTTGAGTGCACGCTATGGCAAACCGGTTCCAGCCTGTCACGCGATGCTGGTCGAAGGCGACATGGAGGGCAGTCACGAGGCGCGGGAGTGGACGCTGGTGCGCGGCGATGGCAGCCATTTGATGGTCAACATGCTCGCGACACCGGTGCTCGACGAACAAGGCCTGTGGGTTGGGCACCTGGCGGTGTGCATCGATATCACCGAACGCAAACGGGTCCATGAAGCGCTCGCAGCGCGGGACCTGCTGTTGAAGAAGCTCAGCGCCCACGTGCCCGGTGGCATCTACCAGTTCAAGATGGAGTTCGACGGGCGCTTCAGTGTGATCTACGCCAGCGACGGCATTCGCGAGATCTACGAGCTGGAACCCGACGTGCTGCTGCTCAATGCCGAGTCGATCTTCACGCGGATTCACCCGCAGGACACCACCCGTGTCCGCGCCTCGATCCGCGCCTCGGCCGACACCCTCAGCCCGTGGCGCGAAGAATACCGCGTGCAACTGCCGCAACGTGGATTGCGTTGGGTTCGCGGCGAAGCCACGCCGGAGGAGTTGCCTGGTGGCGGTGTGCTGTGGCACGGCTACATATCGGACATTTCCGACATGAAGCGGGTGGAAGAAGAGTTGCGCGCGTTGTCGGTCACCGATTCGCTGACCGGTATCCACAACCGGCGTTATTTCCAGGAGCGCCTGACCACCGAAATGGCTCGGGTAGAGCGCGGCGGTGGGGATTTGTCGGTGATCATGCTCGATATCGACCATTTCAAGCGCATCAATGACCTGCATGGCCATGCCATCGGTGATCGGGTGTTGCAGGCAGTGTGCGAACGGATTGGCCACCGGCTGCGTCGCACCGATGTGTTCTGCCGCCTGGGCGGTGAGGAGTTCATGGTGCTGTGCCCGGATATCAACGGCGAACATGCCTTCATGTTGGCCCAGCAATTGTGGCAAGGCTTGCGCAGTTCACCCATCGAAGATGTCGGTACCGTCACCGCCAGCTTCGGGATTGCCAGCTGGCGGGTCGGGGAGGGCGCCGATGCCTTGCTGTTGCGCGCGGACTCGGGGGTCTATGCGGCGAAGCAGGCAGGAAGGGATCGGGTTGAGGCGGAAATGAACTAGGGATTGCATGCAATCCCTGTTGAGTTCTGAAGGTCCGGTTACAACACCGAAGCCGTCTGCGGCGTTTTCGGTTGGCGGTACAGGTCGAGCAGCACCTGATCGAGCACCGAAGAGGCGCCGAACGGGGCCTTGTCGTTAAGGATCGCTACCACCGCCCAGGTGTTGCCGTTGACGTCGCGACTGAAACCGGCAATCGCCCGCACGGTGTTCAGGGTGCCAGTCTTGACGTGGGCTTCACCGCGCATCGCAGTGGTCTTGAGGCGCTTGCGCATGGTGCCGTCGGTGCCGGCAATCGGCATCGAACTGATGTATTCGGCGGCATACGGGCTGTGCCACGCCGCTTCGAGCATCGAGGCCATTTCCCGGGCGCTGACGCGCTCGGAACGGGACAGGCCGGAGCCGTTCTCCATCACCAGGTGCGGCGCGGTGATGCCCTTTTTCGCCAGCCATTGACGCACCACACGCTGGGCGGCCTTGGCGTCGTCACCATCGGCCTCGGTGCGGAAACGTTGGCCGAGGCTCAGGAACAACTGCTGGGCCATGGTGTTGTTACTGTACTTGTTGATGTCGCGGATGACTTCCGCCAGGTCTGGAGAGAACGCCCGGGCCAGTACCTTGGCATCTTTAGGTGTTGGCGCCTGCACATCCTTGCCCTGGATGCTGCCACCCAGTTCCTTCCAGATCGCCCGGACGGCACCGGCGGTGTAGGTCGCGTGGTCGAGCAGCGACAGGTAAGTCTGCGAGTTGCAGCCTTCACCCAGTTGACCGCCGACTGTCACGGTCACGCTGCCATCGGCCTGTGCCACCGGGTTGTAACGCACGCCACCGGTGCATTGCTTGGAATTGAGGGCCTTGACCTGGTTGTCGATGTGGATGCTCGCAATTGGCGGTTCCACCGAGACCAGCACCTTGCCCGAGTCATTGCGCGCGACGAAGCGCAGCGCCTTGAGGTTGACCAGCAGCGAGTCGGGCTTGACCAGGAATGGTTTGTTCTCGTCGTTGCCGTCGTCATTGAACTCCGGTAGTTGCGGTTGCACGAAGAAGGTTTTATCCAGCACCAGGTCGCCGGTGACCTGGGTGACACCGTTGGCACGCAGGTCACGCATCAGCAGCCAGAGTTTTTCCATGTTCAGCTTCGGATCGCCGCCACCCTTGAGGTAGAGGTTGCCGTTGAGGATGCCGCCACTGAGGGTGCCGTCGGTGTAGAACTCGGTTTTCCACTGGTGGTTCGGGCCGAGCATTTCCAGGGCCGCGTAGGTGGTGACCAGTTTCATGGTCGACGCCGGGTTGACCGAGACGTCTGCGTTGAACACCGTCGGGGTGCCGGGACCGGTGAGGGGGATCATCACCAGCGACAGGGCGTTGTCCTGCAACTTGCTGGCTTTCAGGGCTTTCTCAACGTTGGGCGACAACGCAGTGTTGACCGGAGCAGCGGAAACGGAGAGGGCCAGGGGAAGAAGAAAACCGGCCAGCAGCAATGGACGCAAAGATTTGATCATCTGAAATAAAACCCTACAGCCGAGGGGAAATAAGATGAGGGCATGGCGATAAATTCCCTCAATGGTCATGAAAGTGTCGGCATTATGCCCCAAGGTGTCCCGGCTTGTGCCGTGCGCGGGCTGTCTGACAGGCTATTTTTTTACCGACGGTAGGCATCGTGGCCCAGAGAGTCAGGCAATCGGCGGCTTAAACTGCTAAAGTGCCGCCCGTTATTACTTAAGAGGATTGTTCCAATGGCGACTAACCGTTCCCAGCGTCTGCGCAAAAAACTGTGCGTCGATGAATTTCAAGAGCTGGGTTTCGAACTGAACCTGGATTTCAAAGAAGATTTGGCTGATGAAGCCATTGATGCTTTCCTCGATGCGTTCCTCAAAGAAGCCATGGAAGCCAACGGCCTGGGCTATGTTGGCGGCGACGACTACGGTCTGGTTTGCCTGCAGAAGCGTGGCTCGGTCAGCGCTGAACAGCGCGCTGCCGTTGAAGCCTGGCTCAAAGGCCGCACCGAGCTGACCAGCGTTGAAGTCAGCCCGCTGCTGGACGTCTGGTACCCGGAAAAGCCGATCAATCCGGTAGCTTGATGTTCTGAAAAAAACGGCGACCCGAGGGTCGCCGTTTTTTTATGCCGATGGTTTGTGGTTTCAGGCATTGCGCCAGTTCAGAATCACCAGCGTCACCACCCCCGCGACGATCCCCCAGAACGCCGAACCGATGGAAAACAGCGTCAACCCCGATGCCGTGACCATGAAGGTGATCAGCGCGGCTTCACGCTCCTTCACTACGCTCATGGCAATGCTCAAGCCGTTGATGATCGAGCCAAACAGTGCCAGCGCAGCAATCGACAGCACCAGTTCCTTGGGCAATGCGGCAAACAAAGCTGCGAGCGTCGCGCCGAACACCCCGGCGATCCCGTAGAAAATCCCGCACCAGACGGCTGCGGTATAGCGCTTGTTGCGATCCTCATGGGCGTGCGGTCCGGTGCAGATCGCTGCGCTGATCGCCGCCAGGTTGATCCCGTGCGAGCCGAACGGTGCCAACAGCAAGCTGGCGATACCGGTGGTGGTGATCAGCGGCGAGGCTGGCACCGTGTAACCATCGGCGCGCAATACGGCGATACCGGGCATGTTCTGTGACGTCATGGCGACGACAAACAGCGGGATGCCGATGCTGATGGTCGCTGCCAGGGAGAAGTGCGGCGTGGTCCAGACCGGCGTCGCCACCTCCAGGTGAAAACCGCTGAAGTCCAGCAGCCCCATGAAGCCTGACAATGCCGTGCCGATCAGCAATGCCGCCAACACCGCATAGCGCGGCGACAGGCGCTTGACCAGCAGATAAGTGGCAAACATCCCCAATACCAGGCCGGTGCGGTGTTGCGCCGCGACGAAAATCTCGCTGCCGATCTTGAACAGGATCCCTGCCAGCAGGGCGGCGGCCAAGGATGCCGGGATTTTTTTCACCAGTCGTTCGAAGCTGCCGGTCAGCCCGCAAATCGTCACCAACACGGCGCAGGTAATATAGGCACCAATGGCTTCACCGTAGCTCACACCGCCCAGGCTGGTGATCAGCAGCGCGGCACCGGGGGTCGACCAGGCAATGGTGATCGGCGTGCGATAGCGCAGGGACAGGCCAATGGAGCACACCGCCATGCCGATGGAAATCGCCCAGATCCACGAAGAAATCTGCCCGCTGCTCAGGCCCGCCGCTTGCCCGGCCTGAAACATCAGCACCAGGGAGCTGGTGTAGCCGGTCATCATGGCGATGAACCCGGCGACGATGGCCGAGGTCGAGGTATCGGCCAATGGACGGAGCTGGGTGTGCGTGGCGTCGTTCATGACGGCGGTGTTCCTTTTACTTGTAGGAGCGAGCTTGATCCGGGCGGCGTTCCAACGATGGTCGTCAACGATGACGTTGGGGGCCTGACACCCGGTAGCGTCACCGTTTTTTTCGCGAGCAGGCTCGCTCCTGCAATGAGTGGGAAATTGCGTGTTCAAGCCTAAACTCAAACGTAAGGGATCATTGCGATACAGCCGAGGCAACATTCAGCCGTACAGTCGTGTTGCCACCATCCATTGTGTACAATCGTGGTGTTTTTTACGCGATACTTGCCAGCGACCCACTGTGCCGTATTACAGTCACCGTCAATTCGCCGCAGTTCTTCCGACTCGAGTGCCCATGAACGAACAGTTGCAACCCCTAAAGAAACAACCGCGAGCAGGCAAAGCCGGCCGCAGCGGTACCCAGGACGATATTGTCTACGCGCATATCTTCGAGGCCATCCTCGAGCAGCGTCTGGCGCCCGGCACCAAGTTGAGCGAAGAAGCGCTGGGGGAAATTTTCGGGGTCAGCCGCACCATCATTCGCCGCGCCTTGTCGCGCCTGGCCCATGAAGGCGTGGTGCTGCTACGTCCGAATCGCGGCGCCGTCGTTGCCAGCCCGAGCGTCGAAGAGGCGCGGCAGGTGTTCATGGCCCGGCGTCTGGTCGAGCGCGCGATCACTGAATTGGCGGTGCAGCACGCCACCGCCGAGCAGATTGCCGAATTGCGTCAGATGGTCAACGACGAGCGCGACAGCTTTTCCCGTGGCGACCGGGGTGCCGGCATCCGTCTATCGGGTGAATTCCACCTGAAACTGGCTGAAGCGGCGAAAAACGCCCCGTTGATCAGCTTCCAGCGCAGCCTGGTGTCCCAGACTTCGCTGATCATCGCCCAGTACGAAAGCGGCAACCGTTCCCACTGTTCCTACGACGAGCACACCCAGTTGATCGACGCTATCGAGAAGCGCGACGCTGAGCTGGCCGTCAACCTGATGATGCATCACATGGATCACATCGACAGCAAGCTCAACCTCGACGAGGAAAGTGCTTCGGATGATCTGCATGCAGTGTTCTCGCATTTGTTGCAGACCAAGAAGCCTGGGCGTTCGCCAGCGAAAATCTGATAGACCGCGATGGCGGTATGACAGGCAATAAAAATCCCCCGGGCTGAAAAGCGCCGGGGGATTTTTTATGGGCGCAAACTTTTACCGCTGATGCACCAGATTCCCTGCCGCATAAGTCTGCAGCACAGTCCGGTCATCCCCCAGCGTCATCAACACGAACAACGTCTCGGCGATGTTATGGGCCTGTTTCAGGCGATAGCCCAGCAGTGGCGTGGCGTTGTAGTCCAGCACCAGGAAGTCGGCGTCGGTGCCCGGTTGCAGGTTACCGATCCTGTCTTCCAGGCGCAGCGCGCGGGCGCCACCGAGGGTGGCCAGGTACAGCGACTTGAACGGGCTCAGGCGTGCGCCTTGCAGTTGCATGACCTTGTAGGCTTCGTTGAGGGTTTGCAGCAGCGAGAAACTGGTGCCGCCGCCCACATCGGTGCCGATGCCGACATTGAGTTTGTGCTTCTCGGCCATCGGCAGGTTGAACAGGCCGCTGCCAAGGAAGAAGTTCGAGGTCGGGCAGAACGAGATGGCCGAACCGGTTTCTGCCAGTCGCGCGCACTCGTCATCGCACAGGTGCACGCCGTGGGCGAACACCGAGCGCTCGCCGAGCAACTGGTAGTGATCGTAGACGTCCAGGTAGCCTTTGCGCTCCGGGAACAACTCCTTGACCCACTCGATTTCCTTGAGGTTTTCGCTGATGTGGGTCTGCATGTACAGATCCGGGTATTCAGTCAGCAACTGGCCGGCCAGGGTGAGCTGTTCCGGGGTACTGGTCGGTGCGAAGCGTGGGGTGACGGCGTAGTGCAGGCGACCCTTGCCGTGCCAGCGCTCGATCAACGCCTTGCTTTCCATGTAGCTGGATTCGGCGGTGTCGGTCAGGTAGTCCGGCGCGTTGCGGTCCATCATCACCTTGCCGGCGATCATCCGCAGATCCAACTGTTCGGCCGCTTCGAAGAACGAATTCACCGATTGCGGGTGCACGCTGCCGAAAACCAGCGCGGTGGTGGTGCCGTTGCGCAGCAGTTCCTTGATGAAAATGTCCGCGACTTCGTCGGCGTGGGCCTTGTCGGCGAACTGGCTTTCGCACGGGAAGGTGTAGGTGTTGAGCCAGTCCAGCAATTGCTCGCCGTAGGCACCGACCATGCCGGTTTGCGGCAAATGGATGTGGGTATCGATGAAGCCGGGAGTGATCAGTGCGTCCTGATAGTGGGTGATTTCGACGTCAGCCGCCAGGGTCGGCAGCAGTTCGCTGGCGTGGCCGAGCGCGCTGATCTGGCCGTTGTCCACAACCAGCAAACCGTCTTCGAAATACTCGTAGGAGGCTTCGATGCCCACGATGGCAGGGTCGGCGATGCTGTGCAGGATGGCGGCGCGGTAGGCTTTGCGAGTCAGAGGCATGAGAATTCTCAGTTGGAGGCTTGGCTGCGGCGTGACGCAGGCAGCAGTTTGGCAATCGATCCGGTGCTGGCGGTGTGCTGACCGAAATTGGCGTTATAGGTGGCGATGATTTCGCCGGCGATGGAGATGGCGATTTCCACAGGCAACTTGCCTTTGACTTCGCCGATGCCCATCGGGCAGCGCATGCGTTGCACGACGCTGGTGTCGAAGCCGCGGTCGCGCAGGCGATGTTCGAACTTCACGCGTTTGGTCTTCGAACCGATCAGGCCGAAGTAGGCGAAGTCGTTGCGCTTTAGGATGGCGGCGGTCAGTTCGAGGTCGAGTTGATGGTTGTGGGTCATGACGATGCAATAACTGCCCGCGGGCAGGTCGTCGACTTCATCCACCGGTTCTTCGCTGACGATCTTGCGCACGCCATGGGGAATCTGTTCGGGAAACTCCGCATCCCGCGAGTCGATCCAGCGCACCCGGCAGGGCAGGCTGGCCAGCAGTGGCACCAGCGCCCGGCCCACGTGGCCGGCACCGAACACGGCGATCTGCGCCTGTACCTGGCCCATCGGTTCGAACAGCAATACCGTCGCACCACCACAGCATTGGCCGAGGCTGGCGCCGAGGCTGAATCGCTCCAGATGGGTGTCCTGTTTACCGCTGGCCAGCATCTCGCGGGCAATCTGCATGGCTTTGTATTCCAGGTGTCCGCCACCGATGGTGTCGAAGGCCTGGTTCGCGCTGATGACCATCTTCGAGCCGGCATTGCGCGGCGTCGAGCCGAGCTCTTCGATGATGGTTATCAACACGCAGGGCTCACCCCGGTTTTGCAGGTCGGCGAGGGCGTCGATCCAGTTGTACATGTTCACCTCGACATTGTTGTCTGTTCGGCCGTCTTCGCGAGCAGGCTCGCTCCCACATTTTGATCTCTGTCATTCACAAAATTTGTGCCCACTGGAGATCCATTGTGGGAGCGAGCCTGCTCGCGAAGGCCGCGCCTAGGTCTTTAAAGCGAAGCCAGCTCGGTTTCAGCCTCGACAGCCTTCGCCGCCTTCAACTGGCGCATCTGCTCGCAGCCCCACA
This sequence comes from Pseudomonas sp. B28(2017), assembly GCF_002113025.1. GTDB lineage: Bacteria > Pseudomonadota > Gammaproteobacteria > Pseudomonadales > Pseudomonadaceae > Aquipseudomonas. The sequence continues at coordinate 303,025 of NZ_NEJH01000004.1, read as the reverse complement.
ACACCCGCTCCGGGGTCGCCGGCGCATCGATCTTCGGTTGGTGTTTGTAGTCGCCCAAGCTCGCCACGGCGTCCTTGATTGCGCACCACGAGGCGATGCCAAGCATGAACGGCGGCTCGCCCACGGCCTTGGAATGGAACACCGTGTCTTCCGGGTTCTTGCGGTTTTCCACCAGCTTCACCCGCAGGTCCAGCGGCATGTCCGCCACGGCCGGAATCTTGTAGCTGGCCGGGCCGTTGGTCATCAGCTTGCCCTTGTTGTTCCACACCAGCTCTTCCATGGTCAGCCAGCCCATGCCCTGGATGAAACCGCCCTCGACCTGACCGATGTCGATGGCCGGGTTCAGCGAGGCGCCGACGTCGTGGAGGATGTCGGTGCGCAGCATCTTGTATTCGCCGGTCAGGGTGTCGACCAGCACTTCGCAGCACGCCGCACCAAAGGCGAAGTAGTAGAACGGCCGGCCACGGGCCTGGCTGCGGTCGTAGTAGATTTTCGGGGTCTTGTAGAACCCGGTGCTCGACAGCGACACCTGGGCGAAGTACGCCTGCTGGATCAACGCTTCGAAGGTCAGGATATGGTCGCGTATGCGCACATGGCCGTTGTGGAATTCCACGTCCTCTTCGCTGACCTTGTATTGGCGGGCAGCGAATTCCACCAGGCGTTTCTTGATGGTTTCCGCCGCGTTCTGCGCAGCCTTGCCGTTCAGGTCGGCACCGCTGGAAGCGGCGGTCGGCGAGGTGTTCGGTACTTTGTCGGTGTTGGTCGCGGTGATTTGCACGCGGTCCATTTCCACCTGGAACACTTCGGCCACAACCTGTGCGACCTTGGTGTTCAGGCCCTGGCCCATTTCGGTGCCGCCGTGGTTCAGGTGGATGCTGCCGTCGGTGTAGACATGCACCAAGGCGCCTGCCTGGTTGAGGAAGCTGGCGGTGAAGGAAATGCCGAATTTCACCGGGGTCAGCGCCAGGCCTTTTTTCAGGATCGGGCTATTGGCGTTGTAGCGACGGATCGCTTCGCGACGCTCGGCATACTGGCTGCTTTCTTCAAGTTCTGCGGTCATCTCTTCGAGCATGTTGTGCTCGACGGTCTGGTAGTAATGGGTGACGTTGCGTTCGGTCTTGCCGTAGTAGTTGGCCTTGCGCACGGCCAGCGGGTCGAGGGCCAGGTGACGGGCGATGGCGTCCATCACTTCCTCGATGGCGACCATGCCTTGCGGGCCGCCGAAACCGCGGTAGGCGGTGTTCGACGCGGTGTTGGTCTTGCAGCGATGACCGTTGATGGTCGCGTCGCCCAGATAGTACGAGTTGTCCGAGTGGAACATCGCCCGGTCGACGATCGACGCCGACAGGTCAGGCGAACAGCCGCAGTTGCCGGCCAGTTCCAGGTTGATGCCGTGCAGGCGGCCGGTGCTGTCAAAGCCCACATCGTATTCGACATAGAACGGGTGACGCTTGCCGGTCATCAGCATGTCTTCGACCCGTGGCAGACGCATCTTGGTCGGTTGGCCGGTGAGGTGCGCGATCACCGCGCACAGACACGCAGGGCTGGCCGCCTGGGTTTCCTTGCCACCGAAACCACCGCCCATGCGGCGCATGTCGACGACGATCTTGTTCATCGACACGTCCAGCACTTCGGCCACCAGCTTCTGCACTTCGGTGGGGTTCTGGGTCGAGCAGTAGACGATCATGCCGCCGTCTTCGGTCGGCATCACCGAAGAGATCTGGGTTTCCAGGTAGAAGTGTTCCTGGCCGCCGATGTGCAGGGTGCCTTGAATGCGGTGCTCGGCGGTGGCCAGTGCCGTGGCCGAATCGCCACGCTTGTGAGTGTGGCTTTCCAGGACGAAGTGGCGTTTGCGCAGGGCTTCGACCACATCCAGCACGGGTTCGAGGTCTTCGTATTCGATGATCGCGGCCATGGCCGCCTTGCGTGCGGTTTCCAGGTCTTTCGCGGCAACGGCGACCACGGGTTGACCGACGAATTGCACGGTATCGATGGCCAGCAGCGGATCGCCGGGCAGCAACGGGCCGATGTCTTTCAGGCCCGGTACGTCTTCGTGGGTAATGGCGATGCGCACGCCTTCGAAGGCGTAGCAGGGCGCGGTGTCGATGCTGATGATGCGGGCGTGGGCGCGGTCCGACATGCGCGCATAAACGTGCAACTGGTTCGCAAACTCCAGGCGATCGTCGATGTACAGCGCTTCACCGGCGACATGCTTGGCGGCGCTGTCGTGCCTGACGCTGCGGCCGACACCGGTGGTCAGGTCCTTGGCGAACAGTTCAGCCAATTCGGCTTGGGTCTTCTCTACGGCGTGATGATTAGACATAAGCGGTCACCCGAGTCTCGATGTGCGGTGTTTGCAGTTCGATGAAGTATTTGCGCAGCAGGTTTTGCGCGCTGAGCAAGCGATATTCCTTGCTGGCGCGGAAGTCCGAGAGCGGCGTGAAATCTTCGCCCAAGGCGGCGCAGGCACGTTCAACGGTGGCGTTGTTGAACGGCGAACCGAGCAATGCGGCCTCGCAAGCAGCAGCGCGTTTCGGGATGGCCGCCATGCCGCCGAACGCGACGCGGGCCTCGGCCACCACGCCGTTTTCCAGGCGAATGTTGAAGGCAGCACACACGGCGGAAATGTCGTCATCCAGGCGCTTGGAAACTTTGTAGGCGCGGAACAGTTTTTCGACGCTGGCGCGCGGCACGATGATCTTCTCGATGAACTCGCTTTCCTGGCGCGCCGTGACGCGGTAATCGATGAAGTAGTCTTCCAGCGCCAGGGTGCGGCGGGTTTCGCCTTTGCACAGCACGATTTGCGCGCCGAGGGCGATCAGCAGGGGCGGCGAGTCACCAATCGGCGAGGCGTTGCCGATGTTGCCGCCGAGGGTGCCCTGGTTGCGGATCTGCAAGGAGGCGAAGCGGTGCAGCAATTCACCGAAGTCCGGGTACTCGGCGTTCAAGGCCTCGTAGCAATCGGAAAGGGCCGTGGCTGCGCCGATTTCCAGACGATCGTCAAAACGTTCGATGCGTTTCATCTCGGCGACGTTGCCGACGTAGATCATCACCGGCAGGGTGCGGTGGAACTGCGTGACTTCCAGCGCCAGGTCGGTGCCGCCAGCCAACAGGCGAGCCTGTGGATAAGCGTCGTAGAGGTCGGCCAGGTCGGCCACGGTCAGCGGCACCAGGCAACGTTTGTCGCCGCTGTTGAGCTCGCCGATATCGCTAGGGGCAATGGCTTTCAGGCGCGCAATGGTGTCGGCCTCGCGGGCGTCGAACTGGTCCGGTTGCTTGCCGCAGCAGGACTGTTCGGCGGCTTCCAGGATCGGCCGGTAGCCGGTGCAGCGGCAGAGATTGCCGGCCAGTGCTTCGTGGGCTTTGGCATGATCCGGTGCATCGCTGTTCTTTTGCAGGGCAAACAGAGACATCACGAAGCCTGGGGTACAGAAGCCGCATTGCGAGCCGTGGCATTCGACCATGGCTTTCTGCACGCTGTGCAGTTGACCTTTGTGCTTGAGGTCTTCAACGCTGATCAGTTGTTTGCCGTGCAGGGACGACACGAAGGTCAGGCACGAGTTGAGGCTGCGATAGCGAATGTGTTCGCGGCCGTCATCATCCGTTTGCAATTCGCCGACCACCACGGTGCAGGCGCCGCAGTCACCGCTGGCGCAGCCTTCTTTGGTGCCGGGCTTGCCCACATGGTCGCGCAGATAATTGAGCACGGTCAGGTTCGGGTCCAGGGCGTGCTCGCTACGGAGTTCCTGGTTTAGTAAAAACTGGATCACGGAAGGCCTCGCAGACTCATTATTGTTGTTAACCGATAGGACCGAATTTAGCAGGTCTGACTTTTCGGTCAATGATTTTCTGACTTAAAGGTCAGGAAATTGCATTTTGTCGATTAACATCCTGTTCCTTAATTATTGTCGTTGGTTCGATAGCCTGCCTTTTTGCCTGAATTCTGCTTGAATCGTGCCAAAAACCTCCGGGTGGGCACTCCGCCATGAGGCAGCAATTGCGCTACACTGCGCCGCTTGTACAGATCGAAGAGTTTGAAGAACAACCATGACGTTCAAGGCGCCGGACAGCCTCGCCGAGCAAATCGCTCACCACCTCGCCGAACGCATCATTCGCGGCGAAATGAAGCCCGGGGAGCGCATCCAGGAACAGAAGGTCACACTGGCCCTCAATGTCAGCCGTGGTTCGGTCCGCGAGGCCTTGCTGATCCTCGAGCGTCGGCACCTGATCGCGATCCTGCCGCGACGTGGCGCCCACGTGACCGAGCTCACCGCACACAAGGTGCAGAGCCTGTGCACGCTGATGAGCGAGATGTACATCCTGCTGGCCAACTCGGTGGCCAGTGGCTGGAAAGTCGAGGCTGACCTGGCGCCGTTCGTGCAGATTCAGCAGCGCCTGACCGCCAGCTACGAGCGCCAGGACATCCACACCTTCGTCGATGAAAGTTTCAACGTGATGCGAGCCGCCTATGGGTTTGCCAACAACCCGTACCTGCAGGAAACCGTCGAGAATCTGCAGCCGGCCATGAGTCGTGCCTATTTCCTTGCCCTGGACCAGCGCAAGGCTTCGATGAGCGAGTTTCTGGAACTGTTCGAACGCTTGCTCGCGGCCGTGATCGCCCGTGACTTTGCGCAGATTCGCGTGGTGCTGACGGCTTACGCCCAGCGCAGTTGCGATCTGGTGATCTCCGCTCTGACGGACGCCTGAGCGTGCGCCTAAAGTGCATCAAGCTGGCGGGGTTCAAGTCCTTCGTCGACCCGACCACGGTGAACTTCCCCAGTAACATGGCGGCGGTGGTCGGGCCCAATGGCTGCGGCAAGTCGAACATCATCGACGCCGTGCGCTGGGTAATGGGCGAGAGTTCGGCGAAGAACCTGCGCGGCGAGTCGATGACCGACGTCATCTTCAACGGCTCCACCAGCCGCAAGCCGGTGAGCCAGGCCAGCATCGAGCTGGTGTTCGATAACTCCGACGGGACATTGCTCGGCGAGTACGCTGCCTACGCGGAAATTTCCATTCGCCGCAAAGTGACCCGCGACAGCCAGACCACTTATTACCTCAACGGCACCAAATGCCGGCGCCGCGACATCACTGACATCTTCCTCGGCACCGGCCTTGGCCCGCGTAGCTACTCGATCATCGAGCAGGGGATGATCTCCAAGCTGATCGAGTCCAAGCCCGAAGACCTGCGCAACTTCATCGAAGAAGCGGCGGGGATCTCCAAGTACAAGGAGCGCCGGCGCGAGACGGAAAACCGTATCCGCCGCACCCACGAAAACCTTGAGCGCCTCACCGACCTGCGTGAAGAGCTTGAGCGTCAGCTCGAACGCTTGCACCGCCAGGCCGAGGCCGCCAGAAAGTATCAGGAATTCAAGGGCGAGGAGCGTCAGCTCAAGGCCCAATTGTCGGCCCTGCGCTGGCAGGCGCTGAACGATCAGGTCGGCCAGCGTGAAGCGATCATCGGTAATCAGGAGATTTCTTTCGAAGCCCTGGTGGCCGAACAACGCAATGCCGATGCGAGCATCGAGCGCCTGCGTGACGGGCACCACGACCTGTCGGAGCGCTTCAATCTGGTGCAAGGGCGCTTCTACTCGGTCGGCGGCGACATTGCCCGGGTCGAGCAGAGCATCCAGCACGGCCAGCAGCGTCTACGGCAATTGCAGGATGACCTGAAAGAAGCCGAGCGCGCACGCCTGGAAACCGAATCGCACCTGGGCCACGACCGCACGCTGCTGCTGACCCTCGGCGAAGAGCTGGACATGCTCACCCCGGAACAGGAAGTCACCAGCGCCGCCGCCGAAGAGGCCGCCGCCGCGCTGGAAGAATCCGAAACCACCATGCATGGCTGGCAGGAGCAGTGGGATACGTTCAACCTCACCGCCGCCGAGCCGCGCCGTCAGGCCGAAGTGCAGCAATCGCGGATCCAGCAGCTGGAAACCAGCCTTGAGCGTCTGGCCGATCGCCAGAAACGTCTTGGCGAAGAGCGCGCCTTGCTCTCGGCGGACCCGGAAGACGCGGCAATCATGGAGCTCAGCGAGCAGCTCGCTGAATCCGAAGCGACCCTTGAGGATTTGCAGACCAGCGAACAAGCGCAGGTCGAAAAGCTTGAGCAATTGCGTCAGGAGCTGCAGCAGGCGCTGTCGGCGCAACAACAGGCCCAGGGCGATTTGCAGCGGCTCAACGGTCGACTGGCTTCGCTTGAGGCCTTGCAGCAAGCCGCGCTTGACCCGGGCACCGGCACCGCCGAGTGGTTGCGCGAACAAAATCTCGCGGATCGCCCGCGCCTGGCCGAAGGCCTGAAGGTTGAAGCCGGTTGGGAGCTGGCGGTGGAAACCGTTCTCGGCGCCGACCTGCAAGCGGTGCTGGTGGACGATTTCAACGATTTCGATCTGTCGGGTTTTGCCCAGGGCGATTTGCGTTTGCTCAGCCCGGCCAGCGATGGCATACGAGTGCCGGGCAGCTTGCTGGACAAGGTCGAGGCGCAGATCGACCTGTCGCCATGGCTGGGGCAAGTCAAGCCGGTCGACAGCCTTGAACAGGCCTTGGCCTTACGCGGGCAACTGGCTGCAGGGCAGAGCCTGATCAGCCGTGACGGTTACTGGGTCGGTCGGCATTTTCTGCGTGTACGCCGAGCCAGCGAAGCGGAAAGCGGCGTGCTCGCCCGTGGTCAGGAAATCCAGCAACTGGGCCTTGAGCGCGAAACGCTTGAAGCCGCTGTCGAAACCCTGGAAACCCGGCTTCAGAATCTCAGGGCGCAACAGCGTCAGCAGGAAAACGGTCGCGAACATTTGCGTCGCTTGCTGCAGGACGAAGCGCGTCAGCAAGGTGAATTGAAGGCTCAATTGTCGGCCGGCAAAGCCAAGGTCGAGCAATTGACCCTGCGCCGTACCCGCCTTGACGAAGAGCTCACCGAACTGGACGAGCAACGGGCCCTGGAGCACGAAAACATCGGTGAGGCGCGCCTGCACTTGCAGGAAGCCCTCGACAGCATGGCGCAGGACACCGAGCAGCGTGAACTGCTGCTGGCGCAGCGCGACAGTTTGCGTGAGCGCCTGGACCGGGTGCGTCAGGAAGCGCGGCAACACAAGGATCACGCCCACCAGTTGGCGGTGCGTTTGGGTTCGCTCAAGGCACAGCATGACTCGACGCGCCAGGCGCTGGAGCGGCTGGAGATGCAGTCCGAGCGGCTGACCGAAAAACGCGAGCAACTGAGTCTCAATCTGGAGGAGGGCGAAGCGCCACTGGAAGAATTGCGTTTGAAGCTCGAGGAGTTGCTCGACAAACGCATGACCGTCGACGAAGAACTCAAGACCGCGCAGATCGCCCTCGAAGACGCCGACCGCGAATTGCGCGACGCCGAGAAGCGCCGCAGCCAGGCCGAACAACAATCCCAGTTGATTCGCAGTCAGCTCGAAACCCAGCGTATGGAATGGCAAGCCCTGACCGTGCGCCGCAAGACCTTGCAGGACCAGTTGCTGGAAGACGGCTACGATCTCCACGGCGTACTCGCGACATTGACTGCCGAGGCCAGCGAGAAGGACGCCGAGGAAGAACTCGAGCGCATCGCCGCGAGGATTCAGCGCCTGGGCGCGATCAACCTGGCGGCCATCGATGAGTACCAGCAACAATCGGAACGTAAACGTTATCTGGATGCCCAGAACGACGATCTGGTGGAGGCGCTTGAAACCCTTGAGAACGTGATTCGCAAGATCGACAAGGAAACCCGCAACCGCTTCAAGGATACCTTTGATCAGATCAATGGCGGTTTACAGGCGCTTTTCCCAAAAGTTTTCGGTGGAGGCCGCGCGTATTTGGAACTGACGGGCGAAGATTTACTCGATACAGGGGTAACAATCATGGCGCAGCCGCCAGGGAAGAAGAACAGCACCATCCATTTGCTCTCCGGCGGCGAAAAAGCCCTGACCGCATTGGCCCTGGTTTTTGCGATCTTCAAGTTGAACCCGGCGCCGTTCTGCATGCTCGATGAGGTTGACGCGCCACTGGATGACGCTAACGTTGGACGCTACGCGCGATTGGTAAAAGAGATGTCACAGACAGTGCAGTTCATCTATATCACTCACAACAAGATCGCTATGGAAATGGCCGAACAACTGATGGGTGTGACGATGCACGAACCCGGTTGTTCGCGTCTGGTGGCAGTGGATGTCGAGGAGGCGATGGCGATGGTGGACGCCTGAGTCGTGGTTGCAGGAAGGGTGTTTACGGTTAGTAGGACTCTTTTCAACGCTTCGACTTGCTGGCCAATCGACATATTCGCGCTAGCCAACGTGGTAGACGGTGTAAAGTTACCTTTGGTCGTGCTAGTTTAATGTCAATTTTTCGTATACGTGGGCAAAACGCCTGTCAGAACATAGAGTTGGCGCCACGTTTTAAAGCGGTTTACAGGTTGTAAACCCCTTATTTTTCAGCATTTTTCATAGAGGCACGGGATTACATGGAAATCGGTCTGCGCGAGTGGCTGATCGTCATCGGCATAATTGTCATTGCCGGTATTCTTTTCGATGGCTGGCGCCGTATGCGCGGCGGCAAGGGAAAACTGAAGTTCCGTCTTGATCGAAGTCTGTCCAACCTGCCGGACGAGGACAGCAGCGCCGAGCTGCTGGGCCCGCCGCGCGTGCTGGACACCCATAAAGAGCCGCAACTGGACGAGCAGGACCTGCCGTCGGTGAGCATGCCGGCCCGGGAGCCTCGCGAGTCGGGTTCCAAGCGCGGCAAGCGTAGCCACAGCGAGCCTTCCCAGGGCGACATGAACCTCAGCCTGGATCTGGACGGCGGCCCGAGCTTCAGCAGCCGCGACGACGATTTCCCGGCCGAAACCAAATCCTCGCCATCGGTCAGCGACAAGGATCAGCCGCAAGCTGAAGAAGTGCTGGTGATCAGCGTGATCTGCCGCGACGCTGCCGGCTTCAAGGGCCCGGCGCTGTTGCAGAACATTCTGGAAAGCGGCCTGCGTTTCGGCGAGATGGATATTTTCCACCGTCACGAAAGCATGGCGGGCAACGGTGAAGTCCTCTTCTCCATGGCCAATGCCGTCAAGCCGGGTGTATTCGACCTGGACGACATCGACCACTTCAGCACCCCGGCGGTGAGCTTCTTCCTGGGGCTGCCAGGCCCTCGCCATCCGAAGCAAGCCTTCGACGTGATGGTGGCGGCGGCGCGTAAACTGTCCCAGGAGCTCAATGGCGAACTGAAGGACGATCAGCGCAGCGTACTGACCGCCCAGACGATCGAGCACTACCGTCAGCGCATCGTGGAGTTTGAACGCCGCGCATTGACCCAGAAGCGTTGATTGAAATGGTTATTCCCGCGCGGCGCGCGGGATGATCGGCAAAACATATTGAGCAGCCTCGGCTGCTCTTTTGCTTTATGAGAGAACACCCATGACCGCCGCCAAGAACCGTATTTTAGAGCTGCGCGCTGAGCTGGATCAGCACAACTATCGTTACCACGTGCTCGACGAGCCGAGCATTCCGGACGCCGAATACGATCGCTTGTTCAACGAGCTCAAGGCGCTGGAAGCGGCCAATCCCGAACTGATCACCAGCGACTCGCCCACCCAGCGAGTGGGCAGCGCGGCGCTGTCGGCGTTTACCCAGGTGCGTCACGAAGTGCCGATGCTCAGTCTCGGTAACGCCTTCGAAGAAACCGACATGCGCGAGTTCGACCGTCGGGTGACCGAAGGCCTGGATTTGCCGGCGGGCGACCTGTTCGGTGGCGGCGCAACCGTTGAATATAGCTGTGAACCCAAGCTCGATGGCCTGGCCGTCAGCCTGTTGTATCAGGATGGCATCCTGGTGCGCGGTGCGACCCGCGGCGATGGTACGACGGGCGAAGACATCAGCGTCAACGTGCGCACGGTACGCAACATTCCGCTCAAGCTGCACGGTACTGGCTGGCCGGCGACTCTGGAAGTGCGCGGCGAAGTGTTCATGTCCAAGGCCGGTTTCGAGCGGCTCAACGCCACGCAGCTGGAAGTCGGTGGCAAGACGTTCGCCAACCCGCGCAACGCGGCGGCAGGCAGTTTGCGCCAGCTGGACTCGAAGATCACCGCCAACCGCCCGCTGGAGTTCTGCTGCTATGGCATCGGCCAGGTGTCGGCGGACATTGCCGATACGCACGTTGGCAATTTGCAGCAGCTCCAGGCCTGGGGCATGCCGATCAGTCATGAGCTGAAACTGGCGCAGGGTATCGCCGAATGCCTGGATTACTACCGCGACATCGGTGAGCGGCGCAGCGCACTGCCTTATGAAATCGACGGCGTGGTGTTCAAGGTCAACAGCATTGCCTCCCAGCGCGAACTGGGTTTTCGTGCCCGTGAGCCGCGTTGGGCCATTGCCCACAAATTCCCGGCGATGGAAGAACTCACCGAACTGCTCGATGTGGAGTTCCAGGTCGGCCGCACCGGTGCGGTGACGCCGGTGGCGCGTCTGAAACCGGTCAAGGTCGCCGGTGTCACGGTGGCCAACGCCACGCTGCACAACATGGATGAAGTGGCGCGCCTGGGCCTGATGATCGGTGACACGGTGATCATCCGTCGTGCAGGTGACGTGATTCCGCAAGTGGTGCAAGTGGTCATTGAGCGTCGTCCGGAAAACGCCCGGCCGGTGCAGATTCCCGAGCAGTGCCCGGTGTGCGGTTCCCATGTCGAGCGCACGCAACTGATCAAGCGCAGCAAGGGCCGCGAGACGATCAGCGAAGGCGCGGTTTATCGCTGCGTCGGCCGTCTGGCCTGTGGCGCACAATTGAAACAGGCAATCATTCACTTCGTGTCCCGGCGCGCCATGGACATCGAGGGCCTGGGGGAGAAGAGTGTCGAGCAACTGGTGGACGAAGGCCTGGTGAGTTCGCCGGCCGATCTGTACGCCCTGACGTTCGAGCAAATCGTCGACCTGGAAGGCTTTGCCGAGCTGTCGAGCAAGAACCTGCTCGGCGCCATCGAAGACAGCAAGAAGCCGGGCCTGGCGCGGTTCATCTACGCCCTCGGCATTCCCGATGTCGGCGAGGAGACGGCTAAGGTATTGGCCCGTTCCCTGGGTTCGCTGGAGCGGGTGCAGCAGGCCTTGCCACAGGTGCTGACGTACTTGCCGGACGTCGGGCTGGAAGTCGCGTACGAGATCCACAGCTTCTTCGAGGACGCGCACAACCAACAGGTGATCGCCGATTTGCTCAAGCATGGCATGCAGATTCAGGACCAGGGCGAGCTTGGCGCTGAGTTTGCGGCCAGTACTACCTTGGGTGGTTTCCTCGACAAATTGCACATCCCTTCGGTGGGGCCGGGCGGGGCGCAGAAGCTGGCAGACAAATTCGGCACGCTGCAGGCGGTGATCGGCGCGGATTGGCTCGATATGCGCCAGGCTCTTCCAGAGAAACAGGCCAATTCGGTTCGCGAGTTCTTTGCGGTCGAGGAAAATCGCCAATTGGCCGAAGCGGCCGAGAAGCAACTGCTTGATTTCGGCATGCACTGGCAGAGTGAGAAGAAGCTCGTCGAAGGCTTGCCACTGGCCGGGCAGACCTGGGTGCTGACCGGCTCGCTGGAACTGATGAGCCGCGATGTGGCCAAGGACAAGCTCGAAAGCCTGGGGGCCAAGGTCGCCGGTTCGGTATCGGCCAAGACCCATTGCGTGGTGGCTGGGCCCGGCGCGGGCTCCAAGTTGACCAAGGCCAATGAGCTGGGGCTGAAGGTGCTGGATGAAGAGGCGTTTGTCAGCTTCCTGAAGGATCACGGCATTTCGATCTGACAGCATTCGCGAGCCCGCTCCCCCGGGGGATCTCGGCCAGACACAGCTGCCGGGAACGCCCAGTTACTTTGTGGGTGCGAGCCTGCTCGCGAAGACGATTTCAACAGCCCCGCAGAAAACGGGAACGATCACCACTGGGGAATGATCTAGTCTTGGCAAGCCTAGGGAGAGATCGCCATGTACCGTTTCTTCGAACAGCTCAGCTCGCGCATCGCCGCGCCGTTCATGGGCGAAAGTTCGCGCAGCGGCAAGGTCTGGCTGTGTCGTTGCGGGCAGTCGCTGTTTTTTCGCAACAGCCAGTGCCTGGCCTGTTCGGCGGCGTTGGGTTATCAGCCGGAGCAGAGTCGATTGTCCTCACTGCAACCGGGTGTGCAAGCGGGCACCTGGCTGCTTGATGTCGATCCGGAGACTGGCCTGTTTCGACGTTGCGCCAACCTCGACTCCCCGGCGGCCTGTAATTGGTTGCTACCTGCCAATGATCACGAGATCTTGTGCGTTGCCTGCAGTCTCAATCGCACCATTCCCGATCTGTCGATAGCCGACAACCACGATCGCTGGCGCAAGGTGGAAACCGCCAAGCGGCGCCTGGTCGCGCAACTGGTCAGCCTGGGGTTGTCGGTGGCTCCCAAGACAGTCGATGAAGAGACCGGCCTGGCCTTCGATTTCATCGGCATGGACCTCGCAGGCAAACCGCCCACCACCGGGCATGCCAATGGCCTGATCACCCTCGATATCAAGGAAGCCGACGACGCGCACCGCGAGCAGGTGCGGGCGCAATTGCACGAACCCTATCGCACGCTGCTCGGGCATTTTCGTCACGAAGTCGGACATTATTACTGGGACCGCTTGATCGCCAGTAGCCATTGGCTGGAACCCTTTCGCCGGTTGTTCGGCGATGAGCGCGCCAGCTATGCCGAAGCCCTCGAGCGACATTATCAGCAGGGCGCGCCGCTCGACTGGCAGCAGCACTACGTCAGCGCCTACGCGACCATGCACCCATGGGAAGACTGGGCGGAAACCTGGGCGCATTACCTGCACATGATGGATGCCGTGGACACTGCGCTGGGCTTTGGCATGAGCGCCCGGGACATGGATTTCGACTATCGGCCGTTTCCGCCTGAAACCCTCTATGATCCACAGCATCCCGGTGGTGCGGCTTTTCTGTCGTTCGTCAACGCGTGGATCGAGCTGGCGGGCATGCTCAATGAGCTATCGCGCAGCATGGGGCAGCCGGATTTCTATCCGTTCGTCCTGCCGCCGGCGGTGATTGCCAGGCTGCACTTTATCCACCTGGTGATTCAGCAGGAGGGCGGCAGGGCGGACGAGGTGCTGCAGGCGCAATAGCAAGTGCTTGAACCCCCTCATATTTTTAATCCGCATCCAACGGTTGTAACTTCGCCTCAGATAGGTACAATGGCGCGGCTCGCCGACAGGTGAGTGTCGTTATGGTGACCCCATCGGTCCCCCCGCAACGATCAGCCGTGAACCCGGTCAGGCCTGGAAGGGAGCAGCCGCAGCGGTGACATTGTGTGCCGGGGTGTGGCTGGTGGGGTTACCACCTTAACGCCACGTGAGTATTCTCTCACGTTATCTTTCTGACCCCCCCCCTTTTTGCTAGCTGCCAGGATCTTGTCCGGGGCGGTTTTTCGTCGTTTCCGATTTATCCACAGCCGCAGGCTCGCCACCGATATACAGCCGAACTGTCGCATTGATCTCCCCGGACATCTTCATCCGCACCAGGGTGCGCAGAATGCGTTCCGCCGGCACTTGCGGGTCGTTGCGTACGTAGCAGCCGACACTCTGCTCTTGCAGCACCGCCACACTGTGCAATTGTTGCTCCGGCAGCAGGCGCTGATTGAACCAGTCCAGGCTCCATCGATTGCTGACGGCATAGCGGTTGCGGCCGGCGAGGAGTTTTTCCAGCACCTGTTCCTGGCTGCGTGCGTCGTCGCGCTGTAACCGATCGGTGTCGAACAGCGGTTGCAGGGCCGGGTAGCTGTAGCTCAGCACGGTACCGATGGACTGGTGTGGCAGATCCGCCGGGTTCACGGCGTCGGGCTGCGCATGCCGGGCGACCAACAGGTCGGGCTGGGTAAAGAGCGGGATGCTCCAGATGTAGTCGCCGGACTGTCGGGGCAGCCACGATTGCGCGGCATAACAGCGGACATCGACCTCGCCTTGCTCCATGGCGCTTTGCACTCGCCCGCGGGGCAATACATGGAATTCGGCCGGTAAGCCGACCTGGGTCGCGAGACTGAGCATCACGTCATACAGGATGCCCTGGGTCGGTTTGCCCCGTTCAAGTTGCACCATGGGCATGGTCCAACTGTCGCTTATCACGAAGCGCAGCGGTGCTGGCGCGGCCGCTCCGTCCAGGCTGATCAACAGCAATGCCCCCATGGCCAGCCTCATAAACACTCCGTTAAAAGCCCCTGATGTGCAGCTTGGCCAGAATACACGAGCGCACCGGATGCAATTTGTGCCTTGCTCCGCTAGCATTAGCCGCTTCTGCTTCCTTCGCTGCGACGGTTTTCGATGAGTTATCAGGTTCTTGCACGTAAATGGCGTCCGCGCTCGTTCCGCGAAATGGTCGGCCAGACCCATGTGCTCAAGGCTCTGATCAATGCCTTGGACAGCCAGCGGCTGCACCACGCCTACCTCTTTACCGGTACCCGTGGGGTCGGCAAGACCACCATCGCGCGGATCATTGCCAAATGCCTGAACTGTGAAACAGGTATCACTTCGACCCCCTGCGGCGAATGTTCGGTGTGCCGCGAAATCGACGAGGGCCGCTTTGTCGACCTGATCGAAATCGACGCCGCGAGCCGTACCAAGGTCGAAGATACACGCGAATTGCTCGACAACGTGCAGTACGCCCCGAGCCGCGGGCGCTTCAAGGTCTACCTGATCGACGAAGTGCACATGCTCTCCAGCCATTCGTTCAACGCGCTGCTCAAAACCCTTGAGGAGCCGCCACCCTACGTCAAGTTCATCCTGGCGACCACCGACCCGCAGAAACTTCCTGCAACGATTCTGTCGCGGTGCCTGCAGTTCTCCCTGAAGAATATGACGCCGGAACGCGTTGTCGAGCACTTGACCCACGTGCTGGGTGCCGAGAATGTGCCGTTCGAAGAGGATGCGCTGTGGTTGCTGGGCCGTGCCGCCGACGGATCGATGCGCGATGCCATGAGTCTGACCGATCAGGCCATTGCCTTCGGTGAAGGCAAGGTTCTGGCCGCCGACGTGCGGGCGATGCTCGGGACGCTCGATCACGGGCAGGTCTACGACGTCCTGCATGCGTTGATCGAAGGCGATGCCAAGGCGTTGCTCGAAGCCATCCGCCACCTGGCCGAACAGGGTCCGGACTGGAATGGCGTGCTTTCGGAAATTCTCAATGTGCTGCACCGCGTTGCCATCGCCCAGGCGTTGCCGGAAGGTGTCGATAACGGTCATGGCGACCGTGATCGCGTGCTGACACTGGCCCAGGCGTTGCCGGCCGAAGACGTGCAGTTCTACTACCAGATGGGCCTGATCGGCCGCCGCGACTTGCCGCTGGCGCCGGATCCCCGGGGCGGTTTTGAAATGGTATTGCTGCGGATGCTGGCGTTCCGGCCCGCAGACACCGCGGATGCCCCAAGGCAACCGCTAAAGCCAGTGGGGATCAGCCGGGCCACAGTTGATTCCGCAAATTCAGTGGCTGCCGCGCCGGTTGTTGCGCCGGTAGTCGCTGCGGCCGTTGCACCAATAGCGGCTGCGGCAGCGCCGGTCGTCGTACCTGTGCCAGAACCTGCGCCTGTGCCTGTGGTTGAAGCGGAGGTGGTCGAAGAGGTTGTCGACCTGCCATGGAATGACCCGGTCGAGCCCGCGCCCATTCAGCAACCGGCGGTGGAGCCCGTACTGGAAACCGCCAGCGAACAACCTGAATTACCACCGATGCCGTCGCCAACGCCGGACAGCGTGGTGCCGGACGCCCCGGAGTGGGCCGCCGCGCCGATCCCGGAACCTTCGGTGGCCGACGTCGATGCCGCGACGCCGGGCATGGACCTGGATGACGAGCCGCCGCTGGACGAGGATTACATCGAGCCGGACATGGATTCGGCCTACAGTTACCTCGACGAACTGGCCAGCGAGCATGCCGCTGACCCGGCTCCGGAGCCCGAGCCTGAGCCCGCGGCAATGCCGGCCACCGGCCTGGCCCTGCAATGGCTGGAGCTGTTCCCGAAATTGCCGATTTCCGGCATGACCGGCAGTATCGCCGCCAACTGCACGCTGATCGCGGTGGATGGCGACAATTGGCTGATGCACCTGGACCCGGCCCACAGCGCCTTGTTCAACGCCACTCAGCAGCGTCGTCTCAACGATGCGCTGAACCAGTATCACCAGCGCACGCTGACCCTGAACATCGAGCTGATCAAGCCCGAGCAGGAAACCCCGGCACAGGCGGCTTCGCGCCGCCGCGCCGACCGTCAGCGCGAGGCGGAGGAATCGATCCACGGTGATCCGTTCATCCAGCAAATGATGCAGCAGTTCGGTGCGGTGATCCGTAACGATACTATTGAGCCTGTCGACGCCCTGGTCACTCAGGGCTAATAACTGAGGGTGCTCGGCCGCATGGGCCGGGCGCTGTTTTGATCCAAGTACTTTTGAGGTGATTACCATGATGAAAGGTGGCATGGCCGGCCTGATGAAGCAGGCGCAGCAGATGCAGGAAAAAATGGCCAAGATGCAGGAAGAACTGGCCAACGCCGAAGTCACCGGTAAGGCCGGTGGCGATATGGTCACCGTGGTGATGACCGGTCGCCATGACGTCAAGAGCGTCACCATCGACCCAAGCCTGGTTGAAGGCCTGAGCGAGGACGACAAGGAAATGCTGGAAGCGGTCGTCGCTGCCGCCGTCAACGACGCCGTGCGCAAGATCGAAGCCAACAGCCAGGAAAAAATGGGCAGCATGACAGCCGGCATGCAACTGCCGCCGGGCATGAAACTGCCATTCTGATTCGCCTTCAGGCGGCAGATGAGCTACAAAAATGCCAGGCATTGCGCCTGGCATTTTTGTTTTCCGGCATTGGAGATGTAGTGTCTGGAATGCCGTCATCGTGAGCTCGGTCCCTCAGGTTTTGCGAATGCCGCGAATCTTGTGGGAGCGGGCTTGCCCGCGATGAAGTCGCCTCGTAAACATCGAACGCCATACCGCCACACAGGTCTGCTTCCTATATCACCGAGCCCCATCGATCACAGGAGACGCTGCCATGTCCGACCCCATGACCCTCAATCAACGCATTGTCCTGGCTTCTCGCCCGGTAGGCGCGCCAACGCCGGAAAACTTCCGTATGGAGCGGGTGGCGCTGCCGGATCTGGCCGACGGTCAGGTGTTGCTCAAGACTGTTTTCCTGTCGCTGGATCCCTACATGCGCGGACGCATGAGCGATGCACCTTCCTACGCTGCGCCGGTGGAAATCGGCGAAGTCATGACCGGGGGCGCTGTCAGCCGGGTCGAGCGATCGCTCAATCCGAAATTTCAGGAAGGTGATCTGGTGGTTGGTACCACCGGTTGGCAGAGCCACAGCATCAATGACGGACGCAGCATCATCCCGGTGCCGTCGGGATTGCCAAGTCCGTCGATGGCCCTTGGGGTGCTGGGGATGCCGGGCATGACCGCGTACATGGGCCTGATGGACATCGGCCAGCCCAAGGCCGGCGAAACCCTGGTGGTTGCAGCGGCGTCCGGCGCGGTGGGCTCGGTGGTCGGCCAGGTGGCGAAGATCAAGGGGCTGCGTGTGGTCGGCGTGGCTGGCGGCGCGGACAAGTGCCGGTATGTGGTCGACGAATTGGGTTTCGACGCCTGCATCGACCACAAGAGCCCCGACTTTGCTGAAGAACTGGTACACGCCTGTCCCAAAGGCATCGACATTTATTATGAAAACGTCGGCGGCAAAGTGTTCGACGCCGTGGTGCCGTTGCTCAATCCCAAGGCACGGATTCCACTCTGCGGCCTGATTGCCTCCTATAACGCCTATGAAACGCCGAGCGGACCGGATCGCCTGCCACTGTTGCAGCGCACCTTGTTGACCAAGCGGGTACGCATCCAGGGCTTCATCGTGTTCGATGACTATGGTGATCGCCAGCCGGAATTCCTCAGTGCCATGGCGCCCTGGGTACGCGATGGCAAGGTGAGATTCCGCGAAGACGTGGTCAATGGCCTGGAGCAGGCTCCCGATGCGTTCATCGGCATGCTGGAAGGGCGCAACTTCGGCAAACTGGTGGTTCGGGTTTCCCGGGACTGAGTTATTGACGCTGCAATTTGACGCTCAACCGAGGCGCGGGTATAAACCGCGTCTCGTTGATTTGTCGGACTTTTCCACCATGAGCTTCAGCCCTTTGATTCGCCAACTGATCGACGCCCTGCGAATTTTGCCAGGCGTGGGTCAGAAAACCGCCCAGCGCATGGCGTTGCAGTTGCTCGAACGTGACCGCAGCGGCGGCTCACGACTGGCGCTGGCCCTGAGCCAGGCCATGGAAGGGGTCGGCCACTGCCGCTTGTGCCGTACACTGACAGAAGATGATCTGTGCCCGCAATGCGCCGATACCCGTCGCGACGACACCTTGCTCTGCGTGGTGGAAGGCCCGATGGACGTCTATGCAGTGGAGCAGACCGGTTTCCGCGGGCGCTATTTCGTGCTCAAGGGCCATCTGTCGCCGCTCGACGGCCTGGGGCCGGAAGCCATCGGCATTCCGCAATTGATGGCACGGATCGAAGAGGCCGGCACTTTCACCGAAGTCATCCTGGCCACCAACCCGACCGTGGAAGGTGAAGCCACAGCGCACTACATCGCCCAATTGCTCAGCAGCAAAGGCCTGATCGCCTCGCGTATCGCCCATGGCGTGCCGCTCGGTGGCGAGCTGGAACTGGTCGATGGCGGCACGCTGGCGCATTCGTTTGCCGGGCGCAAGCCGATCACTTTGTAATTTGTGTTGTCCGGGCTGACGTCTTCGCGAGCCTGCTCGCGAAAGGCGTGCCGCGGTCTGTCGAGTTCACACAATCCTGTTGAAAACCAAGCAAGCGCTCGGTTAACTTCACTGACCCCTTCAGTGGAGCTCGCCGATGCCTGCCTTTCAGGAATACTTCGACCCCAGCCACCAATTGGTCCGTGACAGCGTCAGACGTTTCGTCGAGCGCGAGATTCTTCCTGATATCGAGCAGTGGGAAGAAGCCGAAAGCTTTCCTCGCGAGCTCTACCTCAAGGCCGGCGCGGCCGGGATTCTCGGCATCGGTTACCCGGAGGTCTACGGAGGCAGCCACGAAGGGGATCTGTTCGCCAAGGTTGCCGCCAGTGAAGAGTTGATGCGCTGCGGCTCAGGCGGCCTGGTTGCCGGCCTGGGCTCACTGGATATCGGCTTGCCGCCCATTCTCAAGTGGGCCCGGCCCGAAGTGCGTGATCGTGTGCTGCCGCAGGTGCTGTCGGGAGAGAAGATCAGCGCCCTGGCCATCACCGAGCCCGGTGGCGGCTCCGACGTTGCCAACCTGCAAACCCGTGCGGTACGAGAGGGTGATTTTTACCGGGTCAGTGGCAGCAAGACCTTTATCACCAGCGGCGTGCGCGCGGATTTCCATACCGTCGCGGTGCGCACGGGCGAGCCAGGTTTCGCTGGCATTAGCCTGTTACTGATCGAGAAAGGCACACCCGGTTTCACCGTAGGACGGCAACTGAAGAAAATGGGCTGGTGGGCGTCGGACACGGCTGAACTGTTCTTCGATGATTGCCGGGTGCCCGCAGGAAACCTGATAGGCGCCGAGAACATGGGCTTTGCCTGCATCATGGGCAATTTCCAGAGCGAACGCCTGGCCCTGGCATTGATGGCCAACATGACCGCACAACTGGCGCTGGAGGAGAGCCTGAAGTGGGCGCGCCAGCGTGAAGCCTTTGGCAAGCCGATCGGCAAGTTTCAGGTGATCAGGCATCGTCTCGCCGAGATGGCGACCGGGCTGGAAGTGTCCCGGGAGTTCACTTACCGCCAGGCCGCGAAAATGGCGGCGGGGCAGAGCGTAATCAAGGAGATATCCATGGCCAAGAACTTTGCGACGGATACGGCAGACCGGATCGTCACCGATGCGGTGCAGATACTCGGTGGGCTGGGTTACATGCGCGAGAGTCTGGTGGAGCGGCTGTACCGCGACAACCGGATCCTGTCGATTGGCGGCGGGACGCGGGAAGTGATGAACGAGATCATCAGCAAGCAGATGGGACTTTGAGTTATTGCGGTGTAGCGGCTGACGCCTTCGTCGGATCGCCGCCCGGAGCAGGCTCGCTCCCACAGAAGATTGCATTCTTCCTGACAGAACGCGGTCAACGTGGGAGCGAGCCTGCTCGCGAATGGCGCCGGTCCAGGCGCCGCTTATTTATCGGTCAGGGCAAACTGCGTCAGGCAGAACGTAGGAATGCCCATGTCTTCCAGACGCTGCGAGCCACCCAGTTCCGGCAGATCGATAATCGCCGCCGCTTCATGCACCCGGGCGCCCATGCGGCGGATCAGGTTTGCAGCGGCAATCAGGGTGCCGCCGGTCGCGATCAGGTCATCGAACATCACCACCGAATCCCCCTCGCACAGGCTGTCGGCGTGCACTTCCAGGAAGGCTTCGCCGTATTCGGTCGCATAGCCTTCGGCCAGCACCTCAGCCGGCAGCTTGCCTTGCTTGCGAAACAGTACCAGCGGCTTGTTCAATTGATAGGCCAGTACCGAACCTATCAGGAAACCACGGGCATCCATGGCGCCGATATGAGTGAAGTCAGCCTCGACGTAACGGTGAGCGAAGCTGTCCATCACCAGGCGCAGGGCCGTGGGCGACTGGAACAGCGGGGTGATGTCGCGAAAGATCACACCCGGTTTCGGGAAGTCGATCACAGGGCGTATCAGGGATTTGATGTCGAAGGAGTCGAAGGCCATAGTCGGAGAATCCTGGCAGGGCTGCAAACGACGCAGTATAACGGCGGCTGAACCGTTTCGCTCAGCCGCAACGGTTTGATTCAGCTTTCCAGTGAGCCACCGGCCAGGGCACACAGCTGGATCGGGTCGATAATCCGGATCTCCTTGCCTTCTGCCGCGATCAGTTCGTTTTGCTGGAAGCGCGTAAAGACGCGGGACACGGTTTCTACCGCCAGGCCCAGGTAGTTGCCGATTTCGTTACGCGACATGCTCAGGCGGAATTGATTGGCGGAAAAGCCCCGGGCGCGAAAACGTGCCGAGAGGTTGACCAGGAACGTGGCGATGCGTTCGTCGGCGGTCTTTTTCGACAACAGCAGCATCATCTGCTGATCGTCACGGATTTCGCGGCTCATCACGCGCATCAACTGACGGCGCAACTGCGGCAGTTGCAGGGCCAGTTCGTCGAGGCGTTCAAAGGGGATTTCACACACCGAGGTGGTTTCCAGGGCTTGTGCCGACACCGGGTGCTTTTCGGTGTCCATGCCCGACAGGCCGACCAGTTCGCTGGGCAGGTGGAAACCGGTGAGCTGTTCTTCACCGGTGTCGCTCAGGCTGAAGGTCTTGAGGGCGCCAGAGCGGACTGCATAAACAGAATCGAAGGTATCGCCCTGACGAAACAGAAATTCGCCTTTTTTCAAAGGCCGGCCACGTTTGACGATTTCGTCCAGCGCATCCATGTCTTCCAGATTCAGCGAAAGTGGCAGGCAAAGAGGGGCCAGGCTGCAATCCTTGCAATGGGCTTGATTATGAGCGCGCAGTTTTACTGGCTCGGACATTTCTTCAATCCTTGTGGGAATTCACACATAAGACGTAAGGGTAACTCACCATAGGATATCGAGGCCAGTCTGGGGCGTTTGCTTGCAGAATTAGACTACGCGTGAAAAACGCTGGCGACTGTGTTGTTCCAGGTACGCGTCGAAAACCATGCACACCGAGCGCACCAACAGTCGCCCGGTAGGCAGGATGGTGATTCTGTCGCGATCGAGCTCGATCAGCCCGTCTTTTGCCATGTCTTGCAGTTGGGGCCAGAGTTCGCCGAAGTAGCCTTGAAAATCGATGTTGAAGGCCTGTTCGATGTTGGCGTATTCGAGGCTGAAATGGCAGATCAACTGCTGGATGACCGCGCGCCGCAGCCGGTCATCGGCATTGCATAGCAGGCCGCGGCTGGTGGCCAGCTGCATTGACGCAAGGGCGTTCTGATAGTGGTTCAGGTCGCTGCTGTTCTGGCAGTAAAGGTCGCCGATCTGGCTGATTGCCGAGACGCCGAGGCCGATCAAGTCGCAGTGGCCGTGAGTGGTGTAGCCCTGGAAATTGCGTTGCAGGGTCGATTCTTCCTGGGCAATCGCCAGCTCGTCATCGGGCAGGGCGAAGTGGTCCATGCCGATGTAGCGGTAGCCGGCAGTGGTCAGTTGCTCAATGGTGCGCTGCAGCATTTCCAGTTTCTGCGCGGGCGTCGGCAGTTCATCGCTGTTGATGCGCCGCTGCGGCATGAAGCGTTCCGGCAGGTGGGCGTAGTTGAACACCGATAATCTGTCCGGTTGCAGGCGGATGACCTCGTCGACGGTGCGGGCGAAATTCTCCGGCGTCTGTCTCGGCAGGCCGTAGATCAGGTCGATGTTGATCGAGCGAAACTGCAAGGTGCGGGCAGCGTCGATCACTGCGCGGGTTTCTTCCAGGCTTTGCAGGCGGTTAACCGCTCGCTGGACCGCCGGGTCGAGGTCTTGCAGGCCGATGCTGACCCGATTGAAGCCCAGTTCGCGCAGCAGGCCCATGGTCGACCAGTCGGCCTCGCGCGGGTCTATCTCGATGCCGTAGTCGCCGGAGTCGTCGTCCAGCAAATTGAAGTGTTTGCGCAAGTGCGCCATCAATTGGCGAAGTTCGTCATGGCTGAGAAAGGTCGGCGTGCCGCCACCGAAGTGCAGTTGCTCGACTTTCTGCGTGGGGTCGAGGTGGCAGGCGATCAAGCGGATTTCCTGTTCCAGGCGCTGCAAATACGGCTGCGCCCGGCCGCGATCCTTGGTGATCACCTTGTTGCAGGCGCAGTAATAGCAAATGTTCGCGCAGAACGGCACGTGAACGTACAGCGACAGCGGGCGTTGGGCCTTGCGGCTGTCGCGCAGGGCGTGAAACAGGTCGAAGGTGCCGACCTGGCTGTTGAATTGCACGGCGGTCGGGTACGAGGTGTAGCGCGGTCCCGCCAGGTCATAACGGCGGATCAGATCGGTGTCCCAACGAATGGCGTCGAGCATCATGCGGGCATTCCCCCGGATAGGCTGGCAGTGTCAGCCACTTTATGCGAGGGCGGGTTGGGGGATCTTGATTTGCATCAAGGTCAGAATCTTTGTCGTTTGTGAGGGCCTCATCGCGAGCTTGCTCGCGATGGGCGCGCCGCCGGTTTAATGCCCCATGAGCCAATGCTGATGCGGCCCCGGCAAGGTCCAGAGACCAAACAACATCACCAGCATCCCGCCGGCCATCCGCACGCTGCGTTTGCGCAACAGCGCGGTGATGCGCTCGGCGGCAAGGCCTGTCGCCAGCAGCACCGGCCAGGTGCCGAGCCCGAACGCGAGCATCAACAATGCACTGTCCAGCGCGTTGCCCTGACTGGCTGACCATAACAAGGTGCTGTAGACCAGGCCGCACGGCAGCCAGCCCCAGAGTGCACCCAACAGCAGCGCGCGCGGAACGCTCGATACCGGCAGCAGCCGGTTGGCGACTGGCTGGATGTGCTGCCACAAGCCTCGACCGAGGCTTTCGATACGGGTCAGGCCGCTCCACCAACCGGCCAGGTACAGGCCCATGGCGACCAGCAGCAGTCCGGCGAGGATACGCATGAACATCGCCGCCGGGCTGCTGGCCACGGCCCATCCGGCCAGACCGATCAGCAGTCCGGCGCAGGCATAGCTCAGAATCCGCCCCAGGTTGTAGGCCAGCAGCAGGCGAAAGCGGCGACTGCGTTGTTCCTTGGGAATCGCCAGGGTCAGCGCGCCCATCAAGCCGCCGCACATGCCCAGGCAATGGCCGCCGCCAAGCAAGCCGAGGATCACCGCAGACACCAGCAGGGGCGCAAACTCAAGCATGGGGTGGGGCCTTGTCTTGCGGTTTGGCCGGATTGGTTGGTTGACCGCTGGCCTCATCGACGGCGGCGGTGTGGTTCGGGTCCTGGTCGTCGAACAGGATGCTGTGGGCCGGGCCGTCGAGGTCGTCGTACTGACCACTGTCGACCGCCCAGAAGAAGATATAGACGGCGATGGCCACGATCAGCAGCGCAGCGGGAATCATCACGTAAAGAGCTGGCATCTGGACTCCATGCCCGTGCGGCTCAGGCCGGCAGCGGGCGGGTTTCTGGCGTGGCGGAGAGGGTGGGCGCGCTCGGCATTCGAGTCAGGCGCAGCGCGTTCAACACCACGGTCAACGAACTGATCGACATGCCCACTGCAGCCCATACCGGCGTGATCCAGCCGAGGGCGGCGAAGGGCAACATGAGGCCATTGTACAACCCGGCCCACAGCAGGTTCTCGATAATGATCCGACGGGTGCGCCGCGCCAGGCTGAAAGCTTGCACCAGCGCGTCAAGGCGGTTGGACAGCAACACGGCATCGGCACTGGTTTTCGCCAGGTCGGTGGCCGAGCCCATGGCGACGCTGATATCCGCAGCCGCCAGTACCGGCACGTCATTGACCCCGTCACCGAGCATCAACACCTTGCGACCTTCTTTGTGCAGTCGTTGCAGGACCTGCAGTTTATCGTCCGGACGCAAACCGCTGCGGGCTTCATCGATACCGAGTTGCGCTGCCACGCTGGCGACCATCGGCGAGCTGTCACCGGACAACAACAGCGTGCGCCAGCCACGCGCCTTGCACGCGGCCAGCAATGCGGGCGCATCGGCACGCAAGCGATCATCGAGGACGAGCCAGGCCAGCGGTCCCTGGCTGTCGCCGAGCAGCAGCCATTGGCCGGCTTCCTCGGGTATCGACGGCACCCCGGCGCCGCTGAGTTCGCAGACGAAACGCGGTTGGCCGATGCGCAGGCGTCGCCCCTCGACCAGCCCCTCCAGGCCAAGGCCCGGAGTGCTGTGGACTTCTTCGGCGGCCAGTGGCGCGCGTCCGAAAGCACGGGCGATCGGATGTTCGGAGCGGTTTTCCAGGGCGGCGGCGAGGCTCAGGCATCGATCGCTGTCGAGCGCGCCGAGCGGGCGGATCGAGCGTAGCGCCAGGCGCCCTTCGGTAAGGGTGCCGGTCTTGTCGAAAATCACCGTGTCGATCTGGTTCAGGCCTTCCAGGACATGGCCGCGGGTCAGCAACAGGCCGAGTTTGTGCAGTGTGCCGGTGGCCGCGGTGAGGGCGGTCGGCGTCGCCAGCGACAAGGCGCACGGACAGGTCGCCACGAGCATCGCCAGCACAATCCAGAAGGCACGCGAGGCATCCAGTTGCCACCACAGCAGGCCAATTGCGGCGGCAGCGATCAGCGACAACAGCAGGAACCATTGCGCGGCGCGGTCGGCGATTTCCGCCAGTCGCGGCTTTTCGGCCTGGGCACGATCGAGCAGGCGAACGATGGCCGAGAGGCGAGTGTCCTGGCCCAGGGCCTGAACCTCGACGGTCAGCGCGCCTTCGACGTTCAGGGTGCCAGCGGTGACCGCATCGCCGAGGGTGCGTGGTTGCGGCAGGTATTCGCCGGTCAGCAGCGATTCGTCGACACTCGACTGACCGTCGAGGATCTTGCCGTCAGCCGGGAGAATGGCACCGGGATGAACCAGCACCTGGTCGCCGACACGCAGTTCACTGAGCAGAATGCGTTCGCTCTGGCCGTCGGGTGCCAATCGCAGGCACGAGGCAGGCAACAGATTCACCAGCTGTGCGGTAGCGGCGGCCGTGCGCTCGCGGGCGCGCCGTTCCAGATAACGCCCGGCCAGCAGGAACAGGGCAAACATGCCGACGGCATCGAAATACAGTTCGCCGACCCCGGTGATCGACGTCCAGATCCCGGCAATGTAGGCGCTGCCGATGGCCAGCGACACCGAAACGTCCATGGTCAGGTGGCGGGTACGCAGATCGCGCATGGCGCCTTTGAAAAACGGCGCGCAGCTGTAGAACACGATCGGGGTGGTGAGGAACAGGGCGACCCAGCGCAGGATGGTGTGCAGTTCAGGGCTGAGGTCGATGTTGAATTCAGGCCAGGTGGCCATGGTTGCCATCATCGCCTGGAACCACAGCAGCCCAGCCACGCCGAGCTGGCGCAGGGCCAGGCGGTTTTCGCTGGCCAGTTGTTCGCTGGCCCGGTCGGCCTGATACGGGTGTGCGGCGTAACCGATCTGGCGCAGTTCGCTGAGTACCTGGCTCAGCGGTAATTGTGCATCGCTCCAGCGCACGTGCAGGCGGTGGTTGGACAGGTTCAGGCGCGCTTCGGCCACGGCCGGCAAGGTGCGCAGGTGTTTTTCGATCAGCCAGCCGCAGGCTGCGCAACTGATGCCTTCCATCAACAGCGTGGTTTCGGCGAGTTCGCCATCGTGGCGGACAAAGGGCTGCTGCACATCGGCGCGGTCGTACAGCGCCAGTTCGTCCACCAGTTGCACCGGCAGCGCCTCGGGGTTGGCCGAGGCTTCGCTGCGGTGCTGGTAATAGCTTTCCAGGCCGCCGGCGACAATGGCCTCGGCCACGGCCTGGCAGCCCGGGCAGCAGAATTCGCGGGACTCCCCGAGCACGACGGCGGTGAAGCGACTGCCGGTCGGGACGGGCAGGGCGCAGTGATAGCAGGGGAATGGGGTTGTCATGAGGTGGAGTCTACATCGTCCGGGAGGGCCTCATCGCGAGCAGGCTCGCTCCCACATTTGATCGGTGTCGTGCACAGGATTCCGGTACACAGCAGATCCACTGTGGGAGCGAGCCTGCTCGCGATGCGCGAAGCGCGGTTTTACTTCTTCAGGTCTTCCGCGCCTTGCAGCGGTTCGTCGCCCAGCAGCAGATCCTTGTCATGGCTGACCGGTTCCTCTTCGAACATGCGCCAGATGTGGTCGTCCTGAGTACCGAGCAATTCGACAAAACGCCGGCCTTCGATCTTGTCGCTCAACTGGCCAATGTAGCGGCCCTGTTCGGTTTCGCTGCGACTCAGGGTGATCTTGCGATCCTTCTCCGGTTGGGTCGGCGAGATCAGGTTCAGTTCCAGGGTCTTGGGCTGGCTCTCGCCGCTCAGGCGCAGGTCAACTTCGCCGGTCAAGTCATCGAGATGAACGCTGGCGCGCATTTTCAGGGTCTGGGCCAGCAGCTCACGGTCGAGGGAGCGGTTGATGCCTTTGCCGGCCTCGTAGTAATTGTCGTTGACTAGGTTGTCCGGGTTGTTCACCGCGATGGTCACCATGGACAAGGTCAGGGCCACCGAGCAGGCCAGGATCCCGATGATGATCCATGGCCAGAGGTGCTTGTACCAGGGGCTTGCGGCAGTTGCTGCGGGCATGTTCAGTTCTCTCAACGATTCTGTGGGCCGATGAACCGGCTCTTGGCTTCAATGTGGACGCTGTCGTCATCGGCATCCTTGAGGATGAATTTCACCTCGTTGGTGCTCGACGGCAGTTTTTCCGGTGCGACGGACAGCTCGGCAGGCTGGCTGACGATCTCGCCGGCCGCGACCTTGATCTCGCGCCGGCCCTGCAATTTGAGATCCGGCAGGCCAGAGGCTTCGAGCACGTAGGTATGGTCGCGCTGGTCCTTGTTCATGATTTTCAGGCTGTAGACGTTTTCGATCCGGCCTTCGGCGTTCTCGCGGTACAGCACGCGGTCCTTGCTGACATCGAAACCCACCAGCGAGCGCATGAAGAATGCGGTCACCAGCAAGCTGATCATCGCCAGCAGCACCACGGCATAGCCGATAAGGCGCGGGCGCAGTTTATGGGTTTTCTGCCCGGACAGGTTGTGCTCGGTGGTGTAGCTGATCAACCCGCGCGGGTATTCCATTTTGTCCATGATGGCGTCGCATGCATCGATGCAGGCGGCGCAACCGATGCATTCGATTTGCAGGCCGTCGCGGATGTCGATGCCGGTCGGGCAGACCTGGACGCACATGGTGCAGTCGATGCAGTCACCCAGGCCCTGGGCCTTGTAGTCGATACCTTTTTTGCGCGGGCCACGGGACTCGCCACGGCGCGGGTCGTAGGAGACGATCAGGGTGTCCTTGTCGAACATCACGCTCTGGAAGCGTGCGTACGGGCACATGTAGATGCACACCTGTTCGCGCAACCAGCCGGCGTTGCCGTAAGTGGCAAGGGTGAAGAAACCGACCCAGAAGTACGACCAGCCATCCGCTTCCCCGGTAAAGAAGTCGATGGTCAATTCGCGGATCGGCGAGAAGTAGCCGACGAAGGTCATGCCGGTGACGAAGCCGATCAGCAGCCACATGGCGTGCTTGCTGGATTTACGCAGGAACTTGTTGGCGCTCATGGGCGCCTTGTCGAGCTTGATGCGCTGGTTGCGGTCGCCTTCGGTGACCTTTTCACACCACATGAAAATCCAGGTCCAGACGCTCTGCGGGCAGGTGTAACCGCACCAGACCCGGCCTGCATAGACCGTGATGAAGAACAGGCCGAACGCGGCGATGATCAACATGCCCGACAGCAGGATGAAGTCCTGGGGCCAGAAGGTGGCGCCGAAAATGAAGAACTTGCGCTCCGGCAGGTTCCACCAGACCGCCTGATGGCCGCCCCAGTTCAGCCACACAGTGCCGAAATACAGCAGGAACAACACGGCACCGCCGGTCATCCGCAGGTTGCGGAACAGGCCGGTGAAGGCACGGGTGTAGATTTTTTCTCTGGAGGCGTAGAGGTCGACGCTGTTGTTCGCGTTCTTGTTGGGTGGAGTGATGTCGTGTACCGGAATCTGGTTGCTCATCATTGCATCCCACGGCAGTGGAAAAATGCCTCGGTCAGTACGTGCCGACCGAGGTCAAAAAGGGGTGTTGCAGTGGCTCAATGATACGCCTGTCGCTCTGGCCTGCGGGTGCGACCTTTGGTCACGTTTGGTAAAATCAATTGATGGTGTAATGACTTGAATCAATTGACTTGAGAATTATGGACGAGTTTTCGGGGTGGGGCTTTCAATCCTGTTTCCCTTCATGAGCGCTCTTTGCGATTGAACATCTGAAGGTCGGCACCTGGCCTTAAACAGAGCGGCCCCGCCAATTCACATTGGCGGGGCCGTTTTTTGTTGCTTCAAGCGTTTGCCTTACTGGGCGTCCGCTGCCTTCTCACCGTGAGACAGGCTGTAGACGTAAGCGGCCAGCAGGTGAACCTTGTCGTTGCCTTGCAGCTGTTCTTGTGCAGGCATCTGGCCCTGACGGCCGTAACGGATGGTCTGCTGCAGTTGAGCGAAGCTCGAACCGTAGATGAACGCGGCAGGGTGAGTCAGGTCAGGTGCGCCCATCGCTGGCGTGCCTTTGCCTTCCGGACCGTGGCACGCCACGCAGTTGGTGGCGAACAGTTTCTGCCCGGCAGCCGGATCGGCCTTGGTGCCTTCTGGCAGCTTGCGGCCATCGAGGTTGGTCAGGACAAACGCGGCCACGTCGGCCACACCTTGCTCGCCAATCACTTCAGCCCACGCTGGCATCACGGCATGACGGCCGCCCATGATGGTGGTCTTGATGGTTTGCGGCTCGCCGCCCCAGCGCCAGTCGGCGTCGGTCAGGTTAGGGAAGCCATAGGCGCCCTTGGCGTCGGAACCATGGCAAACCGAGCAGTTGGAGGCGAACAGGCGGCCACCCATCTTCAGGGCTTGCGGGTCCTTGGCCA
Source organism: Pseudomonas sp. B28(2017) (assembly GCF_002113025.1). Classification (GTDB taxonomy): domain Bacteria; phylum Pseudomonadota; class Gammaproteobacteria; order Pseudomonadales; family Pseudomonadaceae; genus Aquipseudomonas. Next base: position 273,508 of record NZ_NEJH01000004.1, on the reverse strand, counting down.
CTTCTTCGATTGGCATGGCCGCGAACTTGGCGAAGATCGGACCGAACTTGGCGTCCGACCTGGCCATTTCCTTTTCCCACTCGTGAACGCCGGTCCAGCCGGTCTGGCCGTTGGCGAACGGGGTCTGCTTCTCGTTGTCGAGGTAGCCGTAACCCGGCAGCAGGCCTTTCCAGTTACCCAGGCCCGGATACAGCGCCAGGTAGCCCAATGCGAAGACGATGGTGCCCACGAACAGCATGAACCACCATTTCGGCAGCGGGTTGTCGTACTCCTCGATCCCGTCGAAGGAGTGCCCGACTGTCTCGTCCGTCTGCTCTGCGCGCTGGCCCTTGCGGGTCGACAGCAGCAGCCAGGTCAGGGAAAAGATCGTACCGAGACTGAGGACTGTGACGTACAGACTCCAGAATGTAGTCATTCTTTGTTACTCCTAGAAGCTTGCTCGACGTGCTTGATGGCTTCGGGATCATCCGCGAAAGGCAGCAAGGTCGCGTCTTCAAACTCCGACTTGCGCTTGGGACTGAACACCCACAGTGCCAGTCCGATGAAGGCCACCATGACAACTACGGTGCCCAGGCCACGAATCATCCCGATATCCATTTAGATCACCGTTTGCTTTTGATGATGGTGCCCAGGCCTTGCAAATAGGCCACCAGCGCGTCCATTTCGGTTTTGCCCTTCACGGCATCCTTCGCACCGGCGATGTCTTCGTCGGTGTAAGGAACGCCGAGCGTGCGCAACACTTCCATTTTCTTGGCGGTGTCTTTGCCGTCGAGCTTGTTTTCCACGAGGAACGGGTAGGCCGGCATTTTCGATTCAGGCACTACGTTGCGCGGGTTGTACAAGTGCGCACGCTGCCAGTCATCGGAGTAACGACCGCCAACGCGGGCCAGGTCCGGGCCGGTACGCTTGGAACCCCACAGGAACGGGTGGTCCCAGACGCTTTCACCGGCGACCGAGTAGTGGCCGTAGCGTTCGGTCTCGGCGCGGAACGGACGGATCATCTGCGAGTGGCAACCCACACAACCGTTGGCGATATAAACGTCCCGGCCTTCCAGTTCAAGGGCGGTGCGAGGCTTCATGCCCTCGACCGGCTTGTTGGTGACATCCTGGAAAAACAGCGGAACGATCTGGGTCAGGCCGCCGACGCTGACGGCGATGACCATGAAGAAGGCCAGCAGGCCAATATTCTTCTCGACTGCTTCATGCTTCATCAGTGAGCTCCAACTACGATCTGTTCGGCGGCTTCAGCTTCTGCCGGGTTCGAGGCGCGTACGGTACGGAAAACGTTGTAGGCCATGAACAGCATGCCGGTGGCGAAGAACGCACCGCCCAGGGCGCGAACGATGAAGCCAGGGTGGCTGGCTTGCAGCGCTTCGACGAACGAGTAGGTGAGGGTGCCGTCGTCGTTGATTGCACGCCACATCAGGCCTTGGGTGATGCCGTTGACCCACATCGAAGCGATGTACAGGACGGTACCGATGGTCGCGAGCCAGAAGTGCGTGTTGATCAGGCCGGTGCTGTGCATCTGCGCACGACCGAACAGTTTCGGGATCATGTGGTAGATCGCGCCGATCGAGATCATCGCCACCCAGCCCAGAGCGCCGGCGTGTACGTGGCCGATGGTCCAGTCGGTGTAGTGCGAGAGCGAGTTGACGGTCTTGATCGCCATCATCGGGCCTTCGAAGGTCGACATGCCGTAGAACGCCAGGGACACCACCAGGAAGCGCAGGATCGGGTCGGTGCGCAGCTTATGCCAGGCGCCCGACAGGGTCATCATGCCGTTGATCATGCCGCCCCAGCTTGGCGCCAGCAGGATGATCGACATGGCCATGCCCAGGGACTGAGCCCAGTCCGGCAGTGCGGTGTAGTGCAGGTGGTGCGGACCGGCCCAGATGTACAGGGTGATCAGCGCCCAGAAGTGCACGATCGACAGGCGATAGGAGTAGATCGGACGCTCGGCCTGTTTCGGCACGAAGTAGTACATCATCCCCAGGAAGCCGGTGGTCAGGAAGAAGCCCACGGCGTTGTGGCCGTACCACCACTGGATCATCGCGTCCGTCGCACCCGAGTAGGCCGAATAGGACTTGAACAGGCTGACCGGCAGCGACATGTGGTTGACGATGTGGAGCATCGCGGTCACGACGATGAACGCGCCGTAGAACCAGTTACCCACATAGATGTGCTTGGTCTTGCGCTTGACGATGGTGCCGAAGAACACCAGACCGTAAGTGACCCAGACAATGGCCAGCAGAATAGCCAGGGGCCATTCCAGTTCCGCGTATTCCTTGGTGGTGGTGAAACCCATCGGCAAGGTAATGATCGCGCCGACAATCACCGCTTGCCATCCCCAGAAGGTAAAGGCGGCGAGGCTGTCGGAAATCAGTCGCGTTTGGCAGGTTCGCTGCACGACGTAATAAGAAGTGGCAAACAGTGCACATCCACCGAAGGCGAAAATCACTAGGTTGGTGTGCAGCGGGCGCAGGCGTCCAAAGCTCGTCCACGGCAGGCCGAAGTTCAATTCCGGCCAGACCAGTTGCGAGGCGATGAAGACACCGAGCCCCATGCCAAGGATCCCCCAGACCACCGTCATGATGGCGAACTGGCGGACTACCTTATAGTTATAAGCAGTCGGACTGATTGCTGTGCTCATTCTAAGGTTCCACGGTTTGGGTGTTTTATTAGGATTAAAAATCGGCCGCAAGTATGGAGAAAGCAGGGGGTCATTGCAACGCGCCATGACCTGGGTCAATGCTTTCAAATGCTGATTCTGCGGCCTTTCCATGCGCCGCGTAGGGACAAATTTGCCCGCGGGCAAAACATCCCGGCGGACTGATCAGGCGAGGGGGTCAGGTCGGATGTAACGGGGTGTGTTCAAATGCAACGTTTGGCTGACCGAAGGCAATTGGTGCGACAGCCGGTATCTACCAGCCTTTGCGGCCTGTCATCGGGCAGATTCGTCGAACACATCGTTCAGGGTCGACCTGGAACCGGCACCGGCCAGTCCGCGTCGGGGGAAGCTTAGACCCGAATCCCGGGATCCGAAAGGAAGTCTGCGCGAGGGTGCGACAATGGGTCGCAAAGGGGCAGGGAACTGCCGCATCCGGGAGAATGCGGCAGCAGAGCGGTCGGGATTTATTCGCGGTTGTCTTCAGCCTGCAGGCGCTCGGTATTCAAACCGTGTGACAGGCTGTACACATACGCGGCCAGCAGTTGCACTTTGTCATTGCCGAGCAGTTCGTTTTGCGCTGGCATATGGCCCTGGCGACCATGACGAATCGTTTGTTCGAGTTGCGTCAGGCTGGTGCCATAGATGAAGCCGGTCGGGTGTGTCAGGTTCGGCGCGCCCATGGCTTCAGTGCCCTGGCCGTTTGCCCCGTGACAGGCGACGCAGGTGGTACTGAACGCTTGCTGTCCGGCCTGCAGGTCGGCTTTGCTGTCGGCAGGCAACGGCAGGCCGGCCAGATCATGGCGCACATAAGCGGCGACGTTCTTCACGCCTTCTTCCCCAAGGACTTCACCCCAGGCCGGCATCGCCGCCATCCGGCCACCCATGATGGTGGTCTTGATGGTTTCTGCGCTGCCGCCCCAGCGCCAGTCGCTGTCGGTCAGGTTGGGGAAGCCGAACGCACCCTTGGCATCCGAGCCGTGGCACACCGAGCAGTTGGAGGCAAACAGGCGGCCGCCCATTTTCAGCGCCTGTGGGTCCTTGGCCACTTCTTCCACGGGCATCGCCGCGAACCTGGCGAAGATCGGCCCGAACTTCGCGTCAGCCTTGGCCATTTCCTTTTCCCACTCGTGCACGCCGGTCCAGCCGTTTTCATAGCCGGGCAGGATGCCTTTCCAGTTGCCCAGGCCGGGATAGAGGATCAGGTAGCCAACGGCAAACACCAGGGTGCCGGCGAACAGCATGAACCACCATTGCGGCAACGGATTGTCGTATTCCTCGATGCCGTCGAAGCTGTGGCCCATGGTCTGGTCGACGCTGCCCTTGGTTTCACCCTTGCGTGTGCCGATCAGCAGCCAGGTCAGGCCGATCAGGCTGCCGATGGTCAGTACGCAGATCCACGTACTCCAGAAGGTGGTCATGGCCGGGTACTCCTTGTTGCTGATTCTTCGGTGATGTCGGGTTGTGGCTCATCGGCGAACGGCAGCAGGCGCGCTTCGGCGAATGCCGGGCTGCGCTTGCCGTTGAACACCCACAGGGTCAGGCCGACGAAGGCCACGAACACCACGACCGTGCCCAGGCCGCGGATCATTCCAGTGCTGACTTCAAAGGGCATGGCTCACCTCTTGCTCTTGATGGCAGTGCCGAGCACTTGCAGGTAGGCGACCAGCGCATCCATTTCACTCTTGCCTTTGAGCGATGCGACGGCGCCGGTGATGTCCTCGTCGGTGTACGGCACGCCCAGGGTGCGCATGGCGCGCAGCTTGGTTTCGGTGTGGCTGCTGTCGAGCTGATTGGCCACCAGCCACGGGTAGGCCGGCATCTTCGATTCAGGTACGACGTTGCGCGGGTTGTACAAGTGTGCCCGGTGCCAGTCATCCGAGTAGCGCGCGCCGACCCGCGCCAGGTCCGGTCCGGTGCGTTTCGAGCCCCACAGGAACGGGTGATCCCAGACGCTTTCACCGGCCACCGAGTAGTGCCCGTAGCGCTCGGTCTCGGCGCGGAACGGACGGATCATCTGTGAGTGGCAGCCGACGCAGCCTTCGCGGATATAGATGTCGCGACCTTCCAGTTGCAGCGCGGTGTAGGGCTTCATGCCTTCCACCGGTTTGTTGGTCACGTCCTGGAAGAATAGCGGGACGATCTGGGTCAGGCCGCCGATGCTCACGGCCAGGATCATCAGCAGCAGCAACAGGCCGACGTTTTTCTCGATAGTTTCGTGTTTCATGGCGGACTCCTCAGGCCATCTGCGCGGCAGCGGCGACTTCGGCAGGCTGCGAGGCCCGCACGGTGCGCCAGGTGTTGTAGGCCATCAGCAACATGCCGCTGAGGAAGATCGCCCCACCCACCAGCCGCACGACGAAGCCTGGATGGCTGGCCACCAGGGTTTCGACGAAGGAGTAAGTCAGCGTGCCGTCCTCGTTCACCGCACGCCACATCAGGCCCTGGGCGATACCGTTGACCCACATCGAGGCGATGTACAGAACGGTGCCGATAGTGGCGAGCCAGAAGTGCGCGTTGATCAGGCCGATGCTGTGCATCTGCTCGCGTCCGAAGACTTTCGGGATCATGTGGTACAGCGCGCCGATGGAAATCATCGCCACCCAGCCGAGCGCGCCGGCGTGTACGTGGCCGATGGTCCAGTCGGTGTAGTGGGAGAGGGCGTTGACCGTCTTGATCGCCATCATCGGCCCTTCGAAGGTCGACATGCCGTAGAACGCCAGCGACACCACGAGGAAGCGCAGGATCGGGTCGCTGCGCAGCTTATGCCAGGCGCCCGACAGGGTCATCATGCCGTTGATCATCCCGCCCCAGCTCGGCGCCAGCAGGATCAGCGACATCACCATGCCCAGCGATTGCGCCCAGTCCGGCAGCGCGGTGTAGTGCAAATGGTGCGGGCCGGCCCAGATGTACAGGGTGATCAGCGCCCAGAAGTGCACGATCGACAGGCGATAGGAATACACCGGCCGCTCGGCCTGTTTCGGCACGAAGTAGTACATCATCCCGAGGAAACCGGCGGTGAGGAAAAAGCCTACGGCGTTGTGTCCGTACCACCATTGCACCATCGCATCGGTGGCCCCGGAGTACAGCGAGTAGGACTTGGTGAGGCTGACCGGCAGTTCCATGTTGTTGACGATGTGCAGGATCGCCACGGTGATGATGAATCCGCCGAAGAACCAGTTACCGACATAGATGTGTTTGGTCTTGCGCTGCATGATCGTGCCGAAGAACACGATGGCGTAGGCGACCCAGACGATGGTGATCAGGATGTCGATCGGCCATTCCAGCTCGGCATATTCCTTGGAGCTGGTATAGCCCAGCGGCAGGCTGATGGCCGCCAAGAGAATTACAAGCTGCCAGCCCCAGAAACAGAACGCAGCGATTTTCGGCGCAAACAACCGGGTCTGGCAGGTGCGTTGCACCGAATAGAACGAACTGGCAAACAACGCGCAGCCGCCAAAGGCGAAGATCACGGCGTTGGTGTGCAGTGGGCGCAAGCGGCCGAAGCTGGTCCACGGCAAATTGAAGTTGAGTTCGGGCCAGACCAACTGGGCGGCGAGAAAAACCCCGAGCCCCATGCCGACGATGCCCCACACCACCGTCATAATGGCGAATTGGCGGACCACCTTGTAGTTGTAGGCGGTACTGATAGAAGTGTTCATGGTTCCCCATCCACGGTTCAGCCGAAGTGAGCGCGTTCGCGCAAGGCAGTACACCCTTCGGCCGGAGTTATAGGCAGACTGAAAGCGAGGCAAGCATGGACAAAGGGCACAAGGCCGGTATTGACGGGGATCAATGGGCGCAGTGCGTGCGGGATCATGGATGGTTGTGGAATGCCGCGGCCGGCAAGCCTGCGGCGACGCTGATCCTCGCCCACGGCGCCGGTGCACCGATGGACAGCGACTGGATGAGCGACATGGCTGCACGCCTCGCCGCTCAAGGCATCAACGTGTTGCGTTTCGAATTTCCGTACATGGCGCAGCGGCGCATCGACGGCGGCAAGCGCCCGCCGAACCCGGCGCCGAAACTGCTGGAGTGCTGGCGCGAGGTGTATGCCCAGGTGCGACGCCATGTCACTGGGCCGCTGGCCATGGGCGGCAAGTCCATGGGCGGGCGGATGGCCAGTCTGCTGGCCGATGAGTTGGGGGCGGATGCACTGGTGTGCCTGGGCTATCCGTTCTATGCAGTGGGCAAACCGGAGAAACCACGGGTCGAGCATTTGGCCAGGCTGAAGACACGGACCTTGATCGTGCAGGGCGAGCGCGATGCACTGGGCAATAGTGAAGCGGTCGAAGGGTATGCGCTATCGCCGGGTATCGAAGTGTTCTGGCTGGTGGCGGGGGATCATGACTTGAAGCCATTGAAGGCTTCGGGGTTTACCCATGAGCAGCATTTGGCGGCTGCGGCGCAGAAAGTGGCTGCATTTCTTCGGTGAGATTTTTAATGCCCTTGAGGGCCTCTTCGCGAGCAGGCTCGCTCCCACAGGGATTTGCGTACCACTCCGGTCCACTGTGGGAGCGAGCCTGCTCGCGAATGCGATCTGCCAGGTAACATCGTCACCAAATTGGCAATAAAAAACCCGGAGGCTTTCACCGTCCGGGTTTTGTTTTTCCAGCATCAATCAGCGGTTAAACCGCTCCACCAGCGAATACTGTGTATTGGCTGTCTTGGTCAGCTCTTCACTCAGCAATGCCGAGTTTTGCGCCTGTTCCGAGGTCTGGTCCGCCAGATCCGAGATGTTGCTGATGTTGCGGCTGATTTCTTCGGCCACGGCGCTTTGCTCTTCGGTCGCGGCGGCGATCTGGGTGGTCATGTCGGTAATGTTGGCCACCGCTTCGCTGATCCCCACCAGTGCCTGGTCCGCTTCCAGTACCCGCGCCACGCCTTCTTCCGCCTGACGATGCCCGGCTTCCATGGTCTGCACGGCGGTGCCGGCGGTTTGCTGGAGCTTGGCGATCAGTGCATGAATCTGCCCGGTGGACTCGCTGGTACGCTGCGCCAGCTGACGGACTTCGTCGGCGACCACCGCAAAACCGCGACCCATCTCGCCGGCACGGGCCGCTTCGATAGCGGCGTTCAGGGCCAGCAGGTTGGTCTGGTCGGCGATACCTTTGATCACGTCGACCACGCCACCGATTTCGTTGCTGTCCTTGGCCAGTTGGGTCACGGTCACGCCGGTTTCACCGACCACCACCGACAGGCGCTGGATGGCTTCGCGGGTTTCCCCGGCAATGTCACGACCACGACCGGTCAGGCGATTGGCCTCTTGGGTGGCGTCAGCGGTGCGTTGCACGTGGCTGGCGACTTCCTGGGTGGTAGCGGCCATCTGATTGACTGCGGTGGCCACTTGCTCGGTTTCGACGCGTTGACGTTCCAGGCCGCTGGAGCTGTTGTGTGCCAGGGTATCGGACTGTCTGGCCTGATCGGTCAGGTGTTCGGCCGTGTCCTGCAGGCGCGTCAGGCAGGTTTTCAGGCGTGCTTCCTGACTGAGGATGGACATTTCCAGTCGCGCCTGGGCGCCGCGACTGTCCGTATACATCTGTGCGATCAAGGGGTCGGAGGTCGTCTGCTCGGCCAGGCGCAACAAGCGCTTGAGGCCACGTTGTTGCCACTGGAGACCCATCAGGCCCAGCGGCACCGAAAGACCGGCAGCCAGGGCAAACCCCCAATGGGAATTCAGCGACGCACCGATCATGAAGCTCAATTGGCTGACCAGAATGAATGGCAGCCAGTCCTGCAGGATCGGCAGCCATTTATCCGAGGAGGGAACGGCCGGCTTGCCCTGGTTGATGCGTTGGTAGAGCGCTTCGGCGCGGCGGATCTGTTCGGCGGTGGGCTTGACCCGCACCGACTCGTAACCGATTACCTGATTGCCTTCGAAGATCGGTGTCACATAGGCGTTCACCCAGTAATGATCACCGTCCTTGCAGCGATTCTTGACAATGCCCATCCATGGCAAGCCTTGTTTCAGTGTGCCCCACATGTGTGCGAATACCGCGGCTGGCACGTCAGGGTGACGAACCAGGTTGTGCGGTGCACGGATCAGCTCCTCTCGGGAAAACCCGCTGATTTCGACGAATGCGTCGTTACAGTAGGTGATCATGCCTTTGGCATCGGTGGTGGAAATCAACCGTTGCTGAGCCGGAAAGGTCCGCTCGCGTTGTGTAATGGGCTGGTTGTTACGCATGGCTTTTTTAATCCGCAAGGCTTTCAAGTGCTATATCGGCAAGGCCGGCGGATAGTTGAGATTATTTTTTCGATAATCAGCTATGAGTCGCAAAATGACCATTGCGTCAGCCGGCGAGCATCGGATACGTGAACAGGCCGAAATGCAGCAGGTTCAAGCCAAAGTGGCTGGCAACGGCGGCGCCCAGCCCGCCGAACCGGTAGGCCAGGCCGTAGCCGACCCCGGCCAGGCTCGCCAGGAGGACCCACTGCCATCCCGCTCCGGCATGGACCAGGCCGAAGACCAACGAGGCCAGCAGCAGGGCGAGATTTTCACCGTAGGGCCGGCTTTTCAGGCACCGGCTCAGGCCACCCTGGATGTAGCCACGGAACAGCGCTTCCTCGACCAGGGTCACCAGCAGCAGATTGTTCAGCAACCACAGCCAGGCTTGATCCGGCCATTTCGGCGCCCAGGCGATGACCCCCAGCAACAGCGCGCCGCCGAATGCCAGCAGGGCGCTCAAGGTCAGTGCCAGTGCGGTTGCATACAGCGCTGGCCGAAGCGAACGGCGGCCGACAATCCACGGGCAAACCAGCAACAGCCAGAAGCCGATCAGCGGTTTGTCCAGATTCAGGTGCATCGCGAATAACGCGGCGTTGTCGGTGAAACGCTGGGGATCGATACCGCGACCGTTGTAGAAGCCGGGAAGCCAATGTGTCGCCAGGGACAGAGCCAGGACGATGAACAGTCCGTGGCCGAGATAGCGGACAAAAGGAATTTCGCGCTGGCGAACCGCTGCACCGGCGGCCAGTAACAGGAACACCGAGATTGCGGAGAGCCAACCTAGATGGCCGTAAGTCAGCGCCAGTCCATAGCCGAAGGAAAGCAGGGCCAGAAACATCCATGGCAGGGCAGTCATTTGAAGTCCTTTTGTCGGGATTTGTGATATACCCCCCAAACCCTTTGGGAGCGGTGCGCGATTATAGGGATGTGTGTGCCACAAACAAAAACACCGCCCGAAGGCGGTGTCTTTGTCAGCGGTGGATCAGGACGCGATCAACTGCCGCAACACGTAATGCAGAATCCCTCCGGACTTGAAGTACTCCACTTCATTCAACGTATCGATCCGGCACAACACTTCGATCTTTTCTTGGCTGCCGTCTTCGCGAGTGATGACCAGGTTCAGGTTCATCCGTGGCGTCAGTTCGACGCCGGTCAGGCCGAGGATGTCCAGGGTTTCACTGCCGCTCAGGTTCAGGCTCTTGCGGTTCTGATCCAGCTTGAATTGCAACGGCAGCACGCCCATGCCCACCAGGTTGGAGCGGTGAATCCGTTCGAAGCTTTCGGCGATGACCGCTTTCACCCCTAGCAGATTGGTGCCTTTGGCCGCCCAGTCGCGACTCGATCCGGTGCCGTACTCCTGGCCGGCGATCACCACCAGCGGCGTACTCGAAGCCTGATAACGCATGGCGGCGTCGTAGATCGGCATTTTCTCCCCGGTGGGCATGTAGCGGGTGTTGCCGCCTTCCTCGCCGCCAAGCATTTCGTTGCGTATGCGGATGTTGGCGAAGGTGCCGCGCATCATCACTTCATGGTTGCCACGCCGCGAGCCGTAGGAGTTGAAGTCCCTGGGCTCCACGCCTTTGTCGCGCAGGTATTGCCCGGCCGGACTGTCGGTCTTGATGTTGCCGGCGGGAGATATGTGGTCGGTGGTCACCGAGTCGCCAAGCAGTGCCAGGACGCGCGCGCCATTGACATCCCTGACCACTGGCGGTGGACCGCCGATGTCGTCGAAGAACGGTGGATGCTGGATGTAGGTCGAGTCGTCCTGCCAGACATAGGTCGCCGCCTGCGGGACTTCGATCGCCTGCCACTGCTCGTCACCGGCAAACACTTCGGCGTATTCCTTGTGGAACATCGCGGTGTTGACCTGGGTCACCGCATCGGCAATTTCTTTGCTGCTTGGCCAGATGTCCCGCAGGTAAACCGGTTTGCCGTGCTTGTCATTGCCCAATGGCTCGCGGCTGAGGTCGGTGCGTACCGTGCCCGCCAACGCATAGGCGACCACCAGCGGCGGGGAGGCCAGCCAGTTGGTTTTCACCAATGGATGCACCCGGCCTTCGAAGTTGCGATTGCCTGAGAGCACGGAAGCCACGGTCAGGTCGGCTTGCTGGATGGCTTTTTCGATGGGCTCCGGCAGCGGCCCGGAGTTGCCGATGCAGGTGGTGCAGCCATAGCCGACCAGGGCAAAGCCCAATTCATCGAGGTATTGGCTCAGGCCGGCCGCCTTGTAGTAGTCGGTGACCACTTTCGAGCCCGGTGCCAGCGAGCTCTTCACCCAAGGCTTGCGTTTCAGGCCTTTTTCCACGGCTTTCTTCGCCACCAGCCCGGCCGCCATCATCACGCTCGGGTTGGAGGTGTTGGTGCAGGAGGTGATGGCGGCAATCACCACCGCGCCGTTTTTCAGGCGATAGGTCTGGCCTTCATGGTGGTAATCCGCTTCACCGGCCAGATCGGCGTTGCCGACCGCAACGCCGCCACCGCCTTCACTTTCCAGGCGACCTTCTTCCTTGCTGGTGGGCTTGAATTGCAGGTCGATGAAGTCACTGAAGGCTTGGGCGACATTCGGCAGCGACACCCGGTCCTGCGGGCGTTTCGGCCCCGCGAGGCTGGCTTCGACACTGCCCATGTCCAGTGCCAGGCTGTCGGTGAACACCGGCTCCTGGCCGGGCAGGCGCCACAGGCCCTGAGCCTTGCTGTAGGCCTCGACCAGTTGCACCGTTTCGAGAGGGCGGCCGGACAGGCGCAGGTACTCCAGCGTTACCTCGTCCACCGGGAAGAAACCGCAGGTGGCGCCGTATTCCGGGGCCATGTTGGCGATGGTCGCGCGGTCGGCCAGTGGCAGGTCGGCGAGGCCGTCGCCGTAGAACTCGACGAATTTGCCCACCACGCCTTTCTTGCGCAGCATCTGGGTGACGGTCAGCACCAGGTCGGTGGCGGTGATGCCTTCCTTGAGCTTGCCGGTGAGTTTGAAGCCGATCACCTCCGGAATCAGCATCGACACCGGTTGCCCGAGCATCGCCGCTTCCGCCTCGATACCGCCGACGCCCCAGCCGAGCACGCCGAGACCGTTGATCATGGTGGTGTGGGAATCGGTGCCCACCAACGTGTCGGGGAAGGCATAGGTGCGGCCGTCCTCGTCCTTGGTCCAGACCGTGCGGCCGAGGTATTCAAGATTCACCTGGTGGCAGATCCCGGTGCCTGGCGGTACCACGCTGAAATTGTCGAAGGCACTCTGGCCCCAGCGCAGGAACGCATAACGCTCGCCATTGCGCTGCATTTCGATGTCGACGTTCTGTTCGAAGGCGCTGCTGCTGGCGAACTTGTCGACCATCACCGAGTGGTCGATCACCAGGTCTACCGGCGACAACGGGTTGATCCGTTGCGGATTGCCGCCGGCCTTGGCCATCGCCGCACGCATGGCGGCCAGGTCGACCACCGCCGGTACGCCGGTGAAGTCTTGCATCAACACCCGTGCCGGGCGGAACTGGATTTCACGGTCGGAGCGACGCGCCTTGAGCCACGCCGCCAGTGCCTTGAGGTCGGCGCCGGTGACGGTTTTTTCGTCCTCCCAGCGCAGCAGGTTTTCCAGCAGTACTTTCAACGACATCGGCAACTTGTCCAGCTCGCCCAGGCTCCTGGCGGCATCGGGCAGGCTGAAGTAGTGGTAGGTCTTGTTGCCGACTTGCAGGGTTTTCAAAGTCTTCAGGCTATCGAGGGACGGCATTGCAATCACTCCTTTAAGTCCGCACGGCTGTGGACTGAGGGGACGGGCAGAACATTAAACCTAGCCCTGTTTTCAGTAGCTGGCTAATAACTGGACTCTATCGACAAGCTCCAGGTTCGGATCTCGGCTATCATGCGCCGGTTTTCGTGACAGGCTTTGCTTTAGCGCAAGCCTGGGCATCGCGCAGTGGCTGAATTTCTTCGCCATTGCCCAGGAGTAAGAATGAACACCCTATTCATGCATTGCCGGCCGGGCTTCGAAGGTGAAGTCTGTTCCGAGATTTCCGACCTTGCCGCACGGCTTAACGTGGCCGGTTATGCCAAGGCCAAGGCCGCCACGGCTTGCGCCGAATTCGTCTGCACTGAAGAAGACGGCGCCGAGCGCCTGATGCGCGGGCAGCGTTTCGCCGAGCTGATCTTCCCGCGCCAGTGGGCCCGGGGGATTTTCATCGATCTGCCGGAAACCGACCGCATCAGCGTGATCCTTGATCATATGGCGGACTTTCCGCTGTGCGGCAGCCTGTGGCTGGAAATGGTCGACACCAACGACGGCAAGGAACTGTCGAACTTCTGCAAGAAATTCGAAGTGCACCTGCGCAAGGCGCTGATGGCCGCTGGCAAACTGGTGGAAGACGCGCACAAGCCGCGCCTGCTGCTGACCTTCAAAAGCGGCCGTGAAGTGTTCATGGGGCTGGCCGAGTCGAACAACTCGGCCATGTGGCCGATGGGCATTCCCCGTTTGAAGTTCCCACGGGAGGCGCCGAGCCGCTCGACCCTGAAGCTGGAAGAGGCCTGGCACCACTTCATCCCGCGCGACCAGTGGGACGAGCGCCTGCACAGCGACATGACCGGCGTCGACCTGGGGGCCGCTCCCGGTGGCTGGACCTGGCAACTGGTCAACCGCGGCATGCTGGTGACCGCCATCGACAACGGCCCGATGGCCGAAAGCCTGATGGACACCGGTCTGGTGCAGCATCTGATGGCCGACGGTTTCACCTTCAAGCCCCGGCAGCCGGTGGACTGGATGGTCTGCGACATCGTCGAGAAACCGGCACGCAACGCCGCGATGCTGGAGGAATGGATCGGTGACGGCCATTGCCGCGAGGCAGTGGTCAACCTCAAGTTGCCGATGAAACAGCGTTATGCCGAAGTGAAACGGTTGCTGGAGCGTATTGCCGATGGCTTCAAGGCACGGGGCATCAAGGTCGAGATTGGCTGCAAGCAGCTGTACCACGACCGCGAGGAAGTGACTTGCCATTTGCGTCGGCTGGACGTGAAGAAACCCAACTCCCGTTGACACACTGTGAATCCCCTAATGTGGGAGCGAGCCTGCTCGCGAAAGCGTCAGGTCAGTCAACATCCACGTTGAACGACACTCCGTATTCACGAGCAGGCTCGCTCCCACAAAGGGGTACGGCGATATGTCACAGATGACTGAACACCCGGCAATGCGCGACAATGCCAGCCAGTTTCAGGAGTGAATCATGAGTGAAATGCTTGATACGCCGGTAGACGGCACCCTCGACGCCACTGGCCTCAACTGCCCCGAGCCGGTGATGATGCTGCACCAGCACATTCGTGACCTGGTGCCCGGCGGCCTGCTCAAGGTGATCGCCACCGACCCGTCGACCCGTCGCGATATTCCCAAGTTCTGTGTGTTTCTCGACCACGAACTGGTGGGGCAGCATGAGGAGGAGGGCACCTACCTCTACTGGATTCGCAAGAAGTCCGGTTGATTGCACAAACAAAAAGACCTGCGAAAGCAGGTCTTTTTGTTTGTGCAATCAACCGGCCGAGCGGCTGTTACGAATTCGTTTGCGCGCACTGAGCGTCAGGCGGATCGACAGCATCAGCGCCGCACAGCTCAAGCCGGCGATCAGCCCTTCCCACAGTCCGCTTGGGCCGCTGGCCGGACCGAACCAGTCGGTCAGTCCCAGTACGTAACCGACCGGCAGGCCGATGCCCCAATAGGCGAACAAGGTCAGGATCATCGTCACCCGGGTGTCCTGGTAGCCGCGCAACGCGCCTGCGCAGATCACCTGGATGGCATCGGAAAACTGATACAGCGCGGCATAGACAATCAACATCGACGCAATCTGGATCACGTTCCTGTCAGGCGTGTAGATCGAGGCGATGGGTTCGCGCAGAAGCAGGATCAGGCTCGCCGAGAATGCGGCGAACACCAGTGCTGCACCGAGCCCGACCTTCGCCGCGAAGCGCGCCTGCCAGGGATTGCCGGCCCCCAGTGCCTGACCGACCCTCACCGTTACCGCCATGCCCAGCGAGTAAGGAATCATGAACAGCAACGAGCTGATATTGAGAGCGATTTGATGCCCGGCCACCACGGTAGAGCCCAGACTGCCGATCAACAGGGCGATGACCGCGAAGATGCTGGACTCGGCGAAGACCGCGATACCGATCGGCAGGCCAATCCCGACCAGGCGCCTGATCACGGCCCATCTCGGGCGGTCGAAGCGCACCAGCACACGGGTGCGGGCATAGAAGGGGGCCCAGAACGTCCAGCCGGCCATGCTCAACGCCATGAACCACATCACGATGCCGCTGGCCCAGCCGCAACCGACGCCGCCCAGGGCCGGTGCACCGAAATGGCCATAGATCAATGCATAGTTCAGCGGGATGTTTAACAGCAGGCCGCACAGGCCAATGACCATGCTCGGACGGGTCCGCCCCATGCCATCGCTGTAGCAGCGCAGTACGTAATAAAAAGCCATGCCCGGCAAGCCGAAGGCGATACCGTGCAGGTAACCCATGCTCGGCTCGATCAATTGCGGATCGACTTTCATCCAGTGCAGGATCGGCTCGGCGCCGAGCAGCAGGCCACTGCCGATCAACCCGACACACAGTGCGAGCCACAACGCCTGGCGCACCAGTGGCCCGATCTCGTCAAACTGCCTGGCGCCAAAACGTTGTGCGACCTTGGGTGTGGTGGCCAGAAGGACGCCGGACATCAACAGGTAGACCGGAATCCAGATCGAGTTGCCCAGGGCCACGGAGGCCAGGTCCCGTGGGCTGACGCGGCCGGCCATCACTGCATCGACGAAGCCCATGGCCGTGGTGGCCAGTTGCGCGATCATGATGGGCAGGGCCAGGCCGAGCAGGCCCTTGAGTTCCAGGCGAACCGGGGTCGTGCGTGGGGCGGCGGTAGTGTCAGTCACGGAATTCACAAGCGAAGCGTCCAGAGGTTTTGATGCGCAGGGCCGTGCATTCTACGCGTTGACGCATTGGTCAGGAAAAGACTGTGTTGGGTATTTGTAATCGCACTGCTCTCCCTGTAGGAGCGAGCTCGCTCGCGATGGATGTGAGGGCACCGCGTTCATTCAGGCAGCCCTCGTTATCGTTAATACCTATCGCGAGCATGCTCGCTCCTACACAGGGATGAATTCTGCGCCTACACTGCCAACCCGCCAAAGGAGCCTGCCATGCTGATTGTTGCCGACGAAAATATCCCCCTGCTCGATGCTTTCTTTGAAGGCTTCGGTGAAATCCGCCGGATGCCGGGTCGCGCCATCGACCGTGCCACAGTCGAGCAGGCCGATGTGCTGCTGGTGCGTTCGGTGACCAACGTCAATCGTGCGCTGCTCGAAGGCAGCAAGGTGCGCTTTGTCGGTACGTGCACCATCGGTACCGATCATCTGGACCTGGATTACTTTCAGCAGGCCGGCATCACCTGGTCCAGCGCACCGGGCTGCAATGCCCGTGGCGTGGTCGACTATGTGCTCGGCAGCTTGCTGACCCTGGCCGAAATCGAAGGCGTCGACCTGACCCGGCGGACCTACGGTGTGGTCGGTGCCGGTGAAGTGGGCGGCCGGCTGGTCAAGGTCCTGCAAGGGCTGGGCTGGAAGGTGCTGGTGTGCGACCCGCCACGGCAAGCGGCTGAAGGTGGTGACTACGTCAGCCTCGAGCAGATCATCGAGGATTGCGACGTCATCAGTCTGCACACGCCATTGACTAAACAGGGCCAGCAGTCGACCTGGCATTTGTTCGACGAAAATCGTCTGAACCAGCTCAGGTCCGGTACCTGGCTGATCAATGCCAGTCGCGGACCGGTGGTCAACAACGCGGCACTGCGCGATGTGCTGCTGGAGCGCGAAGACCTGCAAGCGGTGCTCGATGTCTGGGAAGGCGAGCCTGAAGTCGACGTGGCGCTCGCCGAACTGTGCGTGCTGGCAACGCCGCACATCGCTGGTTACAGCCTCGATGGCAAGCAGCGAGGGACCGCGCAGATCTATCAGGCGTATTGCGACTTCCTCGGGCAACCGGCCCGCGTCAGCCTGAGCGATTTGCTGCCGGCGCCGTGGCTGTCGCACGTGACCCTGGATGCGCAGACCGACCCGGCCTGGGCGTTGGCGATGCTGTGCCGTGGCGTGTATGACCCGCGTCGTGACGATGCGGATTTCCGTCGCAGCCTTGTCGGCAGCGTCAGCGAGCAGCGTGCGGCATTCGATGTGCTGCGCAAGCAATACCCGTCGCGCCGTGAGATCGACGGGTTGCAGGTGCGGATCGAGGGTGACTCGGCTGAGTTGCAGAGGATTGTGGCGGCGTTGGGGGCGACGGCAATCTGAGGCGGCCCTATCGCGGGCAAGCCCGCTCCCACACAGGATCTTCATGCACCACAAATCCCCTGTAGGAGCGAGCCTGCTCGCGATGGTCGTCAACGATCACGTGGGAAACCTGACACCCCGTGGTGCTCTCAGGTTCATCGCGAGCATGCTTGCTCCTACAGAGAGAGGGGGTAATTGCCTTTTTGGGTCGGCAATAAAAAACCCGGCCAACCATGGGCCGGGTCAAGAAGACGGTGGCTATATCACTTTTGTTCGGCAGGCTTGACCAATCGTTTTTCCAGTTCGCGACATGCGCTCTGGATCATCTCTTCAGTGATCGGTACTTCGCGGCCCTGCTCGTCAATAATCGAGCAACCCAGAGACTGGTCTGGTTGCGTGCGGATCACTTGAATCTTGTCATCGCTGCTGTGTTGCAAGGACATGGCCTGTCTCCTCATCAGGTTGTGTACTTACTGTAGAACCGCCAGGTGACCGGGCTATGACAACTCCCTGCGATCTTTCCTGAGGGGCACAACCAGTCCACCAGAAATGCCACGACGTGGCTACCCGAACTTTAGACCAATAGCGTCTAGCCTCTAGTGTTGGCGGACATAATTAACCTGACTCATTGTGATTTGCAGCGAGCCACCCCATTGAGCGATGTAGGCTGACCCTATTGACTGCTTTGTCCTGGATGAATGCGATGCTCTCTGTTCGTCACCGCCGTGCCTTTCGCCTGGCCAGTCGTTTCATTGCGCCCTATCGCTGGCAGGCCTTCGGCGCCTTGCTGGCGTTGATCGTCACCGCTGGCATCACCTTGTCCATGGGGCAGGGCATTCGCCTGCTGGTGGACAAGGGGTTCATGACCCAGTCACCGCATCTGCTCAATCAGTCCATCGCTCTGTTCATGTTGCTGGTCATGGGGCTGGCGATCGGTACGTTCGTACGGTTTTACCTGGTGTCATGGATCGGCGAGCGCTGTGTCGCCGACATCCGGCGTCAGGTGTTCAATCATCTGATTTATCTGCACCCCGGGTTTTACGAAGACAATCGCAGTTCCGAAATCCAGTCCCGCCTGACCGCCGATACCACGCTGCTGCAGTCGGTCATCGGTTCTTCGCTGTCGTTGTTCTTGCGCAATCTGTTGATGGTGATCGGCGGGATCGTCCTGTTGTTCATCACCAACCCCAAGCTCACCAGCATCGTGGTGGTGGCCTTGCCCTTGGTGATCGCGCCGATCCTGATCTTCGGGCGCCGGGTGCGTAACCTGTCACGCCTGAGTCAGGACCGGATTGCCGATATCGGCAGTTATGTGTCGCAAACCCTTGGCCAGATCAAGACCGTGCAGGCCTACAACCATCAGGCCCAGGACGAGGGGCGGTTTGCCGTGACGGTGGAGGAGGCCTTCAACACCGCGCGCAAGCGCATCTTCCAGCGGGCGTGGCTGATTACCCTGGTGATCGTCCTGGTATTGGGCGCGGTCGGGGTGATGCTCTGGGTTGGCGGCATGGACGTCATCGCCGGGCGGATTTCCGCCGGCGAGCTGGCGGCGTTCGTGTTCTACAGCCTGATCGTCGGCAGTGCGTTCGGCACCTTGAGCGAGGTGATCGGCGAGTTGCAGCGGGCGGCCGGCGCGGCCGAACGGATTGCCGAGTTGCTGCGCTCGGAAAACATCATTCTGCCGCCGGTGTCCGGCACGGTGAAACTGCCGGAACGGGTCGACGGCCACCTGCAATTGCAGAATGTGCGTTTTTCCTACCCGTCGCGGCCGGAGAGTTATGCTGTCGACGGCCTGAACCTGACCGTCAATGCCGGTGAGACGTTGGCGCTGGTCGGGCCATCAGGGGCCGGCAAGTCGACGGTGTATGACTTGCTGCTGCGCTTTTACGACCCGGCCGCGGGGTGCATCCTGCTCGATGGCGTGCCCTTGACTCAACTCGATCCACTGGATCTGCGCCGTTGCTTCGCCCTGGTGTCACAAACCCCGGCGCTGTTTTTCGGCAGCATCGAAGAAAACATTCGCTACGGCAATCCGAAGGCGACTCCGGCCGAGGTGCTGGAGGCGGCGAAAATCGCTTACGCCCATGACTTTATCGAAGCCATGCCCAACGGTTACCAGACGCATCTGGGGGATGGCGGGCTCGGTTTGTCCGGCGGCCAGCGCCAACGCCTGGCCATCGCCCGCGCGTTGCTGGTGGACGCCCCGATCCTGCTCCTCGACGAAGCCACCAGCGCCCTCGACGCTCAGAGCGAACACCTGATTCAGCAGGCGCTGCCGAGCCTGATGAAAAACCGAACCACCCTGGTGATCGCCCATCGCCTGGCCACGGTGAAAAACGCCGACCGGATCGCGGTGATGGATCAGGGGAAGCTGGTGGCGGTGGGGACGCATCAGGAGCTGATTGCCAGCAATGCGTTGTATGCGCGGTTGGCGGCGTTGCAGTTCAGTGATGGATTGATTAACGCTGGGGAACTCTTGTAGGAGCGAGCCTGCTCCGGGCGGCGTTCCGACGATGGTCGTCAATGATGACGCGGGATGCCTGACACCCAGCGGCATTCTAATGTCCATCGCGAGCAGGCTCGCTCCTACAGTGATCATTGATCATCGAAGTATCGCTCATGCCAATCCACGATCGGTTGTGGCGAATTGAGCTTCTGGCCGTAGATCACCGAGTACGACAATACGTTTTGCACGTACTGGCGGGTTTCGTCGAACGGAATGCTTTCTACCCACACGTCGAAACTCAGGTGGTCCGCACCGCGCAGCCATTGGCGTACACGGCCGGGGCCGGCATTGTAGGCGGCGGAGGCCAGCACACGGTTGCCGTTGAACTGGCTGTGCACCTGGCTCAGGTAGGCGGCACCGAGCTGGATGTTCTTGTCCGGATCGAACAATTGCTGTGGTGAGCTATAGGGAATGCTGAACTTGCGTGCAGTTTCCTTGGCGGTGGCGGGCATCAGTTGCATCAGGCCCGAGGCGCCGACACCGGAACGGGCGTCGTCCATGAACGCGCTTTCCTGGCGGGTGATGGCGAACGCCCAGCTCGGATGCAGGCCGCGGTTCTTCGCTTCACGGACCAGGGTATTGCGGTGAGCCATCGGGAAGCGGATATCCAGGTCATCCCAATACTGCGCCTGACTGATGGTGCGGATCGCCGGGAAGTACCATTTCAGGTCGTAGGCCAGTTTGGCCTGGGCGACCATTTCGTCGCGGCTGAAGTGGCGGCTGACGTAATACCACTCGCGGCGACCGTCGACGACCTGCCCGCGGGCGTGCAGCTCCAGGGCGCGGCGCACGCCAGGGGTGTTGCGCACTTTGTTGATGGTGGCCTGGCTGAGCACCAGCGGTTTGTTGAGCAGCGAGTAGGGCGACTGTGAGCGATCGGCAGCGAGGAAACCGTAGAAGTCGCGTTCGCGGGCCAGGCTTTTATAGAGCGTCTGTGCTTCCGGATTCTGCGGTTGCGCCAGTTCCAGGCTCCGGGCCTGCCAATAGCGCCAGCGGTTGGTGGTGGCCAGGTCCTGGGGCAGGCGGCGGGTCAACTGATAAGCATCGTCCCAGCGCGCCAGGCGCAGGAGCAGGCGCAAGCGCCATTCGGAAACCGTGTTGTCGCGCAGCTCGGGGTCGTATTTGGTCATGACATCCAGCGCACGGCTGTCGAAGCGTCGTGCGAGTGTCAGGCCGATTTCCCGGGCGATCGCCACTTTTTCATCCCGGGAGAAGTGCATGCTGCTGGCGTAGCCATCAAGCAGGTCCATTGCCTTGTCCGGGTCCTGGCGAGCCAGGCGGCGCAGGCCGAGGCTGACCACATCGGACATGGCTTCATCGGCCGGGGTGAAGCGTGACGGCTGGTTGAGCAGTTCCGGTTTCTGCGCGACGTCCACCAGCAAGCGACCGCGAGGGGCAAGGGTGGTCATGCTGTTGACCAGGCTGTTGGCCAGCGGGTAGTTGCGCGCCTGGGCGGCGAGTTTGGCGCGCTCCCAGCGTTTTTGCTCGGTCAACTGGCCGTCCGCGGCCCACATGCCGAACACGGCATCGCAGGCTTCGGGTTGGGATTTACCGGTCATCCAGAGCTTTTCAGTGTTGGCATAACCTTCGGATTTGAGGTTATGGCTGACCTGGTACTGCGCATTCAGGCAGTCCAGTTCGGTGAAGTTCATCTTGGGGTCGTAATACCTGACGAAGGTCGCCCAGTCGCCCCGATCCGCCAGCCAGCGCAACCAGCGCAGTTTCATCCAGTTGGCCTGGGGCAGGTCGCCGTGTTCGGCGAGGAATTTCTCGATTTCGGCGTTGCTCGCGTTTTTCAGGCGCGCGGTCAGCTCGTCGTAAGCCAGGTACGGTTCCAGTGGATAATCGGCGAGGGCCTGGCGGTAACGGAAGTACGGGCCACTATCGCCCTTGGCCAGGGCGCGTTTGGCTTCATCGTAATACTGGCGTTGGGTGGAAAGGTCTACCGCCTGGGCGGATTGAACGGCAGCGGCAGAGAGAAGAAAACAGGATAAAAGTCTGAAGAGGCGACTGCGCATGAGACGTCCGGGCAGAGAAATCATGACAAGTGCAGGCCGGGCCCGCACTGAATTGTCTGTAGCTTAGCCTTTTGCCAGCAGCCGGCGAAAGCTTTGCGGGTCTTCCCGCATCAGTTCGCAACATTTGTCGCTCAGAGTACGACGAGAGTGAAATTGCCGGCCTTGTGAAGCCTCAAGTCAGGTAGAATGCGCGCCCGGTTTTTGGAGAAGCTCATGACCCTGCTCAAATTCAGCGATGTGTCCCTTGCTTTCGGCGCTATGCCGTTGTTGGACAAGGTGTCCTGGCAGATCGCCCGTGGTGAGCGGGTGTGCATCATCGGCCGCAACGGCACTGGCAAGTCCAGCATGATGAAGCTCGTCAAGGGCGACCAGAAGCCCGATGACGGCTCCGTTTGGCGCGCGCCCGGGCTCAAGATCGGCGAATTGCCGCAAGAATTGCCGGTAGCCGACGAGCGGACAGTGTTCGACGTGGTGGCCGAAGGCCTGGATGGCGTCGGTGCGTTGCTCGCCGAGTATCACCACCTGAGCCAGAACATCGTTACCGATGCCGATCTGGACAAGCTGATGCACGTCCAGCACGACCTCGAAGCCCGCGATGGCTGGCGCTTGCAGACGCTCGTCGACAGCACCTTGAGCCGCCTGCAACTGCCGGCCGACAAGACCCTCGCCGAGTTGTCCGGCGGTTGGCGTCGTCGCGTCCTGCTGGCCCAGGCCCTGGTGTCCGAGCCGGACCTGCTGCTGCTCGACGAACCAACCAACCACCTGGACATCGGTGCCATCGCCTGGCTTGAAGAAGCGCTGAAGGATTTCCAGGGCGCCGTGCTGTTCATCACGCACGACCGTTCTTTCCTGCAGAACCTGGCAACCCGCATCCTCGAACTGGATCGCGGCGGCCTGATCGACTGGAACGGCGACTACGCCAGTTTCCTCGTGCACAAAGAAGCCGCACTGGCCGCCGAAGAAACCGCCAACGCGTTGTTCGACAAGCGCCTGGCCCAGGAAGAAGTGTGGATTCGCCAGGGCATCAAGGCCCGTCGTACCCGCAATGAAGGCCGCGTACGTGCGCTCAAAGCCTTGCGTGTCGAGCGCAGCGAGCGTCGTGAGCGTACCGGCAAGGCCAACATCCAGCTGGAAACCGCCGACAAGTCCGGCAAGCAGGTGATGGTGCTCGAGAACGTGAGCTTCGCTCACCCGGACGGTCCGTTCCTGATCAAGGACTTCTCCATGGTACTGCAGCGCGGCGACCGTATCGGTCTGCTCGGCGCCAACGGTACCGGCAAGACCACACTGCTGAAGCTGATGCTCAGCGGCTTGCAGCCAACCAGCGGCAAAGTGGAAGAGGGCACCCGGATCGATGTCGCCTACTTCGACCAGTTGCGCCATCAACTGGACCTGGAAAAAACCGTGATTGACAACGTCGCCGAAGGTCGCGACTTCATCGATATCGACGGCCAGAGCCGCCATGTATTGAGCTACCTCGGCGACTTCCTGTTCAGCCCACAGCGTGCGCGCACGCCGGTCAAGGCGCTGTCCGGTGGTGAGCGTGCCCGTCTGTTGCTGGCCAAGCTGTTCAGCAAGCCGGCGAACCTGCTGGTACTCGACGAGCCGACCAACGACCTCGACGTCGAAACCCTCGAATTGCTCGAAGAGGTCTTGCTGACCTTCAGCGGCACCGTACTGATGGTTAGCCACGACCGGGCATTCCTCGATAACGTGGTCACCAGTACCCTGGTTTTCGAAGGCGAAGGCAGGGTTCGCGAATACGTTGGCGGTTATCAGGACTGGCTGCGCCAGGGCGGCTCGCCGCGTCTGTTGGGCGTGACCGAGAGCAAGTCTGGCAAGGCCGACCTGAACTCCGCCGTGGTGAAGGCCGAGCCTGCGCCGGTGGCGGCAGCCGTCGAAGCGCCAGTGGCGAAGAAAAAGCTCAGCTACAAGCTGCAGCGCGAGCTGGAAGCGTTGCCGGGGCAGATTGAAGCCATGGAGCAGCAGATTGCTACTGTTGAAGCGCAGATGGCGGATGTGGGTTTCTATCAGCGTCCTGTTGCCGAGACGGCTGCGGTGATTGCTCAGCTGGAGCAGTTGCAGGCTGAGCTCGACATCATGGTCGAGCGCTGGGCCGAGCTGGATGCCTGATTGATCCGGCAATAAAAAAGCCCGGCTTCACACGCGTGAACGCTGGGCTTTTCATATGTAGATCTGGAGACTGTTGCGGTTCCATTGTGGGGGCGAGCCTGCTCGCTCCCACATGGGTAGAGTTGTTGTCAGCTTTTGGTTTGCAGGCGCACCGCAAGCACATCGCAAGGCGCTCCATGCAGCACGTCATTGGCGGTGGAGCCCAGCAGCAGTGCCAGGCCGTGGCGGCCATGACTACCTACGACGATCAGGTCGCACTCCTGTTCCTTGGCCATATGATGGATTTCCTGGCGTGGTTGGCCATAGGTCAGGTGGCTGTACTCTTTTGAGAGTTCAGGATACTTGTTGATCAACCGGTCAAGGCGCTCCTTGGCCTGATCGAACTGCTGCTGTTGCAGTTGTGACAGGTCCATTGGCACGTCGCCACCGAAGGCCATGGCCATCGGCTCGACAATGTGCACCAGTGACAGTTTCGCGCCGTTGCTCACTGACAGCTCGCGAGCGCGGTGGATCACAGGGTCGCACTCTTCGGTCAGATCTACAGCGACCAGAATATGGTTGTAGGGCATGAGGTGCTCCTCCTGAGGATTGCAATATTGGTAAGTATGGCTGGTTTCAAGCGCATTGGTTCCAAAGTGACACAATGGGCTCATCAAGAATCGGGAGTACAGATATGACGGTCTGGATAGTGGTGTCAATCCTGCTGGTGGTACTCAGCCCGCTGGCATGGTTGCGCCCGTCACGTGCCCAGAGTGGGCGTATCGCCCTGCGGATGGAGGCCCGGCGCATCGGCCTGGCCATGCAATTGGCGCCGCAGGAATGGCCGCACTGGCTGAGCCAGGTGCCGCCTAGCCCGTGCGCCCAGTACCATCGTCCGCGACGCGGCAATCAGCCGGCGTGCTGGAGCTACTGGCAAAAATCACCGGGTCTGTGGGTGAATCAGTGGCAGGAAGCCTGCGAGGATCGAGCGCTGCTCAATCATTTCGAAAAATTGCCTGGCAATGTCTACAAGGTCGAGGCTGACAAGCAGATCATCGCTTTGTATTGGGGCGAGAAGGGCGAGGCAGAGGTGTTGCAGCACATCGACGCCACCCTCAAAGCGCTCGCCTGAAACCCGCTCCTACAGGTTTTTTCGCAGGCAATAAAAAGCCCGATATTCATCATCGGGCCGGAGTTGGCCAGGCAGGCCGGTAAAACGGTGTGGGCTGATCTTACGCTGGGCGTTCGCCAAAGCGTTCAACTTTTTCCCTTGGTTTCGCCAGCGTAGCCCGTTAAACACGGGCTGCAGCGAATTAGGGCGACTTTTCTAATGATTGATCTTATGAATGTCTCCACATGCAGCCGCGTGTTGCAGGCCTTCGTCTTACAGAAATGACCGCAAAGTCGCTTTTCAACCCGCATTCTGGGCGATTGACAATTGGCGGAAATTCCGTGAAGGTGGCGTACCCAAATCAAACGGGCGTATGAATTGAGCGTTTGTATTTCAGACCGCTCCTACAGAATCCCGACTATCGCGTTGGCGGGTGTGCCGGGCAGATTGGCGTAGCATCGACGTTTAACGTCCTGCCAAGCCGGTCGCCTGCTTCCGACGTGTACTGTTCAGCTTCCATATCGTGGAGATCAGTTGATGATTTACGAAGGTAAAGCCATCACGGTTAAGGCTCTTGAAAGTGGCATCGTCGAACTGAAGTTCGACCTCAAGGGTGAGTCCGTCAACAAGTTCAACCGTCTAACCCTGAACGAACTGCGTCAGGCCGTAGACACCATCAAGGCAGATGCTTCGATCAAGGGCGTGATCGTCAGCAGTGGCAAGGACGTGTTCATCGTCGGCGCCGACATCACCGAATTTGTCGACAACTTCAAGCTGCCGGATGCAGAACTTGTTGCTGGCAACCTCGAAGCCAACAGGATTTTCAGCGATTTCGAAGACCTCAACGTCCCGACCGTCGCCGCGATCAACGGCATCGCACTGGGTGGCGGTCTGGAAATGTGCCTGGCGGCGGACTACCGCGTCATGTCCACCAAGGCCAAGATCGGCCTGCCGGAAGTCAAGCTGGGCATCTACCCGGGCTTCGGCGGTACCGTGCGCCTGCCGCGCCTGATTGGTGCCGACAATGCCATCGAGTGGATTGCCGCCGGCAAGGAAAACCGTCCTGAAGACGCGCTGAAAGTCGGCGCTGTTGACGCCGTAGTTGCTCCAGAAAAGCTGCAGGACGCCGCGCTGGAACTGATCAAACGCGCCATCTCCGGCGAGTTCGACTACAAGGCCAAGCGCCAGCCGAAGCTGGAAAAGCTGAAGCTGAACGCCATCGAGCAAATGATGGCTTTCGAAACCGCCAAAGGTTTCGTGGCCGGCCAGGCTGGCCCGAACTACCCGGCGCCGGTCGAGGCGATCAAGACCATCCAGAAAGCCGCGAACTTCGGTCGCGACAAGGCGCTGGAAGTTGAAGCTGCCGGTTTCGTCAAACTGGCCAAGACCTCTGCCGCGCAGAGCCTGATCGGCCTGTTCCTGAACGATCAGGAACTGAAGAAAAAGGCCAAGGCCTACGACGAAATCGCCAAGGACGTGAAGCAGGCCGCCGTATTGGGCGCCGGCATCATGGGGGGCGGTATCGCCTATCAGTCGGCTTCCAAAGGCACGCCGATCCTGATGAAGGACATCAACGAGCACGGTATCGAGCAGGGCCTGGCCGAAGCCGCCAAACTGCTGGTCGGTCGCGTTGATAAAGGTCGCATGACCGCAGCGAAAATGGCTGAAGTGCTCAACGGCATTCGTCCAACCCTGTCGTACGGTGATTTCGGTCACGTGGACCTGGTGGTGGAAGCAGTCGTCGAAAACCCCAAGGTCAAGCAGGCTGTACTGGCCGAAGTGGAAGATCAGGTCAAAGAGGACACCATCCTGGCGTCCAACACCTCGACCATTTCCATCACCTTGCTGGCCAAGGCCCTCAAGCGTCCGGAAAACTTCGTCGGCATGCACTTCTTCAACCCGGTGCACATGATGCCGCTGGTGGAAGTGATTCGTGGCGAGAAGTCCAGCGAGCTGGCTGTCGCGACTACCGTTGCCTACGCCAAGAAAATGGGCAAGAACCCGATTGTCGTCAATGACTGCCCGGGCTTCCTGGTCAACCGTGTTCTGTTCCCGTACTTCGGCGGTTTCGCCAAGCTGGTCAGCGCCGGTGTGGACTTCGTCCGTATCGACAAGATCATGGAAAAATTCGGCTGGCCGATGGGCCCGGCCTACCTGATGGACGTGGTCGGCATCGACACCGGCCACCACGGTCGTGACGTGATGGCCGAAGGCTTTCCTGACCGCATGAAAGACGACCGTCGCTCGGCCGTTGACGTGCTCTACGAAGCCAAGCGCCTGGGCCAGAAGAACGGCAAGGGCTTCTATGCCTACGAGGCCGACAAGAAGGGCAAGCAGAAGAAAGTCGCCGATCCTTCGGTGCTGGAAGTGCTCAAGCCGATCGTTTACGAGCAGCGCGAAGTCACCGACGAAGACATCATCAACTGGATGATGATCCCGCTGTGCCTGGAAACCGTGCGTTGCCTGGAAGACGGCATCGTCGAAACCGCTGCCGAAGCCGACATGGGTCTGGTCTACGGTATTGGTTTCCCTCCATTCCGTGGCGGTGCGCTGCGCTACATCGACTCGATCGGTGTGGCAGAGTTCGTTGCCCTGGCTGACCAGTACGCTGATTTGGGCGCGCTGTACCACCCGACCGCGAAGCTGCGCGAAATGGCCAAAAACGGCCAGAGCTTCTTCGGTTAAGCGCCCCCAACTAGAGTGAGAGTGAACTTATGAGCTTGAATCCTAGAGACGTCGTGATTGTCGACTTCGGTCGTACTCCGATGGGCCGCTCCAAGGGCGGCATGCACCGCAACACCCGCGCCGAAGACATGTCGGCGCACCTGATCAGCAAACTGCTGGAACGTAACGTCAAGGTCGACCCGAACGAAGTCGAAGACGTGATCTGGGGCTGTGTGAACCAGACCCTGGAGCAGGGCTGGAACATCGCGCGCATGGCGTCGCTGATGACCCAGATCCCGCACACCTCGGCCGGCCAGACCGTCAGCCGCCTGTGCGGCTCGTCCATGAGCGCTCTGCACACTGCTGCGCAAGCGATCATGACTGGCAACGGTGACGTATTCGTCGTTGGTGGCGTCGAGCATATGGGCCATGTGAGCATGATGCACGGTGTCGATCCGAACCCGCACATGTCACTGTATGCGGCCAAGGCGTCGGGCATGATGGGCCTGACCGCGGAAATGCTGGGCAAGATGCACGGCATCACTCGCGAGCAGCAGGACGTTTTCGGCGTGCGTTCCCACCAACTCGCCCACAAGGCGACCGTGGAAGGCAAGTTCAAAGACGAAATCATCCCGATGCAGGGTTACGACGAGAACGGTTTCCTGAAAACCTTCGACTACGACGAAACCATTCGTCCGGAAACCACCCTGGAAAGCCTGGCGGCTCTGAAGCCGGCGTTCAATCCAAAGGGCGGCACCGTGACAGCCGGTACTTCGTCGCAGATCACCGATGGTGCTTCGTGCATGATCGTGATGTCGGCACAGCGCGCACAGGACCTGGGTATCCAGCCTATGGCGGTGATTCGTTCGATGGCAGTGGCGGGTGTGGATCCGGCAATCATGGGCTATGGTCCAGTACCGGCCACTCAAAAAGCACTGAAGCGCGCGGGTCTGAGCATCTCCGACATCGATTTCTTCGAGCTCAACGAAGCTTTCGCCGCACAGGCCCTGCCAGTGCTGAAAGATCTGAAAGTGCTCGACAAGATGAACGAGAAGGTTAACCTGCACGGTGGCGCGATCGCCCTGGGCCACCCGTTCGGTTGCTCCGGTGCACGTATCTCCGGCACTTTGCTCAATGTGATGAAGCAGAATGGCGGCACCTTCGGAGTGGCCACCATGTGCATTGGTCTCGGCCAAGGCATCTCCACCGTCTTCGAACGCGTTTAAGCGTCTCGTCGATGGAAGCCGGGGCCAAGTGCCCCGGTTTTTGTTTTTCCGGATTTATTTTGTTTTTTATTTGAAAAAATTTGAGTGAGGGCCAAATCATGCCGATACAACCTGGGCTCTACCAACATTACAAAGGTCCGCAGTACCGCGTATTCAGTGTTGCGCGGCATTCGGAAACCGAAGAAGAAGTGGTCTTCTACCAAGCCCTGTATGGCGATTACGGCTTTTGGGTGCGTCCCTTGAGCATGTTCCTAGAGTCCGTCGAGGTTGACGGTGAACAGGTGCCACGCTTTGCTTTGGTGCAGGCCGAAGAGAGCCTTTTTAACAAGCCATGAGCTGAGTTCGCGCAAAACCCTGCGCTTGACCTCACCTTGTTGCCACTATATATAGCGGTGCCGCGTCAGGCGCCAATCGCCTTTCACTTCTCGAATTCAGGAATTTTCTGATCCATGGGCAAATCGCTGGTCATTGTGGAATCCCCGGCTAAGGCCAAGACCATCAACAAGTATTTGGGCAACGAATACGTGGTGAAGTCGAGTATCGGCCATATCCGAGACCTGCCCACCAGCGGTTCGGCTAGCGCCAGCAAAGAGCCAGCCGCCAAGCGCGGCAAGGCTGCTGCGGGTGAAGCGCCGGCACTGTCGCCGAAAGAAAAGGCGCGCAAGCAGCTGGTCGCGCGCATGGGGGTCGATCCGGATCATGGCTGGAAAGCCAAGTACGAGATCCTCCCGGGCAAGGAAAAAGTCATCGAAGAGCTGCGCCGGCTCGCCAAGGATGCTGACACCATCTATCTCGCAACCGACTTGGACCGCGAGGGGGAAGCCATTGCCTGGCACCTGCGCGAAGCCATCGGTGGTGACGACAGCCGCTACAAGCGCGTGGTGTTCAACGAAATCACCAAGAAGGCGATTCAGGAAGCCTTCTCCCAGCCGGGCGAGCTGGATATCGATCGTGTCAACGCCCAGCAGGCGCGTCGCTTCCTCGACCGCGTCGTGGGTTACATGGTTTCGCCACTGCTGTGGGCCAAGATCGCCCGTGGCCTGTCCGCCGGTCGCGTGCAGTCGGTTGCCGTGAAGCTGGTGGTGGAGCGCGAGCGTGAAATCCGCGCGTTCATCCCTGAAGAGTACTGGGAAGTTCACGCTGACCTCGGCACCGCAAAGGGTGCGACCGTGCGTTTCGACGTGGCCCGCGAGAAAGGCGAAGCCTTCAAGCCGCTCAATGAAGCCCAGGCCATGGCTGCGCTGGAGAAGCTCAAGGCTTCCAGCTACAGCATCGTCAAGCGCGAAGACAAACCGACCAGCAGCAAACCGTCGGCACCGTTCATCACCTCCACCCTGCAGCAGGCTGCGAGCAACCGCCTGGGTTTTGGCGTGAAGAAAACCATGATGATGGCCCAGCGTTTGTATGAAGCCGGCTACATCACCTACATGCGTACCGACTCCACCAACCTCTCGGCCGATGCCGTGGCGATGGCGCGTACCTATATTGAAGGCGAGTTCGGCAAGAAGTACCTGCCGGAAACCCCGAACGTCTACAGCAGCAAGGAAGGCGCACAAGAGGCTCACGAAGCGATTCGTCCGTCCGACGCCAATACCGAGCCAAGCAAGCTGTCGGGCATGGAGCGTGACGCTGAGCGCCTCTACGAGCTGATCTGGCGCCAGTTCCTCGCTTGCCAGATGCTGCCGGCGCAATACCTGTCGACTACCGTCACTGTGGGAGCCGGTGACTTCGAGCTGCGCGCCAAGGGGCGCATCCTGAAGTTTGACGGTTACACCCGTGTCATGCCGCAAATCGCCAAGCCGGGCGACGACGACGTATTGCCGGACATGGCCCAGGGCGACGCGATGAAGCTGATCAAGCTCGATCCGACCCAGCATTTCACCAAACCGCCGGCGCGTTACTCGGAAGCCAGCCTGGTGAAGGAAATGGAAAAACGCGGCATCGGTCGTCCTTCGACCTACGCGGCGATCATCTCGACCATCCAGGACCGCGGCTACGTGGCGCTGCACAACCGTCGCTTCTACTCGGAAAAGATGGGCGACATCGTCACCGAGCGTCTGGCGGAGAGCTTCTCCAACCTGATGGACTACGGCTTCACTGCGGGCATGGAAGAGCATCTCGATGACGTGGCCCAGGGCGAACGCGACTGGAAAAACGTGCTCGACGAGTTCTACGGCGACTTCAAGAAAAAGCTCGAAGTGGCCGAAAGCCCGGAAAGCGGCATGCGTGCCAACCAGCCGGTGATGACTGACATCCCGTGCACCACCTGCGGTCGTCCGATGCAGATCCGTACCGCGTCGACCGGTGTGTTCCTCGGTTGCTCGGGCTACAGCCTGCCACCGAAAGAACGCTGCAAGGCCACCGTCAACCTGGTGCCGGGCGATGAAATCGCCGCGGACGACGAGGGGGAGTCTGAGTCGCTGGTGTTGCGTGGCAAGCATCGCTGCCCGATCTGCAGCACGGCGATGGATGCCTACCTGCTCGATGAGAAGCGCAAGTTGCACATCTGTGGCAACAACCCGGATTGCGATGGTTACGAAATCGAAGAGGGCGCTTATCGCATCAAGGGCTATGAAGGTCCGAGCCTGGAGTGCGACAAGTGTGGCAGCGAAATGCAGCTCAAGACTGGCCGTTTCGGCAAGTTCTTCGGTTGCACCAATGCCACCTGCAAGAACACCCGCAAACTGCTGAAGAGCGGTGATGCGGCGCCACCGAAGATGGACCCGGTGAAGATGCCTGAGCTGAAGTGCGAAAAGGTCAACGACACCTACATTCTGCGTGACGGTGCATCCGGCCTGTTCCTGGCGGCCAGCCAGTTCCCGAAAAATCGCGAGACTCGTGCTCCGCTGGTGATGGAAATCATCCCGCACAAGGATGAGATCGATCCGAAGTATCACTTCCTCTGCGAAGCGCCGAAGAAAGATCCGGATGGCCTCCCGGCTGTGATTCGTTACAGTCGCAAGACCAAGGAACAGTACGTGCAGACCGAGGTTGACGGTAAGCCGACTGGCTGGAAGGCGTTCTACGACGGCGGCAAGTGGGCGGTCGAGGACAAGCGTCCGGCAGCCAAGGCTTAACGCCGCCATCCCCCCCCCTGTAGGAGCGAGCTCCTACAGTCAGTGCGCAAGGCCGCATGAGAACCTTCGGGGTTTCATGCGGCCTTTTGTTTTGGGCTTGCGGTGGGGTCGGGTGATCCACGACACTGTCATACCTGCGTGAAGCAATTATTTCGTTGTGGAGGCTGCCGTCATGGCCCACGAACTTTATACCCGCACCAATCAGAAGATTTACTTCGCCGGTTTGTCGCTGGAAGCACTGGCCCGCACTGAAGAGAGTCGGGCGATGAATTCGCTGGCGCTGATCCAGGCCGGGCGCGAATCCGCGCTGTTTCACCTGTACGGCGCGCTGTTGGGCCTGTGTCACGAAATCGCCGGTTTCTATCGTTTGCCTCAGGCCAATGCGTCCCGTGCAGAGTTGTTGCTGACTCGCGAGGTGCTGGAAACCATCGCCATTCCGGAAATGGCCGAGATGGTCGAACTGGCCAATAACCCGGAGACCTGGCTGGCCAGACTGTTGGCCGCCCACGCTGCGCTGTTTCAGCCACCACGCGCACCGCACAAGCCGAAAGGGGACGTGACTCAGCCACTGATTCAGGCTGTCAATCTGGATGAAGAGGACGCGCCGGAGGAGCTGAGTCGGGAGGAGCTGGAGAGCTGGCGTCAGAACCTGAAAGCGTTGGCGATCCGGTTTCGTGAAGGGTTGAACGAGTGCTGACACTCGCACTCGGGTGATGACATCTGGTCAAGATCCCAAGCGAAGCCCGAGCGATGCCTATATAATCCCCGCCTTTCGTGGAGAACAGTCCTTTATGCCAACGTCCTTTCTAGAAATTGTCGAGTTACCAGACGGCCGTATCGAGCTGCGCAGGGCCGAGGACGAGGGTTCTCTGGTTACTTTGGATTTCTCCGAGGACGCCAAAGCGTTCCTGCAAGGGCAGCACGTGGAAGTCGCCAAGGCGATGTTGAGCGTCGGTGTG
This sequence comes from Pseudomonas sp. B28(2017), assembly GCF_002113025.1. Lineage (GTDB taxonomy): Bacteria > Pseudomonadota > Gammaproteobacteria > Pseudomonadales > Pseudomonadaceae > Aquipseudomonas. Next base: position 240,656 of record NZ_NEJH01000004.1, on the reverse strand, counting down.
CAGATGGCAGGTCGCCTGGTTGAAGGCGAATTCGACAAGGAAGAGGGGGCGCGGGTTCTTCATTGATCCCCGTCTGTCGTTTTTCTTTATGTCGCTACTCATCGGCTTCTCTGTCCCTGGAGAAGCCTCGCGCGGTGAAGCACGCGTTTTGCCTGTCAGTTAACCCAGTCGAATATTCAGGCTCTGAGCGTCCCCGGTGCGGGCGGCGCTGATCAGTTGTTGCCGCGATTGGGGGCTCAGCGGGTTGATCCAGCTGACCACCGTGTGGCTGCGACCCAGGCGCAGCGCTTCGCAGGTCAGTTGCTGGGCGCTCTGGCTGCCCCGCGGTTGCAGCAACAGGATGCGCTCGCGGTTGAGGCCGGCATCTCGCAGCCAGGCTTGAGTCAGGCTGGCGGGCGGCGCGATCAGTGTCAGCCAGCGTGCATCCTGGTCCTGGCTCAATTCCCTGAGGATGGGGGCCAGAAGGCTCAGGCAGTTCCCGGCTGCACCACGCAGTGACAGCTCGCTGAAAACGTCAGGTTCGGCGCTCCAGGGGGACTCGACCACGTCTTTCAGAATCGGCGCCAATGGCTGTGCCATGAACGCTTCGAACAACGACAGTTGGGCTTGCTGTGGTGATGTCTGTGGGAACTGCATGGTGCCTCCTTTAGCGGCGAATGACGCCGACACTCAAGCCTTCGATCACCAGTTCCTGATCTTGAAGGTTCACTTCGATAGGGGCGAACTCGGGGTTTTCGGCGATCAGCCAGACTTTGCTGCCGTCACGCTTGAAGCGTTTGACGGTCACTTCGTCGCCGATTCGCGCAACCACGATCTGGCCGTTACGGGCTTCGCGGGTGGTATGGACTGCCAGCAGGTCGCCGTCGAAAATGCCGACATCCTTCATGCTCATTCCGTGGACGCGCAGCAGGTAGTCTGCACGCGGATGGAAGAAGGCAGGATTGATGTTGCAGGACTCTTCGATGTGTTGCTGCGCAAGAATCGGGGCGCCGGCAGCGACCCGGCCAATGATCGGCAGGGTGGAGTCGTCGGTCTTGGCTTCGAAGCCGGGGATGCGAATGCCACGGGAGGCGCCAGGCGTCATCTCGATGGCACCCTTGCGGGCCAATGCCTTGAGGTGTTCTTCCGCCGCATTGGGTGACTTGAAACCCAGTTCCTGAGCGATTTCCGCGCGGGTGGGTGGATATCCGTTGTCTTCCAGGCAGCGTTTGATGAAAGCCAGAATCTCTGCTTGTCGTGGCGTCAGCTTTAGCATATTGATCGCTCTGTCTTTTTATACAGTGGCTGGGATTATATACAGTAAGGCGGTCTTGGCAATGCTCCATTTTTCAGTCGCCGCCGGACGGTCGATCAGTCAGTGGATTGAAGCTTTGTCGTTGTGTGGTTAAATGTCTGACCGACCATTCCCAAAACGAACTGCCAGACTTGACAAGGCACAGGCTGAAACGTATGTTTCAAACAAGTGTTTGTCAGGCGGAGTAGCCATGGCCCAGTCGGAAACCGTTGAACGCATTCTTGATGCCGCCGAGCAGTTGTTCGCGGAAAAAGGTTTCGCTGAAACCTCGTTGCGTCTGATCACCAGCAAGGCGGGTGTCAACCTGGCGGCGGTGAACTATCACTTCGGTTCGAAGAAGGCGTTGATCCAGGCGGTTTTCTCGCGGTTCCTCGGGCCGTTCTGCATCAGTCTCGATAAAGAGCTGGAACGGCGTCAGGCCAAGCCTGAAATCAGGCCGACACTCGAAGAGTTGCTGGAAATCCTCGTCGAGCAGGCACTGGTGGTGCAGCCGCGCAGTGGCAACGACCTGTCTATCTTCATGCGTTTGCTGGGGCTGGCGTTCAGTCAGAGCCAGGGGCACTTGCGTCGTTATCTGGAAGACATGTACGGCAAGGTGTTCCGCCGCTACATGATGCTGGTCAATGAAGCGGCGCCGCGTATTCCCCCCATCGAGCTGTTCTGGCGCGTGCACTTCATGCTGGGTGCGGCGGCGTTCAGCATGTCCGGTATCAAGGCCTTGCGCGCGATTGCCGAAACCGATTTCGGCGTGAACACCTCGATCGAGCAGGTCATGCGTCTGATGGTGCCGTTCCTGGCCGCCGGCATGCGTGCCGAATCCGGTGTGACGGATACGGCCATGGCCACTGCCCAGTTGCGTCCACGCAGTAAATCGACCCCGGTTGCCGCCAAGGTTTAACCGTGTACGGGTGGGCGCGGCAGCTGACATCCGCTAAGCTAGCCGCCCATGCCGACTCTCGTTCTGAACCCGTTTCCCATTGATACCGCCGACCTGCCGGGCACAGCCCCTGGCGGCGAATTCGTGTGGGACGAGTTTTCTGTTATCAAGGAAAAACTATGACTGCTGGCTTGCAAGGCTCGTTGATGGTGGACGTCGCCGGTACCTGGCTGACGGCCGAAGATCGCCAATTGTTGCGCCAGCCCGAAGTGGGTGGCTTGATCATCTTTGCCCGTAACATCGAGCATCCGCGGCAAGTGCGAGAGCTGAGTGCAGCTATTCGCGCCATTCGTCCCGACCTGCTGTTGGCGGTGGATCAAGAGGGCGGTCGCGTGCAGCGCCTGCGTCAGGGTTTCGTGCGGTTGCCCGCCATGCGTGCCATTGCCGACAACCCGAACGCCGAATACCTGGCCGAGCAGTGCGGCTGGATCATGGCGACCGAAGTATTGGCCGTTGGCCTGGACTTGAGTTTCGCCCCGGTGCTCGACCTCGATTACCAGCGTAGCGCCGTTGTCGGCACTCGTTCGTTCGAAGGTGATCCCGAGCGCGCGGCCTTGCTCGCTGGAGCATTCATCCGCGGCATGAACAGCGCCGGGATGGCTGCTACTGGCAAGCATTTCCCTGGCCATGGCTGGGCCGAGGCTGATTCCCACGTCGCGATCCCCAACGACGAACGCAGTCTCGATGAGATCCGCGCCAACGATCTGGTGCCGTTTGCCAGATTGAGCAAGCAATTGGCTGCGGTCATGCCTGCCCATGTGATCTATCCACAAGTCGACGCCCAGCCGGCCGGTTTTTCCCGTCGCTGGTTGCAGGAAATCCTGCGTGGCGAGTTGCAATTCGACGGAGTGATTTTCAGTGATGACTTGTCCATGGCGGGGGCTCACGTGGTCGGCGATGCCGCCAGTCGAATCGAGGCCGCACTGACTGCCGGTTGCGACATGGGCCTGGTGTGCAACGACCGTGCGGCAGCCGAGCTCGCCCTGAGCGCTGCCCAGCGGCTGAAGGTCAAGCCATCCGAGCGTATTGCGCGGATGCGCGGCCAGTCGTTCGCCAACACCGAATACCGTCAGGACCCGCGCTGGTTGACCGCTGTCGGCGCGCTCAAAGAAGCTCAATTGATTGATTAAGGACTGTTCGTTATGACGGTTTACGCGATTATCGGTGGCACTGGCCTGACTCAGCTCGAAGGCCTGAGCATTCGTCAGTCACTGACAGTGGACACGCCTTACGGCGCACCTTCGGCCGACGTTCAGATCGGCGAATATGCCGGCAAGGAAGTGCTGTTCCTTGCACGTCACGGTCATCCGCATCGTTTTCCGCCGCATCAGGTCAACTACCGCGCCAACCTCTGGGCGCTGAAGCAGGCCGGGGCGCAGGCGATTCTCGCAGTCAATGCCGTGGGTGGCATTCATTCCGCCATGGGCACAGGGCATTTCTGCGTGCCGCATCAGTTGATCGACTACACCAGCGGTCGTGAGCAGACTTACTTTGCCGATGATCTGGAGCACGTCACCCATATCGACTTCAGCTACCCCTACAGCGAGCCGTTGCGCCAGCAACTGATCGCGGCATTGGCGGCGCAAGGCGTGGGCTACAGCAGTCATGGCGTGTATGCGTGCACTCAAGGGCCGCGCCTGGAGACGGTGGCTGAAATCGCCCGGCTGGAGCGCGATGGCTGCGACATCGTCGGTATGACGGGTATGCCCGAAGCTGCCCTGGCTCGCGAGTTGGAACTGGATTACGCCTGCCTGGCGCTGGTGGTGAACCCGGCGGCGGGCAAGTCGACGGCGGTGATCACCATGGCCGAGATCGAGCAGGCCTTGCATGACGGCATGGGCAAGGTGAAATCGACGTTGGCGCGGGTGCTCAAGGGCTGAGTCCGGCTCGCTACCGAGTCGACCCCTTCGCGAGCAGGCTCGCTCCCACAGGTTCGATGGCGTACGCAGAGTTTGTGTGCGGCACGGGTCTTGTGGGAGCGAGCCTGCGCGCGAAAGCGGTCTGCCAAGCGCTGCAAATCTCAGCGTTTTTCGAGGTTTTTCGGCAGCGGCGCAAACAGCGCCTCGATATCATCGCTCTGCAGTTTCCAGTCCCCAGCCTTGCGCCCATCCAGCACGCCGGCCGCGAGGTCGGATTTTTCCTTTTGCAGGTGCTGAATCTTTTCTTCCACCGTGCCGCGCGCAATCATTTTGTACACGAACACCGGCTTCTCCTGGCCGATGCGATACGCCCGGTCGGTCGCCTGGTTTTCCGTCGCCGGGTTCCACCACGGGTCGTAATGAATCACAGTGTCCGCTTCGGTCAGGTTCAGGCCCACTCCACCGGCCTTCAAGCTGATCAGAAAAATCTGCCGCTTGCCGCTCTGGAATTCCTTCACGGGTGTTCGGCGGTCACGGGTCTGGCCGGTCAGCAGGGCGTAGGCCACGCCGCGTTTGTTCAGTTCGTCTTCGATCAGCGACAGCATTGAAGTGAACTGGGAGAACAGCAGGATCCGCCGACCTTCCTCGAACAGTTCCTCGAGCATTTCCATCAGGCTGTCGAGCTTGCCTGACGTGCTGCCACGGCTTGGCAGGGTCGCCTCGTTGACCAGGCGCAAATCGCAGCACACCTGGCGCAGCTTGAGCAGCGCTTCCAGAATGATGATCTGGCTGCGGGCCACGCCTTTGCGGGTGATTTCGTCGCGGACTTTCTTGTCCATGGCCAAGCGCATGGTTTCGTAGACATCGCGTTGGGCCTCGTTGAGCTCGACCCAGTGGATGATCTCGGTTTTCGGTGGCAACTCGGTGGCCACCTGTTCCTTGGTGCGGCGCAGCAGGAACGGCTTGATCCGGCCGTTGAGGTGCTGAAGCCTGACCTCGCTGGTGCGTTTTTCAATCGGCACGCGGTAATCGCGGTTGAAGCTTTTGACGTCGCCCAGCCAGCCGGGCAGGAGGAAGTGAAACAGCGACCACAGTTCGCCGAGATGGTTTTCCAGCGGTGTGCCGCTCAGGCACAGACGCTGCCGGGCATTGAGCTCGCGGGCAGCCTGGGCGGCCTTGCTGCCGGGGTTCTTGATGTATTGCGCTTCATCCAGCACCAGTATGTGCAAGGGCTGCGCCGCGAGGCGTTCGACATCCTTGGGCAGCAGCGCATAGGTGGTCAGGATCAGGTCGTAATCAGCCAGCTTGTCGAAGTGCTTTTTGCGGCTGGCACCGTACAGCGCCAGTACTTTGAGCTGCGGCGTAAAGTGCGCCGCTTCGTCGAGCCAGTTAGGGATCAGGCTGGTCGGCATCACGACCATGCACGGCCGATCGAGGCGGCCGGCGTTTTTCTCGCTCAGAACGTGCGCCAGTGTCTGCAGGGTTTTGCCCAGGCCCATGTCGTCCGCGAGAATTCCGCCCACTTCCAGCTGTCGCAGTGATTGCATCCAGCTCAAGCCTTCGAGCTGATACGGACGCAGCGTCGCATTCAGGCCGTCCGGGGCGGCGGCCGTGTGGTCCTTGATGTCGCGCAGGCGCTGGGCAAAGGTGCGGATCTGCTCTCCACCCTCCCAGAGCAATGACATGTCTTCCAGCGGGTTCAGGCGCGTGGCATCGGCCTTGCTCAGGCGTAGCGTGGTTTCGCCAGGCTCCTGCAGGTAGAACTCGCCAAGGGTTGCCAGCACCGGCTTCAAGCGGCCGAAGGGCAGGGCGACCTGCAGCGGGCCGTGTTCGGAGTTCGGGCGATTGGGGATATTGACCAGGATCAGCTCGTCGTCGCGTCGTCGGGCAAGGCGTTCCGGGTTGAGGATTTCGGTGTGGGAGCGCATCAGGTTGAGCAGGATCGGCAACAGGCTCAGGCGTTCGCCGTTGACGATGATCCCCAGTTCCAGATCGAACCAGTCGCGCTCCGGTACCTGCTCGACCGTGGCGTACCAGTCGTCTACCGCCGTCAGGTCGAAACCGAAGTCCTCGTCGATCTGCAATTCCCAGCCCTGGGTGCGCAACTTCGGCAGTTCATTGAGGGTAAAGGTCAGCCAGGCGCTGTCATTGACCATCTCGAACAGCTCGCCGGCACTTTCCGGCAAGGCCTTGCTTTGCCGGGTGGCCACTTTGAAGCCGAGGATGCGCAGCTGTTCCCGGTAGGACTGTTCCACTTCCGGGTGGCGTTTTATCCGCAGCGTCTGGGTTTCCTGACGAATCAGGATGTCGGCGTTTTTCTGGCCGGAAACGTATTCGTCCAGGTAACTGAAAGACAGCGCCGCGCGATGCTGAATGTAACGCTGCATTCGACCGTTGCGCGGTTCGAACGCGCTGAACTCGATGCTGGCCAGCCACAGGCGCGGGACGGGCTGCACATTGTCCACCAACACTTGTGGCGGGGCTTTCGGGCTGCGGTCTTCCAGGACAGCCTGGAGTTTTTCCAGGAGTTCGGCGTCTTTGGCGGCGGCGGGGTAGTCGAGGGTTTCCTGCACTTGCAGGAGTACCGCTGCGCAATGTTTGCAGTTGTTGTGGACCGGGCAGGAGCATGTGGCGTCGACCATCAGCAGAGTGCCCTTGGCTGACTCGCGCAGGCGAATGGTCTGACGGTAAACGTTACCGCCAGAGCCTTCGCAGGCGGCGATGATCGTGGCATCACCGGCTTCAACGATCCTGACACGATTCTCCAGCGCGTAGCGGCGGCCGCGCTCCAGGCTCTGTTCCTTGAATCGGCTGACCCAGGACGGTGCCAGGGGTTTGCTCAGGGTCGCGGACATAGGATCAGTCCGGAATTTCTTCGGGAGCTGCTCGGGGGGCTGGGGCGGTCAGCGAGGTGATCTTGATCAGCAGGCCGAGGTGGCCAGCGTCGAGGAAGTTCAGCTGTCCGTTTTTGGTATGGCTTTCTGTCTTGAGGCGTTCGCTGGCGGTGACCAGGCCGTCGACGTTTATCTGGTTGACCCAGAAATCGGCGTCGACGTCGGTGAAGCGCCCCAGTTTCATGTTCAGGGTGCCCTCGATCGGAAATTGGCCGAACTGTTCTTTGCCGTCGCTGATCGCGACTTTGGTGGCTTCCTCGCCCAGGTTTTGTTGCCAGGCTTTGTGCAGCAATACCTCGTATTGATTGCTGGCCGTGAGTTTTTCCACTTCGCCATTGAGGCTCGGCGTGCGCAGGCTGTCGGGGCTGACGGGTTGGGCGCCAGCCGCCCAGTCTTCCGGCGCAGCGCGGCTGACAATCGCCGGCACGGCGTTTTGACGGACCAGAATCATTTCGACCTGATACAGGTCATCGGCAAATGCCGTAGGTGCAACCAGTGCCGGCATCAACAGGGTCAGCAAGGTCAGTGAGCGAAACAGGCGCATGCGGCGTCCTTCAAGCAGTTGTCGGAACGAGGCGCTCGAAAAGCGCCTCTACAGTATTAAAGCGCTCTTCCGGGCGCTCCATCGGAACCATGAACTTGAACATCGTGGCGCCTTCGAACTTGTAGCGTTTTGGCTGGCTCTGGATCAGCTTGATCAGGGTCAGCGGGTCGACCGGCGTCTGTGCGGCGAACTCGACGCGACCGCCCTGGGGGCCGCCATCGACTTTCCTGATGCCCAGTTGCTCGGCCTGCAACTTCAATGCAGTGATGCGGATCAGGTTCTTGGTCGGTTCCGGCAACAGGCCGAAACGATCGATCATCTCCACCTGCAAATCCTTGAGGCCGTCCTCATCGGTGGCCGAGGCAATGCGCTTGTAGAGAATCAGGCGGGCGTGGACATCCGGCAGGTAGTCTTCCGGAATCAGCGCCGGTACCCGCAAGTTGACTTCCGGGCCACCGCCTAGCGGTTGATCGAGGTTCGGCTGCTCGCCCTTGCGGATCGACTTCACTGCGCGCTCGAGCATTTCCATGTACAGCGTGAAACCGACGGCCTGGATCTGCCCGCTCTGGCCGTCACCGAGCAGTTCGCCGGCACCACGGATTTCCAGGTCGTTGGTGGCGAGCACGAAGCCCGCGCCGAGGTCCTGGGTGTTGGCAATCGCTTCCAGGCGCTTTTCCGCGTCCGGGGTGATTTGCTGGCGCGGTGGCGTCAGCAGGTAGGCGTACGCCTGGTGGTGGCTGCGTCCGACCCGGCCGCGCAACTGGTGCAACTGTGCCAGGCCGAACTTGTCGGCACGCTCGATGATGATGGTGTTGGCGCTCGGTACGTCGATGCCGGTTTCGATGATGGTCGAGGCGATCAGCACGTTGAAGCGCTTGTGGTAGAAGTCGCTCATCACCTGTTCGAGTTCGCGTTCGCGCATCTGCCCGTGACCGATGCCGATTCGTGCTTCCGGTACCAGCTCGGCGAGGTCGGCGGCGCATTTCTCGATGGTCTTCACATCGTTGTGCAGGTAGTAGACCTGACCGCCGCGCAGCAATTCACGCAGCAAGGCCTCTTTAACCGTGCTCTTGTTCTGCTCCATGACGAAGGTGCGTACCGACAGGCGACGGGCCGGTGGTGTGGCGATGATCGACAGGTCGCGCATGCCCGACACCGCCATGTTCAGCGTGCGCGGAATCGGCGTGGCGGTCAGGGTCAGGATGTCGACTTCGCTGCGCAGCGCCTTGAGCTGTTCTTTCTGGCGTACGCCGAAGCGGTGTTCCTCGTCGATGATCACAAGGCCCAGGTTTTTGATTTTGACGTCGTCCTGCAGCAGCTTGTGCGTGCCGATGACGATGTCGATCTTGCCTTCGGCCAGGTCCGCGACTGCCGCGTTGACTTCCTTGGCCGACTTGAAGCGGCTCATCACTTCCACGGTCACCGGCCAGTCGGCGAAGCGGTCGCGGAAACTGTTGTAGTGCTGCTGGGCGAGCAGGGTGGTCGGCACCAGGATCGCCACTTGCCTGCCGCCATGCACGGCAATGAACGCGGCGCGCATCGCCACTTCAGTCTTGCCGAAGCCAACGTCGCCGCACACCAGGCGATCCATGGGCTTGGGCGCGAGCATATCGTCGCGCACCGCTTCGATGGTGTTTTGCTGGTCCGGGGTTTCTTCAAACGGGAAACCGGCGCTGAAGGTGGCGTAGTCGGCTTTCGGATCGGCGAAGGCGTAGCCTTCACGGGCTGCACGGCGTGCATAGATGTCGAGCAACTCGGCGGCGACGTCGCGAACCTGTTCGGCGGCCTTGCGCTTGGCTTTCTGCCAGGTCTCGGAGCCGAGGCGGTGCAGCGGGGCCAGGGCATCGTCGCTGCCGGTGTAGCGGGCGATCAGGTGCAGGTTGGCCACCGGCACATACAGCTTGGCGCCTTCGGCGTATTCCAGGGCGAGGAATTCTGCGGTCTGGTTGTCGATTTCCAGGGTCGCCAGGCCCAGGTAGCGGCCGACACCGTGGTCGATATGCACCACCGGCGCACCTTCGCGCAGCTCGGTGAGGTTCTTGATGACGGCATCGTTGTTGGCGTCGGCGCGCTTTTCGCGGCGGCGACGCTGCATCACGCGTTGGCCGAACAGCGGGCTTTCGGCAACCAGCGCCAGGGCCGGGTCGTCGAGCTGCAGGCCTTCATCGAGTGGCGCGATGGTAATCGCCAGGCGCTCCTTGCCGGCGACAAAGTCCGGCCAGCTGTCGACGGTTTTCGGTCGCAGCTTCAGGCGTTCCAGCAGTTCCAGCAGCACTTCGCGGCGGCCTGCGGATTCGGCGGTAAACAACACGCGGCCGGGGAACTGGTCGAGGAACTCTGCCAGTGCCGCCATCGGCTGCGTGGCCTTGGCTTCGATGGCCAGGTTCGGCAGCGGCTGCGCCGGAAAACGTTCGCGGCCGACGCCGGGCTCCACGTCCTGCTGGCTGGCAACAATGCGCGGCCAGCTTTTGAGGCGGGCAAAGCAATCCTCTACCGGCAGGAACAATTCGTCCGGCGGCAATAAAGGACGGGCCGGGTCGACGCGGCGTTCTTCATAGCGATTGCGCACGTCGTTCCAGAAGTTTTCCGCGGCTTGCTCGATGCCCGGCAGGGAAAACACTTGCGTGTCCTGGGGCAGGTAATCGAACAGCGTCGAGGTTTCTTCGAAAAACAGCGGCAGGTAGTACTCGATGCCGGCTGGAGTAATCCCGCTGCTCAAGTCCTGGAAGATCGGGCTGCGGCGGAAGTCGACGTCAAAACGCTCACGAAAGCGCGACTTGAAACGGGTGACCGCTTCTTTCTGTAGCGGGAACTCCTTGGCCGGCAGCAATTTGACCGAGTCGACCTTGTCGATGGAACGCTGGTTCTCCGGGTCGAAGGTGCGCAGGGTTTCGATCTCGTCGTCGAACAGGTCGATGCGATACGGCAGCTTGCTGCCCATCGGGAACAGATCGATCAGCGAGCCGCGAACGGTGAACTCGCCGTGCTCATATACCGTATCGACGTAGCGATAACCCGTGGCTTCAAGCCGGGTGCGCATTTGCTCGACGTCGAGCTTCTGGCCGATGTCCAGCACCAGGCTGCTGCCGAGCAGGAACCTGGTCGGTGCAAGGCGATGCAGGGCGGTCGTGATCGGCACCACCAGCACGCCATGGCTCAGTTCCGGCAGCCGATACAGGCTGGCGATGCGCTGGGAAATAATGTCCTGGTGCGGCGAGAACAGGTCGTAGGGCAGGGTTTCCCAGTCGGGAAAGTGCAATACGGGCAAATCCGGGGCGAAGAAACCCAGCTCCTGTTCCAGCCGTTCGGCACTTTGGCTGTCGGCGGTCAGTAGCAGGGTAAAGCGCTTGGCAGCGCTGGCGGCCTCGGCAATGGCCAGGCTCAGGGCGGCACCGGGCAGGTTGCCCCAGTGCTGTTTACCTGCCGCGGCAGGGAGAAGCGGTAGACGCAGAACGGGCACGGAAGGTTGAGCTCCAAGCGTTGCGACAAAGTCGGTAATTGTAGCGGTCTACGATGCCGCCTGTCAGTTGCTGACTGTGTCTAAAGCACGGGTTTGGCGAAATGTAGTGGTAAAGACAAAATTCTGCGCTTTTTTACCTGAAATTAATGAATATGTAGTGGCAAAAACAACGAGTGTTACGGAGGGTTACGGATAACGAGACTTTGGCTCCAAAAAATTGACTGCGCTGAAAGCCCCGGTTTTATTGGGTTGGAGCGAGGCGTGATTTTTTTGAACGTCGATTTGTTACGTAAAGCACGACGGGCGCGCATTGCTACCGCTGTCACTCGGCGGCATAATGTAGCCCCTTTTTTCTGCCCCTACATGTGGAAGGTTCCCGTGACTCAGAAGCCCGACCAGTGTCTTGGTGAATGGATCGACCGTGAAGCACTCGCAGAAGCGATGATTCCGCTTATCGGTCAGCTCTACCGCAATAACAACGTGGTGAGCTCGATCTATGGCCGCAGCCTGATCAACCGCTCGGTGATTTCGATCCTCAAAGCGCACCGCTTTGCCCGTCATCGCCAGACCGACGAAACCGAACTCTCCGTCCACGAAACATTCCCGCTGCTCAAGGCGATGAGCGAGCTCAAGCTCGGCGCCGCCTCGGTAGACCTGGGCAAGCTGGCGGGCAAATTCAAGGCCGAAGCCAATGGCCGTAGTGCCGAGCAGTTCGTCCGTGAAGAGTTGGCCGACGTGGTTGGCCAGCAGAACGCCTCCGCCCGTAAAGGCACCGACGTTGTCCTGTATGGCTTCGGTCGTATCGGTCGTCTGCTGGCACGCATCCTGATCGAGAAAACCGGTGGTGGCGACGGCCTGCGCCTGCGCGCCATCGTTGTGCGCAAGGGCGCCGAGAACGACCTGGTCAAGCGCGCCAGCCTGCTGCGTCGTGACTCGGTTCATGGTCCGTTCGATGGCACTATCACCATCGACGAAGCCAACAACACCATCACCGCCAACGGCAACCTGATCCAGGTTATCTACGCCAAGAGCCCGGCCGAAGTCGACTACACCCAGTACGGCATCGAAAACGCGCTGATCGTCGACAACACCGGCGTATGGCGTGACGCTGACGGCCTGGGCCAGCACCTGGCCTGCCCGGGCGCAGCCCGCGTGATCCTCACCGCACCAGGCAAGGGCGCGCTGAAGAACATCGTGCACGGCATCAACCATGGCGACATCAGCCCTGACGACAAGATCATCTCGGCGGCTTCCTGCACCACCAACGCCATCGTGCCGGTGCTCAAGGCAGTCAACGACAAGTACGGCATCGTCAACGGCCACGTCGAAACCGTTCACTCGTTCACCAACGACCAGAACCTGATCGACAACTTCCACAAGGGCAGCCGTCGTGGCCGCGCCGCGCCGCTGAACATGGTAATCACCGAGACCGGTGCCGCCACCGCAGCCGCCAAGGCGCTGCCAGTGCTCAAGGGCAAGCTGACCGGCAACGCGATTCGCGTTCCTACGCCGAACGTGTCGATGGCCATCCTGAACCTGAACCTGGAAAAGGCCACCACTCGCGAAGAGATCAACGAGTACCTGCGCCAGATGGCCATGCACTCGGAACTGCACAAGCAGATCGACTACGTGAGCTCCCAGGAAGTGGTATCCACCGACTTCGTTGGCTCGCGCCACGCAGGCGTAGTGGACGCTGAAGCGACCATCACCCAGGATAACCGCGTTGTTCTGTACGTTTGGTACGACAACGAGTTCGGTTACAGCTGCCAGGTGGTTCGCGTGATGGAAGACATGGCCGGTGTAAACCCGCCAGCATTTCCGCGCTAAGCCTTAGCTGCACATGAAAACGCCCCGACCTTGGTCGGGGCGTTTTTGTTTGTGCAGCTTTTGTCTGTTGAGGGATATCTTGTTCGCTCTGGCCTCATCGCGGGCAAGCCCGCTCCAACAGTTCTATCGCATAATGGCTGGTCCTGACGGCGTGTCAGGGGGGGTATTGGGGAGCTCGGGAATTGTTGATCAGGTGGCAGGGGGCGGTTTTTTTGCTGCTCGGCGCACTATCAGGCTGCGGCAACGGCGACACTCTGGAAACCTTCGGCGGCCCGACCATGGGCAGCACTTATTCGATCAAGTATGTGCGCCATGTCGGTCTTCCGGTGCCGGACGAAGTCCGCGTCCAGGTCGAGCAAATTCTTGCTGAAGTCGACCGACAAATGTCGACCTACCGTAGCGACTCCGATATCGAACGCTTCAATGCTTTGCCGGCCAACCGCTGTCAGGCGATGCCGGCGTCGATCCTCGAACTGGTCCGCGTGGGTGAGCAGCTGTCGGTGCAAAGTGACGGCTCCTACGATCTGACGGTGGAGCCGTTGCTGAACCTCTGGGGATTTGGCCCGCAGGCCCGTGAGGAAAAAGTCCCGACCGCCGAAGCGCTCGCCGAAGTCCGCAAGCGCGTCGGTCACGAACATTTGCGCATCGATGGCGACCAACTGTGCAAGGACGCCGCCGTCGAGGTCGATTTCAACAGCATCGCCGCCGGTTATGCGGTGGACACGATTGCCGCAAGACTCGAGGCAATGGGCATTCACGATTATCTCGCCGAGGCGACGGGGGAGCTCAAGGCGTCTGGCAGGAAGGCCGACGGTTCGCCATGGCGCATCGCCCTGGAAGAGCCTCGGGATGACCGGCAAGTCGCCGAGCGCGTCATCCTTGTCGACGGTTATGGCCTGTCCACTTCCGGCGACTACCGAAACTATTTCGAGCAGGGCGGTCGGCGTTTTTCCCACACCTTCGATGCCCGCACCGGTGCGCCGGTCTCACATGGCCTGGCGTCCGTCACGGTCATTCATCCTTCAGCGTTGATGGCCGATGGCTTATCGACGCTGTTGTTGATTCTCGGCCCGGAGCGCGGTTGGGACTACGCAGAAAAGCACGATATCGGTGCATTTTTTGTGATTCGTGCCGATACAGGTTTCGTCACACGCAGCAGTCACGCTTTTGAACGCCTCAGTGGCGAAAAAGCCGAATGATTGTGGCGATTCGAGCATTGAAAACTGGCGTTGTAGTGCAGGCAAAAGTAGCCTACGACGCGACCAAGGGTTAATGTGCGCGGCGTTGACGCTTCTATAGACTGTGTCCGGGTTCTGCACTGGCCCCAAATTGTTCCTTCATGCCACAGGTTGGCGTGATTTAGCCGCAGGTGCCGAGGGTGCCGCGGCCTGTTCTGAGGAGTACGCATGGCTGTCTACAACTACGACGTGGTGGTGTTGGGTTCCGGCCCGGCGGGGGAAGGCGCGGCAATGAACGCCGCCAAGGCAGGGCGCAAGGTGGCGATGGTCGATAGCCGTCGCCAGGTCGGCGGCAACTGCACTCACTTGGGCACCATCCCGTCCAAGGCACTGCGTCACTCGGTGCGGCAGATCATGCAATTCAACACCAACCCGATGTTCCGGGCCATTGGTGAGCCGCGCTGGTTCTCGTTCCCGGACGTGCTGAAAAGCGCCGAGAAGGTCATCTCCAAGCAAGTCGCTTCGCGTACCGGCTACTACGCCCGTAACCGCGTCGACGTGTTCTTCGGCACCGGCAGCTTCGCCGACGAGCAAACCATCGAAGTGGTCTGCGCCAACGGCGTGGTCGAAAAGCTGGTGGCCAAGCACATCATCATTGCCACCGGTTCGCGTCCTTATCGCCCGGCGGACATCGATTTCCACCACCCGCGTATCTACGATAGCGACACCATCCTCAGCCTCGGCCACACCCCGCGCAAACTCATCGTTTACGGCGCTGGCGTGATCGGCTGTGAATACGCCTCGATCTTCAGTGGTCTGGGTGTGCTGGTCGAGCTGGTGGACAACCGTGGCCAATTGCTGAGCTTCCTGGATTCGGAAATCTCCCAGGCCCTGAGTTATCACTTCAGCAACAACAACATCACCGTTCGCCATAACGAAGACTACGACCGCGTCGAAGGCGTGGACAATGGCGTGATCCTGCACCTCAAGTCCGGCAAGAAGATCAAGGCCGACGCCTTGCTCTGGTGCAACGGTCGTACCGGCAACACCGACCAGTTGGGTCTGGAAAACATCGGCGTGAAGGTCAACAGCCGCGGCCAGATCGAAGTCGACGAGGCGTACCGCACTTGCGTGCCGAACATCTACGGTGCCGGTGACGTGATCGGCTGGCCAAGCCTGGCCAGTGCCGCTCACGACCAGGGTCGTTCGGCTGCTGGCAGCATCGTGGATAACGGTAGCTGGCGCTTTGTGAATGACGTGCCGACCGGCATCTACACCATTCCGGAGATCAGCTCGATCGGCAAGAACGAGCAGGAGCTGACCCAGGCCAAGGTGCCGTACGAAGTGGGCAAGGCGTTCTTCAAGAGCATGGCGCGGGCGCAGATCGCTGGCGAGCCGCAAGGCATGCTGAAGATCCTGTTCCACCGCGAGACCCTGGAAGTGCTGGGTGTTCACTGCTTCGGTTATCAGGCGTCGGAGATCGTGCACATCGGTCAGGCGATCATGAACCAGCCGGGCGAACTGAACACGCTCAAGTACTTCGTCAACACCACGTTCAACTACCCGACCATGGCCGAAGCCTATCGGGTAGCGGCGTACGACGGCCTCAACCGGCTTTTTTGAGCGGCTCCGGCCGGTGGCCTGAGCCGGCCGGGGAGACCGATTTCAGCAATTCTCGAGCGTGGCGGTGGCCAAACCGGGAAAGTCTGTAATCAGGCTGTCAACGCCGAAGTCGGCGAGTCTGCGCATCAGCGCAGGCTCGTTGACGGTCCACACCGACACATGCAGCCCTTGACGCTGCGCCCGTTGCAGGCGTTCCGGCGTGCACAGGGTCCAGTTCAACGCCAGAATTTCACAGCCATAACTGGCCGCGACCTTCAGCGGGTCGAGCCAGGCGTATTCGGCCACCAGCCCGCGGGATACGTCCGGAACCAGTTCCAGTGCTGCCTTCAATACTTCACGAGAACTCGAGGTGATGGTCACCTTGTCCATCAGGCCATGACGCTGGACCATTTCGCGAATCGCCAGCACGGTGGTCGCGGCACGCATCCGTGATGCGCTTTTGACTTCCAGCTGCCAGTGATCGAAGTCGCATTTCTCGAACAGTTCTTCCAGCGTCGGAATCGGGCAGGGCTTGATCCAGCCCGGGCCACCCTTGCGTGCGTCATAGGTCACAAGCTCGGCCGCCGTGTGTTCGACGACCTTGCCGCGACGGTCAGTGGTACGTTTGAGGGTCGGGTCGTGGATGACCATCAGCTCGCCGTCCATGGACAGGTGCAGGTCCAGTTCGCAGCGACGCACGCCGTGCTTGAGGCATTCCTGAAAGCTGGTCAGGGTGTTTTCCGGTGCTTCGCCCTTGGCGCCGCGATGGCCGTAGATGAGGGTCACGGTTCTTCCTTAAATTAATTGCCTGATTCGAGTTGTTCGCGGGCCAGGCGTCGTTCCTGGGCCTGCTTTTGCAAGATGTGGCGGGCCAACAGTTGGCGCTGGGCGTCGGTCAGGTGCTCGAACTCGGTGCCGACGTCATAGCCATCGCCCTTGCGGTCGCAATGGGTGACGCGTGCGCGCAGCAGCAGACCCAGGGCTTGCGGCATCAGCACCAGCTTGACCGACAGGTGTACGCCGGTGGCAATGGGCGATGGATGCTGAAAGTCGATGCCGCCTTCGGAGATGATCACCGGCTGCGGTTCGCCGATTTGCCCGAGCACGGTGATGGCGATCACCTGGCTCAGCAAGTCGATGCGTTTGTTCTGGGATTTGAGGAACGCCGCGATGGTCCGGTCGCGTTCGCTGATCTGGCGCAACAGGTGTTGCGACTCGAATTCGCTCAGGTGCAGTTCGCTGAGCAAGTTGAAGAGTGGGGAAGCATCCTGCAACACTTCCTGGCCTGCCGCTTCAGTAGCGGACAGGGGCCGAATTTCCAGTGCGATCGTATCCTCGATACGGTAGTATTCGCGGCGATCTTCTTCATCTAATGTCGACATGGCGAACCCATGGTAGCGGCGGTGGTCTGAGTGTAAAGCTGGTTATCGACCCCCGCCACAAGGACGTTCCTTTTCCCTCCGAACAAGCCCCGACATGTTCAGACCTCTCTTCGTATTTATCGGCACGCGTTACACCCGTGCAAAGCGTCGCAATCATTTTGTGTCATTCATTTCCCTGACTTCGATGATCGGGCTCGCCCTTGGCGTGGTCGTGATGATCGTGGTGCTGTCGGTGATGAACGGCTTCGATCATGAGATGCGCACCCGCGTGCTGGGCATGGTGCCCCACGCGACCATCGAGTCCGGCGAGCCGATCAGCGACTGGCAAAACCTGGCGGCCAAGGTCAGGCAGAACCCGCAGGTGACGGCCGTGGCGCCGTTTACGCAAATGCAGGGTTTGCTGACCAATAACGGCAAGGTCTCGAAAGTCCTGCTCAATGCCATCGACCCGGCGCAAGAGCGCCAGGTGTCGATCATTGATCACTTCATGACGCAGGGAAAACTCGACGATCTGGTGCCGGGTGAGTTCGGCATCGTCATCGGTGACAAGGCCGCCGCCAAGCTTGGTGCGGCCGTCGGCGACAAGCTGACCTTCGTCGCCCCGGAGGTCACCGTGACCCCGGCCGGGATGTTCCCGCGCATGAAGCGCTTTACCGTGGTCGGCATTTTCCATGTCGGCGCCGGTGAGCTCGATGGCTATCTCGGCGTCACCAACCTGCAGGATCTGGCCCGGCTGCATCGCTGGAAACCGGATCAGGTCCAGGGCCTGCGCCTGAAGTTCGACGACTTGTTCCAGGCACCGCGCACCGCGTGGAGCATCGCCCGCGATCTTGGCGAAGACCGTTACTACGCCCGGGACTGGACCCGCACCCACGGCAACCTGTACCAGGCGATCCGCATGGAAAAAGCCATGATCGGCCTGTTGCTGCTGCTGATCGTTGCCGTCGCGGCGTTCAACATCATTTCCACGCTGGTGATGGTGGTGAACGACAAAAAGGGCGACATCGCGATCCTGCGCACGTTGGGCGCCACGCCGGGCACGATCATGCGCACGTTCATGGTGCAGGGCACCGTCATTGGCGTGGTCGGCACGGCCATCGGCGCCGTGGTCGGCATCTTCGCCGCGCTGAATGTCAGTGCCGCGATCTCGGCCCTCGAAGGTCTGATCGGCCACAAGTTCCTCAACGCCGACGTGTACTTCATCGATTACCTGCCGTCGCAGGTGCAGAGCCAGGACGTCGTGATGGTCTGCTCCGCGGCGTTGGTCCTGAGTTTCCTCGCCACCCTGTATCCAGCCTGGCGTGCCGCGCGCACCCAGCCGGCGGAGGCGCTACGTTATGAGTGAGTCGGGCATGAGTGATAAAGCAATCTTGAGCTGCCGCAACCTGGGCAAATCCTACGAGGAAGGTCCGGAGTCGGTAGAGGTCCTGGCCGGGCTGCAACTGGAAATGCATCCGGGCGAGCGTGTGGCGATTGTCGGCAAGTCGGGCTCGGGCAAAAGTACCTTGCTCAATCTGCTGGGCGGCCTCGATACGCCGACCAAGGGCAGCGTCTGGCTCGACGGTGAAGAACTGTCGGCGCTGAGCGAGAAGAAACGCGGCCTGTTGCGCAATCGCGCCCTCGGCTTCGTGTACCAGTTCCACCACCTGCTGCCGGAATTCACCGCACTGGAAAACGTCTGCATGCCGCTGCTGATCGGCAAGACGGCGATCCCTGAAGCGCGTCAACGGGCCACGGCGTTGCTGGAGCGGGTAGGGCTCGGCCATCGCCTGGAGCACAAGCCGGCGGAATTGTCCGGTGGTGAGCGCCAGCGTGTGGCCATCGCCCGCGCCCTGGTGAACAAACCGGGCCTGGTGATGCTCGACGAACCGACCGGCAACCTCGACGCCCACACTGCCCAGGGGATCCAGGACTTGATGCTGGAGCTCAGCACCTCGATGCGCACGGCGTTCCTGGTGGTGACCCACGACATGAACCTGGCCCGCCAGATGGATCGCGTCCTGCACTTGCAGGAAGGTTGCCTCACTCCTATCTGATTGGCTGAAACCCGATGCCTGAAAAGGCGTCGGGTCTTTTATTTCTATACGGTGCCCCAGCGAATGTTCAGACCGTTATCGATCTTTATCGGCACGCGCTATACCCGCGCCAAGCGCCGCAATCGCTTTGTTTCCTTCATCTCGATGACGTCGATGATCGGCCTCGCCCTCGGCGTGCTGGCGATGATCGTGGTGTTGTCGGTGATGAACGGCTTTCAGCGCGAAATGAGCTCACGCATCCTTGGCATGGTGCCTCACGCCACCATCGTCGGCGTCAACCCGATTGATGACTGGAAGCCGGTGGCAGCGGCGGCGATGAAAAATCCGCAAGTGACGGCGGCGGTCCCGTTCACCGAGATGGAAGGCATGCTCTCTTACAAGGGCACGATGCAGCCAATCCAGGTCAGCGGTGTCGACCCGGCGCTGGAAGGCCAGGTGTCGATTGTTGCCAAGCACATCGTCCAGGGCAGTCTCGAAGCCCTGAAACCGGGCGAATTCGGCGTGGTGATCGGTGAGATCACGGCGCGCCGCTTCCGCTTGAACGTCGGTGACAAGATCACCTTGATCGTGCCGGAAGTCAGCAATGCACCGGGCGGCATTACCCCGCGCATGCAACGACTGAATGTGGTCGGCGTGTTCAAGGTCGGCGCCGAACTGGATGGCACGATGGCGCTTATCCACATGGCCGATGCCGCACAGATGCAGCACTGGGAGCCGAATCAGGTGCAGAGCGTGCGCCTGGCGGTGAAGGACCTGTATGCCGCGCCACAAGTGTCGAGTGACATCGCCACAGGCTTGGGCGCCGCTGCCTACAAGGCTGACGACTGGACCCACACCCAGGGCAGTCTGTTCAGTGCGATGAAAATGGAAAAAACCATGATCGGCCTGCTGTTGCTGATGATCGTCGCGGTGGCGGCCTTCAATATCATCGCGACCCTGATCATGGTGGTGAACGACAAGGGCGCGGACATTGCGATCCTGCGTACCATCGGCGCCACGCCACGGGAGATCATGGCGATCTTCATGGTGCAGGGCACCGTGATCGGGATTGTCGGCACCCTGATTGGCGGTGTGTTGGGCGTGATCGCCGCGTTGAACGTCAGCGAGATGGTCGGCTGGGTCGAACGGGTCAGCGGGCAGCACATCTTCAGTTCCGATGTGTATTTCGTCAGCAACCTGCCGTCCGAGCTGCAAGGCGGGGACGTGGCGCTGATCTGCACGGCGGGCTTCGTCATGAGCTTCCTGGCCACGGTTTACCCGGCATGGCGGGCGGCGAAGATCGAACCGGCTACCGCTCTGCGGTATTCGTAATCCGATATACCGCTTTCGCGAGCAGGCTCGCTCCCACATTAGATCTGAGTCAACTCGGTCAATTGTGGGAGCGAGCCTGCTCGCGAAGAGGCCGGAACTGCTGGCCTCAATCTCCTTTTGGCAACTCGATCACAAACCTGGTCCACCCATTGTCCGATTCACAACGAATCTGCCCGCCGTGGGCGCGGATGATCGACCGGGTGATCGCCAACCCCAATCCCGCATGTTCACTGCTGCCTTCGCGGCGTGCCGGGTCAGCCCGGTAAAAACGGTCGAACAAGCGCGGCAGCAACTGCGGATCAATCCCGTCTCCCGAGTTCTCCACCCGCAGGCTCAGGCAATCGGGTTGCTCGTCAATCGTGACCTGTACCGTACCCTGGGCCGGGGTGAAGCGCAGCGCGTTGTCCAGCAGGTTGGACAGCGCCCGCCGTAACATGCTGCGGTCGCCTTCCATGTGTCCAAGGCCTTCGCGGCTAAGCGTAACCTGGGCGTCTTCCGCCAGCGGCGCAAAAAACTCCAGCAGCAGGTCTGCCTCTTCCGCCAGTTCCAGCGATTCGCGTTTGGGGATCAGCAGGCCATGATCAGCCTTGGCCAGATAGAGCATGTCGTTGACCAGTTGCGCCATCCATTGCAGTTCTTCGAGGTTGCTGTGCAGGGCTTCACGATAGTCCTCGAGGGGGCGAGGGCGGGTGAGGGTGACCTGGGTGTGGGTCAGCAGGTTCGACAGTGGCGTGCGCAGTTCATGGGCAATGTCGGCAGAGAATGCGGACAGGCGCTGAAACGAGTCGTCGAGGCGTCCGAGCATGGCGTTGAAATGGTGGGCCATTTCCGCCAGCTCCGGCGGCATGTTTTCTTCGGGCAACCGCGAGTTCAGCGATTGCGCCGAAACACCACTGGCAACCGCACTGATCCGCCGCAACGGGCGCAAGCCGCTGCGTGCCGCCCAGGCGCCCAGCAGCGCAGTGGCCAGGGCTGACAGACCGACGGTCAGCCAGATCAAATGCTGCATGCGCTGCAGAAAGTGCTGGTGGTGGGTGATGTCCAGTAGCAAGGTCAGTTGCGCTGATTCGGGTTTGTCCGGGAAAAGCGGCGCATTCAGGACGCGGTAATCCGTGCCTTCGTGGCTCACCGTCGACAAGCCGGGCTGGCTCGGCAATGCCTGTGGAAGGTTTGTCGAGCTGTCATACCAGCGCCGGCCGTCGCTGCCAGTGATTCTCAGGGACAGGTCAGCCTGGCGGCTCAGTTCCTCCACCAGCTTCACTTGGCTGTCACTCGACTGAAAGTCGTGCAGGGCCCGACGCAAGCCGATCAACTTGTCGTCCAGCAGTTGCTGGTCGAGCTCAATGAAATGCGCCTCACTGGCGCGGCTGAACAGCACCCCGGCGAACAACGACACTACGGCGGTGCATGCGGCAAACAGCAGCGCCAACCGGCTGCTCAAGGACAGACGGCGCATCAGGCGGGGCGCTCTTCAAGGACATAACCCATGCCGCGCACGGTGTGGATCAGCTTGTTGGGGAATTCATCGTCGATCTTCAGGCGCAGGCGACGGATCGCCACCTCGATGACATTGGTGTCGCTGTCGAAATTCATGTCCCAGACCTGGGACGCAATCAGCGACTTGGGCAGAACTTCGCCCTGGCGGCGCAGGAGCATTTCCAGCAGGGCGAATTCCTTGGCGGTCAGGTCGATACGCTGGCCGCTGCGTTCGACCCGGCGACGGATCAGGTCCAGGCGCAAGTCGGCCAGTTGCAGGCTGGTCTCCTGCGGCGTGGCGCTGCCGCGACGCAACAGGCTGCGCACTCGCGCCAGCAGCTCGGAAAAGGCAAACGGCTTGACCAGATAATCGTCGGCGCCCAGTTCAAGGCCGTGAACCCTGTCCTCCACGGCGTCACGGGCAGTCAGAAAAAGTACCGGCGTGTCCAGGCCAGCGCTACGCACCGCTTGGAGAATCTGCCAGCCATCACGACCGGGCAGCATCACATCGAGAATCAGCAGGGCATATTCGCCGCTGAGGGCCAATTGCTGGCCGGTGCTGCCGTCGGCCACCAGTTCCGTGTTGAACCCGGCCTCGGCCAGACCCTGGCGCAGGTAATGGCCGGTTTTCGGTTGGTCTTCGACGATCAGCAGTTTCATGGGCGACTCATGGCAAATGGTACGAACGCTTTATACCGTGGACAGCGTTCACACAGGTCAAGCTGACAAAGTTGTAATCTGGCTGTCAGGTTAAGAGCAGTGCCGACAGTTTAGAGTTTTGTGCATGCCGAGCCTTATCTTGATGGAGTATGACGATGTTTTTACGCAAATCCGTGGCACAAATCGTTTGTTTGCTGGCGCTGAGTTCACCGGCGTGGGCGGACGCCGGGCAAACCTACGATTTCGGCCAACCGGCCCCGGCGGCCAGGGCGACCCGCAGTGTCGAGGTGGTCATGGGTGACATGTCCTTCACGCCGCAGACCATTGACATCAAGGCCGGGGAAACCGTGCGCTTCGTACTGGTCAATAAAGGCCAGTTGTTGCATGAGTTCAATCTCGGGGATGCGGCGATGCATGCCAGGCACCAGCAGGAAATGTTGCAGATGCAACAGAGCGGCATGCTGACGCCGACCGCCATGAAGGCAATGGACCACGGCAATATGGCCGGCATGGATCACGGCAAAATGGACCACGGCATGAAGCATGACGACCCGAACAGCGTGCTGGTGGAGCCGGGCAAGACCGCCGAGCTGACCTGGACCTTCAGCAAGGCCACCAACCTTGAGTTTGCCTGCAACATTCCCGGCCATTACCAGGCCGGCATGGTCGGTAAACTGACTGTCAGTCAGTAAGCACTCAAAGGCGGGAGCAAAGGCTGGTAGAATCCGCTGATTCTTCAGTCAGGTTTCCGCCATGCATCCCGCAGCCGAACACTCGCCGCTGGGCAAGTCCAGCGAATACATCGCCACTTACACGCCGTCCTTGCTGTTCCCGATCCCGCGCACCGCGAAGTGGGCGGAACTGGGCCTGACGGCTGAAACCCTGCCGTATAAAGGCGTGGACTTCTGGAACTGCTTCGAGCTGTCCTGGCTGCTGCCGTCGGGCAAGCCCGTGGTGGCGATCGGCGAATTCAGCATTCCGGCGGATTCGCCGAACATCATCGAGTCGAAGTCGTTCAAGCTGTACCTCAACTCCCTGAACCAGACGCCGTTTGCCGATACCGCGAGCCTTGAGGCAACGCTGGCCAGGGATTTGTCGGCGGCAGCCGGCAAGCCGGTGGGGGTGCGCATTCGCAGTCTCAAGGATGTCGAGAGCGAAGGCGTCGTGGCGTTGCCGGGCGTGTGCATCGACGAGCTGGATATCAGCGTCAGCAACTACGAGCATCCGCGCCCGGAACTGCTGCGTTGCGATGATTCGCGCATTGTCGAGGAGTGCGTGCACAGCCATTTGCTCAAGTCCAACTGCCCGGTCACCAGCCAGCCGGACTGGGGCAGCGTGGTGGTGGAGTACCGTGGTGCGGCGCTGGATCACGCGAGTCTGCTCGAGTACATCGTCAGCTTCCGTCAGCATTCGGATTTCCATGAGCAATGTGTAGAGCGGATCTTCCTTGACCTGCAGCGGTTGCTCAAACCCGAGAAGCTGACGGTGTATGCGCGTTATGTGCGTCGTGGCGGGCTGGACATCAACCCTTATCGCAGTACTGAAACCGTTCAGCTGCCGAACCACCGCCTGGTCCGCCAGTAAGGACTACCTGCAGGAGCGGGCAAGCTCGCTCCTGCATTGCATTCAATGGGTTCAGATTCCCATGTTGGCCAAGGCCTGCCCGATGTTGCGCAGGGTGCCGGCAAGAGTCGGATGTTCGAGTTCGAAGCGCTCGACAGCCAGGTTGACGCCATCGGCGAGGCTGGAGTCCTTGGTTTTGGTTTCAAGCTCAAGCTTCAGTTCAATCTGCTGCATGAGCTCGTACAGTTCGGAGCGTTCTTCTTCAGACAACGGAGGATTCTGTTCCAATTGCTCGCGCAGGGCATTGAGCTGTTCTTGCAGTTCGCGGGCAGGCATGGCGTTCTTCCTTTTCTCGATTGGCACTGGCATAGACCGCAGCGGAGCGCCAAAGATCTATGGCTCCCTTTAGATTAATCCACTCGCGCGCAACCTGCATGATCTCGGTCAGGGCTTTTCGCCCTTGAGCCGCCGCAAGCTGATATCGGCCAGGCAGGTGTCGAGTTCACCGAGGTGATCGATCACCGAATGCACGCCCAGGCCGAACAGCTGCATCGTGGCCTTGGCGCGTTTGATGTCGCGCTCCTGCTGGGTCAACGCCTGCCATTCCTGGGGCGTCAACCCGCACAGCGAGCCGCAGGACGCCAGGCCGATGGTCCACAACCCGGCATTGAGCCCCGCTTGCAGCAAGCGGGGTTCACCGCTCACCAGTACACAACCGTCGAGTCGGTCGACGTTCAGGGCCATCAAGGCTTGCCAGCAGGCATTCGGGGCGGGCCATGGATTGTATGTTTCTGGATGTTGCGAGGGTTTGATCCATTCCGGCAGTGCAGCGGCCAGGGATTGGCTGAGGGCAGGGGGCAGTTCATCGAGCCAGGCGCAGGGGATCTGCTGGCGCTGCAAGCTGCGCAGGCTATCCAGTGCGCCGGGCGTGGCCTCGGCGTGTTCGGCCGAGTGGCTGCCGTGCCGGTGCGTGTGTGCGCCGAAATCCACCAGGCAGCCACTGAGGCCGAACAGTACGGCAGTCAGGTTGGGAGCAGTTTGGGGCAAGGCTTCGGCGAGTGGCATGAGGACGTCCCTGAAATAGCCTGAAGGCTAGTGGGCGACGGTGACAGTTGAGTGACATGGGTGTGAATCGCTCACATTTGGCACGATTGCTTCGGTGTGGCTTTCGTGCAAAGTGCCTTAAACGGCGTTTACGTCATATACTTGCCAACTTATTGCCTGGGCCAAGCGCCCGGGCCGGTACAGACCAAGGAGTTTTTTTCTATGCGCTGGAGCAATCATCTAGCCAGGATTTGTGTATGCGCCAGTGCGATGCTGGTTCCGTTCGTTGCCCAGGCAGCCACGGAAGAGGATCCTTGGGAAAGCGTCAACCGCCCGATCTACAAGTTCAACGATGTGATCGACACCTATGCGCTGAAACCACTGGCCCAGGGCTACCAGTACGTGACGCCGCAGTTTGTCGAAGACGGCGTTCACAACTTCTTCCGCAACATTGGCGATGTGCGCAACCTGGCCAACGATATCCTGCAGGCCAAACCTCGCGCCGCTGGCGTTGATACCGCACGAATCATTTTCAACACTACCTTCGGCTTGCTGGGCGTCATTGATGTCGGCACCAAGATGGGCCTGCAGCGCAATGACGAAGACTTCGGTCAGACATTGGGTTACTGGGGTGTCGGCAGCGGCCCTTACGTGATGCTGCCACTGCTGGGGCCAAGCACCTTGCGTGATGCGCCGTCCAAGTACGTCGACAGCTATACCGGTGCTTATCGTTACGTCAACGACGTGCCTGTGCGTAACTCGTTCTTTGCCCTGGACATCATCGATACCCGTGCCAACCTGCTGTCGAGCGAGAAGCTGATCACCGGTGACAAGTACACCTTCATTCGTAATGCGTACTTGCAGAACCGTGAATTCAAGGTGAAAGACGGTCAGGTTGAAGACGATTTTTAACATCGACCGTTAAGTTGAAAAGGCGACCCTCAAGGTCGCCTTTTTTATTCGCGAATCTCGGCTTGATCGAAGTCGGTCCGCATGCGGATGAATCGCGCTTTTTGCTGCAGGCCCGACCGGTTTGCCTCATGGGTACGATCCTTCCATTGGGTTACGGATTTGTCTGTTCTTATAACTCTCGGTGATTTGACAAATAAAGACGTCAAGCGACCATCGGCGTGAGCTTGAAACGCCCCGCGGATGGGAGTACCGTCTGCGCCTTAGAAGGGCACCTCTGGTGAACATGTGTGTAGGGCAAATGCCCGAAAGCGGTGCGACAGAGAGGCTAGAAAGCGAATCCAGTAGTCAGTGCCGGGCCGAAGTCCCCGCCTGCTACGCCAACCTAATTCTGGCGCCGTTTGCCCACATGCCAAAAACCAGTGCCACGCTGCTGATAATCGATGATGACGAAGTAGTGCGCGCGAGCCTCGCCGCCTATTTGGAAGACAGTGGTTTCAGCGTCTTGCAGGCCAGCAATGGTCAGCAGGGTCTCCAGGTATTCGAGCAAGACAAGCCCGACTTGGTCATCTGCGATCTGCGCATGCCGCAGATGGGCGGACTCGAACTCATCCGCCAGGTCACCGAGCTGTCGCCGCAAACGCCGGTGATTGTGGTTTCGGGTGCGGGCGTGATGAACGACGCGGTCGAAGCCCTGCGCCTGGGCGCAGCGGACTACCTGATCAAGCCTCTCGAAGATCTGGCCGTGCTCGAGCACTCTGTGCGCCGGGCCCTGGATCGTGCGCGCCTGTTGCTGGAGAACCAGCGCTACCGCGAGAAGCTGGAGAAGGCCAACCGCGAGCTCGCCGCCAGCCTGAACCTGCTCCAGGAGGACCAGAACGCCGGTCGCCAGGTGCAGATGAACATGCTGCCGGTCAGCCCATGGGCCATCGACGAGTTCAAGTTCGCTCACCAGATCATCCCGTCGCTGTACCTGTCGGGTGATTTCGTCGACTACTTTCGGGTCGACGAGCGCCGGGTAGCCTTTTACCTGGCGGACGTTTCCGGTCATGGCGCCTCTTCAGCCTTCGTCACCGTGCTGTTGAAGTTCATGACCACGCGCTTGCTGTTCGAATCCAAGCGCAGCGGCACCTTGCCGGAATTCAAGCCTTCAGAGGTTCTAGGTCATATCAACCGGGGGCTGATCAGTTGTAAGCTGGGTAAACACGTCACAATGGTCGGTGGAGTCATCGACGAGGAGACCGGTTTGTTGACCTATAGCATCGGTGGTCATCTGCCGTTGCCAGTGTTGTACACGCCAGACAGTGTCCGTTATCTGGATGGGCGTGGTCTGCCGGTGGGCCTTTTCAACGAAGCCACCTACGAAGACCATGTGCTGGAACTGCCACGGACGTTCAGCCTGACGCTGATGTCCGATGGCATTCTGGACCTTTTGCCAGAACCCACACTCAAAGAAAAAGAAGCGGCGTTGCCCCAACGGGTCAAGGCGGCGGGCGGCACCCTGGATGGGTTGCGGCAGGTTTTTGGATTGGCCACGCTAGGGGAGATGCCGGATGATATCGCCCTGTTGGTGTTGAGCAGGAATCTTTGATGAGTACTGGTAGAATCCAGTTCGCCGAGCAGGATGGCACCTTCGTCCTGAAGTTCGTCGGTGAAGTTCGCCTGACCCTGTGTTCGGCGTTGGATGCGACTATCGAGCGGATCTTCAACGCGTTGAATTTCAACGCGATCGTGATCGATCTGACCGAAACCCGCAGCATCGACAGCACCACGCTTGGCCTGCTGGCCAAACTGTCGATCCTGTCGCGGCAGAAAGTCGGCCTGCTGCCGACCGTCGTCACCACCCACGAAGACATCACGCGTCTACTGCAGTCCATGGGCTTCGAGCAGGTGTTCAACATCGTTGACAAACCTGTACCGTGCCCGGAATGCCTGGACGACCTGCCAGACCAGGATCAGTCCGAAGAAGTGGTGCGGATCAAAGTGCTCGAAGCGCACAAAATCCTCATGGGCCTGAACGACACCAATCGCGAAGCCTTTCATGATCTGGTGAATGCGCTGGAGCGGCACTGACTCCCTGAATTGATGCGGGCCGCACTGGCCCCTTCGCGAGCAGGCTCGCTCCCACAGGTTCTTCGTTTAATACGCGATCTTCGCCACGACACAGATCCCCTCTTTGGGAGCGAGCCTGCTCGCGAAGGCATTTGTGTTAGCAGCACAAATTACCCTGCAGCCATAAAAAAGGTTCATCACGGATTACCGGGGAAGATTGGCGTTGGCGTTGGCGTTGGCGTTGGTTTTGTGAGTTGTGAGCTTATCCATTTGCCGAGGTGATTCAGCGCCACCCTGGCAAATGGATAAGCTCGCAGCACTTACAGCTACAGAGCAAAAAAACTTTCCCGACAATCCGAGAAGAACCATAAAAAAGGGCGAACCCACCAGGGTTCGCCCTTTTGCATTGCACCCAATCAGATCACAGCTTGGCCTGCAACAACGCCTCGAGCTTCTCCTGATCCCGCGCGAACTGACGAATGCCTTCAGCCAGTTTTTCGGTCGCCATCGCATCTTCGTTGGACAGCCAGCGGAACTGCGATTCGTTGAGGCTCAAGCGCGCTTCACCGGCATGGCCCGGCACCAGTTTGCGCTCCAGCTTGCCGGTATCCGCTGCCAGCTTGTCGATCAGGTCCGGGCTGATGGTCAGGCGGTCGCAGCCGGCCAGTTGTTCGATCTGGCCCAGATTGCGGAAGCTCGC
Source organism: Pseudomonas sp. B28(2017) (assembly GCF_002113025.1). GTDB lineage: Bacteria > Pseudomonadota > Gammaproteobacteria > Pseudomonadales > Pseudomonadaceae > Aquipseudomonas. The sequence goes on along the minus strand of NZ_NEJH01000004.1, from coordinate 211,928 downwards.
CCCCATGACCACGGTCTTGTAGTCATTGGCCTTGTAGTAGTTGTAGATGCGCGTCACCGACTGCACGCCCGGATCATCCGCGCCGGTGTAGTCGTTGCCGTTGGCTTTCTTGTACCAGTCATAGATACGGCCTACGAACGGCGAAATCAGGAACACCCCTGCATCGGCACAGGCGGCTGCCTGAGCGAAGGAGAACAGCAGGGTCAGGTTGGTCTGGATGCCTTCCTTTTCCAGAATTTCGGCAGCGCGGATGCCTTCCCAGGTGGATGCAATCTTGATCAGCACGCGGTCGCGGCCAATGCCAGCCTTGTCGTACAGCTCGATCAGGCGATGCGCGCGCTTCAACATGGCGTCAGTGTCGAACGACAGACGCGCATCCACTTCGGTGGAAATACGGCCCGGGATCACTTTCAGGATTTCTTGCCCCACGGCCACGCCAAAACGGTCACTGGCCAGGCCGACATCGCCCTTGCAGTCTTTGACGCAGGCGTTCAGCAGATCGGCATACGCAGGAATAGCTGCGGCCTTGAGCAGCAGAGAAGGGTTGGTGGTGGCGTCCACGGGTTTAACGCGAGCGATAGCTTCGAAGTCGCCGGTGTCGGCAACCACGGTTGTCATTTGTTTGAGTTGTTCCAGCTTGGAAGTCATGGGCGTGCTCTGTCCTATGGGTCTGATGACATTACCCGAGCGCTGACAGCCACTCAAGGGCGTGTACGTGTATCGGCGGCCCCTGCGGCAACAACCTGAAAACGGCTGTTTGAAAGGCTGGGCGTGGTATCGGTAGATAGGATGCCAGGCAGGCTCACAGGTTCAACTGACCTGACGGTTAACGCCTTGCAATAAGATCATCTGGTTCCCGAGTCTTTTGATAATTCTCGCGGCATCTTGCGTGTAATTACCGATATCGTTGAAGTCTATATAGTTCGATTGCGGGCTCAATAATTGTTATAAAAAGTCAATTAATACCTTGGCCAAGTTGGTCTTTGAGCTAACAAATGTAATGTTATCTGGCAGAGGTCTTGATCGTTAGAATACGTCCAGTACATATATAAAATAAAGTGTAATGTAATAATCGCGAATGTGTGTTTGTAGAAATAACTTCACAACGTGAAGAGGAATATGTTTTTGGATGCGTTTGATGATTTGATGCTTGGCTACGCACTAAAAAAACTGACCGGCGTGTTTGAAGAAATCATGGAGGTTTCGAAAGGCACGGCTTCGGACAAGGCGACCTGCGTGCTGAGTATCGGACAATCCAAAAGCGCAAAAAAAATCCCCGTCTGGTTGGGGCGCCTGAGAGTCAACACCCCTTATCAAGTCACGCATGTCCTGATCGATCAGATGCACGCGTCTCGAAAACTCAACCGCGACCTGCGCTTCGCGGCACAAGCTGCCTTGCTGGAAGCCCTGATAGAGGATGGACTGGCAATGCACATCGCAAGTTATTCGGTGGTTGTTGTAGAGAACCGTCTGAAGTGCTTTTCGGATCGATGAGCATTGAGTCTTCTGAACACGCGCCCAGTGGCCATTACACTGGAAAATTGCATGAGGCGTGAGGAAGTAGATTGGACTCAAAACTGTACATCGCACAATACGCTGGAATCACCGTCATGCTTCCAGCGGCCATGGTCGTCGCTGCTTGGTTATGGTGCACGGCATCGAGAAAACTCGCCCTCTTTTGGCTAGGCGTACTGTTCATAGCCTATTTCGTCGTAGGTCTCAGTAAAGTGCTGTTCAAGGGCTGGGGAATCGGCCTGGAAAGCCTGGACATCGCGGTCATCAGTGGCCACGCAATGAACGCCTGCCTGGTGTCGACCGTTGTGCTGAGTTTGCTGTTCCGTCAACTGGACCATCGGCTTCGATGGCTGGCGCTGGGCGCGGGGCTGCTGTCGACCTGGTGGTTCAGCGTCCAGTATGTCGGGCAGACGATTCATCCTCTGCCGGAAGCCATTGCCGGGGCGGTGGTGGGGTCAGCCGCGGCTTGCGTATTTCTTTTCAGGCTGGAGAGAAAGGAAGTCCGCAAAATTCCCCGGACGGCCCTCATGCTGGGGCTGGCGATTATCATGCTGAGTACGAGCATTCCAAAATATACAGCTGAGAAGCTCTTGAACTCTTTCGCAGTCACTCTTTCGGGGGCAGAAAGGGCATTCATGCAACCTCACTGGCGTACTCGCGGCGAATCGTCAAGGTTGTAGGTTTTGCTTCGATCGTGAATTCTGGCGAAGTGGCGTCACCAGGGTTCACTGTTATTTTTGTCTTCGATCCGATCCAGCAGCTCTGCAGTCTTTTTCTGCATCAGCGCAACATCGCCTCGACTCTCAACCTTCAACAGGATCTCGCTCTCCGATGGGCAGATCTTGAAGCGCCATTCAGCGAACGTCAGGCTTAGGCCGTCACTGTCATCCACATCCAGTGCTTCACTGGCATACAGGGTTCGCAAGTGCTCGAGTACCGCAACGGGATTACCGACCATGCGCCGAATATCACCTGAGGAAGGAAAGAGCCCTATGCGCTCCACCAACAACTTTGGCTGTGGGGTGATAGTGGAGGGAGCACTTTCGTAGGTCCGCAACCAGGCCATCAACCCACTGTTGCCCTCGGTGAGCTTCTGCCCCAAAGCCATATTGCCCGGTGCAAAAGGGTCCAGCGATTTATAGACAGAGTCGATCGGTGATCTGGAAGTGTTCATAGTGGTCTGCCTAGCAAAAGATTGATGGCCGCTCGGAAACGCGGCACCCAAGAGCTGAAAAATTCCGTTTACAGGCCTTTCTTGTACAAAATCGCATAACAGAAATTGTTTGCGTCGATTCGGTGTTTTGATGTTTGCAGGCGTGCTCTCGCTATGCTCACGGACGAAGCCATAGTCTTGAGTGTCCAGGAACTCAGTGGACTGTTTGACCGGCTGCCTAACGGTTTCGCTCTGTAATGCGATGCATTTCATCGAGAGCTTCTGGCTGCTTGTACGACCAATGAAACATCCAGCGCCACGCAATCAAGCCGGTCAACACACCGACAGCATTCGCCAAGGCGTCGTAAGGTGATGCCGTGCGCAGCGGCATCAGTCCTTGTGCATACTCGATCAGGATCCCCGTCAGCAGACAGCCCAAGGCGATCCAGTGCACCTTGACCCGAGGGAAGGCCAGCCGGCAACTAAACGACAACGCGAAAAAACCAACCAAGTGATGCAGCTTGTCTTCCTGGGCAAAGGCTTCGGGAATGGGTTGCGCGCGCAACCCGGCTGCCAGCAAGACCAGGCCAACGCTGATGAAAAACAGCGTTCGTATCCATTGGGGAAGTTGTGCGACACCGAGGAATAACGAACTCATTCGGTAATTTTCTCAAAGTTTTTATAGAACGCATCTTTGTCGCGGCCATCGGTCATGGTGTGCAGCGAATACTGGCGGTTCAGACGCGCGCCGCCGTCGCGAGTCAGCGGAGCCCAGACCAGGTTGGCGCGACGCATCGTGGAAACGCTCATCAACTCGTCGAAGGGGACCGAGATATAGATACCTTTGTCGAAGCTGCCCTCGCCGAACTCTTCAGACGAGGCCGTAGTACGGGTGACCCAGCCACCGAACTTCACGCCGTTACTGAATTCATGCGACACATCAAACGTGGCACCCCAATCGCGCGCCAGGTAACGTCCGACACTGACCGCCGCCTGCAAATCGAACGGCAGTTCCGTATAGGTAGTGATGTGACCGGTCACGGTCTTGTACCCGCGCAGGCCAAACCCCTGGTCAAACTCACGCTGGCGTACATAGTTCAAGTCAGCACCCAAGGCCCAGCGCTCGCCCATGGGGCGGTACAGCAATTCACCACCGACCCCGGCGAACATTGACTCCAGATAGCCGCCATACACCATGCCATACAGGTCTTGATCGAGTTGCTTGGCATGGTTGAGCTGAAATGTCGGCATCGTTACATCGGAGGTGATGACGTACTTGCGCAAATCGGTCCGCACGCGGGGCAGGTTGCTCGGCGCGTCGTACTTGAACTTATCGAAGTTGTTCAGGAGGTTGGTGCTTATGACCGCGCTCGTCCACGTGCTGCGGGTAAAGCGGTATTCTGCGTCCACATCCGCGGTCAATTGGTACAGCAAACCGTCGGGACCACCAATGTTTTGCTTGTAACCCAGGCCGATACCATAGGTAAAACGCTCGAGGGCCTGGGTGTACAGCGTGTTTTCAATGTGTGGCGTGGCCCGGTTCACTTCGGTGGTGCGGTGCAGGTCTGTAAGGTCTTGCCGGTTGTTCACCACTTCCCGGAAGGTTTCGCGCGGCACACTGGTTTCTTCCACGGGCATGTCGTAACGCTTGTTCACCAGCGTGAACCAGTCGATTTCGTCATTCGCGCTGTTGTCCAGAATCCGGCTGGCCCGGCCAACGCCTTTGGCTGAGTAGAAGTAGCGCGACTGTTCGCCATACACAATCAGCTCGGAATCGCGCTGAGCAATACGCTCAACCTTGTAACCTGCATTGTTTTCCAGTCGTTTGGAAACCCCGGCCCAGTCGACCTGATCGAGCGGCGTAGTCGGCGCACTTGTCGGAAGCGCTTCGATGGCAGGGTCGTAGCGCTTGGCCGGCGCCTTGCGGCTGGCGAAATTGGTATGAAAAGTGATGCCGAACAACGCGGTATTGCCGCGCTCCCAACCGGCGGTCAAATCGACAGAGTCACTCAGTTTGAAGACCGCCCCAATGTTGATGGGCGAGTCCTGCTTCTGGCTACTGTCCAGCGGCTCGTGCTTGTAGTCGTTACCGTCGAACTCGAGTTTCAGGCTCAAGGGCGACCAGGGCGTCTGATAGGAAACACCACCAAACAACGCGGGCGAGCCTCGAAAGTACGAGCCGGTATTGACGTTGCCCGCGTCCGCGCCCGTGTTTACCGGGCGTGTATCAAAGCGCTCATCGAGGTACCCCAGCGGGTTCTCGAAATCCCCGCGGTTACCGATGTAGCCCCAAGCAACGCCCAGGCTGAAATCCAGATCGTTGTAACGTTTATTCGCCACAAAGTATTCGCTGGAAAACAGGCCGGTACCCCCGACATCGCGAAAACCGAGCGCGACTTCGGGTAGCCAATGGCTTTCTTGCCAGAGGCGGGCTTTGACATCGACCGCCTTGTCTTTATAGCTCTGGTCGCCACTGAGTGCCTCGACCCCGTATTTACGATTGCTGATAGCGGTGTAACGGAAAGTGCCTTCCAGCCAATCAAGGGGCTGTATTGAAATGCTATAGCGCGAATAAGGGTCTGTGCGGTTGGCGTTCAAGCTGAATTCGCCAGCGGGTGCCATCCGTGCGGTGGGGGTTTGCAACAAACCCACACCACCGAAATCATTCTGGGTAAAACGCGGCTCGCCATGAGCCAGGCTGTAGGGTAACAACACTACGGCGGCAAAACGTAACTTCAAGGGGCCACCTCGGGCAGCGGTTGGGTGGCGAGAAACTGGGCCATCTGTTCGTTCAAGTCGGGGGTGGGCAGATCCGGATTATCGTTTCGCACAGGCACCAGAATTGTGCTGCCGGCGGCGGCAATCACCCCGTCTTCACGGTTCCAGGCGGCGATGCCGGCTCGCTGGACCTGGCCATCGGGCTGAATCAACCACAGGTAGTCGGCATCTGCGTCGGTCACCGGCAGACAGCTTTCGAGATATTCATGGGCTGGCTGCAGGGCGCGATAAGGCAGGCTGCAGGGCTGTTCAACGGCGCCCACAACAGTGACCGTAGTCGGGCGTAGAGGGTAAATCAGCTGGTCGCCGTCATTGAGCGGGTAATTGCGGGCGAACGCGACCTCCAGTGCCACGGGGTCGAGCACCGCGACTTTTCGGCCGGTGACGGGCAGTCGGCTGACCTGTTCAAACAGGCGTGCAGCCAGGGCCGCAAGGCTGCTTTTTTCTTCCAGCAAGGCGCCACGTTGCAGCAATTTCAGATCGAACAGCACACCGGCTTTAAGGCGGGTTTGCTGCTCCAGCAGTGGTTGATGCAGCCAGGCGGCGGCCAGCCAGTAACTTTCGGCGTTCGGGCGTCCCTGGTTGACGGCATCGAGCAAGCGAGCACCTGGCTCGAACGCGAAGGATCCGGCGTTTTTTACATCACCCGTGACCGAGACAGCGGCCTGAGTCATCGCAGAACTTGCCAGCAACAGGCAAGCCGACAGCGTTTTCGAAAATCTCACCGAGCCGTCTCCCGATCAGGGCGCAATTGCACAATCTTCAAGAAAAGTTCCGGCGTGAGATGTTGTTCGCTCTGCAGGATCAAGCCATCGTCAGGCCTGACCCAAAAACGGTTGGTGGCCTTGAATCCCAGCTCGGGGATGTCGATGCGTTCGTCTATGCGCAGCAGCGCATAGTCCTTGTCGAGGATGGTGACGTTTTCGATGTCTTGTCGGCTGAAACGACTGTTGACCGCCAGTCCGACACGCGGACCCTGATAGACATCAATCCAGCGGGTACTGCTGTAACCGTCGGGCAATCGCTGCAAGCCAAGCTTGAACGGCGACTCACCGTCGAAGCGCGTGCCATCGAGATTGATGCCCAGGCCGACGCTGCGCACGACCAGGCCATCGCGCATCAACAACACCTGCTTGCCGGAGGCGACCCAGAACTCCAGGTCGCCCTGCTGGCGAAGCTTCGCCAACACACCTTCGCTGGAGTCCGTGGTGACCTTGATCTGCGCATAGGGCACGGCCTCCACTTGCGCCGCAGTCACTTCCAGCGGTTGCACGCCCAATGCGGAGGCTTTAAAGGTATCCAGGGACGCCTGCATCAACGGATTGCAGCCACACAACAGTAAACCCACAGCCAGGCATGAGCTGTTACGCAAAGTTTTCAAAGCGGCTCAAACCTTATCGACTGCTGGCTTCACTAAGATTGTTTGTAGCCGCTGCTCCGGTACCCAGGATAGTGGCCGAGGGCAGTAACTGGCTGATCAAGCGGTTCCAGCGGGTCACGCCTGCAGGGCCGACGTAGACAATGTCCTGGGGTTGCAGATCGAAGCGGCTGGCGATAGCGAAGGCGGTAGGCGATTCGGCGTCCAGTTGAAAGACTTTTGCCGGCTCGGTTTCAAGGTTCTCGGCACCTCGAATGACATACAGCGCATTACCGTTGGATGTGGCCTGGTTCAGTCCACCGACCGTTCCAACCGCATCCGCCAGATTCATCCGATTGATTTTGAACGTGAGCGCCCGAGGCTGGTTGACCTCGCCCATGACGTAGATCTTCTTGCGGTCGTTATAGGGCAGGTACAACTGATCGCCGTCTTTCAAATAGACGTTATGCAACTGCGAGCCTTTGCTGTTAAGCGAGTCCAGGTCCAGCGGGTACTCCCGTCCTTCCCGGGTCAGTGTCAGGCCGGCAAGGTCGGCATTCAATGGGTCGACATCGGCGGTGCTGATAGCTTCGACGACACTGAGCGGCGAAGTGGTGATGGGCTGTTGACCGGCTTTCAAAATCGCACCGGAAATAACGACTTTTTGACTGGCGAACCGCAAGACACTCAAGTCAACCTGGGGGCTGTCGACGAATTGTGTCAGGCGCTCGGCAATAAAACCGCGAAGCTCCTCGATGGTTTTACCTGCGGCGTGAATATTGCCGATATAGGGGTAAAACATGGTGCCGTCCGGGCGTACCAGGCGCCCGTTCGCATCAATTTGCTGTTGCGTACCCGATGGTGCAGTCAACTCGGGGTGGTCCCACACAGTGATGTACAACACATCGTTGGCGCCAATCCGGTAAGCCCCCGGCTTGTACGCCAACAACTCGGCGGGCACCGAGGCTTGCACTTTTGTCGCCGCGTTCTGGGCAATCAGTTTGGGCGTTATCGGAATCAATTCGATCCGACTGCTTTCCGGTGAGCCATCACGGCCGACCTGGCTGGTATCCAGGTGTTGACCGGGTGAGAACATACAGCCTTGCAGGGCTATACCTGCAAGCACAGCGAGCGACAAACTACGAATCATGATTGAGGACACTTGTGGAAGGAACACGTCAGAACGGAACCACCCGGATTGCTCCGGGTGGTAGAAGGCTATCGACCTTGCGGTGCGCTTAGCGTGTGCCGGTGGTGCCGGTAGTGCCGGTTGTTCCGCCGCCATTGTTGTTGCTGCTGCCACCACTGGATGACAGAGCAGCAGCACCGGCTACAACCGCCGCGCCGATGCCGAGAGCAGTCCCTGTGGTCAGGCTGCCCACGAGGGGGGTGGACAGATTCAATGGAGCGTTTGCTGCGGGTTTTACAGCTGTGCCTGGAGCAGAAGACGCTGCGGAAGGCTCAGCGGCCATAACGGAGGCACTTAAAGAAAGCATTAGAGCGGAAGCAAGTAGTTTGGTCATGGTGGATTCCTTTTTGATGCATCGTCGGTATTGGCGGTGAAACTAAGAAGCGAGCGTGCGGGGCCAAAAACTCTGAGCGTCCATTAACGTTAAGGATAGTATTGATTCGAACTCGATGAGAGTGGACCTTTGGGCCATTCCTCAGTGAGATTTATCCTGCGATTATTGCCCTAAGAATACCTGTGTAGGACGCCCGACAGGTCTGACGTTTTATAACGCGTAGTCACCATTTCTAACATTGCCCGGCCACGCCACGAGTACGGCGATGATATTCAAGACCGCTTGAGCTTTTCTTTGATGAGCAACCAGGCAAACTTGCTGTTGGTGGTCAAGTAGCGCTTCCACATCCTGCCGGGTTCCTGGATAACGCGGTACAGCCATTCCAGCCCGTACTTCTGCATCCATTGCGGCGCGCGCTTTACTTTCCCCGCGACCACATCGAACGTTCCGCCTACCCCCATGACAAAGGTGACCCCCAACTGATCGCGCCAGCGGTTGATAAAGTTTTCTTTCATCGGCGAGGTGATGGCGACGAACAGCAACTGCGCACCTGAGGCTCGAACCTTCTCGACCAGCGCGGCTTCGTCATCCCAGAAATAGCCATGGTGATATCCGGCGACTTTCAGCCCAGGGTAAAGCGCCTTCACCTTGCTGGCGGCGGTGGAAACGACGTCGTCCTTGGCACCCAACAAAAACACTGAAAATTGGTTGGTCGCGCTCATCGCCAGCAATTCATGAAACAGGTCGACACCCGCGACGCGTTCGGGCACTGAGTGGCCGAGAAAGCGGGCTCCCAGCACCACACCCATGCCGTCGATATTGATGATGTCGCAAGAACGAACAGACTCGCTCAACTGAGGGTCGTCACGCATGTTTACAAGCTTGGCGACATTCACTACCACGTGCTGGGTGAACTGGCCGGCAGTAATCGCGCTACGAATTGTTTCGACGGTGTTGTCCATGGAGGCGACATCCATGGGGCAATCCAGTACCTCAATTCTCTTCATGATGAAATTCAGTATTCCTATAGTATTTGGATAAATCACGTCAGCGATGTGGCAGCATTCTATGTGTTGCACGAAAATTTATAGCTGTGAGTATTGTTAAATGCTCTAATTTTGCGGTTGGCTATCAACTCGCCTAATAAATAGATTAATTGATGGAGAATGAAGTGGTAGTTGTCAGTGTTTCGTGTTGATTATTTTAATGCTGCTCGATACTTTTCCAGGAATAGTTGCATGCCATACTGATTAGCTATCAAGCTACTTCGGTCGATGAGGGTTTTTATTCGAATTTCTTGTTTCGATAAGTTGATAGCATTATTGAGTGCTGTTAAAAACGATGAAGGATTGGCGTGACTGAAAGAAATTGACAAATCGTCGTGGAAGCATAGTTCTTTCAGTGCGGGGACATCAGAGTGGATTAAAATTCTGCCGTGGTACATTGATTCAATTGCTACTAAGCCGAAACCTTCTTCAAGAGAAGGCATGATGTTTATATGGCAGTGCGCAATCTTTGTGAAAGGGCTTTCAATCTCACCTAGAAGAGTTAAGTTTATATTGCCAGGCAAGTGTTTGATTTTTTCTAAAATCTGCTCTTTTAACGGGCCGTCACCTATAATAGTTAATCGAATATTGGCGTCAGATAGCGCAATATAATCTATTAGCTCCAGAATGCCCTTCCAAGGATGAAGCCCGCCTATATAGCTTAGGTCTATGGTGTTCGCCGGATAATCTGGGTATACGGAAGTGTCGGCCGTTATAGGGTTTTTAATTAGTTTTATCTTGTGAGAAGGGATTCCTATTTTAATAAATCCGTCGCGGACGGTTTCGGAAACTGCGATGTATTTATCAGTTTTAAAGATTCGAAATAGGATTTTTTTTGATTTGTAATCTGCATGGGCGTAGAAACAAGTCTTAATTCCAAAAAAACTAAGAATTGGTGCCAAGGGCAAATAAAATCGAGAGTGAATAATGATCCATTCGGGTTTCAATTGGATTGAAATCTGTAGGACTTTAAAAAACCAATTCCCCCCTCCGATAATATTGTATTTGTCGCAAAGGTTGTCTTGTCTATGTTTGCTAAAGCTAAACGTTTCTTTTTCTTGGGTTGCATCGTCTTTTCTTAGAATTGCTAAAATTCGTTGCGCGCCGCCTCGTAACGGAGTTGCATCATTTATGAGATGTAATATTCGCTTCATTTGAAAAAACTCTCTTGATGCTGAGAGGTTAGTGGTTTTTGTTCGTTTGTTCCATATAAGAGTCCAGCCTGCATTTGTTTAGTGACAATAGCGTTTGCTGCTACGCAAACACTTTTCTCGAAAACCAGCGGGCCGAGAACAACAGAGTTGATGCCGATAAAGCTATCCGCAAAAAAATGTGGTTGTTTTATTGTTTTGTCGTTTATGCATGAGGTGCGGCCTAAATTACCACCCAAAGTACTACCTTGCATGATTTTCATATTGGCGGTGGAAAGAACTCCGTCTCCAATCACTATTCCTATGGGGTGTGGCATGTATATCCCGCTGTAGAGCTTTGCTCTGTAATCAATGTCAACCTTAAATAGCAGAAAGTTAACCCACCATATTAATTTTGCTAGTAGTGGGATTTTTAAGGAATGAATTTGGTGTGATACACGGTATAAAAAAGAGCAAATAAAAGATGGGGAGAGCGCACATCTGAATTTTGCCGAGATGCTAGAAGGATCTAGGCCTTTGTTTTGCGCAATAAATTTAAGGTCGGAGTTGATAAGATTAAACATGTCGTAATTCACTTCTTGGTGAGCAATAGGTTCTGGCAGCAAAGTATGGTGCTAGATACATCATGAAATAAAATGTAGGGTAATAAAAGGCCGCGCAAAACACCAGGGAGACCAGAATTATCATTTGCGTTTTTTCAGTCCTTTTAGTTGTCATGTTGCATGTCGCGTAAAAGTCAAGAAAAAATAGAAAAGCACCCACTAATCCAAGTTCAAACACCACTACATAAGATTCGCTTGTATCACGTGATGTTTTGCTTTTTTCTGGACTTGCCCGAGATGATAGGTTTTCTTGGTAAGCGACTTCCCCCCAGGTAGAAAGGCCATTGCCAAATAGTAATGAAGGTAGCGAAAAATTCTTTTCGATATAAGTTGCTGTCTTAAGGACTGTAACGCTTCTTGCAGATACTGATCGATCATCTCCAGCTGCGCCAGATAAGGTATCACTAAAGGTTAGCGCTAAAAGAAATATTATTGGGGCGAGGCATACGGTGATGAGGAGATGTTTTTGGATTTTGTGGGCGTGTTTTTCGTAAAAAAATATAGAAGTAGACAGCAAGACGAAGTATAGCGTTAGCCTATTTTCACTTAAATATAGGCACGTAAAAGATAGGGCGATCAGGAGAGTAGAAGGCCGTTTTTCATGCGTGGTCATTATATATCCTATAAAAGCTGAAGCTAAATATAGACCATACCAGTTAGGCTCAAGGAAAAAGCCTCGCATGCGATTGGCAATACTGCCGCCATCGATGTAATAAGTGTCAGAAAGGCCGCCTAGTGAAATTTGATAGTTAAAGACTACGTACAACAAATACTGAGCGAATCCGGTTGCCACTAACAGGGTTAGGGTTCGCTTAAAAAATAAGTTGAAGTTGATTTTGTTTGCGTATGTAAAAATTGCAGCGTGCGTCATTATGGCTAGGATAAAGTACGAAAGTACAACTATGTATGTTTTTAGGTCTGTGGCGATAAAGGCATGAAGCGAAAGATAAATAAGTAAGAAGATAATGGTTCTATTTTGGCGGGCATATTGTTTAAGCCATTTTCTAGTTGATATCGCGCTTAGCGCCATCGCTATTATCAGCAGGAGGTGCGATATGTGAATCCTGAAGTCTTCAAGATTGATTTTTATCAAGCTGTCGAGCGAGAATAAAAGGATGGCAGGCATGATGATTTTTGATATTTTCACTTGTGCATGCGCCTAATGGCTTGCGAAAGAGCAATGCTTAATAAAAAGCTTAGTGTAATGCATATCATAATTTCATTTAAAGTTTTTGCAAAAAAACCAATTATAATAAGAGTTAATGCTGAAATGGTGCTAGAGGTAAGGATCGGAGTGATATGCTTCTGCATTCGTAGTGATATTGATGATAGGCCAGAGCTGCTATTGGCAGCTGCTAAGAGTGTGGCATATACAAGCTCTTGCGTGGTTATGGGGATCTTGGTAATGCTTTGGATTGTCTCAGAGCCTATAGCTGTTAGTATTATTCCATAGGCTGCTGTAAGTGACAGGATTATAGGGAAGGCGGCGTTGTGGGTTGATTTTTTCGATATAAGAAAAGATCCTGCTATTGTGCCCGCTTGGAGAATGGGCATGAATAAAGTATAAATGATTCTAAGTTGGCCGCTTTCATCGGCTCGGCCGACAGCTGGTAAGTAATAAAAGAAATAGTTACTGCATATCCATAGCATGATTGCTGTAACTAGGCTGCTTAAGTCAGCGGCGATTTTCTCTTTGTTTTCGTATTTTGTTATGGGTAAAAACAGCAGGTATGTTACGCCTAGCACTCCATAGGTTATAAGCCATAAAGATAGCGATGCTTGCGTGTAGTTGAGTAACCATAGTGATGTCATGGTCAGGGCGAAGCTGGTTGCAGATACTAGTGTTAGTTTGTTGTGCTCGCCGTTTAGTGCGTTAATTCTTCTGACTGTGAATAGTGCAGAGTTTCCTAGGGTGAATGCCAGTACCGGGAAAAATTGAGACTGCTCTATGAAAAATAGACAAAGGATCGATGCTGTTAGGCTTAGCATCGATAGTTTTGTAATTATTGTTCCTCGGGAAAGTCCTCCTTTCCCCTTTATTGCTGTGGGCTCGATGTATGCGGAATTAAATATTGCTGTCACCATTAGGCTCGTGCTTAGAGCAATTGCATATATTGAAAAATCTGCAGCGCCAAATTCGCGGGCTAGCGTAATGGAGAAAATAAATAGCGATAGTGATGACAGCCCTTGATCGATGGAAAGTCTGATTATGTACTGCATTGTTTGTTTCTCATCTTGTTTGGGCTTGTTGAGGCTTGGGATTTTAGTTGTTGATGATGTTATCGTGCCTAAGCGATGGCCAATATTAAAACTTGGCCATCGTTTTAGATGTGATTGTGTATGGGGAAGAGGGGTTAGTAGCTGGTTGTTTGTCGTGTTAGTTGCTAATTAGTCCGCGTGCATCAACTATGTGGTTGCTCGCGAAAATTTGTGATTTAGCTTCTTTGAACTCCTTGTGGTCAACTAGAATCACGACTATGTCTGACTCTGTCAATGCTTGTTCAAGGGTGTTGAGTGATAGTTTTTTGTTTAACGTATCTGGTAATGTCTGAACATTCGGTTCCACTGCGACTACTTGCCCTGAATGCGTTGCTGCGATCTCAGTGGCAATAAACAGGGCTGGACTTTCCCTCAAGTCATCAATATCTGGTTTGAACGCTAATCCGAAGCACGCAATCGACACCTCCCGCGCAGTTTTATCCGGGTTGGCTTGCAGAAACTCGGCTAACGCCAGTTTGACCTTGTCAATCACCCATTGTGGCTTGCTGTCATTCACTTCGCGAGCCGTTCGAATCAGGCGCGCCTGTTCTGGAGTTTTACTGACGATAAACCACGGATCAACTGCAATGCAGTGTCCGCCAACCCCGGGACCAGGTTGTAGGATATTGACCCTTGGGTGGCGGTTGGCCAGGCGGATCAGTTCCCAGACGTTGATATCCAGCTTGTCGCAAATCATCGAGAGTTCGTTGGCGAATGCGATGCTCACATCGCGAGAGCTGTTCTCGGTGAGTTTGCACATTTCCGCAGTGCGGGCGTTGGTGACGATGCATTCGCCCTGGACGAAGATCTTGTAAAGGCTGATGGCCAATGCGGAGCATTTCGGTGTCATGCCACCGATAACACGGTCGTTCTGTACCAGCTCGTGCAGCACATGGCCGGGCAGTACACGTTCCGGGCAGTGGGCAATACGGATGTCGGAGCTTTCACCGTGGGTTTGCGGAAAGCTCAGGTCTGGACGCGCTTCGGCGAGCCAGGCGGCCATCTGTTCGGTAGCGCCCACCGGGGAGGTCGATTCAAGAATGACCAGATCGCCTTTCTTCAACACCGGAGCGATGTTTTTACTGGCCGATTCGATGTAGCTCAGGTCCGGTTCATGGTCGCCCTTGAATGGCGTAGGCACGGCAATCAGAAAAGCATCGGCGGGTTCTGGCCGTGTGGTGGCGCGCAGGTAGCCTTCAGTCACGGCCGCATGCACAACCATGTCCAGGTCTGGCTCGACGATATGAATCTGACCGCGGTTGATGGTATCGACCGCATTTTGATTAACGTCGACGCCGATCACTTGTTTTTTGCGTGAAGCGAAGACAGCCGCAGTGGGCAAGCCGATATACCCGAGACCAATGACGGAGATGGTTTTGAAAGGCATGGTGCGTCCTTGAATGGTGATGAGTAGATACGTTGTTCAAGCGAGCTAACAGCCGGGCAAAGCCACGGCTGTTAAGTAAGGGAGGGGGTTAACGAGCGAGCAGCGCCTCGATGATGCGCTGGCAGGCGATACCGTCGCCGTAAGGGTTATGGGCGCGACTCATTGTTTGGTAGGCGGCTGTATCGATCAGCAAGCGGTTCAACTCGCGGGCGATATCGGCGGTTTCGGTGCCGACCAGTTTTACCGTGCCTGCGGCAACAGCCTCTGGCCGTTCTGTGGTATCGCGCATCACCAGCACGGGTTTGCCCAGTGATGGCGCTTCCTCCTGGATGCCTCCGGAGTCGGTCAAGATGATGTGCGCGCGGCTCATCATGTGGACGAAAGGCAGGTAGTCCAGGGGCTCGATCAGGTAGATGTTGTGAATGCCGGTCAGGAGTCGATTGACCGGCTCGCGCACATTGGGATTGAGGTGCACGGGATAGACGATATCAACCTCTGGATGTTGCTGGGCAACCTCCATTAACGCCTGACAAATGCGCTCGAAGCCGTCACCGAAACTTTCCCGGCGATGGCCTGTTACCAGTATCAGTTTTCGAGATGGGTTCAGAAAGGCCGCCGGTGCAGAGGCTTGGGCAAGCAGTGCCTGGTCCTGATCCAGACGTTTGACCACATCCAGCAGGGCGTCAATCACGGTGTTGCCAGTGACAACGATAGTGTCTGGATTGACGCCCTCGCGCAGCAGATTGGCTTTTGACGTTTCGGTTGGCGCGAAGTGCAGGTTGGCCAACGCCCCCGTGAGTTTGCGATTGCCTTCTTCCGGCCACGGAGAGTAGAGGTTACCCGTGCGCAAACCGGCTTCCACGTGCGCAACCGGAATCTGCTGGTAGTAGGCCGCGAGGCTGGCAGCAAAGGTGGTGGCGGTATCTCCGTGAACCAGCACGATATCGGGTTTGAATTCTGCCAGGACCTTCTTCAGCCCTTGCAGGATAGCACTGGTCACATCGGTCAGGTCCTGGCCGGGTTTCATGATGTTCAGGTCGAAGTTCGGCTCAATGGCAAATAACCCCAACACTTGATCAAGCATTTCACGGTGTTGGCCGGTGACGCAGACTTTCGCCTCGAAGCGTTCATCTGCCGCCAGCGCCAACGCCAGTGGAGCCATTTTAATGGCCTCAGGACGGGTACCAAAAATGCATAAGGTCTTCATAGGGCGATCCATTGCTATGTTCGTAACTGAAGGTGGAGGGATGTTTGGACTGACTAACAAATGTCGTTTCAGATCGAAGTTGTATAAAACAACGGTGACCCAACCTTTGTTGATCCAGAGAAATACGCCGAATTAACGGATAGCCATCGACGTGGGCAGTACGAATTTGATTTTTGCCACGCTACCGCCCCAGGATTAATTGCCAGTCCCTGAGAGCGTCATTATTTATTAATGTGTCTGCATCTCTTTTCAGCAGCAGGTAGCAAGACGGAGTTGATATTGCTATCGCCATGAACTTCTGCTTGACGATAGCTGGATATTGATAACCGTTAGTAAACTAAGCGCTCTCGGACTTATATTCGTAGTTGTAATAACCATAATCGGCATAGCCATATTTGGCCGAGGCGCGTTTTTCAACGCCGTTAAAAATGGCGCCTTTCAAATCTATGCCGTTTTGCGCAAAGCGGCGCATGGTCAATTCAATTTCACGAACCGGGTTCAGCGCAAAGCGCGTCACAATCAAGCTGGTGCCCGACTGGCGACCGACAATCGCCGCATCCGTCACCGCCAGCAGCGGTGGGGTATCCAGAATCACCAAGTCGTATTGGGCACTGACCTGGTCCAGAAAGGCACTGAAGTTTGCGTGCATTAACAGCTCTGAAGGGTTGGGCGGTATTTGTCCGCGGCCGATAACGTCAAGGTGCTCGACTTCGGTTTTATTGATCGCGGTTGCCAGGTCGCAGCGCTTGACAAGTAAATCTGAAAGGCCGTTTTCAGCGGGAGTTCCGAATACTTTATGCAAATAGCCTTTGCGCATGTCCACGTCGATCAACAATACACGCTGACCGGTCTGGGCGATGACTGCGGCGAGGTTGGCGGAAACGAATGTTTTACCTACCTTGGGGCTCGGGCCGGAGATCATCAGGCGATTATTGCTGGCTTCGAGCATGGCGAAATGCAGGCTGGTGCGCAGGCTGCGCAATCCTTCTATGGCCAGGTCGGTGGGGTGACTGCTGGCCAGTATGGGGGCGGCGTTGTTGGCGCGGCCTCGGCCACTTCGAAGGGTTTTGTTTTCTTCATTTTTTTGCAGTGTGCTGAAAGGAATGGATGCGTACACCGGCAACCCCAGCTGCTCGATTTGATCCGGATTTTCCACGCCACGATTAAGGGCTTTGCGAAAAAGCACTAACGCAGTAGCCAGAAAAGCACCGAACAGGGTGGCAATGAGTACGATCAGGGGCTTCCTGGGTTTGACGGGCTTGCGCAGATCCACATCGGCGGTATCGATCAAGCGCACGTTGCCCACGGTGCCGGCACGCATTACATCCAGTTCCTGGGATTTATTCAGGAGCTGGGTGTAGATTTCGGTGCTGACTTTTACATCGCGGGTGAGGCTAAGCAGTTCTTGCTGTGTTGAAGGCAGGCCCTCGACTTTTTTGGCCAGGCCATCCTGCTTGGCTGTCAGCTCGCCCAATTGGCTGAGCAAGGCCCGATAGGCGGGGTGCTGACGGGTAAACTTGCGATCCATTTCCGCTTGTTGCAATTTCAGTTCGGAGATGCTGGTATCCAGCGCCACGATCTGGTCGAGAATGGCTTTGGCTTCCAGGCTGATATCGATGGATTTACTGCGAATTTGATACTTGTTCAGGGCGTTTTCGGCTTTTTCCAGGTCTTTACGGACCTGAGGCAGTTGATCGTTTAGAAACTCCAGGCTTTGAGCGGCTTCGGCCGATGTCCGCTCAACATTTTGCCGTACATAGAGCTTGGCGATTTCATTGAGGATTTGAATGGCTTCAGCCGGTTCCTCGCTTTCAAGAGCCAGTCCGATTATGCCGGATTCTTTACCGCGCTCTGATACATCAAGTACCTTTTGGTACTTCAGAATACTGGTCAGGCGTGGGTCACGCACAATATTGAACGTTGTGCCAGGATTCGCCTGCAACACTTCGACCTGCAGTTTAATGCCGTCTTTGTCATAGGGTTGGCCCACTTGGCCTTCGACTAGGACATTGTCGTCCTCATCCAGCAAAGTGAAGTGGCCACTTTCGCCGCTGACGAAAGTTAGTTCTTCACCTAGAAGCTCTTGTGGGAGCTCGAGCTGAAATATTTTCAGGGTTTCACCACCCCAGGCAAAACTGCTCATGCCAAACCATGGCGTCGCAACCGTATCAACAGTGTCTGGCTTGAACCGACGAGCGATAAAGTCGCCGATCACCGGAAAACGGTTCGGCTCGACGGTAATATCGAGCGATAGATTGTCGACAACCTTGCCGATGATCGCGCGTGATTTGATTAATTCAATTTCTGTGGCTGAAGGTGACTCTTTACCCAGCATGCTGTTGATATCGGAGAAGCCGAGCATGTCATTTTTTTTTGCCTCCACCTGTATCAAGGCAGTTGCCTGATAAACAGGATTGGCCAACACCGCATAGGCCGTGCCAACGGCCATGGAGGCTGCAGTGATACCGGCAATCAACCATTTATGATCGACCAGTGTCCCGAGTAGGCCCATCAAGTCGATTTCATCATCGTCATGTGAGGTTAATGCTGGAGTTTGCTGCATAAGTGAGTTCTTTTTTAACAAGTATTCGGGGGAATGGTTTAGCGTGCGAGACGCTTTGCCCAGGCGGTTGCTGCTTCTTCAATCAACGCGTATGCATGCACAAAAGCAGGTTTGCCTTGCCGGTAGGGATCGCTGATTTCGCGGTTGTCCTGCCACTTGCCCAGCAAGAGGACCTTGCCTCGCGCTTCAGGTGCGATCTTGAGAACACGGTCTATATGCGACTGCTCCATCACCAGGATCAGGTCCGATTCGCTGATGGCTGCATGGGTCAGTTGATTGGCTTTGTGCTCTTCTGGCAGATGGCCATGCTCTTCCAGTACGATCCGGGCGGTGGGTTCGATCGGGTGATCTTGTAGTGCGCCAAGACCGGCAGAGCTAACTTTGATATCGGACTGCCCCAGTGCTGCTCGCAACAAATGTTCGGCAGTGGGGCTTCGGCAAATGTTGCCAATGCAAACGATTAGAATCTTGTTAAACAAGGCAACCTCCCTGGAAATTTCACACTTGCGGTGATAGTGCAATTGGAAAGACTGAAACTATGCTTTTCTTCAATGGCACTTTTGTGACGGCTTGCAGCTATTGGGTGTGTGCCTCTTTCCGTGAGGAGTTACCGTGCTGGATGAAGCTTTTGACTGCGAAGACTCTGGCCTGCTGGAATCTGGACGTTGAGTGTGCTTGACAGTTGCTATGCTAAAAATCATAACTGGCAACCCACGACAACATCAACCATTAAATGCCACGCAAGTATTGAATGCATATGGCAAAAAAAATTCCATGTTTAAAACCAGATATTTAATAACAGTTAAATAACGTTACTGGTTATCGCCTGACTAATTCTAACGTTTTTGGCTTTTTTGTGTTGTCCCGCATCGGTGTGTGTTAAACGTCTAGATAGGTAGTTTGATGCTAAAGGTGTTCGGGGCTTTGCCTTGGGTGAAGGGTTCTCTAGCGTCCGTGTATTGCTAATAAGTTTCGCAAGTTTTTAAAGGGTGAAGTTTCCATGATCGGCCAACTCCGTTTTTCAGGTGCATTTCCATCCTTGGGGGAAATCCGTCGCAAGATCGATGTGAAAACCACGGAGCTACTTGACCACATCGGTGCAGAAGGGGCTGATTGTGTCCATCCATAGTGCTTCGGCTGTTCAAGCGACCTTGCCTGAGAGTCTCACCTCCAGCGCATGGTATTTGGTGCAATGCAAGGCGAGCCAGGACGAGCGTGCAGAGATCAATCTGGTTAACCAGGGGTATACCTGTTTTCGCCCTACGCATCGGCGCGAGCGTGATTTGCAGGGGCGCAGGAGGATTGTCCGCGAATCGCTGTTTCCGGGTTATCTGTTTATCCAGCTCGGCTCGGGTGAGAGCTGGGCGCCTTTGCGTTCTACCCGCGGCGTGTTGCGAATTGTCAGTTTTGGAGGCAAGCCGCTGCCCGTAGGTGATGACTTGATCGCACATCTTCATGAGCACGATAGCGGAGCCCCTGTGGAGGCTCGGTTTGTCTGTGGAGAGCGGGTGCGTATCAATGAGGGGCCTTTTGTCGATGTGGAAGCGATCTTCCTGGCGATGGAGGGCGAGCAGCGAGTGTTGCTCCTGATGACACTGCTGCAGCGTGAGCAAAGAATCAGCATGCCCCTGGTTGGTATCAGTAAGCATTGACACGGAGCATTGCTCCCAGCCTGCCAATCAACAAGCAGATAGCGTTCTGGCAACAAGGTCAGTTGCCCCCGTCTTCACTCCTCCCTCCCCAGTAGGCATTAAGCTTTATTCGCAGCGCCAGGAAAGCAGCGGTCTCGGCCAGGGCCGCAGCTTCACGGCATGGCTGAGGCTCCCGTTCGCGAATACGGTGTTTGTCGCCACGCGATTACCCGGTATCCACTTTTTTAGCGATCGACTGCTGCCGTTACGCCTGCCTGAAGGTAAGCCCAGGCGTGCCGATATCGCCCTGAATCTGGGCAAAAAGCTGTGCGGTATCGAGCGGAGATTTAAAAGAAGTCGGCGATGAACATCGCCACGAGAGCCGGCAGCAGAACAATCTGCCGGTGTTGGTGCGGATGCAGGTATGGCTGGAGAAAGCCCAGCCACAAGTGACGGCGCAAACGCACTGATTAAATGGCTCGCGCCTGCAGGTTAACCTGCAGGCGCACAATCAATAAATGTCTTTCGACAGCAGGGTGAATGGCGTCTTCACCAGGATTTTCACATCCAGCCATAACGACCAGTTATTGATGTACTTGAGGTCGATCTCGACGCGTTTCTGCATCTTGTCGATGGTGTCGGTCTCGCCGCGGCAACCGTTGATTTGAGCCAACCCGGTGATTCCCGGTTTGATTCGGTGGCGAGCCATGTAGGCGAGAATCTTGCCGGAGTAGTAGTTGTTGTGCGCAACTGCATGAGGGCGAGGTCCGACCAGCGCCATATCGCCCTGCAAGACGTTGAACAATTGCGGTAGCTCATCGATGGAAGTGCGACGGATAAAGCGCCCGATCGGGGTAATCCTCGAGTCGTTACGACTGGCTTGCTTCACCTCGTGATCGTCGTGCACGCGCATGGAACGAAACTTCCAGACCTTGATGACCTTCCCGTTCCAGCCGTGGCGGTCCTGTTTGAAAAATACCGGACCATGGGAGGTGAATTTTACGGCCAGGCCAATGATCAGCAGTAACGGGCTTAGAGCGATAATGGCCATCAGCGCCACGCTTTTATCGAGCAGGCTTTTACTCAATGCGGCAGTGGGTTGGCTGGTCAGCGGGCATTCAATCAAATGGATCGCCGGCATGCCATCCACATCGCTGACCGAGTGATTGAGCAACGTCAGGCTGTTCAAGTCCGGGACCCAGACAACATCTACGTTGGCATCCAGCAAGTCGACATACATTTCTTCGATTTTTGCTGCTTCACTCAAGGGTAGCGTGATGTACAGGCGCCGGATGTCGTGGGTCTTGATCAGTTCCAGAAGTTCCTCCTGTGGACCTACGACAGGTGGAGCATCTGTCTCCAGCAGGGGAGTGGTATCGGAACTTACCAGGCCGACCAACGGGAAATGCTCGAGGGCACGAAGCTTGTTTGCTAATCCCAATGCCAACTCGCCAGTGCCCACAATCAGCGTTCTACGCTCAATTTGAAGCGCCCGTTGGTAGTACTTTGAAAAACCATGCAGCGGGACGTACAACAGCGCCTGGCCGATGTAGCTGCAGAAAGCCCATATCAGGATGATTTGACGAGAAAACAGTTCATTGGCCTTGCAGAGAAAGGCGACAATAGCTAACGCTGCCAATGTCATTGACCAACCCATCAGTAGTCTTATCAACCCCTCCAGGTAATTGTCCTTCTTTGCATAGACGCCGCACCATGTATAGGCCGGAACCGATGCAAGCACAGTAAGCGTCGCGCATACTCGATAATAGAACTCTACCGTTCCATTCTGATAATAAACCAATAGAAGTAACAGGGCGACAACAAAGCCCTGACCCAGTGCCCACTGTCCCCAGAAGGTCAGTCCTTTGAGGGTGGTATTTCGATTGATACGAAGATTGTTAACCATAGGTATCCCCAAAATACGTCCATTCGCGTTTCGACAGACAAGAGCCAAAATCAATGCAGTAAGAGTTATTGTTCATATTAGATGGCGATGCATTGACGATCGAGGCGCCAAAATAGCGGCGCAGTCATCAGTGGGTAGATTAATTTATTGGTGCGAGCACTGTCTGACGACTTTTAACGAGTGGTTGCTGTATCTGGTTGATATATCTGGGTGGGAGGAGCGTTAGAAATAGTCTGGATTCAACTTTTATAACGCGGCCTTACAGGGGGGGCGTGAGGGGGATGCGGGGGGAGGTAAAATGGCGTGCTTTATTGTTGTTGTATTGCACTGCCGGAGCGAACCATTTTAATTATCCAGGCTAGATTTTTACGCGTACGATTTTTTGTATCAGGCAGTACCCACGGTTCCTGACTGCACGAAAAAGGCGTTCGCCGTTACTGGCGTTTTTAAACTTTTCCTGTAGTCGGCTCAGGCACATTTCGAGACCCCGGTAATGTTCAGGTTCTCTGCCGATGCTACGGATAAGGTCCTCCTTGCTGACCACGCGATCATCATGGTGCAGCATTTTTTTAAGCAGCATGGCCTCCAGGCCAGTCAAGACAATCTCCACGTCATCTTTGATCAACGCGCCGCTGACATCGCTCAGTCGCCAGGTTTCCGCCACTGGAGCGTGCGGTCTGGCCGGCTGTGAGGCGCATTCCCTGGTGTTATCCCTGGAGTTGACTGCCGTTGATGTGAAGTGAGTAAATTTCGTTACGGATTGAGCGGCTTGCCATTCGGACTTGAACGTCGAAAGTGCGCGCTGGGTATCATGCTTGATAACCGGGGGAACCATTCTGGCCACTTGCGGGGAAATAAGCTCCATAAGCTTGGGGGCAGAAGTGGGTGGGGCAACGCCTTCAAAAAACATCTTTGCCTGTGACGTGCCGTAACTGTTATATCGCTTGCTGGACAGTAATGCCTCAAGCTCTAGTTGTAGTGCGGGGTTGTGTGTAACCACGACAAAATATTTTCTGGGGAGGTTTGTGCTGCTATCCATGGCTCTCTCCTTAGTTGCACGTCTGGGTGTTGGTTCAAAGGTTATCGGCAGGGGAGTAGTGACTCCCTTGAAAGTAATCAAAGGGCAACGCGCGTGCCAGTATATGGCTAGCAGCGTGCTCGACTCTGTCCGCTATAAAGGAGACTTTCGTGTTGTGAGTGAGCATGGTCATGCGTTCGTGGAGACGATTGAATAACTCGGGGTTGCCACTGAGCTTGAGGCTCAGGTCTAGAGAGGAAATGGAGATCTTTATATAGTCGAATAAATTCAGGGTTGTAAAGATCTCGATACTTTCATCGTCGATTTTGTAGTCGTCGAACGCGATTTCTATGCCGTGATCTTTCAACAGATATATGTTGTGAAGGATCTTCTTTTTTTCAGCGAAACTGATTGCCGAGAGGGGTAGCTCATTGAGCGCAATAACCAGCGTCTGGCCTAATTCGCGCAGGGCGGCGCCGGACTGTATCAACTCTTCCGTGAGTGCGGAGTTGGCGAGATCCGATTGTCCTACGCAAACAAATCTACGGCTTAAGTATTTATTTCCGTCAGTGGTGTTGCGGTCTTTCAGCGAAAAGGCAATCAGCCTGGTTTGCATCAGTACTTCGCTGTAGATGCCACTCATCTGATACGGCTCAGGCGCGCAGGGCGCGCAAGCAGAGTCGTCAAAATGTATTCTGATCTCGCTGCCAAACGGGCAGTCATCCCGAGTGAGGATCAATTGTCGAGACAGGTAATGCTCTGCGTGGTCATGGATTGGCACGCTCCCTGTTGCGCTCATAATACAGAAACTCCCTTCTACATTAAGAATCAGGTTGTCGAGATCAGACCCCTGATTAAACGATATCCATGCCCGCGGATGCTTTGAATGGCGTTGGTGCCATACATGCCTTTTATTTTGCCTCGAAGGCGACTGATCGACTTTTCCAAGGCTCTTGGGTCATAAAAATTTATATTCAGCCCCATGATTCTGGCGATTTCATCATGGCTCAGTATCTGGTTTTTTGTCTGAGAGAAAGCCTCAAGAATTTTCATCTCTGCAAACGACACATCCAGTTTTTTATAGTCGCCAATCAGGCACATACGAGTGGGGTCCAAAAGCAGATTATGCTTTTTTTGCCATTCTGGGCTGTTAAAAAACTCGGACAGTTCGTCAGTGTTTTCGCCTGCGGAAGTGTCGCAATTAATACAGTAGTCGGCCCCGGCAAGATAGTATTTCATCTTGTTGTAGGTGCCTTTACCGGTGATGGCTATGAAAATTATTGACGCCAGATTTTCGGCACGAATACGTTCTACCAGGGTGAGGCTTTCAGCAAACGCTTGAGGGCTGTCGATAACGATAAAAATTGCACGGTATGACTCAGACCCCCTGTTTCTTTTGAATGAGTTGCCATAGCACATCGCATCAACGGCAATGTCCCTGCCTGCGTGGCTTGCAACTAATTCCCTGAAGCCCTCAGCTAGCGTATGGGTTCGTCCAATGGTGAGAATACCTGTCTCCTCCTTCACGTCACTGTGGCCTGTAGTCGTTATTTTCCCTGTAAGCATCATGCTTTGACTCGGATGGGTGCTGGCATTTGAATGTTAAAGCACCAATTCTCGTTTGTGACTGACAATTGGTAACATTTCACTGTTTTTTCAGGCGGCCGTCTCGTTTTTTTAACATCTCCGGTGATTCTGACGTGATCGGTTGCCCGCCTGTGGTTCGAGGTGCCTAATCATCGATGGCAATCTCGTGAGTTCACAAGGCATAGCAATGTGCCATCTTTTGTCCCGGCGCCCCGCATTTTCGCACCAATACGACCGTGCATCTCGCTAAAGTTCCCGCTACTTGATTTTTTTTGAATGGGTGCCATGAGGCTGCAGGGATTTGTTGTTTGAAGTGCGAGTTATTGCTCTTGTTTTGCTCGGCACCATCCAATATTAACCGTTATATAACGCTCATGTTGGTGGTGTCGGTCATGGACGTTTCATAACATGGAGTTTTATTATTCGGCATAATGCGCTTTACTTTCGAGTTGGCGTTGAATTAGAGCGAAGCCGACGCATTGGTCTTTGTCGATGAGAGGGAATTGATGGATCTTTGGACAACCATAACAGTGTTGATTTTAGGGGTGGTCGAAGGTCTGACGGAGTTTTTGCCTATATCAAGTACAGGGCACCAGATTGTTGCCGCGGACTTGCTCGGCTTCGGTGGCGAGCGAGCCATGGCCTTTAACATCATCATTCAGTTGGGCGCGATCCTGGCGGTTGTCTGGGAATTCCGCCGCAAGATTCTCGAGATCGTTACCGGCTTGCCGACCCAGCGCAATGCACAACGTTTCACCTTGAATCTATTGATCGGTTTTCTTCCGGCAGTGGTCCTGGGGGTGTTGTTTGCCGATAAGATCCATGAGTATCTGTTTAATCCGATCACTGTAGCGGTGGCATTAGTGGTAGGTGGCATCATCATGTTGTGGGCCGAGCAGCGGGAACATGTGGTGTATGTCGACCATGTTGACGATATGCGCTGGACTGACGCCCTCAAGGTCGGTTTCGCGCAATGCCTGGCGATGATTCCGGGCACCTCGCGCTCTGGATCGACCATTATCGGTGGGTTGCTGTTTGGTCTGTCGCGTAAGGCTGCCACGGAGTTTTCGTTCTTTCTGGCGATGCCGACCATGGTCGGTGCCGCAGTGTATTCAGGCTATAAGTACCGGGATCTGTTCCAGGCCAGCGACCTGCCAGTATTTGCGCTGGGGTTCGTCACGGCGTTCATTTTCGCCATGATCGCCGTACGTGGTTTGCTCAAGTTCATTGCCAGCCACAGTTACGCCGTATTCGCCTGGTACCGGATCGGATTCGGTTTGCTGATTCTGGCAACGTGGGTATTCGGTTGGGTTGACTGGAGCGGGGCTGCAGCGCTCTGAGATTTGCACCAGGCATGCAGGGCATGCAGCCTGGTCGCAGGGCGCGGCTAACCGTTAACGCCCCTCAAGCAGCTCCGCCGCTTGATCCAGCAAAGCCAAGGGCTCTTTGGCCTTGTGAATATCCACCGACAATAACTGCCGGAACTTGCGCGCCCCCGGGAACCCGGTGCCCAGGCCCAGTACATGTCGGGTAATGTGGTGCATCGAACCACCGGCATCGATATGCGCCGCAATATAAGGCCGCAACTGCGCCAGCGCCTCGGCGCGGCTGATTACCGGTGCCGTGCTGCCAAACAGCTGTTGATCCACCTCAGCCATCACATAAGGGTTGTGATACGCCTCGCGGCCAAGCATCACGCCGTCGAAGGTCTGCAAATGCTCGTGGCAGGCTTCCAGGGACTTGATGCCGCCGTTGAGAATGATCTCCAGCTCCGGAAAGTCTGCCTTCAACTGCGCCGCCACGTCATAACGCAGAGGTGGAATGTCGCGGTTTTCCTTGGGCGACAACCCTTCCAGGATCGCAATCCGCGCATGCACGGTAAAGCTGGTGCACCCGGCATCCCGCACCGTGCCGACGAAATCACATAGCTCTTCGTAACTGTCCCGCCCGTTGATCCCGATCCGGTGCTTGACCGTCACGGGAATCGACACCGCATCACGCATCGCCTTCACACAATCGGCCACCAACTGCGGATGCCCCATCAGGCACGCGCCGATCATATTGTTCTGCACCCGATCGCTCGGGCAGCCGACATTCAGGTTCACCTCGTCGTAACCATGCTCCTGCGCCATGCGCGCACACGCGGCCAGGTCCAGCGGCACGCTACCGCCCAGCTGCAACGCCAGTGGATGCTCGGCCTCGTCGTGCCGCAGGAAACGCTCGTGATCGCCGTTGAGCAGGGCCCCGGTGGTGACCATTTCGGTGTAGAGCAGGGCGTTTTTCGACAACAGGCGCAGGAAGAAGCGGCAGTGGCGGTCGGTCCAATCCATCATCGGCGCAACGGAGAAACGGCGGGAAAGCGGGGCGGGTGTGGCGGTGGTTACGGACATGGGGGATCTGGAATCGGTGAGGCTGGGAGGAGGGAAGTTTATCAGGAATGGGGCTTGTGGGGTTTGGGGGAGTCGGGATACGCCAAAGTACAGGTGCAACCTGAACCAACGCTGTCACCCCCCAAAGTTTCATGTTGCCCGGCACAGACGAGGCATAGGATGACCGTCAAAGGTCACATCCCCCCGCGCCTCAACCCAAAGGAACAAAAAAATGATCGCAAACCTCGTCAAAGTCTGGCTGATCGCCGGTGCCTTGTTGTTGAGCGCCTGTTCGGGTGTGAGCTCCCATAGCGATTATGCAATCGACTCCGTGCAGCCAGCCGGCTTTGGTCCGGGGCCCACCAGCAGCAACCCCGGCAAGATGAATTTTCATGGCAGTGCGCTCGGCAATAGCTTCGGCGAATACGGCTCGGGTTTGCTGCACGACGACTGATACGCGAACCGCAATGAAGAAGGGCGCTCCTCTGGGAGCGCCCTTTTTTGTTCGGGAAAGAACGATCCGTTATTTCGCGCCGGGCACCGCCAACCACTGCCGCAGAATCTTCTGGTAATTGCCTGTCGCCTTGGCCAGGTGCAGCCACTGGTCGACGTACTGTTTCCAGGTGATGTCGTCCCGGGGCAGCAGGTAGGCTTTTTCGCCGTATTGCATGTAGTGCGTCGGGTTGACTGCGCATAGGCCCGGTTTGAGCTTCTGCTGATACAGCGCCTCCGATGCATCGGTGATCATCACGTCGGCTTTTTTATCCAGCAGTTCCTGAAAAATGCTGATGTTGTCGCGCAACTGCAGCTGCGCCTGGGGCAGGAAGGCGTGGACGAACGCTTCGTTGGTGCCGCCGGCAGGTTCGACCAGGCGAACCGAGGGCTGGTTGATCTGGTCGACGGTCTGGTACAGCGCCTGGTCTTCGCAGCGCACCAGCGGGATTTTGCCATCGACGTCCAGGGTGGTGCTGAAGAAGGCTTTTTTCTGCCGTTCCAGGGTGACCGAGATGCCGCCCATGGCGATGTCGCACTTGCCGGCGAGCATGTCGGGCATCAGGGTTTTCCAGGTGGTGGGCACCCATTCGACCTTGACGCCAAGGCTTTCAGCCAGGGTGCGGGCCATGGCGATGTCGATACCGGAATACTCGCCGTCCTCGGCTTTGAAGGTGTAGGGCTTGTAGTCGCCGGTGGTGCAAACGCGCAGTTGCCCCTGTTGCATGACGCTGTCCAGATGCGAAGGTTCTGCCTGGGCGCCAAGGGAGAGTGCGAGCAAGCCGCCGAGCATCATTGCTCTTTTGATTTTCGTCATTGTTATCGGACTTTTGTGCTGGAGTGGTTTTGAAGGGGGGAGTGTAGTGAAACTTTCACCGGTGTGAAAAATCTACTCCCCCCTGAAGATGGCTCATTCCACCTCCGGGCTCAACGTCCCCAGCCACGCCACTAACCCCACAATCAATAGCGCCGCGGCCATTTCCACCACCACACTGCGCCGAAGTGCGTGGGCTGCCACGCGATATTGGCCCTCTCGCAACGACCGCTCCAGCAAGGGCCCAAGATGAAAGCGGTTCAATGCCGCCAGCACCAGCATCCCGGCAAACAGCAGCACTTTGATCGCCAGCAAAATTCCGTAGTGGCTGAGTAAAACCTCATCGAGCTTCGGTCCGACGATGAACAGGTAGTTCACCACGCCCGTCACGGTGATGATCACAACGATCAGCGCACCGACAAGCTCAAATCGCCTGACTGCGCGAACCAGCAACCGTATGTGTGCTTCGGTTTGCAGGGCCCGGGGTTGCGCCATCAACGCAAACGCCAGCAACGCGCCGAGCCAGGCACCCGCCACCAACAGGTGCAGGATGTCCGCTGTAAAGTGCCAGAAACGGCGACTGCCTTCGTCCATGGCACCATGCCCGCTCCAGGCCAGGCTGGTGAGGGCGATGCCGCCGGCTGTAGCAGCGATCACCAGGCTGATGCCGGGGGCGCGCGGGTTGAGCATCAACGCCATTCCCGCGACCGCTAATGCAATCATCCGCACGCCCCAGGCCAACCCGACGTCTGTCTCCAGCAGCATCATTTCCAGGTGAGGGCGCAACTCGGTAACGTCTGATTCGCCGCTCATGGCGCGGACCATCAGCACCATGCCGGCGACGGACAGCAGCGCGCCGAGCACGGCCGTTGCCGTCAACAATCGGCGAAAGGGCAGCACCGTCCCGGATAGCCGTTCCTGTCCTTTGAAGCTGTAGAGCCCGAACAGTGCCACACCAAACAACAGCATCAAATCCATGTACAACACAAACCGCAGCACGACGTTGGCCGAGTCGCTCATCGATCATTTCACTTTGAAGGTGACATTGCCGGTGATCGGGTGGGTGTCCGACGACACCGCGCGCCATTCGACCTTGTAAGTGCCGGCAGTCAAGGGCGCTGTCGGCAAAATGAACATGGTCTTCGGATCACTGCCACCGCTGACTTTGGCCTTGACCGGCATCGGGGCGTGGGCCATGCCGGACATTTCGGTCATCAGCAGTTTGGCGCCGGAAAACTGGGTGACGAGGTTTTCGGAGAAGTGCAGTTCGATCTTGTCGGGTGCTGCGCCTTCTACGCCTTCCGCCGGGGTGGAAGAGAGTAGTTTGGGATGGGCTTGAGCGAGAGTGCTCATGAGCAGGCCGGTGAACAGCGCGATGACGACGGCGGTGGGTTTGATGAGGCGCATGCAAGGTCCTTTACCGCTTGAAGCGGTTGTTGTTGGTTTGAGGTGAATCTGTTCAGAACCACAGCCGAATACCGAGCACCAGGCGTGCTTCGCTGCGGTCCTCGCCTTCGTCGTTGGCAAATTCGGCGGTGTTGCCGTAGGTGCGGTTCCAGGTCACGCCGAGGTAGGGCGCGATTTCCCGGCGGATTTCGTAGCGCAGGCGCAGACCGGCTTCGGTGTTGGACAGCCCCGCACCGATGCCCCGTTGCGGATCGTTTTTGCCGTAGGCGTTGAGTTCGACGGTCGGCTGCAGGATCAGCCGATTGGTCAGCAGGATGTCGTAGTCGCCTTCCAGCCGCACGGCGCTCTGGCCGCCTTCGCCGATGAAGGCTGTGGCTTGGGCCTCGAAGTTGTACAGCGCCATGCCTTGCACGCCGAGCGCGGCCCAGGTTTGCGGGGCGCCGGGTTTGAAGTCCTGGCGCACGCCGCTGACGACGTCCCACCACGGGGAAATGGCGTGGCCCCACAGGGCCTGGATTTCCGCGTCCTCGGTCACGCCGTTGGTGCGCTCGCCTTCGGAGCGCAGCCACAGACGATCGATGTCGCCACCGACCCAACCCGAGAAATCCCAGGCCAGGGTGCTGCCGTTATCGGCGTCCTGCCATTCCAGTTTGTCGGCGAGGAAAAACGAATTGAGTGTGTTGTCGTGCACATGGTGACCGGCGGGATCGACATACACCGCAGCGCGATCGGCATCGGTCAGCACCGGGATCGGCGTGCGGCTTTCGCTGGGGGCGGCGGGCTGCATCTGGCCCTCGTCCATGCTCTGCATCTGACCGTGGTCCATCTGGCTATGATCCATGTCTTGCATCTGGCCGTGGTTCATCTGGCTGTGATCCATGCCTTGCATGTCATCGCTGGCGGCCATCGCCGTCGAGGTCACGAGTGCGAAAAAAACCGGGGTGAATCGAATCATTGGGTGCGCCTCATTCTTCCACGCGAACTTCACGGAACATGCCCATTTCCATGTGGTACAGGAGGTGGCAGTGATAGGCCCAGCGGCCGAGCGCATCGGCGGTGACCCGATAGCTGCGCCGGGAGCCCGGTGGCATGTCGATGGTGTGTTTGCGCACCATGAACTGGCCGTTCTCGTCTTCGAGGTCGCTCCACAGGCCGTGCAGGTGGATGGGGTGCATCATCATCGTGTCGTTGACCAGCACGATCCGCAGCCGCTCGCCGTACTTGAGGCGCAGGGGCTCTGCATCGGAAAACTTCACGCCGTTGAACGACCAGGCGAACTTTTCCATGTGCCCGGTCAGGTGCAGTTCCAGGGTGCGGCCGGGCTCGCGGCCGTCGGGGTCTTCGAAGGTGCTGCGCAGGTCGGAATAGGTGAGCACGCGACGACCGTTGTTGCGCAGGCCCATGCCGGGGTCGTCGAGTTTCGGCGAGGTGGACATGGCTTGCATGTCCACCAGCGGGTTGTCGGTTTCCGAGGCCGGGTGGGCCTGCATGCCGGGCATGTCGCCCATGGCCATGTTGCTGTGATCCATGCCCGCCATGCTGCCGTGGTCCATGCCGCCCATGCCCATGTCATCCATGCTCACCAGTGGGCGCGGGTCCAGTGGCGGCAGCGGCGCAACCAGCCCTGTCTTCACCGCCAGGGTGCCACGTGCGTATCCGGTGCGATCCATCGCCTGGGCGAACAGGGCGTAGGCCGCTTCGGTCGGCTCGACGATGACGTCGAAGGTTTCCGCCACGGCAATGCGAAACTCGTCGACGCTCACCGGTTTGACGTGCAGGCCATCGGCGGCGACCACGGTCATTTTCAGGCCGGGGATGCGTACGTCGAAGTAGGTCATGGCCGAGCCGTTGATGAAGCGCAGCCGCAGCTTTTCCCCCGGGCGGAACACCCCGGTCCAGTTTGAATCCGGTGCCTGGCCGTTCAACAGGTAGGTGTAAGTGGCGCCGCCGACGTCCGCCAGGTCGGTGGGGTTCATCTTCATATCGGCCCACATTTTGCGATCGGCGACGGTCGGCCCCCAGCCTTTTTCGCTGACGTCGTGGATGAAGTCGCCCACGGTGCGTTTGTTGAAGTTGTAGTAATCGGACTGTTTTTTCAGGGTCTTCATCAGGCCGACCGGGTCTTCGTCGGTCCAGTCGCTGAGCATCACCACGTAGTCGCGGTCGTACTGGAACGGCTCCGGGTCCTTGGCGTCGATCACCAGCGGGCCGTAGACGCCGGATTGCTCCTGAAACCCCGAATGGCTGTGATACCAGTAGGTACCGTTCTGCCGTACGGTGAACTGGTAGACGTACAGGCCGCCCGGCTCGATACCCTTGAAGCTCAGCCCCGGCACGCCGTCCATGTTGGCCGGTAGCAGGATGCCGTGCCAGTGAATGGACGTGCTGTCCTTGAGCCTGTTGCGCACCCGCAGCGTCACCGTATCGCCTTCACGCCAGCGCAGTAGCGGGCCGGGAATGCCGCCGTTGATGGTCATTGCGGTGCGTGGGTGCCCGGTGAAGTTGACCGGGGATTCGCCGATGAACAGGTCGAAATCGTTACCGGCCAACACCTGCGGTTCGCCTGGACTGCTGAGCGCCCAGACCGGCGTGCGCCATAACCCGAGGCCGCCGAAGAGCCCGCCGATGGCCAGCCCTTTGACGAAGGTGCGTCTTGAAGTGTGGGAGTGCATGCCGTGTGTTCCGCCCGTCAGCCTGTTGAACTTGTCGACGAGGCTAGCGGGCGGTGCCTTTCAGCAGGCTGAGGCGGGGATTACAGTTTTGACAGGTTGGGGGGCTTACTGGCGTGAAGTGGGCTTTTCCCTTGAGGCCACAGTGTCGCTGCCGCAATTGATGTAGGAAGACGATTTCAACCAGCGCTGGTCCGGGTAGTAGGAAAACAACAATTGCCCGTCCTTCATCGAATCGATCAGCCGATGGGCAATCGCCGGTCGCACGGCCGGGCAACCCAGGCTGCGGCCGATCCGGCCGTTGGCGCGGGCCAGCACCGGGCTGACATAGGGCGCGCCGTGAATGACGATGGCCCGGTCATAGGCATTGTCGTTGAAGCCGGGCTCCAGGCCTTCCATGCGCAGCGAGTAACCGTTCTGGCCGAGGTAGCTTTCTTGTGTGCGGAACAGGCCGAGGCTGGTGGCGTGGCTTTCGTTGCGGTTGGAGAACAGCGTCGCCATGTTTTCGCCGCTGTTGCGGCCATGGGCGACCAGTTCGTGAAACAGCAACTTGCGTCGTTTAAGGTCGAAGACCCACAGGCGTTGTTCGGTCGAGGGCAGGGAGTAATCGATCACTGCCAGCCTTTGGGCAGGGGCAATACCCTGGGCGCGGCTGCATTGAGTGGCGCGAACGGCAAGGGCAATCACTTTGGCGTCGGCGCCTGGAGCTGCTTTGACCAGCGCGTTTTCAAGCGAATCGGCGTAGGCTGACGTTACTGAAAGGCACGTCAGTAAAATGGCAAATAGAAGGCCAAAGCGGTTTAGCGCCATAGTCAGGTCTCATCATGATAATTGCGAGTCTAGCAGCGAGCGGAAAACTAGCCGTTTGAAACGGGGGATTAAGGATTATCCATGGTGCAATTAACAAGGTCATTCGTCATAAGCCGCATATTTTTTATGGGCTTTCTGATCAGCGGTGCGGCGATTGGGCAAACTTCGCCGATTGAGCCGGTATCTGCGGTGAGCAGCACAATCGATGCCGCGGCACCCGACGACGCGGTCGGCCAGGCGATTCAGGCGACGCTGGAACCGCTGCGTTCGGCCTTTCCGCCGTTGCTCACGTCCAGACGCCATCAGCGCGTGGATGTCAGCCGGGTGGTGCTGGATTTCTATATGCATCGCAACTATCGCGCGGCGTGGACGGATGACCGTGATGTGGCCCAGCTACTCAAGAGCCTCGAAGACACCCGGATCGACGGCCTGAATCCGGCGGATTTTCACATCTCCGAACTGGCCCAGGCCCATGAATCGCTGGTAGCGGCCATGCCTTCCACGGCGCAACGGGCGACGTTCGACATGGCGGCCACCCGCACGTTCATCACCGCACTGCTGCAACTGCGACGGGGCAAGGTCGATCCGTCACGGCTGGACATTCACTGGAACTTCGATCCTGCCGGTGGCAATGCCCGAGAGAGCATGAACAACCTGTTCGCCGCCCTCGATGCCCATGATGTGGCTCGCGCCTTTGCCGAGGCGCCTCCTCAGGAAGAGATTTACCGCAATTTGCGTGAGGGCCTGGCCCGGTTGCGCCAGGTCCGTGATGCGGGCGGCTGGCCGAAAGTCACCGAAGGGCAATCGCTCAAGCCCGGCATGGACGGGGTGGCGGTCGCCCAATTGCGTGCGCGTCTGGTGGCGGGCGGTTACCTGAACCCGAACCTGTCGAAAAAAGTCGGTTACGACGACAAGGTCATTGCCGCGGTGAAGAAGTACCAGACCGAGCAATACCTGGGGGCCGATGGCGTGGCGGGGGCGGCGACGCTGGCGGCGCTGAACGTGCCGGTCGAGTCGCGGATCGATCAGGTGCGGGTCAACATGGAACGCGCCCGCTGGCTGTTGTACAAACTTCAGGGTACGTTCGTGATCGTCGATATAGCCGGATACAAGGTGGCGATGTACCGCGACGGTCTGCCGATCTGGCGTTCGCGGGTGCAAGTCGGTAGGCCGGTGCGCAGTACGCCGGTGTTTCAGGCCGAAATCACCTACATCACGTTCAATCCGACCTGGACTGTGCCGCCGACCATCCTCAAGCAGGATGTGATTCCGAAAGTCCAGAACGATCCGGGCTATCTGGCGGCCAACCGGATTCGCGTGTTTGATCGCGAAGGCAATGAGCTCGATCCGTCGAGCGTTGACTGGAGCAACCCGCGAGGCATCCACCTGCGTCAGGATGCCGGGCCTGACAGTTCGCTGGGGCAGGTGGCGATCCGCTTCCCCAACGATTATGCGATTTACCTGCATGACACGCCGCACCGCGAGCTGTTTGCCAAAACGGTCCGGGCCACCAGTTCAGGTTGCATTCGCGTGGAAAACCCGTTGCAACTGGTCGAGTTGTTGTTCAACGACCCGGTGCGCTGGAACAGTGCCGGCATTCAGAAGCAGTTGGCCAATGGCAGGACCGAGAACATCGTGCTACCGGTGAAAGTGCCGGTGCTGTTGGCCTATTGGACCGTGGACCTGAGCATTGACGGGCGGGTGACGTTCAAGCCCGACATTTATGATTACGATGCCAGGGTGTTGCAGGGCTTGAGTCAGCCTGTGAGGTTGCCGGCTCTGGACTTGCGTCGTGCAGAGATACCGCTGGTGGTGACAGGGCAGGACAAGCTGTGACGAAAGTCTGAAGCGGACGCCCATGGGCCAATACCTGTAGGAGCAAGCTCGCTCCTACAGGTATTACCAAGCCGTTCGGCAATCACCCTAAAGCGCCAGCCCTTGTTGCACAGCTAAAAGCAGATCGGTTTCCGTCAGCGCCACCGCGTCCAGCTGCCCTGAGGTCTGTTCGATCGTTTGTAGCCACCAGTGTGTTTCACCGTGTTCGTCCACGGTGCGCAACAGGGCGAACTCGTTGGTTTGAGAGTGAATTTCGACCCGTCCCTCGCCATCGGCAGTGAAGCGTGCAACCGGGTCAAAGGTGAGGCTGTGGGCGTTACCGGAGATTACCAACTGATCGATGGCATAGCGGTAAGTGCCCCGGGCCGGGCAAATCTCGATCACATGGGTGGGGTTGCGCCGCAGGACCAGGCCAACTTCAGTCAAGGGCAGCAGCCAAGCCTCTATCCGTTGATACAGTTCGTAGACTTGGCCTGGCCAGGCATCGATCGCCTGATCCGCGCCGGCAAGCCGTGTTTGTTTCAATTTTGCCGCGAGCTCGTCTGCCTTGCTCATGTCGATTCCCTGTATTGATGTCATTCTAATCGTAGCTCGTTGGCGCGCAGGCCGCGCTGCTCTGGATCATGTTTGCAGCACCACCGGGCAAGTGTGACCACTGGGCACGTGATTGCCCATTTCTCATGGATAACCCCGTAAACTACGGCCCACAAAGACTGAGGGCTTTGGGTCGTTGCCCATGCCTTGCCCCCGACAGGATGAACTTTTGCCCACACGCGTTAACGACCCGGACCACGCCCCAGGCGTTGCATTGAAACGTCTGCCGCTGCGCAAGGCCGCGGTGTTGTTCATTGCCACGGTGTGCCTGTGCCTGTGCGGTTTGCTCTACCTGCAACTGGAACAGTCCCGTCGCCATGATCTGAGCCTGGCGCAAGTGGCGTCTTCGCACCTGACGCGGGCCATGGCGCAGCAGGCCGAAGACACCTTCATGAAGGCCGACCTGGTGCTGACCAGCCTGGTGGACTGGATTCAGGTCGACGGTTTCGGCCCGGACCAACGGCCGCGCTTGCAGCAGACTTTCGCCCGGCGGGTGCTGGCGCTGGATCAATTGCACGGCATCCTGCTGTTTGACCAGAAGGGCCAGTGGGTGGTGACCTCGTTTGAAAACCTGCCCCGGGGTGCCGGGGTCGCGGATCGCGAGTACTTCAAGTATCACCAGCAGAACGTATCGTCGGTGGCGCATATCGGCCCGGCCATTCGCAGTCGGGAAAACGGCGAATGGATCATTCCGATCTCCAAACGGGTCAACGACAGGAACGGCCATTTCCAGGGCGTATTGCTGGCCGGCATCAAGATGTCGTACTTCGATCAGTTCTTCAAAAGCTTCAGCCTCGACGACAACGGCTTGATGTTTCTCGGCTTGACCGATGGCACGTTATTGGCGCGTCGACCTTTTGTAGAGGCGCAGATCGGCACGTCGCTGGCCCAGAGCGAGATTTTCCAGAAGTCCCTGCCACTGGCCACCTCCGGCAATGCGGTGTTCACGTCCATCATCGATGGCGTGACACGCCTGTACGGTTACCGCCAGCTGGAGGCGTATCCGCTGGTGGTCACCGCTGCGTCGTCCACGGAATCCATTCTCGCGGGATGGTATGACACGGCGTTTCGCTCCAGTCTCATCGTTGCCCTGGTGTTAGTGGGGGTGGGGTTGTTCGGTTGGGTATTCATTCATCAGGTGCGTATGGGCGAGCGGGTCGAGTCGGATTTGCGCAGGGCCCAGGAGGCGCTGGAGCTGATCGCCACCCACGACAGCCTGACCGGGCTGGCCAACCGCCGATTGTTCGAGCGGGCGCTGGACATCGAGTTCGGGCGTGGCGCCCGACAGGCGAGCCCCTTGAGCCTGATCATGCTCGATATCGATTACTTCAAGCGCTACAACGACACCTATGGCCACGTGGTGGGGGATCACTGCCTGGCCGAAGTGGCACGCGCGCTGAAGAGTTGCTGCTACCGCAAGGCCGATCTGGCGGTGCGTTACGGCGGTGAAGAGTTTGCAGTGCTGCTGCCCGACACCGACATCCACGGCGCCATGACGATTGCCGAGCAGATCCGCCGCAGTGTCATCGACAAGAGCATCAGTCACACCGGCTCGCCCAACGGTTACGTCACGGTCAGCCTGGGTTGCTATTCGTTTGTGCCGTCGGGGCATGACAGCATGAACGTGTTTGTCGAGCGGGCGGATGCGGCGTTGTATCAAGCCAAGCATTCGGGGCGAAACCGTGTGGCAACGTTGTCGATGGCCGGCGGTGTCGAGGCGTTGATGCGTTCTGATCGCTGAAGTGCTCTTCCTGCCGGTTGTCCGTCTTTCTGGACTGGCTGAATTGATCGTCTAGAGTTCCGTTAGTTCTGTCGAGTCCGGCAGACTCCCCTTCGTACGGACGATCGCCAACATGTTGATACCTCAAACGTTGACAGCTGTTGCTTTGACCGTCGCAGCCGCTGCCATTTTTCCGCTGGCCAGCCATGCGCAATCGAAAATCACCGCCGAAGAAGCTCACGCGATCGGCGTGGATGCCTACATCTATTTTTACCCGCTGCTGACCATGGACATTACACGCAAGCAATTCACCAACATCGAGCCGGGCAAGGAGTTCGGCAAAGGCCCGATGAACATGTTTGTGAGTGTGCCGCAGTACCCGCCTGCCGAATTCAAAGGGGTGGTGCGCTCTAACTTCGACACACTGTATTCGATTGCCTGGCTGGACTTGACCAAGGAACCGCTGGTGATCGCCGCGCCGGATACCGAAGGGCGTTTCTACCTGTTGCCGATGCTCGATATGTGGACTGATGTGTTCGCTTCGCCGGGCTGGCGCACCACGGGCACCGATGCCGGGCAATTCCTGGTGACGCCACCGGGCTGGACCGGCACGGTGCCTGCCGGGATGAATCACCTGCCGGCGCCAACCCCGTTTGTCTGGGTCATCGGCCGTACCAAGACGGACGGCGCAGCAGATTACGCGGCGGTGCACAAGATCCAGGCCGGCTACACGGTGACGCCGTTGTCCCGGTTAGGTAAGGAACCTGAAGCCGTCACCGTGAAAATCGACCCAGCGGTGGACATGAAAACGCCGCCGAAGATTCAGGTCGACTCCATGTCGGCTGCCAATTACTTCACTTACGCTGCCGACCTGCTGAAGGTGAACCCGCCGCACAGTACCGACCAGCCAATGCTGGCGCAGATCAAGCGTCTTGGAATCGAAGCTGGCAAGCCGTTCGACATGGACGCGCTGGACCCGCAAATCCAGACCGCGTTGCAAACGGTGCCCCAGGATGCGCAGGCGCTGATGAGCTGGAAAGTGCCGACCCTGGCGCGGGAGGTCAATGGCTGGTCGATGAACACTGACACCATGGGCGTCTACGGCAACTACTACCTCAAGCGCGCCATCGTTACGCAGGTGGGGCTCGGTGCCAACCTGCCGGAGGACGCGATTTATCCGTTGAACATCGGCGACAGCAACGGCAAGCCGCTCGACGGAGCAAACAAATACGTGCTGCATTTCAACAAGGGCGAGACGCCGCCGGTGAACGCTTTCTGGTCGATCACCCTGTATGACCCGGAAGGGTTCCAGATAGCCAATTCACTCAATCGTTTTGCGGTCAGTAGCTGGATGCCGTTCAAGGGCAACGCCGATGGCTCGCTGGACCTCTATTTCCAGAACGAAAGCCCCGGCAAGGATCTGGAGGCCAACTGGCTGCCGGCGCCCAAAGGGCCGTTCAACCTGACCATGCGTTTGTATGGCCCGAAAGCCGAGGCGCTGAATGGCAAATGGAGTCCGCCGGCGGTCAAGCCGATGTAAGCCTCGCGCGACAAGCAGCAGGCAATGACTGCCCGCCATTACCTGCTTTTGCCTGTCCAGCTGCCCGTCCCGCCACCGGCGCCACCGGTTCCACCGCCGGGGGCGCCGGTGCCACCGCCCGCGCCACTGCCCGGACCATTGACCCCGGTGGTGCCGATTGACGAGCTGGGGCCCTGGCCGCGGCCGTAGTCGCCCGAAGGGGCGCTGGGCCTGTTGTTGTCTGGCAGCATGGTCGAGTTGCGGGTGGCACCCGATGTCGTACCGGTTGTGCCAGTGCCATTGCCGGACGCCGCAAACGTAGCCAAGGGCATTGCCGACAACAATCCCGCCAAGAGCAGCGAAGTCATTCTGATATTCATCATGGTCGTCTCCTGGGGTGAGTCGTTACCTGATGTTGGTGTGAAGGGGCGCGCAGTTGGATTCGCACAAGCCGCGTTGAGTTTTTCATGCAGGGTGATTGGCTAAATCAATTGTCGGCGGCAATGCCTGATCCCGTATACATAGCGGCCACTGGCGGAGCAATCCGTCGCTTGCGTGCAAAAGGAGTGAACGATGAGCGAGCCACGCCTGACTGACCGTGCTTTGTATCTGCAACGCCTGGGCTTCGATGCGCCCCCGGCGCCGACCCTGGAAACCTTGCGTCAACTGCAACTGCGCCATACCGGCGCTTTTCCGTTTGAAAACCTCACCACATTATCCGGCGAACCGGTGCTGATCGACTTGCCGTCCATCGAGCGGAAGGTCTTGCACGATAGTCGTGGCGGCTACTGCTACGAACTCAACAACCTGTTCCTGGCCTTGCTTCAATCGTTGGGTTTCGACGCCCGCGCCATCAGTGGCCGGGTGGTGATGGGCCAGCCGGAGGGGGCCTGGACTGCCCGTACCCATCGCCTGAGTCTGGTCATCATCGACGACGTACGCTACATCACCGACGTCGGTTTCGGTGGCATGGTGCCGACCACGCCACTGCTGCTCGATTCTCGCGCCGAACAACTCACCCCTCACGAGCCGTATCGCATCGACCTGCACGTCGACGGCTTTACCCTGCGCGCCAACGTTGCGGGTGAATGGCGCGCGATGTACATCTTCGACCTGCAACGCCAGGAAGATATCGATTTTGCCGTGGGCAACTGGTACGTCTCGACCCACCCTGAGTCGACTTTCGCCAAACAATTGATGGTGGCTCGCACCGGGGAGGGGTGGCGTCGTACGCTCAATAACGGCAGCTTCGCGATTCACCGGATTGGCCGCAACAGTGAGCGACGAGAGGTGACGGATGTGCAGGAATTGATTGGCTTGCTGGGCAGCGAGTTCGGCATTCGCGTACCGGAACAGGCGCTGTTGGTGCGGACTCTGGAACGCTTGATCGCAGCGCCACAATAGCGGGCTGATCTAAAACATCACATCGCAAGGGCTGATCCGATCGATCAGCCCTTGGCGTTTCAGGGCCGGACTCCTGGCTTCATCACCCGTTGAATTTCGCGCAAGGCCTTTGCCAGCTTTTGTTCCAGGCCCTTGAGTTCGGCAGGGGTGATTGTTGGTTTTAGCTGTGCAGTCTTGCCTTCGTTGAGCAGGGCCCAGGGCTGCGCATGTGGCTGCCAGGGGAAATGGACGGGTAACCATTTTGTGACTGATAAGTTGTATACAACTCTATAGACATTTGTCCTGGCTATTGCATACAGTGTGCGCATAACAAAAACCAGGGAACCCCCTACCATGAAAATGCCCCATGTTTCACACCAACGGCCCGAGGACGAAAATCTTGGGATCGGCGCGAATATGGCTTATGGCCTGCAACATGTTCTGACCATGTATGGCGGTATCGTCGCGGTGCCATTGATCATCGGCCAGGCGGCCGGGCTCTCGCCGGCGGACATCGGTTTGTTGATTGCTGCTTCATTGTTTGCGGGGGGGCTGGCAACACTGCTGCAAACCCTGGGTTTACCGTTTTTTGGTTGTCAGTTGCCGCTGGTGCAGGGCGTATCCTTCTCTGGCGTCGCGACCATGGTGGCGATTGTCAGCAGTGGCGGGGAGGGCGGGTTTCAGTCGGTACTGGGCGCGGTCATAGCGGCGTCCCTGATCGGGTTGCTGATAACCCCGGTGTTCTCGCGCATCACCAAGTTCTTCCCGCCGCTGGTGACCGGCATCGTGATTACCACTATCGGCCTGACGCTGATGCCGGTAGCCGCGCGCTGGGCCATGGGCGGTAACAGTCACGCGCCGGACTTCGGCAGCATGGCGAATATCGGCCTTGCGGCAGTGACATTGGTGCTGGTGCTGCTGCTGAGCAAAATCGGCAGTGCGACCATCTCCCGTCTGTCGATTCTGCTGGCCATGGTCGTCGGTACAGTGATCGCGGTGTTCCTTGGCATGGCGGATTTCTCATCCGTGACCCAGGGCCCGATGTTCGGCTTCCCGACGCCGTTCCATTTCGGTATGCCGACCTTCCACTTTGCTGCGATCCTGTCGATGTGCATCGTGGTGATGGTGACACTGGTGGAGACCTCGGCGGATATCCTTGCCGTCGGTGAGATCATCGGCACCAAGGTTGACTCCAAGCGCCTGGGCAACGGTTTGCGCGCCGACATGCTGTCGAGCATGTTCGCGCCGATCTTCGGTTCCTTTACCCAAAGCGCCTTTGCTCAGAACGTCGGGCTGGTGGCGGTCACCGGCATCAAGAGCCGCTATGTGGTGGCAACCGGCGGTCTGTTCCTGGTGATCCTCGGTCTGCTGCCATTCATGGGCCGGGTCATCGCCGCCGTACCGACCTCGGTGCTCGGTGGCGCCGGCATCGTGCTGTTTGGCACCGTTGCGGCCAGCGGTATTCGGACCTTGTCCAAGGTCGACTACCGCAACAACGTCAATCTGATCATTGTCGCCACCTCCATCGGCTTCGGCATGATCCCGATCGCGGCGCCAAACTTCTACGACCACTTCCCAGGCTGGTTCGCGACCATTTTCCATTCGGGCATCAGCTCTTCGGCGATCATGGCCATCGTGCTGAACCTGACCTTCAACCATCTCACCGCCGGTAACTCCGACCAGCAATCGGTCTTTGCGGCCGGTACCGAGCGGGTGCTGCGTTATCAGGATCTGGCGGCGTTGCGTGAAGGGGACTACTTCAGCGACGGTAAACTGCACGATTGCGACGGCAAGGAGATTCCGGTGCTGGAGTCGGAACATGGCGTGGCAGAACCGCGGGCGGTGCACGTCAAAAGCAGTGAACATGTCTGACGTTCACGGCAACTGAAAAGGGCCGATCTGTTGAATAGACAGATCGGCTTTTTGCTTTTCAAGCGTTGGCTTTTCAATCGACCACAAAAAAGCCCCTGGATCTTTCGATTCAGGGGCTCTTCGATGTTGCTGTCTGGCTCCACGACCTGGACTCGAACCAGGGACCCAGTGATTAACAGTCACTTGCTCTACCAACTGAGCTATCGCGGAATGGCGCGTATCTTACTGATTAAAAAGGGGAAGTCAAGCGTTGGGGCGCAACTTTTACAGATGACGGCTCAGCCGCCAAACGTGAAGGTGCCCATCAACAGCTTGGCATACAGCGCGGTGGCTGCCAGTTGCACCAGCCACAAGGCCAATCCACCGAGAAATACCCCGGCCGCCACCTGCATCACCAGGCTGCCGTTGCGGCGTTTTACCGGGGCGCGGGGAATGTAGTCATCCAGATCATCGCGGTCGGCGCGCAAGTCATCGTTTTTCATGTCGGTTCTCATCGGAATTACAGTGTGTACGCATAACCTGTGTGCAGTTTAGAGGGCTTGGCCGGTCAGTCGGGAATTATCTGAAGCAAATAAAAAACGGGAAGCAGCATGGCTTCCCGTTTTTCATTTCAAGGTGTCATCAGATGACTTGGACGATAGCGTCCGTCACAACCTTGATGTTGCTCTGGTTCAGCGCGGCCACGCAGATGCGGCCGGTGTCCAGGGCGTAGATGCCGAACTCGTTGCGCAGACGGTGAACCTGCTCAACGCTCAGGCCGGAGTAGGAGAACATGCCGCACTGACGACCGACGAAGCTGAAATCGCGCTGCGGCGCTTTTTGTGCCAGCAGGTCGACCATCTGGGTACGCATGCCACGAATGCGCAGGCGCATTTCGGCCAGTTCGGCTTCCCACTGGGCGCGCAGTTCCGGGCTGTTCAGCACCGCTGCGACAACGCTGGCACCGTGGGTCGGCGGGTTGGAGTAGTTGGTGCGGATCACGCGTTTGACTTGCGACAGTACGCGCGCGCTTTCTTCTTTCGATTCGCTGACGATCGACAGGGCGCCAACGCGCTCGCCGTACAGCGAGAACG
Source organism: Pseudomonas sp. B28(2017) (assembly GCF_002113025.1). Taxonomy (GTDB): domain Bacteria; phylum Pseudomonadota; class Gammaproteobacteria; order Pseudomonadales; family Pseudomonadaceae; genus Aquipseudomonas. The sequence goes on along the minus strand of NZ_NEJH01000004.1, from coordinate 168,687 downwards.
ACTTGGAGAACGAGCTGGAAGCGAAGAAAGTCAGGCCCGATTCCGCGAACAGGCGCACGGCAGCGGCGTCTTCGTCGATGCCATCGCCGAAACCTTGATACGCCATGTCGAGGAACGGCACGTGGCCTTTGGCTTTAACCACTTCCAGGACGTTTTTCCAGTCCGCCGGGCTCAGGTCCACGCCGGTCGGGTTGTGGCAGCAGGCGTGCAGCACAATGATCGAGCCGTTTGGCAGCGCGTTCAGGTCTTCCAGCATGCCGGTACGGTTCACGTCGTGGGTGGCGGCGTCGTAGTAACGGTAGTTCTGCACCGGGAAACCGGCGGTTTCGAACAGCGCGCGGTGGTTTTCCCAGCTCGGGTCGCTGATCGCCACAACGGCGTTCGGCAGCAGTTGCTTGAGGAAATCAGCACCGATTTTCAGGGCGCCAGTACCGCCAACGGCCTGGGTGGTGATCACACGGCCAGCGGCGATCAGCGGCGAATCATTGCCGAACAGCAATTTCTGCACAGCCTGGTCGTAGGCGGCGATGCCGTCGATTGGCAGGTAGCCACGGGAAACGTGTTGAGCGGCACGAATGGTTTCGGCTTCGACAACGGCGCGCAGGAGTGGAATTCGCCCCTCCTCGTTGCAGTAAACACCGACCCCCAGGTTGACTTTGTTGGTGCGGGTATCGGCGTTGAATGCTTCGTTGAGGCCCAGGATTGGATCGCGTGGTGCCATTTCGACAGCGGAGAACAGGCTCATTATTGCGGCGGCTCTGAATGGAGAGTGGAGGGACGTGTCGCGCTCCAGCCGAATGCACTAGAGCGGTGCACAAACGGGGAGCTAGTATAGAGGCCATCCGCGATCAATGGCGACAGGCGATTGGTCTTTTAAGCTAAGTTTTTCCGATTATTTTTCGACCGTTAGTCGATTGGTCGTGTCGGACATTTTACCGGATGTAGGACGTTTGCCTTGAAAGCGATGGCAATCGGCTCCACATTGAGCACAATCCTGTTTTTTCCTCGGGCGACATCGGTCGTTTGCGGTCTTTCTCGTTCGTGCCGGTGTTGCCGGCAAGAGTGATCCAGAGGTATTTAATGTCTGAATTCCAGCTAGTCACCCGTTTCGAGCCCGCCGGCGATCAACCGGAAGCCATCCGCCTGATGGTCGAGGGCATCGAGGCCGGGCTGGCGCACCAGACGCTGCTCGGTGTGACCGGCTCGGGCAAGACGTTCAGCATCGCCAACGTGATCGCCCAGGTGCAGCGTCCAACCCTGGTGCTGGCGCCGAACAAGACCCTGGCGGCGCAGTTGTACGGTGAGTTCAAGGCGTTCTTCCCGAACAACGCGGTGGAATACTTCGTTTCCTACTACGACTACTACCAGCCTGAAGCCTACGTGCCGTCCTCGGACACCTTCATCGAGAAAGACGCCTCGATCAACGACCACATCGAACAGATGCGTTTGTCGGCGACCAAGGCATTGCTTGAGCGCAAGGACGCGATCATCGTTACCACGGTGTCCTGCATCTACGGTCTGGGCAGCCCGGAAACCTATTTGAAGATGGTGCTGCACGTGGACCGCGGCGACCGGCTCGATCAGCGTGAATTGCTGCGACGCCTGGCCGACCTGCAATACACCCGCAACGACATGGATTTTGCCCGTGCGACCTTCCGCGTGCGTGGCGATGTGATTGATATCCATCCGGCGGAATCCGATTTTGAAGCGATCCGCATCGAACTCTTCGACGATGAGGTGGAAAGCCTGTCGGCCTTCGATCCGCTGACCGGCGAGGTCATTCGCAAACTGCCGCGTTTCACCTTCTACCCGAAGAGTCACTACGTGACGCCACGGGAAACCCTGATGGGCGCGGTCGAAGGCATCAAGGTCGAGTTGCAGGAGCGCCTGGAGTACCTGCGTTCCAACAACAAGCTGGTGGAAGCCCAACGCCTGGAGCAGCGTACCCGTTTCGATCTGGAGATGATCCTCGAACTGGGTTACTGCAACGGCATCGAAAACTATTCGCGCTATCTGTCCGGTCGCGAAGCCGGCGCACCACCGCCGACGCTTTATGACTACCTGCCGCCGGATGCCTTGCTGGTGATCGACGAGTCCCACGTCAGCGTTCCGCAGGTTGGCGCCATGTACAAGGGCGACCGCTCGCGCAAGGAAACCCTGGTCGAGTACGGTTTCCGCCTGCCCTCGGCCCTGGACAACCGGCCGATGCGTTTCGATGAGTGGGAAAGCATCAGCCCGCAGACGATTTTCGTCTCGGCGACTCCAGGCAACTATGAAGCCGAACACGCTGGCCGCGTCGTCGAACAAGTGGTGAGGCCGACCGGCCTGGTGGACCCGCAAGTGGAAATCCGTCCGGCGTTGACCCAGGTCGACGATTTGCTGTCGGAAATCACCAAGCGCGTCGCAGTCGAGGAACGGGTGCTGGTCACTACGCTGACCAAGCGCATGGCCGAGGATTTGACCGATTACCTGGCCGACCACGGCGTACGCGTGCGCTACCTGCACTCGGACATCGATACCGTGGAGCGCGTGGAGATCATCCGTGACCTGCGCCTGGGCACTTTCGATGTATTGGTGGGCATCAACCTGTTGCGCGAAGGCCTGGACATGCCGGAAGTCTCGCTGGTAGCGATCCTCGATGCCGACAAGGAAGGCTTCCTGCGTTCCGAGCGCTCGCTGATCCAGACCATCGGGCGCGCGGCACGTAACCTCAATGGCCGGGCGATTCTGTATGCCGACCGGATTACCGGCTCCATGGAACGGGCGATCGGTGAAACCGAGCGTCGCCGCGACAAGCAGATCGCCTTCAATCTGGCCAATGGCATCACGCCAAAAGGCGTGTTCAAGGACGTTGCCGACATCATGGAAGGCGCCACCGTGCCCGGCTCGCGCAGCAAGAAGCGCAAGGGCATGGCCAAGGCCGCCGAGGAAAATGCCAAATACGAAGCCGAATTGCGCTCGCCCAGCGAGATCAGCAAGCGGATTCGTGCGCTGGAAGAGAAAATGTACCAGCTCGCTCGCGACCTGGAATTCGAAGCAGCGGCGCAGATGCGCGACGAGATCGCCAAGTTGCGCGAGCGGTTACTGACTGTCTGAGATTTGCGGTAAGTGTGCGGGTCTCTTCGTCGGAACGCCGCCCGGAGCAAGCCCGCTCGCACATCGGTCCGCGTCCGTCGGACAACTCGGTCAACTGTGGCGCGGGCTTGCCCGCGAAGGGGCCGGATTCAACAATGCACCTTTCTCGCAACAAAAAAGCCCACCAAAAGGTGGGCTTCTCGTTTTCACAGCGCTATCAGAAATACTTCATCTTCGGCGCTTCTTCTTTCAACGGCTCGTTCTGCGCCGTCTGTTCGTTCCAGCCACCACCCAGGGCCTTGTACAGGTTGACCTGGCTGACCAGTTGCGCCAGACGGTCGGTGATCAACACCTGCTGCGCACTGAACAGCTGACGCTGGGCATCGAGGAAGGTCAGGTTGCTGTCGACACCGATACGGTAGCGGCGCTCGGCCAGGCGGTAGTACGCCTGGTTGGCACTGACGAAATCTTTCTGTGCCTGCAACTGCTGGACGTAGGTCTGGCGGGCGGCCAGGCCGTCGGCAACTTCCTGGAAGGCCGTTTGAATGGACTTCTCGTAGTTCGCCACGCCGATGTCTTTCTGGATTTTCGAGTAATCCAGGCTGGCACTCAGAGAGCCGGCGTTGAAGATCGGCAGGTTGATCTGCGGCTGGAACAGCCAGGTGCCCGAACCACCCTTGAACAGGCCGGACAAGTCCGGGCTCAGGGTGCCGGCATTGGCCGTGAGGCTGATGCTCGGGAAGAACGCAGCCCGCGCTGCGCCGATGTTGGCGTTGGCGGCCTTCAGGTTGTACTCGGCTTGAAGGATGTCCGGACGACGCTGCAGCAGGTCCGACGGCAGGCCGGGCGGAACGTCGCTCAGCAAGTCGTCGTCAAGCGGTTTGGCCGCTTGCAGATTGGCCGGGACTCCAGTGCCGAGCAGCAGCACCAGGCTGTTCTCATCCTGGGCAACCTGACGGGTGTATTTGGCCAGTTGCGCACGGGCGTTTTCCACCGAGGTGCGCGACTGTGCCAGGTCCAGGGCCGAGGCGACGCCGACTTCGTTGCTGCGGGCGGTGAGCTTGTAGCTCTCCTCGAAGGTGGCGAGGGTGTCCTGGGTCAGCTTGTACAGTTCCTTGTCGGCCTGCCAGGTCAGGTAGGCATTGGCCACACTGGCCACCAGGCTGATCTGCGTACTGCGACGGCCTTCTTCGGTGGCGAAGTACTTCTGCAGCGCTTCTTCATTCAGGCTGCGAATGCGACCGAACAGGTCGAGTTCATAGGCGCTGACCCCGACCGTGGCCGAGTAGGAACTGGTGATGCCGGCTTCGCCGGTCTGCGAAGCGTCAGCCGGAACGCGCTGACGGCTGCCGGTGCCGTTGGCCGAGACGGCCGGGAACAGATCGGCACGGGAGATGCGGTACTGAGCCGCAAACGCGTCGATGTTCAGGGCCGCGACACGCAGGTCACGGTTGTTTTCCAGGGCAACCTGGATCAGCTGTTGCAGCGCCGGGTCATGGAAAAACTGCTTCCAGCCCTGCTCGGCAGCGGCTTGCGCCGGTGCCTGGGCCGGCGAGTACGCCAGGCCCTGCGGGTACTGCCCCGCCACCGGCGCTTCGGGCTGCTGATAATCAGGTATCAGCGAGCAGCCACCGAGCACGAAGGCGGCGACTGCCAGGGAGAGTAGCGACTTGCTCATTAGCCAGCCTCTTTAGAAGTTTCAATAGCGTCATCCTGGTCGGCGATTTTACGTTGACCAATGGACGACACGGTGACGAAGAACAGCGGGACCCAGAAGATCGCCAGCACAGTGGCCGTGATCATACCGCCGATCACACCGGTACCGATTGCATGCTGGCTACCGGAACCTGCGCCCGTGGATATCGCCAGTGGTACCACACCCAGCACGAAGGCGAGCGAGGTCATGATGATCGGTCGCAGACGCATGCGACAGGCTTCGATTGCGGCATCACGCAGGCTACGCCCTTGTTCGTGCAGTTCCTTGGCAAATTCGACAATCAGAATGGCGTTTTTCGCCGCCAGACCGATAGTCGTCAACAGACCTACCTGGAAGTACACGTCGTTGGACAAGCCGCGCAGGCTGGTGGCCATCAGTGCACCGATGATCCCCAGCGGTACCACCAACATCACCGCGATCGGAATCGACCAGCTTTCATACAATGCCGCCAGGCACAGGAACACCATCAGCAGCGACAGGGCGTACAGCGCCGGCGCTTGCGAACCGGACAGACGTTCTTCGTACGACAGGCCGGTCCAGGAAATACCGACACCCGCCGGCAGCTTCTTGGCAATGGCTTCGACTTCGAGCATGGCTTCACCGGTGGAGTAACCCGGTGCCGGGGCACCGAGGATTTCCATCGCTTCCACGCCGTTGTAGCGAGCCAGTTTCGGCGAACCGTAAATCCACTCGCCCTTGGCGAACGCCGAGAACGGAACCATGGTGCCGCTGGCGTTGCGCACGTACCACTTCTGCAGGTCTTCAGGGCCCATTCGAGCGCCTGGCTTGCCTTGCACGTAAACCTTCTTCACTCGACCACGGTCGATGAAGTCGTTGACGTAGCTACTGCCCAGGGCAATCGACAGGGTGTTGTTGATGTCGGCGATGGTAATGCCCAGGGCACTGGCCTTCTCGTCATCGATTTCCAGCTGGTATTGCGGTTCGTCGTTCAGGCCGTTCGGACGCACCTGAGTCAGGATCTTGCTTTGTGCGGCCATGCCGAGGAACTGGTTTCGCGCTTGCATCAGTTTTTCGTGGCCGATACCGGCGCGGTCCTGCAGGAACACGTCGAAACCGGTGGCGTTACCCAGTTCCAGTACCGCCGGTGGCGCGAAGGCGAACACCATGGCATCGCGGAAGGTGAAGAAGTGCTGCTGGGCTCGGGCCGCCACCTTGAACACGTTGTTGTCGGCGTTACGTTCGTCCCAGGGTCTGAGCATGATGAACGCCATACCCGAACTCTGGCCACGGCCGGCGAAGTTGAAGCCGGTCACGGTAAACACTGAGTTCACCGCATCGCCTTCGCCGCCATCCTTGCCCGGACGCAGCAGGAATTCACGCATTTCATCGACGACCACTTGGGTACGCTGGGCCGTGGACCCGGCCGGGGTTTGTACCTGGGCGAACAGTACACCCTGATCTTCCTCAGGCAGGAACGCCGTTGGAATGCGGCTGAACAGCCAGATCATGCCCACCACGATCAGCAGGTACGCCAGCAGATAGGGGATCTTGCGCTGCAGAATATTGCCGACACCGCGTTCGTAGCTGCGAACGCCGCGGTCGAAATTGCGGTTGAACCAGCCAAAGAAACCGCGTTTCGGGGTGCCGTGCTCGCCTTTCGGAATCGCCTTGAGCATGGTGGCGCAGAGCGCCGGGGTGAAGATCAGTGCAACCAGTACCGACAGGGCCATGGCCGAGACGATGGTGATCGAGAATTGCTTGTAGATCACACCGGTGGAACCGCTGAAGAACGCCATTGGCAGCAGAACCGCCGACAGCACCAGGGCGATACCGACCAGTGCGCCCTGGATCTGGCCCATGGATTTCTTGGTGGCTTCTTTCGGTGACAGGCCTTCTTCGCTCATCACCCGTTCGACGTTTTCCACCACGACGATGGCGTCGTCCACCAGCAAGCCGATGGCCAGCACCATACCGAACATGGTCAGGGTGTTGATACTGAAACCGGCGGCCGCGAGGATGCCGAATGTACCGAGCAATACCACCGGCACGGTCATCGTGGTGATGATGGTGGCACGGAAGTTCTGCAGGAACAGGAACATCACCAGGAACACCAGGGCGACCGCTTCGACCAGGGTGTGAACCACGCCCTTGATCGATTCGGTTACCACCGGAGTGGTGTCATACGGGAATACCACTTCCATCCCTTGCGGGAAGAACGGCTTGAGGTTGTCGATGGTCGCGCGCAGGGCCTTGGCGGTATCGAGAGCGTTGGCACCGGTGGCCAGTTTCACGGCCAGGCCGGAAGCCGGGGCACCGTTGAACTGGGCATTGATGCTGTAGTTCTCACCCCCCAGACCGACTTCGGCAACATCCCTCAAGCGAACCTGGGAACCGTCCTTGTTGACCTTGAGCAGGATCTTGTCGAACTCTTCCGCGGTCTGCAGGCGGGTCTTGCCGATGATCGTCGCGTTCAACTGGGTGCCGGGCAGGGCAGGCAGGCCGCCGAGCTGACCGGACGACACCTGGACGTTCTGCGCGGCGATGGCGGTTTTGACGTCGATCGGAGTCAGGTTGTAGTTGTTCAGCCTGGCCGGGTCGAGCCAGATACGCATGGCGTACTGGGAACCGAACACCTGGAAGTCGCCGACACCGGCGGTCCGCGAGATCGGGTCCTGCATGTTCGACACGATGTAGTTGGACAGATCGTCCTTGGTCATGCTGCCGTCACGCGACACCACGCCGATCACCAACAGGAAGTTCTTCACGGCCTTGGTGACGCGGATACCTTGCTGTTGCACTTCTTGCGGCAGCAGCGGGGTGGCCAGGTTCAGCTTGTTCTGGACCTGGACCTGCGCGGTGTCGGAGTTGGTGCCTTGCTCGAAGGTCGCGGTAATGGTCATGGTGCCGTCGGAGTTACTTTCCGACGAGACATAGCGCAGGTTGTCGATACCGTTGAGCTGTTGCTCGATCACCTGAACCACGGTGTCCTGAACCGTTTGTGCCGAAGCACCCGGGTAGGTCACGGAGATGGCGATCGCTGGAGGCGCAATGCTCGGGTACTGGTTGATCGGCAGTCTGAGGATCGACAGTGCCCCGACCAACATGATCACCAGGGCAATTACCCAGGCGAAAATCGGACGGTCGATAAAAAATTTCGACATGGTTTACTCCCCTTTGTCGCCGGAGGCTTTATCAGCTACCTGGGCGGGGGCCGGATTCTTGACGGCTACGTTGGTCGCTTCACGGGCCTTGACTTCGATGCCCGGTTTGACGAATTGCAGACCTTCGGTGATCAGGCGATCGCCGGCCTTCAGGCCGTCTTCGATCAGCCATTGGTTACCGACAGTGCGGTTGGCCTTGAGTTGGCGCAGTTCGACCTTGTTGTCCGGGCCGACGACCAGTGCGGTCGGCGTACCTTTGAGGTCGCGGGTCACGCCTTGCTGCGGGGCCAGGATCGCCGCGCTGTTCACGCCGGCCAGCAACTTGGCGTGCACGAACATGCCAGGCAGAAGGGTGTGATCAGGGTTCGGGAAAATGGCGCGCAGGGTGACGGAGCCGGTGGTCTGGTCAACCGAGATTTCGGAGAACTCCAGCTTGCCGTCCAGCTTGTAGTCGCTGCCGTCTTCGAGGGTCAGCTTGACCGAGGCCGCGTTGTCGCCGGCTTTTTGCAGGCGACCGCTTTCCAGCTCACGGCGCAGTTGCAGCAACTCGACCGAGGACTGCGTCACGTCGACGTAGATCGGGTCGATTTGCTGAATTACCGCCATCGCATCGGCCTGGGCATTGCTGACCAACGCGCCTTCGGTCACCGAGGAGCGGCCGATGCGGCCGGTCAGCGGGGCGTAGACCTTGGTGTAGCGCACATTGATCTGCGCGGTTTGCAGCGCGGCTTCCGATTGCAGGCGGTTGGCTACTGCGGTGTCGTATTCCTGACGGCTTACGGCTTGTTCGTCGACCAATTGCTTGTAACGGTCGGAAATCGACTTGGTCGAACGCAGGTTCGCTTCCGCGCTGGCGAGCGTTGCTTCATAGATCGAGGGATCGATCTGATAGAGCTGCTGGCCGGCCTTGACGTCGCTGCCTTCCTTGAACATGCGCTTGAGAATGATGCCGTTGACCTGAGGACGGACTTCGGCAATGCGCAATGCACTGGTACGGCCTGGTAGATCGGACGTCAGGGTGAAAGCTTGGGGTTGCAGAGTCACGACGCCGACCTGAGGCGGTGGGGCGGCCGGTGCTGCCTCTTCCTTTTTGCATCCGCTGAGCAGCGATGCCAGGGCGACGGCGGCGACCAGAGCGGTAACAGCTGGCTTGAATTGCATGAAAATCCTCGGGTCAGGCGCGCAAGGAGCGCACTAGAAAGGTGGAAGGTTGAAAAGTGTATTCCGGGTGGATAAGTAGCTTGCTAAGGAATATACTTACGTACATGGTTGTTTGTAAATACCCAGGCTGCGTATCAACACCGTTACACAAGCCGTTACACAAGCCGTTTGAAGGTTGGAATTGTAGGCCGGGGACAAGCCCCCAGAACGTTCGCCCCACTTTTATTCAGCTGATATTCAGACATCGCTGAAGCACCCTGATTGAGGTTGTACTGCCATGGTCCGTCGTACCAAAGAGGAAGCTCAGGAAACCCGCGCGCAAATTCTCGTGGCGGCCGAAAAGGCCTTTTTCGAGCGCGGCGTGGCGCGCACGACCCTGGCGGACATCGCGACCCTGGCCGGCGTCACTCGCGGGGCCATTTACTGGCATTTCAGCAACAAGGCGGATCTGGTGCAGGCCATGCTCGACACCTTGCATGAGCCGCTGGAAGAAATGGCCAAGGCCAGCGAAAGCGAAGACGAACTCGATCCCCTGGGCTGCATGCGCAAACTGTTGATTCATTTGTTTCATCAAATTGCGCTGGACCCGAAAACCCGGCGCATCAATGAGATTCTTTTTCATAAGTGCGAATTCACCGATGAAATGTGCGACCTGCGCCAACAACGGGTGTCGGCCAGCCTCGAATGCAATGTGCGGATCGGCCTGGCCCTGAGTAATGCCGTGAATCGCGGCCAGTTGCCGGAAAACCTCGACACCGCCCGCGCCGCGATCAGCTTGCATGCTTATATAGACGGCATCCTGTACCAGTGGTTGCTGGCCCCCGACAGTTTTGAATTGCACACCGAAGCCGAGCGTTGGGTTGATACCGGGCTGGATATGCTGCGCTTGAGCCCCAGCCTGCGCAAATGAAACAAAAAGCGTAATTGGGTCGGCGTGTGTCAGCCCGGGGCCTTTTTGTGACTCGATGCGCCGTAATGGGGTGCCTTTATATACGCACCCCGGGCGGGATGACAGGTAGCAAGCTCAGTATTTTGTAGGGAAATTGTGTCGAGTCTTTGAGAAATCCATATAGACCTTGTGGGAGTGAGCAAGTCGGATCGTCGCACTGCCGCTCCCACAGTGGATAGGGTTAAACCGTCAAATATTAAAAAGCCCCGGCTCTTTCGAGTCGGGGCTTTTGCGTTTCAACGGTTGCCGGTTACAGCGTCGGATAGTCGATGTAGCCGACCGGCCCCTTGGCGTAGAACAGTTCCGGACGCGCTTCGTTCAGCGGCGCGTCAGCCTGCAAGCGTGCCGGCAGGTCAGGGTTGGCAATGAAGGGTACGCCGAAGGCCACTGCATCGGCCTTGCCGCTGGCGAGCAATGCGTTAGCGCTGTCCTTGGTGAAACGCTCGTTGGCAATGTATGGGCCGCCGAAGGCTTCCTTGAGTCGTGGGCCGAGGCTGTCGGCACCTTCCTTCTCGCGTGAGCAGATGAAGGCAATGCCACGCTTGCCCAGTTCACTTGCGACGTAGGTGAAGGTTTCGGCCAGGTTGTCGTCGCCCATGTCATGCAAGTCGGCGCGTGGCGACAGGTGCACCCCCACGCGGCCGGCACCCCAGATTTCGATGGCGGCGTCAGTCACTTCCAGCAGCAGGCGCGCACGGTTTTCCAGGGAGCCGCCGTAGTTGTCGGTGCGCTGGTTGGTGCTGCTTTGCAGGAACTGGTCAAGCAGGTAACCGTTGGCGGCATGGATTTCCACGCCGTCGAAACCGGCGGCCTTGGCGTTCTCGGCACCGACGCGGTAAGCGTCGACGATGTCGGCGATTTCAGCGATTTCCAGGGCGCGCGGGACAGGGAAGTCGGCCAACGGACGAACCAGGCTGACATGGCCCTTTGGCTGGATGGCGCTCGGGGCGACCGGGGCTTCACCGTTCAGGTACAAACCGTGAGAAATGCGACCCACATGCCACAACTGCAGGAAGATCTTGCCGCCCGCGCCATGGATAGCCTTGGTTACGTTGGACCAGCCACGCACCTGATCGTTGGACCAGATGCCCGGTGTGTCCGGGTAACCGACGCCCATCGGGGTAACCGACGTGGCTTCGCTGAGGATCAGGCCGGCGGAGGCGCGCTGTACGTAATACTCGGCCATCAGCGCGTTCGGCACGCGACCTTCGTCGGCGCGGCAGCGGGTCAGTGGCGCCATGATGATGCGGTTGGCCAACTCGAGGTCGCCCAGTTTGATCGGATCGAAAATACTCGTCATTTAATGCAACCCTCGTGAGGTAATGGTCTGTCAGTTGGTAGCAGGGGCCAGATCGGGATTGCCGCTCTGACGGAAAGTAATCAGGGTGACCAGCAGGGCGAGTACCGCCAGGGCCGCTGCGGCGAGGGGCACGCTGGTCAGGCCAAAACCGTGGGCGATCACGCTGCCGCCGACCCAGGCACCGAGTGCGTTGCCGATGTTGAAAGCGCCGATGTTCAGGGTCGACACCAGGTTCGGTGCGGCTTTGCCGAAGGTCACCACGTTCACTTGCAAGGCCGGTACGGCGGCAAAGCACGCGGTGGCCCAGAGGAACAGGGTGATTTCGGTCGGGATCAGCGCGACGCTGGTCCAGGTCAGCACCGTGGACACCACGGCCATGGTGATGAACACGCCGATCAGCGTGGCGGCCAGGCCTTTGTCGGCCATCTTGCCGCCGATGATGTTGCCGGCCGTTAGGCCCAGGCCGATGAGCATCAGGGTCCAGGTCACGCCACGGGGCGAGACGCCGGTGACTTCGCCCAGCAGCGGCGCGACGTAGGTGAACAGGGTGAACACCGAGGCGGCGAACAGTGCCGTCATGCTCAGGGACAGCCAGATGCCACCGCCCTTGAGTGCGGCCAGTTCGGCGCGCATGTCGAGTTTTTCTTCATCACGCTTGGCCGGCAGGAAGCGGATCAAGCCGATCAGCGCAATCACACCGATCACGGTCACGGCCCAGAAGGTCGAACGCCAGCCGGCTTCCTGACCGAGGGCGGTGCCCAACGGTACGCCGAGGACGTTGGCCAGGGTCAGGCCGGTGAACATCAGGGCCACGGCCGAAGCGCGTTTGTTCGCAGGCACCAGGCCGGCAGCCACGACGGAACCGATACCGAAGAAGGCGCCATGACAAAGGGCCGTCACCACACGGGCAAACATCAGCACGTTGTAGTCACTGGCCACTGCACAGAGCAGGTTGCCGATAATGAAAATGCCCATCAACGCCACCAGCGCAGCCTTGCGCGGCAGTCTGGCGGTGGCCAGCGCCATGAACGGCGCGCCGATGGCCACGCCCAGGGCGTAACCGGTCACCAGCCAGCCGGCACCGGGAATCGACACACCGAGGTCAGCCGCCACGTTGGGCAGCAGGCCCATGATGACGAACTCGGTGGTGCCGATGGCGAAGGCGCTCAAGGCCAGGATGAGTAGCGAGAGGGGCATTGTTGATTCCTTTTCGGCTCTAAGGATCAGAGCTCTTTGCTGAAGGTACGGAGGAACTCCTGGATGGTTTCCTCGTTACGTTTGAAGAAGTGCCACTGGCCGACTTTGCGGCTGCTGATCAGGCCGGCGCGTTGCAGGGTCGCCAGGTGTGCGGACACCGTGGATTGCGACAGGCCACAACGCTGATCGATCTGCCCGGCGCAAACGCCGTGCTCGTTACTGTGTGACTGATCGGGAAATTCGACGGTCGGGTCCTTGAGCCAGTGCAGGATTTCTCGCCGGACTGGGTGTGCCAGGGCTTTTATTATTTCGTCGAGATTGATGGTCATGATGTGGGCTCGTGATGTTTAAAACGCTATATCGCGATGAGGCGAACTTTAAATCGGTATTTCGCGATATACAAATATGATTTGGCTCTGACCAGCTCACATTTCGATATATCGAGTTATAACGATGTGTTGAGTGTAACAAGGCAATGGGGCAGTGCTAAGCTGCGCCCATGAACTATCTCGCACATCTTCACCTCGGTGGCCAGCGTCCCGGCCAATTGCTCGGCAGTCTGTATGGCGATTTCGTCAAGGGACGGCTGCAAGGGCAGTTCGCTCCGGAAATCGAGGGGGCTATCCAGTTGCACCGCAGCATCGACGTGTTCACCGATCGCCATCCGCTGGTGGATGTGGCGTTGTCGCGTTTTTCCCTGACCCGTCGTCGCTACGCGGGGATCGTGCTCGATGTGTTTTTCGACCATTGCCTTGCCCGGGACTGGGCGCTGTATGCCGACCGGCCCCTGGCGTTGTTCACCTCGGACGTTTACCGGGTGCTGTCCAGTGAACGGCAATTGCCGGGGCGGCTGGCGCAGATTGCACCGCACATGGTGGCCAATGACTGGTTAGGTTCGTATCAGGAGTTTGAAGTGCTGGAGCAGGTATTGCGCGGGATCTCGCGACGCCTGACCCGGCCGGAGGAGCTGGCGGCGGCGATGCCGGAGTTGCGGCGATTGTATGAGCCGTTGAGCGAGGACTTTCGGTTGTTCTATCCGCAGCTACAGGATTTTGCCCGGAACCACACTGGCACATAAATCCATTGTGGGAGCGAGCCTGCTCGCGAAGGGGCCGTCACATTCAACATCATCGCTGAATGTCACACCGCATTCGCGAGCAGGCTCGCTCCCACAGATGGCATGTGTTCAAGCGGCAATCGCGGGACGCATTGGCACTTGCTGTTTTTCCGGGGGCGCCCCAAACAACGCCTTCTGCACCGCCTGCTGCGCTTCGAACGCCAGTGCCGCGCGTTCCCGGCCCTGGCACTCGATTGGCTTGAGCAAATGAATCTCCACGCTGCCACGGTCATTGGCGAACAGACGCATCAGGTGCGAGAGCAGATCATCGTCGCCAATGAATGGCGCCAGCGCGCAAGGCTTACCGTCACGCACATAACGAATCGCCACCGGCTGCATCGCCACTTCGGAATCGATGGCGGCGGACAGCAGGCGACCATGGAAGGTACGCAGCGAACGGCCATCAGTGGTGGTGCCTTCCGGGAACATCAGCAGTGGGTAGGCTTGTTCCAGGTGGCGGGTCATCTGCTTGCGGATCAACTGGCTGTCACCCGAGCCGCGGCGGATAAACAGGCTGCCGGCCTTGGCCGCCAACCAGCCGGCCACTGGCCAGGTGCGCACTTCGGCCTTGGACAGGAACGACAGCGGCGTGAGCATGCCCAGCAGCGGGATGTCGGTCCAGGACACGTGGTTGCTGACCCAGAGCATCGGCGACTTCGGCAGCTCGCCGTGGACGGTCACGTCAAAGGGCAGGGCGTTGCTCAGTCGGGCCATGAAAAACCGCGACCAGCGCTGGCGACGCGCCATCGAATGGGCCATGCCCAGGCGCTCGAACACCCCGAACACACTGGCCATGCCCAGGCCCAGCGTCACCACCATCAGCACTCGCGCGATTCGCGCGTATACACGTAACCGGCTCATTACACAGCCGCCTTGAAGTGTTTGGCATAGCGCGGGCAGAGTTCGTCGCGCTTGAGCAGGATGAACACGTCGGCGACCTGGAAGTCTTCGTCCCAGCATGGCTCGCCGCAGATCTTGGCGCCCAGGCGCATGTAGGCCTTGAGCAGCGGTGGCATTTCGGCAATCACGTTTGACGGGATGTCCAGGCTTGGCAACGGATTCTTCGGCTCGGCGCGCAGGTGTTCGGTGCACAGGTAGCGTTCACGCAGACGCTGCATGATCGCGTGGGCCTGCACACCACCATCCTGCATCGGAATGCTCGCGCAACCCATCAGGTAGCTGTAGCCGCCCTGGTTCAGGACTTCGGCCAGTTCACCCCAGAGCACGGCGATGGTGCCGCCGTTGCGGTAGGCCGGATCGACGCAGGTGCGACCGATTTCCAGGATCGGGCCTTGCAGGTGCACCAGGCCGTGGAGGCTGAATTCTTCTTCGCTGTAAAACTTGCCGAGGCTGCTGGCAGCCGTGTGGTCGAGCAAACGGGTAGTCGCCACCAGCCGCCCGGTGTTCAAGTCACGCACACCGATGTGGGCGCAGTGAACGTCGTAGTCATCCATGTCCAGACCCAGTTCAGCGCCCTTGAGCCTGGCGTTGAATTCGCCGCTGAACACGTTGAAGCGCAAGGCCTGGGCTTCCTGCAACGCCTCGGCGCCCACCAGGCGTTCGGCTTGCAGGCGGCGTTCGTTGCCGGTGTCGCTGATGCGGACGATCTGAGTCATGGCGAATCTCCGTGCGGGCTGCTCACCCGTCTTTGGGCTACAGCGAATCGACTTTCTTTGTCGAGGGGGCGTTCTCAATTAGTTTCCCCACCGCGTTGTCGCCTTAAAGCTGGCCAGGCAAGGCGTAGGCCGCTGGGAATGGTTGTTCCCTTTCCAAGGCCTGCAACGCAGCATGGCCAGCTTTAAGGCACAACCCGAAGGGCCGGGCCTGCTGTTGTGCAGGGCTGTGTTGCTCGAAGCTGATTTGGAATGACCAAACTGCGCTTCTCGCGCCTTGCCCTGCACAACAGCAGACCCGGCGCGGTAGGGAAACTAATTGAGAACGCCCCCTAGCCGTGTTGTGCAAAGTCAGGCTATGTAGCCCCGGTGTCATCGCCATTAAGCTTTGGTGATGCTTATATGACAGCCTTCAAGGAGCCTCTTATGCCCTGGCAAACCCTGTTGAACCGCCGTGATCGCTTGCCCGCCAACCCGGATCTGGCCGAAGGTTTCGCGACTTTGTTGCAGCAGTTGGGAGCGGTCACGCCGTTTGAATTGGCCGTGCTCGGCGGGCGGTTGATGGCGACGCCGGGGCTGGCATTTCTGGTGGGGTATCAAGCGGCCTTGCGCATGCTCTGGCCGAGCGCGCCACTGAGCCTCGGCGCGTTGTGCGCCACCGAGCAGCGCAGCCTGCGCCCGGCCGACATGCAAACCCGGCTGAGCGGTTTGCGCCTGAATGGTCGCAAGGATTTCGTCACCGCCGGGGATGCCGCCGACTGGCTGCTGGTGGCAGCGCGCAGCGAGGCGCCCGGCGCCAATCCGCGCTTGAGCCTGGCGGTGATTTATCGCGATGAGCCGGGTGTGCGGGTGGAAAAACTGGCGCCGATCCCGTTGATGCCGGACATCAGCCATGGCCGGTTGTTTCTGGATAACGCGCTGTGCGAGTTGCTCGCGGGGGATGGTTGGGACGCCTACGTCAAACCGTTTCGCACGCTGGAAGACATCTATGTACTGAGCGCCATGACGGCGTGGTTGTACGGTATCGGTCAGGACTGTGCCTGGCCGCAATCCTTGCAATTGCGTCTGCTGGGATTGTTGGCAGGGTGCGCGGAAACCAGCCGTCAGCCACCGACCAGCCTGGCCGGACATGTGGTGCTGGGCGGGTTGTTTGCACAGTTCGAAGGACTCAAGGCTCAAGTGAACGAGGCACTGGCTGGAGGGCCACCGGAGTGGGCAGCGATGTGGCAGCGCGACCGAGCGGTGATGGAGTTGGCGGCGGGGGCGCGGGGCAAGCGGTTGGCCAAGGCGTTGGCGGCACATTGAAGGCACTCATCGCGAGCAGGCTCGCTCCCACATTGATCTGCGTCGAACACAGATTCCTCTGTGGGAGCGAGCCTGCTCGCGAAAGCGATCTATCAGGCAATACAAACTCCAAAATTGTCATCAAGTCCGACTAGGCTCAGCCAGTTCAATCTCCGAGCCCCCGCCATGCCCAAAGGCTTGTCCCTGATTTTCATGCTGTTGCTCAGTTTCACGGCCCAGGCCGAATACTGGCCCGCCGAGCAATGGCCGACCGCCCCGGTGCTGACCGGTCCGGCGCTTCAAGCCCTGGAGGCTTACGCCTTCCCATCCCGCGATGACACCGCGCGCCAGGGCATTCGCACCGATGCCTTGCTGGTGATCCGTGACGGCCAGTTGCTCTACGAGCGCTACGCCGGTCCGACGACGGCGCAGACGCCGCACCTGACCTGGTCGATCAGCAAGAGCCTGATGGCCACGGTCCTCGGCGTGGCCTATGGCGAAGGCTTGTTCAAGCTCGACGATCCGGTGGCGAAGTTTTATCCGCCCCTGCAAAAGCACCCCGACATGACCATGGCCGACCTGCTGCACTGGGCCTCGGGCCTGGATTGGCAAGAGGACTATGAATACGCACCGTTGAAGTCTTCGGTGGTGGCCATGCTCTACACCCGCGGTCACCACGATATGGCCGCGTTCACTGCAGCCCATGCTGCGTACGCGGCGCCGGGCCAGGCATTTCGCTACTCCAGCGGTGACAGCAATCTGTTGTCCGCCGCGCTGAAAGCCATGGTTGGTTCCAGCCGCTATCCCGACTACCCGTGGGCTGCATTGTTCGAACCGCTGGGCATTCGTCACGCCGTCTGGGAAACCGATGCCACGGGCACTTTCGTCGCTTCGTCCTATGCCTACCTCACTGCACGGGATCTGGCCCGGGTCGGTCTGTTGATGGACCGCGAGGGCCGCTGGGGAGACAAGCAACTGCTGCCCAAGGACTGGGTGGCGTTCAACCGCGAGCCGTTCGCTCACTATCACGCACACGAAGACGATGCCGTCCCCGGCGGGCAATGGTGGCTCAATCGAGCCGTTGAGGGCGCGGCACGACCCTGGCCCGATGCCCCCGCCGACACCTTCGCCGCGCTGGGGCATTGGGGGCAGGCGCTGTATGTGATCCCCAGTGAACACCTGGTGATCGTCCGCTACGGCGATGACCGCGACGGCAGTTATCGGCATAACGAATTGCTCAAACTCGCGCTCAAGGCCTTTGCCGGGAAGGTGCAGCCATGAACAGTTTCATTCGCCGTCGACCGGTGAGTTCCCTGTTGCTGATCCTGCTGATCGCCTTGCTCGGCTGGGTCTGGAGCGAGCGGGTGGCGCTGTGGGCGTTCCCCGGCATCATCAGCGCTTACACGGCCAAGGAATACTGTTCGTGCCGCTACGTGATGAACAACGACACCGAGTACTGCCACCGTTATGTGAAACAGTGGCTGCCCGTCAACAGCTTTACCGATGACCCGGCCGGCAAGCGTGTCACGGTCAGCGGCATGGGTCGCAGCAACAGCGCCGTGTGGGTCGGCGAGCGCCAGGGTTGCCGATTGCAGCCCTGACGGCGCTGAAATATCGAGGTAGGGCGACAGGTCCATCGCCACAAAGGCGGGTTTGGAGCAGTAGATGGCTTGCAATGCGCTGAAGGCCGGTTAAGGTTCAGCTCAGGTTTATCTGCCCCACGAGTCTCTATGTCGATGCGCTCCACCCTCCAACCCCTCGCTTTCCTGCTGCTGGCTGGCACCGCTTTGTCGGCCCGTGCCGATTGGTACCTCGATGGTGAGTCTTCGCGCCTGTCGTTTGTCAGCACCAAAAACGCCAATGTCTCCGAAGTGCAGCGCTTTCTGGTGCTGCACGGCAAGGTCGATCCCGAGGGGCTGGCGCAGGTGGAAGTCGAACTGGAGTCGATCAATAGCGGCGTTCCGTTGCGCGATGAGCGCATGCGCAAGACACTGTTCCAGATCGACCGGTTTCCCGACGCCTTGATCACCACGAAAATCGATCTGCGCCCGATCAACGACCTCGCTCCCGGCGCACAACTGGAGTTGCGCCTGCCGCTGAAGGTCGACCTGCACGGCAAACAGCGCGAGTACCAGGCCCAACTGCTGGCGACCCGTCTGGATGACCGGCGCTTTCAGGTGGTGACCCTCGAGCCGCTGGTGATCAACGCCGAAGATTTCGATTTGGCTCCTGGCCTGGAAGCATTGCGCAAAATGGCCGACCTGTCGGCGATCAGTCTGTCGGTACCGGTGGGTGCGGTACTGATTTTCACGGCGCGTTGACATGGCCGGTCCGGTTTTTCCCTGGCGTGAAGGCAACCATTTCGAACTGCTGGTCGACGGTCCGCAGTTTTTTCCGCGAATGCTGGTGGCGATTGCCCGGGCTGAAGAGCAGGTCGAGCTGGAGCTGTATCTGGTGGAAGCGGGTGCCTGCGCCGAAGCCATGGTCCAGGCCTTGGTGCAGGCCGCCGAGCGCGGCGTGCGGGTGCGCTGCCTGTTCGATGATTACGGCAGCCTCGCCTTTACCCTGGCCTTGCGTCAGCGACTGATGTCCGCCGGTGTGGAGCTGCGTTTTTACAATCGCCTGAGTTGGCGACGTTGGGTAGGCAACTTTTATCGCGATCACCGCAAGCTGCTGCTGGTGGACCAGAGCCTGGCCGTGGTCGGCGGCACAGGCGTCACGGATGAGTTCTGGACGCCGGGCGAAGACGTCAGCGAATGGCACGAAGTGATGGTGGAAATCACCGGCCCGCTGGTGCTCGACTGGCAGCTGCTGTTCGATCGGCAGTGGATTGCCAACCGCCATCGACGTGCCTGGCGACCAGCCTCGCATTTCGGCTTGCCGCGGTTACCCCGTGTGCCGTCCCAAGGCGAGGGTATGGGGCGGGTGGCGTATGCCGACGCCCGTCAACACCGGGACATTCTGCAATCGCTGGTGCGCGCCCTGAACAGCGGCCATCGACGGATCTGGCTGGCTACGCCGTACTTTTTGCCGACCTGGAAAGTCCGCCGTTCCCTGCGCCGGGCGGCTGCCCGGGGCGTCGATGTGCGCTTGCTGCTGACCGGCCCCCGTACCGATCACCCATCCGTGCGTTATGCCGGACATCGCTACTACCCGCGACTGCTCAGGGCAGGGGTGAAGATCTACGAATACCAGCCGTGTTTCCTGCACTTGAAAATGGTCCTGATCGATGACTGGGTGAGCATCGGTTCGTGCAACTTCGATCACTGGAATCTGCGTTTCAACCTGGAAGCCAACCTGGAAGCACTGGACCCCGGATTGACCCAAGCGGTAGCCGCGAGTTTCGAGCGTGACTTCGCCCTGAGCCAGCAAGTCAGTCTGGAAGAATGGAAGCGGCGGCCACTGTGGCGGCGGGTAAAGCAGCGGGTGTGGGGATGGGTGGATCGGGTGGTGGTGAATCTGCTGGATCGGCGGGGTTGAATCCGACTTTCTCAACACCACAAAACCACTGTGGGAGCGAGCCTGCTCGCGAATGCGGTCGATCAGTCGACACGATTTTGACTGACACTCCGTCTTCGCGAGCAGGCTCGCTCCCACAGGGTTATTGCGGTGTCTCGGGATTACAGCAACTCAAAACTCTGCTGCGTCACGTCCTCTGAATCCAGGCCGATCTGCACATTGAACTTGCCCGGCTCTGCCGCGTACTTGAGCTGGGTGTTGTAGAACTTCAGGTCGTCCTCGGTGATGGTGAAGTGCACGACTTTTTGTTCGCCGGCCTTGATCATCACTTTCTGGAAGTTCTTCAGTTCCTTGATCGGGCGGATCATCGAGCCCGCTACGTCCTGGATGTACAACTGCACCACGGTTTCGCCGTCACGCTTGCCGGTGTTTTTCACCGTGACGCTGGCGTCGAGCTTGCCAGTCTTGTTCAGCGTGGTCGACGACAGCGCCATGTCGCTCAGGCTGAAGTTGGTGTAGCTCAGGCCATAGCCGAACGGGTACAGGGGACCTGTGGTGTCATCGAAATACTGCGAGGTGTAGTTGCCCGGTTTGCCCGGGGTGAACGGCCGGCCAATGGTCAGGTGGTTGTAGTAGGTCGGAATCTGGCCTACCGAGCGCGGGATGGTGATCGGCAGTTTGCCCGACGGGTTGTAGTCGCCGAACAGCACATCGGCGATGGCGTTGCCGCCCTCGGTGCCGGTGAACCAGGTTTCCAGGATCGCGTCGGCCTGTTCTTTCTCTTCGAGGATCGTCAGTGGGCGGCCGTTCATCAACACCAGCACCAGCGGTTTGCCGGTGGCTTTCAGGGCGCGGATCAGCTCGCGCTGGTTTTCCGGGATGTTCAGGTCGGTGCGGCTCGACGATTCGTGGGACATGCCACGGGATTCGCCAACCGCTGCGACCACGATGTCAGCATCCTTGGCTGCTTTCACTGCTTCATCGATCAGCACGTTCGCCGGGCGTGGGTCATCCACCACTTCCGGGGCGTCGAAGTTGAGGAAGTTCAGGTACCCGAGGATTTTCGGGTCGCTGGTGATGTTGGCGCCACGGGCGTAGATCAGTGTCGACTTGTCGCCCAGGGCGTTGGTCATGCCGTCGAACAGGGTCACCGATTGCGCCGGCCTACCGGCGGCAGCCCAGCTGCCCATCATGTCGATCGGCGCCTTGGCCAGCGGGCCGACCAAGGCGATTTTCGCGGTCTTCTTCAGTGGCAGGGTTTCGTTCCGGTTCTTCAGCAACACCATGCTGCGGCGCGCCACATCACGGGCCTCGGCACGGTGCAGGCGGCTGTCGGCGTAGGTGTCGGCCGGATCATCCTCGGCCTTGCCAATACGCAGGTACGGGTCCTTGAACAGGCCCATGTCGTACTTGGCTTCCAGTACCGCGCGCACGGCGTTGTCGATGTCGCTCTGCTGGATCTCGCCGGACTTCAGCAGCCCAGGCAGTTCTTTGCCATACAGGGTGTCGTTCATGCTCATGTGGATGCCGGCCTTGATCGCCAGCTTCGCCGCTTCGCGACCGTCGGCGGCAACGCCGTGCTTGATCAGCTCGAATATCGCCCCGTGGTCGCTGACCGCCAGGCCCTTGAAGCCCCATTCCTTGCGCAGCAGGTCGTTCATCAGCCAGGTGTTGGCCGTGGCCGGTACGCCGTTGATCGAGTTCAGCGCGACCATGACCCCGCCAGCGCCGGCATCGATGGCGGCGCGGTACGGCGGCAGGTAGTCCTGGTACATCTTGACCGGGCTCATGTCGACCACGTTGTAGTCGCGACCGCCCTCGACGGCGCCGTACAGGGCGAAGTGCTTGACGCTGGCCATGATGCTGTCGGCCGCGTTCGTGCCAGTACCCTGGAACGCCTTGACCATCACGCCGGCAATGCGCGACACCAGATAGGTGTCTTCGCCGAAGCCTTCGGAAGTACGGCCCCAACGCGGGTCGCGGGAGATGTCGACCATCGGCGCGAAGGTGATGTCGAGGCTGTCAGCCGCAGCTTCCTTGGCGGCGATGCGCCCGGACAGGCCGATGGCGTCCATGTCCCAGCTCGAGGCCAGGGCCAGCGGGATCGGGAAAATGGTGCGGTGGCCGTGGATCACGTCGTAGGCGAAGAACATAGGGATCTTCAGGCGGCTGCGCATGGCCGCGTCCTGCATCGGCCGGTTTTCGGGGCGGGTGATCGAGTTGAACGTACCGCCGATGTTGCCTGCCGCGATTTCCTTGCGGATCAGCTCCCGGGGCATTTCCGGGCCGATGCTGATCAGGCGCAACTGGCCGATTTTTTCATTGAGGGTCATTTGCTTCATCAGGTTGCTGACGAAGGCTTCCTTGTTCTCCAGAGGGGCGGGCGTCGTGGCGGCCAATACGTTATGACTGGCCAGGCTGACGAACATGCCCAGCAAACACAGCTTCTTCATGAATAGTTTTCTCAAGGGCCCAAGCGGCGATGTACACGCCGGCCAGCCAAAAATTAGGGAGCGTCTATTGTTGTTCGGGTGCCGGCTCAACAAACCAGAGCCAAAAACGACAGCCAGCGGGCGGATGCGTTTTTGCGCAGGGCCTCTTTTTAGCCCATCGGCCCGTTGCAATCCAGAGGCGCGGGCGATTATGCCCCAAGACCCGGCTCAGAAGGTTTCACGCTCGGTTTTTTCATGAAATGTACAAGGGAGCGTCATTCTGATGAATGTAAGTCCAACCTACCGTTTGCGTTTGCAGGTCGTCACGCTGCTGGTGCTGGCCACGTTGCTGACCGCCTGCGGGATCAACAACATCCCGACCCTCGACGAACAGGCCAAGGCCGCCTGGGGGCAGGTACAGAACCAGTATCAGCGGCGCGCCGACCTGATTCCCAATCTGGTGGAAACCGTCAAGGGCTACGCCAGGCATGAAGAAGAGACACTAACCGCGGTCATTGAGGCCCGGGCCAAGGCCACGTCGATCCAGGTGGATGCCTCGACCCTCGACAACCCGGAAAAACTCAAGCAGTACCAGCAGGCCCAGGATCAGCTCAGTGGTGCCTTGAGTCGTTTGATGGTGGTCTCCGAGCGTTATCCGGACCTCAAGGCCAATCAGAACTTTCTCGCCTTGCAATCACAGCTTGAAGGCACCGAGAACCGGATCAGCGTGGCCCGGCGTGATTTCATCCTTGCGGTGCAGAAGTACAACACCGAGATCCGTACGTTCCCTGGACGCCTGTGGCACAGCGTGATGTACAGCGACCTGTCGGTGCGCGAGACCTTCGAGGCCTCACCGGGTTCGGAAAAGGCCCCCGAGGTCAAATTCTGAACAGCGGTCATCGGCGTCACCACGCAAGAGGTTACCCATGCGCGTCCTGAAAACAGGCCTGTTGCTGTTGTTGTGGGTGGTGATGATCACGGCCCGGGCCGAACTGAGCTTCCCGGCGCTGACCGGCCGGGTGGTCGACAATGCGCAGATGATCGAGCCATCGGTGCGCGAGCAACTCACTCGGCAACTTCAGGCCCATGAGCAAGCCACCGGCGAACAGCTTGTGGTAGTGACTTTGCCGGATTTGCAAGGCACCGATATCGCCGACTTCGGTTATCAACTGGGTCGCCATTGGGGCATCGGGCAGAAGGGCAAGAACAACGGCGCCTTGCTGATCGTCGCCCGCAACGAGCACAAACTTCGCATCGAAGTCGGCTACGGCCTGGAGGACCGACTGACGGACGCCCAGAGTTCGGTGATCATCAACCGGGTCATCGCCCCGGCGTTCAAGACCGGCAACTTCAGTAAAGGCATCAGTGACGGCGTGGCGGCGATGCTGGTGGTGCTGGGCGGTAACCCCTTGGATGAACCCTCCACGGCGTATGAATCCAGAGGCGATCCGGGGGACGATTTTGTCTCGCGGCATCCCGGGTTGCTGGTGTTTTTGGTGATGTTGTTCATCCTGACTGTTTTTGTGTGCCAGATGCTCGGTATCCTTCCCGCCGGCCGGGGCGGCTCCGGTGGATCCGGGGGCAGCTTTGGCGGTGGTGGATTTGGCGGTGGCGGTGGAGGGGGAGGCTTCAGCGGCGGCGGGGGCAGTTTCGGCGGGGGTGGTTCGTCCGGCGGCTGGTGACAATAAAAACGAGCAGGCAATTCACGACATGGCATTACTGACTGAACACGAACAACGCAAAGTTGCCGAGGCAATTGCCCGGGTCGAGCGCGATACCGATGCAGAGCTGGTGACCGTGCTCGCGGCCCGCGCCGACGACTATGCGTATATCCCGTTGCTGTGGGCCAGCCTGCTGGCGCTGCTGGTGCCGGGCATCGTGCATTACCTCACTGGTTGGCTGACCATGCATAGCCTGCTGATGGTGCAATGGGCCATCTTCATCATCCTGTGCCTGGTGTTCCGCCTGCCGAAAGTCACCACCCGCCTGATCCCGCGCTCGGTGCGCCACTGGCGCGCCTCGAACCTGGCGCGCCGGCAGTTTCTGGAGCAGAACCTGCACCACACCGAAGGCCGCACCGGCGTGCTGATTTTTGTTTCCGAGGCCGAGCGTTATGTGGAGATCCTGGTGGATGAAGGGATATCCAGTCGCCTGGACAACAAGAACTGGAACGCGATCGTCGCCACGTTCACCCAGCAGGTGAAGCAGGGACAGACGCTGCAAGGGTTTATCAGTTGCATCGAAGCCTGCGGCGAACTGCTAAAGGTGCATGTACCCGTGACCCATGTGCGCAATGAGTTGCCGAACCGGTTGGTGGTGCTCGGCTAGGTCCTGGCATGGCGTTGTGTAGTGCTCGCCGCTACAACTCCCGTCAATTGTCCGGGTTCGGCCTTGTCGTCAGTATTTCTCTCTAACAGTGGATGCCCAGCGACGGGTGTTCTCATGTAGAGGGATTCTTATGTCAACCCAACAATCGAATGACTCTTTGGCACGGGTAGCTCCTGGCGAAGAGAAAAGTACGCCAACGGCGAAGCTGACGGCGAAAGAAACTCAAATCCTGATGTGGTGTTTCAAGGGCAAGACTTCCTGGGAAATCGCCAGGATCGAGAATTGCACGGAATCCACCGTCAATTTTCACTTCGCCAATATTCGACGAAAGTTCGACGTCAGCTCTCGCACTGGTGCATTGCTCAAGGCGATCGAGTCGGGAGCGATCCTCGTGGACTCGGTAGTTGCGCGAGGTGCGCATGAGCCTGACTGATTCGACCTACAACGGTATCAGTGGGCTGATGTTGGGAATGGGGATTGCCACACTGCCGGTAGTTGATGGCGAGGCGCTGTTCGGTGCAATGCTTGGCGCGTGGCTGGTCACTACCACTCGCACTGATTTCAAGGCCTGGCAGCGCATCGGCTCCTGGTTGCTGTCCGCCGGTGTCGGTTACCTCTTTACGCCTGTCGCGCATCCGCTGGCGCCTTTTCTGACAGCAGGCGTAACAGCCTTTCTTTGTGCGCTGATCGTTATTCCCATCAGCATCAAACTCATGCAATGGATCGATAGCGCCGGTATCGGCGAAATCATTCGACACCTGCGAGGGCGAAAATGACAGGTCGTGAAAGGGTTGCTTTGGCGGGGTGACAGACGTTACTCGCTGGAATCGTGAGTTCAGGCTGGCGTGTTGTCAGTGCGACGAATAACTTCATTGCCGGCAGGTCATCAAGTTTCATTCGAAGGTTTAAGTGTCGCCAGAATAGAGGCCATTTCGGAAAGTCTGAGTTCCATATCGCGCAGTCGTTGTTTTTCCTCGAGTGCGTTTTGTATGGCGCAGCGATCATCTTCGCCGAGCAGCCGCCAGAGCGCGAGAATGGTGTTTTCCCGTGTTGTGCTTTCCTGATTGGCTTCCGAGGAATCAGTAACTTTTTGTCTCAGAGTCGGCCCTTCACCCAGCAGCAGCCAGTCAAGGGATATTCCCCGGGCTTGGGCAATTTCTACGCATAATGAGTATGGTGTGCTGTCGCGGCCGCGCCAACTACTAAGGGTTTGCGGGCTGATCTTTAGCGCGGAGGATAAAGAAGCATCGGTTTTTGTACCAGTAACTTGCTTCAGGCGAGCCAGAACAGCTTGTGATTTTTTGCTACGCAATTTGAGCCTCTTCCTTTTGACATATGCTTTTTGAGTGCCTAATTTATGCGTAATGAGTACTTTTTTTCTTGTAAGTAATCAATCATTAAAGATGAGTCAGAAGAATACTATGTCGAAACTTCCTAATGGTATCAGGGTGATTTCCTACGAGCTTGGCTCAAACCCATTACAGGTCTGCCCGATGCATTTCCTTATGTCTGGCAGGCACTGCTCACAAGGCCGGAATACCACAAAGAACTTATCAAACAGTATTGCGTTTGATCAGGTTGATTGCCACCCAATGACCGCCGGGAGTCAAGCATGAGTACTTATAAAATGGTGTGCCCGCACTGCTTGAACAGGATGCGTATCCGCACCAGTGAGGGCCGACATATTTTCCTGCGGGTGGCGTACCTGCAATGTACGTCGGAAGCGTGCGGCTGGTCGGTACGCGCCGAATTTGAAATGACCCATGAACTTTCGCCTAGTGGCATGCCCAATCCGGCGGTACGCCTGCCTTGCGCCGGACCCGATTTGCGCCGTGCCGCCGGGCCTGTTGCAGTCAGTCCTGCCACGCCAGAAGTGCCGCAGGAGAGGTGAACATGAAGGTCATCGATCAAGATGCAGATCTGAATGAGGAGCTATTGGCTATAGCCCAGGCGTTTCTGGGGCGTCATGAAAGTGAAGGGGGGAGCGATGATCAAGTCCTGTTTTGTCGTGCGGTGAAGCATTTGCAGAATATGGATGTACCGATGCACCTGGCGGAAAGGCTGGTTAGCCATGCCTACGGCGTACTCAAATCGTGCAACGACCGTCGTCGTCTGGACATTGATGCAAGTTCCGAAACGGTTGCCGTGGTGACTGATCCCGCCAACGGGCTGACCTGGGCAGTACCAGTGGGGCTGATCGTCAAACACATCATCAATTCGCCGAACAGCCGCAGGCTTCGACTGGTGGAACCCTGAGGTTTCAAAGGTTGTATCGAGGTCCTGGGCCGCATGGCTGGGACCTGCCACAAAATAACCCCGTGCCCAAAGTCCTCGTCCCCCTTAAAATACCGGCATTCTTCGATTTGCATCGCCCTGAGGCCGTTTTTCCATGTCTGTCACCGCCACTCCCGCCAGCCTCGTGCCGGATCATCACGCCCAGTTCATCGACCTGCTGCAGACCAGCATCGAGCACAATGCGTTCATCAAACTGGTGCTGGCCAAGTACGCGGGGGATGAAACGGACCTGCAGCGGATCATCATCAAGCCGGTGACGGTCAAGGCGCAGCCTTGCCTGTCTTTTGTCTACCGCTACAAGACTCGCGATATCACCAAGAACCTGCCGCTGGCCGAAGGCGTGGCGAGCATTGCCGGGCTGCTGCCGGCGTCGTTCAAAAATGCGCATTTATTGTCGTTGACCGACGAAGCCCAGCTCGAATACAGCAAAAAGGGCAAGTCATCGCTGTTCAAGAGCAAACCTCAGCAATTGCGCGAAGTGCCAACGGCCGAGCACAACCGTGAGAAAAACCGTTTTCTTGACCTGAGCCGGCCGTTTCTCACCGACCTGGGGGTGACCAACAAGCAGCATGAGTTGATCCCGGCGATGTCGCGCAAGTGGAAGCAGATCAACAAGTTCATCGAAGTGTTCAGCCATGCGCTGACCTCGTCACCCCTGGCACTGGACAAACCGGTGCGTGTAGCAGACTTCGGTTCGGGCAAGGGGTACCTGACCTTCGCCATCCACGATTACCTGCGCAACACCTTGAAGGCCGAAGGCGAAGTGACCGGCGTCGAGCTGCGTGAAGACATGGTCACCCTGTGCAACGCGGCGGCCGCCAGGCTTGAACACCCCGGCCTGGTGTTCAAGTGCGGTGACGTGCGCAGCGTGGCACCGAGCGAGCTGGACGTGATGATCGCCCTGCATGCCTGCGATATCGCCACCGACTATGCGATCCACACCGGGATACGCTCCGGCGCGGCGATCATCATGTGCTCACCGTGCTGCCACAAACAGATCCGCCTGCAAATCCAGAGCCCGGCGTTGCTCAAGCCGATGCTGCAATACGGCTTGCACCTGGGCCAGCAGGCGGAGATGGTCACCGACAGTTTACGCGCGTTGTTCCTTGAGGCCTGCGGCTACGAGACCAAGGTGTTCGAGTTCATCTCGCTGGACCACACCAACAAGAACAAGATGATCCTGGCGGTCAAGCGCGCCGAGCCGGTCGATCCGGCTCAACTGTTGGCGAAAATCCAGGCGTTGAAGGACTTCTACCACATCACCGAGCATTGCCTGGAAACGTTGCTGCGCGCTGACGGTCACCTCCCATAGCTGGTTTGATCGCGGTCTTGCGTCCCAGCATCACCGTCACGATCACCCCGCCAGCAAATAGCCAGGTAATCGGCTCCACATGTTCACCGAAGAACAGTGCCGAGAAGGCGATGGTGAAGAAAATCTGCAGCAACTGGATCTGACTGACCCGGGCAATGCCGCCCATGGCCAGCCCGGCGTACCAGGCGAAGAAGCCGATGAACTGCGAAAATAGCGAGACGTAGCCGAAGGCCCACCAGGTCTTGGCGGAAATCTCGCCCTGATGTTGCAGCGCCAGATACACCACCGGGCCGATCAGCAGCGGCGTCGACAGCACCAGCGCCCAGCAGATCACCTGCCAGCCACCCATCTCCCTGGCCAGTCGACCTCCCTCGGCGTACCCCAGTCCACCCACTGCAATGGCGCCAAGCATCAGCAAGTCACCGGCCTGAATACTGCCGGCACCGCTGATCAGTGCATAACCGAGCACCAACGCACTGCCCAATGCGGCACAGCCCCAGAAGGCTTTCGAAGGTCGTTCGTGGGACAACCACGCGGCGTACAGCGCCACGCACAGCGGCTGTAAACCGTTGACCAGCGCGCCGTGGGACGCCGGCAAGGTTTGCATGGCCCAGGCCGACAATACCGGGAAACCCAGGATCACCCCGGCCATCACCAGCGACAGGCCTTTTACCTGTTTCCAGGTCGGCCATTTTTCCCGGTGCCACAACAACAGTAACGCCGCCGGAACCGCCGCAAACAGTGCCCGGCCCAGGCCATTGAGCAGCGGGTGGAGTTCCTGCACGACAATCCGCGTGAAGGGCAGGGTGAGGCTGAAGATCACAACGCCGAGCAGGCCCAGGGCCATGCCGGTGTTTTCGCGCGAGGACATGATGGCAACCAGATTCATGGGGGGAGAGATGTCGTTATCTAGCCATAAACCTGGGGTAAGCCGCTGTTACAGCTAGGTGCAGAGTTATCCGTACAGTTTTGGGGTCTCTTCGCGAGCAGGCTCGCTCCCACAGGAGTTGCGTCGTTCTTGTGGGAGCGGACCTGCTCGCGAAGAACGATTACACGGTAGTAGCTGGTTATTACCCACTCCAACGAAATCGGACTACCTTGAATACTCCTGCACGCCCACTTCCAGAGGAGTCCTCCCCATGGCTGCGAAAAAAATTCTGATGCTGGTCGGTGATTACGTCGAAGACTATGAAGTGATGGTGCCGTTCCAGGCGTTGCTGATGGTCGGCCACACAGTGCACGCTGTTTGCCCGGACAAAACCGCCGGCCAGACTGTGCGCACGGCGATCCATGACTTTGAAGGCGACCAGACCTACAGTGAAAAACCCGGTCACCTGTTTGCCCTCAACTTCGATTTCGCCAAGGTCAACGCCGCCGATTATGATGCCGTGTTGATTCCGGGCGGCCGTGCGCCGGAGTACCTGCGCCTGAACGAAAAGGTCCTGGAGCTGGTGCGCGCATTCGACAGGGCCGGTAAACCGATCGCCGCCGTGTGTCATGGTGCGCAGTTGCTGGCGGCAGCGGGTGTTCTCGAAGGTCGCGAATGCAGCGCTTATCCGGCCTGCGCTCCGGAAGTGCGGCTGGCGGGCGGTACGTATATCGAAATTCCGGTGACGGACGGCCATGTTCAGGGCAATCTGGCCACGGCTCCGGCCTGGCCTGCGCACCCGAACTGGCTGGCCGGATTCCTGGGGCTGCTGGGTACCAGGATCATGCTGTAGCGAGGGACATGTCCATGTGCGAGCTGTACGTCAAAGCCGACCCGATTCTTTACGAATCGCGCTCCCGCTCGCTGCGCATCTGCGGTGTGGTCACCACCCTGCGGCTGGAAAATCAGTTCTGGGACATCCTCAGCGAAATCGCCGAGGTTGATGGTATGACTACCAATCAGTTGATCGCCAAGCTGTATGAAGAGGTGATGGACTATCGCGGCGAAGTGGTCAATTTCGCCTCGTTCTTGCGGGTGAGTTGTACGCGGTATCTGAGTCAGCGCCGGACTCAGGTGCCGGAGTTGTCGGTGGTGCGGGCAGTGGTGAAGTAGTCAAAACTGCGTCGCCCCCTTCGCGGGCAAGCCGTACAGGCGACAGAAATCCCGGCTTGGTCTTTACTCTGAAGCGCGCAACCTCTCAATCGCCAAGGAGAAAAAGCATGTCCGGATGGTATGAAGTAAGCAAAAGCAGCAATGGCCAGTTCAGGTTTGTGCTCAAGGCGGCCAACGCCGAGACCATTCTGACCAGCGAGCTGTACACCACCCACGCCGCCGTCGGCAAAGGCATCGCCTCGGTCCAGGCCAACAGCCCGCTGGATGAGCGTTACGAGAAGAAAACCACCAAGGATGGCCATCCGTATTTCAACCTCAAGGCGGGTAACCACGAGATCATCGGCAGCAGCGAGGCCTATTCCTCTGATGCGGCCATGGAGAAAGGCATCGCCAGCGTGAAGGCTAATGGCCCGAGCAAAGTGGTCAAGGACAAGACGTTGCCGGTGCTTTGAGATCAACACACATCCCTTGTGTGCGGTCTTGCTCGCGAAGGCGTCCGAATGAACGCTGCAAATCTTTCAGGATTAGTGCACTTCGCCCGCCTTCAACCCCTCCGGCAATTTCCTGGTCAACAACACCGCCACCATGCTGATCCCCAGCGCAATCCCGACAAAATGAAATGCATCGTTGTAGGCCATGATCGACGCCTGTTGATGGGCTATCTCGCTGAGCTTGCCCAGTGCCGCCGTTTCGTTGCCCAGCGTGTTGGTCAACGATGCCAGGCGTTCAGCCACCTGCGGATTGCTCGGCACGATGGATTCACGCAGGTAGTCAAAGTAAACCTTGGTCCGCGCATCCAGCAGTGTGGCGAGCAGGGCGATGCCGATGGCTCCGCCGAGGTTGCGCAGGATGTTGAACAGGCTCGACGCCGAGCCGGCATCCTGGGGCAGGATGTAGGAGGTGGCGATCAGCGAGATGGTCACCATGATCATCGGTTGCCCCAGGGCGCGGATGATCTGGATCTGATTGAACTGTGGCCCGGCAAAGTCCGGGTTCAGCACCCCCGAAGAAAAACTCGCCAACCCGAACAGCCCGAAGCCCAGCGTACATAGCCATTTCGGCGAGACAAATTTCATCAGCTTGGGCACCAGCGGAATCAGAAACAGTTGTGGCACGCCCATCCACATGATCACTTCGCCGATCTGCAGGGCGTTGTAGTTCTGGATCTGCGCTAGGTATAGCGGCAACAGGTAGATCGAGCCGTACAGCCCGACTCCCATCCCGACGCTGGAAATACTGGATAAGCCGAAGTTGCGGTTGCCGAGGATGCCGAGGTTGATCAGCGGATTGGGTTTGGAAAACTGCACGATCACAAAGGTGATCAGACTGACCAGCGCAATGCTGCCCAGGGTCACGATCAGGCTCGACTCCAGCCAGTCCTTGCGATGACCTTCCTCCAGAAACACCTGCAGGCAGCCGAGCCCGACGCCGAGGGTGAGAATGCCGGCGTAGTCAGTGCTTTTCAGTAATTCCCAGTGCGCTTGTTTTTTCTCCAGGCCGTACATCAGGCCGGCGATCATGATCAGGCCGGGCGGGATGTTGATGTAGAAGATGTATTCCCAGCCCCAGTTCTCCGTCAGCCAGCCACCGAGAGTCGGGCCGATGGAGGGGGCGAAGGTGGCGGTCATGGCGAACATGGCCATGCCTTTGGCGCGGTGGTGTTCCGGGAGCTTGGTCAGGGTCAGGGTGAATGCCAGTGGAATCAGCGCGCCGCCGGTAAACCCTTGCAGGGCGCGAAACACGATCATGCTTTCCAGGCTCCAGGCCATGGAGCAGAGCAGGGAGGCCGCGAGAAACCCGAGGGACACCCAAACCGCCAGGCGCCGCGCCGACAGCAACTGCACGAGCCAGGCGGTGAGCGGGATCATGATGATTTCCGCCACCAGGTAGGAGGTGGAAATCCACGAGCCTTCTTCCAGGGTTGCCGACAGCGCGCCCTGGATATCCTTGAGCGAGGAGTTGGTGATCTGGATGTCCAGCACCGCCATGAAGGCGCCGAGCATCACGCTCATCACCGCGATCCAGTCCCGCCGGGTCGGTTCGCCAACCGGGCGGATCAGTTGATCACCGGCCATCGTCAGGGGCGTCTTTGCTGCTCACTTTGGTGGTGACATCGTCAGGGGCGTCCTTGATGTTCACCTTGGCGGTCACCGACATGCCCGGGCGGATCTTGCCACGCAACGGGTTATTCGCGGCGAAGGTCAGTTTTACCGGAATCCGTTGTACGACTTTGGTGAAGTTGCCCGTGGCATTGTCCGGCGGCAACAGGCTGAACTGTGCGCCCGAGGCGGCAAACAGGCTGTCGACCCGGGCTTCGATCGGGGTGTCGCTGTAGGCGTCGAAGGTCAGCTCGGCCTTCTGTCCGGGCTGCATGTGGCCGATCTGGGTTTCCTTGAAGTTGGCCTGAATCCAGATGTCTTCGTCCGGCACGATCGACAGCAGGTAGGCGCCGGCCTGCACGTATTGGCCTTCGCGGGCTGCACGCTGGCCGATCAGGCCGCTGATGGGTGCGTGGATTTCGCTGCGGGTCAGGTTCAGTTCGGCCTGGGCGAGATCGGTCCTGGCGTTGGCGATCTGAGCGTCGAGACGTTTGATCTCGGCGGTCAGAGCATTGACCTGCTGACGCTGACTTTGCGCGTCAGCCTGGGCCTTGGCCACTTGAGAGCGGGCGATATGGTTGTCGGCGGAGAGGGTGGTCACCCGTTCTTCCGAGACATAGCCGGGTTTACGCAAGGTCTCGGCGCGGGTCAGGTCGATCTGCGAACGGCCCAGGCTGGCCTGGCTGGACGCAACTTGCGCTTCGCTGGCGGCAATCAGGCTGGCCTGCTGGGTCAGTTTGCTCTGGGCTTGCAGGCGTTCGGCCTCACGGGTGGCGAGGGTCGCGTTGGCACGGTCGACAGCGAGGCGGAAGTCGTCGCCTTCGAGTTTGATCAGCAACTGGCCTTTCTCGACATGCTGGTTGTCCTGCACCAGCACCCGATCGATACGCGCGCCCAATTGGCTCGACACACGGGTGATTTCGCCCTGGACATAAGCGTTGTCGGTGCTTTCATAAAAGCGCCCCTTGAACAGCCAATGGGCAAACAGGCCCCCGCCGATCAGCAGGACAATCAGCAGGAATGTGAAGAGGCGACGCTTGAGTTGGGCAGGCATGGGCAAACTGTAGTCTAGAAATTGTAAGAGAAGTTATCAGCAGGCAAATCTGGCATACAGCCGATAAACGGTAAATGCCATCGGCTGAGATTCGGCCATTCACCACGCCATACGGGCGTTACAGACGCAACCTTGGCTTAAATGCCCTGTTCGCTGGAGCCTGGCCTGTGTCGCCTGTTACCATTCGGCTCTTGTTTGAAGTTCGCTTTGAACTTCGCTTTTTATCTTTTCGAGACATGCCATGACCACCGTCCGCACTCGCATCGCGCCATCGCCTACCGGGGATCCCCACGTAGGTACCGCCTACATCGCCTTGTTCAACTACTGCTTTGCCAAGCAGCACGGCGGTGAG
Source organism: Pseudomonas sp. B28(2017) (assembly GCF_002113025.1). Classification (GTDB taxonomy): domain Bacteria; phylum Pseudomonadota; class Gammaproteobacteria; order Pseudomonadales; family Pseudomonadaceae; genus Aquipseudomonas. The sequence goes on along the minus strand of NZ_NEJH01000004.1, from coordinate 134,780 downwards.
TTCATCCTGCGGATCGAAGACACCGACCAACTGCGTTCGACCCGCGAGTCCGAACAGCAGATTTTCGACGCCTTGCGCTGGCTGGGGATCGACTGGAGCGAAGGCCCGGACGTCGGCGGCCCGCACGGTCCGTATCGTCAAAGTGAGCGCGGCGACATTTACCAGAAATATTGCCAGCAACTGGTCGACATGGGGCATGCCTTCCCGTGCTTCTGCACCGCCGAAGAGCTGGACCAGATGCGTGCCGAGCAGATGGCGCGCGGTGAAACCCCGCGTTACGACGGCCGCGCGCTGCTGTTGTCCAAGGAAGAAGTCGCCCGTCGCCTGGCGGCTGGCGAGCCGCACGTCATTCGTATGAAAGTACCGAGCGAAGGCGTCTGCGTGGTGCCGGACATGCTGCGCGGCGACGTTGAAATCCCGTGGGACCGCATGGACATGCAAGTCCTGATGAAGACCGACGGCCTGCCGACGTACTTCCTGGCCAACGTGGTTGACGATCATCTGATGGGCATCACCCATGTATTGCGCGGCGAAGAGTGGCTGCCATCGGCGCCCAAGCTGATCCTGCTTTACGAGTACTTCGGCTGGGAACAACCGGAGCTGTGCTACATGCCGCTGCTGCGTAACCCGGACAAGAGCAAGCTGTCCAAGCGCAAGAACCCGACCTCGGTGACGTTCTACGAGCGCATGGGCTTCATGCCCGAAGCGATGCTCAACTACCTGGGGCGCATGGGCTGGTCGATGCCGGACGAGCGCGAGAAGTTCTCGCTGCAGGAAATGGTCGACAACTTCGATCTGAAGCGCGTGTCTCTGGGCGGACCGATCTTCGACATCGAGAAACTGTCGTGGCTCAACGGCCAGTGGCTGCGTGATCTGCCGGTGGAAGAGTTCGCCGTACGCGTGCAGAAGTGGGCGTTCAATTCCGAATACATGATGAAGATCGCGCCGCACGTGCAGGGCCGGGTCGAAACCTTCAGCCAGGTGGCACCGCTGGCCGGGTTCTTCTTTGCCGGTGGCGTGAACCCGGATGCGAAGTTGTTCGAATCCAAGAAACTGTCGGGCGATCAGGTCCGTCAGCTGATGCAGTTGATCCTGTGGAAGCTCGAAAGCCTGCGTCAGTGGGAGAAAGACAGCATCACCGCGACCATTCAGGCCGTGGTCGAGTCCCTGGAACTGAAGCTGCGTGATGCCATGCCGCTGATGTTCGCAGCGATCACGGGCCAGGCTAGCTCGGTGTCGGTGCTTGATGCGATGGAAATTCTCGGGCCGGATCTGACCCGTTTCCGTCTGCGCCAGGCCATTGACCTGTTGGGCGGTGTGTCGAAGAAAGAAAACAAAGAGTGGGAAAAACTGTTGGGCGCTATCGCCTGACACGCTTGATGCAGGACTGATGGCCATTGTGTACGCCCGTCGTTGGGCGCGCAGTGGCCCTCAGACTCCCGATTTTTCGGGGGGAGGGCGGTAAGTGATTGTTATGCCGACAAAAAATTTTAATTTTTTTGAAAAATAAGTTTGACAGGCTTTCGATACACCCTTAAGATTCGCCCCGTCCTCAGCGATGACATCAACGATGAGGGGCTATAGCTCAGCTGGGAGAGCGCTTGCATGGCATGCAAGAGGTCGACGGTTCGATCCCGTCTAGCTCCACCAATTTACACTTCAAGGTCTGGCCACCCCGGCCTTGAAGCGATCAACACTCAGCGTTGATCTGTTGTATGGAAGGGTTTGCGTCCCCTTCGTCTAGTGGCCTAGGACACCGCCCTTTCACGGCGGTAACAGGGGTTCGAGTCCCCTAGGGGACGCCAGTTTTACAGAAGCGATGTTACAAGATGTCGCTCCGCCGCGAGGCGAAAAATCCGGGGCTATAGCTCAGCTGGGAGAGCGCTTGCATGGCATGCAAGAGGTCGACGGTTCGATCCCGTCTAGCTCCACCAATTTTACAGTTCAAGGTCTGGCCACACCGGCCTTGAATCGATCAGTTCTCAGCACTGATCAGTTGTATAGAAGGGTTTGTGTCCCCTTCGTCTAGTGGCCTAGGACACCGCCCTTTCACGGCGGTAACAGGGGTTCGAGTCCCCTAGGGGACGCCACGATTACCCGCTTTGCGGGATTTATAAGGGTCATTCAATTATTGAATGGCCCTTTTGTTTGTCTGGCGTTTGGCCAAATCCCCCATTTCTTTCCAAACTGTTCTTCAGACCAGCGGTCACATCCACGACTTGCGTAAAATTATTATGAGAATAATATTCTAGTCGTAATATTCGGAGGCAACGATGAACGATAAAAAAGCTCAAACCCGCGAACGCATCCTCAAGGCTGCCAGCGCAGCGCTGATTCAGCGCGGCCCGGCCGAGCCAAGTGTGGGCGAAGTGATGGGGGCGGCGGGCCTGACGGTCGGCGGCTTCTACGCACACTTCGAAAGCAAGGACGCGATGATGCTCGAGGCGTTCAAGCAATTGCTCGGTCACCGTCGCGACCTGATTGCCGACATGGACGCGGAGTTGACCGGCGAAGAGCGCCGCGCTCTGGTGGCAGCGTTTTACCTGTCGCGCAAGCATCGTGATTCCTCCGAATCGGCCTGTCCTATCCCGGCTTCGGTCGGCGAACTGGGGCGGCTGCCGGAAGCGTTTCGTGCCGCGCTGAATGAGCATATGGAAATGATGGTCGCGCAGTTGGCGGCCAGTCCTGAAGAAACCGAAAAAGCCCTGGCCGATATGGCCTTGATGGTGGGTGGGCTGGCTCTGGCGCGGGCGCTGGGGCCGGGAGAGCTGTCCGATCGATTGCTGCGCGCCGCCAAATCGGCAGTGCGCTGACCTGAAGGCTGCGGCCTGAGGAGAATGCGATGAGCGCGTTAAAGTGGGTTCGTGGCGTTAATGGCACCTTGGGCTGGTTTGCCCCGAAGCTGGTCGCCAGCAAAATGCGACTGGCCTTCATGACTCCGCGGAATCTGCCGCCCCGTGACTGGGAGCTGCCGCTGTTGGCGAGATCCGAGCGCATTACCCTGCGGTTTGGCCTTTCGGCCCTGCGTTGGGGGCAAGGCCCGGCAGTGATGCTGATGCACGGCTGGGAAGGTCGGCCGACACAATTTGCCAGCCTGATCAGTGCGCTGGTCGAAGCCGGTTACTCGGTCGTCGCCCTGGATGGTCCGGCCCACGGCCGTTCACCTGGCAACGAGGCCAATGTGGTGCTGTTCGCCCGCGCCATGCTTGAAGCGGCTGCCGAATTGCCACCCTTGCAAGCGGTCATCGGCCACTCCATGGGAGGCGCCAGCGCCATGCTCGCGGTCCAGTTGGGGCTGCGCACGGAAACCCTGGTCAGCATTGCCGCCCCGGCGCGGATTCTTGGCGTGCTGCGTGGCTTCGCCCGTTATGTGGGGCTGCCGCCGAAGGCCCGCTCGGCGTTCATTCGCCAGGTGGAGAGCGATGTCGGCATGCGCGCCGCCATGCTCGATGTTGCGCACTATCAACTCGACATGCCCGGCCTGATCGTTCACGCCGAAGATGACAGCTTTGTCCCGGTCAGCGAGTCGGAGTTGATCCACGAAGCGTGGTTCGACAGCCGCTTGTTGCGCTTGAAGGGCGGTGGTCATCAGCGTGTATTGGCTGACCCGCGGGTGATTGATGGTGTGTTATCACTGCTGGCCGGTCGCAGCCTGCAATCACGCCAATCCGCTTGAGCATCCGTTACACTGCCCCGGTCGAATTTATCTGACCGGGGAGTGGGGTATGGGCTGGGATCGGGAAACGCCATTTATCATTGATCTGCAAGTGGGCGCCGAGGACATTGACGGGTTGGGGCATGCGAACAACGCGGTCTATGTGACCTGGCTCGAACGCTGTGCCTGGCGCCACTCCCAGCGCCTTGGCCTGGATCTGGTCGAGTACCGTCGGCTGGACCGGGCGATGGCGGTGGTGCGTCACGAGATCGATTACCTGGCAGCCGCCTATGATGGCGATGAGCTTCAATTGGCGACCTGGATCGTCGATTGGGACCAGCGCCTGAAAATGACCCGTCACTTCCAGTTGAAGCGCCCCAGCGATAATTCGACGTTGCTGCGGGCGCAGACCACCTTCGTCTGCATCGAGCTGTCCACGGGCAAGCCCAAGCGCATGCCGGCGGAGTTCATCGAGGGTTATGGCCCGGCGTTGCATGTTTTGGAGTCAGCAAAAATCTGATGTGGGAGCGAGCCTTCTCGCGAAGACGGCGGCAAATCCAGCATCACTGTATATGACAGACCGCTTTCGCGAGCAGGCTCGCTCCCACAACGGATCTGCGGTTTCTCGCGCAATCCAGTAAACTGCTGCACGTTTTTCCTCGAGTGTGTTTTTCATGCAAATTGCTTTGGCGCCCATGGAGGGGTTGGTCGACGACATCCTGCGCGATGTGCTGACTCGCGTGGGCGGTATTGACTGGTGCGTGACCGAGTTCATTCGGGTCAACGACCAGTTGCTGACACCTGCCTATTTCCACAAGTTCGGCCCGGAGCTGCTCAACGGTGCCCGAACGGCCTCCGGCGTGCCGCTGCGTGTGCAACTGCTCGGTTCCGATCCTGTCTGCCTGGCAGAAAATGCCGCGCTGGCTTGCGAACTGGGTTCCGAAGTGATCGACCTGAACTTCGGCTGTCCGGCCAAAACCGTCAACAAATCCCGTGGTGGCGCGGTACTGCTCAAGGAGCCCGAGCTGCTCAACCAGATCGTCGAGCACGTTCGTCGTGCCGTCCCTGCGCACATTCCGGTCACCGCCAAGATGCGCCTCGGCTTCGACAGTCCGGACGGTTCGCTGGTGTGTGCCACGGCCCTGGCCGAAGGCGGAGCGGAACATATCGTGGTGCATGCGCGGACCAAGGTGGATGGCTACAAGCCGCCGGCTCACTGGGAGTGGATTCCACGCGTGCAGGACGTGGTCAAGGTGCCGGTGTTCGCCAATGGCGACATCTGGAGCGTCGAAGACTGGCGTCGCTGCCGCGAGATCAGTGGCGTGGAAGACATCATGCTCGGCCGTGGCCTGGTTTCGCGCCCGGATCTCGCCCGGCAGATCGCCGCGGCGCGGGCCGGTGAAGAGGTGGTCGAGATGACCTGGGCCGAGTTGCTGCAGCTGATCCAGGGCTTCTGGCTGCAAGCCAGGGCGCAAATGACGCCACGTCAATCACCGGGGCGCCTGAAGCAATGGCTGGCGATGCTGACCCGCAATTATCCTGAGGCGGTAGAGCTGTTTTCGCTCCTGCGTCGTGAGACCGAACCGGACCAGGTTTCGCGTTTGCTGAGCTTGCCGGTCGCGGAAGCGGCCTGAAATTTTTTTTAAAAAAACAGTGAAAAATCTCTTGAAATGCAATCAGTGGTCCCTATCTAAGGGTTACGCGATGCCGAATTCGGGTCGCGGAGACAAAAAACCTTGCTGATTGTTTTCAGGAGATTTGCATCATGGCTACTACATTTTCCATGGCACCACTGTTCCGTTCCTCGGTAGGTTTCGACCGTTTCAATGATCTGTTCGAAACCGCCCTGCGCAATGAGCCAGGCAGCACCTATCCACCCTATAACGTGGAAAAGCACGGCGACGACGAGTACCGCATTGTCATCGCAGCGGCTGGTTTCCAGGAAGAAGACCTGGATCTGGAAGTCGAGAAGGGTGTGCTGACCATCAGTGGCGGCAAGCGTGACGCGAACACAGACGTCACTTATCTGTATCAGGGCATCGCGCAGCGTGCCTTCAAGCTGTCCTTCCGTCTGGCAGACCACATCGAGATCAAGGCTGCCGACCTGAGCAACGGTCTGTTGAGCATCGACCTGCTGCGGGTGATCCCGGAAGAGGCGAAAGCCAAGCGCATCCCTATCAACGGGACGCAGAAACCGGCTCTGCAACACTGAGTCAGAGCAATAGAAAGGGCGCCATTGGCGCCCTTTTTTTGTGACCCTGTGCCGTCACTTCAGGAGTTTTTGAAACGCCTCCACCGGCAGCGGCTGACTGTGCAGATACCCTTGGTAGAAGTGACACTCCAGCCCCTGCAAGAACTCCAGTTGCTCCGCTGTTTCGACCCCTTCGGCAATCACTTTCAAATCCAGGCTGTGGGCCATGGCGACGATGGCGCGGATGATCTCGGCGTCGTTCGGGTCGCTGGTGGCGTCGCGGATGAACGACTTGTCGATTTTCAGGGTGTCGACCGGCAAGCGCTTGAGGTAGGTCAGTGAGGAATAGCCGGTGCCGAAGTCGTCCATGGCGAAGCTCACGCCGAGTTTTTTCAGGCGGCGCATTTTGTTGATGGTGTCTTCCAGGTTCTGGATCACGATGCCTTCGGTGATTTCCAGCTTCAGCAACGTGCAGGGTAGCCCGTAGGTGGCGAGGCTGTTTTCAACCCGTTCGACGAAATCGTTCTGGCGGAACTGGCGCGGGCTGATGTTCACGCACAAGCTGAATTTGTACGGATTCACCAGTCCGTCGTCGATCAATTTTTTGAACGCCTTGCAGGCTTCGTCGAGGATCCAGGTGCCAACCTCCAGAATCAGTCCGCTGTCTTCCAGCACCTTGATGAACTCGGTGGGCGATTGTGCGCCGAGCTCCGGATGATCCCAGCGCACCAAGGCCTCGGCGCCGACGATGCGGTCGCCCCGAGCGTCGACCTGGGGTTGGTAATGCACGTGAAACTCGCCCCGGGAAAGGGCCAGGCGCAAGTCGGTTTCCATGCGCAGGCGTTCGCTCGCGGCCTTCTGCATGGTGTTGTGGTACATCTGCGCGGTATTGCGACCCGAGTCCTTGGCGCGATAGAGCGCGATGTCGGCGCGCTTGAGCAGGTCGGTCGGGGTCGAGCCGTGATCAGGGATCAGCGCAATGCCGATGCTTGGCGTCACTTGCAGGCGCTGGCCGTCGAGGAACATCGGTTCTGACAGCAGTTCGCGGATGGTGTCGGCCAGTCCGCGAACCTGATCGCTGACTTCGCTGCGCGAGCCTTCGAGACCGCTGAGCAGTATCACGAACTCGTCACCGCCCAGGCGTGCAACGGTGTCCTCCATGCGCACGCTGGCTTCCAGGCGCGCGGTGATGATTTTCAGCACGGTATCGCCCACCGGGTGCCCGAGGGAGTCGTTGATGTGCTTGAAATGGTCGAGGTCGAGGAACATCAGCGCGCCGCGCAGGTTGTGACGTTTGAGCAGGGCGATCTGCTGGCTCAGGCGGTCCATCAGCAATGCGCGGTTGGGCAGGTTGGTCAGTGGGTCGTGATAGGCCAGGTGGCGAATCTGCGCTTCGGCGTTTTTCAACAGGCTCACGTCGCGTGCGGTCAACAGCAGGCAGGCGGTTTCGTTGAGGGTGATCGGCTCCACCGAGACTTCGACGGTGAGCAGTTCGCCGCGCTTGTTGCGTCCGAGCATTTCCTGATGATGAACCCGACCCTTGATCTGCAATTCCGTCAGCAGCGCCGAGCGTTGTTTTTCTTCTGCCCAAATCCCGACCTGGTACACCGTGCGGCCCACCACTTCCTCGGCGCGGTAACCGGTCAGGCGGCAGAAGCCGTCATTGACCTCCAGATAGCGTCCGGTGTCGCGCTCGGTGATGGTGATGGCGTCGGGGCTGGAGTGGAAGGCCTTGGCGAATTTCTCTTCACTGGCTTTGAGTGCCGCTTCCGAGCGCTGTTGCTGGGTGATATCGCGCAGCGTGGTGACGATGCAGGGCTGGTCGCCGACGCTGATCTGGCGGCTGGAAATCACGCAAGTCAGGGCCTGTCCATCCTTGTGCTGGACCAGAATGGCGACGTTGCTCAGGCCTTGTTCGCGGATCACCTGCTCGATCCGTCGCAGGCTTTTCGCCGATGCGTCCCACAGGCCGATTTCGTCGGCGCTGCGGCCAATCACATCGGCGGTGCTCCAGCCGAAGGTCTGGGTGAAGCTGGAGTTGATTTCAATGAACAGGCCGGTGTCCTGGTGGGTGACGCAGATCGGATCGGGGCTGACCTGGAACAGCGTGGCGAATTTCTCTTCGGAGGCCACCAGCCGTTGTTCGCGCTCCACCTGGTCAGTGATGTCGAGCAATGTGCCGGCCATGCGCACCGGCACGCCGTTTTCATCGCGGTACAGGCGGGCGCGGCTTTCCAGGTAGCGTGAGCTGCCGTCGGGTAATTGCACACGGTAGGTCAATTGATAGTTGCCGGCCGGGCCTTCACGCAGGCTGCGGTAGGCGTCGCGCATAGTGTCGCGCTCTTCGCCGGGTACGCCTTCGAAGAACTCGTCGAAAGACTCGTGGAAGGGTTTGGCGTCCAGTCCGTGCAGTTGGGCGGCCCGTGCCGATCCGTAGAGCATGCCGCTGGGAATGTGCCAGTCCCAGGTGCCGAGTTGCGCGGAGTCCAGGGCCAGGTCGAGGCGTTCCTGGCTGTCCTTGAGGGCCTGTTCGGCGACTTTGCGTTCGGTGGTGTCCAGGAACGTGCTCAGCAGATAGGGCTGGCCTTCGAGCTCGACTTTTTGCGCGCTGAGGATGCCGTCATGGATCTGGCCATTGCTGGCGCGAAACTGCACTTCCATGCTGACCAGGTCGCCTTTGGCTTTAGTGGCCTTGACCAGCTCGTCCCGTTGCTCGGGATGTACCCACAGCCCCAGTTCCAGGGTGGTGCGGCCGATCGCATTTTGCACCGGCCAGCCGAACAGGCTTTCGAAATACTGGTTGGCTTCGGAGATCAAGCCGTCTTCCTGGCGGGTCAACAGGACCATGTTCGGGCACAGGTGAAACAGGGTGGCGAAGCGTTTTTCCGAGCTGCTCAACGCCTGTTCGCGCTGGCGCTGGTGAGTGATTTCGCGGATCACGCCGATCATTCGTGGCCTGCCGTGCTTGTCCGGCAACAGGCTGCCGCTGATTTCCAGCCAGTGCAGGCTGCCATCGGGCCAGCGAATGCGGTGGTGCATGGCCTGCTCCAGCGGCGCGCCGGCGATGACCGCATGAAAGGCGCGAAGGGTTTTCGCGCGATCTTCCGGCGGCAACAGGTCGAGGTATTCCAGATCATGTGGCAGTGGTTTGCGGGGATCGAAGCCGAACAGCGCCTGTGTACCCCGGGACCAGCTGATCTGCCCGCGCTCGATGTCCCAATACCAGGCGCCCAGGCGCGCGCCGTTGAGCGCGGCCAACAATTGCGAGGCACTTTCCCAGCTCTGTTCGGAGCTTTTCGGGTCAAGTGCCTGAATACGCGGCATCGGCGGAATACGGTCAACAGATTTCGGCATTGGTAAGCCTTGGGCTGAGTTTGGGCATTTGTTGCAGGTGCTCGCGGCTCTATAGGAGTAGCACAAGTTAGCCTTGAGTCCCTGGCAGATCGAGTTGAGCGTCCAGCAGGGCCATGAAGGCCCGCGCAGCATTCGACAGCGTCCTTTCCGTGTGCAGGATATAGCCTAGCTGGCGAGTGAGCTGTATGCCCGGTAAAGGGATGCGCGCCACCTGGTCATCGAGCATGGTTCGCGGCAAAACACTCCAGGCCAGGCCGATCGAGACCATCATCTTGATGGTTTCCAGGTAGTTGGTACTCATGGCGATGTTTGGCGTCAAGCCCTGGGCTTCGAACAGCCGTTGCACGATATGGTGGGTAAACGTGTTGCCGCCGGGGAACACCGCCGGGTGTCGGGCGATGTCCGCCAGGCTGACCTTGCCGTTGTTGAGCAGTGAATGCTCCGGGGCGACCACGAAATCCAGCGGGTCGTCCCACACCGGCGTGGCCTTGACCAGAGCATGGGGTTCCGGTGCCAGGGTAATGACCGCCAGTTCGGCGCGGCCATGCAGGATTTCCTCATAGGCTACTTCCGAATCGAGAAACTGAATATCCAGCGCGACATCAGGGTAGCGTCGGGTGAACTCTCTTAATAGAGGTGGCAAGCGGTGCAGGCCGATGTGGTGACTGGTGGCCAGGGTCAGACGACCGGTCACCTCTCCCGTGAGGTTGGTCAGGGCCCGGCGCGTATCATCGAGGACATTCAGAATCTGATAGGCCCGCGGCAGCAGGGCGCGCCCGGCCTCGGTCAGGCCCACTTCACGGCCCAGTCGATCGAACAGCCGCACCTTCAATTGCTGTTCCAGCCCGGCGATGCGCTTGCTGATGGCGGGTTGGGTCAGGTGCAGCCGTTCGCCGGCGCCGGAGAAGCTTCCGGTCTCGGCGATGGCAATAAAGGCATTGAGGTTGGCCAGGTCCATGCTCGCATTCCAGTTGGTTATCCAAAGCATAAAAAATATGAATTTGAGTTATTTAATGTAACCCCCTAGGATCGACCTCACAAGCCAAAGGGTTATTGAAGTCGTCAAAGCCCGGGGCATAGAAACAAGCTGATGAGGAAACCGTCTGATGGCCGGCAAAACGCTCTACGACAAGCTCTGGGATTCGCATTTGGTCAAGCAGCGCGACGATGGCTCTGCGCTGATCTACATCGATCGTCACATCATCCACGAAGTGACCTCGCCGCAAGCCTTCGAGGGCCTGCGTCTGGCCGGGCGCAAGCCATGGCGCATCGATGCCAACATCGCGACCCCGGACCACAACGTACCGACCACGCCGGAGCGCAAGGGTGGCATCGACGCCATCGTAGACCAGGTCTCGCGTCTGCAAGTCCAGACCCTCGATGACAACTGCGATGAGTACGGCATCGTCGAATTCAAAATGAACGACGTTCGCCAGGGCATCGTCCACGTCATCGGCCCGGAGCAGGGCGCAACCTTGCCGGGCATGACCGTGGTTTGCGGTGACTCCCATACTTCGACCCATGGCGCATTCGGTGCATTGGCTCATGGTATTGGCACCTCAGAGGTCGAGCATGTGCTCGCCACCCAGTGCCTGGTCGCCAAGAAAATGAAGAACATGCTGGTGCGCGTCGAAGGTCAATTGCCGTTCGGCGTCACCGCCAAGGACATCGTGCTTGCCGTGATCGGCAAGATCGGTACCGCTGGCGGTAACGGCCACGCCATCGAATTCGCCGGCAGCGCGATTCGTGACTTGTCCGTGGAAGGCCGCATGACCATCTGCAACATGTCCATCGAAGCCGGCGCTCGCGTTGGGCTGGTAGCCGCCGACGAAAAAACCGTGGCTTACGTCAAGGGCCGTCCGTTCGCACCGAAGGGCGCGGAGTGGGACATGGCCGTCGAAGCCTGGAAAGACCTGGTGTCCGATACCGATGCAGTATTCGATACCGTCGTCGAGCTCGATGCTGCGCAAATCAAGCCGCAAGTCAGCTGGGGCACTTCGCCGGAAATGGTCCTGGCGGTCGATCAGAACGTGCCGGATCCTGCGAAGGAGATGGACCTGGTCAAGCGTGACTCCATCGTACGCGCCTTGAAATACATGGGCTTGACCGCCAATCAGGCGATCACCGACATCCAGCTCGACCGCGTGTTCATCGGTTCCTGCACCAACTCGCGGATCGAAGACCTGCGTGCCGCCGCCGTGATCGCCAAGGGTCGCAAAGTGGCCTCGACCATCAAGCAGGCGATCGTGGTGCCGGGCTCGGGCCTGGTGAAGGCGCAAGCCGAATCGGAAGGCCTGGACAAGATTTTCCTCGAAGCCGGTTTCGAATGGCGTGAGCCGGGTTGCTCGATGTGCCTGGCGATGAACCCGGACCGTTTGGAAAGTGGCGAGCATTGCGCCTCGACCTCCAACCGTAATTTCGAAGGCCGTCAGGGCGCCGGTGGTCGTACCCACCTCGTCAGCCCGGCCATGGCCGCGGCCGCCGCTGTGAACGGTCGTTTCGTCGACGTCCGTGAAATGATTCAGGGAGCGCAGTAAGCATGAGAGCATTTACCCAACATATTGGTCTTGTCGCACCTTTGGATCGTGCCAACGTCGATACCGACCAGATCATCCCGAAGCAGTTCCTGAAGTCGATCAAGCGCACGGGCTTCGGCCCGAACCTGTTCGATGAGTGGCGTTACCTGGATGTGGGGCAGCCGTATCAGGACAACTCCAAGCGTCCGCTGAACAAGGACTTCGTCCTCAACGCCGAACGTTACCAGGGCGCCAGCGTATTGCTGGCCCGCGAGAACTTCGGTTGCGGCTCCAGCCGCGAGCACGCGCCGTGGGCGCTTGAAGAGTACGGCTTCCGCAGCATCATCGCGCCGAGCTATGCCGACATCTTCTTCAACAACAGCTTCAAGAACGGCTTGCTGCCGATCATCTTGAGCGATGCCGAAGTCGACGAACTGTTCCAGCAGGTCGAAGCCAATCCGGGCTATCAGCTGCAGATCGATCTGCAAGCCCAGACCGTGACTCGCCCTGACGGCAAGGTGTTGAGCTTTGAAATCGACGCGTTCCGCAAGCATTGCCTGCTCAACGGCCTGGACGATATCGGCCTGACCTTGCAGGACGGCGATGCGATTGCGGCGTTCGAGGCCAGGCACCGGGCGAGCCAGCCCTGGTTGTTCCGCGACGCGTGAGATTTATGTAATCAGGGCCAGCGATGAGGCCGGAACAGGCGCCACAAGACTAAAGGGAAGACCCCATGACCAGCACCGCCCAGCACAGCCAGGTAGTCCAAAAGCAATTCGGTGAACAGGCGTCGGCCTACCTGAGCAGCGCCGTACACGCCCAAGGCACCGAATTCGCGCTGCTACAGGCGGAACTGGCCGGGCAGGGCGACGCCCGGGTGCTGGATCTCGGCTGCGGCGCCGGTCACGTGAGTTTTCATGTGGCGCCGCTGGTCAGGGAAGTGGTGGCCTACGACTTGTCGCAGCAGATGCTCGACGTAGTGGCTGGCGCTGCTGTCGATCGTGGCCTGAGCAACGTGATCACGGTCAACGGTGCCGCCGAGCGCCTGCCGTTCGCCAATGGCGAGTTTGATTTCGTTTTCAGCCGCTATTCGGCGCACCATTGGAGCGATCTCGGCCTGGCCCTGCGGGAGGTGCGCCGGGTGTTGAAGCCGGGTGGGATGGCGGCTTTCATCGACGTGTTGTCACCGGGTAGCCCGTTGTTCGACACTTACCTGCAAAGCGTCGAAGTGCTGCGCGACACCAGCCATGTGCGCGATTATTCCGCCGGCGAGTGGTTGCGCCAGGTCAGCGAGGCGGGGCTGCATACGCGCAGTACCACCCGTCAACGCTTGCGCCTGGAGTACAACAGTTGGGTCGAGCGCATGCGCACACCTGAAGTGATGCGCGCGGCGATCCGGGCGTTGCAGCAGTCGATGGGCAGTGAAGTGCGCGAATATTTCGAGATTGAAGCTGATGGTTCGTTCAGTACCGATGTGTTGGTGCTGATGGCTGAACGATAAGCGGCGAGCGATAGACTTTTTCCGGGAGTGCCCAAGGGCGCACCGACTGATGACATGAGGAAAGCATGAGCAAGCAGATTCTGATTCTCCCAGGTGACGGTATTGGCCCGGAAATCATGGCCGAGGCGGTCAAGGTTCTGGAGTTGGCCAGCGACAAGTTCGCCCTGGGCTTCGAGCTGAGCCACGACGTGATCGGTGGCGCGGCCATCGACAAGCACGGCGTGCCACTGGCCGACGAGACCCTGGAGCGTGCTCGCGCAGCTGACGCCGTACTGTTGGGTGCCGTTGGCGGCCCAAAATGGGACACCATCGAGCGTGACATCCGCCCTGAGCGCGGCCTGTTGAAAATCCGCGCGCAACTGGGCCTGTTCGGCAACCTGCGTCCGGCGATCCTGTACCCGCAACTGGCCGAGGCTTCCAGCCTGAAGCCGGAAATCGTTGCCGGGCTGGACATTCTGATCGTTCGCGAACTGACCGGCGGCATCTACTTCGGCGCACCACGTGGTACCCGTACCCTTGAAAACGGCGAGCGTCAGTCCTACGACACCCTGCCGTACAGCGAAAGCGAAATCCGCCGTATTGCCCGTGTCGGTTTCGACATGGCCATGGTGCGTGGCAAGAAGCTGTGCTCGGTGGACAAGGCCAACGTACTGGCGTCCAGCCAGCTTTGGCGTGAAGTGGTCGAGCAAGTGGCCAAGGATTACCCTGAAGTCGAACTGAGCCATATGTACGTCGACAATGCAGCCATGCAACTGGTGCGTGCACCGAAGCAGTTCGACGTGATCGTCACCGACAACATGTTCGGCGACATCCTGTCCGACCAGGCCTCGATGCTTACCGGCTCCATCGGCATGCTGCCGTCGGCGTCCCTGGACACCAACAACAAAGGCATGTACGAGCCGTGCCACGGTTCGGCGCCGGATATTGCGGGCAAGGGCATTGCCAACCCGCTGGCGACCATTTTGTCGGTGTCGATGATGTTGCGTTACAGCTTCAACCAACAGGCTGCGGCCGATGCCATCGAGAAAGCCGTCAGCCTGGTGCTGGATCAGGGCTTGCGCACGGGTGATATCTGGTCGGCCGGTTGCACTAAAGTCGGTACGCAGGAAATGGGTGACGCAGTAGTCGCCGCGCTGCGGAATCTGTAATCTCTCGGGCCCGCTGCCAAATTCAAGACAAGGCAGCGGTCCACATTTCAAGAAGGTGTAGTTGCGATGAAACGTGTAGGTCTGATCGGTTGGCGCGGTATGGTCGGTTCCGTGCTCATGCAGCGGATGCTGGAAGAGCAGGATTTCGATCTAATCGAGCCGGTGTTTTTCACCACTTCCAATGTCGGTGGCCAAGGCCCGTCCGTGGGCAAGGACATTGCTCCGCTCAAGGACGCTTACAGCATTGAAGAGCTGAAAACCCTCGACGTGATTCTGACCTGCCAGGGTGGCGACTACACCAGCGAAGTCTTCCCCAAACTGCGCGAAGCCGGCTGGCAGGGCTACTGGATCGACGCTGCGTCCAGCCTGCGCATGCAGGATGACGCGGTGATCGTTCTGGATCCGGTGAACCGCAAGGTCATCGACCAGCAACTGGACGCGGGCACCAAGAACTACATCGGCGGTAACTGCACCGTCAGCCTGATGCTGATGGGCCTCGGTGGCCTGTTCGAAGCTGGCCTGGTGGAGTGGATGAGCGCCATGACTTATCAGGCGGCCTCCGGTGCCGGCGCGCAGAACATGCGTGAATTGATCAAGCAAATGGGCGCGACTCACGCCGCTGTTGCCGATCAACTGGCCGATCCGGCCAGCGCGATCCTCGACATCGACCGTCGTGTTGCCGAAGCCATGCGCAGCGATGCGTACCCGACCGAAAACTTCGGCGTACCGCTGGCCGGCAGCCTGATCCCGTGGATCGACAAGGAACTGCCGAACGGCCAGAGCCGCGAAGAGTGGAAGGCCCAGGCCGAGACCAACAAGATCCTCGGTCGCTTCAAGAGCCCGATCCCGGTCGATGGCATCTGCGTGCGTATCGGCGCCATGCGCTGCCACAGCCAGGCACTGACCATCAAACTGAACAAAGACGTACCGATCGCTGATATCGAAGGGTTGATCAGCCAGCACAACCCTTGGGTCAAGCTGGTACCGAACAACCGTGAGACCAGCATTCAGGAACTGAGCCCGAACAAGGTCACCGGCACCCTGAACATCCCGGTTGGCCGTCTGCGCAAGCTGAACATGGGGTCGCAATTCGTCGGCGCGTTTACCGTCGGCGACCAGCTGCTATGGGGCGCGGCCGAACCGCTGCGTCGCATGCTGCGGATCCTGCTCGAGCGTTGATCGACTGACGCAATGAAAGAACCCGCGCCTTGCAAGAGGTGCGGGTTTTTTTATTTCCGGCAACCTGATGTTTATGGGTTGCCTGATATTCCGTCATCGCGAGCAAGCTCGCTCCCACATTGGAATGCGTACCCCTGTGGGAGCGAGCTTGCCCGCGATGAGGTCGGTACAGACACTACAAATCCCCGGCAGAAATTGCCTGTATCCCACCCACCCGGTAAAGTGCCGCTCCCCGCGTTTCGCCAGAGGTCAAACCATGAGCCAGTCCATTGATATTGCCGTGATCGGCGCCACCGGTACTGTTGGCGAAACACTCGTGCAGATTCTCGAAGAGCGCGATTTCCCGATCGGCACCCTACACCTGCTGGCCGGCAGCGAATCGGCCGGCAGTTCCGTATCGTTTCGCGGCAAGAGCGTGCGGGTGCGGGAGGTCGATGAGTTCGACTTCAGTAAGGTGCAGTTGGCATTCTTTGCCGCCGGCCCGGCGGTTTCATTGAGTTTTGCTTCCCGTGCGACCGATACCGGTTGCTCGGTGATCGATCTCTCCGGTGCCTTGCCGGCCGAAAAGGCGCCACAGGTCGTGCCCGAGGCCAACGCTCAGGTGTTGGCCGGCTTGAAAAAACCGTTCCAGGTCAGCAGTCCAAGTCCGTCGACCACCACGCTGGCGGTAGTGCTCGCGCCGCTGATGGTGTTGCTCGATTTGCAGCGCATCAACCTGACCGCCAGCCTGGCAGTATCGGCCCAGGGCCGCGAAGCTGTGACTGAGCTCGCCCGGCAAACAGCCGAACTGCTGAATGTGCGGCCGCTGGAGCCGAAATTCTTTGACCGGCAAATGGCTTTCAACCTGTTGGCCCAGGTCGGCAAACCGGATGAGCAAGGTCATACGTTGCTGGAAAAACGCCTGGTACGTGAGCTGCGCCAGGTCATGGCGTTGCCTTCATTGAAGATTTCCGTCACTTGCATTCAAGCCCCGGTGTTTTTTGGCGATAGCTATAGCGTGACCCTGCAGTCCGCGAGTGAAATCGACCTGGCGAAGATCAATGCAGCCCTGGAGGACGCCCCCGGAATCGAGCTGGTGGAAGCCGGCGATTACCCGACGCCAGTGGGCGATGCGGTAGGGCAGGATGTGGTCTATGTGGGGCGGGTTCGCCAGGGTATCGACGACCTGTCGGAACTTAATTTGTGGCTGACGTCAGATAATGTACGCAAAGGCGCAGCGCTCAACGCTGTGCAGTTGGCTGAGTTGTTGATAAAAGACCTGCTGTAAAAGATACTTTGCGACAATTTGTCGAATGATTCCGGGCGAGCCTATGCTTGCCGGAATGCTGAAGGCGAGCCACTCTGCGGGGCTTTCCGGGGCATCAATGAAATGACCGCGCGCGACGACCCTCGCCGTCGTGTGCAATGCCTTGCGGCAGCGGCTATCAATACCTTCTCGCTGGCCGAGGAATGTTCAAACTAAGGATGAGCTAATGGTTCAAGTTCGCAAACTGGTGTTAGC
Source organism: Pseudomonas sp. B28(2017) (assembly GCF_002113025.1). Classification (GTDB taxonomy): domain Bacteria; phylum Pseudomonadota; class Gammaproteobacteria; order Pseudomonadales; family Pseudomonadaceae; genus Aquipseudomonas. The sequence goes on along the minus strand of NZ_NEJH01000004.1, from coordinate 117,735 downwards.
AATAGCGGCCGCCTCGGCGCTGTCCTCCGGTATGGCGCATGCCCTCGGGCTCGGGGAGTTGACCCTGAAATCGACGCTCAACCAGCCACTGGTAGCGGAAATCGAGCTGCTCGATGTCAAGGATCTCACCGCTGCTGAAGTGGTACCGAGCCTGGCTTCTCCGGAAGATTTCGCCAAGGCCGGTGTCGATCGCCAGGCGTTTCTCAATGACTTGACCTTCACTCCGGTGCTCAATGCCAGCGGCAAAAGCATCCTGCGCGTGACCTCCAGCAAGCCACTCTCCGAACCCATGGTGAAGTTCCTGGTTCAGGTCATGTGGCCGAACGGCCGTTTGCTGCGCGACTACAGTGTGTTGCTCGATCCATCGAAATTCTCGCCACAGACCGCCGAGGCGGCTGCGCAGCCTGTACCGACTCAATCCGTCGCCGCGCCGGTTACCGGTGCAACCAAGCCGTCCCGATACACCACCACGCCACGGGATACCCTGTGGGAAATCGCCGCAAAAGCGCGTAATGGCGGTTCGATCCAGCAAACCATGCTGGCCATCCAGGCACTGAACCCGGACGCCTTCATTGATGGCAACATCAACCGCTTGAAAACCGGCCAGGTGCTGCGCATGCCGGACCAGGCACAGAGCACGAGCCTGCCGCAACCCAAGGCCGTTGCCGAAGTGGCCGCGCAAAACAAGGCCTGGCGTCAGGGGCGCCGTTATGTGGCCAAACCCGGGGCAGGGCAGCAGCAGCTCGACGCCACCCATCGCGCTCGCACCGACGGTGCTCCGGCTCAAGCGGTCGGTGACAAGCTGAGCCTGGTTTCCGCCGAGTCCGGCAAGAACCGTGGCAAAGGTGCTGCCGGAGATGCCAGGGCCCTCGCCAACAAGCTGGCGCTGACTCAGGAAAGCCTCGACACCAGTCGTCGTGATAACGCCGAACTGAAAAGCCGTATGGCCGACCTGCAAAGTCAGGTGGACAAGCTGCAACGCCTGATTGAGTTGAAGAACAATCAACTGGCCAAGTTGCAGGCCGAGGGCGCGAATGGCGCACCCGCCGCCGCAATGGCCCCGGCAATGTCCGCCGAGCTGGCTGCCAGCCCGGCGGCTGCGCCTGCTCCGGCAGAAACTGCACCGGTTGCACCTGCACCAGTGGCTGCGGCGCCCGAGGCAGCTCCGGCGCCGGTCGAGAAACCTGTCGAGGTGACACCGACCGCATCCGACGATCAGAAATTCAATGAGTTGCTGACCAATCCGGTGCTGCTGGGCCTGATGGGTGGCGGTGCGGTGATTCTGCTGCTCTTGCTGTTGTTGCTGGCACGCCGCCGCAAAGCCCGGCAAGAAGCCGAGAAACATATGCGCATGGCGCGTGCCTTGGCCGAAGAGCAACCGTTCTCGGCCGATTTCGACTTGCCGGAAAGCAGCTTCGAAGGCCTGGAAGTTCCGCCGCCGAGCGTGAAGCTGGCGACTGCAGCGACGCCTGCTCCCGCGCCAGCGCCAGTGGTTGCCCCGGTCGTGATGACCACGCCGATCGCCGCGCCATTGGTGGCGCCGGCTGCCGAGCGTTCCGATGACGTGCTGGGCCAGGCTCAGTCGCACATCAATGCCGGTCGTCTGAACCAGGCTGCCGCGTTGCTGGAGGACGGCGTCAAGCAAGAGCCCAAGCGCAGTGACTTGCGCTTGAAGCTGATGGAAGTCTACGGCCAGCAAGGCGACCGCGATGCGTTCGTCGGCCAGGAGCGTCAGTTGGTGGCCAATGGCGACAATTTCGCCCAGGTTGAAAAACTCAAAAGCCGCTTCCCGGCCATGGCGCTGGTGGCTGCCGGTGGCATCGCGGCAGCCGCCGTTGCTGCCGAGCTGGACGCGCAATACGTCAAGGATCTGTTGCTCGACGAGCCACAGGCGCCGGCGGCAGAACCGGCACCGTTCGAGGACGACCTCGACAGCGCCTTCGACCTGAGCCTGGACGATCTGGACGCGATCACACCTGTGGCGCCTGCGCCCGCGCCGGAGCCTGAAGTGGCAGAGTTGCCAGATCTGGGTGAGTTCCCGCAGGACGATGACCTGAGCTTTGAGTCGGTGCTGCAGCAACAGACTGAAATCAAGGAAAGCCTCGACGATCTGTCGGACTTCGATCTTGACCTGGATCTCGGTGCGCAACCGTCGCCGGCGATGCTGGCTGAAGACGACTTCCTGCTGGATCTGGATGCAGGGGTGAAGGATTTTCCAGCTGCCGAAACCACGGCTGTGCCTGAGGTCGCGCTGGATGATCTGGAATTGCCGGCTGATTTCGATCTGTCGCTGGCAGACGAAATGGACACGCCGGATGCGTTCGCGGCAGAGCTGGATGATGTCAATGCCGAGCTGGAGAGCCTGTCCAGCAGCATCGGCGAGCCGACCTTTACCGAGGCTGATGCTGCACTGGGTGACGATGATGACTTCGGCTTCCTCTCGGGTACCGATGAAGCCGCTACCAAGCTCGATCTGGCTCAGGCCTATATCGACATGGGCGACAGCGAGGGCGCCCGCGACATCCTCAAAGAGGTCGTGAGCGAAGGCAGTGACGAGCAGAAGAGCGAAGCCAGGGAAATGCTTTCGCGCCTGGCTTGAGTGATCGGTATGTTGTGAAAGAGCGGCAGCCCATTGAGGCTGCCGTTTTTGTTTTGCCGGAGCAGTCAGTGGAGATCTCTCTGGCATCCCCGTCCGGCGGCCTTATAATGCCCGCCTTTGGTACATCAGCAGGCTGTCCCTCCTTGGCAAATATAGATAACCCGGCCGCCGAAATGGCTGCCGAAGGCTTTTTCCGGATCGCGCTGGGCGTCGAATACAAAGGCTCGCGCTACCGCGGCTGGCAGCGCCAGGCATCCGGGGTGCTCACCGTGCAGGAAACCCTCGAAAACGCCTTGTCCAAAGTCGCCGACTCACCCGTTTCGCTGATGTGCGCCGGGCGTACCGACGCCGGGGTGCATGCCTGCGGGCAGGTGGTGCATTTCGACACCCAGGTCGAGCGTTCGATGAAGGCCTGGACCATGGGCGCCAACATCAACTTGCCCCACGACGTCAGTGTCAGTTGGGCCAAGGTCATGCCGGCGCATTTCCATGCGCGGTTCAAGGCCATCGCCCGGCGTTATCGCTACGTGATCTACAACGATCAGATCCGCCCGGCGCACCTGAACGAAGAAGTGACCTGGAACCACCGTCCGCTGGACGTCGAGCGCATGGCCGAGGCCGCTCAATACCTGCTCGGCACCCATGACTTCAGCGCTTTTCGCGCCGGCCAGTGCCAGGCCAAGTCGCCGATCAAGGAGCTGCACCACCTGCGCGTCACCCGTCACGGCAAGATGATCGTGCTGGATATTCGCGCCAGCGCCTTCCTGCATCACATGGTGCGCAACATTGCCGGCGTGCTGATGACCATCGGCGCCGGTGAGCGTCCGGTGGAGTGGATGAAAGAAGTGCTGGAAAGCCGGATTCGACGGACCGGTGGCGTGACGGCGCATCCATTCGGTTTGTATCTGGTCCAGGTCGAGTACCGTGACGAGTTCGAGTTGCCCGAGCGTTACATCGGTCCGCACTTCCTGACCGGCTTCTCGGAACTTGGCGGCTGACGCCCTCGAATGCTTTTGCTACCATCCGGGACTTTCCCGGATTTGTCTTGGAGTTGTATCGACATGTCAGCCGTTCGCAGCAAGATCTGTGGGATTACCCGCATGGAAGATGCGTTGGCGGCCGTCGAGGCCGGGGCGGATGCCATCGGATTGGTGTTTTACGCCAAAAGCCCCCGTGCGGTGACGTTCCAGCAGGCGCGCTCGATCATCAAGGCGCTGCCGCCGTTCGTGACCACCGTGGGTTTGTTCGTCAATGCCAGCCGTTGCGAGCTGGGGGAAATCCTCGACGCGGTGCCGCTGGATCTGTTGCAGTTCCATGGCGACGAAACCGCCACTGAATGTGAAGGCTGGCACCGGCCGTACATCAAGGCATTGCGGGTAAAGGCCGGTGATGACATCGCCGCGGCCTGTGATGCTTATGCAAGTGCCAGTGGAATCCTGCTCGATACCTACGTCGAAGGCGTTCCCGGAGGAACCGGTGAGGCATTCGACTGGTCATTGATACCGCAAGGCTTGAGCAAGCCGATCATTCTGGCAGGTGGTCTGACGCCGGATAACGTCGCCGAGGCGGTTGCGCGCGTTCGGCCTTACGCCGTGGATGTCAGCGGCGGGGTAGAGGCGAGCAAGGGCATCAAGGACCACGCAAAGATTCAGGCATTCATCAAAGCGGTACGTGGTAGCACCTGTTGATGTGACGGCTGGCAGACTGCCGCCGTCCACTGCACTGTACAAAGCGGATGCACTGCACACAGCAGGCATATCCGAGGGTTTCTGGTTGCACGCAGGTCATGTTTCGCGCTGACCGTGGCAAGTCCATCGACCGTCGCCGCACACATGAATTTAGCGCTAGGGCATACACGGGGCTGCGAACCAGAGCGTTCGGGCCGCCGGTACTGGAGAAAGAAAGCATGAGCAACTGGTTAGTAGACAAACTGATCCCTTCGATCATGCGTTCCGAGGTCAAGAAGAGCTCGGTGCCTGAAGGTCTTTGGCACAAATGCCCGTCTTGCGAGGCTGTGCTGTATCGTCCGGAGTTGGAAAAGACCCTGGACGTTTGCCCCAAGTGCAACCATCACATGCGTATCGGCGCCCGCGCCCGTATCGACATCTTCCTCGACGTTGAAGGCCGTACCGAGCTGGGTGCGGACCTGGAGCCGGTTGACCGTCTGAAATTCCGCGACGGCAAGAAATACAAGGACCGCCTGACCGCTGCCCAAAAGCAGACCGGCGAAAAAGACGCGCTGGTTTCCATGAGTGGCACTTTGCTGGGCATGCCGATCGTGGTTTCGGCGTTCGAGTTTTCCTTCATGGGCGGTTCGATGGGCGCCATCGTCGGTGAGCGTTTCGTTCGCGCAGCCAACTACGCCCTGGAAAAACGTTGCCCGATGGTCTGCTTCTCGGCTTCCGGCGGTGCGCGGATGCAGGAAGCACTGATTTCCCTGATGCAAATGGCCAAGACCTCCGCGGTACTGGCTCGTCTGCGTGAAGAAGGCATTCCGTTCATCTCCGTGTTGACCGACCCGGTCTACGGCGGCGTTTCCGCCAGTCTGGCGATGCTGGGCGACGTGATTGTCGGTGAGCCGAAGGCGTTGATCGGTTTTGCCGGTCCGCGTGTGATTGAGCAAACCGTGCGCGAAAAACTGCCGGAAGGCTTCCAGCGCAGCGAGTTCCTGCTGGAGCACGGTGCCATCGACATGATCATCGACCGTCAGGAGCTGCGTCCGCGCCTGGGCAACCTGCTGGCGCAAATGATGGGCCTGCCGACGCCGAAGTTCGTCGCCGCGCCAGTCGAGAAAATCGTCGTTCCACCGGTGCCTGCCAACCTATGACCCAACGTACCCTTGGCGAATGGCTCGCCTACCTTGAGCAGTTGCACCCTTCGGCCATCGACATGGGCCTGGAGCGCTCGCAACAGGTAGCGTCCCGCATGGGACTGGGCAAGCCGGCGCCTCGGGTGATCACGGTCACCGGCACCAACGGCAAGGGCTCTACCTGTGCGTTCATGGCGTCCCTGCTGCGCGCGCAAGGCCTGAAAGTCGGTGTCTACAACTCTCCGCACCTGCTGCGCTACAACGAGCGGGTGCAGGTCAATGGCGTCGAAGCCACTGATGCCGAGCTGTGCGAGGCCTTTGCTGCGGTAGAGGCCGGGCGCGGCGATACCTCCCTGACTTACTTCGAAATGGGCACCCTGGCGGCATTCTGGCTGTTCCAGCGCTCCGGGCTCGATGCCGTGGTGCTGGAGGTCGGTCTGGGTGGTCGTCTGGATACGGTCAACGTGGTGGACGCCGACATGGCGCTGGTTACCAGTATTGGTGTCGATCATGCGGATTATCTCGGTGATACCCGTGAGTCCGTGGCCTTCGAGAAGGCCGGTATTTTCCGTCAGGGCGCGCCTGCGCTCTGCGGCGATCTGCGTCCGCCACAACCTTTGCTGGACAAGGCGCGCGAGCTCAATTGCCCGTTTTTCCTGCGTGGACGCGATTTTGATCTCGGCATGACCGATCACAACTGGCAGTGGCGCGGTGTCGATGCGCAAGGGCAGGCAGTCGAGTTGCGCGACCTGCCACTGCTCGATCTGCCGATGGAAAACGCTGCGCTGGCGTTGCAGGCTTACTTGTTGCTCGGCTTGCCTTGGGTGGATGCGCAGATCATCGAGGCACTGCGGGCAACCAGGGTGGTCGGTCGTCTGGATCGCCGTAAGTTCGAGTGGCAAGGCAAACGCTTGAATCTATTGCTGGATGTGGGGCATAACCCCCATGCGGCGGAGTATCTGGCTCGTCGCCTGGCCAGTCGCCCGCCGGTCGGCAAGCGATTGGCGGTGTTCGGGCTGCTGGCGGACAAGGACCTGGGTGGTGTTGTCGGCGAGTTGAATGCTAGTGTCCAGCACTGGGCTGTCGCACCTCTGGATTCGCCTCGGGCGCGTCCGGTTGCGGATTTGCATAATGCGTTGCAAGGTCTGGGTGCTTCGGTCACGTCATACGAAAGTGTAGCGGCCGCCCTGGAAGGGCAGTGTGCCCAGGCCACGAACGACGACGAAATCCTGTTGTTCGGATCATTTTATTGTGTCGCTGAGGCCCTTGAATGGCTGGCCCGGCGCTCCACGGAGGACGCGGCAAATGGCATTGCTGGATAAGGCATACAAGCAGCGCATGGTTGGCGCCCTGGTGTTGGTTGCGCTGGCGGTGATTTTTCTGCCGATGCTGTTTTCCCGCCAGGACGAGCAGCGCCAGGTGACGGTTGACGCGCCTGCGGCTCCGCAGGCGCCTGTGATGCCTCAGGTGAGGGTCGAGCCCGTAGTGGTGCCTGAGCCGCAAGCCTTGCCTCAGGAGCCCGTGCCGAGCGATGACGAAATCGCCCAGCAGGAAGCGCCGGCGGTGCCAACTGCGCCGGTGGCTCCAGCTCCGGCTACCGCTGCGGCTGCCAAACCGGTTACACCGCCGCCAGCACCAGCACCAGCACCGGCCCTGGCTGCCAAGCCTGCGACAACGCCTGCCCAGCCCATCGCGGCGGCTCCGGGCAAGCCGGACACCACGCAAAGCCGTGTCGATGCCAATGGCTTGTCTGTCAGCTGGTCGGTGCAACTGGCGAGCCTGTCGAATCGTGAAAGCGCAGAAAATCTTCAGAAAACCCTGCGCAGCCAGGGTTACAACGCCTACATCCGTACCGCCGACGGCAAAAACCGGGTGTTTGTCGGGCCGTTGATCGAGCGCGCCGAAGCCGACCGTCTGCGTGACTTGCTCAACCGCCAGCAGAACCTCAAGGGTTTTGTCGTGCGTTTTCAGCCGGAACGTGGCTAAAACTATCGCCCCGATATGAAATGCACTGACAATCGCAGCTTACCGATAAGCATGGGCTCTGCTAAAATGCGCCGCCTTATCCGTCTGTAGGCTGCACTGTGCCATTTACCTGGGTTGACTGGGCGATCGTAGCAATCATCGCCATCTCCGCATTGATCAGTCTGAGCCGCGGCTTCGTCAAGGAAGCACTGTCGCTGGTGACCTGGATCATCGCAGGAGTCGTGGCCTGGATGTTCGGTGGTTCACTGTCCGAGTACCTCGGCGGGTACATTCAAACACCGTCGGCCCGTATAATAACGGGCTGTGCCATCATGTTTGTCGCCACTTTAATCGTAGGCGCAATGATCAATTATCTTATCGGCGAACTGGTTCGCGTCACCGGGCTCTCCGGGACCGACCGATTCCTCGGCATGGCCTTCGGCGCCGCGCGTGGCGGGTTGCTGGTGGTTATCGCCGTCGGGCTGTTGAGCCTGGGGCCGGTACAGCAGGACGGGTGGTGGAAAGAGTCACAGCTCGTGCCAAGATTTCTATTGGTCGCCGACTGGTCCAAAAACCTGATCCTCGGGTGGAGCAGTCAGTGGCTTGCCAGCGGAATCAGCGTACCCGCTGATATTCCGTTCAAGGAGCAACTCTTGCCGATGGCCAAAACGCCTCAGTGAGTAGTGCTCAGTTCAGATCCATTAAGTAGGGGTTGCGTCGCATGTGTGGCATCGTCGGTATCGTCGGTAAGTCGAACGTCAATCAGGCGCTGTATGACGCGCTAACCGTCCTCCAGCACCGCGGCCAGGACGCTGCCGGTATCGTGACCAGCCATGATGGCCGGTTATTCCTGCGCAAGGACAACGGTCTGGTGCGTGACGTGTTCCAGCAGCGTCACATGCAGCGCCTGGTCGGCCACATGGGCATTGGTCATGTGCGGTATCCGACCGCGGGTAGCTCGACGTCGGCTGAAGCTCAACCGTTTTACGTCAACTCGCCTTACGGCATTACCCTGGCGCACAACGGTAACCTGACCAACGTTGAACAACTGGCCAAGGAGATTTACGAATCTGACCTGCGCCACGTCAACACCAGTTCCGACTCGGAAGTGCTGCTCAACGTGTTTGCGCACGAGCTGGCTCAGCGCGGCAAGTTGCAGCCGACCGAAGAAGACGTGTTCGCCGCCGTCACCGACGTGCACAACCGTTGCGTCGGTGGTTATGCCGTCGTAGCGATGATCACCGGCTACGGCATCGTCGGTTTCCGCGACCCGCACGGCATCCGCCCGATCGTTTTCGGCCAGCGTCACACCGACGAAGGCGTCGAGTACATGATCGCCTCGGAAAGTGTCTCCCTGGACGTGCTCGGCTTCACCCTGATTCGCGACCTGGCTCCCGGCGAAGCGGTCTACATCACTGAAGAGGGCAAGCTGTACACCCGTCAGTGCGCGACCAACCCGTCCCTCACCCCGTGCATCTTCGAACACGTCTACCTGGCGCGTCCGGATTCGATCATCGACGGCGTGTCGGTCTACAAGGCCCGTCTGCGCATGGGTGAGAAACTCGCCGAGAAGATCCAGCGCGAGCGTCCGGATCACGACATCGACGTGGTCATCCCGATTCCGGACACCAGCCGCACCGCGGCGCTGGAACTGGCGAACCACCTGGGCGTGAAGTTCCGCGAAGGTTTCGTGAAGAACCGCTACATCGGCCGGACCTTCATCATGCCGGGCCAGGCAGCGCGGAAAAAATCCGTACGCCAGAAACTCAACGCCATCGAGCTGGAATTCCGCGGCAAGAACGTGATGCTGGTGGATGACTCCATCGTTCGCGGAACCACTTGCAAGCAGATCATCCAGATGGCCCGCGAAGCCGGCGCGAAGAACGTTTATTTCTGTTCCGCGGCTCCAGCGGTTCGCTACCCGAACGTCTACGGTATCGACATGCCGAGCGCCCACGAACTGATCGCCCACAACCGCTCGACTCAGGACGTGGCTGACCTGATCGGCGCCGACTGGCTGGTCTATCAGGACCTGCCTGACTTGATCGAAGCGGTCGGTGGCGGCAAGATCAAGATCGACAAGTTCGATTGCGCGGTGTTCGATGGCCAGTACGTCACCGGCGACGTCGACGAGGCTTACCTGAACAAGATCGAGCAGGCACGCAACGATGCCTCCAAGGTCAAGACGCAGGCAGTCAGTGCGATCATCGATCTGTACAACAACTGAGTTTCTACCGGCCCTGAGGGGCCGGTTTTGTATCTGGCAAAAAGACTTTCATCTATCAAGAGCAGGGCAAGGAGTGACAGCATGAGTCAGGAATGGGATGCCGGTCGGCTGGATAGCGACCTCGAAGGTGTAGCGTTCGATACCCTGGCCGTACGTGCCGGTCAGCACCGTACGCCGGAAGGCGAACACGGTGATCCGATGTTCTTCACCTCCAGCTATGTATTCCGTACCGCCGCCGACGCCGCTGCGCGCTTCGCTGGCGAAGTACCGGGCAACGTTTATTCGCGCTACACCAACCCGACCGTGCGCGCATTCGAAGAGCGCATCGCCGCGCTGGAGAGCGCCGAGCAGGCCGTGGCCACGGCCACCGGCATGGCGGCCATCATGGCCGTGGTGATGAGCCTGTGCAGTGCCGGTGATCACGTGCTGGTGTCGCGCAGCGTTTTCGGCTCGACCATCAGCCTGTTCGAAAAGTACTTCAAGCGCTTCGGCATCGAAGTCGACTACGTTGCCCTGGCCGATCTGTCCGGTTGGGATGCGGCAATCAAGGCCAACACCAGGCTGCTGTTCGTCGAATCGCCATCCAATCCGTTGGCCGAGTTGGTGGACATTGCAGCTCTGTCGGAAATCGCGCATGCCAAGGGCGCGATGCTGGTGGTCGATAACTGTTTCTGCACGCCGGCACTGCAGCAGCCGCTGAAAATGGGCGCAGACATCGTCGTGCATTCGGCCACCAAGTTCATCGACGGCCAGGGCCGTTGCATGGGCGGCGTGGTCGCCGGTCGTAGCGAGCAGATGAAAGAAGTGGTGGGCTTCCTGCGTACCGCCGGGCCGACCCTGAGCCCGTTCAACGCCTGGATCTTCCTCAAGGGTCTGGAAACCCTGAACCTGCGGATGAAAGCGCATTGCGCCAACGCCCAGCAACTGGCCGAGTGGCTGGAGCAGCAGGAAGGCATCGAGAAAGTCCATTACGCCGGCCTCAAGAGTCATCCGCAGCACGAACTGGCGCTGCGTCAGCAGAAGGGTTTTGGTGCTGTCGTCAGCTTTGAGGTGAAGGGTGGCAAAGAGGGTGCCTGGCGTTTTATCGATGCCACGCGCCTGATTTCGATCACCGCCAACCTGGGCGACAGCAAGACCACCATCACGCACCCGAGCACCACGTCCCATGGCCGCCTGGCGCCGCAAGAGCGTGAAGCGGCGGGCATTCGTGACAGCCTGATCCGCATTGCGGTCGGCCTGGAGGACGTGGCGGACCTGCAAGCCGATCTGGCGCGCGGCCTGGCAGCGTTGTGATCGAGTTGTCTGCACCGAGCACAGGCTCAAATGGTCGCGTTGCGCTGGTGACCGGCGCTGCGCGGGGCATTGGCTTGGGGATCTCGGCCTGGCTGATCAGCGAAGGTTGGCAAGTCGTGCTGACGGATCTGGACCGGGAGCGTGGCTCGAAAGTGGCGAAAGTGCTGGGCGACAACGCCTGGTTCATCGCCATGGATGTCGCCAACGAAGGGCAGGTTGCGCTGGGCGTGGCCGAGGTGCTCGGTCAGTTCGGGCGCCTGGATGCGCTGGTTTGCAATGCGGCGGTTGCCGATCCGCACAACATCACGCTGGAAAGCCTGGATCTGGCTCACTGGAATCGGGTGTTGGCGGTGAACCTCAGCGGTCCGATGTTGTTGGCCAAGCACTGCGCCCCGTACCTGCGGGCTCACAGCGGTTCGATCGTCAATCTGGCCTCGACCCGCGCCGGGCAGTCGGAACCCGATACGGAAGCCTATGCGGCGAGCAAGGGTGGCCTGTTGGCCCTGACTCACGCGTTGGCCATCAGTCTTGGCCCGGAGATTCGGGTCAATGCCGTCAGTCCTGGCTGGATCGATGCGCGCGACCCCTCGGTGCGGCGTGCCGAGCCATTGACCGAGGCTGATCATGCCCAGCATCCGGCGGGCAGGGTGGGGACGGTTGAGGATGTCGCGGCGATGGTGGCCTGGCTGCTGTCGAGGAATGCCGGATTTGTCACCGGTCAGGAATTCGTGGTCGATGGCGGCATGACCAAGAAGATGATTTATAGCGAGTAATCCGGCATTGGCGCCGACCGGTCTTGAATGTGCCACCGTCTTCGCGAGCAAGCAGTCTGACTGGAGTAGATGCGCTCCCGATTGAAAGAATTTTGTCTTTTTCAGAAAAACTTCAAGCAGGGTATTGACTTAGGTTCGTTACCTGCGTAAATTTCGCGGCCTCGGAGATGCAAACGGGTGATTAGCTCAGCTGGGAGAGCGTCTGCCTTACAAGCAGAATGTCGGCGGTTCGATCCCGTCATCACCCACCACTCCCGAGAAACTTGCGAAAGCAAGAGGTAGGCTGAAATGCCTCCACCGACGCGCAGCGGTAGTTCAGTCGGTTAGAATACCGGCCTGTCACGCCGGGGGTCGCGGGTTCGAGTCCCGTCCGCTGCGCCATATTTTCCGAGTCGGGGATGCCCTGATTCGAGATTGAAAGAGAGATTGAAAAGTCTCGGAGCTTTTAATCAGACGAGTTACTTGAGCATCTGCTCAAAGCGATACGCAGCGGTAGTTCAGTCGGTTAGAATACCGGCCTGTCACGCCGGGGGTCGCGGGTTCGAGTCCCGTCCGCTGCGCCATATCTGCCTCAAGGCCAACTGAACGCCTTGGAGCTACGAAGAAGCCACTGGCTGCTTCGAGTCGATAGCAAAGACCCTGGTCGAAAGACCGGGGTTTTTTGTTTCTGAAATTTGATTTTTCCCTTCCTGTATCTTTCCTGTCAGTCCTTTCTGAATGCCTGTCCCCGAATCGGGCAAATCTTGTTCTCGTCGTCCGTCGACACCCTCAATGCCCTGCGCCAAAAAGTCGCGGTTTTTTGATCTTTTGGTCAGTTTTTGGTTTTCCGCAAGGTCGTAAGCCTATAAACTTAACCTTTCGGTCAGCTTTGCACTGTCATTACAGCCCTTTGCCACGTCCAGAAGGGCTTCTGCAAGACTCGAGATTTCCAGTACATAATCAGAAGGGCGGATTCCATGACCGCCCAAAGGATGATCCATGTCCAACCGTGATATATCCCGGCGCTCGTTCCTTCAGGGCGGGCTGGTAGCGGGTGTGAGCGTGACGCTCACGCCATTGAGCAGCCAGGCGCTGGCTGCCTTGATGGAAAACAGCGTGACCGTGCCGTCCGAGCAGTGGCTCGGCAACAATGGCAAGGCGCGCGCCCGTAACGATGCCTTGTCCAAGGTCTGCGGCAGCAAAGTCTTTGCCCGCGACATCCGCGCCAAGGACATGCCGGGCTGGCCGCAGCAACAGGGCCACGCCATGCTGCTCAAAACCATCAAGGCCGACCACATCTTTGCAGGTATCGATCTGTCGTGGCTCGGTGCCGGGTTGCAGCCGGACCGCATCGTTACCGCCGAAGACTTGGTCAAGGACGGTATCGTGTTCCCTGAGGAGCACGCTCCGGATCCATTGCTGCCGGCCGGCAAGGTGCCGATGTTCATCGGGCACCCCGTGGCGATCCTGATCTGGAACGATTTCGAGCGTTTCCGTCAGGCCAAGAACCAACTCAAGTTCAATGACAAGGCAATTCGTTACGGTGCCCAGGTGCCGTTCTATGAAGGCGATCCGTACGGCAGCTTCCGCTACGTACGCGTTGGCGGAGCGACCTCGGCGGACGAAGACGAGTTTGCCAGCCTCAAGGATTCGATCCTGTTCCCGATGCTGCGCAATCGCCGTCCGGTGTGGAATGCCCAGCCGAACCTGCACGGTAATCTGACCGAGCGTGGGTTGTTTTATGCCGAGCGCATGAAACAGCAGATCGATGCGCCGCCGGAAAACTGGCTGGTGTTCGATGAGCGCTACAAGACCCCGTCGATCGAACCGGCCGCCATGGAACCGGACAACGGCAACGGCTGGTACGACCCGGCCACCAAGACCCTGAATTTCGTGGTTGCCACCCAATGCCCGCTGGAGGCGGCGACCGAAACCGCGAAGATGATCGCGCCGTCGCGCTTTGGCCTGGCCAACCTGAACATGCACCCGGGCTATACCGTCGGCTACGGCTCCAAGGACCACAACATTTTCGTCTACTACGCAGCGCTGGCGGCGTTGTACGGCGCCGGTGTGCCGGTGCGTCTGGCCAACGACCGCTATGAGCAGTTCCAGAGCGGTATCAAGCGTCACCCGTTCGACATTCGCTATCAATTGGCGGTGGACAAGAACGACTACAGCTTCAAGATCTTCCGCGCTGAAATGAGCGTCGACGGTGGCGGGCGCATCAACTACAGCCCTTCGGTGGCTGCAGTGGGCGCCACGGCAGCACAATCGATCTACTACATGCCGCAGAACGATCTGCAGGTCACGGCTTACCATTCCCGCGCGGTAGAAGCCGGGTCGATGCGTGGCTACGGCACCCTGCAGAGCATGGCGTCGACCGAAATGATGGTCGACGAAATCGCCGATCGCCTCGGTGTCGATGCCATTGAGCTGCGCCGCAAAAACGCACTGCGCTCGGGCATGAAAAACACCCAGGGCGCAATCCCGGCCGGTGCCTTGCGCCTGCACGAGATTCTCGACAAGGCGGCCGTCCACGACACCTGGAAAAACCGCGACGCGATCAAGAAGCAGCGCGAAGCCGCCGATCCGGATAACTGGTACGGCATCGGCTTCGCCATCTGCCAGAAAGACTTCGGTACCGGTTCGGAAGCGCCGATGGCCAGCATCGAGTTCACCGCTGAAGGGCGCATCAACTTGCGTCACATTGGTATCGAGATCGGCACCGGCATGTCCACTTCACAAGCGATGGTAGTGGCCGACTTCCTCGGCCTGCCTGCGCACGAAGTGAAGACCGGCGAAACCGACTGGAAGGAAATGCAGCTGATCACTGGCGGCAACCCATACATCATGAGCCAGGCCGAGCAGGACGGCTTCCTGCGTAACCCGCGCTGGGTCGGCAAAATCGCTTCGGCGTCGTCGGCGACCAACTCCGCCTACTACTTCAGCCATGCCACCCGTGAAGCTGCGCGCGTGTTGTTCAACCACGGTCTGTGGCCGGCGGCGCTGGAGATCTGGCGACAAGGCCCTTACGGCGGCCAGGCCAACCCATACGTGGTGCGCCGCGAAGACGCCCATTGGGTCGACGGCAAACTCACCGCCAACGGCATGGAACCGTTGCCGTTTGCGATGCTGGCCAAGCGCGCCCACGAACGCGGGCTGGTGACTGGCGCGACCGTGCATGGCTTCAACCGCTGGAGCTGGGCCGAGGCCGAGTTCAGCATTGACGGCGTGCGTGAGCGTCTGCCGCTCGATGGGTTGGCGGTCAAGTACGGTGACGGTGCGCCAAAGGCGAAGAAGGCGCAGATGAGCAGCGCTGGTTTCCATTTGCTGGATCGGCAGAACATCGCCTACCCGGCAACTCAGTTGAACAATGCGGCGGTGACTTACTACAGCCCGGTCGCGACGCTGGTGGAAGTGAAGGTCAACAAGGGGTCGGCAGAAGTGTCGGTGCTCAACCATCACTCGTGGGTCGAGTGCGGTCGAGTGCTGGTGGAAGAACTGGTCAAGGGCCAGCTCGAAGGCGGTATCGCGATGGGCATCGGCCATGCGTTGATGGAAGAGATGCCACTGTATGAAGGCGGCCCGGGGGAGGGCGACTGGAACTTCAACCGTTACCGCCTGCCAATGGCGCGCCACGTTGCTGTGTGGAAACAGACGGCGGACATCCTGCCGCCACTGTCGCCAAGCGACCCGTCCAAGGGCATCGCCGAGGTGGTGATGATTCCGGTGGTCGGTGCCATCGGTAACGCCGTGGCTCATGCCATCGGTAAACGTGTCCGCGACCTGCCTATCACTTCTGCACGCATCAAGGAGGCCCTCAATGGCTAACCGTCCGCTTCAACTGACCCTCAACGGTCAATCCGTCGGCCCGGTGGACATCCCTGATGACCTGCCGATGATCGACTACCTGCATGAGTACAAGAACCTCACCGGTTCGCGCCTGGGTTGCGGCCAGGGCATCTGCCACGCTTGCGTGGTGATCGTCGACAACCCCGACGGCACCAGCGAAGAAGTGCGCACCTGCATCACTGGCGCGCACTATTTCGAAGGCAAGAAGGTTCGGACCATCGAAGGCCATGCCACCCGCGACGAGCAGGGCAAGGTCACCGAGCTGAACCCGATCCAGCAGCGCTTCGTCGATGAATTCGCCTTCCAGTGCAGCTACTGTGCGCCGGGTTTCGTGAATGCCGCGACCGTGCTGGTGGAAAAGCTGCAGCGTCAGCCCATCGTCAAAAGCCAGCTGGAAAAAGTCATCGAGGACAGCCTCGGTCATCACATCTGCCGTTGCACCGGCTACGTGCGCTACTACAGCGCCACGCGCAATGTGCTGACCGATCTCGGCCTGGTCAAGGAGGGTTAAGCATGAAGTCTCTACTTTCCCGCCTGGCATTGGCGGTCGGCCTGGCTGCGCCTGTGTTGCTGGCCCACGCCGATGATGCGCAGGTCAAGCAGGGCGAATACCTCGCCCGCGGCGCCGATTGCATGGCGTGCCACACCGCACCGGGCGGCGCGCCCTATGCGGGTGGTCTGCCGATCGTTTCGCCGTTCGGCACGATCTACGGCACCAACATCACCCCGAGTAAAGAGCACGGCATCGGCCTGTACAGTGATGATGAGTTCTTTGCCGCGCTGACCGAAGGCAAGCGCCGCGATGGCGCAAACCTGTATCCGGCGATGCCGTACACCTCATATCACCTGATGCCCCGTGCAGACTCCGACGCGATCCATGCCTACCTTAAAACCATCGAACCGATCGAGCGTGCAGCGCCGGTCACCAGCCTGAGTTTCCCGTTCAACGTGCGCCTGGGCCTGATGGGCTGGAACATGATGTACGGCAAGGACGTGAAACTGGAGCCTGGCGAGGGCAAGAGCGAAGCCTGGAAGCGCGGTCAGTACATGGTCGACGTGCTGGGTCACTGTGGCGAATGCCATACGCCGCGCGGCTTGCCGGGTGCGATGCAGCAGGACAAGCGTATGACCGGCGGCATTCTCAACGGTTATCTGGCGCCGAGTCTGTTGGCCACTGACCTGGCGGCCCGTGGCTGGAATCATCAGGACCTGAGCTCGTTCCTCAAGCATGGCATGAGCGCCCAGGGCACGATGTTCAACGAGATGTTCCCGGTGTTCCACAACAGCACCCAGGGCCTCAGCGATCCGGATCTGGCAGCGATGGCGACTTTCCTGCTTGGTGATCAGCCACCAGCGGCGAAAGTGCTCACCGAAGTGCCTTTGGGCAAGCTGAGCCCAAGCGCTCAGCGTGGCCGTCAGGAATATTTGAATGTCTGCGCCGGATGCCATGCGCCGGGCGGCGAGGGCAAACCGCACATCGCCGTGGCCATGCGTGGCAACACCACGTTGCGCCTGGAAGATCCGCGTAACCTGGTGCGGGTGATCGACGACGGCATCGGTGAGCAGAAATTCTCCGGTTTTGAACACATGCAGCCGATGCCAGGGATCGCCGAGAAGTTGAGCGACGAGCAACTCACGGATCTGTTGAACTACCTGCGCCAGGGATGGGGCGGTCAGCCGAATGATCTGGCGGTGAACGACGTGCAGAAGTTGCGGGCCGATGCACCGCCGCTTGAGCACAAGGCGCACTGATATGCAGCATCTCGATCTGCAAGTCGTGCGCCGGGCGCTTGAGTGGTCGGCGGCCGGTCAGCGTATCTGGCTGTGTACGGTGCTGGCCACTTACGGCTCGGCACCACGCGCACCGGGTTCGCTGCTGGCGGTGAACACTGATGGACGCTGGGTTGGCTCGCTGTCGGGGGGCTGTGTCGAGGAAGATTTTCTCGAGCGAGTCGCCGAGGGCGCGTTTCTGCAGCCGGTCTGCGTTGTTCGTTACGGCGAAGGCGACGATCCGCGCTCCCGCGTCAGCCTGCCGTGTGGCGGGGTGCTGGATGTGCTGGTCGAGAAGCTTGACGCCGACTGCGAGGTGCAAGCGCATCTGCGCGAGCTGGAGTCGGCACTGTTGGGTCGGCGTCGGTTGATCCGCGAAGTGGATCTGCTCAGCGGTGCGCGCAGTCTGTTCGATGATCGCGAGCAGGGGCTGCGTATCGAGCGTGAAATCGATCGGGTGCGTGTGCGTGTCGGCGCGGCTCAGCGCTTGCTGCTGGCCGGCTACTCCAGTGTCGCTCAGGCTTGTGCAGAGTTTGCCGTGGGTCTGGGTTTCGAAGTGATCCTGTGTGACCCGCGAGACGAAGTGCTGGACGGCGTCGTGCTGGAAAACGTGGAGATTCGCCGCCAACTGCCGTCGGTGTTCATTGCCGATGGCGGCTGCCACAGCGACACAGCGGTGGTGGCCTTGACCCACGATCCGCGTATCGATGACCTGGCGATGATGGAGGCGGTGCGCACCGAGGCGTTCTATATCGGCGTGATGGGCTCCATGCAGACCTCGCAGAAGCGTTTCGAGCGGTTGCGGCGCATTGGTGGGCTGGGGGAGGTCGAGTTGGGGCGGATTCATGCACCAATAGGGCTGAACCTGGGCAGCAAGACGCCAGCAGAGATTGCCCTGGCGGTACTGGCGGACATCCTGCGGATTCGTAGCGGTATCGCGCGCGACCGGTTGTAAAGCATCGCCATATAAAAAGGGGCCGCACATAGCGGCCCCTTTTTGCATCTGTCGGTCACACGCCGAGCTTGTCCCGCAATCCGTAGTACCAGGCACCCAGCGCCGCGAACGGGGTACGCAGCATTTGTCCGCCTGGGAACGGGTAGTGGGGCAGGTCGGCAAACGCGTCAAAACGCTCAGCCTGGCCGCGCAGGGCTTCGGCCAGAACCTTGCCCGCCAGGTGCGTGTAGGTCACGCCATGGCCGCTGCAGCCCTGGGAATAGTAGATGTTGTCGCCCAAGCGTCCGACCTGAGGCAGGCGCGACAGGGTCAGCAGGAAGTTGCCCGTCCACGCGTAATCGATTTTCACGTCCTTGAGCTGCGGGAACGCTTTGAGCATCTTCGGTCGAATGATCGCTTCGATGTTCGCCGGATCCCGCGCGCCGTATACCACTCCACCCCCGAAAATCAGGCGCTTGTCGCCGCTGAGGCGGTAATAGTCGAGCAAGTAGTTGCAGTCCTCGACACAGTAGTCCTGAGGCAGCAGGGCCTTCGCCAGTTCTTCGCCCAGTGGCTCGGTGGTAATCACTTGAGTGCCGCAAGGCATCGACTTGGCGGCCAGTTCCGGCACCAGATTGCCCAGATAAGCGTTGCCGGCGACGATGATGAACCTGGCTCTGACCTTGCCTTGTGGTGTGTGCACGACCGGGGTGGCGCCGCGCTCGATGCGTACGGCCGGCGACTGCTCGTAAATCGTTCCGCCCAGGGACTCGACCGCTGCCGCCTCTCCCAGTGCCAGGTTGAGCGGATGGATATGTCCGCCGCTCATGTCGAGCATGCCGCCCACGTATTGATCGCACGCCACCACTTCGCGGATGCGGTGTTGATCCATCAACTCAAGTTGGGTGTGTCCGAAACGCTCCCACAGGCGCTTCTGGGATTCGAGATGACCCATCTGTTTGGCGGTCATGGCGGCGAACACGCCACCGTCTTTCAGATCGCACTGAATGTTGTATTTGGCGACGCGCTCACGAATGATCCGGCCACCTTCAAAGGCCATTTGCCCCAGCAACTGAGCCTGCTTGGGGCCGACCGTGCGCTCGATCACATCGATATCGCGGCTATAGCTGTTAACGATCTGGCCGCCATTACGCCCGGACGCCCCGAAACCCACCTTGGCGGCCTCGAGCACCGTGACCTTGAAGCCGTTCTCCAGCAGGAACAGGGCAGAGGACAGCCCCGTATAACCGGCGCCAATCACACAGACATCGGTCTCGACGTCATCCTGCAACGCCGGGCGCGGCGGAACCGCATTGGCCGATGCGGCGTAGTAGGACTCTGGGTAGGGGGTGTTCGCCATCCTGCAGCCTCTGTTTAATATATTTTACGAGTGCGTTGATCCTACCCGAGTTGAAAATCGGCCGCCAGCCACCCGGAAAATCTTCTTCGTACCCGTGAAATTAAATATTTTGCATATTCATAGGGTTAGCTCGAAAAAAGGTGTTGACACCCCTCCGGAATTCCGTAGAATGCCGCCTCACAGCAGGCACGTAGCTCAGTTGGTTAGAGCACCACCTTGACATGGTGGGGGTCGTTGGTTCGAGTCCAATCGCGCCTACCAAACAAAATCCGCTCTGCTGGGCGGTCTGGAAGGGCTCACCGAAAGGTGGGCCCTTTTTTGTTGTCTGCCATTTGGAAAGACGTTGGAAGCGATTCGGGAAAACGAACCGTTTTTCAAGGGTTCAAGTCAGCCGTCACCTTCATGTAAGTCACTTCATCATTCCTCTGCCAAGCCTGATAGTGCTCGGTCGTTTTCACGTCGGCGTGCCCCATCAGGCCCTGAATGTATTCCTGCTCAAAACCTTGTTGCTCGTACAGCCAGGAACCGAGTGCGCGGATTTCGTGGAAAGCAGGGCGCTCACCGGCCGGCAAATCTTCGTTGGCCTTCGAATCGTCCCACGCCTGGGTAAGCGATTTGGTCGGGTACTCCGACGTCACTGCGTTCCAGTGTAGCTTGGTGTTCAGTTGGGTGCGTTTACGCGCCTTCGGCGAGTGGTTTTGCGTCTTCCCGGGGCCCCGACTGCCGTTCACCGGCGGGCTGTATGTGGATTAGTGGTTTACGCTGTAAAGCAGGCAACGTGAGAGTGCAAACGGTCTCTCATCATGGATGGATCAAAATGAAGCTGATTTTGGTTGTGCTTGTTGTTGGTCTGCTGGCTTGGAAGTTTTCCCCTGAATTACAGTCCTGGGCTGAGGCACAGCAGTCGAATCCAAAAGGAACTTCTGCAGTCGCGACTGCACCGAAACCCGTTTCGGCCCCATTCAAATGTGATGGACGCAAATATTGTTCGCAGATGACCTCGTGCGTAGAGGCCAAGAACTTTCTGCAAAATTGTCCAGGGGTGAAAATGGACGGCGACAACGACGGAGTACCCTGTGAGACGCAGTGGTGCGGGTGACTATTCGCCGTTCATCGGCAGGCTCAATGTTAATTTTGTTCAGCTTTGAGTTCGGGACACTTGGCGCTGCTCTGGGTAAAGTCAGCATCGCTCGCCCGGCCTGGTGTGTTTCAGATGGATTACTGAATGGCCAGCAACTGGTCAGGGTGGGCACCAATTCAGACAGGATGAAGGCGATTGGCTGAGCAATTCAGCTAGCGTTTAATTGTTCGCCTCGCCGGTTGCTTTAAACGTAGCTCCCCTCCTGAAGTAGTTGACGGCGTGATCGCCTTGCCGCTGGCGATCTGCGGTTGTCAGTCCAGCTCGACACCGCCGATTCAAGCGGCGACTGTCCAGTGCCAGTCAGTGGCGGCGCCAGCGGCGTGGTTCATGAAAGGGCGCGCACCCAACTTGCCCTGGCGCATGTTCAACGAATTCTCACTATCACCGATAGCCTGCGATCAAGGACAGATTGCGCTGGTCACTTGTCAGGCGAGCGTGAGAGAAGTATCAACCGCGAAATGGATACAGAGGGAGCCGATCTATATCTCCATATGCCTCGCGATGTAGTGGTTGAGGTGACTGCCATTTTCAACTCATTCCTGGGCGAACCTCCCGAAATTCGTTTGATAGATAGTCGCATGTCCCTGTGATATCGGGCATCAATCAGGATGCATTACTTGGGGGCAGTAACAACGATTTCTTGCTGGCTGAAAAAGTTATCTCCCTTGGTAACTTTCTTGAATTTTGCTTGTGGTCCACTGAGGTGCATGCGCAACCCTTTATAGTTACCAAGTTCCTTGTTTAACCTTGCAAGGGCTTCTTCATCGCTTGCAACGCGTTCAGTTCCATTTGCCGATAAGTCCAGCACTATGCATTTCGTGGGGAGTAGTCGTTTTATCAGGCTTCTTGTCGCTCTTGTGGGGGGATAGCGATTGATTCAGGTAGGCGCCATTAACGAAGGGGTCTATAGGCGTTCTCGTTTTCTTCTCTCATCTTTAACGTTTTTCAGGCGCCAAATATTTGAACTTCTGCAGTTGTTCGAAAAGCGATTGACCTTAGTGCGATTTATTCATACGCGTCATTGCGATCTCAGCCATAAGTAAGAAAACGTCCAACTAGAACAAGTGGCGAGGAGTACTGCAGCCCGATAAAAGTCAAAATACTGACAACAAAAAACAGTCACACTCTCCCTATTAAGTCGGTGATATATCATGATCAAAATCATGGCCTACTTTTTAATTGGAGCTGTAACTGCAGGATGCAACGGCATCGTTAAACCCGACTTTTCGGGGCCAACTAATGATTCATATTTTCCAGTCTATTCGGGCTTCCCTGTGCCGTATCTATACATGGCCTCGGCCGTGCAATGGAACGAGGACTACGCCGTAACCACCCGCCACACTCCGTTCATCCCCAACGTGAAGTACAGTTGCAGCACAGGCTGCGATCTCGTCTTCATCCAGCACAAGGCCAACGGCCACTACCCATCATGGCGCGCACCGCGTGTGGGCGAGAGCATAACTGCCGCTGGGGCGAGTCCTTACCTCATGACCGCTGCGGGGAAAGGCAGGGTGTATCAAACGCCGTTCATCAATGCCGATGAACACAGCGGTGATCTCTATGGCATCCACGATGCCCCGCTGGTCAAGGGCATGTCAGGTGGGCCGGTCCTCGCCAGCGACGGCTGTATTGTCGGCATCAATGTCGGCTTCTACTCAACCACACTGAACGATGTGAGCGATCACCCCGGCGTAAAGGGGGCTGAGAGGATCAGTATCTTCATTCCTTACTCGATCATTCAGCGCGAGTGGGGGATGTTGCAGGCAAAACTTAACGATCCGCACGGCGCGAAGTACGTGGTGAAGTAACTTTCAGCTGTCAAACAATGAGTCGTCGTGACTGACAAGCAAGATCCACTCTGCTGGGCGGTCTGGCTCATGCAGAGCCGCGCCCAAGGTGATCTTCAGGTGGACAGGGTTTCGTAGCCCTGGGTCTTCCCGGGCGATACTGTCAGCGTGTTTTTTCCATATTGATCCGGTGAGAGGCGCCTGCTTTGCGGGTGCCTTTTGTTTGGTTCAGTCCAATAGATGGGGGTGGCTCAGGCACCGACCTCCGTACCGGATTCGACGAGATGTAGTGGCATTTTGATTGCTCGTGAGCTATTTACTTCTATGGCCGGCATGGAGCCGGGTCAAGGAGATGAAATGGTCACTGATCGCGAAATTGCACTTGAGCAAGCGCTTGCAGCAATTATTGGAGCGGCCATCGCCAGCGGGCTTGATGTAAAAAGCCTGATGGACAACGCGGCAGCCGGCCTGCTTGGAAATGCTTCATACCGCTGGGTTGGGCATCCGCATGTGTCAAACGCCCTTCAAGTGATGATTGATGCTTATGCGCAGGCATCGGGCACCATGCCCCCGCAGTAACTGAAGGTTCAGGTTTCAATACCCGCCATGGCGAACTCTTCGAGCTGACGCGACCACTTTGCCTTAGCGAAGATTTCAGGTTGCGACATGCTGGCAATGCGGACTGATTCTTCGGCAAGTGCGGTGGCGAGATTGATCAGGCACGTCGACTCCGCCTCCTGCCAATCCTTGAGTCAGCCACAACTCAGCAATCTGGCGCCGCCCTCCGTGACCTGAAGCGACAGGTGGAGATGCCAGGTTGTGGTGTACAGCTATGCTTTCAGCACTATGTTCAAGAAATGGATTTCACTATGAGCAGCGTAAGAAAACCGACACAGCGAGAAATCTCCGATGCCCTGGAACTTAGCGAAATCGAGGTCGCGTTATACGTTGCAGAGGTAGAGGAAAAGGTCGATGGGGCAGGGCACTGGATCTTTTTCAGTGCATCAACGCCTAACGACATACTGTTCTGGCTCAGGGTCGGTAACAACCTGATGCTTGAAACTGATGCCATAAACCTCCTCTGGACAAAACAATCACCAAGTATCGCTCGGTAGGTCTGCGGGCTCGCGCGCCAGCTCGACCAGGCTCTGCAGGTGAAACGACTGCGAGACCTTTTCCGCAATCTCATAAGGTGTCGTGACAAAGCGAATCAGGGGCGCTGCAGCAAAAGTCCAACTGCACTACGTCCGCGAGATTTTGGGCTGATTCCGGGCCAGTTGTGATGCGGCGGGTGGGAGCCAGGCAACAGATGATTGCGTGCAGACGGCATGTTCCATTGCCAGCGCTGAACCCGCTTACCTGTTGCCGGATGCATCGATCAGGGTGTCGCCTGCCTCATGAAAGGTCAGAGCGAGAAACCCGTCGCATGAGCAAGATGGCCCTCCTGCGTTCCAGCGATCAGGTGCATTGGGATGTTCTGCTGTACTTCAATGGACGGTACCTCGAAGCTCCCTACGATCTGGAGGTGTCGTTCGCTCGGTTCGGTCGACTCTGCTGCCTTTTCCTTAGCCATTCTCGCGTGGTTCATTGCGATTTCGTTGAGCGTTGACACGTTACATCTCCCGGTGACTGACCAAGCGTATCGCTGGAGTCCTTAAGCATTGGTTGAATGGCTGCGGCGTCAGAATCATGTCGTTCCGGCGCGACTACGCGCGTACTTTGCAATCCTCAAGCCACGGATGCGAGTGATTTCTTCGTTGGATTTTCGCAGGCGACGAATGGCGGGTCACTGTGGGCGATAACCCGGTTTCTTTGTCATTCCGGCGTAAACTATTAGTGCTGCCTCATTGAAAGGAGCCGCCCATGAACGCCGATCAAATCATCAAGCAGGCATCTGTGGACAAGACTGTTTGGGATCAATACTTCTGCGCTGCATTGATTGCCGAAAGCAATTTGACTGCCCCGGTTGTTGGTGGGGCTACTCACGAAGACAGGCAAAACCTGTTGATCGAGAGGGCCAAAACCCTTGCTGACAAAATGATGGAAAACCGAAGATAAACAGAGCCCAGCCACCGCGCTGGGCTCTTTGCATGCGGGGTTGTGCTCCGATGCGGGCAATGTGCGTGTTGCGGTTCAGGCGATCAGCTCCACCTTGCCGCTCGCCAGGCGATAGATACCTCCCACGATCTTCAGCATGCCCTTGCTCTGCGCATCGGTCAGCAGGGGCGAGGCCTGTTTCAGGCTGTTGACAGAGTTTTTGACGTTCTGCGCGGTGGCGTTTTCCATCAAGCTCCCGGGTTGCTTCAGCACTGTCTCGATAGCCGACTTGAGTGCATCAGTCAGTTTGGGGATATGGCCTGGGAATACCGTATGATCCTTCACAGCCTTGATACCTGCCTCGATGGCGCCGCAGCTCTCATGCCCCAGTACGAGAATCAACGGGGCGCCCAGTACGGCAACCCCGTATTCAAGACTGGCCAGGCCTTCCGGAGTCACGAAGTTGCCCGCGACGCGGATGGCGAAAAGATCGCCGCGCGCGGTGTCGAACGCGTATTCCGGGGCGATCCGCGAGTCAGAGCAGCTCAGTACTGCCACGAACGGATTTTGGCCGGATACCAGGGCCTCTCGCTCAGCCTTGAAATCATGCGTTGTGGAAGTACCGCTTACATATCGTTCATTGCCCTCCATCAGTCTTTTCAGTGCCATATCGGGACTGATTACGTTTTGAGGTTTTGGTGGGGCTGACGCTTTTTCGGCTGCCTGGATGATCTGGCCGGGCAGTGTGCCGGTCAGCAGCAGGGCGCCTGCGCTCAATCCGGCAAATTGAAGAAAACGACGACGGCCTGTTGTGTTTGAAGCAGAGCTTGAATCACATGATTTACACATGATTTTGTTTACTCAGTTCAATGAGGTGAGAGTGAGTTGCTGTTGGGGGCTGGTACTGCCGCGGATGCACAATACCAGCGCAGTGGAGTCTAGTTGGTCTGTCATATTGTGTTCCGGGCATTGTCCGCAGTTGCCGTGCAAGCAGCCATTTCATGGGCTACTACTGACAGGCTCATACAACTCAGACTTGGCAGGAGTTTCTCGATGCTGACTCACTGGTTACTCGCGGCGGTTCATCTTCTGGCAGTTGCCCTGGGGTTGTGGGCGGTGCTGGTTCGAGGCAGCGCTTTTCGGCGTTTGGCCGATGGGGCCGCAGAAGTGCGCAATGTACTGATAGCGGACAATATCTGGGGTATTTCAGCTGTCGTCTTGTTGATCAGTGGGGGGATGCGAGCCTTTGGCGGGTACGAGAAAGGCACGGACTATTACCTGCACCAGCCGCTGTTTCATCTGAAGATGACGCTGTTCGCCCTGATCTTGCTGCTGGAAGTTGCGCCAATGGTGACGTTGATCAAATGGCGGATAGCGCTGGGGCGTAAAGTGGCTGTCGATACTGGTCGTGCGAAGCTGTTTGCCCGGATCAGTCATGTCGAGGCGCTGCTGGTGTTGTCGATGGTGGTGGCGGCGACTGGCATGGCGCGTGGCGTGATGTCCGGTTAACCACGGAGCGAACGCGTCCTTCCTTGGTACAAACCAGATAGGTCTGACAGCCAGGGCGTTGAGCTTGTCGCTAGTATCGACCCCGGAACCATGCGTGGGAAAGCAAGCGGAAGCGATGCGATGCTGAATCTTTAGCCAGCCGTGATTCCGGACTGAACGGGCTGGCTACTGACTGCAACAGAATTCAGGATTGCGGCTTTTCCGGGGCGGTCAGACCGGCCTGAATGCGCTGATAAATTTCTTCACGATGCACTGCAACGTCCTTCGGAGCGTTGATGCCGATCCTGACTTGCTGGCCGCTTACGCCCAGGATGGTGATCGTAATGTCATCACCTATGTTTATGCTTTCACCGACTTTGCGGGTGAGTATCAGCATGGTCTTCTCCTTGATTGCTATGTGGGGCACCTGATTCGGACAGTGCAGAGGTCGGTGGTATGTATAGATTAGTGCGAAGTCTCACAGTTTGGGGGCCTCTTTCTGACGCGCAGATGTGGCATTAATTCCCAAGGCGTAACTATACAGAGGCCGCAACCATGATTCTCGTAGTTTTGAGCCCATTTTACGGCACTCGTGAAGTATTCATGGATGTTAAAATCGCCGCTTTATGCATTTGGAGGGAAGCGTCGTGCGCAAAATGGTTTTGGTAATCGCGATATTGGCGCTGACGGGGTGCGGCGAGGGCAGTAGTGTGGATGCGCCGAAGCCCAAGCCGGCCATGGCTGCCGTACCCGCGACAGTGTCCGGCCCGCAATGGGATCTTGAAGTGCGGGGTGAAACCCCTCAGGCAGTCAGCGATTTGAGTGGCTGGCTGATCGAGCACAGTTTCATGTCCAGCGTCGTCAAGGACAATGGCAATACGCGAATCCTGATGGGGCCGTTCAATTCGAAAGCCGAGGCCGAAGCCAAGCAGGATGAAGTCCGTGCGGCCCTCACTCGCGCCAAGAAGCAGAACATCGAATTGCTGGTGCTCGAGCGTCCGGCCGCTCAATAACATTCTGTAGCGCAGACGTTGAACAAACTAAAAGGCCTCGGGTGTTCAGTTTCGAGGCCTTTTTGGTTTCATATGTCCGGGTTCAACCGCAGGCCTTCATGTCTACCGTACCGACGAACTCGTTGCCGCGCCCCATGACGCATGCTGCGCGCTGGTTGCGTTGGCGCTCCTGGATAAACCTCGCCAATGCTGGGCACCAGGTTGTGTAAGTCAGCCTCGGCCTTCCGGTAAACCGGGTCGTGGCGGGTGCAGTTCTTGTGGCCGCCCTCTTGCCAGCACTGGCGTTGATGACCGATTTGCCAGGCTGGAACGATATGCATCCCATTCGATGCGGGATGCGCGTTTGGCATTTTTACGTGGCACATAACCGCAGGCGGCAAGGTTCACCCGGTTGTCGGTGTACTTGCAGCCACAGTAAAACTCTGTGGATTGGGGGGCGTAGAGCTTTCGCGCCCATGGCAAAAAACAGAAACAACACAGCAAACCAGCGGACACTCATCGACTCAATCTTCCTTCGGCACAACCCAGAAAATCTGCACGCCGCCATCGTCGCGATAGGCGAGGGTGACGTTGTCGTTCTCGTCGATTTCTTCCAGCAAGCGTTCCCATTCATCCACCGGCTCATCAGGAAGGCGGAAGATCAGCGCTGCCCTGGCCTTTTGTGCGGTGGGAGAGTTGATGATTTTCTGAACGCGCAGGCCCATGCGTACATAGGTGTCGGGAGAGGTAGAGGTGGTGTCCACGGAATTTTCCTTATTAAGCTGTACGTGCATACAGTATTTAACTGTAGGCAATTTCGCAACTGCTTAAAAATCAAGAAAATCCTCTGACAGCGGTTTATTGCGTTTGGCGTAAGACGAAGGGAGTCTTTTTATCAGATCGAGTGGCAGCCACTCGCCAGGATTGGCGAATGGCGCACGTGGTGCCCGACCGGATCCGGTCGGGCGAGGGCGAATCAGTATTCCCAGAACATCCGTTGCAGCTCTTTGCTGTCATTGGTTTTGGTCAACGCGACCATCGCCAGGACCCGGGCTTTTTGCGGATTCAGGTCGTTGGCCACGACCCAGTCGTATTTATCGTCAGGCTGTTCGGCGTTGCGCAGTACAAAACCGCCGGCGTTGACATGGGAAGAGCGAATGATCTGCACGCCATCCTTGCGCAGGGCTTGCAGGGCGGGCACCACTCGCGACGATACCGAGCCATTGCC
The DNA here is from genome assembly GCF_002113025.1 of Pseudomonas sp. B28(2017). Lineage (GTDB taxonomy): Bacteria > Pseudomonadota > Gammaproteobacteria > Pseudomonadales > Pseudomonadaceae > Aquipseudomonas. Next base: position 89,501 of record NZ_NEJH01000004.1, on the reverse strand, counting down.
GGTGCCGGCGTGGATGATGGCTTTGGCGCCGGACTGAGCCAGGGCCTTGTAGGCGGTGTCGCTGACGTTGCCATAGCCATAGGCGATCTCGACGTCAGGCAGGCTCTTGATGGTCTTGATGTCGAATTCGGAATCCATGGTGTGACGCTTGGCCGGCAGGCGGTACCAGTAGGATTTGCCTTCTACCACCATGCCCAGCGGACCCCAGGCGCTTTTAAACGCTTCGGTCTTGATGTTGATCATTTTGCTGACGTCGCGACCCGACTGGATTTCATCGTTCATGGTCACCAGCACGCCTTTGCCCCGTGCATCTTTGCTACCGGCCACGGCCACCGCGTTATACAGGTTCAGCATGCCATCGGCGGACATCGCGGTGCCCGGGCGCATGGAGCCCACGACAATGATCGGCTTGTCGGTTTTTTCCACCAGGTTCAGGAAGTATGCGGTTTCTTCCAGGGTGTCGGTGCCGTGGGTGATCACGATGCCATCAACGTCTTTGCTGTCGGCCAGCTCGGCTACGCGGCGACCCAGTTGCAGCAGGTTTTCGTTGGTGATGCTTTCGGAGGCGATTTGCATGACTTGTTCGCCGCGAACGTTAGCCAATTGGCTGAGTTCCGGAACGCCGGCGATCAACTGTTCAATGCCGACTTTCGCCGCCTGGTAGGTTGCGCTGTTGGCGGTGCTGGCGCCAGCGCCGGCAATGGTGCCGCCGGTGGCCAGGATCACCACGTTGGCCAGTTTCTGTTGGCTTTCGGCTTCTTTGGCCTGAAGGGCAGTGGGCAGAAGCAGCAGGAGGGCCAAGGCGCCCGGAACAAAGGTCTTGAGTGCAGATGTCATTATTTTTCTCTTCTAGTTGTGAGGCGGTGCTGATGCAAGTTCATCTAGATGCGCCCCAGGCGAATCTGAACGCTGGGGTGCGAGGAGAAGAGCAGGATCTGTACCAGCAATACCTTGAATCGAAAAGCACTCGTAACTTAATGATTTTTAACGGTATTTCTGTTTGTGTTCGATGTGGTTTCGAGTCTGGATGTTCGGATTGCCGAACATGTTTGGTTTTTACGTTCGGCTCTCCGAAACGGATGGCAGTCATGTTTAAGATTTCAACGCATCGAATCGTCGTTAATGACTCAAGAAACGCGTGTGTCGGTCGATGCTCCTTCAAGGGATCTTTTTCTGCAGGAGTTCACATGTCGTTATCTATTGGCTTCCCAAATGCCGCGGGCATCACCATCGGGGGAAAGTCTGCGACGACCATTCGTGCTTTGGGCGATGCGACAGAGGATGTGGCTGCTCAAGCGTTGGGATCAAAGGAAGGAGGCGCCCAGGTTAAAACGGGCCCGGTAGGTCTGGGAGAAAGTGCCGGCGCACAGGCCGAAACGGAAACGAGTGATAACACCAGCGTTGCGGTGAAGGTGTTGCTTAAACGCCTGAAGGAGCTGCAGCAGCAATTGCGTGAGCAACAGCAGCAACTGGCGCAGGCCCAGGCGGCGTCCTATCCGACTCCGCAAGCCAGGACCACCGCGGTAGCGGCCATTCAGGGGCAGGTTGCCGAAACCAACGGTGCCATCCTGCAAGTGAGTGCGAGTCTGATCAAAGAGCTGACCAAGGGTTCCGGCACGGGATCGGTGGTCAACACCACGGCATGAGCTGAATGCCGTTTTTTTCGCAGAACATCTCTGAAAGCATTTTTCGGGTCGTTGACAATTAGAGGCAGGGTTCGCATAGTTCTGTTAGCGCAAACGTTTGCGCGGCTCCAATGATGACTATTCATCACGGTGGGTCGTGAAGCTTACGCCAGCGCAAGCGTTGCTCACAATAATCATAAGATCGGAGTGAACCCATGAAGCTGCCATTCGCTGGACGTCTTCTCGCTGTCGCTATGCTGGCTGCCGCATCCGCCGCACTGCCTGTCTCTTCGGCTTTTGCCGAAACCGCTGAAAAGCCGAAAGTCGCACTGGTCATGAAGTCCCTGGCCAACGAGTTCTTCCTGACGATGGAGGACGGCGCCAAGGCCTACCAGAAGGATCACTCCGGCGAATTCGAGCTCATCTCCAACGGCATCAAGGATGAAACCGACACCGCAGGCCAGACGCGCATCGTCGAGCAAATGATCCTGGCCAAGGTCAATGCACTGGTCATTGCGCCGGCAGACTCCAAAGCCATGGTTCCGGTGATCAAGAAAGCCATCGATGCCGGCATCACCGTGATCAACATCGATAACCAGCTGGACCCCTCCGTCGTCAAAAGCAAAAACATCAACGTTCCGTTCGTAGGCCCGGACAACCGCAAGGGCGCACGACTGGTGGGCGATTACCTGGCCAAGCAGCTGAAGGCCGGTGACGAAGTCGGCATCATCGAAGGTGTGTCCACCACCACCAATGCCCAGCAGCGGACCCTGGGTTTCAAGGATGCGATGGAGGCGTCGCAGATCAAGGTCGTGTCCCTGCAATCCGGTGACTGGGAGATCGACAAAGGTAACAAGGTGGCCGCGTCGATTCTCAGTGAATACCCGCAAACCAAGGCCCTGTTGGCCGGCAACGACAGCATGGCGGTCGGTGCGGTGTCTGCGGTGCGCGCCGCTGGCAAGACCGGCAAGGTACAAGTGGTCGGCTACGACAACATCAACGCCATCCAGCCAATGCTCAAGGATGGTCGTGTGCTGGCCACGGCAGACCAGTTTGCGGCCAGGCAAGCAGTGTTCGGCATCGAGACGGCATTGAGAATTCTCAAGGGCGATAAGGTCGACGGCGGCGCCAATGGCGTGATCGAAACGCCGGTAGAACTGGTCACCAAGTAGCCTTCTGGCGACGCAATGGCGCTCGTCCAGCGGGATGAGCGCATGGAGAGTTTTTATGTCCGCTTGCGCTATGAACGCTGTCCTCTCGGTCAGCGGTATCGGCAAGACCTACGCCCAACCGGTTCTGACCGGCATCGACCTGACGCTCATGCGCGGCGAAGTGCTGGCGTTGACCGGCGAGAACGGCGCAGGCAAAAGCACGCTTTCGAAGATTATTGGCGGGCTGGTCACACCGACCACCGGTCAGATGCAGTTTCAAGGGCAGGACTATCGCCCGGGTAGCCGCGCTGAGGCTGAAGAGCTGGGTATCCGCATGGTCATGCAGGAACTCAACCTGCTGCCGACCTTGTCGGTGGCGGAGAACCTGTTTCTCCACAATCTGCCCGGCAACGGCGGCTGGATCAGGCGCAAGCAGTTACGCAAGGCTGCCATCGAGGCCATGGCTCAGGTCGGGCTCGACACCATTGACCCGGACACCCTGGTCGGTGAACTGGGCATCGGCCACCAGCAAATGGTCGAGATCGCCCGCAACCTGATTGGCGATTGTCAGGTGCTGATTCTCGATGAGCCAACGGCGATGCTCACTGCGCGCGAGGTTGAAATGCTGTTCGAGCAGATCACCCGACTGCAGGCTCGCGGCGTATCGATCATCTACATCTCCCATCGCCTCGAAGAGTTGGCGCGGGTCGCGCAGCGCATTGCCGTGCTACGCGATGGCAACCTGGTCTGTGTCGAGCCGATGGCCAACTACAACAGCGAGCAACTGGTCACCTTGATGGTCGGGCGCGAGCTCGGCGAACACATCGATATGGGCGTGCGCAAGATCGGCGCTCCGGTGTTGACGGTCAAGGGCCTGTCCCGTGCCGACAAGGTTCACGACGTGTCGTTCGAAGTCCGTGCCGGTGAGATTTTCGGCATTTCCGGTTTGATCGGCGCGGGACGCACCGAGTTGCTGCGTCTGATCTTCGGTGCTGATACCGCCGACAGCGGCACGATCGCCTTGGGCGCGCCGGCGCAAGTCGTCAGCATCCGTTCGCCAGTGGATGCCGTCGGGCATGGCATCGCGTTGATCACTGAGGATCGCAAGGGCGAAGGCCTTTTGTTGACGCAGTCGATTGGCGCCAATATCGCCTTGGGCAACATGCCCGGCATCTCCGGCGCGGGCTTTGTCGACAACGACAAGGAAAGTGCCCTGGCCCAGCGTCAGATTGACGCCATGCGCATTCGCAGCTCCGGTCCGGCACAGCTGGTGTCCGAGCTGTCCGGCGGCAATCAGCAGAAAGTGGTCATCGGTCGTTGGCTGGAGCGCGACTGTTCGGTGCTGCTGTTCGACGAGCCGACCCGAGGCATCGACGTCGGTGCCAAGTTCGATATCTACAACCTGCTCGGTGAGTTGACCCGCCAGGGCAAGGCGCTGGTGGTGGTCTCCAGCGATTTGCGCGAGCTGATGCTGATCTGCGACCGGATCGGTGTGCTGTCGGCAGGAAGCCTGATCGATACATTCGATCGCGATAGCTGGACTCAGGATGAGTTGCTTGCCGCGGCTTTCGCCGGCTACCAAAAACGTGATGCGCAGCTCTTTGAAGCCGCGCCTAGGGATCTTCCATGAATACCGCTTCTTTCGCCGGCAAACGCAATGGCAACTTCTACGGACTGGGCACTTATCTGGGCCTGGCGGGGGCCTTGTTGGCGATGATCGTGCTGTTCTCAGTGCTGAGCAGTCATTTCCTCTCGTACGATACTTTCAGCACCCTGGCGAACCAGATTCCGGACCTGATGGTGCTGGCGGTCGGCATGACCTTCGTGTTGATCATCGGTGGCATCGACCTGTCGGTAGGCTCGGTGCTGGCGCTGGCAGCCTCGACCGTGAGCGTGGCGATTCTCGGCTGGGGTTGGGGCGTTCTGCCGGCGGCGCTGCTGGGCATGGCCATCGCGGCGCTCGCCGGTACCATCACCGGCTCGATCACGGTGGCGTGGCGGATACCGTCGTTCATCGTGTCCCTGGGCGTGTTGGAAATGGCTCGCGGGTTGGCGTATCAGATGACCGGTTCGCGTACGGCCTACATCGGCGATGCGTTCGCCTGGTTATCCAACCCGATCGCCTTTGGCATTTCGCCGTCGTTCATCATTGCGTTGCTGATCATTTTCATCGCTCAGGCCGTGTTGACCCGTACGGTGTTCGGTCGCTACCTGATCGGTATCGGCACCAACGAAGAGGCCGTGCGGTTGGCAGGGATCAATCCAAAACCCTATAAAATCCTGGTCTTCAGCCTGATGGGGTTGCTGGCCGGTATTGCTGCGTTGTTCCAGATTTCTCGCCTGGAAGCCGCGGACCCGAACGCAGGCTCCGGTCTTGAGTTGCAAGTGATCGCGGCTGTCGTGATCGGCGGGACCAGCCTGATGGGCGGCCGCGGCTCGGTGATCAGCACGTTTTTTGGCGTTCTGATCATTTCCGTACTGGCCGCGGGGCTGGCGCAGATCGGGGCAACCGAGCCGACCAAGCGCATCATTACCGGCGCGGTGATTGTGGTGGCGGTTGTGCTGGACACTTATCGCAGTCAACGCGCAAGCCGGCGGACCTGAGTCATGGCGACTATCAAAGATGTGGCAGCCCTGGCGGGCATTTCCTACACCACGGTTTCCCATGTGGTGAACAAGACCCGTCCGGTCAGTGAAGAGGTGCGGATCAAGGTCGAGGCGGCGATCAAGACCCTCGACTACGTTCCCAGTGCCGTGGCCCGTTCACTCAAGGCCAAAACCACGGCGACCATCGGCCTGTTGGTCCCCAACAGCCTCAACCCGTATTTCGCCGAACTGGCCAGGGGTATCGAGGATTACTGCGAGCGAAATGGTTACTGCGTCATCCTGTGCAATTCCGACGACAATCCGGACAAACAGCGCAGCTACCTGCGTGTGCTGCTGGAAAAACGCATCGACGGCCTGATTGTCGCCTCGGCCGGCGGTGACAGTGGCCTGGCACAAGGCCTGAAAGGCGTCCGCACACCCATGGTGATCGTCGACCGCGGACTGGACGGTGTCGATGCGGACCTGGTGCGCATCGACCATGAATACGGCGCGTACCTGGCGACCCGGCACCTGTTGGAGTTGGGGCACCGGGATATCGCCACGATCAGCGGGCCGGAAAACACCAGTGTGGCGCAGATGCGTCTGGCGGGTTATCGCCGAGCCTTGAAGGAGGCGGGCGTCGAAGTCTCTTCCGGGCGCATGCTGGAAAGCGATTTCACCAGCACTGGCGGCTACAGCGCTGCCGCGGTTTTGCTGGAAAGCAATCCGCCTAGCGCCATTTTTGCGGCCAACGACATGATCGGCATCGGCGTGCTGCGGGCCGCCGCCGAGCGCAATATTCGCGTACCGAGCGAGTTGTCGGTGATCGGCTTCGACGATATCCAGATGAGTCGTTATGTCTACCCGTCGTTGACCACGGTCGGGCAATCGATCCTGCAACTCGGCGAAATGGCCGCCGAAGTGCTTTTACGGCGAATTGCCACGCCGGACCTGATGACCGATCAGCGGATTGTGACGCCGAGTATTGTCATACGTGAGTCGACGGCGCCGCTGGCCGGCGTGTTTGCCCAATTCCGTTGAAACAGAGAGCCGTTGAAAACAGAGAACCGTTGAAAACACAAAGCCGCTGAACCAACAGCGCCGCCGAAACAGAATCGATGAGTAGCAATGTATGCCAGCAAAAGTAGTGGTAATGGGCAGTTTGAACATGGACCTGGTGACTCGGGCGCCGCGCTTGCCCAAGGGCGGTGAAACGCTGATTGGTCAATCGTTTGCCACAGTCTCCGGCGGCAAGGGCGCCAATCAGGCCGTGGCTGCCGCGCGGCTGGGAGCCGAGGTGTCGATGATCGGGTGCGTGGGCAATGACGCTTATGGTGAGGCGCTGCGCGGGGCGCTATTGGCCGAGCAGATCGATTGTCAGGCGGTCAGCACCGTCGACGGTTCCAGCGGCGTGGCGTTGATTGTGGTCGACGACAGCAGTCAGAACGCCATCGTGATCGTCCCCGGTGCCAACGGTGCATTGACCGCTGAAGCTATTGACCGTTTTGATTCGGTGATACAGGCGGCGGACGTACTCATCTGTCAGCTGGAAGTGCCCGATATGTCTGTTGGCCATGCGCTCAAGCGCGGCCGCGAGCTGGGCAAGACGGTTATCCTCAACCCGGCACCGGTCAGCCGTCCGCTGCCATCGGACTGGTACGCGTCTATCGACTACCTGATCCCCAACGAGAGCGAAGCGTCGGCCCTGAGTGGTCTGGCGGTCGACTCCCTGGAGACTGCGCAAGTGGCGGCAACCCGCCTGATTGCCCTGGGTGCCGGCAAGGTGATCATCACCCTCGGTGCGCAAGGTTCGCTGTTTGCCGATGGCCAACGCTTCGAACATTTCCCCGCACCCGCCGTAAAGGCTGTCGATACCACGGCGGCGGGCGATACGTTCGTGGGCGGTTTCGCAGCGGCGTTGGCTGCGGGTAAAGATGAGGCGCAGGCGATCCGCTTCGGACAGGTGGCCGCCGCGCTGTCGGTCACCCGTGCCGGCGCGCAACCTTCGATTCCCGTCTTGAGCGAAGTGCAGGCGTTTAAAACATCATGAAAAAGACTCCACTGCTCAACGTTGCGCTGTCGCGGCTGATCGCCTCATTGGGGCATGGCGACAGGGTCGTCATCGGGGATGCGGGGCTGCCGGTTCCTCCAGGCGTTGAATTGATCGACCTGGCCTTGACCCATGGCATTCCGGACTTTGTCAGCACCTTGAAGGTGGTGCTCACTGAGATGCAAGTCGAAAGCCACGTACTGGCGCAGGAAATCTTCGATAAAAAGCCGTCGCCCCTGATTACGCTGGATGAACTGAACGGCGAAGGCGCATTGGGGCGGCGTGAGGTGCTCACCCATGACCAGTTCAAGGTCCTGAGTCGGCAGGCAAGGGCGATTGTTCGTACGGGCGAGTGCCAGCCGTACTGCAACATCGTACTGGTCGCCGGGGTTACGTTTTGACGGGCTGCCCGCGTTTTGATGTTCCATGCGCAAGGAGTGCGCCATGTATCGCTATGCTCAGAAACTGCACCAACTGCTCCGGAGTCTGCTGATTTTGTCCCTGATTACCGCAACGAACGCCCAGGCGGCACAAAAGATTGATTTGATCATCGACACCGATCCGGGGGCTGACGATATCGTTGCCTTGTTGTTCGCCCTGGCATCGCCGGACGAGCTGAATGTTCGGGCATTGACCACCGTTGCGGGCAACGTTCGCCTGGACAAGACTTCGCGCAATGCGCGATTGGCCCGGGAGTGGGCGGGGCGCGAAGAGGTGCCGGTCTATGCGGGGGCGCCGAAGCCCCTGATGCGTACCCCCATCTACGCCGAGGACATTCATGGCAAGGAAGGGTTGTCGGGCATTGCCGTGCATGAGCCCAGGCAGGGCCTGGCCCAGGGCAGCGCCATCACTTATCTGATTGATACCCTTAAATCGGCCAGGCCCCACAGCATCACTATCGCCATGCTTGGCCCGCAGACAAATCTGGCCCTGGCGCTGATCCAGGAGCCGGGTATTGTCCAGGGGATCAAGGAAGTAGTGGTCATGGGCGGTGCGCACTTCAATGGCGGCAACATCACGCCGGTAGCCGAGTTCAACCTGTTCGCCGATCCGCATGCCGCCGAAGTGGTGCTCAAGAGTGGTGTGAAACTGACCTACCTGCCGCTGGATGTGACCCACAAGATCCTCACCAGTGAAGCGCGCCTGAAACAGATTGCGGCACTGAACAACAATGCCGGCCGGTTGGTGGGCGACATTCTCAATGAATACATCAAGGGCGACATGGAGCATTACGGCATTCCGGGCGGCCCGGTGCATGACGCCACGGTTGTCGCTTACCTGCTCAAGCCGCAATTGTTCAGCGGTCGCTCGGTCAACGTGGTTGTCGACAGCCGCGAAGGACCGACTTTTGGACAAACCATCGTCGACTGGTATGACGGCTTGAAAGCGCCAAGAAATGCCTTCTGGGTTGAAAGCGGCGATGCCCAGGGCTTCTTCGACCTGCTGGTCGAGCGTCTGGCACGTCTGAAATAGGCATCATGTCCCGCAGGTGCCTGCCTGCGGGTTTCACTCCCGCCCGCTGACAGTTCAGGCCTTCTGGTCCGACAGGTGTTTCTCGAAAATCTGCTCGATGAACGATTGGGCGGCTTCGGTTCCAAGGTCCCTGACCAGCAGGTCGATACCGATAATGGCAAGCTCTTCCGTGCTGCTTGGGCTGTAGGAGCTGTGGCCGTCTTGCCACTTGGCCTTGATGTCAGCGTCGATGCTTACGATGGTCATATTGGCACTCGTGAAGTCGGGGAAGTCTGAGTGCCGAGTTAACCATTTTGCAGGGCTTTTGACACACCGACTTAGGCAGGAAAGGAGGGCTATGCGACACTTGGTCTCTGACGAATATTCAAGGAACGCGCTGTGCAGATCGATCTGAACTCTCCAAATGGCCTGACCCTTGAGGCCGTGCGTCAGTTGCTGGCCGGCGCCAGTGACGATGAGCACACCCAGTTGCGGGTCACCAAAGGAGGCATTGCCTATATCTCCTCGGGTGTCGTGGGCGGTACCGATATCGACGGGTTGTCGTTTCGTCTCGAAACCTGGGCCAAGGGCTCCGGTTATGTCGGGCGGGTCGCGGCCAGCGATGAAGTCTGGGTCATGCAGATATTCAATGCCTTGAAAGAGAACTGGCCCAATCCGCCTTACGACTATATCGACGTTTATTGAGCATCGTTCATATTCAGTCACGATTCAGTGATCAAGGGGAGGGCGACGCTCAGGCAGAATCGCGGCTCGTCCGGATCATGGGCAGGGTGCTAGGGGGCGTTCTCAATTAGTTTCCCCACCGCGTTGTCGCCTTAAGGCTGGCCAGGCAAGGCGTAGGCCGCTGGGAATGGTTGTTCCCTTTCCAAGGCCTGCAACGCAGCATGGCCAGCTTTAAGGCACAACCCGAAGGGCCGGGCCTGCTGTTGTGCAGGGCTGTGTTGCTCGAAGCTGATTTGGAATGACCAAACTGCGCTTCTCACGCCTTGCCCTGCACAACAGCAGACCCGGCGCGGTAGGGAAACTAATTGAGAACGCCCCCTAGTGCTCCCTGTGAAACCAAACGTCAGTCTGGTTGTCGCACGATCTCAGCTTAATCATTGAATAAGGAGGCTTCATGCCTTGGAAGCTCGCGTCATTGGGTACTTTGCTGGCCGTTGCCACGCTGGCCGGTTGCAGCACTGCCTCTACGGAGTCGGCAACCGCTGATGTTGCAACGACTGACACGGGTCACAGCCGCTGTGAGGCGAAGGCTGCCGAGTTCACCATTGGTAAACAGGCATCGCCGCAGTTGCTTGAGCAGGCGCGTACCCGCGCAGGTGCGCAAAACGCACGGTTCCTGCTGCCAACCGATATGGTGACGCTGGAGTACCGTTCCGATCGCCTGAACTTGAACACCGATGCCAACAGGGTGGTCACCCGCGTCAACTGCGGCTGATCCCTCGGCTTTTGTTTCACCCATAAAAAACCCCGTCACATGGACGGGGTTTTTTTAGTGCGCCTGGAAATTACTCTGGGCGAACTTGAGCAGCTTGCATACCCTTTTGGCCTTTCTCAGCCACGAAGGAAACGGTCTGGCCTTCTTTCAGGCTTTTGAAACCGTCGGTTTCGATAGCTTTGAAGTGTACGAACAGGTCGTCACCGCCACCTTGAGGAGTGATGAAGCCGAAGCCTTTTTCATCGTTGAACCATTTAACGGTGCCGGTTTGGCGATTAGACATGGTGTATCTCCAAGAAACATATATTTTCAGTAGTACTGTGCTGCTCAGGCCAACTGGGCACACCCGGGTATCATAGTCGAAATGTTCGCTTTGGGAGCCCCCCAGACGTGTTGTTTGCTTTCATATTGCACGTCTTTCACTGTTGTGAATGGCTGTGAGCCCCGGTTTCAGGGGGGTTGCGCTACAAAAAAGGGGATTAAAAAAACCCGTGAAAGCTGCGTAAATTATGCAAATCAGCCGATATTTGGCTGTATCAGGCCCCTGGGTTACTCAAAAACGTCCTGCGAAGCTCTATTTCTGGACTCTGCACACCGAGATTTCTTTCAGGGCGCGCTGGCCCAGTTCAGCGCTGGGCGGGTTGTTTTTGTCCATCAACTGCGCAATCTCCTGTGTGGTGAATTTCTTTTCCAGCACGTCGGCGCCGCACGCGCAGTGTTTCTTTGCTTCGGCCGGATTAATACTTTGGCTTGCGGCTTTTGTGCAGTCGCCCATGTACTGCGCTTTTACGCCCGCTGGCCAGGCGGCGTGGGCGCTCAGTGGCAGCAGCAGGGCAAGTGGGGCGGCAACGGCAAAAAGACGGATGAGGCGCATGACTTGAACTCCTTGGGATCGGTATCTGTGGCGATTCTCAGTCAATTTGAGGCGACTCGTACATCTCAAGTTCACTCTGCGCCATAAGAGTGAGTAAATTTTCACGGTCTGAATGCGTGCAGGTCGATAACCGTTCATCTGTGCTAGGATGCCTGGCTCGGGCGTTTGCAGGCTCCGGCGGACCTTGGGTCCCGGTAGCGGCAGATGCCCGATTAACCCTGATTTGAATCCCAGTCACTCTGGTTCGGTTTTCCGGTTGGCCGCAAGGCTCCTGCCGCTGTAAGGCAGGCGTTCGTCATTGAATGGCCTGGACCGGATCTTGTACTGGCTCATCCCAACCCACGTGACCTTTGGTAGGGGTCACCACTAGGAGAGGAGGCGCCATGCCAACTATTACTCTTCCCGACGGCAGTCAACGTTCATTCGATCACCCGGTTTCCGTAGCCGAGGTCGCCGCATCCATCGGAGCAGGCCTGGCCAAGGCCACCGTCGCCGGCAAGGTCAATGGCAAGCTGGTCGACGCCAGCGACATCATCGACAGCGACGCGTCGCTGCAAATCATCACGCCAAAGGATGAAGAGGGGCTGGAGATCATTCGCCACTCCTGCGCCCACCTGGTTGGCCATGCGGTCAAGCAGTTGTATCCGACCGCCAAAATGGTGATCGGTCCGGTCATTGACGAAGGCTTCTATTACGACATCGCCTACGAGCGTCCTTTTACTCCGGACGACATGGCGGCCATCGAGCAGCGCATGCAGCAGCTGATCGAAAAAGATTACGACGTGATCAAGAAAGTCACTCCGCGCGCCGAAGTGATCGAAGTGTTCAAGGCCCGTGGCGAAGACTACAAGTTGCGTCTGGTCGAGGACATGCCGAACGAGCAGGCCATGGGTCTGTACTATCACGAAGAATACGTCGACATGTGCCGTGGTCCGCACGTGCCGAACACTCGCTTCCTGAAATCCTTCAAACTCACCAAGTTGTCCGGTGCCTACTGGCGCGGCGATGCCAAGAACGAGCAATTGCAGCGCGTCTACGGCACCGCATGGGCCGACAAGAAGCAACTGGCTGCCTACATCCAGCGCATCGAAGAAGCTGAGAAGCGCGATCACCGTAAGATCGGCAAGCGCCTGGGCCTGTTCCACACCCAGGAAGAAGCGCCAGGCATGGTGTTCTGGCACCCGAACGGCTGGACCCTGTACCAGGTACTCGAGCAGTACATGCGCAAAGTGCAGCGCGAAAACGGCTACCTCGAGATCAAGACGCCTCAGGTCGTTGATCGCAGCCTGTGGGAAAAGTCCGGCCACTGGGCCAACTACGCCGACAACATGTTCACCACAGAGTCGGAAAGCCGCGACTACGCCATCAAGCCAATGAACTGCCCTTGCCACGTGCAAGTGTTCAACCAGGGCCTGAAGAGCTACCGCGAACTGCCGATGCGCCTGGCCGAATTCGGTGCATGCCACCGTAACGAGCCATCGGGCGCGTTGCACGGCATCATGCGCGTGCGTGCCTTCACCCAGGACGATGCCCACATCTTCTGCACCGAAGAGCAGATGCAGGCCGAGTCCGCCGCATTCATCAAGCTGACCATGGATGTCTACGCCGACTTCGGCTTCAAGGACATCGAGATGAAACTGTCCACTCGTCCGGAAAAACGCGTCGGCTCCGATGAGTTGTGGGATCGCGCCGAAGCCGCATTGGCCGCAGCCCTCGATAGCGCGGGCCTGCCGTACGACCTGCAGCCGGGTGAGGGTGCGTTCTACGGTCCGAAGATCGAATTTTCGCTAAAAGATTGCCTCGGCCGCGTGTGGCAGTGTGGTACCTTGCAGCTCGATTTCAACCTGCCTGTCCGTCTGGGCGCCGAGTTCGTCTCCGAAGACAACAGTCGCAAGCATCCGGTGATGTTGCACCGGGCGATTCTAGGTTCGTTCGAGCGTTTCGTCGGAATTCTGATCGAGCACTACGAGGGTGCATTCCCTGCGTGGCTGGCGCCGACTCAGGCTGTGGTGATGAATATCACTGATAAACAGGCAGATTTTGTCGCCCAGGTAGAAAAAACTCTCAACGAAAGCGGGTTTCGTGCCAAGTCTGACTTGAGAAATGAAAAGATCGGCTTTAAAATCCGCGAGCATACTTTGCTCAAGGTTCCATATCTCTTGGTTATTGGAGATAAGGAAGTCGAGACGCAGACTGTCGCTGTGCGCACTCGTGAAGGTGCTGACCTGGGCTCGATGCCCGTCGCCCAGTTCTCCGAGTTCCTCGCGCAAGCGGTTTCCCGGCGTGGTCGCCAAGATTCGGAGTAATTATTATTAAGCGTGATATGAGACAAGATAAACGAACTGCACCGAAAGCCCCGATCAACGAGAATATCTCGGCACGCGAGGTTCGGTTAATTGGCGCTGACGGCGAGCAGATTGGCATCGTCTCGATTGATGAAGCGCTTCGTATTGCTGAAGAAGCCAAGCTTGATCTGGTAGAAATCTCCGCTGACGCAGTCCCGCCTGTTTGCCGGGTGATGGACTACGGCAAATCGATCTTCGAAAAGAAGAAGCAGATTGCAGCGGCCAAGAAAAACCAGAAGCAGATTCAGGTTAAAGAAATCAAGTTTCGTCCAGGGACGGAGGAAGGGGATTACCAGGTAAAACTGCGCAACCTGGTACGTTTCCTGAGTGACGGGGACAGGGCCAAGGTATCCTTGCGATTCCGCGGCCGTGAGATGGCCCACCAGGAGCTGGGGATGGAACTCCTCAAGCGGGTTGAAGGTGACTTGCTCGAGTACGGTTCGGTCGAACAGCATCCTAAGATGGAAGGACGCCAGCTGATCATGGTCATCGCCCCGAAAAAGAAGAAGTAATCAACAGGGCACGGCAGGCCTTCTGATTATGTTTATCAACTGAATGCGGAGTATCCGAACATGCCAAAAATGAAGACCAAAAGTGGTGCTGCTAAGCGGTTTCTGAAAACTGCTAACGGTATCAAGCACAAGCACGCTTTCAAGAGCCACATCCTGACCAAAATGTCGACCAAGCGTAAGCGTCAACTGCGCGGTAGCAGCTTGCTGCATCCGTCTGACGTGGCAAAAGTCGAGCGCATGCTGCGCCTTCGTTAATTTTAGTCAAGAATAGAGGAAGTAACTCATGGCTCGTGTAAAGCGTGGCGTCATTGCCCGTAAACGTCACAAAAAAATTCTGAAACTTGCTAAAGGCTACTACGGCGCTCGCTCGCGCGTATTCCGTGTTGCCAAGCAAGCGGTAATCAAGGCAGGCCAATACGCCTACCGTGACCGTCGTCAGAAAAAACGTCAGTTCCGCGCTCTGTGGATCGCTCGTATCAACGCTGGTGCTCGTATCAACGGTCTGTCCTACAGCCGTTTCATCGCCGGCCTGAAAAAAGCGTCCATCGAGATCGACCGTAAGGTTCTGGCTGATCTGGCAGTGAACGAAAAAGCGGCGTTTGCTGCGATTGTCGAGAAAGCTAAAGCCACCTTGGCTTAAGTACCCCCGACAGTCACCCGGCCTCGCATCTGTGGGGTCAGGTGTTAAACGTCATAAATAGGGGAAGAGCCTTCAAGCTCTTCCCCTATTTTGTATCTGGAGTCTGTACATGGAAAACCTGGATGCGCTCGTCTCTCAAGCTCTAGAGGCTGTGCAAAGCGCTGAAGATATCAATGCCCTGGAGCAAATCCGGGTTCACTACCTTGGCAAGAAGGGCGAATTGACTCAGGTGATGAAGACCCTGGGGAATTTGCCGGCAGAGGAGCGTCCGCAGGTCGGTGCGCTGATCAACGTTGCCAAGGAGCGTGTCACAGAGGTCCTTAATGCGCGTAAGGCATTGTTTGAAGAAGCCGACCTGGCTGCCAAACTCTCTGCCGAGTCCATTGACGTGACCCTGCCTGGCCGTGGTCAGACCTCCGGTGGTCTGCATCCGGTCACCCGCACTCTGGAACGTGTCGAACAGTTCTTCACCCGTATTGGCTACGGCATCGCCGAAGGTCCTGAGGTCGAAGACGATTATCACAACTTCGAAGCACTCAACATCCCAGGCCATCACCCGGCCCGGTCGATGCATGACACCTTCTATTTCAATGCGAACATGTTGTTGCGCACCCATACCTCGCCGGTACAGGTCCGCACCATGGAGTCGAAACAGCCGCCGATCCGCATCGTCTGCCCAGGCCGTGTATACCGTAGCGACTCCGATATCACCCACTCGCCGATGTTCCACCAGGTTGAAGGCCTGTTGGTTGATCGCGACATCAATTTCGCCGACCTCAAAGGCACCATCGAAGAGTTCCTGCGGGTGTTCTTCGAAAAAGAACTGGCCGTGCGTTTCCGTCCTTCGTACTTCCCGTTCACCGAGCCATCCGCTGAAGTCGACATGGAGTGCGTGATGTGCAGTGGTAAAGGCTGCCGTGTCTGCAAGCAGACTGGCTGGCTGGAAGTGATGGGCTGCGGCATGGTTCATCCGAACGTGCTGCGCATGTCCGGTATCGACCCGGAAGAGTTCTCGGGCTTTGCCTTCGGCATGGGCGTTGAGCGTCTGGCCATGCTGCGTTACGGCGTGAACGACTTGCGTCTGTTCTTCGACAACGACTTGCGGTTCCTCGCGCAATTTCGCTAGTCGTAACGAATTTTTAGGAGAGCAGGATGAAATTCAGTGAACAATGGCTGCGTGGCTGGGTTAGCCCGCAGGTAAGTCGCGACGAGCTGGTTGCTCGTCTGTCGATGGCCGGTCTTGAGGTCGATAGCGTTACGCCGGCCGCCGGTGTTTTCAGCGGCGTGGTAGTTGGCGAGGTGCTGAGCACCGAGCAGCACCCGGACGCCGACAAGCTGCGCGTGTGTCAGGTCAGCAACGGTTCGGAAACCTTCCAGGTTGTTTGCGGTGCGCCAAACGTGCGCCCGGGCCTGAAGATTCCTTTCGCCATGATTGGCGCCGAGCTGCCAGGTGACTTCAAGATCAAGAAGGCCAAGCTGCGTGGCGTTGAATCCAACGGCATGCTGTGCTCGCAAACCGAGCTGCAGGTTGGTGAAGGTAATGACGGTCTGATGGAGCTGCCAGCCGATGCGCCGGTGGGTGAGGATTTCCGTGTTTATCTGGATCTGGAAGACGCCAGCATCGAGGTCGATCTGACCCCGAACCGTGGTGACTGCCTGTCCCTGGCGGGTCTGGCTCGTGAAGTCGGTGCACTGTACGCAGCGCCAGTGGTTCGTCCGGTGGTGGCTGCGGTTCCTGCCGCGCACGACGAAGTGCGCTCGGTAGAAGTGCTGGCGCCCGCTGCGTGCCCGCGCTACCAGGGCCGTGTGATTCGTAACGTCGACCTGTCCAGGCCTACGCCGCTGTGGATGGTTGAGCGTCTGCGTCGTGCAGATGTGCGCAGCATCGATGCTGCCGTCGACATCACCAACTACGTGATGCTGGAACTGGGTCAGCCGCTGCACGCTTTCGATCTCGCCGAAATCAACGGTGGCATCCGTGTGCGCATGGCCGAAGAGGGCGAGAAGCTGGTGCTGCTCGACGGTCAGGAAGTCAGCCTGCGCAGTGATACGCTGGTGATTGCCGACCACTCCCGCGCACTGGCAATCGCCGGCGTCATGGGTGGCGAGCACAGCGGTGTTTCCGCGACCACCCGTGATGTGTTCCTGGAAAGTGCTTTCTTCGACCAGATCGCCGTAGCGGGCAAGGCCCGTTCCTATGGCCTGCACACCGATGCATCGCATCGCTATGAGCGTGGCGTGGACTGGCAACTGGCCCGGGAAGCCATGGAGCGCGCAACTGGCTTGCTGCTGGAAATCACCGGTGGTGAGGCTGGGCCGATCATCGAAACCGTTAACGAACAGTACCTGCCGAAAATTCCTCCGATCACCCTGCGTGCCCAGCGCATTACCCAGATGCTGGGTATGGAAATGGATTCGGCTGAAGTAGAGCGTCTGCTCAGCGCTTTGGGCCTGACCATTACCGCCGACGGGGCAGGGCAGTGGCGTGTAGACGTACCGAGCCATCGCTTCGATATCAGCCTGGAAGTCGACCTGATCGAAGAACTGGCACGTCTTTACGGCTACAACCGTTTGCCGGTTCGTTATCCGCAGGCGCGTCTGGCGCCGCAAGCCAAGGCAGAGGCGCGTAGCGATCTGCCAGAACTGCGCCGCCTGCTGGTTGCCCGTGGATATCAGGAAGCAATTACCTACAGCTTCATCGATCCGAAACAGTTCGAGCTGTTTAATCCGGGTGTGGAGCCGTTGCTGCTCGCCAATCCGATCTCCAATGACATGGCTGCCATGCGGTCGTCCTTGTGGCCGGGTCTGGTCAAGGCGCTTCAGCACAACCTGAACCGTCAGCAGGATCGCGTGCGTCTGTTCGAAAGCGGCTTGCGTTTCGTTGGTCAGCTCGAAGGTTTGAAGCAAGAGCCGATGTTGGCGGGTGTTGTTTGCGGTAGCCGTCTGCCGGAAGGCTGGGCGCAAGGTCGCGATCCCGTCGACTTTTTCGACGTCAAGGCCGATGTCGAAGCGGTTCTGGGTTTTGCCGGTGCGCTGGATTCCTTCACTTTTGTACCGGGCAAGCACCCGGCATTGCACCCGGGTCAAACCGCGCGCATCGAGCGTGAAGGTCGTCTGGTTGGCTTCATTGGCGCCATCCATCCTGAATTGTCGAAAAACCTCGGTCTCGACCGTCCGGTCTTCGTCTTCGAGTTGGTTCTGGCGGAAGTGGCGCTGGGCAAAATGCCTGAATTCCACGAGTTATCGCGCTTTCCTGAAGTGCGTCGTGACCTTGCACTGATTGCACACAAAGACGTTGCAGCCACGGCTGTACTGGATGTAATCCGTGAAAATGCAGGCGAATGGCTGACAGACCTCAGGCTATTTGACGTGTATCAGGGTAAAGGCATTGATCCTGATAGAAAAAGCCTCGCAGTCGGCTTGACCTGGCAGCATCCATCGCGCACTCTTAATGACGATGAGGTGAATACCGCAACGCAAAACATCCTCACCTCGCTTGAACAAAGGTTGAACGCCACGTTAAGGAAGTGACGTATGGGGGCTCTGACGAAAGCTGAAATGGCGGAACGTCTGTATGAAGAGCTGGGCCTGAACAAACGGGAGGCCAAGGAATTGGTCGAACTGTTTTTTGAAGAAATCAGGCACGCTCTTGAAGACAACGAACAAGTCAAATTGTCCGGTTTCGGCAATTTCGACCTTCGGGACAAACGCCAGCGGCCTGGCCGCAATCCGAAAACGGGGGAAGAAATCCCGATCACGGCTCGCCGTGTGGTCACCTTTCGTCCAGGGCAGAAGTTGAAGGCCCGAGTTGAGGCTTATGCTGGAACCAAGTCATAACGACGAGCTTCCCGTCATCCCGGGCAAACGCTACTTCACCATTGGTGAAGTCAGCGAGCTGTGTGCGGTCAAACCACACGTGCTGCGCTACTGGGAGCAGGAGTTTCCTCAACTCAACCCTGTCAAACGCCGCGGAAACCGCCGGTATTATCAGCGCCAGGACGTGCTGATGATCCGGCAGATCCGCGCGCTTCTTTACGATCAGGGGTTCACCATCGGCGGCGCGCGCCTGCGTTTGTCCGGTGATGAAGCCAAAGACGACACCACCCAATACAAACAAATGATCCGCCAGATGATCGCTGAGCTCGAAGATGTTCTAGTGGTGCTCAAGAAATAAATTCCTGCTTTAAATACTTCCAGTTTTCAAAAGCTTGCGATATATTCTTGAGCGTTCCTCGAGATGAGGAACAGGTTTTACGCCTAGTCGGGGCGTAGCGCAGTCCGGTAGCGCACTAGCATGGGGTGCTAGGGGTCGAGTGTTCGAATCACTCCGTCCCGACCATTATTCCTGAGTAAAATCAGACACTTAAGCCGATCAGCTAGATCGGCTTTTTTGTGCCTGCGCAAAACCCGCGCAAAACTGGCGCAAAACTACCCCCGTGATTTCGCTGATATTCAGGTCTGGAATTGCCTCGGACCAGATGACTTCCTCGTGGTCGCGCTGGTAGTTTTTGGTCATGCCCTCGCTCGCATGGCCTGCAATTTTCTGTCCGTCCTTTCCGGCTTTCTTGTACAGGTGCAGCGACAGTGCTCGCACTTCGTGGAAGCCCGGCATCTCTTCTTCCTTCCATCCCGCGTAGCAGTTCGCCGCCTCCCGGGCCTCCTTGAATGCTCGCGTCAGATACCTTTCCTCAACCTTCGTCCAGTGGTCCTTGGTCTGCGCCTGCTTCTGTTTCCGGCGATCAGGCTTTCGATGTACCAGGTACGGCGAAGCAGTGTCGCTACGGCATCGACTGATCACGGACTGCAGTTCGGCGGTTACCCGAAAGCGAATCCACGCCGCATCGCTGGCCTTCGCCGTCTTCTTTTGGACCATATATAGGTATCCCTCCCGAACGCCGTCGAAACGCATGTCGAGGATGTCGGTGCGGCGCTGGGCGGTGATCAGGGCCAAGTCGATGGCGTTCTGTAGCCAGGCTGGCGCTTTCTCCCTGATGGCCTTCAGGCCCTCCACGGTGTGGCGTTTGCGTTGCTTCTTCTCGATGCGATTGATCGTGCTGGCTGCTGGGTTGTCCGGGCATAAACCCTTGGCCGCGGAGTGGTCATCATTACGGAGTTCTCCTGATGAAATCGTATGCACGAGTAGAGCGGTCCGAGGTTCTGGAAATCATCGAGCCTTTTGTGGGCGAGGCCGGCAATGAGGTTCCTATCGAGCTTCGGTTCACTGCGGAATTTTTCAGCACATTGGTCGATATCACTGACCAGAATCCAAAGCCAGATCAGCGCTGGACCTATGACGGATCGGTTTTCCTACCTTCAACGGTTTACGTCCCGTCGCCGGAAGAGATCAAAGCGTCGAACACTTCCACCAGGGACTTCTTGCTGGACCAAGCCACCCGAGCCATCAACCCGCTGCAAGATGCAGTGGATATCGATGACGCCACCCCTGACGATGTTGCGCTGCTGAAGAAGTGAAAGCAGTACCGGGTTGTGGTGAATCGGATCGACCTGACGCTGGCCAGTCCGACGTGGCCACCGCAACCCAGAGTCGTCTGAATCGCTGAAGCTGTCTTGAGCGATATTATTGCCGGGAAAAATTTGTCAGTTCGGCAAATTGATTATTTATTAGTAGCTTGGGTGTCTGACTCACTATTGATTATTAACTGAACAAGTAGTTTTTTTGCTATATAGTCAGATGCTATTGGTGTTAGGTGTCCGTAATCCCAGGAGGTGATGCCTTTGGTCTTGTCCTCACCTAGATAAGTGAGGCACCCTTGCTCGTTGCAAAGTGTGTTTATGATGTCGGCAAATACTATGCCTGAATCCTGCAGGGTTCTATGTAAGGCTGTGTTGTAATCAATGGTTTCCTGACTCAAACCAATAAGCGTGCGCTTCGGAGTGTTTAGCCATAATGATTTCATGATTATTTTTGGTAGCTCGGCTGTCCAGTGAGGGACGGGGCCGACAAAAACAGTGCGTTTTACACCGATTGATTTAAGCTTTTCGGATAACTGAAAAATAGTGGGGGTGTCATAATTGGCAATTTGAGAAATGACTACAACATCGGGTGTCGTTTTCTTTAAGGTTTCGAGAGCAAACCAGTTTGACTGCGCGCAATAATCTACAGTCGACGGGTTTGAAACCGAGGGGGATGCAGCGCAGCCAGAGCTTGTAATTTGTAGAATGTTCCAATCGGACGGCAACCTGTTTTTCATCCCTGAATATAGCTGCTGCGCGTGAGAATCCCCCCACAGGAATACAGTCTTGTTTTTGGTGGCATCTTTTGTATAGCAGCTTTCTTTTATAGACGCACGGGGAGTGTTCGTGGCATTGCCGCTGCGATATTTTTCCAGATTGTAAAAGTCGCAATCGGTTCTATAGGTGTTAAGTAAGTCGATTTTTTGGAAGTATTTTTGCTCGGGAAGTGAGTTTTCAAAATAGCTTGAGAATCCTTGTATGCCCCCCAGTCTCGACTCGAACCCATTGTGTTTGTATATAGAGTATCCGCTATACCCTACCAGCAGCATGAGTGCCAGCAATAGCATGGTGGTAAGTTTATTGTTACTTGTTCGAATTGGTCGCTCAATAACCTTGTAAGTTAACCATGCCAGTAAAATGGAGAGTGCAACCGCAGCAGTTCTGAGGGTTGGTGGCACTGGGCCGCCCTCAAAAATATGAGCGAATGATAATATTGGCCAATGCCATAGATAAAGTGGAAAACTAATTAGACCTACCCATGTCATTGGTCGGGACGACAAAATCAACCTGTTGAAAATGGCGTCGGGGCCCGCTGAAATTATCAGCGCCGCGCCCAATGTTGGGAGGAATGCCCACCAACCCGGAAATGAACTGTCTTTGTTGATAAATACTAGCCCTATGAATAGGGCGCTAGTACCACATATTGAGGCGATATTTCGTATGGTACTATTATCTGTCTTAGTCGGTTTGGGCGGAAAAAATCTAATGAACATCGCATTTGCATTGTTGAGTGCAGTAGAAAGTGATTTCTTTCGGTACACGTGCGCATAAGCGACGGCTGCCCCTATCAAGAGCTCCCATATTCTGGTGTAGGGCATGTAAAATACCGTCGCGGGGTCGCTATGGATATGATAGATGTTCCATGTGAAAGATGCGCACAAGATGAGTGTGCAAATTGCTAATATGTTTAGCCTGCATTTGTATCCTGCCCATAGCACTATGGGCCAAAAAATGTAGAACTGCTCTTCAATGCCAAGAGACCACAGGTGTAAAAGCGGTTTTAGGTCCGCAGATGAGTCAAAATAACCGCTCTCTTGTTGTAGTATAAGGTTTGAAATAAAGCCCGCGCCGCCGGCAATGTGTTTGCCGAGTTGCTTGTATTCATCGCTTAGAAGGGTGAACCATCCCAGGGCGATACACGTAATCAGGATTAGTGATAGGGCGGGGAATATTCGTTTGATTCGGCGAGCGTAAAAATCAGTTAGCTTGAATTTGCCCTGTTCAAACTTTTCATAAAGTATAGTTGAAATCAGAAATCCTGAAATTACAAAAAAAATGTCTACACCAATAAAACCGCCCGGTAGCAGTGTCGGAAAGGCGTGAAAAACTAACACCGACAAAATCGCAATAGCCCTTAGGCCGTCAATGTCGGCACGGTATTTTGGGTGCGCTAGTTCATTTTTGTTGCTGGTAAAGTTGTCGACGGAAAGAGACGTCATTATAAATAAACTTCCAGATGGCTCATGCTTTGTTCTTGGGCGTGGGCATCGTACCCCAAAGATGAGAAGTGGATAACCAGAAATCTTCGATAAAACCTCGTGAGTTTGAGTTTTAGGAGAAAAGCATGCCAATTACTCCGCAGCAACTGTTGCAGATCCTCCCGAGCGCCGGCAAACAAGCCGGCGTTTTTGCATCTGCGCTAAACCTGGCCATGGACCGGTTCCAGATCAACACCCGGCTGCGCATGGCGGCCTTCATCGCCCAAGTCGGGCATGAATCGGGTCAATTCCGGTATGTGAGGAGTTGGGCGGTGACCAGTACCTTAGCAAGTACGACACTGGCCCGTTGGGCCAAGCGGTTGGGCAACACTCCCGAGATTGATTGGGACGGCCAGAAGTATCGCGGGCGCGGTCTGATTCAGATCACCGGACACGACAACTACCTGGCTTGCAGCAAGGCGCTGATCGGCGATGACCGGTTGCTCCGGACACCGGAATTGCTCGAACAGGCCGAGTGGGCGGCGAAGTCGGCGGCGTGGTTCTGGAACTCGCGAAACCTGAACGCATTGGCCGATGCCTGCGACTTCAACGGGATCACTCGGCGAATCAATGGCGGCCTGAATGGCCTGGCTGAGCGTCTGGCGTTCTACACCGCCGCACTGAAGGTGCTGGCATGAATGCGATCCTGCTCCGACTCCTTCCTTATATAGCAGCGGTCCTGTTGGTAGCCGGCGCACTGTTCGGTGCCTATCACCATGGCGTTACCGTCACGGATGCCAAGTGGCTGTCGGCCTGGCACGAACGCGATGCGGACGACAAAGCGGCCGCGCTGGAAAACGAAAGTCGCGAACGCGCCCGGGAGCAGACCTATCAACAGTCAATCAACAAGGCGGTCCAAGATGGCCAACGAATCATCGATCAAGCAACAGCTGATGCTGCCGCTGCTCGCGCTTCTGCTGACGGGGTGCACGGGGCAGCCGACGATCTTGCCCGTCGCCTCGCAGCCAGTGAAGCCAGCGGCAATTCCTGTACTGCGGCCGCAAGCCAGGCAGCTACCCGCGCCGCAATGGTGCTTGCCGACGTGCTCAAGCGCGCTGACCAGCGAGCGGGCGACCTGGCTGCAGTTGCTGACCAGACCAGAGCCAGGGGATTGACCTGCGAGCAAGCCTACTACTCGATTCACTGATGCGGATGGTCCTGGATGATCCATTCAGGAATAACCCAGAATCGAGCACCACTCTGCACCTGCATAATCAAACGTTCGATGTTGAGCGAATATTAATAGCGGTTACAAGAGGCGTCGACGTGTCCGGCGACAGACGCATTGCTTCGCTTTGACATACCAGTGATTTTTCAACCCTGCGCCGCTCACGCTGGCGAAAGGCTTTGATTACCGGAACCGCCAGGACTAGGGAAATAGGCCAGAGCACCAGGGCATTCAGGATGACCATGGCGCAGGTGAATCGGTCAAAACTGCTCGCTCCAACGAACACCAGTACTTTTTCAAGAATTATGTTCGGTTCGACCGGCGAAGGGGTGTCGTTGATCCAATCATGACACCACTGCTTGGCTTGGACACATAGCCCAACGAACAAGGCAAAAATCCAGATTGCCCCAAAAGAAAAGCCAATCAGCAATGTGGTTATGATGATTTCCATTATTAAGACCTATCCCTTTGAGAACTGATCTGCGTGCAAAGTTACTCTAGAGTTATGACAGCCACAAGTGGCCTATCGGTGGCCAGATCAATGGGAAATCGGCGACTAATGCTTCAGCTCTGAGCGGCCGTCTACCAAACAAAATTCGCTCTGTTGGGCGGTCTAGAGGGGCTCACCGAAAGGTGGGCCTTTTTGTTGTCTGGGGGGGTGGGCGCATCACGATATCTTCCCATCACTGCAACCAATGTGCGGGAGCTTGATAGATAGTTTTTCGGGTGGGGAGAGGAATGCAGGCTAAACGAGGTCATCTTCATCGTCTTGCAGGTGGTGATACCAACCGAACAACGCTAGGCCAAGAATGGCTATGACGGCGGCAATAGTGATGAGGACCAGATACTGCATCAAACTCGGTATCTCAGAAGTGGATTTGGTGACCCGAGCGTACTCTCCAGACACTTCCCTATCTGTAGGGAAACTCTTAATTTGATTAGTTTTTTTTCTAAATGTGATGCTGGTGACGTTCTCACACGAATTGGCTGCGATTGCTGGTGCCCCGAGGTACCTCTCTAAATCACAAGCGCCAACCTGACCCAGTGCATGCTCAACGAATTGTCGCCATCACTGATGACGGTGACCGGGGATTGATTGCGCTGAGGGCCTGCCAGACCTATGCAAGGGCAGTCTCCAGCCCTTAGCGAACAACCAGCCGATCTGCTGGGTAACGGCGCATGAACTCCATGCTATCGCTCGCATTGGCCGCCAGCCAATCCTTGTACAGGCCCTTCGGCAGAATCACGACCATGCGTTTCTCGTCCTCCGGACGGTGGTAGTTGCGCATGAATTCGTGGTCGTCTGCATTGACCGTCAGCATTGTGTAGCTGTAAACGGTTTTACCCTCCGGGTTCTTCCAGTGCTCCCACAGACCGGCAACCCCCATCGGTTCACCGTCGCTGCGCTCAATGCGCGTCGGAATCGCCTTTCCACTTCGCCAGTCCGGTTCGTAAATGGCCGCAGCCGGGATAATGCAGTGCTGGACAGACTTCCATGCGCTACGGAACGAGGGTTTTTCCGCAACGGTCTCAGACCGCGCGTTGTAGGTGCGTCGCGCAATCTTGGTGTCTTTGCTCCAGCCTGGGATTAAGCCAAACGTCCCCTGCAACACCTCTAGAGGCAGATCGTCTGGATCGCCTGGGTCTGCCTGGTTTCGCAGGAAGGGCCCCAGAACAACTCTTTCTATGCGTCCTGCGAACGAGTGTTCCGCCCGGACCTGGCCAAGGTGCCCATCGTCGTCCTGTCAAACAACGACGGTTGTGTGATCGCTCGCAGTTACGACGCCAAGCCTTTCGTGAAAATGGGCGAGCCATATTTCCAGATCAAACAAAAGCTCAAGCAACACGGTATCGTCCCGTTCTCCTCGAACTATGCCCTCTATGGGGACATGAGTGAGCGTGTGATGACGTTGATTGAATCAATGGTGCCGGCAGATGAGGTCTATAGCATCGATGAGGCGTTCGTCGATTTTACCGGCATCGAAGGGCTGGATGTGCTCGGGCGGCAGATTCGCAGCCGAGTACTGCGCTGTACCGGCATCCCGGTGGGTGTTGGCATCGCCCCCACCAAGACCCTGGCCAAACTGGCCAATCACACGGCAAAACGCTTGCAGGTCCAGACCGATGGCGTGGTGAACATTTGCGATCAGGTGAAGCGCGACTGGGTGCTTCGCAACACCGACGTGGGTGAAGTGTGGGATGTTGGACGGCGCATGAAAGTGCACTTGAACTCGATGGGAATCAAGACTGCCATGGACTTGGCCAAGGCCGATGCTTGGTTACTGCGCAAACACTTCAGCGTGGTGATCGAGAAGACTGCGCGGGAATTGGCCGGAACCCCGTGCCTGGAGCTGGACGAGCCAGATCCTCCCAAGCAGGAAATCTGTTGCAGCCGGATGTTTGGTAAGAAGCTAAAGGAGTTGCCGCCGATCAAGGAGGCTGTGGCCACGTACATGATGCGGGCCTCGGAAATGCTCAGGGCCCAGAAATCCCTGTGCAAGAAGATCAGGGTCAGCATCCGCACCGGGATGTTCAATCCCGAGGAGGCGAAGTACGCGAATGGCGTGGTGGTAGACCTGCCGTACCCAACGGACGACGTGCGCTTGCTGACGAAAGCGGCAGTGGATGCACTCGATCGGACATTCCGCCCAGGCTTCAACTACAGCAAGGCGGAGGTGTTGCTGCTGAACCTGTGCCAACCAGGCGAGTACACCGACGATCTATTCGCTGCATCCCAGCCCGCGGAAGCGACTCGGGTAATGGCAGTACTGGATCAGATCAATGGTCGGTGGGGTACAGGAACGCTTCGAGCCGCCAGCGTACCCGCCAATCCGGATTGGGGGATGCGACGGGAGATGATGAGCCAGAGCTACACCACCAAGCTTGACCAGTTGTGGAAGGTGTCGTGTGTTTGATGAGTGCCGGGGCGCGTAGAACGTGCTCACTCCGGCGCCATCATCACCGCGAGCGTCATCTTGATGAACTCTTCGTTCTTGTCGATGGCTTCCAGGGCACCTCGCACGTTGTCGGCGACGTCGGCTGAAACTTGCTGCTCGCCCCAGTTCGAAAGTTCCATGATGGCGGCCTCGAGGGCGAGTTGGTTTCCGTTGAGCTTGAACAGCAGGGAAGGAAGCAGGTCAGAGTTTGGCATCGCGAATCCTCCGTGGAGATTTCAGCGTATCAGTCGTCAAACGCGGAGGGGTGAGGGGACGGTCGGTAATACACCGGGGGAGGAGCTGAAAGGCTGTCCAATCTACCTGGGGTTGCTGGGCCGAACCGTAGCGTTCATCGCATCGTATTTGACCAAGCGCTTAGCAGGGCTAAAGTCCAATTGTCTATGAGTACCACGTAATAAAGTCGAACCTGTGAAACGTTAATCAGCAACGGCTGTCGTCACGCAGGTTCATCGGTGGCGGAGTTAGAAAAAGAGTATTCCTCATGATCAGACACCTTCAAATAATGGCATTGGTTTCTATCTTCGCGATCGTTGCGGGGTGCCAAACGGATCAATCGACTTCCGCCTCTAGTGTGAAGGCTGCGAACGCTCAGATGGATCAGGAGGCAAAAGCGGCGTTAAAGAGTTTATATATCAGTACGCCGGAAGCGCGTGTCCTAGCGCAGAAAGCCAAGGGTATCCTTGTTTTCCCGGATGTGCTGAAAGCGGGTCTCATCGTCGGTGCACAGCATGGCGAAGGCGAATTGATCGAGAACGGCAAAGTCACGGGATACTACTCGACCACTGCAGCCTCATACGGTCTTCAGGCGGGCGCGCAGAAGTTTGGTTACGTGATGTTTTTCATGACCTATTCAGCCATGAACGATCTGAAAAATGTTCATGGATTTGAGGTCGGCGTGGGCCCAAGCATCGTGGTCGTAGATTCAGGCATGGCTAAGTCGCTGACTACTTCAACGGCTCAGTCTGATGTTTATGCGTTCATCTTTGATCAAAAGGGCTTAATGGCCGGGCTGGGACTGCAGGGTTCAAAAATTACTAAGATCGATCGCTGAACCCGTCGGTCGGTCGCTTCAGCTGGAGGCTCAAGCGACAGCTAGCGAGCCTCCTCGTTGCCGTCAAGAATGCGGAGTTGGTCAAACCATGGCCAACGAAAAAGTTACAGGTGGAAAGAGGTGTGGTTTCGTGTCGACAGGACGCCGGTGGAAGGGCTACTACTGTAGGAATATACAACGCTAAGTAATTGATTCTTATGGGGCGTTACGGGGTTTTTGTATCTGCTTGAAAACACCGCTTTTCCTTTTTATATCAACTACTTACGTAGGTTTCTTGGTCGCCTTGACATGGTGGGCTTTAACCTGTCACAAAAGCCCCGCGGTATCCACGGGGCTTCATTGCTTTACTTGCCGAGCTTCTTGCGTACGTCAGTCACCATCGGCCCGACCGCTTTCACAGCGGCTTTTAGCTGATCCTCGGTGACGCCGAATTCCTTCGTCCAGTACTTCAATTCCCAAGCCTCAGATGTGTTCACGCGAGCTCTGTCTTTCGGGCCACGGTTTTTCAGATCATCAGCCATCATCAATTTCCTTTTGGTAGGCCTGGGGCAGTCCAAGCCAATCGAGCATAGACCATCAAGACGTCCTCGCTGAGCGCTGAACGGCTGCGCAAAACCTCTGCTGCAAGCCGCGGATTACCGTTTGCAAAAGTACAAAAAAGAGGATGTTTTGCTGAGTTGGAAATAGAAAATATTCCTTGAAAAACAATAAGTTACGTCGATATAGTCCCCGGCATGGGGTGCTAGGGGTCGAGTGTTCGAATCACTCCGTCCCGACCATTTATTTTTCAAGAAATCCAGTCACTTAGCGGTGACTGGATTTTTTTATGGCTCATCGTTTTTTCGCGGAGCTGATTTTGGCCCCACTTTTTGCCCCACTGAGGATTTAGATCATTCGCTGGTCGGGTGGTAGGGGTGTTAACGTAGAGTGCTCCTTAGCGGGGTGCTCAAGAGCATCGGGTTGCGAGGCGTGCACGATTGCATCGTTAATAGGGAGGAGCGTTTTCCTCTTCGGGTATGAAACTCCACGTATCCGCTACATATCTCCAGGCAGAGCCCGTAAGAGACTGGCTCTACCGTTGCTGATAGTTAATGGAAGAAGACTGCACGGGGTCGATTGCGTCACGTCGCAACTGGCAGCTTTCGACATGTCTGTTGCGAAAGGCGGCAATCGGCCCGGATGTTCATCGCTGCAACGTGGGAAATGCCGTTTTCAACGCTTGCTGAAGGCAAGCCGAGCTGCGAACAGAACAAAGATCATGCCGGTGGTGCGATCCATCCACTTGATCACGTTTTCACGCCGAAGAACGCCGGCAAATGGTTGAGTAGCGCCAATCAATGTCGAAGTTCAGATCAAATCGAGCACCACGTGAGTACTGACCAGTCAGCCATTAGATGCAGTAAAAGCTGAAGGTTTAACGGATAGCGATGTCTGGTTTCGGAGGCTATGGGCGAATTATCCCTGTTTTGTCGAGAAAATCGCTGGCATTTGAAGATGCAGGTAGATGGCCAAAAACCTCAGACCGAAGGTGAAACTCAAAGCGATCCAACCGGCGACCCAGACCGATGGGAAGATATTGCGCAACACAACATACAGGGTGCACCCTAACAAGATTGGCGTGGCGTATATCTCCCGAGACATCAACAGTGAAACTCTTCCCGCCAGGACATCGCGTGCTATACCGCCTCCAATGCTGGTCAGCACACCCATCATCACTGCCAAAGGTGCGGCGAGCTGCAAATCCAGTACTTTCTCAGTAGCGGCCAGCCCAAACAGAGCAGCGGCCAAACCATCGAGATAGAGCAGCAGGCGGTAACGTCGTTGTAATCGTTGGGTCAGAAAAAACGCTAGCAGTGCGGCAACCAATGCAGCCCAAATGTAATTGAAATCTGCGATCCAGAAGATCGGTAGATCCAGCAGCAGATCTCGTAGGGTGCCGCCACCGATAGCGGTGATGATGCCGAGCACCACAGCACCGAATAAGTCGACATCGGCTTTTTGGATAGCCAGCACCCCGGTTATTGAAAACACGGCAATGCCTAGCATTTCCTGAAAGTAGAGCATCTTCTATTCCTTTTCAGGTCAGTGTTCAGTGCCATCAGTCGAGTTCTTGCAGGTGTCGATTACGCGACGGAACAATCAATAGATTGCTAGGCACCCAAGTTTTTCAGTGCCCACAATGCTCCCAGACCGACCACCAGCGTGAGCAAGGTGCTTTTGGTTCGCCAGGCAACCAGGCCTGCTAGGATGGCGGCGGGAATTTGCGGGTTGCTCCAGTCGAACGCTGACTGTCGATCCGGGTACACCACCGCCGGCAAGACCAGCGCGGCCAACACGCTCGCTGGCACGTACAGCAAGGCACGGCGCAGCAGCGGTGGAATGCGCAAGCTTCCATAAAACTCGATAAACGACAGACGAATAGCGAAGGTGCCGGCGCCGATCAGCAGGAACAGGCCCCACTGGGAGAGCTCACTCATGATGCCTCCTGTTCGGCGTCGTTGCCGCGTACGGTATCCATGTCTTTTCGCAGGTGCTCGACGGTAAGCCCGGCGATGACCCCGCCAAGGGATGCCGTCAGCATGCCCAGGTTGTAGGGTAAATCGACTGCCAGCACCGCCAGCGCACCTCCCACCAGGGCGGCGCAGAGCGTGGCAGCACTACGAATGCTGGGGATCAGCAGCGCCAGAAATGACAGCGGAATCGCAAAGCCCAATGACCAGGCTTCGGGGATGCGCGCACCCAGGATGACTCCCGCCAGCACCGCAAGCGTCCAGCCGAGCCACATCGTGATCGCCGCCCCGACGTAATAGTGAAAAGCGTACCGTCCCAGTTCGCCAGAGGCTGTTCTCAGGCTGAACAGCGCGAAAACCTGGTCGGCGAGCAGATAGGACAGAGGCCAGGTCTTGTGCCGGGGCAAGTGGTGCAGGTGAGGCGCCAGCGATGCGCTGTACATCAGAAAGCGAAGATTGATCACCAGTGCGGTGATCACCATGGTCACCGGCAAGGCACCATTTTGCAGTAACTGCAGTACCGCTATCTGCGCCGAGCCGGAATAGAAAAGCAGCGTCATGCCCATGGTGGTGGTGAGTGACATCCCCATCCCGGCAGCGCTGACACCAGCGATCAAGCCGAAAGGAATGATCCCGGTGGTGAATGGGGAGGCGGTGTGAGCACCGTGCATGAACGCATGTGTCTCACTTCGATAGTTCATTTGAATTCCTTGATTGTGATCAGACTGATGGCTGCGCGTTGCGACTCGCGTCAGCAAGGAAGGCCTGATCAAAATAAAGCTCGGGCCAACTGGGAACAACGGCAGATTTCTGAAATATTAGGCCTAGAAAAAATGAGGCTAACGACATGTATCTGGACTCGCCCGTAAGGCACACATTGCAACTGAATGCTCTACGCGCTTTTGAGGCGTCTGCCCGTCTTGGCGGTTTCGCCAGGGCGGCCAATGAGTTGAAGGTGACGCCAGGCGCCATCGCGGCACAGGTCAAGGCCCTGGAAAATGAATACGGCGCAGCCCTGTTCGAGCGTCATGCAAAGGGTGTGAGGCTGACGGCACTGGGCGAGAGCGTGAAGGAGCAATTCATCGAGGCATTCGATGCCGTGGAGGAAGCCGCTCGAACCCTTCGGCGACTATCTGCACCACAGCGGGTACATATCGTCACTTCCCCCGCATTGGCGGAATTGTGGATTGGGCCGCGCCTTCCCCGGCTCACCGAAATCCTGGCACCAATTGAAATATCGGTTACTGCAGTCGATGAGCCTCCCAACCTTAAACGCAGCCCGTTCGACCTGTGCCTTTTCTACACCGAGCAACTGGAACGCGGACAGCGCATGCTTGCCGTCGAGGAAGTGCTACCGGTCTGCGTACCTGCGCTGGCGTCACGGATCACCCAACCTGATGATCTTGCCAATGTCCGGTGTATCGCGGATGTGGGATGGAGTGACTGGGAGATATGGACTCGCTCAGTCATGCCCGGTCAGAAGTTCGTAGCCCGTGGGCCCGGTTTTTCCTTGTACTCCATCGCCGTACAGCAAGCCTTGCTGGCGGCAGGGGTACTGATTGGCCGCCGTAGCCTCATCCAGCGGTATCTGGACAGTGGTGAGCTTGTTGCGCCGATTGATCGATCCATTCCACTCAACATGGTCATCGCGGCCTGGAAGCTGCCAGGCGCCAAGGGCAATCGGATGGTAGCTGAAGTGGAAGAAGCGTTAATGCAGTTGGCATAGAGACTGAGTCACGCCGATGCCTAAGGGTAAGGGCGCGCGCTCGTAGTTATGCTGCAACGCTACGGGAAAAAAGAGGCTTCTGTGATGCCCCACGCGCTGCCAATACAGCAAGGGCGCCGGCGACAACAAGTAAAGCTGCACTCAATTCGAATGTGGCTTGATATCCACTCAAATCAAATACGATGCCACCCACGGTCGCACCTGCAGCGATAGCGAACTGGATGATTGCAACCATCAGTCCGCCTCCAGCCTCTGCCTCTTGCGGTAGTGTTTTCGCCAGCCATGTCCACCAGCCTACAGGCGCTGCAGTTGCGACCAATCCCCAGAATCCCAGCAACATGGTGACACTCAGCGCTGTACCACCGAACGAGACTAACGCCAATGCGATCACAGCCATCAACATCGGGATGCCGATCAGCGTTCGATGTAAGCCCTTTTTCAGAAACGGTTCAATCAGGAAGGTGCCAGCGAGGCCTGCCAGGCCTAGGACAAACAGCATAAGCGACAGCATGGAAACACTGACCTGCGTGACCGTTTCAAGAAACGGACGCAAATAGGTAAACAGCATGAACTGGCCCATGAAAAAGACACTGACCGCCACCATGCCTAACGCGACCGGTAGGCTTTTCATCAACCTGAAGACGTTTCCAGTGCCTGAGCCGCTGTGCGATTTCATCGCTGGAAGGCTTAACCACAGCCAGACACCGGCGACTATCGCGACTGGGATGACGCACAAGAATGCACCGCGCCAGCCAATCAAGGCACCGAGAAAACTGCCCAATGGCGCTGCAATCACCGTCGCCAAAGCGTTGCCGCCGTTGACGATTGCCATGGCCCGTGTGACCTGATCATCAGGTACCAGGCGCATGGCCGTCGCCGCCGATAATGACCAGAAGCCGCCTATTGCCACTCCGATCAGTGCTCGTCCGACCATGAAGACCCAGTAGTTCGGCGCGAACGCGACCACTGTTCCTGATAGGACCATCATCAGTGTCAGTGAAAGAAGTAGCGGTTTACGGTCAACCCACGTCGCCACCAGCGGGATAAGAAGGCTGGTGAACAAGGCAAACAGCCCCGAAACGGAGATCCCCTGACCGGCTTGCCCCTCGGTGATATGCAGATCTGCGGCAATCGGTGTCAGCAGGCTGACGGGCATGAACTCCGATGCCACGAGCACGAAGGCGGCGAGCGACATGGCGAATACGGCACCCCATGATTTATGGGGCACTGGGAGGAGGTGATCAGTCATTGCTTGAATCCTGTATTGCACGAAGCGTTGTAGCCCCGAGGGCGAGGCTACGAGAGAATCGATGCCCGGCCAGAGCACCGACCGGACTACTTCAGGTTGCTTTTGAAGAACGTGGTCAACTTGGCGAATGGAATGAGGCTGACCCGGTCGTAAAGATCCACGTGTCCGGCACCTGGGATAATGAGCAACTCTTTAGGCTCGGCAGCCCGCTGGTAGGCATCCTCACTGAACTCGCGTGAGTGGGCTTGGGCACCAGCAATGAACAGCAGTGGGCGCGGAGAGATAGTCTCGATGTCATTGAACGGGTAGAAGTTCATGAACTTCACGTTGCTGGTCAGTGTCGGCATGGTGGTTGTCTGCGGTGTTGCGCCTGCCGGAGTGACCTCACCTCGTGGGGTGCGATAGAAGTCGAAGAACTCGTCGCCTACTTCGTTGCCGGTCAGTTTGAGCGGCGTGCCGCCGGTGTAGCGGATTTCGCCACCCTGGAATTCCGCATAGCGTTGCTCGGACGCTTCGCGAATGATCTGCTGGCGTTGTTCGAGCGTCACGGCGTGTTTGAGTCCGTTACGGTTTGCCGCACCCATGTCATACATGCTGACGGTGGCGATTGCCCTCAGGCGTGGATCGATTTTGGCCGCACTAATAGCGAAGCTGCCACTGCCGCAGATGCCGATGACGCCGATACGCTCACGGTCGACAAAGGGACGAGTGCCGAGAAAGTCTACGGCGGCACTGAAGTCTTCTGCGTAGATATCTGGCGAGACTGCCTGGCGAGGTGTGCCTTCGCTCGCGCCCCAGAAAGACAAGTCCAGCGACAGCGTGACAAAGCCCTGCTCGGCCATTTTGGTGGCGTACAGGTTCGCGCTCTGCTCCTTCACCGCACCCATGGGGTGGCCGACGATGATGGCGGCATTTTTCGCTTTGGGGTTGAGACCCTTCAGGGTGAACAGGTTGCCCGCCACCTGCATACCGTATTGATTCTTGAAGGTGACCTTTTCAACGGTCACTTTCTCGCTTTTGTAGAAGTTGTCCGCGCCGTTCGACATATCGGCTCCCATTGAAGAAAAAGAGGTAACGAGCAGCCCCAGGGCTAGCAAAATTCCTTTCATTGGATATTCCTTTCGATTGCATGGTTGTTCGCTGGAGTTTTTGACTCAGGCGTTTAGTCAGCCAACGTGGCGTTGTCGATCACAAAGCGATACTTGACGTCGCCCTTGAGCATTCGCTCATATGACTCGTTTATCTGATCGGCTCGAACCAGTTCGATGTCGGCGACGATGCTGTGCTCGGCACAGAAATCCAGCATCTCCTGGGTCTCGGGAATGCCGCCGATCATCGAGCCGGCGATCGTTCGGCGCTTCATGATCAGGTTGAATACGTTCGGCGACGGATGTGGCGATGCGGGCGCACCGACAAGCGTCAGCGCGCCATCGCGCTTGAGCAGCACCAGGAAAGCATCGAGATCGTGCGGGGCTGCGACGGTGTTGAGAATGAAGTCAAAGCTCTTGGCGTGCGCGGCCATTTCTTCGGCATTGCGCGACACGACAACCTCGTCGGCGCCCAATTGCTTCGCGGCCTCGCGCTTGGATTCAGAAGTGGTGAACGCCACAACGTGGGCGCCCATCGCATGCGCCAGTATGATGCCCATGTGGCCCAGGCCACCGATGCCGACCACGCCGACTTTCTTGCCCGGCCCGGCGTTCCAGTGACGAAGCGGGGAATAGGTGGTAATGCCCGCACACAACAGCGGTGCGACGGCTGCCAATTGGTCTTCGGGATGGCGGATGCGCAGTACGTAGCGTTCATGCACCACAATGTTTTGCGAGTAGCCGCCGAGTGTCCAGCCGGGTACATCCGGGGTCGGGAAGTTGTAGGTGCCGACCATGCCGTCGCAGTAATTTTCCAGGCCCGTGGCACAGTCATCACAGTGTTTGCAGCTGTCGACGATGCAACCGACGCCGACGAGATCACCGACGGTGAAGTCCGAAACATGCGCACCCACTGCTGATACGCGGCCAACAATTTCATGCCCAGGTACGCAGGGAAATTGCGTGCCTGCCCACTCGGCACGCACCTGATGCAGATCCGAATGGCAGATACCACAAAAGGCGATATCGATCTGAACGTCATGGGCGGCAGGTGCACGGCGGCTGATCTGCAACGGCTCAAGCGGTTTGTCGCCCGCGTGAGCACCATAGGCTTTTACAAGCATGGGAAAGTCCTGAATGGCGGTGTCGGATGATCATTCTCCGGCTCTGCCCAGCGACTCAGTAGAGCAATCCGCTTGATTACTTGCCTGATCCTATGAGTCTTGGCTTTTTTGCAGGACGGTCATCAGCTGGCGAGTTAGAGTTCAGCGAAGAGGTACAAGACGAACATGACGATCAAACACGAAACCGCCGCTGCACACACATCACCCCAAGAAGCGCTTGCGCATACCATTGGTGCTCGGATCGCAAAGCCTGGTGACTACGCTACTTCGATTGCTGGCCTGGGCTTTTATCGGCGTGAGCATCCTTCCCCCCCCGTCGTTTGCATGGTCGAGCCGAGCATCGTTCTTGTCGCTCAGGGCGAGAAGCAGCTGTGGGTAGGCGGCGAAGGTTATCCATATGACACGTCGCGATTCCTGGTCACGTCATTGGACTTGCCAGCCAATTCAGAGGTGCTTGCTGCAAGCCCGGAAAAGCCATGCCTGGGGCTGACGTTGAAACTCGATCTGCGCATGCTGGCTGAGCTGATAGCGCAAAGTGACCTGCCGCCAATCCGGGATCGATCAGTTGCGAAAGGGGTAGGAATTGGTTCAGTGACCCTGGCAATGCTGGCGTCATTCGAACGCTTATTGGCACTGCTCGATGAGCCGGAGTCCATCCCGGTTCTCGCACCCTTGATCCAGCGCGAGATTCACTACCGTCTCTTGCAGAGTGATCAGGCGGGCAGACTACGACAAATCACATCCGTCGATGGTCAGGGTTACCGGATCGCCAAAGCCATCGATTGGCTGAAGTTGAATTACACCTTGGCGCTTCGCGTCGAGGAACTGGCGGCCCGAGTGCAGATGAGCACACCGACTTTTCACCACCACTTCCGCCAACTCACCGCAATGAGCCCCTTGCAGTACCAGAAATGGCTGCGATTGAATGAGGCGAGGCGTTTGATGCTCAATGAACACCAGGACGTATCGAGTGCGGCTTTCAAGGTCGGCTACGAAAGCCCATCCCAGTTCAGTCGCGAGTACAGTCGACTGTTTGGCGTGCCTCCCAAGCGAGATATCGCGGTGTTGCGAGGGCAGGGGTAGCGGTATAAATGCGCGCATGAGCGGCATTTGAATGGAGAGAGCGTTTGTTGGTTGGGAAACTGTCGACTGTCTGCTCTTTTCGACACCCTAAGGCAAACATCACTCCGGTGTCACGAGCACCGCTAACGTCATGTTTATGAACTCTTCGTTCCTACTAATGGCCTCCAATGCACCCCGAACGTGGTCGGCTACGTCACCCGATCCACGCTGCTCGACCCACAGCGTGAGCTTCATAATGGCGGCCTCAAGGGCGAGTTGATTCTGGTTGCTCTTGAACAGAAAGGAAGGGAGCAGGTCTGCGTTCGGCATCGTAAGTCCTCCATGAAAGAGGTCAGCGTAGCAAAAGTCCTGGAAGGCCTGGCACGGCCCCGCGACCTCGGCACTGTTAGCCATTTGAGGCGTTTGAGGAAGCGGTAAAAACTCACCCCCTCGCTGCGCAGACAATCACCTCGACCAGCAATTGCGGATCAGCCAGTTTCGCCTCGCCACAGGCGCGAGCCGGCGCGAGGCCCGCCGGTACCCAGGCATCCCAGACGGCGTTCATCGCTGCGAAATCTGCCATGTCGGCAAGCCAGATGGTGGTTTGCAGCAATTGAGTCCGGGACGAGCCGGCTTCCTTGAGCAAGGCATCTATCTGTGCCAGAGCGTCGCGGGTTTGATCGGCAATGTTGTGCCGGGGGTCGCCCACTTGCCCGGCCAGGTACACCGTATTGCCGTGGATGACGATCTGGCTCATGCGCTGGTTGGTGTGATTGCGCTCAATTGTTTGCATCGATAGTTCTCCTGTGGAATAGCGTCGATCAGAAGCGTTGCACTGAAAAACGGTCCAGCCAATGGGGCGCCTTACCGGCAATGCAGTCGGCGACCAGTTGTCCGGTGGCTCCGGCCAGGGTCAAGCCCAGGTGCTGATGGCCAAAGGCGTAGATCAATCGCGGTTCGTTCGGTGACGGACCTATGACCGGCAACGAGTCGGGCAGGGAAGGGCGGAACCCCAGCCATTTGCGCGCGACCGGTTGAGTCAACCCCATGACACGACGCACGTGTCGCTCCAGATAGTCAAAGCGCTTTGGATTGGCTGGATCGTTGATCGAGCCGAGTTCCACCGTGCCCGCCACTCTCAAACGGCCGGCCATGGGCGTCATGTAGAACGCACTTTCCACCGGGCAGCAGGGGCGGTTGAGCAGCGTGTCCTGCACGTCGAATTCGATGTGATAGCCGCGCTCGGTATCCAGCGGGATGTGATCGCCCAGCTGGCGCGCCAACCCGGCGGACCAGGCGCCACCACACAGCACCACGCGATCGGCACGCCACGATTTGCCCTCGGCGCTGCTCAGATACAGGCCGTCGCTTTTTCGTTGCACGCCGGTGATCGTCGCCTGATGTAATGCATCCTCGGCAATCAGCGGCGCCGCCAGCGCTTCAATGAAGGCACGCGGGTCATCCATGTGCGACGACTCGGGAAACAGAATGCCGGCCACCGCCTTGCCCGCCAGCGCCGGTTCCAATTGCTCGACATCCGCCGCGTTCAAGACTTGCTGGGCAATGCCCAGTGAACGACGCAATTCGATGGCCGCCTGTGCGCCGGCGAAACCTTGCGAGGTGCCGTAGGCATAGAGGCAGCCGTTATGGTGCAGATGCTGATTGGCCTCTGGGCAGTCGGCTAGCAGCGGTGCATAACCGCTGTAGGTGTGCTCAAGTATTTTGGTCAGGGCCAGGGTATTGGCTTCACAGCGCGACGCGCGACATTCATTGAGAAAACGCAGCAGCCAGGGCATCAACCGGGGCAGGCGGGCCCAATTGATGACGAAGGGGGACTCGTTCGAGAACAGCAGCGAAGGAATGGCCTTCAACAGGGATGGCTGCGCGATCGGCATCACACCGTAAGGCGCCAGGGTGCCGGCATTGCCATAGGAGGCACCCGCGGCAATCGAGTCGCGCTCGAGCAACAGCACCTGGTAGCCCTGACGGCGCAGCCAGAGTGCGGTGGCAACCCCAACGACTCCGGCACCGATAACGGCGATTTCACAATGAACTGGCTGTGTCATGTCCTCAGATCCGGTTATGCATATGGAGGTGACCCTGACGCGCCAATTGGCTGATGATGGTCAAGGCTTTGGTCAACTGCTCCCGTGACAGGGCCGCGGAGATATTGATCCGTACCGCTTGCGGCGAGAGTTCCGGACGCAAGGTGAAGGCGCCACCAGCAAGCAGCACCACACCGCGGTCCTGACACAGGCGGGCGAAACGTGAGCCGGTCCAGGGTTGCGGCAGCACCAGCCAGGCGTGGGTACCGGTGGCGCTGTGCTGGAACTCCAGACCTTCAAGGTGCGTGGCAAGCAGCGCTTGGCGGATACGCAGCTCTTCGCGCTGTTCCGAGACCAACTGCTCGGCATGACCGTCCTCGATCAACCGGGCAGCAATTAGCGCCGTCAGTGGTGAGGTGCTCCAGCAGTCGATGCGCTGCATGGCGGCGATGTCTTGCATCAGGGGTTGCGGGGCCATGACAAAACCCATGCGCAGTCCCGGCGCGATGCATTTGGACAGGGCGGAGATATAGATCGTGCGCTCTGGCATCAGCGCGGCGAGGGGCGGCGGCGACTTGTCCAGCAGGGGACGATAGACGTCGTCTTCGATGACCAGCAGGTTGGTTTCGCAAATGACTGTTGCCAGCTCTTTACGGCGCTCGGCATCGAGGGTGATGGCGGTCGGATTGTGGATCGATGGCACCAGAAACAACAAGCGTGGCTGATGTTCGACGCAGGCCTGGCGCAGGGCTTCGGGGGACATACCTCGCGCGTCGGCGTCGACTCCGACAAGGATCAGGCCCAACGAGCGGCACAACGCATTGATGCCTTGATAGGTCACGCTGTCGGCCAGCACGGTATCGCCACTGTTGGTCAGGCTGCGCAAGGTGCTGGCGATTCCGTGCTGGGCGCCTTCGCAGATCAGCATCTGCGAGGCTTGGGCCTCTACGCCGGTATGGCGCAGCCATTGCGCTGCGGCTTCGCGGGCCCAAAGCGGGCCTTCAGACGGGTGGTAGTCCTTCATGTCGGCAAATCGCGGATCACTGGCAAGGCGCGGTAACAGCTGCGCCAACACCCGATTGAAGCCATTGGTGGCGGGGCGATTGACGCTCAGGTCGACAGTGCCCGGGTCATTGCTGGGGGCCGACTGAAACTGCGCCGCCGGATGCCGCGGCTGTGCGACTTGCGTTCCGCGTCCCGGGCGGCTTTCCACCAGTCCCTTCTGTTGCAGCACGGCCATGGCTTTGGTCACCGTGGTGATATTCACCCCCAGTGCGCTGGCGAAATCGCGATGGGGTGGCAGACGTTCGCCCGGCTTGAGCTTGCCATTGCCGATCGCCTCGGCCAGTGAATCGGCCAGTTGGGCGTAAAGGGTTTCTGCCTTGTCGCGTTGCAAAGCTGCGCTGGCTTTGAGTTCGTCCAGCAGTTGTTCGAATTGACTCATGGTGCTTTATCCCTGCTTGTCATGCTCAAAACAAGACAATAAGCAAATTTGTATTGCTTTTTATCCGATACAAGGCCCATTGACAAGCTAAAAAACCGTGATTAGTGTGTTAGTTGTAATGCTTGTCATGCAACACAATAAGAAAATGGCTGCCATGATCAGCCCAAACGGGTAAACACATGACTAATGAGACATTCCAGCCGGGCACAGCCTTGGCTACCCGACACCACCGACTCTTGTCCCTGTCAGCAGGCGGCACAGAGTATCCGGTGAGTTGTTCCCCTCGCGCAAAGTCTTCGATGAAATTTTCCGGTCGATCGACCCTATCCCATGCTGCGGAGGTCATCCGATGAGCAACGCCCAGCCAACCGAGACAAAGCCCGGCCAACAGCGCCTCAGCGGGGCGCTGCGTCAGCGTCATATCACCATGATTTCCCTGGGCGGCATCATTGGTGCCGGCCTGTTTGTCGGCAGTAGCGCAACGATTCAGGCGATCGGGCCTGCCGCGTTTCTCAGTTATCTCGCTGCCGGTATCGTGGTGATGCTGGTCATGCGCATGCTCGGTGAGATGGCCGTTGCCTTGCCCGGTGTCGGTTCCTTTACCGAGTACGCGCGGATCGGGCTGGGCAATTGGGTCGGGTTCACCAGCGGCTGGTTGTACTGGTATTTCTGGGTGATCGTGGTAGCGGTAGAAGCGGTGGTCGGCGCCAATATCCTTGAGCAGTGGATACCACTGCCGGCCTGGATGATCGGGCTGAGCCTGTTGGCAATCATGACGGCCATCAACTGCCTGTCGGTGAAATCCTATGGTGAGTTCGAGTACTGGTTCGCCTCATTGAAGGTCTTCGCGATCATCGTCTTCATCTTTGTCGTCGGTGCCTACCTGTTTGGTTTTGCCCCGAGCACCAGTGACCTGTTGGGCAACCTGGTCAATGACCGTGGCTTCATGCCTTACGGCGTCAGCGCCATCCTGGCCGGGGTACCGACCGTAATTTTCGCCGTGGGCGGTGCCGAGATCGCGACAATTGCCGCCGCTGAATCCGACGATCCGTCGAAGAGCGTGGCGAACATGACCCGTTCGGTGATCTTCCGGGTCATCACCTTTTATGTCGGTTCGATCTTTCTGATCGTCTGCGTCGTTCCATGGGGCCAGATCGTGGCTGGTCATTCGCCGTTCGTGGCAGCGCTGGAGGTGATGCGCATTCCCGGTGCGGCGATGATCATGCAGGCGGTGGTACTGGTGGCTGTGCTGTCGGCGCTGAACTCCGGGCTGTATGTGTCTTCGCGGATTCTGTTTGGTCTCAGTCAGCGCGGTGACGCCCCGGCGAAACTGTCGGTTCTGACCGGGCGCAAAGTGCCCAGAGCCGCCGTGCTGCTCAGTAGCGTGATCGGCTACATCGCCATCATGGCGGCGATCATTTCTCCCGAGGGCGTGTTCCTGTTCCTGGTCAACGCGTCCGGTGCGGTGATGTTGTTTGTGTACCTGGCGGTGGCGTTGGCGCAGATCAAGGTACGTCGTCAGGTGGAGGCCACTGCACCGGCACGACTGACCCTCAAGATGTGGCTGTTTCCTTGGCTGTCCTATGCTGTGGTGGCCGTTATTGCAGGTGTTTTGGTGGCCATGGCATTCCAGGATTCCTTGCGTACGCAGTTCTTGGCCAGCCTCGTCAGCCTCGGCGTGGTATCTGCTGCCTACCTGATGCTCAAGCGTCGACGCCAACAGGCCGGCAAGCCTCATTTGAACGCCATCGACATTCTGGCGGGCTTGCCGTCACGTTCATAAATCACAGGGAACCCGGCCAGGGATGGCGTTGAGTTGTAAGGCTTGTACCGGTCAAAAAAAACAAATAGCCCTATAGGTGATCTATGTCCGACTTCAAGTTTGATACCCAAGGTTTTTCCCGGCGCGGGCTGCTCAAGGCGGCGGGCTATGGCACTTTGGCTGCCTGTGTGGGCAGCGCGATGGGACCGATGTCCTTCGCATTCGCCGCCGGGCAGCCGATCAAGACCGTGCGCCCCGGCTACCTGACGGCAGCGTGCCTGGGCGACATGCCCCTGGGCGCGCTCCGCGAAGGCGTACCGGTCGGCACCGATCTGGAGTTGCTCAAGCTTATTGCCGACCGCCTGGAACTGAAGCTCGATGTATTGACCATGGGCTTCCCGGCGGTGGTAGAAGCAGTGCGGTCCGGGCGTGCCGACTGGTTCGGCGGCAACTTCGCCTGGAATCCGATGCGCTCGAAAATCCTGCTGTTGACCGACCCGGTGTTTTACACCGGCGCCTACGTGATCATGCGTGACAGTGAACCGTTCGATACCACCATTGCCGTCAACGACGTGAAGGGACGCACCATCGGCGCCATTACCGGCTATTTCACTATCCCGGACATGAAAAAGATCGAGGGCGTAAAGGAGGTCAAACTCTACGACAACACGGATTCCTGTTTGCGCGACGTTCGCGCCGGGCGCCTGGATTTTGCCGTGCTGGATGCGCCGACCATCGACTACATGATCCTTCAGGACCCGAGCCTCAAGCTCAAACAGATTCCCATGGCCTACGATGAAAAATTCCCCAGCCTGACCGCCAAGTTTGAGGCGATCTGGGGTGTTCATCCGCAGAATCAGGACCTGTTCGATGGCGTGAACCAAGGGCTGCGCTGGTTGAAGGCAACGGACCAGATCAAACCGATACTCGCCAAGTACGGGATCAAGAACCCGGACTATCTCGTGCCGCCGTCCAAGGATCCGCGAATCGGCGTGGATCGAGACGAGAAGGGCAACCTCATTGGTCCGTTCGAACACCCACCGCGTGATTTCAGTCAGGCTTTTGCCTGAGTCGAGGACATAGCTCATGGCTGAATCAACTCCATTGGTGCGCATCGAGGGGCTGCACAAGTCCTTCGGTAGCCTGGATGTGCTCAAAGGCATCGACCTCAATGTACAGCAGGGTCAGAAGATCTCGCTCATCGGCCCCAGCGGGTCGGGCAAGACCACCTTGTTGCGTTGCGTCAATTACCTGGAGGAGCCGACCCAAGGCAACATTTACATCGATAACGAACTGATCGGCCAGCGTCTGGTGGGCAGCCGAAAAGTGCCCATGAGCGATAAGGAACTGGCGCGGATGCGTGCCGAAATCGGCATGGTGTTCCAGCGTTTCAACCTGTTCCCGCACCTCTCGGTACTGGAAAACATCATCCTCGGCCCGCTCAGGGTGCAACAGCGCAATCGCGCCGAAGCGGTGGAGCTGGCCGAGGATCTGCTGAATAAGGTCGGCATGTTCGCCAAGCGTGACGCGTTTCCGGAACAGCTCTCGGGAGGGCAACAGCAACGCATCGCCATCGCCCGGGCGCTGGCAATGAAACCCAAGTTGATGCTGTTCGATGAGGCCACCTCGGCTCTGGACCCGGAGTTGGTGGGGGAGGTGCTGAGCGTCATGCGCAGGCTGGCGGAAGAGGGCATGACAATGATCATCGTGACCCACGAAATGCGCTTTGCCGAAAGCGTCTCCGACCAGGTGATCTTCATGGCCGACGGCAACATCGTCGAGCAAGGGCCACCGCGGCAAATTTTCCGTGAGAGCCAGATCGAACGCACCCGCTCCTTCATCCGCGCTGTGCAGGAGCA
This sequence comes from Pseudomonas sp. B28(2017), assembly GCF_002113025.1. Classification (GTDB taxonomy): domain Bacteria; phylum Pseudomonadota; class Gammaproteobacteria; order Pseudomonadales; family Pseudomonadaceae; genus Aquipseudomonas. The sequence continues at coordinate 46,029 of NZ_NEJH01000004.1, read as the reverse complement.
TTGATTGATGTTCGATACCACTGCGCTGCACAAAGCCATTGAGATGCTGCCGTACTTTTTGAATGTACTGGGTATCGGCGCGCTGACCACGGTTGGCCTGACTGCTGCTGCGTTTGTAGTGGCGGCATTGCTGGGTTTTTCCCTGGCGTTGATGCGGCTTTCGCGCAGCCGCATCCTGAGCCTGATCGCCAGCGTGTACCTGGAGATTTTTCGCAACATACCGATCCTGACTCAGCTTTTTATTCTGTACTTCGGGCTGACCTATATCGGCATTACCTTGCCGGCAATTGGCGCGGCGATTATCGGTTTCGGTCTGAACGGTGCGGCCATTCTGTCGGAGGTTTTTCGGTCGAGCATCCGCACCATTGACCGCGGGCAAAGTGAAGCAGCGTTTTCCATCGGCATGACCCGCTCTTTGGCGATGCGCATTATCGTACTGCCACAGGCGTTCAAGGTGGCGATCCCCGGGATGGCCAACTTTGCCATCGGGCTGCTGAAGGACACGTCCCTGGCGTCTGCGGCGGCGGTGCCGGAACTGACATTCAAGGCGAAAATGCTGGTCAGCGAAACTTACCAGACCAACCTGATCTACTTCTTGCTGGCGATGATCTACCTGATCCTGAGCCTGGTGCTTTCCCACTGGGCGGCGCGTACCGAACGCCGTCTCAAAGTCGTCAAGGAGAATTGACATGGGCTATGGCGAGTTGTGGGGCGCGACCCATGTCGAATTGCTGGCGGCCGCCTGGGCCACGCTCCAGTTGGCGTTCGGTGCGTTGGTCATTGGCTTGATTGTCGGTTTGCTGGTGGCGCTGGCACGACTGTCCGGCAACCGGGCATTGAGGCGCGCTGCGCTCTATTACATCGAGCTGTTTCGTGGCACTCCAGCCTTGGTGCAATTGTTCATCGTCTATTTCAGCCTGACCGAAATCGGCGTTCATTTCAGCTCGTTCCAGGCCGCCATGATTGGTCTGGGGCTCAACGCTGCAGCGTACCTGGCCGAGATTTACCGTGCAGGGCTGGAGGCTGTGCCCAAGGGGCAGGTGGAAGCGGCGAAGGCGATTGGCATGGCACACCACAACGTGCTGCGCTGGGTCGTGTTGCCCCAGGCCATTCGAATTGTGCTGGCCCCGATCGGTAACGTGGCCATTTCACTATTGAAAGACACATCCGTGGCGTCGCTGATTGCAGCGCCGGACTTGATGTTGCGAGCTCAGGACTTGAGTTCGGTGTATTTCATGCCGCTGGAAATCTACATACTTGTCGGCGCAATTTACTTTGCACTGTGTTATCCACTGTCACTCGGTGTGCGTTTACTCGAGCGAAAAACGAGGCATTGAACCAGTTGAGCGTGGGGCATCGGTGCAGATTGGATCGTCGGTAAAGTCGGTCTTGGAAAAGGCTACGATCCAGTCATAGTGTGCTTTTGCGCAGCCCATCATGCCTTGTCGCCACCCGTTCCAGATGATGCCCTCAGACGGTTTTGCACCAGGGCGGTTATAACCGTAGAAAGGTCCGGCAGGAACGTCATATCGCTGCCTGTTACGGCGCATGAATACACAAATAGAGGGATGAATCCGGGCTAAGGCAACAAACGGTGGCCGCAGCGGTCATACGCGTGGCTGGACACCGGGTGCGAGATACCAGAAGCATCACCTGCCGACCACCACTACCTCTGGGGGAACCAATTGTCAGCTGTCTTTTTGCGTCAAGTTTTCCGCTTAGCGGTACTGCTCTTTTCCGTTGGCACTTCATTTTCTGCTTACGCCTGCCCAAAAGGGCAGTACGAAGTCTGCGTGGTCGCTTGCTTTTGTGCTCCTGGCTCCAAAGAGGAAACGGGGGCGATCTTTGAACGTATGAACCAAATGGCTTCCTCTGGATTACAGAGTTGGATTGTGCAATCGCGCAACACCGCGGCAACTGGCGATATTCAGACAATCCCGCTGAATATCCGAGCCCAACTCGAACCCTACTATGACATTCAAGTGCTTGACTCGGCTCGCTACAAGGTAGGCGATGATGTGGAGCTGAACGCCGCTAACACCATGCTGCAGAATCCCGATGTAAGTGCAGTCACCCTTATAGACATCATCGTCTTTCGCAGTTCCGATGATGCACTTAACAATGTCGCGCTGTGGGCGCATGAATTGAAGCACGTGCAGCAGTACCTGCAGTGGGGTGTTCGGGAGTTTTCTACTCGCTATACCCGTGATTACACAGCCGTCGAGGCGCCTGCTTACGAGATTCAAACCCAGGTAGCCAGAGCGCTAAGAGCCAGCGTTGTCCAGTCAGAACCTCCTCGCCATCCTTGAGTTCAAAGGTTTTAACCTTGTCAGCTATCAAGGGTGAGTTACTTGAAACGACCCTGTGTAGACGTTTTTGAATGTCCGCAAAGCCAATCTAGTTCTGTGGCTAGTAACGATGAACGGTACCCCATTAACAATGTCCGCTTTTAGCGGTTGCTGCCTTTGGTGACAGGCAAAAAGCGGCCAATAGCTGCCTGCTGGAACCGGCTGAAATCGAACTCATAGCAGCCCTTCGTAAAGAGCATCTAACGGACCTCAATGCCAATTCCGGATTGCCAAGTGCACCATCCTCGCCTTTATTTCCTGGGCGCCCAATGTTTCGCAAATACCAATGGCGTTTCGCTGACAATTGCGTCCATCAATGCTTGCGCACTGTTGTGACGTATCAGAGATGCGGATTGCCCCGCTGACAAGGAATTGAATTCATCACGGCCCTGGCTCATCCCGGCTCTGGTGAGCTGACCCATGTACCACGCCTGTGCCGGATAAGGTGCGAGTCTGGATTCCTGTTGATCCATGTCGGCGGTCATTCGGTTAGGGAAGCTTCTGGCCAGACGCCCTGTGAAGGCCTTGGTCAGTGTGGTAGCTGTCGATTGATGCTCGCCTAGTGCCTTGCGATGAGCGGGGCTCGCCGCTGACTCCTTGCAGGCCAGAAATGCCGTGCCGATCTGCACACCGTGAGCACCCAGGGCGAGTGCGCCTGCCACGCCTCGCGCATCGGCGATACCGCCGGCGGCGATCAGCGGAATCGCCACCTGATCCGCGATCTGCGGTATCAGCGAAAAAATCCCCGTCAACGAAGCGTGCGCAGGCTTGATAAACGAGCCTTTGTGACCACCGGCTTCGAAGCCCGATGCCACGATGCAATCGACACCGGCTTCTTCCAGCGCCCGGGCTTCCTGCACCGTGGTGGCAGTGCCCATGGTCAAAATACCCAATGACTTGCACGCTGCAAGAATGCCCGCCGGGGGAATACCGAAGACGAAACTGAATACCGGCGGCCTGATGGTCAGCATGGCCTCCATCTGCTTCAGGGGGCAGGGAAAATACCGGCCCCTGGATCATGTAGCGCCCGACCAAGGTCGCTTTGCGGTGATCAACTCGGTCTTGTCCGAAGCCGCGGTACTGGCCTTCGAATACGGCTACACCATTGCCCGTCCTGACGCCATGGTGCTGTGGGAAGCGCAATTCGGCGATTTTGCCAACGGCGCGCAAGTGGTGATCGATCAGTTCATTGCTGCCGCTGCCGCCAAATGGGGCCAACACAGTGCCTTGACGATGTTGCTTCCCCACGGGCAAGAGGGGCAGGGGCCGGAACATGCTTCCGCCAGACTGGAGCGCTACCTTCAACTCTGCGCGCAAGACAACATGCGTGTCGCCCAGCCGACGACGCCGGTGCAGTTCTTACATCTGTTGCGTTGTCAGGCGCTGCACTCCGTGCCCCGGCCCTTGATCGTGATGACGCCCAAATCGCTGTTGCGCCATCCAGAGGCGGTGAACGAGCTGAAGGAGTTTGCCGAGGGTTCTTTCCAGGAAGTGATGGGTGAAGGTTTCAGCACCCCTGCCGCAGAAGAGAAGGTGACCCAAGTGATCGTCTGTTCCGGAAAGATCTACTACGAGTTGCTGGCCCGGCGCCGTGCCGAGAGTGCCGACCACATCGCTCTGGTACGAGTGGAACAGCTTTACCCGTTTCCGAGTGCGGCAGTGGCCCATGAGTTCGCTCGTTACGCCAACCTGCAATCAGTGGTCTGGGCCCAGGAGGAAGCGCGCAACCAGGGCGCGTGGAAGTTCGTTGATGACTATCTGCGCGACATCCTCCCGGCGATGGTATCGCTGCGCTACGTTGGCCCACCACCCGGCACCTCCACGGCACCCGGCAACATGTCGATGCATGTGGAACAACAAAGTCTGGTAATGCAAAGCGCGTTCTCCTGAAAACCAAGCGCCTTATCGAAACACCTTTCACCAACGAGAGAGTAGTCGAGCGGCAGGGAAGGCCGCGAATCGCGAGAGAAACACATGATGAACACGAAGAAACTGAAATACATCCTGCAGGTTTAACACTGTCTTTCGTAGCTGCGCAGTCCAACGCCGTAGAAGTTGAAAAGGTCGACGTGCTGCTCGTCGGTGGCGGCATCATGAGCGCAACGCTGGGTGTCTGGTTCAATGAACTGGAACCGGGGCTCTCAATGGAAATGGTCGAGCGCCTCGACGGTGTTGCAATGGAGAGCTCCAGTGGCTGGAACAATGCGGGTACCGCCAGGTTGTACTCGTGAACCATGAACTGCTCCTCCCTGGAGTTCGCTCCACATCCTTTGTGCCAACCCTATCGCACTCGACAAGACAGACGCCTGTCCGCAGGTTCGCCAGACCTCATGCAATCGCATCAGTCTCGTTCTTCATGAGCCTTGCCAGAAGCGTCAGCCCTTGCGTCAAATCTTCGAGAGACGGACCGCCGAGACAAAGGCGAATTCCTGCCGCCTGGTCACTGCGCTCGACCATGACCGATTCGGGGGCCGTCACTCTGATGCTCAACGAGGCGGCCGCGGCTGCGAAGCGATTGGCAGCATCGCGCGGCATCGGTAGCCAGACGTGATAGGCATCCGGATGCGAAACGAGTTCGACCGCGCCGAGGATCGAAGCGGCCAAGCTCGATCTGCGACGCGCTTCATGACGCAAGTCCTGCGGGATGGACGCGATCACGCCAGTGGACAGCCAGTCCTCCACCACCGCACAGGACAAAGGCGACGGAGCCATGGGGATGTCTTGCAAGACTTCTTGCGCCGCGGCGGCCATGCCCGTTGGCAGCGTGAGCATGCCGATCCTCAATCCGGGCCCCAGGGACTTGGACAGCCCATTGACGTGGAAGACTCTCTCGGGAGCCAATGCAGCGAGCGCAGGCGCATGTGATGACCCCAGTGCGTAGACACCGTCCTCGATGATCCAGGCACCCGACTGCCGGCAAACATCTACGATAGCCTGCCTTCGTGCCACGCCCATCGTTGCCGTGGTCGGGTTATGCAACGTCGGAGTGAGATATACCGCCCTGCTGACGGTCGATGCGACGCTTTCGAGGGCATCGGCGAGCGCTTCCGGCACCATCCCCTCTGCGTCGATCTCGACGCCTTGCATCCGATACCCCTTGCGCCGAGCCAGCGCAATCGCACCGGGATAAGTGAGTCTTTCAGTCAGGATCACGCCCTGCGGCCCACAGGCGAGATCGAAGGCCAGCGAAATAGCCTGGCGAGCGTTGCCCGTCAGCGCCAGATTCGACGGATCGACCGTTACACCGAGCATTTCAAGCCAACGGGCTAACAGACGTCGATGCTCCAGATGCCCGGCAGGTGGCGAGTAGAGATTGAGATGGTCTGCGTCGATCTTCCGCGCGACCCCAGACAGGGTCCGCGCCAGAAGGCGGGCGGTCAGCATCGCCGGCGGTACATTGGACGAAAGATCGATCTCCCGCTCCTCATGTGCCTGGCAGATCGCCACGAACGTTCCCCGGCCCTTGACGCTGCGCACCAGCCCTCGGCGTTCGAGGGCGGCATAGGCTTTTGTCACCGTCCCAAGGCCGATTTCCAGTTTCCATGCGAGATCTCGATGGGCAGGCAGGCGGTCGCCCCCTTTCAGCCGTCCCTCGACAATGTCGTCGGCCAGAGCCAGTACCAGCCGCTCGGTGACACTCGCGTCGATCTCCGCAAGGCGCGGCATCCAGGGCGATTGAAGAAGCATTGTTAACGTCCAGATCGATTATTAGTGTCACGTGACACTATTTAAATAGATCAAAAGTGTAACGTGCATTATGGTTGTTTGCGACTTTCAACTGTTTCACGAACGGCCTCGCTGCGATGAGGGAGGCAATGGAGAATCCGATGTTCAGCCATGTGACTATTGGCACGCAGGATCTGGAGCGAGCCGGCCATTTCTATGATGCCACCCTCGCTCCGCTCGGCCTGAAACGTCGCGCTGTCGCGCCGGATGGCGGGCCTCCGGCGCTGTGTTGGGTGAGCAGTGCAGCATCGCTGCCACGCTTCTATGTCTATATCCCCCGCAATGGCGAGCCCTCGACGTTTGGCAACGGCAGCATGGTCGCCTTCCTGGCTGCCTCGGAAGAGGCCGTGGAAGTGGCCTACGCGGCGGGCCTTGCGAGTGGCGGCACGGACGAAGGAATACCTGGACCGCGCCCTCACTATGGCAATGGCTACTTCGGCGCCTATCTGCGCGACCCCGATGGGAACAAGGTCCACATCGTCTATCGCGCAGACCTCCAGGAATGATAAAGAAACTCCACGCCATGGAGCGGATTGGATCGCCGAAAACCTTGCATAGGTTTCGGGATACGCGCCGGAGGATGCCTCAATGATCGCCAGTCCGATCGCACTCGCCTTTGGCATGTATGCCCTGGCCGCCGCCAGTCCGGGGCCGAGCAACATGGCGATCATGGCAGCGGCAATGCGTGACGGGCGCACACCCGCCCTCATCCTGGCAGCCGGCGTCATGACTGGCTCGCTCTTCTGGGCGCTGCTGGCGGCGACCGGTATTTCCACCTTGCTGGCCACCTATGCCCATGCGCTTCTCGTCATCAGGGTAAGCGGCGGTATCTACCTGCTCTATCTGGCGATGCGCGCCGGCAGGTCCGCCGTGCAGCCGACCGCGGCGTTCACGGGCGTGGATGGCGGACGGACGCCGCCGCGCTACCTGCCGCTGTACCGCCAGGGCGTCCTCATGCACATCGGGAACCCCAAGGCGATCATGTCCTGGATGGCAATCATGTCGCTGGGACTCCGCTCGGACGCGCCCAATGGCACCCTGGCCGCGATCCTCGGCGGCTGCGCTTTGCTCGGCGTCGTCATATTCGGTGGCTACGCCATCCTCTTTTCGACCGCCCGGATGATCGCTGGCTACACCAGGCTTCGACGCTGGATTCAAGGGCTTTTCTCGGCACTGTTTGCCGTCGCGGGATTGAAGCTCCTGGTATCGCCAGACTGATGTCCCGGTGTGCCGAAGCCGAAAGCCGAGGCGATTGATCACGCCGCCATCAAGGCTGATCGGTCGTTCCCATCTCGTCACGAACGTAAGGAGTGGTGTTGTGACCTTGGTGTTTCAGATGATCGATGTGTTCGGCGCCGAACCTCTTTCCGGCAACCCGCTGGCGGTAGTCATCGGGGCCGATGCGCTGGAGACCGATGAAATGCAGCGCCTCACACGCTGGTTTAACCTGTCGGAGACAGCCTTCGTGCTATCGCCAACGCATCCGCAGGCCGATTACAGGGTGCGGATTTTCACCTTGGAAAGAGAAATGCCCTTTGCCGGACACCCGACATTGGGCAGTTGCCATGCCTGGCTTTCGACCGGGCGGGCACCGAAGAAAACGACGGAAATTATCCAGGAGTGCGGCGTCGGGCTGGTTTCCATTCGCCGCGACCAAGGACTACTGTCCTTTGGCGCGCCACCGCTGATTCGCTCCGGCCCTCCGGCGAAGGAAGAATTGACAGAGGCGGTTCGATTTCTGGGGATAGAAATGCGCGAGGTCGTCGATGCCGCCTGGATCGACAACGGTCCCGGATGGTTGGGGATCAGGTTGGCTTCGGCAGAGAAGGTGCTTTCCCTGAATCCGCAACGAAGTTGGCCGCGCCGAATCGACATTGGCGTGGTTGGCCCTCATTCCCGTGGTGATGCTGCTTTCGAAGTTCGCGCCTTTTTCAGCGATCACCTGGGCGCTACCGTCGAAGACCCTGTCACGGGAAGCCTGAACGCCTCACTGGCACAGTGGCTGTTCAGCACAGCCGTGGTTGAGGATACCTATATCGCCGCCCAAGGCACTCGCCTCGGTCGTAAAGGGCGCATTCATGTGGCTCGCGATAACGCAGGCCAATTCTGGATCGGGGGTAAAACGCACACACAGGTTGCCGGTCACCTTCAGGGCTGCATGAGTGAATCGCCCCAGCTTTTTTAGACACTCTCCAATCTCTGAAATAGTGTTCTCAGAATTTACTGGCGATAACTGCATTGCGCTGCTGAGTCGGAGATTGAAGACATACAAACTGGGGAAACTCTTCGCGCGGTTACCAGGATCAGGGGGCTCGTCGGTGGTGTGTGCCGGTTGTCGCGTCGGTTCTAGAATGTGCCAAAAACTTTGTGGTTTTTACTCCGGGACCTAGACTTAATTTTTAGTACGGGGCTGGGTAAACGTGCATTTAGTTGCGGTGGTTGGTTTGTAACGATCCTGCTGTCGCTACGCACCATTTTCTGCCGCGAACCCCATGTCTCAACCACTGTCAAGGCTCAGCGCGAAGGGCTGCTCATCGCAGTAGTGAATCGCTGTTCACTACATTGTCGGAACGTGATCATGCTGGATCTGTCGCGGCTACTTCACCCCCTGGCGCATCGCACGACGCACTTGCGGCTGATCATTGGTAGTCTGGCGGCATTTCTCGGGGCCTTGTTTATTGGCCCGACCCTCGCAGCTGATGCGGTCGAATCCTCAGAGGCACCGCCTTCGCAGATGCTCACCGTCGATCCGCGTGAGATCCAGAAGCCGTGGACCGGTGATCTTGAGGAGATGAAGAAACGGCGGTTCATTCGAGTCCTCACGATCTATAGCAAGACCTTTTACTTCACCGACAAGGGTACCCAGCGCGGCGCAACCTACGAGTGGTTCAGTCTGTTCGAGAAGGAGCTGAACAAGGAGATGGCGTCCGCAAAGTCGGGGGCCAAGAAACATCTAAAGGTTCAAGTGGTCTTCGTCCCGGTCAAGAGGGACGAACTACTCCCTGCGCTAATTGCCGGCAAGGGCGATATTGCTGCGTCTAACCTCACCATTACCTCCGGAAGACAGGAATTGGTGGATTTCTCCGTGCCAGGGTACACCAATGTCAGCGAAGTGATTTTGTCCGGTCCCGCTTCACCACGGGTAGCCAGCATCGACGATCTGGCAGGAAAGGAGGTTTTTGTTCGCAAGTCCTCCAGTTACTACGAGAGTCTGGTCGAGCTCAATAAGCGCTTCGCCGCAGAAAAGCGGCCCTTGGTGAAGATCAATTTGGCACCGGAGGAGTTGGAGGATGAAGATCTGGTCGAGATGCTGAATGCCGGCCTGGTTTCGCTCATCGTCATGGACACGCACAAAGCGGACATCTGGAAGCAGGTTTTTCCCAAGGTAACCGTCCACGAAGGGATTGCCATACGTACGGGTGGCGAAATTGCTTGGGCGATTCGGAAGGGGAGCCCGCAACTCAAAGCCGCTGTTGATGACTTTGTCACCCGTCACCGACAAGGGACCACAACGGGAAACATCATTCTGATGCGTTATCTGAAGAGCGCGAAATATCTCAAGGACGCTGCATCCGAATCGGAGCGAAAGAAGTTCGTCGATTTGATTCAATTCTTTAAGCAGTACGGCGACAAGTACAGTGTGGACTGGCTGCTGATGGCTGCCCAGGGATACCAGGAGTCGCGGCTTAATCAGTCCGTCCGAAGCCCCGTGGGAGCTATCGGCGTGATGCAGATCATGCCGGCAACAGGCAAGGAACTAAAAGTAGGTGATATCAGGCGGTCCCAGCCGAACATTGAGGCGGGAGTCAAGTACATGCGGGTGATGATAGACAGGTACTACGGTGACGAACCGATGACCGATTTGGATAAAGTCCTGTTCACCTTCGCGTCGTACAACGCCGGTCCGGCCAGGGTTGCCCGGCTACGCGAAGAAACCGCTCAGCGCGGACTGGACCCAAATGTCTGGTTCCATAACGTTGAGTATGTCGCTGCCGACCGAGTGGGTGCGGAGACCGTGACTTACGTCAACAACATCTACAAGTATTACATCGCCTATCGGCTGATTATTGACGCGCAGGAGGCGAAGCAACGAGTCACGGAGCAGATCATGACTCAACCTGAGTAAGACTGCGTGTAGCTCGCGTGCAGCGGATGCAACTGTGGGTGCGGGCAATTGATATTCGGGGCCGGCGAGAGTCCGATGAAGCTCCGGGAGAGTTCGACTGGCTCGAAGCGCGATCCGCCGAAGCGACCCAGGGCCGCCGGTGCAGGCCGTGCCACGGCGTTGAGGTTCAGTCTAGCGAGGAGGGAAGGTGATGAAGACATTGCGAATGGGCACTCTGGCATTGGCGGCATGCGTGACCCTGGCGACGGCATCGGGCATTGCCCGTGCGGACGAGGTGCCCATGATCACCGGCGAGCAATGGATGCAGTCGTCGGAGCAACTCAAGAAGGTCTATCTCATTGGCATCGCCAATGCGTACCAGGTCGAGGCGGCCTACTATGGGTCGAAACTGCCGTCCGATGAGCAGAGCCTGATTCCGCGATTCGGCAGGGGCCTGAAGGGCCATACGCTCGACACCGTGCGGGAAGGGCTCAACCAGTGGTACGCCGCCAATCCCGACCGAGTGAAACGCCCCGTCATCGAGACCATCTGGTTCGAGATGGTCCTGCCCGGTCTGAAGCAGAGTAAGTAGCGGAGGTGAACATGAAGAGGTTTCTATGGTTTGCCGCAGTCCTCACCGCAGCGAGCGTGATTGGTTGCACCTCGATGACCGCCAAGCAGCAGGGGACGGTGAGCGGTGCGGCCATCGGTGCTGCGGCCGGCGCTGGTATTGCCGCGATCTCCGGCGGTAGTGGATGGACTGGCGCGGCGATCGGCGCCGTCGCCGGTGGGGTTGCCGGCAATATCAAAGGTAGCAAGCAGCAGAAGTAGGTCGGCCAGTCCGCGCCATGGCACAGGCCTCCTGGTGGTATGGATCATCGGCAGGCCCGTTCAGCTGTGAGCCGCCTCGACGGCGGGTGGCAGGTTGGAAGCGAAGTGGTGCTCACATCACTTTTCGCGACGTGAATATAAGGTTGTCCTTCGTCGTTGAACTATGACCAGATGCCGCCTGGGAACGTCGGGACGGCAGTCCGCTTTTGGCTGTGGATTCAACCCGTCGCGAAGGGCAGCCATCGACCGAAAAACATTTTTACGCGCTAACCAGTGATTAGCTGCGTTCAGGTTTTCCTGCATGTTTAATCCAGGTATCAAGCTCCGTAACCATTTTACTGACCTCGCTATCATCTCGTTCCGAGGGGCGAACGATCGCATTCCAGGCGATATCCAGGCCGTCATTCAGGGCCGCCCACGCAAGTTCCCCGCGCTCCAGGCTGGGGGTTACCAAATCCCGTTGCAATATGCTGATTCCGTATCCTGAACGGACCAGTTCGACGATGGCTTCGATCAACTCAACCGTGATCATGCGGCGCGGCAAGATGCTGGCGGGGGCGAAGAAACGGTCATATTCCCAGCCGCTGGCGCGGTCGGTTGAGTACGTCACCAGGTTGTAAGTCTTGAAGTCTTCGGCGTAGATGTTTTTCCTTCCCGCAAGGGGATGATCGGTTGCCATGATCGCAACCAAGTCGTCCCGGAAAAGCGGCAACTTGGCGACGCCGCTAGGCACCATGCCGTCATCGATAATGGACACGTCCAGTCTGCCTTGCATCAGGCTCGCGTAAACGTCGTTACGGGGTACGGTCACCAGTGTGATTTCGATGTCCGGCCGAAGACTTGAGTAGTGCTTGATGAATTTGGGAATCCAGCGAAACGGACCGTAGGAGGTGACACCCATACGGACAAATGCCGAGACGCCACCGGCCATGGACCGGGCTTCTGACTCAGCCTCATTGAGTATGGCGATGATGTCTTTGGCGGCCCGTTCCAGGCGCACGCCGGCAGGGCTGAGCCTGAGCTTTCCTCCTGATCTCTCCGTCAGGCTCACACCTAGCCGCCGCTCCGCTTCTCGTATGCGGTGACTGACGGCTGAGGGTGTGAGCCATAAGCGTTCGGCCACCGCCGTGACGGACTCGACTTCCGACAGGGTTTGCAACATCACCAAGTGATCCAGCGTCAGTCTCATGGTTATCGACCTGAAAATAATTCACAAAATTGCGTAAAATTATGAGCGTGACTTGTTTTTGGTGCCGATGCAATCTGAATCCAGCAGAGCCAACGGAGACCAACAACAATGACTACCCTGCCTTTCACACCTGCACTAACCCTGGGCGATCTCGTCGATCTCGAGCGTTACCCCATTACCGATCGCACCAGCCCCGCTTATCTCGCACTGGTCACTCACAGTCAGTCGTTGCTGGGACAAGAGGGCGTTGCGATCTTTCCGGGTTTTGTTCGCAATCCATCGGTTGTCGCGATGGCGCAGCAGACACTTGCACTGCACTCGCACATGTTTCATTTTCGGGAAAACCACACGGTTTATTTCAAACCCCAGGACGAAAGCGTTGATCCGCAACATCCACTACGACGCTTGATGAACACGGCAAAAGACACTGTTGCCTATGCCGATATTCCTGCCGACCATTTGATCCGGCAGATCTATGGATCGGACGACGTCCTTGCTTTCATCAAAGATGTTCTGGGTCTGGACACGCTCTATCGACATGCCGATCCATTAGCCGCCCTTAACTTGCAGGGTTTCACGGCAGGACAGGAGTTGGGGTGGCACTTTGATCGTTCAGATTTCAGCGTCACGCTGTCGCTTCAGGCTGCAAGCGCCGGTGGGGATTTCGAGTATGTGCGGATGCTGCGTAATGAAAGCGACGATTGCTATGACGCGGTCAGGCAATTCCTCGATGACCCGCAAACACAGCAGGTAGAAGTTCTGCCTCAAGTGCCCGGCACCCTGACATTGTTCCGCGGCCGCTATTCATTGCACCGGGTCACGCCGGTGGAAGGGGACAGGCTGAGGCTCAACGCGGTGTTTGCATACGTGGACCAGCCCAATGTCGAGTTCAGTGCTTATGCGCGCCAGCTGTTCTACGGGCGTACCTCTGTTGATCCATTAGCTTGAGCTTCGCCAATAACAACAAAAGCAATTGATTCACTCCTTCGCTTCACGTGTTTGCGCACGCACTTGTCCATGCTAAATCTGATGGACTCGTTTGTTCCTGTGTCGCACGCAACAGTTCGCTGCCCCCAATAATAATGATTCGGAGCGTCTGATCATGAAAAACAGGAAGAGTTTGTTGGCCTCGTTGCTCACCCTTGGCTTGCTTGTCGGTAGTGCTTCAAGCCAGGCTTCAGGGTGGTGTGAATCGGGCAAGCCGGTGAAATTTGCCGGGCTGAACTGGGAGAGCGGGATGCTCCTCACCGACATCATGATGATCGTGCTCAAGGATGGTTATGGCTGTGCAACGGATCAGTTGGTGGGTAACACCATCATTCTCGAGACCGCACTGGCCGGCAACGACATTCAAGTGTTTGGTGAAGAGTGGATGGAGCGCAGCGAAGTCTGGAAAAAGGCGGCGGCGGCCGGAAAGGTTGTCGGGGTTGGCGCTCCGATCATTGGTGCGACTCAGGGTTGGTATGTGCCGCGTTATGTCGTTGAAGGGGACGCTAAACGTAACCGGCCAGCGCAGGCGCCCGACCTCAGGGCCGTCGCGGACCTGAGCAAGTACGCGAGTGTTTTTCACGATTCGGAGGAGCCGTCCAAAGGTCGTTTCTACAACTGCCCTGCGGGTTGGATTTGTGAGCAGGACAATACCGAGATGTTGAAAGAGTACGGTCTTGAAAACACGTTCACGAATTTCCGGCCAGGCACTGGTGCCGCATTGGATGCGGCTGTCCTGTCCAGTTATAAACGCGGGGAACCGGTGCTGTTCTACTACTGGTCACCGACGCCGCTGATGGGGCAGATCGATGCGGTAAGGCTGGAGGAAAAGACCGGGTCCAACAAAGACGTCATCACCATGGTGGGACTCTCCAAGGCTTTTCATGAACAGGCTCCTGAACTGGTCGCGGTACTGGAGAAGGTCAACATTCCCATCGACTTGTTGAATCAGAACCTGGCGAGGATGACCCGGGAACGCATCGAATCGCCGAAGCTGGCCAGGATGTTCCTCAAGGAACACCCGGAAATCTGGCATACCTGGGTCGACGAAGGCGCAGCAAAGAAGATCGAAGCATCGCTCTAAGCGGCCTCCAGGGCAAGGACGCCCGCCCTCTGTTACGCCCCTCTGAACACAATCTCTTGACTGTTTCTACACAGGAACGGCGTCTCTTTGCGTCCGGGAAATCACGAACATGATCAAATCACGAGCGGCCGTCGCCTTCGCGGCGAATCAGCCTCTGCAAATTGTCGAAGTCGATGTGGCACCGCCCCAAGCCGGCGAGGTGCTGGTACGCATTGTTGCGACAGGTGTCTGCCATACCGATGCGTTTACGTTATCTGGTGCTGATCCCGAAGGGATCTTCCCCGTCATTCTTGGCCACGAAGGTGGCGGTATCGTCGAAGCGGTTGGCGAGGGGGTCACTTCACTGGCGGTGGGCGATCATGTGATCCCGCTCTACACCCCGGAGTGTGGCGAGTGCAAATTCTGCACATCCGGCAAGACCAATCTTTGTCAGAAAATCCGTGCCACTCAAGGCAAAGGCTTGATGCCAGATGGCACCAGCCGGTTCTCTTATGCAGGACAGCCGATTTTTCACTACATGGGCACGTCGACTTTTTCCGAATACACCGTGCTTCCCGAAATTTCCCTGGCCAAAATCCCCAAGGATGCGCCACTGGAGAAGGTCTGCCTGCTCGGTTGTGGTGTGACCACTGGCATTGGCGCGGTGACCAATACGGCCAAGGTGGAGGAGGGAGCCAGCGTGGCAATCTTTGGTCTGGGGGGCATCGGGCTGGCCGCCATTATCGGTGCGACCATGGCCAAGGCCGGCCGGATCATCGCGATCGATATCAACCCGGCCAAGTTCGAGATTGCCAGGCAATTGGGTGCTACCGATTTCATCAATCCCAAGGATTACGACAGGCCGATCCAGGACGTGATCATCGAGATGACCGAGGGTGGTGTGGACTATTCCTTCGAATGCATTGGCAACGTCCATCTGATGCGCGCCGCCCTGGAGTGCTGCCACAAGGGCTGGGGCGAGTCGGTGATCATTGGCGTCGCCGGCGCAGGACAGGAAATCAGTACCCGTCCTTTCCAACTGGTGACCGGGCGCGTCTGGCGCGGCTCGGCATTTGGCGGTGTGAAAGGACGTAGCGAGCTACCCAGCTATGTCGAGAACGCGCAAAAGGGCGATATTCCGCTGGACAGTTTCATTACCCACACCATGGGGCTGGAGGAGATCAACAGAGCCTTCGACCTGATGCACAAAGGCGAAAGCATCCGCACCGTTATCCATTTCGATCGCTGACTCAACAGATTGGCGAAGCCTGTCAGGGCGAGTCAAAGGCGCGAAAACCTGCAACATCAACCCACCGTGTCTACACCAAAGAGAGCACCAAGATGACCATTTTCACTCATGTGACCGTCGGTACCAACGACCTGCAAAAAGCGCGCAACTTCTATGACAATGTCCTGGGTACCCTGGGCCAAAAACGCATCGCTGATCTGGACGAGAATGGTTCGATCTGGGGTGAGAGCGCTCCGTCCTTCTTCGTTCTGAAACCGGCGAACGGCGCCCCGGCCAGCGTGGGTAATGGTGTCACCATCAGCTTCGAGGCACCGAGTCGTGCCGCCATTGACGCTTTTCACGCCGCGGCGCTGGCCAGTGGCGGCACCGACGAAGGTGCACCGGGTCCGCGAGGCTGGGCACCTGACGCCTATGCGGCTTACGCGCGGGATCTCGATGGGAACAAGCTGGCTGCGTACTGTTTCAAGCCAGCCTAAGCGTCAAGACGAGGCATCCCTGGATGCTTCGTCATTAGCCCTTACTCGCAAGGATTAGTAACCGTAAGGTTGCAACGGTGGCTTGAACAAGCCCGCTTAACCTTGGCGTTCGGAGGACTGCTTCTGGCCGGTGCCGTTGAACATTTAACTGACGGATAGCCTGCGATATCAGCTACCGCAATTTGTTTAATTGCAGTACGAGCAGGCCCATCCAAGTGACTGCTTCGGCGATTGCTGCCTTTCTCAAAGGGCTGCAAATCCAAAGCCGCCGTTCGCGGTTGTCGGCAAAAGCTAGTCAAGGAGCTGCTTGCAATCGCTCCAGGTATCCACGCCATTGCGGGATACACCCATCGCTCAACAGCGTCATCTGATTCATCTGCGGAAAGTTACCCTAGTTGGTTTGGCTTACTGGCGGCCACGTTAACAGCGGCTTCCATTGCTCGAATCCATGGGCTCTGGTCGACCGATTGAGCCAATAATCGCGTCCCAACCATGGCAGCGAAAATCACCAATGCCTCGTTTTCGGCTTCAGTGGGCTGAGCCAGATCGCCCACCTCACCCACTCTTTCTTCCATGAATTTATCGAGCAGACTTTTCGCGCCCGCTTCGTAAGCTTCTGCGCCTGTTTGATTCACCCCTCCAGTCGCTACGCCAGGGGCAAATGCCAACAGGGGACAGCGATTCTTCGCCGAGCTATTGCGAAGGTACTGACGAACCAACGAAGAAGCTCTGTCTTCAGCAGCTTGATCCGCTCGAGTGTAAACCTCGTTCCAGGCCTCAAGAGATTGCTCGAATGCCGTAGAGAACGCCTCGGCTATCAATGCGTCCTTGGACTCGAAGTGCTTGTAAAAACCACCGACAGTCATTCCATTAGCGGCCATGATCTGAGCTACGGACACGCCTTCGACGCCAGCCTCACGAAACATTCGCGAAGCTGTCTGGACTATTTGAGCACGGTTCTCTTTAGCTTTGGACTGCGATGAGCGTCCCACGGTGTCACCCTGATTTCTTGAAGCACAAGATCTTGGTCACCATTCGCTGCAAGACCTCATCCTTCTGATTAGACGTGATGCATTCAACCACTACGATTCCCCGGTCTGGCTTGGATCGAGACGGCGAGATGCTGATGATTTTACTGGTGACGCGCAGCACGTCACCGGGTCGTGTCGCTTGAGGCCAGGCCATCTCTGCACCGGCGCCAATGATGCCACGTGCAAGCGGCAGGCTTGCTACCAGCAAACGCATTGTGATGCCCGCCGTCTGCCAACCGCTCGCGGCAAGTCCCTGGAAAAACGTGTCTCGGGCAGCGTTGTGGTCAAGGAGAACTGGTCGTTCGGCAATGGCATCGCTCAGTACGCCGAGTAACCAGCTCAAGCTTGAATGGGTAGAATGGTCGTCTAAAGTGCTAGTTCAGCATCGACGACCAGAGCATAGGTGTTCAAATGACTCTTCCGTCCGATGGCCAAATCGGAAGTGATTGGATCAACATTCGCCGCGATCAGGAAACCGGGATCGAAAGCGTGCATGCACACTTCCAAGGCCACGCCTACGATCCCCACGATCATGATGAGATGTTGGTGGGAGTGACGCACCAAGGTGTGCAGCGCTTCAGCTGCAATCGCTTAACGCATACCAGCACACCTGGCAGATCGATGTTGATCGAACCAGGCGCGCTGCATGATGGCTTCGCCCCCGAACCTGAGGGCTTCACCTACGGCATGCTCTATCTCCCACAGCGGTGGGTATCGAGCATGACAGACCGCCTCGGAGTGGGAGATGCATCCTCTCTCGGTGCCGCCTTTCGCAACACCCTGACCGACGATGTCACCCTCAGGGATGCGATACAGCGTGCCTTCCTGGCCATTCATCAGAACGAAGGCCGTCTTGCTAGAGATGAGAGCCTGGACCTGCTCATGGAGGTACTTTCCAAGCACCTCCGACCAGCGCAGCCATCAGACAAGGCCGAGTCGGCGCCTGTGATGGAAAGGGCCAGAGATTTCCTGCATGTCCTGATGGCCACGGACGTCAGCCTGGATGAGCTCGCCAACTACACTGGCATTGACCGTTTCAGGCTCACCCGGCAGTTCAAGCGTACCTACGGCCAGACGCCGCACGCCTATTTGATCAGGCTCAGACTACGAGCTGCTCGAGCGTTACTGGCCGCAGGCAAGCCTGCAGCAGAAGTGGCCGCCGAAGTGGGCTTTTCAGATCAAAGCCACATGGGCGTATGGTTCCGCCGCGCTTACCGCCTTACCCCAGCAGCCTATCAGCGGCTGTGCACAAATCTAACAGACTGAAGCCCGCTCTCGACTCCATCATCACTGTTCAGTTTTGAAGGAGTACGCAATGTTCGACACTAAAATAGCGATCATCGTCCGCAATGACCTTGCCATGTGGCAGCGGATGAACGTCGTCGCCTTTCTTGCAACCGGCATCCCATCAGCAGCGCCTGAGGTCATGGGGGAGCCCTACGTGGATGCCAACGGCCATTGCTACGGAAACATCTCCGGCCAGCCAATGCTGATCTTCGAGGCCAGTCTTGAGGAAATTCAGAAGGCCCACCGTGTAGGCCTGGAGCGTGAGCTGACCATGCTGCCGTATGTGTTCGCCATGTTCTCTACCGGTCATGACGAGGCGAACCGAAAGGTCTTCCTCGAGGAGGATCCGGCCAACATGGATTTCGTCGGCATTGCCATTCGCGGCACCAAAAAAGCAGTCGACAAGGCCATCAAAGGTCTCTCGCTGCACAAGTAAATCTCTGACGCTTATCTACCACGCACCGTACCCACCTCAGACTTGGTTTCCGGGATAGGTACGGGCGGTGATTTTTACTCCGAGTTCAACATGCACACATCACAGATTTTCTTCAGCCCCCTGGAGCCAGCATGAGCGAATCAACACTGGTGGCTTTCTGGGCCTTTTCACTTCTCTTTGTCTTTACGCCCGGCGCTGACTGGGCATATGCGATCTCGGCTGGAATTCGCAACCGAGGTGTTGGTGCTTCCGTTTTGGGGCTGCTGGCCGGGTATGTGGTACTGACCATTTTGATTGCTGCGGGAGTGGGCGTACTGATCGCCGGCAACCCGGTTCTCATGGCCATCCTCACCGTAGTGGGTGCCATGTACTTGGCATGGCTGGGCTATGGGATGTTGCGCAATCCGCCTGTCCCGCATGCTGATAGCGGAGCCGAAAATGGGGGCAGCTGGATGACTTGGTTCCGACAGGGTGCGCTTGTCAGCGGCTTGAATCCCAAGGCGTTCATCTTCTTCCTCGCCTTCTTGCCGCCGTGGACGTCTGAAACTGCTACCTGGAGCATCCCCGCTCAAATCCTGGCGCTCGGCTTGGTTTATACGGCGAGCTGCTCGGTGGTCTATTCAATGGTGGGCTTCGGGGCGAACAAGGCGTTGCGAACCCGTCCAGGTGTTGCACGGGTCGTAGGAAGAATTTCCGGCGTGATCATGATCGGCCTGGCCGTGATGTTGGTTATTCGAGAATTCTTCCAAGACTAGAAAACTGGAGTAAATATGCAGACTTTGCTCAGATATTTTGTGCGTCCAGCCAAACGGGAAAGCGATATTTTGTTTCTGATACTTGCAGCGGTGGTAGGTGGAGGAGCCGGCCTACTGATGACTGAAAAAATTTCAATCGGTGTCGGCCTTCCGTTCTTCTTGTTCACGACACTCGTGCTGCACTTTACCTGGCGCACGCCAATGAAAAACGGTACGAACGCTTAACGGAGGGCCGTTGTAGTTTGCTGTTGGGTGCTGGCCGTGCCGGCCAAGCACTGTCAGGCACCAACAAGAACTTCTGCTACAGGTGTTACTTGAGGGGAGAGGCAGAGATTTTGGAGTAAGTGTCGATATCAGTTGTAGCAAGAAGAGAGCGGCCATCCTTGAATTTTGCGTAGAAGGTTATTTCCCTTTCTTTATCACATAGCAACCAGCCCGCAACTAGCCCAATCGGCCCTAAAAGCAATGCTCCAGCCAGGCTCCATCGAATAACGCTTCCTTTCTTGTTTACGACTTCTTCGGTTGCTGTTTCCAGGGCTTCTAGTTTTGAAATGGATATCGTTAATTCGCGAGAAGGTTTTAATGCGGATTTTAGAGTGAACCGTCCAGATTGAAATTCGGCATCACCTGCCAGAAAGTCACCGGATATCACTGTAATTTTCGACATGGTGCTTCTCTTCTGATCAGGTTTGGCCGGCTGATTACTGAGCTCCCAAGGCCCCTGTCAGTCAATCGACTTGCGACAAAAGGTGAGACCGATGATCACTCCATCGATACCAGATCATGGGCATTCACCGCCGGTGAAATCGAAACCTTCGCAGGGCGGCCCGAACGGTAAAACCGCTTTGCCTTGGGCTTAAAAGCAGAACATGCCTTTGAGCTGGCGTTTGCTGAATTCGCGTAGCGCGCCGCGCACGCACAGATGAATGTGAAAGGTGCGACCATTTGGACCGAATGGATCTGTCGGCGGGTTTTCTGTGGGCATGGGGCGTCCTATGCCGGGGCTTGCCCGGGCTGGCGTGATTCGGGTTTTTGGGCTATTGCTTGATTGCTTGGCATGAGTCCGCAAGACAGGGGGCTACTAATGAAAACGCTGATAGTTGATCACTCTTGGACCAAAATCATCGAGCGAGATGAGTTCGCCAAGGTCGTGCTGGCGGCAAAGATTGAGCAGATCAAAGAAATCGAAGCTGCCATTCGAGCGGTTGAAGGTGAAGAGGCAGCCTGCAATGTTCTAAATAATGGCTTGATAAAGCATGCATTAACGCGCTGCCTGGAGAACTTGCAGGGATCTGCATCCGTAACAGAGCAGGACTACTGGGTCTGTTACGAGTTTGCGACAACCGCTGCGAAGAATGCAGAGCGAATCATTGACGAAGAGCTTTCGCACATAGGGTCGTGATCATATCTGCGAATGCAGGCCTGGATGACATTGGAAACGGGCATGGGAACGGTGTCAGGGGGAAAGCTGCTTGAGCATCACCTGCCAAGTGGTGAGGTGACCATAATCGAAGAGCGTGCTGATCCAGACAGAATGATCAGCGACCTGATGATCACGTCGCGGCACCGCTCCAGTTTACGGATGCGCTCCGCATACTCGGCGGCGTACTGGGGGGCATCGAACATACTGCTGAGTTGAGCGACACGCTTACCGTCCATGATCTTGATCACGCGGTCTTCTACATCCTGAAGCCACTGGCTCATGGAAAACTCTATCCGCTGACCCTTCTCAAACTTGAAGCCGCGAACCTTGCGCTTCGCCTCTTTGCGGGCGAAGTGCTCACTCATTCCGAATGCGGCAAATGTGCCCGTGGTTGGTGCTGAGCAACGCCCGGCAGGACCGCTCGATCCGTCCCCGCATGTTGTTGGGCTTGCGATTGCTCATAGTGAACTGGAAGCGAAGAGGGCGGCGCAATGACTGGTAAAATCAGCGTTAACAGCCAAGCCAGGTTCACTGAGGCTATCACGAGGCTGAACACCATGTTCCGGGACAAGAAGTACGCTGTGGTCTCTCTGCATCCGGGCAAGGATCGCCCCCTCGACCAGAACGCCCTCTGGTTTGCTCTTTACCAGCGTGTTGCCGAGATGATGCAGATCGGTGGTGCCGAGGACGCGTGCAGCTACTGCAAGCTGCATTTCGGGGTACAGATTCTGCACAACGAGGATGCCGACTTTCGTGAGGGCTGGTATCACACCATGCGTCATCTGAGCTACGGGCAGAAGCTCGATTTGATGGGCGGGGGCGCGCTGTTCGGTCCGGATGGCTTCCAGGTGATTCGCTTGTTCAATCACGCCCGGGGTAGCCAGTACACGGACCGCATCGTGGCCGGTTTCACGGCGCACGGTGTGGTGCTCACCGATTTGCTGGGCGAGGTGGCGGCATGAATCGGATTGATCGCTTCAAAATCAACGAAATCGGCCGGGACTTTGCGGTTGGTGATATCCATGGTTGCTTCTCCAGGTTGCAAGCCGCCTTGGATACAGTTCAGTTCAATCCTGATATTGACCGGCTTTTCAGCGTCGGTGATCTAGTGGATCGCGGGCCGGAGTCGGAGCAGGTTGACTTATGGCTGGTCAAGCCATGGTTTCACGCCGTGCGTGGAAATCATGAGCAGATGGCAGTAGAGGCCTACCGTGCAGACCCTGAAGGTCGCATGAGGGGCATGCACCTCATTAACGGTGGTTCTTGGCTCTATGCGCACTCGTCAGTTGAGCAAGCTTATTACTCCGAGCTGTTGGCCGACTTGCCACTGGTGATCGAAGTGTGGACGCCAGCGGGACTTATCGGGATCGTCCATGCCGACTGCCCATATGACCACTGGAATGAATTCGTATGGGCGATCGAGCAGGGAGGCCCCGTGGAAGCAGCTCACGTTGCAGCGATTGCCCAATGGTCGAGGAAGCGCATTTTTGAAGAAAGCTCCCAGGTTGTTGGTGGGGTCAGGGCTGTTGTGGTTGGTCATACACCAGTGCGCCAGCCAGCCGTTCTCGGCAATGTCTACCACATAGACACTGGCGGCTGGATGGACGGCCACTTCACCTTGCTGAATCTGCAAACCCTCCAGGCCTACCCGGCCATTGATCCGAAGCTGAGCTGGGATTGGGAGGAATAGTCATGAGCATTGCCCCAAAACCACGCTGCCCGAAAGAAATGCGACAACCCAGTCTGTGCAACATCATTCGTCACGTTTCGCATGGGGCAGGTCGTTTGCAGCCCGGCCTGTGGCCTTGCGTTTGAATTCAGCGGAAAAGGGACGACGTTGTTTGGTCATCAGACACCTCTATCTGGTGAGCATTCTCGCCTGAATGGGTGTCCGGTTTCATTAGACCACTACATAGCGAGGAGAGAAGGCTCCTATAGAGCTATCGATCATTCAACAACTCGGCGACCCCACGCGTGATGAATTCCAGGTTTTCATCCAGCTTGGTCAGTGAGTTGCGGATTCTGGCTCCATCTTCAGCGGGCCCATGAAGCTGTTCAATCCAAACGGACAGATCTTCCACAGCCGCCGCTATGGCGAGCTGGTTTTCGTTGAGTTTGTAGATCAGGGACGGGACGAGGTCGTTGGTTGGCATGGCTTGATCCTCCTTTAAGTGAGGAAAAGCTTAGCAGGCAGCAAAAAGCCCGCGCAGTGGCGGGCTTTTTGTACGGGGTCAAATCCTTTTGTCCTTTTAATCTGCGCTCCATTCTGTGAGCGTTTCGTGAAAAACATGTCGCTGGAATGAAAAAGCCTGCTGAGGGGCCGTCTGTCTGCGATGTAGCGCTGATCCATCAGTTGAGGTCGCCACCTGGGAGAAGGACCATGGTGCATGTCAGTGCCCTGACATGCACCTCAGGCGTAAACTAAACGCGGTGCAGCATGCACTGAAACGCGCTGCACGTGGAGGTGAGCCATGCGCTCAATACCCGTTTGCACTTCAATCGCACTGCTGGCGCTGTTTATGGCGCCACTTGCCACCGCAGCGTCTTCGGTCGAAGTCGTCTTCAAGAACCCCGAAAAATTCAGCGATGCCAGCCTGGATAGTCCAGGTTATGAACGTGGTGCCGATGCTTATGTCATGAAAGAGCTGCGCAACTACATCCAGAAGCTTGGCGAGCGGTACCTGCCAGCCGGCCAGCAGCTGCAAATTGAAATACGTAACATCGATCTGGCCGGTCGTTACGAACCCTGGAGGCCAAATGCCTATGAGGTGCGCTTCATGCGCGACATTACCTGGCCGAGCATCGATCTGCATTACGTGCTCAAACAAAACGACCAGATCGTGAGCCAGGCCGACGCCAGGGTCATGGATCAGCTCTACCTCCAACGTCCGGGGCGCGCCAACAGAGGTGACAGACTCTACTCCGAGAAGGCCATGCTCTCGGACTGGTTCCACAGACAATTCGCCGGGCAACATCAGACCGGGTTGAATTGAATCCTCCCGTCCGGCATGGGAGGCATGGGCCAGCAATGAAAAGCCCGGCGCCGGGCCGGGCTCAAGAATGTTGCGGACTGCGCATTCAAGGCTATTTGAAGTGTTTTGTTATCGCCTGCTTGCCTATTGCTGCCTCGATGTCTCGGTAAGTGCGTTTCTCGGCGGCGCAGAGAAGCGACCGTCCATCCCTCAGTTGCATCGAAAAGGTCAGCTCGATCTCATCGTCTGCCAACATCACACCGGCGACAGCTCCAATCCCAATGCACCAGCCAACCCCAAACCGACAGCACTCGATACGTCCAGGTACGAAGTTTTACTGACCACCAGGGTGTCGAGTATTTCGGAGGTGGCAATCTTCAGGCCAGGCCATGGATAAACAGCCGTTTGTATCGTTATGAAGCCAGGTTCAAATACTGCACTTCCATCAAGGAAATCCCCGGCCAGGATATTTATTTTTGCCATGCGATAACCTCCTTGCATTAGCTGCAAGAAAATTCACCGTCAGCGGGACGGGGTCGTCAACGACCTATGGACGGGGACGCCTGTTGTCCGACTAATGGAGGATTACGAAAAAGCCCGGCACTGGCCGGGCTTTCTGTAGATGGGCCAAATCCCTTTGGCTGACTGCATTGTGCCTGGCAGGTGTGACGAAGGTGTGACAGGGTAGATACGAAAAGTCCAGTGTTGGGCATTGGTTCGGCCGGATGCGATTGGCCTACCGCAACGGGCGATAGGTAATGGGATCGACGTAAGGCGTCTGCAGGTCCCGCTCGGGGATTTCCCAGATGATTTGCCTTGGCGGCGTTTCCTTGGAGGCCGGATTGTTGAGGTAGCTGTTGGCAGCGCCAGAGAACGCTCCGCCGTCTTTGGCGAAGTTGCCTATGGGGGCGCCCAGTGCCTGCTGCAGGAACCCTGCGAAGTTAGAGTTGCGTGAGAATGACGTGCCGATGAGCACGGTATCGGGGAGGTCGGCATCGCCAAAAAGGTCTGCCTCAGCGTCAGGGCTGGCGGCTGACGCAACGGGAAGTTCGTGGGTGCTGGTCTGGGCGACCATTTCGGGGGGGGGTTGCCATTTGAGCGGCAGCCAGTCGATGCCCGCCAGATGGACCAGATCGCCAGGTCGCACCGCGAGCGGGGCATGACTTTCGATGAACGACCTGCGCGGCGTTGCGCTGATGCCCAGGGTATTCAGGCGCTGCGCGATGGCCTCGGCTGCCGCCTTCGCGCCGGATTCGCTCCAGTGCGTATCGGTGTGCAACCAGGCGCTGGCTCCCAGTGGCGTCAGCGCAGCGGTGAGGTCCAGATTCGACACGCCACCCACTTCCAGCTTCGAGGTCCATGCCTGGATGCGCCCTTCGAGAGCGTCTGGGCGGTGCAGTGCGCAACGCTGCTCAGCAGCGATGCGGCTCTTGTCTGGAACGATGACCACCAGCAGGCTAATGCCACGTTGGGTGAGCTGCTGCTGCAGATCAATCACGGCCTGGGCTTTGGCATCGGCATTACGCTGCGCTTGATGATGGACCTTGAGCTCATCGGCCAAAAACAACCAGTCAGGACAACCCGGGCGAACTCTCGGCCCGGTGTCACCGAGGAGCAGCCAGCTGACACCGCGCTCCAGCTCGGCGAACGTCGTGGGGAGTTGAGCGTTCGACAGTTCCTTGGCGATCCGATGCGTGATATCGCCGTCAAAAAACGGCGGAGCCAGCACTTTATCGGCTGACAGCGAGATCTGCCCTGAAACGATCAGGCTGCCAGAGGACAGCAGTCCGACGAACAGGAAAATCAGCAGCGCGACGCCTGCCAACCGACTGCTGCGTGTCGCCAGATCATCTGGCTGAGTAGTAGGGGACGGGGTGTGCCTTGGGATCGTCATCAGAATTGGAAGTACAGGAAGGGTACGGTTTCGCGACTGGCAATCAGAGCGAACGACAGCATGAAACCGGCGATGGGCCAAAGGGTGGCGGCGTAGAGCACAAGGCCGCCAAGTTGTTTCTCACAGTAAGGACGCAGCAGCGGTGCGACGACACCGAACACACCCAGCAACCCCGCAAGGCCGTGTATCGGGCGCAGGGTCGCGGACAGTTCATCACCGAGGGCGATGCCCTGCAGTCCGAACTGTCCGGCGTACAGGTTCAGCGCGCCATGAAAGTCGGGGGCGCGGAACAGTGTCCAGGCCAGGCAGACGAATAACAGTGTCAGTCCATGGGACAGCACAGGCGGTACAGAGGGTAGGGTGGAACGGCTCCAGGCACGATCAACGCATAACGCGAGGCCATGGGCGCAGCCCCACAGCAGATAGTTCCAGCTGTCGCCACCGTGCCATAGACCGGCGATGGCCATGATCAGGAACAGGTTGCGGTAGGTTTTCCAGGTGCCATTTCGATTGCCGCCCAACGGAATATACAGGTAGTCACGTAACCAGCTGGACAGCGACAGGTGCCAGCGGCGCCAGAAGTCCTGGATGCTGTTGGCCAGATACGGACGGTCGAAGTTCTCGGGAAAATGGAAGCCCAGCATCAGTCCCAGCCCAATGGCCATGGCACTGTAGCCGGCGAAGTCGAAGAACAGTTGCAAGGAGTAGGCAAGGCAGCCAACCCAGGCGTCGAAGAAGCTGGGGGCCGGCAAACTGAACGCCACATCGACCACGGGCGACAGGGTGTCGGCCACAAGGACCTTCATGCACATCCCGACCATGAACCGGCGTGCGCCCAGGGAAAAATTCTGCAGGTTGAAGAAACGTAGATTCAGCTCGCGCCGAACCCAGTCATAGCGAATGATGGGGCCGGCGACCGAATGGCCGAACATCGAAATATAGGTGGCGTAGTTGATGAAGCTGCGTTCAACCGGCACGGTATGGCGATGCACATCCACCAGATAGGAAATCGCCTGCAAGACGATAAACGACAGCCCGGCCGGCATGATAACCCGCTGCCAGTCCAGGGGCATGGCGCCGTACCAGGTGGCGGCATCAATCAACGTGCCGGCGACGATGTTGGCGTACTTGTACCAGCATAGCACCGCTGTGTTGAGCACGATCAGCGTCGTGAGCAGCCGCACACGGCCCTTGCCTTCTTCCCGTAAGGTGTCAATCAGCAAGCCGCCGACCCATGCCGTGATCGTCAGCGCCACATGCACAGCGAGGAACCGTGGGCTCAACCAGCCATAGAACAGCCAGCTGCCGATCAGTAGCGTGACGTTGCGCCAGGCGGCCGGGGACAGTGCATAGGCACACAGGAACAGCGGCAGGAACAACGTCAGAAACTCGAGAGAGGCAAAAACCATGGTGGTGGCGCGATCCGATCAGTGGGCCAGGACGTCAGTCGCGAGCAACAGGTAAGGGCCATTTGCGCCAGGCAGCAGCACAACACTGTAGCGCTCGCCAGCCTTGAGCTGGCCCAGGTCAAGCGGGGCACCGACGTTGGTTTGGGCGCAGACCAATTGAACCGATAGGCTGACCGGATTGATCGCGCGACGTTGCACGCTGCCGTCGGCCACCTCCTTGAACAGCTCGGCGTTCTTCCCCGCAGCGCGCAAACCGGCCTGGGTGCACGCTGGATCGGCGCTGATAAACGCCAGTGAGGCTCTCAGGCTATTGAAGTCGTCGGGTTGCTCACGGATAACGACCTGGCGGATACCTTGTGCGCTGTCTGGCAAGGCGATCACGCTGGCGAATTCGCCTGCCGCCACCTGGATGTCCAGCGGCTGGCTCTTGCCGTTGCGTTCCAGGGTGCCCTTGATCGGCTGGTTGGCGGGCACGGGCAGGTAGTCGGACACGGCATGGGTGCCTTCGAGTCTGAGGCTTGCCCGCGAGCCTTCGGCCAGCAGTTGCAGGGGACGGTCGGCGGCGTTGATAAAGCGCAGGAAGGCCGAGTCCTGATCCGGGCCCGTCGGGTACAGGGCAATGTCGGCGGCCTGGGCGTGCAGGCTGAGCGTCAAGGGTGCGAACAGCGCCCAGCTGAATGCGGATCGGGTCATTTGCCGGCTCCTGTGCTGCTGACGCGGTCGGCGGGCAGTTTGGCCAGGGCATCACCGATCGCATTGCCCCAGGATTGATAACCGGCGACGGTGAAGTGCTGCCCGTCGGTGGTGATCCATTGCCCGGGTTTGGAGAACGTCAGCGAATCGATGTAGGTACAAGGCGCCACGTTCGCGGCCAAGAACTGTGACATCAATTGAGTGCGGGCATCATTCTTCTGGTACATGCCACCGGCTTTGCCCCAGGCCGGGCCCACCCAGGCGCAACGGGTCCCGGTGGCCGCGATGGCCTTGGCCAGGCCGGTGACGCTTTGCCATGCCCAGGCCTTCGGGAACACCGGCTTGTCATAGGACGCCATGGTGTCGCCGATGACCAGTACCACCAGGTCGGGCTTGTCGGCGGCGATCAGGTCCTGGATCGGTGTGGTGGTTGCCTCGCGCCCTTTGATCACGATCTTGTCGTTGCCTTTGCGCTCGGCACCGCAGTCGACCTTTTTGCTGATCAGCCAGTCACCGGCGCTGGCGCCGCAGGCACCGATGGAATGGACCTGGGCGCCTTGGCGACTCAGGTTGTCGTGCAGCGGCTCCAGCAAATGGTCCGCGAGGCTCATATGGCTCTCCCCAAGGACAAGGAGAGTCAGGCCGGCAAGGGCAGAAGTGGGCATCGAAAGCTCCAGAATGATCAGTTGGAATAAGGCGAGGTGTACGGGCTGACCGGCAGGCTCATGGGGCCGTCGGTCTCTTCGAACTGGTAGCGCAAGGACAGGGCAGCGCTGAGTTGTTGGTAGTCGCGGGCGTTGTCCAGGCCCAGATTGGCGCCCAGCAGGAACTTCGAAGCGACCTTGTATTCAGCCGCCGCGGCGACGCTGTAGCCGATCCCGGTTTTGTTTTGCCCTGCGTAGCGCAGGCCCGAGGCCGCCTGCAGGGCTTTGTCGGTCGGGAAATAGTCGACGCTGTCCTGCTCGAAATGCTGCACGCCGACCGAGCCCTTGACTTGATACGTCAAGCGCCCGGTGCGTTGTGCCCAGGTCACCGGCACGCCAAGGGCGAAGAACGTTTGCGGGCTGAAATAGCCGCCGTGGCCGTAGGTGAAAAAGTCCTGATTGTTGGCGTAGCTGATGCCGGTCATGCTCAGGCCGACGGTCAGCTTGCTGTCCGTTGCATTTTGCAGGTACCAGTACACACCGCTGCCCAGTTCACTGCGGCTGTTGGATTCGACGTGGTTGCCCGATAGCTGGTGCCAGGAGGCGTAGCCATAGGCGCCGACTTCGTTGTCGTCATAGCTCAACTGGCCACGCCCGCCGTTGGCGGTCACACCGCCCCAGGACTGCCCGCTGCGTTTGTCCGTGGTGCCGGCAAACGAGGTGAGGCTGTCAGTCACCGGGCGCCGGGAAACGCTCACTCCGTAGCGGACATTAGAGGCGTCGCTTATGGGGCGATCAACGCTGATGCCGCCCGTGGCGGTGGAGTATTTGAAGCCGAGCGGGGTGGTGCCGAGATCGGCTTTGAGTCCATCCGCGGGCCGTTGCATGGCGACGGAAAGGCCAACCCCCTCGGCTTTTTGCGAGCCGACGCTGCCGCTCTGCGCACCGTTACCGAAACGCGACAGCGCCTCGCTGCTGGCACTGCCGGCGTTCAGCGAGACCGGCGTCACGCGCAGGGCGAGGCGGCTTTCATCCAGCGGAAGACTGATTTCCAGCGGTGTTTCAACATCGGTCAGTTTGCTCAACCCCGACTCACTGTCGTTGTTGCGAATGCTCACGCCCTGGGTGACGTAGGCACTGCGCTCCTGAAGGATTTTCTTCAGCGCCAGTTGCGCGGGGCTGATGTCCTCGCTCAGCAGTGCTGCGCGCGGCAGTTGCGACTCGAATGGATTGCTCGCCTGCTGCGGCCTTGGCGTGGCGTCGACGGCAAAAGGGGGGCGGGACGTCATGCGGCCCGGCATCTCTTGAACCGGTGGCGGGATGGCTGCCAGCAAGGTGTCGCGACTGACTTCGTTACGTGAACCCGACACCCCGGCAAAAGGGTTGGGCGCCACTGTCGAACCTGCCAGTTGGCCGCTCTGGTTTCTGCGTTTCTCGCTCTGTTCGATGGCCACTGCCTTGCGCAGCAGATCGGTCGCCATGCCCGTCTTGCCCATGTTCTGGTAGAGACGTGCGGCCTCGGTCAGCGTTTGAGGGTTACCGGATTCGGTCTTGAGCAGCTGTTGCAGCGCCTGTTCGGCAAAGGCCGTGTCATGTGCCAGCACCGCCGCGTCGGCAGCACCCAGCAGTAGTTGCGGGTCGCTTGGCTGGCGCTGCAACAGCGGTTTGTAGAGTTCGAGGGCTTTTGCCGTGTCGCCGTTGGCCGAGTACATCCGTGCCAGGGCCGCGACGGCAGCGCTGTCACCGGGACGTTGCGCCAGTGCGGGCGCCAGCGTGTCATAGGCGTTGGCCAGATCGCCACGTTCACGCAGTTGGTCAGCCTGGCGGATGCGATAGCGATGGAGCAGGTCGTCGAAACGCTTGCGAGCCGGCGCGTTCAAGGGCCTGTTCTGAAGGTCGCGCAGAATCTCGTTGACCTGTGCGTCTTCTCCGGATTCAAGCAGGACGGCGGCGTATTGCAGGATGAAGTCCGCCGAGGGTGTAGCGGTGTGCTGCAACTGGCCGCGCATGAGGGCCAGTGCACGGGTCGGCTCGCCGACGGCGACATAGGCCGAGGCCAGGCTCGCCGTGCGATCTGGGCTGTTGTTGGCCATCGGCTGAATACGATCGAGCAAGATCAGGGCTTCCTGGCGCTGTCCGCGCTTGCCCAGGTCGATCGCCTGGCTGAGTTGCAGGTTGAGGCTGACATCTGCGGCCAGCGCTTGCATGTCCGGGGTGCGCTGGTCGGGTCGCAAGCGTCCCAAGGTGGTCTGGGCGGCTTTCCACTCACCCATCTGGACCGACAGCAAGGCGCTGACGTAAAGCGAATCGGCATTGTCGGGGTGGTCCTGGAGCATGGCGTTGATCAGGTCCCGAGCCTTTTGCGGTTCGCCCATCGCCAGGTTCAGGCGGGCCAGGGCGAAACGTGTCCAGATGTTGTCCGGTTCGTAGCGCAGAGCGTCTTGCAAGGCGTTGCGCGCAGCGGGCAGGTCGTTGCGCTGTTCGGCGAGGGCGGCCAGTTGCGTCGCACGCAAGGCTTGCAGGCGTGCGGACTGGCCGATCCTGGTCTGTCCAGTGGCAGGCAGACTGTTGATCAGTTGCAGGGCTTCATCGTTCTTGCCGCTCTTGAGCAGCACGTTGACCAGCCCTTCCAGTGCTTGCGGGTCGTCGCGGCGCAGGCTCAGCACCTGGCGATAGTTGCCCTGAGCGTCATCGAACTGGCCCGCGCCGGCCTGAATGTCCGCCAGGGCGAGGCGAGCGTCGACCCCGTTCGGGGTCAGGCGCAGCGCCTGGTTTACCAGGGTCTGTGCCTGGACTGTCTGGCCTTTGGCCTGGGCGTCCCGAGCCTGCTGCAGCGCAGACCAGTAGCGCACTTCGTTCAACGCGACTTGCCACTGGCTGCCGTCAGGTTGTCGAGTGGCCTGCCCCAGGAGCTGTTCCGCTTCGGCCAATCGGTGTTGCTGCTGGCGAACAACCCCAAGGCCACCCAGGGCGTCGGCATCGTCGGGCCGGGTTTTCAGGCGCGCTTGAAAAGCCTGTTCGGCGGTGACCAGATCACCTTCTTTGAGCGCCTTCAGGCCGCGCGCGACTTCGGCCGGCGGTTGCCATGCCTTGCTGGCCGTCGTTGCCACCTGTTGCTTGCCCTTGTTCATCTGCGCGCGGATTTCCACGTCATCCGGATGCGTCTTGAGGTACGCCTCGAACAACGGCACCTGTGCCTGATTGGGCGGGCCGATCCAGGTCAGCGCCAGGCGCCAGCTTTCGTCGGCATCACCGGCTATGTCGGTACGCTGGGTCAGCGCGGCCAGGGCGCGGATGCCCTCGGCACGACTGTCTTCATGGCGCACCAGATGCTTGGCGTAAAACAGCGCGAGGATCGAGTCGTTGGGCATCTCACGTTGCAGGCGCTGAAATCCGCCGCGTGCTTCAGCCCAGTCAGCCTGATTGAAGGCAAGGTTGTTGTAATACTCGCGGCCGATCGTACCTTGAGGTGGACGGCCATCGAACAGCGAGCGAAACACGACGGTCGCCTTGTCACGCTCACCGGCATCGACGAGGCGCCGAGCCTCTTCCAGACGCTGCTGGTTCTGCGGTTGTGCCAGGGTGATGTCCTGCGCCAATTGCAATGCCTGCCGAGGCGCTGGCTGGATGGCCTGCAAGCGGGCGAGGTATTGCTGCGCCTGTTGTGGCTTGCCCTGTTGTACGCCGATCAAGCCCAGGCCATACAGTGCGTCAACCTGGACCGGGTCCAGCAGCAGGACTTTCAACCAGACTTCCGCAGCGCGTTGAGGGTTGTTGTGCAACTGCCAGTACTGCCCTTGTTCGACGAGTATTGTCTGTGGCGTCGGACTTTGAGCGTGGGCAGCAGCGGCCGTCCATGCGCTCATGACGGCGATGGCTAGCGTGCGATGGTGCGGGTGCATGCGGTCTCCCAGGAGAGTTTCAGCGTTCCGTCTTCCCGGAATCGATATTGTTTATCGGCCCAGCCGAGCGCGAACAGGCTGAGCATCAAGTCGTAGTAACGCGGCGCACCGGCGTCGGCATCAGGCCTGGCCAGCGCTTCGCGCAAGGCGAGTTCGACGCGGCTTCGTTGCTGGTCGGCCAACTTGGGTTGCCCCCTGGCCTGAAGGTAGGGAATCAGTGCAGCCCGGAAACCGAACGGGCTCTGACCCTGAACACTGCCGTGGAGAACCTGGACCGTTTCCGGGGGGGAACCCGTCGCGACAGTGCTGCGGGCCATGCCGTCCAGCCGTTTGAGCAGCAGCGCTGCCAGCGGTTCGGAGGTATCACTCATGCCCAGCCAGAGGTACACGCGAATGGCGTCGTAGCTGCCTGTGTCGCCATTGATCGGATCGCTGAAGAAGACACCCGATTGCGCTGAAGTGCCTTGATAACCGACCCAGTCCGCGACGAATCCGTGGCGGCTGGATTGGGCAATCATCGTCGCAGTGTTGTGGGCAATAGCTTGCCAGGGCCCGGACGGTGCTTCCTTGGCCAGCCGCCGTAACAGCGGCAGTGGCAGGTAGCTGGGGTTCAGGCGCCAGAGTGCGTCCGGCTGGACGAAGCCCTGTGGTCCGGGCAATACCATCGGGCCCAGCCCCGGCAGCTTGACGACCAATTGCGCTTCGATTGTCGCCATCAGATGCAGGGCGTCTCGGTGATAGTCCGGCCGACGCCACAAGCGAGCGGCTTCGAGCAGGGCGTAGGCGATCCACAGGTCGGCGTCGGCGGCCGAATTGGCGTCTTGCAGGCGCCACTGTCCGTCTGTGCCTTGCCCCCATAACCAGCCCGGCAGGCGTGTGGCGATGTCTGCGCCGGCGAGGTTGGCCAAGGTCCAGTGCCAGAGTTTGTCAAAGCGTGACTGATCGTTGCCGATCAGTGCGAAGAGCATGCCGTAGGACTGCCCTTCAGAGGTGCTGTGATTGCTCTTCAGGCTCGATTCGAGAACCCGGCCGTCGTCCTGGACAAAGCGCGTTGCGTAGGTTTGCCAAAGTGGCCAGGCTGGCGACTCGCAGGATGTTGCGGCCGCTATCGCCGGCGCCAGCAGGGCAAGCGCAAGCACGGCGCTCAACCTGCGCGCGTTACCGCACAGGCCCTGGCGAAGTGAAACACCCCGGCTGCTCATGGACGACACAGGCCTGCGCGGCTTATTGGCCAAGACGGCGTTTGGCCCGTATGCGCAGAGCCAGATAGGCCATCGAAGCAAGCAGCAGGACCCCGAGGAGGGTGAACAGCATGAGCGCCATTACATTCTGCGAGAGGTACCACTGCAGATAGCGCAACGGACCCAGGCGCCCGACGTAGTAATCCTGTTCGGCGACCAGCGATTCGACATGCTTGCCCCTGACTACCACCAGGCTGCCTTGCAAATCCTGGGCATTTTCTTCGCTGCTGAGCAGGGCGTTGGTCACGTCGGCCAGGCCGCCAGGCCTTGTGCCGGCGATAAACACCACGCTGCGCCCACTCTTGAGCGGCGATTCGAATCCGGTCAGATAAGCACTGCCGTCCTCGGCACTGAACCTGAAGCTGCTGCGCGCTTCTCGCAGATTGGTCTTCGTATCCGGGCTGATCCAGTTGCGCAGACGCAAGGGCAGGTCAGACAGTTCAAAGTACTGCGCGGCACCTTCGTCCTTGGCCGGTAGAA
The DNA here is from genome assembly GCF_002113025.1 of Pseudomonas sp. B28(2017). Classification (GTDB taxonomy): domain Bacteria; phylum Pseudomonadota; class Gammaproteobacteria; order Pseudomonadales; family Pseudomonadaceae; genus Aquipseudomonas. The sequence goes on along the minus strand of NZ_NEJH01000004.1, from coordinate 11,888 downwards.
GGCTTTGCCATTGCTCCAGCAGCGGCTGATTGTTGCCCGAGGCGAGCACCAGCAAATCCCGGTCGCTTTGCTCGGCAACCTGGTCGGCGTGGACTACCTTCACGCCAGTGGCCGGATAACCGGTGGAGTCGCCGAAGCGGCCCAGCAGGGTCAGATAGGCGCTCAGTTCGGCCGGGCCTGGCTCGTCGGGCAGGATCACCGATGTTTCCGACAGGTCGGCCATGCGGGTGAACGGGAAGCCACTGTCCTTGAACACCCCGAGGTTGGGCATGGCCATGAAATGTTCGTACTGGCTGAGGTCCAGGGTCGAGTCCGGGTCGATCACACCGCGCATGTTGTCGATGATGATGTCGCGGCATTCGCCCTGTTTGATGTAGTCATACATAAAGCGAAATTGCAGGCGCGATTGCAGTGCGACTGAATTGAGCGGCAACAGCATGCGCGACGTGCGGGCCAGGCTGTCGTCGGTCTTGAGCATCGACAGCAGGCTGTCGCTGTTGCCGAGTTTCTCGATCGAAGGCAGGTCGATCGACTTGATGAAGCTGTCGTTGAAACTGATCAGCAACGAAGAGTTGGTGGAGACCGGTTGCGGCGTGTAGCGGTATTTCAGGTCAAGTTGCGCACCGGGCTCACGCCAGTTGAACAGGTCAGGTGGCAGGCGTAGCGCAACCGTCATTTGTCCCGGGTTGTAACCCGACACATTGAGTTCCGCAGGCTTCGCCAGTTCACCCAGGCGAACCGGGCGATCGGAGGGCAGCCAGTTTGGCGCGTCGTACGGTTGGCGCGGCTTGAGCGAATCGATCCGGTCGATCACCACGCTCTGCCCGGAAAAGGCCGAGCCACCGAGGGCCAGCGCTGTCGCGGCGACTTTGAGATCGGCGCCATCGCGCCCGGAGACGATCAACAGTTTGCCCTGAACGTCATTCGGGTTGCTCACCAGGGTCAACGTCGGCCCCGTGGCCTCTTTGATCGGTAGGCCGCTCAAGGCCGTTGATTCGCTACCGCTGACAAACACCACCGCGTTGCCTTTGGCCGGCAGGCTGGTGAGGCTGGCGGGGAAGGTTGCGCCGCGGTAGCTGGCCAGGGCGCCAAACCAGGACGACAGGATACCGGCGGCCTCAAGCTCAGGGCCGCCCGGGCGAGCGGCGAACACGAAGGGCAGCTTCAGGGGCGAGGCGTCTCGACGATCGAACAGGGGTTGTGGCAGAGCGGACAGGTCGTTGGGCTGTTTAATCGACGACACCTGAAGGCTCAACTGGCTCTCGTTGCCGATCCTGGCCCACAGGCTGGAGTGCAAAGGGTCTTCACATTGCATCGTGTAGTGACCGATGAACTGCAGGCTGAGCCGATTGAATTCGGTGATCGTCTGCGGTGGAATCTGCACGGTCCGGGTCTGCAACTTACCGGCCTCTTCCTTAGGGAGGGGCAGGCTGGCGGCCACTTGATCGTTGATCAGCACGTTGATTTGCGAAAGATCGGCCAGCAGGGCCGGTGAGTAGCTGTACTGCAGCGTGACCTGGGCAGCCGTGACGACTTCATCGGCGCGCACATCGAAATTCACACTGTCGGTAGCCTCCACGCCTTTAAGGGTCATCGAATAGCTTTTGCCCAGCTCCTTGAGGGTGCGGGTATAGCTGTTGCCGGGGGCATCGGTCCCGGGCAGCGATGCGACTGGTATCACCGCCGGCTCTGTGGCGCTGATTTGCGTGGTGGCACTCAACGCCCAGCCGCTCCAGCCCATTAGCGAGCAGGCAATCAGCAGGAGTGAGCGACGAGGAGGAAAGGTCCGGCGAGTGGAAGGCTTCAAGATCGTTGCGTGTCCGCGGTGGAGTCGATAGGTGATGGAGCGTCCGGGCGTTTGCGCAGCAGCGCCTGGCCATCCTTCAGGGTTGCAATGAACAAGCGCAGGATGGCGCGCAAGCCAATGCCGCTGACCTCGCGCAATGCCGACATGGGCGCGTCGAGGCGGCCGTTACCCCAGGTATTGGCCCAGGTGTCGGCCCGTGAAAAGGTCAGTCGCACCAGTTCACTTTGCTGGCGCAGGGTCAAACCCTCGAGTTGCACGCCTGCCACGCCGTCGTTGCTGAAGATCGTTGTTGCAGGAAAGAGGCTTGAGGGAGGTGTGCGCAGAATGCACAGCCGCAGCTTTTCATTGACGCTGAGCTGAACCTGCGGTGGCAGTGCCAGACCCACGCCGTTCTGAGAGAAGTCCTGGGTTTTGCAATCGAACGAGGTGCCGTCTTCGCGGTAGACGCGCACGGGCAGGTCGGCGGGCACCCTGGGTTCGTTGCGCACCTGAGAGGACTCAGTGGCCACCGCTATGGCGGTGCTGACGATGATGATGTTGTACAGGGTCCAGGCCAGGTTGATCAGCAGGGTCGTGACCTCGGCCGTATCACTCCAGATCAGCTTCACCGCGCCAATCACCAGACCGACCATGTTCAGGGTCAGCAGCACGATGTAAGGCCGTGCGAGCTTCCAGTCGAAATAGTCCTTTGCGATGGTGCCGCCCTTGTCAGTCACGTTGAACTTGCCCAGCGAAGGGCTGATCAGGGCCATCAGTACCGGCCGCATGATGTACCAGGCCAACACCGACTCATACACTTCGTTCCAGAAGGAGTGGCGGAAGCGCCCCTGGATGGCGGAGTTGGTCAGGCTGGAGTGGAATATATGCGGCAGTACATAGACCGTGACCATCAACGCCGAGGCATGGAAAATCTGCGCGTCGAACATCAGGTAGGCCAAGGGTGCGGTCAAGAACACCAGGCGGGGCAGGCTGTAGAAAAAATGCATCATGGCGTTGAGGTAGCAGATGCGCTGCCCCAGGTTCAGACCTTTGCCAAACAGCGGATTGTCGGTCCGAAAAATCTGCGCCATGCCCCGAGCCCAGCGTATGCGCTGGCTGATGTGTCGGGAAAGGCTTTCGGTGGCCAGGCCCGCCGCTTGTGGGATGGCGAGGTAGGCCGTATTGAAACCACGGCGATTGAGCTTGAGTGCCGTGTGCGCATCCTCCGTCACGGTTTCGGTGGCGATGCCGCCGACTTCCAGCAAGTGAGTCCGCCGGATGACCGCGCAGGAGCCACAGAAGAATGCCGCGTTCCACAGGTCGTTGCCGTCCTGCACCAGGCCGTAGAACAGCTCACCTTCATTGGGTACAGAGCGAAAGGTATCGAGGTTCTTTTCGAACGGATCGGGTGAATAGAAGAAGTGCGGCGTTTGTAGCAACGCCAGGTTCGGGTCCTTTAGAAACCAGCCCATGGTGATCTGCAGGAAGGAGCGGGTGGGCACGTGGTCGGCGTCGAATATGGCGATGAACTCGCCATCGGTGACTTTGAGTGCCTCGTTGAGGTTGCCGGCCTTGGCATGTTGATTGTTATCGCGGGTGATGTAGTTGACACCAATCTGCTGACAGAAAGCCTTGAATTCCTCCCGGCGTCCGTCATCGAGCATGTGCACCCGTAGCTTGCCCTCGGGCCAGTCGATGGCCTGAGCGGCGAGCACCACCAGTTTGACGATGCCCAACGCTTCGTTATAGGTGGGAATGAAGACATCTACCGTCGGCCATTCAGCAGGCGGCTGTTGCAGAAACTGCGGTTTGCGGTGCAGCGGCCAGGCGGTCTGCACGTAGCCGAAGATGAGGACGAGCAAGGCATACAGTTCAGCCAGCACCAGCCCGTAGCCAAATACGGCATCCTGCCAGTTGTCGAAGCCCAGGGTGTCTGTCAGGCGCCAGTACATGTAGCGCAGCGAAGCGATCAGCGAGAGGGTGATCAGGGTCAGGATCGCCAGACGCCCGGCTTGCTTGCGGATGATCAGGCTGGTGGCGAAACAGACGGCGGCAAACGCGGCCTGGGAATACAGATTCAGCGGCGCAATGAGGATACCCAGCACCAACAATGCGGCGATCAGCCCGGCCGAGAACTTCAGGCCCTGGCGCCAACGCAGGGGCCATCGACTGACGCGAGCCTGGAAAGTATCCAATAGCTTCTCCAGCCACCACGCCTTCGCGGGTGCCTGATTCAACTGGACGGTCATGGCGTGCCCTGCTCGCTGGAATCACCTGCGCAAAGCAGGGCATGGACCGCGTCTGACAGTGAGAGAATGTCCTGACAGCCAACGCTCCCGGGTGCGTACTGCAGCAGGTCCCGACCATAGGCCAGCGACTCGTTGAACTGGTGATCGAGGCGAATCGTTCCGATCAGGTTGGCGCCGAGCCGCCGCCGAAACAGCACGCCCATGTCCCTGCAGAACGAACGCGAGTCATCCCGTTGGTTGAGCACATAGCGGTGCCGCTGCGCGCGTCGTCGGCTGGTTTCCAGCCATTGGGTCATAGTGTCCAGTGCCAGGTAGGAGGCCGCGTCGGCCACTGTCATCACCAGCACCAGATCGGCGGCATCGAGTGCCTGTTGCGAATAGACGGTCGCACCCGAAGGCGTGTCCAGGATCACCGTATCGTTTTCGCTGAGGTTCATTGACGCAAGGTGCTGATTCAACCAGTCAGAATCTTCAAGCATCAACTGCTTGAGCAATCGGCGATCGTTCACATCGCCAGTGCCGAAGGGCAGGCACTCGCTGTCGCTAAAGCCCGGCAGGCGATGAGCGCCCCAGTCGGCGTCCTGCTCTTTGAGCTGGATCAGCCCGGGAACCTCCCGGGTGATACCCAAGTGGCTGGACAGTGCGTTCTGAGGGTCCAGATCAATCGCGATGGTTCGCCCGCCAGGACGCCGAAGTGTTTTTGCGAGGCCAGCGGCAATGGTGCTTTTACCCACCCCGCCATTCGCCGAAACGATAGCGATGACCTTCGCCCTGGTCCGCTTGCGAGTCGTTTCTGGCAGACCGTCTCGACGAACCTGATTGAGTTCGCGCAACAGGTCGCTCAATCGCTGACGGTCACCCGTAGCAGAACTCGCAGGTGGCTTGGTCAGGAGAGGGGATTTGGGCGAAGGTTGCGAGAGGGCAGCATTCTTCACAGGCTCGATCGGCGCGCCAATCAATAAAGAGGGCTGTGGCTCGTCCAGTTGAAACACAGGGGGTGTTGGTGTTGGGGGAGGCAAGGCCGTCGACGGTTCTTGCTCAGCCGGCGCAGGTGTAGCCGGGTTGTCTTTGAAATCTTTATAGTTCGGTAGTATTTCCTGGTAGCTCTCCGCATTGGCGCCAAAACGTGTAAAGAGTTTCGCAATATCATCTACATATTTCATGCGTTGTACCAGGAATGGAATAACTCAGAAACTCAGCATTCCATTAACTTTAAATCATCAACTTGAAAAGTTTATGCGTCGTCTGGATGTTGGCAGAGTGCCATTAATCTAGAGCGTCTAAATCTTAGTGTCAACGATTGTTATAAGAAGTCAGCGATGGTTGTTGCTGTAAGGCTGGGTGTTATTAAGGTGTTATGTTGCTCGTAGAGAGTTTGAATGTTGGAGTACGCCCAGTAAGGACTGTTCAACGAGCTGTAATGTAATGATGGGTAATGGGGGGGTGACTTTCGGCGCGATGGTGTGTGAATGTTGATCGACTTCGATGGTTTTATGCCGGCTTATGTATTAAAGAGGTTGGCTGGTATTTATTAAGGAATAGTAGTGGTTTTAAAACAATGTTCTTCCGTTTTTACCAGACGTCGAGTTATGGACGCCTGATGGCGAGAGTTGCAAGGGAAATACGCGGCCCCGGTTGGCAGGTTTTCGGTGAGGACCCGACGCCAGTGCTATTGATGCCGTCAGCCTGATGAGTGCTGTTTCGATTGGTTGTAAATAGAACTTGGTGACGTGGCTTGCGATCATTCCATTGCGTAGGTGTTGTGATCTTCATGTCGTTTCGCAATGATGATGAAAATAACTATCAATTACAGTGCTCGCCAATGCCAAGAGCATGATTTGCTTTTTTTAACTGGCCTCGTCAGAGCGTTCCAAGCGTCAACTCCATCGCCAGTACAGTGGACAACGCCAGCGCAATCAATAACGCTATAAACATCAGGCTCAACTGAGCGATATGCTTATAACGGGGTATCGGTCTATTCGTGATTCGAGCAATTGATTTATTAGTGGAAGCCATCACCAATCCTCACTTTTCCGCGGAACACGTAATAGCTGCAGAGGGTGTACATCGGGATCACCGGCAGGATGAACAGTGCTCGCCAGTCAGGTAGAACCGCTGACTGCTGGTGTCGCGCGTTGCATATTTCACCCCTCGCGTCATGCGGAGTCTGGCAAGCCCCGTCGTCTGCATGATGTCCGGGACGACAGCTGTTACGGGTACGAGGAGGGGTGCAACTAATGAGCCATTTCAATAGGGCGAAAAAAGTTCAACTTAATTAGTAGACTGCTTCCGGGCGTTTCGAGCAGGAGAAAGGGGAGTGGGGAATATTCCTCAAATCAGGTGGTAAACGCCCGGTTGGGTGGGTGTAATGCCCCATTTATGGAGATAGTAGCGGCCTTGTTTCACCGACCGCTCCTGGTAGGGGTAGCTTGCCCTGAGGCGAGAATTTTCGGATTGCCGTATTTCACAAATGAATCATTGAGTTACTGAGTGGTCATAATTACGGTTGAATGCTATCCAGACGATCTTCTCGGAGAGTGACAACCGCCTCTGTAGCTCTGACCATTCAGGACGTTCAAATGAAGCGCGCAGTAATGATGATCTTGGCCCTTTCAGGTTCGCTCTTGCTGGGAGGCTGCGGCCCTCACTGGGAAGACGGAGGGAGGTACGGTCGAGATTATGATCATGATTATCGTCGTGGATACGACCAAGGGGATGACGATGATCAAGGTTATTATCGTCGACATGATCATCGTGACTATGATCGTTACCACCGTCAGTATCGCGATCGCGACGACAGGGACGATTGATACTTTTATCGTCTCTTTCAGGGCGGGTTGATTTCCGCCCTGATCCCTCCTGCTCATTGAGCTAGCGCTGTTACAGAACCCTTAGCGTCGATCCAGCCAAACCGTTTGTGCATTACAGAATTCGCGCACCCCGAAATGCGAGAGCTCCCGGCCAAAGCCACTCTTCTTCACTCCACCAAAGCTGACACGCGGATCGCTGGCGCTATAGCCGTTGATGAACACGCCGCCGGTTTCAAGTTCGCCGGCCATCTGCCGGGCGAGTTCGACATTGCGCGTGTAGAGGGTGGCGGTGAGGCCGAATTCGCTGTCATTGGCCAGCTCCAGCGCATGGGCTGCATCTCGGGCCGTGATGATCGAGGCCACAGGACCAAACAATTCCTGTTTGAATGATGTCATCTGATCGGTCACGTCACCGAGTACAGTGGGTTCATAGTAATTGCCGGGGCCTTCAGTCTTCTTTCCACCCATCAGCAACGTCGCGCCTTCTTCCAGTGTGTCGCGTACCTGTTGATCCAGTTCATCGCGCAGATCGAAGCGAGCCATCGGGCCGATGTAGGTGTTGCTGGCTAGTGGGTCACCAACGACCAGTTGTCGGGTAGCCTCGACAAACCTGCGGGTAAATTCCCGGGCAATGCCTTGTTCGACAATCAGGCGTTTGGCGGCGGCGCAGACTTGTCCTGTGTTCTGATAGCGCCCGACCACGGCGGCTTTTACCGCCTCATCGAGGTCCGCGTCGTCGAGCACGATAAATGGGTCGGAGCCGCCCAGTTCCAGCACGCATTTCTTCAGTGCAGCTCCAGCCTGAGCACCGATGGCCATGCCCGCACGGACGCTACCGGTGAGGGTGACAGCCGCGATGCGTGGATCGGCGATCGCCCTGGATACCCCCTCCGGTGTGACATTGATGACTTCGAAAGCACCTTCAGGAAAGTCCGCTTGCTTGAAGGCTTCCAGCAGCAGGTAGGCGCTGCCCATGACGTTTGGCGCGTGCTTGAGCACGTAGGTATTGCCGGCGAGCAAAGTGGGGACCGCGCCGCGCAGGACTTGCCAGATGGGGAAGTTCCACGGCATGACGGCGAGAATCGGACCGAGCGGGCGATATTCAATGCGTGCCTTGCCGCCTTCAACCAGGGTCGGTTCCGGGCTCAGCATGGCGGGGCCGTGTTCGGCGTACCACTCGCAGAGTTGTGCGCACTTTTCAATTTCACCGCGGGACTGAGTAATCGGCTTGCCCATTTCCCGGGTGATCATGTTCGCCATGGCCTCTGCGTTGTTGCGCAAGGCTTGGCCGAGGTTGATCAAAAGCTGTGCGCGTTGTTCAACCGGTTTGCTGCGCCAGCTACGAAACCCGATAGCGGCCCGCGTCAGCGTAGCCTGCAATGCTGAATCGGATTCGAAAGGGTACTGGCCGATCTGTTCGCCGGTAGTCGGGTTGATCGAAATGGCATGGCTAAGGCTGGAAACGTTGGTCATGGCACCGTCCTGCAAGGTGGGGATGTGCTCAGGTTATGGGGGTATATGTTTTATGGAAACTGAATAATACTGAGCATAATGTTCACGTTTGGAGAAAGTATCCTGGATCTGGTTCAGCTCGAAATTTTCAAGGCTGTCGCCGAGCACGGCAGCATTAGCGTGGCCGCCCAGCATATTCATCGGGTGCCCTCGAATCTCACGACCAGAATCAAGCAGCTTGAGCTGGACTTGGGGGTGGACCTGTTTATCCGCGAGAAGAGTCGCCTGCGCCTGTCGCCGGCTGGCTGGAGCTTTCTGGATTACGCTCGACGCATTCTCGACCTGGTTCAGGAAGCTCGCGCCACAGTGGCGGGTGAAGAGCCACAAGGAGCATTCGCCCTGGGTTCGCTGGAAAGTACTGCGGCGGTACGTATTCCAGAGCTATTGGCGGTCTATAACCAGAAGCACGCCAAGGTCGAGCTGGACCTGTCCACCGGGCCCTCCGGGACCATGATCGATGGGGTGCTGTCAGGGCGGCTGGCCGCTGCATTTGTCGATGGTCCGGTGTTGCATCCGGCGCTGGAAGGGGTGCCGGTATTCGAGGAGGAAATGGTCTTGATCGCGCCGCTCAATCATGAGCCGATTCATCGGGCGAAGGATGTGAATGGCGAAAACATCTATGCATTCCGCTCCAACTGCTCCTATCGCCATCATTTCGAAAGCTGGTTCGCCAATGGCGCAGCGGTGCCCGGCAAGATTTTCGAAATGGAGTCCTATCACGGCATGTTGGCCTGTGTCAGCGCCGGTGCCGGTCTGGCGCTGATGCCTCGCAGCATGCTCGAAAGCATGCCTGGATGCACGACGGTCAGCGTCTGGCCGTTGTCGGAGTCGTTCCGCTATTTGTGTACCTGGCTGGTGTGGCGCAGGGGGACGGTGTCGCAGAGCCTGACGATGTTTGTGCGCTTGCTTGAGGAGCGCGGGGTGGTGTTGGTCGAAAAATAGTGGAAAGTTAACGGTCTGTGCTGAAAAACCGGATAATGGCGGCCAAATCGTATAGCTCGTTATTCTGGTAAGCACGCATGGAAATCAAGGTCAACTTTCTCGACAACCTTCGACTTGAGGCCAAGTTCGACGACTTCACGGTGGTGGCCGACCAACCTATCCGCTATAAGGGCGATGGCTCTGCACCCGGTCCGTTCGATTACTTCCTGGCTTCGTCGGCGTTGTGTGCGGCGTATTTCGTGAAGTTGTATTGTGAGACTCGCAATATCCCCACCGACAATATCCGCCTGTCGCAGAACAACATTGTTGATCCGGAAAACCGCTACAACCAGATTTTCAAGATTCAGGTCGAGTTGCCGGCGGATATCTCCGACAAGGACCGCCAGGGTATTTTGCGCTCGATCGATCGTTGCACAGTAAAGAAGGTGGTGCAAACCGGGCCTGAGTTTGTGATTGAAGAGGTCGAAAATCTCGACGCCGATGCCCAGGCGTTGCTGATGCCGCACTCGACTGGCGAGGCGGGCACCTACATTGTGGGCAAGGACCTGCCACTGGAGCAAACCATCGCCAACATGTCGGGCATTCTGGCCGACTTGGGCATGAAGATTGAAATCGCTTCGTGGCGCAATATCGTTCCCAATGTGTGGTCACTGCATATTCGCGATGCGCACTCGCCGATGTGTTTTACCAACGGCAAAGGCGCGACCAAAGAAGGCGCGCTGGCATCGGCACTGGGCGAGTTTATCGAGCGGCTCAACTGCAACTTCTTCTACAACGATCAGTTCTGGGGCGAGGACATCGCCAATGCGGCGTTTGTGCATTACCCGGACGAGCGCTGGTTCAAGCCTGGCCCGAAGGACGAACTGCCGACTGAAATTCTCGACGAGTACTGCCTGAAAATTTACGACCGGGACGGCGAGTTGCGTGGCTCGCATCTGTACGACACCAACTCCGGCAACACCCAGCGCGGTATTTGTTCGCTACCCTTTGTGCGCCAGTCGGACAATGAGGTGGTGTACTTCCCGTCCAATCTGATCGAAAACCTGTTCCTGAGTAATGGCATGAGCGCCGGCAACACGCTGGCCGAAGCGCAGGTGCAATGCCTGTCGGAGATCTTCGAGCGTGCGGTGAAGCGCGAAATCCTGGAAGGCGAAATGGCCCTGCCGGATGTGCCGCAGGAAGTGCTGGCCAAGTACCCGGGCATTCTGGCGGGTATCCAGGCCCTGGAAGAGCAGGGCTTCCCGGTGCTGGTGAAGGATGCGTCGCTGGGCGGGGAGTTCCCGGTGATGTGTGTCACCTTGATGAACCCGCGTACCGGTGGCGTGTTTGCCTCGTTCGGCGCGCACCCAAGCCTGGAAGTGGCGCTGGAGCGCAGCCTGACGGAGCTGCTGCAAGGCCGCAGTTTTGAAGGCTTGAACGATCTGCCTCAACCGACCTTCGAAGGTCAGGCGGTGACTGAGCCGAATAACTTCGTTGAGCACTTTATCGACTCCAGCGGTGTGGTCTCGTGGCGCTTCTTCAGTGCCAAGCCGGATTTTGAATTCGTTGAGTGGGATTTCTCCGGTCAAGGCGAAAACTCCAATGTCGAAGAGGCCGCGACGTTGTTCGGTATTCTCGAAGACATGGGCAAAGAAGTGTACATGGCGGTCTATGAGCACATCGGCGCCAAGGCCTGTCGCATTCTGGTGCCGGATTACTCGGAAATTTATCCGGTAGAAGATTTGATCTGGGATAACACCAACAAAGCGCTGCAGTTCCGCGCCGACATCCTCAACCTGCACAGCCTGAGCAAAGTCGGTCTGAGAACGCTTGCCAAGGGTTTGGAAAACAGTGAGCTGGATGATTACACCGACATCACCACTCTGATCGGCATCGAGTTTGACGACAACACGCCTTGGGGAAAATTGACGATCCTGGAGCTGAGGCTGCTGATTTATCTCGCCTTGCAGAAGTTTGATCAGGCGAAAGATCTGGTGGAAGCCTTCTTGCAATACAACGACAACACCGTCGAACGCGGCTTGTTTTATCAAGCCGTGAACGTCGTGCTGGAAATGCAACTGGACGATGATCTGGAACTGAGCGATTACGAAGCCAACTTCCGCCGGATGTTCGGTAACGAGCGGATGGACGCGGCGATAGGGTCCGTGAATGGCAGCGTCCGTTTTTACGGTCTGACACCGACGAGTATGAAACTGGAAGGGCTCGACAGGCACCTTCGGCTGATCGACAGCTACAAGAAGCTGCATATGGCGCGGGCCAGGGTGGCGGCTTTATATAGCTGATGGCAGCAACAAAAAAGCACCTTGGGTGCTTTTTTGTTTTTTGGCGGCCAGCCAGTCGTCAGTGCGCGATGGTCTTGTTTTTTGGCTATGTCGTGGGCGGTGGCTGCCAATGAGGAAGTCCTTCTATATAGAAGGAGCATTTTGATGTCTCTATCAAGCTCAGGCGGGGGCGTCTTGCTGCTTTCTGCAAGTCATTGATAGAAAAACAGAATCAGTGCTTGACGGCAGATTTCAGATCTCTATAATTCGCCCCACTTCCGGCGCAGTCGAAACGGAAAACTCCTTGATAAACAATGAGTTACGCAGG
>NZ_NEJH01000029.1 GCF_002113025.1 Pseudomonas sp. B28(2017) | reverse complement strand
ACGAGGGAGCCAAACGCCTGCCCGGCGATGAACACCGGGTCCTGGCGGTAAATGGCATAGGCGAGCAGCAAGGTGCTGCCAACGATGCTCAGGTACCAGAAATTGGTCGGGATCACGCTGCGTTTCTTGTACTCGCTGTACAGCCACTGCAGGACAAAGCGCCCGGTAAAGGCCACCTGCCCCGCAAAGCCGACGATCAGCCACAGGGTTTCACGCGACAACATCATCCTTCGATCTCCTGGGCAATGGTGTTCAGCCGCGTGCGCTTGATCAGCCACCAGACCCCGAACAAATCGAGAATGCCGACCAGCGCGCGGTCGAGGTTGCCGTATTTCGACACCCCGGCCGTGCGCGGCCGGTGGTTGACCGGGTGCACGATCATGCGCCCGTTATGACGCTGGATCAGCGCCGGAATATAGCGATGCATGTGGTCGAAGTACGGCAGGCGCAGGAACGCCGCGCGCTCGATCAGCTTCAGGCCGCAACCGGTGTCCGGGGTGGCGTCCTTGAGCAGGCGCCGGCGCAGGTTGTTGGCGAAGCGCGAGGCGTAGCGTTTGCTCGCGGTGTCGCGACGATTGACCCGGTGCCCGGCGACCAGTTGCACATCGACCTTGCCCGGTTCGCCGCGCACCAGCGCGAGCATGCCGGGAATGTCCGCCGGGTCGTTCTGGCCGTCGCCATCGAGGGTCGCCAGCCACTGCCCGCGGGCCTCGCGGGCCGCGTGGTACAGCGAGGTGCTCTGCCCCAGCGAACGCTCGTGATGGAGGATGCGCAGGGTGTCCAGGCCGTCGTGGCGCATCTGCCGCAATTCCTGCAGCGTCGCATCGGTGCTGCCATCGTCGACGACGATGATTTCGTAGGATTCATCGGCCAGCGCCACGCGGATTTCCTCAAGCAACGGCTTGAGGTT
>NZ_NEJH01000003.1 GCF_002113025.1 Pseudomonas sp. B28(2017) | reverse complement strand
CAAGTGATTATTTTCAGAAGTTTTCAAGGAATCCTTAACAACTTCAACCACTTGCGCTTTCGATCTCTCGTCAGCGGGAGGCGAATTCTACAGCGTTACCCGCTGCTGTCAACACCTCTTTTTCAACTTCCTTTCAGCTTCGATGACCTGAAGCAACCTGCCGCCGAAATCTGCGTAACTCATTGTTTAACAAGGAGTTTTCCGTTTCGACCGCGCCGGAAGTGGGGCGAATTATAGGCTTCTAAAATTCGCCGTCAACACTTTATTTCAACTTTATTCAGCCTTCAGCGTAATACGCGCAAATGCTTTCTTGCCAGCCTGGCAAACATGGGTTGCACCCAACGCATATATAAAGGTGCGATCAACCACCTCACCATCTATACGCACGCCACCCGAACCGAGAAGATCTCGCGCCATCGCCGAGTTCTTCACCAGGCCAGCCTTATTAAGGACGGCAGCGATCGGCATATCTTCGGCAGCCGTCAACTCGATCTCTGGCAGATCATCCGGCAGTTCACCCTCTTTCATACGGTTACCGGCTGCACGATGAGCATTGGCCGCAGCCTCCTCACCATGGAAGCGCGCAACGATCTCTTCGGCCAGCTTGATCTTGATATCGCGCGGATTGGCACCCGCCTCCACATCAACACGGAACGCATTGATCTCATCCATGGAGCGGAAGCTGAGCAACTCGAAGTAACGCCACATCAGCACATCCGGGATGGAAACCAGCTTGCTGTACATCACGCCCGGCGCTTCCTGGATACCGACGTAGTTGCCCAGAGACTTGGACATCTTTTTCACGCCATCCAGGCCTTCAAGCAGCGGCATGGTCAAAATGCACTGAGCTTCCTGACCATACCCACGCTGCAACTCACGCCCCATCAGCAAGTTGAACTTCTGATCAGTGCCGCCGAGCTCGACATCTGCGCGCAGAGCCACCGAGTCGTACCCCTGAACCAGCGGATAGAGGAACTCATGAATGGCGATCGGCTGATTGGTCGTGTAGCGCTTGTCGAAGTCATCGCGCTCGAGCATACGAGCCACGGTGTACTGCGAAGTCAGGCGAATGAAGTCGGCCGGCCCCATCTGATCCATCCAGGTGGAGTTGAACGCCACCTCGGTTTTTGCCGGATCCAGAATCTTGAAGACCTGAGTCTTGTAGGTCTCGGCATTCTCGAGGACCTGCTCGCGAGTGAGCGGTGGGCGCGTAGCACTCTTGCCGCTCGGATCACCGATCATCCCGGTGAAGTCACCAATCAGGAAGATCACCTGATGCCCCAGCTCCTGGAACTGGCGCAGCTTATTAATAAGCACAGTGTGACCCAAGTGCAGATCCGGAGCCGTTGGATCGAAGCCCGCCTTAATACGTAGCGGCTGGCCACGCTTGAGCTTTTCAATCAGCTCGGACTCGACCAACAGTTCTTCCGCACCACGTTTGATCAGCGCTAGCTGCTCTTCAACCGACTTCATAACAGACCCGCAAGGCTCAGATTCAAAGGGAACCAACCATACAAGATCGCGCGTCAAATACAAGGTTTGCCCGGCGCACGGACGCCAATCCGCAGACAAGGCGCCCGCGGACTTGCTTCAGAGATGATTTGGTTATATTTTATACAGTTATTTCATCTTCATCATGTCATTCATCTTTTCCAATTCATCTTTTTCAAAGTCAAAACCATTTATGACCACAGAATCGTCTAAAGCGCCGCCGCTTTACCCGAAGACCCACTTGCTCGCTGCAAGTGGCATCGCCGCCCTTCTCAGCCTGGCGCTCCTGGTATTCCCTTCCAGCGATGTTGAAGCCAAAAAGACGACCCTTAGTCTTGAACTGGAAAGTCCTGCTGAACAACTGACACAAGATCAAGACGCTGCTGACGCCGTTCAAGCCACAAATGAACCAGCAACATCTCCCTTCGCACAGATCGACAACGGCGCCGAGGACACTCAGGAAACAGCTCAAGCCGAGCCGGCGCCGATCGTCGAAGAAAAGAAGTCGGCAAGCCACAGGGAAGTGATTGTTGCCAAGGGCGACACCCTCTCTACGTTGTTCGCGAAAGTCGGCCTGCCCACCACCTCAGTGCATGAAATACTGGCCAGCGACAAGCAGGCCAAGCAGTTCAGCCAGCTCAAGCATGGGCAAAAACTCGAATTCGAACTGAGCCCTGACGGCCAGTTGAGCAACTTGCACAGCAAGCTCAACGACCTCGAAAGCATCAGCCTGACCAAGAACGACAAGGGCTACACTTTCAACCGCATTACCGCGAAACCGACCGTGCACTCCGCTTACGTTCACGGCGTGATCAACAGCTCGCTGTCGCAGTCCGCAGCCCGGGCAGGCCTGTCCCACAGCCTGACCATGGACATGGCCAGTGTGTTTGGCTACGACGTGGACTTTGCCCAGGATATTCGCCTGGGCGACGAATTCGACGTGATCTACGAGCAAAAGGTAGTCAACGGCAAAGCTGTCGGCAACGGCCCTATCCTGTCGGCGCGCTTCACCAACCGCGGCAAGACCTACACCGCCGTTCGCTACACCAACAAACAGGGCAACAGCAGCTACTACACCGCTGACGGCAACAGCATGCGCAAGGCGTTCATCCGCACACCGGTGGACTTTGCCCGCATCAGCTCGAAATTTTCCATGGGCCGCAAACACCCGATCCTGAACAAGATCCGCGCCCATAAAGGTGTCGACTACGCTGCGCCGCGAGGCACGCCGATCAAGGCTGCCGGTGATGGCAAGGTGTTACTCGCCGGCCGCCGCGGTGGTTACGGCAATACCGTGATCATCCAGCACGGCAACACCTACACCACGCTCTATGGCCACATGCAAGGCTTCGCCAAAGGTGTGAAGACTGGCGGCACAGTGAAACAGGGCCAGGTGATTGGCTACATCGGCACCACCGGCCTCTCCACTGGGCCGCACCTGCATTACGAGTTCCAGGTCAATGGCGTGCACGTGGACCCGCTGGGCCAGAAACTGCCAATGGCCGATCCGATTGCCAAGGCCGAACGCGCACGCTTCCTCGCCCAAAGCCAGCCGCTGATGGCGCGCATGGAACAGGAAAAAGCCACTCTGCTGGCTTCGAGCAAGCGTTAAGTCATGGCGCTCTATATAGGTGTGATGTCCGGGACCAGCCTCGATGGCCTGGACATCGCGCTGATCGAGCAAGCCCCGGCGATCAGACTGATCGCCTCCCACTATATCCCCATGCCCGATTCCCTGCGCGCCGAGCTGCTCGGCTTGTGCGCCAGTGGCCCGGACGAGATTGCCCGCTCCGCCATCGCCCAGCAGAACTGGGTAAAACTGGCAGCCCAAGGGATTCATGCCCTTCTCGCTCAGCAGCAACTGAAGCCAGACGACATTCGTGCAATCGGTAGCCATGGCCAGACCATCCGCCACGAACCGGCACGCGGCTTTACTGTGCAGATCGGTAACCCGGCCCTACTGACGGAGCTGACCGGCATCACCGTGGTCAGCGACTTCCGCAGCCGCGACGTCGCTGCCGGCGGGCAAGGCGCACCGCTGGTTCCGGCCTTTCATGAGGCCTTGTTCGAAAAACGGGCCGGCAACCGCGCCGTGCTGAACGTAGGCGGTTTCAGCAACCTCAGCCTGATCGAGCCCGGCAAGCCGGTTGCCGGTTTCGACTGCGGACCGGGCAATGTGCTACTGGACGCCTGGATTCATCAGCAACGCGGCGATCACTTTGACCGTGACGGCCAATGGGCAGCCAGTGGCAACGTTCAACCGGTGCTGTTGAATGCGCTGCTCAGCGATCCGTTCTTTGTCACCAAAGGCCCGAAGAGTACCGGCCGGGAAGTGTTCAACCTGCCATGGCTGACACAGCATCTGGCACAACTGCCAGCCTTCAGCGCCGAAGATGTTCAGACGACGCTGCTTGAACTGACCGCGCTGACCATCATAGAGTCACTGCAAAGCGCCCAGGCAGACACGCAGGAGCTGCTGGTCTGCGGCGGCGGCGCCCACAACACCGCACTGATGAGTCGCCTGGCCAACCTGTTGCCAAACGCAAGTGTCAGCAGTACCGCTACTTACGGTGTAGATCCCGACTGGGTCGAAGCCATGGCCTTTGCGTGGCTGGCTCATTGCTGCCTCGAAGGCATCGCGGCCAACCGCCCGAGCGTTACCGGTGCCCGGGGGTTGCGCGTACTCGGCGCCATCTACCCCGCATAAATCCTCCACACAGCAAAACGCCGCAAGCCCCTGAGGCCATGCGGCGTTTTGTGAAACAGGTGTACTGATCAGATCGAGAACGAAGAACCGCAGCCACAGGTGGTGGTCGCATTCGGGTTCTTGATGACGAAACGCGAACCCTCCAGACCTTCCTGGTAGTCCACTTCGGCACCCGCCAGATACTGGAAGCTCATCGGATCGACCACCAGACTCACACCTTCGCGCTCGACGATGGTGTCGTCATCGGCCACTTCTTCATCGAAAGTGAAGCCGTACTGAAAACCTGAACAACCGCCGCCCGTAACGAATACGCGCAGCTTCAAGCGATCATTCCCCTCTTCATCGACCAGGCTCTTCACCTTGTGCGCGGCACCGTGGGTGAATTGCAAGGCCGTGGGGGTGAAGGATTCGACGCTCATGCTGACTATCTCCCGGCGTTACGCCGTCATATTGCGTGATGACGCGCATTATCCGCTTCTCCTAGAAAAGCGGTCAACTATTGTTATGGTATATCAACCAATCCAGTCGCCGGCCCGGAATGCAAAAAGGCCCGTCAGACGGGCCTTTTGCTGTACTCGATAAACCTTACGGCAGCATGCCGGCGTGAGACAGGCCCAGGCGCTCGTCCAGCCCGAACAGAATGTTCAGGTTCTGTACGGCCTGACCCGACGCCCCTTTGACCAAGTTGTCGATCACCGACAGCACCACCACCAGATCGCCGTCTTGAGGGCGATGCACGGCAATACGGCAGACGTTGGCACCACGTACGCTACGAGTCTCCGGATGGCTGCCGGCAGGCATCACATCGACGAAGGGCTCATTGGCATAACGTTTTTCAAACAGCGCCTGCAGATCCACCGAACGATCAACCACAGTGGCGTAGAGCGTCGAGTGAATGCCGCGAATCATCGGTGTCAGGTGCGGAACGAAGGTCAGGCCGACGTCCTTGCCTGCTGCACGACGCAGCCCCTGGCGAATTTCCGGCAGGTGACGGTGACCTTTGACGGCATAGGCCTTCATGCTTTCCGAAGTCTCGGAGTACAGCGAGCCTACGGAAGCACCACGACCTGCACCGCTGACACCGGATTTGCAGTCGGCAATCAGATGCGAAGCATCGGCCAGGCCGGCTTCGAGCAATGGCAGGAAACCCAATTGCGTTGCAGTTGGGTAGCAGCCCGGCACAGCAATCAGGCGCGCTTTCCTGATCTGCTCGCGATTGACTTCCGGCAAGCCGTAAACCGCCTCGTCTAGCAACTCCGGTGCGCCGTGCGGCTGGCCGTACCACTTGGCCCATTCATCCGCGTCTTGCAGACGGAAGTCGGCCGACAAGTCGATGACCTTGGTCCCGGCCGCCAGCAGCTCACCTGCCAAGGCATGGGCAACACCGTGCGGTGTGGCGAAGAACACCACATCGCATGCACCGAGGGTCTTGATGTCCGGAACGCTGAACGCCAGGCCGTCGTAATGGCCTCGCAGGTTCGGGTACATGTCGGCCACGGCCAGGCCGGCCTCGGATCGGGAAGTGATGACAACCACTTCAGCTTGCGGATGTTGCGCCAACAGACGCAACAGTTCGACACCGGTGTAACCCGTGCCGCCGACGATACCGACCTTGACCATAAACCTGCCCTCAACAAACCCACTGGAAAGCCGTCGATAATAGGGGCCGCGCGCCCCTGCGACAACCGTCAAGGTGACGTGCGGAGCCTCAAGCCTCTACTATTCCGGCTACCGTGAATCCTGGAATAACCAAAAATGCTCTATCTGTGGCTCAAAGCGCTTCACATCGTCAGCGTCGTCAGCTGGTTTGCCGGCCTGTTCTACCTGCCGCGGCTGTTCGTCTATCACGCTCAAAGCGAAGATACCGTCAGCAAGGAACGCTTCAGCATCATGGAGCGCAAGCTCTACCGAGGCATCATGGGCCCGGCGATGATCGCGACGCTGATCTTTGGCGGCTGGCTGATCAGCCTCAATCCGAGTGCGTATTTCACTCAGGGTGGCTGGATGCACGCCAAGCTGACGCTGGTGGTGATTCTGATCGGCTACCACCACATGTGCGGCGCGCAGGTAAAACGTTTTGCCCGTGGCGAAAACACCCGCAGCCATGTCTTTTATCGCTGGTTCAATGAGGTTCCGGTTCTGATATTGCTGGCAATCGTAATTCTGGTCGTCGTTCGACCGTTTTAAATCCAATTGGCACAACTCACCGGGGTACTTCCAATGTCGCTGCCCGCCCTGCTCGAACAACGTTTGCGTCTGCCCGTGGTGGCAGCGCCGATGTTTCTGATTTCCAATCCGCAACTGGTACTCGCCTGTTGTCGCCAGGGCGTGGTCGGCAGCTTCCCGGCGCTGAATCAGCGTGAAAGCAGTGGTTTCAAGGCCTGGCTGGAAGAAATCGAAGCCGGGCTTGCGACACTGGAAAATCCCGCGCCTTATGCCGTGAACCTGATCGTCCATAACAGCAATCCACGCTTACAGGCGGATCTGCAGATCTGCGTCGAACACAAAGTGCCGATCGTGATCACCAGCCTCGGCGCCGTGAAAGAACTGGTCGACGCGGTCCATGGCTACGGTGGCCTGGTGTTCCATGATGTGACAACCCGTCGTCATGCCGAGAAAGCGGCCGAAGCAGGCGTGGATGGCTTGATTGCCGTGGCGGCCGGTGCCGGGGGGCACGCCGGGACCTGGAGCCCGTTCTCGCTGATTGCCGAGATCCGCCAGTTCTTTGACAAGACCCTGTTGCTGGCCGGCTGCTTGAACCACGGCCATGAAATTCTTGCCGCCCAATTGCTCGGCGCGGATCTGGCCTACTTCGGCACGCGATTTATCGGCACGACCGAAAGCCACGCACCTGACGCCTACAAAGAAATGCTGCTGACCTCCAAAGCGGCAGACATCATCCATACTCCAGCCGTGTCAGGTGTCCCCGCGAGCTTTATGCGCCAGAGCCTGGAGGCCGCCGGTTTCGACATGGCCGCCTTGCAAGGCAAGGGCGAGATCAACTTCGGCTCCAAGCTCAAACCCGTGAGCGATGAGGCCAAAGCCTGGAAGACCGTTTGGTCCGCAGGCCAGGGTGTGGGCGAAATCGAGGACTTGCCGACTGTCGAGCAATTGATTGCACGTCTCGACGCGGAGTACCGCCAGGCCCTGGAGCATGCAGCCCAATTGCCCAAACGCTGGCCGCGCTGACAGTAAAACTTGGCCAGCCTCAACCGGCTGGCCTTACACTCGCCCGGACACAACATTCTTCTTTCAACCTCTCGCGACAAGGATGCCTCGAATATGGACGAAAACCGTTTCAAGATCGTCTTCGAGGGTGGCTTGCTGCCCGGTGTCGACACCACCACTGCCAAGCTCAACCTCGCCGACTTGTTCAAAAGCGATGTCGCAGCCATCGAGCGCCTGTTCAGCGGGCGTCCGGTAGCGCTCAAACGCAACCTGTCGCAGGCCGATGCTCAGACCTATCTCCAGGCGCTGAGCAAAACCGGTATCGACGCCCGCATCGAAGCCGAAACACCGATCGAGCTGAACCTCGCCGACGTGCATGACCATACTCCGGCCAGCAATCAGGCCGATTTGGCAGATCCGCTGTCTCCTTACGCTCCACCTCGCGCCCCAGTCGGCGAAGCCGTGGCGGAATTAGCCACACTCAAGCCATTCAGTTTCGATGGCCGTATCGGCCGCTTGCGATACCTCGCCTGGACGCTGGTGCTGACACTAGTGCTCCTGGCTGTTTGCGGGGTGTTTGCCCTGGTCGCGCTAGCCCTCATCGGCGCGGATTCCACCGCCGGCCTGATATTGGGCGGCTTTCTGGCGTTGATCCTGTTTGTCGGATTTGCCTTCGTCAGCATCCAGATCACCGTTCAGCGTTTACACGATGCTGGTTGGTCCGGCTGGCTGTGGCTGCTGAGCCTGGTGCCGTTTGTTGGCAGTTTCTTTCCGTTTGTGATCATGGTCGTCCCGGGTAACGAGCTGGCCAACCGCTACGGTCCGCCACCGCCACCGAACAGCACCGCGGTCAAGGTATTGTCTTCGTTGTGGCTGGTATTTATCGCGCTGATCCTGGTCGGCACCTTGGCCGGAGGTCTCACTGCGATACAGGATGAATACGAAAGCGCCGCACAGAGCAGCTACGAAAGCAGTTCGGTCATCACGGATGAAATCGACGTCGAGGTCGAGCCGCTGCCAAATTCCGCCAACGATGCAGCCGAAGAGGCCCAGCCCCCTGTAGACTCTGCGAAAGAATGAACAGCGCTCCTGGCCCGTGACACCTGCGTCGCGGCGCTGAGCTGTTGCGATGGAGAACTGCATGACCCGTTACGCTCTGATCACTGGCGCCTCCAGCGGCATCGGCCTGGCAATGGCCGAAGCGCTGGCCCGGCGCGGCCGCAGCCTGATTCTGGTGGCCCGACAACGTGATCAGCTGGAAAGCATTGCGATTGAACTGACCCAAAGGTTCGGTGTGGAAGTGTTGTTCCGTGCCTGCGACCTGGGCGAACCGCTGCGCCTGTCCGGATTCCTGCTGGAACTGGAGGAAGGCGACCGGCAAATCGACCTGCTGGTCAACTGCGCCGGTATCGGCACATGCGGCCCGTTTCTGGCCCAGGACTGGATGACTGAGCAAGACCTGATCGAAGTGAACATCCTCGCCCTCACCCGCCTGTGTCACGCCATCGGCAACAGCATGGCTCTGCAGGGCGGCGGGCAGATTCTGAATGTGGCCTCGGTGGCGGCGTTTCAACCGGGACCGTGGATGAGCACCTATTACGCCAGCAAGGCCTATGTGCTGCACTTTTCCGAAGGATTGCGCGTCGAGCTGAAAAAGTGCGCGGTCAAGGTTTCCGTGCTCTGCCCCGGACCGACCCGCACGGCGTTTTTCCGTACCGCGCAACTCAACAGCGACAAGCTGACCAACAGCAAGCTGTTGATGAGCCCCGAGGAAGTGGCGCTCTACACCGTGCGCGCACTGGAAAAGAATCGAGCGATCATTATTCCGGGGCGGCGCAACCGCTGGTTTGCCTTCCTGCCAAGGCTCGGCTCGCGCTGGCTGACTCGCACAATCGCCGGTATGGTCAACAAGGCTTACTGCCCGCGCTGACCCAACTCAAGGTAAAAGGCTGGGCGCTGGCATAAGCCATGAGTACACTCAGGCCAGCCCAAACAACGGAGAAAACAGCTGTGGATACTCTGTTCACCAAGATCATCAACCGGGAAATCCCGGCGAAGATCATTTACGAGGACGACCAGGTACTGGCCTTCCATGACATTGCCCCACAGGCACCGGTACATTTCCTGGTGGTCCCGAAGAAACCAGTACGTACCCTTAACGACCTCACCGAAGACGATAAGGCGCTGGCCGGGCATATTCTGCTCACCGCGCAGCGTCTGGCCCTGGAACTGGGCTGTGAAGAAGGTTTCCGGGTGGTCATGAACTGCAATGAATTGGGCGGGCAGACCGTCTATCACATTCATATGCACGTGCTGGGTCAGCGCCAGATGCACTGGCCGCCGGGCTGATTGCAGTAAACCCTGAGGGAGCGGCGCACTGCCGCTTTCACAAAAGGCATCACAGCACTGTCACAGCCTCTGCAGCACAATGACCCAGCGCAATCCTTCCCCGGCCGTTTGGGTTAAACTGGCCACCGAAATTCCCCCGGAGGTCAGCATGACTACCCAACGTCACTACTCGCCCATTGACCGCCTTCTGCTGCAAGCCGATGCCGCGATGCGTACCCTGCTGCCCTTCAGCGGCCAGCCGTACCGTCCGTCGCCCGCCATCGTGCAGCCGGATGCGAAAATGAGCGATGAAGACACGCGCCACGTTGCCGGTCTGATGCGCATCAACCATACCGGCGAAGTCTGTGCCCAGGCGCTGTATCAGGGGCAGGCGCTGACCGCCAAACTGCCGCAAGTGCGTGCTGCCATGGAGCATGCCGCCGAAGAAGAAATCGATCACCTGGTCTGGTGCGAACAACGCATCCATCAACTGGGCAGCCACACCAGCATCCTCAATCCGCTCTTTTATGGCATGTCTTTCGGGATTGGCGCAGTGGCCGGCCTGATCAGCGATAAAGTCAGCCTGGGGTTCGTTGCGGCAACGGAAGACCAGGTGTGCAAACACCTGAACGAACACCTGGAACAATTGCCGGCCGAGGATGAAAAATCCCGGGCGATCCTTGAGCAGATGCGTATCGATGAAGAACAACATGCCGAGAGTGCACTGGATGCTGGCGGGTTCCGCTTTCCGGCGCCGGTGAAATTCGGGATGAGTCTGATGGCCAAGGTGATGACCAAGAGTACTTATAGGATCTGACTGCGTTTTTTTGTAGGAGCCAGCACCTGAATAAAAAAGGCGACTGCCGTGAGGGAGTCGCCTTTTTTACGCCTGAAAATCTTACGCCATGTTGCGCGCGTAGAAGATTTCGAGCATTTCGTGTTTCACCCGCTCGGTCACCTGAGCGCGTTGCTCAGAGGACAGGTTGCTGGTGGCGTCGCCGAACAGGTAGTTATCCAGTTCGAAGTTCTTCAGCAGCATCTTGGTGTGGAACAGGTTTTCCTGGTACACGTTCACGTCGGTCATCTGGTACGCGTCGTAAGTGTCATCGGAGAGGTAGTTCTGGATCGAATTGATCTCATGGTCGATGAAGTGCTTTTTGCCTTCAACGTCACGGGTGAAGCCGCGCACACGGTAGTCCACGGTCACGATGTCCGAATCGAACTGGTGAATCAGGAAGTTGAGCGCTTTAAGCGGTGAAATGACCCCGCAAGTCGACACGTCGATGTCCACACGGAAAGTCGCAATACCGCTGACCGGATGGATTTCCGGGTAGGTGTGCACCGTGATGTGGCTCTTGTCGAGGTGGGCCAGAATGATTTCAGGCAGCGGGCCCGGGGATTCCTCGATCTGACTGTCGGTCGGGGTTACCGGCTCCTCGGAGATCAGGATCGTGACGCTGGCGCCCTGCGGCTCATAGTCCTGACTGGCAATGTTCAGGATGTTGGCACCAATGATATCGACAACTTCCGTGAGAATCTGCGTCAGGCGTTTCGCGTTGTACTCTTTATTGATGTACTCGACGTAAGCCTGCTGGTCTTGCGGGGTTTCCGCGTAGCAGATGTCATAGATGTTGAAGCTCAAGGTCTTTGTCAGGTTATTGAACCCGTGGAGCTTGAGTTTGCTTTTCACCGTTAAGAACTCTCTATGTGCTTGCGGCCCGGCCGCGTGATCAAGCATGCCCGTCAGATGCGAACAACGCACCTGCGTAGGACGGTTAACACCTCTTCGCAATGGCGATTTTGGTTGTCTGTTCGGGTGCGAGGCCTGTCGGCTGACGGGCCACTACCCTGAAAAAAGTGGCGCATTATGCAGACGTCAGCTTGGGTTCGCCAGAGTCTGCACAGCTTTTATGATAGTTGAATGTCGAATTCAACCGAGCTCGATGATCTCGTAGTCGTGGGTGATTGCCACACCTGCCGCACCGAGCATGATCGAGGCCGAGCAATACTTCTCGGCAGACAATTCAATGGCGCGTTTGACCTGGGCCTCTTTCAGGCCGCGGCCCTTGACCACGAAGTGCATGTGGATTTTGGTGAAAACCTTCGGATCTTCGGTCGCACGCTCGGCCTCAAGGAAAGCTTCACAGCTTTCGACCGCCTGGCGGGACTTCTTGAGGATGCTGACCACATCGAAATTGCTGCAACCGCCGACACCCAGCAACAGCATTTCCATCGGCCGGACACCCAGATTGCGTCCGCCGGCATCGGGCGGACCGTCCATGACCACGACATGACCGCTACCGGATTCGCCGAGGAACATGGCTTCGCCAGCCCATTGGATGCGTGCCTTCATCGCCAAGACTCCACTGTATAAAAAAGGGTCGCCAGCTTAGCACAGGCCCCGTGATCGGCAGCGCCCGGCGTCCTAGGACATATCCCACCACCTTGTAGGTAAATGCTCGAATACTTCAGGAAGTGTCTGTTAAGCTGACGCCAATTCAATGGCGCATGGCCAGCTTTACTCCAGCGTTCACTATTCATAAAAACCAAACACACCGTGCAGTCTTTTCGGGATACAACCATGGTTGCTATTGCCCCCACCCCCAAGATCAAGAACCTCGACAAGCTGTTGATGCATTGCCAGCGCCGCCGTTATCAGGCCAAGAGCAACATCATTTGTGCTGGCGACCGCTCGGAAACGCTGTTCTTCATCCTCAAAGGCTCAGTCACCATCCTGATCGAAGATGACGACGGCCGGGAAATGATCATTTCCTACCTGAACGCCGGGGACTTTTTCGGTGAGTTGGGCCTGTTTGAACAAGCCGGCCTGGAGCAGGAGCGCAGTGCCTGGGTGCGGGCCAAGGTCGAATGCGAAGTTGCGGAAATCAGCTACGCAAAATTCCGCGAGCTATCCCTACAGGATCCGGACATTCTTTACGTCCTCAGCGGACAAATCGCACAGCGCCTGCGCAACACCACGCGCAAGGTCGGTGACCTGGCATTTTTTGACGTGACCGGCCGCGTTGCCCGCTGCCTGCTGGAGCTGTGCAAACAGCCAGACGCCATGACCCACCCCGATGGCATGCAAATCAAGGTGACCCGTCAGGAAATCGGGCGGATTGTCGGTTGTTCCCGGGAGATGGTCGGTCGCGTGCTCAAGGATCTGGAAGAACGCAACCTGGTGGACGTCAAAGGCAAGACCATGGTGGTCTTCGGTACGCGATAAGCTCGAAAACCTAGCCGCTGAACATCTGTGTCAGCATCAACCGATAGAGTTCGTCGAGGCGCGTCAATGCACCGTGCGCCTTGAACTTCTCATGCAACGCAATGTGGCTTTCGGCGC
Organism: Pseudomonas sp. B28(2017); assembly: GCF_002113025.1. Lineage (GTDB taxonomy): Bacteria > Pseudomonadota > Gammaproteobacteria > Pseudomonadales > Pseudomonadaceae > Aquipseudomonas. The sequence continues at coordinate 699,747 of NZ_NEJH01000003.1, read as the reverse complement.
GGACTCGTTGTTCCAGACCGCAGGCCTCGTTGAAACGATTGACCGCGGCGACCATCGACTCTCGCTCGTTATCCAGCAGCATCGCCCCATGTACCAGTCCCACCGGACGCTGCCCACCCTGACTCTGACGCCAGCGCTGGGCGGTACCAACCATTTTGCGTCCATCAAGGTTGACATTGAAGCGACCGTCACAGAAAGCACCTTCGATTTCCCCCAGAGATGAAGTGCCATCCAACTCATCGAGCAACTGACAGATCGGATCGCACAAGCGCCGGTAACCGGTCTCGATACGGTTCAAATCCCCTTCGCTGCGCGGCGGCGCGTAAACCAGTGCGATGTTGATGGTCGAGACCGATTGCGGCACCGGCTCGCCACCGGTTTCACGCAACAGCACCGGCCAACCTGCCGCCGCCGACGCTTCGCACGCCGCCTCGAAACCGGGCAAGCGATTCAAGCGGCGCGGCATGACCAGCGCCCGATCGCTCGGCTGCCAGAACAGCAGGCCGAACTCGGCGTCGCTGGCGCAGACCGAGGCCAAGAGATCCTGCTCGGCTCGCAGGCCGGCTTCGATGGTCATAGAAACTGGCAGCGACATAGGCGACTCCGGCAGACATGAGGTCTTTAGGGGATTTGAGGGCCTCATCGCGGGCAAGCCCGCTCCCACAGGGAGTCGGGTTGCCTGCAATGGCGGGGGATCAGTCGAGGGTCGAGCCGCTGACGGGAACGCCACGCTCGGGGAAAAACAGGCGCTGCAATTCGGTACCCGGGCTTTCGGCGCGCATGAAGGCTTCCCCGACCAGGAATGCGTAGACGTCGCTGATTTCCATCAGTTCGACATCGGCGCGGTTCAGGATGCCACTTTCGGTGATGACCAGACGATCACGCGGGATACGCGGCAACAGGTCGAGAGTGGTTTCCAGGCTGACGTCGAAGGTGTGCAGGTTACGGTTGTTGACCCCGACCAGCGGCGTGTCGAGGGTTTTCAACGCGCGCTCCAGCTCATCGCCATCGTGCACTTCAACCAGCACGTCGAGCCCCACGCCTTTGGCCACCGAAGCCAGCTCGGCCATTTTCATGTCATCCAGTGCGGAGACGATCAACAGCACGCAATCGGCGCCCAGCGCACGAGCTTCGACGATCTGGTACGGATCGATCATGAAGTCCTTGCGGATGACTGGCAGGTTGCACGCGGCACGAGCCTGTTGCAGGTACGCATCGGCGCCCTGGAAATAATCGATGTCGGTCAGCACGGAAAGACAGGTCGCCCCGCCCTTCTCGTAACTCCTGGCAATTTCAGCAGGAACGAAGTTCTCGCGGATCACGCCTTTGCTCGGTGATGCCTTCTTGATCTCGGCAATGACTGCCGGCTGTTTCAGCTTGGCCTGGGCCAGCAAGGCCTTGGCAAAACCACGGGGTGCATCGGCCGTCTTGGCCAGACTTTCCAGCTCGCTCAGGCTCACACGGGCGCTACGCTCCGCGACTTCCTGAACCTTGCGGGCCAGAATGTTTTCCAGAACCGTCGGTACACTCATCCCTCATTCTCCACTTTGAATACCGCGGTAAACGCACCCAGTTCCTCGAGCTTCTCTCGAGCGAGACCGGTGTGCAGCGCATCGTGCGCAAGTGCGACTCCCTCTTTCAAACTGCTGGCATGGTCGGCGGCGTACAGCGCAGCACCGGCATTGAGCATGATCATTTCGGCCGCTTTCTGACCGTTCTCAGTCTTGCGCTTGCCCAGGGCATCGCGAATCAGCTCAAGGGAAGCCGCCGGGCTATCCACCGACAGGCCATGCAGACTCTGGCTCTTCATGCCCAGGTCTTCCGGCTCGACCCAATACTCGGTGATCTGGTCGTTTTTCAGCTCTGCCACGAAGGTCGGTGCTGCCAGACTGAATTCATCCAGGCCATCCTTCGAATGCACCACCAGCACATGTTTACTGCCCAGGCGCTGCAATACTTCCGCCAGCGGCCGGCACAAGGCCTGGGTGAATACGCCTACCACCTGATGCTTCACACCGGCCGGATTCGTAAGCGGGCCGAGCATGTTGAACAACGTACGCAGACCCAGTTCGCGGCGCGGGCTTGCAGCGTATTTCATCGCAGAGTGATGAGTCTGGGCAAACATGAAACCAATACCAACGTTGTCAATGCAACGCGCCACTTGCACCGGTGTCAGGTTCAGGTAGATGCCGGCCGCCTCCAGCAGGTCAGCACTGCCGCTCTTGCCCGAGACTGCACGGTTGCCATGTTTGGCCACGGTACAGCCAGCAGCGGAAACCACGAACGCAGCAGCGGTCGACACGTTGAAGATATTGGCACCGTCACCGCCGGTGCCGACCACATCGACCACACCGTCGAGGGTCTTGAGTTCGACCTTGTCCGCCAGCTCGCGCATCACCGACACGGCACCGACGATTTCGTCGATGCTTTCGCTCTTCATGCGCATGGCCATCATGAACGCGCCGATCTGCGCGTCAGTGCATTGCCCGGTCATGATTTCGCGCATCACATCGCGCATTTCATCGGTACTGAGGTCGAGGTGATCGACGATGCGGCTCAGGGCTGTCTTGATATTCATGAAAAGTCCTTAGCGCGTGCCGCCGGTTTGTTTGAGGAAGTTGGCGAACAGTTCGTGGCCCTGCTCGGTGAGGATCGATTCCGGGTGAAACTGCACGCCCTCGATGTTCAGAGTCTTGTGACGCAGGCCCATGATTTCGTCGACCGAGCCGTCTTCGAGCTGGGTCCAGGCCGTCAGTTCCAGACAATCGGGCAAGGTTTCGCGCTTGACGATCAATGAATGATAGCGGGTCACCGTCAGCGGACGATTCAGGCCAGCGAATACCCCCTTGTCCTCGTGAAATACCGGGCTAGTCTTACCGTGCATCACTTGGCGGGCGCGCACCACGTCACCGCCAAAGGCCTGGCCGATGGATTGGTGGCCAAGGCAGACGCCAAGAATCGGCAGTTTGCCGGCGAAATGCTTGATCGCTTCAATCGAGATGCCGGCTTCGGTCGGGGTGCAAGGACCGGGGGACACAACGATACGCTCAGGATTGAGGGCTTCGATTTCAGCGATGGTCAGTTCATCGTTGCGCACGACTTTGACCTGGGAGCCGAGCTCGCCCAGGTACTGCACAACGTTGTAGGTAAAGGAGTCGTAGTTATCGATCATCAGCAACATGGCGTTAAGAACCTCTTGAATTCACTGACTTTAAAGATGGCCTTCGAATGATTGACCCGCAGAGCGCTGCACTTTGTCAGGTGCCGGAGCAGCGTCAGCAAAGCAGCATTTCAAACAGGTAAAGAAGGCAAAGCGGTACAGGTCCGGCGAGGCCGGCAAAAGAATTCAGGCGCGCCAACGCCAGCGGGCGTGTGCCTTGATGACTTGATCCAGGAGTTTACTGATGATCAACACGGGGAAGGTCTCATTCGTACGTCCCGGCACAGTAACTTAGCTGGGCAGAGCGTGCAATATCGCCGGAGGTACTGCCCGCGAAACTCTTAAAGGCTTCGCGACAGATGGCAAAAGGCCGAAAGTTTTTGGTACTGTCGTCTCGTTCACTACAACAATAAATAAACGGACTTGCTCATGATCAAACAGTCGTTGTTTGTACCGCTCGCAGGATGCTTGCTCGCGATGGCATGCGCCCAGGCGAACGCCGCACCCAACCCTTATACGAACTACATTGTCTTCGGGGACAGCCTCAACGACGCCGGGACCTTTGCCGACACTGGCGGGCCTGCCGGGGCGACACAACGCTTCACCAACCGTACGGGACCGGTGTATCTGGACGGCAGCGGCGAAGTCCGCTCGCTCAACTCCACGCAGATACTGGGTGGGAAACTGGGGTTCTCGGCGGACCAGACCGCGTCATCATCTTCGGCGGTGCGCGCCAGCAATGGTCAGCCCGATGGCAACAACTGGGCCGTCGGCGGCTACCGCACGGATCAGATACTGGATTCGATCACCAGCATTTCCGCCACCGGCGATCGCACTCGCGCGGGTTATCTGCCGTCGAACAACTTCCGCGCCGACCCGAATGCGCTGTATTACCTGTCGGGTGGCGGTAACGACTTCCTGCAAGGTCGCGTCACCAACTTGCCCCAGGCCAGCGCCGCCGCCGACCGACTGGCCGACAGCGTGCAGGCGCTGCAAACCGCCGGCGCGAAATACGTCATGGTCTGGCTGCTACCCGATATCGGCTTTACCCCGGCGTTCAACGGCACCCCGCTGCAAGCGTTCACGTCCCAACTCAGCGCCCAGTTCAACACTGAACTGGTAAGCCGACTGCAGAACATCAATGCCGAAGTCATCCCGCTCAACATTCCGGCACTGCTCAAAGAGACGTTCGCCAACCCGGTGCAGTTTGGCCTGGCCACCGACCAGAACCTCATCGCCACCTGCTTCAGCGGCAACGGTTGCACCGAGAATGCCCGGTACGGCATCAATAGCGCCACGCCGGACCCGACCAAGCTGATCTATAACGACTCAGTGCACCCTACCGAAGCCGGGCAGCGCCTGATTGCCGATTACGCGTACTCCCTGTTGGCAGCACCGTGGGAGCTGACCTTACTGCCTGAAATGGCTCAGGGCACCGTGCGCGCGCATCAGGATGAATTGCGCAATCAGTGGCTGGCCGATTGGGAAAACTGGCAAGGCGTCGGCCAATGGCGAGCCATTGTCGCCGGCGGCGGACAGCATCAGGACTTTGACGGTCAGGACAGCGCGGTGAGCGCCGACGGCAATGGAGCCAACCTGAACATCGGTGGCAGCTACCGTCTCGATGATGCCTGGCGCGTCGGCCTGGCGGCCGGTTTCTATAACCAGAAACTCGAAGCCGGCAGCAACGATTCCGACTACAAGCTCAACACTTACCTGGGCACGGTATTCGCCCAATACCAGCAAAACCGTGTGTGGGCCGACGCGGCATTGACGGCCGGACATCTGGATTACGACAGCCTCAAGCGTAAATTCCAGTTGGGCGTCAACGAGCGCGGCGAAAAAGGCGATACCAGCGGCTACGTCGAAGCCTTCAGCGCTCGCCTGGGTTACGACATTGCGCAACAGGCCAGCAGCCCCTGGCACCTGTCGCCGTTTGTCAGCGCCGACTTCGCCAAGGTGCAAGTCGACGGTTACTCGGAAGACGGCAGCGACTCCACGGCGCTGACCTTCGCCGATCAGGAGCGCATTTCCCGACGCCTGGGCGCCGGCCTGCAGGGCAAATACCAGTTCACCCCACAAACCCAGGTCTTCGGCGAAGTGGCCGTCGAACGCGAGTACAACGACGACACCCAGGATGTGAGCATCAACCTCAACAGCCTGCCGAACAATCAGTTCACGCTGCAAGGCTACACCCCGCAAAGCCACCTGAGCCGCTTGAACCTGGGTGTGAGCCACAACCTCACCCGGGACCTGGCACTGCGCGCCAGCTACAACATTCGCAAGGACGACGACTTCACCCAACAAGGCATCAACGTAGGTGTTGCGCTGGACTTCTGATGTGCAGGCAATAAAAAACGCGGCGCCCTCACAGGCGCCGCGTTTTTTTATGGTGGTGAAGTCATTGTGGGAGCGAGCTCGCTCCCACAGGATTTGTAGTCAGCTCAGCTTTCCGGAGTCTGTTCGGCCAGGGCAACCGCACGGAACATCGCGCGGCGCTTGTTCAGGGTTTCTTCCCATTCCAGCGCCGGCACCGAGTCCGCGACGATGCCACCACCGGCCTGCACATGCAGTTCTCCGTTCTTGATCACCGCCGTGCGAATCGCAATGGCGGTGTCCATGTTGCCGTTCCAGGCGAAGTAACCGACCGCACCGCCGTAGACGCCACGCTTGACCGGTTCCAGTTCGTCGATGATTTCCATCGCACGAATCTTCGGCGCACCGGACAAAGTGCCCGCCGGCAGAATCGCTCGCAGTGCGTCCATTGCCGTCAGCCCGGCTTTCAGCTGCCCGGTGACGTTGGACACGATGTGCATCACGTTGGAGTAACGCTCGATCACCATCTTCTCGGTGAGCTTCACCGAACCGATCTCCGATACGCGACCGGTGTCGTTACGACCGAGGTCGATCAGCATCAGGTGCTCGGCAATTTCCTTGTCATCCGACAGCAGGTCTTTTTCCAGTGCCAGATCAGCCTCTTCGTTGGCGCCGCGCGGGCGGGTGCCGGCAATCGGGCGCACGGTGATCAGGTTGTCTTCGACCCGTACCAGCACTTCCGGAGAACTGCCGACAACGTGGAAGTCGCCGAAGTTGAAGAAGTACATGTAAGGCGTCGGGTTGAAGCAGCGCAGCGCGCGGTACAGATCGATCGGCGCAGCCTTGAAGTCGATCGACATGCGCTGGGATGGCACGACCTGCATGCAGTCACCGGCCAGGATGTATTCCTTGATAGTGTCGACGGCTCTTTCGTAATCGTCCTGGGTGAAGCTGGAGCGAAATACCGGGTCAGCCGCTTGCTGCTTGCTGAAGTCCAGGCCACGGCGCGGGGTGATCGGCTGACGCAGTTTTTCCAGAAGCTCTTCCAGGCGAGCGCGACCTTGCTCGAAGGCGTCGTCCTGAGCCGGGTCGGCCAGTACGATGGCGTGCATCTTGCCGGCGAGGTTGTCGAACACCACGACGGCGTCGGAGACCATCAGCAGAATGTCCGGCACGCCCAGCGGATCCGGGTTCGGGCACTTGCCCAGACGCTTTTCCACGTAACGCACGCAGTCATAACCGAAGTAGCCCACCAGGCCGCCATTGAAACGCGGCAGGCCGGCAATGGTCGGCACGTTGTAGCGAGCCTTGAAGGCTTCGACGAAGGCCAGCGGGTCTTCAACGTCGTGGCTTTCGGTCTCGACACCATCGACGGTCACGCTGACGTGGTGGTCGTGAACCCGCAGCACAGTGCGGCACGGCAGACCGATGATCGAGTAACGCCCCCACTTCTCGCCACCCTGTACAGACTCCAGCAAGTAGGAATTGGGCTCGTCGGCCAGTTTCAGGTAGATCGACAGCGGCGTGTCGAAGTCGGCCAGGGTTTCGCAGGCAAGCGGGATGCGGTTGTAGCCGGCAGCGGCCAAACGCAGGAATTCTTCGCGGATCATGAGGTGCCTCGTGGCTTGAGGGTCGAACAGTCAGGTATGCAAACGCGCCGGAAACCGGCCAGGATCAAGTCAGGCGCGCCAACGCCAGCGGGCCAGGGCCTTGATGACTTTCATCCAGAGTTTGCGAGTGACCACCACGATGGCGTTTCCAGAAGGGGGTTTGACAGCGTCGGTCAACGTTATCTCAGCGGCCTGATCCAGGCAACCGGGAATTAGCTTGCGCAAGTCGTCGATCACCAACGCCGGTGACTCCTCGGCAATCGGCCGGCCGTGGTTATAGCCGTAGCTCAGGGCCACGCACTTGACCCCCGCCGCTTTCGCCGCCAGCACATCGCTGCGCGAATCGCCAACGAACAACGACTGCGAAGCAGGAATGTTGGCCATTTTCATCACGAAAAACAGCGCGGCCGGGTCGGGTTTTTTCTGTGGCAGGGTATCGCCGCCGATGATCCAGCGGAAATAACGGCCGATTTTCATCTGATCCAGCAACGGCGCGACGAAACGCTCCGGCTTGTTGGTGATCAGCGCCATCTCGACACCCTGCTTATGCAGCCATTTAAGAGTATCGCGCACGCCGGGGTAAACCACGGTCAACTCATGGCTTTCGCCATAAGCCTGCATGAAATACTCCAGCGCCCGTTCGGCCTCTGCGTTATCGACCGCCGAATGATCAATATCACCGGCCAGCGCACGACGCACCAACACTGGCGCGCCATTGCCGACCCATTCGCGCACCGCTTCCAGCCCGGCGGGCTGGCGACCGAGGTTGAGCAGCATCTTGTCCACAGCCACTGCCAGGTCCGGGACCGAGTCGATCAAAGTACCGTCCAGATCGAACATCACCAGCCGCGGCAGTTGCCCCGGAAACAGCTGCTCAAAGCCACTCATGGGCGAGCCAGCGCCAGTTCGGAACGCATCTTTTCGATGACCTCCTGATAGTTCGGCGCATTGAAGATGGCCGAGCCGGCGACGAAGGTGTCGGCACCGGCCGCTGCGATTTCGCGAATGTTGTTCACGTTCACTCCGCCGTCGATTTCCAGGCGAATATCACGACCCGACGCATCGATCAGCGCCCGCGCCTCACGCAGTTTGTCGAGGGTGCCGGGGATGAACTTCTGTCCGCCGAAGCCCGGGTTGACGCTCATCAGCAGGATCATGTCGACCTTGTCCATCACGTACTTGAGCACGTCCAGCGGGGTTGCCGGGTTGAACACCAGGCCCGACTTGCAGCCGCCTTCGCGGATCAGTTGCAGAGAGCGGTCGACGTGCTGGGTGGCTTCCGGATGGAAGGTGATGTAGGTCGCGCCAGCTTCGATGAAGTCGCCCACGATGCGGTCCACCGGGCTGACCATCAGGTGTGCGTCGATCGGCGCGGTCACGCCGTACTTGCGCAGTGCCGCGCAGACCATCGGGCCGATGGTCAGGTTCGGCACATAGTGGTTGTCCATGACATCGAAGTGCACGAAGTCGGCGCCGGCGGCCAGGACGTTGTCCACTTCCTCACCCAGGCGGGCGAAGTCGGCGGAGAGAATCGACGGAGCAATTACGAAGGGCTGCATGACGCACCTTTTCTGAGCAGAATCACGATGGCGCGCATTGTATACCTCATGCTTTGACGCGCGCACCGTGAGTGCGATGATTGGAACCTGCCATCATCCGTTAACGGCAAAGCCTCTAGTACGCCGCGCGATAGATCTTTTCGATATCGACGGCATTCAATTTGCGCGGATTATTGCGCATCAGGCGCTCAATCCCCGTTGCTTCCACTGCCATGGACGGGATGGCGTCCTCGGGTACACCGAAACTGCGCAGGCCCTGGGGAATTTCCACGGCGGCACACAGTTCGGTCATGGCTTGCACGGCTTTGTCAGCCGCTTCATTGGCACTCAAGTGCGTGGTCTTCACGCCCATGGCCTCGGCTATATCCTGCATGCGTTCGATGCAGGCCATCTTGTTCCAGGTCATGACATGGGACAGTAGCAAGGCATTACTGACACCATGGGCAATGTTGAAACGCCCGCCCAGCGGATATGCCAACGCATGCACCGCGCCAACCCCGGCATTGCCGAACGCCATGCCGGCCATCAGGCTGGCGGTGGCCATGTCTTCCCGGGCTTGCAGGTTCGACGGATTGGCGTAGGCCTTGGGCAAAGCTCTGGCGATCAGCTTGATGGCGCCGATGGCCAGGGAATCGGTAATCGGTGAGGCATTGACCGACAGATAGGACTCGATGGCATGCACCAGCGCATCGACGCCGCTGGCCGCCGTGACACTGCGCGGACAGGTCAGGGTCATTTGCGGGCTGACCAGCGCCACGTCCGGCAGCAGGTAGTCACTGACAATGCCCTTCTTCAGCTGCGCGACCTTGTCGGAAAGGATGGCGACGTTGGTCACCTCCGAGCCAGTACCCGCCGTGGTCGGGATGGCAATCAGCGGCGGGCCTTTGCGCGGGACCTGATCGATACCGAACAAATCCTCCAGCGCGCCGTGGTAGCCGGCATAGGCCGCCACGCTCTTGGCAATGTCGATGGCACTGCCGCCGCCCAGGCCAATCAGTCCGTCATGCCCGCCGTCGCGATAGACCTGCATGCAGTCTTCGACGATGGCGATTTCCGGGTCCGGCAGTACCCGGTCGAATATCTCGTAGCTGCGTTCGCCCAGCTGTACCAGTGCCAGTTCCACCGTGCCGGACTTGACCAGTGCGGCATCGGTGACGATCAGCGGGTTATCGATGTCCAGGCGTGCCAGCTCGGCGGACAGTTGCTCGATGGCACCTGCGCCGGTGATCAATTTGTGAGCGATTTTGAAAGAGGAAAGACTCATGTGCGCAGCCTCTTATAGGTAGGGGAGCTGGGCACAAGAGTAGCTGGGGATTTGGAGTTGGCTGGTATTCAGGTCATGAATGAACCGCGCGCCTGAAAACGACACAAAACAACTGTGGGAGCGGGCTTGCTCGCTCCCACATTTTTACCGCGTATGGCTTCAGACCTGCGCAGTACGCAATTTCTCGCTACGTCCACGCAACCATTCCAGGGTCAGCAGCAAGATCACCGAGAAGGCAATCAACAGCGTCGCGGCGGCGGCGATGGTCGGGCTGAGGTTTTCGCGGATGCCACTGAACATCTGCCGTGGCAGGGTCGCTTGCTCCGGACCTGCGAGGAACAGGGTCACCACCACCTCATCGAACGAAGTCGCGAAGGCAAACAACGCCCCCGAGATCACGCCCGGTGCGATCAGCGGCAAGGTCACCCGGCGGAACGTGGTCAGCGGCGAAGCGCCGAGGCTCGCAGCGGCCCGCACCAGGTTCTGGTTGAACCCCTGCAACGTCGCCGACACTGTGATGATCACGAACGGCACACCTAACACGGCGTGCACCACGATCAGCGAGGTATAGCTGTTGCCGAATCCCAGTGGAGCGAAGGTCAGGTAACTGGCCACACCGATGATCACCACCGGCACCACCATCGGCGAAATCACCAGCGCCATCACCAGCGCCTTGCCCGGGAAGTCGCCCCGAGTCAGGCCGATCGCCGCCAGCGTACCGAAGATCATCGCCAACACGGTCGCTGCCGGGGCCACGATCATGCTGTTCTTCAACGAACGCATCCATTCCGCCGAGGCAAAGAAATCCTGGTACCAGTGCAGCGAGAAGCCTTGCAGCGGATAAACCAGAAAACTCCCGGAGTTGAACGACAGTGGAATGATCACCAGCACCGGCAGAATCAGGAACAACAGAATCAAGCCGCAGAGAATCCGCAAGCTGTAGAACCACACCCGTTCAATGGGCGACATATAAGGACTCAGCATTTCGTTCTCTCCTTAGCTCAGGCGCAGGCGACTGGCGCCCACCAGCCAGCTGTAAATCAGATAAAGCACTACGGTCGCCAACAGCAGCAGCCCACCGAGTGCGGTCGCCATGCCCCAGTTGATGCTGGTGTTGGTGTAGAAGGCGACAAAGTAGCTGACCATCTGATCGTTCGGGCTACCCAGCAATGCCGGGGTGATGTAGTAGCCGATGGCGAGGATGAACACCAACAGGCAACCGGCGCCGACACCGGCATAGGTCTGCGGGAAGTACACTCGCCAGAAGCTGGCGAACGGGTGGCAGCCGAGGGAAATCGCGGCGCGCATGTAGGTTGGCGAGATGCCTTTCATCACGCTGTAGATCGGCAGGATCATGAACGGCAGCAGGATGTGCACCATCGAGATATAGACACCGATGCGGTTGAACACCAGTTCCACCGGCTTATCGATGATGCCCATGGCCATCAGGCCGCTGTTGATCAGGCCACCCGATTGCAGCAACACGATCCACGCCGCAACCCGCACCAGGATCGAGGTCCAGAACGGCAACAGCACCAGAATCATCAGTAGGTTGCTCTGCCGCGACGGCAGGTTCGCCAACAGGTAAGCCAGGGGATACGCCAGCACCAGGCAGACCACAGTGATGATCAGGCCCATCCAGAAGGTGCGGGCGAAGATGTCGAGGTAGATCGCCTGATCCGGGGTCGCCGGGGCGATTTCGCCGAGGTCGTCGATGCGATGATCGACAGCGGCCAGCAGGTAATACGGGGTGATGTTGCTGGTGTTGCGGCGCACCGCTTGCCAGTAGGCCGGGTCGCCCCAACGCTCGTCGAGGCCTTCCAGCGCGTCCTTATAAGAAGCCGGCTCAGTGGCGAGCGGCAAGGCGCGGGCAGTTTTGGTCAGCAGGCTGCGATAACCTGCCAGCTCCATGTTCAAACGTTTGGACAGATCACCCAGGGTCTGATTCTTGCGAGCGTCGGCGAGGTCTTCGGCCGCCGCTTTGTAAACCGGCTCAGCGGGCAGGCCGCGGCCGTCCCAGCTGGCGATGGCCGTCACGGTGCGCGGCATGCCGCCGACCACTTCCGGGTTGCCAACGCTTTTGTAGAGCAGCGCCACGATCGGCACCAGAAACACCAGCAACAGAAACAGCACCAGCGGCGCAATCAACGCCTGGGCCTTCCAGCGGTTGACCCGCTCGGCGTGTTTGAGCCGCTGCTTCAAGGTGGGGTCAGTGCCCGCGTTCACGGGAACGGCGATAGCCATGGCGTACTCCGGAAATCTTTGATCATTGCAGAGGCGGGAAACCACCTCGATCGTTTAATACACACCGTTCAAATGTGGGAGCGGCGGTGCGGCGGTGCGACTTGCTCGCGAAGACGGAGTATCAGTCATCAACGATGCTGAATGTGCTGACGTCTTCGCGAGCAAGCTCGCTCCTACAGCGTAAGCCCGCAGTGCGGTCTTACTTGGCAGCCCAGGCGTTGAAGCGCTGTTCCAGTTGCTCGCCGTTGTCAGCCCAGAAGCTGACGTCGATCTGCACCTGGTTGGCGATGTTTTCCGGGGTGGTCGGCATGTCTTTCAGGACATCTTTGGCCAGCAGCGGTACGGCTTGAGTGTTGGCCGGGCCGTAGGCGATGTTTTCCGAGTAGGTCTTCTGCTGCTGTGGCATCACCGAGTAGGCGATGAATTTTTTCGCAGCTTCCGCACGCTTGGCGTCCAGGCCTTTCGGGATGGCCCATGCGTCGAAGTCGTAGATGCCGCCGTTCCACACCACTTTCAGGTTGCTTTCTTTCTGCACGGCAGCGATCCGGCCGTTATAGGCCGAGCTCATGACCACGTCACCGGAAGCGAGGTATTGCGGCGGTTGTGCGCCAGCTTCCCACCACTGGATGTTCGGCTTGAGCTCATCGAGCTTCTTGAATGCGCGGTCCTGACCATCTTTGCCGGCCAGCACTTTGTAGACGTCTTTCGGCGCAACGCCGTCGGCCATCAGTGCGAATTCCAGGGTGTACTTGGCGCCTTTACGCAGGCCACGCTTGCCCGGGAACTGCTTGGTGTCCCAGAAGTCCGCCCAACTGGTCGGTGCGGTTTTAAGCTTGTCGGCGTTGTAGGCCATTACGGTCGACCACACAAAGAAGCCCACACCGCATGGCTGGATCGCGCCCTTGACGTAATCTTCTTTCTTGCCGAACAGCGCCGGGTCCAACTGCTCGAACATGTCTTCATCGCAACCACGGGACAGTTCCGGCGACTCAACCTCTACCAGATCCCAGGACACGCTCTTGGTGTCGACCATGGCCTTGACCTTGGCCATTTCGCCGTTGTACTCACCGGCCACGATCTTGCCGTTACCTGCCGCTTCCCACGGTGCGTAGAAGGCTTTGACCTGAGCCGCCTTGTTCGCCCCGCCAAAGGACACCACGGTCAGGTCCGGGCCTGCGGCCATTGCGCTCGCAGCTCCCATCATGCCCAGTGCCAGAGCGGTGAATTTCAGGGATTTCAACATTTATTATTCTCTCCACGTGCAGGGTTGGTGTTGTTGAAGCCGGGGCGATCAGTTCGCCTCTAGAATCGGGTCGAGAGCGCGAACGTGTTCGACCTGCCAGCCAAGCGGTACCACGTCGCCGACAGCGAGCGAGGGATCAAGCTCGGCAATCGGTTGCTTCACGAAGAAGTCGGTCTTGCCACAGACTTCCATGCGAACCCGGACGTGGTCGCCCAGATAGATGAATTCCTCGACTCGCCCGGAGAAGCGATTGACGCACTGGTCGCTGGAGCCATTGAGGCTCACGCGCTCCGGACGGATGGACAGGGTCACCGGCTCGCCGGTCTTGCCGACATTCACCGCCAGCGCTTCAACTTTTTCACCGCGCCCCAGTTCGACTACGCAGCGGTCGCCGGTCTGACTGTGCAGGCGGCCATTGAGGCGGTTGTTCTCACCGATGAAGTTGGCGACGAAGGTGTTTTTCGGCTCTTCGTAGAGGGTGCGCGGCGGCGCGATCTGCTGGATTTCGCCCTGATGGAACACCGCCACACGGTCAGACATGGTCAAGGCTTCGCCCTGATCGTGGGTCACATAGACCACGGTTACGCCCAACCGCTGGTGCAGGTGCTTGATCTCCATCTGCATGTGTTCACGCAGTTGTTTGTCGAGTGCGCCGAGGGGTTCGTCCATCAGCACCAATTGCGGTTCAAATACCAGCGCCCGGGCCAATGCCACACGCTGTTGCTGACCGCCGGAAAGCTGCGCCGGGTAACGCTGGGCGAAGGTATCGAGCTGGACCATGCTCAGCACCCGCTTGACCCGGGCACTGACATCGCTCTTGTTCATCCCGCGCACGGTCAGCGGGAACGCCAGGTTCTCGGCCACCGTCATGTGCGGGAACAATGCGTAGTTCTGGAACACCATGCCGATGTCGCGCTTGTGCGGCGGCACGTTGTTGATGGCGCGCCCGGCCAACAGGATTTCGCCCGCGGTCGGCGTTTCGAAGCCGGCGAGCATCATCAGGCTGGTGGTCTTGCCGGAGCCGGACGGCCCGAGCAAGGTGAGGAATTCGCCTTTGCGAATGTCCAGGTTGAGGTCCTTGACGATCAGGTTCTCGCCGTCGTAGCTCTTCTGCACTCCACGAAAGCTGACCAGAACATCATTGGCCCCTGCGCTTGAATCGACCTGGCTCATACCCACACCTTTGTTATTGATGACTGCTGTGGGGTTAAGCCTAGTGGACGCTGGGGACCACGCAAATCGGGGCGCAAGAGAGATTCGCCTCAGCCGGATGGAAGGCTGGGGGTAGGGATTGCCCTACAAGGATGGCGCGTTTTGGCAAGCGCAGTGGCGAGCGGTCAGTTGCAAGCCACAAGTAATGGCAAAAACGATTGGGCGAGATGTCGCAAATGGATATGGCATCGTGCCACCCCTGTAGGAGCCAGCTTGCTGGCGATAGCGATTTCAAGAACGCCATCGCCAGCAAGCTGGCTCCTACAGAGGATTCGGTGAGTCAGAGGAGTTTGTGTTCCATCGCGTACTTCACCAGTTCCGCCAACGAGGTGATGTTGAGCTTCTGCATCAGCCGCGCCTTATGGGTGCTGATGGTCTTGCTGCTCAGCGCCAGTTGCTGGGCAATGTCGTTGACGTTGGCGCCTTGGGCCAGGCGTTCGAACACGGAGAATTCGCGCTCGGAGAGCAACGAATGCAATGGACGCGAGTCGGTCAGGCCGACCTCGAAGACCATGCGGTCGGCCAGTTCCGGGTCGATATAACGCCCGCCTGAGGCCACTTTGCGTATGGCCGTCAGCAACAGTGCCGGATCGCTGTCCTTGGTTGCATAACCGGCGGCCCCGACCTTCAGCGCCCGGGCGGCCATCTGCGCTTCGTCATGCATCGACAACACCAGGATCACCGGCGGATTGTTCAGGGCGCGAATCCGCGGAATGGCTTCCAGGCCATTGACGCCCGGCATGGAGATGTCCAGCAACACCACTTCGCAAGGCACATGACGCAAGGTGTCGAGCAACTGCTCGCCGTTGCTCGCCTCCCCCACCACCAGCAAGTCCTTGGCCAGGCCAATCAACTGCTTGATGCCCTCACGGACGATGGTGTGGTCTTCGGCTACCAGTACACGGATCACGTTTTTCTCCAGATTCAAGATCATTCACGAATAAGCCCCGGGCGGCGTTCCGACGAAGGCGTCGGTACAGTCAACACAACCTGTTCAGGCTGCATCCAGCGGAACGCGCACACTCAGGGTCGTGCCTTCACCCGGCTCACTCTCAAGGGATAACTCCCCCCCCATGATCAACACCCGCTCGCGCATTCCGACAATCCCAAAGGACGTTGGCCTGCCAGGTGCAGTGACAAATCCTACGCCATCATCGCTGACCGTCAGACACAACTCGTCGCCTTCCAACGCCAGTGTCAGTTCAACAGTATGCGCCTGGGCATGGCGCATGACATTGGTCAGCGCTTCCTGAAGGATCCGGAACAGGCCGATGGCCTTGGCGTCGCTGAGCACCGGCAGATTATCCGGCACCTGCACCAGACACGGAATCTGCGTACGCGCCTCAAATCGTCGGGCCTGCCATTCGATGGCCGAGGCAATGCCGGCATCGAGAATCGGCGGGCGCAATGCGGTCGCCACGTCGCGAACCAATTGGAAGAGTTGGGCGATCAGGCGCTTCATGCTGCCCAGGCGCTCGTTAAGCCCCGGATCGAGTTGCGCGTAAGCCAGTTCGCACATGGAGGTTTCCAGCTTGAGCACCGTCAGCATCTGACCCAGTTCATCGTGAACTTCCCGGGCAATGCGCGCCTTTTCTTCTTCACGCACGCTTTCCAGGTGCGCGGACAGCTCACGCAGTTGTTCCCGGGAGCTGGCCAGTTCAAGTTCGATACGCTTGCTCTCGCTGATGTCCCAGACGATGCCGTCCCAGACATAGGCGCCGTCTTCCAGCTGACGCGTGATGGCCTTGATTTCCGCCCAACGCTGCTCGCCCTGACGGGTGAGGATCCGCCCTTGCCACGACCAGTCGCTGTCCGTATCCAGCGCATGATCCTGGGTCTGGTGATAGCTGGCCTTGTCATCCGGATGCACCAGGCTGCGCAGGCCTTTATCGCGATGCGCCAGCGTGGCCGGCGAGTAACCCACCAGGCTTTCGCTGCCTTCGCTGATGTAGGCAAAGTCGATCTGACCAGTCACCGGCGCCCGCTCCAGCCGGAAAACCAGGCCCGGAACGTTGGCGGCGATGCCTTGCAGCCGCGCCTCGCTTTCCTGCAAGGCGGCCAGGGCGCGGCGCCGCTCGGTGACGTCGTTGAGATAAACCACCAGGTATTCGCCATCGCGAAAGCGCAGAAAACTCAACGAAACATCGGCCGGCAGAATGCTGCCGTCGGCGCGCACGCAGTTGGTTTCGAAGCTTTGCGGGCCCTCTTCACTGGCCCGGGCGCGCTTCCACAGATTGAGCCAGCGGTCCATGTGCAGGCCGGGGTCGAAATCGATCAAGGGCCGATCGATGATCCCGTCGGGTGGATAGCCAAGCATGCTTTCCGCCGCGCGGTTGGCGTAGCGCACATGGCTGTCCCAGTTGACCCAGAGGATGCCGACGGTGCTTTGGTCGATGGAAAACTGAGTGAGCCGCAACGCCTCTTCGCTGGCGGCACGCAAGGCAATGTCTTCCTGCGCGGCCATCAAACGTTGTTCCAGATTGCGCTGCTGGCGACGCTGCCAGAACACGATAGCCATGCAACTCAACGCCAGCACGACCAGCAACAGGCAGAGGTTTTGCCAGAACCCGGGGGACTCGGTGAGCCGCGGATACTTGGCTTGCAGCCATTGATTGTGCAGTTGTTCCAGATCCTTGGCCGGGATCGCCCGCAACGCACTTTCGACGATGCCCGCCAGTTCCGGCTTGTCGCGGCGCGTGGCCACCCGCAGCAGCTGCGGCAGGCCGACATCCCCGACCACCACCAACCCGGCGAACTCCGGTTCAACGGACAGGCGCCCCAATTGCGCCTCATCGATCACCGCATAAGCCGCCTGCTGGCCCGTCAGCAACTGCAAGGCCTGGCGCTCCATCGGTACGCCTTGCAGGTTCAGGTGCGGATAATTGCTGTACAGGTAATCGGCGATGGCGCTGGGCATGCGCACAGCGACGCGGGTCTGGCTGTCGAGCTTTTCCAGCTCGACCGCACCGGCGCTTTTCTGGTCGCTGACCACCAGTTGCGGTACTCGCATGTAGGGGTCGGAAAACTGCCAGAGACGTAACCCGCCAGGGGTTTGGGTCAACCCCGGGGCGATGTCGATTTCGCCCTCGCGGGCCGCGGCTTCCAATTGTTCAAGGTCAGGAAAGTTGCGCCAGCTCAATTCGACGTTAAGGGTCTTGGCCAGCCACTTCATCAAGTCGACATTCACCCCGGACAGGCGCTGCAAGCGGCGATCGTATTGCGCATAGGGCGCCTGCAACACCAGGCCGACCCGCAACTCGCTCTGCTGCGTCAGCCAGTGCTGTTGTTTCGGGGTCAACTGGGCAACATGCGCCGGGGGCGCGACCGCCGCCCAACCCATCAAGGGAAACCACAAACAGCCGATAACCCACAGGCAGCGAAAACGCATCATTGAACTCTCACACACTGACAAATACTGACCAACCCATTAGGCTGCCGGAACAACTTCTGGCCTGGAATATCCGATGCCCCCTGTCTACCGCCTGGCACTGCCAGCATTGTGCCTGTCGCTGATCCTGCCTTGCGCCTATTCCGTCGAGGCAGCCGACCCGGCGCCTGGCGCAGCAGAAAAAACTGCCGAAGAAAAACCGCTCGAACGTCAGCCGCTGCCTGAGCGTAGTCAGGAAGAATCGACTGCACTTGAGCGAAAAGTCCCGGCTCAGGAACAGCAACAACTGCAAGCGGGCACCGACACGTTTCTGGCCTTGTGGAAACCAGCCAATACCGCCGAACCTAAAGGCGCGGTGATTATCATCCCTGGCGCCGGCGAAAGCGTTGACTGGCCGCAAGCGGTCGGTCCTTTGCGGCGCAAATTGCCGGACGCCGAATGGAGCAGCCTGAGTATCACCTTGCCGGACCTGCAAAGCGATGCCATTGCGCCACGAATCGTGGAAGCGGCACCGGCTCCCAAGGCTCCCGAGGCCGGCAATAAAGACTCGACCACCGCGGCCCCCATTGAACAGATGGCCGGTGGCGAGGCCGATGTGGCCGACAAGGCCATCGCCGAAACCACCGAAGAACAATCCAGGGCAGATGCCGAGCGCATCTTCGCCCGGATCGACGCTGCGCTCGCCTTCGCCGAACAGCAAAGCGCCCGCAGTATCGTGGTGTTGGGGCATGGCACCGGCGCTTATTGGGCCGCACGCTACCTGAGTGAGAAGCAACCGCCGCAAGTCGAAAAGATGGTGATGGTCGCAGCGCAGACACCCGTGACGGCGAAGCCCGAGCTGGCGGAGCTGACCCCGACCCTGAAACTGCCGACCGCCGATATTTACTACAAAGACAAAGCGCCGGACCGCAACGCGGCACTGGAACGCCTGCAAGCCAGCAAGCGCTTGAAGTCATCGGCATTCAGCCAGGTCGCGCTCAAGGCGTTGCCGGATACCAAGGCCGCACAGGAGCAACTGTTCCGGCGGGTGCGGGGCTGGCTGAATCCGCAGAATCCGGCGGACTGACAGACCGCGTCGCCCTTATCGCGGGCAAGCCACGCTCCAACAGGTTTTATGCCGATCACAAAATTGCGGACAACATAAAACCTGTGGGAGCGAGCCTGCTCGCGAAGGGGACATCACAGACGACATAAAGCTGTTCGTCTAGCGAAAATCCCGCCGCTCCCGAATCAACGTATAGGCATTGTGCAGTTCACGCGTTCGCTCGGTGGCCTCACGAACCTGCGTCGCTGTCGCGCCACTGCCGGCGATCTTGTCCGGATGATGGCGACTGAGCAGGCGCCGGTAAGCACGCTTGATCTGCGCAGGTTCAGTGGTGGCCGACACCCCCAAGAGCCTTAATGCATCCTGATAACTTGGCACGTTGTTGGCCAATGGCCGCTTCTGCGGTTCATAGTCGTGAGCCAGCGCCTGCACCTGATGCGGCGTCCAGCCCAGCCACTTGCCCCATTGGCCGATCAATTCGCGCTCACTGCTGCCGGCACGACCATCGGCCCACACCATTCTCCAGCAGGCGCGCAACACACCTTCCGCCGCATGGGGCTGGGCACTCAGGCGACGCAGATAACCGCGTAGCCGGTCGCGGCCCGACTTGCCACGATTGAATGCGGCAATCGCACGACGCCGGGCCGGCTCGGACATGTCCAGCGCGCGCATTTCCGCTCGGGCCTGATCGATGTGCCCGGCCGTGACCTGGCCGTCGCACTTGGCCAGGCGCCCCAACAGGACAAACAGCAATTCATCGTTACGCAACACCGGGCGACCGCCCAGCCTTTCCCACAAGTGCCCCCAGCTCTGCAGGTGCAAGCGCCGATCCAGCGCCTGCCCCAACAACGCGCCGAGCAAGGCCCCCGGAATGCTGGCTATGGCAAAGCCTGCTCCGGCTCCAATCAGAGTCCCTGGCCACAGCATGTCAGCGGCTCGCTTCTATTAATGATTCAACTTCGGCCAGACGTTCGTGAGTGCCGACATCGACCCAGTGTCCTTTCAGTTGCTCACCGGTCACTTGGCCGTCAGCCATGGCTTTGCGCAACAGCGGCGCGAGTTTGAAGGCACCCGCGCTGCAACCGTCGAACAGCTGCGGATGCAACACGGCGATGCCGCTGTAGGTCAGGGTGGCGGCCTCCGGCTGACCATCGCGCACCAGGGATTCGACCAGGCAGAAGTCCCCGGCCGGATGATGAGGCGGGTTGCTGACCAGCACCAGGTGCGCCAGGCCATTGATGGGTTGATGCAGCACGCTGAAGTCGTAATCGGTCCAGATATCACCGTTGACCACGACAAACGCTTCATCCCCCAGCAACGGCAACGCGCGGAAAATCCCGCCGCCGGTTTCCAGGGGCTCACCTTCTGCCGAGTACTGGATGCTCACGCCATAGCGCGATCCATCGCCCAGAAAGTCTTCGATCTGCTGACCGAGCCAGGCGTGATTGATCACGATGTCGGTGAACCCGGCGGCGGCCAGCGCGCGCAGGTGATACTCGATCAGCGGCACCCCGCCGGCACGAACCAGCGGTTTGGGCGTGGTCAGGGTCAGCGGGCGCATGCGCTCGCCTTTACCCGCGGCCAGAATCATTGCCTTCATGCTGTCACTCCGGCGCGCAGACTGGCCAGCAGCACATCCAGCTCAGCCAGTTCAGGACGGCGAGCGATCACGGCATCTATATAGGCAAAGAAACGCGGCACATCGCCCAGATAGCGCGGCTTGCCGTCGCGATGACAGATGCGCGCGAAAATACCGATGACTTTCAGGTGACGCTGCACGCCCATCAAGTCGCTGGCACGCAGGAAGTCCTCGAACTCGGGCTGAACCGGAATACCGAGGGCGCCCGCCCGCTGCCAGTAGCTTTCGAGCCAGCCATTCACACGTTCCTCGGGCCAGCTGAGGAAGGCGTCCTTGAACAGGCAGGTCACGTCGTAGGTCACCGGGCCGTACACCGCATCCTGGAAATCCAGCACACCGGGATTGGGCTCGCTGAGCATCAGGTTGCGCGGCATGTAGTCGCGATGCACCAGGACTTTGGGTTGTGCCAGGGCGCTGTCGATCAACAGTTCGCTGACCTGCTGCCAGAGTACCTGCTGCGCCGCATCGAGCTCGATGCCCAACTCGCGCTTCACGTACCACTCGGGGAACAGTTCCAGTTCGCGACGCAGCAATGCCACGTCATAGCTCGGCAGCGGCGCAACCATCGGCAACTGCTGGAAAGCCATCAACGCTTGCAGGGCATCCTCGAACAAATCGTCGGCGTTTTCGCTGTCGATGACGTCCAGATAGGTCTTGCTGCCCAGGTCATTGAGCAAAAGAAAACCGCGCTCGAGGTCTTCGGCATAAATTTTCGGCACATTTATTCCGGATTTCGCCAGCAAAAAGGCGATATCCACGAAGGGTTTGCAGTTTTCCTGCGGCGGCGGCGCGTCCATCACGATGAAACTTTTACCATCGCCTTCCCAACGGAAATACCGCCGAAAACTCGCGTCGCTACTGGCCACAGTCAATGTGGCCGGGGGGACGGCGCCCCAACTCTGCTCGGTAAAAAGGGTTGTCAATTGCTCATCGAGCCAAACTTTCAGGTGTTGCAAGCGTACATCTTGATCAGGCATTGCAAGGGTCTCCGACGGCGCTAGCCGTCAAGCGGGTCATGCTTTATTATCCAGCATCTTTTTCAGACCATCGAGAGGCGTGCGGCCCACACCGCGGGCAGATGGCACGCAGGAAGCCCGGACTAATAAGATGGCATTGAAATCCCCCGCGTTTCGTAAAAAATTTCCGTTGTTGGTTACCGGCAGTTTGCTGGCGCTGCAACCCCTTGCCACTTCCTACGTGGTCGCTGCGGAACAGTATGACTGCTCAGTCTCTGCTTCGGGTTCCTGGGACTGTGCACCAAAGACGCCGGCAGCTGCATTGCCACCGCGCCCCGTCCATGAGGGCAGCGCAGTCTCCGCTACCGGCGAAGCCCCGGCCGAGAACGGCTCCAGCGAAGACGCCGGCGCCAAGCCGGTGCTGGTCACCGAATCCAAAGGCCGTGGCCTGAAGTCGCGTAGCGCAGACTACAGTCACCTCGATTGGGTTCCCCGCGAGCAACTCACCGCCGCACAATTGGCCGAAACCGGTCCTTATTGCTCTGGTTCCTATATCGAACCGATTCGTCCTGGCATGGATGACAAGACGAATAAAAGTGACGCTCCAACCTTTATCGGCGCAAAAGCCTCCCGCTATAAGCAGGATGAGCAGGTTGCGACCCTGGCCGGCGACGTTGTCATGCGTCAGGGCAGCATGCAGGTCGAAGCCGACGAAGCCAACCTGTACCAGGCCGAGAGCCGTGGCGACCTGAACGGCAACGTGCGCATTCGCGACAACGGCGCCCTGATCGTCGGCGACCACGCCGACGTGCAGCTCGACACCGGTGAAGCCAAGGTCGACAACGCCGAATATGTGATGCACAAATCGCGCATCCGCGGTAATGCGCTGTACGCCAAGCGTGCCGAGAACGCGATCATCCGCCTCAAGGATGGCACGTACACCACGTGCGAACCGAACAGCAACGCCTGGCAGCTCAAGGGCAACAACATCACCCTGAACCCGGCCACCGGTTTCGGTACGGCGACCAACGTGACGCTGCGGGTCAAGGACATTCCGGTCCTGTACACGCCGTACATCTATTTCCCGATCGACGACCGTCGCCAGTCCGGCTTCCTGCCGCCGAGCATCGGCACCGGCAGCGATACTGGCTTCATGCTGGTCACCCCGTACTACTTCAACCTGGCGCCGAACTACGATGCCACGCTGTACCCGCGCTACATGGAAAAGCACGGCTTGTTGATGGAAGGCGAATTCCGCTACCTGACCAAATCCAGCGAAGGCCAGTTCGGTGCGGCTTACCTCAACGACGAGAGCAACGATCGCGACAAGCAGACCGACGCCGAAAAAACCCGCTACATGTACAACTGGCAGCACAAGGGTGGTCTCGATTCGCGAGTGCTCACGCAAGTCGACTACACCAAGATCAGCGATCCGTATTACTTCCAGGATCTGCAGACCGACCAGATTGGCGTGAAAAGCAACGACTACGTGAACCAGCAGGGTTCCGTCACCTATCGCGGCGACAGCTATACCGCTCGCGTGAACGCCCAGGCATACCAACTGGCGACCGTGTCGAACATTACGCCGTACGACCGCCTGCCGCAGCTAACCCTCGACGGTATGCTGCCTTACCATCCGGAAGGCCTGGACCTCACGTACAGCAGCGAACTCGTACGGTTTGACCGCAATCTGCATAACGGCAGCTACACCGACGAAGACGGCAATGTGTCGCCACGTCTTGATAACAACGTTGTAGGCCTGGCACGCGCCAATGGCGATCGGCTCAACCTGGCACCGGCTGTCAGCCTGCCACTGAACTGGACCTACGGATTCCTGAAGCCAACACTCAAGTACCAGTACACCCAGTACCAACTGGATCTGGACGGTCTGGGTAAAAGTCAAGTCGCGCAGCAAAATCAAGCCGCAGCTGCAACCGGGACTAAAAATCTCAATGGTGATTTTGACAGCAACCAGAACCGCGGTGTGCCGATCGCCAGCATCGACAGCGGCCTGTACTTCGATCGCAATACCCAGTATTTCGGCAAGAACTACCGCCAGACCCTCGAGCCGCGCCTGTTCTACCTGTACGTGCCTGAAGTCGACCAGGTAGACATCCCGGTATTCGATACCAGCGAATACACCTTCAACTATGCGTCGCTGTTCCGTGACAACCGCTTCTCCGGCTCCGACCGTGTCGGCGACGAGAACAAACTGTCCCTGGGCGTGACCAGCCGCTGGATCGAAGACAACGGTTTCCAGCGTCAACGTATCAGTGTCGGCCAGGCCTTGTACTTCAAGGACCGCGAAGTTCAGTTGCCAGGCATAGATCCGAAAACCCGCCAGGATACGCAGGCCAACGTTTCGCCTTACGCCCTGGAATACGAATATCGCTGGAACCGCGACTGGCGTACCACGGCCGACTACAACTGGGACCCGGACAGCCGCAGCCCTCGTTCGGGCAGCGCGATGTTCCACTACCAGCCTGAAGACAACCCGAACAAGATCGTCAACGTCGGCTATCGCTATCGCAATGACCAGATCCGTTACGACCAGAACACCGGTAAGTGGACCGTGGGTGGTGGTGACTACGGCACCCCTGGCCAGCCTGGCTACGTGAAGGATTACTACAAGATCAAACAGCACGACTTCTCGGTCATCTGGCCGATCGTGCCGCAATGGAGCGCTATCAGCCGCTGGCAGTATGACTACAACCGCAGCCGTACCCTGGAAGCCTTCGGTGGTTTCGAGTACGACAGTTGCTGCTGGAAACTGCGCCTGATCAACCGTTACTTCGTTGATTACGACGAGTTCAGCCAGGAAGCACCGCAAAACGAAAAAGGCGACCATGGCGTCTTCCTCCAAATTGTTCTGAAGGGACTCGGCGGCCTCACCGGCGCCAAGGCAGAGAGCTTCCTCGACAAAGGCATTCAAGGTTATCGTGAACGTGAAGACCAAGCTTTCTGATTGTCTGCGCCCGCTGATGCTGGGCGCGCTGTTCCTGAGTACGGCGGCCAGCGCCGCCGTACAATCCATCGATAAAGTGGTGGCCATCGTCGACAACGACGTGGTCATGCAGAGCCAACTGGACCGCCGCGTTCATGAAGTTCAGCAAACCATTGCCAAGCGTGGTTCCGCCGTGCCGCCGGCCAGCGTGCTGGAGCAGCAGGTACTTGAGCGCCTGATCGTCGAAAACCTGCAATTGCAGATCGGCGAGCGCTCCGGCATCCGCATTACCGATGAAGAGTTGAACCAGGCGGTCGGCACCATTGCCCAGCGCAACAACATGTCGGTCGAGCAATTCCGCGCCGCCCTGACTCGCGACGGCCTGTCCTATGACGACGCACGTGAGCAGATTCGCCGCGAAATGGTCATCAGCCGGGTACGCCAGCGTCGGGTTGCCGAACGCATTCAGGTCTCCGAGCAGGAAGTGAAGAACTTCCTGGCATCTGACCTGGGCAAAATGCAGCTGTCCGAAGAGTTCCACCTGGCCAACATCCTGATTCCTACGCCGGAAAGCGCCAACTCCGACGCGATTCAGAATGCAGCCAAACAGGCCGATGCGGTTTACCAGCAGCTCAAGCAAGGCGCTGACTTCGGCCAGTTGGCAATCGCCAAGTCCGCCAGCGAAACCGCTCTGGAAGGTGGTGACATGGGCTGGCGCAAAGCCGCTCAATTGCCACCGCCGTTCGATCGCCTGTTGAGCACCATGCCGGTGGGTGACGTCACCCAGCCAATGCGCACACCGGGCGGCTTCATCATCCTGAAGATCCTCGACAAGCGTGGCGGCGAGACCCAGATGCGCGATGAAGTGCATGTGCGCCACATCCTGGTCAAACCAAGCCCGATCCGCGACGAAGCGAAAACCAAGGCCCTGGCCGAGTCGCTCTACAGCCGTATCGAGGCTGGCGAAGACTTCGGCGAGCTGGCGAAAAGCTACTCGGAAGACCCGGGTTCTGCCCTCAATGGCGGCGACCTGAACTGGATCGACCCGAACGCGCTGGTGCCCGAGTTCCGCGCAGTGATGGCCAGGACCCCGCAAGGTCAACTGTCCAAGCCGTTCCAGACTCAATACGGCTGGCACGTCCTGGAAGTTCTTGGTCGTCGCGCCACCGACAGCACCTCACAGGCTCGGGAGCAGCAAGCAATGACCGTTTTGCGTAACCGCAAATACGACGAAGAGCTGCAAACCTGGCTGCGTCAGATCCGTGACGAAGCGTACGTGGAAATCAAACTCCCTGGCGCCGACCAGGCCGCGCAGTGAAACCGCAACGTTTCGCGCTGACACCCGGTGAACCAGCCGGCATAGGTCCCGACCTGTGCCTGCTGCTCGCCTCGCAAGCCCAGCCCCACCCCCTGATTGCCATTACCAGCCGCGACCTGCTCATTGAGCGGGCCGCGCAACTGGGTGTGGCTGTCGATTTGCTGCCGGTCACGCCGGACAACTGGCCGGATGCACCCGCGCCAGCCAACAGCCTGTATGTCTGGGATACACCGCTCAATGCCAAGGTCACTGCCGGGCAACTGGACAAGGCCAACGCTGCCTTTGTTCTGGAAACCCTGACCCGGGCCGGCCAGGGATGCTTGAGCGGGGATTTTGCCGGTATGATCACCGCGCCGGTGCACAAAGGCGTGATCAACGAATCCGGTATCGCCTTCTCCGGGCACACGGAATTCCTCGCCGACCTGACCCACACCGCGCAAGTGGTGATGATGCTGGCCACACGCGGTTTGCGCGTGGCCCTGGTGACCACTCACCTGCCCCTTCGCGAGATTGCCGATGCAATCACGCCGGAGCGCCTGGAGCGCGTCACACGAATCCTGCACGCCGACCTGCAAAACAAATTCGGCATCGCCCGGCCACGCATCCTGGTCTGCGGGCTCAACCCCCACGCCGGTGAAGGCGGACACCTGGGCCATGAAGAAATCGATATCATCGAACCCACATTAGAGCGCTTGCGCGGCGAGGGCATGGACCTTCGAGGCCCCCTGCCCGCCGACACTCTGTTTACCCCCAAATATCTGGAGCACTGCGATGCGGTGCTGGCGATGTACCATGACCAGGGCCTGCCGGTGCTGAAGTACAAAGGCTTCGGCGCGGCAGTCAACGTGACCCTCGGCTTGCCGATCATCCGCACTTCGGTCGACCACGGCACCGCCCTGGACCTGGCCGGCAGCGGCAAGATTGACACCGGCAGCCTGCAAGTCGCCCTGGAAACCGCCTACCAGATGGCCGAGACCCGTTTATGACCGAGCAATACCAGCACAAGGCGCGCAAACGCTTTGGCCAGAATTTCCTGCACGATGCCGGCGTTATCGACCGCATCCTGCGCTCCATACATGCCAAGGCAGAAGACCGCCTGCTGGAGATCGGCCCGGGCCAGGGCGCACTGACCCAGGGCCTGCTCAGCAGCGGCGCCCAACTCGACGTGGTGGAACTGGACAAGGACCTGATCCCGATCCTCAACCAGCAGTTTGCCGGCAAGAGCAACTTCAACCTGCATCAGGGCGATGCACTGAAGTTCGACTTCAACAGCCTGAATGCCGCGCCAGGCAGCCTGCGAGTGGTCGGCAACCTGCCGTACAACATCTCCACGCCACTGATTTTTCACCTTTTGCACAACTCGCACCTGATCCGCGACATGCATTTCATGCTGCAAAAGGAAGTGGTCGAGCGCCTGGCTGCCGGCCCGGGTGGTGGTGACTGGGGCCGCCTGTCGATCATGGTTCAGTAC
Source organism: Pseudomonas sp. B28(2017) (assembly GCF_002113025.1). GTDB lineage: Bacteria > Pseudomonadota > Gammaproteobacteria > Pseudomonadales > Pseudomonadaceae > Aquipseudomonas. The sequence continues at coordinate 672,378 of NZ_NEJH01000003.1, read as the reverse complement.
CACTGCCGGGTCGAGCACCTGTTCAATGTCGGCCCGGGCGCGTTCAACCCGCCGCCGAAAGTCGACTCGGCCATCGTGCGCCTGGTGCCCCACGCGGTACTGCCGCACCCGGCCAAGGATCACCGTCTGCTGGAGCGCGTCGTGCGCGAAGCGTTCAACCAGCGCCGCAAGACCCTGCGCAACACCCTCAAGCAGCTGCTGAGTAACGCCGAAATCGAAGCCGCTGGCGTCGATGGCAGCCTGCGTCCTGAGCAACTCGACCTGGCCGCCTTCGTACGCCTGGCCGACAAGCTCAGCGAACAAGCGCCACAAAAGCCTGCCGCTGACTGACAGGCGATGAGCGCTATCGGGTAGGACGCCACTCTGGTCTACTACCCGATACTTGGCCTAGACTGAACTCCATCAGCTATGCCCCGCGTCCCGCTTCGTTTTTAAGGCCCCTTGCATGTCCGATCCTCGTTATCAGGTCGACGTCAGCGTCGTCACCCGCTATCTGGCAGAACAATCGCAACCTGAGCACGACCGCTTTGCCTTCGCCTACACCATCACCGTGCAAAACAATGGCCTGATACCGGCCAAACTGCTTTCACGGCACTGGGTCATCACCGATGGTGACGGGCATGTCGAAGAAGTGCGCGGTGCAGGTGTGGTAGGAGAGCAGCCGTTGATCGATCCCGGCAAGAGTCACACCTACAGCAGCGGCACGGTCATGAGCACCAAGGTCGGCACCATGCAAGGCACCTATCAGATGCTTTCCGACGACGGTAAACATTTCGATGCCATCATCGCGCCCTTCCGCCTGGCGGTGCCTGGAGCCCTGCACTGATGGCAACGTACGCGGTCGGTGACCTGCAAGGCTGCCTTCAAGCCCTGCAATGCCTGCTCAAACAAGTGGCGTTCGACCCACAACGGGATCGCTTGTGGCTGGTGGGCGACCTGGTCAACCGCGGCCCGCAGTCTCTGGAAACCCTGCGCTTCCTCTATAGCATCCGCGAATCGCTGGTGTGCGTGCTCGGCAACCACGACCTGCACCTGCTGGCGGCCGGACGCAACATCGAACGCCTGAAGAAGGCCGATACCCTGCGTGAGATCATCGAAGCGCCGGATAGCCCCGAGCTGCTCGAATGGCTGCGTCAGCAAAAGCTCATGCACTACGACGAACAGCGCAACGTTGCACTGGTCCATGCCGGCATTCCACCCCAGTGGTCGCTGCGCAAAGCCTTGAAATGTGCCGCCGAAGTCGAGACTGCCTTGCGTGACGACAACCTGTTGCCGCCCTACCTCGATGGCATGTACGGCAACGATCCGGCGAAATGGGACAACGACCTCAAAGGCGTCACGCGCCTGCGGGTGATCACCAACTATTTCACTCGCATGCGTTTTTGCACCGCCGAAGGCAAACTCGATCTCAAGAGCAAGGAAGGCCTCGGTACTGCACCGCCCGGCTACAAGCCCTGGTTCCAGCACAAGGAACGCAAGACCAAGGGTGTGAAAATCCTCTTCGGTCACTGGGCAGCACTGGAAGGCAAGTGCGACGAACCGGGTATCTCGGCCCTCGACACCGGTTGCGTCTGGGGCGGCGCCCTGACCCTGATGAACGTCGACAGCCTTGAGCGCCTGTCCTGCAAATGCGACGAACACGGTCACGCCGTGCCGCCAGTCGCCTCATCCATTCCCCAATCATCGCCAGCCAGCGCCCCGCGCTAGACTGCCCATTCTGCCGAGCCACAGGAGCCCGCCATGAGCGAATTCAAACGTATCCCCCCCGAACAGGCCCAAGCCCTGCGCGAACAAGGCGCAGTAGTGGTCGACGTCCGCGACCCGGCCACTTTTGCCGCCCTGCACATCGCAGGCTCGAAGCATCTGGACAATCATTCCCTGCATGCTTTCATCCAGGGTGCCGACCTCGACGCACCGACCGTAGTGGTCTGCTACCACGGCAATTCCAGCCAGGGCGCGGCCGCCTACCTGATCAGCCAGGGCTTCTCCGACGTCTACAGCATGGATGGCGGATTCGAGTTGTGGCGTACGACCTATCCTGCGGAAACGGCGCAAGGCACCTCCGAATAATTTTTTTGTAACGTTGCAGGCCCCGGCTTCTGCGGGCTGGCGCGGTGGCAGACGAACGGTCTGCCACAACTAATTACGTATCTCGCCTTTATCTCCCGAATTCCCAACTATCCTTAAGCCCAGGCCATCCAAAACAGGGGAGAGCCGGTACACCGGCGCACGGGTCATCGGGAGTAGCTTTCGGAGTCGTCTGCTCCGGGAGAGTTCTGGGGGGTAAACAGCAATCGCCTGTTCGGTTGCTGCCAGCATCGACTGAGTGATCCGGCGTCGGCTCCACGTATCGAGCGAGGTGACGTCATGAGTATCTTTAGCCACTTCCAACAACGCTTCGAGTCCACACGCCAGGAAGAACTCTCGCTGCAAGAGTATCTTGAGCTGTGCAAACAAGACCGCAGCGCCTATGCCTCCGCCGCCGAGCGTCTATTGCTGGCCATCGGAGAACCGGAGCTGCTCGACACCTCGACCAACTCGAGACTGTCACGCATCTTCTCCAACAAGGTGATCCGCCGTTATCCGGCCTTTGAAGACTTCCACGGGATGGAAGAATGCATCGACCAGATCGTGTCGTATTTCCGCCACGCCGCTCAGGGCCTGGAAGAGAAGAAGCAGATCCTTTACCTGCTCGGTCCCGTCGGTGGTGGTAAATCGTCCCTGGCCGAAAAGCTCAAGCAACTGATGGAAAAAGTGCCCTTCTATGCGATCAAGGGCTCGCCGGTTTTCGAGTCGCCCCTGGGTCTGTTCAACTCCACTGAAGATGGAGCGATCCTCGAGGAAGACTTTGGCATTCCACGGCGCTACCTCAACACCATCATGTCACCATGGGCGACCAAGCGCCTGGCCGAATTCGGTGGCGACATCAGTCAGTTCCGCGTGGTGAAACTCTACCCGTCGATCCTCAACCAGATTGCCGTGGCCAAGACCGAACCAGGCGACGAAAACAACCAGGACATCTCGGCCCTGGTGGGCAAGGTCGATATCCGCAAACTGGAAGAGTTCCCGCAAAACGACGCCGACGCCTACAGCTATTCGGGCGCACTGTGCCGGTCCAACCAGGGCCTGATGGAATTCGTCGAAATGTTCAAGGCACCGATCAAGGTGCTGCACCCATTGCTGACCGCCACTCAGGAAGGCAACTACAACAGTACCGAAGGCCTCGGTGCGATTCCGTTCACCGGGATCCTGCTGGCGCACTCCAACGAATCGGAGTGGCACACCTTCCGCAACAACAAGAACAATGAAGCCTTCATCGACCGGATCTACATCGTCAAAGTGCCATACTGCCTGCGGGTCAGTGACGAAGTGAAGATCTACGACAAGCTGCTGTTCAACAGCTCGCTGGCCAAGGCCCATTGCGCGCCCGACACCCTGAAGATGCTGGCCCAGTTCACCGTGCTCTCGCGCCTCAAGGAGCCGGAAAACTCCAACATCTACTCGAAGATGCGCGTGTACGACGGCGAGAACCTCAAGGATACCGATCCGAAAGCCAAGTCGATCCAGGAATACCGCGACAATGCAGGTGTCGACGAAGGCATGAACGGTCTATCGACCCGTTTCGCGTTCAAGATCCTGTCGAAGGTGTTCAACTTCGATCCGCACGAAATTGCGGCCAACCCGGTGCATCTGCTCTACGTGCTGGAACAACAGATCGAACAGGAACAGTTCCAGGCGGAGACCCGCGAACGCTACCTGCGCTTCCTCAAGGAGTACCTGGCACCGCGCTATATCGAATTCATCGGCAAGGAGATCCAGACCGCCTACCTCGAGTCCTACAGCGAGTACGGCCAGAACATCTTCGATCGTTATGTGCTGTACGCCGACTTCTGGATCCAGGACCAGGAATACCGCGACCCGGAAACCGGCGAAATCCTCAACCGCGTAGCCTTGAACGAAGAACTGGAGAAAATCGAAAAACCGGCCGGCATCAGCAATCCGAAGGATTTCCGCAACGAAATCGTCAACTTCGTCCTGCGTGCCCGGGCCAACAACAATGGCAAGAATCCGACCTGGCTCAGCTACGAAAAACTGCGGGTGGTCATCGAGAAGAAAATGTTCTCCAACACCGAGGACCTGCTGCCGGTCATCAGCTTCAATGCCAAGGCCAGCAAAGAAGACCAGCAGAAGCACAACGACTTCGTCACACGGATGGTCGAGCGCGGCTACACCGACAAACAGGTACGACTGCTGTCCGAGTGGTACCTGCGGGTCAGAAAATCACAGTAACCCGCTGCCGGTCAGACCGGTTGTCGTCAGCCAGAGGTCTGTGTACGTGTTTTCTGTTACACAGACCTCTGGAAGGTGTTCGAAAGTCGGTAGCGAGGTACAGGCAGCATCCAAAAGCGCTTGGGGGAGCGTGAACATCCCTTGGCACCGGTCCGATGCTGCATAACCGCTCGCCCCTTTCAGGACAGCTTCTAAGGAGCAGTCATGAGCTATGTGATCGACCGACGTCTCAATGGCAAGAACAAGAGCACGGTGAACCGCCAGCGCTTTCTGCGGCGCTACCGTGATCACATTAAAAAGGCTGTCGAAGAGGCGGTCAGCCGGCGCTCCATTACCGATATGGAACACGGCGAACAAATCAGCATTCCCGGCCGCGACATCGACGAACCAGTGCTTCACCACGGTCGCGGTGGCAAGCAGACGATCGTGCACCCGGGAAACAAGGAGTTCACCAGCGGCGAACATATCGCCCGCCCACCGGGAGGCGGTGGTGGTCGAGGCCCTGGCAAGGCGGGCAATTCCGGTGAAGGAATGGACGAGTTCGTCTTCCAGATCACCCAGGAAGAATTCCTCGAGTTCATGTTCGAGGATCTCGAACTGCCAAACCTGGTCAAGCGCAACCTGACCGGCACCGATACCTTCAAGACCGTACGTGCCGGGATCAGCAACGAGGGCAACCCGTCGCGGATCAACATCATCCGCACCCTGCGTTCAGCCCACGCCCGGCGAATTGCCCTGTCCGGCAGCAGTCGGGCAAAACTGCGCGAAGCCAAAGAAGAACTTCTGCGACTCAAGCAGGAAGAACCGGACAACTTCGGCGATATTCAGGAAATAGAAGCCGAAATCGAAAAACTCAGCGCACGTATTCACCGCATACCCTTTCTCGACACATTCGACCTCAAGTACAACCTGCTCATCAAGCAACCGAACCCCAGCTCCAAGGCCGTGATGTTCTGCCTGATGGACGTGTCCGGCTCGATGACCCAGGCGACCAAGGACATCGCCAAGCGCTTCTTTATCCTGCTGTACCTGTTCCTCAAACGTAACTACGAAAAGATCGATGTGGTGTTTATCCGCCATCACACCAGCGCCCGCGAAGTGGATGAAGAGGAGTTTTTCTACTCCCGGGAAACCGGCGGCACCATCGTCTCCAGCGCCTTGAAACTGATGCAGGAGATCATGGCCGAGCGCTATCCGAGCAACGAGTGGAACATCTACGCCGCCCAGGCCTCCGACGGCGACAACTGGAACGATGACTCTCCGATCTGCCGCGACATACTGATCAACCAGATCATGCCATTCGTGCAGTACTACACTTACGTTGAGATCACCCCTCGCGAACACCAGGCCCTGTGGTTCGAATACGAGCGCATCGCCGAAGCCTTTTCCGACACGTTTGCCCAGCAACAACTGGTCTCGGCCGGGGATATCTATCCGGTCTTCCGTGAACTCTTCCAGCGCAGGTTAGTGACATGACCGCCAAAGAGCAGAAGCGCCAACCCATTTCCACCGGCTCCGAATGGACGTTCGAGCTGATTCAGGCGTATGACCGCGAAATCAGTCGTATTGCGGCCGGCTACGCCCTCGATACGTACCCTAACCAGATCGAAGTAATCACCGCCGAACAGATGATGGACGCCTATGCCTCCGTCGGTATGCCGCTGGGTTATCACCACTGGTCCTACGGCAAACATTTCCTCAGCACTGAAAAATCCTACACTCGCGGCCAGATGGGGCTGGCGTACGAGATCGTGATCAACTCCGACCCGTGCATCGCCTACCTGATGGAAGAAAACACCATCTGCATGCAGGCGCTGGTGGTGGCCCATGCCTGCTACGGGCACAACAGCTTTTTCAAAGGCAATTACCTGTTCCGCACCTGGACCGACGCCAGCTCGATCATCGATTACCTGGTGTTTGCCAAGCAGTACATCATGCAATGCGAAGAGCGCCACGGTATCGACGCGGTCGAGGACTTGCTCGACTCCTGCCATGCACTGATGAACTATGGTGTCGACCGCTACAAACGCCCGTATCCGATCTCCGCGGAAGAAGAGCGTCGTCGGCAAAAGGACCGGGAAGAGCATTTGCAGAAACAGATCAACGATCTTTGGCGAACCATTCCCAAGGGCGCGGACAAGTTCAGCGAAAAGGACAACGCACGCTTCCCCGCCGAACCTCAGGAAAACATCCTGTACTTCATCGAAAAACATGCGCCACTGCTGGAGCCATGGCAGCGGGAAATCGTGCGCATCGTGCGCAAGATCGCCCAGTATTTTTATCCACAGCGTCAAACCCAAGTGATGAATGAAGGTTGGGCCACGTTTTGGCACTACACCCTGATGAACGACCTGTACGACGAGGGCCTGGTCACCGACGGCTTCATGATGGAGTTCCTGACGTCCCACACCAGCGTGGTATTCCAGCCGGGCTTCGATAGCCCCTACTACAGCGGTATCAATCCGTACGCCCTGGGTTTTGCCATGTACCGCGACATCCGTCGCATGTGCGAACACCCTACGGAAGAGGATCGCCGCTGGTTCCCGGAAATAGCCGGCTCCGACTGGCTGTCGACCATCAAGTTTGCCATGAGCAGCTTCAAGGATGAGAGTTTCATCCTGCAGTACCTGTCACCCAAGGTGATCCGTGACCTGAAGCTGTTCAGCATTCTCGATGACGACCAGAAGGACGACCTGCTGGTGCCCGCCATTCACGACGAAGGCGGCTACCGCATCATCCGTGAAACCCTCGCAGCTCAGTACAACCTGGGCAATCGCGAACCCAACGTGCAGATCTACAGCATCGACCGGCGCGGTGATCGCTCCCTGACCCTGCGTCACCAGCAACACGACCGCAAACCGCTGGGAGAGTCCACCGAGGAAGTGCTCAAGCATCTGCACCGCCTGTGGGGCTTCGACATTCACCTGGAGACCCTGCAAGGAGACCAGGTAATGAAAACCCATCACGTCCCCCCCAGAAGCGAGCACAGCGAAGGCGATTACGGCCGCCTGGACCTGGCTGTCATTCATCTTTGATACTGTTTCGGCCTCCGAAAGCCCGACGCAACGGTTATCCTGTCGAGCTAACGGAGGTTTTTTATGCGGATCTATAAAGTCGGCGGCGCGGTACGCGATCGCTTGCTGGGCAAACCGGTCACTGATATCGACTGGGTAGTGGTCGGCGCCACTACCGAAGAAATGCTCGCCAAGGGTTTCCGTCCGGTAGGTGCGGATTTCCCGGTGTTTCTTCATCCTAAAAGCGGTGAGGAATACGCCCTCGCCCGCACCGAGCGCAAAAGCGGACGCGGCTACGGCGGGTTCACTTTTCACGCCAGCCCTGAAGTCACCCTCGAAGAAGACTTGATCCGTCGCGACCTGACCATTAACGCCATGGCCGAAGACGATCAGCAGAACCTGACTGACCCGTACCACGGCCAGCGCGATCTCGAAGCGCGCCTGCTGCGCCATGTTTCCCCGGCATTTGCCGAAGATCCGCTCCGGGTCCTGCGCGTTGCCCGCTTTGCGGCGCGGTATGCCGCACTGGGCTTTACCGTCGCCCCGGAAACCCTGGAACTGATGCGCCAGCTCAGCGAGTCAGGCGAGCTTGAGGCGCTAACCCCGGAGCGCAGTTGGAAGGAAGTTTCCCGCGCCCTGATGGAAGATCAGCCACAGGTGTTTATTGAGGTTTTGCGCGCATGCGACGCCCTCAAGGTACTGATGCCAGAGGTCGACTCACTGTTTGGCGTACCGCAACCACCAGCCCACCACCCGGAAATCGATACAGGCGTACACACCCTGAGCGTTTTGCAGCAAGCCGCCATACACAAACAGCCGCTGACCGTGCGCTGGGCCTGCCTACTGCACGACCTGGGCAAGGGCCTGACGCCGGAGGAGGAATGGCCGCAACACATTGCCCACGAGTTCAAGGGGCTGAAGCTGATAAAAGCGGTCAATGAACGCTTCAAGGTGCCCAGAGACTGCCAGGAACTGGCCGTGCTGGTGGGCGAGTATCACACCCACGGGCATCGCGCCCTTGAGCTGAAGCCATCGACATTGCTGGAGTTGCTGCAAAGCTTCGACGTTTACCGTCGGCCACAGCGGTTCGAGGAGTTCATCGCGGCATGCGAGATGGATGCGCGTGGACGCAAAGGACTGGAAGAAAGAAATTATCCACAAGCGGATTATTTGCGCGGCGCGGCAACCGCTGCTCGCAGCGTGGCGGTTCAGCCGTTGCTGGAGAAAGGCTTCAAGGGACCGGAGCTGGGGGAGGCGATCAAGCGCGAGCGACTGAAGGCGCTGAAGGCTTACAAGGAAAGTACATCGACCTGAAAAGCTTCGTCGGAGCGCCGCCCGGAGCAAGCCCGCTCCCACAAGGTTCAGCGCAACACTTGTGGGAGCGGCGGCGCGGCGATCCGACTTGCCCGCGAAGGCGTCAGTCGGCCCACATCAAATCTGAAGGCGTCAGTTGCTCACCGTGCCATTCGAAAGCCACCGGCGCCAGCACCTGATCGATCTGCGATTCAGCCCACAACGTGGCGAAACTTTTTCCTACACCCGGGTGCACGCGGTCCGGCGCTATCAACGACAACGGCCACAGAACAAAAGCATTTTTCAGAATTTCTGCCCGCGGCAAGATCAGGCCATCGAAGTTGCCCGCCAGATCACCGAACAGCAATACGTCGATATCCAGGGGCAAACCTCGGCGATCCGGTGCATATCGGCCGTTATCGGCCTCAATGAACTTCAACCGGCGATCCAGCTCCATGAGCGGCAGATCGGTATACGCCGACACCACGAAATTGAAGAACGGCCCGCTCTTGATACCCACCGGCTGACTTTCGAAAACCGCCGAACAGCGGATATCGACAAGGAACGCCGCCAACGCATCGAGCCCCGCCCGCAAATGGGTTTCACGCTCGATATTGCTACCGAGCCCGAGGTATACCTGAGTCAGCGACATCCGCGCTCGATCTCCACGCCCACACCGCCAGTGGCAGCCGGGACGGCGCCGGGCTTGGTCAGTTTCAGGCGCATCCAGGTGATTTTGAATTCGCTCATCAACACTTCAACCAGACGCTCGGCAAAGGTCTCGACCAGCTGGAATTGCGCCTGCTCGGCAAATGCCTGGATGCGCGAGGAAACACTGGCGTAGTCGAGCGCCAGGGTCAGGTCATCACCGGCTGCGGCCGGGCGATTATCCCAGGCGAAGCTCAGATCTAGACGCAAGCACTGTCGGATGCCTCGTTCCCAGTCGTAGGCACCAATCACCGTGTCGACTTCCAGGCCCTCGATAAACACTCTGTCCAAGCACTTCTCTCCGCTACACGACAAGGGCGCAATGCGCCGTTAGAATCAGGGCTTCCTCGCCCGGAATAGTTAGCATGTTTTGGTTATTGGCGATCCTCGCCTACCTGCTCGGCTCTCTGTCCTTCGCCATTTTGCTCAGCCGCCTGACCGGTAACCCCGATCCGCGAATGAGTGGCTCGGGCAATGCCGGCGCCACCAACATGTTGCGCCTGGCCGGCAAGAAACTCGCCATCCTGACCCTGCTCGGCGACCTTTGCAAAGGCCTGCTGCCGGTACTGATTGCGCGTCTTGCGGGCCTTTCGCAGCAGGAGCAGGCCTGGATCGGCGTCTATGCCGTCATCGGCCACCTGTTTCCGTTGTACTTCCGCTTTCGCGGCGGCAAGGGTGTCGCCACCGCTGCCGGCATGTTGCTGGGACTGTACCCGCCCGCAGCCCTTCTGGCGGTCTGCGCCTGGCTCTTGACGTTCTACCTGACCCGCACCAGCTCCCTGGCCGCCCTGATCGCCACGCCGCTGACCCTGCCTTTGCTGGCCTGGCAAGAACCGGCGGCCCTGCTGCCCATGAGCACGCTCACCGGGCTGATCGTCTGGCGTCATCGCGGCAATCTACGCGACCTGTTTGCCGGGCGCGAACGGCATTTTTAGTTGCCGGGCATGCGCGCCACTCATCACAACGCCGACAATTGTTCCATCGGCCAACGCGCCTGCACGCTGATCGCCAGACTTTCCTGCTGACCGGCCTGCAAGCGCTGACAGCCAGCAAAAGCGATCATCGCGCCGTTGTCGGTGCAGAACTGCGGACGGGCATAGAACACATCGCCCTTCATGTCGCCGAGCATTTTCTCCAGAGAAGTGCGCAACGCCTTGTTGGCACTGACACCGCCAGCGATCACCAGGCGCTTCATGCCAGCGGCTTTCAGGGCACGCTTGCACTTGATGGTCAAAGTCTCCACCACGGCCTGCTGGAACGCCAGCGCGATGTCGCAACGGGCTTGCTCGCCGTCGCCCCCGGCGCTGACGCACTGCTGCCAGGTATTCAACGCAAAGGTTTTCAGGCCACTGAAGCTGAAATCAACGCCAGGGCGGTCGCACATCGGACGCGGGAAGATGAAACGTCCTGCAACGCCCTGCTCCGCAAGGCGAGCGATCTCCGGTCCGCCCGGATAATTGAGGCCCATCATCTTGGCCGTCTTGTCGAAGGCTTCGCCGGCAGCGTCATCCAGGGTCTCGCCCAGGAGTGTGTACTGACCGATTCCGTCGACCTGAACCAGTTGCGTATGGCCACCTGACACTAACAAAGCGACGAACGGAAACTCCGGCGGTTGCGACTCCAGCATCGGCGCCAGCAAGTGGCCTTCCATGTGATGCACGCCGAGGGCCGGAATGCCCCAGGCAAAGGCCAGCGCCTGAGCACAGGAAGCCCCTACCAGCAACGCGCCCACCAGGCCAGGACCCGCGGTGTAGGCGATCGCATCGATCTCGGTCGGCACGCAGTCGGCCTCGGCCAACACCTGACGAATCAAGGGCAGCATGCGTTTGACGTGATCGCGCGAAGCCAGCTCAGGCACTACGCCGCCATAGGCGCGGTGCAGGTCGATCTGACTGAACAGCGCATCGGCCAGCAGGCCGCGCTCACTGTCGTAAAGTGCGACACCGGTTTCGTCGCAGGAGGTTTCTAATCCCAGTACTAGCATGGGTTTGCGCCTTGTTTAGGCTGAATTCGAAGGCGCGCATAATAGTCGTCGCGTGATGCCCCGACCAGCGGTTTTCGATCAGAGGCTTTGCATTCCGAGCGTTGAGGGGTTAACATCCGCAACCCTTAAAAACCGACGTCTTCAAGTGCTCTTTTGCCGCGAGGATGTTGACCCCGGTAATGAATGAAGGTAGCTCTGGATGCCAGCCGTCAAAGTAAAAGAGAACGAACCCTTCGACGTAGCTCTGCGTCGTTTCAAGCGCTCCTGCGAAAAAGCCGGTGTACTGGCTGAAGTTCGTAGCCGCGAATTTTACGAGAAGCCAACTTCTGAGCGTAAGCGCAAAGCAGCAGCTGCTGTTAAGCGTCACGCCAAGAAAGTTCAGCGCGAACAGCGCCGCGCCGTTCGTCTGTACTAATACACAGACGATCGTAGCAAGCTTCTGCCAAGCCCGGCCCTCAGCCGGGCTTATGGCATTTGCGTAAAACGCTTGATGCTTCACCGTCAAAGCCGCAGACGCGACCGAGACAAATCTGCTTCACCGCGTCAGACCTGGCTCTTTTGCCAGCGGTGCACGTCTTTTCTGACGAGCCTTTCAAGGCTACTGACGAGCACACCCACTGATTCCTCTCACGACGATCAGCCCAAGGCACCTGCTTGCGTGCCAGATGATAAGCTATCCGAGGCCTATGATTGGCCGCAGCGGATTCAGCGCAACACATTCAAACAGTCGAATACTGATTGGCATTAACGTCAGTGAATTTTCGGCAGATACACTTCCCGACAGCGATTACGCAGACGACACTGGTCGAGCCGCACACTTTGCGCGCCTCAAACAATGACCGCGTATGGTCGCCGTACGTTTCGGGTTCCTTTCAGCGCAGATGACGAGAACGCCATGGCCGGGCTAATTCCCCAGAGCTTCATTGACGACCTTCTGAACCGCACCGACATCGTCGACGTGGTCAGCTCGCGCCTGCAACTGAAAAAGGCGGGCAAGAACCACACCGCCTGCTGCCCGTTTCACAAAGAAAAGACTCCATCGTTCAGCGTCAGCCCCGACAAGCAGTTCTATTACTGTTTCGGCTGCGGCGCTGGCGGCAACGCCCTCGGCTTCATCATGGACCACGACAACCTGGATTTCGTCCAGGCCGTCGAAGAACTGGCCAAAGCCGCCGGCATGGAAGTCCCCCGCGAAGAAAGCGGCCGGCCGCACAAACCGCGACAGCCAACCGATTCGCCGCTGTATCCGCTACTCAGTGCCGCTGCCGACTTTTATCGACAGGCCCTGAAAAGCCACCCATCGCGCAAGGCCGCCGTGGATTACCTGAAAGGTCGCGGGCTGACTGGCGAAATCGCCCGGGACTTCGGCCTCGGCTTTGCTCCGCCTGGCTGGGATAACCTGTTCAAACACTTGAGCAGCGATACCCTGCAACAAAAAGCCATGATTGATGCCGGCCTGCTGATCGAAAACGCCGAAAGCGGTAAACGTTACGACCGCTTCCGTGACCGCGTAATGTTCCCGATCCGCGACAGTCGCGGGCGCGTCATCGCCTTTGGCGGCCGGGTATTGGGCGACGACAAGCCGAAGTATCTGAACTCCCCGGAAACCCCGGTTTTCCATAAAGGCCAGGAACTCTACGGCCTGTACGAGGCGCGCAAGACCAACCGCAATCTCGACGAGATCATCGTCGTCGAGGGTTACATGGACGTCATTGCCCTGGCCCAGCAAGGCCTGCGCAATGCCGTCGCGACCCTGGGCACCGCCACCAGCGAGGAACACCTCAAGCGACTGTTTCGCGTCGTGCCCAGCGTATTGTTCTGTTTCGACGGCGATCAGGCCGGTCGTAATGCTGCATGGCGGGCACTGGAGGCGACACTTTCAAGCTTGCAGGACGGTCGTCGTGCACGCTTTCTGTTCCTGCCCGAGGGCGAAGACCCGGACACCCTGGTCCGCTCCGAAGGCACCGATGCCTTCCGCGCACGCATCAACCAGCACGCGCAGCCTCTGGCCGATTACTTCTTCCAGCAACTGACAGAAGAAGCCGACCCGCGCTCGCTTGAGGGCAAGGCCCACATGGCTACCCTCGCCGCGCCGTTGATCGACAAAGTCCCGGGCGCCAACCTGCGCACCTTGATGCGTCAGCGCCTGAGCGAAATCACCGGCCTGAGCGGCGAAGCGGTGAGCCAGCTGGCACAAAGCGCCCCGCAAGAAGCGCCGCCGGCCTACGACCCAGGCATCGATTACGACGCAATGCCCGATTACAGCGACTATCATCAGCCGCAGGCACAGGAAATGTATGTGCCGCAGCAGGAATGGACGCCGAAGAAACCCGGTGCAGGAGGCAAGAAATGGGACAAGAAACCGTGGGACAAGAATGGCAAACGGGGCGGTGATCGCGATCAACCCCGCGCGCCACGGGTGCCCGCCGCCGTAGAACCACCGACCCTCGCCGCCTTGCGCACGCTGCTGCATCACCCGCAACTGGCCGAAAAAGTCGAGGATGCCGGGCACTTCGCCGCCGAGGACCACACCAACACACAATTGCTGGTGGCGCTACTCGAAGCCGTACAGAAGAATCCCAAGCTAAACTCAATTCAACTGATTGCGCGCTGGCACGGCACAGAACAAGGCCGCCTGCTCAAGGCCCTGGCGGAAAAGGAGTGGCTGATTGATGGAGACAACCTTGAACAACAGTTTTTCGACACCATTACTAGCTTGTCAGCCCGTCAACGCGAGCGAAACCTGGAACAACTTCTTAGAAAAGCGCGTCAAAGCGAATTGACCAGCGAAGAGAAAAATCAACTGCGCGACCTCTTGAGTCGCAATGTTTCCGCATCAAACCCGACCTCAACTGGCGCGTGAGGTCATAGCTCAGGTATAATCCTCGGCTTGTTTTTTGCCCGCCAAGACCTTCAGTGGATAGGGTGTTATGTCCGGAAAAGCGCAACAGCAGTCTCGTATCAAAGAGTTGATCACACTTGGTCGTGAGCAGGGCTACCTGACTTACGCGGAGGTCAACGACCACCTGCCGGAGGATATTTCAGATCCGGAACAGGTGGAAGACATCATCCGCATGATCAATGACATGGGGATCAACGTATTCGAGGTTGCGCCAGATAAGGATTCCCTTATGCTGGCCGACGCCGATACCGATGAAGCCGCAGCCGAAGAGGCCGCTGCAGCGTTGGCTGCGGTCGAGACCGACATTGGTCGCACTACCGACCCGGTGCGCATGTACATGCGCGAAATGGGTACGGTGGAGCTCCTCACACGTGAAGGCGAAATCGAAATCGCCAAGCGTATTGAAGAGGGCATCCGTGAAGTGATGAGCGCAATCGCGCACTTCCCTGGCACGGTTGATCATATTCTCTCCGAGTACACCCGCGTCACCACCGAAGGTGGTCGCCTGTCCGACGTCCTGAGCGGTTATATCGACCCGGACGACGGCATTGCACCGCCTGCGGCAGAAGTGCCGCCGCCGATTGACGAAAAGGCCGCAAAAGCGGATGACTCGGACGACGACGAAGACGCCGAAACTTCGGATGACGAAGAAGAAGCCGAAAGCGGTCCGGATCCGATCATCGCCGCCCAGCGTTTTGGCGCTGTGGCCGATCAGATGGAAATCACCCGCAAGGCGCTGAAAAAGCACGGTCGTCACAACAAGGCAGCGATTGCCGAGTTGCTGGCCCTGGCCGATCTGTTCATGCCGATCAAACTGGTGCCGAAGCAATTCGAAGCCCTGGTCGAGCGTGTTCGCAGCGCCCTGGATCGCCTGCGTCAGCAAGAGCGCGCAATCATGCAGCTCTGCGTTCGTGATGCGCGCATGCCGCGTGCGGACTTCCTGCGCCAGTTCCCGGGCAACGAAGTCGACGAGAGCTGGAGTGATACCCTGGCCAAAGGCAAAGGTAAATATGCTGAAGCCATTGGCCGCCTGCAGCCGGACATCGTCCGTTGCCAGCAGAAGCTGACCGCGCTGGAAATCGAAACCGGTTTGACCATCGTCGAAATCAAGGACATCAACCGTCGCATGTCGATCGGTGAGGCCAAGGCCCGCCGCGCGAAGAAAGAGATGGTTGAAGCCAACTTGCGTCTGGTGATCTCGATCGCCAAGAAGTACACCAACCGTGGCCTGCAATTCCTCGATCTGATCCAGGAAGGCAACATTGGCTTGATGAAAGCGGTAGACAAGTTCGAATACCGTCGCGGCTACAAATTCTCGACTTATGCCACCTGGTGGATCCGTCAGGCGATCACTCGCTCGATCGCCGACCAGGCCCGCACCATTCGTATTCCGGTGCACATGATCGAGACGATCAACAAACTCAACCGTATTTCCCGCCAGATGCTGCAGGAAATGGGTCGCGAACCGACCCCGGAAGAGCTGGGCGAACGCATGGAAATGCCTGAGGACAAGATCCGCAAGGTATTGAAGATCGCAAAAGAGCCGATCTCCATGGAAACCCCGATCGGTGATGACGAAGACTCCCATCTGGGTGACTTCATCGAAGACTCGACCATGCAGTCGCCAATCGATGTTGCAACCGTTGAGAGCCTTAAGGAAGCGACTCGCGAAGTGCTGTCCGGCCTCACTGCCCGTGAAGCCAAGGTACTGCGCATGCGTTTCGGTATCGACATGAATACCGACCACACTCTCGAAGAGGTTGGCAAGCAGTTCGACGTGACCCGTGAGCGGATTCGTCAAATCGAAGCCAAGGCGCTGCGCAAGCTGCGCCACCCGACGAGAAGCGAGCATCTGCGCTCCTTCCTCGACGAGTGATACCAGAACCCCCGGCCCAGGCCGGGGGTTTTGTTTTATGGCAGATTAATATCTCCGCACTTCCCCCCTCCACTCCGTAGCCCGTCTACACTCGAAACATTCCCCAGAGCCATAACGAGACCGTTATGCCCAGACTGCCGACCGTGCTTTTTTTGCTGTCGCTGATGACCTGGACCGCAACGGCTGGCGCGCTGACTCTAACTGACGATGAACGTAGCTGGCTGGCGGCTCACCCGGACTTGCGCCTGGGTGTCGATGCGTCGTGGCCGCCCTTCGAGTTTCGCGACGATGAGGGCCGCTACCAGGGCCTTGCCGCGGATTACATCGAGATCATCCGCAAAAGGCTGGCAACCCGGCTCACGCCCATCGAGCCGGTGAGCTGGACTGCTGTCCTGGAACAAGCCAAAAAAGGCAAGCTTGACCTGCTGCCAGGCATCATGTCGACCCCGGAACGCCAGAAATACCTGTCGTTCACCCGCCCCTATCTGGACTTTCCGATTGTCATCCTGGCCCATGTGGGGGGCCCCCAGCCACATAACCTGAAAGAACTGTACGGCCTGAAAATAGCTGTGGTGGAAAACTACGCCCCCCACGAACTGCTGCGCACCCACCACCCCGACCTGAACCTGGTGGCGATGCCCAACGTCAGTTCGGCGTTGCAGGCACTGGCCACCGACGCAGTGGACGCCGTGGTGGGCGATCTGGCGTCCAGTGTCTGGAGCCTGCGCCAGCTCAGGCTCGATGGGTTGTATGTCAGCGGTGAAACCCCGTATCGCTACCAACTGGCCATGGCGGTACCTCGCAACAACACAATGCTTGTAGGTATTCTCGACAAAGTCCTGGCGGACATGAGCCCCGCCGAAATCAGCGCCATTCAGGAGCATTGGGTCGGCAACGTCCTCGATCATCGAACGTTCTGGAATGACCTGTTGATCTATGGCCTGCCCGGGTTGCTGCTGCTGACCATCGTGCTGGCGACGGTTATCCGCATCAACCGCCGCCTGAGTTCGGAAATCGCCCGCCGGGTCGATCTTGAACAGGAACTGCGCAGCAGCGAGTACCACTACAGAGGCCTGGTGGAGAGCCTGTCGGCCATCGCCTGGGAAGCAAATGTCACCGACTACACCTACAGCTATGTATCGCCCCACGCCGAAGACCTTCTTGGTTATCCCCTGTCCCATTGGCTGATTCCGGGCTTCTGGCGCAACATCATTCACCCCGCCGACCTGACCCGCGCCCAGAACTTCTGCGACCACGAAATACTGGCCGGGCGCGATCACCGCCTCGATTACCGGGTGATCACCGCCGACGGCCGCTGTCTTTGGGTGCGCGATATCGTCAGCCTGATCGAACACGGACATGAGCCGGTGTTGCGCGGGTTGATGATCGACATCACCGACGCCAAGCGCACCGAAGAAGCGCTGCGCCTGTCAGAACAGAAATTCGCTTCGGTGTTCCAGCAATGCCCGGACATTCTGGTGATCGCGCGCCTGAGCGACGGTTGCCTGCTGGAAGTCAACGAAGCGTTCGAAGAACAGATCGGCCTCAAGGCCGAGGACGTTATTGGCCACACCGCCACCGACCTGAACATCTGGGGAATACCCGGCGTTGGGCCGGGCCTGTTGCAACGCTTGCAGGCCGGCAGCATCCGCAACCTGGAAATGCCTTTTCGTCGCAGCAATGGCCACGTGTTTACCGGCCTGATCTCCGCCGAACCGTTTAACCTCGACATGACATCGGCGCTGGTGGTCGTGGTGCGGGACATCACCCAGCTCAAGGAAACCCAGCAACAACTGCAAACCTCCGAAGAAAAATTCGCCAAAGCCTTCCACGCCTCCCCCGACGGCTTGCTGCTGTCGCGGCAAAGCGATGGCTTGCTGCTGGAGGTCAACGACGGCTTCAGCCGCATTACCGGGTTCAACAGCGCTATGTCGGTGGATCGTTCAGCGCTGGAGCTCGGCATCTGGGTCAACCTTAACGAACGCAAACAAATGCTTGATCTGTTGCACCGGGACGGTTTCGTCCGCGACTTCAGCTGCCATATCCGCCGCAGTGACGGGCAGATCCGTCTCTGCGAAGTGTCCAGTCGCCCACTGCCGATTGGCGATGACGACTGTATGCTGACCATCGCCCGGGACATCACCGAGCGACACCTGATGCAGGAAAAACTGCAACAGGCTGCAACCGTGTTCGAGAGCACCGCCGAAGGCGTATTGATCACCGATACCCAGCAACACATCAGCGCGGTCAATCGTGCGTTCACTGAAATCACCGGCTACAGCGAGAGCGAAGCCCTGGGTCATACGCCACGCCTGCTCGCCTCGGGTCTGCACGACAGCGCGTTTTACGCGGCCATGTGGCATCAATTGACTGCCGAGGGTCACTGGCAAGGCGAGATATCCAACCGACGCAAGAACGGCGAGCTCTACCCGAGCTGGCTGACCATCAGCGCCGTACGCAACCGCGAAAAATTCATCACCCACTTTGTTGCGGTGTTCGCCGATATTTCCAGCCTCAAACACGCCCAGGCCAAACTCGACTATCAAGCGCATCACGATCCGCTGACTGGCCTGCCCAACCGCACTTTGTTTGAAAGCCGCTTGCTCACCGCGCTCAATAGCCAAAAGGAAAATGGTGGCCAGGGTGCCGTGTTGTTCCTTGACCTCGACCGCTTCAAGCACATCAATGACAGCCTGGGCCACCCGGTCGGCGACCTGCTGCTCAAGGGCATTGCCGTACGTCTCAAGGAGCAGTTGCGTGACATCGATACCGTGGCGCGCCTGGGCGGTGACGAGTTCATAATCCTGCTGCCGGGCCTGCAACAACCCAGTGATGCCGACCACCTCGCCACCAAGTTGCTCAATTGTTTCACCGCGCCGTTCCAGGCCGGTGAACACGAGTTTTTCATCAGCGCCAGCATCGGCACCAGCCTCTATCCGAAGGATGGCTGCGACGTTGCCACACTGATCAAGAACGCCGACGCCGCGATGTACAGTTCCAAGGCCAAAGGCCGCAACCGTGTCGAAAGCTACACCCGCGACCTCACCGCTCAGGCCAGCGAACGCGTGGCACTGGAGCACGAACTGCGCCGCGCCATCGAACGCAACGAATTGCACCTGTGCTACCAACCGAAAATCAGCCTCGAAGACTACAGCCTGGTCGGCGCCGAAGCCCTGATCCGCTGGCGCCATCCGACCTTTGGCGACGTGCCGCCGGAACACTTCATCCCGCTGGCTGAAGAGAACGGCATGATCCTGCAAATCGGCGACTGGGTCCTGGAAACCGCCTGCCGGCAGATGGCCGAATGGCACCGGTTGTACGAAAGTCCCGGCCCGCTCTCGGTCAACCTTGCCGGCGCCCAATTGCGCCAACCCAACCTGCTGGGCCGTATCGAACAGTTGCTCAAGGACAACCGCCTCAACCCGGGTTTCCTGCAACTGGAAATCACCGAAAACTTCATCATGAGCCAGGCCGAAGAAGCGCTGGCGGTGCTGCATCAACTCAAACATCTGGGCGTGCAACTGGCCATCGATGACTTCGGCACCGGTTACTCGTCCCTGAGTTACCTCAAGCGACTGCCGCTGGACATCCTCAAGATCGACCAATCCTTCGTCCGCGGCCTGCCGGACGATCCCCACGATGCGGCGATCGTAAGCGCCATCATCGCGCTCGGACGCAGCATGCAATTCACCGTGATTGCCGAAGGCGTCGAGACCCAGGCGCAACAGCAATTCCTCGCCGCCGAGGGTTGCGAGCAAATCCAGGGCTACATTGTCAGCCCGCCACTACCCCCGGACGAATATGCCGCGACGTTTCTTCGTACAACCGTAATGGCTTTTTCGGATGGCACAGTCGCGAAACCGTCGTTATAATCCGCGGCCTACTGAGGGCCTATAGCTCAGTTGGTTAGAGCAGAGGACTCATAATCCTTTGGTCCACGGTTCAAGTCCGTGTGGGCCCACCAATCAAGAAAGCCGCGTTTTTACGCGGCTTTTTTTTCGCCTGACGTTTAGTTTCGATTACTTCAGGCGTCGCTTTATCAGATGACGCCTAAGGACCTTGTAGGCAAACTCCGAATCTTCTATTTGGGCTCACTCCTACAGGGGGCGGGCCTGACTCATCTCCAACCGCTCAAGCATTTCTCGCGTCAACACGACCTCATAGGTATCCGCCGGTCGGCCCCACTGCTCCACAAGGACCATGCGGTCTACCAGCGTCTCTCCCAGTTCAGTAATGGTCTCGGATAGCGCCTCGACGATTTCCTGCGTCCGCATCCACAGGCGGTCATTGATCGCTTTCATCTCGGTCGTGATACTGCCCGACGACGCGGGGTCTGTATCCGGATAGACGATGTTGCGCAGCAGATGCTGAAGCTCCCTGATTTTTGCGTAGTCCTGTTCCGCCCCTTGCTCACCTTTGAGGATGGCTGTGGCTTTCGGCTTGTCGACGCGTTTCGCGGCTGAAGGTTTTGAAGGCAGTGTCTGCGCCATTGCGCCAGCCAGGAGCACCATCATCCGGGCTTCCAGATGCTCTTTCATCGCTTCTATCGATGTAATCGGGCGCACCAGCGTAATGCAGGCCCCTCCCTGATGCCGCAAATCCATGGTCACCGTCAGGGTCACGCCGCCCGTTTCAAACCCCAGGGCGCGGGCCACGACGTAGTGGCCCATTTCGTGATGGGCGATCTGCAGAGCATGATCGCGTACTGCGGGGGGCATCTTCCTCGTCATATCCATTGCCTCGGAACCTTCGTTCTCGCATTCGACTACGAGTGATGGTCGCTGTCCATCCTGATGCCCCGCGCTTTGTGGAAGCCTGCCGCGAAGGGCTCGAAAGCATCGCGTCCAAGCAGTCAGCACGCGTATCGTTCACGACCTTCGCGAGCAAGCTCGCTCCTACGGCAAAGCATAGGCAATCACATAATCCCCACGATCGGTCGACTGACGCGCACCGCCTACCGTCAGCAGGATGTACTGCTTGCCGGTTTTCGGCGAAACGTAGGTCATCGGCCCGGACTGGCTGCCCACCGGCAAACGCGACTTCCAGATTTCGTTGCCGTTGCCGGTATCAAAGGCGCGCAGGTAGAAGTCCTGGGTGCCGGCGAAGAACAGCAGGCCCGACTGGGTGGAGAGTGACGCGCCGAGGGTCGGCATGCCGATCGGGATCGGCAGGTGCATGCGGATGCCGAGCGGGCCGGTGTCCTGCACGGTACCGACCGGGACTTGCCACATCAGTTTGTGGGTCTTGAGGTCGATGGCTGACAGGGTGCCGAACGGTGGTTTCTGGCACGGAATGCCGACCGCCGAGAGGAAACGCTCGCGCATTGCGCCGAATGGCGTGCCTTCCTGCGGTACCACGCCCATTTCGATGCCGCTGGCCCCAGCGCCGATCTTGTCGCGCGGGATCATGTAGTTGGCCAGACCCAGGCGCATGTCGTTGACGAACATGTAGTTCGTGTTCGGATCGACCGAGACACTGCCCCAGTTCATGCCGCCCAACGAGCCCGGGAATTGCAGGGCGCGGTCCATGCCCGGTGGGGTGTAGACGCCTTCGTGGCGCATGCCTTTGAACTGGATGCGGCACATCAACTGGTCGAACGGTGTGGCGCCCCACATGTCGGATTCGGTCAGGGTCTTGTTACCGATTGACGGCATGTCGACCGAGAACGGCTGGGTGGGCGAATAACGCTCGCCGGGAACCTTGCCTTGCGGCACCGGGCGTTCCTCGACGCGGGCAATCGGCACGCCGGTCTCGCGGTTGAGCAGGAAGATCTCGCCCTGCTTGGTGACTTGCGCCAAGGCTGGCTGGGTGCCGCCCTTGTCGTCCGGCACGTCGTACAGCAGCGGTTGCGCCGGCAGGTCGAAGTCCCACAGATCGTGGTGGGTGGTCTGGAAGTGCCAGCGTACCTGGCCGGTTTTTACGTCGATGGCGACGATGGACGAACTCCACTTGTCGTCGAAACCGGTACGTTGACCGCCGAAGAAGTCTGGCGTCGCGTTGCCGGTCGGCAGGTACACCAGACCGAGCCTGGCGTCGTAGGACATGGCCGACCAGACGTTCGGCGTGCCACGGGTGTAAGTCTCACCGGCCGGCGGACGCTTGGTGGTGTTCGGATTGCCCGGATCCCATGCCCATACCAGCTCACCGCTGCGCACGTCGTAGGCACGAACTACGCCCGGCGGCTCGCCTGTGGAGTAGTTGTCGGCCACGCGGCCACCGACGATCACCACGTCCCCTGCAACCAATGGGGTCGAGGTCTGCTGGTAGTAACCGGGCTTCACTTCACCCATGTCGGTGGTCAGGTCGACAGTACCGTGGTTGCCGAACTCTTCGCAGGGCTTGCCGGTGCCGGCATTGATGGCGATCAGGCGCGCATCGCCGGTCGGCAGAAACAGACGTTTCGTACAGGCAGTTGGCTGATTGTCCGAAGAAGCCGGGGTTTCGGAGTAGCCCAGGCCACGGCAACGCTGCCAGTTGGGCGCGGTGCCTTGCGGGTCGAACTTCCAGCGCTGGGCGCCGGTGTCGGCATCCAGGGCGAAGACTTTGCCGTAGGCAGTACAGGTGTAGACCGTGTCACCGATTTGCAGCGGGGTGTTCTGGTCTTCGGCACCGGCGCCGGTGCTTTGCGGGATGTCACCGGTGCGGAAGGTCCAGGCGACCTGCAATTTGTCGATGTTGCCTTTGTTGATCTGGTCCAGCGCAGCAAAGCGATTGCCGGCGGTGGTGTTGCCCCAGTGAGCCCAGTCTTTCTGCTCGGTGCCCGGCGCGACCGGCGTTACCGCAGGCTCAACGGTGGCCTTGACCACGTGGGTCGGGACGAACATGTAGGCCATTGTCGCAACGACTCCCACGCCCAGAATGCCGGCCAGACCGTAAGCACCACGCCCGCCGATCGCGCCCGAAGCACGGACCAGGGTCGGATAGATCAGCGCCACAACCAGACCGATCACGGCGAACGTCAGTACTCGCGAGACCAGCGGCCAGTATTCGAGACCGGCATCCCATACCGCCCAGCTTGCCGTGAGGATCAACGCCCCACCATACAGCCATGCGCCGAGCGGCTTGCACCGGGCGATCATCAACCCGGACACCAGCATCGCCAGGCCCATCAGCAGGAAATACCAGCTACCGCCGAGCGCGATCAGATAGCCACCGCCACCAGCCAGGCCGAGCCCGATCAGCGCAATCAGCACACCCAGCCCCGCCATCAACCATTTGCTGCCGGCGGCAGCCCCAGAATTGTTCATGTCGGAAATTTTCCCCATTTGTGACAAGGGCGAAATCATGTACTAACTAGTTACTTATGGCAATTTGTCGCAGACAGAAATGTCATGAACGGTACCGGGACCAGATCAGGGATCCGTCGCGAGCGTCATGCAGAATCTGCCTGTAACATGCTTGCGCACTGATCCATACCGCTGGAGATAAGCCTTTGCCTGACACTCGCCCACCCGTTCTCGATGAAATCGACCGCCAGTTGATTGCCGCCCTGCAGATCAACGCCCGCGAGAGCGTGGCCATGCTGGCCCGGCAACTGGGCATCGCTCGCACCACGGTCACCTCGCGCCTGGTCCGGCTGGAAAAGGCCAAAGTGATCACCGGTTACGGCGTGCGCCTCGGACAGCGGGTGGTGGATGGCGGGTTGCAGGCGTATGTCGGGATCACTGTGCAGCCGCGTTCCGGCAAGGAGGTGTTGCGACGCCTGAGCGCGATGGCGCAGGTGCAGCAGCTGTGTGCAGTAAGTGGCGAATTTGATTATGTCGCGTGGTTGCGCACCGATTCGCCGGAGCAGCTGGATCAGTTGCTGGATCAGATTGGCAGTGTGGATGGGGTGGAGAAGACCACGACTTCGATCATCTTGAGTAGCAAGATTGATCGAGGGCAGCCGGTTTGAATACTCCCACAGTGGACAGTATGCACATCATCATCGTCATATTGACCAGTAAAATTACAAAACGACGACACTTTGCGTCTTATTAACGTGTTCTGTGCTCTCTAGAATGGCTGGCATCTTTTCCTATACTCAGATGCGCATTCCGCGTCGGGTCGCCAGTAAGGTCAGCCATGAACAAGAACAATCGCCATCCTGCAGACGGTAAAAAACCAGTCACCATTTTCGGCCCGGACTTTCCCTTCGCCTTCGACGACTGGATCGAACACCCGGCTGGCCTGGGCAGCATTCCCGAGCATAATCACGGCACCGAGGTGGCGATTGTCGGCGCCGGTATCGCGGGGCTGGTGGCCGCATACGAACTGATGAAGCTTGGCCTGAAACCGGTGGTCTATGAGGCCTCGAAGCTGGGCGGCCGCCTGCGCTCCCAGGTGTTCAACGGCACCGATGGCATTGTCGCGGAGTTGGGTGGCATGCGTTTTCCGGTGTCGTCCACCGCGTTCTATCACTACGTCGACAAGCTGGGTCTTGAGACCAAACCCTTCCCCAACCCGCTGACACCTGCTTCCGGCAGCACCGTCATCGATCTGGAAGGCAAAACCCATTACGCACAGAAACTGGCGGATCTTCCTGCACTCTTTCAGGAAGTGGCTGACGCCTGGGCCGATGCCCTGGAGGCCGGTTCACAATTCTCTGATATCCAGCAAGCAATCCGCGACCGCGACGTGCCGCGCCTCAAGGAGTTGTGGAACACCCTCGTTCCGCTGTGGGACGACCGCACCTTCTACGACTTCGTCGCCACCTCCAAAGCCTTCGCCAAGTTGTCGTTCCATCACCGCGAAGTGTTCGGTCAGGTCGGCTTCGGCACAGGCGGCTGGGACTCCGATTTCCCGAACTCGATGCTGGAAATCTTCCGCGTGGTGATGACCAACTGTGACGATCACCAGCATTTGGTGGTCGGTGGCGTGGAACAAGTCCCGCAAGGCATCTGGCGCCATGTACCGGAACGCTGCGTGCATTGGCCGCAAGGCACCAGTCTCAAGTCGTTGCACAATGGCGCTCCACGCTCCGGGGTGAAGAAAATCGCCCACGCACCGGATGGCCGTTTTGCGGTCACCGACAACAACGGCGACACCCGCGAATACGCCGCAGTGCTGACCACCTGCCAAAGCTGGTTGCTGACCACTCAGATCGAATGCGACGAAACCCTGTTCTCGCAAAAGATGTGGATGGCTTTGGACCGTACCCGCTACATGCAGTCGTCGAAGACCTTCGTGATGGTCGACCGGCCGTTCTGGAAGGACAAGGATCCGGAAACCGGTCGCGACCTGATGAGCATGACCCTCACCGATCGCCTGACCCGCGGCACCTACCTGTTCGACAACGGCGACGACAAGCCGGGGGTGATTTGCCTGTCGTACTCGTGGATGAGCGACGCGCTGAAAATGCTCCCGCACCCTGTGGAAAAACGCGTGAAACTGGCGTTGGATGCATTGAAAAAGATCTACCCGAAAGTCGACATCGCAGCGCGGATCATCGGCGATCCGATTACCGTGTCCTGGGAAGCCGACCCGCATTTCCTTGGTGCATTCAAAGGCGCCCTGCCCGGTCACTACCGCTACAACCAACGCATGTACGCGCACTTCATGCAGGACGACATGCCGCCCGAGCAGCGCGGGATCTTCATTGCCGGCGACGACGTTTCGTGGACGCCGGCCTGGGTTGAAGGCGCTGTGCAGACCTCGCTCAACGCGGTCTGGGGCATCATGAAACACTTCGGCGGTGCAACTCACGCCGAAAATCCGGGTCCAGGAGATGTGTTCAACGAAATCGGTCCGATCGCCCTGCCCGAGTAAGAGGAATCCGAAATGCGCGTAGCCCTTTACCAATGTCCGCCGCTGCCTCTGGACGTCGCCGGCAACCTGCAACGCTTGCAGCAGCTTGCGCTGGAAGCCAAAGGTGCGGACCTGCTGGTGCTGCCGGAGATGTTCCTGACCGGCTACAACATCGGTGTCGATGCCGTCAGCGTGCTCGCGGAGGTTTACAACGGTGAGTCGGCGCAGCAGATCGCGCGCATTGCCAAGGCTGCCGGGATCGCCATCTTGTATGGCTACCCGGAGCGCACCGCCGACGGGCAGATCTACAACGCCGTGCAGTTGATCGACGCAAATGGCGAGCGCCTGTGCAACTACCGCAAGACGCACTTGTTCGGCGATCTCGATCACTCGATGTTCAGCGCAGGTTCCGACGAGTTTCCTATCATTGAGCTCAATGGCTGGAAGCTCGGTTTCCTGATCTGCTACGACTTGGAATTTCCGGAAAACGCCCGACGCCTGGCCTTGGCCGGTGCCGAGCTGATCCTGGTGCCGACCGCGAACATGATTCCGTTCGATTTCGTCGCCGATGTCACCGTGCGCTCCCGCGCCTTCGAAAACCAATGCTATGTGGCTTACGCCAACTACTGCGGCCATGAAGGCGACATCCATTACTGCGGCCAAAGCAGCATCGCCGCGCCGGACGGCAGCCGTATCGCTCAGGCCGGGCTGGATGAAGCACTGATTGTCGGTGAGCTGGATCGGCAGTTGATGCTCGACTCCCGTGCCGCCAATCGCTACCTGATCGATCGTCGTCCCGAGCTTTACGGCGACCTGAACGCCCCCTAATCCGCTAGCATTGGCACTTCACTGTTCTGGAAGTGCCCATGCCCGCGCTGAATCCCCTTCGCCCCCACACTGAAACCCTGGCCAACGGCCTGCGGGTGACCCTGCGTCATGCCCCGACTCTGAAACGCGGCGCAGCAGCGTTGCGGGTCGCTGCGGGCAGCCATGATGTGCCGCTGGCGTGGCCCGGCCTTGCGCATTTTCTTGAGCATTTGCTGTTTCTGGGGACTGAGCGTTTTCCTGCTGGGCAAGGGTTGATGGCCTACGTCCAGAGTCATGGCGGGCAAGTGAATGCGCGAACCAGCGAACGCACCACGGACTACTTTTTCGAACTGCCGCCCCAGGCATTTGCCGGTGGGCTGGAGCGTCTGTCAGACATGCTCGCTCATCCGCGTATGAATCCGGACGACCAGCAGCGGGAACGCGAAGTGTTGCAGGCGGAATTTGTCGCCTGGTCGCAGGATGCCGCAGCGCAGCAACAGTTTTCTTTGTTCAGCAGGCTTGGCGAGGCTCACCCATTGCGGGGTTTTCATGCCGGCAATCGTGACAGTCTGCCGCTGCAACAACCCGAGTTTCAGCAGGCGCTGCAGGACTTTTATCAGCGGTTTTACCAGACCGGACAAATGACCTTGAGCCTGGTCGGGCCGCAGAGCCTCGATGAATTGAAGACGATGGCCGAAGCCTTCGGCAGCGTCATTGCCAAAGGCGAAACAGTCACTCAACAGGCCCCGACGCCACTGATGGATGCCTCGGCCAACAGTTATCAACAAGCTGGCGAGCGGCGCCTGGATCTGCTGTTTGCCCTTGAAGCACTGCCCGAATTTTCTGCCGAAGCGCTGGCGTTCCTGTGCCACTGGCTGAACATGGCAAAACCCGGCAGCTTGTTGGCGGACCTGCGCGAACGCGGGCTGGCCGATCACCTGAAGGCCCAGCCGCTGTACCAGTTCGCCGGTCAAGCCTTGCTGCATATCGAATTCACCCTGCCTGCCGCGTCCCCGGCAACAGGCATCCGCGAACGCCTGATGGACTGGCTTGGTTTCTTTGCCGAACAAGACTGGCGCCCATTGCGCGAAGAGTACGCCACCCTGCTCCAGCGCCAGCAGCAAGTCAGCAGCGCCTTGCAACTGGCCCGACTGGACAGCGAACAACGCGAAGTCGGGCTATCCGAACCGGGTGTTACAGCTCTCAAACAGATCCTCAAACAAATCGGCGCTGTGGATAACTTCAACGGCCCTTGGCAATTGCCGACACCCAACCCGTTCTTGCGCTCCGAAGCACCGGCACCCAATGCCGGATTGATTCGTGGCCAGACCAGTGCCCACCGCGGCCTGCGCACGTTCGCCCAGGACCGCTCGCGCAGCCGCCGTGAACGTTCACCGATGCAATTCAGCCAGGCATTCCCGGATAACGCTGTTGAAGGTGCGATTTATCTGCGTTGGCGTCTGGGCTCGGCTCCCGGCAGCCACCTTCAATCACAACTGGAAAACAGCCTGCAACCGTTGCGCGAAGACGCGCGTCAGGCCGGTGTGGATTTTGCCTTCAGTGCCTCGGGCAACGAATGGCTACTGAAGTTGAGCGGGCTACAAGAGCCGATGCCCATCGTCCTGGAGCATGCGCTGAAAGAACTGACACAACCTGATGCCGTGGTCTCACAAGCTGAACCGACGTGCGTGGCGCCAATACCGATTCGGCAACTGCTCAAGGCATTGCCCGATTACTGCCTTGAGCACACTGCGAACTCGGATGACTTGCAGCAACTCTGGTCGAGTGCGCGCTGGGATGGGCTGGCCATCGGGTTATCGGCTCAGACTCAAGCGGCCATGGGTCTGGCGTTGAGCCGCGTACCCGGCACGCCGGACAATCAGCTGACGCCACCCGCTTCGATCCATTCACAACGTCTGTGGAGCCATGTCGATACCACCTCCAGCGAACACGCGCTGCTGCTGTTCTGTCCGACAGCCACCCAGGCGATAGCCGACGAAGCCGCGTGGCGTTTGCTCGCTCACCTCTCCCAGACGCCGTTCTATCAGCGCCTGCGGGTGGAGTTGCAATTGGGTTATGCGGTGTTCATCGCCCTGCGGCAGATCCACGGGCAGACCGGGCTGCTGTTCGGTGTGCAATCGCCAAGCGTTATGCCAATGGAGTTGCTGCAACACATCGAGCAATTCCTGAATCAATTGCCGGACCTGATCCAGACGCTCGACGACGGCACCTTCAATGCTCAACGCCAGGCTCTGGGGGATCAGTTTTCCAGCGCTGCGCTCACTACCGCTCAAGCGGCCGAATTGCTCTGGCAGGGCAAGCTGGCCGGCCGCTCGTCGGAATATCTGACGCAATTGCCCCAGTCCATTGTGCAAATCGACCGGGCTGCTCTACTGGCTATGGCCCGACGTCTGAATCAGGCCGAGGGCGGCTGGCGCTGCCTTGCCAGTGCAGCCAGCCCGGGTGAGCCATGGCAAGCGGCAAAATGATCATTACCGGGGCTGCAAGGAGCTTTCTCAAAGTTTCACGGGCAATTTCTTTGATTTTTTGAGTAACATAGCAACCTAACTATCTGGAACATCTCTGACTTGAGGTGGACTATATCTATAGATAGCGCTATCCCACCCTACCTGAAGGAGTTCGACTTATGGCCTGGACCAAACCTGCTTACACCGACCTGCGTATCGGCTTTGAAGTCACCATGTACTTCGCCAGCCGCTAATCTCTGCTTTGGCAGATGTGCAGCACAACGCCTCGGTTATCCGAGGCGTTTTATTTTCAGCGTTGAAATGATGGAGCGCCCATGTTTGTCCAGATTCTAGGTTCCGCTGCCGGCGGCGGTTTTCCCCAGTGGAACTGCAACTGCGTGAACTGTGCAGGCTTTCGTGACGGCAGCCTGCGGGCCAGCGCGCGGACGCAATCGTCCATCGCGATTTCCGATGACGGCGTGAACTGGGTGCTGTGCAACACCTCCCCGGACATCCGCGCCCAACTCCAGAGCTTCGCCCCGATGCAGCCGGGCCGTGCCCTGCGCGATACCGGGATCGGCGCGATCATCCTGATGGACAGCCAGATCGACCACACCACCGGCCTGCTCATGCTACGTGAAGGGTGCCCGCATCAGGTCTGGTGCACCGACATGGTCCACGAAGACCTGAGCAGCGGTTTTCCACTGTTCACCATGCTGACTCACTGGAACGGCGGGCTGAACTGGAACCGCATCGAACTCGATCAAAGCTTCACCATCCCCGCCTGCCCGAACCTGCGCTTCACCCCACTGCCTTTGCGCAGCGCCGCGCCGCCATACTCGCCACACCGCTTCGACCCCCATCCGGGTGACAACATCGGTCTGATCGTCGAAGACCGGGGCACCGGCGGCAAGCTGTTCTATGCGCCGGGACTGGGCAAGGTGGATGCGCCGCTGCTGGAGATCATGGCCGGCAGCGATTGCCTGTTGGTCGACGGTACCTTGTGGGATGACGATGAAATGCAGCGTCGTGGCGTCGGCACCCGCACCGGCCGGGAGATGGGCCATCTGGCGCAAAACGGCCCCGGCGGCATGCTCGAAGTGCTTGAGCAACTGCCCGAACAGCGCAAGGTGCTTATCCACATCAACAACACCAACCCGATTCTCGATGAGGATTCACCGGAGCGGGCGGAACTGGATAGGCGCCAGGTTGAAGTGGCGTATGACGGCATGAGTATTGTGCTGTAGCGGATACCCCCTTCGCGAGCAGGCTCGCTCCCACAGTTGACCGCGTAACTCTGTGGGAGCGAGCCTGCTCGCGAAGGCGCCCGCCCAGACACCGAAGATTCCAACGGTTGTGCACCGGAGAACCGCGATGACCAACACCCCGATGTCCCCCGCCGAATTCGAAGCGGCCCTGCGCGCCAAAGGCGCCTATTACCACATCCATCACCCCTACCACGTGGCGATGTACGAAGGCCGGGCGAGCCGTGAGCAGATCCAGGGCTGGGTCGCCAACCGTTTCTACTATCAGGTGAACATTCCCCTGAAGGACGCGGCCATTCTGGCTAATTGCCC
Source organism: Pseudomonas sp. B28(2017) (assembly GCF_002113025.1). Taxonomy (GTDB): domain Bacteria; phylum Pseudomonadota; class Gammaproteobacteria; order Pseudomonadales; family Pseudomonadaceae; genus Aquipseudomonas. The sequence continues at coordinate 641,733 of NZ_NEJH01000003.1, read as the reverse complement.
GGAGCGCGAGATTCGCCGCGAGTGGATTCAGCGCCTGCTTGACCACGACGGTGCGCCCGGTGAAGACGGCGGCATCGAAGCCTGGCTGCGCCTGGGCCAGGCCGTGGGTCTCGACCCGGATCAGTTGCGTTCCCAGGAGCTGGTGCTCCCCGGCGTGCGCTTCGCCGTGGACGCCTACGTCAACTTCGCCCGTCGCGCCCGTTGGCAGGAAGCCGCCAGCAGCTCGCTGACCGAACTGTTCGCCCCGCAGATTCACCAGTCGCGCCTGGACAGCTGGCCACAGCATTACCCGTGGATCGATCCGACCGGCTACGAATATTTCCGCACGCGCCTTGGCCAGGCACGGCGTGATGTCGAGCACGGTCTGGCGATCACCTTGCAGCACTACACAACTCGGGAGGGCCAGGAGCGCATGCTGGAAATTCTCCAGTTCAAACTGGACATTCTTTGGAGCATGCTCGATGCCATGAGCATGGCCTACGAACTGAAACGCCCGCCGTATCACAGCGTGACCGGGGAGCGGGTCTGGCACAAAGGAATCACCTTATGAGTTTCGATCGCAGCAAGACCCCGACCTGGCGCCCCGGCTACCGCTTCCAGTACGAACCGGCGCAAAAAGGCCATGTGCTGCTGTACCCGGAAGGCATGATAAAGCTCAACGAAAGTGCCGCGCTGATCGGTGGTTTGATTGACGGAGAACGGGATGTCGCGGCGATCATCGCCGAACTCGAGCAACAGTTCCCCGGCGTGCCCGAGCTTGGTGACGACATCGAGCAATTCATGGAGGTTGCCCGTGCGCAGCACTGGATCGAACTTGCCTGATTCATCGGTGCAAGTGCCGCCCAAACCTGAAGTCGGCCTGCCGCTGTGGCTGCTGGCCGAGCTGACCTACCGCTGCCCGCTGCAATGCCCCTACTGTTCCAATCCGCTGGATTTCGCCGAGCAAGGCCAGGAACTGAGCACCGAACAGTGGATCAAGGTGTTCCGCGAAGCACGGGAAATGGGCGCGGCGCAACTGGGCTTTTCCGGTGGCGAACCGCTGGTGCGCCAGGACCTCGCCGAACTGATTGCCGAAGCCCGCAAACTGGGCTTCTACACCAACCTGATCACCTCCGGCATCGGCCTGACCGAGCAGAAAATCAGCGATTTCAAGAAGGCCGGCCTCGATCACATCCAGATCAGTTTCCAGGCCAGCGACGAGCAGGTGAACAATCTGCTGGCCGGTTCGAAAAAAGCCTTTGCGCAGAAGCTGGAAATGGCTCGGGCGGTGAAGGCCCACGGCTATCCGATGGTGCTGAACTTCGTCACCCATCGGCACAACATCGACCAGATCGACCGCATCATCGAGCTGTGCATCGCCCTTGAGGCGGACTTTGTCGAGCTCGCCACTTGCCAGTTCTACGGCTGGGCGCAGCTCAATCGCGTCGGGCTGTTGCCGACCAAGGAACAACTGGTGCGCGCCGAACGCATCACCAATGAATACCGCGCCAAACTGGAAGCCGAAGGGCACCCGTGCAAGCTGATTTTCGTCACCCCGGACTATTACGAAGAACGTCCGAAAGCCTGCATGAATGGCTGGGGCAGTATTTTTCTGACGGTCACGCCAGACGGAACCGCCCTGCCCTGTCACGGTGCCCGACAGATGCCGGTACAGTTTCCCAACGTGCGCGACCACAGCATGCAACACATCTGGTACGACTCGTTCGGCTTCAACCGCTTTCGCGGTTATGACTGGATGCCCGAACCGTGCCGCTCCTGTGACGAGAAAGAAAAAGACTTCGGCGGCTGCCGCTGCCAGGCGTTCATGCTCACGGGTGACGCCAGCAACGCCGACCCGGTGTGCAGCAAGTCGCCACAACACGGCGTGATCCTCAAGGCTCGCGAAGAAGCCGAACACACGACCCAGACCATTGACCAACTGGCCTTTCGCAATGAACGAAACTCACGCCTCATCGCCAAGAGCTGAACCTCTCAGCGCTGCCAAAGCCGTCGCGGCCGGTATCGACTTTGCCGAGCTGCAGGTTGGTCGACAGGGCCTGTTCTGGAACGAGTACCGCCCCGAAGACGCGGCGTGCCGGATCTGGCATTGGCATGACGGCGCAGCGAAATGCCTGACGCCACCGGGCTTCAGCGTGCGCAGTCGTGTGTACGAATATGGCGGTGGAGCGTTTTGTCTGACAGACGACGGTGTCGTTTTTGTCAACGAGGCCGACCAGCAGTTGTATCGGCAAACACTGCAAGGTGAAGCGCCCGAAAGGCTGACGTCTGGCGTGTGCCGTTACGGCGATCTGCAGTTTGCGCAAGGGCAGGTGCTGGCGGTCGAGGAGCATCGCGATCAACACCGGCTGGTGGCAATCGATCTGTACGATGGCGTACGTCATCTGCTGGCCGAGGGTGCTGATTTCTACGCCGCGCCGACGCTGAGCCCGGATGCCCGGCGCCTGGCCTGGATCGAATGGAGTCACCCGGATCAGCCGTGGACTGCAACCCGTTTGATGGTTGCCGAGCGCCATGCCAATGGCGGGTTTGCCGAGGCTCGTTGTGTGGCGGGTGACGGCGCTCAAGAGTCTGTGCAACAACCACGGTTTGATGCCGGTGGTCGCTTGTATTGCCTGACGGATCGCGCCGGTTACTGGCAGCCATGGAGGGAGTCCGGTAAAGACCTGAGCCCCTTGCCAAGTGCCACCGCCGACCATGGTCCCGCGCCCTGGCAACTCGGCGGCTGCACCTGGCTGCCGCTGAACGAAGAAAGTTATCTGGCCAGTTGGACCGAAGGCGGGTTTGGTCGATTGGGCATAGGCGGCGACTCCAGCGCCGACTTCACCGGCGACTACAGCCGCTTCCGCCATCTCGCCATGGATGAGCAGTTCATCTATTGCATCGCGGCGTCCCCCGTCAGTTCAACCGCCGTCATCGCCATCGACCGCCAGAACCGGCAAGTGAATGTATTGGCCGGCGGCATCGCACCACTTCCTCCCGAACAGATCAGCCGCCCGCAAACCTTGCGCTACCCAAGTGGCTCAGGTGAGGCGCACGGCTTCTTCTACCCGGCGATGACCGGCGATGTAAAACCGCCATTGGTGGTGTTCATCCATGGCGGACCGACGTCGGCGTGCTACCCGATGCTTGATCCGCGTATCCAGTTCTGGGCCCAGCGGGGCTTCGCCGTAGCCGACCTCAACTATCGCGGCAGCAGCGGTTATGGCCGGGCCTATCGCCAGGCACTGCACCTGAGTTGGGGCGATGTCGATGTGCAAGACGCCTGCGCCGTGGTCGGTTACCTCAACGAACGCGGCCTGATCGACGCCGACAAGACCTTCATCCGCGGCGGCAGCGCCGGCGGCTACACCACCCTTTGCGCCTTGGCCTTTCACAACGTGTTCCGCGCTGGCACCAGTCTGTATGGGGTCAGCGACCCGGTGGCGCTGGGGCGTGCGACCCATAAATTCGAAAGCGACTATCTGGACTGGCTGATCGGCGATCCGCAGCTGGATGCCGAACGCTATGCGGCCCGCACGCCGCTGCTGCATGCGAGCAACATCCGCGTGCCGATGATCTTCTTTCAGGGAGAGCTGGATGCCGTGGTCGTCCCGCAACAGACCCGCGACATGGTCACGGCGCTGCAGGACAACGGCATCCTGGTCGAAGCGCATTATTACGCCGACGAACGCCACGGCTTTCGCAAGGCCGGTAACCAGGCCCATGCGCTGGAGCAGGAGTGGTTGTTTTACAAGCGGGTGATGGAATTGGCGCACTGACATTGGCGCCACAGACATGAATTGTGGCGCGCCCTTCGCGAGCAGGCTCGCTCCCACAGAGTCTAGGGTTTACGCAAAACCCTGTGGGAGCGAGCCTGCTCGCGAAAGCGATCTACCTGGCGCCGCAAAAACTCAGCGCTTGGCGATGATGTAAACCGCATGCACGATCCCTGGAATATAACCGCACAACGTCAGCAGAATATTCAGCCAGAACGCTCCGCCGAATCCTACTTGCAGAAACACACCGAGCGGCGGCAACAGGATGGCGATGATGATGCGAATAAAGTCCATGGGGCAGCTCCTGATTGGGGTGGGCTTGTTCGAACCCTACAGCCAATCGACCTGTGCCGTTTGTCAGGGTTCAGTCCTTCTGCTCCCGAACTACTTCCCTTCATTGAAATTGGCAAATAAAAAAACGCCCCACGCGAAAAGAATCAGGCGTGAGGCGTGCGTTTTACCGCGAGACGGTTCTGGAAGTTGTGCAAGGCGCGTTGGATCAGACGGCAATCCCTTTGCGGCACTGCAATTGCGCGGTGCGTACTCGGGAGAAGGCGCGCGCCAGGCGCAGGAGCATTTCATCGATGTTGGCGTTGCTGACATTCAACGCCGGGGTAAAACGCAGGCAGTCGGGTTGCGGGGCATTGAGCAGCAAGCCTTCGTACAGCGCGGCCTTGACTACCGCGTCAGCGCAATCGTCCGACAGCGTCAGCCCCCAAAGCAGCCCCTGTCCGCGCAACTCGCCGTGATCGTAACGATGGGCCAAACGCCCCAAGCCTTCACGCAGGTGTTGACCGGTTTCCGAGACGTGCTTGAGGAAAGCCTTGTCCTGCACCGTAGCGAGTACCGAAAGCCCCGCGGCGGTCATCAACGCATTGCCGTGATGAGTACCCGTCACTTCGCCAATGTCGAAACAGCAAGCCTTGCCCCGCGCCAGCAGCGCAGCCAAGGGCACACCGCCGCCCAACCCTTTGCCGAGCACAACGATATCCGCCGTTACGCCGCAGGACTGTTCCGCGAGCAAGGTGCCACAACGGCCGATGCCGGTTTGCACTTCGTCGAATATCAGCAAAATTCCGAGTTCACGGCACAGGCGTTCAGCACCCTTGAGGTAATGTGCGGTGGCCGGAATCACGCCGGCTTCGCTCTGGATCGGCTCGAGCATGATCGCTACGGTCCGTTCATCCACGGCCGCATGCAAGGCCGGAAGGTCGTTGAACGGGACATGGCTGAAGCCCGGCAGTTGCGGCTCGAATCGGTTGATCAATGTCGAACTGTCCGACGCCGAAATCGTCGCCAGGCTCCGGCCGTGGCAACCGTTGTTGGCCACAATGATTCGCGATGCGCCGCCGCGATGCTGCTGGCCCCATTTGCGCGCCAGTTTGATCGCCGCCTCACAGGCTTCGCTGCCGGTATTGAGCAGGTAAGCTTGATCACTGCCGGTGCTGGCACACAGATGCTCGGCGAGGCTGAGCATGCCGCGGTTATGCAGGCCGAACCCCGGATTGATCAGCGATTGAGACTGGGCAGTGATTGCGTTGACCAGTACCGAAGGGCTGTGGCCAAGGCTGTTGGCCCCACCGCCCTGGGAAAAATCCAGATATGCACGGTCATCGCTGTCCCACAACCATGAGCCCTGGCCACGCACAAATACCTGTTTCGGCCGCTCGACACTGGGCATCAAGTACTCGCTGGAAAGGTTATCGCCTTGGGATGGCAGGGAGGCGTCCATGACCAGATCATCAAGACTGGGAGGACTGCGACGCAGACTGAACAGATTCATCTGAAAAAACCTCTTTTGAGGTTTTTTGCCTTACCTATGTAAACACCATCGAAACAAACGGTATTCATCGCGCTCTATGGCCCTGTAAGCCCTGTGAATGCGGTTAGACTAGGCTCAGACGGGGTGTTCAGCCATTTCGATTTCTCAGCATTTTCAATAAGTAATACTTATGGATTTCAAGCAACTGCGTTATTTCGTCGCGGTCTATGAAGAAGGCCACGTGGGCCGGGCCGCCGAGCGCCTGTCCATTTCCCAGCCGGCACTGTCCCAGCAAATCCGCCACTTGGAACAAAACCTCGATGTGAGCCTGTTCGAGCGCAGTAGCAAACGCCTGTTGCCGACGCTCGCGGCCCACACACTGTACAACCACGCCCTGCCATTGCTCGATGGCCTGCAACGGGCACGGGAAGCGCTTGGCAACTTCAAGGGTCAGGCGCTGCGCACCCTGGCCATCGGTGTATTGCAGACCGTGCACACCAGCCTCGTTCCGCAGATGCTCGAGCGAGTGCGCAAGGCGCAGCCGCATCTGGTGGTGCAGATCTATGAACTGACCGGCCTGGAAATCGAGCGGCGACTACTCAACGGCTCTCTGGACATCGGCATCAGCTACCTGCCACCCCGCCAGCCTGGTTTGCATGGCGTGATGCTGTACGAAGATGAACTGACCCTGGTCATCCCGGCAGAGCATCCGCTGCGTGAATTCAAAAAAGTGTCCATGAGTCAGGCTGCCGAGCTGCCGATGTTGCTGCTGGGCGAGGAATTTCAAATAAGGCAGATCTGGCAGGCACAACTGACAAGCCTCGGACGTCGCCCACAGGTGCAAGCCGAACTGAACAACATGGCCGGCATCCTCGACAGCCTGCCGCACACGCGCCTGGCGACGGTACTGCCCGGGCGCTCGCAAAAGACCCATGGCAACCACGAACTGCTGTGGAAACCCCTGAGCGAACCGCGAGTGCCGCTGAAAGTCGGCTTGGTGTGTCGGGATGTGCAACGGCAACAGACTTCTCTGGCATTGCTGCGGACATTGCTGGAAGAGGTGATAAATGGCCCGGATGTGCGCATGAACAGCGCGCAGGCCCTGGATGGGCTGAGCTAGAAACTTTTCTTTGGGCAAAAGAAAACCCCGCCGAAGCGGGGCTTTGCAGACTGTTTCCCTGACATCCATTTCATTCCGCCGTCCTGGCAGAATCCTACGTGTCCGTGTTGTTGCTTTGCGCTTCCTGCGCTACGTCCATGTGAAATAGATTAGCTCTGGATCCAATTTGCATCTATGGGAGAACAGCAGCACGTTATGTAAGAGAATGCTTACAAAATGCTACTGCCTCAGAATTGTCCTGGATCCAGCAGAAACAACGATTCGCTACCGGCCTTCACCGACGCGCTCAACGAGTGAATGCGCGGCAACAGGCGGGCGAAATAGAACCGCGCCGTGCCCAGCTTGCTGGCGTAGAAATCGTCTTGCGCTTCCTTGCCGAGAGCCGCCTTGGCCATCAGGGCCCACATGTAGGCGTAGGCCACGTAGCCGAACACCTGCAGATACTCGACCGACGCCGCGCCGATTTCGTTCGGATTGGTTTTGACCCGATCCAGCAACCACGTAGTCAGTTCATCGAGGGTGGTCACGGCGTCGTTCAGCGGCTTGGTGAACTCGGCGAGATCCGTACTGGCGGTTGCCGTGAAGTGACGAATCTCGTCGGCGAACAGGTTGTAGAACGCCCCGCCGCTGCCGACAATCTTGCGCCCGACCAGGTCCAGTGCCTGGATGCCGTTGGTGCCTTCATAGATCTGGGTAATGCGCACGTCGCGCACCAGTTGCTCCTGGCCCCATTCACGGATGTAACCGTGGCCGCCAAAGATCTGTTGGCCGTGTACGGTGGTTTCCAGGCCGAGGTCGGTCAGGAACGCCTTGGCCACCGGGGTCAGCAATGCCACCAGATCTTCCGCGCGCTTGCGGGTGGCGGCATCTTCGCTGAACTTGGCGGTGTCCAGTTGCATCGCCACGTAGGTGGAGAACGCACGGCCACCCTCGTTCGAGGCTTTCATGGTCAGCAGCATGCGACGCACGTCCGGGTGGACGATGATCGGGTCAGCCACTTTGTCCTTGTTCTGTGCGCCGGTTGGCGCACGGCTTTGCAGCCGATCACGTGCGTATTCCACGGCGTTCTGATACGAGCGCTCGCCAGTGGCCAGGCCCTGGATACCCACGCCCAGTCGCTCATAGTTCATCATGGTGAACATCGCCGCCAGGCCCTTGTTCGGCTCGCCGACCAGATAACCCACGGCCTCGTCGAAGTTCATCACGCAGGTGGCGGACGCCTGGATGCCCATCTTGTGTTCGATCGAACCGCAGTTCGCAGGGTTGCGCGCGCCCAGGCTGCCATCGGCATTGACCATGAACTTGGGCACCAGGAACAGCGAAATGCCTTTCGGACCCGCCGGTGCGTCCGGCAGCTTGGCCAGCACCAGGTGGATGATGTTTTCGGTCAGGTCGTGTTCGCCACCGGTGATGAAGATCTTGGTGCCGCTGACTTTGTAGGAACCGTCGGCCTGAGGCTCGGCCTTGGTGCGGATGATCCCCAGGTCGGTACCGGCGTGTGGTTCGGTCAGGCACATGGAACCAGCCCAGATGCCGGCATACATGTTCGGCAGGTACGCGGCTTTGAGCTCTTCGCTGGCGTGGGCGTTGATCGACAGGCACGCGCCGGCGGTCAGCATCGGATACAGACCGAACGCCAGGCTGGCGGAGTTGACCATTTCTTCGACCTGGGCCGAAACGGCCTTGGGCATGCCCATGCCGCCGTAGGATGGATCGCCACCGACACCGACCCAGCCGCCTTCTGCGTAGGTCTGATAGGCCTGCGGGAAACCTGCCGGCGTGGTGACGGCACCGTCCACCCAATGGCAACCTTCTTCGTCAGCGGCACGGCTCAACGGTGCGATGCTTTTGCTGGTGACTTTGCCGGCTTCTTCCAGGATGGCCTCGACCGTTTCTGCATCGACGGTCTCGGCCAGTGCAGGCAGCTCGGCCCATAGTTTGGCGACCTCGAAAACTTCATTGAGGACGAAGCGCATATCGCGCAGGGGCGCTTTGTAGTCAGCCATGGCAAACCTCGCAAGATCTATACAGGTGATTCACAGGAAGAGTGTTTTCGTTGGGTCGGAGTGTACCTCAACAACTTTTGTGACACATAGGGTCATCTCATGACTATTTTGTTATTTTTAGTCACCAACAAAAAAGCCCGCGCAAGGCGAGCTTCTTTGTAACGGATTTACATGACTAAAGCGCAAACATCTCCGCTGGCAGTTGCATCAGGCAATCGCTACCCGCTTCGATGGCTGCCCGATGTGCGGCAGTGCGTGGCAACAGACGCTTGAAGTAAAACTCGCTGGTCGCCAATTTGCCCCGGCAGAAGTCGCCATCGCCGCTACCAGCATCGAGCTGCGCCTGAGCCACCAGCGCCATGCGCAACCACAGGTAGCCGAGGATGATGTAACCGCTGTACATCAGGTAATCCACCGACGCGGCACCGACTTCGTCAGGGTTTTTCATCGCCGCCATGCCGACTCTGGTCGTCAACTCACCCCACTGCCGGTTCAGTTGATCGAGCTGCGCCACATACCCGGCCAGTTGTGGATGCCCGACATTATCAACACAGAACTTGTGGACGATTTTGGTGAACCCGCGCAGCAGCTTGCCCTGGCTGCCGAGTACCTTGCGCCCCAGCAAGTCCAGCGCCTGTATACCGTTGGTACCTTCATAGATCGGCGCGATACGGCAGTCGCGTACCAACTGCTCCATACCCCATTCGCGAATGAACCCGTGGCCGCCGAACACCTGCATGCCGTGGTTGGTCACCTCCAGCCCGGTGTCGGTCATGAAGGCTTTGCAGATCGGTGTGAGGAGTGCCAGCAGGTCTTCGGCATCCTGACGCGCCGTTTCATCCGGGCTCAGGTGTGCAATGTCGAGCAACTGCGCGGTGAAGTAGGTCAGCGCGCGATTGCCCTCGTTGAAGGCTTTCATCGTCAGCAACATCCGCCGCACATCAGGGTGCACGATAATCGGGTCGGCGGCCTTTTCCGGCGCTTTCGGGCCGGTCAGCGAGCGCATCTGCAATCGCTCGTTGGCGTACTTGATCGCACCCTGGAAGCTCGCCTCGCCCAGACACAACCCCTGCATGCCGGTGCCCAGCCGCGCGTGGTTCATCATGGTGAACATGCAGTTCAGGCCCTTGTTCGCTTCACCGATCAGGAAACCCTTGGCCCCATCAAAATTCAGTACGCAGGTGGCCGAGGCCTTGATGCCCATTTTGTGCTCGATCGAGCCGCAAGACACGCCATTGCGCTCGCCTGCTTCACCCAAGGCATCGGGCAGGAACTTGGGTACGATGAACAGCGAAATGCCCTTGGTCCCGGCCGGTGCATCCGGCAACTTGGCCAATACCAGGTGAATGATGTTATCGCTCATATCGTGCTCACCGGCGGAGATGAAAATCTTGCTGCCGGAGATCGCGTAACTGCCATCGGCCTGAGGTACGGCGCGGGTCTTGATGATGCCAAGGTCGGTGCCGCAATGGGCTTCGGTCAGGCACATGGTGCCAGTCCATTGGCCAGCGGTGAGCTTCTTCAAATAGGTCTGTTTCTGCTCCTCGGTGCCATGGGCGTGGACCGCCGACATCGCACCGTGGGTCAGGCCGGGGTACATGCCCCATGAGGTGTTGCTGGAAGCCACCATTTCGCTGATGACCAGCCCCAGAGAGCTGGGCAAACCCTGGCCGCCGTACGCTGGATCGGCCGCCAGGCCATGCCAGCCACCTTCCACATACTGTGCGAAAGCCTGCTTGAAGCCTGCAGGCGTTGTCACCACGCCATTATCGAAATGGCAGCCTTCTTCATCGCCACTGCGGTTGAGCGGCGACAGCACGTTTTCGCAGAACTTCGCGCCTTCTTCGAGGATCGCATTGACCATGTCCGGGCTGGCATCGGTGGCCCCCAGTGCAGCGTAGTTACTGTGAAAGTCGAAGACGTGGTCGATCAGAAAGCGCATGTCGCGCAAGGGAGCTTTGTACTCGGGCATGGTCATTCTCCGTCAGCAGATTTCTTCAACCTACTGCCGCCGACCACGCCTCACAATCACCGTCCAGACGCTGAATGCGTCATCATCACTCAACCGTAGCCGCCTCCATGCGCACCGCGCCGCGGCGGTTCTGCCCGAACGCCATCACGCAGTTGCGCCCGGCGCCCTTGGCACTGTAGAGCGCCTGGTCAGCGGACTTGAGCACCTCTTCCGGGGTGCGTTGATCGATCCGTTCGGCAACGCCGATACTGACCGTCACCGATACGCTCGACGCAGCGGAACCGGCACGCCGCTGGCGCCCCTGATTATCGTCCTGCGGGCGACTTTCCTGATTACGCAGCTGAATGTTGTAAGTGGCGATGGACTCGCGGATGACTTCCAGGTGCGGCATGCACTCTTCGAGGGTCTTGCCTGCAAACACCAGGGCAAATTCCTCGCCGCCATAGCGATACGCCTTACCGCCACCGCCGATTTTCGCCAGCTTGCTGGCCACCAGCCGCAGCACCTGATCGCCGACATCGTGGCCGTGGGTGTCGTTGAATTTCTTGAAGTGGTCGACGTCGCTCATCGCCAACACGTAGTTGCGCCCCAACCGTTGCATGCGTTCATTCAGCGCTCGACGGCCCGGCAGCCCGGTCAGTTCGTCGCGGAAAGCCATTTGATAGGCTTCATGGGCAACGGCGGCGGCGATCATCAGCATCACCTGGCTGCACATGATGTTCAGCGTGAACGGCAGGATGAAGGTTTTCGGCAACATCCAGAACAACCCGAGCAGCCCCACCCATTGCGCGGCATGCAGCGGTCGCGGGCTACGCCAGTATTGCCAGGCCAGCAGCACAAACGCAGCCATGAACACCGGATAGGACAACTGGATCAGGCTCATCCAGGCACCATGCAAGGCAGGCCAGCGAATCTCCGACAGCCAGATCAGCAGCGCGTGCGGATAGCTTTGCTCAAGTCCCAGCGCCACGCTGCCGACCGCCAGCAATACGGCGAAACGCGCCACCATGTCCTGGAACAGATGGGTGCGCTCCTGCCATGCCGCGAAGATGCCAAACAGCAGCGGCAGCAGCAGGCAACACAAATGAAAGACCACGGCGGCATCGTCGCGCACCTTGCCGTTGTCGCGGTAATAGTCAGTCTGGGTGTCGAGCAGGAAGTAGGCGATGTACACCGTGACCATCAGAAACAGTTCACGCTGACGTCGGTATACCGCGCAATAGGCGCCACCGAGCAACAGCACCAGAGTGGGCAGCACGTTGAACAGCGAGGTGAAAAAGACGTTCAGATCCTTGATGTATGCAGCCGCAAGCCCCGCCAGCAACAGCAACAATGACGGCAGGAAGTGACTGAAACGCACAGCGGAAGAACGCGGCAAGGGTAAAGCTCCGACCGGTCAAATCAATTGATGGCAATATGCCAACCACTGTAACGGCAGAACCCCCGATTTGCTGAGTGAAATACTGTGGTATTTGTAAAAAAGCGTCACTGGCGTCCATCGGTCACCAGTGACGCAAGGGCAAAACCTGTTACAGGTCGTTATTGAACGGTTGCAGCGGTCCTTCCAGCGCAGTACGACCTTCAGCACCGACCGGCTTGAGCTGGAAGTCAGCGTCCTGTGCCTGCCGGCTAGTGATCTTCGGACTGGCCGGTTTTTGCCCGACCGAGTTTTCATCACCCTTTTCGCCCTGGGGCAGTACCAGCGACGGATGGTCAAACGGCGCCCGCTCCCACGCTACCCGAGGGTCGGTCAGGCCGACTTCCATGAATTTGACCAATGCATCCACTTCATCCGGGGTCAGGTTCAACCGGGTCATGTCCGGATCGAGGTTCGAGCCGTTGTGCTGATTGACCGCCGGGTGCTCGAAGCCACTGGTGTTGCTGGCATCCTCGCCACGCCGGTCGCCGCCGCGGTTATAGAATTCCATGACCTGTTGCAGCGTTGCGCGACTGCCGTTGTGGAAATACGGCCCGGTCAGCGCGATGTTGCGCAAGGTCGGCGTCTTGAAGGCACCATCGACCGCATCGCGGAAACCGACATTGGGTTTGAGCGTCGGATCGCAAGGGATGGCCGGGCTCAAGGGCACTTCGAAGGTGCACACATCAACTTCCAGCGGGTCAGGAATCTGGCCGCCCTGAAGTACGGTGTTGTACTGACGAGTGAAGGACAACGGATTGCCCCAGGCATCCGAGCCACCGACTGCCAGGTCTTCCGACGTCGGACGCACACCGGTGTTATAGAAACCGTTGTCATACAGCGTGGTCAGGTTGTCGGCCATGACCATGCGTTCGATCCGTTCCCGAGGATGGAACAGCAAACGGCTGCCGGCGTTGGTCAATTCCGCACCGCCGTGGCAACTGATGCATTTGCCCTTGCCCAGGAACAGGTTCATGCCCTGGACCAGCTGTTCGTTCATGGCCGTATGATCGCCCTGCAAGTAGGCATCCAGCGGTGCCTGATCCGAGATCAGCGTGGACTCATACATCTGAATCGCCAGCCCGAAGAACAGCGGGAAGTTCGCTTCCATCTGGGTGTAGGGTGCGCCGCCCAGCGAGACCTGCTGCGTGGCATTCCACAGGCGCGGCTGGAACGCGTTCTTGATTAGCTCACGGTAGGTCGGCCGGTGGGCGGAGACTGGCCCCAGTACCGAATCGGTAGACGAAATCCGCTGCTGCTTGAGCATCATGGTGTCGAGCATGCGTCGGCCAATATCGGCGAAGGTTCGACCGCCGCAGGACATTTCCACCGGGCTGCCGGGAGGCCCTACCGCTTGCGAGGCGGCGGAAGCATCCTTGAGCGCCAGCCTGACTTTGGTCGCCACACCACTGCCATCGCTGGTCACGAAAATCCCGGCGTCAGGGTCGCGATTGCCGAATGGAGAGAAGCCGTTGAAGACGTTATTGGCCCGGCCATCCCAGAAGTTACGCACGTTGAACGCGGCGTTGATCACCGTTGGCGCGTTGCGTCCGGTGCTGCGGCGAACATTGATGCCACCCACCTGGAAGATGCCGTCCGGCTGCTGGATGCACTTGTCGAACCGCGACTGATGGGGCTTGACGAAGTTGGCGTCGAACACGCCTTGAGAGCCGATCACATCGTCAGTCGAGTAAAGAATCGCCGAGTTGCGATCCAGCGGATCAGCCAGCACATGGGTCGGGAAATCGCCTTTCTTCAACAGGTAGTTCGGACCGCCCTTGCCACCGGACCTGGTGGTGTAGGTCGGCACGTCGCCCGGGATGTCGGAGGCGGTGAACGGTTTGTTGAAGATCGACGAGACGTTCGCATTGGTGTTCGCCTGTCCCGGGTTGATCTGGTTGGTGGTGCGGTGATCGGCGCCAGCGTGAAAGTGGCAGGACGCACAAGCGGTGGAACCATCGCTGCCGATCTCCATGTCCCAGAACAGTGCCTTGCCCAGGAGCACTGCCGCCGAACGATTGAGCACGTAGTCGGTCATCAGGTCGACTTTGCGCCCGCCTTCGGTTCCCGAAGGGTCGGGTGGTGTCAGGCCGCGCAGAGACTGCAGGCTGGGCACATCCGGCACGGCCGGAACGACCTGGACCGGGTCTGCGGCCCAAACGTTCATACCTGGCAGGCCGGTGGCGAAAAGAGCCATCGCCATTGCACGGGCCAGGCAGGTGGTTCGCAACGTGTTCAAATACTCAAACATGACAGCGTTCCCGATTCAGTATGGAGTCATCAACTCCGTGATTGCCCCGTTGCGAGATATACTCATCGTCATGAGTCTTGTTGCCCGTTCGAATAGCCGCATCAACTTTAAATTGCACGGGCAAGCCGAGACCTGACTGGCAAAGCACTCTCACGCCCCAGGACTTTTTTAAAAAATGATATTTCGCACCACCGAGTGGCGCTTGAGGTAACTCTAGCTGCAACAAAACAATTCAACAAAAATTTTCAATATTTTTTTATTCAGACCAATTCAATGACCCTTACTAACAACAGCAACTGCGCACTATTCCTCAGTTCTGGTTAAACCTCCCCCATTATTGGGTTCCACTCCCCAAACAGCCCGTGACAGGCGATCACCGACGACCTATAAACGCCAGCATTTAAAGGGTGCCACGCCACCAGACTGGTTTTTTTCTGAAGCTGGCAGAGTATTTGCTAACCCAAACACCGCGGTGTAAACGGCGCTTTAAAAAACACCTGAAAATCTACATCGCCAGCCAATAAAAACATCCATCAGACATATAAAATCCATTCGTGCGCAAGTTGCACTGCGCCAGCTATTGCCTTTTTATTTATACCTCCCACTCAAGACGACCTCCTCACCACCTGCTTCAATACTCCCTCTTGAACACCTCCGACTTTAGTCGTAATTAAAAGACAACACTTCTCAACCATTACTACTGGGGACACACCTACTAAAACTTTTTACACCACTCCAAACTTGGGCATATATCCCCACCTACTTTGGCGACAATCACAGAATTATAACTTTGTGCATATCACCAACATCAGCGCAGCCCGCATTTTTGCTGGCTGACAAGCGTTTGTGCCAATCAGGCACGACTACTGCTAAGTGCCCCTCAGGCTCAAGGAAATGTCTATTGCGATTGCATCCGGAACCGGCCTGTGCAACGCAGATTGAAAGCATCCGCGGGTGGGTGTCGATGATCTACTACCTCACCTCTCCCTGGATCGAGCCTCCATTCGACGCTCTCACCTCTGCGCTTCTCTTTCGCGGGATTCAGCGCATTAACGGGTCTGCAAGTCGATTGACCGGCAACTGTTCCTGAAACGATTGGAGAGAACCATGACTTCATCTGCAGTACACGAAAAATCGCTCGGCATACCACCGCACCCCGGCAAATTCGGTCGCCATACACTGCTTGCCAGTGTCGTCGCCGTTGCGCTGGCTGTTGCCGGCGGTTATGCATTTGCCCAAGGTGGAACGGCCAAACCTCCCAAGGGTGCACCCTCGCCGTTCACGACTCCCACATTACCCGACCCGGTATTCACCAACCCGAATGCGATACATGGCTTCGACGTTACCGGCTTTATCCAGAACATGACTCTGGACTCCACCAATGCGAATTGCCCCAATACCAGTGACCCGGGCCGCTTTGGGGGTACCGTCCAGTTGAACGGCGTCACGATTATCGTTCCTTGCAACACCGTTATGCAGATGCCGGCCAACACTTTGACCTGGGCTGACTTCGTCAGGGGTGGAACCCTGGCGCTCGGGAAATCACCGGCAGCCTATCCCTCGTTCGAGATCCATGTGGTAGGCAATACCGTCTCCAACAAGCAGATTGCCGGGCTGATCTTTGTCTCCCAGCAATCCGCCAACGTGGGCAGCGGTGTCATCACCCGGATCGACTACACCAATGGCAATCTCGAAGTTGACAGCGGAACCCCGACGCAACCCACGATCATTCAGATCAACGATCCGAATGGCCGTTTTGGCCGCGCCCAAAGCCCCGACCCACGCTTCTCCGTCGATGATGCCAACCCGACCATCCATGCCGCCACCGGCTACCCGATGTGCGTGCCACGTACGATTTCCGGGGACGATACACTCTGCCCGCAAAAAAACCGGCCAAAAGTGGTCACCCCGACCACGACCAACAACTGCCGCAATTTCAGCCAGGCCGGCGTAACGCCTCCAGCCAGTGGAGAACTCTCAGGTCCAGCCGTGGGGCAGGTCTATTGCAGCCAGTACGTCATGAAGAGCTTCAGCGATGCTACACGCACCGCGACGGACCCCGACCCGACACAACAGGCCCCCTTCGAAGTCGGCGACTTCATCAGTTGGTCCGGCACCCTGTTCAAGTCCGCGACAACGGGGGCCCCGGACTTCATTTCTGCGCACACGATCGAGGCTAACGTCGGGATCTACACTCAGCCCGGTTCGCAGCCCAGCTACCTGTCTATCGGGGAATTTGGCATCGGCACGGCTGACCCGGCAGCAACGGCCATCAGCGGAGTAGCCCAGGAGACGCAGGACCGGATTTTCCTTGAAGCCTCCACCACCGACATCAAGACCCCGGTCGACATTTATCTGATAGATGTCAATCCATCGACGGGCGTGCAAACCAATCGCTGGGTCACACCGTACGAGATGACAGGTGAATGCAACCCTGCCCAGACCCTGCCGACCAGTTGCCTGGGGGCCTCGGGTGGTATCACGACCCAGAACACGGGTCCTCAGCCACAACGTGCCAGAATACGTGCAACCAAGGCTCCCACCGGGCTTCTCAGCCAGCCGACACGTACCTTGCGTGTCGTTGCGCGGTCACTTTGCGTTCCACAGCAAAGCTTGTCCCAGACCGCCGTGGACAGTTGCATCCAGAATGCGAGCAGGTTGACCGTCGCCAACGGGCTGATTGCCGGACAGTATGTGGCGCCGGTGTTCGAGTTCATCTTTCCGGAAGGCGTCAAGCCTGGTGATCCGGTGGTGCCGAACGACTTCTGGCACCTGCCGTTCATACGTAACGGAGAAGGCGCGAGCACTCCAACAGGCGTAGGCCCCCTGGACCCGACGCCATGGTGATCAAGGCCTGAACACAGCGCAAAAAAAAACCGCCGCTCCCGGAGGAAGCGGCGGTTCTTTTGAATTAAGACTTAGTAGCCCAGGTCGAAGTTCTCTTCTTTCATGTCCATCAGGTTGTTGGCGCCCGACAACATGGTTGCGACGTGAGTGCGGGTACGCGGCAGGATACGCTGGAAGTAGAAGCGCGCAGTCTGCAGCTTGGCGGTGTAGAACGCCTCTTCGGTAGTGCCGGCAGCCAGTTTCTCGGCAGCCAGGCGCGCCATATCAGCCCAGAAGTAGGCCAGGCAGGCGTAACCGGAGTACATCAGGTAGTCCACGGAGGCCGCGCCGACTTCTTCGCGATCTTTCATGGCGGCCATACCGACCTTCATGGTCAGTTCGCCCCATTCCTTGTTCAGTGCAGCCAGCGGAGCGATGAACTCTTGAACCGCTTCGTTGCCTTCGTTGGTCTGGCAGAACTTGTGGACGATCTTGGTGAAGCCTTTCAGAGCCTCGCCTTGGGTCATCAGCACTTTGCGGCCCAGCAGGTCGAGTGCCTGGATACCGGTGGTGCCTTCGTACAGCATCGAAATGCGGCTGTCGCGAACGTTCTGTTCCATGCCCCACTCGGCGATGAAACCATGGCCGCCATAGATCTGCACGCCGTGGTTGGCCGATTCAAAACCGACTTCGGTCATGAACGCCTTGGCGATTGGCGTCATGAAAGCCAGCAATGCGTCGGCTTTCTTCTTCTCTTCTTCGTCCACACCGTACTTGACGATGTCGACTTGCTTGGCGGTGAAGTAAACCATCGCACGGTTGCCTTCGGCGAATGCCTTCATGGTCAACAACATGCGGCGTACGTCAGGGTGAACGATGATCGGATCAGCGGCTTTGTCCGGCGCTTTCGGGCCAGTCAGTGAGCGCATTTGCAGACGGTCGCGAGCGTATTTCAGGCCGCCCTGGAAACCGACTTCGGCGTGAGCCAGACCTTGCAGCGCGGTACCCAGACGTGCGGTGTTCATGAAGGTGAACATGCAGTTCAGGCCTTTGTTCGCCGGGCCGATCAGGAAACCGGTAGCGCCGTCGAAGTTCATCACGCAGGTGGCGTTGCCGTGGATGCCCATCTTGTGTTCCAGGGAACCGCAAGACACGGCGTTACGCGTGCCAACCGAGCCATCGGCGTTCGGCAGGAACTTCGGCACGATGAACAGGGAGATGCCTTTGGTGCCAGCCGGTGCATCCGGCAGGCGGGCCAGTACGATGTGGACGATGTTGTCGGCCATGTCGTGTTCACCGGCCGAGATGAAGATCTTGGTGCCGGAAACCTTGTAGGAACCGTCGGCCTGAGGCTCGGCTTTGGTGCGCAGCATGCCCAGGTCGGTGCCACAGTGCGGCTCGGTCAGGCACATGGTGCCGGTCCACTCACCGGAAACCAGCTTGGTCAGGTAAGCCTCTTGCTGCTCAGGGGTGCCGTGCTCGGAGATGGTGTTCATCGCACCGTGCGACAGGCCTGGGTACATGCCCCACGACCAGTTGGACTCGCCAACCATTTCACTGATGGCCAGACCCAGAGACTCCGGCAGGCCCTGGCCGCCGTGCGCTACGTCATGGGCCAGGCTTGGCCAGCCGCCTTCAACGAATTGCTTGTAGGCTTCTTTGAAGCCAGTCGGGGTCTTAACGCCGGATTCGCTCCAGGTGCAGCCTTCGAGGTCGCCCACGCGGTTCAGCGGAGCCAGCACCTGCTCACAAAACTTGGCGCCCTCTTCGAGAATGGCGTCAACCATGTCCGGAGTTGCGTCCGCACAAGCCGGCAGGCTCTGATAGTGCGCTTCGTAGCCGAGCAGTTCGTCACGTACGAAGCGAATATCACGCAAGGGGGCCTTGTAGTCAGGCATAGCGATAAACCTCTGCTGATGTAACCGGGAATGAACGACCGCGTTGATTTGCTGTGGCGGTCAAACAGTTGTTTGAAACATACGTTTACGCCCAAATCTTGTCAAGCGTCGATCTTTTGCCATTCGTCATCGCAGGTCTGGACACACAGGCACACGACAACGCCGCCGCGCTTTCGAAGCAGCCCGCCTCACAGGAAAGATTAGTTGAGCAAGAAAGACTTACGCAGAAAAACGCCGCGAACAGGCGCGGCGCTGGAAGGTGCGGATTCAGTAAAAAATCAAGCGAAGGTATCGATCAGGGTTCCAAGCACTTCATCGGCTGCCTTGGCGACTTTCACGCCAAGCTCCGTCTGAAATTTGCCTTGAGACATTTCGACCACGTTGCTGGCCAGGTCCGATTGCTGACTGCGATCGACTGAACGCAGACGATCGACCTGCGCCTCGGAGGACTGGCTGATGACCGAACGCTCGATCGTCATGTTGGCGATCTGCCCGGCGGCTTGATCGAAACGGTTCTGCCCTGTCTGAATAGTGCTCAGACCGGCATAAAAAGCGCTGCTTCCTGAGATTTCCACGGGAGGACTCGTCCTTGCAAAGGATCAACAGCGGCCATTGAAGCAGAGTGGCCGGCAAAACACCCGACAAAAACACTAATGGCACAGTGCCTTGTCATAGGCAAAGCCCGCATTGCAAAAACGTCAGTCCAACAGGTCCAGTTGCAAGTGCTCGGCCACCGCTTCGGCCGTGACGGCCTTGAGTTTGGGTACACGCCCCAGGCACGGCGCTGGCAGGCGCTCGGCGAGAGTGGCAAGATTTTCTTCGAGACGCGAGGTCTTCGGATCGATGATGTTGGCCACCCAGCCGGCCAGTTGCAGGCCGTCCCGGGCAATCGCTTCGGCCGTCAGCAATGCATGGCTGATGCACCCCAGACGCACGCCGACGACGAGAATGACCGGAAGCTTCAGAGCAATGGCCAGGTCAGACAGATTGTCCTGGTCCGCCAGCGGCACGCGCCAGCCTCCTGCGCCTTCGATCAAAGTGAAATCGGCCTGCATGGCCAGAATCTGCCGCATCGGCGCCAGCAGCGACTGCACCGTCAGCGCCACGCCCGCCTCCCGCGCAGCCAGGTGCGGGGCAATGGCCGGTTCGAAGGCCACCGGATTGACCTGTGCATAGGTTAGCGGCAGCGAACACTCTGCCAGCAAGGCCAGCGCATCGGCATTGCGCAAGCCTTTGGGTGTCACATCGCAACCGGAAGCGACCGGCTTGCCCGCCGCCGTGCTCAAGCCTGCCGAGCGTGCCGCGTGCAGCAGCCCCGCAGCGACCGTGGTCTTACCGACATCGGTATCCGTGCCGGTGATGAAATAGGCTGCGCTCATAAGGATTTCTCCAAAACGGCGTACACCACTTGATAAGTCGCCGGCAGGCCCCGGGCCTGACGAAACTGCTCGTAAGCCTCAATCAAACCCAAAATCCGCGCCCGGCCGGTCAAGCCACCTGGTCGACCGGGATTGAGGTTGTGCGCGCCCAGCGCCTTGAGCTCATGGGTCAGGCTGCGCACATCCGGGTAATGCAGAACATGCGCAAGGTTTTGCAGACTGACAGTTCTCAAGCCGCTGCCCGCACACAACTGCTGATAAACACCAAACTCCCGGAAACGGTTGACGTGCACCATGCCATCGACCTGCCGCCAGCTGTCGCGCAATTCAAACAACGTCCCTGCACACAGACTAGCAAACGCGAAAATTCCGCCCGGTTTCAGCACCCGAAAGGCTTCACTGAGCACCGAATCGAAGTCCGCGCACCACTGCACCGCAAGGCTGGAGAAGATCAAGTCGCAAGTCGAGTCCTGCAGTGGCAAACGCTCGGCATCGCCGGCCACGAAGTGCTCGGCCCCCCCCAATGGCCGGGCATGGTTGAGCATGCCTTCGGCGATATCCAGCGCCACACCGTGACCTCCCGGAAATTGCTCATACAGGGCACGACTGAAATGCCCGGTGCCACAGCCAAGATCCAGCCAACGCTGCGGTACGAAGTCCTGCGGCAAGCGCCTGAGCAATTGGCTGCCCACATCACGCTGCAACTCGGCCACGCTGTCGTAGCTCGCCGCTGCGCGGGAGAAGGAAGCGGCAACCTGGCGCTTGTCGGGCAAAGCGCCAGGCAGGTTGGGAAGGGATAAATCAGTCATCGCCGCACTCATGCAAAAAGGCCTGAATCGCCCCCGCCACACCGTGGGGGTCTTCCAGGAGAAACGCGTGGCTGGCCTGTTCAATCAGACCGATTTCAACATCCGGCAGCAATGCCAACAACTCCCCCGCTGCTTGCGCTGGCACCAGCCCGTCATGGCCGGCGAACAGATGCAATTGCGGACCGCGGAACGACTGCAGTGCCTGTCGTGTATCCAGCTGCGCGAGCACTTGCAGACCACTGAGCAGCACCGGCGCGGCGGTGTTCGGTGCGCCACCGAGCAACAACCGCGACAATCCGCGCGGGTCTTCGGCGCCTTGGGCGCAGAGCAGAGAAAAGCGTTTCAACGTCGTGCGCGGATCGGCTTCACAGCCCGCCAGAAACGCATTGAAGGTTTCCTGGGGCATGGCGCTCGCCCATTGTTCATGAGCGACAAAAGAAGCGTTGCTGGCCAGGGTGAACACACCGCAGCAGCGATCCGCGCGCCGGGCCGCCAACTCGCAGGCGAGCATGCCGCCCAAGGACCAACCGCCAAGCCAGGCGTCTTGCGGTAGCGTCGAATCAAGCTCATCGAGCCACTCTTCAAGATCGCTCGACTCCAGTTCCGGCAACGGCTCGATCTCGACATGCAGGTGTTCATCCAGGCCGCGCAAGGCCGCCGCCAAAGGCTCCAGCGGTGAAACGCCAAGGCCCCAGCCGGGCAGCAGAATCAGACGATCACGCATGGCTTGGCTCCGGCTTCAGTCGTTGAAAACAATCGGCCAGTCCATTCAACAATAGCTGTACCTGGGCCTCACTGTGGGCAGCCGTCAGCGTGACCCGAAGTCGGGCGCTGCCGGCGGGTACGGTCGGCGGGCGAATCGCGGTCACCATCAGCCCGCGTTCGCGCAGCATTTGCGAAAGACGCACCGCGCGCCCCGCGTCACCGATCATGATCGGCTGGATCGGCGTGAAGCTGTCCATGAGTTCCAGGCCAATCTGTTCGGCGCCGTGGCGGAACTGGCGGATCAGCGTCTGCAAATGCTCGCGACGCCAATGTTCGCTGCGCAGCAGCTCCAGGCTTTTCAACGTGGCACAGGCCAGCGCAGGTGGCTGGCTGGTGGTGTAGATGTAGGGGCGGGCGAACTGGATAAGACTCTCGATCAGCTCTTCGCTGCCAGCCACAAAGGCACCCGCCGTACCGAACGCTTTGCCGAGAGTGCCGACCAACACCGGAACGTCATCCTGGCTCAAACCGAAATGTTCGACGATGCCGCCACCGTTGGCACCCAGCGGTCCAAAACCATGGGCATCGTCAACCATCAACCAGGCACCCTTGGCCTTGGCCTCTCGAGCAAGCGCTGGCAAGTCGGCGATATCACCGTCCATGCTGAACACGCCATCGGTGACCACCAGCGTATTGCCGGTGGCTTTTTCCAGGCGTTTGGCCAGACTCACCGGGTCGTTGTGCAGATAACGATTGAACCGCGCGCCGGACAACAGCCCTGCGTCGAGCAGCGACGCATGGTTGAGCCGGTCTTCGAGCACCGTATCACCCTGCCCCACCAGTGCCGTGACCGCGCCGAGATTGGCCATGTAACCGGTGGTGAACAGCAACGCGCGCGGGCGACCGGTCAGGTCGGCCAGCGCTTCTTCCAGGGCATGATGCGGAGCGCTATGGCCGATGACCAAATGTGACGCCCCTCCACCCACACCCCACTTCGAAGCGCCTGCGCGCCAGGCTTCGATCACTTGCGGGTGATTAGCCAGGCCCAGGTAGTCGTTGTTGCAGAACGCCAGCAACGGCTGGCCATCGACCACCACTTGCGGCCCCTGCGGGCTTTCGAGCAGCGGGCGCTGGCGGTAGAGGTTTTCGGCACGACGGGCAGCAAGGCGTGCGGCGAGATCGAAAGACATGCAGGCCTCGCGGATCAGAATTCAGAAGCGATCGGAGTACCTTGTGGGAGCGAGCCTGCTCGCGAAGAGGGTTTCACACTCAACAAAAATGTCGACTGTTAGATCGCTTTCGCGAGCAGGCTCGCTCCCACAGTTTTTTGCATTCCAATCAGGTCAATGGTGGCGATTAAACAGCCGCGTTATAGAACTGCTCGCTGCTCTTCTGCTCCACCAGCGCCTGCTCGATAGCCGCCTGATGCACTTCATCGGCGTGCTCTTCGCGGGCTTCCGGCAGGATGCCCAGACGCGAGAACAGTTGCATGTCCTTGTCGGCCTGCGGGTTGGCGGTGGTCAGCAGCTTTTCGCCGTAGAAAATCGAGTTGGCACCGGCAAAGAACGCCAGGGCCTGCATCTGTTCGTTCATGGCTTCGCGGCCGGCGGACAGGCGCACGTGGGATTGCGGCATCAGGATGCGGGCAACCGCGAGCATGCGGATGAAGTCGAACGGGTCGACGTCGTCGGCATTTTCCAGCGGCGTACCGGCCACTTTTACCAGCATGTTGATTGGCACCGATTCCGGATGCTCCGGCAGGTTGGCCAGCTGGATCAGCAGGTTGGCGCGATCGTCCAGCGACTCGCCCATACCCAGAATGCCGCCGGAGCAGATCTTCATCCCCGAGTCACGCACATAGGCCAGGGTTTGCAAGCGCTCGCTGTAGGTGCGGGTGGTGATGATGCTGCCGTAGAACTCCGGCGATGTATCGAGGTTGTGGTTGTAGTAGTCGAGGCCGGCCTTGGCCAGCGCTTCGGTCTGCTCCTGATCCAGGCGACCGAGGGTCATGCAGGTTTCCAGGCCCAGGGCTTTCACGCCTTCGACCATCTTCAGTACATAAGGCATGTCCTTGGCCGACGGGTGCTTCCACGCCGCGCCCATGCAGAAACGGGTCGAACCGATGGCCTTGGCGCGAGCGGCCTCCTCGAGGACCTTCTGCACTTCCATCAGTTTTTCTTTTTCCAGGCCGGTGTTGTAGTGACCGGACTGCGGACAATATTTGCAATCTTCCGGGCAGGCGCCGGTCTTGATCGACAACAGGGTCGACACCTGGACACGGTTGGCGTCGAAATGCGCGCGGTGCACCGTCTGCGCCTGGAACAGCAGGTCGTTGAATGGCTGAACGAAGAGTGCTTTGACTTCGGCCAAAGTCCAGTCATGACGCAGGGTTGCAGTGGTGCTGGCGCTCATGGGCGATTCCTTGATTTATGCTTGGCTGGCGACCGGGGCATGGAATACCCACAGGCGCGACACGGATGTTCGGCATATTTAAGGAAGAGCGATGCGCTGTCAACCACGATACAAAGGCCAGGTTTACATCTGGTTAAAAAACAAACAACACTGTTTGCTCTGCGATGAAATCGCCGACAGCACCCTGCCCATCTGCATGGCCTGTGAGACCGAGCTGCCCTGGCTCGGCGATCACTGCCTGACCTGCGCGCTGCCCCTGCCAGCAGCAGGGCTGACTTGCGGTCATTGCTTGAAGCAGCCACCGGCCTTCGAACAAGTGATTGCCCCCTGGACCTACAGCTTTCCGATAGACAGCCTGATCACCCGTTTCAAACACAACGCAAAGTGGCCGCTTGGTCACCTACTCGCCGAACTTCTCGTTCAATGCCTGCAACATCGCCTCGAAGACGATCTGCAGCGACCCCATGCACTGATCCCGGTGCCACTGGCCAGTCGACGTCTGCGTCAGCGCGGATTCAATCAGGCGACAATGCTGGCTCACTGGTTGAGTGCCAGTCTCGATATTCCTTGCGATGAACGGCTGCTGCTACGACCCCAGGACACCGACGCCCAGCAGGCCTTGAATGCCGAAGCCCGCCGAAAGAACCTGCGCAACGCATTCGCCCTGGCACCCGGCGCCGTCGTCAAAGGCCAGCACCTGGCACTGGTCGACGACGTACTGACCACCGGTGCCACGGCCCAGGCCCTGGCTCGTCTGCTGATGGACGCCGGTGCGGCGAGGGTCGACGTCTATTGCCTGGCACGCACGCCAAAACCCGGCGAGACACCCTGACTTGACTCGCGCGGCCCAAGCGGCCAACGTCCTCACCATCGTCACCACCCAAAGCGATTCGCCATGTCTTTGCCCACCTTGTTGTCCCAGCACATTGTCCGCCGTCCGCAGCGCATCGCCTTGCTGCAGCACATCGCCGAGCAAGGCTCGATCACCCGCGCCGCAAAGAGCGCGGGCTTGAGCTACAAGGCCGCCTGGGATGCGATCGATGAACTGAACAACCTGGCGCAGAAGCCGCTGGTGGAGCGGATTGTCGGTGGCAAGGGCGGCGGCGGGGCCCGCCTGTCCAACGAAGGCGAGCGCGTGTTGCGGCTGTACCAGAAGCTGCAAGCCTTACAGGCTCAAGTGCTGGAAGCCGCTGAAGACGCGAGCGACCTCGACCTGCTCGGGCGTTTGATGCTGCGCACCAGCGCGCGCAATCAGTTGCACGGCAAGGTGGCGGCGATCGAGCCTCAGGGACGCAACGACCTGATTCGCCTCGAAGTCGCCGAAGGTGTGATCATCGACGCGCAAATCACCCACGACAGTACCGAGCGCCTGGAGTTGCAAATCGGCACTGAAGTCGTAGCGTTGATCAAGGCCGGCTGGCTCGATGTGCTGGGAATCGATTCCGCTGAAACCCATGGAAACAATTGCCTGAAAGGCACCATCGAAAAGATTCTCGACGCCGACGATGGCCCCAGCGAAGTGCGCATCACCCTGCCCAACGGCCTGACACTGTGCGCCCTGGACGAACCGGGGCATCTGCAGGCATTGGGGCTGACGTGTGGCAAGCCGGTGCGCGTGGAGTTTTCGCCGTCCAAAGTTCTTCTGGGCACACCGCTTTAAACAGAACTGCAACAAAAGGTTCATTACTCATCATTATGGTGTCTGCAAAACCGCAGGGAGCCTGAAATGAGCCTATTAGAAGAAAACCAGTCCACCGACCTCGAAACCATGGTCGGCCTCAGTCGTCGCGGTTTCATCAGCGCAGGTGCCCTGTGCGGCGCCGCGATGTTCCTCGGCGGCAACCTGCTGAGCCGCAGTGTGATGGCTGCCAGTGTCAGCGCCGGTAACAGCCAGTTGCTGGGCTTCGACAGCATTCCCGCCGCCACCAGCGACGCAATCACCCTGCCACCGGGCTACAAGTCCTCGGTGCTGATCAGTTGGGGACAGCCTCTGCACAAGGATGGCCCGGCGTTCGACCCGAGCGGCAACGGCAGTGCCGAACATCAGGAAGCCCAGTTCGGCGACAACAACGACGGCATGAGCCTGTTCGAATTCCCAGGCGAAAAAGACCGGGCGCTGATGGCGATCAACAACGAATACACCAACTACCGCTACCTCTACGCTCACGGCGGCATGCCGCAATCGGCGGAAGAAGTGCGCAAGGCGCTGGCCTGCGAAGGTGTGTCGGTGATTGAAGTGCAGCGCAAGAACGGCCAATGGCAATTCGTCCAGGGCTCACGCTACAACCGCCGCATTCACGGCAACGCCCCGATCAGCATGAGCGGCCCGGCCGCCGGCCATGCCCTGTTGAAAACCAGTGCCGATCCCCACGGCAAGAACGTGCTCGGCACCTTCCAGAATTGCGCTAATGGCAAGACGCCGTGGGGCACCTATCTGACCTGTGAAGAGAACTTTACCGACTGTTTCGGCAGCAGCAACGCGGAGCAAAAATTCGACCCGGCGCAAAAACGCTACGGCGCGGTGGCGACCAGCAAAGAGATCAACTGGCACCAGCACGACGAGCGCTTCGACCTGGCCAAGAACCCCAACGAGCTCAACCGTCACGGCTGGGTGGTGGAGATCGATCCGTTCGATCCGAAATCGACGCCAGTCAAACGCACGGCCCTGGGGCGCTTCAAGCACGAAAACGCCGCCCTGGCTGAAACCGGCGATGGTCATGCCGTGGTGTACATGGGCGACGATGAGCGCGGTGAGTTCATCTACAAATTCGTCAGCCGCGACAGGATCGACCACAAGAACCCCAAGGCCAACCGCGACATTCTCGATCACGGCACCCTGTACGTGGCGCGTTTCGATGCGGGGGACGGCAACGCCGATCACCCGAAAGGCCAGGGTGAATGGATCGAACTGACCCACGGCAAAAACGGTATCGACGCCAGCAGCGGCTTTGCCGATCAGGCCGAAGTGCTGATCCACGCCCGTCTCGCCGCCAGTGTGGTGAAAGCCACGCGCATGGACCGCCCGGAATGGATCGTGGTCAGCCCCAAGGATGGCCAGGTTTACTGCACGCTGACCAACAACGCCAAACGCGGCGAAGACGGGCAACCGGTGGGCGGACCGAACCCGCGCGAGAAGAACGTCTACGGCCAGATCCTGCGCTGGCGCACCGAGCGCGACGATCACGCTTCGCACACCTTTGCCTGGGACCTGTTTGTGGTGGCCGGCAACCCGGGCGCACATGCCGGTACACCAAAGGCCGGCTCGTCGAACATCACGCCGCAGAACATGTTCAACAGCCCGGACGGCCTGGGCTTCGACAAGGCCGGACGCCTGTGGATCCTGACTGACGGTGATGTGAGCAACGCCGGTGATTTTGCCGGAATGGGCAATAACCAGATGCTCTGCGCGGATCCGGCGACCGGCGAGATTCGCCGCTTCATGGTCGGCCCGGTAGGCTGCGAGGTGACCGGGATCAGCTTCTCGCCGGACCAGAAAACCCTGTTTGTCGGGATCCAGCACCCGGGCGAAAACGGCGGTTCGACCTTCCCTGAGCATCTGCCCAACGGCAAGCCGCGCTCATCGGTGATGGCGATTACCCGGGAAGACGGCGGGATCGTCGGCGCCTGACAGGCCCTCTTCGCGAGCAAGCTCGCTCCCACAGGAAAACATCTGTGTGCCACAGCACACCGAATATCCCTTGTGGGAGCGAGCCTGCTCGCGATGGCATCAGCACAGCCACAACCTAACTGCGCCCGTCTGCGCTACCATGCCTGGCCGGACGCAGCAGCCTGCTGCGCGCAGGAGTCAGCATGGCCCACCCGTTTGAAACCCTTACGCCAGACCTCGTGCTCGATGCCGTTGAAAGCATCGGCTTTCTCAGCGATGCGCGCATCCTGGCGCTCAACAGCTACGAGAACCGCGTCTATCAAGTCGGTATCGAAGACGCCGAGCCGCTGATCGCCAAGTTCTACCGGCCGCAACGCTGGAGCAACGAAGCGATTCTGGAAGAGCACCAGTTCACCGCCGAACTCGCCAACTGCGAGGTGCCGGTCGTGGCACCGTTGATCCACAACGGTGAAACCCTGCACGAACACAACGGTTTTCGTTTCACCCTGTTCCCCCGCCGTGGCGGTCGTGCACCGGAGCCGGGCAACCTCGATCAACTGTATCGCCTTGGCCAGTTGCTCGGTCGCCTGCACGCGGTCGGCTCGACCAGGCCGTTTGAGCACCGTGAAGCACTGGCGGTGAAAAATTTTGGCCATGATTCACTCAGTACCTTGCTCGACGGCAACTTCATACCCCGCAGTCTGCTGCCGGCCTACGAGTCGGTGGCCCGCGATCTGCTCAAGCGTGTGGAAGATGCCTACAGCAACACGCCGCACCAGAACATCCGCATGCACGGTGACTGCCACCCCGGCAACATGATGTGCCGCGACGAGATGTTCCATATCGTCGACCTCGACGACTGCCGCATGGGCCCGGCGGTGCAGGACATCTGGATGATGCTCGCTGGCGATCGCCAGGACTGCCTGAGCCAGTTGTCGGAACTGATGGATGGCTACAACGAATTCCACGATTTCGACCCGCGTGAACTGGCCTTGATCGAACCCTTGCGCGCCTTGCGCCTGATGCATTACAGCGCCTGGCTCGCCCGCCGCTGGGACGATCCTGCATTTCCTCGCAGTTTTCCGTGGTTCGGCACCGAGCGTTATTGGGGTGATCAGGTGTTGGCCTTGCGCGAGCAGCTGGCGGCGCTCAATGAAGCCCCCCTGAAACTGTTCTGACGAACCTGAAACCCTGTGGGAGCGAGCCTGCTCGCGATAGTGGTTTATCAGACACTGCTGTGCTGAATCCGGAATCGCCTTCGCGAGCAGGCTCGCTCCCACAGTTGTTCGTATTCACAAATGACCTACCTATTCAGTCAGGACATCCTTAGACAAATCTCCTTACAATCCCCTCTTTGTTAGCTGCCTAAGCAAGGATTCTGCATGCAAGCCGCCAACCCGCGTCGCGGGTACATTCTAGGCCTGAGTGCCTACATCATCTGGGGGCTTTTCCCCCTCTACTTCAAAGCCATCGCCAGCGTACCCGCCGTGGAAATCATCATCCACCGGGTGCTGTGGTCGGCACTGTTCGGCACCTTGCTGCTGCTGGTCTGGAAGCATCCCGGCTGGTGGCGCGAGCTGCGGGAAAACCCCCGACGGCTGGCAATCCTTGCCTTGAGCGGTGCGCTGATCGCGGCCAACTGGCTGACCTACGTCTGGTCGGTGAACAACGGCCGCATGCTGGAGGCCAGTCTCGGTTACTACATCAACCCGTTGGTGAACGTATTGCTGGGCATGCTGATCCTCGGCGAACGGTTGCGGCGCATGCAATGGATTGCCGTTGGTCTGGCGGCTGTGGGTGTGGCGCAACAGGTCTGGCAAGTCGGCAGTCTGCCGTGGGTGTCGCTGGTGCTGGCCCTGACCTTCGGCTTCTATGGCCTGATTCGCAAGCAGGCACCGGTCAAGGCACTGCCGGGGCTCGTGGTGGAAACCTGGATGCTGGTGCCGATTGCCCTCGGCTGGTTGCTGCTCAACCCAACGGCCAGCAGCGCCCAGGCCGAATTCTGGACCACGTCCGAGGCCTGGTGGCTGGTGGCTGCCGGGCCTGTAACCCTGGTGCCGCTGGTGTGCTTCAACGCCGCCGCACGGCATTTGCCCTATACAACGTTGGGATTTCTCCAGTACCTGGCGCCGACACTGGTGCTGTTGCAAGCGGTGCTGCTGTTTGGCGAGCACCTGTCGTCCAGCACCTTGGTAGCGTTCATGTTTATCTGGGCCGGCCTGGCAGTTTACAGCGTCGATGCGTGGCTCAGTTTGCGCCGCCGCAGCTGATCAAAAAACACACAAAATTCCGCAGGCCACGTCCCCCGTGGCCTGCGTCGATCCTTCCCAAGGTTATCCACAGCGTGATCCCCGCCGATTGTGCGCAAGTGGCTGAAACTGCTGGTTTTTTGATCAAGTTATGTAGAACCCCGGTCGGCGTGGCCTGGCGGGGTGTCTCTACAGGTTATCCACAGGCCGGTGCACGTTTAACTTGGATAACCTGATCAGGGATCACTGCGCAGCACCAACTCGACCATCAGATCGTCGGCCAGGGTTTCCAGGCGCGACTGGAGTACGTCCAGCGACAATGTCAGCGGGACGGCAAGAATCGCTTCGGCATGGAACAACGGCTCGCTACTCATCGGTGCCGGGCGCACTTCGGTGACCAGCCGCTCCAGGTTCACCCCCTGCTCGCTCAACAAGCGTGTGATGTCACGCACGATCCCCGGACGATCATTGCCCACCAGTTCCATGGCGATCGGCTTCCAGGTGCAGGATTGTTCGATGCTGCTTTCGGCGACCAACACGCGAATGCCTTGGGCGGACAAGCCCTGCAGGGCATCGACCAATTCGTCGTAGGCCTCGGCCGGCACGCCCACCCGCAGAATGCCGGCGAATTGTCCCGCCATGCGCGACATGCGGCTTTCCAGCCAGTTGCCGCCGTGCTCGGCAATGCATTGGGCAATGCGCTCGACTTGCCCGGGCTTGTCCGGAGCAAAAACGGTGAGTACGAGATGGTCCATGGCGCAGCCCTCTGGTCATGTTTTTTGTTTTGGAAAAACAAGTATAGGCAAGGGTTGAACCTGCGCTGACAGGTCCGGCGCCTTCGCAAGCAGGCTCGCTCCCACAATGATTGCGCGGGCCCTTGTGGGAGCGGGCTTGCTCGCGAATGCAGGCACCACCGATCCGACAGGAACAACAAATCGTGTACAACTTTTGATATTTAACTGGAACAATCCAATGGTTTTTTGAGAACATCACAATCCCCGACGTGACCGCAATGCGTCATGGGGTCGCAGAACGACGTAATTAGTCTAATTTTCACAACCGCAATTCATCATGTAGTATGCCTCAGCGCGCACTACATAACGTTGGATCGATGTCTGCCGCAGGCACGTTCGCAACCCTGAAAGCCCTGTCAGCAAGGCCCCAAGCCGTTGATTGGTCCCAACCCAGCCGCCCGAAATGGCATGTACTGGTAGAGGGGTTTGTGGTTTAAATGGCCGAAGGCTTCATTGTTAAATTGAAGAGCTGAAAAGCGAAATAGCTGAGCAGAGTGAGGCAAGCAATGACTGAACACGTTCAAGTCGGTGGCCTGCAGGTCGCCAAAGTCCTGTTCGACTTCGTGAACAACGAAGCCATTCCCGGAACCGGCCTCACCGCCGATCAGTTCTGGGCCGGTGCCGACAAGGTCATCCATGACCTGGCGCCGAAGAACAAAGCCCTACTCGCCAAACGCGATGATTTCCAGGCTCGTATCGACGGCTGGCACCAGTCACGTGCCGGTCAATCCCACGACGCCGTGGCCTATAAAGCCTTCCTGCAAGACATCGGTTATCTGCTGCCAGAAGCGGCCGATTTCCAGGCGACGACGCAAAACGTCGATGACGAAATCGCCCGCATGGCCGGCCCGCAACTCGTGGTGCCGGTGATGAACGCCCGCTTTGCGCTCAACGCCTCGAACGCCCGCTGGGGTTCGCTGTATGACGCGCTCTACGGCACAGACGCCATCAGCGAAGCTGGCGGCGCGGAAAAAGGCAAAGGCTACAACAAGGTGCGCGGTGACAAGGTCATTGCCTTCGCCCGTGCCTTCCTCGACGAATCGGCGCCATTGGCGGCCGGTTCCCACGTCGACTCCACCGGCTACAAGATCGTCGATGGCAAACTGGTGGTCGCCCTTAAAGGCGGCAGCAACACCGGCCTGCGCAACGATGCTCAACTGATCGGCTTCCAGGGCAATGCCGCTGCACCGACCGCGATCCTGCTGAAAAACAATGGCCTGCATTTCGAAATCCAGGTCGACGCCAGCACCCCGGTCGGCCAGACCGACGCGGCCGGCGTCAAAGACATCCTGATGGAGGCCGCGCTGACCACCATCATGGACTGCGAAGACTCGGTTGCCGCCGTCGACGCTGATGACAAGGTGGTGATCTACCGCAACTGGCTCGGCCTGATGAAGGGTGACCTGTCCGAAAGCGTCACCAAGGGTGGTCAGACCTTTACCCGTACCATGAACCCCGACCGCACCTACACCGCGGTCGATGGCAGTGAATTGAGCCTGCACGGTCGTTCGTTGCTGTTCGTGCGTAACGTCGGTCACCTGATGACCATCGACGCGATCCTCGACAAAGACGGCAATGAAGTGCCGGAAGGCATTCTCGACGGCCTGGTGACCTGCCTGTCGGCGATCCACAACCTCAATGGCAACAGCTCGCGCAAGAACAGCCGCACCGGCTCGATCTATATCGTGAAGCCGAAGATGCACGGCCCTGAAGAAGCGGCGTTCACCAACGAGCTGTTCGGTCGCATCGAAGACGTGCTGGGCCTGCCACGCAACACACTCAAAGTCGGGATCATGGACGAGGAGCGCCGTACCACGATCAACCTCAAGGCCTGCATCAAGGCGGCGAGTGAGCGCGTGGTGTTCATCAACACCGGTTTCCTCGACCGCACAGGCGATGAAATCCACACCTCCATGGAAGCCGGCCCGATGGTGCGCAAGGCGGACATGAAGGCGGAGAAATGGATCGGCGCCTACGAGAACTCCAACGTCGATATTGGCCTGAGCACAGGCCTGCAAGGTCGCGCGCAGATCGGCAAGGGCATGTGGGCCATGCCAGACCTGATGGCGGCGATGCTCGAACAGAAAATCGCTCACCCGCTGGCCGGCGCCAACACCGCCTGGGTACCCTCGCCAACCGCCGCTGCGCTACACGCGCTGCATTACCACAAGGTTGACGTGTTCGCCCGTCAGGCCGAACTGGCCAAACGTGCGCATGCGTCGGTGGACGACATCCTGACCATCCCGCTGGCGGTAAACCCGCAGTGGACAGCCGAACAGATCAAGAACGAACTGGACAACAACAGCCAGGGCATTCTCGGTTATGTGGTGCGCTGGATCGACCAGGGCGTCGGTTGTTCGAAGGTGCCGGACATCAACGACATCGGCCTGATGGAAGACCGTGCAACGCTGCGTATTTCCAGCCAGCACATCGCCAACTGGCTGCGCCATGGCATCGTCACCGAAGACCAGGTCATGGAAAGCCTCAAGCGCATGGCGCCGGTGGTTGACCGTCAGAACGCCGGCGACGCACTGTACCGTCCGCTGGCTCCGAATTTCGACAGCAACATCGCCTTCCAGGCGGCGGTCGAACTGGTGGTCGAAGGCACCAAACAGCCAAACGGCTACACCGAGCCGGTCCTGCACCGTCGTCGGCGCGAGTTCAAGGCTGCCAATGGCCTGTAACTGAGCGTTTACGCCGGACATGAAAAAGCCCTGACCTTTCGATCAGGGCTTTTTTGTTTGCCGATGCGCTCCCACAGGGGATGCGCGGGGCTGCTAAGGCTTCATCCCAAGCTCACGCTTGACCAACTCAAGCAACTGCCCGGCATCGATCGGCTTGAGCAGAAAGTCCACCACGTTCAAATGCATCGCGGCGATCGCATCCTTCACGTCGGCGTCACCCGAGACAATGATGATCGGCAACGCCGCCCGAACCGACTCACGTATCTGGCGGATCAGATCCAGCCCGTCTACTTCGCCCATCCGCAGGTCGGTGATCATTAAACCGATCGAGGGCTTTTGGATCTCTGCCTCTGCCACCAGGATATTGAGTGCCGCTTTGCCACTGGCCGCTTTTTTGCAGCGAATGCCTTCCAGCGCGAGGATCTCTGACAACAGCTCCCGGGCGTCTTTATCGTCGTCGACGATCAGCACCCGTTGCAGCGGCAGGTCAGGTTCCAGCATGACGGCACTGAGCAATTCCCGCTCGGCGTCACTCAAAATATCGTGGTCGGACATGGCGTTCCCTACATGTTCAGTTCAATTCCCTGGCACAGTGGTGAGACATCGCTGATAGACCTTCAATGTGCACTTCGTCGGATACTTTTCCTATAGCAGGATAGAGCGATTTTTCTCTCCATTGCGTAAGGTTTTTCCGACATTCAGTCACACTCATTGCCTACCTAGACTTACGTCCAATGGGCACCCTGACCGTAGGGGCCGACCATGGGTGAGTCATCCGACGACAACAAATCCAAAAAAGACTGCGGTAATGGTTATGAGTAAAGCGGACGCCTTCACACAGGCAGGGAAAACCGCGGTGTTGCAGAACATCCAGGGCACGTTGCAATTCCTTCAGCGTTTCCCGCCCTTCAACCAGATGGAACACGCTCACCTGGCGTATCTGGTCGAGCAATGTCAGCTGCGTTTCTACGCCCCTGGCGAGAGCATCATCAAACCTGCCGATGGCCCGGTCGAGCACTTCTATATCGTCAAGCAAGGCCGGGTCGTGGGCGAGCGTCCGCATACGGCAAAAGGTGGCACCGAAACGGTCTTCGAGATCACCACCGGCGAATGTTTCCCCCTCGCGGCATTGCTGGGTGAACGGGCGACCCGCACCGAGCACCTGGCCGGCGAGGACACCTTCTGCCTGCAACTGAACAAGCCGGCGTTCATCCGCCTGTTTTCGCTATCGGACACCTTCCGCAACTTCGCCCTGCGCTGCGTCAGTAGCCTGCTGGATCAAGTCAACCAGCAAGTGCAGCAAAAAGCCGTGGAAACCCTCGGCACCCAATATTCGCTCAATACCCGACTGGGCGAATTGGCCATGCGCCACCCGGTGATATGCGCCCCGCAGACGCCGTTGCGCGAAGCCGTGACGTTGATGCACGAACAACAGGTCGGCAGCATCGTGGTGGTCGATGAACTCAAGGCGCCACTGGGGATTTTCACCCTGCGCGACCTGCGTCAGACCGTGGCCGACGGCAGCAGTGATTTCAACGAAGCCATCGAAAGGCACATGACCCGGGCGCCGTTTTTCCTGTCGCCGGATCACAGTGCATTCGACGCGGCGATTGCCATGACCGAGCGTCACATAGCCCATGTCTGCCTGGTCAAGGACCAGCGCTTGTGCGGTGTGGTTTCCGAGCGCGATCTGTTTTCTCTGCAACGGGTCGACCTGGTGCACCTGGCCCGCACTATCCGCAATGCGCAGAAGGTGGAAAACCTGGTGGCGCTGCGGGGCGAAATCGGTCAGCTGGTCGAGCGAATGCTGGCCCACGGCGCGTCTTCGACGCAGATCACCCACATCATCACCTTGCTCAACGACCACACCGTGTGCCGGGTGATCGAACTGACTATCGCCGAAAAAGGCGACCCAGGCGTGCCATTCAGTTGGCTGTGTTTCGGCAGTGAAGGTCGCCGCGAGCAGACCCTGCACACCGATCAGGACAACGGCATTCTGTTCGAAGCCAGGGACGCCGCTCATGCCGCCGAGATTCGCGGCAAGTTGTTGCCCATTGCCCAGCAGATCAACCAGAGCCTGGCGCTGTGCGGCTTCACTTTGTGCAAGGGCAATATCATGGCCGGCAATCCGGAGCTGTGCCTGTCCCGGGCCGAGTGGGCGCGACGCTTTGCGGCGTTTATCCGCGAGGCAACCCCGGAGAACCTGCTGGGTTCGAGCATCTATTTCGACTTGCGCGTGGTCTGGGGCAGCGAACAAGGCTGCGAGCAGTTGCGTCGGGGTATTCTCGATCAGGTCGGTGACAACCGTTTGTTCCAGCGCATGATGGCCGAAAATGCACTGCGCAATCGCCCGCCCGTAGGGCGTTTTCGCGAGTTCGTGCTGACGCGCAAAAATGGCGAGAAGGCCAGCCTGGATCTGAAGATTCAGGGCTTGGCACCGTTTGTCGACGGGGCCCGATTGCTGGCCCTGGCTCACGGTATCGAAGCGAACAGCACCCTAGAGCGTTTTCGCCAGTTGGTCGCCAGGGAGGTCATCGACCCCCTGGACGGCGCCGCGTATGAAGAGGCCTATCACTTCATCCAGCAAACCCGCATGCAGCAACATCAACTACAAACCCGAGAGAATTTTCCTT
Source organism: Pseudomonas sp. B28(2017) (assembly GCF_002113025.1). Classification (GTDB taxonomy): domain Bacteria; phylum Pseudomonadota; class Gammaproteobacteria; order Pseudomonadales; family Pseudomonadaceae; genus Aquipseudomonas. The sequence continues at coordinate 605,454 of NZ_NEJH01000003.1, read as the reverse complement.
ACTCAAACCGGGTCGATCCCGACAGCCTCAACCATCTGGACCGACGCATCCTGCGTGAGTCCCTGCGCCAGGCACAACGCCTGCAAAGCAGCCTGACGTTGCGGTATCAGTTATGAGCCTGTTTTCCTGGTTGCGCCCGACGCCCCCCACCCTGCCCGCCCACCTGCAACATCGGCTGGAACGCTTGTCGACTGCTGCCGACCTGGCGCAGTGCAGTCTGCGCGAGCAACGCTGGGTGGTGCTCGACCTGGAAACCACCGGGTTGAACCTGAACAAGGACCGTGTGTTGTCCATCGGCGCCGTGGTGATCGAGGACGGGGCCATCGACTTTCGCCAGCAGTTCGAGCGCACCCTGCAATACCCGCAAGTAAAACTCGGCCCCAGTGTGCTGATCCACGGTATTGGCCCCAGCGCCATTGCGGCAGGCAGCGACCCGGCAGAAGCGCTGCTCGACCTGATGGAGTACCTCGGTGACAGCCCGGTGCTGGCCTTCCACGCGCCGTTTGACCAGTACATGCTCGGCCGTGCGCTGAAAGATCATCTGGGTTTGAAGTTGCAGCATCCGTTTCTGGACGTGGCGGACATCGCACCGCTGCTGTGCCCCCAGGCGCACATTCGCGAGGCGGGGCTGGACGATTGGATCGACTGGTTCAAGCTCGAAGTCTTCGAGCGCCACCACGCCAGCGCCGACGCCCTGGCCACCGCCGAACTGGCGCTGATTCTATTCAGCCGCGCGCGGCAGCAGCAGATTCATAGCCCGTTGAATTTGCAACAGCGCTTGAGTCAGTGGAAGCGCCGGCAGCAGGCGCCTTCCTTCTGACCTATACGCAATCCCTGTAGGAGCGAGCTCCTACAGTGGCCATCGCCAAACACCCACCCGACCAACGCCAATTGCTTACCTCCCCCGCCTCTGTCACAATCGCGAACAATTCTCGTTAGTTAATGTTTCCCAATCGGTGATGCGGCGTGTCGTCAGTCCCAAGCCCTCAAAGTGAGCTCGTCGGTGCGTTATATCGGGACCATCGCGGTTGGCTATTGGCCTGGCTTCGACGCAACGTCGCCTGCCCGCAGCGGGCCGAAGACCTGAGCCAGGACACGTTCGTGCGCTTGCTGGGCCGCGAGGAACTGAAGGCCCCGCGCGAGCCTCGGGCATTCCTGGTGGCGATTGCCAAGGGCCTGCTGTTCGATTATTTCCGGCGCGCCGCGCTGGAGCAGGCTTACCTCACCGAGTTGATGCTGGTTCCCGAAGCCGAACAACCGTCGGCGGAAGAACAGCAGATGATCCTCGAAGACCTGAAAAACATCGATCGTTTGCTCGGCAAGCTTTCCAGCAAGGCCCGGGCAGCGTTCCTCTACAACCGTCTCGACGGCCTCGGCCACGCGGAAATCGCCGAGCGCCTGGGGGTGTCGGTGCCGCGGGTGCGCCAGTACCTGGCCCAGGGCATTCGCCAGTGCTACGTCGCGCTTTATGGTGAGCCGACATGAATCCGCTCAGTGCCAAACCGGTATCGGCCAAGGTGCTGGACGCGGCGATTGCCTGGCAGTTGTCGATGGATTCGGCCAACCCGGTGGAGCGCGAAGAGTTCGCCAAGTGGCACGCGGCCCACGAAGAGCACGCCCGCGCCTGGCGCCAGCTGGGCATGCTCGACCAGCGTTTCAGCGTGGCCAGCGGCCCTGCTCGCACGGCCCTGCTGCAATCGCGCGAAGGCATTCGTCGAAGGGTGCGCAAGCTCGGCAGCGGTGTAGCCAGTATCGTTGCGGCGATTGGCCTGGCACTGTTCGCCGGGGAGCGTTATCTGCCGATCGACTATTGGCTGGCCGACCAGCGCACCGCCGTTGGCGAGCAACGCACCCTGCGCCTGGCTGATGGCACGCTGATCAATCTCAACACCCACAGCGCCCTGGATGTGCGCTTCGATGAAAAGCAACGGCGCATCGTGCTTCAGGAAGGCGAAATCCTGGTGGAAACCGGTCATGGCGATCCCCGGCCGTTCATCGTCGAAACCCGCGAAGGCAGTATGCGTGCGCTGGGGACCCGGTTTCTGGTCAAGCGCGAAGAAGAAGGCACGCGCCTGAGCGTGTTGCAGTCGGCAGTGGCGGTTCATCCGCAATCCATTCCGGACGAACAGATCCTGTACGAAGGCCAGCAGGTACTGATCCGCAACAACGGCCTAGGCCCGGTTCTGGCCGTCAACCTCGGCGCGGATGCCTGGACTCGCGGCATGCTGGTGGTGGACAACACGCGGCTGGAAGATCTGGTGCATGAAATCGGCCGCTATCGAAACGGTTACGTTGGCGTCGCGCCGGAGGTAGCCGACCTGCGCATCACCGGCAGTTTCCCGCTGCGCGACACCGACCTGGCGCTCAATGCCCTGCTGCCGACCCTGCCGGTGCAAATCGAGCAGCATACGCCATGGTGGGTGAAGGTTGTGGCCAAGGCCGCTACCAAGCCCTGAATAGCTTTGTGTCTGCTCGCGATGGCGGCGTTCGACGCCCCACAAAAACCGGTTTGCCCCAATACCAGCCGCAACCGACTTCTGAATCGAAATTATTTTCATCCAGCCCTATCACTTTTTGATTTTCGTTCGGCACACAGGCAATTGAGAAATATTTCCATTCAGGAGCCGCTGTATGCCTCGCTCGCTAGACTCCCTGTTGCGCCGCAGTTTGCTAGCGGTTGCCATTGCCCTTTGCCCCCCTTTGGCCAGCAGCCCACTGTTCGCCGCTGAACAGGCGTCCAGCGTTCGCGCCTACAACCTGCCGGCCGCTCCGTTGGCCAACACCCTGAACCAGATCGCCAGCCAGGCCGGTTTGGCCCTGGCGCTGAACCCATCCCTGGCGGCGGGCAAAACCTCGGCGCCAGTCAACGGCCAGTTCGACGCAGCCGGCGCTCTGCGTGAGGCCCTGCGGGGTACCGGCCTGCAACTGGAGCAAAGCAGTGCAGGCACCTACAGCCTGGTGGCCGTGCCCGATGGCGTGATGGCCCTGCCGGCCACCAGCGTGATCGGCGTGGAAGACGCTGAAAGCGCCTGGGGTCCGGCGCAGGGCTACACGGCCAAGCGCACCGCCGCCGGCACCAAGACCGACACCGCGCTGGTCGAAGCACCGCGCTCGATTTCAGTCGTCACTCGTCAACAGATGGACGACCGCAACGTGCACACCCTCGATGATGCCGTGCGCTACTTGCCTGGCATCACCGCCAGCAGCTTCGGCAGCGACACCCGCTCCGACTGGTTGCGCGTGCGTGGTTTCGAACCGACCCAATTCCTCGACGGCCTGCCGCTGCCAAAAGGTGTATACGCCAACCCGAAACAGGAAACCTGGAACCTCGACCGCCTGGCGCTGCTGCGCGGCCCGGCCTCGTCCGTATACGGCCAGACTCCTCCGGGCGGCCTGCTGGACATGGTCAGCCGTCGCCCAAGCGCTGAAGCCAGCAGCGAGGTCCAGCTGCAGTACGGCAGCGACAACCATCGCCAGATCAACTTCGCCAGCACCGGCAAAATCGACGACGAAGGCCAGTTCCTGTACAGCCTCAGCGGTGTGCTGCGCGACGGTGGCACGCCAATCGACCACATCGATGACAAGCGCTACAACATTGCGCCAAGCCTGACCTGGAACATCGACGATGACACCAGTTTCACCCTGCTCACGCAGTTCACCCGTGACGATACCGGTATCACCAGTCAGTTCTATCCGATCCAGGGCACCAAGATCGACATGCCGTTCGGCGAGATTTCCCATCACAAGAACCTGGGTGATCCGAACTACGACTTCTACGACCGCACCTACTACGCGCTGGGTTACGCCTTCGAACATCGCCTGAACGATGTCTGGCAGTTCCGGCAGAACCTGCGTTACACCAAGTCGGAGCTGTCGTTCCAGGCCGTGACCGTCAATAGCTACAACCCTGACTTAGCCAACCTCGGGTTTGTCGTCGACGATCAAGGCAACACCGGCCGTGGCACCAGCAACGTCGACGAAGACATCGCCCAGTTCGCCGTGGACAACAACTTCCAGGGTGACTTCATCACCGGCAACGTCAGTCACACCTTGCTGATTGGCCTGGACCACCAGCGCAACACCACCAATTACCTGTCGATCTTCGGTACCGCGCCGGGTATCAACGTCAACAACCCGATCTATGGTTTGCCGATCGAGCGTCCTGCACGCTCCACGGCCTTCTATGACTACGAACAGAAGACCCAGCAGACCGGCCTGTATATCCAGGACCAGATGGCCCTCGACCAATGGCGCCTGACCCTCGGGGGTCGTGAAGACTGGGTCCACACCGGAACCACATTCTTCAACAAAGGTGATGCCACCAACACCGAGCGCGACAAGAACTTCAGCGGCAACGCGGCGATCAGCTACGTATTCGACTCGGGCTTCGTGCCTTACCTGTCCTACGCCGAATCGTTCCAGCCGACCAGCAATGCCGCTGCCTCGCCGACCGAGTCGTTCAAGCCGACCGAAGGCAAGCAATGGGAACTGGGCATCAAGTACCAGCCTCCGGGCAGCAACACCCTGCTGACGGCGGCGGTGTATGACCTGACCCAGAAGAACGTTTCCGTCACCAACAACGTGGGCAACGTCACGGTCACCAGCCAGACCGGCGAAGTGAAAGTCAAAGGCCTGGAGCTGGAAGCCGTTTCCGACGTGACCGAAAACCTCAAGGTCACCGCTGCCTACACCCTGGCCAAATCCGAAGTGCAAGAGGGCATCTACAAGGGCAATCGCCTGCAACTGATGCCTAACCAGCAAGCGTCGGTGTGGGGCGACTACACCTGGCACAACGGCGCACTGGACGGTTTCGGCATCGGCGCCGGCGCACGCTACACCGGCAACACCTACGGCGACCAGGCCAACACCTGGCTGGGCAAGGCCGGCGCCTACACGGTGTTCGACGCGGTGGTTCACTACGACCTCGGTCGCCTGGACAACAGCCTCAAAGGCGCTTCGCTGGCCGTTAACGCGACCAACCTGTTCGACAAGGACTACATCTCCACTTGCGACAGCTTCTACTGCTACTACGGCGACCAGCGCAGTGTCGTCGCGAGTGCAACGTACAAGTGGTAACGCCTTGAGCTGACACGCCCAATGACCAGGCCGTCCTTCGAGGACGGCTTGGCCTTTCTGAAGGCCATGAAATGAAAAGTAAAACCATTCGCCGCTGGTCCGCTGTCCATACCTGGACCAGCCTGGTTTGTACGGTGTTCCTTTTGCTGCTGGCGCTGACCGGTCTGCCGTTGATCTTTCACCACGAGATCGACCACTTGCTGGGCAATGTGCCCGAAGTGAAGGCAATGCCGGCGGACACCCCACACCTGAATTTGCAGCAATTGGCAGAGGCGGCCGAGCGACATCGCCCCGGTGAAGTCATGCAGTACTTCGGCTTCGAGGACGATGAGCCCAACGCTGTGTTGACCATCATGGCCGCGACCGCCGGTACCGAGCCGAACTCGTCCCACACCTTCATGCTCGATGCCCGTACCGGCGAAGTATTGGAAACGCCATCGGCCAACGGTGGCTTCATGTTGACCATGCTGCGTCTGCACGTGGACATGTTCGCCGGCTTGCCAGGCAAGTTGCTGCTGGCGTTCATGGGGGTTCTATTCGTTGTAGCGATCGTTTCCGGCACGGTGCTGTACTTGCCGTTCATGCGTCGCTTGAAATTCGCCACCGTGCGCCAGGACAAATCCACGCGCCTGCGCTGGCTCGACCTGCATAACCTGATCGGTGTCGTGACATTGACCTGGGCCCTGGTGGTCGGCGTGACGGGGGTGATCAGTGCCTGCGCCGACCTGATCATTGCCGCCTGGCGCAACGACAGCCTGAGCGCAATGGTCGCACCGTACCGTGATGCGCAGCCGCTGACGCATTTGGCAGCGGCCACCCGTCTGCTCGACATCGCCGAGGAGGTTGCGCCGGGCATGCAGCCGGACTTCATCGCCTTCCCCGGCACGCGGTTTTCCAGCGAGCACCATTACGCGGTGTTCATGAAAGGCAGCACGCACCTGACCTCTCACTTGCTGACACCCGTACTGATCGACGCCAGCACCCTGCAAGTCACCGCCGTGGCCGAACGACCGTGGTACATGGACGCCATGGGCATGTCGCAGCCACTGCACTTCGGTGACTACGGCGGCATGCCGATGAAAATCCTCTGGGCGACCCTGGATGTGCTGACCATCATCGTGCTCGGCAGTGGGGTGTACTTGTGGGTGGTACGACGCAAGGCTGCCAGGCCTGTACTGGAAAAATCAGAGAGCACGGCATGAAGCCCCGGCAGTCGAACTTCTGGAAAGTGTTCAGCACCCCAATCGTCATCGCCCTGTTCAGCGCGGCAGGGTTGTTTGCCGCGTTGCTCGGGGATGGTGTGTGGGATTCGCTGAGCTGGCTTGGCCTGGGCATCCCCGCCGCTGTTGCCCTGCGGGGCCTCCTGCAACGCCGCTGAAGTGCCCCGCCTGTAGGAGCGAGCTTGCTCCGGACGGCGTTCCGACGATGCACTCGAGAACACCCCGGGGTGTCAGTCCTCCAACGTCATCGTTGACGACCATCGCGAGCAGGCTCGCTCCCACAAGGGATATTGAGCTCCCGCTACAACACGCTATGCTGCCCGACACTGCCACCGATCGAGACGCTGCCATGTCCGCCCCGAGCATGACCCTGTACCACAACCCGCTCTCTCCCTTCGTTCGCAAAATCATGGTGCTGCTGCACGAAACCGGTCAACAGGACCGCGTTGCGTTGCAAAACAGCGTACTCACTCCGGTCAACCCGGACCCGGCCCTGATCGACGACAACCCCCTGAGCAAAATCCCGGCCCTGCGCCTGGCCGATGGCAATGTCATCCATGACAGCCGGGTCATTTTCGAATATCTCGATCAGCAGCACGTCGGCAACCCGCTGATCCCCCGCGAAGGCTCGGCCCGCTGGCGGCGCCTGACCCTCGCTTCGCTGGCAGACGGGATCATGGACGCAGCCGTGCTGGTGCGCTACGAAGTCGCCCTGCGTGCCCCGGAGAAACACTGGGCCGAATGGCTCGACGGCCAGCGCGACAAGATCCGCCGTACCTTGGTGCTGCTGGAAAAGGACGCGATTGCCGAGCTGACCTGCCATTTCGACGTGGCGGCGATCAGCGTGGCCTGTGCACTGGGTTACCTGGACCTGCGCCACCCGGATCTGGAATGGCGCACGACTAATCCACAGCTGGCGGCGTGGTATTTCGAGGTCAGCCAGCGGCCTTCGATGATTGCGACAATGCCGAAGGTTTAAGCCTTCAAAAGATCAGCAATCCGGCTTGTCGGCCGTAAACCGCCGAGCCGGGTTCACCGCCGCGCCGAATTCGCGCAACGCCTTGGCGCCGATCAGCAACGGATAGTTGAAGCTGCTGCGGTCGGTGAGGTTGACCTCGACCGTGCGCTTGACGTTGCCCAGGCACAATTCCAGATCAACCACCGGCCGTTTGGTGGGTGCTGCCGCTTCATCATCCTCTTCTTCTTCGGAACGGGTCTTGATCTTGCTGATGCGCGCGATCTTGTGTTCGTAGACCTGGTTGTTCGCATCCTTGGTGCCAAGGCGGAAACGCACCCAGTCTTCGCCGTCACGCTTGAAGGTTTCGATGTCCTTGGCCGACAGCGACGCAGTCAGGGCGCCGGTGTCCATTTTCGCCTTGAGGACCTGCCCGCCGATTTCCGGCAGGGCGATGTATTCGTAACGCCCATAGAGGGTGGGTTCCGCGGCCATGACCGGCAGGGCGATGAGGGAGAGCACTGCGAGGAGGGATTTCACGTGATAGTTGTCCTTGAGTATGGGCAGCGCAATTTTAGACAGTCCGCCAGCAATTCGTTCGTTCTTGAAATCGCTTCGCGAGCAGGCTCGCGAAGAGGCCAGATCAGTCAGCCGAGTACCCGAATCCAATAGCTTTGCTCAAGCCTACCGCTGCGAAGGTGAAACATTCGTCACCGCCGATTTGGCCTGTCGCCCGAAGCTGCTTATCATGGCGCGCCCAATCGTATCCACGAGTGACATATGCGCCGCCTGCTCACCGGCAGTTTCGTGACCCTGCTGCTTCTGCTCAACACCCTGATCCTGATCGGGCCGTTGATGGTATTCGCCCTGCTCAAACTGGTCCTGCCCGGCCGCTTTCGCGATTACGCCTCATGGTCGGTGATGTGGATTGCCGAGACCTGGTCCGAGATCGACAAGCTGATCTTCCGCTTGTGTATCCCCACCCAATGGGACATCCGCGGCGGTGATGATCTGCGCCGTGACACCTCGTACCTGGTGATCAGCAACCATCAATCCTGGGTCGACATCCCGGCGCTGATCCAGACGCTGAACCGGCGTACGCCGTTCTTCAAGTTCTTCCTCAAGAAAGAGCTGATCTGGGTGCCCTTCCTGGGCCTGGCGTGGTGGGCGCTGGATTATCCGTTCATGAAGCGCTACAGCAAGGCGTTCCTGGCCAAACACCCGGAACTGGCGGGCAAGGATCTGGAGATCACCAAACAGGCCTGCGAACTGTTCAAGCGCCAACCGGTGACGGTGGTCAACTACCTCGAAGGCACTCGCTTCACGGCGTCCAAACGTGCCCAGCAACAGTCACCGTTCAATCACTTGCTCAAGCCAAAGGCCGGTGGAGTGGCCTTTGTGCTGGCGGCGATGGGTGAACAGCTGGATGCGATCCTCGATGTGACGGTGGTTTACCCGCAGCAGAACATTCCGGGGTTCTGGGACTTGATCAGCGGCAATGTGCCAAGGGTCATCATCGATATCCAGACCCGCGAACTCGACCCGGCACTGTGGCAGGGCGATTACGAAAACGATCCGCTGTTTCGCGAAAAAACCCAGAACTGGGTCAACCAGCTCTGGGTCGAGAAGGACCGGCGCATCGACGCCTTGCACACCGAGCGCCGCTGAATCAGCTACCGGTGGCGATGCCCGTGCCCCAGATGCTGCCCAGACTGCTCAGCAGTGAACCGCCGACACCCTGCTGACCGAGGTATTGCAGGAGCACCGGGGTAAACAGCCCGATCATGCCGCTGTCCATGCCCAGGGCGCTGAAAGCATTGTTCAGGTCATTGGTGTTCTTGACGTTGCCCAAGGCGTTATCCAGGCCTGCGGCCTTGCCGGTGGAGCCGAGCAATCCGGCGAGCACACCCAGCTCGCCACCGCCGGACAGCATGTCGATACCCGGTACGCTTTTGGCCAGTTCCGAGTAGTCGTTCGAACTCAACTGGTTCTTCGCCAGCCCCAGCATCGCCCCGGCGCCGCCAATGGCTTGCTGTGGGGTGATGTTCAATTCAGTGAGCGCTCCCAGCAGGTCTGCCGTTTCCGTAGTCGGTGCAGCATCGGCCGCCGCATTGCCGCCCTGCATGCCGGAAATGGCATTGGCCGCATCGCTCAGGTTGAACTGGGCAAAGGCCGGGCTGACCACCAGGGTCAAGAGCGATGCCAGGACAAAACCGCGTGAAATCTTCATTCAGACATCCTCTGTGAACGCCACCCGCAATGGACGGCGAAAAACTGTGCGTTGGACTGATATCCCCCGACATTGTTCCCAGCCACCCATCCCCTGTAGGAGCGAGCTCGCTCGCGATGGACGTCAACGATGACGCGGGCTGTCTGGATAAACGCATTGCCTTTGAGCCCATCGTCGGAGCGCCGCCCGGAGCAAGCTCGCTCCTACAGGGATCAGGTTCATCAAAATATTTTCCCGGTGCCGCATCCAGTCCCGCCCCACGCCCGTATATCAAGCACGGACAGACATTCCTGGCCGATTCCCCACCAAAGGATCATCACCATGAAACGCACTTCGATCAAAACACCGTTGATTGCCAGCCTGCTGACCCTGGCCCTTGGCGGTGCTTTCGCTCTGAATACTGTACAAGCGGCAACCATGAGCCATGACAACGTGACCGTCGGCGGCCAGGCCATGCTGCCGAGCAAGGACATCGTCGATAACGCGGTGAACTCCGCCGATCACACCACCCTGGTCGCCGCGGTAAAAGCCGCCGGCCTGGTCGACACCCTCAAGGGCAAAGGCCCGTTCACCGTATTCGCCCCGGTCAATTCAGCCTTTACCGCCCTGCCTGCCGGCACTGTCGATACGCTGCTCAAACCGGAAAACAAGGCCACCCTGGGCAAAATCCTCACCTACCACGTGGTCGCCGGAAAACTCGACATGGCAACCCTGGCCGAGAAGATCAAGGCCGGTGGTGGCAAGACCGAGCTCACCACCGTCGCCGGCGGCAAGCTGTGGGCGATGATGAACGGCCCGCACAACATCACCATCAAGGATGAAAAAGGCGACATCGCCGACATCACCACCTATGACGTGTATCAGTCCAACGGCGTGATTCAGGTCATCGACAAAGTGCTGATGCCGAAAAGCTGAGCCGTGCCGCCGTCCCCGCGCGTCGGGGGCGGCGGTCCACCCGAGGAGTTCGCCGTGAATGGAACAACTGCACGCCGTGAACTAACCTCTGCCTGCAAACGGCCCCCTGCCCTGCTTTCCGGGAGAACCGCCATTCCCATCACCGACACCGATCAGCTCAGGCAACTGCTGGCCCAGTGTTCATTGGGTGACCGCCGCGCGTTCGAGACGCTGTACCGCAGCGTCGGACCTCGGCTGCACGGCGTCGCCCTGCGATTCATGGGCCGTCCGGACTTGGCCGAAGAGGTGCTGCAAGAGAGCTTCGTGCGCATCTGGAACAACGCCTCGCGTTACGAGGCGCATCTGTCGGCGCCGTTGACCTGGATGATCAACATCACCCGAAATCAAGCCATCGACCAGTTGCGCAAACACCGTGATCGGCCATTGAGTGATATCGAAGAACAGAGGCTTGTGGATGAAAGTCCATCGGCCCACGAGCAACTGGACAGTGCCCGTGAAGCCAGCGCCTTGAGCCGCTGCCTGGACAGCCTCGAAGGGATGCAGCGCCAGTCGATTACCGTCGCATATTTCCAGGGACTGTCGTGCTCCGAGTTGGCCGAACACCTGGCCGCACCGCTGGGCTCGGTGAAGTCCTGGATCCGCCGCGGCCTGGAGCGCCTGCGCAGGTGCCTTGAATCATGAACTATAAAACCCCGACCCTGCGCCGCGCCCTCGCCGCCGACTATGCCATTGGCCTGATGCCCGCCACCGCGCGTCGGCGTTTCGAACAGCTGTTGCTGGAAGATGCGACCTTGCGCGCGGAACTGGCGCAGTGGCAGGAAAGCCTGGTCAGCCTGACCGAAGCCCTGTCGGAGCAGCCGGTGCCGGATCGCGTCTGGCAAGGCATTACCGAACGGATCGAACCACAAGTGCTGCACGTGCCAGAGAAGCGTCCGTTCTGGAACTGGCTGCGAGTGACGGCGGCGGTTTGCTCACTGCTGATTGCAGTGATTCTCGGCGTTCACTACATCTCCGACGATGCCCGCTACAGCGCCACGCTGGTCAACGCCGACGCGAAACCGGCGTTGCGTGTGCAGGCCCACGAACATTACCTGCAAGTCGAGCCGCTGACGCTGGCGGCTGTCGAACCCGGGCAAAGCCTGGAGTTGTGGGCGATTCCGGCGGACGGCAAGCCGATCTCCCTCGGCGTGATTCCGGCCGGAGGCAAAGGCAAGGTCGAATTGAGCGAGGCGCAGAAAGCGCTGATCGGCAAGCCGATTGCGCTGGCGGTCAGCCTTGAGCCTAAAGGCGGATCGCCGACCGGGCAGCCGACGGGACCGGTGTTGTATCAAGGGGCGTTGGCGGCGTTGTGACACTAACCGTTCTGCTAGTAGGCAGGTCCGACTGATTGCGCGACAGTGAATCCCTGAACTCAAGGATTTTTGAGGGAGTGTTGCCCATGCAACCCAACCGCGAAACCGTACTCTGCCGCTACCACTACGATCCGTTGGACCGCTTGGTCGATTGCAGCCCCTCGGCACAATCCAGTACCCGGCGCTTCTACCTGAAAGATCGCCTGGCCACCGAGGTACAGGGCACGGTGCAACGATCGATCATGCAGCACGAGGATCAGTTGCTGGCGCAGCAACAACGCCAGAGCGGCAACGTGGAAACCCGCTTGCTCGCCACCGACCTGCAGCGCTCGGTGTTGAACGTGCTCGACACAACCCAGCCTCATTCCCTCTCTTACACCCCCTATGGCCACCGCCCTGCGGAAAACGGTTTACTTAGCCTGCTTGGCTTCAACGGCGAACGACCGGATCCGGTGACGGGGTGGTATTTTTTGGGGAATGGTTATCGGGCGTTTAATCCGGTGTTGATGCGCTTTAACAGTCCGGACAGTTGGAGTCCGTTTGGGAAAGGTGGGTTGAATGCATATGCGTATTGTGTGGGGGATCCGGTAAATCGAAGCGACCCTACTGGACATGTCAGTTGGTTGAGCTTGATGCAGAAATTTTTTCCTAAAGCCGTATCAGCCGCTAACGTTGGTCATTTTCAACTTTCCGGCATTCCAGATGTACCTTTTCGAAGAATCGTTAAACTCCTTAAGGGAGATGACCTTGTCGCTCTAGCACTTTCCTCTAAACAAATGCATGGAAGGGTGCTTCAGAACACCACCCCTCTAAACCAAGTAAATGAATTAGCAGATGCCGACTTTCTTAATGCGATTCGAGAAATATCATTGGGCAACAAATCTGGACATCTGCCAGCCCAAGTGATCGGCAACAAAGAACTCTTTAAAACCGCGAAACACAACGTCCCTAATAACGACACCAGCCCAGGGCGTGATTTTCTTCAAAATCGATACTATGTAGCTATCAAAAACAAGAAACAAAAACGATTGGAATGGGAAGCCAAAAGAATAAGAGAAGAACAAAAAGCCCACCACAGAAAAGTTTACGGTGAAGACTGGCACAGCGACACCAGTTATGACAGCGATTAGTGTGCTATTTATTAAAGTAATAGCCCTATCGGTATAGGGGACGACCTTCATAGGCCGTACCCCTGCCACACCACCCGGCATGCGGGTCCGCACCAGGCGGTTCGAGGGATTGAGGTTATGAGAGGCGTATCAATCCCAGCCTGTCGAACCACGCAATATTCAGCACACGATTCAACTCAAAACATGATGGCTAACACCAGTTGGCGGCTGTACTTCATGACCGGGGTCTGACCGGTGTGGACGGTCAAACCTAGCACTTCTGCTAGCTAGACAACGCTGGGCATCTGCCTGAATCTGGTAGTCCCAACCTCGGGTTCTTTATCTTTCAGAGAGCGAAGCCCATGCCTTCCACACACCAAAACGTGCTCTGTCGCTACCAATACGACCCACTGGATCGTCTGGCCGACTGCGCGCCCTCGGCGCAGGCGAACACCCAGCGGTTTTATCTGAAAAACCGCCTGACCACGGAAATCCAGGGCCAGGTACAGCGCACGGTGTTTCAGCACGACGACCAGCTACTGGCGCAGCAACAGCGCCAGGGTGGCATCACTGAAAAACCTTGCTCGCCACCGATCAACAACACTCGGTATTGAACGTACTCGACGCGACGCAGACTCACCCCCTCGTCTATTCACCCTACGGGCATCGCCCGCCAGAAGGTGGCTTGCTCAGCCTGATGGGTTTCAACGGCGAACGCCCGGATCCGATCACCGGGCATTATTTGCTGGGCAATGGCTATCGGGCGTTCAATCCGGTGCTGATGCGGTTTAACAGCCCGGACAGTTGGAGTCCGTTTGGGGAGGGTGGGTTGAATGCGTATGGGTATTGTGTGGGGGATCCGGTGAATCGCAGTGATCCGACAGGGCATTTCGCCAATCCGTGGAAAGGTCTGTTGAATTTATTGAAACTCAGAACGCCGAGTATGGCTCGAGCTTCACAGGCATACAAAATGGCATCGCAGAAACCTCAGTATAGACCTCAAGCAAGTGCTCCTATTTCAACATCCGGTTCAGCATCCGCGTCTATTTATTCGAGTGCAGGTGCAGAAAGTTCATCTGGATTGCCTTCACAACGCCCTTCATCCGGGTACGCACATGTACAGTCGTATAGCAGCATCGACGCATCTCTCCCCCCTCCCCTTCCTCATCGTCCGCCACCTGGAAGTTCTCGCTCCGGGTCTCATTTCTCAACACAGAATCCACAACGGATACCAAGTGGAAGAACACAAGCTGATGTTCAGAATTGGGTTAGTACTACCTCTAATCTACCTGATCGCGAATTAGAGATTTCATCTCAAATACCTCGTGCAGGGTCCACTCCCCACAACATATATCGCCTAAAGGTGCAGGCTAGAGGCGTGAAAATTGAGCAGGAAAGATTGAAATCATTTGATCGCGCGTACCAACCGGTTCGATACATGAATAAAAATGGCGTGATATCCTTTAAGTACAAAAGAACCGAAATTCGTCATTACTGAGTAAAAAATCCCCATCCATCAATGAAAGGGCGACACAAAGTCGCCCTCCATGTCCTTAACAACCTTACGCCGCACTAAACAACTTATGCGGATCAATCACAAACTTCTTCGGCACGCCCGCATCAAACTCGCCGTAGCCTTTCGGCGCGTCGTCCAGGCTGATCACCTGCACCCCCACCACTTCAGCGATGTTGATACGATCCCACATGATGGCTTGCATCAGCTGGCGGTTGTACTTCATCACCGGGGTCTGGCCGGTGTGGAAGCTGTGGGATTTGGCCCAGCCCAGGCCGAAGCGGATGCTCAGGCTGCCCATTTTCGCGGCGGCGTCGACGGCGCCCGGGTCTTCGGTGACGTAGAGGCCGGGGATGCCGATCTTGCCTGCCACGCGCACCACGCCCATCAGCGAGTTGAGCACGGTGGCCGGGGCTTCATGCTTGACGCCGTCGTGACCGTGGCCGCGGGCTTCGAAGCCGACGGCGTCGATGGCGCAATCCACTTCCGGCTCGCCCAGCAGTGCGGCAATTTGTTCGTGTAGCGGAGTATCAAGGGACAAGTCGACGATTTCGAAACCCTGGGCCTTGGCGTGAGCCAGGCGCACGGTGTTGACATCACCGACGATCACCGCTGCTGCACCCAGCAGGCGAGCGGAAGCGGCAGCGGCCAGGCCGACCGGGCCGGCACCAGCGATGTACACGGTGCTGCCTGGGCCGACGCCGGCAGTCACTGCGCCATGGTAGCCGGTCGGCAGGATGTCGGAGAGGCAGGTCAGGTCGCGGATTTTTGCCATCGCGCGGTCGCGATCAGGCAGTTTCAGCAGGTTGAAGTCGGCGTACGGCACCATCGCGTATTCAGCCTGGCCGCCGGTCCAGTCGCCCATGTCGACGTAACCATAGGCGCCACCGGGACGCGCCGGGTTGACGCTCAGGCAGACGCCGGTGTGCATTTCCTTGCAGGAACGGCAGCGCCCGCAAGCCACGTTGAACGGTACCGATACCAGGTCGCCGATTTGCAGGTTTTCGACGTCGCGGCCCTTCTCGATCACTTCACCGGTGATCTCGTGCCCCAGCACCAGGCCGGTTTGAGCGGTGGTACGACCACGCACCATGTGTTGGTCGGAACCACAGATGTTGGTAGAGACCACGCGCAGGATGACGGCGTGCTCGATCTTCCTGCCGCGCGGGTCCTGCATTTTCGGATAGTCGATTTTCTGTACTTCGACCTTGCCAGCGCCGAGATACACCACACCACGATTGCCAGACATGCTTTCACCTCGCTGTTGTTTTTATGGAACCACGCTGCCAAGGCAGGCAGCGCGTTAAGTGCTCGGGTATAGATGCTGTTTCTTGTATTGCTTGTAAGGGCCTCTTCGCGGGCAAGCCCGCACCCACAGTGGATCAGGGGTGAACACAAGGTATCTGAACGACACAAAACCCTGTGGGAGCGAGCCTGCTCGCGAAAGCGATCTAAAGAACGACCGTACGATTGGCGTTCAAAAACACTCGTCTCTCAATGTGATAACCAACCGCCCTCGCCAGGGTCAGCCCCTCGATATCCCGCCCTTTGGCGATCAGGTCTTCCGGGTAATGGCTGTGGTCCACCGCCTCGACGCCCTGAGCGATGATCGGCCCTTCGTCAAGATCGTTGTTGATGTAATGCGCCGTGGCGCCCACCAGTTTCACGCCCTTGTTGTAGGCCTGGTGATAGGGCTTGGCCCCCTTGAAACCGGGCAGCAGGGAGTGGTGGATGTTGATCGCCTTGCCATCGAGCTTGCGGCACAACTCCGGCGACAGCACTTGCATGTAGCGCGCAAGGATCACCAGTTCCGCACCGGACTCTTCAATGACCTGCCATACCTGACGTTCTTGCGCCGGCTTGTCGTTCGGATCCAGCGGGAAGTGGTAGTACGGAATCTGGTGCCAGTCGGCCAGTGGCTTGAGGTCCGGATGGTTGGAGACCACGGCAGCCACGTCCATCGACAACTGGCCAATGCGCTGGCGATAAAGCAAATCGTTGAGGCAGTGATCGGCCTTGGAAACCATGATCACCACTTTTGGCCGATAGTTCGGCGCGACCAGTTCGAAGTTCATGCCAAAAGCATCACCACGTTCGGCCAGCCCCGCGCGGAACGACTTCTCGTCGAAGCCATCGGGCTGTCGGAATTCCACACGAATGAAGAAACGCCCCGAAAGGCGGTCATCGAAGGAGTGGTGTTCAGTGACGTAGCAGCCCTGCTCGAACAGAAAGCGGGTCACCACATCCACCGTGCCGAGCAGGCTTGGGCAGTCGGCGGTCAGAATCCATGTGTCTGGGGCGCGGCTCATGGTGCGGTGACTCCTGAAAAATCGGTGATGAAAGCACCCTCCTGTGGGAGCGAGCCTGCTCGCGAAGGCGGTGTATCAGCAACGTTGATGCCGACTGACATTCCCTCTTCGCGAGCAGGCTCGCTCCCACAGGTGATCGCCTCCATGACGGGTGGTGATCAAGCCTGAACGCTGAGGCCGAATTCGGCAGAAGCATCCTGCAGCCACAACCACCAGTAATCCGAGAAGCTGCGACGAATCAGCAGTTCCCAGGTGTCTTCGGCGGTGTGACGGATCATCAACTGCGACTTGGCGAACACCGTGCCGACGGCTTTGCCCACCGGGAAGTTGTTCGGGTGCACGTCGTAGCTGGTGGACTTCATCAGTACCTGGCGCACGTTCGGGCCGCTCAGTTCGAGCAGTTGCTGGCCGCCGCTGACGTTGACGATTGCAATGTGCAGATCGCCCAGCGCTTCGCGCAGTTTTTTCTCGGCGGCAAACTCTTCACCGGTCGGCACGATCAGCAGCCACTCATCCGGCCCCATCCATTGCAAACTGGTTTCGCCTTTGACGATGACGCTCAGCGCGCCCGGCAACTCGATGCCCAGGGCCTTGTGCACGCCTGCGGCGAACGCAGCGTCGTGGCCATCGCCACGGATGGTCAGGTGGCCGAGGAGTTTTTTCTCACGCACGGTCACGCCGGCGTTCTTGCGGCCCTTGCCCACCAGGCTGGCGAGGTCGGCGTGATGCAGCGACGACTCGGCCTTGGCCCCGGAGGTTGGGCGTTGTTGGTAAACATTGGCTGCGGTCATAAAGCACCTGTTCTGAATTCTGTTGGCCCTGTGGGGGCTGTTCCGCCGTCTTCGCGAGCAGGCTCGCTCCCACAACGGTTACGCAATCTCCTGTGGGAGCGAGCCTGCTCGCGAAGGCGTCGGCAGGCTCACCACAGGGACCGAGGCAATCACACGTTCTGGCGCTCACCCTTCGGATCGAAGAACACCGAAGAAACGATTTCCGCCTCGATCACGCTGCCGTCCGCCAGGGGCGCAAAGACACGCTCGCCCATGCGGTTCAGGCCGCCCTTGACCACGCCCATGGCGAACGAATAGCCCAGGGAGTTGTGCAGGTAGCTGGAGGTCACGTGACCGACCATGGTCATCGGGATCGCTTGCTTGGTGTTGAACACCAGTTGCGCACCTTCCGGCAGCCACTTGGTCGGATCGATCGGCTTGAGGCCAACCAGTTGCTTACGCTGATCACGCACGCAGTCTTCGCGGTTCATGCCACGCCAGCCGATCCACGAGAACGGCTTGGTGCGACCGACACACCAGCCCATGTTCAGGTCGTCCGGGGTCATCGAGCTGTCAGTGTCCTGACCGACGATGATGAAGCCCTTCTCGGCCCGCAGCACGTGCATGGTTTCAGTGCCGTACGGGGTCAGGTTGTACTTCTTGCCGGCGTCGACGATTTTCTCGAGCACGCCCATGGCGTAGTCGGCCTGCACGTTGACTTCGTACGACAGCTCACCGGTAAACGAAATCCGGAACACCCGCGCCGGCACACCACCCACCAGACCTTCTTTCCAGGTCATGAACGGGAAGGCTTCGCTGCTCAGGTCGATGTCGGTGACTTCGCTGAGCAGCTTGCGGCTGTTCGGCCCGGACAGGGTCATGGTCGCCCAGTGGTCGGTCACGGAGGTGAAGTACACCTTCATGTCCGGCCATTCGGTCTGGTGGTACAGTTCCAGCCACTGAAGCACGCGTGCCGCGCCGCCGGTGGTGGTGGTCATGACGAAATGGTTGTCGGCCAGGCATGCAGTCACGCCGTCGTCGAACACCATGCCGTCTTCTTTGCACATCAGGCCGTAACGCGCCTTGCCCACATCGAGCTTGGTCCAGGCGTTGGTGTACACGCGGTTGAGGAACTCGCGGGCATCCGGGCCCTGGATGTCGATCTTGCCCAGGGTCGAAGCGTCCAGCAGGCCGACGCTGTCGCGCACGGCTTTGCATTCGCGCTTCACGGCCGCGTGCATGTCTTCACCGGATTTCGGGAAGTACCACGGACGTTTCCACTGGCCGACATCTTCAAACTCGGCGCCGTTTTTCAGGTGCCACTGATGCAGAGCGGTATAGCGCACTGGCTCGAAGATATGCCCACAGTGACGACCGGCCACAGCGCCAAAGGTCACTGGCGTGTAGTTCGGACGGAACATGGTGGTGCCCATCTGCGGGATGGTCACGTTCAGCGAACGGGCCGCGATGGCCAGGCCGTTGACGTTGCCGAGCTTGCCCTGATCGGTGCCAAAGCCCAGTGCGGTGTAGCGCTTGACGTGCTCGACCGACTCGAAGCCTTCGCGGGTCGCCAGTTCGATGGCGGCGGCGGTGACATCGTTTTGCAGGTCGACGAATTGCTTCGGCGCCCGTGCGGTGTTCTTTTCATGAGGCACCTGGAACAGCGCCAGGGTCGGCTCTTCGAGACGGCTCAGGGCTTTTGGCAGTACGCCTTCGACTGTCTGGAACCCGGCTTCAGCTGCGGCGCGGGCGCCGCCTTCAAAACCGTCGGCCAGAGAATCGCCGAGACCGTAAACGCCGTTGATGCCACCGACGCACACGCGCTTCTGCGGTGCTTCGCCCGGTACGAAACCGAGGATGTCTTCGCGCCAGATCGGCTTGCCACCCAGGTGCGAGGCCAGGTGAACCACCGGACTGTAACCACCGGAGCTGGCCACCACATCGCATTCAAGCCATTCGCCAGGGCTGGTCACGGTGTGCGCCTTGACATCGATAGCGGCCACACGGGCAGCCGTCACGCGCTTGCTGCCACGAGCCTCAATCACGGCACTGCCGGTGAGGATGCGGATACCTTTGGCACGCGCCTCTTCCACCAGTGCTCCGCGAGGGTTGCTGCGGGCGTCGGCGATGGCCACCACTTGCAGGCTGGCGTCGAGCCAATCCAGGGCTACGCGGTAGGCGTGGTCGTTGTTGGTCGACAGCACCAGCTTCTTGCCCGGTGCCACACCGTAACGGCGCACGTAAGTGGAGACAGCGCCGGCCAGCATGTTGCCCGGCACGTCGTTGTTGCCGTAGACCAGTGGGCGCTCGTGAGCGCCGGTCGCCAGTACCACACGCTTGGCACGGACACGGTGAATGCGCTGACGCACCTGGCCAATCGGAGCGCGGTCGCCGAGGTGATCGGTCAGGCGTTCGTGAATGGTCAGGAAGTTGTGGTCGTGGTAGCCGTTGACCGTGGCGCGCGGCAACAGCAGCACGTCCGGGGTGTTTTTCAGCTCGGCGATGACGCTGGCGACCCACTCGGTGGCCGGCTTGCCGTCGAGGCTTTCGCGGGAATCGAGCAGGCTGCCGCCGAACTCTTCCTGTTCATCGGCGAGGATCACGCGGGCACCGCTGCGCGCAGCCGCCAGGGCAGCCGCCAGACCGGCAGGGCCAGCGCCGACGATCAGCACGTCGCAGTGCTGGTTCATGTAGTCGTAGGTGTCCGGATCGTTCTCGGTCGGCGAGCGGCCAAGGCCGGCAGCCTTGCGGATGTACTTCTCGTAAGTCATCCAGAACGATTGCGGGTACATGAAGGTTTTGTAGTAGAAGCCCGGCGGCATCAGCTTGCCGCCGACCTTGCCGAGAATCCCCATCATGTCGTTGTTCACGCTCGGCCAGCCGTTGGTGCTGGTGGCGACCAGGCCTTGGTACAGCGCCTGCTGCGTGGCGCGCACGTTCGGGATCTGCGTAGCTTCGGTGGCGCCGATCTGCAGCACCGCGTTCGGCTCTTCGGCACCGGCGGCGAAGATGCCGCGCGGACGGGAATACTTGAAGCTGCGACCGATGATGTCGACGCCGTTGGCCAGCAGTGCAGCGGCCAGGGAGTCACCTTCGAAGCCTTTGTAGTTCTGGCCGTTGAAGGTGAAGGTCAATACTTTGTTGCGGTCGATCCGTCCGCCGTTGGACAGGCGATTGATCTGGCTCATACCTTCTCTCCCAGAGCCGTGCTGGCCGCTTTCGGGCTATCGGTCTTGTCGGTGAATTGTGGCTTGGTGCCGATCTTGTAGGTTTCGAGAATTTCGTAGGTCACGGTGTCGCGGGTGACGTTGAAGTACTGGCGGCAACCGGCGACGTGATCCCACAGCTCGTGGTGCAGGCCACGAGGGTTGTCGCGGAAGAACATGTAGTCGCCCCACTCCTCGTCGGTGCAGCTGTTCGGGTCCAGTGGGCGCGGGATGTGCGCCTGGCCGGATGCATGGAATTCCTCTTCGGAGCGCAGTTCGCCGCAGTGAGGACAGAAGATATGCAACATGGGGATTTCTCCTGTTAGTGGGCGACTGCTGCAGCGCCGTGTTCGTCGATCAACGCACCGCTGTGGAAGCGGTCGATGGAGAAAGGTGCAGCCAATGGGTGCATTTCACCCTTGGCCAGGCTCGCGGCAAATACGTTGCCCGAACCAGGTGTGGCCTTGAAGCCGCCGGTGCCCCAACCGCAGTTGAAGAACATGTTAGGCACCGGGGTTTTCGAGATGATCGGGCAGGCATCCGGCGTGGTGTCGACGATGCCACCCCACTGACGGTTCATGCGTACGCGCGACAGGATCGGGAACATTTCGACGATCGCCTGGATGGTGTGCTCGATCACCGGATAGGAACCGCGCTGACCGTAGCCGTTGTAGCCGTCGATACCGGCGCCGATCACCAGGTCGCCCTTGTCGGACTGGCTGATGTAGCCGTGCACGGCGTTGGACATGATCACGCTGTCGATAATCGGCTTGATCGGCTCGGACACCAGCGCTTGCAGCGGGTGCGATTCGATCGGCAGGCGGAAACCGGCCAGTTTGGCCATGTGCCCGGAGTTACCGGCAGTGACCACGCCGACGCGCTTGGCGCCGATGAAGCCCTTGTTGGTTTCCACGCCGATGCACACGCCGTTTTCCTTGCGGAAACCGATCACTTCGGTCTGCTGGATCAGGTCCACGCCCAAGGCGTCGGCGGCACGGGCAAAGCCCCAGGCCACGGCATCGTGACGGGCCACGCCGCCGCGACGCTGGACGGTAGCGCCCATCACCGGGTAGCGGGTGTTCTTCGAGCAGTCGAGATACGGGATCTCGTCGGCCACTTGCTTGGCATCGAGCAACTCGCCGTCCACGCCATTGAGGCGGTTGGCGCTGACCCGACGCTCGGAATCACGGATGTCCTGCAGGGTGTGGCACAGGTTGTAGACGCCGCGCTGGGAGAACATCACGTTGTAGTTGAGGTCCTGGGACAGGCCTTCCCACAGTTTCATCGCGTGCTCGTACAGGTGCGCCGACTCGTCCCACAGGTAGTTGGAGCGAACGATGGTGGTGTTGCGCGCGGTGTTACCGCCGCCCAACCAGCCTTTTTCGACCACGGCCACGTTGGTGATGCCGTGTTCCTTGGCCAGGTAGTAGGCGGTCGCCAGACCATGGCCGCCACCGCCGACGATGACCACGTCGTAGACCTTTTTCGGAGTCGGTGTGCGCCACATCCGTTGCCAGTTTTCGTGGTGGCTGAGGGAGTGCTTGAAGAGGCCGAAGCCCGAGTAGCGTTGCATAGTCATTTACTCCAAAACCGCACTCAGCGATAAACCGGGAAGTCTGCGCACAGAGCCGAAACCTGCTGGGCCACATTGGCCTCGACGTCGGCATCGCCGAGGTTGTCGAGGATGTCGCAGATCCAGCCGGCCAGCGTGACGCACTGTGTCACCTTGAAGCCGCGCGTGGTCACCGCCGGGGTGCCGATGCGCAGGCCGGAGGTCACGAACGGCGACTGTGGATCGTTCGGGACAGCGTTCTTGTTCACGGTGATATGGGCGCGACCGAGTGCTGCATCCGCGTCCTTGCCGGTGAGGCCCTGACGAATCAGGCTGACCAGGAACAGGTGGTTGTCGGTGCCGCCGGACACTACATCGTAGCCGCGTTTGATAAAGACGCCGGCCATGGCCTGGGCGTTTTCGATCACTTGTTGCTGGTAGGCCTTGAAACCTGGCTCCAGCGCTTCCTTGAAGCACACGGCCTTGGCCGCGATCACGTGCATCAGCGGGCCGCCCTGGGCACCGGGGAACACGGCTGCGTTGAGCTTCTTCTCGATCTCTTCGTTGGCCTTGGCCAGGATCAGGCCACCACGGGGACCGCGCAGGGTCTTGTGGGTAGTGGTGGTTACCACGTCGGCAAATGGAATCGGGTTCGGGTACAGGCCAGCAGCGACCAGACCGGCCACGTGGGCCATGTCGACGAACAGCAGCGCACCGACCTTGTCGGCGATCTGGCGGAAGCGCGGGAAGTCGAGGGTCTTGGAGTACGCCGAGAAGCCGGCAACGATCATCTTCGGCTTGTGCTCGACGGCCAGGCGCTCGACTTCGTCGTAATCGATCAGGCCGGTGTTGGTGTCGATGCCGTACTGCACGGCGTTATACAGCTTGCCCGAGGACGACACCTTGGCACCATGGGTCAGGTGACCGCCGTGGGCCAGGCTCATGCCGAGGATGGTGTCGCCGGCTTGCAGCAGGGCCAGGTACACAGCACTGTTGGCCGAGGAACCGGAATGCGGCTGCACGTTGGCGTAATCGGCGCCGAACAGTTGCTTTGCACGCTCGATGGCCAGGGCTTCAACCTTGTCGACGTGCTCGCAGCCACCGTAGTAGCGCTTGCCCGGATAACCTTCGGCGTACTTGTTGGTCAGGCCACTGCCCTGCGCTTCCATCACGCGCTTGCTGGTGTAGTTCTCCGACGCGATCAGCTCGATGTGATCTTCCTGACGTTGCTCCTCGGCATTCATCGCCGCCAGCAGTGCATCGTCGTAACCCTGGATCTTGTCTTGCTTGCTGAACATCGCGTCTCTCCCAGCGGCGGCGGTGCGCCATTCGTCTCGGTGAGGCACTGGCTTTTCGGCAGTGCCCTTTGATAGCGATGGTATGACCGGCTTCGAGTCGTCAAATGCCTACGGGCGCCACGCAAAGGTGCGTTTACGACATGGCGGGAAATGGCTTGATGCGCACGATCCGCGAACCAGCCGCAATCCCCTGTGGGAGCGAGCCCGCTCGCGAAGGCGATGGGGCAGCAACATTGATGTCGCCTGACACTCCCCCTTCGCGAGCAGGCTCGCTCCCACAGGGTTTGCATTCAGTTCCCGGGGTTATGCGAGAACCTGTCGCAATGCCAGCAACACCAGGAAATGCGCGGGATACAGGGCATACGCCCAGCGCCGCATCGGTGGTGGTTTTACGCCCCCGGCATGTCGCAACAGGAACAACCCGAGCCATGGCGCAATCAGACACGTGACGATGGCCGGAATCGCCGCGATATTGCCCAGGCGAGCGGCGTGATACAGCACCTGCCATTGATTGGCCGCCAGACAGACCAGCCCCGCCAACAGGGCGAAATACCAGGGTCGCTGGAGTACCAGCAGCAAGACCAGCGGCAACAGAACACCAAAAAAACCGAACATCAATCGCTGGGAGAAAAACGCTGCCAGCAATACCGCACCAACTGCCAGCAATCGCGATGCAAGCGCCGGTTGCTGCCAGCCACGAACCACCAGCAGGCCCAGGGCAAGGGTGGGCAGCACATTCAAGGTGTCGGGATTTGGAATGTACATTCGGTAAGGAATTTCACTCACCGCGCTGAACAGCAACAGCCAACCGAGATAGCGCCACTGGCCACCGGCCATCATCGTCCGCACGCGCGCCAGATTGGCCGCCATCGCCAGGCAGAACCATGGAAACGCCAGGCGTCCCGGCACATACAGCAAATCGGCGGAATAACCGACATATCGCAGGTGATCGAGCAGCATGCTCAAAAGCGCCAGCCACTTGAGCAGATCCAGTGCCCCGTCTCGCTGCTTTAAGTGCATGGCCTTGTGCATGATCTTGTGCGTTGTCACGTGCATAATTGCCCTTCGACACTGTATGTTCCCGACAGCGACATCCTGTGCGCTCCACCTGACGATCTTGGGTACAGCGCACCCTCATTGACCACGGGACGCTTCACCATAGGCATCTCGACCACGGAAGCAGGCCATGACCGACAAGAGCCAACAATTCGCCAGCGATAACTATTCCGGCATCTGCCCTGAAGCCTGGGCGGCGATGGAACAGGCCAACCACGGCCACCAGCGCGCATACGGCGACGACGAGTGGACCGCCCGCGCCTCCGACGATTTCCGCAAACTGTTTGAGACCGACTGCGAAGTGTTTTTCGCCTTCAACGGCACCGCTGCCAACTCGCTGGCGCTGTCGTCGCTGTGCCAGAGTTACCACAGCGTGATCTGCTCGGAAACCGCCCACGTCGAAACCGACGAATGCGGCGCTCCGGAATTCTTCTCCAACGGTTCCAAACTGCTGATCGCCCGCACTGAAAACGGCAAGTTGACCCCGGACTCGATCCGCGAGGTCGCGCTCAAACGCCAGGATATCCACTACCCCAAACCCCGCGTCGTGACTCTGACCCAAGCCACCGAAGTCGGCAGCGTCTACACCCCGGACGAAATCCGCGCCATCAGCGCCACCTGCAAGGAGCTGGGCCTGAACCTGCACATGGACGGCGCACGCTTCTCCAACGCCTGCGCATTCCTGGGCTGCACCCCGGCTGACCTGACCTGGAAGGCCGGCGTCGACGTGCTGTGCTTTGGCGGCACGAAAAACGGCATGGCGGTGGGTGAGGCGATTCTGTTCTTCAACCACAAACTCGCCGAAGACTTCGATTACCGCTGCAAACAGGCCGGGCAGCTTGCGTCAAAGATGCGCTTCCTGTCGGCGCCGTGGGTCGGCATCCTGGAAAACGGCGCCTGGCTCAAATACGCCAACCACGCCAACCGCTGCGCGCAATTGCTGGCCGAACTGGTCAGCGACATTCCGGGTGTGGAACTGATGTTCCCGGTTCAGGCCAACGGGGTATTCCTGCAACTGTCGGAGCCGGCCATCGCCGCACTGACCGCCAGGGGCTGGCGTTTCTACACCTTCATCGGCAACGGCGGCGCACGCTTCATGTGCTCGTGGGATACCGAGGAAGAGCGTGTGCGGGAATTGGCAAAAGACATCCGCGAAGTGATGTCTCACTAAAACGCCAGAGCCAATGCAATCTCTGTAGGAGCGAGCCTGCTCGCGAAGGCGTTGGGTCAGTCAACATCAATTTTGAAGGTCAATACGTCTTCGCGAGCAGGCTCGCTCCCACAAGTAAATCCCCCGCCGAATTTCTCCTGGCCGTTCGCTCCTGAAGTCTTGGTCTACATTGTCTGTCGATCCGTACAGACAACAACAATCAGGAGCGTACGCATGTCATTGCAAGGCAAAACCCTGTTCATCACCGGTGCCAGCCGCGGGATCGGCCGCGAGATCGCGCTGCGGGCCGCGCGCGATGGGGCCAATATTGTGATTGCAGCCAAAAGTGCCGAGCCCCACGCCAAGTTGCCGGGAACGATTTTCAGCGTGGCCAAGGAAGTGGAAGCCGCAGGTGGTAAGGCGCTGGCCTTGCAGGTGGATGTACGTGAAGAGGATGCCGTACGTGAGGCGCTGGCCCAGGCCAACGAACATTTCGGCAGTATCGATGCACTGATCAACAACGCCGGGGCAATCAAGCTGACCGGGGTCCAGCACCTTGAGCTCAAGCGCTTTGACCTGATGCACCAGATCAACACCCGTGCCGTACTGCTGTGCAGTCAGGCCGCGCTGCCCTATTTGAAGAAATCCGCCGGGCACATCCTCAACCTGTCGCCACCGCTGAACCTGGCCACCAAGTGGTTCGCCCAATACAGCCCCTACACCGTCACCAAGTACGGCATGAGCATGCTGACCCTGGGCATGAGTGAGGAATTCAGGAATTACGGGATCAGCGTCAATTCGCTGTGGCCACAGACGATGATCGCCACAGCCGCCATCGAGTTTCAGCTGGGATCACGGGAGTCGTTCAAGCATGCACGCACGCCTGCGATCATGGCCGATGCCGCCCATGTGATCCTGAGCAGCGCAAACCGCAGCCTGACCGGGCGTTTGCTGATCGATGAGGAAATACTGCGAGAAACCGGTGTGACTGAGTTCGAACACTATCGATTCGCGCCTGACAGCAGCGACAAGCTGATGACGGATCTGTTCATCGATTGAAATAACACAAAACCTGCAGGAGCGAGCCTGCTCGCTCCTGCAGGGGTCATCGGTGTGGATCAGTACTCGATCCGCACATCGCCTTTCGGCACGCTGCAGCACGACAGGATGAACCCTTCGGCTTCGTCGTCCTCGGTGATCCCGCCGTTGTGCTCCATCTCCACTTCGCCGCCCAGTTTGAGCACTTTGCAGGTACCGCAAATCCCCATGCCGCAGGCTTTGGGAATCATCAGGCCGACCTTGGCTGCGGCGGCGTGTACGGTTTCGCCCGGTGCA
Source organism: Pseudomonas sp. B28(2017) (assembly GCF_002113025.1). GTDB lineage: Bacteria > Pseudomonadota > Gammaproteobacteria > Pseudomonadales > Pseudomonadaceae > Aquipseudomonas. The sequence continues at coordinate 578,408 of NZ_NEJH01000003.1, read as the reverse complement.
ACACGGATGCTCTTGCCTGATGCAGTGAACTGCACCTCATGCAGATCCGCCTCATCCACCGCCGGTGCATCGGCGGCCTGTTCAGCATTCTCAACCGCATCGGCGATCGCCTCTGGCGGCGTGGCACCGAAGGATTCCTCGTGGTAGTGCTTCATGTTGAAGCCGGCGTTTTCCAGCAGACGCTTGACCGCATTCATATACGGCGTCGGGCCGCAGCAGAACACTTCGCGCTCAAGGAAGTCCGGCACCATCAGTTCCAGCATCTTGTGGTTCAGGTAACCGCGATAACCGGCCCATGGCTCACCGAAACCGTGTTTTTCGCAAATCAGGTGCAGGCTGAAGTTTTCGATCCGCGCCGCCATGTGTTCCAGCTCGCGGTGATAAATGATGTCCTTGGGCGAGCGGGCGCTATGGATGAACGCCATGTCGACGTTGCCGTTGGTGTCGAAGAACCAGCGAGCCATGGACATGCACGGTGTGATCCCCACGCCGCCGCTGAGATACAGCACTTTCGGGTTTGGGAAATCAATGGCGTTGAACAGTCCCACCGGGCCGTGCACCGCCAGTTCGTAGCCTTCATGCAAGGTGTCGTGCAGCCAGTTCGACACCTTGCCGCCCGGAACCCGCTTGATGGTCACCGAAAAGCTGTAAGGCACTGACGGCGAACTGGAAATGGTGTACGAGCGCATGATCGGCTGCCCTTCGATTTCCAGCTCCAGGGTGACAAACTGCCCCGGCTTGAAGAAGAACATGATTGGCTGATCAGCCATGAAGCAGAAGGTACGCACATCCCAGGTTTCCTGGATGACTTTGACGCAACGGACGATGTGCCGACCATTGGCCCAGGTCTGGGTGGTTACCGGGTTCAGGAAGTTGTTGGACATGCTGATCTCCACGGCCGACTGTCGGCCTTCATGTTGGCGATTCTGCGTATAGCGCGAATCACCCATTTACCTATCTGCGACATTCACATGCTTATCGCGACCAGCCCCCAACTGCCGGGGCTTGCGCGTCGGGAACAGATTGCACCATGTCGCCCATGGATAAGGTTCTGGCCTGCGCCGGCCCCACACTCGCCCCATACCAAGACACAACCATTACACCTTGCGTAGCAACCCTGAACAGCACACCTGATTAGCCACTTTCGCCGGCCACGCAGATGGCCTTGAGGATAAAACGATGGACGTCACTACTACCCTGAGCCTGGGCGATCCGCTGGAACCCGCACGCAAGGCCACTGCACAGATGCTGCAAGAGCGCGAGCGCACCTTCTCGCTGCCGCAGCCGTTCTACACCGACGAGCGCCTTTTCGATATCGATATGCAGGAGATCTTCCAGAAAGAATGGTTGATCGCCGGCATGACTTGCGAAATCCCGGCCAAGGGCAACTATCTGACCCTGGAGGTCGGCAAGAACCCGATCATTGTGATCCGCGGCGCCGATGGCGTGGTCCACGCCTTCCATAACGTCTGCCGTCACCGCGGCTCGCGCCTGTGCACCAGCGACAAGGGCAAGGTCGCAAAACTGGTCTGCCACTACCATCAGTGGACCTACGAGCTTGACGGTCGCCTGCTGTTCGCCGGCACCGAAATGGGCGCCGACTTCGACATGAAGCAGTACGGCCTCAAGCCTGTGAACGTGAAAACCGCCGGCGGCTACATCTTCATCAGCCTGGCGGAAAACCCGCCGGCCATCGACGAGTTCCTGGCGACGCTCACTCACTACATGGAACCGTATGACATGGAAAACACCAAGGTGGCGGTGCAAACCACCTTGATGGAAAAAGCCAACTGGAAACTGGTGCTGGAAAACAACCGCGAGTGCTACCACTGCAACGGTTCGCACCCGGAATTGCTGAAAACCCTGCTGGAATGGGACGACGTCACCGACCCGCGCGCCGACCAGGCGTTCAAGGACCACGTCGCGGCCTCCGCCGCTGCCTGGGAAGCCGAGAAGATCCCTTACGCCCACGCCAGCTTCGGCCTGCGTAACCGCATCGTGCGCATGCCGCTGCTCAAGGGCACCGTGTCGATGACCATGGACGGCAAGCAGGGCTGCGCCAAACTCATGGGCCGCATCAAGAACCCGGACCTGGGCTCGATGCGCATCCTGCACCTGCCGCACTCCTGGAACCACTGCATGGGCGACCACATCATCGTCTTCACCGTGTGGCCGATCAGCGCCCAGGAAACGATGGTTACCACCAAGTGGCTGGTCCACAAGGACGCCGTCGAAGGCGTGGACTACGACGTGGAACGCATGCGCAAGGTCTGGGACGCCACCAACGACCAGGACCGTCGTCTGGCAGAGGAAAACCAGCGCGGCATCAACTCCACCGCCTACCAGCCAGGTCCATACTCCAAGACCTATGAGTTCGGTGTGGTGAACTTTATCGATTGGTACAGCGGTCGCATGCTGAACAACCTGGGGGCCGAACCTGCGCCGTACCTCAAAGGGGTTGCGGTCAGCGGCTAAATATCCCTCCTGTAGGAGCGAGCAGGCTCGCTCCTACAGTTGATCTGTGTCGTTCACAAATCCCCTGCTCGCGAAAGCGATCTAACTCTCCACAAATAAACTCCTGACACCCTCCGCCTCAGAGCTGTACGAAATATGATCTATTCCGTTCAGCGCTATGCCTCGTACGGCTCCCAGCCTTCCGCAAACAAGTTATCCACATCTCCACCCACAGCAAATGGGGACAACTGTGGAAAGCTCGGAAAATTTCTCCCCGGAAACTGAAGAAAATCCGTGACTTATTCAGAACGAGGGTTTTCCCCGACGCCTGATCATTTATTGATCAAACCTCTAAAAGGCACGTAATACGGAGCTCGCAGCGTATGGCGAACACCTTATCCACAGAAGCACCAACAGACTTTGGGGGCAACTTCACGGGTATTGTGGAAAACCGCTGGAGACCGTGATTTTCCTGCGTTCTCAGAGTGCAAAGCTGGCCAGAACCAGCAGTTTGAACGTTTTTTAACCAATCCTTCGAAAGCCACGGTTTGCATGGGCTGTAGCGGTAAGCGAACATCTTATCCACAGAAGCGCCAACAGAGATTGGGGGCAAGTCCTGCACTTATCCTCTGAAAAAACCCATGAAAAACCGCAGCTTAGGCTGGTTATTTTTTGATCTTCGGCCTGCAGCCCCTGATCTGTAAGGGGCTTGGCAAGGGGCGAACATGTTATCCACAGAAGCGCTCACAGGGATTGTGGGTAAACACTTCGAAATTGGTCTCGCGTCTTCAAACCTTGTTAAAACACGAGCGCCCCGCCTCGATATCCAGATTCAATTCAAAGTCATCGAACGCTCGCCACCCCAGCAGAACGGACGGCACGTACCGTCCCTGCACCCACGACGGCGGAATGGTGAACCCCGGGTAGTATTTGTAGGTGATCGGCAGGCTGTGACCCGGCAGGTTCAGCACGCCCTTGAAGGTTTGGTAGCGTTGCCTGTCGGCGGTATCGAGCGGGGAGTTGCCAGGGTTCAACGACTGCACGACATTGACCTGCTCACCCGGCAGCGCCGAAGTCAGGTAATCGGCATTGCCGGTATCGACAATCGCCTGCGTAGCACGGTTGTCCATGCGGGCGGCGATGGTCAGGCGCTGGTTGAGGTCCATGCGGGTGTAGTTGATCGGTGAGTCGCAGCGCGTGGGTCGCGCGGTGTTGAGTTCCAGGGTCTTGCGCGTCAACTTCAACCGCCCCAACTTGCTGATCAGATCCAGCCCCAGCAAGTTGTCCCGATCACTGACAAACACCAGTACGTTGTGGAACTCGCTTGTGCCCACCTTCAAGGCGTCCAGAACGCCCAGCCGGGCAGACAGCTCACTCTCACCATAAAACGTGCTGTAGGCGTAATGGGAGTCGCTCAGCCACTTGATCCCCATGAGCTTCGCGGTCTCTTGATTGACCCGGGTTTGCGGGGCGCCGGTGTCGAGAACGAAGCGGGCGGAATGACCGTTGGCCGCACTGACATCGATAAAGGGCAGCACTTCATCGGCAATGAAATGGTCACTGGAATAGGGATGAATTCTGAGCACTTCGTGCCGCGACGTTCTTTTCACGGTGAAATCGCCAGTCGCCTTCAGGGTCGAGAGCGACTGATTGCCGAACATCGAGAACAAGCCTTTAAGCTCTTGGTTGGCGTCTATGGCCCGAGCGTGTTTGCGCCTGGTCGTCAGATAGTAATCAGGCAGCTGATTGGCGGCCTTGAGTTCGAACATGCGGGCAATAACGGACACGGAACAATTGAGGTTTTCCCTGGCATCCCGCACGCGATCACAGCGCTCGCGCAGTTGCGTCAGGGAGGCTTTTTGGCCCGGTTCGGACTCCAACCATTGATAGAAGTCCTGCTCGGGCGCATAACGCGTTTGAGGCTTGGTCGGCCCGTTACCGGCCAGAGATCCTGTCGACAGGATCGCAAGCAACAGGAAAAGCAGCAGCGACCGCTTCACAGGCTTCATGGCCGACACACTCATAAAAAGCATGTTTTATGATCAAGCGCTGAACTTCTGAAAGCTTCGTAACAGTGTGCTGCACCCTGACCAGCGCACTATAAAAATGTAGTCCAACGAGACTCGTTCAGTGCGCTCTGGAATCAGGCCGTTATATGGAAGTTCTAATATTGGCGGACGTCCTCTGAGGGCTATTCGAGTTCATGCTTACCAAAGTAACAGGAGGCGTGCGTGACTTTGCTGAATCAGGCCAACCCATGATGTTTTTGATGTTGGCTTTCACGGTTTTCCACAACACATTGCTCTGGTAAGCATTCTTGACCGCAACAGCCCCCCGGGTCGCCGCCCCCGCTATCAAGGCTGTCGTCCCTGCGGCCTGGACAACAGCGCCGACTGGGTATCCCACCAATTGCATGGTTGCTCCCACAACGCTGGTGACCGAACCGCCCAGACTGAGTCGGGTGGCCTGTAGAGCGGCACCTGAAGCCTTGGGGCCAAAGATAAAAGCCGCCGGAGCAATGGTGTGCAACGCAACTGTCAGACCTCGCTGAATAATCGGTAAAACACTCGCTATGAACTCACCCGTCGGGTCTGTGTAATTGAGCGGGTCTCCCTCGCAATAGGTATACGCATTCATTCCCCCTTTACCAAACGGGCTCAACCGATCCGCACTGTGAAACCGCATCAGCACCGGGTTATAGACACGACGACCATTACCTAGGTGATACCACCCTGTGGACGGTTCTTTGATTTGTCCATTGAAGGCTAAATGCGCCCCGCCCGACTGTGGGCCACTTTGAAACCCATAGGCGCAATACGCGCGCGGTGTAAGGCGTCTGCTGTCCAGTTCGACGAGGACGCTCTGCTGCAGGTCAGTCGCCAGCAGCACGGTTCTGGAAAGTCGCGGCTGTGCCGCCGAGGGCTGGTTTGTGCATTGGGTCTGTTGGGAAATAGGCATCGGCAGTCACCTGAGAGAGACCTGATCGACCCGCAGCACCCTGTCTGATTCGAAGTCTGAGCGGGTATTAATTGATCACTACCCTAACCAAACGCGGCGAAAACCAACACTAGCAGTTCTGCCAGTCCGCTACGGCCGATACATCAGGTAAGCCTCGCCCGTCACCCGAATCATCGGATGCGGCGTGATCAGGCAGGTATCGACAATCCGAAAGCCGTGACGCTCATAGAAACGCCGGGCGCCGGTGTTGGCGGCGTAGTCGATCAAGCTCAGGCCGTTGAGCCCGAGCTGGTTGGCGCGGTCGTAGGCGTAGGCCAGGAACTGTTTACCCAGGCCCTGGTTGCGCCAGCCCTCATGCAGGGCGAGGCTGGAAATGTACAGGGTGTCGGGAATTTCCATGGTCGCGTAGGGCGCCAGCACCGGATCGGTGACCGGCTCGGCGAACGGGTCGTGGCGCATCACGTAGCTGTGCATCATGCCGATGACCTGCCCGTGCGCTTCGGCGATCAGGCAGTTCTGATACGAAAAATCCACATCGTCACGGGCGTAGCGGATGGCGCCTACGTCAAGCAGATCCTGGCCGGGCTCTGCGATCTGGCTCCAGATGTAATCTGAAGCGCCTTCGGATGAAATCTGGAACAACCGCGCGATCTCCCGCGCATCCGCGCGGACTGCGGAACGAAATTCAACTGCCATCGTGTTTCCTTGTGGGAGCGAGCCTGCTCGCGAATGCGGTGGGTCAGGCAATATCAATGTCGGCTGACACAACGCCTTCGCGAGCAGGCTCGCTCCCACATGGGTTTTTTAGTGATTCTCCGTCAGCGAACCACGCCTTCTTCAATCAGCAATTTCAGAATCGCCTCAGCCCCAGCTTGCGCCGTAACGCCCTTGAGCACTTGTCCCCCTCCGCCACTGGCTTTTGCCGTTGCGGCTTTCATGCGGTCGGCGCCGCTCTTGGCCTTGATCACCTTCAGGCGCTTGGGTCGTGGCTTAGCCGGTTGCAGGGTGGCGACCGCCAGCAGTTCGTCGTCGACCACTTCCACTTCATCGGCCTGCAACACCCCGCGCCGAGCCGGGCCGTAAGCACTCTGCCGAGGCTTGGGTGCGGCGTTATCCACAGTGGCGAGAAACGGCAAGCGAACCTTCAAGCGACGACGCTGGCCACGGGGCAAGGCTTGCAGCACCAGAGCTGAACCAGCGTCGATGGACTCGACCTGCGCCAGCCCCACCACCAGCGGCCAGCCGAGGCCTTCAGCCAGCAGAAACGGCAGCATGCCCGAGCCTTCGCCGGTTTCCGCCTGGCTGCCGGTCAGCACCACTTGGGCCCCGGCATCGCGCAAATACGCGGTGAGGGACGGCAGCGCATCGGCGCCCTCCGGTTGTTCCAGTACGTGCAACTGATCCAGCCCCATGCCCAGGTAAGCACGCAGGGCAGGCTCGGCGACGTCGCCGGCATGCAGCACCTGCAAGTTATCCCCAGCCAGTTGCAGGCCCAGTTCCACCGCCCGCGCATCCTGTTCCGCGCGACGCGGCCGACCGGAGGTCGGGTGGGCGCCGATGGACACCAGGCTGATGATTTTCGTGCTCATAACCCTTTCCTTCCCTTAAGCCGCATCGCGCTTGGCGTCGTTGCGGTAAGCCTCTACCGCCTCGATCAAGGCTTGAAGTATCTCCGCGCTCTCGCCGATTACCGACAGGTCCGCGCGCTTGATCATGTCGCAACCAGGGTCGAGGTTGATCGCCACTACCTTGTCGCAGGCACCAATGCCTTGCAGGTGCTGGATCGCTCCGGAAATCCCCACTGCCACGTAGACCCGTGCGGTGACCCAGGTGCCGGATGCCCCGACTTGACGGTCGCGGGCCATGAACCCGTCGTCCACCGCCACCCGCGATGCGCCTTCGGTCGCGCCGAGGGCTTCGGCGGTCCGGTGGAAAAGCCCCCAGTCCTTGACCCCGTTGCCGCCGGAGAAAATGAACTCGGCTTCGGCCATCGGAATGGCCGCCGGATCGACTGCCACCGCGCCCAGGTCTTCGATACGCGACAGGCTGCGCGCCACGGTTGTGGATAACTCTACGGGCAGCACTTCGTGACGGGTTTCGCTGACCGGTTCGGCGCACTCGGCAGCCGCCAGAATCAGTCGTGCCAGTGGACGGGCAAGGTCTTGCAGACCCGCGCCGGCGCGGCCGATGCACTCCTGATCCTTGACCTGCCAGACCCGCGTGGCCGGGCGTTCACCCAGGGCGGCAGCAAAGCGTCGACCCAATTCGCCGCCACCGCTGCGGCTATCCGGCAGCAGCCAGTGACGCGGGCTGAACTGGTTATCCACAGCCCGCAGGCCCTGGACGCGTTGTTCCGGTGCATAACCGCTGAATTCGTCACCTTCCAGTACCAGCAGGCGGTCGACGCCCGCCGTGGCGAAAGCGTTTTCCTTGTGCTCGCCGAAAACCACGGCCAGCACCGCGCCGTCCTTGCCGGCCAGTTGATGAGCCAGGCCCAACAGGTCGCGGTCGTGACTGCTCAAGCGGCCACCGACCATGTCCGGCACCACGCTGATGTAAAACGCCGGTGCAGGCACCTGATGCAGCGGCAATTGCACTTCAACGGCGGCCGAGCGCTTGACCGACCCGCCCTGTTGCGCGCCGCTGCGGTCGATACGTTTGATCCCGTTCGGCCCGATAAACCCGATGCCATGGGGGTTCTTGCGGATGACGCCGTTGGGCCCCATCCAGCTGTGTTGCACCGGTTGCATGGCCGCGTGCAGCGGGTGCAGACGGTTACGGGCAATCCATTCGGCGCGGGGGTCGCGGCGGATAATGTCGCTCATCAGTGCACCTCCGCAGGTTCACGTTTGGCCGGTGTGGACGACTTTGGGGCCTGGTCCTCCAGCAGCGCGTCAGCCACCAGTTCGGCGATGTCCTTGATCAACGGCCGTGGTTCAACCACGCCTTCGAGCATCGCGGTGCACTGTGGACAACCCACGGCCACCAGTTCGGCACCCGTCTCGCGGATGTCTTCCATGCGCATGTCGGGAATACGCTGTTTGCCCGGAATGTCGGTGATCGGCGCGCCGCCACCACCGCCGCAGCAGCGCGAGCGGAATCCGGAGCGTTGCATTTCCTTGACCTCGATGCCGAGGGCACGCAGTACCTGGCGCGGCGCCTCGTACTCGCCGTTGTAGCGGCCGAGGTAGCACGGGTCGTGATAAGTCACGCTGTCGCCCTTGTGCTGGCCGAGGTTCAACGCGCCAGCATCGATGATTTCCGCCATGTAGGTGCTGTGGTGCTGCACCAGATAGTTGCCATCAAATGCGCCGTACTCGTTTTTCAGCACGTGGAAACTGTGCGGGTCGCAGGTGACGATGCGGTTGAAACTGTATTTGGCCAGGGTCTGGATATTGCGTTTGGCCAACAGCTGGAAAGTCGCTTCATCGCCCAGGCGTCGAGCCACGTCACCGCTGTCGCGTTCTTCGAGGCCGAGCACGGCAAAGTCGATTTTCGCCGCCTTGAGCACTTTGACGAACGCGCGCAGGGTGCGCTGGTTACGCATGTCGAAGGCACCGTCGCCAACCCAGAACAGCACGTCGGTGGATTTCTTTTCACTGAGCAGGTTGAGGTTCAGGTCAGCCGCCCAGTTCATCCGCCCGCCCGGCGCGAAGCCGCCCGGGTTGTCGGTAGCGATCAGGTTTTCCAGGACTTCCGCGCCCTTGTTCGGGGTCGCACCTTTTTCCAGGGTCAGGTGACGGCGCATGTCGACGATGGCATCGACATGCTCGATCATCATCGGGCATTCCTCGACGCAGGCGCGGCAGGTGGTGCACGACCAGAGGGTCTCGGCGTCCACCAGGCCGTTGACGATCGGCTGATGCGGATTACCCGCGTGTTCACCAATCGGTTTGCCCGGATACGGACTGCCGGCGAACTTCGCATCGGTGCCGCCAGCCAGGCCGACGACCATGTCCTGAATCAGTTTTTTCGGGTTCAGCGGCTGGCCGGCAGCGAAGGCCGGGCACGCCGCTTCGCATTTACCGCACTGCACGCAAGCGTCGAAGCCGAGCAACTGGTTCCAAGTGAAATCCTTGGGCTTTTCCACGCCCAGTGGCTCGCTCGGGTCGTTCAGGTCGAGCGGTTTCAACCCAGTGGAACGACCACCGCCAAAGCGTTCGGCGCGACGGTGCCAGGCCAGGTGCAAGGCACCGGCGAAGGCGTGCTTCATCGGCCCGCCCCAGGTCATGCCGAAGAACAGCTCCGACACGCCCCACAGCACACCGATCCCGAGGATGACGGCCAAGACCCAGCCACCGAAGTCTTCGGGCAGGATGCCGGCCACCGGCAGGGTCACCAGGAAGAACGAGGCCGAGAACGCCAGCAGGCTTTTCGGCAGGCGCATCCACGGGCCTTTCGACAGACGCGACGGCGGGTTGCGCCGACGCAGGTAAACAAAGATCGCGCCGACGAACATCACCGCCGACATCAACAGCAACGCATAACCAAGGAAGCGGTTATGCAGGCCAAAACCGTGTACCAGAATCGCCAGCACGACGGACGCTACCGCACCGCCAGCCGTAGCGACGTGGGTATTGGCAATGTATTTGTCCCGCGCCACCACATGGTGCAAATCGACCATGTAGCGCTTGGGCATGGCGAACAGGCCACCGATCAGGTCGACTTTCGAAGCCCGGCCTCGGCGCCACATGGCCACCCGCCGCATCGCCCCCAGAACCGCAAGGCCCAGGGCAGCGAACAACAGGATTGGAAGAAGGGTGTTCAACATGGTGGAGCTCCCAAAGACCTCGGGCTTAACTACCTGAATGCCTTGCTCGATCCTCTGTAGGAGCGAGCTTGCTCGCGATGGGCGTTAACGATGACGCGCAGGGTCTGGAAAAACGCGGCGTCTTCAAATCCATCGCGAGCGAGCTCGCTCCTACAGGGTTATCCACAAGCTCTTAGAAATCCTTGCACAGCCGCAGCGCGTCGTAGATCGCCGCGTGTACGTTACGCTGGGCCACACAGTCGCCGATGCGGAACAGCAGGTAGCCGTCGCCGCTCTGTTCCAGGCATGGCTGCGGCTTGATCGCGAACAAGGCTTCGACATCGATCTGGCCTTTGTTGCGCGAGCCTTCCTTCAGCGCGTAGTAGATTTCTTCGTCCGGACGCACGCCGTTTTCAACGACCACCTGGTCCACCACCCGCTCCTCTTTGGCGCCGGTGTATTCGTTTTCCAGTACCGCCACCAGCTTGTCGCCTTCGCGGTAGACCTTCTCCAGCATCATGTCGCCGGTCATGATCACTTCTTTCGGATACATGCTGCGGTAGTAAGTCGGGAACGACGTACCGCCAATCGCCACCCCAGGCTTGATGTCGTCGGTGACGATCTCGACCTGGCTGCCCTTGTCGGCGATGAAGTCGGCGGTCGACATGCCGGTGAATTCGCAAATGGTGTCGTAGACCAGTACGTTCTTGCCCGGCGCTACCTTGCCATCGAGGATGTCCCAGCTGCTGACTACCAGGCCTTCAGCCGCGCCCCAGTGTTCGTTCTGCTCCAGGTACGGGTGACCCCCGACCGCCAGCACCACCACATCCGGACGCAGGTCCATGATGGTCGGCGCATCCGCCGCGGTGCCCAGGCGCAGGTCGACTTTCAACCGTGCCAGTTCCAGCTGATACCAGCGGGTGATACCGGCGATCTGGTCACGCTGCGGCGCTTTCGACGCCGTGGTGATCTGCCCACCGATGAATTCCTTCTTCTCGAACAGGGTCACATCGTGGCCACGCTCGGCAGCCACACGAGCGGCTTCCATCCCCGCCGGGCCGGCACCGACCACCACCACCTTGCGTTTTTTACCAGTGGTTTTTTCGATGATGTGCGGCAGGCCCATGTATTCACGGGAGGTCGCCGCGTTCTGGATGCACAACACATCCAGGCCCTGATACTGGCGGTCGATGCAGTAGTTGGCACCGACGCACTGCTTGATCTGGTCGACCTGGCCCATCTTGATCTTGGCGATCAGGTGCGGGTCGGCGATGTGCGCACGGGTCATGCCGACCATGTCGACGTAACCGCCTTCCAGAATACGGGTGGCCTGGTTCGGGTCCTTGATGTTCTGCGCGTGCAGCACGGGAACCTTGACCACTTCCTTGATACCGGCCGCCAGGTGCAGGAACGGCTCCGGTGGATAACTCATGTTCGGAATCACGTTGGCCAGGGTGTTGTGGGTGTCGCAACCCGAACCCACGACGCCGATGAAATCGAGCATGCCGGTATCGTCGTAATACTTGGCGATCTGCTTCATGTCCTCGTGGGACAGGCCATCGGGGTGAAATTCGTCACCGCAGATACGCATGCCCACGCAGAAATCGTCACCGACCTCGGCGCGCACGGCCTTGAGCACTTCCAGACCGAACTTCATGCGGCCTTCGAAGGTGCCGCCCCATTCGTCGGTACGCTTGTTGACCCGAGGGCTCCAGAACTGGTCGATCATGTGCTGGTGCACGGCCGACAGTTCGACGCCGTCCAGGCCACCGGCCTTGGCGCGGCGCGCAGCTTGCGCGTAGTTGCCGATCACCCGCCAGATTTCTTCCGGCTCGATGGTTTTGCAGGTGGCGCGGTGCACCGGTTCACGAATGCCGGACGGCGACATCAGCGTCGGCCAGTTGAAGCCGTCCCAACGGGAGCGACGGCCCATGTGGGTAATCTGGATCATGATCTTGGCGCCGTGCTTGTGCATGGCGTCGGCCAGATTCTGGAAGTGCGGAATGATGCGGTCGGTGGACAGGTTCACCGAGCTCCACCATTCCTGCGGGCTGTCGATGGCGACTACGGACGAACCGCCGCAAATCGCCAGGCCGATCCCGCCCTTGGCCTTCTCTTCGTAATACTTGACGTACCGATCGGTGGTCATGCCGCCGTCGGTCGCGTAGACCTCGGCGTGCGCGGTACTGAGCACGCGGTTGCGGATGGTCAGTTTGCCGATCTGGATCGGCTGGAACATTGCTTCGAAAGCCATGGCGGGTTCCTCGACTTACAACGGCTTGACGATGAACAAGCCGTCTTCGTGGCCCTCTTCGGAGCCACCGTAGACTTGCTCGGCCACGGTGCGGATCTTGCTGCCGCGAGCGGCGAGGATCTGGTCCATCGCGCCGGCAAACCAGCCGGTGAACATGTAGTCGACCTTGCGCCCGACCTTGCCGTACACGTAGACGAACGCCGAGTGCTCGAGCTTGACGCTGCAGGTGCCTTTGTCGAGGTCGATGTCCTGGATCTTGAACAGGCCCCAGCCGCGCTGCGACAGGCGCTTCATGTAGTGTTCGAACACCGCTACGCCTTCCAGGCCATGGCATTCGGCTTCTTTTTCACACCAGTGCCAGGCGGACTTGTAGCCGGCCTTGTAGAGGATTTCGGCATAGGCTTCGGCGCCCAGCACTTCCTCGATGCCCATGTGGTTGTTGACGAAGAAATGGCGCGGTACGTACAGCATCGGCAGGGCGTCGGAGGTCCAGACACCGGTTTCGCTGTCGACTTCGATTGGCAATTGCGGGGCGATCTTGGCCATGGAAACTTAACTCCAGAAGAATTTTGGTATTGCCCCCGGCGCGGATGGCCGGGGGGAAAAGATTCAGAAGTGCTGCGGCTTACTCGCCCCAGACGTCCTTGAGCACGTTGACCCAGTTCTCGCCCATGATCTTGCGCACCACGCGCTCGGAGTGGCCGCGCTTGAGCAACGTCTCGGTCAGGTTCGGGAACTCGCCCACGGTGCGGATGCCCAGCGGGTTGATGATCTTGCCGAAGCTGGTCAGACGACGGGCGTAGCCCTTGTCGTGGGTCAGGTATTCGAAGAAGTCCTGGCCATGGCCCTGGGTGAAGTCGGTGCCGATGCCGATGGAATCTTCGCCGACAATGTTCAGGGTGTATTCGATGGCTTCGGCGTAGTCGTCGATGGTCGAATCAATGCCCTTGGCCAGGAACGGCGCGAACATGGTCACGCCGACAAAGCCGCCGTGGTCGGCGATGAACTTGAGTTCTTCATCGGACTTGTTGCGCGGGTGCTCCTTGAGCCCCGACGGCAGGCAGTGGGAGTAGCAGACCGGCTTCTTCGACTCGAGGATGACTTCTTCGGAAGTCTTGGAGCCGACATGGGACAGGTCGCACATCACGCCAACCCGGTTCATCTCGGCGACGATTTCGCGACCGAAGCCCGACAGGCCACCATCACGCTCGTAGCAACCGGTGCCCACCAGGTTCTGGGTGTTGTAGCACATCTGAACGATACCGACGCCCAGCTGCTTGAACACCTCGACGTAACCGATCTGGTCTTCGAAGGCGTGGGCATTCTGGAAGCCGAAGAGGATGCCGGTCTTGCCCTGCTCCTTGGCCTTGCGGATGTCGGCGGTAGTACGCACCGGAATCACCAGGTCGCTGTTCTCGCGGATCAGTTTCTGGCTGGCGGCGATGTTGTTGACGGTGGCCTGGAAGCCCTCCCACACCGACACGGTGCAGTTGGCTGCGGTCAGACCGCCTTTGCGCATGTCTTCAAACAGCTCGCGGTTCCACTTGGCAATAATCAGCCCGTCGATAACGATGCTGTCGGCGTGCAATTCGGCTGGGCTCATCAGGCTGTCCCCTTATTAGCGATTCATGCGCCGAATCGTCTGCCGGCGCTTTGGGGCCAGCATATGCCTCGGTGCAGGGGCAGCCGGGTGCAAAAACGACAGGGGGTTTGCCGAAAGCGTCAATCCGCGACAAAGGGTCGTAGTCAGGCACAATCACCGACCTGTTCAAGGCCCTCGGCTTGGGCCAGAATTCGCCGCATCACTGGAATAGAGCGGCGACCTGAATGAAATCCATCCTTCTGGCTTTGGCAATGATTGCGACCGGCGTACACGCAGCGGAGGTGTCCGACGACAACCCGTGCGACAAAGTCGAAAACGACGTCCAGACCCTCGAGTGTTCGGCGTTCAGCAAAACCACCGCCGAAGACCTGCTCAAGGAAAACCTCCAGGGCCTGACCGAGCGCATGCAGTCGCAATACGGCAAGAACCCGTCGCAACTGGCCGACATCACGGCCAAGCTCAAGGCCGCCCAACAGCAATGGCTCAAGACCCGGGATGCCGACTGCGTCGTCGAAGCCTTCCCGGCCACCAGCGGCAGCAAGGCGTTCACCATTGCCCAGAACGATTGCATCGCGCGAATGAGTGACGAACGGTCGGAGTTTTTGGAGTCGATTGGGCAGGAGTAATCCTGATTCAACCGGCGAAAGCGGGTAGCGTCATCAGCTATCGCGCTCAAAAAAGACTATTCCCACAGCTTTCCCAGACCAATCCCACATGTCCTTGCCGAAAGGAGAGTTGACGCTCCTTTCGGCGCAATAGCCTGACAATATTCGTTTGTTGGCCAGCCGAAAATATAAGTAAAGATTCGCAAATCTTATAAAAGACTTATATGTTTCCATGAACAGCATTCACTGGACTCGAAAGGCCGTTAAGCAACTCTTGAGATTGCATTCCGTTCACCAGATTCAGGTTCGTGATGCCATCACGGCGCTCGCTGGCATGCCCGACGTAAGTCAGGTCAAGGCACTCGTTGTGTCATGACTACGCATATCGACTGCGCGTCGGTAATTACAGGGTCATGTTCAACTGGGACGGCGCGATCAAAGTGGTCAGTATTCAAGAGGTCAAAAAACGCGATGAACGCACCTACTGACGTTCAAATCATCAATGACGAAAACGGCAATCCCGCGTTCGTCGTCATTCCCTACGCGCAATACATCGCGCAGAAAATCGAGCCCGACCTTATTCCTCACGAAGTAGTGAGTCGAATTGTCGATGGCGCCACCCCTATCCGCGCCTGGCGCGAACACTTGAACCTTACACAGGATGAAGTGGCCAAACGCATGGGCATTACCCAGCCGGCTTTCGCCCAGCAAGAAACGGTCGCCAAGCCTCGCAAGGCCACCCGCGAAAAAATCTCTGCGGCTTTCGGCATCAACGCCAGTCAGCTTGAACTGTAAGCTGCTCACCTTCTGTCACTAACGGGATTCAACATGAAAGTCTGCGGCATCGAAATCAAGGGCAGCGAAGCGATCATTGCCGTGGCAACGCTGGATGGTCAGGCACTGAGCCACGTCGCGCTCGCTACCAAGAAAATTGCCCTGGACGATGACGATGAAGCCGCCAACGTCAAAGTGTTCGCCGCTCAGGTCGCTTCGTTTGTCCGTGAGAATTCCATCGACCGCATCGCGATCAAGAAGCGCAGCAAGAAAGGCGAATTCGCCGGCGGGCCGACCACGTTCAAGATCGAAGGGGTTTTCCAGTTGCTGGAGAATTGCGAAGTGACCTTGCTGTCGCCGCAGACCATCAATGCGCAGGTCAAGAAGCACAATTTCGAACTGCCGGGAACGCTGAACAAATATCAGCATGAGGCATACAAGGCTGCCTGTTCGGCACTCCTGAAAAAGTAATTTTCAACCCTGTAGGAGCGAGCTCTGCTCGCGATGGACGTTAACGATTACGCGTGCCGTCTGAATGAACGCGTCGCCCAGGCGTTTTTCGCGAGCAGAGCTCGCTCCTACAGGGGTTCTGCGGGTGGTTATGCCTTGGCGGTACGCCGATCCTCTCGTGGGCACCGCTCGTATTTCGCCCGATAACTGCGGGTGAAATACGACGGCGATTCAAACCCGCAGGCAATGCTCACTTCCAGTACGCTCATATCGGTCTGGCGCAGCAACTGTCGGGCTTTCTCCAGCCTTAAGCGCAGGTAGAAATTGCTCGGCGTGTCGTTCAGGTGCAACCGAAACAGTCGCTCCAGTTGCCGCCGCGTCACCTTGATCGATTCCGCCAGTTCCAGCGTACTCAGCGGCGGTTCGCTGTGCTGCTCCATCTCGCCGATCACGTGCACCAGCTTCTTGTTGCTGATGCCATAACGCGTGGCGACTTCCATGCGCTGGTGGTCTTTGCGCGGGCGGATACGGCCGAGCACGAATTGTTCGCTGACCTGGATCGCCAGCTCGGGGCCGTGGGCCTGGGCGATCAGATCCAGCATCAGGTCAATGGAAGCGGTGCCTCCGGCGGAGGTGATGCGCCGGCGGTCGATCTCGAACAGTTCCTGGGTGACGCTGAGCTGTGGATAGGATTCCTTGAAGGCATCGATGGCTTCCCAGTGCAGGGTCAGGCGATGGCCGTCGAGCAAACCCGCCTCGGCGAGGATGAAGCTGCCGGTGTCGATGGCGCCGAGCGTCACGCCTTCGTTGTCCAGGCGGCGCAACCAGTGTTCCAGCGCCGGGGTGGCGAACTTCAGGGGTTCGAACCCGGCGACTACCAGCAGCGTCGCACCTTTTTTCAATGGTTCCAACGCCGCATCGGCGTTGACCGACATGCCGTTGCTGGCCAGCACCGCCCCGCCGTCGGCGCTTAGCACATGCCAGCGATAGAGCTCGCCGCGAAAGCGATTGGCGACCCGCAACGGCTCGATGGCCGAGATAAATCCGATGGCCGAGAAACCCGGCATCAACAAGAAGTAGAAATCCTGGGACATGGAGCGCACTCGATTGGCAAGTAGCAAGAGGGCGGGGAGCGTGAGGATGTTGATACGCCAGTTGCAAGCGGCATTCAAGAGCACAGGTCGCTGCAGTGCAAGAGTCGGTCGCCGCAGTGCGCTTTCATGGGCGTTTAGCTGCGTAACTTGGCATCACCGGCGCAGCAGACACCGGAACTCACAATAAACGAACTGCCGAGGAACCTGAGATGAAACGACTGATCAGCAGCTGTGTTCTTGCACTCAGTGGTACCGCTTTGCTGAGCGCCAGTGTCATGGCCGCCGAACCCGCCGCATGCCAGAACGTGCGCATGGGTGTAGTGAACTGGACCGACGTGATCGCCACCAGCGCCATGACCCAGGTATTGCTCGATGGCCTCGGCTACAGCACCAAACAAACCAGCGCCTCCCAGCAAATCATCTTCGCCGGGATCCGCGACCAGCGCCTGGACCTGTTCCTCGGCTACTGGAACCCGCTGATGACCCAGACCATCACCCCGTTCGTCGACGCCAAACAGGTCAAGGTCCTGGAAGCCCCAAGCCTGCAAGACGCCCGCGCGACCCTCGCCGTGCCGACCTACCTCGCCGACAAGGGCCTGAAAACCTTCGCTGACATCGCCAAATTCGAAAAAGAACTGGGCGGCAAGATCTACGGCATCGAGCCTGGCTCGGGCGCCAACACCCAGATCAAGGCAATGATCTCCAAGAACCAGTTCGGCCTCGGCAAGTTCCAGCTGGTCGAGTCCAGCGAGGCCGGCATGCTTGCCGCAGTGGACCGCGCCGTACGTCGCAACGAAGCCGTGGTGTTCTTCGGCTGGGCGCCACACCCGATGAACGTCAACGTGAAAATGACCTACCTCACCGGCAGCGACGACGCCCTCGGCCCGAACGAAGGCAAGGCTACCGTGTGGACCGTCACCGCGCCGACCTATGCCGAACAATGCCCGAACGTCGGTCGCCTGCTGAGCAACCTGACGTTCACCGCCGAAGACGAGAGCCGGATGATGCAGCCGCTGCTGGATCACAAGGACGCTTTCGAGTCGGCCAAACAATGGCTCAAGGATCACCCGCAGGACAAAAAACGCTGGCTTGAAGGCGTCACCACCTTCGATGGCAAACCGGCCGCTGAAAACCTGCAACTGACCAGTAAATAAACCGGATGAACCACCGACTCGCAGCCCCAACGGGCTGCGAACGGGACCACCACGCCTGGCCAAAACCAAAAACTCGCCTGTAAGGAACCGCCAAATGAACCACGACGTCATCATCACCTGCGCACTCACCGGTGCTGGCGACACGACCGCCAAGAGCCCACACGTGCCGGTCACCCCGAAACAAATCGCGGCTGCCGCCGTGGAAGCCGCCAAGGCCGGTGCCACTGTGGTTCACTGCCATGTGCGCGACCCGCAAACCGGCAAGTTCAGCCGTGACGTGGCGCTGTATCGCGAAGTGATGGAACGCATCCGCGAGGCGGACGTGGACATCATCGTCAACCTCACCGCCGGTATGGGCGGCGATCTGGAAATCGGCGCGGGCGAGAACCCGATGGAGTTCGGCCCGAACACCGATCTGGTCGGCCCGCTGACCCGCCTGGCCCACGTCGAAGAACTGTTGCCGGAAATCTGCACCCTGGATTGCGGCACCCTGAACTTCGGCGACGGCGACACCATTTACGTGTCCACCCCGGCACAACTGCGTGCTGGCGCCAAACGCATTCAAGAGCTGGGCGTGAAGGCCGAGCTGGAAATCTTCGACACCGGCCACCTGTGGTTCGCCAAGCAGATGATCAAGGAAGGCTTGCTCGACAACCCGTTGTTCCAGCTGTGCCTGGGTATCCCTTGGGGCGCACCGGCGGACACCACCACCATGAAAGCCATGGTCGACAACCTGCCGGCCGACGCGGTCTGGGCCGGCTTCGGTATCGGTCGCATGCAGATGCCGATGGCAGCGCAAGCGGTGTTGCTCGGCGGCAACGTGCGGGTCGGGCTGGAAGACAACCTGTGGCTGGACAAGGGCGTGCTGGCGACCAACGGCCAACTGGTCGAGCGCGCCACGGAAATCCTCAGCCGCCTCGGTGCCCGCGTGCTGACGCCGGCTGAAGGCCGCAAGAAAATGGGCCTGACCCAACGCGGTTAATCCCAGCACCTTTTCCCCCAGTTTTTTTCCGAGCCAAATTCAGGAAATCGCCATGAGCTTTATCACCGAAATCAAAACCTTCGCCGCCCTGGGCAGCGGTGTCATCGGCAGCGGTTGGGTATCACGCGCCCTCGCCCATGGCCTGGACGTAGTGGCCTGGGACCCGGCCCCCGGTGCCGAAGCAGCCCTGCGCAAGCGTGTCGCCAACGCTTGGGGCGCACTGGAAAAACAGGGCCTGGCGCCGGGTGCATCGCAGGATCGCCTGCGCTTTGTCGCAACCATCGAAGAGTGCGTGCGCGATGCCGACTTCATCCAGGAAAGCGCCCCGGAACGGCTGGAGCTGAAACTGGACCTGCACAGCAAAATCAGCGCGGCGGCCAAGCCCAATGCGCTGATCGGTTCCAGCACCTCCGGTCTGTTGCCGAGCGAGTTCTACGAAAGCGCCACGCATCCGGAACGTTGCGTGGTCGGTCACCCGTTCAACCCGGTTTATTTGCTGCCATTGGTGGAAGTGGTCGGTGGCAAGAACACCGCGTCGGAAGCGGTGCAAGCGGCGATGAAAGTCTATGAATCCCTGGGGATGCGCCCGTTGCACGTACGCAAGGAAGTACCGGGTTTCATCGCCGACCGCCTGCTCGAAGCGCTGTGGCGCGAGGCGTTGCACCTGGTCAATGACGGTGTGGCGACTACCGGCGAAATCGACGATGCAATCCGCTTCGGCGCCGGTTTGCGCTGGTCGTTCATGGGCACGTTCCTGACTTACACCCTGGCCGGTGGTGATGCCGGCATGCGTCACTTCATGGCGCAGTTTGGTCCGGCATTGCAGTTGCCGTGGACTTACCTGCCGGCACCGGAACTGACCGACAAGCTGATCGACGACGTGGTCGATGGCACCAGCGATCAACTGGGTAAACACAGCATTTCAGCGCTGGAGCGCTATCGTGATGACTGCCTGCTGGCGGTGTTGGAGGCGGTGAAGACCACCAAAGAGAAGCATGGGATGGCCTTCAGCGAGTAATCGGTCAGCAGGCCCGGCCCCTTCGCGAGCAGGCTCGCTCCCATAAGTTATGCGCGGTCCTTGTGGGAGCGAGCCTGCTCGCGAAAGCGGCAGTCCAGTCACTATCAATGTTGGAACTAACATCATGCCCGCCCTAACCACCTACCAGACCACCATCATCCCCGACTGGGTCGACTACAACGGCCACCTGCGCGACGCCTTCTACCTGCTGATTTTCAGCTACGCCACCGACGCGCTGATGGATCGCCTGGGCCTGGACAGCAACAGCCGGGAAGCCAGCGGCAACTCGCTGTTCACCCTCGAACTGCACCTGAACTACCTGCACGAAGTTAAGCTCGACGCCCAAGTCGAAGTGCACACCCAGATCATCGCCCACGACAGCAAGCGCGTGCACCTCTATCACAGCCTGCATCTGCTCGGTGATGCCCAGGAACTTGCAGGCAACGAACAGATGCTGCTGCACGTGGATCTCGCCGGGCCGCGTTCGGCACCGTTCAGCGAGCAGTCCCTGAGCCGACTGCAAGCCATCGTCGCCGAACAGGCGGACCTGCCAACACCCGCGTACATTGGCCGAGTGATCGCACTACCCACAAAAAAATAACAAGGAGATCGCCATGAACACCGCCGCTGCATTTGCCGACTTTCGTACCTATCCGTTGATCAGCGCGCTGACTGGCGTGCAGACCCTGGCGGACCGTGTTCTGGTGAGGTGGGCCGACGATCGTGTCAGCCCTTTCCACCATCAATGGCTACGGGACAATTGCCCGTGCCCGCAGTGCGTCTACACCGTGACCCGCGAGCAAGTGCTGGAAATCGTCGATGTGGCTCAAGATCTGATGGCCGATAACGTCAGTATCGACAACGATGGCTGCCTGGCGGTTGTCTGGCAGGACGGCCACTGCAGC
Source organism: Pseudomonas sp. B28(2017) (assembly GCF_002113025.1). Taxonomy (GTDB): domain Bacteria; phylum Pseudomonadota; class Gammaproteobacteria; order Pseudomonadales; family Pseudomonadaceae; genus Aquipseudomonas. Next base: position 557,407 of record NZ_NEJH01000003.1, on the reverse strand, counting down.
CGCTTCGACCCCGGCTGGCTGCGCGCCCACGCCTATGACGATGAATCCCGCGCCGAACGCCAGCAGCGCAAGCCCGTAGCCAGGCTCTGGCACAGCGATTTGCAGTTGCCGGTGTTCGAGTATCAAGCGCTGATGAACGACTCCGACGCCTTGTTGCAATGGTTGTTGGCGGTACGGGATGTCGGATTGACCCAGGTCCGTGGCGTACCCACCGAACCCGGCTCTCTGAAGCTGATCGCCCAACGGATTTCCTTCATCCGCGAGAGCAATTTCGGCGTGCTGTTCAACGTGCAATCCAAGGCCGATGCCGACAGCAATGCCTACACCGCCTTCAACCTGCCGCTGCACAGCGATTTGCCAACCAGGGAGCTGCAACCGGGGCTGCAATTCCTGCATTGCCTGGTCAATGACGCCGAGGGTGGCGAGAGCATTTTTGTCGACGGCTTTGCCATTGCCGACGCCTTGCGCCGGGAAGACCCCGAATCCTTCAAAAACCTCTGCGAAATCCCCGTGGAGTTTCGCAACAAGGACCGTCACAGCGACTACCGCTGTCTCGCGCCGATCATTGCCCTGAACGCGTTGGGGCAGGTATCGGAAATCCGCATGGCGAACTTTCTGCGCGGGCCATTCGATGCCTCGGTAGAGCAGATGCCCAGGCTGTACAAGGCCTACCGGCGCTTTATCGCGATGACCCGCGAGCCTCGATTCAGGTTGATACAGCGGCTCAATCCCGGTGAGCTGTGGTGCTTCGACAATCGCCGCACCCTGCATGCCCGCAACGCCTTCGACCCCGCCACCGGCGCGCGGCATTTCCAGGGCTGCTATGTCGACCGGGATGAGTTGTTGTCGCGCATCCTGGTGCTGCAACGCTAGACCGCGTCATCGTTCTTCGCGAGCAGGCTCGCTCCCACAGGTTTTGCACAGTCCTTGTGGGAGCGAGCCTGCTCGTGAATGCGGCCTATCAACCAACAAAAAACCATGATTCACAGACAAAAAAAACCCCGATCAAGCCGTGACAGGATCGAGGCAGAGGGTACTGTTGAGGAGCTGCCATGCGAGGGTGACCAAACCTTCGTGAAGCGAGCTGAGTCCAGTGTGCCCACTCCCCTGCGGACCAGGTTAGCCGAAAACGACATGTTCATAACCAATTGAGCCATTGCGACAAATCGTCCTTGCCGACACCCGGCACCCCCACCAGAATCGAACCACGACACCGTTCCCTGAAGAAGGATTGCGTCATGATGCACGCCGATTTGATAGACCAGGAAGACCTGTTGGGCCAGCTCAAGTCATTGGGTTTCGAAGTGCCCACCGGCGCCACCGCAGAGCAGGCCTGCGAGTGTGCGGTACGGGGTTTGAACGATGTGCGGGCGATGACCCTGCGGACTATGGTCAAGCAGATGTACACCAGCAGCGCGACCATCCTGCCGGCAGTGCGCCAGGCAATCGACAAGCAGTTGTTGCCGGCATTGGCGGAGTATCAACAGAGCCACACAGGCCGATAAATCCATTCGCGAGCAGGCTCGCTCCCACATTCGACCGCATTCCTCTGTTGGAACTCGGTCAACTGTGGGAGCGAGCCTGCTCGCGATGAGGGCGCCTCTGACTAGAGCCTTACGCTGGCAAACGTCGACTCGTTACGCGCCTGGCTCAGCGCCGACAACGGTCCGGACAACGGCGACAGCACCAGCGCTTGCGGCAGCGGCATCATTGCCACTTGCTGGGTAGTGTTGGAGCCAACGCGCTCGTCACGCGGCGGAATGCCGAAGTACTCGCGGTAGCACTTGGAGAAGTGCGGCGTGGACACGAAACCGCACACCGACGCCACTTCGATGATCGACATCGGTGTTTGCTTGAGCAATTGCCGCGCGCGGATCAGACGCAGTTTCAGGTAGTAACGCGACGGCGAACAGTGCAGGTATTTCTGGAACAGGCGTTCGAGCTGACGACGGGACACCGCGACATACACCGCCAGTTCGTCGAGGTCGATCGGCTCTTCGAGATTGGCTTCCATCAGCGCAACGATTTCCTGCAATTTTGGCTGGTTGGTGCCGAGCATGTGCTTGAGCGGCACACGCTGGTGATCCTGTTCGTTGCGGATGCGCTCGTAGACGAACATTTCCGAAATGGCTGCCGACAGTTCACGGCCGTGATCGCGGCTGATCAGGTGCAGCATCATGTCCAGCGGCGCGGTGCCGCCCGAGCTGGTGAAACGGTTACGGTCAAGGGTGAACAGACGGGTGCTCATGGCTACCCGCGGGAAAGCTTCCTGCATCGCCGCCAGACATTCCCAGTGCACGCTGCAATCGAAGCCGTCGAGCAGACCGGCGCAGGCCAGGGCCCAGCTGCCGGTGCACACTGCGCCGAGGCGGCGAGACTGGCGAGCCTGGCTTTGCAGCCATGAAACGTGTTCCCGGGTAACAGTGCGCTGAATCCCGATACCGCCGCAGACGATGACAGTGTCCATTGGCGGGGCTTTGTGCATGGAGGCGTCGGGGGTGATCTGCAGACCGTCACTGGCCCAGACCTGACCGCCATCGACGGTGAGGGTGGTCCAGCGATACAGCTCGCGACCGGACAATTGGTTGGCCATGCGCAGGGGTTCCACTGCGGAGGCCAGAGAAATCAGCGTGAAATTGTCCAGCAGCAGAAAGCCGATGGATTGAGGCGCACGGTTCTGGGGTTGGGCCCCGGAGTTGAACGTCGTCATCGCGGTATCTCCTCACACAAAGCGGGTGATGGCCTCAGGCGGAGGCTCTTTTTATTGCCATCGTTCTCGCGTGGGAGACGGGCTTTGTAATGACAGAGCAATTGCCATGCCTAAATTTGAATGCGCGTTCAATAACTCCTAAAAACGACGTCGGAATGTGTCTATATATGACGTGCACGGAGTGGGGATTTAAATGGCCATCAGGGCTGGCAAGCGCCCCGGCCCACAAGCTGTGAGCAATTCGGTAGCACTTGTGGGAACAGGGCTACGAGCAGCTGGAAAAGAGTGTCACCGCAGGCACGGGTGACGAATGGTCGAAGCCTTGAATGACTCCGACCGCTGGCAAGACGATTTATCTGTGAGCGACGCACTAAAAGGCGGCGCGGTTTCGAGCGGGTGTTCACTTGGAGCGCAGTTTTGACTGGTCTGCCACCTTCGCGAGCAGGCTCGCTCCCACAGTGGATTTATGGTGTGGCCAATTTCTCTATTCCACACCGAATCCTGTGGGAGCGAGCCTGCTCGCGATTGGGGCAACTCGGTTTCAACACTCCACAGCACTCACCGCCAACCCACCCCGCGATGTCTCCTTATATTTGTCATGCATGTCGGCACCGGTATCGCGCATGGTGCGGATCACCCGATCCAGCGAGATAAAGTGCTGGCCATCGCCGCGCAACGCCATTTGCGCCGCATTGATCGCCTTGACCGCCGCAATTGCATTGCGCTCGATACATGGCACCTGGACCAGACCACCCACCGGGTCGCAGGTCAGGCCGAGGTTATGTTCCAGCCCGATCTCCGCCGCGTTGCACAGTTGCTCGGGTGTGGCGCCAAGAATTTCCGCCAGCCCGGCCGCCGCCATGGCGCAGGCCGATCCGACTTCACCCTGGCAACCGACTTCAGCACCGGAGATCGAGGCGTTCTTCTTGCACAGGATTCCCACCGCCGCCGCACCGAGGAAGTAGTCGACGACATTGGCATCGGTCACCGCTTCGCTGAACTTCATGAAGTAATGCAACACCGCCGGAATGATCCCCGCCGCGCCATTGGTCGGTGCCGTGACCATGCGCCCGCCGGCGGCGTTTTCTTCGTTGACCGCCAAGGCGAACAGGTTGACCCATTCCATGGCGTTCAAGGTCGAACCGATCACGTTGGGCTTGTTCAATTCCTGCAAGCTGCGATGCAGCTTGGCCGCGCGGCGGCGCACGTTCAGCCCGCCGGGCAGAATGCCTTCGTGTTTCAGGCCCTGTTCGACGCAATCCTGCATGGCGCGCCAGAGCTTCATCAGGCCGCTGCGGATTTCCTCTTCGCTGCGCCAGACTTTCTCGTTGGCCATCATCAACTCAGCCACACGCAGGTTGTGTTTTTTGCACAGCTCCAGCAGCTCGGCAGCGCTGGAAAAATCGTACGGCAGCACGGTGCGGTCCAGGTCCACCACACCGCTGGAGGCTTGTGCCTGATCGACGACAAAACCGCCGCCGACCGAATAATAGGTATCGCGATGAAACTCACCATGGTCATCTTCGACAATCAGGGTCATGGCATTGGGGTGATACGGCAGGTTTTCGTCGATCAACCGCATGTCCCTGGCCCAGATAAACGGTACCGACAGCCGACCGTCGAGCAACAGCGTATGGGTTTCGCGCAAGGCCTGGATACGGATGCCGATTTGCGACGGATCGATCGCATCCGGCCACTCGCCCATCAGACCCATGATCACCGCGTTGTCACTGCCGTGGCCGATGCCGGTGGCCGACAACGAGCCGAACAGCTGGACTTCGACACGCCGCACCTGTTCCAGCAAACCACGCTCGCGCAAGCCCTGCACAAACAACGCCGCCGCCCGCATGGGCCCCACGGTGTGCGAACTGGAAGGACCGATGCCGATTTTGAACAGGTCGAAAACACTGATAGCCATTACTGCCGAACTCCTGGATGGGCCCACTGTGCGCGCAAAAGCGCACGGTAACGGAGCTGCTACGCTGAAGCTGCAATCCGCCGAGATGACCGCATCATCAAGCTTTTATCGTGTTGTTCGACGTCTCTAACCGACGCACTCATGCCCACCAACGCCGCGTGTCTTTTACGCCGTGTTTTCGCCGTTTTTTTGCGGTTCAGAGCGAGAAAATGGGCTGAAAAAATCTGTAAACGACGTCACCGACACTGGATGCGACCATCCCTGTACTGGATACGACGCACCCTGTAGGCGTCAGATTTTCACTGGTACATGATCATATCGACTCGATTGCAAGGCGCCGTGGTAGAGCTGTCTCCAGAACGCCATCCAACCGCAACCTATAAGTGCGGTGGTCCAGTCGGAACACTGCCAAAAAAAACACCAAGGAGTCCATCCATGAAAGGTTCCCCGTCGTTGTTGTTGGCCGCCATGCTTAGTCTGCCGGTTCTGGCGCAAGCCGCAGAACCGGCGCAGTGCAGTACCGTAAATTTCTCCGATGTCGGCTGGACCGACATCACCGCGACAACCGCGACCACCAGCGTCGTACTCAACGCCCTCGGCTACAAGACCAAGACCACCATGATTTCCGTGCCCGTGACCTACAAGTCCCTGGCCGACGGCAAGAACATGGACGTGTTCCTCGGCAACTGGATGCCGACCATGGAAAACGACATCAAAGCCTACCGCGATGCCGGCACCGTGGACACCGTGCGCACCAACCTCAAGGGCGCCAAGTACACCCTCGCCGTTCCCCAGGCGCTGTACGACAAAGGGCTGCATGACTTCGCCGACATCGCCAAGTTCAAGAAAGAGCTCGACGGCAAGATCTACGGCATCGAGCCTGGCAACGACGGTAACCGCCTGATTCAGACGATGATCGACAAGAACGCCTTCGGCCTCAAGGACGCGGGCTTCAAGGTCGTCGAGTCCAGCGAAGCCGGCATGCTGTCGCAGGTCGACCGTGCGCAGAAACGCGACACCGCCGTGGTCTTCCTCGGCTGGGCGCCGCACCCGATGAACAAGCGCTTCAAGATTCAATACCTGACCGGCGGCGACGATTTCTTTGGCCCGGATTTCGGTGCTGCCACCGTGGCGACCAACACCCGCAAGGGTTACGCCGAGGAATGCAACAACGTGGGCCAACTGCTGAAAAACCTGGAGTTCACTGTCGACATGGAAAGCGAACTCATGGGCAACATCCTGGACGACAAGATGAAGCCTGACGCGGCCGCCAAGGCCTGGCTGAAAAAGAATCCACAGGTGCTCGATACCTGGCTCGCTGGCGTGACCACCACTGACGGTAAACCTGGCCTGGAAGCCGTGAAAGCCAAGCTCAACCAGTAATCGCTTATGCCGGACGGCTCCGGCCGTCCGGGCTGTTTATTTCCTTGCATGCGGACGTTCACTACCATGCTGATTGATCAGAAAATCCCTTTAGGCCAGTACATAGCGGGCTTCGTTGAATGGTTGACGCAACACGGCGCCAGCACCTTCGACGCAATCGCCGTGTCACTGGAAACGATGATCCACGGCGTGACGTTTGCGCTGACCTGGTTCAACCCGCTGGCACTGATCGGCCTGATCGCGCTACTGGCACACTTCATTCAACGTAAATGGGGCCTGACCGCGTTTGTCGTTGCCTCCTTTCTGCTGATCCTCAACCTGGGGTACTGGCAGGAAACCATGGAAACCCTCGCCCAGGTGTTGTTCGCCACCCTGGTCTGCGTGGTCATCGGCGTGCCGCTGGGCATCGTCGCGGCGCACAAGCCGATGTTCTACACTTTAATGCGTCCGGTACTCGATCTGATGCAGACCGTACCGACCTTCGTTTACCTCATTCCTACCCTGACCCTCTTCGGGCTGGGTGTGGTCCCGGGTCTGATCTCCACAGTGGTGTTCGCGATTGCCGCGCCCATCCGCCTGACCTACCTGGGTATCCGCGATGTCCCGGAAGAATTGATGGACGCCGGCAAGGCCTTTGGCTGCTCGCGTCGCCAACTGCTGACGCGGATTGAACTGCCTCACGCCATGCCGAGCATCGCGGCCGGCATCACCCAGTGCATCATGCTGTCGTTGTCGATGGTGGTGATCGCGGCACTGGTAGGCGCCGATGGACTGGGTAAACCGGTGGTCAACGCACTGAATACCGCTGATATCGCCCTGGGCTTCGAAGCAGGCCTGGCGATCGTACTGCTGGCGATCATGCTCGACCGTATCTGCAAACAACCCGACGCCAAAGTAGGGGGTGACGCATGAGCATTATTCGCTTCGATAACGTCGATGTCATTTTCTCCAAGGATCCGCGCGAAGCTCTCAAGCTGCTGGATCAAGGCTTGACCCGCAACGAAATCCTGAAAAAGACCGGGCAGATTGTCGGCGTTGAAAAAGCCAGCCTGGATATCGAAAAAGGTGAAATCTGCGTGCTGATGGGCCTGTCCGGCTCCGGCAAGTCCAGCTTGCTGCGTTGCATCAACGGCCTCAACACCGTCAGCCGCGGCAAGCTGTTCGTCGAGCACGAAGGCAAGCAGATCGATATTGCTTCCTGTTCTTCCGCCGAACTGAAAATGATGCGCACCAAGCGCATTGCGATGGTGTTCCAGAAGTTCGCTCTGATGCCCTGGCTGACCGTTCGCGAGAACATCAGCTTCGGCCTGGAGATGCAGGGTCGTCCCGAGAAAGAACGCCGCAAGCTGGTGGATGACAAGCTTGAGCTGGTGGGCCTGACCCAGTGGCGCAACAAGAAGCCCAACGAGCTGTCCGGTGGTATGCAACAACGCGTGGGCCTGGCCCGTGCGCTGGCGATGGACGCCGACATCCTGTTGATGGACGAACCGTTCTCGGCCCTTGACCCGCTGATCCGCCAAGGCCTGCAAGACGAATTGCTGGAACTGCAACGCAAGCTGCACAAGACCATCGTGTTCGTGAGCCACGACCTCGACGAAGCCCTGAAACTGGGCAGCCGTATCGCGATCATGAAAGACGGCCGGATCATCCAGTACAGCAAACCGGAAGAAATCGTCCTCAACCCTGCGGACGATTATGTGCGGACCTTCGTGGCCCATACCAATCCGCTGAACGTACTGTGCGGTCGCAGCCTGATGCGCACCCTGGACAACTGCAAACGCATCAACGGCTCGGTATGCCTCGATCCGGGTGGCGATTCGTGGCTGGACCTGGCTGAAGGCAACACCATCAAAGGCGCACGCAAGAACGGCTCGAGCATGGACCTGCAGAACTGGATGCCGGGGCAAGCCGTCGAAGGCCTGGAACGCAAGCCGACACTGGTGGACTCCAACATCGGCATGCGCGACGCGCTGCAGATTCGTTATCAGACCGGCAACAAGCTGGTGCTGCACGATAACAATCATGTGGTGGGGATTCTTGGCGACAGCGAGCTGTATCACGCACTGCTCGGCAAGAACCTGGGGTAAGGCAACAGATGCAAAAACGCCGCGAGAGTATCGCGGCGTTTTTGTTTGTGGGGTATAGAGAGATGCAGCGTCAAGGCTAATGGCCCATTCGCGAGCAGGCTGGCTCCCTCAGGGGTAAGCATTCCAATGTGGGAGCGAGCCTGCTCGCGAAGAAGCTGATGCGGTGCTTCAGACACAAACACCGCATCAGTTCAGAACTCAGCTGTAAACCCGGCCAAGAAGCTGCCGATGGCTTTCAAACTGGTCGAGCACGTCACGTGTGATCTGATCCTGGGTGAAGCCCATCAAGTCGTAGTCCTGGCTGCCGTTGTGCAGGTACACCTCGGCGCGGTAGTAACGCTGACGCGCCTCATCGGACTGAGCCGATTCGGTTGGCGCGGCCAGGTAGCCGTCCAGGCTCACTTCGTAGACAAACGGGTTGCCCTCTTCCATCTCGATCCGCAGGCCCATGCAACGCTTGGACTTGCCCAGCAGCGTCTGCACTTCCAGCCCTTGCGTACGCAACTGCACAGCCGCATCGTCCAGCGCCGGAGTCACGTGCTTATCCATAAAGCGCTGGACCACCGACTGGCTCGGTTGCAGGTCCAGTTGAGTCAAACGCTCAGTGAAACCACGGCGACCGCGTGCCGCCAGCTCTGCTTGTTCCTGTTCGATCTGCACATCCTGGCGCATGGCCTTGTGCAAGCCGAACATGAAGAACACCAGCACCACCGAGAACGGCAGACCGGCCAGCACCACCATGGTTTGCATGGCTTCGAAGTTGCCGGCGAACAGCAGGCCGATGGTCACCAGGGTGATCACCACCGACCAGAAGATCCGCAGCCAGTGCGGCGCGTCTTCGTCGACGGTGCCGCCCTTGCAGGACAGGTTGGCCATCATCACCGCGCCGGAATCCGCCGGGGTCAGGAACAGCACAAAACCGACAAAGATCGACACGCCGATCACCACTTTCGACACCGGGTAATGCTCAAGCAACTGGTAGATTGCCATGGACGGCTGTTCCAGCGCGGTCTTCCCGAGTTCTACCGCCCCGTGGTTCATCACCAGGTCCAGGGCCGAGTTGCCGAAGATCGACAGCCACGCCAGGGTAAAGCCCAGCGGAATCAACAACACGCCGGCGACCAGCTCACGCACGGTGCGACCACGGGAAATACGCGCGATGAACATGCCAACGAATGGCGCCCAGGAAATCCACCAGGCCCAGTAGAACAGGGTCCACAGGCCCAACCAGCGGTCGGACTTCTCGCTGTCGCCTTCGTACACATAAAGGTCGAAAGTTTTAAGCACCACACCGTTCAGGTAGTCACCGATGTTCTGCACGAAGCCGTTGAGCAGGTGCAGGGTCGGGCCGAACAACAGGACGAAAATCAGCAGGCCGCTGAACAGCACGATGTTCAGGTTGGACAGACGACGGATGCCGTTTTCCACGCCCGACACGGCAGCGATGGTCGCCACGGTGCTCATCACGATGATCACGATCAGCAGGTTGGTGTTGCTGTGCTCCATGCCGAACAGGTTTTCCAGCCCCGACGACACTTGCAGCGAACCAATCCCCAGGTTGGTCACCAGACCCAGCAGGGTCACGAACATGCCGAAGCCGTCCACCGCATGCCCGGCCGCGCCCTTCACCCAACGCTCACCCGCCAGCGGGTACAACGCCGAGCGCAACGCCAGCGGCTGGTTATGCCGATAGGCAAAGTACGCCACGGCCAGGCCGACCAGCGCATAGATCGCCCAGCCATGCAGGCCCCAATGCAGGAAGGTCAGTTGCACCGCCTGACGGGCGGCAAGGTTGCTGCCGGCCACGCCTTCCGGCGGGTTGAAGTAGTGGTCCAGCGGCTCGGAAGCCCCGAAGTACAGCAGCGAAATACCGATACCCGAGGAGAACAGCATCCCCGCCCAGGCGCCGTAGCTGAAGTCCGGGGTGTCGTCCTTGCTGCCGAGTTTGAGTTTGCCGTAGGACGAAAACGCCAGGCCAACGACAAAAATCAGGTAGGCGGCAATCACCACCATGTAGTACCAGCCGAAGCTGCGGGACAACCAGGCTTGCGCCGTACCCAGCATTCTGCCGGCCTCTTGCGGGGCGATGATCAGAATGGCGGTCAACAACAGAATCAACGCGGTAGAGGTGTAGAACACCCAACCGTTGACCGTCACCTTCTCGGGTGGGGTCTTTATTAGCGAGGCAGAACTCATGGCACAGATGCTCCGGGCAGTGCGAGAGAAGAACGCAAGACAAACGAGTTACCCGACCAATCGGTTAGTGGGCAGCCGACCGGCGGGTGATATAAAGACAGCCCGAAAAAAGCCCGAAGCCCTTGAGACGCCATGGCGTAAAGGCTTCGAGCCGTTTCGGATGTCGGTTTGCCGCCATTTACACGTAGGAAAATCTGTAAGCAGCGACGATTTGTCGCAGATCTTATTCTTTGTTGATTGAACGTTCAATCAAAACAAAATAGACTGGCCCACAAGCCGGTAGCCGTCTGACGTCTGCCGCAAGGCCCAAGGAGATGTGCAAGATGCCCAAGGTCGGTATGCAACCCATCCGCCGCCAGCAATTGATCGAAGCCACTTTGCTGGCCGTCGATCAGGTCGGAATGGGGGACGCCAGCATTGCGCTGATCGCCCGTTTGGCCGGTGTCTCGAACGGCATCATCAGTCACTACTTTCAGGACAAGAACGGCCTGATAGCTGCCACGGCGCAGTACCTGATGAGTGTCCTGAGCGAGAACGTCACCGCGCGCCGTCAGGCGCTGAAGGACAACAGCCCGCGGGCTCACCTTCAGGTGATCATCGAAGGCAACTTCGACGCCAGCCAGGTCAATGGCCCGGCAATGAAAACCTGGCTGGCCTTCTGGGCCACCAGCATGCACCACCCGTCTTTGCACAGGTTGCAGCGGATCAACGATCACCGTCTGTATTCCAACCTGTGCTGCCAGTTCCGCCGCGTACTGCCGCTCGAAGATGCGCGCAGTGCAGCCCGTGGCCTGGCAGCCCTTATTGACGGTTTGTGGTTGCGCGGCGCGCTGTCGGGAGACTCTTTCGACACCGAGCAGGCGCACCGGATCGCTTACGAATACATGGATCTACAACTGGCCAAGCAGGTGAGTTAGAGCACACATAGAACGCTCGACACCTGAATCGCGCCAACAACCAATGCACTTGCGAGGACAATATGGCCCGTTTCGAACTGCAAAAACTCTACATCGATGGTGCGTACAGCGACGCCAGCAGCGACGCCACTTTCGAAGCCATCAACCCGGCTAACGGTGAAGTCCTCGCAAAAGTACAACGTGCGACCAAGGAAGACGTCGAGCGCGCTGTGGTCAGTGCCGAAAAGGGCCAGAAAATCTGGGCTGCGATGACCGCCATGGAGCGTTCGCGCATCCTGCGTCGCGCCGTGGAAATCCTGCGCGAGCGCAATGACGAGCTGGCGGCTCTGGAAACTCTGGACACCGGTAAAGCATTCTCCGAAACCAAATACGTCGACATCGTCACCGGCGCCGACGTGCTGGAATACTACGCAGGCCTGGTGCCAGCCATCGAAGGCGAGCAGATTCCGCTGCGCACCACTTCGTTCGTCTACACCCGTCGCGAGCCGCTGGGCATCGTGGCCGGTATCGGCGCGTGGAACTACCCGATCCAGATCGCCCTGTGGAAATCCGCACCGGCCCTGGCCGCCGGTAACGCGATGATCTTCAAGCCGAGTGAAGTCACCTCGCTGACCACCCTGAAACTGGCCGAGATCTACACCGAAGCCGGCCTGCCGAACGGCGTGTTCAACGTCCTGACCGGCAGCGGCCGTGAAGTCGGCACCTGGCTGACCGAGCACCCGCGTATCGAGAAAGTCTCCTTCACCGGCGGCACCGACACCGGCAAGAAAGTCATGGCCAGCGCCTCGGCTTCCTCGCTGAAAGACGTGACCATGGAACTGGGCGGCAAGTCCCCGCTGATCATCTGCGACGACGCCGACCTCGATCGCGCCGCCGACACCGCGATGATGGCCAACTTCTACAGCTCCGGTCAGGTCTGCACCAACGGTACTCGCGTGTTCGTGCCGAGCCACCTGAAAGCCGCCTTCGAAGCCAAGATCGTTGAGCGCGTTGCGCGCATCCGCATCGGCAACCCGGAAGACGAAAACACCAACTTCGGCCCGCTGGTCAGCTTCGCCCACATGGAAAACGTGCTGGGTTACATCGCCAAGGGCAAAGAAGAAGGCGCCCGCGTACTGTGCGGCGGTGAGCGTCTGACCGACGGCGAATTCGCCAAAGGCGCATTCGTCGCGCCGACCGTGTTCACCGACTGCACCGACGACATGACCATCGTCCGTGAAGAAATCTTTGGCCCGGTGATGGCGATCCTCACCTACGAAACCGAAGAAGAGGTGATCCGCCGCGCCAACGACACCGACTTCGGCCTGGCCGCCGGTATCGTTACCCGCGACCTGAACCGCGCGCACCGCGTGATTCATCAGCTGGAAGCCGGTATCTGCTGGATCAACGCCTGGGGCGAGTCCGACGCGAAGATGCCGGTTGGCGGCTACAAGCAGTCGGGTGTAGGCCGTGAGAACGGCATCAGCTCGCTGAACAACTTCACCCGCATCAAATCGGTACAGGTAGAGCTGGGCGATTACGTCTCGGTGTTCTAAGAACCGAGCCTTGTATTGCCTGTAAGGCCGCCTTCGCTGGCAAACCAGCTCCCACAGGTTTGGTGTCGTCCACCAAATCTGTGGTCACCCCGACCCCGTGGGAGCGGGCTTGCCCGCGAATCGAGTGCGCAGCACTCGCCATGGCCTGACCTGACCAACTTCAAAGAGGGTGCATTCAATGTCCCAAGAATTCGATTACATCATCATCGGTGCCGGCTCCGCCGGTAACACCCTGGCGACCCGTCTGACCGAAGACGCAGGCGTCACCGTCCTGCTGCTCGAAGCCGGCGGCCCGGACTACCGTTTGGACTTCCGCACACAAATGCCGGCCGCCCTGGCGTTCCCGCTGCAAGGCCGTCGCTACAACTGGGCCTACGAAACCGATCCGGAGCCACACATGGACGGTCGCCGCATGGAGTGCGGTCGCGGCAAGGGCCTCGGCGGCTCTTCGCTGATCAACGGCATGTGCTACATCCGCGGCAACGCCATGGACTACGACGGCTGGGCGAAACTGCCGGGCCTGGAAGACTGGACCTACCTTGATTGCCTGCCGTATTTCCGCAAGGCGGAAACCCGTGACATCGGCCCGAACGATTACCACGGTGGCGACGGTCCGGTCAGCGTGACCACGCCGAAAGCTGGCAACAACCCGCTGTTCAGCGCCATGGTCGAAGCGGGCGTGCAGGCTGGTTACCCGCGTACCGAAGACTTGAACGGCTACCAGCAGGAAGGTTTCGGCCCGATGGACCGTACCGTGACGCCTAAAGGCCGTCGCTCCAGCACCGCTCGCGGCTACCTGGACACAGCTAAAAAGCGTTCGACCCTGACCATCGTCACCCACGCCCTGACCGACAAGATCCTGTTCGAAGGCAAGCGCGCGGTCGGCGTGCGTTATCTGGTCGGCGCCGCTGAGGAGCGCGTTGAAGTCAAAGCGCGCAAGGAAGTGCTGCTGTGCTCCGGCGCCATCGCTTCGCCGCAGATCCTGCAACGCTCCGGCGTCGGTCCGAGAAAACTGCTGGAAAGCCTCGACATTCCGGTAGTCCACGATTTGCCGGGTGTCGGTGAAAACCTGCAGGATCACCTTGAGCTGTACCTGCAATACGCCTGCACCCAGCCAGTGTCGCTGTACCCGTCGCTGCTTTTGCACAACCAGCCGGCCATCGGAGCCGAATGGCTGTTCAACGGCACCGGCATCGGCGCCAGCAACCAGTTCGAAGCCGGCGGTTTCATCCGTACCCGTCCGGAATTCGAATGGCCGAACATCCAGTACCACTTCCTGCCGGTGGCAATTAACTACAACGGCAGCAATGGTGTGAAAGAGCACGGCTTCCAGGCGCACATGGGTTCCATGCGTTCGCCAAGCCGCGGGCGTATCCAGGTCAAGTCCAAGGACCCGCGCCAGCACCCGAGCATCCTGTTCAACTACATGGCCACCGAGCAGGACTGGCAGGAATTCCGCGACGGCATTCGCCTGACCCGTGAAATCATGCAGCAACCTGCACTGGACGCCTTCCGTGGCCGCGAGATCAGCCCGGGCATCGAGGTGCAAACCGACGAGCAACTGGACAAGTTCATCCGCGAACACGCCGAGACCGCGTTCCACCCGTCCTGCTCGTGCAAGATGGGTACCGACGAAATGGCCGTGGTCGATGGCCAGGGTCGCGTGCATGGCATGCAAGGCCTGCGTGTGGTCGATGCTTCGATCATGCCGATCATCACCACCGGCAACCTCAACGCGCCGACGATCATGATGGCCGAGAAAATCGCCGACAAGATCCGTGGTCGCAAGCCGTTGCCGCGCAGCACAGCCACTTACTATGTGGCGGGTGGAGCGCCGGTGAAGGGCAAGCCGGTGCGGGAAGTGAGCCAAACCGCGTAACACCGTTACACCGTTACACCGTTACACCGTTACACCGTTACACCGCATCAAGGCTATTCGCGAGCAGGCTCGCTCCTACAGAGGATCTTCAGTGAACACAATATCTGTGAACACCGGAAATCAAATGTGGGAGCGAGCCTGCTCGCGAAGAGGCCCTGAGAACAACACAGTAATCCCCTCCCACACCGCCCCATCCTTGATCCCACCCCCCACGCAGGCCTACTCTAGCGCCACGCAAACGTTTCACCTCTTCTCTCGCAACACCGCTGCGCTGCCACTCCATACCCAGGAGGTTCACGAATGTTCGATTTCTACCCCCAGCTCAAGCAGCGCTTCGCTGCCTTGCGTACGGGTGCTGAATTCTTTTCCCTGCGTTATGTGCGCGAATCCGGGCAGTACCTGTCGGTGCGCAAAAACGTCGCCGAACCGCCGAGCCTGAGCCGTGACGAAGGGGCGATGCTGACGGTGCGGGTCAATGGCGTGGAGGCCTATGCGGCGACCAGTGATTTGTCGCAAAAAGGCCTGCAAGCCGCCCTCGAACGCGCCGAATTCCAGGCCCGTCGACTCAAGCCCCACGCCTTGCTGGACCTGCGCGAGCAGGCTGTTTCCAGCGACCGCGCCGATTACTTTTCGCCCAACCTCGACCAGGCCTTCCCGTCCCTGAGCGACTGCTATGCGTTACTCGGCGCCGAATCCGCCGCCGTGCCGAAGGACGAGCGCCTGGTGAACTGGCAAGTCAGCCTGGGTATCACCCACGTCCAGCAGATTTACCTCAACAGCGCAGGTGCTGAACTGCGCCAGGCCCAACGTTTTGTGTACCCCGGCCTGGATGTCACGGCCTACGACGGCAACGACAGCCAGACCCGCAGCCTGGGTCGCGAGAATTTCGGCCAGCAAGGCGCGGCGGACGTCATCAGCCGCTGCGGGCTGATCGGTGCCGGTGCCCAGGTGGCCGATCAGGCCCTGCAATTGCTGCTGGCGCCAAACACCCCGCAAGGCAAGCGCGACCTGCTGCTGATGCCCGACCAGATGATGCTGCAAATCCATGAATCCATCGGCCATCCGCTGGAGCTGGACCGCATCCTCGGTGACGAGCGCAATTACGCCGGCACCAGTTTCGTCAAAGCCGAAGATTTTGGCCGTCTGCAATACGGTTCCGGCCTGCTCAACGTGACCTTCGACCCGGAGATCCCCGAGGAACTCGCCAGCTACGGCCATGACGACGACGGCACGCCCGCCACCAGGCAGTTCCTGATCCGCGAAGGTTTGTTGCTGCGTCCGCTGGGCGGCGCGCTTTCGCAATTCCGTGCCGGCATGGAGGGCGTCGCCAACAGCCGTGCCTGCGGCTGGAACCGTCCGCCGATCGACCGCATGGCCAACCTCAACATCGAGCCGGGCGATCAGTCCATTGAACAACTGATCGGCGGCATCGAACACGGCGTGCTGATGTCGACCAACCGTTCCTGGTCGATCGACGATGCACGCAACAAATTCCAGTTCGGCTGCGAATGGGGCCAACTGATCGAAAACGGCGAACTCAAGGGCGTGGTGAAAAACCCTAATTACCGGGGTATCTCCGCGCAGTTCTGGAAAAGCCTCAGCGCCGTCGGCGATGTCAGTACCTTCAAGGTCCTCGGCACACCGAACTGCGGCAAGGGTGAACCGAACCAGGTGATCCGCGTCGGCCACGCGTCACCGGCCTGCGTGTTCAGCAATGTTGATGTATTCGGAGGAGACGCCTGATGAATCCTTCAAACAGCTCGTCCGCGTCATTCAAGGCGTTGGTCAACAGCCTGCGTGGAGCGCTTCGCGAACCCGAGCAGTTCACCCTCAGCTACGCCGCCGAGTCGTCGGCCTTCGTGCGCTTCAATCACGCCAAGGTGCGTCAGGCCGGTCAGGTGCAGCAGGCGAGTATCGGCCTGAAGCTGATCAATGAAGGCCGCCATGCCGACCTGAACATCACCCTGACCGGCGATCCCCAGGTTGATCTGCAGCGCTTGACCGAAGGCCTGCAACAGCTGCGGGAAACCTTGCCGTTGCTGCCTCAGGATCCTTATTTGCTGCTCAACCACAATGGCTGGCAGAGCAACAACGTACAGTCGCATCCATTGCCGGACACCGAGCAGGTGGTCGCGCAGATTACCCGGGCCGCCGAAGGACTGGATCTTGTCGGTTTCTACGCTGCCGGGCCGATCAGCCGTGGCTTTGCCAGTTCTTCGGGTGCCTTCGGCTGGCATCAGGCCAACAGTTTCAATTTCGACTTCAGCCTGTTCCACGAGAACGGCCAGGCCGTGAAAGCCAGCTACGCCGGGCACGACTGGAGCAGCGAAGGCTTTGCCAAGCGCTTCCGGCAAGCCCGCGAGCAGCTTGAATTTCTGGGGCAGCCGCTGCGTACTTTGGCGCCCGGCCAGTACCGTGCCTACCTGGCACCGGCGGCGCTGGAAGAAATCATGGGCATGCTGTGCTGGGGTGGTTTCTCGGCACAGTCGATTGCCAGCAAAAGCAGCCCGCTGCAAAAGCTCTACGGTGGCGACAGCGCTTTCAGCCCGCTGGTCTCGCTGGATGAAAAAGTCAGCGGCTCGCTGAGCCCGGCGTTTTCCGATGAGGGTTATCCACGCAGTGACCTGGGGTTGATCGTCGATGGCAAGGCCGGGGCACAACTGGTCAGCTCGCGCAGCGCGGCGGAATACGGTTTGACTGCCAATGGCGCCAGCGGCGGTGAATCGCCGAGCGCGCTGAACATGAAAGCCGGGCTATTGCCTGACACTGACATCCTCAAGCAACTGGGCACGGGGTTGTACATCAGCAACCTGTGGTACCTGAATTTCTCGGATCAACCGGCCGCACGCCTGACCGGCATGACCCGCTTTGCCACGTTCTGGGTCGAGAACGGCGAGATTCAGGCGCCGGTCAGCACCATGCGCTTTGATGACAGCGCCTTCAGCCTGCTCGGTTCGCAGCTGGAAGCGTTGACCGCGGAGCGGGAGTTGTTGCTGTCGGCGAGCACCTATAGCCAGCGGGCGACGGCGTCGGCGCTGCTGCCGGGGGCGCTGGTCAGCCGGTTGACGTTGACCCTGTAAAAAGCTTCGTCGGAACGCCGCCCGGAGCCGGCTCGCTCCCACAGGTTATTCACCGTCCATGTGGGAGCGAGCCTGCTCGCGAAGAAGTCACCACGGACGCCCTGATTCACACTGACAAGAGGTTCCATGCCCAACCGCCCACCTCTCGACGCCGTCACCGCCCGCTGGGTGCCGTGGGTCGTCGCCATCGCGTTTTTCATGCAGTCCCTCGACGGGACGATTCTCAACACTGCCCTGCCGGCCATGGCCCGCGACTTGGCCGAGGACCCATTGCGCATGCAGGGTGTGATCATCGCCTACATGCTCACGGTCGCCTTGCTGATTCCCGCTTCAGGCTGGATCGCCGACCGTTTTGGTACCAGGAAAATCTTCTTCAGCGCAATCCTGCTGTTCAGTCTCGGCTCGCTGCTCTGCGCACTGTCGAGCAGCCTGAGCATGCTGATCGGCGCGCGGGTGATTCAAGGACTGGGCGGTGCTCTGATGCTGCCGGTCGGGCGGCTGGTGGTGTTGCGTGCCTACCCGCGCTCGGAGCTGGTACGGATCATGGGCTTCATCACCATTCCCGGGCTGCTCGGCCCGTTGATCGGCCCGACCATGGGCGGCTGGATGGTGCAATACCTGACCTGGCACTGGATCTTCCTGATCAACCTGCCGGTGGGGCTGGTCGGTTGCTACGCCGTGTGGAAGTTCATCCCGGACCTGCGCGGCTCCGAGCGCACCCGTTTCGATAGCCTGGGCTTCGTGCTGTTCGGCGCGGCGATGATTCTGATCACCATCGCCATGGAAGGCCTGGGCGAACTGCACCTGCCGCACCTGCGGGTGATGTTGCTGCTGTTCGGCGGCATGGCTTGCCTGGCGGCGTACTGGCTGCGCGCCGGTCATATCGAGAATCCGCTGTTTGCGCCATCGCTGTTCAAGACCCGGACCTTTGCCGTGGGCATTCTCGGCAACCTGTTCGCCCGCCTCGGCAGCGGCGCCCTGCCCTTTCTGGTGCCGTTGTTGCTGCAAGTGGCACTGGGTTACTCGCCGTCCCAGGCCGGGATGAGCATGCTGCCGCTGGCGGCGGCGGCGATGATCGCCAAATGGGTGGCGCGGCCGCTGATCGAGCGTCTGGGCTACCGCATCGTGCTCACCGGCAACACCCTGGCGCTGGGCATCATGCTGGCGAGCATGGGCCTGGTCAGCGAGCAGACGCCGTACTGGCTGCTGCTGTGCCTGCTGGCGATCCTTGGCGCGATCAACTCCTTGCAGTTCACCGCGATGAACACCGTGACCCTGATCGACCTCGACGACGCCAGCGCCAGCAGCGGGAACAGTTTGCTGTCGGTGGTCGCGCAATTGTCCCTGAGCCTGGGGGTTGCGTGTGCGGGCGCGCTGCTGGGCGGGTTCACGGCGGAGATCGGAAACGACGGTGTAGACACGGTCCTGGGTGCGTTTCAGCTGACGTTTGTGACTGTGGGAATCATGGCAATGTTGGCCGCGACGATCTTTTCCCAGCTCTCAAAGCAAGACGGACGGCGTGTCAAACGTCCGGAACAGCACATCGAACCTTAGGGCGAATGGCCATCGGACTGGTACACTGCGCGACATTTTGTTTTGCAGGCCAGTCCCGTGACCACCATCGCCACCGAATTTAATACTTTGCCGCTGTCCGCCGCCATGCTGGCTAACCTCGACTCCCTCGGTTATGCCCAGATGACGCCGATCCAGGCGCAAAGCTTGCCGGTGATCCTCAAGGGGATGGACCTGATCGCCCAGGCCAAGACCGGCAGCGGCAAGACCGCTGCGTTCGGCATCGGCCTGCTGAACCCGATCAATCCGCGCTACTTCGGTTGCCAGGCGCTGATCCTGTGCCCGACCCGCGAACTGGCTGACCAGGTCGCCAAGGAAATCCGCCGCCTGGCCCGTGCCGAAGACAACATCAAAGTCCTGACCCTGTGCGGCGGCGTGTCCCTCGGGCCGCAGATCGCTTCGCTGGAACACGGCGCGCACATCATCGTCGGCACGCCGGGGCGCATCCAGCAGCACCTGCGCAAGGGTTCGCTGGTGCTCCACGGCCTCAACACCCTGATCCTCGACGAAGCCGACCGCATGCTCGACATGGGTTTCTACGACTCCATCGAAGAAATCATCATGCAGGCCCCGGAGCGTCGCCAGACCCTGCTGTTCTCCGCCACCTACCCGGTCGGCATCAAACAGCTGGCCTCGAAATTCATGCGCAATCCGCAGCAGGTGAAGGCCGAGGCGTTCCACGACGACACGCAGATCGAGCAGCGCTTCTACGAGATTTCCCCGGACGACCGCATGAGTGCGGTGACCAAGGTGCTTGGCCACTTCCGCCCGGCGTCCTGCGTAGCCTTCTGCTTCACCAAGCAACAGGTCCAGGAAACCGTCGATCACCTGACTGCCAAAGGCATTTCCGCCGTCGGCCTGCACGGCGATCTGGAACAGCGCGACCGCGACCAGGTGCTGGCGATGTTCGCCAACCGCAGTACGTCGGTGCTGGTCGCCACCGACGTCGCCGCCCGCGGCCTCGACATCGACTCGCTGGACATGGTGATCAACGTCGAACTGGCCCGTGATTCGGAAATCCACATCCACCGCGTCGGCCGTACTGGCCGTGCCGGCGAGAAAGGCCTGGCCATCAGCCTGGTCGCGCCGTCCGAAGCGCAGCGTGCACAAGCCATCGAACAATTGCAGAAGACGCCGTTGACCTGGGATCAGGTGGACAACCTCACCTCCAAGGGCGGCGGCCCGCTGCTGCCGCAGATGAGCACCCTGTGCATCGCTGCCGGCCGTAAGGACAAGGTTCGTCCGGGCGACATTCTTGGCGCACTGACCGGTGACGCCGGTATCCCCGGTGCCCAGGTCGGCAAGATCGCGATTTTCGACTTCCAGGCCTATGTGGCCGTGGAGCGCGGCGTCGCCAAGCAGGCCTTGCAACGCCTGAACGACGGCAAGATCAAGGGCCGTTCGTTGCGCGTGCGCATCCTGTAACAACACGCCCCCTGTAGGAGCGAGCATGCTCGCGATGGACGATCAAAACCGCTGGGCATCAGACAGCCAGCGTTATCGTTGACGACCATCGCAAGCATGCTTGCTCCTACAGGTCTGTTTTGTGCTGATACATCAAGAGGACACCGTTTTGCGCTCTACCGAAGTCGTGATCATTGGCGCTGGCGCCGCAGGGTTGATGTGTGCACTGACCGCCGCCGGGCGCGGGCGCGAGGTGTTGCTGCTTGACCATGCCAACAAGGCCGGCAAGAAAATCCTGATGTCGGGCGGTGGCCGCTGCAATTTCACCAACATGTACACAGAGCCGGGCAATTTCCTCTCGCAGAATGCGCATTTCTGCAAATCAGCCCTGGCCCGTTACACCCAATGGGATTTCATCGGTATGGTGGCCAAGCATGGCGTGCCGTACCACGAGAAAAAACTCGGCCAGTTGTTCTGCGATAACAAATCCAGCGACATCCTCGAAATGCTGCTGACCGAGTGCGATCAGGTCGGCGTCAGCCTGCACCTGGACACCTCGATCCAGACCATCGAGAGGCTTGAGAAGGGCTACCTGCTGGACACCACGATGGGCCAGATCACCTGCGAATCGCTAGTGATCGCCACCGGCGGCCTGTCGATTCCGACCCTGGGCGCCACCGGTTTCGGCTACCAGGTGGCCAGGCAGTTTGGCCACGAGCTGCTGCCGACCCGCGCAGGCCTGGTGCCATTCACCATCACCGACCAGCTCAAGGCGTTGTGCACCGAGTTGTCCGGTACGTCGGTGGATTGCCTGGTGAGCTGCAACGACCAGAGCTTCCGCGAGAACATCCTGTTCACCCACCGCGGCCTCAGCGGCCCGGCGATTTTGCAGATTTCGTCGTTCTGGGAGTCCGGCGATACCGTCGAGATCAACCTGCTGCCGGATCACGACGTACCGGGCTGGCTGCAACAGCAACAGGCCGAGCGTCCCAACAGCGAGTTGAAAACCCTGCTCGGGGAAATTTTCACCAAGAAGATGGCCAACCTGCTGGCGGACAACTGGTTCGTCTCCAAACCGATGAAGCAGTACACCCACGCCGAACTGGCCGATGTCGCGGAAAAACTGGCGAGCTGGAAAGTCGTGCCGGCGGGCACCGAAGGCTATCGCACCGCCGAGGTGACCCTGGGCGGCGTCAATACCAATGAAGTGTCGTCCAAGACCATGGAATCGCTGAAAAGCCCGGGACTGTACTTCATCGGCGAAGTGCTGGACGTGACCGGGCATCTGGGCGGGTTCAACTTCCAGTGGGCCTGGGCGTCGGGGTACGCGGCTGCGCAATACGTCTGATTCAACGCAATTCCTGTGGGAGCGAGCCTGCTCGCGAAAGCGGTGTGTCAGTCAACATAAAGGTTAACTGACAGATTGCATTCGCGAGCAGGCTCGCTCCCACAGTGGTCTGTAGTGTATGAAAAGGAACAGATTTTGCTGTCTGATGTGATCGGCGCCATTGCGTCGGCGTCATTAGTGGCTCAATTTAGCGTCATTGCCTCGGAAGGCCTTCGCATTTCATGTCATCGACTTCATTCCGCCAGTCTCTGCGTCGCCTTTGGGCGCTGGATAAGTTCAGCTACAGTGTGCGGGTATTCATCGCCCTGACCGGCACCATGGCGCTGTGTTGGTATCAGGACGAAATGGGCCTGCTGATCCCGCTGTTCCTGGGAATTATCGCCAGCGCCCTGGCCGAGACCGACGACAGCTGGCAGGGCCGTCTCAACGCGCTGGCCGTGACGCTGGTGTGTTTCGCCGTTGCCGCCCTGTCTGTCGAACTGCTCTTCCCCTATCCCTCGTTGTTTATCATCGCCTTCGCCCTGGCCGCGTTCTGCCTGACCATGCTCGGCGCCCTCGGCGAGCGCTATGGTGCGATAGCCTCGGCGACGTTGATTCTGTCGGTCTACACCATGATCGGCGTGGATCAGCGTGGCGGTGCGGTCACCGATGTCTGGCATGAGCCGGTGCTGCTGGTGGCCGGCGCTGCCTGGTACGGCCTGCTCTCGGTGTTGTGGCAGGCGCTGTTTTCCAATCAGCCGGTGCAGCAGAGCCTGGCGCGGTTGTTCCGCGAACTGGGTTTCTACCTGAAGTTGAAATCCTCGCTGTTCGAGCCGGTCCGACAGATGGACGTGGAGGCGCGGCGCCTGGAACTGGCCCAGCAGAACGGCCGGGTGGTGGCGGCACTGAATGCCGCCAAGGAGATCATCCTGCACCGGGTCGGTAACGGCCGACCAGGGTCGAAAGTCAGCCGCTACCTGAAACTGTACTTCCTCGCCCAGGACATCCACGAACGCGCCAGCTCTTCACACTACCCTTACAACGCCCTGGCCGAGGCCTTCTTCCACAGTGACGTGCTGTTCCGCTGCCAGCGCCTGTTGCGCCAGCAAGGCAAAGCCTGCCGGACCCTGGCCGAGTCGATCCAGATGCGTCAATCGTTCACCTACGATGCCGGTTTCGCCGAAGCCCTGAGCGACCTGGATGCCTCCCTCGAACACCTGCGCATCCAGAGCAACCCGGCCTGGCGCGGCTTGCTGCGTTCATTGCGGGCACTGGCGGCCAACCTCGGCACCCTCGACCGCTTGCTCAGCGATGCGAGCAACCCTGACGCCCTGGCCGACGCCACCGACAGCAGCTTGCTTGACCGTTCGCCGCGCAACCTCAAGGACGTGTGGCTTCGCTTGCGCACGCAGCTGACGCCGACCTCGCTGCTGTTCCGCCATGCCCTGCGATTGCCCCTGGCCTTGAGCATCGGCTACGCCATGGTGCATTTGATTCACCCGTCCCAA
Organism: Pseudomonas sp. B28(2017); assembly: GCF_002113025.1. Taxonomy (GTDB): domain Bacteria; phylum Pseudomonadota; class Gammaproteobacteria; order Pseudomonadales; family Pseudomonadaceae; genus Aquipseudomonas. Next base: position 533,891 of record NZ_NEJH01000003.1, on the reverse strand, counting down.
GGCTACTGGATCATCCTCACTACGCTGTTCGTCTGCCAACCGAACTACGGCGCCACCCGCCGCAAACTCGGTCAACGGATCATCGGCACCGCCATCGGCCTGACCCTGGCCTGGGCGCTGTTCGACCTGTTCCCGAACCCGCTGATCCAGTCCTGTTTCGCCATTGCCGCCGGCGTGGTGTTCTTTACCAACCGCACCACCCGCTACACCCTGGCGACAGCGGCAATCACCTTGATGGTGCTGTTCTGCTTCAACCAGGTGGGTGACGGTTACGGGCTGTTCCTGCCACGGTTGTTCGATACCTTGCTCGGCAGCCTGATCGCCGGGCTGGCGGTGTTCCTGTTCCTGCCGGACTGGCAGGGGCGGCGCCTGAACAAAGTGCTGGCCAACACCCTGGCCTGCAACAGCATTTACCTGCGCCAGATCATGCAGCAATACGCTGCGGGCAAAAGCGACGACCTGGCCTACCGCCTGGCCCGCCGCAACGCGCACAACGCCGACGCGGCACTGTCGACCACACTGGCCAACATGCTGATGGAGCCTGGGCATTTCCGAAAGGAGGCGGATGTGGGCTTTCGCTTCCTGGTGCTGTCCCACACGCTACTCAGTTACCTGTCGGGCCTGGGCGCGCACCGGGAAACCCAACTGCCGGCGGGCGTGCGCGAGCACCTGATCGAGGGGGCCGGGGTGAAACTGGCCACCAGCATCGACGAGATCGCCCAAGGGCTGGCGAGCAAGTCTTCGATTGCGATTCAGAGCGATGAAGAAGAAGCACTGGCCAATGAACTGGAACAGATGCCTGATGAAATCGATGAAGGCCAGCGACTGGTGCAGACGCAACTGGCACTGATTTGCCGTCAGCTCGGGCCGTTGCGGACATTGGCGGCGCATTTGATCAAGGATACGAGTGAGGATTGAGATCTGTGGTGTCTGAGCGGGCTTGCTCGCGAAGAGGCCATCAGCAACAGTACAGAATCCGGATCAGTCCACTCACATCCCATGCTGGCGCATCAACTTGTCATAACTTCCGTCCGCCTTCATGGCCGCGATCTCTCGGTCAAAACCGGCGACGATTTGCTCATGCTGCGGATTCTTCAGGCTGACCAGAATGTGCAGGCTGTTCTCGCTCAAAGCCTTGGGCAGGAATTCCACGGCGTTGCGTACCTTGGGTGACTCGCGGGCCAGGTAGTAGCGGGCAACGTACTCATCTTCCAGCGTCAGTTTGACCCGGTCGGCCGCGACCATGCGCACGGCCATGGCGAAGCTGTGCACAGGGACTTTCTGCAATGAGTCGTCCTTGTCGAACGCAGGCGAATAGGCGTAACCGCGCACGATGGCAATCGGATACGTGTGCAATTGCTGCAGGTTGTTGAACTCGATGGGCGCGTCCTTGCGCTTGAGAAAACGCACGCGATTGAGCAGGTACTCGCCGGAAAACTGGCCGAGTTCTGTACGCTCGTCGTTGTACCAGGCATTGACCAGCACGTCGTATCGACCCTCGCCCAATCCCATCAAGGCCCGCGCCCAAGGCACCTGTTCGAACTCACTGGCATAGCCGGCCCTGGCGAGCGCGGTACTGACAATGTCCGTGGCCAGACCACCGTTGACGAGCGTGGAGTCGGTAAAGGGGGGCCAGGCATCAGCGACCAATCGCAGTTTTTCTGCCGCCGCTCCCTGAACCAGCAACAGCAATCCAATCAAGGCAAAAGCTCGATGCAATCGCGGCATGCCAGAAAATCCTTAGCGGGCGGATTGCCCGACGTGTTTTCAGCCAAAACCCCAAGGCCCCGTACCGGCAAGACCCGGGTGCTAAACGTTAGCTCATCGAAGCCACAGCACAGCGCTTCGATCCAGATTACACAAAGAAGACATCCGTGCGAGAAATGAATGATGGCATTTTGGCCTATGTCACAGATTCTTCCGCCATAAAGACTTCTGGCGTGAGTGCGCTTAGTATCGGAACGACGTTTTCAGGGAATCAAAACATGACAGTCGACTGGATCTGCAAACACCACAGCGACCTGGGCAAGGAGCAGCTCTACGCCATTTTGCAGCTACGCGCCGAGGTGTTCGTCGTCGAGCAGCAGTGCGCTTATCAAGATGTGGATGGCCAGGACCTGGAAGGTGACACTTGCCACTTGATGGCCTGGGACAGCAATCAACTGGTAGCCTACCTGCGGCTGCTCGACCCGGAACTGCAAGGCGGGGACGTAGTGATCGGTCGGGTGATCATTGCTCCACACGCACGAGGCGCCGGGCTTGGACATGAGTTGATGGAGCAGGCGTTGAAGCAGATTGAAGAACGCTGGCCGGAAACGCCGATCTACCTCTCGGCCCAGGCGCACTTGCAGGGGTATTACGGGCGGTACGGGTTTGTCGTGGCGGGCGAGGAATATATGGAGGATGGCATTCCACACATCGGGATGCGTCGCCCTTGAGGGCCTCTTCGCGAGCAGGTTCGCTCCCACACAGGATTGTGTTCACAACTCAAATCAACTGTGGGAGCGGCGGTGCGACGATTCGACTTGCTCGCGAAAGCGTCAGTTAAATCACTGAAAGACTTCAGGGATACTCCAGCACCGCCTTGATCTGCCGCAGGTTACGCTCGATCCACCCGCGATCGATCGCACCCCACTCACGAATCCGATAGCGCCCCGCATGGTTGCGCGCGCCCTCCTCCTGCTCGAATTCACAAACGATATCCAGATCCGCCAACGCCGCGATGGTGTCCTGTGCCGTGCGCCGGGGCATGCCGGTGACGTCGGTCAGCGCCGGGACGTTGCTGGCCAGCCCGCTGTCGATCAGGTATGCCACATATAACCGGCGATAGAAGCTGCTCTTGGTCTTGCTTACGTCCATCCAACGCTCCTGAAAAATCGTCCGGCCGCAGCCCGAGCCTGCGGCAGTTACTACGCGCCTGCCGGCGCCGGCAAGTCCCGCCAGGTCAGGTACACCCGCACATCGAATTCCACTTGGTGATAACCCGGCAGCATGTGCTCACACAGTTTGTAGAACGCCTTGTTGTGGTCCGACTCCTTGAAGTGCGCCAGTTCATGCACCACGATCATTTTCAGGAACTCGGACGGCGCTTCCTTGAACAGCGAAGCGATGCGGATTTCCTTCTTTGCCTTGAGCTTGCCGCCTTGCACCCGGGAGATCGTGGTGTGCAAGCCAAGGGCACGGTGAGTCAAGTCCAGGCGGTTGTCGAACAGCACCTTGTCGATGGCCGGAGCATTACGCAGGTACTCCTGCTTGAGGTCCAGGGCATAGGTGTACAGCGCCTTGTCGCTCTGCACCCCATGCTTTTGCGGGTAACGCTGGCTCAGGTAATCGCCCAGCCGACCGTCGGCGATCAGCTGGCGCACCTGAGCCTGCAAGGTAGCAGGATAGGCCTGGAGATATTTCAACACGGTCATCGGGGCGGCAATACACGTCACTAAAAGGTCGCCAGTGTAGCGAATTCAGCGGGGTAGCGCGCTCCAGTCAAACGGCTGGACAAACCGTCCGGTGTCTTCGGCCATCATCGGCCGGGCCACCAGGAAGCCTTGCACATATTCACAGCCGTTGGCCTTCAGCCATTCATACTGCGCGACGGTTTCCACCCCTTCGGCAATCACCAGCATCCCGAACTGTCTGCACAGGTCGATCACACTGCGCACCAGCGCCGCATCCCGTATCGACTCCGGCAACCGGGCGATCAGATGCCGGTCGATCTTGAGGGTATCCAGCGCCAGGTCGCGCAAGTGCGACAGGGAACACGGCCCGGCCCCGAAGTCATCCAATGCCACGCGTACGCCCAGATTGTGCAGCAGGCGCAATTGCTTGCGGGTTTCTTCGGGGTTGTGCATCAAGGCCTCTTCCGTGACCTCGACTTCCAGATGATGCGGTTGCAAGCCATGGCGCTCCAGCACCTGGCGTAGCTCAGTGACCAGGTTGGGCATGCCGAACTGCGTACGGCTCAAACTGACGCCGAGCACCAGATCCTCGGCAAACAGAGTCTCCCAGGCTTTGCGTTGCCCGGCACTGCAATAGTAGATCCAGCTGCCCAGACGACTGATCAACCGCGCCTCTTCCAGCAGTGGCAAAAACAGCCCCGGAGGGACATCGCCAACGCTCGGATGCTGCCAGCGCAACAAGGCCTCGAAGCCACGAATCCGCCCGTCGGCAATCCCAACCTGAGGCTGATACACCAGATTGAAATCCCGGTTCTCGATGGCTGCGCGCACACTTTCTTCCAGCATCAACCGCGAGCGCGCCCGGCCGTTCATATCGTGATCGTAGAAGCGATATTGCTGGCGACCGGCACGCTTGGCTTCGTACATGGCGATGTCGGCCGCGCGCAGCATCCCGTCCAGATTGGCGCCACAATCAGGGAATGTGGCGATGCCGATGCTGGCACCCAGGGCGATATCGAGGCCGTCGATCTGCTGACAGATCGACACTCGTTCGATGATTTTTTCCGCAATTTTCGCCGCCTGCTCAGGGAACTCCAGATCCAGCAGCGCGGTGAATTCGTCGCCGCCCATCCGCGCCAGAATGTCGAAGGACCGCAAGCAGGCCTTCAACTGTTCGGAGACCCAACGCAGCACCCGATCGCCGGCATCGTGTCCGAGCGAATCATTGACGCGCTTGAAACCGTCGAGGTCCAGGTACATCAAAACCCAGACACTGTCGGAACGCTCACCGCGCAACAGCAGGTTCTCTACGGTCTGGTAGAAACCCCGGCGGTTGAGCAACCCGGTCAGCGGATCGGTGACCGCCTGAAATTCCAGTTGCTGATGCAGATGACGCACCACCGACATATCCAGCACGGTCACTACCATCGCATGTTGCTCGACAGGTAACGGCGCGCAGGACAAGGCCACCGGCACCTGCTGGCCGGGCGCCGTACGCAACAGGGCATCGTGCAGGCGCAGGGTTTCGCCGCGCTTGTATCCGGCCAGCAACTCGGAATCGGCCCAGATCGGGATATGCGGCTTTTGCAGGTAGTCCAGAAATTCCTTGCCTTGCAGTTCCTGCACCGTGGCATTGAGCAACCGCGACATTGCCGGATTGGCAAAACGAATCAGACCGTCCTCACCCAATACCAGAATGCCTTCGGCAGCGTTATCCAGCACCGACGCATTAAAGGCACGAGCGGATTCCAGATCATGACTCAGGCGCTGCAAGGCCCGGCGGTTACGCTGGTGTTCGAGCAATGCCTGGACCTTGGGCGTGAAGATCTGTGGGTCGAACGGCTTGAACAGGTAATCCACCGCACCGCTGGCATAGCCCTTGATCACCGCGTCCAGGGACTGTTCGTTGGCGGTCAGGAAAATGATCGGCGTGAGGCGGGTCCGCTGGCTACCGCGCATCAGGCGCGCCACTTCATAACCGTCCATGCCCGGCATCTGCACGTCCAGTACTACCAGGTCGATATCGTGTTCAAGCAACAAGCCGAGGGCCTCGAAACCCGAGGCGGCAGTAATGACCCGCCAGTCCTGGCGCTGTAACAATGCGCGCATGCTGATCAGGTTTTCGGGGTAATCGTCGACGACTAAAAGGGTTGAGTTGCCTTCTACTGGCGTGGGTTGCGCGCATTCCATGCTGCTTCTCTAATTGCGGGGCGTCAGACCGGCTTCTCGTGAAAACCGGACAAATACTGTGCTTTCACTCTAGACCCGGTTCTGCAAAAGCAGAAGGTGTCAGTGAGCCATCATTTAATCATAGTGTCTTTTTACCGACTAACGGTCGATGGTTCAGGCCGATGGAAATCGGGAAAGATGTCGCTTCGACAGGATGTTGACGTCAGCCACCTGTCAGGCGGGCGTTAACAAAATCTCCCGCTACGCTTATAAAGGCCGCCCCGAAGGTGCGGGTTAGAGCCTCTGGCACGTCCGTGCAGCATGAATCAAGTGGAAGAACCAACATGATCGATCTTGCAACCTGGAACCTCAGCGTCCCCGTCGGCAGCCCGCCGTACACCGTCGAAACCTCTAAGTTGGTGAATGGTTTCAAGGATCAATACTTCCATTCCGACACTGGCACGTTGTTTTTCTGGTCGCCCGTGACCGGCTCCCGTACCGAGAACGCGATTTATCCGCGCACCGAACTGCGTGAAACCTACAGCAACGGCACGTTGCACAACTGGTATTACCCGGATGCCGATAATTTGTTGCATGCCACGCTGGCCGTTAACCAGGTGCCCAGTTCCGGGAAAATCGTCATCGGCCAGATCCATGCCTTTCAAAGCCAGAAACCGCTGGTGAAGGTCGAATACCAATACAAGACCAGTACAGCCACCGGCAACATCGTCGCCAAGGTCCGGATGCATCCCGATGACGATGCGGGCCGGGTGATCGTCGTGGCGACGGGGGTGAAACTCGATCAGGAGTTCAACTATCTCATTCACCTCAGCCCCGGCGGTGCGTTGGGCATCAGCGCGGCCGGCTATCAGTGGGATACGCAAATCAGCACAAGCTGGCGCGAAAAACCGCTGTACTTCAAGGCCGGGGTCTATGTGCAGGACAACACCGGATACACCACTGAAGGCGGGAAAGTGACCTTCAGCAGGCTGGATATCGATCACAACAAGTAATGTTAGAACGTTGTGGGAGCGAGCCTGCTCGCGAATGCGCCGTGACATTCAACATTGATATTGACTGGCCTGACGCTTTCGCGAGCAGGCTCGCTCCCACAATGATCGCCGCTGAACATGAATCACCGCCCACAAAAAACCCGCATTTCTGCGGGTTTTTTGTGGGTCTCAAACGCGAAAGGCTTAGTTGACCTTAGCGTTCAACTCACCCTTCAGATAACGCTGATACATGCCTTCCAGCGAGATCGCCTTGATCTTCGAAGCGTTGCCGGCAGTACCGAAGGCTTCGTAGCGAGCGATGCACACGTCGCGCATGGCGGTCACGGTGGCGCCGAAGAATTTACGCGGGTCGAATTCGCTCGGATTGGTGGCCATCAGGCGACGCATGGCGCCAGTGGATGCCAGGCGCAGGTCGGTGTCGATGTTGACCTTGCGTACGCCGTGCTTGATGCCTTCGACGATTTCTTCAACCGGTACGCCGTAGGTTTCCTTGATGTCGCCGCCGTACTGGTTGATGATCGCCAGCCACTCTTGCGGAACCGAAGACGAACCGTGCATCACCAGGTGAGTGTTCGGAATGCGCTTGTGGATTTCCTTGATGCGGTCGATGGCCAGCACGTCACCGGTAGGCGGCTTGGTGAACTTGTAGGCGCCGTGGCTGGTACCGATGGCGATGGCCAGGGCATCAACCTGAGTGCGTTTTACGAAGTCAGCGGCTTCTTCCGGGTCGGTCAGCATCTGGCTGTGATCCAGAACGCCTTCGGCGCCGATGCCGTCTTCTTCACCGGCCATACCGGTTTCCAGCGAACCCAGGCAGCCCAGCTCGCCTTCTACCGAAACGCCACAGGCGTGGGCCATGGCCACGGTCTGCTGGGTCACACGGACGTTGTAGTCGTAGTCGGTCGGGGTCTTGCCGTCTTCACCCAGGGAGCCGTCCATCATCACCGAGCTGAAGCCCAGTTGAATGGAGCGCTGGCAGACGTCAGGGCTGGTGCCGTGGTCCTGGTGCATGCACACCGGGATGTGCGGGAACTCTTCTATGGCTGCCAGGATCAGGTGACGCAGGAACGGTGCACCGGCGTATTTGCGAGCACCGGCCGAAGCCTGGACGATCACCGGGGAGTCAGTCTTGTCAGCGGCTTCCATGATGGCGCGCATCTGCTCAAGGTTGTTGACGTTGAAGGCTGGAACGCCGTAGCCGAACTCGGCTGCGTGGTCCAGCATCTGGCGCATGCTGATAAGTGCCATTGTGTGTATCTCTCCCGGTTGAGGGTCGTTAATCGTGCCAGCCTGCCGTAGCGGCGGCGGCTATTCAAGTTATTGCAGATCGGGGGTTAAGCCCGGGCTGCGAATTTGGTGTTGCATCAGTTCTGAAAACGTCGGCCCCCTGCAGGAGCGGGCTTGCTCGCGATGAACTCAAGGGCAACGCGTTGATCCAGAAATCCCGCGTTATCGTTAACGACCATCGCGAGCATGCTCGCTCCTACAGGTGACAACCACGGCCAATCAAATCATTGGTGGCGACCCAGTAAACCAGGCCTTCCTCACCTTTTATGTGAAACGCCAGCATGTCATTGCTGTACAGCGAACCCGATGCACCCGGCTCCTGCTTCAAACGGTAGACCTGATCGGCACCGCCCAGGCGCACGTCGACTTCCCTAAGGCTGTCGTCGGTGTAACGCCAAACCACTTTGGCCTGGCTGTCGCAGGTCCAGGTGGTCCAGTTATCCACAGGTGCGGACGACTGGAACAGGTTCAACTGAGCACAACCAGCCAACAGCGCCAGCGCCGTAACGGCGATAAAACCTTTCATCCGTGTCCCTCGGCTGACAGCGCACGCCGCCAGCCCTGAGTAAAGAGTCAGACCCGTCAAGGGCAGCCATGTTCCTTGGCGGGTTCCTGGGTCTCGTATTTGTCCAGACCCTCGGGCCCGGAGCGCTTGTTGAGCACCGGGTTGGTTTCCGCCTGCCAGTCCGCCTGATAACAGCCGTTGCGTGACGCCGGCGCCTCGGGCTCCGGCGTGGCTTTCGGGCTGCTCCCGCAAGCCGCCAGTGAACCCGCGACGATCAACAGCGCTAACATCTTGACCATGTCAACACTCCCTTGCCTGGTCAAACGGGCGACCCTCAGGCCTTGGCCCGGCTTTCCAGGACTTCAACGGCTGGCAGAACCTTGCCTTCGACGAACTCGAGGAATGCGCCGCCACCGGTGGAAATGTAGGAAATCTGCTCGGCCACGCCATACTTGTCGATGGCAGCCAGGGTGTCGCCACCGCCGGCAATGGAGAACGCAGCACTGTCTGCGATGGCCTGGGCCAGCACTTTGGTGCCGTTACCGAACTGGTCGAATTCGAATACGCCAACCGGGCCGTTCCACAGGATGGTTTTCGACGATTTCAGCAGCTCGGCGAAATTCGCGGCAGTCTGCGGGCCGATATCGAGGATCATGTCGTCGGCAGCGACGTCAGCGATCAGCTTCACGGTTGCAGCGGCGCTTTCAGCGAATTCCTTGGCAACCACCACGTCCACTGGCAGCGGTACGCTGACTTTGGCGGCGATGGCGCGAGCCGTGTCGAGCAGGTCCGGCTCGTACAGCGACTTGCCAACCGGGTGACCGGCAGCGGCCAGGAAAGTGTTGGCAATGCCGCCGCCGACGATCAACTGGTCGCAGATCTGGCTCAGGCTGTTCAGTACGTCGAGTTTGGTCGACACCTTGGAGCCGGCAACAATGGCAGCCATTGGCTTGGCCGGAGCGCCCAGGGCCTTGCCCAGTGCATCCAGTTCAGCAGCCAGCAGCGGGCCGGCAGCAGCGACTTTGGCAAACCTGGCCACGCCGTGGGTCGAACCCTCGGCACGGTGCGCGGTGCCGAAGGCGTCCATCACGAACACGTCGCACAGGGCAGCGTACTGCCGGGCCAGTTCGTCAGCGTTCTTTTTCTCGCCTTTGTTGAACCGCACGTTTTCGAACAGCACGATATCGCCGGCCTTGACGTCAACGCCGCCCAGGTAGTCAGCCACCAGTGGCACTTCACGGCCCAGGGCGCGGCTCAGGTAGTCGGCGACTGGCTTGAGGCTGTTCTCAGCCGAGAACTCGCCTTCGGTCGGACGGCCAAGGTGCGAGCAGACCATCACGGCCGCGCCTTTTTCCAGGGCCAGCTTGATGGTCGGCAGCGAGGCCAGGATACGCGCATCGCTGGTGACAACACCGTCCTTGACTGGGACGTTGAGGTCTTCGCGGATCAATACGCGCTTACCTTGCAGATCGAGGTCGGACATCTTCAACACGGTCATGGGTCGCATTTCCTGGGTAGCTGTTTAGAGAGCAGTTTTTTTGGATGAAGCTATTTGCAGATAGTGTTCCGCAACGTCCAGCATTCGGTTGGCAAAACCCCATTCGTTGTCGAACCAGGCCAGGATGTTCACCAGCCGTGGGCCGGAAACACGAGTCTGACTGGCATCGACGATCGCCGAATGTGGGTCATGATTGAAATCACAGCTTGCGTGGGGTAGCTCGGTGTAGGCCAGCAGGCCTTTGAGCGGGCCGCTGGTGGCGGCCTCGCGCAGTATCCGGTTGACCTCTGTGGCGTCGGTCGCGGTGGCGGTCTGCATCGTAATATCGAGGCAGGACACGTTGACCGTCGGCACCCGTACGGCTTTGGCCTGAATTCGTCCGGCAAGTTCCGGCAACAGGCGTTCAATGCCACGCGCCAGACCGGTGGACACCGGAATCACCGACTGGAACGCCGAACGGGTGCGGCGCAGGTCTTCATGGTGGTAGGCATCGATGACCGGCTGATCGTTCATGGCCGAGTGAATGGTGGTGATCGACACGTAATCCAGGCCAATGGCCTGATTCAGCAGGCGCAACAGCGGCACGCCGCAGTTGGTGGTGCAGGACGCGTTGGACACCAGCAACTCGTCGCCGGTCAGGCAATCCTGGTTCACGCCATAGACGATGGTGGCGTCGACATCGGTCTCGCTGGCCATCGGCTGGGAAAACAAAACACGCGGGGCGCCGGCGTCGAGGAAACGCTGGCCGTCTTCGCGAGTGTGATAAGCGCCGGAGCACTCAAGCACCAGATCGATGCCCAGGGACGCCCAATCGATGCCTTCGGGGGTGGCACTGCGCAGGACTTTCACACAGTCGCCATTGATATGCAGACAATCGCCGTCAACCTTCACTTCACCGGGGAACCGGCCATGGGTGGAGTCAAAGCGTGTCAGGTATTCGATACTGGCCATGTCAGCAAGATCGTTGATCGCGACAATCTCGAACCCGGCCTTGTCGCCTCGCTCGAACAACGCACGCAAGACGCAACGACCAATCCGGCCGTAGCCGTTGAGTGCAACTTTGTAGGGACGCGGTTGAGGCATGGGGTTCTCGATAATACGCAGCCAGACGAAATTCTTGTGTGCAACGCAGCCTTGTAGGAGCGAGCTGGCTCGCTCCTACAAGGGGACCGCGGTGGTCATGAAACCACCGCGTCGTGCTTAGTCTTCCAGCAGCTCTTCAGCCTGACCCAGGATGTTTTCCAGGGTGAAACCGAACTCTTCGAACAAGGCCGACGCAGGCGCCGACTCGCCATAGGTGGTCATGCCGATCACGCGACCTTCCAGGCCGACGTATTTGTACCAGTAGTCGGCATGGGAAGCCTCGATGGCGATACGGGCGCTGACCTGCAACGGCAGGACCGATTGCTTGTAGCCGGCGTCCTGGGCGTCGAACACGCTGGTGCAAGGCATGGAAACCACGCGCACCTTGCGGCCTTGCTCGGTCAGCTTGTCGTAAGCCTGAACCGCCAGACCCACTTCGGAACCCGTGGCAATCAGGATCAGCTCAGGTTCGCCTGCGCAGTCCTTCAACACGTAACCGCCACGCGAGATCTCTTCGATCTGAATCGCATTGCGGGTTTGGTGCTGCAGGTTCTGACGCGAGAAGATCAGGGCCGAAGGACCGTCCTTGCGCTCCAGTGCGTACTTCCAGCACACCGCCGACTCAACGGCGTCGGCCGGACGCCAGGTATCGAGGTTCGGCGTGCAGCGCAGGCTGGCCAGTTGCTCGATTGGCTGGTGAGTCGGGCCGTCTTCGCCCAGACCGATGGAGTCGTGGGTGTAGACGTGGATAACGCGCTGCTTCATCAGGGCCGACATGCGCACCGCGTTGCGGGCGTATTCCATGAACATCAGGAAGGTCGCGCCGTAAGGCACCAGGCCGCCGTGCAGGGCAACGCCGTTCATGATCGCGGTCATGCCGAACTCGCGCACGCCGTAGTACATGTAATTGCCGCTGGCGTCTTCGGCAGTGACGCCTTTGCAACCTTTCCACAGGGTCAGGTTGGAACCGGCCAGGTCAGCCGAACCGCCGAGGAATTCAGGCAGCAGCGGGCCGAACGCGTTCAGGGCGTTCTGGCTGGCTTTACGGCTGGCGATGGTTTCGCCCTTGGCAGCGACTTCGGCGATGTAGGCATCGGCCTTCTCGGCGAAGTCGGCCGGCAGCTCGCCGCTTAGACGACGAATCAGTTCGTTGGCTTCGGCCGGGAAGGCAGCGGAGTAGGCAGCGAAACGCTGGTCCCACTCGGCTTCCACAGCGCGACCGGCTTCCTTGGCATCCCACTCGGCGTAGATATCGGCCGGAACTTCGAACGGGCCGTGATTCCATTTCAGCGCCGCACGGGTCAGGGCGATTTCCGCATCACCCAGCGGGGCGCCGTGGCAATCTTCCTTGCCTTGCTTGTTCGGCGAACCGAAGCCGATGGTGGTCTTGCAGCAGATCAGGGTTGGCTGCGCGCTCTTGCGGGCAGTATCGATCGCAGTCTTGATCTCTTCCGGATCGTGACCGTCGACATTGCGGATCACTTGCCAGTTGTAGGACTCAAAACGCTTCGGCGTATCGTCGGTGAACCAGCCTTCGACTTCGCCGTCGATGGAGATGCCGTTGTCATCGTAGAAGGCGATCAGCTTGCCCAGGCCCAAGGTGCCGGCCAGGGAAGCGACTTCGTGGGAAATGCCTTCCATCATGCAGCCATCACCCAGGAACACATAGGTGTGGTGGTCGACGATGTTGTGGCCTGGACGATTGAACTGCGCCGCCATGACTTTTTCAGCCAGGGCAAAACCCACGGCGTTGGCCAGGCCTTGGCCCAGTGGACCGGTGGTGGTTTCTACGCCCGGGGTATAGCCGAGTTCCGGGTGGCCCGGGGTGCGGCTGTGCAGTTGGCGGAATTGCTTCAGGTCGTCGATCGACAGGTCGTAGCCGGTCAGGTGCAGCAGCGAGTAGATCAGCATCGAGCCATGGCCGTTGGACAGCACGAAGCGGTCACGGTCGGCGAACGATGGATTGCTCGGGTTGTGCTTGAGGTAGTCGCGCCAAAGCACCTCGGCGATATCCGCCATACCCATTGGGGCACCGGGATGGCCGCTGTTGGCTTTTTGCACGGCATCCATGCTGAGGGCACGAATGGCGTTGGCACGCTCACGACGGCTAGGCATCGCTGTTCTCCTGGGGGCTTGAATAAAACGAAACGGAAAAAAGGCGAGCATTTTCCCTCACCGGGCCGCTTCGGGGCAATGACAGATAGTCATCTGGAGACGTTTTTCCAATGGATAACGACGTATTAACGTGATGAAACCTTTCTGCTCCGGCTTTGTTGACTGAACCTAACGTCAGGAAGTGCCATCCATCGAGCAATATCAAAACTTTTTGATATTGCTCTTGCGATGCCTTCGACCCGTGACTAGACTGCCGGCCTTATGAATTTACGCGTGCCCTCCATTCAACATGACGATTGCGATGAGCTGGCGGCCTTGTGCAAGGCTGGCGGCGATCCCCTGCGGTTGAATGTTTTGCGCGCACTGGCCAACGACTCGTTCGGCGTGCTGGAGCTGGCGCAGATCTTCGGCATCGGCCAGTCAGGCATGAGCCACCACCTCAAGGTACTGGCCCAGGCCGGCCTGGTGGCAACGCGCCGCGAAGGCAACGCGATTTTCTACCGTCGCGCCCTGCCCCACACCGAACTGCTTGGCGGCAAATTGCACGCAGCCCTGCTCGAAGAAGTGGACAACCTGACGCTGCCGACCGACGTACAGTCGCGCATCGCCCAGGTCCATGGGCAACGCGCGGCCGCCAGCCAGGACTTTTTCTCACGGGTAGCGGAGAAATTTCGCGCCCAGCAAGACTTGATCGCCGGCCTGCCGCAATACCGCGAAAGCGTGGTGGCCCTGCTCGACAAGTTGAGCTTCGACAAAGACGCCACGGCCATTGAAGTCGGCCCCGGTGATGGTGCATTCCTACCGGAACTGGCGCGCCGCTTCTCGCAAGTCACGGCGCTGGATAACAGCACCGCGATGCTCGAACTGGCGCGCCAGGTCTGCGAACGCGACAAGCTGACTAACGTTAGCCTGCAACTGGCCGATGCATTGAACGGCGTCAGCCTCAAGGCCGATTGCGTGGTACTGAACATGGTGCTGCACCATTTTGCCGCGCCGGCCGATGCGCTCAAGCACATGGCCCACTTGCTGCAACCAGGCGGTAGCCTGTTAGTGACAGAGTTATGTAGCCACAACCAGAGTTGGGCCAGGGAGGCCTGCGGTGATCTCTGGCTGGGGTTTGAACAGGACGATTTGGCCCGTTGGGCCACCGCTGCGGGACTCGCTCCCGGGGAAAGTCTCTACGTAGGCTTACGCAATGGTTTCCAGATCCAGGTTCGCCATTTTCAGCGACCGGCTGGCGACACTCACCATCGGTAAATTCAGGAAAACATCGAGATGAGCGAATACTCCCTCTTCACCTCCGAGTCCGTGTCTGAAGGGCATCCGGACAAAATCGCCGACCAGATTTCCGATGCAGTGCTGGACGCCATCATTGCCCAGGACAAACACGCTCGCGTAGCGGTGGAAACCCTGGTCAAGACCGGCGTGGCCATCGTTGCAGGTGAAGTGACCACCAGCGCCTGGGTCGACCTGGAGCAGATCGTTCGTGATGTGATTTGCGATATCGGCTACACCAGCTCCGACGTCGGCTTCGACGGCGCCACTTGCGGCGTGATGAACATCATCGGCAAGCAGTCCCCTGACATCAACCAGGGCGTTGACCGTGCCAAGCCTGAAGATCAGGGCGCCGGCGACCAAGGCCTGATGTTCGGCTACGCCAGCAACGAAACCGACGTGCTGATGCCGGCACCGATCACCTTTTCGCACCAGCTTGTGCAACGTCAGGCCGAGGCCCGTAAATCCGGCCTGCTGCCTTGGCTGCGTCCGGACGCCAAGTCCCAGGTCACCTGCCGTTACGAAGGCGGCAAGGTTGTCGGTATCGACGCGGTAGTCCTGTCGACCCAGCACAACCCTGAAGTCTCGTACAAAGACCTGCGCGAAGCCGTGATGGAGCTGATCGTCAAGCACGTGCTGCCTGCCGAACTGCTGAGCAAGGACACCCAGTTCCACATCAACCCGACCGGCCAGTTCATCATCGGCGGCCCGGTGGGTGACTGCGGCCTTACCGGTCGCAAGATCATCGTCGACAGCTACGGCGGCATGGCCCGTCACGGCGGTGGCGCGTTCTCCGGTAAAGACCCATCGAAGGTTGACCGTTCGGCTGCCTACGCCGGTCGTTACGTGGCCAAGAACATCGTTGCCGCCGGCCTGGCCGAGCGCTGCGAGATTCAGGTGTCCTACGCCATCGGCGTTGCCCAGCCGACTTCGATCTCGTTGAACACCTTCGGCACCGGCAAGATCAGTGATGACAAGATCATCAAGCTGGTCCGTGAAGTGTTCGACCTGCGCCCATACGCGATCACCACCATGCTCGATCTGCTGCACCCGATGTATCAGGAAACCGCCGCGTACGGCCACTTCGGTCGCACCCCGGCAACCAAGACCGTTGGCGAAGACACCTTCACCACGTTCACCTGGGAAAAAACCGACCGCGCCGACGCCCTGCGCGCCGCTGCCGGTCTGTAAGACTTCCCCGCAACACCCGAGGCCCCGCACGGTTCGCGCCCTGCGGGGCTTTTTATTGCCTTGCGCTTGAGACCGCGCGGCCGCCTTCGCGAGCACAGCCACCGGAAATACCCGGCAAAACACCCCCTCGCTGCGCCAACTGATACTGACCTAGCCTTCACGCATCTCACCGAGCAAGGACGCTCAAGATGCTCCCCGACCTGCGCCTGTTTTTCGCCACTCTACTGACCTTCACCCACCTGACCGCCAACGCCGCCGAGTGCCCCGACTGGCCATCCGAACGCGCCTTGAGCGAAGTCGGCAAGCTGCAACAGCAAATCGACCTCTGGGACGACAGCTATCACCGCCTGGGACGCTCACTGGTCGCCGATGAACTCTATGACCAGTCCCGCGCGCGACTCACCCAATGGCGCCACTGCTTCAACCTGAATCCGCCCGCAGACCCCTTACGCACTGCACGCGGCAAGCTGCCCCACCCCATCGTCCACACCGGCCTGGACAAACTGCACGATCGCCCCGCCGTCGAAAAATGGCTGCGTGACCGGGTGGACGTCTGGGCCCAGCCTAAAATCGATGGCGTGGCGGTGACCCTGGTTTACCGCAACGGCCTGCTGGCCCAGGCAATCAGCCGTGGCGACGGCAAAAGCGGTCAGGACTGGACGGTTCCGGCACGGCAGATTCCGGCCATCCCGCAACGCCTGTCCCAGACCCGGGACTTGCTCGTGCAAGGCGAACTGTATTGGCGCCTGACCGGTCATGTGCAAGCCCAGGCCGGCAGCCTCAACGCTCGCTCCACGGTGGCGGGCCTGATGGCGCGCAAGGTCTTGAGCCCCGAACAGGCCGCCGGCATCGATCTGTTTGTCTGGGATTGGCCTCAAGGGCCGGCGAGCGTGCCCGCGCGCGCCGCGGCACTGAGTGCACTGGGCTTCCCGAGTACCACGGCATACAGCCAACCAATCAACTCCGTGATCGAGGCCGAACGCTGGCGTGAACACTGGTATCGCTCCCCCCTGCCCTTTGCCAGCGACGGCATCGTCCTGCGCCAGAACCAGCGTCCAGCCGCCGAGCGCTGGCAGGCGAGATCGCCCTACTGGGCCATCGCCTGGAAATACCCCTTCGCCCAGGCACTGGCCGAAGTCCGCCAGGTTCACTTCAGGATCGGCCGGACAGGGCGGATCACTCCGGTACTCGAGCTGACCCCGGTGACGCTCGATGACCGGCAGATCAAACGCGTCAGCGTCAGTTCGTTGCAACGCTGGCAGACACTGGACATACGCCCGGGTGATCAGGTCGCCATCAGCCTGGCCGGGCTGACCATTCCCAGGCTCGATAGCGTTGTATTGCGCAGCACCGAGCGCGCCGAATTGAACGCGCCGCTGGCAGCGGACTTTCATTCCTTGAGTTGTTGGCAACCGACTCCGGGCTGTGAGAGCCAGTTTCTCGCGCGCCTGACCTGGCTCAGCAGCAAACAGGGCCTGGCGCTGCCCAATGTGGGTCCGGGCACTTGGGAAAAACTTCTTGCAACAAGTCGCCTGAACGGTCTGCTGGATTGGTTGACCCTCGATGCCCAAGAGCTTGCTACCATTGGCGGTTTGGGCGAGCGCAGCGCGGCTCGCCTTGCAGACAGTTTCAACCAGGCCAGGCAGCGCCCGTTCGCGCACTGGCTGAAAGCCCTGGGAATGCCGCCGACAGGTCAGACGTATCTCGGCGACTCGTGGCAGACACTGGCGCAGCGAGACATTGAACAATGGCAGGCCGAGGCGGGTATCGGGCCAGGACGCGCGGCGCAACTGAACGCTTTTTTCCGCGATCCGCAAGTCCTGGCCTTGAGTGAAACGTTACGTGATGCGGGGATTGACGGCTTTTAGCGGTCAGCCCTGCGCTCAGAGGGAACCCCAAGGGGCCCGCCGGGATCCAACAAGCCATCGCCACAGCGGCCCGCTTGCTTTCTTACATGGAGCTTTTATGAAATTTCTTTCACCGCTCGCCCTGTTGACCCTTTGCAGCGTGCTGGCCACCCCGTTGATGGCGGACGAGGAAGCACCAGGGCTGACCGGTTGCGCCGCCAAGAAGCAAGGTATCGTCAACCAGATCGAATTGGCCAAGGTCCACGGCAACGCCGATCAGCAGGCAGGCCTGGAAAAAGCCCTGAGCGAAGTCGAAGCGAACTGCACCGATGCCTCGCTGAAGAAGGAGCGGGAAAACAAGGTGCTCGACGCCAGGCACGAAGTCAGCAAGCGCCAGGCAGACCTCGACAAGGCCATGAGCAAAGGCGACCCCGACAAGATCAACAAGCGCAAAGACAAACTCGCCGATGCCCGCAAGGAATTGCAGGACGCACTGGATGAGCTGGATAAATAGAAAAGGTAATGAACAAAGATCCCTGGTGTTGCCGAAGCAGTCTTCGCGAGCAGGCTCGCTCCCACAGGGTCATGCGCTCACCTGTGGGAGCGAGCCTGCTCGCGAAGACGCCAGACCGGGCACCGCTGGGTCAATGATCCCGAAACGCCTTATGACACGCACTGCAAGCATCTTCGACTTTCTGCACCGCTGGCCCCAGGTTGCTGGCCTTGTAGGGTTGAACCTGACTGGCGATCACCAATTCACCGGTGGCGGACTCAAGGTCACGGGCCATGGCCTGGAAGCGCGCCTGTTGCTCCCAGACATCGCTCTTGGCGCTGGTGTGATCTTCCTCGCGGACCTGCGGAAAATGTTGCCACGGCTCATGGGACAGCGCATCGAGTTTCACCGCGCCCTCGGCGAACTTCGGGCCATCGAACGGAATGCGCCCGCGCAGCATGCCACCCAGGTCTTCGCCAGTCTTGAGCATCTGCTTGAAAATGCTCTTGCGCTGGCCGAGCGGCGAGTTGGGGTCGATGCCGCCACAAGCGGACAACGTCAGGCAGGCCAGCAATACAACAGAAAGTCTTTTAAGAGTCATGGTGGCTTCAGGTCACGGGAAACGGCGGCCAGTATCCTCGCGTCCTCGGCAAAGACCAATAGCCCTATTATCAATAAGGGTTGTTTGAGCGCATGGAGCGCTCAGGCAACCGACAAAGGAATCACTCCATGAACAGCCGTTTCAAGGCATGGCGTCACAGCCTGGCCTGGACCCTGCCG
The DNA here is from genome assembly GCF_002113025.1 of Pseudomonas sp. B28(2017). Taxonomy (GTDB): domain Bacteria; phylum Pseudomonadota; class Gammaproteobacteria; order Pseudomonadales; family Pseudomonadaceae; genus Aquipseudomonas. The sequence continues at coordinate 515,240 of NZ_NEJH01000003.1, read as the reverse complement.
ATGGTGGCCCTGCTCGCAGGCTGCACCGGTGGCGACAATCAACAACCGAAAACCCATGCCCTGGCCACCTACTCCAGTGCCACATGGGAAGCGCTGCCAGCTGTGTCCGACAACGACCTGGTCGCAGGTTTCGGCTCGTGGCGCAGCGCCTGTACCCGCCTCAAGGCCGACCCGGTCTGGGGTGGTACCTGTGCAGCGGCTGCCAACGTGCCGCAAACCGCCAGCGACATTCGTGGTTTCCTCAAACAGAACCTCGATGTCTATGGCCTGCGCGCCGCCAACGACAATCCCGACGGCTTGATCACCGGCTACTACGAACCGGTCTATCCCGGCAGCCTGACCCAGACAGGCGCTGCCAATGTCCCGGTCTATGGCGTCCCTGAGGACATGATCGTCGTCGCCCTCGACAGCATTTACCCGGAACTCAAGGGCAAACGCCTGCGCGGTCGACTCGAAGGTCGCGTACTCAAGCCGTACGACGATGCGGCGACCATCGAAAGCAAAGGGGTCAAGGCACCGGTCGTGGCCTGGCTGACAGATCCAATGAACCTGCAGTTCCTGCAAATCCAGGGTTCGGGTCGAATCCAGCTCGACAATGGTCGCCAGTTGCGCATCGCTTACGCCGATCAGAACGGCCATCCATATCGACCGATCGGCCGCTGGCTGGTGGAACAGGGCGAGTTGAAAAAAGAAGACGTGACCATGGGTGCCATCAGCACCTGGGCCAAGGCCAATCCGTCGCGGATTCCCGAACTGCTCGGCAGCAACCCCAGCTACGTGTTCTTCACCCGCAACCCGGACAGCAACGAAGGTCCGCGCGGCTCGCTGAACGTACCGTTGACCGCCGGTTACAGCGCGGCGGTGGATCGCAAGGTGATTCCGCTGGGCAGCCTGTTATGGTTGTCCACCACCAGGCCGGACGGCACAGCCCTGATTCGCCCCGTGGCAGCACAGGACACCGGCGGCGCCATTGCCGGCGAGGTGCGGGCGGATCTGTTCTGGGGCACCGGCGATGCGGCCGGGCAACTGGCCGGGGACATGAAACAACAGGGGCAGATCTGGATGCTTTGGCCCAAGGGTGCTGCGTTGCCGCAAGTGCCGCAGGTGGCTGATGCCGAGAAGACAAAACCCTGAGAGCAGTATTGGCAGTTAAATAACTTTCGCGAGCAGACTCGCTCCCACAGAAGACATGCACTCCAATGTGGGAGCGAGCCTGCTCGCGATGAGGCCGGTAAAACCCTGAAAATCTTTCAGACCGATACCACAAAGAAACTCACAATCAACGCCATCCCCACGAACCACACCAGCGACCGCAGCGTCGCCCAGTCCGCCAGGTAGCAAATGATGTAGAGCAGGCGGCTGGTAATGAACAGCACGGCCAGCACATTGATCGTCACCAGTTCGGCATTGCCGGCCAGATGCGCCACGATCACCGCAGCGGCGAACGCCGGGATCACTTCAAAACTGTTCAGTTGCGCGGCATTCGCCCGCTTGCCGACACCTTCCAGATTGTCGAGAAAGCCCCGGGGGTCATGATTGTCTTTCAGCCTGAACCCGCCACTGAGCTTGGCGATCCACGTGCACACATACGGCAGGAAAATCGCGATCAAAATGCACCACAGAGCCACCGTCATAACACCGTCCTTTCTTCAGGTTACAGAGAGTCGAATTCCATCGAGGCGATCAAAACTTCATCACCAGCATGCCGATCAGTACCAGCCCGCAAGCCAGGAGCCGCGGCCGGCCGAATGGCTCCTTCAAGTAGCGCATGCCGAACAGCACCACCAGAACCACACTGATCTCGCGCAGCGCTGCGGCCTCGGCAATCGAACCCATCTGCATCGCCCACAGCACCAAAGCGTAGCTGAACAACACGCAGAACCCGACCGCCAGGCCCAGCCGCCATTGCTCGCGCCAGAACAACTTGAATGCCGGACGCTTGCGCACCCAGGCCAGCAACGGAAACGGCCAGGCACTCAGCAACGTGACCCAGACCAGGTAATCCAGCGGATGGGCCCAGCGCCGCAACGCCTGACCGTCGATGTAGGTGTAGCAACCGATGCACAGGCCGATCAACGCCACCACCGGCAGCATCGACCACGGCAAGCGCGCACCGCCGCCGCCCTGCCAGAGCAGGCACAGCATGCCGAACGGGATCAGCAGGATTCCGAAAATCTGCTGATGGGTCAGCACCTCCCCGGCAAAGATCAGCGTCAACGCCAGCACCACCAACGGTGACAGACCGCGCATCAGCGGATAAACCAACCCGAGGTCACCGACCCGGTAGGCCTGGATCAGCAAGTAGCGATAGAGCAACTCGAATGCCGCCGATGCCAGGATCCACGGCCAGATCTCCAGCGGTGGCACGGCCAGGAACGGCAACATCAGCGCGACAAAGAGCAGCGCCACACTGTCCATGCAGGCCACCACCAACAGCCGCTCCGCACTGAACTTGATCAGGGTATTCCACGCCGCATGCAACAGCGCCGCCACCAACACCAACGCCGTCGCAAGCACGGCCTACTCCTTTGTCCGCACGATTTCTGTAGGAGCGAGCACGCTCGCGATGGTCGTAAACGATAACGCCGGGCACCTGACACCCAGCGGTGTTCTCGAGTCCATCGTCGGAACGCCGCCCGGAGCATGCTCGCTCCTACACGCTGGCGTCATCCTTGAACTGGTCCTTGACGTACTTGATCTCGGTCCGGCCGTGAGGTGCCGGCAAGCCGTCTTCTCCGAGGTTCACGAACACCATTTTTTCAACGGTGAGGATGCTCTTGCGGGTGATCTTGTTGCGCACTTCACACGTCAGGGTGATCGAAGTGCGGCCGAATTCGGTAGCCGTGATGCCCAGTTCGATGATGTCGCCCTGGCGCGAGGCGCTGACGAAATTGATTTCGGAAATGTACTTGGTCACTACTCGCTGGTTGCCCAGCTGGACGATGGCGTAGATCGCCGCCTCTTCGTCGATCCAGCGCAGCAGGCTACCGCCGAACAAAGTGCCGTTAGGGTTGAGGTCTTCGGGTTTTACCCATTTGCGGGTGTGGAAATTCATATTCACTCCTGAGCGTCTTGCCGAATGATGGACGGTATCTTGGCAGACCCCGAACCAGAGCTCTATTCACCATCGACTATGGTCGCGATTACCGTTCGGACATTGACCTGCAGAAACCCTTTGGAAGATCAGCATAGACGGCTATAATCGCCCCCGTTTCAAAACGGTAACCTCTACTGGATACCGTTTTCCCGCCACCTGTCCGAGGGGCGCTGCAGCAGGCTAGACCTGTCAGGCTCGGATGGGGCGTTGCCAGGCCTTGATCGGCCCGACACTAAACGCACAACGGCGCCCATTCGCATACATTACGAATGGAGGCTCTTCATGAGCGCTGTCAACACGCCTGCAGATTTTACCGACTACAAAGTCGCCGACATGTCCCTGGCTGCCTGGGGCCGTCGCGAAACCATCATCGCCGAATCCGAAATGCCAGCCCTGATGGGTCTGCGTCGCAAGTACTCCGAAGAGCAACCGCTCAAGGGCGCGAAGATTCTCGGCTGCATCCACATGACCATTCAGACTGCCGTGCTGATCGAAACCCTGGTTGCCCTGGGTGCCGAAGTGCGCTGGTCGTCCTGCAACATTTTCTCGACTCAGGATCAGGCCGCCGCTTCCATCGCCGCTGCCGGCATCCCGGTTTTCGCCTGGAAAGGTGAAACCGAACAAGAGTACGAGTGGTGCCTGGAGCAAACCATCCTCAAGGATGGCCAGCCATGGGACGCCAACATGATCCTCGACGACGGCGGCGACCTGACCGAGCTGCTGCACAAGAAGTACCCACAGGTGCTGGATCGCGTCCACGGCGTGACCGAAGAAACCACCACCGGCGTTCACCGCCTGCTGGACATGCTGGCCAAGGGCGAGCTGAAAATCCCGGCCATCAACGTCAACGACTCGGTGACCAAGAGCAAGAACGACAACAAGTACGGCTGCCGTCACAGCCTGAACGATGCGATCAAGCGCGGTACCGACCACCTGCTGTCCGGCAAGCAAGCGCTGGTGATCGGCTACGGCGACGTGGGCAAGGGTTCCGCTCAGTCCCTGCGTCAGGAAGGCATGATCGTTAAAGTCTCCGAAGTCGACCCGATCTGCGCCATGCAAGCCTGCATGGACGGTTTCGAAGTGGTTTCGCCGTTCATCGACGGGATCAACAACGGCACCGAAGCAAGCATCGACAAGGCACTGCTGGGCAAGATCGACCTGATCGTGACCACCACCGGCAACGTCAATGTTTGCGACTCGAACATGCTCAAAGCCCTGAAGAAGCGCGCCGTTGTCTGCAACATCGGTCACTTCGACAACGAAATCGACACCGCTTTCATGCGCAAGAACTGGGCATGGGAAGAAGTGAAGCCACAGGTTCACAAGATCCACCGTACCGGCGCTGGTGATTTCGACCCACAGAACGACGACTACCTGATCCTGCTGGCCGAAGGCCGTCTGGTTAACCTGGGCAACGCCACTGGTCACCCGAGCCGCATCATGGACGGTTCGTTCGCCAACCAGGTTCTGGCTCAGATCTTCCTGTTCGGCCAGAAGTACGCCGACCTGTCGCCAGCCCAGAAAGCCGAGCGCCTGACCGTTGAAGTACTGCCGAAGAAACTCGACGAAGAAGTGGCCCTGGAAATGGTCCGTGGCTTCGGCGGCGTAGTGACTCAACTGACCAAGACCCAGGCCGACTACATCGGCGTGACCGTCGAAGGACCGTTCAAGCCGCACGCCTACCGCTACTGATCGGATCCGCTGCCTGCTCTCCCTGTGGGAGCGGGCTTGCTCGCGAAGCGATTTATCATTCGACATTCATGTCGTCTGACCCACCGCTTTCGCGGGCAAGCCCGCTCCCACATGGGATGTGCAAGCCTCACAGGCTTACGCGTTTTCAAGGGTGTTCCCATGTCCCAAGATCGTCGCTACAGCTTCGAGTTCTTCCCTACGAAGACCGATGCTGGGCAAGAAAAGCTGCTCGCCACTGCTCGCCAGCTGGCGGCCTACAACCCCGATTTCTTTTCCTGCACCTACGGCGCCGGCGGTTCGACCCGTGATCGCACGCTGAACACCGTGTTGCAGCTCGAAAGCGAAGTCAAAATACCTGCCGCTCCGCACCTGTCCTGCGTGGGCGACAGCAAGGACGACCTGCGCGGTCTGCTGGCCCAGTACAAGGCTGCCGGCATCAAGCGCATCGTTGCCCTGCGCGGTGACCTGCCTTCCGGCATGGGCATGGCCAGTGGTGAATTGCGCCACGCCAATGACCTGGTTGAATTCATTCGTGAAGAAACCGGTGACCATTTCCACATTGAAGTTGCTGCTTACCCGGAAATGCATCCGCAAGCACGTAACTTCGAAGAGGATGTCGCCAACTTCGTGCGCAAGGCCAACGCTGGCGCCGACAGTGCGATCACCCAGTACTTCTTCAACGCCGACTGCTACTTCTACTTCGTGGAACGCGTGCGGGCGTTGGGTGTGAACATCCCGATCGTGCCGGGCATCATGCCGATCACCAACTACAGCAAGCTGGCGCGTTTCTCCGATGCCTGCGGTGCAGAAATCCCGCGCTGGATCCGCAAGCAACTGGAAGCCTACGGCGACGACACCCAGAGCATTCAGCGCTTTGGCGAACAGGTCATCACCGAGATGTGTGAACAACTGCTGCAAGGCGGCGCTCCAGGGCTGCACTTCTACACGCTGAACCAGGCTGAAGCGAGCCTGGCGGTGTGGAATAACCTGAAGTTGCCGCGTTGAAACAACTGCCAGTTCAAAGCTGAAAGCTACAAGCAAGATCAATGGATCGCATTCTTCGGCAGCTCCTTCAGGAGCTTTCGCAGACTGCGATCTTTTGCTTTCAATGCACTATTAATGTGCGGCAATCCACGGAGTTAGAGCATCTGCGGTCAGTTTCTGGCTCTTTCCGGTTTCTCGTCGTAATCTCAAGCACATGCCTTTGATCACGCAATTTACCGCCGTGCTTGTCTTCACTTGCCTGAGCTTCGCCGCTTGGGGCGAGAAGCTGCGCATTGTCACGGAGCCGTGGGCACCTTATGTGTATGAAGACAACGGCAAATCCCTGGGCCTGGACTACGAAACAACCGCCATAGTCTTCAAGCGCCTGGGTATCGAAGTGGAATGGCAGTTCCTGCCATGGAAACGCTGCCTGTCGATGCTTGAATCAGGCCAGGCCGACGGCGCGCTGGACATCTTTCACAGCGATGCGCGTGATGCCACCCTGCTCTACCCCAGCGAACCACTGTCTGAAGTCCAGTTCGTGATGTTCTACGCCAATGACCGGCCCCACCCGTTCCGCACCCTTGATGACTTGCGCGGCCTGACCATCGGCACTTCGCCGGGTTATCTGTATAGCAAGGACTTCAGCGATTCGACGCTGTTCACCCGCGAGCCGGCTCCCACCCATGAAGCCAACTTCGGCAAACTGGTGCGCGGGCGGATTGACCTGCTGATTACCGACCGCCGGGTCGGCCAGCATTTGCTCGATGAACTGGGCATCCGCGACAAGATCACCGAAAACCCCACGATCATCAGCCAGCAAAGCCAGTTTCTCGCGGTGCGGCGCAATGCAGGCATGGACCTGCTCGTGCAGCGTTTCGGTGCCGAACTCAAACGCTTCAAGCGCGAACCCGCCTACGCTGAACTGAGTGCCCGCTATGGTGCGGAACCGGCCGCCAGCGTGAAGACTGAAAAGGCCACGGCCGCCACGGAAAAAACCGTTGAGCAGCAGGAAAGCAGCGCGCAGTGATTGCTCTGTTATACTCCGGCCTTCCCGCCAGGCTCACGCCCGGACGCTCGGAATCGTTCAAGGCATCTCAACCCCGCTACTGCGCAGCTTCACGGCCCGCGCGAGCGCTTGCAGGCGAGCCTTCGAGACCCAGCAGGACCGGACGGGATAGCGTCTTCTTAAACGCCATTCGCGCCAGGCAAGACTCCCATTGGGCCAAGCCCTAACTAAAACAGGATTACTCATGTCCTTTGCTTCCCTCGGTCTCTCCGAGGCTTTGGTCCGCGCTATCGAAGATGCGGGCTATACCGAGCCTACTCCGGTGCAACAGCGGGCCATCCCCGCCGTGTTGCAAGGTCGCGACCTGATGGTTGCGGCACAGACAGGTACTGGTAAAACCGGCGGTTTCGCCCTTCCGATCCTGGAGCGGTTGTTCCCCAACGGTCACCCGGACAAATCCCAGCGTCACGGCCCGCGCCAGCCGCGCGTACTGGTCCTGACCCCGACTCGCGAACTCGCTGCGCAAGTGCATGAAAGCTTCAAGGTCTATGCCCGTGACCTGAAGTTCGTCAGCGCCTGCATCTTCGGCGGTGTCGGCATGAACCCGCAGGTTCAGGCCATGGCCCGCGGCGTAGACGTGCTGGTGGCCTGCCCTGGCCGCCTGCTCGACCTGGCCGGCCAAGGCAGCGTTGATCTGTCCCACGTGGAAATCCTCGTGCTGGACGAAGCCGATCGCATGCTCGACATGGGCTTCGTCCATGACGTGAAGAAAGTGCTGGCGCGTCTGCCGGCCAAGCGCCAGAACCTGTTGTTCTCGGCGACCTTCTCCAAGGACATCACCGACCTCGCCGGCAAACTGCTGCACAACCCGGAACGCATCGAAGTCACCCCGCCGAACACCACGGTCGAGCGCATCGAACAACGCGTGTTCCGTCTGCCGGCCAGCCACAAGCGCGCCTTGCTGGCCCACCTGATCACCGCCGGCGCCTGGGAACAGGTGCTGGTGTTCACCCGCACCAAGCACGGCGCCAACCGCCTGGCCGAGTACCTGGACAAACACGGCCTGAGCGCCGTCGCGATCCACGGCAACAAGAGCCAGAACGCCCGCACCAAAGCCCTGGCCGACTTCAAGGCCGGCACCGTGCGCATCCTGGTGGCCACCGACATCGCCGCCCGTGGCCTGGACATCGACCAGTTGCCACACGTGGTCAACTTCGAACTGCCGAATGTCGATGAAGACTACGTGCACCGTATCGGTCGTACCGGCCGTGCCGGTCGTTCGGGCGAAGCGATTTCGCTGGTAGCCCCGGACGAAGAAAAACTGCTGAAAAGCATCGAACGCATGACCAGGCAGAAAATCGCCGATGGCGACCTGATGGGCTTCGATGCCAGCGCCGTGGAAGCCGAAAAACCTGAAGTGCGCGAGCGTCCGGACATGCGTAACCCACGCAATCCACGTGGCCCGCGCGGCGACGGTCCGAATGGCAGCGGTAGCGGTCGCAAGGACAAAGGCAAGGACAAGGGCAAGGAAAAGCCGGCGGGTGAACGCGGTGAGCGTCCGGCCCGTCAGCAAAAGCCTCGCGAAGGCACCCCGGCCCGTGAACAGCGTCCGAGCCAACCGCCACGCGCCGCCGCTGACCGTGCCCCGGACGAGTTCCTGGACGACGATATCGATAACTTCGGTAACCGCGTCGACTACGTGCCGCAGCAGAAACCCGCGCAAGGCCGTGGTCGCCGTCCGGGTGCTCCGGGACAAGGCACCGCAGCAGGTTCGGGTGCTCCACGCTCCGGCAAACCGCAAGGTCGCCAGAACGGTCCGCGCAACAGCGATGGTGCCAGCACCCCATCGGCCAAGCGCAACGGCCCACGCAGTGGCGCATCGCGCGACGGCCAGGCTCGCCGCGAAGACTCGCGCAATCGCCGCCCGGCCCGTGACGACCAGTCGCGCTCCGAGCCGGCCGTACAGAACCCGCGTGGCAATGCGCCGAAGATCATGCACAAGGAATCGAAAGCCGACCGCTTCCTGACACCTGAGCAACTGGATCAACTGCCAAGCCGTCCTCGTGGCGAGAAACCAGCGCTGCTGACCCGCAATCGCTGATTTGTCGCTGAAATAAAAATGCCCCGGTTCGAAAGAGCCGGGGCATTTTTTTGATCAGTACAAAACCCTGTGGAAGCGAGCTTGCTCCCACAGGGTTTGCGTAATCTGGCAGATAGCGCACGGCAATAAAAAACGCCCCTGATCGCAAGATCAGGGGCGTTTTTTGTCAGGCGCGAAAATTACTTCGCCTTGACACCTTCAAACGTGATGTACAGATCGACCGCGTCGGACTGTGGACCCAGGTCCATCATCTTGCCGAAATCGGAACGCTTGATGCTGGTAGTGCCCTCGAAGCCTGCACGGTAGCCACCCCATGGATCCTTGCCTTCACCCAGGAAGGTGGCCTTGACCACGACAGGCTTGGTTACGCCAGCAATAGTCAGGTCGCCAGCCACGTCGGCAGTGTCTTTGCCAGCGGCGTTTTTGCCGGTGGATTTGACACTGGTGGACACGAACGTGGCTTTAGGGAAATCAGCCACTTTCAGGAAGTCTTTGCTGGAGATGTGCTTGTCACGTTCAGCATTGTTGGTGAAAACGCTGGCGGTATTCACGTTGAACTCGATCTTGCTGTCTTCAGGCTTGGTAGCGTCGAAGCTGAACTTGCCGTCGATGTCCTTGAAGGTACCGGTGATGTAGCTGTAGCCCAGGTGGCTGATCTTGAAATTGACGAAGGCGTGCTGGCCTTGCTTGTCGACGGTGTAGTCAGCCGCCATCACGTTGGCGGACAGCAGAATGGAACCGATTGCCAGAGCGGCGAGTGACTTTTTCAACATGCTTTATTTTCCTTGAGAGTCGAGGTTGAACTTCAGGCTTTGCGACCCAGCATTCGCTTGAGGGTCGCATCACGATCGATAAAGTGGTGCTTCAATGCTGCCAACGCATGGAGGCCGGAAAAAATTACCAGCACCCACGCCAGGTAGAGGTGAATCGCACCGGCGTTATCTGCCTGGTCCGGCAGTCCGGAAACCAGGGCAGGCACTTCAAACCAGTCGAACACCGGAATCCCGGCACCTTCGGCGGTGGAAATCAGGTAACCGGCAATCATCACAGCGAACAGACATAGATACAGGAAGGCATGGCCGAATTTCGCCCCCAGGCGCGTCATACGGCTGTAGCTGGCCAAGGTCGGTGGTGGCGGGCTGACGAAACGCCACAACACCCGCAGCACCATGACGCCCAGCAGGATCAAGCCAATGCTCTTGTGCAGATCCGGCCCGTCCTTGCGCCATGGGTCGTAATAGCCGAGGCCGACCATCCACAGCCCGAGGGCGAACAAGCCGAATACGGCCAGTGCCACGCTCCAGTGTATGAAGATGCTGACCCAGCCGTAGCGGGAGGTAGAGTTACGTAGCTGCATTGCCTAGATCCCTGTGAGTGCTGGCCCAAGACTATCGAGTTATCTATCGATTTAAAGCCGAAAATTTCGCTTTGAAATATCGAGAAATACGATAAAGAGTCTGAAACAGGCGAGTTAAGAAAAGATTAAAGGCCAATGTGTATACAAAAATGTAGCCCAGCTCAATAACACTTCCCGCAAAGGGTTTATTCGATTGTTAACCCGGATTTCTCCGGGCATAAAAAAACGCGGCATTTCTGCCGCGTTTTTTTTGACTGGGGCTTACTGCGCCTTGGTGTCCGTTGCCGGGGTTGCAGCAGGTTTGGCAGCCGGCTTCTTCGCCGGCTCAGCCTTCTTGACCGGTGCCTTGGCCGGGGCTTTTTTAGCCTCGGTCTTGACTGGCGCTTTGGCCGGAGTCTTTTTGGCTGGCTCGGTTTTTACCGGGGTCGCAGGCTTCGGCGCTTCTACCGGGGCCGGCGCAGCGGCCGGGGCTGGGGCTGGCGGTGCAACGGGCTCAGGTGCCTTGACCGGCTCTGGCTTCTTCTCGTCATCCGAGCCGCCAAACAGGTTGCTGAAGAAATTGCCTTTCTTCGCCGCCACCGCACCAGCGCCCGCCGTAGCAGCGGCCGGGACCGCTTTTGCCGGTTCGAACGACTTGCCCGCCGCCAGGTCTTCAACCTGGCTGGCTGCGCGTTGACCGGTGCGCAGCGCGCCTTCCAGAGTGCCAGGGTACAGGGTGTCGGTGTGTTCGCCGGCAAAGGCTACACGCTGGACCGGACGTTCCCACAGGCGCCAGAACTTGCTGATCTGGCCAGGACCGAAGGCCAGGTAGGCACCGCCAGTCGACGGGTCGGTGCTGTAACGACGGATTTCATAACCGGTGAACGAACCGCGAGCCTGTGGATAGAACGCATGCAGGCGGATCAACACCTGATCGACCATCTGCTTGTCGCCGAAAGCCTGCATCACCCGCGCGTTGTCGCCGGACAGGTTGATCACCACATTGGCACCACCTTTCAGGGCAGGTTCGACCCACAACATGCCCAGGCCGGCGTTGCTGTAGATTTCGCCAGACATACGCGCCTTGGACTCCCACACCGGCGTCTTGAACTTCAGCATGATCTGGTCGCGCCAGCCGTAGTTGGTGCCCTTGATCGCCGCCAGGTGCTGGGCGTCCAGCGCCGGGGTCATCTGGATCTTGTTCAGGGCGCGCAGCGGCACGGCCAGCACGGCGTAGTCAGCCTTGTAACTGACATTGTCGACTTTGACGGTCACACCATCCTTGTCCTGAATGATCGCCGAGACCGGGGAGCTGGTCTTGATGGTTTTCAGCTGCTTGACCAGGGCCTGGGCCAGCACCGGGCTCCCACCGACCAGGCGCGAAGCACGCAGGTCACGATCGGAGACGCCACGGTAAACGCGGCTCTGCTGCACGAAGTACAGCAGCGACAGGCGCGAAGGTTCGTCGTAGCGGGTACGGATCTGCTGGTTGATCAACTGGCGAGCGGTGGCCGGCAGGTTCTGCTTGTCGAGCCAGCTCGACACGTTGATCTGATCCAGCGCTTGCAGCGTGTTGTTGGCAGCCGGGTTCTGCGGGTCGTCGATCGAGCGAGCCAGATCGTCAACGGTCTTGTCGAAGCGCTTGAGCACCTCGGCAGTGGCCGGCTGTTTGGTCGCCAGATCGGCGGCGGAGAAATACTCGCCATCGATCAGGTAGCCTGGGGTCCGCACGAACTCAGGAGCCGGCGTGGTGCTCAGCTTGAAGCTCGATACGTACTTGTTCAGCACCGGTTGCGTCTTGTCGTTGCCGATCCACTCGCTGGTGGCCATGCCGGAACGGCCGCCCAGGCTCGACTTGGCTTCCAGCAGAGTGACCTGCCAGCCCTTGTTCTGCAGCTCGTATGCGGCAGTCAGGCCCGACAGGCCGCCGCCGATCACGATTGCGGTTTTATCCTTGGCCAGCGCAGACACGCTGAACAGCCCCAACATCACCAGCGCACAGGCGCGCAGCCAACCGACAGACATTCAGCGAACTCCGGAATTACACGAGAAAAACAGCAGTTTTTGCGAGCCAGGCGGCTCAAGAACCGCGAAGGATACGTCAGCCTTCAAACACCCGCCAGCAACGTCTATCGGCCTGGATAAAGTAGCTCATTCGACACAATGGGTTGTCCCCGTGGCACGCATTGCATAGGCTTGCGCGATTGTTTGTCCGCGCAGGTAACGGACCGCCTCCAGGAGAGTGAAAATGGGCCTGAATAATCAGTGGATGCAACGCGATCTCGCCGTGCTGTGGCATCCCTGCACCCAGATGAAAGATCACGAACAACTGCCGCTGATCCCGATCAAGCGCGGGGAAGGCGTGTGGCTGGAAGACTTCGAAGGCAAACGCTACCTCGATGCGGTCAGCTCCTGGTGGGTCAATGTGTTCGGGCACGCCAACCCGCGGATCAACCAGCGCATCAAGGACCAGGTCGATCAGCTCGAACATGTGATCCTTGCCGGGTTCAGCCATCAACCGGTGATCGAACTGTCCGAGCGCCTGGTGAAGATGACACCGGAAGGCCTGAGCCGGTGCTTCTACGCCGATAACGGTTCGTCCTGCATCGAAGTCGCGCTGAAAATGAGCTTTCACTACTGGCTCAATCGCGGTCAGCCGAACAAGAAACGCTTCGTCACCCTGACCAACAGCTACCACGGCGAAACCATGGCGGCGATGTCGGTGGGCGACGTGCCGCTGTTCACCGAGACCTACAAAGCGCTGTTGATGGACACCATCAAGGTGCCGAGCCCGGACTGCTACCTGCGCCCCGAGGGCATGAGCTGGGAAGCGCATTCGCGCAATATGTTCGCGGCCATGGAACAGACCCTGGCCGAAAACCACGACACGGTCGCGGCGGTGATCGTCGAGCCGCTGATCCAGGGCGCCGGTGGCATGCGCATGTACCACCCGGTGTACCTCAAGCTGCTGCGGGAAGCCTGCGACCGCTACGGCGTGCACCTGATCCACGACGAAATCGCTGTCGGCTTCGGCCGCACCGGGACGATGTTCGCCTGCGAACAGGCCGGCATCCGCCCTGATTTCCTGTGCCTGTCCAAAGCCCTGACCGGCGGCTATCTACCGCTGGCGGCATGCATGACCACCGACGAGGTCTACAGCGCCTTCTACGACGACTACCCGACCCTGCGCGCCTTCCTGCACTCCCACAGCTACACCGGCAACCCGCTGGCGTGCGCGGCGGCCCTGGCGACCCTGGACATTTTCGAAGAAGACAACGTCATCGAGAACAACAAGGCCCTGGCGCAGCGCATGGCTGCGTCGACGGCGCATCTGGTCGACCACCCGAACGTGTCCGAAGTGCGCCAGACCGGCATGGTGCTGGCCATCGAGATGGTCAAGGACAAGGCCGGCAAGCAAGCGTATCCGTGGCAGGAACGTCGCGGCCTGAAGGTGTTCCAGCACGCTCTGGAGCGTGGTGCCTTACTGCGTCCATTGGGTAGCGTGGTGTATTTCCTGCCGCCGTATGTGATCACCCCGGAGCAGATCGACTTCCTGGCCGAAGTGGCCAGCGAAGGGATCGACATTGCTACCCGTGACAGCGTCAGCGTGGCGGTGCCGAAGGACTTCCATCCGGGGTTCCGTGATCCGGGTTGATTGATTTCACTTGAGCTTCCGTGGCGTCAGCGTTGACGTCTTCGCGAGCAGGCTCGCACCCACAGGGATTGCGCTCAACTGTGGGAGCGAGCCTGCTCGCGAAAGCGTCGGCATGAACTACATATGAACTACAGAGAACCAAAATGAGACTGTCCCGCTTCTTCATCGACGCCCCCCTGAGCACCGGCGAGCACGAGTTGCCCGAAGCCCAGGCCCACTACATCGGCCGTGTCTTGCGCATGGCCGAAGGCGATGCGCTGCAACTGTTCGATGGTTCCGGCCACGAGTTTCGCGCCACCCTGGTCGAAGTCGGCAAGAAGCGCGTAGTGGTGCAGATCGATGAGAGCTTCGCCGGGCAGATCGAGTCGCCGCTGCAAATCCATCTCGGCCAAGGCTTGTCCCGAGGCGAGCGCATGGACTGGGCGATTCAGAAAGCCACGGAACTGGGCGTCACTGAAATCACCCCGATCTTCACCGAACGCTGCGAAGTCCGGCTCAAGGACGAGCGCGCCGACAAGCGCCTGCTGCACTGGCGCCAGGTGGCGATCAGCGCTTGCGAACAATGCGGGCGCTCACGGGTACCGGTGATTCATCCACCGGTGCTGTTGGCGGACTGGCTCAAGCAGGCACAAGCCGATTTGAAACTGGTGCTGCACCCGGTGGCCGAGCCGCTGGTGAGCCATGCCAAACCTTCAAGCCTGGCATTCCTGATCGGTCCGGAGGGTGGTTTGTCCGATGCCGAAGTCGATCAGGCCAAGGCCAGCGGCTTCCACGCCGCCCGCCTTGGTCCACGGGTGCTGCGCACCGAAACCGCACCGGTTGTTGCACTGGCGGTGGCCCAGCAACTCTGGGGTGATTTCTAGGCTACTGCACCGGATCACTCACCGGTTTGGCAATGATCGCCTTGAGTTCGCTGGTCATCGGGAACTCAAGGTTCAAACCCTTCGGCGGGATCGGCTGCTCGAACCAGCGTTTGTAGATGCCATTGATCTCACCCGAGCTGTACAGATCCGCCAGCGCTCCGTTGACCAGCGCCAGGAACTGCGGGTCATCCTTTCGCACCATGCAGCTGTAGATCTCCCGCGATTGCTCCTCCCCGACCACCACCCACTTGTGCGGGTCATGGGCCTTGGCGCGCTCGCCGTAGAGCAGCGCGTCGTCCATGTAGAACGCTGCCGCCCGGCCCGATTGCAGCATCTGGAAGGCTTCGCCGTGGTCCTTGGCACTGATCACGAACATGTCGATCCTGTGATCGACGTTGTAGCTTTTCAGGAAGCGCTCGTTGGTGGTGCCGGCGGTAGTCACCACGTTCTTGCCGCGCAGGTCGGCGAAACTCTTGATCCCACTGTCCCTGGCCGTCAGCAACTGGCCTTTGACGTAGATGAAACCGTAGGAGAACGCCACCTGCTTCTGCCGCTCGGCGGTCACGCCGGTGGAGCCGCACTCCAGGTCCACGGTGCCGTTCTGCACCAGTGGAATGCGGGTCTGCGAGGTCACCAGGTTGTACTTCACACTCAAGTCCGGCAGCGCCAGTTGCTGCCGGATGCGCTCGACGATCTTGCCCGCCAGATCCACCGAGTACCCCATCGGCTTGCCGCTGCGATCACCCACGTAGGAGAACGGCACCGAAGCATCGCGATAGCCCAGGGTGATGCTGTTGGCGCTGGCGATCTTGCTCAAGGTACCGGTCAGCGGCGCCTCATTGGCCTGAACCTGACTGCCGAACAACAGGCCAAGCGTACAAGCGAGCAACGTGATTTTCTGCATTGTTATTCTCCGTTGTGGATGTTGGTTTATCAGGCGCGTGCAGCGATGACGGTGATTTCCACCAGCACCTGCGGGCGGGCCAGTTCGGCCTGCACAGTAGTGCGGCTCGGTGCCTGTCCCGGCGATAGCCAGGCCGACCAGACCTCGTTCATCGCAGCGAAATCCCCGGTGATGTTCTTCAGGTAAATGGTCGCGCTCAGCAGATGATCCTTGTCGCTGCCCGCCTCGGCCAGCAAGGTATCGATTTTCGCCAGCACTTCGCGGGTCTGGCCGCTCGCATCCAGCGCATCGCCCGGCACCTGCCCGGAGAGAAACACCAGGCCGCCAAAGGTCACGGCGCCAGACAGGCGCGGGTTGCTGTGCAGTCGGGTAATGGTCATTGCAGTGTCCTCCTCAGAAATCAGTATTCAGGCGGCCCGGTGGTTGAAACCCTGCAGGTCGATGGAAGGCCGGCGCTCGCCGATCAGTTCGCTGAGCAAGCGCCCGCTACCGCATGCCAGGGTGAAACCCAGCGCGCCGTGGCCGAGGTTGAGCCACAGGTTGCGATATGCCGTCGCGCCCAGCAACGGCACGCCGCTGGGGGTGGCCGGGCGCATGCCGGCCCACTCGACGGCTTCGTCATAGGCGCCGGCATATGGAAAGGTGTCATGGGCCTGACGCTTGATCAGCGCCAGGCGCCTGGGGTCCGGCGCAGGGTCGAAGCCGACGATGTCGACCATTGCCGCCACTCGCAATTGCTTGCCGATGCGGGCATAGACGATCTTGCGGTCGTAGTCGGTGATGCTCACGTCCGGCGCCCGGTGACCAGCACCGATTGGCACGGTCAGGCTGTAGCCCTTGAGCGGATAAAGCGGCAGTTGCAGTCCGGGCAGCGCCAACAGCGGACTGCGGTGGCCGGCGGCGATCACCAGTTGATCGACCCGCAGCAATTGCTCGCCCAGTTCGATGGCGTTGACACTGCCGTTGCTGTGGCGAATGCCAGTCACCGCTTGCCCGAGGAGAAATTCGCAACGGCCAGACGCCTTCAGTCGAGCGGCCAGTTGCTGGCAGAAACCGTGACAATCGCCGACCTCTTCGTCCGGGGTGTAGATCGCCCCGACAAAGGGCGCATCGATCAACGCCGGTTCCAGTTGCGCGCATTCGGCCGGCGACAACACCTGCTGTTGCTGCGGGTCGGCCAGGCCTTGGCGCGCATGTTCGAAGCTACTGTTCTGGCGGAAAGTCACCAGTTTGCCATTGCGCCGCCACTGGAATCCCGCCAACCCATCGTCCTCGCGCCAGGACTTCAATGTGTCCTGGCTGAACAGCGCCAGGCGCAGCAAGTGCGCGGCGTTCTCGCGGTTGACAGAGCGGCGGCAGGCGCCGAGGAACGACGCCATCCAGCGCCACTGGGTCAGGTCGAAGCGCGGGCGCAGCTTCAGCGGTGAATCGCCGCGCAACATCCAGCCGATGGCTTGCAAAGGCACACCGGCGTCGGCCAGGGGTGCGACATAGCGATAGGACAACTGGCCGCCGTTGGCGAAGCTGGTTTCGCTGCCCAGCGAGTCCCGTGCCTCGACCACCGTCACCTCGAAGCCGTCGCGTACCAGCGCATAGGCCGTTGCCAGACCAATCACGCCGCCACCGATGATGCACACACGCTGAGCCATGTCCGTCCTTAAAACCGTTGTGAAGACGAGACCGAGGTTAGAGCCAGGTGACAGTCGTTGAACAATGCATAAAGATGGCAAACCCATAAACAAAGGTTATGGACTTGCCATGCGCCTTCGCCATATCGAGATTTTCCAGGCCATCCGCCAGACCGGCTCAATCAGCGCTGCCGCACAATTGCTGCACGTCTCGCAGCCTGCGGTGAGCAAGGTGTTGCAGCACGCCGAGCAGCAATTGGGCTTCCCGTTGTTCCTGCGGGTGCGCGGTAAGTTGCAGGCAACTCCGGAAGCGCTGGAGCTGGAGCGCGAAGTGGACAAGGTCAGCGAAAGCCTGCAAGGCGTGCGTCGCCTGGCGCAGAGCCTGCGCCGCGAGCCTGGCCACAGCCTGCGCATTGGTGCCACCCCTGCGCTGGCCCTGTCATTGCTGCCGCCGGCCATTCACGAATGGACAGGGCGTTACCCGGACATCGTTTGCGAACTCTCCAGCGCCCACAGTCGCGAACTGGTGCAGAACCTGTTGATACGCGAAGTGGATGTCGCCCTGACCCTGCAACGCCCGGATCACCCGGGGCTCAAGGCCCAGACGCTGGCGTCCGGCGTGCTGGTGGCGCTGGCGCCGAGTGGCTACTGGCCTCAGGAAGATGCGGGCAAACCGTTACCGCTGATGGCGCTGGCGGATGCGCCGCTGATCGGTTTATCCAGCGCCGATCCGCTGGCCGCGCGGCTCGACAGTTACCTGGAAGCGGTCGCCCCCCCACCCCGGGTACACATCGCCGTGCAAACCTACTCCCTGGCACGGGCGATGGTGGAATCTGGCGCGGGCCTGGCGGTGATCGATCCATTCACCGCCCTTGGCGCCTCTCCCGCCACCACAACGATTCGCCCTCTGGCACCGCCGCTACCCATCACCCTGTACGCAGTGACCCGCGCCGCCGAACCACCGCCCCACACCTTGAACGACCTGTTGCAGGTATTCAGCCGTCGAGCCCGGGAGCAGCTGGATCGCTTGGTCCCGGTATAGCCTTAAAGCACATAAAACCAGATCGCCACAAAGTGCAGCAGGCTCCCGGCGATGACAAACAGATGCCAGATCCCGTGGGCGTGCCGCAGCCGGTCGTCCAGGGCAAAAAAGATAATCCCCACCGTGTACAGCACTCCGCCTGATGCCAGCCACGCAAATCCGGCGCCGCCCAGCGCCGCGAGTAACGGTTTGACCGCCACCAACACAATCCAGCCCATCACCGCGTAAATCACGATCGACAGAATCCGCGCTTCCGAACGCGGCTTGATCTCCTGCAGGATGCCGATCAGCGCCAGTCCCCAGACAATCCCGAACAACGTCCAGCCCCACGGTCCGCGCAGAGTCACCAGGCAAAACGGTGTGTAGCTTCCGGCGATCAACAGATAGATCGAAAAGTGATCGACCTTCTTCATGATCGCTTTCTTGCGCCCGCGCACGCTGTGGTAGACGGTCGACGCGCTGTAAAGCACCAGCAGGGTAAAGGCGTAGATCGCCATGCTGACAATCTTCCACGGGCTGCCGTCGAGACTGGCAAGCACAATCAGCCACACCCCTCCGACAAACGCCGCCACCGCCCCGACCAGATGCGTCCAGGCATTCAATCGTTCCCCGTGATACATGTGTCGCTCACCTCGAATTTCATTACCGCAACGCGCAAGGCTCAGGCCTTCAGCGTAAAAGCGCAATGTTTCTGTACGACGGGCCCGGCGTAATTGGGCACAATCGAGTCATTCCAAAAAGAGTCCGGCCCATGCTGATCGATGAAGAGTTGACCCTGAAAAAACTCGAGGTGTTCCTGGCCTTCATGCGCACCGGCAACCTGGCGCGCGCCGCTGCCGAGTTGCAGACCAGCAATGTCAGCGTGCATCGGGCGATCCATTCCCTGGAAAGCGCGCTGCGCTGCCCGTTGTTCAAGCACGAAGGCCGGAGCCTGACGCCGCTGGAAAGCGCCTATGTGCTGGAAGAACGGGCACAGAAGCTGATTCAGGATGTCGTCGAAAGTGTGCGCCTGACCCGTGAGGCCGCCGGGTTCTCGGCCGAACGGTTCAAACTGGGCTCGCTGTATTCACTGACGGTGAAGACCGTGCCGCAGCTGATCATGGGTTTGAAGATCCGCCGCAGCGAGCTCAACATCGACCTGATTCTGGGCTCCAACATCGATCTGCTCTACAAGCTCAAGAACATGGAAGTCGATGCGGCCCTGGTGTCACTGGACGACAGCGTCAACGATCCGGATTGCGAACACATCCCGCTGTTCTCCGACGACATCTTCCTTGCCACACCCGCCGACTCCAGGTTTGCCCAGCGCACCGAAGTCGACCTGGCTGAGGTCCGCGACGAAACCTTCATCACCCTGACCCAGGGCTTCGCCACCCACCAGGACGGCAAGCGGGTATTCGAGCAGGCAGGGTTCGAGCCGAAGGTGGCGATGCAGGTCAACGACATCTTCACGCTGTTGAGCATGGTCAGTTCGGGCGTAGGTTATGCGTTGCTGCCCGGGCGGATTGCAGCGGTGTACGAGAACCGGGTGAAGCTGATCCCGTTGCAGGAAAAGTACCGCTTGCAGCAGCACATTGGCGTGGTGTTCCTGAAAGCCAAGGAGCGTGATCCGAATCTGCTGGCGTTGCTGGCGGAATGCCGGATGTATGCCAATCGGCAGGTTTGAAATCGCATCGCTGCAATTCGCGAGCAGGCTCACTCCCACAGGGGGAATGCATTCCAATGTGGGAGCGAGCCTGCTCGCGAAGGGTGTGACTCGGTTTCTGAATCTACCCAACAATCCCGCGAACAATGAAGTACAACAGCGAAGGCCCCAGCAAGCAGCCCAACCCGGTGTGAAACGTCGCGGTCAACGCGCCATAAGGCACCAGCCGCCGATCCGTTGCCGCCAGACCAGCAGTCACGCCACTGACCGTCCCGGCCAGCCCACCAAACACCATCGCCGAGCGCGGGTTATCCAGGCCCATCCAGCGCGCCGCCATCGGCGTACCGACCATCACCAGAATCGCCTTGATCAGGCCGGTGGCAATCGATAGCGCCACGACATCGGAACTGGCGCCAATGGCCGCGCCGGTAACCGGCCCGACAATGTAAGTCACCGCACCGGCGCCAATCGTGGTCATGCTCACCGCATCGCGGTAACCGAAGGCCCAGGCCATGCACGCGCCGACAATGAACGGCAGCACCGTGCCCAACAGCAGCGCGATCACGCCGATCAAACCGGCCTTTTTCGCTTCGGTAGCCTGCACCTCGAATGCCGTGGCGACGATGGCGAAGTCCCGCAGCATGGCGCCGCCCATCAACCCTATGCCGGAAAACAGCGTCAAGTCCGCCAGGCCTTTTTGCCCACCGGTCATTGTGCCGCCAACCCAAGCGAGCACCAGGCCGATGACGATGGCAATCGCCGAGCCGTGGATACGCCCGAAGGTCAGGCGTTTGGAGATCACCACTGACACCCACATGATCACGCCGACGAAAGCGAATGCAGTGACCAGACCGTTGTGTTCAAGACCGTTCTTGATGAGATCCCACATATCAGCGACCTCCTGCCGGTGCGCCAACCGTCGTTACATCCGCCGGTTCATCGGGCAAGGGTTCGCCTTTGTGGGTCCGGCTGATCAGGGCAATGGTGCAACCACAGACCACCACCGAACCGATCGCCGCGAGCACAGCCACCGGACCGCCGTGCAGTGCCGTGACCACGTTTTGTTGCGCCGCCATCGCCACCACCACCGGGATGTACATGGCACCCCAGAAGCCCACGCCCATCTCGCAATCCCTGGTCATGCCGCCACGCTTTTGCATCCACAACCGTGCGCAAATCAGCAGGATCATCGCGATCCCGACACCGCCGACGTTTGACTTCACCCCCAGCAACACACCGAGCATGTCCCCCATGATCACCCCTGCCAGCGTACAGATCGCCAACAGCGCCACACCGTAAATAATCATTGTTGTAGTCCTCAAAGTGCATTTCGAATGTTGTTTTTGTTGTTCGAAGCCTGAGTCGGTTTTAGGAGTGACGGCTTCCCTCCTCAAGCATCAGCGCCTGCAAGGTATCGAGCCGCGCACCGTCGAAGGCAATCACGGTGCCCTGCTCGAACACCCGGCGCGCCAGCCCGGTCAACACCGCACCGGGCGGCAGTTCGATCTGTAGACGTACCCCGCGTTCGTAAGCGCTTTGTACCGTGCCGCGCCAATCGACGATGCGGCACATGTTGAAGGCCAGGTCGTCACGCAAGGCTTCTGGCTTGATCAGCGGACGCGCACGACTGCCGCTCAAGTAACCCATCCTCGGAGATTGCAGCGACACGTTGGCGAAAGCGTCGGCCAGTCGTTGTGCAGGAGTCTCAAGCAATGGGCAATGGGACGGCACGCTCACGGCCAGACGCTTGGCCAAACCAGCTCCGCAACCTTTCGCCAACTCGGCCACCGCCCTCATTGCCGCGTCGCTACCGGCAATCACCACCTGGTTATCGGCGTTGATGTTGGCCAGATAAACCGGCATTTCTGCGCTGTGTACCCGGGCCAGTAGCCCTTCCACCGCGGCCAGGTCCAGACCGATGATGGCGGTCATGCCGTAGCCCTGTGGATAAGCTTGCTGCATCAGCTCCCCGCGCAGGCTGACCAGATGCAGCGCATCGCTGAAACTCAAGGCACCGGCCACCACCGCAGCCGGATAGGCGCCGATTGACAAGCCGGCCACGTAGTCCGGGGTCATGCCCAACTGGCGTGAAGCGGCGACGCCGGCGATCAGCAGGCAAAGCTGAACCGCCCTGGTCGACTGCAACGCCTCGGCAGAATCCAGCTGCGTCACTTCTTCACCGAGCAGGTCACTCGCCTCGTCCAAGGTTTCCCGAGGCAAACGCGCCAGCATGCCCGGTTGTTGCGCGCCCTGGCCAGGGAACACCAGCAAGCTGCTCACGCCGCTTGCTCCTGTGGATTCCACGGATCGCTGACCAGGCTGGCTTGAGTGGCACTTTTCAACAGAACCCGCGACGATGCACCGGCCCACTCGCGCAGGGCGACGGCACCCGACGGTGTCTGCAATTGCAGGTCAACGCGACACACGGCCGTGTCAAGAACGGCCACCAACGCCTGCGCGTCGGCACGACTCAACGGACGTGGCGTACGCAGGATCAGATCGAGATCGCTGCCCTCGTGCAATGCGGCAAACCCGCTGGCCAACTCGAACCCGGCGCTGCCACTGACACCCCAGACCCAACCACTGTCATCGAGATGCGAGCGCAACTGCGCCAAGGCTCGTAGCGCCGGGAAATCACGCTGGCCTTGAACATGGCACAGCCCTTCCGGCCGTAGTTGCCGCGTGATGGCGGCGACTTCCATCTGCGCGGCAAATCGCTGTTCGCGCAACGGTCCGCGCACGCCCACCGCCACCTGCCCCACCGCGCTCAAGGCGCGACGGACCACCACCGGCTGGCCCGCACTGATCGACTCGATCACCCACGCAGGCGCATCCGCAGGTAACTGCTGCGGGCTCATGCCCCACAGCAGGTCGTGAGCCAGAAACCCTTTCACCACTGTGCTCTCAGCAATTGGCGAACCTTGCTCGACGCCGCACGGTTGGCCGCACCAAGACGACCGCTGAGATCTGCGCCCTTCTCGGCGATGTCACCCATCGCCTGCCCCAGGCACTCGGTCACCCGCGCCAGATCCGCCGAAGTCGGCTGCTCGATCTGCTCCACCGACAAGGTTTCCCACAGCAGCCCGAGGCTGGCATAGCTGTCGATGTCATAGGCCATCGGCGGCACGCTGGCGGCGAAAGCTTCGAGCTCCTCAACGCTGCGCAAGGTCACCCGCGCCGCCGACGCCTTGCCCATGGCATGCACCATCACGCCCGGATCGCGCAGGGCGATCAAGCGATTGGCCTGATAGCCGTGGGCCAGAAACGCCCCGGACATTGCCTTGCCCACCAGCAAACCGATGACCGCATGACCGGCCAGACGGGCACGGGCATAACTGTCCGCCGCACCGGCCAGCGCCTGATGAATGCCAAGAGCTTCCTCACGTCGACCATAAACCTGGCTCGGCACGTCGACGATGGCGATCAGGGCGCGTTTCTGTGTCTTGTTCTGATCGGCAGCAATGACTTCATCCACGGCCTTGGCCAGGCCCCAGCCTTCGAGCAAACCCACTTCGCCATTGCGTGCACGGACGAAGCGGTTTTCGGGATCAGCTACCACCGCGATGAAACGCACAAGCCGATCGCCCAGCGCACCGTCCGCGACCTTCAGCGAAACAGGCAAGCCCTCGACCGGTTTCGCCCCGGCACTCAAGGCGTTGAACCAATTCAAACCACGCAGGGAATACGAACTCATGGGCGTTCTCCTTGGTACAGATCGCGAACCACGGACGGCTCGATTTGCGGTTCGGCGTCCAGTCGCGCCAGGCGTTGCAGGAACAACCCGGCCTGACGGCTGCGGGGTTGCGCCGGCAAACCTTGCTTGAGCCATTCACCGACCTGTTGGCGGATCTGCGCCACGTCGTCAGCGACATAGCCGTCCGCCAGACCACTGGCGAAGCGCTGCTCGCCACCGGTCAGGCTCCAGATGAAGGGCCTGTCGCGGGAGTCGTATTCCTCGAGTCCGGCTTCCTGTTCGATCACCTGCGGGCCGTTCAGGCCGAGTCGCGCTTCCTGGGTCACCAACAGGTAGCTGCACAACCCGGCGGCAATCGACATGCCGCCAAAGCACCCAACGCTGCCCGCCACCACACCGACCACGGGTTGGTACTGCTGCAAGTCGACAATCGCCGCGTGGATGTCGGCAATCGCCGCCAGGCCGAGGTTGGCTTCCTGCAACCGCACACCGCCGGTTTCCAGCAGCAGCACGGCGCGGGTCGGGATGCCTTTGCGGTTGTCTTCGGCGGCCAGTTCCAGTGCGCCGGCAATTTTTGCTCCGCCGACTTCACCGAGGCTGCCGCCCTGGAACGCGCCTTCGATGGCCGCGACCACCACGGGCAGGCCATCGAGACTGCCCTTGGCGATCACCACGCCGTCGTCGGCCTGCGGCACTACGCCCTGGCGCGACAGCCATGGCGACATGACGCGCTGGAACGGATCGAGCAATTCGCGGAAGGTCCCGACGTCGAGCAGGGCCTTGGCCCGTTGCCGGGCTCCGAGTTCGACGAAGCTGCGCTTGTTCAGCAGGGATACGTTGTCAGTCATGGCCGATCTCCTCGAAGCCCTGTTCCAGACGCAAGCGCACCACGCCCGGAGTCGCGCCGAAATCGTGGATGTCGATGGTCATCGCCGGCGGCGTCTGGCCGTCGAACATCCGTGCGAACAGATGCTGCCAGCGTTGTTCACTGCCATTGACCGAGGTCTGCACGTTGATCGTCAGCTTGCCGGCCTGACCCGGTTCGATCAGCACTTCCAGATCGCCCGAGCCGACACAACCCACCAGTGTGCGACCGCGTGGTGGCTGCCCGGCGGGAAATTCAAAGGATAAAGTTTCCATCAAAACACTTCCCTTCTTGAATGGCAGAGGATGAGGCCGTCGTCCGACTCGATACGGTCGATGAACAGGCAAGCTGCGAGCAGGTCCGCAGCACCGCCGGGCGAGGCATTCAACGCGATTAGTTGTTGGTCCAGTTCATACAGGCGGCGACGTCCGCCGAGGCTGGCACTGCCACCCGCATCGAGCACAGCCCGGGCGCCCCGTTGCATGGTGTGCAGCCCTTCTTCGCCGGCGCGGTAAAGCACGCAGGTGTCGGCCAGATTCGTCATGATCGCCAGCAGCGCATCGAGCCTGGCATTTTGCTCGCCATGACCTTCGTCGCGGCTGCGGCGCAGTTGCGGCAGCGCACGCTGCATCACCGCCGGGAAGCCCAGTTGCGCTTCTTCACGGGCACCCCGTGCGCCGAAACGCTGCGCAACTTGAGCGCCGTGGCTCAGCGGGCGCGGCGCGTGACGGTCGTCGAGCAGCGCCAGACGTGCGGCACGAATCGATACGCTGCTTGCAGCCGTGGACCTGGGGTCCAGCGCAACGGCCGTGACCAACAAGCCCAAGGCCCAGATCGCCCCGCGATGGGTGTTCACACCGCCGGTGGTGTCGAGCATCGCTTGCTCGCCTTCGCGACCGATACGGCCCACGGCTTCGCGCAGCGGCAATCCGACTTCGCCGAACTCGATGGCTGCTTCAGCCATTTCCTTGAAGACCGGCCACAGGGACAGCGCCGAAGCGTGCATCAGCCCCAAGTGCAAATCGGTGTGGGCGCCATTGCCACGACGGTCGACCAGTGCCGGTTTCGGCGACAGATCAGCCTCGTCGATCAGCGCGTCCACCGCCAGGTCCGCCAGCCGTTCGGCCAGGCTCAGGGCTGTGGTTTGCAGATTAAGTGCGTGCATTACCAGCTCCTGAACTTGGCGGGCGGGTTGTAGAGGCCACCGGACCACTCCACCAGATCGGCCACGCTTTTCGCCGCGAGCAGTTCGCGGGTGGCGTCGGTGCGGCGGATGCCGAGGTCTTCGGGCAAGGCGATCAGGCCTTCACGGCGCATGCGTACAGTGTCCTTGGGGTTGTGACGCAGTCCGATGGCAGTCACCCCGGCAACGGCGGCGATCATCGCCTGGCGCTCCTCCAGCGAGCGCGCCTTGTACAGATAGGCGATGCCCTCTTCGGTCAACAGGTGGGTAACGTCGTCGCCGTAGACCATGATCGGTGCCAGGGGCATGCCGCTTTTCTTCGCCACATCAACCGCATCGAGGGTTTCAACGAAGGTTGGCTTGCCGCCCTCCTGGAAGGTCTCGACCATCTGCACCACGAGTTTTTTGCCGCGTTCGAGCATCGGCTCGGCCACGTCGGTGTTGCGCATGTCGAGCCAGGCTGGCGTGCCATGACGACGACCGCGCGGGTCGTGCCCCATGTTCGGTGCACCGCCGAAACCGGCCAGGCGCCCGCGGGTGACAGTGGAGGAATGACCATCGCCATCCACCTGCAAAGTCGCGCCGATGAACAGGTCCACGGCGTATTGCCCGGCCAGTTGGCTGAACATCCGATTGGAACGCAGGGAGCCGTCGCGCCCGGTAAAGAACACATCCGGCCGCGCCGCAATATAGTTCTCCATCCCCAACTCGGTGCCGAAGCAATGCACGCTTTCGACCCAGCCGCTTTCAATCGCCGGAATCAGGGTCGGGTGCGGGTTGAGCGTCCAGTTGCGACAGATCTTTCCCTTGAGGCCGAGGGATTCGCCGTAGGTCGGCAGGATCAGTTCAATGGCAGCGGTGTTGAAACCGATACCGTGGTTGAGGGACTGCACATTGTGTTTTTCGTAGATGCCACGGATCGCCATCATCGCCATCAGCACGTGCACGGGCTTGATGTGCCGTGGATCGCGGGTGAACAGCGGTTCGATGTAGAACGGCTTGTCGGCCACCACCACGAAGTCGACCCAGGAGGCGGGAATGTCTACGCGCGGCAGGTCGCTGACGTCGTCCACCAACTGGTTGACCTGGACGATGACGATGCCATCGCTGAAGGCCGCCGGTTCGATCAGTGCCGGGGTGTCCTCGGTGCTCGGCCCGGTGTAGATATTGCCGGCGCGGTCGGCCATGAACCCGGCCGACAACACGACGTTGGGGATCAGGTCCACTACCAGCCGTGCGTAGAGTTCGATGTAGGTGTGGATCGCGCCGATTTCCAGCAGGCCGTCTTCGAGCAACTGGCTGATGCGCAGGCTTTGGGTGCCGGCAAAGGAGAAGTCGAGCTTGTGGGCGATGCCGCGTTCGAACAGGTCAAGGTGCTCGGCGCGGCCGACGCTGGGCATGATCATGTGCAGGTCATGCAGCTTCGCGGGGTCGGCCTTGGCCAGGGAACGCGAAAGGAAATCCGCCTGCTTCTGGTTGTTGCCTTCGAGCACCACACGGTCGCCGGGCAGGATCAACGCCTCCAGCGCCGCGACGATGTTGTCGGTGGGCAACACCACACCGTCGGCAAGACTCCGCACCAGCTCGAGGCGACGCTGCTTTTCGCTGCGCCGCCGCGTCCATCGCGAGTCGGGGGATATTGTTGTTGTCATGACCACTCCACGGGTTCGCTGTCGTGGGGGTCACCTTAGGAGTGTTGGATGGGGGCATCAATCAAGCAGAGCGGTGGATCGTTACGCTCAGGGTAATGGTTGTCTGGACTGACGCCTTCGCGAGCAGGCTCGCTCCCACAAGAGACCGCATTCAAATGTGGGAGCGAGCCTGCTCGCGAAGGGGCCGGTCAGGTCAACCCGGTACTCACCAACAACGCCTCCAGCGCCAACAGATCCGGCACCTTCGCCACTTGCTCGCCCACCTGCACCGCCGCCTGCTCCAGCGAGCACAACGGAACATCGACGTAACTCAACTGGCTATCGAGCTTGCAGGAGCGCGGAATCCCCTGCACCAGCAGTGCAATGAATTTCAGCTCGGGTCGCCCGCCGAGGGTGTTGAGGATGACGATCCGCGCGCGTTCGCCAATGACGATTTTCTGTGCACATGCCGACTCGAAACTCAGCAGCGGAATCTGCCGGTCGCGCCACGTCACCAGCCCCAGGTACCACGGCGGTGTGTCAAGGTCGAAAGTCCCCGGCTGCTGGTAATCGATCAGCTCGGCAACGGCGACGTTGGGCAGGATCAGGATACGGTCGGCCAACGGCAGCAGCAGGCCGGTGAGATTGCTGGTGCGATGCTCAAGCATGGGTCTTGCTCCACAAGGCGATGCTTTCGAGCAGCACCGATTCCTGGTACGGCTTGCCGAGGTAGTCGTTGACGCCGATGGCCATGGCGCGATCACGGTGTTTCTGTCCGGTACGGGAGGTGATCATGATGATCGGCAGGTGTTGCAGGCGTTCGTCGTTGCGCACCTGGGTCGCGACTTCGAAGCCATCCATGCGGGGCATCTCGATGTCCAGCAGCATCAGGTCGGGCATGTGCTCTTCCAGCAGCAGCATGGCATCGACCCCGTCCTTGGCGGTCAGCACGTTCATGCCGTGGCGTTCGAGCAAGCGGCTGGTGACCTTGCGCACGGTGACCGAGTCGTCGACCACCATCACCAGCAGCGGACGATGCGGTTCGGCCTCGACTTCCTGCCCCGCCGGACGCTGGGGGATACGGGCCTGCATTGCACGGATCGGCGCCAGCAAATCCAGGATCAACACCACCCGGCCATCCCCGAGAATCGTCGCCCCGGTCACCCCTTGCACCGCCGCAAACTGCGGCCCCAGGCTCTTGACCACGATCTCGCGAGTGCCGGCCATGGCATCCACTTGAACGGCGATATACCGCTCGTTGCACTGCACCAGCAACACCGGCAATGGCTGGCTCTGGCCCAACAGTTTCGGGCGCGGGATGGTTTTCAGCAGCTCCCCCAGATAGCACAGCTCGTAACGTTGCCCGGCGTATTCGTAGGTTGGCGAATCGAAACGGAAATAGCCTTCGAGCTCGTTGGGCAGGACGCGAACGATGCCGTCGATGGTATTGAGCGGGATGGCGTACTGGTCCTCACCGCACTGCACCATCAGCGCCCGGTTGACCGATACGGTAAACGGCAGGCGAATGCGAAAATGCACGCCCTGCCCGGGCACCGAGTCGATGCTCATGGTGCCGCCCAGTTGCCGCACCTCTTCGTGCACCACGTCCATGCCGACACCGCGACCGGAAATCTGGGTGATTTTCTCGGCGGTGGAAAACCCCGGTTGCAGGATGAACTGCAACACGTCGTGATCACTGATGACGCTGTCCGGGGCCAGCAAACCGCGCTTGATCGCCTTGCGCCGCACCGCGTCCAGCGGCACACCGGCCCCGTCGTCGCGGATGTCGAAAATGATGTCACCGCCTTCGCGCAGTAGATCGAGGGTGATCTTGCCCTTGGCCGGTTTCCCCGCCGCCAGCCGCACATCGACGGACTCCAGGCCGTGGTCGACGGCGTTGCGCAGCATGTGCTCCAGCGGCGCGGCCATGCGCTCGAGAACGTTGCGATCCATCTCGCCTTCGGCGTTATCGACGATGAAATCCACGTCCTTGCCCAATTCGCTGGACACCTGCCGAACGATGCGCTGCAAACGCGGGAGCATGCGTTCGAACGGCACCATGCGCGTGCGCATCAGGCCTTCCTGCAATTCGGTGTTGATGCGACCCTGTTGTTGCAACAGGTTTTCCGCATCCTGATTGCGGCGTTCGAGGGTTTCCTTGAGGTCGAGCAAGTCAGAGGCCGATTCGAACAACGCCCGGGACAGTTGCTGCAACTGTGAGTGGCGGTCCATTTCCAGCGGGTCGAATTCTTCGTAGCCCAGACGCTCGGCGTCGACTTGCTGGCGGCTGAGGATCCGCCCCTGGGTTTCGGTATCGAGACGGCGCAACTGGTCGCGCATGCGCTCGATGGTGGTCTCCATTTCGCTCAGGGCGATATGCGCATCGTTGACCTGCTGTTCGATCCGCCCCCGGAAGATCGATGTCTCACCGGCCAGGTTGACCAGATCGTCGAGCAGTTCCGCCGAAACCTTGACCATGTCCACCCCGGCATCGGACGGCGGCGCCAGCGGCTCGGCCTTGGGCGTGGTCGATGGCGCAACCGGCGCGGGGGTTTCAGGCGCGGCCGGGTGGCTGAAGTTCTTGATCGCATCGATCAAGCGGTCGGCGGGCGGCATGGGCTCACCGGCGCGGGCCGCGTCGAGCATCTGCGCCAGGCGGTCATGGCTGCGCTGCAACAGCGCGAACAACGGCTCCGTCGGTTGCAGCATACCGGTGGACAGGCCTTCGTAGAGGAACTCCAGCTCATGGGCCAGATCACCGATCGCGGCGATTTCCACCATGCGCGCACCGCCCTTGAGGGTGTGCAGGTCGCGCAGCAGGGTTTCCACTTCCTGACGACTCGAAGGCTGGGCCTGCCAGCGCTCCAGCGCCGCCCCGGAGCTTTCGATGATGTCGAAACCTTCCTCGAGGAAGATATCCAGCAATTCCGGATCATGCACAGCCGAGTCGTTATCGGTCGCCTGCCGGGCCGCCTCGGCGACTCCCGCATGACCTTGGCGGTAGGCACGAATGGCTTCGATCAGCTCATGGGAATCGTCCAGTGGCTGGTTGAGGTGCAACTGTTCAAGGTACGACGCCAGTCGGTCATGACTCTGTTGCAGCAGCACTGCCAGTGAATCGCTGAAGGCGTAACGACGCTCCAGCAGGCCTTGGTAAAGGCTTTCCAGTTCATGGGCCAGATTGCCGACCGGCCCGACCCCGGCCATGCGCGCGCCGCCTTTGAGGGTGTGCAAATCCCGTTGCAGCGACGACAGCGGCGCGGCGTTGTCCGAGTCGCGCAACCAGCGCTGCAAGGCCTGACCGGCGCTTTCGAGGATATCCACCGCTTCTTCAAGGAAGATCGCAACGATTTCCTCGTCCAGTTCGCGCCCCTCTCCTGTAGGGGCAGGGGGTAGCGTGCGCTCAAGTTCCTCGGTGGCAGAACCCAGCTCGCGGATGCTCAGGCTCCGGCTGCCATCGCTGCGGATCAGGCCCATGGCCGACGGGTCAAGGCTCTCGTCGAGCAGCTCGCGCAAGGCCCTGATCCGTTGCGGCTGCGGGCTGATTTCCTGGCCGGCGGCCAGTTCGTCGAGCATGTTGATCAGTGCTTCGTGGGCATGCTGTGCCTCATGGAAAAAACGCTCGCTGACCGCAAGGCTGCTTTCTTCCACGGCACCGTACAGGTCGAGCAACGTTTCGCACAGCTCGTCCACCGGGTGCAGGTCGGCCAGATGCGCGCCTTCGCCGAGGGTGGTCAATTCGTCCAGCAGTGCGCTGAGCTCCTGACGCTCGCCGGGGTGTTGCTGCCAACGCTGCAACAGGCTTTCGGCGTCCAGCAGGATGTCCATGCCCTGGGCGAGGAAGTTGTTGATCAGTTGCGGGTCGCGCTTGATCCGAAGCCCCGTGTTCGGTGTGCTCAGGAGGTTTTCCAGACGCTCGGCCAGCAGCGCCCTGGCTCGTTCGGTCAACCCCCGGGCGCCGGGGATTTCCGCCAGCGGATCTTTCTTGAGCTGACGCAAACCGAGGCGGAACAGCCCTTCTGCTTCCAGCAGCAATTCGACTTCATCCAGATCCAGCGGGATCAGGTGCGCCTTGTATTCCCGGGCCAGTTGATCCAACGGGACGGCCAGTTCGGCAATCGGCAACACACCGGCCATGGAGGCACTGCCCTTGAGGGTGTGCAAGGCGCGCTGCAATTCGTCGCTGGCCTGCAACGGCACATGTTCGGCAGCCTGATCAAGGAAGCGATTGAGACTGCTCAAATGGGTTTCAGCCTCTTTGCGGAAGATCTCCAGCAACAGTGGGTCGAGGGCCGCGACATCTTGCGTATCCTCATCGGACACCGGTTCTTCGCCCTTGGCCAGGGCATGGGCGCGGGCGGCCAACTGGTCGACATCGTTGCGCTGGCGCTGGGCATTGGCGGCGTATTCGGCCACCAGTTCCGGCAGCAGATGCAGCACGTCGCCGATCAGTTGCTGCACCGTCGCGCCCGGCTCCACGCTGTTTTCCAGTACGCGGTTGAGCAGGTTTTCCACGGCCCAGGCCAGCTCGCCCAGCACCAGGGCGCGCACCATGCGGCCACTGCCCTTGAGGGTATGGAAGGCACGGCGCAGCTCACTCAGGGCCGAGCGGTTGTCAGGGTTGACCGACCAGCGCGGCAGGTACTCGCGCAGGATTTCCAGGACTTCGTCGGTTTCTTCGAGGAACACCTCGCGCAGCTCCTCATCCACCGGATCTTCGCCCGAGGGCGGCGGCAGCAGGCTGCCCGGGGTGTTCATTGCGGGCGGATTCAGGCTCGAAACCGGGCTGGCGAGCACGTCCGCCAAGGTCTGGACGATCTGCGGATCATCCAGCTCCTGCATCATCTGCATAACCTGCGCTTCGGTCGGGTTGAGCACATCATCAAGCACTGGCACATGCTGCTCACTGGGGAAGAACCCGAGGCTCGCCAGGCTTTTTTCCGCGACATCGAGCAGGTTTTCGCCCTGCGCTTGCGGGTCGTCGCTGAGGCGTTCGAGGTAGTACTCGATGCTGGTGATCACGTCGGCCAGGCTGTCCAGTTCCTGCCACCCCGGTTGACCCGGCTCGAGCAGCAGGTGCTCGCGAATGAAGTGATTGCAGGTTTCGACCAGACTCGCCGCGCGGCTCAGCGGAATCATCGCCAGCGCGCCGCGCACCTGGGTCAGCAAGGCCGGCAGCGCCTGCAAATGCTGGCGGTCCCAATCGGCGTCGATATAGTCGACGATCATGTCCTTGG
This sequence comes from Pseudomonas sp. B28(2017), assembly GCF_002113025.1. GTDB lineage: Bacteria > Pseudomonadota > Gammaproteobacteria > Pseudomonadales > Pseudomonadaceae > Aquipseudomonas. The sequence goes on along the minus strand of NZ_NEJH01000003.1, from coordinate 482,674 downwards.
CCTGCTGCAAACAGATGCGGGCCTCCTTGATCACGATCTGGTGGATCTGCGTCAGGTCGGTGGTCGGCAGGCGGTTGTCGTCCTGGCTCTCCGGCTCCACGGTACCGACCATGCCGGCCAGCGTCGCTTCGACGTATAACAAGGCCCCGGCAACGTCCATGAGGGTGGCATCGTTGGGTTCGCGCTGGCCCTGAACGAGGCTGAGCACCACCGCCAATTGATCGATGATCACCTTGCGCGGCTGGCCGAAGCCCAGGACCGCCAGGGTGTCGGCAATTTGTCGTAGCGGAGCCAGCAGACTGTCGAGGTCAGAGGTGTGCTGGCGGTCACTGCGCACGAACAGATCCAGACGTTCCTTGACCCGCACCAGCTCCTCGCACAGCGCTGCCAGCACCGAGCGCATGGCGTCACGGTCGGGACCGGCCAGCCGCGCGCGTTCTTCATCGACCATCGCGCTGTCGGGCAGCGCGTCGTCCAGTGAGTAGCGTTCTTTCATGGTCAGCATCTGCCCGGTGGGATGTTCGGCCTTGGCAATGTAGAACAGCAAACTCTTGAGCAGCTCCGGAGGGGCCGGCTGGTTGATGCCGGGCATGCCTTGTTCGAGCAGGCGCTTGAGTTCCTTGTCGGCATCCTTGAACAGGCTGCGCAAGGCCGGACTATTGGCAATCACACCGCCCTGCATGCCTTCGACCAGCGCCGATGCCACCTGCCACAACGGGCTCAGGGGCGCGTTACCGCACAGCGCTTCGAGGCGGGTGAAGACCTTGGCCAGGTAGTCGAGGTTGGTGTCGTTGTCCTGTTCGCGCAGGAACCCGACCAACGCCAATTGCAGCATCTGCCGCAGCTTGCGCAGCACATTGGGCAATTCGGCCGGTTCCAGCTGCCCCAGCGTTTCTGCGTTTAGTGCTGGCAACTCAGGCAATTGCGGGCTGAACAGGCTGGTTTCCGACAGCAGGCTTTCGCCCCGGGCGCTGCGCAGGTCATTGATCAGGGGCAACACCACCAGTGGCAAGTCGCGGCGCGCACCTTGCACCCGGTCCAGATAAATCGGCAGTTGCCCGAGAGCCTGCATCAGCAGGTGCAGCGCTTCGTCGCGATGGCTGACACGGTTGCCCTGCAAGGCCATGGCCAGTTGTTCCATCTCTTCGGCGAGCAGCGCCGCGCCGTAGAACTCGACCATCTGCAGACTGCCGTGGACCTGGTGGATGCACGCCAGGCAATCATCCAGCGCCTGCGTCGCCTGCGGGTCATCGAGCAGGTTTTCGATCGCGTGATGAGCCTGTTTCAGCGTTTCGGCAATCTCGCCCTTGACCCACTCGAGGGCCACATAGTCGTGCCGATCACCCATAACCACTCCAGTTACCATTCATACACCTATGGGCGGTTCAAGCTTTGTCCACAACCTGTGCCTTGGCATCCGGCAAGGTGAAACCGGACACCGAACGGCGCAACTGACTGGCCATTTTCGCCAGGTTGCCGATGCTTTCGGCAGTGGCGGTGGAGCCCGAGGACGTCTGCGAAGTGATCTGCTGGATCACGTTCATCGTCAGGGAGATTTGACCGGCTGACGACGTCTGCTGTTGCGCCGCATTGGAAATACTCTGGATCAACGCCGCGAGCGTCTTGGAGACGCCTTCGATTTCTTCCAGGGCCACACCGGCATCCTGCGCCAGCCGGGCGCCGCGTACCACCTCGGTCGTAGTCTGCTCCATGGAGATAACCGCTTCGTTGGTGTCGGTCTGGATCGCCCGCACCAGGGTTTCGATCTGCCGGGTGGCGGCGGATGAGCGCTCGGCCAGCCTCTGCACTTCATCGGCGACCACGGCGAAACCACGACCGGCGTCACCGGCCATGGACGCCTGGATGGCCGCGTTGAGGGCAAGGATGTTGGTCTGGTCGGCAATGTCATCAATCAGACTGACAATGTCGCCGATTTCCTGGGATGACTCGCCCAGGCGTTTGATGCGCTTGGCGGTGTCCTGGATCTGCTCGCGAATGTTGTCCATGCCGTGGATGGTGTTGTGCACCACCTCGTTGCCCTTGTTGGCGATTTCCACCGAGCGTTCGGCAACCGCCGACGATTCAGCCGCGTTGGCCGACACCTGGTCGATGGACTCGGCCATGTCGTTGATCGCCATGGAGGCCTCGGAAATCTGTTGGGCCTGATGTTCCGAAGCCTGGGCCAGGTGCATGGCGGTGGCCTGGGTTTCCTGCACGGCGGCGGCCACCTGGCCGGCAGTGAGGTTGATGGTCGCGACCAGATCGCGCAGCTGGTCGACGGAGTAATTGATCGAGTCGGCGATGGTGCCGGTAAAGTCTTCGGTCACCGAGGCCGTCACTGTGAGGTCGCCGTCGGCCAGGTCTTCGATCTCGTCGAGCAAGCGCATGATCGCGTTCTGGTTGCGCTCGTTCTTCTCGGCGGTTTCGCGCAACTGGCGATTGGTTTCGCGCACCATCACCATGCCAATCAGGATGATCGAAGCCAGCGCCAACAGGCCCAGCACATAACCGCCTATGGTGTCGGTGGTACGCCCGCCGACCATGTTTTCAAAACCACTGGCCAGGTGCGAGGCTTCGTCGAGCAGGGTTTGCGACAGGCTGAAAATGTTCGAGGCCGATTCGCGAACCTTGAACAGTTCCGGCGAGGTTTCGAGGATTTCGTCCACCGAACCCGATACGAACTCGAACAACTCGGAGATTTCCGCGAGTCGCGCACGGGCGTCGCGGTCTTCGACCTGGCTGACCTTGAGCGCCGGGTCGCCCTGGAGCATACCGTTGAGCACCTTGCCGAACTGCGTCGCGTCACGTCCGAACGCATCGGCGGCCTGCTGTGAATTTTCGTCGCCGGCCAACACTGTATTGACCGCGCCGAGGATCCGCTCGGCCAGCAGCGATTGGCGCTGGGCCATCGCCACCTGGGCCGCCGGGGCGCCCCGTTGCAGGAGAATCTCGACGACTTTTTCGTACTCGACCTGCAACTGCGGCACGGTTTCGGCCAGGGTCGCGGCGACCTGATGCAGCGACAGTACGGTTTGCTCGCTGGAGAGAATCGCGTCGGTATTTTTCAGCAGGCGTTCCCAGTCCTGTTGCACCGCGCGCATCTCTGGGCGCACGGCGACGGGGGCAGGCGGCAGGCCGGTGGCTGGGTCGCCCTTCTTCAGATAACCCCAGCGCTGGGCAAAATCGTTGCGCGCATCACTGAGCAACTTGAACGCGGCAGCCTTGCCGGCGGCGGCTTCAGTGGCGTTCTTGGCGATACGCTGGGACAGCACGCGCAGTTCGCCGGCGTGGCCGATGTACTGTTTGTCGTAGGTAGCCTGGGTGTTGAGGTACGCGAAATTGGCGAACAGCAGCATGATGAAGACGATCAGCGCGATGAACAGCACGATAATCTGCGACCTGCTGCGCGACCCTTCCATTGGCTTGCCTGCTTTTGCTTTTATCATCGGTCCTCGCCTGTTAACCCATTTCCGGGCCTGCCCGCTCCCACATTGGATCTGTGTTGTTCCTGTCACACCGCGACGTTCATGAACCCCTGAGACTGCGTCAATGCAAGCGGGCTGAACACCTGCCAGCACTGCTCACACTGAAACCGGCCTTTGACAAACGCCGCCATCGTCCCCTTCAACTCATCTGCCGGCACCGGCTCCAGGCTGTCCAGGGCAAAGTGCTGGAGGCCGAAGACTTCATCGACCAGCAACCCGGCGAAAACCTCTTCATGTTCCACCACCAGCACCCGCCGCTGACGGCGCACCGCCGAAAGCTCGTGCCCGAAGAAGCCGCACAAGTCCATGACCGGCAGCAAACGCCCGCGCAGATTGGCGACTCCCTTGACCCAGGGTTTGACCCCCGGCAGCTGAGTGAGGCGCGGCTCGTGCAAGACTTCGCTGACTTCGCTCATGGGTGCGACATACCAGTGCTCGCCCAGGCGAAAACCGATGCCGCTCCAGCTGTCCCGCCGGGTTGGCTGTGACGGCAAGTCCGCCGCCAGCAACCGACAGCGCTGGTCGATTTGCAGCAGCAGTTCGAAAGCCGTCAGCGACTCGTTCATGGCCTGACGATCAACCGGCCAGCACGTTGTTCAGGGTCTTGATCAGGGTGTCTTCATCGACCGGTTTGGTCAGGTAGTCCCTGGCACCCTGGCGCGTGCCCCAGACCTTGTCGGTTTCCTGATCCTTGGTGGTGATGATGATCACCGGGATATGCCCGGTGTCCGGGTCCTTGGTCAACTGGCGGGTCGCCTGGAAGCCGTTGAGGCCGGGCATGACAATGTCCATCAGAACCGCATCGGGCTTTTCCTGGCGGGCCAGGGCGACACCGTCGGCACCGTTTTCGGCTTTCAACACTTCATGACCGTGCTTTTCCAGCATGCCGGTCAGTTTGTACATTTCGGTCGGCGAATCATCGACGATCAGAATACGTGCCATGGTCTTCCCCATTCTTGTCGACGCCGGGCCCGATGGCCGAGCGTCACTGTGCGTGTCCTACTGCGGCAAAACGGCAGCGAAACCAGGAACATGGGCCTGGATCGCATCAAGCAATTCTTCCTTGCTGAAAGGCTTGGTCAAAAACTGGTCGGAGCCGACGATGCGCCCCTTGGCCTTGTCGAACAGCCCGTCCTTGGACGACAGCATGATCACCGGCGTGGACTTGAACGCACTGTTGTTCTTGATCAGGGCGCAGGTCTGGTAGCCATCCAGACGCGGCATCATGATGTCGACGAAGATGATGCCGGGGTGGTTATCGGCAATCTTGGCCAGGGCATCAAAACCGTCGATGGCCGTGATGACCTCACAACCCACGCTCCTGAGCAGCGTTTCGGCGGTGCGACGGATCGTCTTCGAATCGTCGATCACCATGACCTTCAAGGCGCTGGGATGCTGTTCCATAAAATGCTCTACCGTCGCCTTTGCGAAACAAATTGTCCGTTTGCCGGTTAACGCGGCTCGAAACCCTTGATGTTCAAGGGCTAGCACGACATGGCAGCCTTTTTAGCACAGTCTCCAAAACCAATCTATCGGCCGGCTTGCAAGGTGGTTTTTCCTTGACCGGGAACACACTCGGCGCCACTCTGACGCCACTTTTATACGGCCCTTTGTAGGAGCGAGCTCGCTCCTACAGAGATCGACATAGCCCCCCAATTTCGAGGAAACACCCATGAGCGTTCGCGTCGGGATTGTCATGGACCCTATCGCCAGCATTTCCTATAAAAAGGATAGCTCGCTGGCCATGCTGCTGGCCGCGCAGAAGCGTGGCTGGGAGCTGTTCTACATGGAACAGCGCGACCTGTATCAGGGCGAAGGCCAGGCGCGGGCGCGGATGCGTCCGCTGCAGGTGTTTGCCAACCCGGAAAAATGGTTCGAACTGGGCGCTGAAAGCGATGCGTTGCTGAGCGATCTGGACGTGATCCTGATGCGCAAGGATCCGCCGTTCGACCTGGAGTTCGTCTACTCCACCTATTTGCTGGAACAGGCCGAGCGCGCCGGTGTGCTGGTGGTCAACAAGCCGCAAAGCCTGCGCGACTGCAACGAAAAGCTGTTCGCCACACTGTTTCCGCAGTGCACGCCGCCGACCGTGGTCAGCCGCCGCGCCGACGTACTGCGTGAGTTCGCCGCCAAACACGGCGATGTCATCCTCAAGCCGCTGGACGGCATGGGCGGCACGTCGATTTTCCGTCACCGCGCGGGCGATCCGAACCTGTCAGTGATCCTCGAAACCCTCACCGCCCTCGGTGCCCAGCAGATCATGGGCCAGGCCTACCTACCAGCGATCAAAGACGGCGACAAGCGCATCCTGATGATCGACGGCGAGCCTGTGGATTATTGCCTGGCGCGGATTCCGGCCCAGGGCGAAACCCGCGGCAACCTGGCCGCCGGTGGCCGTGGCGAAGCCCGACCGCTGACCGACAAGGACCGCTGGATCGCGGCACAAGTCGGCCCGACCCTGCGTGAAAAGGGCCTGCTGTTCGTGGGTCTGGACGTGATCGGCGAGCACCTGACCGAGATCAACGTCACCAGCCCGACCTGCATTCGCGAGATCGATAATGCGTTCGGCACCGACATCGGCGGCCTGTTGATGGATGCCATCGATCAGAAGCTCAAGGCTCGTTGATTAGCCAAACCAACATTGCGTTATCATGCGCGGCCTGTGAAAACGCGATGTTGGTTTCCTTGTCATGACACTCCCGTCCGATCTGCCTGCCGAACTCGCCCACCGTGGCGTGCGCCCGGTCGATCGCCTCGGTTTTACCCTGTTTCTGGCAGCGCTGATCCACCTGGCCTTGCTGCTGGGTGTCGGGTTTGCAGTGGTCGAGCCCAAACAGATCAGCAAAACCCTGGAAATCACCCTCGCCACCTTCAAAAGCGAAAAGAAGCCTGAGAAAGCCGATTTCCTGGCCCAGGAGAATCAGCAAGGCAGCGGCACCCTGGATAAAAAGGCGATTCCCAAGACCACCGAGGTCGCGCCATTCCAGGACAACAAGGTACAGAAGGTCACACCACCGCCGGCCGCAAAGCCTGACGTGCAGGAAGCGCCACCGAAGGCGGCCGTGACCACCGTGGCGCCGAAGCCGAAAAAAGCCCCCGCCAGGACCGAGGAGCCCAAGACCGAGGTCAAACCCCAGGTCCAGGCGCCGACGTTCGACAGCGAGCAGCTGTCCAGTGACATCGCCAGCCTCGAAGCGGAACTGGCCGCCGAACAACAGCTATACGCCAAACGCCCGCGCATTCACCGCCTGAGCGCGGCCTCGACCATGCGCGACAAGGGCGCCTGGTACAAGGACGAATGGCGCAAGAAAGTCGAGCGCATCGGCAACCTCAACTACCCCGATGAAGCGCGGCGCAAACAGATCTACGGCAACTTGCGCCTGATGGTATCGATCAATCGCGACGGTTCGCTGTATGAAGTGCTGGTGCTGGAGTCTTCCGGCCAGCCGCTGCTGGACCAGGCCGCGCAGCGGATTGTCCGGCTGGCAGCGCCATTCGCACCGTTTACCGGGGATTTGTCGGATGTTGACCGACTGGAGATCATCCGCACCTGGAAATTTGCCCGCGGCGATCGCCTCTCCAGTAATTGAACACCCCCGCTCCCACAGGAATCTGAGTTATTGGCGGGTTTCGGGGCATTTCCCATGCATCCCCAGCTTGTCAGTTCGCCCCCCGAACGCCACACTAGCGCACATGAAAAACGTCAGCCCCAGCTACCTCAAGCATCAATTCCTGATCGCCATGCCACACATGGCCGACCCGAACTTTGCGCACACCTTGACCTACATCGTCGAGCACACGGCCAATGGTGCCATGGGGCTGGTGGTCAACCGTCCGCAAGAGCTGAACCTGGCCGATATCCTCGAGCAATTGCGCCCGGATATCGAACCGCCGGCGCTCTGCCAGCATGTGCCGATCTTTATCGGCGGCCCGGTGCAGACCGATCGCGGTTTTGTCCTGCACCCTTCGGGCAAGACTTTCCAGGCAACCGTTGATCTGGAAGACGACTTATCCCTGTCGACCACCCAGGACATACTGTTCGCCATCGCTGACGGCGTCGGCCCGGAAAAAAGCCTGATTGCCCTCGGCTATGCCGGTTGGGAAGCCGGGCAACTGGAGGCCGAACTGGCGCAGAACGCCTGGCTGACCTGCCCGTTTGACGCCGACATCCTGTTCAACACCAGCAGCGAGCTGCGCCTGGAAGCAGCGGCCAAACACCTTGGCATCAACCTCAGCCTGCTCACCAGCCAGGCAGGGCACGCCTGATGGCCCTGCGGCTGATTCTCGGATTCGACTACGGCACCAGACAGATCGGCGTTGCGGTCGGCCAGGTGGTGACCGGCCAGGCCCGCGAGCTGTGCACCCTGAAAGCGCAGAACGGCATTCCTGACTGGAATCAGGTCGAAGCGCTCATCAAAGAATGGAAACCCGATGCCGTGGTCGTCGGCCTTCCGCTGAACATGGACGGCACGCCCAGTGACATGTGCGCCCGCGCGGAAAAGTTCGCCCGGCGCCTTAATGGACGCTTCAACCTGCCCTTTTATACCCACGATGAACGCCTGACCACCTTCGAGGCCAAGGGCGAACGCCTGGCTCGTGGCGGCCAGAAAGGCAGTTACCGCGATAACCCGGTCGATGCCATTGCCGCCGCCCTGCTGCTGCAAGGCTGGCTCGACGAGAATGGCGCACTGTTCGAATCCTGAAGAGCCGCTGCGCGCCTCTACTTAGCTACAACCCGAGCCACCAGCAGCACAACCGGCCCGGGCCCAAGAAGGAGCAACCATGAGCCTGCCCAATCCCGCCGAACTGATCAGCCAAATGGCGACTCGACTTGACGCCTATCTGGCCAAACGAGGCATTAGCGACCCGCGCTTCATCGGCATCCGCACCGGTGGCGTCTGGGTGGCCCAGGCCCTGCTCAAGGAACTGGGCAGCGCGGAGCCTCTCGGCACCCTGGACGTTTCCTTCTACCGCGACGATTTCAGCCAGAGCGGCCTGCACCCGCAGGTTCGCCCTTCGGCGCTGCCGTTCGAGATCGAAGGCCAGCACCTGGTGCTGATCGACGACGTGCTGATGAGCGGCCGGACCATCCGCGCCGCCATGAACGAACTCTTCGACTACGGCCGCCCGGCCAGCGTGACGCTGGTGTGCCTGCTGGACCTGGACGCCGGTGAACTGCCGATCCGCCCGAACGTGGTTGGCGCCACCCTGTCGCTGGCGGCCCACGAACGGGTGAAGCTGTCCGGCCCGGAGCTCGCGCTCGAACTGCAAGACCTCGCCCTTTAATTCGCCCTATTGAGAGTCCCCCTTGCGATGACGCCTCTAGAAACCAAGCGCCCGCTGCAGCTCAATGATCAGGGCCAGCTGCGCCACTTCCTCTCGCTCGACGGTTTGCGCCGCGAGCTGCTGACGGAAATCCTCGACACCGCCGACTCCTTCCTCGAAGTCGGCGCCCGGGCCGTGAAAAAAGTCCCGTTGCTGCGCGGCAAGACCGTGTGCAACGTGTTCTTCGAGAACTCGACCCGTACCCGCACCACTTTCGAACTCGCGGCCCAGCGGCTCTCGGCGGACGTGATCACCCTCAACGTGTCAACGTCGTCGGCGAGCAAGGGTGAAACCCTGCTCGACACCTTGCGCAACCTGGAAGCCATGGCCGCCGACATGTTCGTTGTGCGCCACGGCGATTCCGGTGCCGCGCACTTCATCGCCGAACACGTTTGCCCGCAAGTGGCGATCATCAACGGCGGTGACGGCCGGCATGCGCACCCGACCCAGGGCATGCTCGACATGCTGACCATCCGCCGGCACAAGGGCGGCTTCGAAAACCTTTCGGTGGCCATCGTCGGCGACATCCTGCATTCGCGGGTTGCGCGCTCGAACATGCTGGCCCTGAAAACCCTCGGTTGCCCGGACATCCGCGTGATCGCACCGAAGACCCTGCTGCCGATCGGTATCGAGCAATATGGCGTGAAGGTCTACACCGACATGACCGAAGGCCTGAAAGACGTCGACGTGGTGATCATGCTGCGTCTGCAGCGTGAACGCATGACCGGCGGCCTGCTGCCGAGCGAAGGCGAGTTCTACCGCCTGTTCGGCCTGACCACCGCGCGCCTGGCCGGCGCCAAGCCCGATGCCATCGTGATGCACCCGGGGCCGATCAACCGTGGCGTGGAAATCGAATCGGCGGTGGCCGACGGCCCGCACTCGGTGATCCTCAACCAGGTGACCTACGGGATCGCCATTCGTATGGCGGTACTGTCCATGGCCATGAGCGGGCAGACTGCGCAACGCCAATTCGAGCAGGAGAAAGCCCAGTGAAGCTCAGCATTCTCGGCGCCCGCGTGATCGACCCGGCCAGTGGCCTGGATCAAGTGACCGATATCCACATTGAAGCCTGCAAGATCGTCGCCCTTGGTGCTGCGCCAGCCGGTTTTGTCGCTGTCGACACCATCGACGCCAAAGGCCTGGTGGCCGCTCCCGGCCTGGTCGACCTCAACGTTGCCCTGCGCGAGCCGGGTTATAGCCGCAAAGGCTCGATTGTCAGCGAAACCCGCGCGGCGGCGGCTGGCGGCGTGACCAGCCTGTGCTGCCCGCCGAAGACCAAACCGGTGCTGGACACCTCCGCGGTGGCCGAACTGATCCTCGACCGCGCCCGTGAGGCCGGCAACACCAAAGTCTTCCCGATTGGCGCCCTGAGCAAAGGTCTGGACGGTGAACAGCTGGCAGAGCTGGTAGCACTGCGAGATGCCGGCTGCGTGGCCTTCGGCAATGGCCTGGAGAGTTTCCGCAATACCCGCACCCTGTGCCGGGCGCTGGAATACGCAGCGACTTTCGACCTGACAGTGATTTTCAACTCCCAGGATCACGACCTGGCCGAGGGCGGCCTGGCTCACGAAGGCCCTACCGCCAGCTTCCTTGGCTTGCCGGGCATTCCGGAAACCGCGGAAACCGTGGCCCTGGCCCGGGACCTGCTGCTGGTGGAACAGACCGGCGTGCGCGCGCACTTCAGCCAGCTCACCAGCGCTCGCGGCGTAGCCCTGATCGCTCAGGCCCAGGCCCGTGGCTTGAAGGTCACAGCGGATGTCGCCCTGTACCAGTTGATCCTGACCGACGAAGCGCTGATCGATTTCAGCAGCCTCTATCACGTCCAGCCACCGCTACGTACCCGCGCCGATCGCGAGGGCCTGCGCGCAGCGGTGAAATCGGGCGTGGTCTCGGCCATCTCCAGTCACCATCAACCCCACGAGCGTGACGCCAAACTGGCACCGTTCGGCGCGACCGAGCCGGGCATCAGCAGCGTCGAACTGCTGCTGCCACTGGCAATGACCCTGGTCGAAGACGGCTTGCTGGACCTGCCGACGCTACTGAAACGCCTGAGCGTCGGCCCTGCCGAGGCCTTGCGCCTGCCGGCAGGCAAACTGGCGGCGGGTGGTGCGGCGGACATCGTGCTGTTCGACCCGACGGCCTCGACCCTGGCGGGTGAAAGCTGGCTGTCCAAAGGTGAAAACTGCCCGTTCATCGGCCACAGCCTGCCGGGCGTGGTGCGTTACACCCTGGTGGATGGACGAATCAGTCACCAGGCCTAACTCCGCGTCGCCTGCATTCGCGAGCAGGCTCGCTCCCACATTGCAATGCATTCTTCTGTGGGAGCGAGCCTGCTCGCGAGACTTACTAAAAGGCACCGCGACTCTGTGCATTACGCAGTGAAACCTGGTCACTCAATGTCCAGAAGTCATGCAGCCCTCCTGCCCTTCCTCCACTGTCTTTCCCAAAACAGCACATCCGCATCAAGAACATTTCTACAAGCGACGGCGAATAAAACCATCCAGCGAACAGAAATTCCTGACTTCTCATCACCCGCGCGAAAGGAACTTCGCAACATACAGAAACAGCCTACAAAGTTATTGAATGCAGATTCAACACCCATCATTTAGTATAAAAACAGCTAAGGAAAAATCAGGCGGCTTTACAGTTAACCCTGGGTTCAACTGGGGAGCCCACTCGATTGCAGACTGGCATGAAGCCGGTGAAGCCATCATCACCAACGACGGGCAAACTTACTCACCGCCACTGCGCGATGGCCCCGTCATCTCCTCAGCCGCAATGGATATGCTCCATGATTGATTAAAACGAAAAGTGGTATAAAAGCCTTTACTTATGAGCTTTCTACACTCAGGAAGAGCCACATGAAGACTCTCTACAAACACCTGAACTACATCTACCCTTTACTTTTAGCGATCACTTCCAGCGTAGCAATATTCACCATAGAAAGAAATTTGAGCGCAGGCATTTACGACATAGATCGAGACTCAATCGGAATACCAATAGGCGCAATCCTGATTGCGGGCTTAGTGTTATTCATATTTCACCTAATGCAAATATTTTTATACAGAAAAGCCCGCCACACCAATTCAACCTTGATAAAAATATCAGCATTAATAGTTGCAGTTGCATCGCTTGCGATTCTCGCCGACAGCATAAATTACTGGACCATCCCAAACCACTTCATCATTTCAATCTTATACAGCTTCAGCACAATGGCATTTTTAACGCTTCAGCTTCAATTACTGAAAGCATTTCAGTAACCACTCATAGGCTGTAACTCAAGCAGACGGATAGCTGGATCAATCACCAGACGTAAACCCTGCGGCGAGAGGGCCTGCCCCCTCGCCGCAGAAATCAGCGACTCTGTGCGTTACGCACGGAGACTTGGTCATTCAACGTCCAGAAGTCATACAGCACGCCAATAAAGAACAACCCGCCCGTCAGCAGGTACAGCAGCCCACTGATCCATTTCCCCTGATACATCCGGTGCACGCCAAACACCCCGAGAAACGTCAGCAGAATCCACGCCACGTTGTATTCGATCGGCCCGGCGGTGAACCTCAGGTCCGCTTCACGGTCCATGGACGGGATCAGGAAAACGTCGATCAGCCAACCGATACCCAGCAAGCCAAAGGTGAAGAACCAGATCGTCCCGGTCACCGGCTTGCCGTAATAGAAGCGATGAGCGCCGGTAAAACCGAAAATCCACAGCAGGTAACCGATCACTTTGCTGTGGGTATCTTGCTGCTGGACAGCCTGTTGATAGGGGTTCATGAATGACCTCGATTCGCGCGATAGATAAATATTCTTCATTTCTTTGTGACTTTTTTACAGGCACCCGACGTATGGCAGGTGCTACCTTCACTCCCGTCAAAGCCTTGTAACACCTGACTTGTGTCGGACAATCGCGCCTATTTGCCGCTATTTTGCCGCCATTGTCCCCCAGGTTGAATCGACCAACGGCCTCGGAAGCGGCAAAAAAGCTGTTATAAAGTTGCGCGCTAACTTATTAAGAGCCTTGCCTAATGCGTTCATTTTTCAAGACATGGCTAACCATTTGCCTTTTGATGCCACTGGCCGCCCACGCCACCAATCGTGAGCAACGTCTTCCCAACGTTAATGGTTACACCCCCAAACCCCATGTTTCTGCTCTTTCGAGCAAAGACAAAAAATCCGCCAAATATGCTCCGACTCTGGCCAGCGACAAAAGCGGCCTGGTTCCAGCAATGGGCACCAAGGAAAGCAGCAACGTGCTGAGTCGCGCCGTGAACGTCCTTGGCACTCCCTATCGTTGGGGCGGCAGTAGCCCAAGCAAAGGTTTCGATTGCAGCGGCCTGGTGAAATACGCGTTCAACGACGCCACGTTCGACCTGCCACGCACCTCCAACGCCATGGCCAGCGGTCATGGGGAGAAAGTCGATCGCGACGACCTGAAGCCGGGCGACCTGATTTTCTTCAATATCAAGAGCCGTCGGGTCAATCACGTTGCCATTTACCTGGGCAACGACCGTTTCATCCACGCGCCACGTCGTGGCAAGTCGGTGTCCATCGACACTTTGAAGAAACCGTACTGGGAAAACCACTACGTGGTTGCCAAACGGGTTCTGCCGAAAGAGCCGAATCAGTTGCGGGTTGTTCAGCGCTGATTTGAACTTCCGGGGTCGGCCTCGGGAATTGCTTTGAATATGATGGCCTCATCGCGGGCAAGCCCGCGATGGCGTTTCTGGATTATCAAAAATTATCCGGTGACCGCGCCTTCTCCTGTGCATGATCACGACTGATCAAGCCCTTGGCCACCAAGCCCTTCAAGCTCATATCCAGCGTCTGCATTCCCAACGCCCCTCCCGATTGAATCGCCGAGTACATCTGCGCCACCTTGTCCTCGCGGATCAGGCTCCGGATCGCCGATGTCCCCAGCATGATCTCGTGGGCCGCGATGCGCCCGCCACCGACCTTCTTCACCAGCACCTGGGACACCACCGCCAGCAGCGATTCGGAGAGCATCGAGCGCACCATCGACTTCTCGTCCCCCGGAAACACGTCGACCACCCGGTCGATGGTTTTCGCTGCCGACGTGGTGTGCAGCGTGCCAAACACCAGATGGCCGGTTTCAGCAGCAGTCAGCGCCAGGCGGATGGTTTCCAGATCGCGCATCTCCCCCACAAGAATCACATCCGGGTCCTCCCGCAGTGCCGAACGCAACGCGGTGGCGAAACTACGGGTATCGCGATGAACTTCACGCTGATTGATCAGGCATTTGCGCGACTCGTGAACGAATTCGATAGGGTCCTCGATGGTGAGGACGTGGTGATGGCGATGGGTATTGAGGTAATCGATCATCGCCGCCAACGTGGTGGATTTGCCGGAACCGGTCGGGCCGGTCACCAGCACCAGGCCACGGGGAGCGTCGGTCATCTTGCGAAACACTTCTCCCATGCCCAGTTCTTCCATGCTCTGCACTTTTGACGGGATGGTGCGAAACACGGCGCCCGCGCCACGGTTCTGATTGAACGCATTGACCCGAAAACGCGCCACACCGGGCACCTCAAAGGAAAAGTCGGTTTCCAGGTGTTTCTCGAAGTCCACCCGTTGGGTGTCGTTCATGACGGAATGAATCAGCGCCTGCACCTGCTGGTGATCCAGGGCCGGCAGGTTGATGCGTCGCACATCGCCATCCACCCGAATCATCGGCGGCAGGCCGGCGGACAAGTGCAGGTCGGACGCGCCCTGTTTAGCGCTGAACGCCAGCAGTTCGGTGATATCCATTGCGCCCCTCAATTCCAGTAGAATGCCGCGAACCTTCAGACCGCTGGCGCCTCTTGATGTCCACCATAGCAGACAACATTCTCGAAGTTAGTTCGCGCATCCATGCCGCGACACTCGCCGCCAACCGCGCCGAAAACTGCGTCCAGCTGTTGGCCGTGAGCAAGACCAAACCCGCACAAGACCTGCGTGAAGCCTACGCCGCCGGCCAGCGCGACTTTGGCGAGAACTATCTGCAGGAAGCGCTGGGCAAGCAGCTCGAACTGACCGACCTGCCCTTGATCTGGCACTTCATCGGCCCCATTCAATCGAACAAGACTCGTGCTATCGCCGAGCACTTCGACTGGGTGCATTCCGTGGATCGCCTGAAAATCGCACAACGCCTGTCCGAACAACGTCCCGCCGATTTGCCGCCGCTGAACATCTGCATTCAGGTCAACGTGAGCGGTGAAGCCAGCAAATCCGGTTGCACCCCGGCCGACCTGCCGGCCCTGGCCAGTGCCATCAACGCCCTGCCGCGCTTGAAGTTGCGCGGGTTGATGGCCATCCCCGAGCCGACTGAAGATCGCGCCGCCCAGGATGCCGCGTTTGCTGCCGTGCGCGACTTGATCAAAAGCCTGCAAGCCAGCCTGAACCTGCCGCTCGACACACTTTCCATGGGCATGAGCCACGACCTTGAGTCGGCCATCGCCCAGGGCGCCACCTGGGTCCGCATCGGTACGGCCCTGTTTGGTGCCCGCGACTACGGCCAGCCATGAACCATGGCTGACACACTTCTGAATAAGGACCTGACATGAGCAAGACACGTATTGCCTTTATCGGTGCCGGCAACATGGCCGCCAGCCTGATTGGCGGCCTGCGGGCCAAGGGTCTGGAAGCCGCACAGATCCGCGCCAGCGATCCGGGCGAAGAGACCCGCGCCCGCGTGAGTGCTGAACACGGCATCGAAACCTTCGCCGACAACGCCCAGGCCATCAATGGCGCCGACGTCGTCGTCCTCGCGGTCAAGCCCCAGGCGATGAAAGCCGTGTGCGAAGCCCTGCGCCCAAGTCTCAAGCCCGATCAACTGGTGGTTTCGATTGCTGCGGGCATCACCTGCGCCAGCATGAACAACTGGCTCGGTGCCCAGCCGATCGTGCGCTGCATGCCCAACACCCCGGCGTTGGTGCGTCAGGGCGCGAGCGGCCTGTTCGCAACAGCCGAAGTGTCAGCTGAACAGCGTCAGCAGGCCCAGGAGCTGCTATCCGCGGTCGGCATCGCCTTATGGCTCGATGAAGAGCAGCAACTGGACGCCGTCACCGCCGTTTCCGGCTCGGGCCCGGCGTATTTCTTCCTGCTGATCGAGGCCATGACCGCTGCCGGCGTGAAACTCGGCCTGCCAGCGGACATCGCCGCGCAACTGACGCTGCAAACCGCACTGGGCGCCGCACACATGGCGGTCTCCAGCGACGTCGATGCTGCCGAGCTGCGCCGCCGCGTCACCTCGCCTGCGGGCACCACGGAAGCTGCAATCAAGTCGTTCCAGGCCAATGGCTTTGAAGCCCTGGTTGAAAAAGCACTCGGCGCTGCCGCGCATCGCTCGGCCGAGATGGCCGAACAACTGGGTCAATAAGGAGCTTTTCATGATTGGATTGAACACCGCAGCGGTCTACGTGCTGCAAACCCTCGGCAGCCTGTACCTGCTGATCGTGCTGATGCGCTTCGTGCTGCAACTGGTGCGGGCGAACTTCTACAACCCGATCTGCCAATTCGCCGTGAAGGCCACCCAGCCGCTGCTCAAGCCGCTGCGTCGGATCATCCCGAGCGTGTTCGGTCTGGACATGTCCTCGCTGGTGCTGGCGATCCTGGTGCAACTGGCGCTGATGGCCCTGACCCTGCTGCTGACCTACGGCACTACCGGCAACCCGCTGCAACTGCTGATCTGGTCGATCATCGGTGTGACCGCGCTGTTCCTGAATATTTTCTTCTTTGCCCTGATCATCAGCGTGATCCTGTCCTGGGTCGCCCCGGGCAGCCATAACCCGGGCGCCGAACTGGTGAACGACATCTGCGAACCGGCCCTGGCGCCGTTCCGCAAGTTCCTGCCAAACCTTGGCGGGCTTGATCTGTCGCCGATCTTTGCGTTCCTGGCGATCAAACTGATTGACATGCTGGTGATCAACAACCTCGCCGCCATGACCATGATGCCGGCAATCCTCCGCGTGCTGATCTGACCCGGTGAGCTGGTTTCGCTGGGACGGTGACGACCTGATTCTGGAATGTCACCTGCAACCGGCAGCCCGTAGCGATGATTTCTGCGGGCTGCACGGCGATCGCCTGAAGATCCGCCTGACCGCGCCGCCAGTCGAGGGCAAGGCCAACGCGTACCTGATAGCCTTTCTGGCCAAGGCCTTTGGCGTGTCCAAGAGCCAGGTCAGCCTGATCAGTGGCGAGTTGAACCGGCAGAAACGGGTGCGAATCTGCTCACCGAAGAAGTTGCCGGATTTGCCGGGACTGGTGCGACAGCCTGGCTGACCGCGATGGCCGCGCCTCGGTCTGACAGGAAACAATCAGGCCCGACCTTTGCTTGCCGCTAACCCCAGCGGTCTTTAGACTTACGCCTCATTTCAATGAGAGCAGGGTCGATGCCAGCTGCCTTTCCCCCCGATTCTGTTGGTCTGGTGACGCCGCAAGTGGCGCATTTCAGCGAGCCACTGGCTTTGGCCTGTGGACGTTCGCTCCCGGCCTATGACCTGATTTACGAAACCTACGGCACGCTGAATGCCACGGCGAGCAATGCCGTGCTGATCTGCCACGCCTTGTCCGGGCACCACCACGCCGCCGGCTATCACAGCCCCGACGACCGCAAGCCCGGTTGGTGGGACAGCTGCATCGGCCCCGGCAAGCCAATCGACACCAACAAGTTCTTCGTGGTCAGCCTGAACAATCTCGGCGGCTGCAACGGCTCCACCGGCCCGAGCAGCATCAACCCCGAGACCGGCAAGCCGTTCGGCGCCGACTTCCCGGTCTTGACCGTCGAGGATTGGGTGCACAGCCAGGCGCGTCTGGCAGATCGTCTCGGCATCGCTCAGTTCGCGGCCGTGATCGGCGGCAGCCTCGGCGGCATGCAGGCGATGCAATGGAGCATCACCTACCCCGACCGCATCCGTCACTGCCTGGCCATCGCCTCGGCACCCAAGCTGTCGGCACAGAACATCGCGTTCAACGAAGTGGCGCGCCAGGCAATCCTCACCGACCCTGAATTCCACGGCGGTTCGTTCCAGGAACACAACGTGATCCCCAAGCGCGGCTTGATGCTGGCGCGGATGGTCGGGCACATCACCTACCTGTCCGACGACTCCATGGGCGAGAAATTCGGCCGCGGGCTGAAGAGCGAGAAGCTCAACTACGACTTCCACAGCGTCGAGTTCCAGGTTGAAAGCTACCTGCGCTATCAGGGTGAAGAGTTCTCCGGGCGCTTCGATGCCAACACCTATCTGTTGATGACCAAAGCGCTCGATTACTTCGATCCGGCGGCGAACTTCGACGATAACCTGGCGAAAACCTTTGAAGGTGCCAAAGCTAAGTTCTGCGTGATGTCGTTCACCACCGACTGGCGCTTCTCCCCTGCCCGCTCGCGGGAACTGGTGGATGCACTGATGGCCGCGCGCAAGGACGTCTGCTACCTCGAGATCGACGCACCGCAAGGCCACGACGCCTTCCTGATTCCGATCCCGCGCTATCTGCAGGCATTCGGCAATTACATGAACCGCATTACGCTGTGAGAAAGCCATGAGAGCTGATCTGGAAATCATCCAGGAATGGATCCCCGCCGGCAGCCGAGTGCTCGACCTCGGGTGCGGCGATGGCGAACTGCTGACCTGGCTGCGCGATAACAAGCAAGTCACCGGTTATGGCCTGGAAAACGACGCCGACAACATCGCCGAGTGCGTGGCCAAGGGCATCAACGTCATCGAACAGGACCTGGACAAGGGCCTGGGCAACTTTGCCAGCAACAGTTTCGACATCGTGGTCATGACCCAGGCACTGCAAGCGGTGCACTACCCGGACAGGATCCTCGACGAAATGCTGCGCGTCGGTCGCCAGTGCATCATCACCTTCCCCAACTTCGGTCACTGGCGCTGCCGCTGGTACCTGGCGAGCAAGGGCCGGATGCCGGTTTCCGAGTTCCTGCCGTACACCTGGTACAACACGCCCAACATTCACTTCTGCACCTTCGCGGACTTTGAAGCCTTGTGTCGCGAACGTGAAGCGAAGGTCATTGATCGACTTGCCGTGGATCAACAGCATCGGCACGGGTGGGCCAGTAAGCTATGGCCTAATCTGTTAGGTGAGATCGGAATCTACCGCGTCAGCAGCCCGGGACTTTCCGACCACAAGGTCGCGGTCTGATCCACCCTATTGCAAGGAGAACGATCATGGGTCGTCTAGCGTTATTTCTACTCACTGCCTGCCTGAGCGTTACCACCATGGCCGCCGACGTCATCAAGGGCGAGCGCAAGGAAACCTTCGGTGACGTGACGGTGCATTACAACACCTTCAACTCCACCTACCTGACCCCGGACATTGCCAAGTCCGCCGAACTGATCCGCAGCAAGAACCAGGGCGTGATCAACATTTCGGTACTCAAGGAAGGCAAGCCACTGATGGCCCAGGTGAGCGGCTCGGTCAAAGACCTGACCAGCCAGACCGTACCACTGAAATTCAAACAGATCACCGAACAAGGCGCGATCTACTACATTGCGCAATACCCGGTGGATCAGCAGGAAGTCCGCACCTTCGATATCAAGGTGCAGACCGGCGACAAAACCAACACCATCAGTTTCCAACAAGAGCTTTTCCCCGGCCAATGATGAATTTCACGCAACTCGTACTGGCCAGCCATAACGCCGGCAAACTCAAGGAACTCCAGGCCATGCTCGGCGAATCGGTGCAACTGCGCTCGATCGGCGAGTTCAGCAGCGTCGAGCCTGAAGAAACCGGTCTGTCGTTCGTCGAGAACGCCATCCTCAAGGCCCGCAATGCCGCGCGCATTTCCGGCCTGCCGGCACTGGCCGACGATTCCGGGCTGGCGGTGGATTTCCTCGGCGGAGCGCCAGGTATCTACTCGGCGCGTTATGCCGACGGCCGGGGCGATGCGGCGAACAACGCCAAGCTGCTCGACGTGTTGAAGGACGTACCTGAAGCCGAGCGTAGCGCGCAGTTCGTCTGCGTACTGGCACTGGTGCGCCACGCCGATGATCCGTTGCCGATCCTCTGCGAAGGTTTGTGGCACGGACGCATCCTGACCCAGGCCAGCGGCGAACACGGTTTCGGCTACGACCCGCTGTTCTGGGTGCCGGAGCGCGATTGCTCCAGCGCGGAACTCAAGCCCGGCGACAAAAACCAGATCAGCCACCGCGCCCGTGCAATGGATCTGCTGCGCCAGCGTCTGGGATTGAAATGACTTCTGAATCATCCGCGTCGCCGCTGATCTTCGGCGGCGCGCAATCTCCTCGGGCGGCCTTGCCTGTGCTACCGCCCCTGGCGCTGTACATCCACATCCCGTGGTGCGTGCGCAAATGCCCTTATTGCGACTTCAACTCCCACACCGCCAGCCCTGTGCTGCCGGAAGAAGAGTACGTCGACGCCTTGCTGGCCGATCTCGACCAGGACCTGCACGCCGTCCATGGTCGTAAGCTGAGTTCGATCTTCTTCGGTGGCGGCACGCCGAGCCTGTTCAGCGCCGAGGCGCTGGGCCGTTTGCTCAAGGGCGTCGAGCAACGCATCCCGTTTGCCAGCGACATCGAAATCACTCTGGAAGCCAATCCGGGGACGTTCGAGCAGGACAAGTTCGTGGCGTACCGGAAACTGGGGATCAATCGCCTGTCGATCGGCATCCAGAGCTTTCAGCAAGAAAAGCTCGAGGCCCTGGGACGGATTCACAACGGTGACGAAGCCGTACGCGCCGCCGGCATGGCGCGGCAGGCCGGGTTCGACAACTTCAACCTGGACTTGATGCATGGCTTGCCGAATCAGTCCCTGGACGATGCCTTGGCTGACCTGCGCACAGCTATCGCCCTGAAACCGACACATCTGTCGTGGTATCAACTGACCCTGGAACCGAACACGGTGTTCTGGAACCAGCCGCCGACGCTGCCGGAAGACGACACGCTGTGGGACATTCAGGAGGCCGGGCAAGCGCTGCTGGCCGAACACGGTTATGTGCAATACGAAGTCTCGGCCTATGCCCTGCCCGGTCGACCAGCGCGACACAACCTCAATTACTGGAGTTTTGGCGACTTCATTGGCATCGGCGCCGGCGCCCACGGCAAGCTCAGTCATCCGGACGGGCGCATCATCCGCACCTGGAAGACCCGCCTGCCGAAGGACTACCTGAATCCGGCGAAAAGCTTTAAGGCCGGCGAGAAAGCGCTGAGCAATGAAGAGATGCCGTTCGAGTTCCTGATGAACGCGCTGCGCCTGACTGAGGGTGTCGAATCGCGGCTGTACCCGGAACGCACGGGCATGACGCTGGACAGCCTCGCCGAAGGTCGCCGCGACGCAGAACAAAGCGGCCTGCTACAGGTCGAACCGTCACGTCTGGCGGCCACCGAGCGCGGACAGTTGTTCCTCAACGACTTGCTGCAGAAATTTCTGACATAAGGAAATCGAATGGATCTGATACTCGACCTGCTGGCCACAGTATCCCGCTGGAGCCGCAGCAACCTCTCGGAAATCGCCCTGGCCCTGGTGGGCTGCCTGCTCGTGCTGTTTGGTGCGGATTTCAAAGGCTGGGTCGAGCAGCGCCTGGGCAGCATCGCCGGCGCCTTGCGCGTGCCGCTGATGTCCCTGCTGTGCATGATCGGCAGCGGCGCGGCGCTGATCTACGCCACACCATGGGTCGTGCGCGGCTTGAGCCAGTTCAACAACTACAGCCTGGCGCCGGTTCTACTGGTGGTACTGGTGTTGATTGGCGTCGTAGCCGACCGTCGCTGAGTTTTTGAGCAACACAAAACCACTGTAGGAGCGAGCCTGCTCGCGATGGTCGTCAACGATGACGCGTGGATTCTGAATGCCCGCGTCGCTCTCGGATTCATCGCGAGCAGGCTCGCTCCTACAGTTTGGATTGTGTGAAGCTTAGGACTGTTTTTCGAACTTCAAATCCCACACCCCATGCCCAAGCCGTTCGCCACGGCGTTCGAACTTGGTGATCGGGCGCTCGGCCGGACGTGGTACGCACTTGCCGTCTTCGGCAAGGTTGCGGTAACCCGGCGCAACGTTCATCACTTCCAGCATGTATTCGGCGTACGGTTCCCAGTCGGTGGCCATGTGCAGAATGCCGCCAACCTTCAACTTGCTTCGCACCAGTTCAGCGAAGGACGCCTGAACGATACGACGCTTGTGGTGACGGCTCTTGTGCCACGGGTCCGGGAAAAACAGCATCAGGCGATCGAGGCTGTTATCGGCCACGCAGCGGTTGAGCACTTCGATGGCATCGCAATCGTAGACCCGCAGGTTGGTCAGACCCTGGGTCAGCACGCCATTGAGCAGCGCCCCGACACCCGGACGGTGAACCTCGACGCCGATGAAATCCTGATCCGGAGCCGCCGCTGCCATTTCCAACAGCGAATGGCCCATGCCGAAACCGATTTCCAGCGAGCGCGGCGCCGAGCGACCGAACACCTGGTCGAAGTCGACCGGCGCGTCGGCCAGCGGCAGCACGAACAGCGGCGCGCCCTGCTCCAGGCCGCGTTGCTGGCCTTCGGTCATGCGCCCGGCGCGCATCACGAAACTCTTGATGCGGCGGTGTTGGCGCTCGTCGCCTTCTTCCGTCTGGATAGGCGTGTCGTTCGATTCAGTCATCAATGGCTCTTACTTGATCAGACCATCCAGCGGCGAAGAGGCGCTGGCATAGAGTTTTTTCGGCATACGGCCGGCGAGGTAGGCCAGGCGGCCTGCGACGATCGCATGTTTCATGGCTTCAGCCATCATGACCGGCTGCTGGGCGTGAGCGATGGCCGAGTTCATCAGCACCGCATCACAACCCAGCTCCATGGCGATGGTGGCGTCGGAAGCGGTACCGACACCGGCATCCACCAGCACCGGGATTTTGGCTTCTTCGAGGATGATCTGCAGGTTGTACGGGTTGCAGATCCCCAGGCCCGAACCGATCAGACCGGCCAGCGGCATGACCGCGATGCAGCCGATTTCCGCCAATTGCCGGGCAATGATCGGGTCATCACTGGTGTAGACCATCACATCGAAGCCTTCCTTGACCAGCGTTTCGGCGGCCTTGAGGGTTTCGATCACGTTGGGGAACAGGGTTTTCTGATCCGCCAGCACTTCCAGCTTCACCAGGTTGTGGCCATCGAGCAGCTCACGGGCCAGGCGGCAGGTGCGCACGGCCTCGATAGCGTCGTAGCAACCGGCTGTGTTCGGCAGGAAGGTGTAGCGATCCGGCGACAGCACCTCAAGCAGGTTCGGTTCGCCTTCGATCTGCCCGAGGTTGGTGCGGCGCACGGCGAAAGTGACGATTTCGGCACCCGAGGCTTCGATGGCCTGACGGGTTTCTTCCATGTCACGGTACTTGCCGGTACCGACCAGCAACCGCGACTGGTAAGTACGACCGGCCAGGACGAAAGGCTTGTCGCTACGAACGATGCTCATGGGAAATCCTCTGTAGGGGTGAGGTTCTTGCAGAATTCTGCGGCCAATCGGCCGAGGCCGTTAGCCGCCGCCGATGGCGTGTACCACTTCGACGTTGTCGCCGTCGTTCAACGTGGTGTCTGCGTGCTGGCTGCGCGGGACGATATCCAGATTGAGTTCGACCGCCACCCGGCGTCCGGTCAGGTCCAGACGGGTCAGCAGGGCCGCAACGGTTTCACCGTCGGGCAGTTCAAAGGATTCGCCGTTCAACTGAATGCGCATGCCGGATGCCGCCATCATTTTTAGGGGCAGGCATTCTAGCCCGATCGTGACCTAAAGGTCAGCAATAAGCGTCAAGTGGTCAGCGGCAAGCGCCAGGCGGCGAGGCCCAGGCAGAGCCAACCCGCGAGGAAGGCCAGACCGCCAAACGGGGTGACGATGCCAAGCTTGCTGATACCCGTCAGCGTCAGCACGTAAAGACTGCCGGAGAACAGCAGGATCCCGACGGCAAACGATGCGCCGGCCCAGCCGACCAAACGACCGGGAACCTGCGTGGCCAGCAGCGCCACACCCAGCAGCGCCAGGGTGTGCACCAGATGATAGGTGACGCCGGTATGAAAAATCGTCAGATATTCAGGTGTCAGACGGTTCTTCAGGCCGTGGGCGGCAAAGGCCCCAAGGCCGACACCGGTGAAGCCGAAAAAAGCAGCCAGCATCAGAAAGCCACGCAGCATGCAGAACTCCAGTCAGACTCGATCAACAGGGTCTGTATAATGGCCCGCTCAACAGGTTCGGCCAAGCCATCTCTATGCTGCGTATCTATTTTCGTCTTTTCACCAAGGCCGTGCTCTGGTTCATGGGTGGCAGCGTATTGCTGGTGCTGATCTTTCGCGTGGTGCCGCCACCAGGGACGGCGCTGATGGTCGAACGCAAGATCGAGTCCTGGTTCGATGGCGAACCCATTGACCTGCAACGGACCTGGAAACCCTGGGACGAGATCTCCGATGACCTGAAAGTCGCCGTGATTGCCGGAGAAGACCAGAAGTTCTCCGAGCACTGGGGCTTCGATATCGGCGCGATTCAGGCAGCGTTTGCCCATAACGAGCGCGGCGGTTCGATCCGTGGCGCCAGCACTCTGAGCCAGCAAGTCTCGAAAAACCTGTTCCTGTGGTCCGGCCGCAGCTGGCTGCGCAAAGGCCTGGAGGCCTGGTTTACTGCGTTAATTGAAGTGCTCTGGCCCAAGCAGCGGATTCTTGAGGTTTATCTCAATAGCGTCGAATGGGATGATGGGGTGTTTGGTGCAGAGGCCGCAGCCCGGCATCACTTCGGCGTAAGCGCCCGCTCCTTGTCCCGCCAACAGGCCAGCTTGCTGGCGGCAGTGTTGCCGAACCCGCGAGTGTGGAGCGCCAGTCACCCTACTTCCTACGTCGCGCGTCGTGCCGGCTGGATACGGCGGCAGATGAGCCAGCTGGGTGGTGACAGTTATCTGGTTGGGCTCAACGATTCCCGCCGGGCGCCGTGGTCCCCATAACACGCCACGACCCCTTGCAGGAGCGAGCCAGCTCGCGAAAAACCCAGGGGCGCCGCTGGGCATCTGGTTTTACGCGTTATCGTTCACGACCATCGCGAGCACGCTCGCTCCTACAAGGGGTCGTGGCATGATCAGGAATAGCAGGAACAAACAAAAACGCCCCGATCAATGATCGGGGCGTTTTTGTTTGCCTGCTCGCCAGTTACGCGGCGATCGACAACTTGAGCTTGTTCATCGCGCTCTTCTCGAGCTGGCGAATACGCTCGGCCGACACGTTGTACTTCTGCGCCAGGTCATGCAGCGTGGCTTTTTCTTCCGCCAGCCAGCGCTGGTAGAGAATGTCACGGCTGCGCTCGTCCAGCACTTCCAGCGCTTCGTGCAGGTTGTGGTTGGAGTTGTCGCTCCAGTCTGCGTCTTCAAGTTGACGCGCCGGGTCGTACCGGTGGTCTTCCAGATAGTTGGCCGGCGACTGGAATGCACTGTCATCGTCCGCTTCGGCAGCCGGGTCGAAGGCCATGTCATGGCCGGTCAGGCGACTTTCCATCTCGCGTACTTCCCGAGGCTCTACACCCAGGCTTTCCGCTACGCGATGAACTTCCTCGTTATTCAACCAGGCCAGACGCTTCTTCTGGCTGCGCAGGTTGAAGAACAGCTTGCGCTGGGCCTTGGTGGTCGCGACTTTCACGATGCGCCAGTTGCGCAGGATGAACTCGTGGATTTCCGCCTTGATCCAGTGCACGGCAAAGGACACCAGGCGCACACCCATTTCCGGGTTGAAGCGCTTCACGGCCTTCATCAGGCCGACGTTACCTTCCTGGATCAGGTCAGCCTGAGCCAGACCATAGCCGGAATAGCTACGGGCGATATGTACGACAAAACGCAGGTGGGCGAGCACCATCTGCCGAGCCGCCCCCAGATCCTGCTCATAATAGAGACTCTCGGCCAGTTCACGCTCCTGCTCCGGCGACAGCAATGGAATGCTGTTGACGGTGTGCACATAGGCCTCCAGGTTCGCACCCGGGACCAGAGCATATGCAGGTTGCAAAGAATTGGTCATACGAAAAAACCTCCGACTTACAAACTCGTGCAGTTCAGCACTGCGAAAATTGACCGGAAACCGAAAGACAAGTTCCCAAAAACGCTGAAAGGTCAATACGAGCAAAATGATACTACTTAGGCGCAAGCTCCCTCAGGTGGCGTGCGACTGCAATCCATGCACCGATATACCCCAACAGCACCGCGCCAAGCAAGAGAGACAGACCGTCGGCAACTGGCACTCCAGCCAGCGCAAAGTCACTGCCGTACAAACCGGCCAGCCCCACCACCGCGTCGTTCAGCCAGTCAAGGCCGAACGCCAGTACGCCCCAGGACAGAACCCCCGCACCGAAGCCATACAGCGCGCCCATATATAGAAAGGGCCTGCGTACATAGCTGTCAGTGCCGCCGACCAGTTTAATCACTTCTATCTCTGTGCGGCGGTTTTCAATATGAAGACGAATGGTATTGCCTATCACCAAAAGTAATGCAGAAACCAGAAGCACGGTCAGACCGAAGACAAAACGGTCACCCAGCTTGAGGATGGCGGCCAGGCGCTCGACCCAGACTAAATCAAGTTGCGCCTGCTGTACCTTTGGCAACTCGGAAAGTTTTTGTCTTAATGCTTCAAGGGCCGGCTTGTCGACTTCAGTCGGCGTTACCAACACCACGCCAGGTAGCGGGTTCTCCGGCAGCTCCTTGAGCGCCTCGCCCAGACCGGACTGTTGCTGGAACTCTTCCAGTGCCTGCTCCCGGCCAACATATTCGGCCTCGGCGACACCAGGCATGCCCTTGATCTGATCGCGCAACGCCTCGCCTTGCGCTGGGCTCGCCTCGATTTCCAGGTACAGGGAAATCTGCGCCGCGCGCTGCCAGGAACCGCCCAGACGCTCGACGTTACTTAGCAAAAGTGACAGGCCCATGGGCAAACTCAGGGCCACCGCCATCACCATGCAGGTGAAAAAGCTGCCGATGGGTTGTTTACCCAGGCGACGCAGACTGTCCACCAGGCTGGCACGATGGCTTTCGATCCAGGCACGGAACAACGTGGCGAAGTCCGGCCCGTCGTCATCGTCGTGTTTTTTCTTTTGCGGTTGCGGATCGGCGGCTTTCGGGGCCACGCGCTCGGAAACCTTCGGGCTGCGGGTAGCACTCATACGGCAGCCTCCCCGTCGCCGATCAATCGGCCGCGCTGCAGGGTCAGCATGCGGTGACGCATGCGGGCGATCAGGGCCAGGTCGTGACTGGCGATCAACACGCTGGTGCCCAGACGGTTGATGTCTTCGAACACACCCATGATTTCGGCAGCCAGACGCGGGTCGAGGTTACCGGTCGGTTCGTCCGCCAGAAGCAAGGCCGGGCGGTGGACGATGGCGCGGGCGATACCGACGCGCTGCTGCTGACCAGTGGACAGGTCACCCGGGTACAGATCGGTTTTATCCGACAGCGCCACGCGCTCCAGTGCCGAGTCCACGCGCTTGGCGATCTCGGCCTTGGACAGGCCCAGGATCTGCAAAGGCAACGCAACGTTATTGAACACCGTGCGATCGAACAGCAACTGGTGATTCTGGAACACCACGCCGATCTGCCGACGCAGGAAAGGTATCTGCGCGTTGCTGATAGTGCTCAGGTCTTGCCCGGCGAGCAGCAACTTGCCGCTGGTCGGACGCTCCATGGCCAGCAACAGGCGCAACAGGGTGGATTTACCGGCACCGGAATGGCCGGTGACAAACAGAAACTCGCCACGACGGACTCGAAAGCTCAGCTCATGCAAGCCGACGTGACCGTTCGGGTAGCGTTTACCGACCTGTTCGAAACGAATCATGAACGCTCCCGTTCGGCAAACAATGCCTGGACAAAGGGTTCTGCTTCAAAGGTACGCAAATCGTCGATGCCTTCGCCGACGCCGATGTAACGGATCGGCAAGCCGAATTGCTTGGCCAGGGCGAAAATTACCCCGCCTTTCGCGGTGCCGTCGAGCTTGGTCAGCGCCAGACCAGTCAGTTCGACGGTCTGGTTGAATTGCTTGGCCTGGTTGATGGCATTCTGGCCGGTGCCGGCGTCAAGCACCAATAGCACTTCGTGAGGTGCGTCGGCGTCAAGTTTACCGATCACCCGGCGAACCTTTTTCAGCTCTTCCATCAGGTTGTCTTTGGTGTGCAGGCGACCGGCGGTGTCGGCGATCAGCACATCGATGCCACGAGCCTTGGCGGCCTGCACGGCGTCGAAGATCACCGAAGCCGAGTCAGCGCCAGTGTGCTGCGCGATCACCGGGATCTTGTTGCGCTCACCCCATACCTGCAACTGCTCCACCGCCGCCGCACGGAAGGTATCACCGGCCGCCAGCATGACTTTCTTGCCTTCCAGCTGCAGTTTCTTCGCCAGCTTGCCGATGGTGGTGGTCTTGCCGGCACCGTTGACGCCGACGACCAGAATCACGAACGGCTTGTTCTGCGAGGCGACTTTCAGCGGCTGCTCGACAGGCTTGAGCATGGCGGCCAATTCGGCCTGCAGGGATTTGTACAGGGCATTGGCGTCGGCCAGCTCTTTGCGTGCGACCTTCTGCGTCAAACGCTGAATGATCACCGACGTGGCTTCTACGCCGACATCGGCGGTCAGCAAACGAGTCTCGAGATCTTCGAGCAGCTCGTCATCAATGACCTTCTTGCCCAGAAACAGGCTGGCCATGCCTTCGCCAATACTGGCGCTGGTCTTGGACAGTCCCTGCTTGAGGCGGGCAAAGAAACCGGCCTTGGTTTCTTCGGTGCGTGCCGACGCGACCGGGGTTTCGACCGGAGCGGGGACGGAAGCAGTTGCTGCAACAATCGGAACTACCGGGGCCACGACGGGCGGGGCAACCGGCTCGATTACAACCGGTGCAGGTGCAGACTCAGCCACAACGACGGGTGCCACCACCGGCTCGACCACCGGCGCATGGACCGGTGCCGGCGTGAACGCTGCCGGGGCCGGGATCGGCGGGGTCACATGGGGTGCCAGGTCATTCTCGACCAGCGCCACCGGCTCTTCTGCCACGGGCAAGGTCAGCCATGGCTCGGCAGCGGTAGTCAGCGGCTGCCCGATGATTTCTCGGGCAGGTTCGGCCTGCTGTTGCAGTACCGGCGCGGGCGCTTGTTCTATTACCGGAGCCGCGGCAGGCGCTGGCTCAGGAATGGGTTGTGGCTGTTCGACGGCGGGTTCCTGCGGCTTTTTGCGCAGCCATCCGAACAGGCTTTTCTTCTCGCCAGCCGCAGCTGGGGTCTTCTTGTCGTCGTTGGAACCAAACATGGAGGACGGCTATCTCACGGTAGCGACGCGCCAATGGCGCCCCGGCAAATAAATATTCGATGCAGAACAGACTGCGATTGACCCAGCTTGTTCACGCGCAACATTTTGTCGAGGTGCTCATCGGCGCCTCAAAAAATCGATTTCTCATAGGACTAAAGCAGCAAAATCGGCGAAAAGGTAGAATTTAGTAGATAAATATCCACCTTCGGCCGCAAACCCATACAACCTGATCAAGCATAAAGGCCTGATAGGCGTGGCCGCCGCTAAAACGGATCAGTATCCTAGCACCCTCTCGCCCGCTGACGCTAAGAACAAGCGGGCAGCCCCAAAGGTTTGAAAACGAATGAATGCTCTTGCCCGCCGCGCCGCAGGCCTGCTGCTCAGCACAGTTTGCCTGCCCCTTTCGGCCCTGGCTGCCGACCCGCAACCCACCCACGAATTCACCCTCGACAATGGCCTGAAGGTAGTCGTGCGTGAAGACCACCGTGCGCCCGTGGTGGTTTCCCAGGTCTGGTACAAGGTCGGCTCCAGCTACGAGACACCGGGCAATACCGGCCTGTCCCACGCTCTGGAACACATGATGTTCAAGGGCAGCGAAAAAGTTGGACCCGGCGAAGCCTCGCTGATCCTGCGCGACCTCGGCGCCGAAGAGAATGCATTCACCAGCGACGACTTCACCGCGTACTACCAGGTGCTGGCCCGCGACCGCCTGGGCGTCGCCTTCGAGCTGGAGGCCGACCGCATGGCCAGTCTGCGCCTGCCTGCCGACGAGTTCGCCAAGGAAATCGAGGTCATCAAGGAAGAACGTCGCCTGCGTACCGATGACAAACCGATGTCCAAGGCCTACGAACGTTTCAAGGCCATGGCCTACCCGGCCAGCGGCTATCACACGCCGACCATCGGCTGGATGGCTGACCTTGAGCGAATGAAGGTCGAAGAACTGCGCCACTGGTACCAGACCTGGTACGTACCGAACAACGCCACATTGGTGGTGGTCGGCGACGTGACGCCTGACGAAGTCAAGGCGCTGGCCCAGCGCTATTTCGGCCCGATCGCCAAGCGTGATGTGCCCGCCGCGAAAAAACCGCTGGAACTGGCCGAACCCGGCGAGCGCCAGATCACCCTGCACGTGCAGACCCAACTGCCCAGCCTGATGCTGGCCTTCAACGTGCCGGGCATAGCCACCACCGATGACAAACGCCTGGTCAATGCCCTGCGCCTGATCTCGGCGCTGCTCGATGGCGGCTACAGCGGGCGCATTCCGACGCAGCTGGAGCGCGGAGAAGAACTGGTGTCCGGCGGCTCGTCGAGTTACGACGCCTATACCCGTGGCGACAGTCTCTTTACCCTGTCGGCATCACCAAACTCACAAAAACACAAAACCATCGCCCAAGCGGAAGCCGGTTTGTGGAAGCTGCTCGACCAGCTGAAAACCACGGCGCCTACCGCCGAAGAACTGGAACGGGTTCGCGCACAAGTCATTGCCGGCCTGGTTTACGAGCGCGACTCGATCACCAGCCAGGCCACCGCCATCGGCCAACTGGAAACCGTCGGCCTGTCATGGAAGCTGATGGACACCGAACTGGCCGACCTGGAAAGCGTGACACCGCAAGACATCCAGAAAGCCGCCAAGCTGTATTTCACCCGCGAACGTCTCAGCGTCGCCCATGTACTGCCTCTGGAGACGACTCATGAGTGAGCGTAAACCCTCCCGCCTGGCCCTGATCGGCCTGGTCGCCATTGCCGTTATCGGTTCCGCCGCGTTCTATTTGTCACGCCCTGGCCAAACCAATGCCAGCGAAGCCCTGGACAAGGCCCAGGCCAGCCAGAAACTGCAATCGCTCACCGAACTCAATGGCAAGGCACCGGACCACCGCAAGCTCGACGTCCAGACCTGGAGCACCGCTGAAGGCACCAAGGTGCTGTTTGTCGAAGCCCATGAGCTGCCAATGTTCGACATGCGCCTGATCTTCGCCGCCGGCAGCAGCCAGGACGGCAATGCACCGGGGGTGGCGGTGTTGACCAACGCCATGCTCAACGAAGGCGTGGCCGGAAAAGATGTCGGTGCCATTGCCCAGGGCTTCGAAGGCCTGGGTGCCGATTTCGGCAACGGCGCTTATAAGGACATGGCAATCGCTTCGCTGCGCAGCCTGAGTGCCAGGGACAAGCGCGAGCCGGCCCTGAAGCTGTTTGCCGAAGTCATCGGCAAGCCGACTTTCCCTGCCGATTCGCTGGCCCGCATCAAGAACCAGATGCTCGCCGGTTTCGAATACCAGAAACAGAACCCCGGCAAACTGGCCAGCCTGGAGCTGATGAACCGCTTGTACGGTGATCACCCATACGCACATGCCAGCGATGGCACGGCGAAAACCGTACCGACGATTACCGCGGCACAACTGCGTGCGTTCCACGATAAAGCCTACGCAGCAGGTAACGTGGTGATCGCGCTGGTCGGCGACCTGTCCCGCGCAGAAGCCGAGACGATTGCCGCACAGGTTTCCAGCGCCCTGCCAAAAGGCCCGGCCTTGCCGAAAATCGCACAGCCTGTCGAGCCCAAGGCTGGCGTCAACCATATCGAGTTCCCGTCCAAGCAGACCAACCTGATGCTCGCGCAACTGGGCATCGACCGCGACGACCCGGACTACGCAGCGTTGTCCATGGGTAACCAGATTCTCGGTGGCGGCGGCTTCGGCACCCGCTTGATGAGCGAAGTGCGCGAGAAGCGTGGCCTGACTTACGGCGTGTATTCAGGCTTCACGCCGATGCAGGCGCGTGGCCCGTTCATGATCAACCTGCAAACCCGCGCCGAGATGAGCGAAGGCACCCTCAAACTGGTGCAGGACGTACTGGCCGACTACCTTAAAACCGGCCCGACCGAAAAAGAGCTCGACGACGCCAAGCGCGAACTGGCCGGCAGCTTCCCGCTGTCCACCGCCAGCAACGCCGATATCGTCGGCCAACTGGGCGCCATTGGTTTCTACAACCTGCCGTTGAGCCACCTGGAAGACTTCATGCAACAGTCCCAGGCCTTGACCGTCGAGCAGGTCAAAGCCGCCATGAACAAACACTTGAGCACGGACAAAATGGTCATCGTCAGCGCTGGCCCGACCGTGCCGCAACAGCCGTTACCGGCCCCTACTGATAAACCTTCCGAGCAACCGCTCGGGGTTCCGGAGCACTAATAATGGGCCTGGCATCAATTATTTCCTGTGCCGCGCCGGGCTTCGTTGCAGTCCTTGGCAAGGGAACAACCATTACCAGCGGACTGCGCCTTGCCTGGCCCGCTTTCAGACAACAACGCGGCACAGGAAATAATTGATGCCAGGCCCTCATCCTAAAAAACCCGCCAAAAACGTCCACAATGGCGTAAACCAGCTGCGCATCATCGGCGGCGAATGGCGCAGCCGGAAGCTGAGCTTCCCCGACGCCCCGGGCCTGCGCCCGACGCCCGACCGCGTGCGTGAAACCCTGTTCAACTGGCTCGCACCGTACGTGCCGGGCGCCAAGGTGCTCGACCCGTTCACCGGTAGCGGCGCGCTGTTCCTCGAAGCCTTGTCCCGTGGTGCGGCCATGGGGCAGGCCCTGGACGCCAGCAGCCTTGCGGTATCGAGCCTGAAGGAACACTTGGGCACACTGCGTTGCACCAACGGCCAGGTCCAGACCGCGGATGCCCTGCGCTATCTGGAAACCCAGACCGCAACAGCCTACGACCTGGTGTTCCTCGACCCGCCGTTCAACCAGAATCTGTTGCCCGCCGTTTGCAAGTTGCTCGAAGAGCGCCAATGGCTGGCCGAAGATGCCTGGGTGTACACCGAAAGCGAGTCCGCGCCGTCAACCCTGGGTCTGCCACAGAACTGGCGCCTGCACCGGGAGCAGAAATCCGGGCGCGTCTACTACTCGTTGTGGCAACGTATGGCAGAGATCGCCGGTTAACCGACCGGCCTGAAAAAGGTGCGTTCCCACTACGCACCGCTGCATCGAGAATGATCGTGTCTCATCCGCCAGAACGCTTCACCCCCGCCTTCGGCCTCGGCAACCCGCACTTGCAAACCTTGTGGGGGCCGCTGTGGCGTAAAACCGTGCACATCGGCCGCGAACGCGAACGCCTGTGGCTTGAAGATGGCGACTTTCTCGATCTGGACTGGCACGGCCCGCACAGCGCCGACGCGCCTTTGGTGCTGGTGTTGCACGGGCTCACCGGTTCTTCGAATTCGCCTTACGTGGCCGGTATGCAAAAAGCCTTGGGCGACCGGGGCTGGGCCAGCGTCGCGCTGAACTGGCGCGGTTGCTCGGGCGAACCCAATCTGCTGCCGCGCAGCTACCATTCCGGCGCCAGTGAAGACCTGGCCGAAACCATCAGGCACTTGCGGGCCAAACGGCCTCTCGCACCGCTGTATGCGGTGGGTTACTCACTGGGCGGCAATGTCCTGCTCAAGCACTTGGGTGAAACCGGCAGCGACAGCGGCGTGACGGGGGCCGTGGCGGTGTCGGTACCGTTCCGCCTGGACCAGTGCGCCGACCGCATCGGCCAGGGCTTCTCCAGGGTTTACCAGGCGCATTTCATGCGCGAGATGGTCGCCTACATCAAGAACAAACAGCGACAGTTCCAGCACGACGGACGCGAGGAAGGCCTGGCAGCCCTGGCGGCCCTCGGATCACTGGAAAACATGCGCACATTCTGGGATTTCGATGGCCGGGTAACCGCGCCGCTGAACGGTTTCGCCGATGCCGAGGATTACTATCGCCGGGCCTCCAGCCGCTATTTCCTTGGTGAAATTCGTACACCGACCTTGATGATCCAGGCCGCCGACGACCCCTTCGTGTTTCCTCACAGCCTGCCGCACGTCGATGAGTTGTCCGCTTGCACGCAATTCGAACTGCAAGCCAAGGGTGGGCATGTCGGTTTTGTCGACGGCACGCTCAGGCAGCCGGGTTACTACCTGGAACGGCGCATCCCCGCGTGGCTGGCCGCCGTAGGGCGCGCTTGAATCATGGGCGCGGACCAAGGCGAGTCGATCCACTTCTGGCAAACCCCGCCACTGGCCGGGGTCGAGTTGTTGTCCGCCCGCTACATCGATCATCGCTTCGCCCCCCATGTGCATGACGGCTATGTAATCGGCATGATCATCGCCGGCGCCCAGCGTTATCGCTATCGCGGCGCCGAACACCTGGCGGGCAGCGGCACGCTGGTGCTGATCAACCCCGATGAATTGCACACCGGCCACAAAGGCACTGAGGATGGCTGGCTGTACCGGGCGTTTTATCCGGACAGCGAACAGATACTCTCGCTGTTGGCCGAGCTCGAACTGTCGACCCACAACCCGCCAGCCTTCGGCGCCACACTGTATCGCGACCAGGATCTGGTGAGCGGTTTCTGTCAATTGCACCGCTTGCTGGAAAGCCCCTCCACCGCACTGCAACAGCAAACCGCCTGGCGCGAACTGATGCTGTCACTGTTACAGCGCCATGCGGCAGTCCCCGATGCCGCCAAACCCGGCAAGGAACATCGGGCCGTGAGCCTGGCCAAGGACTTGCTGCACGCGCAACTGGCAGCACCGCCTTCACTGGAGACACTGGCGGCGGCGGTCAACCTTTCGCCCTTCCATTTCGCCCGGGTGTTCCGCCGGGCCACCGGCATGCCGCCACACACCTGGCTGATGCAGCAGCGCATCGCCCGGGCGCGAGGGTTATTGCAAAGTGGTTGTTTGCCGCTGGAAGTCGCGACGCAACTGGGATTTGCCGACCAGAGCCATCTGAGCCGGCAGTTCAAGCAGGTATATGGGGTTGGGCCGGGGGCGTATCGCAGTGCGCGGCAGTTGCCCGGATCTCGATGACGACAAAAATCCCTGTGGGAGCGAGCCTGCTCGCTCCCACAGGGTTATGTGGTGTTTATTCGCCGGTGGCGACGCCCCGCGCAGGCTCGTTGATCCATTCGCTCCACGACCCTGCATACAACGAAGCCAATGGATAACCGGCCAGACACAACGCAAACAGGTTGTGGCACGCCGTCACGCCGGAACCGCAGTACGCCACCAGATCATTCGGAGAACGACCACCCAGTTTGGTGGCGAAGCGCTGCTTGAGCTGAGCGGCCGGCAGGAAATGCCCGTCACTGCCCAGGTTGTCGGTAAATGCCGCACACTGGGCACCAGGAATGTGCCCGGCTACCGGATCGATCGGTTCCACTTCGCCCTTGAAACGCGGCAGTGCACGGGCATCGAGCAGGGTCAGTTCCGGTCTGGCGAGACGCTTTTGCAGCTGCTCGGCACTGATCAGCAATGCCATGTCAGGACTGCCGGTGAAGGAGCCACGGGCGATCGCCGGCGCATCCAGACTCAGTGGCAAACCGGCCGCATGCCAGGCCTTGAGACCGCCATCGAGGATGAATACACCGTCGCGCTTGCCCAACCATGCCAGCAACCACCAGGCCCGCGCCGCATAGGCACCCGGACCGTCGTCATACAGAACCACTTCGCTATCGGCATTGATGCCCCAGGCTTGCAGGCGCTCGATCAACTGCGCTGGCTCGGGCAGCGGATGACGCCCGGTCACGCCCTTGACCACAGCGCCACTCAAATCACGCTCAAGGTCGGCATGGCTCGAACCGGTGATGTGCCCTTCGGCATAGCTGCGCTGGCCGTAATCCGGGTCTTCGAGAGCAAAACGACAATCCAGAATCACCAGCCCCGGCTGGTCCTTTTTCAGGTCCAGTGCTTGCGGGCTGATCAATTGCGCAATGGGCATAGCGGGCTCCTGTGATTTTTATCGGATTTCAATCCTACGACACTTCCTCAAGCGCCTGGGCCAAGGGTACGTAGAACTCTTCGAACAAAGCGTTGACCGTATCGCGGGACTGATCCGTGACAAACCCGGCTTCCAGCACCAGCACCTGATATACCCCGCGCTTGATGGCCTGCTCGCTCAAGTGGCTGGAGTTCTCCCGCGTGGTGCAAAGAAAACGTACCCAGGACGTGAGGATGATCCAGGCATTGAGCGTCAGGGATTCGATCTGCACCTTGTCCATCTTCAGGATGCCGGCGGCGACGAAACCTTCGTAGATCGCCGCCCCTTGTATCAGGCAGCGCTGGGAGAAGCGCCGATAACGGTCGGCCAGGTCCGGATCGCTGTCGAGCAAATGCTCGAGATCGCGATGCAGAAACCGGTAGCGCCACATCGCTGCCAGCAGTTCCTTGAGGTAGAAGCGCTTGTCTTCCACGGTGGCGGCACGGCCCTGGGGCGGACGCAGGAAGCTGTCCACCAGGCTTTCATACTCGCTGAACAGCACGGCGATGATCGCCTGCTTGTTCGGGAAGTGGTAGTACAGGTTGCCCGGGGAAATGTCCATGTGGGCAGCAATGTGGTTGGTGCTGATGCTGCGCTCGCCCTGTTGATTGAACAGCTCCAGGCTGTTCTGCACGATACGCTCGCTGGTTTTGATCCGTGGGGCCATGGCTTGAGCTTTAATTCAGAGTGCGTTGACGGGCATCTTAGAGCTATCCGCGAGCGGATAAAACAAAGCTGCTCCAGGATGTCATTTGACTTTTTAGAGCATAGACTCTAAAAAATGCTCTATTACAATAAATCCGGAGCCGACCATGACTGCTGAAATTTCCTACCTGCAGAATCTACAGCAGCCACTGGACGAGCTTCAGGCCCTGTATGTCGCCCAGCGTGCCGCGTACGCCGCCAACCCGATGCCACCCGCTGCGCAGCGTCAGCAATGGCTCAAGGCACTAAAGGATTTATTGAGCAATGAACGCCAGGCCCTGATCGATGCGATCAGCCAGGACTTCAGCCATCGCAGCGCCGATGAAACCCTGCTCGCCGAACTGATGCCCAGCCTGCACGGCATTCATTACGCCAGCCGCCACCTCAAGGGCTGGATGCGTGCGTCACGGCGCAAGGTCGGTGCTGCCTTCCAGCCGGCTTCGGCGAAAGTGGTTTATCAGCCGTTGGGCGTGGTCGGAGTCATCGTGCCGTGGAACTATCCCTTGTACCTGGCCATCGGCCCGTTGGTCGGCGCGCTGTCGGCGGGCAACCGGGTGATGCTCAAGCTCAGTGAGTCAACGCCCGCGACCGGCTTGCTGATGAAGCAACTGCTGGCGCGAGTCTTCCCCGAAGACCTGGTTTGCGTGGTCCTGGGCGAGGCTGATATGGGCGTGGCGTTTTCACGCCTGCCGTTCGATCACCTGTTGTTCACCGGCGCTACCAGCATCGGCAAGCACGTGATGCGCGCCGCGGCGGAAAACCTGACCCCGGTGACCCTGGAACTCGGCGGCAAATCCCCGGCCATCGTTTCCCGGGATGTGCCGCTCAAGGACGCCGCCGAACGCATCGCCTTCGGCAAGACCCTGAACGCCGGCCAGACCTGTGTGGCCCCGGACTATGTGCTGGTGCCGGAGGATCGCGTTGGAGGTTTCGTCGAAGCCTATCGCTGCGCC
The DNA here is from genome assembly GCF_002113025.1 of Pseudomonas sp. B28(2017). GTDB lineage: Bacteria > Pseudomonadota > Gammaproteobacteria > Pseudomonadales > Pseudomonadaceae > Aquipseudomonas. The sequence goes on along the minus strand of NZ_NEJH01000003.1, from coordinate 445,181 downwards.
GTCCGCGGGTTTTATCCGACGCTGGCCGACAACCCGGACTACACCGCGATCATCAATGAACGACAACTGGCACGCCTCAACGGTTACGTCAGCGACGCCACCAGCAAGGGTGCGCTGCTAATGCCGCTGTTCGACCAAGGCCAGGGTCGCCGCATGAGCCATAGCCTGCTGCTCAATGTCACTGACGACATGACGGTGATGCAGGACGAAATCTTCGGGCCGCTGCTGCCGATCGTGCCATACAAGGATCTGGACCAGGCATTTGCCTACATCAACCAGCGCCCTCGCCCACTGGCGCTGTATTACTTCGGCTACGACAAACGCGAACAACAGCGCGTGCTGCACGAAACCCATTCCGGTGGCGTGTGCCTGAACGACACGCTGCTGCACGTCGCCCAGGACGACATGCCGTTCGGCGGCATCGGCGCCTCGGGCATGGGCCATTACCACGGTCATGAAGGCTTCCTGACGTTCAGCAAGGCCAAGGGCGTGTTGATCAAACAGCGTTTCAACGCGGCGAAGCTGATCTACCCGCCGTACGGCAAATCCATCCAGAAGCTGATCCAGAAGCTGTTCATCCGCTAACGATCGTCACCGTCGGGTAATAACAACAATGAACCCAAGCCTGTCCGATTCACCCGCGCTGTCACGGCGCGGGCTGCTTAAATTCAGCCTCGGCGCCACAGCTTTCCTCGCCACCGCCGGGCTCGGTGCCAGCCTCAGCGGCTGTTCGTCGAGCGTCCCGGCCAGTGGCTTCACCACGTTACGCAACGGCGACCTGCTGTTTTTGCGGGCGTTGATTCCGGTCATGCTCGAGGGTGCCGTGACCTCCGAACGGATGCCTGAGGCTGTCGAAGGCACACTGAAAAGCCTGGATTACAGCCTCGCCCACCTGTCGCCGGAAATGCTCAAGCTGACGCGGCAACTGTTCGATGTGCTGGGCATGGCCGTGACCCGCGGACCGTTGACCGGAATCTGGGGCAGCTGGGAAAACGCCAGCGCCGACGATATCCGGCGTTTTCTCGATCGCTGGGAAAACAGCTCGTTGAGCCTGTTGCGCATGGGCCACAGCTCCTTGCTGCAACTGGTGATGATGGCCTGGTATGGGCGCAAGGAGTCGTGGGCGCATTGCGGGTATCCCGGGCCGCCGACCGTTTAAGACCGCATCGCCCCATTCGCGAGCAGGCTCACTCCCTCAAAGAGCTGCGCGCTCCCCTGTGGGAGCGAGCCTGCTCGCGAAGGCAATCTCATTAACACCACAGCATCCAAACCATAACAACAAGAGAACCCTAAGATGCCCGTACCCGATCCGTTCCGCGAAGGCATGGCCCGAGGCTGGAAAACCTACAATGGCTCGCAACTGACCCAGGACCTGACACTCGAAGCGGATGTGGCGATCGTCGGCAGTGGTGCCGGCGGCGGCACCACGGCTGAAATCCTCAGCGCGGCCGGCTACAAGGTGTTGTTGATCGAGGAAGGTCCGCTCAAGACCAGCAGCGACTTCAAGCTGCTCGAAGACCAGGCCTACAGTAGCCTCTATCAGGAAGGCATCGGCCGCATGAGCAAGGACGGGGCGATCACCATCCTCCAGGGCCGGGCGGTGGGCGGCACCACATTGATCAACTGGACCTCCAGTTTCCGCACCCCGGAGCCGACCCTGGAACACTGGGCCAAAGAACACAACGTCAAGGGCCACAGCCCGGCGGAAATGGCGCCATGGTTCGAAAAAATGGAGCAACGCCTGGGCGTCGCGCCATGGATGGTGCCACCCAACGCCAATAATGATGTGATCCGCAAGGGCTGCCAGGCGCTGGGCTACAGCTGGCACGTCATCCCGCGCAACGTTCGCGGCTGCTGGAACCTCGGATACTGCGGCATGGGCTGCCCGACCAACGCCAAGCAATCGATGATGGTCACCACCATTCCAGCCACCCTGGAAAAGGGCGGCGAACTGCTTTACCTGGCCCGCGCCGAAAAACTCATGATCAGCGGCGACCGGGTCACCGGTCTGCAGTGTTCGGCGATGGATGAACGCTGCGTCGAACCGACCGGGCGCACCATCACGGTCAAGGCGCGGCATTTCGTGCTGGCCGGTGGCGGCATCAACAGCCCGGCCTTGCTGATGCGCTCCGGGGCACCCGACCCGCACAAGCGCCTTGGAAAACGTACGTTCCTGCACCCGGTGAACATGTCTGCCGCGTTGTTCGACGAAGTGGTCAACCCGTTCTACGGCGCGCCGCAGTCGATCTATTCCGACCATTTCCAATGGCAGGACGGCACCACCGGCAAGATGTCCTTCAAACTGGAAGTCCCGCCCTTGCACCCGGCACTGGCCACGACACTGCTCGGTGGTTTCGGCCAGGAAAACTCACAGCATATGGCCAACCTGCCCCATACCCACGCCATGCTGGCGTTGCTGCGGGACGGGTTTCACCCGGACAGCCCCGGTGGCAGCGTCGAATTGCGCAGCGACGACACGCCGGTGCTGGATTATCAGCTCTCGCCTTACGCCTGGGACGGATTGCGCCGGGCGTTCCTTACCATGGCCGAGATCCAGTTTGCCGGTGGCGCCAAGGCCGTCATGCCGATGCACGCCGATGCCCGTTACGTGAAGACCCTCGCCGAAGCCCGCACGCTGATCGACGGCCTGAGCCTGGAGTTGTATCGCACACGCCTGGGCAGTGCCCATGTGATGGGCGGTTGCGCCATGGGTGAAAGCCCGGAAAGCGCGGTGACCGACAGCCTCGGCCGGCATCATCAACTGGGCAATCTGTCGATCCACGACGGCTCTCTGTTCCCCACCAGCATTGGCGCCAACCCGCAGCTGTCGATCTACGGACTGACGGCGCAACTGTCGACATCCCTGGCCGAACGTTTGAAAAATCCATGAAAATGACGATTATTCCCATCGTCTATAGTGCTTTCTTACCCAACAGGCGACTTGGCCGACCGGGAAGGCTGCGATACCATCCGACTCCCCAACGGATTCCCGCCAGGACGACGCGATGAACCGAGTGTTGTACCCAGGTACCTTCGACCCTATTACCAAGGGCCATGGCGATCTGGTCGAACGCGCCTCGCGCCTGTTCGATCACGTGATCATCGCCGTTGCCGCGAGCCCGAAGAAAAACCCGCTGTTTCCTCTGGAACAACGGGTAGAACTGGCGCGCGAGGTCACTAAACATCTGCCGAACGTTGAAGTCGTCGGCTTCTCGACGCTGCTGGCGCACTTCGCCAAAGAGCAGAATGCCAACGTGTTCCTGCGTGGTTTGCGCGCGGTGTCGGACTTCGAATACGAATTCCAGCTGGCTAACATGAACCGCCAGTTGGCGCCGGATGTGGAAAGCCTGTTCCTGACCCCGTCCGAACGTTACTCGTTCATCTCCTCGACGCTGGTCCGTGAAATTGCTGCCCTGGGCGGCGATATCACCAAGTTCGTGCACCCTGTGGTCGCGGACGCCCTGACCGAACGCTTCAAGAAATAATCCCCGCAAACTGTAGGAGCGAGTCGGCTCCGGGCGGCGTTCCGACGATGGACGTCAACGATAACGCGGGAAACCTGACACCCCGCCGCGTTTTCGGTTTCATCGCCAGCAGGCTGGCTCCTACAGTACGTCGCACCTGCGTGCAACGCAGGCGCCAATACGGCACAATTATGCGCATTGGTTTATTACGCCCGGGCCTGCCGCCCCGGCTGGAGTTAGCATGTCCCTGATCATCACCGACGATTGCATCAACTGCGACGTCTGCGAACCCGAGTGCCCGAACGCCGCCATTTCCCAAGGTGAAGAGATCTACGTGATCGACCCGAACCTGTGCACCCAGTGTGTCGGCCATTACGACGAACCGCAGTGCCAGCAGGTCTGCCCGGTGGATTGCATTCCACTGGACGAAGCCCATCCGGAGACTCAAGAGCAGTTGATGGAGAAGTACCGCAAGATTACCGGTAAGGCTTAAGTCTTCCAGCGCCTGTTCCGACGCCATCGCGGGCAAGCCCGTTCCCACAAGGACCGCATAAATCCTGTAGGAGCGGGCTTGCCCGCGATGGCGTCATCAGCCTCAGCGAAGCGCTAACTGACAATCAGCTCTGGCAACGCGGGCAAAAAACGCTGGCGCGCTGCCCGAGCTTCACTTCCCGCAGGCCCGTGCCACAGACTTTGCAGTGCTCGCCGCCGCGACCGTACACGAACAGTTCCTGCTGGAAATAACCAGGCTGACCGTCACCCCCGATAAAGTCCCGCAGGGTGGTACCGCCGCGCTCGATGGCGGCCGCCAGGATGCGCTTGATCTCGATTGCCAGTTTCAAGTACCGGGCACGGGAAATGCTCCTGGCTTCGCGGCGCGGGTCGATTCCAGCGGCGAACAACGCTTCGGTCGCATAGATATTGCCGACCCCAACCACCACCGCGTTATCCATGATGAACGGCTTGACCGCCATCGAACGTCCACGGGACAGCTGGAACAGGCGCTCGCCGTCAAACAGGTCGGTCAGGGGTTCCGGCCCCAGGCGGATCAGCAATTCATGATTGAGCGGATCGAGGCTCCAGAGCATTGCACCGAAGCGCCTCGGGTCGGTGTAACGCAGGGCCAGGCCCGACTCCAGCTCGATGTCCACATGCTCATGCTTGGCCGCCGGCAACCCGGCCTCCACCAGACGCAAATTGCCTGACATGCCCAAATGGCTGATCAAGGTGCCGACTTCGGCATTGATCAGCAGGTATTTGGCGCGCCGCTCCACCAGTACGATGCGCTGCCCGGACAACCGCACATCGAGGTCTTCGGGGATTGGCCAGCGCAAGCGATGATCACGCACGATCACCCGGCTGACACGCTGGCCTTCCAGGTACGGCGCGATGCCGCGACGGGTAGTTTCGACTTCTGGCAATTCAGGCATGGTGCTCTCTGATCAGGCCCAGGGCCTGGAAAGTTCCGACACTCAGCGATGAGTGCCGAGGTCGCGGATCGTCTGCTTGAGGGTCTCGAAGTCGTAGTCCGAGAGGCCGACATAATCGAGCACCAGCGGCGCGATGCTGTTCCACTCGTGATCTTCGGTCTGATTGCCCAGCACCCGGTGCGACGCGCAAATGTGCTCGGCCATCTTCAGGGTCGCCAGCAGGTTCTTCAACGAACTGTTGCGCGAAGACTCATCGCTGAAGATCGCCAAGGCATTGTGGTGATTGGCGATCGCAGCACTCACGTGCTCCGGCAGACGCCAGGACTTGGCGGTGAAATACCCGACCACCGAATGATTGGTATTGAACACCTGATTCTCCGTGTCCACCACCCGGCATTCGGCACTGGCGTTGGCATAGGCCTGCTCCAGAACGTCCATGTACTCGGGAAAACGCTGGAGCATCAAGGGTACGCCGCAATCGTGGAACAAACCGAGCGCGTAAGCTTCATCGCCGTTTTCAACGCCGATGCGCTTGGCCAGGGTCAGGCAGGTCATTGCCACGTCCTGGGCTGTGTCCCAGAAACGGTTGAGGGTGACAATGGTGTCGTCATTCATCTCGCCCTTGATCGACTGCGCGTTGATCAGGTTGATGACCGAGCGGCTGCCCAGCAGATTCACCGCGCGCTGGATCGAAGCGATCTTGTTGCTCAGGCCGTAATACGGCGAATTGACGATTTTCAGCAAGGAACCGGAAAGGCCCGGGTCCTGAGAGATCAGTTTGGCGATGACTTCCAGATCCGGGTCGGGCATGTACTGTTCCATTTGCAAATCCACCATGATTTGCGGCTGGGCCGGTACGCTGATGCCCTGCAGGGCTTGTTGGATCTGTTCGGAAGTCAGCTCTTGGGACATAAGTACACACTCTGGGTCAGGCGCAGATTCTAGCTTCTAACAGTTGGATCCGAAACCTTGTACGGCCCATCGCTTGAAGTTTCATCCTGGCGGGCCCCGTTCACCGCATGTCCATCCACCATGCCGTGGCCTTGCGCAACACGCTATACTCCCGCTCTTTTTTCCGGAGCGACGTCATGTCCCTGCCTAGCCTGCGCCTCAAAGCCAACGCCGACCGCCGTCTGCGCAACGGCCACTTGTGGGTCTACAGCAACGAAATCGATGTAGCCGCTACGCCTTTGCACGGTTTCAAGGCCGGCGACCAGGCGATCCTCGAAGCCGCCGGCGGCAAGCCGCTGGGCATCGTTGCCATGAGCCCGAACAACCTGATCTGCGCCCGCGTACTGTCGCGCGACATCAAGCTACCGCTGGACAAATCGCTGCTGGTGCACCGCCTGAACGTGGCCCTGTCCCTGCGCAATCGTCTGTTCGACAAGCCGTTCTATCGCCTGGTCTACGGCGACTCCGACCTGCTGCCAGGCCTGGTGGTTGACCGTTTCGGCGACATCCTGGTGGTGCAGATCGCTTCAGCGACCATGGAAGCCCATAAAGACGACGTGATCGCGGCGCTGACCCAAGTGCTCAAGCCAAGCGGCATTCTGTTCAAGAACGACTCCGCTGCCCGTGATGCCGAAGGCCTCAACCGCTACGTCGAAACCGTGTTCGGCCTGGTTCCGGAGTGGGTTGCCCTCGAAGAGAACGGCGTGAAATTCGAAGCCCCGGTCATTCAGGGTCAGAAAACCGGTTGGTTCTACGACCACCGCATGAACCGCGCACGTCTGGCACCTTATGCCAAGGGCAAACGCGTACTGGACCTCTACAGCTACATCGGTGGCTGGGGCGTGCAGGCTGCTGCGTTCGGCGCCAGTGAAGTGTTCTGCGTCGACGCCTCGGCCTTCGCCCTCGACGGCGTCGAGCGCAACGCCGCGCTGAACGGCTTCGCCGAAAAAATGACCTGCATCGAAGGCGACGTGTTCGAAGCCCTCAAAGAACTGAAGGCCAGCGAAGAACGCTTCGACGTGATCGTGGCCGACCCGCCGGCGTTCATCAAACGCAAGAAAGACATGAAGAACGGCGAAGGCGCCTACCGCCGCCTGAACGAGCAAGCCATGCGCCTGCTGACCAAGGACGGTATCCTGGTCAGCGCATCCTGCTCGATGCACCTGCCGGAAGACGACCTGCAGAACATCCTGCTGACCAGCGCCCGCCACCTGGATCGCAATATCCAGATGCTCGAACGCGGCGGTCAGGGCCCGGATCATCCGGTGCATCCGGCGATTGCCGAGACGCGTTACATCAAGAGCATTACTTGCCGGTTGCTCCCCAACAGCTAACCCCGCTTTCCTGTAGGAGCGAGCATGCTCGCTCCTACAGGGTTGCGTCTTTCCACACGTCTCGTGAATACCTACAGGCATTCCCTCCAGCCGCCAGCCGTGTAGAATCGCGAACATTCATCGCCAGTCATCCCCGGCGGGTTTATGAGCTCAAGCTGAAGCGCGCGGCGATCCCGCAAAGTCATCGGCAACTTCCGGACACACGGCCATTTCTGAGTGTTCCAGACGTCAATAGAAGCTCACTTCCCTTTTGATACCTGATTAGCCGCCCGGAGTGCTTCATGCCTGATTACCGCTCGAAAACATCCACCCATGGCCGCAACATGGCCGGCGCCCGCGCACTGTGGCGCGCCACGGGGATGAAAGATGACGACTTCAAGAAGCCGATCATCGCCATTGCCAACTCGTTCACCCAGTTCGTACCGGGCCACGTGCACCTCAAAGACCTGGGCCAACTGGTCGCCCGCGAGATCGAACGCGCTGGCGGCGTGGCCAAGGAATTCAACACCATCGCCGTGGACGACGGCATCGCCATGGGCCACGACGGCATGCTCTATTCGCTGCCGAGTCGCGAGATCATCGCCGACTCCGTCGAGTACATGGTCAACGCCCACTGCGCCGACGCCATCGTCTGCATCTCCAACTGCGACAAGATCACCCCTGGCATGCTGATGGCCGCCCTGCGCCTGAACATCCCGGTGATCTTCGTCTCCGGCGGCCCGATGGAAGCCGGCAAGACCAAACTCGCCGCCCACGGCCTCGACCTGGTCGACGCCATGGTGATCGCCGCCGACTCCAGCGCTTCTGACGAGAAGGTTGCCGAGTACGAGCGCAGCGCCTGCCCGACGTGCGGTTCGTGCTCCGGCATGTTCACCGCCAACTCGATGAACTGCCTGACCGAAGCGCTGGGCCTGGCCTTGCCGGGCAACGGCTCGACCCTGGCCACCCACAGCGACCGCGAGCAGCTCTTCCTGCAGGCCGGCCGCACCATCGTCGAGCTGTGCAAGCGTTACTACGGCGAGAACGACGAGTCGGTGTTGCCGCGCAACATCGCCAACTTCCAGGCGTTCGAAAACGCCATGATGCTCGACATCGCCATGGGCGGTTCGACCAACACCATCCTGCACTTGCTGGCCGCCGCCCAGGAAGCCGAGATCGATTTCGACCTGCGCGACATCGACCGTCTCTCCCGTAGCGTGCCGCAACTGTGCAAAGTCGCGCCGAACATCCAGAAGTACCACATGGAAGACGTGCACCGCGCTGGCGGCATCTTCAGCATCCTCGGTTCGCTGGCCCGTGGTGGTTTGCTGCACACCCAACTGCCGACCGTACACAGCCGCAGCATGGAAGAAGCCATCGCCAAGTGGGACATCACCCAGACCACCGACGAAGCCGTGCACCACTTCTTCAAGGCCGGTCCTGCGGGCATTCCGACGCAAACCGCGTTCAGCCAGTCGACCCGTTGGGAAACCCTGGACGACGACCGTGAAAACGGTTGCATCCGTAGTGTCGAGCACGCGTACTCGAAAGAAGGCGGCCTGGCCGTGCTGTACGGCAACATCGCCCTGGACGGCTGCGTGGTGAAAACCGCTGGCGTCGACGAGTCGATCCACGTGTTCGAAGGCAACGCGAAGATCTTCGAAAGTCAGGACAGCGCCGTACGCGGCATCCTCGCCGACGAAGTGAAGGAAGGCGACATCGTCATCATTCGCTACGAAGGCCCGAAAGGCGGCCCGGGCATGCAGGAAATGCTGTACCCGACGTCGTACCTGAAATCCAAAGGCCTGGGCAAAGCCTGCGCCCTGTTGACCGATGGCCGTTTCTCCGGCGGTACCTCCGGCCTGTCCATCGGCCACGCCTCGCCTGAAGCCGCTGCCGGCGGCGCGATCGGCCTGGTGCAGGACGGCGACAAAGTCCTGATCGACATTCCGAACCGTTCGATCAACCTGTTGGTCAGCGACGAAGAACTGGCGGCACGCCGGGTCGAGCAGGACAAGAAAGGCTGGAGACCGGTGGAAGTGCGTCCACGCAAAGTGACCACCGCCCTGAAAGCCTATGCCCTGCTGGCGACCAGCGCCGACAAGGGTGCGGTGCGTAACAAGGCCATGCTCGACGGGCTGTAAGGCTTAACCGTTGAACAAAAAATGCCCCGCCAAGTGCGGGGCATTTTTGTTTCTACCGGTCACCTTTCACCTGTAGGAGCGAGCCTGCTCGCGATGGACAACAGAGCGCCGCGGGGTATCAGGCAGCCAGCGTCATCATTAACGACCATCGTCGGAACGCCGCCCGGAGCATGCTCGCTCCTACAGGGGATCATGGATCTGATTACTGAATTTCTTCAGGCTTCACGATCACCCAGTTCTTGTCGGCAGTCACGGTGAGCCCTTCCTTGGCCTGGGCCGCAGCGTGCTTGGCCATCATGCCGTTGATCTGGGTCATGTATTTGTCTTTGCGATTGACCCACAGGTGGATGCCGCCCTTGGCCACATCGACATCGTGGAACAGCATGTAGCCGTCACTGCTCGGGGTGTCGCCGCCGACCAGCACCGGTTTTTTCCACTCGTCGATGTAGGTCAGGATCGCCGCGTGCTTGCCGGCCATCCAGGTCGCCGGGGTCCACAGGTACGGGGTCACTTCAAGGCCGAGGTTAGCCTTCTCGTCATATTTGCCGGCGGTGATCTGCTTGCGCGCGGTGGTCAGTTCGCCCGTCTTCGGGTCCTTGAGCAGCAACGACACGCCGATCACATTCTGCGGCTTGACGTTGTAGCCGTACTTCGGATCGGCCGCGACCATGCGCACCAGTTCTTCGGAGGCGGCGGTCATCACATAGACCTCGATGCCGTTCTCCATCAGTTTGTTGTACAGCTCTTGCTGGCCAGTGAAGATTTTCGGTGGGTTGACGTCGAGCTTCTTGACCACATCACCTTCGTAATAAGTGGCCGGCACCGGTTTGCCGGACGCCATCATCTCGTCGACGTAGCCCTTGAGTTCCTTGAGCGTAAAGCCAGAGAACACCTGGGCGACCCATGGATAGCAAACCATGTCGTCGACTTCGCAGAGGCGGTAGTAGTAGCTGAACAGGCTTTCCTTGTGATCGGCGGTGTCCTTGAACGGCATCAGCTTCAGGGAGGGATCGAGCTTGTCGCGGGTGATCAGGCCCTTGTTTTCCATGAAGGGCAGCAACGACTCTTCCAGGTCATAGCGGTAACTGGTGTTGTCCATGTCGAACACCGCGTAGTTACCCTTGTTGGCGTTGGCCGCGATCATCGCGTCCAGCGCCTTGGCCTGATCGGCTGGCCAGTGTTTCAGATCCGTTGCGAAAGCCTGGCCGGCAAGGCCCAGGCAAAGTGCGGCAGCCAGCAATTTAGGTGCGAACTTCATCGATGTTTCTCCCTGAGTGAAAGACACCGACGCTAACAAATAAGTGTGACAGTCCTCGTCTGTCAGCGACCGTCCGCTTCCCTTTCGCGTCAGTTGCATTTCTGACAGCGACATCCGCTTATTCCAAAAACGACGGATACCATACGTTTTTGATATTAATTCATTAGTTTTCAAGCTGTTAGGCTTTCCGGTTCGCAGCTGCCCCGGATGGTAGCTGGCACAAGTCTCATGGGAGTCCCAATGAATCTGCCGCTGATTCTCAATCTGCTGGTGTTCCTCGCTTTGCTCTTCGGCCTGGCGCAAACCCGCCACACCACATGGAGCCTGGCGAAAAAAGTCCTGCTCGCGCTGGTGCTGGGCGTGGCGTTCGGTGTGGCGTTGCACACGGTCTACGGTGCCGGCAACCCGGTGCTGAAAGCTTCGACCGGCTGGTTCGATCTGGTGGGCAACGGTTATGTGCAATTGCTGCAAATGATCGTAATCCCGCTGGTGTTCGCCTCGATCCTCAGCGCCGTGGCCCGCCTGCACAACGCTTCGTCGCTGGGCAAGATCAGCCTCCTGACCATCGGCACGCTGCTGTTCACCACGGCCATTGCGGCGCTGATCGGCATCGGCCTGACCAACCTGTTCGGCCTGACCGCCGAAGGCCTGGTGGCCGGCACCCAGGAAATGGCGCGCCTGCAAACCATCCAGACCGATTACGCCGGCAAGGTCGCCGACCTGAATGTGCCACAACTGTTGCTGTCGTTCATTCCGCAAAACCCGTTCGCCGATCTGGCGCGGGCCAAGCCGACGTCGATCATCAGCGTGGTGATTTTCGCTGCATTCCTGGGTGTCGCAGCGCTGCAACTGCTCAAGGATGATGCCGAAAAAGGTCAGAAAGTGATCAACGCCATCGACACCCTGCAAGCCTGGGTGATGCGTCTGGTGCGCCTGGTGATGAAGCTGACCCCATACGGCGTGCTGGCGCTGATGACCAAGGTGGTCGCCGGCTCCAACCTGCAAGACATCATCAAACTCGGCAGCTTCGTGGTGGTGTCCTACATCGGCCTGGGCCTGATGTTCGTGGTGCATGGCGTGCTGGTGTCGGTTGCCGGGATCAATCCGCTGCGCTTTTTCCGCAAGGTCTGGCCAGTGCTGACCTTTGCCTTCACCAGCCGCTCCAGCGCAGCGACGATTCCTTTGAGCATCGAAGCACAAACCAGTCGTCTGGGCATCCCGCAGTCCATCGCCAGCTTCGCCGCTTCGTTCGGTGCGACCATCGGCCAGAACGGCTGTGCCGGTCTGTACCCGGCGATGTTGGCGGTGATGGTGGCGCCGACCGTGGGCATCAACCCGCTGGACCCATTGTGGATCGCGACGCTGGTGGCGATCGTCACGCTGAGCTCGGCCGGCGTGGCCGGAGTGGGTGGCGGTGCGACGTTTGCCGCGTTGATCGTGCTGCCGGCGATGGGCTTGCCGGTGTCACTGGTGGCGTTGCTGATTTCGGTCGAGCCGTTGATTGATATGGGGCGTACGGCGTTGAACGTCAGTGGGTCGATGACGGCGGGGGCGATTACCAGCCAGGTGATGCAGCAGACCGATAAGGCGCTGCTGGATGCGGATGAGCATTCGGCGTTGGCTCACGCTTAAATTCTTCAGCGCCTGATCTGGCCTCATCGCGAGCAAGCCCGCCCCCACAGCAATCACCTCAATCCTGTGAGAGCGGGCTTGCTCCTGGCGGCGATCCGACGATGCTTTTAAGCCTTTTCCCAAACTTCGAAGTTGTACGCTGGCTTGTCATCCACTGCTGGATTTTCGATGTTGGAAACCAGTTTCCACTGGTTCAAATCAAACTCCGGAAACCACGCATCCCCTTCCGGGCTCAGCGCCACGCGAGTCAGGTACAACCGATCGGCCTGCGCCAGGCCTTGCGCATACAGCTGCGCACCGCCAATCAGCATCAGCTCGTCGACGCCCTGTTCCTTCGCCCATGCCTCCGCGCGAACGACGGCGGCTTCCAGCGACGGATAAACCTCAGCGCCTTCCAGCACCAGATCCGCCTGACGACTGACGACGATGTTCAAGCGGCCCGGCAACGGGCGACCGAGGGAGTCCCAGGTCTTGCGACCCATGATGATCGGCTTGCCGAGGGTGGTCGCCTTGAAGTATTTGAAATCCCCCGGCAGGTGCCAGGGCATGCTGTTGTCGACGCCGATCACACGGTTTTCACCGAGGGCTGCGATCAGGCTGAGAGGGAGTGATTTAGTCATGCCGGCGAGGATACCAGAGCCTCGCTTTCGCCGATAAGCGCCACAGCGGTTATGCTCTGGGCTCAATGAAGCGACGGGATGCCGCGTGACTGAACTCAATACCCTCTGGCTGACAGAAACCATTCGACTGCGCGAAGAACACGCCGGCCCCCTGGAAGACCTTGAAGCCAACCGGATGGCCCGTAGCGCCGGCGGCGATTTGCCGTCGCGCATTCAACGCCGGGCTCTGTGGCTGGCTGAACGCGATGGCCTGACCGCGGCCCTCAATCACTGGCTGCAAGGCGCACGACTGGCACTGATCGTAATGGCGGCGCTGGCCGTGATCAGCGGCGCCGGCCTGGCCTTTACGGCAATGGGCGACGGCCTGCACCCGGTGAATGTGTTCTGGGCCATGGGCAGCCTGCTCGGGCTCAATCTGATCCTGCTGCTGAGCTGGGCCCTGGGGCTGGTGTTTGCCGGCGAACACGGCGCCAGTCTCGGGCGACTGTGGCTATGGCTGAGTGAAAAACTCGCTCGTGACGCCAAAGCCGCACAACTGGCACCGGCCCTGCTCCTGTTGCTGCAACGCCAGAAACTCAATCGCTGGGCCATCGGCGTGCTGGTCAACAGCCTGTGGTTGCTGGCGATGCTCAGCGCCTTGGTCATTCTACTGACGCTGATGGCGACCCGACGCTACGGCTTCGTCTGGGAAACCACAATCCTCAGCGCCGACACCTTTATCGCCGTCACTCAGGCGCTTGGCGCGCTGCCGGCCCTGCTCGGCTTCAGCGTGCCGACCGAGGAGATGATCCGCGCCAGCGGCGATGCCGCACTGAACATCGAAAGTGCCCGCCAGGCCTGGGCCGCCTGGCTGGTGGGGGTACAGCTGGTCTACGGCGTTTTGCCGCGCCTGCTGCTCGCGCTGTTTTGCCTGTGGCGCTGGAAGACGAGGCAAACGGCGCTGCGCCTGGATTTGAACCTGCCCGGTTACGCGCAACTGCGCGAACGCCTGATGCCCACCAGCGAGCGCCTCGGCGTCAGCGATGCGGCACCGGCCCAACTGCATCGCGTGGAAAGCGGTGTCTCCAAGCAGCAAAGCGACGGTGCGCTGTTGGTCGCCATTGAACTGGATGACCAACGCCCGTGGCCACCGCAATTGCCGAAAAACGTGAGCAACGCCGGCATCCTCGACAGTCGCGAATCGCGGCACAAACTCCTCGAACAACTGAGTCGCTTTCCTCCGGCACGCCTGGCCATCGCATGCGATCCACAGCGCTCACCGGATCGGGGCAGCCTGGCCTTGATTGCCGAACTGGCCCGCAGCGCCAGCGCCACCCGCGTGTGGTTGTTGCAGGCACCGCCCGGTGAAGCGCTGGACGCCGAGCGTCTCGGCGACTGGCACGTGGCGCTGCAACAACTTGAGCTGCCTTTTGCCGACTGCGCACCGATGAACTGGCTGGAGACGGGTCATGACTGACACCCGCCAGCAGCCTCTGAAACTCGCCGTGGTCGGCCACACCAATGTCGGCAAGACCTCGTTGCTGCGCACCCTGACCCGCGACGTCGGCTTCGGTGAAGTGTCCCATCGCCCCAGCACCACGCGGCATGTCGAGGGCGCACGGTTGTCGGTGGACGGCGAGCCACTGCTCGATCTCTATGACACCCCTGGCCTGGAAGACGCCATCGCCCTGCTCGATTACCTCGAACGCCTGGAACGGCCCGGCGAACGCCTCGACGGCCCGGCTCGCCTGGCGCGTTTCCTTGAGGGTAGCGAAGCCCGGCAACGGTTCGAACAGGAAGCCAAAGTGCTGCGCCAGTTGCTGGCGTCGGACGCCGGGCTCTACGTGATCGATGCCCGGGAACCGGTGCTGGCCAAGTACCGCGACGAGCTGGAAGTGCTGGCCGGTTGCGGCAAGCCCTTGCTACCGGTGCTGAATTTCGTCAGCAGCGCCAACCACCGCGAACCGGCCTGGCGTGAAGCGCTGGCGCGGCTGGGTCTGCATGCCCTGGTGCGCTTCGACAGTGTTGCGCCGCCTGAGGATGGCGAACGTCGACTCTATGAAAGCCTCGCCCTGCTGCTGGAAACGGCCCGGCCGCAACTCGAACGCCTGATCGCCGATCAGCAAGCCCAGCGTCTGGCTCGCCAACAAAGCGCCGAGCGACTGATTGCCGAATTGCTGATCGATTGCGCGGCTTGCCGGCGCAGCGTGGTCAGTGACGCCGAGCAGGAACAGCAGGCGATCAGCGAACTGCGCAAAGCCGTACGCCAGCGTGAGCAGCGTTGCGTCGAGGCCCTGCTCAAGCTTTACGCCTTCCGTCCGCAGGATGCCGCGGCCGGTGATTTGCCGCTGCTCCACGGTCGTTGGGGCGATGACCTGTTCAACCCGGAAACCCTCAAGCAACTGGGGGTGCGCGTGGGTGGTGGTATCGCCGCGGGTGCTGCTGCGGGGGCCGGGGTCGACCTGCTGGTGGGCGGGATTACCCTGGGCGCGGCGGCTCTGGCGGGGGCCATCGCCGGCGGAGCCCTGCAAACCGCACGCAGTTATGGCAGCCGCTTGCTCGGCAAGATCAAGGGCCAGCGCGAACTGACGGTGGATGACAACGTGCTGCGCCTGTTGGCGCTGCGCCAGCGGCAATTGCTGCAAGCGCTGAACGCCCGTGGACATGCGGCGATGGACAGCATTCAGGTGGCCACGCCCCAGGACAAGAGCTGGCGCGAAGGCAAACTGCCCGAGGCCCTGAACAAGGCACGGGCACATCCGCTGTGGTCGTCGTTGAATCCGCATCCGAAGTTGAATCAGGCGGAGCGACAGGAGCAGGTTGAGGCGTTGGCGCAGCAGCTTTAGCCCTTGCAACAGTGGTGAGGCCACCGGCCTCTTCGCGAGCAGGCTCGCTCCCACAGGGGATGTGCGTCGATCACAAATCCAATGTGGGAGCGAGCCTGCTCGCGAAGGCCGCAACTCGGTGCCGAGACTTACGCAGCCAATAGTCGCACCGCTTTTTCCTTCAGCACCCCAAGATCAATCACCGGCACATGCATCTCTTTCGCCTGCTCATCCCACTGGCGCATGCGCAAACTCAAGGCACACAGCGGATCCCGCTCGAACGCCTCAGCCACTTCAGCCGTCATCACCCCGCCCTGATATTCCAGGGTCCGGCGGCTGGCTACGCTCAAGCGTTCGTAATACCCCGGTTCCTTGAGCGTTAGATAGCGCTTGGCTTGAACGTGATACTCCACCAACCGTGCCATCCGTTCGCTGAAGCCTGCGCGACGCAGGTAGTCGGCGCCGAGCCGCTCATGGCTGACCACGCCGAAGCCACCCATGTTCTCCGAGTTTTCAGCGCAGATATGCCCGATGTCGTGGAAGAACGCCGCCAGCACCACCTCATCGTCGAAGCCTTCGGCCATGGCCAGCTCCGCCGCCTGGGACATGTGCTCGATCTGCGACACCGGCTCGCCGATGTAGTCGCTGTCGCCAAAGCGCTCGTACAAACCGAACACCTCGGCAATCACCTGTTCATTGCGCTCCATCAGATTTCCTCCAATACGGTGGCAACGTTGCGTTCAGCCATTGCCGGCCCGACGCTCATGCCGACACCGGTGTGCATCAACGCCACGCTCAGGCCTTTTGCCGGACGCAGGAACGAGAACGGTCCTGGCCCCCGTGAACCATAGACACCCTGCCAGCGTTCGACCACTTGCACCTTGCAGCCCAGGGTCTGCTCGGCCAGCTCGATCATCCAGTCATCGACCTGCTCGGCATTGAAGGGTGACGGATCACGGCCGTAATGGTGCGAATCGCCAATGATCAACTCGCCATAGGGTGTCGGACTGATCAGCAGGTGAATGCCGTTCTCGTGCAGGTGCGGCGCGTGCCGCAGGATTTCCGCCTGCACCTCCGCGGCCTCCGGCAAGTCGGCGAAGGCGCCGTAGTGCACGCAACTCAAACCGGTGAGCAACGCGTGTTGCAGGTTGAGGTTGATCTGCGGTCGGGCGCGGAGCATTTGCAGACGGCAGATTTGCGGGTCGAGTTCGGCGATGTGCTCGGCCAGCAACGTCTGATAGTCGTGGCCGGAGCAGACGATGATCTGCTCGGCACTGAAGCTGCCGGCGGTGCTGTACAGGCGGCCCGGTTCGATATCGCGGACCAGGGTGGAAAAGTGAAACTTGACGCCCAGGTCGCGACGCAGGAAGTCGATCAGCGCCGGAATCGCTTCGCGCGAATACAGCTGCTGGTCGTCCATGCCGTGCAACGCCGCACGGTGATGGCGGAACTGGCCGCCGTACAAATCGCGCAATGCGGCACCGCGCAACAGCTCGACACGGTAACCGTGCTCCACCGCGCGGCCGTCACAGAAGGCTTCCAGCAACTGTTCTTCCGCCTCGGTGCGGGCGAACAGGTACGAGCCATTGCGCTTGAGCTGCAGGCCGGCAAGCTGCGCCCAATCGCCCCAGATTCCGCGACTGGCGCGGGCCAGCTCCAGCATCGGGCCCGGCGGTTGGCCGGTGACCAGTGCCTGGCCGAAGTTGCGCAGCGAAGCGCCGAGGGGCGTTTCACTGCGCTCGAAAACCGTGACCTTGAGACCGCGTTTGGCGGCGGCATACGCGTGGGACAAACCGAGGATGCCGGCGCCGACGATCAGCATGTCGTTGTGTTGTGTCATCTAGAGGTGCTCTGAATTCAAGACCGCTTTCGCGAGCAGGCTCGCTCCCACATTGGATTGGGCGGCTACCCCAGTCTCCTTCCACTGGAGATCTACTGTGGGAGCGAGCCTGCTCGCGAAGAGGCCCTGTCAGCCGATAAAGATCTTACTTGGCCGCCACTTTCTCGGACTTGCCGTCATAGCGCTTGCGCCATTCGGTGAGGATCTCGTCGCGGTTCTTCGAGGCCCAGGCGAAGTCGTTCTTGATCAGGCGCTGTTCGTAGTCGGCTGGCAGTTCGGTTTGCGGCTTGGCGATGCCAGGCTGAGCGAGCACGGCGAAGTTTTCTTTGTAGAGTTCCATCGCCTCAGGGCTGGCGGAGAAGTCAGCCAGTTTTTTCGCGGCTTCCTCGTGGGCAGTGCCCTTGATCACCGCAGTCGCTTCGATCTCCCAACCCAGGCCTTCCTTCGGCAGGATGATGTCCAGCGGTGCGCCCTGGCGTTTCAGTTGGACGGCCGGGTACTCGAAGGAAATACCGATCGGGAACTCACCTGCGGCGGCCAGTTTGCAAGGCTTGGAACCGGAGTGAACGTACTGGCCGATGTTCTGGTGCAGGCCGTCCATGTACGCCCAGCCCTGCTTCTCGCCGAAGGTTTGCAGCCAGGCGCTGACGTCGAGGAAGCCGGTGCCGGACGATGCCGGGTTCGGCATGACGATCTTGCCTTTGTACTCAGGCTTGGTCAGGTCTTGCCAGCTCACTGGCTTGGTCAGGCCCTGCTTCTCGGCTTCGACGGTGTTGAAGCAAATGGTCGCGGCCCAGACGTCCATGCCGACCCAGGCTGGCGGGTTGGCGGCGTCGCGGTAGTTGGCGCCGATCTGGCCAAGATCCTTGGGTGCGTAGCTTTGCAGCATGCCTTGCTGATCGAGGATCGCCAGGCTGGAAGCCGCCAGGCCCCACACGGCGTCAGCCTGTGGGCGGGCCTTCTCGGCCAGCAGTTTGGCAGTGATGATCCCGGTGGAGTCACGCACCCACTTGATCTCGACGTCCGGATTGGCCTTTTCGAAGGCTTCCTTGTAGGTCTTCAGTTGTTCGGCTTCGAGGGCGGTGTACACCGTCAACTCGGTTTTCGCAGCGAAGGCGTTCAGGCTGAAAGCGGTGAGGACAGCAGCGGCCAGGGCCAGGGGCTTGAACATGATCTTTTCCTGTTTTTGAGTTGAGGTCTTTCGGTTTGAGGAGAAGCAAATCAATGACCGGGCGCTGTCTGCCGCCAAGCCTGGGAACGGCCCAGCAAGCCGCGCGAAGCCCAGGCCAGCAGCAGGGACACGCCCACCGAGGTGAACAGAATCAGGGTCGACATCGCCGCCGCGCCGCCGACGTTGCCGGCGTCGTCCATGTTCAGCACCGCCACCGCCGCGAGGATGGTGTCGGGGCTGTAGAGGAAGATCGCCGCCGAGACGGTGGTCATGGCCGAGACGAACAGGTAGCGCACGATGTCCAGCAACGCCGGCAGGCAGATCGGCACGGTGACACGCAGGTAATGGCGGTACAGCGGCGCCTTGAGCGACAGCGCGGCGGCTTCGAATTCGCCATCGAGTTGACGCAGCGCGGTGGTAGCGGTCATTTGCGCGGTGGTCAAATAGTGCGCAATGGTGCAAACGATCAGCAGAGTCATGGTCCCGTAGAACACGTGCAGCGGGTTGCCGGTCAGGTTGAAGAAGAAGACGTAACCGAGGCCCAGCACTAAGCCCGGCACCGCCATCGGCACGAAGCTGAGCATGCGCAAGGTCAGGTTCAGGCCGCGTTGCCCCCTGGTCTTTTCCATCAGGTAGGCGCCGGTAAAGATCAGCATGGAGCCAATCAGCGCGGTGCCCAAAGCCATCTTCAGGCTGTTGCCGTAGGCCAGCCAGCCACCGCCGGCGGTGTCGTTGAACTGATAATGGTTGAGCGACAGCGAAAGGTTGTAGGGCCAGAATTTCACCAGCGACGAGAACACCGCCATGCCGAACACCAGCAGCAATGCGGCGCTGATCAGCAGCACGATGGCCAGGTAGTATCCGTCGCGCAGCTTCGATGGCACAGGCTTGAACACCTGGGCACGACCGCTCATGGCGTCGCCGTGGCGCCGACGCAACCAGGCATCGACCCCGAAGCTGAACAGCGCCGGCAGCAGCAACACCACGCCGATCAAGGCGCCGCGACCGAATTGCTGCTGACCCACCACAGCCTTGTAGGCCTCCAGCGCCAGCACCTGATAGTCGCCACCGACCACCACGGGCACACCGAAATCGGTGATGGTCAGGGTGAACACCAGGCAGAACGCAGCGAACACTGCCTGACGGGTCGCCGGCCAGGTGATGCTACGGAAGGCTTTGGCGGGGCTGGCGCCCATGCTTGAAGCGGCATCGAACAGTCGCGCATCCGCCAGGGACAGCGCCGAAAGCAGAATCATCAAGGCGTGCGGGAAGGTGTAGATCACCTCACCGAGCACAATGCCCCAGAAGCCGTAGATGTTGTCCGAAAGCAGACCACGCAACATGCCCTGGTTGCCGAACAGGTAAACCAGCGCAATGCCGGGCAGCATCGATGGCGCCATCAGTGGCAGCAGCGAAATGCCGCGCCAGATGCCTTTACCCGGAATCAACGTGCGTTGCAGGGCGTAGGCAAACAGGTAGGCCAGCGGTACGACAATGGCTGCGACGCTGAGGGATACCTTCAGGCTGTTACCGAGCAACCAGTGAAAGTTCTCGCTGGTCACCAACTCTTTCGCTGCGACCCAACCACCGCCCTGCCCGGCTTCGGCGCTGAAACCACGCCAGAAGATCGCCAGCAACGGCATCAACACGGCAACCCCGAGCAACACCAGCAGGAGGACTTTGCCGCCGACCACGAACAGTCGGTCACCGATTTCGGCGCGGGAGATCTGCCGAACCTGCCTTTGCGGCAGCGGCAGCGCGATGTTCGCGCTCATCAGGCAAACACCTGCAGGCTGCGTGGCGGCAAGGCGACCATGATCTGCTGAGCGCCCAAACGCGGCATGGCTTCCGGTGCCAGTTCTGCCAACAGTGCATGGCCCGGCAACTGATCGAGTTCGAAGCTCATGCGGCAGCGGTTGCCGAGGAAGGTGATTTCGCGAACCTTGGCCGGGAACAGGTTTTCCTCGTGCACCAGCGGGTTGATGCTGATCGCCTCCGGGCGGCAGAACAAACGGCCTGACGCACTCTTGGCGCCGCCATCGGCCAGACGCATGCTCATACCGCCGACCAGGGCATGGCTGTCGCTGCTGCGCTGGAACGGCAACCAGTTGCCCTGGCCGACGAACTCCGCCACGAATGGCGTGGCCGGGCGATTGTAGATTTCCTGCGGCGTGGCGTACTGCTCGACCTTGCCGTTGTTCATCACGGCAATGCGGTCGGCCATCAGCATGGCCTCGTCCTGATTGTGGGTAACCATCAGCGTGGTGATGCCGAGGTTGCGTTGCAGCTGGCGCAGTTCGGTGCACAGGTGCTCGCGTACCCGGGCATCGAGGGCCGACATCGGTTCGTCGAGCAGCAACAGCGAAGGCGCCGGGGCCAGAGCGCGAGCCAGTGCAACCCGCTGTTGCTGGCCGCCGGACAATTGACCGGGATACTTTTTCTCACTGCCGCCCAGGCCGACCAGTTCCAGCATCTGAGCGACACGCTGGCGAATCTGGTCGCGACCATTACCGGCGAGGCCGTAGGCAATGTTCGCTTCGACAGTCAGATTGGGGAACAACGCATAGGACTGGAACAGAATGCCGTAGTCCCGCGTCTGGGGTGGCAGGCGGGAAACGTCGCGGTCGCCCAGGTACAACTCGCCACTGTCCTGCTTTTCCAGACCGGCGATGCAGCGCAGCAAGGTGGTTTTGCCACACCCGGAAGGCCCGAGCAGGCACACCAGCTCACCGGCCGCCACGTCGAGGGACACGTTATCCAGCGCGGTGAAAGCACCGAAACGCTTGTGCACGCCGCGTACTTTCATGGGCGCGCCGGGATTGGCCAGGGCAGTGGTGATCGAGTTGTTCATGGACGGACCTCATCGAGCAGATGGGGCCATCCTAGAGTTGTAATGAGTCCGTCATGTGGCAGTAAGGCAAAAACTGCCGATAGTGGTATTCAGGATTTTTGGTTCAGCCTTCAAGCTCTGTGTTGTTTGATCTGGCGCCTTCGCGAGCAGGCTCGCTCCCACATTGCAGTGCGGTCAACTGTGGGAGCGAGCCTGCTCGCGAAGAGGCCGGCACAGTCACCTCAGATCTTCAGGCCGGAGCCATTTCCTGCGCCAACCCCAGAAACGCCGCCGGCAGCCGCGCGTTTTTACGCTCCTTGAGGCAATACAGGTATTCCGGGATTTGCGGCGCATTTTCGATGGTCAGTACCCGCAACTGCGGATCGTGCGGGACTTCCTGGCGGGCAATGATGCTGATGCCTATGTTGCGCAGCACCGCTTCGCGGATCGATTCGCGGCTGCCGATTTCCAGCAGCGGGCCGAAACACACCCCGGCACTGGCCAGCAATTCTTCGGTCAGGCGGCGGGTGGTCGAGCCCGGTTCGCGCATCAGCAGGGTATGCCCGGCCAAGGCGCCGAGCGGTACGTGATCGTGAACCGCCAGCGGATGATTGCGATGCACCGCCAGCACCAGTGGATCGCTGCCGAGCACCCGGCGAATCAGCCTCGCGTCATCGAGCAACTGCGACGACGCCGCGACATCGACCCGGTACTCCTCCAGCGCTTCGAGCACTTGCTGGGAGTTGCCGATTTCCACCGAAACTTCAACCTGCGGCAATCGCTCGCGAAAGGTCTTCACCAGGTCGAGGATGTAATACGGCGCCGTGGCGGCAATACGCAGCGTGCCCTGGACCTGACCGCAGTTACGCAGGAAAAACTCGATGTCGGCTTCTTGTTGCATCAGCACCTTGACCATCGGCAGCAGCCGCGCGCCCTCTTCGCTGACGCTCAGACGCCGGCCGCCACGGTAGAACAACTCGACCGAATACTGACTTTCGAGGTTGCGGATCTGCGTCGTCACCGTCGGCTGGCTCAGGCCAAGCTTTTTTGCAGCCTGGGTAATGCTGCCCAGGCGGGCCACCATGTAAAACGCCTTCAGCTCGGCACTCAGCACAACCGTCCCTCATCCTTTACTTGCGCAGCAGGCGCAATCCGTTGAACACCACCAGCAAACTCACGCCCATGTCGGCGAACACTGCCATCCACATGGTAGCGACCCCGGCGAAGGTTACCCCAAGAAAGATCGCCTTGATGACCAAAGCCAGGGCGATGTTCTGCTTGAGAATGCTCGATGTCTGCCATGACAGGCGGATGAATGCCGGGATCTTGCGTAGATCGTCGTCCATCAGGGCAACATCGGCAGTTTCGATCGCAGTATCGGTGCCGGCGGCGGCCATGGCGAAACCGATCTCCGAACGTGCCAGTGCCGGGGCGTCGTTGATGCCGTCGCCGACCATGCCGACCCGATGCCCTTGGGCATAAAGGGCATCGACGGCTTGCAATTTGTCACCCGGCAACAGGTCGCCCTTGGCCTCGTCGATGCCGACTTGTGCAGCGATAGCCTGCGCGGTGTGGACGTTATCGCCAGTGAGCATCAGGGTTTTGATGCCCAAGTCATGCAGTTGCCGGATAGCTTCGCGGCTGGTCGCCTTTACCGTATCGGCGACGGCGAACAACGCCAACGGACCGGACGAATCAAGCAGCAGCACCACCGACTTGCCCTGCTTTTCAAGGGCAAACAACTTTTCTTCCAGCGCCGGCGAACACAGGCCCAGATCCTCCACCAGACGATGGTTGCCCAAATGGTAGAGCTGGCCGTTGATCTCGCCGCGCACACCGCGCCCGCCCAAGGCTTCGAAGTTATCCACAATCAGCGGCGCGATTTGTTTATCCACAGCCGCTTTGGCGATGGCCAGGGAAACCGGGTGATCCGAGCGCCCGGCCAGCGCGGCGGCAATGGCTGGTGCCAACTCATCGACGGTCGGGTCCAGCGACAGATAATCGGTCTGCACCGGTTTGCCATGGGTGATGGTGCCGGTCTTGTCCAGGGCCAGGTAGTCGAGCTTGTAACCGCCCTCCAGATAGATGCCGCCTTTGACCAGAATGCCTTTGCGCGCCGCCGCCGCGAGGCCACTGACGATGGTCACCGGCGTGGAAATCACCAGCGCACAGGGGCAGGCCACCACCAGCAGCACCAGCGCCCGATAAATCCAGTCGAACCACAACGCGCCCAAGAACATTGGCGGGATCACCGCCACCGCCAGGGCCAGGACGAACACCGCCGGGGTGTAGATTTTCGAGAAGCTGTCGACGAAACGCTGGGTCGGCGCCCGTGCGCCCTGAGCCTGCTCGACGGCGTGGATGATGCGGGCCAGGGTCGAGTTATCCGCCGCGGCGGTCACCGCGTACTCCAGGGAGCCGGCCTGGTTGATGGTGCCGGCGAATACTTTGTCGCCGACGGTTTTCTCCACCGGCAGGCTTTCACCGGTAATTGGCGCCTGATCGATGGTCGAACGACCGGACAGCACTTCGCCGTCCAGGCCGATACGCTCACCGGGACGCACCCGTACACGCGTGCCGAGCCCAATGGTTTTGACATCCTGCTCAAGCCAGGTCCCGTCAGCCTGTAACACCGTTGCCGTGTCCGGGGTCATCTGCATCAGGCCGCCGATGGCATTGCGCGCGCGATCGAGGGATCGGGCTTCGATCAACTCGGCCACGGTGAACAGGAACATCACCATGGCCGCTTCCGGCCACTGGCCGATCAGCACCGCGCCGGTCACGGCAATGCTCATCAGCGCATTGATGTTCAGGTTGCGGTTCTTGAGGGCGATCCAGCCTTTTTTGTAGGTACCGAGGCCACCACTGAGGATCGAGACCAGTGCAATAACCGCCACCACCCAGTTCGGTGCGGAACCGGTGAAATGGATAACTTCCGCCAGCAATGCACCAACACCGGACAGCGCCAAGGGCCACCACGGTTTTTTCCGAGGCTCCGGCGTCGGGGTTTCAGCCCCCTGATCCATCGGTTCGGCATACATGCCCAAGGACTTGATGGCTTCGACGATCGGCTCGATACCGGGCAAATCGTGGGTCACGCCGAGCACCCGATTAATCAGATTGAACTCCAGCTGCTGCACCCCGGTCAGTTTGCTTAGCTTGTTCTGGATCAGCGTCTGTTCGGTTGGACAGTCCATCGCCTCGATGCGAAAACTGCTCAATCGGGCCCCGGGCGTCGGCGATTCACTCAGTTTTACCAGCGCAGGCGCTGCCGCTTTAGATGAGCAGCAGGAGTCGCCGTGACCGCCATGGTCATGTTTTGGCACGGGTTTGAGCTTGTGGCTGTGCTCGTGCTCAGCCCCGGGTTTGTGGGAATGCAGGGAATCGCTCATTGGTTACGTCCATAAGAGTGCCTGTTGCCAAGTAAAGACCCTGTAGCCACTATAGGGTCAAGCACCCTTTCTGGAGTTTTGGAGATTGGCGTCATGAAAATTGGAGAATTGGCGAAACTCACGGACTGCGCCGTGGAAACGATCCGCTACTACGAGCGCGAAAACCTTCTGCCGGAACCGGCCCGCAGTGACGGCAATTATCGCGTCTACACCCAGGCCCACGCCGAGCGCCTGACGTTCATCCGCAACTGCCGCACCCTCGACATGACGCTCGAAGAAATCCGCAGCCTGCTGGCGTTTCGCGACAGTCCGCAGGACCAGTGCGAAAGCGTCAATGCACTGATCGACGAGCACATCCATCACGTCAAAGCGCGGATCGACGGCTTGCTGGCCTTGCAGACACAACTGTTCGACCTGCGCCAACGCTGCGGCGAGCGGCCGGGGGTCGATCAATGCGGGATTTTGCAGCGGCTGGAAGTGAGCGGCGGGGTTGTGGCGACGGAGGTGGAGCATTCCCATGTAGGCCGCAGTCACGGCCATTGAGAACACCGAAAAGCAACTGTGGGAGCGAGCCTGCTCGCGAAGGGGTCGTGTCAGTTGATAGCAAAGTCACTGACAGACCGTATTCGCGAGCCGGCTCGCTCCCACATTGGCTCGGTGCTGTATCTCAGACCGCCATCGGCGCGGTCATCGGCGCGTGGTGTTTGTAGCCTTCCAGCGAAAAATCACTCGGCTCCACCAGCTCCAGCCACTCCGGCTGATACACACCCGTCTTGGCAAACTCCGGCACACGGTCGGAAATCACCAGTTTCGGCATCGGGAACGGCTCTCGCTTGAGCTGTTCGTTGAGCATGTCCAGGTGGTTTTCGTAGACGTGGGCATCACCGATGAAATAGGTGAACCAGCGCGGCGTGTAGCCGGTCAGGCGACCGATCAGGCTCAGCAGCGCGGCGCCTTCGGTGAGGTTGAACGGCGTGCCAAGGCCCAGGTCGTTGGAGCGGATGTAGAGGGTCAAAGAGATCTCTTTGGTCTCGACATTCGGGTGGAACTGGTACAGCAGGTGGCACGGCGGCAGGGCCATTTCATCAAGCTGGGCGCAGTTCCAGCCGTGGAACAGGATGCGACGGCTGCCCGGGTCCTTGATGATGGTATCGACACACTGGCGGACCTGATCGATGGCCTTGTACAGCACCACGTAGGCCTGGCCGTCTTCCTCACCTTCGGCGATCTGGCGGTAGCCTTGCTTCAGGGTTTGCTCGATAGCGGCCTGGTTGCTGACCGGGATCTGCTTGTACGCCGGCCATTTGCGCCATTGCACGCCGTAGATTTCGCCGAGGTCGTCTTCGCCCTGACGGAACGGGTTGGCCAGCCACTGGGCGTTTTCGTTGGCGTTCTGGTCCCAGACCTTGCAACCCAGGGCGCGGAATTCAGCAGCGTTGTTCACCCCACGCAGGAATCCGCACATTTCGCCGATGGCCGATTTGAACGCCATTTTGCGCGTGGTGATCGCCGGAAAGCCTTCCTGCAGGTCATAACGCAGCATCGCGCCGGGGAAACTGATGGTGTTCACGCCGGTACGATTGGCCTGTTTGGTGCCGTTCTTGATGACGTGGGCGACCAATTCGAGATATTGCTTCATGAGTTACCTGTGTCCTTGAACCCGCAGCCATCGCTGCGGGATTCGAATTTATACGGCTGCCGCTGGAGATGCCGGGGCGCGGTGATACGCCAGCCAGATCAGCAACAGACCACCGACGATCATCGGCACGCACAGCACCTGACCCATGGTCAGCCAGTTCCAGGCCAGATAGCCCAGCTGGGCGTCCGGTACACGGACGAACTCGACGATGAAACGGAAGATGCCATAGAACAGCGCGAACATCCCGGAGACCGCCATGGTCGGTCGCGGTTTGCGCGAGAACAGCCAGAGGATCAGGAACAGCGCCACGCCTTCGAGGGCGAACTGGTACAGCTGCGAGGGGTGGCGCGGCAGCTGCGCCGGGTCGCTGAACGGCGGGAAAATCATCGCCCACGGCACGTCGGTCGGCTTGCCCCACAGCTCGGCATTGATGAAGTTGCCGATACGCCCGGCACCCAGGCCAATCGGCACCATTGGCGCGACGAAATCCATCAGCTGGAAGAACGACTTGTTGTTCTTCTTGCCGAACCACAACGCCGCCAGCATCACACCGATGAAACCACCGTGGAACGACATGCCACCCTTCCACACTTCGAAAATCAGTGTCGGGTTGGCGAGGTAGGCATGCAGATCGTAGAACAGCACATAACCCAATCGCCCGCCGACGATCACCCCCATCGACATCCAGAACACCATGTCGGAGAGTTTCTCCTTGGTCCAGGTCGGGTCGAAGCGGTTCAAGCGGCGGGACGCCAGCAGCCAGGCGCCGCCGATGCCGATCAGGTACATCAGACCGTACCAGTGGATTTTCAGCGGACCGATGGCCAAGGCCACCGGGTCGATCTGCGGGTAAGGCAGCATTGCGACTCCTCGTTAGAGTTCAAATCTTAAAAATTCCCGGGCGACGCTGCCACCTCAGGATTAAGCCAGGATTGCGCTGCCCGTCAGAGCAGGAAGTTCAGGCCGACGCAGAACAGCAAAGCGGCAAACAGCCTTTTCAGCAACTTCGGTGACAACCTGTGGGCCAGTCGCGCGCCCAATCGGGCGAACACCATGCTGGTCAGGGCAATGCCCAGCAACGCCGGCAAATAAACGAAACCGAGACTATGGGCCGGGAGCAACGGATCGTGCCAGCCCAGAATCATGAAACTTAATGCACTGGCCAGGGCAATCGGCAGGCCGCAGGCCGATGAAGTGGCCACGGCTTGCTGCATCGGCACACTGCGCCAGGTCAGGAACGGCACGGTCAACGAACCGCCGCCAATACCGAAAATCGCCGAGGCCCAGCCAATCACGCTGCCGGCCACGGTCAGACCGAGTTTGCCCGGTACGGTTCGGCTGGCCTTGGGTTTGACGTCCAGCGCCAGCTGAGCGGCGATCACCAGGGCGAATACACCAATGAGTTTCTGCAGGTTGGGGCCGGAAATCGCTTCCGCCGTCAGGGCGCCAAACCCGGCACCCATCAGAATGCCGACAGTCATCCACATGAAGATCGGCCAAAGCACGGCACGACGACGGTGATGCTCACGTACCGCGTTGACCGAGGTAAAGATGATCGTCGCCAGGGAGGTCCCCACTGCCAGGTGCGTGAGGACTGACGGATCGAACCCTTGGGCCTTGAAGCTCAACACCAGCACCGGGACGATGATGATCCCGCCGCCCACGCCAAACAGCCCGGCGAGTACACCTGCACAGGCGCCCAGCGCCAGATAGAGCAGAAATTCCATTGTCGTCCCGCCCGTATCCCCAAAACCGGAGCGGCATGGTAACGGATGCATGGCCTCGAGCTCCACTGTGCAAGGCGATGGATCGATGAGTGATGTCTGCGTAGAGTGGGCAAAAAACACACACGGACTCTCTTATGTGCCTGATTGTTTTTGCCTGGCGCCCGGGTCATGCCCAGCCGCTGGTCGTGGCGGCCAATCGCGATGAATTCTATGCCCGCCCCAGCCTGCCTCTGGCGCCATGGCCTGAAGCGCCGCACGTACATGCCGGGCGCGACCTTGAGGCCGGTGGCACCTGGCTCGGTGTCGGTGCCAACGGACGTTTTGCGGCGCTGACCAACATCCGCGATCCCCATCGACCGCCAGGGCGCAAGTCTCGTGGAGAGCTGGTCGCGCGATTTCTCACCGGGGAAATGCCAATTGACCACTATTTAGCCGACGTTGTCGACCGTTCGCCGGAATACGGTGGTTTTAACCTGCTGATCGGCAACACCCATGAGCTCTGGCACTTCAACGCCCGGGAATCGAACGCGGTGATGCTGGCGCCAGGGGTCTACGGATTATCCAATGCCGGGCTGGATACGCCCTGGCCGAAGTTGCTCAAGGCCAAGGCTGCATTGCGCGAAGTGCTGGATGATCCACAGCCTCAGGCGCTGTTGGCGTTATTGAGCGATGCGCAGACCGCGCCGTTTGCCGAGCTGCCGGATACCGGAGTGGGGCTGGCTACCGAGACATTGCTGTCGAGCGTGTTCATTGCCAGTCAGAGTTATGGAACGCGGGCGAGTACGGCGTTGATTGTGCAGGCGGATGGGGCGCGCCTCATGGTTGAGCGCAGTTTCGGGCCGTATGGGGGGCATCTTGGAGAAGTGGAGATCAGGCTTGAATAAGAGTCGTCAGAACTTCCCCTTTCGCGAGCAGGCTCGCTCCCACATTTGATCTCCAATGTTCACAGGTTCTGTGTTCACCGAAGATCTCTGTGGGAGCGAGCCTGCTCGCGAAGGGCGCGCCGCAGATTTAGAGGGGCTTGACCGAAGCCGGGTTGATCATCCGCGCCAGCCCGAGGTTCTTCAGTGCCAGCTGCAGCGAGCTGTGAATCACCTGCGGGTTGTCGATGGTCATCAGTTCCTCTAGCAGCTCCTTGGCCTTGCTCAGATTGATCTGACGCAGCATCCACTTCACCTTCGGCAAGTTGGTGGCGTTCATCGACAGGCTGTCGAAACCCATTGCCATCAACAGCACGGCCGCCGCCGGGTCACCGGCCATTTCACCGCAGATGCTCACCGGCTTGCCTTCGGCATGGGCGTCGCGCACGACGGTTTGCAAGGCTTGCAGCACCGCCGGATGCAGGTAGTCGTAAAGATCGGCTACCCTCGGATTGTTGCGGTCCACGGCCAACAGGTACTGGGTCAGGTCGTTGGAACCGACCGAAAGGAAGTCCACTTGCCGCGCCAGTTCCTTGGTCTGATACACCGCCGCCGGAATCTCGATCATCACGCCAACCGGCGGCATCGGCACGTCGCAGCCTTCGTCGCGCACTTCGCCCCAGGCCCGGTGGATCAGGTGCAGGGCTTCTTCCAGCTCATGGGTGCCAGAGATCATCGGCAGCAGAATCCGCAGGTTGTTCAGGCCTTCACTGGCCTTGAGCATGGCCCGGGTCTGCACCAGGAAAATTTCCGGGTGGTCGAGGGTGACGCGAATGCCACGCCAGCCGAGGAACGGGTTGTCTTCCTTGATCGGGAAGTACGACAGCGACTTGTCGCCACC
The DNA here is from genome assembly GCF_002113025.1 of Pseudomonas sp. B28(2017). Classification (GTDB taxonomy): domain Bacteria; phylum Pseudomonadota; class Gammaproteobacteria; order Pseudomonadales; family Pseudomonadaceae; genus Aquipseudomonas. The sequence continues at coordinate 415,205 of NZ_NEJH01000003.1, read as the reverse complement.
GATGTCCAGGGTGCGCATGGTCACCGGTTGCGGGTGGAACGAGGCGAGTTGCTCGCGGTAGATCGCCAGTTGCTCCTTTTCGCTCGGGAAGCGCTGGTTGATCATGAACGGCACTTCGGTGCGGTACAGCCCGACGCCTTCGGCACCACGCTTCTGCGCCCGCGCCACATCGGCCAGCAAGCCGGTGTTGACCCACAGCGGCATGCGGTAGCCATCGACCGTGATACACGGCAGATCGCGCAACGCGTCCAGTCCCAGGGCCAGTTGTTTCTCTTCCTCGACCACTTCGGCGAACTGCTTGCGCAGCACGTCACTGGGGTTTGTATAGACCTCGCCCCGATGCCCATCGACGATCATGTCGATGCCATCGACCTTGGAATACGGTAGATCGACCAGGCCCATTACCGTCGGAATACCCATGGCGCGCGCCAGGATTGCGACATGGGAGTTGCCGGAACCGAGTACCGAAACCAGGCCCACCAGCTTGCTTTCCGGAACCTCGCCGAGCATCGCCGGCGTCAGTTCCTCGCTGACCAGAATGGTGTTGTCGGGGTAGACCAGGGTTTGCTGGCGCTCTTCCTGCAAATAGGCCAGCAGGCGCCGACCGAGATCCTTGACGTCCGAAGCACGCTCGCGCAGGTAAGCGTCGTCCATCAATTCGAAACGGTTGACGTGATCGGTGACCACTTGGCGCAACGCGCCCTGAGCCCACTGACCGGTCTTGATCACTGTGGTGACTTCGCTGCCCAGCGCGGCATCGTCGAGCATCATCAGGTAGACGTCGAACAAGGCCCGCTCTTCCGGGCGCAACTGCGTGGCAAGCTTGGCGGACAACGCGCGCATGTCGGCACGTACGCCTTCGATCGCGGTCTTGAACAGCCCCAGCTCGGCTTCGATGTCGGTGATGCTCTTGTCGGGCACCACGTCCAGGTCCGCCGGTGGCAGCATGACCACCGCGGTGCCGACCGCCGCACCCGGCGAACCCGGCACGCCGATGAACTTGGCTTCCTGTATGCCTTTGCCCTGACGACCGAGGCCACGGATCGAACCGGTGGCTTCGGCGTGGGCGATAACCCCGGCGAGCTGTGCGCTCATGGTCACGAGGAAGGCTTCTTCACCTTCATCGAACTGGCGACGTTCTTTTTGCTGGATGACCAACACGCCGACGACGCGGCGGTGGTGAATGATCGGCGCCCCGAGGAACGAGGCATAGCGCTCCTCACCGGTCTCGGCAAAGTAGCGGTAGCGCGGGTGATCCGCGGCGTTTTCGAGGTTCAGGGGTTCTTCACGCGTGCCGACCAGGCCGACCAGACCTTCATTGGGGGCCATGCTGACCTTGCCGATCGAGCGCTTGTTCAAGCCCTCGGTGGCCATCAGCACGAAACGGTTGGTCTCGGGGTCAAGCAGGTAGACCGAGCAGACCTGGCTGCCCATGGCCTCTTTGACGCGCAACACAATAATCCCCAACGCCGCCTTGAGATCCTTGGCGGAGTTAACTTCCTGGACGATCTTGCGCAGCGTATTGAGCATGGCTCGGGGTCGAACTCCGTCGTCAGTCGCGCGCTAAAAGGCGCGGGGCAAGCTCTTTGAGAGCGCGTCGATACACCTCGCGCTTGAATGTCACCACCTGGCCCAACGGATACCAATAGCTGACCCAGCGCCAGCCATCGAACTCCGGTTTACCGGTCAAATCCATCCGCACCCGCTGCTCGTTGGAGATCAGGCGCAGGAGAAACCATTTCTGTTTCTGGCCGATGCACAGCGGTTGGCTGTGGGTACGTACCAGACGTTGCGGCAAACGATAGCGCAACCAGCCCCGGGTGCAGGCGAGAATTTCAACATCTTCGCGCTCCAGGCCTACTTCTTCGTTCAGCTCGCGGTACAAGGCGTCTTCCGGCGTCTCTTCGGGGTTGATTCCCCCCTGCGGAAACTGCCAGGCATCCTGATTGATTCGGCGAGCCCATAGCACCTGGCCGGCGTCATTCGTCAGAATGATCCCGACATTGGGGCGAAAACCATCGGGGTCGATCACGGCAACAACCTCGCAAACGCATGTCGCCGCATTGTTCCACAAAGGTTGTGAAGGCGGCAACGAAGGTTCCTACCTTATGTGCACTCTTGTGAAAAGACCGTATTCTTGTCGCCTTTTTACTGACTTTTCAGCGGGTAACTGCAATGCGCCTGGCTTTATTCGATTTGGACAACACCCTTCTGGGCGGTGACAGCGATCACGCCTGGGGCGACTATCTCTGCGAGCGCGGCTTTCTCGACGCCGTTGCCTACAAGACTCGCAACGATGCGTTCTACCAGGATTACCTGGCCGGCAAACTGGATAACGCGGCTTACCTGAACTTCTGCCTGGAAGTCCTCGGTCGCACTGAAATGGCCACGCTGGATCAGTGGCACAGCGATTACATGCGCGACTGCATCGAACCGATCGTGCTGCCCAAGGGACTTGAGCTGCTGAAGAAGCACCGCGATGCCGGCGACAAACTGGTGATCATCACGGCGACCAACCGCTTCGTCACAGGCCCCATTGCCGAGCGTCTGGGCGTCGACACCCTGATCGCCACCGAGTGTGAAATGGTCGACGGCCGCTACACCGGGCGCAGCACCGATGTGCCGTGCTTCCGCGAAGGCAAGGTGACAAGGCTGAATCGCTGGCTGGAGGAAACCGGGTATACGCTGGAAGACAGCTACTTCTATAGCGACTCGATGAACGACTTGTCGTTGCTGGAGCAGGTGACTAACCCGGTGGCGGTTGATCCGGACCCGAACCTGCGGGCCGAGGCGGAGAAGCGTGGCTGGCCGGTAATTAGCCTGCGCGGCTGATATCGCCTTATTGTAGGAGCGAGCTTGCTCCGGGCGGCGTTCCGACGATGGTCGTTAACGATAACGCGGGGCACCTGATGCCCTGCGGCGATCTTGAGTTTTTCGCGAGCAAGCTCGCTCCTACAAAGGCTTGGCGCCCATCAACCCCGCAATGGCGACAAAGCAGGCAAAGCTGAACAACGCCAAGGCAAAGGTGAATTTACCCACGCCCCCCGGCGCCTTGCGCAGCTTGTTCAGTCGCACCAACAACCAGAACCACGCCAGCGCCGCCACGGTGTAAAGCACGCTGGAGGCCAGCAACCAGGTCTGACCCAGTGGCCAGCCCACCAGATGCACCATCCACCAGCCAGTAAACGGCATGCTAAGCAGCGCCAGCCCCATCAACAGCCAGACAAATACACGTGGCCGTTGCAGGGTGCGGCTTCCCGCTGTCGCATCACCCTTGCGCCGCGCCAGCAAGACCCAGACTCCCAGACCCAGCGCACAAGCCAGCAGTACAACAGTTGCCACCATGTGCGCCGCTTTCAGGGCAGTTAACGTTTCCATTGTTCGATTTCCTTATGACCTGCCCATCAGCGTAGCCCTTCAGCCAAGAAACAGCTGATAGGCCGGGTTGTCGCTTTCGTCCCAGTACGGGTAGCCGATTTCTTCCAGCGCCGCCGGCACCAGGTGGCGTTCGTCGTGGGGCACTTGCAGGCCAGCAACGACTCGGCCATCCGCCGCACCATGGTTGCGGTAGTGGAACATCGAGATGTTCCAGCGCCCGCCGAGCTTGTTGAGGAAGTTGAACAGCGCGCCCGGCCGCTCCGGGAATTCGAAACGCAGGATCACTTCATCGACCACATGCGCCGCACGACCGCCCACCATGTGGCGGATGTGCAGCTTGGCCAGTTCGTTGTCGGTCAGGTCCAGCACCGGGAAACCTTGCTCGCTCAGGCTGGCGATCAGTGCGCTGCGCGGGTCGTTTTCCGGGTGGGTCTGTACGCCGACAAAGATGTGCGCTTCGCTGCCGGTGTTGTAGCGGTAGTTGAATTCGGTGATCTGGCGCTTGCCGATCGCCTCGCAGAACGCCTTGAAGCTGCCCGGCTTCTCGGGAATGGTCACGGCGATGATGGCTTCGCGGCCCTCGCCCAGCTCCGCACGCTCGGCGACGTGGCGCAGGCGATCGAAGTTGACGTTGGCCCCGGAGTCGATGGCCACGAAGGTCTGTCCGCTGACACCATGCTGCTCGACATACTTCTTGATCCCGGCCACGCCCAAGGCGCCGGCAGGTTCGGTGATCGAACGGGTATCGTCATAGATATCCTTGATGGCGGCACAGATTTCGTCGGTGCTGACGGTGATCACTTCATCGACATGATCTTTACAGATGTCAAAGGTGTGCTGACCGATCTGGGCCACCGCAACACCGTCGGCGAAGATGCCCACCGTCGGCAACACCACACGCTCTCCCGCCGCCATGGCGGCTTGCAGGCAGTTGGAGTCATCCGGTTCGACACCGATGATCTTGATGTCCGGGCGCAGGTACTTCACGTATGCGGCGATACCGGCGATCAGACCGCCGCCGCCCACCGGGACGAAAATCGCATCCAGCGGCGCCGGATGCTGGCGCAGAATCTCCATTGCCACGGTGCCCTGCCCGGCAATGGTGTGGGGATCGTCGTAGGGATGAATGTAGACGTAGCCTTTTTCATCGACCAGTTTCAGCGAGTAAGCCAGGGCTTCCGGGAACGAATCGCCATGCAGCACCACTTTACCGCCGCGGGAACGCACGCCTTCGACCTTGATCTCCGGGGTGGTCTTGGGCATGACGATGGTCGCTTTCACACCGAGCACCTTCGCCGCCAGGGCCAGGCCTTGTGCATGGTTGCCCGCCGACGCGGTGACCACGCCGCGAGCGCGCTCTTCGTCGCTCAACTGGGTCAACTTGTTGTAGGCACCGCGAATCTTGAACGAGAACACCGGCTGCAAGTCTTCACGCTTGAGCCAAATGCTGTTGCCCAGCCGCTCGGAGAGCTGGCGGGCAGTCTGCAACGGGGTTTCTACGGCAACGTCATAAACGCGCGAGGTGAGGATCTTTTTGACGTACTGTTCAAGCATCGGAAAGCATCACTGAGCGGGTTGGGCAGGACCACGGAGTCTAACCCGGCTTTCAGGCGTGCGACCACCCTGTAGGAGCGAGCCTGCTCGCGAAAAACTCGAGGGCGCCGCTGGCTGCCTGGTTTTACGCGTTATCGTTCACGCCCATCGCGAGCGAGCTCGCTCCTACAGGAATCGGGAACGCACCTGATCTGCCAATTGGGCAATGACCTTCCCCGCCCCGAAGCCTATAATGCCGGCCTTTCGTTCTCTCTTCGGCACCTCGGAGCCCGCATGAACCAGGATCAACTCAAACAGGCAGTGGCCCAGGCCGCCGTCGACTTCATCCTTCCGAAACTCGACGACAAGAGCATCGTCGGGGTCGGCACCGGCTCCACCGCGAACTGCTTCATCGATGCCCTGGCCCGACACAAGGGCGCATTCGATGGCGCCGTCGCCAGTTCCGAAGCCACCGCCGCGCGCCTCAAGGGCCACGGGATTGCGGTGTACGAACTGAACACCGTCAGCAACCTGGAGTTCTATGTCGACGGCGCCGATGAAAGCGACGAGCACCTGAACCTGATCAAGGGCGGCGGCGCTGCCCTGACCCGCGAGAAAATTGTCGCGGCCGTGGCCAAGACGTTCATCTGCATCGCCGACGCCAGCAAACTGGTGCCGGTCCTCGGTACCTTCCCACTACCGGTGGAAGTGATCCCGATGGCCCGCAGCCACGTGGCCCGTGAGCTGGTAAAGCTCGGCGGCGATCCGGTTTACCGTGAAGGCGTAGTCACCGACAACGGCAACATCATCCTCGACGTGTTCAACATGCAGATCACCAATCCGGTGGAGTTGGAGACGCAGATCAATGCGATCGTCGGCGTGGTCACCAATGGTTTGTTCGCAGCACGCCCGGCGGATCTGTTGCTGCTGGGTACAAGCGAAGGCGTGAAGACCCTGCGCGCCGAATAAATCAGGCTTGCCAATCAACCTGTGGGAGCGAGCCTGCTCGCGAAGGGGCCGGGGCAGTCGGTAAAGATGTCGACTGACAGACCGTCTTCGCGAGCAGGCTCGCTCCCACAGTGGTTTTGCAGTGCGATTCAGTTTTGGTTTGGTTTCTTGAACACATAGAGCAGGTTCGGCTCACTGACGAGGTACAGCGTACCGTCGTCGTCAATGGCGATCCCCTCCCCTTGCGGCACGTTTTTCTGCAGACCCTGGCTCCCCTTGCTCAATGACATTGTGCTCAGCGGACGCCCATCCACATCCAGCTCCAGAATCAAACGCGACTCATCCGACAGCGCCAGCAAATGCCCGCTGCGCTCGTCGTATTGCAGGCTCGACAGGTCCCGCACAAACATCCCGGCATCACGCTTGGGGTCGTTGATCACGTGCACCGCCCAGGATTCTTCAGGGTTGAAGCGCGGAAAGCCGTGTACCTCGTAGATCAGCATCGGATCGCGCTCCTTGGCCACGAACAGGCGCTTGCCCACCGAATCGTAAGCCAATCCCTCGAAGCCCTTGTTGTTGCTCATGTGTACGCCGATAGTCACTTGTTCGGCGTCTGCCGCGTCGACGAAGGTCGTGTCCTGCTCCAGATGAATCTTGATCAGACGCTGCTGGCTTTCGTCAGCGACCACGTAGGTGTCGGCGCTGATGAACTCCACCGCCTCGGGATCGCCGAAACCGACCAGCGCCACACGGCGCAAAATCCTGCCGTCGAGGGACAACTCGATCAACTCGCTTCGCTTGTTGGTCACGGTGAACAGGCTTTTGCGCACTGGGTCGTAGGTCAGTGCTGAAACGTTTTCAACCTGGCTATCGATCACCTGCGCTTCGGTCACGACCTGATATTGGTCAAGCCCCATGGACCGGGAACTCACCGGCTGCCATAGCGTCTGCAGATTGAACCAGGTGCGCTCGAACAGGCGCTGGTACTGGGCGATCGCTATCAACGCGATCAGCGAGAGCACCGACAGGATCAGAATCAGGGATTTGGGGCGGGCAAATCGACGCATTCGGGCGGGCTCAGGGTCAAGACAAGCGGATGAAATATCACGCCTGTCTGAACTGAAGCTTAATGGTCACAGGCCCGATCCTACAACCGAGCACAGGCAATCCTGCAAATCGTAAACGTCAGTGCTGTTTTTCGAAGCGATAAAACAGGTTCGGCTCACTCACCATGTACAGCGTGCCCGCTTCATCCATAGCCACGCCTTCGGCACGCGGAATGGTATTTTTCAGGCCGTTGAAGCCACGCAACAGAGCAATGAAACTGACCTGTTCACCCTTCTTGTCCAGCTCCAGCAACAGGTGCGACTCGGCGGACAGCACCAGCATGTGACCGGTCCGTGGGTCGATCGCCAGTGCCGACAGGTTGCGCATATCCAGCGCATGGCTGGCCAGTTTCAGCTTGTCACCGGTAAGGACCTTGCCGTCGCCTTTCCAGGTAAACAATGCCGGCGGACGCTCTTCGCCCAGCACCAGCTGCTGATTACTCGAGTCCCAGGTGACACCTTCGAAGGCCTTGTTCTGATCTTTGGAAGGCCCCAGGTCGTATTTCGGGAAATCGGCGATGTTCAGTTCGCGGGTGTCGGCATCGACCTTGACAACAGTGATCAGGTGCTCGCGCTCATCGACAATCGCCAACAGGCCGTTACCCAGTACAGCAACGCCTTCCGGGTTGCTCCAACCCACCAGCGGCATTTTACGCAGCACGTCGCCCTGCAATGTCAGTTCAACCAGGAACGGGTTCTTGCCCATGACCGAAAACAGGGTTTTGGTCTGGGGGTCATAGGCCAGGTCCGATGCTTCGTCCTTCTCCATGCCCGGCAACGGCTTGGCATCGATCACCGCCCGGTAGTCCGGAAGCCAGATACTGGCCTGACGCTCGGCCGGGCTTTTGAATTGCTCTTTCACCCAGAGCACGCCCCGCGCATCCCAGTGCATGGAAAACGCAACGCCGTAGGCGACAACGGCCACCAGCAGTAGCCAGATTTGCCAGCGCAGGGCGAAGCGTGAGCGGCGAGCAGGTTTAAGCGTGGAAAGCGGAGAAGTGGCCATCGGGGAATGCGTTCCAGAAATTCAGGCTAGGGGTAATAGCACAGTTTGCGGCCGGCTCAGAGGCCGAATGCCCTGAAATTATCCAGACAGGATGTGAAAAAAACGGGAAATGACAGGCTGAGCCTTTTACAGACCACGACAAAACCAATGTGGGAGCAAGCTCGCTCCCACAGGGATTAGCAGTGTCCGGACTAGCGAACGCTGCTGGTAAACCGGCTGGCGCCTGGCAACTCCAGAACGATCTCATCACCGACATTCAGCGGACCGACGCCCACTGGCGTGCCGGTGAGGATCACGTCCCCGGCCTGCAGCGAGAAGCAGCCGGCCATGTGCTGGATCATCGGCACGATCGGGTTGAGCATTGCGCTGCTGTTGCCGTCCTGGCGCACTTCGCCGTTGATGGTCAGGCGGATGCCGATGTCGGTCAGGTCGGCAAAGGTGCTGCCGGACACGAACGGAGCAATCACTGCCGCACCGTCGAAGGACTTGGCGATTTCCCAAGGCAAACCCTTGGATTTCAGCTCGGCCTGCTTGTCGCGCAGGGTCAGGTCCAGGGCTGGAGCGAAGCCGGAGATGGCGTCGAGCACTTCTTCACGACTCGGCCTGGTCGACAACGGCTTGCCAATCAAAACCGCGATTTCCGCTTCGTAATGCACCGAACCGCGCTCGGTCGGAATGCTGAAACCGCCTTCCAGCGGCACCACGCAACTGCCTGGCTTGATGAACAGCAGTGGCTCGGTCGGCACCGGGTTATCCAGCTCCTTGGCGTGTTCCGCGTAGTTACGGCCGATGCACACCACTTTCCCCAACGGAAAATGAATACGCGTACCGTCGACATACTGGTGCTGATAGCTCATGGACCGACTCCTGGTTCGTAGCTCTTGAATTCGAAAATCAAACAGCGAAGATCTTGCCCGGGTTCATGATGCCGTTCGGGTCGAATACCGCCTTGACCGCTTTCATGTACTCGATCTCGACCGGCGAGCGGCTGTAGGTCAAGTAGTCACGCTTGGTCATGCCCACGCCGTGCTCGGCGGAGATCGAACCGTTGTACTTCTCGACGGTTTCGAACACCCACTTGTTGACGGTGGCGCACTTGGCGAAGAACTCGTCCTTGCTCAGGTTATCCGGCTTGAGGATGTTCAAGTGCAGGTTGCCGTCGCCGATGTGGCCGAACCAGACGATTTCGAAGTCTGGGTAGTGTTCGCCGACGATCGCGTCGATTTCCTTCAGGAACGCTGGAACTTTCGACACAGTGACCGAAATGTCGTTCTTGTAGGGCGTCCAGTGGGAAATGGTTTCGGAGATGTATTCGCGCAGCTTCCACAGGTTCTGCAGCTGGGTTTCGCTCTGGCTCATCACGCCGTCCAGTACCCAGCCCTGCTCGACGCAGTGCTCGAAGGTTTCCAGGGCGTGGTTGGCCACTTCTTCGGTGGTCGCTTCGAATTCCAGCAGCGCGTAGAACGGGCAGTCGGATTCGAACGGCGCCGGCACATCGCCACGGGCCATGACTTTGGCCAGGGCCTTGTCGGAGAAGAATTCGAAGGCGGTCAGGTCGAGCTTGCTCTGGAACGCGTGCAGCACCGGCATGATCGAGTCGAAATCGGCGGTGCCGAGAACCATCGCGGTGAGGTTTTTCGGCGCGCGGTCCAGGCGCATGGTCGCCTCGACCACGAACCCGAGGGTGCCTTCGGCACCGATAAACAGCTGTCGCATGTCGTAGCCGGTGGCGTTCTTGATCAGGTCGCGGTTCAGTTCCAGCACATCGCCCTTGCCGGTGACGACTTTCATGCCAGCGACCCAGTTACGGGTCATGCCGTAGCGAATTACCTTGATCCCGCCGGCATTGGTGCCGATGTTGCCGCCAATCTGGCTGGAACCGGCCGAAGCGAAGTCCACCGGGTAGTACAGGCCCTTATCTTCGGCCGCGTTCTGCAATTGCTCGGTGACCACACCCGGCTGACAAACGGCGGTGCGGTCAGTGAGGTTCACGTCGAGGATCTGATTCATGTAGTCGAACGACACGACCACTTCGCCATTGGCCGCCACGGCAGCGGCGGACAACCCGGTACGACCGCCGGATGGCACCAGCGCCACCTTGTGTTTATTGGCCCACAGGACAATGGCCTGGACCTGCTCGGTGGTCTTGGGGAACACGATGGCGGTCGGGGCCGGGGCGAAATGCTTGGTCCAATCCTTTCCGTAAGCATTCAGGGAGTCGGCATCGGTCAGCACCTTGCCAGGCTCAACCAGGGTCTTCAGCTCATCAATCAGGGCAGGATTGGTCATCGACAGAACTCTCGAACAATTCATGGTCATCCTGAGAACGCTTCACGTCGCAGGAATGAGTGTTTAGCGGGGCGCATATGCTAGCATACCGACCCCGCAGCATAGTGCCCAACGGCTGTTCTGCGGCGACGGCTTTCCTGCCGTGCGGGTCAGCTCCCGTGCCCTGTTTCACACCTACGTTCCTCTTTTGACGAGTGGCTGTTGTCGTCAAGCAAGGCGCCGCGACGAGTCATAGCCCGCTATGGCGAGGAGCGGCAACACAGCTTGACGGCAACAGACGCCGTCAAAAAGGGACAGTAGGTGTGAAACAGGGCACTCGCTCCCTTCCCTGCCATTTTTCTCCGGGATACAGGTTTACGCAGATGAGCAAGACTTCTCTCGATAAGAGCAAGATCAAGTTCCTTCTTCTCGAAGGCGTCCACCAATCGGCTGTCGACGTCCTCAAGGCGGCGGGCTACACCAGCATCGAGTACCTCACTGGTTCTCTGCCGGAAGCCCAGCTCAAGGAAAAGATCGCTGACGCTCACTTCATCGGCATTCGCTCGCGCACTCAACTGACCGAAGAGATCTTCGATCACGCGAAGAAGCTCGTGGCTGTAGGGTGTTTCTGCATCGGCACCAACCAGGTCGACCTGGACGCTGCCCGCGAACGCGGCATCGCGGTGTTCAACGCACCGTACTCCAACACCCGTTCCGTAGCGGAACTGGTGCTGGCCGAAGCGATCCTGCTGTTGCGCGGCATCCCTGAGAAGAACGCTTCCTGCCACCGTGGCGGCTGGATCAAGAGCGCGGCCAACTCCTTCGAAATCCGTGGCAAGAAGCTGGGTATCGTCGGTTACGGCTCGATCGGTACTCAACTGTCGGTCCTGGCTGAAGGCCTGGGCATGCAGGTGTACTTCTACGACACCATCACCAAGCTGCCATTGGGTAACGCCACTCAGGTAGGCAACCTGCACGAGCTGCTGGCGATGTCTGACATCGTTTCGCTGCACGTGCCAGAAACCGCCGCTACCCAGTGGATGATGGGCGAGAAGGAAATCCGCGCTATCAAGAAAGGCGGCATCCTGATCAACGCCGCGCGCGGCACCGTGGTCGAACTGGACGCCCTGGCGGACGCGATCAAGGACAAACACCTGATCGGCGCGGCCATCGACGTATTCCCGGTGGAGCCACGCTCCAACGACGAAGAATTCGAAAGCCCGCTGCGTGGCCTGGACAACGTGATCCTGACCCCGCACATCGGTGGTTCTACCGCTGAAGCCCAAGCCAACATTGGTCTGGAAGTGGCGGAAAAACTGGTCAAGTACAGCGACAACGGTACTTCGGTATCGTCCGTGAACTTCCCGGAAGTGGCCCTGCCGGCTCACCCTGGCAAGCACCGCCTGCTGCACATCCACGAAAACATCCCGGGTGTGATGAGCGAGATCAACAAAGTCTTCGCCGAAAACGGCATCAACATCTCCGGTCAGTTCCTGCAGACCAACGAGAAGGTCGGCTACGTGGTGATCGACGTCGACGCCGAGTACTCGGACCTGGCGCAAGAGAAGCTGCAACACGTCAACGGCACTATCCGTAGTCGGGTTCTGTTCTAACAGAACAGCCGCAAGCGATAAGCTTCAAGCAACAAAGTGAGTCCGCTCTTGCTTTGACTTGAGGCTTATAGCTTGAAGTTTGCAGCTGTAAAAAAAGGGAGCCCCTCCTAAGGGGGCTCCCTTTTTTTATTTCACATTGACGGTGATCTTCTCGGAAATGATCGGCGGATCGAACGGCATGTGGTTGCTATCGCCCAGTTCAAGCTGCAGGGTGTGTTTGCCCGGCGTGAGCGTTATTTCGGCCTGGGTCTGTGCACCGCCGAAATGCAGGTGGTTGGCATCCTTGGGGATAGGCGCACCGGCGGCTGGCAGCTCATCGACGTCGATCAGCACGTGGTGATGACCGGTGTTCTTGGTGGTATCGCCCGCCGGTGCCAGGGCAATGTTCTCGACCGCGAACTTGACGACGACTGTCTGTGGAATCGTCGCACCGTCCTTGGGAGAAACAATGGACACTTCGGCGCCTTTCGGAGCCGGCGTTGCAGCACTGGCCAGCACCGAAACACCCATCAACAGGCCAGCCAAAGCAGCACGTGACATAAAGGTTTTCATTCTCTTCTCCAGTTTTTCCGTAAAATCCGCGTGGTCATGACAACTTCAGAGCCATTTGTTGTCGAAGGCACTCGACAACCATAGCAAAGCGAGCCTGAATCAGAGGGTCGCGATAATAAATTCAAAGGAGTGACCATGCGCTTTCTGCCTGGCCTGATCTGCCTGCTACCCCTTTTGAGCCCATTGGCTCATGCCGAACTGATTGACGACGTGAACGACCGCGGCGAATTGCGCATTGCCCTTGAAGCCAATACCCCACGCTTCAATTTCAAGGAAGACGGCAATCTTGCGGGCTTCGAAGTCGAACTGGGTCAAATGCTGGCCAACGAACTGGATGTGCGTGCTGACTTTGTCGTCACCGATTCCAACGATCTGTTGGCCGGTGTTGAAAGCGGCAAATACGACATCGCCATCAACCACATAGCAGAGACACCCGATCTAAAAAATCGTTTCGACTTCAGCGAGCCTTACATTCAGACCCATGCGCAATTGATCGCGCAGAAAGAAGAGCCGCGTTCCATTCTGCTGGTGCAGTCGCTGACAGAAGAGAAGCCCAAGACCAACCCGGCCGTGAGCCTGGCGATTCCGTTTCAGAAGGGTAATCCGGCTTTCCATGCCAGCCTGGAAAACGCATTGCAGCGGATCAAGGATGATGGGCGACTGCAAGCGCTGGAGCAGAAGTGGTTGGGGGCGGATGCGGATGTGGTGCCAAAACCTTGAGCCATCCGGAAGTTGAAGTAAAAGATGAACCCTGTGGGAGCAAGCTCGCTCCCACAGGGTCTTGTATCGCTCGTTAATCGAGCATTGCCAACGCCTGCGCCGCTTGCGACAACTCCAGCTCGCTGAAGACTTGAACCCCATGGCGCTTGAGCAGCGCCGCCGCCACGCCCTCGCCTCTGACCTTCACGCCGCTGAACGTCCCGTCATAGGTCAGCAGATTGCCGCAGGACGGGCTGTTGGCCTTGAGGACGGCGATGCGGATGCCATGTTTTTGCACCAACTCCAGCGCCTGATGCGCCCCCGACAAAAACGCCGCGCTGACGTCCTCGCCTTCGGTAGTGATCACCAATGCCTGGCCATCGAGGACTTGCGCACCCTGCCCGCCTGGAATTTCCGCTGCCGGCCGTGGCGTTGGCAAGCCACCGGCAACCTCCGGGCACAATGGCACGACCCGACCATCATCAAGCCACTGCTGAAGCTGGTCGAACGGCCCGCTGGCCCCACCGTCGTAACGTACTCGGTGGCCCAACAGGCAGCGGCTGACGAGAATTTTCTGCATGATCAGAACGGCTCGTTGCCGCGCCGGCGGAACCAGCCGGTCAGCGACAGTCGATCCCGGGTCGCGGGCAGGACTTCGTGGGGAACCTCTCCGGAGAGAAACACCACCAGGCAGCCACCGGTAGGTTGCACATCGTGGACGCGATCATTGTCGAGGTACATGCGCAACTGGCCGCCGTGTTCGGGAAGCCAACCGTCATTGAGATAAACCACCGCCGAAACCATGCGCCGGTCGTCATCGCGAAAGCGGTCGACATGCTTCAGGTAGAACGCCCCCGGCGAGTACATCGCAAAATGGCTTTCGAAATCCTCCAGGCCGAGAAACAGGCCGCGATTGATCGCCTCGCGCAGGCTGTCCATCAAACTCAGATAGCTGTCGCAAGCCTCGGCCTGACCAGGATCGATCCACTGGATATGGTCGCCACGAATCCCTTCGCGGATCTCCGATGAGGGCCCACGGCCCACCGCGGCCGGAGCCAGTTCACCCTCGGCAGCACGCTTACGACACTCGGCCGCCAGCGCTCGGGTCAGGTCCTGAGGCAGGAAAATATTCTGCTGCGACCAGCCGTGCTCGGCCAGGTCGTCGACGATTCGTAACAGCAGCGGGTGATCAGAGGATATTTGCATGCCGCGCATAATATTCCTGTGTCCGAAAATCCGACAGAGCCGCGCAGCGGGTTGATACGAATTCTCGACAAGTACGGATGCCACACGGAGAATAGTCGCCTGCTGACTGGAGTCCCTATGCGCCGTTTGCTTTTATCACTGCTGATGTTCTGCGTTTTGCCCGCCTGGGCAGACGACCACGACCAGTTGTACAAGGTCGCCGGCTGGCCGGAACAACGCGCGCATTTCAACGACGCCCTCTCGGCTGCTCAGCAACGCTACCAGGGCAGCCTGCCGCCGGCGGTGTTTCAGGCACTGGTCAGTAACAGCAATCAGCGCTTTTCCCAACAGGCTGTGGACCAGCGCGCCGAAACGCAATTGCGCAAGAATCTCGCCGACCCCAAACCCGCATTGACGTTTTTCCAATCGCCCCTGGGCAAGAAAATCGTCGCCGCCGAGTTGCTGGCGACCCGTCGCGACCAACTGGCGAAAAACGCCAAGGGCCTGCCGAAAATGCAGGCCAGCGACAGCCGCCTGCTGATCATCGGCCATTTGGCACAAGCCCTGCCCGCTCGAGAGGCCGGCGCTGAAGTCAGCCTGGCGATTGCCGGGGTTGCTGCAGACAGCTTGAGCTCGATGATCCCGGGGTTGCTCGGTGCCGGTCAGGCCCAAGGCATGCTCAACGGCCAGCGCCAGCGCCTGATGGACCAGATCGGCAGCGACCTCAACAACACACTGCTGTATGTCTATCGCGACCTGTCGGACGACGAGCTGGAAGAGTTCACGACCTTTGCCGAATCGGCAGAAGGCCAGGCTTATTATCAAGCGGCGCTGGCGGCGATTCGGGCGGGGTTGGCGGTGGGGCAGAGCAATTCGAACCTGACCCAGTGATTTTCGGCACCTGACAGATCGCTATCGCGAGCTTGCTCGCGATGGGGCCGGAACAGTCGCTAGGAATTACGGCCTTTTATCCTCTTGGTCAAAAACGCGAAATATTCCTGCCGCATCACCAACGTTTCATTCGCCAGATGATGCCGTGCCTCGGGCAGCATCAGCACCTGCGGTCGATCAAACTTGCCCCGCAACACTTCCAGGTTGTGCTCCCAATCCACCGTCATGTCAGCCTGCCCCTGCACGATCAGCGGCCGGCGGGTACTCATGGGTGCGGCCTCGATGCGTTTGATCCAGCGCGCCAACGCGCCCACCCAGGCTGTCGGCAGGCGCAGCGGCTGCAACGGATCGGCTTGCAGGAACGGCAAAAAGGCCGGGTCGTTGGAGTTTTCGCTGAAGCGCCGGGCGATGGCTTTGACGAAAGGCTTGAGCACGTAGTAACTCAGTTGCGACCAACCCCACGCCCGCGGCCGCACCAGCGGCGACAGCAGAATCACCTGCCCCTGCGCCGGGCTGTTCGCTCCTGCATTCAATACATGATCGATCACGATCGCCCCACCGGTACTCTGTCCACACAGGTGCCACGGTTGCGGCAAGTCGAGGGATTGCGCCTCGCGGAACAACCCTTGTAACGCGTCCTGATACTCGGCGAAATCCTTGATGCTCGCCCGTTCGCCACTGGACAAGCCATGGCCCGGCAAGTCGCAGGCAATCACCGCAAAGCCCTGGTCCAGCGCCCACTCGATCACATGCCGGTAGAGCCCGGTGTGATCGTAGAAACCGTGGATGACAAACAGCGTCGCCTTCGCCCGCTCGGGCCACCAGAACTGGCTGACCAGTTCATAACCATCGACATCGAATCGCCCAAGACCGCTGCGCAACTGACGCGACGCAAAATCCAGTCCGTAAAATTTCTGGTAAGCCTGCGCCTGCGCCGACAACGGCTGCCCGGCCGCCAGCGGCAGCAAGCCTGCACGTAGAAGATCAGGGTCGAAAGTAGCCGGCATGGACGGTTCCAGAGCGTGAAACGGACTTTATAGGCCTGCGATATTCTTCTGTCGCGCCAAGCATGGCAAGCTAGCCGGCCTTCGAGGACTGAACCGATGCGCCCGCCCCTTCGCACCACCCTGTTTGCCAGCCTGCTCGCCGTGGTGTGTGCCGGCGTGTTGTGGGCGGCCTACGACTGGTTCCAGGGGCGTTACCTGCGGGCGTTCAGCGAGCACACGGCGATGTTTTCGGGTGATCCGCTGCGCCTTCCCGAATCCCTCGCCGGCCCCGGCGCCATCCGTCTGGTGCATTTCTGGGACCCGGCCTGCCCGTGCAATGTCGGCAATCAACAACACCTGGCCGAACTGGTCGAGCGCTACGCACCCCATGGCGTGGAATTCTATGCCGTGCAAAAGCCCGGTAGCCATGGCCAGTTGCCGAGCACCTTGAGCAGCCTCAAGACCATCGACATCCTGCCCGGTTCCGAGCAGATCCCCGCCAGCCCGGCCGTGGCGATCTGGGATCGCAGCGGCAAACTGGCGTACTTCGGCCCGTACAGCGAAGGCCTGACTTGCAACTCGAGCAACAGCTTTATCGAGCCCATACTGCAAGCGCTGGATGAAGGCCGCGCAGTGAGTGCCACGCACACACTGGCCGTGGGGTGTTACTGCCCGTGGCCTGTCGATCCCGCGAAGCAGGGAACGGCACGACAATAGGAATCCCTCTTACGGGCGATGCGCCAAATTGGCGCGCCGTGTTACACAGTGGCCCCTGGAATCACAATAACAACAAGGAGTCGCCATGAAACGCAGCCTGACCGCTCTCGCTCTGTTGATCGTCGTACTGACCGCCGGAGCCGGCTGGTACCTCTACAGCAAGCAGCCGTCACGCCAGGGCATGGTGGAACTGCAACACCTGCAAGGCTCCGTCACTGTTCGCTACGACGAGCGCGGCGTCCCGCACATCCGCGCCGACAACGAAACAGACCTGTACCGCGCGCTCGGCTACGTGCATGCCCAGGACCGCCTGTTCCAGATGGAAGTCCTGCGTCGTCTGGCCCGTGGTGAACTGGCTGAAGTGCTCGGGCCGAAACTGCTCGACACCGACAAACTGATGCGCAGCCTGCGCATTCGCGAACGTGCCGAAACCTACCTGGCGAATCTCGACAAACAATCGCCCTCCTTCATCGCCATGCAAGCCTATCTGGACGGCATCAACCAGTATCAGGACAACCACGCCAAACCCGTGGAGTTCGATGTGCTGGGTATTCCCAAGCGCCCATTCACCGCCCAGGACACCATCAGTATTGCCGGGTACATGGCCTACAGCTTTGCCGCGGCCTTTCGCACCGAACCCCTGCTGACATTCGTGCGCGATCAACTGGGGCCCGAATACCTGAACACCTTCGATCTCGACTGGCAGCCAAAAGGCGTGCTCAACGGGCCCGCACCCGCCTTGGCCAGCGCCGACTGGAAAGACCTCAGCGCCCTCGCCCGCCTGAGCGAACAAGCCCTGGCTGACAACGGCCTGCCACAGTTCGAGGGCAGCAACGCCTGGGTCGTTGCGGGCAGCCGGACCCAAAGCGGCAAGCCGCTGCTGGCGGGTGATCCGCATATCCGTTTTTCCGCGCCATCGGTGTGGTATGAAGCGCATCTCTCGGCACCGGGCTTCGAACTCTACGGCCACTATCAGGCCTTGATGCCGTTCGCCTCCCTGGGCATGAACCACGATTTCGGCTGGAGCATCACCATGTTCCAGAACGACGACCTCGACCTGATCGCCGAGAAGGTCAACCCGGACAACCCCAACCAGGTCTGGTATCGCGGCAATTGGGTGGACATGACGACCAGCGAGCAGCAGATCGCGGTCAAGGGCCAGGCCCCGGTCAACCTGGTGCTGCGCCAGTCGCCTCACGGCCCGATCGTCAACGATGCCTTGGGCAACGGCGTCGGCAAGACACCGATTGCCATGTGGTGGGCTTTTCTCGAAAGCCAGAACCCGATCCTGGAGGGCTTCTATCAGCTCAATCGTGCCGACACCCTGGCCAAGGCTCGCGGTGCCGCGTCAAAAATCCAGGCCCCGGGTCTAAACGTCGTCTGGGCCGATGCCAAGGGTGACATCGGCTGGTGGGCGGCGGCGCAATTGCCTAAACGCCCGGCGGGTGTACGCCCGTGGTTCATCCTCGATGGCAGCACCACCGAGGCAGACAAGGATGGCTTCTACCCGTTCAGCGCCAACCCCCAGGAAGAAAACCCAGCGCGGGGCTACATCGTCTCGGCCAACTTCCAGCCGGTGTCGCCAACCGGCATGGAGATTCCCGGCTATTACAACCTTGCCGATCGTGGCCAGCAGCTCAATCGCCAGCTCAGCGACAAAACCATGAAGTGGGACCTGGAAAACAGCCAGAAACTGCAACTGGGCACCACCACCGCCTACGGCCCGCGCCTGCTGGCACCGCTGTTGCCGGTGTTGCGCGAAGTGCTGAAGGATCCCGCCGAACTCAAACTGGTGGAGCAACTGGCCCAGTGGAAAGGCGATTACCCGCTCGACTCGACCAGCGCCACGCTGTTCAACCAGTTCCTGTTCAACCTGGCTGACGCGACGATGCGCGATGAGCTGGGTAACGACTTCTTCGAAACGCTGCTCTCGACCCGGGTGATCGACGCCGCGCTCCCCCGCCTGGCCGCCACTGCCGATTCACCGTGGTGGGACAACCGCAGCACCCTCGGCAAGGAAACCCTTGCCGACACGGTCAAGGCAGCCTGGCAAGCCAGCATCGCGCACCTCAAGAGCACCCTCGGCGCCGACGCCTCGCAATGGCAGTGGGGCAGCGCGCACACGTTGACCCATGGCCATCCGCTGGGGCAGCAAAAACCGCTGGACCTGATCTTCAATGTCGGCCCTTTCGCCGCACCCGGCACCCATGAAGTGCCGAACAACCTCTCGGCGAAGATCGGCCCGGCTCCATGGCCTGTTACCTACGGCCCCTCGACCCGGCGCCTGATCGACTTCGCCGAGCCGGCCCACAGCCTGACCGTCAACCCGGTTGGCCAGAGCGGCGTGCTGTTAGACCGTCACTATGATGATCAGGCCGAAGCCTATATCGAAGGGGTGTACTTCCAGGCGCATCTCAATGATGAAGAAGTCACGGCCAATACCCGCAGCACCTTGAAGCTGCTTCCCGCGCGGGCTGCGCCATAGACTTTTGCTGGCCGGGCTGACCCCATCGCGAGCTTGCTCGCGAAAGCGGTGTGCCAGTCACAGTGATATTGGCTGATAGAACGCATTCGCGAGCAGGCTCGCTCCCACATTTGGATTTGGGTTGGCCTCGGGCATGAGGCCAACCCAACATTGCTCAAGCCGCTTCCGGTGCCTGCGCGCGACGCACGTCCGGTTGCTTCCACGAATCGGCTGCCGCCTCTTCGATCGCTTGCTGGATCGCGCGCTTGCGGCTTTCTTCGGCACGACGGCTGAAGAACCAGACCATGAAGGTCACGATCGACACCGCCAGCAGAATCAGGCTGGCCACGGCATTGATCTCGGGCTTCACGCCCAGACGCACCGCCGAGAACACTTCCATCGGCAGGGTCGTGGAACCCGGGCCGGACACGAAGCTCGCCAGCACCAGGTCATCCAGCGACAGGGCGAACGACATCATGCCGCCGGCCGCCAGTGACGGCGCGATCATCGGGATGGTGATCAGGAAAAACACCTTGAACGGCTTCGCACCCAGGTCCATGGCCGCTTCTTCGATGGACAGGTCCAGCTCGCGAAGGCGGGCGGAGACCACCACCGCCACGTAGGCCGCACAAAACGTGGTGTGGGCGATCCAGATGGTGACGATGCCGCGTTCCTGCGGCCAGCCGATCATCTGCGCCATGGCCACGAACAGCAACAACAGCGACAGACCGGTGATCACCTCAGGCATTACCAGCGGCGCAGTCACCAGACCACCGAACAGGGTACGGCCCTTGAAGCGGGTGATGCGCGTCAGCACGAACGCAGCCAATGTACCCAGTGCCACCGCCGCCACCGCCGTGTAGCAGGCGATTTCCAGCGAACGCACCACCGAGCCCATCAGTTGCGAGTTGTCGAGCAGGCCGACGTACCACTTGACCGACCAGCCGCCCCACACCGTTACCAGTTTCGAGGCGTTGAACGAGTAGATCACCAGGATCAGCATCGGCAGGTAGATGAACAACAGACCCAGTACCAGCATCAGGCTGGAGAAACGGAAGCGCTTCATTCTTTACCCTCCATTTCCTTGGCCTGACTGCGGTTGAACAGGATGATCGGCACAATCAGGATCGCCAGCATCACCACCGCCAGGGCAGACGCCACCGGCCAGTCACGGTTGTTGAAGAACTCTTGCCAGAGCACTTTACCGATCATCAGGGTTTCCGGACCGCCGAGCAGTTCCGGGATCACGAACTCGCCCACCACCGGGATGAACACCAGCATGCAGCCGGCGATGATGCCGTTTTTCGACAGCGGCACGGTGATTTTCCAGAAGCTGTTGAAGGTGCTCGAACCCAGGTCCGATGCGGCTTCCAGCAGACTCGGGTCATGCTTGACCAGGTTGGCGTACAGCGGCAGGATCATGAACGGCAGGTAGGAATAAACCACACCAATGTAGACCGCCAGGTTGGTGTTGAGGATCTGCAGCGGTTCGTCGATCCAGCCCATGCTCATCAGGAAACCGTTGAGCAGACCGTTGTTGCTGAGGATACCCATCCATGCATAAACGCGAATCAGGATCGCGGTCCAGGTCGGCATCATGATCAGCAGCACCAGCACCGTCTGCACTTCCTTGCGGGCAACGGAGATGCCGTAGGCCATCGGGTAGCCGATCAACAGGCAGAGGATGGTGCTGAAAAACGCCATCTTCAGCGAGCCGAGGTAAGCGGCGATGTACAGCTCGTCACCGCCCAGCATCGCGTAGTTGCCCAGGTTCAGCAGCAACTGCAGCTTCTGTTCGGCGTAGCTGTAGATTTCGGTATACGGCGGAATGGCCACGTCTGCTTCGGCGAAGCTGATCTTCAGAACGATGAAGAACGGCAGCATGAAGAACAGGAACAGCCAGATGAATGGAATGCCGATGACCATCTGACGGCCACCGGGAATTATTCGATTGAGACGGCGTTTGAGTTTGCGCATGTTCATGAGCGAAGTACCACGCCGCTGTCGTCTTCCCACCACACGTAGACCTGATCACCCCAGGTCGGACGCGTGCCACGGCGTTCGGCGTTGGCCACGAACGACTGCACCAGCTTGCCGCTTGGCAGCTCGACGTAGAACACCGAGTGGCCGCCAAGGTAGGCGATGTCATGCACCTTGCCGCTCGACCAGTTGTACTCGCAAGTCGGCATGTCGGCGGTGACCAGCAGTTTTTCCGGGCGGATCGCGTAGGTGACCGACTTGTCCTGCACCGAGGTGCTGATGCCGTGGCCAACGTAGATCTGGCGGTCCAGGTCCTTGCAGGTGATGGTCGCGTGGCCTTCGGCGTCTTCGATCACTTCGCCTTCGAAGATGTTCACGTTACCGATGAATTCGCAGACCAGGCGGCTGGTCGGGGTTTCGTAGATGTCGATCGGGCTACCGATCTGGGCGATCCAGCCCAGGTGCATGATCGCGATGCGCTCGGCCATGGTCATGGCCTCTTCCTGGTCGTGGGTCACCATGACGCAGGTTACGCCGACACGCTCGATGATCTCCACCAGCTCCAGCTGCATTTGCGAGCGCAGCTTCTTGTCCAGTGCGCCCATCGGTTCGTCGAGCAGCAGCAGCTTCGGTCGCTTGGCCAGGGAACGGGCCAGGGCCACGCGCTGACGCTGACCACCGGACAACTGATGCGGCTTGCGCTTGGCGTATTGACTCATCTGTACCAGCTTGAGCATTTCGGCCACACGGGCATCGATTTCAGCGTTCGGGATCTTGTCCTGCTTGAGACCGAAGGCGATGTTCTGCGCCACGGTCATGTGGGGGAACAAGGCGTAGGACTGGAACATCATGTTGATCGGCCGCTCGTAGGGCGGCATGTCAGTGATGTCTACGCCATCGAGGAAAATGCGCCCCTCCGTGGGCCGTTCGAAACCTGCGAGCATGCGCAGCAAAGTGGATTTGCCCGATCCCGAGCCGCCGAGCAGGGCGAAGATTTCGCCTTTCTTGATTTCCAGGGACACATCGTCCACGGCAATCGTCTCGTCGAACTTCTTCGTGACCCGGTCGATTTTGACCAGCACCTGTTTAGGTTGCTGGTCGCCCTCGAGGGCTTTCTTATAGGCGCCGGAGGCAACTGCCATTTACGAAACTCCCGAAAAAAAGAGTGCAGTTCGCTCAAGGTGAGCCAACCTTGGATAGTTTGAGCCTTGAATCTATTTACCCGACTTGACCTTGGTCCAGCTGCGGGTCATCGAACGTTGAATATTCGGCGGTAGCTCGATGGACACGTAGGTCTTGTCGAGAACCTCTTGCGGTGGGTAAACCGCTTCGTCGGTACGAATGGACTGTTCCATCAGTTTGTCCGACCCCGGGTTAGGGTTGGCATAGCCGACGTAATCACTGACCTGGGCAATCACCTCAGGCTTCAGCAAATAGTTGATGAAAGCGTGGGCCTGTTTGACGTTGGCCGAGTCCTTCGGAATCGCCAGCATGTCGAACCAGAGCGCGCCGCCCTCTTTCGGGATCGAGTAGGCGATGTTCACGCCCTTCTTGGCTTCTTCGGCACGGTGCTTGGCCTGGAAGATGTCGCCGGAGAAACCGATCGCCACGCAGATATCGCCATTAGCCAGATCCGCGATGTACTTGGAGGAGTGGAAGTAGGTCACGTAAGGGCGCACCGCGAGCAACTTGGCGGTGGCCTTTTCGTAGTCCTTGGGATCAGTGCTGTTGGCGTTCAGGCCCATGTAGTTGAGCACTGTCGGCATCATTTCATCGGCAGAGTCGAGGAACGCGACGCCACAACTGTGCAGCTTCTTGATGTTTTCCGGCTCGAACAACACGCCCCAGGAGTCGATCTTGTCGATGCCCAGCACAGCCTTGACCTTGTCGACGTTGTAACCGATGCCGTTGGTGCCCCACAGGTACGGCACGGCGTACAGGTTGCCCGGATCGTTCTGTTCCAGGCGCTTGAGCAGCACCGGGTCGAGGTTGGAATAGTTCGGCAGCTGCGACTTGTCGAGTTTCTGGAATGCCCCGGCCTTGATCTGTTTGCCGAGGAAGTGGTTCGACGGCACGACCACGTCATAACCGGTACGCCCGGCCAGCAACTTGCCTTCCAGGGTTTCGTTGGAGTCGAAGACGTCGTAAACCGGCTTGATCCCGGTCTCTTTCTGGAAGTCGGCCAGGGTAGTCTCGCCGATGTAATCGGACCAATTATAAATATGCACAGTGCCGGCAGCCTGGGCACTGACAGCAATCGTCAGCCCGGCGCTGACCAGCATGGCATTGCGCAACATGGAAAAAACAGGCAAGTGGAGGTCCTCTAAAATTAGTTGGGCCCAAGCTGCCCCGCGTTACATGACAACCGTGGTTGCCCAGCAACAAAACCGGCGCGCAACTTACCCTCGAAAAACCGTTCCAGCAAAACTTTTGTCATTTAATTCAACCTGTTGCCGCCACCGTGCAGGTGGCGACAAGAGGCTGCTGCATCAAACCGGCTTATTTACCGGATTTGATCTTGGTCCAGCTGCGGGTCAATTCACGCTGGGTTGCCGCTGGCAGGTCGGCGATGGCATACAACTTGGCCTGCACATCGGCTGGCGGGTAGATGCCTGGATCGCTGGTGATGTCTTTTTCTACCAGAGCCGTTGCAGCGGCGTTTCCGTTCGGGAAGCGTACGGCGTTGGTGATACCGGCCATGACTTCAGGCTTCTGCAGGAAGGTCATGAACTTGTAAGCGCCCTCGACGTTCTCGGCATCCTTGGGAATCGCGACCATGTCGAAGAAGCTGCCAGCGCCTTCTTTCGGAATTGCGTAGCTGACTTTGACCTTGTCACCCGCCTCTGAGGCACGGGACTTGGCCTGCTGAACGTCACCCGAGTAGCCAACCGCTACGCAGATGTTGCCATTGGCCAGGTCCGAGATGTACTTGGAGGAGTGGAAGTAGGTGATCGAAGGACGAATCTTGAGGAACAGGTCCTCGGCTTTCTTGATGTCTTCTTTCTTCTGGCTGTCGGTTGGCAGGCCCAGGTAGTGCAGCGCGACCGGGAGCATTTCGGTCGGCGAATCGAGGAAACTCACACCGCAACCCTTGAGCTTGGCGATGTTTTCCGGCTTGAGCAGCACGTCCCAGGAATCGATGGTGTCGACGCCCAGCGCAGCCTTGACCTTCTCCGGGTTGTAACCGATGCCGATCGAGCCCCACATGTACGGGAAGGCGTGCTTGTTGCCAGGGTCACTGACCGAAACGGCCTTGAGCAGATCCTGGTTCAGGTTTTTCCAGTTAGGCAGCTTGGACTGGTCCAGCTCCTGATATACGCCGGCCTTGATCTGCTTGGCCAGGAAGTTGTTCGACGGCACGACCACGTCGTAGCCGGACTTGCCCGCCAGCAGTTTGGCTTCCAGGGTCTCGTTGCTGTCGAATACGTCGTAAACGACCTTGATCCCCGACTCTTTCTCGAAGTTCGCGATGGTGTCCGGAGCGATGTAGTCGGACCAGTTGTAGACGTGCAATACCTTGTCGTCCGCCTGAACCGCACCCGCCATCATGCCCGCGACGGACAGGGCGAGAAGTGTCTTGCCAGCAAGCTTTTTACCTAATGCCTTCATGCGTCATGCTCCAAATTTTTCTTTTTTGAACCACTTTGTTCAGCGGCCGAACCCGGGCAACTGGAACTGCGGCTAGTCTGGCAAGATCCGAGGCGGTCTTTCAAGAAAAGACCGGCCTTTGTGACAGCTTTGAGCGAGAGCGCCGCAGCTCCCTCGCTCTGAGCCTAGCACTTAGCCCTGCAATGCACTCAGGGTCAGGTCAAGGCACTTGCGAGCCTTGGTCACCAGTTCATCGATTTCCGCCGGCGTGATCACCAGTGGCGGAGCGATGATCATGGTGTCGCCGACTGCTCGCATGATCAGGCCATTGTCGAAGCAGAACTGACGGCAGATCATGCCGACGCCCTTGCCCTCGTAACGCTTGCGAGTGGCCTTGTCCCGGACCAGTTCGATGGCCCCCAACAACCCGACCCCACGAACTTCACCCACCAGCGGGTGATCGTTCAGTTCCCGCAGACGCTTTTGCAAATACGGTGCCGTTTCGGACTTCACGCGCTCGACAATCTTTTCGTCGCGCAGGATACGGATGTTTTCCAGCCCCACAGCCGCCGCCACCGGGTGCCCGGAGTAGGTGAAACCGTGGTTGAAGTCGCCGCCCTCATTGAGCACGTCCACCACTTCGTCACGCACAATCAGGCCACCCATCGGGATGTAGCCCGAAGTCAGGCCCTTGGCGATGGTCATCATGTCGGGCTTGAGGCCGTAGAAATCGGTACCGAACCACTCGCCGGTACGCCCAAAACCGCAAATCACTTCGTCAGCCACGAACAGGATGTCGTACTTGGCGAGGATTTCCTTGATGCGCGGCCAGTACGTCTCTGGCGGAATGATCACGCCGCCGGCGCCCTGGATCGGCTCGGCAATAAAGGCACCGACGTTGTCCACGCCGACTTCCAGAATCTTCTCTTCCAGCTGATTGGCCGCCCACACACCGAATTCTTCCGGGGTCATGTCGCCGCCTTCGCCGAACCAGTACGGCTGGGCAATGTGGACGATGCCCGGGATCGGCAGGTCGCCTTGCTCATGCATATAAGTCATGCCACCCAGGCTCGCGCCGGCCACGGTGGAGCCGTGATAACCGTTCTTGCGGCTGATGATGACTTTCTTGTTCGGCTGGCCCTTGATCGCCCAGTAGTGACGAACCATGCGCAGCATGGTGTCGTTGCCTTCAGAGCCGGAACCGGTGAAGAACACATGGTTCATGCCTTGCGGCGCGATGTCGGCGATGGCCTTGGCCAGCTCCAGTACCGGCGGGTGTGCCGTCTGGAAGAACAGGTTGTAGTAAGGCAGCTCGCGCATCTGTTTGCTGGCGGCATCAGCCAGTTCATCGCGACCATAACCAATCGCGACACACCACAGGCCGGCCATACCGTCGAGGATCTTGTTGCCTTCGCTGTCCCAGAGGTAAACGCCCTTGGCGTTGGTGATGATCCGTGGGCCTTTCTCTTTCAGCTGTTTGAAGTCGCTGAACGGAGCCAGGTGGTGATCACTGCTCAAGGTTTGCCATTCACGGGTTTGCGGATTGTTGCTGGTCATACGAATCTCCTAGAAAAATCAGGTGAAAGCGCCGCCAGGCAACGGCGGCGCCCGGCGTATCAGACGGCAAAGAGCAGGAATTCCCTTTCCCACGAACTGATGACGCGCTTGAAGTTTTCATGCTCGGCCCGCTTGACCGCGACGTAGCCAGTGATGAAATTTTTGCCCAGGTAACGCTCGATGGTCGCGCTGTTTTCCATGCGTTCCAGCGCGTCCTCGATGGTTAGCGGCAGGCGCAGGTTGCGGCGCTCATAGCCGCGCCCCACCACCGGCGCACTCGGGTTCAGGCCTTCGACCATGCCGATGTAACCGCAGAGCAGGCTCGCGGCAATCGCCAGGTAAGGGTTGGCATCGGCGCCCGGCAGGCGGTTTTCCACCCGACGATTTTGCGGCCCCGCATCCGGTACCCGCAGGCCCACCGTGCGGTTTTCTTCGCCCCACTCCACGTTCACCGGCGCCGAAGTGTCCGGCAGGAAGCGGCGGAACGAGTTCACGTTCGGGGCGAACAGCGGCAACAGCTCGGGAATGAGTTTCTGCAAGCCACCGATGTGGTGCAGGAACAACTGGCTCATGGTCCCGTCGTCGTTGGAGAAGATGTTCTTGCCAGTCTCGATGTCGATGATGCTCTGGTGCAAGTGCATGGCACTGCCCGGCTCGCCGGTCATCGGCTTGGCCATGAAAGTCGCGGCCACGTCGTGCTTGAGCGCAGCTTCGCGCATGGTGCGCTTGAACACCAGGATCTGGTCGGCCAGGGACAGGGCATCGCCGTGACGGAAGTTGATCTCCATCTGCGCGGTGCCATCCTCGTGGATCAGCGTATCGAGGTCCAGGTCCTGCAGTTCGCACCAGTCGTAGACGTCTTCGAACAGCGGATCGAATTCGTTCGCTGCTTCAATGGAGAACGACTGACGACCGATTTCCGGGCGACCGGAGCGGCCGATCGGCGGCTGCAGCGGGTAGTCAGGGTCGTCACTGCGCTTGGTCAGGTAGAACTCCATTTCCGGCGCCACGATCGGCTGCCAGCCTTTGTCGGCATAGAGCTTCAGGACTTTCTTGAGCACGTTGCGCGGCGACAGCTCGATCGGGTTGCCTTGCTTGTCGTAGGTATCGTGAATAACGATGGCGGTCGGCTCGATGGCCCACGGCACCATGTACACCGCACTCTGGTCGGGACGGCAGATCATGTCGATGTCGGCCGGGTCGAGCAGTTCGTAATAGATGTCGTCTTCGACGTAATCGCCGGTCACGGTCTGCAGCAGCACGCTTTCTGGCAGGCGCATGCCTTTTTCGGCGATGAATTTGTTGGTCGGCGAAATCTTGCCCCGGGTAATCCCGGTCAAGTCGGCGATCATGCATTCGACTTCTGTGATCTTGTGGTTTTTCAACCAATCGGTGAGCTGGTCGAGGTTGTTACTCATAAATGCCTCTAGGCTTGAGTTGTCTGACCTTTTTAAGGTCAGGCGCTGATTGACGCATCGGCGTCGCGTTGTAGAGCGTTCCTGCGGCAGATTATCGTGTTTGCCAACACTGCCGCAGAGGCCGGGCGTGCAGAATCGCGAGCGGTACCCTGAACGATGGTCAGGCCGCTATTGTGAATCGGTTCTATATTGAATGGAGTAACCGTAATGGGGGTGCCACCGCGACCGTCCAGAATAACGGACGGGGACAGGCGCTCTGTCAGGGATGGGAGAATCACCGGCAGGCCTGCAACGATCGAGGCCATGGCGCGGACGTACGTGTCGCCACTTTCGTGGCAAGCATGCCGACCGAGCTGTCTTGAGCAGTCGGTGACGCCGATTATCGGCAGGCGAGACATGAAGCACCCCGGTATTATTGCTGTTATGGGTTTGATTCGAGCTTAGCCTTGTTCATTTTTTTACACAACACCCCCGTAAAAAATACAACACGGCCCGCTCAAACTCGCGGCCGCCGCCGCGTCCAGCGGATTGAAAACGCCCTAAAGTGCCTCAAAAAAGCCACACGAGCGCTTTTTTAGGGCAAAAAAGGCCTCGCTTGACTTCGGCATGCCGTTCGGGTTGACTGGAATCTGAAAAGATCAATGATTGATATTTTTAACAACAAAGGTGTTGCATCATGTCGGTACCCCCGCGTGCCGTTCAGCTTAACGAAGCGAACGCGTTCCTTAAGGAACATCCTGAGGTTCTGTACGTCGACCTTCTGATTGCGGATATGAATGGTGTGGTGCGCGGCAAGCGCATCGAACGCACCAGCCTCCACAAGGTTTACGAGAAAGGCATCAACCTGCCGGCCTCTCTATTTGCCCTGGATATCAACGGCTCCACGGTGGAAAGCACCGGCCTGGGCCTGGACATCGGCGACGCCGATCGAATCTGCTATCCAATCCCCGATACCCTGTGCAACGAGCCATGGCAGAAGCGCCCGACCGCGCAACTGCTGATGACCATGCACGAACTCGAAGGTGAGCCATTCTTCGCCGACCCGCGGGAAGTGCTGGCCAATGTGGTGCGCAAGTTCGACGAAATGGGCCTGACCATCTGCGCCGCGTTCGAACTGGAGTTCTACCTGATCGACCAGGAGAACGTGAACGGTCGTCCACAACCACCTCGCTCGCCGGTTTCCGGCAAGCGTCCGCACTCGACACAGGTCTACCTGATCGACGACCTCGACGAATACGTCGACTGCCTCCAGGACATTCTGGAAGGTGCCAAAGAGCAAGGTATTCCGGCCGACGCCATCGTCAAGGAAAGTGCCCCGGCGCAGTTCGAAGTGAACCTGCACCATGTGGCTGACCCGATCAAGGCCTGCGACTACGCGGTCCTGCTCAAGCGTCTGATCAAGAACATCGCCTACGACCATGAGATGGACACCACCTTCATGGCCAAGCCGTATCCAGGCCAGGCGGGTAATGGTCTGCACGTCCATATCTCGATTCTCGATAAAGATGGCAAGAACATTTTTGCCAGCGAGGATCCCGAGCAGAACGCCGCACTGCGTCACGCGATCGGCGGTGTGCTCGAGACCCTGCCGGCGCAGATGGCTTTCCTCTGCCCGAACGTCAACTCGTACCGTCGTTTCGGCGCACAGTTCTATGTGCCGAACTCGCCAAGCTGGGGCCTGGACAACCGCACCGTGGCCCTGCGCGTTCCAACCGGCTCCGCCGACGCCGTGCGTCTGGAGCACCGCGTGGCCGGCGCCGATGCCAACCCGTACCTGCTGATGGCTTCGGTCCTGGCAGGCGTACACCACGGCCTGGTCAACAAGATCGAACCGGGTGCTCCGGTCGAAGGCAACAGCTACGAGCAGAACGAGCAGAGCCTGCCGAACAACCTGCGCGATGCCCTGCGCGAGCTGGACGACAGCGAAGTCATGGCCAAGTACATCGATCCGAAATACATCGATATCTTCGTGGCCTGTAAAGAGAGCGAGCTGGAGGAGTTCGAACACTCCATCTCCGACCTCGAGTACAACTGGTATCTGCATACCGTGTAAGCGGTTGCAGTGAAAAACGCCGCCGGCCTCACAGCCTGCGGCGTTTTTTTTGCTCGCGATTTGTTATGGAATGCTTACGACCAAAAACCAAGGAAAATACCTACGGATTCGTCAGACCCTGACGACATCTGCACCCTGACCACCACCTCACACTCCGGACACCGGGACTCTTCCCGCTTTCCTGACTACGCACGAGAACAAACATGAAAAAACAGCTATTGGGTACAGCCATGACTCTGACCGTCGCCGGTTTGTGCTCGACCGCCTGGGCAACCGCCGGCGACACGACCCCATGGAGTTACTCCGCCCCCACCGGTCCACAAAACTGGGGTGAACTGAAGAGCGAGTACAGCCTCTGCTCGTCTGGCCAAACACAGTCGCCCATCGATATTCGTGACGCGGTCAAGACTGACGCCAAGATATTGAACGTTGCTTATCAGCCAAGCAAAGCCACTGTGTCGAACAACGGCCACACAATTCAGGTAACGCCGGTCGATGCCGGAGGCATCACCCTGGAATCCGGTCAGTACTCATTCGTGCAAATGCATTTTCATACGCCAAGTGAAGAAATGATCCAGGGGCGCACCTATCCTCTGGACGCGCATCTGGTTCACCGCAATGCTGCAGGCGAACTGGCCGTGGTGGCCTTGCTGTTTGAAGAGGGTGCACACAACCCGACCCTGGAGCCAATCCTGGCAGCCATGCCAAAAAATACAGGCGGCGCTGCGAACCTGGAAGCGATGAACGTTGCGCAGCTATTACCTGCAAACCACAACGCCTATTCCTACATGGGCTCCCTGACAACACCTCCCTGTACCGAAGGCGTGCGCTGGAATGTGCTGACCACTCCATTGGAAATTTCCCGCGCGCAATTGGAGGCTTTCCAGGCGCTCTATCCGATGAATGCACGCCCAGTTCAACCCTTGAACGGTCGGAGTGTGCACGTCGGCGGCTAAACAGTCCTGACAGTTGATTCGGGCAGCGGAGCCCATACAGACAAGGTGCCACCTGCCTCGTACAATGCCCGCTGCCCCGCAGGAGACTCCAATGACACGCGTAGCCACCCCCCGCAAACCCCGCGCACGCAGCCAGGCCCGGATCGATTCGATACTCGATGCGGCCCGCACGCTGTTGGCTGCCGAGGGTGTGGCCAGTCTGTCGATCTACAGCGTCGCCGAGCGCGCCGAGATACCGCCCTCCTCGGTCTACCACTTCTTCGCCAGCGTGCCGGCCCTGCTTGAAGCCTTGACCGCCGATGTCCACGCCGCCTTCCGCGCCTGCCTGCAAGCCCCCATCGATCACCATGCCTTGAACGGCTGGCGCGATCTGTCGCGACTGGTAGAACAACGCATGCTGGACATCTACGCAGAGGACGCCGCCGCCCGCCAACTCATCCTGGCCCAGCACGGCTTGACCGAAGTCACCCAGGCCGACCGCCAGCACGACATCGAACTGGGCGACCTGATGCACAAGCTGTTCGACCATCACTTCGAACTGCCGACATTGCCGAGCGATGTCGATGTGTTCGCCCTGGCCATGGAACTGGGTGACCGGGTGTATGCGCGCTCGGTGCAGCAGCACGGGCAGATTACACCGCGCATGGCCGAGGAAGGGATGCGGGTGTTTGATGCTTACATCGGGTTGTATTTGCCGCCGTATTTGCCCAAACGGCCTGTCACGAACTGATCTCCCAACTCTTGTCCGTGCAGACCATCGTCTTAAATAACCCGAAGCAAAATCTTGTCGATAGAATGGTCAGCTGATTTGTTGATAACCACGCTTGCCTTGTCTCGCGTGGGAAGGATATTTTCGAGAAGATTTATCAGATTGACTCGATCCCAAGTATTGGACGCCATTGAAACAGCCTCGGCATCCGACAAGTGCTTGAACTTATTAAAATATGACTCAGAAGACTGAAACGCAGTGTTCTTCAAATAGACAAATCGTTCGAGATACCATCTTTTGATAGCGCCTACCGAAGCATCAATATAGATAGAGAAGTCTATAAAGTCCAAAACACTTAACCCTTGCAATTTATCCTCTTCCAGTACATTCAACCCCTCCAACACTATGATATCGGGGGACTGTATCAACTGTTTCTTGTCTGGAAGGATGTCATAGCGGACATGAGAATATATCGGGATCTGAACATCCTTTGCTTCATTGCGTACAGAGAGAAGAAAATCAAGAAGTAGCAATTTATCGTACGACTCGGGAAAGCCTTTTCTATGTAAAAGGTTTTCCTTCTCGAGTGTTGCAAGGGGGTAGAGAAAGGAATCCGTGGTGACCAACTGCACAACGGGTGAACCAGGCGAGGATGACAAGAGTGCCGATAACACTCTGGCAAAGCTGCTTTTGCCGACCGCGACACTGCCGGATATGCCGATAATATACGGAACCTTCCACGATGGGGTGCCAAGAAATTCGGCCTGTACCTGAGAAACAGACCGCGCTGACGCGCGGTGAAGACTCAGTAGTCGACACAAAGGAAGCAATATCTTTATTACATCATCCGCTGTCATCGGCTGAGTAGGACTAATCAGTGCATTCATTTCCACGGGCGAGAGATTCATCGCTGCGTCGTCCCGAAATGAAGACCATTGCTCACGACCAAATTCTCGATACCCACGGTTGAGTCGCCAATGCGCCTTTGCATCCTGTTTCGTAGCCATATCCTTCCTGTATATATGCCTTACGGAAAGCAGGGAACATATCAGATCTGGTCGTCGTATCCAAATCTATACTTGGCAAAATCTTTGGGAAAGGATCGATGTTCATGAGGATTTATCCACACTCGATGCAACAATCTGTTAGTCACTTTGTTCGGGCTACTTACAAAAGGAGTCCGGGCATGCAAAGTCGAATTATTACCGTAAAAAACAATATCGCCGGAAACCATCTTGAAAGAAATATAATTACTCGAACCCTCGCATAGCCGGGTTTTATTTCCAAAGCTCGGCAAGATGGTTTGTGTTTACAGTTATGCTAAGGACGACCGTCCTCCGCACACAAAAAACCCCGAAGGGCTCAAACCCTTCGGGGTTGTTGTTTGCACGCACGGCTTACAACTTGGCGATCGACACCTCGGTGGATTTCACGAACGCGATCACTTCACTGCCGACCGCCAGTTCCAGCTCTTTCACCGAACGAGTGGTGATCACCGAAGTGACGATGCCGGACGCGGTCTGCACGTCGATTTCCGAGAGCACGTCGCCGAGGACGATTTCCTTGATGGAGCCTTTGAACTGGTTACGAACGTTGATGGCTTTGATCGTCATGATGTTGATTCCTGTCGTGGGATAAGACTTGAGTTATTGAGCCCAACGCAATTGCGTAGGCAAGGGTGAAACAGGTTCCGGTTCCGGCGGCTGGCCGGGCAGCGCCAGCACGCGATTGAGCACTTCGGTTTCCAGCGCCGCCAGCCGATGGGAGCCACGGACCCGGGGGCGCGGCAGTTCGACGTGCAGGTCGAGACCGACTTCGCCCTCTTCGATCAGGATCACCCGATCGGCTATCGCCACCGCTTCGCTGACGTCGTGGGTGACCAACAACACGGTGAAGCCATGCTGCTGCCAGAGCCGTTCGATCAGTTGCTGCATTTCAATTCGGGTCAGGGCATCCAGCGCGCCCAGGGGTTCGTCGAGCAACAGCAGGCGCGGCTGATGAATCAATGCACGAGCCAACGCCACGCGTTGTTTCTGTCCACCGGACAGCGCGGCCGGCCACTCATCGGCGCGATCGGCCAGGCCCACCGCTTCCAGGGCTTGCAACGCTTGCGGCTTCCAGTTGCCCTTGAGGCCAAGACCGACGTTGTCGATGATCTTTTTCCAGGGCAGCAATCGCGCTTCCTGGAACATCAGCCGCGTGTCCTCCCGCGCCTCACTCAGTGGCGCGGCACCGGCCAGCAATTCACCGCCCGTTGGCTGGTCGAGACCGGCGAGCAAGCGCAGCAAGGTACTTTTACCGCAACCACTGCGGCCCACCACGGCGACAAACTGGCCGGCCGGAATGTGCAGGTCAATCTCACGCAGCACCTGCCGCGCACCAAAGTTTTTTTGCAGCTTGCGCACCGCCAGCGGAATCCCGCGCAACAGGCGTGGAGGTTGCTCCGCGATCATGCCGCACCTCCCTTGGCAACCTGATACGCCGGGTGCCAGCGCAGCCACACACGCTCAAGTCCACGGGCCGCGAGGTCGGCCAGCTTGCCGAGCACCGCGTACAACAGGATCGCCAGCACCACCACGTCAGTCTGCAAAAACTCCCGGGCATTCATGGCCAGGTAGCCGATGCCGGAACTCGCGGAAATGGTTTCCGCGACGATCAGCGTCAGCCACATAAAACCCAGGGCAAAACGCACGCCGACCAGAATCGAAGGCAGCGCCCCTGGCAGAATCACCTGCCAGAACAGGCTGAAACCGGTCAGGCCATAGCTACGCGACATCTCCACCAGCGCCGGGTCGACGTTGCGAATGCCGTGATAGGTGTTGAGGTAAATCGGGAACAACGTGCCCAGCGCCACCAGGAAAATCTTCGCCGACTCGTCGATGCCGAACCAGAGAATCACCAGCGGAATCAGCGCCAGGTGCGGCACGTTGCGGATCATCTGTACCGAACTGTCGAGCAGGCGCTCGCCCCACTTCGACAGGCCGGTTATAAAGCCCAGGGTCAGACCGATGCCGCCGCCAATGATGAAACCCAACGCGGCACGCCAGCCACTGATGGCCAGGTGCGTCCAGATTTCGCCGCTGCGCACCAGGCTCACGCCGGCTTCGATCACGGCGATCGGTGCCGGCAGAATCCGTGTCGACAACCAGCCCACCGACACACTCAACTGCCACACCGCCAGCAGCAACACCGGCAATGCCCAGGGCGCCAGGCTGTGGATGATTTTCTTCATGACTGCGCCTCAGCTCTGGGACGCGGCTTTGGGCAGAATGTCGTTGGCGACCATCTCGCCGAACGGGCTGACGTAGCCGGCACTTTTCGGCAGTTCCGGGCGCTCGACATCGAGGTGCGGGAACAACAACTCCGCCACCCGATACGACTCTTCCAGGTGTGGGTATCCGGAAAAAATAAACGTGTCGATACCCAGGTCCGCGTACTCCTTCACGCGGGCGGCCACGGTCGGACCATCGCCCACCAGCGCCGTGCCGGCACCGCCGCGCACCAGACCAACACCGGCCCACAGGTTAGGACTGACCTCCAGATTGTCGCGGTTGCCGCCATGCAATGCGGCCATGCGTTGCTGGCCGACCGAATCGAAACGCGCCAGCGAAGCCTGGGCACGAGCGATGGTGTCGTCGTCGAGATGGGAGATCAGTCGATCCGCGGCTTGCCAGGCCTCATCGTTGGTTTCACGCACAATCACGTGCAGGCGAATACCGAAGCGCACGGTGCGTCCGAGCTTGGCGGCTTTGACGCGGACCTGTTCGATTTTTTCCGCGACGGCGGCCGGTGGTTCGCCCCAGGTCAGGACCATTTCCACCTGCTCTGCCGCCAGGTCTTGCGCGGCTTCCGACGAGCCGCCGAAGTACAGCGGCGGACGCGGCTGCTGGATTGGCGGATAGAGCAACTTCGCACCCTTCACGCTGATGTGCTGGCCGTCGTAATCGACGGTTTCGCCTTCCAGCACGCGGCGCCAGATGCGGGTGAACTCCACAGAGGCCTGGTAGCGCTCTTCGTGGCTAAGGAACAGACCATCGCCCGCCAACTCCTCCGGATCACCGCCCGTCACCAGGTTGAACAACGCCCGCCCGCCAGACAGCCGATCCAGGGTCGCGGCCTGACGCGCCGCCACCGTCGGGGAAATGATCCCGGGGCGCAGGGCGACAAGGAACTTCAGGCGCTGGGTCACCGGGATCAGCGACGCCGCCACCAGCCAAGAATCTTCGCAAGAGCGGCCAGTGGGAATCAGCACCCCACCGAAACCCAGGCGATCCGCCGCTTGCGCGACTTGTTGCAGGTAGCCGTGGTCGACGGCGCGGGCGCCTTCGGCGGTGCCAAGGTAATGGCCGTCGCCGTGGGTAGGCAGGAACCAGAAGATATTGAGGCTCATGGAGTGGTCTCCTTGGGGAATCGAATTATTGGGCTTTGGCCACGGCAGCCGGCGGCGTCCAGATCACGTCTTTGATGCTGAGCTGCTTTGGAATCAGCTTGAGCTGGTAAAAGCTGTCGGCGATTTTCTGCTGTGCGGCGACCACTTCAGGCGTGAGGAACAGCGCGCCGTAACCCTGGCGTTTCACCGAGGTCAGGGTGATGTCCGTCGACAGGCCGAGCAGTGGCGACACTTGCTGGGTCACGTCCTGGGGATTGGCCCTGGACCACTCGCCCACCGCCCGCACTTCTTCCACCAGGGTCTTGATCACCTCGGGATTCTTTTGCGCGTAAGGTTTGGTCGCCAGGTAGAACTGATGGTTGTCGACGATGCCCTGGCCATCACGCAGGGTGCGCGCTTGCAGTTGCTGTTCGGCGGCAGCCTGGTACGGATCCCAGATGACCCAGGCGTCGACGCTGCCACGCTCGAACGCGGCCCGGGCATCGGCCGGCGGCAGGAATACGGTCTGGATGTCGGTGTATTTGAGGCCGGCGTCTTCCAGTGCACGCACCAGCAAGTAGTGCACGTTGGAGCCTTTGTTGAGCACGACTTTCTTGCCCTTGAGCTCTGCCACCGACTTGATTGCCGAGTCCTTCGGCACCAGGATCGCCTCACTGTGCGGCGCTGGTGGTTCGTAGGCGACGTAAAGCAAATCGGCACCGGCCGCCTGAGCGAACACTGGCGGAGTCTCACCGGTAACGCCGAAGTCGATGGAGCCGACGTTCAAGCCTTCCAGCAGTTGAGGGCCACCGGGGAATTCGGTCCATTGCACGTCCACGCCTTGGGCAGCGAGGCGTTTTTCCAGGGTGCCCTTGGCTTTGAGCAGCACCAGGGTGCCGTATTTCTGATAGCCGATTCGCAATGTCTCGGCCTGAGCTTGAGTAATGGCGCCGAAGGTCAAAGCCGCAGCAAACAGAGCGACCAGACCACGACGCAAAATGACAGGGCGCATGGCGCTCTCCTTTTTGCAGTTGGGTTTTGGCTGCACCTGCTTGCCCGTTGGCGGGCGAGTAAGGCCAGTACTTCAATTTTCGGTGAGGCTTAAATGCTCCAGCGAGCACTCAACAAACGGTCATTCAACAGGTTCGGATCGAGCGGCTTGGGCCGTCGCGCCATGGCGCTGGAAAACTGCTCCAGCGCTTCATGTAGACGTTGCTCCAGCTCCGGTGCCAATTGCGCCAGGGCGCTGCCTTCGCCGTAAGCGATCTGGCTGTCGACGGCGAAAATCCCCTGCAGCATTTCCTGGGCCTTCAATGCCGACAGCACCGGCTTGAGCGCGTAATCCACCACCAGCATGTGGGCGATGCTGCCGCCAGTGGCCATTGGCAAAACAACCTTGTGGCTCAGGGCGCGTTCGGGCAGCAGGTCCAGCACGACTTTCAGGGCTCCGGAAAACGATGCCTTGTAAACCGGTGTGGCGATCAGCAGGCCATCGGCGTTTTCAATCTGTTGCAGCAGGTCGATTACCTTGGGGCTGTCGAAGCGTGCGTGCAGCAAGTCCTCGGCCGGGAAGTCCCGCACCTGATAACTCACCACTTCCACGCCCTGCTCTTGTAACCATTGCCGGGAGCGATCCAACAGCACCCCTGAACGAGAGCGCTGACTGGGACTGCCACCGAGTGAAACAACCAACATTCAGACGATTCCTTGCGTAGGGCTGGCGATTCGCGGTTTGCGATCTCGCTTCGATGGAGTGACCTTAACAGCTGATTAATATATCCATAAATCATATTTATTCATTTGGTTATGCCTTTATGAGATATGAAAACTCATTTCTTCCAGGCAAAAAAACAGGCCGTCGAAACGGCCTGAAATCCCCTGCTTTGTGGGTACAAATTTTGAGTCCTGTTGCGTCTGAACGGGCGCCATCGCGAGCAAGCTCGCTCCCACAGGGGTACGCGATCAACTGTGGGGCGAGCCTGCTCGCGTTGGCGGCATCAGTTGCGCCAAAAATGCTGAAGACTTACCGGTTCGGCTGTGGCGTCAGGCGCAAGTAAGGCTTAACGGCACGATAACCCTTGGGAAAGCGCTGTTTGATTTCATCCTCATCCTTGAGCGACGGCACGATCACCACTTCGTCACCGTCCTGCCAGTTGGCCGGCGTGGCCACCTTGAAGTTGTCGGTGAGTTGCAGCGAGTCGATCACCCGCAGAATTTCATTGAAATTGCGGCCGGTGCTCGCCGGGTAGGTAATCGTCAGCCTGACCTTTTTGTTCGGGTCGATCACGAACAGGGAACGCACGGTCAGGGTGTCGTTGGCGTTGGGATGGATCAGGTCGTAGAGATCCGAGACCTTGCGGTCGGCGTCATCCAGGATTGGAAAATTGACCACGGTGTCCTGGGTTTCGTTGATGTCCTCGATCCACCTGTGGTGCGACTCGACGGGGTCCACGGACAGGGCGATAGCCTTGACGCCGCGCGCCGCGAATTCCTCCTTGAGCCTGGCGGTGAAACCCAGTTCGGTGGTGCACACTGGCGTGAAATCCGCCGGATGGGAAAACAGCACACCCCAGCTATCGCCCAGCCACTGGTGGAATCGGATGATGCCGGCGCTGGAGTTCTGTTCGAAATCGGGGGCGATGTCGCCAAGTCTGAGACCCATGGTGCTGCTCCTTTTGAGTGCTTGATGGGTTCAACTGTGCCTGTGTTTTTTATCTATTAAAAAGAATAAATATCGATTTATTTAGATCATAATGAAATATTAAAGATCTGTTCACTGGACGCGCGCGAACAACCCGCCGAACATCGGCCACAAGGTTCGAGAAGGCCTTGAGTTGCTGCAAAGAGGGAACTTCAAGACGGGATTACGGGGGTGAACCCGTCTTGAAAATGTAAAAGCCCCGCCCGGTGCAATACCGGGCGGGGCTTTTTTGTCTCGGTTACGCGAGCGCTATTACAACAGCGGGATCGAGTAGCTGACGATCAGGCGGTTTTCGTCCTGCGAACGGGTGTTCGGCAGGTCGGTGCGCCAGGTAGCGTTTTTCCACGCCAGACCCAGGTTCTTCAGCGGACCTTCCTGAACGACGTAAGCCACGCTCAGATCGCGCTCCCACTCGGAAGCACCATTGGCCGCCTCGCCACCCTTGGCGTTGACGGTGTCGATATCGTCGCCATGCAAGTACACCAGACCCGCCGTCAGGCCAGGTACGCCGACCTTGGCGAAGTCGAACGAGTAGCGTGCCTGCCAGGTCTTCTCGCCGGCACGGCCGAACTTCTGGATTTGCGAGTCAGTGATGGTGTAGTTCGACGAACCGTCGCCCTGGTTCAGCCAAGGGAAGTCGCTGCTGCCGTTGCTGACCTGGTATCCGCCACCGAAGGTGTGACCGGCAACGCTGTACAGGAACAGGCCGCTGTACAGGTTGTTGTCGACCTTGCC
Source organism: Pseudomonas sp. B28(2017) (assembly GCF_002113025.1). Classification (GTDB taxonomy): domain Bacteria; phylum Pseudomonadota; class Gammaproteobacteria; order Pseudomonadales; family Pseudomonadaceae; genus Aquipseudomonas. Next base: position 375,793 of record NZ_NEJH01000003.1, on the reverse strand, counting down.
TTTACCGTTGGCTGCACCGCTGTAGTTGCCAGTGCTGAAGAACAGAGGGTCGTGACCGTTGGCACCGTCGTCGGAGCTGTTGAAGTAACGGAAGTCCGACTTCAACACGCCAGGGCCGATAGCCCAGTTGTGAACCAGACCCAGGAAGTGTTGCTTGTAGAACTCTTCCAGGTTGCCGTAGTAGTACTGGGCAGTCAGGTCCTTGGTGATCTTGTAGTCGCCACCGGCATAGATGAACTTGTTACTGTCGCGGAATTTGGTGCCGCGAGTGTTCGCGCCCGAAATCGACATCTGCTCATTGTTGCTGGAGTTACGGCCTTTGACGGCTTCGATCTGGCCACCGACCAGCGTCAGATCCTTGATGTCGCCGGACGTGATCTGGCCACCCTGCCAGGTTTGCGGCAGCAAGCGGCCATCGTTGGTCACGATCACCGGGTTTTTCGGCTGCAGGGTGCCCAGCTTCAGTTCGGTCTGGGAAACCTTGGCTTTGGCGGTCAGGCCCAGGCTGGAGAAATCATCTACCGCCTCGCCGTTGGATTTACTCGGGAAAACCGTGCCGCCGTAAGAGGTCGCCGTGGCGCCGTTGGTGCCGCCACCCGAATCCAGCTTGACGCCCAACAGGCCGATCGCATCGATACCGAAGCCGACGGTGCCCTGGGTGTAGCCGGAGATGAAACGCAGATCGAAGCCCTGGCCCCATTCTTCGTTCTTGTTGGCACCGGCACCGTCACGGTAGTCAGTGTTGATGTAGAAGTTACGCAGCCCCAATGTTGCCTTGCTGTCTTCGATAAAACCCGCGGCGCTTGCCTGCTGGGCTAATACCCCGACGGCCACAGCCATGGCCAGGGTGGACTTGTTCATGTTTCGCTCCTCTCGTTTCTAATTCTGATGTTTCTGGTCCCGAATCGATTGCCCGGGATCCTGAATGCATAATTTCGCGGCAAACCGTCTAAGCCGGTCGTTTTGCGGGCCGCAGGATACATGGCATTAAAGCCAAAAAGAATTTATTGAGCCTTTTTAATATCACTATGGAATATGACTTCCCACGGCAGAACCGAGGTATCGGCACCAAGGCCGATTCCTGAACCTGATCGATTGTCGAGGGACGAAATTGCCAAATCCGAGCTCAGGGATGAGTGTCGGACAGGCGCACTTTAGTGTGCGGATAAAAAAACTAAAAAGAATAAAAAAGAAATAGCATCTTTGTTTATGGAATATAAAGCTCTGTACGAAAAAAAGCCCCGCCAATGGACGGGGCTTTTTCTTGTGGCTATTACATGAAGCTGTAGGTGTAGTTGAAGATCAGACGGGTCTGGTCTTGATCAAGGGTGCTGGTGTTGCCACGGTAGGTACCGTGACGCAGCGTCGTACCAAAGCCTTTCAGCACGCCCGTTTGGATCACGTAGTCAATACGCGCGTCAGTCTCGTGCTCGCTCAGGTCTTTGCCAACACCGTTGGTAGCCTTGATGTCCTGGCCGTTCAGGTAAGCAATCGAAGCTTTCAGGCCTGGTACGCCCAGGGAGGCGAAGTCATAGGAGTACTGACCGTACGTGGTGTTTTCACCGGCGCGGATGAAGCTGCCCACCGTGGCATCGGTAAACGAGTAGAAGCTGGAGCCGCCGGCACCTTCCTGGCGACCTTTGTCATCGATCAGGCTGCCCTGGTTCAGGAACACGAAGCCGCCGTCATCGTTGACACGCTGATGGCCGAGCAGGAACGCGCTGCCACCCAGGGTATAGGTGAATGTGGCGCTCCAGGTCTTGTTATCGACCTCGCCCGGGTTCTTGGCGAAACCGTTGTTGTTGTTGAAACGGAAACCTGGGTCACCGTTCTTGCCGTCGGAGCTGCTGTCGAAGTAGCGAATATCGGTCTTGAACGACTGGTTGGCCGCGATCGGGTAGACGTGCACCAGGCCGAGGAAGTTCTGTTTGTAGAAGTCTTCCAGGTTCGCGTAGTAGTACTGCAGCAGGAGGTCTTTGGTGACCTTCCAGTCGGCACCGGCGTAACGGAACTGGTTGCTGTCCTCAGTCGCGCCAGCCACAGACAGGCCAGTGCGGTTCGAGGAGGCACGACCCGACGCGTGCTCCAGTTGACCCAGGTTGAAGGTCACGTTGTCGATTTCTTTGGAGGTGATGGTGCCACCGTCAAAGGTCTGCGGCAGCAAACGGCTGTCGTTCGCGATCAGGATCGGCAGGTTAGGTGCCAGAGCACCACCCAGGTGGGCTTCGGTCTTCGAGAAGCGCGCCTTGACGTTGCCATCCAGACGGCTCCACTCGTCGGCCGCCTCTTTGCCATCGCTAGGGAAGAAGGAGTTGGCATTACCGGTCGGGTGATGTCCCTTGCCGCCATCCAGGTGGATACCCACCAGAGCCTGGGCGTCGATACCAAAACCTACGGTACCCTGGGTAAAACCGGACAGGTAATCGAACTTCAGACCCTCTGCGGTTTCTCGCTGACGGTTAGCAGGCGTGCTCGCACCTTCGCGCACATCGGCGTCGTAATACATGGTGCGAGAGCTGATGGAAGCCTTGCTGTCTTCCAGGAACCCCGCGGCGCCTGCCTGCTGCGCCAAAACCCCTATGGCCACGGCCAAAGCCAAGTTGGACTTGTTCATTGTGTAGCTCCTCTCGATTCTAATTCTTGTATTCCTGGTCTCGAGTCGACGCCCGAAATCCTAAGATGCGCGATTAGCGCCAGACCGTGACCCATAAGTCAATCGTAACCATATGTGTCTACGACCATAGTCTAATCCCCGATTTTTTGGTCCCTGCAGGGTCATGATTTCGTCATGAACCTGAAAAGAATTACCCGATTCTTTTCTAATACCGTTTAGGAATTTAGCTCCCCACTGCACGATTACCCCAGAATAGACGGTTCTGCCCATAAGCTAATTACTAAACGGTATTTATTTTCTATTTTTTAGATCGTTTAGTTTCCTACATAAATCGGAAACAAATCCTTTACCCAAAGGCGATCCCATGACGACCAAACGCGCACTATCCGGATCAATTGTTACAGTTTGTGTATCGCTGGCATTTTCTTTCACGGCACAGGCAGCGAACCTCACCGTCGGCTATCAAACCGGAATCGACCCCAGCAAAGTCCCCCAGGCCGATGGCCTTTATGAAAAAACCATCGGCCAGCCCATCGACTGGCGGCGCTTCAACAGCGGTCCGGAAGTGGTCACGGCGATTGCCTCGGGCGATGTGCAAATCGGCAATCTCGGCTCCAGTCCGCTGGCCGCTGCCGCCTCGCGCAACCTGCCGATCGTCGCGTTCATCGTCTCGGCCCAGATCAATGCCGCCGAAGCGCTGGTGGTACGCAACGGCAGCGGCATTGAAAAACCGCAAGATCTGATCGGAAAGACCATCGCCACGCCTTTCGTTTCAACCTCCCACTACAGCCTGCTCGGTGCGCTGAAACACTGGGGCCTGGACAGCTCGAAAGTCAAAGTGGTGAACCTGCAGCCGGCGGAAATCGCGGCAGCCTGGAAGCGCGGCGATATTGATGGCGCGTTTGTCTGGTCGCCCGCCCTGGGGGAAATCCGCAAGACTGGCAAGACCCTGACCGACGCTGCGCAGGTAGGCCAATGGGGTGCACCAACCTTTGAGGTCTGGGTGGCGCGCAAGGATTACGCCGAAAAACATCCGGAGGTCGTGGCCAAGTTCGCCAGGGTCACCCTGGATTCGTTCGCCGACTATGCCGCCCACAAGGACCAATGGACCGTTGATTCGGTGCCCGTCCAGAAAATCGCCAAACTGACCGGCGCCAACGCCGCTGATGTACCGGAGCTATTGGCCGGTTCCGCCTTCCCGGATGCCAAGGCACAACAGAGCACCGCGCTGCTGGACGGAGGCACGGCCAAGGCCATTGGCGAGACGGCGAAGTTCTTGAAGGAACAAGGGAAGGTTGAAACGGTGCTGCCGGATTATTCGCCGTATGTCAGCGCGAAGTTTGTCACCCAGTAACTCCACCGACCTCTGTAGGAGCGTCGACCGACTGCTCCTACAGGGACCGTACCCTGATCAAAGGGCTTTTTCGAAGATCTTCGAATTACGCTGATAGTTGTACAGCGACGCCCGCGCAGACGGCAGTCGGTCGACACTGCTCGGTTCGAAACCACGTTCGCGGAACCAGTGCGCGGTGCGGGTGGTCAGGACGAACAAGGTTTTCAACCCCTGCGCCCGTGCGCGGGTTTCGATACGCTCCAGCAACTCATCGCCGCGACCGCCATGGCGGTATTCCGGATTCACCGCCAGGCAGGCCAGCTCACCCGCATCCGAGTCGGCAATCTGATACAGCGCTGCACAGGCGATGATCATGCCTTCGCGTTCAACCACACTGAATTGCTCGATCTCGCGCTCCAGCACCTCGCGGGAACGGCGCACCAGGATGCCTTGCTCTTCCAGCGGACTGATCAAGTCCAGCAAACCACCGACGTCTTCAATGGCCGCTTCGCGTACCACTTCGAACTGTTCCTGGGCCACCAGCGTACCGCCACCATCGCGGGTGAACAGTTCGGTCAACAGTGCACCGTCTTCGGCATAACTGACGATATGGCTGCGGGCCACACCGCCACGGCAAGCTTCGGCAGCGGCGTCCAGCAATTCAGCCTGATAGTTACTGCCCAGCCGTTGCAGATGCGCCGGCACTTGCTGCGGACGCAGTTCGCGCACCAGGCGCCCGTGCTCGTCGATCAGGCCCAGGTCAGCGCCGAACAGCAGCAGCTTGTCCGCACCCAGGTCGATGGCCGCACGGGTGGCGACGTCTTCACAGGCAAGGTTGAAAATCTCCCCGGTCGGCGAATAGCCCAGCGGCGACAGCAGCACGATGGAGCGCTCGTCCAGCAGACGATTGATGCCCTTGCGGTCGACCCGGCGCACTTCGCCGGTGTGGTGATAGTCGACGCCTTCAAGCACGCCGATTGGCCGTGCCGTCACCAGGTTGCCGCTGGCTACCCGCAGGCGCGAGCCCTGCATTGGCGACGAAGCCATGTCCATCGACAGGCGAGCCTCGATGGCAATGCGCAACTGGCCAACCGCGTCGATCACGCACTCCAGGGTCGCGGCATCGGTGATACGCATGCCGTGGTGGTAATGCGGGGTCAGGCCACGGGCGGCGAGGCGCGCTTCGATTTGCGGCCGGGAGCCGTGAACCAGCACCAGACGCACACCCAGGCTATGCAACAGCACCAGGTCGTGGACGATATTGCCGAAATTCGGGTGTTCAACGCCATCGCCGGGCAGCATGACGACAAAGGTGCAATCGCGGTGGGCGTTGATGTAAGGCGAAGCGTGACGAAGCCAATTGACGTATTCGGGCATGAACCTGGGCCTGTAATAAATAGCAGCCGAAAAAAGGGCGAAACTGAAAACGCACAGCGGGCTGATGGTTATCGTCGGAACAGGCTTGGCGACACGCGCGCTCTCCTCATGAATACGGGTTGGGACATCGGCAATTTAACTGCAAAACCCTGTAGGAGCGAGCTTGCTCGCGATGGATTTGAGGTCGCCGCGTTCTTTCAGGCAATACTCGTCATCGTTAACGTCCATCGTCGGAACGCCGCCCGGAGCAAGCTCGCTCCTACAGGGGTGTCAGGCAATAGTGCTCGATCAGTTGCCTTAATAGATGCACCGTAGGCTGCAAACGTGACATTTCGAGGTACTCCCCCGGCTGGTGGGCGCAGGCGATATCACCCGGGCCAAGCACCAGCGTTTCACAGCCAAGGCGCTGAAGATAAGGTGCTTCGGTGCCGAATGCCACTGCTTCGGCGCTGTGGCCGGTAAGCCTTTCGGCAAGGCGCACCAGCTCTGCGTCCTCGGCCTGCTCGAATGACGGCACTTCGGGGAACAACGGCGCGTAATCGATCTTGACCTGATGCCGCTCGGCAACCGGCTTGAGCTTCTGCAGGATCTCGGCGCGCAGGACCTTGGGGTCCATGCCGGGCAGCGGCCGCAGATCGAACTCCAGCGAACACTGGCCGCAGATGCGGTTGGGATTGTCGCCGCCATGGATGCAGCCGAAATTCATCGTGGGCGTCGGCACGCCAAACTGTGGATTGCGAAATTCGCGCTGCCATAACAAGCGCAGGCCACGCAGTTCACCGATGGCATCGTGCATGGCTTCCAGGGCGCTGTGGCCCAGGCGCGGGTCGGAGGAATGGCCGCTCTGACCGAGGATGTCGATGCGCTCCATCATGATGCCTTTGTGCATGCGGATCGGCTTGAGCCCGGTCGGCTCGCCGATCACCGCCGCCCGCCCCAGCGGTCGTCCCGCTTCGGCCAGTGCGCGAGCGCCGGCCATCGAGCTTTCTTCATCGCAGGTGGCGAGAATCAGCAACGGCTGTTTGAACGGCTGATCGAGCAGCGGTATGACTGCCTCGATCGCCAGGGCAAAAAAACCCTTCATGTCGCAACTGCCCAGGCCAACCCAACGACCGTCGACTTCAGTCAGCTTCAGCGGGTCGGTTTGCCACAGCGCAGCGTCGAACGGCACAGTGTCGCTGTGCCCGGCCAGCACCAGGCCGCCGGGGCCGGAACCGAAACTGGCCAGCAGGTTGAACTTGCCGGGGCTGACCTGCTGGATCTCACAGGTAAAACCCAGCTCACCGAGCCACGTCGCCAGCAGATCGATGACCGGGCGGTTGGTCTGATCGAGACTGGGTTGGGTGCAACTGACGGACGGTGCAGCGATCAGCGCAGCGAATTGTTCTTTCATCGACGGCAATGGCATCGCTGACTCCCGGCTCCCGAATTGAGGTCCATCATAGAACCAACCGATGACAGGAATAAACCGTCGCGGCGCGTACTAACCTTGAGTCCTGTACACTGCACGACCTTGGCAGCCACACATTCCCCCGGCTGCGCTCCCGATCCTGGATTTTCCGGCCATGCAGAAAGAAACCGAAATCAAACTCCGCGTCAGCCGCGAAACCCTCGCCGCCCTGCGCGAGCACCCATTACTGAAAAAACGCAACAAAAGTGGCTGGGAACGCCGTGAGTTGATGAACCAGTACTTCGACACGCCCGAGCGTGACCTGGCCCAGGCCAAGGTCGCCCTGCGCCTGCGCAAGGATGGCGACGAAGTGATCCAGACCCTCAAGACCCGCGGCCAGAGCGTCGCCGGTCTGTCGGTACGTAACGAGTACGACTGGAACCTGCCCAAAGCCAAGCTTGACCTGAAGAAACTCGACGGCGAATGCTGGCCCGAGGAACTGGCCGAACTTGACAAGAAAACCCTGAAGCCAATCTTCACCACCGACTTCGTCCGCGAACGCGCGGAAATCGCCTGGGGTCGTGGCAAGACCAAAGTGGTCATCGAAGCCGCGCTGGACCTGGGTCACGTCGTGGTCGGCAAGCAGAAAGAAGAAATCTGCGAGCTGGAACTGGAACTGCGTGAAGGCGAGCCGGCCGCGTTGCTGGAACTGGCCGCCGAGCTGGCCGAGAAACTGGCCCTGATGCCATGCGACATCAGCAAGGCCGAGCGCGGTTATCGCTTGTACGACGCCCATAGTTATTCGTTGAGCCTGCCGGCGCCGCAGATCACCGCCGAAACGCCGCTGGACGACGCGTTCGCCGCACTGTGCTGGCATTTGCTGGGCAGCAGCCAGCGTCTGGCCGAGCAGTATCGCTTCAACGGCCATTGGCGCCTGTTGCAGGACTGGGTCGAAAGCCTCGCGGAATTGCGCGCGCTGATCAGCAGCCTGGGCCAGGCCGCTCCGCGTCAGTCAACCCACGACCTGCGTATCGCCCTCGATGCCTTGCTGGAGGACTGGCGTCCGCTGGTCCAGGCCGGCCTGGATGATGAAGACGTGCGCAAGGCCGCACCCGAGCAGTTCCTCGAAGAACTCGAAGACCCGCGCTGGGGCCTGTTCTCCCTGAGCACCTCGCGCTGGTTGCTGGCCCACACCTGGGCCGCCGACCGCAACACCCGTGGCAATCGCCAGGGCGCTGCGCAACTGGGCAGCTGGTTGCCGCGCCTGCTGGGCGAAGAAGCCAACTCGCTGCAATTGCAGCGCTACCAGCAACAGCCGGAAGACCTGGCCGAGCAACTGCCGCGCATCGAACGCATCCAGGTCTGGCTGCACCATGCGCGTAGCGTGCTGGAGATCCCGGAAATGGATCGCCTGTACGGTGAGCTGAACAAGCTGGCACAACTGGCCAACGAATCGATCACCGATGAAGTCCTGGATGCGCGCAAGCAGCAGGCAATTGCGGTGTATCAGACCCGTGCCTGGAAAATGTTGCTGCGTCTGTAATACCGCCTTCGCGAGCAGGCTCGCTCCCACAGGATTTATGCGGTCATTGTGGGAGCGAGCCTGCTCGCGAAGAGGCCGGCACATTCACCGCAAAATCTCAGACCGGCAAACTGGTAGTCGACTTGATCTCCGACAACGCCACGATCGAATTGACCTCCTGGATCCCCGGCACCATCGACAGCTTCTCAAAGAAGAAGCGCTCATACGCCTCGATGTCCGCCGTGACAATCCGCAGCAGGAAATCCACCGCCCCCATCAACACGTAGCACTCCAGCACTTCCGGAAAGCCGCGAATCGCCTCGGTGAATTCGGTGAAGTTCGAACGCCCGTGAGCATTGAGTTTCACCTCGGCGAAGATCTGCGTGTTCAGGCCGATTTTCTTGCGGTCAAGCAAGGTCACCTGGCCGCGAATAATGCCCTCCTCTTTCATCCGCTGAATCCGCCGCCAGCACGGCGATTGCGAGAGCCCCACCTGCTCGGCGATCTGCGCGCTGGAAAGCGAAGCATCCTCTTGCAGCAAGGCGAGGATCTTGCGGTCGTAGCTATCCAGCTCGCTCTGCATAAAAAACCCTTTTCTGATCGTCAAGCGAATTGATTAATTCTAAATTCCTGCAATGTTGCCAATCATAGAGAAGAAATGCCCGGCACAGGATGTAAACATTTCTCCAGTTATTCTGGAGCCTGACCATGCCGTATCTCGAAGCCGTGAACACCCCACCTGCCCGTGCCGATGTCTGGAACGTCGGCAACGCCCATTGCCGCGTTCGCTATCAAATGCTGGCCGAGGCAGAACCCGACCTGCTGTGTCGCGCCCTCAACCTGTTCGCCTTGCAATTGCTCACGCCGGAACAGGTCAACGTGCAGCGCCAGGACGACTGGCTGGTCATCGAGATCGTCATCGACGGTTTAAGCTGGCACCGTGCGCAAGTGATTGCGGAAAAACTTCGCAACCTGATCAGCGTCTGCTCGGTGGAGCTGCAAGAAGCTGATCCTGCATGGGCCGAAGCGGTTCAAGCGGCGGGCTGAAAAACGCCGAAATGGCTTTATCGGGTAGTGGCCCAGCGGTCAGTCGGGCCACGGCTATCCTTTGCGGACTGTCGTTCAAAAGGAGCCCGCATGTCCGTACAAATCGCCCTTCAGGACCGCTGGCTGGATCTCAATGATGTGCTGCGCGAACTGGTCGCCCAGGGCTTTATCAGCCAGGATTCGGCCGAACACGCGCTCAATGCCCGCCGCCGCAACGCCACCCATGGCCAGATGCATCCGCTGGAGTTCATCGCCAGCCAACAACTGGACGACCTCAGCCGTCCCGGCAAACCGCTGGACCTCGAAAGCCTGACCCTGTGGCTGTCCCGGCAGGCCGGTCAGCCTTACCTGCGCATCGATCCGTTGAAAATCAACGTCGCGGCCGTAACCCCGCTGATGTCCTATGCCTTCGCCCAGCGCCACAAGATCCTCGCGGTAGCGATCGATCGCGATGCGGTGACCGTGGCCAGCGCCCAGCCTTATGTCAGCGGCTGGGAAGCTGACCTGACCCATGTGCTCAAATTGCCGATCAAGCGCGTGGTGGCCAACCCGGTGGAGATCCAGCGCTTGAGCGTCGAATTCTTCCGCCTGGCCAAATCGGTCACCGGGGCGAACAGCGCCGACCCGCAAGTCAGTACCCTCGGCAATTTCGAACAGTTGCTCAACCTCGGCGCCAGCGACCAGGAGCCGGACGCCAACGACGCACACATCGTCAATATCGTCGACTGGCTATTCCAGTACGCGTTCCAGCAACGCGCCAGCGACATCCACATCGAACCCCGGCGCGAGGAAGGCACGGTGCGCTTTCGCATCGACGGTGTGCTGCACAACGTCTATCAATTCCCGCCCCAGGTCACCATGGCCATCGTCAGTCGCCTGAAAACCCTGGGGCGCATGAACGTCGCAGAGAAACGCAAACCCCAGGACGGCCGGGTGAAAACCAAGACCCCGGACGGGGGCGAAGTCGAACTGCGTCTGTCGACACTGCCCACCGCCTTCGGCGAAAAAATGGTCATGCGGATCTTCGACCCGGAAGTCCTGCTCAAGGACTTCGATCAGCTCGGGTTTTCTGTCGACGACCTGCGCCGCTGGCAGGACATGACCCGCCAGCCCCACGGCATCATCCTCGTTACCGGGCCGACGGGTTCGGGCAAGACCACCACCCTCTACACCACCCTGAAAAAACTGGCGACGCCGCAGGTCAATCTCTGCACCATCGAAGACCCGATTGAAATGGTCGAGCCGGCGTTCAACCAGATGCAGGTCCAGCACAATATCGACCTGACCTTCGCCACCGGCGTGCGCGCGCTGATGCGGCAAGACCCGGACATCATCATGATCGGCGAGATCCGCGACCTTGAAACCGCGGAAATGGCGATCCAGGCTGCGCTCACCGGGCACCTGGTACTGTCGACCCTGCACACCAACGATGCACCCGGTGCCATCAGTCGCCTGCTGGAACTCGGCGTGCCGCATTACCTGATCAAGGCCACGGTGCTTGGCGTCATGGCCCAGCGACTGGTGCGAACCCTGTGCCCGCACTGCAAGGCGCCGCTGACGCTGGGCGAAGACGACTGGCAAACCCTGACCCGCCCCTGGCAGGCACCATTGCCGGGCAATGCCCAGCGTGCCGTCGGTTGCCTGGAATGCCGCGACACCGGTTATCACGGTCGCGCCGGGGTCTACGAAATCATGCAACTGAGCGATGGCATCAAAGCGTTGATAAGTCCCGATACCGATCTACTGGCCGTGCGGCGGCAGGCATTCAAGGAAGGCATGCGCAGCCTGCGGCTGTCTGGGGCGCAAAAGGTCGCCGCCGGGTTGACGACCATCGAGGAAGTTCTGCGAGTGACACCCCAGAGCGAGCAGAACTGAGCCGGCTGTTCCTATCCGGCATGGCCCCGCTACACTCCAGCGAGTGCAACTCCACAGATCCACACGTCAACAAGGAATCGTTATGCAGATCGGTAGTGTGCTTTTGCTTTTTGTCGGCTTGGTGGTCGCCATTCTGTTCATGGGTTTCAAGGTCGTGCCCCAGGGCTTTGAATGGACCGTCGAGCGTTTCGGGCGCTACACCAACACGCTCAAGCCGGGGCTGAACGTCATCGTTCCGGTCATGGACCGCATCGGTCGCAAGATGAACGTGATGGAAAGCGTGCTGGATATTCCGCCACAGGAAGTCATCACCGCCGACAACGCCACGGTGCAGATCGACGCCGTGTGTTTCTTCCAGGTGGTCAACACGGCCCAGGCCGCCTATGAGGTCAACAACCTCGAACACGCCATCCGCAACCTGCTGCAAACCAACATCCGTACGGTGCTCGGCTCGATGGAGCTCGACGCCATGCTCAGCCAGCGTGACGCCATCAACGAAAAACTGCTGCGCACCGTCGATGAAGCGACCGCGCCGTGGGGCATCAAGATTACCCGGATCGAAATCAAGGACATCAGCCCGCCCACCGACCTGATGGCGGCAATGTCGGGGCAGATGAAAGCCGAGCGGATCAAGCGTGCGCAAATTCTGGAAGCTGAAGGCCTGCGTGCTGCAGCGATCCTGACCGCAGAAGGCAAGAAGCAGGCACAGATCCTCGAAGCCGAAGGCAGCCGGCAAGCCGCTTTCCTGGAGGCCGAAGCCCGCGAGCGACAAGCCCAGGCAGAAGCCCAGGCTACCAAAGTGGTGTCCGAGGCCATCGCCAGCGGCAACGTGCAAGCGGTCAATTACTTCGTGGCGCAGAAGTACATCGATGCGCTGGGCAAGTTGTCTTCGGCCAACAACAGCAAAGTGATCCTGATGCCGCTGGAGGCCAGCTCGATGATCGGTGCAGTGGGCGGCATTGGCGAAATCGTCAAGGCCACTTTCGATAACAAGAAAGCCTGAGGCGCGTCATGTGGGCATTTTTGCAGCACCTTTCGTTCTGGGACTGGTTGGCGCTGGGCACGGTGCTGTTGATTCTCGAGGTGTTCGGCGCTGGCGGCTACCTGTTGTGGATCGGCATGGCGGCGGCAGCCGTGGGCGTATTGACCTTTCTCTTGCCGAGCCTGTCCTGGGAATGGCAATTTCTGTTGTTCGGCCTGTTGTCGATCGCCACCGCGTTGTACTGGTGGCGGCGTCAGCGCACGGCCACGCGCCCGAGCGATCAGCCGCACCTGAATCTGCGTGGCCAGGAACTGATCGGCAAAACCTTCGTAGTGCATGAAGCGATCGTCGACGGCCGCGGCAAAATCAAGGTGGCCGACGGCGTGTGGATGGCCCGTGGACCGGACACTGCCATTGGCAGCCGTGTGCGGGTGGTTGGCCAGCAAGGCGCAGTCCTGCTGGTCGAAGCGGCGGAATAGGCGGCCACGGAACTCGATTGGGGGTTGGCAATCCAAGGGCGTAGTTAACCCAGTGGAGTCACCCTTTCATGCGTTTCAAACTTGCTGTCGCTACCGTCGCCCTGTTGTCTTTGCCTGTCGGTTCGGCGATGGCCGATACTTTTTGGCGTAACGTTCTTACATCCGGCGCAACCACCGGTTCGAGCTATCTGACGTCCAGGGATAACAAGCTGATCGTCGCGGCACAGGACGACGCCAGCAGTTTCGTCGCCAGCGACGGCGGTATCCGCGGCCCGTACCTGGAATCGGCCATACAGAAAGTCCGCGCCGCCAACCCGGGCCTGCAAGCCACGGACATGGAACTGGCGAACGCGATCCTGGCGAAGAATGCCGTGGCTTCGGAATAAGTAATACCCGCAAAAAATGCCGCTCACATGAGCGGCATTTTTTTGCGCTGCATACACAGATTCCAAATTCACCAAGCCACCTGTGGGAGCGAGCCTGCTCGCGATGAGGCCAGCACATTCAACATCTTTGTAGACTGTCAGGCCGCTTTCGCGAGCAGGCTCGCTCCCACAATGGTTATGTGTTGCCTGGGAGATCAACGGTAATCATCCACCGGCACACACGCACAAAACAGGTTCCGGTCCCCATACACGTTGTCCACCCGGTTCACCACCGGCCAGTATTTGTGAGCCTTGGTGTGCTCGTCCGGCGTGACCGCTTGCTCGATACTGTATGGCCGCTCCCACACTCCGGTGATATCGGCCAATGTGTGCGGCGCACCTTTCAACGGGTTTTCTTCAGCCGGCCAGTTTCCATTTTGCACTTCGTTGATTTCTGCGCGAATGCTCAGCATTGCTCCGATAAACCGGTCCAGCTCCGCCTTCGATTCACTTTCGGTCGGTTCGACCATCAGCGTCCCTGGCACCGGAAATGACATGGTCGGGGCATGGAAGCCGTAATCCATCAGGCGCTTGGCGACATCCTCTTCGGTGATACCGGTCAATGCCTTGAGCGGTCGCAGGTCGAGAATGCATTCGTGAGCCACTCGTTCGTTGCGCCCGGTGTACAGCACCGGGAACGCTCCCGACAAATGCCGCGCCAGGTAATTCGCGGCGAGGATCGCCACTTCGCTGGCGTCCGCCAATTGCGGCCCCATCATGGCGATGTACATCCAGCTGATCGGCAAAATACTCGCGCTGCCCCAGGGCGCTGCGCTGACGGCACCGTTTTGCGGGTGCGGCCCTTCGATCGGCACCACCGGATGGTTGGCCACGAACGGTGCCAGATGCGCCCGGACGCCAATCGGCCCCATGCCCGGCCCACCGCCACCATGAGGAATGCAGAAAGTCTTGTGCAGGTTCATGTGCGAGACATCGGCGCCAATATCGGCCGGCCGCGCCAGTCCGACCTGAGCGTTGAGGTTGGCGCCATCCATGTACACCTGACCGCCATGCTGGTGGATCACTTCACAGATTTCGCTGATACCTTCCTCATACACGCCATGGGTCGAAGGATAGGTCGCCATCAGGCAGGCGAGTTTTTCTGCGGCCTGCGCGGCTTTTTCCTTGAGGTCATCCAGGTCGACGTTGCCCGCCTCGTCACACTCGACGATCACCACGCGCATCCCGGCCATTTGCGCCGACGCGGGATTGGTGCCGTGAGCCGACGAAGGAATCAGGCAAATATCACGACCGCCCTGATGCCGACTCTCATGGTATTTGCGGATCGCCAGCAGCCCGGCATATTCGCCCTGGGCGCCGGAGTTGGGCTGCATGCAGATCGCATCGAAACCGGTGATCGCGCACAGCCAGCGCTCCAGTTCTTCGATCATCAACCCATACCCGGCAGCCTGTTCTTTCGGCACGAAAGGGTGCAGGTTGGCGAACTGGGGCCAGGTGATCGGGATCATCTCGCTGGTGGCGTTCAGTTTCATGGTGCAGGAGCCCAGCGGGATCATCGATTGATTGAGCGCCAGGTCCTTGTTTTCCAGTTGTTTGAGGTAGCGCAGCATCTCGGTTTCGCTGTGATGGGCGCTGAACACGGGGTGGCGCAGATAAGGCGAAGTTCGCGCCAATCCGTCGGGAATTCCGCCAGGCAAGACTTCGGCATCCAGATCCTCGACGCTGAGTCCGTGATCGGCCCCCAGAAATACGTCGAACAGCTTCGCCACGGTGCCTTCGTCGCAGGTCTCGTCGAGGCTCAAGCCCAATTGACCGCGCCCGAGAATGCGCAGATTGATCTGCGCGGCCCGGGCACTTTCGATGATGGCGGTCTGGGTTCCGCCGACCTCCAGCGTCAGGGTATCGAAGAAGTGCCGGTTGACCCGGGTAATGCCGTTGCGCTCAAGCCCGGCGGCAAGGATGCAAGTCAGCCGGTGAACCCGCTGGGCGATCCGCTTGAGCCCATCCGGGCCGTGATAGACCGCATAAAAACTGGCGATATTGGCCAGCAGCACCTGAGCCGTGCAGATGTTGGAGTTGGCCTTCTCCCGGCGGATGTGTTGCTCGCGGGTTTGCAAGGCCATGCGCAGCGCAGTGTTGCCCCGCGCATCTTTCGAAACACCGATGATCCGCCCGGGAATCGCTCGTTTGTATTCATCGCGGCTGGCAAAAAATGCCGCATGGGGCCCGCCGTAGCCCATGGGCACGCCAAATCGCTGGGACGAGCCGAACACCACATCGGCGCCCAGTTCACCCGGAGGGGTCAACAACAACAGGCTCAGTAAATCCGTGGCAACGCAGGCCAGGGCCTGTTGCGCGTGCAGGTGATCAATCAGCGGCCGCAGGTCGTGGATCTCGCCGTGGGTGTCAGGGTATTGCAGCAGCGCGCCGAACACCTGGTGCTGCTTCAAGTTATCCACAGTGTCGACGATCAGCTCGAAGCCGAAGCCTTCAGCGCGGGTCTGCACCACGGAAATGGTTTGCGGATGGCAGTTTTCGTCGACAAAGAACAGGTTGCTTTTGGACTTGGCGACCCGCTTGGCCAGGGCCATGGCTTCCGCCGCGGCAGTGGCCTCATCAAGCAGCGAGGCATTGGCCAGCTCAAGACCGGTCAGGTCGATGGTCAGTTGCTGGAAATTCAGCAGTGCTTCGAGCCGCCCTTGGGCGATCTCCGGCTGATAGGGTGTGTACGCGGTGTACCAGCCGGGATTTTCCAGCACGTTACGCAAAATGACGGCCGGTGTGAGGGTGCCGTGGTAGCCCATGCCGATCAGGCTGGTCCAGACCTGGTTCTGCTCGGCATAACCGCGAAGCTTGGCCAGCGCGGCTTCTTCATCGAGTGCCGGGGGCAGGTCAAGCGCCCGGTTGAGGCGGATGCCTGGCGGTACGGTTTGCTCGATCAACTCGACCCGGCTGCCCAGGCCGAGGCTGTCGAGCATCGCCTGTTGCTCGACGGCATCGGGGCCGAGGTGGCGGCGCAGAAAGGCATTGGGGTCGCGTAACTGGCTCAGGGATGGCAACTGGGACATGACGGGCTCTCTCTTGACTGGCGCTCAGCGTCGATGCAACACGGTCAAACCAGCATAGCAGTCGATATCCGCGTGGATGACGTAGCGCGGCGATCCAATCCGGATCATCATGTGCGGCGTCAACCTAATGTCCGCTGATCGGGTGATCTGTATCCATGAGCCAACTGCCGTTCCTGCCGTTTTCCAAACCCACCATCGATGAAGCCACGATTGCCGCTGTCGGCGACGTATTGCGCTCGGGCTGGATCACCAGCGGCCCCAAGGTCCAGGCCTTCGAAGCGCAACTCTCGGAGTATTTCGGCGGGCGCCCGGTGCGCACCTTCAATTCCGGCACCTGCACCATGGAAATCGCCTTGCGTATTGCCGGGGTCGGGCCGGGCGATGAAGTGATCACCACGCCTATTTCCTGGGTGGCCACCGCTAACGTCATCCTGGAAGTCGGCGCCACCCCGGTGTTTGCCGACATCGACCCGGTGACCCGCAATATCGATCTGGATCAACTGGAAGCGGCGATTACCCCCCGCACCAAAGCCATCATCCCGGTGTATCTCGCCGGGTTGCCCGTGGACATGACGCGGTTGTACGCCCTCGCGAAAAAGCACGGTCTGCGGATCGTCGAAGATGCGGCCCAGGCATTGGGCTCCAGCTGGAACGGCCGGCGCATTGGCTCGACCGGTGATTTCGTGTCCTTCAGTTTCCAGGCGAACAAAAACGTCACCTCCTCCGAGGGTGGTTGCCTGGTGTTGAATACGGCCGAAGAAGTACGACTGGCAGAGAAATACCGGCTGCAGGGCGTTACCCGCAACGGCTTCGATGGCCTGGACGTCGATGTGCTGGGTGGCAAGTTCAACATGACCGACGTCGCCGCAGCCATTGGCCTGGGGCAATTTGCCCATATCGAAGCGATCACCGCTCATCGCCGCGACCTGGCCCGGCACTATTTCGCCTGCTTTGGCGACAATTTCGAAGCTCAGTACGGAGCGCAACTGCCGCCAGCGGATTTCACCCACAGCAACTGGCATTTGTTCCAGCTGGTACTGCCGGAGCGTACGGATGGCAAAGCGGCGCGTGCGACGTTCATGGAGCAGATGCAGGCAATGGGTGTCGGGATCGGCTATCACTACCCGCCGATTCACCTGTTGAGCCTTTACCGCGAGCGCGGATTCAAGGAAGGCATGTTCCCGGTCGCCGAGCGGGTCGGCCGGCTGATTGTCTCGTTGCCAATGTTCACGGCAATGAGTAAAGCGGATGTCGAGCGTTCGGTGGCGGCGGTGAAAGCGGTTTTGCGCGACGCCTGAGCCCGCAATGAAAAAGCCCCGACGGATCGGGGCTTTGGGATGTTGCGTCAGGGCTTTTCGCCAATGGCAGCCTTGTAGCCGGCGGCATCCAGCAGTTTTTCCAGGTCTGCAGCGTTGCTTGGCTTGAGCTTGAAGATCCAGGCACCGTACGGATCGGAGTTGAGCAGCTCAGGCTCACCGCTCAGCGCTTCGTTGACCGCGATCACTTCGCCGGCAATCGGGGAGTAGATATCAGAAGCGGCCTTGACCGATTCAACGACACCAGCCTGATCTTCAGCGGCAAATACGTTGCCGACTTCAGTCAGCTCGACGAACACCACATCACCCAGCGCTTCCTGCGCGTGATCGCTGATGCCCACGGTGACGGTGCCGTCGGCTTCCAGGCGCGCCCATTCATGACTTTCGGCAAAACGCAGGTCGGCGGGGATATTGCTCATGTTCTGTGTCCTCAGGAAATAGGTCAGCGGTCGTGCCCGCCGGAATAGATTAGATCAAGGTTTTGCCGTGACGGACGAAGGTCGGTTTGACCACTCGTACCGGGTACCACTTGCCACGGATTTCCACTTCAGCGCGGTCGGCAGTTGCCATCGGCACGCGCGCCAGTGCAATCGACTTGCTAAGCGTAGGAGAGAAACTACCACTGGTGATCTCCCCTTCGCCAACATCGGCGATGCGGACCACCTGATGAGCGCGCAAAACACCGCGCTCCTCAAGGACCAGACCGACCAGTTTTTGCTGTACACCGGCAGCCTGCTCGGCTTCCAGCGCCTTGCGCCCGATGAACTGCCGGGTGGCAGGTTCCCAGGCAATGGTCCAGGCCATATTGGAGGCCAAAGGTGAGATATCCTGCTGGATGTCCTGACCGTAAAGGTTCATGCCGGCTTCGACCCGCAATGTATCCCGCGCGCCAAGGCCGATGGGAGAAATCCCGGCGCCGACCAGATCGTTGAAAAATCCTGGCGTCTGATCGGCGGGCAGAATGATTTCCAGGCCGTCTTCGCCGGTATAACCGGTGCGCGCAATGAACCAGTCACCATCGGACAGGCCTTCGAAGGGCTTGAGGAGCTGGATCAGGTTACCGCGGGGCTGGCTGACCAGCTCGGCAATTTTTTGCCGGGCGTGGGGACCCTGAATGGCCAGCATCGCCAACTCGGAACGTTCGCGAAGTTGCACGTCGAAACCGTCGAGATGCGCTTGCATCCAGGCCATGTCCTGATCGCGGGTGGAGGCATTGACCACCAGGCGATAACCCTCATCGAGACGATAGACGATCATGTCGTCGACGATGCCGCCACGCTCGTTGAGCATGGTGCTGTACAACGCACGGCCGGGGCTGTGCAGGCGTTCGACATCATTGGCCAGCAAATGCTGAAGCCAGGCTTTGGCCTGGGCGCCGCCGACGTCGATTACGGTCATGTGGGATACATCGAAAACACCGCAATCGCGGCGCACCTGGTGGTGTTCCTCGACCTGCGATCCATAATGCAGAGGCATGTCCCAACCGCCAAAATCGACCATCTTCGCGCCGAATGCGAGATGAAGGTCATACAGAGGCGTACGCTGTCCCATGGGTTTCTCCTTCCGGGCGTGGCGAAGGTGCGGGCAAGTGCTGCACGGACTGAATGCCTTGAAAAAGGGCCTTCAGCCGATTTCAGCTACCTGGTCTGTCAGACGGACCGCACCGAATGCCGCGCATTGTAGCCGCAAGGTGTAGGACTGACACCTAGCTGTTTCGATGTGCTGAGCGCCGGATCAATCCGATGACCGGTAAAAGGCCGACCAGCACCAACGTCAAGGCCGGCAAAGATGCCCTCGCCCATTCTCCTTCGCTGGTCATTTCAAAGATCCGCACCGCCAGCGTGTCCCAGCCAAACGGGCGCATCAGCAGGGTCGCGGGCATTTCCTTGAGCACGTCGACGAACACCAGCAGCCCAGCGCTCAAGGTGCCGGGCAACAACAACGGTAGATACAC
The DNA here is from genome assembly GCF_002113025.1 of Pseudomonas sp. B28(2017). GTDB lineage: Bacteria > Pseudomonadota > Gammaproteobacteria > Pseudomonadales > Pseudomonadaceae > Aquipseudomonas. The sequence continues at coordinate 356,450 of NZ_NEJH01000003.1, read as the reverse complement.
TTTGAAAAACAGTCGCGGCCCACTGACGCCAAGGCTACGTGCCGCTTCGGGCAAAGATGGCCGTATACGCGCCAGGCTGCTTTCCAGTGGCCCGTAGGCCACCGCAATGAAGCGCACCAGATAGGCCAGCAACAACGCTGACAGACTGCCCAGCAGCAGCGGCTTGCCCGCGCCACCGAGCCAGTTCGAGAGCGGGATCACCAGCTCGCGATCCAGGTAACTGAACGCCAGCATGATCGACACCGCCAGCACCGAACCCGGCAACGCGTAACCCAGATTGGCCAGACTGACCCCGGAACGAATGACCCGGGTGGGCGCCAGTCGCCTGGCAAACGCCAGTAACAGGGCGACGCTGACGGTGATCAACGCCGCCATCGCCCCCAGGTACAAGGTATGGACGATCAACCCGGCGTAGCGCTCGTCGAGATCGAAGCGCCCACGCTGCCAGAACCACACCATCAGTTGCAGCATTGGAATGACAAAGGCGCAGGCAAATACCAGCCCGCACCATGTCATGGCTGCCAGCGCCTTGACGCCTCGCAGGTGATACAGCGCCTTGACCCGTGGTCGCTCGTTGCCCGCCCGGTTGGCCCCGCGAGCACGCCGTTCGCCGTACAGCACGAGCATCACCACCAGCAGTAACAGGCTGGCCAGCTGCGCGGCGGAAGACAGGCTGAAAAAGCCGTACCAGGTTTTGTAGATGGCCGTGGTGAAGGTATCGAAGTTGAACACCGACACTGCGCCGAAATCCGCCAGGGTTTCCATCAGCGCCAAGGCCACGCCCGCACCGATGGCCGGCCGCGCCATGGGCAATGCGACCCGCCAGAACGCGTGCCAGGGCGATTGGCCAAGAACCCGCGCGGCTTCCATCAGGCCCTTGCCCTGGGCGAGGAAAGCCGTGCGGGCCAGCAGATATACATAGGGATAGAAAACCAGCACCAGCACCACAATCACACCGCCCGTGGAGCGCACGCGCGGCAGCCGCAGACCACTACCGAGCCACTCGCGCAGCAGGGTTTGCACGGGCCCGGCGAAATCCAGCAGGCCGACAAACACGAACGCGAGCACATAGGCTGGAATCGCAAAGGGCAGCATCAATGCCCAGTCCAGCCAGCGTCTGCCTGGGAATTCACAGAGACTGGTCAGCCAGGCGAGGCTGACGCCCAGCAGGGTGACACCCGCACCGACACCGAGCACCAGCGTCAGTGTGTTGCCCAGCAGGCGCGGCATCTGCGTGTCCCACAGGTGGGACCAGATTTGAACGTCAATGGTTTGCCAGGAAAGCAGCAGGACGCTCAGGGGCAACAGGACCAGCGCAGCGATAGCGAAGACGACTGGATACCAGCGGCGTTGGGCGGGATGGGCCACAGGCTTGGTTCTCTACTATCTAATGGATGAGTTCGACGCTGCAGGAGCGAGCTTGCTCCTACAGCGTCAGAGGCGCGCAATGCAAAAACAAACGCCCCGCATAGGCGGGGCGCAGCATAACGGCTGACTCAGTTCCAGCCAGCCTTGTCCATCATGCGAATCGCTTCAGCCTGGCGCTTGCCCGCCACTTCCACCGGCAAGGTATCGGCAATGAACTTGCCCCAGGCCGCCACTTCTTCGGATGGATGAACGGCAGGGTTCGCCGGGAACTCCTGGTTCACGTCGGCAAAGATTTTCTGCGCTTCAGGCGTAGTCATCCACTCCACCAGGGCCTTGGCCGCTTCCGGATGCGGCGCGTGTTGCGTCAGGCCGATACCCGACAGGTTCACGTGTACGCCACGATCAGCCTGGTTCGGCCAGAACAGCTTCACCGGCAGGTCTGGCTTCTGCTTGTGCAGGCGCCCGTAGTAGTAGGTATTGACGATACCGACGTCGCACTGGCCAGCATTGATCGCTTCCAGCACCGCGGTGTCGTCGGAGAACACGTCGGTGGACAGGTTCTTGACCCAGCCCTTGAGGATTTCCTCGGTCTTACCGGCACCGTGCACTTCGATCATGGTCGCGGTCAGGGACTGGTTATAGACCTTCTTCGCCGTGCGCAGGCACAGGCGGCCTTCCCATTGCTTGTCGGCCAGCGCTTCGTAGGTGGTCAATTCACCCGGTTTCACCCGATCGGTGGAGTAGGCGATGGTCCGCGCCCGCAGGCTCAGGCCGGTCCAGGCATGGGAGGCTGCCCGGTATTGCCGCGGAATGTTGGCGTCGATGGTTTTCGAGGTGAACGGCTGGAGGATGCCCATCTGCTCGGCTTGCCAGAGGTTCCCGGCATCGACGGTAAGCAGCAGGTCGGCCGGCGTATTCGCGCCCTCGGCCTTGAGCCGCTGCATCAGGGGCGCTTCCTTGTCGGTGATGAACTTCACCTTCACGCCGGTCTTGGCGGTGTAGGCATCGAATACCGGCTTGATCAGCTCGTCGATTCGCGAGGAATAGACCACCACCTCATCAGCGGCCTGGGCGGCGGTGCTACCGATCAGGGTCAAGGCCAGTGCAGTCAGTAGACGCTTCGGTGCCAACATGGGAGCGGTCCCTCGATTGAAAAATGAGGCCAAATGATAAGGACTCACATTTAGCTTCTCAATCGAACCCGCTTGCGGAGGAGTTACCGGATGTTGCACAAGCTGGAATATTGGGTGGCTGAACTGCCGCCATCGCGAGCTTGCTCGCGATGGGGCCTTTAACCTCAACAAAAATCTCAGGCCTTGGCCAGCGCCGGCAAATCCCCGGTCAGCCCCAGCGCTTCACGCACGAACAAGGCCTTGGCTTCCGGCATTTTCTCAACCATTTTCAACCCGGTATTGCGCAACCAGCGCACCGGCAACGGATCGGCCTGGAACAAGCGCTCGAAGCCTTCCATCGCCGCCATCAGTGCCAGGTTGTGAGGCATGCGCCGACGCTCGTAACGGCTGAGGACTTTCACATCCGCCAGGCGTTCGCCACGGTTTGCCGCTTGCAGCAACACTTCGGCCAGCACGGCGGCATCGAGGAATCCGAGATTCACCCCCTGCCCGGCCAACGGGTGAATGGTGTGGGCCGCGTCGCCGATCAACGCCAGGCCTTCAGCCACATAACGCTTGGCATGCCGCTGGCGCAGGGGCACACACAGGCGCGGGTCGGCGCCCAGTACTTCGCCGAGCCGACCTTCAAAGGCCCGCTCCAGCGCCTTGCAGAAACCTTGTTCATCCATCGCCATCAGACGTTCGGCTTCGCCGGGCGTGGTCGACCAGACAATCGAACACCAATCCTGCTGGCCGTCGCGCTCAAGGGGCAGAAACGCCAACGGGCCGGTGTCGGTAAAACGCTGCCAGGCCGTCATTTGATGCGGCTTGGCGCAACGCACGCTGGTGACGATGGCATGGTGCAGATAATCCCATTCGCGGGTCGCAACCCCGGTCAGGCGCCGCACCGCCGAGTTGGCGCCATCCGCCGCGATCACCAGCGGTGCGCGCAAGGTGCGGCCATCGGCCAGGGTCAGCAGCCAGTCATCGCCGGAGCGGCGCATCTGTTCCAGCCGTGCATTGGCCAGCAACCCCAGGTCGCAGTCGTGCAGGCGGTCAAGCAAGGCATCCTGGACCACGCGGTTCTCGACGATATGCCCCAACACCTCGGCATGCACGCTGGCCGCCGAGAAGTGGATCTGCCCGGTGCCGCTGCCATCCCAGACCTGCATGTCGGTGTAGGGGCTGCTGCGCCGCCCGGCGATGCCATCCCAGACACCAAGGCGTTCGAGAATCCGCTGGCTGGCGGCCGACAAGGCGCTCACCCGCGGTTCAAACGCGGCCTGAGTGTCGAAGGGTTTGACACTCATGGGGCTGCCGTCCAGCAACAGGACTTCCAGCCCGCTGTCCTGCAACGCCAGCGCCAGGGCGCTGCCGACCATTCCAGCCCCGACAATCAGCAGATCTGCACGCATTTCCATGCTTTAAGCCTGTCTCTCTAGCGGCTTGAGCCGCACGTAAAGGGGTTTCCCGACCTGCGCCACCAGGTGGCCGGCGCCGTCATGAATGTCGACCTGCAATTGCGCCAGGTATTTTTATCAGTCGTGCCTTGCCAAAACGGCGGATCAGCCAGTCATGCATCTGGACGGGTACCCAGCCCCATCGCCTGTCGGGCAAACCAGCGTTTGGCCGGTGGCAGCAGATCGAGGCCGAGCAAGCCGATGTTGCGCCCCAGGGACACCAGCGGCTGGGTGCTGCCGAACAGGCGCGTGACCTGATCAGAGAAGCCCACGGTGAGATTCTGATCGAGACGCTGGCGTTCGCGATAGGCTTGCAACGTGGCGAAGTCGCCCAATGGTTTTTCGCTGGCGAGCAAGGCATCGGCCAGGGCCTGAGCATCGCGCAGGGACAGGTTGAACCCCTGGCCGGCAATCGGATGCAGGCTGTGCGCCGCGTTGCCGAGTACCGCCAGATGCGGACGCACCTGTTCTTCGGCCTCGACCAGTGTCAGCGGATACAGATGCCGCGCACCGACCTGCTTCAATGTGCCAAGGCGATAACCGAACACACCCTGCAGTTCGCTGAGGAAGCTGCGCTCATCGAGTGCCGCCAGGCGTTGCGCGTCCATGCCCAGGCGGGTCCAGACCAGTGCACAGCGGTTTTCCGGCAGCGGCAGCAATGCCATCGGGCCTTCGTCGGTGAAACGCTCGAAAGCCATGCCGTTGTGGGCTTCGCTCGAGGTAATGTTGGCGATCAGCGCGCTCTGGTTGTACGGACGTTTGCGGATGCCGATCCCCAATTGTTCGCGCAGGCCGGAGCGGCCACCATCGGCGAGCACCGCGAGGTCGCATTCCAGGGTGGTTTCATCGTTGAGGGTCAGGCGATAGCCATCGGTCAGCGGCTCCATGCGGGTGACCTCCGCCGGACAACGCCAACTGATCACATCCTTGTCCAGGCCTTGCCACAGGCATTGGCCGAGCCAGGCGTTTTCAACGACATAACCCAGCGCTGGAACGCCCTCTTCCATCGCCGACAACCGGGCGGTGGAGAAACGCCCACGGTCAGACACATGAATCTGCTTGATCGGTTCGGCACGGCGCGAGACTTCCTGCCAGATGCCCAACCGCTGATAGATTTGCCGCGAGCCGAAGGACAATGCCGAAGAACGGGCGTCGTAACTCGGTTGATACGTATCGCCAGGGGCGAACGGCTCGATCAGCACGATCTTCCAGCCCCGGGCCTTGGCGCCGGCCTGCAGTGCAAGTGCCAGGCTTGCACCAACCAGCCCGCCACCGATGATTGCCAGGTTGACTCGACTCATGCCGCTTGTGTCCGCGCTTGCGCCATCAGGGCCTCGATTTCGGTGACGGTTTTCGGCACGCCGCCCGTCAATACTTCACAGCCGGTTTTGGTGACCACTACGTCGTCCTCGATGCGCACGCCAATGCCGCGCCATTTCTTCGCCACGCTCTGGTTGTCCGGGGCGATATAGATCCCCGGCTCCACGGTCAGCGCCATGCCGACCTCCAGCACGCGCCACTCGCCGCCGACCTTGTATTCGCCGACATCATGCACATCCATGCCCAGCCAATGGCCGGCGCGGTGCATGTAGAACGCCTTGTAGGCTTCACCGGCGATCAGTTCGTCGACGTCGCCCTGCAGCAGCCCCAGCTTGACCAGCCCGGCCGTGATGACCCGGACCGTGGCCTCGTGCGCCTGATTCCAGTGTTTGTTCGGGGCGATTTCGGCAAAGGCGGCCTCCTGGGAGGCCAGCACCAATTCGTAAATCGCTTTCTGTTCCGCTGAATACTTGCCACTGACCGGAAAGGTCCGGGTGATGTCGCTGGCGTAACAGTCGATCTCGCATCCGGCATCGATCAGCACCAGGTCACCGTCCTTGAGCACCGCGTCATTCTGCTGGTAATGCAGGATGCAGCTGTTGCGCCCCGCCGCGACGATCGAGCCGTAGGCCGGCATCTTCGCCCCGCCCTTGCGGAACTCGTAATCGAGCTCGGCTTCCAGGCTGAATTCGTGCAGCCCGGCGCGACAGGCCTGCATCGCCCGCACGTGCGCCTGGGCGGAAATCCGCGCCGCCTCACGCATCACTTTCACTTCCGCCGCCGATTTATACAGGCGCATGTCGTGCAGCAGATGATCCAGGGCAACGAATTCGTTCGGCGGCTGGGCACCGAGGTTGGCCTTGGAACGGATCACGTTGATCCACTCCATCAGGTGGCGGTCGAATTCGGGGTTGCTGCCCATGGCCGAGTACACCCGGTCACGGCCTTCGATAAGGCCCGGCAGGATGTCGTCGATATCCGTGATCGGAAAGGCGTCGTCGGCGCCGAAATCGCGAATCGCGCCTTCCTGCCCGGCGCGCAGGCCATCCCACAGCTCGCGCTCGGCGTTGCGCTCACGGCAGAACAGGATGTATTCGCCATGCACACGCCCCGGCATCAACACCAGTACGGCCTGGGGTTCGGGAAAACCGCTGAGGTACTGGAAGTCGCTGTCCTGGCGGTAAACGTGCTCGACGTCACGGTTGCGAATGGCCACGGCGGCGGCGGGCAGGATGGCGATGCTGTTGGGTTCCATCTGCGCCATCAGGGCCTTGCGGCGACGGCTGTATTCCGATTTCGGGATGTGGATCATGGGCAGATGGCGTTCCCTGGCTTTGATTAGTGCAACGACGGTTTGGCAGCCGGCGCGTCCGGCTTTCTGGTTTCAGAGAACAGCAGCAGCGGTGCGACGCGCAGGTATTCCATGACTTCCATATAGTCGTTTTCCCCGTCGTCGGACTCTTCCAGGGCGTCTTGCACCTGGGAAATGGCGGCCAGGTCCTGCAATACTTCTGTGGCCTCGGTGCTCAGCATGCTGCTGTCACGGCAGTTCAGGCCGAAACCGCTGAGGAAACCCTGGCACCATTGGCCCAGTGCGGCAGCACGCTCGGTGAGCGGAGCATCGTCGGTCGGCAGCAGCAGCACGACGGTCACGTCATCGCCGGTGAGCTCGCCCTTGACCATTTCCTGCAGGCCGATCAGGGCGCTGCGAACGTTGTCCTGCGGCTCGCTTTCGAGCAGTTCGGCGGCGTCGATCAGCCAGCCTTCGGCATCGAAACCGGCACCGGCGCAGCTGCGGCCGAACAGCAGGCCGTGCAGTTCGGCAGGCGAGACGTTGTAACCACTGGAAGTCAGCAGGGTGGCGAAGGCTTGGTACGGGGAATTCTGAATGGGCATGGGCAGCTAGGCGCCAGACGGCGCTATGTCTAGAATGAAGGCCTTGTATCCTACATCGACTACCCCTGTAGGAGCGAGCACGCTCGCGATGGTCGCCAACGATAACGCTGGGTACCTGATACCCCGCGGCGCTCTCAGGTTCATCGCGAGCAAGCTCGCTCCTACAGTCCGCCCCCCATCAGACAGTGAAGACAATGGAAGATACCGACCTGCAAGCGCTGATGGCCAGACTCGAACTGCTGATTACCCGAGTCGAGCAACTTAAGAGTCAAAACGGACTCTTACTAGCTCAGGAAAAGACCTGGCGCGAGGAACGCGCGCACCTCATTGAAAAAAACGAAATCGCCCGGCGTAAGGTCGAATCGATGATTTCGCGCCTCAAGGCCCTGGAGCAAGACTCATGAGTTCAAGCAATAGCGTCACCGTGCAGATCCTCGACAAAGAGTATTCGATCATCTGCCCTCAGGAAGAGCGCAGCAACCTGATCAGCGCCGCCCGTTATCTGGACGGCAAGATGCGCGAAATCCGCAGCAGCGGCAAAGTCATCGGCGCCGACCGTATCGCCGTGATGGCTGCGCTGAACATCACCCACGATCTGTTGCACAAGGAAGATCGCCCGGATGTACAGGTCAGCGGATCGACTCGTGAGCAGGTTCGCGATCTGCTCGATCGCGTCGATCTGGTGCTTGCCACCGATCCGGACGTCACCAAAGGCTGATTCGCGCGACGGCTTGAGGTATACTCGAATCACTCCCTGGGGTGCTTGCCAGTTGGCGATGTCCCTGAGCCGATTTGCTATACCCTGGAGGTTGCACGTTGGGCTGGTGTGCATGTCCGCTAGACGGAAAGCCTTAAAGCCTACTGCATCTTCCACCTTGAACTTTCGGGTTCAAGGGCTAAGTCGACAGCGACACATTCGGGGAGCCTGATTCCAGTCCGATGCCGGTTTAAATACCGGCATCGGCGTTTTTACGGGTACGCTTTGCATATCCGTCCTGCCGAAGCCCGAATCCATGACCGAACCTGCGCTGCTTCCCCGCCCGCAACTTCGACGCATGCTGCGCAACGCCCGCCGCGCACTGACGCCGAGCCAGCAGCGCCAGGCCGCTCGCGGGCTGTACAAGCAACTGGCCCAGCAACCGCTGTTCCGCCGCGCCAGACACATCTCGCTCTATCTTCCGACCGACGGTGAAATTGATCCGCGCCTGTTGCTGCGTGCCGCACAGCGCCGGGGCAAGGCCACCTACCTGCCGGTGCTGAGTGCCTGGCCGCGAACCAAAATGGTGTTCCAGCGCATCCGGCCCGGAGAAAAACTCAAACCCAACCGCTTTCGCATCCTCGAACCACGGGCCAACCTCGCCCGGCAGCGCAGAATCTGGGCGCTGGACCTGGTGCTGTTGCCATTGGTGGGTTTTGACGATGTCGGCGGACGCCTGGGGATGGGGGGTGGCTTCTACGATCGGAGCCTGGCCTACCTGGCGCGACGGCAAGACTGGCGCAAGCCTACGCTGTTGGGGCTTGCCCATGAATGTCAGAAGGTGGAGCGATTGGCTCAGGCGAGCTGGGATGTGCCGCTGCAAGGAACGGTGACAGACAAGGCCTGGTATTACGCAGGGTAGGCACCACTTCGATCAGTGGCGCCATGGCAACAGGATCAGCGCTTGAAGGCTGTCGACTGTTGCTGCAATTGGGCGAGCTCGACCGGCACATCGGTCTTGTTGGCCCACAGGCTTTGGGCATAGCCGGTGGTCACGACGCCAAGGCCAAACAAAATGACCAAAATCCATAGTAAATCCGGTTTGCGTTTCATCGATTGCCCCCCAAAGGCATATCAACACGATGACAGCAGCGGTTTCCGTTTGCAGGCCGTGCAGCAGCGTCAAGCTTGAAAGGCCGGCATTTTGCGACAACGTGAACCGCTGCGCAAATGCTGACGTCAACCGACTGTCGGTTTGTCATAAAATCGCCGACAAGCTGCTCAATCACCACGCAAGGAGCAAAAGACATGGCCTATTGGCTGATGAAGTCCGAGCCTGACGAACTCTCGATCAAAGGGCTGGAAAAGCTCGGCAAAGCGCGCTGGGACGGGGTTCGCAACTATCAGGCACGCAATTTCCTGCGGGCCATGGCGGTGGGGGACGAGTTCTTTTTCTATCATTCCAGCTGCCCCGAGCCGGGCATCGCCGGGATCGGCAGGATTGTCGAAGCCGCCTATCCGGACCCGACGGCACTGGAGCCGGAAAGCCATTATTTCGACCCGAAGGCCACCCCGGAGAAAAACGCCTGGAGCGCGATCGATGTCGCGCATGTCGAGACGTTTGCCCGAGTGCTGAAGCTGGATTATCTGAAGCAACAGACGGCGCTGGCCGAGTTGCCGTTGGTGCAGAAAGGTTCGCGGCTTTCGGTGATGCCGGTAACGCAAGAGCAGTGGGCGGCGGTGATCGCGCTCAAGCCTTAGGTTTCTCGGCGCCTGCCAGAATGCATTCGCGAGCAGGCTCGCTCCCACAGGGTTTTGCGGTGAACACCAGGTTGTGTTTCAACATAAATCCACTGTGGGAGCGAGCCTGCTCGCGATGAGGCCCGCAAGAGCAGCGAAAGCCTTACTGAATGATCAGGTTGTTGAACAACAGATCCTCAACCACCGGTTTCCCGGTTTCATCATTCATCACCTGCTGAGTCTGTTTCAGCGCCTCCTGACGCAGCTTCTCTTTTGCCTCGACGTTGTTCATCGTCTCGGTGGTCTGCTGGGCGAACAGCGCGACCAATTGATTGCGGATCAGAGGTTCATTGGCCTTCACTGCCTTGGCAGCCTCGTCACCGGTCACCCGCAACGCCACATCGGCCTTGTAGACCTTCAGTTTCGGCGTGCCGTCCAGCCCGTAGTTACCCACGAACGGCGGGCTCAGGGTGATGTAACTGACTTTCGGAGCTGTATCCTCTTTAGTTTCTTCGGCCACCGCTGCCACAGGCAGAGACAGGGCCAGCAACAACATGATCCACGCTTTCACAATTCGCTCCTTATCCGGTTTGCGGCCTAGCATAACGACCCGTCGCACAAGCACAAGCTTATGGCTGACTATCAGGGCCGGGCATGCTCGTTGACCCATCGACCCACACACCTACACTTATCGGCCATCACTCCCAAAGGAATAGCCCTGATGAAAGCCGTGCTGTGCAAAGCCTTCGGCCCTGCCGAATCGCTGGTGCTGGAAGACGTCGCCAGTCCTGTCGCGAAGAAGAATGAAATCCTGCTGGATGTGCACGCCGCCGGAGTCAATTTCCCCGACACGTTGATCATCGAGGGCAAATACCAGTTCAAGCCGCCCTTCCCGTTCTCTCCGGGTGGCGAAGCGTCAGGCGTGGTCAGCGCCGTGGGTGAAAAAGTCAGCCACTTGAAAGTCGGTGACCGGGTCATGGCCCTGACTGGCTGGGGCAGCTTTGCCGAACAGGTCGCCGTACCGGGCTACAACGTGTTGCCGATCCCGCCGTCCATGGACTTCAACACCGCCGCCGCCTTCAGCATGACCTACGGTACCTCGATGCACGCCCTCAAGCAGCGCGGCAACCTGCAACCGGGCGAAACCCTGCTGGTGCTTGGTGCCTCCGGCGGTGTCGGCCTGGCCGCGGTGGAAATCGGCAAAGCCATGGGCGCCCGGGTGATTGCCGCGGCCAGCAGTGCGGAAAAGCTCGCCGTGGCCAAGGCCGCCGGCGCCGATGAACTGATCAACTACAGCGAAAACAGCCTCAAGGACGAAATCAAGCGCCTGACCGACGGCCAAGGTGCCGACGTGATCTACGACCCGGTGGGCGGCGACCTGTTCGACCAGGCCATCCGCGCCATCGCCTGGAATGGCCGCCTGCTGGTGGTCGGCTTCGCCAGCGGGCGTATTCCCGAACTGCCAGTGAACCTCGCGCTACTCAAGGGTGCCGCAGTACTCGGGGTGTTCTGGGGCTCCTTCGCCCAGCGCCAGCCACAGGATAATGCCGCGAACTTCCAGCAATTGTTCGGCTGGTTTGCCGAAGGCAAATTGAAGCCACTGGTGTCGCAGGTCTATCCGCTGGGCAATGCGGCGCAAGCGATCAATGATCTTGGCCAGCGCAAGGCCGTCGGGAAGGTTGTTGTGCAAGTTCGCTGATTATTTTCTAGCCAGGTCGCAGCCCTGCGACCTGGCTCCGTCATCCCCATACCGACCCTCATTTATAACTGAGCGACATGTTCATAAAGGAACATGCAATCTCCAACATTTCCGCTGCTTGCCAATGAGAACGGGTGCTATTTTCGGTAACGAAACTGTAATATTCGCATCCGCAGTCAAAACAAGAAATCTGGAGCTCTTGAATGTTTGCTTTCTTTCGTCCTGCCGCACATCAGGCTCCATTGCCTGAAGAAAAAATAGACAGCACCTACCGACGCCTGCGCTGGCAGATCTTCGCCGGTATCTTCTTTGGCTACGCGGGTTACTACCTGCTGCGCAAGAACTTCTCCCTGGCCATGCCGTACCTGATCGATGAGGGCTACTCCCGTGGCCAGCTGGGCCTGGCGATGTCCGCCATTGCGATTGCCTACGGCCTGTCGAAGTTTCTGATGGGCCTGGTGTCCGACCGCTCCAACCCGCGTTTCTTCCTGCCGTTCGGCCTGCTGGTTTCGGCTGGGGTGATGTTCATTTTCGGTTTCGCGCCTTGGGCGACGTCCAGCGTGACCATGATGTTCATTCTGCTGTTCATCAACGGCTGGGCTCAGGGTATGGGTTGGCCACCGAGCGGCCGGACCATGGTGCACTGGTGGTCGCAGAAGGAACGCGGCGGCGTGGTGTCCGTGTGGAACGTGGCGCACAACGTCGGCGGCGGCCTGATCGGCCCGCTGTTCCTGATCGGCATGGGCCTGTTCAATGACTGGCACGCCGCGTTCTACGTGCCGGCAGCCGTGGCGCTGGCGGTAGCGGTGTTTGCCTTTGTGACCATGCGCGACACCCCGCAATCGGTTGGCCTGCCGCCGATCGAGCAATACAAGAACGACTACCCGGAAGGCTACGACGCCAGCCACGAAGAGGAATTCAGCGCCAAGGAAATCTTCGTCAAATATGTGCTGCGCAACAAAATGCTCTGGTACATCGCCTTGGCCAACGTGTTTGTCTATCTGCTGCGCTACGGCGTGCTGGACTGGGCACCGACCTACCTCAAGGAAGCCAAGGGTTTCACCGTAGACAAAACATCCTGGGCGTATTTCTTCTACGAGTGGGCAGGTATCCCGGGCACGCTGCTGTGCGGCTGGATGTCGGACAAGATCTTCCGTGGCAACCGCGGCCTGACCGGCATGGTGTTCATGGCGCTGGTGACTGTGGCGACGCTGGTTTACTGGCTCAACCCGGCCGGCAATCCGATGGTCGACATGATCGCGTTGCTTTCGATTGGCTTCCTGATCTACGGCCCGGTCATGCTGATCGGCCTGCAGGCGCTGGAACTGGCTCCGAAGAAAGCTGCGGGTACGGCAGCGGGCTTTACCGGTCTGTTCGGTTACCTGGGTGGTTCGGTCGCGGCCAGTGCCGCCATGGGCTACACCGTGGACCATTTCGGTTGGGACGGCGGCTTCGTGCTGCTGGTCGGCGCCTGCCTGCTGGCAATGGCCTTCCTGGCCCCGACGCTGCGGCACAAACAAATCGCCAGTCAGGGCCGCGCAGCGCTCGCTTGATCGGCCTTTGATTTACAGCGCTTGAGCCGCGCCTCCAGATTCCGGTCTGGCATGGCGTGGCTGCGCAGGGCCTGGGCGGTTTGCTCGACATAATCGCGAGTGGTGCCGTAGCGCCCGCAAGCGTTTTCGAACACGTGGCTCAGCACATGATCCGGCAGGTTGCCGGCATAGCTGGGCAAGTGTCGCTCCAGCACAAAGCCCAAGGCCTGTACCTGGCTGCCATCTTCGAGACGGCAGTTAAGCCAGTGTGGGCGGTAGGACGGAAATGGCATCTCGCGCTGCCAAAGTGCGTACAGCGATGCTTCGAGTTGCTCTTCGGGCAAGCGATAGGCGAAACCGCTGCAAGAACCGCCGCGATCCAGGCCAAACACCAGGCCGGGCATTTCCGGCGTGCCGCGATGTTCGTGGGACCACAGGTACAACCCGCGATGGTAGCCATGCACCCGGCCACGAACCCGTTCAACCGCTGTGCATTCAGGCCGCCAGATCAGCGACCCGTAGGCAAACAGCCACACCGGCCCACCCTTATGGCGGGCCATGGTCGATTGCATCGAGCTGAGCAATTGTTCGTGAGTGAGCTGCGGCCCCAGATCGAGCCGTGGAGGGTAAGCCAGATTCAAAAAAGCAGATTCGATGGCGCTCATGGCGAATAGCGTTCAGCTCCCCGCGGGTAAACAGTTACTAAATAGAACGCACTGCAGAAACAATAAGGCACATATGTTTTCAAGTAATTTAAGTGCCTTGGCGCAGCTCTTAATTAATCACTTGAACGAGATATAACCTACCGACATTTATAAATTTTTATAAATACCGATGGGCTATATAGAGAGTTATAAACCTAAAATCCTGTAGGAGCGAGCTCGCTCCTACAGTATGGAGGGGCAGGATCAGGATCTAGGTGCGTAGGCAAATACGTCGGCGCGCATCTGGTGAGCGTCCATTCCCGCTTCCACCAGCGCATCCAGTGTGCCGTAGACCATGGCCGGAGAACCACTGGCGTACACGTGCAACGGCTTGAGATCAGGGAAATCCTCACACACCGCTTCATGCAACATGCCGCAACGTCCCTTCCAGCCGCATTGATCGCTGACGACCTTGTGCAGGAACAGGTTGGACAATTTCAGCCATTCGTCCCAATGCTCGACTTGATAAAAGTCTTCTGGACGACGCACGCCCCAATACAGGTGCACCGGATGCTTGAAACCCGAAGCCCGGCAATGTTCGATCAGGCCGTGGATCTGTCCCATGCCGGTGCCGGCGGCGATCAGCACGAGCGGACCGTCCGGCAACTCTGCCAGGTGGGTATCGCCAAACGGCAACTCGACCCGCACCATGCTATTGCGCTGAAGCTGTTCGATCAGGCTCAGCGCACTGGCTTCGCGAGCCAGTACATGGATTTCCAGGTCTCGCCCCGCATGCGGTGCCGAGGCGAGGGAGAAAGCCGACTTTTCGCCGCTCTCGCGTTCGATCATCAGATACTGACCAGCGTGGTAGCGCGGCGGTTTGCCGGCAGGAGCCCGCAGACGCACGCGCCAGGTGTCGCCGCCCACGTCCCTGCACTCAATGACCTGACACGACAAGCTGCGCACCGGCAGTTCTCCCAGCGCGAGCACGCCATCCCACAGCACGATGCAGTCTTCCAGCGGCTCCGCTATGCAAGTGTAGAACTCGCCATGGTCGCGCACATCGCCAGCCTGCTCGACCCGTCCTTCCACCAGCAGCGCCGCGCAGACGTGGCAATTGCCGTTGCGGCAACTTTGCGGGCATTCGTAGCCCAATCGTCGCGCGCCATCGAGAATCCGCTCGCCGGGCAATATCTCAAGCACTGCTCCGGAGGGCTGCAAGGTTACACGCATCAATCTATTCCTAACTGATTCCAGATGGCATCGATCCGCTGGGTCACGGCATCGTCCTTGACGATGACCCGGCCCCACTCGCGGGTAGTTTCGCCCGGCCATTTATGTGTGGCATCGAGGCCCATTTTCGAACCCAGGCCGGACACCGGCGAAGCGAAGTCCAGGTAGTCGATCGGCGTGTTGTCGATCATCACCGTATCGCGCTTGGGGTCCATGCGCGTGGTGATGGCCCAGATCACGTCGTTCCAGTCCCGGGCGTTGATATCGTCGTCGGTGACGATAACGAACTTGGTGTACATGAACTGTCGCAAAAACGACCAGACACCGAGCATTACCCGCTTGGCATGACCGGGATACGACTTTTTCATGGTCACGACGGCCATGCGGTACGAGCAACCTTCGGGCGGCAGATAGAAATCGGTGATCTCCGGGAACTGCTTCTGCAGGATCGGCACGAACACTTCGTTCAATGCCACGCCAAGGATCGCCGGCTCATCCGGTGGACGACCGGTGTAGGTGCTGTGATAGATCGGTTTGATCCGGTGGGTGATGCGCTCGACGGTGAATACCGGGAAGCTGTCGACCTCGTTGTAGTAACCGGTGTGGTCGCCGTACGGGCCTTCATCGGCCATCTCGCCCGGATGGATCACGCCTTCGAGGATGATTTCAGCGGTGGCCGGTACTTGCAGGTCGTTGCCGCGGCACTTCACCAGCTCAGTGCGGTTACCGCGCAACAGGCCGGCGAAGGCGTATTCGGAAAGGCTGTCGGGCACCGGGGTCACGGCACCGAGGATGGTCGCCGGGTCTGCACCCAACGCGACCGATACCGGGAACGGCTGGCCGGGATGCTTCTCGCACCACTCGCGAAAATCCAGTGCGCCGCCACGGTGGCTCAGCCAGCGCATGATCACCTTGTTGCGGCCGATCACTTGCTGACGATAGATGCCAAGGTTCTGGCGATCCTTGTTCGGACCTTTGGTGACGGTCAGACCCCAGGTGATCAGAGGGCCGACATCGCCCGGCCAGCAGGTCTGCACCGGCAACATGGCCAGGTCGACGTCGTCGCCTTCGATGACCACTTCCTGGCACACCGCGTCCTTGACGACTTTCGGCGCCATCGAAATGATCTTGCGGAAGATCGGCAGCTTGGACCAGGCATCCTTCAGGCCTTTCGGCGGCTCGGGTTCCTTGAGGAACGCCAGCAGCTTGCCGATCTCGCGCAGCTCGCTGACCGCTTCGGCGCCCATGCCCAGCGCGACGCGCTCGGGGGTGCCGAACAGATTGCCGAGCACGGGAATGTCATAACCGGTAGGTTTTTCGAAAAGCAGGGCCGGGCCTTTGGCGCGCAAGGTGCGGTCGCAGACTTCGGTCATTTCGAGCACTGGGGACACCGGAATCTGGATGCGCTTGAGTTCGCCGCGCTGTTCCAGACCGCTGATAAAGTCGCGCAAGTCGCGATACTGCATGCGTGAGCCTCGTGTTGGCCGTGGCGTTCGGGGGCTGGCAGTTTAGCGCCGAAGCCCTCCATTCAGAACCACGAACTGGCATTTGATCAAAAATCAGATAGCAAAAAGCCGGGTTTCCCCGGCTTCTTGTACCTGCTCGACTTACTTGCGTTTCATCGACAGGAAGAACTCATCGTTGGTCTTGGTCGTTTTCAACTTGTCGACCAGGAACTCGATGGCAGCGACTTCATCCATCGGGTGCAGCAGCTTGCGCAGGATCCACATGCGCTGCAGCTCGTCGTCGGCAGTCAGCAACTCTTCGCGGCGGGTGCCGGAACGGTTGATATTGATGGCCGGGAAGACGCGCTTTTCAGCGATACGGCGATCCAGCGGCAGTTCCATGTTACCGGTGCCCTTGAATTCCTCGTAGATCACTTCGTCCATCTTCGAGCCGGTTTCAACCAGCGCGGTGGCGATGATGGTCAGCGAGCCACCTTCTTCGATGTTCCGCGCGGCGCCGAAGAAACGCTTCGGCTTCTCCAGGGCGTGGGCATCGACACCACCGGTCAGCACCTTGCCGGAGCTCGGGATTACGGTGTTGTAGGCGCGAGCCAGACGGGTGATGGAGTCGAGCAGGATCACCACGTCTTTCTTGTGCTCGACCAGGCGCTTGGCCTTCTCGATCACCATTTCGGCAACCTGCACGTGACGGGTTGGCGGCTCGTCGAACGTCGAGGCAACCACTTCGCCGCGCACGGTGCGCTGCATTTCGGTTACTTCTTCCGGACGTTCGTCGATCAGCAGCACGATCAGATGAACTTCAGGGTTGTTACGCGCGATGTTCGCGGCGATGTTCTGCAGCATGATCGTCTTGCCCGCTTTCGGCGGTGCAACGATCAGACCGCGCTGGCCTTTACCGATCGGGGCGCACAGGTCGATGACACGACCGGTCAAATCTTCGGTGGAACCGTTACCGGCTTCCATCTTCATGCGCACGGTCGGGAACAGCGGGGTCAGGTTCTCGAAGAGAATCTTGTTTTTCGCGTTTTCCGGACGGTCGAAGTTGATCGTGTCGACCTTGAGCAGCGCGAAATAACGCTCGCCTTCCTTTGGAGGGCGGATCTTGCCAACGATGGTGTCACCGGTGCGCAAGTTGAAACGACGGATCTGGCTCGGCGAGACGTAGATATCGTCCGGGCCGGCTAGATAGGAAGCGTCAGCGGAGCGCAGGAAGCCGAAGCCGTCCTGGAGAATCTCCAGCACGCCATCACCGGAGATTTCCTCACCGCTTTTCGCGTGCTTCTTGAGCAGGGAGAAAATCACGTCCTGCTTGCGCGAACGGGCCATATTTTCTATGCCCATCTGTTCGGCCAATTCGAGCAGTTCGGTAATCGGCTTTTGCTTGAGTTCAGTCAGATTCATATAGGAATGACGTAATCATTTATGGAGGGGGGAAATTAAGCTTTTGGCTTAATGAGGCCGCGCCGCGGAGAAGGCGACAGGATCGCGTACTTATTCGAAAAGGAGTGCGTCGGCGACGGCTAGCAGGGGGCAATGGAGAAACCAGTGCGGGGCCGAATGTACCACCTGAGTATCAGGAGCGTCTAGCCCTGAATACGCAAAAAGCCCCGCTATTTGCGGGGCTTTTTTCAGGACACTTACAGCGACGCTTAGATGTTGGCGTCGAGGAAAGCAGCCAGTTGCGACTTCGACAGTGCGCCGACCTTGGTCGCTTCAACGTTGCCATTCTTGAACAGCATCAGGGTCGGGATACCGCGCACGCCATGCTTGGCCGGGGTTTCCTGGTTTTCGTCGATGTTCAGCTTGGCAACGGTCAGCTTGCCTTTGTAAGTCTCGGCAATTTCGTCCAGGACAGGAGCGATCATTTTGCAAGGGCCGCACCACTCAGCCCAGTAATCGACCAGTACAGCGCCTTCAGCCTTGAGTACGTCGGCCTCGAAGCTAGCGTCGCTAACGTGTTTGATAAGATCGCTGCTCATGGAATTCTCCAGGGTTGTAAGCAAAAAAACGTGGCCCATCATAGCCGCCCTTCCCTCGTTCAGGAAGGTGCAGTTGATTGAGTCTCGCTATGGCTTTCCATGAGTTTGGGTATAGCCCGGGTCACACCGGGGCGGGAGCGACGAAGGCGATTCCGGTGCGCAACGCCGCGTTGCGCACATGCTCTTGCATGGCCTTTTGCGCAGCGCCAGAGGCTCGGCGAGCCAGTGCGCGAAGAATCTTGCGGTGTTCCTGCCAGGTTTCCATGGCCCGTTCGGCCCGGATGAACGGTAGTTTCTGGCTTTCCAGGAAGATATCGGCGCTGGCGGTGAGGATACTCAGCATTGCCTGATTGCCGCTGGCCAGCAGGATGCGCCGGTGGAATTCGAAGTCCAGGCGCGCCGCCGCTTCGAAATCAGCAGCTTTCAGTTCGTTGCGCATGGCGGCGACATTGTCCTCCAGCGCATCGAGTTCATCGGTGCTCAAGGTCACGGCCGCCAGCCCCGCGGCAAACCCCTCCAGCGCATAACGCAACTGGAAGATATCCAGCGGCGAAGCCTGCGCCGCGAACGGCCAGCCCGGCGCCGCCTCGCCTCGCGGCAGTTCCACCGGCGCCTGCACGAACACACCTTTGCCCGGCTGGATGCTGATGACGCCCAGCGCACTCAGGGATGACAACGCCTCGCGCAAAGAAGCCCGGCTTACGCCCAGTTGCAGCGCCAGGTCCCGTTGCGAGGGCAAGGCATCCCCCGGCCCGAAGCCCTGCTCGGTTATCAGTTTGCGAATGGCTTGCAGCGCCACTTCGGGTACGGCGCGGGAGATCGAATTCATGGTTTTCCAGACGAACCAGGCCAAAGTGCGCCCAGTTGTAAAGCTATTCGCGATCCCCGGCAAGTCGTGCCCCATGGGGGTTCGACAGTTTTCACGGATGCGCTATCGGGGTGCGAAAAACAACCTGACTGTTCAGACCAGTAAGACCGTTAAAGGCCAGCAAAACCGCGCTCTGGCGCCCCCAAAATCCTATCTTGGCATGGCCCGTGCTCTGTCGATCCGCAGAAATCACTTCTTGCCGATTCGGAGATTTGCCATGACCCAGCGTTACAGCGCCCTCCTCGCAGCCCTGTTTGCCAGCCTGATACTGAGCCAGGCACCCGCCCACGCCGACGGTCTGGAGGATGTGGTCAAGCGCGGCGTCCTCAAGGTTGCCGTGCCCCAGGACTTCCCGCCCTTCGGCTCGGTCGGCCCGGACATGAAGCCCCGCGGCCTCGATATCGACACCGCGAAACTGCTGGCCGACCAGCTCAAGGTCAAACTCGAACTGACGCCGGTCAACAGCACCAACCGCATCCCGTTCCTCACCACCGGCAAGGTCGACCTGGTGATTTCCAGCCTCGGCAAAAACCCGGAGCGCGAGAAGGTCATCGACTTCTCCCGTGCCTATGCACCGTTCTACCTCGCGGTGTTCGGTCCGCCAGACGCCGACATCAAGGGTCTGGACGATCTCAAGGGCAAAACCATCAGCGTCACCCGTGGCGCCATCGAAGACATCGAGCTGACCAAGGTCGCTCCCGAAGGCGTGACCATCAAGCGCTTCGAAGACAACAACTCGACCATCGCCGCGTACCTGGCCGGGCAAGTCGACCTGATCGCCAGCGGCAACGTAGTGATGGTCGCGATCAGCGAGAAGAACCCGAAACGCGTGCCGGCGCTGAAAGTGAAACTCAAGGATTCGCCTGTCTATGTGGGCGTGAACAAGAACGAGCCGCAGCTGCTCGACAAGGTCAACCAGATCCTCGTGACCGCCAGGAGCGACGGCGCGCTGGAAAAGAACTCCCTGACCTGGCTGAAAGAGCCGCTGCCGGCCGATCTCTGATTCGTCGCGCTGGAGACGTTTTATGGCCTATCAGTTCGATTTCTCGCCGGTGGTGCACAACACCGATCTATTGCTGCGCGGTGCGTTGTTCACTCTTGAGCTGACAGCCATCGGCGCTGTGCTCGGCATAAGTCTTGGCATCGTCGGAGCGCTGGTGAGGGCGTGGAACATCCGGCCTTTCGCGGGGATTTTCGCGGTCTACGTCGAGTTGATCCGCAACACGCCATTTCTGGTGCAGCTGTTTTTCATCTTCTTCGGCTTGCCGTCACTGGGGGTGCAGATCTCCGAATGGCAGGCAGCGGTGCTGTCGATGGTGATCAACCTCGGCGCTTATTCGACCGAGATCATCCGCGCCGGCATCCAGGCGATCCCCCGGGGTCAGCTGGAAGCCGCGGCGGCACTGGCGATGACGCGCTTCGAAGCATTCCGCCATGTCGTGCTGCTGCCGGCACTGGACAAAGTCTGGCCGGCCCTGAGCAGCCAGATCATCATCGTCATGCTCGGCTCGGCGGTGTGTTCGCAGATCGCCACCGAAGAGCTGAGTTTCGCTGCAAATTTCATTCAATCGCGCAACTTCCGCGCTTTTGAAACCTACGCCCTGACCACGCTGCTGTACCTGTGCATGGCGTTACTGATCCGCCAGTTCCTGAACTGGATCGGCCAGCAGTTCATCGCAAGGAGCGGCCGATGAGTGATTTCACCTTCTGGGACATCGTGCGCAACCTGCTCACCGGTCTGCAATGGACGCTGGCGCTGTCGTTGGTGGCATTCATTGGCGGCGGGCTGATCGGCTTGCTGATCATGGTCATGCGCATCTCGGATAAATCCCTGCTACGCAGCTTTGCGCGCACTTACATCGAACTGTTCCAGGGCACGCCGCTGCTGATGCAGCTGTTCCTGGTGTTTTTTGGTGTGGCGCTGGCCGGGTTGGAGATTTCGCCGTGGATGGCGGCGGCGATCGCGTTGACGCTGTTCACCAGTGCTTATTTGGCGGAGATCTGGCGCGGTTGCGTCGAATCGATCCCCAATGGCCAGTGGGAAGCCTCATCGAGCCTGGCGCTCAATCCGCTGGAGCAACTGCGCCATGTGATCCTGCCGCAGGCCTTGCGCATTGCCGTGGCGCCGACCGTGGGCTTCTCGGTGCAAGTGATCAAAGGCACCGCCGTGACCTCAATCATCGGTTTCACTGAGCTGACCAAGACCGGCGGCATGCTCGCCAATGCGACCTTCGAACCCTTCATGGTTTACGGCCTCGTCGCTCTCGGCTACTTCCTGCTCTGCTACCCCCTGTCCCTCAGTGCGCGCTATCTGGAAAGGAGACTGCATGCCTCTGCTTAGAATTTCCGCCCTGCATAAATACTACGGCGATCACCATGTGCTCAAAGGCATCGACCTGAGCGTCGAGAAAGGCCAGGTGGTGGCGATCATCGGCCGCAGCGGCTCGGGTAAATCGACCTTGCTGCGCACCCTCAACGGCCTGGAGTCGATCAACGACGGCGTGATCGAAGTCGACGGCGAATACCTGGACGCTGCCCGCGCCGACCTGCGCAGCCTGCGGCAGAAAGTCGGCATGGTGTTCCAGCAGTTCAACCTGTTCCCGCACCTCACCGTCGGTGAGAACGTCATGCTCGCACCGCAAGTGGTGCAAAAAGTGCCCAAGGCCAAGGCCACCGAACTGGCGCGGCAAATGCTGGAACGGGTCGGGCTGGGCGAAAAGTTCGATGCCTTTCCGGATCGACTGTCCGGCGGCCAGCAACAGCGGGTGGCGATTGCCCGCGCCCTGGCGATGTCGCCGAAAGTGTTGCTGTGCGATGAAATCACCTCGGCACTGGACCCGGAGTTGGTCAACGAAGTGCTGAGCGTGGTCCGGCAACTGGCCAAGGAAGGCATGACGCTGATCATGGTCACCCACGAAATGCGTTTCGCCCGGGAGGTTGGCGACAAACTGGTGTTCATGCACCAGGGCAAGGTGCATGAAGTGGGGGATCCGAAAGTGCTGTTTGCCAGGCCGCAGACCGCTGAGCTGGCGAATTTCATCGGGACCGTGGAGGCGACAGCCTGAAAGAGCTCAAGTGTCTGTGACACCCTCTTCGCGAGCAGGCTCGCTCCCACAGGATGGCGAAATTCTTGTGGGAGCGAGCCTGCTCGCGATTGACCGCGCAGCGGTCACCGTCTTTTCTGTGCTGGATCAATGCATTGAACACTGCGCGTTGGCGGCAGCCGTTGATCGTGGCACGATGTCGAGGTTATCGACCGAGACCCCAGACCATGCCGCAATCCCAAGCCAAGAATCTGTCCCTGATCGCCGCAATCGACCTGGGCTCCAACAGTTTTCACATGGTCGTGGCCAAGGCCCAGAACGCTGAAATCCGCATTCTCGAGCGCCTCGGGGAGAAGGTTCAGCTGGCCGCAGGTATCGACGAAGAGCGCCATCTCAACGAAGAATCGATGCAGCGCGGGCTCGACTGCCTAAAGCGCTTCGCCCAACTGATCAGCGGCATGCCCACCGGCGCCGTTCGCATCGTCGGCACCAACGCCTTGCGTGAAGCGCGCAACCGCGCCGAATTCATCCATCGCGCCGAAGAAATCCTCGGCCACCCGGTGGAAGTCATTTCCGGCCGCGAAGAAGCGCGCCTGATCTATCTCGGCGTGTCCCACACCCTCGCCGACACTCCGGGCAAGCGCCTGGTGGCCGACATCGGCGGCGGCAGTACCGAATTCATCATTGGCCAGCGCTTCGAACCGCTGCTGCGCGAAAGCCTGCAGATGGGTTGCGTCAGCTACACCCAACGCTATTTCAAGGACGGCAAGATCACCCCGGCCCGTTACGCCCAGGCATACACCGCGGCGCGGCTGGAGATCATGAGCATCGAGCACGCCCTGCACCGCCTGACCTGGGATGAAGCCATCGGCTCCTCGGGCACCATCCGTGCCATCGGCCTGGCACTGAAGGCTGGCGGTCAAGGCTCGGGCGAGGTCAATGCCGAAGGCCTGGCCTGGCTCAAGCGCAAACTGATCAAGCTGGGCGATGTCGAGAAAATCGATTTCGAAGGCATCAAGCCTGATCGCCGGGCGATTTTCCCGGCCGGCCTGGCGATCCTCGAAGCGATCTTCGACTCCCTCGAACTGCAACGCATGGATCACTGCGAAGGCGCCCTGCGCGAAGGCGTGCTCTATGACCTGCTGGGCCGCCATCATCACGAAGACGTGCGTGAACGTACCCTCACTTCGCTGATGGAGCGCTACCACGTCGATCAGGAACAGGCGGTACGCGTCGAGCGCAAGGCGCTGCATGCGTTCGATCAGGTGGCTGCGGACTGGGATCTGGAAGACGGCGTCTGGCGCGAACTGCTCGGCTGGGCGGCCAAGGTCCATGAAGTGGGCCTGGACATCGCTCACTACCAGTACCACAAGCACGGCGCCTACCTGATCGAGCACTCGGACCTCGCCGGGTTCTCCCGCGAAGACCAGTTGATGCTCGCGCTGCTGGTACGCGGCCACCGACGCAATATTCCCAAGGACAAGTTCGCCGAGTTCGGCGACGACGGCACCAAGCTGATTCGCCTGTGCGTGCTGCTGCGCTTTGCGATTCTGTTCCACCACATCCGTGGCACCCAGCAAATGCCCCAGGTGGAACTGAACGCCAATGACAACCACCTGGAAGTGGTTTTCCCGGAAAACTGGCTGGATGAAAACCAGCTGACCCAGGCCGACTTCGCCATCGAGGCGGAATGGCTGACACGGGTCGATATCGTCCTCAACGCTCGCTAGAAACCCGCCCCCTGTTGTAGAAGCGAACTCGCTCCTACAACAGGGGGCGGCGGTGTAAACAAAAATGGCGATCCGCAGGGATCGCCATTTTTTATACCTCGCCCACGTTACCGAACAGCCAGAATCGGGCTGCCCAAACGCTCCAGCAATGTCGCCTGGGCGCTACGCGGGTTCTGGTTGCCGGTCGGCGTGTTACGGATATAACGACCGTCAGACTGCAGGCTCCAGCTGTGGGTGTTATCGGTGAGATACAGCTCCAGCTCTTTCTTGACCCGCATGATCAGCTTCTTGCCTTCCACCGGGAAGCAAGTCTCGACACGCTTGTCGAGGTTGCGCTCCATCCAGTCGGCGCTGGAGAGGAACATCTGTTCTTCGCCGCCATTGAGGAAGTAGAAGACCCGGGTGTGTTCCAGGAAGCGACCGATGATCGAGCGCACGTGGATGTTGTGGGAAACCCCGGCGATGCCCGGCCGCAGGCAGCACATGCCACGCACCACCAGATCGATGCGCACGCCCGACTGGCTGGCCTTGTACAACGCACGGATGATCTTCGGATCGGTCAGCGAGTTGAACTTGGCGATGATGTGCGCCGGTTTGCCGTCGAGGGCGAACTGGGTTTCGCGGGCAATCATGTCGAGCATGCCCTTTTTCAGGGTGAACGGCGCATGCAGCAATTTCTTCATGCGCAGCGTCTTGCCCATGCCGATCAACTGGCTGAACAGCTTGCCGACGTCTTCGCACAAGGCATCGTCGGAGGTCAGCAGGCTGTAGTCAGTGTACAGACGGGCGTTGCCAGCGTGGTAGTTACCCGTACCGAGGTGTGCGTAACGCACGATTTCACCGGCCTCGCGCCGCAGGATCAGCATCATCTTGGCGTGGGTCTTGAAGCCGACCACACCGTAGATCACTACCGCACCGGCCGCTTGCAGGCGGCTGGCCAGTTGCAGGTTGGACTCTTCGTCGAACCGCGCCCGCAGTTCGATCACCGCGGTGACTTCCTTGCCGTTACGCGCCGCATCCACCAGCGCATCGACGATTTCCGAGTTGGCGCCGGACCGGTACAGGGTCTGGCGCACCGCCAACACGTGTGGGTCCTTGGCGGCCTGGCGCAGCAGGTCGACCACCGGGGTGAACGACTCGAACGGGTGCAGCAGCAGGATGTCCTGCTTGCTGATCACACTGAAAATGTTCTCGCTGTTCTGCAGCAGTTTCGGGATCTGCGGGGTGAACGGCAGGTATTGCAGCTCGCGCTGGCTGTCCAGGCCAGTGATGCTGAACAGCCGTGTCAGGTTCACCGGACCGTTGACCTGATACAGCTCGGTCTCGCCCAGGTTGAACTGTTTGAGCAGGTAGTCGGACAGGTGTTTCGGGCACGTGTCGGCCACTTCCAGTCGCACCGCATCACCATAGCGACGGGAGAACAGTTCGCCGCGCAAAGCGCGGGCCAGGTCTTCGACGTCTTCGGAGTCCAGCGCCAGGTCGGCGTTACGGGTCAGACGGAACTGGTAGCAGCCCTTGACCTTCATGCCCTGGAACAGGTCATCGGCGTGAGCGTGAATCATCGACGACAGGAATACATAGTTGTCGCCAGGGCCACCGACTTCTTCCGGCACCTTGATGATGCGCGGCAGCAGGCGTGGCGCCGGGATGATCGCCAGACCGGAATCGCGGCCAAAGGCGTCGATGCCTTCGAGCTCGACGATGAAGTTAAGGCTCTTGTTCACCAGCAACGGGAACGGGTGCGTCGGGTCGAGGCCGATCGGGGTGATGATCGGCGCGATCTCGTCGCGGAAATAGCGGCGGACCCAGGTTTTGAGCTTGGTTGTCCAATAGCGGCGGCGAATGAAACGGACCTGATGTTTTTCCAGTTCCGGCAACAGAATGTCGTTGAGGATCGCGTACTGGCGATCGACGTGACCGTGGACCAGTTCGCTGATGCGGGCCAGAGCCTGATGCGGTTGCAGACCATCGGCGCCGGCCTGTTCACGGGCGAAAGTGATCTGCTTCTTGAGGCCGGCGACACGAATTTCGAAGAACTCGTCCAGGTTGCTGGAGAAGATCAACAGAAACTTCAGCCGCTCCAGCAATGGGTAGGACTCGTCCAGCGCCTGTTCCAGCACGCGGATGTTGAACTGCAGTTGCGAGAGCTCGCGGTGGATGTACAGGCTGCTGTCATCCAGGCCGGGAATAGCCACCGCTGGCGCGGTCGCAGCGGTTTCGACGACCGCCGCGGGCGGAGCTGGCTCCAGCTCCGGCGGGGTCTCGTCGACTTGCTCCACCACAGGTTGAGCGTCTTTTACGGCAACTTCAGTGAGTACTTCGGTATTCATCGAATGTTCCTGGGAGGGCTATTTTTGCTCTCGTAACAATTGAGCGGCACGAACGGCAAAGTATGTCAGGATGCCATCAGCCCCTGCACGTTTGAAAGCGGTCAGGGACTCGAGGATAACCCCTTCGCTCAACCAGCCATTCTGGATCGCCGCCATGTGCATGGCGTATTCGCCGCTGACTTGATACACAAACGTCGGCACTTTGAATTCTTCTTTTACCCGGCACAGGATGTCCAGGTACGGCATGCCTGGCTTGACCATGACCATGTCTGCACCTTCTGACAAGTCCGCCGCCACTTCGTGCAGCGCTTCGTCGCTGTTGGCCGGGTCCATCTGATAGGAGGCCTTGTTGGCCTTGCCCAGGTTCAGCGCCGAACCGACCGCATCGCGGAACGGGCCGTAATAGGCGCTGGCGTACTTGGCCGAGTAGGCCATGATCCGTACATTGACGTGACCGGCCACTTCCAAGGCTTCGCGGATCGCCTGGATGCGACCGTCCATCATGTCCGATGGCGCCACGACCTGAGCGCCGGCTTCGGCGTGGGACAGGGCTTGCCTGACCAGTGCATCGACGGTGATGTCGTTCTGCACGTAGCCTTCTTCATCAAGAATGCCGTCCTGGCCATGGGTGGTGAACGGGTCCAGGGCGACGTCAGTGATCACACCCAGCTCCGGGAATTGCGCACGCAGGGCACGGGTCGCGCGCTGGGCGATGCCTTGCGGGTTCCACGCTTCGACGGCGTCCAGGGACTTGAGCTCCGCTGGCGTCACCGGGAACAGTGCCAGCGCTGGAATCCCCAGCTCGACCCACTTGGCCGCCTCTTCCAGCAACAGGTCGATGGTCAGGCGTTCGACACCCGGCATCGAAGCCACCGCTTCGCGACGGTTTTCACCGTCCAGTACGAACACCGGCAGGATCAGGTCATCGACGGTCAGGACGTTTTCACGGACCAGACGACGCGAGAAGTCGTCACGACGGTTGCGGCGCAGGCGGGTTGCAGGGAACAAACGGTTGGCGGGGGTAAAGCTCACGGCAGACTCCTGAGCCCGCGCTTACGGGCGAGCGTGACAGTTATAAGCGGCCATTATGACGAACAGATGACAGTTGTGTGCATCCCGCGACACGTAGCCGCATTCCATTGTCGTTGTAGGAAATGTTCACGTCGAGACACATTTGGACACTTTCCTGAATGTGTCCGAAGGGTTAGGCTGCGCGTTCATTTCGCCAGCACCCAGACAATGCTCCAACAATTTCTGCATGACTTCGGCTACTTTGCCCTTTTTCTAGGCACATTCTTCGAAGGCGAAACCATCCTGGTACTCGCGGGCTTCCTCGCGTTCCGTGGATACATGGACATCAACCTGGTGGTGGTCGTGGCCTTCTTCGGCAGCTACGCCGGCGACCAACTGTGGTATTTCCTGGGGCGCAAGCACGGCCGCAAGCTGCTGGCGCGCAAGCCGCGCTGGCAGATGATGGGTGACCGGGCGCTGGAACACATTCGCAAGCATCCGGATATCTGGGTATTGAGCTTCCGCTTCGTTTACGGTTTGCGTACGGTCATGCCGGTGGCCATCGGGCTCTCAGGCTATCCGCCGGGCCGCTACCTGCTGCTCAACGGCATTGGCGCGGCGATCTGGGCCGCTGCCCTGGCGGCGGCCGCGTACCATTTCGGCGCAGTGCTCGAAGGCATGCTCGGCAGTGTGAAGAAGTACGAACTCTGGGTGCTCGGCGCCCTGCTGGTCCTGGGCTTCGTGCTATGGCTGCGTCGGCGCTTCAAGAATGCCCGCCTGGCCAGGCAGGTCTACGCCGACGAACAAGCGCTGAAAACCGAAAGAATCAAAACCGAAGACCCTACGACGCCAGCCGAGTGATGCGGTTTCTGCAGTAGTAGAGACCGATGCCGCTCAACAGGCTGTAACTGAGCAGGCCGACCCAGCCCAGCGCGCTAGCCGGCCACAGCCCCAATATCGGGGCCAGCCACACCAAAGGCAGATTCGACGCCAGCCGCACCAACTCCAGCCTCAACGCCCACGGGCGATTCTCCAGGGCCACGCCCAGCACAAACAGACCGAACGCCACCGCCCCCCAGCCCAACACCTGGGCGGCGACTGGCAGCCTCGGTTCAAGATTCATCAAGTAGCTGCCCAGCGCGATGTACGCGCAGAACTGCAACAGGATGTAGAACTGCTGACGCCCGTCCAGCGGAACCTCGAATTTGCGGAACCGGGTCAGGTCCGGCTTGTTCATCGGGTATTTGGCCGCCACGTCCGCCGGGCGCCAGCCGGTGCGCATGAACCAGATCCGCAGCTTGTCCCAGGTGCTTTCGGCACGCCGGGCATCTGTCCACAACTGTGCGTAGAACTGCACGTTCGCCCACACGGGATTCCAGCTCGCCAGCGGCGTGGTCACGCCGAAGATCACCGGCTCGTTGTCGTCTTCTTCCTGGAACGAGTCGAACAGACGGTCCCAGATAATGAACACGCCGCCGTAGTTGCGATCCATGTAGAGAGCGTTCTGTGCATGGTGAGCCCGATGATTGGATGGCGTGACGAAAAACCATTCGAACCAGCCAAGCTTGGGAATGTGCCGGGTGTGCACCCAGAACTGATACAGCAGGTTCAGCGCGGCGACGCTCACAAACACCAGCAGCGGTACGCCGAACACCGCCAGCGGCAGATAGAAGATCCAGCTCAGCAGGAATCCGGTGCTGGTCTGGCGCAACGCCGTGGACAGGTTGTAGTCCTCGCTCTGGTGATGCACCGAATGCGCGGCCCAGAGGATGTTGCGTTCGTGGCCCATGCGGTGCAGCCAGTAGTAGCAGAAGTCATAGAAAACAAAGGCGAACACCCAGGTCCAGATGTTTTCGGCGGACAACTCGAACAGCGCCAGATGATTGAGGGCAAACGCGTAGGTCACTAACCCCACGCCTTTGGTCAGCAGCCCCGTGGTGGTCGACAGCACGCCGGTGCTGATGCTGTTGATTGCGTCCGCCACCCGATAATTGCTCATCCCGCGCCAGCGGTCGGCCACCAGCTCGACGGCGATCAGCACAAAGAAAAACGGCACCGCATACAGAATGAAGTCCATGACGCGCCCTGACCGGAATCTTGAGGATCGATGCTATGTGCAACCTTGAATTAACCCTATGGCAACGAGTGACAAATTAGTGGACATTTAACGTCATGAATCTGGAGAAAAGCCCATGAGCAAAAAAGTTGCAGTGATCCTTTCCGGTTGTGGCGTGTACGACGGCGCCGAGCTCCACGAGAGCGTCATCACCCTGCTGCGTCTGGATCAACGCGGGGCACAGGTGCAGTGTTTCGCACCGGACATTGCGCAGTTGCATGTCATCAATCACCTGACCGGCAAAGAAATGCCCGAATCGCGCAACGTGCTGGTGGAGTCGGCGCGGATCGCCCGGGGCAACATCAAGGATATCCGTGACGCGAACGTCGATGACTTCGATGCGCTGATCGTGCCCGGCGGCTTCGGCTCGGCCAAGAACCTGTCCAACTTCGCCATCGAAGGCGCCGGCTGTACCGTTCAGCCGGATGTGCTGGCCTTGACTGAAGCCTTCGCCGAGGCCGGCAAACCGGTGGGGTTAATGTGCATTTCCCCGGCCCTGGCGGCAAAGATCTACGGCCCTGGCGTCACCTGCACCATTGGCAACGACACCGACACCGCCGCTGCGATGAACAAGATGGGCGCAACCCATACCGATTGCGCGGTCAGTGATATCGTCGAGGACAAGGCACGCAAACTGGTGAGCACCCCGGCTTACATGCTGGCGCAATCGATCAGTGAAGCGGCATCGGGGATCAACAAACTGGTCGACCGCGTGCTCGAACTGACCCACGAGAATGATACATAACACTGTCAATGTGGGAGCGAGCCTGCTCGCTCCCACAGGGATCATTACAAAATTCAGGTTTTGCGTGTGAGCCTGGTCAAAATCCGGTCCAGCGCATTGGCAAACGCCTGCTTCTCACGGTCGCCGAACGGCGCTGGCCCTCCGCCCATTTGCCCCTGTTCGCGCAAATCGGTGAACAGGTTGCGCACAGCCAGCCGATCCCCCATGTTCTGCGCATCGAATTCCTTCCCGCGCGGATCCAGTGCGGCCACGCCCTTCTTCACCAGACGGTCGGCCAACGGTACATCGCTGCAAATCACCAACTCACCGGGAACTGCGTGCTCGACCAGGTAATCATCGGCTGCATCCGGACCGCTCGGCACCACGACCAGCTTGACCAGCGCCAGACCTGGCTTGATCAGCGGCTGCCCGGCTACCAGCACCACTTCGAACTGGCGCTTGAGGGCGAACTTCACCACCAGATCCTTGGCTGCCCGCGGGCAGGCGTCGGCATCGATCCAGACACGCATGTTTTTACCTCTCTAAAAAGCTTCGCGAGCAGGCTCGCTCCCACAGAATACACATCGTCCATGTGGGAGCGAGCCTGCTCGCGAAAGTGAGCGCAGCGAATGCTTTATGAAGCCACCACCCGCTGCTTCTCAACCACCCGGCTACGGCCATACAACACGGCAATCGCAATGATCGCCACCGCCTGAGCACTCAACGAATACGCATCGGCATGAATCCCCAGCCAGTCGAACTCAAAGAACGGCACCGGCCGCGTGCCGAAGATCCCGGCTTCCTGCAGCGCCTTCACGCCATGCCCGGCGAACACCACCGACAAGGCGCACAAAAGACCGGCGTTGATGCTGAAGAACAGCGCCAGCGGCAACTTCGCCGAACCGCGCAAAATCACCCAGGCCAGGCCGATCAGCAGTACCAGCGCCGTGGCTCCACCGGCCAGTACCGCGTTGTGCCCCGCAGGACCTGCCTGCAACCACAGGGTTTCGTAGAACAGAATCACTTCAAACAGCTCGCGATACACCGAGAAAAACGCCAGAGTCGCAAAGCCGAAACGCCCACCGCCACCTACCAGGCTGCTCTTGATGTAATCCTGCCAGGCCGCCGCGTGACGACGGTCATGCATCCACACACCCAGCCACAGCACCATGACGCTGGCAAACAACGCCGTCGCGCCTTCCAGCAATTCGCGCTGCGAACCGCTGACATCAATCACATAGGCTGCCAGAGCCCAGGTGCCCAGCCCCGCCAGAAACGCCAGGCCCCAACCGACGTTGACGCTGCGCACCGCCGCCTGTTGACCCGTGTTACGCAGGAAAGCAAGGATCGCCGCCAGCACCAGAATCGCTTCCAGACCTTCGCGCAGCAGAATCAGCAAGCCGGATATGTAACTCAGCGACCAGCTCAAACCGTCGTTGCCCAGCAGCCCGGCCGATGTCTTCAACCTGTCCTTGGCCGCCTCCAGGCGCTGTTCGACGTCACTCACCGGCAAGCCGTCCTGCAACGACTGACGATAAGCCATCAGGGATTTTTCAGTGTCTTTACGCACGTTGGCGTCAATGTTGTCCAGCGAGCTTTCAACCAGCTCGAAGCCTTCCAGATACGCCGCTACCGATAAGTCATAAGCCTGATCATGTTCACCGGCGCGGTACGCCGCGATGCTCTTGTCCAGAGTGGCTGCAGTGTAGTCGAGCAATTGCGCCGGGCCACGCTTGACCTGCGGCGGTTGCGCTCGCTGGGCACGGAAGGTCGCGGCGGCTTGCGGGCCTTCGACGGCCTGCACTTCAGCCGGGGTCTGACGAGCCAGGTCGGCGATGTTGTAGGTTTTGTCGGCATTAGCTGTAGCCAGGTCGACACTGAAGCTGGCGATATAGGTAGCCAGGTCCCAACGCTGGCGATCATCCAATTGATCGGCAAAGGCCGGCATGTCCGTCCCTTCAACGCCCAGACCCAAGGTGCTGTAGATCGCATAGAGGCTCAGTCGATCCAGTCGTGTGCTATTGCGCAGATTGGATGGCGGTGGCGTCATGCCGACACCTGCCGGGCCGTCGCCAGCGCCTGTATCGCCATGGCAGACCGAGCAATGCTGAGCGTACAGCGGCGCGCCACGCGCCGGGTCCGGCGTGATGACCGGGGCCTGGCTGACTTCATAGGCCACGGCCAGCTTCGCCCCCAGTTGCCGGGCCTGGCGCGCGACGTCGGCACCGTCCTGACGGGTGCTGATGGAACTTCCCAGCGTGACCAGGCTTTGCTCCAGCGCAACTTTTTCCGGTTTGGCCGGCATGGCCGCCATCAGACTTCCCAGCGTCTTGACCGACTCTTGCTGCGCGTGAAACCCAGCCTGATCCATGATGCTGCCCGCCTGCACCGTGTCCGGGTAATCCGCGCCGATGTAATCGAGCAAGTGCAGCGCCTGAGGCGCACCTTCGGCGGGGGCGGCCAGTAGCTGAACGCTGCTCGCCGCGAGCAGCGGCAGCAACAGCCAGGCCAGGAAACGGGAGGGGGCTATCATGAATGAGTCTCAATTTGAAAAGCGAAGTTACATATTGTTAACGCCCAACGGGTTTCGCTCAAGCTTTGTTGGGACTTCCTGCGAATTCGAGGGCTCTCCAAGGTACTGATACGCCAATAAAAAAGGCGACCGCATGGGTCGCCTTTTCGGGTTTCGGTCGATTTACGCCGCGGCTCTGCGCAGCGTCGCCATAAACGCTGCAGCACCGATGAACAGCCCGGCAAAGGTCCGGTTCATGCGTTTTTGCTGTTTCGGCGTGCGCAGCAGACGCAGCACTTTGGACGCCAAACCGGTGTAGCCGGCCATGACGATCAGATCGACGCAAATCATGGTCACACCGATGATCACGTACTGAATCAACAGTGGCGCATGGGGATCGATGAACTGCGGCAACACCGCCAGCATGAACACTAGCGCCTTGGGGTTGCTGATGTTCACCAGGAACCCACGGAACACCAGGGCCATCGGCTTGCCAATCTGGCGCACCGCCGCGTCATCGCTCATATCGCCGGGTAGTGCACGCCATTGCTTGATCGCGAGGTAAACCAGATACGCCACGCCAAACCATTTGATGGCGTAGAAGGCCGTGGCCGAAGCCGTGAGAATGGCGCCGACACCGGCACCGACGATGGCGATCTGCAAAGCCAGGCCCAGTTGCAGGCCCAGGGCGTTCCAGTAACCGCGCCAGAAACCGTACTGCAGACCGCTGGACATCGACGCAATGGCGCCGGCACCGGGGGACAGGCTGATCACCCAGCAGGCGGCAAAAAACGCCAGCCATGTTTGAAGCTCCATTGCACACCTCGACGCAGATTCGTGACAGACGTCTAAGCTAATGCGACTTTGAGTGGATGACTACCGATTTTTTGCAGGATATGTCGACTGCCGACCAGCGTGCTCGCGAAGGCAATCTATCGGACAGCAGAAGGCTTACTTCTCAAACCCATTGGCAGGAAGAACATCCGTCCCGCGCCAACGCCGCACCGAACGCTGGAAGAACAAACTGTTAGGCACTTGCACCATGGCGCTGCCGGTACCCAGCTCTTCGGCCTCGACCAGCGTGGTGTACAGCAGATTGATCGCCACCACCCGGCCTTTGACGCCGGGCTTGTCGGTGGTGTCCACCAACTCGACTACGTCGCCCAGGCGAAACGGGCCGACGGTGAAAATCAGGATCGCGCACAGCAGGTTCGACAGCACGCTCCACATGGCGAAAAACGCCACTGCCGCAACCGCGACAAAACCCGACAGCGCCGTCCAGAGAACCGTGGCCGACACGCCCAGGCGTTCCAGCACAAAGATCAGCGCACTGCCCATGATCAGCCAGCGCAAACCGCCCCGCAGCGGCATCAGCAGTTGCGGCGGGAACGGATAGCGTTCACCCAGGCGGGTCAGGAACCGGGCGACGAAGCGCTGGGCGAAGTAGCCGGCCAACAGGATCAGCAGGATTTGCACGCCGAGCCAGATCGGCTCGGCCCACACCGCCGGCAACGGCAGTTTGAAGGCGTCCATCAGGACAGTGCCTCCAGCTCCGCCTGCATGCTTTCCAGCAACTCCAGGGCTTCCATCCACGCTTCTTCCAGCTCCGCCTCACGCACCTTCAGCTTGGCCTGTTCGGCCAGCAGATCACGCAATTCGTTCTTGCGCGCCGGCTCATAGATATCGCTGTCGCCGAGGCTGGCATCGATTTTCGCCAGCTTTTCGTGCAGCTTGCCCAGCTCGGCTTCAAGCTTGTCAGCTTCGCGCTTGTGCGGCGCCAGTTGCTGGCGCAACGCAGCGGCGGCTTGACGCTGGGCTTTCTTGTCGGTCTTGTCCGGGTTGACCGGTGTGTTACTGACCGGGACATTGCGCTGGCGATAATCCACCAGCCAGCGGGTGTAGTCCTCCAGGTCGCCGTCGAACTCCTCAACCTTGCCGTCCGCCACCAGGTAGAAGTTATCGGTGGTGCTTTTGAGCAGGTGACGGTCGTGGGAGACCACCAGTACCGCACCACTGAACTCCTGCAGGGCCATGGTCAGCGCCAGGCGCATTTCCAGGTCCAGGTGGTTGGTCGGTTCGTCGAGCAGCAACAGGTTCGGTCGATCCCAGGCGATCAAGGCCAATGCCAGGCGCGCCTTTTCACCACCGGAAAAATTCAGCACCGGCTCGTCGATTCGCGCACCACGGAAGTCGAAACCGCCGAGGAAGTCACGCAGGGTCTGTTCGCGCTCGGTCGGTGCCAGGCGCTGCAAGTGCAACAACGGGCTGGCCTTGGAGTCCAGAGAATCGAGTTGATGCTGGGCGAAGTAACCAACCACGGTGTTCTCACCACGGCTCAAGCGGCCAGCCAATGGCGAGAGCTCACCGGCAAGGTTCTTGATCAGGGTCGACTTACCGGCGCCGTTAGGTCCGAGCAGACCGATTCGCGCTCCCGGGGTCAGTTGCAGCTTGACCTTCTCCAGCACGGCTTTCTCGCCGTAGCCCAGGCGGGCATCGGACAGGTCGATCAGCGGGCTGGAAATTTTCTGCGATTCACGGAAGACAAAGTCGAACGGCGAATCGACGTGGGCAGCGGTCAGCTCTTCCATCCGCTCCAGTGCCTTGATCCGGCTCTGGGCCTGACGGGCCTTGGTGGCCTGGGCCTTGAAGCGGGCGATGTAGCTTTCCATGTGCGCACGTTGCGCCTGCTGCTTCTCATAGGCCTGCTGTTGCTGGGCCAGGCGTTCGGCACGGGCGCGCTCGAAGGCACTGTAGCCGCCCCGGTACAGGGTGATCTTGCGCTGATCGACGTGTGCCACGTGGTCGACCACGGCATCGAGGAAGTCCCGGTCGTGGGAAATCAGCATCAGGGTGCCTGGATAGCTCTTGAGCCATTCTTCGAGCCAGATGATGGCGTCGAGGTCCAGGTGGTTGGTCGGTTCGTCGAGCAGCAACAGGTCCGATGGGCACATCAAGGCCTGCGCCAGGTTCAGGCGCATCCGCCAGCCACCGGAGAAATCCCCGACCTGACGATCCATCTGCTCGTTGGTGAACCCAAGACCGGCCAGCAACTTGCGCGCCCGGGCGTCGGCGGTGTAACCGTCGGCGCTATCGAGTTCCGAGTGCAGGCGGGCCTGTGCGGCACCATCATGGGCCGCTTCGGCTGCCGCCAGGTCGCGTTGCACCTGGCGCAGGCGCAGGTCGCCATCGAGCACGTAGTCGACCGCCAGGCGTTCGAGGGTGTCGACCTCCTGGCGCATGTGGGCGATACGCCAGTCGGCCGGCAGGAAGCAATCACCCGAGTCCGGGTGCAGCTCGCCCCGAAGCAAGGCGAACAGGCTCGATTTGCCGGCGCCGTTGGCACCGATGAGGCCGGCTTTCTGGCCGGCGTGCAGGGTCAGCTCGGCGTCTTCTAGCAGACGTTGCGGGCCACGCTGTAAAGTCAGGTTCTGAAGTCGAATCATAATGGCGGCGGAGTCTACCAGCTTCGCTCGCAACTGGCGCGAGTAGCACTATGTCCTCTGACCTGTGGAGCTTTTCCCTGACCGCTTATGCCCGTCCGGGCGTTGAGCAGGCATGCCTGCAATTGCAGTCGGCGGGGGTCAACGTGTGTCTGTTGCTGTGTGGAGCGTGGCTGGGACAACGGGGCGTTGCCTGTGATGAGCAACGTTTGCAGCAACTGCGCAGTGTGGCCGTCGCCTGGGACGCCAATGTCGTGCGACCGTTACGCGCCTTGCGCACGCAATGGAAGGCCGAGGCTACGGAAGACGCCGATTTGCATACCCTGCGCGAACAAGTGAAGGCACTCGAACTGGAAGCCGAGCGGCATCTGTTGTTGCGGCTGGAGAGAGCGGCGCAGAGTTGGCCGCAAGGTGCCGAGACCGATCTGGCGGCCTGGCTGGAAGGTGCAGCGGCTGAGGCCGCCCACCTGCACCGCGACGCGCTGCATCAGCTGCGCGTCGCGGTAACCGGCACTTAGGAAGCGCTGGTTGGGGTGGTTACAGCGCTCGAAGTTGCGGCAGACGTTGGTGCTGGCGCGACTGTCGAGGTAGTTGCTGCCGGAGCAGGGGCTGCTGGCGCAGTCGGTACGACTGGCTTGGCGACCGGTGCGGTGGCTGGCTTGGCGGCAACCGGCTTTTTCACTGCAGGTTTGGCCGCTGGTTTTGCAGCGGTTTTAGCCACGGCTGGCTTGGCCGCTGGTTTTGCAGCGGCTGGCTTGGCGGCAGTGGCAGGTTTGGCTGCTACCGGTTTTGCGGCTGGTTTGGCAGCCGCTTTTACAGCAGGTTTAGCCGCTGGCTTGGCTGCTGGTTTTACCGCTGGTTTGGCAGCGACGGGTTTGGCAGCCGGCTTGGCAGCAGGTTTCGCCGCGGCGGTCCGGGTGGCTGGTTTAGCGGCCGGTTTTGCAGCCGGTTTAGCGGCAGCGGTTTTAGCCACAGCTGGTTTGGCAGCGGCAGCTTTTGCAACGGCAGGTCGTGCAGCGGCAGGTCGTGCAGCGGCTGGCTTGGCAGCCGTGGTTTTAGCTGCAGGTTTTGCGGCGCTGGCAGCAGCCGGTTTTCTCGCAGCCGGTTTGGCGGCGGCAGTTTTCGCTGCTGGTTTGGCAGCAGCAGGCTTGGCCGGTGCTTTTGCAGCAGCAGGCTTGGCGGCGGCTTTCTTCGCAGGTGCCGCAGCAGGTTTGGCCGCGCGCAGGGACAACGCCTTGCCGACAGCCTCTTGTACACGACCGACGCCCTGGGCCAGTTTCAGGCTTTCCTGGGCATCGCGCTTGAGTTGCAGAATGTAGCCGCGGGTTTCCGATTGACGATTCTTGAGGGCATCGAGCAGCGCCTCGAGATCGGCCACTGCGTCCTTGGCCTTGGCTTGTGCCTTGGCTTTTCCGGCCGCCGCAGCGTCCTGCAATTTGGTGCGGGACTTGTGCAGTTTTTCTTGCGCTTTTCCGCGCTGCTTTTCCAGTTTGGCGAGCAGTTTTTCAGCATCAGCCAAGGCTTCGGAACAAGCGGTTTCCAGGTGCTCGAGCAGGCTGCTCGAGAGTTGTTGGAGCAGATGCAGTGGAGTGTTTACTGGCTTCTTGGTGGCCGACATGGTTTACCTCCTGGCTGAAGTGAGTGCGGCTCATACTAGACCTCTGCTGCAACCGCCGCTAGGGCATGTTGACACTATCGAAAGCGTTGCGTTGCAAAGGACTGAAAAACTTCTGCGTCGAAGCAAAAGCAGTTCACCGTTGCGCGCATTCTCACTGGCATAATCGCCCGCAATTCAGGTCGGAGAGTGCCCATGTCGCGCTACCTTTTTTTATCGCTGTGCGCGTTTTTTTCGGTGGCCCAGGCCGCCGCAACAACACAGGAAAATGAAGCCCACGATCTCGCTTACAGCCTGGGTGCGAGCCTTGGCGAACGCTTGCGCCAGGAGGCTCCCGACCTGCAACTCCAGGCACTGGTCGAAGGATTGCAGCAGGCCTATCAGGGCAAGCCGCTGGCGCTGAAGGATGAGCAAATCCAGCAGATATTGACCGAGCATGAAGCACGGATCGCCATGCAGTCAGCCGAGCCGCAAAGCGAAATGGCACTGGAAAAAGAACAGCGCTTTCTCGCCGCAGAGAAAGCCAAACCCGGCGTGCGCGAACTGGCTGATGGCGTGTTGCTGACCGAATTGACGCCAGGTGCTGGCGTCAAGGCAGGACCGAACGGCAAGGTGCAGGTGCTGTACATCGGACGCCTGCCCGACGGCACGGTGTTCGATCAGAACAGTCAGCCTCAATGGTTCAGTCTCGACAGCGTGATCGCCGGATGGCGCAGTGCATTGCAAAACATGCCGGTCGGGGCGAAATGGCGACTGGTGATCCCATCGGCCCAAGCCTATGGTGCCGAAGGTGCCGGTGACGTGATCGCACCGTTCACTCCACTGGTGTTCGAAGTTGAATTGCGCGGTGCAACCAGCTAACGACACAAACGAAAACGGCGTGCCTTGGCACGCCGTTTCGGGGTCTTGCCGGAAGCGCTTCAGGCCTGAACCGAATCGGCTTCCTTGTGGGCAGTGTGCAGCACTTCGATCAGGCAGTCTTCCAGCTCAAAGCGTTCATGCAGTAGTCCGCCGAGTGTCTTGAACTCTTCGGCGACACACTTTCCTGCATCGCACAGGTCATTGAACGCGAGCAGCTTTTCGGTGATGACGTCGATCCGCGGGTAGATCGTCTCGGCGAGTTCCAGGCCACGCTTGTCGTTGAAGGCCTTGGCCTCCCCCGTCAGTTGCTCGTAGATCTCAAAGTGCCCGGCCGATACATAATCAACCAACACGCCGCAGAATTCCTGCAAAGGCTTGCGGTTCTCACCCAGCGCCTCAGGCTTTGCGCCGAGAGCGTCATAGGCCCCGATCAGTTCGTGTCGTTCCTGCAACCAGCGATCGATCAGCAGGTGCACTCCACCCCAGCGTTCCTGAGCATTCTGACAACTTTCGAGCATGGTGATCTCTCTTCCCTTGTGGGTCAGCTGCTCTATGCCCGCTCGCCTCTTGTTACGTCGGTGGGCGGTCAGGCAGAGCGTCATCGAGCAACATAATTCCAATGACACGTGCGGGCCAGATTATGCCCGCACGACACTGGCTTCAAGGTACGCAGGCGATAATGTTC
Organism: Pseudomonas sp. B28(2017); assembly: GCF_002113025.1. Classification (GTDB taxonomy): domain Bacteria; phylum Pseudomonadota; class Gammaproteobacteria; order Pseudomonadales; family Pseudomonadaceae; genus Aquipseudomonas. Next base: position 317,368 of record NZ_NEJH01000003.1, on the reverse strand, counting down.
ATACAAGTGTTTAATCGCCCGCAAAGGCCCGGGGCGACGACTCGCCGCTGAGTGGTCGCCGAAAGCTGATCCAGACCAGTTGCAACGACTGGTAAACGGCCAGAACCAACATCGCGACAAAGAACAGCAGGCTCCACTCTGTGAGACTCAGACCGAACAGCGTCCAGGAGATTTCCACACATCCGGCTGCGCCCTTGAACATTTGCCGTATTACGGATAGCCACGGCGAACTGGCCAACAGTTCCGCCAGATGGGTCGAGCACGCCGCAGCCGGTTCCGCCGGCAGGCTTTGCAGCAGAACCTGTCGCCACGCCGTGACAGTGCCGGCCAGGCTGCAACCAAGACCGAGCAGCCAATACAGAATGTTTCCGATGCGGCCGGGGCCATGGATCGAAGCCATCAGGCAGACACCGGTAAAGAGCGCCAGACAAAACCGTTGCACAAGACACAAGTCGCAAGGCCGCAGACCCACTGCATATTCCAGATAACAGGAAACGCCCATCGCCAGGGCACCCGCAACGAAAGCCATGAAAAACAAGGAGCGTGAGTAGGCCAAAGACATGGCTTTTCCGTAAAAGTAGTGACAGACCGTTACGGTAGAGGAAAGCGCGACGGCCTTTCAAGGCAAGCGCCCACAGAGACTTCAGCAAAGGTGTAGAGAAACCCCGACGCAGGCGAGAGGATAAAAAGTAATCCTCTGTAGGACTTTGTCTGCGACGAAATTTGGCAGCTGAATTTCAACCAATCATCGTACTGCGGCGAGGAAGATTTCTGCCTCGCCGCAGGTCATCGCCCGGACGCCTGAGTCTGGCGCCAGCGAATGGGTCAAGCGCGGGCTGGCACTGGCAGAGGGGCCGCGAGCAAGCGCTCATCCAACAAACCCAGACCCTCCTGAAACAGCTGGTTGCTGCGCTCGGTATCGCCCATTTGCGCCAACAACCTCGCCAGCTCCGCACAGGCTTCCGGATTGCGTTGTACTCGCAGGCTGCTTTCCAGGTAGTCCCGGGCCTTGCCCCACAAACTGCTTTGCAGACATAAACGACCCAGTGTCAGCAGCAGGCCCGGATCGGCCGGATGCTCCTTGAGCCAACCTTCGGCAGCCTGCAGCTGGCGGGCCGGATCATTGCCGCGAACCAGTCCGTAAAGCCGTGCCAGGTGACTGTCGTAGCTGCGCTTGAGAGCAGTGCGCAGCACTTCTTCAGCTTCGACCTGAGCCCCCAACTGACGCAGTTGTTCGGCATACGCAAGCACCAGTTGCGGCTCCTGACGCTGTGCCGAGGTCAGTTGTTGCCAGGCACGCTCGAGCGATTGCTGTCCCACCGTCCCGTCTTCTTCCCGTTGCGCCGCAAGAGACAAGTTCGCCCCCCAGGCCCGACGCTCCAGTTCGGCGAGCTCGGCCGTCGGCAGGATTTTGTCCTTGCGCAGCTCCGGCAGCAGGCGAATCACTGCCGACCAGTCACCACGCTGCTGAAGCAGGCGCTGCAACTGACGCAGGGTCTGTGCGTTATGCGGGTGGCGTTCACGCATGGCGTGCAGGGTGGCGAGGGCGCCTTCGGTATCACCGCGGTCGGTCTGCAACTGGGCGTGGCTCAAAGCGATTGCCAACTCGGCCTGAGGCTGACGCTCCAGGGCACGCTCCAGCAAGTTGTCGCTTTCTTCGTAATTGCCTTGTTCGTTTGCGGCACGGGCGGCACCGAGGTAGTAAAGCAGCGGTTGGCGCTCGGCTTCGGCAGCCCGATGCAAGTGACGTTGCGCGCTGGCCCAGCGACCCTCGGCCAGGTCGAGCTGACCGTGTTCGATCGCCACCTGTACCCGACGGCTGCGGTTACGTCGTGACCACGGATTGACCACACCACTGGAGGCCATCACCAGTTCGACCAGCGACTTGATGCCCCAGATCACCAGCCAGAGTACAGCCACCAGCGCCAAAGTAGCCCACAGGCTCGACTCATAGCGGAAGGTCTTGTAGGCAATCAGCACGTAACCGGAATGTTCTGCAATCGCCAGCCCCAGCGCAGCGGCGGCAGCGATCACGAGGAACACGATCACATAGAGGCGTTTCATGGCGTGGCCTCCGGCGCTGTGTTCGCGGCAGGCTTGGCCAGTGGCTTGACCGAATCTTCGGCGTTGACGTTGCGCCGCTCCAGATACCCTTGCACCGCGCTCAGGGTGCCAGTCATATCCGGCGTGACAACGGTGACAGGCTGCTTGCTCAACTCGGCCACCTGCTCAAGCATGACTTTGCTTTGTGCGTTGTCCGGATTGAAGTTGCCCTTGAGGATCCCCTGCGCTTCGTCCAGCACTTGGGAGTAAACCGCAGCCTGACCATTGAGTGCGGCCCACTGTGCTTGCTCCAGCGCCAGGCTCAGGGCCAGGCGCACCTGACTCAGGCTCTGGCCGGCCAGCAATGGGCGAACGTTTTTATCGGCATTGAAATCGATACGGATGTAGCGCGAAATCTGATCCCACCATTGCGCCCAGCGACTGGCACCGTCGCCATCGGCAGTCAGGCCCAGCAACGAATCACCACGGTCCTTGTACTCCGGCGCCAGCTCGGTAAGGCTGGCCACTTGATCGCGCAACGCGCCCAGACGCAAAAACAGCCCGGTGCGATCCGGTTGTTCGGTACTGCGCAAGGCAATCAGGGTCTTGGCTACTTGCTCGCGAGCAGCAAACGCGCCTGGATCGTTCTGCTCGCGCAGTATCTCGTCGGCCCCCTGAACCAGTGCCTGAGCGCTACTGATGTCCTGCAAGGCGGACAGTCGCAGGCTGGCCAGACGCAGCAGGTGCTCGGCCTCGGCCAGACGCCAATCCTTGCGGCTCGCGCCAAGTATGGTTTCCAGACGCTGGTTCAAACGCTGCTGATCACCTTGCAGCTGGATCACCAGGCGACTGCGTGCCTCCAGTTCATCGGCGGCAGGCAATTGCGCCAGGCGCGCGCTCAAGCGCTCCTCATTGAGCTTGAGGTTCTGCGCCTGGTCGTTCAACGCCTGAACCTGGTTCAGTTGCTGCTGACTATTGGCCTGCAGGTGACGCACCTGCCAGACACCCCAACCGCCCACCGCGACACCGGCCGCGCCCAGCAGCAGCGCGACGATAGCCAGACCATTGCCTCGACGCTGCACGGCAGCAGGTGGTGGCGGCATTTCATCAACAGGAGCATCAACAGGTGTATCAAGCACCTGTCGCGAGTCATCTTTCGGCAAGGCTGTTTCGCTCACGTATCCATCCTTTGCATTAGAAAACGGGCACGGGATGCTCCCGTAACGCCGTCAGCAAGGCCGCGGCACTGGCACCGCGGCAATCCACAACTGTTTTGGCCCCGGCGGCACGCGCCAGCTCGGCAACCCTGGGGCTTGGTACAAACAACGGCAACCGCGCCAATTGCGGCCAGGCGTCGCCGGCCAACTGATGCAGGTGCTCAAAACCTTGTCCACTGCTGACCACCAGCCCGTTCAGGCGTTCCGCCTGGATCCGTTCCGGCAGCGCTGTCGGCGGGTAAACCGGCAATGCCCGGCGGTACACCTCCAGATACTCGACACTGGCACCAAGCTCACGCAAGCGCTCAGCCAACAACTCGCGCCCGCCCTCCCCGCGCAGGATCAGCACTCGCGCATCGGGTTGTGCGATAGCCTCGCGCAGTCGGGAAAGTTCGAGCAAGGCTTCACTGTCATCGCCTTCTGCCGGGAAGCTCACGTCCAATCCGTGATCCTCGAGGATCTGCGCAGTCGCCGCGCCGACGCTGAACCACTTCACAGCGGGCGGCGTTGGCCAAAACCGTTCAAGCAGTTCGACGCCAATCCGGGCGGCCGGTTTGCTGACCACGATGACGGCGCAGAACTGATCCAGCACCTGAATCACCTGGCGCATTGTGTCAGTGGTCGCAAGGGGCACGATGTCCAAAAGCGGCAGACTGTTACTGAATATCCCCTGCTCGGCCAAAAAACTGCTCAGCGCCGCCGACTCATCGGCGGGACGCGTCAGCAGCAAGCGCCAGCCAGTCACTCGTGACCAGCCTCGCCATAGACCGCTTTCAGAATCACGTCGGCGCCCTGGCTCAAAAGGTCTTCGGCCACTTTCACACCAAGAGCCTCGGCATCGCCACGCGGCGCACGAGCCTGGGCACTGAGCAGTCGGCCACCACTCGGATCACCGACCAGCCCGCGCAACCAGACCTGCTCACCTTCCAGCACGGCGTAGCAGGCAATCGGTACCTGGCAACCGCCATTGAGGTGCTTGTTGAGGGCACGTTCGGCGGTCACGCGGGTGGCGGTATCCTGGTGATGCAAGGGCGCCAGCAGCGCATGAATTTCGCTGTCGGCGCTGCGGCATTCGATCCCCACCGCACCCTGGCCACCGGCTGGAAGGCTGTCGTCGACACTGATGGCCGATGTGATGCGACCCTCAAAGCCCAGACGGATCAGGCCGGCAGCGGCGAGGATGATGGCGTCGTATTCACCGGCATCGAGCTTGGCCAGGCGGGTGTTGACGTTACCGCGCAGGAAGCGGATTTCCAGGTCCGGACGACGGGTCAGCAATTGAGCCTGGCGGCGCAGGCTAGAGGTGCCGACGATGCTGCCCTGGGGCAACTCGTCCAGGCTGGTGTAGGTGTTGGAAACGAAGGCGTCGCGCGGGTCTTCCCGTTCGCAAATGCAGAACAGACCGAGGCCTTCGGGGAAGTCCATCGGCACGTCCTTCATGGAGTGCACGGCGATGTCGGCTTCATTTTCCAGCAGCGCGGTTTCGAGCTCCTTGACGAACAGGCCCTTGCCGCCGATTTTCGACAGCGGTGAGTCGAGCAACTTGTCGCCACGACTGACCATGGGGACGAGGGTCACCAGCAGGCCCGGATGAGCTGCCTCAAGGCGGGCTTTGACGTATTCGGCCTGCCACAGGGCGAGTGCGCTTTTGCGGGTGGCGATGCGGATCTGGCGAGAGGACATGGATCAATCCGTACTGAATAGATACGGCAGATAATAACAGCTCAGCCAAATCCGCTTTGACTTGTATCAGATACTACTCGGCCTCCCTGGCCCCGGATGTCCGGCAATCGGGTGTGAAATTCGCTTGCGGACAGCTGTTTAAAGCTGCTGCATCATCTTGCGCACGCCAGCCACGTGGCGCCGGCTGACGATCAGCGCATCACCGTTGAGGCCTTTGAGGAACAGCTGAAAATGCCCCAGGGGTGTGCGCTGCAGTCGCTCGATACGCTCGCGAGCGACCAGTGCATTGCGATGGATACGCACGAAACGGTCACCGAATTCGTCCTCGAGGGCCTTGAGCGGCTCATCGAGCAGCACCTCGCCGCCTTCGTGGCGCAAGGTCACGTATTTGTGGTCGGCAATGAAGTACACCACCTGATCCAGCGGAATCAGCTCGATCCCTTTACGGGTTCGGGCGCTGATATGGCTGCGCGGGCCGTTGCCGCTTTCGGCAGCGGGGCGGGTCAGGGCGGCGAGCTGGGCACGGCTGGGGCGTTCGGCTCTCTTTAATGCGTCATGTAATTGTTCAGTTCTCACAGGTTTCACCAGATAGCCTACGGCGCTGGCCTGTAAGGCTTCCACGGCAAATTCATCGGGCCCGGCGCAGAACACCACGGCGGGGGGAGTTTCGCGTTCGCACAACCGCGCAGCCACTTGCAGGCCATCAAGGCCGGGCATGCGGATATCAAGCAATACGATATCCGGCTTGTGGCTGTCGATCAGCGCCAACGCCTCTTCGCCATTCGTGGCACTAGGCTCCAGGACACTGTAACCCTCGAGTTCGCCAATCATTCGGCTCAGGCGCTCGCGGGCCAAGGGTTCGTCATCAACGATCAGGACATTCATATTGCGCTGGATTCCTGCGTGAGTCTCGCACAAGGATAGCGTAGACAGGTGAAGTGACGTCTGTCACCGCGATCCACGCTAAGACTAGCCCGAGCGTCAAAAAGTGCCGCTGGTCGGGCAGCTAAATTTTCATCTGCCAGGTGATTGGCGGCCCAGGCCCGCATTGGCGACACATCGCCACAGGGTTTGCTGACACGCAATATGAACACCCCACTCTTTTTCTGGTCAGCGGCTGCACCGAGAAGTGCGCTGATCCTATTGTCCAACTGTAGACGGTTGCCGGGACGTTATTGCTCAATTGAAAAATATCGTTGCGCCAGTGCAGGAGTGAGCTTGCTCCTACACAAAAAAACGTGTCGACCAGTGTCAGCGACAGGCTTGGCAACCCTGTTATTATCCGCGCCAGCGTTCAACGCCTTCTTTCATCAAGCCGATACGAGCGAATTCATGAGCACTGACAAGACCAATCAGTCCTGGGGCGGCCGCTTCAGTGAACCCGTCGACGCCTTCGTCGCCCGCTTCACCGCCTCCGTCACCTTCGACCAGCGCCTGTATCGCCACGACATCATGGGCTCGATCGCCCACGCCACCATGCTGGCCAAGGTCGGCGTGCTGACCGATGCCGAGCGCGACAGCATCATCGATGGTCTGAAGACCATCCAGGGTGAAATCGAGGCTGGCCAGTTCGACTGGCGCATCGACCTCGAAGACGTCCACATGAACATCGAGGCGCGACTGACCGACCGTATCGGCGTGACCGGTAAAAAACTGCACACCGGCCGCAGCCGTAACGATCAGGTCGCCACCGACATCCGTCTGTGGCTGCGTGACGAGATCGACCTGATCCTGGCCGAAATCACCCGCCTGCAAAAAGGCCTGCTGGAGCAGGCCGAGCGCGAAGCCGCCAGCATCATGCCGGGGTTCACCCACTTGCAGACTGCACAGCCGGTGACGTTCGGGCACCACATGCTGGCCTGGTTCGAAATGCTCAGCCGCGACTACGAGCGCCTGGTCGACTGCCGCAAACGTACCAACCGCATGCCGCTGGGCAGCGCGGCGCTGGCCGGAACCACCTACCCGATCGATCGTGAATACACCGCACAATTGCTGGGTTTCGACGCGGTTGGCGGCAATTCGCTGGATAACGTCTCCGATCGCGATTTCGCCATCGAGTTCTGCTCGGCCGCCAGCATCGCGATGATGCACCTGTCGCGCTTCTCCGAAGAGCTGGTGCTGTGGACCAGCGCGCAATTCCAGTTCATCGATCTGCCCGACCGTTTCTGCACCGGCAGCTCGATCATGCCGCAAAAGAAAAACCCGGACGTGCCGGAGCTCGTGCGCGGCAAGACCGGCCGCGTATTCGGCGCGCTGATGGGCCTGCTGACCCTGATGAAAGGTCAGCCCCTGGCCTACAACAAGGACAACCAGGAAGACAAGGAACCACTGTTCGACGCCGCCGACACCCTGCGCGATTCGCTGCGGGCCTTCGCCGACATGGTTCCGGCAATCAAGCCCAAGCACGCGATGATGCGCGAAGCGGCCCTGCGCGGTTTCTCCACCGCCACCGACCTGGCTGACTACCTGGTGCGTCGCGGCCTGCCATTCCGTGATTGCCATGAAATCGTGGGACATGCCGTGAAGTACGGCGTGGACAGCGGCAAGGACCTGGCGGAAATGAGTCTGGAAGAACTGCGCAAGTTCAGCGACCAGATCGATCAGGACGTGTTCGCCGTGCTGACCCTCGAAGGCTCGGTCAATGCCCGTAATCACATCGGCGGCACCGCACCGGCGCAAGTGAAGGCTGCTGTGGCGCGCGGCCAGGCACTTCTGGCCAGCCGCTAAAAGCTTCGTCGGATCGCAGCCCGGAGCAAGCCCGCTCCCACAGGTTTCTTTGTTTGCCATAGATTTTTGGCAAGCACTGGATCCTTGTGGGAGCGGGCTTGCCCGCGATGACTGACTTCAGAACGCCACAAAACTACTTTTTGGCAGCAATCATCGCCATGAACGCCGGCATCGCCGCTTCCCGATCAGCCGCCACACGCTGCACATTCGGATTACCCCCCAAAAACTCCAGCAGCGCCTTGGCCTTCGGCATCTCGGCCAATAGATCGATGCCAAACAACTTCTTGGCGACCCCACACGCCAGCGGCACGCTGAACAGGAAATACAGATCCGCCAAGCTCAAGCTGTCGCCAGCCACGTAAGGGCTGAATTTGCCATGCCGGCCCAGTGCTGCCATCCCCAGCAACAGTTCGGCCTTGGTTTTTTCCTTGATCGCTTCCGGCACGGTCATGCCGAAAAACGCTTCGGCGAAGCAGGCTCGCCCCGGCAATTCGATGTACAGCTCGATTTCCCTGGCCAGTGCCAGCACCTGAGCGCGCTCGAACGGATCGCTTGGCAACAGCGGTGTGCCTTTCTGACTTTGCTCGATGTATTCGAGGATCACGCTAGTCTCATTGATGAAACCCTGTTCTACGCGCAGCACCGGGACCTTTCCACGCGGGCTGATGGCCAGTGCTTCGGGGCTGGTGCCGCCGTAAAACGGCACTTCTTCAAAGAGCAGTCCTTTTTCCAGCAACGCCAGTTTGACCATGTTGTAGTAGTTACTGACGGAGAATCCATAAAGCTTGATCATCACAAAGCCTCCAGACCATGCGGGGTGGGCAGTGCCTGTTTATAGAACGCTGCCGGGATTCTTGCCAGCAGCATCACGCGGCTGAATGCGGGTAAACTGGCCACCTTTCCCTGAGGAGCCTGCCATGAGCGAGCCGACCCCCGATACCAACCAAGACGACATCGACGAAGAAGAGTTCGCCGAGAACACGCTGATCGAAGCCATCGAGAATCAAATCGAAAGCGAAAACCCGCCAGCGGCCAAGGCGACCTTCAACAAACTGACGCTGGTGGGTTACGAGCGGGAAGAGATCCTCAACTTGATGGCCCACGTTTTGGCGGTAGAAATCGACGCGATCCTCGAAGAAGACCGCGCGTTCAACACCGAATGGTACGAAGCTGCACTGCGCGCATTGCCCGAGCTGCCGCCGGAAAAACAATAAATCCACGCCCCCCCTGTAGGAGCGAGCCTTGCTCGCGAAAAACCCGAGAGTGCCACGGGACATCTGGCTTACGCGTCATCGTTCACGACCATCGCGAGCAAGCTCGCTCCTGCAAGTCAATTTCCACCCCAACCAAAAAAACCCTGTCGCGAGCACTGGACATGCCGGACAAGCGGGTTCACCTTAGGGGCGCTGTCGCCCAATTCCTAGAAAGTCTGGAGTCCTTATGTCGCTTACCCCTGAGTTGGTTGCCGAACTGGAAATCCTCGCACTCTTCAACCTGGACAGTTCCCAGGAAGGTTTGAAAATTCATCAAACCGCTGCCCCGAAAGCCATTGCCGCTGCCAAACGCCTATTTGAAAAAGAACTGATCGACCAGCCTGATGGCGGCTATCTCACTAGCCTGGGTCGTGACGCCGCGCAAAGTGTGCAAACCGTGCTCACCATTCTGAAAGCCGAAGAAACAGCCTGAATTCCCCCGCATCGCCCACGGAAACCCCTGTAAAAGGATTTCCGCGGGCGCAATTTGTTGCCCGTTTTCGCCACGCGATAAAAATCTGACGCCAGAAATACAAAATCAGCTTAAAAGTCCCGTGGCCGAGGCGCTAAACTGCCCCTCACCTGAGACTCCCACGTCCGAGCCCTGCGAGCCGGTTTGAGCTGACATGACCCGCACCCATGAAATCCGCCCTGATCTGGACGAGGGAATCGACCGCAAGGTTCTCAGCCAGCTGCGCGCGCGCTTTCTGAAGCTCAACGAAGGACGCATGGCTCGCGCCATGGAAGGGTTGTCGAGCCGCCAGCAATGGGTCCTGACATTGCTGCCGCTGTTTTTCCACGTTAATCATCCGCTGCTGCCCGGCTACGTTTCCGGCAGTACGCCCGCCGGGCTGTCGAATTTCGAACCGGATGCCAATGTCCTCGCTGAAGCCCAGCGCCTGACCCGCTCGTTTTCCTACAAGCCGCGCCACGGCAGCAACCCGCCCCGGCCGATTCACGGACTGTTCCTGATGGGCAGCCTCGGCACTCTGGCGCAAGCCGACCAGAGCGATATGGATGTGTGGGTCTGCCATGGGGCGGACCTGACCGAGAGCGAACTCGCCGAACTGCGAAAAAAATGCCAATTGCTGGAAGCCTGGGCCGCCAGCCAGGGCGCCGAAGCGCACTTTTTTCTGATCGACCCGACCCGTTTCGTCCATGGCGAGCGCGATACCCAGCTGAGTTCGGAGGATTGCGGCACCACCCAGCACTACCTGTTGCTGGACGAGTTTTACCGCACCACGATCTGGCTGGCCGGGCGTACACCGATCTGGTGGCTGGTGCCGGTCTATGAGGAGTCGAGCTACGACCGCTACACCCATACCTTGATCTCCAAACGCTTTATCCGCGCCGATGAAACCCTCGACCTCGGCAACCTGGCCTTCATCCCGCCCGGCGAATTCATCGGTGCCGGGCTCTGGCAGTTGTTCAAAGGCATCGAGTCGCCCTACAAGTCGGTGCTCAAGCTGTTGCTGACCGAGGTTTACGCCAGCGAACACCCCAGGGTCCATTGCCTGAGCCTGCGCTTCAAGCAAGCGGTGTTCGCTAACCGCCTCGACCTCGACGAGCTGGATCCGTACGTCGTGGTGTACCGGCGCATCGAAGAGTACTTGCTCGCCCGCAACGAACCCGAGCGCCTGGAACTGGTGCGGCGCGCGCTGTACCTGAAGGTCAATCGCAAACTGACCGGTAGCAGCCGCACCCAGAACTGGCAACGGGCATTACTTGAGCGCCTGGCCCACGAATGGCACTGGGATCAGCGGCAACTGGCCCTGCTCGACAGCCGCAGCCAGTGGAAAGTCCGCCAGGTCAGCTCCGAGCGGCGGGCACTGGTCAACGAGCTGAATTACAGCTATCGCTTCCTCACCCAGTTTGCCCGTCACGAACAAACGGTCAGTCGCATCAACAAGCGCGACCTGAGTGTCCTCGGTCGCCGACTGTATGCAGCTTTCGAGCGCAAGGCCGGCAAAGTCGAGTTCATCAACCCCGGCATCGCCCCGGATCTGGCCGAAGACACCCTGACGCTGGTGCACGCACCGAACAAGAAAGAACCGGGACACGGCCAGTGGGGCTTGTACAACGGCAGCCTGACGGCGCTGGAGTGGGAGCATTTCGCACCGATCAAACGCAGCCGTCACTTGCTGGAACTGCTGACCTGGTGCCACCGCAATGGCGTGATCGACAGCAGCACCCGCCTGGCCTTGCATCCCGGCACCAGCGACCTGAGCGAATTCGAACTGTTCAACCTGCTCGGCAGCCTGCAACAGACCATCGCCCTGCCCTTGCCCACCGTCGCCGAAGAACCTCTGTTGCGCGCCAGCGTGCCGAGTGAAGTGCTGATTCTGGTGAACGTCGGCATCGATCCGCTCAAGCACCATCGCGACCTGAATATCCTGATGACCACCGAGCGCACCGACTCCCTGAGCTATGCCGGCGTCCGGGAAAATCTGGTGCTGACCCTGGACCAGGTCACGCTCAATAGCTGGAACGAAGTGCTGGTCGCTCACTACGACGGCCCCAACGCCCTGCTCAACTGCATCCGCGACTACCTCAACAACCTGCCGGCGGGGCCGCAACAGCCGAAGTTGCGGGTGCGTTGCTTCTGCCATAACCGCGCGCAGTTCATCGCCCAACGGGTGGAAGAAATCTTCGATACCGCGCAGAACCTGCTGCTGAGCCGGCTCAATCATCGCTACCTGATCCAGGTCCAGCAGCACTACCACGTGCTGGAGCTGGTGCCGGGCCAGGTCCAGCACATCGCACTGGCCACTCTGCCGGCGCTGATCGATTACCTCGGTGAGGAAATGGCGAGCTACAGCCCGCTTCACCTGGACCCAAAGGCACTGGAAGACCACGACCTTGCGCTGTTCCTGCCCACGGGCCAGCCGGACTGCATTCAAGTGTTCTACCGGGTCAACGAAGATCAGGCCGATCTGTACGTGCTCGATGAGCTCAATGCGCTGTGGCAGCAACGCCTGCCCTGGCACGACGAGCAAAGCCTGCTGGTGCCGCTGCAGCGCTTCCTGCAATCGATCCAGTACCGGCGCGATGCCTTGTTGCCGATGGACGCAGCCCATCCGCTGAACCTCGACACCCTGTATTGCCAGTTGCTGCCGTCAGGCCCTGGCCGAGCACGCCGCATCGAAGCCCGGCCGATACCACAGACACCGGTGAACGAACCGTTCTACGACGTGCAGGCGATCGTCGGCAAAGCCGCACCGGGTCAGGTGCAGGTGACGCTGTACTGCAATCAACGGGAGTTTTCCGAACTGGAGCATGGCGACCAGCTGTTCAGCGTGGTCGCCCGGGAAATCGTCGGGCAGCGCCGGGAAACCGAACGCTACCGCTGCTACATCACCGACCTCGACCTGTCAGGCCTGCTCGGCGAAGGACAGAGTTCCACTCATCTGTACCTGCGCTACAAGGCTGACCTTGAGCGCGGATTGAACGAGGCGCTCGGGCAGGTCTGAGGCAGGGTCAAACGTTGTAGTCGCCACCGTTGGCTGGTTGCGATTCGACTTCCAGCAAGGTCAGTTTCAGGGTCTTGCCACCCGGAGCCGGCCAATCGATATGCTGGCCAACCTTCAGGCCGAGCAGCGCACTGCCTACCGGCGCCAGGATCGAGATCTTGCCTTCGTCGGCATTCGCATCCTTGGGGTACACCAGGGTCAGATGGTAGTCCTTGCCACTGCCTTCTTCCCGGCAATGCACACGGGAATTCATGGTCACGACATCCGCCGGCACTTCTTCGTGGCCGACCACGGCATCGGCGCGGTCCAGTTCGGTTTGCAGCGCAATAACGCCCGGCAGCGTTTCGTCCAGGCTGTCGATCAGACGCTCCAGACGCTGGACGTCCAGACGGGTAAGGGTGATGGAAGGTGCGGTCATGATCTGGGCAGACTCCTTTCTTCTGCACGAAAAAAGCAAAACCCCGCCAGAAAAAGGCGGGGTTTTCACAAGCCTCGATGGGTTGAGGCGTTTCTGGACACTATCACAGCTCAAAAAATATACAAGTCATGGCCCGGAGCCCTGTTTGCGCTGCGCGGCCTGCGCACAAATCACCCGCCGGCGCTCGTCATCGGCCGAGCGCCATTCGCGGATGTCTTCGACATGGCGGAAGCAGCCCAGGCAGACTTTCAGCTCGTCCAGCCGACACACGCCGCTGCACGGCGACGGTACCGCCGGGCTGACATTGCTGTAGAGCGGCTTGGGCGGACGGACAGGCGCAGGCTGGGTCACGATCTCACAAGCCTTCGAAATCGAATTCGACACCGGCCTGCTGCTTGACGATGCGCTCGAGCATTTCACCCAACTGCTCTTCGCTCTTGTCGCACATCCAGCGCTCGCTCTCTTCGTCGTAGTCGAAGTGGAAACCACCGGACACCGCGGCCAGCCACAGCTGGCGCAGTGGCTCCTGGCGACTGAAGATCAACTGAGTGCCGTTTTCGAACTTGACGGTCAGCACACCGGCCGAGCTCTCCAGATCGATATCCAGATCGCTGTCGTCAAAGATGTCCTCCAGGGTTTGCTGGGTGGCATCGACCAGGTCATGGAAACGCGCTTCGGACAAACTCATTACGGCAACCTCAAAAAGTGTCTGATCAGGCTCAAGCGCCGCAAGATACGACCGAGCTCTATCGATTGCAAAGGATAACGACCGAGGGACCCATTGTGGGAGCGAGCCTGCTCGCGAATGCGGACTGACATTCAACATTGATGTCGCCTGACACGACGCCTTCGCGAGCAGGCTCGCTCCCACCGGGATTGCATGATACCGACCGGCATCGGGCCAAGCCCCGCCGGACGGGCGGTCCGTTGCATAGGCAAGCCGCCGGGTGGCCGGTATACTCCGGCGCAATTAATGCATTTTCAAGGATTTCGCCATGAAGCGCCTGATCTCTTCCCTTGCTGCGCTCCTCGCGGTCGCCTGCCTTGTGTCGGCCTGCGGTCAAAAAGGCCCGCTCTACCTGCCTGATGAAGACCAGGACCCTGCCGAGCAGGCCAAGTCGTCGCAACAGCAGCCTGCCTCGAAAGCACACAAGCACGACGTCTACCAATAAGGGAACCTCATGGACGCTTTTAACTACCGTGACGGTGAACTGTTCGCGGAAGGTGTTGCCCTGTCTGCCATCGCCGAGCGCTTTGGGACGCCCACTTACGTTTACTCCCGTGCGCACATCGAAGCCCAATACCTGGCTTACGCCGATGCGCTGGTCGGCACGCCGCACCTGGTGTGCTACGCGGTCAAGGCCAACTCCAACCTGGGCGTCCTGAATGTCCTGGCGCGTCTGGGCGCCGGTTTCGACATCGTCTCCCGTGGCGAGCTGGAACGCGTGCTGGCCGCTGGCGGCAGCGCCGACAAGATCGTGTTCTCCGGCGTCGGCAAGACCCGTGACGACATGCGTCGCGCCCTGGAAGTCGGCGTGCACTGCTTCAACGTCGAATCCACCGACGAGCTGGAACGCCTGCAGGTGGTCGCCGCCGAACTGGGCGTTCGCGCGCCAATTTCGCTGCGCGTCAACCCGGACGTCGATGCCGGCACCCACCCGTACATTTCCACCGGTCTCAAAGAGAACAAGTTCGGCATCGCCATCGCCGACGCCGAAGACGTGTACGTGCGTGCCGCGCAGTTGCCGAACCTGGAAGTGGTCGGCGTCGATTGCCACATCGGCTCGCAACTGACCACCTTGCCGCCGTTCATCGATGCCCTCGACCGCCTGCTGGGCCTGGTCGACCGCCTCGGCGATTGCGGCATCTACCTGCGCCACATCGATCTCGGTGGCGGCCTGGGTGTGCGTTATCGCGACGAAGAGCCGCCACTGGCCGCCGACTACATCAAGGCCGTGCGCGAGCGTCTCGATGGTCGTGACCTGGCGCTGGTGTTCGAGCCGGGCCGCTTCATCGTGGCCAACGCCGGCGTGCTGTTGACTCAGGTCGAGTATCTCAAGCACACCGAGCACAAAGACTTCGCCATCGTCGACGCTGCCATGAACGACTTGATCCGCCCAGCGCTGTATCAAGCCTGGATGGACGTCACCGCCGTGCGCCCACGCACTACCGCTGCCCGCGCCTACGACATCGTCGGCCCGATCTGCGAGACCGGCGACTTCCTGGCCAAGGATCGTCAGCTGGCCCTGGAAGAAGGCGACCTGTTGGCCGTGCATTCGGCCGGTGCCTACGGGTTTGTCATGAGTTCCAACTACAACACCCGCGGTCGTACCGCTGAAGTGTTGGTGGACGGTGATCAGGCATTCGAAGTGCGTCGCCGTGAGACGGTAGCCGAGTTGTTTGCTGGCGAAAGCCTGCTGCCGGAGTAAAACCATGCTGCTGCGTTTTACCAAGATGCACGGCTTGGGCAACGACTTCATGGTCCTCGACCTGGTCAGCCAGCACGCGCACATTCTGCCCAAGCATGCCAAGCAATGGGGCGACCGGCACACCGGCATCGGTTTCGACCAATTGCTGATCGTCGAGGCACCGAGCAACCCGGACGTGGACTTCCGCTATCGGATCTTCAACTCCGACGGTTCCGAAGTGGAGCAGTGCGGCAACGGTGCGCGCTGCTTCGCCCGTTTCGTGCTCGACAAGCGCCTGACCGCGAAGCGTGTGATTCGCGTCGAAACCAAAAGCGGCATCATTGAGCTCGACGTGCGTAACGACGGCCAGATCAGCGTCAACATGGGCGCCCCGCGCCTGGTGCCAGCGGATATTCCGTTCCAGGCGCCGGAGCAGGCCAAGAGTTATCAGGTCGACGTCGACGGCACCCCGGTCGATCTGGCTGCCGTGTCCATGGGCAATCCCCATGCGGTGGTACGGGTTAGCGACATCAACAACGCGCCGGTGCATGAGCTGGGCCCGAAAATCGAACATCACCCGCGCTTCCCGGCACGGGTCAATGTCGGCTTTCTCCAGGTCATCGACCGGAGCCGCGCGCAGTTGCGCGTCTGGGAGCGCGGAGCCGGGGAAACCCAGGCCTGCGGCACCGGCGCCTGTGCCGCTGCAGTGGCCGCGATCAGCCAGGGGTGGATGGATTCGCCGCTATTGATCGACCTGCCTGGCGGGCGCTTGTCCATCGAATGGGCAGGCCCTGGCCAACCGGTGATGATGACCGGCCCGGCAGTACGCGTATATGAAGGACAAGTGCGTCTTTGAGTGAGCGAAACCCATGACCGACAAGCCCCAGGTACCCGCACGACAAGCTGACGAATCACCGTCCGAAAGCCTGGAGGCGGCGGCTGTAGCCGCGTACCTGGAGGCTCATCCGGACTTCTTCGTCGAGCACGAAGAACTGCTCCCGTCCCTGCGCATCCCCCATCGGCGCGGCGATACCGTGTCGTTGGTGGAGCGTCAGATGACCATCCTGCGCGACCGCAACATCGAGTTGCGTCATCGCCTGTCGCACCTGATGGACGTGGCCCGCGACAACGATCGTCTCTTCGACAAGACCCGTCGCCTGATCCTGGCGCTGATGGATGCCGCCAGCCTGGAAGACGTGGTGATGTGCGTCGAAGACAGCCTGCGCCAGGAATTCCAGGTACCCTTCGTCAGCCTCATCCTGCTTGGTGACAACGCCATGCCGGTCGGCCGCTGGGCCACTCACGCCGAAGCACAGGTGGCCATCGGCGGCTTGCTCTCGGAAGAAAAAAGCGTCAGTGGCAGCCTGCGCGAACATGAACTGGACTTCCTGTTCGGCGAAGAACAGCGCAAGCAGATCGGTTCCACCGCGGTCGTTGCCATCAGCCACCAGGGCATCCACGGCATCCTGGCCATCGCCAGCCGCGATCCGCAGCACTACAAAAGCTCGGTAGGCACCTTGTTCCTGAGCTACATCGCTGAAGTCATGGGTCGCGTACTGCCACGGGTCAACAACTCCCTGCGCTCGGTACGCTGAACATGGAACGGCAACTGGACGCTTACTGCGAACACCTGCGCAGTGAGCGGCAGGTGTCGCCGCACACGCTGTCGGCCTATCGCCGCGACCTCGATAAAGTGCTGGGCTGGTGCGTCAAACAGAACATCGGCAGCTGGGCGGCACTGGACATCCAGCGCCTGCGCAGCCTGATTGCCCGCCTGCACGCCCAAGGTCAATCATCCCGCAGCCTGGCACGATTGCTGTCGGCCGTTCGCGGGCTTTATCACTACCTGAACCGCGAAGGCCTGTGCGACCACGATCCGGCCAACGGCCTGGCACCGCCCAAAGGCGAACGCCGCCTGCCGAAAACCCTGGACACCGACCGCGCCCTGCAACTGCTTGAAGGCGGGGTTGAAGATGACTTTCTGGCACGTCGGGACCAGGCGATTCTGGAGTTGTTCTACTCCTCCGGGCTGCGGCTTTCGGAGCTTACGGGGCTCAATCTCGATCAGCTCGACCTGGCAGACGGCATGGTCCAGGTGCTCGGCAAAGGCAGCAAGACCCGCCTGCTGCCGGTAGGGACAAAGGCCCGCGAGGCGCTGGAACAGTGGCTGCCCCTGCGAGCCATGGCCAACCCGGCGGACGATGCGGTGTTTGTCAGCCAGCAAGGCCGGCGCCTCGGCCCTCGGACGATCCAGGTGCGGGTCAAGGCGGCCGGCGAGCGCGAACTGGGGCAGAACCTGCACCCGCACATGCTGCGGCACTCCTTCGCCAGCCACTTGCTGGAGTCCTCTCAGGACCTGCGCGCTGTGCAGGAACTGCTCGGCCACTCGGACATCAAGACCACGCAGATCTACACCCACCTGGACTTCCAGCATCTTGCAGCGGTCTACGACAGCGCCCACCCACGGGCCAAACGCATGAAAGGCGACGATTCATGAGTATTCAGTTGATCACCTTCGACCTCGACGACACCCTGTGGGACACCGCCCCGGTTATCGTCAGCGCTGAAGCCGTTTTGCGTGAATGGCTGACCGAGCACGCGCCCAACCTGGGGGCAGTGCCGGTGGAGCATCTGTGGGCTATTCGTGAGCGAGTATTGAGCAACGAGCCCAACCTCAAGCACCGCATCAGCGCACTGCGTCGGCGTGTGCTGTTCCATGCGCTGGAAGAGTCCGGTTATGGGCATGACGAGGCGTCTGATCTGGCGGACAAGAGTTTTGAAGTATTTCTGCACGCTCGCCATCAGATCGATGTGTTTCCGGAGGTTGAACCGACTCTGGAAATCCTCGCCAACCATTACGCCCTCGGCGTGGTCACCAACGGCAATGCCGATGTGCGTCGGCTGGGGCTGGCGGACTACTTCAAGTTTGCGTTGTGCGCCGAAGACATCGGCATCGCCAAACCTGATGCGCGATTGTTTCATGAGGCGTTGCAACGCGGCGGCGCAACCGCCGAAACCGCGGTGCATATCGGCGATCATCCGGGCGATGACATTGCCGGAGCGCAGCAGGCAGGATTGCGTGCAATCTGGTTCAACCCGGCGGGCAAGGCCTGGGAGGCTGAACATTTGCCAGATGCCGAGATTCGCAGCCTGACCGAGTTACCGGCGTTGTTGGCGCGGTGGAATGCGGTCTCGGCTTGACCCAAAAAACCTGTGGGATCACCACTGACTTCCAAGTTTTGTTTCAGGCATGAAAAAGCCCGCAGCGACGGCGGGCTTTTTCAGCAAGCAGGTAGCAGGCTCAGATAGGCCGGCTGCCGTACTTGTTGTCAGGCTTCTTGGGAGGATCTGCGACCACATTGGCCTCCACTTCCTGCACCTTGCCACCACGAGCCAGGAACTCTTCCATGGCCTTGGCCAGGGCGTCGCGTTCCTTGTTCTTGGCTTCGACACTCGGCAGCTCATCGACCGATACCGCTGCCTTGGCCTTGCCTTTGGCGGTCGGAACCGGCGCATCACCACCGTCGTCTTCAGCGACGTCTTCTGCCGCTGCTTCCAGACCTTCTTCGGTTTCGTCGTCGTCGCCTACTTCGAGGTCGTCGTTTTCCAGATCATCGTCGCTCATGTTCTACCTCATGACTTGCGAAAAGCAGATTAGTTATAGCCCAGCTTTGCCCTCTGTCGAAGACTGCCGGAAAAAAATCAACAGCCGCTGCTGACCAGCGGTTATGCCTCTTCACCGTGCAAGGTGGCGAGGACTTTGCGGGCACCGCCATGATCACGGTGCTCGCCCAGGTAAATGCCTTGCCAGGTCCCCAACGCCAGCCGGCCTGCCGAAATCGGCAAACTGAGCTGACAGCCAAGCACGCTGGCCTTGAAGTGCGCCGGGAGGTCGTCCAGGCCTTCGTCGTTATGCTCATAGCCGCCTGTTCCTTGTGGGATCAGACGATTGAAAAACCGTTCGAAGTTGCGACGTACCGCCGGATCGGCGTTCTCGTTGATGGTCAACGACGCCGAGGTATGCTGCAGCCACAAATGCAACAGACCGACCCGACACGCCTTGAGTTCAGGCAGGCCGGCGAGTAACTCGTCCGTTACCAGATGAAAGCCCCGGGGCCTCGCCCGCAAGGCAATCAGAGTCTGTTGCCACATACAGTTCTCCGCACGTTCGGGCGCATTCTAGCGCGCTCTGGGAAAAAACAAAGACCCTAATATTCCTTCATTCCTGTAAGCCTTCGACTGCACAAAAACACCCGACGCAAACATCGCAAAACCTGTAGGGAAAAACCTTTCAGCGCGCTCTTCAATGACAAATTTCAGACAAAAAAATGCCCGGCAAGCCGGGCAAGTTTTTTACACGCGTACTTACAAGTTGTAGCCGCGTTCGTTGTGAAGCGCCAGATCGATGCCGACCGCTTCTTCTTCTTCGTTGATGCGCAGGCCCATGACCGCATCCAGCACCTTGAGGATGATGAATGTGGCGATCGCGGTGTAGATCACCGTGAAGCCAACGCCTTTGCATTGAATCCACACTTGAGCGGCGATGTCGGTCACGGTGCCGAAGCCACCCAGGGACGGTGCGGCGAACACACCGGTCAGGATTGCGCCGAGGATACCGCCGATACCGTGCACGCCGAAGGCGTCCAGGGAGTCGTCATAGCCGAGCTTGCGCTTCAGGGTAGTTGCGCAGAAGAAGCACACCACGCCTGCCGCCAGACCTATTACCAGCGCGCCCATCGGGCCAACGGTGCCGGCAGCCGGGGTGATTGCCACCAGACCGGCAACCACGCCCGAAGCGATACCCAGCGCGCTAGGTTTGCCGTGGGTGATCCACTCGGCAAACATCCAGCCCAGTGCAGCAGCGGCGGTAGCGATTTGCGTCACCAGCATCGCCATACCGGCGGTACCGTTGGCCGCAGCGGCGGAACCGGCGTTGAAACCGAACCAGCCGACCCACAGCATGGCCGCGCCCATCAGGGTGTAACCGAGGTTGTGCGGCGCCATCGGCGTGGTCGGGAAGCCTTTGCGCTTACCCAGCACCAGGCAGGCAACCAGACCGGCCACACCGGCGTTGATGTGCACCACGGTGCCGCCGGCGAAGTCCAGAACGCCCCAGTCCCACAACAGGCCGCCGTTACCGGACCAGACCATGTGCGCGATCGGCGCATACACCAGGGTGAACCACACGCCCATGAACACCAGCATCGCGGAGAACTTCATCCGTTCGGCGAAGGCGCCGACGATCAACGCCGGGGTGATGATCGCGAAAGTCATCTGGAAGGTGACGAACACCGCCTCAGGGAACAGCGCCGCAGGCCCGGTCAGGCTGGCTGGCGTGATGCCGGCGAGGAATGCCTTGCCCATGCCGCCGATGAACGAGTTGAAGTTGACGACGCCCTGCTCCATGCCCGTCGTGTCGAACGCAATGCTGTAGCCATAAATGACCCACAGGACACTGATCAGACCGGTAATGGCGAAGCACTGCATCATCACGGAAAGAATGTTTTTCGACCGAACCATGCCGCCGTAGAACAGCGCAAGGCCGGGAATGGTCATGAACAGCACCAGGGCTGTAGAGGTCATCATCCAGGCGGTGTCGCCGGAGTTGAGGACCGGGGCCGCCACTTCGTCTGCCGCCAAAGCAAGGCTGGGCATTACGATGGACAACAGGGCTCCTAGCCCTGCGAATTTACGCAGAGTCATATTGTTTTCTCCTGGGGCGTTGGGTTTGTGGCGGCTTAGATTGCGTCGGTATCGGTTTCGCCGGTACGGATGCGAATCGCCTGTTCCAGATTGACCACGAAGATCTTGCCGTCACCGATCTTGCCGGTGTTGGCAGCCTTGGTGATGGCCTCGATTACCCGGTCCAGATCCTTGTCGTCGATGGCGACGTCGATCTTCACCTTGGGCAGGAAATCGACCACGTACTCCGCGCCGCGATACAGCTCGGTGTGACCCTTCTGCCGACCAAAGCCTTTGACTTCAGTGACGGTAATGCCCTGCACGCCGATCTCGGACAGCGACTCGCGTACGTCGTCCAGCTTGAACGGCTTGATGATGGCAGTGACTAGCTTCATGAAAACTCTCTCCCGAATTGGTGGACTTGCCCCAGGAAAACAAACCCGTCTCAAGTCTAAGCGCAGTGCCTGGCTTTGTAACGCATCGTCGGCCTTACCTGCCCGTCCGACGCCAGCTAACCGCTCCTCACGAAACACTCCCCCGTGTTCCGTCTGGCGCACTGCATTCGTCACAGCGACTGCATCAGTGCATGGGTCATGAGGGACTAAGCAGAAAGCTTGCCATCTCTGGAAATTTCACTGTTTTCAAGCCTTTGCCCGCTGATGGCAGCGACTTCGCGACAACACCCGACGTGTTACGCACAACAACGGTGCGACGCCATCTATCCGCATGCGCGAAAAGCGTGCATCCCTTGCCCGCGGATTTGACTATAGACACTGCGTGATACACTGCCTGCCATTGTTACCAGGACATTCCTCATGCTCGCGCCCAAAGACTTCCTCGACGCCCTGACCGGTACAGCCTCCCGTCTCTTCAGCGGCGACACCCCACTGCCGAAAGCCGAAATCGAAAGCCAGTTCAAGATGTTGCTGCAAAGTGCCTTCAGCAAACTGGATCTGGTGAGTCGGGAAGAGTTCGATAGCCAGATGGTCGTACTGGCGCGCACCCGCGCCCGCCTCGAAAGCCTCGAAGCGAAAGTGGCGGAACTGGAAGCGAAGCTCAATCCACCGACCGAATAACACCGCAAATCCTCACTGTGGAGCCCAATCCACTGTGAGCGAGCCTGCTCGCGAAGGTCGTGAACGATAACGCGTAAAGCCGGATGACCAGCGGCGCATTTGGGTTTTTCACGAGCGAGCCTGTTCCTACAGGTGGCATTTGCGTGGGTCACTCGGCCCCCGCAACATCCAGTGAAAGTTTGCCCCCTCAACCACCCCACCAGACTCTCCTCCCCCGACTACCCTTCAAAAACCCGCAGGAAGCGGCCCCCGTTTAGCTCAAGGAACGACCATGTCCCTCTCCATCGTCCACAGCCGCGCCCAGATTGGCGTGGATGCACCCGCTGTCACCGTTGAAGTCCACCTGGCCAATGGTTTGCCGTCGCTGACCATGGTCGGCCTGCCCGAGGCGGCGGTGAAGGAAAGCAAGGATCGGGTGCGCAGTGCGATCATCAATTCGGGGCTGCAATTTCCGGCGCGGCGTATCACGTTGAATCTGGCGCCGGCGGATTTACCCAAGGATGGAGGGCGGTTCGATCTGGCGATTGCCCTGGGGATTCTCTCGGCCAGCGTGCAGGTGCCGACATTGACGCTCGATGATGCGGAATGCCTTGGGGAGTTGGCGCTATCAGGTGCCGTGCGGGCGGTTCGTGGGGTCTTGCCGGCAGCGCTGGCAGCGCGCAAGGCCGGGCGCTGGTTGATGGTGCCGCGAGCTAACGCTGAAGAGGCGTGCCTCGCCTCGGGATTGAAAGTGATTGCCGTGGATCATCTGCTTGAGGCCGTCGCGCATTTCAATGGGCATACACCGATTGAGCCTTATGTCTCCAACGGCTTGCTCTACGCCAGCAAACCTTATCCCGACTTGAATGAGGTGCAGGGACAAACCGCAGCCAAGCGAGCATTGCTGATCGCTGCCGCTGGTGCTCACAACCTGTTGTTCAGCGGGCCGCCGGGAACGGGGAAAACGCTGTTGGCGAGCCGCCTGCCGGGATTGCTGCCGCCGTTGGCCGAAAGTGAAGCGCTGGAAGTGGCGGCGATTCAGTCGGTCGTCAGTTGTTTGCCATTGAGCCATTGGCCGCAGCGGCCGTTTCGCCAACCGCATCACTCGGCGTCCGGGCCCGCGCTGGTGGGAGGCGGCTCGAAACCGCAACCCGGCGAAATCACCCTCGCCCACCACGGGGTGTTGTTTCTGGACGAACTACCGGAGTTTGATCGCAAGGTATTGGAGGTGCTACGGGAGCCGCTGGAGTCCGGACATATCGTGATATCACGGGCCAAGGATCGGGTCCGATTTCCAGCGCGATTTCAATTGGTGGCGGCAATGAATCCGTGTCCCTGTGGATATCTTGGCGAGCCGAGTGGACGCTGTTCCTGTACGCCGGACATGGTGCAGCGCTATCGCAACAAACTGTCGGGGCCGCTGCTGGACCGCATCGATCTGCACCTGACGGTTGCACGCGAAGCCACGGCGCTGAATCCTGCGTTAAAACCCGGCGACGATACAGCCACCGCCGCCGAGCTGGTTGCCGATGCAAGAGAACGGCAACACAAACGCCAAGGTTGCGCGAATGCCTTCCTCGACCTGCCAGGCCTACGCCGGCACTGTAAGTTATCCACAGCCGATGAAAACTGGCTGGAATCCGCCTGCGAGCGTTTAACTCTGTCGTTGCGAGCAGCCCATCGACTGCTCAAGGTCGCGCGCACGCTGGCGGACCTTGAACAAGCCGACGGGATCAGACGCGAACATTTGGCCGAAGCGCTGCAATATCGGCCGACAACACTCTAGTCAGCGGTCACCCCTTGGTGAGATCAACCAACGGCGTCTGCCGCACCTCAGTCTCCCGCCCACCCTGAATCTCGCTCACCTGCTTCAACGCCTTATCCACAGCTGCCTTATCCGCCAACAAGCTGTAGCTGATGCGGAACTGCTTGTGTTCCTTCGGCCCAATTGTCGGCACCAGGTTCAGTGGCCGCTGATAACGGCGGTTGTAGGAAAAACTTGTTCCCGGCTCCAGCCCCGTGACATAGCCCTGGCCCTGGGTATCGGTGTTTTTCCACAGGGAGAACACTGGCAGTGTCTGAGTGTTGAAGCCGACCGAAACACCCAGGCTGCCGGCCTTGTTATGCAATACGGTCAACGTATCGCCCTTGGCATCGGCATACGGCACCACGTTGTAAACCGTCTCGTCGTAGTCCTTGGTCGGTGCTCGGTAGGTTTGCCAGTCGGGCAGATCGCCCTTGGCCTTGTCGTTGAACGGCGACACCTGTTTCACCGGCGCGGCGAAACGAGCGCCCTGCTCCAAGAACGGGGTGCTGAAGTTACTGTGATACAGCGCCTGGTATTCCTTCGGATAGTCGCCGTTATTGGTCAGGGTGTCATTGAGGGCGAACGCGACGCTGCCGGGCTCAGTGACCAGTTCAGTCATCACTGAGAAGTCGACTTTCTTGAACGCCTGCTCTTTGAGTTCGCCGCGCAGGCTGATCGCGTAAGGCGGTTGTTCATCTATATGCAGGGTAACTTTGCTGGCCGGGATGTTGGCGGCGCGGCCATGCAGGGTCAGCAGTTCGCCGTTATCCATGCCTGGATGACCGACCCATTCGTAGCCGCAACGGGCGACCAGCTCGTTGAAGCCTTCGAGCCAGCCCAGGCCGCCGCGACCGTTGAGTTCGATGAAGGACGGATTGACCACTTCCTTGACCGGCGAATCCCAGCCCATGCGCACATTGCCGACCGAGGCCTGCAAGACGTTCATGCCGCGAGTCGGCACCACCGAGAGTTTCATCGTGCCGTTATCGATGTCGACGATGCTGACGCCCTCCTGCCGACCGCCGTGCAAGGTACGAAGGGTCACGGAAAAGGGTTGGTCGGTTTTCACACCGAGTTGCTGGCTGGTGATCTGCCAGTTTTGCGCGGCCTTGTCGCTGTCGAGCAGGACGTAATCCCAGGCCATGGCGTGGGAGGCGGACAGCGCGCCAAGGGCAATGACGAGTTTGAGCGGGGACATGGAGAAAGCCTTTCTTGGAGTTGTGCATTTTTTATAGCGCTGATGAAACGATTCAGCAAGCTTAAAAAGCTTACGCCCGAGCCTTCCCAAGCCAATTAAAATTGACCTTATGCAACCTCCGCACGCTTACGTTAGTCTCATAAGGTTTGAACCTCCGGCAGATTGACGGCGATATCATAATGACACTAAGGTCGTCCGCTAATTGCAGGAGCAAGTACAGACACATTTGTCTGTCATTTTTGCGCAACGGATCGTATGGAGTTTGAATGCGCGGGGCACTATTACGCAGCGGTAAGAGCGGGTCATTCACAGCCCTCGGCGAAACAGGTCAACCGGTCTACCGGGCAGCCCTGCAATTGCGCGAAGCCATTCGCCGCAAGAACCCCGATTTGGTCGATCATCTGGCCATCCCTCAAAGCGATGAACTCGGCAACCGGATCGATTGGTACAGCGCTCTCGACGGCGATGTGATCCCGTGGAGCAGCGCGACCGAAGAAGAACGTGCCCCTGCCCGCCGCCAACTTGAAGCCCTCAAGACCGCGCTCGAGGAATTGAGCCAGCGTTTCCTGGGCACTGATCCGGCCGAACAGCAGCAAGGCGACAAAGCCGTGTTCGGCAAGCTACTCAAGCGCGTGATTCATTTCCCGGACGAAAACTTCGTCTACCTGGTGCAAGGCAAACCAGTGCTGACCTTCTGGGGTTTCGAGCATGCCGGTACCGGCAATGGCGATCCCCTGCACTGCCTCTATCAGGTCCCGCCCGCGTTCACGCTGCCACCCGTGGTCGAAGCACCTGTTGTTGCGCCCGTTGTACCGGTGGTTGCTCGTCCGTGGTGGCGTCGCTGGTGGTGGCTGTTGCTGCTGCCGTTCCTGCTGCTGCTTTTGTGGCTGTTGCTCGGCCTGCGAGGGTGCGTCCCGATTCCGTTGGTGGCGGTAGACCTGCTGCCCGAGGGCGTCGTGCCGGTGGAAAAACAGCTGGAAGAGCCGCCACTGACCGGCGATGTCACGACGCTCAATGGCGTCCCCGTGACTGGCACCGTCGTAGGCGTCACCAACGGCACCGGCACCGGCACCGGCACCGCCATAACCGAAACACAGGGTGCGGAAGCGCCGGCTGTCGAAGGTAACAAGGCTGACGCAGCACCCGCCGACTTGACCAAAGACCCAGCCAAAGACCCGGCAGCCGAAAACAAAATCGCGCCACCCGAAAACAAAACCGCGCCGCCGGATGTCACATCGCCCGAGGCAGAAAAATCCGTAGCCGCAAAACCCGGCCCTCCCCTGAGCATCCCGCCAGACGCCGCCGACGGTGCCGCCAGGTTTCTCGATGGTCAGTACAGCGCAGGCGCCGGGATACAGGACCGCCGGACCGGCAAACCGCTGCGTCTGGAATACCAGCTCAAGGATGGTAAGGGCCAAGTCACTGTACACCAGGCCGACG
This sequence comes from Pseudomonas sp. B28(2017), assembly GCF_002113025.1. GTDB lineage: Bacteria > Pseudomonadota > Gammaproteobacteria > Pseudomonadales > Pseudomonadaceae > Aquipseudomonas. The sequence continues at coordinate 290,967 of NZ_NEJH01000003.1, read as the reverse complement.
GCTCGAAATGTAGCGGGCCGGTGAGCGCTACTATGAAGGGTGGCAGCCTGGCCATCGACAGCCAGGGCCAGGCCGTTTGCGGCGATGGCAGCACTTACGACATGCCCAAGGTCAACTGCCGCAAAGGGGCGACCACGGTCGCGGACTGCACCGGCGGTTACGGAAAAGAACAATTCCCCATGTCCATGCGGCAAGTGGCCGAATAAAAACGGAATAACCCGACATGTTGCCTGAAGTCACTCAATTCGAAGACACCGTCACGCTGGTCAGCGACACCGGCATCCAGTTCATGGATTTCGCTCTGCGCCTGGATCCCCGCAAGGAACCGGCGGGCGAGTTCGCACCGATGATCAGCGGGCTGATCTGCCGCCTGGCGTACAACGAAGAGAAAGACTTCTTTTTCTACGAGCCCGAACCGGAAAAGGTTGAAAAAGCCAAACCTGCGTTCAGCGTCGACATGAAAAGCAGCCTCGACTTGCTCGACGGTATCTGGCTGCCGACCCCGTTTTTCCGCTTCATGCCCCCGCATCGCTTCGACGAAGGTCCGACCAACTGGTCGCGCATGCGCCTGGTGAAGCTGGCGACTCCCGACATCGACGGTAACACCCACCGACTGACGATGGCGTTCGACAGCCGTGTGATGCCCAAGCGTGACGGCACTGCATATCTGGCGCCAAACGAAGAAGACATCAGCTCCGGCGTGTCTTTCAAACTGGCGACCAAGGCTAGCGAAACCCGCTGGTTTCTGGCACAGCCGTGGGTCAACGAATGGCTGCTGGAAGTGTTCAATGAGGGCAGTGCCCACCGTTCGCGCGCAGAGTTGGACATCGATATCCGCGCCAATTATCACTTGGCGCACTACCTCAACTTGCTCAGCCTGTTGAGCAAACCGTCAGCCGCCCAGCAGTCAACGGCCCGGGCGAAAGTTGAAATCCCCGAGCTGAAAGTGGTCGCCAACGACAGCAATGGCCTGGTCAAACCTATTCCGGTGGACCTGGTGCTGGACGTCGGCAACTCACGCACCTGCGGCATCCTGATCGAAAATCACGGTCAGGCCGGCTCCGGGCTGAAGCAGAACTACGTGCTGGAACTGCGCGACCTGATCACCCCCGAACACACCTACAACCTGCCGTTCGAAAGCCGCGTGGAATTCGCCCAGGCGTATTTCGGCAAGGACCACTGTTCGGTCAAGAGTGGCCGTCACGATGCGTTCCAATGGGCGACGATTGCCCGTGTCGGCAATGAGGCCAGCCGTCTGGCCAGTCGTCGTCGCGGCACCGAAGGCTCCACTGGCCTGTCCAGCCCGAAACGCTATCTGTGGGACGAGAACGCCTATGGCCACGGCTGGCGTTTCAACTGCTCGTACATCAAGACCGACAACGAGCCGTACGCCACCGCCGCGCCGTTCTCGCACCTGATCAACGAAACCGGCGAAGCGCTATACAGCCTCGAAGAAGACGATCGTCTGCCGGTGTTCATGCCGCGTTATTCACGCAGCTCGCTAATGACCTTCATGCTCGCCGAAGTACTGGCCCAGGCGCTGTCGCAAATCAACAGCCCGGCCCAGCGTTCGCGCCAGGGTCACACCCGCGTGCCGCGCCAACTCAACAGCATTACCCTGACCGTGCCGCCGGGCATGCCGCAGGCCGAGCGCAGCATCCTCAACGAACGCATGCTGCAAGCCATCGGCCTGGTGTGGAAAAGCCTCGGCTGGCATGCCGGCGAGGAAGATCCACATCAGGATCAGGCCGTCAGCCCGCGCACGCCGATCCCGAGTATCCGCGTGGAATGGGACGAAGCGTCCTGCGGCCAGTTGGTGTACCTGTACACCGAGGTCAACGAGAACTTCGCCGGTCACCCGGAAGAGTTTTTTGACACCATCGCCCGGCCGGACAAGGCCGACCGCCAACGCATCACCATCGCGACCATCGACATCGGCGGCGGCACCACCGACCTGGTGATCACTGACTATCGCCTCGACCGCGCGGGTAATACCGGCAGCGGCAGCAACGTGCACATCGTGCCCGAACAGCGTTTTCGCGATGGCTTCAAAGTGGCCGGCGACGACATCCTGCTGGACGTGGTTCAGGACTTCGTCCTGCCGAGCTTCGAAAAAGCCTTGCAGAACGCTGGCGTGAAAGCCCCGAATTCACTGATGTCACGGCTGTGTGGCGATGAGTCGGTCAGTGCCCAGGACATGATCCTGCGTCAACAATTGAACCTTCAGGTGTTCGCCCCGCTGGGCCTGGCGCTGCTCAAGGCGTACGAACATTACGATCCGCAGGTCCCGCAAGAAGTCACTCCGCAAAGTTACCGCCAATTACTCGGTGACAACGCGATCAGCAAGACCGTGCTCGACTACGTCAACGCCGCCGTACGCCGCGATGTCGGCGGTCAGAGCGGTTTCGACCTGTATGCCGCGCCGATCAGCTTCGACCTGCAAAAGCTCCACGCCGCGTTCCTCAACGACCAGATCAACATCACCAAGATTCTTGGTGCGCTGTGTGAAGTGGTCGCGCATTACCCGTGTGATGTCTTGCTGCTGACCGGCCGCCCTTCGCGCCTGCCCGGCATCCAGGCGTTCATTCGCAAGGTGTTGCCGCTGCCACCGGGACGCATTCTTGCGCTGCAAAACTACCGCACCGGCGGTTGGTATCCGTTTCACAAGAGCGGCCGGATCGACGACCCGAAAAGCACCGCCTCGGTCGGCGCCATGCTCTGCCTGTTGTGCGCCAACCACAGCGTGCCGAACTTCTACTTCCGGGCATCGGCGCTCAAGCCGTATTCAACGGTCAAGCACATTGGCGTCATCGACCTGAACAACGTGATCAAGGATGCCGACGTGCTGTACCGCGATATCCAGTCCGAAGACTACAAAATCAAGCTGCCTGAAATTGGCGTTGGCGACGCCGCCGACACGCCGCAGCTGGAAATGCGCGGCGATCTGCGCCTCGGTTTCCGCCAGTTGGCCGCTGACCGCTGGGCCGCCTCTCCGTTGTACACCTTGCGGTTCACCAAGACGGGTCGGGAGAAGTTTTCCCGGGCAATCGGTGAAAACGGCAGCGCGCCGCTGCTCAAGGTGCGGTTTGAGGTCAAACCGGCAGACAAATACACGCGCAAGCAGGATCTGGTCAGCGACCGCCTCTCGGTTCGCGACATCGAATCCAACTGCAACAACGTCAACTTCAACCCGCGCAGCGACCTCGAGCTGGAACTCAACACCATGCTCGACGCCGGCCTGAGCGAGACCAAGTACTGGCTCGACAGTGGAAGTGTGAAACGCAAATGAAAGACCTGACCCCCGATCAAACTCAGCTCTCTGCCGGTTGGGCCGCTGTTTATGAAGGCGCCGGTCAGGCGCTGGACTGGATTGGCCAGACGCGCGGCAATGCGCCGCGTCTGGACAGCGAAGCCGACAACCTGAACATCCGCCTGCACCGCGCTCGCAACCTGGCTCAAAGCCTCGGTCGTGTGGCCTGCACACCGATGACCATTGGCTTTTTCGGCTTGTCCCAGGCCGGCAAGTCCTACCTGATTTCGGCCCTCGCCGCCGGTCAGAACGGCAAACTGGAAACCGATTTCGGCGGCCAGCACCTGGACTTCATCAAGCACATCAACCCGGTGGGTGGTGGCAAGGAAGCCACCGGCCTGGTAACGCGCTTCAGCCGTCGGGCGACGGAAAGTCAGGACAAGGACTTCCCGGTAGAACTTACATTGTTCAAGGAAATCGAGCTGGCGAAGATTCTCGCCAACGCCTGGTTCAAGGATTTCGACCTTGAGAGGATTTCTTACGAGATCGACGAAGAGCGCATCCAGCGCGTGCTCAAACCGTTCGAAGGCCGCGAAACCGGCCCGCTGCAAACGGGAGTCAATGCTGACGATCTGGTGTCACTGTGGGATTACCTGCGCGACAACTTCCGCAACTCGGTGAAGAAGCTTGAGCCCCTGTACTGGCCCAAAGCGTTGCAATTGGTGCCACGCCTGAATTTCCAGGAACGGGCCGAGCTGTTTTCGATCCTCTGGGGCGAGCAAAGCGAGTTGACACGCGTGTACCAGAAACTGGCCGGCGCGCTGCACAAGCTGGGTCTGCCTGAGACTGTGTTCGCACCATTGAAGGCCTTGGTGAGTTTCGAAAACGACACCTACAGCCAGCGCGACAGCATCATGAACGTCGACATCCTCGAACGCTTCGGCAGCCCGCTGGACTTGCCGATCGATGTTCGACCGCTGGTTGGCGATCGCCTGCAAAACAGTCAGGTGATTACGGTCGCGCAACTGGCGGCACTGACCGCCGAAATGACCTTCCGCCTGATCGAAGCGCCGGTGGATGACATCGTCAATCAGGTCGACCTGCTGGACTTCCCCGGTTATCGCGGGCGCCAGAAACTGCACGAGATCGCCGATTCCAACGACCCGCAAACCTGCACCAAGGACAACTCCGTTTCCCAGCTGATCCTGCGCGGCAAGGTCGCCTACTTGTTCGAACGCTACACCGACAACCAGGAAATGAACGCACTGGTGGTCTGCACCAGTTCGACCAAGCAGAGCGACGTCAACGACGTGGGCCCGGTGCTGACTCGCTGGATCGAAAAAACCCAGGGCGCCGACTCGGCCGCTCGCAGCAAGCGCGATACCGGCCTGATCTGGGCGCTGACCATGCTCGACCTGCGCATTACCAACTCCCTGAGCCTGACACCTGATCAGTACGACGAGAGCTGGAACGGCATGGTCAAGCTGACCATGCTGGAGCGTTTCGGCAGCCTGAGCTGGATGAACGACTGGGCCGGCACACCGTTCCAGAACACCTATCTGGTGCGCAAACCGCGTATGGACGCGGCGTTCATCGGGCAGGACGTGACGGGTGCGGAAACCGGCCTCAATGCCATCTATCAGGAACGTGTCAGCGCGCTGGGTACCAGCTTCGCCAGCAACGCTCTGGTGTGCAAACACATCAAGAACCCGGCCAACGCCTGGGCAGAAATGCTGCGCAACGATGACGGTGGCATCAGCCACTTCAGCGGCAGCTTCAAAGGTGTGGCCAATATCGAATTCAAATTGCAGCGTATCCGCGAGCAATTGAGCGAATGCCTCGAAGGCCTGACCACTCACGGCCTGAGCACCTGGTACCATGCTGACGACGACAGTGCCGCAGCCGTCAAGAAAGCCAAGGCGCAAATGATTTTGACAGGCCTGGGCCGTCGCCCTGCGGTGCTTGGCGAATTGATCGATCAACTCGACATGCCGAGTGAAGAGGTGCGCGACCTGTACCTCAGCGGCGTGTACGAAACCGATGACGAGCCGGCAGTGAACGACGAGCCGGTCGCCCCGACACCGAGCCAGAGCCTGTACGGCAACGACGCCGGTTTCGATTTCGATTTCGGTGACGACCTGAGCCAAGATGCGCCGGTCAGCAGTAATACCGGCACCCCGGCACCTGAGCTGCAAAGCAACGAACACCGTTTCGCCAAAGCGGCGTTCAAGGCCTGGATCGCGCATCTGCGTGAACTGACCACCCGGCAAAGCCTGCTCAACCTGCTGGGGCTGGAAAAGGCCTTGCTGGAAGCGGTGGTCGATGAACTGATCACCGCCGGCTATCGCCAGGACTTGCCGGGGCAACTGAGCCGCGCCGTCCTCAAGCGCGCGCAAAGTGGCGCGCGGCGCGATCAACTGGTCGAACGCCAGGTACTGGAAGTGCAACGTGTGCTGCGCGATTTCGTGTCCTGGTTCGGCTACCTCCAGAAGCCGGTGAGCGAGCGCCCGAACAGCCGCGCCGGAGCCAAGGCGCCTTTGTTTTCGTTCTACACCGACATTGGCCCGGGACAAGTGCCCGTGCTGCCAGCGCAACCGGCGAATCAGGCGCAACGGTATCTAGGCGACTGGCTCTCGGGCCTGGCCTACATCACGCAGGACAATGCCGGCCATGGTGCCGGACGTGAAATAACCCCTGAACAGAACGAACGGCTGGGCCAAGTGCTCATAGCCTTCGCAGCGAGATAAGCAATGCCAATTCGTGTCGACCTGCTCGCGTTAGAGCCCAATGTGCCTGGCCAGGCCCGTCTCACTGTGAAGAAATGGCAAGGTGGCGAGGAACAGCTGGAGTTTTCCATTCAGCGCAACCAGGACGGTTTTTACCTTCAGGACCACAAGGCCTGGAGCAACAATCCATTCTGGTTCAAGGTCTCGCGCTTCAACCTCACGGCCAACGGCGAAGCTATGGAAACGCAGGTCGGACCGAACGTGGTTGACCCACTGCTGGAAGGCGTCGCCAACTCGCAGTTCCAGATCGAACTGCGCGAACAGAGCCAAGGCCACGCTGACAAAGGCGTAGTTCGGCCAGGCGTCGGCTTGTTGCCGTCCACGGCCGGCGGCCAGACACGCTCGACTTACGGCGGTGCCGAACTGACGGCGCCGAGCACACCGGCACCGGCACCGGCACCGGAGATCCCGGAGCTGCCTGAACTGACCCTGTCCACCGCCGAGCCAGAAGTAGAGTTGGAGTCGGTGCTCACCGAGCCCGCCTACGCGCCGCCTCCCGCATCGGTGAAGAAAAGCAACAAAGGCCTGATCGGTCTGTTGATTGTGGTGTTGCTGCTGGCGGCGGGCGCCGGATTCTGGTTCTACAAGCGCACCCCGGCCCCTGCGGTTGCAGCCACTGCCACCGCACCCGCCGGCGCCGAGGCTCAAGCCTGCACCCTCGACAGCATGAACACCCTGCCCGAGTTGACCTTTGTCCAGACCTGCATCAAGGCAGCGCCCGACAGTGCCAGATTGCTGGAGATCATCAACCAGGCCAAGGCCGGCAAACACTGCGGCGTCGCCCAGCGCTTGTACGCCAACCGTGCCCAGGCCGGTGACGCGCTGATCGCCAACGCCTATGCCCGCGAATACGACCCTAAATACCTGAAGGCCAGCGAGTGCTTCCCGGCCGCGGACAACGCCACCGCCGCCTACTGGTATGAAACCATCCTCACCCAGGACCCGAACAACGCCGAAGCCAAGCAGCGTTTCGAGGAGTTGCAGAAGTGATGCGTTCGCCCATGAGTCGATTCCTGCTGAGCAGCGCCGCATTACTGGCGCTGTGCATCAGCCCGCTGTCCCAGGCCGATGACAAACCGCTGATCCAGGCCGGTAAAAAGACCCTGTTCCAACGCGTGCTGACCACGCCGGGCTGCAAAATCAGCCCGACGGCGGGCGGTGCGGCAGGTGACGCACAACCGGTCTTCAGCCGCTTTTATGTGTACGAGCGCGCGCAAGCAAACAACGCCGAGTGGCTGAAAGTCGGCCCCGACAGCTACGGCAAAACCATTGGCTGGCTGCCTGCCAGCTGTACCACCGACTGGAAGATGCAACTGACGCTGGCCTTCACCAACCCGGCCAACCGCGACCGGCTGCTGTTCTTCAAGGACCGCGCCACCGTCGAAGGCATCCTTGATGCACCGGACCCGGTCAGCAAAGTCGCGCCGCTGCGGGCCACGCTGAAAAAGGGCCGGCAAGCACCGGGCGTACTGGCTGAAGAACCTGAATACTTCGTCGACCTGCAAAAGCAGTTCTACCTGCTGCCGGTGCTCAGTGGCGAAGAAGTCATGACCGAAAGCGGTTTCCGCACGCGCCTGCTCAACGTCGCCTCCGTCAGCAAGCCGGATGACAAGAATGCCAAGGGCGGTGCTGCAAACAGCGCTGCCGGCAGCAAGGAAGCCGAAGAGAAAAAGGCCAACCAACTGAAGGAATTCAGTGCGGCCGTAGTATTTGTCATCGACTCTACGATCTCGATGGACCCCTACATCGACCGCACCCGCGAGGCGATCCGCAAGGTTTACCAGAAGATCGAAGCGCAGAATCTCGGCAAACAGGTCAAATTCGGCCTGGTGGCTTTCCGCTCCAACACCCAGGCGGTGCCGGGTCTGGAATACACCACCAGGATGTACGCCGACCCGACGCAGGTGAAAGACAGCGCCGACTTTTTCGCCAGGATCAAAGACCTCAAACAGGCCACCGTGTCGAGCAGCAGCTTCGATGAAGACTCGTTTGCCGGGGTCATGGAGAGCATCGACAAGGTCGACTGGAGCCAGTTCGGCGCACGCTACGTGGTACTGATCACCGACGCGGGCGCCATCGAAGGCGACGACAAGCTGTCGAAGACCGGTTTGAGCGCCGCGCAGGTGCGTATAGAGGCCGCCAACCCGGGCGTGGCGATTTACACCCTGCACTTGAAAACCCCGGCCGGGGCCAAGGACCACGCCAAGGCTGAGGCGCAGTACCAGAACCTGTCGACCTACCCGGGCACCAACACCTCGCTGTACTACCCGGTGAACGCTGGCGATGTGCAGGAATTCGGTCGCAAGGTCGACGCACTGGCCGGGGCGATCACTACACAAGTCAAAGCCGCCTACATGGGCGAAGACGCCATCGGCAGCGCGGCGAACGCCAAGCAGGATCCGGCCGAGAAGAAAATGCTCGAAGACGCAGCGCTGATCGGCCACGCCATGCAACTCGCCTATCTCGGCGAGAGGACCAACAGCAAAGCCCCGCCAGTGTTCAAGGCGTGGATCACTGACCGCGACCTGATCAAGCAGAACATTCCGACCACCGATGTGCGGGTGCTGCTGACCAAGTCACAGCTCAGCGACTTGAGCGACGTGATGAAGCAGATTCTCGATGCCGCTAACGAAGGCCTGATTTCACCTACGGAAATGTTCAATCGCCTGCGCTCGGTGGCGGCGACCATGGGCGCCGATCCCAATCAGCTCAAACAGAACAGCAACGCCAAACTGGCGGACATGGGCGTCCTCGGTGAATACCTCGAAGACCTGCCCTATCAGAGTGAAGTGCTGAACCTGGATGAAGAGACCTGGAAGAGCTGGGATGGTCTGGCACAAGAAAAATTCATCCGCACGCTCAACACAAAACTGCGGCATTACCAGCGTTACAACGCCGATGTTGACCGTTGGGTAGCTTTAGCCAAAGACAGCGATGCGCGGGACAACGTCTACCCCGTGCCACTGGAAATGATGCCTTAAAGAGACGCCGATGCTCGATATCAAGAACCTGCTGGTGCGCCGTGGTGAAGGCGCACAGGCTCATCACGTGCGACTGCCGCACTTGCAGGTCGGCGCCGGGAAAATCCTCGCCATCACCGGCGAAAGCGGCAGCGGCAAAAGCACGCTGCTCGAAGCCATTGGCCTGTTGCTCGCGCCGGTGGAACTCGAGCGCTTTCGGCTGGGCCCGACGCACGCTCAGGATATCGCCCAACTGCTGGCCACTGACGACCAGCCTGCTCTTGCAGCGGTGCGTTCACGACATTTGGGATTCATTTTGCAGAGCGGCGGCTTGCTGCCGTTCCTGAGCGTGCGAGACAACATCAGCCTGCCGCGCCGTTTGCTCGGGATGCCGGCAAAGAGCGATCACATCGACCACGCCGTTGACGTGTTGCGCCTGCAAGGGTTGCTGGATAAACAACCTCAGGCCTTATCGATCGGCGAACGCCAGCGCGTGGCCTGCGTTCGGGCAATTGCCCATGAGCCGCTGCTGCTGTTGGCCGATGAGCCGACCGCCGCGCTCGACCCTCACAGTGCCCGGCGTTTGTTCGAGTTGCTCCTGAGCCTGGTGTCGAGCATGGGCCTGAGTGCACTCGTTGTATCTCATGACTGGGCCTTGCTGAAAAATTTCGGCTTGCCGCGACTCGGCGCCATCAGCCATCAGGGAGAGACTCTGTTTGAACCGATGGACTGATCGCTTGCGCCTGCTGGGCTCACTGGCACTGCAAGACCTCTGGCACGACCGTAAGGTCTCGCTGTGTATCGCCGCCTCCCTGGTGGCGGTGATCGCGCCGTTGTTGTTGCTGTTCGGGCTCAAACACGGAGTGGTCAGCCAGCTGCAGGACGAACTGCTGCGCGACCCGCGCAACCTTGAAGTGAAGATGCTCAGCAACGGCAACTACGACACGGCCTGGATCGAGCGTTTACGCCTGCGCCCCGAGACCGGTTTTGCCCTCGGCCAGACCCGCTCGCTCAATACCCAGGCTGACCTGCTGATCGGCATGCAACGGTTTGTCGAAGGCGCGGAGATCATCGCCACCGAGGCGGGCGACCCACAACTGAACATGGCGTCACTCAACCCCGTCGGCAATCAAGTGATCCTCAGCGCCAGCGCAGCGCAACGCTTGCAGGCCAAGGCCGGCGACAGCGTGCAACTGCGGGCCTTGCGCCGTCTGGAAGGTATCAATGAACGCGGTGAAATGACGCTGACGGTGCTGGCGGTGCTCGACGGTGCCCGCTTCGGTCGCGCTGCCGGGTTTGTCGCCCCATCGCTGCTGCTGGATCTGGAGCGTTTTCGCGATGGTTATCAGGTCAGTAGGTTCGGCGTTGCCACCGGCAAGCCTCAGGGCAATCTACAACCGCTGTATGCCCGCGCCCGCGTATATGCGCGCGACATTGACCAGGTCGCGCCGCTGGAACACTGGCTCAACGAACAACACATCGAGACGTCGAGCCGACTGGCCGACATCGACAACGTCAAAGCCATCAACCATGTGCTGGGACTGATCTTCGGTGTGATCGCCGTGGCGGCGCTGATCGGCTGCGTGGCGTCGATGGTTGGCGCGTTCCTGGCCAACATCGACCGTAAACGCAAAAGCCTGGCGGTCCTGCGTCTGCTGGGCTTCAAGCGCAGGGCTGTCGGCGGTTTCGTGGTCCTGCAAGCGCTATTACTGAGCTTGGCCGGCTACGTTGGCGGGCTGGGGTTTTATACCGTGGGCAGTCATGTGTTCGATAACCTGCTCGGCAGCAGCCAGGCCACCGGCACCTTCGTTTGCCACATCACTGTTTGGCACGGCCTGGCCGCCTTGCTCCTGACCTTTTTGGTCGCTGCACTGGTGGCCGTGATCGGCGCCCTGCGAGCCATCAACATCCAACCTGCGGAGAGTCTGCGTGAGCTATAAACGTTTTGGCTTGCTGTTACCCCTGAGCCTCGGCTACTTGCTCGACGCCTCGGCGGCGGGCTGGGAAGAGAAGTATTACAACCCGATGCCCGAGGCTAGCGACGTCGTGCTGCCGATGCCCTGCGAAGGTTCGATGGTGTTTCGCAAGGTGTTCATTCCGGTCGCCGGTCCGCTGGACGACTACCCGATCAACATCGGTCAGGACGGCGCGGAATACGGCTATGTCGAGCAAACCCGTCCGACCTTTATCGCCGGCAGTTTTACCGGGGCCAAGAACGACAAATCCCGCTACTACCTGATGGCCAAGTACGAGATGAGCCAACTGCAATACGCCGCACTGACTGAAGCAACCTGCCCCACAGCCGCCGCCAAGATGCGCTTGCCGCAAACCGCGGTGAGCTGGGTGCAAGCCGTCGAAGCCGCCGACAAGTACAACCTGTGGCTGCGCAAAAACGCCGCCGGCAAGCTGCCCAAGGAAGACGGCGCGCAAGGCTTCCTGCGCCTGCCAACCGAAGTCGAATGGGAGTTCGCCGCGCGCGGCGGGCTGGAAGTCGGTGCCGCTGAATTCCGCGACACGCACTACCCGATGCCAGAAGGCATCAACGCCTACGAGTGGTTCGCCGGGGCGCAATCGTCCAACGGCAAAGTGCAATTGACCGGTCTGCAAAAGCCCAACCCGCTGGGCCTGCATGACATGCTCGGTAACGTCGACGAAATGATGTTCGAGCCGTTTCGCCTGAACAAACTCGACCGCCAGCACGGTCAGGCTGGCGGCTACGTCGTCCGTGGCGGAAACTACCTGACCGCGCAGGCCGACCTGCGTACGGCATTACGTAAGGAAGAGCCGTATTACAACGCCGAAGGCCAGGTGAAAAACAAGACCACCGGCCTGCGACTGGTGCTGGTCTCCCCGACCCTCACCTCTCGCGAACGGGTCGCCAGCATCGAAAGCAGCTGGAAGAAACTCGGCACCGGCAGCAAGGAAACCGAATCTGCCGACAAAGGCACCGTGCAATCCCTGAACAGCCTCGCCTCGGGCGTAGAAGACAAAGCGCTCAAGGAAAAGCTCCAGGCCCTGGAGAACCAGCTGCGCGCCAGCAACCAGCAGCAGGAAGAAACCCGCGACCAGGCGATCCGTGCCAGCCTCAACCTGGGTGCGTTCCTGTGCACCAAGATGCTCGACGACGGCCAGTACGTCGACTTCCTGCAAAAGAACTACAAGCTCAACTGCGAAAGCGCAGACAAAGATGCCAGTTGCGACATGCGTAAAGGCAAGCTCGACGAGCAAAAGGATCGCCTGCACAAGCTCAGCCGTTACTACGCCAGCAGTCTGGTGGAATCGGCGACCTTGTACGGCCAGCCACTGCTTGAAACGCAAGTCCCGGTGATGGAAGAAATCATCACCCGCAACAAACAGCTGCAAGACCTCAAACCTTACTTGCGCACCCACTGGGCCAATCAGAAAGCGTTCCTGCAAAAGCAGAAAATCGACACTGAAGCCTGGCTGACCAGCTGCAAAACCGTCACTCAATAACAATGCATCAACACCGTTACCCAGGAGTTTCACCATGTCGCGCAGCCTTTGGACTCGCTTCAAGCTACAGATCGCTTTCGTAGTCGCCGGCAGCCTGCTAATGACCGGTTGCGCCAATACCGGCAGCTCCATGCTGGGCGAAGGCGAAGGCGACGGTGCCGACCCTCGCCTGACCCAGGGCAATGACGCAGAGTTCTTCAGCAAGTCCGGTTACCAGGCCTGCGCCGTCGGCGCCGGTGTCGGCATCCTCGCTTGCGCACTGTCCAACAGCAACAACAAAACCGTGTGCGTCATCGCCGCCGGTATTACCGCGTGTGGCGTGGCCATGGGCGCGAACTATTACCTGGATCAACGTCGCGCCGAATACGCCAACACCTCCACCCGCTTGGCGAAGATGAACAGCGACGTCCAGCAAGACACGCAGAACGTGATCGCCCGGACTGCGACCGCTCAGCAAGTGATCAATGATGACCATGCGCAAATTGCCCAGATCAAAAAGGACATCGCCAACAAGAGAGTCGACAAGAACAGGGCTCAGGCGCAAATCGCCGGGATCGATTCGGACATCGCGCGCCTGCGCAAAGACCTTGCCAACATGCGAATCAAAGTCACCGAGTACAGCAAAGTGGCAGACGCCGAGCGTTCACAAGGCACCAGCGCCGAGATCAGGCAGGTGGAGATGAACATTCAGAGAATGAACCAGAAAGTCGTCAGCCTGCAGAAGGAAGTCGACGCTCTGTACAGCCAACGCTCCGCAATCACCCTGGGGTAAGCACATGACGCTACGACAACTGATGGTCATCACTGCCGTCCTGGCCCTGAGCGGTTGCGCGACCCAGCCCGGCGAATGCGATGCGACCAATCGCGACAGCAGCATGCTGACCAAGATGAACTGCGACTACTCCGGTGGTTACAGCGATCAGGTCAAGCAAAAGGAACAGGCCCTGAGCGAGTCCCGGCAGCAAAACGCAATGTTCCGTCAGGTGTACGAGAACATTCAGGCCCAGCAACTCAGCACCAAGACCGATCTGGCCAGCCAGCAGAAATCCCAGGCGGCGCTGAACCAGTCGCTGGCGCAACTGCTGACCTCGCTCAAGGCCCGGCGTGGCAATGAAGCCCAGGTACAGAAGCAGATTGCCGACCTCGAGAAGCAGCTCAAGGCTTCACAAGCGGCGCCAACGACCAAGTCAACGCCAGCGACGCTGGCGGCCAAGCAGCAAGAGCTCAAAGCGTTGCAGAAGAAGGTCAACCAGCTGCAATTCAGCCTCGGCTACGAAGAGTAACTTTCCACCCCGCAGGGCATCCCGACGGATGCCTGCACTTTTTCAGGAATCGTCGTCATGCAGCGGGTCATCAGGGATGCGCAAGCCACATCGGAGGGGATGAGTGCGCTGCAAGCCAAAGTCGCCCTCATCCGGAAACACTTTCCGCCGACTGTCGCCAGTCTGTTTGCCATCCCGCGGATGGGCAGCGGCGACGTGCTGGAATGGTGGACCGAACTGGGTGGCCAACCCACGCCCTATGCCGACCTAAACGAGGACGCGCGACGACGTTTGCTGGAAACCTATGAAGTGCGTCAGACGTCCCTCGGACAGTTGGCGGATGAACTGCAAAAACGCGGTCAACCGACGGTAGCGGACGACCTGCGCAGCCTGCTCGGCACACCTGAGCTGGACAAACTCTACAGCCTCAACGGTGAGCCTTTGGTGGTGCGCTGGAACCAGCGCCCGCCCAAACCGGTCGTGCCGCCGGTGGTGCCCGTCCTGCCGCCGTCGCGTCGTGGCTGGTGGATCGCGGCGGCCTTGCTCGCGCTGCTGTTGCTGCTTCTGGCGCTCTGGCTCTGGTGGTTCCTGCACCGTGAACCAGTTGTCGTGGTTCCGCCTGTAGCGCCTGTGGCACCGGTAGTGACGCCGGTTGAGAAACCGGTTGAACCTGTCCCCGAGCCTGTCGTGGAACCGGAACCGAAACCTGTTCCGGCACCAGAACCCACGCCAGAACCGGTACCGGAACCCAAGCCGGTCCCGCCACCAAAACCGGTACCGGCACCAGAACCCAAGCCGACCCCGCCACCCAAACCGGTTCCCCCACCAAAACCGGTAGTGGCTGCCCCGCCACCCGCCCCGACGCTGGACAACTTCGCATGCCGCAAAACAGCGCCGAAGGCAGAGGTCCCGCAGTTCGTGGTGGTGCTCGACACCTCGGGTTCGATGGATTTGAACATCAAGTCAGTGAAATCCGACGAGGACTGGTTCTTCGGTCCTGACATCAACAAGCTCCTGGACCCGAACCGCACGATGCGGCTTACCGCCAAACCCAGCCGCATGGACGTCGCCAAGGACTCGCTCGCCGGCATGATCAACGGGCTGGACCCGAAGATCGACACACGCCTGATCACCTTCGCCGGCTGTGAAAGAACACCGGACCAGGGTTTGTTCAAGTTCGGCGACCGCCCGCGGCTGATCAACGGGATTCGAGGCCTGGTTCCCGACGACGGTACACCGCTGGCCGACAGCCTGGCCCACGCGGCGAGTACCGTCGACGGGCGCAATAACGATGCGGTGATCGTGATGTTCGTCGACGGAGAAGACGGTTGCGGGCAGGACGTTTGCGCGGTATCCCGTCGAATCGCCAGGGAACAACCGCGCCTGCGGGTCAACGTGGTGAAAATCGGTGCTGGCGGCCCGTCACGCTGTATCGCTGAAAACACCGGAGGTCGGGTTTACAACAGCACCAATGCGGCTGAGTTGGGTAACCTGTTGAAACAGGCGAGCAAGGAAGTATCCAGCAATGCCAAGTGCGACTAGCCAGGGATAGATCCTGAACCGAGATGACCCCATCGAGCCGGCACGAAGGTTCCGTTTGCAGATTTTCGGCGGAAAATCTGCAAACTTGAACCATTGACCGAGGTATAGCTTGAGCTCTATCGATTCAACTCAGGTGTTCCACCGCCGGTAAATCCATCGCCCGAACCTCACCCAAAAGAAAATCGCTGAGGCGGCGCAAACGCTCACCTCCGGGGCGGGTTTTCGGCCAGACCAGGTAATAATTCTCACCGCTGGCGACCGCCGTGGGCCACGGCAAACTCAATCGCCCCTGCGCCACATCTTCCGCCACCATCAACAAATCACCCATGGACACACCGTAGCCTCGGGCGGCGGCGATCATGCCCAATTCCAGAGTGTCGAACACCTGGCCGCCCTTGAGCGAGACCTGATCGGTCAGGCCCATGCGTTCCAGCCAACTGCGCCAGTCACGACGGTCGGGCGTTGGGTGCAGCAGTTCGGTGCTGGCCAGGCGCGCGACATCCCACGGCTGATCGTTCAGAAGATTCGGCGCGCCCACTGGAATCAGTTCTTCCGGAAACAACAAAGTGGCCTCCCAGTCCGGAGGAAAATGCCCGTTGCCGAGGATCACGGCGCAATCGAACGGCTCCTGATTGAAGTCCACGGAATCGACGTCCATCCACGCGCTGGTCAATTGCACTTCGTTGCCCGGCTGCAGATGACGGAAGCGACTGAGGCGTGCCAGCAACCAACGCATGGTCAGGGTCGACGGGGCTTTCATGCGCAGGATGTCGTCTTCGGCGCGCAAGGTATTGCAGGCGCGCTCAAGCGCGGTGAAACCGTCACGGATGCCCGGCAGGATCAACCGCGCCGACTCAGTGAGTTGCAAGTTGCGCCCGCTACGGTGAAACAACCGACAGGCAAAATGCTCTTCGAGCGTGCGGATGTGTCGACTGACGGCGCTCTGAGTGATCGACAGCTCTTCGGCGGCGCGGGTAAACGAGCTATGCCGCGCCGCCGCTTCAAATGCGCGCAAGGCATATAAGGGAGGAAGACGACGAGACAAGAGGACAGCTCCTATAGGGCAATCCGGCTACCGTACCAGAAACTCACCAGCATGAGTCTGACTCATGCTACCCATCCTTTTTATCCCTTTGTGCAATCCCCGCAGAGCGCCGAGAATCGACGCTTTCCTGTTTCCTTTGATAATCGAGCGTGATGACCATGCAGCATCCAGCACGTACTGAGCTCTGGGCCATCCTGCGGCTGGCGGGGCCGTTGATTGCCTCGCAGTTGGCGCACATGCTGATGGTCCTCACCGACACCCTGATGATGGCGCGCCTGAGTCCCGAGGCGCTGGCCGGTGGCGGGCTCGGCGCGGCGACCTATTCGTTCGTGTCGATTTTCTGCATCGGCGTGATCGCGGCAGTCGGCACACTGGTGGCGATCCGTCAGGGTGCCGGCGATATTGTCGGGGCTACCCGGCTGACCCAGGCCGGGTTGTGGCTGGCATGGCTGATGGCGTTGGTCGCCGGGCTGCTGCTGTGGAACCTCAAACCAGTGCTACTGCTGTTCGGCCAGACCGAAAGCAACGTCCAGATGGCCGGGCAGTTTTTGATCTTCCTGCCGTTCGCCCTGCCCGGCTACCTGAGCTTCATGGCCCTGCGCGGCTTCACCAGCGCCATTGGCCGCGCGACGCCAGTGATGGTCATCAGCCTGGGCGGAACCGTGGCCAACTTCCTGCTCAACTATGCCCTGATTACCGGGATGTTCGGCCTGCCGAAACCAGGACTGATGGGCATCGGGCTGGTCACGGCGATTGTCGCCAACCTCATGGCGCTTGCGTTGGCGTGGCACATTCGTCGGCATCCGGCTTATGAGGCCTATCCGCTGCGTCAGGGCCTGTCGCGCCTGAACCGGCAGTACCTGAAGGAACTGTGGCGTCTGGGCCTGCCGATTGGCGGCACCTACGCGGTGGAAGTCGGGCTGTTTGCCTTCGCCGCCCTGTGCATGGGCACCATGGGCAGCACGCAGCTGGGTGCACACCAGATCGCCCTGCAAATCGTTTCGGTGGCTTTCATGGTCCCGGCGGGTATTTCTTATGCCATCACCATGCGCATCGGCCAGCACTACGGCGCCGGGCAACTGCTGGATGCGCGGTTGGCCGGGCGGGTTGGCATTGCCTTCGGGGCGGCGGCGATGCTGTGTTTCGCCATGGTCTTCTGGCTGCTGCCAAACCAGTTGGTCGGCCTGTTCCTCGACCACAACGACCCGGCGTTTCGCGATGTCATCAACCTCGCCGTGAGCCTGCTGGCGGTGGCGGCGTGGTTCGAGCTGTTCGACGGCACGCAAACCATTGCCATGGGCTGCATTCGCGGGCTCAAGGATGCCAAGACCACCTTCCTCGTCGGCCTGGGCTGCTATTGGTTGATTGGCGCTCCGGCCGCGTGGTGGATGGCGTTCCACTTGCATTGGGGTCCAACGGGCGTCTGGTGGGGGCTGGCGCTGGGCCTGGCATGTGCGGCGGTGAGCCTGACGCTGGGATTTGAGTGGAAGATGAAGCGAATGATCAAGCGCGACACGACGTCAGAGCAGCGCTTCGAGGTCCCTCAGCCTGACTGAAATCCCCTGTAGGAGCTCGCTCCTACAGGGCTCCGTGGCAACCTCTCAGCCCACGATTTCCAGCACCGGCTGCTGACTGGAGCCAAACGTCAAATAGTCCACCAGCTCAGCCAGCGGCAATGGCTTGCTGATCAGATACCCCTGCACCTGATCACAGGCAAACCCGCGCAACAGCTCCAGTTGCTCCGGCGTCTCCACACCTTCGGCGACCACCTCAAGGTTGAGGTTGTGCGCCAGATTGATCATCGCGTGGACCAGTTTGCGGTTTTCCTCACGCTGTTCCATGCCACCGACAAAGCTCTTGTCGATTTTCAGCAAGGTGATCGGCAGGCTGTTGAGGTGCACAAAGGATGAAAACCCGGTGCCGAAGTCGTCGAGGGAGAAGCGCACACCGAGGCGCCCGAGGGCGTCCATGGTCTGCTTGACCAGATCGCTGCGGCGCATCACGGCGGTTTCGGTCAGTTCGAATTCCAGCCACTGCGCTTCGACGCCGCGCTCGGCAATCAAGCGACTCAGGGTCGACAGCAACTGGCCGTCCTGAAACTGCCGGAACGACAGGTTGATCGCCATGTGCAACGGCGGCAAACCCAGCTCAAGCAACGCCTGCATATCGCGCAAGGCCCGGGATATCACCCAGTAGCCCAGCGGCACGATCAGACCGCTTTGCTCAGCCAGCGGCACAAACTCGCTCGGTGGCAACAAACCGCGTTCGGCATGGCGCCAGCGCACCAGGGCTTCGAGGCCGACGATTTGCCCGTCCTCGAGATTCAGGCGTGGCTGGTAATGCAGTTCCAGCTCATCGCGGCGCAGCGCCCGGCGCAGCTCGGTTTCGAGATCGGCGATGCTGCGGGCATTGCGGTTTATGCGTTCGTTGAAAATGTGAAAGGTACAGCCCTGGGTGCTTTTGGCCTGCTGCATGGCGATATGTGCATGCCACATCAGCGGATCGGCGCCGGCCTGGGCCCGGGCGTGAGCAATACCCAGGCTGGAACCGATCAACAGGCTTTCGCCGTCGACCCAATAAGGTTCGGCCAGCGCTTCGCTGATGCGCTCGGCCATCCACTCGGCACGTTGGGGAGCGCGACGGGTGTCGATCAGCAGAGCGAATTCATCGCTGCCCAGGCGTGCCAGTTGATCGCCGGCCTCGAGCTGGCTCTTGAGCCGAGCCACCACCTGCAGGATCAGGCGGTCACCGGCCTGATGGCCGAGAGCGTCGTTGGCGTAGCGGAAATTGTCGAGGTCGAGGTGACCGAGGGCCAGGCCACGACCGTCGCTTTCGGCCAGCCGCGCTGTCAGCAGGGTCTGGAAACCCTGGCGGTTGGCGATGCCTGTCAGCGGATCTTGCTCGGCCAAGCGTTGAAGGGTGTTTTCCAGGACGCCACGTTCGCGCACATGCCGCAGGCAGCGGCGCAACATGCCGGGATCGAGCAGATCGCGCACCAGCCAGTCACTCACACCGTCGGGCGGGATCAGCGGCTCATGGTCGAGCAGCAACACCGTCGGCAGGCTGCAACGGCCCGGCGCCGGTTGAAGTTGCGGGATAGTCAATAACACCGCGTTGCGGTTGTCATCGAACAGGCTGCTGACCGACTCCCAACTCGGCGCGCTGATGAGCACGGCCGAGTTACCCATAGGAGCCAGACACTCGCGCAACAACGCTGCCCACGCTGGCTCTTCGGCCAGTAGCAGCAAACGCAAGGGTTCGACAGGCGTAGACAAGCTAGCTCCCTAGACTCTGCAAAGATGTAGGCGACGGGCATTATGCCGTTCCGATAACCAATGACAACGACATGAGTTATCCAAACGAGCCCTTTGTATCTGGAATTACGAACATTAGCCGCAAATACATTGCGCATCCTGCGTGAAAGTAACAAAACCGGCAATTACAGATAGCGTGGTACGTCACAAGTCGGACAGAGCAGCACAATTCGCTGAGCCTGTTAAAATGCCGGCCCATTTTGTGACTGACTCCTGAATTTACCTATGTCCCGACTCAATCCCCGGCAGCAGGAAGCCGTGAGCTACGTCGGCGGCCCTCTTTTGGTGCTCGCCGGCGCTGGCTCCGGCAAGACCAGCGTGATCACGCGCAAAATCGCGCACCTGATCCAGAACTGCGGCATCCGCGCCCAGTACATCGTCGCCATGACCTTTACCAACAAGGCCGCCCGCGAGATGAAGGAACGGGTCGGCACCCTGTTGCGTGCCGGTGAAGGTCGCGGGCTGACAGTCTGCACGTTCCACAACCTGGGCCTGAACATCATCCGCAAGGAGCACGTGCGGCTGGGCTACAAACCGGGCTTCTCGATTTTCGACGAGACCGACGTCAAGGCCCTGATGACCGACATCATGCAGAAAGAATACTCGGGCGACGACGGCGTCGACGAGATCAAGAACATGATCGGCGCCTGGAAAAACGACCTGATCCTGCCGGCCCAGGCCCTGGAAAACGCGCGCAACCCCAAGGAACAGACCGCCGCCATCGTCTACACCCACTATCAGCGCACGCTCAAGGCGTTCAATGCGGTGGACTTCGACGACCTGATCCTGCTGCCGGTGAAGCTGTTCGAAGAGCACGCCGACATCCTGGAAAAGTGGCAGAACAAGGTGCGCTACCTGCTGGTCGATGAATACCAGGACACCAACGCCAGCCAGTACCTGCTGGTGAAAATGCTCATCGGCAAACGCAACCAGTTCACCGTGGTAGGCGACGACGACCAGTCGATCTACGCCTGGCGGGGTGCCCGGCCGGAAAACCTGATGCTGCTCAAGGAAGACTACCCTTCCTTGAAAGTGGTGATGCTGGAGCAGAACTACCGCTCCACCAGCCGTATCCTGCGTTGCGCCAACGTGCTGATCTCTAACAACCCCCACGAATTCGAAAAGCAGCTGTGGAGTGAAATGGGCCACGGCGACGAGATCCGCGTGATCCGTTGCCGTAACGAAGACGCCGAAGCCGAGCGCGTGGCCATGGAAATCCTCAGCCTGCACTTGCGCACCGACCGCCCGTACAGCGATTTCGCGATCCTCTATCGCGGCAACTACCAGGCCAAGCTGATCGAGCTGAAATTGCAGCATCACCAGGTGCCGTATCGCCTGTCCGGCGGCAACAGCTTTTTCGGACGTCAGGAAGTGAAGGACCTGATGGCCTACTTCCGCCTGATCGTGAACCCGGACGACGACAACGCCTTCCTGCGGGTGATCAACGTGCCGCGCCGCGAGATCGGCTCGACCACACTGGAGAAGCTGGGCAACTACGCCACCGAGCGCAAGATCTCGATGTACGCCGCCACCGACGAGATCGGCCTGGGCGAGCATCTGGATTCACGCTTCACCGATCGCCTGTCGCGCTTCAAGCGCTTCATGGACAGGGTGCGCGAGCAGTGCGCCGGCGAAGACCCGATCTCGGCCCTGCGCAGCATGGTCATGGACATCGACTACGAGAACTGGCTGCGCACCAACAGCTCCAGCGACAAGGCCGCCGACTACCGCATGGGTAACGTCTGGTTCCTGATCGAGGCGCTGAAGAACACCCTGGAAAAAGACGAAGACGGAGAAATGACCGTCGAGGACGCCATCGGCAAACTCGTCCTGCGCGACATGCTGGAGCGTCAGCAGGAAGAGGAAGACGGCGCCGAAGGCGTGCAGATGATGACCTTGCATGCGTCGAAGGGCCTGGAATTCCCCTACGTGTTCATCATGGGCATGGAGGAGGAAATCCTCCCGCACCGTTCCAGCATCGAAGCCGACACCATCGAAGAGGAACGTCGCCTGGCCTACGTGGGCATTACCCGCGCGCGCCAGACCCTGGCCTTCACCTTCGCCGCCAAGCGCAAGCAGTACGGCGAGATCATCGATTGCGCACCAAGCCGCTTCCTTGATGAGTTGCCGCCGGACGATCTGGCCTGGGAAGGCAACGACGACACACCGACCGAAGTCAAGGCCGTGCGAGGCAACAACGCACTGGCGGATATACGCGCGATGTTAAAGCGCTAGAATTGACCACTTTTATCTGACCTTCGGCGCACAGGCGCCAGTAGAGGAAAGCTTCATGGAAGCACTGCACAAGAAAATCCGCGAAGAAGGCATCGTGCTTTCCGACCAGGTCCTGAAAGTCGACGCCTTTCTGAACCACCAGATCGACCCGGCCCTGATGAAGCTGATCGGCGACGAATTCGCCACGCTGTTCAAGGATTCGGGCATCACCAAGATCGTCACCATCGAAGCCTCGGGCATCGCCCCGGCGATCATGACCGGCCTGAACCTCGGCGTGCCGGTGATTTTCGCCCGCAAGCACCAGTCCCTGACCCTGACTGAAAACCTGCTGTCGGCGACCGTTTACTCGTTCACCAAGCAGACCGAAAGCACCGTGGCCATCTCCCCGCGCCACCTGACCAGCAGCGACCGCGTGCTGATCATCGATGACTTCCTGGCCAACGGTAAGGCGTCCCAGGCACTGATTTCGATCATCAAACAGGCCGGCGCCACCGTGGCGGGCCTGGGCATCGTGATCGAGAAGTCGTTCCAGGGTGGTCGTGCGGAGCTGGACTCGCAGGGTTATCGCGTTGAGTCGCTGGCTCGCGTGAAGTCGTTGGCCGGTGGTGTCGTGACCTTTATCGAATAACCCGACACCGCACTTCCCCCTGTGGGAGCGAGCCTGCTCGCGAATGCATAGTGTCAGTCGACTTCAACATTGACTGATACACCGCTTTCGCGAGCAGGCTCGCTCCCACAGTTGTTTTGGGTGGCCAGTTATTGCGCGGTGGCTTTCAGGCCAGTGAGCAGCAACCGCTGAAACAGGTCTTCCTTCAGGCCTTCCGGATCGGTCAATTGCATCCGCTCCAGATGCTCTGAAAACTCCGAAGCCTGCGGCGCATCCAGCGCTGCCTTGCCCAATTCCAGCACCTCGCTCAGCTTGAACTTGCTCTTGAGCCAGTTCAGTGCCCGCAACAGATCGCGCTCGACCTCGGTGAAATCGCAGCCCAGCGGATACTCCTGAAAAAGATGCGGATGCCGCGCCTGAATCGCCTGCAAACGCTGCGGACTGTTATCGGCAAAGCGCGGATCGAGACGGAAGCCCTTGGGCAATTTGCCGATTTTCTGCGCCTGCTCGATCAATCCTGGCTGAAAACGCGAGTCGCTGATGTTGAGCAAGGCCTCGATCACTGCCGCATCGGTTTTGCCGCGAAGATCGGCGATGCCGTATTCGGTGACCACGATGTCGCGCAAGTGTCGTGGGATCGTGCAGTGCCCGTACTCCCAGACGATGTTCGAACTGACGTCGCCACCAGACTCACGCCAGCTGCGCAGCAGCAACACCGAGCGCGCACCTTGCAGTGCATGGCCCTGAACCACGAAGTTGTATTGCCCGCCTACGCCGCTGAGCACACGTCCATCTTCGAGCTGATCCGCCACCGCGGCACCGAGCAAGGTCACGGTGAACGCGGTGTTGATGAATCGCGCATCCAGGCGTTGCAAGCGCTTGAGCTCTTCCTGGCCGTAGAGCTCGTTGATGTAGCTGATGCGGGTCATGTTGAATTCGAGGCGTTTGCTTTGCGGTAATTCGCGCAAGCGTTCGTAGTAAGTGCGCGGGCCGAGAAAGAAGCCGCCATGCACAGAAATGCCATCGGTTTGCGCAGCCTCATCCAGGGTGCCGACATTCGCCTGCCGTTGGGTTGCCACGTCCGGGTAAACCTTGCGCCGCACGATCCCGGCATCCGCCAATACCAATAAGCCGTTGACGAACATTTCACTGCAGCCATACAGGCCTTTGGCGAACGGTTCGATGCCGCCTTCGCGCTCGATCAGTGGCGCCCACTGGCGGAGGTTCACCTCGGCCAGCAACGCTCTGTAACCGTCGTTGTCGGCTTGTCGCGCCAGCAGTGCCGCCGTCAGCGCATCGCCCATGGAACCGATGCCGATCTGCAAGGTGCCGCCATCGCGCACCAGGGTGCTGGCGTGCAGGCCGATGAAATGGTCCTGCCCCCCCACCGGCATGTTCGGCGTGGAAAACAGCGTGGTGTTGTCCTTCTGGTCGATCAGCAGGTCGAAGGTGTCGATACCGAGTTCCGCATCGCCGGGCATGTAGGGCAGATCGTTGTGCACCTGGCCGACCATCAGGATGGTTTCTCCAGCGACGCGGCGCTTGGCAATCATCGGCAACAGATCGAGGGTGACGTCCGGGTTGCAGCTCAGGCTCAAGCGGTCGGGATGTTCGGCATGGCTGGCCACCAATTGCGCCACCAGGTTCAACCCGGCAGCGTTGATGTCCCGGGCCGCATGGCTGTAGTTGCTGCTGACGTAATCCTGTTGCGCCGCGGCACTGTTGAGCAGACTGCCGGGCTGCATGAAGAACTGCTGGATGTGAATGTTGCCCGGCAGATCATCGCGACACAGGTCGGCGAGAAATTCCAGCTCTGGATAATCGCCGAAAACCCGTTCGATAAAGGGTTCGAGGAAGCGCTTTTGCAGGCCATCGCCCAAGGGCGGACGCCCCAGACACAGCGCGGTATAGATCGTCAGCTGACGCTCGGGCAACTGTGCGATGCGCCGGTACAGCGCGTTGACGAAGTGGTTGGGTTTACCCAACCCCAGAGGCAAGCCCATGTGGATATGTACCGGCAACCGTGCCAAGACGTCATCGACTGCCTGTTCGATAGAGCACAGCTGAACCATCGGGTCCTCCCTCACTTTCCATGACTTGGGCCTGGACCGAGCTTGCCGGGTCTTTGCTGTAATGAACAGCCTGTCAATGCCAATCGGTCGCCGCTGGCCCCCTGCAGGAGCTCGCTCGCGAAGAACCTGAGAGCACCGCGGGGTGCCAGGTTTCCAGCGTTATCGTTGACGACCATCGCGAGCAGGCTCGCTCCTACAGGAGTCGCGGGCACAAAAAAGCCGCTCGAAAGCGGCTTTTCAGCAGGAAGGCTCAGGCTTATTTCAGGCCGGACATCTTCTGGATGGCGCCCTTGAGCTCGGCGTCGGAGCAGTCGGCGCAGGTGCCTTTAGGCGGCATCGAGTTGATACCGGTAATGGCTTTGGCCAGGATGCCGTCGAGGCCGCCCTGGTGATCGGCACGGTCTTTCCAGGCGGCGGCATCACCGATTTTCGGTGCGCCCAACAAGCCTGAGCCGTGGCAAGCGTTGCAATGTTTTGCAATCACTTCATCCGGGGTTTTCGCACCACCACCGCCGCCAGCGGCAGTAGCCACTTCCATGCCCTTGCACTCTTTACCCTGAACACAGACCTGACCGACCGGTTCAAGGCGTTTGGCGATATCGTCGTTGGTCGCAGCTTGAGCGCTGACACTGACAGCCCATAGGGCCAGTACGGTTGCTGGTGCAGCCAGCATTTTCATAATTAGGTTCACGCGTTCACCCTCAATGGTGGCTAGTCACGCCTACGGCCACGGTTCGCAGGCGGGCGCAAGTATAGCGGTTAGCCCGTCGCACTGAAACAACCCCAAAGTCGTAAGGGTCTTAGGCTGCGGCGGAAAAACGGCCCGGGCGCCTCTGCGATGCTGGCAGGACGCCTCTTTTCTTAGAAATTCGCCGGCGTGGCTGCGCTGATTAGTCGCGCCGGCACATCGAACGGATTCCGGAAACGGTGTGGCTTGGTACTTTCAAAGTAGTAGCTATCGCCGGCTTCGAGGACAAAAGTTTCGAGACCAACCACCAGTTCCAGTTTTCCTTCGACCAGGATGCCGGTTTCCTCGCCCTCATGGGTGAGCATCTCGTCACCGGTGTCAGCGCCTGGCGGATAGATTTCATTGAGGAATGCGATCGCCCGGCTCGGGTGCGCCCGACCGACCAGCTTCATGGTCACGGCACCATCGGAAATGTCGATCAGCTCATTGGCCTTGTAGACGATCTGAGTCGGTTTTTCCTGCAGGATTTCTTCGGAAAAGAACTCGACCATGGACATGGGAATCCCGCCCAACACCTTACGCAGCGAACTGATCGAAGGGCTCACGCTGTTCTTTTCGATCATCGAAATCGTGCTGTTGGTGACCCCCGCCCGTTTGGCGAGCTCACGCTGGGAAAGGCCTTTGAGCCTACGGATGGATTGCAGTCGTTCACCGACGTCCAAAGCTAGCGCCTCCAGGATTCAGGAATGTTGGAATAGTGAGCGTTATCATGGCGACAGCGTTCAGTATTTACAACACCTTGACCTGAATCCTGCTCAGCGAGGCGACTTCCGGTCTGGAGCCTTGCGCACTAAGCCCCGGAATAGAGCAGTGGCACTCGGCGCAGGTTGCAGAAAATCTGGTAGGGAATGGTGCCGGCAGCTATGGCTACATCACTGGCGAGGATGTTTTTGCCCCACAACTCGACGGTCGAACCGAGACCGGCCTGCGGCACATCGGTCAGGTCGATACAGAGCATGTCCATCGACACCCGACCAATCAACTGACTGCGCTGCCCGGCAACCAGCACGGGGGTGCCGGTCGGGGCCAAACGCGGGTAGCCATCGGCATAACCCATCGCCACCACACCAATACGCATCGGTTTGGGAGTGATGAATCTGGCGCCGTAACCGACCGGCTCGCCAGCCGGCAGTTCGCGGACGCTGATCACTTTCGACTCAAGAGTCATCACGGGTTGCAGGCGTGCGGCCACTTCGTTGGCCTCTTCGAACGGCGTGGCGCCATAGAGCATGATGCCCGGGCGCACCCAATCGCTCGGAATCTGCGGCCAACCGAGCACCGCCGGCGAGTTACGCAGGCTGACCTCGGCGGACAAGCCCTTGCGTGCCGCTTCGAATACCGCCACCTGTTCGGCGCTGGCCTGTTCGTGCAGTTCGTCGGCACGCGCAAAGTGGCTCATCAGCACCACTTTCGCGACCTTGCCGCTGGCCAGCAGCCGTTGATAGGCCCCTTGATAATCCGCCGGGTGCAGCCCCACGCGATGCATGCCCGAATCGAGTTTCAACCACACGGTGATCGGTTTGCTCAACGCGGCTTTTTCGATGGCTTCGAGCTGCCACAGCGAATGCACCACGCACCAGAAATCATGCTCGACGATCAGCGCCAGCTCGTCGGCTTCAAAAAAGCCTTCCAGCAGCAGGATCGGTGCACGAATACCTGCCGCCCGCAGCTCCAACGCCTCTTCGATACAGGCCACGGCAAACCCGTCCGCCTCGGCTTCCAGCGCCTGAGCGCAACGCACCGCGCCATGGCCATAGGCATCGGCCTTGATCACCGCGAGGGCTTTGGCCCCCGTGAGTTCACGGGCGATCTGGTAGTTGTGACGCAGGGCTTGAAGGTCGATCAGGGCACGGGCAGGACGCATGGCGGCAGACTTCTGGTCGGGTTATCGGGAAGAAAAACCGGCGCTGGCTGACGGCGTGAACCGCCAGCAGCACCGGGAGAGGGATCTTTTCTGACAGGCTTATGGCAGAGCGGCGACAACCGACAGCTCGACCAGGATTTCCGGTTCGCACAATTTCGCTTCAACGGTGGCACGGGCCGGGGCGACGCCTTTTGGCAACCACTTGTCCCATACCGCGTTCATGCCTTCGAAATGCGCGTCGATGTCCTTCAGGTAAATCGTCACAGACAACAGATTGTGCTTGTCGGTGCCGGCCAGATCGAGCAACCGCTCGATGTTGGCGAGAGTTTCACGGGTCTGCTGTTCAATCCCGGCGTTCATGTCATCGCCCACCTGTCCGGCCAGGTAAACCGTGCCGTTATGGGTGACGATCTGACTCATGCGCTCATTGGTGAGCTGGCGCTGGACTGACATGCTTTGCAGGCTCCTGGGTTTTGTTGCCATAACGGGAAATATCGAGGCCTTCGGCGCTGATCTGCGGCTTTTTCTTGGCCATCAGGTCAGCCAGCAAGCGACCGGAACCACAGGCCATGGTCCAGCCCAGCGTGCCGTGACCGGTATTCAGGAACAGGTTCTTGAACGGGGTGGCACCGACAATCGGGGTGCCGTCCGGCGTAGTCGGACGCAGGCCGGTCCAGAAGCTTGCCTGGGCCAGATCGCCGCCCTGAGGATAAAGGTCGTTGACGATCATCTCCAGGGTTTCGCGTCGACGCGGGTTCAGCGACAGGTCAAAACCGGCAATTTCAGCCATGCCGCCGACGCGGATGCGGTTGTCGAAACGGGTGATCGCGACCTTGTAGGTCTCGTCGAGAATGGTCGAGGTCGGTGCCATCGCCGGGTTGGTGATCGGCACGGTCAGGGAGTAACCCTTGAGCGGGTACACCGGTGCCTTGATCCCCAGCGGCTTGAGCAGCTGCGGCGAGTAGCTGCCGAGGGCCAGCACGTAGCGATCGGCGGTTTCCAGTTTGCCGTCGATCCACACGCCGTTGATGCGGTCACCGGCGAAGTCGAGGCGCTGAATATCCTGGTCGAAACGGAATTGCACACCGAGGTTCGCGGCCATCTCAGCAAGCTTGGTGGTGAACATCTGGCAATCGCCAGTCTGGTCGTTCGGCAGGCGCAAGGCACCGGCGAGGATGTCGGTGACGCTGGCCAGCGCCGGTTCAACGCGGGCAATGCCTTCGCGGTCGAGCAGTTCGAACGGCACGCCGGACTCTTTCAGCACGGCGATGTCTTTCGCGGCGCCGTCGAGCTGGGCCTGGGTGCGGAACAGTTGGGTGGTACCGAGGCTGCGGCCCTCATAGGCGATGCCGGTCTCCAGGCGCAGCTCATCGAGGCAGTCACGGCTGTACTCGGACAGACGGACCATGCGCTCCTTGTTCACCGCGTAACGGCTGGCGGTGCAGTTGCGCAGCATCTGTGCCATCCACAGGTACTGGTCGATGTCGGCAGTGGCCTTGATTGCCAGGGGCGCGTGGCGCTGCAACAGCCACTTGATGGCTTTGAGCGGCACACCCGGCGCCGCCCACGGCGAGGCATAACCCGGCGAGACCTGCCCGGCGTTGGCGAAACTGGTCTCCATGGCAGCAGCCGGCTGCCGGTCCACCACCACCACTTCAAACCCGGCACGGGCCAGATAATAAGCACTGGTGGTACCGATGACGCCGCTACCCAAGACCATGACGCGCATTTTCATATCCCTCATCGCGGCTAACCGCTGACGTTTGTTGTTCAGAGCTTCAGATGCGCGCAGTGTAAAAAAGATTTGCCAGTGCTTTTCACTATATAAGCGCCTATATTTGGCGACAATTCTCGGCAAGAACCCTTTTCACGGAGGCGCATCCCCTATGCGTACCAACACTCAGACTAAACGTGAGTTGGACAAGATCGACCGCAACATCCTGCGGATCCTGCAAGCGGACGGGCGGATTTCCTTTACGGAGCTTGGGGAAAAGGTCGGGCTCTCGACCACGCCCTGTACTGAGCGGGTCCGGCGTCTGGAGCGCGAAGGGATCATCATGGGCTACAACGCCAGGCTCAATCCGCAGCACCTGAAGGGTAGCCTGCTGGTATTCGTCGAGATCAGCCTGGATTACAAATCCGGCGATACTTTCGAAGAGTTCCGACGTGCGGTGCTGAAATTGCCCCATGTGCTGGAGTGTCATCTGGTGTCAGGGGATTTCGACTACCTGGTGAAGGCGCGGATTTCCGAGATGGCCTCGTACCGCAAACTGCTGGGCGACATCCTGCTCAAGCTGCCCCACGTGCGCGAATCCAAGAGTTATATCGTGATGGAAGAAGTGAAGGAGAGCCTGACGCTGCCGATTCCGGATTGAGGTAAGCGGCGACCTTTCGAGCGCTTTCGCGAGCAGGCTCGCTCCCACAGGGAAATTGCGTCGATCACAAATCCAATGTGGGAGCGAACCTGCTCGCGAAGGCAGCGACTCGGTCTGTCTATCTATACCAACACCTGCCGGTTCGATGCCATGTACTCGAACACCTGCTGCTCCAGCCGCGGATGAATCAGCTCTACTGGCCTGCGCCCATTGGGGCACGGCAAGGTCTTGGTGGTGCCGAACAACCGGCAGATCAGCGGCCGCTCGTCATACACCGTGCAACCATTCGGCCCCAGGTGCACACAGTTGAGCTCTTCCATGGCGGCATCCTGCTCGGCGCGAGTCTTGCGCGGCAGACGCGACATTTCTTCGGGCGATGTAGTCACCGGCCCGCAGCAGTCATGGCAGCCGGGAACGCACTCGAACGAGGGAATCTGTTGTCGCAATGCACGAATTGTCTGGCTGTTGCAGCTCATTGCAGCGGTGACCAAAAGCGGAATAGAACGCAATTCTGACGCAAAAGCCCCGATCCAGACAGCACCAGCCGACCAATGTTGCCCGGCCGGGAAGGTCCGGCTTATGCTCCGTCAAGTTTTCTAAACATCAACACCAGGATCACGCACATGCCCCCCCGTGCTCAGCAGCCTGCTCCGGACCACATCGCCTCCTACTACGCCGCCAGCAGTCTGCCGCAGCCCGAGCTTCCAGTGCTCAAAGGCGAAGTGCTGGCCGATGTCTGCGTGGTTGGCGGTGGTTTTTCGGGGTTGAACACCGCGCTTGAGCTGGCCGAGCGTGGCCTCAGCGTGGTGTTGCTTGAAGCCCATCGAATCGGCTGGGGCGCCAGTGGACGCAATGGCGGGCAACTGATTCGAGGCGTCGGCCACGGCCTCGATCAGTTCACCAACGTCATCGGTGTCGACGGTGTTCGGCAAATGAAACTCATGGGCCTGGAAGCGGTGGAAATCGTCCGGCAACGGATCGAGCGCTTCCAGATCCCCTGTGACCTGACCTGGGGTTACTGCGACCTCGCCAACAAACCTCGAGACCTGGAAGGTTTCGCCGAGGATGCCGAAGAACTGCGCAGCCTCGGTTATCGCTATGAGACCCGCTTGTTGCAAGCCCACGAGATGCACACCGTGGTCGGCTCCACGCGTTACGTCGGCGGCCTGATCGACATGGGTTCGGGACACCTGCATCCACTGAACCTGGCCTTGGGCGAAGCCGCAGCAGCACAACGACTGGGGGTCCAGTTGTTCGAGCAGTCGGCCGTGACCCGCATCGACTATGGCCCCGAGGTCAAAGTCCATACCGCCGGGGGGGCGGTGCGCGCCAATACCCTGGTACTGGGCTGCAATGCCTACCTCAACAACCTCAACCCGGAACTCAGCGGTAAAGTCCTGCCCGCCGGCAGCTACATCATCGCTACCGAACCACTGAGCGAAGAACAGGCCCACGCCTTGTTGCCGCAGAACATGGCGGTCTGTGACCAGCGAGTGGCGCTGGACTACTACCGACTCTCGGCGGACCGGCGCCTGCTGTTTGGCGGCGCCTGCCACTACTCGGGCCGCGACCCGAAAGACATCGCCGCGTATATGCGTCCGAAAATGCTGGATGTCTTCCCGCAATTGGGCGCAGTGAGGATCGATTACCAATGGGGTGGCATGATCGGCATCGGCGCCAATCGCCTGCCGCAGATCGGGCGACTCAAGGACCAGCCGAACGTGTACTACGCCCAGGCCTATTCCGGTCATGGCGTGAATGCCACACACCTGGCCGGCAAGCTGCTGGCCGAAGCCATCAGCGGCCAACACAGCGGCGGCTTCGATCTGTTTGCCAAGGTGCCGCACATCACCTTCCCCGGCGGCAAGCATTTGCGTTCGCCGTTGCTGGCGCTGGGGATGTTGTGGCATCAGCTTAAAGAGTTGGTCTGAAAGATTCCCTGCGTCTTTTTGCCGACGCTATCGCGAGCAAGCTCGCTCCTACAGTGTTTGGCGGTGTTCACAAGATTTGTGTTCACCACCGTTCCTTGTGGGAGCGAGCTTGCTCGCGATGAGGCCATAACGAACAGCGCAAAATTCAGATCCGCCAGAAAGGCTTCAGCCCCTCCTCCTGCGCCTGCTCCCGCGTCAGCCCGACATCCTTGAGCTGGTCGGCCGTCAACGACAGCAACGCCTTGCGCGTGTGCAGGCGACGCCAGAACTGGTCCCAGCGACTCAGGCCGGACGGCGCACTAGGCATGCCCGCCTCCCGCGTGCCGTTGTTCTGCCCTGTTGCCAGTTCCTGACTGTGTAACGTCAGCCGCACATCGCTCAAACCGTTCATCTTGGATGCTCCTGTTTACTTGGGTAGCCAGAGGTTCCATGATGCGTGGGCGCACAAAAGCATTACAGACTCAAAGCAACTGTATTAAATCCATACAGACTTGCCGATTCCGCCACTGAATCCCGATTTTTTGCCCTATCTGTACTGGTTAACCGAATCATCCCTATCGAGGCTGCACCATGACCCTTTACGTCAACCTCGCCGAGCTGCTCGGCACGCGTATCGAACAGGGCTTCTATCGCCCCGGTGACCGGCTGCCTTCGGTACGGGCGCTGAGCGTCGAGCACGGCGTCAGCCTGAGCACAGTGCAACAGGCCTATCGGGTGTTGGAAGACAGCGGGCTGGCCACGCCACGGCCCAAGTCCGGGTACTTTGTTCCTGCCAGTCGCGAGCTTCCGGATTTGCCGGCCGTCGGTCGCCCGGCCCAGCGCCCGGTGGACATCTCTCAATGGGATCAGGTACTCGAACTGATTCGCGCAGTGCCGCGCAAAGACGTGGTGCAATTGGGGCGCGGCATGCCGGACATCACCAGCCCGACCATGAAGCCGCTGCTGCGCGACCTGGCGCGAATCAGCCGGCGGCAGGACATGCCCGGCCTGTATTACGACAACATTCACGGCAACCTCGAACTGCGCGAACAGATCGCTCGCCTGATGCTCGACTCCGGCTGCCAACTGGGCGCCAGCGATCTGGTGGTCACCACTGGATGCCATGAAGCGCTGTCCACCAGCGTTCGCGCGATTTGCGAGCCGGGGGATATTGTGGCGGTGGACTCGCCGAGCTTCCACGGCGCCATGCAGACCCTCAAGGGCCTGGGCATGAAAGCCCTGGAAATCCCCACCGACCCGCTGACCGGCATCAGTCTCGAAGCGCTGGAACTGGCCCTGGAGCAGTGGCCGATCAAGGTCATACAGTTGACCCCCAACTGCAACAACCCGCTGGGCTACATCATGCCCGAGTCGCGAAAACGTGCGTTGTTGACGCTTGCGCAGCGGTTTGACGTGGCTATCGTCGAGGACGATGTGTATGGCGAACTGGCCTACACCTATCCGCGTCCGCGCACGATCAAATCCTTCGACGAGGACGGTCGCGTCCTGTTATGCAGTTCGTTTTCCAAGACCCTGGCGCCGGGCCTGCGCATCGGCTGGGTCGCACCGGGCCGTTATCTGGAACGGGTGCTGCACATGAAATACATCAGCACGGGTTCCACCGCGCCACAACCGCAGATCGCCATTTCCGAGTTCCTGAAAGGTGGCCACTTCGAACCGCATTTGCGGCGGATGCGCACGCAATACCAGCGCAATCGCGACATGATGATCGACTGGGTAACCCGCTACTTCCCGGCCGGCACCCGCGCCAGTCGCCCGCAAGGCAGCTTCATGCTGTGGGTGGAGTTGCCGGAAGGCTTCGACACCCTGAAACTGAATCGCGCATTGCACGACCAGGGCGTACAGATTGCCGTGGGCAGTATTTTTTCCGCCTCGGGCAAGTACCGCAATTGCCTGCGCATGAACTACGCTGCCAAGCCAACGCCGCAGATCGAAGACGCAGTGCGCAAGGTCGGCGCGACAGCGATCAAACTGCTGGCGGAAACCGATCAGCTCAGCGACTGACTTTTATTCGGGAATCGGCGTCCATATGCCTATCTGCGCAGCCAAACGGAACGACCCTACGTGAGAGTCAGACAGCCCCTGCTTGCTCTTCTGCTGCTCGCCACGCTCCTGGGCGGTTGCTCCAGCTTCGACGTTCGACGCGAACCCAGCCAGGCGCTGCCGGCTTCAGACTCCGCATTCGGCCGCTCGGTCCAGGCGCAGGCCGCCCCTTACAAGGGACAATCAGGCTTTCGCCTGCTATCGGACAGTACCGAGGCCTTCACCGCCCGCGCCGAACTGATCCGCAACGCCCAAAGCAGTCTCGACTTGCAGTACTACATCGTGCACGACGGCATCAGCACACGCATGCTGATCGAAGAATTGCTCAAGGCCGCCGACCGGGGCGTGCGGGTACGGGTACTGCTCGACGACACCACCAGCGACGGCCTGGACCGGGTCATTGCGACCCTCGCCGCGCACCCGAAAATCCAGATCCGTGTGTTCAATCCGCTCAATCTTGGCCGCAGCACCGGCCTGACGCGTACCGTGGGCCGGCTGTTCAACCTGTCGCAACAACATCGACGCATGCATAACAAGTTGTGGCTGGCGGACAACAGCATGGCCATCGTCGGCGGGAGAAATCT
Organism: Pseudomonas sp. B28(2017); assembly: GCF_002113025.1. Taxonomy (GTDB): domain Bacteria; phylum Pseudomonadota; class Gammaproteobacteria; order Pseudomonadales; family Pseudomonadaceae; genus Aquipseudomonas. The sequence goes on along the minus strand of NZ_NEJH01000003.1, from coordinate 256,875 downwards.
GGGGGACGAGTATTACGATGCCGAGACCAAGATGAATTTCACTGACATCGACATGCTCTGCGTCGGCCCGGTTGCCGAGCAACTCGGGCACAGTTTCGACCAGTACTGGAACAGCGCCCTGAGCAAGCCGATCGACGAATTCCTGTCGAGCAAACCCACCCCCCAGGATCTGGAAAACACCCGCACCCGACTGGAAGAGTCGCTGGCGGAAATGCGCAAACAGAATCACGCGCTCTACAAACACCTGATGACCTTCACCACGCACCCGCGCCTGGACATCTGGCGCCGCGAGCTGATCTGGGCCTGGAACCAGGCATTGTGGGATGCGCCGAGCAAGGTACTGGCCAAGGGCAAGCCCGATCCGCAGTTGCTGCTGACCACGCAACTCGCACCTGAACTCGATAACGTCAGCAAAGAGCTGATCATGATCTCGGCCTACTTTGTGCCCGGTCAGCCAGGCCTGGTGTACCTGACCGGGCGCGCCGACGCTGGCGTTTCGGTGAGTTTGCTCACCAATTCACTGCAAGCCACGGACGTTCCCGCGGTACATGGTGGTTACGCGCCCTACCGCAGGGCGCTGCTGGAGCATGGCGTGAAGCTTTACGAATTGCGCCGCCAACCCGGCGAGGAAGGCGGCGGCGGAAGCGGGCCACATCTGTTTTCCAGTAGCCCCTATCGCAGCTCTGACTCGAGCCTGCACAGCAAGGCGATGATCTTCGACCAGCAGAAATCCTTTATCGGCTCGTTCAATTTCGATCCACGCTCGGTGCTGTGGAACACCGAAGTCGGCGTGCTGGTGGACAGTCCGGAGCTGGCCGCCGGGGTCCGCGAACTGGCACTGCAGGGTATGGCGCCAGCCCTGAGTTACCAGGTGGAGCTGGAAAACGATCAAATCGTCTGGACCACCGAAGACGATGGAAAAAAGCACACCCTGACCAAGGAGCCAGGGAGTTGGTGGCGGCGATTCAATGCGTGGCTGAGCAATACGGTAGGCCTGGAGAAAATGCTCTAGGCCGGCTCGGCAAGCGCACCAAACGCCCCTTGCCGCGACACCACGATCAACACGCCCAAGGCCCCCACCGCCATCAGCAACGGCAACGCATGACCGCTGATCCACTGGCTGCCGGCGCCCGCCAGCAACGGCCCGATCAAACAACCAATCCCCCAAAGCTGGGCAATATGCGCGTTGGCGCGTACCAGTGCGTCGTCGCGATAACGCTCGCCGATCAGGATCAGCGACAAGGTGAACAGCCCGCCGGCGCTGGCGCCGAACAGCACCCACAATGGCCAGATCAACAGCGTGTCGATCAGCATCGGAATCGCCAGGCTCGACATCAGCAAAACCACCGCACAACCGGTGAACAACGCGCGTCGCGACAAGCGATCGGCCAACGCGCCAATCGGCAATTGCAGCACGGCATCACCGACCACCACCGTACTGACCATCGCCAGGGCGATCTCCGTGGTGAAACCCTGGCGCAGGCAATAAACCGGCAACAGCGTCAGAATCATCGCCTCGAACGCGGCGAACAATGACACTGCCCAGGCAATCGCCGGCAAGCCACGACAGAAAGCGAGCAAATCATTCAAAGTCACGCTGCTGGCCTCGCTGCTTGGCGCACCACTGCGCCCCAGCAACAGGAATGGAGCCGCCATCAACAAGCCGACACCCACCCAAAAGCCATAATCGCGCTCGGTACCGAGGAAACCAAGCAACACCGGCCCTGCCAGCTGACTCAGTGCGTAGCTGCTGCCATACAATGCCACCAGCCGCCCACGCCATTGCTCGACCACCAGTTGATTGATCCAGCTTTCACCGATGATGAATACAAGGGTCAGGATCACCCCGATCATCAGCCGTAGCACCAACCAGATCGGATAGCTCGGCAACAGTGCGAGCAAACCGATCGAAACCGCCCCGCCCCACAGACACAGGCGCATCAGATTGGCCGTGCCGAATCGTGCCGCCAGATGGCTGGAGATTTTCGCCCCCAACAGGACGCCGATGGCCGGCATCGCAGCCATCACACCAATGGCAAACGAGCCGTAGCCCCAGCTCTCCAGGCGAAACGACACCAGCGGCATGCTGACACCCAGGGCCAGGCCGACACTCAAGACAGATGCCAAAACGGCGAAATAAGTCGCCCAACGCATACTCCACGCTCCTGTGGATATTTTTATGTACAACACAAAACATTGTGGGAGCGAGCTTGCTCGCGATGACGGAGCAACATTCAACATTGAAGTCGACTGTTACACCGCTATCGCGAGCAAGCTCGCCCCCACAAGGGATCTGTGTCGTTCGGGAGGCCTGCTCTACAACAGACCTCCCTTAACGGCTTACAACTTGATCCAGGTCGCCTTCAGCTCGGTATATTTGTCGAACGCGTGCAGGGACTTGTCGCGACCATTGCCGGACTGCTTGAAGCCACCGAACGGAGCGGTCATGTCGCCGCCATCGTACTGGTTGACCCACACGCTACCGGCACGCAGTGCGCGGGCGGTGAGGTGAGCCTTGGAAATGTCGCCAGTCCAGACCGCGGCGGCCAAGCCGTACGGCGTGTCGTTGGCGATCGCGATGGCTTCTTCGGCGCTGTCGAATTCGATGACCGACAGTACCGGGCCGAAAATTTCTTCCTGGGCGATTTTCATCGCGTTGCTCACGCCATCGAAAATGGTCGGTTCAACGTAAGTGCCACCAGTTTCCTGGAGCGTACGCTTGCCACCGGCCACCAACCTGGCGCCATCGGCATGACCGGACTCGATGTAGGACAGCACGGTGTTCATCTGCTGGGTATCGACCAGCGCGCCAACATTGGTCGCCGGATCCAGCGGATTGCCCGGCCTCCAGGCCTTCAGCGCCTCGATCACCAGCGGCAGGAATTTATCCTTGATCGAACGCTCCACCAGCAGGCGCGAACCGGCGGTGCAGACTTCGCCCTGGTTGAAGGCGATAGCGCCAGCAGCGGCTTCGGCAGCATCCTGCAGGTTCGGTGCATCGGCGAACACGATGTTCGGGCTCTTGCCGCCGGCTTCGAGCCAGACGCGCTTCATGTTCGACTCACCGGAGTAGATCAACAGTTGCTTGGCGATTTTGGTCGAGCCGGTGAACACCAGGGTGTCGACATCGTTGTGCAGGGCCAGGGCCTTACCGACAGTGTGACCGTAACCCGGCAATACGTTCAGCACGCCTTTCGGAATGCCGGCTTCGACAGCCAGTTCAGCGATACGGATGGCGGTCAGCGGTGATTTTTCGGACGGCTTGAGGATCACCGAGTTACCGGTGGACAGCGCCGGGCCCAGTTTCCAGCACGCCATCATCAGCGGGAAGTTCCACGGCACGATGGCGCCGACAACACCCACCGGCTCACGGGTCACCAGACCCAGTTGATCGTGCGGGGTGGCCGCTACTTCGTCATAGATCTTGTCGATGGCTTCGCCACTCCAGCTCAGGGCTTGCGCCGCGCCGGGAACGTCGATGTACAGGGAATCACTGATCGGCTTGCCCATGTCCAGGGTTTCAAGCAGAGCCAGCTCTTCGGCGTGCTGTTTGAGCAGGCCGGCGAAACGGATCATGGTGGATTTGCGCTTGGTCGGCGCCAGGCGCGACCAGACACCGGAATTGAATGTGGCGCGGGCGTTTTCCACCGCGCGCTGGGCATCGGCGGCGTCACAGCTGGCAATCTTGCCCAACAGACGGCCATCGACCGGGCTGATGCACTCGAAGGTCTCGCCCGAAACGGCGTCGGTGTATTCGCCATTGATATAGGCGCGGCCTTCGATTTTCAGGTCGCGGGCACGTTGTTCCCAGTCGGCACGGGTCAGGGTGGTCATGCGAGTGTCCTCCTCTTATTGATACGACACCCGCGTTCTTCGCGGGCGCTGTCAGGAATTCTGCCCGGCCAGCCTGCTTGTCGGCCCAAGGCAACCACCACCCTAAACCAGTGGCAGGTGAAGTTTCAATATATTTGACATAACGCCGGCAAACGGCCTTGCGATGTTCATTTTAATAAACATAGACTTTGGCGATACCAACAATAACGAGGGAATACAACAATGAGCATCCAGAATATCGTCGACTTCAGCCAGGCCACCACCGCCGCCGAACGCTATCGCCCGGATCCGACCAAAGTACTGAAGGGTGATCCCGAGCAAGTGGTGTACAACCACTACAACAGCCCTTGCGGCCAATTGAACGCCGGCGTATGGGAAGGGGCTGTCGGCCAGTGGACGGTGAACTTCACCGAACACGAATACTGCGAAATCGTGCAGGGGGTTTCCGTGATACGTGACCTCGACGGCAATGCCAAGACGCTGCGTGTGGGTGATCGCTTCGTGATCCCGGCAGGCTTTCGCGGCACCTGGGAAGTGCTGGAGCCATGCCGCAAGATCTATGTGGCGTTTGAACAGAAGGCCTGACAAATCGCGTGCCTGGGCCGACGCTTTCGCGAGCAGGCTCGCTCCCACAGGTGGTAACGGACAATGTGGGAGCGAGCCTGCTCGCGAAGGGGCCCTGACAGGCACTGCATAATCCGCAGGCAACAAAAAAGGCCCGTATCTCGCGATACGGGCCTTTTTCGTAAGAGAGAAAAATCAATTACTTGATTTTGCCTTCTTTGTAGATCACGTGCTTGCGAACAACCGGATCATATTTCTTGATCTCGATTTTGTCCGGAGTAGTACGCTTGTTCTTGTCGGTAGTGTAGAAGTGACCAGTACCGGCGCTCGAAATCAAACGAATCAATTCACGCATGATTAGCTCCCTTAAACCTTGCCATCGCGACGAAGTTCGGCCAGCACGACACTGATGCCACGCTTGTCGATGATGCGCATGCCTTTGGCAGATACGCGCAGACGCACAAAACGTTTCTCTTCTTCAACCCAGAAGCGGTGATGCTGCAGGTTCGGCAGGAAACGACGACGGGTTTTGTTGTTTGCGTGGGAAATGTTGTTCCCAGTCACCGGACCCTTACCGGTAACTTGACATACTCTAGACATGCCTCAGCCCTCTAAAACCACATGCCCAACCCGGCATGGGTTGGCCGCTTAATCTCTAGTCATTGTGGCGCCAGGCGCCGCGATTCTTTAGAGGTCTTACCGGCTACACCTACAGTGAAGGAACCGGGCCCCTAGAAAAGAGCGCTGCTTTATACCAGAAAGACTGGAGAGCAACAACATTCCGTGTGCGTTGAATTAACAAAAACCCCGTTTTCCGGGCTCCGAGCGCCTTGGACAAAGGCTATCGTCGAAGGCGACCGCTCGTCGCAGAAAATCTGCTCATCGAGCCAACCAGGGGTTTTGCTCAATCGCTGCCCAGCAAAATCAGTCGCCTATAGTCTCCTCAAAATGAAAAAGGGGATAGTCATTTGCAAAAGAGCCTACTAGGGTAAGCCTTTTCCAGACTGCACTTGCAGATGGGCCTTCGATCTGTAAAGGAACCGACCATGCGCCTCGCTGCCCTACCGTTGTTGCTCGCCCCGCTTCTGCTGAGCCCACAGGCCTTTGCCGCCGCCCTGAGCGTCTGCACCGAGGCCAGCCCCGAAGGGTTCGACGTGGTGCAGTACAACTCGCTGACCACCACCAACGCCTCCGCCGATGTATTGATGAATCGCCTGGTGGACTTCGACACGGCCAGTGGCAAAGTGGTCGCCAGCCTCGCCGACAGCTGGGACGTCAGCGCCGACGGCCTGATCTACGTGTTCAAACTGCACCCGCAGGTGAAATTCCATCGCACTGAGTACTTCACCCCGACGCGCGACCTGAGCGCCGAAGACGTGATTTTCAGTTTCGACCGCATGCTCGACCCGGCCAATGCGTGGCACAAAGTCGCCCAGAGCGGCTTCCCGCACGCGCAATCGATGCAGTTGCCTGCACTGATCAAAAAAATCGACGCCCTCGATCCGCAGACAGTGCGTTTCACCCTCGACCACCCGGACTCGACCTTCCTGGCGACCCTGAGCATGGGCTTCGCCTCGATCTATTCGGCCGAATACGCCGAAAAATTGATGAAGGCCGGTACGCCCGAGAAGCTCAACAGTCAGCCAATCGGTACGGGGCCATTCGTGTTCACCCGTTTCCAGAAGGACGCCTCGGTTCGCTACAAGGCCAACCCGGATTACTTCGGTGGCAAACCCGCTGTAGATCCGCTGATCTTCGCCATCACGCCGGACGCCAATGTGCGCCTGCAGAAATTGCGCCGTAACGAATGCCAGATCGCCCTGTCGCCCAAGCCTCTGGACGTACAGGAAGCGCTGAAAGAGCCGACCCTGAAAGTCGAAAAGACTGACGCGTTCATGACCGCATTCGTCGGCATCAACAGCCAGCACCCGCCGCTGGACAAACCTGAAGTCCGTCAGGCCATCAACCTCGCGTTCGACAAGGCCAACTATCTCAAAGCCGTGTTCGAAGGCACTGCCGAAGCCGCCAACGGCCCCTACCCACCCAACACCTGGAGCTACGCCAAAAGCCTGCCGGGCTATCCGCATGACGTGGCGAAGGCCAAGGCATTGATGGCCAAGGCCGGGCTCAAGGACGGCTTCCAGACCACCATCTGGACTCGCCCGTCGGGCAGCCTGCTGAACCCGAACCCGAGCCTTGGCGCCCAACTGCTGCAGTCTGACCTCGCGGAAATCGGCATTCAGGCCGAGATCCGGGTGATCGAGTGGGGCGAACTGATCCGCCGCGCCAAGGCCGGTGAACATGACTTGCTGTTCATGGGCTGGGCTGGCGATAACGGCGACCCGGACAACTTCCTCACGCCGCAGTTTTCCTGCGCCGCGGTCAAGTCCGGCACCAACTTCGCCCGCTACTGCAACCAGGACCTGGACAGACTGATCAGTGCTGGCAAGACCACTGGCGAGCAAGGTGTGCGCAGCAAGCTCTACGAACAGGCCCAGACGCAGATCCAGCAGCAGGCCCTGTGGTTGCCCCTGGCCCACCCGACGGCCTTTGCGCTGACACGCAAGGATGTCGAGGGTTATTCGGTCAGCCCGTTCGGTCGGCAGGACTACTCCAGGGTGAACCTGAAATAAACGGCTGAAACCCTGTAGGAGCGAGCTCTGCTCGCGATGGACTTCAACGATGACGGGGGTTGCCTGAATGAAAGCGGTGCCCCGACCGCCATCGCGAGCAAAGCTCGCTCCGACAGTGAATCATTCACATCCACCCATACTCAGCCATCGACAACGGGTCGCCATCGCCGATGATGAAGTGATCCAGCACCCGCACGTCAATCAACTCCAGCGCCTTTTGCAGGCGCTTGGTGAGCACTCGGTCGGCCTGGCTGGGGTCGGAGTTACCCGACGGGTGGTTGTGGCAGAGGATCAATGCCGCTGCGTTGTTGGCCAAGGCGCGCTTGACCACCTCTCGCGGATGAACGCTGGTGTTGTCGATGGAGCCGCGAAATAGCGTCTCAAACGCCAGTACCTGATGCCTGGAATCGAGAAACAGGCAACCAAATACCTCGTGTGGCTCGTGGCGCAGCATCGACTTGAGGTACTCGCGAACCGCTTGTGGATTCTCCAGTGCCGATTTTTGACGCGCACGCTCGGCCAGATGACGCCTGCTCATTTCTTGAGCAGCTTGCAGTTGGGCAAATTTCGCCGGACCTAGCCCCAGTTGCTTGCTGAACGTTTCCTGATCGGCCTCAAGCAGCGAACGCAGGCTGCCAAATTGATTCAACAGGTGCCGCGCCAGATCTACCGCGCTTTTGCCCACCACGCCCGTTCGTAAAAAAATCGCCAGCAGTTCGGCGTCCGAAAGACTTCCCGAGCCCTGTTCAAGCAACCTCTCCCGCGGCCGCTCCGCCGCCGGCCAATCGCGAATACTCATAGCACCTCCCTGTCTGTGGGCACCGCTGTTCCATAGCGGTCGCTGTGATATCGTAGCCCATCTTTTTTGCGGGCGAATTCACCCTGGGGAGGGGGTTTCGCCACGTATGTCACCAACGAATTGAAAGGCAGGCCTATGCAGCGGCTGTATCGGAAACGCATTGTTCTGGGCGTCGGCGGCGGCATCGCAGCCTACAAGAGCGCCGACCTGGTTCGCCGCCTGATCGATCAGGGCGCCGAAGTGCGCGTGGTCATGACCCGAGGCGGCGCAGAATTCATCACCCCGCTGACCATGCAGGCCCTGTCCGGGCACCCGGTCCACCTGGACCTGCTGGACCCGGCGGCCGAAGCGGCCATGGGGCATATCGAACTGGCCAAATGGGCCGACCTGGTGCTGATCGCCCCTGCCACGGCGGACCTGATCGCCCGCCTGGCCCAAGGCATTGCCGATGACCTGCTGACCACGCTGGTGCTGGCCACCGACGCAGTGGTCGCCGTTGCGCCAGCCATGAACCAGGCGATGTGGCGCGATCCGGCGACCCAGGCCAACCTGCAAACCCTCGAAAGCCGCGACATCAAGGTCTTCGGCCCGGCGTCCGGTAGCCAGGCCTGTGGCGACGTCGGCCTGGGGCGCATGCTCGAAGCCCTTGAACTGGCCCAGTGCGCCGCCGACTGTTTCCAGCGTCAGGCACTGACCGGAAAACACGTGCTGATCACGGCCGGCCCGACCCAGGAAAACATCGACCCGGTGCGTTACATCACCAACCACAGCTCCGGGAAAATGGGCTTTGCCCTGGCCGAAGCGGCCGTGGAAGCGGGTGCCCGCGTGACCTTGATCACCGGCCCGGTGCATCTGCCGACCCCGGATCGCGTCACCCGCATCGACGTGGTCAGCGCCCGCGACATGCTGGCCGCCTGCGAAGCGGCGATCCCTTGCGACCTGTTCATCGCCTCGGCAGCAGTCGCGGATTACCGCCCGGAAGTCGTCGCCCCACAGAAGCTCAAGAAAGATCCTACGAACGGCGACGGCTTGCTGCTGCAGATGGTGCGCAACCCGGACATTCTGGCCACCATCGCCACCCGTCCCGACCGCCCGTTCAGTGTCGGTTTCGCCGCCGAGACCGAGCACCTGCTCGATTACGCTGCACGCAAGTTGAAAGACAAGAATCTCGATTTGATCGTCGCCAACGACGTCGCCAACCCGAGCATTGGCTTCAACAGCGAAGAAAACGCCTGCAGCGTCATCGACCGTGAGCTTCACGCCACACTCTTCGCCCAGACCAGCAAGAGCAAGATTGCTCGCCAGCTGATCGCTTTTATCGCCGAACGTCTGAACCAGGTTTAATTTACATGCACGCTTTGCAAGCCAAGATCCTCGACCCCCGCATCGGTACCGAATTCCCGCTGCCGCAATACGCCACACCGGGCTCCGCCGGCCTCGACCTGCGTGCCATGCTGGAACAGGACACCGTGATCAAGCCGGGTGAAACCGTGCTGATCCCCACCGGTCTGTCGGTCTACATCGGTGACCCGAACCTGGCAGCGCTGATTCTGCCGCGCTCGGGAATGGGCCATAAGCACGGCATCGTGCTGGGTAACCTGGTGGGGCTGATCGACTCCGACTACCAGGGCCCATTGATGGTCTCCTGCTGGAACCGTGGCCAGACCGAATTCACCATGCCGGTCGGCGAGCGCCTGGCGCAACTGGTGCTGGTGCCGGTGGTGCAGGCTCACTTCGAGATGGTTGAAGAGTTTGTTGAAACCGAGCGCGGCACTGGCGGTTTCGGCCATACCGGTACTCGTTGATCCGGTCACGCTCTTCTGTGGCGGGGGATTAAGCTCCCTCGCCACAAAATTCAAATTGTCATCTGCAAGGTTTAGCACCGAAAATCAAGGCATTGCCTGGCCAAACCCTTGCCGTCGGGGGCGTCATGGCCCTTTCACACCACGAACTCTCTGTGGAAAACGCCGTCATACCCTTCAGTTTGAACCTGCCGTCGAATGACTCGGCGTCCTGTCCAGCCACTTTCGAGATGGAGCATTTCCACAGATGAACACCCCGGCCAACATCGCACCCAAGTTCCCTGACAGCATTTTCCGCGCCTATGACATTCGCGGCACCGTTCCAGAGTTCCTGAACGCTGAAACCGCTTACTGGATCGGCCGCGCCGTCGGCTCCCAGAGCCTGGCCCAGGGCGAACCGAACGTGTCCGTCGGTCGCGATGGCCGCCTGTCCGGCCCGGAGCTGGTCGCACAACTGATCAAAGGCATCGCCGACAGCGGCTGCCACGTCAGTGATGTCGGCCTGGTCCCGACTCCGGCGCTCTACTACGCCGCCAACGTGCTCGCCGGCAAATCCGGTGTGATGCTCACCGGCAGCCACAACCCGTCGAACTACAACGGCTTCAAGATCGTCATTGCCGGCGACACTCTGGCCAACGAACAGATCCAGGCCCTGCACGACCGCCTCAAGACCAACAACCTGAGCAGTGGCCAGGGCAGCATCACCCAGGTCGAGATCCTCGACCGCTACACCACCGAAATCGTTCAGGACATCAAGCTGGCCCGACGCCTGAAAGTGGTCGTCGACTGCGGCAACGGCGCGGCCGGCGTGATCGCCCCGCAACTGATCGAAGCGCTGAACTGCGAAGTCATCCCGCTGTTCTGCGAAGTGGATGGCAACTTCCCGAACCACCACCCGGACCCGGGCAAGCCTGAAAACCTCGTGGACCTGATCAACAAGGTCAAGGAAACCCAGGCTGACATCGGCCTGGCCTTCGATGGCGATGGCGACCGCGTCGGCGTGGTGACCAACACCGGCAGCATCGTCTACCCGGACCGCCTGCTGATGCTGTTCGCCCGCGACGTCGTGGCGCGCAACCCTGGCGCCGAGATCATCTTCGACGTCAAATGCACCCGCCGCCTGATCCCGCTGATCAAGGAATACGGCGGCCAGTCGCTAATGTGGAAGACCGGTCACTCGTTGATCAAAAAGAAAATGAAACAGTCCGGCGCCTTGTTGGCCGGCGAAATGAGCGGGCATATCTTCTTCAAGGAGCGCTGGTTCGGTTTCGACGACGGCATTTACAGCGCCGCGCGGTTGCTGGAGATCCTCAGCAAGGAAAAATCCTCGGCGGAAGAGCTGTTCGCGACCTTCCCTAACGATATTTCTACGCCGGAAATCAATATCCATGTGACCGAAGAGAGCAAATTCAGCATCATTGATGCACTGCACGACGCACAGTGGGGCGCAGGCGCCGACCTGACCACCATTGACGGCGTGCGAGTCGACTATGCCAAAGGCTGGGGCCTGGTACGCGCATCCAACACCACACCGGTGCTGGTGCTGCGTTTCGAGGCCGATGACGAGGCTGAACTGCAACGCATCAAGGATGTGTTCCGCATCCAGCTCAAGCGCGTTGCACCCGATCTCCAACTACCGTTCTGATTCACCCGGAGCCCTGAATGACCCTCGAACGCGAAGCCGCCGCCAACACCGCCAAGGTCCTGTCCGAAGCGTTGCCTTACATCCGCCGTTATGTCGGCAAGACACTGGTGATCAAATACGGCGGCAACGCGATGGAAAGCGAGGAGCTGAAAACCGGCTTCGCCCGCGACATCGTGCTGATGAAGGCCGTGGGCATCAACCCGGTGGTGGTTCACGGCGGCGGTCCGCAAATCGGTGACCTGCTCAAGCGACTGTCGATCGAGAGTCACTTTGTCGACGGCATGCGCGTCACCGACGCTGCGACCATGGATGTGGTGGAAATGGTCCTTGGCGGCCAGGTCAACAAGGACATCGTCAACCTGATCAACCGTCATGGCGGCAGCGCCATCGGCCTGACCGGCAAGGACGCCGAGCTGATTCGTGCGAAGAAGCTCACCGTCACCCGCCAGACCCCGGAGATGACCACCCCGGAAATCATCGACATCGGCCATGTGGGCGAAGTGGTCGGGATCAACACCGACCTGCTGAACCTGCTGGTCAAGGGCGACTTCATTCCGGTGATCGCGCCCATCGGTGTCGGTGCCAACGGCGAGTCGTACAACATCAACGCTGACCTGGTGGCTGGTAAAGTCGCCGAAGCATTGAAAGCCGAGAAGCTGATGCTGCTGACCAACATCGCCGGCCTGATGGACAAGTCGGGCAAGGTCCTGACCGGCCTGAGCACTGCACAGGTCGACGAACTGATCGCCGACGGCACCATCTACGGCGGCATGTTGCCGAAGATCCGTTGCGCGCTGGAAGCGGTCCAGGGCGGTGTGGGCAGCTCTTTGATCATCGACGGCCGCGTGCCAAACGCGATCCTGCTGGAAATCTTCACCGATACCGGCGTGGGCACCCTGATCAGCAATCGCAAGCGCCACTAAGCGATAGCGCACACAGAAAGCCCCCGCTCAGCCTGGCTGAGCGGGGGCTTTTTTTGCCAGAGATCCCTGCAGGAGGCGGTGTGCGTTAGACGCCGAACTGCGCGCGATAGGCTTCCACGGCTGGCAGATGCTGCTTGAGCTGCGGATCGTCCGCCAGGAATTCCAGCACCTGGTTCAGCGAAACGATGCTGATGACCGGGATGCCAAAGTCACGCTCGACTTCCTGGATCGCCGACAACTCGCCATTGCCACGCTCCTGACGGTTCAGGGCGATCAGCACGCCTGCCGCCTTGGCGCCGTCCTGGGAGGCAATGATCTGCATCACTTCACGGATGGCGGTGCCAGCGGTGATCACGTCGTCGATGATCAGCACTTCACCGGTCAGCGGTGCGCCAACCAGGCTGCCGCCTTCGCCGTGGGCCTTGGCTTCCTTGCGGTTGAAGCACCATGGCAGGTCACGGTCGTGATGCTCGGCCAGCGCGACAGCGGTAGTCGCAGCCAGCGGGATGCCTTTGTAGGCAGGCCCAAACAGCACGTCGAACGAAATGCCGCTCTCGGCAATGGCGGCGGCGTAGAAACGCCCCAGCTGCGCCAGGGCCGAACCCGAGTTGAACAGGCCCGCGTTGAAGAAGTAAGGACTGGTGCGCCCGGACTTCAGGGTGAACTCACCGAAGCGCAAAACGCCGCGATCGATGGCAAAACGGATGAAATCGCGCTGATACGCTTGCATGAAAAAACCCCAAATACCACGGATTTAGCTAATTAGCTTGACGCCGTGTATCATACACGCACGCGATTTTTGGGGCCATTTATGCGGATCATCAGTGTGAACGTCAATGGTATTCAGGCTGCAGTCGAGCGTGGTTTGCTCAGTTGGCTGCAAGCACAGAATGCCGACGTCATCTGCCTGCAGGACACCCGTGCCTCCGCCTTTGAACTGGATGACCCAGCCTTCCAACTGGATGGCTACTTCCTTTATGCCTGCGATGCTGAAGTCCCTGCCCAAGGCGGCGTGGCTTTGTATTCGCGGCTGCAACCGAAGGCTGTCATCAGCGGTCTCGGTTTCGAGACGGCCGACCGCTACGGGCGCTACCTGCAAGCAGATTTCGACAAAGTCAGTATTGCCACCTTGCTGCTCCCTTCGGGGATGAACGGCGATGAGGACTTGAACCAGAAGTTCAAGCTCATGGACGACTTCGGTAAGTACCTGGACAAGCAGCGGCGCAAACGTCGCGAGTACATTTACTGTGGCTCGCTGTACGTGGCGCAGCAGAAGCTCGACATCAAGAACTGGCGCGACAGCCAGCAATCTCCGGGCTTCCTGGCACCTGAACGTGCCTGGATGGACGAGATTGTCGGCAACATGGGTTATGTCGACGCCCTGCGAGAAGTCAGCCGTGAAGGCGACCAGTACAGCTGGTGGCCGGACAACGAACAGGCGGAGATGCTCAACCTCGGTTGGCGCTTCGACTATCAACTGCTGACCCCGGGCCTGCGCCGCTTCGTACGCAGCGCACGCTTGCCACGCCAGCCGCGGTTCTCGCAACACGCACCGCTGATCGTGGACTATGACTGGACGCTGACCATTTAAGCGTCGTTTCGCAGACACAAAAAAGCCGACCTCAGGGTCGGCTTTTTTGTGGGCGACGCCGCCCCTTGCCGATCGTTATTTGATCAACCGCCAGGTAAACGGATATCGATAAGGCTGCCCTTCATTAGCCTTCACGCCAGCGATGATGGTCAGCACCAACGCACCAATGGCGATCAGGCCAAACAGGAAGAACCCGATAATCACCACCATCAGCAGGAAGCAGATAGCCGAGGCGATCGCGACGCTGATCTGAAAATTCAACGCTTCCTTGCCCTGGGCATCGATGAACGGGTCCATCTCGCGCTTCATCTGCCAGAGAATCAGCGGGCCAATGATCGTGCCGAACGGAATCCAGATCCCCAGCAAGGCGGACAAGTGACAAAACATCGCCCACTGACGCACCTCTTGGCTCGGCGTGGGCAGCGGTAGTTGTTCGTCACTCATGATGTCCTCCTTGCCTGGAGCGGTTCGGTCAGTCGGCCAGTGCGGCCTTTTGCAGTTCGAAAATTTCGTTCATGCCTTTTTTGGCCAGCTCCAGCATGGCGTTCAGCTCTTCAGGCTGGAACGGCGCGCCTTCGGCAGTGCCCTGGACTTCGATGAAACCGCCAGCGCTGGTCATCACCACGTTCAGGTCAGTTTCGGCGGCCGAATCCTCCAGGTAGTCGAGATCGAGCACCGGCTCACCCTTGTACATGCCCACGGAAACAGCGGCGATCATCTGTTTGACCGGGTCGCCGCCCTTCAGGCCGCCACGCTTCTTGATGACTTTCAAGGCATCGATCAGCGCAACCATGGAGCCGGTGATCGAAGCAGTGCGGGTGCCGCCATCAGCCTGGATCACATCGCAGTCGACGTACAGGGTGATGTCGCCCAGTTTGGACATGTCCAGCGCGGCGCGCAGGGAGCGACCGATCAGGCGCTGGATCTCCAGGGTGCGACCGCCCTGCTTGCCACGGCTGGCTTCACGCTGGTTACGCTCGCCGGTAGCACGCGGCAGCATGCCGTACTCGGCCGTCAGCCAACCCTGGCCCTGGCCTTTCAGGAAACGCGGTACGCCCGGTTCAACGCTGACGGTGCAGATGACCTTGGTATCACCGAACTCGACCAGCACAGAACCCTCGGCGTGTTTGGTGTAGTTGCGGGTGATGCGGATCGAGCGGAGCTGATCGGCAGCGCGACCACTTGGACGTATCATAGGGAATACCTGTACTGGGGACGGAAAACTGCGGAGCATTATAGAGCCGACGGCCGCCACTGGGCACTTCTAAAAAAATCCGCCGACGACCGATGGCTCTGTACCGCGCGCCGGCGAAGGCCTGCCGCTCTTTGTCACACCCTGTGTTTGGGCGCATCCGCGCCACTGCGCTACAATCCTGCGCCTTTGCTGCCAGTCGGCTTTAATTCATTGATATCGGATTCCCGGAACCTCGGTTCTGTGCCGATCTGCATTGCGAGGTACCGCCATGGTGCACAGCATGACCGCCTTCGCCCGCGTCGAAAAAGCCAGCGTCCAGGGCACCCTGAGCTGGGAACTGCGGTCGGTCAACAGCCGCTACCTGGAGCCCCACCTGCGCCTGCCGGAGTCCTTTCGCGACCTCGAGGGCGCTGTTCGTGAGGCCCTGCGCCAGGGTGTATCGCGGGGCAAGCTCGAATGCACCCTGCGCTTCACCGAAGAAAACACCGGCAAAGCACTGCAAGTCGATCAGGAGCGCGCCGCACAACTGGTCGCCGCCGCCGAGACCATCGCCAGCCTGATCAACAACCCGGCAGCACTGAACCCGCTGGAAATCCTGGCCTGGCCCGGCGTACTGGTTGGCGACGCCACCGACCCGCAAGCCTTGAACGCCGAAGCGCTGGCACTGTTCAATCAGGGTCTCAAAGAGCTGAAGGCCGGCCGTGAGCGCGAAGGCGCGGAGCTGGCGCGGCTGATCAACGAGCGCCTGAGCTCCATCGAAGAAGACGTGGTGACCTTGCGCGAACTGGTCCCGCAAATGCTCGCCACCCAGCGCCAGAAAATCCTCGACCGCTTCGCCGACATGAAGGCGGAGATGGATCCGCAGCGCCTGGAGCAGGAAATGGTCATGCTCGCGCAAAAAAGCGACGTCGCCGAAGAACTGGATCGCCTGAGTACTCACATCATCGAAGTTCGCCGGGTACTCAAATCCGGCGGCGCTTCCGGTCGGCGCCTGGACTTCCTGATGCAGGAACTCAACCGCGAAGCCAACACACTGGGCTCCAAAGCCTTCGACCCGCGCAGCACCCAGGCTGCGGTCAACCTCAAGGTGTTGATCGAGCAGATGCGCGAACAAGTGCAGAACATTGAGTAAGGCTACCCCGACATGACCCACAGCACCGGCACCCTGTACATCATTTCCGCGCCATCGGGCGCGGGCAAGAGCAGTCTGGTCAAGGCCCTGACCGACGCCAATCCGGAGATTCGCGTATCGATTTCCCACACCACCCGTGCCATGCGTCCGGGTGAAGTGGACGGCGTGAACTATCACTTCGTGACCCGCGAAGAGTTCGTGAAAATGGGCGAGCACGGCGACTTCCTCGAACGCGCGGAAGTCTTCGGCAACTTTTACGGCACCTCGCAAAGCCGCCTGCAGCAGACACTGGACGAAGGTCACGACCTGATCCTTGAAATCGACTGGCAAGGCGCCGAGCAAGTGCGCAAGCTGATGCCGCAGGCACGCTCGATTTTCATTCTGCCGCCGTCGCTCCAGGCCCTGCACCAGCGCCTGACCAACCGCGGCCAGGACAGCGACGAGATCATCGACGGCCGGATGCGTGAAGCCGTCAGCGAGATGAGCCATTACGTCGAATACGACTACCTGATCATCAACGACGATTTCGCCCACGCGCTGGACGATCTGAAGGCGATTTTCCGCGCCAATCAGCTGCAGCAGAAACGCCAACAGGTGCGTTTCGGCAAACTGCTGGCCGAACTGCTCGGTTAATCAGCTCTTCCCAAAACCGTTGCAAGGGCTTTACATTGGCACTTGCAGCGCGTCGAAGGGCTTGGTCAAAAAATCAGCGCTTCCCTAATCGCTGGTGATTTTTTAAACTGTTGAGTCCGCTCGCCCATCCGGGCAGCGCGCATATTGCATTTGCTACGAGGAAGACCATGGCCCGCGTAACCGTTGAAGACTGCCTAGAACACGTGGATAACCGCTTTGAGCTGGTCATGCTCTCTACCAAGCGTGCCCGTCAACTGGCCACCGGCGGCAAAGAGCCGAAAGTAGCATGGGAAAACGACAAGCCTACCGTCGTCGCCCTGCGTGAAATCGCTGAAGGCCTGATCGACTACGCAGCTATCGCCGAAGCCGAAATCGTTGAAGATGAACCGCTTTTTGCTGCATTCGAGGACGAGTCCAACGAGGCCGTCTAAGCCTATGCCTGGTCGACGTAGCACGGCGCGGGATCACAGCTTGTGGCAGGAGACATCATGCCGAGCATAGACGCCCTCGCCGATCGCTTATCGACCTACCTCGGCAAGGACCAGGTCAACCTGGTCCGCCGAGCGTATTTCTACGCCGAACAAGCCCACGACGGCCAACGCCGCCGTAGCGGCGAAGCGTACGTCACGCACCCACTCGCGGTTGCGAACATTCTTGCCGACATGCACATGGACCATCAGAGCCTGATGGCTGCGATGCTGCATGACGTGATCGAAGACACCGGTATTGCCAAAGAGGCGCTGCAAGCGCAATTCGGCGAAACCGTGGCCGAACTGGTCGACGGGGTCAGCAAGCTGACCCAGATGAACTTCGAGACCAAGGCTGAAGCCCAGGCTGAAAACTTCCAGAAAATGGCCATGGCCATGGCCCGCGACATTCGTGTGATCCTGGTCAAGCTGGCCGACCGCCTGCACAACATGCGCACTCTGGAAGTGCTGTCCGGCGAAAAGCGCCGGCGCATCGCCAAGGAAACCCTGGAAATCTATGCGCCCATCGCCAACCGGCTGGGCATGCACGCCATCCGCATAGAGTTCGAAGACCTCGGCTTCAAGGCCATGCACCCGATGCGCTCCGCGCGGATCTACCAGGCCGTCAAACGCGCCCGGGGCAACCGCAAGGAAATCGTCAACAAGATCGAAGAATCCCTGAGCCACTGCCTGGCCATCGATGGCATCCAGGGCGAGGTCAGCGGTCGCCAGAAACACCTCTACGGCATCTACAAGAAAATGCGCGGCAAGCGTCGGGCCTTCAACGAGATCATGGACGTCTACGCGTTCCGGATCATCGTCGACAAGGTCGATACCTGCTACCGCGTGCTGGGTGCCGTACATAATTTGTACAAACCGTTGCCGGGACGCTTCAAGGATTACATCGCGATCCCCAAGGCCAACGGCTATCAGTCGCTGCACACCACACTGTTTGGCATGCACGGCGTGCCGATCGAGATCCAGATCCGCACCCGCGAAATGGAAGAGATGGCCAACAACGGCATCGCCGCCCATTGGCTGTACAAATCCAGCGGCGACGAGCAGCCCAAAGGCACCCATGCCCGCGCGCGCCAGTGGGTCAAGGGCGTGCTGGAAATGCAGCAACGCGCCGGCAATTCGCTGGAATTCATCGAAAGCGTGAAGATCGACCTGTTCCCGGACGAGGTCTACGTGTTCACGCCCAAAGGCCGGATCATGGAGCTGCCCAAGGGCTCCACGGCCGTCGACTTTGCCTACGCGGTGCACACCGACGTCGGCAACAGCTGCATCGCCTGCCGGATCAATCGTCGCCTCGCGCCGCTGTCCGAACCGCTGCAAAGCGGCTCCACGGTCGAGATCGTCAGTGCTCCCGGCGCGCGGCCGAACCCGGCCTGGCTCAACTTCGTGGTCACCGGCAAGGCGCGTACGCACATTCGCCATGCACTGAAACTGCAACGTCGCTCCGAGTCCATCAGCCTTGGCGAACGCCTGCTGAACAAGGTCCTCAACGGTTTCGACAGCGCGCTGGAGAAGATCCCGGCCGAGCGCATCAAGGCCATGCTCGTCGAGTACCGCCTCGAACTGATCGAAGATTTGCTGGAAGACATCGGCCTGGGCAATCGCATGGCGTATGTGGTGGCCCGCCGACTGCTGGGCGAAGGCGAACAGCTGCCAAGCCCGGAAGGCCCGCTGGCGATTCGCGGTACCGAAGGCCTGGTGCTCAGCTACGCCAAGTGTTGCACGCCGATCCCGGGCGACCCGATTGTCGGCCACCTGTCCGCGGGCAAAGGCATGGTCGTGCATCTGGACAACTGCCGCAACATCAGCGAAATCCGCCACAACCCGGAAAAATGCATCCAGCTCTCGTGGGCCAAGGATGTCACCGGCGAATTCAACGTCGAGCTGCGCGTCGAGCTGGAACACCAGCGCGGCCTGATCGCCCTGCTGGCCAGCAGCGTCAACGCCGCCGACGGCAACATCGAGAAAATCAGCATGGACGAACGCGATGGTCGCATCAGCGTGGTCCAGTTGGTGGTCAGCGTGCACGACCGCGTGCACCTGGCCCGCGTGATCAAGAAACTGCGCGCCCTGACCGGGGTGATTCGCATCACCCGCATGCGTGCATAGCTCGCCAACATAGCCAACTCATTACAAGGAGTCATCAATGACCAAGACTGTTATCACCAGCGACAAGGCCCCGGCCGCCATCGGTACTTACTCCCAGGCGATCAAGGCTGGCAACACCGTTTACATGTCGGGTCAGATTCCTCTGGACCCAAAAACCATGGAACTGGTCGAAGGCTTCGAAGCCCAGACCGTCCAGGTGTTCGAGAACCTCAAGGCCGTGGCTGAAGCCGCTGGCGGTTCGTTCAAGGACATCGTCAAGCTGAACATCTTCCTCACCGACCTGAGCCACTTCGCCAAGGTCAACGAGATCATGGGCAAATACTTCGACCAGCCTTACCCTGCCCGCGCCGCCATCGGCGTAGCAGCCCTGCCAAAGGGTTCACAGGTTGAAATGGATGCCATCCTGGTCATCGAGTAATCCGTGCGGCGCAGCCCCAGGCTGCGCCGACTGCTCTGCTGTAAAGAAAGCTTGAAAGGATTCCACCATGCGCAACGCGCTTGCTCTCTCGCTGCTCGCCCTGTTCCTGGGCGGATGTGCCAGCAACCCTGCCGATCGTGATATCAGCGGCACCTGGATCAACCAGGTGGCGATCGATGCTGCAGCCAAAGGCGTCCCCCTGCGTGAAGCGCTCCAGGCCTATGGCCCGAACCTGGAGTGGGACATCAACACCAAGGCCAGCCAGGCCCGCTACACCAACGGTTTTGAAAACGTCGAAGGCAAGCTGCTGGGTGAAGAATCCGGCGCCTGGAAAGTCGACTTTTATGGCAGTTCGGCCAGCGAACTGAAGCGTGACGGCAAGCAACTGAGCCAGTCTGCCAGCGACAACGAGCCTGAGCAGGTTTTCGATCGCGCCCAGATTCCGGTGCCGGACGGCGCTCCGATCGGTGCCAGCTTCGAGCGCGCACTGTATTCAGCCTACATGGGCGGCGGCTGGACAATCGTCAGCGGTCCAGGCGAAGGCAGCACGGTTCAATTCCAGGCCGATGGCCAGGTGACCGGCCTGCCAGGCAGCGATCGTTATGCGTTGTGCCTGGCTGGCGATTGCGCATCCATGAGCGGCGGCAACGACAACATGTGGCTGCAACTCAATGGCCAGGGCAACGCCTGGATCTTTGCGCGCAAGGGCAAAGAGCTGGAGATTTTCCAGGCCGTGAACACGGCGCAGGCGGACGAGATGCCCTCGTTCACCCCAGGTGAACGCAAGTGGTTACTCGAGAAGCAATAAGCGCCCCTTGAAAGCACCACAAAACACCTGTGGGAGCGAGCTCGCCCCACAGTGTTTACGGTGCCTGGAAGTCAGCAGCGGCCTTCAAGAATCGCCGCATAACCCTCGCGGAAGCTTGGATACTTCGGCGTCCAGCCCAAGGCTTTGGCCCGCGCATTAGTGCAACGCTTGCTGCCGGTGCGACGCACGCTGGCGTCGTCGTCCCACTCGGTCACACCCAGATACCCGCGCAACCAGTTCACCACATCGGCCAATGCTGCCGGCTCGTCATCGACGCCGATGTAGACATCATCCAGCGCCACTCCACGCCGATCCGCCTCAAGCAGGCACGCCATCAACCCTGCGGCATCGTCCGCATGAATCCGATTGGCATACAACGGTGGCTCAACCGCCACGCGATAACCCCGGCGCACCTGCGTCAGCAGCCATTCACGACCGGGGCCGTAAATGCCGGTCAAACGCACGATACTCGCCGGAATGCCGCTTTCAAGGGCAAGTTGCTCGGCCTCGAGCATCACACGTCCGGAATAGCCCGCCGCCACGGCCAGCGAAGTCTCGTCGACCCATTCGCCATCCTGCTGTCCGTAAACACTGCTGCTGGAAACGAACAACAGGCGGTTGGGCACCTGTCCGTAGTCGTTCAGCCACTCCAGCACATGCTCCAGGCCTTGGACATAGGCGGCGCGGTAACCGGCTTCATCGTGATCGGTGGCCGCCGCGCAATACACCAGGTAATCCACGGCGCCGACTGGCCAAGTGTCCGGGCAGTTTTTGTTGAACAAGTCACCGGCAACGCCGATGACGCCCACGGGCAGACGTGAAACGTCGCGTCGCAGACCATGAACCTCCCATCCTGCCGCCAGCAGTTGTGTAGCCAGGCGACTGCCGACATCACCGCAGCCGGCGATCAAAACAGTAGGTGCAGACATCAGAAAACTCCCGTCGGAAAGCCACAGACTAGCGCCGGCAATAGACAGGCAGCTAGCAATGCAGGAAAAAAAGAGACGCTATTACTTCTGTTAACAAGAATTACTTGCAATAATGCGCCCCACTTTTGTTCTCGGCCTTTCGAGGCCTGGAAGAACATCACCCGTTTATTCTCTCAGGTCCGGCCAGCATGACACGCAATCATTTCCCCGCTTCGCCAACCAAACGACCTCGCGCCTGGAGCGCGGTGGCCGCCCTGCTCCTCAGCCTGATGCTGGCGCCGGTTGCCGCTTTCGCTGACGCCCAGGCGCCGGCCACTCCAGCTGCCGCAACCGCTGCTCCTGCCGATCACGCTGCCCCGGCCGCGACCGATCCTGCCCAGGCAGCACCGGCAGAAGTCTTGGGCGAAGACGCTCCTGAAGTCCTCGAAGCCGACAACACGCTGGGCATGGCCCATGACCTGTCGCCGTGGGGCATGTACAAGAATGCCGACATCATCGTGAAAATCGTGATGATCGGCCTGGCCATCGCCTCGATCATTACCTGGACCATCTGGATCGCCAAGGGTCTTGAGTTGACGGGCGCCAAGCGTCGTCTGCGCGGTGAAATCGCCCAACTGAAAAAATCTGCCTCCCTCAAGGAAGCCAGCGCCACTGCAGCAAAGGAAGGCACCCTGGCCAACCTGCTGGTTCATGACGCTCTCGAAGAGATGCGCCTGTCGGTCAACAGCCGTGAGAAAGAAGGCATCAAGGAACGCGTCAGCTTCCGCCTTGAGCGCCTGGTCGCGGCCTGCGGTCGCAACATGAGCAGCGGCACCGGCGTACTGGCGACCATCGGCTCCACTGCGCCGTTCGTCGGCCTGTTCGGTACCGTGTGGGGCATCATGAACAGCTTCATCGGCATCGCCAAAACCCAGACCACCAACCTCGCCGTCGTGGCCCCGGGCATCGCCGAAGCCCTGCTGGCGACCGCGCTGGGCCTGGTCGCGGCGATTCCCGCAGTCGTGATCTACAACGTGTTCGCCCGCTCCATCGCCGGCTACAAGGCGCAGGTGTCCGACGCTTCGGCGCAAGTCCTGCTGCTGGTCAGTCGCGACCTCGATCACCAGCCTGAGCGCAGCTCGCAACCGCACATGGTGAAAGTGGGGTAATCGGCCATGGGCCTGCATTTGAAAGAAGGGGCAGACGACGATCTGTCCGAAAACCACGAAATCAACGTCACGCCGTTCATCGACGTGATGCTGGTGCTGTTGATCATCTTCATGGTGGCAGCCCCGCTGGCCACCGTGGACATCAAGGTCGACCTGCCCGCTTCCACTGCCAAACCGGCGCCGCGACCAGAGAAACCGGTGTTCCTCAGCGTCAAGGCTGACCAGCGCCTGTTCCTCGGTGAAGACGAAGTGAAGGCTGAAGCACTCGGCGCCACGCTCGACGCCAGGACCCAGGGCAAGAAAGACACGACGATTTTCTTCCAGGCCGACAAAGGCGTGGATTACGGCGACCTGATGAATGTGATGGATAACCTGCGCTCGGCGGGTTACCTGAAGGTCGGTCTGGTCGGTCTCGAGTCGGCAGTCAAGAAATGATCACGACGCGCCATAAGCTGACGCGTTACAGCGGTAGCCTGGCCGTGGTGCTGGGTGTTCACGCGCTGGCCATTGCGCTGGCGCTGAACTGGTCCGCCCGTCCGCCCATCGAATTGCCCCCTCAGGCAATGCTGGTCGAACTGGCACCGATTCCTGCCCCGCCACCGCCTGCTCCGCCGAAGGTCGTCACCCCTCCGCAACCACCGGCTCCGGTTGAAGAACTGCCGATCCCCAAGCTCGCTGAAGCGCCGAAAGCTGAAATTGCCGTGCCCAAGCCCGTCAAGCCAAAGCCGAAGCCACAGCCGCCCAAGCCGGTAGAGAAGAAACCCGAACCGCCGAAGGAAAAACCGGCCGAAGAAAAACCGGCCGAAACGCAACAGACTCAGGCGCCAACGGAGAAATCCGCCCAGCCTGCCCCAGGCCCGTCGCCGGCTCAACTGGCAGCCAAGGCCAGCTGGCAAGGCACGCTGCTGGCGCACTTGCAGAAGTACAAAAAGTACCCGGCCAGTGCACAGGCGCGGGGCAAGGAAGGGATGAACCGTCTGCGCTTCGTGGTGGATGCCGAAGGCAATGTGTTGTCGTTTGAGCTGGTAGGCGCCTCGGGCACGGCCGATCTGGACCGGGCTACCCTGGAAATGATCCGCCGCGCTCAACCGCTGCCCAAGCCACCGGCCGACATGCTGACCAATGGCTCCATCGAAATCGTTGCACCGTTTGTGTATTCGCTGGAAAAACGCCGGCGGTAAAGCACCGCCGAACCACTGTAGGAGCGAGCTTGCTCGCGATGGTCGTCAACGATAACGCGGCGAGCCTGACACCCCACGGCGGTCTCAGGTTTTTCGCGAGCTGGCTCGCTCCTACACACTCTCAGTCTGATAACGTGCGTCTATCGATTGCAGCCGGTATGCTTGGCCCGCAACTTCATGGACGCTTGCTATGACCCTCACAGAATTACGCTACATCGTTACCCTCGCCCAAGAGCAGCACTTCGGCCACGCCGCCGAGCGTTGCCACGTCAGTCAGCCGACCCTTTCGGTGGGCGTGAAAAAGCTTGAAGACGAACTCGGTGTGCTGATTTTCGAGCGCAGCAAAAGCGCCGTGCGCCTGACTCCGGTCGGCGAAGGCATCGTGGCCCAGGCTCAAAAGGTACTGGAACAAGCCCAGGGCATCCGCGAACTGGCCCAGGCCGGCAAGAACCAACTGACCGCCCCGCTGAAAGTCGGCGCAATCTATACCGTCGGGCCATACCTGTTCCCACACCTGATTCCGCAACTGCACCGGGTAGCCCCGCAGATGCCGTTGTACATCGAAGAAAACTTCACCCACGTGCTGCGCGACAAACTGCGCAACGGCGAGCTCGACGCGATCATCATCGCCCTGCCGTTCAGCGAAGCCGATGTGCTGACCCTGCAACTCTACGACGAGCCGTTCTACGTACTGATGCCGGCCCAGCACCCGTGGACGCAAAAAGAATCCATAGACGCCAGCCTGCTCAACGACAAGAGCCTGCTGCTGCTCGGCGAAGGTCACTGCTTCCGCGACCAGGTGCTGGAAGCCTGCCCGACCCTGACCAAAGGCAACGACGGCGCCAAGCACACCACGGTGGAATCCAGCTCCCTGGAAACCATTCGCCACATGGTCGCGTCCGGCCTGGGTATTTCGATCCTGCCGTTGTCCGCGGTCGACAGCCATCACTACGCCCCAGGCGTGATCGAAGTGCGTCCGTTGTCGGCACCCGTACCGTTCCGCACCGTGGCCATTGCCTGGCGCGCCAGCTTCCCGCGCCCGAAAGCGATTGAAATCCTCGCCGACTCCATTCGCCTGTGCTCGGTGGCCAAGCCAGCGGCGCAAGTCGCTGTTGGCTAAGCAACGGCCATGAGCGAGTTGTCGCAAGTGTCGGTGACGGCACTCAAGGGTGTCGGTGAAGCCATGGCCGAGAAACTGGCCAAGGTCGGCCTGGAAAACCTCCAGGACGTCTTGTTTCACCTGCCCCTGCGCTATCAGGATCGCACCCGCGTGGTCCCGATCGGCGCGTTGCGGCCCGGTCAGGACGCCGTCATCGAAGGCACCGTCAGCGGCGCTGATGTGGTCATGGGGCGGCGGCGCAGCCTCGTGGTTCGGTTGCAGGATGGTACCGGGGGCTTGAGCCTGCGCTTCTACCATTTCAGCAACGCGCAGAAAGAAGGCCTCAAACGCGGCACGCGGATTCGCTGCTACGGCGAGGCGCGGCCCGGTGCTTCGGGGCTGGAGATCTACCACCCGGAATACCGTGCCATCAACGGTGACGAGCCGCCGCCCGTGGATGAAACCCTGACCCCGGTGTATCCGCTCACCGAAGGCCTGACCCAACAGCGCTTACGCCAGTTGTGCATGCAGACCCTCACCCTGCTCGGCCCCAGCAGCCTGCCCGACTGGCTGCCGAACGAACTGGCCCGGGACTACCAATTGGCGCCGCTGGCCGATGCGATTCGCTACCTGCACAACCCGCCCGCCGATGCCGACGTCGATGAACTGGCCCTCGGTCACCACTGGGCGCAGCACCGCCTGGCCTTCGAAGAATTGCTGACTCATCAACTGTCGCAACAGCGCCTGCGCGAAAGCATGCGCGCCCTGCGTGCGCCAGCGATGCCCAAGGCAACGAGGCTGCCAGCCAAATACCTGGCCAACCTCGGCTTCAACCCGACCGGCGCCCAGCAACGGGTCGGCAACGAAATCGCTTACGACCTCAGCCAGCACGAACCGATGCTGCGGCTGATCCAGGGTGACGTCGGCGCCGGTAAAACCGTGGTCGCCGCACTCGCCGCGCTGCAAGCGCTGGAGGCCGGTCATCAGGTGGCCCTGATGGCGCCCACCGAAATTCTCGCCGAGCAGCACTTCATAACCTTCAAGCGCTGGCTCGAACCGCTGGGCATCGAAGTCGCGTGGCTCGCCGGCAAGCTCAAGGGCAAGAACCGCACGGCCGCACTGGAGCAAATCGCCAACGGCACGCCGATGGTGGTCGGCACTCACGCGCTGTTCCAGGATGAAGTGCAATTCCAGAACCTGGCGCTGGTGATCATCGACGAACAGCACCGTTTCGGCGTGCAGCAGCGTTTGGCCTTACGGCAGAAGGGTGTCGGTGGGCGCATGTGCCCGCACCAGTTGATCATGACCGCCACGCCGATCCCGCGCACGCTGGCCATGAGCGCCTACGCCGATCTCGACACCTCGATCCTCGACGAATTGCCCCCCGGTCGAACGCCGGTGAACACCGTGCTGATCACCGACACCCGACGGGTCGAAGTCATCGAGCGGGTACGCAGCGCTTGCGCCGAAGGGCGTCAGGCCTATTGGGTGTGCACCCTGATCGAAGAGTCGGAAGAGTTGACCTGCCAAGCCGCCGAAACCACCTTCGAGGACCTCACCGCCGCCCTCGGCGAGCTGAAGGTCGGGCTGATCCACGGCCGTATGAAGCCTGCGGAAAAAGCCGCGGTGATGGCCGAATTCAAGGCCGGCAATCTGCAGCTGTTGGTTGCGACCACGGTGATTGAGGTGGGCGTCGACGTGCCCAACGCCAGCCTGATGATCATCGAGAACCCCGAACGCCTGGGCCTGGCGCAACTGCACCAATTGCGTGGCCGCGTCGGCCGGGGCAGCGCCGTCAGCCATTGCGTGCTGCTCTACCATCCGCCGCTGTCGCAGATCGGTCGTCAACGGCTGGGTATCATGCGTGAAACAAACGACGGCTTTGTCATCGCCGAAAAAGACCTCGAACTGCGCGGCCCCGGTGAAATGCTCGGCACGCGCCAGACCGGTTTGCTTCAATTCAAGGTCGCCGACCTGATGCGCGATGCCGATTTGTTGCCCGCCGTGCGGGATGCCGCCCAGGCATTGCTCGAGCGCTGGCCGGCCCACGTCAGCCCGCTACTCGATCGATGGCTGCGTCATGGCCAACAATACGGCCAAGTGTGACAACCTTCACGGTTTCTGAGGCGTGGCCCCAAGCAAGCTGGTTATACTCCTGCAATTGTTTTAGTACGGATACAGACCATGACCGAGGTTGCCTTCGCTCCCGACACCCCGCACGCTCCGTCGGTTATTCGGCTGATGCTGGGCAAGTTGGGCATTGCCTACGAGGAAGTGCTGGATCATCACGGCCTGAATGCCGCGCGCAAAGTGCAGGCCGTTCTGCTGGATGACAGCGTCGGCGCGTTGATGGTGCTGTTTTCGCAGAGCCAGTTGCTGGATCTCAATCGCCTGACAGAACTCACCGGTCGCCGCCTCACCGCCGTACCCACCGAACGCCTGACAAAAATGCTCGGCAAGCACAACCTCAGCTTGCTGCCGGGCCTGCCGGCGCTCACCAGTTCACCGTGCCTGTACGACGAAAGCCTGCTGCGCGAGCCGAAGTTGCTGATCAACTCCGGTGAGCCGGGCGTGTTGCTGGAAATCTCCAGCGAAGATTTCAAGACGACCATGCTGACCAAGGCCAGCGCCGCCAACTTTGGCGAAAACCTGACCAGCATTCGCCCCAACCTCGACCGCCCCGATGACGACCGCGAGGAAATCACCCAGGCCGTCCAGGCGTTCACCGCGCGGCGCATCCAGCAACGTCTGGAGGCGACCATCGAGATTCCGCCGCTGGCCGAAACCGCGCAAAAAATCATCAAACTGCGCGTCGACCCCAACGCCACCATCGACGACATCACCGGCGTGGTCGAAACCGACCCGGCGCTGGCCGCACAAGTGGTGAGCTGGGCGGGATCGCCGTACTACGCCTCTCCGGGCAAGATCCGTTCGGTGGAAGACGCCATCGTGCGCGTGCTGGGCTTCGATCTGGTGATCAACCTCGCGCTGGGCCTGGCCCTGGGTAAAACCCTGAGCCTGCCCAAGGACCACCCGCAACACTCCACACCGTACTGGCAGCAATCGATCTACACCGCCGCCGTCATCGAAGGCCTGACCCGTGCCATGCCACGCGCCCAACGTCCGGAAGCCGGCCTGACCTACCTGGCCGGCCTGCTGCACAACTTCGGTTATCTGCTGCTGGCACATGTATTCCCACCGCACTTCTCGCTGATCTGCCGCCACCTGGAGGTCAACCCGCACCTGTGCCACAGCTTTGTGGAACAACACCTGCTGGGCATCAGCCGCGAACAGATCGGCTCGTGGCTGATGCGTTACTGGGACATGCCCGAAGAGCTGGCCACCGCCCTGCGCTTCCAGCACGACCCGGCCTACGACGGCGCCTACGCCGAATACCCGAACCTGGTCTGCCTGTCGGTGCGCCTGTTGCGCAGCCGTGGCATCGGCTCCGGCCCCGACGAGGACATCCCCGACGCCCTGCTCGAACGCCTTGGCCTGAGCCGCGAAAAAGCCAACGACGTCGTCAGCAAAGTCCTCGAAGCCGAAGTGCTGCTGCGCGAACTGGCTTCGCAATTCACTCAAGGCTGAAAAGCATCGCGAGCAGGCTCGCTCCCACAAGGATCACCAAAATCTTGTGGAGCGAGCCTGCTCGCGAAAGTCGTCAACGATGACGCGTGCATCCTGGATAAACGCGGGGGGCTTGAGTTTCTCGTCGGAACGCCGCCCGGAGCAAACTCGCTCCTACACCTTCTTCGGCTTCAAATACTTCGTCAGCCCCTGGAACCAGATCACCAGCGCCGGGTTGCCCTTGATCTGAATCGACTTGTCCTGAATCCCCGTCATGAACGCCAGTTGCTTGTTCTTCGCCTGCATCGTGGCAAAGCCGTACGCGGCGTCTTTAAAGGCAATCGCAAACGCAGGCTCGGCATGCACACCCGATTGGCTGGTAATGCGCTGGTCCTTCACACGGAAATGCCGCGCCACTTTCCCGTCCAGGGTCTGCAGCTGAAACACCAGGTCCTTGTCACCCAACTGCTGCTGAAACGCCGGATTGGTCCGGCTGGCCTTACCCATCAACAAACCCAGCATCCACAGCAGAAAACGAAATTTCATGCGCACAGCCTCAGAAGGAAAATGAACGGCTGGGGCAGTTTAACGGCTTCGGGCTATAACGCCAGTATCCAGTTGCTTTAGAGGAAGATCAGGACCATTACCAGCACGATGACTACCAAGTCACAATTATCAAAACCTCCTTCCAGGCCACTTCACACGCCCCCACAAAAAATGGGCACCCAACCCTGGTTGGCGTGCCCATTTTTTATTCCGCTCCCCGCTACGCGGGTTGGGGAAAAGGATTACGGATTAACGCTATCTTTCAACAATTTCCCAGGCTTGAAAGCAACGGTGTTGCTGGCCTTGATTTTGACGGGTTCACCGGTTTGCGGGTTTTTGCCGGTGCGGGCACCGCGATGGCGTTGCAGGAAGGTGCCGAAGCCCACGAGCGTCACGCTGTCTTTGCGGTGCAGGGCACCGGTGATTTCTTCAAGAACGGCGTTGAGAACGCGGTTGGCTTGTTCTTTGGTGAGGTCTGCTTTTTCAGCAATGGCTGCAGCGAGTTCTGGTTTACGCATATGAGTGAAGCCCCTTTGACGGTTTGTTGTTGTTATGTCCGTGCTGCCCTCTGCGGAGCAGCGCCCAAAGCGCCGCAGGTGCTCTACTCTGCGGCAGACGGGAGTGAGGATGGCACGCAGTGAGGCCCCGCGCCAGTATCGGCGCGGCCTTTGTTAGGGCAAAAGGGGGGTGATTCCGACAGAACGTCCAGTATTTATGCCAGCAGGGCCGGAAGCTCTTTGTTCAGGGCCAGTTTTTCCATCACGGCGGCACCGGTGAGGGCATAACCGAGCAGTTTGCCCGCGGCATCGCGGCATAAAACCTTGATGTCGGCGCCCTGCCCTTCGACTGTCCAGATGCCTTCTGCGCCCCGTGGTGGCGGGGACACCACCAACGGGCACACCGGGGTTTTGACGGTGATCGGCATCGGGCCATAGGTGACGGCAGTCGGGTTACCGGCCAGAGTTTGCGCCAGCGCTCGCGCACAGCTCATCAGGGGCATCACGTACAGCAGGTTCAACCCATCGACCTCGGCGCAGTCACCCAGGGCGTAGATGTTGGCGTGGGAGGTTTTCAGGTGCCGATCAACCATGACACCGCGGTTGACCTGCAGACCGGCCGCCGCCGCGAGATCAACGCGTGGGCGCAGGCCAATGGCCGAGACCACCACGTCGCACGGGATCACCTGGCCATCGGACAGGTGCGCCTCCAGACCATCTGCCACGCGTTGCAGGCGGTTGAGCACCGGCCCGAGGTGGAAGCGCGCGCCGAGGCTTTCGAGGCCAGCCTGCACCGCAGCCGCGGCCGCCGGGTGCAACAGGGTCGGCATGACTTGTTCGCATGGCGCAACCAGTTGCACTTCGTAGCCGCCCAGGGTCAGGTCGTTGGCGAACTCGCAGCCGATCAGGCCGGCGCCGAGCAGCAGCACACGGCGCTTGCCAGCGGCCGCTGCACGGAAGCGTGCGTAATCTTCCAGGTCGTTGATCGGGAATACGCAATCCGCCGCGTCGCCTTCAATGGGTACGCGCACGGTTTCGGCGCCCCAGGCCAGGATCAGGTCGCGGTAGATCACCGCTTCTTCACCAATCCACAGGCGCTTGTGGCCCGGGTCGATGCCGCTGATGCGGGTGTGGGTGCGTATTTCAGCCTTGAGTTGTTCGGCCATGGCACCGGGCTCGGCCATGCTCAGGCCGTCGGCATCCTTGTTTTTGCCGAAACCGGTGGAGAGCATCGGCTTGGAGTAGGAGCGCCCATCATCGGCGGTAATCAGCAGCAGCGGGGTTTCGCTGTCGAGTTTGCGAAACTCGCGGGCCACGTTGTAGCCAGCCAGGCCGGTGCCAATGATTACGACAGGTGCGTTCATTCCTTACTCCTCAATTGTTCAGGCAGCGATTTCGATCATTTCAAAATCCATTTTGCCCACACCGCAGTCCGGGCACAGCCAGTCTGCCGGGACGTCTTCCCAACGGGTGCCCGGCGCAATGCCGTCATCCGGCCAACCGTCGGCTTCGTTGTAGATCAGGCCGCATACGATACATTGCCACTTTTTCATCAAGTACTTCCTCAGGGTTCAGGCGTTTTGCCGGCCGGACGGTCGATGGTTGTAGCACTGCCGTCCAACCCAGCGCGTTTTGTACTGATCGGGACCGTCAGATGCAAGTCTGTTCGGCGCAACGGCAGGCCAATTCAATCGATATCGGCGGCTGACATGTTAAGCTCGCCGCCTCATTTGCTGCCAATAATGACTCATTGTGCATCACACAGAATCCCCCTCTCCAGCTCCGCTCTGGCTCTCCCGCAGCGAACTGGCGCCCCTCCCCGATGCTTCCACCCTCGACTGGCTGTTCGACGAAGGCTCGCTGACCAGACGTCTGATTCATCTGTCGAATGATGCCTTCAGCGTCTTGCCAATGTTCGAAGGCTGGCAGCCTTTGCGCGCCGACGAATGCGCGGCGCTGGACCTGGCCGAAGGCAGTGAGGGCTGGGTGCGTGAGGTATATTTGCGCGGTCATGGCGAGGCGTGGGTGTTTGCGCGCAGCGTGGCGTCACGCAGTGCATTGCAAGGCGACGGCTTGCACATGGACGAGCTGGGTAGCCGCTCGCTGGGCGAATTGCTGTTTTGCGATCATGCCTTCCAGCGCCGGGCCATCGAGGTTTGCCATTATCCGCAAGCGTGGCTGCCCGCCGAGGCGCAGTCGCCTGAGCTGTGGGGCCGCCGTTCGCGTTTCGATCGCGGCGCCTTGAGCGTGCTGGTGGCCGAAATTTTCCTGCCGCCCCTGTGGAAGGCCGCCCGCGTCCAACCGGAGAACCGTTGATGTACCAAAGCCTGCTCAAGTCATTGAACCGCTTGAACCCTCGGGCCTGGGACTTCATTCAACTGACCCGCATGGACAAGCCGATCGGCATTTACCTGCTGCTGTGGCCGACGCTGTGGGCGTTGTGGATTGCCGGCAAGGGCTCACCATCCCCGGCCAATATCGTGATCTTCGTCCTTGGCGTGGTGCTGACCCGCGCCGGTGGCTGTGTGATCAACGACTGGGCGGACCGCAAGGTCGATGGTCATGTGAAGCGTACCGAGCAACGGCCACTGGTCAGCGGCAAGATCAGCTCCAAAGAGGCGCTGGTGTTCTTCGCACTGCTGATGGGCGTGAGTTTCCTGCTGGTGCTGTGCACCAATGCCGCGACGATCTGGCTGTCATTGGGCGGTTTGGCGCTGGCGTTCAGTTATCCCTTCATGAAGCGCTACACCTATTACCCGCAAGTGGTGCTGGGCGCCGCGTTTTCGTGGGGGATGCCGATGGCGTTCACCGCAGAAACCGGTGAACTGCCGGCTGTCGCATGGCTGCTGTGGATCGCCAACCTGATGTGGACCGTGGGCTACGACACGTATTACGCGATGACCGACCGCGACGACGACCTGAAGATCGGTGTGAAATCCACGGCGATTCTATTCGGCGAAGCCGACCGGGTGATCATCCTGACCCTGCAAGGGTTGGCACTGGGTTGCCTGTTGCTGGCGGGGTCGAAATTCGAGCTGGGGATGTGGTTCCACTTTGGCTTGCTGGTGGCCGCCGGCTGTTTTGCCTGGGAATTCTGGTACACCCGCGACAGGGACCGCATGCGCTGCTTCAAGGCGTTCTTGCACAACCACTGGGCCGGGTTGGCGATTTTCGTCGGGATTGTGCTGGATTACGCGTTGCATTGACCGCTGGCAAAGATCGCAGCCTGCGCCAGCTCCAACAGGGGGATGGGGCGACCGCAGGCTGCGAACTGTTTACCGCGCAGGCGAATCGCTTATTTATGCTCGTGCATGACGTGCCAGACGTTCTTCATATTGTCGCCTGCCATGTCACCGGGTTTTTTGTCCTTCATGAACGTGTAAAGCGGTTTGCCGTCATAGGCCCACTGCATCTTACCGTCGTCACGCTTGATCGTGCTCCACTTGCCTTCGGGCTTGGCGCCCGCCGGCGCCATCATTGGCGGCCAATATTCAGCGCACTCGCCGTTGCACATCGACTTACCGCCTGAGTCCTTGTCGTATGTGTACACCGTCATGCCCTTGTGATCGACCATCATCCCGTCTTTCATCATCGCCGGCTCGGCGGAGAAGGCCAGTGTCGGCAGCGTTAGCGCAGCCGTGACCAGCAGAGCCTTCCAGGTTTGAGCAATGTGTTTCATGGAAACCTTCCTTTTGTGGTTGTCAGGATTCGAACTTAGAGCTTAGTTCAGGTTCGCGACAATCACCGGCTGACTAAAATACTGTCACACGACTGCAATAATTCCGTTATCTAATGCGGCGCAAGACAGTTAAATGACAAGAGGATTAAGGGCATGGTTGGCAGGAGCATTCTGATCGTCGACGACGAAGCGCCTATTCGCGAAATGATCGCCGTTGCGTTGGAAATGGCCGGCTATGACTGCCTGGAGGCGGAAAACTCCCAGCAGGCCCATGCCATTATCGTCGACCGCAAACCGGACCTGATCCTGCTCGACTGGATGCTGCCCGGCACGTCCGGTATCGAGCTGGCCCGTCGTCTCAAGCGTGATGAACTGACCGGGGACATCCCGATCATCATGCTCACCGCCAAAGGCGAAGAGGACAACAAGATCCAGGGCCTGGAAGTCGGCGCTGACGACTACATCACCAAACCGTTTTCCCCCCGTGAGCTGGTCGCGCGCCTGAAGGCCGTGCTGCGCCGTGCCGGTCCTACCGATGGCGAAGCGCCGATCGAAGTCGGCGGCCTGCTGCTGGACCCGATCAGCCACCGCGTGACCATCGACGGTCGTCCTGCCGAGATGGGCCCGACCGAATACCGCCTGCTGCAATTCTTCATGACCCACCAGGAGCGCGCCTACACTCGTGGCCAGTTGCTGGATCAGGTCTGGGGCGGCAACGTCTATGTCGAAGAGCGTACCGTCGACGTGCACATTCGACGCCTGCGCAAAGCCCTCGGCGACGCTTATGAAAATCTGGTACAAACCGTGCGCGGCACCGGTTACCGCTTTTCTACCAAAGCCTGACCCGGACCTTTACCGCCCGACAAGCTGACAAGGACGCGCGTCAAGTGAACCAAAACTGGCATGGCACCCTGATTCGCCACATGCTGCTGCTGGTCACCGCCTGCCTGGTGATCGGCCTGATCACCGGCTATTACGGCTGGAGCCTTGCTGCAGGCCTGGGTCTTTACCTGGCCTGGACCCTCAAGCAGTTGCTGCGATTGCACGAGTGGCTGCGCCTGCACAAACCCGATGAAGCACCACCCGACGGCTACGGCCTGTGGGGCGAGGTGTTCGACAGCATCTACCACCTGCAACGCCGCGACCAACGGGTACGCGGACGCCTGCAAGCGGTGATCGACCGGGTTCAGGAATCCACCGCCGCGCTGAAAGACGCGGTGATCATGCTCGACACCGACGGCAACCTGGAATGGTGGAACCGCGCCGCCGAAACCCTGTTGGGCCTCAAGACGCCACAGGACAGCGGCCAACCGGTGACCAACCTGGTGCGCCATCCGCGCTTCAAGGAATACTTCGAGCAAGAGAATTACTCCGAGCCGCTGGAAATCCCCTCGCCGACCAACGACCGTGTACGCATCCAGCTGTACATCACTCGCTATGGCAACAACGAACACTTGATGCTGGTGCGCGATGTGACACGCATCCATCAACTGGAACAGATGCGCAAAGACTTCATCGCCAACGTTTCCCATGAACTGCGCACACCGTTGACAGTGATCTGCGGTTACCTGGAAACCTTGCTCGATAACATCGACGAGGTAAACCCGCGCTGGGGCCGTGCCTTGCAGCAGATGCAGCAGCAAGGCGGACGCATGCAGACCTTGCTCAACGACCTGTTGTTGCTGGCCAAGCTGGAAGCCACCGACTACCCGTCGGACAACCAGCCGGTGCCGATCGACGGCCTGCTGCAATCGATCAAGAGCGATGCGCAGCAACTGTCCGGCCAGAAAAACCAGAACATCACCCTGGAGGCCGACCCGACGATTCTGCTCAAGGGCAGCGAGGCGGAGTTACGCAGCGCGTTTTCCAACCTGGTGTTCAACGCGGTGAAATACACCCCGGCCGAAGGCAACATCCGCATTCGCTGGTGGGGCGATGACCAAGGCGCGCACCTGAGCGTGCAGGATTCCGGAATCGGCATTGATAGCAAACACCTGCCGCGCCTGACTGAACGCTTTTATCGCGTCGACTCCAGCCGCAATTCCAATACCGGGGGCACCGGCCTCGGGCTGGCGATCGTCAAACACGTTTTGTTACGACATCGGGCCCGAATGGAAATCAGCAGCGTACCAGGTCACGGCAGTACTTTTACCTGCCACTTTGCCCCGGCCCAGGTCACCAAATCACGGGTTATCAGCACCGCCGACTGATACCCACTAGGCAATCACTCAGTCAGTCGCTACATTGGCTGACTTGTGCCTGCCTTTTCAGGCGCGATTTCCACTTCCCTTTCGAACACACGGAACCCGCAAAACTCCATCATGGACCCTTCCCCTGGCTTGACCCTCGCTACAATTTTCGCCGACTTCGGCATGATTCTTTTTGCTCTGATCCTGGTTTTGCTCAACGGATTCTTCGTTGCGGCGGAATTTGCCATGGTCAAACTGCGCTCGACCCGGGTCGAGGCCATCGCTGATAAAAACGGCTGGCGCGGGCACATCCTGCGCACCGTGCACAGTCAGCTCGATGCTTACCTGTCGGCGTGCCAACTGGGTATCACCCTCGCCTCTCTCGGCCTGGGCTGGGTCGGTGAACCGGCGTTCGCGCACCTTCTGGCGCCTGTACTGAGTGCCGTGGGTGTAGATTCCGCTGAAGTGGTCAAAGCGGTTTCGTTCTTCACGGCGTTCTTCATCATTTCGTACCTGCACATCGTGGTCGGTGAGCTGGCGCCGAAATCCTGGGCCATCCGCAAACCCGAATTGCTGTCGCTGTGGACCGCCGTGCCGCTGTACCTGTTCTACTGGGCCATGTACCCGGCCATCTACCTGCTCAACGCCAGCGCCAACCAGATCCTGCGCATCGCCGGGCAAGGTGAACCCGGCCCGCATCACGAGCATCACTACAGCCGTGAAGAGCTGAAGCTGATCCTGCACTCCAGCCGTGGCCAGGACCCGAGCGACCAGGGTATGCGCGTGCTGGCCTCGGCGGTGGAAATGGGCGAGCTGGAAGTGGTCGACTGGGCCAACTCCCGGGAAGACCTGGTGACCCTGGAGTACAACGCGCCGCTCAAGCAGATCCTGGCGATGTTCCGTCGCCACAAATTCAGCCGCTATCCGGTGTACGACAGCGAACGCCAGGAATTCGTCGGCCTGCTGCACATCAAGGATCTGCTGCTGGAACTGGCGGCACTGGACCACATTCCCGAGTCGTTCAACCTGGCCGAATTGACTCGCCCTCTGGAGCGCGTGTCGCGGCACATGCCGTTGTCGCAGTTGCTGGAGCAGTTCCGCAAGGGCGGCTCGCATTTCGCCGTGGTCGAAGAGGCCGACGGCAACATCATCGGCTACCTGACCATGGAAGACGTGCTGGAAGTGCTGGTGGGCGACATCCAGGACGAACACCGCAAGGCCGAACGCGGGATCCTCGCGTATCAGCCGGGCAAGCTGCTGGTGCGGGGCGATACGCCGCTGTTCAAGGTCGAAAGGCTGCTGGGCATCGACCTCGACCACGTCGAAGCCGAAACCCTTGCCGGGCTGGTCTATGAGAGCCTGAAGCGAGTTCCGGAAGAGGAAGAAGTGCTGGAAGTCGAAGGCCTGAGGATCATCATCAAGAAGATGAAAGGGCCGAAGATCGTTCTGGCCAAGGTGTTGATGCTCGATTGATGGACTGAGCCAGATTCGAGTCAATCCCTTCGCGAGCAGGCTCGCTCCCACAAGGACGTGCGCAGTACCTGTCCTGTGGGAGCGAGCCTGCTCGCGAAGACGTCAAACCAGACAACGCATCACTGCTTGCCCAACGCAAAGTTGGGCAGCGCGCTTACCGGCTGGTTGAACTGGTACGGAATCGACACCAGCCCCAGCCCGGTATTGCGCTGCACCACGAAGTGCAAATGCGGCCCGGTGCTGTTGCCGGTGTTGCCGGACAATGCCAATGCACTGCCTACCTTTACCCGCTGACCTTCCCGAACGCAGACCGAACCTTTCTTCAGGTGCAGGTAAACGCCCATGGTCCCGTCATCGTGCAGCACCCGCACGAAATTGCCGGATGCATCGGTGCCGCGGCCGCTCTGGCGATTTTCGGTCTTCACCACCACACCGCCTCGAGCTGCAATGATCGGCGTGCCTTCGGGCATCGCAATGTCTATGGCGTAACGACTCTTGGGCCCGAAGTGGCTGTAGGGCCCATTGGCCCCCTGACTGATCCGGAACGGCCCGCCACGCCAGGGCAATGGGTACCGATAGCCCACCGTGGGCCCTGAAGGGTCGCCCAGGGAGTACTTGAACTTCGGAACGTAGGCGAGTGGCCGTCCAGCGTTGGTTGCCGTGAGCTGCGCCAGGCGAATGCTGGTGCGTTGCGCAATCACGCGCCGAATCGTTCGCCCCGGCGCCCCGCTGGCATTTTTCACCCCGCTGAAACTCAATTCGACCTCTACCGGCGCATACAGGTCATTGCGCACGTACACGCTGTGTACGCCGTTCTTCTTCATGATGACGAGGCGCACCTGGCGCTCGAGGTGCTCGACCATGCCATCGCGAAAAACGAACACATGGGCGCCTTTGCTGGGGCGGTCACTGTAGGAAACCACACCATAGGCATCTTTGGACTTGTAGATGGTCATGGCCACGGCCGAGGTGGCGACCATGTACAGGCCACATAAAAACAGCAGGCGCGTGAACATGGGCAAGGATTCTGTTGAGGGAGACCTGGGTTTGAGCCTAGCAGCTGCAATGGACCCGAGTAGTCGACAGATGTTTCAGAAAGGGTGTTCAACAGATGCGCGGTAGAAGTGACGCCCTCTTCGCGAGCAGGCTCGCTCCCACATGAGAACGCATTCCAGATGTGGGAGCGAGCCTGCTCGCGAAAGCGGACTGGCAGGCAACGCTAGATCAAGCGCCAGGAATGAAGTGCTTCTGCGCCGTACCACGCGCAATCAGGCGGGAAATGTAATCGAGCTTCTGCGCATCCTGATCGACAAAGCGGAAGGTCAGTTGCAGCCAGTCGCTGTCGGGCTTCGGCTCGTGGGCAACGATGGCGTGCAGGTAGCCGTTGAGACGGGCTGTTTCGGCGCTGTCACCCTGCTCCAGGTCAAGCACGGCGCTGTCGAGGACTTGCGGCAAGGTGTCGGTGCGTTTCACCACCAACAGGGCTTCCTTGAGGCTCAAGGCCTTGATCACGCATTGCGCGATGCCGTTCGGCAAACGCAGTTGACCCTGACCACGGCCACTGGTGGGTGCCGAGGAGGCCGCAGGCGCCTTGACCGGCGGATTGTTGAGCAAGCCTTTGGACGGTGCAGGTGCCGGCGCGGCTGTTGGCGTGGCGACCGGTGCCTTGCCACCGGTCAAGGCGGCGAGGGAGTCGTTAGCGAATGCAGGGCTGGTTTTGGTCGCAGCTACGTTGATCAAGGCATCGAGTTTGCCGACCTTGTGCAGCGCCTGCTTGACCTTGGTGATCAGTTGCTCGTTGGTGAACGGCTTGCTGACGTAACCGGATACCCCGGCCTGGATCGCCTGGACGACGTTCTCCTTGTCGCCACGGCTGGTCACCATCACGAAGGGCATGGCCTTGAGGTTGTCTTGCTCGCGGCACCAGGTCAGCAGTTCCAGGCCGGACATTTCCGGCATTTCCCAGTCGCACAGGACCAGGTCGAATGCTTCCTTGGCCAGCATGGCCTGGGCCTTTCTGCCATTGATTGCGTCTTCGATCCGCATGCCCGGGAAATAATTGCGCAGGCACTTTTTCACCAGGTCACGAATGAACGACGCGTCGTCCACGACCAACACACTGACCTTACTCATCCACCACCCCTTTAAAAAACCCCGGCCAGCATACCGCTTTGCTGATGGCACTTTGCCAAAAAACCTTCAGTCACGCCGGACTTTTCGTTCGCGGGTGCTGCTTTTCGAATTCGTGTGCCGCAAACAAAAACGCCCGGCCAATAGGCCGGGCGCTTTACTTGGGCAACCTTACTTATCGTCAGCTTTGCCCGGAACATTAGCGGTTTCGCCACTGGTTCCTTCAACTTCTTCCTTCATGCGCTTGAGGCCCAGGTGCCGCACGTCGGTGCCGCGTACCAGGTAGATCACCAGCTCCGAGATATTGCGCGCGTGGTCGCCGATACGCTCCAGCGAACGCAGCACCCAGATAATGCTCAGAACCCGCGAAATAGAACGTGGATCTTCCATCATGTAGGTCGCCAGCTCACGCAGGGCGGTCTTGTATTCGCGGTCGATGATCTTGTCGTACTGCGCCACCGACAAGGCCAGTTCAGCGTCGAAACGGGCAAAGGCGTCCAGTGCATCGCGGACCATGTTGCGCACCTGGTCACCGATGTGGCGCACTTCGACGTAACCACGAGGCGCTTCACCTTCTTCGCACAGCTGGATGGCGCGACGGGCGATCTTGGTCGCTTCGTCACCGATGCGCTCCAGGTCGATCACCGATTTGGAAATGCTGATGATCAGGCGCAGGTCGGATGCCGCCGGCTGACGACGGGCCAGAATGCGCAGGCATTCCTCGTCGATGTTGCGTTCCATCTGGTTGATCTGGTCATCGATCTCGCGCACCTGCTGGGCCAGGCCGGAGTCGGCCTCGATCAGCGCGGTCACCGCGTCGTTGACCTGCTTCTCGACCAGCCCGCCCATGGCCAGGAGGTGGCTGCGCACTTCCTCAAGCTCGGCGTTGAACTGCTGGGAGATGTGATGTGTAAGGCCTTCCTTAGAAATCATGTTGTCTGCTCCGCAAAAGCTGTGAGCTGCAAGCTACAAGCTGCAAGCTGATGTGTGTCGTACCCGAACCGCTCTTGTTTGCCGCTTGAAGCTTGACGCTTGCGGCTGTACGGCTAGCCGTATCGACCCGTGATGTAGTCTTCGGTCTGCTTCTTCGCCGGGTTGGTGAACAGCGTATCGGTGTCGCCAAACTCAACCAGTTTGCCCATGTACATGAACGCGGTGTAGTCGGAAACCCGCGCCGCCTGTTGCATGTTGTGGGTAACGATCACAATGGTGAACTTGGATTTCAGTTCGTAGATCAGCTCTTCGACCTTCAGCGTGGAGATCGGGTCGAGTGCCGAGCACGGTTCGTCGAGCAGCAACACTTCCGGCTCAACGGCGATGGTGCGGGCGATCACCAGACGTTGCTGCTGACCACCGGACAGGCCCAGCGCCGAATCGTGCAGACGGTCCTTGACCTCGTCCCACAGTGCCGCGCCTTTCAACGCCCACTCGACGGCTTCGTCGAGGACACGCTTCTTGTTGATGCCCTGGATACGCAGGCCGTAAACCACGTTTTCGTAAATGGTTTTCGGAAACGGGTTCGGCTTCTGGAACACCATGCCGACGCGACGACGCAGCTCGGCCACGTCTTCGCCCTTGCGGTAGATGTTGCTGCCGTACAGGTTGATCGCGCCATCGACACGGCAGCCATCAACCAGGTCGTTCATGCGGTTGAAGGTACGCAGCAGCGTCGACTTGCCACAGCCGGACGGGCCGATGAAGGCGGTCACGCGCTGTTTCGGGATGTTCATGCTGACGTCGTACAGCGCTTGTTTTTCGCCGTAGAACAGGCTCAGGCCCGGCACTTCGATGGCCACGGTTTCCTGCTCGAGACTCAGGCTCTGTTTGTCGCGACCCAGCGCCGACATGTTGATGCCGTGGGTATGTGCTTCGTGCTGCATGGGAGGCTCCCTGTGCTAACAAATTCGGTTCGTTTTTTGTGTGGGAGCGAGCCTGCTCGCGAAGGGGCAGTCATTGGCGCCAAAAGCTTCGCGAGCAGGCTCGCTCCCACAGAGAAATCAGTGCCACATAAACATCAGCTATCCAGCGCCTTGTACTTCTCGCGCAGGTGGTTACGGATATAAACGGCCGACAGGTTCAACGTGGCGATCACCAGCACCAGCAACAGCGCCGTGGCGTACACCAGCGGCCGCGCGGCTTCGACGTTCGGGCTCTGGAAACCGACGTCATAGATGTGGAAGCCCAGGTGCATGATCTTCTGGTCCAGGTGCAGGTACGGGTAGTTACCGTCCACCGGCAGCGACGGCGCCAGTTTCACCACACCCACCAGCATCAGCGGCGCCACTTCACCCGCAGCGCGGGCCACGGCGAGGATCATGCCGGTCATCATCGCCGGGCTGGCCATCGGCAACACTATCTTCCACAAGGTTTCCGCCTTGGTCGCGCCGAGGGCCAACGAGCCCTCGCGTACGGTACGAGGAATCCGCGCCAGACCTTCTTCGGTGGCCACGATCACCACCGGCACCGCCAGCAACGCCAGGGTCAGCGAAGCCCAGAGCAGACCCGGTGTGCCGAAGGTCGGCGCCGGCAAGGCTTCCGGGAAGAACAGACGGTCGAGCGAGCCGCCCAGCACGTAGACGAAAAAGCCCAGACCGAACACGCCATAAACGATGGCCGGTACACCTGCCAGGTTGTTCACCGCGATGCGGATCACCCGGGTCAGCGTGTTCTGCTTGGCATATTCACGCAGGTATACCGCCGCCAGCACGCCGAACGGGGTCACGATCATCGCCATGATCAAGGTCATCATCACGGTGCCGAAGATGGCCGGGAAGATCCCGCCTTCGGTGTTCGCTTCACGCGGGTCGTCGCTCAGGAACTCCCAGACCTTGCTGAAGTAGAAAGCGATCTTGGTGGTCGTGCTCATGGCGTTCGGCTGATAGGCGTGAACCACTTTGCCGATGCCGATTTCGACTTCCTTACCGTTCGCATCGCGGGCGGTCAGGCTGTCGCGGTTGAACTGAGCGTGCAGGTCGCTCAGGCGCGCTTCAACATCCTGATAGCGCGCATTGAGCTCGGCGCGCTCGGATTCCATGTCCGCTTGTGCGGTGGCGTCCAGCTTGCCTTCCAACTCAAGCTTGCGACCGTGCAAGCGGATGCGCTCGAGACCGGCGTTGATCGCGCCGATGTCGGTTTTTTCCAGGTTCTTGAGTTGTGCAGCCAGCTTGTTCACGCGGTCGACACGGGCCTGCAACTCAGGCAATGCGGCTTCGCCCTCAGCGATGACCTTGCCATCCTGTTTGACGTTGACCAGGTAACCGTAGAAGTTGCCCCACTCACGACGCTCGATCGCCATCAGCTCTGACGGTGTCGTCTGGTTGGTCAGCCACTCGCCAACGATCCAGGTGAAGTCGTTGCCGTTCAGGTCACGGTTACCGACCTTGATCAGCTCGCGGGTCATGAACTCCGGGCCTTCGTCAGGCACCGGCAAGCCGGCACTCTTCAAGCGGGCACGGGGTACTTCTTCCTTCTGCACCACTTCACCGATGACCAGATGCTGGCCCTGGCCCGGTACGTCGTAGCTGGCGTGGATCAGATCCGCCGGCCAGAAGTGACCCAGGCCGCGCACGGCAATCACTGCCAGCAGGCCAATGGTCATGATGACCGCGATGGACACCGCGCCACCGCTGATCCAGACGCCGGGGGCGCCGCTCTTGAACCATCCATTCAGGGAGTTCTGTTTCACAGACTTCTACCTTTCTTAAAGCGACGAGTATTTCTTGCGCAGACGCTGACGGATCAGTTCTGCGAGGGTGTTCATGACGAAGGTGAACAACAGCAGCACCAACGCCGAGAGGAACAGCACGCGGTAGTGGCTGCCGCCGACTTCCGATTCGGGCATTTCCACCGCGACGTTGGCGGCCAGGGTGCGCAGGCCTTCGAACAGGTTCATTTCCATGACCGGGGTGTTACCGGTGGCCATCAACACGATCATGGTTTCACCGACCGCACGGCCCATGCCGATCATCAGCGCCGAGAAGATGCCCGGACTGGCGGTGAGGATCACCACGCGGGTCATGGTCTGCCACGGCGTGGCACCGAGGGCCAGGGAGCCCAGGGTCAGGCCGCGAGGCACGCTGAACACGGCGTCTTCGGCGATCGAATAGATGTTCGGGATGACCGCGAAGCCCATGGCCAGGCCGACCACCAGGGCGTTGCGCTGGTCGTAGGTAATGCCCAGGTCGTGGGAAATCCACATGCGCATGTCGCCACCGAAGAACCAGTTTTCCATGAACGGGCTCATGTACAGCGAGAGCCAGCCCACAAACAGGATCACCGGGATCAGCAGCGCACTTTCCCAGCCATCCGGGACTTTCAGGCGGATCGACTCAGGCAGGCGGCTGAAGGTGAAACCGGCAACCAGGATGCCGATCGGCAACAGCATCAGCAGGCTGAAGATGCCTGGCAAATGCCCTTCCACATAAGGCGCGAGGAACAGACCGGCGAAGAAGCCGAGGATCACCGTCGGCATCGCTTCCATCAGCTCGATCACCGGCTTGACCTTGCGGCGCATGCCAGGGGCCATGAAGTACGCGGTGTAGATCGCAGCGGCAACGGCCAGTGGAGCGGCCAGCAGCATGGCGTAGAACGCGGCTTTCAGGGTACCGAAGGTCAGCGGCGACAGGCTCAGCTTGGGTTCGAAGTCGGTGTTGGCGGCGGTCGATTGCCAGACGTATTTAGGCTCGTCGTAGTTCTCGTACCAGACCTTGCTCCACAGTGCGCTCCACGACACTTCCGGGTGCGGGTTGTCGAGCAGCAGCGGCTGCAACTTGCCACCGGCTTCCACGATCACGCGGTTGGCCCGTGGCGACAAACCGAAAATGCCCTGGCCTTCTGCAACCGGCTCCACCAGCAAGGTGCGGTGGGCAGTGCTGTGGAACACGCCAAGCTTGCCGGAAGCGTCGAGGGCAACGAAGCCCTTGCGGCGCTCTTCGGCAGTGATTTCAACAATCGGTGTGGTGCCCATCTGGAAGGTGCGGATCTGCTTCAGGCGCTGTTCGCCATCCGGATCGCGAGCCATGAACCACTGGGCCAGACCGCCCTTGGAGTCACCGACGATCAGCGAGATACCACCCACAAGCTGGGTGCTGGCGGTGACTTGCGCTTCACCGTCTTCAAGCAGTTTGTAGCGACCATTGAGGCTCTTGTCGCGCAGGCTGAATACGTCGGCCTGGGCACGCCCGTTGATCACGTACAGCCACTGCTGACGCGGGTCGACGAAAATGTTCTTCACCGGCTCGTTCATCTGCGGCAGGTCGATACGCTTCTGCTCGTTGGTGACTTCGCCGGTCATCATGTTCTCTTCGCTGGTCAGCGACAGAACATTGAGTTGCGAACCGGTGGCGCCGACCAGCATCAGGGTCGAATCGTTGGCGTTGAGGCTGACGTGCTCCAGCGCACCGCCCGCTTCGTTCACCGCGATGGGTGTTTCGCCGTACGGGTATTCGACCGCTGGCGAGATGGTCTTCTTGCCTTCCGGGTAGCTGACTTTATAGGTGTGACGGAACACCAGTGCCTGACCGTTGGACAGGCCCACGACAACCAGCGGGTGACCCGGCTGGTCTTCGCCGATGGAGGTCACGGTGGTACCGGCCGGAATCGGCAGATCGACGCGCTTGAGTTCGGCGCCACTGTCGATATCGAAGAACAGAGCCTGGCCCTTGTCGGAAACCCGCATGGCCACCTGGTTCTGCTCTTCAAGGGAGATCATTAAAGGCTTGCCGGCGTCTTGCATCCAGGCTGGCGTGATGGCGTCTTTGGCGGTCAGGCTGGCACCCTGGAACAGGGGCGCAACGACGTAGGCAAGGAAGAAGAAGATCAAGGTGATCGCGCCCAGCACAGCGAGGCCGCCAACGAGGACGTACCAGCGGGTCAGGCGATCTTTGAGCGCGCGCATGCGGCGCTTGCGTTGTAGCTCAGGCGTATTGAAGTCAA
Source organism: Pseudomonas sp. B28(2017) (assembly GCF_002113025.1). Lineage (GTDB taxonomy): Bacteria > Pseudomonadota > Gammaproteobacteria > Pseudomonadales > Pseudomonadaceae > Aquipseudomonas. Next base: position 211,932 of record NZ_NEJH01000003.1, on the reverse strand, counting down.
TTCGCTTGGGGGGATTAGTAGTCATGTTGGAATTGGCCAGATCATTCATGCGCACACCCTAGCGATCCTGTATGACAGAAAGATGACAATGCAGTGACGCAACAAATCCGCCGCTAGCGGTAACCAGCAGCGGATAGAGAATTTGAGGTGTATGAGGGCGGCTCCTGCCGCCCCCATGTGAGTTCGAGGGTTCACCTCGGACTCAATTTGTTACTTTTTTGCGACTTCAGCGCCGCCTTCCGCCAGACCCAGGTCAGCCAGAGCTTTGGCAGCTACTTTGGCCGGCAGTGGGATGTAACCGTCTTTCACTACAACTTCCTGACCCTGTTTCGACAGAACCAGTTTCACGAACTCGGCTTCCAGCGGAGCCAGAGGCTTGTTCGGGGCTTTGTTCACGTAGACATACAGGAAGCGGGACAGCGGGTACTTGCCGTTCAGGGCGTTTTCTTCGGTGTCTTCGATGAACTCGGTGGTGCCTTTCTTGGCCAGGGCTACAGTTTTCACGCTAGCGGTTTTGTAACCGATACCCGAGTAACCGATGCCGTTCAGCGAGGAGCTGATCGACTGAACGACCGAAGCCGAACCTGGTTGCTCGTTCACGTTAGCCTTGTAGTCGCCTTTGCACAGGGCTTCTTCCTTGAAGTAGCCGTAGGTGCCGGATACCGAGTTACGACCGAACAGTTGAACCGGCTTGTTGGCCAGGTCGCCGGTCACGCCCAGGTCGCCCCAGGTCTTGACTTCGGTTTTAGCGCCGCACAGACGAGTGGACGAGAAGACGGCGTCGACTTGTTCCATGGTCAGGTGCTGGATCGGGTTGTCCTTGTGAACGAAGATAGCCAGGGCGTCCACGGCAACCGGGATGGCGGTTGGCTTGTAGCCATACTTCTGCTCGAAGGCAGCCAGTTCGGTGTCCTTCATCTTGCGGCTCATCGGGCCCAGGTTGGAGGTGCCTTCAGTCAGCGCAGGTGGCGCGGTGGCGGAGCCAGCGGCCTGAATCTGGATGTTTACGTTCGGGTATTCTTTTTTGTAGTTCTCAGCCCAGAGGGTCATGAGGTTGGCCAGGGTATCGGAGCCGACGCTGGACAGGTTGCCCGACACACCAGTGGTCTTGGTGTAGCTCGGGATAGCAGGGTCAACAGCGGCAACCGCGTTGGCAGTCGCAACGCCAGCAGCGACAAAAGTCATTGCCGCCATCAAACGCTTCAGTTTCATGCCTTACTCCTAGCAGATAGGGTGTGTTAAGTCGGGGCCAAGTATCAGCAGGCCGTGTGAACACTCTATGGCTGAAATATGACAATTGGATGAAAGGCCATTATTCGCTTGATACAGGAGGTTTCGCGTCGCCTTCATCGCGAGCAAGCCCGCTCCCACAAAAGATCTGCGTTGAACACAGAACCCCTGTTGGAGCGGGCTTGCTCCGGGTGGCGATCCGACGAAGGCGTCAGTGCCGTCAACACATGGAACCGGCTTAACGCCCCCTCTTCCAGAGCCAGGCGCCGACCAGGATCCCGACCCCACACAACACCGCCACATAGTAAGCAGGCCCCATCGCACTTTCCTTGAGCAACAGGCTGACGATCATGGGTGTCAGGCCGCCGAAGATGGCGTAGGCCACGTTGTAGGAGAACGACAGGCCGCTGAAACGCACCACGGGCGGGAAGGCCTTGACCATCACGTAGGGCACCGCGCCGATGGTGCCGACCAGCAGACCGGTCAGGGCATACATCGGGAACAACCAGTCGGGATGATCGGCCAGGCTGTGATAGAAGGCCCAGGAGCTGGCCAGCAATGCAGTACAGCCGAACACGAAGACCCGTCCGGCGCCGAAGCGGTCCGCCAGTGCGCCGGCGATGATGCAGCCAAAGCTCAGGAGCACGATTGCCACGCTATTGGCCTGCAGGGCAGTAGTAGCCGAGAAATGGTAGACCGTCTGCAACACGGTCGGGGTCATCAGGATCAGCACCACAATGGCGGCAGACAGCAGCCAGGTCAGCAGCATCGAAATGGCAATGGCACCTCGATGGTCGCGGAGCACCGCCCGCAACGGCACCTCCTCGGCCAGGGCCTTGCGCAGTTGCAGCTCGGCAAACACCGGGGTTTCGTGCAGCCAGCGACGCAGGTACACCGAGAACAGACCGAACACGCCGCCAAGCAGGAACGGAATCCGCCAGGCGTAATCCGACACTTCCACCGGGGTATAGAGACTGTTGATCGCCGTTGCGACCAGCGAGCCGAGCAAAATGCCCGCCGTCAGACCGCTGGTCAGGGTGCCACAGGCGTAGCCGACATGCCGTTGCGGAACGTGTTCGGAAACGAAGACCCACGCTCCCGGCACTTCACCGCCAATGGCCGCGCCCTGGATCACCCGCATCAACAGCAACAGGATGGGCGCCCACAGGCCGATCTGCGCATAGGTCGGCAACAAGCCCATGATCAGCGTCGGCACGGCCATCATGAAAATGCTCAGGGTGAACATTTTCTTGCGGCCAAGCAGGTCGCCGAAGTGCGCCATCACGATGCCGCCCAGCGGCCGTGCCAGGTAGCCAGCGGCGAAGATGCCGAAGGTTTGCATCAAACGCAGCCACTCGGGCATGTCCGCCGGGAAAAACAGCTTGCCCACCACCGTGGCGAAGAACACGAAGATGATGAAGTCGTAGAACTCCAGCGCACCGCCCAGGGCAGACAGCGATAGAGTCTTGTAGTCGCTGCGGGTCAGCGGACGTGCGGGTTGATCTGGCTGCGCGATGCTCGAGGGCGCTGTGGTCATGGCAAGGGCTTCTCTTATAGTCGGATCTGCAACCTCAACAACGCTGGCGGAGGTTTGAGCAGGTCCGGCACGATAGCAAATTGTTCGAAAAAGCACATAGAGGTGCGTTTTTGACGGTCAAAATGAGAACCGGACGGTCGTCGTGGAGTCTACCGACCGATATACTCGCAGCCTTGCTCCGGTTTTTGAGGGTTGCTGTGCGAAAACGCCTGTCAGGTTCATAGGTAGGCGATTTCGCAGAGTTTCCCTTTAGGCGCCTTATGGAAAACGTGACGAACGTAGTATGTTCGGTGGTGAATCGTTTTTCCCGAAGACGGCTACCACCAGCAGTACCAACGAAGAGTCACGGGTCAGAGGCACCCCCGGCATGATAGAGCTCGAACAAGAAGATCCGATCCCGCAAGGCGACCTGGCCCTGCAAATTACCGCGCTCCCTCGCGAAACCAACGGCTTTGGCGATATTTTCGGCGGCTGGCTGGTGGCGCAGATGGATTTGGCAGGCACCGCGATGGCCAGCAAGGTCGCCGGCGGACGCGTTGCCACCGTTGCGATCGACCGCATGGCATTTCTGGTTCCGGTGGCGGTGGGCGCGCAGCTTTCCTTTTATACCCAGGCTCTGGAAATCGGCCGCAGCTCGATCAAGATGATGGTCGAGGTCTGGAGCGACGATCCACTGTCCAGCGAGTGGCGTAAAGTAACGGAAGCGGTGTTTGTGTTCGTTGCCATCGATGGCAGCGGTCGCACCCGTTCGGTTCCGCCCAGGGCTCGATAAGAGCTTTTAAACCTGGTAGCCGTTTTGCGGTCGATAGTCGTCCACGTTACTGATCGAGAGCTGTCCCATGAGCACGCCCAATGTTGAAGCCGTAAAGCTGGATGAACTGAACTGCTGGCGCATCCGCCACGGTCAGGCCGAATTACTGGTAGCCCAGCAAGGCGCGCACATCCTCAGTTATCAACTGGCCGGCCAGCCGCCGCTGATCTGGCTCAACGACGAGGCCGTGTTCAAGACTGGCAAGAGCATCCGTGCCGGTGTGCCGGTGTGCTGGCCGTGGTTTGGCGTCTTTGACCGCAATCCGCAAAGCGTTAAGGCGATGCGTGTCAGCAAGGAAGCACCGGCCGCTCACGGTTTCGTGCGAGCGATGGATTGGGAGCTGGGCGGCATCGAAGCCGAAGGCGAAAGCCTGAAGGTCGAATTCCTCCTGCCCTACCCCGAAGGCGGCTTTCCCGGCTGGCCGCACCAGGTGGATTTGACGCTGAGCATTCGCCTCGACGAGCAATTGCACATCCATCTGACCAGCCACAACCGGGGTGCTGAAACCGTCAGCATCAGCCAGGCGCTGCACAGTTACTTTGCCGTCAGCGATGTGCGCGACGTACACGTCGAAGGCGTGGACGGCCTCAACTACATCGAAACCCTGGACAACTGGAAAACCGTTACCCAGACCGGTGACCTGCGCTTTACCGGGGAGACCGACCGCATCTACCTCGACGCCCCGCCGCAGTTGAGCATCGTCGATCCGGCCTGGGAGCGACGTATCGCACTGACCAGCAGTGGATCGCGCACGGCGGTGATCTGGAACCCATGGGTCGACCGCGCCGCGGCGTTCAGCGACATGGCCGACGACGGCTGGCAGCGCATGCTGTGCATCGAGACGGCGAACGTGATGGACGATGTGGTGAACCTGGCACCGGATGCCAGCCATACGCTGGGCGTGAGTATCGGTAGCCAGTCGCTCTAAACAGCACCATAAATCACTGTGGGAGCGAGCTTGCTCCCACAGTTTTTTGTGTCATGCCATCTGACGGCGCGCTACAGATCAGACTCTTTCACTACCCGCACCTTCTCTGCATCCAGCGCATACGCCGCATCAGCCAGGTCATTGCTGACCTTCTCGATCTTCAGCGTGCCGGTGACCCACAACGGCGTGTAGATGTCGTTCAGCTTCAGGCCTTTGGGATAGCGCACCAGCACCAGTTGGTTGGGCGGCGGTGGTGGCACGTGGATGCAGGCGCCCGGGTATGGCACCAGGAAGAACAACGTACTGCGACCCTTGGCGTCGGACTCCAGCGGCACTGGATAACCGCCAATGCGGATGTTCTTGTCGTTCATCGACGCAACGGTCTTGGTCGAGTACATCACCGCCGGCAAGCCTTTGGCCTGTTTCATCCCACCCTTGTCGGTGAAAGTGCCATTGGCTTCAGGGGAGTTGTGGTCGATTTCAGGCATGGCCTCGAGGGCCTTCTGGTCCGACTTGGGCATCAATTCGAGCCAGTCGGTTTCCGGCAGTTCGCCGGCATGGGCAAGGCCCGAACCCAGTAAAACAAGAGTCAACAAAAGACGGCGCATGAAGGTGCTCGGTAAAGGGAAGAACAGGAAACGCCGAGCATTCTAGCCCTCCCGGCCGCTTTGGCGCAGAGGGCTTTGTCGCCTGGATCAGTTCTTTTTGATCAGCCCATAGATCACCAGCAGGATCACGGCGCCGACCAGTGCGCCAATAAAGCCTGCGCCTTGACCGGCCTGATAGATGCCCAGGACCTGGCCGCCGTAGGTGGCCGCCAGTGAACCACCGATACCGAGCAGGATCGTCATGATCCAGCCCATGCTGTCATCGCCCGGTTTCAGGAACCGCGCCAGCAGGCCGACGATCAAGCCGATAAAAATGGTTCCGATAATTCCCATGGCATTTCCCTCAATATGGAGTGGTTATGCCAAAGCCTAGACAGACTTTGGCATCCTGCCATGAGAGAGCGGTGCAACCGCAATGGTTCCACCGCTGCCACATGAAACTATTCGGCGATCAGTGCTTCAACCTTGAGAATCTGGGCCGTCAGCGTCTCGCGGTCTGCACAACGGAGGTTGGCATGACCGACCTTGCGGCCGACCTTGAACGCCTTGCCGTAGTGATGCAGATGGCAATCGGCGATGGCCAGGACTTTTTCGGTCTCCGGCACTTTACCGATGAAGTTGACCATCGCGCTTTCACCGACCTTGGCGGTCGAACCCAATGGCAGACCGGCGACGGCCCGCAGGTGGTTCTCGAACTGGCTGCACTCGGCGCCTTCGGTGGTCCAGTGCCCGGAGTTGTGCACGCGCGGGGCAATTTCGTTGGCCTTGAGGCCACCGTCGACTTCAAAGAACTCGAACGCCATCACACCGACGTAATCCAGCTGCTTGAGCACACGGCTGGAGTAGTCTTCGGCCAGGGCTTGCAACGGGTGATCGGTGCTGGCCACGGACAGCTTGAGGATGCCGCTGTCGTGGGTGTTGTGTACCAGCGGGTAGAAGCGGGTTTCACCGTCGCGGGCACGCACGGCGATCAGCGAGACTTCACCGGTGAATGGCACGAAGCCTTCCAGCAGACAGGCCACGCTGCCCAGCTCGGCAAAAGTGCCGACCACGTCTTCAGGCGTGCGCAGGACTTTCTGACCCTTGCCGTCGTAACCCAGGGTGCGGGTTTTCAGCACCGCCGGCAGACCGATGGAAGCCACGGCGGCATCCAGATCGGCCTGGGACTGAATGTCGGCGAACGCCGGGGTAGGAATCCCCAGGTCCTTGAACATGCTCTTCTCGAACCAGCGATCGCGGGCGATGCGCAGGGCCTCGGCGCTCGGGTAGACCGGGACGAACTGCGAGAGGAACGCGACGGTTTCCGCCGGGACGCTTTCGAACTCGAAAGTCACCAGATCGACTTCATCGGCCAGCTGGCGCAGGTGATCCTGATCGCCGTAATCGGCTCGCAGGTGTTCACCCAACGCGGCTGCGCAAGCATCCGGCGCCGGGTCCAGAAAAGCGAAGTTCATGCCCAGCGGAGTGCCCGCCAGCGCCAACATGCGACCGAGTTGGCCGCCACCGATTACACCGATCTTCATCGTCAACAACCTCAGGCGATGCGTGGGTCTGGATTTTCCAGGACGCTGTCTGTCTGCTCAGCACGGAAAGTTTTCAGCACCGCGTGGAACTGCGGGTGCTTGGCGCCAAGGATACTCGCCGACAGCAGCGCTGCGTTGATCGCGCCTGCCTTGCCGATGGCCAGGGTGGCGACCGGAATGCCCGCGGGCATCTGCACGATGGAGAGCAGCGAATCGACGCCCGAGAGCATCGCCGACTGCACCGGCACGCCCAGCACCGGCAGGTGGGTCTTGGCCGCACACATGCCAGGCAAGTGGGCCGCGCCACCGGCACCGGCAATGATCACCTCGATGCCACGCGCCTCGGCTTCCTCGGCGTACTGGAACAGCAAGTCCGGGGTGCGGTGGGCGGAGACCACTTTCACCTCGTAAGGGATGCCGAGCTTTTCCAGCATATCGGCGGTGTGGCTAAGGGTGGACCAATCGGACTTGGAGCCCATGATCACGCCAACCAGTGCACTCATCGTCGTGCCTCTTCTCTCTGGGCGCCCGCAGGCGCGTCAAAAAACAACAAGCCACGCAAAAAGCGTGGCTTGAATGTACGAATTATGGCCGGTCGTAACCGGCCGAAGGCCGCGCAGTATACCTCAATGAGGCAGATAAACAGCCCCCGTTGCGACCATCTGTCATCTGCCGCAAAAGCCCGGTTTTATTGACTCAAAGGTCAGCCTCAGGAGCCGGTTGCGCCCTGTGCCGCCCCACCTTCGAGCTTGCGCCACAATAACCGCACATTCGCCTTGCGCACCAAAGCGCAGCGATACAGACGAATCTCCAGCGGCACATGCCATTGCGGGCCGCCACAGACCACCAGTTCACCGCGCGCCAGTTCGGCGCGCACACTGAGTTGCGGCACCCAGGCAATGCCCAGGCCTTCCAGCGCCATGCTCTTGAGGCTGTCGGCCATGGCGGTTTCGTAGATGGTGGTGAAGCGCAGCGCCCGTTGACGCAGCAGCATGTTCACCGAACGGCCGAGGAACGCACCGGCGCTGTAGGCCAACAGCGGCACGCTGCCCTCGCCTTCCAGATCGAACAGCGGCTTGCCATCGGCATCCGCCGCACACACCGGCAGCATTTCGGTGTGTCCCAGGTGCAGTGACGGGAAGATCTCCGGGTCCATCTGCATCGCCGCATCCGGGTCGTAGAACGCCAGCATCAGATCGCAACCACCTTCACGCAGCGCATGCACCGCGTCGCCGACGTTGGTCGCCACCAGGCGCGTAGCGATGTTCAAGCCTTCGTTGCGCAGTTGAGCGATCCATCGCGGGAAAAACCCGAGTGCCAGTGAATGTGCGGCGGCGACTTGCATCACTTCACCCTGCCCGCCCTCCAGATGATGAAGATGACGCAACACTTCGCCCAGTTGTTCGACCACGGTGCGCGCGGTTACGAGGAACAATTGTCCCGCCGCTGTCAGTTCCACCGGTGTGCGCGAACGGTTGACCAGGGTCAGCCCCAGCGCGGCTTCAAGGCTTCGGATCCGCCGACTGAACGCGGGCTGCGTCACGAAACGCCGCTCGGCGGCCTGGGAGAAACTGCGGGTGGCGGCCAGGGCACTAAAGTCCTCCAGCCATTTGCTTTCCAGATTCATCACGTCCTCCCGGACACGCACCAATTTAGGTCACACGCTTGCCGCCAACACGGCGTCACACGGGCATTATGCCGAATATGCATAGGCTAGTGTTTAACAGCATTGGCCCAAAATTCTGCACAAGCCTAGCATTCACAGCGTTCCGGCACAGACCGGGTCCATATTGAGATGATTTCTATCATGTCCTCCGCTGCATCATTCCGCACAGAAAATGACCTGCTTGGCGCTCTCGAAGTACCGGCTCAAGCGTATTACGGTATCCAGACCCTGCGAGCGGTAAATAACTTCCGCCTTTCGGGCGTTCCGATTTCGCACTACCCGAAACTGGTTGTCGGTCTGGCCATGGTCAAACAGGCCGCCGCTGACGCCAACCGCGAGCTGGGTCACCTGAGCGAAGCCAAGCACGCCGCCATCAGCGAAGCCTGTGCACGTTTGATCCGCGGCGACTTCCACGAAGAGTTCGTGGTGGACATGATTCAAGGTGGCGCTGGCACTTCGACCAACATGAATGCCAACGAAGTGATCGCCAACATCGCGCTGGAGGCCATGGGTCACCAGAAAGGCGAGTACCAGTACCTGCACCCGAACGACGACGTGAACATGGCGCAGTCGACCAACGACGCCTACCCGACGGCGATCCGTCTGGGCCTGCTGCTCGGTCACGACGCTCTGCTCGCCAGCCTCGACAGCCTGATTCAGGCATTCGCAGCCAAGGGTGAAGAATTCAACCACGTCCTGAAGATGGGTCGTACCCAGCTGCAAGACGCCGTTCCGATGACCCTGGGTCAGGAATTCCGTGCGTTCGCCACCACCATGGGCGAAGACCTGGCACGTCTGAAGACGCTGGCCCCGGAAGTACTGACCGAAGTGAACCTGGGCGGCACCGCGATCGGCACCGGCATCAACGCCGACCCGCGCTATCAGGCCCTGGCCGTACAGCGTCTGGCCCTGATCAGCGGTCAACCGCTGGTTCCAGCCGCCGACCTGATCGAAGCCACCTCCGACATGGGCGCCTTCGTGCTGTTCTCCGGCATGCTCAAGCGCACCGCAGTCAAGCTGTCGAAGATCTGCAACGACCTGCGCCTGCTGTCCAGCGGCCCACGCACCGGCATCAACGAGATCAACCTGCCAGCGCGTCAGCCAGGCAGCTCGATCATGCCAGGCAAGGTCAACCCGGTGATCCCGGAAGCCGTGAACCAGGTGGCCTTCCAGGTCATTGGTAACGATCTGGCGCTGACCATGGCAGCCGAAGGCGGCCAACTGCAGCTGAACGTGATGGAGCCGCTGATCGCTTTCAAGATCCTCGACTCGATCCGCCTGCTGCAACGCGCCATGGACATGCTGCGCGAGCACTGCATCGTCGGCATCACCGCCAACGAAGCGCGCTGCCGTGAACTGGTCGAACACTCGATCGGCCTGGTCACCGCTCTGAACCCGTACATTGGCTACAAAAACGCCACCCGCATCGCCCGTATCGCGCTTGAAAGCGGCCGCGGCGTGCTGGAACTGGTGCGCGAAGAAGGTCTGCTCGACGAAGCCATGCTCGCCGACATCCTGCGCCCGGAAAACATGATTGCTCCGCGTCTGGTGCCTCTGAAGGCATAACCCGACGCGTTACCTGTAGCACCGCTCACCAGGTCGAGGGACTAGACACCTCTCACCTTTTGAGGGCTTGGAGATCAATCTCCAGGCCCTTTTTTTTAACCATTTGAACGGACAAACGTCTTCTGTGGGAGCGAGCCCACTCGCGATAAACGATGACACGGTGTAGCTGTAAAACCGTGGCGCCTGAATCGCGAGCAGGCTCGCACCCACAATAGCCTGACAGCAAAAATGTCAGGTATTTCAAAGGCTTCACCTCACCGAATGCACCACAACCGTGCAGACGGACGGCACTGTCATCGGTATAGTGCCGCCCCTCTTCGCGTGAGCGGTCGTCGGTAGCGAGGCCACAACCCATGCGAAACCCGAACTAATAACAAACCCGCAATATGAAACCGGGACGAACTTCGAACCGCCCATTGTGCCGCGCGCCTAGGGGTGTAACTCGATGTGTCTACCCGGCCAGCATTTGCCTACACAAAAAACAGCGAGGAATAATCCATGCTCGAAGTCATTAACGACTTCCTCTCAGGGAAAGTACTGATCGCGCTCATTGTCGGGCTCGGTAGCTACTTCACGATCCGCTCGCGTTTCGTTCAACTGCGTCACTTCTTCCACATGTTCGCGGTGTTCCGCGACAGCCTCAAAAGCAGCGCCGGGCAACTCAGTTCGTTCCAGGCCCTGATGCTCAGCCTCGCCGGCCGCGTCGGTGCGGGCAACATTGCCGGTGTCGGCATCGCCGTGACCCTCGGTGGGCCCGGGGCGGTGTTCTGGATGTGGGTGACTGCATTGGTCGGCATGTCCAGCAGCTTCTTCGAGTGTTCCCTCGGCCAGCTTTACAAACGCACCGATTCGGACGGCACGTTCCGCGGCGGCCCGTCCTACTACATCCAGCACGGCCTGCAAAAACGCTGGTTGGGGATGATCATGGCATTCTTGCTGCTGATCACCTTCGGCTTCGCGTTCAACGGCCTGCAATCCCACGCCGTAACGCACTCGCTGAACAACGCGTTCGGTCTGGACACGACCTACACCGGCATCGGCCTGGCCGTACTGCTGGGCCTGGTGTTCATCGGCGGGATCAAGCGCATCGCCAAGGTCGCTGACCTGTTGGTACCCGTGAAAACCCTGGTGTACATCGGCGTGACCATCTATGTGATCGTGCTGCAGTTCGACCAGGTGCCGGGCATGCTGATGACCATCGTCAAGAGTGCCTTCGGCCTCGACCAGGCTTTCGGCGGGCTGATCGGCAGCGCGATTATCATGGGCGTCAAGCGTGGCGTGTTCGCCAACGAAGCGGGCCTTGGCAGTGCGCCGAACGTGGCGGCGGTTGCGTCGGTCGAGCACCCGGTGGCACAAGGTGTGGTGCAGGCGTTCAGCGTGTTCCTCGATACCTTCGTGATCTGCACCTGCACCGCACTGCTGATCCTGCTCTCGGGCTTCTACACCCCGGGCTTCGAAGGCGACGGCATTGCCCTGACCCAGAACTCGCTGGCCGCCGTGGTCGGTGACTGGGGCCGGATGTTCATCTCCGTGGCCCTGGCGTTGTTCGTGTTCACTTCGATCCTCTACAACTACTACCTGGGCGAGAGCAACCTGCGCTTTTTGATTGGTGAAAACAGCAAGGCGCTGATGGGCTATCGCGCACTGGTACTGGTCCTGATTTTCTGGGGCGCCATCGAAAACCTCGGCACGGTGTTCGCCTTCGCCGACATCACCATGACCATGCTCGCGTTCGTCAACCTGATCGCGCTGTTCCTGCTGTTCAAGGTCGGCATGCGCATCCTGCGTGACTACGATGACCAGCGCGCTGCTGGCATCACCACACCGGTATTCGATTCGAGCAAATTCCCGGATCTGGATCTGGACCTGAAAGCCTGGCCGGCGAACCCGCCAGCCGCCGCCACCAAGGCTGAAGCTGAGCCGCAAGGCGTACCCGCAGCGCAACGCTGATCGGTTAAAGTGCACCTTCCCTTGTGGGAGCGAGCCTGCTCGCTCCCACAAGGGAAGTCATTGTTCTCGGAGAGTCTCCATGAATTCCTCGACTTACCCTGCCGCCCAGCACGTCATGGTGCTCTATACCGGCGGCACCATCGGCATGCAGGCCAGCGCCCATGGCCTGGCCCCGGCATCCGGTTTCGAAGCGCGGATGCGAGAGTATCTGCACAGCCAACCCGAGCTGGTGGTGCCACAGTGGCGCTTTCGCGAGATGTCGCCGCTGATCGACAGCGCCAACATGACCCCGACGTACTGGCAGCAGTTGCGTGAAGCGGTGGTCGATGCGGTGGATGTTCAGGGCTGCGACAGCGTGTTGATCCTGCATGGCACCGACACTCTGGCCTACAGTGCGGCCGCCATGAGCTTCCAACTGCTCGGCCTGCATGCCCGCGTGTGCTTCACCGGTTCCATGCTGCCGGCCGGCGTCACCGACAGCGACGCCTGGGAAAACCTCGGCGGTGCGCTGGTTGCACTGGGTCATGGCCTCGCGCCGGGCGTGCACCTGTACTTCCATGGCGAACTGCTGGACCCGACCCGTTGCGCCAAGGTACGCAGTTTTGGCCGTCATCCGTTCAAGCGACTGGAACGTCAGGGCGGCGGCGTGAAAGTGCCTTCGCTACCAACACCGTTGAATTACAACCACCCCAGACAATTGGCGAACGTCGCGGTGCTGCCACTGTTTCCCGGCATTAGCGCCGAGGTGCTGGATGGCTTGCTCGACAGCGGCATTCAGGGCCTGGTGCTGGAGTGCTACGGCAGCGGTACCGGTCCGAGCGACAACCCAGGGTTTCTCGCCAGCCTTGGCCGTGCACGGGACAAGGGCGTGGTGGTGGTCGCAGTCACGCAATGCCACGAAGGTGGCGTCAAGCTTGATGTCTACGAGGCAGGCAGCCGGTTGCGTGGCGTTGGCGTGCTATCCGGTGGCGGCATGACCCGTGAGGCAGCGTTTGGCAAGTTGCATGGTTTGCTGGGAGCCGGGCTCGAAACTGCCGAGATTCGCCGTCTCGTTGAACTCGACCTCTGCGGCGAATTGAGCTGACACAGTACCAATCCTTGTAGGAGCGTCGACCGGCTGCTCCTACAGTTTCCAACGCTCGGCATATAACTTGCTGTGTTCCAGCTATCCCAAGGCTGGAAGCCGCCATGCTCCATTCCCACCTCACCACCCTCAACGCCGTCTCCCTGGTGCTCAACGCCTTCAAGGCCGACGGCTTGTCCAGTGAGGCACTGCTGGCCGGAAGCGGCATCAGTGCGGCGGATCTGAACCGCGCCGACACACGCATCACCACCAATCAGGAAATGCAGGTCTGTGCCAACGCCGTCGCCCTCAAGCGTGACATCGGCCTGGAACTGGGCCGGCGGATGCACGTTTCCTGCTACGGCATACTCGGTTACGCCCTGCTCACCAGTGCCACCTTCGGTGACGCTTTGCGTCTGGCAATGCGCTATCCGGCGCTGCTGGGAACACTTTTCGAACTGAGCCTTGAAGACGATGGCGAGCGCATCTGGTTCGCGGCCGCCGATTACCGCGAGAGCCCGGCCATGGCGGTGTTCAACGCCGAATTCTGCCTGGTGTCGCTGAAAGTCACCTGCGACGACCTGCTAGGCCATCCTCTGCCCTTGCTCGGCGCACGCTTTGAACATGCCGCGCCCGACTACGAGCCAAGCTACGCCGAACACTTCGATTGCCCTTTGCACTTTGGCGCGCGCAACAATGCCTTCGCCTTTGACAAGCGCTGGCTCGACCAGCCGTTGCCGCTGGCCGATGTGATCACCCATCAAGCCATGGCCGAACGCTGCCGCAAACAGAACATCGAGTTCACCGGGCGCCAGGCCTGGCTCGGGCGGATTCGCCAATTGCTCAGCGCGCAATTGAATGCGGCGCCAGGGCTGGAGGGCCTGGCCGAGCAGATGAATTGCTCGGCGCGGACCTTGCGCCGGCATCTCAAGGACATGGGTTGCAGCTATCAGGAGTTGCTCGACGAACTGCGCTTTGAGCAGGCCAAGCAAATGCTTTGCGAGGATCAACTGCCGATCTATCAAATCGCCGAGGCCCTGGGCTTCAGCGAGACCGCCAGTTTTCGCCATGCCTTTGTGCGCTGGAGCGGTGTAGCGCCGAGTCAGTTCAGGCCGCACTGACACCCCCTGTGCTCCAAGCCCAAGGTCAGTGCGCCATCGCGCCATCAAGGGGCGAATTTCGGTCAAATGTTTTGGCCATATCGATCCCCTTTTGGCCTTTCCTGCCGTTCTCCTAAACCCTGCGCGCCGCAAGACTGTGTTCAACCGAATCAGCCTGCGGAGAACAAGAAATGCTGACGATCTACTCGGATGATCACCACCTGCACCACGGCCGTTGTGAATTGATCGATGGTCAACTCAAGCCCTGCTTCGAGATGCCATCGCGTGCAGACCACGTGCTGCAACGGGTAAAAAACCAGGACCTGGGGCCCGTCGAAGCACCGAAGGATTTCGGCCTGGAGCCGATTGCGCGCATCCATAGTCGCGACTACCTCGAGTTCTTCAAGGGTGCCTGGGCACGCTGGATCGAATTCAACACCGACGGTGACCTGCTGCCCTACACCTGGCCCGCTCGTACCCTGCGCCAAATCAAGCCCACCAGCCTGCATGGCGAACTCGGTTACTACAGCTTCGATGGGGGCGCCCCGATCACCGCTGGCACCTGGCAGGCGGCGTACAGCGCAGCGCAAGTGGCGCTGACCGCCCAGGCGGAAATCCAGCGCGGCGCCCGCAGTGCCTTCGCCCTGTGCCGTCCACCGGGACACCACGCCGCCAGCGATTTGATGGGCGGCTATTGCTACCTCAACAACGCCGCCATCGCAGCGCAAGCATTCCTCGATCAGGGCCATAAAAAGGTCGCGATCCTCGACGTCGATTACCACCACGGCAACGGCACCCAGTCGATTTTCTACGAGCGCAGCGATGTGCTGTTCACCTCGATCCACGGTCACCCGGAAGCCGAGTTTCCGTTCTTCCTCGGCTATGAAGACGAGCTGGGCGAAGGTGCCGGTGAAGGCTTCAACTTCAACTATCCGCTGGCCGCAGGCTCGGGCTGGGACACCTGGAGTGCGGCGCTGGAGCAAGCCTGCAAAGAGATCGACAACTACGGTGCCGACATCATCGTCGTGTCCCTGGGCGTCGACACCTTCAAGGACGATCCGATCTCGCAATTCAAGCTCGACAGCCCGGATTACCTGGCCATGGGCAAGCGCATTGCAGGCCTCGGCAGACCAACGCTGTTCGTGATGGAAGGCGGTTATGCGGTGGAAGAAATCGGCATCAACGCCGTGAACGTACTCGAAGGCTTTGAAAGCGCTCAGTGAGGAAAACAACAATGAACAGACTCAAGCGCTTTATCGCTCCCGCGCTGTGCGCCACGCTGCTCGGTGGTGCCGTGCACGCAGAAGAACGCACGCTGCGCGTCTACAACTGGTTCGACTACATCACTCCCAAGGCCCTGGAAGATTTCAAGGCGCAGAACGCCCAGACCAAACTGGTCTACGACATCTTCGATACCAACGAAGCCCTTGAAGCCAAGCTGCTGACCGGCAACTCCGGCTACGACGTGGTGGTGCCGTCCAACGTGTTCCTCGCCAAGCAGATCGAAGCCGGCGTGTTCCAGCCACTGGATCGCAGCAAGTTGCCGAACTGGAACCACCTCGATCCCAAGCTGATGAAGCTGATCGAGGCCAACGACCCGGGCAACAAATTCGCCGTGCCCTACATGTACGGCACCATCCTGATCGGCTTCAACCCAGCCAAGGTCAAGGCTGTACTCGGCGACAACGCCCCGGTGGACAGCTGGGACCTGATCTTCAAGGAAGAGAACATCAGCAAGCTCAAACAGTGCGGCGTCGCCCTGCTCGACTCGCCGTCGGAGATCCTGCCGCTGGCCCTGCAACACCTGGGCCTTGACCCCAACAGCAAAAAGCCTGCGGACTACGACAAGGCTGAAGCGCTGTTGATGAAGATCCGCCCGTACATCACCTACTTCCACTCTTCCAAGTACATGGCCGATATCGCCAACGGTGACATCTGCGTGGCGGTCGGTTACTCCGGCAGCTTTTCCCAGGCCGCCAACCGCGCCAAGGAAGCCAAGAACGGCGTGGTCGTCGACATGCGCCTGCCCAAGGAAGGCGCGCCGATCTGGTTCGACATGCTCGCTATCCCCAAAGGCGCGAAGAACCCGGAGGACGCCTACACCTTCATCAACTACTTGCTGCAACCCCAGGTGATCGCACCGGTCAGCGACTTCGTCGGTTACCCGAACCCGAACAAGGACGCCACGGAACTGGTCGATCCGGCAATCCGCAATAACCCGAACCTGTACCCAACCGAAACGGCGATGGGCACGCTCTACACCCTGCAACCGCTGCCGCGCGATGCCGAACGTGCGCGGACCCGGGCCTGGACCAAGATCAAGTCCGGAACCTGACAACCGCCTCGTTCCCGTCGTCATCGAGACCTGCGTTTGCGCAGGTCTTTTTTGCCCGCGCTTCAGCCAGCACGCCACACCGCCCGCAACCGTTGCAATGCCGCCTCGATCGCCTTTTCGGGCACCGCGGCAAAACCCAGCACCAGACCGGCGCGTTGATCCATCGGGGTTGCGGACTCCGGCAACCAGTAACTGCTCAAGCCGTTGACCTCGACATCGACACTGCCCGCCAACTCAATCAACTCACGTTCACGTGCCACGCTGTCGACCAGTACTGTCATGTGCAACCCCGCGGCAACAGTGGGCAACTTGCCGATGCCTGGAATATCCGCAGGCCAACCATTGAGCAATGCATTGCGCCGACTCAGTGCCGCACGCCGCATACGCCTGATGTGCCGCTGAAAATGCCCGGCCGCCATGAACTCGGCCATTACCGCCTGAGTACTCACTTCCGAATGCCGCACATCCACCGCTCTGCGCTGCGCGAACACGTTTACAAGCGCTGGCGGCAGCACCAGATAACCCAGGCGCAATGCTGGAAAGGCGACTTTGCCGAACGTGCCGACATACAACACCCGCCCGTGACGATCGAGCGCAGCCAAAGGTGCCAGTGGCGCGCCGCTGTATCGGTACTCGCCATCATAGTCATCCTCGACGATCCAGCCTTGGGTGCGCTCGGCCCAGGCCAGCAATTCCAGGCGTCGCGCCAGGCTCATGACCACGCCGGTGGGGTACTGATGTGACGGTGTGACATAGGTCAGCCGACAATCATCGAGCCCTGCAAGTTCGCTGCAATTGATGCCCTCGCTGTCCACTGACACCCCGTGCAGTCGCGCCCCCGCCACGGCGAACGCATGCCCTGCCGCCCGATACCCCGGGTTCTCAATCGCCACACCGTCGCCCGGCTCCACCAGCAGCTGTGCACAAAGGCTGATTCCCTGCTGCGCGCCACTGGTGATCACAATTTGTTCAGCCGTGCACTGCATACCCCGCGAACTGCGTAGATACGCCGCAATCATCCCCCGCAAGCGCGCATCGCCTGCCGGGTCGCCGTAGCACAACTGCTGGAAATCCGGTTTACGCCAGAAAGCCGCATTCAGCTTGGCCCAGACCTCGAACGGAAACAGATCGAACGCCGGAACACCGACCCGAAAAGCCCTGGGCGGACCACTGGGCGGCATGGGTAAATGGTTCTTTTCAACGCGGGTCAAGGCGTCCCTGTGGGTAACTTTGCTGGATGAATCCACAGACAAATCAAGCCAATCTGTGGATAAAGCTGTGGGTAAGCCTGTTGAAAACCCTGTGGATACTTTTGTGGATAGTTTTTTGGCCGGCAAGGTTGCCTGGGGTAATTGCGCGACGTAAGTCCCGTCGCCTACCCGCCCCTCGATAAACCCTTCTGCGTAAAGCTGATCGTAGGCACGCACTACACTGTTGCGGGAAATCGCCAGCGCAGCAGCCAGATCCCGACTGGCCGGCAGACGCGTGCCGCTGGCCAGTCGCCCGTCGAGCACCCGCATCCGCAATGCCTGATAGAGCTGCAGACTCAGCCCCTGACGACGATCAAGCTCGATACCCGCCGGGTTGAAGGTCAAGGACAGTGGTTCGCTAGTCATCAAAATGGACCTATGAAATTGGTCATTAATGGCTCTTACAACAGACCAATAGCCTGCCTAGGATGCAGACATTCGCCAAGGAAAATATCTCCATGTACACGCCACGCGCTTTTGCCATCGACGAGTTGTCCCAACTGCATGAACTGATCCTCGCCACCCGTCTCGCCATATTGGTGACTCACGGTGAAAGCGGTCTGCAAGCCAGCCATGTACCGGTACTGCTGCATTGCGAACAAGGCTCGAACGGCACGTTGTACGGGCATCTGGCCAAAGCCAATCCACAGTGGAAAGACCTGCGCGACGGCGCCGAAGCCCTGCTGATTTTTGCCGGTGCCGACGCCTACGTCAGCCCCGGCTTCTACCCGAGCAAGGCCGAACACGGCAAAGTCGTGCCAACCTGGAACTACGTCGCCGTACACGCCTATGGCCGAGCCGAAACCTTCAGCGATGGCGGGCGGCTGCTCGACATCGTCAGCACCCTTACCGATCGTCATGAAGCTGGCCGCGCCCAACCGTGGTCAGTGGCCGATGCCCCCGCCGATTACATCGACGGCATGCTCAAGGCCATCGTCGGTTTCGCCATTCCCATCGACCGTCTGGAAGGCAAGCGCAAGCTCAGCCAGAACCGCAGCCCCGCCGACATCGCCGGCGTGCGCAAAGGCCTGGCCGCCAGCCCCGACGTCAACGACCAAACCCTCGCCCAATTGATGCGCTAAGGAAGTCACCATGAGTCAAATCGACATTCGCCAGGTCACCGCCGACGATCACGCGGCCTGGTTACCACTGTGGCAAGCCTACCTGCGCTTCTACAAAACCGAACTGTCGGATGCCGTTACCCAAAGCACCTGGCAGCGCATGCTCGAACCGAACGAACCGACCCACGCTGCCCTCGCCTGGGCCGATGGCAAAGCGGTGGGCATGGTGCATTTCATCTACCATCGTTCGAACTGGGCCATCGAAAACTCCTGCTACCTGCAAGACTTGCTGGTGGTCCCGGAAACCCGTGGCACCGGCGTCGGCCGCCAGTTGATCGAGTTCGTCTACACCACAGCCAAGGCCGACGGCTGCAACAAGGTCCACTGGCTGACCCACGAAACCAACGCCACCGCGATCCAGCTCTACGAGCGCATCGCCGAACGACCTGGTTTCATCCAGTTTCGCAAAGCCATCTAGGGGGCGTTCTCAATTAGTTTCCCCGGCGCGGCGGGGAAACTAATTGAGAACACCCCCCTAGGTTCAAGGAGAACAGCATGTCGATTTCACTCGCCGACTGGAAAGGCGTCCCGGCCCCCACGACTCAACTGATCGAAGGGCGTTACATCCGCCTGGAAAAACTCGACCCGGCGCGCCACGGCGACGAGCTGTTCAAAGCCCTGCAAGGCCCCGGCGCCGACCCGAAACTCTGGGACTATCTGCCTTACGGTCCCTTCCCGGAGCGCAGCGTCTTCAACGACTGGCTGGACAACCACGCGACCAGCAGCGACCCGTATTTCTTCAGCGTGATCGACCGCGCCAGCGGCGAGGTCCAGGGCATTCTCAGCCTGATGTCCATCGTCCCGGCCCAGGGCCGCATCGAAATCGGCCACGTCACCTTCGGCGCCCCGATGCAGCGCTCGCCGAAAAGCACCGAGGCGGTTTACCTGCTGGCCAGGGAATCCTTTGCCCTGGGCTACCGTCGCCTGGAATGGAAGTGCAACAACGCCAACGCCCGATCCAAATACGCGGCTGAGCGGCTGGGCTTCAGTTTTGAAGGGGTGTTCCGCCAGCACATGGTGGTCAAGGGGCAAAATCGGGATACGGCGTGGTATTCGATTCTGGACTCGGAATGGCCGGCGATTGCGGCGGGGTTTGAGCGCTGGTTGAGCGATGAAAACCAGAGTGATTCGGGACAGGTAAAAACGCTTTCCGAGTGCCGCGGCTAATCAATTGAGGATCAGCAACACCTGATCTCTGTAGGAGCCGGCAAGCCGGCGCCTACAAATGATCGGTGCTGATTCAGCTGATATCACGTCGAACGCGTACCACCCCCATCTTCAATCCAAACGGGCGGAATACTGCATTAAGTGACTTCAGCGTCTGATTTCCTTCCCCATGCTCGATATGCACCAAAGTGCGAACCGAGATTTTGCACATCTTGGCAAATTGAGTCTGATGCAGGCCGGTCACTTCCACTCGCAAGCGCCGGACGGCTTCACCTATTTCAATCGAACCTTGGGTGAGTCCTTCTTGAATGTTTTCTATGAGCACCGTGCGCTCGGCAACGGTCATGCTCATTTCAGATCCCACTCTTTCAAACGTTGCTCCAGATCTTTCAATGCAATGCGCGGGTGATTCATCGTCGTGGCGGGCAATCCACTGGCGGTCAAAATATCGGGAAGTGCCACCAAACGTTGTGCATCCTCCCGCAAGCGCTCGAAAGAGTCTGGTGCGTCAGCCAACGCTGCCAATGGATCTTCCGGATCAGCGATATTCGCCAATGCTCGACAGACTCCGCGCCAATCGACATCGCCTGCCCTCTCCAACTCTTTTGGCCACTTGGTCGTGCGGGTCACACCTTCGTCATCCATCACCATTGGCGCCAAATCATAAATCGGCGCCAAACGAAACGAATCCATATCCCGGATAATTGCGGTGTTGCGGCCATGGTTATCCGAGTTACCGAGAATTTTGTTGAGCAGATCCCGACGCAGATAATCGGCAACAAGATCCGGAATCCGATCCGCCTGCCCCACTTCGCGCCAGAGCCCGGCAAGCATGCGGATAACCTCCATGTGGTTCATCGCACTTCCAGGCTTGGTGACATTCGCCAGCGAATAAATCGACTCTACCGCCAAACGCTCTACACCCTGGACTATTACCTGACGATCAAAACGCTGCATCCACAAGCTGGGTTTGCTCGCTTCCTCTAACGCCAATCCTTCCTCTGCGACTGTTTCGATACCCAGCGCCTGGAGAGCTTTGTAGTAGTGGTATTCGCTTCGCAGGATATCTTGATCAGTCTGGTTACCTTTATTGCGGGCAAACTTCACAAACCAATGCTGGGTGACATCCCGGTCTTCCAGCACTGCGTCCGGATACAGGAGGCCGGTCTTGTTTTCGGCCAACAAAAGCTTCGGTGCCTCACCTCCGGCGCCTGTCGCACCGCCAATCGCAGCGCCCAGCTCATAGGCGTATTCGAGAAAACGGTTGTCTCGACTGATGACATCCTGACGCTCAAACCCAATAGGCTCACGCTCATCAACCGCCTCGGCAGATTCTTTGATTCGCATGTTGCCGATAGGTGCCGGTGTATTCCTGCCCAACAGGTAAAGGTCGGCACTGATGTCAGCGGGTTTGTCTTGCCCTATGCGTGCGAGAAGAAATCGTTTTGCAGCCCCGGCAGGTGCAATGTCATGCACGAATGCTGGCGCGTTGGATCGCCGACCTTCCCAATCCAATGGGAATCTTGCACTCACAGCCTTGGAGAACGGGGATCCGATGGCTTCATGGTTATCGACGAGATAACCCGTTTCGTAACCAAAATTGCACCGGCTTTCGAAACCCTTTTCAGGGTTATCAAAGCTCAAGACCATAGCGTCGGACCATTCACCCGCCGTAAAAGTCTGCAATGTCAGGCTGTACATGCTTTTCCACCTGCATTTAAATGCACTTTTTGAAGAGCTTCACCAAGTATAAGCGCAATATAATGCATCCTAGGCGAATCAATAGCATTGGCATACGCAATAAAATGCATATGAAAGGTAATCCTCTGCCGTCAAACTGCAAAATAATGCAGTTTTAGCAGTGACGCCTAGGTACTGTCGGGAAGACATCAGAAAAAATGCGCGCGCCCAGGAAAGGAGTTGCAGGCATAAAAAAAGGGGAGCACATGCCCCCCCGAGGTTTAAAGCGTTGAATCGAGGCCGTTAACTCAGCCTTCGATCTCGATCAGGATTTCGCCCGGGTTCACCCGGTCGCCCTTGGCCACGTGAATGGCGGTGACTTTGCCGGCGATGGCAGCCTGGACTTCGGTTTCCATCTTCATCGCTTCGGTGATCAGCACGGCCTGGCCTGCCTTGACGGTGTCACCCTCCTTGACCAGCACATCGACGATGTTACCCGGCATGGTGGTGCTGACATGGCCCGGCGCGCTGGCCTGCTTGCGCTTGCTGCTGCCGCCGCTGACGAACTCGTTGAGCGGCTCGAACACCACTTCTTCCGGCATGCCGTCGATGGACAGGTAGAAGTGACGCTTGCCTTCGGCCTTGACGCCAACACCGGTGATGTCGACGCGGTAGGTTTCACCGTGAACGTCGATGACGAACTCGGTCGGCACACCTTCACCGCCCGCCGAGGCCACCTTTCCGGCCTCCGGAATCGGCAACAGCACTTCCGGAGTCAGGGTTCCAGCCGCACGCTCTTCGAGGAACTTGCGGCCGATGTCCGGGAACATGGCGTAGGTCAGCACGTCTTCTTCAGACTTGGCCAGTGCACCGATATCGGCGCGCAGCTTGGCCATTTCCGGCTTGAGCAGATCAGCCGGGCGAACGTCGATCACTTCTTCGCTGCCGATGGCCTGGCGACGCAGTTGTTCGTTCACGGTGCCCGGCGCCTTGCCGTAGCCACCTTGCAGGTAGAGCTTCACTTCGTTGGTGATGGTCTTGTAGCGCTCGCCGGCCAGCACGTTGAAGAACGCCTGGGTGCCGACAATCTGCGAAGTCGGGGTCACCAGCGGCGGGAAGCCGAGGTCTTCACGCACACGCGGGATTTCCGCCAGCACTTCGCTCATGCGGTTCAGGGCGCCCTGCTCTTTCAACTGGTTGGCCAGGTTGGAAATCATCCCGCCCGGCACCTGATTGACTTGAACACGGGTGTCGACCGACGTGAATTCGCTTTCAAACTGGTGGTACTTCTTGCGCACGGCGTAGAAGTACAGACCGATCTCTTGCAGCAGCTCCAGGTTCAGGCCGGTGTCGAACTCGCTGCCCTTGAGGGCCGCGACCATCGACTCGGTACCTGGATGGCTGGTACCCCAGGCGAAGCTGGAGATCGCGGTGTCGATATGGTCGGCACCGTTTTCGATGGCCTTCATCTGGCACATCGCAGCCAGGCCAGCGGTGTCGTGCGAGTGAATGAACACGGGCAGCGACTGCTCGGCTTTCAGTGCCTTGACCAGTTCGCCTGTGGCGTACGGGGTCAGCAGGCCGGCCATGTCCTTGATCGCCACCGAGTCGCAACCCATGGCTTCCATTTGCTTGGCCTGGTTCACGAAAGCCTCGATGGTGTGCACCGGGCTGGTGGTGTAGGCGATGGTGCCCTGGGCGTGTTTGCCGGCGGCTTTCACCGCTTCGATGGCCACGCGCAGGTTACGCACGTCGTTCATGGCGTCGAAGATACGGAACACGTCGATACCGTTGACCGCAGCCTTGGCAACGAAAGCTTTGACCACGTCGTCGCTGTAGTGGCGGTAGCCCAACAGGTTCTGGCCACGCAGAAGCATTTGCAGACGGGTGTTCGGCAGCGCAGCGCGCAGTTGACGCAGACGCTCCCACGGATCTTCCTTCAGGAAGCGTACGCAGGCGTCGAAGGTCGCGCCGCCCCAGCACTCCAGCGACCAGTAGCCGACTTTGTCGAGTTTGTCGCAGATCGGCAGCATGTCTTCGGTGCGCATGCGGGTCGCGAGCAGCGATTGGTGGGCGTCGCGCAGGATTGTGTCGGTAACGTGGATTTGCTTGCTCATTGTTCTATTCCTCACAGGCCTGCGTGGGCGGCGATGGCGGCGGCGATGGCCAGGGCCAGCTCTTCGGGTTTGCGCTTGATCGAGTAGTTGGTCAGTTCAGGGTGGCTTTCAACGAAGCTGGTGTTGAACTGGCCGCTACGGAATTCCGGATTGCGGAGGATTTCCTGGTAATACGCGGCGGTGGTCTTGACCCCTTGCAAACGCATGTCGTCGAGGGCGCGCAAGCCACGGTCCATCGCTTCCTCCCAGGTCAGCGCCCACACCACCAGTTTCAGGCACATGGAATCGTAGAACGGTGGAATGGTGTAACCGGTGTAGATCGCCGTGTCGGTACGCACGCCAGGACCGCCGGGGGCGTAGTAACGGGTGATCTTTCCGAAGCTAGGCAGGAAGTTGTTTTTCGGGTCTTCGGCGTTGATCCGGAACTGCAACGCGAAACCACGGTGATGAATATCTTCCTGCTTTACCGAAAGCGGCAGGCCGGAGGCGATGCGGATCTGCTCACGGACAATGTCGATGCCGGTGATTTCTTCGGTGATGGTGTGTTCCACCTGCACCCGGGTGTTCATCTCCATGAAGTACACCTCGCCCTCGGCGAGCAGGAACTCCACGGTACCGGCGTTCTCATAACCCACGGCCTTGGCCGCACGCACCGACAGGTCGCCGATATAGGCACGCTGTTCCGGGGTCAGTTGCGGGCTCGGGGCGATCTCGATCAGCTTCTGGTTGCGGCGCTGGATCGAACAGTCACGCTCGAACAGGTGCACCACGTTGCCGAAGCTGTCGCCAAGAATCTGCGCTTCGATGTGTTTCGGATTGACGATGCATTTTTCCAGGAACACTTCCGCCGAACCAAATGCCTTGGTGGCTTCAGAAATCACTCGCGGGAACGCTTGTTCAAGCTCTTCGCGGCTGTTGCAGCGACGAATGCCGCGGCCACCACCACCGGAGGTGGCCTTGAGCATCACCGGGTAACCGATACGATCGCCTTCGGTGAGGGCCTCTTCGATGCCCGAGACGTTGCCTTCGGTGCCTGGAGTCACCGGCACGCCCGCCTTGATCATGCTGCGGCGTGCTTCGGTCTTGTCGCCCATGCGGCGAATGACTTCAGCCGATGGACCGATGAATTTGATCCCGCGCTCGGCGCAGATCTCCGCCAGTTCGGCGTTTTCCGAAAGGAAACCGTAACCGGGGTGCAATGCATCGCAACCGGTTTCCACGGCCAGGTTCACCAGCTTACGCGGGTTCAGGTAACCGGCCAGCGGCTCGGCACCAATGCTGTGGGCCTCGTCCGCACGCTTCACATGCAAGGCATGGCGGTCGGCATCGGAATAGATCGCGACCGAGCGAATGCCCATTTCGGCGCAGGCACGCACGATTCGTACGGCAATCTCACCACGGTTGGCGATCAGGATCTTTGTTATCACTTGGAAATTCCCTTGAGCCGGTGGTACCCACGACCTGCTAGACCAGGTCGACGCGTGACCAAATGTTTCAATTTGGTCGCAGGTCCACACTAGCGCCCACAAGGGATTAACAAAAATGAATAATTATTGGGTCGCGCATAAGTAAAGACTTATAGTTGATTCTCCAGCCAGCGACGAGAGTGACTAGATAATGCGTAAGTCATTGATGCGCATGACTTTGCGGCAATTGCAGATCTTCAACGAGGTCTGTGATTTGCGGTCGTACAGTCGCGCGGCCGAGGAAATGTCGCTCACACAACCTGCCGTCAGCCTGCAGATTCGTCAACTTGAAGAGCTGATTGGCCAGCCTTTGTTCGATTACGTCGGCAAAAAACTCTACATGACCGAAGCGGCTGAAGCGTTACAGCGGGCCAGCCGGGATATTTTCGGACGCCTGGAAAACCTCGACATGCAGCTGTCCGACATGCAGGGCTCGCTGCAGGGGCAACTGAAACTGGCGGTGGAATCCAGCGCCAAGTATTTCGTACCGCACTTGTTTGCCGCCTTTAAACGCCAGCACCCGGAGGTGAACCTGCAACTGACGGTGGTCAATCGCGGCCAGGTCATTCGGCGCTTGTCGGACAACCGTGACGACCTGGTGATCATGTCCATGGTGCCCCAGGACATGGGCCTGGAATTCCTGCCATTCCTGAACAACCCGATCGTCGCCGTGGCGCCACCAGATCACCCGCTGTGTCATATGGGGCCGCTGCGCTTGCAGGATCTCGAGCCCTACACACTGCTGCTGCGTGAGCCTGGGTCCGGGACGCGGCTTGCGTGCGAAGAATACTTCAAAGAGAAACGTGTGCACTTCAACCAGACTCAGGAAGTCTCGTCTGCCGAAGCCCAGCGTGAATGTGTACTGGCAGGCCTGGGCGTTGCGCTGTTGACGCGCCACGCCCTGAACCTTGAGCTGGCAACCGGTGGGCTGATCGAGCTACCCGTCGAAGAGCTGCCACTGTTTCGCAGTTGGTGCCTGGTGCAGGCCAAGGCGAAACGCCTGTCACCGGTGGCTCACGCCTTCCTGGCGTTTATCCGTAGCGAACGGCTTCAAATCA
The DNA here is from genome assembly GCF_002113025.1 of Pseudomonas sp. B28(2017). Classification (GTDB taxonomy): domain Bacteria; phylum Pseudomonadota; class Gammaproteobacteria; order Pseudomonadales; family Pseudomonadaceae; genus Aquipseudomonas. The sequence goes on along the minus strand of NZ_NEJH01000003.1, from coordinate 185,756 downwards.
GCGCGCTGGTTGAGCGTTTCGACGGGAAGTCGAGGCAGATGCCTGCCAGAAGTTGAGTTCCAACTCCGGAAAATCGCCAATTTCGGCCAGAAGCTGACGGCGTTCGTAGCGATCTTCAATGGCGCGACGGAATTCCATGCGGCGCTGATCTTCTTGCTGACGACGGGTTTTGACAGCGCTGTTGCGTTCTTCGTAAGGCATGGCCATTTCGAGTCTCCCAAGGCGAGTACGGGAGTTTCAGGATAGGCACCGGGGATGACGGTTTGGCGGCTCGATGGTTACAGACCGATGAAGATGGGTTGGGCACCGCTGCACCTGTGGCGGTCTTCAGATCAGTCGTCCAGCGCTTTCACCGACTTGGGCGACAACCGCAAGCTGCGCAGGCTGCGCTTGACGCTCTTGAGGTGGTTGACCAGGCTCGGGCCACGCGCCATGGCCACGCCCATCGCCAGCACGTCGATCACCACCAGGTGGGCGATACGCGACGTCAGCGGCGTATAGATTTCAGTGTCTTCATGCACATCGATCGCCAGATTGACCGTGGACAGCTCGGCCAATGGTGTCTGGCTCGGGCACAAGGTGATCAGCGAAGCACCGCTTTCACGCACCAGATTGGCGGTGATCAGCAGATCCTTGGAGCGCCCGGACTGGGAAATGCAGATCGCCACGTCGGTTGGCTTGAGCGTCACGGCCGACATCGCCTGCATGTGCGGGTCGGAATACGCCGCTGCCGTCAGCAGCAAGCGGAAGAACTTGTGCTGGGCGTCCGCCGCGACCGCACCCGAGGCGCCGAAGCCGTAGAACTCGACGCGCTGGGCCTGGGACATGAGCGTCACGGCCCTCTGCAATTCCAGCGGATCGAGTTTCTCGCGAACCTCCATCAGCGTATGCAGGGTGGTGTCGAAGATTTTCAGGCTGTAGTCGGCGACCGAATCATCTTCATGGATCGCAAACTGACCGAAGCTCGCACCTGCCGCCAGGCTCTGGGCCAACTTCAGCTTCAGGTCCTGAAAGCCGGAACAACCGATGGCACGGCAAAAACGCACGATGGTCGGCTCACTGATACCCACGCTGTGGGCCAGGTCGGCCATGGAGCTGTGCATCACGGCCGCAGGATCAAGCAGCACGTGGTCGGCGACCTTGAGCTCCGACTTGCGTAACAGGTGGCGAGACTGGGCGATGTGTTGCAGCAGATTCAAAGGGCTGGACTCTTTGTTATTGGCAGGTGCCGGGGATGTAGCACGCTTGTAGTTATACTACATGAATTGGCTTTTTGCCTGCTCAATACGTTACCGAATCCCTCGATTTCAGGTGCCCGCGCTTCATGTAGCACTCTGGCGCCTGTCCAGGTGCAGCGGGTGCACGTTTTAAAGGACAAAAGCGCCTTGCATATCCTCGTCAGCTTGCGGCTTGCGCGTGCAGCAAACCGGCCAACGTCTCAGCCTCGACCGGGCGGCTGATCAAGTAGCCCTGTACTTCATCGCAGCGCTCGGCCTTCAGGAACTCAAGCTGCTCTCCCCGTTCCACCCCCTCCGCCACGACCTTCAGCGACAGGCCGTGAGCCATGGCAATGATGGCCCGGGTAATCGCCGCGTCTTCGCTGCTCTCACCCAAGCCACGGATAAACGCCTGATCAATCTTCACGTAATCCACCGGGATCCGCTTGAGATAGCTCAGGGATGAGTAACCGGTGCCAAAATCGTCAATGGCCAGCTTCACCCCAAGATCCCGCAACTGCTGGAACGTCGCGATGATGTGTTCGACGCTGTCCAGCAACTGGCTTTCGGTGAGTTCCAGTTCCAGATAGTGCGGTGCCAGCCCGGTTTCCTCCAGGACCTGTCGCACCAGGCTGACCAGCTTGCCCTGGCGCAATTGATGCACCGACAGATTGACCGACACCCGGATCGGCTCAAGCCCCTGCCGTTGCCACTCACAGGCTTGCCAGCAGGCCTGACGCAACACGAACTCACCGATCGGGCCGATCAATCCGGTTTCTTCAGCCAGACCGATGAAGTCCCCCGGCGGCACGCGCCCCATGGTTGGATGATCCCAGCGCACCAAGGCTTCGGCGGCATTCAACTTGCCCGTGGCAAGGCACAGCTTGGGTTGGTAAAACACCTTCAGCTGTTGCTCTTCGACGGCCCTGCGCAAATGGTTTTCCAGCTGCAATCGCTCCAGCGTGCTGGCTTGCAGGCTATCGGTGTAGAACTGGAAATTATTACCACCCAGGTGTTTGGCGTGCTGCATGGCCATGTTCGACTGACTGACCAATGCAGATATTTCCCGGGCGCTGTCCGGCAACAAGCTGATACCCATCGACGCGCTGACCACCAGTTCATGCCCCTCAATGGTCAACGGCAAACGCAACTTGCTCGCCAGACGAGTTGCCACCCGGGCAAGGCTCGAAAGGTTGCCGTAGGAGTTGAACAGCACGGCAAATTCGTCACCGGACAGGCGCGCGATGGTGTCTGCCTCAGGCAATGCATTCACCAGTCGCCGGGCCATTTTCTGCAATAACTGGTCGGCGACTTCATGCCCCAGGCTGTCGTTGAGTTGCTTGAACCGATCGAGATTGATGTGCAGCAACGCCAGGCTGCGATAACCGCCCTGTCTCACTCGCTGGTGAGCCTCGCTGAGTCGCTCGCGGAACATCGAGCGGTTGGCCAGACCGGTAAGTTCGTCGTAATGGGTCAGATAGCGCATTCGCTCTTCGGATTCCCGGCGGGCGGAGAGATCAGCGAAGAAGCCCACAATATGGCTGACATTTCCCCGGGTATCGCGTACAGCATTCAGTTGCAGCCATTGCGGGTACATCTCGCCGTTCTTGCGGGTTTCCACCAATTCGCCCTGCCAGCTGCCTTGCTGTTCCAGCGCCTGATGTATTGCGGCGTAATGCCGACGCGCATCGCGACTGCATGGCAACTCAACGACATTGCGACCGATCATGTCCTCGATGTCATAGCCGGTCACTCGACTGAAGGCTTGATTGATCGCGATCAGGGCGTAGTCCGGATCGAAAATCACGATCCCTTCGCTGGCCGCTTCGAACACGGTCGCCGCCAGTTGCCGCTGCTCTTCCAGGCCTTTGCTGACGCTGATGTCGCGGCGAGTGCCGACCATGCGAATCACCCGGCCGTTCTCGGCACGTTCGACCGCCCGCCCACGGTCCTCGATCCAGACCCAGTGGCCGTCGCCATGTCGTACGCGATACTCGATTTGGTAGTCCTCGGTGCGGCCCTTCATATGCTCGACCAGCGCCCTTTTCAGCGCAGGAAGATCTTCGGGATGAAGGCGCGGCTTGAGGTGCCGCAGTAATGCCGTGACCTGTTCCGGCTCCAGGCCAAACAATTCCTGAATCTGCGTGTGATGGACTTCGTCGGTTTGCAGGTTCCAGTCCCACAACCCCAATTCGCTGGCCTTCAATGCCAACGCCAGACGCGCCTCACTCTTGCTCAGCGCCTGGTTGGCGGCGTCCAGTTCCAGGCTGCGCTGAGCGACACGGTTTTCCAGGTCGATCTGAATCTCCCGCAACTCGTCCTCGGCGCGTCGGCGCTGTTCTATTTCCCTGGCCAGCTTCTGATTGAGCTGATCACTGCAATTTTGCGCCTGCTGCAGATGCTCGATCAGTGCCTGATTCTGAAAGCGTCGCATCAAGCCGCGATCGATCAATCGATTGACCTGCCAGGCAACCACGCTCAATGCACCGAGTAGAATCAGCCCGAACCAGCCCCAACCTTGCTGCTGTTCGTCCCCCCCAAAAAACATATAGGCGATGGCCGGCAGCAGGCAGGGCAAGGTGAACGACAGAAAAGCCGGCAAACTGACCGCGTAAGCCACGCTGGCCGAGAGCGCTGCGGCACCGATAAGGCCGAAGACCCAGGCTTGCTGAATGAAGTTATCAGCGGGAGCCAAGGCAATGCCGGCACCGGCCAGGGTCAGACCGGTGAGGCCCGAGCCCAGCCAAAACATCCGTCGCCAAATGGGATGGGCCTGACGATTGGGAATTGCCGAATCGAAGGCTGCGACCTGAATCACCCGCAATGCCACCAGAGACAACAACCACACCAGCCAGACACTGACCAGGAAGTAGCGCTGCGGACTCCAGAGCAAACCGGCGCAGACCAGGCCATTGATCAGCATGAACAACGTGGGCAGCAGCGAGCCCTGATACAACAGGCGCGTGCGTTCGACCGCCATTTCCAAGGCGTACTGTTTACGGATCTCCCGGGGTTCCACGATGGGGCCCGACAGGTCGAAGCTGAGGGTCATAGGCGATGTTCTTGTTCTTATAATGATGAGCATGAGCCCGAAACTGCTCGGAGCATACACAAGCAATTGCCCGGACCAAACTGCTGCTGATCAATAAATCGCCAAAATTTTCAGCCGCCGACGCCCCTGAAAACGCTGAAGACACGCCCCGCCAGCGCCCGCAGCCGATGACCGACCGGTCGTCCTTCGCATAACTTTCATCGGTTAAAGCGAAGCGGAGTTTGCCCGGTGTGTCGCGGCCCCCTAGAATGCCCCGATGCGCGATGATCTCTCCCTTCTGCTGAACTCCCTCAACGATGCCCAACGCCAGGCCGTAGCAGCCCCCGTGGGTCGTCAGTTGGTCCTGGCCGGTGCTGGTTCCGGTAAAACCCGAGTGCTGGTGCACCGTATCGCCTGGTTGATCCAGGTCGAAAACGCCTCGCCCCACTCCATCCTGTCGGTGACCTTCACCAACAAGGCTGCTGCCGAGATGCGCCAGCGCATCGAGCAGTTGATGGGTATCAACCCGGCCGGCATGTGGGTTGGCACCTTCCACGGCCTGGCGCACCGCTTGTTGCGGGCGCACTGGCAGGAAGCCGGGTTGAGCCAGACTTTCCAGATTCTCGACAGCGACGACCAGCAACGGCTGGTCAAGCGGGTGATCCGCGAGCTCGGCCTGGACGAACAGCGCTGGCCGGCCCGTCAGGCCCAATGGTTCATCAACGGGCAGAAAGACGAAGGCCTGCGCCCGCAACACATTCAAGCCAGCGGCGACCTGTTCCTGGCGACCATGCGCGGCATCTATGAAGCCTACGAGGCCGCCTGCCTGCGTGCGGGTGTCATCGACTTCTCCGAATTGCTGCTGCGCGCCCTCGATCTGTGGCGCGATCACCCAGGCCTGCTCGCTCACTATCAAAAACGCTTCCGGCACATTCTGGTGGACGAGTTCCAGGACACCAACGCCGTGCAGTACGCCTGGTTGCGCCTGCTGGCCAAGGGTGGCGACAGCCTGATGGTGGTGGGTGACGATGACCAGTCGATCTACGGCTGGCGCGGCGCGAAAATCGAGAACATCTACCAGTATTCCGAAGACTTCCCGGACGCCGAAACCATTCGGCTGGAGCAAAACTATCGCTCCACCGCCGGCATCCTGAAGGCTGCCAACGCCTTGATCGCCAACAACACCGGGCGCTTGGGCAAAGAGCTGTGGACAGACGGCGGCGACGGCGAAGCGATCAACCTGTACGCCGCCTTCAACGAACACGATGAAGCACGCTACGTTGTCGAAAGCATCGAAAGCGCGCTGAAAACCGGCTTGTCTCGAAGCGATATCGCGATTCTGTACCGCTCCAACGCCCAATCGCGGGTTCTGGAAGAGGCCTTGCTGCGCGAGCGCATTCCCTACCGTATCTATGGCGGGCAGCGCTTCTTCGAACGCGCCGAAATCAAGAACGCCATGGCTTACCTGCGGTTACTCGAAGGACGGGGTAACGACGCCGCACTGGAACGGGTCATCAATGTGCCGGCCCGTGGCATCGGCGAGAAAACCGTCGAAGCGATCCGCGACCACGCACGCCACAGCGATGTGTCGATGTGGGAAGCGATGCGCCAACTGGTAGCCAACAAAGGCCTGACCGGTCGTGCAGCCGGCGCCCTCGGCGCGTTTATCGAACTGATCGAAAACCTCGCCGCCAAGTGCATGGAAATGCCGCTGCACCTGATGACCCAGACCGTCATCGAGCAGTCGGGGCTGATCGCCTATCACGAAGCGGAAAAAGGCGAGAAAGGCCAGGCCCGGGTAGAAAACCTTGAGGAACTGGTCAGCGCCGCGCGCAACTTCGAAAACAGCGAAGAAGACGAAGACCTGACGCCACTCGCGGCCTTCCTCGGTCATGCGTCGCTGGAAGCCGGCGATACCCAGGCCGACGAGCACGAAGACAGTATTCAATTGATGACCCTGCACAGCGCCAAGGGCCTGGAATTCCCTTACGTGTTCCTGGTGGGCATGGAGGAAGGCCTGTTCCCGCACAAGATGAGCCTGGAAGAACCTGGCCGCCTTGAGGAAGAGCGTCGTCTGGCCTACGTCGGCATCACCCGGGCCATGCAGAATCTGGTGATGACCTACGCCGAAACCCGCCGCCTGTATGGCAGCGAAACCTACAACAAGGTGTCGCGCTTCGTGCGCGAAGTTCCGAAAGGCCTGATTCAGGAGGTGCGGCTGTCCAATAGCGTCAGCCGTCCGTTCGGTGGGAACCAGTCGATGAGTGGCAGCAACCTGTTCAGCGGCAGCGAGATTCCGGAAACCGGCTTCAGCCTGGGTCAGACTGTGCGCCACTCGATCTTCGGTGACGGCGTGATCCTCAACTTCGAAGGCGCCGGGGCTCAGGCCCGGGTACAGGTGAACTTCAGCGAAGGCAGCAAGTGGCTGATGCTGGGTTATGCCAAACTGGAAGCCATTTAAGGACACGCCGGATGCTTTTCTGTGTGTTGATCTGACTAAAGGCGCCAAAACATGGGCTCAGGCTTTTTTTCTTCCTGGACATTCTGGGCCCTGTTATCGGCGGCGTTCGCGGCGATGACCGCCATTTTCGCGAAGGTCGGCATCGAAAACGTCAATTCCGACTTTGCCACCCTGCTACGTACGATCGTGGTATTGGTCAGCCTGGCCTTGATTTTGTACGCCACGGGCCAATATCAGTCTTTGGGATCGATCTCTGCGAAGAGTTACCTGTTCCTGTTGTTGTCGGGCCTGGCCACCGGTGCATCGTGGATCTGCTATTTCCGTGCACTCAAGGTCGGTCCGGCTTCACTGGTCGCTCCGGTGGACAAACTCAGCGTGGTGCTCGTCGCTATACTGGGCGTGGTTCTGCTGGGAGAAAAACTCGACCTGCGCCAATGGGGCGGAATCGGTCTGATCACGGCCGGTGTCGTCATGCTGGCCCTGCGACGTTAGGCGAACGACCTACAAAACTTATCCACTCATCTGACATATCAAAGTCAAAAGGCCTTATTGCGTTGACTGAAGCTGAACACGACCTGTCAGGCAAAAGCCCGAAACACTCTGCCGCTAGCCAGTAACACTTCAGCTGTGCAACATGGCGCGCGTGCCTTCCACAAATGGGAATTCCCTTTATGAAACGTTTTCTTAGCATCGCCATGGCGTTGTGCATCGGCCTGACGATGAGTCTCGACGTCAATGCCGCCAAGCGCTTCGGTGGTGGCAAAAGCGCAGGCGCTGCGCCAACTCACCAGACCAGCCAGATGGCTCCTTCTTCTCCAGGCATGGGTGGCGCCGCAGCGTCCGCTGGTGCTGCCGGTGCCGCTGGCGCCGCTGCCAAAGCCGGTGGCGCTTCGCGCTGGCTCGGCCCTCTGGCCGGTATCGCGGCCGGTGGCCTGCTGGCATCCATGTTCATGGGTGACGGCTTCCAGGGTATGCAGATCTTCGACATCCTGATCATGGCCGTCATTGCGTTCCTGGTCTTCCGTTTTATCGCCGCCCGTCGTCGCAAGCAGCAGGAGCATTACGCTCCGGCCGGCCACGCGCCGATGCAGCGTGAAGTGTTCGAACAGAAGCCTGCCGGCGGTTCGATCTTCGGTGGTTCGGCAGCGCCTGTTGCCGCTCGTCCGGTGATCAATGCTCCAGTCTGGTTCAACGAAAGGAACTTCGTCGAGGCGGCACGCAATCACTTCCAGTCCCTGCAACAGCACTGGGACGCCAGCGAAATGGACAAGATTGCCGAGTTCGTCACTCCGCAAATGCTGGAATTCCTCAAGCGCGAACGTGCCGACCTGGGCGACGGTTTCCAGTCCACCTACATTGATAACCTCAATGTACAACTGGACGGTGTGGACGATCGCGCCGACAAGACCATCGCCACCCTGACTTTCACTGGCGTGTCGAAAACCTCGCGTTTTGACCAGGGCGAAGTCTTCAGCGAAAGCTGGAACATGGAGCGCGCCCAGGGCGAAAACCAGCCTTGGCTGGTGGCCGGTATCCGCCAGAACGGCTGATCCTGCGTAGTTCTGTTCGGAAGGTGCCAAGCTAAGATCAGACAAGGCAAAAACAGGCGAGGAAGCGGAGTTGACTTTAGTCAATGAGCATTCCGAGCCTGTTTTTAACGCAGTATGATCGACGCGCAGGCACGTTCCGGACAGAACTTCACTTGCAGTAAACAAAACCCCGGCTTCGGCTGGGGTTTTCTATTTCGCGGTTGCATCTATAGCGAGCTACTGTATAAACCGCCCCATATAAACCGCGCCATACAAGCAAGAGGATCCCGGACGTGGAAGAAATCATCGAACAACTGCGTGAAGCCAACGAACCGGTACCGGTCCCCTTGGAGTTGCCCGACGAAGATCAACTGGTAGAGGTCGAAGAAGAACTCTTCATCAACATTCCGTTCGTCTTCAAGGAATTCCTGCTGACCGTCAGCGATGTGGTTTACGGCAGCCTTGAACCGGTGACCGTCACTGACCCGCAATCGCATACCTACCTGCCTGATGTGGCCGCAAATGCCTGGGATGCTGGCGTACCACGCGATCTGATCCCTATCTGCCAGGACGGCGACAACTACTACTGCGTCGAAGAAGACGGCACCGTAGTGCTGTGGTCGGGCGAAGAAGAGCTGATCACCGAAGAGTCCTGGGAGTCGGTATGGCACTGGGCGCGGGACGTCTGGCTGGAAAGCTGATCCAGTCAACGCCGCAAGGCGGTCAATGTCCGGACGACTCTTTGTGATTGTCGAGGGTTTCCAGCAACGCCACTTGCATCCGCGTGTGCACGCGAATGAACCAGCGCCACAGCAGCGCCGCGACAGCGGCCGCGACCACGACGATCAGTACCAGCAACTTGTTGGTCGGCAGAATACTGGCCGACAAGGCTGCCAGCAGCAAAAAGATCACCAGCAGCGACAGGATCGGGATCACTTCGGCGATCACCCGGCGCACTCGCTGCGTGTGGCGTCCGGCCATCTCTGGCTTAACGCCCATTTCCGCCAGTAACATCGACAGCGCTTTCAGCTTGCGGTACGCCGCAATCAAAAAAGGCAGCGACAACAACAACGCCCCACCCCAGATCAATGCCTTCTGCCAGCTCGGATCGCTGATCCAGCCTTGCAGGTAAGCCGACATGCGCTCGGCGAAGAACGCACCCGATAAGAAGATCGCAATCACGAGCGCCAGATTGACTCCCACCTGCAGCAAAATCCTCCGAATCATGGATGCCAGTAACGCCCCCTCACCCTGAGGCTGGATGCTGCGCAGCCATTCGCCGTACATCCCCAACACCCGCCCCAGGCGTTCCGGCATGGCGCCGGCGAGCTTGATCGACAATGGATCAGCCGCGCGGATCAGATAAGGCGTCAACAAGGTCGTGATCACCGAAACCGCCACAGCCACGGGGTATAAAAAGTTACTGGTGACCTGCAACGTCATGCCCAGTGCCGCAATGATGAAAGAGAATTCGCCAATCTGTGAAAGACCCATCCCGACTCGTAGCGAGGTGCGTCCGTCATTGCCGGCGATAAACGCACCAAGGCCACAGGACAACATCTTCCCGAGCACTACGGCTACGGTGATTACGGCGATCGGCCAGGCGTATTGAATCAGGATCGCCGGATCGAGCATCAACCCGATGGCCACAAAGAAAATCGCACTGAAAAGATCGCGAACAGGTTCAATCAAGCGCTCGATTTTCAGCAGTTGCCGGGATTCAGCCATGATCGCGCCGATCAGGAACGCCCCGAGAACCATGCTGTATTCAAGCTTGACCACCAGCAGGCAAAAGCCAAAACACAGGCCCAGCACGGTAATCAGCAGCATTTCGTTGCTCTCGAATCTGGCCACGTAGGCCAGCAACCGCGGCACCATCAGAATGCCGATGACCAATGCGACGATCATGAACAGCGACAATTTGCCGACGGTAGAAAACACTTCGCCGGAGCTGACCGTACCGCTGACGGCGATGCTGGACAGCAACGCGATGATGCCGATGCCCAGAATGTCTTCGACGATCAGCACACCGAAAATCAACTGCGCAAATCGCTCGTTCTTCAACTTCAGATCGTTAAGCGCCTTGACGATGATGGTGGTCGAGGAAATCGCCAGGATCGCGCCGAGGAACAATGAATCCATGGTGTTCCAGTCGAACCAGCGACCAATCTCGTAGCCGATCCAGATCATCAACACGATTTCCAGGAACGCCGCGATGAATGCCGTGGCACCGACCTTGAACAACTTGCGCAGGCTGAACTCCAGGCCCAGGCAGAACATCAGGAATATCACGCCGAGTTCGGCCAGGGTCTTGATGGTTTCTTCGTCATGGATCAGGCCGAATGGCGGGGTGTGTGGGCCAATGATGAAACCGGCGACGATGTATCCCAGCACCACCGGTTGTTTCAGACGATGGAAAACCACGGTTACCACACCTGCGATCAACATGATCACTGCCAGATCCTGAATGAAACTGATGGCATGCATGGCGTGAGACTCCCTGGATGGCCTTGCTCGATCCCCGGACGCAGGAAAAGTCTGATCGAGCAGAACAAAAATCTGGATTACGCGTAGGAAATGCCCTTGAGGCAGAGCTTTTTTGCAGGGTAACACCGCGACTTCTGGCAGAAAGGCGGTGCAATATATGGAAACAGATCGATCCGGCGTGACGGCGACTCCGCACCCGGCGTCCCGATAACTGTTGGTTTGAAAAAACCGCTGAGGCACCCGCAGAGGTGCATCCCTCAAACCTGGCCTTGACCCGTGAGAATGCTATGGAACCCGGAAACGCCCAGCTGTCGATGACGGTATTGATGACCCCAGACATGGCCAACTTCTCTGGCAATGTTCACGGCGGCACCCTGCTCAAATACCTGGACGAAGTGGCCTACGCCTGCGCCAGCCGTTATGCCGGCCGCTATGTGGTGACCCTGTCGGTGGACCAGGTCATTTTCCGTGAGCCGATCCATGTCGGCGAACTGGTGACCTTTCTCGCCTCGGTCAACTACACCGGCAACACCTCCATGGAGGTGGGCATCAAAGTGGTGACCGAGAATATTCGCGAGCGCTCGGTGCGCCACACCAACAGTTGCTTCTTCACCATGGTTGCGGTGGATGACCAGCGTAAACCTGCATCGGTACCACCGCTGCAACCGCAGAACAGCGAAGACAAGCGCCGCTATATGCAGGCCCAGCAGCGCCGGCAGATTCGCCAGGAGCTGGAAAAGCGCTATCAGGAAATCAAGGGCGACGCCTGAATTCTGTTGTGCCCCCCCATTCGCGAGCCTGCTCGCGAATGGGGGCAACGCTGAGTCAAAGGCTGATCGCAGTCGCTTCGAACCGTACCCGAGGATGGGCAATCCGGTCCTGGGCCCGAACCAGTTCCAACTCGTAGCTGGCACACGCCTGGGTTTCCAGCAGCACTTCATGCACCGCCGATGCCGTGAACTCGAACGCGGCTACCAGGCTGTCTCCCAACAGCACACGCGCCAGGAACAACCCGGACGTAAGATCGCCCACACCCACCGGTTGACGTGGAAACGCCAGCAACGGGCGCTGCAAATGCCAGCTGCCTTCAGCCGTCACCAGCAGCATCTCGAAGACCTCTGCCGGTTTACCGGGGTAGTCCAGATGCTTGACCAGCACTGCTTTCGGGCCGCGCGCCAACAGTGCACGCGCCATTGCCAGGCAATCGAACAGCGATTGCGGCTTGCGTCCGGAGAAGCTGTCCAGCTCCAGTTGGTTCGGGCACATGAAGTCCGCCACGGCGGCGGCCTCTTCCAACAGGAAATCACTGACTTCCGCCGGAACACTGCAGCCCTTCTCCGGATGCCCCATGACCGGGTCACACAGGTACAGCGCCTTGGGATTCATCGACTTGATCCGCGCCACTCCCGTCAGGATCGCCCGGCCCTGGGCCGCACTGCCGAGGTAACCGGAGAGCACCGCATCGCAGTTGCCCAACTCGCCAATCGCCGCGATGCCTTCGACCAGGTCCGGTATCTGGTGCGGCGCCAGCACTTCACCGGCCCACTGACCGTACTGGGTGTGATTGGAGAATTGTACGGTGTTGAGCGGCCAGACATTCACCCCGACCCGTTGCATCGGGAAAACCGCGGCACTGTTGCCGGCGTGACCAAATACCACGTGGGACTGGATAGCGAGCAAATGCGGTGTACGTTTCATGCGGTGGATTTCCGTAAAACGATTGAAATTCTAGCCGCGCAGTATGCGACTAAACGCAGCCTGTACGACAGACCAGCGACGCAGTTAAGCTGACACTATCTTGTTGGAGCACCCTGTTGATGCTGACCCTTGGAAATATATTCGTGCTGATGCTTTTCGCCACTGCCGGCGCATGGCTTTGGCACAACCACGGCTTGCGCGAGCGTGCGCTGGAGCGGGTGAAACAGCATTGCAGCAAACTCGGGATCGAATTGCTGGACGGCAACGTGGCCTTGAAAAGAATCGCGTTCATCAGGGATGCCAGTGGTCGGCGACGCCTGGCCCGCGTGTACAACTTCGAATTCACCGTGACCGGTGAAACCCGCCACAACGGCACTATCACCCAGTTCGGCGCCCACAGCGCACAGATTGAGTTGGCGCCCTACCCGGTTCCATTCGACGAAACCGAACCTCCGGTCGAGGTGGTGAAGCCTCGCGCTGAAGTGATCGAGCTGAGCCAGTGGCGTCAGGAACATACCAAGTGGCGACCTTGAGCCATTAACCCGGTTCGAATCGACACGCTGCCAGCTCACTCTGCAGTCTTTCTGCATTCTGCGGTTCACTGAAAATCAGCTCGATACGCGAATCCTGCCGCCATTCACTGGGCCGCCAATCCAGCACCGAGTTATCCACCGCATTCACCGAGACCCACCCTTCGACACTGTGGATAACCAGCTTCGCCCTCTTCCAGCCAAGGCTTTCAAGCCAGCGGCAGACCAGGACGGCATCAAACACCTGGCTTGAGTGCCAGCGCCAACCGATGCTCCAGCCACCGTCCTGTTCCTGACTCAAGCAAATGGGCAACGCGGGATCGGTCCAGACAGCCGGCATCTGCGCCAATCCCTTGGGTACCACGAAGTTATCCACACCGTCCAGCGCTTTGGCTTTCAGCCCCGGCAACTCGCTCAAGGGTAAAACCGCCTGTTGCGTCCAGTACAGGGGGGCCGGCGGCAATTGTGCGGCGATTCGCTGGCGACTTTCTTCTTCGATACCTTCAAATTTGTTCAACAGTAACAATCCCGCATGGCTCAGCGCTTGCTGTTGCGCCTGCGGCAGCGGTTTGCCAGCAGCAAGTGCCTGGGCGTCCAACACCAGCACACAAGGCTGAACAGCCAGCACGCCTTGCCACGGCGCTTCGCTCAATTGCTTGAGCAATTGCGCCGGATGCCCCAGCCCTGAGGGCTCGATGAACAGCCGATCCGGCTGTGCCTTGCGCAACAAACGCCCAAGACCAATCTGGAACGGTGCGCCATTGACGCAACACAAGCAGCCTCCGGCCACTTCGCCCAGTGCGATACCATCGGCGTCCCGGGTCAGGAGCGCAGCGTCGAGACCGATCTGGCCAAACTCGTTGATCAACACCGCCCAGCGCTCGCCAGCCGGACGCTGGGCCAGCAGGTGCTTGATCAGGCTGGTCTTGCCGGCGCCCAACGGGCCGGCAATGACATGAGTGGGGATGTTCTGCAGCATGGTCGATGATTTCTGAGGAGGTGATGGATGCGGTTGATTGGCTTGTCGTTGCTCCTGGCACTCGTTTCAGGCGAGGCGCTGGCCCAGGCTTGTGTGGTTCACAGCCAGGCCGAACGTCTTGATGTCCAGGTTTGTCAGCAGAACCGCAACATCCCGCCAAAACTCTTCGCCGACGGTTTCTGCCAACCTGAACTGGCGGGGCAGAAAGTCGAGGTCCGGTATGTCGATCAATGCCCCAGTGGCGCATTTGGTATCTGCAGCAATGCCCAAGTCGCCAATATGCCCTACCGACAGGATATTCACTATTACGGCGTTGCCACTGACGCGGCGTATTTACAGCCGTACTGCGAGACCCGCAGCCAGGGCACCTGGCTCAAGCCTTGAAGCACCAAGAGAAGATCAGGCAGCCTCTTCGTACCAAGGGCCGAATGGATCAGGCAGCAAACGCCAGCCCTCTACGCCCAGCGCCATTTCCTCATCGGTCAGCAGACATGCGTCCAGTTCAGCCGTGAGCTGCGTGAAGTCGATGTTCTGGCCGATGAATACCAGTTCCTGGCGACAATCTCCGCTATCGGCGGACCAGTTTTTCATGATCCCGGCGGTACTTTCCGCGTCCTGTGGCCATTGGCTTTTCGGTACGAAACGCCACCAGCGCCCGGCAAAACCATAGCGCATCAAACCACCGGCCTGGGACCAGCTGCCGGCGTCCATGTGTTTGCTCGCCAGCCAGAAAAAGCCCTTGGAGCGCAGCAGTTTGCCGTTGTCCCAGGAACCGTCGATGAAGTTGAAGAAACGCTGTGGGTGGAACGGCCGCCGAGCCCGGTAAGCGCTGGACGCAATACCGTATTCTTCGGTTTCCGGCACGTGTTCGCCGCGCAGCTCCTGCAACCACCCCGGAGCCTCGGCAGCCTTTTCGAAGTCAAAACGACCGGTGTTGAGAATTTTATTCAAAGGGATTTCGCCCATCGCCATCGGAATGATTTCCGCCCGGGCGTTGAGCCGTTCAAGTATGGCGATCAGCTCCTCGCGTTCGTGGCTGCTGATCAAGTCGACCTTGCTGAGCAAAATCACATCGGCGAACTCGACCTGCTCAATCAGCAGATCGGTAATCGAGCGCTCGTCTTCTTCCCCAAGCGTTTCTCCTCGGGAGGCCAGGCTTTCGGCAGCCTGATAATCAAGCAGGAAGTTAATGCCATCGACCACCGTGACCATGGTGTCCAGACGTGCGATGTCGTTGAGGCTCTGGCCGTGTTCATCGCGGAAGGTGAAGGTTTCCGCCACCGGCAGCGGTTCGGAAATACCGGTGGACTCGATCAGCAGATAGTCGAAGCGCCCCTCCCTGGCGAGCTGACTCACTTCCTCCAGCAAATCTTCACGTAACGTACAGCAAATACACCCGTTACTCATTTCCACCAACCGTTCCTCAGCCCGATTAAGGCTGACATCGCGCTGGACTTCGGCGCCATCGACGTTGATTTCGCTCATATCGTTGACGATGACCGCAACCCGCAAACCATCGCGGTTACGTAGTATGTAATTAAGAAGTGTACTTTTTCCGGCACCAAGAAAGCCGGAGAGAACGGTCACGGGGAGTCGATTGGACATCTGCATATTCCTCACAGGGATGCCCGGTCGCTGTGTCGGGCTTACACAATGTTATACTGTAACACAACAAACAAACCATCCCCTCTTGCTCAGCAGGGCAAAGGACAGGATGCTGAACGCCGCTCCCCTCGTGAGAAAGCTCATGCGCAACGCCCTTAAACCCGCATTGATCATACTTTCCCTGCTGGTTGCTGCTGACACGCTGGCCCAGGTCCCGAGCCTGGCCAGGTGCACCCGCAGCGCCAACCTGCTGGCCTGCGTGGATGCGGATGGCAACGCCTACAGCGTCAACACCGCCGGAAGCACAATCTATCTGCGTGGGTTCGAAAGGGCCGGCAAACGCTATTGGGCGCAGACCAACAGCCGCTACGGCCAGCTTACGTTCTTCACCGGCATCGCTTCCGATGGCGAGGCCTGGGTTGGCTACAACCAGCGCGTCGGCTGGACCACGATCAACCGGTTTTCCAGCTCCGGCGGCAGCAGCGCCAGGTTCACCTGCAGCCGGATCGCTGGCTGTTAGGCCTGCCTGTTTTTCTTTGCCTGCTGCCAGGCAAGGTAGCTGTTGATTGGCGGATTTTTCTGAAAATAGCGCTGCAAGCCTTCGAACAGGCCGTCAGCTACCGCCTGCTGATGACGTGCGGTCACCAGCCGCTGACTGTCGCGGGCATTGGAAATGAAGCCGGTTTCCACCAGGATCGACGGCACATCAGGCGACTTCAACACTGCGAATCCTGCCTGTTCCACGCGTTTCTGATGCAACGTGGTGATACCCGCCAAGCTACCGAGTACGGTGCTGCCCAGCTCCAGACTGGCGGCGACGGTGGCACTCATCGACATGTCGAGGATGACCCCGATCGCCCCCGGATCCTTGCCGCCATGACCAGGGTCGACCACCACGATGATGTCGCGCATGGGATGGGGCTTGGCCGTGGCCACTACAGGCGCTGCCGGAGTCGCTGATGACAACGCCGCGGTAGTTTTCAGATCGAGAACCAGCCGGTGTCCCTGCCCATCCTGAGGCGGCAACAGGAAGCTGTTGAGCTGCACCGGCTCACTGAGGTCGAGGACGATCCGCGTATCGCCCTTGCCGAAATGCCCGGAGCGAATCGAACGAATCACGCAATCGCCCAGGGCCAATTGACTGAAATCACCGCTGAGGCTGACGCCACTGAGGTCGATGATCAGCCGCTCCGGGGTACTCAGCGAGAAGGTCTTGTATTGCACGGGTCCGCTCAGATCGAACACCAGCCTGAGCCTTCCATCCGAGCGCCAAAGCCGTGCGTTACGTATTTGCGCAGCCGTCGCGCCGAAGGGTAAAGCGAAGGCCGCGCTGGCCAGAATCAGGTTGAGCAAGTGGCGTCTGTGCATGCTGAAAGCCTGTTCATGAAAAAGGCATCGTCGATTATACTGTTATACTATAACATACCAAGCCAACTCCCACGATGGACCTGCTCATGAATGCGCTGACTCTGCCGGATATCGCCGCGCAGGCCTCACGCCAAGCCCTGCCACTGGAGTGGGTGGGCATGTGCGGCATTGCTCTTCCTGTTTTGTTTGATGGCCAACGATTGCATGCAAAGGCCGATGCCGGCGTGAGCCTCGACGATGGCAATGCGCGCGGCATTCACATGTCACGGCTCTACCTGGCGCTTGAGTTGTTGGAGCAGGAAAACCTTTCACCGGCCTTATTGCGGCGGGTTTTGCAGCGCTTTCTTGAGAGCCACGAAGGGCTGTCCAGCAGCGCTCACTTAACCATTCACGCCGATATGCTGCTGAAAAGGCCTGCGTTGATCAGCCCATTGGCGGGCTGGAAAAGTTATCCGGTGAGCATCGAAGCGCGTTTGAAAAACGCGATGTTCCACGTGGAACTAAAAATCGACCTGCCTTATTCCTCAACCTGTCCGTGCTCCGCGGCCCTTTCTCGACAGTTGATTCAGCAGCAATTCGTAGATGATTTCGCCAACAAGCCGCTGCAACATGCTGACGTTTTAGCGTGGCTCGGCTCCACAAACGGCATCGTCGCCACACCTCACAGCCAACGCAGCAGCGCAAAGTTGTGCGTACGGCTGGCTGATTTTCTGGATGAATTGCCTCTGATCGCCGTCATCAACGACGCCGAAGCCGCACTCGGCACAGCCGTCCAAACAGCGGTTAAACGCGCCGACGAACAAGCCTTCGCCCTGGCCAATGGTCAGAACCTGATGTTCTGTGAAGACGCCGCACGCCGTTTGAATCTGGCCCTGAAACGTTCCACAGGCATCAATGCCTTCCACATTCGTGTGATCCACGCCGAAAGCCTGCACGCCCATGACGCCGTAGCCGAAAGCCGGTTCAACTGGGAGGCCGCATGATTGGTTGCCACGCCTTGCGCTGGGGCGCACCGGGACAGCCACTCACACCGGCGCTGGACTTCGAACTGCCGAAGGGCAGCCTGACCGCCATCATCGGTGCGAACGGTTCCGGGAAAAGCAGTCTGTTGAAGGTCATCGCTGGCCTGCAGAAACCTCTGGCCGGAAAGGTAAGCCTGGGTGTTCCACGCAGGGGCGGTGTGTCGTTCCTGCCTCAGCAACAACACCTGGACAGGCAATTCCCGATCAGCCTTCAAGCATTGGTCGCCGCCGGTTTCTGGGGCAACAGACAATCAGCGGAAATCCGCAACCAACGATTGGCAACCGTCCTTGAAAACTGGTGCCTGAACGGACTGGAAAATCGCCCCTTGATGGCCCTCTCCGGCGGTGAATTGCAACGCGCCCTGCTCGCCCGATTAAGCCTGACCGAAGCGCCCTTGCTGTTGCTCGATGAACCCCACGCGGCCCTCGATGAACTTGGCCAGGCATTGCTCTGGAAACACATACATCAGTGGCACCTCGAAGGCCGGACGCTGATGATCGTGTGCCACGACCTCGCCGCTGTCCGCGAGCACATCCCACACACATTGCTGATCAAAAGCAGCGGTTGTGTATTCGGCCCGAGCGCCGAGCTGATCCGCCAACAACCTCCATCGCAGGTGGCCTGATGATCGCTGCAGCGCATCTCTGGCAACCGTTCCATGAATTCGTCTTCATGCGTCGGGCGCTGCTCGGCGGTTTGGTCCTGGCATGCAGCACGGCGCCTTTGGGGGTGTTCCTGATCCTCAGGCGCATGAGCCTGATCGGCGATGCCGTCGCCCACGGCATTCTTCCCGGTGCTGCGCTGGGTTTCTGGTTTGCCGGGTTGAGCCTCCCGGCGTTGACCATCGGTGGCCTCGGAGCCGGCCTGAGTATGGCGGGCCTTGCCGCCTGGATCACGCGACGCACCGGCTTGCGAGAGGACGCCAGCCTCGCGGCGATTTACCCGATTTCCCTGGCCAGTGGCGTACTGATTCTCGGCATCGCCGGCAAACGCCTTGACCTGTTGCACCTGCTGTTTGGCTCGGCGCTGGCGGTCGATGGCCCAACCTTGACCGGCATGCTTTGGGTTTCGGGCCTGAGTCTGATGGCCATGGCATTGATCTACAGACCACTGCTGCTCGACACCCTCGACCCGCTTTTTCTGCAAACCGTCAGCCGACTCGGTCCACTGGCCCACGGCGTGTTCCTGACACTGGTGGTGTTGAACCTGGTCATCGGTTTCCAGGCGATCGGTGCATTGATGGTGGTCGGCTTGATGATGTTGCCTGCCGCTGCGGCGCGTTTCTGGAGTCGCCGTTTGCCGGTACTGATCATCGTCGCCGCTTTACTCGGCAGCCTCTCGGTGTGGCTCGGCCTGTTGGTCTCGTTCTACTACTCGCTGCCCAGTGGGCCGGCAATCGTGTTGGTCGCGGGCGCCGGGTATCTGTTGTCCGTGGTGTTCGGACCGGTGCACGGCTTGCTGCGCCGCCCGCCTTTGCTCACATCCCAATGAGGTGTTACCCGATGCGCGCTTTACTCGTGCTGTTCAGTTTGATGGTGTCGATGTCGCTGTCTGCTGCTGAAAAACTTCAGGTGGTCACCAGCTTCAGCATCCTTGCTGACATGACCCGTCAGGTCGGCAAGGATCACATCCAGATCACCAACATGGTCGGCCCGGACGCCGATGCCCACACCTACGAGCCGACACCGGACGACGCCAAAGCGCTGCTCAAAGCCAGGCTCATCATCAAGAACGGCCTGGGTTTCGAACCCTGGCTGGATCGCCTTGTGACCAGCACCGAGACCTCGGCGCCGGTCATCAGCGCGAGCCACGGTGTCATACCGCGTAGCCTGGATGAAGACGGCGAAACCGTTCCCGACCCGCATGCCTGGCATAACCTGGCGAACACCGAGCTGTACATCGCCAACATCACCAAGGCGCTGATCGCCGCTGACCCGGCGAACACCGCCGACTATGAGCGCAACAGTCAGGCGTACCTGAAACAGGTCTACGCCCTGCTCGCCGAAGCCAAGGCCAAACTCGGCTCACTGCCAGCGGGCAACCGCAAGATCGTGACGTCCCATGATGCCTTCGGTTATCTCGGCCAAGCCTACGGCATCGAGTTCATGGCGCCTCAAGGCCTGTCCACCGAGCGCGAACCTTCAGCCGCCGAGGTGGCCGCACTGATCACCCAGATTCGTCAGGCCAAGGTCAAGGCGGTGTTCATGGAAAACATCAAGGACGCGCGCCTGCTCAAGCAGATCGCCGAAGAAAGCGGCGCGCGGATCGGCGGCACGCTGTACTCCGATGCCCTTGCCGCGAGCGGTCCGGCCAGCACCTTCACCGGGTTGTTCGAATACAACCTCAACACCCTGTACAACGCGTTGAGCAAGCCATGATCCGCAAGAATCCTTCCGGCGATTTACCGCTGATTGCCGAGTCGGCCTACGTCGACAAGACGGCGATCATCTGCGGCAAAGTGGTGATCGGCGAGAACGTCTTCGTCGGTCCCTACGCGGTGATACGCGCTGACGAAGTCGATGACACAGGCTACATGCAACCGATCACCATCGGCGCCAACTCGAACATCCAGGACGGCGTGGTGATCCACTCCAAATCCGGTGCGGCGGTGACCATTGGCGAATTCAGTTCCATCGCCCACCGCTCGATCGTGCATGGCCCTTGCACCGTCGGCAATCGAGTGTTCGTAGGCTTCAACAGCGTGCTGTTCAACTGCGTGGTCGGTGACGGTTGCGTGGTACGGCACAACTCGGTGGTTGATGGACGTGACCTGCCTGCAGCCTTCTACGTGCCTTCTACCACGCGGATTGGTCCCAACACCGACCTCTCGCAATATCCGCCGGTGAGCGTGAGTGCCTCGGAGTTTTCCGAAGACGTAGCGCGCACCAACGTCGATCTGGTGCGCGGCTACAAAGCCCTGCAAAACGAGTTCTGACCATGAGCAGCGTACTGATTCGCAATGCCCGCGCTGCTGGAGCAGGTCGCGCAACAGATTTTGCCGATCACCACACTGGTGGCCAAAACCAGCCATCACGTCAGGACAAATTGCCTGGCACGACAAACGTTTTAATGACAGCACCCCTACGGTTTATGCGATAACGCTCGTTAGAAGCACCAGAGTACGCCGACCATGATCCAGATCACCCTGCCCGATGGTTCATTGCGTGAGTACGACCAGCCGCTGTCCGTGCACGAAGTAGCCGCCAGCATCGGCCCCGAACTGGCCAGCGCGGCCGTAGCGGGCCGAGTCGATGGTGTACTGGTGGACTGCGAATACATGATCGAGGCGGATGCCCGGGTCAGCATTGTCACCCCCAGGGAGCCGGACGGCCTGGAGATCCTGCGCCGCTCCTGTGCATTGATGCTGGCCATGGCGGTCAAGCAACTGCACCCACATGCGCAAATGCGCGCGGGAAAGGAATTGGGCGACGGTTTCTTTTACGAGTTCTCAGTCGAGCGTCCGCTGACTCCGGCGGACCTGCCCCTCATCGAGGCGCGCATGCAATCGCTGGCCGCGACCAATCACTCGATCCGGCGTCGGCTACCGCAAGAAAAAATGTCGCTGTACCGCCTGGGAGACACCGAATACCAGAGCCATGGACCGCACGTCCCCACCACCAAAGTCTTGCAGGCGTTTGCCCTCGATCACATCAGCGGAACGTTACAACAACGAATCTACGGCACATGCTGGTCCAGCCACCAGGAACTGCAACACTGGCGCGTTCCACCCCATGTGGTCGTTGTGAGCATGGATGACCGCCAGGCGACCTATGCACAAGCGGTGACCGAATCCTTGCGCCAACGGGGCGTGCGTGCCAAGGCCGACCTGCGTAACGAAAAGGTCGGCTACAAGATTCGCCAGCACAGCCAGACCGTGCCGTACCTGCTGGTGGTTGGCGAAAAAGAACAGGCTGGGGGCTTTGTCAGTGTGCGCAGTCGCACAGGGGAGGATTTTGGCCGGATGGCCGTCGAGGCGGCGTGTGAATGGTTGAGTCGGCCGGGGATCTAGGGGGCGTGTGAATGGTTGAGTCGCCCCCTAGGCAGGCAGTGGGGACGCTTTCGCAAGCAGGCTCGTCCCCACATTGATTGTGTGTCAATCACCAATCACCTGTGGGAGCGAGCCGGCTCCGGGCGGCGTTCCGACGAAGCTTTTAGGCTCTTGGCTTCACCGTGCCGCAATCCTGCCCCAACCAGACGGCGCGGGATTCGAGGCTGCCTTTCTGCTGAATGCCGGTGGCATTGAACGTCCCGTTGACCTTGGTGGTGAATTCGCGATCACTGACGAATGTCGCCACGCCCGCACCCTGGGCTCTCGGGCAGCTGAAGCGGAATTTCCACTGATTGCCGGAGCGGTCGGTGATTTCCTGCTTGCAGCCCGACTGCGGATCGGTCAGCGGAATGTTATCGGTCTTGACCTGCTCCGGGGTCAGGCACGCCCGGATCCCTTTGCCCCCCATGGTGATGCCCTGCTTTTCCAGCTGTGCGCGCTGCTCAGGGGTCATCTGGCTCTGAAGCTGACCCAGGATCAATTGCAGGTCCGGCATATTCTGCTCATCGACCTTCATGTTGCTCGTGGTCAGCTCCCACAATCCTGGTTGCAACATTTGCGCGTGAGCCGCCACAGGAAGTGCCAACCCAAATGCCATGGCCAAACCCAGCAGACGAACGTTCATCGAGTAACTCCTGATCAGTAGTGGCCGTTAGACGTCGGCCGCACGCTTCGGTTCATGGGCCAATTAATTAGCGACATTCTGCACGGAACATGGTCTGTTAAGCATTGAATCTTCAGGAGCAAGGCAGCCCCCATGGATTATTTTGGACCGCATATCTTCGGTTATACCATCGCCCTGCTGCACTCACTGGGCATGATCGCGGCCATACACGCGGTGTTGACCGTCCGTACCGCCCAAGGCTCGATCGCCTGGGCCCTGTCGCTGCTTTTCATCCCTTACCTCACGCTGATCCCTTACCTGGTGTTCGGCCGCAGCACCTTTGATGGCTATATCAAGGCCCGGCGGCAGGCCAACGAGGAAATGCGCAAGGCTGTCTCCGAACTCAACTGGCGGCCCTGGGTGGAAGAAGCACTCACCGCCCGCGCTTCTGCCGCATACGCCTCACTCAGAGCAATGCCCAGGCTCGGACACATGCCTTGCCTGGCCAATAACCAGATGCGGCTGTTGATCAACGGTCAGTCGACATTCGAGGCCATTTTCGATGCCATCAGCCGGGCAAAGGAAGCCGTGCTGATCCAGTTCTTCATCGTTCACGACGACCGCCTCGGCCAACGCCTGCAATCTCTGCTGTTGAAGAAAGCCGCCGAAGGCGTGGCGGTTTACCTGTTGTATGACCGAATCGGCAGCCACTCCCTGCCCCACGGCTACGTGCAGGTCTTGCGTGATGGCGGGGTCGAGGTCAAAGCCTTCGCCACCCGAAGTGGCTGGCTCAATCGCTTTCAGGTGAACTTTCGCAACCACCGCAAGATCGTGGTGGTGGACGGCATTCTCGGCTTCGTCGGCGGGCACAATGTCGGTGACGAATACATGGGCGAGAAACCGCCCCTGGCCCCTTGGCGCGATACCCACGTGCAAGTACGCGGGCCAGTGGTGGCGTGCATGCAGGAATCTTTCGCCGAGGACTGGTTCTGGGCCGCTCGTGCACTGCCGCCGCTGATCCTGCCCGAGATTTATCCGGAAGACGGCGTACTGTGCCAGTTACTCGCCAGCGGTCCGGCCGATGCCTGCGAAACCTGCTCATTGTTCTTTGTCGAGGCCATCCACGCGGCGACCGAGCGGGTCTGGATTACCAGCCCGTACTTCATCCCCGACGAAGCCGTGTTCGCGGCGTTGCGCCTGGCGGTACTGCGCGGAGTGGATGTGCGCCTGCTGTTGCCGTCCCGGCCCGACCACCGGATCGTCTACGCCGCCTCCAGCCTCTACGCCTTCGAAGCAGTGCGCGCCGGAGTACGGGTATTCCGTTACGAACCTGGGTTCCTGCACCAGAAAGTAGTGTTGATCGACAACGAAATCAGCGCCATCGGCAGCGCCAACATGGACAACCGTTCGTTCCGGCTGAATTTCGAAGTGATGCTGCTGACCGTTGACAGCGCGTTCGCCGCCGAGGTGGAACAGATGCTCAACGATGACTTTGCCAACGCCCACGAAATCGCCAAGGAAGAAGGCCGGGAGACCCGCCGCGTCCAACAGCTCGGCATGCGGGTCGCCCGCCTTATTTCACCGATTCTCTAGAGGTAGATATCGTCCCGGGTCCATGGCAGTTCATGACTTCCATCGGCGTGGGCCTTCACGGCGAGAATCTGGTGCAGGTTGATCCAGCCGCGGGCGAACGCGTAAGCGCAACCGGCCAGGTACAGCCGCCAGATGCGCAGGGCTTGCTCCGGTACGAGTCTGGAGGCCGCTTCGAGGTTGTCTTCCAGGCGTTCGCTCCAGTGATCGAGCGTACGGGCGTAGTGCAGACGCAAGCTCTCGACGTCGACGATTTCCAACCCGGCCTCACTGATCTCGGCAGAAATCATCGACAGGTGCGGCAGCTCGCCGTTGGGGAATACATATTTTTCGATGAATTCACCGGCACCGCGTCCCACTGGACGGCCATCGGTGTATTTGGCGGTGATCCCGTGGTTCATCACCAGGCCGCCGTCTTTCACCGCGCCGAACAAGGTCTTGCAGTACTCGGCAAGATTGGCGTGGCCAACGTGTTCGAACATGCCGACGCTGACAACCTTGTCGAAACGGCCATCCTGCGGCAGATCGCGATAGTCGAGCAGTTGCAGTTCGACCAGGTCCTCCAGGCCTTCCGCTTTTACGCGCTCCCGGGCCAGGGCCAACTGCTCCTTGCTGAGGGTGATACCGAACACTTTCGCGCCAAACTCTCGCGCCGCGTAACGCGCCAATCCGCCCCAACCGCAACCCACATCCAGCAGATATTCGCCGGGCTGCAGGCGCAGCTTGCGGCACAAATGACGGAACTTGGCTTGCTGGGCCTGCTCGAGGCTTTCGCTGCCGGTCTCGAAGTAAGCGCAGGAATACGCCATGTCGCTGTCGAGCCACAGCTGATAGAACGCATTGGAAAGGTCGTAGTGGTAGGAAATCGCCTTGGCGTCCATTTCTTTGTCGTGGGCGCTACGAACCGGCTGATTGTCGTCGCTTTCATCCAGCAACGCCTGGCTCCATTCATCGCAGACGCGGATCACATCGCTGATGGAGCCTTCAAGCTCAAGTTTGCCTTCGACAAATGCAGCGCCAAGAGCGTCCAGGCTTGGATGGTTAAACTGGGTGACCATTTGTGGGTCCTTGACCACAATCGTGACGCTGGGCGTCGGCCCCAGATTGAATTCATGGCCATCCCAGAGTCTGAGGCGAAGCGGTAATTGCAGATTCTGTAAGGCCGGTGGAAGTTGCGAGAGCATGGAGAATCCCCCTTGTTTCAGACGTCTGATCAGAGGGTAGACCATCTTTGAAAAATAGCTGGCTATCGAATTAATAGCCGTTTCCAATGATTCGCGACGCCTACACCTGCCGCCGCGAACGCACAAAATGATGTGCCCTCATATTCAATGACTACGAACCGCGGGCACAGTTCTAAAAAGTTGAAGTCCCCGCGATTACCCGATTTAGAGCATTCGCCTTCAGGCTTCATCCTTGAGTTTGAGCAGTGGCTCCTGGAACCGCAGCAAACGACCGGCATTGCCCAACACCAACAAGGTGCTGAGGTTATGCAGCAGCGCCGCAATCATCGCCCCGGCAGCGCCAAGCCAGCCGAACGCGGCGAAGGCCACGATCGCCAAGGTCCAGCCCAGTCCGATGATCACATTCACCTGCAGCGTCTGGCGGCACTGACGACTCAGGCGCACGCAGGTGCCAAGGCGGCGCAAGTCACTGCCGATCAGCACGATATCCGCCGATGCCAGGGCGATGTCTGCGCCGCCGGCGCCCATGGCTACACCGACCACACCAGCCTTGAGGGCCAGTGAGTCATTGATGCCATCGCCGACCACCATCGGCCGGAAGCCGCTATCGATCTCCTTGAGCACACGGTTGAGTTTGTCTTCGGGCAGCGCTTGCGCTTCGACGTCACTGATCCCGACATCCCGGGCGAGCGTTTGCGCGACGCTGTGCCGGTCACCGGTGAGCAACAACTGGCGACCCAATCCAAGGTCACGCAACTCGCTCAAGGCAAACTGCGCCTCGGGTTTGACGCTGTCGGCCAGCAACAGCCACGCAAGGAACTCACCATTGAGTGCCAACCCTGCGATCGGACCGTCGTGATCGGGAACCGTTGTTGTGCTGATGCCCAGTTGCGCGAACAACTCCGGTCGGCCGAGCGCCGCTTCGCCCTGCCCGGTCATCGCCACCACGCCCAGGCCCTGGCGCTCATGGATGTCGGAAAGCAGCAGGAAATGCTCTTGGGTCACCAATCCCGCCAGCGCTCGGCTGACCGGGTGACTGCTGGCCGAACCAAGGCTGGCAGCCAGCTTGAGGACATGGCTGCGGTCCTCAAGCGGACTGTCGATGGATTGCAGGCGCAAGGTGCCGAAGGTCAGCGTCCCGGTTTTATCGACCACCAGGGAGGTGAGGTCTGCCAACTCTTCAAGGAACGCAGAACTGCGGATCAAAATGCCGTGACGTGCCGCTACGGCCACACCGGCAATCGCCGTGGCCGGTGCCGACAACACCAATGCACAAGGACAGGCTGCGACCAACACCGCGAGCATCGCTTGAGCGTTGTTGGTGATGAACCAGGTCACGGCGGCCAGCAGCAACACCAGCACCATATAGCTGCCGGCGTAACGCTCCAGCAGACGAGTGATCGGCGGCTTGGAGCGCTCGGCGTTTTGCATCAGGGCGATGACTTTACCGAGGGTCGACTCCTGGCCGGTGCGGGTCACTTCGATTCGCAGCAGACCGTCGAGGTTGATCGCACCACCGAACACCGACATGCCGACGCCAGCCTCGATCGGTACCGACTCGCCGGTAATGGAGGCGGTGTCCAGACTGGCCTGACCGGACAACACCCGGCCATCCGCCGGCACCCGGTCCCCGGCGCGCACCTCGACCCGATCACCAGCCTTGAGCGTGCCATTGTCGACTTCGATGATGGAGCCGTCCGCCTGAATCTTGCGTGCGTGGCTGCGGGTCAGTTTGCCCAGTGCGTGAATCGCTTCCTGGGAGCCGATCACGCTGCGCTCTTCCAGCACGTGGCCGAAAATCATGATGATCGGCAACAGCGCCGCCGTCAGCAGATCGCCGGTGGCCCAGGCACCCAGCATGGCCAGGGCAATCAATTGATCGGTGATGCCGTGCAGGCTTGGATAACGCAAGCTGTACCAGGCCGAGCGCATGACCGGCACAGCGACCAGCAACGAGGCGAACCCCAGCAGCAATTGACTGACACCGGACTGCTCCGGCGCCAGCCATCGCCAGATCAGGCCCAGCGCAAGCAGGCCCAATGCGAGCATGGCCAGGGTCAGTTGGCGCGCGGCGCTACGTTGTTCTGCCGAAGACAACATGCTCGGCGCGGTGGCGGTTTGCGCAGTCATTGTGTTGCTCCCTGAATGATCAGGCGGGAATCGTCTTTGGGATCGACCGTCGTGACAGAGCCGGCCTGGCCGAGAATTTTCGGCATCCGCTCGCGATAGATGCGCAGCAGCATTTGCGGGTCAGTCCCCTGCTGCTGCGCCTTGGCCAGGCTCAACACTGTGGCGGTATCTGCCGAGGCTTTGGCCAGTCGCTCGCTCGCCTGGGCATGGGCCACTTGCAGGGTACGGTCGGCTTGCTCATTGGCGGACTGCGTCAACTTCTCGGCTTCGGTGCGCGCATTGGCGACGGCCTTATCGGCTTGCTGGCTGGCCGTCAGTACTGCGTTGAAAGCGTTCACCGCAGGGCTTGGCAAACTCGATTGCACATCCACCCGCGCCACTTCGATCCCCAAGCCTTGCCCTGTTGCAGTGAGTTCCGCCAGCCGTTGATTGATGCCCTGCACCAGATCACCACGCAAGCGCTCGCGTCGTTCCGCCGCCTGGTTATCGGCGCCGATCAATTCCGGACGAGCGACCAGGATGGTGTCCAGATCCCGGGCGGCGGTGAGCGCTACTGCGCTGCGGGTCACCAGACGATCCAGCGCCGGCAACACGTGTTCGCCCTGAAGCACGAACGCATAAGGCTCGGTGACTTTGTAGAAAACCCGCACATCGAGTTGCACCACACCGGCATCCCCCGTTAACAGATAGCCGGAGCCTGCGAGGGTATCGCTGATGGGCGTGGCAAAACTGGCCACGCGATCTGCCTGCATCGCGACACCACTGCGCAACAGACTGTCCACTCGCCGCTCGATCACCCGATCCGCCGCCGGCAACAAAATCACCTGTTCGAACGGTTGCGGCCAAGCCAATAACAGCCCGGCATTCTGGATGCGATCCAGCGCGCCGAAATGCAAAACCACGGCGCGATTTTGTGGATCGATCTGCCGCACATTGGAAAACGCCCACGCTAACGCCGCCAATACCGTCACTGCGTACAGGGCAATAAACGCCAATCGCCCGGCCTGAATCCAGGGGCTGCTCAACTCATTTGTTCCACGTGGAACCAAACTCATGGCTGCGATCCGGACTTGTTGTCGAGGCTCGGCGGACCGTCAACCAACACCCGGAACGGTGCGGCGTCGGTGCGCAGAATCAGCTTGGTTCCGGGCGTCACCACCGTACCCAGCGTGTCGAGTGAGCGCAGCAGGTTGTAGAGCTGCGGCGATCCAGCATAGGCACGCCCATAAATCTGCGCCGCTTCGACCCGAGATTGCGCTTCGATATCCGCCGCTTTCACCGTGGCATCGGCCTGCACAATTCGCGCATCGCGCTCGGCGGCGGAACGAATTTGCGCAGCTTCACGCTTGCCGATGGCCGTGCGTTCAGTGGCGATGGTTTCACGCTCGGCACGCATCCGGTCAACGGTCGCGGTGAGCGTCACCGAAGGCAGCGTCAATCGTTCGATACCGACCTGCAACACGCGCACGCCATAAGTGGTGAGCAGTTGCTGATCGATTTGCTTGCGCAGTTGTGCTTCGAAATCGGCGATGCGCACCTGGCTGGCATCGGTATTCACCAAGTTCGCCAGATCAAAACTGCTGGCGGTGGTTTCCAGTGCGGAGCCGACAAAGGTGCGAATCTGCCGCGCGGCTTCATCGGGCTGGTTCTGCACCGCGCGCATGAAACGTTGCACGTTGTCTGGATCGCCCTGTACCTGCCACGCCACGTAAGCCTGGACGATGATGCGCAAACCGTCCCGGGTACCGACATCCTGCAAACCACTGGACGTGGTGCGCAGCCGCAGATCCACCGGAATCGCCGCCTCGAACGGTGCCGGCCAGCGCCAGCCCAACCCTGGTTCCAGCAAGACTCGTGAAGGGTTGCCGAAGCGTGTGATCACCGTGGCCTCACCCGAACGCACCTGCACCAGGCTTGCGGCAGCGACTGCAAACGCCACCAGCAATGCAGCCCACCCCATGCGACGCCACGGGAATGGACCGGCCTCCTGCGGATCGCCGTGGTGATGATGGTGATGGCCGTGGTGGTGATGCCCGCCATGGCCGTGATCGTCGCCGGCGTGGTCATCGTGATCGTGAGTATGGGACTGGCTCAATTGGCAGCTCCTGGCTGAGCGGTTTTACGCGACGGCGCAGGGTCAACCGGCAGCGTGAACGTACGGAGGTCGATGGTCGGCGCATTGCTGCTGCCGCCCAGACGACGATCAAGAACCAGCAATTTGGCATTGGCCAAACCCTGGGACAACTGACTGAAATATTGCTCCAGCACAAAAGCCTGACCGGCGCTGGCGAAGGCTTTCTGTTCGGCGTTGAATTTCAGGTCTGCCGCTTGGGCGCCAGCATTGATTTCACGGGCGCTGGCCGTCGCCTGATCGCGGGCGATGCTGGCCTGCAACTGCGCCTGGTTGGTGGCCTCGGCAGCGGCGCCGCGTTCCCGAGCGATCAACGCTTGTGCACCAATCTGCGCCGCTTGCACGCCGTGATAGGCGTTGGCTGCACCGGCCGGCGGGTGAATCGCCTCGACCACCGTGGCGAGAATTTCCACGCCGCTGTCGAGTTTTTGCAGGTCAGCCTGGACGGCGCGGCCGATTTCTTCCGCCAGCCCTACCCTGTCCTCGCCAAGCAAACCGTCGAGGGTGCGGGAAGCGAAGTCGTGAACCAGGATTCGGCTGGCAGTGCTGCGGATCAACATCGGCACATCGGCACTGTTATAGGTCGCGGCCAACGCCGCCTCATCGCTGAGGCCAATGCGATAGACGAAGCGCACGTCCATGTTGACGATCTGAAAGCTCTGCTTGTCGGCTCGGCTGCTGGCGATCACCTGGGATTTGTCGTTCACGTGGCTGGCGTCCCACAGGCGATTGGCAATCGCCGGGGCCGGGCCTTCGGCAGGGTCGGCCTGAGCGGGGGCCGAGGTTTCGCCAACACTGGTGGCCAACTCGTGAACCACGCCATTCTCGACGCTCAACACCCGGCCCAATGGCCATGGCAAGCCGGCATGCAAACCGGGGCCAAACACCTCCACTGGCTTGCCGAATCGCTCGTAGATGCCACGCCCTTGCAGCGCAACTTCGTGAATGCCGGTCAGTGACCAGCCAACCAGCGCAACCACCGCCAACACCGGCAGGAACGCCCGACGCATATAAGTGAAGGCCCAGATCTGCCGCAGATCGATGCCGAAGCGGTTATGCAATTCGTGCTGCAACGCCAGCAATGGCTGGGGTGGCCAGCGCAGCATGTCAGCGACAAAACTGCGCGCCAGCAGCTCCGGCTCAAGGCGTTCGCGGCGCGGGCTGAACAATGACAACACCGCGCGCAGCAACAGTTCTGCCGCCACCAGCCCCGGCAGCAGGCCGATCAACACCGCCAGGCGTACGGGCCATACCGACGTTTCATCGGCAAACAACAGACAAAAAGCACCGAGTACCAGGCTGATGATCGTCACACGAGTCAATTGCGCCAACGCGGCGGCTTCGGGCCATTGCGCGGTGTTTTCCTGCGCCAGATGACGCTCCATCACCAACAGGCCGAACGCCAACAGCAATGCGCATGCCGCTCCGACAGTGGCCGTCAGACCCAACACTGCCGGGGGTAAAGTGAGATTCCAGGCCTGTTCTATGCCCAATATCGCCAGCAATGCCCAACCGCCAAGCCACAGCGTCGGCGCGCCGATTTGCCCGAGCAAGTGCCGAGATTGCTGGCCGATCCGGTCCAGCAAACGTTCATACCACCCGGCAGGGGCGACAGGTTCGTCGACAACGACCATCGGCACCACGGGATTCATGGCGCGGGCACGCCACTGGGCCACCCACCAGGCCGATTGCACACCCGCCATCAACACGACAAACGCCATGCTCAGGTTCAGCAGCAACGCTGGCCACAATGTTTGCGACGTAAACAGCCCGGCAAAAAGCGCCAGCAGCACAGCCACAGTCGCGAGTACGCCCGCACCGATGGCGAACTGGCGCAAACGCCGCCCTTGAATGAACGCCTGCTGAAAGCGCGGCAACCCGGCTAGCGGCGTTTCATCAGCATCGAGATCGACTTGCATACCACCCCAGAATGTCTTCACTTACATGACAATTCGTTACGATATAACGATAAAGGTGAAATTTCCGTACTCAAGCGCGCTATCTAAGGATGCCCAACCTGTCGCTTACCTGAAGCCTTGACCGAAATGCTGCGGAATGCACATATTACGTTCGTAATTTTATTCAGGGACTACTTTTACCGATCTCTTTCCCTTTCGATCCAGGAGTACATCCATGAGCACTTATGACGTCGTGATACTCGGCGGTGGCCCCGGCGGTTACAACGCGGCGATCCGCGCCGGACAACTGGGTCTGAAAGCCGCCTGCGTGGAAGGACGCGCCACACTTGGCGGCACCTGCCTGAACGTCGGCTGCATGCCATCCAAGGCGTTGCTGCATGCCTCCGAACTGTACGACGCAGCCATGGGCGCGGAATTCGCCAATCTGGGGATCGAAGTCAAACCCGTGCTCAACCTCGCCCAGATGATGAGGCAAAAGGATGAAAGCGTTACCGGGCTGACCAAGGGCATCGAGTTTCTTTTCCGCAAAAACAAAGTCGACTGGATCAGAGGCTGGGGCCACATCGACGGACCGGGCAAAGTCACCGTGACCGATAGTGCTGGCGGCAAGACCGAACTGAGCGCCAGGGACATCATCATCGCCACCGGTTCCGAACCCACTCCCCTGCCCGGTGTGGACATCGATAACAAACGCATCCTCGACTCCACCGG
The DNA here is from genome assembly GCF_002113025.1 of Pseudomonas sp. B28(2017). Lineage (GTDB taxonomy): Bacteria > Pseudomonadota > Gammaproteobacteria > Pseudomonadales > Pseudomonadaceae > Aquipseudomonas. The sequence continues at coordinate 153,511 of NZ_NEJH01000003.1, read as the reverse complement.
CGCCCTGGCACTCACCGAGGTACCCAGGCATCTGGTGGTGATCGGCGCCGGCGTGATCGGCCTGGAGCTGGGTTCGGTATGGCGGCGCCTGGGGGCGCAGGTAACGGTGGTCGAGTTTCTCGACCGGATCTGCCCCGGTGTGGACATCGAAGCCGGCAAAACCCTGCAGCGTTCCCTGAGCAAACAAGGCTTGAGTTTCAAGTTGAGTTCAAAAGTCACCAGCGCCACCACCTCCGCCACCGGCGTGCAGCTCAGCATCGAGCCTGCCGCAGGCGGTACCGCGCAATTGCTTGAAGCCGATTACGTGCTGGTGGCCATCGGGCGCCGACCTTATACAAAGGGCCTGGGCCTGGAGAACGTCGGCCTCGCCACGGACAAGCGCGGCATGCTCGCCAACAAGGGGCATCGCACCGAAGCCGTCGGGGTCTGGGTGATTGGTGACGTGACCTCCGGCCCCATGCTCGCCCACAAGGCCGAGGACGAAGCCATGGCCTGCGTCGAACAGATGGTCGGCAAGGCTGGCGAGGTCAATTACAACCTGATCCCCAGTGTGGTCTACACCAAACCGGAGCTGGCCAGCGTCGGCAAGACCGAAGAGCAGCTCAAGGCTGAAGGCCGGGCATACAAGGTCGGCAAATTTCCCTTTACCGCCAACAGTCGGGCGAAGATCAACCACGAAACCGAAGGCTTCGCCAAAGTGCTGGCCGATGAGCGCACCGACGAAGTCCTTGGCGTGCATCTGGTTGGCCCCAGCGTCAGTGAAATGATTGGCGAGTATTGCGTGGCCATGGAATTCAGCGCCTCGGCCGAGGACATCGCCCTGACCTGCCACCCACACCCGACCCGCTCCGAGGCCTTGCGTCAGGCGGCGATGAATGTGGAGGGAATGGCGACGCAGATGTAAGACCCGGAGGACTTGGGTGACAGATCTATCGCCATCGTCGGATCGCCGCCCGGAGCAGGCTCGCTCCCACATGGTTTGCGCTGTACCTGTGGGAGCGAGCCTGCTCGCGATAGCAGTATATGTGGTTTAAAGAGGCAAATGCTCCAACGGCAACGCCCCCGGGGCCTTCACCGTGTGAATCGCAAAGTTGCTGCGGATGTCGCTCACACCCGGCAACTTCAACAAACGCCCGGTGAGAAACCGGTCATAGGCACGCAAGTCCGGCACCACCACTTGCAGCAGAAAATCCGATTCCCCTGACACCAGAAACGCCGAAATGACCTCGGGCAATGCCGTCACCGCGAGGCGAAAGGCTTCGGCTTGTTCGTCGTTATGACGTTCGACCTTGACCCCGACAAACACCGTCAGCCCCAACCCCACTTCATCGCGATCCAGGTTGGCCTGGTAGCCGCGAATAACCCCAGCCTCTTCAAGCATCCGCACCCGGCGCAAGCAAGGCGATGCAGACAGGCCAATCTCGTCTGCCAGTTGCACATTGCTCAGGCGACCATCCCGTTGCAGCGCGGCGAGAATCTTGCGGTCGTAGGCATCGAGTTTCATGGTTTGGCAGATCCTGATGGTTCAAGTGTGAATAAGTGGCAGATTATGCCAAGACAGAAGCCGATAGAAGCCAACAACGCAAGCACCTGCCCTGCCCTCCAGCCCTAGACTGACACGACCGAATCGACAACGAATGGGGTGCAACATGCAGGGGCTCTGGCTGTTTTTCATGGCGCTGGCGGTGGTCTATCTATTGCCGGGGCCAGACATGATCCTGCTGTTGCAGACCGGTGCCCGCCAGGGCAAAGGCGCCGCGCTGGCGACGGCCGTGGGGTTGGGCATCGCCCGGGGTTGCCATGTGGCATTGGCGGCGCTGGGGTTGGCGGCACTGTTCAAGGCTGCGCCCTGGACCTTCGACGTGGTGCGCCTGGCAGGTGCCGCGTACTTGCTGTGGATCGGCATTCAGTGCCTGCGAACCACAATGCTGCCGAGCCTCACCAGCGCCGACGCAACCGGCGAAAAACCGCGCTGGGGCGCCGCCATTCGACGCGGACTGCTGACCAACCTGCTCAATCCCAAGGCACTGTTGTTCTGCTCGGTGTTGCTACCGCAGTTCATCAATCCTCAGGACGGAGCGGTGCTAGGACAATTCGCGACGTTGGGCGTGGTGCTGGTCGGTGTCGGTTTGCTGTTCGACAGCGCCTACGCTCTGGTTGGCGCAGCGCTCGGCCGTTGGCTGCAACGCAGCCCCTCAGCCCAGCGCCTGCAACAATGGTTGTTCGGCAGCCTGTTGATCGGTTTCGCCGTACGGCTGACCTTTGTGCAGCAGGCCTGAACCTCACTGCGCCTTGCGGCGGCGATTGAACAACAGCGCGGCTGCCAACACCGCCAGTACGCCACCAACCTGTAACGGCCTCTTGTACGGGCGCAAGGCCGAACGCGCAGCGTCGGTGACTTGGGTCACGTAGCGCTTGTCGGCGTTCTCGAAGTCGGGATACGGACACTGGTGGCCGAAATCGGCGGCCCATTCCACATAAGGCCCTTCTTTGACATAACGCTGATAAATCGCACTTTGCTCCTCGAGGCTGCTGTTCCACCCAGAAGCCTCGCACAGCACCGCCGCAAACGCCTGGCTGGTGTGAGGCAAGTTATCCGCCGCCTTGTTCGCCAGCGCCGTGGCCACGAAGCGATAGTGGTAACGCTGATCAGGCCGGGCAGCGCTGGCCTGCTGACGCTTCACTTCGTCCTCGGCCACTAATGGACCGACCTTGAGTTCGGCGCTTTCGAGAACGTAGTTACCGCCGAACGTGGCGTAATCCGGCGCCATTTCATAGCCCAGAATGTCCATGCCCCACTCGCGTGCCGTCCAGGCCGCATTGAACAGCGCTGCGGCGCGACGAGTCGGCCACCAGGCCGAATCAGCCGCCAGACGTTGCTCGCCATACAGCTTGGCCTTGTGCCGCAAGCCGTCATTGTCGAAGTAAGCCAGCGCTTGCTCGTAATGCCCCTCGCGCAACAAACGCCGCGCCAACAGATTGCGCAGGCTCGCCGCCACCGGCAAGGGCACGTAGTTGTCGCGGTCCTGCTGGCTGAGCGGCGGCGGGGCCGGCACTTGTGTGTCGACGTAGTGCTTGAGCTCTTCGAGGGTCAACACGCGCTCGGCCACGGTGGCGGCGTCGAACCAGTAAATGCTCTGGCTGCGATACAACTGATCGAAGGCTTGCAGGTAATCCCCGCGTTGCAGGGCCAGGATCGCACTTTCTCCCTCGACACGGCATTTGGGCTGCAGTGTTTCGTAATCGAAGTCCGGAGTCCGTCGCTCACCCCAGGATTCATTCTGCGGGAAGGCCTGGGCCGCTTTGGCATAGGCTGCGGCGGCCGCGGTTTTATCGCCCTCGCGCACCGCCAGTTTTGCCCGCAACCACCAGGCCAATCCACCATCGCCGGCATGTTCGAGGAAAACCTTGGCGCTGGCGTAATCGCCCTGTTGATAATTCATCGCCGCCAGGCGGTCGGCGTTTTCGAGACTGCCACGGGTGCTATGTTGCAGCAGCTTGATCATTTTTTGTTCGTTAGCAGGTTGATCGCCGAATGACCAGCCCAACCGGCTGATCAGCGATGCGGTCACCAACTGCTGCACGGGCTGGCCCTTGAGCAACTCGGCCACTTGATCATCCGGCAGCGTCATCAAGTCCGTCATCAATAGCTTCAGCGAGTTGTAGCCCACCGTGGAGCCGTGCAGATTTTGCGTGGCGTACAGCTCGATGGCACGGTTCCAGTCCCCGGCGGTGCGCACCACCCGGGCTTCTTCGCCGAGGCTGGCGACACCCAGCTCAAGTGGATCGCTGAAGCCGTCGATGCTCAGTTGCCGGGTTTGCTCAAAGGCCTTGCGGGATTGTTCGAGCAAGTCCGGATTCGCGTCGGCTTCGACGCTCATGGTGAATAACGCGCGCCCCAGTGAGTAAGCCGCCCAGGTGCTGCGCGAAGCCCGTTGTTCTGCGGGCAAGGCCAGCACTTGCTTGAAATACCCGGCAGCCAGGGCCGAATCGCCCACGCCAAATGCCACGGCGCCCGCCAGGTACAACCTGAGCTCGGGCGGCAGTTGCGCCCCTTCGGTTTCAACCTGACGTGCATTGGTCAGGCTGCGCAGGTGTTTCACCAACACTTGTTGCTCAGCGGAAAGACCCGCCTGCTCAGCCTGATCCCGCTGCGCTGCAAGGTCAGGTTCATCGCTGTAGTTGGCGCCAGCGGTGACGTTCTTCAATCCTTTGATGGCGTGGCCGAGCCGGTTGATTTCGAAGCCGAAGTTGCCTTCCGGCAGTTCCGCCAGCGACTGGCCACGGTTATCCAGCAGGCGCATGGGAAAGTCCGGGCCGCAGGCCAGCGCCGAACCCAGCGGCAGGCTGAGGCTCAGGCAAAGCAAATGACGCGGCCAGTTACGGGTGAACATTCGAACCTCCTTGATCAATGTGTGCGCAGCGAGCCCAACCAATGGCACGCTGTCCGCCGGCCGGTATTCGACCGTCGCGCAAGCGGGTGAAGGTAAGCAGATCCGAACGCTGTTGCAACGCGTAACCGGCCAGGGCATCGGCCCCCTCACAACCACTGACCGCCAATGTCAGGCGTTCGGGCCAAGCGCTGTCGAGATTGCCCTGGTTGCTGATGCCAATGTCATAGAGGCCATTGTCGGACGAGAGTTTCAGCGTCAATCGACTGTCGAGGACATCGCCGCGAGCCACGGCGCGCAAGGTGGTCAGACTCCAGGCCCGACGGTCGTTGGCCAGTGGCAGGCGAAACCAGATCAGGCCCGCCAGATGCTTCGGTGGATCGGCACGCAGTTCGGCGCCGAGGCTGCGCAATGACTGCGGATCGGCCAGTAATTCCCGGCGCAGGCCTTCACGCTCCACGGTCACTTCGCTTTCCACAACAGGCGCGCCGCCCGCCGACGGCAGCAACGCCACGCCGTAGGCTGGCAGCGCCAGATAGAACGGTTTTGTCGTGACGCGGCTCCAGGCCTTCGCCCATTGCCGGGCCTGATCGGCATCAAACAAACCGCGACGCGGATCGCTCACCGCATGCACCTGCAACACGCTGCTGTCGACTGTGGATAACAACGCCGGCAGTTCGCGACTGTCGAGCCAGGACGGCAACGCGGTGATGCTCAGCGGCAGCGAAGTCGGCAACGCTTCACGCAAATTCGCAAGAAATTCGCGGTACGCCGGCAGCCGGGCATTACCCGCATCGTGGTCGATTTCCACACCGGCGAGGTTCAACCCTTGTCCCTGCCAATCGCTGATCACCTGGCGGATTTGCGCTGTGATCTCTTCCTGGTCCAGCGCCTTGAGCTGTCCATCCAGGCGAACCACCGCAATCACCGGCCGGCCATCGCGCTTGAGCAACTGCCAATCCACTCGGGCTCGGCTCCAGCCCGCCTTGGGGAAGGCCTGCAAGGCCAGCACCCGCAACGTCGAAAAGTCTGCACGGCTGTCCCTGAGGGCGGCCTCGTGGGCCGGCGTCCACTGCCGCTGCCAGACGTAGAGTTGCTGATCCAGCGGCGGTGCGTCCTTTCTTTCGCAACCGGTGGTCAGCGCCAGCGCTATTAGCAAGGCGATCGAGCGAGTGAAAAAAACCATTGAAACGCCTGTTCCTGAAAGGCAGAAAGGGCCTGTGCGGCCCTGTTCGTTCTGCCCCTACCCTACTCAGCCATCAACCGACGGGCAATGTTCGTCAGCAATCTTCCTTCAGATATCGAGCACCAACGGCTGCGCTCCCTGGGCCGGAATCGCACAGCAAATCAGCACGTGTCCGTCATCCGGAACCTCCGCTGGCGGCAGTGGGTAATGCACCTGACCGCTGATCAAGCGCGTCTTGCAGGTGCCGCAGGAGCCGCCGCGACAACTGAATTCCGGACGCAGGCCACGGCTTTCCGCTAACTCCAGCAAGCTGCCGCCCTCTGGCTGCCAGCGCGCTTCCTTGGCCGAGCGCTGGAATACCACCGGCACGGACGTGGCGGCGGCTGGCGGTTGCTCGATGACCACTGCATCAGGGTCCGGGCGCCGACGCAAGGTGGACGGGCCGAAGGTTTCGGCGTGAATCCGCGAGTCGCGAATGTCCAACTCGCGCAGGCCGTCGTACAGCGCCTGGGTAAAACTGCCGGGGCCACAGACGACAAAATCCGGCTGATCGTAGTCCTCGACTGTCAGCAGTTCCTTGAGCAGCGCGACGTCGATCCGCCCACAGAGGTCGAAGTCCTCTCCTTGTATCGCCCAGGCTTCCGGCTGGCTGAGCAAACGCACTAGCCGCACCGCGTCACCGGCGTCTTCGAGCAAGCGATCCAGTTCGTGGCGAAACGGCTGGTCGGCCAGCGTGCGCGAACTCTGGATAAACCATGTCGGGCGGATACGGCGGGTACGCAATCCCTGGTAAACCACCTCCCGCAGCATCGACAACAGGGGCGTGATGCCCACCCCGGCCGCCAGCAACACCAGTGGCCGACGCTCATGGGGCGCCACGGTGAAATGCCCTTGTGGCGCCCGCGCCTCCAGCAGGTCGCCGACACGAATCTGCTCATGCAAATGCGTAGACACCCGCCCGTCACGCTTCACGCTGATGCGGAAAAAATCATCGGACGGCGCACTCGATAAACTGTACGTGCGAATGTGCACATCACCGTCAATGTTGAAGCGCAGGGGCAAATGCTGCCCGGCCTGAAACAGTGGCAATCCGGCCCCATCGGCGGGCTCCAGGTAAATCGAGCGAATGTTGTGGCTTTGCGCTTCAATCCGCGCCACCCGCAACGGCCGCCATTGATCACCCAGAGCCTTGGCCTGCAAACGCGCCGTGGCCTGCTCCCATGTACCAGTGAGCAAACTGGTGGGTGACACGCCGTCGAAGCGCCAGCGCAACGCCAGGGCGGCCGGGCGCCGTACGACTTGCTCGACATCGATGGTCCACAGACGCTCGGCGCCCTGGAACGCCTCGACCTGCGGGCCCTCCAGGATGATTTCGGTGCGCCCGCTGAGCTGCAGCAAATCACCGGTATTGAAATCGATGAACAATAACCCGGCCCGGGGATTGAGCAGCAGGTTGCCCAAGGTGTTGAAATGCAGGTTGCCGGCGAAATCCGGAATGGTCAGGCGATTGCCTTCCACACGTACAAAACCGGTCTGGCCGCCACGGTGAGACACATCCACCGAGCGCTCGCCATCGACATCCACATAACTGGCAACGAAGAATGTGTCCGCTTCGGCGATCATGGCCTTGGCCGCATCATCCAGTTCGCTGAAATGTTGCGCGACACGCGTCGAAGGGTCGGCCAGTGGCACCGAGTGAAACTGGCGCAACTGAATGTACTGCGGGCAATTGCCGAAGGACTGATCCACCGCCACCGCGAAACCACCGGTTGTCATGGCACGAACATGCCCATTGATGCGATTGCGGCGACGGGTATGCAGCTCGATGCCCAGAAAGCCGATGGCCGAGCCGTCGCTCAACTGCGCAGGATCATCAAGTGCAGGCAGGCTGCGAAATTGCAGCAGGCCCGGTTCTGGCGATTGTGCGAAACCGGGCTGGCCTTCAAGGATACTGGCCCAGGGATGACCGTCGGCATCCACCGCTCCGTACAGCATGAACGGCAATTGCTGATAGAACGTGCGGTGCTGATCCGGCATCTCGCTGCGAATCACCTTACGACCGAACACCTCCATTCGTTCGGCAACGCCCACATGCGCCTGCAATTGTTTCTCGCCGGCATGCCAGGGTGAACGGTCCATACGGCTTCTCCCCTGCGCCACTGGCGCAGAACGGGGCGGCCCGGCAACTCCGGGCTGCGGGCATCAGGCAGTTTTTTGCAAACCGGCGATGGTGCGTGGCATGCCGACAAAACCCGGCAAGGCTTCGATGCGGGCCAGCCAGGCGCGAATGTTGGCGTACTCGTCCAGCGACACATTGCCCTCGGGCGCATGGGCGATGTAGCTGTAGGCCGCGACGTCGGCCACCGTCGGCTCGCTGCCAGCCAGGTACTGAGTATTGGCCAGTTCGTGATCGATCACTTTGAGCACGGTGTGAGCGTAGGCAATCACTTCTTCAGCGTTGTAAGGCGCGCCAAACACCGTGATCAGCCTTGCCCTGGCAGGACCGAAGGCAATCGGACCGGCAGCCACCGACAACCAGCGCTGGACCTTGGCGGCACCCACCGGGTCAGCCGGCAGCCAGCGACCGTTGCCGTACTTTTGCGCCAGATAAACCAGAATCGCATTCGAATCGGCCAACACCACGCCCTGGTCATCAATCACCGGCACCTGACCGAAAGCATTGAGCGCCAGGAACGCCGGTTGCTTGTGTTCGCCCTTGGCGAGGTCAACGAAGATCAATTCGGTCGGCAATTTCAGCAGGGACAGCATCAACTCGACACGATGAGCGTGGCCGGAACGTGGGAAGTTGTAGAGTTTGATCGCTTGCATGGTCGACACCTCGGGTGAGTGCTGCTGTTCAGGGGAGAGATGGGTCGTATCTTCTACCCTCAACCAAAGCAACAGAATCACCAGCAAACGCAATCCATTATTTCACCGGGTGAAATAACTCAACGCTTGAGCGCTGGATGCTCGCGCAGCGTGTTCACCGCGAAATCAACAAAACTGCGCACTCGGGCCGGCGCTTTACGTCCGCCCTGATAGACCACATGGATGGGCAACGGCGGCAGTTCGAAGTCCGCCAGAATGATTTCCAGCTCTCCGGCAGCCACCTTGCTCGCGACTTGATAAGACAGCACCCGCGTGAAGCCCAATCCCAAGCTGGCCGCCGTGATGGCTGCCTGATTCGCTGTCACCACCAGCCGCGGTTCAGCCCGCACGCTCAAGGTTTCGCCGTCGTCAATGAATGGCCAACTCCGCAGCTGGCCTATGGCCGATGTCGCAATGATTGGCGCGTGGGCCAGTTCCTGTGGGTGCCGGGGCCGACCATGGCTGGCCAGAAACCGTGGCGAGGCGCAGATCACCCGCCGCACGTCACCCACACGGATCGCATGCTGATTACTGTCAGGGAGTTCGCCAATGCGGATGGCCACATCGACACCCTCCTCGACCACGCTCACCACCCGGTCCACCAACAGCGCGTTGATGCAGACTTCGGGGAATTGCGTCAGGTAGCTCACCATCAGCGGCGTGACAAACAGCTCGCCAAACAAAACCGGAGCGGTGATGGTCAGTTGCCCACGAGGATGGATGTGGCTGCCCGCTGCCGAGTCCTCGGCTTCCTGCACCTCGGCAAGAATTCTCCGACAGTCCTCCAGATATCGCTGACCGGCCTCACTCAAATACACGCTGCGCGTCGTGCGCGTAAGCAGTTGCGTACCAATGCGCTTCTCCAGCGCCGCCACCGCCCGGGTGACACTGGCCGCCGACAGACCCAAACGCCGCGCCGCCGCCGAAAAACCCTGTTCCTGGGCGACGGCAGCGAAGACCAGCATTTCCTGGAAGCGGTCCATAGGCATGTCCTCATTTCAGATAGATAAATCGCAACCGAAGGCCGGAATGTCAGGCGCAGGCGTTCAACAATTTAGTTGGGCGCCCGACCATCAAGTAAATCAATGGGCTACTGCACTCTAGCGCTTCCACTGTAAAAACGAAGCGTGTCACAACCCTCAAAGAGCGGCCCGGGGATTATTGATAATTATTGAGGATTATTTTCTTGCGGCGGGTGAGACAGTTCGCAATTATCCGGCCCCGTCCGCTGCAAGGGCTAATGCCTGACAGGGAAAAAGCGCCATTGGCTTGGCTCCCCACCCGTTTCCAGGCAAGGGCTCGTCAGCGGACTCCATCCACTGCAGCGCAATTCCAGCCTGTGTAAACAGGCGGAATATACGACTGCTCCTATACTACAAACCACCCTGTTACCTATTGAGTCTTAGTAGGTACCTCGTTGAATTTTCCCTACATGAAATAAGGCGTTAGTTGAGAACACTTGGACAGCTGTCCATCGATTCTGCTTTCAAGATTCACTGAGTAGGGAAGAGTGAACTTCAACTAGCTGGCTAATCTGATGACACGCAGGGAGTTCGAGAATGCTGCGCACAAACATTTCCGCAAGAGCACTGTCCGGTGGTTTGCTCGATGTACTGATACGCGCCGGGTTGATTACCGTGCTGGTGCTGTTCTGCTTCCAGATCTTCCACCCATTCCTCAACCTCATGCTCTGGGCGGTGATCCTGGCCATCACCCTGTATCCGCTGCATGCGCTCATCAAGCGTAAGCTGGTCAACAAGGACGGTCATGCCGCCACCCTGATCGTGGTGGTCGCCCTGGCCTTGCTGATGGTGCCGATCTATCTGCTGGGCACCTCGATCAGTGAGTCGGTACAGGGCGCGCTGGCGATCCTCAAGTCCGATACGCTGCAGATTCCGCTCCCCAGCGAAAAGGTCGCTTCCCTGCCGCTCATTGGCAAACCGCTCTATGGCTACTGGATGCAAGCCGCCACCGATATGAGCAGCGTGCTGATGAAGCTGATGCCGTATCTCAAGTCCGTCGGCCTGACCTTGTTGGGCAAAATGGCCGACGTGGGCGTGGGCTTCCTGTTGTTCATCGGTGCCCTGATCATTGCCGGTGTGCTCATGGCCTATGGCGAAAACGGCCAAAGAAGCACACTGGCCATCACCTCGCGCCTTTCCGGACCTGAGCGCGGCCCGCGCATCACCGAGCTGTGCACGGCAACCATCCGCGCGGTCGCCCAAGGCGTGGTTGGCATCGCGTTTATCCAGATGCTGCTGGTGGGCGTGGGCTTCGTCCTCATGGGCGTCCCCGGTGCCGGCCTGCTGGCGATGGTTGCGCTGTTGATGGGGATTATGCAATTGCCAGTGCTGCTGGTGACCCTTCCGGTGATCGCCTATGTCTTCGCCACCGAAGGGACCAGCCTGGCCACTATCGTGTTTGCTATCTACAGCCTGATTGCCGGGATGGCCGATAACGTCCTCAAGCCATTGATGCTGGGTCGTGGCGTCGATGTCCCGATGCCGGTGATTCTGATTGGCGCCCTGGGCGGCATGGTGAGCGGCGGCTTCATTGGTTTGTTCATCGGGCCGGTCGCGCTGGCGGTGGGTTACCAACTGTTCTGGCAATGGGTCCAGGACCAACCGTCCGCCGAGGTACAGAACGAGACACCGCAAATCGAGGCACTCGACGATCAGCGTCCCCTCTGAGGAGTTTGCGCTTGATGCCACGCCCTGCTCGCATCAGCCGGCTGCTGATCTGCGGGACCGTCGTCCTGGGGGGCTGCGTGCAACTGGGTCCGGATTTCCAGTCACCGGCCCAGCCCTGGATCGAACACTGGAACAGCCCGGCCCTGGAAATCGCCGGGCAAAAACGCGCGCAACCGGATAGCCGCCAATGGTGGCATGTGTTCGACGACCCGGTTCTGGACCACTTGATTGCCGAAGCCGATGCTCATAACGCCGACCTGCAGGTCGCTGGCCTACGGGTCATGGAGTCCCGCGCACAATTGGGCATTGCCCTGAGTGGACGCTACCCACAATTGCAGCAGGCCAGCGCCGACAGCCTGTACCTGAACCGTCGACAATCGGGCGGTGCCAACCCTCAGGACACACATTTCTGGCAATACAGCGCCGGCTTCGATATCGGTTGGGAACTGGATTTCTGGGGGCGTTTCAGCCGAGCCATCGAGTCTGCCGACGCGTCCTGGTTTGCCGCCCAGGCCAACTATGAAAATGTCCTGGTGCTGTTGCACGCGCAACTGGCGCAAACCTACTACGCCCTGCGCACCGCCGAGGCACGCCTGCACATCGCCCGCAGTAACGCCACCTTGCAAAAACGCAGCTACGAGATCACCGAGCGCCTGTTCAAAAGCGGGGCCGAAGCCGAACTCGACCTGCAACAGGCCAAGACCCAGTACCTGGGCACCCTGAGCACCATCCCGGACTTCGAGAGTCAGGTGGCGAGTTTGCGCAACGCGTTGTCCACCCTGATCGGCCAGCCTCCCGGCTCGATCCCTGACCTGGATCGCAACACTGGTGTGGTGCCACTGCTCGATGCTGCGGTCTTACAGGATGTGCCGGCCAACCTGCTGGTGCGGCGCCCCGATGTTCGCGCTGCCGAGCTGCAAGTGGCGGCGCAATCGGCGTTGATCGGTGTGGCCGAGACCGATCTGTACCCATCCATCAGCCTGCTGGGCAGCATCGTCTGGTCCGCCAGCTCGCTCAACGGTGCGTCCAATACCCTCGACCTGGTGGCAGGCCCCAGCCTGCGCTGGGACATCTTCGACCATGGCCGGATCACCAACAACGTCCGCGTGCAGGATGCGCGCTTGCAGCAGTTGATCGTTGTCTACCAGGACAGTGTGCGCCAGGCCGCCCGCGAGGCTGACGATGCTGCAACAGGCTTGATCAAGGCGCTGGAGCGTGACCGGATCCTCAGCGATGCATCGGTGGCCGCCGAACGTTCGGTGACCCTGGCCAATACCCAATACCGCGAAGGCTATTCGGATTTCCAGCGCGTGCTGGACGCCCAGCGCGCCCTGTTTGCCCAACAGGATATCTACCTGGTGAACCGTGGCACCGCCGTCAACAGCCTGATCGCCCTTTACAAGGCCCTCGGCGGCGGCTGGTACAGCGACCAGCCGATGATCGACCCGGCCACCCGCAAACAGATGCAACAACGAACCGACTGGGGCGATCTGCTCGACGAACCGAAGGAAAGTGCCCATGAGTGACAGCCAACAACCGGCCGCCGAGAACGCCTCGGCCCCCACCGCCGACCCGGCCAAAAAGGCGATCAACTGGGTCGTGCTGCTGATCATCCTGAGCCTGGTCTGGTACTTGATGGCCGACCGTTACACCCCCTACACGCAACAGGCACGGGTGCAGGCCTTCATTGTGCCGGTAGCAGCCGAAGTATCCGGCCGGGTGACCAAGGTGCACGTACGCAACAACCAGGACGTCAAGGCCGGCGAATTGTTGTTTGAAGTCAATCCGGAGCAGTACCAGATTGCCGTCGACCGCGCCCGCGCCGACCTTGAGTCGACCCGTCGCCAGGTGGGCGCCAACACTGCCGGTGTCGAGTCCAAGCAAGCGTCACTGCGCGCGTCCCAGGCCAATGAGCTCAAGGCACGCCAGGACATCCAGCGGCTCGAACGCCTGTACCGCGAAGACCCGGGCACCATCTCGCTACGACGCCTGGAAATATCCCGTGCCACCCTGGAAGAGTCCATCAGCCAGGTCGCCGCGGCCAAGGCCGAAGTGCAACGTGCACGCGAACAACAGGGTGGTAATGAAGCAGAGAACGCCCAGTTGCTCAGCGCCGCCAGCAATCTTGAAAAAGCCGAGCTGGACTTGAGCAATACGAAAATCCACGCGCGTTCGGCCGGCCTGATCACCGATTTGCGCACCGATGTCGGCCAGTTCGCCTCCGCCGGTGCGCCGGTGATGACCCTGATCGCCATCCACGATGTCTGGATCAGCGCCGACATGACCGAAAACAACCTGGGAAGTGTCCAGCCCGGGACGCCGGTGTCCATCGTCCTCGACGCCCTGCCGGGGAGAATTTTCAAAGGCCATGTGCGCAGCGTCGGCTATGGCGTCGAAGTCGGTCAGAGCACCCAGCCGGGCAGCCTGCCGAAAGTGGAGAACAGCCGCGATTGGCTACGTCCTGCCCAGCGATTTCCGGTCATCATCGAGTTCGAACCGGGTGAGCTGACCAGTCCCCAGGGCATCCGTGCCGGCGGCCAGGCCGAAGTCATGGCGTTCCCGAGTGAAGGGAACCCGCTGAATATCCTGGGTCGCCTGTTCCTGCGCCTGATGAGCTGGATGTCCTATGCGTATTGAGCGCCCGGCCCGCGTTCAGCGCGCCCTGCGCCTTGGCTTCGGCACTGCGCTGTGCCTGGCGGCGAGCTTCGGCCTGGCTTTGCCTATCCCATTCCTCGCGCCGATGCTGGCGTTGATGATGCTGGCAGCGATGAACCGACCGTTGCCGTTCAAGGCCAGCCTGGGCCTGGTCCTGATCCTGCTGCTGACCACCGGGAGCGGCCTGCTGCTCATTCCCCTGCTGCGTTACTACCCGTTCACTGGCGTGCTGCTGGTCGGACTGTGTCTGTTCCTGGCATTCGGTTATGGCCTGCGTGGCGGGAACCCGCTAGTGGCGACTTTCCTGGTGGTGGGCCTGACCTTGATCAGTGCGGCCGGAACCGCTGAATTCTCCCTGGCGCTTGAGGTGATCGTAGCCCTGGTCAAGGGCCTGTTCCTGGCAGTCTCGACGCTGACTATCAGTCATTGGCTGTTTCCCGACCCCGCCAGTGCCCCAGCGGCCAAACCCGGCCCGAGCCTTTCTCCAATCGAAAGCGGTTGGCTGGCGCTACGTGCCACGCTGGTGGTGCTGCCAACTTTCCTGCTGGCCATGGTCGACCCGGCCAGCTACCTGCCGATCATCATGAAAGCCGTCAGCCTCGGCCAACAGAGCTGCGCCACCAGCGCCCGCACCGCCGGCCAGGAATTGCTCGGCTCGACCCTGCTCGGTGGCCTGATGGCGATTGTTTTCTGGTGCGCGCTGAGCCTGTTCGTCAACCTGTGGATGTTTTTTCTGTGGATGTTGCTGTTCGGCCTGCTGGTGGCCAGAAAACTCTACGGCCTGGCCCGGAGCCGGCAGCCGCCAGGGTTCTGGCTCAACAGCCTGGCGACCCTGATCATCCTGCTCGGCCAATCGGTACAGGACAGTGCGGCGGGCAAGGACGTCTACACCGCCTTCGCCATCCGCATGGGGTTGTTCATTCTGGTGACCTTGTACGCCTGCGCCATGGTCCATTTGCTCGATAGGCGGCGGCAACGGCGCATTATTTCCGCCTAGAAAAAGCCCCCCCTGAGTAGGGTGGAATCAGATAATAAAGTCTGTCTCACCAGAAGCAGAGAATCCGCAGCCTTGTAGCGGTCAACTAATCCCGCTCGCGGGCTGTGGGTTCAGATAAATGTCGATCAATCATAATCAGTTGTGGAAGCTACTGATTCCATCTCAATTTTTACGCTATTATGGACAAATTTTTTCCTCCAGCCAAAACTACAAAATGCCCCGCAGACCACCCACAGTCTTGCCCCAGGAATTGCATCTGCTCTCCGAATTAGGAGATCGGCTCCGATATGCCCGTAAACGGCGCAAGCTCAGCAATGCTGTGGTGGCGCAGATGGCCGGAATTTCGCGAACCACGCTCTACAAGGTTGAGGCAGGGCATCCTGGCGCCACCATGGGGGCGTACGTACGTGTGTTAGTTGCCCTGAGTTTAGAAAGTGACCTCAACCATGTTGCCGCCGATTACAAGGCGCAGGACTTGACGCTAACCTTACCGTCGACGCCCATCCCCGCCATTTCAATCCTTCCAACCCTCTCCACAACTGAATCCTGAAACCATGTCCAACCACTCTGCCGCACTCGATATAGGTGCCAAACTCTGGTCACTGTGTCACGTGCTGCGCGACGACGGCGTTACCTACCACCAGTACCTAGGCGAATTGACCTACCTGCTTTTCCTAAAAATGATGAAGGAAACTCGTCAGGAAGATCGGCTCATGGTTTGGAAACCAATCGTGCCCAAAAAGAGCTCCCCTAAAGTTGAACAGCCAGGCACGCGCTGGAACGACCTTATCTGCGCCTCTGCGTCGGACCGATTGGCCATCTACAAAGAGATGTTACTGGACTATGGTCTATACGGCCGGGGAGCCGTACAGGAGATCTACGCCAACGCTAATACGTTCATTACCAAGCCCACTACGTTGAGCAAGCTCGTGACCGACATAGACAGTCTAGACTGGTACAACGTAAATCGTGATGACCTAGGAGATCTGTATGAAGACCTGCTGGAGCGTAATGCTGGTGAGAAAAAAAGCGGTGCCGGCCAGTACTTCACTCCTAGGCACTTGATCGACAGTATTGTCGCTGTGATGAAGCCTCAGCTGGGAGATGTGATTCAAGATCCAGCAGCGGGCACCTGCGGCTTTCTAATCGCGGCCAACAATTTCCTAAAGCAGCACAATGACTTTGGCAGTCTCAGCGACGAAGCACAGAATAAGTACAGCCACCAGACATTTCACAGTATGGAATTGGTGCAAGACACACATCGCTTAGCTCTGATGAATATGCTCCTTCACGGAATCGACGGTGGAGTGACCTATGGCGACACGCTAAGTGATGATTATAAAAAACTGCCGCCAGCTACACTGATTCTTTCGAACCCACCTTTCGGTACTAAGAAAGGCGGCGGACTTCCCACACGAAGCGATCTAGCATTTGACACGAGCAACAAGCAACTCGCCTTCTTACAACATATCTATCGTGCACTAGTGCCGGGTGGGCGTGCCGCTGTGGTGCTTCCAGATAACGTGTTATTCGAGAGCAATGTTGGCACGGACATTCGTCGAGAGCTGATGGATAAGTGCAATCTGCATACTATCCTGCGCTTGCCCACTGGTATTTTTTACGCCCACGGTGTAAAGACCAACGTACTGTTTTTTACCCGTTGCGAAACCAACAAAGACAGCACAAAGGAAGTGTGGATCTACGACATGCGCGCCAATATGCCTCAATTCGGCAAACGCACACCCTTTACGCGCGACTACTTTCGTACGGCTCAAGATGCCCCGACTGCACAGGCCCGCGACAAGTTCGAGGACGTATTCGGTGACGATCCGTGCGCTGGTTCCGCAGCGCTAGCAAAGCGCGTAGATACGGGGGAATACGGTCGCTGGCGCCGATTCTCGCGTGAGCAGATTGCATTGCGCGGCGACAACCTCGACATAAGCTGGCTCAAAGACGACAGTGCCGACACTGCCCAGAAGAAAGAAGAGCAACCGGCCACAGTGGCAGCCTTGATTCTGTGTGAACTGAATGCAGCGGTGAGCGATTTACTTACCCTGATTGCAGATCTGGGCGAAAATCCTGATGCGTTGATTGATGACCTCTCCAATGATCAGCAGTTTGCCGCCATGATGGCCGAAGCGCAGCCATGAAATGGAATGATTTACCCCACAGCGGAATTAATACATGGACCCGATAAGCCCTGAGCTTCCGAGTGGGTGGACTCGCGCAGCATTGAGTGACATCACCGATGTGCCCGATCAATACATTCCCCAAGATGATGAGTCATTCGTTTACATTGACATCGGCGCCATCGATCGGACTGCAAAGGTCATCCAAAACCCTCAGCGAATGCTAGGCAAAGATGCTCCGAATCGTGCTCGCAAGAAAGTCGCAGCTGGCGATACCTTGGTATCTATGACTCGCCCGAACTTGAATGCAGTTGCGTTGGTCCCGGAGATTTTTGACGGACAGATTGCATCGACGGGTTTCGATGTACTAAGGCCACGAGCAGGAATCGACCCCCGCTGGCTAGCTTATACAGTGCGGACTGACGCGTTTGTAAACGCGATGTCTGAGCTGGTGCAGGGCGCGCTGTATCCGGCCGTACGTTCAAAGGACGTGCGCAGCTATGTCACGCCGCTCGCCCCCGAGGCAGAGCAAAAACGAATCGCCGACCAATTAGATATCCTTCTATCCCGTATCCAAAGCTGCAATGAGCGACTGGATTCCATCCCAGCGATGCTCAAACGGTTTAGGCATACGGTATTGAGGGCGGCGACTACGGGGGATCTCACTGAAGAAATCAGAGCCGAGAGAAATTGGTCGTCTACATGGCCCGCTCAGCCGCTCACAAGCTTGGGCGAGATCGGACGGGGTAAGTCAAAGCACAGACCAAGAAACGATCCCCGCCTTTACGGTGGTGTGTACCCATTTGTGCAGACAGGAGATGTTGCACAGTCTGGCGGTCTCATCACGAAGCACCATCAGACGTATAGCGAATTCGGCTTGCTGCAGAGCCGCTTATGGCCTGCTGGAACGTTGTGCATAACGATCGCAGCTAACATCGCAGACACAGCCATTCTTGAATACCCTGCATGCTTTCCAGATAGCGTTGTCGGCTTTGTCGCAAACCCTTCCGAATGCCTAGTTGAGTTCGTGAAATGGTCCATCGATGTGGTAAAGGACGATCTGGAAGCGCTCGCTCCTGCAACGGCCCAAAAGAACATCAATCTAGCAGTTCTTAAAAGCGTAATGATTTCGTGCCCTTCGTTGGAGGAGCAGACTGAAATCGTCCGGCGGGCCAAAGAGCTACTGTCTATCGCCGACCAGATCGAGAGCCGCTACGGTGCTGCTATCACGCTGTCCCGCCAGCTAGCGCCGTTGACGCTAGCCAAGGCTTTTCTTGGCGAGTTGGTTCCACAAGATCCCACCGACGAGCCTGCAAGCGCTTTGCTTGCCCGAATCGCGGCAACACACGCCGAGGTAGCTAATAGCCCTAAGGCCCGTCAACCACGACAGAGTCGTCCACCTCGTATACCAAACAAAGCCGCAGCCATGACAAAAAACCGCCAAGACCAAGACGTAATGGGCCAGCCCTATTTAGCCGAACATCTACTCCGTATGGGCGCACCGGCCAGCGCCGGAGCGCTGTTCAAGGTGGCTGAATTACCTGTGGGGGACTTTTACAAACAGCTGGCATGGGAGGTGGCACAGGGTCATGTGAAGGAAAACGAGACCATGCTGGAGCCTAATCATGCGGCTGGATAAGGTTTACATTGATGGCTTCAAGAATTTGAAGCAGTTAGAGGTGGACTTCGACGAGCGACATCTCACGACGGTACTTATCGGACAGAACGGTGCCGGGAAGTCCAATTTAATCGAGGCGATCACCCAGGTCTTCCGCTGGGTTGATATGCGGCGCAATGAGCCGCGGTTCCGTTACCGAGTGGAATACCGTATTCAACCCCAAGGCCGAACGATATCCAATCCACCGAGAGTGAGTTTGAGCAACTTACCGGATGAGCCTGCAATCAGTGTCAACGGCAAAGAGATCAAGAGAACCGATTTCGAGAAGCGGAAGTCGGAGTGGTTTCCAGACCTGGTGTTTGGCTACTACTCTGGCGGCAGTCGCCGGCTGGAGTCGCTGTTCGACAGTCACCAGCGCCGCTATTACGATGACGTGAAGCTGGAGGATGACGATAAAAAGGTGGCGCAAGCTCAAGTAGCCAGGCGACTGTTCTACTGTCGCCCAATCCACGGAGTATTGGCTCTGATGGCGTTGTTCGCCTTCCCAGATAAAAAAGTCACTTCCGAACTCGCTACTCGACTAGGCATCACCGGATTTCACTCTCTTCTGGCATTGTTTCGCGAGCCTTGGTTCGCAAAAGGCAAGAAGGCCCTGGCTGAGGACTTATGGGGAGCCGGCGGTCCGGCCGGTCGCGCGGCCCGGCAGTTCAAGAACTTTGCGTTTCACCCCATTTCCTTGGAGGGTAATTCTGTAGACGACTACCGAGATAAGAAACAAGTCGAATCCCAGTACGCAACCTTCCTGACTTCGCTACAAAGTCTCAAGCGGATGGCAGAACTCTTCAAGGATGAACGCGAGATGTTCTATGCCTTGGAAGCGATGGATATTTCCGACCTAATCCGCGAAATACAGGTTTGGGTGACACGCAGTAACGATGCCAGCGGCGACGTTGGCTTTGCCGACCTGTCAGATGGTGAGCGGCAGCTACTAATGGTGTTAGGCCTCATTCGTGTGTCGCGTGGTAAGCGCACACTGTTTTTGCTGGATGAGCCCGACACCCATCTGAATCCACATTGGCAACATAGCTACCTGAACTTAATCGAAGAATGGACAGGGATCACAGCTGAGAAAAATCACTGCCATATCGTGCTGACTTCTCACAATCCCCTGACGATTTCGGCCCTGTCTCGTGATGAAATACGAGTGATTACGCAGGCTTCAGATGGAAAAGTCACCGCGTCTGCGCCGTACGCCGATCCAAAAGGCATGGGATTCACTGCCACGCTCACTGAAATTTTTGGAATGCCGACAAGTCTCGATATCGAAACGCAACGTTTGGTAGACGATCGAAATGCTCTGGCTCAGGCGCCTCATAAATCGGACGCTGATGAACGACTACTGATTCAACTAAACGACGATCTTGCACGCCGTGGATTCCTTTTCGAGGACCGTGAACCGCTGTATCAGGACTTTCTGCTAGCTTGGCATGATGTGCGGTACGCTGACCGCCCTCCCTTGTCCCCTGGAGAGATCGAGCGTCGACATGAAGGTATGAAAATGCTGATCGAGAAGTTAACCAAGGAGGGGGCCAAGCCTTGATATTTGTTAGGAATGATCCGGGCGTAATCCCGCCAAAGCTATTAGCTGTCGCTGCTAGAGCACAAGCTGAACTGGAAGAGAAGCCGCAGGCAGAGCGAAAGACATTCATCGAAAAAAAAGCACATATTTGGCGGGCATTCGCGAAGCATCTAGCCAAAATGTCTTACGGTAAATGCTGGTATTCCGAAAGTAACGATCCACAATCATTTTTTGATGTGGACCACTTTCGTCCAAAGAAAGCCGCTAAGCGTACTGACGCCCGAGAAGACGATGGTTATCCCTGGCTAGCGTTTTCATTCGAGAACTTCCGATACTCTGCTGGCCGATCCAACCGGCTGAGTACTGATGAGGCCACAGATCAAACCGTTGGAAAAGGGAGTTGGTTTCCACTAATGGAAGGTAGTCCGTGTGCCTCTTGGGATAGCCGATTCCTTGGCCATGAAAGGCCAGTACTACTAGACCCAACTGTAAGAAGTGATGTGGCGCTGATCGACATAAATGCCGACGACGGGCGAGCCGTGGCAAGCGAGACTTGCTTGGGGCAGGCTAAGCAACTCCGAGCCAAAATATCCATTGAGTTGTATGGTCTAAATCTCGGCAATCTAGTAACAGCTCGCAAGCGTGTGATGCGAGAGGTGGAGAACAACTATAGGAACTTGATGGACATCGTTGGCGCGGACGTCGACATGGCGGCTGTGGATAGGCTTCAGGAGCAAATGCGTTCGGCCACGATGTCTAGTGCGCCATATGCACGCGCTGCCAGGGCAAAAATGTTCGCTATGGGGGCGGGGCCGTTCTGCGCTCAACCCGAAGACATTGCGCCTTAAATTAAGCAACCTGTATCCGCTTTGGGCAGGAGGCCGTCTTTTGGGTCATCGGATAGGGCGATGGCCGTGACCTATTCCTGTTAAGCGCGGTCAAGCAGTTACGCTGGTCACACCTTATGTATCGAAAATAGCGAGTGTATGCAAAAGACATAAACTCGCTAATTTCGATACAAATTCCCTTGAAACCAATAAAATCAGAACCTTGCCGCTCGCGACGGCAGGCCGCTAGCTAGCGGTCGACGCTATTGAAAAACTCGCTCCAGCTCGGGCACCGTAGGAATAAAGCCGACTTTTTCAACAAAATCGTCCGGAAGCGGTCATTCGCCAAGCATATTGCGAGGCAATGCAATCTTGATACATCCAGCCGGAGAGCACTGTGCCTATCAACCGCCCTATGGCGTTCGACATGTATAAAACCCACGTCCAGCGATCCACCGTCTTCCTTGGCATAGGACACGATCAGATAGCTGTGCAACGACGAGTTCACCGCGAACAGCACACCAAAGACCATTAGTCCTCCGAACAGCACCGCCTACTACAACAGCTCGGATGGGACTGCTCGCCAGGCCCGTTTTTATTGCCGCAGCTTTCGTTTTAGAAACCTTTGGGGAATCCATACTGCTTGGCGTGCTGTGCGGATTTCTTTCACTGTGCTTCATTACCAGTTTGCTGCTACCGACGACTCAAGAAAGTCAATAATTGATGCCGTTACTTTAGGGGCAGACCCGATCAAAATTCGTCGATAGGCAAATCCGACTGTATATCTAGCTTTTCAGCTTAACCCACAGAACACCAATGTCTTCTGGTGTAGACAATTTATAGTTCAGCTTAACTTTCTGCCGAGAATATTCATTATAACTGTTGAAGATCCCCTCACCTTCAGAACTATCCATGAGTACTCCTTCACCCATAGGGTCAAACTCAAAATAGTCGGTATGTTGTGCTTTAAACCGGTCTTTATAGGAGACGACTAAATATCTCTTAATGCCACCTATAACGTGTTTATCCTCACTATCATACTTTTTGGAGAAAGCATTTAGCCTGTCTTCCAAGAGGTCTGTATTTTCTATATCTTGGTATAGCACAAAATCTTTGTCGCTACCATCAACCCATGTGACGTTTGGGAAATACCCCTCTAGGGGTATAAGAGTTTTATTGAGATGCGAGTTTTTTTTGTAAGTTTCGCTCATTGGAACAACCTGCAGCTCTCGCAGCTCTAAAAACGCTATAGGGACAGCACGCAACTCGTACATCGCATCACCGGAGTTAGTAACCTCCAATTTGTCCTTTCGAACTCCACTTTCCGAAGCTACAAATTTAAAACGAGCTTTTATATTTGGAAGATAAGGGAGTGTAGCAATCCTTTGAGCATCGTTTGCTAAGGACAACTGGGCTTTGGCTATAAAGTTAGCGTTAATCGAAACCATGATAGCCATAATCGCTAGCAGTACAGAAACACAAGTCTCAAAATAAATCTTGTTATCCGTGAGAAAATTTTTCATTTCTACTCTCCATTGATCGATACCGTAAAGCACGTATTGATCACTATTGAAAATTCATTATTTTATGAATTTTCAATAGTAAGACTACCAACTCCAGCCATAATCAATAAAACACCATACTAGAAAACACCTTCAACAGATCCACTGCAAGTTATTGTTTCGCTAGCAAAGATTGGCTTCTCATCGTACCCACGGCCTACTTGGTAAGATGCCCATGTTGTTGCATGGGGAAAGTACATTGACTGAACCCCGATCCAATCTAAAAACTCCTTAAAAGACGAAAAAAGCATTAGTACCATATCAAAAAGAAGCCATTCGTTGACTGCCAATACTTGGTGACCTTGTAACCACCAATCCATGGTAAAGATCATAAAACGCTTGGCCATTTCGGGAGATGAGTCTTTATATCTATCACCAATCTGATTACGCCATCTTGGTTTATCACACCCATCGGCAATCAGTCGACGTAAGATGGCCTTATGCGCGATAGAGCTTGTGACGCGAAAGCCATAAGTAAGGACATCTAGGTAGAGCGTAGCTTTTTTTAACTCGAAAACATTTTCATTGACAGTCACTTCGCTTTCTAAGATAGATTTTCCGCAAGGACATCCATTCCATAAAACATAAGAGCTATGAGAACTTAAAAAACAGTTTTTTACAGAACTGGCAATCCCGCACAAGCAAAACATTATGTACAGCACAGACTTTACACAACACTTTATGGCTACGCCGCCAGTACGAATAACCTCCATTTTCTAAATCATCTTTTACGCACTCGACACTCAGAGCAATGGCTTGATCTTTAACGTAAACATCAAGACTACAGTCATCCCTATTTTTGTAATGTGTCCGCAGATAGGCTCGGCCTACGCGATGCATCAGTAAGGCCGTTTTAAAATAACTAGTGTGTAAACGTAGTAGTTTGTTAAATCCGTAACAGCCTGTCCAGCCCAATGCGGACGCGATGAGAATGAGATCGCTCTTTCACTAATATTTTCCATTTATAAGTTTAAGTTGGTCTTCGCTGTATATTTCCTGACGTAAAACAAGCCGATTCCTTGAGACAAATGAATTCAGAGCTTCATCGTCTTGAATTTTTAAGATAACTTCACTTTCTTGCGAACTAAGCGCTCCTAACCGCGACACTGCACTTAAAGGCAAAAATCCAAATGTGGAGTCACCAGAGGCGGGTTGCGTCGGCTGCGGGGAGGGTCGCCTGTGTGTGACCCTCCGACCAGTGAGACAGTTTTTATTATCGCGAGACAGACTTTATTGTCTGAAAGCAGGGGTTTTTCATTGTGGATAACTTATTCCACGGTGACCGATTTCGCCAGGTTGCGCGGCTGGTCAACGTCGGTGCCTTTGAGTACGGCAACGTAGTACGACAGCAGCTGCAGCGGGATGGTGTAGAGAATCGGCGACAGGATGTCGTGGATGTGCGGCATGTGCACCACGTGGGTGCCTTCACCGTTGGTCATGCCGGCTTTCTCGTCAGCAAAGACGATCAACTGACCACCACGGGCGCGGACTTCCTGAAGGTTGGACTTCAACTTCTCCAGCAGTTCGTTGTTCGGTGCCACGGTCACCACTGGCATGTCGTTATCCACAAGCGCCAACGGACCGTGTTTCAGCTCGCCGGCCGGATAGGCTTCAGCGTGGATATAGGAGATTTCCTTGAGCTTGAGTGCCCCTTCCATCGCTACCGGGAACTGCGCGCCACGGCCGAGGAACAGCGTGTGGTGTTTCTCGGCGAACAGTTCGGAGATTTTTTCCACGGTGCTGTCCATGGCCAGCGCCTCACCCAGACGGGTTGGCAAACGACGCAGTTCTTCGACCAGCGTCGCTTCGACACCTTTGTCCAGAGTGCCACGAACCTGACCCAGGGAAAGCGTCAGCAACAACAGGCCAACCAGTTGAGTGGTGAAGGCTTTGGTCGATGCCACACCGATTTCGCGACCGGCCTGGGTCAACAGGGTCAGATCGGATTCACGCACCAGCGAGCTGATACCGACGTTGCAGATCGCCAGGCTGGCGAGGAAGCCCAGCTCCTTGGCGTTGCGCAGCGCGGCCAGGGTGTCGGCGGTTTCGCCGGACTGGGAAATGGTCACGAACAAGGTGTCCGGCTGCACCACCACCTTGCGGTAGCGGAATTCGCTGGCGACTTCGACCTGGCACGGAATGCCAGCCAGCTCTTCGAGCCAGTAACGCGCGACCATGCCGGCGTGGTAACTGGTGCCACAGGCGACGATCTGTACGTTACGCACTTTGGCGAACAACTCGGCCGCCTGTGGGCCGAATGCCTGTACCAGCACCTGGTTCTGGCTCAGGCGACCTTCCAGGGTGCGCTGCACCACGGACGGTTGCTCGTGGATTTCCTTGAGCATGAAGTGGCGGAACTCGCCCTTTTCAGCGGCTTCGGCGCCGTCGCGATATTGCACGGCCTCGCGCTCGACGGCCTTGCCGTCAACGTCCCAGATCTGCACGCTGTCGCGGCGGATTTCGGCGATATCGCCTTCTTCCAGGTACATGAAACGGTCGGTGACCTGACGCAGGGCCAACTGGTCGGATGCCAGGAAGTTTTCCCCCAGACCCAGGCCGATCACCAGCGGGCTGCCGCTGCGGGCCGCAACCAGGCGATCCGGTTGCTGCGCGCTGATCACTGCCAGGCCGTAAGCACCGTGCAACTCTTTGACGGTCGCCTTGAGGGCCACGGTCAGATCGCGCAGATCCTTGAGTTTGTGGTTCAGCAGGTGCGCGATGACTTCGGTGTCGGTGTCCGAGGTGAACACATAGCCCAGGGCCTTGAGTTGTTCACGCAGGGCTTCGTGGTTTTCGATGATGCCGTTGTGCACCACTGACAGGTCACCGGAGAAATGCGGGTGGGCATTGCGTTCGCACGGTGCACCGTGGGTGGCCCAGCGCGTGTGGGCGATGCCCAGACGACCGACCAGCGGCTCGGTGGCCAATGCCTGCTCCAGCTCACTGACCTTGCCCGGACGACGCAGGCGTTCGAGTTTTTCATCGTTGGTGTAGACCGCCACGCCAGCGCTGTCATACCCACGGTATTCGAGACGTTTCAGGCCTTCGACGAGGATGGCGGTGATATTACGTTCTGCGACTGCGCCGACAATTCCACACATGCTATTTCTCCTGACTGACAGCCGCGCAAACCAAAGTGATGCCGCGGGCCTGAATCTGATCGCGAGCCTCAAGTGGCAGGCGTTCATCGGTAATAAGGGTATGGACGCTGCTCCAGGGCAGCTCCAGGTTGGGAATCTTGCGGCCGATCTTGTCGGCCTCCACCATCACGACCACTTCACGGGCGACTTCGGCCATGACCCGGCTCAGTCCGAGCAGTTCGTTGAAGGTAGTTGTACCGCGAACCAGATCGATGCCATCGGCGCCGATAAACAGCTGGTCGAAATCGTAGGAGCGCAGTACCTGCTCGGCAACCTGCCCCTGAAAGGACTCGGAATGCGGGTCCCAGGTGCCACCGGTCATCAACAGCACCGGTTCGTGCTCAAGTTCGCTCAGGGCATTGGCGACGTGCAGCGAGTTGGTCATCACCACCAGACCGGGTTGCTGCCCGAGTTCCGGGATCATGGAGGCGGTGGTACTGCCACTGTCGATAATGATGCGCGCATGCTCGCGGATCCGCGCGACGGCGGCACGGGCGATGGCTTGTTTGTACTTGGAAACCGGCTGACCCAGGTCGGCCACCAGCTCCTGAGGCATGGTGATCGCCCCGCCGTAACGACGCAGCAACAGGCCATTGCTTTCAAGTGCCGCCAGATCCTTGCGGATCGTAACTTCTGACGTTTCGAAGCGCTTGGCCAACTCATCCACACTGACTTCGCCCTGCTGATTGAGCAAGGCGAGGATGTTGTGACGACGCTGAGGTGTGTTGCGCTTCGACATGAGCTGGTAAGTTTCGTTTCGAAAGATATCGGAAGCAATCAGAACCTATCAGCGAAACTTCGTCAAGCGCCATGCGATAAAAAGAGCTGTGGATAACCTGTAGGAGCGAGCTCGGCTCGGGGCGGCGTTCCGACGATGGACTTAGAGGCGCAGCTTTTATTCAGACTGACCTCGTCATCGTTGACGTCCATCGCGAGCAGGCTCGCTCCTGCAAGGGATTGTGGATAACTCAGCCCTTCTTGATTTTCTCCGGCCGCTTCCAGCCATCGATGTTCTTCTGGCGAGCACGCCCAATCGCCAACTGGGATTTATCCACAGTCGAGGTAATGGTCGAACCGGCCGCAGTGGTCGCGCCATCCGAGATATCCACAGGCGCTACCAACGAGTTGTTGGAACCAATGAACACATCTTCGCCCAACACGGTTTTCCACTTGTTGGCGCCGTCGTAGTTGCAGGTGATGGTGCCGGCACCGATGTTGGTGCGCGCGCCCACTTCGGCATCGCCCAGGTAAGTCAGGTGACCGGCCTTGGCGCCTTCGCCCAAGTGGGCGTTTTTCAGCTCGACGAAGTTACCCACATGCGCCCTGGCTTCCAGCACGCTACCTGGACGCAGACGCGCGAACGGGCCGGCATCGCTGCCTTCACCCAGAATGGCACCTTCGATATGGCTGTTGGCCTTGATGACCACGCCTTTGCGCAGGGTGCTGTCCTTGATCACGCAGTTCGGGCCGATCACCACGTCATCCTCAATGACGACCTTGCCTTCGAGAATCACGTTGATGTCGATGAGTACGTCGCGCCCGACCGTGACTTCACCACGAATGTCGAAACGAGCCGGGTCGCGCAGCGTCACACCTTGAGCCATCAAACGACGAGCGGCGCGCAATTGATAATGCCGCTCCAGTTCGGAAAGTTGCTTGCGGTCGTTGGCACCCTGCACTTCCATGGCGTCGTGCGGTTGCTCGGTGGCCACCACCAGACCATCGCTCACTGCCATGGCAATGATGTCGGTCAGGTAGTACTCACCCTGGGCGTTGTTGTTGGACAGACGGCTCATCCAGTCGCCAAGACGGGCAAAAGGCAGCGCCAGAATGCCGGTATTGCCTTCGGTGATCTGGCGTTCGGCGTCATTGGCATCTTTCTGTTCGACGATGGCCGCAACCTTGCCAGCGGCATCACGAACAATACGGCCGTAACCGGTCGGGTCATCCAGTTCGACGGTCAGCAAGCCCAACTGCTGTGGACCCACCTGCTTGAGCAGGCGCTGCAGGGTGTCGACTTCGATCAACGGCACATCGCCGTAGAGCACCAGCACGGTGTCGGACTCAATGAACGGCACTGCTTGAGCGACGGCATGACCGGTGCCCAGCTGTTTATCCTGCAGGACGAAGTTCAGGTCATCCGCCGCCAGGCGTTCGCGTACGGCATCGGCACCATGACCGATCACCACATGAATGCGCTGTGGATCAAGTTGCCGGGCGCTGTGGATAACATGACCGAGCATGGAGTTGCCGGCAATCGGGTGCAAGACTTTCGGCAAAGCAGAACGCATGCGCGTGCCTTGGCCAGCAGCGAGAATAACGATTTCGAGAGACATGACTGGCTACCAATCCTGGGTGGTCAGCGGCTGCGACCGGGTTGTAAAAATCGGAAAAGAAAAAAGGGTAGCCGAGGCTACCCTTTTTAATCAATCACACAACAAGTGCAGCCTTAATGGCCGAACTTCTTGCGGATCTGCTGGACGGTGCGCAGCTGAGCTGCAGCCTCGGCCAGGCGTGCGGCAGCAGAACCGTAGTCGAACTCCCCGCCTCTGTCGTGCAGAGCCTTCTCGGCAGCCTTGACGGCTTCCAGAGCGGAGGCTTCGTCCAGGTCGGCAGCACGTTGCACGGTGTCGGCAAGAACCTTGACCATGTTCGGCTGAACCTCGAGGAAACCACCGGAGATGTAATACACCTCCTCTTCCCCACCCTGCTTGACCAGGCGGATCGGACCTGGCTTCAGATTAGTGATCAGCGGCGCGTGACCCAGGGCGATACCAAGATCACCCAGTGCACCGTGCGCAATCACCATCTCGACCAGACCGGAAAAGATTTCCCCTTCCGCGCTGACGATGTCGCAATGGACTGTCATAGCCATCTGATTGCCTCAACCTAAATGAACGCCCGTTGCCGGGCGCCGGGATTACAGTTTCTTGGCTTTCTCGATCGCTTCTTCGATGCCGCCAACCATGTAGAACGCTTGTTCTGGCAGGTGGTCGTAGTCACCGTTGAGGATGCCTTTGAAGCCAGCAATGGTGTCTTTCAGGGAAACGTATTTGCCTGGAGAACCAGTGAAGACTTCAGCCACGAAGAACGGCTGCGACAAGAAGCGCTGGATCTTACGAGCACGGTTTACCAACTGCTTGTCAGCTTCCGACAGCTCGTCCATACCCAGGATCGCAATGATGTCCTTCAGTTCCTTGTAACGCTGCAGAACGTACTGTACACCGCGAGCGGTTTCGTAGTGATCGTTGCCGATCACGTTCGGGTCCAGCTGACGCGAAGTCGAGTCCAGTGGGTCTACCGCCGGGTAGATACCCAGGGAAGCGATGTCACGGGACAGAACGACGGTGGCGTCCAAGTGGGCGAAGGTGGTCGCTGGCGACGGGTCGGTCAAGTCGTCCGCTGGTACGTATACCGCCTGGATCGAAGTAATCGAACCTTGCTTGGTCGAAGTGATGCGCTCTTGCAGCACGCCCATCTCTTCAGCCAGGGTCGGCTGGTAACCTACCGCCGAAGGCATACGGCCCAGCAGTGCGGATACTTCGGTACCGGCCAGGGTGTAACGATAGATGTTGTCGACGAACAGCAGAACGTCGTTACCTTCGTCACGGAACTTCTCGGCCATGGTCAGACCGGTCAGGGCTACGCGCAGACGGTTTCCCGGCGGCTCGTTCATCTGACCGTAAACCAGTGCCACTTTGTCCAGAACGTTGGAATCCTTCATCTCGTGGTAGAAGTCGTTACCCTCACGAGTACGCTCACCCACACCGGCGAACACGGAATAACCGCTGTGCTCGATGGCGATGTTACGGATCAGTTCCATCATGTTTACGGTTTTGCCTACACCGGCACCACCGAACAGACCAACCTTACCACCCTTGGCGAACGGGCAAACCAGGTCGATAACCTTGATGCCGGTTTCCAGCAGGTCGTTGCCGCCTGCCTGCTCTGCGAACGACGGCGCAGCGCGGTGGATGCCCCAACGCTCTTCGGTTTCGATCGGGCCAGCTTCGTCGATCGGGTTGCCCAGTACGTCCATGATCCGGCCCAGGGTCGCTTTACCGACCGGTACGGAGATGGCTGCGCCAGTGTTGTTGACGTCCAGACCGCGCTTCAAGCCTTCGGTCGAGCCCATCGCAATGGTACGAACCACGCCGTCGCCCAGCTGCTGCTGAACTTCCAGAGTGGTTTCGGCGCCTTGAACTTTCAAGGCGTCGTAGATGCTCGGTACGCTGTCGCGTGGAAATTCCACGTCGATAACGGCGCCGATGATTTGAACGATACGTCCGCTACTCATAGCTGGATCCTCTGAATATTTGAACCGTTAAACCGCGGCAGCGCCGCCGACGATTTCCGAGATCTCTTGGGTGATCGCAGCCTGACGCGCCTTGTTGTAGACCAGCTGCAATTCGCTGATCAAATCACCGGCGTTGTCGGTAGCGTTCTTCATCGCGATCATCCGCGCAGCTTGTTCAGCTGCGTTGTTCTCGACCACCGCCTGGTAGACCTGCGACTCCACGTAACGCACCATCAAGCCGTCAAGCAGCTCTTTGGCGTCCGGTTCGTAGAGATAGTCCCAGTGGTGCTTGAGTTCCTGATCCGGGGTTGCCACCAGTGGAATCAACTGCTCCACGGTAGGCGTTTGCGTCATGGTGTTGACGAACTTGTTGGACACCACGGACAGGCGGTCAATACGGCCGTCCAGATAGGCATCCAGCATCACCTTGACGCTGCCGATCAAATCGTTGATCGACGGCTCTTCACCCAGGTGACTGATAGCTGCAACGACGTTACCGCCGAAGTTGCGGAAGAAAGCCGCACCCTTGCTACCAACCACACACAGATCGATCTCGACGCCGTTTTCGCGGTTTACCGCCATGTCCTTGACCAGAGCCTTGAACAGGTTGGTGTTCAAGCCACCACACAGACCACGGTCACTGCTCACTACGACATAACCGACGCGTTTTACTTCACGGTCGATCATGAACGGGTGGCGATATTCCGGGTTGGCGTTGGCCAGATGACCAATAACCTGGCGGATGCGCTCCGCATAAGGACGGCTAGCAGCCATGCGCATTTGTGCCTTGCGCATTTTGCTGACCGCCACTTTTTCCATGGCGCTGGTAATTTTTTGCGTGCTTTTGATGCTCGCAATCTTACTGCGAATCTCTTTTGCGCCTGCCATGTAACACCTATCAGGTTAGCAAGCGGGAGCCTCGCGGCCCCCGCTGCGGCTTACCAGGTTTGGGTGGCCTTGAACTTCTCGATACCGGCTTTGAGGCCAGCGTCGATTTCGTCATTGAAGTCACCCTTCACGTTGATCTTCGCCATCAATTCGGCGTGATCGCGGTTGAAGTAAGCAATCAGCGCTTGCTCGAAGCTGCCGACTTTGGCGTTTTCAATGTCAGTCAGGAACCCACGCTCAGCGGCATACAGCGACAGCGACATGTCGGCGATCGACATTGGCGCGTATTGCTTCTGCTTCATCAGCTCGGTTACGCGCTGACCATGCTCAAGTTGCTTACGGGTCGCTTCGTCCAGGTCAGAAGCGAACTGGGCGAATGCCGCCAGTTCACGGTACTGAGCCAGAGCGGTACGGATACCACCGGACAGCTTCTTGATGATCTTGGTCTGAGCGGCACCACCCACACGGGATACCGAAACACCGGCGTTCACTGCAGGGCGGATGCCCGAGTTGAACATGGCCGACTCCAGGAAGATCTGACCGTCGGTGATGGAAATCACGTTGGTCGGAACGAACGCAGAAACGTCGCCAGCCTGGGTTTCGATGATCGGCAGTGCGGTCAGGGAACCGGTTTTGCCGGTCACTGCGCCGTTGGTGAACTTCTCTACGTACTCTTCCGAAACGCGGGATGCGCGCTCCAGCAGACGGGAGTGGAGATAGAACACGTCGCCTGGGTAAGCTTCACGACCTGGTGGACGGCGCAGCAGCAGGGAAATCTGGCGGTAAGCCACTGCTTGCTTGGACAGATCGTCATAAACGATCAGCGCGTCTTCACCGCGGTCGCGGAAGAATTCGCCCATGGTGCAACCGGAGTACGGAGCCAGGTATTGCAGCGCAGGAGATTCCGAAGCACTGGCAGCCACGATGATCGTGTTGGCCAGGGCGCCGTTTTCTTCCAGCTTGCGAACAACGTTGGCGATGGTCGATTGTTTCTGACCGATTGCCACGTATACGCAGAAAATGCCGCTGTTTTTCTGGTTGATGATCGCGTCGATCGCCAGAGCGGTTTTACCGATCTGACGGTCACCGATGATCAGCTCACGCTGGCCACGGCCGACAGGGATCATGGCATCGACAGCCTTGTAGCCAGTCTGTACAGGCTGGTCTACCGACTTACGCCAGATCACGCCTGGAGCAACTTTCTCGACCGCGTCGGTCTCGGTGTTGTTCAGCGGGCCTTTGCCATCAACTGGGTTACCCAATGCGTCGACAACGCGACCCAGCAGCTCCTTACCAACCGGAACTTGCAGGATGCGGCCAGTGCACTTGGCGCTCATGCCTTCAGCCAGACTGGTGTATGCGCCCAACACAACGGCACCTACGGAGTCTTGCTCCAGGTTGAGGGCCATACCGAAGACGCCGCCCGGAAACTCGATCATCTCGCCGTACATAACGTCGGCCAGACCGTGAATCCGCACGATACCGTCAGATACGCTGACGACAGTGCCTTCGTTACGGGCTTGGGAGGTCACATCGAGCTTTTCGATGCGGCCTTTGATAATTTCACTAATTTCGGAAGGATTGAGTTGCTGCATTGCTCTGCTGCCCCTTCAAACTCAAGATTTCAATGCTTCGGCCAGTTTCGCGATTTTGCCGCGAATCGAGCCATCGATAACCAGGTCGCCGGCGCGGATGACAACGCCCCCGATAAGGGAACTGTCTTCCTCGACTTGCAGGCGCACTTCCCGGTTGAGTCGTGCACTGAGAACCTTGGCGAGTTTGTCTTGCTGTTCTTGGTTCAATGCGAAAGCACTGGTCACTTCTACGTCTACCGATTTCTCTTGCTCGGCCTTGTACAGGTCGAACAGAGCGGCGATCTCCGGCAGAAGCAGGAGGCGCTCGTTTTCGGCAACAACGTGGATGAAATTCTGTGCCTTGGCATCGAACTTGTCGCCGCACACGTCAATGAACGTGGCGGCCTTTTCTGCGCTCGTCAGTCGCGGGGCCTTGAGCACGCGCTGCATGGTGTCGTCTTCCGACACCGCTGCTGCCAGGCCGAGCATGGCTGACCAATTGGCCAGTTGCTGGTGGGCCTGAGCGTGCTCGAAGGCCGCCTTAGCGTAAGGTCGGGCCAACGTGGTCAGTTCTGCCATGATCGCCCTCGCTTAGATTTCAGCAGCCAGTTGGTTAACCAGCTCTGCGTGCGCGTTTTGATCGATTGCCTTGCCCAGGATCTTCGAAGCACCGCCAACGGCCAGGCTACCCACTTGGGCGCGCAGCGCGTCTTTGACGCTGTTCAGCTCCTGTTCGATCTCGGCCTGAGCCTGAGCCTTCACACGGTCAGCTTCGACGCGAGCCTGTTCACGGGCTTCGTCGACAATCTGGGTACCGCGTTTCTTGGCTTGCTCGATGATTTCAGCTGCCTGAGCTTTCGCTTCGCGCAGTTGCTGACCCGCTTTCTCTTGGGCCAACTCCAGGTCGCGAGCTGCTCGGCTGGCAGCGTCCAGACCATCAGCGATCTTCTTTTGACGTTCGTGCAGTGCCGTGATGACCGGAGGCCATACGAACTTCATGCAGAACAGTACAAAAATCAGGAACGCAACGGACTGGCCAATCAGGGTCGCATTAATGTTCACGCCAACACCTCGCAGTTACGTTGTCCATCACACCAAATTACCCGGAAGATCCGAGTAATTAGCCAGCGATTTGACCAACGAACGGGTTCGCAAAGGTGAAGAACAGAGCGATACCAACACCGATCATGGTTACGGCGTCGAGCAGACCGGCAACGATGAACATTTTAACTTGCAGCATTGGAACCATTTCTGGCTGACGCGCTGCGCCTTCCAGGAACTTGCCGCCCAGCAGGCCGAAACCAATTGCGGTACCCAGTGCGCCCAGGCCGATCAACAGTGCAACAGCGATAGCGGTTAGACCAACTACAGTTTCCATCTTTCCTCCCGACTTTTACGTCGTATGGTTTAGGTTTTTTAGATTAAAGCGGTAAAACAAATCGTTTCAGAGGCCCGGTAAGGAGCCCCTTCCCGTTTGACCGGGAAGGACATCAGACTAGTCGAGACTGGCCTTAATGGTTTTCTTCGTGCGCCATCGACAGGTAGACGATGGTCAACATCATGAAGATGAATGCCTGCAGGGTGATGATCAGGATGTGGAACACAGCCCACGCCCACTGCAGAACGACGCCCAGGCCACTGAGCCAGAGCAGACCGCTGCCGAACATCACAGCAATCAGAATGAAGACCAGCTCACCGGCATACATGTTGCCGAACAGACGCAGAGCCAGGGAGATCGGCTTGGCGACCAGGGTCACGAATTCCAGCAGGAAGTTCACCGGGATCAGCAGGGCTTGAACGAAGATGTTCTTGCTACCGAACGGGTGCAGGGTCAGCTCGCCGATGAAGCCACCGAGGCCCTTGATCTTGATGCTGTAGAAAATGATCAGCGCGAACACTGTGAAGGCCATGGCCAGAGTAGCGTTCGGGTCGGTGGTCGACACGGCGCGGAACGGGATGTGGTGGTCGCCGGAGATCAGGATGGCCAGCTGAGGAATCCAGTCGACCGGTACCAGGTCGACGGCGTTCATCAGGAACACCCAGACGAAGATGGTCAGTGCCAGCGGTGCAATCACCGGGCTACGGCCATGGAAGCTGTCTTTCACGCTGCCATCGACGAATTCGACCAAAACTTCAACGAAGTTCTGCAAAGCACCTGGCTGACCGGAAGTCGCTTTCTTTGCCGCCATGCGGAAAAGAAGAACGAAGATCAGACCCAATGCGATCGACCAGCCGAGGGTATCGACGTGGAAAGCCCAGAAGCCCATTTCCTTGGCTTCTGCTGCGGTGTGGGCAAAGCCCCAGCCGCCGGTAGGGTGCTGACCGAAGGTCAGGTTCTGCAAGTGGTGCTGGATATAGCCCGAAGCGGTTGTTTCTGCCATGGTTGCCTCAAACGCCCTAAGGTCTCGAAAGTCTTGTTCTCATCAGCAGGGGAGCGAACCAGCTGACCAGTTGGGTCAGCACGAAGACGCCGAATACAGCCAGCGGCGCCAATGGCTTCACACCTGCGAACGTCAATGCAAAAAGCACCGCCGTCAAAATCAGTTTGCCCGCCTCGCCGGCATAAAATGACCGGACGATGGCTTGAGCTGCCCGGGCGCCGGAAAACCGAAATGCCCTGTGAGCGAAATAAACATTGGGAAGCAAGGCTATCAGGCCTCCGCAAAGTCCCGAGTACCCGGCAACGACTCCATACCGTTGCCAGAGCGCCAAAGCGGCAATGAGCAGAACGACAAATTGAGCCATTAACACCGGAAAAACTGCCAGTCGATGGAACGGCAAGCGGTTTGGCGTGCGGGTTTCCATCACTTTTGCTCTCCAATGGCCGGCTGCCGAAATTCAATAACTTGGCATAATTTGTGCCGACAAAATGCGCGCAGAGTATAGGGGCGGTTCAGCCCCTATTCAACTGTCAGGTAGTGATTTCCGATTGCGCGCTACATGAGGAAATGTTTCAGCGGATATGTGCGAGTACGCCTTGAAGCTCATCCAGGGAGTTGTAACCAATCACCAACTGCCCTTTACCCTTCTTACCGTGGCGAATCTGCACCGCAGAGCCTAGGCGCTCGGCCAGGCGCTGCTCGAGGCGGGCGATATCCGGGTCCGGTTTTACCGGTTCGACAGGCTCCGGTTTGCCACTCAACCACTGGCGAACAAGTGCCTCGGTTTGGCGCACGGTCAGTCCGCGTGCGACAACATGTCGCGCCCCTTCAACCTGTTGATTGTCCGGCAAACCGAGCAAAGCACGGGCATGACCCATTTCCAGGTCGCCGTGGGACAACATGGTCTTGATGACTTCCGGCAAGGAGATCAGCCGCAGCAGGTTAGACACGGTCACCCGGGACTTGCCCACGGCTTCGGCCACCTGTTGCTGAGTCAGCTGGAATTCCTGCTGCAAGCGCTGCAGGGCTACCGCTTCTTCAATCGGGTTCAGGTCTTCGCGCTGGATGTTCTCGATCAGGGCGATGGCGATCGCTGTTTCATCGGGTACATCGCGAACCATCGCCGGGATGGTTTCCTGCCCGGCTTGCTGGCTGGCGCGCCAGCGGCGTTCGCCGGCAATGATTTCAAAACGGCCACTGCCGATCGGGCGAACCACAATGGGCTGCATGACGCCCTGGGCCTTGATCGACTGCGCCAGCTCTTCGAGCGCCTGCGGGTCCATGTCACGTCGCGGCTGGTATTTGCCGCGCTGGAGCAGATCCAGGGGAAGGTGTTGCAGCTCACGCTGATCGGCTTGCGCCGCTTGTTCTTCCAGCGAGCTGACAGTCGGACCACTCAACAGAGCATCCAGTCCACGTCCGAGACCTCGTTTCTTGACGGCCATGGGGATTCCTTAAGTTGCCTGAGCAGCGGCGATGCGTGAGTTTTTGCGTTGACGACGAACCATTTCGCCCGCCAATGCCAGATAGGCAACGGCGCCTCGCGATGCTTTGTCGTACGCCAGCGCCGGCATGCCGTAGCTTGGTGCTTCGGCCAGACGGATGTTGCGCGGAATGACGGTGTCGTAGAGCTGTTCGCCGAAGTGTTCCTTGAGCTGCGCCGAGACATCGTTCATCAGGCTCAGGCGCGGGTCGTACATCGTACGCAGCAGGCCTTCGACCTTGAGGTTCGGATTCAGCAGTTCAGCGATACGCTTGATGTTATCCACAAGGTCGCTCAAGCCTTCGAGTGCGAAGTACTCGCACTGCATGGGGATAATTACCCCGTCGGCGGCAACCAGTGCGTTGAGGGTCAGCATCGACAGCGACGGCGGGCAGTCGATCAGGATGTAATCGTAGTTTTCCCGGATCGGCGCCAACGCGCTGCGCAGACGGCTTTCCTTCATCTGCATTTCCAGCAGCACCACTTCGGCCGCGGTGAGGTCGCGGTTGGCCGGCAACAACTGGTAACCACCGTGTTCAGAGAAGTGCATGGCCTGGGCCAGATCACATTCGCCGATCAGCAGGTCATAGACCGAGTTTTCCAGGCCATGTTTATCCACACCGCTACCCATGGTGGCGTTGCCCTGTGGATCAAGGTCGATCAACAGCACCCGGCGCTTGGTCGCGACCAGGGATGCTGCGAGGTTGATGCAGGTGGTGGTTTTACCCACGCCACCCTTTTGGTTCGCAATCGCGAATACCTTAGCCATTCTTGCTTGTGTTCCCAATCATGCCGTGCGGCGCAGTATCAGCAGATGGCGTTGGCCTTGGCAACCAGGTACGGCCAGGGCGTGTTCGCTATCGAGGTGGAAGTCTGCCGGCAATGCTACCAGCTCATCGGCCGGATGAACGCCCTTCATTGCCAGCCAGCGTGTTTCGCTATCGCCGAGGTGGCGAGTCCAGTTGCTGAAGTTTTCCATGCTGCTGAACGCACGGGAGATGATCCCATTGAATGGCTGGGCAGGCTGGAACGCTTCGACGCGACTGTGGATAACTTGCAGGTTATCCAGTTTGAGTTCGA
This sequence comes from Pseudomonas sp. B28(2017), assembly GCF_002113025.1. Classification (GTDB taxonomy): domain Bacteria; phylum Pseudomonadota; class Gammaproteobacteria; order Pseudomonadales; family Pseudomonadaceae; genus Aquipseudomonas. The sequence goes on along the minus strand of NZ_NEJH01000003.1, from coordinate 116,166 downwards.
GTTTGACCTGAGTCAGAAAGCGGGTTTTCTTGCCGTTGCTGTCCAGGCAGGTCACTTGGGACTCTGGAAACAGGATGGCCAACGGGATGCCAGGCATGCCGCCGCCGCTGCCGACGTCAAGCCAGCGTCCGTTTTCGATGAATGACATCACGCTCAGACTGTCAAGCAGATGACGGGACACCATTTCGTCCGGATCACGCACGGCGGTGAGGTTGTAAGCCTTGTTCCATTTGATCAACAGGGCCAGATAGCCCAGCAGTTGCGCGTGCTGGGTTTCTGTCAGCGTGACGCCAAGCTGGCGGGCGCCTGTGGATAACTCTTCTGCATGTTGCGAAGTGACCAACGAACTCAAGCGCTTTGCTCCAACTGACGGCCCGCGCCGCGTTTTTTCAAATGAATCATCAACAGCGAAATGGCTGCCGGCGTTACGCCCGGGATACGCGAAGCCTGGCCCAAAGTCTCTGGACGGGTCGCACCGAGCTTGCTCTGGATCTCTTTGGAGAGACCGGAAATATTCGTGTAATCGATATCCACAGGCAGTTTGGTATCCTCGCTGGCTCGCAAGCGGGCGATTTCGTCCTGTTGACGATCGATGTAACCGGCGTATTTGGTCTTGATCTCGACCTGCTCGGCCACCTGTGGATCTTCTGCCCCGTCACCGGTCACTTCGATCAGACCAGCGTAGTCGATTTCCGGACGGCTCAAGAGATTGAGCAGGTTGTATTCGTGCGTCAGCGGCGTGCCGAATTTTTCTGCGATCGCATCGCCTTGTTCAGTGCCCGGGCGAACCCAGGTACTTTTCAGACGCTGCTCTTCCAGTTCGATGTTTTCGCGTTTCTTGCAGAAAGCCGCCCAACGCACGTCATCCACCAGGCCCAGTTCGCGGCCTTTTTCGGTCAGGCGCAGGTCGGCGTTGTCTTCACGCAGAATCAGACGGTATTCGGCACGGGAGGTGAACATCCGGTACGGCTCTTGGGTACCGAGGGTAATCAGGTCGTCGACCAATACGCCGATATAGGCCTCGTCGCGACGCGGGCACCAGGCTTCTTTGCCTTGTGCACGCAGTGCAGCGTTGGTTCCAGCCAACAGACCTTGGGCGCCGGCTTCTTCGTAACCGGTGGTGCCGTTGATTTGCCCGGCGAAGAACAGCCCGCCAATGACTTTGGTTTCCAGGCTGTACTTCAGGTCACGCGGGTCGAAGTAGTCATACTCGATGGCGTAGCCCGGTCGCACGATGTGCGCGTTTTCCATGCCGCGGATCGATTGCACGATCTGCAGTTGCACGTCGAACGGCAGGGATGTGGATATCCCGTTCGGATACAGCTCGTTTGTCGTCAGGCCTTCCGGTTCGATGAAGACCTGGTGGCTTTCCTTGTCGGCAAAGCGATGGATCTTGTCTTCGATTGACGGGCAGTAACGCGGGCCGATGCCTTCGATCTCACCGGCAGCGGAATACATCGGCGAACGGTCGAGGTTCGCGGCAATGATTTCGTGGGTGCGCGCATTCGTGTGGGTAATCCAGCAACTTACCTGCTGTGGATGCTGTTCCTTGTTGCCCATGAACGACATCACCGGGATCGGTGTATCGCCCGGTTGTTCGGTCATCACCGAGAAATCCACAGACCGGCTGTCGATACGCGGTGGAGTACCGGTTTTCAAACGACCCACACGCAATGGCAGTTCACGCAGACGATGAGCCAGCGCGATCGATGGTGGATCACCGGCACGACCACCGGAAAAATTCTGCAAACCGATGTGGATAAGTCCACCGAGGAACGTGCCGGTGGTCAATACCACGGAATCTGCGAAGAAACGCAGGCCCATCTGGGTAACAACACCACGGACTTGTTCCTGCTCGACGATCAGATCGTCTGCAGCCTGTTGAAATATCCACAGGTTCGGCTGGTTTTCCAGGATTTCGCGGACAGCGGCCTTGTACAGAACCCGGTCTGCCTGTGCGCGGGTTGCTCGCACAGCGGGGCCTTTACGGCTGTTCAACACGCGAAACTGGATGCCGCCTTTATCGGTAGCCATGGCCATCGCGCCGCCGAGGGCATCGATTTCCTTGACCAGGTGGCTTTTGCCGATCCCGCCAATGGCCGGGTTGCAACTCATGGCACCGAGGGTTTCCACGTTATGCGTCAGCAACAGGGTTTTAACCCCCATACGTGCTGAGGCCAGTGCTGCCTCGGTACCGGCATGACCGCCGCCGATGACGATCACTTCAAAACGGGAAGGGAAATCCACCACGCACCTCGTGCCTGCTTAAGTAGGTAATTCAGGAATAGTTTGAGCTCAGGTTTTCGGACCTGGTCGACAAGTATAGGGACTTCGCCCCTCCTAAAGAACCCTTTGCACAAAATTTAACCAGCTGTGGAAAAGTCGGAGTTATAGAAATTAAAAAGAGAGAAATTTATTAAATCTTTGTTTTTATGTTTATTTCTATGCACATGCCTTTCTGTGGATAGATCTACACAGCCCTTTATTTTCAATGTGTACAGAGATTCAAAACCCTGTGTTCATGTGCCAATGAGGCCCTTGGATAACCGGTGTAAGCCTGTGGATGAAAGGGGTTGTTATCCACAGAGGCGGTTATGTTCAGTTTTCGGGCCCTGTTATCAACTGACCTTAGCGGCGTTTATTCACAGGGCTTAATCCACAGAAAAGTCCTGTTTGCGCGAAATTCAGGTGCAGGAATTCCGCTCAAGCAGACAAATTCCGCTCGGCACTGGAAGGATTATTCAGAAAAGGAGGGAGCAGACAGGCGCGAATGGCCTGTCTGTGAACAACAGGAGGGCTACTTACCGATGCAGAAGCTGGAGAAAATTCGCCCCAACAGATCGTCAGAGCTGAAGGCGCCGGTGATTTCTCCCAGCGATTGCTGAGCCTGGCGCAGATCCTCGGCCAACAACTCACCGGCACCGGCCAGGGTCAATTGGGCGCGACCATGTTCGAGAGCAGCACTGGCATGACCTAGCGCCTCCAGGTGTCGCCGGCGAGCACTGAAACTGCTTTCGGACGTTTGCTCGTAGCCCATGCAGGCCTTCAGGTGGTCGCGCAGCAGCTCCAGGCCGACACCACCGGACTTGGCGCTCAGGCTGATGGTGACGTGGCCATCGTCGCTGACCTCGATGGCAATGGCTTCGCCCGTAAGGTCGGCCTTGTTACGGATCAGGGTCACTTTCGCGGGATCGGGACGGATTTCGAGAAATTCCGGCCATAGTGCGAATGGATCGAGGGCTTCCGGAGCCGTGGCGTCGACCACCAGCAGCACCCGGTCCGCTTCGCCAATGGCTTTCAAGGCTCGCTCGACACCGATTTTTTCCACATGGTCATCGGTATCGCGCAGTCCGGCGGTATCCACCACATGCAGGGGCATACCATCGATGTGAATATGTTCCCGAAGCACATCCCGGGTGGTGCCGGCAATTTCGGTCACGATCGCCGCTTCACGCCCGGCCAGTGCATTGAGCAGGCTGGATTTACCGGCATTCGGACGGCCGGCAATGACCACGGTCATACCGTCTCGCAGCAAGGCGCCCTGCCCGGCTTCGCGCATGACGGTGGATAACTCGTCGCGAACTTTGTCGAGCATGCTCAGGACGTGGCCATCGGCGAGAAAGTCGATTTCCTCTTCCGGGAAATCGATGGCCGCTTCGACATAGATTCGCAGGCCGATCAGTTGCTCGGTGAGGTTATGCACACGTGACGAGAATGCACCCTGCAGGGAGCGCAACGCGTTTCGCGCAGCCTGGGCGGAACTGGCTTCAATCAGGTCGGCAATCGCCTCGGCCTGAGCGAGGTCCAGTTTGTCGTTGAGGAAGGCGCGCTCACTGAATTCCCCCGGTCGGGCGAGACGACAACCCAGTTCAAGGCAGCGCTTGAGCAACATATCCAGAACGATCGGGCCGCCATGACCCTGGAGTTCCAGCACATCTTCGCCGGTGAACGAGTTTGGCCCTGGAAAATACAGCGCGATGCCCTGATCCAGCACCTCGCCGTTTTCACCGAGAAACGGACCATAGTGGGCAAATCGCGGCTTGAGTTCGCGACCACTGAAGGCCTTGGCCGCAGCACTGGCCAACGGCCCGGAAATACGCACGATGCCTACACCGCCGCGACCTTGAGCGGTGGCGACGGCTGCGATGGTTTCACGAGGAACGCTCATAAACCGGTATCCAGACAAAAGTGACAGATAGCAAAACGCCCCACTAGGGGGCGTTTTGAGTGGTTATCCACAGTGTAAATCAGGCAGCTGCTTTGGTAGCCGCTTCGATCTTACGTGTGATGTACCACTGTTGGGCGATCGACAGGCAGTTGTTCACTACCCAGTACAGCACCAGACCCGCCGGGAACCACAGGAAGAAGAAGGTGAAGATGATTGGCATCAGCTTCATTACCTTGGCCTGCATCGGATCCGGTGGAGTCGGGTTCAGCTGCTGCTGGATGAACATGGTTGCACCCATGATGATCGGCAGAATGAAGAACGGATCCTTGATCGACAGGTCAGTAATCCACAGCATGAACGGCGCCTGACGCATCTCGACGCTTTCCAGCAGAACCCAGTACAGCGAGAGGAAAACCGGCATCTGCACAAGGATTGGCAAGCAACCGCCCAGCGGATTGATCTTCTCTTTCTTGTACAGCTCCATCATGGCTTGCGACATTTTCTGCCGGTCATCGCCATGTTGCTCTTTCAGCGCGGCCAGTTTCGGTGCCACTGCACGCATGCGCGCCATGGATTTGTAGCTGGCAGCCGACAGCGGGAAGAAGATCCCTTTGATCAGCATGGTCAGGAAGATGATCGACCAGCCCCAGTTACCCACAATGGCGTGGATGTGTTGCAGCAACCAGAAGATCGGTTGGGCGATAAACCACAGAATGCCGTAGTCGACCGTCAGTTCCAGACCTGGGGATAACTGTTTCAGCACGGCCTGGCTTTTCGGACCGGCGTACAGAACAGCGCTGGTCTCGGCCTTGGCACCTGGCGCAACACTCATTGATGGGCCGGTGTAGCCGATGATGTAGTTGCCTTTGCTGTCTTTACGGGTCTGGACGATGTTGTTTTCGCCCTTGGCCGGAATCCATGCGGTCACGAAGTAGTGCTGCAACCAGGCAACCCAACCGCCAGTGACGGTTTCCTTGAGCGGTGCCTTGTCCATGTCCTTCATGGACACTTTCTTGTACGGCTCGGAACTTGTCCACAGGGCCGCGCCCAGGTAAGTCGCGGTGCCGGTAGCCGTGGTTGACGAAGGATCGGCGCTGGCGTCACGTTTCAACTGGGCAAACATCGCACCAGTCCAGGGCTGGGCGCTCTGGTTGTCGATCAGGTAGGAAACGGTTACGTCGTACAGGCCGCGTTTCAGGGTGAAACGCTTGATGTAGTTGACGCCGTCCTTGCTGAACTTCAGGTCTACGACCAATTGGTCCTGACCGTCAGCCAGTTGATAAACCTTCTTCTCCGCGGAGTAAACCGGACGACCGGCCGGATTGGCATCCGGACCGTTGGTGCCGATCAGGCCGCTTTGCGCCAGATAAGTACGTTCGCCGCCGTTATCGAACAGCTGGAACGGAATTTCCGGGTGATCCTGACGACGCGGATACAGCGGCAGGGTCAGTTGGGCAACATCGCCACCTTGCGGGTCGATAGCCAGGTCCAGTACATCCGTTTTGATCTGGATGAGGTCCTTGCTCACAGCTACCGGCGTTTCGGCAGGTGCGCTGGTGTCGCTTGCAGCACGTGGAATGTCGTCACTGGCGGAAGCGTTGGAGCCAGATGCCGTATCCGGCAGGCCCGATGCAGTCGTATTGGTGGCAACATTCTGAGTCGGCAGGGCAGCCTGGCCATAGTCCTGGTTCCATTTAAGAACCATAACGTAGGACACGATTGCCAGGGCGACGATCAGGATCGTGCGTTTGATATCCATGATTACTCGGCCATCGAAGAAGAACGGGAGGTAGGGATAGGTGGAACCGGGTCATAACCACCGGGATTCCACGGATGACAGCGACCTAAACGACGAAAGGTCAGCCAGCCACCGCGAAGAAGGCCATGATTTTCGATGGCTTCTAACGCGTAGCAGGAACAACTGGGGTAGAAACGACAGTGACTGGCCATCAGGGGACTAATGGCATAGCGATAAAACTGGATCGGAACGAGTGCCAGTTTACGCATCTGGGCTGTCTACCCCTACAGTTTCGGTTTTGACTGCTGGTACTGGCGAATTGCGAGCCAGGCGTTTCCAGAGCTTGCCGAAATGCTGAATCAATTCGGGGTTTTCTACGTCACCCAAACCTTTGCGCGCGACGATAACAATGTCCCAACCGACCAGTGAATCCTGGTTCAGGCGAAACGATTCGCGCATCAGACGTTTGAGGCGATTGCGCTCGACGGAGAGCTTTACGCTCTTTTTCCCGATAACCAACCCGAGACGGGGGTGATCAAGATCGTTGTTGCGCGCAAGGAGCAGGAGATTTTTCCCCGGAACCTTGCCGGTAGGGGAGTCAAAGACTGCCTTGAAATGCCGGGGGGTAAGCAGACGCTTTTCCCGACTGAAGTCCTGACTCACCTCCAGTGCCGGATTATCAAACTGCCAGACGCGCACGACCTTTGGCGCGACGACGCGACAGGACGGCACGACCGTTCTTGGTAGCCATGCGAGCACGGAAACCGTGGGTACGAGCGCGTTTGATAGTGCTTGGTTGGAAAGTACGTTTCATTGTCGTGTTACCTGATTCGTCCACAACGGGCCGGAATGGCCCCCGTTTTAAGAGACCGGGGATTCTAGAGAAAGCAAGCCCTCAGGTCAATTTCCAACCAGCGTTTCCTTATAAATAGATCTCCAGAGGTTTTGCGCTGAACGAACCGTCGGCAAATATAAAAATAAGAAAGGAAAGTATTTAAAGCTTTTCTGTAAAGCTTATAAAAGCTAGGCACTCTCCCATCTGTGGATAAGTCATTTAAGCCCTTGTTTTACCTGATGTACAGAGAATGACAACTACAGTGGAAAACGGTGTTCAGCCTGTGTTGCGCTGTCGGATAACCTGTGTGCGGAGGGGCGGTTTATCCACAGGCTGGTTATCCACCGAGTTTCGCCCCCATTTGTGCAATGACCTTAACCCCGGTTATCCACAGAGCTTATGCACAGACCACTGGTCGTCTTTTTTGCGTATAAATGGGCGATTCTTCTTGGTCGATGAACCACCTTCGTGTGGATAAGTCGGCGTCTGGTCGTTACAATGGCCGCTTGTTTTTGCCTCACCGGCTTTCAACTTAGGGGATATCCGTGTCAGTGGAACTTTGGCAGCAGTGCGTGGAGCTTCTGCGCGATGAGCTGCCTGCCCAACAATTCAACACTTGGATCCGTCCACTACAGGTCGAAGCCGAAGGCGACGAGTTGCGTGTGTATGCACCCAATCGTTTTGTTCTGGACTGGGTCAACGAAAAGTACCTGGGGCGTGTTCTCGAATTGCTCGACGAGCACGGCAATGGCATGGCGCCTGCGCTTTCCTTATTAATAGGCAGCAAACGCAGTTCGGCACCCCGTGCCGCGCCAAACGCTCCCCTGGCTGCCGCGGCTTCCCAGGCCCAGGCTACTCAAGCGCCCGCCAGCCCGCCGCCGCCAGCACCTGCCGCGGCTTCGACCAAGCGTGCCACGCAAAAAGTGGCAGAGGTCACCGAGGAAGAACCTTCCCGTGACAGCTTCGACCCGATGGCCGGCGCCAGTTCGCAACAGGCTCCGGTTCGTGCCGAGCAACGTACCGTGCAGGTCGAAGGTGCGCTCAAGCACACCAGTTACCTGAACCGCACCTTTACCTTCGAGAATTTCGTTGAGGGTAAATCCAACCAGTTGGCGCGCGCCGCCGCCTGGCAGGTGGCAGACAACCCCAAGCACGGTTACAACCCTCTCTTCCTTTATGGAGGCGTCGGCCTGGGTAAAACCCACTTGATGCACGCAGTGGGTAACCACCTGTTAAAGAAGAACCCGAATGCCAAGGTCGTGTACCTGCATTCCGAGCGTTTCGTGGCGGACATGGTCAAGGCCCTGCAACTGAATGCGATCAACGAGTTCAAGCGCTTCTACCGTTCAGTGGATGCTTTGCTGATCGATGACATTCAGTTCTTCGCCCGCAAGGAGCGTTCCCAGGAAGAGTTTTTCCACACCTTCAACGCCCTGCTCGAAGGTGGTCAGCAGGTCATTCTCACCAGTGACCGCTACCCGAAAGAAATCGAAGGCCTTGAAGAACGCCTCAAATCCCGCTTTGGCTGGGGCCTGACCGTAGCGGTCGAGCCTCCGGAGCTGGAAACCCGCGTGGCAATCCTGATGAAAAAGGCCGATCAGGCCAAAGTCGAGCTGCCTCACGACGCCGCGTTCTTCATTGCCCAACGTATTCGCTCCAACGTCCGTGAGCTGGAAGGTGCGCTCAAACGCGTGATCGCCCACTCGCACTTCATGGGCCGCGATATCACCATCGAGCTGATTCGCGAATCCCTGAAGGACTTGTTGGCGTTGCAGGATAAACTGGTCTCTGTGGATAACATTCAGCGCACTGTCGCCGAGTACTACAAGATCAAGATCTCCGACTTGCTGTCCAAACGCCGTTCGCGTTCGGTCGCTCGTCCGCGTCAGGTCGCCATGGCGTTGTCCAAGGAACTGACCAACCACAGCTTGCCGGAAATCGGTGATGTGTTTGGCGGTCGCGACCATACGACGGTTTTGCACGCATGCCGCAAGATCAACGAACTTAAGGAATCCGACGCGGACATCCGCGAGGACTACAAGAACCTGCTGCGTACGCTGACCACTTGATGAACACCAGCGCAGCTAATTAAGGCAAGGGACTAGACCATGCATTTCACCATTCAACGCGAAGCCCTGTTGAAACCCCTGCAACTGGTCGCAGGCGTCGTTGAGCGCCGACAGACCTTGCCGGTGCTCTCCAACGTGCTGCTGGTTGTCGAAGGCCAGCAATTGTCGCTGACCGGTACCGACCTGGAAGTCGAGCTGGTCGGTCGTGTTCAACTCGAAGAGCCGGCGGATCCGGGTTCCATCACCGTGCCGGCGCGCAAGCTGATGGATATCTGCAAAAGCCTGCCGAACGATGCGCTGATCGATATCAAGGTCGATGAGCAGAAGCTCGTGGTCAAGGCCGGTCGTAGCCGCTTCACCCTGTCGACACTGCCGGCAAACGATTTCCCCACCGTGGAAGAAGGCCCGGGTTCGCTGACCTGCAGCCTGGAGCAAAGCAAACTGCGTCGCCTGATTGAGCGCACCAGCTTCGCCATGGCCCAGCAGGACGTGCGTTACTACCTCAATGGCATGCTGCTGGAAGTCTCTGCTGGTGTGATCCGTGCCGTCGCCACCGACGGTCACCGTCTGGCCATGTGCTCGATGCAGGCCGATATCGGCCAGCCGGATCGTCACCAGGTCATCGTGCCGCGCAAAGGTATCCTCGAGCTGGCACGCCTGCTCACAGAGCCGGACGGCAATGTCAGCATCGTACTGGGTCAGCACCACATCCGCGCCACCACTGGTGAATTCACCTTCACCTCGAAGCTGGTCGACGGCAAATTCCCGGACTACGAACGCGTTCTGCCAAAAGGCGGCGACAAGCTGGTTCTTGGCGATCGCCAGGCTCTGCGCGAAGCGTTCAGCCGTACCGCGATTCTGTCCAACGAAAAGTACCGTGGTATCCGTCTGCAACTGGCCAGCGGTCAGTTGAAGATCCAGGCGAACAACCCGGAGCAGGAAGAAGCGGAAGAAGAAGTGGGCGTTGAATACAACGGTGGCTCTCTGGAAATCGGCTTCAACGTGAGCTACCTGCTCGACGTACTGGGCGTGATGACCACCGAGCAGGTTCGTCTGATCCTGTCCGACTCCAACAGCAGCGCACTGGTGCAGGAATCGGATAACGACGACTCGGCCTACGTTGTCATGCCGATGCGTCTGTAATCATGCTCAGCAGAAGCTAGATGTCCTTAAGTCGCGTCTCGGTCACCGCGGTGCGCAATCTGCACCCGGTGACCTTCTCCCCCTCCTCCCGCATCAATATTCTTTACGGCGCCAACGGCAGCGGCAAAACCAGTGTTCTGGAAGCCATCCATCTGCTGGGGCTTGCCCGTTCGTTTCGCAGCACCCGCCTGTTGCCGGTCATTCAATACGAACAACTGGCATGCACGGTCTTTGGCCAGGTTGAACTGGCGGAGGGCGGGCAAAGTGCCTTGGGCATTTCCCGGGATCGCCAAGGCGAATTTCAGATCCGTATCGATGGGCAGAATGCACGCAGCGCCGCGCAACTGGCAGAGATCCTGCCACTGCAACTGATCAATCCGGACAGCTTTCGATTGCTGGAAGGTGCGCCGAAGATTCGCCGACAGTTTCTAGACTGGGGGGTGTTCCACGTGGAACCGCGCTTCATGTCAACCTGGCAGCGCTTGCAGAAGGCCCTGCGCCAGAGAAACTCTTGGCTGCGGCATGGTACACTTGACGCCGTTTCGCAAGCGGTTTGGGACAGGGAACTGTGCCAGGCCAGCGCTGAAATTGATGAATACCGCCGCGCTTATATCAAAGCCTTGAAACCAGTCTTTGAACAAACCTTGAGCGAACTGGTTGAGCTTGAAGGCTTGACGCTCAGCTATTACCGCGGCTGGGACAAGGACCGTGAACTGAGTGCCGTGCTCGCCGGATCTCTTCAGCGAGACCAGCAAATGGGACATACCCAAGCCGGACCACAACGTGCTGATTTGCGTCTCAGACTGGGCGCGCACAACGCCGCGGACATCTTGTCCCGTGGCCAGCAGAAGTTGGTGGTTTGCGCATTACGGATTGCCCAGGGGCACCTGGTCAGCCAGGCTCGACGCGGTCAGTGTATTTATCTGGTGGATGACTTGCCGTCCGAACTGGACGAGCACCACCGTCGCGCGCTTTGCCGCTTGTTGGAAGACTTACGCTGCCAGGTATTTATCACCTGTGTAGATCACGAATTATTGAGGGAAGGCTGGCAGACGGAAACGCCAGTCGCTCTGTTCCACGTGGAACAGGGCCGTATCACCCAGACCCACGACCATCGGGAGTGAAGGCATTGAGCGAAGAAAATACGTACGACTCAACGAGCATTAAAGTGCTGAAAGGCCTGGATGCCGTACGCAAACGTCCCGGTATGTATATTGGTGATACCGACGATGGCAGCGGCCTGCACCACATGGTGTTCGAGGTGGTCGACAACTCGATCGACGAAGCGCTCGCCGGCTACTGCGACGACATCAGCATCACCATCCACCCGGATGAGTCCATCACCGTTCGCGACAACGGCCGTGGCATCCCGGTAGACGTACACAAAGAAGAAGGCGTTTCGGCAGCCGAGGTCATCATGACCGTGCTGCACGCCGGCGGTAAATTCGACGACAACTCCTACAAGGTTTCCGGCGGTCTGCACGGTGTGGGTGTGTCGGTAGTTAACGCCCTGTCGGAAGAGCTGGTCCTGACCGTTCGCCGTAGCGGCAAGATCTGGGAACAGACTTACGTCCACGGTGTTCCGCAAGAGCCGATGAAAATCGTTGGCGACAGCGAAACCACCGGTACACAGATCCACTTCAAGGCTTCCAGCGAAACCTTCAAGAACATCCACTTCAGCTGGGACATCCTGGCCAAGCGGATTCGTGAACTGTCCTTCCTCAACTCCGGTGTCGGTATCGTCCTCAAGGACGAGCGCAGCGGCAAGGAAGAGCTGTTCAAATACGAAGGCGGCCTGCGTGCGTTCGTTGAATATCTGAACACCAACAAGACCCCGGTCAACCAGGTGTTCCACTTCAACATCCAGCGTGAAGACGGCATCGGCGTGGAAATCGCCCTGCAGTGGAACGACAGCTTCAACGAGAACCTGTTGTGCTTCACCAACAACATTCCGCAGCGTGACGGCGGTACTCACCTGGTAGGTTTCCGTTCCGCGTTGACGCGTAACCTGAACACCTACATCGAAGCCGAAGGCCTGGCGAAGAAGCACAAGGTCGCCACCACAGGTGACGACGCCCGTGAAGGCCTGACCGCGATCATTTCGGTGAAAGTGCCGGATCCGAAGTTCAGCTCCCAGACCAAAGACAAATTGGTGTCTTCCGAAGTGAAGACCGCGGTCGAACAGGAAATGGGCAAGTACTTCTCCGACTTCCTGCTGGAAAACCCTAACGAAGCCAAGCTGGTCGTCGGCAAGATGATCGACGCGGCGCGTGCCCGTGAAGCGGCACGTAAAGCCCGCGAGATGACTCGTCGCAAAGGCGCGCTGGATATCGCCGGCCTGCCAGGCAAACTGGCCGACTGCCAGGAAAAGGACCCTGCCCTGTCCGAACTGTACCTTGTGGAAGGTGACTCCGCGGGCGGCTCTGCCAAGCAGGGACGTAACCGCAAGACCCAGGCGATTCTGCCCCTCAAGGGTAAAATCCTGAACGTCGAGAAGGCGCGCTTCGACAAGATGATCTCTTCCCAGGAAGTGGGCACCTTGATCACCGCGCTGGGTTGCGGCATCGGTCGCGAAGAATACAACATCGACAAGTTGCGCTATCACAACATCATCATCATGACCGATGCTGACGTCGACGGTTCACACATCCGTACCCTGCTGCTGACCTTCTTCTTCCGCCAGTTGCCGGAGCTGATCGAGCGTGGCTACATCTACATCGCTCAGCCGCCGCTGTACAAAGTGAAGAAAGGCAAGCAAGAGCAATACATCAAAGACGACGACGCCATGGAAGAGTACATGACGCAGTCGGCCCTGGAAGATGCGAGCCTGCACCTGAACGAGGATGCGCCGGGTATCTCCGGCGAAGCCCTTGAGCGTCTGGTGAATGACTTCCGTCTGGTGATGAAGACCCTCAAGCGCCTGTCGCGCCTGTATCCACAGGAACTGACCGAGCACTTCATCTACCTGCCGGCTGTCAGCATGGAGCAACTGTCCGATCACGCAGCGATGCAGGATTGGCTGGCCCAGTACGAAGTGCGTCTGCGCACCGTCGAGAAGTCGGGCCTGGTCTACAAGGCCAGCCTGCGCGAAGACCGCGAGCGTGGCGTGTGGCTGCCAGAGGTCGAACTGATCTCCCACGGCCTGTCCAACTACGTCACCTTCAACCGCGATTTCTTCGGCAGCAACGACTACAAGACTGTCGTTTCCCTGGGCGCTCAACTGAGCACCCTGCTCGACGATGGCGCGTACATCCAGCGTGGCGAACGCCGTAAATCGGTCACCGAGTTCAAGGAAGCCCTGGACTGGCTGATGGCCGAAAGCACCAAGCGTCACACCATCCAGCGATACAAAGGTCTGGGCGAGATGAACCCGGATCAGCTGTGGGAAACCACCATGGACCCAAGCGTGCGCCGCATGCTGAAAGTGACCATCGAAGACGCCATTGGCGCGGACCAGATCTTCAACACCCTGATGGGTGATGCGGTCGAGCCTCGTCGTGACTTCATCGAAAGCAACGCCCTGGCGGTGTCCAACCTGGATTTCTGATCCCGGTCGACGCCAACAAAAAGGCCAATGCATCTGCATTGGCCTTTTTTATTGCCTGCGTTTCACTCACTCACCGGCGTCACACTCTCCAACCGATACCCATACCCATAAATCGTCAGCAACTGCCAACCGCGATCCGCCGTCAGCCCAAGCTTGTTGCGCAGGCGATAGATGTGAGTGTCCAGCGGTCGTGACGACGACATTTCTTCATGGGACCAGAATCGTTCGTACAGGTAATCCCGCGATAGCGGTCGACCGAGGTTGCTGAACAGGCAATGCGCCAGGCGGTACTCGCGTTCGGTCATGACGATCGGTTTGCCGTCGCGGGTGACGGTCAGCTCGGCGTCGTCGAAAACCAGATCATTGAAGCTTAATCCCTCGGTAGCTGCGCGCTGCTGGCCATGTCGGCGCAGTACCGCACCAACACGGGCCTTCAGTTCATTGGGGCGGAACGGTTTGCTGACGTAGTCATCGGCGCCGGCATTCAGGGCCTGAACGATATCGCTTTCGCTGTCACGACTGGTGAGCATGATTGTCGCAGGCGGCACTTCCATGTGTTCGCGGGTCCATAGCAGCAATGAAAACCCTGTGAGGTCGGGCAGTTGCCAGTCGAGGATCAGCAGGTCGAAGGTTTCCCGACGCAGTTGACGCATCAGCTCCTCGGTTCGTTCGAAGCTGTGCAGCGACCACGGCTGCTCCCCGGCTTCGGCCATCTGTTGCAGGGTTTGTTCGACCCGGCGTAATTCGGCGGGCTCATCGTCCAGAATCGCAATGCGCATACACAGTGATTCCTTGTCGCGCTTGGGCAGCTGTTTATCGACGATAGCGGCTCAATTGACACAGTGAAAGCAAGTGGCCCGCCGTTGGTCGCGGCGTCCGCTATGATTCCTTGAGTCGAGACCTTAGACGCAGGAACCATGAAATCATTCACTCCGCCCTGCCCTGTTGGCCATGTTTGACCAACGCCATGAAAGCCGCGAGCCAAGCCAGGTACAGCGATTGTTTCGGCAATTGGTGCGCGAGTGGTTGTGGATAAGTCTTGTGCTGTTGCCGCTGACGACACTGCTGTCCTACCGCGCGCAAGTTAACCTGGACGATGCATCCCCTGGCTTGAGCGCATTGCTTTCCCTTGGTCTGGTGACGTGCGTACTCGGGCTATTGCTGTGGCGTCCGCGCCTGGCGCTCTGGCTGACGCTTACGGGGATGGCGTGTACGTTGCTGACCAGTGCCGGACTCGCGGAGTTCAAGAAATGGTGGTGGTCACCGACGCCTGCAGTGTTGGGGATGCTGTTTGGCTATCTGATCTGGAACTGGCGGCGCCTCAGTGTGGTACTGACCTATTTCGGATGGGAATTGGCGCGGCTGGACAGCGAGCCGAAAGTGTTTCCGGAGCGCCGTCGTGCCCAGTACTCCGGTGGCGACCGTCTGCAGAAACAAATCATGGCGCTGGAACAAGCCATGAGCCTGACCCGCGATACCCACCGATTCATCGCCGATGGCCTGGAATACTTGCCGGTGGCCACGTTGATCAGCGATCCCCAGGGGCAGATCCTGCTCGGCAACCGCAAGGCCCGTGACCTGTTTGGTGGATATCTGGTCGGCGATGATGTACTGGAACGACTCAAACAGCTCGGTTATCCGGATATGAGCCACAAGCCGGGTTCGTCTTTATCGACATTGCCGTTGCTGGAGTTTCGCGACCTCAAGGAGCGCAGCCTGCGTCTGGAGCGTGCCGAGTTATTGCCGGTAGATGGTGAGGTTCCGGTCGGCTGGCTATGGAACCTGACTGATTTGAGTGTTGAACGCGAGGCGGAGGAGCAGCGCGCGGTCCTGTTGCGGTTTCTGTCTCACGACCTGCGGGCGCCCCACTCGGCCATCCTTGCGTTGCTCGATGTCCATCGTCATCAAGTGGGCGGTGATTCGCCACTCTTTGATCAAATCGAGCTACAGGTACGCCGGGCCCTGGAAATGAGTGACGGTTTCGTTCAGCTGGCGAGGGCCGAATCCGAGGCTTATCAGTTTCAGCCGAGCCTGTTTGCGATGCTGGTGCTGGATGTGTTCGATCAGGCGCTGCCCATCGCGCAGTTGAAACAGATCGAACTGGTTCATCAAGTAGAAGAGGAGGCACAGGAAAGTCTGGTACTGGCGGATCAGGCGCTGCTGACCCGGGCGTTGTTCAACCTGCTGGAAAATGCCATCAAGTACAGTGTTTCAGGTACTCGTATCCGTTTGCATGTCAGTCAACACGACAGCTGGCTGATCTGCGAGCTCATCGATCAGGGCAAAGGTATTGCCGCTGAGGAGTTACCCGAATTGTTCAGCCAATATCGGCGCTTTTCTTCCGCCCAGGGCATCGATGGCGTGGGATTGGGATTGTCGATGGTCAAAGCCGTTGTGGATCGGCACGGCGGGCGAATCGAGTGCAGGAGCGAGGTGGGGCTGGGCACGACATTCAGGCTGCAATTTCCTTTGTTAACGGAATGAAAGCGAACGATCCAGGTTGCTCGATCATGACGGTAGTCTGCGATTGCTCCGAGCATAAAAAACCGGCTATATCAGCCGGCTTTTTTACGTCCTAAAAAAACTTATGCACGTTTTTATGGTTTTTATAATTCAAATAAATTTTAATAAAAATCATAAGGTTACGTGCAAATAACGACGATTTTCAATGAGGTGGTACACAGGTTATCCACAGAATCTCAGACAGTCACCTGATCGTTTGAAACCGGCGCTTGCGGAGCAGGTGGCAGCGAGCCCATTTCCCGTTGCATCTGTTCGTTCCACGCCTGGACCCGGTCGTTCAATTCAGCAATGGCTCGTGGTCCTGTGCCTTCGGCATACATCGGTGCGCCAATGATCACAGTGATGACACCCTGCTTCTTCGCCCAACCGTTTTTCGGCCAGAACTTGCCTGCGTTGTGCGCAATCGGCAGTACGGGCAATTCGGCGTTGACCGCCAATGCGCTGCCACCGCGCGAGAACTTTCCGATGGTGCCGTAAGGAACGCGCGTGCCTTCGGGGAAGATCAGCACCCAGACATTGTCCTTGAGCAACTCATCACCTTTCTGCGCCACATGCTTGAGCGCGGCTTTCGGGTTGTCGCGATCGATGGCGATCGGTCGCAGCATGGCCATGGCCCAACCGAAGAACGGCACATAGAGCAACTCACGTTTGAGCACCTGGCTCAGCGGTGAGAAGTAGGCGGAGAGAAAAAAAGTCTCCCACGTGCTTTGGTGGTTCGACTGAATGACGCAAGGCTGTTTCGGTACGTTCTCGGCACCCTTCACTTCGTAGCGAATACCCAGAAACACGTTGCTCAGCCACAAGGCGCAGCGGCACCAGTACACGTTGATGAAGCGATAACGTGCCTTGAAAGGCAGAAACGGCGCGATAAAAAAGCTCAGGCTGCACCACAGCAAGGAACTGGTGCCCAGCAGCAGGTAAAAGAGGAAGGTTCTGATGGCCTGCAATATCGACATGGTGACGTTTACCGTTGCGGGAAATACCCGCCTATGTAAAGCGCACTTCCCTATCATCCTATGCCAGGAATTTCAGAAGCGCACACTTGGTTAAGTGCATTTGTGCACAAGTTCTGCGGCAATCGCCGCCAGATCGTCAAAAATCAATGTGCCAACCGGAAGGGTCTTGCCCAAAGTCTTTTCGCCTTTCCCGGTCTTTACCAAAACTGGCTGTGAATCGACGGCTTTGGCGGCTTCCAGGTCACCAAGGCTGTCGCCGACGAACCAGAGATCGGTCAGCGACACGTTGTAATGAGCGGCGATGGTTTTCAACATCCCGGGTTTCGGCTTGCGGCAATCGCAGCCTTCGTCCGGCCCGTGGGGGCAGTAGACGATCAGGCCGACTTCACCGCCCTGCTCCGCCACCAGCGCGCGCAACCGCTCGTGCATGGCATCCAGGGTGGCGAGGTCGTAATAGCCGCGAGCGATGCCCGACTGGTTGGTAGCGACCGCTACCGTCCAGCCGGCCTTGCTCAACTGCGCGATGGCTTCGATCGAGCCGGGGAGTGGAATCCACTCCTCCACCGACTTGATGTAAGCGTCGGAGTCGTAATTGATCACTCCGTCCCGATCGAGAATCAGCAGTTTCAACAGCAACTCCTCAGCCCAGCAGCGAAATGTCGGCAACGCCGAGGAACAACCCACGCAGACGCGCCAGCAATGCATAACGGTTGGCGCGAACCTTTGCGTCCTCCGCGTTGACCATCACGGCTTCGAAGAACGCATCCACCGGCTCGCGCAGTGCAGCCAGGCGTGCCAGGGATTCGCTGTATTGGCGCGAGGCGGCCATTGGCTGCACAGCCTGGTCAGCCTGCTGGATCGCCGAGTACAGGGAGAACTCGTTGGCATTGTCGAAGTACTTGGCTTCTACGACGGTAGGCACCGAGCCTTCGACCTTGCTCAGCAGGTTCGACACTCGTTTGTTAACGGCGGCCAGGGCTGCGGCTTCCGGCAGTTTGCGGAAGGCCTCTACCGCTTGCACGCGCTGGTCGAAGTCGAGGGCCGAGCCAGGCTTCAGGGCACGTACCGACAGGTAGGTGGCAACGTCGACGCCTTCGTCTTCGTAACGGGCACGCAGACGGTCGAAGATGAACTCCAGCACCGAGTCATTGAGGCCGGCAGCCTTGACCTTGGCACCGAACGCATCCACGGCGAAGGCCACGGCGTCGGTCAGGTCCAGGTCCAGTTGTTTCTCGATCAGGATGCGCAACACGCCCAGTGCGGCACGGCGCAGGGCATACGGGTCTTTGCTGCCGGTCGGCAGCATGCCGATGCCGAAGATACCCACGAGGGTATCGAGCTTGTCGGCGATGGCCACGGCCGCACCGGTCAGGGTGCTCGGCAGTTCAGCGCCAGCACCGCGCGGCATGTACTGCTCGTTCAGGGCCAGTGCGACATCTTCCGGCTCACCGTCGTTGAGGGCGTAGTAGTAACCGGCGACACCTTGCATCTCCGGGAACTCGCCGACCATCTCGGTCGCCAGGTCGCACTTCGACAGCAGGCCCGCGCGGGCTGCCCACGCAGCATTGCCGCCGATGCGCTGAGCGATGAACGCGGCCAGCCTGGATACGCGCTCGGCCTTGTCGTAGACGCTGCCGAGTTTTTCCTGGAATACAACGTTTTGCAGGCGCTGGTTGAAGTCTTCGAGTTTCTGCTTCTTGTCTTGCTTGAAGAAGAACTCGGCGTCGGTCAGGCGTGGGCGAACCACTTTCTCGTTACCGGCGATGATCTGCTGCGGGTCTTTGCTTTCGATGTTGGCCACGGTAATGAAACGTGGCAGCAACTTGCCGTCGGCGTCCAGCAGGCAGAAATACTTCTGGTTGTCCTGCATGGTGGTGATCAGTGCTTCTTGCGGCACGTCGAGGAAGCGCTCCTCGAACGAGCACACCAGCGGTACTGGCCATTCGACCAGCGCGGTCACTTCATCGAGCAGGGCTGGCGGAACGATTGCCGTGCCTTCCTGGCGGGTAGCCAGTTCTTCGGTGCGCTTGCTGATGATTTCGCGACGTTCGTTGGCGTCGGCCAGTACGTAGGCGGCACGCAGGTCGGCCAGGTAGCTGGACGGCGAACCGATGCGCACGCTTTGCGGGTGATGGAAGCGGTGACCGCGGGAATCGCGGCCGGCCTTCTGGGCGAGGATGGTGCAGTCGATGACCTGGTCACCGAGCAGCATTACCAGCCATTGGGTCGGACGAACGAACTCTTCCTTGTGCGCACCCCAACGCATGCGTTTCGGGATCGGCAGGTCGTTCAGGGAATCTTCGACGATGGTCGGCAGCAGGCTTGCTGTCGGCTTGCCGGAAATGCTCTGGCTGTAGCGCAGTTTCGGGCCGCTCTGGTCGATTTCGCTCAGCTCGACGCCGCATTTCTTGGCAAAACCCAGGGCCGCCTGGGTCGGGTTGCCTTCGGCATCGAATGCCGCCTGGCGTGGCGGGCCGTCGAGGTTGATGCTCCGATCCGGCTGCTGGGTGGCCAGTGCGGTGATCAGCACGGCCAGGCGGCGCGGGGCGGCGTAAACGGTTTTGGTTTCGTAGTTCAGGCCGGCAGCTTGCAGGCCCTTGTCGATACCGGCGAGGAACGCCTCGGCCAGGGTGTTCAGGGCTTTGGGTGGCAGTTCTTCAGTGCCCAGTTCAACCAGAAAATCCAGAGCACTCATTGTGCAGCCTCCAGCTTGGCCAGTACTTCATCACGCAGGTCCGGGGTTGCCATCGGGAAGCCCAGCTTGGCGCGAGCCAGCAGGTAGGCTTGCGCAACGGAACGCGCCAGGGTGCGTACACGCAGGATGTATTGCTGACGTGCAGTCACCGAGATTGCCCGGCGCGCATCCAGCAGGTTGAAGGTGTGGGAAGCCTTCAACACCATTTCGTAGCTCGGCAACGGCAGCGGCTGCTCGAGTTCGATCAGGCGCTTGGCTTCGCTTTCGTAGAAATCGAACAGTTCGAACAGCTTGTCGACGTTGGCGTGTTCGAAGTTGTAGGTCGACTGTTCCACTTCGTTCTGGTGGAACACGTCGCCGTAGGTCACTTTGCCGAACGGGCCGTCAGCCCAGACCAGGTCGTAGACCGAGTCCACGCCTTGCAGGTACATGGCCAGACGCTCGAGACCGTAGGTGATCTCGCCGGTCACTGGGTAGCACTCGATGCCGCCCGCTTGCTGGAAATAGGTGAACTGGGTCACTTCCATGCCGTTGAGCCAGACTTCCCAGCCCAGACCCCAGGCGCCGAGGGTCGGCGATTCCCAGTTGTCTTCGACGAAACGGATGTCGTGGACCAGCGGGTCCAGGCCGACGCGCTTGAGGGAGCCCAGGTACAGTTCCTGGAAGTTGTCCGGGTTCGGCTTCAGGACGACCTGGAACTGGTAGTAGTGCTGCAGACGGTTCGGGTTTTCGCCGTAGCGGCCGTCAGTCGGACGGCGGCTTGGCTGCACGTAGGCGGCGTTCCAGGTTTCCGGGCCAATGGCGCGCAGGAATGTTGCAGTGTGGAAAGTGCCGGCGCCTACTTCCATATCGTAGGGCTGAAGTACCACGCAACCTTGCTCGGCCCAGTATTGCTGGAGGGCGAGGATCAAGTCTTGGAAGGTACGCACGGCTGGCGTAGGCTGGCTCACGAAATTCACCTGTTTCTTGGGCTGCGATTTAAAGAGCGGGAGTATACCCGATTCATGGCTGCGCACGCCCCCTGGAGCCTTATGCCACGCTGCTTTTGGTGTTCCGAAGATCCGCTGTACATGGCTTATCACGATCAGGAGTGGGGCACGCCGCTACGCGATGCGCAGGGATTGTTCGAGTTGCTTTTGCTCGAAGGGTTCCAGGCCGGGCTTTCCTGGATCACCGTGCTGCGTAAACGCGAGCATTATCGTCAGGTGATGTTTGGTTTTGATGTCCAGCGCGTGGCGCAGATGAGCGATGCCGAAATCGACGAGTTGATGCTCGATCCGGGCATCATCCGCAACCGCCTCAAGCTCAACGCGGCCCGGCGCAATGCCCAGGCCTGGCTGGCGCTGGAGGACCCGGTGGAATTTCTCTGGTCGTTCGTCGGAGGCAAGCCTGTGATCAATCATTTCAAGGATCGCAGCGAAGTCCCGGCCGTGACATCGACTGCCGTGGAAATGAGTAAAGGCCTGAAAAAAGCCGGTTTCACGTTCGTCGGGCCGACCATTTGCTATGCGCTGATGCAGGCCTCGGGCATGGTCATGGATCACACCCGCGATTGCGACCGCTACGCGCAGCTGGCGAACGGCGGTTAGAATGGCCGCCTCGCGCACAGCACAAGATCAGGAGTGACCTGTGGATAAGTTGAAAGGCGCCTTGCTGGTAGGCGCTCTGCGGCTGTTTGCCCTGCTTCCGTGGGGGGCCGTGCAGGCCGTGGGCTCGGCGATTGGCTGGGTCATGTGGAAAACCCCGAACCGTTCCCGCGACGTGGTACGGATCAATCTGTCCAAGTGCTTTCCGGACATGGACCCCGCCGAGCGTGAACGCCTGGTGGGCCAGAGCCTGAAAGACATCGGCAAGTCCCTGACCGAAAGCGCCTGTGCCTGGATCTGGCCGGCCCAGCGCTCCATCGACCTGGTGCGCGAAGTCGAAGGCCTCGACATATTGAAGGACGCCCTGGCCTCCGGCAAAGGCGTGGTTGGCATCACCAGCCACCTGGGCAACTGGGAAGTGCTCAATCACTTCTATTGCAGCCAGTGCAAACCGATCATTTTTTACCGTCCGCCGAAATTGAAGGCGGTGGATGAATTGCTGCAAAAGCAGCGGGTGCAGTTGGGTAACAAGGTCGCTGCTTCCACCAAGGAAGGCATCCTCAGTGTCATCAAGGAAGTGCGCAAAGGTGGTGCAGTGGGCATTCCTGCTGACCCGGAACCGGCCGAATCCGCCGGGATCTTCGTGCCGTTCTTCGCCACTCAGGCGCTGACCAGCAAGTTCGTGCCGAACATGCTGGCTGGCGGCAAAGCAGTCGGCGTGTTCCTGCACGCCCTGCGCCTGCCGGACGGTTCAGGCTACAAAGTGATCCTCGAAGCCGCGCCAGAGGCCATGTACAGCACCGATACGGCGGAGTCCTGTGCGGCCATGAGTAAAGTGGTCGAGCGTTATGTCGGGGCTTACCCGAGCCAGTACATGTGGAGCATGAAGCGCTTCAAGAAGCGTCCACCGGGTGAAGAGCGTTGGTATTGACTGACTTGGCACACTCTGTGGTTAACCTGTAGGAGCGAGCTTGCTCGCGATGGACGTTAACGATGATGTGGGCTGCCAGGTTGAACGCGGCGCCCTGGCACCCATCGCGAGCTTGCTCGCTCCTACACGTTCCACAACCGTTCATCAAAGGGCGCAGAAGATGTCCGAACACCGCAAGTCGTTTCGCATCAGGATCAGTCACGAAAGCTTCGGCGATTGCCTGGGCCAGACGCGCAACCTGTCGACCACCGGTGTTTACGTCAAGCATCCGAAACTGTCGGCGCTGCCCCGGGGTGCGGTGGTCTACGGACAGGTGCAGGACTTACCCACAGGCGCGCCGCGGGTACGCATGGAAGTGGTGCTGGTCGATGCCGAGGGCATCGGTTTGCGTTATCTCTGATCAGTGCGCCTGACGCTCGAGCTTCTTCAGGAACACCGTCATTTCCTTCTCTGCCTGTTTGTCGCCATGGCCGCGAGCAGCTTCCAGGCCCTGCTCCCAGGCCTGCCGCGCGGCTGCAAAGTCCGCCAGCGCCAGATGGGCCTTGCCCAGTAGTTTCCATGCCGCCGAATACTTCGGATCGAACTCGACGCAGCGCTGAAAATGCTCCGCAGCCTTGGCGTTCTCTCCAAGATCCAGATAACCCTTGCCCAGGCCGAAGCGCAGCAAAGCGTTATCCACACCCTTGGCGAGCATTTTTTCCAGGGATTCGATCATCAGTGGATTCCTTTTTGAGGTGTGTCAGGAGGATATCCGGGATCTGGAAGTCCGCTATCGCGAGCAAGCTCGCTCCCACAGTTGATCTTCAGAAACACAAATGCCGTGTACGACCGAGAACCCTGTGGGAGCAAGCTTGCTCGCGATGAGGCCAATCTGATCACCGAAAAATCCGGATCAGAAGAAGCTCAACCCCACATGGAACAGCTTTTCCACATCGCGAATATGCTTTTTATCCACAAGGAACAAAATCACATGGTCGCCCGTTTCGATCACGGTGTCATCGTGGGCGATGATCACTTCTTCGTCGCGGATAATCGCACCGATGGTGGTGCCCGGCGGCAGGCCGATGTTCTCGATGGCCTTGCCGATCACCTTGCTCGATTTCGCATCGCCGTGGGCAATCGCCTCGATGGCTTCCGCCGCGCCCCGGCGCAGTGAGTGCACGCTGACGATGTCACCCCGGCGCACGTGGGCCAGCAAGGTGCCGATGGTCGCCAGTTGCGGGCTGATGGCGATGTCGATGTCGCCACCCTGGATCAGATCGACATAGGCCGGGTTGTTGATGATGCTCATCACCTTCTTCGCACCCAGGCGCTTGGCCAGCAGCGACGACATGATGTTGGCTTCGTCGTCGTTGGTCAGGGCGAGGAACAGATCTGCGTCGGCGATGTTCTCTTCCAGCAGCAGGTCACGGTCCGAGGCGCTGCCTTGCAACACCACGGTGCTGTCGAGGTGGTCCGAGAGATGGCGGCAGCGTGCCGGGTTCATCTCGATGACTTTTACCTGATAACGGCTTTCGATGGCCTCGGCCAAACGCTCGCCGATCTGCCCGCCACCGGCGATGACGATGCGTTTATAGGTTTCGTCGAGACGGCGCATTTCGCTCATGACCGCGCGAATGTTCGCTTTGGCAGCGATGAAAAATACTTCGTCGTCGGCCTCGATCACCGTGTCGCCTTGCGGCAGGATCGGCCGGTCACGACGGAAAATCGCCGCGACGCGGGTTTCCACGTTCGGCATGTGTTCACGCAACTGCCGCAATTGCTGACCCACCAGCGGCCCGCCGTAGTACGCCCGCACCGCCACCAGTTGCGCCTTGCCTTCGGCGAAGTCGATCACCTGCAAGGCGCCCGGATGCTGGATCAGGCGCTTGATGTAGTTGGTAACCACTTGTTCCGGGCTGATCAGCACGTCCACCGGAATCGCTTCGTTCTGGAACAATTGCTCTTCGCGGGTCAGGTACGCGGCTTCGCGAACCCGGGCGATCTTGGTCGGGGTATGGAACAGGGTGTGGGCGACCTGGCAGGCGACCATGTTGGTTTCATCGCTGTTGGTCACGGCGACCAGCATGTCGGCGTCATCGGCTCCGGCCTGGCGCAACACCGTCGGGAATGAGCCGCGACCTTGTACGGTGCGAATGTCCAGGCGGTCGCCCAGGTCACGCAGGCGTTCGCCATCGGTGTCGACCACAGTAATGTCATTGGCTTCACTGGCCAGGTGTTCCGCCAGCGAACCGCCAACCTGCCCTGCACCCAGGATGATGATTTTCATCCACTCACTCCATTGAATCCATTTAACCGCGCGCAGCGGCGATCTTGATCAGCTTGGCGTAGTAGAACCCGTCGTGGCCGCCTTCCTGGGCCAGCAACTGGCGACCATGGGGCTGCTTGATACCGGCCGCCGTGGCAAGGTCCAGTTCACGGGCACCCGGCGTGCGGGCAAGGAAGGCTTCGATGACTTCGGTGTTCTCGGTCGGCAGCGTGGAACAGGTGGCGTACAACAGAATGCCGCCGACCTCCAACGTGCTCCACATGGCGTCGAGCAACTCGCCTTGCAGCAGCGCCAGTGCGGCGATGTCGTCGGGTTGGCGGGTCAGCTTGATGTCCGGGTGACGACGAATCACGCCGGTGGCCGAACAGGGTGCGTCCAGCAGGATGCGCTGGAACGGCTTGCCGTCCCACCACGCCTGAGTGTCGCGACCGTCGGCGGCAATCAGTTCGGCGCTCAGTTTCAGGCGTTCGAGGTTTTCCCGAACCCGCACCAGGCGCTTGGCTTCCAGGTCTACCGCCACGACGCCGGCCAGTTCTGGCTCGGCCTCGAGAATATGGCAGGTCTTGCCGCCCGGTGCGCAGCAGGCGTCCAGCACCCGCTGGCCCGGTGCCAGATCCAGCAGATCAGCGGCCAGTTGCGCGGCTTCGTCCTGCACGCTGATCCAGCCTTCGGCGAAACCCGGCAGGCTGCGCACATCGGTGGCCGCTTCGAGCACGATGCCGTCGCGGCTGTGGACACACGGCGTGGCGGCGATACCGGCATCTGTCAGCAAACCGAGGTAGGCATCCCGGGTGTGATGGCGACGGTTGACCCGCAGAATCATCGGCGGATGCGCGTTGTTGGCGGCGCAAATGGCTTCCCACTGCTCTGGCCAGAATGCCTTCAGGGATTTTTGCAGCCAACGCGGGTGGGCAGTGCGCACCACCGGATCGCGTTCCAGTTCGGCGAAAATCGTTTCGCTTTCGCGCTGAGCGTTACGCAGAACAGCGTTGAGCAAGGCCTTGGCCCATGGTTTTTTCAACTTGTCGGCGCAACCGACCGTCTCGCCAATCGCGGCATGGGCCGGGACGCGGGTGTAGAGCAGTTGATAGAGACCGACCAGCAACAGCGCCTCGACATCGGCGTCGGTGGCCTTGAACGGCTTCTGCAACAGTTTGGCCGCCAGCGCCGACAAGCGTGGCTGCCAGCGTGCGGTGCCGAACGCCAGGTCCTGGGTGAAGCCGCGATCACGGTCCTCGACCTTGTCCAGTTGCGTGGGCAGCGAACTGTTGAGCGATGCTTTTCCGTTCAGGACGGCTGCGAGTGCCTTGGCGGCGGCCAGACGCGGATTCATTGAGCGTCCGCCGCTTGACCGAGGACAGTGCCGATGGCGAATTTCTCACGGCGGCTGTTGAACAGGTCGCTGAAGTTCAAGGCTTTGCCGCCGGGCAATTGCAGGCGGGTCAGACACAAGGCTTGTTCGCCGCAGGCGACGGTCAGACCGTCCTTGCTGGCGCCGAGGATTTCACCCGGGGTGCCTTTGCCTTCGGCGAGGTTCGCGGCCAGCACTTTCAGGGCTTCGCCATTCAAGGTGCTGTGGGTGATTGGCCACGGGTTGAAGGCGCGGACCAGGCGTTCCAGCTCAACTGCCGGGCGAGTCCAGTCGATGCGTGCTTCGTCCTTGTTCAATTTGTGTGCGTAGGTGGCCAGGCTGTCGTCCTGGACTTCGCCTTCCAGGGTTCCGGCGGCGAGGCCGGCAATTGCCTGGACCACGGCCGGCGGGCCCATTTCGGCGAGCCGATCATGCAGGCTGCCGCCCGTATCTTCGGCACTGATCGGGGTGGTGACCTTGAGCAGCATCGGCCCGGTGTCGAGGCCGGCTTCCATGCGCATCACGGTCACGCCGCTTTCGGCGTCGCCCGCTTCCACGGCGCGCTGGATCGGCGCTGCACCACGCCAGCGTGGCAGCAGCGAGGCGTGGCTGTTGATGCAACCCAGGCGCGGAATATCCAGCACCACTTGCGGCAGGATCAGGCCGTAAGCGACCACCACCATCAAGTCCGGTTTCAGCGCAGCCAGTTCCTCTTGCGCGTCTGCGTTGCGCAGGGTCGGCGGCTGCAACACCGGGATGTTGTTTTCCAGCGCCAGCTGCTTGACCGGGCTCGGCATCAGTTTTTGCCCGCGACCGGCCGGCCGATCCGGTTGGGTGTAGACCGCGACGATCTCGTAAGGGCTGCTCAGCAGGGCCTTGAGGTGTTCGGCGGCGAATTCCGGGGTGCCGGCAAAGACAATGCGCAGTGGCTCAGTCATGGGTGACGTCTCTTGAAAAGAAAAAGGCTTGCCGCAGCAAGCCTTTGAAGATGGGCATCAGGCGTTCTGGCGATGAAGCTTTTCCAGTTTCTTCTTGATGCGGTCGCGTTTGAGCGTGGACAGGTAATCGACGAACAATTTGCCATTGAGGTGGTCGCATTCGTGCTGGATGCACACGGCGAGCAATTCTTCAGCGATCAGTTCGTAAGGCTGGCCGTCGCGGTCCAGCGCCTTGACCTTGACCCGTTGCGGGCGATCGACGTTTTCGTAGAAACCCGGCACCGACAGGCAGCCTTCCTGATACTGGCCCATCTCGTCGGTCAGCGGTTCGAGCTCGGGGTTGATGAACACTCGAGGCTCGGTGCGGTCTTCGGAGAGGTCCATCACGACGATACGTTTGTGCACGTTGACCTGGGTCGCGGCGAGGCCGATGCCAGGCGCTTCATACATTGTTTCAAACATGTCGTCGACCAACTGACGCACTTCGTCGTCCACTACGGCCACTGGCTTGGCGATAGTGCGCAGACGCGGATCAGGGAATTCGAGGATGTTTAAAATGGCCATAAGCTTGATTAGTGCACGTGTGAAGTAAGGTCGGGTCGATGGCCTGGCGGGTCCGAAGAAATGCAGGCTACCGTTGTAAAACGTAGCTCCCTTCTTTTGACAAGCAAGTTTTGACAAGCAAGCCGGGAGCGAGCCACCGAGGGCTCTGGCGTTTCACGCGAACGCATATAATAAAGGGATTCACCGCATGAGGAAATCACTACTCGCCCTGCTGCTCCTGGCTTCGGCCGGTCTGGTACACGGGCAAGTGCAACCCAGGGAAGATATTCCCACCATAAAGCTGTCGCCTCAGGTGCGCAGCAGCCCCGTGACCGAGGCTATCCCCGGCATTGCGCTGAAATCGATCAACAGTTTTCTGCTGAGCAACCGCATCGTCGACAAGGCCGAGGATTTCGAAACGGCGCCCTACATTGTCGCCGGCGATGCCGAGCGCGTGCTCAGCGGCACCGGTGACCGGATCTTTGCCCGAGGCCATTTCGACCCGGCGCAACCGGAGTACGGCATCTTCCGCCAGGGCAAGGTCTACACCGATCCGCAGAGCAAGGAGTTCCTGGGGATCAACGCCGACGACATCGGTGGCGGCGAGGTCGTGGCCACTGAAGGCGACGTCGCCACCCTGGTGTTGCAGCGCACGACCCAGGAAGTCCGCCTCGGCGACCGCCTGTTCAGCGGCGAAGAACGCTCGATCAATTCGACGTTCATGCCCAGCGCGCCGGGTACCGAGATCAACGGCCTGATCATCGATGTGCCGCGTGGGGTGACGCAGATCGGCGCACTGGACGTGGTCACGCTGAACAAGGGGCAGCGCGATGGATTGGTCGAAGGCAATGTTCTGGCGGTGATGAAAACCGGCGAAACCGTGCGGGACCGGATCACCGGCCAGCCGTTGAAGATTCCCGATGAGCGCGCGGGTCTGCTGATGGTTTTCCGTACTTACGACAAACTCAGTTATGGGCTGGTGCTCAACGCCTCGCGCTCGCTGTCGGTGATGGACAAGGTGCGAAATCCCTAAGTTTGCCTCACAAGTTACCAACAGAGTTATCCACAGCTTATTCCCGTTTGTACGGGTGCTCATAACGATCAAGGATGATCCATGTCGATGCCTACTGTTACACCGGTTTCCCCCGCGGAACTGGAAGCTCGATTACGTCTGCACCGTTTACCGGAACTCGGTGCTGCGCGCTTCAAGAAGTTGCTCGAAGCCTTCGGCTCGGCATCCAAAGCGCTCAGTGCGCCCGCCAGTGCCTGGCGCGCGCTGGGTTTGCCACTGGCCTGTTCCGAGGTCAGACGAAGCACTGACATTCGCGACGGCGCCAGCCATGCATTGGCCTGGTTAGAGCGTCCGGCCCAGCATTTACTGATGTGGGACCAACCGGACTATCCGGCACTGCTGGCACAAATCAGCGATGCACCACCGCTGTTATTTGTCGCGGGCAACCCGGGCATTCTGGAAAAACCACAACTGGCGATGGTTGGCAGCCGTCGCGCGTCCCGGCCGGGTATGGACACCGCTGCCGCGTTTTCCCGCAGCCTGGCCGGTGCCGGTTTTGTCATCACCAGCGGCCTGGCCCTGGGCATTGACGCCGCCGCGCACCAGGCCGCGCTGGACGTCGGCGGGCAAACGGTCGGTGTGCTCGGTACGGGGCTCGAGAAGTTTTATCCACAGCGAAATCGATGCCTGGCGGACGCCATGATTGCTTCGGGCAGCGCAGTGCTTTCCGAGTTTCCGCTGGATGCGGGCCCCAGCGCCGGCAACTTCCCTCGGCGCAACCGGATCATCAGTGGTTTGTCACTCGGGGTGCTGGTGGTCGAAGCGAGTGTTGCCAGTGGTTCACTGATCACCGCGAGGCTGGCGGCGGAACAGGGACGCGAGGTGTTTGCGATGCCCGGGTCGATCCATCATCCCGGCGCCCGCGGCTGCCATCAGTTGATCCGTGACGGTGCGGTGCTGGTGGAAACCATCGAACATATCCTCGAAGCCTTGCGCGGCTGGCAACGACTGCCGTTATCCACAGAAACCTGCACCGCAGTATCGGCTCACCCACTACTGAAGCTGCTGCATGCCGCGCCTCACACCAGTGAAGCGCTGGCCGACGCAAGCGGCTGGGCCCTGCCGAAAGTGCTGGTGGCGTTGACGGAACTGGAAATGGACGGTCGCGCCGTTTGCGAAAGCGGGCGCTGGTTTGCACGGGTGAGCTAGGTTTTATAAACAAGATCGGTAAACTGCGCAGAGCCTTATTCTGGAGTGTTTTTCATGGTCAACAGTTGGCGTGTGCAACAAGCCGCGCAAGCAATTCGCGCCGGGGCGGTGATTGCCTACCCAACCGAAGCAGTCTGGGGCCTGGGTTGCGACCCGTGGGACGAGGAAGCGGTGGAGCGTCTGCTGCTGATCAAGGGCCGGTCTGTGGATAAGGGGCTGATTCTGGTTGCCGACAACATCCGTCAGTTCGATTTCCTCTTCGAAGACTTCCCCGAATTGTGGATGGACCGCATGGCCAGCACCTGGCCGGGGCCGAACACCTGGTTGGTGCCGCACCAGAACCTGCTGCCGGAGTGGATTACCGGCGTGCATGAAACCGTGGCGCTGCGGGTCAGCGATCACCCGCTGGTGCGGGATTTGTGCGCGCTGGTCGGGCCGCTGGTGTCGACGTCGGCCAACCCGCAGGGGCGCCCGGCGGCACGTACACGGATTCGCGTCGAGCAGTATTTCCGTGGCCAGGTGGATCTGGTGCTGGGCGGAAATCTGGGCGGACGCAAGAACCCGAGCTTGATTCGCGATCTGGCGACCGGCAAGGTTGTGCGCCCCGATTGAGACCGAGTTGACCCCAATCGCGGGCAGGCCCGCGATGAGGTCCGAGCAGGCGCTGAAAATGTTAAGGCAACAACACCACCGAGCCCGTCGTGCGTCGTGCCGACAGCTCGGTCTGCGCCTTCGCCGCGTCGACCAGCGGATAACGCTGGCTGATGTCCACGGTCAACTTGCCGCTGATGATCATCTCGAACAACTCGTCGGCCATGCGTTGCAGGTTCTCGGCGTTGTTCGCATAAGTGCCGAGGGTTGGCCGGGTCACGTACAGCGAGCCTTTACCCGCCAGGATCCCCAGGTTCACGCCGTCGACCGCGCCGGACGCATTACCGAAACTCACCACCAGCCCACGCGGCGCGACACTGTCGAGTGAAGTCAGCCAGGTGTCCTTGCCAACGCCGTCGTACACCACCGGGACTTTTTTGCCGTCGGTCAATTCAAGCACGCGCTGGGCGACGTTTTCGTGGCTGTAGTCGATGGTCGCCCAGGCACCGTTGGCTTTTGCCAGTGCAGCTTTCTCCGCCGAACTGACCGTACCGATCAGCTTCACGCCCAAGGCCCTGGCCCATTGGCAAGCCAGGGAGCCGACACCGCCCGCCGCGGCGTGGAACAGGATGGTTTCGCCACCCTTGAGTTCATAAGTCTGACGCAGCAGGTACTGCACGGTCAGGCCCTTGAGCATCACTCCGGCGGCCTGCTCGAAGCTGATGGCGTCCGGCAGTTTTACCAGATTGGCCTCGGGCAAGACGTGAACCTCGCTGTAGGCGCCCAGAGGGCCGCTGCCATAGGCCACACGATCGCCGATCCTGAAGCGGGTCACTTCACTGCCCACTGCCTCAACCACGCCCGCCCCTTCCGAGCCGACACCCGATGGCAGGGATGGTGGCGGGTACAGACCGCTGCGGTAATAGGTGTCGATGAAGTTCAGGCCGATGGCCTTGTTGGTCACGCGCACTTCCTTGGAACCTGGCTCGGCGGGTTGGTAATCCACATACTCGAGCACTTCGGGGCCGCCATGGGCACGGAACTGGATACGCTTTGCCATCAGAACTCTCCATAGGTCATTTTACCAAGCTCCCTATCGGACTCCTAAGCTTGATCTTCGTCAACTGCGACGGGTCGACTTGCGATGGTATGCTACGGACCCATTTGCGCAGGCTGAGCTCCAATGGAGCGCCGCGTAGTATTGCCCGATTCAAGGTGATGACATGACGACCCGCACCGAGGCCGTAAAAGCCTACCTGCTCGACCTGCAAGACCGTATTTGCTCCGCCCTGGAAGCTGAAGACGGTGGCACGCAATTCGTCGAAGACGCCTGGACCAGGCCGGCCGGTGGTGGCGGTCGTACCCGCGTGATCGAAAACGGCACGGTGATTGAAAAGGGAGGCGTCAACTTTTCCCATGTCTTCGGCAGTGGTCTGCCACCGTCCGCCAGCGCTCATCGTCCGGAACTGGCCGGCCGTGGCTTCGAAGCCCTCGGCGTGTCGCTGGTGATTCACCCGCACAACCCGCATGTGCCGACTTCCCACGCCAACGTGCGCTTTTTCATCGCTGAAAAAGAAGGTGAAGAAGCGGTCTGGTGGTTTGGCGGCGGCTTCGACCTGACCCCGTATTACGGCAACGAAGAAGACTGCATTCACTGGCACCGCGTCGCCGAGCAAGCCTGCGCGCCGTTCGGCCCGGATGTTTACCCGCGCTACAAGGCCTGGTGCGACAGCTACTTCCACATCAAGCATCGTCACGAGCCGCGTGGCATCGGTGGGCTGTTTTTCGACGACCTGAACGAGTGGGACTTCGACACCAGCTTCGCCTTCATGCGCGCTATCGGTGACGCGTACATCGACGCCTATCTGCCGATCGTGCAGCGCCGCAAGAACGATGCGTTCACCGTCAAACAGCGTGAGTTCCAGGAATTCCGCCGTGGTCGCTACGTTGAATTCAACCTGGTCTATGACCGCGGCACATTGTTCGGCCTGCAGTCAGGTGGTCGCACCGAATCGATTTTGATGTCCCTGCCGCCGCAAGTGCGCTGGGGTTACGACTGGAAGGCCGAGCCTGGCAGCGAAGAAGCGCGCCTGACCGAATATTTTCTGCAAGACCGCGATTGGTTGGCCGAAGCCTGAACGAGGAAACCTGATGGATCGTTATGTCGTATTCGGTAACCCGATTGGCCACAGCAAGTCACCGCTGATCCATCGCCTGTTCGCCGAGCAGACCGCGCAGAAGCTGGACTACAACACGCTGCTGGCACCACTCGACGACTTTTCCACTTGTGCCCGGACTTTTTTCCTTGAAGGGCGCGGCGCCAATGTGACGGTGCCGTTCAAGGAAGAAGCCTTTCGATTGGCGAACAGTCTGACGGCGCGGGCGCAGCGTGCCGGCGCGGTCAATACCTTGAGCAAACTGGCCGATGGCAGTCTGCTGGGCGACAACACCGACGGTGCTGGGTTGGTGCGGGATCTGACGGTCAATGCCGGGTTCAGTCTCAAGGGCAAACGCATCCTGTTGCTCGGTGCTGGTGGTGCGGTGCGTGGTGCGCTGGAGTCGCTGCTGGCCGAGCAACCGGCATCGGTGATCATCGCCAACCGCACGCTGGACAAGGCCGAACTGCTGGCGGAGCTGTTTGGCGATCTGGGGCCGGTCTCGGCCAGCGGTTACGACTGGTTGCAGGAGTCGGTGGACCTGATCATCAATGCGACCTCCGCGAGCCTGACGGGCGATGTGCCGCCGATTGCGCCCAGCCTGATCGAACCCGGAAAAACGGTGTGCTACGACATGATGTACGGCAAGGAACCGACCTCGTTCTGCCGCTGGGCCAGCGAACACGGGGCCGCGGTGGCGATGGATGGCTTGGGGATGCTGGCCGAGCAAGCGGCGGAAGCGTTTTTCCTGTGGCGCGGAGTGCGACCGGATACGGCGCCGGTGCTGGCTGAGTTGCGTCGGCAACTGGCCCTTTAACAGCTTGATGAGCAAGCCTGTTCCTACACTGGATTTGTGAATGACACAGATCAAATGTGGGAGCGAGTGAAGTCGGATTAATCCTCAAACCGGATCGGGCATTTCTCCGCCCCTTCCAGCTTCCTCAACTCTTCCACCACCTGCGGCCGGGCCCGGCGCAATGTCAGGCTGCGGTCCTGGCGCAGCAGGCGCCGCGCTTCCTGATGCAGCATTTCCACCCCTGAATAGTCGATGAAGTTGATCTGCTGCGCCTCGATCACCACGCGCGCGCCGTGCATGCGTTGCAGGCGTACTTGCAGGTAATGGCTGGCACCGAAAAAGATCGAGCCCCCTACCCGCAGAATGTCTTCCTCGCCATCTTGCACGTGCTGCACCCGTGGTTGCGATGTGCGTTTGAGGTAGAAAAAAAGCGAGGCCAGCACACCGGCGTAGATCGCCGTCTGCAACTCCAGCAGCAGCGTGGCGACGCAGGTCAGCGCCATGACCAGAAATTCGGCACGGCTGACCCGCAGCAACGCACGTATGCCGCGATGGTCCAGCAGTCCCCAGGCGATCAACAGAATGCTGCCCGCCATGGCCGGAATCGGTATGTGTTCGATCAGTCGCGCGCCAAAAATGGCGAACAGCGCTACCCACAGTGCGGAAAAAATCCCCGCCAGCGGCGAACAGGCACCGGCCTCGTAGCTCAGTCCGGTGCGGGTAAAAGAACCGGCAGACAAGGAGCCGGAAAAAAACGCACCGACGATATTCGACAAGCCCTGGGCGCGAACTTCCTGGTTGGCATCAAGTAATTGCTGCGAACGTGCGGAGATCGAGCGGGCAATCGACAGGCTGGTCACCAGCCCGAGCATGCCCACTGCCACGGCGCTTGGCAGCAGGCGCAGGATCAGGTCAAGGTCCAGCGGCAACGGGCTGAATGGCGGCAGCTTGCCGGTAAAGGCGCTGACCAGTTGCACATGGCCGAACATCGATGGCCAAAGCCAGACCAGCAATGCACCCAGCACCAGAGTGATCATTAGCGTCGGCCAGCGTGGCAACCACAGCTTGAGGATCACGCCCACCACGACCGTCGCCAGCCCCAGCGCCAGCGAAGGTTTGTCCATTTCGCCGAGATGGCGCAACAACGTGATGAAACTGTCCAGCGCGGTGGCCTGGCTGGGCAAGTCCAGCCCCAGCAGGTTAGGTAATTGACCGATGGCAATCACCACGGCAGCACCAAGGGTGAAGCCGAGTACCACCGAGTGAGAGACGAAATTCACCAGCGCGCCAAACCGCAGCAAGCCCAGCAGCCACTGAAAGATGCCGGCAAGAAATGTCAGTAACAGGATCAGCATGACGTAGTCCTGCGACACTGGAACGGCCAGAGGACTGACGCTGGCGTACAGGACAATCGAGATGGCCGCCGTAGGACCGCAGATCAAATGCCACGACGAACCCCACAGGCAGGCGATCAGCACCGGGATGATTGCGGCATACAGGCCGTATTCCGGTGGGAGGCCGGCAATCAGTGCGTAGGCGATGGATTGCGGCAACGCGAGAATCGCGCCGCTGAGGCCGACGATCAGGTCTCGGCCGACGCTGGCGCGGGTTTGCCGGGGTAGCCAGGTGAGGAACGGGAAGAGTGAATGGCGGCTGGGAAGGGCCATGGGGCCTCTCGGTGAACGACTGTAATTGCGTCAGGGTGGTATTTCAGAGGCTGCAGCGCAAGGGCAAACATCCATTCGCGAGCAGGCTCGCTCCCACAGGGAGTGCGCGGACTTGCTCGCGAAGGCGTCTTTGAGCCTTAAAGCTTGGCTTTGACCGCCGGCAACGCATCTTGCCCATCCACGGTCTTCACGCCGTCGAGCCATTTATCCAGCACCGCCGGGTTGGCTTTGATCCACGCTTTGGCCGCGTCGGCGTTGCTGACCTTGTTGTTCACCACCTCGGCCATGATGCTGTTCTCCATGTCCTGGGTGAAGCTCAGGTTGGTCAGCAGTTTGCCGACGTTCGGGCAGGCCTGTGCATAACCTTTGCGGGTCAGGGTGTGGACGGTCCCGGTGTCACCAAAGTATTTCTCGCCGCCCTTGAGGTAATGCATTTTCAGTTGCACGTTCATCGGGTGCGGGGTCCAACCGAGGAAAGTCACGAATTTCTGTTTTTTCACTGCGCGGGACACTTCCGCCAGCATTGCCTGTTCGCTGGACTCGACCAGTTTCCACTGGCCCATGTCGAAATCGTTTTTCTTGATGATCTCTTGCAGCGAGATGTTCGCCGGTGCGCCGGAGCCTATGCCGTAGATCTTGCGGTCGAACTTGTCGGCGTATTTGTTCAGGTCGGCAAAGTCATGCACACCTGCGTCCCATACGTAGTCCGGCACGGCGAGGGTGAATTCGGTGCCGTCGAGGTTCTTCGCCAATTGCGTGACATCACCGCTGGCGACGAATTTGTCATAGAAGCCCTGCTGCGCCGGCATCCAGTTACCCAGGAATACATCGACCTGGCCGTCCTTGAGCCCGCCAAAGGTGATCGGCACCGCGAGTGTGTCGACCTTGGCCTTGTAGCCCATGCCGTCCAGCAGAAACCCGGTGATGGCATTGGTTGCGGCGATGTCGCTCCAGCCCGGATCGGCCATCTTCACCGTTTCGCAACTCTGATCGGCAAACGCCGATGCACTGCCCAGTGCCAGGAGCCCGACCGTCAGTACTATGGATAACTTTTGCATGGACTTCCCCTTAACATTATTGGTTTTGGCAGGGTTGTGGATAACGTGCTTTACGCTCCAGATCGTCGAGGTCGATGTGGTTACGCATGTATTGCTGACTGGCGTCCACCAGCGGCTGGTGATCCCAGCTCTTCAGCTTGCCGAGGGTCAGCGCCTCGGCCACGAAACGCCGACGTCGCTGGCTGGCGAGCACTTGCTGGTGAATCGCCGGAATATTCCACTTGGCCCGCGCTTCGGCGAGAAAATCGTCGAACAACTGGCGATGTTGCGTCGAATGGCTGAGTTCTTCCCGTTCGTGAGGGTCATTGTGTACATCGAAGAGCAGGCAAGGGTCGTCTTCGCTGTAGATGAATTTGTAGGCACCTCGGCGGATCATCATCAACGGGCTGATGGTGCCTTCGGCCATGTATTCGCCGAATACCTCGTCGTGTCCGCCCAGCCCTTGCAGGTGCGGAACCAGCGAGCGGCCATCCAGCGGCAAGCCCGGCTCCAGTGAGCCACCGGCCAGTTCGACGAGTGTCGGTAGCAGGTCGGCGGTCGAAACGCTGGCGCTGACCCGACCGGCACCGAATTGCCCCGGCGCGCTGATCAACAAGGGGACCCGTGCGGCCATTTCGAACCAGTGCATTTTGTACCAGAGCCCGCGCTCGCCGAGCATGTCGCCGTGGTCACCGGAGAACACGATGATGGTGTCATCGATCAGCTCGGTATCTTCGAGGGTTTGCAGGAGTTTGCCGACGTTGCTGTCGATATAGCTGCACGCGCCGAAATAGGCGCGGCGGGCATCGCGTATCTTGTCCACAGGCAGAGGCTTGTCCCACAGGTCATAGACCTTGAGCAAACGTTGCGAGTGCGGATCGAGATCGTACTGCTCCGGCGTCGCAGGCAGCGGGATGTCAGCGTCGTCGTACAGATCCCAGAAGGCTTTGGGAATCGTGTACGGGTCGTGTGGGTGAGTCATCGAAACGGTCAGGCAGAACGGCTGGTCGCCATCTTCGCGGATATGGTCGAACAGGTACTGCTGGGCCTTGAACACCACCTCTTCGTCGAAATCCAGCTGATTGGTGCGCACGCACGGGCCGGCTTGCAGCACCGACGACATGTTGTGATACCAGGTCGGGCGTACGTCCGGCTCGTCCCAGTTCACTGCCCAGCCGTAGTCGGCCGGGTAAATATCACTGGTCAGGCGTTCTTCGTAGCCATGCAACTGGTCCGGCCCACAGAAATGCATCTTGCCCGAGAGGGCGGTGTGGTAGCCGAGGCGACGCAGGTAATGGGCATAAGTCGGTACGTCGGCGGGGAAATCGGCGGCATTGTCGTAGGCGCCGATCTTGCTCGGCAACTGGCCGCTGACCAGGGTGAAACGCGACGGCGCACACAGTGGGCTGTTGCAATAAGCCGAGTCAAACACCACGCCTTGTTCGGCGAGGCGGCTCAGATGGGGCAGCTTGATCGGCGATGGACCGTAGAACGGCAACATTGGCGCGGCCATTTGATCGGCCATGATGAAAAGAATGTTCTTGCGCTTCATGTGATCGCGGCATTCCATAGTGGATGTTTATGCGAGAGTGCTGGCTTCGAGAATGAAACCCTCGCTTGCTGCGGTAAAGCCCATGTACGGCAATGACTAGGATAAGCACAGCTTATGTATGACACCCTTGGTGACCTGTCACTGGATCTGCTTCGTGCCTTCGAAGCGGCGGCCCGACAGCACAGCTTCACGGCTGCGGCGGTTGAACTGGGCACCACACAACCGGCTATCAGCCAGCAGATCAAGCGCCTGGAGGAACAGCTGGCGACACGCCTGTTCGACCGCATTTATCGCGGCATAGAACTGACCGAGGCCGGACAGATTCTTTACGAGCAGGTTCAGCTCGGTTTGCAGAATATCGACGCAGGATTGAGCGCAATCAGCGCACAACGGCAGCATGAAGTGTTGCAGGTTGCCACCGATTTTGCCTTCGCCGCCTATTGGTTGATGCCGCGACTGCATCGCTTTCACGCGGCCAATCCGCAGGTGGACGTCAGCCTGGTCACCAGTGAACGCAGCCATAACATGCTACGTACCGATATCGATGTGGCGGTACTGTTTGGCGATGGCCGCTTCAAGCAGGGTGAAAGCCATTGGCTGTTCAGCGAGGAAGTGTTTCCAGTGTGCAGCCCACAGTTGTTGAGCGAGCGGACTTTGCCCTTGCCGGCCCAGGCATTGCTGGAGTTTCCGTTGCTGCACCTGCGCGGGGAACACAGCAGTAACTGGTTCGACTGGAGCGGTGTGTTCCGCGAGTTGGGCATCACCTCGGCCCCGGCGCCCGGGCAATTGCGCTTCGACAATTACACCTTGTTGATTCAGGCTGCGATTGGCGGCCAAGGCGTGGCCATTGGCTGGCGCCACCTTGTGGATAACTTGCTGGCCCAGGGTTTGTTGTGTCGACCGATTGCCGAAACCGCGATGTCCAGGCTGGGCTACTACGTGGTCCTGCCACAACGCAAACGGCGCGGAGCATTGATCCAGCAGTTTGTGGACTGGCTGATGGCCGAGCAGGCCAGCAGTGCTGAGTCGTTGTCGGGGCTGTCATTGCCTTCGATTGCGGTGTGAAACGTGAAAAGATCGCAGCCTGTGCCGCGTGATCTGCTCGACCGGATTTAGAGGATTGCCAATGCAACGCATAACGGGCTACCACGCCCATGTCTATTTCGACGCCAGCACCATCGATCAGGCGCGAGCCTTGTGTGAGCAGGCGGCGCAATTGTTTCCACTGAAAATGGGCCGCGTGCACGAGCGCCCGGTAGGTCCGCATCCGGACTGGAGCTGCCAGTTGGCATTCGGGCCACAGGTGCTGGGCGACGTGCTGCCGTGGCTGGCGCTCAACCGCAACGGGCTGGTGGTGTTCCTGCACCCGGACACCGGCGACGATTTGCTTGATCACACCGAGCACGCGATCTGGATGGGCGCAATCCGTCCGCTTGACCTGTCTGTTTTCTGATCAGAGTGTTTCTTCAGCCTCACCGGGCAAGTGTTCGTCCAGATGCAGCCATGACAGGCGGCTGTCGGTCCAGATGTGTCGCTCGGCCGGTGCTTGCTCGGGATGATCGAGGGTGGCGATGGTCAGGTCGATGCTGTCCGGGCTCAGGTGTGTCACCACCGCCAGTTGCGCCCCACAGTGGCCACAGAAATATCGTGCGCAGGTGGATGAAGAATCGTACCGCGACGGCGTCCCGGCCAGCCATTGAAAGGCGGATGCCGGCACGGTGATCCAGGTGGTCACGATGCCGCCGCTGACCCGTCGGCAAATCGAGCAATGGCAGTGGACGATATCCTGCAGCGGCCCGCTGAATTGATAGCGCAGTTGCCCGCAGTGGCAGCCGCCGGTGTGAAGTTCGCCCATGTTACGACCTCCCGCCCTGTGTTCAGGGACTTGAAACCCAATCCGACGATCGGTTGCACATCCGGTCCTTGCTTTCATTGGCGAAAGCTGGCTGAAAGCTTCCCCGATTAGGATCGCCGCCACTACCGGCAAAAGACCGGTGGCCAATGCAAGCGTTCGATTGTTTGCCAGGCCCATTTAACAACAACAATGGTGATTCTGATGTCCTCCTCTACCCGCCGCTTCGCTGTAACTCCATCCGTACGTCTCGTGCTTCCCGTACTGCGCTGATCTCGCCCGGTCCGCCCATTCCCTAGTCGCGCTACGCCTGGAGTATTCCCATGCTGACTTTCCTTGGCTTCGCCATGGTCATCACGTTCATGTTCCTGATCATGACCAAGCGCCTTTCCGCGCTGATCGCCCTGATCATCATTCCGATCATCTTCGCCCTGTTCGGCGGTTTTTCGCCGAAGATAGGCCCGATGATGCTCGAAGGCATCACCAAGCTTGCGCCAACCGGCGTGATGCTGATGTTCGCCATCCTGTACTTCGCCCTGATGATCGACTCCGGTCTGTTCGACCCGGCTGTGCGCAAGATCCTCAAGCTGGTCAAGGGCGACCCGCTGAAAGTTTCGGTCGGCACCGCCGTACTGGCGCTGATCGTGTCCATGGACGGTGATGGCGCCACCACTTACATGATCTGCGTGGCCGCCATGCTGCCGCTCTACAGCCGTATCGGCATGAGCCCGCGGATCATGGCCGGTCTGATCATCCTCGCCGGTGGCGTGATGAACATGACCCCATGGGGCGGCCCGACCGCTCGCGCTGCCAGTGCGTTGCATGTGGACCCGTCCGACATCTTCGTACCGATGATTCCTGCGATGCTGGCCGGTGTGGTGGCGATCCTGGTCATTGCCTACTTCTACGGCAAGCGTGAGCGTGCACGCCTGGGTGAACTGCACCTGGTGGGCGATGAAATCGACCACAGTGAAATTAGCGTTTCGCAGTTCCCGGATGCCCGTCGTCCGAACCTGATCTGGTTCAACGGCGCCCTGACCCTGGCCCTGATGGGCGCCCTGATTGCCGGTCTGTTGCCGTTGCCGGTGCTGTTCATGGTGGCGTTCAGTATCGCCATGATCGTCAACTATCCTTGCCTGCAACAGCAGAAGGATCGCGTCGCGGCTCACGCTGGTAGCGTACTGGCCGTGGTCGGGCTGATCTTTGCGGCCGGCATCTTCACCGGTATCCTGACCGGCACCGGGATGGTCGATGCGATGTCGAAAAGCCTGCTGGCGGTGATTCCGGACTTCCTCGGCCCGTACCTGGCGGTGATCACGGCGCTGGTGAGCATGCCGTTCACCTTCTTCATGTCGAACGATGCATTTTATTACGGCGTATTACCGGTACTTGCCGAAGCCGCGAGCCATTACGGTATAACCGCGGTGGAAATGGCACGTGCCTCGATCGTCGGTCAGCCCGTCCACCTGTTGAGCCCGCTGGTTCCATCAACTTATCTGTTGGTGGCTCTGGCCGGCATCGATTTCGGTGACCACCAGCGCTTCACTCTCAAGTGGGCCGTGCTGGTTTGTACCTGCATACTGATTGCTGCTTTGCTATTGGGGACTTTCCCGGTGTTCAGCACTCTATAAGCCCAAGACTCACCACTTCGGGTCCAGGCTTCGCTGTTTGAAGCCCGGGCCCTTTGTGGTTTAACAATCGCTCAAAGGAATACACATGGAATGGCTGACCAACCCT
This sequence comes from Pseudomonas sp. B28(2017), assembly GCF_002113025.1. Lineage (GTDB taxonomy): Bacteria > Pseudomonadota > Gammaproteobacteria > Pseudomonadales > Pseudomonadaceae > Aquipseudomonas. Next base: position 75,265 of record NZ_NEJH01000003.1, on the reverse strand, counting down.
GAAATCTGGGTTGCCTTCTTTACCCTGACCGCCCTGGAAATCGTCCTGGGTATCGATAACATCATCATGATTTCGATTCTGGTCAGCCGCATGCCCAAGCACATGCAGGCGCGCACCCGGATTTTCGGTCTGGCGCTGGCCATGGTCACGCGGATTCTGTTGTTGCTGTCGATCACGTGGGTCATGCGACTCACGGCGGACCTGTTCGTGGTGTTCGGTCAGGGTATTTCCGGGCGAGACCTGATCCTGTTCTTCGGTGGTCTGTTCCTGCTGTGGAAGAGCTCGCAAGAGATGTACCACGCGCTGGAAGGTGAAGACGAAACCAACGAAGAGCCTTCGGGCAAGGGCGGCAACTTCCTCTACACCATCATTCAGATCGCGATCATCGACATCGTGTTCTCCCTGGACTCGGTGATCACTGCGGTTGGCATGGTGTCCCACGTACCGGTCATGGTCGCGGCAATCATCGTGGCGGTGCTGGTGATGATGTGGGCATCCGGCACCATCAGTGAGTTCATCGACAAGCACCCATCGCTGAAGATGCTGGCCCTGTCGTTCCTGTTGATCGTCGGTACGGTGCTGATTGCCGAATCCTTCGACGTGCACGTGCCAAAAGGTTACGTCTACTTCGCCATGGCGTTCTCGCTGGCAGTGGAAGCGATCAACATCAGGATGCGCACAGCCATTGCAAAAAAGAAGGCGCAGCAGGCTCCGGTGAAACTGCGCAAGGACATTCCGGGCCAGTAACCCGGTAGTACGCAACACCCTGTGGGAGCGGGCTTGCTCGCGATGGCGCTCTGTCAGTCAACATCAATGTTGAAGCTGATGGCCTCATCGCGAGCAGGCTCGCTCCCACTTTGTTTTGGGCTGGTTGCATGAAGCGGATTTCATGACGGTTTTGTTTCAATCCCTTCTTTGGCTATGCGATGCTGGCGCGCAGGCCGTTAGCCAACTACAGCTTAAGTACAGAACGTAGAACGTCGCGCGGCACCGTCAACTTGCTCCTTTGGGGCGCTACACCACAGGGGGCCGGTATGCTCACCCTGCTCAATTTGCTTTCTGCCGTGGCCCTGCTGATCTGGGGCACGCACATCGTCCGGACCGGCATCCTGCGGGTCTACGGCACCAATCTGCGCCATGTCATTGGCCAAAACATGTCCAACCGCTGGCTGGCTTTCGTCTCCGGGATCGTCGTGACGGCAATGGTCCAGAGCAGCAACGCCACCGCCATGCTTGTCACTTCTTTTGTCGGCCAGGGCCTGATGGCGCTTACGCCAGCGTTGGTCACCATGCTCGGTGCCGATGTCGGTACGGCGCTGATGGCGCGGGTGCTGACGTTCGATCTGTCGTGGCTGTCGCCGCTGCTGATCTTTGTCGGGGTGATTTTCTTTCTGTCGCGCAAGCAGACCCGACTCGGGCAGATGGGCCGTGTCGCCATTGGCCTGGGCTTGATCATTCTGGCGTTACAACTGATTGTCGAAGCGGCGCACCCGATTACCCATGCCAAAGGGGTGAAGGTGATTTTCGCCTCGCTCACTGGAGACATCCTGCTGGACGCTCTGGTTGGCGCGCTGTTCGCGATGATGTCCTATTCCAGCCTGGCCGCCGTACTGCTGACTGCGACTCTGGCGGGTGCCAATGTGATCAGCCTGCCGGTGGCCATCGGGCTGGTGATCGGCGCCAATATCGGCAGCGGCGTGCTCGCCTTCCTCAGCACCAGCATGCAGAACGCCGCCGGGCGCCAAGTGGCGCTGGGCAGCCTGCTGTACAAACTGATTGGTCTTTTATTGATCATTCCGGTGCTCGATCCGTTGGTGCACTGGCTCGATGGGCTCGATTTCAGCCCTCAGGAAATGGTCATTGGCTTTCACCTGCTCTACAACACCGTGCGTTGCCTGATCCTGTTGCCCAGTGTCGGGCCGATGGCCAGGTTTTGTGCCTGGGTGCTGCCGGAGCGCCCGCAGGCCAACGGCACGGCCAAGCCCCGGCACCTTGACCCAACGGCATTGGTCACCCCCGGTTTGGCGTTGGCCAACGCGGCTCGGGAAACCCTGCGCATGGGCGACCTGATCGACAGCATGCTCGAAGCCATGCTCGACGTTTTGCGCGGAAAGCAAACCGCCGTCACCCAGGAAATGCGACGCCTGACCGACGATGTCGAAGCGCTGTACAGCGCGATCAAATTGTATCTGGCGCAAATGCCCCGGGAAGATCTCAGCGATCAGGACAGCCGACGCTGGGCGGAAATCATCGAACTGGCGATCAACCTGAAACTCGCCAGCGATTTGATCGAACGCATGCTGCGCAAGGTCCAGCAGCAGAAAACTTCGCAGCGCCGGTCGTTTTCCGAAGTCGGGCTGGACGAATTGACCGGGTTGCATACTCAGTTGATTTCCAACCTGCGGCTCGGGATGTCGGTGTTTCTCAGCGCCGACCCGGAAAGTGCCCGGCAACTGGTGCGTGAGAAACGTCGTTTCCGCGCACAGGAACGGCGCCTGGCCCATGCTCATGTCAGCCGCTTGCAACGTAAAATCGTGCAAAGTATCGAAACCAGTTCGCTGCACCTGGAGCTGATCGCCGACATGAAGCGTCTGAATTCGCTGTTTTGCAGCAGTGCCTACGTGGTTCTGGAAACATCCGACACCGGCGCACTGGTGGTCGACGATTTGACTGACATTACTCATTCACCCTGAACGTCCACAGTTGCCTGAAGTCTGTTGAACTTACGCTAGCCGTACGGAACCTCGTTATGCGTTGTCTGTTGTTCGCCTGCCTGTTGCTTGGTTCATTCCCGTCATTCGCCCTGGATCGCTTCCAGGTCGAGGGCTACACGCTGCGCAACGGCTTGCAGTTGCTGCTCAAACCCGGTACCGACCGCGGGCATGTGGCGATCCGGCTGGTGGTCGGCGTTGGCCTGGACGATTTCAACTGCGAAGAAAAGGAATTGCCGCATCTGCTGGAACATCTGCTGTTCAGCGGCATCGACGCCAGCGGCGAAGGCGGCCTGGAAGAGCGCATGCAGGCCCTGGGCGGTGAGTGGAACGCGTTCACCAGCAATGCCGATACGACTTTCGTCATCGAAGCCCCGGCGAAAAACCAGCGCAAAGTGCTCGACCTGCTGCTGGCGTTGCTGACCCAGACCCGTTTCGACGACAACGCCATCAACGCGGCCAAGCAAGTGGTCGAGCGCGAAGACGGTGGCCATTACTCGCACCTGCAACGCTGGCTCGATCGTCAGGACCTGGGCCACACCGCCAGCAACCAGCTGGCCGTGGAGCTGGGCCTCAAATGCCCGGAGCGTGCGCAAGTCGATGACCTGACCCGTGAGCAACTGGAGCGGGTGCGCAAGGACTGGTATGCGCCGAACAACATGACCCTGATCGTAGTCGGCGACCTCGACAAGTTACTGCCAGCCTATCTGGAGCGGGCCTATGGCGCGCTGGAAGCGATTACCCCCGGCGAGCATCCGCCGCTGCCGCAAATCCAGGCCAGCGCCGCCCACGAACGCACCCTGACCCACGGTTTGGTCGGCAACGGCGCCAAATTGCACTGGCTGGTGCCGGAGCCGGTGCTGGAAGACGGGCATGACGAAACCTTCGATTTGCTCAAGGATTATCTGGATTGGGCGCTTTATCGCCAGCTGCGCCTGGTTCACGGTCTGTCCTATGGCCCGTGGGCGGAACGCCAGGTGTTCGGCGGCGTGGGCTTCATGAGCCTCAATGCCGACCTTGAGCGCGACGATGTGCCAGAGGCCGAACAAGTGCTAGATGACTTGAAGGCCGCACTGCTCAAGGACGGCCTCAATGTCGACACCTTCAACCGCCTGAAACTGGCCGCGATTGCCCGCCAGGCCTGGGCCGTACAAGGTAACAGTGCGTTGGCCGACTACTACTGGAGCGCCATCGGTGATTACGAGGACGGCCGCTTCGCCGACCCGGCCCGGGAGCTGCAAGGGGTGACGCTGGGAGAGGCGAACAAGGCCGTGCGTGAATTGCTGTTGCAACCGGGGTATTTGCGGATCGAAAAACCGTTGTTCAGTTATGACCAGTTGATGTGGTTGGTGGTCGCAGTGGCGGGGTTGCTGCTCTTAAGTCTTGTGGCGTGGCGTTTTCATCGCGAAAAGTAAACATTCCCTGTAGGAGCGAGCTTGCTTGCGAAGAGGTTGGCCCATCCAGCAGTGATGTCGACTGCTACACCGCTTCGCGAGCAGGCTCGCTTCCACAGGTTACCCTCGCCACGGGGCGCCCTCGCGGGTACCCTGTCGAGGTTTTTTTCCTACGACGACTGTGAACCCGCCGAATGCAAAACCTGACCCTTTTCGTACAGCGCATTCTCGAATTGATGAAGCGCTACCCTGGGGTCATTGCGCTCGGTGGTTTCATCTCCGGGGTGTGCAGTTTCATTCTGGTCGATCGCCAGCAAGGCCTGGCGAGCTGGATCACCACCATCATGCTGATCAGCTGGATCTGGCTGATGCTGGAAAACAGCCTGACCAAGCTGTTCACGCGCATTTTCAAGCGCGAAATCCCGGAACCGTTGCTGCGCTACGCGACGCAGATGATCCATCAGGAAAGCCTGTTTTTCGTCCTGCCGTTCTTCTTCATCACCACGACGTGGAACAGCGGCCAGTTGGTTTTCACCGGGCTGCTGGGCGTCGCGGCGCTGATTTCGATTGTCGACCCGCTCTACTACAAGTGGCTGGCGCCACGGCGCTGGGCGTTTCTGGCCCTGCACACCCTGACCCTGTTTGCCGCGTTGCTCACTGCGTTGCCGGTGATCATGCACCTGACCACCGCGCAAAGTTTCAAATGGGCACTGGGTATCTCGGTGCTGCTGTCGTTCCCGAGCCTGGCGTCGATCTTCCCGATTCGTACCCTGCGTAGTGCGCTGGCGATTTTGAGTATCACCCTGGGCATTGGCTTCGTCGGTTGGGAGCTGCGCTCGTGGGTGCCGCCGGCGACGTTGTGGATGACCGACGTGGCCATCAGCACGCAAATGCAGGACCGCACGCCGGGCGCCAGTCTCGACGAAGTCAGCGCCGAGCAGATCCGCAATGGCGGGCTCTACGCATACACCGCGATCAACGCCCCGCGTGGCCTGGACGAGCGGATTTATCACGTCTGGCAGTTCAACGGCAAAGAGGTCGACCGCATCCCCCTGGATATTCGCGGCGGGCGCAAGGAAGGTTACCGGGCCTGGACCCACAAGCAGAACTTCCCGGGCAATCCGGCTGGCAAATGGCAGGTTCGAGTATTGACCGAAGATGGCCAGGTTATCGGCGTGCTGCGTTTCAAAGTCACGGACAGCACAGCGATCAAAGAAAAGTAGTACGGTTCGTGCTATTACGTAAGGCTGCGAAATCACAGAACAAGCACGGAGCTTATGATCAGCAGCACGATGGCCGGCAACGCCCGATTGGACACATCGCTCACACCTGCGCGGTTGCGGGTGACGGGCGACTGGACGCTTGCCCACTACGCTGACCTCAAGCTGTTATGCGAAAAGCTCCACGGCCAGTACGACGCCAACACCCCCATCGACCTCAATGGTCTCGGCGCCCTCGACACCGCCGGCGCCTCGCTGCTGGTGGAAATGCTCGGGTCCGAGCGCCTCGGTCGCTCTGCCGAACATCCTGATTGCACGCTGTCCTCCGCCGATCGTGCGTTGCTGCAAACGGTCTACTGCTCACTGACCGATTTCTGCGTACCGATCAAGGAGCCGGAAATCAGCGTTACCGTTCAGTTGCTGACCCGCATCGGCCGCGCGGTGGACACCGTCTGGCAGGACACCCTGCAGCTGCTCGGGTTCGTTGGCCTGATCATCGAAACCATTGTCCGAGGCCTGTTCCGTCCCAAGCGCTGGCGTGTCACGCCGATGATCGCCCATATCGAACAGACCGGTCTCGACGCCGCCCCCATCGTCGCGTTGCTGACTTTTCTGGTGGGCGCCGTGGTGGCGTTCCTCGGGTCGACGGTGCTGGCCACTTTCGGCGCCACTGTCTTCACCGTGGACCTGGTTGGATTTGCCTTCCTGCGTGAATTCGGCGTGCTACTGACCGCGATCCTGATGGCCGGGCGCACCGCCAGTGCGTTCACGGCGCAAATCGGTTCGATGAAGGCCAACGAAGAAATCGACGCCATCCGCACGCTGGGCCTCGACCCTGTGGAGTTGCTGGTGGTGCCGCGGGTCCTGGCGTTGCTGATCGCTCTGCCGATGCTGACCTTTCTGGCGATGCTGTCGGGGATTATCGGCGGTGGAGTGGTCTGCGCAGTGGCGCTGGATATCTCGCCAGCGATGTTCCTATCGCTACTGCAAACAGACATCGGTGTTCAGCACTTTCTGGTGGGGATCGTCAAAGCACCGGTGTTCGCTTTCCTGATTGCTGCCATTGGCTGCCTCGAAGGTTTCAAGGTCAGCGGCAGCGCCGAATCCGTCGGCGCTCACACCACGTCGAGTGTGGTGCAGTCGATTTTCGTGGTGATCGTGTTTGATGCGATCGCCGCGATGTTTTTCATGGAGATGGGCTGGTGAGTCGTATCCCCCGAGCGCCCTCCGAGGCGGTGATAGAAGTGCGTGGGTTGTGCAACCGCTTTGGCCGCCAGAGCGTGCACGAGAACCTCGACCTGGATTTGTACAAGGGCGAAATCCTCGCCGTGGTCGGCGGCTCCGGCAGCGGCAAATCGGTGTTGCTGCGCAGCATTGTCGGATTGCGCCAGCCCAGCGAAGGCGTGGTGAAAGTCTTCGGGAAAAACCTGCCAACCTTGTCCGAGGACGAGCGTTCGCGGGTGGAACGGCGATTCGGCGTGCTGTTCCAGAAAGGCGCGCTGTTCTCGTCGCTGACGGTGACCGAGAACGTCGCGCTGCCGCTGATCGAACACGCGGGCTTGAGCCGCAACGACGCCGAGCACCTGGCGGCCGTGAAAATGGCCCTGGCCGGGTTGCCGCTGTCGGCCGCAGAGAAGTACCCCTCTTCGCTGTCCGGCGGCATGATCAAGCGTGCCGCGCTGGCCCGGGCATTGGCGCTGGACCCGGACATCCTGTTTCTCGACGAGCCCACCGCCGGTCTCGACCCGATTGGTGCCGCCGCGTTCGACCAATTGATCCTGACCCTGCGCGATGCCCTGGGCCTGAGTGTCTTTCTGGTGACCCACGACCTCGACACGCTCTACACCATCACTGACCGGGTGGCGGTGCTGGCGCAGAAAAAGGTGCTGGTGGCGGACGCCATCGACAAGGTGTCGGAAACCGACGATGCGTGGATTCACGAATACTTCCATGGCCCTCGCGGCCGCGCGGCATTGACAGCCGCTCAACAGCTCAACGAGGTCTGACATGGAAACCCGAGCCCATCATGTATTGATCGGCCTGTTCACCGTGATTGTGGTGACAGCCGCGCTGCTGTTCGGCCTGTGGCTGGCCAAGTCCAGTGTCGATACCGAGTTCAAGGACTACGAGGTCGTGTTCAACGAGGCGGTCAGCGGTTTGTCCAAGGGCAGTTCGGTGCAGTACAGCGGGATCAAGGTCGGCGACGTGATCTTGCTGCGCCTGGACCCGAATGACCCGCGCCGGGTGCTGGCGCGAATTCGCCTGGCCGGCGATACCCCGGTCAAGGAAGACACCCTGGCCAAACTGGCCCTGACTGGCGTCACCGGGACTTCGATCATCCAGCTCAGCGGCGGCACGCCACAGAGCCCGACGCTCAAGGGCAAGGACGGCAACCTGCCGACCATCGTCGCATCGCCCTCGCCCATCGCCCGTTTGCTCAATGACAGCAACGACTTGATGTCCGGTGTGAACACGCTGATGCAAAACGTCAACCTGATGTTTTCCACGGAAAACATCGAGCGCATCAGCAATACCCTGCAGCACCTGGAGCAAACCACCGGAACCATTGCCGAGCAGCGCGGCGATATTCGCCAGGCCATGCAGCAACTGGCCTCGGTCGGCAAGCAGGCCAACAACATGCTGGAGCAGACCACGGCGCTGATGCGCAATGCCAACGGACTGCTCAATGATCATGGCAAGGAGGCGTTCGGCAGTGCCGAGCAGGCGATGAAGTCGCTGCAGGAGAGCAGCGCCACCCTCAACAAACTGATCAGCGCCAATCAGGATTCGCTCAACAGCGGCATGCAAGGCCTCAATGGCCTGGGCCCGGCCGTGCGCGAGATGCGCGAAACCCTGTCCTCGTTGCGCGTTATTACCAAACGTCTGGAGGCCAACCCCAGCGGTTACCTGCTGGGCGGTGACAAGACCAAGGAATTCACGCCATGACGCTGATCCGGTTCGCTCTCCTCGCTGGCTTCACGCTGGTCAGTTCGTGTTCGATCCTGCCCAAGCCCGAGCCCTTTGATGTCTATCGATTGCCTTCGGTCCAGAATGCATCGGCCAGCCATGGCACGCCGCAACGCTGGTCGTTGCGCCTGACCAAACTCCAGTCCAGCGAAGCGTTGAACAGTCCGAACATTGCAGTGATTCCTCAGGGCGATGTGATCAGCCACTACAAGGGCTCGCGCTGGAGCGACCCAGTGCCGGTGCTGGTGCGCAACCGCCTGCTGGAAGGTTTCCAGCATGACGGGCGGGTGCCGTTGTTGAGCACCGATGACAGTATTTTCCAGACCGATCTTGAATTGGGCGGCAGCCTGCAGGCGTTCCAGACTGAATACCAGGGTACGAATGCCGGCGTAGTCGTGCGTCTGGATGCATTGCTGGTGCGCAGTTATGACCAGCGCATCCTCGCCAGTCGTCGCTTTGAAGTGCGCCAGCCGTTGAGCAGCGTGCAAGTCCCGGCGGTAGTGGCGGGGTTTGGTCAGGCTAACGATCAGTTGACTGCGCAGGTGGTGAACTGGACCGTCGAGCAAGGACAACGGCTGGCCCCGCCACCAAGGCCCTGAAGTCTGTGTGACCCCCTGTGGGAGCGAGCAGGCTCGCTCCCACAGGGGTAAGTCGTTAGCGACTCAAAAACGCCTGATGCAGCTCAGACAGCGTTTCAAAGTGATACGCCGGCGCTTCAGCGCTCAGTTCTTCGTGGCTGCCGAAACCGTAACCCACCGCGGCCGCGTCCAGGCCGTTGCTGCGCGCGCCGATCAGGTCGTGCTTGCGATCGCCGATCATCAAGGTGCTGGCCGGGTCCAGATTTTCTTCGGCCATCAGGTGAGCGATCAGCTCGACCTTGTTGGTCCGGGTGCCATCCAGTTCGCTGCCGTAAATCACCTTGAAGTGCTTGGCAAAGTTGAAATGCCGGGCGATTTCCCGGGCGAATACCCACGGTTTCGAGGTCGCGATGTACAGCTGCCGGCCTTGCCCGCTCAGGGTTTCCAGCAGCGGCGTGACGCCGTCGAACACCCGGTTTTCGTACAGGCCGGTGACCTTGAATCGCTCGCGGTAGAAATTCACGGCTTCCCAGGCCTTGGCTTCGTCGAAGTCGTAGAACTGCATGAACGCTTGTAACAGCGGCGGGCCGATGAAATGTTCGAGTTTGACCAGGTCCGGCTCATCGATACCCAGTTTGCCCAAGGCGAACTGGATCGAACGGGTGATGCCTTCGCGCGGGTCGGTGAGGGTGCCATCAAGGTCGAATAAAACGGTTTGGTAATGCATGTCGAATCCTGAATTTAGAGGGCCGGGTCAAAGCTGGTCGTAGCCTTCGGCCAGATGCAGGTCCTTGAGCTTCACGTAGTTCGCCGCGCTGTAGGTGAAAAAGGCGCGTTCCTTGTCCGTCAGCGGGCGGATCTGCTTCACCGGGCTGCCCACATACAGGAAGCCGCTTTGCAGATGCTTGCCCGGCGGCACCAGGCTGCCGGCACCGATGATCACCTCATCGTCGACCACCGCACCGTCCATGACGATGCTGCCCATGCCGATCAACACCCGGCTGCCCACCGAACAGCCATGCAGCATGACCTTGTGGGCGATGGTCACGTCATCGCCGATCAGCAACGGAAAACCGTCCGGGTTGAACGGCCCGGCGTGGGTGATGTGCAACACACAGCCATCCTGCACGCTGGTGCGCGCGCCGATGCGGATGCGGTGCATGTCGCCACGGATCACTGTCAGCGGCCAGACCGAGCTGTCGTCGCCGATTTCAACGTCGCCGATCACCACCGCCGAGCTGTCGACAAAAGCGCCTTTGCCGAGCTGCGGCGTATGGTCCTGATACTTGCGAAGGTTCACGATAGGGTTTCTCTCTGTCGCTGATAGCTGCGGTGAGTGTCGATTGTAATTAAGATGGCTGCATGTTTCTCCAGCCAAGGTATCAACCGTGAGCGTGAACAACCCTCTTTTGCAGTCCTACGACCTGCCACCGTTCTCCGCCATTCGCGCCGAACACGTACAACCGGCCATTGAACAGATCCTGGCTGACAACCGCGCTGCCATCGTCGAGATCCTCAAGACCCAGGCCGAACAGCCAACGTGGGCCGGCCTGGTGCTGGCGATGGACGAGCTCAACGACCGCCTGGGCGCCGCCTGGAGCCCGGTCAGCCACCTCAATGCCGTGTGCAACAGCGCCGAATTGCGTGAAGCCTACGAGTCATGCCTGCCGGCCTTGAGCGCCTACTCCACCGAGCTGGGCCAGAACCGCGAACTGTTCCAGGCCTTCGAAGCCCTGGCCAGCAGCCCGGAGGCCGCCGGTTTCGACGTGGCGCAGAAAACTATCCTGGAACACTCCCTGCGTGATTTCCGTCTGTCGGGTATCGACCTGCCGGAAGCCGAACAGAAGCGTTACGCCGAAGTGCAGAGCAAGCTGTCCGAGCTGGGCAGCCGTTTCTCCAACCAGTTGCTTGATGCCACTCAGGCTTGGACCAGGCACATCACCGATGAAGCCGCCCTCGCCGGCCTGACCGATTCGGCCAGGGCACAAATGGCTGCTGCGGCCGAGGCCAAGGGCCTGGACGGCTGGCTGATCACCTTGGAATTCCCGAGCTATTACGCGGTGATGACCTACGCCCAGGACCGCGCACTGCGTGAAGAGGTCTACGCGGCTTACTGCACTCGTGCGTCGGACCAAGGGCCGAATGCCGGCCAGAACGACAACGGCCCGGTCATGGAAGAAATCCTCGACCTGCGTCAGGAGCTGGCCAGGCTGTTGGGTTTCAGCAGTTTCTCCGAGCTGAGCCTGGCGACCAAAATGGCTGAATCCAGCGATCAGGTGCTGAGCTTCCTGCGTGACCTGGCCAAGCGCAGCAAGCCGTTCGCCGCCCAGGATCTGGAACAACTCAAGGCCTACGCTGCCGAGCAAGGTTGCCCGGACCTGCAAAGCTGGGACAGCGGTTTTTACGGCGAAAAACTCCGTGAACAACGTTACAGCGTGGCCCAGGAAGCCCTGCGCGCCTACTTCCCGATCGACAAGGTGCTCAGCGGCCTGTTCGCCATCGTGCAGCGCCTGTACGGCATCGAGATTGCCGAACTCAAAGGCTTCGACACCTGGCACCCGGATGTCCGCCTGTTTGAAATCAAGGAAAACGGCCAGCACATCGGCCGCTTCTTCTTCGACCTCTACGCTCGTGCCAACAAGCGTGGCGGGGCCTGGATGGATGGCGCCCGCGATCGTCGCCGCACGGCTGGCGGCGTATTGCAAAGCCCGGTGGCGAACCTGGTGTGCAACTTCACCCCGGCAGACAGCGGTAAACCGGCGCTGCTGACCCACGACGAAGTCACTACCCTGTTCCATGAGTTCGGTCATGGCTTGCATCACCTGCTGACCCGCGTCGAGCATGCTGGCGTGTCCGGCATCAACGGCGTGGCCTGGGATGCCGTCGAACTGCCAAGTCAGTTCATGGAAAACTGGTGCTGGGAGCCGGAAGGCCTGGCGCTGATTTCCGGTCATTACGAAACGGGCGAACCGCTGCCTCAGGACCTGCTCGGGAAAATGCTCGCGGCGAAAAACTTCCAGTCCGGCCTGATGATGGTTCGCCAACTGGAGTTTTCGCTGTTCGACTTCGAACTGCACGCCACTCACGGCGATGGCCGCGGCGTGCTGCAAGTACTCGAAGGCGTACGCGACGAGGTGTCGGTGATGCGTCCGCCGGCCTACAACCGCTTCCCCAACAGCTTTGCGCATATCTTCGCCGGGGGTTATGCCGCGGGTTACTACAGCTACAAATGGGCAGAAGTGCTGTCGGCCGATGCCTTCTCGAAATTTGAAGAGGAAGGCGTGCTCAACGCCGACACCGGTCGCGCCTTCCGTGAAGCGATCCTGGCGCGCGGTGGTTCCCAGGAGCCGATGGTGCTGTTCGTCGACTTCCGTGGCCGTGAGCCATCGATTGACGCACTCTTGCGCCACAGCGGCCTGAGTGAGGACGCAGCAGCATGAGTGAGGGACCCGTGATTACGAAAAAACGCTTTATCGCCGGGGCGGTCTGCCCGGCATGCAGCGAGCCGGACAAGTTGATGATGTGGAGTGAAGACCAGGTCCCGCACCGTGAGTGCGTGGCCTGCGGTTACTCCGACACACTCAATGAGCAAGGACTGTCGGTGCCCAAGGAACTAGGTACGCGGGTTAACACCAGCGCACTCAAACCAGCCGACACCAAGGTTCAGACGGTTCAGTTCTTCCCGAATCCGAAGCTGAAGAAAAAGCCCGACGAACAGCACTGAGTGAAAAAAAGCCCCCGTTGCGCCATGCAACGGGGGCTTTTTTATTCGATATGAGCGGACTTGAACCAGCTCTTCATTGAGCACGCGGCGAACGGGCTGGTGCTGCAATCGCCGTTGGCCAGCGCCGTGCGCAGTTTGTCGACATCGGCCTGCATCATGTAGCGGATGCCGTCCTTGAAGTGGGTACTGTCGCCAAAGCCGCCCCGGGTCATTTCGTTCAGTGCATCTTCCTTGCTCCAGCCTTGCACGACTACCCGATACATTGCCGCGATCAAACCGGTCCGGTCAGAACCGTGCTTGCAGTGCATCAGTACCGGTCCCTTGGCTTCGGCGGTTTGAATGGTGCGCAGGGCTTTGAGTATGTCTGCGTCATCCACATGGTTGGTGCGATAGGGCAGTTGTATCTGTTCGATACCAGGAGAAGACAACCAGTGTGAGTCCGGTTCCGGCAGGAAATTGATCACCGTGCCGACCTTGAGCTTTTCCAGAAGCGGCAGCGCTTCCTTGTCGGGTAATGCACTGCGATAGAGAGTGGGAGACATCTGAAAAAGGTTGTACTGCACCTCGACCGGTTGAGCCCAATCCGCCGGACGTGGAGAAACCGCATCGTCGGCGAAGGCTGGCATCAGGTTGAGAAGTGCGACCAGCGAGAGGCACATCGCAGGGAAAATGCGCGGTAGGGACATGCTTGGTGACCGTTCAGGAGGAGGCAGATGTTGGCGTATAGATTCAGTCCTTAACAGTCAAAGCCCTGTGAGGGGGGCGTCAATGAAACGTGAAATGATGCTGGCGTTACGAATACTGAATGATTGACCACCATCGTTAGACGATGCAATGAAAGTGCTCGAGTCAACCAGTTTATCCGTCGTATCACCGTTTTCATCCTGGCCCGACTCTTTCAGAGCGAACTGCATGGAAACCAGCACTTCATTTGGGGTGACTATGGTAGGGCCAAGTTTTTGGAGAAAAATGCCACGACGATGGAAATACGACATATGCAAAGTCTTTTAATTAATGTCCGTTAATTGACTGTTACGAAAAAATAACAATGACACTTCCAGAGCTTTGACCAGATTTAATATGTGTATCTTGATTGGCCGATACAGGCGTGCAACAAACGAAAACCGAGAAGGTGCCCAACGGCACTAGTCCCACCGCCAGTGCCGATGTACTGTATGTGTATACAGTTATCAGGGCTTCTCCATGCATACGCCATTGCCCCCACGTGGTCGCGGCACCGCGACCAACCCGCACAACCGCTTTGCCCCCAACCATTCGGTGGCCGAAGACGACGGCTGGTACCAGGAAGTACCGCTCACCCAGGGCACCAAGGTGCGCATCGAAACGGCGAAAACCATCATCACTCGCAATACCTCGCCGGATTTGCCGTTCGATCGTTCGATCAATCCCTATCGCGGCTGCGAGCATGGTTGTATCTATTGCTACGCAAGGCCAAGCCACGCCTATTGGGACATGTCGCCAGGGCTGGATTTCGAAACCAGGCTGATCGCCAAGACCAATGCCGCGCAGGTGCTGGAAGAACAACTGTCCCGGCGTGGATATCAATGTGCTCCGATCAACCTGGGCTCCAACACCGACCCGTATCAGCCAATTGAGCGTGAATACAAGATCACCCGGCAAACCCTCGAGGTACTCCTGCGTTACCGGCACCCGGTGACCATCGTCACCAAGGGCTCGCTGATTCTTCGCGACCTGGACCTGCTGACCGAGCTTGCCAGCCAAAGACTGGTGGCGGTAATGATCAGCCTGACCACCCTGGACGACGAACTCAAACGCATCCTCGAACCCCGCGCCGCAGCGCCCAAGGCCCGGTTGCGGGCGATCAGGGCCATGCGCGATGCAGGCATTCCGGTGGGGGTACTGTGTTCACCGATGATTCCGATGATCAACGACAGCGAACTCGAAAGTCTGCTCGTCGAGGCCCACCGCGTCGGGGCACAGAGCGCCGCTTACATGATGCTGCGCCTGCCGCTTGAAGTGGCGCCGCTGTTCGAGGAATGGCTGGCGACCCACTATCCTCAACGGGCGGCACATGTCCTGAGCCTGATTCGCCAGAGCCGTGGTGGTGAGCTCTATGACAGCCGCTTTGGTGCGCGGATGCGTGGTGAAGGCCCGTTTGCGGACTTGTTGGCGCAGCGCTTTGCCAAAGCGATCAAACGGTTGGGACTCAATCACCGGGAGGGGTTCAATCTGGACTGCGAAGCCTTTTGTCCGCCGGGTCGCCAAATGTCGTTGATTTGAGGACAATTGGCCTATGGTTGAGTACTGGAGAGCGTGCTCACGCATTTCGCTGGTCACGTTTTTTGTGACCTGGAACGCACGTTCTAGAGCGGTTCATTCAGTTTGAATTAAGATTTGGCCGCTACCTTGTTCACCGAGTGACTGATGGGTCGAGATGCTCGACCTGGATGTTTTTTTACCAGCCACTGGCTTCACACGGAACCACACGGGATGACTCCCTGACTCCGCCAATGAGGATGAATCATGAGTGACAAGGATAAACAGCCGTTGGCTGCGTCGGCTTCAGCCCAACCCGAGGCCGAAACCGCCGATGCAGCGTTTCAGCATATCGTTGACGGCTTTTTGCATTTTCATCATGAGGTCTTTCCCCAGCAGGAAGAGCTCTTCAAGAAACTCGCCACGGCCCAGCGGCCACGAGCGATGTTCATTGCCTGCGCCGATTCGCGCATCGTTCCCGAGTTGATTACCCAGAGCTCCCCAGGCGACCTGTTCGTGACCCGCAATGTCGGTAACGTCGTACCGCCTTACGGGCAAATGAACGGTGGTGTTTCCACGGCCATCGAGTACGCCGTACTGGCTCTGGGGGTGCATCACATCATCATTTGCGGGCATTCCGACTGCGGCGCCATGCGTGCGGTGCTCAACCCGGACAGCCTGGAAAAAATGCCCACGGTCAAAGCCTGGCTGCGTCATGCCGAAGTGGCCAAAACCATGGTGCAGGAGAACTGCAACTGCGCTAACGAAAGCGAAAGCATGCACGTCCTCACCGAAGAGAATGTGATCGCCCAATTGCAGCATCTGCGCACCCATCCATCTGTGGCCTCGCGCATGGCCAACGGTCAGCTGTTTATCCACGGCTGGGTCTACAACATCGAAACCAGCGAAATCAAAGCGTACGACGCCGATCAAGGTTGTTTCCTGCCGCTCAATGGCAGCCTGCCAATTCCCGTGGCGACGCCCAAAGCGCGCTTCTAAATCCTCCTAAATCGTTGTGTGGTTTAACCGAGGCTGCCGTTCAGGCAGCCTGGCTTTGCCATGCCTGAAGAAAACTTCGGGAGACTCACCATGCGTGCTGCTCGACTCAAAGCTGTTCTGCCGCGGGAGCTGCTGGCTTCGGTGGTTGTGTTCCTGGTCGCCCTGCCCCTATGCATGGGCATCGCGATTGCCTCGGGGCTGCCACCGGCCAAGGGGCTGATCACCGGTATCATCGGCGGTCTGGTCGTTGGCTGGTTGGCCGGCTCGCCACTGCAGGTCAGCGGCCCGGCGGCAGGCCTGGCCGTTCTGGTATTTGAACTGGTCCGCCAGCATGGTGTAGCCATGCTCGGGCCGATTCTGTTGCTGGCGGGGTTTCTGCAACTGATGGCCGGTCGCTTGAAACTGGGATGCTGGTTTCGGGTGACGGCGCCTGCGGTGGTGTACGGCATGCTGGCCGGGATTGGCGTGCTGATCGTCCTGTCTCAGGTGCATGTGATGCTGGATGCCGTGCCCAAACCCTCGGGCCTGGACAACCTGGCAGCTTTCCCGGCGGCGCTGGCTCAAGCGTTGCCCACGTTTGGCTGGCAAGCCGGTTTGCTCGGTTTGTCGACGATTGCTGTCATGTGGCTGTGGGAAAAATACCGTCCGCAATCCTTGCGCTTCATTCCGGGCGCGCTACTCGGTGTCGGTCTGGCCACGCTTGCCAGCCTGGTGTTGGCATTGCAGGTCAAACGGGTTGCGGTGCCGGCCAACCTGACGGAGGCCATCGATTGGCTGAAGCCGGCGGATCTGCTCAACCTGGCTGATCCAACCTTGCTGATCGCCGCGTTTGCCGTGGCCTTCATCGCCAGCGCCGAAACCTTGCTCTCGGCCGCGGCGGTTGACCGCATGCACAGCGGCCAGCGCTCGGATTTCGACCGGGAATTGTCGGCACAAGGTGTCGGCAACATGTTGTGTGGCCTGCTCGGCGCGTTGCCAATGACCGGCGTTATCGTGCGCAGTTCGGCGAATGTACAGGCCGGAGCGTCCACGCGGTTTTCGACCATTTTCCACGGCCTGTGGCTGCTGGCGTTCGTGCTGTTGTTGTCCAGCGTGCTGCAAAGCATTCCGGTGGCAAGCCTGGCGGGCGTGCTGGTGTACACCGGCTTCAAACTGGTGGATCTCAAGGTTTTTCGTGGCTTGGCCCGGTATGGTCGGGCGCCGATGTTCACTTACGCGGCAACTGCGCTCGCCATCGTTTTCACGGACCTGTTGACTGGCGTGTTGATTGGCTTCGGCCTGACGCTGGTGAAACTGGCGCTGAAAGCCTCTCGCTTGAAAATCAGCCTGATCGACCTGCCTCAGGAGGGGGAAATGGAATTGCGCCTGGTGGGCGCGGCGACCTTCCTCAAAGTGCCGGCATTGACCCAGGTGCTAGGCAGCATTGCGCCGGGCATGACGGTGCATGTGCCGCTCAACAATTTGAGTTACATCGATCACTCGTGCCTGGAGCTGCTGGAGGATTGGGGGCGGGCAAATGCGGCCAAGGGCTCGAAGCTGTTGATTGAATCGCGGGGATTGAAGCGAAGGTTGGAGGGGCGGGTGCGGACCAACATCGGTATTGGTGCGGCGGGCTGAGGTTCCTGTGCAGGAGCGAGCAAGCTCGCTCCTGCAGGGGAATTTTATTCACCGATGGATCAGGCAGCCGGCTGATCCAGCTCCAGGCCTACGCCCAAACGGCGGGACATGCATGGCCAGCGTTTCCACGCAGCACCGGTGTCCGGGCTGTTGAGCTTCTCACGGTAGGCTTCCACAGATTCCAGTGCGAAGCTTTCGTCGTCGAGCATCTCGTCGATGGCGTGATGCACCGCCTCGTCCAGTTGGTTGGCAAATTCCTCACCGATCAATTGGTGAGCAATCAGGTTGGCGACAGTCATGTCCAGGGGGATCAGTGGCTGGTCGAAATGTTTGATGTACAGGTCGTTGACCTCTTCGACAAACCGGTGCGCCAGGTAGGCTTCATCCAGCAGGCTGTCGAGCCCGACATGACCGGCCATGATGGCTGGTGGCTGGAGGAAGTACTGCTCGGCGATTTTCAGCACCGGTCTGATCTGTGACTCGATGCCCGCTTCCCTTGCGACGTCATTGGCTGCGTCCAGCAGATCGGGCACTTCATTGATGTAAGCGGCGACAAAACGCGTCAGCACGCCATTGGCGTCCACTTCCGGCAACTGGATCGCCGGGTGTAGATGAGGCAGTTTACTTTCCAGCTGACGCGTCAGCTGGCTGGTCTCGGCTTCGTGTTGTTGGGCTTTGTGGATCTGCTCGCGCAATGCGGCGGTGTTCATGAAAACTCCAGGAAACAAGGCAATGAAATAGGGAAGACATAACTTAGCTGGCTTATGAAAAATGCTAAGACGCATTTGTCATAATTATTTCATCCTTGAGACAACCCCGTTATATCGATTGGCCACCACTCGTCTGCATCCTTCTCCATTCGTGCCCTGCAAAGCAAGTTAATGCTGTTTCAGTTGATTTACGCCTTCGCATTGCGAGGTCAGAGGTGCTGTCTATACTCGGGGTGGAATGGAGTTAGCTGATGACGCCCGACTGCATGTGCAGCAAGGCCCGGCGATTCAAGTTCGTAGTCTGATGCAGCCGCTCCCTTGCCGCAGGTGAAAGCCGGCGGGATAACAAGAACGATAAGGGGAACCCGCAATGATGCGACATCCACATGTCTGGATGGGCCTCCTGTTGTGGTCGATTTTCAGCCAGGCGCAAGCGGCCTGGACTGTGAATATGGCGCCTGGAGCGACTGAAATCAGTCACGCAGTATTCGACCTGCACATGACCATTTTCTGGATCTGTGTGGTGATCGGCATCATCGTTTTTGGTGCCATGTTCTGGTCGATGATTCTCCACCGCCGCTCGACCGGGCAGGTGGCCGCCAAATTTCATGAAAGCACCACCGTTGAAATCCTCTGGACCATCGTGCCCTTCCTGATCCTGGTGGCCATGGCGATTCCCGCTACCGCGACCCTGATCAGGATGTACGACGCCAGTGAGCCGGAAATCGATATCCAGATCACGGGCTACCAGTGGAAGTGGCACTACAAGTACCTGGGCCAGGACGTCGAGTTTTTCAGCAACCTGACCACCCCCCAAGATCAAATCCACAACAAGGAAGCCAAGAGCGAGCACTACTTGCTCGAAGTCGACAAGCCATTGGTGCTGCCGGTCGGCACCAAGGTGCGCTTCCTGGTGACCTCCGCCGACGTGATCCACTCCTGGTGGGTGCCGGCTTTCGCGGTCAAGCGCGATGCGATTCCCGGGTTCGTCAATGAAGCCTGGACCCGCATCGACAAGCCCGGCATCTACCGTGGCCAGTGCGCCGAGTTGTGCGGCAAGGATCACGGCTTCATGCCGACCGTGGTCGAGGTCAAGGAAAAGGCCGATTACGAAAAATGGCTGGCTGATCGCAAGGTCGAGGTCGCGCAGCTCAAAGAGCTGACCAGCAAGGAATGGACGCTCGACGAACTCAAGGATCGCGGCGACAAGGTCTATCACACCACCTGCGTGGCCTGTCACCAGGCTGAAGGCCAGGGTCTGCCGCCGATGTTCCCGGCACTCAAGGGCTCGAAAATCGCCACCGGGCCGAAAGAGGCTCACCTGAGCCTGGTCTTCCATGGCAAGCCCGGCACCGCGATGGCGGCGTTCGGCAAGCAACTTTCGGAAGTCGATATCGCGGCGGTCGTGACCTATGAACGTAATGCCTGGGGCAACAACAAAGGCGACATGGTCACGCCTAAAGAAGTGCTGGAGCTGAAACAGGCGGAAAGCAAATGACCCGGTCTATTGCGCACGTACGGAACCGGTCGGGGCTACGCACCCCGGCTTGCCCAGCCCATCTGTTTGCAGGAGACAGGACATGACTGCTGTAATCGATGAACATGTTCATACCGCCACCGATCACGCCCATGGCCCCGCCAAGGGCCTGATGCGCTGGGTGCTGACCACCAACCACAAGGACATTGGCACGCTGTACCTGTGGTTTGCGTTCTCCATGTTCCTGCTGGGCGGCTCGTTTGCGATGGTGATTCGCGCCGAACTGTTCCAGCCTGGACTGCAAATCGTCCAGCCGGAATTCTTCAACCAGATGACCACCATGCACGGCCTGGTAATGGTCTTCGGTGCGGTAATGCCGGCCTTCGTCGGCCTCGCCAACTGGATGATTCCGCTGATGATCGGCGCGCCGGACATGGCCCTGCCGCGGATGAACAACTTCAGCTTCTGGCTGTTGCCGGCAGCGTTCCTGCTGATGGTATCGACCCTGTTCACCGCCGGTGGCGGGCCGAACTTCGGCTGGACCTTCTATGCACCGCTGTCGACGACCTACGCGCCGGAAAGCGTGACCTTCTTCATCTTCGCCATCCACTTGATGGGGATCAGTTCGATCATGGGGGCGATCAACGTGATCGCGACCATCCTCAACCTGCGCGCCCCCGGCATGACGCTGATGAAAATGCCGCTGTTTGTCTGGACCTGGCTGATCACCGCGTTCCTGTTGATCGCGGTGATGCCGGTACTGGCGGGCTGCGTGACCATGATGCTGATGGACATCCACTTCGGCACCAGCTTCTTCAGTGCCGCCGGTGGCGGGGACCCGGTGTTGTTCCAGCATGTGTTCTGGTTCTTCGGTCACCCCGAGGTGTACATCATGATCCTGCCGGCGTTCGGCGCCGTCAGCTCGATCATTCCGGCCTTTTCGCGCAAGCCATTGTTCGGCTATACGTCGATGGTCTACGCCACGGCGAGTATCGCGTTTCTGTCGTTCATCGTGTGGGCGCACCACATGTTCGTGGTCGGCATTCCGCTGGTGGGCGAGCTGTTCTTCATGTACGCCACGCTGCTGATTGCGGTGCCCACCGGAGTCAAGGTGTTCAACTGGGCCAGCACCATGTGGCAAGGCTCGCTGACTTTCGAGACACCGATGCTGTTCGCCGTGGCGTTCGTGATCCTGTTCTCCATCGGCGGTTTCTCCGGGCTGATGCTGGCCATCGCCCCGGCGGACTTCCAGTACCAGGACACCTACTTTGTGGTCGCGCACTTCCACTATGTGCTGGTGCCGGGGGCGATCTTCGGGATCTTCGCCTCGGCCTACTACTGGCTGCCGAAATGGACCGGCCACATGTACGACGAAACCCTCGGCAAGCTGCATTTCTGGCTGTCGTTCATCGGCATGAACATGGCCTTCTTCCCGATGCATTTCGTGGGGCTGGCGGGCATGCCGCGGCGAATCCCGGACTACAACCTGCAATTCGCCGACTTCAACATGGTGTCGTCGATCGGCGCATTCATGTTCGGCGCCACGCAGATCTTCTTCCTGTTCATTGTGATCAAGACCATTCGCGGCGGCCCCAAGGCACCGGCCAAACCGTGGGATGGGGCTGAAGGCCTGGAGTGGAGTATCCCGTCGCCGGCGCCGTATCACACCTTCACTACGCCGCCGGAAGTGAAATGAACACCTGGCCCTTTGTAGGAGCGAGCTCGTCTCCGGGCGGCGTTCCGACGATGGTCGTCAACGATAACGCTGGAAGCCTGGTACCCCGAGGTGCTCTCAGGTTTTTCGCGAGCGAGCTCGCTCCTACAGGGATTCGAATCCATGGCTGACTCGATTTCGATGAAGAAACTGGTCACCCGACTATTGCTTGTGGTGGTGGCCATGTTTGTCTTCGGCTTTGCCCTGGTGCCGATCTACGACGTGATGTGCAAGGCCTTTGGCATCAACGGCAAGACTGCCGGGCAATACGAGGGTGAGCAAACGGTCGACACTTCGCGGCAGGTGCGTGTGCAGTTTCTGTCGACCAATACAGCCGATATGCCCTGGGACTTCTATCCCAAGGGCGAGGAGCTGGTGGCCCATCCGGGGGCGGTGAACGAAATGATCTTCATCGCCCACAACCCCACCGACAAGCCGATGAGTGCCCAGGCCGTGCCGAGCATCGCGCCCAGCATCGCGGCGGCTTATTTCCACAAGACCGAATGTTTCTGCTTTACCCAGCAAGTGCTGCAGCCCGGTCAACGGATCGAGATGCCGGTACGTTTCATCGTTGACCGTGACATGCCCAAGGACGTGAAGCACCTGACGCTGTCTTACACGCTGTTCGATATCACCGCCCGACATCCACCGGTAGCTGTAAACACTGGCGGCTGAGCGTGCCCGATAAGGAGAACAATAAATGGCAACTCATGAACATTATTACGTTCCCGCCCAGAGCAAATGGCCGATCATCGCCACGCTCGGCCTGGTCACTACTGTGTACGGCCTGGCCACCTGGTTCAACGATCTGAAAGCGGCGCGCCCGGAGTCCCACGGGCCGCTGATCTTCTTCGTTGGCGGATTGCTGCTGGCCTACATGCTGTTCGGCTGGTTCGGCACGGTGATCAAGGAAAGTCGCGGCGGTTTGTACAGCCCGCAAATGGATCGCTCGTTTCGCTGGGGCATGAGCTGGTTCATTTTTTCGGAGGTGATGTTCTTCATCGCCTTTTTTGGTGCGCTGTTTTATGTGCGTCAAATCTCCGGGCCGGCGCTCGGTGGTGAAGGCGCCAAAGGCATCGCGCACATGCTGTGGCCGAACTTCCAGTTCACTTGGCCGTTGCTGGACAACCCCGACTCGAAACTGTTTCCGCCGCCCAAGGAAGTCATCAGCCCCTGGGGCCTGCCGCTGCTCAACACCGTGTTGCTGGTGAGCTCCAGCGTGACCGTGACCATCGCCCACCATGCCTTGAAAAAGGGTCATCGCGGCGCACTGAAGCTATGGTTGGCGCTCACCGTGTTGCTGGGTTGTGCGTTCCTCACCTTCCAGGCCGAAGAGTACATGCACGCCTACCGCGAGCTGGGCCTGACCCTGGGCTCGGGCATCTACGGCGCGACCTTCTTCATGCTCACCGGGTTCCACGGCGCCCACGTGACTATTGGCACCATCATCCTGTTCGTGATGCTGATGCGGATCATGCGCGGGCACTTCGACAGCGAGCACCAGTTCGGCTTCGAAGCGGCGAGCTGGTACTGGCACTTCGTGGATGTGGTGTGGATCGGGTTGTTCGTTTTCGTCTATGTGCTCTAGAGCAGCTTGCAGGAGCGAGCTACCACGGGACTTGGGACACCAACTGGCCGCTGAAAAAGCCCCAGGCAATCAAGCCAAGGGTAAGGGCGGCCAGGGTCACACGAACACTCAAGGCAATGACGAGGCGGTTTGAGTGGCTGTCGTCCTTGACCAGAAAAAACAGGCCGCTGAACAGGCTGACAACCGTGGCAATCAGCATCAGGACGATGGCTGCTTTGAGCATGGTGAGACTCCGGGGGGACAAGCGATGCACTTAAGTATAGCTATCGCGATGACCGACTTTCTGGCGATGCCATGAAGCGTTTTCGCCCGGGTATCGTGCCAACGCTGGTGGTCGCGCTGTTGCTGCCACTACTGGTGTCCTTGGGGTTCTGGCAATTGAGCCGGGGCGCGGAGAAAAGCGTGCTGCTGCAAACCTACGCCGAGCGCCGGGCCGCCGAGCCGATGGCCAGCACCGAACTGCAGTACACCATGGACCCTGCCTTTCGCCGGGTTCGCCTGCACGGCCAGTTCGATGCCGAACACAGCCTGCTGCTGGACAACAGTCAACGCAACGGCAAGGTCGGCGTCGAGCTGTTGCAACCGTTTCACGATCAGGCCACCGGGCTATGGCTGCTGGTCAATCGCGGCTGGTTGCCATGGCCGGAGCGCCGCACACCACCTCAATTCAAGACGTCCACCGAAGCGGTAAGCCTTGACGCGTGGGTCTACGTTCCCCCCGGTGCGACGTTCCAATTGCACGCAGATCCCGCAACGTTGACATGGCCGAAGCTGATTACGGCCGTTGAGCCAACCAGGCTCTGGGCTGCACTGAACCGCGAAGGTTTTGCCTACGAACTACGTGCCGAAACCGGTCCCGCCACCTATCAGGCCGACTGGCCAGTGGTCGCCACGGGGCCGGAAAAACATATCGCTTATGCCGTGCAGTGGTTCGCCATGGCGATTGCCCTGTTTGGTCTTTATCTCTATCTCGGCTGGCACAACGCAAAGGAGAAACACCATGGGAGCGGCCATGAATCCACCCAGCATGTCTGAGGCGAAACCGTCGGTGAACCGGCGCAAGGGCCGCTTGCAACTGCTGCTGATCCTGCTCGGGGTGATCGGTCCGATGATCCTCGCCACCGGCATGTACAAGCTGAATTTCTGGGTGCCCGAGGGCCGCAGTTATCACGGCGAACTGATCGGCAATGGCCAGACCCGTGCCGATATCGGCGTGCCGGTCCAGGAGGATCGTTGGCAGATGCTGGTGACGGCGCCCAAGGAGTGCGCGGTGGACTGCCAGCAGCTGGTGTACCTGGCGCGACAGATCCAGATCGGCCTCGGTCGCGACGCGTCCCGCGCCAGCCATGCATTGGCCGCCGCGCAGACGTTGAACAGCGATTACGAGACTAAACTTCAACGCGAGTACCCGCAGTTGCAACGCTATTCACTGGACTTGCCGACCTACATTAAAGGCGCTCAGAGCAATGACGCGCCGCACCTGTGGATCATCGACCCTCACGGCAATCTGGTGCTGCGCTACGACCCGTCGGTGAAGGGCAAGGACCTGCTCAACGATCTGCGTCACCTGCTGAAACTGTCGAACATCGGATAAGGGCATCGTCATGGCCAAGCCTGGATTTCGCCTCGCGCTGTTTGCCACCTTGCTGGCGCTTATTGTGGTGTTGCTCGGCGCCTACACCCGCCTGACCCACGCCGGTCTCGGCTGCCCGGACTGGCCTGGCTGCTACGGCTTCATCAGCGTGCCGAAAAGCGAAGCCCAGCTGGCTCATGCCGAATTGCATTTCCCGGACGCTCCGGTCGAGGCCCACAAGGGCTGGAACGAGATGATCCACCGCTACTTCGCCGGCACACTGGGGATGTTGATCGCGGTGCTGGCCGGTCGCGCGTGGGTACATCGCCGCCATCCGGGGCAACCGGTGAAGTTACCGTTGTTTCTGTTGGCGGTGGTTGTTGGCCAGGCCGCTTTCGGTATGTGGACGGTAACGCTCAAGCTCTGGCCGCAGGTGGTCACCGGGCATTTGCTCGGCGGCTTTGCGACCCTGAGCTTGCTGTTTCTGCTGACCTTGCGCCTGTCCGGCGTACTGCCGGCGCTGACCGTGCCACGACGCTTGCAGTACTGGGCGACGGCGGGGCTGTTGCTTGTGATCGGGCAAATCGCCCTCGGCGGCTGGGTCAGTTCCAATTACGCCGCCGTGGCCTGCATCGACTTTCCGACGTGTCACGGCCAGTGGTTGCCACCGGCCGACTTCGCCAACGGCTTTCACCTGACTCAACACATCGGCCCGAACTATCTTGGCGGTCAACTGGACAGCGACGCCCGTACGGCCATCCACCTGACCCATCGCATCGGTGCGTTGCTGGTCACCCTGGTATTGCTCGGTCTGGCCTGGCAATTGAAGGTGGTTGGCATGACACGCCTGGCAGGCCTGGTGCTGATCGCGCTTGGGGCACAAATCAGCTTGGGCATCAGCAACGTGCTGTTCCATCTGCCGTTGCCGGTGGCCGTCGCGCATAACGCGGGCGGCGCGGCGCTGTTGCTGACCATGGTGCTGGTCAATTACCACGCCCGAACCAGTCTGGTCCGGGTCAAGCAGCCAGCGCGCTGGCACTTCAGCCCGCGTAAACACTCAGCCGGGCCCATAACAATAAAAGGAGAGACGCCATGGCGGTTCTGATCGGCGAACGTCCCAGTCAGGCGATCTGGCGTGACTACCTGGAACTGACCAAACCCAAAGTAGTGGTGCTGATGCTCATCACTTCACTGGTGGGGATGTTCCTCGCGACCCGTGCCGGAGTGCCGTGGACGGTGCTGATTTTCGGCAACCTGGGTATCGCCCTGTGTGCCGGTGGCGCGGCGGCGGTCAATCATGTGGTGGACCGGCGCATCGACGCGATCATGGCGCGCACCCATAAACGGCCTCTGGCCGAAGGCCGGGTTTCGCCGACCGCCGCACTGACGTTCGCGCTGGTATTGGCGGCGCTCGGGCAAGCCTTGCTGCTGACGTTTACCAACCCGCTGACCGCATGGCTGACCCTGGCCTCGCTGCTCGGCTATGCGGTGATCTACACCGGATTCCTCAAGCGTGCGACCCCGCAGAACATTGTCATCGGCGGTCTGGCGGGCGCTGCGCCGCCGTTGCTCGGCTGGACCGCTGCCACCGGTCACGTCAGCGCCGAGCCGCTATTGCTGGTGCTGATCATCTTCGCCTGGACCCCGCCGCACTTCTGGGCGCTGGCGATCCATCGCAAGGAGGAATACGCCAAGGCGGACATCCCGATGCTACCGGTCACCCATGGCGAGCACTACACCAAGATTCATATCCTGCTTTATACCTTCGCGCTGCTCGCTGTCAGCCTGATGCCCTACGTGATCCACATGAGCGGCACGCTCTACCTGGTCTGCGCGCTGGGGCTGGGTGCGCGGTTTCTGCAATGGGCCGTGGTGCTGTACCGTGGCACTCGGCCGCACGCGGCGATCAACACGTTCAAGTACTCTATCTACTACTTGTTCCTGCTGTTTATCGCCCTGCTCGTAGACCACTACTTACTGTTGAACCTATGACTCGAACCCAGAAAACCGTCTTTATTCTCGTCGCCTTGATCACACTGATCCTGGGCCTGACCGTCAACAAGGTGCTGTCCGGGAAAAACCAGGGCGATCCGACGGCGCTGATCGACGCCGGCATCATTTTGCTGCCGCAGAGCCGTAATCTGCCGGAAGTGACGATGACCAATCAGGACGGCCAGCCGGTCACGATCAATGAATTGAAGGGCAAGTGGAGCCTGCTGTTCTTCGGCTACACCTTCTGCCCGGACATCTGCCCGACCACTCTCGCCCAACTGCGACAGATCAAGAGCGAATTGCCGCCCGAGGCGGTGGATAAACTGCAAGTCGTGCTGGTCAGCGTCGACCCCAATCGCGATACGCCCAAGCAGCTCAAGCAGTACCTGGGCTACTTCGACCCGCAGTTCGTCGGCCTGACCCCGGCGTCGACCGAAGAGCTGCAAAAGGTCGCCAATGCGGTGAGCATTCCGTACATTCCGGCGGACACCAGCAAGCCGAACTACACCGTCGACCACAGTGGCAACCTCGCGGTGATCGGGCCGGACGGGACGCAACGCGGGTTTATTCGGGCGCCGTTGAACAATGTGAAGCTGGTGGCGCAATTGCCGGTGATGGTGAACCGCAAGTAGCGACACCAAGAAACCTGTGGGAGCGAGCAAGCTCGCTCCCACAGGTTTCGTGTTTCAGACACAAAAAAGGGGACGCTCATGGCGTCCCCTTTTTTCGTTGCATCAGCTGATCAGAACGCCGGCACCACCGCGCCTTTGTACTTATCGAGGATGAAGGCCTTCACTTCCGGGCTGTGCAGGGCAGCCACCAGTTTCTTCATCGCTTCGCTGTCCTTGTCGTCCGGACGAGCCACCAGGATGTTCACGTACGGCGAGTCGCTGCCTTCGATCACCAGCGCATCCTTGGCCGGATCGAGCTTGGCTTCCAGCGCATAGTTGGTATTGATCAGCGCGAGGTCGACCTGGGTCAGCACGCGCGGGATGGTCGCGGCTTCCAGCTCACGGATTTTCAGGTCCTTGGCGTTCTCGATGATGTCCTTCACGGTCGACAGGATGTTGTTCGAATCCTTCAGCTTGATCACGCCGGCCTTGGCCAGCAGCAACAGCGCACGGCCGCCATTGGTGGCGTCGTTAGGGATGACCACGTTGGCGCCGCCAGGCAGTTCAGCGAGGGTCTTGTACTTGCTGGAGTAAGCGCCCAGGGGTTCCAGGTGTACGCCGGCCACGGAAACCAGCTGGGTGCCCTTGGCCTTGTTGAACTCATCCAGATACGGCTGGTGCTGGAAGAAGTTGGCGTCCAGGCGCTTTTCCGCGACCTGTACGTTCGGCTGGATGTAGTCGGTGAATACCTTGACCTTCAGGTCCACGCCTTCTTTGGCCAGGGCCGGTTTCACGAATTCGAGGATCTCGGCGTGTGGTACCGGGGTGGCCGCGACGGTCAGGGTTTCAGCGTGGGCAGAGAACGCGGCAACGGCCGCGAAGGCCACGAGTAGTTTTTTCATTCAGCTAACTCCATGTGGGGCGCCCGTTTGGCGCCTGCCAGCGAATGGCCGGCTCATGTCTTACTTACGGGAAAAGTGGACGACCAATTTGTCGCCAACGGTTTGCAGTACCTGAACCAGTACCAGCAGCAACACCACTGTCACCACCATCACATCGGTCTGGAAACGCTGATAACCGAAGCGGATCGCCAGGTCACCCAGACCACCGGCGCCCACCACACCGGCCATCGCCGTGTAGGACACCAGTGTAATGGCCGTCACCGTAATCGCCGCGAAGATGCCCGGACGAGCTTCCGGCAGCAAGGCCTTGGTGATGATCTGCCGCGTGGTCGCGCCCATGGCCTGGGTCGCCTCTATGATGCCGCGATCGACTTCACGCAGGGCGGTTTCCACCAGGCGAGCGAAGAACGGCGTGGCACCTACCACCAGCGGCGGGATCGCACCGGCAACACCGAGGGACGTGCCGGTGATCAACACGGTGAACGGAATCATCACGATCAGCAGGATAATGAACGGCAGCGAACGCAGAATGTTCACCACCAGCGACAACATCGCATAGACACCTTTGGCTTCCAGCAACTGGCGCGGGCTGCACAGGAACAGCAGCACGCCCAGCGGCAAGCCAAGCAGCACGGTGAACAACAGCGAACCGCCGAGCATCAGCAGGGTGTCGCCGGTGGCCAGCCAGATTTCGAGCCAGTCGATATTGGCGAAGAAACTTGTCAGGGCTTCCATTAGCGCAGCACCTCCATGTGGACGTCGGCTGCGGTGAAGCGGGCGAACGCCGCTTCCATGTCACCGCCGGTCACGGCCAGGGTCAGTTGCCCGTAAGGGACGTCTTTGATGCGATCGATTCGACCGGCAAGGATGCTGTAGTCCACGCCCGTTTCGCGGGCGACTGTACCCAGCAAAGGTGCGTAGGTCGCTTCGCCCTGGAAGGTCAGACGTACGATACGACCCGGCACGTGTGCAAAGTCGTCACGCTGTTCGCTTTCGTCGATGTGCTCGTCTTCTTGAACGAAGCGCTTGGTGGTCGGGTGCTTCGGATGCAGGAACACCTCGGCCACCGAACCTTGTTCGACGATCACGCCTGCATCCATGACTCCGACCTGGTCGCAGACCCGGCGGATTACATCCATTTCATGGGTGATCAGCACGATGGTCAGCTTCAACTCGCGATTGATCTCGGCCAGCAACTGCAGGACCGATGCCGTGGTTTGCGGGTCGAGGGCGCTGGTGGCTTCATCGCACAGCAAAATTTTCGGCTTTGTCGCCAGGGCGCGGGCAATGCCGACGCGCTGCTTTTGCCCGCCGGACAATTGCGCCGGGTACTTGTTGGCGTGATCGGACAAACCGACCCGGGCCAGCAATTCGGCGACGCGACGGTCGATGTCGCTGCGGGACAGTTCACCAGCCAGCGTCAGCGGCAGCGCGACGTTGTCGGCAACGGTCTTGGAGGCCAACAGGTTGAAGTGCTGGAAGATCATCCCGACCTGTTGACGGAAACGGCGCAGGCCGTTGGCGTCCAGGGCTGTGACTTCTTCGCCGTCGACGATGATCTTGCCGCCACTGGCGTTTTCCAGGCGATTGATCAGACGCAGCAGGGTACTTTTTCCTGCGCCGGAATGACCGATCAAGCCGAAAACCTGCCCGTTCTCTATCGTCAGACTGGTCGGATGCAGGGCGGGGATTTCCTTACCGGCGACGCGGTAGGTTTTATGGACGTTTTGAAACTCGATCACGTAGCGAACCTTGTGGGGCGCGTTAGAAAAGGGTCAGCGGTTAGCCGGGCGCGCATTTTAGCCTGTCCGTATAGAGGTTCTTAGCATTTATTTCGCATTTGTCCTGTCATTTGGCAATAACGCGAAGGCGAAGGCCAAAGGAATTCCGGTTTGAAATCCTCTTGCGAGGAAGGACGTCTTCACAAGCAAGCCCTCTCCCACAATGGTTCTGCGTCGATCACAGATCCAGTGTGTGGGAGCGAGCCTGCTCGCGATGCTTTCAGGGTTTGCGCGGGCTCAGCACCATCTGCGCCGGAACACTGCGCAAAATCTGCCGCTCCAGCTTCAGATCAAACTCAGGATCGAGTTTCTTCACCCGTTTGGTCAGCAAATTAGCCAGCCAAGGATAATCATTGGTGCGCGGAGCCTGAATGCTCACGTCGCACTGAAAATTCACCACGTCGGCGGCGATGGCATCCAGTTGGCGACGCAGTTTGCCCATATCGTTGATATTCAGCGCGACGGTGGTGCTTTCAGCCGTTAGATCGATGACCTTGGCTTTTGGTTTGGCTTCGGCAGCCTTGAGGTCGGCTTCGGCTTTTTCCAGCTCGGCCTTGCGCGCCTGGGCAATCGAGCCGTTGACTCCACCGGTCAGCGCCGGAGCTTTGGGCATCAATGCGCGGGCACGGCTCAGGGCGGTTGCGGCGGCATCCACGTCACCCTTTTGCAGCACGATCTGGCTGCGGCGCAGATAGGCTTCGGCCAGTTGCCGCTGGTATTGCTCAAGGGAAGCATCGGTGGGCGATTCGGCCTGCAAGGCGGCCAATTGGTCTTCGGCGGTCGCCAGTTCATCGCTGGCGATGTTTTGTTCCAGCTGTACGATGGCCGAGGCCCGCGCATCGGCGGCCACGGTGGCCGCCGGTGGCGTGCTTTGGCAGGCGCCCAGCAGCAAAGAAAATGCGACAAGGAGCAGATAACGGGAGGCGAACGACTTCATTCCTGCGACTCTCTATTTGCGCAAAAAACGAGCAAGTCTACACCCCTCGGCGGGGCAGAACAAAACTCAGCAGAAACAGCACGCCGGCTGTCACCACAATCGACGGGCCGGCCGGGGTGTCCTTGAACCAGGACAGCGCCAGCCCGCCACACACGGCGAGTATGCCCAGCAGGCTCGCGCCCAGTGCCATTTGCTCCGGCGAGCGGGCATGACGTTGTGCCGCAGCAGCCGGGATGATCAGCAACGAAGTGATCAGCAACACGCCGACGATTTTCATCGCCACGGCAATTACTACGGCGATCAACAGCATCAGGGCCAGGCGCAATCCCGCCACCGGCAGGCCTTCGACCCGGGCCAGTTCCTCATGCACCGTGATCGCCAGCAATGGGCGCCACAACGCAACCAGCAAGCCTAGTACCGCAGCGCTCCCGCCAAGAATCCAGGCCAGATCGGTTGGACTGATTGCCAGCAGGTCGCCGAACAGATAGGCCATCAGGTCGATCCGCACTTCGTGCATGAAGCTTAGTACCACCAGGCCCAGAGAGAGCGTGCTGGGTGCGAGAATCCCCAAAAGCGTATCGGATGCCAAAGGCTGGCGTTGTTGCAATGTCACCAGCAACACCGCCAACAGCAGGCAGCCAACGGTGACGGCAACGGTCGGGCTGACATCCAGCAGAAAGCCCAGGGCCACACCGAGCAATGCTGCGTGAGACAGCGTGTCGCCAAAATAGGCCATGCGTCGCCAGACCACGAAAGACCCCAGCGGACCTGCGACGACGGCCAGGGCCAAGCCTGCAAGCAGGGCGTAGAGCAGAAAATCAGCCATGCTTGCAGCTATCTCCGTGAACATGGTTATGGCCCGACGCGGGCGCCTTGACCACCGAGCCATGCAAGTCGTGGGCGTGGTCGTGATGGTGGTGATAAATCGCCAGGCTTTGTGCGTTTTTTCCGAACAGCTCGACGAAAGCCGGATCGCCGCTGACCTGCTCGGGATGGCCCGAGCAGCAGACGTGACGATTGAGGCAAACCACCTGATCCGTGGTGCTCATCACCAGATGCAAATCATGGGAGACCATCAGCACGCCGCAACCGTGACGGTCGCGCAGGCGGGTAATCAGGCTGTACAGCTCAGCCTGGCCGGCCACGTCGACACCCTGTACCGGTTCGTCGAGTACCAGCAGTTCAGGTTCGCGCAACAAGGCCCGGGCCAGCAACACGCGTTGCATTTCGCCACCGGAAACGCTTTGCACCGGGCTGTCGATCACCTGTTCGGCGCCGACTTCCTTGAGTGCCGCCAAGGCCATCGCGCGGTCCACGCCTGGCACCAGGCGCAAGAAGCGCAGGACTGACAGCGGCAGGGTCGGATCGACATGAAGTTTTTGCGGCATGTAACCGACCCGCAGCTTCGGCTTGCGCCAGACGCTGCCGCTGTCCGGTTTCAACAGGCCGAGCACGGCGCGCACCAGTGTGGTTTTGCCGGCGCCGTTGGGGCCGATCAGGGTAACGATCTGCCCCGGCTCGACGCTCAGCTCAATGTTGTCCAGCACCGGTTGCCCGGCGAACGTGACGGCAACCTGCTCGAGACGGATCAGCGCGTTGCTCATCAAGCCCCCTGGCAACCCGAGCAGAGACCGACGACTTCGACGGTCTGGCTTTCGACGACAAACCCGACATCCCTGGCACTGGCGATGATCGCGTCGCTGATGGACTTTTGCTCAAGCTCGATCGCGGCGTGGCATTTACGGCAGATCAGGAACTGACCCTGGTGGGCATGTTCCGGGTGATTGCAGCCGATGAAGGCGTTGAGCGAGGAAATGCGATGGACCAGGCCGTTTTCCAGCAGGAAATCCAGCGCGCGGTACACCGTCGGCGGCGCAGCGCGGCGGCCGTCCTGCTCGCTGAGGACCGCGAGAATGTCGTAGGCGCCCAGGGGCTTGTGGCTTTGCCACACCAGTTCCAGCACTCGCCGGCGCAAGGCGGTCAGGCGCAGGCCTTGACGTGCGCACAGGGCATCGGCCTCGGACAAAGCGCTGTGAACGCAATGTGAGTGGTCGTGGGGGCGGCTGGCAATCGGTGTTTTTAGCATGAGCGGCGACGAGTTTTGTGAGAGACGTTATTATGTTACCCGTTCTCGCCTCTTCGAGTGGTCATCGTGTCCCGACTTTTTTCTATCTTTGTCGCATTTGTCGCAAGTTTTCTGCTGATCGGTTCGGCGCAAGCCGAGGTCAAGGTCCTTACCAGCATCAAGCCTCTGCAATTGATCGCTGCGGCGGTGCAGGACGGCGTGGCGATTCCTGAGGTTTTGCTACCACCGGGTGCCTCGCCGCATAACTATGCGTTGCGCCCATCCGACGTACGCAAGGTGCAATCGGTGGACCTGCTGTACTGGATCGGCCCGGACATGGAAGGTTTCCTGCCGCGCGTGCTCAATGGTCGTACGCTGCCCAGCGTCGCGGTGCAAGATTTGCCAGGCATGAAACTGCGCCGCTTTGCCGAAGATAGTCACTCCCACGCCGAAGAAGCCGACGAACATGACCACGATCATCGCCCGGGCAGCCTGGATGCGCACCTGTGGCTGTCGCCGGTTAACGCCCGGGTTATCGCCGCGAAAATGGCGGCTGACCTGAGTGCCGCCGATCCTGACAATGCCGTGCGTTATCAGAGCAATCTGAAAGCCTTCGACGAGCGTCTCGATGCGCTGGATGCGCGCCTGAAGAAGCGCCTGGCCGATATTCAGGGCAAACCCTACTTCGTGTTCCACGAAGCTTTCGATTACTTCGAAGACGCTTATGGGCTCAAGCACGCGGGTGTGTTCAGCGTTGCAGCCGAAGTGCAGCCCGGGGCCCAGCATGTCGCGACGATGCGCGCGCGCTTGCAGGAAGTCGGCAAGACTTGCGTGTTCAGCGAGCCACCGCTGCGTCCGCGCCTGGCGGAAACCCTGGTGACCGGCCTGCCGGTGAAACTGGCTGAACTGGATGCGTTGGGTGGGTACACACCGGCGACTGCTCAGGGCTATGAGCAGGTGCTGGAGAAGTTGGGCAATGATCTGGCGGGGTGCCTGGAGT
This sequence comes from Pseudomonas sp. B28(2017), assembly GCF_002113025.1. GTDB lineage: Bacteria > Pseudomonadota > Gammaproteobacteria > Pseudomonadales > Pseudomonadaceae > Aquipseudomonas. The sequence continues at coordinate 41,467 of NZ_NEJH01000003.1, read as the reverse complement.
CGTTGTAATCGACACCAGACCTGTGGGAGCGAGCAAGCTCGCTCCCACAGGTCGAAGCTTTTAAAGGGCGAAAGGCAAAGGCGTATTGACCGTCTGCCGCTGCGCCAAACGCAGCTGGAACTCCATCGGATCGTGAATCAACACATCCTGTCCGGCGAACGATTCCGCTGCGATCAAACGGGACAACCAGAAGCGCACACACGCCACCCGCAACATGGTCGGCCACAACTCGGCTTCGGCCGCGGTGAACGGTCGCAAGGCCGCGTAGGCACCCAACAAGGCCCGCGCTCGCGGTCCATCGATCACGCCATCATCGTCCGAGCACCAGTCGTTCAAGGCAATCGCCACGTCGTAGAGCATCGGCCCCGAGCAGGCGTTGTAGAAATCGATCAGCCCGGTCAGGTGCGTGCCTTCGAACATCGCGTTGTCGCGGAACAGGTCGGCGTGAATGTTCGCCCGCGGCAGTGCCAGGATTTTTTCCTTCTGCCGGGTGATTTCTTCCAGCGCCCGTTGCAGCAGGTCTTTCTGTTCGGCACCGAGGTGCGACAGAAACTGCGTGCCCTCTTCCAGCATCCAGTCCAGGCCGCGATCGGTTTTGCGCTTGATCATGTTGGCCTGGGTCGCCAGGTGCAGATGGCCGAGCAACTCACCGACCTGCGCGCAATGTTGCGCGTTGGCTTGCTTGATGTGCTTGCCGGCCAGGCGCGGTTGCAGCAAGGCAGGCTTGCCCGCCAGCTCGCGCAGGGCCACGCCGTCCGTGGTGCGCAGGGCGTAAGGCACCGGCAGGTCGGCGCCGTGCAGCACGTCGAGCAGTTCGATGAAGAACGGCATTTCCTGAACCGGACCGCGCTCGACCAGGGTCAGGACGAATTCGCCCTGCTCCAGGCTGATAAAGAAATTGGTATTTTCGCTACCGGCGGCAATCCCCTGGAAATCAAGCAGGCGGCCGAGGCCATAAGGGGCGAGAAAAGCTTCCAGCTCGGGCCGAGCCAGGGGGGTGAACACAGACATGTTTAAACTGCCAGTACGGGCGCCGCTGTTGAGCCAGCGCCGATTAAAGTTAAGGACGACTTACCACTTAAATATTTCCCACGCCGGAATCAGCATATCCGGGTAATCCGAGCGAATGAAGTTACCTTCTGATCCGTCGGCGCGTACCAGGAAATACGGCTTGCCGCCTTTGGGCGTGACTTTGATCGCATACAGGAAGCCGTTTTGGCGGTACTCCTGGATGAGCTTGTCCCCTTCCGTGCGGATCGTGACTTCCGGCTCCGGTGTCGGCGCATCGTCCGCCGCCATGACGGCCAATGGGGCGATTGCAAACAAGCCAGCCAGCAACAGGCGATTTGGTGTGCGCATGATAACCTTGTCCCTTTGTCGTCAACGGTCCCGCTATTCTAGCGCCGGACCCGCCGAAAAGGTTGATCCTGCTCATGAGCCAAGCCCCCCTCGTCCTGGTGGACGGTTCTTCTTACCTGTACCGCGCCTTTCACGCGCTGCCGCCGCTGACTACGTCCAAAGGCCTGCCGACCGGCGCGGTCAAGGGCGTGTTGAACATGCTCAAGAGCCTGCGCAAGCAGTATCCGGACAGTCCGTTCGCCGTGGTGTTCGATGCCAAGGGTGGGACTTTTCGCGATGACATGTACGCCGAATACAAGGCCAACCGTCCGAGCATGCCTGACGATATGCGCGTGCAGATCGAACCGCTGCACCAGAGCGTGATCGCCTTGGGCTTCCCGCTGCTGTGCGTCGAAGGTGTCGAGGCCGATGACGTGATCGGCACCCTGGCCCGCAGCAGCGCGGCGGCGGATCGTCCGGTGATTATCTCCACTGGCGACAAGGACATGGCGCAACTGGTCGACGGCCACATTACCTTGGTCAACACCATGACCGGTAGCAGCATGGACGTGGAGGGCGTGAAGGAGAAATTCGGCGTCGCTCCGGAGCAGATCATCGATTATCTGGCGCTCATGGGCGATTCTTCCGACAACATTCCGGGTGTTCCGGGTATCGGCCCGAAGACGGCTTCAGGCCTGCTGGTCGGCGTGAACGGCGGCCTGACCGAACTCTATGCGCAACTCGATATCGTGCCGACCCTGCCGATTCGCGGCGCCAAGACTCTGCCGGCCAAACTCGAAGAGCACAAGGAGATGGCATTCCTCTCCTATCAACTGGCAACGATCAAGGTCGACGTGCCACTGGATATTGGTCTCGATGACTTGCAGATGGGCGCGGAAGATCCGGACAAGCTGTTCGAGCTCTACACCCTGCTGGAGTTCAAGAGCTGGCTGAACGATCTGCAACGGGACGCCAAGCGTATCGAACAGAGCAGCGCTGCCGAGCCTGAGCCGGCGGTTGATCTGTTTAGCGCTGTCGAGGCCGAGGCACCCGTTGTGACCGCTGAAGCCCAGTACGAAACCATCCTTGATCAGGCGCGATTCGACGCCTGGCTGGAAAAGCTGAACAAGGCCAAGCTGTTTGCCTTCGACACCGAAACCACGGGTATCGACGCGCAGCAGGCACAACTGGTGGGCCTGTCGTTCGCGGTTCAGGCCAACGAAGCGGCCTACATCCCGTTGACCCATTCCTACATCGGCGTGCCGCAGCAGCTGGACCGCGATACTGTTCTGCGCGCGCTCAAGCCGATTCTGGAAGACCCGGACAAGCTCAAGGTCGGCCAGCACGCCAAGTTCGACATGAACATCCTGGCCAACTGCGCCATCGGCGGCGATCAGGACAACGGCATCACCGTGCGCGGCATCGCCTTCGACACCATGCTTGAGTCCTATGTGCTCAACTCCACGGCCACGCGCCATGACATGGACAGCCTGGCGCAGAAGTATCTGGACTACACCACGGTAAGTTTCCAGGACATCGCCGGCAAAGGCGTGAAACAACTGACGTTCGATCAGATTGCCCTGGAGCAGGCCGGACCTTACGCCGCCGAAGATGCGGATATCACCTTGCGTCTGCACCAGACCCTGTTCGAAAAGCTCTCGGCCATTCCGAGCCTGGCCAGTGTGCTGACTGACATCGAAATCCCGTTGGTGCCGGTACTGGCGCGTATCGAGCGCCAGGGCGCATTCGTCGACGCCGCCTTGCTGGGTGTGCAAAGCATCGAATTGGGCGACAAGATGGTGGCGCTGGAGCGTGAAGCCTTCGAGATCGCCGGCGAGGAATTCAACCTCGGTTCGCCGAAACAACTGGGCGTGATTCTCTACGAAAAGCTCGGCCTGCCGGTGCTGAAGAAAACTGCCAAGGGCCAGCCGTCTACTGCCGAAGAAGTGCTGGCGAAACTGGCCGAAGACGATCACCGCTTGCCAAAAGTGCTGATGGAACACCGTTCCATGAGCAAGCTCAAAAGCACCTACACCGATCGCCTGCCGGAGCAGATCAACCCACGTACCGGACGGATCCATACTTCGTACCACCAGGCGGTGGCGTCCACCGGGCGGCTGTCCTCCAGTGATCCGAACCTGCAGAACATCCCGGTGCGCACCGCCGAAGGGCGTCGCATCCGCCAGGCCTTCGTGGCGCCGGCCGGTTACAAGCTGCTGGCGGCGGACTATTCGCAGATCGAACTGCGGATCATGGCGCACCTGTCCCGGGATGAAGGGCTGATGAACGCCTTCCGCCACAACCTGGATGTGCACACCGCGACTGCCGCCGAAGTGTTCAAGGTCGAGTTGGCCGAGGTGACCTCCGACCAGCGCCGCAGTGCCAAGGCGATCAACTTCGGCCTGATCTACGGCATGGGGGCGCAGAAGCTCGGCAAGGACATCGGCGTCGACACCAAGACCGCCAAGGCCTACATCGATACCTACTTCGCCCGCTACCCCGGCGTTCGCCAGTACATGGACCGCACGCGTGCCCAGGCCGCCGAGCAAGGTTATGTCGAGACGATCTTCGGCCGTCGCCTGTACTTGCCGGACATCAACTCCAACAAGCCGCAAGAGCGCGCCGCCGCCGAACGCACGGCGATCAACGCGCCAATGCAAGGCACCGCGGCGGACATCATCAAGAAAGCCATGGTCGCGGTGGATAACTGGCTGACCGCGTCTGGCCTCGACGCCAAAGTCATTTTGCAGGTGCACGATGAACTGGTGCTTGAGGTGCGTGAAGACCTGGTCGACCAGGTTCGCGATGAAATTCGCGTGCACATGAGCGAGGCCGCGAAACTGGATGTCCCGTTGCTGGTCGAAGTGGGTATTGGAAATAACTGGGATGAGGCTCACTGAGCCATCTGAAAAGACCTGTTCTGCTGCGGCATGGTGCCGCGGCAGAAGGGCGCAAGTCGTTTAGACCGGAAGATAATCAGAGTTATTCCAAAGCTATTTGAAAAAAATCTGAACTAATCTTGCAAACCACCACTCAGAGGTACTGAATGGCTGGTGAAGCCCTTCGATGCTCCTATGTTGTGTTAAGTGTTGGCAGATATCTGGACCCCGCCCTAGCGGTCTAGAATTTGAACCCCGGACCTTCTCCCTCCCCATATGAAGTCCGGGGTTTTTTTTGCCAGGCGAAAACTGCCTGGGGCGTCCCAGGCAGTTTTCGCTGCTTACTGGGCTTCTACCTCGGCCCCCTTGTCCGCCAGTTCCATCCAGCCTGCCAGCACTGTGTAGGCTTCTTCCAGGCCCATGCGCTTGGGGGCCGAGAACAGCTGAATCGTCACGAGATCGCCCCAGCCCTTGCGGATTTGCGACTGAACCTTGAGCAGCGTGTTCTTGGCTGCGCCATAGGTCAGCTTGTCCGCCTTGGTCAGCAGAATGTGCATTGGCATGCCGGCAGCCACGGCCCAGTCGAGCATCAGCAGGTCGAAATCGGTCATCGGATGGCGGATGTCCATCATCAGGATCAGACCTTTCAAACTCTCGCGTCCACCCAGGTAGGCCTCGAGGTGACGCTGCCAGTGTTGCTTGAGCGGGATCGGTACTTTTGCATAACCGTAGCCCGGCAGGTCGACCAGACGGCGTTCATCGTCTAGCTTGAAGAAATTCAACAGTTGCGTGCGCCCCGGGGTTTTCGAGGTGCGCGCCAGGCTGGCATGGGTCAGGGTGTTCAAGGCACTCGACTTGCCGGCGTTGGAGCGCCCGGCGAAGGCGACTTCGAAGCCCTCGTCATCCGGACATTGGTCGACTTTGGCGGCGCTGAGCATGAAGGTGGACTGTTGGCACAGACCGAGGATGGGATTCTTGAGTTGCATGGGATTTCCGATGTGGGCGGCGCCAGGAATGGGCGCGGCAAGCAGTGTCGCTTCCGTTTCAGTGACGCCAGTATATAATGCCGCAGATTTTGTGTGCGCTTTGTCCCGGCGTAGGATGAAGTTCACGAGAGCGACAGACCTTGATTGCGCACTAGAACGCAGCTCGCTCTCAACCCTGAAAAGGTCGTTTTATGACGAAATGGCTGCTAGTTGCCGGTGTCATGATGCCGCTTTACAGCGCTCAGGCTACACAGGATCCGGAAGCTGTGTACAACCGTGTTTGTGGTGCCTGTCATTCCGGCCAACTCCCCATGGCGCCGAAAAAAGGCGATCAGGAAGCTTGGACGCCGAGGTTGGCGAAAGGTATGGAGACGCTGGTGCAACACGTGACCCAGGGTTTCAAGGCGATGCCGCCGCGTGGTTTGTGCATGGACTGCAGTGCCGAGGATTACCAAGCCATCATCCTTTGGATGAGCGAGTAAACCCGGTCCATAACTCTTAACCCTTAGCCGTAGTTGGATTAGCTGATGAAGAAATTGATCGTGAGTCTGCTGTTGACCGTGGGCATCTCCGGCATGGCCCATGCTGCAGGTGAGGCAGTACAACCGGGTGATGCAAAAGCCGGTCAGGCCAAAGCCGCCGTATGTGGCGCCTGCCACGGCCCGGATGGCAACAGCATGGCGCCAAACTTTCCAAAACTGGCGGGTCAGGGTGAACGCTACCTGACCAAGCAATTGCACGACATCAAGTCGGGCAAGCGCACCGTTCTGGAAATGACCGGCCTGCTGACCAACCTGAGCGATCAGGACCTGGCGGACATCGCCGCCTACTTCGCCAGCCAGAAAGGCAGCGTCGGCGCCGCCGATCCGAAAGTCGTGGCTCGCGGTGAAGCACTGTTCCGCGGCGGCGACCTGGCCAAGGGCCTGCCATCGTGCACCGGTTGCCACTCGCCAAATGGTGCGGGCAACGCACCCGCCGGTTTCCCGCACCTGGGTGGCCAGCACGCTCAGTATATCGCCAAGCAACTGACCGATTTCCGCAAGGAAGAAGGCGGCCGCAACAACGACGGCGACACCAAGCCGATGCAGAGCATTGCCAAAAAGCTGAGCGACGAAGATATCGCCGCAGTGTCCAGTTACATTCAAGGCCTTCACTAAGGCCGGTGGATCGGGCGTTGAACGGGGTGCTTATTACCAGCAACGTTAACGCTCGATTAATCCGTCCCGGGAAGTATAAAAAGGGTGGCTTTGGCCGCCCTTTTTTGTGGCCGCTGCCGTTACACTACAGAACTCAAGCCCGCCAGGATCTGTCTGATGACAAGTCGCGCGAGGCGAAAAATTTGTCCAGGAGTAAAGCATGCGTAATCTGATCATCAGCGCCTTTTTTGCCGCTGCCAGCCTGTTCGGCATGACTGCCCAGGCCGCTGAAGCCCCCGCCGCACCCTATGTCGAACTGAGCAATCCGGTTCCGGTCGCCGTGCCTGGCAAGATCGAAGTGGTCGAGCTGTTCTGGTACGGCTGCCCGCATTGCTACGCCTTCGAACCTGTGATCAATCCGTGGGTCGAGAAACTGCCGACGGATGTGAATTTCGTACGCATTCCAGCCATGTTCGGTGGCCCGTGGGATGCTCACGGTCAGATGTTCCTGACTCTTGAAGCCATGGGTGTCGAGCACAACGTTCACGCCGCGGTGTTCAACGCAATTCAGAAAGAACACAAGAAACTGACCGACAAGGATGACATGGCCGACTTCCTCGCTACCCAAGGCGTGGACAAGGACAAGTTCCTCGCAACGTTCGACTCTTTCGCTATCAAGGGGCAGATCGTCAAGGCGCGTGAGCTGGCCAAGAAGTATGAAATCACCGGCGTTCCAACCATGATCGTCAACGGCAAATACCGCTTTGACGTAGGCTCTGCCGGCGGTGCGGAACAGGCCCTGCAACTGGCCGACAAACTGATCGACAAAGAGCGAGCAGCTAACAAGGCTGCCGCCAACTAAGGGCAGTCACTGCCATGCGCCGATGGGGTACTGAACGCATCGTTGGCCTGCATGATCCACGGGTCAACGAGCATCATCTGGAGTCCTCGGGCTTGCCCGAAGACAGCCGTCTGCGCTTGCTCAGTTTCAATATCCAGGTCGGTATCAGTACCGAGCGCTATCGGCATTACCTGACCCGGGGCTGGCAGCATCTGCTGCCGCACACCGGGCGTGCCGACAATCTGCAGAAAATCGGCAATCTGCTGGGCGACTTCGATCTGGTCGCCTTGCAGGAGGCCGATGGCGGTAGTCTGCGATCAGGCTACGTCAATCAGGTTGAACACCTGGCCCAACTCGGCGCCTTTCCCTACTGGTATCAACAACTCAATCGCAATCTCGGTCGCCTGGCCCAGCACAGCAATGGCGTGCTCAGCCGATTGCGCCCGTGGGCCATTGAAGATCATCCCTTGCCAGGACCAAAGGGTCGCGGAGCCATTCTGGTACGGTTCGGCGAAGGCCCGGAAGCGCTGGTGGTGGTCATGATGCACCTGGCGCTGGGCGCCCGGGCGCGCAGCCTGCAGCTGGCCTACATCCGCGACCTGATTGGCGACTACAAGCACCAGGTACTGATGGGCGACATGAACACCCATGCCAATGACCTGCTGCAAAACTCCGCGCTGCGCGATCTCGGTCTGCTCGCGCCGCAACTGGAAGCGACGTTCCCCAGCTGGCGCCCACAGCGCTGCCTGGACCATATCCTGCTGAGCCCGAGCCTGACCCTGGAAAAGGTCGAGGTGCTGGCACAGCCCATTTCCGATCACCTGCCGGTCGCGGTAGAGATTCGTCTGCCGGGTTCGCTCACGGTCGATGCATTGCCCGCGTTGAGTCCTGCCCCTCGCGGATCCCATGAATGAGCGACGAAGCACAGCGCTGGAAAGAAAAATACCTGAAAAGCATCGAACAGCAGGAAAAGCTCGAACGTCGCTGGGATGCGCGGCTCGACTTGCTGCGTCGTGGACTGGTGCGCAGCACCCTGGCGGCGGAAGGTACTGACCGTGTTGTTGACCAATGCATGAAGGAGATGCGCGAGGTCGTGCGTACCGACGACATGGACGCCGGCCTGGCCGCACTGATTCCACGCCTGGAAAAAGCGGTGCTCGACTCGGAGCAGCGTCGGGAAATCCGGGTCAACCAGACCAGTGCCGCCCTGACTGCGCTGGTCACTCAGCTGCAAACATTGCCGCTGCCACGGGATGTGAGCCGGCCACTCAAGAGCTTCGCCAAGCGCCTGGATGCGCGGGTCAGTCAGGCACGTGAGATACCCTTGTTGCTCAGCGAGCTGAGTGGCTTGCAAGGCAAGGCCCTGAGCCAGATGGAGGCCCCGACGGAGCCTGGTCGGCCGGGTTTGCTGCAGCGGTTGTTCGGTGGTCGTGAAGCGGAGGATACGGCGACTTCTCCTGCACCGACCGCCCTTGTAACCGAGAGCCCTGCGGCGAATATCGAGTTGACCCCGGTTGTCATTGAGTCGGCAATCTTCGAAGCTTCCGATGCTGAGCGAGTTGAGGACGAGCCGGTGCCGACCGAGCCGGCAGCCGTGGCAATTGCACCTCCGGCTGCGGAGCCTCAACCAGCCAGTGCAGTCGTGGCAGAAATCGAACCGGCCGAAAAATCGACCCCGGAAACCGTCACGGCACCGCCTGAGCCGGAAGCCAACCCTGATGAACTGACCGCGCAAGTATCGCCGGATAGCTTGCCCTTGCCTCCGATTCCGCCGGAGGACGTGGTCGCCGCCCATCAGGCGCAATCCGGGCACGACATTCACTACGCACTCCCGGATTCCCCCGAGCCCTCCTACAGCTCGGTGGCCAGTCACATCGAAGACACGCTGCTGGGGCTGCTTGAAGACCTGACATTGCCCGAACGTCATCGCCCGCAAGCCGAATCCATGCGCGATCGTCTGAAAAACGGTCTGAACTGGTACGAATTGCTGCCGATTCTCGACGACTTTGCCACGTTGATGCTGGCCATTACCGACAGCGGTCAGCACGAGTTCGAAGCCTACCTGCAACGACTCAACGAGCGCCTCGAATCGTTCCAGAGCAACTTGCAGGCTGCCACTGCAGGACACGCCGACAACCGTTCGGCGGCGCGGCAAATGGACACGCAGATCCGTGAACAGGTCGATGGCCTGCAAAGCAGCATGCAGGAAGCCGCGGACCTGGAAGATCTCAAGCACGTCCTGGAAAACCATCTCGAAGGTTTGCTGGGCACCATGGACCAGCACCAGAAACAGCGCGATGAACGCGAGCAAGAGGTCGCTGCACGCCTGCACAGCCTGGCCGAACGGGTCGCCCATATGGAGCAGGAGGCTCAGGGTTATCGCGAGCACCTTGAAGAGCAACGTCAGAAGGCATTGGTCGACCCGTTGACCGGCCTGCCCAACCGCGCGGCCTGGAGCGAGCGCCTGGATCATGAAGTCAAACAATGGCAGCAACATGGCAACACGCTGATGCTGGCCATGCTCGATCTAGATCATTTCAAGCGCATCAACGATAACTACGGGCACCTGGCCGGTGACAAAGTGCTGAAAATCATTGCCAGCGTGTTGCGCAAGCGCCTGCGCGGATCGGATTTCATTGCCCGGTTTGGCGGTGAAGAGTTTGTGCTGTTAATGCCATCCACGGTGCCTGCGGCGGGGCTGAAGCTGCTGGAAAGCTTGCGTGCCTCAATTGAGGCCTGCCCGTTCCACTTCAAGGGAGAGCCGGTGACCATCACTGTGTCTATCGGAATGACGGCGTTCAGGCCGGGCGAGTACAGCGATCAAGTGCTTAAAAGAGCCGATCAGGCGCTGTATCGCGCAAAAAATGCTGGCCGCAACCGGGTGGAACCAGGCTGACGATCATTTGTTCCATTTTGTTTAATTCGATGCGATTGCCGTCAGCTCGCAAGGCATTACGTTACACTGTTGCATTATTTTTGTGTGTACTGCCTTTCGCCATGAAATATTTTGCTCTGATCGTGTCACTGCTTCTGCTGGCCGGCTGTGCCAGCGGCCCCCGTTTCGACACCAGCCACCCTTCGGCCAATTACGACAGCCGCGTGCAATTTGTAGTGTTGCATTACACCAATGCCTCGCTGGAGCGTTCGTTGCAACTGCTGACTCATGGTGAAGTCAGCAGCCATTACCTGATTGGTGATGACAAGGGCGCCACCATCTACAAGCTGATGGATGAAAACCTGCGGGCCTGGCACGCCGGGGAGAGCGAGTGGAATGGCCGGACCTGGCTGAATTCCAGTTCCATCGGTATCGAAATCGTCAACCCGGGCTTCAAGGACACTCCAACCGGGCGCGTGTGGTATCCCTTCACCGAAGATCAGGTCCAGTCGTTGATCGTGTTGCTCAAGGACATCAGCAAACGCCATGGCATAAGGCCTCGTGACATTATCGGCCATAGCGATATTGCGCCATTGCGCAAGCTGGACCCGGGGCCGCTGTTCCCCTGGAAGCGTCTGGCCGCCGAAGGCCTGGGTATCTGGCCGAACGAACAGTCGGTGGCGCGCCAGCAAATGCAGTTCGCCGAACAGTTGCCAAGCATCAGCTGGTTTCAGGCGCAATTGGCCCGCCTGGGTTATGCCTCGCCACAAACTGGTGAACTCGATGTCGCAACACGGCATGTGATAGCGGCATTCCAGATGCATTTTCGCCCGGCGCGCTTCGATGGCACTCCAGATGCACAAACTGCAGCGCTACTATTGGTGCTGAATCAGACAAAATAATGACGCCCGCCCGACGGTCAGGGCTTTTTCCCAATCAGCAGCTATAACTCATTGGTAATACTTCGGATATTGCACAATGCCTGCTGCTCGAGAGACCTTCCTTGGTTGGCTCCATCGCCCCTGGTTCCTGGGGCTGATGTCGGCTGTCTTGAGCGCAACGTTATTGATGGCTGGCAGCCTGTTCGTCGCCATACACCAGGTCGAGCAAAACGAAAGCGAAGAAATGAATGCTCAGGGCGAGCGCTTCCTCGCCCGTCTGGAACAGCTCTTCGGGCAACTGCGTGAAAGCCTTGACGACCTTGAAGCGCAACCGTTGCGCGGCTGCGATGCTGAAATGATCGCGACCTTGCAACAGCTTACGTTCAATTATCGCTTCGTCTACGAAGCTGCCTACATGGACTCCTCGCGAATCTGCTCCAATCGACCTCGCCAGGAAGGGCTGTCGCTGATTCGATCGCCAGACATCAAGGGCCCGACTTACAGCTATTGGCTCAACACCACCACCGAACCCGATGAAAACCGCGCCGCGTTGATGCTCGGGCGCGGGAATTTCCGGGTCGCGACCTCTCGCGGGCATTTGACCGATATGGTCGACCTGTCTCCGGGCAGTAGCCTGCTGGTTGTCCTGGACCATGGTGCGCGCGCGATTCCGGTGTTGGGAGCTACTCAGATCTGGCCGCCGGTCGAGTCCTGGCCACCAAAAAACCGTGATGCGCTGCAGATCACCCAGACACGCCTGATATACCGCATGCCCACCGACAACCCGGAGTATCAATTGGTGTTGATCAGCCCGCGTAGCGGTATGCACATCCCGGCTGTCTGGTGGTGGCTGCTGCCGGCCAGCCTTGCGCTGGGCATATGCGTTGGGTTCCTGGTGTTTCTGCTGGTGCGCCAGCGGCAGTCGCTGGACGCCGAACTGACCGGCGCGATTCGCCGAGGTGAGTTGCAGGTGCTGTATCAACCGATCTTCGACCTCGATAGCCGCAACTGTGTCGGGGCTGAAGCGCTGCTGCGCTGGCGCAGGCCGGACGGTACCTTGACCAGTCCCGATCTGTTCATTCCGATGGCGGAGAATACCGGGCAGATTCGCCAGATGACGGACTTCGTCCTGCAACGTCTGCTCGAGCAACTCGGCCAGTTGCTGCGTGCCAACCCGCATCTGTATATCTCGGTCAATCTCGCTGCGTGTGATGTGATGGTTCCGCGGATCGGCCAGGTGATGGCGAGGTTGCTGACCCTGCACCGCGTCGCTGCTCGGCAAATTGCTTTTGAGGTCACCGAGCGCGGGCTGGTCGATGTGGTGGTGGCCCGGGAAAACCTGCAGTCCTTGCGGGATGTCGGGCACCAGGTGTTGATCGATGACTTTGGCACCGGCTATTGCAGCCTCGCCTATTTGCAAACCCTGCCGGTGGATTGCCTGAAAATCGACAAGGCGTTCATTGATGCATTGGGCCATGACGCTGCCAGCAGCGGTGTGGCTCCGCACATCATTCATATGGCCCAGTCGCTGCACCTGAAGGTGATTGCCGAGGGCATTGAGCATGAGGCCCAGGCCGAGTTCCTGAGCAGTGAAGGCGTGAAGTTCGGCCAGGGCTGGCTGTTCGCCCACGCGTTGAGCGCGGTTCAGTTCATTGAATTGATAACCCGGGGGCGACGCCTGGCTGGCCGGCGGCTGGATGACGAAGCGTGAATGCGACCTAAACGGTCAGTGCCATGTAGAACTGGGTACCCTGCCCCGGCCGTGAATAAACGCCCATCCGCCCGCCATGCAATTGCACGATTTCCTTGCACAAGGCCAGGCCGAGCCCGGCCCCGCCCTTCTTGCGTCCGACCTGCACGAACGGCTCGAAGATCCGCCCCTGTTGACCGTAGGCAATGCCTTCGCCGTTGTCCTCCACACTGATGATGACCCGGTCGCCGTGGCGCCGGGCCTGCAGGCGTATCCGCCCGCCGGAGCCAGTATGACGCAAGGCGTTGTCGAGCAGATTGTCGAGTACCCGGTCCAGCTGTGGCTGGTCGGCCTGCAACCGCGGCAAAGGCCCCTGCACTTCCACCTGCAGACTGATTTCCTTCTCTTCGGCCGATGTGGCAAAGCGTGACTGAGCCTGCTCCAGCAATGCTTCGATGGAACACGGCGCCAGGGTGAGTTTCTGCAAGCCGTTCTGGTAACGGGAGAAATTCAGCAGGTCATTGATCAACTGCATCAGCCGCTGCATTTCTTCATTCACGGTATCGAGCAGGTCGGCTTCCCGGGAGTCCGCGGCAAAGTGCGTGCGCTCACGGAACAATCCGAAGGCCATGTGCATGCCGGTGACCGGAGTACGCAATTCATGGGAGGCGCGCAGTACAAATTCGCTGCGAACCCGTTCGAAGGCACGCTGTTCCGTGACGTCATGCAGCACCATCACAGCGCCGAGAATATGGTCCTGGGTATGGCTGACCGGGGTCAGGCTATAGGTCAGCAATCGCGACTCGCCGTCGACGTCGATACTCAAGTCTTCCGGTGCCCGCTCCAGCGTGCCGCCACGCAGCACCAGTTGCAGTTGCTCATCGAGTTCGGGGCGCTCCAGCGCCGTGCCCAGTCCTTGACCCAGTCGATCGGACTCCCAGCCCAGTTGACGCTGGGCTACGGGGTTAAGGTGTTCCAGGTGACCCTGGCGGTCGATCATCAGCAGTCCGTCGTCGATGCTGTCGAGCACGGCCTGCAAACGCTGCTGACCGGCCAGCAACTCATCGACGTTGGTGGCCTGATGTTCACGCAGCGCCTGGGCCATGATCCCGAAGCGCCGGGTCAGCTGGTTCAGCTCCACCGCCGAAGAGATCGGCAGGGTGACATCGAAATTGCCCTGGCCGATATTGTCCGCCGCCTTGGCCAAGGCCTCGATGGGCTCGCCGAAACGCCGGGCCATGGCCTGCGCAGTCACGAAGCCGATGATCAGCACCGCCAGCCCCACCAGGCCAAGTAACCCGGCAATCAGCAGTGCCTGCTCCCGGGCTTGGCGCTCGGTATCGTTGATGTTATCCAGCGCGCGCTTGTGCTCGGCGATCAGGCCATTGCGCAGTGCGTTGAATTTATCTGTGAGGTCGCCTTGGCTGCTGAGCACATTCGAGGTGTCCGGGGATGCTTCATAAGCCTGGATAAAGCGCTCGTAATCGGCCTTGGCTTTTCTGAAACCGTATTCGCTTCCTGATTCTGCCGGTTCCTGGGCAATGCCTTGTTCGAGCAGTTCGAAGTAATGCTGCTTCGAGGCCGCGAAGGCCGCAGAGTCGGGTTTCTCGCTCAGCATGATGATTAACTGGTCACCCAGGGTCTGACGCAGCTTGAGCCCCAGGTCCAGGGTGATGAAGTTACTGCGGATCAGAGCTTCCTGACTGCCGGCCATCTGCATCACGCTGACCAGCCCGAGCGAGAGCCCGAGCAAGGCGACGGTGATCAGGGCGGAGATGCTCAGGAAAAGCCGGGTCCGCAATTTCATCGCCAGTTTCATCGGCTATTGCTCACAAGTTGTACTGCTTGCGTTTGCGGTACAGCGTCGAGGCGTCGATGCCCAGGGTTTTGGCCGCTTGGTCCAGCGTGTCGGCGGTGGCGAGGATCGCGCCGATATGGGCCTTTTCCAGCTCATCCAGGCTCAAAGCCGCGCCGATGCGAGGTGCATTGTTGACCGGGGGGTCGGCCATGCCCAGATGACTGATCTCGACCCGCTCCTGAGGACAGATGATGCTCGCCCGCTCGATCACGTTGCGCAGCTCACGGATGTTGCCCGGCCAGCGATAGCTCAGCAGCGCTTCCCGAGCCTCGTCGCTGAAGGCGCGCGCGGGACGGGCGTACTCCTTGACGAAGCGCGCCAGGAGACGCTCGGCCAGGTTGAGAATATCTTCGCGGCGTTCGCGTAGCGGCGGCAGGTGCAAGGTAATGACATTCAGGCGATAGAGCAGGTCTTCGCGGAAGCGACCGTCGCGGACCATGTCCTCAAGGTTGAGGTTGGTCGCCGCAAGGATGCGCACATCGGCACGTCGGGTCACGGGATCACCGACGCGCTCATATTCTTTGTCCTGAATAAAACGCAGCAATTTTGGCTGTAATGTCAGGGGAAAGTCGCCGATTTCGTCGAGAAACAGCGTCCCGCCGTCAGCCTGGTTGACTCGGCCCAGGGTGCTTTCGCTGGCGCCGGTGAAGGCGCCGCGACTGTGGCCGAAGAGTTCGCTTTCCATGAGTTCGGCACTCAGCGACGGGCAGTTGATCGTGACGCAGGATTTCTTCGCGCGTTTGCTCCAGCCGTGAATGGCTTGGGACAGTTCGCCCTTGCCGGTACCGGATTCACCAAGAATCAGGATATTGGCATCGGTCGTGGCAACCTGGCGGGCGGTTTCGAGTACCACTTTCATGGCCGGGCTGTGGGAGTCCAGGCCATCCATGGGCTTGCGCACTTCACCTTCCAGGGCTTCCAGTCGCGCCGACAGTTGCCGCACTTCCAGTTGCTTGGCGGTTGCCAGGCGCAATTGATCGGGGCTGCACGGTTTGACCAGATAGTCGGCGGCACCGGCCTGAATCGCATCCACCGCCGTGTCGACGGCCGAGTGCGCAGTGACGATCACCACCCGCATCCAGGGCGCCTGGATACGCATCTGGGCCAACACATCGAGGCCGTTGTCTTCACCCAGGCGCAAATCGAGGAAGCACAGGTCGAAGACCTGTCGCTGCAACAGGGTATCTGCCTGCGCGGCGCTGGTAGCGGTGGCCACGCTGTAGCCTTCGTCTTCAAGGCAATAACGGAAGGTACGCAGGATAGCGGACTCATCATCCACCAGCAGAATGCGGCCTTGATGCTCAGTGGCTGATTCCATTTTCCTGCGCTCCTTAATGAATGATCTTTATTTAGGCTCGGAAAAATCGGGCAAGTTGCATGATTGATTCTGAGCCAATGCTGTCATGGCAGAGTAGCTTTCATCCGATGAATCGGTTAGCTACCTGGTTATGCGGGTCTTTTAGTAGATGCCGGTTACTGGAGAGTGGGCAGCCTGTATTTCTGACATCCGCTCCCTTCTCTCAATTCAAAAAATTTACACCTTCCCTTCATGCGAGTCGTGCAATACGCACGACTGCCCCCGTGGCATCGTGCAGGATGCGCGCGAAGTGATTTCTTTGGTGGTCATAAGATATTGAAATAAAAGGGAATTATTTCGAGTAAAAGCTGGCATGCGGGCTGCAATTGTCTGGTTAACCAGGGCATTGAAAAAACAAACGCCCGCTATCGAATACCGACCCGAGTGGTAGGAGCTCCAGGATGAACCGTCAACGTGCCGCCCACCTGCGCCTGTCGCCTGTGCATATCCTGCAAGGACTGTTTGCTGTTCTGGTGCTGTTGATCACCCTGATCGGCGGCCAGCAGTTTCTGCGCTGGGAGCAGAGTCAGCAGCTGGAGGCGCCGTTCCTGTCGACTCCGCATCCGGCCCAACACCATTTCAGTGCTGTCAGCAGCGGTCAGGCCGATAGCCCACCGATGCGAATGATGGATGTCGACCAGGCCGGGCCTGTGGGTGAGATGCGTCATCAAGAGCGTTGGGTGTTCTAGGCAAAACTTCCGCCGCACCCGATGTGCCGGGAAACGCAGCACCTCTAAACACAAGTGTAAGGAGAATCACCATGTTGAGCTGGGCAATCACATTCCTGATCATCGCCATCGTCGCCGCCGTACTGGGTTTCGGTGGTATAGCGGGCACCGCCACGGGTATCGCCAAGATTCTGTTTGTCGTGTTCCTGGTGATGTTCATTGCCTCCTTCTTTTTTGGCCGTCGCGGTCGAGACTGATATGAGAGGAGGCCACAGCGCCTCCTTCCACCTGCGTCACCTGAGGAAGGCTGGCGCATGACCAAGGGGTCGGGACGTTCTGCCTGTTTCAGGGGCGGAGTGACCTACGGGTACAGGGAGTGCCTGCGCAAGGGCCGGGTCAGGAAAAGCTGCTGCGCAAGTTCGCCGGACCGCCATGGCTCGACGGACTTGCGAAGGGCTTGAACACGCAACACATTGAAATAGAGCGCTCGTCTCGGTTTCACCAGTGTTATCGCATCTTTGTCCTTGTTACGTCGCAAAATACTTTTCCTGGTGTTTCACCAGCGACCGTATATCGAGAAAAATCCATTTTCTTTGGCCGTGATTTTTCGCTTCGTCCAGCGGGATTCTGCCGAAAAATCAACGCTCAGCCACTGCTCAAAAAACATTCAATCTGCTCTGTGATGACCGGTTCACGGCACTTATGCCTGCTGAAATGTCGCATTCGAACCGATTGCGACGTCGCTTTCGGTAAAAAAAACCCATGCCGATTCGGCATGGGGTAGGCGTTTATGGCATTAGACGGCGCTCCCTTGCATCGGAATAGTTGCGCCTTTTTTCGCCTGCCAGAGAGCCGTCAATACGCGTTCCGGGGCACCTTATACGGAGGGTAGATGCACTAGACTTTTTCGCCATAAGCGTTCCAGTTCGCGCATCTCCCTGAGTCAAACAACAAGTAAGGGTAAAGATATGAAGAAGGCAAAGCTTAGCCTCGCCTGGCAGATCCTCATCGGTCTGGTATTGGGGATTGCAATCGGTGCGCTGCTCAACCATTTCAGTGCCGAAAAAGCCTGGTGGATCAGCAACGTCCTGCAACCGGCAGGCGATATCTTTATCCGTCTGATCAAGATGATCGTGATTCCGATCGTCATCTCCTCTCTGATCGTCGGCATCGCAGGCGTCGGTGACGCCAAGAAACTGGGGCGTATCGGCCTCAAGACCATCATTTACTTCGAGATCGTCACTACCATCGCCATCGTGGTCGGTCTGCTGCTGGCCAACCTGTTCCATCCGGGTGCCGGCATCGACATGAGCACCCTGGGCACTGTGGACATTTCCAAGTACCAGGCCACGGCGGCCGAGGTTCAGCATGAACATGCGTTCATCGAAACCATCCTCAACCTGATCCCGTCGAATATCTTCGCGGCCATGGCCCGCGGCGAAATGCTGCCGATCATCTTCTTCTCCGTATTGTTCGGTCTCGGCCTGTCGAGCCTGCAGGCAGACCTGCGCGAACCGCTGGTGAAGATGTTCCAGGGCGTATCTGAAAGCATGTTCAAGGTCACTCACATGATCATGAACTACGCCCCGATCGGCGTGTTCGCGCTGATCGCGGTGACGGTGGCCAACTTCGGCTTCGCGTCGCTGCTGCCGCTGGCCAAACTGGTGATCCTGGTTTACTTCGCCATTGCCTTCTTCGCTTTCGTGATCCTGGGCCTGATCGCTCGCCTGTTCGGCTTCTCGGTGATCAAGCTGATACGCATCTTCAAGGATGAGCTGGTACTGGCCTACTCCACCGCCAGCTCCGAAACCGTGCTGCCGCGCGTGATCGAGAAAATGGAAGCCTACGGCGCGCCGAAAGCCATTTGCAGCTTCGTGGTGCCGACCGGTTACTCGTTCAACCTCGACGGTTCGACCCTGTACCAAAGCATTGCAGCGATCTTCATCGCCCAGCTGTATGGCATCGACCTGTCGATCAGCCAGCAACTGCTGCTGGTACTGACATTGATGGTCACCTCCAAAGGCATCGCCGGCGTACCAGGCGTGTCCTTCGTGGTACTGCTGGCCACCTTGGGCAGCGTCGGTATTCCACTGGAAGGCCTGGCGTTCATCGCCGGTGTCGACCGCGTCATGGACATGGCCCGTACTGCACTGAACGTGATCGGCAACGCTCTGGCCGTTCTGGTTATCGCTCGTTGGGAAGGTATGTACGACGACGCCAAGGGTCAGCGCTACTGGAACTCCCTGCCGCACTGGCGCAGCAAGGAAACACTGCCGCTGGGTGAAGTTTCCAAGAACTGATGCAACACCCCTTGTGGGAGCGGTGCAGGCAATAACAGACAAACCCCGGAGAAATTCGGGGTTTGTCGTTTCTGGCCACCCCGCTATCATTCGCGGATCTTTTGGGGGGTTTGACTGATGCTCAATGGCCTGTGGCTTGGCTTCTTCATCGTGGCCGCCGTATCGGCGCTGGTCCAGTGGCTGATTGGCGGTAACGCCGGGATATTCGCGGCGATGGTGGAAAGCATTTTCGGCATGGCCAAGCTATCGGTCGAAGTCATGGTGCTGCTGTTCGGCACCCTCACCCTCTGGCTCGGCTTTCTGCGCATTGCCGAGAAAGCCGGGATCGTCGAATGGTTGGCCAGGGCCTTGGGGCCGCTGTTTTTGCGCCTGATGCCTGAAGTTCCGCCTGGACATC
Source organism: Pseudomonas sp. B28(2017) (assembly GCF_002113025.1). Classification (GTDB taxonomy): domain Bacteria; phylum Pseudomonadota; class Gammaproteobacteria; order Pseudomonadales; family Pseudomonadaceae; genus Aquipseudomonas. The sequence continues at coordinate 22,261 of NZ_NEJH01000003.1, read as the reverse complement.
CGGCCATCGGCCTGATCACCCTTAACTTCGCCGCCAATGGCCTGGGTCTGGACAACGCTGCCACGCCGATCGGTCTCAAGGCCATGAAGGCGCTGCAAGAACTCAATCCCAGCGCTACCGTCGCCAGCAACGCACAGATTCTGTTCCTGGTGCTCAACGCTTCCTCGCTGACCCTGCTGCCGGTCACTATTTTCATGTATCGCGCCCAGCAAGGCGCACCAGACCCGACGCTGGTGTTCCTGCCGATCCTGCTGGCGACCAGTTGCTCGACCATTGTCGGCTTCCTGTCAGTGGCGTTCATGCAGCGTTTGCGCATCTGGGACCCCGTGGTGCTGGCCTACCTGATCCCCGGCGCCCTCGCCCTCGGTGCTTTCATGGCCTTGCTGGCGACCCTTTCGGCGACCGCGCTGGCCGGCTTGTCATCGATCCTCGGCAACCTGACGTTGTTTGGTCTGATCATGCTGTTTCTGCTGATCGGTGCACTGCGCAAAGTGAAGGTCTACGAGGCCTTCGTCGAAGGTGCCAAAGAGGGTTTCGACGTCGCCAAGAACTTGCTGCCCTACCTGGTGGCGATGCTCTGCGCGGTGGGCGTGTTGCGCGCCTCCGGGGCGCTGGACTTCGGCCTGGACGGGATTCGCCATCTGGTGGCGTGGGCCGGTTGGGACACGCGCTTCGTCGATGCGCTGCCGACGGCGATGGTCAAACCCTTCTCCGGAAGCGCCGCCCGGGCGATGTTGATCGAAACCATGAAGACCTCGGGCGTAGACAGCTTCCCGGCACTGGTGGCGGCAACGGTCCAGGGCAGTACAGAGACGACGTTCTATGTCCTGGCGGTGTACTTCGGCGCCGTGGGCATCCAGCGCGCACGCCATGCGGTTGGCTGCGCATTGCTGGCGGAGCTTGCCGGGGTGCTGGGTTCAATCGGGGTTTGCTACTGGTTCTTTGGTTGATTGGTGCCGTCAGCCAGCGTTTTCAACGCTGCTTTGCGCTGGTCCATGGGCAAGGCACCGAGCTTCTCCACGGCCGCATAAAACTGCAGCCAGTTGCCATCCACCTGATGGAACAGCGCGGTAAATGCCGGTACCCATTGATCGTACAAACCAAACGGCAATAGCCGGGCATTGTTCATTGGCGCATAGATCCAGGCGTCGTAGCGTTTGTCTCCAGCCCACTGACGGTCGCGCATTTGCCGGTATTCGCTGCGCAAGCGCTCGAACTCGGCCGCCTTGTGCTGGCGCATTTGTTCGGTTGGCAACGGCGCGGTGTAGAGTTTTTCCAGTCGGGTGCGGGTCTTGAGCACCAACTCGGTGAACTGGTCGCGCTGACGCGCCTGCGCATTGTCAGCCGGTGGCAGGTGGCGGTAGGCGCGCCATTGGCGAGTACCTTCCTGCTCGACGAAGGTGGCAAAGGATTCGTTGAACTCCGTGTCGTCCTTCACATAGAAGCGCTGATGGGCCAACTCGTGAAAGATCAGCGTGGCCAGTCGCTCATCGCCCCAGCCCATCATCGAACTGATGATTGGGTCATTGAACCAGCCAAGCGTCGAATACGCTTCGACACCGCCAATCGACACGTCCATGCCCTGTAAGCGTTGCACAGCAGCTTCGCCGCGGGCTGCGCCCTGGCTGTAGTAACCGCGGTAGGCCACGCAACCGGCAACGGGGAAACAGTGGTTTACAGGCTTGAGGGAAAATTCCGGCGTGGCGAAGACATTCCAGACGACGAAGGGCCGCCCAATGTCTGCATACAAGCGGTAACTCTGGTTATCCGGCAGGTGCAATTGCCGGCTGGCGAACGTTCGGGCTTTTTGCGATTGCTCCAGGTGTGTACGTAGTTTTTCATCGCGCGCCGGGTCGGCAATCACACTGGAAACAGGCTCCCTGGCCCGCAGCAACTGCAGTTGGCCGCTGACCAATTGGCTGTAATAGCTGACGCTGGCGCAACCGTTGAGCAACAAAAACAACACACCCGGAAACAAAACGCGAAAAACGCGATCAAGTAAACCAAGGCTAGGAAGCGGCCTGAACACAATAATTCTTCCTTGGAGAGTCTTTGCACAAGACTATCCCGCTTGAATGGAGCTCCGCTATGCGCATGTTGGTACTGACGGGTGGCCTGCTGTTTCTGGCCGGCTGTGCTGGTTTCGGAATACCTCGCCCTGATCCTGCGCAAGCCTGGATCGACCTGGACTCAAAGCAGGAAGATACGGCGCTGCAGGCGCTTGAGGTCGATAACAAGGCCACTGACGATAAACGCTATTTCGAGGTCCAGCCCGGTAGCCATGAGTTGACGGTCCGCTATCAGTTTTCGGTCCAGCCCACCAACATCGGTCCCGACGCCGAGCCGTTGTGGCGCGATTGTCAGTTGAGCGTGAAATTCAACGATTTCAACGCGGGTGAGCGTTATGAGCTACAGGCGGGAAACATTGGTTTTCGGCCTTGGGCGAAACTCTACGATCAGCAGCGAAAAGTGATTGGTCAAGGCAAGCCAGCGGGCTGCCAAGGCACCTGATCGGCGTTATGCTGAATACATAATCCCCAGGGACATTCATCATGCGCAGGTTGATGCTGTTACTCGCCGCCAGTGTTGTTGCCGGTTGTCAGAGCCCGATGCCGGCGGCTAATCCGAAGATGGCCTGGGTCGAATTCTCTACGCCCTTCCCTAACGACAAGTTGTTGATGGCCGAACGACTGGATAAACAGCGCCTGCCCGATGGGCGTTTTTTTGAGGTCACGCCGGGCAGCCACGAACTGATCGTCCGTTTCGACTTTGAAGTACCCGGTGGTGGCGGATTGAGCATGATGAACGGCCCCTCTGAACGGATCTGCTACCTGACCATCAATTACGATCATTTCGAAGCCGGTCAGCGTTATGTGCTCCAAGGCCGCTCAATCGCCTTCATACCCGAGGCCCGGCTGTACAACGCCAAGCGCGAGATCGTCGCTGAAGATCGGGAGTCCTACTGCCTGATGTGAGCTGTCAGCGGTCGTTCTTCTGGTAGATGATTTTTTTGGTGCCATTTTCGCACGAGCCCACGACCATGTTCTGGTCGTGTACTTCGTCGTTGGTGACGATTTCAAGCGTGTAGGCAGTGACGCCACTGGCCTGAATCTTGGCTTCGATCTCGGCCTTGAGTTCTTCGCAGGGCTTCGGTGCTGCGAGGGCCGAAGTGGCCAGTGCGCAACAGATAACCGCCAAGGCAAAACGTTTCATGGTTGAAGCTCCTTTGAGGCAGCACGCATATTCATGGGGTTTCGCTGCTGTCATTTATTCGACCATAGTTTTAGCGGGCAGATCTGTCACGCCGTAAAAAAGATCGCAGCCTTGAGCAGCTTTTGCCGAATGATCCCGGCAGGTTGCACAAAACTGCGATCTTTTGTTTTCAACAGAAATCCAGCCGACCAATGTTGCCTCCAGGCTGATCTTCGCCTTCAGTACCCTGGACACCGGACAGCCTTTTTTGTCATCACCGAGGATCATGGAAAACGCCATGGCGATAGATGGTGGGGCAAGGTTCACCTCGTCCGATCAATCTGCTTTTTTCGCGGGTTTTTTTACCTGGCTATTGAAACTCGGGTATATGCCCACATTGCATGAACACGCTTTTGGATTCGGCAGGTTTGCGTTCGCAAGAACAAACCTGCGCCCTCAATTGGAGAAGCAGGTTCATGAAACGACTGTCCGATATCAAATTCTCGACCCTCGATCTGGTGCCGGTGCGCGAGAACGGCAGCGCGGCCCAGTCGCTGCGCAACTCGCTGGACCTGGCGCAGCACGTCGAGAAGTTCGGTTACAACCGCTTCTGGGTGGCTGAGCATCACAACATGGACGGCATCGCCAGCTCTGCGACATCGGTGCTGCTCGGTTATCTGGCCGGTGGTACGTCGACCATTCGTGTCGGTTCGGGTGGGGTGATGTTGCCCAACCATGCACCGCTGGTGATCGCCGAGCAGTTCGGCACCCTGGAAAGCCTTTATCCGGGCCGGATTGATCTGGGCCTGGGTCGCGCGCCCGGCTCTGACCAGATGACCGCACGTGCGCTGCGCCGCGAACGCTCCGGCAGCGCCGACGATTTCCCGGAAGATGTGACGGAACTGCTGCGCTACCTTGGGCCACGGACCCCGGATCAACGCATCATCGCCATGCCGGGGACCGGGACCAATGTGCCGGTCTGGTTGTTGGGATCGAGCCTGTTCAGTGCGCAGCTGGCGGGTGAACGCGGTTTGCCCTACGCCTTCGCTTCGCATTTCGCACCGCGCTACATGCATGAAGCGATTCGGGTCTACCGCAATCACTTCAAGCCGTCAGCCGTTTTGGACAAGCCCTACGTGATGCTCGGTGTGCCATTGGTGGCAGCCGATACCGATGAGCAGGCCGATTACCTGGCGACTTCGGTGTTCCAGCGGATTCTCGCCCTGATGCGTGGCCAAAGCCTGGTACAGCGCCCGCCGGTGAAGACCATGGACGGCCTGTGGCTGCCTCATGAGAGAGAGGCCGTGCACGATTTCCTTGGCTTGGCCATGATCGGAAGCTCGCAGAAAATCCGCGCCAAACTCGAGGTCCTGATTGAACAGACCCAGGCTGACGAGCTGATTTTCACCTGTGACCTGTACGAACATTCGGATCGCGTGCATTCCTACGAGTTGCTGGCGCAGGTCATGCGAGGCTGATACTCAAACGGCAGGCGTAAAAAAGCCGACACCGTGGTGTCGGCTTTTTTTCAGGTGGGATTCTGCCTACTTTTTATAGACGATCACTTTGGCGCCCGCTTCGCACTTGCCAACAACTTTCCCGCCGGCAGCGGCACCTTTATCGACAATCTCCAGCGAATAACCGGAAACGCCCTTGGCATCAAGTTTCGCTGCGATTTCGGCTTTCAGCTCTTCGCATGGCTTGCCGCCCGCCAATGCGGTCCCCGCAAGGCTCAACAAACCTACCGCCAACATAAACTTCTTCATCGGTTGCATTCCCTGGTCGGGTCATAGGGGTAACCAGCCGTCAGCCGGACGCACTCATGTCGCGCATTGCCATTCCCTGTGGCATTCGGCCGGCGTGCAAGTTCAGAAGACTAGCCCAAAGTCAGCTACTGGCAATCCGAAACCCGACTTTCAAGGTCACCTGAAAGTGTGCAGCCTTGCCGTCCCGGATGTGCCCACGGGTCTCGGTTACTTCAAACCATTCCATGTACTTGAGGCTTTTACTGGCTTCGGCCAGCGCGTTGTTGATCGCATCTTCGATACTGCTGGTGGACGAGCCAACCAGCTCGACTTTCTTGTAGGTGTGATGGTCAGACATGGCGTTCTCCTCGGCGTGTGAATTACAGCCTAGCAGTGATTTTTCCTATTTCTTGTGTTGGTCGTTCTCCGGATGAAGTTCAGATTTTATGCACTTTCTCGCGCCCCTGAAGTCCCAACCAACACACGCCACTTATCACCAGTGCAGGAGAGCCACCATGGCCAACACCTCGTTACGCAAAGCCTCATTGCAAAGCATGGAAGCCGAGATCGAGAGTCTGCTCAAGTCTTTGGAAAGCCTGAAGGACGATGCCTCGGACGAGTCGCGTAAAACCCTCAAGACCCTGAAAAGCAACGCCGAGAATGCCTTGAGGCACTCGCGCCATCTGCTTGCCGACGCCTATGAAGAGGTCAAGGTCAAAACCCGCGAAACCGGGATTGCCACCCGTGACTACGCCCAGGAACACCCCTGGACAACAGCTGGTGTCGCTGTGGGCGCATTGGGCCTGCTGGCCGCTTATCTGTTGTGCAAGCGTGATTAATCCGCTCGACGCAGCTCGTTCCTGAGCCACTGAGCCAGTTGCCGGGCGCGCCCGTCCGCGGCGCGCTTGGGTAGCCACAACGCCAGTTGCGCCGGGGTTTCACTGAAACCCCATGGTGCAACCAGGCGACCGGCCTTCAAGTCCTCGGCCACCAGGGGTTCGGGGGCAATCGCCACGCCCAGGCCTGCGACAGCGGCTTCGAGCAAGTAATACAAATGTTCAAATCCCTGACCGTACTTCAACGCCCTGGCGTCGAGGCCGCGTGGTTGCGCCCAGCTCGGCCAGGCTTGCGGGCGTGAGGTGGTGTGCAGCAAGGGTTCGCTCAACAGTGCGGTTTCCGGCGCTTGCCTGAGCCGCTCATAGCCGCTGAACCGAGGACTCATGACCGGACCGATACGTTCGCTGGCCAGCTCAAAAACCTGCATGTCCGCCGGCCAGGGTGGCTCGGCAAAGACCAGCAAGGCATCCAGCCCCGGTCTTCGCGGATCGAGATCGCCTTCTCCGGCCGACAGGTGCAGGCGCAAGTCCGGCAGGTCGGCATTGAGTCTCCCCAGTCGCGGGATAAACCAGCGGGCCAACAGGCTTCCCGAGCAACCGAGCACGAACGGGGCATCGGCTGTGCTTTGTGTGAGTTCGGCGCAAACACCGCGCAGGCGTTCGAAGGCTTCGCTGCTGGCGTCACGCAGGCGCAACCCGGCATCTGTGAGTTTCAGGCCGCGTCCGTCCTTGATGAACAGGCTCACACCCAAGTGTTCTTCGAGGACTTTCAATTGCCGGCTGACGGCCCCATGGGTGACATGCAACTGCTCGGCCGCCTGACTGACGCTGTTCAAGCGGGCGGTGGCTTCGAAGGCGCGAAGCGCGTTCAGCGGTGGAAGGTCATGGCTCATTTGATCTGTGAGTTTTACTGACAGGTTGTGGCGATCTTATCGGTTTTCAGGCCGAGGCGTCAGGGGTAGAGTTAAGCCCACTATCACTTTATGCATCACTTCACGCATTCAACTGGAGCGCCAAATGACCCAGACTAATCTGCGCAACGGCCCTGATGCCAACGGCCTGTTTGGCGCGTTCGGCGGCCGCTACGTTGCCGAAACCCTGATGCCGTTGATCCTCGACCTGGCCCGTGAATATGAGTTGGCCAAGGAAGATCCTGCATTCAAGGAAGAACTGGCCTACTTCCAGCGCGATTACGTCGGCCGTCCGAGCCCACTGTACTTCGCCGAGCGTCTGACCGAGTTCTGTGGCGGCGCGAAGATCTACCTCAAGCGTGAAGAGTTGAACCACACTGGCGCGCACAAGATCAACAACTGCATCGGCCAGATCCTGCTGGCGCGGCGCATGGGCAAGAAACGCATCATTGCCGAGACCGGCGCCGGCATGCACGGTGTGGCCACGGCCACCGTCGCTGCGCGTTTCGGTCTGGATTGCGTGATCTACATGGGCACCACTGACATCGAGCGTCAGCAGGCCAACGTGTTTCGCATGAAGCTGCTGGGCGCCGAGGTTATCCCGGTGGTGGCCGGCACCGGCACCCTGAAGGATGCGATGAACGAAGCCCTGCGTGACTGGGTGACGAACGTCGACAGCACTTTCTACCTGATCGGCACCGTGGCCGGTCCGCACCCTTACCCGGCAATGGTTCGCGACTTCCAGGCCGTGATCGGCAAGGAAACCCGTGAGCAGTTGCAAGCCCAGGAAGGCCGCCTGCCGGACAGCCTGGTGGCGTGCATTGGTGGCGGCTCCAACGCCATGGGGCTGTTCCACCCGTTCCTTGACGACAAGAGCGTCGAAATCATCGGCGTTGAAGCCGCCGGTTACGGCATCGAGACCGGAAAGCATGCGGCCAGCCTGAACGGCGGCGTACCGGGTGTGTTGCACGGCAACCGCACCTTCCTGCTGCAGGACGACGATGGCCAGATCATCGACGCTCATTCGATCTCAGCAGGTCTGGATTATCCAGGCATCGGCCCTGAACACGCCTGGTTGCACGACATCGGTCGCGCCCAGTACACCTCGGTGACCGACGACGAGGCTCTCGCCGCGTTCCACCAATGCTGCCGCCTGGAAGGGATCATCCCTGCCCTGGAAAGCGCCCATGCCCTGGCTGAAGTCTTCAAGCGTGCACCGAAGCTGCCAAAGGATCACCTGATGGTGGTTAACCTGTCCGGCCGTGGCGACAAAGACATGCAAACCGTGATGCACCACATGGAACACTCTCAACAAGAGCAATCGAAGCAGGAGAAACACTGATGAGCCGCCTGCAAACACGTTTTGCCGAACTCAAGGAACAGAACCGCGCCGCCCTGGTGACCTTCGTGACCGCTGGCGACCCGGGCTATGACACGTCCCTGGCGATCCTCAAAGGCTTGCCGGCTGCAGGCGCCGACGTGATCGAACTGGGCATGCCCTTCACCGATCCGATGGCCGACGGTCCGGCAATCCAGCTCGCCAACATCCGTGCTCTGGCTGCCAAGCAGAACCTGGCGAAAACCCTGCAAATGGTTCGCGAGTTCCGCAAGGACAACAATGAAACGCCGCTGGTGCTGATGGGGTACTTCAACCCGATCCACAAATATGGCGTGCCGCGCTTTATCGCCGAAGCGAAAGAGGCCGGTGTCGATGGTCTGATCGTGGTCGACCTGCCTCCCGAACATAACGGCGAGTTGTGCGATCCGGCACAGGCTGCCGGCCTGGACTTCATCCGTCTGACCACCCCGACCACCGACGATGTGCGTCTGCCGACAGTGCTTAACGGCAGCTCCGGGTTTGTTTACTACGTGTCCGTTGCCGGTGTGACCGGTGCTGGTGCGGCGACGCTGGAACACGTTGAAGAGGCGGTCGCCCGTTTGCGTCGCCATACCGATCTGCCGATCAGCATCGGTTTCGGCATTCGCACGCCGGAGCAAGCAGCGTCTATCGCGCGTCTGGCGGACGGTGTGGTCGTGGGTTCGGCACTGATCGATCACATCGCCAATGCCTCGACGCCGGATCAGGCGGTCGATGGTGTGCTGAGCCTTTGCTCGGCATTGGCCGATGGCGTGCGTAAAGCCCGCGTCAACTGAGGGTAAAGTTCCTGATACAGAGGAATTAGCGCCTCGCGGCACAGACTAAACAGCAAGACCGAGGGCTTCAGGACTGCGTTCTGAGGCCCTTTTTGCTGTGCGTGTTGCGAGGAAAGACCTGATGAAAATGTCGAAACGCCTGATGGCCGGCCTTGGGCCCCGCCACCACCGGGTGTCATCTTGGTGCGTGGCAGGCCGCAGCCTCGGGGCTATTACGGCGAACGCCTGGATAAACGCGCGTTAAGCCGGTTGCCGTATTACCCGGGCTACGAATGGCGTCGCGCGGGCGCGGACGTTGTGCTGATCGCCGCGGAAACCTGGATTGTTTATGAGGTTCTGCAGGGAGGGCTGTACTGATGGATCTGTCATTGGGTTGAACCCTGAACCCCCTGTAGGAGCGGGGTCAGGGCAACTCTATCCCGCCCGACGCCCTGTGCAGTTTGCGCAAGTGCTCGCCAATCTGTTTCACGTTGGCCTCGTTAGCGGCCATTTCGGCGGCACGGCCAGGTTCAAGCAGTGCCCTCACTTCCTTGTCCAGATCCCCGGACAGCGCCAGGAGCTGCTTCTGGCGCTGGCTGCTTTCCGCTTCCAGATGCTGCCACTCGCTCGGCTGTGGCAAGCCATAACCGTGGGTGCCCAGCAGTTCCGCTGGCCGGCTGAGGAAGCCACTGTTGGCGAGAATGTCCTTGAGCGTCTCGTTGGCCTTGTCCATGCCGCCATTCTTCAGCTCTCGGGCGCCCAGATAACGCTGCTTCACTTCATCCTGAGCCAATAGCAACTGTCGACGGAAACTCGCCTGTTCCAGCAGAAGCAACGCCGCACTGGTACGCAAATCGGCCTGCTCGAACCATTGGCGACGCTCCTGGGCTTTTAAGTCCAGCCAGTCTTCGACGGTTTCCTGCTTGATCGGCAATTGCTTTTTCAGTATTTCGAACATGGCCTGATAACGATCGCGGAAGGAGTCGAAGCGATAGCCCAGGCGCAAGGCCTCTCGCGGATCGTCCAGCACGCTGGTGTCCGCCAGTCCACGGCCCTTCAGTACCTCCAGCAAGCCGTTGGGCATGATGTTGTCGAGCCCCACCAGTTGCGGATTGTTGGTGCCGCCGCGCAGTAATTTCAGTTCTTCCACCGCGCAGTTGTTTGACAGGAAGAAGTAGTTGCCGTCGTAGCTCCAGTGCATCTCGGCAGCACGCTCCACCACGTCTTCAATCTCTCTGCGCGACAGGTTCAGGGGTACGGAGGCCAGGCTGCGCAATTCGGTCTTGGTGTATTCGTCGATGACCTGAGACAGCGGCAGGATAAACAGCCGCGACGGGTATTTGCCGACCAGGCCATCCCAGCTCGACAGTTGTACGTCGCCGACGAAGGCGCGGTACGACAGCACCAGATGCTGGTCCAGGTCCAATCGACAATCCGGCCCGCGTGGTCGCCCCGGCGCACAGATCACCAGGCGCAACATGCTGTGGCCCCAGCGGCTGAACAGGTTCTGGTTAGCCTCGGCCAGCAGGTAGTCAACGGCATAGACCCGCTCCGGATCGACCTGGCCCAAAGGTGTCTTGGCGAAGTCGTTGCCGGCATTGAGGAAAGCGAGGGTTTTGCTGCAGGTGTCTTTGGCAGCGGGCGCCCAGCCAAAATGTTCCTTGTAGTAGCGGTACAGCGCCGGGCGGCGGCAGGCGTAGCTCGGGTCGAGGAGGAAATACTCCATGTTGACCGCGACGAACTCCTTTGGACTGCTGGTCTCGTAGATATCCGGACTGCGGGCAATCTGGCGATTGTGCTGTTCGCGTTCTCCACGACGGCCTACGTATTGCTGCCAGCCAGCGAGGTCGAGCAAACGCGGATCGTCACTGAGGGTAAAGCGCCGATCGGACTGGCCTCGACATTGGTCGGGAATGCCAACCAGCCCTGAGCTGTTGTTGTGCCGGGTGCAGCGCTGAATCAGCTTGCGTTCGGTATCCGGCCACAGGCGCGAGCGATCGTAGATGTGCGTCAGTTCGTGCAACACCGTGGCCAGCAGTTCCTTGCGCACGGTCCCATGAGGGCGATGGGTTTTCCTGGTCGCGGCGCTGCCATCGGTGAGGCCGGCCAGCAGGTTGCGGTTCAGATCGAGCTCGGACACCAGTGATGCCTGACCGTAGGCGTTGCGCGGCATGTCATCGGTCCAATCGACGTCGATGCGTCGATCGAGTTGCTCGATAAAACGTGGCGGCAGTGCCTGCATGGCTTCATCGAGCAACGCCTGGCTGGCTTGCTGCTGCGCGGGCGTCAGACCTTCGGTCTTGAGATGTAACTGAAGGCCTGCTTGGGCCGTGTTGCCAAGCAGCAACAGGGCCCCGGCCAGCAGCCAGGTGCCTGGGCGTCTCACAGTGCGAGGATGGCTTCGGCGAGATCCTGATCACTGGCGTCACGGGCTTCCGGCACGCGGGTGCGCAGCAAGTCGAAAGCGGATTCCAGGTGAGCGCCACGAATGTCGCCATTGCTGGCAACGAAACTGGCGGCGTCGTCCTGGGCTTCGCGCACGATTTTCGAATCGCGAATGGATGTGGTGGTGTCGGAGGTGAAATCGAGGGTGCGCTGGGTAGCACGGATCAGCATGTTACTGGTGGCAACCAGAGTATGTGCCTGGGTTACATCGGCCAACAGCAGCAGGCCTAAGGTGGCAGCAATCAGCGGGTTACGCATGGAACGACTCCAGAAAAACAGGGATAACTATTGGACGAGAATTGCTTGTGCCAGTTCAAGGTCGCTGGCATGAAGTTTTGCCTGGGTTCGGCGCAGATACCGCAGGGCCGACTCCAGTCGTGCGCCTCTCAGTTGGCCGTCACTGGCAACGTATGCCGCCGCGTCATCCTGGGCGGCGAGCAGCAGTTTATGGTCGAAGGGGGCGCTGGTCACCAAACTTGTAGCGTAACCGCTGGCGACGATGCCTTGGGTGGACAGGTTGAAGGCGTCATAAGCGTGGACTGATCCACAGTAGCCAAGGATAAGAAAGACTGGAGCGATCAAGAGACTTGAAGGAAAACGCATGAGACTCGACAGTTGAAAGTGAGTCCCAAGGCTAGCGCAAGGTCCGGCCTGGAGCCAACGCCAAGACTCTGGGACACGCCGGACGTGCCCCATGCCTGGGCAGTCGTTTAGATTGTCAGGATCGCTTGTGCCAGTTGTGCGTCGCTTGCGTTCAGCTGTGGTGCCTGGTGGCGAATGTGGTCGAGGGCGCTTTCGAGTTTCACGCCACGGATGGAACCTTCGCTGGCGACGAAGCTGGCAGCGTCGTCACGGGCCGCGAGCACGATCTTGTCATCCTTGAATGACGACGAGACGACGTCGGTGGTCGCATCGGATGTGGCTTTGAGCGCGTTGACAACAGCGTCGGTGGTCACGATGAAGCTGGTTGCGCTGGCATTGGCAGCCACGGCAAACAGGGCCGCAGCACTGAGCAGGCGAAGACGGGACATGGGGTAACTCCTTTGGGTAAACCAATTGAAAAATGGCGCAGTGTCTGCAAAGTCAGACGCCAGGCGCTTGGCGCTCGCCACGTTCTGGTCTGATATTAGGCCTGAGTGTGTCGGTTCGAACAGCCCGTCGTGCAAGCGGGAAGTCAGCGCCAGAACGGTTTATCCAGTTCATTGCTGCGCTCGGCGTGGCTGATGCCGAGATCTGATAGCTGACGATCATCGAGTTGAGCCAGTAAACGTCGTGTTCTTGCTCTTTCGAGGCTGGCGAAGAGTCCTGTGAACAGATCTCTAACCCGGTTCAGGCAAGGTCTCGATTGAGCTGACGGGGTGGAAACATCCTGTAAAGAGTTCATGGGGCGGTCCCTGTCCTGATCAGTAGAGGTTCCATGCTGGCACCGGACGAACATTCACTACAGACACACTGTGATGATATTGTACTCATCCAGTTTGTAGTTTTTGAAAACTGTACTGGTCTTCAAGTTTCCCTACTGTAGGACCGGATCTGACAGGCCAAAACGACAAAACCCGTCGTGGTTTCCCACGACGGGTTTTGTTTTTTCAATTCGGGTTGCTGGCGGTGGACCTTAAGGTCAGAGCCAGCGACGCTAGCTTAGCGCCAGAACGGCTTGCTCAGCTCTTCGTAGCGTTGTGCTTCGCTAATCCCGGCGTCAGCCAGCAGACGCGAATCCAGGCGAGCCAGTTGATGGCGGCTGGTGATGCGGCGCTGCCACAGCATCAGGTTGGCAATAACGCGCAGAGGCAGGGAAGCCTGGGTTTTTGCAGCAGTGTCTTCGAAGAACAGTTCGGAACTGAGTGTACGTTCCATGGTTGACATCCTTCCGCTTATGGCGGGATTAGGTAGTGGTTTAACTGGTGCCCATGATCCTCTCGTTTGCCTAGTCACTGTAGATACAGTTCATCTGTATTGTGAGAGCTCAGTTAACTGTTTATAGGCGGTGTACTGGTCGAAATTGAGGCAACTGTACCTGTATGCACTATTAAGGTGCAAAAGTGTTGTTTTCGTTCGGTGAGATGGGAGTTTTCCCTGGAAAATGACCAGTACAGCAGTACAGTTTTTTCATATTTCGAAGCGGTAAGAGCAAGTTGGCGAAACTGTGTTTGCGCCAGCTTGCTATCTGTAGCAATTACTTCTTCAGCATTTGCCCCGTTTCTTCCAGGTTGATGTGCCAGCTCAGGGCGTCGCGCAGGATGTGCGGGGTGTGCCCGCCGATGGCGCACGCGGCGGTAAAGTAATCATTCAGCGCCTGGCGGTAATCCGGGTGCACACACTTGTCGATGATGACCCGGGCACGCTCCCGAGGCGCAAGGCCTCGCAAGTCTGCCAGGCCCACTTCGGTCACGAGTATGTCGACGTCATGTTCGGTGTGGTCAACGTGACTGACCATTGGTACCACGCTGGAGATCGCACCGCCCTTGGCGATCGACTTGGTCACGAACACGGACAGGTGTGCATTGCGCGCGAAGTCACCCGAGCCGCCGATACCGTTCATCATCCGCGTGCCGCAGACGTGAGTGGAGTTGACGTTGCCATAGATGTCGAACTCCAGTGCCGTGTTGATGCCGATGATGCCTAGGCGGCGCACGACTTCAGGGTGGTTGGATATCTCCTGCGGGCGCAGGACCAGTTTGTCCTTGTAGCGCTCCAGATTGCCGAACACGTCGGCATTGCGCCGGCTCGACAAGGTGATCGAACTGCCCGAAGCAAAGCTCAGCTTGCCTGCGTCGATCAGGTCGAAGGTCGAGTCCTGCAGTACCTCGGAATACATCGTCAGGTTTTCGAACGGCGAGTCGATCAGGCCACACATCACCGAGTTGGCGATGGTACCGATGCCGGCTTGCAACGGGCCGAGCTTGTTGGTCATGCGTCCGGCGGCCACCTCCTGTTTGAAGAAGTCGATCAGGTGGTCGGCAATGGCTTGGGTCTCGGCGTCCGGTGCCAGCACAGTGGACGGTGAGTCAGCCTGGTTGGTGACCACGATGGCGACGATTTTTTCCGCTGGGATCGGGATGGCGGTGCTGCCAATGCGGTCGTCGACTTTGACCAATGGAATCGGGGTGCGGGTCGGGCGATAGGTCGGAATGTAGATGTCGTGCAGACCTTCGAGGTTCGGGTTGTGCGCCATGTTGATCTCGACAATCACATGTTTGGCGAAGATCGCGAAGCTGGCCGAGTTGCCTACCGAGGTGGTTGGCACGATATGTCCTTGCTCGGTGATCGCTACGGCTTCAATCACGGCAATGTCCGGCAGCTTCAATTGCTGGTTGCGCAATTGCTCCACGGTTTCCGACAAGTGCTGGTCGATGAACATGACTTCACCGGCATTGATTGCCTTGCGCAGCGTGCTGTCGACCTGGAACGGCATGCGTCGCGACAGCACGCCGGCTTCGGTCAACTGCTTGTCGAGGTCGTTGCCCAGGCTTGCGCCAGTCATCAGGCTGATCTTCAGCGGCGTGACCTTGGCACGCTCGGCCAGCGCCTGGGGGACGGCCTTGGCTTCGCCGGCGCGAGTAAAACCACTCATGCCGACGGTCATGCCGTCCTCAATCAGAGCGGCAGCGTCGGCAGCGCTCATCACTTTGTCCAACAACGAAGGCAGGCGAATACGGTCACGGTACATGGATTGTTATCTCGGGCAACGGGTAGCAGGACGTGCAGTCTAGTGAATTGCGCCGGCTTCTGTCCCGCTACCAAGGTCGCAATCGAGGCGTCTATTCCGGGCCTTTGAAGCAAAACACCGTTACCGGATCGGTAACAAAAGCATAGTTTGTCCGACGATTTGCGCAAACAAAAACGCCCCGACAAGTCGGGGCGTTCTGAGTGCCGCGCGGGGTTAGTCGACGGCTTTGACCATATCTTCGATGACCTTTTTAGCGTCGCCGAACACCATCATGGTTTTGTCCAGGTAGAACAGTTCGTTGTCCAGGCCGGCATAGCCGCTGGCCATCGAGCGCTTGTTGACGATGATGGTCTTGGCCTTGAACGCTTCGAGGATCGGCATGCCGGCAATCGGCGATTTCGGATCGTTCTTCGCCGCCGGGTTGACCACGTCGTTGGCGCCCAATACCAGCACCACGTCGGCCTGGCCGAACTCGGAGTTGATGTCTTCCATCTCGAACACCTGGTCGTAAGGCACTTCAGCCTCGGCCAGCAACACGTTCATGTGCCCTGGCATACGACCGGCAACCGGGTGGATCGCATACTTCACGGTCACGCCGCGATGGGTCAGCTTCTCGGTCAGTTCCTTCAGCGCATGCTGCGCCCGTGCTACCGCCAGGCCGTAGCCCGGAACGATGATCACGGTATCGGCGTTGGTCAGCAGGAAGGTGGCGTCGTCGGCAGAACCGGATTTCACCGGACGGGCCTCCTTGGCGCCTGCCGGACCTGCGTCCGCTGTATTGCCGAAACCGCCGAGCAGTACATTAAAGAAGGAGCGGTTCATCGCCTTGCACATGATGTACGAGAGGATCGCACCGGACGAACCTACCAGCGAACCCGCGATGATCAGCATCGAGTTGTTCAGCGAGAAGCCGATACCCGCCGCTGCCCAGCCGGAGTAGCTGTTGAGCATCGACACCACCACCGGCATGTCGGCGCCGCCGATCGGGATGATGATCAGTACGCCGAGCACGAAGGCCAGCGCCAGCATTACGCCGAAAGCGGTGTAGTCGCCGGTGAGCATGAAAGTCACGCCCAGTGCCAGTGTGGCGAGGCCCATCAGCAGGTTCAGCTTATGCTGTCCGCCGAACTGTACCGGTGCACCCTGGAACAGGCGGAATTTGTACTTGCCCGAGAGCTTGCCGAACGCGATCACCGAACCGGAGAAGGTGATTGCACCGATGGCGGCACCGAGGAACAGCTCCAGGCGATTACCGGCCGGGATCGCGTCACCGAGTTGCTGGACGATGCCCAGCGACTGTGGCTCGACCACGGCAGCCACGGCGATGAACACCGCTGCCAGGCCGATCATGCTGTGCATGAAGGCGACCAGCTCGGGCATCTTGGTCATTTCGACGCGTTTGGCCATGATCGAGCCGACAGTGCCGCCGATCAGCAGGCCGACGATCACGTAGACGATACCGTCATGGGCCAGTTCAGCACCCAATTTGTAGATCAGGCCGACCGTGGTGAGGATCGCCAGGCCCATGCCGAGCATGCCGAACAGGTTGCCGCGACGCGATGTAGTGGGATGCGAGAGGCCCTTGAGCGCCTGGATGAAGCAGACCGAGGCGATCAAATACAGGGAAGTAACCAGGTTCATGCTCATGCTTGCTGCACCTCAGCCTTGATTGCTTCGGCCTTGGCTGCCGGAGCTTTTGCTGGAGCCGCTTTCTTCTTGAACATTTCCAGCATGCGGCGGGTCACCAGGAAGCCACCAAACACGTTGACCGCGGCCAGGGCCACCGCCAGGGTACCCATGGTCTTGCCCAGCGGCGTCACGGTGAGGGCGGCGGCGAGCATGGCGCCGACGATCACGATGGCCGAGATGGCGTTGGTGACAGCCATCAGTGGCGTGTGCAGTGCAGGTGTAACGTTCCACACCACGTGGTAGCCGACGTAGATGGCCAGCACGAAGATGATCAGGTTGTAGATACCGTGAGAGATCAGCATGTCTTCCATTGTTTTTATCCTCAGCCGTTCTTGCGCACGATCTGGCCGTCGCGGCACATCAGGCACGCGGCGACGATATCGTCTTCAAGGTTGATCACCAGTTGTCCTTCTTTATCGAACAACAGTTTCATGAAGTCCAGCAGGTTGCGTGCATACAGCGCCGAAGCATCGGCCGCCACGGCGCCAGCCAGGTTGGTCGGGCCAACGATGGTCACGCCGTTTTCGACGACCACCTGATCGGCCACGGTCAGCGGGCAGTTACCGCCTTGGGCTGCCGCGAGGTCGATGACCACCGAGCCCGGTTTCATCTGTGCCACGGTTTCCGCGCTCAGCAGCGTCGGTGCCTTGCGGCCCGGAATCAGTGCGGTGGTGATGACGATGTCAGCCTGCTTGGCGCGTTCGTGCACGGCTGCGGCCTGGCGCTGCATCCAGCTGGCCGGCATGGGGCGGGCGTAACCGCCGACACCAACGGCGCATTCACGCTCTTCGTCGGTCTCGTAAGGCACGTCGACGAACTTGGCGCCGAGGGATTCGATCTGCTCCTTTACCGCCGGACGCACGTCAGACGCTTCGATCACCGCACCCAGGCGTTTCGCGGTAGCGATTGCCTGCAAACCGGCCACGCCGGCACCGAGAATCAGCACGCGCGCCGCTTTCACGGTGCCCGCAGCAGTCATCAGCATTGGCATGAAGCGTGGATAGTAGTGCGCGGCCAGCAACACGGCTTTATAGCCGGCGATGTTGGCTTGCGAGGACAGCACATCCAGGCTTTGGGCGCGGGAGGTGCGAGGCGCAGCCTCCAGGGCAAATGCGGTAATCCCGCACTCGGCCAGCTTGGCGATGGTTTCGTTGCTGAACGGGTTGAGCATCCCCACCACAACGGTGCCGCTTTTAATCAGCGTCAGCTCGCTGTCGCTGGGAGCGACCACCTTCAAGATCAGCTCTGCACCAAACGCGTCATTGGCGCTGCCAATGGTTGCGCCTGCCGCTTCATAAGCACTGTCGACAACGCTGGCATTAACGCCGGCGCCGCTTTGTACAGTGACCTTATGACCCTGGCTGATCAGCTTCTTGATGGTTTCCGGGGTTGCAGCAACCCGTGTTTCACCGGTCTGGGTTTCGAGAGGAACACCAATGTGCACGTCAAATCTCCTGCGTGATCTTATTGAGTAAACCCATGCACTACGGATGGTGCGGCTGGGGCGGCCGATCAGCACGGTCCCGCCAAATCAGGGCGGGGCGCGGCATTTTGCAGGCGAACTTTGTGCCCTTCAAGGGATTATGACGGGTGACGGAAAATTAACTACAAGTCACCCCGTGACCGAATGTCGCAACCACCCGGATCAATCCCTTGCAGGCCGTGCTTTTCAAGGATTCTGGCCGAAATTTAAGAATTTACACATCGGCCGTATGAATGATGCGGCATCGCTTCGAAATAGTGGCGCAAAGCCGCGTAGGCAGGCGCTTGTGGGACGTTTGTACGACTTCTCGATACAGTTTGCTGTTTTGCGACAAATACGTATATCTGTAGGGCTTGTTTTTTGCTGACTACGAGGTCAGGTATCGCTTGAGAGTCTTTATCCTTCTAGGTTGTAGCTGTGTGCCTGGTTTACCAGCCAGTCACGAAATGCCTTCAAAGACGCGGATTCGACCTTTCGCTCAGGAATCATCAGGTAATAAGCCTTGATGCTGGACAGTGCTTGCGGGTTGGCGATCACCAAGCGTTTTTCTTTCAACTCCCGTTGAATCAGGAACGGCGGAATCAGGGCAATGCCCATGTCGTGCATGGCTGCTTGGGCGAGCATGGAGAATAGCTCGTAGCGAGGGCCTGTCATGTCTCGCGGGACATTCAGGTGTTGGGAGTCGAACCATTGGCGCCAGGCATAGGGGCGTGTGGTTTGTTGCAGAAGAGGCAAGTCGGCGATTTCGCCGGGTGTCAGACTGATCTTGTTTCCGAGTAGATCAGGGCTGCAAACGGGCATCGGATTTTCACCCATCAGCCTGTGGGACTCTGTACCTGACCAATCCGCATCACCGAAGTAGATGGCGGCATCAAAATCAGTATCGGCGAACAGGAACGGCCGCGTGCGGTTGGTCAGGTTGACTGTCACTTCCGGGTGTTTTTGCTGAAAGTCCTTGAGTCGCGGCAGCAGCCATTGGGTGCCGAAGGTCGGAACTACGGCCAACTCGATCACGTTGGTGCCCTGCTGGCCCATCACGGACAAGGTGTCGCGTTCAACCGCATCGAGTTGAGTGGCCACTCGACGGCTGTAGGAGAGGCCGGCTTCCGTCAGCTTGACCCCGCGCCGCGAGCGTCGGAAGAGTTCCACACTGAGGAACTCTTCAAGGCTGGCGATCTGTCGGCAAATCGCCCCTTGGGTCAGCGAAAGCTCCTGGGCGGCCTTGGTGAAGCTCTCGTGTCGCGCTGCGGCCTCGAAGCTGATCAGGGCGGTGGTACTGGGTATCTTCCTGCGCATGTACGTCAACCTCACTAATACATCGAAATAATGCTCTTTTTCGACGTTTCGGAGTGAGAAATTAGCACAACAGTATGCGAAATCCTCGTTTGCCGTAGTGCCAATCCGGGCCTAGGATCAGTCCACGTTATTTGACCCGATTCGAGAGGACACACTCATGGGCGGTAAAGCTAGCTTCAACTGGATCGATCCCCTGCTGCTGGATCAACAGCTCACTGAAGAAGAACGCATGATTCGCGACACGGCTGCGCAGTTCGCTCAGCAGAGCCTTGCGCCGCGCATTCTTGAAGCTTTCCGCCATGAGAAGACCGATCCGGCGATCTTCCGCGAAATGGGCGAGGTTGGTCTGTTGGGCGCAACCATCCCCGAGCAGTACGGCGGCAGTGGCCTGAACTACGTCAGCTACGGCCTGATTGCCCGCGAAGTCGAGCGTATCGACTCCGGCTATCGCTCGATGATGAGCGTGCAGTCCTCGCTGGTAATGGTGCCAATCAATGAATTCGGCACCGAAGCCCAGAAGCAGAAGTACCTGCCAAAACTGGCCTCTGGCGAGTGGATTGGCTGCTTCGGTCTGACCGAGCCTAACCACGGTTCCGACCCCGGTGCGATGATCACTCGTGCGCGCAAAGTGGAAGGCGGCTACAGCCTCACTGGCAGCAAGATGTGGATCACCAATAGCCCGATTGCCGATGTGTTCGTGGTCTGGGCCAAGGACGATGCCGGCGATATCCGCGGCTTCGTTCTCGAAAAGGGCTGGAAAGGTCTGAGCGCTCCGGCGATTCACGGCAAGGTTGGCCTGCGGGCATCGATCACCGGTGAAATCGTCATGGACAATGTGTTCGTGCCGGAAGAGAACATCTTCCCGGATGTCCGCGGCCTGAAAGGTCCTTTCACCTGCCTCAACTCGGCGCGTTACGGCATCTCCTGGGGTGCGCTGGGTGCGGCCGAGTTCTGCTGGCACACCGCTCGCCAGTACACCCTGGATCGTCAACAGTTCGGTCGTCCATTGGCCGCCACTCAGTTGATCCAGAAGAAACTGGCCGACATGCAGACCGAAATCACCATGGCGCTACAAGGCTGCCTGCGTCTGGGGCGTATGAAGGACGAGGGGACTGCGGCGGTCGAAATCACTTCGATGATGAAGCGCAACTCCTGCGGCAAGTCGCTGGACATCGCGCGCATGGCTCGCGATATGTTGGGCGGCAACGGTATCTCCGATGAGTTCGGTGTCGCACGTCACCTGGTCAACCTGGAAGTTGTGAACACCTATGAAGGTACGCACGATGTCCATGCGCTGATCCTCGGTCGTGCACAGACCGGCATCCAGGCGTTCTATTAACAGGAGGACGTCCATGGGCGCGCTATCGCATCTACGGGTACTGGATTTGTCGCGGGTGCTGGCCGGGCCTTGGGCCGGGCAGATCCTGGCCGACCTTGGCGCCGAAGTGATCAAGGTCGAGCGCCCGGGTAACGGCGATGACACGCGCGCCTGGGGGCCGCCGTTCCTGAAAGACGCTTATGGCGAGAACACCAGCGAGGCGGCTTATTACTTATCGGCCAATCGCAACAAGCAGTCGGTCACCATCGACTTCACGCGCCCTGAAGGGCAGAAGCTGGTACGTGAGCTGGCGGCCAAGTCGGACATCCTGATCGAGAACTTCAAGGTCGGTGGTCTGGCGGCTTATGGCCTGGACTATGAGTCATTGAAGGCAATCAATCCGGATCTGATCTATTGCTCGATCACCGGGTTCGGTCAGACCGGTCCTTACGCCAAGCGTGCGGGTTATGACTTCATGATCCAGGGGCTGGGCGGCCTCATGAGTCTGACGGGGAGGCCTGAAAGCGAAGAAGGCGCGGGGCCGGTGAAGGTTGGCGTGGCGCTGACGGACATCCTGACCGGGCTGTATTCGACCGTCGCGATCCTGGCTGCGCTTGCGCATCGGGACCACGACGGCGGTGGTCAGCATATCGATATGGCACTACTGGACGTACAGGTGGCTTGTCTGGCCAACCAGGCAATGAACTACCTGACGACAGGTAATGCGCCTAAACGCTTGGGTAATGCTCATCCGAACATCGTGCCCTATCAGGATTTTCCTACGGCGGATGGTGACTTCATCCTTACCGTCGGCAACGATGGGCAGTTCCGCAAGTTCGCGGAAGTGGCTGGGCAGCCGCAGTGGGCGGACGACCCGCGTTTTGCGACAAACAAGTTGCGGGTGGCAAACAGGGCTGTACTGATTCCGCTGATCCGCCAGGCAACGGTGTTCAAGACTACCGCTGAATGGGTGACGCAGCTGGAACAGGCTGGCGTGCCATGCGGGCCTATCAATGACCTGGCGCAGATGTTTGCCGATCCTCAGGTCAAGGCGCGCGGGTTGGCCATCGAGTTGCCGCATGCGCTGGCTGGCATGGTGCCGCAAGTGGCCAGTCCTATTCGTTTGTCCGAGACTCCGGTGGAGTATCGATATGCGCCTCCTTTGCTGGGTGAGCATACGCTGGAGGTTCTCCAGCGGGTGCTGGGTCTGGATGCGGGGGCGGTGTCTGCGTTCAAGGCGTCTGGCGTACTTTGATCTCTCTTCTATATAGAGGGGCGCTTTCGCTCCTCTATATAGGAGCCCATCGGGGCGTTTTGCGCCTTTCTGCAAAAAACCAGAATCAGTGCTTGACGGCAGATTTCAGATCTCTATAATTCGCCCCACTTCCGGCGCAGTCGAAACGGAAAACTCCTTGATAAACAATGAGTTATGCGGGTTTCGGCGGCAGGTTGCTTCAGGTCATCGAAGCCGAAAGGAAGTTGAAAAAGAGGTGTTGACAGCAGCGAGTAACGCTGTAGAATTCGCCTCCCGCTGACGAGAGAT
>NZ_NEJH01000028.1 GCF_002113025.1 Pseudomonas sp. B28(2017) | reverse complement strand
CAACTGCGTGACGTCTATCAGCAGCCGGTGAAACTGACCCTCGACCACAGCGCTGCGGCCCAGATCGAAGCCAGCGTGGCCTGCGTGGAACAGATCCTCGCCGAGAACCGCACCGCCTACGGCATCAACACCGGTTTCGGCCTGCTGGCCTCGACCCGCATCGCCAGCGAAGACCTGGAAAACCTGCAGCGCTCGCTGGTGCTGTCCCACGCCGCCGGTGTCGGCCAGCCGATCAGCGACGAGCTGGTGCGCCTGATCATGGTGCTCAAGGTCAACAGCCTGAGTCGTGGTTTCTCCGGCATCCGCCGGGTGGTGATCGACGCGCTGATCGCCCTGATCAATGCCGAGGTGTACCCGCACATTCCCCTGAAAGGCTCGGTCGGTGCGTCCGGTGACCTCGCGCCGTTGGCGCACATGTCGCTGGTGCTGCTGGGCGAAGGCAAGGCGCGCTACAAGGGCGAGTGGATGGAAGCCACCGAAGCGCTGAAAGTCGCCGGCCTGACCCCGCTGACCCTGGCCGCGAAAGAAGGCCTGGCCCTGCTCAACGGCACCCAGGTGTCCACCGCGTTCGCCCTGCGCGGCCTGTTCGAAGGTGAAGACCTGTTCGCCGGTGCCCTGGCCCTGGGCGGCCTGACCGTTGAAGCGGTGCTGGGTTCGCGTTCGCCGTTCGATGCGCGCATCCATGCCGCCCGTGGCCAGAAGGGCCAGATCGACGCCGCCGCCGCTTACCGCGATCTGCTGGGCGAGCGCAGCGAAGTTTCCGACTCCCACGAAAACTGCGAAAAGGTCCAGGACCCGTACTCCCTGCGCTGCCAGCCGCAAGTCATGGGCGCCTGCCTGACCCAGTTCCGTCAGGCCGCCGAAGTGCTGGCCATCGAAGCCAACGCCGTCTCGGACAACCCATTGGTGTTCGCCGCTGAAGGCGACGTGATCTCCGGTGGCAACTTCCACGCCGAGCCGGTGGCCATGGCCGCCGACAACATGGCCCTGGCCATCGCCGAAATCGGCTCCCTGAGCGAGCGCCGCATCTCGCTGATGATGGACAAGCACATGTCGCAACTGCCGCCGTTCCTGGTGGCCAACGGCGGTGTGAACTCCGGCTTCATGATCGCCCAGGTCACTGCGGCGGCACTGGCCAGCGAGAACAAGGCCTTGTCCCATCCGCATTCGGTGGACAGCCTGCCGACCTCCGCCAACCAGGAAGACCACGTCTCGATGGCCCCGGCGGCCGGCAAACGCCTGTGGGAAATGGCCGAGAACACCCGCGGGATTCTCGCCGTGGAATGGCTGGCCGCGGCTCAGGGCCTGGACCTGCGCAATGGCCTGAAGACCTCGCCGAAACTGGAAAAGGTCCGCGCCATCCTGCGTAACGAAGTGCCGTGCTATGAGAAGGACCGCTTCTTTGCGCCGGACATCAACGCGGCGACCGAGTTGTTGGCGTCGCGCTGCCTGACCGAGCTGGTTCCAGCCAAGTTGCTGCCGAGCCTGTAAGGCCCCTCCTGTAGGAGCGAGCCTGCTCGCGAAAAACGCCTGGGCAACGCGGGCATTCAGGCAGGGCGCGTTATCGTTGACGAC
>NZ_NEJH01000027.1 GCF_002113025.1 Pseudomonas sp. B28(2017) | reverse complement strand
CGGCACCATCACCTACACCGCGACCCTGACCGACAAGAACGGCGCCCCGGTCACCGCGCAAAACGGTCCGGTGACCGTCACCCTCGACAGCGGCAAGGTGATCACCATCGCTGAAGGCCAGAGCTCCGGCAGCCTGCCGGTCACCGTCGGCAACGACGTCTACAAGGGCCCGACCACCGTCACCGAGTCGATTAAATCGGCCGACGGCGGCAACCTGGAGCAGGTGTCGCCCAACACCACGCCGGTGACCACCACGGTCAATGACGTCAACGACACCACCACCGTGACCCTGAGCGCGACGCCGAGCGTGGACGAGAACGGCACCATCACCTACACCGCCACCCTGACCGACAAGAACGGCGCCCCGGTCACCGCGCAAAACGGCCCGGTGACGGTCACCCTCGACAGCGGCAAGGTGATCACCATCGCTGAAGGTCAGAGTGCTGGCAGCCTGCCGGTGACCGTGGGTAACGATGTCTACCAAGGTCCGACCACGGTCAGCGAATCCATCAAGGACGCGGTGGGCGGCAACCTCGAAGCGATCAATCCGGTGAAAACCCCGGTGACCACCACGGTCAATGACGTCAACGACACCACCATCGTGACCTTGAGCGCCACCCCGAGCGTGGACGAAAACGGCACCATCACTTACACCGCCACCCTGACCGACAAAAACGGCACCCCGGTCACCGCGCAAAACGGTCCGGTGACGGTCACCCTCGACAGCGGCAAGGTGATCACCATCGCCGAAGGTCAGAGTGCTGGCAGCCTGCCGGTGACGGTGGGCAACGATGTCTACCAAGGCCCGACTACCGTCACCGAGTCGATTAAATCGGCCGACGGCGGCAACCTCGAAGCGATCAACCCGGTGAAGACCCCGGTAGAAACCACGGTCAATGACGTCAACGACACCACCACCGTGACCCTGAGCGCCACCCCGAGCGTGGACGAAAACGGCACCATCACTTACACCGCGACCCTGACCGACAAAAACGGCACCCCGGTCACCGCGCAAAACGGTCCGGTGACGGTGACCCTCGACAGCGGCAAGGTGATCACCATCGCTGAAGGTCAGAGTGCTGGCAGCCTGCCGGTGACGGTGGGCAACGACGTGTACAAGGGGCCGACCACCGTCACCGAGTCGATTAAATCGGCCGACGGCGGCAACCTGGAACTGGTGTCGCCCAACACCACGCCAGTGACCACCACGGTCAATGACGTCAACGACAGCACCACGGTGACCCTGAGCGCCACCCCGAGCGTGGACGAAAACGGCACCATCACCTACACCGCCACCCTGACCGATGCCCAGGGCAAACCGGTCACCGCGCAGAGCGGTCCGGTGACCGTGACCCTCGACAGCGGCAAGGTGATCACCATCGCCGAAGGCCAGAGTTCCGGCAGCCTGCCGGTGACGGTGGGCAACGACGTGTACAAGGGGCCGACCACCGTCAGCGAGTCCATCAAGGACGCAACGGGTGGCAATCTGGAACTGGTGTCGCCCAACACCACGCCAGTGACCACCACGGTCAACGACGTCAACGACAGCACCACGGTGACCCTGACCGCGACGCCGAGCGTGGACGAGAACGGCACCATCACTTACACCGCGACCCTGACCGACAAGAACGGCGCCCCGGTCACCGCGCAAAACGGTCCGGTGACGGTCACCCTCGACAGCGGCAAGGTGATCACCATCGC
>NZ_NEJH01000026.1 GCF_002113025.1 Pseudomonas sp. B28(2017) | reverse complement strand
TTCAGCGACTGCACCGCACTGGCCACGCCATCGGTACCGTTGGCCAGGGTGTACGTCCACTGGCCGCTGTTGTCCACCGCGATCGAGCCAAAGGTGCCGGTGTTTGACCCGGCAATACTCCAAGTGGCGGTGGCGTCGTGATCGATGTCGGCCGAGCTGAACTGGCCGCTGACGCTGAGCGTGGTGTCTTCCTGCACCGCGCCAACATCGTTGCCGGTCGCGAAGCTGAGCACCGGCGCGTCGTTGCTGCCGGTAATGGTGATGGTGACGATCTGCGCTGCCGAGACGGCGTTGGCCGCGCCGCTGTTGTCGCTGGCGACCACGCTGTAGGAGAAGCTGATGGTTTCACCGGCGCTCAGGAAGTCCAGGTTTTCGCTGCTGCTGTAGGTCCAGCCGTGCTGATCGACCGAAAAACCAGCGACCAACGCCGCGGCCTGCGCCGCGCCGAGAGTGCCGCCGCTCCAGACGATATCGTGATTCGAACTCTGGCTGACCGTCACCACGTCGTGGCTGTCCAGATCGGCAAAGCTCAGCGCCCCGCTGTCGCTCAGGGTGGCCGCGTCGTTGCCTTCGTGCATCGCCCCGGTTGTGTCGCCAATGGTCAGCGTCGGCCGGTCGTTGGTGCCCGTCAGGGTGATGGTCACCGTCTGCACCGCCGAGGTCGCGTTGGCCGTGCCGCTGTTGTCGGTGGCGACCACGCTGTAGGAGAAGCTGATGGTTTCACCGGCACTCAGGAAGTCCAGGTTTTCGCTGCTGCTGTAGTGCCAGTTGGCCTGATCGACCGAGAAACCGGCCACCAGCGCCGCGGCCTGCGCCGCGCCGAGAGTGCCGCCGCTCCAGACCAGGTCGTTATTGGCGGTCTGGCTGACCGTGACGAGATCGTGGCTGTCCAGATCGGCAAAGCTCAGCGCCCCGCTGTAACTCAGGGTGGCCGCGCCGTCGCCTTCGTTCATCCCCCCGGTCGTGTCGCCAATGGTCAGCGTCGGCCGGTCGTTGGTGCCCGTCAGGGTGATGGTCACCGTCTGTGCTGCCGAGACGGCGTTGGCCGTGCCGCTGTTGTCGCTGGCGACCACGCTGTAGGAGAAGCTGATGGTTTCACCGGCACTCAGGAAGTCCAGGTTTTCGCTGCTGCTATAGGTCCAGCCATGCTGGTCGACCGAGAAGCCGGCGACCAGCGCCGCAGCCTGCGCCGCGCCGAGAGTGCCGCCGCTCCAGACGATATCGTGATTCGAACTCTGGCTGACCGTCACCACGTCGTGGCTGTCCAGGTCGGCAAAGCTCAGCGTACCGCTATCGCTCAGCGTGGCCGCGCCGTTGCCTTCGTGCATCGCCCCGGTTGTGTCATCGATGGTCAGCGTCGGCCGGTCATTGGTGCCGGTCAGAGTGATCGTCACGTTCTTGCTCACCGTCGCCCCGAAGTCATCGGTCAGCGTCACCGTGAACACTTCAGTTTTGGTCTGGCCCGCGGCCAGGTACTGCGCTGCGCTGTTGTTCAGCGTATAGGTCCAGCTCACGCTACCCGCCGCGTCGCCGGTGCTCTCGTCGCTGACACTGGCCACCAGTGTACCCAGCGCACCGGACGGTGCACTCACGCTGGCCACATGGGCGTCATCGGCCAGGTCGACGTCGCCGAAGGCGAAGCTGCCGCTGGCCACCTTGGTGCCGTCTTCGGTCACCGCCCCGCTTTCGATTTCTGCCGCCGTCACCGTCGGCGCGTCATTGGTGCCGGTGATAGTGATGGTCACATTCCGCGTTGCCGACGATCCATGACCATCGCTGATGGTGACCAGGTATGTTTCGGTTACGGTCTGTCCCTGGGCCAGGTACTGCGCCGCCGCATTGTTCAGGTTGTACGTCCATTGCACCGAACCGTTGGCAGCGTTCGCGGCTTCGCTTACCGACGAGAGCACGAACGTACCAAGATGAGTAGCGTTGCCCACCGCCGGCGCGAACGTCGCCATGTGCGTGTCACTCAGGTCGACGTCGTTAAAGACAATCGTGCCGCTGGCCGCCAGCGAGTCGGTCGTGCTCGCAGTGGTGTCGGCGTCTTCGGTCACCGTGCCGGCCTGTGCGCCGAGACTGATCGTCACACCATTATTCACGCCCGAAAACTGCACAGTAGCAGTAGCCCAACTGAGCGTTCCGTTGCCGAGGCGAATCGCATAGGTAAAGCTGTCCGTCAGGAGCTCTCCAGTGGCAAGCGCCTGGAGTTGTTCCTTGAACGCAGACGAGAAGGTAGCTGCGTCGTAGCCGACCTTACCGTCCGAGGTGATCCAGATCTTTGCACCATTCAAACTGGTATCAGAACTCGTCGCCTCGGCCCTCGCCGTATCCTGGGTCAAGAGGTCGGCCGGAGCATAAACCTTGGTGGCAGTAGAAAGACTGTCCGCGTTGTCGAGTGACCAGAGTGTCTTCGCGTTGCCGCCGAGGTCATTGGACATGACGTCCCAATACACGACCCCCAGCAGATTTTCAGTGGTGCTGAAGATGTCATCCTTCGCCTGCGGCGTGTTGGAAAACGAGGTAACGGTTCCGCCGCTTGTAGTTGTAGTGCTAGCCATGTCTTTCTCCCAAGAATGTCACCCTGAGCAAAAAACCGCTGTGGGCCGCTAACAGCCACAAGCCGATTCTTCCTCAACCCACTAACACCTCACTCAACCGGCACCAGCCGGCTGGACAGCAGCTTCACGCCCGCCCCGGTCCTGCCACCCAGTGGCTCAATGCGCACGATTTGTCCTTGCGCCTTGAACTTCATGGGGCCGCCGGGAGTGTCGAGTTCGATCTCGAATTCAATAAAACTACCCACCTGCTGCTCGCTATCGGTTTCGAAATACAAACCGGAGGCGCTGATATCACGGGTGACACCGTGGCTCCCACCGGTCAGTTTCAGCGACAGGGTGACTTGTTCACGGGGCTCAACTCGGTATGTGCCTTTCATGGCTGCAGTCTAAAAGGCCCCTTGTTTTTTACATGAGCGCGCTATCCCTTTTTTTCTGGGAGTCAATCAGCCATGAAAACAGTCTTTTACGGGACAAATGTCATGGGAGGGGTCGCCTGAAGCGCTATAGAAAAAAGCTACAGGCTGCAACGATTGCTATCATGATCAGCTAACACAACCCGCCTAAAGAGGCAGCGACCCGCATGCCAATTCAAGTCCTGTTAGTAGCTCTACCGCTCGTGGCCTGGGGTCTTGAGCGTCTGGTGGAAAGTGCTCAACCGAAGTTGATGCTGGCGGGTTCGGTGGCGTCGGTGGCGGAGTATCTGCTTTCACTGCACCAATACACGCCAGATGTGGTGGTACTGGACCTGGACAGCGAGGACTGTATCGAGTCGCTGGCCGACTTGCACAGCCAGACCAAAGCCAAGATTCTGGTAGTGACAGGGTCGAGCGACGTGGCGCTGCATGACAATGCGGTGCTGGCGGGCGCACGTGGCGTGGTGGATAAGCGGGAGTCGGCATCCGCATCAACATTGCTCAAAGCCATAGAAAAAGTGCATGCCGGCGAACTCTGGATTGACCGCAATGCGACCAGCCGTATCTTCCTTGAACTGGCGCGCAAGAAAGCCGAGCGCGATATAGACCCGGAGCAACACAAAATTGCCAAGCTAACGCGCCGCGAGCATCAGACCATTGCATCGCTGGCCAGCGATCCCTCAGCCCCTGGCAAGCTGGTGGCCGAGAAGCTGCACATCAGCGAGCACACGCTGCGCAACCATTTGACATCGATCTACAGCAAGCTGGGCCTGACGAACCGCGTAGATCTGTATGCCTACGCACACAAGCATGGGCTTTTCACAGGCGATTGAGGACTGCAGCGGCACGCTGGGCGGCGTTCCGATGATGGTCGTTAGCGATGACGCGGGAAACCTGGCACCCCGTGGTGCTCTCGGGTTTTTCGCGAGCGAGCTCGCTCCTGCGACCAAAAACAAAACCCCTACCTGCCTGCGCAGATAGGGGTTTCGGAATTTAATCTTGACGATGACCTACTCTCACATGGGGAAACCCCACACTACCATCGGCGATGCATCGTTTCACTTCTGAGTTCGGGATGGGATCAGGTGGTTCCAACGCTCTATGGTCGTCAAGAAATTC
>NZ_NEJH01000031.1 GCF_002113025.1 Pseudomonas sp. B28(2017) | reverse complement strand
GCCACCGTCGGCCGATTTAATCGACTCGGTAACGGTGGTTGGCCCCTTGTACACGTCGTTGCCCACCGTCACCGGCAAGCTGCCGGAACTCTGGCCTTCAGCGATGGTGATCACCTTGCCGCTGTCGAGGGTGACCGTCACCGGACCGTTTTGCGCGGTGACCGGGGCGCCGTTCTTGTCGGTCAGGGTGGCGGTGTAAGTGATCGTGCCGTTTTCGTCCACGCTCGGGGACGCGGTCAGGGTCACGGTGGTGTTGTCGTTGACATCGGTCACCGTGGTGGTCACCGGGGTCTTGATCGGGTTGATCGCTTCCAGATTGCCGCCCACCGCGTCCTTGATGGATTCGGTGACGGTGGTCGGGCCCTTGTACACGTCGTTGCCCACCGTCACCGGCAAGCTGCCGGAACTCTGACCTTCGGCGATGGTGATGACCTTGCCGCTGTCGAGGGTCACGGTGACCGGACCGTTTTGCGCGGTGACCGGGGCGCCGTTCTTGTCGGTCAGGGTCGCGGTGTAGGTGATGGTGCCG
>NZ_NEJH01000025.1:0-3077 GCF_002113025.1 Pseudomonas sp. B28(2017) | reverse complement strand
AGATCGTTCTTTAAAAATTTGGGTATGTGATAGAAAGATAGACTGAACGTTACTTTCACTGGTAACGGATCAGGCTAAGGTAAAATTTGTGAGTGGCTCTTTGAGCACATGCGAATTTTCGGCGAATGTCGTCTTCACAGTATAACCAGATTGCTTGGGGTTATATGGTCAAGTGAAGAAGCGCATACGGTGGATGCCTTGGCAGTCAGAGGCGATGAAAGACGTGGTAGCCTGCGAAAAGCTTCGGGGAGTCGGCAAACAGACTTTGATCCGGAGATCTCTGAATGGGGGAACCCAGCCAGCACAAGCTGGTTATCTTAAGCTGAATACATAGGCTTAAGAGGCGAACCAGGGGAACTGAAACATCTAAGTACCCTGAGGAAAAGAAATCAACCGAGATTCCCTTAGTAGTGGCGAGCGAACGGGGACTAGCCCTTAAGTTGATTTGAGATTAATAGAACGCTCTGGAAAGTGCGGCCATAGTGGGTGATAGCCCCGTATATGAAAATCTCTTGTCAATGAAATCGAGTAGGACGGAGCACGAGAAACTTTGTCTGAATATGGGGGGACCATCCTCCAAGGCTAAATACTACTGACTGACCGATAGTGAACCAGTACCGTGAGGGAAAGGCGAAAAGAACCCCGGAGAGGGGAGTGAAATAGATCCTGAAACCGTATGCGTACAAGCAGTGGGAGCCTACTTTGTTAGGTGACTGCGTACCTTTTGTATAATGGGTCAGCGACTTATATTCAGTGGCGAGCTTAACCGAATAGGGGAGGCGTAGCGAAAGCGAGTCTTAATAGGGCGTTTAGTCGCTGGGTATAGACCCGAAACCGGGCGATCTATCCATGGGCAGGTTGAAGGTTAGGTAACACTGACTGGAGGACCGAACCGACTACCGTTGAAAAGTTAGCGGATGACCTGTGGATCGGAGTGAAAGGCTAATCAAGCTCGGAGATAGCTGGTTCTCCTCGAAAGCTATTTAGGTAGCGCCTCATGTATCACTCTAGGGGGTAGAGCACTGTTTCGGCTAGGGGGTCATCCCGACTTACCAAACCGATGCAAACTCCGAATACCTAGAAGTGCCGAGCATGGGAGACACACGGCGGGTGCTAACGTCCGTCGTGAAAAGGGAAACAACCCAGACCGTCAGCTAAGGTCCCAAAGTTATGGTTAAGTGGGAAACGATGTGGGAAGGCTTAGACAGCTAGGAGGTTGGCTTAGAAGCAGCCACCCTTTAAAGAAAGCGTAATAGCTCACTAGTCGAGTCGGCCTGCGCGGAAGATGTAACGGGGCTCAAACCATACACCGAAGCTACGGGTATCACGTAAGTGATGCGGTAGAGGAGCGTTCTGTAAGCCTGTGAAGGTGAGTTGAGAAGCTTGCTGGAGGTATCAGAAGTGCGAATGCTGACATGAGTAACGACAATGGGTGTGAAAAACACCCACGCCGAAAGACCAAGGTTTCCTGCGCAACGTTAATCGACGCAGGGTTAGTCGGTCCCTAAGGCGAGGCTGAAAAGCGTAGTCGATGGAAAACAGGTTAATATTCCTGTACTTCCGGTTATTGCGATGGAGGGACGGAGAAGGCTAGGCCAGCTTGGCGTTGGTTGTCCAAGTTTAAGGTGGTAGGCTGGACCCTTAGGTAAATCCGGGGGTTCAAGGCCGAGAGCTGATGACGAGTTACCCTTTGGGTGACGAAGTGGTTGATGCCATGCTTCCAAGAAAAGCTTCTAAGCTTCAGATAACCGGGAACCGTACCCCAAACCGACACAGGTGGTTGGGTAGAGAATACCAAGGCGCTTGAGAGAACTCGGGTGAAGGAACTAGGCAAAATGGCACCGTAACTTCGGGAGAAGGTGCGCCGGTGAGGGTGAAGCACTTGCTGCGTAAGCCCACGCCGGTCGAAGATACCAGGCCGCTGCGACTGTTTATTAAAAACACAGCACTCTGCAAACACGAAAGTGGACGTATAGGGTGTGACGCCTGCCCGGTGCCGGAAGGTTAATTGATGGGGTTAGCTAACGCGAAGCTCTTGATCGAAGCCCCGGTAAACGGCGGCCGTAACTATAACGGTCCTAAGGTAGCGAAATTCCTTGTCGGGTAAGTTCCGACCTGCACGAATGGCGTAACGATGGCGGCGCTGTCTCCACCCGAGACTCAGTGAAATTGAAATCGCTGTGAAGATGCAGTGTATCCGCGGCTAGACGGAAAGACCCCGTGAACCTTTACTATAGCTTTGCACTGGACTTTGAATTTGCTTGTGTAGGATAGGTGGGAGGCTTTGAAGCGTGGACGCCAGTTCGCGTGGAGCCATCCTTGAAATACCACCCTGGCAACTTTGAGGTTCTAACTCAGGTCCGTCATCCGGATCGAGGACAGTGTATGGTGGGTAGTTTGACTGGGGCGGTCTCCTCCTAAAGAGTAACGGAGGAGTACGAAGGTGCGCTCAGACCGGTCGGAAATCGGTCGTAGAGTATAAAGGCAAAAGCGCGCTTGACTGCGAGACAGACACGTCGAGCAGGTACGAAAGTAGGTCTTAGTGATCCGGTGGTTCTGTATGGAAGGGCCATCGCTCAACGGATAAAAGGTACTCCGGGGATAACAGGCTGATACCGCCCAAGAGTTCATATCGACGGCGGTGTTTGGCACCTCGATGTCGGCTCATCACATCCTGGGGCTGAAGCCGGTCCCAAGGGTATGGCTGTTCGCCATTTAAAGTGGTACGCGAGCTGGGTTTAGAACGTCGTGAGACAGTTCGGTCCCTATCTGCCGTGGACGTTTGAGATTTGAGAGGGGCTGCTCCTAGTACGAGAGGACCGGAGTGGACGAACCTCTGGTGTTCCGGTTGTCACGCCAGTGGCATTGCCGGGTAGCTATGTTCGGAAAAGATAACCGCTGAAAGCATCTAAGCGGGAAACTTGCCTCAAGATGAGATCTCACTGGAACCTTGAGTTCCCTGAAGGGCCGTCGAAGACTACGACGTTGATAGGTTGGGTGTGTAAGCGCTGTGAGGCGTTGAGCTAACCAATACTAATTGCCCGTGAGGCTTGACCATATAACACCCAAGCAATTTG
>NZ_NEJH01000024.1 GCF_002113025.1 Pseudomonas sp. B28(2017) | reverse complement strand
ACCACCGTCAGCGAATCCATCAAGGACGCAACGGGTGGCAACCTCGAAGCGATCAACCCGGTGAAGACCCCGGTGACCACCACGGTCAACGACGTCAACGACAGCACCACGGTGACCCTGAGCGCCACGCCGAGCGTGGACGAAAACGGCACCATCACTTACACCGCGACCCTGACCGACAAGAACGGCGCCCCGGTCACCGCGCAGAGCGGTCCGGTGACGGTCACCCTCGACAGCGGCAAGGTGATCACCATCGCCGTTGGTCAGAGTTCCGGCAGCCTGCCGGTCACCGTGGGCAACGACGTGTACAAGGGCCCGACCACCGTCAGCGAATCCATCAAGGACGCAACGGGTGGCAACCTCGAAGCGATCAACCCGGTGAAAACGCCGGTGACCACCACGGTCAACGACGTCAACGACAGCACCACGGTGACCCTGAGCGCCACGCCGAGCGTGGACGAAAACGGCACCATCACTTACACCGCGACCCTGACCGACAAGAACGGCGCCCCGGTCACCGCGCAAAACGGTCCGGTGACGGTCACCCTCGACAGCGGCAAGGTCATCACCATCGCCGTTGGCCAGAGCTCCGGCAGCCTGCCGGTGAGCGTGGGCAACGACGTTTACCAAGGGCCGACCACCGTCAGCGAATCCATCAAGGACGCGGTGGGCGGCAATCTGGAAGTGCTCAACCCGGTGAAGACCCCGGTGGAAACCACGGTCAATGACGTCAACGACAGCACCACCGTGACCCTGAGCGCCACGCCGAGCGTGGATGAAAACGGCACCATCACCTACACCGCCACCCTGACCGACAAGAACGGTGCCCCGGTGACCGCGCAGAATGGTCCGGTCACCGTGAGCCTCGACAGCGGCAAGGTGATTACCATCGCCGTCGGCCAAAGCTCCGGCAGCCTGCCGGTCACGGTCGGCAACGACGTCTACAAAGGTCCAACCACCGTCAGCGAATCCATCAAGGACGCAACGGGTGGCAACCTCGAAGTGCTCAACCCGATCAAGACCCCGGTGACCACCACGGTCAATGACGTCAACGACAGCACCACCGTGACCCTGAGCGCGACCCCATCGGTGAGCGAGAACGGCACCATCACCTACACCGCGACCCTGACCGACAAAAACGGCGTCCCTGTCATTGCACACGACACGCCAGTCACCGTGACGCTGGATAGTGGCAAGGTGATCACCATCGCCGTCGGCCAAAGCTCCGGCAGCCTGCCGGTCACGGTCGGCAATGACGTCTACAAGGGTCCGACCACCATCTCCGAATCCATCAAGGACGCAACGGGTGGCAACCTCGAAGCGATCAACCCGGTGAAAACGCCGGTCAGCACCACGGTCAACGACGTCAACGACACCACCACCGTGACCCTGAGCGCGACCCCATCGGTGAGCGAGAACGGCACCATCACCTATACCGCGACCATCACCGACAAAAACGGCGCCCCGGTCACTGCACACGACACGCCAGTCACCGTGACGCTGGATAGTGGCAAGGTGATCACCATCGCCGTCGGCCAAAGTTCCGGCAGCCTGCCGGTCACGGTCGGCAATGACGTCTACAAAGGTCCGACCACCATCTCCGAGTCCATCAAGGACGCGGTGGGCGGCAATCTGGAAGCGATCAACCCGGTGAAAACGCCGGTCAGCACCACGGTCAACGACGTCAACGACACCACCACGGTAACCCTGACTGCAACCCCGTCGGTAAGCGAAAACGGCACGATCACCTATACCGCGACCATCACCGACAAAAATGGCGTCCCGGTCACTGCACACGACACGCCAGTCACCGTGACACTCGACAGCGGCAAAGTGATCACCATCGCCGTCGGCCAAAGCTCCGGCACTCTGCCAGTCACCGTGGGCAACGATGTCTACGTCGGCGCACCAGCCGTTACCGAATCAATCAAGGCCGCCAGCGGCGGCAACCTTGAAGCCCTCGGCACGGACAAGACGCCAGTGTCGACCAGCGTCAGTGACTTCAAGGACACCACCACTGTCAGCATCAGCGGCAGCGCCTCGGTAACCGAAGGCCAGGTGGCGAGTTATACCGTCAACCTGACCAACCCGGCCCAGACCGAAGTGACGCTGAAAATCGTCTACAGCGGTACCGCCGCCGACGGTTCGGACTTCACCGGCGTGTACACCGTGAAGATCCCGGCGGGCGCCAGCAGTGCCAACTTCAACGTCGCGACCATCGATGACAAGATCACCGAAGGCACCGAAAACTTCGTGGTCAAGATCGATTCGGTCACCGGCGGCAACTTCGAGAATCTGGCGATCAGTTCGCCCAACGGCAGCGTCAGCACTTCGATCATCGACAACGATGCACCGCCAGTGCTGGACCTTGACGCCAACAACTCCAGCGGTGCCACCGGGGCCGATTACAAGGTGACGTTCACCGAGAACACCGCCGGTCCTGGCGTATCGATCGGCGATCTCGACCTGAGCATCACCGATCCGGACAGCACCATGCTGACCGGTGCGACTGTCGTGCTGACCAACCGTCAGCCAGGCGATGCGCTGAACCTGGGCAACAGCGTCAACGGCATCACCATCAACAGCAATGACCAGACTGGCACGATCACACTGACCTTGACCGGTACTGCGACGCTGGCTGATTACATTCAGCGGATCAAGAACATCACCTTCACCAACAACAGTGAAGACCCAAGCACCGTACCCCGGACCATTACCGTGAAGGTGACCGATGGCAGCAACGACTCCAACACCGCGACCACCACGGTCAACGTGGTGGCGGTCAATGACGCACCGGTCGCAGCACCAGTCAACGTCACCGGCACCGAAGACACGCCGCTGATTCTTGGCTGGTCGACCTTTGGCGTCAGCGACGTCGACAGTCCGGCCACCAGCCTGGGCGTGAAAATCACCCAGTTGCCGGGCGAGGGCAAACTGCAGTACCTGGACGGTTCGACCTGGAAAGACGTCGCCGCCAACCAGACCTTCAGCAAAGCCGACATCGACGCTGGCAAACTGCGCTTCATGCCGGATGCCAACGAGTCGGGCGCGAACGGTTATGGCACCGGCACTGGCGATCAAAAGGCTGATTACGCGCAACTCCAGTTCCAGCCAACCGACGGCCAGGCACTGGGCAGTACCGGCACGCTCAAGATCGGCATCACCCCGGTGGCGGATGCCCCGACCCTGAGCGTTGCCGACAACAGCGTGAAGTCCACCGGACTGATCAAGGAAGTCTGGACAGGTCTGTCGGGCCTGGGCACCAACGGCAACGGCGCGGACTCGACCACGCTGAAAAACGTGATCGACGCCGCTGGCACGCCGAACTCCAAAGGCACCGTAACCAACGTGCAGTCCGACGGTAACGTGACCGCCGGTACGGCGTCGAAAACCTCCGGCCTGATCTACCTCGAAGCCGGCAAGACCTACACCTTCAGCGGTGTTGGCGATGACAGCCTGTTGGTGACCATCGGCGGCAAGAACGTCGCCGCGATCACGTGGGGCGCAGGTGGCAACCTCAATGGTTCGTTCACCCCGACCACCAGCGGCTACTACACACTGGACATCTACCACCACAACCAGAGCGGCCCGGGCAACTATGACGTCAACCTGTCGGTCAATGGCAGCACGCCGATCGACCTGAGCAGTGCCGGCGTACCGATTTACACGGG
Organism: Pseudomonas sp. B28(2017); assembly: GCF_002113025.1. Taxonomy (GTDB): domain Bacteria; phylum Pseudomonadota; class Gammaproteobacteria; order Pseudomonadales; family Pseudomonadaceae; genus Aquipseudomonas. The sequence continues at coordinate 13,306 of NZ_NEJH01000024.1, read as the reverse complement.
CGTGACGGATCTGGTGAATGCCGGTGTGACCGTGTCCGACCTGCACGGCACCAATGGCGAGGGCTACTACGACGGTTACAAACTCAACACCGGCGCCGAAGGCACCAGTGTGAAATTGTCAGCCATCACAACCGCGCTGACCGACACCGACGGCTCGGAAAGCCTGAGCCTGAAGCTCAGCGGCATGCCGGTCGGCTCGGTGCTCACCGACGGCGCGGGACATACCTTCACGGTCACTGCGACCAGTGTCGAGGCCAACGTGACGGGCTGGAGCCTCGGCTCTCTGACCGTAACGCCACCATCGTATTACAACGGCCAGTTCAACCTGACTGTGACTTCGACCTCCACTGAAGCCCTGGGTGGTTCGGCCAGCAGCACTTCGCAGATTCCTGTGACTGTGTACCCGGCGGTCTACAACGCCGTCACTGCCACGGCGGCCAATGACACCGTCACCGGCACCGACGGCAATGACATCATCGTCGCCGACATCGGCGGCCTGACCGTGGTGCCAGGCACCAACTACAACATCGCGTTCATGGTCGACAGTTCCGGCAGTATGAGTACCTCGTCGATCAATTCGGCCAAGGACTCGCTGACGTCGGTGTTCAACACCCTCAAGCAAAGCCTGGGCAGCAACTCGGGTACGGTGAACATCTTCCTGGTGGACTTCGACACCCAGGTCAACAAGTCAGTATCGGTGAACCTCAAAGACCCGAATGCGCTGACTCAGTTGAAGGCGATCCTGGACTCGATGTCATCCGGCGGCGGCACCAACTACGAGGACGTGTTCAAAACCACGGCCAACTGGTTCCAGAGTGCGGACGCCGTGGCCAACACCGGGGCGAAGAACCTCACGTATTTCATTACTGACGGCAAGCCGACTTACTACCAGAGCGGCGAGTCGACCAACCCGACCCTGTATGGCAGCACAACACTCGATAGCCTGATCACCACCAGCAACTATCAGTTGGGTAAAGCGATCAGCCTGTTCCCCGACAGCACGCACCAGATCGACATTAGCGCCTCAGGCTACGTGACGGTCTGGACCAAGAGCAGCAACGGCAACAACGGCAATGGCAATGGCAATGGCAATGGAAATAGCTGGTCCTCCAAGGACTTCGGCTATCTGCATGCCCAGGGCGACGGCACCTACGAGTTCTCGGGTCGTGACGGCGACGGCAACAGCACCGACGGGGACACCATCAGCAACTCCACCAGCAGCTTTACACTGCTGAGCAAGCTGTCGAACGTCGAGGCCATTGGCCTTAACAGCGACGTGAGCCTCAACGACCTGAAGCCGTACGACTCGGATACTACGCCGCAAACCAACATCGATCCGAAGGATCTGGCCAACTCAATCATTGGCCACACCGAGGCAACAATGCCGGGCAACGACACCGTCAGTGGTGGCGACGGCAACGACCTCCTGTTCGGCGACCTGGTGAGCTTCAACGGCATTGCTGGCGAGGGTTACCAGGCGATACAAGCCTTCGTGGCGCAGCAATCCGGCGTGGACGTCAGCAAAGTCACCACCAGCAACGTGCACCAATACATCACCGAGCATTACACCGCGTTCGATGTGTCCGGTGCCCATGACGGCAACGACACCCTGCTGGGCGGTGCGGGCAATGACATCCTGTTCGGCTCGGGCGGTACCGACACCCTCGACGGTGGCAAGGGCAATGACATCCTGCTCGGCGGCACCGGCAACGACACGCTGATGGGCGGACAGGGCAACGACATCCTGATCGGTGGTTCCGGTGGCGACACCTTCGTCTGGAAAGCAGGCGACACCGGCAACGACGTGATCAAGGACTTCAAGGCCAGCGAAGGCGACCGGATCGACCTGCGCGATTTGTTGCAGGGCGAAACCGGCAGCACCATCGACAACTTCCTGAAGATCACCACGGTCGATGGCGTGTCGTCGCTACAAGTCAGCTCGACCGGCCAGTTCAATTCGGGTAACGCCGCAGCCGCCACGCCGGACGTGACGATCAAGCTGGAAGGCAATAACTGGTCAAGCGCCAACCTGCACAACCTGATTGCCGGTAGCGACCCGACCATCAAAATCGATCACAACAACAGCTGATGCACGAAAACGGCCGTTCCTTATGGGGCGGCCGTCACGTTTGCGTCCACTGCCCGGTGACGATTTCGTCACTGCGCCACATACTGGCGAGCAGTTGACCTATGCTGCTGACAGCACGACGCTGGTTCAATTCCGAGGGATGCTCAATGTTTTACGTGCAACGCGATGCGCAGGGCCTATTGGTACGCGTGGAACCCGTAGCCTACGGCGAGGCCACGGAAACGCTGCCGGCCGACAATCATGAAATCCAGACCTGGTTTGCCAACGCGGCGGTGGAGAACAGCCTCAAACAGCTCAAGCAAAGTGACCTGGAAATGATCCGGGTACTCGATGACTTGATTCAGGTGCTGACCCAGAAAGGCGTGATCCGCGTCACCGACCTGCCAACGGCAGCCCAGGCTAAACTCATGGACCGCAACCAGGCCCGTGAAGCCTTGGGTGGTTTGAGCCAATTGATCGATGATGAAGAGACCGGGCTGATCTGACGTAACCCTCCGATCATTCCCGCGCGCTGCGTCGGAGCGATCAAATCAGCCCCAAGGCTTGGGCTCGCCGAACAACTGGCCCTGCACGCCGTATAGCCCCATCTCGCGAATCACCGACAACTCGCCTTCAGTCTCGACCCGCTCGGCAATCAGCGGCAAATCGATGCTGTGCGCCGCTCGCTGGATCGCCTCGATGAACAGGCGTTTGTCACTCTCCAGATCAATCGAGCGAATATAGCTGCCATCGATCTTCAGGTATGCCAGCCCCAGCCGTGCCAGGTTGCCGATCATGCTGAAGCGTCCGCCAAAACGTTGCAGGCTCAGTGAGAAGTCGAGTTCGCGCAGGCGCCGGGTCAACTGCTCCAGCACCGCCTGGTCAGGCAGTTGCTCTTCGCCAATCTCCAGGGTCAGACGCGGGCCGAAATTGGAATGCGCACGCAGTATCTCGAAGATTTTGTTTTGCGCCTGCGGGTCGCCCAAGGTAGCCGACGACAGATTCAGCGCCAGCGACTCCTCATGCTCGCTCATTTGCTCCAACACCCGCTCGAGCATCAGCCGATCCAGACGCGCCGTCCAGCCGAAGCGCTCCAGCCAAGGCAGAAAACGCCCGGCGGAGATGGTCTGACCGTGCTCGTCGAGCAGTCGCGACAACACTTTGTAATGCAGCACCAGTTGCGTGTCCTGGGCAGCCACTACCGGCTGGAAATACAGCTCGAAGCGCCGCTGTGTCAGCGCCTGGTCGAGCATGCGATGCCAGGCGTGGTGATCGTCGCCGACACTGGTCGAGAGGCTGTGTTCGATACAGGCCCAGTTCTGCTCGCCCTGGCCTTCTGCCTGCGCCAGCGCCTGATCACCGAGGCTGAGCACGGTTTGCGGCGAGTCGCCGTGAGCAAAAGGCGCCAGGCCGATAGACGCCACGGCAGCCACATCGGTGGCGCCGGTAGCGTGCAGACTGGCCAAGGCGCTGTCGAGGTTTTGTGCCAGTTGCAGCGCTTCTTCGCGCACCAGCCCCGGCGCCAGCACGGCAAATTCGCCACCGCGGATACGCGTGACCAGGTTCTGGGTTTCCGGGTATTTGGCGCACTCGCGAGACAGTTGTTCACCGACGGCCTTGAGCACGTCATCGGTGCGCTGGCCACCGAGACGCTGGTTGAGACCGGCCAGGTCCTTGACCCGCAATAGCAGCAGGTAACCGGAACTGGCCTGCTCCGGGTTGCTCACCCGCGCATTCAGTTGCATCTCGAAATAACGCCGGTTGGCCAACCCGGTCAACGAGTCCTGATAGGACTCGACCCGCAGTTTTTCACTACGCTCCGCCTGCTCCTGGAACAGCGCCTTGAGCTTCTCGACCATCTGGTTCATGGCCTGCACGACCCGGCGAAGTTCGGGGGTGCGCGGCAGTTCCGGCAGGCTGAGGAATTCCCGCCGGGCGATGGCGTGGGATTGCTTGACCATGTAATCCAGCGGTCTCAATTGCTGACGCAGCAACAGTGCGCCGAGTACCGCACTGACTGCGCCGCATAGCAGCAGCCAGCTCATGCTGCCCAAAGCGCTTTGCCACAGCTTGGCCAGCGCGAACATCGGGTGGCTGACCACCTCGACCCGGGCAGCCTGCTCCCAGCCGCGGCTGACGATCGCATCACCACCGGCGGGCTCCAGGCCGATCAGTTTGACGAACCAGTCCGGAACGTTGTTGACCGCTGGAATACCCGTGCGCTCAACCAGGGCCTGGTCGGTCTTCAAATCGACCACGCGGATGCTAGCGTAGTAACCGCTGTCGAAAATCGAGCTGACCAGCAACTCGACCATCGCCGGGTCGTCGATATTCGGTGTCAAGGAAAGCGCCAGCGCCGTCGCCGCGTCCTGGGCATGGGAGCGCAACTGGTTGACGTACTGAGTGCGCGAGCTCTCCAGACTGACCATGAAACTGCCGGTGAAGGCGACTACCAGGAACAGACAGATAGCAATCAACAGCTGTTTGAACAAAGACATCTGAGCACCTGCTCCTAGTTAGTCGTCTCGACCGGGAATCCTTCGGCCTGCATTTTCTTCAACACATCCTGCCAGCGCGACAGACGCTTGGTATCGCCGACCTTTTTGTTGCCCTTGGTACCCGGTAACCACAACCCTTCTGCATTGAAAGAGTAGACCGGCAGCAAATCCTTTCGCTGGCTGGCCGGCTTGATTGCGTCAATCAGGCTATCGAGCACCAGAGGCTCGGCTTCTTGACTCGAGTAGTAGGTCAGCACCATGTGCGCACGGTTCTGGGTCAGTGCCTTGACATAGGTAATACGCAGTTTTTCACTGGCTACACCGAGGTGACGCAGGCTGAAGTACTTGGCAATGGCGTAGTCTTCACAGTCGCCGGCGCCTTTCCAGAGGGCTTCGATCGGGGTTTCCCAGTAGTCGACTTCATGCCACAGATCGATGTCTTCGACATATCGCAGCTGTTTGTTGAAGAAGCGATTGACCACATTGAGTTGTTCCAACTCGCCGATCTGCTTCTGACTGGCCAACAAGTATTGCCAATCATTAATGCGTTGCTGACCTTCTCCCAAAGGCCCGTACAATGCCTGCGCCCGCCGGCTGATCAGGGAAAAATCCCAATCGGCACTCAAACTGCCCAACATCACGCCAGCCAGCAGCAATGCGCTGCACAGCCAGCGTAAAATCCGGGGGATCGTTAAACTTGCCGCCAATGCGAGGCATCCTGGGTAGGCAGGAGGGAATCGTCCGAATGGTGAAGGTTAGACCGGAAAAAGACAATGGCACGATGAGATCATTGGCGGCGCGCTAAACTGCAAGAAAGGCACTCGTTTGCTTGTTTGACAAGCCGTCAGGCAGTTACTAGTGTCATTTGGATCCAAAAAATACTCCATCATTCAGGGTGCGTTTAGTGACACAAAAGCCCAACCCTCTAAGCAGTATCAAGGTCAACGGGCCCATTCCAGCGCATCTGGCACGGTCGGTGATCGAAGAAACCCTGCGCGCGGCCATACTCGACGGGCGCATTCCTTGCGGCGCCGCCCTGCGCCAGCAAGACCTCGCCGACCTGTTCGGCGTCAGCCGGATGCCCGTACGCGAAGCCTTGCGCCAGCTCGAAGCACAATCGTTGCTCAACGTGGTTGCCCACAAGGGCGCCGTGGTCGCGCCGCTGATCCAGGGCGATGCCGTGGAAACCTACGCGCTGCGCATTCTGCTGGAATCCGAAGCCCTGCGTCTCTCGGTGCCACTGCTCCAGGACGAAGATATCGAACAGGCTGCCCGTTATATCGACGAACTCGAAATGGAAAGCGACTACACCGAAATCGGCCGGCTCAATCGCCTGTTCCACATGGTGCTTTATAGCCGGGCACCCAATCGCCGGCTGTTGAGACTGGTCGAAGACGGCCTGATCGAGGAAGAGCGGTTCCTGCGTTTCAACCTGGAAGCCATGGGCCTGGGCAAACTGTCCCAGGACGACCATCAGGCATTGTTACGGGCCGCCGAAGACCGAGACGTCGAGCGCTCCGTGAAGCTGCTCGAACACCACCTGAACCGAGCGGTCGAGGTCATTACACGCTACCTCAACAGCCCTGAAGTCCGGGCCAAAAATACGCCCAGGTAACCCGCAGCAGCAAGTCCGAGGGAGGCGCACCAAAGGGTTCGCCTCGCCTGCTGCACATTTCCCCGAATGTGCTCCACGAATAGCTTGATTACAAATCCCCTGCTCCCATATCACACCACCCCCGTGGCTTATCACGCCCCAACGCCCCGCCGCCTTCAAACCTGACCATCGCAGCGATTGCGTGAGGCCTCGGTATTGGCGGCCGCCCCGATTTGCGCCCACTCTGGATGCCAAGGACACAATAAAACCGGGGGACGTTCCGTGCGAATGGCGTAGTCCCCATCCCCAGAAGCGAAGGAAGGAGCCTCATCACGGGAACGGAAGGATCGGCACCACTCACGACCCACTTCCACCCCCTCAGACATCCCCCAACGACGCCAACTAAAAAGTTACTTCGAGTGAGGCATTCACTCTTTATTCAATTCTGACTTATATAGGCCGGAAGGAGTAACTACGCCAAAATAAAACCAATATGAAAAGTTTTATTGGAACTTATCAACCTTGAAAAAGTTGAATATCAAAATAATACCAAAACAACTTGATTAACACTTTATATGTGTATTAGTTTTTCTTCGCCGCCAACAGCAAGCGACAGCAGCACAACAGTTACACGACATATCCAGCACTGAAAAAGATCAATTCGTTTGAGGTACCCGTTCGCCCTGAGAAACGTGAAGCGAACTTCAGTGCTTGATGACTTCTCACCTCGGATCACTTACAGGCCCATCCATGAAACCAACTAAAGAACGTCTTATTCAAATAAAAGCCGAACTTGGCGAACACCCGATTTTCTCTGAAATACGTTCGCTACCGGTCCTGCGACGCTTCATGGAAACCCACGTGTTTGCCGTATGGGACTTCATGTCACTGACCAAGCGCCTGCAACAGGAGCTGACTTGCGTGCGACTGCCCTGGCTGCCACCGCAGGATCCCCTGGCCGCGCGGTTGATCAACGAGATCGTGCTGGGTGAGGAGTCGGATGATCGCCCGGCCCAGGGTCATTACAGCCACTTCGAGTTGTATCTGGATGCAATGCGCGAAGTCGGCGCCTGCACCGTTGCCATCGAACGCTTCGTGGCCCTGCAACAAGAAGGCATGAGCTACGACATGGCCTTGCAGTGCATCAACGTCGATCCGGCGGCCGCACATTTCGTTCGCCACACGCTACACACGGCACTGCATGCACCGGGTCACAGTGTTGCAGCGGCGTTTCTGCACGGTCGCGAGAGCGTTATCCCGCAGATGTTCCAGCGCATCCTCGACGATTGGGGCATCGGCACCGAACAGGCGCCGACCTTCCGTTACTACCTCGAACGGCACATTGAAGTCGATTCAGAAGACCACGGCCCGGCAGCGGAAAAGCTCCTGTCACGACTGATCGATGGCGACCCGCAACGGCAGGAAGACGTGTATGCCAGCGCCATCGCTGCCGTGGAAAGTCGTATTGCCCTGTGGGACGGATTGCGTCTGAGCATCAACGAATCGGTCGTGGAGGTGAGCGCATGAACGCCGCCGACTACCAATCCTTCGCCGACGCCTGGGAAAGTCGCGCCACCATCCGCACACGCCCGCGACGCGTGCTGGAGAACGACGACAAACTTATCTACCCCTTGAGTCGTCAACCGCTGGTGCTGAGCGAAACCTTTCTGCGCGAATGTCCGCAGTTGCGCGACTTCGCCCTGGTGCAGACGCTCTACAAGTTCATCAACGATGTGGTGATTTTCGAAACCGAGATCGTCGACAAGACCGCCCGCAGCATCGCCAAGAATCGCTTCGCGGTCGAGTTCCCGTTCGCCTGCCGCTACGACGCCATGACTGTTGTGGTGGACGAGGATTACCACGCACTGGTGGCGATGGATTTCATGCAACAGGCCATCGGGTTGACCGGCATAAGCCCCATTGAATTGCCGGATGAAATCGAACTGAGCCGAGCGATACCGGCGGCCGTGGCGCTCGCACCGGAGCACTTGCGTAGCGCTGTAGAACTGATCTGCGTGGCCATCGCCGAAAACACTGTGACTGGCGATGTCGCCGCGTTCGCCAAGGACGCCACGGTCAAGCAATCGATCAAAGGCCTGATGGCCGATCACTTGCTGGACGAGGGGCGCCATTCCGGTTTTTGGGCACGGCTGGTACGCATTTACTGGCATACCGCAAGTGCAGACGACCGCCATTGCATCGCTCAGATCCTGCCGGTGTTCATTGGCCATTACCTGACCAACGACATCCAGAAATCCTTCGACTTCCGCTTGATCGACGCACTGCAGACCAACGACGCGACGCGCCACGCACTCAAGAACGAAATGTCGGCGCTGGCCTTCCCGATCAATCGTCATCACCCGCTGGTGGCCAACATTGTGCGGTTTTTCCGAAGCAGTTCGCTGCTCGAATCGCCGTGCGTACAAACCGCCCTCAGCGACTACCTGGTTTGACGAGGAGCCCATCATGAGACGTCTCGACATCTTGCTCAACGGACAAAGCCAGGCCATGAACAGCCTGGCGCTGGAACTCGAACAACACGGTCACTCACTGACGTGGATATCCGCACTCGACGAAATACCGGGGCCTGCGGATCTGCTGATCGACGATGGCACGTCGCGTCAGTTCATTGCTCAGGCGCCACGGCTGACATTGCAATTGGGTCTCGGCCTGCCACAGGCGTCAGGCCTGCCTTCGCTGGACCTGTTGTGCTGCCATGGCTCAACGCTGCTGAGTCGTGTACCCGTTGCCGATGAGCCGTCGGGGAACGGCCAGGCGTTGCGTATGCAGGCCATGGCAACACTGGTTGACCACGTGGCGCTGCTGGTCAGCCGCTACTCGCGGGATGCCGACTATTTTCGACACGCCGAACCTGTCGTACCTGTCCGCTACGAACGCGCCGAGAACCTGCGGTTCCTGGACAGCCTCGCGTTCGTGCATCGCCTCAATGCCACCGCCGACCCACGACTGCAGCAACTCGCGCAAACGCCAATGATCGAACGGCTGGAACAACAGTGCATCCAGAACGCCGAACGCCCAGCCTTGAGCATCGCCGGCACAACGCTCGACTATCGCCAGTTGCACGCCCACAGCCGCGCCATCCAGCAACGTTTGCGACTGCTGCTGGATCAGCACCAAGGCCCGGTAGTCATCGGAATCTGTCTGCCCAAATGCAGCGCGCTGTATGCCGGAATCCTGGCGATCCTGGGCAGCGGCGCGGTGTACCTGCCGCTGGAGCCGAACCATCCGCTGCAACGTCAGCAGTACATTCTGGCGAATGCCGGTGCGGTGTTGTTGCTGCATGATGGCGAGCATCCCCTGGCGAGGGAGATGCCGGGGTTGGATATCAGGCGTATCGACCACCGCGACGTGGATCTCACTCAACCCTTGATGCACCATCGCCCCGACCTTGATGCGCCCTGCATGGCGCTCTACACGTCGGGCACCACCGGTCATCCGAAGGGTGTGTTGCTCAGTCAGGCCAACCTCGCGCACTTCACCCACTGGTATGCCGATTATGTGCAGTTGACCAGCCAGAGTCGGGTGCTGCAGTTTTCTTCGTTGAGTTTCGACTCATCGCTGATCGACATCTTCCCGACACTGCTGCAAGGCGCCGAGTTGATCGTGCCCGACGAGGACCAACGTCGCGATCCACTGCAACTGGTGGAGCTGATTCGTCATCGGCAACTGAGCCACGCCTTTTTACCGCCGGCCTTGCTGAGCATCCTGCCACTGGAGCAGTTGCAGTGCCTTGACCGTGTGATGACCGGCGGCGATGTCTGCGAGCCGTGGGTCATCGAGCAACTGAGCGGTCAGGGCAAGCTCCACAACCTCTACGGGCCCACCGAAGCCACGGTGCTGATTACCGCGCGGCAGCTTCAGGCAGGCGACAACAACCGCTCGCTGGGTGCGCCTATTGCCAATGGCCAGGTGTTGATTCTCGATGATGACTTTCAACCGGTGGCCGAACAGATCGTCGGTGAGTTGTACATTGCCGGCCCGGGCGTGTGCCTGGGATACCTGAACAACCCGCAGCAAACCGCTGAGCGTTATCTGGATCTGAACTTGCCTGATGGCCAGACCCTGCGCGTCTATCGAACCGGAGACATGGCGAAGTGGACGGCTGAAGGGATCGAGCTGTGTGGTCGGCGTGATAATCAGGTGAAGATTCGCGGCTTCCGGGTCGAGCCGGAAGAGATTGAGCGCTGCCTGCGCGACAGCCGGTTGTACCGCCAGGTTGCCGTAGTCATTGATCGCCAGCACCGGATTCTGGCCTTCCTTGCCCAACCCCGGGAAGAGCTCCCAGGCGCGGCTCGCCAGGCATTGAAGGCCCACGCGGCACAGCACCTGCCGGACTACATGCACCCCATTGCATGGACCGAGCTGTCAAGCCTGCCTTACGCCAGCAATGGCAAGGTCGACCGCAAGGCGTTGCTGGAGCTGCAGGTGAGCGTAACCGATAGCCCTCCACGGCGCCTGCCCGTCAATGCCGATGAGGCCCTGCTGCTGGATATCTGGGCCGAGTTGCTGGAGCTGCCGGCGAGTGATATTCCCACCGACGAAAGCTTCTTCAATCTGGGCGGGCACTCGATCCTGCTATCGCGCATGCTCCTGCGCCTGCGTGAAGAGTTCGGGCGCAGCATCTCGATCAACCGCTTCATAGAGCTGCCCACCATAACGAAACTGGCGACACTGGTACGCGGCTCCGCCAGCGAAGAAGTGCTGAGCGAACAGGCCCTGCGCGATGCCTTCCGCGAGCTGGATATTCAACCGCTGCCCATCAGCCGCATGGGCGATGTGCACAAGGTGATCGTCACCGGCGCCAACAGTTTTGTCGGTGTACACATCGTCGAGGCGTTGCTGGCCTTGGGGGCCAGCGAGGTCGCCTGCCTGGTTCGCGACGGCAATGGGCAATCGGCGGATGAGCGCTTTGCCCAGGCGCTGCGGGAGAACCGTCTGGAGCATCTGGATATGAGCCGGGTGCGGGTTCACGCGGCCGACATCAGGCGGCCGGAACTCGGTTTGGCAGCCGAGGCTTATCAGCGCCTGGATCGAGAATTTGGCGCGCTGGTGCACAACGCGGCCAACGTCAATCACGTCCTCGATTACGAATCGCTGGCGAGGGACAACGTAGAGCCAATTTTCGAATGTTTGCGCCTGTGCGAAGGGAGCAGCAAAAAAATCTTCAATTTCGTCTCGACACTCTCGGCCTCCAGCACGATATCCGCAGACGGCCGAGTGCTCGAGTTGCCGGCCGCACCGACCCCCCCCATCTACATCAAGAACGGCTACAACCTGTCCAAATGGGTCGGCGAGCGCATCCTCGAACGGGCGCGGGAGCTTGGGGTCCGGGTCAATCTCTACCGCCCTGGCAACATCAGCTTCAACAGCCTCACCGGCGTGTGCCAGCCACACAAGAATCGCCTGATGCTGATGCTCAAGGGCTCGATCCAGCTTGGCCAGGTGCCGGAATTCGCCTTGAACTTCGACTTGATGCCGGTGGACTTTCTCGCCCGCTTCATCGCCTTCCACGCCAGTCGTTATCAACCGGAACAGGCGGTGTTCAACCTGCACAACCCCGAGCCCCTGAGCTGGGACAACTACGTGGCGTCCTTCCGCGAAGCGGGGCGCGAATTCGCGATGGTCAGCGTCGCCGACTGGCAGCAGCAGTTGAGTCGGGTCGACAGCGACAACGCGTTGTTCGGCGTGCTGGGGTTTTACCTCAACGGCTTCGAGGAGGACATCGGCGACATCTCGATGATCGGTCACGACAACGCCCAGGCCGGTGTTCGGCTCATGGGTGCGCACTACCCGCAAAAGTCCCCCGCGCTACTGCGTCGCGGCTGCGACTACCTCAAAGAAATCAACTTCATCTGACTCAACCCCAATGGAGCAAGACCATGAGTACTCTGCAACCCGATACCCTGATCAAAAACCCTCAAGGCTGCCACGTGGTGTCCTCGGTGGACGTGCCCGCCGATGCTGCGCAGGTATGGGCCGTAGTTGGTAACTTTTCCGGCTTCGATCGCTTCATCCCGGCACTGTCGCACATCGAAATGACCGGTGAAGGCGTGTCATCGTTACGCAAAAAGTTTTTCAAGGACGGCAACCAGGTGGTTGAACAGCTTAACTCCCGGGACGACCAGGCACGGCACATGACCTGGACCACTATCTACAACACCCTGGGTGTGGCCAATCTGTGGGCCGCGATGAGCGTTGAACCACTGGATGCGGACAAGTCCCGAGCCACCTGGACCATCATTGCCGAACCGGTGCAGGGTAGCGCCGACGCGCTATCAGGCTTCAAGGAATTCGTACAGGGCTTTGCCGATGATGCGATGAACAATGTGCTGAAACTGTTTGCGTAGAGCGTAAAAAAGCCCGTTGTGGAGAGGCTCCGCATCGGGCTTTTCAGTACCTCTGAAACGACAAAACCCCTGTCTGCGTCAGCAGACAGGGGTTTTGGAATTCAATCTTGACGATGACCTACTCTCACATGGGGAAACCCCACACTACCATCGGCGATGCATCGTTTCACTTCTGAGTTCGGGATGGGATCAGGTGGTTCCAACGCTCTATGGTCGTCAAGAAATTCTGTGACCAGCCCGTTAGAACATTAACGTGCCAGTGAAAATTGGTGACTTCTACTAAAACAAAACCCCTACCTGCCTGCGCAGATAGGGGTTTCGGAATTTAATCTTGACGATGACCTACTCTCACATGGGGAAACCCCACACTACCATCGGCGATGCATCGTTTCACTTCTGAGTTCGGGATGGGATCAGGTGGTTCCAACGCTCTATGGTCGTCAAGAAATTCTGTGACCAGCCCGTTAGAACATTAACGTGCCAGTGAAAATTGGTGACTTCTACTAAAACAAAACCCCTACCTGCCTGCGCAGATAGGGGTTTCGGAATTTAATCTTGACGATGACCTACTCTCACATGGGGAAACCCCACACTACCATCGGCGATGCATCGTTTCACTTCTGAGTTCGGGATGGGATCAGGTGGTTCCAACGCTCTATGGTCGTCAAGAAATTCGGTGTGCCGACCCGTCTTTCGACGTTTCAGCAAATTGGGCATGCGATAGATTTGTGTGTTGTGCGAACTTTCGGTTCATTGCGTCTTCACACACCGCAATCTG
>NZ_NEJH01000023.1 GCF_002113025.1 Pseudomonas sp. B28(2017) | reverse complement strand
TTTTTGCTTACTTTTTTTTCGACTGAAAAAAGTAAGGCGCCGTAAGGGCGCAAAGGTGATTCAGCGTCACCTCGGCAAATGGATAAGCTCACAACTCACGACTCACAACTCACAAAACCAACGCCAACGCCAACGCCAACGCCAACGCCAATCTTCCCCGGTAATCCGTGATGAACCTTTTTTGTGTGGGTCATCAATTCGCCGGTTGTTCATGCACTTTCGCGTGTCGCGAGAGACCGATCTTGATGCCGACCAGGATGGGTGCGGCAAAGACGAACAACAAGGCCACGGCGAAGAATGCCGTATCGAAGGCAATCACCGTGGCCTGACCTGACACTGCTTTGCCCAGCAGGCTCGTGGCTGCCCGGCCAGCGGCCACCTGATCCATGCCCTTCCCTGCCAGCATCGCGCTTGTGGTCATCAGCCGTTCGATGAGCGCGTGCCCTCCCGGGGTGACGTTGGCGCCGAGGACCACGCCATTGCTGACCACCTGGTGGTCGATCAGGGTCTGCAGCCCGGCGACGCCCATCAAGCCACCCAACTGGCGCCCGGTATTGAACAGGCCGATGCCGCTGGCCAGGTGGCGGCTGTTGAGGTGGGTGAAAGCGATCAACGTGATCGACAGAAACAGGAAGCCAAGGCCCAGGCCGCGCAACAAGATGGCCACCATCATGTCGTCGCTGCCGCTTTCGCTGGTAGTACCGGACAACCTCCACATCGCCCCCATGATCAGCAGGATGCCCAAGGGCACGGTCGCCACCGGCGGCACGCGGCGCACCTTGAACAGATAGGCAGCGATGAGCAGCGAGCCGACAAAAAAACCGCCACTGGGCAGCAGGAGCAAACCGGCATCGGTCGGTGTGAACGCGAGTACCGACAGGGCGAACGCCGGGATCAGGTAGGCGCTGCCGAACAGCGCGGCACCGGCGACGAAACTGACGCAAAAAGCAAAGGTAAAATCGCTTGATCTGAACAGGCTGAAGTCGAGCAGTCCCTGGCCGTTGATCAACACCTGTTGGCCGAGAAAGGCCAGCAGCGCGGCGGTACCGATCACCGTCAGCATCAGGATGCGCGGTTCCTCGAACCAGTCCCAGCGACTGCCCTGGCTGAGCACGTAGGTGAAACAGAACAACGCGGCACAGATCAATGCACAGCCGAGCCAGTCGAACGAACGTTGCCGGCCCCGGGCAGGCACGGGGTGTTCGGCGATGAGCAAGAGGCCAGTCGCCGCCAGGGCCAGCGGCACCACGCTGAAGAAAATCCAGGTCCAGGACTGGCTGTCGATCAACCACCCTTGCAGGGCCGGTGCAAGGGTCGCCGATGCGACCACCGCCGCCATGGCGAACAGGGCTTGCAGGATCGGCTGAAGCGCGCACGGATAGCCGCGAAAGATGATCGCCTGGCCCGCCACCAACAGAGCGCCGCCAGCGAAGCCTTGCAGGATGCGCAGTGCGATCAGCAGTTCCAGCCAGGCGGTAACGGCAGCCACGTAGCACGCCAGGCCCATGACCAGGGTGGCGCCGATGATCACCTTGCGCGCAGAAAATCGCTGCATCAGCCAAGGGGCGATCATGAACCCGATCAGCTTGAGCGCGATGTAGCCGACATCCAGCCAGGCGAACTCGTCAGGCGTGGCATGGGTGTCGCCGAGGATGTCGCCGCGACCAAGGGACAGCACGGTGCTGGTGATCGCTTCCGTCAACGTCGCCAGCACGATACCCGTGATGAGCAGAACACCGGTCGTCGCCCTGGTGCCGTTCGGCGTGGCGCAGGCAACGGCATTCATGAGCCGGCTCCTTGCGAAACCTCCACCCGCGCAGACAGACCCGGCACGATGCGCCCCGGCAGCGGGTTGTCAGCCAGGCGGATCTTCACCGGAACACGCTGCACGACACGCACAAAGTTTCCGGTGGCGTTGTCGGGCGGCAGCAGGCTGAACGCCGAGCCACTGCCCGGTGCAAAGCTGTCGACCACACCCTTCAGTGCCGCGTCGGGGTAGCCATCGACCGTAACGCGCACGGGCTGGCCGGGGCGAATCTGTTCAAGCTGGGTTTCCTTGAAGTTCGCCACGACCCACACATCGTTGACCGGCACGATATCGAGCAGCGATACGCCCGGCGTGACGAAGCGGCCGAGGCGAACCTGACGGTTACCAATGACGCCATCCACCGGCGCATGCACCACGGTGTGGTCTAGATCGATCCGGGCGAGATCGCGCGCGGCCTGTGCCTGGCTCACAGCCGCCACGGCCGCCTCTCTTTCGGCCACCAACACCGCGATGTTTTGCTGTTGCGCCTCGACCGTTGCCGAAGCGGCCGATACCGACGCCGCGGCTCTGGATTGCGCCGTGCCGGTTTCATCGACCAGGGCCTGGCTGACCGCGTTGCTGACGATCAACTTGCGACTGCGGTCGTGGGTCTTGGTCGCCAGGTTCATGTCGGCGGTGGCCGAGCGTCTTTGCGCTTCGGCCTGCCGGATCAGCGCATGCTGAAGCTGGACCTGTGCATCGACATGGGTCAGGCGCGCCTGGGCGGCGCTGACATTGGCCTCGGCTTGCGCGAGTTTGGCGCGATAGTCGCGGTCATCGATCCGAAACAGCACATCACCGGTGTGCACGGTCTGGTTGTCCTCGACCTCCAGCGCCGTGACATAGCCGGCGACCTTGGCGGCCAGCGAGGTGACGTCCCCGCGGACATAGGCATTGTCGGTCGAGGTCACGCCACTTGAAAACGCTATCGCCCCCCAAGCCGCCACGACCACCAGGGCACTGACGCACAGCAACAGGCCGATGTTTTTACGCAGGCCTCGTCGTGCCAGGACACCTGGGGGGCTGGCAGCAATGGCGGTGTTGTCCTGGAGCGAGTTCATTTTTCATTTCCTGTGCAGTGCCTGGAACTCCAGCAGCCACAGGGCGGCAGTGACCTGCCACCCGGCTGTCGAGCCCTCATGAGCGCGTTGATCGGCTCACTGTTTGATCGGTGTTACCAGCACCTTTTCGTCGGTGTCGAGGACGAACACCGCCAACAGGCGCGCAGGTTGGGTGTCGCTGGCGTTGGCGCTGACCAGGTGCACGGAGCCCGGCTCTTCTACGAAGTTTTCGCCGACGTTGTAGATCTTTTCCGGCTGGCCTTTGACTTTGATGCGAAACGAGCCCTCCAGGACCGTTGCATAGATGAAGGCCGTTTTCGGATGGGTGTGGGCCGGCGACGCGGCACCCGGCCCATACTCGACGACCACGCCCCTCATGCTCTTGCCAGGAATGTTGGGAATGGGACGGTCGAACACCACCGTCACCTTGCCAGGGGGCGGCTCGGCGGCCGAGGCGGCGCTGATCGAGAGCACTGCGAAAACGGCGGCCATCAGCAATCGGGTAACCATGGGATTTCTCCTGGATTCGTGGGAAATGTAAGGGTGCGATCCGTTACTGCGCTGTCGACCGGGCCAGCCAGTCGTCGAAGCGGATCGCCCCCAGGCGTGCGTTCTTGCCGGTGACCAGCGATTGATCGTTGAGCACGGCACCGAAGTAACGCGCATGCACGTCCGGCACGACCTTGCGGTTGTCCCGGGTCGCCCGCAGATAGCGCCTGGCCAGTTCGTCGATCGGCATGGTTTCCGGGCCGCCGACTTCAACCGTGCCATTGACCGGTGCTGCCAGCACGACATCGGCCAGCGCCGCTACCACGTCGTCGGACGCTATCGGCTGGATCAGCGCCGGCGAAGCATGAATTTCCTCGCCAACGGCGAACGACTGGACAATGCCGCCGGCAAACTCGGAGAACTGCGTGGCGCGCAGAATGGTGTAAGGCATGCCGGACACCTTGATAAGGGCTTCCTGCGCGACCTTGGCCCGGAAATAGCCGGTATCGGGAAGCCGTTCGCTGCCGACAATCGACAGGGCAACATGATGACGAACCCCGGCAGCGGCTTCGGCGGCCAGCAGGTTACGGCTCGACGTTTCAAAGAAATCGAGAACGGCCTGGTCTTCCCACGACGGCGCGTTCGCCACATCGACCACTACATCAGCGCGATCCATCGCTTCGGCCAGGCCTTCGCGGGTGATGCTGTTCACGCCCGTGCTGGGGCTGGCGGCGAGCGCGTCATGGCCGCGCTCGCGCAGGGTGTTCACAAGTTTCGATCCGATGAGGCCCGAGCCTCCGATGACGACGATCTTCATGGTTTTTTCTCTCCACTTGTCGAACGCAACCATTGCGTTGGTGTGTAAGAGAGTGCCTGCGTGAAAGAGGGAAGTCCTTGTGCCGGGCTTGGATTTGCCTTGGAGAAAGCCTTGAATTACGTCCAAGGAAGAGGCTGTTCGTCCAACCCCTCTGGCGCGGACGGTGCAGCGGGTGTCGAGCTGCCGTATCATCCGTCACAGTTACCAACCGCCAGCCGCCTGGGACACTGAGTTGAGGGCGCTTCGCCAGGGGATGCTCAACTTGCCATTCACGTTTGAAGACTACGTACTCGATCAGGAGCGCCGGGAGCTGACCCTGCGTGGACAAGTCGTGGCCATCGGCCCGCAGGTCTTCGATCTGTTGCTGCTGTTCGTCAACAATCCCGATCGTGTCGTCAGCAAGGACGAATTGCTCAAGGCGGTGTGGGGCGGTCGGGTCGTTTCGGAATCGACGATCACCAGCCACATCAATGCCGTACGCAAGGCCATCGGTGATACCGGTGAGGAGCAGCGCCTGGTACGCACCGTCGCCCGTAAAGGCTACCGCTTCGTTGGCCGGATCAACGGCGATTTGACCGGGGAAGCGCGACAGCCTGATATCGATGAACGCCCGACAGTTACTGCGCAACAAATCCCCTCCCCTACGCTCGTCCTGCCGGAAAAACCCTCGATCACTGTCCTGCCCTTCCAGAACCTGAGCGGTGATCCGGAGCAGGAATACTTCGCCGATGGCGTCGTGGAGGACATCATCGCTGCCCTGTCGCGTATCCGCTGGCTGTTCGTCATTGCGCGCAATTCGAGCTTCACCTACAAGGGCCGGGCGGTGGACGCCCAAGGCATCGGCCAGGAACTGGGCGTTCGCTACGTACTCGAAGGCAGCGTGCGCAAGTGCGGGAACAAGGTGCGCATTACCGGGCAACTGATCGACGCGACCAGCGGGACGCACATCTGGGCGGAGCGCTTCGAAGGCACGCTCGACGATATCTTCGAGCTGCAGGACCAGATCACCGAAAGCGTCGTCGGCGCTATCGCGCCACAACTGGAACGGGCAGAAATCGAACGCGCCAAGCGCAAGCCGACGGAAAGCCTGGACGCCTACGACTATTATCTGCGCGGCATGGCAAAACTGCACAGCGGCAGCCGGGAAGCCATCGAGCAGGCGCTGCCGATGTTCTACAAGGCCATCGAACTCGATGCGGAATTTTCCTCGGCCTATGGCATGGCCGCCTGGTGCCACTTCTGGCGCAAGATCAATGGCTGGATGATCGATCGGCCTGCAGAAGTCGCCGAGGGCATACGGCTGGCGCGTCTGGCGGTGGCCCTCGGCCGGGACGATGCCGTTGCACTGACGCGCGGCGGACATGCACTGAGCCATCTCACCGGTGAAATCGACAGCGGCATTGCACTGCTCGACAGGGCGCGCCTGCTCAATCCCAACCTCGCCCCCGCCTGGTTTCTGGGCGGTAT
Source organism: Pseudomonas sp. B28(2017) (assembly GCF_002113025.1). Classification (GTDB taxonomy): domain Bacteria; phylum Pseudomonadota; class Gammaproteobacteria; order Pseudomonadales; family Pseudomonadaceae; genus Aquipseudomonas. The sequence goes on along the minus strand of NZ_NEJH01000023.1, from coordinate 14,416 downwards.
CCTGCGGGCGCTGCACGGTGAAACAGACGCCGCCATCGAGCATTTGAACCATGCCGTTCGCTTGAGCCCGCTGGATCCGGAAATGTTCAGGATGCAGGTCGGGATGGCGCTCGCGCATTTCTTCGCCGGGCACTTCGATACCGCTGCCGACTGGGCGGAAAAGGCACTGGGCAACCTGCCCAGCCTGCTGGCCGCGGCGGCGCTGGTGGCGGCCAGTCATGCACTCGGCGGACGTATGGACAAAGCGAAGTGGGCGATGCAACGCCTGCGAGAGCTGGATCCCTCTTTGCGCCTCTGCACCCTCAAGGACTGGCTGCCCATTCAACGGCCCGAGGACTTCACCCGTTTCGTCGATGGACTGCGGCTGGCCGGGCTACCGGAGTGAAGCCAACGCCCCTCTCCTTGTAGGAGCAAGCTTGCTCCGACAGGGGGGCCAGGTCGTGCGTTGGCTTTCACCTGGCAAAACTTGCACTTTGCACCGGTAGGCTAAGCTTTGGACTACTCGTTGCTCATGATGCTCGGTTCTGCAGGTTTTGGGTGTTTCTGGAGAGCGTCTGCAACAGCGATCTCAGACTGGCCCAAACCTTTCACGCAGGATTGACGTGATGACCGAGCCCCTCCTCAGTTTTGATGAACTCAAGCGCGCCGCGGCTGCCGGCGAAATCGATACCGTGCTGGTCTGCATGATCGACATGCAGGGACGGCTGGTCGGCAAGCGATTCCAGGTCGAGTTCTTCATCGACAGCGGCCACGAAGAAACTCACTGCTGCAACTACCTGCTGGCCGATGACATCGACATGGAGCCGGTGCCGGGTTACGCCGCGGCCAGTTGGAGCAAAGGCTACGGCGATTTCGTGCTCAAGCCCGACATGTCCACCCTGCGGCGCGTTCCCTGGCTTGAATGCACGGCACTGGTGCTGTGCGACGTGCTCGATCATCACCATCGCCAGGACCTGCCTCACAGCCCTCGGGCGATTCTGAAAAAACAGGTCGAGCGCCTGCACGCGCGCGGCTATACCGGCATGTTTGCCTCGGAACTCGAGTTCTATCTGTTCGATGAGAGTTACGAGGCGATCCACAAACGCAACTATCACAAACCGAAAACCGCCGGCCATTACATCGAGGATTACAACATCCTCCAGACCACCCGCGAAGAGCCGGTGTTGCGGGCGATTCGCAAGCATTTGCAGGCATCGGGCATTCCCGTGGAAAACTCCAAGGGGGAATGGGGCCCGGGCCAGGAAGAGATCAACATCCGCTACGCCGATGCCATGACCATGGCCGACCACCACGTCATCATCAAGCACGCCTGCAAAGAGATCGCCCAGTTGCAGGGCAAGGCGATCACCTTCATGGCCAAGTGGCGCTACGACGCTGCCGGTTCCAGCAGTCACATCCATAATTCGCTGTGGGACAAGAACGCGAAAAAACCGCTGTTCTTCGACGCCAAAGCCGAGTTCGGCATGTCGAAACTGATGCGTGCCTGGGTCGCCGGGCAGCTCAAGTACGCCAATGACATCACCTGCTTTCTCGCGCCCTACATCAACTCCTACAAGCGCTTTCAGGCTGGCACTTTTGCGCCGACGCGGGCGGTGTGGAGCCGCGACAATCGCACCGCCGGCTTTCGCTTGTGCGCCGAAGGCAGCAAGGCCATCCGCATCGAATGCCGCATCGGTGGCGCCGACCTCAACCCCTATCTGGCCTTTGCCGCGTTGATCGCGGCGGGCCTGGCCGGTATCGACGAGAAGCTCGACCTCGCACCGCCGTTCGAAGGGGATGCCTACCTGGATGAGCATTTGCCGGAAGTGTCCAAGACCCTGCGCGAGGCGAGCGCCGCACTCAAGGCCTCCAGCATGTTGCGCAAGGCGTTCGGCGACGAGGTGGTCGACCACTACGTGCACACCGCCGAGTGGGAGCAAAAAGAGTACGACCGGCGAATCACCGACTGGGAATTGCAGCGCGGCTTCGAGCGCTATTGAGAACATCATGACTGCGAAGGTTCAACTGATCTCCCCGGTCGATGGCCGGGTGTACGTCGAACGCGAAGTGGCCGATGCGGCGCAGGTCGAGCAGGCGCTGACGGCCGCTGCCAGCGCACAGGCGTCATGGCAACGCCGCTCACTGAGCGAACGCGCGGCGTTTTGCAGTGCCGCGGTGGACGCGATGTTGTCGATGCAGGCGGACATCGTGCCAGAGCTGGCCTGGCAGATGGGCCGCCCCGTGCGTTTTGGCGCCGGCGAACTGCGCGGTTTTGCCGAACGCGCCCGGCACATGATCGCTATCGCACCGCAGGTCCTTGGCCGGGAAGAACCCGAGCCTGTCGCGGGATTTCGACGCTATATCAAGCGCGAGCCGCTGGGCACAGTGCTGGTCGTCGCCCCGTGGAATTACCCCTATCTGACGGCGGTGAACACGATTATCCCGGCGCTGATGGCCGGCAACAGCGTGATCCTCAAACATGCGTCCCAGACGCTACTGGTGGGCGAACGTTTTGCCGAGGCCATGCGTCGCGCAAAACTGCCCGAGGGGCTGTTCCAGAACCTCCTGCTCAACCATGTATCGACCGGGGCGATCATTGCTTCCGGGCGTGTGCAGCAAGTGAACTTCACCGGTTCCGTGGAGGCGGGCAAAGTCATGGAAAGCGCCGCCAGCGGACAATTTCTCGGCATGGGCCTGGAGCTCGGTGGAAAAGACCCGGCCTACGTTCGGGCAGATGCCAATCTTGAGCACGCGGTGGAGAATCTCGTGGATGGCAGCTTCTTCAATTCCGGGCAGAGCTGCTGCGCCGTGGAGCGCATCTACGTCGATCAGAAAATCTATCCGGCGTTTGTCGAGCGCTTCGCCACCCTGACCCGCCAATACGTGCTGGGCAATCCGCTGGACCCCGCCACCACCCTTGGCCCGCTGGTCTCGCCGGCCGCCGCTGATTTTGTTCGCGGACAGATTGCCGATGCGCTGGCCCAGGGCGCCAAAGCGCTGATCGATCCGAAGTCCTTTCCCGCCGACGTACCGGGCAGCGCCTACCTCGCGCCGCAGGTCCTGGTCGATGTCACCCATCAAATGTCGGTCATGCGCGACGAAAGCTTTGGCCCGGTGGTCGGCATCATGCCGGTGGCCAGCGATGACGAGGCCATTGCCTTGATGAACGACAGCGAGTTCGGGCTCAGCGCTTCCATCTGGACCCAGGACCTCGCAGCGGCCGAGCGCCTGGGCAATGAAATCTCCACCGGCACGGTCTTCATGAACCGCTGCGATTACCTGGACCCGGCACTGGCCTGGACCGGCGTGAAGCACAGCGGGCGCGGCGTCACGCTGTCGCCACTGGGCTACGAGCACCTGACCCGCGCCAAATCCTTTCATCTGCGTCACGAGGTGTAGACCATGAACCTGACAGGAAACTGGAACTACCCCACCAGCGTTCGTTTCGGTGTCGGGCGCATCGCCGAGCTGGCCGACGTCTGTCGCAGTCAGGGTATCCAGCGGCCGTTGCTGGTGACCGACAGCGGCCTGGCGCGCGCGCCGATCACCACGGCGGCGCTGGACGCATTGCGCGCCGCCGGTCTTGGTGTCGCACTGTTCTGTGACCTCAAGCCCAATCCGGTGGAAGCCAACCTGGCCGGCGGGCTCGACGCCTGGCGTGCCGGTAAGCACGACGGCGTGATCGCCTTCGGCGGCGGCAGTGGCCTGGACATGGGCAAGCTGATTGCGTTCATGAGCGGCCAGACCCGCCCGGTCTGGGACTTCGAGGACATCGGCGACTACTGGACCCGCGCCGACGACAGCCGCATCGCCCCGGTCATTGCCGTGCCGACCACGGCGGGAACCGGTTCCGAAGTCGGTCGTGCGGCGGTGATCATCGACGAGCGCACCCACACCAAACGCATCATCTTCCACCCGAAAATGATGCCGCGCGTGGTGATCAGCGACCCGGCCCTCACTGTCGGCATGCCGGCCAAAATCACCGCCGGCACCGGCATGGATGCATTCTCCCACTGCCTGGAAGCGTACTGCGCCCCCGGTTTTCACCCCCTGGCCGACGGCATTGCCGTGGAAGGCATGCGCCTGGTGGCCAATTCACTGGTGAAGGCGGTACACACACCGTCAGACCTCGAGGCACGCGCGCAAATGCTCGCGGCGGCGGCGATGGGCGCCACGGCATTCCAGAAAGGCCTGGGCGGGATGCATGCGCTGTCGCATCCGGTGGGCGCGCTGTACGACACCCATCACGGCATGACCAACGCCACCTTCATGCCCTATGTCCTGCAGTTCAATCGCTCGGCCATCGAGGAGCGCATCACCCGCCTGGCGGCGTACCTGCGCCTGCCCTCCCCGGGGTTCGACAGTTTCCAGGCCTTCGTGCTCAAGCTGCGCAAGGACATCGGCGTGCCCCATACCCTGGTTGAACTGGGCGTGGATGACCGGCAGGCCGACCTGATCGCGGACATGGCGATTGTCGACCCCTCCGCCGGCGGCAACCCGCTGCCATTGACCCGGGACGGCGTGGCAAGGATTTTCGATGCGGCGTTTCACGGCCGCCTGTAGAGCAGTCACCTGGCCATCGCTGCGTATGGACAGGTGTGATCCGTTGGTAACAGGAGCAGTACGACAAGGGGTTGAAAGCCAGCCCATCCGGCCACCCGGATGGTTGCGTATCAAAACCTGAAGGGGCACACATCATGAACCCAGCAATCCAGCCCGGCACCGACGCGCACGACGATGACGTCAAAGTGCTGCACAGCATGGGCTATGCCCAGCAACTCTCACGACGAATGGGCGTTTTCTCCAACTTTGCCATTTCCTTTTCGATCATCTGCATCCTCTCGGGTGGCATCAACTCCCTGGCCCAGGGCACCTCGGGCGCGGGGGGTATCTCCATCGGCATCGGCTGGCCGATCGGCTGCCTGATCTCCGGGGTGTTCGCCATGGCCATGGCGCAGATTTCCTCGGCCTACCCCACCGCTGGCGGCCTGTACCACTGGGGCTCGATTCTCGGTAACCGCTTCACGGGCTGGCTGACCGCGTGGTTCAACCTGCTGGGGCTGGTCACGGTGCTCGGGGCGATCAACGTCGGCACCTATTACTTCTTTTTCGGTGCCTTCGGACCGGCACTGGGCATGGAGGACACGACCACGGTCAGGGTGATTTTCCTGGCGATCCTCACCGGCCTGCAGGCCTTGTGCAACCACCTGGGCATCGGGCTCACCGCCAGGCTCACCGACTTCTCCGGCTACCTGATTTTCGCCACTGCGCTGGCGCTGACCATCGTCTGCCTGATCTCGGCGCCCAGCTATGAATTCGCCCGGTTGTGGACCTTCAACAACTATTCCGGCGAGGTGGGTGGCAGTGTCTGGCCGCAGGTCTCGAACGGCTGGATTTTCATGCTCGGCCTGCTGTTGCCGATCTACACCATCACCGGCTATGACGCCTCTGCGCACACCTCCGAGGAAACCCGCAATGCGGCCATGTCAGTGCCCCGTGGCATGGTCATGTCGGTGGTCTGGTCGTTGCTGTTCGGCTGGCTGATGCTCAGCGCGTTCGTACTGATGCTGCCAAGCATGGACGAGGCGGCCAAGCAAGGCTGGAACGTGTTTTTCTGGGCCATGAACACGCAAGTGAATCCGTTGCTTCGGGACGTGCTGTACGTGGCGATTTTCATCTCGCAGGTGCTCTGCGGACTAGCCACCGTGACCTCGGTTTCACGCATGATCTTCGCGTTCTCCCGGGATGGCGGCTTGCCTTGCTCGAAAGCGCTGGCCTCAGTCTCATCGACCCATCGCAGCCCGGTGGCGGCGATCTGGACCGGTGCCACCCTCGCCGTACTGTTCGACTGGGGCTCGTCGGTGATCTCGGTCGGGGCAACGCCGGTCTATACCATCGTGGTGTCCTGCACGGTGATCTTCCTGTTCTTCTCCTTCGCCATCCCTATCGTGCTCGGCCTGTTTACCTTCGGGACGTCGAAGTGGCCGACCATGGGGCCGTGGAACATGGGGCGCTTCTGGTACTCGGTGTTCGCCCTCCTCTCGGTCCTGTCGATGATCATCATTTTCGTCATCGGCATCCAGCCACCGAACGACTGGGCGCTGTACATCACCATCGGCTTCCTGATCCTGACCGCCATCGTCTGGTTCGGTTTTGAAGCACGACGGTTCCAGGGGCCGCCGGTGGGCGACATGATCGTCAAGCGCCAGGCTGAAATTGCCGCGGCGGAGGCGGCGTTGGACAGGAAATAGTAGGAGCAAGCTCGCTCCTACAGAGTTCGGGCCAGATCTGCCGGTTTTTTTTGCAGGCCGATGATCTATCCTGTGCCTCCCCGATTCCGCCCCGGAGACACCAGTGTCCGCCCTCACCGCCCGCGAGGTTTACCAGCAGTTGCGCGACGCCGCCCAGGGCATTCGCACGTTCAAGCGAGTCGACGAAGCTTGCGAGTCCAGTCATGTACGGGTCGACATCGACGGCTGGCGCCTGATGCTCGACGTCGACGCCGGCCACTTGCGCCACTGCCTGCACGGCCAGAGCCCCGATGGCCGCGACTATGCGTTCGACAACGGGCAGCGCTTCGGCACCGACCCGGTGAGTTTGCTCAGCACCTGGGAACTGGCGCAGATTGAACGGCTGCTGGCCTGAATCCTGCGCAACCTGTCGTTCCCTGGCCTCACTTGTGATACACAAGCCGCAGTGATTTCTGCGTCCAAGGAGGTTCTGCCCATGCCCTGTTCCCCACGCCTGCCGCACTGGCTGGCCTGCGCCCTGCTCGGTCTGTTCGCTGGCGGTGTCCAGGCCGGCACGACGCCTGCGCCGCCCGATGCCTTGCAACCCTTGCTGGCGACAATGAATGAGCGGTTGAACATCAGTGAGCTGGTGGCGTTGACCAAGTGGGACAGCGGCAAACCGGTCCAGGACAACGCCCGGGAAGCGCAGGTCATCGCCAACGCCAGAAAGCAGGCGGCCGAGCGCAAGCTCGACCCCGACGATGTCGCCGACCTGATCGCCGCCCAGATCGAGGCCAGCAAACTGCTGCAATACAGCCGGCTCGCGCAATGGCAAGCCGCGCACAAGGCACCGGACACGCCACGGCCGGACCTCAACAACGAAATCCGGCCGAAGCTCGACAAGTTGCAGAACCTGCTGCTCAAGCAGTACGCCGATTTCCTGCCCTACCGCAAAGACCCGAACTGCCCGCAGTGGCTGGCTACGGAGCGCTCCGCGCTGACCAAGGATGACCTGCATGGCCAAGCGATGATTCGGGCGACAGGCGAGTTGTGTGTTGTTGGGCGGTAACGTCAGATGAGCCGCACTGAAACCCTCACCAAGATCCTGCTCGGCCCATTGTTGCTGGTGCAGGGCCTGTACACACGGCGGGTGACGCCCAGGTTGCCGGAGGCCGAAGGCGAACGCCTGGGCGAGGCTGGCAGTGGCGACGTTCTGCGCCTGTTGATTGTGGGCGACAGCGCCGCTGCCGGCGTGGGTGCGGCGACTCAAGGTGAAGCCCTCAGCGGTCGGCTGGTCGAGCGCCTGGCCGATGATTATCGGGTGTCGTGGAAACTCTGGGCGCGTTCCGGCCTGGATTCGCAAGGGTTGCTGGAGCTGTTGGAACAGCACGCCCCGGAGCCGTTCGATGTGGCGCTGTTGTCGATTGGCGTCAACGATGTCACCAGCTCGCTCACTCTGGATCAGTGGCTCGCTCGGCAACAGCGATTGATCGCGCTGTTATGCGACAGATTCGCGGTGAGGCAGATTGTGCTGTCGCCGCTTCCACCCATGCATTTGTTCCCCGCCCTGCCGCAGCCGCTGCGCTGGTTCCTGGGGTTCAGGGCGCGTCGTTTCAATGCACATCTTGCGGACCTGGCCGCACGCGTGGATCAATGTACGATGCTGAGCACCCCGCTGGCACCCGAACCGGGCTTGATGGCCAGCGATGGTTTTCATCCGGGGCCGATGCTCTACCGTCAATGGGCCGACGATGCCGCCAGGGTGATCGACCAAGGTTTTCGCACCACAACAATAAAAACAGGAGTTGAAGATGTCTGAGCTGAACCTGAACCCCAACGTCGCAGCGTCCCTGAAGCACTGGCACTCGATGATCGACAAGCGCGACTTGAGCGCCTTGCCCGAAATGCTCGATCCGCAGGCGGTGTTCCGTTCGCCGATGGCGCACACGCCGTATCCGGGGGCGCCGGTGGTGTCGATGATCCTCAACACGGTCGTGAACGTGTTCGAGGATTTTGCTTATCACCGTGAACTGGCCACGGCGGATGGCTTGAGCGTTATTCTCGAATTCAGCGCCAAAGTCGGCGAGAAAGAGCTCAAGGGCATCGACATGATCCGCTTCAACGAACACGGCAAGATCGTCGAGTTTGAAGTGATGGTGCGACCGCTCAGTGGCTTGCAGGCGTTGGGTGAGGAAATGGGGCGGCGGCTGGGGGCTTACCTGAAGGCCAACAAGGCCTGACTGCCTGATCCTCCCTGTAGGAGTGAGCTTGCTCGCGAGGAACTCAAGAGCGCCGCGTTTAGCCAGCAAGCACGCGTTTTCGTTAACGACCATCGCGAGCAGGCTCGCTCCTACAGGTTTTGTGTAAAACCGGAAGTCATCACACCATCGGCTGGTGACTGGTCACGCAGTGAATGCCGCCTCCGCCCGCGGAGATCGCGTCGATGTCGAGCTGCACCACCTCGCGATCCGGGTAGAGTTCGGACAGCAGGTCGAAGGCTTTGGCATCCGCTTCCTTGTCGCCGAATTGCGGTGCGATGATCGCGCCATTGATCACGAAGTAGTTGATGTAGCCGGCGGCGAAATCCGGGTTGTCCTTGCTGAACTTGCTGTTGCGCGGATTGAGCGGCGGCGACACGGTATGCACCTGCAAGGCGCGGCCATCGGCATCCGTGGCGTTTTCGAGGATTTCCAGGTGGGCGCGAGTGACCTTGTAGTCGTAGGACTCGGGGTCGTTGTCGAGGTTGGCGATCACCACGCCAGGCTTGACGAAGCGCGCATAGAAGTCGACATGGGCGTCGGTAATGTCCTTGCCCTTGACGCCCGGCAGCCAGATGATTTTGCGCAGGCCCAGTCGTTCTTTCAGCTCTGCTTCAACCTCGGCCTTGCTCCAGTCGGGATTGCGGTTGCGGTTGATCCAGCTGCTTTCGGTCATGATCCCGGTGCCGTGACCGTCCACTTCGATGCCACCACCCTCACCCACCAGTTCGCTGCGCAGGTAATCCGCCTTGGCGTCTCCGGCGACCAGGGCGGCCAGTTGCGCATCGTCCTCATGCTGTTGTTTGTTGCCCCAGCCGTTGAAGTTGAAGTCCACGGCGCCGAGGTCGCCGTTGCCATCGACGACAAAATTGGCGCCGATGTCGCGCATCCAGATGTCATCCAGCTCGGCGATCACGAAGGTCGTGTTGTGGCTGCCGCATTTGGCTTCGGCCAGACGCCGCTCGCTCTGACGGCAGAACACGGTGACCGGCTCGTATTGGGCGATGCTGCGAGCGATCCGGCCAAGGGCGTCCTGCACGTGGGGCGTGAAATCCTCCCAGATCGCGGCCTGTGCGCCAAAGGCGATGAAGGCTCGCTGGTGTTTGTCCCCTTCATCGGGCATGTACCACTTGCCGTTACCGGCCGCTCGCACCGGCAGGGAGGCAAGGCCCAATCCCATGGACGCCAGCGCGCCCAGTCCGGCGGCGATCGATACCTGCTTGATGAATGTTCGACGTGTCGGCATGTGTTTTCCTGAAATCTCGGGTGTGGCCGGCCCTCGGGCCGGCCGGTGATCATTTAACGGTAGCGGTTTTGAACTTGGTCCAGGTGCGCATGCGTGCCCGCATGTCGGACTGGGGGATGTCCTTGCCGGGAATCAGCCGTGCGTAGGTGGCTTCATCAAGGTAGATGTCCGGGTTGTTGCGCATCGCCGCATCGACGTCCGGCCGCGCCTTGGCGTTGGAGGTCGGATAGCCGGTGAAGTTGCTGATGGCCGCCATGTTCTGCGGGCGCATCACGAAGTTGATGAACGCGTAGGCGTACTCCGGATGCTGCGCGTCGACGGGAATGGCCATGGTGTCCATCCACACCGTGGTGCCTTCTCGGGGAATGCGGTAGTGGAAGGTGGTTTTCTTGCCGGCGCTGTCAGACGTGCGCTGCGCCTGGGTCATGTCGCCGCTGTAGCCGAGGGACACGCACAGGTTGCCGTTGACCAGGTCGGTCACCGGTTGCGACTGGAACTTGCGAACGTACGGACGCAGCTTCATCAGCAGCTCGCTCGCCGCCGCCAGGTCCGCCGGTTTGGCGCTGCGTGGATCGCGGCCGAGGTAGTTGAGCACCACGGCCAGCACTTCGTCCGGCGAGTCGATCATCGAGATGCCACAGTCGGCGAACTTCGCCGCCAGTTCCGGTTTGAACAGCATGTCCAGGCTGTCGACCGGCGCATCCGGCGCACGCTTGGCAATCTGCTCGGCATTGTAGGTCAGGCCGATGGTGCCCCAGGTATACGGGACCGTGGCCTTGCTCGAATGCTCGTAGTGCGAGCGCAGCTTTTGCAAACCGGGCTCGACGTCATTCAGGGCGGTGATTTTGGACTGGTCCAGCGGTTGCAGACTGCCGGCACGCATCAGACGTTCGGCCACGGTGTCACCGGGAAAGATCAGGTCGTAGCCACTGCCGCCAGCGAGCATTTTCGCTTCCAGGGTTTCACTGCCGTCCATGACGTCGTAGATCACCTTGATCCCGGTTTCGGCGGTGAACCTGCTGAGGGTGTCCTCGGCAAAATAATCGGCCCAGTTGTACAGCCGCAGGGTTTTCTCCTCGGCGTGCAACGCAGGTACCGCACAGGTCAGCGCCAGCCCCATGGCCAGGCACAGCTTGTTGATCGTGTTCATGTCACACCCCTTGGGTTGCCCAGCGTGAATGGATCTGACGACCGTCCTGGGTCAACAAGGCGCCGTACATTTCCGGACGGCGATCGCGGTAGATACCCCAGGTCAGGCGGTCTTCGCGCATGGCCGCCAGGTCCAGGCTGTGGACCAGCACGCCGGTGCTGTCGCGGTCGGCTTCGGCGAGCAACTTGCCCTTGTGATTGCAGATGAACGACGAGCCGTAGAAGCTCATTTGCAGGGTCGGGTCGGTGGTCGCCGCTTCCCGGCCGACACGGTTGGCAGCCACTACCGGCAGCAGGTTGGCGGCGGCGTGGCCGCGCATGGTCATCTGCCAGTGATCGCGCGAATCCAGGGTGGCGCAGCCAGGCTCAGAGCCGATGGCCGTGGGGAACAGCAGCACTTCGGCACCCATCAGGGCCAGGCAGCGGGCGGTTTCGGGAAACCACTGGTCCCAGCAGATGCCCAGGCCGATGCGCCCGAACGCAGTGTCCCAGACCCGGAAACCGCTGTCGCCTGGGCTGAAATATTCCTTCTCCTGATAGCCGATGGCGTTGGGGATGTGGGTCTTGCGGTACACCCCCAACAGACGCCCGTCGGCGTCGGCCACGCTCAACGAATTGAAGTACGCATTGCCGGCCTTCTCGTACCAGCTCAGCGGCAGCACCACACCCAATTCCCTGGCCAGCGCGGCGAAGCGCTTGAGCACGTGGCTGTCGCAATACTCCTCGGCCAGCGCCAGGTGCTTGTGGTGTTGCTCGATGCAGAAATACGGCGTGGCGAACAGCTCCTGCAACAGGATGACCTGCGCGCCCTTGGCGGCGGCCTCGCGGACCAGTTGCTCGGCCTGGTCGAGGTTGTGTTTCAGGTCCCAGGTGCACGGCATCTGGGTGGTGGCGATGGTCAGCAGTGTCATGGCATCAACCCCGCACCGGCCAGGCCGGCTGTTGCTGGGTGATGCAATGCACACCGCCACCGCCATGGGCCAGATGGTTGATCCGCACCGGCACCACTTCGCGCCCCGGGAACGCCTGCGCCAGCACTTGGGCCGCGACGTTGTCGGCATCGATGCCATAGGCCGGCATGATGATCGCGCCGTTGGCGATGTAGAAATTGGTGTAGGAGGCGCAGAACACTTCGGCCTCGGTGTCCACCGCATCGGTGGCTTCATGGAGTTCGATCAGCTCGAACTTGCGACCCTGGGCGTCGGTGGCCAGCTCAAGGGCGCGACGGTTTTCCCGGGCCACTTCGGCGTACACCGACTGCTTGTCGTGGGTGGCGTCCACCAGCAGCACGCCGGGACGGGCAAAGGCGCACACGCCATCGACGTGGCCGTCGGTCATGTCGCCGGTCACGTAGTCCGGATCGCCCGGCAGCCAGATGGTTTTCTTCACACCCAGCAAACGGGTGAAGATCTCTTCGATCTCGGCCTTGGTCACGCCCGGATTGCGATTGGGATTGAGCAACACCGACTCGGTGGTGATCAACGTGCCCTCGCCGTCCACATGGATCGCACCGCCCTCGTTGCTCAGCGCCGTACCGAAACACTCCAGCCCCAACTGGTTGAGCGCGCGGCGGGCCAGGCTTTCGTCCAGATCGTGGGCCGACTTGCCGCCCCAGGCATTGAAGCGCCAGCTCACGCCGGCCAGGCCTTGCTGCGGGTGGCAGACGAAGCTCGGGCCGGAGTCACGGCACCAGCTGTCGTTGACCGCCAGTTCGATCAGCTCGATGTTCGGCCCGCACAAGGCTTTGGCGCTGGCGACCGCCGAAGGATCGACCACCAGCTTCACCGGTTCGAAGCGGGCGATGGCGTTGGCCACGCGGGCGAAGTCCTCTTGAACCTGTGGCAGGGTCACCCGCCAGCCTGACTCCCAAAGCGGCTTGTTGTGCGGCCAGACCATCCAGGTGGCGGCGTGGGTGACCCACTCGGCTGGCATCATCCAACCGCTGTTTTGAATTGCGTTCTGCTGCATGACAAGTACCTCTAAGTTAAGTCATTGTGTTCAATGAAAACGGCCTTGGCGGTCTTGGCATGCATGCTACGGCTGGTAAAACGGGCAAACAAACGATGTATTTTGCAGGCAACTGATTAGAGGAACTTATCAATATGCTCAAACACTGGCCGCCCCTGAGCACCCTGCGCGGCTTCGAAGCCGCCGCCCGGCTGGGCAGTTTTCACAAAGCCGCCGAAGAGCTGCACCTCACCCAATCGGCGATCAGCCAGCAGATCCGCAGCCTTGAGGCCTATCTGGAACAACCGCTGTTCTATCGCAGCGGGCGCAGCGTCAGCCTGACCGATGCCGGTCACGATTTGCTGAGCACCACCCAGGCGTTGTTGCAGCAACTGGCGGTGGGCATTCGCCGGCTGGGGCAATACCAGAAGCCCAATCAACTGGTGCTCAACACCACCCCGGCGTTCGCCCGGCACTGGTTGTTACCGCGCCTGGGGGATTTCCGTCGGCAGCATCCACAGGTCGATCTGTGGATTTTCAGCACCGATGAAGTGCCGGACATGGCCAGCCAGACCATCGACCTGGCGGTGCGCGACGACATCAGTTCCCAGGCCGAATGCAGTTTCAAGGTACTGCACGCCGACCGCCTCTACCCGGCATGTCATCCGAGCCTGTTGGCCGTGCCCGTGGAACAGCGCACCACCCTGCATGGCGAGCGGGAAATGGACTGGAGCCACTGGGCGGTGGAGTCGGGAATCGATGTGGGGCAGATGGATCAGGGACTGAATTTTTCCGATCCGGGCTTACTGCTGGACGCCGCCTGCACCGGGCTCGGCATTGCGCTGGTGAGCCAGTTGCTGAGTCGGCAGGCGCGAGCCACCGGGCTGTTGCAACCGATGGTGGAGCAAACCATCCGCGGCCCGAACTGGGCACTGCTGACGCACCGTGACAGCGAGAATATCCCGATGGCGCGTGCCTTCACTGAGTGGCTGGTGGGCAATCTGACGGCCGACCAGCAGGCCACCGCGTAATTACTGCGCCGGGAAAGTTTGCAGGTAGGCGAGCAAGTCTTCGATTTTTTCCGGGTCGCTGAGGCCCCAGAAAATCATGCGCGTGCCGGGGACGACCTTCTTCGGTGCTTCGAGGTAGGCGATCAGGGTTTCGCGGTCCCAGACCAGGTTGGCTGATTTCATCGCATCGGAATACACGTAGTCCGTGGTCACGGCGGAATGGCGACCGATCACGCCATTGAGCTGCGGGCCAAAGAAGGCGCGAGCCCCTTCGCCGATCTGATGGCAGCCGCTGCAGAGGCGCTTGAACACTTTCTCCCCGGCCTGTACATCGCCCGCAGCAAGGGCGGGTGTGCTGAACAGACCGGCTGTAAGCGCCGAGGCGAGGGTCAGTGCTGCGAGTTTCTTCATGTTCCGATTTCCAGTTTTCCAATACCGGCTATTGGAACATGACCGTCAGCCTTGTGCATTCCCACAGAGGGGCTGTGCACTGGCTTATTTTTTGGTTCTTCTCGGATTGTCGGGAAAGTTTTTTTGCTCTGTAGCTGTGAGTGCTGTGAGTGCTGTGAGTGCTGTGAGTGCTGTGAGTGCTGTGAG
>NZ_NEJH01000022.1 GCF_002113025.1 Pseudomonas sp. B28(2017) | reverse complement strand
GGTGGCGGTGGCGGTGGCGGTGGTAGTCACGGTGGAAGTGGCAGTGGTGGCAACAGCGGCAGCGGCCACAGTGGCGACCATGGCAGCAACAGCGGTTCGGGTCACTCCGGATCGGCTTCGTCCTCAGGACGCAGCGGCACCCATGATGAGCCCGGGGATGACCGTGGCGTGCATCGGGCTGGTGAGATCGGTGACGATCGCGGCGTTCATGCCAATGGCGAAGTCGGCGATGACCGTGGCGTCCATGCCCAACCCGGGGATGACCGTGGTGTCCATGCCCAACCCGGCGATGACCGAGGTGTCCATGCCCAGCCCGGCGATGACCGAGGTGTCCATGCCCAACCCGGCGATGACCGAGGTGTCCATGCCCAACCCGGCGATGACAAAAGGACCTGATCCCCGCTGATGCCCATACAACACAATCCCCTGTGGGAGCGAGCCTGCTCGCGAAGACGGAGTGTCAGGCAACAGAAATGTTGAATGACACGACGCCATCGCGAGCAGGCTCGCTTCCACAGGTTCGTTTGAGTCAGGCACTCTGCGCTTTTACTCCCCAGCCTCAACCCGATCCAGCCGCTCGCGCAAGAACTCAACCAGCGCCTGCACCGGCCGCGAACTCTGCCGGTGTTGCGGATACACCGCAGACAACGTCAGCGGCTCCGGCCGGAAATCCCCCAGCACTTGCACCAGCCTTCCATCCTTGAGTGCCGAATCGACAATGAATGTCGGCAAATACGTGACCCCCAGCCCGGCGATGGCCGCATCCTTGAGCACCTCGCCATTGTTGACCCGCATCCGCCCGCTGACGTTGACCGTCAGCGGCTTGCCCTGCCCCGCAAAACGCCATTGCACCTGTCGACCATGGCCGTACGGCAGACAGTCATGACTGTGCAAATCCTCAGGTTCCAGCGGTGTACCGCGTTCGGCCAGGTACGCCGGGCTGGCGCAATACACCCGCTGGATCGACGCGATCCGCCGAGCAATCAGCGTCGAGTCCTCGAGCGTGCCGATGCGCAACGCCAGGTCGTAACCCTCCCCCAACAAATCCACAGGTCGATCGCTCAGATCCATCTCCACCGTCACGTCGCGATAGCGCTGCAAAAACACCGGCAGCAGGCACCCCAGATGCGCCAGTGCGAACGACAGCGGCGCACTCACACGAATGGTCCCCCGTGGCTCGGTGGTCTGGCCGGCAATGCCCTGCTCCACTTGTTCGACTTCGCTGAGCAGGCGCAAGGCTGACTCGTAATAGCTTTGCCCCAGCGGCGTGACATCCAGTCGCCGGGTCGATCGATTGAGCAAGCGCACGCCCAGGCGCTCTTCAAGTTGCATCAAGCGACGGCTGACAAACTGTTTGGACAGGCCCAATTGATCGGCGGCTGCCGTGAAGCTGCCGGAGTCCATCACTTGGCAAAAAATACGCATATCTTCGAAGGGGTTCATTGTCACTTCCCGGTTGACAGTCAAACACTTTATAGCCGCTTTCCTTTTCCAGGCACACGATTAATCTGCGTTCAAGGTGTGGGGTGGTGAAGGGCTTTTCTGTGGTGGCTGTTCGCTGCGCGGGTGCTTACCGAAGTGATTGGCCTGGTCCTGATGCGGAGCATAGACACACTCGGTGGCGGTCAAGAAAGGCGGTTTCCGGGGTGATTGCAGAGTCGCTGAACAACTGTCAGGCACTGACCTTGTGGGAGCGAGCAGGCTCGCTCCCACAAGTTTTGTACTTATTTGGCGGTAAATTTCGTGTAGCTGTTGATCAGGTTGCGATAGTTCGGCAGGCGTTCCGACAGCAGGTTGGCCAGGCCTTCCATGTCGTTGCGCCAGTCGCCTTGCAGCTCGCAGGCCACGGAGAACCAATTCAACAGTTGCGCACCGGCGGCCGACATGCGCGCCCAGGCCGCTTGTTGCACGGTGGTGTTGAAGGTGCCGGAAGCGTCGGTCACTACAAACACCTCAAAGCCTTCGGCAATGGCCGACAGGGTCGGGAACGCCACGCACACGTCGGTCACCACACCCGCGATGATCAGTTGCTTGCGGCCGGTAGCCTTGATCGCCTTGACGAAATCCTCGTTGTCCCAGGCATTGATCTGGCCCGGGCGTGCAATGAACGGCGCGTCCGGGAACTGCGCCTTGAGCTCCGGCACGATCGGGCCGTTCGGGCCGCTGTCGAAACTGGTGGTGAGGATGGTTGGCAGCTTGAAGAACTTGGCGATGTCGCCCAGCGCCAGCACGTTGTTCTTGAACTCGTTGGGTGAGAAATCCTGTACCAGCGAGATCAGACCGGTCTGGTGGTCGACCAGCAGCACAACGGCATCGTCTTTGTTCAGGCGTTTGTAAGGAACGTTGCTCATTTGAAACTCCTCGGAGGGTGGTGAGGTGCAGCGTCGACCACGATGGCCGACGCTTTGTTGAGACTCAGAACGCGAAGCAGGAACAGCCGAAGGCGCCCCAGAATCCGGCGAAGTCACTCACCGGCACATTCGACATACGGGCCTTCTCATGGCTATGGGTATGCACGGCGCACGGGCCGCTGCACTGGTGAACCTGTGCCTGCAGCGGCGCGTTCGGCCGCCAGTGTCCCGGAACCTTCGCCACCGGCGACCAGTCCGGCAGCACCGGCAGGCTGACAGGCCCGAGTTTTTCGAAGTCGCCGGCGGCGTAGACAATCTTGCCGCCGACCACGGTCAGTACCGATTCGATCCACTTGATCGCTTCTTCCTCGACACTGAAGAAGTCCGCGCTCAGTGCGGCCAGGTCCGCCAGTTGCCCGACCTTGATCTGGCCTTTCTTGCCCTGCTCCGACGAGAACCAGGCGCTGCCGTGGGTGAACAGTTCCAGCGCAGTGGTGCGCGGCAAACCTTCCTCGTACAGCGCCAGACCGCCGACGGTACGGCCGCTGACCATCCAGTACAGCGAGGTCCATGGGTTGTAGCTGGAGACTCGGGTGGCGTCGGTACCCGCACCGACCGGCACACCTTCGGCGAGCATGCGCTTGATCGGCGGCGTGGCTTCGGCGGCCTGCTTGCCGTAGCGGTCGACGAAATATTCACCCTGGAACGCCATGCGATCCTGAATCGCAATGCCGCCCCCCAGCGCCCTCACCCGTTCGATGTTCTGCGGGGTGATGGTTTCGGCGTGGTCGAAAAACCACGGCAAGCCGTTGAACGGAATGTCGCGGTTGACCTTCTCGAACACATCGAGCATGCGGCTGATGGATTCGTTGTACGTCGCGTGCAGACGGAACGGCCAGCGTTGCTCGACCAGATGGCGCACCACTGGCTCCAGTTCGGCTTCCATGGTTTGCGGCAAGTCCGGGCGCGGTTCGAGGAAGTCTTCGAAGTCCGCCGCCGAGAACACCAGCATTTCCCCGGCGCCGTTGTGCCGCAAGAAATCGTCGCCCTGGTGCAGCTTCACGCTGCCGGTCCAGTTCTTGAAGTCGGTCAGCTCTTCCTTCGGTTTCTGGGTGAACAGGTTGTAGGCGATTCGGACGGTCAGTTGCTCGTCCTTGGCCAGTTGCTCGATGACCTGGTAATCGTCCGGGTAGTTCTGGAAACCGCCGCCGGCATCGATGGCACTGGTGAGGCCCAGGCGATTGAGCTCGCGCATGAACTGACGGGTCGAGTTGACCTGGTATTCCAGCGGCAGCTTCGGCCCCTTGGCCAGGGTCGAGTACAGAATCATCGCGTTCGGCCGTGCCACCAGCATGCCGGTCGGCTCGCCATTGGCGTCACGCACAATCTCGCCACCCGGCGGGTTCGGCGTGTCGCGGGTGTAACCGGCTACGCGCAACGCGGCGCGGTTGAGCAAGGCGCGGTCGTACAGGTGCAGCACGAACACCGGCGTGTCGGGTGCCGCCTGATTGAGCTCCGCCAGGGTCGGCATGCGCTTTTCTGCGAACTGGAATTCGTTCCAGCCACCGACCACTCGCACCCACTGCGGCGTCGGCGTGCGGTCAGCCTGATCCTTGAGCATGCGCAAGGCATCGGCCAGTGACGGCACACCTTCCCAACGCAGTTCGAGGTTGTAGTTCAAGCCGCCACGGATCAGGTGCAGGTGCGAGTCGTTGAGCCCGGGGATCACGCAGCGACCCTTGAGGTCGACAACCTGGGTGCCGGCGCCGCGCAGGGCCATGGCTTGGGCATCGTTACCGACGGCGACAAAGCGCCCGTCCTTGATCGCCACGGCGCTGGCCAAGGGTTTTTCGCGGTCAACGGTATGGAATTGACCATTGAACAGAATCAGATCGGCGTTCATCACGGTTCCTCGTGTAAAGCGGCGGGAGACAGCCAGGGCGCGAACAGGCGCGTCGCCATGGGCATGAACAGGTAGACCACCGACAGCACGATGGTCAGGGTGATCAAGAACGTGGCAACCACATAGTTGGAAAGAAATGCGTTGAGCCGAAGCAGCGGCCCCCAGATCAACGGTACCAGCAAGGTGTGCGGCAGGATCACCAGCAGCGTCACCACGGCCTGCTTCCAGCGCGGCGGTGGCGTACCGGCTTCGGCCTGGGGCGAGAACCAGAACTCGTTGACCGGATTGACTTCGGTCTGGTCGCCATCGGCCAGCATCGGCGCGGCCTCCTCAACCAGTGCCTGGCGCTGCGGTGAATCGAGCCAGTTCTGCATCGCCTCGGTCGAACAAAAGCGCAACACGCAGGTGTAGGTGTCGAGACCGGCGTTCTTGCCGCGCACCACATCCACACCCAGGTGCCCGACGTTCTGCGCGGCCACCTTGACGATATTGCGCAGCCAGGCTGCATAAGGCACTTCAAAACCGGCCTTGACCCGGTGTTTGACGATCAGCGTCACCACCTCATCAGGCCCGGGACTTGCCGGCTCACGGCGATTGGATTCAGACATAACGCAAGGCTCCGGCGAAACGGACATTGAGCGCCAGCCGTCCCGGCCCGGCGATTAAAATACTGGTGAACACCATCAACAACAGCCAGCCGAACTGGCCTTCGAAGAGTGTCCACTGCGGATGCACGATCAACATCGACACCCACAACAGAAACAGAATAGGCAAACACGCCAGACGCACCAGAAACCCGACGACGATCAGCAACGGGCACACCACCTCGGCGAAAATCGCCAGCATCAGCGTCAGGTTCGCGCCCAGATGGAAAGGGTCTTCGATGTTTTGCAACTCGGCACTGTAGTGAAGCAGCTTGGGCAAACCATGTACCCACAACAGGAACAACCCGCCGCTGGCCCGCAGGAACAGCAGCCCCCAGTCTTGCGCCCGATCATCACGTCGCGAAGCGTCCATGGCCCACCCGCACAAATGAATAACCACCGGCGACCAGCCGCCGGCACAGGGTTAAATAGTGCCGAGGCAGCAGGAGGAAAAATTGAATGTACGTGCTCTGTTTCGCGGTGTGGACTGAGAACGGCCCAGCGATGCAGTTCCCTGTGGGAGCGAGCCTGCTCGCGAAGGCTATTTGTTGGATGACGTTTTCTGTGTACATATCCGTTTCTGCGGTCACGGCCACTAACGGTTCCGCCTTTACGGCGGGTTACTTGGAAGAGCCCCAAGTAACCAAAGGCTCTTGCCCCTTTCGTTCGGTGCCTCGCCAAGGCTCGGCATTCCCTCGCTCCGGTCCTGCTCCATGGGCCCGCCGCGATCGGCCATCCATGGCCGTACGCGGCTAACCCGGCATCCATGCCGGGTTGCCCACTGCGCAGAACCTGCGCTCGGCCTCTCGAGGGGGCAAGCAGATCAAAAGCCAAAGCGAGGCGGCCTACAGGCCGGCCTGATCGCAATTGAACGCGTTCCCCCTGTAGGAGCGAGCTAGCTCGCGAAAAACGCCAGGGCACCGCGGGCATTCAGACAGCCCGCGTCATCGTTGACGACCATCGCGAGCAAGCTCGCTCCTACAATGGGTCTGCGTACACCCACGCTCTTCACCACTCAACAGGCCGAGCGTTAGCTCGCCTGCCGCTCTTGATCTTGATCCACCCGCCCCCTCGGCAGGCTGAGTGGAGGTGTTCATCCGGGGAAAGGCGCGCAGCGCCGTTCGACGCAGTCGAACTCATTGCATGCAGGTCGCGCGAAGCCGACCGGAGGGCAATGCCCCCGGATGAATGCCGGAGCGAAGGAACCCCGAGCCCAGGCGAGGGGCCGGACGTTCGGGGCGAGCGTTTTTTTGCTTACTTTTTTTAGGCGCTTGTAAAAAAAGTGAGTCGCCGTAAGGGCGAAACCCTAAGCCGCCATCACCGAAGCAACGGATATGTACACAATCAGGAGGGAATATCCAAAGCCACAGACATGAACTGACTGATCCGCGACCGCAACCACCGCTCCGCCGGATCATTGTCATGCACCCCGCTCCAGGCCATCGACAACTGCGCCGCTTCGATCTCGAACGGCGGATCCTCAGCCCGCAACCCACACCCCTCCACCAACGCACACGCCGCAT
This sequence comes from Pseudomonas sp. B28(2017), assembly GCF_002113025.1. Lineage (GTDB taxonomy): Bacteria > Pseudomonadota > Gammaproteobacteria > Pseudomonadales > Pseudomonadaceae > Aquipseudomonas. The sequence continues at coordinate 18,090 of NZ_NEJH01000022.1, read as the reverse complement.
AGTCCGGCACCGTGGCAATCATCTCGGTGCCCGCGAGCAACGCCCGCAACCCACTGAACTGCGGCACCCCCAGCACCACACGACGACTACGCCCGACCTTTGCCAGGTCCAGATCGATATTGCCGCTCAAGTCTCCCGAGAACGACACCATCGCATGGGGCCGCTCACAGTACTCGTCCAGGGTCAGCGTCCCCGGACGGGTGTCGCCACGCAGCACTTTGCAGGGAATATCGCGCAGCTTCCTGCGCTTGGCATTAGCCGGCAGATCCGTGGTGTAGCTCACGCCCACCGAAATTTCCCCTGACGCCAGCAGCGCCGGCATCAACAGATAATTGGCCCGCCGCACGACCACGACGATACCCGGTGCTTCCTCTTGCAACTGGCGCAACAACGGTGGAAACAGGCCGAACTCGGCATCGTCCGACAGCCCGATGCGAAACACATCGCAACTGGTCGCCGGATCGAACTCCTTGGCCCGGCTGACCGCGCCGGAAATGGTGTCCATCGCCGGCTGCAACTCCTTGAGGATCGCCAACGCCCGCGCCGTCGGTTCCATGCCGCGACCGTTGCGCAGCAGCAACGGGTCGTCGAACAGATCGCGCAAACGCCCTAGCGCGGCGCTCACCGCCGGCTGCCCCATGAACAGTTTTTCCGCGACGCGGGTCAGGTTCTTTTCGAACATCAGGGCTTCGAAAATCACCAGCAGGTTCATGTCGACGCGACGCAGATCGTTACGGTTCATAGGTACGGGTTCCTTATGTGTTCGGCCAGACGCGAATACGCTGGACTTTACTCGATCAACGGCACGTTCGCCGCGCGTTTGTACGGTCCGTACTCCACCGGCACCCACTCGAAATGCTTGCCTTGAGCGCTGATATGACCGATGCCGGGGAACGGCAGATGCGCCGCCGTCACCCAGGTCTTGCTGGCGGCAGCGGCACTGAACACCTGGTTGCGACTGTTGATCGCTTGGTGGCTGTTGACGTCGAAACCGATCGATACCTCAGGGTGCGGGAACTGCACGGCGAGGTTGTGCACCAGGTCACCCATGAACAGGATGCTTTGCCCTTGGGAGGTGAAACGGTACGTGGTGCTGCCCGGCGTGTGCCCGGCTTCCAGTTGCGCCTCGACCACACCCGGCAGTGGTGACTGACCGGGGGTGAAGGTCTTGAAACGACCGGCGGCAACGTAAGGGGCCGTGGAATCCTGAGCGATCTTGAAGTAGCCCCTGGCCGCTTCCGGCGCCTTGGCCAGTGCCTGCGGGTCGAGCCAGTAGTCGGCTTCGGCCTTGGCCGCATACACCGTAGCGTTGGCGAACACCGGTTGCTGCTGGCCGTCCACCAGGCCGCAGACGTGATCCAGGTGCAGGTGAGTGATCAGGATGGCATCCACCTGCTCCGGTTTGTAGCCGGCCGCTTGCAGGTTGGCCGGGAGCTGGCCCGCGGTAGGACCGATGCACTGCCCTGCCCCGGTATCAATCAACACAAGCTGTTTACCGGTGTTGACCAGAAACGCGTTGAAGGCGGTCTGCACACCCGGGGTTTCGATCGAACGACGGGCCAGCAGAGCGCGGATCTGGCTCTGGCTCATGCCTTGCAACAGCTTCGGCGACAGGTCGTTGTAGCCGTCGAACAGCGCCGTCACTTCGTAATCCCCCAGCGCCAGCCGGAAGTACCCGGGTACTTGCGTACCCACCTGCGCGGGCGCCTGGGCCAGCGCGCTGGCGGATATCAGAACCAGGCCAAAGGCCCCCAGCGTTCCCTGCCACGTCCGTTTCATCTCTTCACCTTTTCAAGCCAACCGGCGGTCCGTGATGGCCCGCTCCATGTTGCGCATCCTGTGTCCATCGCCGTTGCTCACGCTTGCAGCGATGTGCTGTGTTCATACCTTGGGGGGATGGAATTAACAACGTTTAACTCGTCAGACACTGAGGGCAACTCCAACAATGAAGCCCTCAGCGCAGAACTGTTTTTTTTCCAGAGTAACGGTGCTGATCGCTCAAACCGGGCGCCAGTGCTTTTCCTCCCCCGAACGGACAATGGCCATGGCTTACCCTCAGCACATCACCACCCGCGCACCTGCCAGCGAGCCTCGCAAGACCAGCACCGGTGGCCTCAGCCCGCAGCGCGAAAAACTGGTTAAACAACTGATCCTCGAACGCCTCGGTGACAGCCTGGAAGTCACTGATCTGGCACAGGCCTGTGCCCTCTCGCGCAGTCACTTCTCCCGCGCGTTCAAGTGCAGCACCGGCCTCTCGCCGCAGGACTGGATACGCCAGCAACGCATCACCCAGGCCAAGCAATTGATCCAGTACACCGACATGAGCCTTACGCAGATCAGCCTCGAGTGCGGCTTCTGCGATCAGGCGCACTTCTGCCACATTTTCACCCGCAGCGAAGGCATCACCCCGTTTGCCTGGCGCTGCCAGTTTGTCCGCGGCACCTCGTTGGGCAGCAAAAGATCGCAGACTGCGCCTGCGATCTTTCAGTCGGGTATCACCCCTTGAGGAACGCCAGCAGATCCGCATTGAGCTGATCCTTATGGGTGTCCGTCAAACCGTGAGGGGCGCCTGGGTAAATCTTCAAGGTCGAGCCCTTCACCAGTCTGGCGCTGGAGACGCCCGCCGCCTCGTACGGCACGACCTGATCCGCATCGCCATGCACCACCAGCGTCGGCACGTCGAACTTCTTCAGGTCTTCAGTGAAGTCGGTTTCCGAGAACGCCTTGATGCAGTCATAGGCGTTCTTGTGGCCGGCCATCATGCCCTGCATCCAGAACCAGTCGATCATGCCTTGGGACGGTTTTGCGTCAGGTTTGTTGAAGCCGAAGAACGGGCCGCTGGCGAGGTCTATGTACAGCTGCGAGCGATCGACCAGCGAGGCCTGGCGGATGCCGTCGAACACCTCCAGCGGCAGGCCGCCGGGGTTGGCTTCGGTCTTGAGCATCAGGGGCGGCACGGCGGAAATCAGCCCGGCCTTGGCCACGCGACCTGTGCCATGGCGACCGATGTATCGTGCCACCTCGCCACCGCCAGTGGAGAAGCCGAACAGCACGACGTCTTGCAGATCGAGCAGCTCGATCAACTGCGCCAGGTCGTCGGCGTAATGGTCCATGTCGTTGCCCGACCACGGCTGGCTGGAACGCCCATGACCACGACGGTCGTGGGCGATGACCCGATAGCCTTTGGAGGCCAGGAAGATCATCTGCGCCTCCCAGCTGTCAGCATTCAATGGCCAGCCGTGACTGAAGACAATCGGCTGACCGCTGCCCCAGTCCTTGTAGTAAATCTCGACGCCGTCGCGGGTAGTAAAGGTGCTCATGGGTGATGCCTCCTTAACGAGGGTTGGGGGGTGAATCAAACCGGTAGTTGCTTCATGCGATCCGCCAGGCGCGCCACACGCTCGCCCAGGTGCGCGGCGGTGCAGCGATCCTCGGGCGGAGGGGCATCGTCGGGGGATTGCTCGACATTCGACTGGGCCATGGCGCCCAGTGAGCTGCCCAATCGATTGAGTTGGCCGTTGAACGCGCCGGTGCTGGAGCGCGCCGGCAGCAGGTCGAGGCCGATCCAGATCATCGAGTGCTGGGCGGCGAACACCGCCATCTGTAGCAAGGTGTTGAGTTTGTCGCCGCACAGGCAGCCGGAATTGGTGAAGCCCGCGGCGAGTTTGTCGCGCCAGGGCTGGGCCAGGTAGAACGCCGCCGTGGCCTCCATGAACGCCTTGAAGGCCGCCGAGGCGCTGCCCATGTAGGTCGGCGCGCCGAAGATAATGGCATCGGCGTTGTGCAGGCGCTCCCAGTGCTCGTGCACTTCCTCGACCGGAATCAACTGGCAGATGCTGCCCAGGTGCCGCTCCACGCCCCCGGCCACGGCTTCGGCCATGACCCGGGTGTGCCCGTAGCCACTGTGATAGACCACTACCACGTTGCTCATTGGTTTGTCCTTGAGAGAGGTTAAATCCATTACAGGTAGAGAGTTTTGGGCGCAGTCGGGCGCAGGACGAGTTAAACGTTGTTAATTTTCCATGGTGCGCAAAGAGCCCCGGCAATCGCTGTCCATTTGTCGCGTCCAATGATCACCGGGCTGACGGCCCTTGGCCGATACGCTAGAGTCACTGCCTGCACCCGACAGTCACCCGGAAGGCGCATTGCGCTGGCTAAAAAACTTGAGGAATATGCTCGAAAACCGCGTACTAGACGGATGCAGCAGGAGCGACTCGTTGACCCTATCCCCCGAACAGGTTGTGCATTTCGGCCCCTACCGGGTCTACCCCGGACAACGCCTGGTGATGGAGGCCGACCAGCCCTTGCGCCTGGGCCGGCGCGCCATGGACATCCTGTTGATCCTGCTGGAACACGCCGGCAACGTGGTCAGCAAGCAACTATTGATCGCCCGGGTCTGGCCCGACAGCGTGGTCGAAGACATCAACCTGCGGGTGCACATGGCCGCGTTGCGCAAGGCGCTCGGCGACGGCCAGGCCGGCCAGCGCTACATCGTCACGGTGGCCCAGCGCGGATACAGTTTCGTCGCACCGCACTCACTGGAACAGGCCGGACCACCGCCAGCGCCCGAGGCTTGTGCGCCGAGCCGACATAACCTGCCGGTACGCCGTACGCGCATGATCGGCCGACAGACGCTGATCGACCACCTGATGGTGCAACTGCCAAGCCAGCGTTTCATCACCCTCGTCGGTCCCGGCGGCATCGGCAAGACCACCGTGGCCCTGCGGGTCGCCGAACAGATGATCGGTCGCTACCGGGACGGCATTCGCCTGCTGGACCTGGCCCCGATCAACTGCCCGCTGATGATCGACGGCCATCTGGCGACGTTGCTCGAACTGGCCCTGCACGACGATGAACCCCTGAGCGGGCTTGCAGACTACCTGCGCGATCGCCACATGCTGCTGGTCATCGACAACTGCGAACACCTGGTCGACGCCATCGCCCAGCTCTGCGAAAACATTCTGCGCAGCGCGCCGCAAGTGCACATCCTCGCCACCAGCCGCGAGAGCCTGCGGGCCGACGGGGAATTCGTCCAGCGCCTGGAGTCACTCGACTGCCCGCCGCCCATCGCCGTCCTCGACCGCGCCCAGGCCATGACCTTTTCCGCCCTGCAACTGTTCGTCGAACGGGCCATGGCCAGCCATGACAGCTTTGAACTGACGGACGCCGAGCTGCCGCTGTTGATCGACATCTGCCACCGACTGGATGGTATTCCACTGGCCATCGAACTGGCGGCGGCGCAAGTCGGCAATTTCGGATTGCACGGTTTGCTGGCACAGTTGCAAAGCAGTTTCCGGGTGCTTACCCAGCCCTGCCAGACGCCCTTGGCGCGCCACCAGACCTTGCGCGCAACCCTTGACTGGAGCTTCGAACTGCTCAACGCCTGCGAAAAGACCTGCCTGCGCCGACTGAGTGTATTTCGCGGCGGCTTCACCCTGGAGTCGGCAGCGGCGGTGATTGTCGGCGAACATATCGAACCCCGCGAGGTGTTCGGCTCAATCACGCAATTGGTCGCCAAGTCGTTATTGAACGTGGAGGTGGGCGACGAAGACGTGTACTACCGCCTGCTCGATACCACCCGCCACTACGCCCTGGAAAAACTCGCGCAAACCACCGACCTGCCCGGCACGCGGGAACGGCACGCCGAGCGCTGCCTGGCGCTGATGCAGCAGGCGCAGGAAGACTGGGAGAAAACCTCGACCGGCCTGTGGATCGAGCGCTATGGACGCGCCCTGGAGGATATCCGCGCGGCCCTCGACTGGGGGTTGCACGCGCAAGGGCCAAGGGCACTGGCGATACGCCTGGCCGCGACGTCCACACCCTTGTGGCAGGAGCTGTCACTGCTCAAGGAACATGGCGGTTATGTGCGCAAGGCGCTGGCCTTGCTCGATCAGTCACCCGAGCCGTGCCCGCGCTTGCAGATGGCCCTCAAGCTGGCCCTGGGCAGTGCCTGTTACCACACTCAGGGTGGTAGCGCCGAAACCGTTGGCGCCTTTGTCAGCGCCAGAACCCTGGCCAGACAACTCAATGATGTGGACGGTCAGCTGCGGGCGATTTCCGGTCACCTGGCCGTCAATCTCAGTTGCGGTCATTACCAGATGGCCTTAGAGCAAAGCCGACAATTCGACCAGCTCAGGCTGCATGACGACGCCCTGATCTCCCTCAGTACGCACCGATTGCGCGTGCTGGCCCTGCACTTCTCCGGCGACCAGCATCAAGCTCGGGAGCATGCCGAACAGGTGCTGCAACGCATGGCCCACAGCGGTCAACTCAACCGTTTCACCCATGGTTTCGGCGTGCAATACGACCAGAGCGTCGCGGCGCTGACCATCCACGCGCGCATCCTCTGGCTGCAAGGCCAATCGGAACAGGCCTGGCGCACGGCCCGGCAGGCGCTGGACATCGCGCTGCAAATCAACCACGGCACGTCGATCTGCTACACCCTGGCGCTCTCCGGCTGCCTGATCGCCTACTACAACGGCGACACCCGCAGTGCCCGCGAACTTCTGCGCCTGCTGCTGGAACAGGCGCAGAAACATTCGGTTCCTCTGTTTTACAACTGGGCGCAACACTACGCTCAAGTGATCGGCGGCACCGATGTTCGGCCAACCGGCCGTCAAAGTGCCGGATTGATCAAAGACATCATGGTCACGCTGGACTCGACCTGCGTCGACGATGGTTTGCTCGAACGCGCGCAAAGCGGTGCGTCGGGCTGGAGCACGGCAGAGATCCTGCGAGCCAAAGCCAGGACGCTGCTGGCAACGGATTGCCCGGCCAAGGCCGCGACGGCCGAAACGGTGCTGCTCAAGGCACTCGATGTGGCAAGGGCCCAGGGTGCCCTGGCCTGGGAGCTGCGCAGCGCCACCTCGCTGGCGCAGTTGTGGCAGCGTCAGGGCCACCCCCAACGGGCTTATCAATTGCTGGCACCGGTCTACCAGCGCTTCACCGAAGGTTTTGCCACGCCAGACCTGATGACGGTTCGCCGACTACTCGACGAGTTGCAATGCCACCTGCCCGCCTGAAGGCCAGCGCATTTGCCTGATGTAACCGGCATAACGCACTTCGAGGGTGCGCAACTCACCACTGAGTTCGAGTTTTTCCAGCGCGTAGGTGCGGGTGGTGTTGAGGAAGCGGTAACGGGTCACTCCTCCCCCCGGCTCCCGGGACAGCAGTGACTTGAATGCCAGGCTTTCCAGCACCTTGATCAGGTCGGCGGCTGTCAGCCTGTCGCAACAGATCACGCCAATCGCTGCGTCCTGGGTAAACGCCATTTTGAACACCGCCAGGCGCTGCAACACGGTTTGCTCCACTGCAGTCAACCGTTCGTAGCTCCAGTCCAGCGCAGCCTTGAGGGTCTGATGCCGGGGAACGGCCGTGCGACGGCCCTGGGTCAGCAACTGGAAACAGTTGTCGAGTTGGGCCTGCAGCCCCACCAGCGCCAACGCATCGATCTGCGCCGCGGCCAGTTCAATCGCCAATGGCAAGCCATCCAGGCGTCGGCAGATTTCGCGCACGACCTTGAGGTCTTGTTCACGCAGGGTGAAGCCTTGTTGACGGGCCCGGGCACGACTGACAAACAACTGCACCGCCGAATAGCCCATGACCTCGGCGACACTGCGCAGCGCCGATGTCGGCGGCACCGCCAGCGGTGGCAGACACAACACGGTTTCACCCACTGCCTTGAGCGGCTCGCGGCTGGTGGCGAGGATCGACAGTCGAGGCATCGAATGCAGCAGTGTCTCGATCAGCGTCTGGCAGCGCTCGAGCAGGTGCTCGCAGTTGTCCAGGACCAACAAGGCGTGCCGCTGCAATAGCGACTCCAATGTAGTACCGACCTCCAGTTCGAGGGTTCGTGTGAGGTGATCGGTTACTTGCGCCGGGTCATCGATCGCCGCCAGATCCACCAGCCACACCCCGTGCCGATAGTGCTGCAACAAGAGTTCGGCCACACGCAGGGCCACGGTGGTCTTGCCGATCCCGCAAGGCCCGACCAGGGTCATGAATCGCCGAACCGGCAACTGCCGCACCAGGCTGCCGACAACGGCATCGCGCCCGGTGATCGACGTGAGCCGTGCCGGCAAGTTGTGCAGGGGCTTTTGTACGGTCTCGCTCGGGAACGCCACAGGCTCTGGCGAGTGCTGCACCGGGGCGACAAAACTGTAGCCGCGCTGGGGAATGTTGACGATGTAGCACTGGCCGTTCTGCCCGTCGCACAGGGCACGGCGCAGGGCAGCAATGTGCACGCGCAGGTTGATTTCTTCGACCACCGAGCGCGGCCAGACCTGCGCAATCAACTCCTCCTTGCTGACTACCGAGCCCGCGTGCTCGACCAGTACCTGCAGCACATCAAGGGCACGGCCACCCAGGCGCAACGGTCGATCGCCGTCCAGCACCAGTCGTTGACTGAGGTGGAAGGCATAAGGACCAAATCGCAGCACCGCTTCGCTGCTTACATTTCTGAGGCTGTTCATGGGCTGTCACCCGCTGGAAACCTGACTTCCATCCAGTCTCCGCACCTTCCTTGCAATGAGTTGACCGGTATCTTGGCAGGCCTCGGTGACGGTACAACTGTCACGGGGGGAGCGCCACGGCCATTGCGGTGCGCACGACGGACACCCGCCGGCTAGCTGAACTGCTCGCGGTATTGAGTCGGGGTCAGGCCAAGCTTTTCACTGAACAGAAAACGCATGTGCCGCACGCTGCCGAAGCCGCTTTTGAACGCCACGGTCTTGAGCGGCAACTCCGTGGTTTCCAGCAGGTTCCTGGCACAATCGATGCGGGCGCTTTGCAGAAACTCCATGGGCGTCATGTTCACATCCCGGGCGAACACCCTGGCGAAATGACGCGGACTCATGTTGGCCAGCCCGGCCATGGACTCGATGCTGTAGGTTTCATCCAGGTGCTCAAGCACATGGTTCTGCACGCGGGTAATCGCCGTTTCGTGGGGCGCGACCGCTGCCATCAACGGGCTGAACTGCGCCTGCCCACCCTGGCGCTTCATCACCACCAGCAACACCTTGGCCACGTCCTGGGCGACCTTCTTGCCGTGGTCCTGCGCCACCACCGACAACGCCAGGTCGATCCCGGCCGTCACGCCGCCGGAGGTGATCAGGCTACGGTCCTGAACAAAGATCTGATCGGTCTCGACAGTCGCTTTCGGAAAGGCCTTGATCAGCCGCTCGGTGTAGTGCCAGTGGGTGGTGACGCGATAGCCATCGAGCAAACCGGCATGCCCCAACACGAACGCCCCGGTGCAGATGGAACCATAACCGGCAGACCGGCTGACGCTGTGCCTGAGCCAGTCGAGCAATGGCGGATGCTTTTCGTTGTAGGCACCGGGGCCACCGGGTATCAGCAGCAAATCAAAACCCTCGCAGGCCTGATCGATATGCCGGTCGGCGTGCACGCTCACACCGTTGGACGCCCGCAGTGCGCCGGGCTCGGTGCCGATGGTCGTCAGCACATAGTGATCTTCGGGTTTCAGATAACGATTGGCGATGGAAAACACTTCCATGGGCCCGGCCATGTCGAGCAGTAGAAAGTCGGGAAACAGCACCATTGCCACGGTTTTCATGGATTGGAATTCACTGGGATCAAGATAGGTCGGTCCACCGAACACCGGACCCTGTGGGAGCGAGCCTGCTCGCTCCCACAGGGTCTGCGCCCGGCATCAGGGAGTGCTATGCATTATGGCCAAACACAAGCCAAAGTCGGAAAAGAATAGTTGATTGGCGTGCGCAAACTGTCAACCTGGCAGAGACAGTATTTCAATTTTCATCTACTTATTGAACCATCAGATAAACATTAACCTTCTCCTCAGTCGGACGAATTCACGTCCCCACAGGAGATTTCATCATGCTGACTCTTCGCAAAGCCTCGGATCGTGGCCTGGCCAATCACGGCTGGTTGAAGTCGTTCCATACCTTTTCCTTCGCCAACTATCGCAACCCGAAAGAGCAGGGTTTTTCTGACCTGTTGGTGATCAACGACGACCGCGTCGCCGCCGGTAAAGGCTTCGGCCAGCACCCGCACCGCGACATGGAGATTTTCTCCTACGTGCTCGAAGGTGCCCTGGAACACAAGGACACCCTGGGCACCGGTTCGGTGATCCGCCCCGGCGACGTGCAACTGATGAGCGCCGGCAGCGGCGTGGCCCACAGTGAGTTCAACCACTCCAGCACCCGGCCGGTGCACTTTCTTCAGATCTGGATCGTGCCCGACGTCAGCGGCGCCAAACCGCGCTATCAGCAAGAGCACTTCAGCACCCAGAAGAAACGCGGGCGCCTGCAACTGATCATTTCGCCGGACGGCGCCAAGGGTTCGCTGAAGGTGCGTCAGGATGCACGGGTGTATGCCGGCCTGATCGACGGCAAGGAAAGCGCCACCCTGGAGCTCGCCGCCAACCGCTACGCCTATGTACACGTGGCCCGGGGCAGCGTCGAACTCAACGGAATGTTGTTGCAGGAAGGCGACGGTGTGCGGGTCCGCGAAGAACAGGCGCTGACCTTGAGCAATGGTGTGGACGCTGAAGTATTGGTCTTCGACCTGCGTCCACAGGAACTGCCGGAAATGCCATGACCCCCCTCTGTGGGAGCGAGCCTGCTCGCTCCCACAAGTTGTGTGGCCCCTGGCTTATTCGCCGGTCCCGGCGAACCCCGCGACAATTTCATCAATCACCGCCCGGACCCTGGCCGTATGCCGCAGGTCCGCGTGGGTCACCAGCCAGATGTCATAGGGCAACGGTCGTGTACGTTCCGGCCACAGCCTGACCAGACCGTCCCGCTCCCCCAGGTACACCGGAACCTCCCCGACCCCGATCCCCGCCGCAATCGAACGGCGTACCAGCAGGCTGGAACTGAGGCTCGCGGCAATCCGTCCGCGCGCCACCGGCTCCGAGACCAGCGTCAGGTCTTTGTTGCCCTGCAAGTACGGTTGATACACCACCAGATCATGCCCGGCAAACGCCGAGCCTGGCTCCGGCACGCCGTGGGCATCGACATAGGCTTGTGAGGCAAACAGCCCCACCGGCCAGCGCGCGATGCGCCGGGCGATCAGGTCCGGGTTGTCCGGTCGGGTGTTACGCACGGCGATGTCTGCCTCACGTTTGGCCAGGCTGAGAATCTGTGTGGTGGCGTCCAGTTGCACCCGTACATCCGGGTGTTGTCGATGCAGGCGGGCAATCGCCGGGATCAGGAAATCAATCGCCAGGGTATCGGTGGTGCTGACGCGAACCGTGCCGCTCAAACGTTCGTCCAGACCCTGGATCCGGCGTTCCAGCTCCAGGGCCGAATGCTCCATTTTCTCCACCGCCTTGAGCGCCGCTTCACCGACAGCCGTGAGCGCATAACCTTCGGAGGTGCGCAGGAACAAGGTCGCGCTCAATGACTTCTCCAGCGCCGTGATGCGCCGGCCGACCGTGGCCTGATCGACCCCCAACACCCGCGCCGCGCCACGCAATGTGGATTCGCGGCAAACCGCGAGAAATACCCGGGCGTCATCCCAATTCATAACGCTCTCCTGATGATGCAATTACGCATCAGCATAGCGCGCAATCGCTGCATTAATGCATAGACGAATCTCGATATGCTGAAAGCCTGAGTCACCCCACAGGACAATGCACATGCACAGTTCATCGCTTCCCGTTACCTCTGCACGCAGCGCGATCTGGCTGCCGATCTTCGCCGGCCTCTGCGCCAGCCTGGTCAGCATCGGCCTGGCGCGTTTCGCCTATACACCGTTGATACCTTCGCTGATCCAGGCTCAGTGGTTTTCCGCCAGCGACGTGGTGTACCTCGGTGCCGCCAATCTGGTGGGTTACCTGATCGGCGCACTGATCGGCCATCCACTGGCACGCCGGACCTCGAACAAGACCGCCCTGCGCCTGATGATGCTGGCAGTGACGCTGGCGTTTTTCGCCTGTGGTTTTCCGTTGTCGGTGAGTTGGTTCTTCGGCTGGCGCCTGCTGTCGGGGATTGCCGGTGGCGCGATCATGGTACTGGTGGCGGCAACCGTATTGCCCCACGTACCGGCGGCCCGCAAAGGCCTGGCCAGCGGCGCGATATTCCTGGGCATCGGCTTGGGCATTGCCGGGTCGGGAACGATCGTGCCGCCGCTGCTGAGCCTCGGCCTGCAGCAAACCTGGTTCGGCCTGGGCTTGCTGGCCCTGACGCTGACCGCTGCCAGCTGGTTTGGCTGGCCAACCGCCACGCATCCGCCAGCCGCTGCGCCGTCGGATACATCGTCGTCGAGCCCGACCGACCCGAGCGTTTACCTGCTGTTCGCCCAATACGCGTTCATGGCGGCCGGGCTGGTGCCGGCCATGGTGTTCCTAGTGGATTACGTCGCCCGTGGGCTCAATGCCGGGGCGCATATCGGCGCGCTGATCTGGGTGATGTATGGCCTGGGCGCGATTGTCGGGCCCGTGAGCTATGGCTTTCTTGCAGACCAACTGGGCGCGAAAACGGGTATCCGCATCGTGTTGGCGGTGCAGTCGCTGGCCGTTGGCCTGCTATCGATCAGCAGTTCGTTCGCGGCACTGGCTTTACTGGCGGTGATCCTCGGCTCCTTCCCGCCAGGCATCGTGCCGTTGGCGTTGGCGCGGGTGCATGAGCTGATCCCCGGGCATCACCGGCAACAGGTTGCCTGGAGTCGCGCCACCGTGTCGTTCGCTACTTTCCAGGCCCTCTCGGGGTTCGCTTATTCGGCGCTGTTCAACGCCAGTGGCGGCCATCATGCCTTGATGTTCGTGATTGCCGCCGGCGCCATTGTTGTAGCGCTGTTGTTGGAACTCGGCAGTCGACTGTTCAGTCGTTCGACCGAATCATTAACACTCAATACAGGTATATGAAATGACACTGCCCCAAACCATGACCCTGATCGAAATCACCGAACCCGGCGGCCCCGACGTCCTGCAACCACGCCAGGCGCCTGTGCCCGTTGCAGCGGCCGGCGAGATTCTGATCCGCGTGCACGCCGCCGGGGTCAATCGCCCGGACGCACTTCAACGGGCCGGCAAATACCCGTTGAAACCCGACATGAACCCGATTCCAGGGCTGGAAGTGGCCGGTGAAGTGGTGGCGATTGGCGCGGGCGTCAGCGAATTTGTGCTGGGCAACAAGGTCTGCGCCCTGACCAATGGCGGCGGGTACGCGCAATACTGCGTGGTCCCGGCCAGCCAGGCCCTGCTGATCCCCGAAGGCATGGACTGGCTGCAAGCGGCGGCCATACCGGAAACCTACTTCACAGTGTGGGCCAACCTGTTCGGTCTTGGCGGTGCGCGTCAGGGTCAGCGTGTGTTGATCCACGGCGGCACCAGTGGTATCGGCACCACCGCATTGATGCTGTGCCGCGAACTCGGCATCGAAGCGTTCGCCACAGCTGGCAGCGAAGAGAAATGCGCAGCGATCCGAGAATTGGGCGCCGTGGCGATCAACTATCGCGACCAGGACTTTGTGCAGGTCATCGCGGAAAAAACCGCCGGCCAGGGTGTCAACGTGATACTCGACATCATGGGCGGCTCGTACCTGAACAACAATGTGGCTGCCCTGGCCCTGGAAGGTCGCCTGGTGATGCTCGGTTTCCTCGGTGGCGCGCACGCCAGAGATATCGACTTACTGGCGATCATGGCCAAGCGCGCCGTTGTCACCGGCTCCCTGCTGCGCTCCAGGACCCAGGAAGAAAAAGCCACCATCGCCCGACAACTGCACGAACACGTATGGCCGGTGCTGACCGCGGAGCGCTGCTTGCCGATGATCGACCGGGTTTACCCGCTCATTGAAGCGGCACAGGCCCACGCCCGGATGGAAGCGGGAGAGCATATTGGCAAGATTGTCCTGCGGGTGGGTAATTGATGGCTTGCTGAAGGCAAGCCCCCATCAGGTGGCCGAGCCGGCAGTGGTTCAGGGGTCGCAGGACTCCTGAAGGTTGGCGACTTCTACGCCCCGCTCCCCTGATAACGGGCCCGATAGCGCCCCGGACTTTCCCCGGTCCACTTCTTGAATGCCCGATGGAAGGCGCTGGGTTCCTGGAAACCCAGTCGCTCGGCGATATCGCTGATGCTCGCATCGCTCTCACGCAATTGCTCAAAGGCCACGCCGCGCCGTACTTCGTCCTTGATCTCCTGATAGGAACAGCCTTCACGCTCCAGTTTGCGGCGGAAGGTGCTGGGGCTCAGGTGCTGTTCCAAGGCAAAGGCCTGCAACGTCGGCCATTCACTGTAGTGACTGCCGCGCAAGCGCTGATGAACTTGCGATGCCAGGCCATGCTGGTTACGGAAGCGGATCACCAGCCATTGCGGCGCGGTACGCAGAAACACTTTCAGCGACGCCAGATCCTGAACCACAGGCAGGCGCAAGTAATGGCTGGCAAATTCGATTTCGGTACGCTCGGCACCAAAGGTCAGGTTGGGGCCCCACAGCAGGCGGTCGTCGCCAAGCGACAGGCGCGAATGTCGAAAGTCCGCGCGGTCTATGGGAATGCGCCGGCCGCCCAGCCAGCACAGCAGACTGATCATCAACACCAGAAACGTTTCTTCACCAAATCGGCTGGCATCGTTGTCCGTCGAACAGGTCTCCAGGCTGATGACCGCACGCTTGCCTCGTACGACCAGCGAGCCGCGAAAGTCGCGCAGGAATAACCCGAAGTTGGCCAGGCACTGACGCATGGCCTTGTGCAGATCGGGTTCCTGAATCAAGGCTCGGCAAATCAGGGCAAAACTGCCCGGCGGCATGCCATGGGAATCGAGCCCGAAAAATTCGTCATCGAGTTCGCGGATCTGAATCAGCCACAACGCGGCAAACGCATTGGCCGGCACCCGCGCCGTGGGTTCGCTCATGACCGCCGGATCAATGCCCGCCTGTTCGAGCACCGCCGTCACGCGCTGCGGATCATCCCTCAGCCCATGAATCATTGCCTGCACGAAATAGGCGGCAACCGAGTCCTTTTCCCGCATTGGTTCGCTTCTCTCTCATCACCCGAATGGCAAAAAACATCATTGCCGTTGAACAGTTTTGGCATAGGACAACGGCCCTGCCGGCTCTAGACTCGCGGCAATAGTACGCCTTCAGCCGCCGTCGCGGCCAAGGTATCGCAGGGTTTGATCGAAGGATGGGGATATGAATCTGCAAAACATCGGGGTAATCGGTGCGGGCACCATGGGCAATGGCATTGCACAAGTCTGCGCCATGGCCGGTTTCAACGTGACCTTGCTCGACATTTCCGAAAGCGCTTTGCAAAAAGCCGTCGCAACGGTCGGTAAAAACCTTGACCGGCAGATCGCCAAGGAAACCCTGACGCCGGAGCAGAAACAGGCAACCCTCGACAAGATCCGCACCAGCACCGACTACAGCAGCCTGCAAAATGCGCAGCTGGTCATCGAAGCGGCGACGGAAAATCTTGACCTGAAATTGCGTGTGCTGCAACAGATCGCCGCGCAAGTCAGCAGCGAATGCGTCATTGCCTCCAACACCTCGTCACTGTCGATCACCCAACTCGCCGCCTGTGTCAGCCAGCCTGAGCGCTTCATCGGCCTGCATTTCTTCAACCCGGTGCCGGTGATGGGCCTGATCGAAGTCATCCGCGGCCTGCAAACCAGTGACGCGACCCACAAACTGGCGCTGGACATGGCGACCACCCTCGGCAAAACCGCGATAACCGCCGGCAACCGTCCGGGCTTCGTGGTCAACCGGATCCTGGTGCCGATGATCAATGAAGCGATCCTGGTGTTCCAGGAAGGCCTGGCCAGCGCCGAAGACATCGACGCCGGCATGCGCCTGGGTTGCAATCAGCCTATCGGTCCGTTGGCCCTGGCGGACCTGATTGGTCTGGATACCCTGTTGTCGATCCTTGAAGCCTTCTATGACGGTTTCAACGACAGCAAATATCGCCCGGCACCGCTGCTCAAGGAAATGGTTGCGGCCGGTTACCTGGGACGTAAAACGGGGCGTGGCTTCCATGCCTATGCCTGAGCGTTGCTCGCGCTTTGCCGAGTACCGGGACAAGGTCCTGGAGCTGTTTGCCTGCAAGGGGTTCGGCCAGGTCGGCATGCGTGAGCTCGCGACGTGCCTGGGGCTCTCTCCAGGCTCGCTGTATCACCATTACCCCAGCAAACAGCATCTGCTGCTCGACCTGATCGAAGAGTTCTACGAGGAATTGCTGGCCGCCCTGGGACGCATCCAGCAAAAAGCCCCGGCCAAACGCGACAAACTCAACAGCCTGATCCGCGCGCACCTGAATCTGCATCGGGAAATGCCTTGGCATTTCCGCCTGGTGGAGCGCGACAGCGGTTGCCTGAACGAAGAGCAGCAGGATCGGGTTCTGCAATTGCGCGAGCAATACGAACGCACGTTGCTGAAGATGCTGGGCGCGAAGTCCCGTTTCAGCGAGCAAGGCCTGCTGGCCGCCGGGCATGCCATTGGCGCTCTGCTCAACAGCGCTCCCAGTTGGCTGACGCCCCATGAGCTCGACGAGCAGGAACGTGATGAGCTGCTGGAAAGCATGGTCAGCGGTGCCATCGAACGTGTGCTTGCGCCGCGGCGTGCGCCGGAGGCGATAAGCCTGGCGCGACCTATAGAAAAAACATCTAAAGAAACCCAGGCTCCTGCGACGATTTAGCGCTTTGCTTGTCGGCTCGACACAATCGGAATTCGCCGACAAACCCGGCGTCCAAACCGATGTGTGTACTTGAGCACCTGGAGCCGACCATGAAAATCAATCCCTACCTTATCTTCAACGGCGACTGCAAAGACGCCTTCACATTCTATGCGCAGTGCCTGCAAGGCCAGCTCGAAGCCATGTTGACCTTCGGTGAAACGCCGGCCGGTGAGCATTTCCCCAAGGATCTGCACAACCTGATCATTCATACCCGCCTGATAGTGGGCGATCAGGCAATCATGGGGTCAGACACCACACCGGATCGCCCCGTCGATAAAATGAGCGCCTGCTCGATTTCACTCAACGTCGACAGCATTGCCGAGGCCGAACGGGTCTTCAAGGCGCTGGCAGGCGGCGGTACAGTGCAAATGCCACTGGAGACCACGTTCTGGGCGGCGCGCTTCGGCATGCTGGTCGACCGCTTTGGTGTGTCGTGGATGGTTAACTGCGAAAAGGATCAGTGAAAGACCTTAGTCGATTGACCGTCTTCAAGGCACAAAAAAGCCCAACCTGAAAAGGTTGGGCATTCTGGTAACTCCCGGCCTGTCTGCTACCGTCAACTAGCCACATGGATAGCAGCGGACCTGAGGAGGAAACCCACTATGCCAGCCCACGACCTGTCCTGGTCCACCCGCTTCAAATTCTTGTTACTGGCAGGTGGGCTGATCACCAGCCTGCTGATGCTCAGCGGCTGCGCCAGTGTCAATGCACAGACTACCGCCTATGTCGGCGTAGAACATCCCGCGCCGACATTGCCCGACGAGGTCGTCGTACTGCGCTCCGAGCCTGTGCGTCCGCATGTGCGCCTGGGTGAAGTGTTGATCGACGCCACCGTCGACCCTGCCCCGCCGATTACCGAAGTCGAACAGAAGCTGCGGGAAGAGTCAGCCAAACTCGGCGGCGACGCAGTGGTGGTGGTCTATGACCACATTCAAGCGGTGGGTGCCTATGCCAACGGGCCACTGTGGGCCCGCGACGTGAGGGCCATCGAGGGGCGCAAACTCAAAGGCATCGTGATCAAGTACCGATAGTTTCCCCGCCATCGGGACCAAAAACAAAACCCCTACCTGCCTGCGCAGATAGGGGTTTCGGAATTTAATCTTGACGATGACCTACTCTCACATGGGGAAACCCCACACTACCATCGGCGATGCATCGTTTCACTTCTGAGTTCGGGATGGGATCAGGTGGTTCCAACGCTCTATGGTCGTCAAGAAATTCGGTGTGCCGACCCGTCTTTCGACGTTTCAGCAAATTGGGCATGCGATAGATTTGTGTGTTGTGCGAACTTTCGGTTCATTGCGTCTTCACACACCGCAATCTGGTGCCTTTTCAGGTCAGCAAATTGCTTGGGTGTTATATGGTCAAGCCTCACGGGCAATTAGTATTGGTTAGCTCAACGCCTCACAGCGCTTACACACCCAACCTATCAACGTCGTA
>NZ_NEJH01000021.1 GCF_002113025.1 Pseudomonas sp. B28(2017) | reverse complement strand
CCCCGCTGGGCAGTACGCTGACCATCACCGGCTTCAACGCGGCGACCGGTGTCGTGAGCTACAGCTACACGCTCAACGATAACGAAGCGCATCCGACCGGCAACGGCGCCAATAGCCTGCCTGAACAGTTCACCGTGACTGTGGTCGACGACAACGGCACCACCGCGACCGGCTCACTCGACGTGAACATCGTCGACGACCTGCCGAAGGGCGTGGACGACAGCAACGCCAGTACCGCCTCGGAAACCTTGCTGACCCTCACTGGCAATGTGCTGAGCAACGACGTGCAAGGCGCTGACCGCGTGACGCTTGGCGCAAACGCCGGCCCGATCACCCCCGGCACCTTCACCGGGACTTACGGCACTTTGGTGCTGAACGCCAACGGCACCTACACCTACACCCTCAACACCAGTGATGCCGACTTCAAGGCCTTGCACGGCGGTGGCAACGGCAGTGAAACCTTCACCTACACCCTCACCGATGCGGACGGCGACAGCAGTACCGCGAACCTGGTGCTGAATGTCTACAACAACGACGATCCGGTGGTCCTCAACGGCCTCAACGTGTATGGCGGTGAGCTGACGGTTTACGAAAAAAACCTCAGTGACGGCAGCAGCCCCAACGCGTCGGCCCTGACCCAGAGCGGGACCTTCACCGTCACCGCGCTGGACGGTGTCACCACCCTGAGCGTGGGCGGCATCGCCGTGGTCACCGGTGGCGTGGCCGCCGGCTTCCCGCAGTCGATCACCACCCCGCTGGGCAGTACGCTGACCATCACCGGCTTCAACGCGGCCACCGGTGTCGTGAGCTACAGCTACACGCTCAACGATAACGAAGCGCATCCGACCGCCAACGGCGCCAATAGCCTGCCTGAACAGTTCACCGTGACTGTGGTCGACGACAACGGCACCACCGCCACCGGCTCACTCGACGTGAACATCGTCGACGACCTGCCGAAGGGCGTGGACGACAGCAACGCCAGTACCGCCTCGGAAACCTTGCTGACCCTCACTGGCAATGTGCTGAGCAACGACGTGCAAGGCGCTGACCGCGTGACGCTTGGCGCAAACGCCGGCCCGATCACCCCCGGCACCTTCACCGGGACTTACGGCACTTTGGTGCTGAACGCCAACGGCACCTACACCTACACCCTCAACACCAGTGATGCCGACTTCAAGGCCTTGCACGGCGGTGGCAACGGCAGCGAAACCTTCACCTACACCCTCACCGATGCGGACGGCGACAGCAGTACCGCGAACCTGGTGCTGAATGTCTACAACAACGACGATCCGGTGGTCCTCAACGGCCTCGACGTGAATGGTGGTGAGCTGACCGTCTACGAGAAAAACCTCAGCGATGGCAGCAACCCCAACACGCCGGCCCTGACCCAGAGCGGCACCTTCACCGTGACCGTCCTCGATGGCCTGCAAACCCTGACCGTGGGCGGCATTGCCGTGGTCACCGGTGGCGTGGCCGCCGGCTTCCCGCAAACCGCCGTCACGCCACTGGGCAGTACCCTGACCATCACCGGTTTCAACGCGGCGACCGGCGTGGTCAGCTACAGCTACACCCTCAACGATAACGAAGCCCATCCAACGGCCAACGGCGCCAACAGCCTGACCGAGAACTTCAACGTTGTGGCCACCGATACGGACGGCGACACGGCGACCGGGCAGATCAACGTCAACATCATCGATGACTTGCCGAGCGCCAAACCGGACTCGTCGTCGGTAGTGGAGGGCGGCACCGTCAACATCAGTGTGCTGGGCAACGATGTCAGTGGCGCCGATGGTCCGGCGACGGTGGTCGGCGTGCGCGCCGGAAGCAATATCTCGACGTCGGCGATCGGCGGGCTGGGCAACCAGATCAATGGCACCTATGGCTACCTGACCCTCGATGCCAACGGCAACGCGGTGTATCACAGCAATCAGAATTCGGTCGGCGATGCGGGGGCCACTGATACGTTCACCTACACCGTGCGCGATTCCGATGGCGATGAAAGCACCAATACCATCACCATCGACGTCGCCAACAGTACGATCAAGGCCAACCCCGACGGTGACGTGACGGTCTTCGAAAAGGCCCTCGACCTGAGCAAGGACGGCCAGGACCTGGCCGCCGGTACGGTCATCGGCAGCGATCCGGGCAACACTGGCGAAACCGCGTCCGGTACCCTGGTCGGTTCGGTCTCGGGTGGCAGTGGCGCGCTCACCTACACCCTGGTCGGCAGCGCCACCGGCACCTACGGGCAGATCCTGCTCAACCCCGACGGCAGCTACACCTACACCCTGACCTCGGCACCGAAAACCTCGCCGAATGCCAACGACGGGCCGAACAGCCTGAGTGAAAGCTTCACCTACAAAGCTACCGATGCGCTGGGCAACAGCAGTACCAGCACTATCGTGGTCAACATTGTCGATGACGTGCCCAAGGCGGTGGCAACGGATCGCTCGGTGGCGGCGGTGGAGATCGATTCCAACCTGCTGATCGTGCTCGATGTCTCCGGCAGCATGGCCGACCCTTCCGGTGTGTCGGGTCTGTCACGGCTGGATCTGGCCAAGCAGGCCATCAGTGCCTTGCTGGATAAATACGATGACCTCGGCGATGTGAAAGTGCAGCTCGTCACCTTCAGCAGCAGCGCCACCGACAGAACTTCGGTGTGGGTCGATGTCGCGACCGCCAAGACACTGCTGGCCGGCCTCACCGCGAACGGCGGCACCAACTACGACGCAGCCGTGGCGACCATGCAGACCGCGTTCAACACCTCGGGCAAACTGACCGGTGCGCAAAACGTCGGCTACTTCTTCTCCGACGGCAAGCCCACCGCCGGCCAGGAAATCGGCACCGCCGACGAAACCGCACTGAAAGCCTTCCTCGATGCCAACAACATCAAGAACTACGCGATCGGCCTGGGCAGCGGCGTGACCAACGCCAACCTCAATCCACTGGCCTATGACGGCAGTAGCCACACCGACACCAATGCGGTGGTGGTGACCGATCTCAACCAGCTCAACTCGGTGCTGTCCGGCACTGTAATCGGCGCACCGGTGACCGGTTCGCTGCTGGGCGATGGCGGTTCATTCGGCGCCGATGGCGGCTTCATCAAAACCATCACGGTGGACGGCACCACGTACACCTACGATCCAAGCGGTAACAGCAATCAGGGCTCGCTGAACTTCAGCGGCGGGCTCAACCACGGCACGTTCAACACCATGGACAACACGTTGAGCATAGCCACCAACAACAGCGGTACCTTGCAGATCAATCTCGACACCGGTGAGTACGCCTACATTTCGCAGAAAACCACGTCGGTGTTGATCACCGAGAACATCGGATTCACTGCCAGCGACAACGACGGAGACCTGGCCAGCTCCACCCTGACGATCAAGGTCATACCGAACGCACCGCCAGTGGCCGCCGATGACAACGTCATCACCAACGTGCTCTCGGGTACCATCGTGGTGCCGGGTGAACTGTTGCTGGCCAACGACACCGACCCCAATGGCGATCAACTCTCGGCGACACCGACCTCCTTCAACACCGGCTGGATAGCGAGGGGCGCGGACTTTACCGGCACCGGTGCGATCAGCTTCGCAGGCACCAACAACAACCCCGCCAACCAGAGTCTGGCAGACGTGCGCAATGCCTTCGCAGCCAACGCGGCGACCATGACGGCGATGCTGGTGATCAGTGGTTATCTCGGCGCCGCGAACAACTCCAATGGCAACAATGAAGACCTCATCACGGTCACGCTGAAACAAGGCGAGACGCTCAACCTCGATCACAACCTGGCGGCCGGGCACATCACGATGGAGTATTCGCTCAACGGCGGGGCGTTCGTAAGCATCGCCGATGGCGGCACCATCACCGCAAGCGCGGATGGCACCTACCAGATCCACATGACCAACATCACCGACCCCGGTAACGGCAATACGAATGCGGCGGAAAACTATCAGTTGACCATGACCGTCAACTACGCCGGGGCACACGATGTGACCCCGGACTACCACGGCACTTACACCGCCAACGACAACCATGGCGGCAGCGACTCGGCCAACCTGACCATCAGCTATCAGGATGGGCACACCCTCACCGGCACCAGCGGCGATGACGTCCTGGTGGCGGGCACGGGCAACAACATCATCAATGCCGGCGACGGCAACGATGTGCTCACCGCCGGCTCCGGCAACAATGAGCTACACGGCGGCGCCGGCAATGATTGGCTCTACAGCGGCCCGGGCAATGACATCCTCGACGGCGGCCCGGGCATCGACACAGCCAGCTATGCCCACGCCACCGCCGGGGTGACCGTCGACCTCAGCCTGCCAGGTGCGCAAAACACCCTCGGCGCGGGCACGGACACCCTGACCGGTATCGAAAACCTCACCGGGTCGAACTTCAACGACACCCTGACCGGTGACAACAATAACAACGTGATCAACGGCAGCCTGGGCAACGACATCCTCAACGGCGCAGGCGGCGATGATTTGCTGATCGGTGGCCTGGGCAACAACACCCTCACCGGCGGGGCAGGGGCCGATACGTTCCAGTGGCTCAAGGGCAACAGTGGCCACGATGTGATCACCGACTTCACGCCCGGCACCGACAAGCTCGACCTGTCGCAACTGCTGCAAGGGGAAAACGGCACCACGGCTTCGCTGGATGACTACCTGCACTTCACCGTCACCGGCAGTGGGGTGTCGACGGTGACCAGCATCGATGTCAGCGCCATGGCCGGTGCCGCGCCGAACCAGACCATCGACCTGGCTGGCGTCAACCTCGCCAGTCATTACGGTGTAACACCGGGGGCGGGTGGGGTGATCGCGGGCGGGCATGACACGGCGACCATCATCAACGGCATGCTCAACGATCATTCGTTGAAGGTGGATACCGTGTGACCTGAAGGCCCACTGAAAAACCGCCACCCTGTGAAGGGGTGGCGGGTTCAATGAGGAAGTCAGTCTGATCGAGAAGCTTTGGCTGCAGTTGAGTTGGCGACCTGGTCAGGTTGGCTCCGGCGGCCCGATCAAACGCCCCATCGCGCCGAAAACACCCAGTTCAGTGATGGCCAACAACTCCCCCGACGTTTCGACCATCTCGGCAATCAGCGGCAAATCAATGCTGTGGGTCGCGCGAAAGATCGCGTCGATGAACAGTCGCTTGTCAGTCTGCTCGTCGATGTCGCGAATGTAGGCTCCATCGATTTTCAGGTACGCCAAGCCCAATTGGGTGAGGTTGCCGATCTGGCTGAAGCGCCCGCCAAAATGTTGCAGGCCCATTCGATAACCGCTGTCAAGCAGGCTGTGACTCAAACGCTGCAGTTCGTCGGGGGCGGGCAACTGGCTTTCGTCGATTTCCAGGATCAGGAGCGGCGCCAGCTCTGGGAGCGAGTCGAGCAAGTCGAGGATTGTTCGCCATTGCACCGGGTCTCGCAGGGTGCTCCCGGACAGGCTCAGTGCCAAGGGCCTGCGGTTGGCCACCAGGTTGTCCAGCGTGGCCTCGAGCATCGCCAGGTCGAACCGTGCCGACCAGCCGAGACGCTCGATCCACGGCAGGAAGTGCCCGGCGGCTATCGCCTCGCCCTGAGGGTCGAGCAGGCGTGCGAGCACTTTGTGATGCAGCACCTGGCCGGGGTCGGCACATTGCACGACGGGCTGGAAGTACAACTGCATGTTGCCTTGGGTCAGGGCATCGTCGATCCAGGTGCGCCAGTCGTGCTGGGTGTAATTCGGCGCGGTGTCACGATGGCTCAAATGCACCCAGGGTCGTTGGGGATGTTGCCGGGATTCAGTCAATGCCTGATCCAGACGCAGAAGCACGGTGCCGATCGGCTCACCGGGGCGGTAGGCGACAACGCCCAGATGGGCGACGGGCATGCAATCGCTGGCGCCGGTCAGGCGCAGGTTCTCCAGGCTGACGCTGACGTCGGCGGCCAGGCGCGCAGCATTTTCAGCGTCAAGACCCGGTGTCAGCAGGCTGAATTCGCCACCACGATTGCGTGCCGCCAGCCAGGTGCGACGCTCGGGCAATTGAGTCAGGCGCTTGAGCAATTCGCCTACGGCACTGATCAGCGCGTCAGTTCGTTGGCCGCCCAGTCGCTGGTTGAGCCCGTTCAGGTCGTTGATCCGCAACATCAGCAAATGGCCATCGCGGCTCTGTTCGCATTCGCGTAAATGGTCGGCCAGTTGCTCGTCGAGCAGGCGTCGGTTGGCCAGGCCGGTGAGGCTGTCCAGATAGGATTCGGCCCGCAGTTTTTCACTGCGCGCAGCTTCTTCGCTGAACAGGGCCTTGAGCTTCTCGACCATCTGGTTCATGGCCAGCACCACCCGTTTCAGTTCCGGTGTCCGTGGCAGTTTCGGCAGGCTGAGAAACTCGCGTTTACTGATGGCTTCAGCTTGTCGGACCATGCTGTCGAGGGGGCGAAATTGCCGGCGCAGCATCCATCCACCAATCACGGCGCTGAACAGCCCGCACAACAGCAACCAGATAAGGCTGCCGAGGGTGCTGTCCCAGAACTTGGCCAGGGCGAATTGCGGATTGCTCAGCACTTCGACCCGTGCCTGTTGTTCCCAGCCGCGCATGACCAAGGCGTCGCCGCCTTCCGGGCGCAGGTTGACCAGATTGACGAACCAGTCAGGCACGCCGTCGATTTTCGCCGGTGCGCTGCGTTCCACCAGGGTTTGCTGATCCTTGAGCCTGATGACGCGGATGCTGCTGAAATAGCCGCTGTCGAAAATCGAACTGACCATCAGCTCCATCATTGCCGGGTCATCGACCTGTGCCGTCAGCGACAGCCCCAGCGCGGTGGCTGCGTCCTGGGCGTGGGCGCGCAGCTGACCGAGCGTTTGCTCGCGGGAGCTTTCCAGGCTGGCAAAAAAACTGCCGCTGAACGCCACCAGCAGGAACAGGCAGATGGCCAGGAACAACTGTTTACGCAGTGTCATACATCGCTCCTTGCCATGGCGGTCAGCCGTCGCCGATGTCGAACCCTTCGGCCTGCATCTTTTTCAGCAGGTCCTGCCAGCGTGACAGTTTTTTCGAGTCGCTGCTGCGCTGGCCGCCGTTTTTGCCCGGCAGGTACAGGCCTTCGGCGTTGAAGGCGTACACCGGCAGCAAGTCCTTGCGCTGGGACGCAGGGCGGATATCGCCGATCAGGTTGTCCAGCACCAGTGGGTCGGTCGTGGGAGAGCTGTAAAACGTCAGTACCATGTGTGCCTGGTTCTGGCTCAGGGCCTTGACGTAGGTAATGCGCAGTTTTTCGCTGGGAATGCCGAGTCGGCGCAAGCTGAAATATTTCGCCAGCGCGTAGTCCTCACAATCGGCGGCGCCCTTGATCAGGGCTTCGACGGGCGTAGCCCAGTAATCGGTCTGTTGCCAGATGCGCGTGTCGTCCTGGAAATCCAACTGCTGATTGAAGAAGCGGTTCACCGCGTTGAGCTGCTCACGTTCGGGCGCACTGCGCGCACTTTGCAGCATTTGACTCCACGCCTCGATCCGGTTTTGTGCCGGTCCCGGCGGGCCGTAGCGTTTTTCAACGGTTTGCAGAATCTGCGCAAAATCCCAGTCGGCCCGAACCCCGTTGAATACGGTCAGTAGCAAACCTGCCAGCAGCAACCAGCCGCCGAGCCGAAGTCGGAGCGCTGGCCATCCTGGACTACGCAGACTGCGGGCCATGTCTGGCTGCTCGAGTGTAGATGGGTGAAGTTTAGGTGGAGTTTTTGCAGGGGTAGGGCAGGTCGTCGGACGGGGCTCGCCACCAATAGCCAGGGCGGCTTCAGGGATTGCGCAGGGTTTTTTGCCTGAGGATGTAGATCGTCACGAGCACCGCGCTGGTCAGCATGAACCCCCGTGCCCAGGGAAGCGGCACCAGATAGCAGGAGAACAGGATGCTCGCCCACATCAGGCCGATGGCGTAGACCTTGCCCTTGAGCGGGATGCCGTTGCCGTCGAGATAGTCGCGGATCCATGGGCCAAGCCGTGGATGCTCAACCAGCCATTGATAGAAGCGCGGGGAACTGCGGGCGAAGCAGGCAGCCGCCAGTAGCAGGAAAGGGGTGGTGGGCAATACCGGCAGGAAAATCCCGATCACCCCCAGCGCCACGCTCAGCCAGCCGATGGTCAGCAGCACGTAGCGCAACATCAGGGGGCGGTTGCCTATGGGGGTGTCCATAGGCAGAACCTTAGTGGTGACGGGGCTTGAGAATCGCCGGTTTTTCGTCTGGTGCGTTGCACAGCAGGTACAGCGCGGTCAGGGCTTCCGGGATCTGCACGATCATGTCGTCCATCAGGTTGGCATCGGCGGCAATGTCGGAGAACTCCGGTTGCTCGTCGAACAGGCCCGAACCGACCATGATCGGCAGCAGCATTTCGCTGACTTCGTCCTCGGCGGTTTCGAACCAGGCTTCTTCGCGCAGGAACACGCCTTCCATGAAACCGATGCACCAGCCGCGCAGTTCGGAATCGTCCGGCTCATCGCCCAGGTCCAGGTCGCACGGCAGCTCGAACTCTTCGTCGGAGGCCAGTTGGCGGGCGATGTGGGCCTTGAGGCCGATCAGCGTGGCTTCGATCTCTTCGCGCTGGGCCTCGCTGCTGTAATGCGGCTCTTCGGCGAACAGTGCGTCGATCCATTCACGATCGGGAACCGCTTCGGAACAGATCGAAAGCGCGGTGAGGTAGCCGTGGGCGGCCACGTAGTCCAGCGCCTCGTCATGCAGTTCATCAGCGTCGAGGAAGACTTGCAGGCGGGTTAGTTGCTCAGCGAAGGACATTAAAGGACTACCTTGGGGAATGTTCGATGCGGGAATTCTAGGCCTTCTTGAGCGCTTGGGCCAGCCGCACGGCATATTTGCACCGTATTCCCTGTAGGAGCGAGCTTGCTCGCGATAGCGGTGGCTCAGGCGAAATCGATGTTGACGGTGATGGCCTCATCGCGAGCAGGCTCGCTCCCACAGGATTTGCACAATATTGGCTGGGGTGTGTCTTATCAGCGGTGCCCTTTGCCGGACGGGGCTCGGGTATACTCGCGCGTTTTGTGATGCCCTGCTGGCGTCACGGCTGGAATGTGAAGCGACATGCAATGCGCACTTACGATTTGTCGGTGCAGCGTTGCGGGTTCTGAACCAGCCTTGCAGGGATGTTTCGGTGATTTTTGGAGTTTTTATGCTCGAACAGGCTCAACGCGTCCTCAAGGACATCTTCGGCTACGACAGTTTCCGTGGCCGTCAGGGTGCAATCATTGAGCGCGTGGCCAGTGGCGGCGATGCCCTGGTCCTGATGCCTACCGGTGGTGGCAAATCCCTGTGCTTCCAGGTCCCGGCACTGCTGCGCGAAGGCCTGGCGGTGGTGGTCTCGCCGCTGATCGCGCTGATGGACGATCAGGTCGCCACCCTCGAAGAACTGGGCGTGGCCGCCGCCGCATTGAACTCCACCCTCAGCGCCGAACAGCAACGCGACCTCGCCGCCCGTATCCGCCGCGGTGAAGTGAAAATGCTCTACCTGGCACCGGAACGCCTGGTCCAGCCGCGCATGCTGTCATTTCTGCAAGGACTGAACATCGCCCTGTTCGCCATCGACGAGGCACACTGCGTGTCGCAATGGGGCCACGATTTCCGTCCGGAATACCTGCAACTGGGCCAGTTGGCGGAAATGTTCCCCGACGTACCGCGCATCGCCCTGACCGCCACGGCCGACAAGCGCACCCGGGAGGAAATCGTCACCCGGCTGCACCTGCAAGACGCCGAGCGCTTCCTGTCGAGCTTCGACCGGCCGAATATCTTTTATCGTATCGTGCCCAAGGAACAGCCGCGCAAGCAGTTGCTGGCGTTTCTCGCCGAGCGCCGTAGCGATGCGGGCATCGTGTATTGCCTGTCGCGCAAGAAAGTCGAGGAAGTCGCCGCATTCCTCAGCGAGCAAGGCTTTCCGGCGCTGCCGTACCACGCGGGCTTGCCCAACGATTTGCGGGCCTACCATCAGAAACGCTTCCTCAATGAGGAAGGCCTGATCATGGTCGCGACTGTGGCCTTCGGCATGGGCATCGACAAGCCCAACGTGCGTTTTGTCGCGCACCTCGATTTGCCGAAATCCCTTGAGGCCTACTACCAGGAAACCGGTCGTGGCGGCCGTGACGGCCTGCCGGCAGACGCCTGGATGGCCTACGGCCTGCAAGACGTGGTGATGCTCAAGCAGATGCTGCAGAACTCCGAAGGCGACGAGCGCCACAAGCGCCTGGAGCAACACAAGCTTGATGCCATGCTCTCGCTCTGTGAAGAAACCCGCTGCCGCCGGCAAACGTTGCTGGCCTATTTCGACGAAGACATGCCCGAGCCTTGTGGTCATTGCGACAACTGCGTCGACGGTGTGCAGACCTGGGATGCCACCGAGCCTGCTCGTCAGGCGCTGTCGGCGATCTACCGCACCGGTCAGCGCTACGGCGTCGGACACCTGGTGGATGTGTTGCTGGGCAAGGACAACGAAAAAGTCCGTAGCTTCGGCCATCAGCACCTCTCGGTGTTTGGTGTCGGCAAGGCGATGGCGGAGGGCGAGTGGCGCTCGCTGTTCCGCCAACTGGTGGCCCGGGGTCTGGCCGACATCGACCTTGAAGGTTACGGTGGCTTGCGCCTGAGCGACAGTTGCCGGCCGCTGCTCAAGGGCGAGGTGACCCTGGAATTGCGCCGCGATCTCAAGGCGCAAACCGTGGCGAAAAGCAGCAAGAGCCAGGCAAGCCAACTGGTCCGCGGCGAGGAGCGTGAACAATGGGAAGCCTTGCGCGCTCTGCGGCGCAAGCTCGCCGAAGAACATGGTGTGCCGCCGTACGTCATCTTCCCCGACTCGACCTTGCTGGAAATGCTCCGCAGCCAGCCGACCTCGCTGGCGGAAATGGCCAGGGTCAGTGGCGTCGGTGCGCGCAAGCTGGAGCGTTATGGCGAGGCCTTCCTCGAGGTGCTCGGCGGCCAGGTCGAGGCGCCGAAAGCGGTGGCCGACGTGCGTCACGAGCTGATCACTCTGGCGCGGGCCGGTATGACGCCGGTGCAGATCGCCGGTCAGTTGCAGTGCTCGGAAAAGAACGTCTACACCATGTTGGCCGAGGCGATCGGCAAGCAGCAGTTGTCATTGGAGCAGGCACTGGACCTGCCTGAAGATCTGATGGGGGAAGTCCAGGACGCTTTCCTCGACGGCGAAGGCGAGTTGCCGCCGGTTTCCGAGATCGCTGCGCTGTTCGCGGGCCGGGTACCGGAAGGGGTTTTGTACTGCGTTCGGGCTGCCTTGCAGTCGGAATTCGAGATTTGAGACATCTGTAGTGCTGATGTAACGATTCAGTACAGATCAAGCCTTGCCTCAAGTCGAGGCTCATGCTTAGCTGACTAATAATTAGTTTTAATTTATTTCAGTCTGATCATGAGTGTTTTATGCCGTTAACCGATCAACACCGCTTTGGCATGCAATTGGCCCAGATGTCCCGCGGCTGGCGTGCCGAACTGGACCGCCGACTGGCGGGCATGGGCTTGTCCCAGGCGCGCTGGCTGGTGCTGCTGCACCTGGCGCGTTTCGATGAAGCTCCGACCCAGCGTGAGCTGGCACAAAGCGTCGGCGTCGAAGGCCCGACCCTGGCCCGTTTACTCGACAGCCTGGAAAGCCAGGGGCTGGTGCAACGCCAGGCCGTGCTGGAAGACCGCCGGGCGAAGAAAATCGTTCTCTGCACGCCGGCGCGTCCCTTGATTGAACAAATTGAAACCATTGCCACGCAACTGCGTCACGAACTGTTCGAAGGCGTCGATGAGGCAGACTTGAAGGTGTGCATGCGCGTTCACGGGCACATCCTGGGCAACCTTGAAAAATCCTGAGGCATAAGCGAACGCCAGTTTTTTGAGATAGCGCATTGGGCGAACTATAAGAACTACTCGGCAATATCGTGTTCGTAACGGATGTACGAACGCGTGCGGATGGTTTCTGTAGATCTCAAGGATGCTCATGCTCAAGTGTTGGCGATTGGTTTTACGCGGTGGTTCTCAGTGGTTGCTTGCCGGGGCCGCAGTCACTTACTCGGCCTGGACACCTGCGCTGGGCCTGGGTGAAATCACCTTGCATTCGGCGCTCAATCAACCGCTGCGTGCTGATATTGCACTGGTGGATGCGACTGGCCTGGAGGAGAACGAGCTGTCGGTGAGCCTGGCAACGGCAGACGAGTTCAGTCGTGCGGGGGTCGACCGGGTAGTTTTCCTTAACAACCTGAGGTTCACTCCGATCCTGCGCGGTAGCCGGCGCTTGATCCAGGTGACGTCCAGCAAGCCGGTCAGTGAACCGTTCCTGAACTTTCTCGTGCAGCTCAATCGGCCCAACGGTCGATTGTTGCGTGAGTACACGGTACTGATCGATCCGCCAGGTTCGCCGGGCGTTGTTCCTGCCAGCGATGAACCGGTTTCCAGTTCCCCGGCGTCTGCATTCCCCAGTGTTCAAGCGGCCGTACCGCGGTTACCCGTGGCAAGGGCGACACCAGAAACTGATATCTCCGTGGTTGATCCCGCTGCGGAGCAACTGGCCGCCAGCGCCCAGCAAAACCTCCCGTTGCAAACCACAGTCGATGAACTCAACGCGAAGCTTCAAGGCCAGGATGAGCTGATTGCCGGCCAGAAAAGACAATTGGCCGAGCTGCAAACCCAGTTGGCGGAGCTCAGGCAGGTAAAGGCGCAACCAATGGCTTCCGATGCAGGGGCGCCAGCCTCCGCTATTACGGAAAACCCCGGGATTGGCTGGCTGCCGATTGCCGGCGTGTCAGCGCTGATGGCGTTGCTGGTGCTTGGCTGGTTTGTTCGACGCCGGCGCCAGTCGCATCAGAGCACAATGTCAGAGGTTCTGCCGTTGCCAAATGACCCGCTAGCAGAGCTCTTGACCGAGCCAGTGATGTGGCCCCCCGTCGTGCAACCGCCCAGTATGCATCGCGACGAGGTGCCAGCCGGCGATGGGCTTGAGCGGATCGATAGCGGTCGTGCCATCCCGGTTGCCACTGACGATGTGTACGAACTCAACCTGGAGGAGTTGTCCATGACGTCGAGTTGGGGCGTGATCAGCCCGGACGAGAACAAGCATTCGGCAGCCCTGGCCATGATCGAGCCTGTATTCGAGTTGGAGGCGCAACCTGTTCCGCCGACTCGGCAACCACCGGCCGGGCTATCATAGCGGCGTCGTCAAACTCTGGAGTCAAGTCCCGTCATGAACACCGGCAAACCGGAAGTCGTCATCACCTATTGCACGCAATGCCAGTGGCTGTTGCGTGCGGCCTGGCTGGCCCAGGAACTGCTCAGCACCTTTGGTGATGACCTGGGCAAAGTCTCCCTGGTGCCAGGCACCGGCGGGGTCTTTCATATTTACTGTGACGCTGTGCAGATCTGGGAGCGCAAGGCGGACGGTGGCTTCCCTGAGGCCAAAGTGCTCAAGCAGCGGGTCCGCGACCAGATCGACCCGGACCGCGACCTGGGGCACAACGACCGCACTCAGTGAGATGCAGCCTCGGCGGTAACGGCTTTCTTGCTTGCGCCAATTGAGAACCTGCTGGATACCACGATCGCCACAATGATCAGCGTGCCCCCCAGCAACATGCGCAGGGTCGGGTTTTCGTTGAACAGCAGCCAGGCGACGGTGATGCCGTAGACCGGCTCCAGGGCGAACACCACGGCGGCAGTGCGTGCCTTGATCACCGCGAGGCTGGCGACGAACAGGCTGTGGGCGACACCGGTACAGAACACACCGAGCAGGCCGATCCACAGCCAGTCGATGGCGCGCACTTCGCTTAATTGAGGCGCCGCCACCGGCAGCAGGCACAGGGCAACCACCACGTTCTGACACAGCGCTGCCTGTACAGGTGGGACGCGCCCGGAGCTGGCACGGTTGGTCAGTGACAGCAGCGCGAACAGTAACCCGGAACTCACGGCCCACAGCAGACCGGTGGTGGCGCCGCTGGCCAGATCAAAGTCAGGTGTGACCAGCACCAGTCCGACACTGACCAGCAGCACCAGCACAATTTCATTGGCGCGAATGCGCTCACGGAAGATCAACCCTTCAAGGATCACGGTAAATGCCGGGAAGCTGGCAAAACCGAGCGTTGCAATCGCCACGCCTGCGACTTTCACCGCAATGAAGAAACTCACCCAGTGCCCGGCCAGCAACAAGCCACTGAGCAGCAGCCGACGCCAGTCCACGACCTCGAGTTTCTGCCAGCGCGTCTGGCTGGCGAACCGTGCGAAAAACGCCAGCGCGAGCACAGCAAAAGCGGCCCGGCCGAAAACGATGATTGCCGGTGACGCGGCAGCCAGTTTGCCGAACACACCGGTCAGGCCGAACATCAATGCGCCGATATGCAAGGCGCCAAGGGCAGTACGGGGAGTCATCGCGATCCTTAACGGCAAACGAACAGAGGCATCATTGAAGCGCGTAATCGCCCCTCAAGTCTGTCGACAAACTAGCGTTTTTTGTCGCCAGCCTCGCGCCGCAGTTTCCCGGGCGATGCCCCGAACTCGCGCAGCACCGCCGCCGCGAAGGCACTCTGGGAGTTGTAGCCGACGCGACTGGCAATCTCGCCGATGGGCAGCGCCGAGTTGCGCAGCAAACTCACTGCGATGTGCAGGCGTCGGCTGCGGATGTAGTCCATCGGCGTCTGCCCGCATTCGGCCACGAACCGTGCATGTAAACGGGCACTGGAAAGGCCGGCCACCCGGGCCAGGTCGGCCACTTGCAGCGGGTACGCCGCGTACTGATCGATGTGTGCATTCAGCGCGGCGTAGGGCAGGCGCCGACCGCCAACTACGCCGGGCCTGGCGTTGTTGAGACTGGCCAGTAGCAGCACTGCGCCTTGTTGTGCAATCAGCGGATCATCGACCGGACTGTTCGCCAGCCAACTGACCAACTGGCTTTGCCCGGCGTCCAGGGGCAGGCGGCCGGCGTTGTCGAGCAAGCGTCGGCTGGACTCGGCGTGATCGCCCAACGACTGGGCAACCCATTGTTCGCTGGGTACATCCAGCACCAGGCAGCGGCTGCCATTGGGGCTGCCACAAGCGTGATGCGCTCCGGAGGGCACCACTAAGAAACTCTGCTGGACCACTTGGCTACCATGGCCGTCGACCTCGAAATCCAGGGCGCCCGAAAGCCCGAACACCAATTGCGCGTGGTCGTGGCTGTGGACGATCAGGTCGTGGCTGTATTGGCGAAGCGTGAGGATCGGTCTCATCGCAGGTCTCCCGGTTCAGGGCGTCAGTCTACACCGAGCGGGCCTGCCAGCGTTGTCACAGGACTGACTTGACGCTGTCATGGACCATTAACCGGGCCGGGGCAGACTTGGCAAAACTTGCCAGAGGGTTGCCCATGACCAGCGCCGAGCTCGCCAAACCCACCCGTAAGCAACGCGTACGGACTTTATGGATTTCCGACGTGCATTTGGGCACCCGGGATTGTCAGGCTGAACACCTGTCGCAGTTTCTCAAGAGCTACCACGCGGACAAGATCTACCTGGTCGGCGACATCATCGACGGCTGGAAGCTGCGCGGCGGCATGTATTGGCCGCAAGCGCATACCAACGTGATCCGTCGCCTGTTGACCATGAGCAAGCGTGGCACCGAGGTGATCTACGTCACCGGCAATCACGACGAGTTCCTGCGCCGCTATTCGAAGCTGATTCTGGGCAATATCCAGCTGGTGGACGAAGCCGTGCACGTCACCGCCGATGGTCGGCACCTTCTGGTGATTCATGGCGATCAGTTCGATGTGATCACCCGTTATCATCGCTGGCTGGCTTTTCTGGGTGACTCGGCGTACGAATTCACCCTGACCCTCAACCGCTGGCTCAATCATTGGCGCGCGCGATATGGCTACGGCTACTGGTCGTTGTCGGCCTACCTCAAGCACAAGGTGAAAACCGCGGTCAGCTTCATCAGTGACTTCGAAGAAGCCATCGCTCATGAATGCGTCAAGCGCGAGTTGCACGGCGTAGTGTGCGGGCACATTCACCATGCCGAGATTCGCAAGGTCGGCGAAGTGGACTACCTCAATTGTGGCGACTGGGTGGAGTCGTGCACCGCGCTGATCGAGCACTGGGATGGTTCGATCGAGTTGTATCGCCTGGCGGACGCCCAGGCCCGTGAGGCGCAATTGAAGGCGGCCAGGGTTGCCGAGTTGGCATGACTGTCATTCGGTGTTTGTACTGGCCTCTTCGCGAGCAGGCTCGCTCCTACAGTAGATTTTTGTGAGCACGGAATTTGCTCGCGCCGCAAAACCTGTGGGAGCGAGCCTGCTCGCGATTGACCGCACAGCGGTCCCGAAATGACTCAGGTCGGTGCGTGCTCTTCCATCGCCGCCTTGTAAATCGAGTTCCTGGGGTGCGCAAACAACCGCTCCATCAATGGCTCGAAAAAGCTCAATGGCAGCGTGTCGTACGCCGGGTCAAACGCCGCTGCATCGTACCTGGCACAGAACTCGACGGTCGCCTGGTACTGCGGGTGGTCCTGGAATTGCTCACGCAGATACCGATCCATGCCCAGGTGGTGGAAGAAGTAGTAGCCCTGGAATATCCCGTGCTTTTCCACCATCCACAAGTTCTCGGCGCTGACGAACGGCTTGAGGATCGCCGCCGCGATGTCCGGGTGGTTGTAGGAACCCAGGGTGTCGCCGATGTCATGGAGCAGGGCGCAGACCACGTATTCTTCGTCGCGACCATCGCGCCAGGCGCGGGTGGCGGTTTGCAGAGAGTGGGTGAGGCGATCCACCGGGAACCCGCCAAAATCACCCTCCAGCAACTTCAGGTGCGCCACGATCCTTGTCGGCAATTGTCGCGCGTAGGCACTGAAGTCCGCCGCGATGATCGCCCAGTCTTCCTGCGTGCCGTCCTTCATGTGGGTGAAGCGGGCATTGGCATTCATAGGCAACTCTCTTGTAAGTCGTGTTATCTAGAACGGAATGCGTCCCAGAATCATGTCCCGGTACATGACAAAATCGCCGAGCAGGCTATAGAAGGGGTGTTGGAACGTTGCCGGGCGGTTCTTCTCGAAGAAGAAATGCCCGACCCAGGCAAAGCTGTAACCCGCCACAGGCAGGGCCCACAACAGCATCCATATCCCGCGACCAATGGTCAGCGCCAGAATCAAGATAACCAGTGTCGTGCCGATAAAGTGTAAGCGGCGGCAGGTACTGTTGCTGTGCTCGCTGAGGTAGTAAGGGTAAAACTCAGCAAAGCTGTTGAAGCGTTTGATGTTTTCCACGACTGCAATCTCTGTGGTTATTGTTCTGGCAGCAAGTTGTTCTGCGGGTAGCTTATTTGAGTCTAGAGTGATCAATGGCATCAGGCAGTGACAATAGGCGCCACTTTAATATCCTTCGGTCAATAGCCGTAGCATGCGGCTCACCATGTAAGAAAACGCCATGAGCGAACGAACGACTTCTGCAAGCTGGGCGATGGGGATTGTCAAAGCGCTGGAGATGGACGGCCTGGATTGCCGGGTTCTGTTCAAACAGCTGGGGCTCGACTACGCGGCACTGGATGATCCGGATGCACGCTTTGCGCAGGATTCAATGACACGGCTGTGGCAACGCGCGGTCGATCTGTCCGGCAACCCGGCCATCGGCCTGAACATGGGCAAGGTGGTGCGACCGGCGCAGTTTCATGTGGCGGGTTACGCCTTGATGTCCAGCCAGACCCTGGGCGAAGGCTTTCAGCGACTGGTGCGCTATCAGCGAATCATCGCCGAAAGTGCCGACCTGAGTTTCAAGCTGCTGGAAGAAGGCTACGCGCTGATTCTGACGGTACATGGCGACCATCTGCCGCCGACCCGGCAAAGCGCCGAAGCATCAATGGCCTGTGCCTTGGCACTGTGCGGCTGGTTGACCGGGCGTACGCTGCATCCACGCAAAGTGTTGTTGCAAGGCGCCGAGCCAGCCGATCTGGAACCCTATAAACAGGCCTTCCATGCACCGTTGGTGTTCAATGCGCCATACGATGCACTGATATTCGAACACGCGGACATGGAAGCCCCGCTGCCGACGGCCAACGAAGCCATGGCGTTGCTGCATGACCGCTTTGCCGGTGAGTACCTGGCGCGCTTTTCCGAAAGCCGCGTGACCCACAAGGCACGGCAGGTGTTGTGCCGCCTGTTGCCTCAGGGCGAGCCCAAGCGCGACACCGTGGCGCAGGCACTGCACCTTTCCCAGCGCACCTTGCAACGGCGCTTGCAGGAGGAGGGCACGAGTTTTCAGGCGTTGCTGGACGACACTCGGCGCGAACTGGCCGAGCAGTACCTGGCGCAACCGAGCATGACTTTGCTGGAAATTGCCTACTTGCTGGGGTTCGCCGATCCGAGCAACTTCTTCCGCGCTTTTCGCCGCTGGTTCGCTGCCACACCCGGCGAGTACCGGATGCGGCTGCTGCAAACATCAGAAGCGGTCAATGACGCCAGAATGCCGGAATACACAGCACAAACACCGTAATGATCTCCAGTCGGCCCAGCAGCATGCCGAACGAGAGAATCCACTTGGCGGCATCCGGCAGGGTGGCGAAGTTGCCCGCCGGGCCTATGGTTTCGCCGAGTCCCGGACCGACACCGGACACGGTACTGGCCGCGCCGGTGAGGGCGGTCATCCAGTCCACGCCGAGCAGCGACAGCAGCAGCGCAATCACGCAGATGGTGATTGCGAAGAAGAACGAAAAGGTCAGGATCGAACGCACGATTTCTTCGTCGAGGCGGTGACCGTTGTACTTCTGCTTGATCACCGCGCGCGGGTGAATCAGCTGGTTAAGGTTGGCCTTGAGCAGGATATAGGCCACCTGGAAGCGGAAAATCTTGATACCGCCCGCAGTCGAGCCGGAGCAACCGCCGACAAACCCCAGATAGAAGAACAGCATCAACGAGAAATTGCCCCACAGGCTGTAGTCCCCCAGTGCGAAACCGGTCGTCGTCACGACCGACGTCACGTTCAGCGCCACATGCCGCAACGCCTCCAGCCAATGCAGCTGGGTAGTCCACCAATACCAGGTGCCCAGCACCAGCCAGGTCACCAACAGCATGCCGAGCAGGCCTTGAACCTGTTCGTCCTTGATCAGCGCCCGACGGTTACCACGCAACGTGGCGACATACAGGGTGAACGGCAGGGCACCAAGAATCATGATGACGATCGCGACCCAATGCACCGCAGGCTCCGGCCACTTGGCCAAAGACTGGTCGGAGGTGGAGAAACCGCCGGTGGAAATCGCCGACATCGCATGGTTGATCGCATCGAACAGGCTCATCCCGGCCCACCAGAATGCCAGGCTGCCGACAATGGTAATGCCGACGTAGGTCGCCACGATCAGCCGCGCCACCATGTGCGAGCGGGGCATGACTTTTTCCGAGCGGTCCGACGATTCGGTCTGGAACAG
This sequence comes from Pseudomonas sp. B28(2017), assembly GCF_002113025.1. Classification (GTDB taxonomy): domain Bacteria; phylum Pseudomonadota; class Gammaproteobacteria; order Pseudomonadales; family Pseudomonadaceae; genus Aquipseudomonas. Next base: position 10,529 of record NZ_NEJH01000021.1, on the reverse strand, counting down.
CCGCATGCCACCGATGCGCAACAGCGGCAGGATCGCCACCGCCATGCCGATAAAGCCGATGCCGCCGAGCCAGTGCAGCAACGAGCGCCACATCAGGATGCCGGGGGACATGGTGTCCAGGCCGCTGAGCACGGTTGCGCCAGTGGCGGTGATGCCGGACATGCTTTCGAAGAATGAATCGGTGTAGCTGATGTGCTGGGTCAGCAGGAACGGCAATGCGGCGAAGATGCACACCACCAGCCAACTGCTGACGGTCAGCAGGTACATGTCCCGGGGGCGCAGGTGAATGTGTTCCGGGCGACCGGGAATCACCAGCGCCAGGCCGGCGACAAAGGTGATCATGCTGGCCCAGAGGAACGACGGCAGATCGCCGGTGTGGTCGAAAATGACCAGCGTGGCCATGGGGATGACCATGGAGATCGCCAGCGTGATCAGGAAGATGCCGATGATGAAACCAATGATCCGTAAGGTCGGCAACGCCATGAGGTCCGCTCGGCTGATAGGGGAAAGGGCGCCATTCTACCCGCGAGGCGGGGCATGTAAACCGGCACTGGTGCGGCAGTTACAGCTAGAATAGCCGCACAAATTTTTCAGGAGGTGGCCGATGCAGGCTCTCGACGCTTTGCTCAACCGTGTTTCCGTTCCACGACTGATTGACCCTGCACCCACTGCCGAACAGCGCGAGGTGCTGTTCGGCGCCGCCATGCGCGCCCCGGATCACGGTCACTTGCAGCCTTGGCGTTTCCTCACGGTCGAAGGCGCGGCGCGCGAGCAAATGGGCCAGTTGCTGGCCGAAGCGGCGAAGCTTTCGGACAGCGAAGTCAGCGAAGCGGCCATCGACAAGGCGCGCAATGGTCCACTGCGGGCACCGTTGGTGGTGGTGGTGATCGCGCGGTTGCAGGATCACGTCAAGTATCCGAAGTCCGAGCAGTTGCTGGCGGCGGGCTGTGCGGCCCACGGGATTTTACTGGCGGCCTATGCGCAGGGTATTGGCGCGGTGTGGCGTACTGGTGACCTGGCTTACTCGCCCCATGTAGCCAAGGGTTTGGGCCTGGCGGAGGGGGAAGAGGTGATTGCCTTCCTGTATCTGGGCACACCGCAGAAAGAACCGCGTGTGGCCGAGAAAGTCGACCTCGCCGAGTTCGTCAGTGCCTGGCCTGGCAAGGCCTGACACCGTAATTCTCCTGTGGGAGCGAGCCTGCTCGCGAAGAGGTCAGCACATCCGGCATTGAAGTATCAGACCCAGCGCTTTCGCGAGCCGGCTCGCCCCCACAGGGGTCAAGGTTGAACTACTGCTCCTGGGACGAGAGGCAATTCCAGACTGGCAATAAATCCGCCCTCCGGGTGATTGGCCAGCACCAGGCTGCCACCATGTCGCTCCGCCGCGCGGCGCGCGATGGCCAGGCCCAGGCCGTGTCCGGCCGCTGTCTGCCCCGGTGCCCGATAGAACGGTTCACCGAGCTGGCTCAGATGTTCGGCACTGACCCCGGGCCCGTGGTCGCGCACGGTCACGACGATCCGCTCACCCTGGCGCAACGCCTGCATTTCGATCGGCAGGCCTCCCACAGGATTGAAGCGCTGGGCGTTGCGCAGCAAATTGTCCACGGCCCGCTCGATCATGGTCGGCCAGCCCTTCAGATTCAGTTGCGACTCGGCTTCGAGGTGGACGAGTTGCTCGGGTGAGGCGAGTTGCGCATCCTTTTGCAGGGTATTGAGCAAGGCATTCAGATCCACCTCTTGCGCACTGGCGTTATCGGAGTCGACCCGGGCCAGTACCAGGATTTCGCTGATCAACGCTTCCAGTCGGTCGCACTCACGGGTCAGGCGCGGCCAGAGCTGTTCCCGTTCTTGCGGGGTGGCCCGTTCGGCCAGCGCCAGCGCGATACGCAGGCGGGCGAGGGGCGAGCGCAGTTCGTGGGATACATCCCGCAACAATTGCCGCTGACTGCCAATCAGGCTCTGCAGGCGCGCGCCCATGCGGTTGAAGTCGTTGGCCAGCACGCCAAACTCATCGCGACGATTGGCCAGTTTGGCCAGGCTGTTCTGTTGATAGGCAGTTTGTCCCAGGTCATGCACCGCTCCGCGCAGGCGGCTGAGCGGGCGAGTGATGGAAAAGGTCACCAGCAGGCTGAACAGGGTCAGCACCACCAGGGCGATACCCAGTGCGCTGAGCGGCCAGAGCAGACTCTCGCGGTGCCAGGCGGCCAGTTCAGGGTGTGGAATGCGGTAGATGAACAGGTAGGTGTCGCCGGTTTTTTCGCTGGTGAATTCATCGGTCAGACGCCGCCATGGCAGGCGCCGGTCCTCGTTGTTCTGTCGCGCCTCAAAAGCTGCCGCACGTTTCGGGAAGGTGCCGCGCACGACCGGATCGCCGCTTTCGTTAAGCACCTGAACGTCGATGTGATACTGGCGTTTACGTTGCTGGAGAATATCCTGGGCAGCATCTTCGCCCTGGCTTTCGTAGGTTTGCGTCCACTCTTCGGCCAGCGTGTTGAGGCCCGGGTGGCGGCTGAGAATCCATGCGTCCTGGTTGAGCATGTGCCCGAGCAGGATGGAAAGCCCTGCAACCAGAGCGATGGCCAGCCAGAAGCTGGCCAGGATACGCCAGAACAATGAACGCACGGAAAGTCCTCGAACAAACACAAACCCATGTGGGAGCGAGCCTGCTCGCGAAGAGGGCGTGTCAGACGACACCATTGCTGCCTGATACACCGCCTTCGCGAGCAGGCTCGCTCCCACCTTGATTCGAATGGCATCAGACCCAACGGTGTATAGTCGTCGGGTCCGAGGGTCAGCGCATTATTGCGCTTTTTGCGGTTGTTGCGCTTTCCAGGCTTTGAACTCAGCCCACTCGGCGCGACGTTCAGCCTGTTTTTTCTGGATCTCGTCGAATTTCTTCTGTTGATCCGGTTTCAGCACCGCGCGCACGTCAGCTTCGGCTTTCTGGTGCTTGGCCGCCATTTCGTCTTTCATGGCTTTCTGGTCGGCTGGCGAGAGTTTCTCCAGGTACTTCTCGACCAGTTGCTTACGTTCGTGCATCTGCTCGCCCATGATCTTGCGGATCTGCTCGCGCTGTTCGCGGCTCAGGTCCAGTTGACTGTACGGGCCTTTGCCGTGCATGCCGTGCATCTGACCGCCGTGGCGCGATCCGTCCATCGGACCGTCCATCGGGCCTGTGCCTTCAGGCATGGCCATGGCAACGGTCGGCAGGGCAGCAGCGAACATCAGAGCGATAAGAGTCTTGCGCATGGTGTATCTCCTTGTCTCGTTCCCGGTACGTTCCGGATGAGTACAGATTACGCAGGTCAAGGTCAGCGGCGGTCAGCGGAGCGTAAAGCTTGGGTAAAGATGAATTTGCGCCGACCTGACAAAGCGTCCGGGTGACTGACTGTAGGAGCGAGCTCGCTCGCGATGGAGTTGAACGATTAGGCGTGCTGTCTGAAAAAACGCGCTGACTTTGAGTCCATCGTCGGAACGCCGCCCGGAGCAAGCTCGCTCCTACAGGCTGTAGTAGTAACCGCGGCTGCGCAGGGCCACGATGCGCGGGCGGCCATCGGGGTGTGGGCCGATCTTCTTGCGCAGGTTGCTGACGTGCATGTCCAGGCTGCGGTCGTACAGGGTCAGCTTGCGGCCGAGGGCGATCTGCGCCAGTTCCTGTTTGTCCAGGGGCTCGCCGGGCTGCTTGAGCAGGGCTTCCAGCAGGCGGCTTTCGGAAACGGTGAGGGTGAACTCCTGCTCGTCGATGCTGACTACCCCGCGCACCGGGCTGAAACACAGGTCACCCAGTTCCATATGGCTGGACACCGCTGCCGGGTGGCTACGACGCAAGACCGCGCGCAGGCGGGCGGTCAGTTCCCGTGGATCGCAGGGCTTGGCCAGGTAATCGTCGGCGCCCAGTTCCAGGCCGAGGATCCGGTCCAGGGGCTCGCCCCGTGCCGAAAGCATCAGCACCGGTAAATCCGGGTGATCGCTGCGCAACTGCTTGAGCAGTTCCAGCCCGCTGCCATCTGGCAGCATCACATCCAGCACCACGGCCGCCGGGGCGGTTTCGGCCAGCGCGCGGCGTGCGCTCTGACCGTCGTGACAGGCGCGTACCTGAAACCCTTCCTGGCTCAGCCAACTGCTCAGGAGCTCACAGAGCTCCTGGTCATCATCAATCAGTAACAGCTCGCTCATGACTCACTCAATTTAGCCATTGTCGACGTTTTCGACTTGCTCCACTGGCGAAGATACCGCAGAGCAGAGCCAATAGCGCTACTCCGGCGCCAACGACAAACCATTGTTGCTGGTCGGTCAGCAGGTGCGGCAGCGGACTGCTGGCCTGGGCTTCCTTGAGTTGCAGCTTCAAACGCTGGTTCTCCTGGCGCAACCGGGCCAGCAGCGGGCTTTCGCGTTCGCCATCGGCAGTTTGCAGTTGTTTGCTCAGTTCTTCCCGTTGCCGCTCGCTTTCTTTCAAGCGTTGCTGCAATTCGGTGATCTGGCTGCCGGCGCTCAAGGAAAGCGGCGTCGAGTTTCCACCCTCGGCGTTTTCTTCACCGTGGGCGGGCGCCACGACCGACAACGTGACCAACATCAGACACAACGGACCTTTGCGCATCGCGACTCCTGATTCCAATACGAGTATTGGGCAGGTTGTCGGCCGGCAAACGAGAATAATGAGCGATTGAGAGCGCGATGAACCGACAAGGTTCATCGCGTGGAAGATTTTATGGCAGGACTTGCTTGAACGGCTTCACCAGAACGTTGGCGTAGACACCTGCGGCGATGTACGGATCAGCGTCTGCCCAGGCCTGGGCAGCGCTCAGCGAGTCGAACTCGGCAACGATCAGGCTGCCGGTGAAACCCGCCGCGCCGGGATCATTGCTGTCGACGGCCGGGTGCGGGCCGGCCAATATGATGCGACCTTCGCCCTTGAGCGCTTGCAGGCGCTCGAGGTGCGCAGGCCGTGCGGCCAGGCGGGCTTCCAGGGAGTTGGCGACGTCTGTGGCAATGATTGCGTAAAGCATTTCAGTCCTCGGTTTTTGGCGTAGTGGTGTCGGCATCGTGCAGATGGCGGGACAGGTAGATGCCCTGGCCGACCAGGAACAGCAAAGTCATGCCCAGGCTGCCGAAGACCTTGAAGTCGACCCAGTAGCTCTGGAAGGTGAACGCGACAAACAGGTTGGCGCCGCCGCAAAACAGGAAGAAGGTGATCCAGGCGATGTTCAGGCGCGTCCAGACAGGCTCCGGCAAGGTCAGCGCGTGGCCCATGATGCGCTTGATCAGCAGGCTGTCACCGACGAAGTGGCTGCCAATGAACGCCAGGGCGAACAGCCAGTTGACCACTGGAGCTTTCCACTTCAGGAACGTCTCGCTGTGAAACGCCAGGGTCAGGCTGCCGAAGACCAGGCAGGCGATCAGGGTCAGCCACTGGCTCTTCTCCAGCTTGCGCTGTTTGATGAACAGCGTGCCGTAGACCACCAGGGAACTGACGATCAACATCGCAGTGGCGCTGTAAATACCGCCTACAGTGACCTCATGGCCGGCGATGTCGACGACCCGTGGATCGGTTTTGAAGACGATGAAAAACAGCAGGAGCGGGATGAAATCGATGAATTGTTTCACAGTGGCAGCCAGAAGCAGGATGTGGCGGCATAATAACAAACATATGGGCGCGCGATAGCGCCAGCTGATTTGAGGTTACAAAGCCCAGTGAATGTTGATTTGCACTGCCATAGCACGGCCTCCGATGGCGCCCTGGCGCCTGCGGTTCTGGTGGCGCGGGCGTTCGAAAAGGGCGTGCGAGTCCTGGCCTTGACCGATCACGACACCCTTGAAGGCCTCGACGAGGCCCGGCACGCGGCTACCGCGCTGGGGATGCAACTGGTCAATGGCGTCGAATTGTCCTGTACCTGGGGCGGCGCGACCATTCATGTCCTGGGCTACGGTTTTGACGTGAACGCCGCGCCGTTGGTCGAGGCCATCGCCAAATTGCATGATGGCCGTTGGCTGCGCTCCGAGGAAATCAGCCGCAAACTGGCGCTGAAAGGCATGCCGGGGGCGCTGGAAGGCGCCCGGGAGATCCAGCAGGTACTGGGCGACAGCGGCAACGCGCCGGCCCGCCCGCATTTCGCCGACTGGATGGTGCGTGAAGGTTTCGTCAAGGATCGCGGCGAGGCGTTCCGCAAATGGCTGGGCGCCGGCAAGCTGGGTGACGTCAAGCAGCACTGGCCGACCCTGGACGAAACCGTCGAAACCCTGCGCGCGGCCAAGGCCTGGGTCAGCCTGGCACACCCCTGGCACTATGATTTCACCCGCAGCAAGCGTCGTCGCCTGATTGCCGACTATATTCAAGCAGGGGGCCACGCCATCGAAGTGGTCAATGGCTATCAGCCTGCCGAGCAAGTGGGCAGCCTGGCCATTCTGGCCCGCGAATTCGGTCTGCTGGTCAGTGCCGGCAGTGATTTTCATGGCCCCGGAGGCTGGTCGGAAATCGGTGAATACCGGCCTCTCCCGGAGGATCTGCCACCACTATGGTGTCGATTCAAACATGACCCAGTTATTGCCGCCGTCTGAACAGGTAGAGAATGTGAGTCAATTTTTCCAGATTCATCCGGAAAACCCGCAAGCGCGCCTGATCAAACAGGCGGTCGAGATCATCCGCAAGGGCGGGGTGGTGATTTATCCTACAGACTCTTCCTACGCCATTGGTTGCCAGATCGGCGACAAAGTGGCTGTGGAGCGCGTGCGACGTTTGCGCGGGCTGGATGAAAAGCACAACTTCGCGCTGATTTGCTGCGATCTGTCGCAGTTGGGGCTGTTTGCCAAGATCGACACCGGCACTTTCCGCTTGCTCAAGGCCCACTTGCCGGGGCCGTACACGTTCATTCTCAACGCCACCCGCGAAGTACCGCGACTGTTGCTGCACCCGAAAAAACGCACCATCGGCCTGCGGGTGCCAAGCCATCCGATTGCCCTGGCACTGCTGGAGCAACTCGGCGAGCCGTTGATGAGCGTGAGTCTGATCATGCCTGGTGAAACCGACCCTATGTATGATCCCCATGAAATGCGCCAATTGCTCGAGCACCAGGTCGATCTGATCATCGATGGCGGCTTCGGCGGGATCAAGGCGTCCACCGTGATCAACCTCGCCGATGGCGAGCCGGAAGTCATTCGTGTTGGTTGCGGCGACCCTGCGCCGTTCATGGTCGAGGCCTAGATGTCCGCAGTAGAACCCGTCGACAGTCAGGCCGGAGCCCAGCAGGAACTACCCTTCGCCATGGTCTATGGCCAGGCGGTCATGGAAATGCCGCTGGACCTGTACATCCCGCCGGATGCCCTCGAGGTCTTCCTCGAGGCGTTCGAAGGCCCGCTCGACCTGCTGCTGTACCTGATCCGCAAACAGAACATCAACATCCTCGACATCCCGGTGGCGGAAATCACTCGCCAGTACATGGGCTACGTCGAATTGATGCAGTCGGTTCGCCTCGAACTGGCCGCCGAGTACCTGGTGATGGCCGCGATGCTGGCCGAGATCAAGTCGCGGATGCTGCTGCCACGGGCCGAAACCGTCGAAGACGAAGAGGAAGACCCGCGCGCCGAACTGATCCGTCGCTTGCAGGAGTACGAACGCTTCAAGGCTGCCGCCGAAGGCATCGATGGCCTGAGTCGCGTCGGTCGTGACGTGGTGGTGCCCAAGCTTGACGCCCCGGAGGCCAGGGCACGCAAGCTGCTGCCGGACGTACGCTTGTCAGAGTTGCTGTTGTCCATGGCCGAGGTGTTGCGCCGTGGCGACATGTTCGAAAGCCATCAGGTCAGCCGCGAGGCGCTGTCGACCCGTGAACGCATGAGCGATGTGCTGGAACGCCTCAAGGGCGGTGGTTTCGTGCCGTTTGTCGAGCTGTTCACCGCCGAAGAAGGGCGCCTGGGCGTGGTGGTGACCTTTATGGCGATCCTCGAATTGGTCAAGGAATCCCTGGTCGAGCTGGTGCAGAATGAACCATTTGCCGCGATCCACGTGCGAGCCCGAGCCGAATAACGAGTTGAATCATGAACCTGACTGAACCCCGCGAGCTGGCGCCATTGCTTGAAGCCTTTCTGTTGGCCTCGGGAAAGCCGCAATCTCTGGAAAGCCTGTTCGAACTCTTCGAAGAGGGCGAGCGCCCCGAGCCGCCGGTCTTCAAGAAGGCCCTGACGATTCTGGCGAAGTCCTGCGATGGTCGCGCCTTTGAACTGAAGGAAGTGGCTTCGGGGTATCGCCTGCAAATTCGCGAGAAATTTGCGCCGTGGGTCGGGCGTCTGTGGGAAGAGCGCCCGCAGCGCTACTCCCGTGCCATGCTGGAAACCATGGCCCTGATCGCCTATCGCCAACCGATCACCCGGGGCGAAATCGAAGACGTGCGGGGCGTGGCGGTCAACAGCAACATCGTCAAGACGCTGATGGAGCGCGAGTGGATCCGCATCGTCGGCTACCGTGACGTACCCGGCAAACCGGCAATGTTCGCCACCACCAAGGCATTCCTCGATCACTTCAACCTGAAACACCTCGACGACCTGCCGCCGTTGGCGGAACTGCGCGAGCTGGAACCGGATCCGGTGCTCGATTTCGACGACGCCCCCGTACCCGCCGGTCTGCAAGAGTTGGCCGACGCCAGCGCCGAGCCGGAAGAACCGAAGGAAGAAACCAGTTTCCACACGCTGTTGCTGGAGCTGGACAGCATGGAGGAAGGGCTCAAGACCGACTTCGACGACTTGCTGCGTGATGGCGCCGAATTCCCGACTGACCTGGAACCGGAGCCGATTGAACCGGAATCCGACATTGCGCAGATCGAGCCGGAGCCTGAAGACGAGCCCGAGCCCGAGCCCGAGCCCGAGCCGGAGACGAAGCAGGAAGACGATATCCTCGGCGTTGCCGAAGCCCGGGAAAAGCTCCTGGCCGCCGTGGCTGCCCTCGAACAGCCGAAGCCCGAACCGCAGCTGTCGGACGAAGAGGCCGAAGCCCTGGCTCTGGCCGAAGCCATCGAGGCCGAACGTCGTCAATTCGAGGACTGACGCAAACCCTGTGGGATTGTGTTCCCGAAAAACGGCGAGCCACCGGCCGGCGGAAAAACAAATAACCTTGCATTGATCAGCTAGTCTCTGATGCGCAAACGCCCTCATGCGCGTATGATTCGCGACCCTTCGGCGATCCCTTCGCCAAAGTACCCAGTTTTCAGACCACACCGGGAGGTGCCCAGATGAGTATCAAAGACCAGCAAGACGACCAGCCAATCGGCCCGGCAGGCGAAAAACTGCAGAAAGTCCTCGCCCGTATCGGCGTCGGCTCGCGCCGTGACGTGGAAGCCTGGATCAGCCACGGCCGCATCAAGGTCAACGGCAAAGACGCCACCCTTGGCCAGCGCGTCGATATGCACGACGCCATCACCATCGATGGCAAGGTGATCAAGCGCGAAGAGGCCGCCGAATCGGTCCGCCGTGTGATCATGTACAACAAGCCCGACGGCGAGATCTGCACCCGTGTCGATCCGGAAGGCCGCCCAACCGTGTTCGACAAGCTGCCGCGTCCGAAAGAGGGTCGCTGGATCAACATCGGCCGCCTCGACATCAACACCACCGGTTTGCTGATGTTCACCACCGACGGTGAACTGGCCAACCGTCTGATGCACCCGTCCTACGAGATGGATCGCGAGTACGCCGTGCGTGTACGCGGTGAAGTCGATGACGAGATGATCGAGCGCCTGAAGGCTGGTGTTGTCCTCGAAGACGGCCCGGCGCGTTTCACCGACATCCAGCAGGCACCGGGCGGCGAAGGTTTCAACCACTGGTATCACTGCGTGGTGATGGAGGGTCGTAACCGCGAAGTACGTCGCCTGTGGGAATCCCAGGGCCTGGTGGTCAGCCGTCTGAAGCGCGTGCGTTTCGGTCCGGTGTTCCTCAACTCAGACCTGCCGATGGGCCGCTGGCGCGAAATGAGCCAGTACGAAGTCGACGTCCTCAGCGAGGAAGTCGGCCTGACCCCGGTGGCCATGCCGCAACTGAACGCCAAGAGCAAGGACAAGCTCGACCGGATGCAACGCAAGTCGTCGCGGCCGATGGCCAGGACCGAACGTGTACGCACCCTGCGTCCAGCGAATAGTGGACCTGCAGCCCCGCGTGAAAACCGCGAGCCGCAGATCGAAGGCGAGCGTCCAGGGCGCAAGCCTGTTGCGCGTCAGGACGGCGAACGCGGTCCACGCACGCCACGTCCGGCCAATGGCCGTACTGAGCGTGGCGAAGGTCGTGGTACGCCGGTAGCCGATCGTCCGGCCGACACCAAGCGTCCGGCCAAGCCAGCACCGAAGCGTCCGGGGATCAAGCTGGTCGACGGTGACACGCCATCGGGCAAACGCCGAGGCGCCCCGGCCGGTTCCGGCCAGCGTCCGGGTTTTGGTCGGCATAAGCCGGAGTGAGGCAGCGGTAAGCTGCAAGTGACAAGTTAAAAACGCCAACCTTCGGGTTGGCGTTTTTAACTTGTCACTTGCAGCTTACCGCTGCCTCACTCCGGCTTATGC
>NZ_NEJH01000020.1 GCF_002113025.1 Pseudomonas sp. B28(2017) | reverse complement strand
TACGACGTTGATAGGTTGGGTGTGTAAGCGCTGTGAGGCGTTGAGCTAACCAATACTAATTGCCCGTGAGGCTTGACCATATAACACCCAAGCAATTTGACTACTCGAAAGAGCATCAGATTGCGGTGTGTGAAGACGCAATGAACCGAAAGTTCGCACAACACACAAATCTATCGCATACCCAATTTGCTGAAACGTCGAAAGACGGGTCGGCACACCGAATTTCTTGACGACCATAGAGCGTTGGAACCACCTGATCCCATCCCGAACTCAGAAGTGAAACGATGCATCGCCGATGGTAGTGTGGGGTTTCCCCATGTGAGAGTAGGTCATCGTCAAGATTAAATTCCGAAACCCCTATCTGCATACGCAGGTAGGGGTTTTGTTTTTGGCCGCAGAAAAGCTCATACGACAATACCGGACAGGTCCAGGCTGTCACCGTCACCCTACAATGCTAAGGTTTGCCCCTGGCGTTTGTATTTTCCAAGGAAGCCTTTATGCCGGACGCGACGTCCCTCAGTGCTGGTTTTATGGTGGTTCACGGCAATCGCCTGGACGAGTTGCGCAGCCTGGTGGTCAGCTGGATGCGTCGCTACCCGCTGGCTCCCCTGGAGAATGAAATTGCCTTGGTGCAAAGCAACGGCATTGCCCAATGGCTGAAGCTGGCACTGGCGGAAGATTCTGAGGATGACGACATGGGCGGCTGTGGCATCGCCGCCGCCATCGACGTGCAGTTGCCCGGTAGTTTCATGTGGCAGCTCTATCGCATGGTCCTCGGCCGCGATGAGATTCCGGCCAAGTCCCTGCTCGATAAAGCCCCGCTGACCTGGCGCTTGATGCGCCTGCTGCCGCAGTTGATCAATCAACCGCACTTCGAGCCGCTGCAGCGTTTCCTGATCCATGACACTGACCTGCGCAAACGCTACCAATTGGCCGAGCGTCTGGCGGACCTGTTCGACCAATACCAGGTCTATCGGGCTGATTGGCTGGAAGACTGGGCAGAAGGTCGACATCAAACAAGAAACGCCAGGGGCGAAGCCAAGCCCCTGACGCCGGCCAATTGCTGGCAGGCAGAGTTATGGCGCGCACTCTTGCTGGATGTGGGGGAAGAAGGCATGGCGCAAAGCCGTGCCGGCGTCCATCAGCGCTTTGTGGAGCGTATCAACAATCTTGAAGTCGCACCCAGGGGATTACCCTCGCGAGTGATCGTTTTCGGGATTTCTTCGCTGCCTGCCCAAGCCTTGGAAGCGTTGGCGGGACTCGCACGCTTCAGCCAGGTCCTGCTGTGCGTACACAACCCCTGTCGTCACCATTGGGCAGACATCGTCGCAGATAAGGACCTGTTGCGGCATCAATACAAGCGTCAAGCCCGCAAAGGCGGGATGCCGGTAGTGATCGATCCGCAAACCCTGCACCAGCATGCTCACCCGCTGCTGGCTGCCTGGGGTAAACAGGGGCGGGACTATATCAACCTGCTCGACAGCCATGACGATCCCAGCAGCTATCGCTCGGCATTCCGCGACGGGCGCATCGACCTGTTCAGTGACGGTCAGCCGCTGAATGTGCTCAACCAGCTGCAGGATGACATCCTCGAGTTGCGTCCCCTCAACGAAACCCGCGAGCGTTGGCCGGCCATCGATCTGCAGAAGGACGAATCGATCCGTTTTCACATTGCTCATAGTGCTCAGCGAGAAGTCGAGATCCTTCACGATCAACTGCTCGCGCGCTTCAGCGCCGACCCGCAACTGCGCCCTCGGGACATCATCGTGATGGTCCCGGACATCGACAGCTACGCCCCGCACATTCGGGCCGTGTTTGGTCAGCTTGACCGTCAGGATCCGCGCTTCATTCCGTTTACCCTGGCGGACCAGGGCCAGCGTGGTCGCGACCCGCTGCTGATTGCCGTCGAGCACTTGCTCAAGCTGCCCGACAGCCGATTCCCCGTCAGTGAGATTCTCGATCTGCTGGACGTCCCGGCGCTGCGCGCGCGCTTTGGTGTCGAGGAGCGTGACCTGCCGACGCTGCACCGCTGGATCGAAGGTGCCGGCATTCGCTGGGGCATGAATGCCGAGCAACGTGCCGGGCTCGGGCTGCCGAATGAACTGGAGCAAAACAGCTGGCGTTTCGGCTTGCGCCGGATGTTGCTCGGTTATGCCGTTGGCAGCGCCGATGCTTATGAGGGAATCGAGCCCTACGACGAAATCGGGGGGCTGGACGCCGCGCTCATCGGCCCGCTGGTTGCGCTGCTGGACGCGCTGGAAGTGGCTCACCACGAGCTCTCCCAGCCTGCACCGCCACAGCAATGGGGCTTGCGCTTGCAGGCGTTGGTGCAGCTGTTCTTCCTTGCCAGTAACGAACACGACGACTACTTGCTGGCTCAGCTCGAAGAGCTGCGTGAGACCTGGCTCGAGACCTGCGAGTCCGTCGGGTTGCAGGACGAGCTGCCGCTGACTGTCGTCCGTGAAGCCTGGCTCGCAGGTCTGGATCAGGGCCGTTTGTCTCAACGCTTCCTGGCCGGTGCGGTCAACTTCTGCACCTTGATGCCCATGCGTGCTATCCCGTTCCGACTGGTCTGCCTGTTGGGCATGAATGACGGCGATTATCCGCGCGCGCAACCGCCGCTGGATTTCGATCTGATGGGCAGTGATTACCGCCCAGGCGATCGCTCCCGACGCGAAGATGACCGCTATCTGTTACTGGAAGCCTTGTTGTCGGCACGGGACCAGCTCTACATCAGTTGGGTGGGCCGCAGCATCCGCGACAACAGCGAGAGACCTGCTTCGGTACTGATCGGCCAGTTGCGTGACCACCTGGCCAGCGGTTGGCAATTGGCGCAAAGCGACAAGGACCTGATTGAGGGCATGACCCGGGAACACCCGTTGCAACCCTTCAGTGCGCGCTACTTTCACGAAGGGGATGACTCGTTCAGCTACGCCACCGAATGGCAGGTCCTTCATCAAACCACAGAGCAACAGGCAAGTGCCGAAGTGCTCGAGGCTCACGTTCAGGATGAACCACTCAGTCTCGGTCAACTGCAGGATTTCCTGCGCAATCCGGTACGGCACTTTTTCAGCCAGCGACTGAAGGTTTTTTTCGAGGCGGCAGAAGTGCCGTTGGCTGATGAAGAGCCTTTTGTCCTGGACGCATTGCAGCGTTACAGCCTCAGCGACCGTTTGCTCGAAGCGGGGCTGGCAGATCCCGGAAATGCCGGGCAGGCACTGGAAGATCAGGCGAGGCGACTGCAAAACAGCGGGTTGCTGCCCATGGCCGGATTCGGTGAGTGCCTGCAACGTGAATTGATCGAGCCATTACCTGACTTGCTGCAACGCCACCAGCAGCTCCTGGCTTTGTGGCCAACACCGCTGGGTAGCGCGTTGCCCGTCACTCTTGAACTGCAAGGCCTGCACATTGAGGGTTGGCTCAGCGGCCTGCACCAGCGCGCTGATGGTGGCTTGCTGACCATCACTACGATCCCCAACAGTATCGGCTCGATCAAGTCGCGCAAATGGCATCGCCTGACACGTCCGTGGGTCAATCATCTGATCGCTTGTGCCAGTGGAATGGCGCTGACCACCGCACTGGTGGCCAGCGACGACAGCCTGTTGCTCGGTCCGCTGGACGAGGCCGTAGCACAGGAAATTCTCGGCGACCTGTTGATGGCCTGGCAGTCGGGTATGCGCCAGCCTCTGCCAATCGCGGTCAAGACAGCCTTCGCGTGGCTGGATCAAACCGACCCGGTCAAGGCCGAGGCCGTTGCGCGCAAGGCCTATGAAGGCGACGGGCAGACGACGGACGGAGAACGGGGCGAAAGCCCTGCACTCGCCCGCCAGTTCGCCGATTACGCTGCCTTGACCGCCGATGAGACGTTCCCCCAATGGTGTGATGCGCTCTATCGCCCGCTTCTTGAAGCCCCTTGGCGTTCACTGTCCAGTGAGGAGCCGCGTTGATGAGTACGAAGACACCTCTGGCCCTGGCATTCCCGCTGCGTGGCAGTCAACTGATCGAAGCCAGCGCCGGCACCGGCAAGACGTTCACCATTTCCGCGCTGTACCTGCGCCTGGTCCTTGGCCATGGTGACGAGGGCTCAGGGTTCGGGCGAGAGTTGCTGCCGCCGCAGATCCTCGTCGTGACCTTCACCGATGCCGCGACCAAAGAGTTGCGCGAACGCATTCGCACGCGGCTCGCCGAGGCCGCGCGATATTTTCGCGATGAAACCCCGGCCCCCGACAGCTTGATTGCCGAGTTGCGTGGTCAGTACTTGCCCGAGCAATGGCCCGGGTGCGCAAACCGCTTGGATATCGCCGCCCAGTGGATGGACGAGGCGGCGGTTTCTACCATCCACAGTTGGTGCCAGCGCATGTTGCGCGAGCACGCCTTCGACAGCGGCAGCCTGTTTACCCAGACCCTGGAAACCGACCACAGCGACTTGCTGGGGGAAGTCCTGCGTGATTACTGGCGGCTGTTCTGTTACCCGATGCAAGGTGACGCGCTCAATTGGGTGCGCAGCAATTGGGGCGGCCCGGCGGCGTTGCTGCCGCGGATTCGTGCGCTGTTCGCCAGCGAGCGGGATACGCTGCAAGGGAAAGAGCCCGCCGAGGTGATTTCGCAGTGCTTGCAAGAGCGACGGGTTGCCCTGATCGAACTCAAGCAGCCCTGGCTGCAGTGGGCGGACGAGTTGCTTGCCATCTGTCACCAGGGCGTTGCCAGCAAGGCTGTCGACGGTCGCAAGATGCAGGCCCGCTATTTCGAGCCCTGGTTCGAAAAGATCAAGGCCTGGGCCAAAGACGAATCCCTTGAACAGCTGGATATCGGCACCGGCTTCACGCGCCTGACCCCTGATGGCATGGCCGAAGCCTGGAAGGGCGAAACGCCTCGACATCCGGGGCTCGATGCGATGGCCGGCCTCAAGGCCAGTCTCGATGGGCTGCCAACACCCGATGCCGCCGTATTGCAACACGCCGCCCGCTGGGTCGGGGCACGATTCGAAGAAGAGAAACGCCGCCGTGCGGAAATGGGTTTCGACGACATGTTGCTGCGCCTTGATGCGGCCTTGCAGTCCGATGGCGGCGAGCGACTGGCAACCCTGATTCGTGAGCAGTTTCCGGTTGCACTGATCGATGAGTTCCAGGACACCGACCCGGTGCAATACCGGATCTTCGAGAGCATCTACCGGATTGAAGAGAACAGCCCCGAGTGCGGCCTGTTCCTGATTGGCGACCCGAAACAGGCGATCTACGCTTTTCGCGGCGCCGACATCCATACCTATCTGCGCGCTCGACAGGCCACCACTGGCCGCCTGCACACCCTGGGCACCAACTTTCGCTCAAGCCATGGCATGGTCAACGCGGTGAACCATGTGTTCGAGCGTGCCGAAGCCCGGGAGTCAGGGCGCGGGGCTTTCCTCTTCCGGGAGAAGAATGGCGACAATCCGGTTCCGTTCACGCCGGTTGCCTCCCAGGGCCGCAAAGAAGTCCTGCGCATAAATGATCAGGCAGTCCCGGCCTTGAACATCTGGCACCTGGCGACCGAACAACCGTTGTCCGGTGCGGTGTACCGGCAACATCTGGCGGCTACCTGCGCCAGTGAAATCACGGCGTTGCTCAATGGCGGACAACAGGGGCAAGCGGGGTTCACCCAGGACGGCAAAGCCTTCAGAGGCCTGCTGCCGGCGGACATCGCCATCCTGGTACGCGATGGCAAGGAAGCGCAGGCGGTTCGTGCCGAATTGGCCGCCCGGGGCGTGCGCAGTGTTTACCTGTCGGACAAGGACTCGGTGTTCGCCGCTCAAGAGGCTCATGACGTGCTGACCTGGCTCAAGGCCTGCGCCGAGCCGGATGTCGAGCGACCATTGCGGGCAGCGTTGGCCAGCATCACCTTGAACCTTTCGTTGACTGAGCTGGAGCGGTTGAATCAGGACGAGTTGGCCTGGGAATCCCGGGTCATGCAGTTCCGTGGCTATCGCGAAGTCTGGCGCAAGCAGGGCGTATTGCCGATGCTGCGGCGCTTGCTGCACGACTTCCGTCTGCCCCAGGCGCTGATTGCACTCAGCGACGGTGAGCGGGTATTGACGAATCTGTTGCACCTGTCCGAATTGCTGCAACAGGCGGCCGCGGAACTCGATGGCGAGCAAGCACTGATCCGGCATCTGTCCGAGCATCTGGCATTGTCCGGGCAGGCTGGCGAAGAGCAGATCCTGCGCCTGGAAAGTGATGAGCAATTGGTCAAGGTGGTGACCATTCACAAGTCCAAAGGCCTTGAATACCCGTTGGTGTTCCTGCCGTTCATCTGTTCGGCGAAACCGGTGGATGGCAGCCGTCTGCCGTTGCACTACCACGACGAATCAGGCAATGCCCAGGTCTCGTTGAAGCCGACCGCAGAATTGATTGCCCTGGCCGATGATGAGCGCCTGGCCGAGGATCTGCGCTTGCTCTATGTCGCCCTGACCCGGGCGCAACATGCCTGCTGGCTGGGGGTGGCTGACCTCAAGCGCGGCAACAACAATGGCTCGGTGCTGCACCTGTCGGCATTGGGTTATCTGTTGGGGGGCGGTGCGCCATTGACCGAGTCCGCGGCGTTGCAGCAGTGGTTGCGAGATCTGCAACAGGACTGCCCGGCGCTGGCCTATGCCCGGATGCCTGAAGCGACTGCCGAGCAATACCAGCCACCGCAAAACGACGCGGCGCTGCTGCCTCCGTTGATCCCGAAACGCAAGGCCAGCGAAAACTGGTGGATCGCTTCCTACAGCGCATTACGCATTGGCGACACCCTGAGTGTCGGCTCGGACGAGGCGCCAGAGAGCCCGCAGGCGCAAAAACTGTTCGATGACGAACGCCTTGACCCGCAGGCCCCGAGAGAAGTGGTGGCCGGTGGTGCCGATATCCATCGCTTCCCGCGTGGCCCGAACCCCGGCACCTTCCTCCATGGTCTGCTCGAATGGGCGGGAGGCGAGGGTTTTGCTGCTGGGCCACAAGATGTGAACGACGCCATTGCCCGTCGCTGCAATCGTCGAGGCTGGGAGGGCTGGATCACCACGCTCAGTGACTGGCTGCAGCATCTGCTCAAGTCGCCGTTGGCGCTGGGCGCCGGACAGGCACCGGTGATATTCGGGCAGTTGACGCAATACCAGGTCGAGATGGAGTTCTGGTTCGCCAGCCATAAGGTCGATGTGCTCAAGCTCGACGCGTTGGTGTGCCAATACACCCATAACGGCGTGGCCCGGGTGGCCGCCGAACCGGTGTTGCTCAACGGCATGTTCAAGGGCTTCATCGACCTGACGTTCGAGCACAATGGCCGCTATTACGTTGCCGACTACAAATCCAACTGGCTTGGCGCCGATGATGCGGCCTACACCCTGCAGGCCATGGAACAGTCGATTCTCGACAACCGTTATGACCTGCAATACGTGTTGTACCTGTTGGCCCTGCATCGCCAGCTCAAGGCGCGTCTTGTCGATTACGACTATGACCGGCATGTCGGTGGTGCGTTGTACCTGTTTTTGCGTGGTACCCGTGCGGCCAGTCAGGGCGTGTTTTTTGCCCGTCCGCCAAGAGAACTGATCGAGCGTCTGGACAGACTGTTCCAGGGCAAGCCAGAGCCCAAGGCCGAGCCCGCCTGGGAACAGGGAGTACTGTTATGAACCGCACATTCGCCGATTTGTTGCCCACATCGCTGGCAGCCGAAAGCCTGTCTGAACTGGCGCCGCTGAGTCGCGCCGACGACTTGCTGTTGTTGCTCACGCGTTGGGTCGAGCGAGGCTGGTTGCGAGCACTGGACAAAGCCTTTGTGGCGTTTCTGCATGAGCTGGCTCCGGATGGTGATCCGCTGGTGTTGCTGGCTGCCGCGCTCACCAGCCACCAATTGGGCCACGGGCATGTCTGCCTTGACCTGTTCGAGACACTGAAAGAACCTGACTTCGCCCTGTCATTGCCACCCGAGGGTGACGTGCAGGGCGGCGCAATGCTGTTGCCGTCGCAATTGCTGGGCTCGCTGGACGGGGCCCATTGGTGCAAGGTGCTGGCCGCCAGCAACCAGGTCGCACTGGCTGTCGACAGTCGTGACCACGTGCGCGAACGACCTTTGGTTTTATCGGGCAAACGCTTGTACCTGCGCCGCTATTGGGCCTACGAGCGACGGATCGACCTCTCGTTGCGCGAGCGTCTGACGGAACAGGAGTCCACGCCGAACGACTTGCTCCAGCGCCTCACCGGTTTGTTTGGTCCTGCCCGGCCCGGCGAGGTGATCGACTGGCAGAAGCTCGCCTGCGCACTGGCGACCCGCAGCGCCTTCAGCATCGTGACGGGGGGGCCGGGAACCGGCAAGACCACCACCGTCGTGCGTTTGCTGGCGTTGCTCCAGGCGCCAGCGGTCGAGGCCGGCAAGCCCCTGCGCATCCGCCTCGCCGCACCGACCGGCAAGGCCGCGGCGCGTCTGACAGAATCCATCAGCCAGCAAGTACGGACCTTGAAGGTTTCGCAAGACATTCGAGACAAGATCCCGTCCGATGTCACCACCGTTCACCGCCTGCTCGGCAGCCGGCCCGGGACTCGCCATTTTCGACACCATGCGGGCAATCGTCTGCCGCTTGATGTGTTGGTGGTGGACGAGGCCTCGATGATCGACCTGGAAATGATGGCCAATCTGCTCGACGCATTGCCTGCCCATGCGCGCCTCGTGCTGTTGGGTGACAAGGACCAGTTGGCTTCGGTAGAAGCCGGAGCGGTACTGGGGGACCTGTGCCGCGACGCCGAGGCTGGCTGGTACAGCCCACAGACACGCCAGTGGCTGGAAGCCGTCAGTGGCGAAAGTTTGCAGGCCAGCGGATTGCAGGAGGATACGCAGGGCGCTCATCCACTGGCCCAACAGGTGGTGATGTTGCGCCATTCCCGGCGATTCGGTGAGGGCAGCGGTATTGGTCAACTGGCTCGCTGGGTCAACCAGCAGCAACCCGATGAAGCACGCAGGTTGTTGTCTGCGCGCAGCCATGACGATGTGTATTCCCTGTCCCTGAAGGGGGAGCAGGACCGGGCCCTGGAACGTCTGCTTCTCGACGGCCATGGTGAGGGCCCGCAGGGTTATCGACATTACCTGAGCGTGCTGCGTAATCAGCGGCCGCCACTCGACAGCCCGCTGGAGGGTTCGCGCTGGATTGATTGGGCTCGACAAGTGTTGCAGGCCTTCGACGCGTTCCAGTTGCTATGTGCCGTACGCAAGGGACCCTGGGGTGTGGAGGGCTTGAACCAGCGAGTGACGGACGCCTTGCTGAGGGCACGCCTGATCGACAGTGACCAGCAGTGGTACGAAGGCCGCCCCGTACTGATGACCCACAATGATTACGGGCTGGGTTTGATGAACGGCGATATCGGCATCGCCCTCAAGCTCCCGGAGCAGGAGGGCCATGAAACCGGGAGGCAGGTCCTGCGAGTGGCGT
This sequence comes from Pseudomonas sp. B28(2017), assembly GCF_002113025.1. Classification (GTDB taxonomy): domain Bacteria; phylum Pseudomonadota; class Gammaproteobacteria; order Pseudomonadales; family Pseudomonadaceae; genus Aquipseudomonas. Next base: position 46,583 of record NZ_NEJH01000020.1, on the reverse strand, counting down.
TCCCGCGAAATGATGGCCAGGGTGGCGTGCGATTTGTCCTGCCCAGCCGCCTGAATGATGTCGAAACCGTATACGCCATGACCGTGCATAAATCCCAGGGCTCGGAGTTCGCGCATACCGCGTTGATTCTGCCTGACGCCTTGAATCCGGTACTCACCAAGGAACTGATCTACACCGGAATTACCCGGGCCAAGGACTGGTTCACCTTGATCGAGTCGCGTGCGGGCGTGTTTGAAGAGGCGGTGAAACGCAGGGTCAAACGCTTGAGCGGGCTGATGCTGGAGCTCAAGTAAGGCCGCGACTGACAGCATTTGCTGCGAGCCCATCAGTCGGCGAACAGCATCTCCCGACTTTCACCCATCAACAGACCCTGATTGCGCTCAGTCACCTCACGGATGTAATCCCACAACAGGGTGATCCGCTTGAGCTTCCTCAAATCCTCCCGGCAGTACATCCAGAACTGTCGAGTGATGTTGATTTCCTGCGGCAACACCGGCAGCAGGCTCGGGTCCTGAGTGGCGAGGAAGCACGGCAGGATCGCCAATGAGCGTCCCTGCTGCGCGGCCACGAACTGCGCGATCACGCTGGTGCTGCGCAGGTTGGCACTGGCGCCGGGCAATACATTGGCCAGATACAACAGCTCCGAGCTGAACGCCAGGTCGTCGACGTAACTGATAAACGAATGTTTCGCCAAGTCTGCCGGGCGGCGGATGGCCGGGTGGTTGTCCAGATAATCCTGGGTTGCGTACAGCTGCAACCGGTAGTCGCACAGTTTGCAACAGACGTACGGGCCATGCTCCGGACGCTCCAGGGCGATGACGATGTCGGCCTCGCGCTTGGACAGGCTGATGAAGTGCGGCAGCGGCAGGATATCCACCGAGATCGCCGGATAGGTGTCAACGAAGTGGCTCAGTTGCGGCGTGATGAAAAAGCTGCCGAAGCCTTCGGTGCATCCCATGCGCACATGACCGGACAGCGCCACGCCGGACCCGGAAACCTGCTCGCACGCCATGTGCAAGGTGCTTTCGATCGACTCGGCATAGCCCATCAACCGCTGGCCTTCAGCGGTCAAGACAAAGCCGCTGGTCCGGGATTTCTCGAACAGCAATGTGCCCAGCGCCGTTTCCAGGGAACTGATGCGCCGCGACACTGTGGTGTAGTCCACCGCCAGGCGTTTGGCCGCGGTGCTGGCTTTGCGGGTGCGGGCGACTTCCAGGAAAAACTTGAGGTCGTCCCAGTTCAATGAGCCGAGGGAGGTGATGTTTTTTTGCATGTTGGACCGGTTTTTATGTGCGTTCTTATTAGAAGTTTGCACATCTATACTCCAAAAACAGCCCGTTAACCAATTCGCGGCACACGCCTCTTCTCAAGGCGACTATTTCGCCTTGGCTCCCAAGATAACAACAAAGATCTGGAGACCCACATGAACGTATCGCTCACGCCCAATGACACCACCGTGCAAAAGGTCAAACTGTTGATCGACGGCCAGTGGGTCGAATCCAAGTCCACCGAATGGCACGACATCATCAACCCGGCGACCCAACAGGTGCTGGCCAAGGTGCCGTTTGCCACCGCTGAAGAAGTCGATGCTGCCGTCAGCGCCGCTCATCGTGCATTCCAGACCTGGAAGCTGACACCCATTGGCGCGCGCATGCGCATCATGCTCAAGCTCCAGGCGCTGATCCGCGAACACTCCAAGCGCATCGCCGCCGTCCTGAGCGCCGAGCAGGGCAAGACCATTGCCGACGCCGAAGGCGATATTTTCCGTGGCCTGGAAGTGGTCGAGCACGCCTGCTCCATTGGCAGCCTGCAAATGGGCGAGTTCGCCGAAAACGTCGCCGGTGGTGTCGACACCTACACCCTGCGCCAGCCGATCGGCGTGTGCGCGGGCATTACTCCGTTCAACTTCCCGGCGATGATTCCGCTGTGGATGTTCCCGATGGCCATCGCCTGCGGTAACACCTTCGTGCTCAAGCCGTCGGAACAGGACCCGATGTCGACCATGCTGTTGGTGGAACTGGCGATTGAGGCGGGTATTCCGGCTGGCGTGCTCAACGTCGTGCATGGTGGCAAGGATGTGGTGGATGGGCTTTGCACCCACAAAGACATCAAGGCCGTTTCCTTCGTCGGTTCGACCGCCGTCGGTACTCACGTCTATGACCTGGCCGGCAAGCACGGCAAGCGTGTGCAATCGATGATGGGCGCGAAGAACCACGCCGTGGTGCTGCCGGATGCCAATCGCGAACAAGCGCTGAATGCGCTGGTGGGCGCCGGTTTCGGTGCCGCCGGTCAACGTTGCATGGCCACTTCGGTGGTGGTGCTGGTGGGCGCGGCCAAGCAATGGCTGCCGGATCTCAAGGCGCTGGCGCAAAAACTCAAGGTCAATGCCGGCAGCGAGCCGGGCACCGATGTCGGTCCGGTGATCTCGAAAAAAGCCAAGGCGCGGATTCTCGATCTGATCGAAAGCGGCATCAAGGAAGGCGCGAAACTGGAGCTGGACGGTCGCGAGATCTCGGTTCCCGGTTACGAGAAAGGCAACTTTGTCGGCCCGACCCTGTTCTCCGGCGTGACCACCGACATGCAGATCTACACCCAGGAAATCTTCGGCCCGGTGCTGGTGGTGCTGGAAGTTGCCACCCTCGATGAAGCCATCGCCCTGGTCAACGCCAACCCGTTCGGCAACGGTACGGGCCTGTTCACCCAGAGCGGTGCAGCGGCGCGCAAGTTCCAGAATGAAATCGATGTCGGCCAGGTCGGTATCAACATCCCGATCCCGGTGCCGGTACCGTTCTTCAGTTTCACCGGTTCGCGCGGTTCCAAGCTTGGCGACCTCGGCCCGTACGGCAAACAAGTGGTGCAGTTCTACACTCAGACCAAGACCGTCACCAGCCGCTGGTTCGATGACGACAGTGTCAACGACGGTGTGAACACCACCATCAACCTGCGTTAAGGAGCCGGACATGAAAATCGCTTTTATCGGTCTGGGCAACATGGGCGCCCCGATGGCGCGCAACCTGATCAAGGCCGGCCATGCGCTGCGCCTGGTCGACCTGAACAAAGCCGTGCTGGCGGAACTGGAACAACTGGGCGGTAGCATCAGCGCATCGGCCCGCGAAGCGTCAGAGGGCGCGGAACTTGTGATCACCATGTTGCCTGCCGCCGTGCATGTGCGCAGTGTGTGGCTGGGTGAGGACGGCGTGCTCGCCGGTATCGGTAAAGGCGTACCGGCGGTGGATTGCAGCACCATCGATCCGCAGACTGCGCGGGACGTGGCCGCTGCCGCCGCGAAACAGGACGTGGCCATGGCCGACGCGCCGGTCTCTGGTGGCACTGGCGGTGCAGCCGCCGGGACACTGACCTTCATGGTTGGCGCCACGCCTGAGCTGTTCGCCACCCTGCAACCGGTACTGGCGCAAATGGGCCGCAACATCGTCCATTGTGGTGAGGTCGGCACCGGGCAAATCGCTAAAATCTGCAACAACCTGCTGCTAGGGATTTCCATGGTCGGCGTCAGCGAGGCCATGGCGCTGGGCGACGCCCTGGGCATCGACACCAAGGTGCTGGCGGGCATCATCAACAGTTCCACCGGGCGTTGCTGGAGTTCGGAGATGTACAACCCATGGCCGGGCATCGTTGAAACGGCACCGGCGTCGCGCGGTTACACCGGCGGCTTTGGGGCCGAACTGATGCTCAAGGATCTGGGGCTGGCTACTGAAGCGGCGCGTCAGGCGCACCAGCCGGTGGTACTCGGCGCGGTGGCCCAGCAGTTGTATCAGGCGATGAGCATGCGTGGGGAAGGCGGCAACGACTTCTCGGCGATCATTAACAGTTATCGCAAACCATTGTAGGAGCGAGCTTGCTCGCGATGGTCGTTAACGATAACGCGGGGTATCTGACACACCGCGTTGTCCTCGGGTTTTTCGCGAGCAAGCTCGCTCCTACAGGCAAGGCATGTGCGCATCAACATTTACCGGGGGGCCGCGTCGGGCGGCTTCCCGGTTTTTTCATCGGAAAAGGATCGCAGGCTTTGTGAGGGACGTTACCAGGGATGATCGCCCATCCGGACGCTGGCAAATGTCGACTCATTTCGCGCTTGCTCCAGAGTAGTCACCGTCACCGTACCGACGGATACGCTGGAGCTCGATGACATTGTGGTCATGTCCTCACAAAGAGCGATGGCGTCCAAGGCACGGTAGCGTGTAACGCCCCTGCCTCGGGTACGCGCAATTATCAGGTTCTTGCAGGTTCTCTCTTGTGTTATCCCACTGACGTTGCTCTTGCGGATTGCGCAGGCTGACGCGATGTGACCAGGCCGATAAAGGAGATCGCCAGCGCCAGGCCAATGGTCGTGCTCACTTCGGAGCGGTGTTGCGGGGAGACCATCATCACAGCCAGCGCAGCGCAAATGAACGCGATCACCAGCCATGTGAGCCATGGAAACAGCCACATGCGAAAGGTCAGTTCGACGTTCTGTCGACGCAACATCCGGCGCATGCGCAACTGCGATACCGCAATGGCCAGGTACACCAGCAAGGCGATCGCGCCGGAGCTGGCCAGCAGGAACTCAAACAACCCGGCGGGCATGAAGTAGCTCCAAACGGTAATCGCCGCCCCCAACACGGTACTGGCGATGACCGCCGCCCGTGGCACGCCTTCGGAGGAGGTCGCCTTCAGCACTTTCGGCGCATCGCCACGACGCCCCAGCGAGTACAGCATGCGCGAGGCAATATAAATCGAGGAGTTCATGCAACTGGCCACGGCAATCAGCACCACCACGTCCACCATGAACTTGGCGTGGGGAATGTTCATGATTTCCAGTGCGCGCTGGTAGGAGCCTACCGAAGCCAACAGCGGGTCGTTCCAGGGCACCACGGAGATGACCACGAAAATCGACAGCAGGTAAAACACCCCGATGCGCCAGATCACCGAACGGGTTGCCTTGGCAATGTTCTGTGCCGGGTTGTTGGATTCGGCGGCGGCGATGGTGACCGCCTCGGTACCGATGAAGCTGAACATGATGGTGATGAAGGCGCCGACTACCGCCGACAGGCCGTTGGGAGCAAACCCGCCGTGCTCGGCCATCAGACCGCTCAATCCACTGACTTCCCGATCGGGAATCCAGCCCATCAACACGGCAAAACCCACACCGATGAAACCAATGATCGCCACGACCTTGGCCATGGCGAACCAGAACTCGAATTCGCCGTACTTGGAGACACTGAACAGGTTGGTCACCACCAGTGCAATGATCGACACCAGGGCAAACAGCCAGGCATCGATCTGCGGAAACCACTGGTTCAACACATGGCCGGCGGCCAGCGCTTCGATAGGGATCACCAACACCCAGAACCACCAGTAGAGCCAACCGATGGTGAAGCCCGCCCAACGGCCGATGGCCTGGTCGGCATAGGTGGAAAACGAACCGGTGTCCGGATTGGCCACCGCCATTTCACCGAGCATGCGCATGACCAGAACGACAAGCAGGCCAGAGAACAGATAGGCCAGCAGGACGGCCGGGCCAGCCGCCGCAATGGCATGCCCTGAGCCCACGAACAAACCGGCGCCGATAATCCCGGCGATAGACAACATGGTGACGTGACGAGGCTTGAAGCCCTGCGCCAGTTGGCCACTCGAATCCTTGGAGCTCGGGCTGATCATTATTGTTTTTCTCTGGTGAACGACATTTAGGCGTGCTGATGGGGGGCCGCGATCATCACGGGTTGCCTGTTGCTCTTTCTGAAAGCGGCGCTCTCCAGGCGCTGCTGTTCTAGTCAAACCCATCATCGTTATGTGGTTATTTCGATAAAAAGCAGCGCCACCTTACCCGGCTTGTCTGACGTACCAGTTTTCTGATCGCGTCACCACAGTGTCTGAAATCGACACGGGCAAGCTTTGCGTTCGCGATTAAAACCAGTCGGTCACGGAATGGCAATAAGCAACCATTTTGTTTGGTCGAGAGATCTGCCAGGTACACGGCGAAAGAGGGCGTGTGGGCGTTTTGAGTGTGCAGGGCGTTTTCGGGAGGGGCCGAATGCAGGTGTTGGTGATTGCGCAGGGCATGTGCCGCAGCGAGTAGCTATTTTGGTAGCCACTCGTTGCGTCAGGGTACTGCGAAGACGATTTACAGGTTGCAGCGGGCTGTGGTTTTAGCGGGGGTGTTCAAGCAAACACAAAATACTTGCGCACGGTTTCCACTACTTCCCAGGTGCCTTTCATCCCCGGCTCGATGACGAAAATGTCACCGGCGCGCAGGTGGATCGGCGCCATGCCTTCCGGGGTGATGATGCAGTAGCCTTCCTGGAAGTGGCAGTATTCCCACTTCACGTATTCCACGTACCACTTGCCCGGCGTGCAGATCCAGGTGCCCATGATCTTGCTGCCGTCTTCGCTGGTGTAGGCGTTGAGGTTGACGGTGTGCGGGTCGCCTTCGAGTTTTTCCCATTTGCAGGCGTCGAGTACGGGCAGCGGGTGGGTGTCGCGAAGAACGGTAATCGGTGCGGTCATGATGACTCCGGGCATGAGGGAGAGCTGAAGTCGCACCCTATAGGGCTTGGCCGGGCATCAGTTGTCTGTGCTCGACATTGATGTATCCAGAAACGCAGCGGTCATTGCCTGGCCGCGTTATCCGAAGCAGTTGAAATTTACCCTCGATAATTGATCGATTTCCGGCGGTTTCTGCGAAAGACCCAAGCATTACCGAAAGTTTTCGCAAGAACATGCACAGGTATCGCTCGTATCATTCACTTCGGAAAAGGCCGAGAGCTTTGCTATGAAAAAAACAATGTCGTGGTGGGACATCAGCCCACCCCTGAGTACCGCAACCCCGACCTGGCCGGGTGATACGCCGTTTCAGGAAGAACGCGTCTGGAGCTTGGGGCCCGAGTGCCCTGTGAATGTCGGGCGCATCACGCTGTCGCCGCACACCGGCGCCCATGTCGACGCGCCACTGCACTACAGTGCAGATGGCAAGGCCATTGGCGAAGTGTCGCTGGACGTCTATATCGGGCCTTGCCGGGTGTTGCATTGCCTGGACAGCGGCCAACTGGTGCAGCCGGAGCAACTGCGGGGGCGCCTGGACCATCTCCCTGAGCGCGTCTTGCTGCGTACTTATCGAAACGCACCGCTGGCCACCTGGGACCCGAATTTCGCCGCCGTCGCCAAAGAAACCGTCGATCTGCTGGCCAGCCTCGGCGTGCGGCTGATCGGCATCGATACGCCGTCGCTGGACCCGCAGCAATCCAAGACCATGGATTCGCACAACGCGGTGGCGCATCACGGCATGGCCATTCTCGAAGGCATCGTGCTCGATGAAGTCCCCGAAGGCGATTATGAACTGATCGCGCTGCCGTTACGTTTTGCCAACCTCGATGCCAGCCCGGTCCGGGCCATATTGCGTCCACTGAATTCACCGCAACGTGAGGAGCCTGCTCAATGAGCCAATGTCCCTATTCTTCGGCCAATCCGACTGCGGAATGGCATAACGCCGAGTTGGATTTTTCCGACTCCATGAGCTACGGCGACTACCTGGACCTGGGGCGCATTCTCAGTGCGCAGCACCCGTTGTCACCCGACCACAACGAGATGCTGTTCATCATTCAGCACCAGACCTCCGAGCTTTGGATGAAGTTGATGTTGCACGAGCTCAAGGCTGCCCGCGAACACATGCGGGCGGGCGAGTTGCCGCCCGCTTTCAAGATGCTGGCGCGAGTCTCGCGGATCTTTGATCAATTGGTGCATGCCTGGACGGTACTGGCGACCATGACGCCCACCGAGTACCACTCGATCAGGCCTTTTCTGGGGCAGTCGTCGGGTTTTCAGTCATTCCAGTACCGAGAGATCGAGTTCATTCTGGGCAACAAAAGCGCGACCTTGTTGCGGCCCCACGCGCATCGTCCGCAGCTGTTGGAGGCGCTCGAAAAAGCCATGGCCACACCATCGCTGTATGACGAAGCGATTCGCTTGATGGCCAGTGCCGGTCTGACGATTGATCCACAGCGTTTCGAGCGTGACCCGACCAGCCCGACACAGCATGACGCCTCGGTCGAAGCCGCCTGGCGAGTCGTCTACAAGGATCCTTCGCGCTACTGGGACCTCTATCAGTTGGCCGAAAAACTCATCGATCTGGAAGACTCGTTCCGCCAGTGGCGCTTCCGCCATGTGACCACGGTCGAGCGGATCATCGGTTTTCAACCGGGCACCGGCGGCACTGAAGGTGTTGGCTATTTGCGCAAGATGCTCGACACCGTGCTGTTTCCAGAGTTGTGGCGAGTGCGTTCGACCCTCTGATTGCGGATAAGAAAAGCCCCGGCACTCACTGAATGCCGGGGCTTTTTTTGCGCGTTTACTGCGCGACTGGCAGGTTGCGATGCGCGGCCATGCGAATCCGGTAGAACACGTAGATGATCGCGATCCAGATCGGCACGGCAATCACCGAGGCACGGATACCGGGGATCATCCACATCACGTAAATGACCATCGCCATGAACGCCAGGCACAGGTAGTTGGTGTACGGCGACCAGAAAGCCTTGAAGCCCGGCACGATGCCGCGCTCAGTCATGGCCTTGCGGAACTTCAGGTGCGTCAGGCTGATCAGCGCCCAGTTGATCATCAAGGACGCGACCACCAGGGCGAACAGCAACTCCAGCGCTTCGTGCGGGGCAACGTAGTTGACCACCACCGCAAGCATTGTGATCAGCGCCGAGACGCCAAGCGCCAGCAACGGCACGCCCTGCTTGTTCACCTTCATCAGTGCCTTGGGCGCATCGCCCTGTTCAGCCAGGCCGAAGAGCATGCGGCTGTTGCAGTAGACACCGCTGTTGTAGACCGACAGCGCGGCGGTGAGCACCACGAAGTTGAGGATCTGTGCGGCGGTGTCGCTGCCGATCAGGGAAAAGATCTGCACGAATGGGCTGCCGCTGTAGGCATCGCCGGACGCGCCCAGGGTTTGCAGCAGTTGGTCCCATGGGTACAGCGACAGCAGCACGGTGAGAGCGCCGACGTAGAAGATCAGCACCCGGTAAACCACCTGGTTGATGGCCTTGGGAATGACTTTGCGCGGTTCGCTGGCTTCGGCGGCGGTGATGCCGACCAGCTCCAGGCCACCGAAGGAGAACATGATGAACGCCATCGCCATCAGCAAGCCGCTGTAGCCGTTGGGGAAGAACCCGCCGTGGTCCCACAGGTTGCTCACCGAGGCCTGCGGGCCGCCGGTGCCACTGAACAGCATGTAGCAGCCCAGTGCGATCATGCCGATGATCGCCACCACCTTGATGATCGCGAACCAGAACTCCATCTCGCCGAAAATCTTCACGTTCAGCGTGTTGATCAGGTTGACCAGCACGAAGAACACCGCGGCGCTGACCCAGGTCGGCACCTCCGGCCACCAGAACTGTATGTACTTGCCGACAGCTGTCAGCTCCGCCATGCCCACCAGCACATACAGTACCCAGTAGTTCCAGCCGGACAGAAAGCCAGCGAAGCTGCCCCAGTAGTTGTGGGCAAAATGACTGAAGGAGCCGGCGACCGGCTCCTCGACGATCATCTCGCCGAGCTGGCGCATGATCAGGAAGGCGATAAACCCGGCAATCGCATAACCGAGGATCATCGACGGCCCGGCGGACTTGAGCACTCCGGCAGAGCCGAGGAACAACCCGGTACCAATGGCTCCGCCCAAGGCGATCAGTTGAATGTGTCGATTCTTCAACCCTCGCTTGAGTGTTCCCGTTTGTAAAATATCGTCCGCCATCGCGTTCCCTTCTGAGTTTTTGTAGTCAGGCTTGAATTAAGGGGTCAAATATTACTCTCAGTGAACTTTTCGTAATACAGGTGCACGTTATCCAGCGCCTGCTCCTGCAACCAGGACTTGATCGATTCGACCATCGGCGGCGGGCCGCAGACGTACATGTCAGCCTCGGCATCACGCAGTTCGCTGACATCGAAGTGCTCGGCGATGTAACCGCGTTTCCCCGCCCACTGCGGCGATGGCTCGCTGACCACTTCGGTGTAGCGAAACCCCGGGATGCGCTCGGCATAGGCGGCGATGCGCGCTTGTTCGCACAGATCGGCGGCGTCTCGCACACCGTAATACAGATGCACCGGTAGCCCGCAGCCTCGTTCGGCCAGTTCATCCAGCATGCCCAGCAACGCCGACAGCCCGGTGCCGCCGGCCACCAGAATCAGTGGCTTGGCGACGTGACGCAGGTAAAACGCTCCAAGCGGCGCCTCCAGGGCAATGTTGTCGCCGACCTGGCAACGCTCACGGATGTAATTGCTCATGACTCCGTCGGGCAGCAGACGAATCAGGAACTGCAACTGATTGTGGCAGCCCGGCCGGTTGGCGAATGAGTACGAGCGCAGGCTCTCGGTGCCGGGTACCTGCAACCGGGCGTACTGCCCCGGCAGGTAGTCCAGCGGTTGCGTGGCGCTGCCCAAATCCAGATGCAGGATCGCCGTACTGGCCGACACCTGGCTGACGGCGGTGACCGTCGCGTGGAGCCGATCCGGCCCGCTGGCATTGCACAGGCTGGATGCGAAGTCGAAGTAAAACGCCGCATCGGACTTCACCCGCGTCTGGCAGGTGAGCATTTTGCGCTGTTGCAAGTCCAGGCTGGAGAGGGCTTCCTCGTCCACATAATCCTGGCTGTAGTCGCCGGATTCGCAGCGACCCTGGCAGGTTCCGCAGACGCCTTCGCGGCAATCCAGGGGAATGTTGATGCCGTTGCGCAGGGCGGCGTCGAGCAGGATTTCGTTGGGCTGTACCGGAAAGAACAGGGTTTTGCCGTCGGCAAAGCTGAACGCTACTTTGTGATTCATGCCTCGGTCTCCATGGATTCAGAGGTGGTAAAAGTCGAGTACCGAGTTGATGGTGTCGTTGAGCAGCAGCACATGCTTGCGGCTGATCAGCCAGCTGTCGGCATGAGGCTTGAGATGATAGGTCGCGCGGCCAAAGAACTGCTCGGCCGTGGCCAGTCGATAGAACAGGGTGTGCCAGTTCAGGCGCACCTCCAGCTCGCCGTTCTCCAGTTCGTCGATCCGCACGTTGTTGATCAAATGCAAGGTGCGCGGCATCGGCGTCGAAGACGCGGACTTGCCCGTGCGCAAGCGGAACACGCGGTCTTCCAGGCCGGAACGGTTGGGGTAGTAGATCAGCGACATTTCACGTTTCGGATCGCGGGTGTAGACGTGTTCCGAGTCCCATTGCGGCAGGTGGAACTCACTCTGTTTGTCGAACAACTGGAGATAGGCGTCCCAATCCTGGGCATCACACAATTCGGATTTGCGATAGAAAAACTGTTCGATCTGGTACTGCAATTGCGCATTCATCATTGCACCTCACGGAGTTTCAGGGATTTCGCGTCCAGGCCATCGAGCAGGAATTTCTGCCAGTTGCTGTGCTGGTTGACGTACAGCCCTTCGTGGGTGAATTCAGTGCCGGTCATGGCCGGGGCAATGCCGATCGCCTCGCTGTTGGGCGTGGCGCCGGTGGCCCATTGGTGACTGCCTCGGGAAATGTCGCTCCAGCGCTCCAGGCGCGCCTGGAAACCGCGCTGGGCTTCACGGAATTCCACCAGGTCATCCGGTGTACCCAGGCCCGAGACGTTGAAGAAGTCCTCGAACTGGCGAATGCGGTTTTCGCGGTCGGCGTCCGACTCGTTTTTCACCCCCAGGCACTGGCTGATGATCTCGGTCTTGTTCCAGGCCACCGGGCGGATGATGCGCAGTTGCGAGCTGATCTGATCGAGGAAAAACAGGCTTGGATAGATGTTCAGGTTGCGCAGGCGATGCATCATCCATTCGGCTTTTTGCTGGCCGTGTTCTTCGACCAGGCGCGGCATGATCGTAGCGTAGCCGGAGCGCACCGTCGGGTTCGGCATGTCGCTGAACAACACGCTATGACCATTGTTGAAGGCGAACCAGCCGTCATCGGTATTGGCGTCGCCGGCACCGAGTTTGCTGTAGTCGAGGGTACTGCCGCTGCTGGTGCCGTTCTCGCTGTTGACCTGCTGGCGGTGTTGCACCGTGGCCACGTAGTTATAGTGAACGGTGCTGACGTGGTAGCCGTCGAGGCCGTTTTCGTTCTGCAGTTTCCAGTTGCCGTCATAGGTGTAGGCCGACTTGCCGGGCAGCACTTCCAGCTCACCGGTTGGTGACTGGGCAACCATCATGTCGAAGAACACCTTGGCGTCGCCGAGGAAGTCTTCGAGGCTGTTGTCGGCGTGTACGTCGAGGCTGATGAACACGAAGCCCTTGTAGCTCTCGATACGGGCCTTTTTCAGGCCCCGGGTGGCCTTGTCGAAACCTTCCGGGTACTCGCCGGGCGCCTTGACCTTCACCAGGCGGCCGTCGCTTTTGTAGCACCAGGCGTGGAACGGGCAAGTGAAGGTCGACTGGTTGCCCTTGCCGACGCGGGTCAGGGTTGTGCCGCGATGCTGGCAGGCGTTGATCAGGGCGTTGAGTTTTCCTTCGCCATCCCGGGTGATGATCATCGGCTGACGGCCGGCGCGCAGGGTGACGAAGTCGTGATTGTTGGCCAGCTCGCTTTCGTGGCAGGCGTAGATCCAGTTCTTCTCGAAGATCAGTTCCATCTCCAGATCGAACAACTGCGGCTCGGTGAAAATGTCCCGGGCGATGCGGAACACGCCCTCTACCGGGCGGAAATCCAGGCAGCCTTCGATAAACGCTTTCCACTGCTCGACGTTTTTTTCGCCACTCATGGGTGTGTACCTGTTTTTATTGGGGCTAATCGTGGGCTCATTAGAGGGGGCAGGGCGGGTAGGGGTCTATCCGGTTAGTCGGCGAAGGCAGTCCATAAAATTGGTGCGGTAACACCCACCCGGTATCAGGCTGGGCAGCGACGACTCAAACGGCACACCACGCGATGAACGGCTGCCCCTGTTTGCAGCAATCAGGTACTGTTTTGTGCAGCGTCGAATGCTGTTTGATAGCGATTGCCTGCCTATGGCCGGCGGCGTTATCCGCTTAGTCGAGGATTGCTATCCGCTAAGTTGGCGCTGGTGTTTTGTGGCTTGGAACTTGCCTTTCCAATCCGGAGACGCGCCGTCAGAGCGCGCCGAAAAAATAGCCCGTGGGTGCGCCGTGATGAACAGCAAAACTGATCCGCAGTGTCGCGACATTCGTGTCGACAGCGATGACCTTGAGGCCGCGAGGCGCTGGATGTCCGGTATCTGCGGGCCGCATCGACTCGTCACCACGACGCCCGAACGGATCCGTTTTCATCACAGCGCCAATATGTTCAAGTCGATGGCCACAACCCTTGGCACCATCGAGTACGGCACAGATGTCACCATCGATATCGAGGACGCCGAGCACTTCAGCAGTTACAGCCTGAGTCTGCCGCTGGTGGGCGAGCAGGAGTTGAGCAAGAACGGCAGCGTGGTGAAGTCCGACCGCGATCAAGGGGTGATCATTTCCCCGAATGAAAACCAGCTGTTGGCGATCTCCGGCGATTGCCGCAAGGTCCAGGTGGTGATTACCCGAGTCGCCATGAGCGAGTCTCTGGAGGGGCTTCTACAGCGGCCTCTGGATACGCCGCTGCGGTTCGAGCCGGTGATGGACGCGGTCGACGGAGCGTCGGCCTCATGGTGGCGCATGGCGCGCTATTTCATCGCCGAGCTGGAGCGCAGCAGCGAACTCTATGAGCAGGTGGCCTTCACTCGGGACATTGAAAGTTCGCTGATCAAAGGCTTGATCCTCGCTCAGCCGAACAACTATTCAGAAGAACTGCGAAACGTGCTGGGCGTGAAGTTGCCGCACTACCTGATCAGGGCCCGGCAGTACATCCATGCAAACGCCCGCGAAGCCCTGCACCTGGAGGACATCGAAGCCGCCGCCGGCGTCTCGCGCTTCAAGCTGTTCGAGGCGTTCAAGAAGTACTTCGCCTTGTCGCCGATGGTCTACCTGAAAAAATACCGCTTGAACGCCGTGCGTCAGGAGATTCTTGAGCACGGTTCTGCGCGCAATATTTCCGCGATCGCCATGGGCTGGGGCTTCACCCATCTCGGGCGTTTTTCCGCCGAGTACCGCAAGTTGTTCGACGAAACCCCGACCATGACGTTGCAGCGCAACGAAGCCCGCCGCATGCGTGGCTTCTGAAGGGGCAGGGCGCCCTTATTTGCGCACCACCAGATCCAGCAATTCGTCGCGTTCCTTGATTTTCTGCAGGACGATTTCCGAGCGGATATCGGTGACGCCCGCCGTGCGGTTCAGGTGGTTCACGATGAAATCCGAGAAGTGTTTCAGGTTGCGCGCCTGTACTCGCAACACATAGTTGCTCGCCCCGGTAATCACATACGCGGTGACCACTTCCGGCCACGACTGGACCTTCTTGATGAAGGTCTCGTGCCAGTCCGCGACGTCCTGTCGCAACGACACATGAACGATGGCTTCCAGTTCGATTCCCAGCCGTTCGGCATTCAGCACCGCGCGATAGCCGGTGATGATTCCCTCGCTTTCCAACAGGCGTAATCGACGCAGGCAAGCTGACGGCGACAGTGCGACTTTCTCTGCCAATTCCTGGTTGCTGATACGACCATCCTGTTGCAGTTGGTGAAGAATTCGCAGGTCTGTCGAGTCAAGATTCATGGTTGAAATAAATCCGTGTTTATTGGCGTTGGAGTCGAATTTTCTGCGAGATAAGTACTATAGCGCCGCTCACTTTGCACGAAAATTCTCCAAGGCTTAGTTCATTATCTCTCCACCAAAAAGGCGCAAATAGCGCCTGAAACAGGGTGCTGGGCGCTCTGCTCGCCTCGACTTTCACGATGTGCCCGGACGGCATGTCATTCAAAAAAACAGGACATCCAATGACGACAAGAAACGATTGCCTGGCGCTTGATGCACAGGACAGTCTGGCGCCTCTGCGTCAGCAGTTTGCGCTTCCTGAAGGCGTGATTTATCTCGATGGCAACTCCTTGGGCGCACGCCCTGTCGCGGCATTGGCTCGCGCTCAGGCGGTGATCGCCGAGGAGTGGGGCAATGGCCTGATCCGCAGTTGGAACAGCGCGGGCTGGCGCGATCTGTCCGAGCGTCTGGGCAACCGATTGGCCACACTGATTGGTGCCCGCGACGGCGAAGTGGTGGTGACCGACACCACCTCGATCAACCTGTTCAAGGTGCTCAGCGCCGCGTTGCGTGTGCAGGCCACCCGGTCGCCAGAGCGCCGGGTGATCGTCACCGAAACCAGCAATTTCCCTACCGACCTGTACATCGCTGAAGGCCTGGCCGACATGCTGCAGCAGGGGTACACCTTGCGTCTGGTCGACAGTCCGGAAGAGTTGCCGCAAGCGATTGACCAGGACACGGCGGTGGTGATGCTCACCCACGTCAATTACAAGACCGGCTACATGCACGACATGCAGGCCCTGACCGCGCTGAGCCACGAGTGTGGCGCGCTGGCTATCTGGGATCTGGCGCATTCCGCCGGGGCGGTGCCGGTTGATTTGCATCAGGCGGGCGCCGACTACGCCATCGGGTGCACTTACAAATACCTCAATGGCGGTCCGGGTTCGCAGGCGTTTGTCTGGGTCTCGCCGCAGCTGTGCGATCTGGTGCCGCAGCCCTTGTCGGGCTGGTTCGGCCATTCGCGGCAGTTCGCCATGGAGCCTCGCTATGAGCCGAGCAGCGGCATCGCCCGCTACCTGTGCGGCACCCAGCCAATCACTTCATTGGCGATGGTCGAGTGTGGGCTGGATGTTTTCGCCCAGACCGATATGGCCAGCCTGCGCCGCAAATCCCTGGCCCTGACCGACCTGTTCATTGAACTCGTCGAGCAGCGCTGCGCCGCTCATGAGCTGACCCTGGTCACGCCACGTGAACACGCCAGGCGTGGCAGCCATGTCAGCTTTGAGCATCCCGAGGGTTATGCCGTGATCCAGGCCCTGATTGACCGCGGTGTGATCGGTGACTACCGCGAGCCGCGGATCATGCGCTTCGGCTTCACCCCGCTGTACACGACGTTCACCGAGGTCTGGGATGCGGTGCAGATCCTCGGCGAAATCCTCGACCAGAAAACCTGGGCGCAGGCCCAGTTCCAGGTCCGCCATAGCGTCACCTGAGTTAACCAATGTCCGCGTCTTGCTGCCGGGTTTTCCTGGCAGCAGGGCTTCGGGTGCCGTCAATCAAGAGTTCTGTGCAAACACAATAATAAGGATCACGCAGAATGAAATTGTCCCTCTGGCCCGCCTTGCCGCTCGCCATCACCAGTTGCCTCGGTCAAATAGCTTATGCCGCAGCCGACAATGGATTCGTCGAAGACAGCAGCCTGGTCCTGACCAACCGTAACTTCTATTTCTACCGCAACAACCTCAACAACCCGGGTGGTCAGAACTATCGGGACGAATGGGCCCACGGGATCATGCTCGATTACCGTTCCGGGTATACCCAGGGCACGGTGGGTTTCGGGGTCGATGCCTATGCGCAGTTGGGCCTCAAACTCGACAGCGGCAAGGGACGAACCGGCACCGGTTTGCTGCCGGTCGATTCCGACGGTCGCCCCGAGGATGAGTATTGCGAAGCAGGTGGTGCGCTCAAGGCGCGAATCTCCAACACCGAACTCAAGTACGGCAACCTGACCCCGCTCAATCCGGTGTTCGGCACGGGCAATGCGCGGCTGTTTACCAGCGTGGCCACCGGCTTTCAGCTGACCAGTAATGAACTCAAGGCGCTGCAAGTGGACATCGGCCACTTCACATCCGGCAACGACAGTAATTCCACCAACTCCGATGGCGCCCTGAAAGCGCTGTATGCCGGGGTGGAAACCCGCAGCGTCGACTATCTGGGCGGCAGCTATGCAGTGAGCGATCAACTGAGCGTCAGTCTTTATGGTTCGCAGTTCGCCGACATTTGGCGGCAGTACTACGCCAACGCCAACTACACCTACCCGTTGACGCCCGATCAGTCGCTGAACCTTGATTTCAATATTTATCGCACCAACGACGATGGCCAGAGCCTGGCCGGCAAGATCGACAACACCACCTGGTCGATGTCTGCTGCCTACAAGGTCGGCGCCCATCGGGTGACCCTGGCTTACCAGCGCGTCGATGGCGATGAGCCGTTCGACTACCTGGGGTTCGATCAACAACCGGGGACTTCGATTTTCCTCGCCAACTCGATCCAGGTCCTCGACTTCAACGCCCCCAACGAACGTTCCTGGCAACTGCGCTACGACCTGGACATGGCGCCATTCGGCGTGCCGGGCCTGAGCTTCATGTCGCGTTACGTCAGCGGTGACCATATCGACGACAGCCACTACGACGGCGGTCCCAACGGCGCTTACGGGCGTTACGGCGATGACGGCAAACGCTGGGAACGCGACATCGAAGCGCGCTACGTCGTGCAGTCGGGCAAGGCCAGGGATCTGTCGGTGCGGGTGCGTCAGGCCAGTGTGCGTTCGACCGCTCAAGTGGCGCGCGCCGATACCACGGACAACAACGAAGTCCGCGTCATCATCGAGTATCCACTGAGTATTTTCTGATCCGTGCCCTGCTGTGCGTGGCTGATCCCCACGAGACCATCCAACCACGTGCTCACTTCAAGAAAGACAATATTCAGAGGACAGACAAATGACCGATAACTCCGGTTTTGAAACGATATCCAACCGTGAACACGGCTTGCGGCGTCAACTGACGTCGGGGCAGATGAGCATGATCGCCATTGGCGGTGCGATTGGCACCGGGCTGTTCATGGGCAGCGCCTACGCCATCGGCTATGCCGGGCCGAGCGTGCTGCTCAGCTACGCCATCGGCGCGATCATCACCCTGCTGTTGATGGGCTGTCTGGCGGAAATGACCGTGGCCCATTCGACCTCGGGTTCGTTCGGTGCCTATGCCGAATTTTATGTCAGCCCGCTGGCCGGGTTCCTGGTGCGCTATGCCTACTGGGCGGCGATCGTGCTGGCGGTCGGTACGGAAGTGACGGCGGTGGCGATGTACATGAAGTACTGGTTCGCCAACGTGCCGGAATGGATCTGGATCGTCTCGTTCTCCAGTGTGCTGATCGTGCTCAACGCCATCAGCGTGAAGACATTCGGCACCTTCGAGTACTGGTTCTCGACCATCAAGATCGGCGCGATTGTCGGCTTCATCATTCTTGCGGTGTATGTGGTATTCGGCTCCGGCAACCCGGAATACGGCGTGCATAACTACACCTCCCACGGCGGCTTTTTTCCCAATGGCTTGCAAGGGATGTGGGTTGCGGTGATCGTGTCGATCTTCAGCTACCTGAGTGTGGAGATGATCGCGGTGGCTGCCGGAGAGGCGAAGGATCCGGAGCAAGCGGTGAAGAGGGCCTTTCGCGCGACCATCGTACGCCTGGTGGTGTTCTACCTGTTGACCCTCGCGCTGATGCTGGCGATTGTCCCGTGGGTCCAGGCCGGTCAAGCCCAGAGCCCGTTCGTCACGGTCATGCAGTCGATCGGTATTCCCGGCGCGACCGGCGTGATGAATTTCGTGATTCTGATTGCGGCGTTGTCGGCGATGAACAGTCAGTTGTACATCACCACGCGCATGATGTTCAGCTTGTCCCGTGGTGGTTATGCGCCGAAGTCCATGGGCGTGTTGAGCAAGAGCGGGATTCCGCTGAACGCACTGTTGCTGTCGAGCTCGGGCATCGCCCTGGCGACCTTGCTCAACATCCTGTATCCGGAAAGCTCGTTCACCTTGATGATGGCAATCTCCATGTTCGGCGCCATTTTCACCTGGTTCATGATTTTCCTGACGCACTACTGTTTCCGTCGTTATCACCAACGCAACGGCGAACGCAAACTGTCGTTCCGCATGCGACTGTTCCCTTACTCGACCCTGTTGGGGCTGCTGCTGATGGGCGCGGTGATGATCACCACCTATTTCACCGACGCCTTCAAGATGACCCTGGTCTTCGGCGTGCCTTTCCTGCTGGTACTCACGGTGATCTACGGCCTCTTTTTCAGAAAACCCAAGACTGCCGAAGCCTTGCGTCCGTTGCCCAAGGTCTAGCCTGGAGGCGACACGGCGTGGCGACAGTCTTCAAAGGCTGTCGCCCTGCAATGCCTCGAACAGGGCTCTGGCATAACCGGGCAGGTTGTCGAATGAGCGAGCACAGAGCAGCAGTTTGCGCTGCGCCCAGTCTTCCTTCAGCGCGACAATTTTCAACGGCTCATCGAGCGACCCGCGCTGGATCGCCGCCAACGGCACAATCGCCAATCCGGCGCCGTGTGCGACCATGCGCATCACCCCGTCGAAGCCGTCGGCGCGGATGCGGATCTGCATCCGTGAGCCGGTGTGCAGCGCCTGTTCCTCCAGGTACACGGCGAGGGCGCTGTTGGCGTTCAGGCCGACGTAATCGTGATGCAATGTGTCGGTGAAACTAACTGAGGCCGCCTGTGCCAAGGGATGCTCGCGGGGCATGATCAGTACCAGCGGATCATCGCGAAACGGGCGGGTTTGCAGGTCGTGGGTGTCGATGGCGTCGGAGACGATACCGAGGTCCGCCGCCCCCTGGCGCAGGGCATGGGTGATACGGGTGCTGGGCAGTTCCTGCAGGTCGATGTCGAGGTTGGGGTGGTCGCGCAGGAAATCGGCGAGCAACTCCGGCAGGTATTCGGTGATCGCCGTGGTGTTGCACAGCAACCGCACCTGGCCTTTGACGCCCTTGGCGTATTCGGCCAGGTCCTGCTGCAGGCGTTCGGCCTGTTGCATCAGGGTTCGGGCATGCTGAGCCAGGGCCTTGCCGGCAGGCGTTGGCGTTACGCCGCGCCGGCCTCTTTCGAGAAGCTCGATCCCCAGTGAGGCTTCCATTGCACGAATGCGCGCGCTGGCCGCCGCCAGGGACAGATGACTGCGTGCCGCGCCGGCGGTGATGTTGCCGGTGCCGAGGATGTTCAGGTACAGGCGCAGGTCGGTCAGGTCGAAGTGCATCGGTACAACCTTGAATGTGATGTTGTCTGGGCGGGCGCCTTCGCGAGCAGGCTCGCTCCCACAATGGATTTGTGAACGACGCAAAACCACTGTGGGAGCGAGCCTGCTCGCGAATACGCCAGTCGCTGCAATGAAATATTCAGCCTCTGTCAAGGCAAGAGGCAGCCTCAGTATATGGCAGATTTTCAACCAGCCCATGAGGGCTCACCATAGCCCCATGAACACACTCTCGGCGTTTTATCAGAATCTCGGATTGGCCCTTTCACTGTTGGTTATCGGTACCTTTGTGCTGGCCGGTATGATCAAGGGCGTGATCGGTCTCGGCCTGCCGACCGTTGCCATGGGCCTGCTCGGTCTGGCTATGGCTCCGACGCAGGCTGCGGCGCTGTTGATCATTCCGGCGACCCTCACCAATGTCTGGCAACTGGCATTCGGCGGGCATCTGTCGGGGCTGGTCAAACGGCTGTGGCCAATGCTGCTGGCGATTTTTTTCGGTACCGGGACGGGCACGCTGTGGATCGGCATGAGTGGTGGCCATTGGGTGGTGCGGGGGCTGGGGGCGGCATTGTTGCTGTATGCGTTGAGCGGTTTGTTCCTGCCGACTTTGTGCGTGGGGCGGCGCAGCGAACGCTGGCTTGGGCCATTGTGTGGCGTGCTGACCGGTGTCATCACTTCGGCCACCGGCGTGTTCGTGATTCCGGCGGTGCCTTATCTGCAAGCGCTGGGTTTGAGCAAGGACGAGCTGGTGCAGGCGCTGGGCCTGTCGTTCACCGTCTCGACCCTGGCCCTGGCCGGTGGGTTGCTATGGCTCGGCGCTCTCGGTGGGGGTGAGTTGAGCGCGTCGCTGCTGGCGCTGATCCCGGCAATGCTCGGCATGTGGCTGGGGCAATCGCTGCGCCAGCGGATCAGCGCCCTGTGGTTCAAGCGTGTGTTCTTCATTGGCCTGGGCTTGCTCGGTGGCCATTTGCTGATCAGCGGCTGGCGGACGACGGGCTGATCATCTCGATGGCACGGATTTCGAAGTCCTGTTCCAGGTATTCATCGCGCTGTTCGAGGAACTGCTTCATGTGCGGCAGGTTCGAGTGCACGTCGAGGTGGGCCTGGGATTGCCAGATCTCGTAGAAGATGAACAGGGTCGGGTCCTGTTTGTCGCGCAACATGTGGTATTCGATGCAACCGGGTTCGGCTCGGCTCGCTTCCACGTAGCGGCTGAAAAACGCTTCGAAGGCGTCGGATTTTTCCGGGCGGGTCTTGGCGTGCAGGATGAAGCCCTGAATTCCACTCATGTACATCTCTCATCAAGTCAGAACTGGCGCCAGTCTAAGGCAACAATCGCCTGTTGATTCATGCTTTTGGGTCAAATGATTTTTGCCAAATCGATGCTTATTCCGCGCGAAGCCGGTCGGTACTCTGCCGCCATCGAATTCCTGACCCTTCCCGAGACCTTCCATGAGAAAAGTCCTGTTGCTCAATGGCGGCAAAAAATTCGCGCACTCCGATGGTCGCTACAACACCACCCTGCATGAAACCGCGTTGAGCGTGCTGGATCGCGGTGGCGTGGATGTCAAAACCACCTTCATCGACGAGGGCTACGACATCGCCGAAGAAGTGGCCAAGTTTCTCTGGGCCGACGTGATCATTTACCAGATGCCCGGCTGGTGGATGGGCGCGCCGTGGACTGTGAAGAAGTACATCGACGAAGTCTTCACCGAAGGCCATGGCAGCCTCTATGCCAGCGACGGTCGCACCCGTTCCGATGCCTCGCAGAAGTACGGCAGCGGTGGCCTGATTCATGGCAAACAGTACATGCTGTCGCTAACCTGGAACGCCCCGCAGCAAGCCTTCGACGACCCGAGCGATTTCTTCGAAGCCAAGGGTGTGGACGCGGTGTACTTCCCGTTCCACAAGGCCAACGAGTTCCTTGGCATGACCGGTTTGCCGACCTTCCTGTGTGTGGACGTAATGAAACACCCGAACATCGAAGGCGACGTGGCACGCTATGCGCAGCATTTGACTGAGGTGTTTGGCCTCAAGGCGTAGCGCTCGGCTACTATCCGATGCAACGGCCAGGAAGATCGCCGCGCCGATTCGCAAAAGAGGACATCCGTGAAAGCCAGATCCGATGAATTGCAGGTATTCGTCTGCGTGATTGAATGCGGGTCGATTTCTGCGGCGGCCGAGCAGGTCGGGCAAACGCCTTCGGCGGTCAGTCGTACGCTGTCGCGGCTGGAGGCCAAACTCGACACCACGCTGATCAATCGCACCACGCGGCGCATGGACCTGACCGAAGAGGGCAAGTACTTCTTCGAGCACGCCAAGCGGATTCTCGATCAGATGGACGAACTCGAAGAACGCCTGTCCTCACGCCAGCAAACGCCGTCCGGGCGTTTGCGCATCAACGCGGCATCACCGTTCATGCTGCACGCCATCGTGCCCTACATCGATGAATTCCGCCGGCTCTACCCCGACATCCAGCTCGAACTCAACAGTAATGACTTGATCATCGACCTGCTGGAACAGAGCACCGACATCGCCATTCGCATCGGCACCCTGAGCGATTCGACCCTGCATGCCCGCTCCCTGGGTTGCAGCCCGCTGCACATCGTCGCCAGCCCCGCCTACCTGGAAAAGCACGGCACACCGACAGCCGTGGCTGACCTGGCCAACCATACGCTGCTGGGGTTCACCCAGAACGAAGGCCTCAACCAATGGCCGCTGCGTTACGTGCATGGCGATCGCTGGCCGATCCAGGCATCGATCAGTGCTTCCAGCGGTGAGACCATCCGCCATCTGGCACTGGACGGCCAGGGTATCGCCAGCCTGTCGCATTTCATGACCATCGAAGACATTCGTGCCGGACGCTTGAAAGTCTTGTTGGCCGAGTTCAACAGCGGCTATCGCCAGCCGATCAACGCGGTGTACTACCGCAACTCGCAACTGGCCCTGCGGATTCAATGCTTCCTGGACTTTATCCAGGGCAAGCTGGCGGATTACGCGAGCGCAGACTTCAAGGGTTGATTCGTGATTCCTGCGCAAGAGTGAATTGGGCCGGCAGGGATTTTTCGCCAGGAATAGCTGCTGGATACTCCTTGCATCACTTATCAACGCAGGGAGTTTCTCCATGAATGTTTTCGTTACCGGCGCTGCCGGTTTTATCGGCGGTTCCATCGCCACGGGCCTGGTCCAGGCCGGCCACAACGTCACCGGCCTGGTACGTAGCGCCGAACAAGCGGATGAACTGCGTGCACTGGGCATCACACCGGTGATCGGCACCCTCGACGACTCCGCCCTGTTGGCCGATCAGGCGCTGGCTGCCGACGCGGTGATCAACGCCGCCAGCAGCGATCATCGTGGTGCGGTGGAAGCATTGCTCGATGCCTTGCGCGGTGCCGGCAAAGTGTTCCTGCATACCAGCGGTTCGAGCATTGTCGGTGATGCCTCAGGCGGTAAATCCAGCGATGTCATCTACTTCGAAGACAACCTGCCGGAGCCGACCGTCGACAAGGCGGCGCGAGTGGCCATCGACAACCTGATCCTGGCGGCGGCCATGGACGGGGTGAACTCGGCGGTGATCTGCAACACCCTGATCTACGGTCACAGCCTGGGCGTCCATCGTGACAGCGTGCAACTGCCGCGCCTGCTCAAACAGGCGCGAAAAAGCGGTGTTGTGCGTCATGTCGGCCCGGGCCGGAACATCTGGTCCAACGTGCACATCGAGGACGTGGTGGCGCTGTATCTGCTGGCGCTGACTGAAAATGTCCCCGGCACGTTCTACTTCGTCGAAAGCGGTGAAGCGTCGTTCATCGACATGACCACGGCCATGGCCCAGGCGCTGAACCTTGGCGAGCCGCAAGACTGGCCGCTCAAGGACGCCGAAGCCGAGTGGGGCTATGAAATGGCCAACTATGGCCTGGGCTCCAACAGCCGGGTGCGCGGCAAGCAGGCGCGGGAGCTGCTGGGCTGGGTGCCGAAGCGCACGTCGGTGATCGAGTGGATTCGCACCGAGATGGTGTGAGTTCGCTTTAGACCGAGTTGCTTCCATCGCGAGCAGGCTCGCTCCCACAAGGGATTTGCGTCGTACACAAATTCTGTGACCGGTGTAGATCAAATGTGGGAGCGAGCCTGCTCGCGAAGCTGTTTCAGCAGCCCATTAACTGGCCGGGCCGCCCCTGATTCCGTAACATTCGCACACTCTTTTTTCGTCTCTCCCAGTGTGCGGTCCCCCCCATGAAAGCAAAACGTCTACGCGCCGATGTCCTGGCCGGACTTACCACCTCCTTCGCCCTGTTGCCCGAGTGCATCGCTTTCGCGCTGGTGGCGCATCTCAATCCGCTGATGGGGCTCTATGGAGCATTCATCATCTGCACCCTGACCGCGCTATTTGGCGGGCGACCAGGCATGGTGTCCGGTGCGGCGGGCTCGATGGCCGTGGTGATCGTCGCGCTGGTGGTGCAACACGGCGTGCAGTATTTGCTGGCCACGGTGCTGCTGGGCGGACTGATCATGATCGCGTTCGGGCTGCTCAGGCTCGGCAAACTGGTGCGCATGGTGCCCTACCCGGTGATGCTCGGCTTCGTCAACGGCCTGGCGATCGTCATTGCCCTGGCGCAACTGGAGCACTTCAAGAACGGTGAGGCCTGGTTGAGCGGTACGCCGCTGTACATGATGCTCGGGCTGGTGGCGGTGACCATGGCCGTTGTCTATGTGCTGCCGCGCCTGACCCGTACGGTGCCGCCGGCGCTGGTGGCGATTCTCGGTGTGGGCCTGGCGGTGTATCTGCTTGGCCTGCCGACCCGCACCCTGGGCGATATGGCGCACATTGCCGGCGGCTTGCCGACGCTGGCGCTGCCGGACATCCCATGGAATCCGGACACCCTGCGGATCATCGCGCCCTACGCGATTCTGATGGCGCTGGTCGGGTTGCTGGAAACCCTGTTGACCCTGAACCTCACCGACGAAATCACCGAGAGCCGTGGTTACCCGGATCGCGAGTGCGTGGCGCTGGGGGTGGCGAATGTGGTGTCCGGTGCGTTCGGTGGCATGGGCGGTTGCGCCATGATCGGTCAGACCATGATCAACCTCAGTTCCGGCGGGCGCGGGCGCGTCTCCGGGGCGGTGGCCGGGGTGTCGATCCTGCTGTTCATCCTGTTTCTGTCGCCGCTGATCGAGCGCATTCCATTGGCCGCGCTGGTCGGGGTGATGTTCGTGGTGTCGCAACAGACCTTCGCCTGGGCCTCGTTGCGGGTGCTGAACAAAGTGCCGCTGAACGACGTGCTGGTGATCATCGCGGTGACGGTGATTACCGTGTTCACCGATCTGGCCATTGCGGTGCTCTGCGGCATCATCATTGCGGCGCTGAACTTTGCCTGGCAGCAGGCCCGCCAGCTGTATGCCGACAGTCATCTGGAGAACGACGGCAGCAAGCTGTATCGGCTGCATGGCACGCTGTTCTTCGCCTCGACCACACCCTTTCTCAATCAGTTCGATCCGGCCAATGACCCGGTGCAAGTGACTCTGGATTGTCGTCACCTGAGTTTTGTCGATTACTCGGCCATCGCTGCGCTGGGTACCTTGCGCGAGCGCTACGCCAAGGCTGGCAAGCACTTGCGCGTGCTGCATTTGTCCGAGCGCTGCAAGAAACTGCTCAAGCGCGCCCGGATGCAGCACGACTGAGCTCAGCCATTCGATTGTTCCCACCCTGAGCGTGGGAACGATCTGTCTTTCGGCGATGAAAATTCGTGCGGTCGACTTTCATAATTCGCGACACGCCATGTCTCTGTACGACACCCCTTACCCGTGAACGAAAATTACTTTCACCTCGTTTGAAAATCACCTGTCGAAATGTTTTAAGAGTTTCACAAATATTTCGACGTGACCCTCTCGAGGAGTACCGCATGACCCCGTCCTTCGGCTATTGGCTGCTGGTGTATGCCGCCGTTGCCATCATCGCGCTGATCGTTCTGATCGCTCGTTACCGGCTCAATCCGTTCATTGTCATCACCCTGATTTCCCTTGGCCTGGCGCTGGTCGCCGGGATGCCGCCGTCCGGTGTGGTGGGGGCGTACGAGGCGGGTGTTGGCAAAACCCTGGGACACATCGCGCTGGTGGTGGCGCTGGGGACCATGCTCGGCAAGATGATGGCCGAGTCCGGTGGCGCCGAGCAGATGGCACGCACACTGATCGACCGTTTTGGCGAGAAGAACGCGCATTGGGCGATGGTGTGCATCGCGTTTCTGGTCGGGCTGCCGCTGTTCTTCGAAGTCGGTTTCGTCTTGCTGGTGCCGATTGCCTTTACCGTGGCGCGGCGCGTGGGTGTATCGATCCTGATGGTCGGCTTGCCCATGGTCGCCGGGCTCTCGGTGGTGCATGCGCTGGTGCCGCCGCACCCGGCGGCGATGCTGGCGGTGCAGGTGTATCAGGCATCGGTGGGGCAGACGTTGCTGTACGCGATCCTGATCGGCATTCCGACCGCGATCATTGCAGGTCCCCTGTACGCCAAATTCATCGTGCCGCGTATTCAATTGCCGGCGGAAAACCCGCTGGAGCGTCAGTTCCTGGAGCGTGAACCCCGCGACAGCCTGCCGGGCTTCGGCATCACCATGGCGACCGTCCTGTTGCCGGTGGTGCTGATGCTGATCGGCGGCTGGGCCAATCTGATTTCCACGCCGGGCAGTGGCTTCAATCAGTTCCTGTTGTTCATCGGTAACTCGGTGATCGCGCTGTTGCTGGCTACTTTGCTGAGCTTCTGGACCCTCGGCCTGGCGCAGGGCTTCAACCGTGAATCGATTCTTAAATTCACCAACGAGTGCCTGGCGCCGACTGCGAGCATTACGTTGCTGGTGGGGGCCGGTGGTGGCTTGAACCGGATTCTGGTGGACGCTGGCGTCACCGACCAGATCGTTGGTCTGGCCCACGAATTTCATCTGTCGCCGCTGTTGATGGGCTGGCTGTTTGCCGCGCTGATGCGCATCGCCACCGGTTCTGCCACTGTGGCCATGACGACCGCTTCAGGTGTGGTCGCACCCGTGGCCATTGGTCTGGGTTATCCCCATCCGGAGTTGCTGGTGCTGGCGACCGGCGCCGGGTCGGTTATCTTTTCCCACGTTAACGACGGCGGTTTCTGGTTGATCAAGGAATACTTCAACATGACCGTTGCCCAAACCTTCAAGACCTGGACCGTGCTCGAGACGTTGATCTCGGTCGTTGCCTTCGGACTGACCGTTGGCCTTTCTCATCTGATTTAGCCGGAGTCACCCGCATGGACATCCTCTACCAGATTCGTGCCCGTCAGGATTCCTTCAGCGCCGGTGAAGGACGTATCGCCCGCCTGATGCTCGACGACGTAGGATTTGCCGCCTCCGCCAGCCTCGATGAACTGGCGCTGCGGGCAGAGGTCAGCACCGCCACGCTGTCGCGTTTCGCCCGCACGGTCGGCTGTCGGGACTTGCGCGACTTGCGTTTGCAACTGGCCCAGGCCAGCGGCGTCGGTAGCCGGTTTCTCGACCCGGCGGGCACGCCCGAGCAGTCGGCGTTCTACGGGCAGATCGTGAGTGACATCGAATCGACCTTGCGCCAGCACCTGGCGGCGTTCGATGAATCGCGCTTCGCCGATGCGGTGAAACTGCTGGGCAAGGCGCGGATGATTCACGCTTTCGGCATGGGCGGCTGCTCGACCCTGTGCAGCG
Organism: Pseudomonas sp. B28(2017); assembly: GCF_002113025.1. Classification (GTDB taxonomy): domain Bacteria; phylum Pseudomonadota; class Gammaproteobacteria; order Pseudomonadales; family Pseudomonadaceae; genus Aquipseudomonas. The sequence continues at coordinate 18,988 of NZ_NEJH01000020.1, read as the reverse complement.
ACGAACTGCAAGTGCGTCTGGTGCGCCTCGGCTATCCGATTACGGCGTGTCACGATGCGGTGATGATGCGCGTCACCGCCGCCAGCCTCAGTGCTGAACAGGTGGTGATTGTCTGCTCGCTGACCGGGATCACCCCGGAGCTGATCGAAACGGTGGAGCTGGCGCGCAACTATGGCGCCCGTATTCTGGCCATTACGCTCGCGGGTTCACCGCTGGCGCAACTGGCTGACATCGTCCTGCCCCTGCAAAGTGCCGAAACCTCGTTCATCTACAAACCCACGGCAGCGCGCTACGGCATGCTGCTGGCCATCGATGTGCTCGCCACCGAGCTGGCCCTGGCCAATCCTGAAGACAATCAAGAACGTCTGCGGCGGATCAAACTCGCCCTCGACGAATACCGCGGCGGCGACGATCACTTGCCGCTGGGAGACTGACATGCAGTACGACACGCTGATTCACAACGCCCTGATCATCGACGGCAGCAACAGCCCCGGTTATCCCGCCGACGTGGCCATTCTCAATGGGCGCATCGAGCGTATCGGCGATTTGCGCGATGCCCATGCAAACGAAGAAATCGACGCCGCGGGCCAGGTGCTGGCGCCGGGCTTCATCGACGTGCACACCCATGACGACACCGTGGTGATTCGTCAGCCGCAGATGCTGCCCAAGCTCAGCCAGGGCGTGACCACGGTGATCGTCGGCAACTGCGGGATCAGTGCGTCGCCGGTGAGTTTGCGCGGCGATCCGCCGGATCCGATGAACCTGCTCGGCACGGCCGCGGCGTTCGTTTATCCGACCTTCCGCGAGTACCGCACGGCGGTCGAAGCGGCGAATACCACCTTGAACGTTGCCGCGCTGGTCGGCCATACGGCGTTGCGCAGCAATCATCTGGACGACCTGTTTCGCACCGCCACGGCCGATGAAATCAGCGCGATGCGCGAGCAACTGCGCGAAAGCCTCGAAGCTGGCGCCTTGGGCTTGTCCACCGGCCTTGCCTATGCCAGCGCCTTCTCGGCATCGACCGATGAAGTGATGCAGCTGACCGAAGAATTGACGGCATTCGGAGCGGTCTACACCACCCATTTGCGCAGCGAGTTCGAACCGGTGCTGGAGGCCATGGACGAGGCGTTCCGGATTGGTCGCCATGCACAAAGCCCGGTGATCATTTCCCACCTCAAATGCGCCGGTGCCGGTAACTGGGGGCGTAGTCCGCAGTTGCTGGCATCCCTCGAACAGGCGGCGAAGACCCACCCGGTCGGTTGCGACTGTTATCCCTACGCCGCGAGCTCATCGACCCTGGACCTCAAGCAGGTGACCGATGCCCACCGCATCACCATCACCTGGTCGACACCGCATCCGGAGATGGGCGGCCGTGACCTGATGGACATCGCCGCCGAATGGAATGTGTCGTTGCTGGAGGCCGCTCGCCAACTGCAACCGGCCGGTGCGGTGTACTACGGAATGGATGAGGCCGACGTGCGCAGAATCCTCGCGCATCCACTGTCGATGGTCGGCTCGGATGGCTTGCCGGAAGACCCGTTCCCACACCCACGTTTGTGGGGCGCATTCCCCCGGGTGCTCGGACATTTCAGCCGTGACGTAGGACTGTTTCCGCTGCACACCGCCGTGCACAAAATGACCGGGCTGTCGGCGGCACGCTTCGGTTTGAAGGAGCGCGGTGAAATCCGTGAAGGTCATTGGGCGGACCTGGTGTTGTTCGATCCGGCAACTATCCGCGATGTCGCCGATTTCAACGATCCACAGCGGGCGGCGCAAGGCATCGAGGGCGTATGGGTCAACGGTGTGTTGAGTTACCGCGAGGGCCAGGCCAACGGGCGCAGGGAAGGACGGTTCCTGGCTCGGGAAGGGGATTTGCGGACGGGGTTCGAGTGAGTTTCGAGGACTGCATCACAATGATGGCACTTTGAAATTAAAGAATGGCACTTTCGGGCCGAAGGACTGATACCAAACACGACAACCTAATGCTGTTCAATCATGTAGGCGCGAGCAGGCTCGCTCCTGCAGGGAGCAATCCGATGAGCTTCGGCAAAACCACTCCGGTCCTGCGTATTTTCGACGAAGCCAAGGCAGTGGAGTTCTACGTCGACTTCCTCGGTTTCAAGATCGATTGGCAGCATAAATTCGAAGCGAATTTCCCGCTGTACCTGCAAATCTCCCGTGGCGAATGTGTGCTGCACTTGTCCGAGCACCATGGCGACAGTACGCCGGGTTCTGCGCTGCGGATTGAGACGGATGAGCTGGAGACGTTTCAACAGCAGCTGTTGGCCAGGGAATACAGCTTTTCCCATCTACAGATTCAGGCCATGCCGTGGGGCAGCCAGGACATGACCATCGCCGACCCGTTCGGCAATCGGTTGGTGTTCACCAACGCGATCAGCCTCTGAGCTTTCAGCCCCTCAGACTTAAGCCTTCAGCCTTCGTTCGGCACCCGGTGGGTTTGGCGAAACTCGCCGGGTGGCATCCCGCGCCGGCTTTTGAACGTGCGGTGAAACGAGCGGGGTTCGGTGAAACCCAGGTACTGGGCGATGTCCTGAATCGGCAGGGTGCTGTTGAGCAGGTAATGCTCGGCCAGCTCCTGGCGCAACTCATCGAGGATCTGCTGGTACGACGTACCGGCCTGATGCAGTTGGCGTTGCAGCGTGCGCACCGACACGGCGAGATGCTCGGCCACCTGCTCCTTGCGTGGCAGACCTTCCTTGAGCAACTGGCGCAGGATGCTTTTGACCCGCTGTTCCAGCGATGCATCCTCCAGTGTGGCCATCAATCCCTGGGCATGTTCTTCCAGTGTGCGCAGCAATTGCGCATCGGCCTGGCGCAAAGGCAATTGCAAATACGGCAACGGGACAATCAGCGCCGAATAAGGCTGGTCGAACAGTACCGGACAGTCGAAGAACTGCTCGTACTGTGCCAGCGTCGTGTCGGCCGGACGTGCATGTTCCAGCCAGACGGCGGCCGGCGACATATGCGTGTCGGCGATCCAGCGCGCGTATTGCAGCCAGGAACCGAGCACGTTTTCCACCAGGTGCCGGCGAATTCGCGGGCGTTGATGGCGGCATGTCCAGATCAGGTGCACGTTGCTGTCCTGCACCTCGGCACGGCTGACGCCCATGTCTCCCACCAGCTTCTCGAACGGCATGATGCGGCTCATGGCGTCGCCCAATGTCGCGCAGTTCATGGTGATGTAACCCAGCACGCTCCAGGAGTTGGGCAACACAAAACGCGCGGCGTTGAGACCGAACAGCGAATCGCCCGAGTGTTCGCAGAAATAATCGAGCAGCCGTTCATGGGCTTCACCCGGCAACCGCAGGCTGTTGTCACTCAACTGCTGCGCCTGCAACCCGGCAGCCGCCAATGCAGGCTCGATGGCCATGCCCAGTTGTTCGGCATGACGCAGGTATTTGAGCAGCGGCGGAACTGAAGTGAAGCCCAGGGATTGCATGATCGTTTCCTTTGATCAAGGCCCGCGTGCGCGGATGAATGCCCTGAAAGGTAATTTGAAACCACGGCTAAAGTAAATGGCTGACGCTTGCGCGACGTTTGACTCAATTGGCTACTCGAACTGGCCGGATGCGACCGTGACACTTTCCGGCGGCTGACTAGTATGGGGGCCTGAAATATCACTGATCAGAACCGCAAAAGGACACACGCATGCGACGCTGGAACGGCTGGGGAGATGCAACCACGGTGGTCGAACTGCCGGCCCAGGGCGCGAGTTTTCTCGCCAAGCGGGTGGGTGACGGTCGAGCGCTGCCCGATGCGACGCTTGAGACGGCATTGGCCCGCGTGCCCCCGTCGCGGTTGCAGCAACACTTCTTGTACAGCGTAGATGCCCATGATCGTTTGCTGCATGCCCGGGGGCAGAGTCTGCCGGACTGGCTGGCGTTGCGTGAAGGCGCGCTGGGTAATTATCCCGACGCCGTGGCCTATCCCACGAGCGCTGAACAGATTCGCCGATTACTGCTGCTCGCCCATGAACAGGACCTGTGCCTGATTCCTTATGGCGGCGGCACCTCGGTGGCCGGTCACATCAATCCACCGAGTTCCGCGCGGCCGGTGGTGACGGTTTCCCTGGCCCGCATGAATCGCCTGCTGGACCTCGACGAAGAGAGTTTGATGGCCACCTTCGGCCCCGGTACCAGCGGACCGCAGGTGGAAAGTCAGCTACGCGCCCGTGGTTACACCCTGGGGCATTTTCCGCAGTCGTGGGAACTGTCGACCCTGGGCGGTTGGGTTGCCAGCCGCTCCAGTGGCCAGCAGTCGTTGCGCTATGGGCGAATCGAGCAATTGTTCGCCGGCGGGACGTTGGAAACCTTTGCCGGCCCATTGGAGATTCCCTCCTTCCCGGCCTCGGCGGCCGGCCCTGATCTGCGCGAGGTGGTGTTGGGCTGCGAGGGTCGTTTCGGGATCATTTCCGAGGTGAAGGTACGGGTCAGCGCACTGCCCGCCGATGAACGTTTCTATGGGGTGTTTTTGCCCGATTGGTCCAGGGCATTGCAAGCCATCCGCCAGTTGGTCCAGGCGCGCGTACCGCTGTCGATGCTGCGCCTGTCCAATGCGGTGGAAACCGAGACCCAGCTGGCGCTGGCCGGTCACCCGCAGCAGATCGCCTGGCTGGAAAAGTACCTGGCCATGCGCGGCGCAGGTGAGGGCAAATGCCTGCTGACGTTCGGCGTGACCGGAAATCGTCGGCAAAATGCGCTGTCCTTGCGTCAGGCCCGGCAGCACCTCAAGACGTTCGGCGGGGTGTTTACCGGCACCTTGCTTGGCAAGAAGTGGGCGCAGAACCGTTTTCGTTTTCCCTACCTGCGCGAAAACCTGTGGAACGCCGGTTATGTGGTGGACACCCTGGAAACGGCCACGGACTGGAGCAACGTCGATAACCTCCTCACGCTTGTCGAAAACAGCCTGCGCGACGCCTTGGCTGCCGACGGCGAACGGGTGCATGTCTTCACCCACCTTTCCCATGTCTACGGCGAAGGATCGAGCATCTACACCACCTATGTGTTTCGCCCGGCGGCGGACTACCCCGCGACCCTGGCCCGCTGGCAGGCACTCAAGCAAGCGGCCAGCCAGACCATCGTCGACAACCACGGCACCATCAGTCACCAGCATGGCGTGGGCAAGGACCACGCGCCGTACCTGCGACGAGAGAAGGGCGCGCTGGCGATGGAAACCCTGCAGGCACTGAGTCGGCATTTTGATCCGGCCGGGCGACTGAACCCTGGCACGCTGTTGCAGGAGTGACGGCCATGAGCCTGGACTGGAACGCGGCGTGGCGACAGCAGGTGCTGCCGACGCTGGCGGATGAAACCTGGGACCTGATCGTCATCGGCGGCGGCATCAGCGGCGCCGGTATCCTGCGCGAAGCCGCGCGCCGAGGGTGGCGTTGCCTGCTGCTGGAACAGCGCGATTTCGCCTGGGGCACCTCCAGTCGTTCCTCGAAAATGGTCCATGGCGGCCTGCGTTACATCGCCAGGGGCCAGTGGCGCCTGACCCGCGATTCGGTCCGCGAGCGCCAGCGCCTGCTCGACGAAGCACCGGGGCTGGTGGAACCAATGAGTTTCATGATGCCGCATTACCGTGGCGGTTTTCCCGGGCCGCGGGTGCTGGGTGGTTTGCTGTCGGTCTATGACGCATTGGCCGGGCGGCGCAGCCATCGCTTCCATGACGCGCAACAACTGCGTTATCTGGCGCCTGGGGTGAAGGAAGATGACCTGCTGGGCGGCACCTGTTTTGTCGATGCGCTGACTGATGATGCCCGCTTGGTGATGCGCGTATTGAGTGAGGGCCGGGCCGACGGCGCCGTGGTGCTCAACGGTGTGCGCGTGCAGCAATTGCTGCGTGAAGAGGGGCGCGTTTGCGGCGTTCAGGTCGAGGACTGCGAGGGTGGCGGACTACTGACATTGCGTTGTGGTGTGCTGGCCGTGGCCACCGGCGCGTGGGCCGAGCGCTTGCGCCCGCCCGATGCTCCTCGCCAGTTGCGCCCGTTGCGTGGCAGTCATTTGCTGTTGCCGGGCTGGCGTCTGCCAGTGGCGCAAGCCTTTACCTTTCTGCACGAGCGCGACCGTCGACCGGTGTTCGTTTTCCCTTGGGAGGGGGCCACGGTGGTCGGTACCACGGACCTCGATCATCACGGCGATCTGGACCAGAGCGCGAGCATCAGCATTGATGAACTCGACTATCTGCTAGCTGCCTGCAGTCAACAGTTCCCCCAGGCCGAGGTGGTCGCTGCCGATGTGCTGTCGACCTGGTCGGGAGTGCGCCCGGTGGTGGGCAGCGCTGCGGGTGAACTCAAGCCCTCGAATGAAACCCGTGAGCATGTGCTGTGGCAGGAACCGGGTTGCGTGACCCTGGCCGGCGGCAAGCTGACCACCTTTCGCCCGCAGGCGATCGAGGTGCTCAAGGCCTGCGCGAGCATGCTCGACCGGCCCTTCAATGACGCCGCCGCGCCGGTGTTCGCCGTCGTGCCGCCGCTGGCGGTTCCGGGGCTCAGCGCCAACCGGTGGCGGCGCCTGGCCGGGCGGCATGGCCGTGACTTGCCGAGGCTGGCGAAACTGATCGCGGAACTGGGCCATGACACCGTCGGTGGCACTGACACCTTGTGGGCGGAGCTGGCAGTTGCCTGCGATACGGAAATGGTCCTGCACCTGGATGACCTGTTGCTGCGCCGCACCCGCCTGGGCTTGTTGCTGCCTCGAGGCGCCGAAGATTATTGGCCGGCGATTCGTCGACTCTGCCAGCCGCGGCTGGGCTGGGACGATGAGCGTTGGCAGCAGGAGCAGCAGCGCTACCTGGTGTTGTGGCAGCGCCATCATGGTTTGCCGGATGCCGCGCATTGATGCCCACTGAAGAGAGCTCCATGGATAACCACCCGAACAAGCGTTACCTGTTGGCCATCGACAATGGCACCCAGAGCGTGCGCGCGCTGCTCTTCGACCTGCAGGGCAATCTGCTGGGCAAAGGCAAGGTCGAGTTGCAGGCCTACTACTCGACTCAACCCGGCTGGGCCGAGCAGGACCCGGAGTATTACTGGGCAAAACTGGGTGAGGCCTGCCAGCAGTTGTGGCAGCAAACCGGCATCGATCGTTCACGGATTGCCGGTGTATCCCTGACCACCCAGCGCGGCACGGTGATCAATGTCGATGCCCAAGGCAGGGCGCTGCGTCCGGCGATCCTGTGGCTCGATCAACGCCAGGCCGAAGTCGAAGGCGGTATCAAGGGGCCGTGGGGCTGGCTGTTCAAACTGGTCGGCGCGCAAGCCACGGTGGACTACTTTCGCGCCCAGGCCGAGGCCAACTGGATCGCTCGTAACCAGCCGGAAGTGTGGGCTGCGACCGACAAATTTTTGCTGCTTTCGGGGTTTCTCACCCATCGCCTGTGCGGGCGCTTTGTCGATTCCGTAGGCTGTTGCGTCGGTTACCTGCCGTTCGACTTCAAGCGCTTGCGCTGGGCCGCGCCCGCCGACTGGAAATGGCAGGCACTGGCGGTGCGTCCCGAGCAACTGCCGAGCCTGCACAAGCCTGGTGAAACCCTCGGCTACATCAGCGCCGAGGCCAGCCGCCACACCGGCATTCCCGAGGGGCTGCCGCTGATCGCCGCGGGTGCCGACAAGGCCTGCGAAGTCGTGGGTGCCGGCGTCGTCGACGCCGGCACCGTGTGCCTTTCCTACGGCACCACGGCAACGATCACCAGCACCCGCTCGCGCTACCTGGAAATCGTCCCGTTGATTCCGCCTTACCCGTCGGCGGTGCCGGATCAATTCAACTGCGAGGTAATGATCTATCGCGGCTACTGGATGGTCAGCTGGTTCAAGAACGAGTTCGGCCTGCGGGAAATGCAGCAGGCCAAAGCCCAGGGCGTGGAGCCTGAGCAACTCTTCGATGCACTGGTCGACGCCGTGCCGCCGGGCTCCATGGGGTTGATGCTGCAACCCTACTGGTCGCCCGGCATCCGCGAGCCGGGGGTGGAAGCCAAGGGCGCGATGATCGGCTTCGGCGACGTGCATACCCGCGCGCACATTTACCGGGCGATCCTCGAAGGCCTGGCGTATGCCTTGCGTCAGGGTATGGAGAAGATCGAGAAACGTTCGAGGGTCTCCATCACGCGCTTGCGCGTCGCCGGTGGTGGCTCCCAGAGTGATGCCGCGATGCAACTCACGGCGAACATTTTCGGCCTGCCGGCCGAGCGTCCGCATGTCTACGAAGCATCCGGCCTGGGCGCGGCCATTTGCTGCTCGGTGGGGCTGGGGCTGTACGCGGATTTCCCCACGGCGATGGCCGCCATGACTCGGGTCGGTGCGGTATTCATGCCGCAACCCGAGGCGCAGCAGATCTATGAGCGACTGTACAAGGAGGTCTACCTGCGCATGTATCGACAGCTCAAGCCGTTGTACCAAAGCATCCGTAAAATTACCGGTTACCCGGCATAGGAAAACACCCGGGAACCCTGTGGGAGCGAGCCTGCTCGCGAAAGCGGAGTGTCAGTTACCTCCTTTTTGACTGTCCCGCCGTCTTCGCGAGCAGGCTCGCTCCCACATTGGTCCGTGGTGTTTTTTGCACCGAGGCGTGGCGCTATCGGAGAACTTTTCTGGTGAGATTGGACAGTGTCAGGGGCAGGGGCGGTTGTTAGGCTCAACCCCCACTGCACATCCAATAAGAACCAAAAGCAATGAAGCTGACATTCCTCCTGTTGCTGCTTTGTGCAACGGCCCCGACAGCGTGGGGCTGGTCCAACCATACGGTGGGCAGTTACCTGGCGTTGCAGGGCCTGCCGGCGTTGCGCGATGCGCCACCGGTCGAAGTCGAGCCACTGGAGCAGTTTCTCGCGCAGCAATATCAAGCCGTGAGCGCGCTGCTCGATGAGCAGGAACGCTTTGCCCGCGAGCATTTCGCCCAGTACCCACCGCGCCCCGACAGCCTGAAATTGCCAGCCGTACCTGGGGACAATCTGCGCCACGACTTCCTCACCGCGCTGCGGATCAATCCGCAAATTCATCTGGCGATGGTCATTCAGCCGCTGCCCGGCAAGGATCTGCCCGAGCGTGAACACCTCAAGGCCGAACAGGTCATGGTCGAGCAGACGCTCTCGCCATGGAATCGTCAGCGCTTCATCCGCATAACCGAACACGAACAAGTCGCGCCCCTGGCCGTGTTGGCCAGCGCAGCCGATGAGCCTGATTACGGCCACGACATCAACCTGTTCAGCGACAACCCCGGCGAAGTCGGCGAGTTGTACGGCTTCGGCCCTCAGCCCTTCGGTGACGCCCGGTTTCAGTACAGCTCCCAGGCGCCGTTCCATATGGGCTTCTTCCATGAGAGCCCGGTGGTGTACGCCGCTGCCGGATTTCTCGAGCGCAGTTGGCCCGACTGGCGCGCCTATCAATACCTGGGTTTGGCGCGACTGGCCTTTGCCAGCGGCCATTCTTACTGGGGCTATCGCTTTCTCGGCTGGGGCCTGCACCACATTCAGGATCTGACCCAGCCTTATCACGCCAAGCCATTGCCCGGCGTCGACCTTGCCAATCTTCTTCTGTTGGAAGGCAAGGCACTGGCCGGTTTCGCTGCCGATAAGCAGGCGTCCATCGAACGCGTTGCGACCCGGCACATGGAAGTGGAGAAGTATCAGTCGGCCTGGCTGCGTCGTTTGCTGCGCGCGGGGCAGCCCCATCCGATGCTTGACGCTTATGCCGATTCTGCCCAGGACGCCCATTACCCGCCGTACTCGGTGGACTACCTGCGTGAAGTGGTGAGTGCCGAGTCTGTCGACGAATCCGCAGCGTTTGATGAAGCCATCGGCCAGTGGCTGGACACAGCGCCGATCACCAGCGATTTCAGCAGCGGTAATCAGCTGCAGCGCGAAGATTTCGACCATCCGGCACTCAACCGGCAGTTGTTCAAACTGCTGGGACATTTCGGTGCGCACAGTCGGATTTATGCCACAGCGGGATTGGCGCCATAGCCATCGCAGCCACATTGCCAGAACACAAAAACAATAAAACCAGGGAAAGGGGAACAGATCATGAGGACTCGATTTCGCCTGTCTGGCGCGGTGCTTCCCGGCGCCAGTCTGGCAGGGCTGCTGCAGCTGTGCGCGGTCGACGTCGTGCAGGCCGGGGAGTTCAGTGTGCTGGACAATCAGATCACCGGTTCATTCGACAGTACCTTGTCTTATGGTCGCCTGTGGCGGGTCCAGGGCCGGGACAAGAACAACGACGACGTCAACACCAACGACGGCAATCGCAACTTCGACACCGGGCTGGTTTCCGAGGTGTACAAGATCACCTCGGAGCTCGAGGCCAACTATCAGAACTACGGGATGTTCGTGCGCGGCACCGCGTTCTATGACACCCAACTGATGGACAAGCGCAACGATTACTACCGCAACAACAACCCGTCGCAACCCAGTCAGAGTTTCCCGCAGGATGACCATTTCACCAGCCAGACCCGCGATATCGCCGGCAGCCGGGTGGAGATGCTCGACGCCTACCTCTATGGCAATTGGGACGTCGCGCAGATGCCGGTCACGGCACGGATAGGGCGCCAGGTATTCAACTGGGGCGAGGGGATTTTCTACCGTGGCGGGATCAACACCACCAACCCGGTGGATGCGGCCAAGTACCGATTGCCCGGGGCCGAAGTCAAGGAAGTGCTGGTACCGGTGGAAGCGCTCAGCTTCAACATCGGCTTGACCGACACCCTGACCATGGAAAGCTTTTACCAGACCAACTGGAAGGAAACCCGTATCGACCCGGTCGGCACTTTCTACTCGCAGACGGACCTGTTCGCCGACGGCGGCAACACCGCCTACAACAACTTTACCGGTACCGCGCTGGACACCCCGGTACCTGGCTTCGGCAACGTGATCGGTCTGTACAGCGCGCTGGGCAACAACCCGGTATTCAACCAGGCCCTGAGGACCACCGGCCTGTACGCCGGCGGGGTCACCCCTGCCTTTGGCAACACCGTCAAGGTGGCCTCGGTCGGCAAGGATTTCAACGCGCGCAACGACGGCCAGTTCGGTTTCGCTTTTCGCTACATCGCCGAAGAACTCAACAGCACCGAATTCGGGTTGTACATGGTCAACTACCACGCCAAGGAACCGACCATTTCCGCCGATCTGGGAGGGTACAAGGGCATCGACATGAATGCCCTGACCAACCTGTTGACCGGTGTCGCCGGCAGTCAGGCGGGGCAACTGGCCAACGGCCTGGCGACCGTGGATGTGCTGGGCAATATCCAGGCGCATCGGCGCTACGCCGAAGACATCCGCATGTACGGCTTCAGTTTCAACACCACCCTGGGCCAGGCGTCGGTATTCGGTGAAGTGGCTTATCGGCCGAACCTGCCCATCGGGATCGCCGCCACCAACGACCTGATCGGCGACCTGGCCAATGGCGCTGCCGCAGCGGCGGCCGGCCAGACCATCAACATTGGCGGGCAGCAGGTCACGCTCGCCAGTCAGATCAATAACGCCGAGCGGGTGGAAGCGTTCAACACCTCCATCGGCACCATTTACAACTTTGGCCCGAGCCTGTCATTCGACTCGATGTTCGGCGTATTCGAACTGGCGTCCGAGCACCTGCGCGGCAGCAGTCTGCAATACACCGCTTTTGACGGCAGTACTCGTTACTTCGCTGGCACCGGTAACTTTTCCTATGTGTCCGGCGGCGAGCGCAGCGACCAGGTCAACCGCAACTCCTACAGCTACACCGCGATGCTCAACGGCACCTGGAACGACGTGTATGCCGGCGTCAACGTCTCGCCTTATGTCGTCTACAAGGATGACTTCGAGGGCAACAGCTATCAGGCGGGCAACGTCATCGAGGGACGCAAGGCCTACACCCTGGGGATCAAGGCCAACTACCAGAACAAGCTGGAGGCCGAGCTGCAATACACCGAGTTCTATGGCGGTGGGCAGGACAACGGTCTGCGTGACCGCGACAACGTCGGCTTCAACCTCAAGTACTTCCTTTGATTACCCAGAACACAGATGTAGCGCCTGTGGGAGCGAGCCTGCTGTGCGTTGCAGGCCTGCTGCCTTTAATTCGGAGAACGATCATGTTTCACACTTCAAGACTGACCAAGACCACACTGGCGCTGTTCCTGAGCCTGGCCGCCGGCAGTGCGCTGGCCGCGGTCACGCCCCAACTGGCCGAGCAATTGAAAACCACGCTGACGCCGCTGGGAGCCGAACGTGCCGGCAACGCCGCCGGGACCATACCGGCCTGGAACGGCGGCATCACCCAGGCGCCGGCGGGCTACAAGCCCGGTCAGCATCATCTGGACCCGTATGCGACGGACAAGCCGCTGTTCACCATCACCAAGGCCAACCTCGATCAGTACAAGGCCCACCTCAGCCCGGGTCAGATCGCACTGTTCAACAGCTACCCCGACACCTTCCAGATGCCGGTCTATCCCTCTCGCCGCTCTGGTTCGGCGCCGCAGTGGCTGTATGACAACACCTTGAAAAATGCGACCTCGGCCAAGCTGCTCGATGGCGGGACCGGTTTCGCCGATGCCTACGGCGGTGTGCCGTTCCCGGTGCCCAAGGACGGGATCGAGGTGCTGTGGAACCACATCACCCGTTATCGCGGCATCTATGTGGTCCGGCGTGCCTCCGAAGCGCCGGTACAACGTAACGGCAGCTTCGCGCTTGTGACCTCGCAGCAGGAGGGGTTCTTCAACTATTACCGTCCGGGCGGGCAGTTTGCTGACCTGAAAAACATCCTGTTTTACTACCTGGCGTTCGTGAAGAGCCCGGCCCGGCTGGCTGGCGGTGCGGCGTTGGTTCACGAGACCCTGGACCAGCTCAAGGACCCGCGTCAGGCCTGGGTCTACGACGCGGGCCAACGCCGCGTGCGTCGGGCGCCGAACCTCGCGTATGACACCCCGATCGCCTCTTCCGACGGCCTGCGCACGGCGGACGACACCGACCTGTTCAACGGCTCGCCGGATCGCTACGACTGGAAGCTCAAGGGCAAGCAAGAGGTCTACATTCCCTATAACAATTACAAAGTCGGCAGCCCTGAGGTGAAGTACGCGCAGTTGCTCGCACCGGGCCACCTCAACCCGCAGTTCACCCGTTATGAGCTGCATCGGGTCTGGGTGGTCGAAGGCACGCTCAAGCCGGGCGCGCGGCATATCTACTCCAGGCGCGTGCTGTTTCTGGACGAGGACAGTTGGGGCGCCGCATTGGTGGATCAATATGATGGACGAGGGGATTTGTGGCGGGTGTCGATGGCCTACCTGAAAAACTTCTACGACCTGCCCACCACCTGGAGTGCGCTGGACGTCTTCCATGACTTGCAGGCGCGTCGTTACTACGTGCAGAACCTGGACAACGAAGAGCCGACCACCGTGGACTTCGCCCAACCGGTGCCGGAAGACGCGTACTTCATGCCGTCGGCATTGCGCCAGCGCGGCACGCGGTAAGTCGCGCAGCACACCCTTTCAGATGCAGTCTGTGAGATCGCCATCGCGAGCAAGCTCGCTCCCACAGGGTTTTGCGTCGTTCACAGATTCTGTGTTCGACTCTCTACCTGTGGGAGCGGGCTTGCCCCGGGCGGCGATCCGACGAATGGGTCTTTCAATCACCGCAGGTGTACGGTTACACGCGGAAGTGGCTCACCATCTGCTGCAGTTGACCACCCAGGCGCGCCAGCTCAACGCTGGACTTGGCGGTCTCATCGCTCGCCGCAGCGGTCTGTTCGGATACGTCGCGCACGTTGATGATGCTGCGGCTGATCTCTTCGGCTACCGCGCTTTGCTGTTCGGCAGCGGCAGCGATCTGCTGGTTCATCGACTGGATGTTGGACACCGTGCGGGTGATGTTCTCCAGTGACTCGCCAGCCTTGCGGGTCAGGGCCACGCTGCTGTCGGTGAGGGTGCGGCTGCTGTTCATCACGGCCGACACTTGTTGCGTGCCGTTCTGCAGGCCGGCGACCAGGCCTTCGATTTCCTCGGTGGATTTCTGCGTGCGCTGGGCCAGGCCACGGACCTCGTCGGCTACCACCGCAAAACCACGGCCGGCTTCCCCGGCGCGGGCCGCTTCGATGGCGGCGTTGAGCGCCAGCAGGTTGGTCTGCTCGGCCACGGCCTTGATCACGTCCATGACGCTGCCGATCTTGTCGCTTTCCTGTTGCAGCACGCTCATGGCTTCAGTGGAACGCACCACTTCGCTGGCCAGGCGCTCGATCTGGGCGATGGCTTCGTTGACCACCTTGTCGCCTTCACGGGCTTCGCCGTCCGCCGCCGCAGCGGCTTGCGAGGCCTCTTCGGCGTTGCGCGCGACTTCTTGCACGGTGGCGGTCATTTCGTGCATGGCGGTCGCGACCTGATCGGTCTCGACTTTCTGGCTGTTGACCCCGGCGCTGGTCTGCTCGGTCACGGCCGACAGCTCTTCGGCGGCGCTGGCGATCTGGGTCACGCCGTCGCGGATGCCGCTGATCAAGTCACGCAGGGTCACGCCCATGCGTGCGATACCTTGCTGCAACACGCCGAGCTCGTCGCGGCGGGTGACCAGCACGTTCTGGGTCAGGTCACCGCTGGCGATGCGGTCGACCACCGCCAGGGTTTCGCGCAGTGGACGGGTGATCTGGCGAGTGATGAGCACGGCGGCAATGACGCCCACCAGCAACGCCAGCAAGGTGCTGACCAACTGCAAGGTGCGCGCCCGGGCGCTTTCGGCGTCACGACGGTCGAGCTGGATCTGATACAGCTGATCGCTTTGGGAGACGATGGCGGTGCCCTGATCGGTCATTTCCTTGCGCGCTTGCACCGCGTCATTGCTGGCGGCCTTGTAGGCCTGCAAGGCGCTGCGGTAGTTGCCCAGTGCTGCCTCCAGCTGACGCAGGGCGTCTTGCTGGGTATCGGCGAAATGCGCGTTCAGCGGTTTCAGGCTGGCAATGGCGGCGTCCAGTTGGCCGAGCGCTTTTTGCTCGGTCTCGGCATTGGTACTGGCGGTGTAGCCGCGCACTTCGTAGCGGGCCAGCAGAAACGCTTCCCTGGCAGCAGTAATGGCCTGGAACTGTTCAAAGCGCTGGTCGCTCAGCGGCATTTGCTGAACGCGGGAAGTGATGTCATTGATCAGTGTGTTGGCGGTTTCGGCGTTGGCACTCATGGCGTCGCGGGCACTGTTGCCGGCGCGATAAGCGTTGCGCATTTTGCCGAGGGACACCTTGTAGGCGTCGATGACGGCACTTTGCTCTCGGAGCAGCTTGAGGTTTTCCGGGCTCTTGAACTTCGCCAGCAGGGCCTGTTGCTGGGCCGAGAAGGCGTCGAGGGTGGTCTGCACGCTCTGCGCGGCGGTTTCATCGCCGTTGGTCAGCATGTATTGCAGGCGAACCACGCGCAGCTTGGTCAGGCCGGCGTTGAGCTGGGTGATGTCGCTCATCCAGTTGCTGCGGTCGATCAACCCGCCCAGGCTGGTCCAGCCGGTCAGGGCGAGGACGCAGGTCAGTGCCAGCACCAGGCCAAATCCCAGGCCCAGTTTCAGGTTCACGCTGATGTTGCCGAACCAGCTATTCATCAAATTCCTCCAGGAACGTAGTGCTTCTATTTCGTCGGTTGGCTGGAAGATTGTTTTTTTTGGGGGCCGCCAAGCTGTGTAAGCAAGATGTATCGGCAGCAATCCCGGGAGCTGAAAGGTTTTTGTGCGGCGGATTCTGTAACAAGGTTTTTGCAGCGTTTTAAGCTTTTTTTCACATGTCTTTCACCCGCCGGCAACGCACGTGTCCTTAACCTTTCGGGATCTAATGAGGTGGTCCGTGCCGGCGAGGCGGCTTGATGTGGAATTAAGACTGAGTCTTTTCGGGATAAAACGCTCGATCGATCTGAACCGCTTCGCCCGTTATCGCAACGCTGCGGTGGTGTTGGCCTCGGCGCTGCTGGTTGTCCCGCTGACCGTGTTTTTGCTGCGTCCCGCCACTGCGCCGGACCTGGCTCACGGCAATGTGGCCGGTGCACAGGCTTTGATGGCGGGATGGGCCAAGGGCGATGTGATCGTGCTGGTGCGCCATGTCGAGCGCTGCGATCACTCCTCGGCGCCTTGCCTGGTTGGCAACGATGGCATTACCGAGCGCTCTCGCAGTGTTGCCGAGAGCCTCGGGGCACAGTTCAAACGCCTTGGCCTGGACAAGGCCGATATCTACAACAGCCCGATCCTGCGCACGGCACAGACCGCCAACTTCATGTTCAACAAGGTTGGCACGGGGGAGGACTGGCTGATCATTTGCAAGGGCACCATGCTGCGCGACGCGCTTGCGCACAAGGTAGCCGGACGTAACCTGGTTCTGGTGACCCACAGCGAGTGCATGGAGCAACTGGAAAAAGACCTGAAGTTACCGCCTTCGACACTGGGTTATGGCGCCTCGCTGTTTATTTCCGCCGAAACCCCTCAGACTCCGCGCATGCTGGGTTTCATCGAGGCTTCTGACTGGAGCTCGGTGAGCACTCATTGAGTTTTCCATCCTCTTTTTCAATCAGGATTCACAATGCTGACCGCTTCTCGCTACCGCTTTTACTGGGTGAATTTCGGTATTCCGCTGGCCTGCGCGGTCGTGGTGTTCCTGATGTTCGACATGACCACAATCGACATCGCCTTCAACAATTACTTTTTTGATCCGGTGACGCAGACATACCCTCTGGATCAGGTCCATCTGTTCGAAAAAATCACCCACAAATGGGCACGGATCATCCCGAACTGGACCGGCGAAATTGCGATTATCGGTGCCTTGCTGTCGTTTCTCTGGCCGCGTCTGAGGGCGGAAAAACATACGAAAATCATCGCATTCCTCGAAAAAATCAAAGTCGCACCGGTGCTGCGCTTTGCCACCCGGCACCGTCGGGACTTTCTCTATGTGGTGTTCGCGTTTTCCATCAGTACCGGGGTCATTCACTACCTCAAGGGCCACACCAGCGTGTATTGCCCGATCGAGACCACCCTGTACGGCGGCAAAATGGAGCACGTCGAGTGGTATGAAAATTTCGACCTGCTGAAAGTCGCCGGTGACGGTCGCTGCTGGCCGGGCGGACATGCGTCGGGTGGTTTCACCATGCTGGCGTTGTACTTCGTGGCTCGCCGTTATCGCTGGCGCTATTCCAAGGCGATCATGTACGGCTCGCTGACCCTCGGTTTCATCTACGGCACAACGCGGGTGCTGCAAGGCTGGCACTACATGTCCCACACCCTCTGGGCCGGGATCTTTGTGTGGCTGGCGTGTTTGCTGACGGCGCTGGCGTTTTACGGGCGAGCGAGGCTGGAACAACCCGTGCTTTCAATGGCGCAACAACCGCTATCGGCGACTCAGACCCAGCCAGTGAATTGAGTTCGCTTTGAACAGCAAAACCTGCAACCCGAAAGGGCTGCGGGTTTTTTGTTGCCTGGGGCAACCTTCAGTGAGCTCGGGGAGTGTGTTCGAGTCATTATCCAGCTGCATTTCCATGGCAATTCCGGCGACCCGTGCTTCGGTGGAGCCTTGTAGTTGGTGGTTGCCAAGAGCGAAGAATAACAGCAGGCAACACAGTGCAATCAGCAGTGGGACAGGGCGCGACATGACTCCTGGCTACTGGTGAAGGAAGGCTGAAAAAAGTACACGGAACGATTTCTTAACGAAGCGTGAACAACTGGTGATCTATTGGGGGTGAAAGTTGACCTTCATTTCGCCAACCAATCTGACATTCGATGCCCGGTGAATCCCTGATTGAATCGCACAAATCCCCCCTCGAAATTTACAAAACGCCTGGTGCTCCGAAGGGTCGTGCTCGGCTCAAGCATTGCCTTCGCGCTACTGCTGATCGCGGGCAGTTACTGGTTGCTCACGCCGCCTTCACCCTATGTTCCGCTGAGCGGCCTGGACCCTGCGTCGGCGTCGTTGATCGCCCTGGGCGATCAAGGCAGCGGTGACCTGCAACAGTGGCGAGTGGGGCAAGCCATGGAACGTGTCGCGGCCCGGGAGGGGCGCCTGGACATGGTGGTTTTCCTCGGCGACAACTTCTACGGCAAGCCATTGACCGGTACCCACGATTATCGTTGGGGAACCCGATTCGAGCGTGTCTATTGGGGGCACTGGCTCAGCCATGTGCCGTTTTACGCCGTGCTGGGTAATCACGATTATCCGGTGTCGCAAAAATACGAGATCGAGTACGGCCAACAGCACAGGGGCTCGGGTCGCTGGCAGATGCCGGCGAATTTCTACGTCAAGGATTTCGGTGACGTCGACGGGCGGCCATTGGTGCGGATGGTGTTCCTCGACACTTCGGCGCCACGTGAAAGTCTGCAGCAGCAAATCGACTTGATCGATCAGGCGTATCAGGCACCCGGACCGGCTCCGGTATGGCGAATAGCCGCGTCCCATCATCCGGTGCGCAATCAAGGCGAGCATGGCGAGGAGTCGGACCTGGTCACACGGCTGTTGCCAGTGTTGCAACGCAACCACGTCGATCTGCTTTTGTCGGGGCACGATCACAACCAGCAATTGCTGTTGCGTGCAGATGAACCCGCGTGGGTGATTTCCGGGGCGGGTGGCCAGAAGCTGGATGTCCTGCAAACGCCAACGCCGAATAGCACCTTTACTACCTCGCGGGCTGGTTTTGTCAAACTCGACCTGAGTGCCACTCAACTCAGGCTGGGGTATTACAACGACCGAGGCGATCTGGAATCCGGTTTTCGCTGGGCCAGAGACTGCCAGTGGATGGCCAAAGGCTGTTTGCTGCCCGAGCAATCGCAAGGGCGTGTCCTGCAAGCGGCGCCGTGACGGACGGTGTCGGCCGGATAAAACCAGCAGTGGTCGTCAGACAAAATTGCAGGCAAAAAAAGGTTCATCACGGATTACCGGGGAAGATTGGCGTTGGCGTTGGCGTTGGCGTTGGTTTTGTGAGTTGTGAGCTTATCCATTTGCCGAGGTGACGCTGAATCACCTTTGCGCCCTTACGGCGCCTTACTTTTTTCAGTCGAAAAAAAAGTAAGCAAA
>NZ_NEJH01000002.1 GCF_002113025.1 Pseudomonas sp. B28(2017) | reverse complement strand
TACGACGTTGATAGGTTGGGTGTGTAAGCGCTGTGAGGCGTTGAGCTAACCAATACTAATTGCCCGTGAGGCTTGACCATATAACACCCAAGCAATTTGCTGACCTGAAAAGGCACCAGATTGCGGTGTGTGAAGACGCAATGAACCGAAAGTTCGCACAACACACAAATCTATCGCATACCCAATTTGCTGAAACGTCGAAAGACGGGTCGGCACACCGAATTTCTTGACGACCATAGAGCGTTGGAACCACCTGATCCCATCCCGAACTCAGAAGTGAAACGATGCATCGCCGATGGTAGTGTGGGGTTTCCCCATGTGAGAGTAGGTCATCGTCAAGATTAAATTCCGAAACCCCTATCTGCATACGCAGGTAGGGGTTTTGTTTTTGTGCGTGAAAAAACAGGGCTGGCTGTTGCACATTTTGCACAGTTATTTTCAGTTCATGGCACTAGAATAGGGCCAACTTTTTCAGACTCAGAGCCTGTATGCCGGATCCGGTTGACGCCCAAGGGCTGTCAGAATTACCACTAGACAATCTGGTTGCCTGTCATGAGTGCGACCTGCTCATGCGTAAGCCAGAACTCGCCCATGGCGAAAAAGCCCTGTGTCCGCGCTGTGGCTACGAGCTTTACGCCAATCGTTACAACGTCGTACAGCGCAGTCTTGCCCTGGTCATTGCTGCCCTGTTGTTGTTTATTCCGGCGAACTTTTTACCCATCATGCAACTCAATCTGCTCGGGCAATCTTCGCAAGACACAGTGTGGAGCGGTGTTGTCGCGCTTTTTGACACAGGCATGCAAAGCGTTTCGGTAATCGTGTTCCTGTGCAGCATGGGGATTCCGCTGCTCAAGCTACTGTGCCAATTGGCCGTATTGTTGAGCATCCGTTTTGATGTCGGACGCAGCTACGGCCTGTTGCTCTATCGCATTTATCACCATATACGCGAATGGGGGATGCTCGAGGTTTACTTCATGGGCGTACTGGTGGCGATCGTCAAGCTGGCAGATATGGCAGCAATCACCGTAGGCCTCGGCCTGGCGTGCTTCATTGGCTTGTTGCTGATTCAAGTCTGGCTGGAAGTCGTGATGTCGCCTCACCAGATCTGGCAAGCGTTATCAGGAGAAGATGCTCATGCGGGCGATTGATGCAGGCATTCTGATTTGCAAGGAATGTCATGAATTGAACAGGCAGGAAGCTGATACCGATGAGCAAGTCTGTACGCGCTGCGGAGCGCTGGTGCATGCTCGCAGCCCGAATAGCCTGGTACGGACCTGGGCATTGCTGATTACCGCCGCCATTCTCTACATACCGGCCAATTTGCTACCGATCATGACCGTGAACTCCTTGGGCAAAGGTGCGCCGAGCACGATCATGGCCGGTGTGATCGAGTTGATGCACTACGGGATGTTCCCCATTGCGGCCGTAGTGTTCATCGCCAGTATCCTGGTGCCTACCTTCAAGCTGGTAGGCATCGCTTTGCTGCTGTTTTCCGTGCAGCGTCGTCAACCCCTTTCGGCTCGCCAGCGTATCTGGATGTACCGCTTCATCGAGTTCATCGGCCGCTGGTCGATGCTCGATATCTTTGTGATCGCCATCCTGGTGGCGGTCGTGAATTTTGGACGGCTTGCCAGTATTGAAGCCAATCTAGGCGCCATCGCTTTCGCCACTGTGGTGATTCTGACGATGCTTGCCGCCGTAACTTTCGATCCCCGACTGATTTGGGATAACACGGAGTCGGACGACGACCATGACTGATTTGCCTGTAGCGAAAACCAGACCGGCCTCCAACTGGTCTGCCATTTGGGTGTTGCCCCTGATCGCCTTGATCATCGGTGGCTGGCTTGGCTGGCGTGCTTACAACGAGAATGGCATCGAGATTCAGGTGCGCTTTGAAAGTGGCGAAGGCATTCAGGCCAACAAGACGGAAGTCGTCTACAAGGGCATGTCGGTCGGCAAGGTCAAAAGCCTCAAGCTCGATGACGAGGGCGGTTCCAAAGGTGTGATTGCCAGCATCGAAATGAACAAGGACGTAGAGCAATACCTGCGAACCAGCACGCGCTTCTGGCTGGTCAAGCCGAGCGTGACGCTGGCCGGTATTACGGGCCTTGAGACGCTGGTTTCGGGTAACTACGTTGCAATCAGTCCGGGCGAGGGTGAACCGGTTCGCAAGTTCAAGGCCCTGGCTCAGGAGCCACCGCTCTCCGATGCCCAGCCGGGTCTGCACCTGACCATCAAGGCTGATCGCTTGGGCTCATTGAATCGCGGCAGCCCGGTGTTCTACAAACAGATCAAGGTGGGGCAGATCAAGAGCTACGTGCTCTCTGAAGATCAGAGCACCGTAGAGCTCAAGGTTTTCATCGAACCGACCTACGCCAAACTGGTGCGCAAACACACGCGCTTCTGGAACGCCAGCGGCATCAGCATCGATGCCAATCTATCCGGTGTGAAAGTGCGTAGCGAGTCGTTGGCCAGCATTGTCGCCGGTGGTATTGCGTTCGCTACACCTGAAAACCGCAAGGACAGCCCGCCTACCGACCCAAGCCTGCCGTTCAGACTCTACGAAGACTTCGATGCAGCGGCGGCCGGTATCCGGGTCAAGGTCAAGCTCACCGACTTCGAAGGCTTGCAGGCCGGTCGTACGCCGGTGATGTACAAAGGTATTCAGGTCGGCAATCTCAAAGCGTTGAAGGTTGATCCCGATCTGTCCGGGGCCACCGCCGAATTGACGATGGATCCGTTGGCCGAAGATTACCTGGTGGACGGTACGCAATTCTGGGTGGTCAAACCGTCGATTTCCCTGGCGGGGATTACCGGCCTGGAAGCGCTGGTCAAAGGTAACTACATCGCTGTGCGTCCTGGCGACAAGGGTGCGGCGCCACAACGGGAGTTCGTGGCACGGGCCAAGGCACCACCGCTGGATCTGCGTGCACCTGGTCTGCACCTGGTGTTGTTCACGGAAAATCTCGGCTCGCTGGAAGTCGGCAGCCCGGTTCTCTACAAGCAGGTCAAGGTCGGTTCGGTACAGAGCTATCAGTTCTCGCGCACCAAGAAACAGTTGATCATTGGCGTGCACATCGAGAAGGAGTATGAGGATCTGGTCAACGCTTCGACACGTTTCTGGAATGCCAGCGGCATCACGCTCACGGGCGGGCTGACCGGTGGGATTCAAGTCAAAAGTGAATCGCTGCAAAGCTTGATGGCCGGCGGTATTGCGTTTGAAACCCCGGAAGCCAAGGCGCCGCTACGCAAGCGCATCCCACGTTTCCGCTTGTTCGCCAGCCATGACGACGCCACGCAAAAGGGTTCGGTGATCACCATCAAGGTAGACCGCGCCGATGGTTTGCGTACGGGCACGCCGATTCGCTTCAAGGGCCTGGATGTCGGCAAGATCGAGGACGTTGACCTGAGTGACGACCTGCAATCGGTGCTGCTGACCGCGCGGATAACGGAAGTGCCGGAGCGCATTGCCCGGGTCGGTAGTCAGTTCTGGGTGGTCAAGCCTGAGCTGGGCCTGATCAAGACGTCAAACCTCGAGACCCTGGTGACCGGGCAGTACATCGAGGTGCAACCGGCGCCGAAGAATCTGGGGCCGCAAAACAACTTTGTGGCTTTGGCCGCTGCGCCGGAAACGGCCAGGCAGGAAGCGGGATTGAGTCTGGTACTGAGCGCCGCTCGTCGCGGTTCGCTGAAAGCCGGCGTGCCGGTGACATATCGCGAAATCACCGTGGGCAAGGTGACGGGTTATGAGCTGGGCCAGACCGCTGATCGTGTATTGATCCATATCCTGATCGAGCCGAAGTACGCGCCACTGGTACGCAGCGGCACTCGGTTCTGGAACACCAGCGGTTTTGATTTCGATGTCGGCCTGTTCAGAGGTGCAACGGTGCGTACTGAATCCCTGGAGACGATGATTCAGGGTGGTGTCGCCTTCGCCACGCCGGACGGCGAGCGCATGGGCAGCCCGGCGCGACCGGAGCAGACGTTCGCGCTGTTCGATAAGTTCGAAGAGGAATGGCTGACCTGGGCGCCGAAGATTTCGCTGGGTAAATAGTCTGAGGGTTATGTGGCGTCAGTGATGACGCCTTCGCGGGCTTGCCCCGGGCGGCGCTCCGACGAAGAGGCCCTGAAGTTCACTGCAAAGCTAAATGACCCACCTATGAAAAAGGCCGCAATCCATTGGATCGCGGCCTTTTTCATTGCCTTCGATTCAAGCGTCAGACCGCGTCCAGCTCCGGTTCATCTGCTTGCTCGTTGATCGTCGCCTTCACCTGGTCGTGACGACGGATGTACTTCCAGTCCGCCTCGTCGATGTAGATGCCGGAGGGGCCGCTGCCGCCTTCCAGATCGATGGCGACACTGGCGCAGACCTGCGGCTTGACGCTCGCCAGGATCGGCACGAAGCCCAGTTGCAGGCTGGTTTCCAACAATGCGGCCTGGTTCTTCTCGTCGATGTCCGCCGCTTCGTCGAGGTAGTACGGCAGGCGCACGCGACCGGCCTGGTCACGGTCCATCAAGTGCAGCAACAAGTACATGTTGGTCAGCGCTTTGATGGTCATGGTGGTGCCGTTGGACGCCGCGCCGTCGATGTCGGTGTGGATCACCGGCTGGCCATTGACCTTGGTGATTTCGAAAGCCAGTTCGAACAGGTCCTTGAGGCCGAGCTGGTTGTGGTTGGCCGCCACCAGCCGTGCCAGGTACTCCTTGGCCTCTTCGTTCTTGTTGTCCTGCTCGGCACTTTGGCTCAGATCGAAGACCGACAGGGTTTCGCCTTCTTCGTACTGACCGGCGCTGTGGATGATCTGGTCGATGTGCTTGAGCGCTTCCTTGTTCGGAGCGAGGACGATGCGGAAGCTTTGCAGGTTGGAGACCTGGCGTTTGTTGATCTCGCGGTTGAACAGTGCCAGCTGGTGTTCGAGGCTGTCGTAGTCGCTGCGGATGTTGCGCAGGGTCCGGGCGATGTCCGTCACGGCGGCACGGCGAGCCTTGCCCAGGGTCAGGGCTTCGTCGGTGCGGTGCGCATAGGCGTTGATCAACAGTTGCAGGCGACGCTCCATATCGTCTTCGCTGTCGAACTTGGCCACGCCCTTGAGGCGCACCTGAGCGTACAGCGCTTCGATCTGGCCATCGGCCCGCAGCAGGCCCTGCCAGCTGTCCTGATAGTCATTGAGCAGCGGCAGCAGGTTGTCCATGGAGTCGTCGATCGGATCCATGAACGGTGTGCCGAACGGCAGGTCCGCCGGCAACAACTGACGG
Organism: Pseudomonas sp. B28(2017); assembly: GCF_002113025.1. Lineage (GTDB taxonomy): Bacteria > Pseudomonadota > Gammaproteobacteria > Pseudomonadales > Pseudomonadaceae > Aquipseudomonas. The sequence continues at coordinate 950,209 of NZ_NEJH01000002.1, read as the reverse complement.
CGGCGCAGGGCGTCGTCGAGGGTGCGTTGCTTGGCTTCCATGTCGCCGATCTGACGGCCGACCAGTTGCAGCTTGGCCGACAGTTGCTGGACGCGCTCGGTAAAGGCATCGCTGGAGCGCTTCAATTCGTCCTGTGCGGCTTCCATCTGCGCCATCTGTTCCAGCTTGTCGCCTTCTTCAGCGCTCAGGGTTTGCGCGCGACGGAAATCTTCCAGGGCTTTCTGCGCATCCAGCACTTGCTGGTACAGGACTTCGGTCCGGGTCTTGCTCGCGGCGCGGTCGGCGGCCACGGCCTGCTGGGTTTTCAGTTGCTTGAGTTCTTTTTCCAGGCGTTCTTTCTGGTCGCGCAGGGCCGCGCGGTCAGCCAGGGCCTGCAACGCCGGTGGTTCGATGTGCGAGATGTCGATGGACAGGCCAGGCACTTCGAAGCGTTCGCCTTTGAAACCGTCGAGGATCAGTTCCACGGATTTGACCCACTCGCCATCGTCGTCAAGGGTGATGCCGTGTTCACCCAGCGGCAGGCTGAACAGTGCGCTGTTGAACAGGCGCATCAGGCGTTCGACGTCTTGCTGCGAGAACTCTTCGCGCAGGCGGGCGTAGCTGTTGTTATCGGCGTGATCGAGTTGCTGCTTGACAGACTTTAGGCGTTTTTCCAGGTCGCGCAGGCGTTCGTCCAGGTCTTCGGCGCTGAATTGGCGCGATTGTGCCAGCGCACCGGCCAGTTCGTCGTGGGCGTCCTTTGCGGCCAGCAGTTGCTGTTCCAGCACCTTGACGTCATCGACCAGGGCAAAGCGATGCTTGAGCACTGACAATTCGCCGAGCCAGCGCTGGATGCCGGTGATTTCCCGCTCCAGGCGCATCAGCTCCTGAGTGCCACCGCGCTGGTCGTTTTGCAGGGCATCCTGCTCGTTGCGGTAATGTTCGGCCTGAATGGTCAGCTCCTCTTTGCGCGCACTGGCGTAGTCCGACCAGGTGCCGAGCAAGGAGTCGAGCAGGGGCGAGATCCGGTGCAGTTTGCCGCGCAGGAGGTCACGTTGTTTCACGCCGTTGGCCAAGGCTTCGACCAAGGGGCCGGCGGCGACCAGCGAGTTGTAGTCTTGCTCCATGCGTCGTACATCGCGGAACGCTTCTTCGCACGCGGCAATGTAATCGACGCTGCCGGAACGCAGGCTGTGTTCGAAAGCATCGAGGAACAGTTGCTTGAGCTTGGCCGCAGTGATTTCGCGCATGTGCAGCAGGTTGATGAACAGCGCGCGGAAGGTCTTCAGGCTTTGCTCGCTGGTGGAGCGCAGCGGGATCAGCGTCAGGTCCAGCGGGATCGAGGTGTGGCCACCGACCAGCAAACGGCGCAGCTCATCCGGCTTGAGTTCGTAGGCCTTAAGGCCTTCGCGCTCAAGGTTGGTGAACAGCTCTTTCTGGCGCAGGCAGGTATCGTTTTTCTGGTAGTGGGCCAGGTCCAGTTTGCCGGTATAGGCAAAGAACTGGTGACCGAAACCGCCGCCCGGGCCACGGCCGACCACACCGATCACATGGGGACCGTGGGGCAGGTTCACTTCGACCAGGATGTAACTGGTGTCCGAGGCGAAGTAGAAGCGTCGGGATTGTTCCAGGCTGTATTTGCCGAAGCTCATGTCCGACATGCGCGCCAGGATCGGGAACTGCAAGGCGTTGATCGAGGCGGACTTACCGAGGTTGTTTGCGCCGTACACCGACAGCGGCTCTTCCAGCGGGAACAGGCCAAGGCTGTAGCCGGCGGTATTCAAAAGGGCAAAGCGGCGGATGCCGTAACGTTCCTTGCTCATGCGTCGAGCTCCTGTTCTTCGGCAATGGCCCGGGCTAAGGCGTCTTCTTCGCTTTCATCTTCGCTGTCTTCTTCAAAACCCGCGAGGTCGAGTGGGTCATCGGTCTGCAGCAGTTTTTCGTCGCTGTCTTCGTCGATCAGTACCGGCACCGGCAACGGCAGGACGCTGTGCAGGCTGGCGGCCAGATCGCGGTCCTGCTGCACCGACAGGCACACATCGAGGAAACGGTGCATCGGCGGCAGGAAACGGTAGATGCCGTTTTCTTCGCTGGCGAAACCGAGCTGGGTCATGCGCCGCATGATCTTTTCTTCCAGCTCGTCCTGGGTCTGCACTTCGGCCTGGATGAACAGGTCGCGGTATTTTTCCAGCAGCGACGGCAACTCATCGCGCCCCAGGCTGCCGCCGTCGAGCACGGCGATCGGGTCGCGGCCCTGATCGGCCAGGTGCTCAACGAGGATGAAGGTGAACAGGGCCAGACGCTGGGCGGTCTTGTTCACCGCCGCTGCCGCGAGGTCCGGCACGAAGTAGTAGAAGCCGCGGGTGTCGCAGACCAGTTCAAAGCCCAGGGCCTTGAACAGCGTGCGGTACTGGTCCTGGAAGTTCGACAACTGTGCGTACAGTTCCGGATCGCGGCGGCTGACGTGGTAACCCTTGAACAGCTCGCGAAAGATCGGCGCCAGTTGGGACAGTTCGGAAAGATCAAGATGCATTTGGGGTGCTCGCAGAATTCTCGGCGGCGTCATCGCTGACCGAGAGCAGGGCGAAGGAGCGCAGGCTGACCTGATGCTCGTGAGTATGGTATTCGCGACGTTCCAGACGCTCGCGAGTGAAGCGTTTTTCCCGCGACAGGCGCGAGAACCAGTACAGCAATTCGTCGGTGGCGCCGTCTGGTTCCTGCTCCAGCAGCCAGGTCATCAGGTCCGGCATCGGCAAGGCGTCTTCGCAGCGTTCGAGCATTTCCCGAACCGTGCGCGGCGCCCGTGGTGCATCGCCGCCCTTGTGAGACTTGTGCGCCTTGGGGAAACGCGCCGGTTTCGGTTCGAAACGCGCCAGGGCATAAACGTAGGCTTCGACCTGACTGGCACTGCCGAGGAAGGTGCTTTGCGGGCGGGTGAACATCGGCATCGCCGCTTGTGGCACCGCGTCGAGGCCCTTGCGACGGATCATCGACAAGGCCAGCGCCGCGCCACGGGTCACGGCGTTGTGCCGGCGGGCTTCTTCACGCAGCGGCAGCAGCAGTTCGCGGGCATGACGCAGGGTCAACTGGGCGCTGGTCTGCATTTCGAGGATGCGTGCGTGGGTGCGCAGCAGCATGTCGTCGTCGACCAGGTGGCCGAGGCGTTGCTGTTCGCTGAGCATTTTCAGCAAGACGGTTTCGACCTTGCGTACACCTTGTTCGAAGGCGCCGTCGGCGTTCACCAGATCAATCATCGGCTCGACGTATTCGTCCCAGGTCGCCAGCACTTCGGCGTAGCGCTGGCGCAACGGAATCTGCCGGTCGCTGGTTTTCGCCCGTTCGGCGACGGCCACCAGTGCCTGTTCGTCGTTATCGAGCTTTTTCAGCACGTCACGCACGCGCATGTCGAGCAGGCGCAACTGGCGGGCGAGGTCATTGCCGTCGCGGATATCGAACGCGTCCTGGATATAACCGGCCAGACGCTCCAGGTGGCGCAGGTAGGCTTCAATCTCCAGGCACAGGCCCAGCCGGTGTTCACGGCGCAGATAGGCGAGGAAGTCGTGAATCTGCGCATTGAGCTCGAAACGGTTCGGGCTTTTGGCCACGGGAACCAGGATGTCGAGGCGAATCCACACGTCGAGCAGGCTGGTGATGTCCTGCGGCGTACTGTCGAGTTGCTGGGCGGCCAGTTGCGTGCGCAGTTCGTTCAGGCTCAGTGTGCCTTGGTCGAAGTGCTCGCACAGAGGCTCCAGAAGTGCCCAGTGTTCAGCGAGGGCGCGCAAGACGCGCTTGGGTTCGATCATCGGAATGGCCGGCTGGTTGGCGATTAAAAGCCGCGATTGTACTGCATCGGGGGCAATGCGATTCACTCTCGGGACGGGCTGTCGCCATTTTTCATAGGTGGAAAGACTATCGGTGAAGTCTATCGATCAACAGCAGGCGATCTTGAGCGAACGGCGGTAGAATCAGCGCACTTTAGTTATTCACAAGTGGCCGACCTTTGCTTATCGAGTCCCGTCGTCGCGCTTATCTGGCCGCCATGCAGGTGGTCAACTGGCTGCCGCGCACCGAATTGCCCTTTGCTGCGCCGTCGCGGCCCGAACTGCTGGAGACGCCCGAGCCGGCTGCGCTCGTGCCTGTCGTGCCGGCTGTTGTGGCTGAAACGCCCGTAGCGCCGGTGGTCAAACCGGCCGAGCGGGCGAAGATCGAGGTGCCGCGGCCATCGCAGGCAAGCACGCGCACCGGTGCAAAACCGCTGGAAGAGGCCGAAGAGGCGCCCGTGGTGGTCAAGGCGCCGATCGTGCCGCCCCCGCGTTTCGCCCTGCAATTGCTGCGGGCCGGGCGCTGCTTGCTGCTGGTGGAGTTACCCACAGGCGAATCCTTCCAGACCCGCGATCCTGCCTACCTGTTGCTCAAGGACATGCTGCGCGCCGCCGGTCTGCCGGACAGCCCGCAGATCGTCGGGGAGCCGGTACGCTGGCCGTTGCTGGTGCGTGGCACGATGGATCAGGGACCGGAAGCCGCGAGGGACTTCGTACAGGGTTTCCTTTCTGTGCGGATGGAAGAAACGCCATGCGCTTGCTTGTGGCTGATTGGCCTGCCCGCGGTGCGGTTTGCCGGTGAAGCGGATGCCGGGGCGTTCAATCGCGAGTTGCAGATCGAGGGACTGGGCACGGCCTGGGCGGTACCGGGCCTGGAATTGTTAATGGAAGAGCCACAGCGTAAGGCTGATGTGTGGCAAGCCATGCGTCGGCTGATGGCGCGCTGGAAAGAATCGAATGAGTGACGCTGTATCGTTTCGCCCGATGACCGAGGCTGACCTGGAAGCTGTACTGAAAATCGAATACGCGGCCTACAGCCATCCGTGGACTCGCGGGATTTTCCTCGATGGCCTGGGCAAGTATCAGATCTGGCTGATGTTCGAAGGTCAGCAACAGGTAGGCCACGGCGTGGTGCAGATCATCCTCGACGAGGCGCACCTGCTGAACATTACGGTCAAGCCGGAAAACCAGGGTCGTGGCCTGGGGCTGACTTTGCTTGAGCATTTGATGTCGATTGCCTACAAGGCCGACGCCCGGGAGTGTTTCCTGGAGGTGCGCGACAGCAATACCGCGGCGTTCAAGCTGTACGAACGTTATGGCTTCAACGAAATCGGCCGGCGGCGGGATTACTACCCGGCGGTTGGGGGGCGCGAAGATGCGGTGGTCATGGCCTGCACTTTGGTCGATTGAGGTCAAAAAGCTTCGGCTTGCCCGCGAAGGCGTTGTTGCTGACGACAACGATCAACGCTTCCTGTCGATCGGATCCCGCCGCGCCAGTTCCGCCTCATCCAGGCCATACCCGCCACCGATATCGTCCTTGTCGACGATGCTCAGGTCCCAATCCGCGCGGTTATCACTACCCGCCTCATGGGCATCCCGGGCGCCGTCTTCACGGATCAGGGTTTCCGGGCTCAAGTCATCGTCCGTAGGTTGATGGTCGTCGGTCGAGGCGCCGGTCAGGCCCGCTTCACGTACGCGCCGGCGTGGCATCAGTTGCTCGCGCTCCTCGTCCGGCAGTTCGTCACCGATTCTGGCGCCGGGTTCTTCGTCGTCGAAATTCAGTTCATGCACCGAGCCCATGCGGTCTTCGTTATCATCGATGGGCTCCGGTTGCACCGCATCGTATGGACGTCGTGAATCAGTCATGGCAATTCCTCATACTGTGGGCCTTACTAGGGTTGACTCACCGGACACACGAGAATTCCAACGAAAACACTTGCGATTCTGGCGTGACCCCGACGGGCGGTCGGCTGTCAAAGCAGCGCATCTTTCTTGAGGCCTTACAGCATGCACGACTTACAAGACCTGATTGATAACAACGAGCGTTGGGCTGACGCGATCACCAAGGAAGACCCGGATTTCTTCGCCAAACTGGCCCGCCAGCAAACGCCTGAGTATCTGTGGATCGGCTGTTCCGATGCCCGGGTGCCGGCCAACGAGATCGTCGGCATGCTACCGGGCGATCTGTTCGTACACCGTAATGTGGCCAACGTCGTGCTGCACACCGACCTTAACTGCCTGTCGGTGATTCAGTACGCAGTCGACGTACTCAAGGTCAAACACATCCTCGTCACCGGCCACTACGGCTGCGGCGGCGTGCGCGCCTCGATGCAGGATCGCCAGTTTGGCCTGATCGACGGCTGGCTGCGTTCGATTCGCGATCTCTACTACGAGAAGCGCGAAGAACTCGCCAAACTGGCCACCGAAGAGGAACAGGTCGACCGCCTCTGCGAACTCAACGTGATTCAGCAAGTGGCCAACGTCGCCCATACCAGCATTGTGCAAAATGCCTGGCACCGCGGGCAGAGCCTGTCGATCCACGGTTGCATCTACGGCATCAAGGACGGTCGCTGGAAAAGCCTGAACACCACCATCAGTGGCTTCGAGCAATTGCCGCCGCAGTACCGTCTGCGTCCGCTCGGTTCGCAATAAAGCCCGTCAATCGTGGCTTCGCCGACGCCAGTGTTGCAGAAACGCCTGGCCGTCGGCGTTCGGCGATTCGTCGTAGCCGGTAATCCAGCCACGGCAATCGTATGAGCCGCACTGGCAGGCGAACTGGCGTTGCAGTTTGTCTTCGGTGGTGGCGAAATCCATGGTCAGCCAGTCACCTTTGCTGATGTCCTTCAGCGCCCATAACCACAACTCGCTCATGTCGAGAAAGACATTGGGGTCGCAGGAGTGTCGCAGCAGTCCGCAGAAGCGCGGATCATAGACATGCACGCCCGGCGCGAGCTGGCGGGTATGGCGGCGGCGATAGGGCAGCAAATGCCCCGACGCCCGACAGATACGCGTGATTCGCGGGAATTCGCGTCGTGCGGCAATGGCTGTGGCCTGTCCGTTGGCGTTTGCAATGATTTCGAAGTCGGCCAGGGACGGAAATCCCAGGCGAACGGGCAGCTCCGAAAAGGGGTAAATACCTTGCGGAGGATGTGGTTGTTTTCCTTGAAGGGTATGAGCACTCATAACGATCCTTGTCGGCTGGGTGCTGCAACTTCCACCGGCTGACGATCCTGTCAGTGCTGCAGCACGTGGGTACGGCCCAAGCCTCTCGCAGATATCGCGAGCAGTCTACTGTCATAACTGACAGGTCGACTGCCCGCAATCGGTTTATAACGGTGGAACAGGCAGGGCGGTGGCTGGAGCTGGCGCCTTGAGCTGTTTGAGCTGCAATTGAATCGTCGCCGTCGAACATTTGGCTGCTGCCTGGCCAGGCGTCAGGTTGCGGATCGAGGTGTAGAACAGCTGGCAGGTTTTTTCTTTCTCGGCCACTTGCCAGGTTTGAGTGCAGGTTTTCAGCTCGACATCAGCATTACTGTCCGGTTGGCGGCCCATGACGGCCTGCCAGCACGCGGCGCTCAAATCCTGGCCCATGACTTTCAGGCCCGCTGCATCGGCCTTGGCCTTGGCATCGTTGCCGGAATAGTTCGCCGGGTCGGCGGCGTACCAGATGTAGCTCGGGTGGTTGGAACCCAGCACCCGCACTTTCATCCCGTCACTCGGGCTGATTGTCGCCAGGCCCAGCACGTTCACGGTCGAGCCGTATTGTTGTTTGATCCAGTTACGCACCGGTGCGCCGAAGGCGACCATCGGCAATGTTTCACCGCCGGGGTGCAGGCTGACATTCTTGACCATGGTGGTCTGGTAGTCGTTGAAGTAGCTGTAGACGCCCTCCAGGTCTTTGCCTGCATTGGATGGGGCGGCGATGGGGGCGATGTCGACAATGGTCTGAAAGCCTGGCGTCTGCTCGGCCGGGATGCCATTGGCAGTGAGCAGCGTGGCCCAACGATCCGTAGTGGCGGACTTCAGGTAATCCTGGGCCTGAGTCAACGAATAGTCGGGCGGGAAGTGCAGCAGCTCGACGCTTTTGCGGTTCTCCAGGGCCATGCCCAGCGGCAGGAACAGGTACCAGCTATACGCCCACTTGCCGTCGGCATTCAGTTTGCTGGCTCCGTTATAGGCCAGGTCACCGGCATCGAGCAGTGCCGCCAAAGGTTTTTCATAGCCGTTGGGCACGCCGATGATTTCTGCGTGAAGCTGACCATTGTCGGTTTTGACCAGAACCTTCGCGTCGCCGTAGCCATCGCGCTGCACGCTCTGGGTCAGGTAATGCTCGACGGTTTGCTCAAGCGTCCAGTTGCGAAAGCAGATCACGTTGCAATTGTTGGGGTAGGCGAAGAGGCGGGTAACGCGTTCGGTAGTGCCCAGCTTCAAATTGGCATCGGCGTGGGCGGTGGTGCTCAGGGTAAGGGCTGCGAGGGTGAGTGCCGCGAGTTTGAACATGCTCAGATCCTTTTCAGCGTATTAAGACCAGCAGATACTGAAACAGACGGGGCGGAACAAAAAGGGCCGATTTCAATATCGGCCCTTTTTCATGGTTACGGCATTACCGGCGGCAAATACGCCAGCGTCGTCCCCAGTGCCCACAACAACACTAGCACCAGTGGCGTGTGCACCAGCAACTGCACGAAGGAAAAACCGATCAGGTCCCGTGCCTTCAACCCCAGCACGCCCAGCAGCGGCAGCATGTAGAACGGGTTGATCAGGTTCGGCAAGGCTTCGGCGGCGTTGTAGATCTGCACGGCCCAACCCAGGTGATAGTTCAGGTCATTGGCCACCTGCATCACGTACGGCGCTTCGATGATCCACTTGCCGCCACCGGACGGAATGAAGAAACCGAGAATCGCCGAGTACACGCCCATCAGCAGGGCATAAGTGTCGTGGGAGGCAATGCTGACGAAAAAGGTCGAGATGTGGTGTGCCAAAGTCTGTGCATCGGCGCCTTTGACCGTGGTCATCAGTGCGGCGATCGAACCGTATAGCGGGAACTGGATCAGCACGCCGGTGGTGGTCGGCACCGCACGGGATACGGCATCCAGAAAGCTGCGCGGACGCCAGTGCAACAGGGCCCCCAGCATGATGAACAGGAAGTTGTAGGTGTTCAGCCCGGAAATCGCACTGATCGCCGGTTTGGTCGAGAACTCGTGAAACAGCCAGCCACCGGCCAGCAGCACCAGCAGGATCATCAGCAGCGGGCTGTATTCCAGCCATTCGCCGGGGCGGGTGCGTGGTTGCAGCGGCGGCAAGTTGAAGCTCGGGTCGACGCCACAGGCCTTGGCGTCACGCGCCGAATTCGGGCCGGGGGCGGTCGCGTAGGCAATGATCAGCGAGATCACGATCAAGGCCAGCAACATCACGCCGGACTGCCAGAGAAAGATCGTCTGGGTGAATGGAATCACCCCGGTGATCGACAGAATCGATGGCGGCAGGCTCGCCGGGTTGGCCTGCAACTGTGCCGCGGACGACGACAGGCCCAATGCCCACACGGCACCGAGACCCAGATAGGCGGCGGCACCGGCGGCGCGATAGTCCATTTTCAGATCGGTACGACGGGCGAGGGCGCGCACCAGCAGGCCGCCGAAGACAAGCGACAGTCCCCAGTTCAGCAGCGACGCGACCATGGAAATCAGGGCGACCCAGGCCACGGCAGAGCGACCGTTTTTCGGGATTTTCGCCAGGCGATCGATCAGCTTTACCGCTGGCGGCGAACTGGCGACCACATAACCGCCGATCACCACGAAGGCCATCTGCATGGTGAAGGGGATCAGGCTCCAGAAGCCATCACCAAAGGCCATGGCGGCGTCGGTGGGTTTGGCTCCCATCGCCATGGTGGCCAGGGCCACGATAATCACCGCCAGGGCGGCAAACACCCAGGAGTCGGGGAACCAGCGTTCGGCAAAACTTGAGCAGTGCAGGGCAAAGCGGGCGGAGCGGCTATCTTCGATCTTGGCGGCCACGGAGGGTACCTCGGATTTTTATGTTTGTTGTGGTCTTCGGGGCGGCAACGGCCCGTCTGGACAGGCGCCAACATTAATTCAAGCCGAGGATTTTTGTGGGGCTGTTTCGTGGCTATGGGACTTTGGTCTAACGGGTTGTCCGCCGGTGCATTTGCGTAGACCATGGGCGTCTTGGTTTTTGCCTGTGCCAGAGTTCTTTTCATGACTAACACCGATTCGCGCCCGGCGCCGTTCAGCCGCTCGGACTACAAGACCCTGGGGCTCGCTGCCCTCGGCGGGGCACTGGAAATCTACGACTTCATCATCTTCGTGTTTTTCGCCCTGACCCTCAGTCAGTTGTTCTTCCCGCCGGAAATGCCCGAGTGGCTGCGCCTGCTGCAAAGCTTCGGGATCTTCGTCACCGGTTATCTGGCTCGGCCGTTGGGTGGCATACTGATGGCACATTTCGCCGACCGTCTGGGGCGCAAGAAAGTCTTCAGCCTGAGCATCCTGATGATGGCGTTGCCCTGCCTGCTGATCGGGATCATGCCGACCTACGCGCAAATCGGCTATTTCGCACCGTTGCTGCTGTTGGCCCTGCGCATCCTCCAAGGTGCGGCGGTGGGCGGTGAGGTGCCCAGTGCCTGGGTATTCGTCGCAGAGCACGCGCCCATCGCCCATCGCGGCTATGCCTTGGGCTTCCTGCAAGCAGGGCTGACCTTCGGTTACCTCATCGGTGCGTTGACCGCGACCTTCCTGGCGCAGGCATTCACTCCAGCGGAAATTCTCGATTACGCCTGGCGTTACCCGTTCCTGCTCGGCGGCGTGTTTGGGGTGATTGGCGTGTGGCTGCGCCGCTGGCTCAACGAAACCCCGGTGTTCATGGCCATGCAGGCGCAACGCGAGGCGGTCGGCGAACTGCCGCTGCGCACGGTCTTGCGCGAGCATCGCCTGGCCATTTTGCCGGCGATGATGCTCACCTGTGTGCTGACCTCGGCCGTGGTGGTGTTCGTGGTCATCACCCCGACCATGATGCAGAAAGTCTTTGGCATGAGCGCCAGCCATACCTTCGCCTTGAGCGCGCTGGGCATCGTGTTCCTGAACATCGGCTGCGTGCTCGCCGGGTTGCTGGTCGACCGCATCGGCGCCTGGCGCACGGTGATGCTCTATAGCCTGCTGCTGCCGCTGGGCATCGGCGTGCTGTATGCCTGCCTGATCATGGGCGGCGACTGGATCGGCCTGGCCTATGCCGTGGCAGGGCTGGCCTGCGGGGTGGTCGGCGCGGTGCCATCGGTGATGGTCAGCCTGTTCCCGGCGCGAATTCGTGTCTCGGGCATTTCGTTCACCTACAACATTGCCTACGCCGCGTGGGCGAGCATCACACCGCTGTTATTGATCGGTCTGATGCCGTGGAGTCCATGGATCTGTGTGATGTTCAGTGCGGTGATGGGCGCGGTGGGCGTAGGCAGTGCGGCGTACTTCGGTGCGCGGATACCGAGAGTCGCAGGCTGTTCTGCCGCTGGCGCGCATTGATCGGGCATGTCGTAACAATTTTTGTAGGACAAGCCTGAAGCACGCTTAAGAAAATGTTTCCAAGGCCGATGGTTAGGCTGCATATCGCTTTCTACCCCTGTCCATCGGTGCTTTTCCATGTTCAATAAACGCTTGAAGCAGGAGCTGTCGGCTCTTCGTGAAGAACTCTCCAGCCTCCAGCAAGTGAAGGAAAGTCTGGAAAGCGAGATGCTGGTGCTGACCCTCGACAGCGACGGGCGGGTTCAGTCGGTCAACCAGAACTTCCTTGGCGAGATGCACTACAAGAGTGTTGACCTGATCGGCCGACACATCGACGACTTCGTCCCGGATCACGTCAAATCCGATGAATTCCAGCTGCGTTTCAAGAACGCGCTGACCCGTGGCGAGCACTTTGCTGGTGCTGTGCGCCTGTTGCGCGGTACGGGCCAGGAAGCGTGGTTGCGGTCGATCCTGCAACCGGTGCGCTCGGCAGATGGGCGGATCAGGCATTTTTCGATCTTCTCCAGCGACCTGACCCGCACCATCGAGGCCTCCCGCGAACACGAGAACCTGATCGGCGCACTGGTTCGCTCCACGGCAGTGATCGAATTCGACCTAAACGGCAACGTGCTGACCGCCAACGACCGCTTTCTCAGTGTCATGGGTTACAGTCTGGCGCAGATCAAGGGCAAGCATCACCGCACCTTTTGCCTGCCGGATGAGTACAACAGTGCCGAGTACCAGAACTTCTGGCGTCGCTTGAACACGGGTGAATACGTCGCCGACCGTTTCAAACGTGTCGACAGCCATGGTCGTACGGTCTGGCTGGAGGCGTCCTACAACCCGGTGACCGATGCCAACAACAATCTCTACAAAGTGGTGAAGTTCGCCACGGTGATTACCGATCAGGTCAATCAGGAGCAAGCCGTCGCTGAAGCGGCCAACATCGCCTACAGCACCTCGCAGCAAACCGACCAAAGCGCCCAGCGCGGCAACACCGTGGTGACCCAGGCCGTGGACGTGATGCGTGACCTGGCCAGGCATATGCAAACCGCCGGCGATGGCATCGAAGCCTTAAACGAGCAGTCGCTGGTGATTGGGACCATCGTCAAGACCATCAGTGGCATCGCCGAGCAGACCAATCTGCTGGCGCTCAACGCGGCCATCGAAGCGGCGCGTGCGGGCGAACAGGGGCGGGGCTTCGCCGTGGTGGCGGACGAAGTCCGGCAACTGGCTTCGCGGACCAGCCAGGCCACTGACGAAATTGTCCTCGTGGTGCGGCAGAACCAGGACATGGCGCGCAACGCCGTGGCGCTGATGGCCGATGGCAAGCTTCAGGCCGAACAGGGCCTGGCGCTGGCGGCGGAAGCAGGTACGGTGATTGTCGAGATCCAGGACGGTGCGCAGAAAGTGGTCAATGCGGTGGGGCAGTTTGCCAATCAGCTGGCGAGTTGAGTCCAGCGTTCAGCTCGAAGCTTGAAAAGATCGCCATCGGCGATCTTTTCATTTCAGCTCGTTTTATCCCGTTACAATCGGCTCATTTCCCTCAGGAGCAAACGTCCATGAGCGTTTCCCACCGCCGCCCGGTTCCCTTGCCCAAGGCTTATCGTCTGCTCAATCACGGCCCGACCGTGCTGGTCAGCGCAGCCCACGGTGGTCAGCGCAATATCATGGCAGCGGCCTGGGCCATGCCGCTGGATTTCGAACCGCCGAAAATTGCCGTGGTGCTGGACAAGTCCACCTGGACGCGCCAATTGCTGGAAGCCTCGGGCACATTTGTGCTGAACGTTCCTTGTGCTGCCCAGGCCGATATTGTGCAAACCGTCGGTTCGACCTCCGGCCTGGAGCTGACCCAGGGCCAGGGGCGCGACAAGTTTGAAACCTATGACCTGCAGACGTTCGCCGGCCAGGCGGTCGATGCGCCGATGCTTGAAGGCTGCGTGGCCTGGCTGGAATGTCGCCTGTTGCCGGAGCCGAACAATCACCAGCAGTACGATCTGTTCCTGGCCGAAGTGATTGCCGCCCAGGCCGACGAGCGCGTGTTCAGCGAAGGCCGCTGGCACTTCGAAGGGCAAGATGCCTTGCGCACCTTGCACCATGTGGCCGGCGGGCACTTCTTGACCATTGGTGATCCGGTGGACGGCAAGACCTTGCAGGCGTGAGGTTTCGACTATTCAAGTTGCAAGCACATTCACCAAGAGGCCAGGCGATGAGAAAACTGCGTGTAGGGATAATCTTTGGCGGGCGCTCGGCAGAGCACGAAGTGTCGCTGCAATCGGCGAAAAACATCGTCGATGCGCTGGATCGTTCACGCTTCGAACCTGTGCTGATCGGCATCGACAAACAAGGCCACTGGCACCTGAATGATCCTTCGAATTTTTTGCTGAATCAGGAAAATCCGGCGCTGATCGCCCTCAACCAGTCCAATCGCGAACTGGCTGTGGTGCCGGGTAAGGCCAGCCAGCAACTGGTGGAAACTTCCAGCCAGGAAATGCTCGGCCACGTCGATGTGATCTTCCCGATTGTCCACGGCACTCTCGGTGAAGATGGTTGCCTGCAAGGCTTGCTGCGCATGGCCGATTTGCCGTTTGTCGGCTCCGATGTACTCGGCTCGGCCGTCTGCATGGACAAGGACATCAGCAAGCGCCTGCTGCGCGATGCCGGCCTGGCCGTGACGCCGTTCGTGACATTGACCCGCGCCACGGCGGCGCGTACCGGGTTTGCGGAGGTGCGGGGCAAGTTGGGTTTGCCGCTGTTCGTCAAACCGGCGAATCAGGGCTCATCCGTGGGCGTGAGCAAGGTCACCGACGAGGTCGAATACACCGCTGCGGTGGAACTGGCGTTAAGTTTCGATACCAAGGTGTTGATCGAGTCTGCCGTCAGCGGCCGCGAGATTGAATGCGCGGTGCTCGGCAATGAAGAGGCCATCGCCAGTGGCTGCGGCGAGATCGTGGTGCACAGCGGGTTCTATTCCTACGACAGCAAATACATCGACGACAAGGCGGCTGAAGTGGTGGTGCCGGCCAATATCAGCGTCGAGGCAAGCGAGCGCATTCGCGCCCTGGCCGTCGAAGCGTTCCAGGTACTGGGCTGCTCGGGCCTGGCCCGCGTCGATGTGTTCCTGACCGACAACGGCGAAGTACTGATCAACGAAATCAACTCGCTGCCCGGCTTTACCCGCATCAGCATGTACCCGAAACTGTGGCAGGCCACCGGCATGACCTACAGCGAACTGGTGACGCGACTGATCGAGCTGGCGCTGGAGAAGCACCACGTTCGGCAGGGGTTGAAGATCAGTCGATAAATGCGCTGCTGATTTTCGCTTGTTCGTAAACAAAAGGGCCTACCCACCGGTAAGCCCTTTCTCGTTCCGCGTACGACTCAATCCCCCAACGCTTGTCCCTCACGCCGCGGGTCGGCGCCTCCCGTCAGCGATGCTTTCCCCTGGGCGTCCTTGACCCGGACAATCGCCTGGGTGCCGCTGGTCATGTCGATTTCGCTCACGCTATGGCCCTTGTCTTTCAGTGCCTGAATCAGCGTGGGGCTGAACTGTCCCTGTTCCAGCTCGGTCGGGCCGTTGCGGCTGCCGAAGTTGGGCAGGTTGATGGCGGCTTGCGCGTCGAGGCTCCAGTCGAGCAGGCCGATGGTGGATTTGGCGACGTATTCGATGATTTGCGAGCCACCGGGGGAGCCGACAGTGGCGAGGAATTCGCCGCTCTGGCGGTCGAAGATCAGGGTTGGGGCCATGGATGAGCGCGGGCGTTTGCCGGGTTCGACGCGGTTGGCGACTTTCTGCCCGTTCTCCTCGGGAATGAACGAGAAGTCGGTCATCTCGTTGTTGAGCATGAATCCCTGAACCATGATGTGGGAGCCAAACGCCGACTCGATGGTGGTGGTCATCGACACGGCGCCGCCTGCGTCATCGACGGCCACCACTTGCGAGGTGGAAATCCGCAGTGGCGAGCGGTCCGGCGCGTAGGCCACCTGAATCCCCGGCGGGGTGCCGGGCTTGGCCGTGCCCATGCTGCGTTCGCCGATCAGGGCGGCGCGGCTGGCGAGGTAGGCCGAGTCCACCAGGCCCTTGACCGGCACGTGCACGAAGTCGGTATCGGCTACGTACTGTGCGCGGTCGGCGTAGGCCAGGCGTTCGGCTTCCGAGATCAGGTGCACGGCTTGCGGGGCGGGTTCGATGCCGGCTGGGGCCGTGGTCTTGACCGGTTTCAGCGGTGCCAGCGCCAGGCGCTTGTCGCGAGTCTCCAGGGCTTGCAACGTGCCGAGAATCTGCGCCACGGCGATTCCGCCTGACGACGGTGGCGGCATGCCGCAAACTTGCCAGCGCTTGTAGTCGGTACACAGTGGTGCGCGTTCCTTGGCCTGGTAGTGGGCGAGGTCGCTCAGGGACAGGCTGCCGGGGTTGGCGTGGCCTTGAACTTTGGCCGCTATTTCCTCGGCGACCGGGCCTTTGTACAGGGCATCGGGACCTTCATGGGCGATGCGTTTGAACACGGCGGCCAGCGCCGGGTTCTTCAGGTTTGTGCCGACGGCTTTCGGGCTGCCATCGGCATTACGGAAGTACGCCATCATTTCCGGTGAGCGCGGCATGGACGAATCCGCGGCGATCAACTGGTGCAGGCGTGGCGAAATGGCAAAGCCTTGCTCGGCGAGCTGGATGGCGGGTTCAAACAGCTGCGCCCAGGGCAGGCGCCCATGTTTTTGATGGGCCAGTTCGAGGGCGCGCAGTACGCCCGGCGTGCCTACCGAGCGACCACCGATCTGTGCCTGGGTGAACCCCATCGGTTGCCCGTTGGCTTGCAGGAAAAGCTTCTCGGTAGCGCCGGACGGGGCGGTTTCACGGCCGTCGTAGGTGCGCACGGCCTTGCCATCCCAGAGTACGATCAATGCGCCGCCGCCGATGCCCGAGGACTGTGGTTCGACCAGCGTCAGCACGGCTTGCATCGCAATCGCGGCATCGATGGCCGAGCCGCCCCGGCGCAGCATTTCCCGCCCGGCTTCGGCTGCCAGCGGGTTGGCCGCCGCTGCCATGTATTTGTCGGCGTGCTGGGTGCGCAGGTCGGTGCGGAACCCGGAAGCGCTTTCCGGAGCGAGCGGTAATGTCGGCACCGAAGCGTTGTGGCACGCGGCCAGGGTCAAGGTACTTGCCAGTAGAACCAGAGCTGGCAGGCGATAGCGGCGCAAAGGGAAGGCTGAAAACACGTGGGGCACTCCGTCCGTTGGATCTACGAACAGTGGACTGTATCGGCCGACCGGAAGGGACGCAAACCAGGTCCCGCAGGACTGACGTTTTTGTCCTTCATCAATGGCAGGATTTTCTGTAGGGTCGTTGCCAACAGGCAGTCCAGAAAATCAACAAGAGGCAGACATGCAAACCGAGTTCCCCACCCAGCCCGGCTATCACACCCAGCGTGAACAGTTCCTGGCCGCAGCAACCACGGCAGGCGCGACGCTGACGGAATATCCACACCCGCTCAAAGGACCGTTCGGCGAATCGCTGAGTACCGATGTGGCGGTATTGGGTGATCCGGGCGCCAAGCGCCTGTTGATTGCGCTGAGCGGCACCCATGGGGTTGAAGGCTTCTATGGCTCGGGGTGCCAGATCAAATGGCTGCAGGAGTTGGGCAAACGCTCCCTGCCAGCGGATGTCGCCGTGGTCATGATCCACGCCATCAACCCTTGGGGCATGGCGTGGTTGCGTCGGGTCAACGAAGACAACATCGACCTGAACCGCAATCACCTGAACTTTCAGCGTCCGCTGCCAGACAACCAGGCGTACAACGCCCTGCATGAAATATATGCCTGCCCGCAGTTGCACGGCCCGCAGCGTGAGCGTGCCGATGCCTTGCTCGACGAGCAGATTCGCCTGCATGGCTGGCCGGCGGTGATGTCGATTGTCGAGGGCGGTCAGCACGCTCATCCCGATGGCCTGTTTTACGGCGGGCTGGCGCCGAGCTGGTCGAACCGCACGTTGCACCGGATCGTGCAAAAGCACGTGAGTCATGCCGAGGTTGCCATGTGTTTCGACTTGCACACCGGCGCGGGCGAGTACGGTCATCCGATGTTGCTGACCATCACCGAGTCGGCCTATCCGGCGCTGCCGGATGCGCAGGCGATTTACGGCCCGTGGCTCTACAGTCTGCAAACCGGCGCCGAGACTGTCAGCGAAACCGGCGTGGCCGCGACAGCCACCGGCTACACCTCGCAGGCGTTGATCGATGCGTTGCCGCAGGTACGGCTGATGCCTTTCGTCATCGAGTGCGGGACCTATCCGGGGCCAGATGTTCACCGGCATCTGCGTGATGACCACTGGCTGCATTTGCATGGCAACCCGAGTGACGCAACGGGGCGCGGGATCAAGTTGAATCTGCTGGAGCAGTTCTATCCGGCGGATAGCGATTGGCAGGCGATGGTCTGGTTGCGCACATGGCAGATCTGGGAACGGGCGTTGTCTGCATTGCCGACCATTGGTGTCTGATCGACGCGCGCATGCGGTTGAGGATTTCCTGCAACCGCAGCGTATTTTTTCAAGGCATAAAAAAACGGCCTACCTTTCGGTAAGCCGTTTTTAGTACTTGGTGGCTACACAGGGACTTGAACCCCGGACCCCAGCATTATGAATGCTATGCTCTAACCAACTGAGCTATGTAGCCAAGTGGCGCGCATTATTCACCGGTAACGGGGATGCGTCAAGCACAAATCTAAAATATTTCTCTGCGCTTTCAACCGTTTATCAACTCTTTATCTAAATCGGGCCTCTGAGCAGCGGTGAAGGGCAGCGCTGGAACCAGCGGCTGGCCTGTTCGTACGCGTGGGCCAGTTGCAGGACAGCGAAGTCGGCCTGGTGTCTGCCGATGATTTGCAGGCCCATGGGCAGGCCGCTGGCGTTGAAACCGACCTGTACGTTAGCCACCGGGCAGCCGGACAGGGTGCCGGGAATCACTACCTCCATCCAGCGGTGATAGGTGTCCATGCTCACGCCTTCGATGGAGGCGGGCCAGGGTTGGGTTTTATCGAACGGGAATACCTGGGCGCTCGGCAGCAGCAGGTAGTCGTATTTTTCGAACAGCCTGGAAATCGCCCGATACCAGTCACTGCGCATCACCGACGCGGCAAACACGTCAGTGGCCGAGAGTTTCAGGCCGTTTTCGACTTCCCAGCAGGCTTCCGGTTTCAACAGTGCACGCTTTTGCGGGTCGGCATAGGTCGCGCCCAACGAGCCGGCAACCATCCAGTGACGCAATGTCCGCCAACTGCTCCAGAGCTTCTCTGGCGCGAATTCCGGCCGTACGGGCTCGACATGGCAACCCAGGCTTTCGAAATCGGCAAAGGCCTTTTCGCACAGCGAGAGGATGCCTTTTTCCATCGGCAGGTAGCCGTTGAAGTCGCCGAGCCAGCCCAGGCGAGTGCCTTTGAAGTCCCGCTCCAGCGGTGCCGCAAATGCACTGCCGGACTCGGCAATTGACAGCGGCGCTCGCGCATCGGCCCCGGCCTGCACCGACAGCAGCAACGCCGCATCGCGCACGCTGCGCGCCATGGGGCCTTCGTAGCCGAGCTGGTCGATAAACAGGTCGGCACTGTCATCGAAGGGCACGCGGCCCTGGGACGGACGGAAGCCGAAGATGTTGTTGAACGCGGCCGGGTTGCGCAGCGAGCCCATCATGTCGCTGCCATCGGCCACCGGCACCAGATGCATGGCCAGCGCTGCCGCCGCGCCGCCGCTGCTGCCACCAGCGGTCTTGCTTGGGTCGTAGGCGCAACCGGTCGCGCCGAACAGCGGGTTATAGCTTTGCGAGCCGAGGCCGAATTCCGGGGTGTTGCTCTTGCCGATGATGATCGCGCCGGCGGCCTTGATCCGCTCGACCATGATGCCGTCGCGCTCGGGGATGAAGTCCTTGTACAGCGGCGAACCCAGCGTGGTGCGGATGCCACGGGTCAGGGACAGGTCCTTGATGGCATGGGGCAGGCCGTGCATCCAGCCACGGTATTGGCCGCTGGCCAGTTCCGCGTCGCGGATATCCGCCTGGGCCAGCAGGTCTTCCGGCGCTTGCAGGCTCACCAGTGCATTGACCTGCGGATTGAAGCGTTCGATATGGGCAAGATAAGTCTGCATCACTTCCCGGCAGGAAACCTGGCGCAGGCGGATGCGTTCGGCGAGCTCATGGGCCTGCAGCAGGACCAGTTCGCTGATGTTATTAGAGTTCATTGCAAGCGGCCTTTCAGACGGCTGGAAAAACGCCCCGCCATTGCGTCGGGGCGGTAGCGATCAACGCATCAGGTTGGTCCAGAGACGGTCGGCCAGGCGGATCGCGCCTTCGCCGCAGGTCTTGCTGAACACCACCGGAGTGCCATCGGGAATGTGCAGTTCCGGCGCATCCTTGAGGCCCGCGTCGAGGAACGGCTCCACCCCCTTGATCGGGCTCTGGTGCTTGAGGAAGTTCTGGGTCATCGCCGCGTTTTCAGGCTGACTGAGGAACGCGATGAATGCCTTGGCATTCGCCGGGTTCTTGCTCCCGGTCGGGATGACCATGTTGTCGACCCAGGCCAGTACGCCTTCTTTCGGGTACAGGTAGTTCAGGCTCGGTTTCATTTCCCGGGCGCGCATCGACGAACCACCCCAGAAGGTCGACATGTCGATCTCACCGGACGCCAGGTTTTCGCGGATCGAGCCTGCCTTGGAACTGTAGGTTTTGACGAACGGCTTCTGCGCCTTGAGCAGGGTCAGAATCTGCTGCATCTGCTTCGGATCTTCACTGCACAGCGGAATGTTCAAGTACAGGCTGGCCATGTCCACCACATCGCTGACCGAGTCGAACATGTTTATTCGCCCTTGCAGCTCGGCCGGTGGCTCGTAAAGCACCTTGAGGCTGTCGGCAGGGCCCTTGTAGCGCTCTGTGTTGAGCACCACGCTGGTGGTGCCCCAGATGAACGGCACGGAATAGGCGCCTTCCGGGTCCCAGGTGGGTTTTTTCAGGTTGTCGACGACGCCGGCATAGTAGGGCTCGTTGACCGGGTCGAAGCGCTCCAGCAGCTTTTCCTTGATCAGGATCGGAATGAACTGGTGGGACGGGATCGCCACGTCGTAACCGGCACCGCCCTGTTTCAATTTGGCCAGCAGGGTTTCGTTGGAGTCGTAGGAATCGACGGTAACTTCAATGCCGGTCTGCTTCTGGAATTTGCTGAGAATTTCCGGCGAAAAGTAACCGCTCCAGCTCACCACGTTGAGTTTTTCCGCGGCCTGAACGCTGCCGGCCATGGTCAGTGGCAAGGTCAGGAACAACGACGTACCGATGCTTTTAATCCACTTGCTCATGCTATTTCCCCACAGTGCGTAGAAAGATCAGGATTTCTTTTTGCCCAGCAGATAAGAGAGGGTAACGAACAGCACCGAGACCCCCAGGATCAGGGTCGACACGGCGTTGACGTCGGGTGTCACGCCCATGCGCAACAGGCCGAAGATGAAGATCGGCAAAGTGGTGGTGCCGGCCTGGGAGACCATCATCGAGATCACGAAGTTATCCAGCGACACGATGAAGGCCAGCATCAGCCCGGAGAAAATCCCCGGCATCAGTAGCGGCAGGGTGACCTTGCGCAAGGTCCGCCAAGGGCCGGCATAGAGGTCGGCCGAGGCCTGTTCCAGGGACAGGTCCATGTCGTTCAGGCGTGCCCGTATCGGCAGAAAGGCAAACGGAATGCAGAACACCGTGTGAGCGATGATCAGGTTGCCGTAGCCCAGGGACAGACCGATGGTGGAAAACAGTGCGAGGGTGGCGACGCCGACCACGATTTCCGGCAATACCAAGGGCAGCATGATTGCGCCCATGGACAGTTGCAGGCCTTTGAACTTCGCACCCCGTGAGGTGCCGAGGGCGGCGAGGGTGGCGATGGCCGTGGCGACCATGCTGGCGCAGACCGCGATCAACAGGCTGTTGCCGGCCGCCTGGCGCAGGGCCTGGTTGGCGAAGGCGGCGCGATACCAGTCGAGGCTGAATCCGGTCCATACCGTTGCCGACTGATTGGCGTTGAACGAGAACGCCACCAGCACCACGATCGGCGCGTAGAGATACAGGTAGAACAGGAAGCTGAAACCGCCGAAACCGGGGAAGTCCTGCACGCCCAGCGTGTTGCGCTTGAACAGGCCGATCATCATGCACCTCCTTTGGCGATGCGCTGGCGTTCGGCACGCAGGGCATAGACCGTCAGAACCAACATCACCGCCGCCATCAACACCAGCGACAGGGCCGCGCCGAAGGGCCAGTTACGGGCATCGCTGAACTGCCGGAAGATCAGGTTGCCGAGCATCATTCGCGTGCCGCCGCCGAGCAATTCCGGGGCGATCATCGCGCCCAGGCAAGGCACGAAGGTGAGGATGGCGCCGGCAAGAATCCCCGGTTTGGCGATAGGCAACACCACCTTGCGCAAGGTGCGCACGCGCCCGGCGTAGAGGTCCTGGGCGGCCTCGAGCAGGCGGATGTCCATTTTTTCCAGGGTGGCGTAGATCGGCAGCACGACGAAGGGCGCATAGGTGTAGACCAGCCCCAGTAGCACTGCGCCGTCGGTGTAGAGCAGTTGCAACGGCTGATCGATGACCCCGAGACCCATCAGGCTGTTGTTGATCACTCCGGTGTTACGCAGCAGCAAAATCCACGCATAGGTGCGGATCAACAGGTTGGCCCAGAACGGCACGGTGATCAGAAAGATCAGCAAGCCTCGGCGATGGGCCGGTTGCATGGCCAGCCATACCGCGACCGGAAAACCGATCAACAGAGTGATGACGGTGGTCAGCCCGGCGATGCCGATGGAGCGCAAGGCGATGATCAGGTAGGAGTCGGCGAAGGCCAGGCTGTCGTCCAGTTGCCGTTCGAAGAGCAGCGAGGTGTAGGCGTCACTGCTGAATACCTTGTTCACCCCACCGTAGGGGTTGGCTTCCATCAGCGAGTAACCGATGACGATCAGGATCGGCACGATCAGAAACAGGCCGATGGCGATCAGCGCGGGGCTGACACCGAGAAAACTCTGGAAAGCCCGCCGACGTTCCAGGGCATTGGCAATCGGTAAAGCGTGCATGGCAATTCCTCGTGCTCAATCGTGCAGGACGCTGGCGCTACCCTGGTCAAACAACAGGCCGGCCTGGCTTCCTGGTGCGAAGCGTTTGCTCTGGTCGACGCAGTTGGGGGTGCGCACGGTGAGGCGTGAACCGTCGCTCAGGCTGACCTGGTATTGCAGGTCGGTGCCGAGGTAGATCTGCGCTTCGATCCGGCACGGTAAGGCACCGTCGGTATTGCCCGGCACCAGATGCAAACGCTCGGGACGCACGGACAACGCGACGTTGGCACCGACCCGCACATCGCTGCACGGCTGCGCAGGCAGCGGGTGACCGGCCGGGCCGGCGAACCAGGCCAGGCCATCTTCGACGCGGGTGACGGTGCCTTCGATGAAGTTGGTTTCACCGATGAAGTCCGCGACAAAACGATTGCGCGGGCGCTCGTAGATGTCTTCCGGGCGGCCGACCTGCTGCACTTCGCCTTCGGACAACACGGCGATGCGGTCGGACATGGTCAGGGCTTCTTCCTGGTCGTGGGTGACGAAGATGAAGGTGATGCCGGTGCGCGCCTGGATGGTTTTCAGCTCTTCGCGCATGGCCTGGCGCAGCTTGAGGTCCAGGGCCGAGAGCGGTTCATCGAGTAGCAAGACCTTGGGATGTGGCGCCAGTGCGCGAGCCAGGGCGACGCGCTGTTGCTGACCGCCGGAGAGTTGCGCCGGTTTGCGGTTGGCGAAACGTTCCATCTGCACCAGGGCGAGCATCTCGCGCACCCGTTCAGCCATTTGCGTTTTGTTCAGGACTTTGCCCATTGGGTGGGATTCCAGGCCGAAGGCCAGGTTCTCGGCGATGCTCATGTGCGGGAACAGTGCGTAATGCTGGAACACCGTATTGACCGGGCGCTGGAAGGGCGGGCGATCGGCGATGTTTTCGCCGTAGAGCAGAATCTCGCCTTCGGTAGGGAATTCGAACCCGGCGATCATCCGCAGGAGCGTGGTTTTACCGCAGCCCGAAGGGCCGAGAAGGGTGAAGAATTCGTTGTCGCGAATGTCCAGGTCGATGCTTTTGAGCGCCACCGGACCGGTGTGTGGATCACCGTAGACTTTGCGCACTGAGCGGATGGACACCGCCAGCGTTTGCAGCGAATGCAGGGCATTCATGCGTTACCTCCGATTCCCCCATCGCCCGCGAGTGCTGTAAACAGCTGAGCTGTCGGACCATGGATATTATTTTTCTGGGCAGGATCGAGATTGCGTTCGGGTGTAGTAACCAGCTGTTTTTTGTTCTGCTGTGGATCGATTATCAGCGAGGGGTTGCGGGGGGCGAAACTTCAATTTTAACATAGGGGTTGTTAAAAAAATTAACAGCTAAAGGCGTACAGAAACCATGCCTGACCACCGATTGCCGCCGCTCAACGCGGTGCGTGCCTTTGATGCCGCGGCCCGGTTGGGTAGCTATGTCGAAGCCTCCAAAGCCTTGCACGTGACCCAGCCTGCCATCGGCCGCCATGTGAAGTTGCTGGAGGACTGGCTGGGCATCCAACTGTTCGAGCGCACCTCTCGCGGGGTCAACCTGACGGCGGCGGGGGAGAAGTACCACCGCAAGATCAGCGCCGCCCTGCAACTGATCATCGAAGCCGGAAAAGAGGCGCAGCCCAAACACGCCGAGCGCTGGCTGCGCATCATGGTGGTACCGGGGTTCGCCAAGCGCTGGCTGATGCCACGCATCGAGGCCATGCGCCATCTGCGTCCGGGTTTGAAATTCGCCATCGAACCCAATTCGACCTTCACCGAAGTGGATGGCAAAAGCGCTGACCTGGGCATCGTCTACGGGTTGGATGGCCAGTATGCCCACTCCCGCACCAGCCTGATTTGTCCTCGGGTGTTTCCGATCTGCTCCCCCGAATATCTGGCCAGCGTCGAGCCCATCGACAGCCCTGCGGACCTGGTGAAGCACAACCTGATCCATGTCGATGACGGAGAGTGGTGGAACCTGTGGTTTGCCGCCAACGACCTCGACATGCACCTCAATTCGGACATGCTCTACGTCAACAACGACCACGCGTTGTCGGTGGCCGAGAGCGGGCAGGGCATTGCGCTGGCCAACGAAGTGCTGGTGCGCGAAGAACTCCATAGCGGCAAGCTGGTGCGGGTGGTGGACGCGCAAGTGAAGCTGGAAAGCTATCGGGTGCTCACGCCGTCCGCCGAGCTCTCGGCGGACGTGGCGTGGTTTATCGACTGGCTCAAGACCGAGCTGGAGCAGGACTTCCCGGAGGCGGTGATCCGCGCCTGAGCAGCGCTGCGGATTCAACTCAAGCGGAAGCGTCCGGTGTTGTCGCTGAGGGCCTTGCTGCCGTGACTCAAGGTGTCCGCTGCCTGGTTCACCGCGCGCGCACCTTCGAGCAAACGCACCGCCGCTTGATCGACCTGCTGGATATTGCCGCTGACCTCGTCGGCGGTGTTGGCCTGTTCCTCCACCGCCGTGGCGATTTGCGCCAGGGTAGCGGTGACACTTTGCACCGCACTGGCGATTTCCCCGAGCCGCTCGCCCAGGCCTGTCACTGCCTGCGCATCGGATTGTGCCTGACCACAGGCCGCTTCCATCAGACTCACGGCTTCGTTCACCGTGTTGCGCAAGCTATCGACTGTGCTGGCAATCTGCGCAGTCGAAGATTGCGTACGTTGCGACAGGCTGCGCACTTCATCGGCCACCACCGCGAAGCCACGACCCTGTTCGCCGGCCCGCGCAGCTTCGATTGCAGCATTCAGCGCCAACAGGTTGGTCTGTTCGGCAACGCCGCGAATGGTATCGACCACCAGCTGGATCTGTTGCCCCTGCTCGCTGACCCGGCCCAGCGCCGCTGCGGTTTCATTCAGGCGTTGGTTGAGTTGCTGGATGCTCGCGGTGGTGCGCTGGCTGTCACGGCTGCTGTCGGTGGCGATGCGCCGGGTGTGCTGGGCGCTACCGGACGCCTGTTCGCAACTGTGGGCCACCCCTTGTGAGGTGGCAGCCAGTTGCGTCGCCGCCGCGGCAATCTGGCTGATCTGCAACTGCTGGGCTTCGACTTCACCCAAGGCGTCGCTGGAGTGATGGTTGAGGGTTTGCACGGCGTGGCTCAATTGCAGGGTTTCGTGATCCACCCCTTGCAGGCTGGTGCGCAGTTGCACCACGGCGACGTTCAGCGCGGTGCTGATGGCCGCCAGTTCGTCCCGCCCCTGAACCGGTACTTGCAGGCTCAGATTGCCATCGCGCAAGGCCTCGGCCAGTAGCGTGATGCCGCTGGCGCTGCGGCGGATCGAAGCCTGCAAACAGATGAACAGATACAGGGCGGCCAACAGCAGGCAGCCCAACACGGCAGCCACCACAATGAACTGGCGGATCGCTGAGCCGTGGTAGTGATCAAGGCGTTGATCCAGCGATACCAGCGACTGCTGACGCAACGAGGCGAGGTCAGAGAGCAGGGCATCGAGACTGCGTTCGAAATCATCCGGCTTGAGGTTGATGCTGCCGCCGAACACGCCGTCATCCAGCACCTTCAGGCCGGCGTCCAGGTGCTTGAGGCTGTCATGGTATTGCCCGGCCCAGGTTTGCAGGGCGCCGGGCAGGCGCGCTTCGAGCAGGCCTGCGGTTTTCACCAGCTGCTCGCGCGCATCGCCGATGCGGCTGCGCAAGTCGCGCAGTTGCAAGCGGCTTTGCAGAGTGAACTGCCCGGACACTACCGAAGCCTGGCCCACCGCCGCCAGGCGACCGACTCGCTCGATCAGGTCTGGCGCATGTTGGGTGGAGATCTGCGTCAGCAAGTAGGTTTCCAGCCACGGTGCCAGCGTCAGGCGATTATCCATGGCGATCTGTTCGCGCAAGGCTTGCAGGGCGCTCAAGGCGTTGGTGAAGCGATCGTAGCCATCCGGCCACCAGCCGATATTGCTCAGGCTTTTTGAGTCGAGGCCATCTAGGGCGGTTTGCAGGGCCTGATAACGCGATAGCGTTTCACCCTCGGCACCATCTTTTTGCAGGGCGTTGCCCAACTCGGCAGTGGCCTGGCTGACGGCGGGTTGAGCCGCATCGAACGCAGCCATCGCAGCGAGTGTGGCCGGCGTTGGCTGGCGATTGGTTTCCGTAGCACGCCACCGGGCGGCGCGATCACGCTGGGCGGCGAGCAGGTCATCCAGCGCATCAAGAGCGAGCAGTTGCCGCACCCCGGCGCGTTCGCCGGAGATCAGGCTGAGTTTGTCGCGATAGTCCTGGCCGATCATCCACAGGCTGCCGGCCAGCGGCAGGATAAACAGCAGAAACAACAGCTGGAATTTACGTGCAAAGCCAAAACGCCCCAGCAACCCGATCCCCGGTGATAAAAAAGCCTGCATGCCCCATGACTCCTCTGGACACCACGCACCATTGGCGTGCGTCGGAGGTTGTTGCACCGCCGACTCGTGCCCTCTAAAAAAGGCCTCGAAAGTTCACCCTTGTCCGCTCTGTAGGCTGACTCTGTAGCGAAACTTCCCATTGTCGGCCTCCTTTGTAAGGAAGCCGCGTTCAAGCAGACAAGCAAGGCAAGATTCAGACCATGGCTATGCGCCATCAATGTTGTGGCGATGAAAATCGAAGTCGTTAGCAGGCTAAGGGGATGGCGTTGCTGCACTGAAAAATGGCACATTGGTGCACCTGCCCGTTTGCACCCACCTGTTGTACGGAAAACCCCATGGCCATCAGCAACGCCCAGACCGGTTCAGTGCCGGCGTCCGCTACGCCCCAAAGCAGTCCCCTGGTGATGCGCATCATCGGCGCGGTGGCGCTGGCGCATTTGATCAACGACCTGATCCAGTCGGTACTGCCGTCGATCTATCCGATGCTCAAGGCCAACTATGGCCTGACCTTTACCCAGGTCGGCCTGATCACCCTGACGTTCCAGTTGACGGCCTCGCTGTTGCAGCCGTGGGTGGGTTACTACACCGACCGCCATCCCAAGCCGTGGCTTCTGCCGGCGGGCACGGTCTGCACCCTGATCGGGATTCTGATGATGTCGGTAGTTGGCAGCTTTCCGTTGATTCTGCTGGCGGCGGGTTTGATCGGCATCGGTTCTTCGACCTTCCACCCCGAAGCGTCCCGCGTGGCGCGCCTGGCTTCAGGCGGGCGCTTCGGGCTGGCGCAATCGACTTTTCAGGTTGGGGGGAACGCAGGCTCGGCGTTCGGCCCTTTACTGGCGGCGGCGATCATCATTCCCTTCGGTCAAGGGCACGTGGCGTGGTTCGGCCTGTTCGCGGTATTTGCGCTGTTCGTGCTCTACCGGATCAGCCGCTGGTACGCCAGTCACTTGAGCCTGTTCAAGCTCAAGCAAGGTCAGGCGGCAACTCACGGCCTGTCCAGGGGGCGAGTGATCAGCGCGCTGGTCGTGCTCGGGTTGCTGGTGTTCTCCAAGTATTTCTACATGTCCAGCCTCACCAGCTACTTCACCTTCTACCTGATCGAGAAATTCGACCTGTCGGTCGCCAGTTCGCAGTTGCACCTGTTCCTGTTTCTGGGGGCGGTAGCGGCGGGGACATTCTTTGGCGGGCCGATTGGCGACAGGATCGGGCGTAAGGCGGTGATCTGGTTTTCGATCCTCGGCGTTGCACCGTTCACCTTGCTGCTGCCGCATGTCGACCTGTTCTGGACCAGCATTCTCAGCCTGGTCATCGGCTTCATTCTCGCCTCGGCGTTCTCGGCCATCGTGGTGTACGCCCAGGAGTTGGTGCCAGGCAATGTCGGGATGATCGCCGGGGTGTTCTTCGGCTTGATGTTTGGCTTCGGCGGAATTGGCGCGGCGTTGCTGGGCCATCTGGCGGATATTCACGGCATCGAGTACGTGTACTTCCTGTGTTCGTTCCTGCCGCTGTTTGGGGGGCTGGCGATCTTTCTGCCGCGAACCAAAAAGGCCTGAACCGACAAATATCCTGTGGGAGCGAGCTTGCTCGCTCCCACAGGGGAATGTGGTATGGCGGATGATTGTTTCACGCACAAAAAAGCCGCGTATCAAACGCGGCTTTTTTTGGGGCGGTGTGTTTACACGTTGAAACGGAAGTGCATCACGTCGCCGTCTTTAACGATGTAATCCTTGCCTTCCAGACGCCATTTACCGGCTTCCTTGGTACCGGCTTCGCCCTTGTACTGGATGAAGTCGTTGTAAGCGATCACTTCGGCGCGGATGAAGCCTTTTTCGAAGTCGGTGTGGATCACGCCAGCGGCTTGTGGTGCGGTGGCACCGACGCGGACGGTCCAGGCGCGGACTTCTTCGACACCGGCGGTGAAGTAGGTCTGCAGGTGCAGCATTTCGTAGCCGGCGCGGATCACGCGGTTCAGGCCAGGCTCTTCGAGACCCAGGGCTTCGAGGAACATGTCTTTCTCTTCGCCGTCATCGAGCTCGGCGATTTCCGCTTCGATCTTGTTGCACACCGGAACAACCACGGCGCCTTCTTCTTCGGCGATGGCCTTGACCACGTCCAGGTGCGGGTTGTTTTCGAAACCGTCTTCAGCGACGTTGGCGATGTACATGACCGGTTTTGTGGTCAGCAGGTGGAAGCCCTTGATCACCGCTTTCTCGTCGGTACCCATGTTCTTCATCAGGCTACGCGCCGGCTTGCCTTCGGTGAAGTGAGCGATCAGTTGCTCCAGCAGGCCTTTCTGGACCACTGCGTCCTTGTCACCGCCCTTGGCGTTGCGCGTGACTTTCTGCAGTTGCTTCTCGCAGCTGTCGAGGTCGGCGAAGATCAGTTCCAGATCGATGATTTCGATATCGCGTTTCGGGTCGACGCTGTTGGAGACGTGAATCACGTTCTCGTCTTCAAAGCAGCGGACCACGTGAGCGATGGCATCGGTTTCGCGGATGTTGGCCAGGAACTTGTTGCCCAGGCCTTCACCTTTCGATGCCCCGGCCACCAGGCCGGCGATGTCGACGAACTCCATGGTGGTTGGCAGGATGCGCTTTGGATTGACGATCTCTGCCAAGGCTTGCAGGCGCGGATCCGGCATCGGCACGATACCGCTGTTCGGCTCGATGGTGCAGAAGGGGAAGTTCTCGGCCGCGATCCCGGATTTGGTCAGGGCGTTGAACAGGGTGGACTTGCCGACGTTAGGCAGGCCGACGATGCCGCAATTGAATCCCATGGTGTTTCCCCTCGGGTAAGAGTCAGGCCTTCTGGCTGTGCAGGTTTTTCATCGCGCGGTTCCATTCACCGGCGAGGATATCCGGCAGCACGCCGAGGGCAAAGTCGATGCTGGCATCGAGTTTTTCCTGTTCGGCGCGTGGCGCACGACCCAGGACGAAATTTGAAACCATACTGGCGACGCCCGGGTGACCGATGCCAAGCCGCAGGCGGTGGAAAGTGTTCTGATTGCCCAGTTGCGCAATGATGTCGCGCAACCCGTTGTGACCGCCATGGCCGCCGCCCACTTTGAGTTTGGCGACGCCCGGAGGCAGATCGAGTTCGTCGTGTGCCACGAGGATTTCTTCAGGCTTGATGCGGAAGAAACCTGCAAGGGCCGCCACGGCCTGGCCGCTGCGGTTCATGTACGTGGTGGGAATCAGCAGACGAACATCCTGACCCTGATGCGAATAGCGCCCGGTCAGGCCGAAATATTTGCGGTCCGCCACAAGGTTCACGCCTTGTGCGTTCGCAATGCGCTCAACAAAAAGGGCCCCTGCGTTATGCCGGGTCTGTTCGTATTCGGCGCCTGGATTTCCCAGGCCAACGATCAGTTTGATGGCAGTCACAATAGGGGCCCTTCCTTGAAGTGGTGGATAACATCGCCGCAAGCAGTGCGAGCGGCGAAAGTGGACGAAAAATGCTCATTTACCATGAATGTAAACTCCGCGTTCCCGCCCGCTTTCTCGCTACGTTTCAGTCCGCGATGTTCCCATCACTCTGGCGTACAGAGTGAAATTACTCTGCAGCGCCTTCTGCAGCTTCTGGAGCAACACGTGGAGCGTGGACGTTGGCAACTGCCTTGTCATCGCCGTGTGCCAGGGCCACGAACTCAACGCCTTTAGGGGCTTTGAGGTCGGACAGGTGAACGATGGTGCCGATTTCAGCGTTAGCCAGGTCGACTTCGATGAACTCAGGCAGGTCCTTGGCTTCGCAGGAAACTTCGATCTCGCCAACTACGTGAGAGATTTCGCCGCCTTTCTTGACCGGAGCTTCTTCGTTGATGAAGTGCACTGGAACGATAGCGGTCAGTTTCTGACCAGCAACAACGCGCACGAAGTCAGCGTGCATGATGAATTGCTTGGCTGGGTGGCGCTGCATGGCTTTAACAACAACGTTCTGCTTGGCGCCGTCGATGTTCAGCTCGATAACGTGGCTGAAGGCCGCTTCGTTTTCGAACAGCTTGGTGATTTCCTTGGCCAGGATGGTCACGGATTCAGCAGGCTTGTTGCCACCGTATACAACGGCAGGGATGTTCAGAGCGTGACGCAGGCGGCGGCTCGCACCTTTCCCCAGGTCAGTACGCGCTTGAGCGTTCAGAGTAAATTCAGTCATTTTGTATCTCCAAAATAGCCATCACCGATTGGCGTTTGCGACCAGCGCCAAACACGGTATGGGCAAAAAAGCCCCGCCCCGACAGGAATGCCGGGGCGGGGCGCTTTTCGTCAACGAGATGTTCGAAATGGGCTGGGCCCTTAGCGGAACATCGCGCTGATCGATTCTTCATTGCTGATGCGGCGGACCGCCTCGGCAACTACCGGTGCGATATCCAGTTGGCGGATACGCGCACAGGCTTGTGCTGCAGCGGACAGTGGGATGGTGTTAGTCACCACCAACTCGTCCAGCACGGAATTTTCAATGTTTTCGATCGCCCGACCCGACAGCACCGGGTGCGTGCAGTAGGCGAAAACCTTGGCTGCGCCATGCTCTTTCAGGGCCTTGGCCGCGTGGCACAGGGTGCCGGCGGTATCGACCATGTCATCGACCAGAATACAGGTGCGCCCTTCGACATCACCGATGATATGCATCACTTCAGAGTGATTGGCTTTCTCACGGCGTTTGTCGATGATCCCGAGATCCACACCCAGGGATTTGGCAACGGCACGTGCACGCACGACGCCACCAATGTCCGGGGACACGATCATCAGGTTTTCGAAGCGCTGATCTTCGATGTCATCCACCAGAACCGGGGAGCCGTAGATGTTATCTACCGGAATATCGAAGAAACCCTGGATTTGGTCAGCATGCAGATCAACCGTGAGAACACGGTCGATGCCGACTACGGTAAGCATGTCAGCCACGACTTTCGCGCTGATAGCCACACGTGCGGAACGCGGACGGCGATCCTGACGGGCATAACCAAAGTAAGGAATAACAGCAGTGATACGAGTAGCCGAGGAGCGGCGGAAGGCATCAGCCATCACTACCAGTTCCATCAGGTTATCGTTGGTCGGAGCGCAAGTCGGCTGAATAATGAAGACGTCTTTACCGCGGACGTTTTCATTGATCTCGGCTGTAATTTCGCCGTCGGAGAATTTTCCGACAGAGATGTCACCGAGAGGGATATGCAGCTGACGTACGACACGCCGAGCCAGATCGGGGTTAGCGTTCCCCGTAAAGACCATCATCTTGGACACGCGCAGTACCTGAAGGCTGAGGGTAACCTGGATGAGTATAGGAAAATGGCAGGGGCGGCTGGATTCGAACCAACGCATGGCAGGATCAAAACCTGCTGCCTTACCGCTTGGCGACGCCCCTGTATCTGTTGCAACGATTACCCTGTAATCGGTTCCTTTAGAGCAGACTTTGCAGCTTGCGATGCAACATCGAAACGTTGCTTCCTTTCGCTACAAACCCTGTAAGGGTCTCTGTAAGAAGGGCCGAGACTTTATCAGCTTCAGCTTTGCTTGGGAAGCCCCCAAACACACAACTTCCAGTTCCGGTGAGTTTTGCTTCGGTAAATTTACCTAACAAATTCAAAGCGTTACGTACCTCTGGGTAGCGCCTTGTTACCACCGGCAAGCAGTCATTTCGACTGTTTCCCTTGGGAACGGGGCGCACTTTAATGGGAGGCGTGTTACGTGTCAACAACGGATCTGAAAAAATTTCTGCCGTACTTACAGAGACTTGCGGCACCAGCACGAGATACCACGGTTCTTCCGGGTCGACAGGCGTCAGTTTTTCTCCCACGCCCTCGGCGAAAGCTGCGTGGCCACGTACGAAAACCGGGACGTCGGCGCCCAGCGTCAATCCCAGGCCAGCCAGGCGATCTTCATCCCAACCCAATTGCCACAGGTGATTGAGGCCGAGCAAAGTCGTTGCGGCATTCGAACTGCCGCCGCCAATGCCGCCCCCCATGGGCAGGATTTTTTCGATCCAGATATCGACGCCCAACGTGCACCCGGATTGCTCCTGAAGTTTTTTCGCGGCCTTGACGATCAGGTTGCTGTCGTGGGGGACGCCTTCGAATTCGGTGTGCAGGCAAATGACACCGTCTTCGCGCAGCGCATAGGTGATTTCGTCGCCGTAATCGAGAAACTGAAACATCGTTTGCAGTTCGTGGTAGCCGTCTTCACGGCGACCGAGAATGTGCAGCATCAGGTTGAGTTTGGCCGGAGACGGCAAAGTCAGGCGATTGGCTGGCATGTCACGACCCCAGTTTGCGCGGTTGCCAGGCCTTGATCACCAGTGTGACGTCAAGGTCGGTGCCATGCAGCTTGATTCGCTCGGGCAGCCAGTAACCGTTTTGCTGGGTGTAGTCGGTGTATTCGACCTGCCAGCCATCCTGTTCGAGGTTGGCCAGGCGACTGTCGGCATCCAGTGTCAGGTGACTTTTGCTATCCGGAGCCGGAAGCCCGCGGACCCACCAGGCCAGGTTGGACACCGGCAACTTCCAGCCCAGTTGCTCTTCGAGCAACACTTCAGGGGTTGGTGCGTCGTAACGCCCCTGGTTGGCGACTTCCAGCGAAACCTTGCCCGGCCGTCCGGTCAGGCGTGCTGCGCCACGACCCAGCGGGCCGGAGAGGCGAATGTCGTAGTAATCCTGGCGTTGCAGCCAGAACAGCGTGCCACTGCCCGAGTCTTTCGGGGCGCGGATGCCGATCTTGCCGTCGATCTGCCAACCATCGAGGCTGGTCAGTTGCTGTTTGTGCGCACGCCATTGGGCAGGATTGCCGTGCCCCTCGACCGATTCGCGGGGACCCAGTCCGGCACAACCGGCGAGCAGGGCGATAAAACTGAAAACGATGAGATGGCGCAAAAACATAATCCTAAAGGGTCTCTGATCCGGTCAGGCGTTTGATGGTGCCGCGCAAGGTCGGGCTGTCAGGCTGTTCCTTGAGGAACTTGCCCCAGACTTGCCTGGCTTCACGCTGTTTGCCATTGGCCCACAGGACCTCGCCCAGGTGAGCGGCGACTTCCTGATCGGGGAAGCGATCCAGGGCTTGACGCAGCAGGCGCTCGGCTTCGTCGAGATTGCCCATGCGGTAATTCACCCAGCCAAGGCTGTCGAGTACCGCCGGGTCTTCCGGACTGATATGGTGCGCCTGTTCGATCAGGGCTTTGGCTTCGGCGTAGCGCGTTGTGCGGTCGGACAGGGTGTAGCCGAGGGCGTTCAACGCCATGGCATTGTCCGGGTCGCGCTTGATGATCGTGCGCAGGTCTTTTTCCATCTGCGCCAGGTCATTGCGTTTTTCCGCCTGCATGGCGCGGGTGTAGAGCAGGTTCAAGTCGTCCGGGTATTTCTGCAAGGCCTGCTGCAGAACATTCCAGGCCTTGTCGCCTTGATTGTTGGCGGACAGGGTTTCGGCTTCGATCAGGTACAACTGGATGGCGTAATCCGGCTGCTCATCGCGCTCTGCCGCGAGCTTGCGTTGCGCTTCGGCGGTCTTGCCGTTGTTGATCAGGATGTCGGCCTGACGCAATTGCGCCGGCAGGAAGTCGTTGCCCGGGCCAACCTTGGCATATTCGATCAGTGCGCCTTGCGGGTCGTTTTGTTCTTCGGCGATGCGGCCGAGGTTCAGGTGCGCCGAGTCGACATGGCTTTCCCGGGCGATCAGGTCTTCAAGATGACCCTTGGCCTCATTCCAGTCCTTGGCTTCCAGGCAGACCAGCGCCAGGGAGTAACGCAGTTCGTCGTCTTCCGGGTATTGCTGGACCAGGCTCGAGAACTCGGCCTTGGCGTCGTTCATGCGGTCCTGTTCAACCAGCATACGTGCATAAGTCAGACGCAGGCGCTTGTCGTCCGGGTATTTCTTGATGCTTTTCTGCAGCAGCGGCAGGGCTTCGTCACCGCGATTCAGGGTTTGCAGCAGGCGTGCGCGCAACAGGATCGGAGCGATTTCGCCGTCATCCGGCGGGTTGTTTTCCAGCAGCGTCAGCGCGCCCTTGGCGTCGCCATCCTGTTGCATCAGCAGTGCCTTGCCGAAAATCAGCTGGCTATTGTTTGGATGACGCTGCAACAAACGGTCGAAGCTTTTCATCAAGCCGTTGCGGGTGTCCTGGTCGGTGTCGGCCGCGGACAGCGCGAGGAAGTCGAAATGGGTGTCGCCCTTGCCTTGCAGGACTTTCTCCATATAGGCCATGGAGTCGTCATAACGCCCGGCGCGCGCCAGTTGCACGGCGGCGGCGCGTTGCGCTTCGAGGTCGTTAGGGGCGTTCCTGGCCCAGATCAGCGCGGTATCCAGGGCTGCCTGATCGGCGCCCAGGTATTCGGCGATACGGAATGCACGCTCGGAGATGCCCGGATCCTGGGTGTTGATGGCCTGGGTCACATAGTTGTCCAGCGCAATGTCGAAACGATTGCGTTGGCCAGCCAGTTCGGCGCTCAACAGGCTGAAGATGGTTTCCTCGCTGAATGAGCTGTAGACCTTGGGCTTTTCAGGGGCCGGGGTGCTGTCTTCAGCCGGCGGCGTACCGTCCGACGAAACGGGTGCCAAGGCCTGGCAACCGCTGAGGAAGACAAAAGCGAGGAGCAACGCGGAAGATCTATTCATATAGGAAGAGGACGACTAACCTGCGGTCAGATCATCATGACACAAGCTTTAGGCCAAACATAACCGGCCAGCCATTTTCCCATGTACACGGTCCCTGTAGGAGCTGGCTTGTCGGGTCGCCGCATCGCAGCGATGGTCGTTAACGATGACGCGATTTAACCGCAAAGACGCGGCGGCTGTCAGTCCATCGCAGGCAAGCCAGCTCCCACAGGAGGCGATGTACGTGCCTGTAAACGAGAATGGCTCGCAGTACGGGCAGGTGCCTGCCATGGCGATAGATATCGAGTGGTTGTTCTGACTCCGTCGAAGTAGGACAATTACCGGCTTCACGTCACAATCAGCGACTTTGAATGGCCTTCCTTGCACTCGGTATTAACCACAAGACTGCTTCAGTAGACGTCCGCGAGCGCGTGGCTTTTACCCCTGAACAGCTGGTTGAGGCCTTGCAGCAGCTCTGCCGACTCACCGACAGCCGCGAAGCTGCGATCCTCTCCACCTGCAATCGCAGTGAACTCTATATAGAACAGGATCACCTGTCGGCGGACGTCGTGCTGCACTGGCTGGCCGAATATCATCATTTGAGCTTCGACGAGCTGCGCGCAAGCGCCTATGTGCATGAAGATGATGCGGCAGTTCGTCACATGATGCGGGTGGCCTCCGGGCTCGACTCGCTGGTGTTGGGCGAACCGCAGATTCTCGGTCAGATGAAGTCGGCCTATGCCGTGGCCCGCGAGGCAGGGACCATCGGGCCATTGCTCGGGCGGCTGTTCCAGGCCACGTTCAACGCGGCCAAGCAGGTGCGCACCGACACGGCCATCGGCGAGAACCCGGTATCGGTGGCGTTTGCCGCGGTGAGCCTGGCGAAACAGATTTTCAGCGACTTGCAGCGCAGCCAGGCCTTGTTGATCGGCGCCGGCGAGACCATCACCCTGGTCGCCCGCCATCTGCATGACCTGGGTGTAAAGCGCATCGTGGTCGCCAACCGTACCCTGGAGCGCGCCAGCATTCTGGCCGAACAGTTCGGCGCCCATGCCGTGTTGTTGTCGGATATTCCGGCGGAGCTGGTGCGCAGCGATATCGTCATCAGTTCCACCGCCAGCCAGTTGCCGATTCTGGGCAAGGGTGCAGTGGAAAGCGCCTTGAAACTGCGCAAGCACAAACCAATCTTCATGGTGGACATCGCCGTTCCGCGTGACATCGAGCCAGAAGTCGGCGAGTTGGACGATGTTTACCTCTATAGCGTCGACGATCTCCACGAAGTGGTCGCCGAGAACCTCAAGAGCCGCCAGGGCGCAGCCCAGGCCGCCGAAGAGATGGTCTCGGTCGGTGCCGAAGACTTCATGGTCCGCCTGCGTGAATTGGCGGCAGTGGATGTTCTCAAGGCCTATCGTCAACAGAGCGAACGCCTGCGCGACGAAGAATTGCAAAAAGCCCAGCGCCTGCTGGCCAACGGCACCAGTGCCGAAGAGGTGCTGGTGCAACTGGCTCGCGGGTTGACCAACAAACTGTTGCACTCACCGAGCGTGCAGTTGAAAAAGCTCTCTGCCGAAGGTCGCCTGGATGCGCTGGCGATGGCCCAGGAACTCTTTGCCCTCGGTGAGGGCTCATCGGATAGCTTTTCGGATAAAAAACCGCAATGAAAGCGTCACTGCTCAATAAGCTGGATATTCTCCAGGACCGTTTCGAGGAGCTGACCGCCCTGCTGGGCGACGGCGAGGTCATTTCCGATCAGAACAAGTTCCGCACCTACTCCAAGGAGTACGCGGAAGTTGAACCGATCGTGAACGCCTATAAACAGCTGCTGAAAGTGCAGGGCGACCTCGAAGGCGCCCAGGCTCTGCTCAAGGACAGCGACCCGGACGTGCGCGAAATGGCCGTGGAAGAAGTCCGCGAGGCCAAGGAGCGCCTGGTCACGCTCGAAGCCGACCTGCAGCGCATGCTGCTGCCCAAGGACCCGAATGACGGGCGCAACGTGTTCCTCGAAATCCGTGCCGGCACCGGCGGCGACGAGGCAGCGATTTTCTCCGGCGACCTGTTCCGCATGTATTCGCGTTATGCAGAGCGTCGTGGCTGGCGGGTGGAAATCCTCTCGGAAAGCGAGGGTGAACACGGCGGCTATAAAGAGGTGATTGCCCGGGTCGAAGGCGACAACGTCTACGGCAAGCTGAAATTCGAATCCGGTGCCCACCGCGTGCAGCGGGTGCCGGCGACCGAATCCCAGGGCCGTATCCACACGTCGGCCTGCACCGTGGCGGTATTGCCCGAACCGGACGAACAGGAAGCCATCGAGATCAACCCGGCCGACCTGCGCATCGATACCTATCGCTCCTCCGGCGCCGGTGGCCAGCACGTCAACAAGACCGACTCGGCTATCCGTATCACTCACTTGCCGTCTGGTATCGTGGTCGAGTGCCAGGAAGAACGTTCACAGCACAAGAACCGTGCCCGGGCGATGTCCTGGTTGTCGGCCAAGCTGAACGATCAGCAGGCCTCGGCCGCGGCCAACGCCATCGCCAGTGAGCGCAAGTTGCTGGTCGGTTCCGGTGATCGCTCCGAGCGCATCCGCACCTACAATTTTGCCCAGGGCCGGGTCACCGACCACCGGGTCAACCTGACCCTGTATT
Source organism: Pseudomonas sp. B28(2017) (assembly GCF_002113025.1). Taxonomy (GTDB): domain Bacteria; phylum Pseudomonadota; class Gammaproteobacteria; order Pseudomonadales; family Pseudomonadaceae; genus Aquipseudomonas. Next base: position 912,275 of record NZ_NEJH01000002.1, on the reverse strand, counting down.
CCCTTGACGAGATCCTTGCCGGCGGCGTCGAGGCGGTGATCGAGCCGTTGCTGGCCGAGTACCAGGCCGATCAACTGGCGGCGATAGGTGAGTAAATGACGATCATTGCCAGTCTGTTGCGCGCCGCCGACTTACCCGACTCGCCGACGGCGCGTCTGGATGCCGAATTGCTGCTGGCGGCGGCGTTGGGCAAGTCCCGCAGCTTCCTGCACACCTGGCCGGAACGCATCGTTCCCAGCGAAGCGGTGCTGACGTTCGCCGAGTATTTGCAGCGCCGCCGCAGCGGTGAGCCGGTGGCCTATATCCTCGGCCAGCAAGGTTTCTGGAAGCTGGATCTGGAAGTGGCACCGCACACGCTGATCCCGCGCCCGGACACCGAACTGCTGGTGGAGGCTGCGCTGGAGTTGCTGCCGGCCACACCGGCCAAGGTCCTCGACCTGGGCACCGGCAGTGGCGCGATTGCCCTGGCGCTGGCCAGCGAGCGTCCGGCCTGGAACGTCACTGCCGTGGATCGCGTGCTGGAAGCCGTGGCCCTGGCCGAACGCAATCGCCAGCGTCTGCATCTGAATAACGCCAAGGTACTGAGCAGCTATTGGTTCAGTGCCCTGGAAGGTCAGCGTTTTCAACTGATCATCAGCAACCCGCCCTACATTGCAGCTGCCGACCCGCATCTGGTCGAGGGCGATGTGCGCTTTGAACCGGCCAGCGCTCTGGTGGCCGGTGTCGATGGGCTCGACGATCTGCGTTTGATCGTCGCCCAGGCACCGGACCATCTCGACGCTGGCGGTTGGCTGATGCTCGAGCATGGTTATGATCAGGCCGAGGCGGTCCGCGATTTGTTGCTGACCCGCGGTTTTGAGGAAGTTCACAGCCGCACCGATCTGGGCGGTCACCAACGCATCAGTCTGGGGCGCCTGCCGTGCTGAATGATCAGGAGTTACTGCGTTACAGCCGGCAGATTCTGCTGCAACACATCGATATCGACGGCCAGTTGCGCCTCAAGGACAGCCGCGTATTGATCGTCGGCCTCGGTGGCCTCGGTGCGCCGGTGGCGCTGTATCTCGCCGCCGCAGGAGTCGGCGAGTTGCATCTGGCGGACTTCGATACGGTCGACCTGACTAACCTGCAACGCCAGATCATTCACGACACCGACAGCGTCGGCATGACCAAGGTCGATTCGGCGCTCAAGCGCCTGAGCGCGATCAATCCTGAAATTCAACTGATCGCCCATCGTGCGGCGCTGGACGAAGATTCCCTGGCTGCAGTGGTGGCCGGGGTGGATCTGGTGCTCGATTGCTCCGACAATTTCTCCACCCGGGAAGCGGTCAACGCCGCTTGCGTGGCGGCCGGCAAACCGCTGGTCAGCGGCGCGGCGATTCGCCTCGAAGGGCAATTGTCGGTGTTCGATCCGCGCCGGCCAGAGAGCCCGTGCTACCACTGTTTGTACGGGCACGGCAGCGAAGCCGAACTGACGTGCAGCGAAGCCGGGGTGGTCGGGCCGCTGGTGGGGCTGGTGGGCAGTCTGCAAGCGCTTGAAGCACTGAAATTGCTGGCCGGATTCGGCGAGCCGCTGGTGGGGCGCCTGCTGTTGATCGACGCCTTGGGCACGCGCTTTCGCGAATTGCGGGTCAAGCGGGATCCGGGTTGCAGCGTCTGTGGGCCTTCACATGCGTGAGGCGCCAATCGGCGTGTTCGACTCTGGTGTCGGTGGGCTCTCGGTGCTGGCCGAGATCCAGCGCTTGTTGCCCAACGAGACGCTGATGTACGTCGCCGATTGCGGGAATGTTCCCTATGGCGAGAAAACCCCGGAATTCATCCGGCAGCGTTGCAGCGTGATGGCCGACTTCTTTCAGCAACAGGGCGCCAAGGCTCTGGTGCTGGCCTGCAACACGGCGACGGTGTCCGGTGTCGCTGACTTGCGCCGCGACTATCCCGAATGGCCCATCGTCGGTATGGAGCCGGCAGTCAAGCCGGCGGCCGCCGCCACCCGCTCAGGCGTAGTGGGGGTGCTGGCTACCACCGGCACCTTGCAGAGCGCCAAGTTCGCCGCATTGCTCGACCGTTTCGCCACGGACGTGAAAGTGATTACCCAGCCGTGTCCGGGGCTGGTGGAGCTGATTGAAAACGGCGATCTGCACAGCCCCGAGCTGCGTCAGCTGTTGGCCAGGTATGTCCAGCCGCTGCTGGCCGCCGGCGCGGACACCTTGATTCTCGGCTGCACCCATTATCCCTTTCTCAAGCCGATGCTCCGGCAGATGATCCCCGAGGACATCAGTCTGATCGACACCGGTGCCGCCGTCGCACGGCAACTCCAGCGGCTATTGGCCGAAAGCGAGCTGCTCGCCCAGGGGCCGGCCCGTGAAGCGCAGTTCTGGACCAGTGCCGATCCGCTTCATTTCAGAAATATCTTGCCGATACTGTGGAATACCGCTGGCGTTGTGCGAAGCTTCAACAGGTAGAAGCCTGTCCGGGGGAGGGGGAGTACGAAAAATCGGGGTGAACTTCTGATAAATCGCTGACTTCTATAGTTTTGCAGGGCTTGGTAACAAAAAAACCATACGAAATCGTTCGGAAAAGGAAGTTTCTAGTGAAGCGACTATTCTGCTTGGCCGCGATTGCGGCCGCATTAATGGGGCACACCTTTACTGCGCAAGCGGCAGGTGTGGAGTTTGCGGTTGGTCAGACCAGCGATTCGACCATGACGTATCGACTGGGCATGCAATTCGATTGGGACCAGAGTTGGTGGCAGAGTGACGTTGGTCGCATGACCGGCTACTGGAGCGGTGCCTATACCTACTGGGAAGGCGACAAGACCTCGAGCAACAACAGCCTGTCGTTCTCTCCGGTGTTCGTTTACGAATTTGCCGGCCAGAACGTCAAACCGTACGTTGAAGCAGGCATTGGCGTGGCGTTTTTCTCCAATACCCGACTCGAAGACAACAACCTCGGTAGTTCTTTTCAGTTTGAAGACCGGCTCGGTTTTGGCCTGCGCTTCAACGGCGGCCATGAAGTGGGAATCCGCGCGACGCACTACTCCAACGCCGGGCTCGCCAGTTCCAACGACGGTGTAGAAAGCTACTCGCTGCATTACACGTTGCCGTTGTAAGACACGACGCTGTATTAGATGTGGGAGCAAGCCCGCTCCCACATTTGTATTTGGGTGACTTCAAACTAGCGATACGCCGTCGAAATCCCCTGGCGTTCGTCGATGCACTCCGGTGCGCCCATCTCGAACTCCCGGCAGATCAGCGGGCGTTTCTCGTAGATGGTGCACATCATCGAGTTGCGATCCAGTGCGGCACACCAGCCGTCGCCCAGACGCAGCATGACTTCCCCGCCCCAATCATCGGTATCGATGAACCGTTCAGGCACACCCGTATCGGTGATCAGCATGACTTCGAGCTGGCAGCAGCAGGCTGCGCAGGTCGAGCAGGTGACTGCGGGTTCTGCGATTTGCGTATGGGGGATGTTATTCATGGCGCGCAGTGTAAGGCAGTCACCGGGTGCTGTGTGAAAGCTCTGACAGACGCAGGCCGGCCCCCGAGATACCGCTGCCGATGATGGCGGTTTTCACGGTTGATCCTTGAGCGGTGGCAGGCTACGCACCATGCGTTTGCCAATCTCCAGTTTCACTTGGTCCGGCTGTCTGGAGAGCGGCCAGAGGGTGGACATGAATGCTGCCGGGAAAGCGATTTCGAGAGGGCGGTCCTTGAGTTTTTCGAAGATGTGTCGTGCGGCTTTCTCCACCGGCCAGCTCAAGGGCATGGGAAATCTGTCTTTCGTCGTCAGCGGCGATTCGACACCCCCGGGGCTGATCACCGTGACTTCTATGCCTTCGGGAGCCAGGTCGATGCGCAGGGATTCGAACAGATGACGCAGCCCGGCTTTCGAGGCGCCGCAGGCTTCCGCCTTGGGCAGCGGCAGGTAAGTCACCGCACTGGCCATGGGCACCATATGCGGTGCGGTGCCAGCCCGTAGCAAAGGCAGGGCAGCTTCGATGCAATAGCTGCTGGCCAACAGGTTGGTGCGCACCACGTGCTCGACAATCGACGCATCGAACTGCTTGGCGTCCACGTACTCGCAGGTACCGGCGTTGAGTATCACGGTGTCCAGCGAACCCCAATCCTCGGCAATCTGCTCGCCGATTTCGCGCACGGTCTGGCTGTTGGTCAGGTCTCCGGCGACTACCTGCACTTGTCCCGGATAACGTTGCGACAAGACTTTCAGTGGCGCAACTGACCTTGAACTTACCGCCAGGTGCGCGCCGGTCTTCAGGATTTCTTCGGCCAGGGCGGCACCAATGCCGCTGCTGGCGCCGGTCAGCCAGTATCGTCGTGCGAGTGTACGACTCATCCCAATCTCCTTTTCAGTCAGGCAGCTGCCCGGCCCAATACGGGTAAATGTTCATAACGCAGAGTCCCGGCATCGAAGTAATCCCGGTGGCGGTAACTCATGACCCAACGGCGGCGTATTGTCGTGAGGGCAGGTTCTTGAATGCAGTCAACGCGCGCGTACGGGAAGTACTCAAGTCGACGATCGGTGAGGGGTAATCCACTACACCGAAAAGGCCGCCGAGATTGGCCGGGTTGTGCACGTCTTTTTTATTCAGCCCGGCCAGTTCCGGAAGCCAGCGCTTGATGAACAGGCCCTCGGGATCGAATTTTTCCGACTGGCTCAACGGGTTGAAAATCCGGAAGTAAGGCGCCGAGTCGGTACCGGTGGAGGAACTCCACTGCCAGCCTCCATTGTTCGCCGCCAGGTCGCCATCGATCAGGTGACGCATGAAAAAGCGTTCGCCTTCGCGCCAGTCGATCAACAGGTTTTTGCTCAAGAACATCGCCACCACCATGCGCAGGCGGTTGTGCATCCAGCCGGTAGCCAGCAGTTGGCGCATGGCCGCGTCGATGATCGGCAAACCGGTACGTGCCTGTTGCCAGGCAGCCAGTTCTTCGGGTGCATCGCGCCAGGCCAGAGCTTCGGTTTCCGGGCGAAACGCGCGGTGCCGGGACACCCGTGGGTAGCCCACCAGGATGTGTTTGTAGAACTCGCGCCACAGCAGTTCGTTGATCCAGGTGACGGCGCCGGTCTTGCCGCTTTCGAACTCACCCTGATTGCTGTTCAAGGCGGCGTGCAGGCATTGGCGGGGAGAAATCACTCCGGCCGCGAGATAGGCCGAGAGCTGACTGGTGCCGGGTTTTGCCGGGAAGTCGCGCTCGTTATGGTAATGATCGATTTGTGCATCGCTGAAGCTGTCGAGGCGCTGCCGGGCTTGGGCTTCGCCCGCCGGCCACAGGCTGCGCAGGTTATCACCGGGCGTCGCAAAACCCTCGACACTCAAGGGGATCGCATCGCTGGCAATGTTCAGTGGTGCTTGCTTGTGCGGTGCGCGGACCAGGCTGGGCAGCGAGTGGTGCAGGCGTTCGTAGCAGGCTTTGCGGAACTGGCTGAAAACCTGAAAGTAAGTGCCGGTCCGGGTCAGCACACCCCCGGGCTTGAACAGCAATTGATCGAGGTAGCGGTGAACTTCGATGCCTTCGGCTCTGAGCGTCCTGGCGACCGCCGCATCGCGACGGGTTTCATGGATGCCGTACTCTTCATTGAGGTACACCGCGTCGATCTGCCATTGTCGGCACAGATCCAGCAACACGGCTGGCGCGTCCTCCCAGCGAGGTGCACGACGGACCAGCAGGGGAATGTTCAGTTGACCCAGTTCGCGGCTCAACTCGCGCAGGTTGCGCAGCCAGAAGTCCACTTTGCAGGGCGCGTCATCATGTTCCAGCCATTGTTCCGGGCTCAGCAGATACACGGCCACGCACGGGCCGCGAGTCGCGGCGGCCGAGAGGGCGGTGTTGTCATGCAGGCGCAAGTCGCTGCGCAACCAGATCAATTGCATATTGGTATCCACGCGATTCATTTAAATCAGCCCGCGCTGAATGAGTGACTGATGTGCCGACAATGGATCTTCGGCGAGGTACAAGTCAGCGATCTCGGTAGTACTTGCGGACAACTCGGCGTGGTGGATGCATACCGTTGGTCCGGCAATCATTTTTGGGCAACTGATGCCTTTGAAAAGTTTTGGCAGTTGCGCCAGGTTCATGGCCTTGCTGGAGTACAGCAGAACCCCGCGGGGTTGCAGCAGTTCGACCGCCAGTGCCAGTTCACCGACAGGCAGCGGCCCGTCGAAGACCTCCACTGGGCAATCGGCAGTGCTGATCAGCCAGGCCGTGAGCCACAGATTCGGCTCAGTGGGCAGGTCCGAGTGGTTGATTAACAGCAGCGGTGCGCTGCGCAACTGACGATTGTTATGGTAGATGCGTGCGCCGAACTTGCTGCGCAGCCAGGCACAAAAAAACACCCGCTCCATCTGCGCACCGAACTGGCCTTGCCAGCGTAGCTCCAGAGCGGCCAGCAGGGGCATCAGCAATTGTTCGCACAGGGTTCGCGGCGGATACAGCGCCATCGCCTGATTGACGCTGTCATCCAGGGCGCGTTCCTTCAATCCGCTGACCGCCTGCAGCAACGTTTGCAGCAAAGTGTGCCAATCGTTGTCGACGGACTCGCTGAAGGCTTGCGGCGTGTCGAGCAATTGTTTGACCTGGCTGACGGCAACGCCACGGTTGAGCCAGGTGAGGATGGCCTGGATGCGTTGGACATGGTCGGCCGAAAACAACCGGTGCCCCTTGGGTGTGCGTTGCGGCACGATCAGCCCGTAACGCCGCTCCCAGGCGCGCAAGGTCACGGCATTGACGCCGGTTTGCCGCGCCACTTCACGGATCGGCAGCCAGCCTTCGTCCAACGCCTTGTTAAAGTCATCGCTGAGGCCATCGCAGGCGCTGGTGTCGGGTGCTTTTTTCATTGGATGGCGTTTCGCAGGCTGAGGTTTTCCGGGAGCGGTTGCAGGTAAACCTGCTGTGCGATGTACGGATCGGGGTGTTGGCGGAAGTGATGCTTGAGCAGTGTCAATGGCACCACCAACGGCACGATGCCCAGGCGATACTGGCTGATCACGTGTTGCACCTCCTGCTTGTCTTCGCGGCTGATGGCCTGCTTCAGGTGGCCACTGAGGTGTTGCAGGACATTGGTATGGGTACCGCGGGTGGCGCACTTTTTCAGTGCCGCCATCAGTTCACTGAAATAGCGCGCGCCAAGTTCCTTCGGATCGGTATGGCCCATGTTGCCCAGCAGCTTGCCGAGCACTTTGTATTGCGCCGGGTTGTGCGCCATCAGCAGGTATTTATAGCGCGAGTGAAAGTCCGTGAGACCGTGCCGGGTCAGGCCTTCCTGGCACAGCTGCTGCCAGGCGCTGTAGGCGAGTACGCGAGTGAGGAAGTTTTCCCTCAGCACCGGATCCTTGAGTCGGCCGTCTTCCTCCACCGGCAAATCGGTGTGCAGCAGGCAGGCGCTGATAGCGATTTTCGGTTTGGCGGGGGAGTGGGGCATCGGAGCACCTCGAATCTGAACCTATACAAACATTCGTGTCTGTACAAGATAATTTCATCATAGATTCAAAGTTGTACAAGTCAAATTATATGTATAGGTATTTTGACCGGCTGCTGTCCATGATGACAGCAGCGACTTGCTCGGATTGATGCTCTTTACTGCAGGTGTTCATGCAAGCGGCGGGCGGCTTCCTGACCGCTGAGCCAGGCCCCTTCGACGCGTCCGGACAGGCACCAGTCGCCACAGGCGTACAGTCCCAGGTCGGCATCGGCCAGGGTGCCCCATTCATGACTGCTGGCAGGGCGGGCGTAGAGCCAGCGGTGGGCGAGGCTGAAGCTCGGCGCAGGCATGGAGTCGTGCAGCAGTTCGGCGAATGCGCCATGCAGCTGTTCGATCACAGCCTCCTTGGGCAGGTCAATGTGCTGGCGACTCCAGCCGCTGGTGGCGTGCAGCACCCAAGTGTCGAGGGTGTTGTCGCGCCCTGGCTTGCTGCGGTTGCGGGCCAGCCAGTCGAGTGGGCTGTCCTGTACGAAGCAGCCTTCCATGGGGGTATCCAACGGCGTTTCGAAGGCCAGGGCAATCGCCCAGGTCGGGTCCATTTTCACCCCGGCGGCGGCGCCCGCGAGTTTCGGCGCAGATGCCAGCAGAGCCGTGGCCTGTGGGGCTGGCGTGGCGATGACCACATGGCTGAACGGCCCGTGGGTGAAGCCCTCGGCGTCCTGCAGATGCCAGTGTTCTTCTCCGCGATAGACCTCGGTGATCCGGCAGGCGAAATGCACTTCAAGGTCACCGAGCAGGGCGCGGGTGATGGCGCTCATGCGGGGTGTACCGACCCAGCGGGTCTGCTCGTCCGGCGACAGGTTGAGCTGACCGCCATGGTAGGTGTAGAGCTGTGGCGTCCATTCGGCGACCCAGCCCTTGGCCTGCCAGCGCTGGACTTCGTTGACAAAGCGACGGTCGCGGGCGGTGAAATACTGCGCACCCATGTCCAGAGCACCCGCATCGCTGCGCTTGCTCGACATGCGCCCGCCGCTGCCGCGGCTTTTATCGAACAGTTGAACCACATGCCCGAGGTCAGTCAGGGCCTGGGCGGCGGAGAGTCCGGCAATGCCGGTGCCAACGATTGCGATAGGTACAGTCATAGGGGCCTCGTTTACCTTTCTGTACAGACTACGCCGGGGTTCAAACCTGTACAATATTGTTTTTTGGTATAACTTTTAGCGTTCTTGTTCTGACAGCTTGGCCTATTGTTAAACATAGAGCCTGCTCGATACCAAAGATCCCTGCTTATAAAAATAGACTAATGGACAGGGTAAAACGCCACGCGAGGAAGAAGTCATGCACATATTGCTGACCGGCGGTACTGGTTTGATAGGACGTCAGCTCTGCCGGCACTGGTCGGGGCAGGGCCATCGCCTGACAGTCTGGAGCCGCAAGCCTGAAAAAGTCGCGAAAATATGTGGTGCCCAAGTGCGTGGAGTTGCCCGGCTGGAGGATGTGGGGCAGGAGCCGGTGGATGCGATCGTCAATCTTGCCGGTGCGCCGATTGCCGACCGGCTCTGGACGCACAGGCGTAAAGCCTTGTTATGGAGCAGCCGGATCACGCTGACTGAAACCCTGCTGGCATGGCTTGAAAGCCGCGAGCAGAAACCACGGGTCTTGATTTCCGGTTCGGCTGCAAGTTGGTATGGCGATGGTGGCGAGCGCGAACTGACCGAGGACTCGACGCCGGTCAGCGAAGATTTCGCCAGCCAGTTATGCATCGCCTGGGAGGAGACTGCACAGCGGGCTGAAGCGCTGGGCATCCGCGTCATTCTCATCCGTACGGGGTTGGTGCTGTCGGCGGAGGGCGGCTTTTTGTCGCGGCTGTTTCTGCCGTTCAAACTGGGCCTGGGAGGGCCGATCGGCAACGGCCGGCAGTGGATGTCGTGGATTCATATCGACGATCAAATCGCCCTGATTGATTTTCTTCTGCATCGCAATGAGGCCAGCGGTCCCTATAATGCGTGCGCGCCCAAACCGGTGCGCAACCGCGAATTTGCCAAGGCGCTGGGCAGCATGCTGCATCGCCCGGCGTTGATGCCGATGCCGGCCTTTGCATTGAAGGTGGGGCTGGGCGAGTTGTCCTTGCTGTTGCTGGGTGGCCAACGGGCCACGCCGGTTCGCCTGTTGAAGGCGGGTTTCACTTTTCAGTTCACGGATTTGCGTGCGGCTCTGGACGATCTGTCCGGTCGCCTTTGAAATAGGACGTTGCATGACCGATCACGCGTTGCTTCTGGTCAACCTGGGCTCACCTGCCTCTACCTCGGTGGCGGATGTGCGTAGCTACCTCAATCAATTTCTGATGGACCCGTACGTGATCGACCTGCCATGGCCGGTTCGACGCTTGCTGGTGTCGCTGATCCTGATCAAGCGTCCCGAGCAGTCGGCCCATGCCTATGCCTCGATCTGGTGGGACGAGGGCTCGCCGCTGGTGGTGCTCAGTCGTCGCCTGCAACAAGCCATGACCGGCCAGTGGCAGCACGGCCCGGTCGAACTGGCGATGCGCTACGGCGAGCCGTCGATTGAATCGACGCTGGTGCGCATGGCCGCAGCGGGGCACAAGCGAATCACGCTGGCGCCGCTGTATCCACAGTTCGCCGACAGCACCACCACCACGGTCATCGCGGAAGCCAGACGTGTGGTGCGCGAGAAGGGCCTCGATGTGCAGCTGTCGGTGCTCCAGCCTTTCTACGATCAACCGGAGTACCTCGATGCGTTGGTGGCCACGACCCGGCCGCATTTGCAGCAGGACTTCGATCACTTGTTGATGAGTTTTCATGGATTGCCGGAACGGCATCTGAAGAAGCTCAACCCGGGTCACAACTTCGAGGGTGGCGGTGATTGCTGTGCCGGGGCGCCCCCTGAGGTGGTCGCCACCTGTTATCGCGGCCAATGCCTGCGTACGGCGGCAGAGTTTGCCAAGCGCATGGGGTTGCCGGAGGGCAAGTGGTCGGTGTCGTTCCAGTCGCGACTGGGGCGCGCCAAATGGATCGAACCCTACACCGAAGCGCGCCTTGATGAGTTAGCCAGAAGCGGTGTGAAAAAGATTCTGGTGATGTGCCCGGCATTCGTTGCCGATTGCATCGAAACACTGGAAGAGATTGGTGATCGCGGGAAGGAGCAATTCCGCGCAGCAGGAGGAGATGAGTTGGTGTTGGTGCCGTGCCTCAACGATGACCCGCATTGGGTGCGGGCATTGAGTGCGTTGTGCGAAAGGGCACCGTTGGCGCTTTAAAAGCATCGCGAGCAGGCTCGCTCCCACAGGGAAATGCATTCCCAGGCTGGGGGAGCGAGCCTGCTCGCGAAGTGGACTTTCAGTCAGCGAATATCCGAGCTTCCTTAGATCAGCGGCTCATTCGCCTTCTTGTGCTTCCAGCTGTCGTTGCCCGGCAGGATCAGATTCAAACCAATCGCCACCACCGCGCACAGCGCGATGCCTTTGAGGCCGAAATCGTCCGGCCCGGTGCCGGTGCCGATCAGCACGCCGCCGATCCCGAATACCAGGGTCACCGAAACAATCACCAGATTGCGCGCCTCGCCCAGGTCGATCTTGTGGCGGATCAGCGTGTTCATTCCCACCGCCGCAATCGAGCCGAACAACAGGCAGAGAATCCCGCCCATTACCGGCACCGGAATGCTTTGCAGCAGTGCGCCGAACTTGCCGATAAACGCCAGGCTGATGGCGAATATCGCCGCCCAGGTCATGATTTTCGGGTTGTAGTTCTTGGTCAGCATGACCGCGCCAGTCACTTCGGCGTAGGTCGTGTTGGGCGGGCCGCCGAACAGGCCGGCCGCCGTGGTGGCAATGCCGTCGCCGAGCAGGGTGCGGTGCAGGCCGGGCTTCTTCAGGTAATCGCGACCGGTCACGCTACCCACGGCAATCACGCCGCCGATGTGTTCGATCGCCGGGGCCAGGGCCACCGGAACGATGAACAGAATCGCCTGCCAGTTGAATTCCGGAGCGGTGAAGTTCGGGATGGATAACCACGGTGCCGCGGCAATCTTTGCGACATCGACCACGCCGAAGTAGAACGACATGCCGAAACCGACCAGCACGCCGGAGATGATCGGCACCAGGCGGAAAATGCCCTTGCCGAAAACCGCGACGATCAGCGTGGTCAGCAGCGCGGGCATCGAGATCATCATCGCCGTCTGGTAGTGAACCAACTCACTGCCGTCGCCGGCCTTGCCCATGGCCATGTTGGCGGCAATCGGCGCCATGGCCAGGCCGATCGAAATGATCACCGGCCCGATCACCACCGGCGGCAGCAGACGGTCGATGAAACCGGTGCCTTTGATCTTCACCGCGAGGCCGAGGAAGGTGTAGACGAAACCCGCCGCCATCACGCCGCCCATGGTCGCGGCCAGGCCGAACTGGCCCTTGGCGAGAATGATCGGGGTGATGAAGGCAAAGCTCGATGCCAGGAACACCGGCACCTGACGCCCGGTGACGATCTGGAACAGGATCGTCCCCAGGCCGGCCGTGAATAGCGCTACGTTCGGGTCGAGACCGGTAATCAGCGGCATCAACACCAGGGCACCGAAGGCCACGAACAGCATCTGCGCACCCGACAGCACCGTGCGCCAGAGCGGATCGTTGAACTCTTGCTGCATGCTTACGCGTCCTTCTGCTTGGTGCCGAAGATCTTGTCACCGGCATCGCCAAGCCCTGGGATGATGTAACCGTGTTCGTTCAGTTTTTGATCAATGGAAGCGGTGTAGATGATCACGTCCGGGTGAGCTTTCTCAACCACAGCGATGCCTTCTGGCGCGGCGACCAGCACCATGGCGCGGATGTCCTTGCAGCCGGCTTTTTTCAGCAGGTCGATGGTGGCAACCATCGAGCCGCCGGTGGCAAGCATCGGGTCGATGATCATCGCCAGGCGTTCGTCGATTTCCGGTACCAGTTTTTCCAGGTAGGTGTGGGCTTCAAGGGTTTCCTCGTTGCGAGCCACGCCGACGGCGCTGACCTTGGCGCCCGGGATCAGGCTGAGCACGCCTTCGAGCATGCCGATACCAGCACGCAGGATCGGTACCACAGTGATTTTCTTGCCGGCGATTTTCTCGACCGATACGGTGCCGCACCAGCCTTCGATATCGTAGGCTTCCAGCGGCAGGTCTTTGGTGGCTTCATAGGTCAGCAGAGCGCCGACTTCCTGAGCGAGCTCGCGGAAATTCTTGGTGCTGATGTCTGCACGGCGCATAAGGCCAAGTTTGTGACGGATCAGCGGGTGGCGGATCTCTTGGATGGACATGGGAAAGGCTCCGGCGGCGGGCAAAAAAACCGGCCTAGATTAATCTATCCGAGGGTGTTGTCCTATAGACATACAGTACGTTAGTCCACAAACGCTTGATCTGACCGTGCGGGATGCGTACCTTTGCCCGCTTTTCCGAAATCGAACCCCCTTGGAGAGCGCCATGTCCGCTGATCTCGAGCATATCCGTCAAATCATGCGAGAGGCTGACTGCCTGTACACCGAAGCTGAAGTCGAGGCCGCCATCGCCCGCGTCGGTGCACAAATCAACGAACAATTGGCCGACAGCAACCCGGTGGTGTTCTGCGTGATGAACGGCGGCCTGATCTTCTCCGGCAAACTGCTGACCTGTCTGCAGTTCCCGCTGGAAGCGTCCTATCTGCACGCTACCCGCTATCGCAACGAAACCAGCGGCGGCGACCTGTTCTGGAAAGCCAAGCCGGAAGTCTCGTTCATCGACCGCGACGTGCTGATCATCGACGACATCCTTGACGAAGGTCACACCCTGGGTGCGATCATCGATTTCTGCCGTCACGCCGGCGCGCGCAAAGTGCACACCGCCGTGCTGATCGACAAGGACCACGACCGCAAGGCCCGCCCTGACCTGAAGGCAGACTTCGTCGGCCTGCCGTGCGTCGACCGCTACATCTTCGGTTACGGCATGGACTACAAAGGCTACTGGCGTAATGCCAACGGGATTTTCGCCGTTAAAGGAATGTAAGACATGGATACGCCTCGCTTTCTGGATCAGACCTTGTTCGCCGAGCTGGCCGGGAAAGCCGCGGCCAATCCTCGTGGGCGCCAGCATCACAACTTCCACCAGATGGAGGACGCTTGCCATCGCATGGCGGTGGGGTTGCAGCCGTCCACGTATATCCCGCCTCACCGGCATTTGGGCGACAACAAGGCCGAAACCCTGTTGGTCCTCAAGGGTCGGCTGGGCGTGTTGATCTTTGATGAGACGGGTACGGTGCTGAGCAAGACCGTGCTTCAGGCCGGTGGCGACTGTGTTGGTGTGGACCTGCCAACCGGTGTGTTCCACGGTTTGGTGGTGCTGGAGGCCGACAGCCTGATGTTCGAATGCAAGGCCGGTCCTTACCGTCCGGTCGGTGAAGGTGAACTGGCGCATTGGGCGCCACGCGAAGGCGAGCCCGGTGTTGCCGAATATCAGGCCTGGATGCGCGCGCAGTTCGACTGATTGATTTTGTACCCTGTAGGAGCCGGCTCGCTCCTACAGGACGCGTTCACCCTTGGAGCCAGCCATGAGCCTTTTGATCCGCAGTTGCGCCGCCCTGTTGCTGACCCTTAGCCTGCCTCTGGCTGCCGCGCCGGCGCCCATGCACGCGCAGTTCCTGCCGCCCGATGACTTGACCCTGCGTGACAGCGAACCCGAACAGCAACAATTGTTGCAGGTTACCGAGTATTCGGTGGTGGTCGGCAGCCAGCGTCAATCCAGTCAACAGCCGATTCCGGTCACTTCGCCGCTGATGATTCGACTCAAGGGCAAATCCCTGAACAAGGGCGCCACCATCAGTCAGGTGCTGGTCAATTTCGATGGCGAAAGCAAAAGCCTGAAGAAGCCGGTCTACGATGAGCCGAGCAAGACCCTGACCCTCTATTACCCGCTGGCGCAATACCGGGTGGTGATCGACTTGTTGCGCAACGACACGGTGTATTGCCAGTTTCTCAGCTACGCCAATGGGCATGTCTGGGCCGATCTGCACACCGGCAGCACTCGTGCGCGTTGAGCCCTTTGCCTGCGCAGGGGTAAACTGCCCGCCCCGTGAAATGTCTGCGAGCTGGAGTCGGCAATGCGTAAAGATAAAAAACAAGTGATTGGTGACGAGATCGGCGATGAGCAGATCAAGTTGTTCCTCGATTTCGAACCGGTCGGCGCGACTTCTCCGTCCCTGCACAAACTGGTCAAGGCCTACCGTGGCCTGCGCATCGACGATTTCGAGCGTTTCCTGACGTTTTTCGTCGAAGCGGGTTACGACGTGAATGGCAAGGATGAGCACGGCAATGACTTCATTGCCCTGATCAAGGATCAGCGCAACGCGGCGGATTACATCGAGCTGATCGAAAAGGCTCGCAGCTGAGTAAATACAGCCATAAAAAAACGCCCCGCCTCAGTGAGAACGGGGCGTTTTTCATGGCGCCGAATCAAGCGTAGCTTTCGGTCTCGCTGCTGGCTTCAACCAGTTCCAGGGCAACGTTGTTCTGCGCGTTGATCTTGCGATACAGCGCAGCGTCGGTTTCCAGAACCTTTTCCCGGGCCGGGAAAATTTCGGCCAGTTTGGTGGCCCATTCGCCCTTGGCTTTGCTCGGGAAGCATTTTTCGATCAGCTCGAGCATGATCGAAACGGTCACCGAAGCACCTGGAGAGGCGCCGAGCAGTGCCGCCAGGGAACCGTCCTTGGCCGCGACCAGTTCGGTACCGAATTGCAGGATGCCGCCTTTTTTCGGGTCTTTCTTGATGATCTGCACCCGTTGGCCGGCCACTTCCAGGCGCCAGTCTTCGGGTTTCGCCTGCGGGTAGAAGCGACGCAGGGAATCCAGGCGCTGCTCCATCGACTGCATCACTTCGCTGACCAGGTACTTGGTCAGGTCCATGTTGTTTTTCGCCACGGCGAGCATCGGGCCGATGTTGCCGGCGCGAACCGACATCGGCAGGTCCATGAAGGAACCGTGCTTGAGGAACTTGGTGGTGAAGCCGGCGTACGGTCCGAACAGCAGGGATTTCTTGCCATCGACTACGCGGGTGTCAAGGTGCGGCACGGACATGGGTGGAGAACCCACTGCGGCCTGGCTGTAGACCTTGGCCTGGTGGTGCTTGACCACTTCCGGGTTGTCGCAACGCAGCCACTGGCCGCTGATCGGGAAGCCGCCGAAGCCTTTGCTTTCTTCGATGCCTGAGGCTTGCAGCAGCGGCAGTGCCGCGCCGCCAGCGCCGAGGAAGACGAATTTTGCGTCGACTTCACGGGTATTGCCGCTGTTGACGTCCTTGATGCTGACGGTCCAGCCGCCGTTGCTGCGCTTGAGGCCAGTCACGCGCTTGCAGTACTTGACCTGGGCATCGGGTGCACTGGTCAGGTGCTTGAGCAACTGGTTGGTCAGGGCGCCGAAGTTGACGTCGGTGCCATTGATCACGCGGGTCGCGGCGAGGGTTTCGCCAGGGTCGCGGCCAGGCATCATCAGCGGCATCCACTCGGCCATTTTGGCCTTGTCTTCGGTGTATTCCATGTCGGCGAAGGCGTGGTGCTTGCTCAGCACCTTGAAGCGTTCCTTGAGGAAGGACACGCCGCTGTCGCCCTGCACGAAACTCAGGTGTGGCACCGGGCTGATAAATGATTTGCACGAGCCGAACGTGCCTTTTCGGGTCAGGTACGACCAGAACTGCTTCGACACCTCGAACTGGGTGTTGATGTGCACGGCTTTCTTGATGTCGACGGCGCCATTGGCTGCCTGCGGCGTGTAGTTGAGCTCACACAGCCCGGCGTGACCGGTACCGGCGTTGTTCCATGGGTTGGAACTCTCCGCGGCACCGGAATCCATCAGCTCGACGACTTCCAGCGTGATCGCGGGGTCGAGCTCTTTGAGCAGTACCGCCAGGGTGGCACTCATGATGCCGGCCCCAACCAGTACTACGTCGACTGCTTCGTTATGCGCCATTTAACGCGTCTCCAAAATCTGCAGCACCAAATTGTCGGCATGGCTGCCAGGAGTGACGGGGCGTGTCAGTGTTGCCCCAGGTACCCATGGCAGTGTCGCCATGTCCGAATCTTCGCAATTTATCGCAACTTCGACGGACGCTACCTGCCGGGCCTATGAGCCATATGAACTCATTTCAGCGCGCGGGAGGCAATTCGACTTATGGTCGATACGTCCGTTTGTGCAACCAAATCCGTAGCGGACAGGCTTCAGGCTCCGGTGTTCGAGGAATACTCGGTCCTGTGTCGTTGGGCTGTTGTAGACGCTAATGGTGCATGTTCAGACGCAAAACTATTCATTTGCTCGCCACACTCTTGTGAAGTTGTGAAAACCCGTTTTTTTCACGCTCTTTTGAAGACGTGAACCTCAAAAAGGGCTGTCCCAGCCTGGCACCGTGCCCGGATGGATTGCCGCCATGAGATACAAGGCAGGCAAAACGGGCAAACAGCTCAGTGACCGAGCGTAATGACAGCTCTGCAGATTCGCGAAAAGTGGAGGTTTTGCTCAACGAAACAGCAAGCGCGCCAGCTTCACTCGATCTGTGTGGGCGGCTCTCTGTGGGCAGTGCGGGGTGTCAACACAAGCGCATTGACGATGCTGCGAGGCCCGATCAGGAGACGTCCTTATAATCGGGGGGAGATTGTATCTAAGAAACGCAGGGAAATGGTCGTGTTTAATGACTTTTATTAGGTGTTTGGTCAGGTCGTCATCAATTGCTGTGCTCGCGAGCGTGGCTGGTGCTGTTGCGAAACGACGTGGGCACCGGCCGGCAGCGGCTGATTCAGCCAGTTCAGGCGGATCTCTTCGACTTCAACCCAGCCATCGCCCATGGGCTGGAGGCTGCACTGCTTGAAGGCCTGGCAATGGCCATTGCTGTCGAGCAGGGCAAAGCAGCGGTGCAGTGGGCGTGGTGCGAACAACGAAACGAGGTATCGCATGGCAATTTACCTTGTGGGGTGGTTGTTGTGAAAATAGCCCACTAGCCGTTACGTGCAAGTGTATGAGTGATGACAGACAGGTGACAAGAACCGCTTTCCCAAGGAGTTGTCAAAGACTTCATCAAACACTGTGAGGTGCTGGTTCCCCACAGTGGCGCACCGCTATACTGCCGGCCTGTTTGTGCCTGATTCTGGAGAGAAGAGCATGTTGCAACGCCTGTTGTTCGGTTTGATCACTGTGACCAGTTTGACCCTGGTTGGCTGCGCCCACAGCCCGCAACAACTGAGCCCGGAACCCAAGTTGACCGCCCAGTTGGCCCCGGTCGGCCATGGCCAGCCCGTTGTGGTACGTGTAGTGGACGGTCGTCCGTCGCCGACACTGGGTACCCGTGGCGGCCTGTATCCGGAGACCAGCGCGATCACCGTGCAGGGCGCGCAGATCCTGCCTAAGCTGCAGGCCCAGGCTGAAGCCGCCGTGCGTCTGTTGGGCTTTACCCCGACGAACAACGCCATGAATGCACCGCAACTGACCGTGACCCTGGCAGAGTTGAAGTACCAGTCGCCCAAGGAAGGTCTGTACGTGACCGAGGCCACCATCGGCGCGACGTTCCGCTCCGATGTGCAGAACGCCAACCGTCGCTACAGCGGCCGTTATGGCTCATCCCTGGATCAGCGCTTCGGTATGGCGCCGAATCAGGAAACCAACACCAAGCTGGTCAGCGATGTGTTGAGCGATGCGTTGACCCGCCTGTTCAAGGACCCGACCGTGGGCCAGATTCTCGGCGAGTAATCTTCGCGGGATGTGAAAAAGCCCGGTGCCAGCGATGGTTCCGGGCTTTTTCATGTCTGTTGGGTTGAGTCGGATTCACACTGAGCAAATGTGGGAATGGTTGTGTCAGGCTGCCTCGGAGTAGAAGTCCAGCACACTCACACCCGTCAGCAAATCCGTTTCCGGCAAGTCCGCATGTTGATGTCCACCCAAGGCGCAATACACCAGCCAATGGCGGTCTTGAACGTTGAAAGCGAGGCTGCCGACGAGGGCTTGCTGTTCTTCGCTGGGGGTGATTAGGTAAAGACGATCCTGGTTTTCGGCGTGGAGCATGACGTGGTCCCTGTCGGTTTCGAGGCGCGCATGGTCGCCGATACAGATGACGATGCCGTGACTCAGGACAGCCTTTGATCGATTGCTTCGTTATTTGTCGGAAACAGAGGGCAGGGGCGCGGGCTTTCGGTAGAATTCGCGCCGCGGTCGCCGGTCCGGCACCTGCCACCTGTTTTACTTGAGGTTTGTGATGTCGCTGCACTTGATGACGCTGTTTACCGCCCATCCCGCCAAATTGATCAATCTGCTGGCCTTGCTCTTTGCCTTCCCGGGCGGCTGGTTGCTGCACGCCACCCGTCGTCGCGAACTGCGCGCGATGGCCAGTTTGCAGATGCAGCGCCAGAGCAGTCCCAACGTAGAGCCTACGCTGGACTGGGCGACCTTGCGCAGGAACCGGTTTTTCTACATTTTCGGTTTTGCCTGCATGGGGATGGCGTTGCTGGTGTCTTGGATCAGTACGCAGGTCTGAAGTCTTGATGCAGCACCCTCGCAGATACAAAAAACGGCGCCTCAAGGGCGCCGTTTTTGCGTCTGGCCGAAACCGCTTACAGCGGTAACCCTGCCTTCACCCGGTACTGGTTGCGTACCGGCGTCGCATATTGCAGCACCAGGAATGGACGATGCTCTTCGGGGCAGGCGTCCAGGCGGCGTTGCCATTCTTCCTGGGCCTTGGTCAGTTCTTCGGCCGGGAACACTTGCGCAGCTTTTGGTACCTGCAGTTGCGGGTCAGCGTCCTTCCACTGCGCATAAGCCAGGTAATGCACCGGGAACAAGCGATAGCCACTGAGGATTTGCTTGTCCATCTCGACCGCCAATTGCTTGGTGTCTTCGAACAGGTCGGTGATGGGCGCGGCAAAGTTCACATGCACCCGGCCCTTGTAGCCGGTGATGCCCTTGGCGATGCTCACGTCATCCTCGCCCGGCACCTTGGTGTAGCTGCCGGTGGTGGCGCGGATGTAAAGCTCGCGGGCCTTGGCCTGATCGCACGGGTCGTATTCGTAGCTGATCGACACAGGGGTCAGATTCAGCGACTGAATGACTTCACCGAACGGCTCGTCCTTGCGGCTCATGTGGAACATCTTGAGGATCGCCGATTCGGTGCGGTCGTCACCGTCCTTGGCACGCCCCTCGGCCTGGGCAATCCAGATCGAGGCGCAATCGTTGCGGATCGAATGGTTGATGTACGCCGACAGCAATTGATAGGCCGCCATTTTCTCCCGACGCCCGCTGATCGAGCGGTGCACGATGAAGCTCTTGTTCAGGCGCATCAGGTCGCTGACGAAAGGCTTTTGCAGCAGGTTGTCGCCAATGGCAATGCGCGGGGTCGGCAGACCGGCGTGATACACGGCATAGTTGACGAAGGCCGGGTCCATCACGATATCGCGGTGGTTGGCGATAAACAGGTAGGCGCTGCCGGACTTGAATTGCTCCACCCCGGTATAGGTGACACCGTCGGTGGCACGCTCGATGGTATGGTCGACGTAATGCTCGACTTTGTCCTGTAACGTGGCCACGGAGGTCACGCCGGCAAACTCACGGCGCAGCCGATGGGCTATAAGAGGTTTGAGCGCCCAGCCTAAAGCGCCGGCGAAACGCGGGAAGCGGAAGTGGGTGAGGATATCTAGAAACGCCTTGTCGCCGAGCAGCCGTGCCAGCACTGCCGGGACTTCACTGTCGTCGTAAGGTCGGATGGCATCGAATTCGCCCATCATGCTCTCTTGTTAGAAACGGCTAGGGTAAGTAAAGGTTTTGATCGAAAACCGGCGGGGCACGGTCTGAAAAGTAGCCAGACAAAAATAGCCCTGCAAATAGACCGGCGATTATACGCACAAGTCACCTGGGAGACTGCGATGCTGGAAAACGCGCTGTATGAATGTCCGTATTGTGGTGAGGAGGTAGAGACTACTCTGGATTTGTCCGGTGGCGATCAGACCTACATCGAGGACTGCCAGGTGTGCTGCCGGCCGATAACGTTCGTGTTGCAGGTTCATGGAGAGGAATGGCATCTCGAAGTGTTCAGTGAAAACGAGTGAGGGGCGTGTATGCAGCGCATCTACGATCCGGAAAACCTGATGGAAGGCGAGTTGCTGCAAGGCATGCTCGCCAGCGAAGGTATCGAGGCGCATCTGGTGGGCCGTGATTTGCTCGGGGGCAGCGGCGAGTTGCCGATCTATGGCCTGCTCGGGCTGTCGGTCGAGAACGACCAGGCCGAATACGCCCGCGAGCTGATCACCGCGTACAATGCCGCGCTGCCGCTGTCCGGCGATGACCCGGAGAGCTTTCCCGGCACGCTGGTCTGTTAGGCTGGCGTTCGTTTGATCAAGAGCCGTGTTGCCCCATGTGTGGACGTTATGCCCTGTTTCGCTGGAATCCCGCCTTCGCGGCACTGCCCGGTTTTCCCGCCGACCAGCAGGCGCAGTGGAACATTTCCCCCAATGATTCGGTGTTGATGCTGCGGGCCGAGCCTGACGGCCAGCGCACGCTGGCCCGCGCCCGTTGGGGCCTGACGCCGCCTTGGCTGACCGATCTGTCGCGCACTCCGGCCCACGCCCGTGCCGAAACCGTTGCCGAACAACCGATGTTCCGCGAAGCCCTGCGCTTGCGCCGCTGCCTGTTGCCGGCCAATGGTTTTTACGAATGGCGCGGCACCACCCGCAAGCGGCCGTACTGGCTGACGCCGGGGGAGGGCTCGTCATTGTTCTTTGCGGCGATCTGGGAGGCGTATCCGGTTCAGGAGCAGATGTGGCTGAGTACGGCGGTCATTACCCAGCCAGCCGCCAGTCAGCGTCGACCGTTGATTCTCGATGAGGCGGGGCAGGCGGCATGGCTGGATCCGGATACGCCGCTGCATGCCTTGCAAGCCTTGCTGGCCAGTGAGCCCGCCGCGTTGCGCGAGCGGGTGCTGGCGAACATGGTCAATGATCCGAAGCTCAATGGGCCGGAGTGCCTTACACCGGGTTGAGTGGTGTGTTGTCAGTGTCGGCCTCTTCGCGAGCAGGCTCGCTCCCACAAAGGATTGGCTTGCGCCGCAGATCCAGTGTGGAAGCGAGCCTGCTCGCGATAAGGTCCGCAGGACCTTCCGGCAACATTTAGACCCTGAACTGATTGATCAACCGCCGCTGCTGCTCGGCCAGTTTGGTCAAGTCCGCACTGGCTGCACTCGATTCATCCGCGCCACCGGCCACTTCATTGGCCACTTGCCCGATGTTGATCACGTTGCGGTTGATGTCGTCCGCTACCGCGCTTTGCTCTTCGGCCGCGCTGGCAATCTGGGTGTTCATGTCGTTGATCACCGACACCGCCTGGGTAATGGTTTCCAGTGCTTCGGCGGCCTTGGAGGCGTGCAGTACGCTTTCGTCCGTGCGGTTCTGGCTGTCTTCCATGACTCGCACCACATCCCGCGTGCCTTGCTGGAGTTGCTGGATCATGGTCTGGATTTCTTCGGTGGCCTTTTGTGTCTTCTGCGCCAGGTTACGCACCTCGTCGGCCACCACGGCAAACCCTCGGCCCTGTTCACCGGCACGGGCGGCTTCGATGGCTGCGTTCAGAGCCAGCAGGTTGGTCTGCTCGGCGATCCCGCGAATGGCGGTGAGGATGGCATTGATGTTTTCGCTGTCCCTGGCCAGGGTTTGCACCACGCCGACAGCCCGGCCGATCTCCACGGCGAGGGCGCCAATCGAGTCCGACGTGTCACGCACGATCTGCATGCCCTGGCTGGCGGCCTGATCGGCATGGCTGGCGGCCTGTGCGGCCTGGGTCGCATTGCGCGCCACGTCCTGGGCGGTGGCGGTCATTTCCTGCACGGCGGTGGCCACCTGATCGATCTCGGCCATTTGTTTGTGTACACCTGTGTTGGTGCGGATGGCGATGTCGGCGGTGTGTTCCGAGGAATCGCTGACGCTCTGCACCGAAGTCACCACTTGGGTGATCATCGCCTGCAACTTGGCCAGGAAAGTGTTGAACCCCTTGGCAATCGAACCCAGTTCATCGGCGCGGTCGCTGGTCAGGCGTCGGGTCAGGTCACCTTCGCCCTGGGCGATGTCGTCGAGCATGGCCACCATCTGCTTGAGTGGGCGGGCGATGCCGTGGCCTACCAGCCAGATCACCAGCAAGCCGATACCGGCGATCACCAGACCGACCATCGCCATGCCGAAGGTGTCGGATTTGCGCTGTGCGTTCAGGTCGGCCTGGAGTTTTTGCAGGTCGGCCATCACCGCGTTCAGCGGCAGTTGCAGCATCAAGGTCCAGCGGGCGTCGGTTTGGCCGATGCCGAAAGGCAGGTACAGCTCGATCCGGCCCTGGGCCTTGTCGACGGTGTAGGTCACTTCGCCGCGCTTGAGATTGGCCATGTTGGCAATCTGCTTGCTGTCGAGGATGTCACTGACTTTTTCACCGAATTTGCTCGGATCCTTGGTGTACGCAACGATCCGGCCATTGCCGCCAACCAGGGCCATTTCACCTGCGCCGCTGTAGAGTTTCTGGTTGGCGCCCAGGAGCATTTCCTGAATGAAGTTCACCGACAGGTCGGCACCGACGATGCCCTGGAAGGCACCGTTGAGCATGATCGGTTCAATAAAGGAGGCGAGCATCACGATTTTGTCGCCCACCTTGTAAGGCGCCGGATCGATCACGCAGGATTTTTTGGTTTCTTTCGAGCACAGGTAGTACTCGCTGGCGCGCACGCCGGTGGACAAGGTCTTCTGATCGTCGACGTCCACCAGCTTGTCCAGGCCCAGGGTGCCGTCGTCATTGCGAAACCACCAGGGCAGGAAGCGCCCGTTGCTGGCGTCGATGCCGACCACCTGGGTGCCGACGTAGGCCGTATCGTCATGATCCAGTGCGTCTTTTTCCCAACCGATGTAGGTGCCGAGGATTTTCGGGTTCTTGACCACGTTTTCCTTGATCAGGCCGATCAGTTGCTCGCGGCTGAGGCTCAGGGCGGGCTTGCCATCGGCACCCGGTGTGCCGATCAGGGCATTGACCCGCACCAGTCCGCCGGCAATCAGCAGCGGTGCTTCGAGTTCACGCTGGATCTGACTGACCTGGGTTTGCGCCAGTGACGTCAGGCGTTGTTCGATGACTTGCTCGAATTGGGCCTGGGTCCGCTCCTGGACCATGTCTTGCGTGCGGGCGCCGGAAAACAGCGCGTACACCACCAACGCTGCCACGACACTAAGGACAATGGCGCCGGCAAGGGCCGCCACGGAAAACTGGATCGACTTGAATTTCATGGGGGCTCCGCACGCGAAAGGACATCTGCGGAGGTGTATCGGCAGGGTGTCGGGCGAGCATGAGCGCGGGCCGTTGAAATAGCTGATTTTGTGTGCCGGATGTCGCAAATGAATCTATACGCGGCGTGATGGGCTACGGCTCGCCGCAGAATATGAATTTTTTCCTGCGCCGATGAGAGCTTTGTCCGAATTGTGCGTCTTATGTCCGTTGTATCTGGCGTCGATACAATTCCACGCCTAGGATACGCGGCATGTTTTCAGGGAGTTTTTAGATGAACAAGACATTGGCTTTGTGTGCTCTGAGCGCAAGCCTGCTGCTCGCCGGTTGCCAGTCGATCAATACCACCAGCGGCGGCGCTGTCGGCGTTGAGCGCAAACAGTACATGTTCAGCATGTTGTCCTCGCAAGAGGTCGACCAGATGTACGCCCAGTCCTATCAGAAGACAGTGGGCGAAGCGTCCAGCAAAGGTGTGCTGGACAAGTCCAGCAATGAAGCCAGGCGGGTTCAGGCGATTGCCGACCGGCTGATTGCCCAGACGCCGAACTTCCGTCCGGACGCGGCCCAGTGGAAGTGGGAAGTCAACCTGATCAAGAGCGATGAACTCAATGCCAACTGCGGCCCTGGCGGCAAGATCATTTTCTACACCGGGTTGATCGACAAACTGCAACTGACCGATGATGAAATTGCCGCGGTCATGGGCCATGAAATCGCCCACGCCCTGCGCGAGCACGGTCGAGAAGCGATGTCCAAGGCTTACGGCATCGAAATGGCCAAGCAGGGCGCCGGCGCTTTGTTGGGGCTGAGCCAGGACAGTCTGGCACTGGCGGACACGGTAGCCAACTATGGTATGACGTTGCCCAATAGTCGTGAAAACGAAAACGAAGCAGATTTGATTGGCCTTGAGCTGGCTGCACGCGCCGGCTACAACCCGAACGCCGCGATCAGCCTGTGGGGCAAGATGAGCAAGGCCAGCGAAGGCGCGCCGCCGGAATTCATGAGCACTCACCCGTCTTCCAGCAGCCGGACCGCTGCGTTGCAGGCGGCGATTCCGAAGGTTATGCCGCTGTACGAGCAGGCCAGGAAGTACTGATGTCTATGCGGTGAGGCCGCTATCGCCATCGCGAGCAAGTTCGCTCCCACATTGGTTTTGTGCTCGGCGCCGAACCCTGTGGGAGCGAGCTTGCTCGCGATGAACGATAACGCGGTCTATCAACCTAAACAGTCAAACCCACCCACTGCTCTGCATCGCCTTGTACACCGCGACAATCGCCAGAATGAAGAACGCCGACGCCGCCAGTCGACGGATCAGGGTCAATGGCAGCTTGTCTGCGGCAAAGTTACCCGCCAGAACCACCGGTACGTTGGCAATCAGCATGCCGGCGGTGGTGCCGATGATCACCAGCCACAACTCCGGATATTGCGCAGCCAGCATCACGGTTGCGATCTGCGTCTTGTCGCCGATTTCCGCGAGGAAAAACGCGATCAGCGTGGTCAGGAACGGTCCGAACTTGCGGGCGGTGCTGGCCTCGTCGTCATCCATCTTGTCCGGCACCAGAGTCCACAGTGCGGTCGCGGCAAAACTCGCGGCGAGGATCCAGTGCAGCATCGTATCCGAGAAGAAACTGCCGACCCAGGCACCGACTGCACCGGCGGCCGCGTGGTTGGCCAGGGTCGCGGCGACGATACCGGCGATGATCGGCCAGGGCTTGCGGAAGCGGGCAGCGAGAATGAGCGCGAGCAGTTGCGTCTTGTCGCCGATTTCGGCCAAGGCAACGATTGCGGTAGGTACGAGTAGTGAATCCAGCATCAGGGGTTTTCCTAAGGGGCGGGTCGACACGGCTATGACACGTACAGCCTTCCCGCCCCGGGTAAGGTGTTCGTGTCATAGGTCTTGTCAAACCCTGCGATCCATCTGATGTGGATGCTTGGGTCGCATACGCCATGGTCTGAGGACCAAGTATGTTGACGCATGCCGGACGAGCATGGCGCTCGTGGGAGACTACTCCCCTAGGACGGAGCGGATTCTGCCTAGGCAAAATCCATTCGGCAAGCCTTCTTTTTCAAAAAAGCCTTAGCCGCGCTTGGCCCGGTAGATGCGAAAACCCTGGCCTTCGGCCTTGATCGTGCATGGGCCCAGATGCTCTTCGATCAGTGGCTGGTACTTCAGGAAGCTGTTTGCCACCAAGCGAAGTTCGCCACCGTTTTTCAGATGTTTGGCCGATTTTCGCAGCAAGTTCTCCGTTGCGAAATAGTCGGTGTGCACGCCGACATGGAATGGCGGATTGCTCAAAATCGCACTCAAGCCCATCGGTGCCGCATCGATTCCGTCACCGGTAATCACTTCGGCTTCCAGACCATTGGCCGCCAGCGTCAGGCGACTGCTGGCGGCGGCAAAGGCGTCCACATCCAGCATCGTCACCTGATTGTGCGGGTAGCGACGTTTCACCGCCGCGCCCAAGACCCCTGCGCCGCAACCGAAATCGAGCAAGTGACCGCCGGGCAGTTTATCCAGATGCTCCAGCAGCAGCGCGCTGCCGCGATCGAGACGACCGTGGCTGAACACCCCCGGCAGGCTGATGACCTTCAACGGGCCTTCGGCCAGCGGCAGTTCGTAGGTCTGCGCCAGGCTTTCCAGCGGTTTGGTTTGTGGCGCATTGGCCACGGTGACCAGCCAGAGCTGGCAATGCCGTGCACTGTCGAGCTTGCGTGGCTTGCCGAACGGGTTGAGTTGTTTGGCGGCACCTTCGATGCCGCTTTTTTTCTCGCCCACCAGATACACCTCGCGACCTCCCAGCCGCGAGGCCACAGCATTGAGGATGTAGTCGGTCAGGTCCCTGGCCTTGGGCAAAAACACCACGGCGCTATCGAACCTGCGCTCAGGCGCGTTCACGCCAAAATGGCTGCGCCCGGCAAAGCGGGCTTCAAGCGCGGCCTGATCGCCGGCGTGCCAGCACCAGCCGTGAGCCTCGGGCAGACGGCCCAGCAAGTCGTCGGCTGGCAAACCGGCCAACAGCACCGATCCCTGGAATAACTCGGCCTGACGAAGCAGTACTTCACTGCGCGGATCCATAACTGCTCCCGTGAAAAAAAGTGCCGCAGTTTATCAACTGACGACCCGCAGCGCCTTACCGCTGAAGTATCCCAGTGCGTTTTCGGTCACTTGGCCAACGATTCGCTGACGCGCTTCGCGACTGCCCCAGGCATTGTGCGGGGTGACGATCAGGCGCGGGATGTCGTTGGTCAGCAACGGATTGCCATTAATGGGGGGCTCGACGCTCAGAACGTCAGTGGCGGCGCCGCCAAGATGCCCGTTGCGCAAGGCGTCGGCCAGCGCCTGTTCGTCGATCAGGCCACCGCGGGCGGTGTTGACCACGAACGCGCCGGGCTTCATTGAGGCCAGTTCACGGGCGCCGATGAAATGCCGGGTGTGTTCGTTGAGCGGGCAGTGCAGGGTCAGGGCATCGACTTGCGGTAACAGTTCATCCAGTGGCAGGCGGTCCGGCCGGGCAGGGCGGCCGGGAACTTGCCCCAGCAGAACACGCATGCCGAAGGCTTCAGCCAGCCGTGCGACTGCGCTGCCCAATTCGCCGTGGCCCAGTAGGCCAAGGGTTTTGCCTTCGAGTTCGACAATCGGGTAATCCAGTAAACAGAATTGTCTGGCTTGCTGCCAGCGGCCTTCGCCGACGGCTTTTTGATAATCGGCCAGGCGCGTGGCCAGGTTGAGCAGCAGCATGATCGTGTGCTGCGCCACCGATGGCGTACCGTAGCCCTGGCAGTTGCACACGGTAATCCCGTGGGCGCGGGCGGCGGCGAGGTCGACGTTGTTGGTGCCGGTGGCGGTGATCAGGATCAGCTTGAGATCAGGGCTGGCGGCCATGGCGGCGGCATCGATCAGGATCTTGTTACTGATGGCGACGCTGGCGCCCTTGAGGTGCTCGATGACTTGATCGGGCAAGGTCTGGGCGAACAGCTGCAGTTCGCTGAAACAACTGCGCAGCGGGTTGAGGTCAAGGTCGCCGAGGTCCAGGGACGGATGGTCGAGGAAAACGGCGCGGCGAGTGTTCGTCATCAACTGTACCTTTTGTGCAATGAACTGAAGGCGTAACCTGCCGAGCCTACCAGATGAAAAAAATAGTTACGCTTGGCCTGAAGGAGCCCCCATGTACTGGACAGAGTTCTTGACCGTTGCCCTGATTCACCTGCTGGCCGTGGCCAGCCCTGGCCCGGACTTTGCCGTGGTGGTGCGTGAGAGTGTTACCCACGGTCGCCGCGCGGGCACCTGGACCGCGCTGGGCGTGGGTACTGCGATTTTCCTGCACGTGGGTTATTCCCTGTTGGGGATCGGCCTGATCGTGTCCCAGTCGATCATGCTGTTCAATGCCTTGAAATGGGCCGCCGCCGCTTACCTGCTGTACATAGGTTACAAGGCACTGCGCGCGCAACCGGCCAAGCCGGTGGCGGACGATCTGCACAAGGAAGCCGGGGAACGCACGGCCCGTGGTGCCTTCACCTCAGGTTTCGTCACCAATGGTCTCAACCCGAAAGCCACGCTGTTCTTCCTCTCGCTGTTCACCGTGGTAATCAATCCGCACACACCACTGGCCGTGCAGGCCGGTTACGGGGTTTACCTGGCGGCGGCGACAGCGACCTGGTTCTGTCTGGTGGCAATGTTGTTCAGCCAGCAGCGCGTACGCGCCGGTTTCGCTCGCATGGGTCACTGGTTCGACCGGACCATGGGCGCGGTGCTGATTGCGATTGGCGTAAAGCTCGCTTTTACCGAGATGCACTGATCAGATATCTATCCCTGTAGGAGCAGCCGGTCGACGCTCGATTGCTCGCGATGCTCGTCAACGATAACACTCCCTATCTGGTGCCCCGCGGTGATCCCGGGTTCATCGCGAGCAGGCTTGCTCCAGCAGGTGATCAAGTACTATGAGTGATGGCTTAATGCTAGCATTTGTGGGGCCCTGCAAATCATTCCTTTGGCTGATTTGGCTGACGATCAAGGGCACTACAGTGCGTACTTTCAGTCACGTCCGTGCAGTCAGAAAAAGGGATTCTTATGTTGCAGACTCGCGTTATCCCCCCGGCCGAAGGTGCTTACCAGTATCCGCTGCTGATCAAGCGGCTACTGATGTCCGGTGCCCGTTATGAGAAAACCCGCGAGATCATCTACCGCGACAAGTTGCGCTACAGCTACCCGACCCTGATCGAGCGGGTGGCCCGTCTGGCCAACGTGCTGACAGCGGCCGGGGTCAAGCCCGGGGATGCCGTGGGTGTGATGGACTGGGACAGCCATCGTTACCTGGAATGCATGTTCGCCATCCCGATGATCGGTGCGGTGATCCACACCATCAACGTGCGCCTGTCGCCGGAACAGATCCTCTACACCATGAACCACGCCGAAGACCGCTTTGTGCTGGTCAACAGCGAGTTCGTCGGCCTCTACAAGGCCATCGAAGGGCATCTGACCACAGTCGACAAAACCCTGCTGCTGACTGACCTGCCGGAAAAAACCGCTGACCTGCCAAACCTCGTCGGCGAATACGAGCAACTGTTGGCCGCGGCGAGCCCGCAGTACGACTTCGAGGATTTCGACGAAAACTCGGTCGCCACCACGTTCTATACCACCGGCACGACCGGCAATCCCAAGGGCGTGTACTTCACTCATCGGCAACTGGTGCTGCACACCATGGGCGTGTCGACCATCATGGGCGCGATCGATAGCGTGCGCCTGCTGGGCACCAACGACGTGTACATGCCGATCACCCCCATGTTCCACGTGCACGCCTGGGGCTTGCCGTATGTGGCGACCATGCTCGGACTCAAGCAGGTGTACCCGGGTCGCTATGACCCGGAGTATCTGGTGGAGTTGTGGCGCAAGGAGAAGGTCACGTTCTCCCATTGCGTACCGACCATTTTGCAGATGGTCCTCAATGCCAAGGCCGCGCAGAACGTCGACTTCGGCGGCTGGAAAATCGTCATCGGCGGCAGCGCCCTGAACCGCACGCTGTACGAGGCGGCCAAGGCCAAGGGGATTCAGTTGACCGCTGCGTACGGCATGTCGGAAACCGGGCCGCTGGTGTCGTGCGCGCACCTCAACGACGAGTTGATGGCCGGCACCGAAGACGAGCGCACCACCTACCGAATCAAGGCCGGCGTACCCGGGCCACTGGTGGAGGCGGCGATCGTCGACACCGAGGGCAACTTCCTGCCCGCTGACGGCGAGACGCAGGGCGAGCTGGTGTTACGCGCACCGTGGCTGACCGAGGGGTATTTCAATGAGCCGCAGAAGGGTGCCGAACTCTGGGCCGGCGGCTGGCTGCACACCGGCGACGTGGCGACGCTGGACAGTATGGGCGTGATCGATATTCGTGACCGCATCAAGGACGTGATCAAG
The DNA here is from genome assembly GCF_002113025.1 of Pseudomonas sp. B28(2017). GTDB lineage: Bacteria > Pseudomonadota > Gammaproteobacteria > Pseudomonadales > Pseudomonadaceae > Aquipseudomonas. The sequence continues at coordinate 882,155 of NZ_NEJH01000002.1, read as the reverse complement.
ACCGGTGGCGAGTGGATTTCCTCCCTGGATCTCGAAGACCTGATCAGCCGCCATGCGGCGGTACGCGAAGTAGCAGTGGTGGGGATCCCTGATCCGCAATGGGGCGAGCGGCCGTTTGCCCTGCTGGTGGTCCGCGAGGGTCACGAAATCGGGGCACGGGAACTCAAGGAGCACCTCAAGCCGTTTGTGGAGTTGGGGCACCTGAGCAAGTGGGCGATTCCGAACCAGATCGCTCTTGTTACTGAAATTCCCAAGACCAGTGTCGGCAAACTCGACAAGAAGCGCATTCGTGTCGACATCACCGAATGGCAGGCCACCAACAGCACCTTCCTCTCGACGCTTTAAGCACCTCTCGGCGTGCCCGAAAGGGCGCGCCAGCCCCACCAAGCAAGCGCTTGGCTTGTCAAATCGAAATTTTCAGCCATCCTTGCCGGGCCGACGGGCGTCGGACTGGCGAAAGGACTGTTCCAGAGTGGCTGGCAGCTGCAAATCACACTTTAGAGGGATCAAGCACTACTACCCGCTGGCTATAGTCCGCTCAAGGATTTTTAAGAACGGAGCAACCGCAAAACGGGGGCGATGCAACTTTGGAATGACTTTGGGATGCCATGGCTCCCGGTTATCCACAGCGTTTTTAGAAGTGCTCACTGCCATAACAATAAAATGCACATGGAGTAGCGTCGATGACATCAGCTAACCAGTTCTGGCGCCGGGCGAAACTGCCCCTGGCCGTCAGTCTTGCCTCTACGCTCGCCGGGCCAGCATTCGGCGTCAGTTTCAACGTAGGTGAAATCGAAGGTCAGTTCGACTCATCCCTGTCGATTGGTGCCAGCTGGTCTACTCAGCAACCAAACAAGAACCTCATCGGTGTCAATAACGGCGGCAAGGGTCTGTCCCAGACTTCTGATGACGGTCACCTGAACTTCAAGAGCGGGGAAACCTTTTCGAAGATCTTCAAAGGTATCCATGACCTTGAACTGAAATATGGCGATACCGGTGTATTCGTCCGTGGCAAATATTGGTACGACTTTGAACTGAAGGACGAAAGCCGTCCGTTCAAGGACATCAGTGACGACGGCCGCAAGGAAGGCGCCAAGTCCGCTGGTTCCGAGCTCCTTGATGCCTTTGTTTACCACAACTACTCCATTGCCGATCAACCAGGCTCCGTGCGTCTGGGCAAGCAGGTCGTGAGCTGGGGTGAAAGCACCTTCATTGGCGGTGGCATCAACTCGATCAACCCGATCGACGTGTCCGCGTTCCGCCGTCCGGGTGCCGAGATCAAGGAAGGCCTGATCCCGGTCAACATGTTCTACATCTCCCAGAGCCTGACCGAAAACCTCTCGGCCGAAGCCTTCTACCAACTGGAATGGGACCAGACCGTCGTCGATAACTGCGGTACGTTCTTCTCCCAGCCAGACATCGTTGCCGATGGCTGCGACAACAACCTGCGTGTGCTGGCCAAGCGCTCGCAGATTCCGGCCATTGCCCTGGGGCCTCTGGCCGCCAACGGCGTCGACGTCAACAATGAGGGTGTTCTGGTACGCCGTGGCGGCGATCGCGATGCCCGTGACAGTGGCCAGTGGGGCGCGTCCTTCAAGTACATGTTCGATCCGCTGGACACCGAGTTCGGTGCCTACTTCATGAACTACCACAGCCGTGCGCCGATCTTCAGTGCCACCGGTGCACCGCAGTCGGTCTACAACACCGCAGCGGGACTCCCGGGGCCGTTCGCCGCGCTGGCGCCATTGCTGGTGGCGGGTAATTCGAAGTACTTCATCGAATACCCGGAAGACATCCGCCTCTACGGTCTGAGCTTCTCCACCACTCTGCCTACCGGCACGGCGTGGAGTGGTGAAATCAGCTACCGTCCGAACGCTCCGGTGCAGCTCAACACCACCGACATCCTGTTCGCCGGTGTACGTCCATTGGGCAATAACAACCCGAACAATCCGTTGACCAATGCATCGCTGCTTAACGGCGTGCCGGGTCAAGACCTGCACGGGTATCGTCGCAAGGAAATCACCCAGTTCCAGACCACCCTGACGCACTTCTTCGACCAAGTCATGGGCGCCAGCCGTCTGACCCTGGTGGGTGAAGTGGGCGTGACCCACGTTGGCGGCCTGGAAAGCACTTCCGACGTTCGTTACGGCCGCGATCCGGTCTACGGCCCGGGTGAGTTGCCAGCCTCTGGCGCGCTCGATACCTGCGTGGCGCTCAATACCAGCACCATCAACGGTGCCGGCCCGGGTACGCCGACCAACAACCGCAGCCGCAACTGCACCGATGAAGGCTTCACCACCCCGACTTCGTGGGGCTACCGCGGTCGCGCCATCTGGGAATACAACGACGTGTTTGCCGGTGTGAACCTCAAGCCGAACGTTGCCTGGTCCCATGACGTGAGCGGTTACTCGCCTGGCCCTGGCGGCAACTTCGAGGAAGGCCGCAAGGCGGTGAGCCTGGGTGTCGACGCCGATTACCAGAACACCTACACCGCGAGCCTGGCGTACACCAACTTTTTCGACGGCAAGTACACCACCGTGGATGACCGCGACTTCGTTGCGCTCAGCTTCGGCGTGAACTTCTAAGCACTGTATTCTCAGGACGAACGCACATATGAAAATAACAAAGAGTCTGTTCCACGCCGGTGTTCTGGGGCTTTCGCTGCTGGCGACCAGCGTCATCGCAGCGGTTCCTCAGGCCGAGGCCGACAAACTGGGCAAGAGCCTGACCCCGATGGGCGCCGAAATGGCGGGTAATGCCGACGGTTCGATTCCGGCCTGGAAACCGATGCCGAAGAATGCCGGCACCGCTGACAGCAAGGGCTTCCTGTCCGATCCGTACGCCAGCGAAAAGCCGCTGTTCACCATCACGGCGCAGAACGTCGATCAGTACAAAGAGAAGCTCACCCCGGGCCAGTACGCGATGTTCAAGCGCTACCCGGAAACCTTCAAGATGCCGGTGTACCCGTCCCACCGCGGTGCCACCGTGCCGGATGACGTGTTCGCCGCCATCAAGCGTAACGCCACCAACACCAACCTGGTGTCCGGAGGTAATGGTCTGGAAAACTTCGAAACGGCTGTACCGTTCCCGATTCCGAAAAGCGGGGTGGAAGTCATCTGGAACCACATCACCCGCTATCGCGGGGGCAGCGTGACCCGTCTGGTGACCCAGGCCACACCACAGCCGAACGGCTCGTTCAGCCTGGTGTACTTCCAGGACCAGTTCGTGTTCCGCGACAAGATGAAGGATTACGACCCGAAAAACCCGGGCAACATCCTGTTCTACTTCAAGCAGAAAGTGACCGCGCCGGCACGTCTGGCCGGTGGTGTGCTGCTGGTGCACGAAACCCTCGACCAGGTGAAGGAACCGCGCTCGGCGTGGGTCTACAACGCCGGCCAGCGTCGTGTGCGCCGTGCACCGCAAGTGTCCTATGACGGCCCGGGCACCGCAGCCGACGGCCTGCGTACTTCCGATAACCTGGACATGTACAACGGTGCACCGGATCGTTACGACTGGAAGCTCGAAGGCAAGAAAGAGATGTACATCGCCTCCGATGCCTACAAGCTCGATGATCCGAAACTCAAGTACGCCGACATCATCAAGGCCGGCCACATCAATCAGGATCTGGCTCGTTACGAGTTGCGTCGTGTGTGGCATGTGGTTGCGACCCTGAAGGAAGGTCAGCGTCACATCTACGCCAAGCGTGACTTCTACATTGACGAAGACACCTGGCAAGCTGCAGTGATCGATCACTATGACGGTCGCGGTCAACTGTGGCGTGTCGCCGAGGCCCATGCCGAGAACTACTACGACAAGCAAGTACCGTGGTATGCCCTCGAAACCCTGTATGACCTGCAATCGGGTCGTTACCTGGCGCTGGGCATGAAGAACGAAGAGAAGTCGGCCTATGACTTTGGCTTCACCGCCACCACCAGCGACTTCACCCCGGCAGCCTTGCGTCAGGATGGTGTTCGCTAAGGTGAACTGAGTAGCGACGCACCCTCTGAAACGCCCCGACTGGTTCGGGGCGTTTTTTTTTTGCTTGTAGTCTTTTTGTAGCCATTTGTAGCAATTACCTTCATTCCCTATCCGATTACGGCTAGTCTGCGGACATCTGCAACGCCGCCACCCGCAACTCAAACAAGAGCCGGCTATGACTGATTTGTCTACACCTTCAGGTTCTGCTCATGTTGCCGTCGCGACACTCGACGGGCGCTTCTTCCGCCCGCCGTTGCCCGACGGCCATGTGCTGCGTCCACGTTTGTGCGAACGGCTGAGTGCCGGGCTCGCGGGCAGGTTATTGTTGGTCAGCGCACCGGCAGGGTTCGGCAAGAGTTCGTTGGCGGTGGAGTTTTGTCAGGGATTACCGGAGCACTGGCAAAGTCTCTGGCTGGGGTTGAGCCTGCGAGACAGTGACCCGGGGCGTTTTCTCGAGCGCCTGCTGGAGGGCCTTCAGGACTATTTCCCGCATCTGGGCAGGCAATCCCTCGGGCTGCTGAAAATGCGCCAACGCCATCAGCCGTTCGCGTTCGAAGAATGGCTGGACGGCCTGCTCGACGAATTGGCTGTGCACCTGTCCACAGCGAAGCCATTGCTGCTGGTGCTGGATGATTACCATCTGGCCCAAGGGCCGGTACTGGACCGTTGCCTGCAGTTTTTCCTCAATCATCTTCCCGATGGTCTGCTGGTGATGGTCACCAGTCGGCAGCGTCCAGACTGGCACCTGGCACGGCTGCGGCTGTCGCGACAACTGCTTGAACTGCATGAACAGGATTTACGCCTGACCCGTGACGAGGCTTTGAGCCTGCTCGACCGGCACAGCAGTTCCTTGCGCGGTGAGGCACTGGAAAACCTGATCCAGCGCAGCGAAGGCTGGGTCGCGGGGCTGCGCTTCTGGCTGCTGGCCGCTTCGGAGGCGGGCACCGATGGGACGCTGCCGCAATCGTTGCACGGTGGGGAAGGGCTGATCCGTGATTATCTGCTCGAAGAAGTCATCGATTGCCTGCCCGCCGAGGTCCAGTCGTTCCTCTATGACACGGCGCCCCAGGAACGTTTTTGCAGCGAACTGTGCGATGCCGTTCGCGACGCTCATGACAGCGCAGAGATCCTGCGCTTCCTGTTGGCTCACCAGGTGTTCCTGGTGCCGCTGGACGAGCATGGCCATTGGTATCGTTACCACCACCTGTTTTCCGATCTGTTGCGCACGCGGCCGACTTCCCAGTCGATGGTCCCGGCCGCGAGCCTGCACCTGCGTGCCTGTCGCTGGTTCAATGCCCAGGGATTGCTCGATGAGGCCGTGGAGCAGGCCTTGCGTGCCGGTCATCTGGACGTCGCGGCGAACCTGGTGCAGAACCTCTCCGAAGAGCAACTGCTGGCCGAGCAGAATGTCGGCATGTTGCTGCGCTGGAAAATGGACTTGCCTGACAGCTTGCTGATCAGCACGCCGCGACTGATCGTGCTGTATAGCTGGGCGCTGGGGATGGCTTGCCAACTGGATGCCGCCGAGGAGCTGGCCAGCCATTTGAGCCGCTTCCTGCCGGCTCCGTCGGCCACCGCCCAGAAGTCCATGCTGGCTCAATGGCTGGCATTGAGCGGCATCATTGCCCGTGGGCGCGGCAATCGCGAACTGACGCTGCGGTACTGCCGCGAAGCGTTGGAAAGTCTTCCTTCCAAGCGTTACGGCCAGCGTCTGATGTGCCTCTCGACCCTGTCCAACCTGGCGATTGCCGACGGTGATTTGTGGCAGGCACGGGGACTGAACCGCGAATCGCTGGAGCTGGCGCAACGGGTCGGCAACCCGTTGTTCGAAGCACTGGCGCACTACGATCGCGCCCGAGTGTTGCAAGCGCGCGGGGAAATCTGTCGGGCGCTGGAAGAGGTCCGTCAAGGAATGCAGCGCCTGCAGAACTTGTCTGCGCAACGGCTGTATGCGGTTCGCGCCCGGTTGACCTTGTACGAAGGTTTTTTGCTGGCCCAGCGCATGCAACCGCAATTGGCACGGGTGCGGTTGCAGGCAGGGCTGAGTGAGGCGCGTGCCTGTCGTGACATCAGCGTGCTTATCGGCCACTGCGTGATTGCCAGGCTGGAAGGCAGCAGCGGCGAGTTCGCCAAGGCCTTTGCCGAGCTCGCCGAAGCCGAACGGCTGATGCACATCTGGGACGTGCCGCCGATCTACTACCTGGCGATGATCACCCTGGTCAAATGTGAACTCTGGCTGGCCCAGGGGCGCACCGATCTGGCCGAAGCCTGGCTGGCGCGTCTGGGCCAGACCTATAACGGCGAAAACGGGGCAGCACCACCAGAGTTCCACCCGCAATTGCCGCTGCATATCGAATTGCAGCAAGCCTTGCTGGATGCCATCCAGGGCCAACCGATGCTGGCTGAAGGGCGTTTGAATGCGCTGCTTGAACATGGCCAGCAAAGCGGTCGGCAGATGCTCAGCACCATGGCGCTGACCCAGAAAGTGGCGCTATTGCTGGGCACCGGACGGGAACCGGAAGCACGCAAGGCACTGGCTCAGGCGCTGGACGTCGCCGGTGGCGGGGTGCTGCAACCCTTTGAGTGCTTGCTGGCCGGGTACCCGGACTGGCTGCGCGGGCAACTGCAACTCTGTCCGCCAACCCCCGTTTCCCTGAGCCTCAGTGAAAAACTGCCGACATTGGCTGCGCGTTCCGGACTGGAGTCCAGCGTGGCCGCGGAACAGCTCAGCACGCGGGAACTGGCGGTACTGAGATTGATTGCCCAGGGCTGTTCGAATCAGGAAATCAGCGATCAGCTGTTTATATCCCTGCACACGGTCAAGACCCACGCCAGCCACATCAACAGCAAGCTCGGGGTCGAGCGGCGTACACAGGCCGTGGCGCGGGCCAAGGAGTTGGGGGTGCTGGATTAAGGATTTTTCACGATACAGATCGCGGCCATTGGCTGGATGCTCAATTGTGCGAAAATTGCTCGTCCCCGTTTATCGAGCAGGCCCCCGATGTCCCAGCAACCCACCCTCATCCGCGAAACCTTCCCCGTCGGCCCTTTGCAGTGCAACTGCACAATCATCGGCGATCCGGTGACGAAAAAGGCCATCGTTGTCGATCCGGGTGGCAATCATGAGCTGATCCTGGCGCGTCTCGATGCCTTGGGGTTGAAAGTGGTCAGCATCATCCATACCCATGCTCACCTCGATCATTTCCTCGCTTCCGGTCAACTCAAAGAGAAGACCGGCGCTACGCTGCATCTACACAAGGAAGACCAGTTTCTGTGGGACAACCTGGAAATGCAGTGCCAGATGTTCGGCGTCCCTTATACCCCGGTACCATCACCGGATCGCTGGCTGGCCGATGATGAAGAGCTGGCCTGCGGCTGCGGTGTGGCGCTGCACACGCCGGGTCATACGCCGGGTTCCATGAGTTTCTGGTTTTCCGAGGCCAAGCTGCTGATTGCCGGCGACACGTTGTTTCGTCGCGGAGTCGGGCGCACGGACTTGTGGGGTGGCGACCAGGCGACCATAGTGCGTTCGATCAAGCAGCGGCTGTACACCCTCGACGAAGAGGCGACGGTGGTAGCCGGGCATGGTCCGGACACCCGTCTGGGCGATGAAATGCGCGAAAACCCGTTTGTACGGGCCTGATTTGTAACGAGCGGAATTTTTAATCCAGGAAGTGATCCAACGCCCGCAAAGGCTGATGCCTTGGTCCGTTGCACCACAGAATGCAAAAAAGTAGGAGCTTTACATGTTCACCACGCGTCGTTTGATTATTGTCGCTACGGCTGTGGCCGTTTTGTCCGGTTGTGCCACGCCTAACCCTTACGGCGGCCAGGGCCAGGGCCAGGCTCAGGGCCAGGCGGATAGCGGCTCCGAAGGCATGAGCAAGACCGCGAAATACGGTGGCCTCGGCGCGCTGGCCGGTGCGCTGGCCGGTGCTGCCATCAACCACGATAACCGTGGCAAGGGTGCGCTGATCGGTGCGGCAGTGGTCGGTGCATCCGCCGCCGGTTACGGCTACTACGCCGACCAGCAGGAGAAAAAGCTGCGCGCCAGCATGGCCAACACCGGTGTTGAAGTGCAGCGCCAAGGCGACCAGATCAAGCTGATCATGCCGGGCAACATCACGTTCGCGACCGATTCGGCGAACATTGCACCAGGTTTCTATCAGCCGCTGAACAACCTGGCGGGCTCGCTGAAAGAGTTCAACCAGAACCAGATCGAAATCGTCGGCTATACCGACAGCACCGGCAGCCGCCAGCACAACATGGACCTGTCCCAGCGTCGTGCACAAAGCGTGGCCACCTACCTGACCTCGCAAGGTGTCAGCGGTGCCAACCTGAGTGCTCGTGGCGCCGGTCCGGATAGCCCGGTTGCCAGCAACGGCGACGCTAATGGCCGGGCGCAGAACCGCCGTGTAGAGGTCAACCTCAAGGCGATTCCGGGTCAGCAGTATGGCGCTGAGCAGCAGGGCACGGTTCAGCAGTACCCGTAAGCGTCTGACTGAGTTCCGGGTGTAAAAAATGCCCGCCCGATCCTGAACAGATCAGGCGGGCTTTTTTGTATCGTCAGTTCTGGCCCCTTCGCGGGCAATAAAGATCTGGAACGGGCAGAAACAAAAAAGCCCCCGGACAAGTGAATGTCCGAGGGCTTTTTATTGCGCGGGTCTGATTACTTCTTCAGGCCGTAATGCTCATCGAGCATGCCCGGCGCGTTCGGGGCTTTTGGCGCGTAGTCGCGAGGCGGTTCCTGATTGCGTGGCGGCGTCAGGCGTTCCCGTGGAGCCTGCGCCGCATCGGCGTGCAGGGAGGCCAGCAGGCGTTGGCGAGTCTGTTCGTCCAGGGCCAGGCGGTTGGCGCCCTCGGCGAGATGATCCTGCACTTCCTGGTAGCTCGCAGTCAGTTTCTTGACCAGCGTTGCAGTGCTGTTGAAGTGGGTCACCACTTCGTTCTGATAACTGTCGAAACGTTCCTGAATGTCGTCCAGCTGACGTTGCGTGCTGCTAGGCGCGGCATTCGGCGCAAGGCGAGCGATCAGAAACCCAATGGCGACACCCACAACCAGGGCAAGAGTCGGTAACAACCAAACTAAGAGCGAGTGTTCCACGAGTCCTTCCTCTATAAACGGCTTTGCTTTACGTTAACGGCTCGAACCTGCGCTGTATACCGCGATTCACTCGCAATAGACAGCCACAGACAATTTGCTAGACGAGTCGACCCGATTCGAGGTCACGGAGTTCCTTCCTTGCTTATGCGCGAAACCCCTGTAGTGATTGATGGCCCGGTCGGCCAACTGGAAGCACTGTACCTGGACAACGAGCAGCCGCGCGGCCTGGCGCTCATCTGCCATCCGAACCCGGTGCAAGGCGGCACCATGCTCAACAAAGTGGTCTCGACCCTGCAGCGCACCGCGCGCGACGCCGGACTGATCACCCTGCGCTTCAACTACCGTGGCGTCGGTGCCAGCGAAGGCTCTCACGACATGGGCAGCGGTGAGGTCGATGATGCCCAGGCTGTCGCCGAATGGTTTCGCGCCAGACACCCGGAATTGCCGCTGACCCTGTTCGGTTTTTCCTTTGGCGGTTTTGTTGCAGCAAGTCTCGGTGGGCGCCTCGAGGCCAAGGGCGAGCAACTCAAGCACCTGTTCATGGTCGCGCCGGCGGTCATGCGCCTCGGCGATCGGGATCAGCTGCCGCAGCAAGGTGAACTGACCCTGATCCAGCCGGAAACCGACGAAGTGATCGATCCACAAGTCGTTTACGAATGGTCCGACAAGCTCGAACGCCCCCATGAGCTGCTGAAAGTGGCAGAATGCGGACACTTTTTTCATGGCAAGCTGACCGATCTCAAGGATCTGATCCTGCCGCGTCTCTCGAATTGATTGCAGTCTGACAAGCGATTACCCATGACGACTCGTACCCGTATCCTCACCGGCATCACCACCACCGGCACGCCGCACCTGGGCAACTACGCTGGCGCCATCCGCCCGGCGATCCTTGCCAGCCGTGACAGCAATGCCGATTCGTTCTACTTCCTGGCCGACTACCACGCCCTGATCAAGTGCGATGACCCGCTGCGCATCCAGCGCTCGCGTCTGGAAATCGCCGCGACCTGGCTGGCCGGTGGCCTGGATGTCGATCGTGTGACCTTCTACCGTCAGTCCGATATCCCGGAAATCCCCGAGCTGACCTGGCTGCTGACTTGCGTCGCCGCCAAGGGCCTGCTCAATCGCGCCCACGCCTACAAGGCTTCGGTGGACAAGAACGTCGAGACCGGCGAAGACCCGGACGCGGGTATCACCATGGGCCTGTACAGCTACCCGGTGCTGATGGCGGCGGACATCCTGATGTTCAACGCACACAAGGTGCCGGTCGGTCGTGACCAGATCCAGCACGTGGAAATGGCGCGGGACATCGGCCAGCGTTTCAACCACCTGTTTGGCCAGGGCAAAGAGTTCTTCACCATGCCCGAGGCGCTGATCGAAGAGAGCGTCGCCACGTTGCCGGGCCTGGATGGCCGCAAGATGTCGAAGAGCTACGACAACACCATTCCGCTGTTCAGCAGCGCCAAAGAGATGAAGGACGCGATTTCGCGGATCGTCACCGACTCCCGCGCGCCGGGCGAAGCCAAGGATCCGGACAATTCGCACCTGTTCACCCTGTTCCAGGCGTTCGCCACCCCGGCGCAGGCTGACGAGTTCCGTAGCGAGCTGTTGCAGGGCCTGGGTTGGGGTGAGGCGAAGAATCGTCTGTTCCAGCTGCTGGACGCCGAACTGGGCGAATCCCGCGAGCGCTACAACCAATTGATCGAGCGTCCGGCGGATCTGGAAGACATCCTGCAACACGGCGCGAAAAAGGCCCGTGCGGTGGCGACGCCGTTCCTCCACGAACTGCGTGAAGCGGTGGGCCTGCGCTCCTTCGTTGCCCAGACTCAAGTGGCGGCGACCACCAAAAAGAAAGCCGCGAAGGCTGCGCGTTTTGTCAGCTTCCGCGAGGACGATGGCAGTTTCCGCTTCCGTCTGCTGGCGGCCGACGGCGAACAACTGCTGCTGTCGCGCAACTTCGCCGATGGCAAAACCGCCGGTCAGGTGACCAAGCAATTGCAAGCGGGCCTGGCATTGGACGTGCGCAGTGACGAACTGGGCTTCAGTGTCTGGCTCGAAGGCCAGTGTGTTGCCGACAGCCCGGCCTTCGCCGACAGCGCCGCACGCGACGCGGCCATCGAAGCCTTGCGCATTGCCCTGACGCCGGTTCAGGAATAAATAACGGTTCGGCCCGAACCAAGGGCCGATTGCCATTCCTCCGGGCCGTCGCTACAGTGTCGGCCCGTTTTTGTTGCCTTGCTAACGAATTATGACGCCCCTAGAACGATATCAAGCTGATCTGAAACGCCCGGAATTCTTTCATGACGCCGCGCAGGAAACTGCCGTGCGCCATTTGCAGCGCCTGTACGACGACCTGGTCGCGGCCGAGCAAAACAAGCCGGGCCTGCTGGGCAAGTTGTTTGGCAAGAAGGATCAGGCCCCGGTCAAGGGCTTGTATTTCTGGGGGGGCGTAGGTCGCGGGAAGACTTACCTGGTGGACACCTTCTTCGAAGCGCTGCCCTTCAAGGAAAAGTCTCGTACGCACTTCCACCGCTTCATGAAGCGGGTGCACGAAGAGATGAAAACCCTGGGCGGCGAGAAAAATCCGCTGACCATCATCGCCAAGCGCTTTGCCGCTGAAGCCCGGGTGATCTGCTTTGATGAGTTCTTCGTCTCCGACATCACCGACGCCATGATCCTGGGCACCCTGATGGAAGAGCTGTTCAAGAACGGCGTGAGCCTGGTCGCGACTTCGAACATCGTGCCGGATGGCCTGTACAAGGATGGCCTGCAACGCGCACGCTTCCTGCCGGCCATTGCGCTGATCAAGCAGAACACCGAGATCGTCAACGTCGATAGCGGCGTCGACTACCGTTTGCGTCACCTCGAGCAAGCGGAACTGTTCCACTTCCCGCTCGACGAGGCGTCCCACGAAAGCCTGCGCAAGAGCTTCCGCGCGCTGACACCGGAATGCACGGCAGCGATCGAGAACGACGTGTTGATGATCGAAAACCGCGAGATCCGTGCCCTGCGCACCTGTGACGACGTAGCCTGGTTCGATTTCCGCGAACTGTGCGACGGCCCGCGCAGCCAGAACGACTACATCGAGCTGGGCAAGATCTTCCACGCCGTGCTGCTTAGCGGTGTCGAACAGATGAGCGTCACCACCGACGACATCGCCCGACGCTTCATCAACATGGTCGACGAGTTCTACGACCGTAATGTTAAGCTGATCATTTCTGCTGAAGTCGAGCTTAAGGATCTGTACACCGGCGGTCGCCTGAACTTTGAGTTCCAACGGACCCTCAGCCGACTGCTGGAAATGCAATCCCACGAATTCCTGTCCCGGGCGCATAAGCCGTAGGACAAATCGGATAATAAAAAAAGGCCTGCACATGCAGGCCTTTTTTTGTGCGCTGGAGGTTAGCTGTAGGAGCGAGCTCGCGATGGACGTTAACGATAGCGCGTTCATGCGGGCTAAACGCATCGCTCCCTGATTCTTCGCGAGCAAGCTCGCTCCTGCAGGGCCTACGCAGCCTGCTGAAACTGCTGCCGATACTGGTTCGGCGACAACTCCGTGTGCTGGCGGAATAACCGTGCGAAAAAGCTCGCATCGTCGTAACCGACTTCGTAACTGATGGTCTTGATGCTCTTGCGGCTGCCGGACAGCAAGCCCTTGGCGGTTTCGATGCGCAGGCGTTGCAGGTAATGCAGTGGCTTGTCGCCGGTGGCTGTCTGGAAGCGGCGCATGAAGTTGCGGATGCTCATGCCGTGTTCGCGGGCGACGTCTTCGAAGCGGAACTTGTCGGCGAAGTGTTCTTCGAGCCAGTGCTGTATCTGCAGGATGATTACGTCCTGATGCAGTTTCTGGCCACCAAAACCGATGCGCCCTGGCGAGTAGCTGCGCTGCACTTCATACAGAATGTCCCGCGCTACGGCCTGGGACACATTGGCACCGCAGAAGCGCTCGATCAGGTAAATGTACAAATCGCATGCCGAAGTGGTGCCGCCGGCGCAGTACAGGTTGTCGGCGTCGGTCAGGTGCTTGTCCTGATTGAGTTGAACCTGGGGGAAGCGTTCGGCGAAGGCATTGAAGAAGCGCCAGTAGGTGGTCGCTTCCTTGCCATTGAGCAGCCCGGCTTCGGCCAGCCAGAAAACACCGGTGGCCTCGCCGCACAGCACGGCGCCGCGCGCATGTTGCTGGCGCAACCAGGGCAGGACTTGTGGGTAACGTTTGCAGAGGCTTTCGAAATCATCCCAGAACGCGGGAAGAACGATGATATCGGCGTTTTCCAGTCCGCCATCCACCGGAATCACCACATCGCTGAAAGTGTTGACCGGTTTGCCGTCGGGGCTGACCAGGCGGGTTTCGAACGCCGGTGTCAGGCCCTGGCCCAGCTGTTTGCCGTAGCGCAGGCTGGCGAGGTGAAAGAAATCCTTGGCTTGCATGAGGGTGGAAGCGAAAACCCGGTCGATGGCCAGGATGCTGACGCGCCGCAGGGGCGTGGAGGCTTGGTTAGACATAATTCAACTTTATTCTTATAGGGGAAAGTGGTCACCAGACGGCTGGATCGTCTTATTTTTTGTCGGATGTGTCCAGTGTCCTGTATCGGATGCGAGGCATAGTCTCTGAAGGTCAACTCCTTCTAAAAACAAAGAAAAGGTGCCGCATGATCCCCAGAACCTTGTTCAGCTCCGAGCACGAGCTTTTCCGCGACAGCGTGCGAACGTTCCTCGAAAAAGAGGCGGTGCCATTCCATGGGCAATGGGAAAAACAAGGCTATATCGACCGACAGCTGTGGAACAAGGCAGGGGAGGCGGGGATGCTGTGCTCGCACCTGCCGGAAGAATACGGCGGTCTGGGGGCGGACTTTCTCTACAGTGCGGTGGTGATCGAAGAGGTGGGGCGACTTGGCCTGACCGGCATCGGTTTTTCCCTGCACTCGGACATCGTGGCGCCGTACATCCTGCATTACGGCAGTGAAGTGCTGAAGCAGAAGTACCTGCCGAAGCTGGTGTCCGGCGAGATGGTTAGCGCGATCGCCATGACCGAGCCGGGTGCCGGTTCCGATCTGCAGGGCGTGAAAACCACGGCCGTGCTCGATGGCGATGAGTACGTGATCAACGGCTCCAAGACCTTCATCACCAACGGTTACCTGGCCGATCTGGTGATCGTCGTCGCCAAGACCGATCCGAAGGCCGGTGCGAAGGGCACCAGTCTGTTTCTGGTAGAAGTCAACACACCGGGCTTCGACAAGGGCAAGCGCCTGGAAAAGGTCGGGATGAAAGCCCAGGACACCTCGGAACTGTTTTTCCAGGACGTGCGTGTGCCCAAGGAAAACCTGTTGGGCCAAGCCGGGATGGGCTTTGCCTACCTGATGCAGGAGTTGCCACAGGAGCGCCTCACCGTGGCCGTTGGCGGGCTGGCTTCAGCTGAAGCGGCGCTGCAATGGACGCTCGACTACACCCGCGAGCGCAAGGCGTTCGGCAAGTCGATTGCGGATTTCCAGAACACCCGGTTCAAACTGGCGGAGATGGCTACGGAAATCCAGATCGGTCGCGTTTTCGTCGACCGCTGCCTTGAGTTGCACCTGCAAGGCAAGCTCGACGTGCCGACGGCGGCGATGGCCAAGTACTGGGGCACCGACCTGCAATGCAAGGTGCTCGATGAGTGTGTGCAATTGCACGGTGGTTACGGGTTCATGTGGGAGTACCCGATCGCACGGGCATGGGCGGATGCGCGGGTACAGCGAATCTATGCCGGGACCAACGAAATCATGAAGGAGATCATTGCGCGGTCGCTTTGAATTGCGCTGACTACCAGTCCGTCATCGCGAGCAGGCTCGCTCCCACAGGTACAGCGTAATCCTTGTGGGGGGCGAGCCTGCTCGCGAATGGCACTATGAATCAATCAAGGTGCCGGATTCGGATGATCCTTGTGAATCGCCTCGATCCCTTCCAGCACTTCCTCCGACAGTTTCAGATCGAAACTGGCAATGTTGCTCTCCAGTTGTTCCATGGTCGTTGCGCCAATGATGTTGCTGGTCACGAACGGCTGCTGCGTCACGAACGCCAGGGCCATTTTCGCCGGGTCCAGACCGTGCTCGCGAGCCAGCGCCACGTAACGGCTGCAGGCTGCTTCCGACTGTGGGTTGAAATAGCGGCTGAAGCGGCTGTAGAGGCTAAGGCGACCTTTTGGCGGGCGGGCGCCACCTTCGTACTTGCCTGACAGGAAACCGAACGCCAGCGGCGAATAGGCGAGCAGGCCGCATTGCTCGCGGATGGCGATTTCCGCCAGGCCGACTTCAAAGCTGCGGTTGAGCAGGTTGTACGGGTTCTGGATCGACACGGCGCGTGGCCAGCCTCGGGCTTCGGCCAGGGCGAGAAAGCGCATGGTGCCCCATGGCGTCTCGTTGGACAGGCCGATGTGGCGGATCTTGCCGGCGCGGACCTGCTCGTCCAGCGCTTCGAGGGTGTCCTCCAGCGGGGTCAGGTTGGCTTCGATTTTGTGCTTGTAGCCGAGCTGGCCGAAGAAGTTGGTGCTGCGCTCCGGCCAGTGCAACTGGTACAGGTCGATGTAGTCGGTCTGCAGGCGCTTGAGACTGGCATCCAAGGCTTCGGTGATGTGCTGTCGATTGTGTCGAAGGTTTTTGTCTCGGATGTAGTCGATGGTGTTGCCGGGGCCGGCGATCTTGCTGGCCAGGATCCAGTCGGTGCGGTCGCCGCGGCTCTTGAAGTAATTGCCGATATAGCGTTCGGTGGTGGCGTAGGTTTCGGCCTTGGGTGGCACCGGGTACATCTCGGCGGTGTCGATGAAGTTGATCCCGGCAGCCTTGGCCCGCTCAATCTGGGCGAAGGCATCTGCCTCGCTGTTTTGCTCGCCCCAGGTCATGGTTCCGAGGCAGATGGCGCTCACGTTCAGGTTCGTTCGGCCTAGCTGGCGATAGTCCATCGTGTGCTCCTTGGGCAAAACAATCATAAAAGCAGGTTGAATTATTTTTCGCAATCTGCATAATTGCGCACCTCTTTCTGCAGTGGAAGTGATGCCCCGCCGCCGAAGAATCTTGCCGTTGAACGGACGCGCCGACCCGAGCCCCCGAAAGCGTCTGTATCCGGCTGCCTTTGACTTGTCAAAGTACGCACTATTCAGTAAGATCCGCCGTCTATTTTACAGGGCGGCCCCTGAGGCTATAAAGAATGAAAACTTTTACTGCTAAACCGGAAACAGTAAAGCGCGACTGGTTTGTCGTCGACGCTGCTGGTCAGACCCTGGGTCGTCTGGCCACCGAAATCGCGAGCCGTCTGCGTGGCAAGCACAAGCCTGAGTACACTCCTCACGTTGACACCGGCGACTACATCGTCGTAATCAACGCTGAGCAGATCCGTGTTACCGGTGCTAAAACCACTGACAAAATGTACTACTCCCACTCCGGTTTCCCGGGCGGCATCAAGTCGATCAACTTTGAAAAGCTGATCGCCAAGGCCCCTGAGCGCGTGATCGAGACCGCGGTCAAAGGCATGCTGCCTAAGAACCCGCTGGGTCGCGACATGTACCGTAAGCTGAAAGTCTATGCGGGCGCTGCACACCCTCATACTGCTCAGCAGCCCCAAGAACTGAAGATTTAACGGAATAGTTCATTATGTCGGCGACTCAAAATTACGGCACTGGCCGTCGCAAGACCGCAACCGCACGCGTTTTCCTGCGTCCGGGTACTGGTAACATCTCCATCAACAACCGTTCGCTGGATAATTTCTTCGGTCGCGAAACTGCCCGCATGGTAGTTCGTCAGCCGCTGGAATTGACTGAGACTGTCGAGAAGTTCGACATCTACGTCACCGTGATCGGCGGTGGTGTAAGTGGTCAGGCTGGCGCAATCCGCCACGGCATCACTCGCGCTCTGATGGACTACGACGAGACTCTGCGCAGCGCCCTGCGTAAAGCCGGCTTCGTAACCCGCGATGCTCGTGAAGTTGAACGTAAGAAAGTCGGTCTGCGTAAAGCGCGTAAGCGTCCGCAGTACTCGAAGCGTTAATTCGCTTTCACGTTCAAAAAAGAACGCCCAGTATCCTCACGGAGCTGGGCGTTTTTTTATGTCTGCGATTTATCAAAGAATTGCGCTGTGACAACTTGCCACATCCGTAGACGCCCTATACTACAAGGCTTGGGGGTGATGGGTTCCGGTAATTACCTTGTCAGAATTGGGGCTTTTCATTACCATTCGGCAAAATTTTTATAAGTACATAGATTTACTTAGTAGATGCCTGATTTAACAGGCTACAAAGCTGATGGGAGAGGACTGAATGAGCAATGACGGCGTGAATGCAGGCCGGCGTCGCTTCTTGGTGGCAGCCACATCCGTGGTGGGTGCTGCAGGAGCGGTGGGGGCTGCGGTCCCGTTCGTGGGGTCATGGTTTCCCAGTGCCAAGGCGAAAGCCGCAGGTGCACCGGTGAAAGTGAATGTCAGCAAAGTCGAACCAGGCCAGCAGATGATTGCTGAGTGGCGCGGTCAGCCGGTGTTCATCGTCCGCCGTACACCGGAAATCCTGGGGAATCTGAAGAAGATCGAGGGTCAGCTCGCTGATCCGACCTCCAAGAACTCGACACAACCGACTTACGTTGATCCGGAAATCCGTTCGATCAAGCCTGAGGTTCTGCTGCTGATTGGTATCTGCACGCACCTGGGTTGCTCGCCGACCTTCCGTCCTGAAGTGGCACCTGCGGATCTGGGTAAAGACTGGGTGGGCGGTTACTTCTGCCCTTGCCACGGTTCCCACTACGATCTGGCTGGCCGCGTCTACAAGTCGCAACCTGCGCCTTTGAACCTGCCAGTTCCCCCGCATTCCTATGAGACCGATGAGATCATTGTCATTGGCGTCGATACGGAGAAAGCGTGATGAGCAAGTTCATGGATTGGGTTGATGCACGCTTTCCCGCAACCAAGATGTGGGAAGACCATCTCAGCAAGTATTACGCTCCGAAGAACTTCAACTTCTTCTATTTCTTTGGCTCCCTGGCGCTGCTCGTGCTGGTCAACCAGATCGTTACCGGTGTCTGGCTGACCATGAGTTATACCCCGTCGGCGGAAGAGGCATTTGCCTCCGTCGAATACATCATGCGCGACGTCGAGTACGGCTCGATCCTGCGTCTGCTGCACTCCACCGGCGCTTCGGCGTTCTTCATCGTGGTCTATCTGCACATGTTCCGCGGCCTGCTCTACGGTTCGTACCAGAAACCGCGTGAACTGGTGTGGGTCTTCGGCATGCTGATCTATCTGGCTTTGATGGCCGAAGCCTTCATGGGTTACCTGCTGCCGTGGGGACAGATGTCCTACTGGGGGGCCCAGGTAATCATCTCGCTGTTCGGTGCGATTCCGGTCATCGGCAACGACCTGACCCAATGGATTCGTGGTGACTACCTGATTTCCGGCATTACCCTGAACCGCTTCTTCGCCTTGCACGTGGTTGCCCTGCCGATTGTTATCCTTGGTCTGGTTGTGTTGCACATCCTGGCGTTGCACGAAGTTGGTTCGAACAACCCGGACGGCGTGGACATCAAGAAGCACAAGGACGAAAACGGCATACCGCTGGACGGCATTGCCTTCCACCCGTACTACACCGTGAAAGATATCGTCGGCGTGGTGGTGTTCCTGTTCATCTTCTGCTCGATCGTGTTCTTCTTCCCGGAAATGGGCGGTTACTTCCTCGAAAAGCCGAACTTTGAAGTGGCGAACGCCTTCAAGACCCCAGAGCACATCGCTCCGGTCTGGTACTTCACCCCGTTCTACGCCATCTTGCGTGCGGTTCCGGACAAGCTCTTCGGTGTGATCGCCATGGGTGCGGCCATTGCCGTGCTGTTCGTCCTGCCATGGCTGGACCGTAGCCCGGTCAAGTCGATGCGCTACAAGGGCTGGCTGAGCAAGATCTGGCTCTGGGTGTTCTGCATCGCGTTCGTGATCCTGGGAGTGTTGGGCGTACTGGCCCCGACCCCTGAGCGTACGTTGCTGTCGCAGGTATGTACCTTCCTGTACTTCGCCTACTTCATTCTGATGCCGTTCTACACCAGGCTCGAGAAGACCAAACCGGTTCCGGAAAGGGTGACTGGCTGATGAAAAAACTATTTGCTGTATTGATGCTTGCCGCGCTGCCAGTGTTCGCTTTCGCAGCAGAACACGGTGGCCCCGAGCTGGAAAAAGTCGACATCGACGTTTCCGATAAAGCAGCCATGCAAGACGGTGCGCGTACGTTCGCCAACTACTGCATGGGTTGCCACAGTGCCAAGTTCCAGCGCTACGAGCGTGTTGCCGACGACCTGGGCATTCCCCATGAGCTGATGATGGAGAAGCTGGTGTTCACCGGCGCCAAGATCGGCGACCACATGAGCATCGGCATGCAGCCGGCGGACGCCAAGGCCTGGTTTGGTGCGGCGCCACCGGACCTGACCCTGGTTGCCCGTGTTCGCGGTACTGACTGGCTGTACGGTTACCTGAGGTCGTTCTATGAAGATCCGGCGCGCCCATGGGGTGTGAACAACAAGGTCTTCCCGAACGTGGGTATGCCTAACGTCCTGGCCGGCCTGCAAGGTCGCCAGGTGGTTGGCTGCAAACAGGTTCAGATCGTCGAAGATGGCAAGAAGCAATTTGATCCGTTGACCGGTACGCCTTTGACTCATGAAGCGTGCGACCAACTGACCATCGTGCCGAAAAGCGGTGCCCTGACTGCAGAGCAGTTCGATGAGAAGGTCAAGAATCTGGTAACCTTCCTGGCTTACTCGGCTAACCCGGTTAAGCTGCAACATCAGCGCATCGGTACATACGTATTGCTGTACCTGGCGTTCTTCTTCGTATTCGCTTACCTGCTCAAGCGCGAATACTGGAAAGACGTGCACTGATAAAGCTTCAAGCTATTGCTGTTAATCGCGCGCGCCCAAGGGCGCCTCTGAGGATGTAGCGAAACTGGTAATCCAGTCGTTACGGGAGGCGCCCTCTGGGCGCGCTCGTTTTTCCGCGTTCGATTATTTCTACAAGCGAGGAGGATCGCCATGGGCGTGACCAATCGGTTGGCCTGTTACTCCGACCCCGCCGACCACTATTCCCACCGAGTGCGCATCGTACTGGCAGAGAAAGGTGTCAGCGCCGAGATCATTTACGTGGAAGCTGGACGCCAGCCACCTAAACTGATTGAAGTGAACCCTTACGGCAGCTTGCCCACCCTGGTCGATCGCGACCTGGCGTTGTGGGAGTCGACTGTGGTGATGGAATATCTGGATGAGCGTTATCCGCACCCGCCGCTACTGCCGGTTTATCCCGTGGCGCGTGCCAACAGTCGCCTGCTGATGCACCGCATTCAGCGTGACTGGTGTGGTCTGGTGGATCTGATTCTGGATTCTCGGACCAAGGAGGCGGCCCGTGCCGTGGCCCGGAAAGAATTGCGCGAAAGCCTGACGGGGGTATCGCCGCTGTTTGCCGACAAACCGTTCTTCCTCAGTGAGGAACAAAGTCTGGTGGATTGCTGCCTACTGCCAATACTCTGGCGATTGCCGATTCTGGGTATAGAACTGCCGCGGCCGGCCAAGCCGCTGCTTGATTATATGGAGCGCCAGTTTGCGCGTGAGGCTTTCCAGGCGAGTCTGTCTGGTGTCGAACGCGACATGCGCTAAGGCTTAGGGAGCCGCTATGAACTCCAGTCGACCTTATCTGGTCCGCGCGCTCTATGAGTGGATTGTGGACAACGATTGCACCCCGCACATGCTGGTCAATTCCGAGTACCCGTCGGTACAGGTTCCCCAGGGGTTTGCCAGTGACGGGCAGATCGTCCTGAACGTATCGCCACAAGCCGTGCGTCACCTGCACATGGACAACGAGGCGGTCAGTTTCGAAGGGCGCTTTGGTGGCGTGCCGCACACCCTGTACGTGCCAATCGCTTCGATCCTGGGTATCTACGCCCGGGAGAATGGTCAGGGCATGGTGTTTGATCTGGAATCGCCGATGGGCGAGGACGAAGAGATCGAACCGGATGACGATCTTCCGCCACCGGACAGTGAGCCGCCGCGTCCAAGCGGTCGGCCCAGTCTGAAAGTGGTCAAGTAATAAAAAAGGCGATCCGCAAGGATCGCCTTTTTTATTACGTTGTAGGAGCGAGCCTGCTCGCGATGGGCGTGAGCGATGACGGTTGCTGTCTGAATAAACGCGGTGTCGCTGCGTTTATCGCAAGCTCGCTCCTGCAAGATGTACATCAGTCGATGTATTCAAACAGCTTCACAATCTTCTGCACACCGGAAACCCCTTGCACCAGGTTGGTCGCCTGCGCGGCTTCCTGCTTGGTCAGCAGGCCCAGCATGTAGACGATACCGTTTTCAGTAACGACCTTGATGCGCGAACCGGGGATGTTCGCATCGGCGAGCATCTGGGTCTTGATCTTGGTGGTCAGCCAGGTGTCGTTCTGGCGTGCCAGCAACGAGGAGGGTGGCAGGATTTGCAGTTCGTTGTGCACCTGTTTCACGCGCTGGACCGCGGCAGCGGCCTGTTCGGCCTTGGCCTTGAGGTCTGCGCGTGGCGTTTGCCCGGCAAGCAGCACGACACCGTTGAAGCTGGTGACGACGATGTGCGAATCCTTGTCCAGGGCCGGGTCGGCCTTGGCAACGTTCACGCCAACCTTGGTATCGATCAGGGAGTCGTCGATCTTGCTGCCCAGTGTGCGAGTGCCGCGGTCATCTTCAATCGGTGCTTCACGGCTGGCAGTCACGACCGAGGTGCAGCCACTGATGCCGAGGCACAGGGTCAAGGCCAGCAGGCCAAGGCGATTAGGGGTCATTCTTCACTCCCGAACAATTGGCTGTCGATCAAATCGCAAAGGCAATGGATCGCCAGCAGGTGGACTTCTTGAATACGAGCGGTGACGTTGGCCGGTACGCGAATCTCCACGTCCTCGGGCAACAGCAGCGACGCCATGCCGCCGCCATCACGACCCGTTAATGCTACGACAATCATTTCGCGATCATGTGCGGCCTGGATCGCTTGAATTATGTTGGCCGAGTTGCCGCTGGTGGAGATGGCTAGCAGCACATCGCCCGGTTGGCCGAGTGCGCGGATCTGCTTGGAGAAGATTTCGTTGTAGCTGTAGTCGTTGGCGATCGAGGTGATCGTCGAGCTGTCGGTCGTCAGGGCGATGGCCGGCAGGCTCGGGCGCTCGCGCTCAAAACGATTGAGCAGCTCGGACGAGAAGTGCTGGGCGTCGCCAGCAGAGCCGCCGTTGCCGCAGGAAAGCATTTTGCCCTCGTTGAGCAGGGCGTTGACCATGACCTGGCTGGCTTGTTCGATGTGCGGTGCAAGTACTTCCATCGCCTGTTGCTTGGTGTCGATACTGGCCTGAAAAAGCTGGCGAATTCGCGATTGCATGTCCATCTGTGTGACCTTAAGTAGCGCGGCTGTTCGGCACGTGAATGTGCAGCCCGCAAAGCAAAGAGCAAAAGTGTTGGGTGATAGTGTCCGGTTCGCAATGCTGGCGATCAGCCGTCGAAGGCATTCTGTAGCCAGTTCAACTGATCGAGGTTGCTGTCGATGGCAATCACGTCGAAGCGGCAAGGGGAATTGGCCCAGCGCGACTCGCACTGAAGAAAATACTGCGCGGCGAAAATCAGTTTTTGCCGTTTGCGCCCATCGATGCTATCGAGCGCGCCACCCCATTGAGTGTTTTTTCTGTAGCGGACTTCAACGAATACTACTGTATCGCCATCTAGCATGACCAGATCAAGCTCGCCGCGTTTACACAACCAGTTCTGCGCCAGCAGGCGCAGACCCTGTTGTTGAAGATGCTCGAGCGCATGGCGCTCGGCATCCTTACCGCTTTGCTGGCGTGACCTGTCAGGCATCAGCGAGTGGTGTCCGGCAGGCGCTGGACCTGGCCATTGGCGAACTGGGCCCATGGCAGCTGGCGTACGACACGCTGGCTCTGAGTCATGCCAAGGCTGCCCGATTCACCGTCGATCCGGCTGTCCGGCAGAGACTTGAGCTGACCCAGGCGTGGCGCCAGTCGATAGGCGTCCACGCCCATGGCATACAGGCGCCCCAGGCTGCCGGCGGCTTGTGGCCACTGAGCGGTGACCTGACGGCGCAGTGGGTCGTTGGCGTCCAGCAACCATGGCGTCTCGCAGAAGCGGATGCCATTCATGTCGTTGTACTGGTTGACGTCACCGCTGGCACTGAACACGTGGGAGGTGGCGTAGACCGGAACATCACCAGCGTACTGGAAGTTCAGGGTCGGTTTGATCTGTTGGGCCTGTTGCGGTGTCGCGGCCAGGAAGATGAACTCGATGTCCTGGCGGCGCGATGGCTGGGCGGCTACTTGCGAGCCAACAGTGCTTTGCAGGCTCTTGGCGCGACCTTCGCTCTGACGCAGCTGGAACATGTCGGCAATCTGTTGGGCCAACTGGACCGGTTGATCGACGCGTTCGGTGGCGACGATGGTGCCGCCATTGGCTTGCCAATCCTGGCTGAACGCCTTGAGCACGCGGTCGCCCCATTCGCCTTTCGGCACCATGATGGCTGCGCGATGCAGGCCATCGGCGCGAGCGCGGCGCGACACTTCACGGGCTTCGTCTTCAGCGGCAAGACCGAACTGGAACAGCTGCGCCGGGCCTTGATCGCCTTCGCTGTAGTTCAGCGCGAGCGTGGTGATCGGCAATTGCGGGCGAGTGCTCAGCTGTTTGACCAGCGGCTTCTCCAGCGGGCCGACGACCAGTTGCACGCCATCGGCCTGGGCCTTGCGATAGAACTCGTCCATGGAGGTCAGGTGCGAGCTGTCATAAAACTCGATGGCAGGTGGTTTCTGCCCGGCCTGTTGTGCCTGGTAGTGAGCGGCCATGAAGCCGTCGCGCAGTGCTTTGCCAACCGAGGCCAACTGGCCGTCCTGAGGCAGCAGCAGGGCGATCTTGTTCAGGGGCTGGCTGGCCAGCTCCTTGAGTTGGGTCAGTGGCTGTGGCAATTGAATGGCGGCCGGGTGTTTCGGATTCTTCACGCGCCAGTTGTCGATGGCGGCCTGTTGCTGCTCCAGGGTGCCGGCGGACTTCACGGCCAGCGCCAGGGCCATCCAGCCGCCGAGATCGTCGGTGGTGTTCGGCTGCAGCTGTTCGGTCGGCAGCGAAGCGATCAGGGTCCAGATGGCTTCGTGGTTTTTGCTTGCGGCTTCACCTTTCAGCATCGGGGCAATGAAAATGCGCTCGCGAGCAGCGGCGAGGGTCTGGCCATCGGCTTCAAGGGCGCGGGCGTGAACGGTGCCGGTGCGGACCTGTTGTTCTACCGGCAGTTCGCTCAAGCGCTGCAGGCTCGGATGGCCCAAGGCTGTAAGCGCTGCCTTGGGCTGATTGCGGGTCATGGCCAGTTCAGCCGCCAGGGTGCTGGCGAAAATCTGTTGGCCCGGCTTGAGCTGTTCGATTGGAACCTGTTGCAGGATTTGCGCGGACTGGCCGGCATTGCCCTGGTGATAGGCCAGGTCGGCAGCGCTCAAGCGCAGCAGGGCGGCATCTTCCGGTGATTTGCTTTGGGCGGCCTTCTCAAGCAGTTGCTCAATACTGGCGTCCGGTGTCCGTGGAAGTTCGCCAAGGCTGGAGGAGGGCGAGCTGGCGCAAGCCGCCAGCAAGGCAGCGAGGCAGAGGGCAGATAACAGCCGCAGGCAAGCGATCATGTAAGCGTTCCTGATACTCGATCAAATTAGCGTGGAATTGTACCCAAGCACTGGCCGGGGCGCGATGTTAGTGGCGTGAATCGATCAATTTAGCTGGTGTAAATGTTGCGCCAGTGCACAAACGGGCGGCGATACCTCGTTTGCTTGCGCGTATCGTGAGTCTCGCTACGCGCTACAATGGCGACTTTTACCGATCATGAGGTGTGCGCTTTGACTGCTCCAGGTGCTTTGAATTCCGCTGCTGGCTCGCTTTATGTGGTGGCGACGCCCATCGGCAACCTGGATGACATCAGTGCGCGGGCACTGAAGATTCTGCGTGAAGTGGCATTGATCGCTGCGGAAGACACCCGCCATTCCCAGCGCTTGATGCAACACTTCGGCATTTCGACGCCATTGGCAGCTTGCCATGAGCATAACGAGCGGGATGAAGGTAGTCGCTTTATCACTCGTCTGCTCGCGGGTGACAACGTGGCGTTGATCTCTGACGCCGGCACGCCGCTGATTTCCGATCCGGGTTATCACCTGGTGCGGCAGGCCCGGGCAGCGGGTGTCGATGTGGTTCCGGTTCCGGGTGCCTGTGCGTTGATTGCAGCATTGTCGGCGGCGGGGTTGCCTTCCGACCGGTTCATTTTCGAAGGTTTCCTGCCGGCCAAGGCTGTGGGGCGGCGAGCGCGTCTGGAGCAAGTAAAGGAAGAGCCTCGCACTTTGATCTTCTATGAGGCTCCGCATCGCATTCTGGAATGCCTGCAAGACATGGAGCTGGTGTTCGGCCCTGAGCGCCCGGCGCTACTTGCCCGTGAGTTGACCAAGACGTTTGAAACTCTCAAGGGGCTGCCGCTGGCTGAACTGCGCGAGTTCGTCGAGTCGGACAGCAATCAGCAGCGCGGCGAGTGCGTGGTGTTGGTGGCGGGCTGGTCTGCCCCCGAGGAAGAGGGGGCCGTCAGCAGCGAGGCGATGCGCATCCTCAACCTGTTGCTCGAAGAAATGCCGCTCAAGCGTGCGGCGGCTTTGGCGGCGCAAATCACCGGCGAGCGAAAGAATGTGCTGTATCAGATCGCCCTTGATCAACAGAAGGGCGAGTAAAACCCGACGCGCAGGCGTGCTCGACGGCGCTTGGCGCTTGTTCTTCGGGCGCTCTGCCGGTAACCTTCGCGGCGGAGAGTCGATCGGACAGTCGCTGCCCCCTATGAAAATTAGGGGGGGGAGGAAAGTCCGGGCTCCATAGGGCGAAGTGCCAGGTAATGCCTGGGAGGCGTGAGCCTACGGAAAGTGCCACAGAAAATAACCGCCTAAGCGCTTCGGCGCCGGTAAGGGTGAAAAGGTGCGGTAAG
The DNA here is from genome assembly GCF_002113025.1 of Pseudomonas sp. B28(2017). Classification (GTDB taxonomy): domain Bacteria; phylum Pseudomonadota; class Gammaproteobacteria; order Pseudomonadales; family Pseudomonadaceae; genus Aquipseudomonas. The sequence continues at coordinate 856,088 of NZ_NEJH01000002.1, read as the reverse complement.
AGCGCACCGCACGTCTGGTAACAGTTCGTGGCTAGGTAAACCCCACTTGGAGCAAGACCAAATAGGGTCCCAAGGCGTGGCCCGCGCTGGGACCGGGTAGGTTGCTAAAGGTGTCCAGTGATGGCCATCGTAGACGAATGACTGTTCAAGACAGAACCCGGCTTACAGATCGACTCTCCACCTTTTTCTTCTCTGCTTGAATCGTTGGGCAGGGTGTTGGTGATAGCAATTTCCCTCCTTGCACAATCGTCGGGAGAAGCAGTTTTGTGATATCGATTAGCCTGCGCTTGTAGTGATCGGATAAACTCCACGCAGCACCGGTTTTCCTCCTTGCACAATCGTCAGGAGAAGCGATTTTGTGATGTCGATTAGCCCGCGCTTGTAGTGATCGCATAAACTCCACGCAGCACCGGTTTCCCTCGTTACACAATCGTCAGGAGAAGCGATTTTGTGATGTCGATTAGCCCGCGCTTGTAGTGATCGCATAAACTCCACGCAGCACCGGTTTCCCTCGTTACACAATCGTCAGGAGAAGCGATTTTGTGATGTCGATTAGCCCGCGCTTGTAGTGATCGCATAAACTCCACGCAGCACCGGTTTCCCTCGTTACACAATCGTCAGGAGAAGCGATTTTGTGATGTCGATTAGCCCGCGCTTGTAGTGATCGCATAAACTCCACGCAGCACCGGTTTCCCTCGTTACACAATCGTCAGCAGAACCACTTTTGTAATACCGAAAAAATCTTACTCTTAATAAATTACTTTAACTTTCGAATGCAGCCTCCTGTGCTGATTCAAGTTATCGGGCAGTTTCATGTGCCGGATTCTCGTTGCCCCTCCTTTAATGCTCCTAAATCTCAGTTCTGTAAGGGTTTTCCTTTGATCCGCGCCTTGACGGTGTGGTGGGCGCATTCCTATAGTGTGCGCAAGTGGCGGAAAGTGGCATGAAGTGGGTTTTTTGAACTCAAAACGCTAGAATTTGGAGAAACGCTGACGTGTTTCGCGGAGCCAACGCTATCAGTCTCGATGCAAAGGGCCGTCTCGCCATGCCGAGCCGGTACCGTGACGAGCTCGATTCGCGTAGTTCCGGTCAATTGATCGTAACAATTGATGCCGTTGATCCTTGTTTGTGTGTTTACCCCCTCGATGAGTGGGAAATTATTGAAACCAAACTGCGCGCACTGCCTTCGCTTCGCGAAGAGAACCGCCGCCTGCAACGTTTACTGATTGGTAATGCCGTCGACCTCGAGCTCGATGGCAGTGGTCGTTTCCTGGTTCCGCCGCGTCTTCGTGAATATGCCAAGTTGGATAAGCGCGCGATGTTGGTAGGCCAACTGAACAAGTTCCAATTGTGGGACGAGGATGCCTGGAACGCGGTTTCTGCCGCTGACCTGGCTGCTATTCAACAACCGGGCGCGATGCCTGATGAACTGCGTGATTTGATCCTGTGACTATTGATAGCGGCTTTAACCACATCACCGTACTGCTTGACGAAGCCGTCGAGGCTCTCGCCGTACGTCCTGATGGCTGCTATTTGGACGGCACGTTCGGGCGCGGCGGGCACAGCCGGTTGATCCTCAGCCAGCTCGGCCCCGATGGCCGGTTGCTGGGATTCGATAAAGATCCACAAGCGATTGCCACCGGGCAGACGCTAGCGGCCGAAGACGGCCGCTTTGTCGTTGTGCAGCGCAGCTTTGCCGAACTCGGATCCGAAGTCGCCGAACGCGGCCTGACCGGCAAGGTCAGCGGCGTTCTGCTGGATCTTGGCGTGTCTTCGCCACAGCTCGACGACCCTGAACGCGGTTTCAGTTTCCTCAACGACGGCCCGCTGGACATGCGCATGGATCCGTCCCGTGGCATCAGCGCTGCCGAGTTCGTCAACACCGCACCCGTGGAAGAAATCGCCCGTGTGTTCAAGGAATACGGCGAAGAGCGTTTCTCCGGTCGCATGGCCCGTGCCGTGGTCGAACGTCGCGACATCAAGCCATTCGAGCGCACCGGTGACCTGGCGGAAGTCCTGAAGGTCGCCAACCCAGCGTGGGAAAAGGGCAAGAACCCGGCGACCCGTGCTTTCCAGGGGTTGCGTATTCACGTTAACAACGAACTGGGTGATCTGGAGGCCGGCCTCGAAGCCGCGCTGGAATGCCTGGAAGTGGGCGGTCGCCTGGTGGTGATCAGCTTCCATTCGCTGGAAGACCGCATCGTCAAACTGTTCATGCGCAAGCTGGTGAAAGGTGAAGCCGACAACCTGCCGCGCAACCTGCCGGTTCGGCACGTCGCCTTCGAACCGAAAATCAAAGTCCATGGCAAAGCGCAGACGGCCTCCGACGCCGAACTCAAAGCCAACCCACGTTCCCGTAGCGCGGTCATGCGCGTGGCGGAGAAGCTGCGGTGAGCAAGCTTTTCGCCAAGCCATTGCCCGGCGGAAGCTTCTTCATGCTGCTGCTGTTTGTTGCCGTGCTCGTTTCGGCCATCGGCGTGTCTTATAGCGCCCACTGGAATCGCCAGTTGTTGAACACGCTGTACAACGAATTGAGCGTGCGCGACAAAGCGCAAGCCGAGTGGGGCCGGTTGATTCTGGAGCAGAGCACCTGGACCGCTCACAGTCGTATCGAAGTGCTGGCCACCGAACAATTGAAAATGCATATTCCCGGTGCCGCTGACGTGAAGATGGTGGCGCCATGATGAAACTCGAAGGTGCACTCTTTCCCTGGCGGTTCCGTGTGGTCCTGGGTTTGCTCGGCGTCATGGTGGCCGCGATTGCCTGGCGCATCATCGACCTGCAGGTCGTCGACCGTGACTTCCTGAAAGGTCAGGGTGATGCGCGCAGTGTCCGTCATATTCCGATTCCAGCTCACCGTGGTCTGATCACTGACCGTAACGGCGAGCCTTTGGCCGTCAGTACCCCGGTGACCACACTGTGGGCCAATGCCAAGGAAATGCAGCTGGAAAAAGACAAGTGGCCGGCACTGGCCGCAGCGCTGGGGCAAGATCCCAAGGCCCTGACCGAGCGTCTTGAAGCCCAGGCCAACAAAGAATTCATCTATCTGGTGCGCGGGCTGACGCCGGAGCAGGGGCAGGCGGTGCTTGACCTGAAGGTGCCTGGTGTCTATGGCATCGAAGAGTTCCGGCGCTTTTATCCTGCCGGCGAAGTCACCGCCCATATGGTCGGGTTTACCGATATCGACGATCACGGTCGTGAAGGTGTCGAACTGGCCTACGACGAATGGCTGGCTGGGGTCCCTGGCAAGCGCCAGGTGATCAAGGACCGGCGCGGCCGGCTGATCAAGGATGTCCAGGTCACCAAAAACGCCAAGGCCGGCAAGCCCTTGGCGTTGTCCATTGACCTGCGCCTGCAATACCTGGCCAACCGCGAATTGCGTAACGCGATCATCGAGAACGGCGCCAAGGCCGGCAGCCTGGTGATCATGGACGTGAAGACCGGTGAGATTCTCGCGATGGTCAACCAGCCGACCTACAACCCGAACAACCGTCGCAACCTGCAACCGGCGATGATGCGTAACCGCGCGATGATCGACGTGTTCGAACCCGGTTCGACCATGAAAGCGATCTCGATGAGCGCCGCGATCGAAACCGGCCGCTGGAAACCGAGTGACACTGTCGAGGTGTATCCGGGCTCGTTGCAGATCGGTAAGTACACCATCAAGGATGTATCCAAGACCGAAGGCCCGGTACTCGACCTGACCGGCATTCTGATCAACTCCAGTAACGTCGGTATGAGCAAGGTCGCGTTCGACATCGGCGGCGAAACGATTTTCCGCCTGGCGCAGAAGATCGGCCTCGGCCAGGACACCGGCCTGGGCTTCCCGGGCGAGCGCGTCGGCAACCTGCCGAACTACCGCGAATGGCGCAAGGCAGAAACCGCCACGCTGTCCTATGGCTACGGTATCTCCGTGACCGCGATCCAGTTGGTCCATGCCTTCTCTGCCCTGGCCAACAACGGTCGCCTTGCACCGCTGACCCTGATCAAGACCGACAAGCCGCCGCAAACCACCCAGGTGTTGCCGGAGGCCGTCGCGAAAACCATGCAAGGCATGCTGCAACAAGTGATTGAGGCCCCGCGCGGTGTGTTCCGTGCACAAGTGCCGGCGTATCACGTGGGCGGCAAGTCCGGTACTGCGCGTAAAACCTCGGTTGGCACCAAGGGTTACGCCGAGAACTCCTACCGTTCGCTGTTCGCCGGTTTCGGCCCGATGAGTGATCCGCGCTACGCCATCGTGGTCGTAATCGATGAGCCGACCAAGGCCGGTTACTTCGGTGGCCTGGTTTCCGCGCCGGTGTTCAGCCGCGTGATGTCGGGCACCCTGCGCCTGATGAACATTACGCCGGACAACCTGCCACCCACTCAACAAGCGAACGCTACACCGGTCGTTCCGCTGAAAGCCAATGGAGGGCGCGGCTGATGTCTCTGAGCCTGAACAAGATTTTCCCTCATGCCGGTCACGATCTGCTGATTCGCGAGCTCGCTCTGGACAGCCGCAATGTACGCGCGGGTGATCTGTTCCTCGCCGTGCCGGGCGGGAAGTTCGATGGGCGTGCGCACATTGCCGACGCCTTGCAACGCGGTGCTGCTGCAGTGGCCTATGAAGTCGAAGGCGCTACGGTCCTGCCGATCACTGAAGTTCCGCTGATTCCGGTCAAGGGGCTGGCGGCCCAGTTGTCGGATATCGCCGGGCGTTTTTATGGCGAGCCAAGCCATCACCTGAACCTGGTGGGCGTCACCGGCACCAACGGCAAGACCAGCGTGACTCAATTGGTCGCTCAGGCACTGGACCTGCTTGGCCAGCACTGCGGCCTGGTCGGCACACTTGGCTGCGGTTTCTATGGCGCGCTGGAAAGCGGCCTGCACACCACACCGAATCCGATTGCCATGCAAGCGACCCTGGCGGACCTGAAAAAGGCCGGGGCCAAAGCCGTGGCGATGGAAGTTTCTTCCCACGGGCTGGACCAGGGCCGTGTGACGGCATTGGCCTTCGACGTTGCGGTGATGACCAACCTGTCCCGCGATCATCTGGACTACCACGGCACCATGCAGGCTTACGGCGAAACGAAGGCCAGGCTGTTTGCGTGGAATGATTTGAAATGCCGCGTGGTCAACCTCGACGACGATTTTGGGCGGCAACTGGCGGCTGATGAGGGCGAGTCGCGGCTGATCACTTACAGCCTGGAAGACTCACGCGCTTACTTGTATTGCCGCGAAGCACAGTTCAATGACGAAGGTGTGCGTGCCACGCTGGTTACGCCGCAAGGCGAGCACCATTTGCGCAGCACCTTGCTCGGCCGTTTCAACCTGAGCAACGTGTTGGCTGCGGTCGGTGCCTTGCTCGGCCTGGATTATGCGCTGGACGAAATCCTCCAGGTGCTGCCGAAGCTTGAAGGCCCCGCCGGTCGCATGCAGCGTCTGGGTGGCGGCACTCAGCCGTTGGTGGTGGTCGATTACGCCCACACCCCGGATGCCCTGGAAAAAGTGCTGCTGGCTCTGCGTCCACACGCAAAGGGTCAGTTGCTGTGCCTGTTCGGCTGTGGCGGTGACCGTGATCGCGGCAAGCGTCCGCTGATGGCAGAGGTGGTCGAGCGTCTGGCCGATCGCGTGCTGGTCACCGATGACAATCCGCGTACGGAAGACCCTTCGGTGATTTTCGATGACATCCGCGCCGGTTTCGCGGCTGTGGATAAAGTGGAGTTCGTTGCCGGCCGTGGTCAGGCGATTGCCCGGTTGATCGCCAGTGCTTCGGTGGACGACGTGATTGTCCTGGCCGGCAAAGGTCACGAGGACTATCAGGAAATCAACGGCGAGCGTCATGCCTTTTCCGATCTGGTCGAGGCTGATCATGCCTTGACCGCATGGGAGGTGGCCCATGCTTGAGGCCTTGAAACTGAGCGAACTGACCGGTGTGCTGAATGCTCGCCTGGTGTCCACCGATGCCAGCTTCGACGGCGTCAGCATCGACAGTCGCGCGATCAAGCCGGGCCAACTGTTCATTGCTCTGGCCGGCCCGCGTTTTGACGGCCATGACTATCTGAATGAAGTTGCCGCCAAGGGCGCCGTGGCCGCGCTGGTCGAGCGTGAAGTCGCCGACAGCACGCTGCCGCAATTGCTGGTCAGCGACACTCGCCAGGCCCTCGGCCAGTTGGGTGCGCTGAATCGTGCGGCGTTCACCAAACCTGTCGCAGCCGTCACTGGTTCCAGCGGCAAGACCACGGTCAAGGAAATGCTCGCAAGCATCCTGCGTACTCGCGGTTCGGTACTGGCGACCCGTGGCAACCTGAACAACGACCTCGGCGTGCCGCTGACCCTGCTGGAACTCGCCCCGGAACACAACGCGGCGGTGATCGAGTTGGGCGCTTCGCGTCTGGGTGAAATCGCTTACACCGTGGGGCTGACCAAGCCACACGTGGCGATCCTCAACAACGCAGGAACCGCTCATGTAGGCGAGTTCGGCGGGCCGGAGAAAATCGTCGAGGCCAAGGGTGAAATCATCGAAGGGTTGGCGGCCGATGGCGTCGCCGTGCTCAACCTCGATGACAAGGCGTTTGGCATCTGGAAAGCCCGCGCAGGCGCCCGCAAGGTGCTGACGTTTGCCCTGAGCAACACTCAGGCGGATTTCCACGCCAGTGACCTGGCCACCGATGCCCGTGGTTGCCCGGCGTTCAACCTGCACAGCCCTGAAGGTGTAGAGCGTGTTCAACTGAACCTGCTCGGCACCCATAACGTCGCCAACGCCATGGCTGCCGCCGCTGCCGCCCACGCGCTGGGCGTATCGCTGTTCGGCATCGTCAGCGGGCTGGGTGCGGTGCAACCGGTCAAGGGACGCACCGTTGCGCAATTGGCCAGCAACGGCATGCGCGTGATCGATGACACTTACAACGCCAATCCCACCTCCATGTGCGCTGCCGTTGATATACTGGCTGGCTTTTCCGGTCGCACCGTTCTGGTGCTCGGAGATATCGGCGAGTTGGGCGATTGGGCGGAGCAGGGGCACCGCGACGTGGGCGCGTACGCCCGTGGCAAGGTTTCTGCGCTGTACGCCGTCGGGCCAATGATGGCTCATGCCGTGAACGCATTCGGCCCACAAGCTTTTCACTTCAGCACGCAGGCTGAACTGATCAAGGCCCTTGGCGCCGAGCAAGACACAAACACCACCATTTTGATCAAGGGGTCGCGCAGCGCTGCGATGGAAAACGTCGTCGCCGCCTTGTGCGGGTCCAGTCTGGAGAAACATTAATGCTGCTGCTGCTAGCGGAGTATCTGCAACAGTTCTACAAAGGCTTCGCGGTCTTCCAGTACCTGACCCTGCGCGGGATTCTCGGTGTACTGACCGCGCTGGTCTTGTCGCTGTGCTATGGCCCCTGGATGATCCGCACGTTGCAGAACCGTCAGATCGGTCAATCCGTTCGCAATGACGGCCCGCAGTCGCACCTGTCCAAGTCGGGCACTCCGACCATGGGCGGCGCGCTGATCCTGTCCTCCATTGGCGTCAGCACCTTGCTCTGGGCTGACCTGACCAACCGCTACGTCTGGGTCGTACTGCTGGTGACCTTGCTGTTCGGCGCCATCGGCTGGGTCGACGACTACCGCAAGGTCATCGAGAAAAACTCCCGCGGCCTGCCAAGCCGCTGGAAGTATTTCTGGCAGTCGGTATTTGGCTTGGGCGCGGCAATCTTTCTGTATGTGACTGCCGGCACTCCGGTGGAAACCACGCTCATCCTGCCGATGCTCAAGGACTACAGCATTCCGCTGGGCGCAGGCTTCATCGTCCTGACCTATTTCGTGATTGTCGGTTCGAGCAATGCGGTCAACCTGACCGACGGCCTCGATGGCCTGGCGATCATGCCGACGGTGATGGTGGGCGGCGGCCTGGGCATTTTCTGCTACCTGTCGGGTAACGTGAAATTCGCAGAATACCTGCTGATTCCTTATGTCCCGGGCGCGGGCGAACTGATCGTGTTCTGTGGTGCACTGATCGGTGCAGGCCTGGGCTTCCTGTGGTTCAACACCTATCCGGCACAAGTCTTCATGGGTGACGTCGGCGCGCTGGCGCTGGGCGCGGCCCTGGGCACCATCGCGGTGATCGTCCGTCAGGAAATCGTCCTGTTCATCATGGGGGGCGTGTTCGTGATGGAAACCCTGTCAGTGGTCATTCAGGTCGCCTCTTTCAAACTGACCGGTCGCCGCGTATTTCGCATGGCGCCCATCCACCACCACTTTGAACTCAAGGGCTGGCCCGAGCCGCGTGTGATCGTCCGTTTCTGGATCATCACAGTGATTCTCGTGCTGATCGGCCTTGCCACCCTGAAGCTGAGGTAGAAATTCGTGTCTCTGATCGCTTCTGACCACTTCCGCATCGTTGTCGGCCTCGGCAAGAGCGGCATGTCCCTGGTTCGCTTCCTGGCGAACCGGGGCGTGGCGTTTGCCGTGGCCGATACGCGGGAAAATCCACCGGAACTGGCCACGCTCAAGCGTGACTATCCGCACGTGGAAGTGCGTTGTGGCGAGCTGGACGTCGAGTTCCTGTGCCGTGCCGACGAGCTCTACGTGAGCCCCGGCCTGGCGCTGGCGACCCCGGCCCTGCAGGCCGCCGCCACCCGTGGCGTGAAACTGTCCGGCGACATCGAGCTGTTCGCGCGTAACGCGAAGGCGCCGATCGTGGCCATCAGCGGCTCCAACGCGAAAAGCACCGTCACCACCCTGGTCGGCGAGATGGCGGCAGCGGCCGGCAAGCGCGTCGCGGTGGGCGGCAACCTCGGCACGCCGGCGCTGGATCTGCTCAGTGACGACGTCGAGCTGTACGTGATGGAGCTGTCGAGCTTCCAGCTGGAAACCACCGACCAGCTCAACGCAGAAGTGGCGACCGTGCTCAACATCAGCGAAGACCACATGGATCGCTACAGCGGTCTGCCGGCCTATCACCTGGCCAAACACCGGATCTTCCGTGGCGCCAAACAGTTCGTGGTCAATCGCCAGGATGCCTTGAGCCGTCCGCTGATCGGCGAGGGCCAGCCGTGCTGGACCTTCGGCCTGAGTAAACCCGACTTCAAAGCCTTCGGCATCCGTGAAGAAGATGGCGAGAAGTACCTGGCTTTCGAATTCCAGAACCTGATGCCGGTGCGCGAGTTGAAGATTCGCGGCGCCCATAACCAGTCCAACGCCCTCGCGGCCCTGGCCCTGGGGCATGCCGTCGGCCTGCCGTTCGATGCCATGCTGTCGAGCCTGCGCACCTTCGCCGGCCTCGAGCATCGCTGCCAATGGGTCCGTGACCTCGACGGCGTGGGTTACTACAACGATTCCAAGGCCACCAACGTCGGTGCCGCGCTGGCCGCCATCGAAGGGCTGGGCGCGGACATCGAGGGCAAGATCGTGCTGATCGCCGGTGGCGACGGCAAGGGGGCGGAGTTCAAGGACCTGCGTGATCCGGTGGCGGCCAACTGCCGTGCCGTGGTGCTGATGGGCCGCGACTCCGACAAGATCGGCGAGGCCATCGGCGACGCTGTGCCGCTGATCCGCGCCGGCTCCCTGATCGAAGCGGTCGAGCAATGCCGTGCCGCCGCACAGCCGGGAGACGTGGTGCTGCTGTCGCCAGCCTGCGCCAGTTTCGACATGTTCAAGAACTATGAAGACCGTGGTCACCAGTTCGTCCAAGCCGTGGAGGATCTGGCATGAGCCTGAAAGGCATCATCAAGCCGTACCCGTCGCCGATCATTACCGGGCGCGGTATCGACCTCGATTTCCCGATGCTCGCCGGTTGCCTGTCATTGCTCGGCCTGGGGCTGATCATGATTGCCTCTGCGTCGACCGAAGTGGCGGCCGTGCAGTCGGGCAGCGCCCTGTACTACATGATTCGCCACCTTATTTACGTGGTGTTGGGCCTGGGGGCCAGCATCGTCACCATGATGATTCCGATTGCCACCTGGCAACGCCTGGGCTGGCTGATGCTGCTGGGTGCGTTCGGTTTGCTGGTGATGGTGATCATTCCGGGGATCGGCCGCGAGGTTAACGGCTCGATGCGCTGGATCGGCTTCAGCTTCTTCAACGTCCAGCCTTCCGAGATCGCCAAGGTGTTCGTGGTGATCTACCTCGCCGGTTATCTGGTGCGTCGCCAGAAAGAAGTGCGTGAAAGCTGGATGGGCTTTTTCAAGCCGTTCATCGTGCTGCTGCCGATGGCGGGCCTGCTGCTGATGGAGCCGGACTTCGGTGCCACCGTTGTGATGATGGGCGCTGCGGCGGCGATGCTGTTCCTTGGCGGCGTCGGGCTGTTCCGTTTTTCCCTGATGGTGGTCCTGGCTGTCGGAGCGGTGGTGCTGTTGATTCAAATGCAGCCGTATCGAATGGCGCGTCTGACCAACTTTGCCGATCCATGGGCGGACCAGTTCGGTGCCGGCTATCAGTTGTCCCAGGCATTGATCGCATTCGGTCGTGGCGAATGGCTGGGTGTTGGCCTGGGCAACAGCGTACAGAAACAGTTCTATCTGCCGGAGGCCCACACTGACTTCGTGTTTTCGGTCCTGGCCGAAGAACTGGGCGCGGTGGGCTCGCTGTGCACCGTGGCACTGTTCGTCTTCGTGTGTATCCGCGGCATGTACATCGGTTTGTGGGCCGAGAAGGCCAAGCAGTTTTTTGCTGCTTATGTCGCCTACGGCTTGTCGTTCCTGTGGATTGGTCAATTCCTGATCAACATCGGCGTGAACGTGGGCTTGCTGCCGACCAAGGGGCTGACCCTGCCGTTCCTCAGCTATGGCGGCAGTTCGTTGGTTATTTGCTGCGCCTGTCTCGGCTTGTTGCTGCGCATCGAGTGGGAAAGTCGAACCCACCTGGGCAGTGAGGAGATGGAGTTCCATGAGAGCGACTTCGTCGAGGAGCCGCACCATGGGCGCTAACGTGATGATCATGGCCGGCGGCACCGGTGGCCACGTGTTCCCGGCGCTGGCCTGTGCCCGCGAATTCCAGGCGCGCGGCTATACCGTGCACTGGCTTGGCACTCCGCGTGGCATCGAGAACGACCTGGTGCCGGCGGCCGGTATCGAGCTGCACCGGATCAATGCCAGCGGTCTGCGCGGCAAGGGCAAGCTGTCGCTGCTCAAGGCACCGTTCATGTTGTTCAAATCGGTCTGGCAGGCGCGGGCGATCATTCGCCGTCTGCAACCGGTCTGCGTCGTGGGTTTTGGTGGTTTTGTGACCGGTCCTGGTGGTGTTGCGGCCAAACTGGCCGGTGTGCCGGTGATCGTTCACGAGCAGAACGCCGTGGCCGGTACCGCCAATCGGTTGCTGGTGCCGTTGGCCGCCCGAGTCTGTGAAGCGTTCCCCGACACCTTTACCCTGTCGGACAGCCGCCGGACCACCGGTAATCCGGTGCGCACCGAGCTTTTCCTCGAGACATCGCGACCTGCCCTGGCCGGTCGCAAGGCGCGTTTGCTGATCCTGGGCGGAAGCCTGGGCGCAGAACCGTTGAACAAGTTGCTGCCTGAAGCCCTGTCGCAAGTTGCTGCCGATTTGCGTCCGGAAGTGTTCCATCAGGCCGGCAAAAAACACGATGAAGTGACTGCAGAGCGCTATCGCGCGGCTGGCGTCGAGGCGCAGGTGCAGCCTTTCATCAAAGACATGGCCCAAGCCTACGGCTGGGCCGACCTGGTGGTATGTCGCGCAGGCGCGCTGACCATCAGTGAACTGGCCGCCGCCGGTCTGCCCTCGATGCTGGTGCCTTTGCCTCACGCCATCGACGATCACCAGACCCGCAACGCCGAATATTTGGCCCGTGAAGGCGCAGCCTTCCTGATGCCGCAGAGAACGACTGGCGCAGCGGATCTTGCCGCTCGTCTGACAGAGGTCCTGATGCAACCACAACGACTCAACGAAATGGCTACCGCGGCACGCCGCCTCGCCAAACCCGATGCCACCCGTAACGTGGTCGATAGCTGCCTGGAGGTGGCCCATGGTTGAGAGTCAGAAAGCCATGCCACAACCGGAAATGCGCCGTATCCGTCGCATTCACTTCGTCGGTATCGGCGGTGTGGGTATGTGCGGGATTGCCGAAGTGTTGCTGAACCTGGGGTATGCCGTGTCCGGTTCAGACCTGAAGGCCTCGCCGGTGACTGAGCGCCTGGAGTCCTTCGGGGCACAGATCTTCATCGGCCACCGCGCCGAGAACGCCGCTGCCGCCGACGTGCTGGTGGTGTCGAGTGCCGTGAACACGTCCAACCCGGAAGTCGCTACCGCGCTGGAACGCCGTATTCCGGTGGTGCCACGTGCAGAGATGCTGGCTGAGCTGATGCGTTATCGCCACGGTATCGCCGTTGCCGGTACCCACGGCAAAACCACCACCACCAGCCTGATCGCTTCGGTGTTCGCGGCCGGTGGCCTGGACCCGACGTTCGTGATCGGTGGCCGCCTGAATGCCGCGGGTACCAATGCCCAACTCGGCACCAGCCGCTACCTGATCGCCGAAGCCGACGAAAGCGATGCCAGCTTCCTGCACTTGCAGCCGCTGGTGGCCGTGGTTACCAACATCGACGCCGATCACATGGCGACCTACGATGGTGACTTCAACAAGCTGAAGAAAACCTTCGTCGAATTCCTGCACAACCTGCCGTTCTACGGTCTGGCGGTGGTGTGCCTGGACGATCCGGTGGTGCGTGAAATCCTGCCATTGGTCAAACGCCCGGCAGTCACCTATGGCTTCGGCGAAGACTGTGACGTGCGCGCCATCAACGTGCGCCAGCAGGGCATGCAGACCTTCTTCACCGTGCTGCGCCCTGACCGCGAGCCGCTGGATGTTTCGGTCAACATGCCGGGCAACCACAACGTACTGAACGCTCTGGCAACCATCTGCATTGCCACCGACGAAGGCGTCAGCGATGAAGCCATCGTCCAGGGCCTGTCCGGGTTCCAGGGTGTCGGCCGACGCTTCCAGGTCTACGGCGAACTGCCGGTGGACGGCGGCAATGTGATGCTCGTTGATGACTACGGTCACCACCCGACGGAAGTCGCGGCCGTGATCAAGGCTGTACGCGGTGGCTGGCCGGAGCGCCGCCTGGTGATGGTCTACCAGCCGCACCGCTACAGCCGCACCCGTGACCTGTACGACGATTTCGTCAATGTGCTGGCCGACGCCAACGTACTGCTGCTGATGGAAGTCTATCCGGCCGGCGAGGAGCCGATTCCGGGTGCCGACAGCCGCAAGCTGTGCAACAGCATCCGTCAGCGTGGCCAACTCGACCCGATCTACATCGAGCGTGGTGTCGACCTCGCGCCAGTGGTCAAGCCGCTGCTGCGCGCCGGCGACATCCTGCTGTGCCAGGGCGCCGGTGATATCGGCGGTCTCGCACCAAAACTGTTGAAAAGTGAGTTGTTCGCCGGGGCTGTTGCCGCGCCGGAGAAGGGGACGTTGAAATGACTGCTGCCTACGCCAACCTGGTCTCCACGATCGCGCCGAAAGATTTCGGCCGTGTCGCCGTGCTGTTCGGCGGCAAGAGTGCCGAGCGCGAAGTCTCCCTGAAGTCGGGCAATGCTGTACTCGATGCACTGCAAAGCGCCGGTGTGGACGCGTTCGGCCTCGACGTGGGTGATGACCTGCTGCAGCGTCTGCAGAGCGAAAAAATCGACCGCGCCTTCATCATCCTCCACGGTCGTGGCGGTGAAGACGGCAGCATGCAGGGCCTGCTCGAATGCCTGGGTATTCCGTACACCGGCAGTGGCATCCTGGCGTCGGCCCTGGCCATGGACAAACTGCGCACCAAGCAGGTCTGGCACAGCCTGGGCATTCCGACGCCACGTCACGCGGTACTGAGCAGCGAGGCCGATTGTATTTCGGCGGCGACGGAACTGGGCTTCCCTTTGATCGTCAAACCGGCCCATGAAGGTTCAAGTATCGGGATGGCCAAAGTGAGTTCCGCGTCCGAGCTGATCGACGCATGGAAAGCGGCCAGTACCTACGATTCGCAAGTGTTGGTCGAGCAATGGATTCACGGTCCGGAGTTCACCATCGCCACCCTGCGTGACCAGGTGTTGCCACCGATTGCCCTGGGCACGACGCACAGCTTCTACGACTACGACGCCAAGTACATCGCCAACGATACCCAGTACCGCATTCCGTGCGGTCTGGACAGCGCGAAGGAACAGGAACTCATGGACCTCACGGCCAAAGCCTGTGAAGCGCTGGGTATCGCCGGTTGGGGCAGGGCAGACGTGATGCAGGACGCCGACGGGCAGTTCTGGTTCCTGGAAGTCAACACTGCACCGGGCATGACCGATCACAGCCTGGTGCCGATGGCGGCCCGTGCCGCCGGTCTGGATTTCCAGCAACTGGTTCTGGCCATTCTGGCCGAGAGCGTTGCCGGCAACACTGCCGGTAACCAAGAGTCGATGAGAGGTTAAGGCCATGCAAGGCGCTCAGCTCAGACATCAGCCTCCCGCACCCGGCCGCAAGCCGGTGCCACGGGGTGCCAGCCGTATGGTGGCCAAAGAGCCGATGTCCGCGCGCCTGCCGAAAGCCAATTTCGGCTTTCTGAAAAGCCTGTTCTGGCCGGTAGTGCTGGTGGCTTTGGGGTTCGGTACTTACGAAGGCGCGACACGGCTGTTGCCGTATGCCGACCGGCCGATCACCAGGATCAACGTGCAGGGCGACTTGAGTTACATCAGCCAGCAAGCGGTGCAGCAGCGGATCGCCCCGTACGTGGCGTCGAGCTTCTTCACCATTGACCTGGCGAGCATGCGCACCGAGCTGGAAACGATGCCATGGATTGCCCACGCCGAAGTGCGCAGGGTGTGGCCGGATCAAGTGGTGATCCGCCTGGAAGAACAACTGCCGGTGGCCCGTTGGGGCGACGAGTCGCTGTTGAACAACCAGGGGCAGGCGTTTACGCCGCGTGAGCTGGCGAATTACGAACATCTGCCGCAGCTGTTCGGCCCACAGCGGGCCCAGCAGCAAGTGATGCAGCAATACCAGGTGCTGAGCCAGATGCTCAGGCCGCTGGGCTTCTCGATTGCACGCCTGGAGTTGCGTGAACGCGGCAGCTGGTTCCTGACCACCGGCCCCGGCAGTGCCGGCCCGGGCACTGAACTGCTGCTGGGACGCGGCAACCTGGTGGAAAAGATGCGCCGCTTCATTGCCATCTATGACAAGACGCTCAAAGAACAGATTACGAACATTGCGCGCATCGATCTGCGCTACGCCAACGGCCTTGCCGTTGGCTGGCGGGAACCTGTAGCGCCCACGGCAGCCCAACCCGCTGTCGCGAAGAATTAAGAAGAGGCAGGACCCATGGCAAACGTGCAAAGCGGCAAAATGATCGTCGGTCTCGATATCGGCACCTCCAAGGTGGTGGCGCTGGTGGGCGAGGTCGCGGACGACGGCACGCTGGAAATCGTCGGGATCGGCACCCATCCGTCCCGAGGCCTGAAGAAAGGCGTGGTGGTGAACATCGAGTCCACCGTGCAATCGATCCAGCGCGCGATCGAAGAAGCGCAACTGATGGCTGGTTGCCGCATTCACTCGGCGTTCGTCGGCGTGGCCGGCAATCACATCCGCAGCCTGAACTCCCACGGCATCGTGGCGATTCGCGATCGCGAAGTCAGTTCGGCGGACCTTGAGCGTGTGCTCGACGCAGCCCAGGCCGTGGCGATCCCGGCTGACCAGCGCGTGCTGCACACCCTGCCGCAGGATTATGTGATCGATAACCAGGAAGGCGTCCGCGAGCCGCTGGGCATGTCCGGCGTGCGTCTGGAGGCCAAGGTCCACGTGGTCACCTGCGCCGTCAACGCCGCACAGAACATTGAAAAATGCGTGCGTCGCTGCGGTCTGGAAATTGACGACATCATTCTCGAACAGCTTGCTTCGGCGTATTCGGTTCTGACCGATGACGAGAAAGAGCTCGGCGTGTGCCTGGTGGACATCGGTGGCGGTACCACCGACATTGCGATCTTCACCGAAGGCGCGATCCGTCACACCGCGGTGATCCCGATTGCCGGTGACCAGGTGACCAACGACATCGCCATGGCGTTGCGTACTCCGACCCAGTACGCCGAAGAAATCAAGATTCGCTACGCCTGTGCCCTGGCCAAGCTGGCCGGTGCCGGTGAAACCATCAAGGTGCCAAGCGTTGGCGACCGTCCGCCGCGTGAGCTGTCCCGCCAGGCCCTGGCCGAAGTGGTCGAGCCGCGCTACGACGAACTGTTCACGCTGATCCAGGCCGAACTGCGCCGCAGCGGCTACGAAGACCTGATCCCGGCCGGCATCGTGCTGACCGGCGGTACGTCGAAGATGGAAGGCGCTACCGAACTGGCCGAGGAAATCTTCCACATGCCGGTCCGCCTGGGCGTGCCTCACGGCGTGAAAGGTCTGGATGACGTAGTACGCAACCCGATCTATTCCACCGGCGTCGGCCTGTTGATGTACGGCCTGCAGAAACAGTCCGACGGCATCTCGTTCTCGGGCATCGGCAGCCGCGACAGCTACAGCAATGAAGAGCCACAGGCTCCGCTGCTGGACCGCCTGAAGAAATGGGTCCAGGGCAATTTCTGAAGATTTACCGCAACACCGAAGCACGCAGTAGGCGAAAAAACTAGAGAATGTAAAGGAGAGGGAAAATGTTCGAACTCGTAGACAACATCCCCGCAAGCCCGGTAATCAAAGTTATCGGTGTCGGCGGTGGCGGCGGCAACGCTGTCAACCACATGGTCAAGAGCAACATCGAAGGCGTCGAGTTCATCTGCGCCAACACCGATGCTCAAGCGCTGAAAAACATCGGCGCACGTACCATCCTGCAACTGGGCACCGGCGTGACCAAGGGCCTGGGCGCTGGCGCCAACCCTGAAGTCGGCCGTCAAGCCGCTCTGGAAGACCGTGAGCGCATCGCCGAAGTGCTGGCCGGCACCAACATGGTGTTCATCACCACTGGCATGGGCGGCGGTACCGGTACCGGGGCTGCGCCGATCATCGCCGAAGTGGCCAAGGAAATGGGCATCCTCACCGTTGCGGTGGTGACCCGTCCGTTCCCGTTCGAAGGCCGCAAGCGCATGCAGATCGCCGACGAAGGCATCCGCATGCTCTCCGAAAGCGTCGACTCGTTGATCACCATTCCCAACGAGAAGCTGCTGACCATCCTCGGTAAAGACGCAAGCCTGCTGTCGGCTTTCGCCAAGGCTGACGATGTACTGGCCGGTGCCGTTCGCGGTATCTCCGACATCATCAAGCGTCCGGGCATGATCAACGTCGACTTCGCCGACGTGCGTACCGTGATGAGCGAAATGGGCATGGCGATGATGGGCACTGGCTGCGCCAGCGGTCCGAACCGTGCACGCGAAGCCACCGAAGCGGCCATTCGCAACCCGCTGCTGGAAGACGTGAACCTGCAAGGCGCTCGCGGCATCCTGGTGAACATTACCGCCGGTCCGGATCTGTCCCTGGGTGAATACTCCGATGTGGGTAGCATCATCGAGGCATTCGCATCCGAGCACGCGATGGTCAAGGTCGGTACCGTTATCGATCCGGACATGCGCGACGAGCTGCACGTGACCGTCGTTGCCACAGGTTTAGGCGCTAAAATCGAGAAGCCTGTGAAGGTCATCGACAACACCGTCCACGCCTCGATGGCTGCACAGCCACAACAGCAGGCCCCTGTTCGTCAGGAAGCTCCAGCGGTGAACTACCGTGACCTGGACCGTCCGACCGTCATGCGCAACCAGGCCCAGGCCGGTGCTGCGACTGCCGCGAAGATGAATCCGCAAGATGACCTGGACTACCTGGACATCCCGGCTTTCCTGCGTCGACAGGCCGATTGATGAAATGTATCAGGGGTATTAGGGTGATTGGTGTTCAGCAAAGGTCTGGTCTGCTATCATCGCCAGCCTTTGTTGATACCAGTTCGCAATTTGCGCTGAAGCGGCCCATGCCATGATTAAACAACGCACCCTGAAGAATATTATCCGTGCCACAGGTGTTGGCCTGCACTCCGGGGAGAAGGTCTACCTGACCCTCAAGCCAGCGCCTGTCGACACCGGCATCGTGTTTTGTCGCGCCGACCTCGATCCCGTGGTGCAGATTCCTGCCCGCGCGGAAAACGTTGGTGAAACCACTATGTCGACTACGCTGGTTAACGGTGACGTCAAAGTGGACACGGTAGAGCACCTGCTCTCGGCCATGGCAGGCCTGGGCATCGATAACGCCTACGTCGAGCTCTCCGCGTCCGAAGTCCCGATCATGGATGGTAGCGCCGGACCTTTCGTATTCCTGATTCAATCGGCTGGCCTGGAAGAACAGGACGCCGCCAAGAAGTTCATCCGCATCCTGCGTGAAGTGACAGTGGAAGATGGCGACAAACGCGCTACTTTCGTCCCTTTCGACGGGTTCAAGGTGAGCTTCGAGATCGATTTCGATCACCCGGTTTTCCGTGACCGCACACAAAGTGCAAGCGTGGATTTTTCCAGCACTTCGTTTGTAAAAGAAGTCAGCCGCGCCCGTACCTTTGGTTTC
This sequence comes from Pseudomonas sp. B28(2017), assembly GCF_002113025.1. Taxonomy (GTDB): domain Bacteria; phylum Pseudomonadota; class Gammaproteobacteria; order Pseudomonadales; family Pseudomonadaceae; genus Aquipseudomonas. The sequence goes on along the minus strand of NZ_NEJH01000002.1, from coordinate 837,604 downwards.
ATGAGTGACATCGAGTACCTGCGCAAGCACAACCTCGCACTCGGCGGCAGCGTTGAAAACGCTATTGTGGTCGACGCCGATGGCGTACTGAACGAAGACGGCCTTCGCTATGAAGACGAATTCGTGAAGCACAAAATTCTCGACGCAATTGGTGACCTCTACCTGCTGGGCAACAGCCTGATTGGTGAGTTCAAGGGCTTCAAGTCCGGCCACGCACTGAACAACCAGCTGCTGCGCAAGTTGATTGAGCAGACAGATGCCTGGGAAGTCGTGACGTTCGAAGACGCCAGCACTGCACCGATCTCTTACATGCGCCCGGTTGCGGCCGTGTAAGCAAAAAACCTCTCTAGTTTTTTAAAGGCTACCTTCGGGTGGCCTTTTTTTATGCCCTGAAGTTTGCAGTGTCTGGGCTGGCCTCATCGTCGGAACGCCGCCCGGAGCAAGCTCGCTCCTACAGAGGATTGCATTCCCTTGTGGGAGCGAGCCTGCTCGCGAAGGCGTCGGCCCATCCAGTAAAAATCCTATTTGGCACACACCACCCGATTACGTCCCCCGTCCTTGGCCTGATACAACGCCTTGTCCGCACTGAACAGCAATTGTTCCAGGTTGATATCGCTGGCCGCCGTCCAGGTGGCAATGCCGATACTGACGCTCATCGGCGACTCATCCGGATCCACCAGCGGCAGTTTTTGCACCGCCTCACGGATATGTTCGGCGATCTGCCGCGCGCCTTCACTGCCGGTTTCCGCCAGAATCACCGAAAACTCCTCGCCACCATAGCGCGCCACCAGGTCTGCCGGGCGATGGACATTGGCGCGGACGACCTCGGCCAATGCCCGCAAGGCGTCGTCGCCGGCCTGATGCCCGTGCCGGTCATTGAAGGCCTTGAAATGATCGGCATCGATCATCAGCAACGACAAGGGCTTGCCGCTGCGCTGTGCACGAAACCATTCATGGCGCAGCGTCTGATCAAGGGATCGACGGTTGGCTACGCCGGTCAAGGCGTCAGTGGCCGCCAGTTGCGCCAGTTCCTGCTCGGCATATTGGCGCAGGCGCAGCTCGCGGCAGAGCAGCCAGGTCAGCCAGAACAAACCGATGCACAAAACCCCGGTAGCACCGCTGATCACATAGGCCGTGCGGCTCCAGGTGGCGAACACTTCATCGATGGAAAGGGCCACGATGACGGTCAGCGGCAGGTTGCCGACTCGGGAAAAGGTGTACAGGCGCCGTTGATGGTCGACACTCGATACGCTTTCAAAGGTACCGCTTCGCTCCTGCAGCATGCGTACGACGTTGGGGCGGCTGGAGAAGTTTTTACCGATGGAGTTTTGTTCCCGGTACGGTTTCTGCGCCAGGAGAATCCCGTCATTGTTGATGATGGCCAGCGTACTGCCGGTGCCGATGTCGAGGCTGTTGAACAGCTGATCGAAGTAGCTCATGCGCATCGACGCCACCGCGACCCCCAGAAACTCACCCGAGGGTGAGGAAATGCGTCGGCTGAAACTGATGCGCCATTCGTCGCTGTCATCGCAGTCGCAGCGCGGCTTGAACGGTCGGCTGATGAACATGCCGGTGTCGCGATTGGAGACATGGGCCAGGAAATAGTCGCGGTCAGCGAAGTTGCCCGGTTTCGGTTCGATCAATGATGAGTCGGCCAACACGTCGCCGTGCTTGTCCAGCAGCAGGATGTCGCCCTTGTAGCGCGCGGTGGTGGAGCGGTCGAACAGCACCAGATGACGGATCTGCGGTGATACCTGTTTCAGGTCGTCCCGTTGGGCGGCGGCGATCAGGCCCTGCAAGGTCAAATCATAGAGCTCGACCGTACGCAGGACATCGGCATCGATCAGCTGCGCAATGGTGGTTGCGCTGCGTGTGGCGGTCTGCTGGGCATAGGCGTGTTCGCGGATCAGCAGGAACGTGACGATGCACAGGATCGAGATGACGGTCAGGGTGCTGCCGAGGATCACCATGATCTCCGGTCGCCCGGGTGGGCCTTGAATATGTGGGGTGCGGCTTGCGGTCATAGGGCTGACGTCTGCTGGATGGACGTAGTAAGCGTAGTTGCATAAACGTAGCAGCCGAGTGAATCGCTTCTGTTGCTCGAACGATTGATCAATGGCGTGGGTGTCAGTGACTTTCGTTGCAGAAATTGCAATGAAGGTTGAGTCGCCACGATAAAAAAAGCCGCTGACAGCAGCGGCTTTGAGGACAACTTTTCAAAGGGAAGAGCCGATGAAAAGTGTCGAGGGAAACAGGTGTGACAGTTACGGATCAGCTGTCTTTTTCGGCCCGTGGCTGGGCCTGGGTGCTGGATGCTTGCGGGGCCTGGGCATCTTGCGCAGCCTTGGCCGTCATCTCGATCTGATGCTCTTCGAACGCCGCAGAGTGTGCAGCGTTATGCGCGACGAAAGTCTGCGATTCTTCAGCCATCGCCAATGGCGAGAGGAACAAAGAGGACAAAACGAAAGCGCTGGCAATACCCATACTGTTGGACATCTTTAAAACCTTCTTGCTTGGCAAGTGCTGTTTGGTGCGGGCAAAGATAAGGATATGAGGCGAAGGGAAAAAGAGCGGATTCATGAAAGGACTGTTACAGCAAAAGCAAAGATCGGTGAGTACTCATTAACTGTGGCGTGGGGGCCGTCAAACAGGTAGATGAATCCCGAACGTATTCATCCCATGGTCGCTGCGCACGAACACATCGCCGCCATGCATCAATGCAATCGCCTTGACGATGGCCAGCCCCAGGCCGTGATTGTTGCCGCTGTTGCTGCGCGAAGCATCGACCCGATAGAAACGCTCGAACAGCCGTGGCAGGTGTTCACGGGCAATCGGCGAACCGGGGTTGGTGACGCCGATGCTGACCTGGTGTTCTGCGGCTTCAATGCGCACCTGAATCACCTGCCCGGGCGCGGTGTGCTGCACCGCGTTGTTCAGCAGGTTGATCAACGCCCGGCGCAGATGGGCAATCTCGATGCGCACTTGCGCGTCACCCCTGACCTCAACCCGGACCTGAGCGTCTTCGAGAATGAAATCCAGATATTCCAGTGTTGTGGCCACCTCTTCGGCCAGTGAGGTTGAGGTGAGTTTGGTCGCCTTGCTGCCCTGGTCGGCGCTGGCGAGGAACAGCATGTCGTTGATGATCGAACGCAGTCGCTCAAGCTCTTCGAGGTTCGATTGCAGCACTTCGAAGTAATGCTCGGCGGAGCGTCCGCGGGTCAATGCGACCTGGGTCTGGCCGATCAGGTTGGTCAGTGGCGAGCGCAATTCGTGGGCGACGTCTGCGTTGAACGATTCAAGGCGCGAGTACGCTTGCTCGACCCGTTCCAGGGTCGAGTTGAACGAACTGACGAATTGATCGAGTTCCGGCGGCAACGGTGACAATCGCAAGCGCCCCGAGCGCAACGGCGGGGCCAGGCGCTGGGCTTCCTGGGACAGTTTGATCAGCGGCTTGAGGCCGATCCGCGCCACCCAGTAACCCAGTGCCGAGGCCAGCAGCACGCCGACTATCGCCAGGCTGATCAGCGCGATCAGCAGTTGATGCTGGGTATGGAAAAACGTTTCGGTATCGATGGCGATCATGAAGCGCAGCGGTGGGCGCTGGTCCTTGGCCGGGAACTCGCTGACCAGCACTTTCAGTGGATACGGGTGATCCGGCAACTGCATGTCGCGCGTGCCCAGCGGCCCTTGGGCAAAGGCGCGGATCTGTGGGTTCAGGTTGCCGTATTCGTAGTGTGGATCGCCGCTGATGATCCAGAAACGGATGCGCTTGTCTTCTTCGCTCAGCAGATTGAGCTTGTTGTTGATTTTCACCCAATGCTCGGGTGTGCCGTAACGGCCGACTGTGGATTCGAGCACGCTGTAGCGCGCGTCCAGCTCGGCTTCGGGTAACAGGCCAAGGCCCTTGTCGACCTGCTGGTACAGCGCCCAACCGATCAACAGAAACACCAATAACGCCACCAGCGTGAACATCCCGCTCAGACGCAGGGCAATGGAATTGCGAGGGTAGGTCATCATTCATTTCCTGGCGCAGGAAATGAATGATGACTTACCCTAAACACCACAGCTCTCCAGCACATAACCCATGCCGCGAATGGTGTGCAGCAGTTTCTCCTCGAACGGCCCGTCGAGCTTGGCCCGCAGGCGTTTGATCGCGACTTCGACGACGTTGGCGTCACTGTCGAAATTGATGTCCCAGACCATTTCGGCGATGGCGGTTTTCGAGAGGATTTCACCCTGGCGGCGGGCCAGCACACTGAGCAGCGAGAACTCCTTGGCGGTCAGGTCCAGCCGTGTACCGCCACGCGTAGCCTTGCGGCTGATCAAATCTATCCACAGGTCGGCGATGCTCACTTGCACCGGTTCATGGCCGCCGCTGCGCCGGGTCAGCGCTTGCAGGCGTGCCACCAGTTCAAGGAAGGAAAACGGTTTGCCCAGATAGTCATCGGCGCCGTCACGCAGGCCCTTGATGCGATCTTCCACACGTTCGCGGGCGGTGAGCATGATCACCGGGGTTTGCTTGCGCGCACGCAAGGCGCGCAACACGCCGAAGCCGTCGAGGCCCGGCAACATCACGTCGAGGACGATCACCGCGTAGTCGCTCTCCAGCGCCAGGTGCAGGCCTTCGACCCCGTCCCGCGCCAGATCCACGGTGTAACCCTGTTCCGTCAGACCGCGGTGTAGATAATCCGCAGTTTTTTCCTCGTCTTCGATAATCAGAACGCGCATGACCCTGCCTCAGTCTGTGCTCGCCAGCGCTGGCACTGGCGAAGGTTTGGGCCTGTGAAACAACCGCTCCAGCCACAAGTATATGACCGGTGTGGTGAACAGCGTCAGGGCCTGGCTCACCAGCAAGCCGCCGACTACCGCGATCCCCAGGGGTTGGCGCAACTCGGCGCCGGTGCCGTAGCCGAGCATCAGCGGCAGGGCGCCGAGCAGGGCGGCGAGGGTGGTCATGATGATCGGCCGGAACCGCGTGAGACAGGCCTTGAAGATCGCCTCTTCAGGCGACAATCCAGCATTGCGCTGCGCTTCGAGGGCGAAGTCGATCATCAGGATGCCGTTTTTCTTGACGATACCGATCAACAACACCAGGCCGATCAAGGCCATGATCGAAAAGTCCTGGCCGCAAATCCACAGCATGATCACCGCGCCGAGGCCCGCCGAGGGCAAGGTGGAAATGATCGTCAGCGGATGGACGAAGCTCTCGTAGAGCACGCCGAGAATGATGTACACCGCCACCAGCGCCGCCAGAATCAGCCACGGCTGGCTGGCCAGAGAACTCTGGAACGCCTGGGCCGCGCCCTGGAAATTGCCGCTGATGGCGCTCGGCATGCCGATATCGGCCTTGGCCTGGTTGAGCATGATCACCGCATCGCCCAATGCCACACCCGGCGCCAGGTTGAACGACAGGTTGGCGGCCGGGAACATGCCGTCATGGGCGATGGACAGCGGGCCGACGGTCGGCGCATCGAATTTGGCCAGGGCTGACAACGGCACCATTTGCCCGCTCAGGGGCGAGCGCAGGTAGAAATAGTTGAGGCTTTCGGCCTTGCCGCGCTGTTTGGTGTCCAGCTCCAGAATCACGTTGTACTGATTGACCTGGGTCTGGAATTCGTTGATCTGGCGCTGGCCGAATGCATCGTACAGGGCTTCGTCGACGTCGCTGGCGGTCAGGCCGAAACGCGCCGCCGCACTGCGGTCGATGCTGATGTGGGTGATGCTGCCGCCCAGTTGCAAATCATTGGAAATGTCGCGGAACGCCGGGTTGGCGCGCAGTTTTTCCGTCAGGCGCTGGGTCCAGGTGCTGAGTATGCCGCCGTCGTTGCTCTTGAGTACGTATTGGTACTGGGCCCGGCTTGGGCCGGAGCTGAGGTTGATGTCCTGGCCGGCGCGCAGGTACAGCACAATGCCCGGCACTTTCATCAGTTGCGGACGAATCCGGTCGATGAACTGACTGGCCGAGACATCACGGTCGCTGCGTTTTTTCAGGGTGATCCAGAAGCGGCCGTTGGCGATGGTCTGGTTGCTGCCGGAAACCCCGACCGAGTGCGAGAACGTTTCCACCGCAGGGTCGGCGGCGACGATTTCCGCCATTGCCAGGTGTTTTTTCACCATGTCGCCGTAGGAGATGTCGGCAGCGGCTTCGGTGGTGCCGAGGACGAAACCGGTGTCCTGGATCGGGAAGAAACCTTTCGGGATCAGAATGTATCCGGCAACGGCCAGGCCCAGTGACAGGCAGAACACGCCGATCATCAAGCGCTGATGGGCGAGGGCGCGGCGCAGGCCTTTTTCGTACCATTCCAGCAGACGCTCGCCAAAGCCCGGTTTGTCGTGGGCATGATGCACCGGCGCACGCATGAACAGCGCGGCCATAGTCGGCGCCAGGGTCAACGACACCACCACGGAAATCAAGATGGTCGAGGTGGCGGTCAGGGCGAATTCCTTGAACAACCGTCCGACCACGCCCCCCATGAACAGCAGCGGGATGAACGCCGCCACCAGCGAAAAACTGATCGAGACAACCGTGAAGCCGATCTCGCCCGCGCCCTTGATCGCCGCTTCGCGCATGCCGTCGCCGGCCTCCAGGTGCCGGTGAATGTTTTCCACCACCACGATCGCATCGTCGACCACAAAGCCCACGGCCACCACGATCGCCACCAGCGTCAGGTTGTTCAGGCTGAATCCCATGACGTACATCAGCGCAAAGCTGGCGGTCAGAGAAACCCCCAGCACCGCCGAGACAATCAATGTTGCCGACAACTGGCGCAGGAACAGCGCCATTACCGCCACCACCAGCATGATTGCAATCAGCAGGGTGATTTCCACTTCATGCAGCGAGGCACGGATGGTCTGGGTGCGGTCGATCAGCGTCTTGACCTGCACCGAGGCGGGGAGCATCGCTTCCAGCGCCGGCAAGGCGGCCTGGATGCGGTCCACGGTTTCGACGATGTTGGCCCCCGGCTGACGGAAGATCACCAGGTTGACCCCCGGTTGTGTGCCCGCCCAAGCCTGGACGTAGGCATCTTCCGAACCGTTGACGACTTTGGCGACGTCGCGCAGATGAACTGGTGCACCGTCCCTGTAGGAAACAATCAGCTGGCTGTAGTCCTCCGGATGGAACAACTGGTCGTTGGTGGACAGGGTCGAGATGCTCGACTCCCCGTACAGCGCACCCTTGGCCAGGTTGAGGCTGGTCTGCTGGATCGCCAGGCGGATGTCGGCGAGGGTCAGGCCGATGGCCGCGAGTTTGTCCGCCGAAACCTGGACGCGGATCGCCGGACGCTGCTGACCGGTGATGGCGACCTGGCCTACACCGTCGACCTGGCTGAGCTGACGGGCCAACAGGGTTTCCGTCAGGTCGCTGAGCTCCGGGCCGGGCATCAGCGAGGAGTTGACGCTGAGGATCAGCACCGGGCTGTCGGCCGGGTTGACCTTGCGCCAGGTCGGCAGGTTCGGCATGTCCTTGGGCAGCTTGCCCGCGGCAGTATTGATCGCCGCCTGCACTTCCTGGGCGGCGGTGTCGATACTCTTGTCGAGGGTGAATTGCAGGGTCAGGTTGGTCGAGCCCAGTGCACTGCTCGAGGTCATCTGGGTCACGCCGGGAATGGCGCTGAATTGCACTTCAAGGGGCGTGGCCACCGAGGAAGCCATGGTTTCCGGGCTGGCGCCGGGCAGTTGCGCGGCCACCTGGATGGTCGGGAACTCTGCCTCCGGCAACGGCGCTACCGGCAGGCGCGGAAACGCGATGACGCCCAACAGCACCAGGGCGAACGTCAGCAGGACCGTGGCCACAGGGTGGTCGATGCACCAGGCGGATACCGAACCGTGGCCCTTCATTGCGCTGACTCCGATTGCACCACTTGCGACGGTTCGGTCAGTACTTGCACGGTGGCGCCGGGCTTGAGCCGCGACTGACCATCGCTGACCAGCACATCACCGGGCTTCACGCCTTTGATGATGTCCTGGCCGCTGCCTTGATAGACCATCTGCACCTGCACGGCTTCGACTTTGTCGCCATTGACCCGGTACACGAAGTGCTGGTCCAGGCCCCGTTGTACGACGGTCGGCGGCACCACCAGCGCATCTTTGTCCAGGGCTGTCTGAATCTTTACCGTCACCAGCAGGCCCGGCCAAAGCTTCTGCCCCGGATTGTCGAACTCGGCCTTGGCACGGATGGTGCCGGTGTTGGCGTTGATCTGGTTGTCGATCAGGGTCAGGTGGCCTTCGCCGAGCAGGTTGCCGGTTTCGCCGTCGGTGTCGGCGCCGATGTAGGCCTTGACCTGAGCGTGCTGTGGGTCGTTGATCAGGCCCTGCAAGGTCGGCAGCATTTGCTGCGGCAGGGAGAACTCCACGGAGATGGGGTCGATCTGGGTCACGGTGAACAGGCCTTGGGCGTCGCTCATGCGCAGGAAGTTGCCTTCGTCGACTGTGCGAATACCGACACGACCGCTGACCGGGGAGCGTATTTGTGTGTAGGAAAGCTGTACCTCGGCGGAATCAATCGAGGCCTGGTTGCCTTGGGCGGTGGCCTTGAGTTGATTGACCAGAGCCTGTTGCTGATCGTAGGTCTGCTTGGACACCCCGTCGTCGACGCTGAGCAATTTGTAGCGCTTGAGGTTGACCTGCGCCACTTGCAGTTGCGCCTGGCTTTCGCCCAGTTGTGCTCGGGCCTGGTCGAGACTGGCGCGGATCGACCGGTCGTCGATGGTGGCCAGCAGATCACCTTTTTTCACCAGTTGGCCTTCCTTGACCAGCAGTCTGGTGAGAATGCCGTCGATTTGTGGACGGACCACGACGCTGTGCAGGGACAGCACCGAACCGATGCCGCTGACGTAGCGTGGAACGTCTTTTTCTGCCACGGCGATCACTCGCACGGGGATGGCGGTGGGGGCGGCGAGCTTGGCCTTGGCCGGTTTGGCGGCATACCACAGGCCCAGCGCTGCCAGGACGATCAGAAGGGCGACGAGCAGGGCGGGTTTTTTCTGGATTCGCATGCGGGTGGGGCGCCGGGGCTGGGTGGTCGGTAGGTGGGTATTTTCCTTTATAAACCTGTTTGACGGTCAGGAGGGTGACGGCTAACTGACGGCGCTGTCAGTTTGGCTTTGGCGGCCTCTGGGCCGACCATGTTCTTGGTTGACCGTGTACATATCCGTTTCTTTGGTAACGGCGACTTAGGGTTTCGCCCTTACGGCGAGTCCCTTTTGGCAAACGCCCGGTGTGCCGGCCCAGCCAAAAGGAACCAAAAGGTCTCGCCCCTTACGTACGGCCCCTCGCCTGGGCTCGGGGTTCCTTCGCTTCGGTGTCCATCCGGGGGCATTGCCCTCCGGTCGGCTGCGCTCGACCTACATGCAATGAGTTCGACTGCGTCGAACGGCGCTACGCGCCATTCCCCGGATGAACACCTCCACTCAGCCTGCCGAGGGGGCGGGTGGATCAAGATCAAGAGCGGCAGGCGAGCTAACGCTCGGCCTGTTGAGTGGTGAAGAGCGTGGGTGTACGCCGCTCTGCTTTTGCTCTGCTCTTCTGTAGGAGCGAGCCTGCTCGCGATGGTCGTCAACGATGACGCGGGCTGTCTGAATCCCCGCGGTGTCTCGGCGTTTTTCGTCGGAACGCCGCCCGGAGCAAGCTCGCTCCTACAGGGAAGCGCGTTCAATCGCGATCAGGCCGGCCAGCAGGCCGCCTCGCTTTTGCTTTGGCTTTGGCTTTTGATCTTCTTGTCCCCTCGAGAGGCCGAGCGCAGGTTCTGCGCAGTGGGCAACCCGGCATGGATGCCGGGTTAGCCGCGTACGGCCAGGGATGGCCGATCGCGGCGGGCCCACGGAGCAGGACCGGAGCGAGGGAATGCCGAGCCTTGGCGAGGCACCGAACGAAAGGGGCAAGAGCCCTTGGTTACTTGGGGCTTTTCCAAGTAACCCGCTGTAAAAGCGGAACCGTTAGTGGCCGTGACCGCAGAAACGGATATGTACACAGAAAACGTCACTCAACACATAGCCTTCGCGAGCCGGCTCGCTCCCACAAGGTATCAATCTGTCAGCCGAGCGACTTTCAGTTCGCCACCCGAACCCCACCCAAACTCCCGCTCAATTCATACGCCGCCAATTCCGCCTGATGCGCGGCCAGCAATTCCGGCAACGATCCACGCAAATACTCGACCCAGGTCTTGATCTTCGCGTCCAGGTACTGGCGCGACGGGTAGATGGCGTACAGGTTCAGTTCCTGCGAGCGGTATTTGGGCATCACGCGCACCAGCGTTCCGTTGCGCAGGCCTTCTATTGCGGCGTACAGCGGCAGGACGCCAACGCCCATGCCGCTGATGATCGCGGATTTCATCGCGTCGGCGGAGTTCACCAGAAACGGTGAGCTGTTGATGGTGACCATTTCCTGGCCATCGGGGCCGTCGAAGGCCCATTTCTCCAGTGGAATCACCGGGCTGACCAGGCGCAGGCAGGCGTGGTTGAGCAGGTCGCTGGGTTTTTGTGCACAGCCGTTGGCTTTGACGTAGGCCGGCGAGGCGCAAACGATGCTGTAGGTGATGCCCAGGCGCTGGGAGACGAAACCCGAATCCGGCAGTTCGCGGGCGAGGACGATGGACACGTCGTAACCCTCGTCGAGCAGGTCCGGCACGCGGTTGGCCATGGTCAGGTCGAAGGTCACGTCCGGGTGGGTCTTGCGGTAGCGGGCGATGGCGTCGATCACGAAGTGCTGGCCGATGCCGGTCATGGTGTGCACTTTCAGCTGCCCGGCCGGGCGGGCGTGGGCGTCGCTGGCTTCGGCTTCGGCCTCTTCGACGTAGGCCAGGATCTGTTCGCAGCGCAGCAAGTAGCGCTTGCCGGCTTCGGTCAGGGCGATGCGACGGGTTGTTCGATTGAGCAGGCGGGTTTGCAGGTGGGCTTCCAGGTTGGAGACCGCGCGCGAGACGTTGGCCGTGGTGGTGTCCAGTTGTATGGCGGCGGCGGTGAAGCTGCCGGCTTCGGCCACGTAACTGAAGGCGCGCATGTTTTGCAAAGTGTCCATGGGGGGCTCTCGGGTGCGATGGCAAATTGTGACACGAAGTTTCAGGGTCTGAGACCCCAGACTTAAGGATTATCTCGTTTACGGTAACAAAGATTCACAGGAATCCCGGCTTATCGTCCTTCAGGCCGCCCCATAGAATTGCGCTCACCTCAAGTACACCCCACCTCAGGAAATCGCAGCAGTGCCGCGTCGCATCAGCAGAGCGCTTCAGCCGCTCAGTGTTTTGGCTTTAACCCTGGCAATCAGCGGCTGCATCGGAACCGGAGGTATTGCCCCGCAGGACAAGGCGCTGGAGGCCGATTCACTGGCCACCGACGAAGCGATCCAGAACGCCGTGCAAGATGCGCACTGGCCCACCGCGCAATGGTGGCAGGCCTATGGCGACCCGCAACTGAACCGCTGGATCGACCTCGCCCTGCAAGGCAGCCCGAGCCTGGCCATGGCCGCCGCCCGGGTACGTCAGGCCAGGTCCATGGCCGGCGTGGCGCAAGCGGCCGAGTCGCTGCAGGTCAATGGCGAGTCCACCCTCAAGCGTCACAACTGGCCTACCGACCAGTTCTATGGCCCCGGCGAGCTGGCCAACAGCACCACCTGGGACAACAACGCCGCGCTGGGTTTCAGTTATGCCCTCGACCTCTGGGGCCGCGAAAGCAATGCCACCGAGCGCGCCGTGGACATGGCGCACATGACAGCAGCTGAAGCCCGCCAGGCCCAGCTTGAATTGCAGGACAACATCGTCCGGGTCTACATCGAGCTTTCGCTGCATTACGCCCAGCGGGACATCGTCGAAGCGACCCTGAAGCAGCAACAGCAGATCCTTGAGTTGGCGCAGAAGCGTTTGAATGGTGGCATCGGCACGCATTTCGAAGTCAGCCAGGCTGAAACACCGTTGCCGGAAACCCATCGCCAGATCGATGCTCTCGACGAAGAAATCGCCTTGAGCCGCAACCAGCTCGCCGCCCTCGCCGGTAAGGGCCCGGGGGAGGGCGCGCAGTTGCAGCGGCCCACGCTGTCGCTGGGTGCACCACTGAAACTGCCGTCTTCGTTGCCGGCGCAATTGCTCGGGCAGCGCCCGGACGTGGTCGCCAGCCGCTGGCAAGTGGCGGCGCAGGCCCGGGGCATCGATGTCGCGCATGCCGGTTTCTACCCCAACGTCGACCTGGTCGGCAGCCTCGGCTACATGGCCACCGGCGGCGGGGCGCTGGAGTTCTTGACCGGCAAGAAGCTCAACTACAGCGTGGGTCCGGCGATTTCGTTGCCGATCTTCGATGGTGGACGTTTGCGCGCTGAATTGGGCGAAGCCTCGGCCGGGTATGACATCGCCGTGGCCAAGTACAACCAGACCCTGGTCAATGCCCTGAAAAACATCTCTGACCAGTTGATCCGCCGCGAGTCCATGGACAAGCAGCAGGTTTTCGCCGCCGAGTCGGTGGCCACTGCGCAGAAGACCTACGACATCGCCATGATCGCCTACCAGCGTGGCCTGACCGACTACCTCAACGTGCTCAACGCCCAGACCCTGCTGTTCAAGCAGCAGCAAGTGCAGCAGCAGGTTCAGGCGGCGCGCTTGAGCGCCCATGCCGAGCTGGTGACGGCGTTGGGCGGTGGTCTCGGTGCGGGTAATGACGTGCCGAATGCCGAACAGACTCAAGTGCCGAAAACGCCGAGCCTTTTGCGTTGAACACAACATCTGTGGGAGCGAGCCTGCTCGCGAAAGCGGTGTGTCAGACGACATTTATGCTGACTGACACTCCCTCTTCGCGAGCAGGCTCGCTCCCACAGGTTCCGGGTTTTCACTGGAATTTATTGAGCAGGATTTCATGACTTCCTTGCCCGCACCCTTGCGCTGGCTGTATTCCCTGGAATGGCGCCGGGGCTTCTTCGACTGGGCACGCAGCGACGGCGTGACCTGGGTCTACATTTTCAAGGTGCTGTTCGCGGCATTCCTGACGCTGTGGCTGGCCATGCGCCTGGAACTGCCGCAACCGCGTACGGCGATGATCACCGTGTTCATCGTCATGCAGCCGCAAAGCGGTCATGTGTTCGCCAAGAGTTTCTATCGTTTTCTCGGCACCCTGGCCGGCTCGTCGGTGATGGTCGCGTTGATTGCACTGTTTGCGCAGAACACTGAACTGTTCCTCGGTTCGCTGGCGATCTGGGTCGGTATCTGCACGGCCGGCGCCGCCCGCTGCCGCAACTTCCGGGCCTACGGTTTCGTCCTCGCCGGATACACCGCGGCGATGGTCGGCTTGCCCGCGCTGGCCCATCCGGAGGGGGCGTTCATGGCGGCGGTCTGGCGGGTGCTGGAAATCTCGTTGGGCATTCTCTGTTCGACCCTGATCAGTGCCGCCATCCTGCCGCAATCGGCTAGCGCGGCGATGCGCAATGCCTTGTATCAGCGCTTTGGCGTATTCGCCCTGTTTGTCACCGATGGCTTGCGCGGACGCAGTCAGCGTGAGGCATTCGAGGCCGGTAACGTGCGTTTCATCGCCGAAGCCGTGGGCCTGGAAGGCTTGCGCAGCGTCACTGTTTTTGAAGACCCGCACATGCGTCGGCGCAATGGCCGGCTCAGTCGCCTGAACAGCGAGTTCATGGGCATCACCACGCGCTTCAATGCCTTGCACCAGTTGCTCGAACGCTTGCGCAGCAGCGCGGCGGACACCGTGGTGGCGGCAATCAAGCCGGGTCTGCAGGACCTCGCCGAGTTGCTCGACGGCTTCAGCGGTCGTGCCCTGACCAGCGCCGATGCGGCGCGTCTGGTCATGGTGCTGAGCGCCTACAAGGAAGGTTTGCCGGCACGAGTGCGCTGTCTGCGGGCAACGTTCCAGCAGAGCAATCCTGGCGATGCCGAGCAACTGGATTTCCATACCGCGTACGAGTTGCTCTATCGCTTCGTCGACGATCTGCACGGTTACGCGCAGACCCACGCATCCCTGGCCGATCACAGTCACGAGCGGGAGCGCTGGGACGAGCCGTTCACACCGCAAACCAACTGGATGGCAGCGGCAGCATCGGGGATTCGCGCAGCATTCATCCTGGTGGTATTGGGCAGCTATTGGGTGGCAACCGCCTGGCCGAGCGGGGCGACCATGACACTGATCGCCGCCGCGACCGTGGGCTTGTCTGCCGCCACCCCGAACCCGAAACGCATGGCCTTTCAGATGGCGTGCGGAACATTGCTCGGGGCGCTGATCGGCTTCGTCGAGATGTTTTTCATCTTCCCGTGGATCGATGGATTTGCGTTGCTGTGCGTGATGCTCGCACCGGTGATCGTACTGGGCTCGTTCCTGACTTCGCGGCCGCAATACGTCGGCGTCGGCCTGGGCTTGCTGATCTTTTTCAGCACCGGCTCGGTGCCGGACAACCTCACGGTCTACAACCCCTACACCTTCATCAACGACTACATCGCCATGGTCCTTGGCATGCTGGTGTGCGCAGCGGCCGGGGCGATCATTCTGCCGCCCAACAGCCGGTGGTTGTGGCGCCGGCTGGAGCAAGACCTGCGCGCTCAGGTGGTGTACGCCATCAGCGGAAAACTCAAGGGGCTGGCGTCGAGTTTCGAAAGCCGCACCCGCGATCTGGTACATCAGGCCTACGGCTTCGCGGCAGGGCAACCGCAAGTGCAGCGGGGCTTGCTGCGCTGGATGTTCGTGGTGCTGGAAGTCGGCCATGCGATCATCGAGTTGCGCAAGGAGCAGGCGATACTGCCGGTGCATCCGGCCTATGCCGAATCCCAGCCATGGCGCCAGGCGATCCGGGTGATGGGGCGTGCATTGGTGCGGCTGTTCCTGCAACCGAACGGCAGCAACCTCGAACGCGCGCTGATCGCCGTCGATCACGCGATCAGTCGTGTGCAGTCCACCGACGAACCCTTCGCTCCCCACTTCGATACCTCGGCGCTGCGCCGGGTGAAGAGCTACCTGCACTTCATCCGTACCTCTCTGCTCGATCCGCAATCACCGCTCGCTGGCTACATGAATGCCAGTGCCAGCGGCAAGCCACAAGGACTTGAACATGCCTCGTGAAATCGCCTTCCACGGCGTGTACATGCCGACCATGACCCTGATGTTTTTCATTGCGGCGGTACTGGCCTGGGCACTGGACCGCTTCCTCTCCGGGTTTGATCTGTACCGCTTCTTCTGGCACCCGGCGTTACTGCGCCTGAGTCTGTTTACCTGTCTGTTCGGCGCCATGGCGCTGACTGTCTACCGTTGAGAACGTCCTGATGAAAAAGTTTTTCAGCCTGCTCGCGACCCTGTTGGTGCTGGCCCTCGCGCTCTGGATCGGCCGATCCTTGTGGGAGCACTACATGAACACGCCGTGGACCCGTGACGGCCGCGTGCGGGCCGACATCATCAACGTCGCCGCCGACGTCACTGGCGAAGTGGTGGACGTGCCAGTGCGCGACAACCAATTGGTGAAGAAGGGTGATTTGCTGATGCAGATCGACCCCGAGCACTACCGTCTCGCGGTGAAACAGGCGCAAAGCCTGGTGGCATCGCGCAAGGCGACCTGGGAGATGCGCAAGGTCAATGCCCATCGTCGCGCCGATATGGACAACCTGGTGATCTCCCGGGAAAACCGCGACGACGCCAGTAATCTCGCCGACTCGGCCCTGGCCGATTACCAGCAGGCCCAGGCGCAACTGGAAGCCGCCGAGCTCAATCTCAAACGCACTGAAGTGCGCGCAGCGGTGGACGGCTACGTAACCAACCTCAACGTGCATCGCGGCGACTACGCACGCATCGGCGAAGCGAAAATGGCCGTGGTCGACATGAACTCGTTCTGGGTCTACGGCTTCTTCGAAGAAACCAAGCTGCCCCACGTGCGCGTGGGTGATAAAGCCGACATGCAACTGATGAGCGGTGAAGTACTCAAGGGCCACGTGGAAAGCATCTCGCGCGGCATCTACGACCGCGACAACCCGGAGAGCCGTGAGTTGATTGCTGACGTGAATCCGACGTTTAACTGGGTGCGGTTGGCGCAGCGTGTTCCTGTGCGAATTCACATCGATGAAGTGCCGGAGGGGGCGCTGTTGGCGGCGGGGATTACGTGTACGGTGGTGGTGAAGCAAGGCAATGGTGCTTAACCCATTCCCCTGTAGGAGCGAGCCTGCTCGCGAAAAACCTGAGAGCGACGCGTGCTTTCTGAATGCCTGCGTTATCGTTGACGTCCATCGCGAGCAGGCTCGCTCCTACAGTTGATCAGCAAAACGTCTCCTGCAAATGCCGCCAAAGGATCTTGCCATCCACCTGCTCGAACACCACGGTCGAGCGACGATCCGAGTGCAGTCCGGTCGCATCGGTCTGTTGCTCGCGGTAACTCACGGTCGCGCCAGTATCGTGCAGGGCGATGCCACGCAGTTCGCTGAGTTCGATGCGGAACCCAAGTTTCTTGCCGCCCGCCAACGTGAACAATTCGTTCAGCGCGTCAAAATCCAGCACCCGACCGAGCGGCGAGACCATGGAAAACTGCGGTGAAAAACGGGTCAGCAGGTGGTCTAGCCCGGACGGATCCTGCTCCTCAGCCAGCCATTTTTCGATGGCCACGTGGGCCTGGATCACTTCGTCAAAGTATTCGGTGAAGTCGGTCATGTTGTTCCCTGAAATTCTGTGGTGTCTGTTCTGATGCCATCGCGGGCAAGCCCGCGAAGAACGATGACTCGGTCTCAGAGCTGCCCACGCAACCCGAACCGCCTCATCAGCCCGGATTCGAGCAAACCCTTGGGCAGCAAACTTGCCATCAGCGGCAACGCGCGACTGCCATTGCCGAGACGAAGCAACCGCGGCGGTTTGGCCTGCTGCACAGCCTTGAGCAATCCGGCAGCAAACTCACTGGCCGGAGTCGGCTTGTCCTGGGAAGCCCTGGCCCGGGCGCGTATGCCTTCGCGCAGCGGAAACCACGGCGATTGTTCACTGATCAGTTGCTCGGCTTCATGCCCGGCATTTTTGGCAAAACTGGAAGCGATGGCCCCCGGCTGGACTTCCATGACCCGCACGCCGAACGGCGCCAGTTCCATGCGCAAGGCATCGCTCAAGGCATGCACGGCGGCCTTCGAGGCGCAGTAGGCGCCGGCAAAGGGCGTGACCAGTACGCCGGACACGCTACCGATATTCACCACCAGCCCCTTGGCCCGACGCAGCACAGGGAACAAGGCGCGGGTGACACCGACGATGGCGAACACATTGGTTTCGAACTGGCGCTGCATGGCTGGCACGCCACCATCGAGCAGCGGCCCCATGGCGCCATATCCTGCGTTGTTGATCAGCACATCGAGGCCACCGGTTTGTTGGTTGATTCGCTCGCTCAAGGCTTCGAGCGCCGCGGCATCGTTGACATCCAGTTGTACGGCTGTGAAACCGGCGGCGGTGAGTGCCGCGACATCTTCGGCCTTGCGGGCACTGGCCCAGACTTCATAGCCGGCGGCCTTGAACGCATCGGCAAGGGCACGGCCAATGCCGCTGGAACAACCGGTAATCAACGCAACGGGCATGGCGCATTCCTTGTGCAAAAAATGGGGAAGGATCAGTCGGAAAAACTACCGTGCAATCGCTCGGCGCGAAACTCCAGGCTTTCCGGACGGTAGCCGGGGCGCAATGGCGGCAGCGGCAAGCAGTCTTCCCAGTTGCCACCGGCCTGCAATTCGCCAGGGCCACGATAACGCGGGGCAGTATATTGATTGTCGGCCAGGTTCACCGTGTCGCCCGGTGCATAAGCCGCGACCCGCCAGCGCAGTTCCGTCAGCGGCACGTCATTGCCGTTGTTCAGGGTCAATTGCAATGGGCGGTCGGCGGGGCATTGCTGCGGCGCGTAACTGATGCGCAATTCCAGGCGTTGCAGTTGCTTGAGTTCGCGGTGGTCCATCCAGATGACCCAGGTAGCGACAATGCCCAGCCCCACGGCGGCGGCCATGGAAACAGGCAAGGCCTTGGCCGGATAGCGCAGCAACAGGACCAGCCAGGTGATGACCAGCAGGACGCCGATGAACATGGGGGCGCAGACCTCGGTGATGGAGAAGACCATCGTACCTAGCGGAGGTTAGTGGTGGGAGAGATTTTTGTGGTGAATCTAATGGCCCCATCGCGAGCAGGCCGGGGCAACACAAATTTCAGGCAAAAAAAGCCCCCGGTCCAGCCCGCTGCGGATAGGGAACGCAGCGGGTGGATCGGGGGCTTAAGGTTTACAGATGTTTACTGCGCGATGGTCTTCACCGAAACCCCACGCTCGACCGGCGTCGACCGCCCGTAGATATCTTCAAACCGCTCGATATCGTCCTCACCCAGATAACTCCCCGACTGCACCTCGATGATCTCCAGCGGAATCTTCCCGGGGTTACGCAAACGATGCACCGAAGCAATCGGAATGTAGGTCGACTGGTTCTCGGTCAGCAGGAACACGTTCTCGTCGCAGGTCACCTCGGCGGTGCCGCTCACGACGATCCAGTGTTCGGCGCGGTGGTGGTGCATCTGCAGTGACAGGCACGCGCCCGGCTTGACCGAGATGTGCTTGACCTGGAAGCGGCCGCCCATGTCTACCGAGTCGTAGGAGCCCCACGGACGGTAGACCTCGCAGTGGTTCTGGGTTTCACTGCGGCCCTGTTCGTTGAGGGTGTTGACCATCTGTTTCACGCCTTGGACCTTGTCCTTGTGGGCGATCATCATGGCGTCCTTGGTTTCGACCACGACGATGTTTTCCAGGCCGATCACCGACACCAGTTTGCCGTTGCCGTGGATCATGCAGTTGCGGCTGTCCTGGATCACCACGTCGCCTTTGCTGACGTTGCCGTTGGCGTCTTTTTCATTGACTTCCCACAGCGACGACCAGCAGCCGACATCGCTCCAGCCGGCGGTCAGCGGCACGACGCAGGCGCGTCGGGTTTTTTCCATTACAGAGTAGTCGATGGAATTGTCCGGGCAGCAGGCGAAGGTGGCTTCGTCGAGGGTGATGGTATCGGCATCCTGCTTGCTGCGTTCCAGGGTCAGCAGGCAGGTGTCGTAGATGTCCGGATCGTGCTTTTTCAGCTCTTCCAGGAAGCGGCTGGCGCGGAACAGGAACATGCCGCTGTTCCAGAAGTAACCACCGGACTGGACGAACTCGGTGGCGCGCTTCACGTCGGGTTTTTCGACGAAGTGCGAGACGCGGCTGACGCCTTCAGGCAGCAGCGAGTCGTTGGTCGATTTGATGTAGCCATAACCGGTTTCCGGCTTGGTGGCCGGCACACCGAACAGCACCATTTCGCCGTTTTCGGCAGCGACGGTGGCCAGGGCCAGGGCGCGTTGCAGGGCTTTCTGGTCTTCCAGCACGTGGTCGGCCGGCAGCACCAGCATCAGCTCGTCGCGACCTTCGTTGACCAGCATCATCGCGGTCAGGGCCACGGCCGGCGCGGTGTTGCGACCGAACGGCTCCATCAGGATGCGCTGGGTTTCCAGTTTGCGCGCGGCCAACTGCTCGTTGACGATGAAACGGTGGTCTTTGTTGCAGACCACGATAGGTGTGTCCATGCCTTCGAACACCAGGCGTTCCAGGGTTTGCTGGAAGAGGGTGTGTTCGCCGGTCAGGGCCAGGAACTGCTTGGGGAATTGCTTACGGGAAAGCGGCCAAAGACGTGAGCCACTACCACCTGACAAGATCACCGGAATCATGTTGTTACTCCTTGAATATCGATTGGTTAGAGCTACCGCGTTTGTGTCGTTTCACTCTTGTTTTTGTTCCGTGTCCGATCTGACGCCTCGGTCCCTTGTAGGCGCGAGCTTGCTCCGGGCGGCGTTCCGACGATGTACGTCAACGAAAACGCGGGCTGTCTGGATAGACGCGTTGCCTTTGCGTTTTTCGCGAGCAAGCTCGCTCCTACAGGGGGACATGGGTCAGCCCGGAAAATTGATCAGCGCGTCGAGACCGGGCGTTTCACCCAGACCGGCGACAGGCTGCTGCCGTTGCCGGTGACGTACAGCACGGCGGCTTCGCCGCGTTCCAGGGCGACCGGTTTCACGTCGCCGACTTTGGTCGCGCCGTCATAGAGCGCCAGGCTGACTTTCACCGGGTTGATTTCACGTTCGCCACGGCCCTTTGCAGCCACGTTCGGGACCACGTCGGTCTTGCCGTCGGCGGTTTTCAGGGTCAGTGTCTTGTCGCTGAGGTTCTGTACGCGTACCAGGGATTTCTGCTTGTTCTTGAACGGCGGCTCCTCGATCAGTTGCGGTGCGCCGCTGGCGTTGTTGACCAGGGTGTAATAGTGGTCGCCGGCCAGTTTCACCGGCAGGGTCTGGCTACCGATCTTGGCGCTGTAGTCACCGCCTGGCATGAAGCTGAAGTCACTGCTGGACAGTGGTGCGACATCACTCAGGTTGGTGCTGCCGACGGTGGCGCTGACTTCGGCGTTGCTGGCGTTGTAGATGCGCACGAAGGTCGAGCCTTTCGGTGCGGTCGGGCCGTAGAGTGCTGCGTCGCCACCGGCGAAGGCCTGTATCGACAGCACGCTGAGGCCGGCAACCAGGGCAAAGCTTTTAGCGAGACGACGAGGAGTTGTAGTGAAAGTCATGGTGTACCTCTCTTTCAGTTTTGCGCCCGGTCGGGCGTCTCGGATTTGTTGTTGATGGCTACGTTTTGTTGGCGCGCACCGGCTTGTTTAAGCTCTGCGACCCACTGCGGGTCGGCGTCGCCGATTTCGTTGTTCACGGGCAGATATCGTTCAGGAAACTCCCAGATCAGCACCTGTGGCGGGCTGTTCTTGAAGGCATCGCTTTTGAGGTAGCTGAGCATCGGCAGAATCGGGCCGTGGCCGTCTTCGGCGTAATTGACTACGTCGCTGTGCAGGGCTTGCTTGAGCGCGCCGACGAAGTTCCAGTTGGGGTTGGCGCTGTAGCTGGTGCCGATCAGGGCCACCGGCACTTCGGTGTTGGCGAACAGGGCATCGTCACCGGCCGGCTGGTCATCCGCTGCTACGGTGTTGCGTTTTTGCAGCGACTCTTGCGCCGGCATCAGGTTTTCGAACAGCGGGTCGAGCGGCAGGAACAGACGCAGGTCGCCCTTGTGGGTGATTTTCTCCGCAGGTTCGGTGACGAAGCGCTGTGGCTCGCCGCTCAGCGGGTACTTGTCGGCGATGGTTTGGGCCAGACGGTTGGCAGCAATCTCGGCGCCTTCCGGGGTCCAGTGGGTGTCGGTGCGCAGGAACACTTGCTGGCCATTCTGCTTGGCCTGTTGCAGCGGGCCGAGCAGGTCAGGGGCGGGAATCCGGTCGGCGGCCAGGCGCTGGTGGAAGTCCTTGTAGAGGTTGGCGTGGATGCTCGCCGGCTTCACCTCACCGAGGTGTTCCGGGTACAGGCGCACCTTGGCTGGCACCACGGCCATCACCAGTTGCACGCCTTTTTCCTTCAACGTCTGGCGCACGCCTTCAACCAGCGCGTAGTTGCCTTGCAGGTTCAGTTCTTCGTTGACTACCGGGTGGAATTCTTCATCGCTGTACAACCACTGGTCGCGACCGAGCACCACGCCCGGACGACCTTCGTTGAAAAGTTTGAAATCCAGTGCGGCCCAAAGATTGGTGCCCAGGCGCTTGATCGGGAACTCGTCGTCGTAGTGCGTTTCCACGGCTTTGGACCAGCGACCGTTGAGCACCGTCGCATCGGCGTTGGTGCTGAAGCCGAAGAAGCTGCGCACCGACCACAGACCGAGCACCAGCAGGGTCACCAGGAACAGCGCGATGTAGAAGATACGTAATGAGCGGGTCATGGTCAGATCCCTCAGAACTGGAAGTAAAGGAACGGCGAGAAGCTTTGCGCCGAGAGTTTGAGAATCGAGGCGATGAACAACAGCAGCACCAGCGCACGCATCACGTAGCGCGACCAGTCAGCGGTCCAGTAGGCCGGTTGCACCTGGGCTTCGACGCCGACGGTGTAGCCAGGCTGATGGATGCTCGCCGGGTTATCCCCAGGCACGGCCTTGATCGTTCCCGCTGTAGCGGCGGCCGGGCCGTCGGCGTCGACGTTCACGGCAGGCTTGGTCTTGACCGGTGGCTGATGGGTGTAGAAGTCGCGCAGGCCGAAGAACGCCAAAGTCACGTAAGCCACGATCAGTGTTGCCACTTGCAGGCCGGTGAGGCTGGCCTGGTTGAGTTCCGACAGCGACCAGTCACTGAAGCTGAACATCGCGCCGTACATGCGTCCGGCGACGTGCAGGTTTTCTGCGCGGAAGATCACCCAGCCCATCACTACCAGCAGGAAGGTCAGCGCCCAGCGGATCGGGTTGAAACTGCGCGGCGAGGTGTTCAGGCCGATGGCTTTTTCAATCGCCAGCCAGGTACCGTGCCAGGCGCCCCAGACGATGTAAGTGATGTTCGCGCCGTGCCACAGACCACCGAGCAGCATGGTCAGGAACAGGTTGCGATAGGTCATCAGCGTGCCTTTGCGGTTACCGCCCAGCGTGATGTACAGGTAGTCACGCAGCCAGGTCGACAGGCTGATGTGCCAGCGCCGCCAGAACTCGGTGATCGACTGGCTGACATACGGCTGCTTGAAGTTTTCCATGAAGCGGAAACCCATCATCAGGCCCAGGCCGATGGCCATGTCGCTGTAACCGGAGAAGTCGAAATACAACTGCGCGGTGTACGCCAGGGCGCCGAGCCAGGCATCACCCGTGGTCGGGTTTTGCAGGGCGAAGCAGTGGTCAGCCACGACGGCCAGGGTGTCGGCGATGAAGACTTTCTTGATGAAACCCTGCATGAACCGTGTGCAGCCCTCGGAGAACTTGTCGAGGGTGTGGGTGCGGTTGTTGAACTGGTCGGCCAGATCACGGAAACGCAACACAGGACCGGCAATCAGGTGCGGGAAGATCGCCACGAACGCCGCGAAGTCGATCAGATTGCGGGTCGCCGGGGTGTCGCCACGGTAGACGTCGATGATGTAGCTGATGGACTCGAAGATGTAGAACGAGATCCCGATCGGCAGCAGCACGTGGGTCAGGATGAAGGGCGAAAGACCCACCGACGTCATCATTGCGTTGATGCTGTCGACGCCGAAGTTGGCGTACTTGAAGTAGCCGAGGATGCACAGGTCGACGGCCACGCCGAGCAGCAGCCAACGCTGCGCCGGTTTGGTCCTGACCCCGGCGGCACCGACTTTCAGGCCGATCCAGTAGTTCCACAGCGTGACGCCGGCGAACAGCGCGAGGAAGTCCACACGCCACCAGGCGTAGAACACGTAGCTGGCAATCAGCAGCAGCAAATTGCGATAGCGTTGCCCGCTCAGGTAGTACAGGCCGAGAAAGATCGGCAAGAACAAAAACAGGAACACGTTGGACGAGAAAACCATCCCGATCTCTCCTTGTTTGAACCTACAGTCAAGGGCCAACGGCCCCCCCAAACCCCCCAAGGAAATCTGGAGGGCAAACATCACGTCACTGTGGGAGCGAGCAGGCTCGCTCCCACAGGGGATTGCATCTGTTCTATGAACCCTTGTTGCCTTTTTCATTGGCCGGGTCGTAGACCTTGGTCAGGTCACCGCCGAGGCGGAAGGTCTTGAACGGCTGCATCTGGTGTTTCTTCGCCAGCACTTCGGGCGAGCAGGTGTAGAGCGAGCAGAACGGTTCGAGCCAGGCGAATTTCATGTCCTCTTTCAGGTCGGTCATGTCCTGTTCCTTGCCATTCTTCTGCTCGAATTGGTCTGGGTCTTTCACCCCGGACAGCACCCGGTCACCCAGGCGTTTGAGCGCGCCATTGTTTTCCTGGCGCAGATCCACGCCGTTGACCTGGGCGAAACTGGCGATCATCGCCAGCGGCGGCAGGGCATAGTTGTGGTAAGCCAGGGCCCGCTGCTGACGCTTGAGTTCGTTGGGCAGGTAACCGTCGGCGTCGATCTGGTTGGCGCCGACCTTGTATTCCTTCACCGCCCAGTCGAACAGATCGCGACGGTTGGTGGCGACGGAGGTGGCCATCACCGACCACGCCGCCCAGTACGAGTGGTTGTTGGTCATGTCGAGCGGCAGGTTGTCCCAATCGCTGACCACCTGATCAGCCATCCTGCTGAACCAGGCTTCGATCAACTGCGCTTGTTGTTGATGGGTGGCCAGCGGGTGGGAGTCGGAAAACTTCAGGCGGATATACGCTGAAGCCATACTGCCCAATGCCCATTTGCGCATCGACTTGCCGGTATGGTTGAAGTCCTTGGACATCAGCGCGTCGGCCTTGGCCCAGGCGGTCAGCCAGTCGAGTGTGCATTCCAGCTGTTCCGGGCGACCGTCACGCATGAACTGCATTACGCGCTTGCTGGTGCCGCGCTCGATCTTGGTGATGTCGGCCGTGCTCTCGCGGAAGGCTTTTTCCGACTGCACGTTCAGGGTCGCGCGGGCCTTGTCCGAACCTTCGTACTTGCTGCGAAATTGCAACGAGCCGGTGTATGGCGTCGGCATCGCATCGCAGCCTTCGCTTTTGTCGCCCGTCTTGAATTTATCCACAGGCGCAAAATAGCCCTGGGGTGGTCGCAGTGGCGCAGCCGCTTGCGTGGCCCCGGCGAACATCGCCAGGCTCAGGAGCGTCGGTGCCAACAGTGTTGAAATTGTCGGATAGCGCATAGCAGACCTCATTGCCCGACCGAAGCAGTACGCTGCTCGGCGCCCGGGAATACGTTGCGTTTGCAGATTTTCGCTTCGACTTTCTGAGGCGCGGCACCGGCTTCGGGGCCCTGGACTTCAACGGCCAGCAGGTTCTGCGAGGCCCAGTCTTCATCCGTGCGTAACTCGAAAGCGAAACGCCCGTCAGTTTCGGAGGTTTCCGGTTTGTCGATCTTGATGTCCTCGTGGCGACCGTTCATGTACCAGAGGGTGGCTTGCAGGGTTTTCACCGAGGTGTCGGCGAAGCGGATGTCGACCTGGTGGCTGCTGTTGCGCAGGTCCATGTTTTTGCTGTTGACCATCAACTCGTTTTTGCCCGGCTTGAGCGTGGCGCTGCCGGACATCTGTGCATCCTTGCCTTCGCAACCGTTGTCCAGCAGCGCCATCATCTGGCGGTAGATGGTTTCCTGGTCGAGGCGGTACAGCGGTGAGAATTCCCAGATGAGAATCTTCGGCGGGTTCTTCTGGAACTCGTCGCTGCCCAGGTACTGCAGCATCGAACCTTCCAGGCCGCCGCCGGGGAACGCCACGTTGAGAATGTCGGCACCGATGGCTTCTTCGAGGAACCCGGCGAAGTTGTAGTTCTTGCCGCTGTGGGAGGTGCCCACGAGGGTGATTTGCGGGTTGCCGGAGTCGCCGAACAGATCGCCATCACCCGCTTCGCCCTTCGGCTCGGTGGTGAACTGATCCATGTACTGGATCGCGTAGCTGGTGCCACAGAGTTGACCGGCCATGTTGTGCAGGGTTCCGGTCTTGCCCATGCGACCCGACTTGTGGGTCTCGAATTCGCGCTTGGGAATGTCGGCGAATTCAGGCAACTGCTTGACCTTCTCGGCGACGATCTTCGCCGTGCGCTGGGCACCGTACGGCGTCCAGTGCTGGTCGCCACGGAAGTAGAAGTCGTGGGCGGGCAGGGTGTCGGGCAACGACTCGTTGGTCAGCGGCGAAAGGTCCGGGACGACATAGCCCATCTGTGCGAAACGACCGAGCATGGTCTTGTAGTTCTGCAGTGCCTTGTCGAAGTCGAAGCTGGCTTTCTCCGCCGGGTTGAGCTTGTTGCGGTTCACCAGGCCACGGGTCGGCTGGTACACGATGACCAGTTCCACGCCTTTACTCTTGAACGCATCGTGCAGTTGTTTCATGCGTTTGTAGCCGGCAGGCGTGGTGTCGAATTCGGTGCGCAGGTCTTCCTGGGTGCGGAACAGCCAGTCGCCCTGGGCCTGTACCAGCGTGGTGAAGTTCTGCTGATAACGGGTGGTGTAGTTCTTCGCATCGTGGGCGGCCGGGCACAGGCTGCAGCACGGTTCTGCGGTGAAGACAGGCGCTTTGACCTCATCGGCACGCGCACCGCTGCTGGCGGCGAGAATGCCGGCGGTCAGGGCCGACAGGCTGAGTAATTTGATCAAGTGTGGGTGCATAAGATTATCCTCAGTCCCGCATTTCGGTCTGGCGTTCGACAGGGTCGATCAGCACGGCTTTCTGCTGGCGCACCAGCAGGTCGAGAATTTCATCCTGGCGCTCGCCAAGGATGCCGGTGAAGCTGATGCCGCTGGATTTGGCCGGTGCGAGCATCGACACGCGATACAGCTCGACACTCAGTGGCGAGTCGATGGACAGCGGCCCGCTGCCGTTGGCCGCCAGCTCACCGCCGACCACGATCAGCGACACCTGGGCGTCGAACGGGTCGAGCTTGATGTCACGGTCGGTGTTGCTCAGGTCTTTGATGTGGCCGTAGACGCCGGTCAGGCCGTTGGCCATGGCGACGTTTTCGTAGAGGCGAATGTTCACGCTGTTACGAATGCGGATGCCGTGGCGCTTGTTGCTCAGCACACGGTTGCCCCACAGCAGGTTGTCGGCACTCTCGTAGAGGGTGATGCCGTCGGTGTGGTTCTGGTAGATCTCGTTGTGGGCGATCAGGTTGTTCACGCTGTTACGGTCGATCACCAGGCCCGACAGCTTGTTGTCGTAGCTGCGGTTGTTGAAGATGAAGCTGTCGTTGACCTCACGGGAAATAATGATCCCGTGCTTCTTCTTGGTCCCGAACACCGTGTTGTCAGCGATGATCAGGCCGTGGGAACGGTCGTGCGGGTCGATGCCGTAGACGATGTTGTCTTTGTAGGTGTTGCCCTTGACCACGAAGTCGCGGGTTTCATAGCAGTAGAAGCCGTACCACATGTCCGAGAATTCGGAGCCGACGATCCAGCCGGTCGGTTCAGGACGCTTGAGCACCTTGGCCATGTTCGGCGTGTACTGGGAAATACTTACGCCATAGGACTTACTGTTGGCGTAGCCGAAACTGGCGATCTTGCTGTTGGCGATGTAAGTCTCGGTGCCGCCCCAGGCCAGCAGGAACGGACGGAATTCCTTCGGCGAGTTGAACGTCGCCGGGCCGTTGTCCTTCTCGCGCCAGCCGGTGATTTTGGTGTCGCGCACGAACAACTGACCGTCGTTGACCAGGAACGAACCGGCCTCCTGGGACAGGCGCAGTTCCTGGGTCTGCTTGTCGATTTCCAGGATGCCGTGGCGACCGACCACGATCGGCAACTTCGCCAGATAAACTCCAGGCGCGGTTTCGATGACGTATTTGGGTTGCTTCTTCGCCAGGTCCTTGAGGTTCATGTAGCCGTCGTCGACGAAGATCGCCTGTGGGATGCCATGCTGACGCACCACCCACTCGGCCATCTTGTTGTCGCCGCCGATGAAGTCCTTCAGGGCGTCTTCCTGCATCATCCGGCGCACGCTGATCTTGCCGGCCTTGCTGCGCACGATTTTCGCGGCGATGGCCTCGGCGTTGTAGCCGGAAACGTCCGGCAGTTTCGGCTTGGCCAGTTCCAGCGGCGCGGTCGGCGCGCTGCTGACGGTGTAGGTCTTGGCCTGTTGCAGTTCCTTGGCGATGGTGGCCGCGTGTGCCGGTTTGGCCGGCTCTACATTGGCGAAGGCGGCCGAGCTTGCCAGCAGCATCGCGCCGGCCAACAAGGTGAGCGAACCTCGCTTCGAATTGTTCATGTCGGGCACTCCCTTCGCGGTTTGCATCAGAAGCGCCAGATCACGTCGATGAATGCGCGGTGCATGTACGAATCGACTTCCTTGCCGTAGGCATCGCCCGGCTTGAACACACCGCCACGGAAGCGCACCAGGGCCGAAGGCTCATCGATGGACTGGCTCAGCGCCGCCGGCAACAGGCCTTGCTTGAAGTACTTGGTGACCACCAGGTCCATCTCCTGACCGAGGTCTTTTTCGCCATCGTTCAGCGGCAGCGAAGTGCTGGAGAGGATTGCGCCAGTCACGTCGTCGGTGTTGTTTTCGACGGCGTTGATGCCATTGCTGCCGACCGGCTTGTTGCCGTCGACGCGCCAGAACTTGTGGTAGATCAGGCTGGCGTCGTATTCGTCGTTGAGCATCCACGAACCGAACAGGGTGGCGGTCTGCATGTTGTTCATTTCGCCACGGAAGGCTTCGCCGAAACGGTGTACCCGCGAGCGGGTGCCGGTGTAGTTCGAGCGATTGCTTTCCAGGCCGTTCTGTTGGTACTCGGCGCTGGCGCGGGCATAGGCGGCACCGACTTGCCATTGCGGGTCGAGGCGCAAACGCACGCCGACGTCGGTGGCCCAACCGTTAAGATCATCACCGTGCTTGGCTTCGGTCGGGCGTGTGCCATCGGCATTCAGCGGGTTGACCGTGTCGGTGTCGCCGCGCATGCCAGTGATGCTGCCCCAGTAGTTGACCGTGTTGGTGTTGCGCCAGTTGTAGGCATCACTGTCGGCGGTCAGGCCGATCCAGCTGATGTCGCCGTTCTGTTTTTTGTCCAGCGAATCGGCCGGTACACCTGGCTCCGGGAAGTCGAGCTTGCCGTTGTCATGGGTGTGATGACCGCGAATGCCCACCCAGTTGCCGGGTGTCCACTGATACGCGGCATCGGCGTAGGCGTGCAGGCGATCCTTGTCTTTCGGTGCCAGTTCCTTGAGGTCGGTGCGGTACTCGCTGAAGCGTTCGGCGATACCGACGTTGGCGCGCAGCAGGGTGGTATCGAAAGTCCAGTTCAAGGCTTCGATGTTGGTGTCGCGCCATTGGCCGTCGTCATTGCGCAGGCGTTGGCGACCGAGCTTGAGGATCTCGCCGGGGTAGGGCGTGAAGCCGCTGTAGCCGACCCAGAATTCGCGCATCGCCAGGTAGTTTTTCTTGGTCTCGCGATCACTGTTGTTAGTGCTCTGGGCACCATCGGACTGTTGCAGGGTGTCGGTCTCGATGATGTCGGTGGACGTCACCGCCTGACCCATGGCGTAGGCGCTCCATGCGCCGCTTTCGCCGTAGACCCAAGGGCGCAGGTCGAGGCCGACGCCATTGACGTCGCCACCGGGGGCGGTGCCGAGGTCGCGGTCGTCTTCGGACTGACCGGTGATTTTCACTTCGAGGCCAAAGTTCTTGGTTTCAGTGATCGCAGCAAGCGTCGGGCAGGACCAGATCAGCGCGAATGTCAGGCCAATGCCGGCCTTCATGAATGGATTGAGCTTCATAGGGATTCCTCGCCGTCTTCGTCTTGCAGGGCTTTCAGTTCCGGCGTGTTCGGGCTCAGGGCACCGCGCACGGCCTGTTCTTGTTTCAACAGGCGTTGGGCCTCGGCCAGCCGGTCAGGCGGCAGTTGCGTTTGGATTGTTTGCGCAAGCTCGGTGGCTTGCGCAGTGTTCTGGGTCAGGGCCAGTTGGCTGAAGACATAGGCGTTGAGCGGATCAGGCTTGGTGCCCTTGCCTTGGGAAAACAGTTGGGCGATGGCGAAGTCGGCGCTGTTCTGGCCGTTGCGCGCAGCGGTCAACAGATGGTCGAGCGCTTTCTGCGGATAGACCTTGCCCAGGTAGCCACGGCGATAGATCTGGCCGAGGTAGTAATCGGCGGCGACTTCGCGGCCGACGGCTTTCTGGAAGTGCGCTTCGGCGACCTTGGCGTCAGCCGGCACCAGTTTGCCTTCGTAGTAGAGCTTGCCCAGCAACAGCTCGGCGCGGGGCTGGTCGGCGGCGCGGCCGTTGTCCAGGTACTTCATCATCTGGTCGACGTCGCCCAGTTCGGGGAAGTCGTAGAGCAGTTGCGCGAGGGATACCCACGAGGCCGGGTAGCCTGGTGCGATCGGTTCGAGCAGCGACTGTGCGGTTTTCTCGTCGGTCTTGCCCAGGGACGAGTCAGCGAGCACGCGAGCAACGCTGTCGACGCGCTGCGCCGAAACGGTGCCGCGAGCGTGAGCCGCTTGCAGCTGTTTGATCAGTTCGGCCTGTTGCTCAGGCTTGGCCTGTTTCTGATAGACCGTGGCCAGCTCGACGTAGCAGATGTCATTGGTGTTGAGCGCGGCCTTGCAGATTTTTTCCACATCATCCAGATGCTGGTCATAGGTGCCCTGGGTGCGATAGAGCAGTACTTGCGCCAGACCGGCTTCCGGTTTGTTCTCGGCACGCCATTGGCTGATTTGCTGCTGTGCATTCACGTTGGGAAAGCTATGTGGGTATTGCAGGTACAGCATTGCCAGCGGGATCAGCGTGTTGCCTTCGCCCGCAGCGGCGGCTTTTTTCAACAGGGTTTCGGCTTCGTGCTGCTCGGCCTCGGTGGAGCCGGGCTTGGCCACCAGCAGACGACCGAGGCGTGCCTGGGCGCGCGGCGAAACGCTGGCCGCGGCGCGGTAAGTCGCCTCAGCCTGTTTCATCTGCGCCGGGTCACGGCTGTCGACCTGGATGTCGGCCAGACCGACCTGGGCTTCGCTGTAGCCCAGGTCCGCCAGTTGCCGGTAATTCTGCGCCGCGGTGACGGTATCACCGCGTTTGAGCGCTTCGTTGGCCAGGCGCTGGTCGGGGAGGCCGGCGCAACCGGCCAGGGCAATAGCCATGGCCAGGGTCAGTGGGACCGGCAGGATTCTGAGTGGACTAGTCACGGGCATTTCCTCGACTTAAAGACCAACAGCCATGGCTTTGTCGATCAGCCAGTTCAGGTTCGGGCCGCGGTCGCTGTTCACTTCCACCGGGCGACCGGCGAGGGAGCTGTCCAGGGTTTCGTCCGGCTGGATCAGCACGCGGATGTCGGAGGACAGGTCGGCACTTTTCAGGCTGGTGCTGCTGACGATCTTGCCGGTGCGAGAGTGGTCTTCACCGGCGATCTGGAAGCGCACCGAAGTACCCGGGCGCACGTCGCTGAACTGGCGATAGGAGAAACGCGCTTCTACGTTGGCTTCGCTGTTGCGCGGCACCAGTTGGAAGATCACGTCACCCTTGCTGGCGTATTGGCCGTTGGCGACCATTTGCTGGGCTACGGTGCAGTCGCAAGGCGAGGTCAGCGTGCCGGTCATTTGTTTGCCGAACAGCTCTTCAACCTTGGCCGGTTGCAGTTGGTCTTCGTCCAGATGGCCCTTGAGCACGTCGAGCATGCTGGTGCTGAAGGTCGCCAGCGGTGCGCCTTTGGCGGCCACGCCGTCGGCTTTCACCAGGCTCTGCACGGTACCGTCGCGAGGCATGGTGATGTTCACGCCAGGCACGCTGACCAGGCCGGCCTGGGCGTGGCTGACGAAGTACATGCCGTACACCGATTTGAAAACAAAGCCGAAAGCTGCCAGGCCAACCACGAAGACCCCCAGGCTGAAGGTCACGGCTTTCATGCGTCCGAACGCGGTCATGCCATGGCCGCCGTCCTTGACCTTGCGCGCCTTGGTGAAGTTGTCGCGCTGCAGGGTCGCGAGCATTTCACCCACGCTGACGATGTCGCCGGCCAGGTGCGAAGTGATCAGGTGGCGCAGGGTCGAGATGTCCCGTGGTTCCAGGTTCTGGAACTGGCAGCCGGCGCGTCCGGTCTCGCGATCGAAGGAGCGGATCTGCAACTCGACGTCCATGGCCAGGCCGAGGTTGTCGATGACGAATTGCAGGCGGGCCTTGTACACGTCACCCATTTTCAGCGGCAATTGACCGGCGTTGAACGCCAGGCCACCGGCGGACAGGTCGATCACCCGGGCTTCGACCGGTGTCCGGTCAGGGCCGAAGAAACGCAACTTGGCCGGGATTTTCACTCGGGCGTGTTGGCGCTGGGCTTCGGATTCATGCACTACGTTGGCGTTGACGGCGGTATTCATAAAGGCGATTTCCTGGTTAATTCAATAAGGGGGCGGTCAGACCATCAACAGCAGCACGGCGACAAAGATGCTGCCGGCAGAGAAGGTCATGGTCCGAGACGACCAGGTGTTGAACCAACGTTGAAAGCTGGCGAGATCACGGGTCAGAGAAGTGGGCTGGCGAGTCCAGGATTGTTGGTCGAGGCGGAAGAACACGTAGATCTTCACCAGCGCGCCGACGATCTGGTTGTAATAGAGAATCGCCGGGTAGGCCGGGCCGATCCGGTGTCCGGAGCAGGACAGCAGCACGGTCAGGATCAGGCGGGTAATGCCGATCCACAGCAGGTACACCAGGATGAACGCGGTGCCGTACTTGAAGCTGGCGATCAGTGCCACGGTCAGGCCCAGCAGCGAGGTCCACATCGACACGCGCTGGTCGAACAGCACCACCGAAGTGAACACGCCGAGGCGTTTGATCCCCAGGCCCAGGGCACGGGAGTTCTGCCGCAGGTTGTTGCCGTACCAGCGGAACATCAGTTTGCGGCTGGCCTTGATGAAGCTCTTTTCCGGCGGGTGTTCAACGGTGTTGATCGCCGCGTCGGGCACGTAGAAGGTGTCGTAGCCCAGGCGCATCAGGCTGAACCAGCTCGACTTGTCATCGCCGGTAAGGAACTTGAAGCGACCCAGGCGCCAATGTTGCAGCGAGTCGCTTTCCACGTCGGCGATGAAGTCCGGGTTGGTGACCACGGTGGCGCGAAACACCGACATGCGGCCGGTCATGGTCAGCACGCGCTTGGACAGGGCCATCGAGCACATGTTGATGTGGCGCTGGGCGAAACGCAGCTTGTGCCATTCGCTCATGATGTAGCCGCCACGCACTTCGCAGAACTCGTTGGTGGTCAGGCCGCCGACATTGCCGAACAACTGGAACCATGGCACGGTCTTGCGCACCACGCCTTCGCCGAGCACGGTGTCGCCATCGATCACGGCCACCACGGCACGGTCGTCCGGCAGGTGACGGGAGATGGCGCGGAAACCGAAGGCCAGGCCATCGCGTTTGCCGGTGCCGGGAATGCGCACGAAGTCGAGCTTGACCCGGGACGGCGGGTTCATCCGGTTCCACAGGCTCTTCACCAGCAGCTCATCGGACATTTCCACGATGGAGCAGACCACAGTGGTCGGCAGGCCGCAGTCGATCGCTTCGCGGATCACCGAGCTGTAGACCTGCGCAGTGGTCAGGGCGTCGATGCGGAAACTGGTGACCATCAGAAACACGTGGGACGGGTCAGCCGCTTTGCCCAGCTTGCGCACTTTGCGCCGCAGGTACGGGTAGACGATGTACAGAAAAATCATGCCGCGCACAAAGTGGGTGGCACCCATCGAGTAGCGCCAGATACCCACGGCGCCAATCAGGAAAATGAAGTCCTTCGACTCGGAGTCGAACGTGGACACGGGCAACGCCATGGCGAGGCCCATCAGTAAACTCAGGTAGAACAGCCAACCGGCGGCCTGGAGTAGGCCGTGTTTTAGCCTGTGCATAATCGGAATCCTAAAGTCAGTTGCAAGCCCCAAGCTTCAAGCCCCAAGCGAGGAGCTTTGAACTTGCGGCTTGGAGCTTGAAGCTTGCGGCTGCTTTACCAGCAGATACCTTCGGCGCGGCCAGTGGTGCTGGTGGCCTTGGACATGAAACCGACCAGGTCGATCACTTGCTTGCCCTGTGGAACTTCCTGCACCAGCGCGCGGAATTTCTCGTCGCGGTTGCCGAGGATGATCACGTCGGAGTTGTTGATCACCGCGTCGAAGTCGGCGTTGAGCAAGGACGAGACGTGAGGGATCTTCGACTCGATGTAGTCCTTGTTGGCGCCGTGAACGCGGGCGTACTCGACGTTGCTGTCGTAGATGCTCAGGTCATAGCCCTTGCCGATCAGCATTTCCGCCAGGTCGACCAGCGGGCTTTCGCGCAGGTCGTCGGTGCCGGCCTTGAAGCTCAGGCCCAGCAGGGCGACTTTGCGTTTGTCGTGGCTGGAAACGATGTCGAAAGCGTTCTGCACCTGGGATTCGTTGCTGCGCATCAGCGAGTTGAGCAACGGGGCTTCCACGTCCAGGGAGCCGGCGCGGTAGGTCAGGGCACGCACGTCTTTGGGCAGGCACGAACCGCCGAAGGCGAAACCCGGGCGCATGTAGTACTGGGACAGGTTGAGGGTCTTGTCCTGGCAGACCACGTCCATCACTTCGCGGCCGTCGACGCCGACTGCCTTGGCGATGTTGCCGATTTCGTTGGCGAAGGTGACCTTGGTGGCGTGCCACACGTTGCAGGTGTACTTGATCATCTCGGCGACCGCGATGTCCTTGCGGATGATCGGGGCGTCGAGCTCTTCGTACAGCGATTGCAGAACGTCGCCGGACGCTTTGTCGAATTCGCCGATGACGGTCATTGGCGGCTGGTCGTAGTCGGCTATGGCGGTGCTTTCGCGCAGGAACTCAGGGTTCACGGCCACGCCGAAATCAACACCGGCCTTTTTGCCGGAGCAGTCTTCGAGGATCGGGATGACCACGTTGGCCACGGTACCCGGCAGCACGGTGCTGCGCACGACGATGGTGTGGCGGGTGGTCTTGTCACGCAGGACGAAACCGATTTCGCGGCACACTGCCTCGATGTAGTTCAGTTCCAGGTCGCCGTTCTTTTTGCTCGGCGTGCCCACGCAGATCATCGACAGGTCGGTGTCGCGAATCGCTTCGGCGAAGTTGGTGGTGCCACGCAGGCGACCGGTCTGGATGCCCTGGGCCAGAAGTTCGCCCAAGCCAGGTTCAACAATCGGCGATTTGCCGGCATTGATCATGTCGATCTTGTCTTTGGCCACATCGACGCCAACGACGTCATGACCCCGTGCAGACAGGCAACCGGCACATACTGCGCCGACGTAACCCAAACCGAAAATGCTGATGCGCATCGCAATTACCTCTGTATTGATCAAGCCATTAAATGGCCGGAGTTAATGGTGTTCAGCGGTGATAGTGCACTCGCAAGTGCGCCTTACAGGCACAATGATGCCGCGTGCTGGCATATAAGTTACGAGTGTCTAAATAAATGCACTCAAGGTGTGCGCAACTAGGCCTTGTTATTATGATTTGCCCTGTTATGCAGCCGATCCTCTTTTCAAAAGATCCAGATGCAAAGGTCTTGCACGCCTGATTTCAGGCCGAAAGCCCGTGGATCAAGCGGTCTGGTGCTCGGGTGAGCACGATTGTAGGGGCGCTGCCTTGGCCTTGTAGGGGATAGTCATATCGCGTTATCTCCTGTCCGCTTGCTGTTGTCCAAATCAGTGATTGGTCGGCATAAGTTATTATTACAACTTCGCTACACGAATCGCTTATCTGCGTAAGTTATCTCGTACAAGCTCGGCGAGAATCGTTACCGGTGGTATGAACGGCGCGTTTGGACATAGTTCCAGCCCGCTCATCGTGAAAACTGAAATTTTTTGAAATATTGAGAAAGATGGCACTGCTCTCATATTGATAGCACTTGCCGTTTCGCCCTTTATATATAGGCGGATAATTGGAGCGGATAGTTTTTTGCCACTACTGTTAAAAAAAGTCAGTGCCACTACGCAAAAAAATGATTGAAGTCGAGTGAAACTAAAGTTAAGAAATCGAGTGGTGTATTTTTGGCGCCATAAAAATGGCGAATATGGCGGGAAAGTCTGAAGTGAATCCAAGGTCGGCGCGCGAGGGTTGGGGGAAGTCGTGCGCCGACTGGATGCATCACTCTGGTGCGTGATCGCGCAGGAACACCAGATTGTCCGGTTTGGATTGTTCGGCGCTGTAGCGATAGCCTTGCACGTCGAACTGCTTGAGGGCGGCCGGATCGTTGATGCGTTCTTCGATGACGAAGCGGCTCATCATGCCGCGGGCCTTTTTCGCGTAGAAGCTGATGATCTTGTACTGACCGTTCTTCAGGTCCTTGAATTCGGTATTGATGATTCGCGCGTTCAAGGCGTTGCGTTTGACCGCCGAGAAGTACTCGTTGGACGCCAGGTTGAGCAGCACGTCATCGCCCTGATCGACCAGGGCTTCGTTCAGCCATTCGCTGATGCGTGTGCCCCAGAAAGCATACAAGTCCTTACCCCGGGCGTTGGCCAGTCTGGTACCCATTTCCAGGCGATAGGGTTGCATCAGGTCCAGCGGGCGCAGCAGTCCGTACAGGCCGGACAACATGCGCAAATGCTGTTGGGCATAGTCGAAATCGGCTTCGCTGAAGGTTTGCGCATCCAGGCCGGTGTACACGTCGCCTTTGAAGGCCAGCAGTGCCTGCTTGGCGTTTTCCGGGGTGAATGCGGGCGTCCAGCTGCCAAAACGCGCAGCGTTGAGCCCGCCGATCTTGTCGGAAACGTGCATCAATTCGCTGATCTGTGCCGGGGACAACTCGCGCAATTGCAGGATCAGCTCCTGGGAATGGTCGAGGTACTGCGGCTGGGTGAAGCGCTGGGTCGCCGGCGGTGTTTCATAGTCGAGGGTCTTGGCGGGTGAAATCACCATCAGCATGAAGTCGTCTCCTTTAATCGTGGCGGCGATTCTAGGGGGTTGCCGGCGTTGACTCCAGCTATCGCGTCCATAGGTGATGGCCGGTGGCTTTGCACCAAACCCTGTGGGAGTGCGGGAATACAGATCGGATCGGCTATAGTGCCGCGCGGGTTTGGTTATGGAGACATCCCATTGCGTATCGCTTTTCTCATCTCGATCTGGCTACTGAGCTTCGGCGCCATCGCCGCACCGGGCGATGTGGCGACGCTCGATCGCAGCACCTGGCCGGAAAAACTCGGCAACCCGACGCTATTCGATGTGGCGTCGAGGGCCGAGATCCTCATGTTTTCCAGTGTCCTGTTGGCCAGCGAGTCGCTGGAAGAACCCGCCCTGGCCCAGCGCCTGGGCCTGCGCAGGATCAATCTGGAGTCGGTCAACCGGGTTCGCCAGCGCATGTGGCAACGGCTGCTGACCAACTACAACTACGCCCAACAGAGTTGCGACCAGGATGCCTCTTTCTGTTTTCTGGTCGAAGACATGCCTACCCTGCGCGAGCAAGCTGCCAAGTTCCAGATCAGTGCAGACAGCTACTACATCAAGTGGGCCGAGCCGAGCCGTGTGTTCCACACCCAGTACCTGGACGAACAATTGCGCAAGGCTGCGCTGTTCCCGCAAACCAGCAGCGAAGTCGATCGTTTTGGCGACTATGAGCGCACCGGCGACGAGATGCATGACCGGCTGTTTCTGCTGACCTTCGACAGCGCCGCCAACGCCACACCGGACAATACGGCCTGGGTCACCGAGTACCTGCGCAAGTCAAACATGAGCGGGACGTTCTTCGTTCTCGGCAAGGACATCCAGGCCCGTTTGGCAGAGCATTCGGTGAGTAACCTGCAAGCGACCTATTCGACCCAGTGCATCGGCGTGCAAGGCTGGGAGTTCCGTTCCCACAGCCACTGGCAGGACTGGCAGGACTCGGTGCGCCGCAGCGCCGAATTGGTCAAGAGCAAGCTGCCGGAGAACTACGTGCCACTGTTCCGTCCGCCCGATGGTCAGCGCCGTTCCGATGCCGAAGGGTTCTTCAAGGCTCAGGGTTTGCAGGTAGCGCTATGGGACATCGACGCCCAGGACGGCGCCGGCAAACTCAAAGGCAACCAGAGTGCGCAACGGGTGCTGACCCTGATGTTGCTGTGGCGGCATGGGGTAATCAATTTCAATGCGAAGCAGGATGGCGTGAAAACGGCGTTGCCGTGGCTGGTCACGCAAACGGCACCGGTCGGGATCGGCTGGGAAGACTGTCAGGATGCGTTTCGCTGAAAGCGGCGAAAGCCAGTAAACATTGGGGATGGAGCGATTTTAAGCGGGATTTCACTGCAGGTTGATCTCCGACTGTAAACGGGTGATGGCAGTCCGCCAAGTGTTATTGGTCATTCTGAAAAATAAACTTCAAAAAAGCGTCAAAGTACTTTTTTCTGTCACACGTTTTGGAGTATTACGAAGACAGACCGCCGAAACCTGCAACACAGGTGGCGTCTCCCAAGACCCATGCTTGATGCAGTTCACTTGCGTCCTGCTTTTAGTAGGTAGTGCGGGGTGAAGTTCGGCGGCCCTTCGAGGCGCAGCACCGTCAAGGTATTGCGTCGACTGGCTCCCACAAAGGTGACCGAGTATGGATGATCACGGACGTAGCTCTTCTTCCAACCAGCCAATCCTTTATG
Source organism: Pseudomonas sp. B28(2017) (assembly GCF_002113025.1). Lineage (GTDB taxonomy): Bacteria > Pseudomonadota > Gammaproteobacteria > Pseudomonadales > Pseudomonadaceae > Aquipseudomonas. Next base: position 799,672 of record NZ_NEJH01000002.1, on the reverse strand, counting down.
TACTCGATACCAACGTATTGATTCACGATCCAAACGCGCTGCTCAACTTCGAAGAACACCACGTAGCGATCCCGATGACCGTGCTTGAAGAGCTCGACAAGCTCAAGAGCGGGCCTCACAGCGTTGCCGCAGAATGCCGCCAGGCCATCCGGCTGATCGACAAGACACTGGGCGATGCCTCACCCGAGGACGTCGAGCAGGGTGTGCCGATCCAGCGTGGCAAAAGCGGACCCAAGGGTTTGCTGTCAATTCTGATGAGCAGGAATGCCGAGCCGAACCTGATTCTGCCCGAGCACCTCAATGACAACAAAATCATCAACCAGCTGATCGACCTGCACGCGCGCGACCCGAAGAAGCCCGTGGTGCTGGTCACAAAAGACATCAACATGCGCCTCAAGGCGCGCGCCTGCGGGATCGAGGCCGAGGACTACAGCACCGACCAACTGGTCGACGACGTGTCCTTGCTGCCCAATGGCTACCACAACATGACCGGCTCTTTCTGGGACCGCGTAAGCAAGGTCGAAACCCGTCAGGACCACGGCCGCACCTGGCACCAGGTGCAGTTGATCGACAACCTTCCGGCGGTGCACATCAATGAGTTCATCATTGATGAGCAGGGCTTTGTCGGCTGGATCAAGGAGATTGAAGAAGACCGTTTGTTGATCCTCGACTTGCACCAGGAACCGCTGCTGCACCAGGAGGCCTGGGGCCTGAAGCCGCGTGATATCTATCAGAGCCTGGCGTTGTACGCCTTGCTCGATCCAGACATCCACCTGGTCAACCTGTCGGGTGCCGCAGGCTCGGGTAAAACCATCCTGGCGCTGGCCGCTGCGATTGAGCAGACCATGGTCAGCAAGCGCTATCGCCGCATCATCGCCACCCGTAGCGTGCAGGGTCTGGACCAGGAAATCGGCTTCCTGCCCGGCACCGAGGCGGAAAAAATGGAGCCTTGGCTGGGTGCCATCACCGACAACCTCGAAGCCTTGCACATGGATGACGAAAGCACCCATGGCAGCGTCGACTACATCCTCAGCAAAGTGCCGTTGCAGTTCAAATCCCTCAATTACATCCGGGGCCGCAGCTTCCAGCAGAGCCTGATCCTGATCGACGAATGCCAGAACCTCACGCCGCACCAGATGAAAACCATCATCACCCGTGCCGGCGCCGGTTCCAAAGTGGTGTGCCTGGGCAACCTGGCGCAGATCGATACCCCTTACCTGTCCGCGACCAGCTCCGGGCTGACCTACCTCACTGAACGCTTCAAGGACTTCCCGAACGGGGTGCACATCACCCTGCAAGGGGTGCCACGTTCGATCCTGGCCGAATACGCCGAATCGCATCTGTAACTGTCCACCGGAGCCGGGCGGCTTCACAGCCGCCCGGTTTTTTATGCACAACACAAATCCCTTGCAGGAGCGAGCAAGGGATGGTGGTGACCTGATAATCAAGCGTGCGAAAAATTGACCCGCAGGTTTACAATCGATGCTCCTGATCAGGAGTAATCCCGTGCTGACTCATCTCGATTCCCAAGGTCGCGCCAACATGGTCGACGTCACTGAAAAAGCCGTGACGTTCCGTGAGGCGACGGCCCAAGCGCTGGTGCGCATGCTGCCCGAGACCCTGCAGATGATCGTCAGTGGCGGTCACCCCAAGGGTGATGTGTTTGCCGTGGCGCGTATTGCCGGCATCCAGGCGGCGAAGAAAACCAGCGATCTGATTCCCCTGTGCCATCCGCTGATGCTGACCGGCGTCAAGGTCGAACTCAGTGCCGAAGGCGATGACTCGGTGCGTATCGTGGCGCGCTGCAAGCTGTCCGGGCAAACCGGTGTCGAAATGGAAGCCCTGACCGCTGCCAGCGTCGCCGCGCTGACCATCTACGACATGTGCAAGGCCGTGGACCGCGGCATGACCATCGAAAGTGTGCGTCTGCTGGAGAAGGTCGGCGGCAAGAGCGGACATTTCCAGGCGGAGCAGCCATGAACGTGACCGTTAAGTTTTTCGCTCGTTATCGTGAAGCGCTGGGGCTGGACTCGGTGAAGGTCCAAGGCGATTTCGCCACCGTCGACGATGTCCGGGCACTGCTGGCCCAGCGTGACGGTGCCGAGGTATTGAGCGAGCAAAACCTGATGTGCGCCCGCAACGAAGACCTCTGCCAGCTCGATGAGCCGGTGAGCGAGGGTGATGAAGTGGCGTTCTTTCCGACCGTGACCGGAGGCTGAGGCATGGCGATTCGCGTGCAGTCCACCGCGTTCGACCCGGGGGCCGAAGTCAACGCCATGCACGATGCCAATGTTGGCGTTGGCGCGGTGGTGAGTTTTGTCGGCTACGTGCGCGACTTCAATGACGGCCTCGACGTGGCCGGGATGTTCCTCGAACACTATCCAGGCATGACCGAAAAAGCCCTCGGCAAGATCGCCATCGAGGCCGAACAACGCTGGCCGTTGCTCAAGCTGGAAGTGCTGCACCGCATTGGCGCCCTGGAGCCGGGCGAGCCGATCGTCTTCGTTGGCGCCGCCAGTGCCCATCGTCAGGCGGCATTCGACGCCTGCGCCTTTGTCATGGATTACCTGAAAACCCGCGCACCGTTCTGGAAGAAAGAAAACACCAGCGATGGGCCGCGTTGGGTCGAGGGCCGTGACAGCGATCATGCGGCGGCGGATCGCTGGAAGCAGTAATTCCTGCGGCGTTTTCAATTAAGTCTTCGCCAGCAGGCTCGCTCCAACAGTTGAGCGCATTCCCCTGTGGGAGCGAGCCTGCTCGCGAAGGCGTCATCCGCAATAGCAAAAATCCTGCTGATTCATCTCCCGACCATCGGCCTGTGCGAGCTGCATTTGCCCGATTGACGGCCAATACATAAAAGTCCAAGATGGAATTATAAGTACAAAAAAGGTTCCACCCGTTTCAGCTTTTTCTTCTGTCTTGCCAAACCAACAACAACCCGCGAGAAACGAACATGAAGAAGTTCCCCCTCATCACCGGTCTGGCCCTGAGCCTGTTGGCGTGCAGTTCTGTGTTTGCCGCCGAGAAAACCCTGCGCATCGGCATTGAAGCAGCTTACCCTCCGTTCGCCTCGAAAACCGATAAAGGCGAAATCGTCGGTTTCGACTATGACATCGGCAATGCCCTGTGCGCGCAGATGAAGGTCAAGTGTGTGTGGGTCGAAGGCGAGTTCGACGGTCTGATTCCTTCCCTGAAGGTGAAGAAAATCGACATGGCGCTGTCGTCCATGACCATTAACGAAGACCGCAAGAAGTCGGTGGACTTCACCCACAAGTACTATTTCACCTCGTCGCGCCTTGTAATGAAGGATGGCGCGGTGGTGGATGACCAGTACGCCAGCCTCAAGGGCAAGACCGTCGGCGTGCAGCGCGCCACCACCACCGACCGTTACGCCACTGAGGTGTTCGAGCCCAAGGGCATCAACGTCAAGCGCTACAGCAACAACGAAGAAATCTACATGGACCTGGCGGCCGGTCGACTCGATGCGATTTTTGCCGACACCATTCCGCTCAATGACTTTCTGTCGATGCCGCGTGGCCAGGGTTATGCCTTTGTCGGGCCGGAGCTGAAAGATCCGAAATATGTGGGCGAGGGGGCCGGGATTGCCGTGCGCAAGGGCAATACCGAACTGGTCAGCGAGCTGAACACGGCCATTGATGGCATTCGTGCCAGTGGTGAGTACCAGAAGATTTCCGAGAAGTACTTCAAGTCTGATATCTACGGCGATTGATAAAACGCCTTCGCGAGCAGGCTCGCTCCCACAGGGGATTTGTGAACGCCGCAGATCAGATGTGGGAGCGAGCCTGCTCGCCAAGAGGCCGCCCAGTTAGTGCAAATCTCAGGGCCTAGCCCTTCAACTCCTTCAAATGCTTGTACACCGTCGCCCGGCCCATGTTCAGCACATTGGCCACGTAGTTCGATGAGCTTTTGCCCTTGAACGCGCCTTCGGCGTGCAACGCCAGCACCAGCTCACGCTTGTGGTCGCGGGTCAGCAGATTCAGGCTCAACTGGCGCTCTCGCAGCCAGGCGTGGAGGAAGGTGTTGATCCGCTCCTGCCAGTCGTCGCGGAACAGTGCGTCCGGTTGCGGGATCAGCTTGGTCGGCGACAGGAACAGATCCAGGGCGGCCTTGGCATTTTCGAACAGCGAAATATTCAGGTTGATACACAGCACGGCCAGCGGATGCCCCTCGCTGTCGCGCAGGACGGTGCTAAGGCTGCGAATCTTCTGTCCATCCCAATTGAGCTTTTCGTACGGCCCGATATTCCGTTCGCTGACATCGTCGCTGAGCATGTCTTCGAGCGCCGAGTCGTCGCCGATTTCCCGCTTGGACAGGTTGTTGGCGATGTAGTCGACCTTTTGCGTGCGCAGGTCGTGCAGCACCACTTCGGCGTGGGGGAAAAACAACGTGGCGATAGCGTCGGCGATCGCGTGGAAGTTATCCAGGGACGTGTCGTCCAGGGCCGAGTCTTTTTCGGGGGCGTTCATTTGATGGAGCTCCAGGCAGCGTCAACGCCCCATCAAAGGGGCGCTGAAAGTGTGCCGTAATCGTGTGGGTACGTCACCTGAGGATGAGGATCAGGATCGGTCGAGGCGGGCAGGGGAGAGCATTTCGGCGCTCAGGCCGAAACGGCCGAGCGACTCGGGCAGCGCCGCACCGCGCACCAGTGCCGCGCTGGCCTGGCCCATGGCTGGCGACGTCTGGATGCCATAGCCACCTTGCGCCGCGACCCAGAACAGCCCCGGCACCTGTGGATCGAAGCCGGACAACAAATCGCCGTCGCTGACGAAGCTGCGCAGGCCGGCCCAGGTACGGGTCGGGCGGCGAATGGTCAGGGTCGTGGCCTCTTCGATCTGGTAGATGCCCATGGCAATGTCCAGCTCTTCGGGTTGCACATCGTGGGGTTCGACCGGGTCGGCGTTGGCCGGCGAGCCGAGAAACATCCCGGCGTCGGGTTTCATGTAGAAGGATTCGTCGAGGCTGACCAGCATCGGCCAATGATGGATGTCCACGCCTTCCGGACCGGCGAAGATGAACGCGGCACGGCGTTTCGGTTGCAGGCCCAGCGGTTGCGCACCGGCCAGTTCGCCGATCTTGTCGGCCCAGGCGCCGGCGGCGTTGATGATGATCGGGGCGCTGAAGGTCCGGGTGCCGGTCTGGACGTGCCATACACCTTGGCCGTCGCGGCTCAGGCTGATGACTTCGCTGTCGGTATGCACTTCGCCCTGGTTGCGACGAATGCCGCGCAAATAACCCTGATGCAGGGCATCGGTGTCGATGTCACTGGCGGTCGGGTCGTAGATGGCGCCGTGGACCTTTTCCCGGCGCAGGATCGGCACCAACGCGCAAGCCTCGTCGACGCCGAGCAATTGCATCTCCGGCACCGTGGTTTTTGCGCTCTGGTACTGCCGGTTCAATTCGTCCGGATCACCGGTGAAGTCCACGGTCATTTCGCCGCGCGGGGTCAGCAGCGGATGTTCGCAGAAACCGCTGGGCGGGTTGTCGAAAAAGTCCCGGCTGGCCAGGGTCAGCGCCCGCACTTGTGAGGTGCCATAGGCGGCGGTGTACAGCGCAGCCGACCGGCCGGTGGAGTGATAGGCCGGATGGGATTCGCGTTCGAGCACGATCACACGGTTGTGCTGCGACAGCCAGAAACCCGTGGAAGCACCGGCAATCCCGCCGCCGATGATGATGAAATCTGCCTGGCTCATGAACGTCTCCTGTTGGGGCGTAAATGCCAATGATGTAGAGATTTCCTGTGGGAGCGAGCCTGCTCGCTCCCACAGGTGAGTGGTGGTGTCAGCGGGACAGGCGATAGATCGCATTAGCCAGCGCAATGTCTTCCAGGCCCAGGCCGATGGAGCGGAAAAACACATGGCGATCGTAGTCGGGACGCGGGACTTTTCCACTGAGCAGGTCAGGCAAGTCGCCGGCAATCGTGCTCCTGTCCCAGCCGTGCTGTTCGGCGGCGATCAGCATTTCACCAGCCGAGCCCGGGGTGGTCAGGCGATAGTCGCAAAACACCTGCATGTCGTTGAGGCTCTGCGGCGGCACTTCGTGAGCACGTGGCGCGTTGGTGCTGATGGAAGTGATCAGCGCCGGTTTGCGCAAGCTCGACGGATCGATCACCGGACCGGCGGACGAGGTGCAGAGCATGATCACGTCGGCGTCCTGGATGACAGCTTCGCGACTGTCGACGATGTTCAGGCGTGGCTCGATGTTTTTCAGCAGGCTCACGGTTTCGGCATCTTCGTTCAGGCTCGGCGAGTACAGGCTGATGCTCTGCCAGTCGCGCAGGCCTTTCACGTAATGCAGGTGCGCCTGTGCCACTTTGCCGCTGCCGATGATGGCCAGGCGATTGGCTGTGAGCGGCGCGAGGGCATCGACCGCCACAGCGGTGGTTGCGGCGGTGCGGGCCGTGGTCAGTTCTCCGGCATCGCACAGCAACAGCGGCTGCCCGGTTTGCATCGACATGAGCAGAGTCCACGCTGTCACCAATGGCCCCTGTTCACGGACGATGTACGGCGAAGTCTTGATTCCGTACACGCCGTCTTCGGCCAGCACGCCCAGGTAATTGATGAAGTCGCCGGCGCCCCGCGGGAACTCCACCAGTTGCTGCGCCGGTTGCACCGCTTGCCCGGCGGCCAGGTCGCGGAACAGCTTGCGCAGGATCTGCGGCACATCGACTCGCGCCAGATACTCGCGGGCCAGGGCTTGGGTGATCACTTGGGGTGTGCTGGGCATGGTTGGCTCCGGAGCTGGAAGTAAACTAATTTGTCTATTATGGACTTTTAGTTGTCGCTAGCAAGCTCCTGTTGAAAAAAGCCGGGCGAAAAAAAAGCGCAGTCCGTTGTCGGCTGCGCTTCTCTTGATCGCGTCGCTTAATGCGGACGCTTGCGCTCAACCGCCCGCAACAGATGCGTCGGAGGCGTTTCACAGCTGATCTTGCGCCCCAGCTTTTCCTCGATGGACGGTAGCTGGTAGGAGTCGTCTTCACCGGCAAAGCTGATGGACACGCCGTCGGCGCCGGCACGCCCGGTACGGCCGATGCGGTGCACGTAGTCGTCCGGCACTTCGGGCAGGGTGAAGTTGATCACGTGGCTGATGCCGTCGATGTGGATGCCGCGACCGGCCACGTCGGTGGCGACCAGCACGCGGATCTTGCCTTCGCGGAAACCTTCCAGGGTCTTGATGCGCTTGTGCTGCGGCACGTCGCCGGACAGTTGCGCGGCGTTGATGCCGTCGCGCACCAGGCGTTCTTCGATGCGCCGCACTTCATCCTTGCGGTTGGCGAAGACGATGACCCGCTCCCAACCGTTGTCGTTGACCAGGTTGTAGAGCAGTTTGTATTTGTCGGCAGCGGCCACCGCGTAGATGTGCTGCTCGACGTTTTCGTTGGCCACGTTGGTGACTTCGATTTCGACGATGGCAGGGTCGGTGGTCCATTGCCTGGCCAGGTTCATCACGTCTTCGGTGAAGGTCGCGGAGAACAGCAGCGTCTGACGCTCGGACTTCGGTGGCGTCTGGCGAATGATCTGGCGCACTTGCGGGATGAAGCCCATGTCGAGCATGCGGTCGGCTTCGTCCAGCACCATCACTTCGACCATGTCCAGATGCACGTCGCCGCGCTGGTTGAAGTCCAGCAGGCGGCCCGGCGTGGCCACGAGGATGTCGCAGTGGCGGGCTTCGAGGTGCTTGAGCTGCTTGTCGAAGTCCATGCCGCCGACGAACGTCATGACGTTGAGGCCGGTGTACTTGGTCAGGTCGGCGGCGTCCTTGGCGATCTGCACCACCAGTTCGCGGGTCGGCGCGATGATCAGCGCCCGTGGCTCACCCATGTAGCGCTCTTTCGGCGGCGGGGTCTGCAGCAACTGGGTGATGATCGAGATCAGGAACGCAGCGGTTTTGCCGGTACCGGTCTGGGCGCGGCCGATGGCGTCTTTGCCCGCGAGAGTAAAGCCCAGCACCTGTGCCTGGATCGGCGTGCAATACGGGAAGCCCAGGTCATGGATGGCGTGCATCAGTTCAGGGGCGAGTTTGAAATCGTGGAAGCGGGTTTTGCCTTCCTGGGGTTCGACGACGAAGTCTTCGAGTTTCCATGGGATGACCGGAGCTTTTGGCTTGGGTTCGCGGCGCGGCTTGGCGGGTTTCGGCGTGTCGCTGCGCGGCTGTTCCGGGGCTGTAATCGCCGCAGGCTGGGCGGCTTTTGCGGTCTTCGGCTCGTGCTTGGGTGCCGTCGTGGTGACGGCCCGTTCGGACTGATTGCCGTCGGTGCGGTGGCCGGGAGCGTGAGACGGAGCACTGGGGGCTGGCGCGAGTTGCTCAGTCTCGCTTTTACCGAACATTTTCTTGAGTGCTTTGAGCACGGTCATCTCATCAATTGGTTAAGGAATGTACGCCGGGCAGTGTAATGCAAGAATCGGGCGCGGCGTAGGGGGATGGATCAAAGGGCGCCCTTTAAACAAAAAGAGCAACACAAAACGTTTAACGCAAGCGCTCGGCGAGCCAGGTGCCGATGTCGCGAATTTCTTCGGGTAACACTTCGTGAGCCATTGGGTACTCCTGCCATGTCACGGTGACACCATGCTGCTTCAGATACTCGTAAGCGGTACGTCCCATCGAATTTTGCACCACGTCATCGTATTGGCCATGCAGCGATAGCACCGGGATGCGTTGCTGGCTCGCGGACAATTCCAGTTCGTCGCTGAAGGTGGGTGCATAAGTAGAGAGGGCAACTACGCCACCCAGTGGTCCCTGCCATTTCAGAAAAGCGGTGTGTAACACCACGGCACCGCCCTGGGAAAAACCGGCCAGGAAAATTCGCGAGGCGTCTATTCCGCTGGCTCGCTGCGCTTCAACCAATTCGATGATCCAGTTGGCCGACTCCTCGAGTTGTTCGCGATTGATCGCGCGCGCCGGGCTCATGGCCAATATGTCGTACCAGCTCGGCATTTCGTAACCGCCATTGATGGTCACGGCGCGGTTCGGTGCCTGGGGCAAAACGAAGCGCGTGCTCAGCAGGCTTTCCTGTAGCGCTTCGGCCACCGGCAGGAAGTCATAGCGGTCGGCGCCCAGGCCATGCAGCCAGATGACGCAGGCGTCTGCGGTCTTGACGGGTTCTAGAATCAAGGGGTTGGTCATGGCTGCTCCAAAAATGTGCGCGCGCTCTCATTGAGTGCGAGGGGGGAGTGCGCGTCTGGTTGATCAGTTACGAAGATGTCGCAAGGTTACAAGTTTTGCTATTGACCTGCAGCTGAACCGCTTCCGCGGGCAGTGTGGTACGGGCTTTGCTATGGGGAAACCGTGCAACACATCTCGCGCCCGGCGGTAACACTATCAGTGTACTGCCGACTGTGGGATAGCAATGAATCCGGTGATGGATGTTCGCCAATGGCCGCTACGGGGCTTCGCGAACGTGAAAGGGCTACAGCCCGTTCGGCCGACTGGTGAGAGTGAGTTTTCCATGATGTGGATTTTCTCCTACTAGACTCATAGCTGACGTCTTACGTCGGTTGACCCCAAAACAAGCCAACACGGGTCGACTACGCCTCAAAAGGGTGCGACTGGACTCACGCTCCGACACAACAAGAGCAAAACTGGAGGTTTGAATGAAGATGTTGAAATCCACCCTGGCTATCGTGACTGCAGCCGCAGTACTCGGTGTCAGCGGGTTTGCCCAGGCGGGCGCAACCCTGGATGCAGTGATGAAGAAAGGCTTCGTGCAGTGTGGCGTCAGCGATGGTCTGCCAGGCTTCTCGGTTCCTGATTCCACCGGCAAGATCGTTGGTATCGATGCTGACTACTGCCGCGCAGTAGCGGCTGCTGTCTTCGGCGACGCGACCAAGGTCAAGTTCAGCCAGTTGAATGCCAAGGAGCGCTTCACCGCGCTGCAATCCGGCGAAATCGACATCCTGTCGCGCAACACCACCATGACCAGCTCCCGTGACGCGGGCATGGGCCTGAAGTTTCCAGGCTTCATCACCTACTACGACGGCATCGGCTTCCTGGTAAATAACAAGCTGGGCGTGAAAAGCGCTAAAGAACTGGACGGTGCAACCATCTGCATCCAGGCCGGTACCACTACCGAGCTGAACGTTTCCGACTACTTCCGCGGCAACGGCCTGAAGTACACCCCGATCACCTTCGACACCTCCGACGAAAGCGCCAAGTCGCTGGAATCCGGTCGTTGCGACGTTCTGACTTCCGACAAGTCCCAACTGTTCGCCCAGCGCAGCAAGCTGGCTTCGCCGAAGGACTACGTAGTTCTGCCGGAAACCATTTCCAAGGAACCTCTGGGCCCGGTCGTGCGTAATGGCGACGACGAGTGGCTGGCCATCGTGCGCTGGACTGGCTACGCCATGCTCAACGCTGAAGAAGCCGGCATCACTTCGAAGAACGTCGAAGCCGAAGCCAAGGCCACCAAGAACCCTGACGTTGCGCGTCTGCTGGGTACCGACGGTGAATACGGCAAAGACCTGAAAGTGAAGAAAGACTGGGTCGTGCAGATCATCAAGCAAGTGGGTAACTACGGCGAAGTGTTCGAGAAAAACCTCGGCAAGAGCACTCCGCTGGAAATCGACCGCGGGCTGAACGCTCTGTGGAACGCTGGCGGCATTCAATACGCACCACCAGTGCGCTGATGGTTCTATCACCCGGTGGGCCAACCACCGGGTGATGTTCTGTTCCATTATTTCCGGGGCACTTCATGCAAAATTCAATCGGCGCACCAAAGCAGAGGCTCAGCCTCAGCGATCCACGCGTGCGTGCTTGGGTATTCCAGATCATCACGATTATCGCGGTGGTCTCGCTGGGCTGGTATCTGTTCGATAACACCCAGACCAACCTGCAACACCGGGGCATTACCTCCGGTTTCGACTTTCTGGAGCGCAGTGCCGGTTTCGGCATCGCTCAGCACCTGATCGACTACACCGAAGCGGACACTTACGCCCGGGTGTTTGTCATCGGCCTGCTCAACACCTTGCTGGTGACCTTCATCGGCGTGATCCTGGCGACGATCCTCGGCTTCATCATCGGTGTGGCGCGGCTGTCGAAGAACTGGATCATCGCCAAGCTGGCGACGGTGTACGTGGAAGTCTTTCGCAACATTCCGCCATTGCTGCAGATCCTGTTCTGGTACTTCGCGGTGTTCCTGACCATGCCGGGGCCGCGCAACAGCCATAACTTCGGCGATACCTTCTTCGTCAGCGCCCGCGGCCTGAACATGCCCGCCGCGCTGCTGGCGGATGGTTTCTGGCCGTTCGTAGCCAGTATCGTGGTGGCCATCGTCGCCATTGTGCTGATGAGCCGCTGGGCCACCAAACGCTTCGAAGAGACGGGTGTACCGTTCCACAAGTTCTGGGCTGGCCTGGCGCTGTTCCTGGTGATCCCGGCCTTGTGCGCACTGATCTTCGGCGCACCCCTGCATTGGGAAATGCCAAAGCTGCAAGGCTTCAACTTCGTCGGCGGCTGGGTGCTGATCCCGGAACTGCTGGCGCTGACGCTGGCCCTCACCGTGTACACCGCAGCGTTCATCGCCGAGATCGTGCGTTCGGGCATCAAGTCGGTCAGCCATGGCCAGACCGAGGCGGCGCATTCCCTCGGCCTGCGCAACGGTCCGACCCTGCGCAAGGTGATCATCCCGCAGGCCCTGCGCGTGATCATTCCACCGCTGACCAGCCAATACCTGAACCTGGCGAAGAACTCCTCGCTGGCGGCCGGTATCGGTTATCCGGAAATGGTCTCGCTGTTCGCCGGCACCGTGCTCAACCAGACCGGCCAGGCGATCGAGGTGATTGCCATCACCATGAGCGTGTACCTGGCGATCAGTATCAGCATTTCCCTGCTGATGAACTGGTACAACAAGCGCATTGCGCTGATCGAGCGGTAAGGAAAAGCGCATGAGTACTCATACTTTCAAACCTGACATGCCACCTCCTCACAGCAGCATCGGTGTGGTGGCGTGGATGCGCGCGAACATGTTCTCCAGCTGGCTCAACACCCTGCTGACCCTGTTTGCGTTCTACCTCATCTACCTGGTGGTGCCGCCGATCCTGCACTGGGCCATCCTCGACGCCAACTGGGTGGGCACGACCCGCGCCGACTGCACCAAGGAGGGCGCCTGCTGGGTGTTCATCCAGCAGCGTTTCGGCCAGTTCATGTACGGCTATTACCCGCCGGAACTGCGCTGGCGTGTGGACCTGACGGTGTGGTTGGCGATTGTCGGTGTGGCGCCGTTGTTCATTTCGCGCTTTCACCATAAAGCGGTGTACGGGCTGGGCTTCCTGGTGCTGTACCCGATTTTTGCCTACTTCCTGTTGCATGGCGGCATCTTCGGCCTGACCAACGTCGCGACCAGCCAATGGGGCGGCCTGATGCTGACCCTGGTGATCGCCACCGTCGGCATCGCCGGTGCGCTGCCGCTGGGGATTGTCCTGGCCCTGGGGCGCCGTTCGAACCTGCCGGCGATTCGCGTGGTCTGCGTGACCTTCATCGAGTTCTGGCGCGGCGTGCCGTTGATCACGGTGCTGTTCATGTCCTCGGTGATGCTGCCGCTGTTCCTGCCTGAAGGCATGAACTTCGACAAGCTGCTGCGGGCCTTGATCGGCGTGATTCTGTTCCAGTCGGCCTATGTGGCCGAGGTGGTGCGCGGTGGTCTGCAAGCGATTCCCAAAGGTCAGTACGAAGCGGCTGCCGCGATGGGCCTGGGCTACTGGCGCAGCATGGGCCTGGTGATTCTGCCTCAAGCCCTGAAGCTGGTGATCCCCGGCATCGTCAACACCTTCATCGCGCTGTTCAAGGACACCAGTCTTGTGATCATCATCGGCCTGTTCGACCTGCTCAACAGCGTCAAGCAAGCCGCTGCCGACCCGAAATGGCTGGGCATGGCCACCGAAGGTTATGTGTTCGCCGCCCTGGTGTTCTGGATTTTCTGTTTTGGTATGTCGCGCTATTCCATGCATCTGGAACGCAAGCTCGACACTGGCCACAAGCGCTGAAGCGCCGTACCTAATTTAGGAAGTTCTTTTATGAGCGAAGCAATCAAACAACCTGCGGGCCCTGAAGGCATTATTCAGATGCAGGGCGTGAACAAGTGGTACGGCCAGTTCCACGTGTTGAAAGACATCAACCTGAACGTCAGGCAGGGTGAGCGTATCGTCCTGTGCGGCCCATCAGGTTCGGGCAAATCCACCACCATCCGTTGCCTCAACCGTCTGGAAGAGCACCAGCAGGGTCGCATCGTGGTCGATGGCACGGAACTGACCAACGACCTCAAGCAGATCGAAGCGATCCGTCGCGAAGTCGGCATGGTGTTCCAGCACTTCAACCTGTTCCCGCACCTGACCATTTTGCAGAACTGCACCCTGGCGCCGATGTGGGTGCGCAAGATGCCCAAGCGCAAGGCCGAGGAAATTGCCATGCACTACCTGGAACGCGTACGCATTCCGGAGCAGGCGCATAAATACCCGGGGCAACTGTCCGGCGGTCAGCAACAACGTGTGGCGATCGCCCGCGCGCTGTGCATGAAGCCGAAAATCATGCTGTTCGACGAGCCGACCTCGGCACTCGACCCGGAGATGGTGAAGGAAGTGCTCGACACCATGATCGGCCTGGCCGAAGACGGCATGACCATGCTCTGCGTAACCCACGAAATGGGCTTCGCCCGCACCGTGGCCAACCGCGTGATCTTCATGGACAAGGGCGAAATCGTCGAACAGGCCGCGCCGAACGACTTCTTCGATAACCCGCAGAATGATCGCACCAAGCTGTTCCTGAGTCAGATCCTGCATTGATCGAATCCAGGCTCTGAAATAAACCCGGACATGTTCCGGGTTTATTTTTGCCTGTAGGAGCGAGCTCGCTCCGGGCGGCGTTCCGTCGATGGACTTGAGAGCACCGCAGGGTACCTGCCAACCAACGTTATCGTTGACGACCATCGCGAGCATGCTCGCTCCTACAGGGATCATGTTGCTCTCTTGGGTGAAGCTGACTAACATGTCAGAAAATTCATCCTATGATTGGATGAGAGGGCGAATTCCATGTCAGAAATCTCTCCATTGGTAAAACGATCCCTGGTCGACCAGGCCCTGGACCAGTTGCGCCTGCGTATTAACCGGGGCGTTTGGGTCGTGGGCCAGCGCTTGCCCACCGAGCCTGAGTTGTCCGCCGAACTGGGCATCAGCCGCAACACCGTGCGCGAAGCCATGCGCGTGCTGGCATTTTCCGGGTTGATCGAGATCCGCCAGGGTGACGGCAGTTACCTGCGGGCGGTGGTCGATCCGCTCGATACCTTGAAAGCGCTGTCGCGTTGCTCCCTTGAGCAGGCCCGGGAAACCCGGCACATCCTTGAAGTCGAGGCTATCGGCCTGGCAGCCATGCGCCGCACTGATGAAGACCTGGTGGCATTGCGCGAGGCGCTGGGAGTCAGCGGTAGCCACTACCACGGCGATCTTGAGACCTACATCGCCTGCGATCTGGTGTTCCACCGTCGGTTGGTGGACGCCGCGCACAACCCGACCCTCAGTGAGTTATATCGCTATTTCTCCAGCATCGTTGGTGCGCAGTTGCGCCAGACCCTGAGCATCGTCCCGCGCCGCCAGGAAGTGTTCGACCTGCACATCGAGTTGCTCGATGCCGTCGAACAACGCGACCCGGAACGGGCCAAAGCCCTGTCGAGGCAGTTGATCAATGAACCTTGAAACCGAGAAATCCATACACCACCGTGATTTATCCACAGCCCGAAAGCGTTCGACAGAGCTGGACGAGCTGCTGATCGACGCCGAGGCCGATGACGAACAGGTCCAGCAAGCTCACCCGGTCCTGCGCCGGCCATGGCTGTTGCTCCTGGGCCTGATTCTGGTGGCGCTGAACCTGCGCCCGGCGCTGTCGAGCATGGCGCCGATGCTCAGCGAGGTCTCGAAGACCCTCGGTTTGTCCGCGTCCACGGCGGGATTGCTGACCACGTTGCCGGTGCTTTGCCTTGGCCTGTTTGCGCCACTGGCGCCGGTGCTGGCGCGCCGCTTCGGTGCCGAGCGGGTCGTGTTGGGCATTCTTCTGACCCTGGCTGGCGGGATTATCCTGCGCAGTTCGTTCGGCGAAATCGGCCTGTTTGCCGGAAGCGTGCTCGCCGGTGCCAGCATCGGCGTGATCGGCGTGTTGCTGCCAGGCATCGTCAAGCGAGATTTCCCGAAACAGGCCGGGACCATGACCGGCGTCTACACCATGGCCCTGTGCCTGGGAGCGGCGATGGCGGCGGGTGCGACCGTGCCCCTCAGTGAGCATTTCGACAAGAGCTGGGCGCTGGGCCTCGGTTTTTGGGTTATCCCCGCATTGGCGGCGGCAGTGTTCTGGCTGCCACAAGTCGGCCAGAAACACGGCGCGCACAACGTCGCCTATCGCGTTCGCGGCTTGCTGCGCGACCCGCTGGCCTGGCAAGTGACCTTGTACATGGGCTTGCAATCGTCCCTGGCCTACATCGTGTTCGGCTGGTTGCCATCGATTCTGATCGGGCGCGGCCTGACCCCGACCCAGGCTGGGTTGGTGCTGTCGGGCTCGGTGATCGTGCAATTGGTCAGCTCGCTCGCGGCACCCTGGCTGGCGACCCGTGGCAAGGACCAGCGGCTGGCGATCGTGATCGTGATGGCGCTGACCCTCGGTGGTTTGTTCGGTTGCCTGTATGCGCCGATCGATGGCTTGTGGGGCTGGGCAATTGTGCTGGGGCTGGGGCAGGGCGCCACTTTCAGCTTGGCATTGACGCTGATTGTGCTGCGTTCGCGGGATTCCCACGTCGCGGCGAACCTGTCGAGCATGGCCCAGGGCTTCGGTTACACCCTGGCGTCCATGGGGCCGTTCGCGGTCGGCATCGTGCATGACTGGACCGGTGGCTGGACGGCTGTGGGCTGGATCTTCGGCGTCATCGGCCTGGGCGCGATCATCGCCGGCCTTGGTGCCGGGCGGGCGCTGTACGTTCAGGTGGTAAGCGAAAAGGTCTGATTCGAGCACTATCGGTATTCGGCTCACGAATGCCGATAGTGCTCGACGCATTTGCAGACTATCGTGCAGGCAAAACCCTTTTATCGTATGGAGCCTGCCCATGAGTGACGTCAACAGCGCGTTGATCACCCAGTTCTATCAAGCCTTCCAGTGCCTGGATGCTGAAGCCATGGCGGCCTGCTACACCGATGATGTGGTGTTCAGTGATCCGGCGTTCGGAGAGCTTCGTGATCGCGACGCTGGTGACATGTGGCGCATGCTGACCACTCGGGCCAAGGACTTTTCCCTGACCTTCGATCATGTCCGTGCCGATGATCGTGCCGGTAGCGCCCATTGGGTCGCGACCTATCTGTTCAGCCAGACCGGCAACATCGTGGTCAACGATATCCAGGCGCGTTTTGTCTTCCGGGACGGCAAGATTTGCGAGCACCACGACAGTTTCGATCTGTGGGCCTGGTCACGTCAGGCATTGGGTTTCAAAGGCCTGCTTCTGGGCTGGACGCCGCTGGTGCGAAACGCCGTCCGCACGCAGGCATTGAAGGGCCTGAAGGCATTCCAGGCCAGTCGCTGATAAGATCGCGGCTTGTTTTCCTTCAAGCCCTGATCGTTACGTGACCACCCTCAACGATACCCCTGTCGACAAAACCTGGTTCGTCTACCTCGTTCGTGCGGCCAACGGTTCGCTCTATTGTGGGATCAGCGATGATCCCGTACGTCGTTTCGCCAAGCATCAAAGCGGCAAGGGCGCACGATTCTTTCTTTCCAGCCCCGCCATGGCCCTGGTCTACACCGAACGCTGTCGTGACAAAAGCGATGCGTTGCGTCAGGAACGGCTGATCAAAAAGCTCAAAAAGAGCGCCAAGGAATGCCTGGTGGCGAGCGCAGCGAGTGCCGCCTCTGGCTTATCACTCTGACTGATCAGTTCCCATCAGGCAGATCTGTAGGCTGCCAGGTGATAGCGCGATAAGCTGAGGGCTCCTGATTTTTGCGGCGGAGCCGAGCATGTCCGAGTTGATTCTGCATCATTACCCGACGTCCCCCTTTGCCGAGAAGGCTCGCCTGCTGCTGGGGTTCAAGGGCTTGTCCTGGCGTTCGGTGAAGATCTCGCCAGTGATGCCCAAACCTGATCTCACGGCGTTGACCGGTGGTTACCGCAAAACCCCGGTGTTGCAGGTCGGTGCGGATATTTACTGCGATACGGCATTGATTGCCCGGCGACTGGAGCAGGAAAAAACCTTGCCGGCGTTTTTCCCGGAAGGTCAGGAAATGATCACTGCGACGTTTGCAGCCTGGGCCGACTCAGTGGTGTTCCAGCATGCGGTCAGCCTGGTGTTCCAGCCGGAATCGATAGCGGTTCGCTTTGGCAACTTGTCGCCGGAAGCGATCAAGGCGTTTATTGCCGACCGCGCCGGGTTCTTCAGTGGTGGTAGTGCGACAAAACTGTCCGCCGAGCTGGCCAAACATCAATGGCCAACGATCATGTCGCGGCTGGAACTGCAGTTGCAGCGCGAAGAGGGTGATTTCCTGTTCGGTGAACCGTCGATTGCCGACTTTGCCCTGGCTCATTGCCTCTGGTTCCTCAAGGCAACACCTGTCACGGCGCCACTGGTGGATGCTTACCCGGCAGTGGCCGCGTGGCATGCGCGGGTATTGGGCTTCGGTCACGGTGCGTCCAGCGAGATGAGTTCCGAGGAGGCTCTGGCAGTGGCGCGCACGTCCACGCCAGCGGCATTGCCGGATGAGCAGTTCGTCGATCCCAATGGGTTCAAGGCGGGGCAGCAGGTAGTGATCACGGCCACGGACTATGGCGTTGATCCGGTGGCGGGGGAGTTGTTGTTTGCCGGCCGCGAGGAGCTGATCGTGCGGCGCAAGGACGAGCGTGGCGGCGTGGTGCATGTGCACTTCCCGCGGTTTGGTTTCCGGATCGAAGCTGTCTGACGATCCCTTGTAGGAGCGTCGACCGGCTGCTCCTACAGGGTTATTTCAAGGCAGCCAGAATCGCATCCGGGTCATAGCCGCGAATCAGGGTTCCGTTCACATCGATGATCGGAATCCCTGCGCCACCCAAGGCCTCATAGTCCTTGCGCGCGACGGCATCCTTCTCGA
This sequence comes from Pseudomonas sp. B28(2017), assembly GCF_002113025.1. Lineage (GTDB taxonomy): Bacteria > Pseudomonadota > Gammaproteobacteria > Pseudomonadales > Pseudomonadaceae > Aquipseudomonas. The sequence goes on along the minus strand of NZ_NEJH01000002.1, from coordinate 781,576 downwards.
TATCGAATGTCTTGTACGGAATGCCTTTCTGATCGAGAAAGCGCCGGGTCAGCTTGCAGTAACCACACCATTCGGTGGCGTAGAGCACGACGTTGGCCTGGGCCTGCGTCTGTTCCGACACGACTTGTGAAGGATTGAGCACCCGCTCGACCTTGCCCCAGTTCTGGTAAGCCACGACCACCAGCAGGATCAGCAGGAACTTTTTCAGTACGCCGCCGAGCATCAGTTGCGACGCTTCAGCTGATCGGTGAGCGAGGTGGGCAGGCCCTTGATGATCAATGTACCGGCTTCCTCGTCGTACTCGATCTTCGAACCCAGCAGGTGGGCTTCGAAACTGATCGACAGGCCTTCGGCGCGGCCAGTGAATCGGCGGAACTGGTTCAGGGTGCGTTTATCGGCCGGGATTTCCGGCGAGAGGCCGTAATCCTTGTTGCGAATGTGATCGTAGAAGGCCTTCGGGCGTTCTTCGTCGATCAGCCCCGACAATTCTTCCAGGCCCATCGGCTCACCGAGCTTGGCTTGGCTGCTGGCGTAATCCACCAGGGTCTTGGTCTTCTCGCGGGCGTCGTCTTCCGGCAAGTCTTCACTTTCGACGAAATCACTGAAGGCCTTGAGCAAGGTACGGGTTTCACCGGGGCCGTCGACGCCTTCCTGACAGCCAATGAAGTCGCGGAAATACTCCGAAACCTTTTTGCCGTTCTTGCCTTTGATAAACGAAATGTACTGCTTGGACTGTTTATTGTTCTGCCACTCGGAAACGTTGATTCGCGCCGCCAGGTGCAATTGGCCCAGGTCCAGGTGACGGGACGGGGTCACGTCCAGTTCATCGGTCACGGCTACACCTTCGCTGTGGTGCAGCAGGGCGATGGCCAGGTAGTCGGTCATGCCTTGCTGATAATGTGCGAACAGCACGTGGCCACCGACCGACAGGTTCGATTCTTCCATCAGTTTTTGCAGATGCTCGACCGCCACGCGGCTGAATGCAGTGAAATCCTGGCCGCCCTCGAGGTACTCCTTCAGCCAGCCGCTGAACGGGAACGCGCCGGATTCCGGATGGAACAGGCCCCAGGCTTTACCCTGTTTGGCGTTATAGCTTTCGTTGAGGTCGGCGAGCATGTTCTCGATAGCCGCGGACTCGGCCAGTTCAGAGTCACGGGCGTGGAGAACTGCAGGTGTGCCGTCGGGTTTTTTGTCGATCAGGTGGACGATGCAATGACGGATCGGCATGGGCTTCTCGGCTGAATGAAGAGAGGAGGGCGTGCTCCCCCGAAAAAGCGCTCAGTGTACCGCAACCGCTGGTTTTGGCGCGGTGCGAAGGGCAATTGGCAGGCGACCGACGGCGCTTATGCGTTTTTTTCCCGTTTTAGCGCAATAAAGCTGACCAAATGGGTAGCTAGAGGCGGATATTTCCACGCCTGTGTGCTAGCTTTGCCCGGTCTTGCGCGAAGTCACTGCGTTAAGCGTGCAGTCAGCATTTGTCAGGTCGAACCAAACCCTGATTTCGGTATCTATAACCCCGATCCCGAGGTTATTTGGCCGAGGGTGCCAGATCCAGAAGATCGGGCTCGATGGCTGACATTGCACTCTGCAATCCATATGAATTTGATAGGGAAGGAACACTAAATGGCTCTTACTAAAGACCAACTGATCGCCGACATCGCTGAAGCTATCGACGCGCCGAAAACCACCGCGCGTAACGCTCTGGACCAACTGGGCCAAATCGTTGCCGATCAGCTGGAAAACGGCGGCGAAATCACTCTGCCAGGTATCGGCAAACTGAAAGTGACTGAGCGCCCTGCCCGTACCGGCCGTAACCCTTCGACTGGCGCAGCCATCGAAATCGCTGCCAAGAAAGTGATCAAGCTGGTTGTGGCCAAAGGCCTGACCGATGCTGTCAACAAGTAAGGCTTGTTAAAAAAACCGTGCACCGGAGCGATCCGGGCACGGTTTTTTTGTGGGTGCGATAAAGCGCTCACTACGCTGAAGCGTTGCTCCATCGTGCCTGACGCCAGGCCTGTTGCTGCGCTTTGGTCTGGAAGGTCCAGGCGACGAAGCGGCTCTGTTTCTGTCCCTGCCCCATTTCCACCACCTGACTTTCCAGTGCGCCGGCCTTGCTCAGGGCTGCCTGGATCGCTGGCAGGTTCGAGGCCTTCGACACCAGTGTGCTGAACCACAGCACTTGTTGCGCCACCTGCACGCTCTCGCTGACCAGTTGCGTGACGAAACGCACCTCCCCGCCCTCACACCACAATTCCGCCGCTTGCCCGCCAAAGTTCAACACCGGCAGCTTGCGTTTCGGATCGGCTTTGCCCAGGGCGCGCCATTTGCGCGTGCTGCCCCGTGTGGCCTCGTCCAGCGATGCGTGGAATGGCGGGTTGCACATGGTCAGGTCGAACCGTTCTGCGTTCTCCAGCAGGCCTGTAAGGATCTGCTTGGGGTTGCTCTGCTGGCGTACCTGAATTGCTTTGTTCAAGCCATTGGATTGAATGATCGCCTTCGCTGCAGCGATGGCGGTCGCATCGATATCGGAACCAAGGAACTGCCAGCGATAATCGCTGTAACCGATCAGCGGATACACGCAGTTGGCGCCCATGCCGATGTCCAACACCTTCACGGCGGCGCCACGGGGGATCACGCCGTCATTGCCACTGGCCAGCAGGTCGGCGAGGAAGTGCACGTAATCGGCACGGCCTGGCACCGGTGGGCACAGGTAGTCGGCCGGAATGTCCCAGTGAGCGATGCCATAGAACGACTTGAGCAACGCCCGGTTGAACACCCGCACGGCTTCCGGGCTGGCGAAGTCGATGCTTTCCTTGCCGTACGGATTGATGATCACGAACTTCTTCAGTTCCGGGGAGCTTTTGATCAGCGCCGGAAAGTCGTACCGACCCTGATGGCGATTGCGCGGGTGCAGGTTGGCCTTTTCCTTTGGGGCGGCGGCCGTGGCCGGGGTCTTCGGGGCAGGCTTTTGTCGCGCAGGCTTGGGGGGGCGGGGGGCGGTCATGGGTGTGGTCGATTCGGGCATGGCTGAAAGTGGCGGGCATTGTCCCACATCTGTGGGGCAACACCGATCAAATGTGGGAGCGAGCCTGCTCGCGAATGCGGCGGTTCAGTCGCCATCATTGTTGATTGATACACCGCCATCGCGAGCAGGCTCGCTCCCACAGAGGATTTTCATTCGCTGTGAAAAAACGGCAGGCATAAAAAAGGGAGGCCGTATGGACCTCCCTCTTTCAGTGCGATCTGCCGTTACAGGCTGGCAATCCGCGCATGCTGCTCGGCCAGCTTGCCCAGGGCCTGTTCGGCCTCGGCCAGTTTGGCGCGTTCCTTATCGATGACTTCGGCGGGTGCCTTGTCAACGAAACCGGCGTTGGACAGCTTGCCGCCGACACGTTGCACTTCACCTTGCAGGCGCTGGATTTCCTTGTCCAGACGCGCCAGTTCCGCACCTTTGTCGATCAAGCCGGCCATTGGCACCAGCACTTCCATCTCGCCGACCAGTGCGGTGGCGGACAGCGGTGCTTCTTCGCCAGCAGCCAGCACGGTGATCGATTCGAGGCGCGCCAGCTTCTTCAGCAGGGCTTCGTTCTCGGTCAGGCGACGCTGATCCTCGGCGCTGACGTTCTTCAGGAACAACGGTAGCGGTTTGCCCGGGCCGATGTTCATTTCGCCACGGATGTTACGGGTGCCGAGCATCAGGCCCTTGAGCCATTCGATGTCATCTTCGGCCGCCTGATCGATGCGTGTTTCGTTGGCCACTGGCCAAGGTTGCAGCATGATCGTCTTGCCTTCGATACCGGCCAGCGGCGCGATGCGCTGCCAGATTTCTTCGGTGATGAACGGCATGAACGGGTGTGCCAGGCGCAGGGCGACCTCCAGTACGCGCACCAGGGTGCGACGGGTGCCGCGCTGGCGTTCGACCGGTGCGTTTTCGTCCCACAGCACAGGCTTGGACAATTCCAGGTACCAGTCGCAATACTGGTTCCAGATGAACTCGTACAAGGCTTGCGCCGCCAGGTCGAAACGGAACTGGTCGAGTTGGCGGGTCACTTCGGCTTCGGTGCGTTGCAGTTGCGAAATGATCCAGCGATCGGCCAGGGACAGCTCATAGGCTTCGCCGTTCTGGCCACAGTCTTCGCCCTTGTCCAGCACGTAACGCGCTGCGTTCCAGATCTTGTTGCAGAAGTTGCGATAACCTTCGACGCGGCCCATGTCGAACTTGATGTCGCGACCGGTGGATGCCAGCGAGCAGAAGGTGAAGCGCAGGGCGTCGGTGCCGTAGCTGGCGATGCCTTCGGCGAACTCGTCGCGGGTCTGCTTCTCGATCTTCTTCGCCAGTTTCGGCTGCATCAGGCCGGAGGTGCGTTTCTGCACCAGTTCTTCCAGTTCGATACCGTCGATGATGTCCAGCGGGTCCAGGACGTTGCCCTTGGACTTGGACATCTTCTGGCCCTGGCCGTCACGCACCAGGCCATGCACGTACACCGTCTTGAACGGAACCTGCGGTGTGCCATCTTCGTTTTTCACCAAATGCATGGTGAGCATGATCATCCGGGCAACCCAGAAGAAAATGATGTCGAAGCCGGTCACCAGCACATCGGTGGAGTGGAATTTCTTCAGGAATTCGGTTTTTTCCGGCCAGCCGAGGGTGGAGAACGTCCACAGGCCCGAGCTGAACCAGGTGTCGAGAACGTCGTTGTCCTGTAGCAGCGCGACGTCCGGGCCGATGTTGTGTTTGGCGCGTACTTCGGCTTCGTCGCGACCGACGTAGACCTTGCCCGACTCGTCGTACCAGGCCGGAATCCGGTGGCCCCACCACAGCTGACGGCTGATGCACCAGTCCTGGATGTCGCGCATCCACGAGAAGTACATGTTTTCGTACTGCTTCGGCACGAACTGGATACGGCCGTCTTCAACTGCGGCAATCGCAGGCTCGGCCAAAGGCTTGGTGGACACGTACCACTGGTCGGTCAGCCATGGCTCGATGACGGTGCCGGAGCGGTCGCCTTTCGGTACTTTCAGGGCGTGATCGTCAACGCTGACCAACAGGCCGGCAATGTCGAACGCGGCCACGATCTGCTTGCGGGCTTCGAAGCGGTCGAGACCGGCGTATTCGGCCGGGATCTTGCCGTCGATGGTTTCGTTCAGCGTGCCGTCGAGGTTGAACACCTGGCAGGCCGGCAGGACCGTTGCGTTTTTGTCGAAGATGTTCAGCAGCGGCAGGTTGTGACGCTTGCCGACTTCGTAGTCGTTGAAATCGTGGGCCGGGGTGATTTTCACACAGCCGGTACCGAATTCAGGGTCGCAGTAATCGTCGGCAATGATCGGGATGCGGCGGCCGACCAGCGGCAGCTCGACAAATTTGCCGATCAGGGCTTTGTAGCGTTCATCGTTCGGGTTAACGGCCACGGCGGAGTCGCCGAGCATGGTTTCCGGGCGAGTGGTCGCGACGATCAGGAAATCGTTGCCTTCAGCGGTCTTGGCACCGTCGGCCAACGGGTATTTCAGGTTCCACAGGAAACCTTTCTCGTCGTGGTTTTCCACTTCGAGGTCGGAAATCGCCGTGTGCAGCTTGGTGTCCCAGTTGACCAGACGCTTGCCGCGGTAGATCAGGCCGTCTTCGTGCAAACGGACGAAGGCTTCTTTAACGGCTTCCGAGAGGCCGTCGTCCATGGTGAAGCGCTCGCGGCTCCAGTCGACGGACGAACCGAGGCGACGGATCTGACGGCTGATGTTGCCGCCGGATTCATCCTTCCACTCCCAGACTTTCTCGAGGAATTTCTCGCGACCCAGGTCATGGCGGTTCTGGCCCTTGGCTTCGAGCTGACGCTCCACCAGCATCTGCGTGGCGATACCGGCGTGGTCGGTGCCCGGCTGCCACAGAGTGTTGCGACCCTGCATGCGGCGGAAACGGATCAGGGCGTCCATGATCGCGTTGTTGAAGCCGTGCCCCATGTGCAGGCTGCCGGTGACGTTCGGCGGCGGGATCATGATGGTGTAGGACTCGCCCGCGCCTTGCGGGGCGAAGTAATTCTCTGACTCCCAAGTGTTGTACCAGGAAGTTTCAATGGCGTGCGGCTGGTAGGTCTTATCCATGCGCGGCGGGACCCTATTGGCATTTATTCAGGAAAAGCCGGGAAGTATAGCGGGGATGAGCCGATGCGCGTAGAGCGAGGTGACAATGGGTGGGGGAAAAGCTGTGTTTTTTCGGGGGAGTGTTTTGTCAGCGAAGACGCCATCGCGGGCAAGTCGGATCGCCGCACCGCCGCTCCCACAGGTTATGTGTCGTACAGCTTTGTGATCGACACCAACCCTGTGGGAGCGGGATTTCCCGCGAAAGCAGTCGGTCAGGCAACCTGATTCAAATCGTTATGCCGCGTTTCCTTCAGGCTCAGAACGGCAATAAGGCTCAGCACTGCCGCCCCGGACACATAACCGCCGACGTAACTCAAGCCGCCCATCGCCACCAGCTTCTGCGCGAAGAACGGCGCCGCGGAAGCGCCGACGATACCGCCCAGGTTGTAGGCCGCCGAGGCGCCGGTGTAGCGCACGTGGGTGGGGAACAGTTCCGGCAGCAGGGCGCCCATCGGCGCAAACGTCACGCCCATCAGAAACAGCTCGATGCACAGGAACAACGCCACGCCCCAGGTCGAGCCTTGGGTCAGCAGCGGCTCCATGAGGAAGCCGGACAGGATCGCCAGTACGCCACCGACGATCAGCACCGGTTTGCGCCCGTAACGGTCGCTGGCCCAGGCCGACAGCGGGGTGGCGGCAGCCATGAACAGCACCGCGAAGCACAGCAGGCCGAGGAAGGTTTCGCGGCTGTAGCCGAGCGTTGCCACGCCGTAACTCAGGGAAAACACGGTGGAGATATAGAACAGTGCGTAGCACACGACCATTGCGCCGGCGCCCAGCAACACAGGAGCCCAGTATTGGCCGAACAGCTCGAACAGCGGGATCTTCACCCGCTCCTGGCGTGCCACGGCGTTGGCGAACACCGGGGTTTCATGCAGCTTGAGGCGCACGTACAGGCCGACAATCACCAGTGCGGCGCTGAGCAGGAACGGAATACGCCAGCCCCAGGAGCGGAACTGTTCATCGTCCAGTACCAGGGCCAATGTCAGGAACAGGCCGTTGGCCGCCAGAAAGCCAATGGATGGACCCAGTTGCGGAAACATGCCGAACCATGCGCGTTTGCCTTTCGGCGCGTTCTCCGTGGCCAGCAATGCCGCACCACCCCATTCACCGCCCAGCCCCAGGCCCTGGCCGAAGCGCAGGACGCAAAGCAGGATCGGTGCCCAGGCGCCGATGCTGTCGTAACCTGGCAGTACGCCGATCAGCGTGGTGCACACGCCCATCAGCAGCAGCGAGGCGACCAGGGTCGATTTGCGGCCGATACGGTCGCCAAAGTGGCCGAAAAGGGCCGAACCCAAGGGGCGTGCAAGGAAGGCGATACCGAAAGTGAGAAACGCCGAAAGCATCTGGGCGGTGCCGGATGTCTGCGGAAAGAACACCGGGCCGATCACCAGCGCGGCGGCAGTGGCATAGACATAGAAATCGTAGAACTCGATGGCGGTACCGATGAAGCTTGCCGTGGCCACGCGGGTGGCGGAGTTCGTTGGTTGCGCAGGTGTGGAGTCGCTGTAAGTCGTGCTGGTCGTCATGCGGTTATCCCTGACTGTCATGTGCTCCAGTGGAGCGAATTATTATGGTCGAGAACCCAGGGATGTGGGTGGAGACACAGTCGCTGTTCAAGGTAGGAACAGTCGTCGGTTGGTTGCGGGCTTTGCTGATGGACAGGCCGGAAGTTGCGAAGTGCGGGGTAGGCACGGGGCCGGCGAGGCTTGGGTAAGCGCTTCGATTATAGGAAGGTAGCTAACGATCGAACAAGTGGCCTGGCGAACACAGGGATTTGTGTCAGGTTTTAGATAACGACAGGCATCGAGCTGGTCTGCCAGATCAGCACCCGCGTGACTCGGTTGTCCTCGGTCTCGAGAATTTCCAGTCGATACCGGCCGACCTTCAGGCACACCGCGCTTTCGGGGATGGTTTCCAGCGCTTCGGTGACCAGGCCGTTCAGGGTTTTCGGGCCATCGCTGGGCAGGTGCCAGCCGAGGCTTTTGTTCAGCTCGCGAATGGACGCGGCTCCGTCGATCACCAGGCGTCCGTCGGCTTGCGGATGAATGTGCGGGTTATCCAGGCTGTGCTGGCTTTCGAACTCGCCGACGATTTCTTCAAGAATGTCTTCCAGGGTGACGATGCCCAGCACTTCGCCGTATTCATCGACCACCATGCCCAGACGCCGCTGCTGCTTGTGGAAGTTGAGCAGTTGCAACTGCAACGGGGTACTTTCCGGCACGAAGTACGGCTCGTGACTGGCCGCCAGCAAGGCTTCCCTGGTCAGGCTCGCATCGGGTAGCAAGTGAAGGATGTGTCGGGTGTTGAGGACGGCTTCGACCTGATTGATATCGCTGTGGAACACCGGCAGGCGAGTGCGCTTGTTGTGGCGCAATTGTTCGATGATTTCTTCGATGGGGTCATCGAGGTTGATGCCGTCCACGTCACTGCGCGGCACCAGGATGTCATTGACCGTGATGTTGTCCAGTGCGTGGATGCCTGGCAGTGGGTGAGGGCGGCTTACGGTTTCGGAGGGCGCATGCCGCTCCGTCAGCGCTTCGTCCTCACTCTGTTGCACCACTTTGGCTTTGCGGGCGAATGGTCGCGTCAGCAACTGACTGATGTTGTTGAGCAGCCATGCCGCGGGATAGATGATTTTCAGCGGTACGCGCAACAGATTGTTGCCCTGGGCCAGGATCGCATCCGGATAGCGGGTGGCGAGCGCCCGTGGCAAATAGTCGGAAAACACCAGCAAAATAGCGCCCGCCCCAAGGCAGGCGATCCACGGGCCGTTCTCGGCCCAGGTGAAAATGGCCAGCAAGGTGCTGATGACCACCACGAGTGCACGGCACAGGGTGTTGCAAAAAATCAGGCTGGCAAGCGGGAAACTGAGTTTCGCTACCGGTTTGTCGCTGGAGCGCGTTGCGGTGCGCTGGGCCAGTAAATGCTGGTGCGCGGCTTCGATGGCGGTAAACAGCCCCGACCATAGAATCAGCAGGGTCACTACTGCGAGCATCGGCCCTATGGGCAAGTCGTCCATATATGCCGCCCGTCAGATGTGCAGGATGTATTCACGAACCAGTTTGCTGCCGAAATACGCAAGCATCAGCAAGCAAAAACCAGCCAGGGTCCAGCGAATGGCTTTGTGCCCGCGCCAGCCGAGGCGATTGCGCCCCCACAGCAGCACGCTGAAAACGATCCAGGCCAGGCAGGCCAGCAGGGTTTTGTGCACCAGATGCTGGGCGAACAGGTTTTCGACGAACAGCCAGCCGGAAATCAGCGACAGCGACAATAGCGTCCAGCCGGCCCAGAGGAAGCCGAACAGCAGGCTTTCCATGGTTTGCAGCGGCGGGAAGTTCCTGATCAGCCCGGATGGGTGCTTGTGCTTGAGCTGGTGGTCTTGAACCAGCAGCAGCAAGGCCTGGAACACCGCGATGGTGAACATGCCGTAGGCAAGAATCGAGAGCAGGATGTGGGCGAGGATCCCCGGCTCTTCATCGATGATCTGCACCGTGCCGGCTGGCGCGAAATGCGCCAGCAATACGGTCAAGGCCCCCAGCGGGAACAGCAGGACCAGCAGGTTTTCTACCGGAATCCGCGAGCAGGCCAGCAGGGTCAATGCGATGACCGCCACGGCAATCAGGCTGGCAGCAGTGAAGAAGTCCAGGCCCAGGCCGGTTGGGGTCAGCAGGTGGGAGAGCAGGCTGGCGCCGTGGGTCAATACGGCGAGCACGCCGAGCATGACCAGCAGGCGTTTGTTGGCCTTGGTACCGGAAGCCAGGCGAGTGCCCTGATAAATGGTCGCAGCGGCATACAAGCAGGCGGCGGCGAGGGTAGTAAGCAAACTGGGTGACAAGGGGAGCATAAATCCTGTTAGGCAAGCCCGAAAGTCGCTGAGTTTGGCATAGAACCCCCACCACACGAAAGACCGCGCAACCCGACGGCGAGGTGTCCGCCAGCCACAGTCTTCGCTATAATCCGCGACCTGCCCACGCCGCAGGCTCGCCGAGCACACGTTTAGTCCGGTCCGGGCCGCCATTATCCCGGTCTACACAGGGCCTGAAAGGATCGCGCAATGTTTGAAAACTTAACCGACCGTCTCTCGCAGACGCTGCGCCATGTCACCGGCAAGGCCAAGCTGACTGAAGACAACATCAAAGACACCCTGCGCGAAGTGCGCATGGCGCTGCTCGAAGCCGACGTCGCCCTGCCGGTGGTCAAGGACTTCGTCAATTCGGTCAAGGAACGTGCCGTCGGTACCGAGGTGTCGCGCAGCCTGACGCCGGGCCAGGCCTTCGTGAAGATCGTCCAGGCCGAGCTCGAAAGCCTGATGGGTGCGGCCAACGAAGACCTGAACCTGAGCGCCGTTCCACCCGCCGTCATCCTGATGGCCGGTTTGCAGGGCGCGGGTAAGACCACCACCGCCGGAAAACTCGCGCGCTTCCTTAAAGAGCGCAAGAAGAAGTCGGTCATGGTGGTGTCCGCCGACGTTTACCGTCCGGCGGCGATCAAGCAGCTGGAAACCCTGGCCAACGACATCGGCGTGACGTTCTTCCCGTCGGACCTGAGCCAGAAGCCGGTCGACATCGCCAGCGCGGCTATCAAGGAAGCAAAACTCAAATTTATCGATGTGGTCATCGTCGATACCGCCGGCCGCCTGCACATCGATGAAGAGATGATGGGCGAGATCAAGGCACTGCATGCCGCGATCAAGCCGATCGAAACCCTGTTCGTGGTCGACGCCATGACCGGCCAGGACGCCGCCAACACGGCCAAGGCCTTCGGCGATGCATTGCCGCTGACTGGTGTGATCCTGACCAAGGTCGACGGCGACGCCCGTGGCGGTGCCGCTCTGTCGGTGCGTGCCATCACCGGCAAGCCGATCAAGTTCATCGGTATGGGCGAGAAGAGCGAAGCGCTCGATCCGTTCCATCCTGAGCGTATCGCCTCGCGCATCCTCGGCATGGGTGACGTGCTCAGCCTGATCGAGCAGGCCGAAGCAACCCTCGACAAGGACAAGGCCGACAAACTGGCCAAGAAGCTGAAGAAGGGCAAGGGCTTCGACCTCGAAGACTTCCGTGATCAGCTGCAACAAATGAAGAACATGGGCGGCCTCGGCGGGCTCATGGACAAGCTGCCGAACATGGGCGGCATGAATCTGGCGCAGATGGGCAACGCCCAGGGCGCGGCAGAAAAGCAATTCAAGCAGATGGAAGCCATCATCAACTCCATGACCCCGGCCGAGCGCCGCGATCCCGAGATGATCAGCGGTTCGCGCAAGCGCCGGATCGCCATGGGTTCCGGCACCCAGGTGCAGGACATCGGCCGCTTGATCAAGCAGCACAAGCAGATGCAGAAAATGATGAAGAAGTTCTCTGCAAAAGGCGGAATGGCCAAGATGATGCGCGGCATGGGCGGAATGTTGCCCGGCGGCGGCATGCCAAAGATCTGAAAAAACTCGCCGGTCGTCGTACCGGCGCAGTCCCGCAAGGAAGCGGGATCTCCAGCAAACCCGCGCTTGGCGGGAGCTGATCGGCCGTTTTCAACGACGGCTCTATAGCCAATCTGGATGGCACGGTGACAGGTGCCGGAAAAAGGCATTTGCAAAAGTCCGGATATTCCTTAGAATATGCGGCCTTTCGGGCACCCATGCCCGCTGTGCATTTAGATTTGCAGCACCGACTACAGGAACGATGTTCACATGCTAACAATCCGTCTTGCCCTTGGCGGCTCCAAAAAGCGCCCGTTTTACCACTTGACCGTAACCGACAGCCGCAACCCGCGCGACGGTTCGCACAAGGAACAGGTTGGCTACTTCAACCCTGTTGCCCGTGGTCAGGAAGTTCGTCTGTCCGTGAACCAAGAGCGCGTAGCCTACTGGCTGAGCGTTGGTGCACAACCTTCTGAGCGCGTTGCTCAGTTGTTGAAGGAATCTGCCAAGGCTGCGGCCTGAGCAATATGAACGCGACGCCAGCCATTGCTGATGATTTGATCGTTATCGGCAAGATTTATTCTGTTCACGGCGTTCGCGGCGAAGTGAAGGTGTACTCCTTTACTGATCCGATTAAAAACCTGCTGGACTACAAAACCTGGACGCTCAAGCGTGACGGCAATGTAAAGCAGGTAGAGCTGGTCAGCGGACGCGGGAACGACAAGTTCCTGGTCGCAAAGCTCAAGGGTCTCGATGATCGCGAAGAAGCTCGTCTTCTGGCCGGTTATGAGATCTGCGTGCCGCGCAACCTGTTCCCTGAACTGACCGACGGCGAGTACTACTGGTACCAGCTGGAAGGTCTCAAGGTCATCGACACTCTCGGACAACTGTTCGGGAAAATCGATCATCTGCTGGAAACCGGCTCGAACGATGTCATGGTGGTCAAGCCTTGCGCTGGCAGCCTGGATGATCGCGAACGCCTGTTGCCCTATACGGAGCAATGCGTGTTGGCCGTCGACCTGGCCGCGGGCGAGATGAAGGTGGATTGGGACGCGGATTTCTAAGCGTGGCTAACTTGCGCGTAGAAGTGATCAGTCTGTTTCCCGAGATGTTCTCCGCCATCAGCGAGTACGGCATCACCAGTCGTGCGGTGAAACAGGGGCTCTTGCAGCTCACCTGTTGGAATCCGCGAGACTACACGACGGATCGACATCACACTGTGGACGATCGCCCGTTTGGCGGTGGTCCGGGCATGGTGATGAAGATCAAGCCCCTGGAAGATGCTCTGGTTCAGGCCAAGGCAGCAGCCGGGGAGGCGGCGAAGGTAATTTACCTGTCCCCCCAAGGCCGTCAACTGACTCAGTCGGCGGTACGCGAGTTGGCGAATCTGGATGCATTGATCCTGATTGCCGGCCGTTATGAAGGCATTGACGAGCGTTTTATTGATGCTCATGTCGATGAAGAGTGGTCGATTGGCGACTATGTATTGTCTGGCGGCGAGCTGCCGGCGATGGTCCTGATCGATGCGGTTACACGACTGCTGCCTGGAGCTTTAGGGCATGCGGACTCCGCCGAGGAAGATTCCTTTACGGATGGTTTGCTGGATTGCCCGCATTACACCCGACCGGAGGTGTATGCGGATCAGCGTGTTCCCGACGTATTGCTAAGTGGCAATCACGCGCACATCCGGCGTTGGCGTTTACAGCAGTCCCTTGGTCGGACCTTTGAACGACGCGCCGATCTTCTGGAAAGCCGCTCGCTTTCTGGAGAAGAGAAGAAGCTGCTCGAGGAATATATCCGCGAGCGGGACGATAGTTAACAACGTATCGATGGTAGATCCGACGATTTACCTTAGGAGCACAGCATGACTAACAAAATCATCCTTGCACTCGAAGCAGAGCAGATGACCAAAGAGATCCCTCCCTTTGCCCCGGGCGACACCATTGTCGTTCAGGTGAAAGTGAAGGAAGGCGACCGTTCGCGTCTGCAAGCGTTCGAAGGTGTTGTTATCGCCAAGCGTAACCGCGGCGTAAACAGTGCATTCACCGTTCGTAAAATCTCCAACGGTGTTGGCGTAGAGCGTACTTTCCAGACCTACTCCCCGCAAATCGACAGCATGGCTGTCAAGCGTCGCGGTGACGTACGTAAAGCCAAGCTGTACTACCTGCGCGACCTGTCGGGTAAAGCAGCTCGCATCAAGGAAAAACTGGTTTAAGTCCAGCTTCCGATGCAGAAAAAAGCAGCCTACGGGCTGCTTTTTTGTTGCGTGCGATTTGTCTGTCCCCTGTAGGAGCTGGCAAGCCAGCTCCTACAGGGCGAATCGATCTGTCAGGCGCTGCTCGTCTCGGGCTGAATCAATGCTAAAAGTGTCCACCCCGCCGAAGGTTTCAGTGAGCTGTCCGGCGTCACCACGTGCACCCAACCGTTATCGTCACGCACGAACAGCAAGGTCGCACGCTCGCCATGCAACGCGCAGTAGTCGTCCCAACTGAAGCCGTCCTTCAAAGTCGTGCTGTAAAGCTCGGCGCCCAGGCTCAATTGGCTGGCGAGCTTGGCGTAGGTCAGCGTTTCGCTGCCCAGTTGATTGCCGCGATGTTCCAGGCTGGTGCGGTGCTTGTCGGTGCGGCGGCTTTCCTGGCCGCTGGCCAGGCCGAACATGCGCTGGTGACCCAGTTCATGACGAAAGCGCATCAGTGCCAGGGTATTCATCTCACCGGAGGGTGACAGCGCCAGCAAATGCCCGAGGCCGACCAGGTCCAGATGCGCATCGGCATGTTGCGACGCCGGGTTGCCAAAATAGGTCGGCAAACCTTCCATCCGGGCTGCACGAATATTCTCCCAGCTCGAATCCGTCAATAGCACCCGGCTGCCCAGTTGTTGCAGCGCCTTGCCCAGCGTGCGCGCAGGTCCGTTGGCGCCGATGATCAGGAAGCCACTTGGCGCCGGCTCCGCCACCTTCAGCAGGCGTGCCAGCGGTCGTGCTGTCGCGCTTTGCAATACGACCGTGCCGATGATCACCGCAAAGGTGAGCGGCACAAGCAGCAATGCCCCCTGATGACCGGTCTCATGCAGGCGGATGGCGAAGATTGCCGACACCGCCGCTGCCACGATTCCCCTCGGGGCGATCCATGCCAGCAGGGCCCGTTCGCGCCAACTCAGGCTGGAGCCCGCCGTGCACAGCAGCACATTCAAAGGTCTGGCAATGAACTGGATGACCAGCAGCAAAATCAGCACCAGGGGCCCGAGGCCGATCATGGCGTTCAGGTCCAGCCGTGCCGCCAGCAGAATGAACAGACCGGAGATCAGCAGTACGCTGAGGTTCTCCTTGAAGTGCAGGATGTGCCGCACGTCCACGCCTTTCATGTTGGCCAGCCACATGCCCATCAGGGTCACGGCCAGTAACCCGGACTCATGGGTGACCTCGTTGGAAGCAATGAAAATACCCAGGACTGCCGCGAGCGCTGCCAGGTTGTGCAGATATTCCGGCAGCCATTGGCGACGAATCAGGGTGCCGAGCAACCAGCCACCAAAAGCACCGAACAGGCTACCGCACAAAATGACGCCGCCGAAGGTCAGCAGACTTTCCTTGAAGCCGTTACCTACGGCGCTGGCGATGATGAAGCTATAGACGACCACCGCCAGCAGGGCGCCGATGGGGTCGATGACAATGCCTTCCCAGCGCAGGATGTTGGCAATCGAGGCTTTCGGGCGCACGACGCGCAGCATCGGCACGATCACGGTCGGCCCGGTCACCAGGGTCAGGCTGCCGAACAGGATGGCCAGCATCCAGTCGAAACCCAGCAGCCAGTGAGTGGCAACCGCAATCACTGCCCAAGTGGAAAGGGCACCAATCGTGACCAGGCGGTGGACGACGCTGCCGATTTCGCGCCACTCGGACAAATGCAGGGTCAGGCTGCCTTCGAACAGGATCAGCGCCACCGCCAGGGACACCAGCGGCATCAGCAGTGGCCCGAACATTTCCTGCGGGTCGAGCAGGTGTAGTCCGGGGCCGGCCAGGATGCCGGTCAGCAACAGGAAAAGTATCGCCGGCAGTTTCAGGCGCCAAGCCAGCCATTGGCAAAGTAGCGCCGCCGCGCCTATCCCGCCAAATGCCAATAAAATCTGCTGCTCGCTCATTGCTGCTCCCTGTTCCTTGAATTGGCGGCCTGTGAAAGACTAGCGGCCGTTTCCATGTCTGTTTTTAATTTTGTGCGCAGTCTCGAGACTGTGTGATTTGAGAGCCCATGCCTGCCATCGATCACCCGCTTATAGACCAATTCCTCGACGCTTTGTGGCTGGAGAAGGGCCTTTCCGACAACACCCGCGATGCCTATCGCAGTGACCTGGCGCTGTTCAATGGCTGGCTACAGGATAAAGGGCTGGAGCTGGTCAATGCCGGGCGCGAGTTGATTCTCGACCACCTGGCCTGGCGCCTGGAGCAAAACTACAAGCCTCGTTCCACCGCACGATTTCTCTCGGGTGTGCGTGGCTTCTATCGCTATCTGTTGCGGGAAAAGATGATCGCTGTCGATCCGACGTTAAGGGTTGATATGCCGCAGCTCGGCAGGCCACTGCCTAAATCCTTGTCGGAGGCCGATGTAGAAGCACTGTTGAAGGCGCCTGATTTGAGCGAAGCCATCGGACAGCGCGACCGCGCCATGCTTGAAGTGCTTTACGCCTGCGGTCTGCGGGTGACTGAGCTGATCAGTCTGACGCTGGAGCAGGTCAATTTGCGCCAAGGGGTATTGCGAGTGATGGGCAAGGGCAGCAAGGAGCGACTGGTCCCGATGGGCGAGGAGGCGATTGTCTGGGTCGAGCGCTACATGCGTGATGCCCGCAGCGAACTGCTTGGCGGGCGTCCCAGTGACGTGTTGTTCCCGAGTCAGCGTGGCGAACAGATGACCCGCCAGACCTTCTGGCACCGGATCAAGCACCAGGCCAAGGTGGCCGGAATCGGCAAGTCGCTGTCACCGCACACGCTGCGCCATGCCTTCGCCACGCACCTGCTCAACCACGGCGCCGACCTGCGGGTAGTGCAGATGCTGCTGGGGCACAGCGATTTGTCGACCACCCAGATCTACACCCACATTGCCCGGGCGCGCTTGCAGGACCTGCATGCCAAACACCACCCCAGAGGCTGACCGTAAACCCTTGTAGGAGCGAGCTTGCTCCTACAGAAGCATTCGCCAATGCCTTGTATCACCGGCATTCGGCCCCACGAACCTTATGTGATAGGCTTGACCGGTTTGCACGATGGGCGGTTATGACCCGGTGTCTTGGCACGGGCGTTCTGATCGTCCCATATGTTCGCCTTCAGGAGTTCTCATGCGTCTGACCCAGATTTTCGCCGCCGCAGCCATTGCGCTGGTCAGCACCTTTGCCGTCGCCGATGACGCGGCCGACAAAGCCATTCGTAAAAGCCTGGAAAACCTCCAGCTCGAGGTGCCGGTAGAAAGCATCACCGCCAGCCCATTGCCCGGCCTGTACGAAGTCAAGCTCAAGGGCAGCCGCGTGCTATATGCCAGTGCCGACGGCCAGTACGTGGTCCAGGGCTACCTGTTCGATCTCAAGGACGGAAAGCCGGTCAACCTGACCGAGAAGACTGAACGCCTGGGCATTGCCAAGCTGATCAACGACATTCCAGTGGCTGAAACCGTGGTCTACCCGGCCATTGGCGAAACCAAGTCGCACATCACCGTATTCACCGACACCACTTGCCCGTATTGCCACAAGCTGCACGCCGAAGTGCCTGAGCTGAACAAGCGCGGCATCGAAGTGCGTTACGTCGCGTTCCCGCGTCAGGGTCTGGGCTCGCCGGGAGACGAACAGCTGCAGGCGGTATGGTGCTCGAAAGACAAGAAAGCGGCCATGGATAAAATGGTCGAGGGCAAGGAAATCAAGGCCGCCAAGTGCGATAACCCGGTTTCCAGGCAATTCGCACTCGGCCAGTCGATCGGCGTAAACGGCACACCGGCTATCGTTTTGGCCGACGGTCAGGTCATTCCGGGCTACCAGCCTGCGCCACAAGTCGCCAAACTGGCGCTGGGCGCGAAGTAAATTCGCACGTCACGGCAAGCCTTGACGATCATGGTCCGGTAGCCACATTCGCCGGACCATCAATAGAGAGCCGCGAGTCTGCGGTTGTGTTCACGGCCGGCCTCGAGTCGGCCGTTTTATGGGGAGTTCACAGTGAAACCGGTCAAAGTAGGCATCTGTGGGTTAGGAACCGTCGGTGGCGGTACCTTCAACGTACTTCAGCGCAACGCCGAGGAAATTGCTCGTCGTGCCGGGCGTGGGATCGAGGTGGCGCAAATTGCCATTCGCACGCCAAAGCCTCAGTTCCAAACGACCGGTATTGCGATTACCACCGATGTCTTCGAAGTGGCCACGAACCCTGAGATCGACATCGTCATAGAGCTGATGGGCGGCTACACCGTTGCCCGCGAGCTGGTACTCAAGGCCATCGAGAATGGCAAGCATGTGGTCACCGCGAACAAGGCGCTTATCGCCGTTCACGGTAATGAAATTTTCGCCAAGGCCCGCGAGAAAGGCGTGATCGTTGCGTTCGAAGCGGCGGTGGCTGGTGGTATTCCGGTGATCAAGGCGATCCGCGAAGGCCTGTCCGCCAACCGCATCAACTGGGTGGCCGGCATCATCAACGGCACCGGCAACTTCATCCTGACCGAAATGCGCGAGAAGGGTCGCACCTTCGAAGACGTATTGGCCGAAGCCCAGGCCCTGGGTTATGCCGAAGCCGATCCAACCTTCGACGTTGAAGGTATCGATGCCGCTCACAAGCTGACGATCCTGGCCTCCATCGCGTTCGGTATCCCGCTGCAATTCGACAAGGCTTACACCGAAGGCATCACCAAACTGACCACCGCTGACGTGAACTACGCCGAAGCGCTGGGCTATCGCATCAAGCACCTGGGCGTGGCGCGCAGCACCGCGGCCGGTATCGAACTGCGCGTGCACCCGACGCTGATCCCGGCCGATCGCCTGATCGCCAACGTCAACGGTGTGATGAACGCGGTAATGGTCAACGGCGATGCTGCCGGTTCGACCCTGTTCTACGGTGCGGGCGCCGGTATGGAACCGACCGCTTCGTCGGTGATCGCCGACCTGGTGGACGTGGTCCGCGCCATGACGTCCGACCCGGAAAACCGCGTACCGCACCTGGCGTTCCAGCCGGATTCGCTGTCGGCTCACCCGATCCTGCCGATCGAAGCCTGCGAAAGCGCCTACTACCTGCGTATTCAGGCCAAGGACCATCCAGGCGTATTGGCTCAGGTCGCGAGCATCCTTTCGGAGCGCGGCATCAACATCGAGTCGATCATGCAGAAGGAAGCCGAGGAACACGACGGCCTGGTGCCGATGATCCTGCTGACCCACCGCGTGCTGGAACAGCACATCAACGATGCCATCGCTGCTTTGGAAGCCCTGGCGGGTGTGGTCGGTCCGGTCGTGCGGATTCGTGTCGAGCACCTGAACTAAGCCGATATCGTTGACCGGGCTCGTTTGCGGGCCCGGCACTACGAACACTGTCCATTGGAGTCAGTCATGCGTTACATCAGTACCCGCGGCCAGGCACCGGCCCTGAATTTCGAAGACGTCCTGCTGGCAGGCCTTGCCACCGACGGCGGTCTGTACGTCCCGGAAAACCTGCCACGTTTCACCCAGGAAGAAATCGCTTCCTGGGCCGGCCTGCCGTATCACGAACTGGCTTTCCGCGTCATGCGCCCGTTCGTCACCGGCAGCATCCCGGATGCCGATTTCAAAAAGATCCTTGAAGAAACCTATGGTGTGTTCGCCCACAACGCCGTCGCACCGCTGCGTCAGTTGAACGGCAACGAATGGGTGCTGGAGCTGTTCCACGGCCCGACCCTGGCGTTCAAGGACTTCGCCCTGCAATTGCTCGGTCGCCTGCTTGACTACGTGCTGGAGAAGCGCGGCGAGCGCGTGGTGATTGTCGGCGCCACCTCCGGTGATACCGGCTCGGCCGCCATCGAAGGCTGCAAGCACTGCGAAAACGTCGACATCTTCATCCTGCACCCGCACAACCGCGTGTCCGAAGTGCAGCGTCGGCAGATGACCACGATTTTCGGCGAGAACATCCATAACATCGCCATCGAAGGCAACTTCGATGACTGCCAGGAAATGGTCAAGGCGAGTTTTGCCGACCAGGGTTTCCTCAAGGGCACTCGCCTGGTCGCCGTGAATTCGATCAACTGGGCGCGGATCATGGCCCAGATCGTTTACTACTTCCATGCGGCCCTGCAACTGGGTGGCCCGGCACGTTCGGTGTCGTTCTCGGTGCCGACCGGCAACTTCGGCGACATCTTCGCCGGTTACCTGGCGCGCAACATGGGCCTGCCGATCAACCAGTTGATCGTCGCCACTAACCGCAACGACATCCTGCACCGTTTCATGAGCGGCAACCAGTACGTCAAGGAAACCCTGCACGCCACTCTGTCGCCGTCAATGGACATCATGGTCTCGTCGAACTTCGAACGCTTGTTGTTCGACCTGCATGGTCGCAATGGCGCGGCAATCGCCGGGCTGATGGATTCGTTCAGGCAAGGCGGCGGTTTCAGTGTCGAGCAAGAGCGCTGGACCGAAGCCCGCAAGTTGTTCGACTCGCTGGCCGTGGATGATGCGCAAACCTGCGAAACCATCGCCGAAGTCTATGAGCAGACCGGCGAAGTGCTGGATCCGCACACTGCCATTGGTGTGAAAGCCGCGCGGGAATGTCGCCGTAGCCTGGACATTCCAATGGTGATCCTGGGCACCGCCCACCCGGTCAAATTCCCGGACGCTGTGGAAAAAGCCGGTGTAGGAAAAGCTCTCGAACTGCCTGTACATCTTTCTGATTTGTTTGAACGAGACGAACGTTGCACCGTATTGCCAAATGACCTGAAGGCCGTGCAGGCCTTTGTCAGTCAGCATGGCAACCGCGGCAAGCCGTTGTAACCGGTCAGCGCTGTTACATTTTGAAGCCCGTCTCCTGACGGGCTTTTTCATTTCTGCATGCACACTTGTCGTGTTATCGCCGCGAAAATTGAGTACGCGAAGGACACGCTTCTTCGAGCGCCAATTGGTGTTCAAGGACGGTGTCAGGGATATCTACCAGTGGACAGTGCCGTTTTACACGGCCGATGGCGAGCTACGAGGATTGTTGGGGGCTGGGCCGATATCGCCCGGCGTACCCGACAGACGTGATGCTGGCGTTTTTTCTCTGTCATGTTTGCCGTGCATGCTCTGTTGACTGAGCAGCAGGTTCGCTTGCGGTCGGTATCCAGAACTTTCTTCTCGGGCCAGTGGTCATCTGTTGCAGGCATGACCCAGGCACATTGTTTTCGGACTATTGAGTGGTGATCGGGATGGAAAGTATCAGTCTGTTGCTCGGCGAGGCGCTGAGCCCGTATCAGGTCACATTGAGCCCGTCAGGCATTCGTGGCGAATACCGGGTGACCCTGAAGAATGCTATCGGCGTGACCGTGGTCGAGCGCGAGTTCAATCAGGCCCAGTTGAATGACAAACGCCTGCTGACGGACGTGGTCGACGGTTTGCATCGCGATGTGCTGATCGCTGAAGGACGCCTGGAGCCTTGTGTCATCGCGGCATTGCGAAATGCGGCGCAGGACAAGCTGCTGGCCAGCCGCAATTGAAGGAATTTTTGTGGGAACCTTCCCGCGCCGAGGTCAGTCAGACCTTGTAACAGCAGGATCAAGCATTGTGCTCCGGTGCTTGTAGCTTGCTGCTACGGGTCTCCAAACAGGCCACGTTTAACCCCGGGTCGTCTCCCCACTTCCCGGGGTTTCTTTTTGCCCGGGATTTGTCATGGCTGCGCCAGATTGTCGAAAAACGCCTTGGTGTCTTTCAGGTAATCGCTGCGGCTTTGTGGATCCAGCCAGGCGGCGTAGGCCTCATCAAGGCGTTCGCGGGGCAGGGTGCGCAGTACCTGGTTGATCTCGACAATGGCCTGTCGGCCCTTGGGCGTATCTGTACAGCCGATGTAGCCGGACAGGTATTTACCCGTGCCGCGAATCGGATAGAACTGCAGCTCATCTTCTGCGATGCCTTGCAGTGAGGCCTGGTAGCGAATTTCCGGGCGATAGCCTAGCAACAGGCGCAAGCGTCCCAGGCGCTGCATTTGCAGCAGGCTGCCCAAAGCGTCGTTGCCATAATGTGGGGTCAGCGCGTCGGCTGGCGCTTGCTTGAGCAGCTCGTCGAGGTATTCGCCGTAATTGCGCTCGGCAATGATCCCCAGTTTTTCGCTGCCGCTGGCGAGCAACTCTGCCAGGTCCACTTCGCCATCCTTGATAAAGGGGGCCAGCACGTTCTGGTCAACGCGCCGCACGGCCAGGCCATTGCTCATGGCGCGGAAGACCGGGATGGAAAAGGCGATCCACTGTTCCCGTTCCTTGCTCCAGTTCAGCGCCGCGTCGCAGACCAGGGTTGGTTCATGAAGCATTTGCAGGCCACGCGCGCGATTGACCCTCATCACGCTGTGCTGGTATTGCGGCATGCCGGCAATCAACAATGGAAGTAATTGATCGATAACGCCCTGACCTTTTTTCGGTCCGTCGAAAATCGTCAGCGGCGGCAGGTCGCGCTTGAGCCAGATCAGGGTTTCCCTGGTTTGCGCCAGGACTGAGGGGACCGGTTCAAGGAGCAGGAACAAGGTCGCCAGCACGCACAGCAGCCAGCCGCCGCGCGATGGGCAGTGAATGCCCCATGCCGGCAGACGCCTCAGTTCAGATGGCTCCGTCTTTGCGCAACTGTGCGATCTGCGTCGCGTCATAGCCAAGTTCCTGGAGTACCTGTGCGTTGTGCTCACCCAGTTGTGGCCCGACCCATTCACATTCACCGGGTGTCTCTGAGAGTTTCGGCACAATGCCCGGCATCTTGAAGTCTTTGCCGTCCGGCAGCCTGGCTTGCAGGAGCATTTCCCGCGCCAGGTACTGAGGGTCGTTGAACATGTCTTCGGCGCTGAAGATCCGGCTGGCCGGCACGTCGGCCTGATTAAGCAGTGCCAGCACAGTGTCCAGCGGCAACGAGTTGACCCAGCGATCGATGACGCCATAAATCTCGTCGCGTCGGGTATCACGGCCATCGTTGCTGGCAAGCAGGGGGTCGTTGGCCAGGTCTTCCCGACCAATGATCAGCATGAAGCGTTTGAAAATCGCATCGCCATTGGCGCCGATCTGCACGTGCTTGCCATCGGCACTGGTGTGGATCGAGGACGGGGTGATGCCCGGCATGATATTGCCCGTGCGTTCGCGAATGAAGCCGAACACATCGAACTCCGGAACCATGCTTTCCATCATCGCGAAGATGGCTTCATACAGCGCCACGTCCACCACTTGCCCCTGGCCACCGTTAACCTCGCGATGACGCAGGGCCATCAGTGCGCCGATCACGCCCCAGAGCGCGGCAATCGAGTCGCCGATGGAAATGCCGGTGCGCACGGGTGGCCGGTCTTCAAAGCCAGTGATGTAGCGCAGGCCCCCCATGGATTCACCGACCGCACCAAAACCGGGTTGATCTTTCATCGGGCCGGTCTGGCCGAAACCCGACAGCCGCACCATGACCAGTTTCGGGTTCAAGGCGTGCAGGACATCCCAGCCCAGGCCGAGTTTTTCCAGCACGCCGGGGCGAAAGTTTTCGATCAGAATGTCTGCTTCACCCAGCAGCTGTTTCAGGATCGCCTGACCGTCGGGGTGCTTGAGATTGAGGGTCAGGGACTTTTTGTTGCGGGCCTGGACGAACCACCATAACGAAGTGCCTTCATACAACTTGCGCCATTTGCGCAATGGATCACCGCCGTCCGGGGATTCGATCTTGATCACATCGGCACCGAATTCGGCGCAAATGCGCGAAGCAAACGGGCCGGCAATCAAAGTGCCCAATTCGATGACTTTCAGACCGGAAAGCGGTTTGGCGGTGAGCGGCATACGGGATCCTGTAGGGCAAGGGATGAGCGAATACAGCGTTTTAACATAGCCGACTGTCAGACGCTTCAGGTCGATCACCTTCAATTCGTGGAATACCTCGCGCATCGGTTAGACTTGCCGCCTTTCCTCGTATCAAGAAGCCCGTTCATGGCCCAGCCGTCCACGACCTACAAGTTTGAACTGAACCTCACCGACCTCGACCGCAGCATCTATGAGAACGTGAAGCAGACCATTGCCCGTCACCCTTCGGAAACTGAAGAGCGCATGACCGTGCGCCTGTTGGCCTACGCCCTTTGGTACAACGAACAGCTGTCGTTCGGCCGTGGTCTGTCGGAAGTGGATGAACCTGCCTTGTGGGAAAAAAGCCTGGATGACCGCGTCCTGCACTGGATCGAAGTCGGCCAGCCGGATGCCGAGCGCCTGACCTGGTGTTCGCGCCGCACTGAGCGTACCAGCCTGTTGGCCTATGGCAGCCTGCGCGTGTGGGAAGGCAAAGTGGTACCGGCAGTGAAAAACCTGAAAAACGTCAACATTGCTGCCGTGCCTCAGGAAGTCCTGGAAACTCTGGCCAAGGACATGCCGCGTGTCATCAAGTGGGACGTGATGATCAGTGAAGGGACGATTTTCGTCACCGACGACCGTGGTCAGCACGAAGTCCAGTTGCAGTGGCTGGCCGGTGAGCGCGGCTGATTTTTCGCTACTGCTTTAGCGCGTCATCCGGTTTTATCCTACGTATTGAAGAGAAGCATCTTTCGCCCCATGCGCATCGAACCTCGCCTGCTGCCCGACACCCTGCCATTCCTCGGTGATATTCCGCCGCTGCTCACCCGCCTGTACGCAGCGCGGGGCGTGCAATCCGAGGCGGAACTGGACAAGAGCCTGGCACGCTTGATTCCGTTCCGGCAGCTCAAGGGCATCGATGCCGCGGTTGACCTGTTGGTGACGGCGCTCGAACAACGCCAGCGCATTCTGATCGTCGGCGACTTCGATGCCGACGGCGCGACGGCCAGCACCGTGGGCACATTGGGCCTGCGTTTGCTGGGGGCGGCGCATGTCGATTATCTGGTGCCGAACCGTTTCGACTACGGTTACGGCCTGACACCGGAGATCGTCGCGGTCGCGCTTGAGCGTCAGCCTCATTTGCTGATCACCGTCGACAACGGCATCTCGAGCGTCGAAGGTGTGGCAGCGGCGCAAAAGGCCGGGCTCAAGGTGCTTGTCACCGACCACCACTTGCCCGGTGACGAGTTGCCGTTGGCCGACGCCATCGTCAATCCGAACCAGCCCGGTTGCGAGTTCCCGAGCAAGGCGCTGGCCGGTGTCGGGGTGATTTTCTATGTGCTGATGGCCCTGCGTGCGCGGTTGCGCGAGCTGGGCTGGTACACCAGCAAGCCGCAGCCGAATATTGGCGAACTGCTCGATCTGGTGGCCTTGGGCAGCGTGGCTGACGTGGTGCCGCTGGATGCCAACAACCGGATTCTGGTACATCAGGGGCTGGAGCGGATTCGCGCCGGACGTGCCCGACCGGGGATCAAGGCGATCCTCGAAGTGGCCAAGCGCGATCATGCGCGCATCACCTCCACCGATCTGGGTTTCATTGTCGGCCCGCGCCTGAACGCTGCAGGGCGCCTGGATGACATGAGCCTGGGAATCGAATGCCTGCTGACCGAAGACGCAGGTCTGGCCCGTGAGATGGCTGCTCAATTGGACGGCATGAACCAGGATCGCAAATCCATCGAGCAGGGCATGCAGCGCGAAGCGCTGGCGCAACTCAAGGATCTGCCAGTGGAGTCGATGCCATTCGGCTTGTGCCTGTTCGATCCCGAATGGCACCAGGGCGTCATCGGTATCCTCGCGTCACGGATGAAAGAGCGCTATTTCCGCCCGACCATCGCTTTTGCCGATGCCGGAGATGGTCTGCTCAAGGGCTCGGGGCGTTCGGTCCAGGGCTTTCACATCCGCGACGCCCTGAGCGTAGTGGCGGCGCAGCATCCGAATCTGATCACCAAGTACGGTGGCCACGCAATGGCGGCCGGCCTGACGCTGCCGGAGGCGAATTTCCCCCTGTTCGCCGAAGCCTTTGACGCTGAAGTGCGCCGGCAACTGCGCGAAGAAGACCTGACTGGCCGCCTGCTGTCGGACGGCACCCTGGCGGTGGAAGAGTTTCACCTGGAACTGGCCCGCGCCCTGCGACATGCCGGTCCTTGGGGGCAGCACTTCCCGGAGCCGTTGTTTCATGGGGTGTTCCAGTTGGTCGAGCAACGGGTGGTGGGCGAGCGGCACCTCAAAGTGGTGCTGAAAAGTGAATGTGGTTCGGTGAAGCTCGACGGCATTGCCTTTGGAGTCGACCGCGACATCTGGCCGAATCCCACGATCAAGTGGGTGGAGCTGGCCTACAAGCTCGACCTCAACGAGTTTCGAGGGAACGAGACGGTTCAACTGATGATTGCCCACATCGAACCGCGTTGAACTGACACCTGTAGGAGCGAGCTCGCTCCGGGCGGCGTTCCGACGATGGACGTGAACGATGGCGCTGGGGAGCTGATACCCCGTGGTGTCCTGTCGTCCATCTCGAGCTCGCTCTTGCAAGGGGGCGACATCCCCCGATGTCGACTAGGCTCTAAGCACTGCTTGATTATCCTTGTGACGTCTTGTCGAATTTTTTGCCCGCGGGGGCGGGTGTTGTACCTTTTTCCTGTCACTCGTCGACTATTCAAACAGAACCTGGAGCCTGCCCACTGATACGAGAGGTGCCCCATGAGTCTGCTGCTTGAGCCCTTTACCCTTCGCCAATTGACCCTACCCAACCGCATCGCCGTTTCGCCGATGTGCCAGTACTCCAGCGCCGATGGCCTGGCCAATGACTGGCACCTGGTCCACCTCGGCAGCCGCGCTGTCGGCGGGGCCGGGCTGGTATTTACCGAAGCCACGGCGGTCACCGCCGACGGACGTATCACGGCTCAGGACCTCGGTCTGTGGAATGACGAACAGATCGAACCCCTGCAACGCATCACCCGCTTCATCAATGCACAGGGTGCCGTTGCCGGCATTCAGCTGGCCCATGCCGGGCGCAAGGCCAGCACCCACCGGCCGTGGCTCGGCAAGCATGGCAGCGTCAAACCCGATGAGGGCGGTTGGGTGCCGGTCGGCCCTTCACCGATTGCGTTCGACCCGCAGCACACCCAACCCAGACAACTCGATGACGGCGATATCACTCAAGTGATCCAGGCCTTTGTCGATGCGGCAAAACGCTCATTGACGGCCGGTTTCAAGGTGGTCGAAGTGCATGCGGCTCACGGCTATCTGCTGCACCAGTTTCTTTCGCCCCTGAGTAATCAGCGGCGTGACCAGTACGGCGGTTCGTTCGACAATCGCATTCGGCTGGTGCTGCAGGTCACCGAAGCGGTGCGTGCAGTGTGGCCTGAAGAATTACCAGTGTTTGTCCGGGTCTCCGCCACCGACTGGGTGGAGGACGGCTGGAACCCCGATGAAACCGTGGAGCTTGCGCGTCGCCTCAAAGCCTTGGGGGTGGACCTGATCGACGTTTCGTCGGGCGGGACGGCGGTGAATGCCGAGATTCCCACAGGGCCGGGTTACCAGACCCGCTTCGCCGAGCGTGTGCGCAAGGAGTCGGGGATGTCCACCGGCACCGTTGGCATGATCACCGAGCCGGCCCAGGCCGAGCACATCCTGCGCACATGTCAGGCGGACATCATTTTCCTGGCCCGGGAGTTGTTGCGCGATCCGTACTGGGCGCTGCATGCAGATGATGATCTGGGCGGGCACAAGGCCGTGTGGCCGGCGCAGTATCAGCGGGCGACTCACCGTGAGCAGCCGATTCACGAATCGGATTTGCGTGACTGAAACCCATCGATACGAAAAAGCCCCTGGATCGTGAGGCCCAGGGGCTTTTGTTTATACCAGTGACCGATCAGGCCGCTTCGATCTTGCTGCGGTTCTGTTCGACCTGGTTCAGATAATCCTTGAGCTTTTCCTGTTCGGCCACCGTCGTGAACAAACCAAGCTTGCTGCGCCGCCAGAGGATGTCGTGGGCGCTGGTGGCCCATTCTTCGCTGCACAGATAGTCGACTTCACGGGTGTAGAGACCACCGCCGATATGCTCGCCCATATCGCTGAGGTCCTGAACGCCTTCGAGCATGCGCCAGGTGCGGCTGCCGTAGGTGGTGGCCCAACGGCGAGCGATCTCGTTCGGTACCCAGTCGAATTGGTCGCGGATACGCGAGCTCAAGGCTTGCGGGGTAGTCATGTCTTCACCGCCCGGCAGCGTGGCGCTGGCGGTCCAGCCTGGCTGGATGTGCTTGAAGTACGGTGCCAGTTGCGCCAGCGCCGACTCTGCCAGTTTGCGATAGGTAGTGAGCTTGCCGCCGAACACCGACAGCAACGGCGCTTCTTCGCCAGTGCCAGACAGCGCCAGGGTGTAGTCGCGGGTCACGGCCGACGGGTTGTCGGATTCGTCGTTGCACAATGGGCGTACGCCGGAATAGCTGTGCAGGATGTCGCCGCGACTGATTTGCTTTTTGAAGTGGGCATTGACCACGTTCAACAGGTAATCGGTTTCGCCATCGGTGATCGCAACCGCTGCCGGATCGCCGGTGTACTCGCGGTCGGTGGTGCCGATCAGAGTGAACTGATTCAGGTACGGAATGGTGAACACGATGCGCTGATCTTCGTTTTGCAGGATATGCGCGTGTTCGCCTTCATACAGCTTCGGCACGATCAGGTGGCTGCCCTGGATGAGGCGGATACCGTAAGGCGATTCCATCTTGAGGTCATCCCGAATGAACTTGGCGACCCATGGCCCGGCCGCATTGACCAATGCCTTGGCGCGGATCGAAAACAGGCTGCCATCGGCGCGTTCCAGGTGCAGGTGCCACAGGCCCTTGGTACGGCGCGCGCTGACGCAGCGGGTCTGAGTGTGAACGTGGGCGCCTTTTTCCCGGGCGGCCATGGCGTTCAATACCACCAGGCGCGCGTCGTCGACCCAGCAATCGGAATATTCGAAGCCTTTGGTGATCTCGCTTTTCAGCGCGCTGTCGGGGCCGAACTTCAGGCTTTTCGAACCTTCGAGTTGCTCGCGCTTGCCCAGGTTGTCATAGAGGAACAGGCCGGCACGGATCATCCACGCCGGGCGCAGGTGCGGGCGGTGCGGCAACACGAAACGCATTTGCTTGACGATGTGCGGAGCCTTGGCCAACAGCACTTCGCGTTCAGCCAGGGCTTCGCGCACCAGGCGGAATTCATAATGCTCGAGGTAGCGCAGGCCGCCGTGGATCAGCTTGCTGCTGGCCGACGAGGTATGGCTGGCCAGGTCATCCTTTTCACAAAGGAACACCGAGAGACCGCGGCCGGCGGCATCCGCTGCGATCCCCACGCCATTGATCCCGCCACCGATGACGGCGATATCGTAGACCTCGGCGAGAGGGGGCGTAGGCAAGGTGGAAGTGGGCATCGGCTCGGCCTCGGAATTCTTTGATGTTCTGTATTTGAATTCGAACATAAATGTTCATTTGCGAAAATACTAGCCCATAAAGACGCCCACAGCCAGTCAGCTTCGATTGAAAATACTCATCGAAGGGCCGTTAAAGGAAAATATTCGAACATCAAGTGGGTGCCGGGCGCGGCTGATGTGTTGTTTTCGCGGAAGTCTTCGCGGATTGCCACCCAGAGCAAGTCCTCCCACAGTGATTGATGACGCGCACAAGATTTGTGACCGACTCAATTTTCTGTGGGAGCGAGCTTGCTCGCGATGGCGCCAGTGCAGGCGCCATGGGCAGGGGGGTTAAACCACTTCCAGGCGAACCTTGTGCTGGTTCAACAGTTGCACCAGCGCTGGCGAAGGCTGTTGGTCAGTGACCAGACAATCAACCAGGCTGATCGGCCCCAGGCGAATCATGGCGTTGCGCCCGAACTTGCTGGAGTCGGCCGCAAGGATCACTTGCCGGGCATTGGCGATGATCGCCTGGGATACCCGCACTTCCTGGTAGTCGAAATCCAGCAGGCTGCCGTCCTCATCGATGCCGCTGATGCCCACCAGGGCGAAATCGACCTTGAACTGGTTGATGAAGTCGACACTGGCCTGACCCACAACTCCACCGTCACGCCGTACGTTGCCACCTGTCAGCAGTACGTCGAAATCGTCCTTGGCGCTGAGCATCGACGCCACATGCAGGTTGTTGGTGATGATCTTCAGGTGACTGTGGTTGAGCAGTGCCCGGGCGATGGATTCGGTAGTCGTGCCGATGTTGATGAACAACGAGGCATGGTCGGGAATCTGCGCGGCAATGGCTTCGCCGATACGCTGTTTTTCATCGCGCATCTGATCGGCGCGCATGGCGTAGGCGGTGTTTTCGACACTTGAATCGTAAGCTGCGCCGCCGTGGTAGCGACGCAATAAATTGGCTTCCGCGAGCTGATTGATATCGCGGCGGATGGTCTGCGGGGTAACTACGAACAGCGTGGCCATTTCCTCGATGCTGACATAGCCGCGTTCGCGAACCAGTTCGAGGATTTGCTGCTGACGGGGAGGCAGATTCATGGGGCGTCCTTTGGGCTGCCGTGCAAAATTTGCCCATGATGCCGCAGGAATCTGCTCCCGACCAGTTACATACAGATACGAGTCTGCGTCTTGGCTTATTCAGCCTCGTCTTCAGCCGCCCAGTCGCGGGTACGGCTGACGGCTTTTTTCCAGCCGGCGTAGAGTTTTTCCTTCGCCGTTTCATCCAGCGTCGGCTCGAACTGGCGCTCGATCACGGCTTTGCCACGCAGCTCTTCCAGGCTTCCCCAGAAGCCACAGGCCAAGCCTGCCAGGTAAGCGGCGCCGAGTGCCGTGGTTTCGCGCATTTGCGGGCGCTCGACCTGGGTGCCGAGGATGTCGGCCTGGAACTGCATGAGGAAGTTGTTCGCGACTGCGCCACCGTCCACGCGCAGGGCCTTGAGGCGTTCCCCGGAGTCCTGCTGCATGGCGTCCAGCACGTCGCGGGTCTGGTAGGCAATCGATTCCAGGGCTGCGCGAATGATGTGGTCCACACGTACGCCGCGGGTCAGGCCGAACAATGCGCCACGTGCGTACGGGTCCCAGTACGGAGCGCCAAGTCCGGTGAAAGCGGGCACCAGATACACGCCGTTGCTGTCCTTGACCTTGTTGGCAAAGTATTCGGTGTCATGGGCGTCATTGATGATCTTCAGCTCGTCACGCAGCCATTGCACGGTGGATCCGCCGTTGAATACGGCGCCTTCCAGAGCGTAGGCCACTTCGCCACGCGGGCCGCAAGCGATGGTGGTCAGCATGCCGTGTCGGGATTTCACCGCTTTGTCGCCGGTGTTCATCAGCAGGAAGCAGCCGGTGCCGTAGGTGTTTTTCGCCTGGCCTGGCTCGACGCACATCTGGCCGAACAGGGCGGCTTGCTGGTCGCCGGCAATCCCGCCGATGGCAATGCCGCTTTTGGTATGGCCATAAATTTCCGACGAGGATTTCACTTCCGGCAGCATTTCGCGCGGAATATCCAGAACCTCCAGCATCTTCGCATCCCACTCCAGGGTGTGGATGTTGAAGAGCATGGTGCGCGAGGCGTTGGTGTAATCGGTGACGTGGACCTTGCCGCCGGTAAATTTCCAGATCAGCCAGCTGTCGACGGTGCCGAACAGCAGCTCGCCGTTGCGCGCGCGTTCGCGGCTGCCTTCGACGTTGTCGAGGATCCACTTGAGCTTGGTGCCGGAGAAGTACGGGTCGGTGACCAGGCCGGTGGTTTCACTGATGTATTGCTCGTGACCGTCGCGTTTGAGTTGCTGGCAGATCTCGGTGCTGCGTCGGCACTGCCAGACGATTGCGTTGTAGATCGGGCGGCCGGTGTTCTTGTCCCACACCACGGTGGTTTCGCGCTGGTTGGTAATGCCGATGGCTGCGACCTGATCGTGGTGCAGGCCGGCTTGTGCCAGGGCCTCGACCATCACGGCGCTTTGCGTGGCGAAGATCTCCATCGGGTCATGCTCAACCCAACCGGCTTGCGGATAATGCTGTGCGAACTCCCGTTGGGCGGTGCAGACCACGTTCGCGTCGCGGTCGAAAATGATTGCGCGGGAACTGGTCGTACCCTGATCGAGGGCAATGATGTAGTTCTTATTCTGTGTGTCGGTCATGTCGATTGCCTTGGACGAAAAAAGGGAGTGAGGTCTGGCGCGTGATCAAAGGGCAGGAGCACGCGCCAACGGTATCAGGAAGTTCTCGGTTTGCCGTCGATGGCCGGTACTGCTTCCTTTGTCGCTGGTGCGGCGTTTGGCAGATGACGGGCAATCAACCCGCGATATGCCGCAGCGCCGAGGCAGGCACCGACAATCGGTGCGAAAACCGGAATCAGGAAGTACGGAATGTCGCGTCCGCCAGTGAAGGAAATTTCACCCCAGCCGGCGAAGAAAGTCATCAGTTTAGGGCCGAAGTCTCGTGCGGGGTTCATGGCAAAACCGGTCAGCGGCCCCATCGAGCTGCCGATCACCGCAATCAGCAGGCCGATCAGCAGCGGCGCCAACGGGCCTTTGGGCAGGCCATTGTTGTCGTCGGTCAGGGACATGATCACGCCCATCAGGATGGCTGTAATGATCACCTCGACCAGAAATGCCTGGGCGGTGGTCAGTACAGGGTTCGGGAATGTGGAGAACACGGAGGCCAGTTCAAGGCTGGCTTGAGTGCCGCGAACCATGTGTTGCGTTTGTTCGAATTCGAAGAATAGATTGCTGTAGAGCGTGTAAACCAACAGTGCTCCACAGAAGGCCCCCGCCACTTGGGCGAGTACGTAGAAAGGCAGTTTACGCTTTTCGAAGTCCGCGAAAATGCTCAGGGCAATGCTTACGGCAGGGTTCAGGTGAGCTCCGGAAACCCCGGCGGTGAGGTAGATCGCCATGCTGACGC
Organism: Pseudomonas sp. B28(2017); assembly: GCF_002113025.1. Taxonomy (GTDB): domain Bacteria; phylum Pseudomonadota; class Gammaproteobacteria; order Pseudomonadales; family Pseudomonadaceae; genus Aquipseudomonas. Next base: position 749,148 of record NZ_NEJH01000002.1, on the reverse strand, counting down.
CGACGCCCCAGATGATGCTGATTTCCCACAAGCCAAAACTGGCACCCGCGACTTTGAGCGCGGCAACACAACCTGTACCGAAGAAGATCAGCAGCGCTGTACCCAGAAACTCGGCCATGCATTGGCTCGAGAGCGACGGTTGTTGTAAAGCAGTTGTCATTGAAACCTCATTTTTTTTGTTGTCTGGCGCTTTTTTCCATCATGGGCGAAGCGCGGTTTTCGCCGAGGCAGGATCCCCATCCTGGTCGCGGTTTACTGCCGGGTACTGCGGTAGGACATTTCGTGCAGTTTCATAAACGAAAAAATATAGACAAGAAACGCTACTGTCAAAGGTCGAAAGTGAACCATCGGTCATAAATAAACTATTCGTCGCATGAATGAACAAGTCGTTGGGTAATGGGATGGCCAGACGATGGCGTTATGGATGCGTTGCCGTAGAGCCTTTTAACGATCAATGTCCTAGAATCCGACGCAGTATTTTTCTTCTGCCGCCCTGTCTGGAGCTGCCATGACCCCCGCATTGGATTTGTTGAAAAAGGTTCGGGCCGAACATCGCGTACACAGTTACGAACATGACCCGAAGGCTGCCTCCTACGGGCTGGAAGCAGCGGAAAAACTCGGGCTCGATCCGGCGCAGGTGTTCAAGACCTTGCTGGCGGCCAGCGAAAAAGGCGAGTTGCTGGTGGCCGTGGTGCCGGTTGTCGGCAGCCTGGACTTGAAAGGGCTGGCCCACGCCGCCGGCGTGAAAAAGGTTGAAATGGCTGATCCGGCGGCAGCGCAGCGCTCCACTGGCTATCTGTTGGGCGGGATCAGCCCGCTGGGGCAGAAAAAGCGTTTGCGTACGTTCATTGATAATTCAGCCCAGCCCTTCGCCAGCATTTTTGTCAGTGCGGGTCGACGTGGACTGGAAGTCGAGCTGGCACCGGCCGTGCTGGCCGAACACACTCAGGCGAAGTTTGCCGATATCGGCCGTGCGTGAGCGTCGACGTGCGCGCAGCGCTGTATGGTGAAAATCAGCCAGCTCTGTCACTGGTGCCGGGGCGGCCGGCACTGCATGCTCAGCGGTCTGACAAAGGGAGAAGGTTATGCAACTGGAGTTCCATCAGGTCGACGCGTTCAGCCATCAGCCATTCAGCGGCAACCCGGCGATGGTCTATCGGCTCGATACCTGGCTTGCCGATGAATTGATGCAAAAAATTGCCGCCGAACACAACCTCGCCGAAACGGCGTTTGTCGTGCGCGAAGGGCAAGGCTGGCACATCCGCTGGTTTACACCGACCACCGAGGTGCCATTGTGCGGTCATGCGACGCTGGCTAGCGCCCATGTGCTGTTTGAGGTCTACAAGGAACCTGTCGAACGACTGGACTTCATCTGCAAATCCGGCCCGTTGAGCGTAACGCGTGAAGGTGGTCGCCTGTGGCTGGATTTCCCGTCGATCATCCCCTCGGAAATCGGCGTGACCCTCGATGTCGAGCGTGCGCTCGGCGTTGAAGCTGTCGATGTGCTGGGTTCGAATGAGTTGTTTGTGGTGCTGGAGTCCGAGCAAGCGGTGCTCGACTGCAAGCCGGACATGGTGGCCCTGGCGAAACTGCCATGGCTGGGTGCCATCGTGACGGCACGAGGCAACCAACACGATTTCGTGTCCCGTTATTTCGCACCGGCGATCGGCATCAACGAAGATCCGGTAACCGGATCGACTCATTGCAGCCTGATTCCGTACTGGTCGAAGCGTTTGGGCAAGTCGAGCCTGACGGCCTGTCAGCGTTCGACGCGAGGTGGGGAGTTGTTCTGCCGGCTGGAAGGTGACCGGGTGAAGATCGGCGGGAATGCGACCTTGGTTGCCAGCGGCACGCTGATGCTGGGATAACGCAATCCCTCTGTAGGAGCGAGCAAGCTTGCTCCTACAGAGGGAGGTATCAGTTGGCCGTGCTGTAACGCCGGACACCTGATTCAACGGCAGGAATCTGAGCCGCCTTGCTGCCTGACGCCTGGAACAGCACCAGGTGTTCAGCCGCGACACGAATACCCACATCCGCCCCAACCTGACAATCGACATGGCTCGGGAAGATCGATTCCAGCTGTGCGCCTGTCGGCAGCTGCAAGCGATACAGGGTCGACGCACCCAGGAAGGTCTTGCCAGAGATTTGCGCCTTCAGTGGGCTGTCCGGTGCATAAACGATATCGTCCGGGCGCAGCAGCACGTCAACAGCACCGCCTACCGGCCAGGTGTAGGCCCGGTTGCCGCGCAACTCACCCAACTCGGTCTGCACCGATTCGGGGCTGCTCAACTGACCGCGAATGAAATAGCCCTGGCCGATGAAGCTGGCCACAAAGGGCGTCAGTGGTTCGTGGTAGAGGTTGTAGGGCGTATCCCACTGTTCCAGTCGGCCTTCCTTGAACACGCCAATGTGGTCGCTGACCCCGAAAGCTTCTTCCTGATCGTGTGTCACCAGAATCGCGCTGGTGCCACGGGCCTTGAGGATGTCACGTACTTCATGGCTGAGCTTGCGGCGCAATTCGCCATCGAGGTTGGAGAACGGCTCGTCGAGCAACAGCAGTTGCGGTTCCGGCGCCAGTGCGCGGGCCAGGGCGACACGTTGCTGCTGCCCACCGGAAAGCTCGTGTGGGAAGCGCTTGCCGAGGTTCTTCAGGTTGACCAGTTCCAGCAGCTCTTCGGTAACGCGATCTTTTTGCGGGTGCTTGCGAATGCCGAAGGCGATGTTGTCGGCCACGCTCAAGTGCGGGAACAACGCGTAGTCCTGGAACACCATGCCGATGCGACGTTTCTCCGGGGCGAGGGTGAAACCGGCACTGGAGATGGTCTCGCCAGCCAGCTGGATTTCGCCTTCGTGTACCGGTTCGAAACCGGCAATCGCCCGCAGTGTGGTGGTTTTGCCACAACCGGAAGAGCCCAGCAGGCAACCGATGTCGCCGGCGTTCAAATGCAGGTTCAGGTCCTGCACCACACGTTGGTCCTGGTAGCCGCAGGCGAGGTTGCGCAGGTTAAGCAGTAATGGCTGGCTCATGCGTGGTGGTACGAAGGCGGAACGAGGAATTCGAGCAAGGCTTTTTGCGCGTGCAGACGGTTTTCGGCTTGATCCCAAGCCACCGAGCGCGGGTCGTCGAGCAGGTCGACGCTGATTTCCTCGCCACGGTGCGCCGGCAGGCAATGCATGAACAGCACGTCTTCAGCGGCCAGGTCGAGCAGGGCGCGGTTGACCTGGTAGGGGGCGAATAATTGCAGACGCTTGGCGGTTTCCTCTTCCTGGCCCATGGAGGTCCAGACGTCGGTGCTCACCAGGTGTGCGCCACGCACGGCATCTTTCGGGTCGCGAACGATGGTGACCCTATCGCCGGCCTTGGCCACGAATTCAGGATTGGGCTCATAGCCTTCCGGACAGGCAACGCGTAACTGGAAGTCGAACTGGATTGCCGCTTCTATATAGCTGTTGCACATGTTGTTGCCGTCGCCGATCCAGGCCACGGTCTTGCCCTGGATGGAGCCGCGGTGTTCGAGGTAAGTCTGCATGTCCGCCAGCAACTGGCACGGATGCAGGTCATCGGACAGGCCGTTGATCACCGGTACGCGGGAGTTGGCGGCGAACTCGGTCAGGTTGCTGTGGGCAAAGGTACGGATCATCACCGCGTCGAGCATGCTCGACATGACGATGGCGCAGTCTCCGATCGGCTCGCCACGGCCCAGTTGGGTGTCACGTGGCGACAGGAAGATCGCCTGGCCGCCGAGCTGGATCATGCCGGCCTCGAAGGAGATTCGGGTACGGGTCGAGGACTTCTCGAAAATCATCCCCAGGACGCGGTTTTTCAGAGGCTCGAACAGTACGCCGCGGTTACGCAGGTCCTTGAGCTCAACGCCTCGACGGATCACGCTGACCAGCTCTTCGGGCGTGCAATCCATCAGGGAGAGAAAGTGCCTTGCGCTCATCATTGACTACCTTTTTGCTACAAACCGCAGATGCTCAAAGCCTTGTTTGACGGAACAACGGGCGAGACCTGCGGCGTAAGCCGCACGGGGCGACGAAATAGGGGAAGGCGCGATCTTATAATTAAATGTCGCGTCTTACCAATAGGGCTACAGTTTTTAGGGAGTTTCAGAGGTGCTACGGGTTCACCGAGGTAGCGCTTTTGAAGCCTGTTTCCTGATAGCAGCGGCTCATTTGTACACCGGCCTCTCCGGGCTTGGCAATCAGGCGGGACGGCAATGGTGTGCTGGCAGTCGGTTTCTGACCTGTCATTCCTGGTCTTGAGCCGCGTGTCGCCAGCCTGAAATATTTACTAATGCAAAGTGCCGGGTTCTAAATAAATCTCGAGCGATGCAGGAAGCTTCTCGATGGAATCGAAAGAACAGCTGTTAATGGAGCTACCGGACCTCACGGCACGCTCGCTGACCCACCTCACCGCTTCGATGATGACCAAACTGAACTGGGGCGGTCATCGGCTGGCCTGATAACCTTCGATTCACAAGACGAACATCGCTGGCGTGGTGGCGGGTCTGGCACCATAGTTTTGTTTCCGCGGCCATCGTTGCCCGCCCATGACAAGACAGAGACTGGCCATGACCAAGACTCTCCATCACCGTGCGTGCCATTTGTGCGAAGCCATCTGTGGCCTGAGCATCGAAACCACCGAGGTCGAACGCGGTAACGTCCAGATCACGTCGATCAAGGGCGACCCTCAGGACACGTTCAGCCGTGGGCACATCTGCCCCAAGGCCGTGGCGCTGCAAGACATCCAGAATGATCCGGATCGCCTGCACCAACCCATGCAGCGGGTGGGCAATGAGTGGCAGCCCATCGAGTGGGACGCGGCATTCAATCTGGTCGCCGAACGCCTCGCCGCCATTCAGGCGCATCACGGGCAGAATGCCGTGGCGGTCTATCAAGGCAACCCCAGTGTGCACAATTACGGGCTGATGACCCACAGCAATTACTTCCTTGGCCTGCTGAAAACCCGCAACCGGTTTTCCGCGACGTCGGTCGATCAGTTACCTCATCACCTGACCAGTCATTTGATGTACGGCCATGGTTTGTTGCTGCCAATCCCGGACATCGATCACACCGATTTCATGCTGATCCTGGGCGGCAACCCGCTGGCTTCGAACGGCAGCATCATGACCGTGCCGGATGTGGAAAAACGTTTGAAGGCGATACAGGCCCGGGGTGGCAAAGTGGTGGTGGTCGATCCGCGCCGCAGTGAAACGGCGGCCATTGCCGATCAGCATCTGTTCGTTCGCCCTGGCGGTGATGCCGCGCTGTTGTTCGGGCTGCTCAACACCCTGTTCGCTGAAGGTCTGACCCGTGGCAGCCATCTGCCGGTTGACGGTCTGGAGGCGGTGCGGGCGGCCGTCGCGCCGTTCACCGCCGAGGCCATGAGTCCGTTGTGCGCCGTGCCGGCCGAACAGATCCGCCAATTGGCGCGGGACTTCGCCGCGGCACCGAGTGCAGTCTGCTATGGCCGCATGGGTGTCTCGACCCAGGCTTTCGGTACGCTGTGCCACTGGGCGGTGCAGTTGATCAATCTGGTCACCGGCAACCTCGATCGCGTGGGTGGCGCCTTGTGCACCGAGCCGGCGGTGGACCTGGTGGCGACGACATCGGGCGGGCATTTCAATCTGTGGCAGAGCCGGGTTTCCGGGCGCCCGGAGTACGCCGGAGAGCTACCGGTGTCAGCGCTGGCCGAAGAGATGCTCACCGAAGGGGAAGGGCAAGTCCGGGCGTTGATCACCGTGGCAGGCAACCCGGTACTGTCCACGCCCAATGGCCGAAAGCTCGAACAGGCGCTGGACGGGCTGGAGTTCATGGTCAGCATCGACCTGTACATCAATGAAACCACGCGTTACGCCGACCTGATCCTGCCATCCACATCGGCGCTGGAAAACGACCATTACGACACCACATTCAACCTGTTCGCGGTGCGCAACGTCAGTCGTTTCAACCGCGCCATCCTCGCCAAACCCGAAGGTGCATTGCACGACTGGGAGATCTTCGTCGGGCTGGCCAAGGCATTTGCCGTCAGGACCGGCAAAGAGTTGAAACCCACCATCGCTCCGGCGCAAATGATCGATCGCGGCCTGCGCATGGGGCTGTACGGCGACACTTCAGAGCACAAGCTATCGCTGGCGACTTTGTTCGATCATCCCCATGGTGTTGATCTGGGAGCGCTCAAGCCTAACCTGGCGCCACGCCTGAAGACTGCCAATCAACGTATCCAGGCCGCGCCTGCGGTGATTCTCGCCGACCTGGCGCGCTTCGCAGCCTTGCAGGCGCCGGCTGCCGACGAGTTGTTGATGATTGGCCGTCGGCATGTACGCAGCAACAACTCATGGATGCATAATTATCATCGGTTGGTGAAGGGCAAGCCACGTCACCAGTTGCTGATGCATCCGGACGACCTGGCCAGTCGCGGGCTCAGTGACGGGCAGCGCGTGCGAGTCAGTTCGCGGGTGGGCGTGATTGAAGTCGAAGTGCTTGGCAGTCTGGACATGATGAAAGGCGTGGTCAGCCTGCCTCACGGCTGGGGTCATGCGCGGCCGGGCGTACAAATGTCGATTGCCAGCAGTCAGCCAGGCTCCAGCGCCAACGACCTGACCGACGAATGCCAGATTGACGAGCTGTCGGGAAATGCCGCGCTCAATGGCGTGCCGGTGACCGTGGCCGCCGCATGAAACATACTGACGGAGAGACCGAGCAGGGCGCTCGGCTTTCCGTTACAATGCGCCACCGTGCCGACCCATGAGTCGGAAAGTTCAGCCGAGGTGCTCCATGGATATCATCGAAACGATTAAAGAGCAGATTGCCAACAACACCATTCTGCTTTACATGAAAGGCTCGCCGAATGCCCCGCAGTGCGGTTTCTCTGCGAAAGCTGCACAGGCCGTGATGGCGTGTGGTGAAAAGTTTGCGTACGTGGACATCCTGCAGAACCCGGAAATCCGCGCCAACCTGCCAAAATATGCCAACTGGCCAACCTTCCCACAGCTGTGGGTTGCCGGTGAGCTGGTCGGCGGTAGCGATATCATGACCGAGATGGCCGCCGACGGTTCGTTGCAAGCGCTGATCAAGGAAGCCGCTGCCAAAGCCGCTGCTCCTAAGACCGAAGCCTGACTGACACCTCCTACAGAGGCAGCAGGCATTAAGAAAGCCCCGCCACTCGAAAGAGGGCGGGGCTTTTTTCAAGGTTCTTCACGGAACCCCGGGAAACACAGAAACAAGAACGCCGATTTGATTGACGATGTTCGTGCGAGCAAACACAGCGAGCAAACCGGCGTTCTTATGCGCGATATTAAGACTTTCCTTCCTTTTGGGAGGGCTTTTCTGTCGTCACCATCAAACCTGACGGCGACGCCCTACAGATCGATCTGACTCCCCACGCTACGAAATACCAGCTCTGATCCAATTCGCCGAACGGCTAAAGGGTTACTGGCGGGGCATTGTGAGCCGAGTTCACTGGCCGATGCACGCCGGTCAGTTGGAAGGGATAAACAATCGAATAAAAGTCATCAAGCGGATGGCGTAGGGTTACCGGGATAGCGAATTCTTTTTCATGAAGATCAAGAGTGTCTTTCCAGGCAATCTGTGATGAACCTTTTTTTTGGCAGTGTTCAGGCATGAGCTATAACTGGATAGTCCACTGAGAAAAGCCGGCAGCTGCACCTGGTGCAACTGAGATTAATTGGCCACTATCGGTGCAACAATAACCACTTTTATTCACGCCATACCCACCGCACAAAACGGGGTATAAATAAGTAACACCCTGCCCTGGTCGGGAGCACCCGGTGCTCATGACGCACCCTGAAAGTGCGTCGTTTGCACCGTAAAAAGACCGTGCAAACGGTCAAATGCGTCAGGAGTTATACAAATGCGACATTAAGGTACGTTCGTGCCACCGTTTAAGGCTTGTAGTCACTCTGGATCTTGCATTGGGTATGGCCCCTGCATAAGTATCCGCAGGCACGACTCACGAGGTCGTCCTCTAATTCCAAAAATGACAACAAATCATGAGGCCACCATGCTTAAACACGCGGTCATTCCGTTTTTAGTTGGCGCAAGCTTGTTAGCCAGCGCACCGTTCGCCCAAGCAGCGACTAACCTGGTGTTCTGCTCCGAAGGGAGCCCGGCCGGTTTCGATCCAGGTCAATACACCACCGGAACCGACTTCGACGCCTCTGCAGAAACCATGTTCAACCGCCTCACCCAGTTCGAGCGCGGCGGTACCGCCGTTGTTCCTGGTCTGGCGACCAAGTGGGACATCTCCGATGATGGCCTGACCTACACCTTCCACCTGCGTGAAGGCGTCAAGTTCCACACTACTCCGTACTTCAAGCCGACTCGTGAGTTCAACGCCGACGACGTGCTGTTCACCTTTAATCGCATGATTAACAAGGATGACCCGTTCCGTAAGGCGTACCCGACCGAATTCCCGTACTTCACCGACATGGGGATGGACACCAACATCACCAAGATCGATAAAGTCGACGACCACACGGTCAAGTTCACCCTCAAGGAAGTTGACGCCGCGTTCATCCAGAACATGGCCATGAGTTTCGCCTCGGTACAGTCCGCCGAGTACGCTGCCCAGCTGCTCAAGGAAGGCAAAGCCGCCGACATCAACCAGAAGCCGGTTGGCACTGGTCCGTTCGTGTTCAAGAGCTACCAGAAAGACTCCAACATCCGCTACACCGGGAACAAGGACTACTGGAAGCCTGACGACGTGAAGATCGACAACCTGATCTTCGCCATCACCACAGACCCGTCGGTACGTATCCAGAAGCTGAAGAAGAACGAGTGCCAGATCACTCTGTTCCCGCGTCCGGCCGACCTGAAGGCGCTCAAGGAAGACAAAACCCTGAAAGTGCCTGATCAGGCTGGTTTCAACCTGGGTTACATCGCCTACAACGTGATGGACAAGATCAAGGGTGACGACAAGCCGAACCCGATGGCCCAACTGAAAGTGCGTCAGGCACTGGACATGGCCGTCAACAAGCAGCAGATCATCGACTCGGTTTACCAGGGCGCCGGCCAACTGGCCGTCAACGCCATGCCACCGACCCAGTGGTCCTACGACACCACTATCAAGGATGCACCGTACAACCCTGAGAAAGCCAAAGAGCTGCTCAAGGAAGCCGGTGTGAAGGAAGGCACCGAAATCGTTCTGTGGGCGATGCCGGTACAGCGTCCGTACAACCCGAACGCCAAGCTGATGGCAGAAATGCTGCAGTCCGACTGGGCGAAGATCGGTATCAAGGCCAAAATCCAGAGCTACGAATGGGGCGAGTACATCAAGCGCTCCAAAGGCGGCGAGAACGGCGCGATGCTGATTGGCTGGAGCGGCGATAACGGTGACCCTGACAACTGGCTGAACGTGCTGTTCGGCTGCGACTCCCTGCAAGGCAACAACTTCTCCAAGTGGTGCGACAAGAAGTTCGACGGCATCGTGAAAGAAGCCAAGCGCACGACCGATCAGGCCAAGCGCACCGAACTGTACAAGCAGGCGCAACACGTCCTCAAAGATGCTGTTCCAATGACACCTATCGCTCACTCGACGGTGTTCCAGCCCATGCGTGCCGAAGTGCAGGACTTCAAGATCAGCCCATTTGGCTTGAACTCCTTCTACGGCGTCAGCGTCAGCAAATAAGGTTTTGCAATGGCGACGTTTCTGACGTCGCCGTTGCTTTATCTACCGAGAAAGCAGGAATTCGCCTACATCCAAATCCGCAGCTGACTACAGCATCGGGTGAGGACGCGTTGCCATTTCCTACGAGTCTTCAGGACTCTACGCATTTACTGCCGGACCCATGGTTCATACCGTCGGGATCCGACCAGTGCATGCGTGGGTCATCGGTTACTGCTGCGTGCATGGCTTGAAATCAGTGATGCCTCTACGTCTGCGGACGAGACGGCGGCTCATTGACAACACTTTGAGAGAAAAGGGAGCGTTATGCGCCATACCTTGGTTTTATCCGCACTGCTGGGCACCGGCCTGTTGGCCGCCACTTCCATCAGCCAGGCCGCCAACAACAGCCTGGTGTTCTGTTCCGAAGGCAGCCCCGCCGGTTTCGATACGGCGCAGTACACCACTGCGACCGACAACGACGCCGCCGAGCCGCTGTACAACCGGTTGGCAGAATTCGAGAAAGGCGCGACCAACGTCGTACCGGGCCTGGCCACGAGCTGGGATATTTCCGAGGACGGCCTGAAGTACACTTTCCACCTGCGCGAAGGGGTGAAGTTTCATACCACCAAATACTTCACGCCAACCCGTGATTTCAATGCCGATGACGTGCTGTTCACGTTCAATCGCATGCTCGACCCGCAACAGCCTTTCCGTAAGGCTTATCCGACAGAGTTTCCGTACTTCAACGGGATGAGCCTGAACAAGAACATCGCCAAGGTCGAAAAGACCGGGCCGCTGACCGTGGTCATGACGCTCAACAGCGTGGACGCCGCGTTCATCCAGAACATCGCCATGAGCTTCGCTGCCATCCTTTCGGCCGAATACGCCGACAAGCTGCTGGCGCAAGGCAAACCGAGCGACATCAACCAGAAGCCGATCGGCACCGGGCCGTTCGTGTTCAAGAGCTATCAGAAAGACTCGAACATCCGTTACACCGGCAACAAACATTACTGGGACCCGAGCCGGGTCAAGCTCGACAACCTGATATTCGCCATCAACACCGATGCCTCGGTGCGCGTGCAGAAACTCAAGGCCAACGAGTGCCAGATCACCCTGCACCCGCGCCCTGCCGATGTGACCGCGCTGAAGAACGACCCGGCCCTGCAACTGATCGAGAAGCCTGGTTTCAACCTCGGCTACATCGCCTACAACGTGCGCCACAAACCGTTCGACCAGCTCGAGGTGCGTCAGGCGCTGGACATGGCGGTGAACAAGCAAGGCATTCTCAATGCCGTTTACCAGGGCGCGGGGCAACTGGCGGTCAACGCCATGCCACCGACCCAATGGTCCTACGACGACACTATCAAAGACGCCACCTACAATCCGGAAAAAGCCCGGGAATTGCTCAAGGCTGCCGGCGTCAAGGAAGGCACTGAAATCACCCTCTGGGCCATGCCGGTCCAGCGTCCATACAACCCCAACGCCAAGTTGATGGCCGAGATGCTTCAGGCTGACTGGGCGAAGATCGGTCTCAAGGTCAATATCGTCAGCTATGAGTGGGGCGAGTACATCAAGCGCACCAAGAATGGCGAGCACGACATCAGCCTGATCGGCTGGACCGGTGACAATGGTGATCCGGACAACTGGCTGGGCACGCTCTACAGCTGTGACGCCATTGGCGGCAACAACTACTCGATGTGGTGTGATCCGGCTTACGACACGCTGATCAAGCAGGCCAAGGTCGTCACCGATCGTGACCAGCGCACCCAGCTCTACAAACAGGCGCAACAGTTGCTCAAACAGCAAGTGCCGATCACGCCTATCGCCCACTCAACGGTCAATCAGCCGCTGAGCGCCAAAATCGAAGGGTTCAAGGTGAGCCCGTTCGGCCGCAATGTTTTCTCGGGTGTCAGCATAGAAAAATAACCGATTAGCCAGAAATGCCAGAGGGCGGATTTTCCGCCCTCACGCAGACGCTTTGCCGTCTTTCGCCAACTTGGCTGATAGCAAACGTTTGCGATGCCATGAACGAGTTCTAAACCAATAGCCGGATCACAAAAAAAGACCGGTATAAAAAAAGAAAGTAAGGAGCTTTACCCATGAAACTGAGCAGCACCGCGTTATTGGCCCTGGCCATCAGCAGCGTAACCGCCACGGCTTACGCAGAGACCCAAAGCCAGGCTTTCACCCCGGTTACCGTGAACGAGAAAAACGCCCAGAGCGAAGCCACCGGCTTTGTCGAAGGCCAGTCGATCACTGGCACCACGCGTAACTGGTACGCCAACGAGCAACTGCAACGCGGCGCCAAGTTCGCCTACAAGAAAGACGGCGTTTCGACCCCGACCGATCGCCGGATCAACTGGGTCCAGGGCACCATCCTCAAGTACAACTCGGGCTTCACCGAAGGCACTGTCGGTTTCAGCACTGAAGTGGCGGCCTATAACGCTATCGCCCTGGATCGCGACCGCAAGGACCTGGCATCCAACAACGGTGGCGCACCGGGCACTCGTCCAGGCGCGGGTAACAACCGTACCCTGACCAAGGAAGGCGGCGACGCTCAAGGCCAGTGGAGCAAACTGGGCCTGGCCAACGTCAAGGCCCGTGTTTCCAACACCACCCTGACCGCCGGTCGCATGAACTTCAGCAGTCCGATGGTCGACGTGATCGGCAACCGTGCACTGCCTTCGAGCTTCGAAGGTCTGGCCATCCACAGCGAAGAACTGAACAACTTGGCCTTCGACCTGGCCACCTTCGACCGCAACTCACCGCGTACCGAAGAAAGCCAGCGCAAATTCCGCACCGAATACGCCAACGGCATCGTCGAAACCGACCACGTCTACACCGGCGGCATCACCTACAACCCGCTCGCCAGCCTGACCACCAGCCTCTGGGCGACCCAGGCTGAAGACATCTGGAACCAGTATTACTTCGGCGCCTCTCACGTACTGGGCGATAGCCAGGTACTGAGCCTGACCACTGGCCTGAACTACTACAAAACCAAGGAAACCGGTAAGGCCCTGATCGGCGACATCGACAACGACACCTACTCGCTGTCGTTCGGCCTGACCCACCAGGCCCACACCCTGACCTTCTCGTATCAGGAAGTGAACGGTAACGAGTACTTCGACTACCTGCATGAAACCAACGGCATCTACCTGGCCAACTCCCTGCTGTCGGACTTCAACGGCCCGAACGAAAAATCGTTCCAGGTTGCCTACGGTTTGAACATGGCCGAATACGGCGTACCGGGCCTGAAGTTCAACATCTACCAGGCTCGTGGCTGGGGCATCGACGGTACTCACTACACCGGCAACGGCGGCGTGGCGGGCAAGGGTTACGACGGCATCCAGGCCCAGGATGGCGAAACCCATTATGAATACGGCATCGGCGCGACCTACGCCGTGCAGAGCGGCCCGCTCAAGGCCACCACGATCCGCGGCACCTACACCGCTCACCGTGCCAGCGAAAACCAGGCTGACGGCAGCATCAACGAGTTCCGTCTCGTGACCACGGTTCCGTTCAACATCCTGTAATACCGCTGCCGAACGGTTGGCTCAGCCATGAATCGGCCGTTCGGCTTTTGTCCTTTAACTGATTGCAGAGGGTTCTTGATGAAAATGCTTCCCCTACGTGCGGCCATCGCGGCTGCTTTGCTCAGTGTCGCTGTCGGTGTCTCGGCCAAACCCCTGGTGGTTTGCACCGAAGCCAGCCCCGAAGGCTTTGACATGGTCCAGTACACGACTGCAGTCACCGCCGATGCCGTGGCCGAAACCATCTTCAATCGCCTGGCGGACTTCAAGCCCGGTACCACCGAAGTGATTCCGGCGCTGGCCGAATCCTGGGACATCAGCGAAGACGGTCTGAGCTACACCTTCCATCTGCGTAAAGGCGTCAAATTCCACACCACCGAATACTTCAAGCCGACCCGCGACATGAACGCCGACGACGCGGTCTGGAGCTTCCAGCGTCAGTTGGACCCGAATCATCCGTGGCACAAGCTGTCGAGCGTGGGCTTCCCGTACTTTGAAAGCATGGGTTTCAAAGAGCTGCTCAAGAGCGTAGAGAAAGTCGACGACAACACGGTCAAGTTCACCCTGACCCGCCGCGAAGCGCCATTCCTGGCCGACATCGCCATGGCCTTCTCCTCGATCTACCCGGCCGAATACGCCGACCAGTTGCTCAAGGCCAACAAGACCGGCGACTTGAACAGCAAGCCGATCGGCACCGGCCCGTTTGTCTTCCAGCGTTACAACAAGGATGCCCAGGTTCGTTTCAAGGCCAACCCGGACTACTTCCGTGGCAAGCCACCGGCCGACTCGCTGATCCTGGCCATCGCGACCGACAACAACGTGCGCCTGCAGAAGCTCAAGGCCAACGAGTGCCAGGTCGCGCTGTATCCGAAGCCGGATGACATCCCGAGCATCAAGAAAGACTCGAACCTGAAGGTCGACGAACTGAACGCGATGACCGTTTCCTACGTCGCCATGAACACCACCCACAAGTACATGAGTGACGTGCGGGTGCGCAAAGCCATCGACATCGCCTTCGACAAGGAGGCGTACGTCAATGCGTTGTTCGGCAAGGGCAATGCAACGGCCGGGGTCAACCCGTACCCGGACACCCTGCTGGGCTACAACCACAGCCTGAAGAACCCGCCCCGTGACCTGGACAAGGCTCGCGCCCTGCTCAAGGAAGCCGGCGTACCGGAAGGCACCACGTTCACCCTGTTCACCCGCAACGGTGGTGGTCCGACCAACCCGAACCCGATGCTCGGCGCGCAGATGATGCAAGCCGACCTGGCCAAGGTCGGGATCAAGATCGACATCCGCGTGATGGAATGGGGTGAAATGCTCAAACGCGCCAAAAACGGCGAGCACGACATGGTTTCCGCCGGATGGGCGGGCGATAACGGCGACCCGGATAACTTCCTGACGCCTATGCTCAGTTGTGAAGCGGCCAAGAACGGAGAAAACTACGCTCGCTGGTGCAGCGACAAGTTCCAGGCGCTGATCGACCAGGCCCGGGAAAAAACCGATCCGGCCGAGCGTGCCGCGCTCTACGAGCAGGCCCAGGTTGTTTTCAACGAGGACCAGCCATGGATCAGCATGGCGCACACTAGAATGTTTACCGCAATGCGCAACAACGTAGAGGGCTATAACATTAGCCCCCTCACCACGAATAACTTCGCCACCACCCAGGTGAAGTAGATAAGAAAACTCCCGGCATGCCTGACCCAGGCATGCCGGGCACGCCTACCCGGCTGATGAGGTACACCTTACGATGTTTAGTTTTATTGCCCGCCGACTGGGGTTACTGATCCCCACGTTTTTTGGCATCACCTTGCTGACATTTGCGTTGATTCGCATGATCCCTGGCGACCCCGTGGAAGTCATGATGGGCGAACGCAGAGTCGACCCGGAAATGCACGCTCAGGCAATGGAACGCCTAGGTCTGAACAAACCCCTGTATGCCCAGTACCTGGATTACATCGGCAAACTGGCCCACGGCGACCTCGGTGAATCCCTGCGAACCCGTGAAAGCGTCTGGAGCGAGTTCAGCTCTCTATTCCCCGCGACCCTGGAACTGGCCACGGCCGCCATGTTGTTCGCCGGCATCCTGGGCCTTCTGGCCGGGGTGATCGCGGCACTCAAGCGAGGATCCCTGTTCGACCATGGGGTGATGGGTGTCTCCCTGGCGGGATACTCGATGCCGATCTTCTGGTGGGGCCTGATCCTGATCATGTTCTTCTCGGTGAGCCTGGGATGGACCCCGGTGTCCGGGCGGATCGACCTGCTTTACGACATCGAGCCACGCACCGGCTTCATGCTGATCGACACGCTGCTGGCCGATGACGTCAGCGCGTTCGTCGATGCCCTGCACCACCTGATCCTGCCGGCCATTGTGCTCGGTACCATCCCGCTGGCGGTAATCGCGCGGATGACCCGTTCGTCGATGCTGGAAGTGCTGCGTGAAGACTACATTCGCACCGCCAAGGCCAAGGGCCTGTCGCCGTCGCGCGTGGTGTTTGTGCACGGTCTGCGTAACGCGCTGATTCCGGTACTGACGGTAGTCGGCCTGCAAGTCGGCACCCTGTTGGCCGGTGCGGTCCTGACCGAAACCATCTTCTCGTGGCCCGGCATCGGCAAATGGCTGATCGAAGCCATTGGCGCCCGGGACTATCCCGTCGTGCAAAACGGCATCCTGTTAATCGCCTGCCTGGTGATTCTGGTCAACTTCGTAGTGGACATCCTCTACGGCTTTGCCAACCCACGCATCCGTCATCAGCGCTGAGATCATGACCATGACCACTCCAATTCCATCGGTAGCAGTCGATCAAAGCCTGCTGTACCCGTCCCCGTACAAAGAATTCTGGCAAGCGTTCTCCAGGAACAAAGGTGCCGTCGCTGGCCTGATGTTCATGCTGCTGGTTATTTTCTGCGCCATTTTCGCGCCGTGGGTCGCACCCCACGACCCGAGCGAGCAATACCGTGATTTCCTGCTGACCCCGCCAGCCTGGCTGGAAGGCGGGCAGATCCAGTTCCTGCTCGGCACCGACGAACTGGGTCGCGACCTGCTGTCGCGCCTGATCACGGGCTCGCGCCTGTCCTTGATGATCGGCTTGTCGTCGGTGGTGATGTCGCTGATCCCGGGTATCCTGCTGGGTCTGTTCGCCGGGTTCTTCTCGCGCATGGTCGGCCCGACCATCATGCGCCTGATGGACATCATGCTGGCCTTGCCGTCCCTGCTGCTGGCCGTGGCGATCGTCGCTATCCTCGGCCCAGGCCTGATCAACACCGTGATTGCCATCGCCGTGGTGTCCCTGCCGTCCTACGTTCGCCTGACCCGCGCCGCGGTAATGGGTGAACTGAACCGCGACTACGTGACAGCCGCGCGCCTGGCCGGTGCAGGCCTGCCACGCCTGATGTTCGTCACCGTGCTGCCCAACTGCATGGCGCCGCTGATCGTTCAGGCCACCCTGAGCTTTTCTTCGGCGATCCTCGATGCCGCCGCACTGGGCTTCCTCGGCCTTGGCGTACAACCGCCAACCCCTGAGTGGGGCACCATGCTGGCTTCGGCCCGCGACTACATCGAACGCGCCTGGTGGGTGGTGAGTCTGCCTGGTTTGACCATTTTGCTCAGCGTGCTGGCAATCAACCTGATGGGCGACGGCCTGCGCGATGCGCTGGATCCGAAACTCAAGAACGCCGCCTGAGGAGATTCCCATGTCACTGTTAGAAATCAAGAATCTCAACGTTCGCTTCGGCGACAAAAACGCCACGCCAGTTGTCGATGGCCTCGACCTGAAAGTGGACAAGGGCGAAGTGCTGGCCATCGTTGGCGAATCCGGCTCCGGCAAATCCGTGACCATGATGGCGCTGATGGGGCTGATCGAGCATCCAGGCATCGTCACCGCCGACTCGCTCATCTTTGATGGCAAGGACATGCTCAAGCTCAACAATCGCCAGCGCCGGCAGATCGTCGGTAAAGACCTGTCCATGGTCTTCCAGGATCCGATGACCGCGCTGAACCCGAGCTACACCGTCGGTTTCCAGATCGAAGAAGTACTGCGCCTGCACCTGAAAATGTCCGGCAAGGCTGCCCGCAAGCGCGCCATCGAACTGTTGGAAAAAGTTGAGATCCCGGGTGCCGCCAACCGTATGGACGCCTACCCGCATCAACTGTCCGGTGGTATGAGCCAGCGTGTCGCGATTGCCATGGCGATTGCCGGCGAGCCGAAACTGCTGATCGCCGACGAACCGACCACGGCGCTGGACGTGACGATTCAGGCACAGATCATGGACCTGCTGCTGGCGTTGCAGAAAGAGCAGAACATGGGCCTGGTACTGATCACCCACGACCTCGCCGTCGTGGCCGAAACCGCCCAGCGCGTGTGTGTGATGTACGCCGGCCAAGCGGTCGAAGTCGGTCAGGTGCCGCAACTGTTCGACATTCCGGCACACCCGTACAGCGAAGCACTGCTCAAGGCGATCCCGGAACACAGCCTGGGTGCCTCGCGCCTGTCGACCCTGCCGGGTATCGTTCCCGGTCGCTACGACCGTCCACAGGGTTGCCTGCTGTCGCCACGCTGCCCTTACGTGAAAGACAACTGCCGTCAACAACGTCCGGCACTTGACCCGAAAAGCAACAGCCTCGCTCGCTGCTTCTACCCGCTGAACCAGGAGGTGGCGTAATGGCCGTCGTTCTTACTGCCCGCGACCTGACCCGTCACTACGAGGTGTCCCGAGGCCTGTTCAAGGGGCATGCCACCGTGCGCGCCCTCAACGGCGTATCGTTCGAACTGGAAGCCGGCAAGACCCTCGCCGTCGTAGGCGAGTCGGGCTGCGGTAAATCCACCCTGGCTCGTGCCCTGACCCTGATCGAAGAGCCGTCCTCCGGCTCCTTGAAAATTGCCGGACAGGAAGTCTCCGGTGCCGACAAGGCCCAGCGTAAACAACTGCGCAAAGACGTGCAGATGGTGTTCCAGAGCCCCTACGCCTCGTTGAACCCACGGCAGAAAGTCGGTGATCAACTGGCTGAGCCGCTGCTGATCAACACCAACCTGAGCGCCGCGGAACGTCGTGAGAAAGTTCAGGCGATGATGAAGCAGGTGGGCTTGCGTCCTGAGCACTACCAGCGTTATCCGCACATGTTCTCCGGTGGTCAGCGCCAGCGGATCGCCCTGGCCCGCGCAATGATGTTGCAACCGAAAGTGCTGGTGGCGGACGAGCCGACTTCGGCACTGGACGTGTCGATCCAGGCACAGGTGCTCAACCTGTTCATGGATTTGCAGCAAGAGTTCAACACCGCCTATGTGTTCATTTCCCACAACCTGGCGGTGGTGCAACACGTTGCCGATGACGTGATGGTGATGTACCTCGGGCGCCCGGTCGAAATGGGTCCGAAGAACGACATCTACGAGCGTCCTCTGCACCCTTACACCCAGGCACTTCTGTCGGCCACGCCGACGATTCACCCGGACCCGAACAAGCCGAAAATCAAGATCGTCGGCGAGTTGCCCAACCCGCTGAACCCGCCACCTGGCTGCGCGTTCCACAAACGCTGCCCCTACGCCACAGCGCGTTGCAGCACTGAAGAGCCGGCCCTGCGCCTGCTCGACAGGCGCCAGGTGGCTTGCCACTACGCCGAGCAGTTCCTCGACGGCGCGGCATAAAAAACTGCAGGAGCGAGTTTGCTCGCTCCTGCAGGGATTCGCGGATTAACCCAACCCCTTCCACTTCGATTGCGCATCAGTCGAGGCAGAAGGGGTTTTCTTTTGCTTGCCATTCAGCAATCAGGTCTGGCTGTCGCCTTCTTCTTCATCATCGGAGTCCGGCTCGTCAGTGGTCGAGTCATCGCCGTTGTCGGCACCACCCTGTCCCTCATTGCCCGGTTCGGACTCGGACTTGGCGAGCATCAATCCACTGTGCCCCACCTGTCCGCTGAATGCCTGAGTGTCGTGATTCTCACATTCGGCCCAGGCCGTTGCGGTGCCAAGGGACAGCATCACCATCACTTTCAACAGCAGTAAAGCGCGTAGCAACCTGTTCTTCATGATCGATTCCATCCTCTTTCAGGTGAACCCAAGTGCCTGGCTGGCGCTCTGTGAAATCTAGTTCCGATCAGCCGGGTTCACCAGACAGGACGCTAATGAGCGGCCGGAAATGCCGTGGATGGAAAGACTGGTTTCGAATAAGTCCAATTACCGGATCGACTAAGCGAATCTGCTTTGCGCGCTTGCCCGGAAATCGCGTCCGGCTCACGCGAACGGGTAGCCTGATAAATCAGCGGCATGGACATCAGCGCCAGCGTCGTACTGACCAGCCAAAGTGGACGTATAACTGACCGCCAACCCCAGCTCCTGACGTAGGTACAGCGCCATGAACAGCTTGACCATGCTGTTTAGCCGATTGATGAATAACAGCGCCGCGAGCACCCAGGCCATCACACAAAAATAGCCATCCAGCCGCAGCAGATGGATCAGCCGGCGCGTCATTCCCTTGATCATCAAAAAGACCGCTGTTTGCGAAATATCCTTTGAGCGCTAAACGCCAACGACAGACTTGTCGCGGGCGAAACTCCCCATGGGTCAAAAGCAGAGGCAAGCTACAAGTGCGCAGGAAAATACCTACACAATCACCTCGACCACAATTTCAACCCACAAAAAAAAAGCACCCCGAAGGGTGCTTTTTCTGTCGCTTGGACGCTTAGCGCTTCAGCGAGGCCGGCAGGTGCGGCTGGATCGCCGTCAGGACTGCCTTGAAGCATTTGGTGTTGCCGGCAACGACGTGGCCTTTCTCAAGGAAGTCGTGACCGCCGGTGAAGTCGCTCACCAGGCCGCCTGCTTCCTGGATCAGCAGGGCGCCTGCAGCCATGTCCCACTCGGACAGGCCCGACTCCCAGAAGGCGTCGAAGCGGCCGGCGGCCACGTAGGCCAGGTCCAGGCTCGCCGAGCCGGCGCGGCGGATGCCGGCTGTCTGGCCAACCAGGGCGCGGAACATGCCCAGGTAGTTGTCGAGGTTGTCCATCTGGTCGTCACGGAACGGGAAGCCGGTACCCAGCAGGGCGCCATCGAGGCTGGTGCGACCGCTGACGCGCAGGCGACGACCGTTCAGTTGAGCGCCGCGACCACGGCTGGCGGTGAATTCTTCCTGGCGAACCGGGTCCAGAACAACGGCGTGTTCCAGGCGGCCACGGTATTTGCAGGCGATGCTGACAGCGAAGTGAGGAATGCCGCGCAGGAAGTTGGTGGTGCCATCCAGCGGATCGATGATCCACAGGTACTCTTCGCCTTCGATGCCGGTGCCGGCGTGCATGCCGGTTTCTTCACCCATGATCGAGTGGTTCGGGTAAGCCTTGCGCAGCGCGTCGATGATTTTCTGTTCAGCGGCGCGATCTACCTCGGATACGTAATCCTTGGCGTCTTTTTCGTCGACCTTGATGGTATCCAGGCGCTCGATGGAGCGGAAGATCAATTCACTGGCGCTGCGGGCGGCGCGCAGCGCGATATTCAGCATGGGCTGCATGGATGTGTCACCTAAGGTTGTTAAAGAAAGCCGGGCATTCTATCAGAAAGTTTCTACAGGAGAAGGACGACGTTCGCTTTCATGGCTTAACGGTAGCTTCGGCTGTAAGATTCCGCTCCCGATTATCGTGTTCGAGAGCGCCTCCCTTGCTGCAAAACATTCGTGTCGTCCTGGTCAATACCAGCCATCCGGGCAATATCGGCGGGACTGCGCGCGCCATGAAGAACATGGGCCTGTCGCGGCTGGTGCTGGTCGAGCCTCGTCTGTTTCCGCACCACGAGGCCGATGCCCGTGCTTCCGGTGCCGGTGACATCCTTGAAAAAGCGCAAGTCGTCGCCACCTTGGAAGATGCCCTGGTCGGCTGCAATCTGGTGCTCGGCACCAGCGCCCGCGACCGGCGGATTCCCTGGCCGCTGCTCGATCCCCGCGAATGCGGCGCGAAAGTGGTCGAGGAAGCCGGGCAGGGGGCGGAAATTGCCCTGGTGTTCGGTCGTGAAGATTCCGGCCTGACCAACGAAGAGCTGCAGCGATGTCATTATCACGTGCACATCCCATCCGACCCTGAGTTCAGTTCGCTGAACCTGGGGGCGGCGGTGCAGGTGTTGAGCTATGAAGTGCGCATGTCCTGGCTGGCCGCGCAAGGCCAGCCAAGCAAGGTCGAGAAGGAAGAAGTGGCCTCGGTCAAAAGCGCCGAGCTGGCGACCATGGATGAGCTGGAGCGATTCTATGAACACCTGGAGCAGACCCTGGTGGCCATCGAATTCCTCGATCCGGAAAAGCCACGGCACTTGATGGCGCGCCTGCGCCGGTTGTACGGACGCAGCTCGGTCAGCCGAGCGGAAATGAATATTTTGCGTGGCATCCTCACGGAAACCCAGAAAGCGGCCCGTGGTGAGCTTCTAAAGCGGAAGGATTAATGATGTTTGAGCGTTTGCGTGAAGATATCCAGAGCGTATTCCATCGAGACCCGGCGGCGCGTAACGCTTTTGAAGTCCTGACGTGCTACCCGGGCATGCACGCCATCTGGATTCACCGTTTGTCGGCGGCGCTGTGGCGTGCGGAGCTGAAATGGCTGGCGCGGCTGGTGTCGAACTTCGGTCGCTGGTTGACCGGGATCGAGATTCATCCGGGGGCCAAGGTCGGTCGTCGTTTTTTCATCGACCATGGCATGGGTATCGTCATCGGTGAAACCGCCGAGATTGGCGATGACGTGACTATCTATCAGGGCGTGACCCTGGGCGGCACCAGCTGGAACAAGGGCAAGCGTCACCCGACCCTGGAAGATGGCGTGGTGGTTGGCGCAGGTGCGAAGGTGCTCGGGCCGTTCACCGTGGGCGCTGGTGCCAAAGTCGGTTCCAATGCGGTGGTGACCAAGGCGGTTCCGGCGGGTGCGACGGTGGTTGGTATTCCCGGGCGGATCATCGTCAAATCCGACGAAGAGCAGGATGCCAGGCGCAAGGCCATGGCCGAGAAGATCGGTTTTGATGCCTATGGCGTCAGCGAAGACATGCCGGACCCGGTGGCGCGTGCCATCAACCAGTTGCTGGATCATCTGCAGGCGGTCGATGGGCGCCTGGAGGGGATGTGCGGGGCATTGAAGGATCTGGGCAGTAATTACTGTGCGAAAGATCTGCCTGAACTGCGCGAAGAGGATTTCGCCTGTGTGAAGGACAAGGATCAGAGTCAGGCCAGTTGACGCTTTTGTAGGAGCTGCCGCAGGCTGCGGTAGCTACTGCATGGGTCGCGTTTAGACAATGGCGCTGCGCTAAGCGGTGTGCCATTAGGCCGCAGACCCTGCTATGATGCCGCCGCTCTTTGCGGGTAAACCTGACTAAAGTACTAGGTCTTATAGTTGACTTAAATACTCGGGAATTGCATACTCGCCTCATTCCGAACTCCGTGGTAATTGTCCATGCGACTGACTACAAAAGGCCGATACGCCGTGACCGCCATGCTTGATCTGGCGTTGCACGCGCAGCACGGGCCCGTGTCCCTGGCCGATATCTCCGAGCGCCAAGGCATCTCCCTGTCCTACCTCGAACAGCTTTTCGCCAAGCTGCGCCGCAGCAATCTGGTGTCCAGCGTGCGTGGTCCGGGCGGTGGTTACCAATTGTCCCGCGACATGCAGGGCATCCAGGTCGCCCAGGTGATCGATGCGGTGAACGAATCGGTCGATGCCACCAAATGCCAAGGACAGGGTGATTGCCATTCCGGCGACACTTGCCTGACTCACCACTTGTGGTGCGATCTGAGTCTGCAGATTCACGAATTTCTGAGCGGTATCAGCTTGGCTGACCTTGTGACTCGCCGTGAGGTGCAAGAAGTAGCCCAGCGTCAGGACCAGCGCCGTTGCAACAGCAAGGTGCCACGCCTGGACAAGATTGAAGCGTCCGCCGTCGAATGACAGCCGAAGAGCTAGCGGCACGCCAGCCAGCCTGATTTAGGAGATAGTCCATGAAATTGCCGATTTACCTTGATTACTCTGCGACCACCCCGGTTGATCCGCGTGTTGCGCAAAAAATGAGTGAATGCCTGCTGGTCGACGGAAACTTCGGTAACCCGGCGTCCCGTTCCCACGTGTTCGGCTGGAAAGCCGAAGAGTCCGTCGAAAACGCCCGTCGTCAGGTCGCCGACCTGGTCAACGCCGACCCGCGTGAAATCGTCTGGACCTCCGGTGCCACCGAATCCGACAACCTGGCAATCAAGGGTGCGGCGCATTTCTATGCCACCAAAGGCAAGCACCTGATCACCACCAAGATTGAGCACAAGGCTGTCCTCGACACCATGCGCCAACTGGAGCGTGAAGGTTTTGAAGTGACCTACATCGAGCCTCGCACCGATGGCCTGGTCACTCCGGAGATGGTCGAAGCCGAACTGCGTGACGACACCATCCTGGTGTCGGTCATGCACGTGAACAACGAAATCGGCACTGTCAACGACATCGCCGCCATCGGCGAGCTGACCCGCTCCAGGGGCATCCTGTTCCACGTTGACGCCGCTCAGTCCACCGGCAAGGTCGACATCGACCTGCAGAAGCTGAAAGTCGACCTGATGTCGTTCTCGGCTCACAAGACCTATGGCCCTAAAGGTATTGGTGCGCTGTACGTAAGCCGCAAACCGCGTGTTCGCATCGAAGCGACCATGCACGGCGGCGGTCACGAGCGCGGCATGCGTTCCGGCACCCTGGCGACCCACCAGATCGTCGGCATGGGTGAAGCCTTCCGTGTAGCCAAGGAAGACATGGCAGCCGAGAACGCGCGCATCAAGGCCCTGAGCGACCGCTTCTTCAAACAGGTCGAGCACCTGGAGGAGCTGTACGTCAACGGCAGCATGACCGCCCGCGTTCCGCACAACCTGAACCTGAGCTTCAACTACGTTGAAGGCGAGTCGCTGATCATGGCGCTCAAGGATCTGGCAGTATCGTCCGGTTCGGCCTGCACCTCGGCATCGCTTGAGCCTTCGTACGTACTGCGCGCCCTGGGCCGCAACGACGAGCTGGCACACAGCTCGATCCGCTTCACCTTCGGCCGTTTCACCACCGAAGAAGAAATCGACTACGCCGCGCAGAAAGTCTGCGAGGCCGTAACCAAGCTGCGCGCTCTGTCGCCGCTGTGGGACATGTACAAAGACGGTGTCGACATTTCGAAAATCGAGTGGGCGGCACACTGATTTCAAGTCGCCGCGAACCGGCCCTGTGAACCTCCGGGTTGCAGGGCTCAAAGAGCGACTCTCTGATGAGTGAGGATTAAGAATCATGGCTTACAGCGAAAAGGTCATCGACCACTACGAAAACCCGCGCAACGTCGGCAAGATGGACGCGGAAGACCCTGATGTCGGCACCGGCATGGTCGGCGCTCCGGCGTGCGGCGACGTGATGCGCCTGCAGATCAAGGTCAACGACGCCGGCATCATCGAAGATGCCAAGTTCAAGACCTACGGCTGCGGTTCGGCTATCGCTTCCAGCTCCCTCGCCACCGAGTGGATGAAGGGCAAGACCCTGGACGAAGCAGAAACCATCAAGAACACCCAGCTGGCAGAAGAACTGGCCCTGCCGCCAGTGAAAATTCACTGCTCGGTACTCGCTGAAGACGCCATCAAGGCGGCTGTTCGCGATTACAAGCAGAAGAAAGGCTTGATCTGACCTTCAAGATTTGGCGACGAGTAAGGAGTCACCGATGGCTATCAGCATGACAGAAGCGGCTGCTCGACACGTGCGGCGCTCCCTCGACGGGCGCGGCAAAGGTGAAGGGATTCGTCTGGGTGTTCGCACTACAGGCTGTTCCGGCCTTGCCTACGTGCTGGAGTTTGTCGATGAGGTGGTTGCAGAGGACCAGGTGTTCGAAAGTCACGGCGAAAAAGTGATCATCGACCCGAAAAGCCTGGCCTACCTGGACGGCACCGAGCTCGATTTCGTCAAGGAAGGGTTGAACGAAGGCTTCAAGTTCAACAACCCCAACGTACGCGGTGAATGTGGCTGCGGCGAAAGCTTCAACATCTGAGGCTTGTCGTGGGTACTCCTTGTCATTTCGCTTTATTCGAGCTGCAACCGGGTTTCAATCTGGACCTCGATCAGCTGGCTACGCGCTACCGTGAGTTGGCGCGCAGCGTTCACCCCGACCGCTTTGCTGACGCTTCCGAGCGCGAGCAGCGGTTGGCGCTAGAGCAATCCGCGAGCCTCAACGAGGCCTACCAGACGCTCAAGAGTCCACCCAAGCGCGCGCGTTACCTGCTCGCCTTGAATGGTGGCGAGCTGCCGCTGGAGGTCACGGTGCATGATCCGGAGTTTCTTCTGCAGCAGATGGAGTTGCGCGAAGAACTCGAAGACCTGCAAGACAGTGCCGATCTGGCAGGTGTTGCCGTGTTCAAGCGTCGCCTGAAAGTTGCTCAGGAAAAACTCAACGACAGTTTCGCAGCCTGTTGGAATGATGCAGCGCAACGTGAGCAGGCCGAACGCCTGATGCGGCGCATGCAGTTCCTCGACAAGCTCACTTACGAAGTGCGCCAGTTAGAAGAGCGCCTCGACGATTAACCCAGTGCCGCTCCGGTCGCACGCCTGATATACAGATAA
This sequence comes from Pseudomonas sp. B28(2017), assembly GCF_002113025.1. Taxonomy (GTDB): domain Bacteria; phylum Pseudomonadota; class Gammaproteobacteria; order Pseudomonadales; family Pseudomonadaceae; genus Aquipseudomonas. Next base: position 723,425 of record NZ_NEJH01000002.1, on the reverse strand, counting down.
GTCCTGATAACGATGGCCCTACTGCAGATCGCCGAACCCGGCCAAAGTCCTCAACCGCACCAGCGCCGTCTGGCTGTGGGGATCGACTTGGGCACTACCAATTCGCTGGTCGCTGCGTTGCGCAGTGGTCTTTCCGAGCCTCTGGCGGACACAGAAGGGCGGGTCATCCTGCCGTCTGCCGTGCGCTACCACGCCGATCGCGTCGAGGTGGGCGAATCCGCCAAGCTGGCCGCCGCTACCGATCCCTTGAACACCGTGCTGTCGGTCAAGCGCTTGATGGGTCGCGGTCTGTCCGACGTCAAGCAATTGGGCGAGCAATTGCCGTACCGCTTTGTCGATGGCGAATCGCACATGCCGTTCATCGACACGATCCAGGGCCCGAAAAGCCCGGTCGAAGTCTCGGCGGACATCCTCAAGGTCCTGCGCCAGCGTGCCGAAGCCACCCTTGGTGGTGAGCTGGTAGGCGCGGTCATCACCGTTCCGGCCTATTTCGACGACGCTCAGCGTCAAGCCACCAAGGATGCGGCCAAGCTGGCCGGCCTGAATGTGCTGCGTTTGCTCAATGAGCCGACCGCGGCGGCGGTGGCTTACGGTCTGGACCAGCACGCCGAAGGCCTGGTCGCCATTTATGACCTGGGCGGCGGCACCTTCGATATTTCGATTCTGCGCCTGACCGGCGGTGTCTTCGAAGTCCTGGCCACCGGTGGCGACAGCGCCCTGGGCGGCGATGACTTCGACCACGCGATCGCTGGCTGGATTATCGAGAGCGCCGGCCTGTCCGCCGACCTCGATCCGGGAGCACAACGCAACTTGCTGCAAACCGCCTGTGTCGCCAAGGAAGCCCTGACCAACGCCGCGTCGGTTGAAGTCACTTATGGCGCCTGGAAAGCCGAGCTGACCCGTGAAGCCTTCAATGCACTGATCGAGCCGATGGTCGCTCGCAGTCTGAAAGCCTGCCGTCGTGCGGTGCGTGATTCCGCTATCGAGCTGGAAGACGTGCACGCCGTGGTCATGGTCGGTGGTTCGACTCGCGTTCCCCGCGTTCGCGAAGCCGTCGCCGAAGCCTTCGGTCGCCAGCCGCTGACTGAAATCGACCCGGACCAAGTGGTGGCCATTGGTGCTGCGATCCAGGCCGATACCCTGGCCGGCAACAAGCGTGACGGCAGCGAACTGCTGTTGCTGGACGTGATTCCGCTGTCCCTGGGGCTGGAGACCATGGGCGGCCTGATGGAGAAGGTGATTCCGCGCAACACCACCATCCCCGTCGCCCGCGCCCAGGACTTCACCACTTATAAAGACGGCCAGTCGGCCATGGCCATTCACGTATTGCAGGGCGAGCGCGAGCTGATCAGCGATTGCCGCTCCCTGGCACGCTTCGAATTGCGCGGCATTCCGGCGATGGTGGCCGGCGCGGCGAAGATTCGCGTGACCTTCCAGGTCGATGCCGACGGTCTGCTCAGTGTTTCGGCCCGCGAACTGGGTTCGGGCGTCGAAGCCAGCATTCAGGTCAAGCCTTCCTACGGCCTGACCGACGGTGAAATCGCCAAAATGCTCAAGGACTCGTTCCAGCACGCCAATGACGACAAGGTTGCCCGCGTACTGCGCGAGCAGCAGGTCGACGCCCAGCGCCTGATCGAAGCGGTGCAGGCCGCTCTGGAGGCTGATGGAGAGCGTCTGCTCGACGCCGATGAGCGCATGGTCATCGAGTTGCAAGTGCAGGAATTGACCGAACTGATGAAAGGTACCGATGGTTACGCCATCGAGCAGCAGACCAAGCGTCTGTCGCAAGTGACCGACGCCTTTGCTGCCCGCCGCCTGGACTCGACGGTGAAAGCCGCGCTGGCGGGGCGCAACCTGAATGAGATTGAGGAATAACGATGCCGCAGGTCATTTTTCTGCCACACGAGAAGTTCTGCCCCGAAGGCATGGTTGTGGAGGCTGAGACGGGTACGTCCATCCTCGAATTGGCTCACGAGCACCATATCGAGATGGAAAGTGCCTGTGGTGGCGTCTGTGCGTGCACCACTTGTCACTGCATCATCCGCGAGGGTTTCGACTCGCTGGAGGAGGCCGATGAGCTGGAAGAAGACTATCTTGACAAGGCCTGGGGGCTGGAAGCCCAGTCGCGCCTGGGCTGTCAGGCAAAGGTCGGGACTGAAGACCTGACCGTTGAAATTCCCAAATACTCGCTCAACCACGCAGCCGAAGCGCCGCACTGATTCAAGGAGCTTTCATGAGCCTGAAATGGGTTGATGTGCTGGAAATCGCGATCCAGCTGGCTGAGTCAAAGCCGGATGTGGACCCGCGTTACGTGAACTTCGTCGACCTGCATCAGTGGGTGCTGGCATTGCCGGAGTTCAGTGATGATCCGACCCGCGGTGGCGAGAAGGTGCTTGAAGCCATTCAGGCCGCCTGGATCGAAGAAGCAGACTGAGTCTACACCGTACGCAGTTAGGCAATACCAAAGAACCCGCGTATAATTCGCGGGTTTAATTTTTCGTAAATTACCGTTTCTGGAGTTACACCATGGCTGTTCAACGTACTTTCTCCATCATCAAGCCTGACGCCGTTGCTAAAAACGTGATCGGCGAGATCACCACCCGTTTCGAAAAAGCAGGCCTGCGCGTTGTAGCTTCGAAACTGAAGCAACTGTCCAAAGCCGAAGCCGAAGGCTTCTACGCTGAGCACAGCGCTCGTGGTTTCTTCAACGACCTGGTTGCTTTCATGATCTCCGGTCCGGTTGTCGTTCAGGTTCTGGAAGGCGAAAACGCTATCGCTCTGAACCGTGAGCTGATGGGCGCTACCAACCCTAAAGAAGCTGCTGCCGGCACCATCCGCGCTGACTTCGCTGACTCCATCGACGCTAACGCTGTACACGGTTCGGACTCCGAAGCCGCTGCCGCTCGCGAAATCTCGTACTTCTTCGCAGCTACTGAAGTAACCACTCGCTAAGCATTGGCTTAAGAGTGAAGGTGAATCCATGACTACATCGACTGTAAAAACTAACCTGCTGGGTCTGACTCAGCTGGAAATGGAAAAATTCTTCGACTCAATCGGGGAGAAGCGTTTCCGTGCCGGTCAGGTAATGAAATGGATTCACCACTTTGGTGTCGATGATTTCGATGCCATGACGAACGTCAGCAAGGCCTTGCGCGAAAAGCTCAAGGCTGTTGCTGAAGTCCGTGGTCCGGAAGTGGTCAGCGAGGACATCTCCAGCGACGGCACCCGCAAGTGGGTGGTGCGCGTGGCGTCCGGCAGCTGCGTCGAGACCGTGTACATTCCCCAGGGCAAGCGCGGCACCTTGTGCGTTTCGTCCCAGGCAGGCTGTGCCCTGGATTGCAGTTTCTGCTCCACCGGCAAGCAAGGCTTCAACAGCAACCTCACCGCCGCCGAAGTCATCGGCCAGGTGTGGATTGCCAACAAATCCTTTGGCAGCGTCCCGGCAACCGTCGACCGTGCCATCACCAACGTGGTGATGATGGGCATGGGTGAGCCGCTGCTGAACTTCGACAACGTCGTCGCGGCCATGCATCTGATGATGGACGACCTGGGCTACGGCATTTCCAAGCGCCGCGTGACCCTGTCGACCTCCGGCGTGGTGCCGATGATCGATGAGCTCTCCAAGCACATCGACGTCTCTCTGGCGTTGTCCCTGCACGCACCGAATGACGCATTGCGTAACCAATTGGTGCCGATCAACAAGAAGTATCCGCTTAAAATGCTGCTCGAGTCGTGCCAGCGCTACATGTCGAATCTCGGCGAAAAGCGCGTGCTGACCATCGAGTACACCTTGCTCAAGGACGTCAACGACAAGGTTGAGCACGCCGTGGAAATGATCGAGCTGCTCAAGAACATCCCGTGCAAGATCAACCTGATCCCGTTCAACCCGTTCCCGCATTCCGGGTACGAGCGTCCGAGCAACAACGCCATTCGTCGTTTCCAGGATCAGCTTCATCATGCCGGTTTCAACGTCACCGTCCGCACCACCCGTGGTGAAGACATCGACGCCGCCTGTGGTCAATTGGTAGGGCAGGTGCTGGATCGCACCCGTCGCAGCGAACGTTATATCGCCGTGCGTGAATTGAGCGCCGACAGCGATGTTGCTTCGGGCGCTGCGAACAACAACTAAGAGAGGATCTCTATGTCCCTGCGCTTTGCGCTGCTTTTGCTGTTGGCCAGCCTGTGTGCTGGCTGTGTGCTTTCGGGCGACTACAGCCCGATGAAGACCAGCAAGGGCCGTGATGAAGCGCGTGAGGCATATGTGCAACTCGGTATCGGATATTTGCAACAAGGCATGACCGAGCGCGCCAAGGTCCCGCTGAAAAAGGCCCTGGAACTGGATGGCGCAGACCCTGATGCCAACGCGGCGCTGGGGCTGGTGTTCCAGGCGGAAATGGAACCGGAACTGGCCGACGAGCATTTTCGCAAGGCACTGTCTTCCCGTCCCGCCGATGCACGAATACTCAATAATTACGGCAGCTTTCTGTTCGAACAGAAGCGTTACAAGGAAGCCTACGAGCGCTTTGAACAAGCCGCCGCCGATACCCTGTATCCTGAGCGTTCACGGGTATTCGAAAACCTCGGCATGACCGCTTCAATGCTGGGAGAGCGTGAACTGGCCCGGCAGCAACTGGAAAAAGCCCTGCGCCTGAACCACCAACAACCTCGTGCATTGCTGGAAATGGCTGAGTTGTCTTACGAAGACAGGCATTATGTGCCAGCGCGTGACTACTACGATCGTTTTAGCCTGCTTGCCGAGCAAAATGCACGTAGTCTATTGCTCGGCGTTCGGCTGGCAAAAGTGTTTGAAGATCGCGACAAGGCCGCCAGTGCTGGCCTGCAACTAAAACGACTCTATCCCGGTACGCCGGAATATCAGCAATACCTGTCGGAGCAATGATGAAAGCGGCGCATCCCGAAGTTGTAGCAGCGAATCGCGTTAACCCAGGTGAGACTTTGCGCCAGGCTCGCGAAAGCAATGGCTGGTCGCTGGCCGAAGTGGCTCTCAAGCTCAACCTCACCACTACTTCCCTGAGCAATCTGGAAGCCGGCGCTTTCGACAAGCTGCCAGGGCACACCTTTGCCCGTGGTTATATTCGTGCCTATGCCAAGTTGCTCGGCATGGACCAGGCGGTTCTGGTCCAGCAGTTCGATCAATCCACCGGTTCCGATTCCCAGGGCAGCAGTGTTCACAGCCTGGGTCGTATCGAAGAGCCGGTCCGGGTTTCCCACACCATTTTGCGAATTGTCAGCCTGCTGTTGCTGATTGCGGTGATCGGTGGCGGTTTTGTCTGGTGGCAGGACCAGACCTCGATGCGCACCAAGGACCTGATCGGTCTGGCACCGGAGCACGTTGAAGTCGAAGGCGCCGACGGTACGACGCAGATTCATCCGCTGGACGAGCCGGAAGACCAGGCCGTCGCGGAAGGTCAGACCGAAGGCGGAACCGCCCTCGCGCTGCCACAGGCCGACACTCCGGCTGAAGCACCGGTGCAGGCTCAGGCGACTTCGCCAGCCGCCCCGGCTGCGCCAGTGACCCCGGCAACTCCGGCCCCGGTTGCTCCTGCCGTCCCGGCCCCGGTGGTGACTGCACCGGTAGCCCCTGTCGCTCCGACTCCTGCTCCAGCGGTAACCGCACCGGTGGCGGGTCAAGGCCAGGTTCAGGTGCAATTCACCGCCGATTGCTGGACACAAGTGACCGACGGTAGTGGCAAGGTGCTTTTCAGCGGTCTCAAACGCAAAGGCGACAGCCTGGCAGTCAATGGCAAACCACCGTTTGCCGTGCGTCTGGGCTATGCCCGCGGCGCTCAGGTCAGCTACAACGGCCAACCGGTTGATGTCGCTCCGTTCACCAGTGGCGAGACTGCTCGCCTGAAGTTGGGTCAATAAGTCATGCACGGCGAATCTCCAATCAAACGTCGCGAATCTCGCAAGATCTGGGTCGGTAACGTGCCTGTTGGCGGCGATGCGCCTATCGCTGTGCAGAGCATGACCAACAGCGACACCAACGATGTCGCGGCCACTGTCGCGCAAATCAACCGCCTTGAGGCGGCCGGCGTCGATATCGTGCGGGTTTCCGTACCAGACATGGACGCTGCCGAAGCCTTCGGCAAGATCAAGCAGCTTGTCAAAGTACCCTTGGTTGCCGACATCCACTTCGACTACCGGATCGCGTTGCGCGTAGCCGAATTGGGTGTCGATTGCCTGCGGATCAACCCAGGCAACATCGGCCGCGAAGACCGTGTGCGCGCAGTGGTCGATGCCGCCCGTGACCGCGGTATCCCGATCCGTATCGGCGTGAACGCCGGTTCCCTGGAAAAAGACCTGCAAAAGAAATACGGCGAGCCGACCCCGGCGGCACTGGTCGAGTCTGCCTTGCGTCACGTCGAGCACCTCGAGCGCCTGAACTTCCAGGATTTCAAGGTCAGCGTGAAAGCGTCCGACGTGTTCATGGCCGTCGAAGCGTACCGTCTGCTGGCCAAGGAAATCGTCCAGCCGCTGCACCTGGGCATCACTGAAGCCGGGGGTTTGCGTTCAGGCACGGTGAAATCCGCCGTGGGCCTCGGTATGCTGCTCGCCGAAGGGATTGGCGATACTATCCGCATCTCGTTGGCGGCCGACCCGGTCGAGGAAGTGAAGGTCGGCTACGACATTCTCAAATCCCTGCACCTGCGCTCCCGTGGCATCAACTTCATCGCCTGCCCGAGCTGCTCGCGGCAGAATTTCGATGTGGTCAAGACCATGAACGAGCTGGAAGGGCGCCTCGAAGATTTGCTGGTGCCGCTGGATGTCGCGGTTATCGGTTGCGTGGTCAACGGCCCGGGCGAAGCCAAGGAAGCCCATATCGGCTTGACCGGCGGCACGCCAAACCTGATTTACATCGACGGCAAGCCGTCGCAGAAACTGACGAATGACAATCTGGTGGATGAGCTTGAACGCTTGATCCGCGAGAAAGCGGCCGAAAAGGTCGAAGCCGACGCTGCCGTCATTGCGCGTGGCTGAGCCCGACTGAAGAGCCGAACGAATTTAAGGATTTAATGTGAGCAAGTCTCTGCAAGCCATTCGTGGCATGAACGACATCCTGCCCGAACAGACTCCCCTTTGGCGTCATTTTGAAGGCACCGTTTCGCGCCTGCTGGATAACTACGGTTACAAGCAGATCCGCATGCCGATCGTCGAGTTCACCGAACTGTTCAAACGCTCCATCGGTGAAGTGACCGACATCGTCGAAAAAGAGATGTACACCTTCGACGACCGCAACGGCGACTCCCTGACCCTGCGCCCTGAAGGCACGGCGGCCTGTGTGCGCGCGGTGCTGGAGCACGGCATCACCGGCGGTGGCCAGGTTCAGAAACTCTGGTACATCGGCCCGATGTTCCGCCACGAGCGTCCGCAGAAAGGCCGTTACCGCCAGTTCCACCAGATCGGTGTCGAAGTGTTCAACCTCGACGGTCCGGACATCGACGCCGAGCTGATCGTGCTGACCTGGCGCCTGTGGGGCGAACTGGGCATCCGCGATGCGGTAAAACTCGAGCTCAACAGCCTGGGTACCAGCGAATCCCGCGGCCGTTATCGCGAAGCGCTGGTCGAGTACCTCTCGGCGCACATGGACAAGCTCGACGAAGACAGCCAGCGTCGCCTGAAAACCAACCCGCTGCGGGTTCTTGATACCAAGAACGCCGATACCCAGGCGGTATTGGTCGGTGCGCCGAAAATGGCCGACTACCTCGACGAAGAATCCCGCGTGCATTTCGAGGGTCTCAAGGCTCGCCTGGACGCTGCCGGCATTCCTTACGTGATCAACCCGAAGCTGGTTCGCGGGCTGGATTACTACAGCAAGACCGTTTTCGAATGGGTCACCGACAAACTCGGCGCCCAGGGCACCGTCTGCGCTGGTGGCCGTTACGACGGTCTGGTGGAGCAGATGGGCGGCAAGCCGACCGCCGGCGTTGGTTTTGCCATGGGCATCGAGCGCCTGGTGTTGTTGCTGGAAACCCTGGAACAGATCCCGGAAGAGATCTCCCGTCAGGTCGACGTCTACCTCTGCGCCTTCGGTGAAGCGGCCGAACTTGCCGGCCTGACCCTGGCGGAGCGCGTTCGTGATCAGTTGCCCAACCTGCGGCTGCAAGTGAATGCCGGTGCCGGCAGTTTCAAAAGCCAGTTCAAGAAAGCCGACAAGAGCGGCGCACTGTATGCGCTGATCCTCGGTGACGACGAAATGGCCCAGCAAGTGGTAGGTTTCAAACCCCTGCGTGGCCAGGGCGAACAACAAAGCATTGCCTGGGATGCGCTTGCAGCACACCTGGCCACCTGCGTCGTGCAGGGTTGAAGCTGTCCAAACAGCCGAATTAGCGATTAAGGAGTATTGGGGTGTCGAGTACCGAAGACGAACATGTGGCGGAATTGAAGGAATGGTGGTCACGCAACGGTAAGCCCCTGGTTACTGGCGGCCTGTTTGCGCTGGTCATCGTGTTCGGCTGGCAGGCGTTCCACAAGTATCAGAGCAATCAGTCGCAAGGCGCCTCGATTCTCTATCAGCAATTGCTCGAAACCACGCTGACGCCTGACGGCAAGCCTGATGCGGCCCGTGTTTCGGACCTGGCCGGCAAGCTCAACAGCGAGTACGGCGGTAGCGCTTATGCGCAGTACGGCAGCCTGTTCGTCGCCAAAGTGGCGGTCGACAGCGGCAAGCTGGACGACGCGGCCAGCGAGCTGAAAGCCATCGTCGACAAGCCGGCCAACCCGGCGCTGGGCGAAATCGCCCGTCAGCGTCTGGCCCAGGTACTCGGTGCTCAGAACAAGGCCGACGAAGCACTGAAGCTGCTCGAAGGCGATGCCGACAAGGCATTCCTGGCTACTCGTGAAGAGCTCAAGGGCGACCTGCTGGTGCAGTTGGGTCGTACCGATGAGGCGAGCGCGGCGTATCAAAAAGCCAAGGCGGCACTGTCGGATGAAGCGGCGGTCGGTGGCCTGCAAATCAAGCTGGACGACCTGGCCAAAGGGGATGCGTGACGTGATTCGTTGGAAACATGCAGCATTGCTGGCTCTGGCCTTGATGGCCGCGGGTTGCAGCAGCAACAGCAAAAAAGAATTGCCTCCGGCCGAACTGGTCGACTTCAAGGAAGAAGTGGTTCTGCACAAGCAGTGGAGTCGTTCGATCGGTGACGGTCAGGGCGAAACCTACAATATGCTGGTTCCGGCCATCGATGGCGATACCATCTATGCCGCCGACGTCACTGGCGTGTTGATGGCGATGGACCGCAACACGGGCGACGTCAAATGGAAGAAAGATCTTGAGCTGCCTGTTTCCGGCGCTGTTGGCGTAGGTTACGGTCTGGTCACCATCGGTACGCTCAAGGGTGAAATCGTTGCCCTGGACGCCATCAACGGTGAAGAAAAGTGGCGCGCTCGCGTGTCCAGCGAAGTACTGGCTCCGCCAGCCAACAACGGTGACGTTGTGGTGGTTCAGACTCAGGACGATCGTCTGATCGGCCTGGATGCTTCCACCGGTAATCGTCGCTGGATCTATGACAGTACTCCTGCGGTACTGACCCTGCGTGGTACCAGTGCGCCGATCGTTACCAACCGCCTTGCGGTGGCTGGCCTGTCGACCGGTAAGGTGGTTGCCGTGGATATCTCCAACGGCGTACCGGTGTGGGAACAGCGCGTAGCGATCCCGCAAGGTCGCTCGGAGCTGGAGCGCGTGGTCGATATCGACGGTGGCTTGCTGCTGTCGGGCGAGACGCTGTACGTCGCCAGCTATCAGGGGCGCGTTGCCGCTCTGGACCTGCAAAGTGGCCGTCAGCTCTGGCAGCGTGATGCTTCCAGCTACGCCGGTGTGGCCCAGGGTTTTGGCACCGCTTATGTGAGCCTGTCTTCGGGTACCGTTGAAGGCGTCGACGAGCGTTCCGCCACCGCCTTGTGGAGCAACGATTCGCTGGCCCGTCGTCAACTGTCGGCCCCGGAAGTGTTCTCCAGCTACGTTGCAGTCGGTGACCTGGAAGGTTACCTGCACCTGCTGAGTCAGGTGGACGGTCGTTTCGTCGGCCGCGAGCGCATCGACAGCGACGGCCTGCGTGCCCGTCCGCTGGTGGTGGGTGACACGATTTATGTGTATGGCAACAGCGGCAAACTGGAAGCCCTGACCATCAAGTAACGACTATGCTTGGGGTTTAACTGTAGGAACGAGCATGCTCGCGATGGGCGCCAACGAAAACGGTGGCTCCCTGGATAAACGCGGTGTCCATGCGTTTTTCGCGAGCAGGGCTCGCTCCTGCAAATACATGCCCTGGGATGGTCCCGAGCACCAGCCGCTGCCTCGCAGCGGCTTTTGTATTTTCTGAAATAACGAAGTGGAGAGCCGCATGGTTCCCGTAATCGCCCTGGTGGGCCGACCCAACGTCGGCAAGTCCACCTTGTTCAACCGCCTGACCAGGACTCGTGACGCCATCGTTGGCGACTTGTCCGGTCTGACCCGTGATCGCCAGTACGGTGAGGCCAAGTGGCAAGGGCGTTCCTACATTCTGATCGACACCGGCGGTATCTCCGGTGACGAGCATGGTATGGACGAAAAGATGGCCGAGCAGTCGCTGCTGGCCATCGAAGAAGCGGATGTCGTTCTGTTCCTGGTAGATGCCAAGGCCGGTTTTACCGCCGCCGACCAGATGATCGCCGAACATTTGCGCAAACGTAACAAGCGCTCTCACGTGGTAGCCAACAAGGTCGACAACATCGATCCGGAAATGGCTCGCGCCGAATTCGCCCCGTTGGGCATGGGCCATGCGATCCCGATCGCCGGCGCCCACGGCCGTGGTATCACCCAGTTGCTGGAAGCGGCACTGAGTGAGTTTCCGCTAGACGATGACGAGCCGCAGGAAGGCGAAGAGGAAGAGATCGTCGCCGAAGGCGAGGAAGCCAAGCGCATTCCTGGCCCAAGCGAAAAAGACGGGATCAAGATCGCGATCATCGGTCGTCCGAACGTCGGCAAGTCGACGCTGGTCAACCGCATGCTCGGCGAAGACCGGGTAATCGTCTACGACCAACCCGGCACCACCCGCGACAGTATCTACATCCCGTTCGAGCGTAACGACGAGAAGTACACGCTGATCGATACCGCCGGTGTGCGCAAGCGCGGCAAGATCCACGAAGAAGTCGAAAAGTTCTCCGTGGTCAAAACCCTGCAGGCGATCAAAGACGCCAACGTGGTGATCTTTGTGATGGACGCCCGCGAAGGCGTGGTGGATCACGATCTCAACCTGCTGGGCTTCGCCATTGAGGCGGGTCGTGCGCTGGTGATCGCGATCAACAAGTGGGACGGCATGACGCCGAGCGAGCGCGACTTCGTGAAGGTCGAGCTGCAACGTCGGCTGTTCTTCGTTGACTACGCCGATATCCACTTCATCTCGGCCCTGCACGGCACAGGCGTGGGCAACCTCTACGCGTCGGTACAGAACTCGTTCAAGTCTGCGGTTACCCGTTGGCCGACCAGTCGCCTGACCCAGATCCTGGAAGACGCGGTCAGCGAGCACCAGCCGCCGATGGTCAACAGCCGCCGGATCAAGCTGCGTTATGCCCACCTCGGTGGCGCGAACCCGCCGATCATCGTGATTCACGGCAACCAGATCGAGAAGGTGCCGAAGTCCTACGTGCGTTACCTGGAAAACACTTACCGCCGTGTCCTGAAGCTGGTCGGTACGCCGATCCGCATCGAGTTCAAGGGCGGCGAGAACCCGTACGAAGGCAACAAGAACACGCTCACCGACCGCCAGGTCAACAAGAAGCGTCGTTTGATGTCGCACCACAAGAAGGCTGACAAGAAGCGTCGCGACAAGCGCTGATTGAGGTTTTTCCCGTGGGATGGAAAGGGCGCCAATGGCGCCCTTTTTCATGCCTGCGGTTTGGGCTATCCTCGGACTCCCCCGCGCCGCCGTAGAGCCGGGTGTAGAGCAGGGAACCACCGATGATCACCAGCAAGCTGCCGAATGTCGGCATCACTATCTTCACTCAGATGTCTCAGCTCGCGGCACAGACCGGCGCGCTCAATCTGTCCCAGGGCTTTCCCGATTTCGCGGCCCCGCAGGCGCTGTGCGATGCGGTCGGCCGACATATCGCCAGCGGCCATAACCAGTACTCGCCAATGACCGGGCTGCCAGTGTTGCGTCAGCAGATCGTAGCCAAGATCGCCCGCAGTTATGGCGCGCAGGTGGATATGGATACTGAAGTGACGGTCACCCCAGGCGCGACCGAGGCGATTTTCTGTGCCATTCAGGCGGTTATCCACAGCGGCGATGAAGTCATCGTGTTTGACCCGGCATATGACAGCTACGAGCCCTCGGTAGAGCTGGCCGGTGGTCGTTGCGTACACGTGCAACTGGGCCTGAACGACTTCAGTATCGACTTCGAGAAGCTTGCCCAGGCACTGAGCCCGCGCACGCGGATGATTATCCTCAACTCCCCGCACAACCCTAGTGGTGCGCTGATCAGCCGTGCCGAACTCGATCAGTTGGCAGCGTTGATCCGTGATCGCGATATCTATGTGATCAGCGACGAAGTCTACGAGCACCTGGTGTATGACGGCGTGCCCCACGTCAGCGTGCTGGCCCATGAAGAGCTGTATCAGCGTGCATTCGTCGTCAGTTCGTTCGGCAAGACCTACCACGTCACAGGCTGGAAAACCGGCTATGTGGTCGCACCACCGGCCCTGACGGCGGAATTGCGCAAGGTGCACCAGTACGTGAATTTTTGTGGTGTGACGCCGCTGCAATATGCCTTGGCCGATTACATGGCCGAGCATCCCGAGCACGTCGAGGAGCTGCCGGGTTTCTATCAGGCCAAGCGTGATCTGTTCTGCGATCTGCTGGCGCCGTCGCGTTTCAGTTTCACCCGGGTGACCGGCACCTATTTCCAGTTGGTCGATTACTCGCAGATCCGTCCGGACCTCAATGATGTCGAGATGGCCCTGTGGATGACTCGCGAACATGGCGTGGCCAGTATCCCGATCTCGGTGTTCTACCAGACGCCACCAGTTGGCCAGCGCCTGGTGCGGCTGTGCTTTGCCAAGCGTGAGGAGACCCTGCGTGAAGCAGCGGAAAAACTATGCGTGATCTGAGTGCATTACCCAATCTGACCGTGGCGCTGATTCAGACGTCCCTGGCCTGGCACGACCGTCAGGCCAATCTGGAGCATTTCGAACCGCTGCTGGAACAGGCTCGTGGCGCTGACCTGATCATTCTGCCGGAGATGTTCACCACCGGTTTTTCCATGGAGTCCGAGACCCTCGCTGAAGCGGAAAACGGACCGACCAGCAAATGGCTGCGGGCTCAGGCTTTGAGGCTTGATGCGGTGATTACCGGCAGCGTGATCGTCCAGGCAGTCGACGGCAGTCATCGCAATCGCCTGCTGTGGGTACGTCCGGATGGCGAGGTGTTGCATTACGACAAGCGTCACCTGTTCCGCATGGCCGGTGAGCATAACCACTACACCCCTGGCGAGCGACAGGTGCAGTTCGAGCTCAAGGGCTGGCGTGTGCGGCCGCTGATTTGTTACGACTTGCGTTTCCCGGTGTGGAGTCGTGACGCCCAGGACACAGATCTGCTGCTGTACACCGCCAATTGGCCAGGCGCCCGGCGCCAGCACTGGAATCGCTTGCTGCCTGCGCGGGCGATCGAGAACCTGTGCTATGTGGCAGCGGTGAACCGTATCGGGACCGACGGCAAAGGCTTTGCCTACACCGGTGACAGCCAGGTGCTGGATTTCCAGGGCGAGACGTTGCTCAGTGCCGGAGAGGCTGACGGGGTGTTCAAGGTGGTGCTGGATGCGGCGGAACTGGCAGCGTACCGCACGCGGTTTCCGGCGAATCTGGATGCGGATACCTTTGAGTTCACCTGAGACTTTCGCTGCCTGACAGGCCATCATCGCGGGCAAGCCCGCGAAGGGGCTCAAAAATCGCAGGCAAACAAAAAGGCCCCAAGGTTCACACCTCGGGGCCTTTTGTATTTCTGCGGTGGTTTACGCCGCTTTCGCTTCCGGCTGGCTCAGCGAACGGTTCAGTGCGCTGAACAGGGCCTTGAAGCTGGCGGTGGTGATGTTTTCGTCGATGCCGACGCCATGCACCGCACGTTCGCCGTTCACACGCAGTTCAATATAGGCTGCGGCCTTGGCATTGGTGCCCGCGCCGATGGCGTGCTCGTTGTAGTCCATGATTTCCACCGGTACCGGCAGGCCGGCCACCAGCGCTTCCAGGGCGCCGTTGCCCTTGCCGCGCCAGTGCAGGTTGGTCTCGCCCTGGCCTTTGCTGGCCACTTCCACTTCAACGGCGCTGTGGCCGTTTTCTTCCTGCAGGCGATGGCTGACCAGTGCGTACGGGGTGTTGGCCTGCAAGTACTCGCTGTGCAGCAAGGCGTGGATTTGCTGGGCAGTCATTTCCAGGCCCAGGCGGTCGGTTTCACGCTGCACGACCTGGCTGAACTCGATCTGCATGCGACGCGGCAAGCTGATGCCATATTCCTGTTCCAGGAGGTAGGCGATACCACCCTTGCCCGACTGGCTGTTGACGCGGATGACCGCTTCGTAGCTGCGGCCGATGTCGGCCGGGTCGATTGGCAGGTACGGTACTTCCCACAGTGCATCGGGTTTCTGCTGGGCAAAGCCCTTGCGGATCGCATCCTGGTGCGAGCCGGAGAACGCGGTGTGCACGAGGTCGCCGACGTACGGGTGACGTGGGTGCACCTGGATCTGGTTGCACTCTTCGACGACTTTGCGCACGCCGTCGATGTCGGAGAAGTCCAGTTCAGGGTCAAGGCCCTGGGTGTACATGTTCAGGGCCACAGTCACCAGGTCGACGTTACCGGTGCGCTCGCCGTTACCGAACAGGCAGCCTTCGACACGGTCGGCGCCAGCCATCAGGCCCAGTTCGGTGGCGGCAACACCAGTGCCACGGTCGTTGTGGGTGTGCAGGCTGATGATCACGCTGTCACGACGATTGATGTGACGACCGAACCATTCGATCTGGTCGGCATAGATATTCGGGGTCGCGCATTCGACGGTGGCCGGCAGGTTGAGGATGATCTTGCGCTCGGGCGTCGGGTTCCAGACTTCGATCACCGCGTCGCAGACTTCCTTGGCGAACTCAAGCTCGGTAGCGCTGAAGGTCTCCGGGGAGTACTGGAAGGTCCACTCGGTTTCCGGCTGCTGGGCGGCGTATTTGACGAACAGCTTGGCCGCGTTCACGGCGATTTCCTTGACCCCGTCCTTGTCCTGGTTGAAGACAATGCGACGGAAAGAAGGAGAAGTGGCGTTGTACAGGTGAACGATGGCTTTTTTCGCGCCGCGCAGGGATTCGAAAGTACGCGCGATCAAATCTTCACGTGCCTGGGTCAGCACCTGGATGGTGGTGTCGTCCGGAATATGGCCGTCTTCGATCAGGGTGCGGACGAAGTCGAAATCGGTTTGCGAAGCGGACGGGAAGGAGGCTTCGATTTCTTTCACGCCGACCTGTACCAGGGTTTTCCAGAAGCGCAGCTTCTTGGCAGAGTCCATCGGTTCGATCAGCGACTGGTTACCGTCACGCAGGTCGGAGCTGCACCAGATCGGCGCGGCGGTGATGGTTTTCGACGGCCAGGTGCGATCCGGGAGGTTGATGGTCGGGAACGGGCGATATTTCGAAGACGGGTCTTTGAGCATGCTCATGGGGAAATCCTTATTGTATGG
Source organism: Pseudomonas sp. B28(2017) (assembly GCF_002113025.1). Taxonomy (GTDB): domain Bacteria; phylum Pseudomonadota; class Gammaproteobacteria; order Pseudomonadales; family Pseudomonadaceae; genus Aquipseudomonas. The sequence continues at coordinate 707,717 of NZ_NEJH01000002.1, read as the reverse complement.
GCCGAAAAAAGGCGGCCTGCCGGTGGATCGAATGTTCTGGATCAAGCGAAAGACGGGGTGTCGCAATTCAGCCCGGCAGTCGTGCGCTGACAAGGCACAGGCTGCGATGCTGACGGAGCTGGATAAGGGTGTGAGAGGTTTTCATGCCTTCAACCCTAACCTTGAGGGGGGAGGATGGCAAGCAGTCAAAAAAAATTGAGAGGAATACTCGTGAACGAGTGTTTATCGAGATTTTATTGCTGTGATTGGCAGTGATTGTTTTGTTGTTTGCGCGAGGTTTGAGCGGTGCGCAATTGTGTAAAGCAAGATGTCGAGGCGCGAGATTGGGGGCAGCCTTGGGTTTTTCTGGTGGCTGGAATGCCGCCTTCGCGGGCAAGTCGAATCGTCGCACCGCCGCTCCGACATGGATTGCGCTGTACTTTTGGGAGCGGGCTTACCCGCGAAGAGGCCATCAGCCTCGCCAAGGATTCAAGGCTGGAATGCGCCGATAAAGATGGCCGGATCCACCCGCGCATCGTTCAGGCTGATGTTCCAGTGCATATGCGGTCCGGTCGCGCGGCCGGTTGCTCCGACTTTTCCGACCACAGCCCCCCGTGCCAGTTGCTGCCCCACTTTCACGTCGATTTTCGACATGTGGCAGAACATGCTGATGAAGCCCTGGCCGTGGTCGACGAACACCGTGTTGCCGTTAAAGAAATAGTTGCCGATCAGGATCACCTTGCCAGCAGCCGGGGTCTTGATCGGTGTGCCGGCCGGCACGGCGAAGTCCAGGCCAGAGTGGGGATTGCGCTCTTCACCGTTGAAAAAGCGTCGCACGCCGAATTTGCTCGACAGCGGCCCGTTCACCGGTTTGTCCAGCAGCAGGTTGCTCGGGGTGTTGGGGCTGAACGTGCGGTAAGCGGCAATCTGCTCGGCCAGTTCTCGCTCGATACGCTTGAGGTTTTCCGGGTCTGGATTGACCTGTTGGGTGTTCTTCAGCGTGATGCGCTGTTCCGGGTATTTCTTGTTGCCAACCGTGAAACCCAGATTACGACTGCCGCTGCTGACCGATTGAGCCCCCGGCTTGACCGTCAGCGGCACGCCGACGATGGCCAGCCAGTTGTTCTGTTCCTTGACGACCAGGACGGGTTTGCCTTGATAGGTGGCTTTTGGCATCTGGGCAGACGTGCCCAGGTCCACTACCGCAACGCCGCCCGGCACCGGTTTGTTCAGCAGGCGGGTGATGTAGCTGTCGGCGTGGGCGTTGACGGTCAGGCACAGCAACAGCAATGGAGCCAGGAAACGCGGCATGGATCAGTCCAGTAAAGAAAGGGTGACAGGTGTCAGGTGATTGTCTTCGACCCGCACTTGCAGTTCGCCTTCGCCCAGCCTGGCCTTCAGGCGCTGGCCGGTATGGGTTTGCTCGGCACTGCGGATGGCGTTGCCACGCTCATCCAGCAAGATGCTGTAACCACGGGCGAGGGTTGCCAGCGGGCTGACCACATGCAATGTCTGCATCTGGCTGTGCAATTGCAGGCGACGGTTCTTCAGTCCCTCGCGGATGGCGCGCGGCAGGCGTTCGGCCAGGCTGTCGAGACGCTGGCGAAGCAGTGCCAGTTGCCGGCCCGGATGTTGTGCGGCCAAACGGGTTTCCAGGCGGATCAAGCGTTCGCGACGAGTGTTGAGGCTGCGCTCGAATGCGCGACGCATGCGCATGTCCAGGTCATCCAGGCGTTGCGCTTGCTGGCGCAGGCGCTCGCCGGGATGACGCAGGCGACGGGAAATGCCTTCCAGGCGTAGGCGGTCGCGCATCAAGCGGTCACGCATGCGCATCACCAAGCGTCGGTGCAGGCTTTCGACCCGCCGCACCAGATCGTTGGAGTCTGGGGCCAGCAATTCGGCGGCAGCGGAAGGGGTGGGCGCGCGAACATCGGCCACGAAGTCGCTGATCGACACGTCGGTCTCATGGCCGACGGCACTGACGATCGGCGTCACGCAGGCATCTACGGCGCGGGCCACGGCTTCTTCGTTGAAGCACCAGAGGTCTTCCAGCGAGCCGCCGCCGCGGGCGAGGATCAGTGCGTCGAAGCCGCGGGCATCTGCCAGTTTCAGGGCACGGACAATCTGCGCGGTGGCTTCGCGGCCCTGTACGGCAGTGGGGATCAGTGTCAACTGCACCTGCGGTGCGCGACGGCGGAACACGCTGATGATGTCGCGGATCACCGCCCCGGTGGGCGAACTGATGATGCCGATGCGTTGTGGGTGGGCTGGCAACGGGACCTTGCGCTCGGCACTGAACAGGCCTTCGGCACTGAGCTTTTCCTTGAGTGCATCGAAGGCCAGGCGCAAGGCACCATCACCGGCCGGCTCCACGGTGTCGAGGATCAATTGATAATCACCGCGCCCTTCGAACAGCGAGACTTTGCCGCGCACCTTGACCGCGAGCCCGTCCTTCAGTGCCTGGCGAACCCGTGCCGCGTTCTGCCGGAACAGCGCGCAACGGACCTGGGCGCTGCTGTCCTTCAGGGTGAAGTACACATGGCCGGAAGCCGGGCGGGCGAGGTTGGAGATTTCGCCTTCGACCCAGATGTTGCTGAACACGTCTTCTAGCAACACCCGTGCGCGGCCGTTGAGCTGGCTGACGGTCAGGACTTCGCGGTCCAGGCCGAGTCTTGCAAAGGGATCTTTAATCATGGAGCGCAGTTTAAAGGCATTCTTCAAGTGAATGCACGACCCCTATATCACCAAATGCTCGAGGAACTGTTGAACCAGTGCCGTCGGGTGTTTGCGGTACGCCAGAGCGACGCTGCTATGACTGCCAGGGTCTGCCAAAGGCAGGAAATGAACGTCGGGTGGCGCAATGTCCTGCATCGATTCCGGCAAGAGGGCGATACCAAATCCCGCTTGGATCAGTTGCAGTTGCGTGGTTTTACGCGACATTACCCGAGCTGCTTTGGGAAAGAAGCCCTGGCGCATGCACAACTCGGCAGACAGGTAGCTAAGACCGCCTCGCTGGGGATGAGGGATGGAAATAAACGCTTCGTCGCGTAGCTGCCCCAGGTTTATCTGCCGCCCGGATTTGTCCCCGGCCAGCCAGTGATCGGGCGGGACTGCCACCAGCAACGGTTCATCGTAGAGCGGGTCGATCTGCACCTCTTCACGCTGACGGAGCACTGGCAGACGCAATAGGCCGATGTCCAGTCGGCCGTCTGCCAACTCTTGCAGCTGCGCCTCGGAAGACAACTGAGCGATGTCCATGGACACGCCTGGATGATGTTCGAGATAACGGTCGACGCTGCGCAGCAGTCGGCCGCTCATGGGCACAGTGCTGGAATGGCTCAAACGTAAGGTGCCGTGTTGACCATTGCCGATCCTGGTGGCCATGTCGCTGGCCTTGATCAGTTCGCTCAACAGGTTTTTGGCACGGGGTAAAAAAGCCTCGCCCGCTGGTGTGAGTTGGGGCCGCCGCGCAGTACGTTCGAAAAGTGGGGTTTGCAGGTGGACTTCCATGTCCTTGATTTGCCGGCTCAGGGCCGACTGGGCGATGAACAGGCGCTCGGCTGCGGCGCCGAAACTGCCGCATTCAGTGATTTCAACGAAGTAACGCAGTTGCCGGATTGAAAGCACAAGGCATGCCTTTTTGAGATGGGTTAGTGACTTTGATGATATTAGTCGCAACGCTCAGCGATGGCTAAAGTCAGCGAACTTAAATAGAGGAGCGCTGCAATGAGCGCATTGACGTTGTTGAGCCAATGGCCTTTCGGCGTAGTGGATTGGCTGGTGATTGGCTTTGGCATCGCCCTGGCCTACATCGTGTTCGGCATCGCCGGTTTCGGCACCGCGCTGGTGGCGGGGCCGATTTTGATTCTGTTCATGCCGCTGTCGAAGATCGTGCCGTTGCTGGTGGTGCTCGATTTTGTCGCGGCATTCGGCAATCTGTTGCCTTCGCGGCGCGATGTGGCGAGGCCGGAGCTGTTGCGGTTACTGCCGTGCATGGCGGTGGGGTGCACGCTGGGGGTGATTTTCCTGCTGAACCTCAAGTCTGACCTGTTGCTGCTGTTGATGGGGGTGTTTATCAGCGCCTATGCGATCTACAGCCTGTGGGTCAAAACCCGGCCAACGCAGTTGTCCGCGGTGTGGGCGCTGCCGATGGGGACGGTGGGTGGAATGTTTGGCGCCTTGTTTGGCAGTGGCGGCTTTCTCTATGCGATCTACTTGAACAGCCGTTTGCCCAAGGAGGCAGCCCGGGCCACCCAGAGTGCATTGATCAGCTGCAGCACAGTGGTGCGTTTGAGTCTGTTTGTTATCGCCGGTGTGTATACCGATCTACCGTTGCTGGTGCTGGCGGTTTGTCTGTTGCCGGCCATGGCGCTGGGGTTGTGGGTCGGTCGACGGCTGACCATGCGCTTGTCCCGCGAGGCGTTCGTGCGACTGGTGACGTGGCTGGTGCTGGCCAGCGGGATCGCATTGATCGGGCGATATTTGAGCACTTGAACTGCATTTTGCTCTCTGTAGGAGCGAGCTTGCTCCGGGCGGCGGTCCGTCGATGGACGCTAACGATAACGCGTGTTTCCTGATACAACGCGTCGCCTTCACGTCCATCGCGAGCAAGCTCGCTCCTACAAAAAGATGCAGTACAACCGATTTCTCAATCGTTGTACTGGCTCAGCAACCGCTCCAGCCGTGCACTGAGGCGGCGTTTGATTTCGGTCTCGATGTGCGGGGCGAAATCGTCTATCACGTCTTGCATGATCAACTGCGCAGCGGCACGCAGTTCGCTGTCCAGGTGCAGCAAGTCATCCGGTTTCTTGCTGGCGGCAGGCGTCGCCGCGCAGGCAGGTTCAACGATGGGGGCAGGGGGGGGCGGTGCCACGGGCGGCGAAGGCTCGCTCACGGCGTCGAACAGCATGGGAATCTGTTCCTGGTCGCCATCCTCGACCGTGTCGGTCAGCAGGGGCGGTTGCAGGTTGTCATCGCCGAGCAATTGGCGGATTGACTCGAGGTCATCCAGCAGGTGCGCGGACTGTTGCAGCGGTTTTGGAGTGTCCATTGGAAGGCTCAGAGTCGCTGTAAACGGTGATCTTGCAGAGGATAGCCCTGTTCGCGGTAGAAGCGGAAACTCTCCCGCGCGGCCTGGCGAATCGTCGGGTCTTCCACCACCACTTCCGCCACGCGGGCGAAACGCCGGGCGAAGGCCGGGACTTTCAGGTCGAGGTTGACCAGCAAATCCTGGTGCTGACCGCAATCGTCCCCCAGACCCAGGACAATCAAGCCATCCGGTTCGCTTTCGACGGGGCTGTGGGGTACGAAGCTTTCACCCTTGAACGTCCAGAGGCGTGCGTCGAGATCGTCACGCTGGGCCGCGTCGCTGCAATGCAGGTAGACACGGTGGCCCATGCGCCAGGCTTTTTCGGTGAGCTTGCAGGCGAAATCCAGGCGTGCCGAAGGATCGGCGCTGGGCAGGATATAGAAGTCGACTTTGGTCATTGCGGTTCCTGAGTCTGGAGCGGCATCACCCGAAAGTGACGCCGTCCTGAGAACGCCCCCTGGCTCATCGGTTTCAGGCCTTGGCGCGGTCCAGCAGGTATTGGGTCAACAGGGGAACCGGACGACCAGTGGCGCCCTTGTCCTTGCCGCCGCTGGTCCATGCGGTGCCGGCGATGTCCAGGTGCGCCCAGTTCAGGTTCTTGGTGAAGCGCGACAGGAAGCAGGCCGCGGTGATGGTGCCGGCTTTCGGGCCGCCAATGTTGGCGATGTCGGCGAACGGGCTGTCCAGCTGTTCCTGGTACTCATCGAACAGCGGCAGTTGCCAGGCGCGGTCGTCGGCGGCCTTGCCGGCGCTCAGCAGTTGGCCGATCAGTTCGTCGTTGTTGCCCAGCAGGCCCGATGTGTGGGAACCCAGGGCGACCACGCAGGCGCCGGTCAGGGTCGCGATGTCGATGACCGCTTGCGGCTTGAAGCGCTCGGAGTAGGTCAGTGCGTCGCACAGCACCAGACGGCCTTCGGCGTCGGTGTTGAGGATTTCCACGGTCTGGCCGCTCATGGTGGTGACGATGTCGCCTGGGCGCGAAGCGTTGCCGCTTGGCATGTTCTCGGCGCAGGCCAGGATGCACACCAGGTTGATCGGCAGTTTGAGTTCCAGCACCGCACGCAGGGTGCCGAACACGCTGGCGGCGCCGCCCATGTCGTACTTCATTTCATCCATGCCGGCGCCCGGCTTGAGGCTGATGCCGCCGGTGTCGAAGGTGATGCCTTTGCCGACCAGCGCATACGGCTTCTCGGATTTCTTGCCGCCGTTGTATTGCATGACGATCAGGCGCGGTGGCTGGGCGCTGCCCTGGCCCACGGCGTAGAACGAGCCCATGCCCAGTGCCTTGATTTTCTTCTCGTCGAGGACTTCGACTTTCAGTTCCTTGAACTCTTTGCCCAGGTCTTTCGCCTGTTCACCGAGGAAGGTCGGGTGGCAGATGTTTGGCGGCAGGTTGCCCAGGTTGCGGGTGAAGGCCATGCCGTTGGCAATGGCGGTGGCGTGGGTCACGGCGCGCTGCACTTCGGCCTGAGCTGCCTTGATGGTCAGCAGGGTGATTTTCTTCAGGGCGCGGGGTTCGGCTTTCTGGCTCTTGAACTGATCGAAGGTGTACTCGCCGTCCACCAGGGTCTCGGCCAGCAGGCGTGTCTTGCCATAGCTGTCGCGGCCTTTGACGACCACTTCATCCAGGGCCAGCACCGCGTCGCTGCCACCCAGGCCTTTCACCGTGTTGAGGATGCCGGCGATGACTTTGCGGAACGGGCGGTCACCCAGTTCGTCGTCCTTGCCCACGCCCACCAGCAGCACGCGCTCGGCCTTGAGGTTCGGCAGGCTGTGCAGCAACAGGCTCTGGCCAACCTTGCCAGCCAGATCGCCGCGTTTGAGCACTGCGCTGATCGCGCCGCCGCTCAATTCGTCGAGTTGCTTGGCAACCGCACCGAGCTTGCGACCTTCGCCAACGGAAACCACCAGCGTGGCGGTCTTCAACGTTTCCGGGTTGACGCTTTTTACAACCAGTTCCATGTCCGGGTCCCTGAATTGATGGTTAGCACGCAAGCGTCCGACAGTGGTCTGCGTCGCTTGCTTGTAAAATAGAAGGCGCCAATACCGATCGGCGACGAAGGCCGCAGTTTGAACCTCGCCAGCGGCGCCTGACAACCCTCAGGCGTACGATTGTAGGAGCAGCCGGTCGACGCTCGAATGCTTGCGAAGAACTCGAGACCGCCGCGGGGTTTCAGGCTTCCCGCGTTATCGTTGACGACCATCGCGAGCCAGCTCGCTCCTACAGGCGTTGCCATGCATTGCGCAGTGACAGGCGCACCCAATCACAGGATAATGCGCCATCTTTTTTCGGCGGCCCTGTCTTGCGGGCTGTCCGATACGTTTGCTTGTTTGGCCGCCTTAGCCTGACAACCCTGGAGTGTCTGGTTTGATCGTCTTCCGTTATCTATCCCGCGAAGTCCTGTTGACCTTGAGCGCCGTCAGTGCCGTGCTGCTGGTCATCATCATGAGCGGTCGCTTCATCAAATACCTCGCCCAGGCGGCCTCGGGCCTGCTGGATCCGGGTTCGCTGTTCCTGATCATGGGCTTTCGTCTGCCGGGCTTTCTCCAGCTGATCCTGCCGCTGGGGCTGTTTCTCGGGATCCTGCTGTCCTACGGGCGCCTGTACCTCGAAAGCGAAATGACCGTACTCTCGGCCACCGGCATGAGCCAGCAACGGCTGGTCTGCTTGACCATGTTTCCGGCCACCCTGGTCGCACTCATCGTGGCGTGGTTGAGCCTGAGCCTTGCGCCACAAGGGGCCAACCAGTTTCAGTTGCTGCTGAACAAGCAGGATGCACTGACCGAATTCGATACCCTGGAGCCAGGGCGCTTCCAGGCCCTGCGTGACGGTACCCGGGTCACCTACACCGAACGCATGACGGATGACCGCGTCAATCTGGGCGGTGTGTTTATCTCGCAAAAGAACATCAGTTCCAACAACAAGGACCGCGGAATTTCTGTCCTGGTAGCGGAAAAGGGGCGTCAGGAGATTCGTCCGGACGGCAACCGCTACCTGATTCTGGATAACGGCTATCGCTATGACGGCAGTCCGGGTCAGGCCGACTACCGGGCGATCAAGTACGACGAGTACGGTGTGTTGCTGCCAAAACCCGACGTCAGTGACGAAGTCACCGACCGTGATGCGATGCCGACCAGTACGTTGATCGGCAGTGAAGACATTCGCATGCGTGCCGAATTGCAATGGCGTATATCGCTGCCATTGCTGGTGTTCATCGTGACCTTGATGGCGGTGCCGCTTTCGCGGGTCAACCCGCGTCAGGGCCGATTCCTCAAATTACTGCCGGCGATTCTTCTTTATATGGGTTACCTGACCATTCTGATCGCCGCCCGCGGCGCCCTCGACAAGGGCAAGATCCCCGCGGCGCTCGGGTTGTGGTGGGTACACGGGATTTTTCTGTTCATTGGCCTGGGCTTGCTCTATTGGGAACCCCTGCGATTGAAGAGGGCGAGTCGCCGCAGCGCGCTGGAGGTGGCCCGTGGTTAAGCTGGATCGCTACATTGGTAGCAGCGTGTTCATGGCGATTCTGGCGGTGCTCGGGATCATTCTCGGTCTGGCGACACTGTTTGCCTTCATCGACGAGATGAGTGAAGTCAGCGATACCTACACCCTGGTCGATGTGCTGAGTTATGTCTTGTTGACCGCTCCGCGCCGGATGTACGAAATGCTGCCGATGGCTGCGCTGATCGGTTGTCTGATTGGTCTTGGCAGCCTGGCCAGCAACAGTGAGCTGACCATCATGCGCGCCGCCGGTGTATCGATCGGCCGGATCGTCTGGGCGGTCATGAAACCGATGCTGGTATTGATGCTCGCCGGTGTGCTGGTCGGGGAGTACATTGCTCCGCCTGCCGAGACCGCCGCGCAAGCCAATCGCTCGCTGGCCCAGGGCAGTGGCGATGCACAAAGCGCCAAGCACGGCCTGTGGCACCGCCAGGGCGATGAGTTCATTCACGTCAACTCGGTGCAGCCCAACGGCATCCTGTACGGCGTGACCCGTTATCGTTTCGATAATGAGCGGCACATGCTGTCGGCGAGCTTCGCCAAGCGCGCCGAGTTCGACACGGATCACTGGCAGTTGACGGACGTCACGACCACGCTGTTCCACGAGCGCAGCACTGAGGTGGTGTCGGTCCCGGTCGAGCGTTGGGCCGTGGCCTTGAGTCCGCAATTGCTGAACACGGTGGTCATGGTGCCGGAGTCATTGTCGATCAGCGGTCTGTGGAGTTATATCCACTACCTGGCGGAGCAGGGGCTGAACAACAGCCGCTACTGGCTGGCATTTTGGGTCAAGGTGTTGCAGCCACTGGTGACCGCCGCCCTGGTGTTGATGGCGATTTCCTTCATCTTCGGCCCGCTGCGTTCGGTGACCCTGGGCCAACGCGTGTTCACCGGCGTGCTGGTGGGCTTCACCTTCCGCATCGTTCAGGATCTGCTGGGGCCTTCGAGCCAGGTATTTGGCTTCCCGCCTTTGCTTTCGGTACTGCTTCCGGCGGGTGTTTGCGCCGTGGCGGGGCTCTGGCTGTTGCGTCGAGCAGGCTGACGGCGGTCATTTTCCGAGCGCTTTGACGATAAAAAACGCCCTTGTCGCAAGACCGGGGCGTTTTTGTAAGTGCCGTCTGACCTGCGAACGTGACGCTTGCGCCGTGGATCAGGTACAATTCCCGGCTATTTTTCGGCGGGCTATGCCTGCAGCCTTTTTGAGTGTTGATCCGTGAGTGATTTGAGTCATATCCGCAATTTCTCCATCATCGCCCACATTGACCATGGCAAGTCGACGCTGGCCGATCGCTTCATCCAGATGTGCGGCGGCCTGGCCGAGCGCGAAATGGAAGCCCAGGTCCTGGACTCCATGGACCTTGAGCGTGAACGCGGGATCACCATCAAGGCGCACAGCGTCACCCTGTATTACAAGGCTCGCGATGGCATCAATTACCAGCTGAACTTCATTGATACCCCCGGCCACGTTGACTTCACCTATGAGGTGAGCCGTTCGCTGGCCGCCTGTGAAGGCGCGCTGCTGGTGGTCGACGCCGGTCAAGGTGTTGAAGCGCAGTCGGTTGCCAACTGCTACACGGCAATCGAACAGGGCCTGGAAGTGATGCCGGTGCTGAACAAGATCGACCTGCCACAGGCCGATCCGGAGCGCGTCAAGGAAGAAATCGAAAAAGTCATCGGCATCGATGCCACCGACGCGGTCACTTGCTCTGCCAAGACCGGCCTGGGCGTCGATGAAGTGCTCGAGCGTCTGGTGACCACCATTCCGGCGCCGACCGGCAACATCGAAGATCCGCTGCAAGCGTTGATCATCGACTCCTGGTTCGACAACTACCTGGGCGTTGTCTCCCTGGTTCGCGTTCGCCACGGCCGCGTGAAGAAGGGCGACAAGATTCTGGTCAAGTCCACCGGCAAGGTCCACCTGGTGGACAGCGTCGGTGTATTCAACCCGAAACACACCCCTACCGCCGACCTGAAGGCCGGTGAAGTGGGCTTCATCATCGCCAGCATCAAGGACATTCACGGTGCGCCAGTGGGCGACACCCTGACCTTGAGCTCGACGCCGGACGTCGACGTGCTGCCGGGGTTCAAACGCATCCAGCCGCAGGTTTACGCCGGTCTGTTCCCGGTCAGCTCCGATGACTTCGAAGACTTCCGCGAGGCGCTGCAAAAGCTCACCCTCAACGATTCGTCGCTGCAATACACTCCGGAAAGCTCCGACGCACTGGGCTTCGGCTTCCGTTGCGGCTTCCTCGGCATGCTGCACATGGAAATCATCCAGGAGCGCCTCGAGCGCGAATACAACCTGGACCTGATCACCACGGCGCCGACGGTAATCTTCGAACTGCTGCTCAAGACCGGCGAGACGATCTACGTTGATAACCCGTCCAAGCTGCCGGACCTGTCTGCCATCGAAGACATGCGCGAGCCGATCGTGCGCGCCAATATTCTTGTGCCGCAGGAGCACCTGGGTAACGTCATTACCCTGTGCATCGAAAAGCGTGGCGTACAGGTCGACATGCTGTTCCTCGGCTCTCAGGTACAAGTGACCTACGACCTGCCGATGAACGAAGTGGTTCTGGACTTCTTCGACCGCCTGAAATCCACCAGTCGCGGCTATGCTTCTCTGGACTATCATTTCGATCGTTACCAATCGGCCAGCCTGGTGAAACTGGACGTGCTGATCAACGGTGACAAGGTCGACGCCCTGGCGCTGATCGTGCACCGTGACAATTCGCACTACAAAGGTCGCCAGTTGACCGAGAAGATGAAGGATCTGATTCCGCGGCAGATGTTCGACGTGGCAATTCAGGCCGCCATTGGCGGGCAGATTGTGGCGCGGACAACCGTCAAGGCGCTCAGAAAGAACGTATTGGCCAAATGCTACGGCGGTGACGTCAGCCGTAAGAAAAAGCTGCTGGAAAAGCAAAAGGCCGGTAAGAAACGCATGAAGCAAGTCGGCAACGTGGAAATTCCACAGGAAGCCTTCCTTGCAGTGCTCAGGTTGGATAGTTAGGTCCTATGTCACTAAATTTCCCGCTGTTGCTGGTCATCGCCGTATTTGTCTGCGGCCTGTTGGCGTTGCTCGATCTGTTGATCCTGGCCCCGCGTCGGCGTGCGGCCATCGCTTCCTATCAGGGCAGCGTCAGCCAGCCTGACATGGTCGTGGTCGAGAAGCTGAACAAAGAGCCGCTGCTGGTTGAATACGGCAAGTCGTTCTTCCCGGTGTTGTTCATCGTGCTGGTGCTGCGTTCGTTCCTGGTGGAACCGTTCCAGATTCCTTCCGGCTCGATGAAACCAACCCTGGATGTCGGCGACTTCATTCTGGTGAGCAAGTTTTCCTACGGGATTCGCTTGCCGGTGATCGACAAAAAAGTCATCGAAGTCGGTGATCCGCAGCGCGGTGATGTCATGGTGTTCCGCTACCCGAGCGATCCGAACGTCAACTACATCAAACGTGTGGTTGGCTTGCCGGGCGACACGGTCCGTTACACCGCCGACAAGCGTCTGTTCGTCAACGGTCAATCGATTGCCGAACAGCTGGTCGGCTCCGAGCCGGGCACGCTGGGCAGCGCTGAGCTCTACAAGGAAAAACTCGGTGCGGCCGAGCACATGATCCGCAAGGAAATGAGTCGCTACCGCGCAATGCCGGACCATTCGTGGATCGTGCCGGCCGGGCACTACTTCATGATGGGCGACAACCGCGACAACTCGAACGACAGTCGCTACTGGGATGATCCGAGCATTCCCAAGGATCTGCTGGGCATGGTTCCCGACAAGAATATCGTCGGCAAGGCTTTTGCGGTCTGGATGAGCTGGCCGGAACCCAAACTCAGTCACCTGCCGAATTTCTCGCGGGTTGGCCTGATCAAGTAATCAAACACGGCGCTGTTGAACACAGCGCCGAATGCATTTCTGGAGTCGACAGATTCGACGCCGCAAGCATGAAGCCAATGATATTCAGGACGTTATTTTTGAACACAGCGTTAATTGTCCCAAGCCTGCGCCGCCTCACGGCGATGGCAGTGCAATCCAGCCACGAACTCAGCGTGGGTAAACCGTGAGCGTCTCCTTAAGCCGTCTAGAGCGTCAGCTCGGCTACACCTTCAAGGATCAGGAACTGATGGTCCTGGCCCTGACTCACCGCAGTTTTGCCGGGCGTAACAACGAACGCCTGGAGTTTCTCGGTGACGCTATCCTCAATTTCGTCGCCGGCGAGGCGTTGTTCGAGCGCTTCCCGCTGGCTCGCGAAGGCCAGTTGTCGCGTTTGCGCGCGCGTCTTGTGAAAGGTGAGACCCTGGCCGTACTGGCCCGTGGTTTCGATCTGGGCGAATACCTGCGCCTGGGTTCCGGCGAGCTGAAAAGCGGCGGCTTTCGTCGCGAGTCGATTCTGGCCGATGCCCTGGAAGCGCTGATCGGTGCGATCTACCTCGATGCTGGCATGGAAGTGGCCCGCGAGCGTGTGCTCGCCTGGCTGGCCGGAGAGTTCGAAGGCTTGACGCTGGTCGATACCAACAAGGATCCAAAGACCCGCCTGCAAGAGTTCCTGCAGTCCCGTGGTTGTGAGCTGCCGCGTTACGAAGTGGTGGATATCCAGGGGGAACCGCATTGCCGAACGTTCTTCGTCGAATGCGAAATCATCTTACTGAATGAAAAAAGCCGAGGTCAGGGTGTGAGCCGTCGTATTGCCGAACAGGTAGCGGCCGCCGCAGCACTGATTGCCCTGGGTGTGGAGAATGGCAATGACTGATACAAACGCAACTCGCTGTGGCTATGTTGCCATCGTCGGCCGTCCGAACGTGGGCAAGTCCACGCTGCTGAACCACATTCTGGGTCAGAAGCTGGCAATTACCTCGCGCAAACCGCAAACCACCCGCCACAACATGCTCGGTATCAAGACCGAGGGCGATGTACAGGCGATCTACGTCGACACCCCCGGTATGCACAAGGGTGGCGAAAAGGCCCTGAACCGCTACATGAACAAGACCGCTTCGGCGGCGTTGAAAGACGTCGACGTGGTGATTTTCGTGGTCGACCGCACCAAGTGGACCGACGAAGACCAGATGGTTCTCGAACGCGTCCAGTACGTGACCGGCCCGCTGATCGTCGCGCTGAACAAGACCGACCGCATCGAAGACAAGGCCGAGCTGATGCCGCACCTGTCCTGGTTGCAGGAACAGCTGCCAAACGCGCAGATCATGCCGATTTCCGCGCAGCACGGGCACAACCTCGACGCGCTGGAGCGGGTGATTGCCGAGCAGCTGCCGGAAAACGATCACTTCTTCCCGGAAGACCAGATCACCGACCGCAGCAGCCGTTTCCTCGCCGCCGAGCTGGTGCGCGAGAAAATCATGCGTCAGATGGGCGCCGAGCTGCCGTACCAGATCACCGTTGAAATCGAAGAGTTCAAGCAGCAGGGCAAGACCCTGCACATCCATGCTTTGATCCTCGTCGAACGCGATGGCCAGAAGAAAATCATCATTGGCGACAAGGGCGAGCGCATCAAGCGCATCGGCACCGAAGCGCGCAAGGACATGGAGCTGCTGTTCGACTCCAAGATCATGCTCAACCTATGGGTCAAGGTTAAGGGTGGCTGGTCCGATGACGAGCGTGCGTTGCGTTCGTTGGGTTATGGCGACCTGTAACACACCGCAGGCCCCCCTGTAGGAGCGTCGACCGGCTGCTCCTACAGTTCAACGAGACTCCCATGTCCCAGCCCATCGGCCAACCTGCCTACGTCCTCCACAGCCGCGCCTACCGCGAAAACAGCGCCCTGGTGGACTTCCTCACGCCGCAAGGCCGGCTGCGGGCGGTGTTGCGCAGTGCGCGGGGCAAGGCCGGGACGTTGGCGCGGCCGTTCGTGCCGCTGGAAGTGGAGTTTCGGGGCAGGGGAGAGTTGAAGAATGTCGGGCGCATGGAAAGTGCCGGCGTTTCCACCTGGCTTAACGGAGAGGCACTGTTCAGTGGTCTTTACCTCAATGAGTTGCTGATTCGCCTGCTGCCCGCCGAAGACCCGCACCCCGCCGTGTTCGATCACTATACTGCGACCTTGCTGGCATTGGCCGAAGGTCGTGCGCTGGAACCGTTGCTGCGCTCCTTTGAATGGCGCCTGCTCGATGATCTTGGCTACGGCTTTTCCCTGACCACCGATATTCACGATCAACCCATTGCCCCGGATGGCCTCTACCGCTTGCAAGTGGATGCGGGGCTGGAGCGGGTCTACCTGCTGCAACCGGGGCTGTTCAACGGTTTCGAACTGTTGGCAATGGCCGAAGTCGACTGGTCCGCACCCGGCGCGCTTTCTGCTGCCAAGCGTTTGATGCGTCAGGCGTTGGCTGTTCATTTGGGCGGTCGCCCGCTGGTTTCCCGAGAGTTGTTTCGAAAACCGTAGCGTCAACAGACCCTATTTCCCCGTGTATGCTGTGCACCGAACTTTCTCTTCTTCTGGAGCGCTTCCGTGACCACCAGCACCCGTATTCTTCTTGGCGTGAACATCGACCACGTTGCCACCCTGCGTCAGGCCCGGGGCACTCGTTACCCGGACCCGGTCAAGGCAGCACTGGACGCGGAAGAGGCGGGCGCTGACGGCATCACAGTGCACCTGCGCGAAGACCGTCGGCACATTCAGGAGCGCGACGTTCTGTTGCTCAAGGACGTGCTGCAAACCCGCATGAACTTCGAAATGGGCGTCACCGAAGAAATGATGCAGTTCGCCGAACGCATCCGCCCGGCGCACATTTGCCTGGTGCCGGAAACCCGTCAGGAGCTGACCACCGAGGGCGGCCTGGACGTGGCGGGGCAGGAAGCCCGGATCAAGGCGGCGGTCGAGCGTCTGTCGAAGATCGGCTCCGAAGTGTCGCTGTTCATCGATGCCGATGAGCGGCAGATCGAAGCCTCCCGCCGTGTCGGCGCGCCAGCCATCGAACTGCATACCGGTCGCTACGCTGATGCCGAAACGCCGACCGAAGTTGCTGAAGAACTCAAGCGTGTGGCCGATGGCGTGGCCTTCGGCCTGGCCCAGGGCCTGATCGTCAATGCCGGCCATGGCCTGCACTATCACAACGTCGAAGCCGTGGCGGCGATCAAGGGCATCAACGAGCTGAATATCGGACACGCGCTGGTGGCCCATGCGCTGTTCGTTGGCTTCAAGTCGGCCGTGTCGGAAATGAAGGCACTGATTCTGGCTGCTGCTGCGAAAGCCTAAAGGCCAGTACAAAACCCTGTGGGAGCGAGCCTGCTCGCGAAGAGAATGTAGCATTCAGCGTTGATGTTGACTGTTACACCGCATTCGCGAGCAGGCTCGCTCCCACAGTTTGATTGGGTAGGGTTTTAGAGCGGTGAAGGCTCTTGAGCCGGCTTGGTCTTGTCGATCCCCGGAACCAGCAGTTTGCCCTCGGCGACCTGGTCGCCTTCAAGCTGCGGCTGCGTGACCCAGGTCAGGATGTCGTAGTAGCGCCGGATGTTCGCCACGAAATGCACCGGTTCGCCGCCACGGGCATAGCCGTAACGGGTTTTGCTGTACCACTTCTTTTCCGACAGGCGCGGCAGGATCTTCTTCACATCCAGCCATTTGTCCGGGTTCAACCCTTCCTTGGCCGCCAGTTTGCGTGCGTCGTCCAGGTGGCCGCTGCCGATGTTGTAGGCCGCCAGGGCAAACCAGGTACGGTCCGGTTCCTGGATTGACTCGTCGAGCTGGTCTTTCATGTAGGCCAGGTACTTGGCGCCGCCCATGATGCTCTGCCTGGGGTCCAGGCGGTTGGACACGCCCATGGCCTGTGCGGTGTTCTGGGTCAGCATCATCAGGCCACGCACGCCGGTCTTGGACGTGACGGCCGGTTGCCACAACGACTCCTGGTACCCGATGGCCGCCAGCAGGCGCCAGTCGACTTTCTCTTTCTTGGCGTACGACTTGAAGTGCTGTTCGTACTTGGGCAGGCGCTGCTGCAAGTGTTGGGCAAACGTGGTGGCGCCCATGTATCCGAGGACATCGACATGCCCGTAGTAACGGTCCTTGAGGCGTTGCAGGGTGCCGTTTTTCTTGACCTTGTCGAGGTAGTCGTTGATTTCGTTGAGCAGGCTGTTGTCGTCGCCCGGTGCGACGGCCCAGCTCTGGTTGCTGGCATCACCGAGGTCGAAGGCGACCCGGATGTTGGTGAAATACACCTGGTTCATCGCGACTTCGTTGGAGTCAACCAGCGTCAGGTCGATCTCACCTTCGTCGACCATGCGCAGGAGATCGACGACCTCGACCGCGTCAGACTCTTCGTATTCGATGCCGGGAAATTTCTGTTTCAGCTGTGCCAATTGTTCGGCGTGGGTGCTGCCCTTGAGCACCATGATCTTCTTGCCCACCAGATCCTTCGCGTCGGTCGGCCGTGACTGGCCGTTGCGGTAAATGATCTGCGGGGTGACGTCCAGGTAGGAATGCGAGAAGCGCACCTGCTTCTTGCGCTCTTCGCTGCTGACCAGGCCGGCAGCCGCCAGCACCGGGCCGTTTGGCTTGCCTACCTGGTTGAACAGGTCATCGAGGTTGTCGGCGGTCTCGATCTTGAGTTCGACCCCCAGATCGTCGGCGAAGCGCTTCACCAGCTCGTATTCGAAGCCGGTTTCACCGTTGCGATCCTGAAAGTAGGTGGCGGGACTGTTTCGGGTAACCACCCGCAGCACACCATCCTCCTTTACGCGCTCAAGCGTGTTGGGTTTATCAACACAGCCACCGAGCATCAGGAAGAGTCCGGTTGCGATCAGCCATTTGGCGTACCGCGGACGTAAAGCCATTGGGGAAAACATCTGCGCAGTATACGCAAACGACCACGGGCGCCATATCTCGACAGCGAAGGGCTTGTCTGCTAGCGATCACAAAACCGGCCGAAACCCCGCAGGAATGGGCCTGGTCTGCATCTTGTTACAGTAAAAATAAGCTGTCGTCACACGTCGCGTTAACCTGACTTTCGAGGCAGAAACACAAATCGACGCCCGGGTGCAACCGTGCGTAGCGTTTCGGGTGATGTCGCGGCCTGTTTAGGCTAGAATGCACGGCCTCAAAGCACACCCCTTCCCGAGGCTGTCCCGAAGATGTTGATCCTGCGCGGCGCTCCTGCCCTTTCTGCCTTTCGCCACAGCAAACTCCTTGAGCAACTGAGCCAGAAGGTTCCGGCTGTCAGTGGCCTGTATGCTGAATTCGCTCACTTCGCCGAAGTTACCGGCGTCCTGACCGGCGACGAACAGCAGGTGCTTGCGCGCCTTCTGAAGTACGGTCCAAGCGTTCCGGTACAAGAACCGACCGGTCGTCTGTTCCTGGTATTGCCGCGTTTCGGCACCATCTCGCCATGGTCGAGCAAGGCCAGTGACATCGCCCGCAACTGTGGCCTGGCGAAAGTCCAGCGCCTGGAGCGCGGCATTGCGTTCTACGTGGCCGGCCAGTTCAGCGACGCTGAAGCCCGGTTGATCGCTGACGGCCTGCACGACCGCATGACCCAGATCGTCCTGGGCAACCTCGAACAGGCCGCCGGCCTGTTCAGCCACGCCGAACCGAAACCCCTGACCGCGATCGACGTGCTGGGTGGCGGCCGTGCCGCGCTGGAAAAAGCCAACACCGAGCTGGGCCTGGCCCTGGCTGAAGACGAGATCGACTATCTGGTCAACGCCTTCGTCGGCTTGAAGCGCAACCCGCATGACATCGAACTGATGATGTTCGCCCAGGCGAACTCCGAACACTGCCGTCACAAGATCTTCAACGCCAGTTGGGATATCGACGGCGAAAGCCACGAAAAAAGCCTGTTCGGCATGATCAAGAACACCTATCAGATGCACAACGAAGGTGTCCTGTCGGCTTACAAGGACAACGCTTCGGTAATCGTCGGCTCCGTGGCCGGTCGCTTCTTCCCGGACCCTGAAACCCGCCAGTACGGCGCGGTGCAGGAGCCGGTGCACATCCTGATGAAGGTTGAAACCCACAACCACCCGACCGCGATTGCCCCGTTCCCGGGCGCGTCCACCGGTTCCGGTGGCGAAATCCGCGACGAAGGTGCTACCGGTCGTGGTGCCAAGCCGAAAGCCGGCCTGACCGGTTTCACTGTGTCCAACCTGCAGATCCCGGGCTTCGAACAGCCGTGGGAAGTGCCATACGGCAAACCCGAGCGCATCGTCACTGCGCTGGACATCATGATCGAAGGCCCGTTGGGCGGTGCCGCGTTCAACAACGAATTCGGCCGTCCGGCGCTGACCGGTTACTTCCGTACCTTCGAACAATCGATCACCACCCCGCACGGCGATGAAGTTCGCGGCTACCACAAGCCGATCATGCTGGCGGGCGGCATGGGCAACATCCGTGAAGAACACGTCAAGAAAGGCGAGATCGTCGTCGGCTCCAAGCTGATCGTGCTCGGCGGCCCGGCCATGCTGATCGGCCTGGGTGGCGGTGCCGCTTCCTCCATGGCCACCGGCACCAGCTCGGCAGACCTGGACTTCGCTTCGGTACAGCGTGAGAACCCGGAAATGGAACGCCGTTGCCAGGAAGTCATCGACCGTTGCTGGCAACTGGGCGACAAGAACCCGATCAGCTTCATCCACGACGTGGGTGCGGGCGGTCTGTCCAACGCCTTCCCGGAACTGGTCAACGACGGCGACCGCGGTGGCCGTTTCGAACTGCGCAACATTCCAAACGACGAGCCGGGCATGGCCCCGCACGAAATCTGGTCCAACGAATCCCAGGAACGCTACGTTCTGGCCGTGGGGCCGGCGGATTTCGAGCGCTTCAAGGCGATCTGCGAACGCGAGCGTTGCCCGTTTGCCGTCGTCGGCGAAGCCACTGCCGAACCACAGCTGACCGTCACCGACAGCCATTTCGGCAACAGCCCGGTGGACATGCCACTCGAAGTGTTGCTGGGCAAGGCCCCGCGCATGCACCGTTCGGTGGTGCGTGAGGCCGAACTGGGCGATGAGTTCGATCCATCGACCCTGAACATCGCCGACTGCGTCGAGCGCGTTCTGCATCACCCGGCCGTGGCCAGCAAAAGCTTCCTGATCACCATCGGCGACCGCACCATCACCGGCCTCGTGGCCCGTGACCAGATGGTCGGCCCGTGGCAGGTGCCGGTGGCCGACGTTGCTGTCACCGCCACCAGCTTCGACGTCTACACCGGTGAAGCCATGGCCATGGGCGAGCGTACTCCGCTGGCGCTGCTGGACGCTCCGGCGTCGGGCCGCATGGCCATCGGCGAAACTCTGACCAACATCGCCGCTTCGCGCATCGGCAAGATCTCCGACATCAAGCTGTCGGCGAACTGGATGTCCGCTGCCGGTCACCCGGGTGAGGATGCACGCCTGTACGACACCGTGAAAGCGGTCGGCATGGAACTGTGCCCTGAGCTGGGCATCACCATTCCGGTGGGCAAGGACTCGATGTCCATGGCCACCCGCTGGAACGAAGAAGGCGTGGACAAGTCCGTCACCTCGCCAATGTCCCTGATCGTGACCGGTTTCGCACCAGTGACTGACATTCGTCAGACCCTGACCCCGCAACTGCGCATGGACAAGGGCACCACTGACCTGATCCTGATCGACCTGGGCCGCGGCCAGAACCGCATGGGCGCCTCGATCCTGGCACAGGTTCACGGCAAGCTCGGCAAGCAGGCTCCGGACGTCGATGACGCCGAAGACCTGAAAGCCTTCTTCGCGGTGATCCAGGGCCTCAATGCCGACGGTCACCTGCTGGCTTACCACGACCGTTCCGACGGCGGTCTGTTGACCAGCGTCGTGGAAATGGCCTTCGCCGGTCATTGCGGCCTGAGCCTGAACCTCGACAGCCTGGCGGATTCTTCCAGCGACATCGCCGCGATCCTGTTCAACGAAGAACTGGGTGCCGTGATCCAGGTTCGCCAGGACGCCACCCCGGACATCCTCGCGCAGTTCAGCGCTGCCGGCCTGGGCGATTGCGTGTCGGTGATCGGTCAGCCAATCAACAATGGCGAGATCAGCATCACCTTCAACGGTGACACCGTGTTCGAAGGCCAGCGTCGTCTGCTGCAACGCCAGTGGGCCGAGACCAGCTACCAGATCCAGCGTCTGCGTGACAACGCCGAATGCGCCGAACAAGAGTTCGACGTGCTGCTGGAAGAAGACAACCCGGGCCTGAGTGTCAAGCTGAGCTACGACATCAACCAGGACATCGCCGCGCCTTACATCAAGAAAGGCATCCGCCCACAGGTTGCCGTGCTGCGTGAGCAGGGCGTCAACGGTCAGGTGGAAATGGCGGCTGCGTTCGACCGCGCCGGTTTCAACGCGATCGACGTGCACATGAGCGACATTCTGGCCGGCCGTGTCGACCTGAACGAGTTCAAGGGCATGGTCGCTTGCGGCGGTTTCTCTTACGGCGACGTATTGGGTGCCGGTGAAGGTTGGGCCAAGTCGGCGCTGTTCAACAGCCGTGCCCGCGATGCGTTCCAGGGCTTCTTCGAGCGCAACGACAGCTTCACCCTCGGCGTGTGCAACGGTTGCCAGATGATGTCCAACCTGCACGAGCTGATCCCGGGCAGCGAGTTCTGGCCGCACTTCGTGCGTAACCGTTCCGAGCAGTTCGAAGCCCGTGTGGCCATGGTGCAGATCCAGGAATCGAACTCGATCTTCCTGCAAGGTATGGCCGGTTCGCGTATGCCGATCGCCATCGCCCACGGTGAAGGCCATGCCGAGTTCGCCAGCGAAGAGGCACTGCTGGAGGCCGATCTGTCGGGTTGCGTGGCGATGCGTTTCGTCGACAACCACGGCAAGGTCACCGAAAGCTACCCGGCCAACCCGAACGGCTCGCCGCGCGGGATCACCGGCCTGACCAGCCGCGACGGTCGCGTGACCATCATGATGCCGCACCCGGAGCGTGTGTTCCGTGCCGTGCAGAACTCGTGGCGTTCGGATGACTGGAACGAAGATGCACCGCTGATGCGCATGTTCCGTAATGCTCGCGTATGGGTGAACTAAGAACGGGTGAACCAAGCGCCGTGTACAAGCTCAGCTTCTTTGTTCCAACCAGTCACGTCGAAGACGTGAAGAGTGCCGTCTTCGCCGCCGGTGGCGGACGGATCGGCGCTTACGATCACTGCGCCTGGCAGGTGCTGGGTCAGGGCCAGTTTCGTCCATTGGACGGCAGTCAGCCGTTCATTGGCGAAGCGGGGCAGGTCGAGCAGGTCGAGGAATGGAAGGTTGAGCTGGTGGTGGCCGATGAGTTGATTCGCTCGGTGGTGGCGGCTTTGAAACAGAGCCATCCCTATGAGACGCCAGCTTATGAGGTGTGGCGGCTGGAGGATTTCTGATCTTCCAGGCTGCTGAAATGAAAAACCCGCTGAAGTGATTTCAGCGGGTTTTTTAATGCCCAGACGCCGTCAATCTAAACCTTCGCACTCACCTCGCTACGATTGGCCAGCCCCTCCAGCGCATCACTCAAACTGGCTGCCTTGTCGCCCACCAACAGATGCCAGATCCCACCCTCAAGCTGACTCATACCCTGACAACCCAGTGCCTTCAAATCGCACTCCGAGATTGCCTTGCCATCCGCCAATTGCAGACGAATCCGGGTCATGGCCACGCAGTCCAGTTGCAACACATTGTCGCCACCGCCGAGTGCGCTCAGCCATTGTTGGGCTTCAGTTTTCGCCACGGTGACGGCTGGCGGTACGTCGACGATGACGGCCGGAGTGGAGATCAATGCGCGACCCAATGCCGGCATTGCCAGGCGAATTTCATCGGCAATCGCGTCGGCCATCGGCCCAACCACCACTTGCAAACTCCCGCCCTTGCCCGGACGCACCACAGCCATGGCACCTAGTGCTTTCAAGTCCGCATCCGACGCCTTGTTGCGATCCACCATGTCCAGTCGCAACCGGGTAGTGCAGGCGCCGATGGTGATCAGGTTTTCGGCGCCGCCCAAGGCCTTGATGTAGGCCCCGGCACGGTCGCTGTCCGCCACTGCGGCTTTTTCAGTGGCAGCAGTGTCTTCCCGTCCCGGCGTCTTGAGCTTGAAACGACGGATACAGAAGTCGAACACCAGGTAATAGATCAGCGCATAGACCAGGCCGACCGGGACCACGCGCCAGCCATTGGTGGATTTGCCCCAGCCGAGGACCATGTCGATGAAACCGCCGGAGAATGTGAAGCCTAGGTGGATGTTCAGCAGATTGGTGACGGCCATGGACAGGCCGGTCAGCAGCGCATGCAGCAAGAACAGCAGCGGCGCGAGGAACATGAAGGCGAATTCGATGGGTTCGGTGACGCCAGTCAGGAATGAAGTCAGGGCCATTGACAGGAATATCCCGCCCATGATTTTGCGCCGTTCCGGCAGGGCGTTGCGGTACATCGCCAGGCAGGCAGCGGGCAGGCCGAAGAGCATCACCGGGAACATGCCGGTCATGAACTGGCCGCCTTTCGGGTCGCCGGCAAAGTAGCGTGATATGTCGCCGGTCACCAAGGCACCCGTGGTCGGTTCGGTGAAGTTACCGAACACGAACCAGGCCATGTTGTTGATGATATGGTGCAGGCCGGTGACGATCAGCAGGCGGTTGAGCACACCGAAAATGAGTGCACCGATGCTGCCGCTATCCAGTAGCAGCGTGCCGAAGCTGTTGATGCCGTGCTGGACCGGCGGCCAGATCAGGCCGAACACCACGCCCAGGCCGACCGCGCTGAAACCGGTCGCGATCGGCACAAAGCGCCGGCCACCGAAGAACGCCAGGTACTCCGGCAGCTTGATGTCCTTGAAACGGTTGTACAGCGCGCCGGCCATCAAGCCGCTGATGATCCCGGCGAGCATACCCATGTTGATGCTCGCATCCAGCACCTTGAGCGTGGACACCATCACCAGATAACCGATGGCCCCGGCCAGACCGGCCGTACCGTTGTTGTCTTTAGCGAAACCGACCGCGATGCCGATGGCGAAAATCAGCGCCAGATTGGCGAAAATCACCTGGCCGGCGTCGTGGATGATCGCGATGTTCAAAAGGTCCGTGTCGCCCAGGCGCAGCAGCAGGCCGGCAATCGGCAGGATCGCGATTGGCAGCATCAGCGCGCGGCCGAGGCGCTGCAGACCTTCGATAAAGTATTGGTACATGGCGGTACTCCCTGGATTTTTTATTGTTCTTCAGCTCAGAGACCAGTGCTGGTGGCAGGCGTGACGCACCGCACCGGCACTGCTCAGTTTCAGCAGATCCAGGCTGATGCGCCGGCATTGGCTGGCATCGAGATGGCGCACGCGATCCTTGATCTCACCAATCTGCACCGGGCTCACCGACAGTTCGCTCACGCCCAGCCCGATCAGCACCGGCGTGGCTAGCGGATCGGAGGCCAGTGCCCCACAAACCCCGACCCAGCGTTTGTGCTGTGCGGCACCTGCACAGGTCTGGGCGATCAATCGCAGCAGCGCCGGGTGCAGGGCATCGACCCGCGAGGCGAGACCGGCGTGGTCGCGGTCCATGGCCAGGGTGTATTGCGACAGATCGTTGGTGCCGATGGACAGGAAGTCCGCGTGTTCCGCCAGCTGTTCAGCCAGCAGAGCGGCGGCCGGAACTTCGATCATCACTCCCAGCTCCGGGCGCTCGCTCAGGCCCAGTTCGGTGCACAAGGCGTCGAGACGCTGGCGGATGTGCAGCAGTTCCTCGACCTCGGTCACCATCGGCAACAGGATCCGGCAACGGGACAACGGCTTGACGTGCAGCAGGGCGCGCAGTTGCTGGTCGAGCAGTTCCGGGCGGGCCTGGGCCAGGCGAATGCCGCGCAGGCCGAGCACCGGGTTCGCCTCGGCGGGCAGTGGCAGGTAGTCGAGTTGCTTGTCGCCGCCAACGTCGATGGTGCGAATGATCACCGACTTGTCACCCATGGCATCGAGCACGGCTTGATAGGCGTGGTGTTGTTCCTGTTCGTCCGGGGCGGTATGGCGGTCGACGAAGAGAAATTCGGTGCGCAGCAAGCCGACGCCGTCGGCGCCATTGGCCAATGCGTCCGCCGCCTCGACGCAGGAGGCGACATTGGCTGCGACTTCGATGCGCTGGCCATCCAGGGTGTGTGCCGGGATATGCGCATGGGCCTGTTGCTCGGCGCGGCGTTTCTGATGATCAAGCTGCGCCTGCTGCACTTGAACCAGGCGTTCGGCGCTTGGCATCAGTTCAAGACGACCGCCGTCCGCGTCCAGCACGACCGACTGACCCTGATCCTGATCCAGCAGCGACGCACCCAGGGCGACCATGCACGGCAAGCCTTTGCCCCGCGCGAGGATTGCCACGTGGGACGTCGCGCCGCCTTCGGCCATGCACAAACCGGCGACACCTTGCTGACTCAGTTGCAACAGATCGGATGGGGTCAACTCGTGGGCGGCGACGATGGCACCGGGTGGTACATCGTAATGCCAGGCTTCACCGAGCAGGGTGCGCAGCACCCGTTGCTTGAGGTCGCGCAGGTCGTTGGCGCGTTCGGCCAACAGCGTGCTGCCCAACTGCTGGAGCACGTCGCACTGCACGTCGATCGATTGGCTCCAGGCGTGGGTCGCCGCGGTGCCGAGATCGATGGACTGACGCGCTGCGTCCAGCAATGCCGGGTCTTCCAGCAGCGCGAGATGGGCGGCGAAGATGGCTTCTTCGTCAGTGTTCTTGTGTTTTCTGGCATGGACCAGGGTACCGGCGATTTCGCTGCGGACCTGGGTTAACGCAGTGTCGAGGGTTTGCCGTTGCTGTACCGGATCATTGTGCCCGGCATCCGCAGGCAGGCTGATCGCGTTCAAGCGCAACAGCGGCCCGCCGACCAGCCCCGGAGCGGCGCAGACACCGTGCAGCACACCGGCTTCGGCCACCCGGTTGCGCTGGATCATCGGTGCCGGGGCGGTGGCGTGATGCTCTTCGGGCAGCGCCGTGGACAGAGCGGTCAACAAGGCTTGCAGTGCGGCTTCGGCATCCGGGCCCTGGCAACTGACCTGCACTTCGTCTTGTTCGCCGACGGCCAGACCCATCAGTCCGATCAGACTGTCGCAGGTCGCCGATTTACCGGCGAAATGCAGCCGGGATTTGCTTCTGAAACCTTGCGCGGTCTGACGGATCAACGCAGCTGGCCGGGCATGCAGGCCGCCACGATGGGCGATGTGGATGTGGCCGAGCACTTCTTCGCCGGCAAGCGCCACGTCCGCCTGCGCGCCCACGCCCTGGTGGCGAATGATGTGCAGCAACGGCTCGCCGACTTTCACCGATTTGAGGGTGATGGGGCGTGCCTGAAAGTCCTGGCTGTTGGTGAGGATCAGCAGGCTGACCAGGCTTTTGCATTGTTGCGCGACCCTGTCCAGGTCATAGCGCAGCAGCGGTTGGCCGTTGGCAACCCGTGCACCTTCCTGCACCAGCATCGAAAAGCCCTGGCCTTGCAGTTCGACGGTGTCCAGGCCCAGGTGCAGCAGCAGTTCAGCGCCGTTGTCCGCGCGCAGGGTCACGGCGTGGCCGGTGCGCGCAACATGCACCACCACGCCCGCGCAGGGAGCGTGGAGCGTGTCGTTGAGTGGATCGATGGCGATGCCGTCGCCCATGGCGCCGCTGGCAAACACCGGGTCCGGGACTTTGGCGAGCGTGAGCACCGGGCCGCTGAGCGGGGCGCTTAAAGTCAGCTCTTTATTGTTGTTATGCATGGCTCGGTCTCATCAGGAAAAACTTCGGTTCGGATCAACGCCCCCTTCTGTAGGAGCGAGCTCGCGATGGACTAAAGAACGCCGCGTTTATCCAGCAAGCGCGCGTTTTCGTTGACGACCATCGCGAGCAATCGAGCGTTGACCGGCTGCTCCTACAAGGGTGGTTAGTGCGTACGAGTGACTTTGCTCAGGTGCCGCGGCTGGTCCGGGTCCATGCCGCGTGCAACCGCCAAACCGGCGGCCATCACGTAGAAACTCTGGATCGCCAGGATCGGATCGAGGGCCGGGTGCTCGGCGCGGGTCAGGGTCAGGTCGCGTTCGAGTACGTCATCCGGGGCAGCCAGCAGGACACGGGCACCGCGCTGGCGCATGTCGGCGGCCAGGCTCAGCAAGCCAGCCTGCTCGGCACCTCGCGGGGCGAACACCAGAAGCGGGTAGTTGTCGCCAATCAAGGCCATCGGGCCGTGACGGACTTCCGCGCTGCTGAAGGCTTCGGCCTGGATCGCCGAGGTTTCCTTGAACTTGAGCGCCGCTTCCTGGGCGATGGCAAAACCGGCGCCACGGCCGATTACCATTAGCCGCTGACAATCGCGCAAGGCGTCGATGGCCGGGCTCCAGTCCTGTTGCGCGGCGTCGCGCAGGCCATCGGGCAAGGCGAGGCCGGCTTCGAGCAGTTCGGCGTCTTCTTTCCAGTTCCCGATCAGGCGGGCGCTGGCGCTGAGGGTGGCGATAAAACTCTTGGTCGCGGCAACGCTGCTTTCGGTGCCGGCACACAGCGGCAGGCTGAATTCGCAGGCGGCTTCCAGTGGCGAGTCTTCGGCATTGACCAGCGAAATGCTCAGCGCGCCGCGCTTGCGCAACAGGCGCAGGCTGTTGACCAGATCCGGGCTCTGCCCCGATTGCGAAAAGGCGAATGCCACCTGGCCGCTGACCTTCAACGGTGCCTGTTGCATGGTCACCACCGACATTGGCAACGAGGCCACCGGGATGCCCAGCAGTTGCATGGTCAGGTAGGCGAAGTAACTGGCGGCATGGTCAGAACTGCCACGCGCCACGGTCATGACCACTTGCGGTGGCTGACGGCGCAGGCGTCCGGCGATCTCGATCATCTGCGGGTCGAGTTGTTGCAACTGGACTTGCACGGCCTCGAACGAGGACAGTGCCTCTTCAAGCATTTTTGAAGTCAATGTCTTCTCCTTCGACCATGACAGCGGTCAGTTTCAGTGAGCGATCCAGCCGCACGCAGTCGGCCCAGGCCCCGGGTTGCAGGCGTCCGCGTTCGGTGATGCCGAGGTAGTCGGCGGGGAATTGCGACAGGCGCTGCGAGGCTTCGGCGATGGGCAGGCCGATCTTCACCAGGTTGCGCAGGGCCTGATCCATGGTCAGCGTGCTGCCGGCCAGGGTGCCGTCGGGCAGGCGCACGCCGCCCAGGCATTTGGTCACGGTGTGGCTGCCGAGTTTGTATTCGCCGTCGGGCATGCCGGCGGCCGCGGTCGAGTCGGTGACGCAGTACAGGCATGGAATCGAGCGCAGGGCCACGCGAATGGCGCCGGGGTGCACGTGCAGCAAGTCCGGAATCAGTTCGGCGTATTGGGCGTGGGCCAACGCGGCGCCGACGATCCCCGGCTCACGGTGATGCAGCGGGCTCATGGCGTTGTAGAGGTGGGTGAAACTGCTGGCGCCGGCCTCCAGCGCCGCCACGCCTTCCTCATAGCTGCCCAGGGTGTGGCCAATCTGCATGCGGATGCCGCGGCTGCTGAGGTCACGGATCAAGGCGTCGTGACCGGCGATTTCCGGAGCAATGGTGATCACCCGGATCGGAGCGAGCGCCAGGTACGCTTCGACTTCTGTCATCAGCGCCGTGTGGGCGAAGTTGGGTTGCGCACCGAGCTTGCCGGGGTTGATGTACGGACCTTCGAGGTGCACGCCGAGCACCCTGGCGCAGCCTTGGGGCCGCAGCTCGCAGAATTCGCCGACGGCCTTGAGCACGCTGGTCATTTCGTCGCTCGGCGCGGTCATGGTGGTGGCCAGCAGCGACGTGGTGCCGAAGCGCAGGTGGGTTCGGGTGATGGTTTCGAAGGCCTGCGCGCCTTCCATGATGTCTTTGCCGCCGCCGCCGTGAACGTGCAGATCGATGAAACCCGGGAGCAGGTACGGCAGGTCATTGTCTGCCGGATCGCAGGGCTGGCCTTCGATCGACACGACTTTGCCGTGTGCGTGGACCAGTCGGCCGCGAACCCAGCCGTGAGCGGTGAGGATGTTGTCTTCGGACATGATCGGTCTCGGTTTTAACTGCGCGGCTACTTACCTGCGAAGCTCTGCCACAAAGTCGTAGTAGTCGTTACGGCAATAGGTGTCGGTGACTTCGATTGGCGTGTTGTTTTCCAGGTATCCAACCCGGGTCATCAGCAGCATCGCGGTGCCGGGGGCGATGCCGACCAGTGCGGCGAACTCGTCCGAGGCGTTGATCGCCTGGATATGCTGCAGGGCGCGGACAACCGGTTTGCCGATGCCGTCGAGGAATTCGTAGAGGGAGTCGCCAACCAATTGCGGGTTGGCAATGATCGAGGCGGGCAGGGTACTCATCTCGATTGCCATCACGGTGTCGTCGGCCTTGCGCAGGCGTTTGAGCCGCGCGACCTTGTCGTTGGGCGACAGGCCGAGGCGAATCAGCTCTTCGTGGGTCGGCAGGGTGATTTCTCGCTCCAGCCATTGCGAGCCGGGCACGAAACCCTTGAGGCGGAGCATTTCACTGAAACCGGAAAGGCGCGACAACGGTTGTTCGAGGCGCGGCGTAATGAAGGTGCCGGAGCCCTGGTTACGGCGGATCAGGCCTTGTTCGAACAACACTTCCAGCGCCTTGCGGGCGGTGACGCGGGAGATGCCCAACGTCTCGCTCAGATTGCGTTCCGACGGCATGGCCTGTTCGGCTTTCCACTGGCCGGCATGGATCGCCGCTTCCAGATTGCGTGCCAGTTGCAGGTACAGCGGCGTGGGTTGGGTGTCGTCGGGGCGCAGGGCTTGTAGGTCATTCATGTAGGCATTGTCCGATGCGGTTGCAGGATGGTTGTCGCCCGGTTGTGAGGCGAAACCTAATACCACTTGCATACCATGTCAACGCCGCCACCGGGCCTTTGGCGTGGGAAATCCTGCCGTTTTGGCCGGTTGTTCAGAGAGTGGTTCTAAGTGGTATTAGCGCAGGGGGATACAGCAGCAAAGATCGCAGCCTGCGGCAGCGTCTACAGGTCAGAGTGGTATCACTACTGTAGGAACTGCCGCAGGCTGCGATTTTTTGAATTTATTTTTCGAGGGCGACCAATGGTCGGGGGGAGTTACGGGCGGATTTCGATCATCGTGCCGTCCGGCACCAGGTTCCAGACTTCGCGCATGTCCATGTTGCGCATGGCGATGCAGCCGTCGGTCCAGTCCAGGGTGTGGAACAGGTCTTCCGGGGTGTCCTCGGTGTCCGGGGTGCCGTGGATCATGATCATGCCGCCGGGCTCGACGCCTTCACGGCGGGCCCGGGCGGAGTCGCTGATGTTCGGGTAGGAAATGTGCATCGCCAGGTTGAAGCGGTCGCTGACCTTGCGCCAGTCAACCCAGTAGAAGCCTTCCGGGGTGCGTTTGTCGCCTTCCATCAGCTTTGGCCCCTTGGGCCGTTTGCCCAGGGAAATGCGATAGGTCTTGAGCGGCTTGCCGTCATTGATCAATTGCAATTGATGGGAAGACTTGAGAATCAGGATTTTCTCGATGACCTTGCCGTCCAGGGTTTCCACGGCAGAAGCCTGTGACACCGTGACGAACGACAAACAGAACAGGGCAAACAACCAGCGCATTGAAACGATTCCCCAGGAGGTGTCGCGACTATTTATTTATAGATGTTTTTGCAGGAGCTGCCGCAGGCTGCGATTTTTCAGCGGCTACGAATGATACCAATATGGCATCAAGTAATGGCAGGCTGAGCAAGCGGCGGGATCGATTCGGACCGTACGGGATAGACCTCGGTCCGCCGGTCAGCGAAGAAGCATTCTAAGGTACGACCCACCGTGCGGAAAGCCAGCTCATCCCAAGGAATGTCCGCTTCGTCGAATAGTTGTACTTCCAGGCTCTCGGGGCCGGCAGAAAAATCCAGGTCCGCCAGCTCTGCACGGAAGAACACATGCACCTGGCTGATGTGTGGTACATCGATCAGGGTATAGATGCTCAGGTTGCGCACCCGGGCGCAGGCTTCCTCGGCGGTTTCGCGAATGGCGGCCTGTTCGATGGTCTCACCGTTTTCCATGAAGCCGGCGGGCAGGGTCCAGTAACCGCGTCGCGGCTCGATGGCGCGCCGGCACAGCAACACCTTGGTGCCCCAGGTCGCCACGCAGCCGGCGACGATGTTGGGGTTCTGGTAGTGGATGGCCTGACAGCTGTCGCAGACAAAACGCAGGCGGGAATCGCCTTCGGGAATGCGCTGGGTCACCGGGTTACCGCACTGGCTGCAAAATTTCATGCTGGGGGTTCCTGAATGCTGCGCCTATCTTGGCGTGCGGCAGTGTCTGTCGGCAAGTTGTCGTTTCGCGACATGGGGCTGTTGCGGGGGTTGGGCGGCCGCAGCGATTGGTGCATGATGCCGGGTAAGGCACAGATCGAGAACACTCATGCTGGACGAGCTACTGCATCGGGTTAGTAACCACACACCACGCACAGTGGAGACCGACCGTCGTTTTCCCGAGGCCGCGGTGCTGGTGCCCATCACCCGCAGTGACGAGCCTGAGCTGGTGTTGACCCTGCGTGCCAGTGGCCTGTCGACCCATGGTGGCGAAGTCGCCTTTCCCGGCGGGCGTCGTGACCCCGAAGACCCCGACCTGACGTTCACCGCCCTGCGAGAAGCCGAAGAAGAGATCGGCCTGCCGCCGGGGCTGGTCGAGGTGATCGGCCCGCTCAGCCCGCTGATCAGCCTGCATGGCATCATGGTCACGCCCTATGTCGGGGTCATCCCGGATTTTGTCGAATACCGGGCCAACGATGCCGAGATCGCCGCGGTGTTCAGCGTGCCCCTGGAATTCTTCCGCAAAGATCCCCGCGAACATACCCATCGCATCGACTATCAGGGCCGCAGCTGGTACGTGCCGAGCTATCGCTATGGCGAGTACAAGATCTGGGGGCTGACGGCGATCATGATCGTCGAGTTGATCAACCTGCTGTATGACGCCAAAATCAGCCTGCACCAGCCTCCCAAAAGCTTCATCAATATCTGAAACCATCGTTCGCATGGCCTGAATCCTGATCTGGCTGAAAAAAGCCTGCCTGAGCCTTGAGGAAAACAACAATGAAATACCGCCTGGGCGACGCCCGCGTCGAAACCCATCCACAGAGCTGGGTCGCCCCCAATGCCGTGCTGGTAGGCAAGGTCAAGCTGGAAGAGGGCGCCAACGTCTGGTTCAACGCCGTGCTGCGCGGCGATAACGAGTTGATCCTGATCGGCAAGAACAGCAACGTCCAGGACGGCACCGTGATGCACACCGACATGGGCTACCCGCTGACCATCGGCACCGGCGTGACCATCGGCCACAACGCCATGCTCCACGGCTGCACCGTCGGCGACTACAGCCTGATCGGCATCAACGCGGTGATCCTCAACGGGGCAAGGATCGGCAAGAACTGCATCATCGGCGCCAACTCGCTGATCGGCGAGGGCAAGGAGATTCCGGATGGATCGCTGGTCATGGGCTCACCCGGCAAAGTGGTTCGAGAATTGACCGAGTCGCAAATCAAAATGCTGGAAGCCAGCGCGGCTCACTACGTGCACAACTCGCAACGTTATGCCCGCGATCTGGCCGAGCAGGAAGAATGAGCACGCCCGAACGTCCGGTGCCATCGCCCTGCGTGAGCATTTGCGCGCTGGATGAAGATGACATCTGCACCGGTTGCCAGCGCACGGTGGAGGAGATCACTCGCTGGAGCCGCATGACCAACGACGAGCGGCGCAAGGTGCTGGGGTTGTGTCATGAGCGGGCGAAGGCCAGTGGGTTGGTGTGGATGATCGGGGCAAAGCCGGGAAACTGAGGCGCGAACATTGTAGGAGCGGGCTCGCTCCTACAGTACCCTGTGCACCAAATTGACAGGTACTTTCAAATCCCATGTTCTTCCTGATCGCCTACATCAGCAGCGTCGTGCTGATCAACTACGCCTTTTCCACTGCGCCGAACCTGGACATCATCTGGTCGGCCTGGGGCGGGCTGGTGTTTGTGTTGCGCGACATGGTGCAAGCCCGGTTCGGCCATGGCGCCCTCGTGGCAATGCTGGTAGCGCTGGTGTTGTCCTATGTCACCTCCGATCCGTCCATCGCCCTGGCCAGCGCCACGGCATTCGCGGTTTCCGAGTGCATCGACTGGCTGGTGTTCAGCATCACCAGGCGCCCGCTGCATGACCGTCTGTGGATAAGTTCGGCTCTGAGCATTCCCCTCGATACCTTTATCTTTTTCGGCATGATCGACGCCCTGACGCCGGGGGTGATCCTCACCGCCCTGGGCTCGAAATTCGCCGGGGTCACTGCCGTGTGGCTGATCATGGCCTGGCGTCTGCGCAAACAGGCTGTCGTCGGCTGAAGTTCATGTAAAATGCCGCGCTTTCTCCCCATGGGACGCGCGCCAGCCGTCGCATCCCTCGATGATCCGCTCCTTGAGGACCTTCAGATGACCCGTATCGGAACTCCATTGTCGCCTACCGCGACCCGCGTATTGATGTGTGGCTGTGGCGAGTTGGGCAAGGAAGTGGTGATCGAGCTGCAACGTCTGGGCGTTGAAGTGATTGCCGTGGATCGCTACGCCAACGCGCCGGCCATGCAGGTGGCGCACCGCAGCCACGTGATCAACATGCTCGACGGCGCTGCCCTGCGTGCCGTGATCGAAGCCGAGCAACCGCACTTCATCGTGCCGGAAATCGAAGCCATCGCCACCGCGACCCTGGTGGAGCTGGAGGCCGAAGGTTTCAACGTGATCCCGACCGCCCGCGCCGCGCAATTGACCATGAACCGCGAAGGCATCCGTCGCCTGGCCGCTGAAGAGCTGGACCTGCCAACCTCGCCGTACCACTTCGCCGACACCTTCGAGGACTACAGCAAGGCGGTCGAAGACCTCGGTTTCCCGTGCGTGGTCAAGCCGGTCATGAGTTCCTCGGGCAAGGGCCAGAGCCTGTTGCGCAGCGTCGATGACGTGCAGAAAGCCTGGGACTACGCCCAGGAAGGTGGCCGTGCCGGTAAAGGTCGGGTGATCATCGAGGGCTTCATCGACTTTGACTACGAAATCACCTTGCTGACCGTGCGCCACGTCGGCGGTACCACCTTCTGCGCGCCGGTCGGCCACCGTCAGGAGAAGGGCGATTATCAGGAATCCTGGCAGCCACAAGCCATGAGCCCGATTGCCCTGGCTGAATCCGAACGCGTCGCCAAAGCCGTGACCGAAGCCCTGGGTGGCCGTGGTCTGTTCGGTGTCGAACTGTTCATCAAGGGTGATCAGGTGTGGTTCAGCGAAGTCTCGCCGCGCCCGCACGACACTGGCCTGGTGACGCTGATCTCCCAGGACCTGTCGCAGTTCGCCCTGCATGCGCGGGCCATTCTCGGTCTACCGATCCCGTTGATCCGTCAGTTCGGGCCATCGGCCTCGGCGGTGATTCTGGTGGAAGGGCAGTCGACCCAGACCGCATTCGCCAATCTGGGCGCAGCCTTGAGCGAGCCGGATACCGCGTTGCGCTTGTTCGGCAAGCCTGAAGTCAACGGCCAGCGCCGCATGGGCGTTGCCCTGGCTCGCGACGAATCGATCGAAGCCGCCCGCGCCAAGGCGACTCGTGCGTCGCAGGCGGTTGTGGTCGAGCTGTAAAAACAGCTGCGGTGGGCCTATACCTTCTAAAGGCTCGCCGACTCAAACCTTGTAGGAGCGAGCCTGCTCGCGATGGACTTGAGGGCAACGCGTTTAATCAGGGATTACGCGTTTTCGTTAACGACCATCGCGAGCAGGCTCGCTCCTACAGGTCATTTATCAAAGCTCCAGGGCTGTACCCCATGAATTCGCAAAGCATCATCGTCCCGAAAATATCCACGCTGCCGGTGCACGAGCCCCGGGCCCGGGCCGTTGTGCGTTGGCTGGTGCGCAAGAGCATCGTCCAGGAAGAGCTGACCACGTGCGGCCGCACCGGCAATCGCATGGGGCATGCCATCGCCGAGGGTGCCCGTGAGGTGGTCCTGCACCCTGACGCGCTGCCATTCGGCGAGCCGGTCAATGGTCTGGAGATCATCACCAAGCGTTGCATCTATACACCGGCCAAGGGTTTTCTTGGCGAAGCGGGCTGTGCCGAGTGCCGAAAGGAAGTGGGTGAAGCCCTGTTCGAAAGCCTGGAGGACTGGATGCCGGGGCGTACCGATAACTTCACCTGTCCGGAATGCGGGCATGAAGACGACATCAACGGCTTCCTGTTCCTGCAGGAGTGCGGCTTCTCCAACCTCGGTTTCATCTTCAACAACTGGGCCGAAGCCGGATTCAAGCAGAGCTTTCTCGATGAGTTCGCCGATTGGCTGGATCAGCCGGTCAGTTGGGTGAAAGTCGAACTCTGAAGACCTTTGTAGGAGCAAGCTCGCGATGGTCGTGAACGATGACGCTTGTTGTCTGAAAACAAGCGTCGTCTTCAAGCTCATCACGAGCAGGCTCGCTCCCACAAAAAAACAGCCATCCGTAACGCCGTAATCCCCGTATATCAGTAATGCCAATAATAGACAGAGTTTTACATTGAACCCGAAGGGGTGTCTGACTATAATGGCGCGCTTCCATTTTCCCGCTCGGGAGCCCCCGCGATGCTGCGTATCAGCCAAGAAGCTCTGACATTCGACGACATTCTCCTAGTGCCTGGTTATTCCGAGGTGCTTCCTAACGAAGTCAGTCTCAAGACCCGCCTTACCCGTGGCATCGAGCTGAATATTCCACTGGTTTCCGCCGCCATGGACACCGTCACTGAAGCCCGTCTGGCAATCGCCATGGCTCAGGAAGGTGGTATCGGCATCATCCACAAGAACATGACCATCGAGCAGCAAGCTGCCGAAGTCCGCAAGGTCAAGAAATTCGAAGCCGGTGTGGTCAAGGACCCGATCACCATCGAGGCTGACGCCACGGTGCGTGACCTGTTCGAACTGACCCGTATGCACAACATTTCCGGCGTTCCGGTGCTGCACGATGGCGACCTGGTCGGCATCGTCACTTCCCGTGACGTGCGCTTCGAAACCCGTCTGGATGCCACCGTACGTGAAGTGATGACGCCTAAAGAGCGTCTGGTCACGGTCAAGGAAGGCGCCAACAAGAACGAAGTCCGCGAGTTGCTGCACAAGCACCGCCTGGAAAAAGTCCTGATCGTCGACGACAAGTTTGCCCTCAAAGGCATGATGACCGTCAAAGATATCGAAAAATCCAAGGCTTACCCACTGGCCAGCAAGGACGATCAAGGTCGTCTGCGTGTTGGCGCGGCCGTCGGCACCGGTAAAGACACCGGTGACCGCGTTGCAGCCCTGGTCAACGCCGGTGTTGACGTGGTGGTGGTCGACACCGCTCACGGTCACTCCAAAGGCGTGATCGACCGCGTTCGCTGGGTCAAGGAGAATTTCCCTGAAGTGCAGGTGATCGGCGGCAACATCGCCACCGGCGCTGCCGCCAAGGCTCTGGCCGAAGCTGGCGCTGACGCAGTCAAGGTCGGTATCGGCCCTGGCTCGATCTGCACCACCCGTATTGTTGCCGGTGTCGGCGTGCCGCAAATCAGTGCCATCGCCAACGTCGCCGCTGCCCTTGAAGGCACTGGTGTACCGTTGATCGCCGACGGTGGTATCCGTTTCTCCGGTGACCTGTCCAAGGCCATCGTGGCTGGTGCCTCCTGCGTGATGATGGGCTCGATGTTCGCCGGTACCGAAGAAGCGCCGGGCGAGATCGAACTGTTCCAGGGCCGTTCGTACAAGGCTTATCGCGGCATGGGTTCGCTGGGCGCCATGTCCCAGGCCCAGGGTTCCTCCGACCGTTACTTCCAGGACTCCTCGGCAGGCGCCGAGAAGCTGGTTCCGGAAGGCATCGAAGGACGTGTTCCGTACAAGGGCACCCTGAGCGCCATCATCCACCAGTTGATGGGCGGCCTGCGCTCCTCGATGGGCTACACCGGTAGCGCCAACATCGAAGAGATGCGCACCAAGCCCGAGTTCGTGCGGATCACCGGCGCAGGCATGGCCGAATCCCACGTTCACGACGTGCAGATCACCAAGGAAGCGCCGAACTACCGCGTAGGTTGAGCCTTCAAGCAACAAGCTAAGCAACCGGGGCTGTTTTATTCAGCCCCGAGTTGTTTCTGAATCACGACTGTTTCTGAATGACTTAGACGAGACTGAATCATGGCCCTCGATATTCACGCTCACCGCATCCTGATCCTCGACTTCGGTTCCCAGTACACCCAGCTGATCGCCCGCCGCGTGCGTGAAATAGGCGTGTACTGCGAACTGCACCCGTTCGACATGGACGAGGATGCGATCCGCGAGTTCGCGCCCAAAGGCGTCATTCTCGCTGGCGGTCCGGAGTCCGTGCACGAAGCCAACAGCCCTCGCTGCCCGCAGGCAGTCTTTGACCTGGGCGTGCCGGTCTTCGGTATCTGCTACGGCATGCAGACCATGGCCGAGCAACTGGGCGGCAAGGTTGAAGGTTCCGAGCTGCGTGAGTTCGGTTACGCTCGCGTCGACGTGGTCGGCAAGAGCCGCCTGCTCGACGGTATCGAAGACCACATCGACGCCGACGGCCTGTTCGGCCTCGACGTGTGGATGAGCCACGGTGACAAAGTCACCAAAATGCCATCTGACTTCCATATCCTGGCCAGCACTCCGAGCTGCCCGATCGCTGGTATGTTCAGCGACGAGCGTCGCTACTACGGCGTGCAGTTCCACCCGGAAGTGACCCACACCAAGCAGGGCGGTCGCATCCTGTCGCGTTTCATCCTCGACATCTGCGAGTGCGAAGCGCTGTGGACTCCTTCGAAGATCGCTGAAGACGCCATCGCCCAGGTTCGTGCCCAGGTCGGCACCGACAACGTGCTGCTCGGCCTCTCTGGCGGCGTGGACTCCTCGGTAGTTGCCGCGCTGCTGCACAAGGCCATCGGCGACCAGCTGACCTGCGTGTTCGTCGACAACGGCCTGCTGCGCCTGCACGAAGGCGAGCAAGTGATGGCCATGTTCGCCGAGAACATGGGTGTCAAGGTGATCCGTGCCAACGCCGAGGACCAGTTCCTCAACAACCTGGCCGGCGAAGCTGACCCTGAGAAGAAGCGCAAGATCATCGGCCGTACCTTCATCGACGTGTTCGATGCTGAATCCTGCAAGCTGGACAACATCAAGTACCTGGCCCAGGGCACCATCTACCCGGACGTGATCGAGTCGGCTGGCGCGAAAAGCGGCAAGGCCCACGTGATCAAGTCGCACCACAACGTGGGCGGCCTGCCGGAAGAAATGAACCTGAAACTGGTCGAGCCACTGCGCGAACTGTTCAAGGACGAAGTCCGTCGTCTGGGCCTGGAACTGGGCCTGCCGTACGACATGGTCTACCGTCACCCGTTCCCGGGCCCGGGTCTGGGCGTACGCATCCTCGGTGAAGTGAAGAAGGAATACGCCGACCTGCTGCGTCGCGCCGACCATATCTTCATCGAAGAACTGCGCAAGGCCGACTGGTACCACAAGGTCAGCCAGGCGTTCGTGGTGTTCCAGCCGGTTAAATCGGTTGGCGTGGTCGGTGATGGCCGTCGTTACGCCTGGGTCGTGGCCCTGCGTGCCGTGGAAACCATCGACTTCATGACCGCGCGTTGGGCACACCTGCCTTACGAATTGCTGGAAACCGTCAGTGGCCGCATCATCAATGAAATCGAAGGCATCTCCCGCGTCACCTACGACGTGTCGAGCAAGCCGCCAGCGACCATTGAGTGGGAATGATTGGGCGTCTGGTACTGACCGGCACCATTTAGCAAGAAATACCCTGAAGCCCGCGTAATTGCGGGCTTTCGGCTTTTGGGGTCTAGCAAATTCTGGCAGCTCTGTGCATCGCCAAGCACCGTGTTTATGTGGCATGGTACGAGGCATTAACTGAGCCAAATGCCATGCTCGGTGTTCGATACCATGTCGTCGCTGTAGAGGGAAACGTGGTATCAATTCCCATCATTCGCCCGGTTTTATTGGGTTTCCTTGCGGTTTTGGGTGCGTTTCTGAGCATGGTATTCTTTGAACGGAATCCGCGAGCCCCATGCTGACCGATACCAAGCTGCGTAATCTCAAACCGAAAGAAAAACTCTACAAAGTGAATGACCGAGACGGACTCTACGTGGCCGTCACGGCTGCGGGGTCAATCTCGTTTCGCTATAACTACTCCATCAACGGCCGACAGGAGACGATCACGTTTGGTCGCTATGGCGTAGGTGGTATCACTCTCGCGGAGGCGCGAGAGCGGCTTGGTGAGGCCAAAAAAATGGTTGCGGCTGGCAAGGTCACCTACCAAGGAGAAAGCCCGAGACAAGGCTCGTAGTAAGGGCGCGGAAACGTTTGATGCCTGGGCGGAGAAATGGCCTACAAGGATGGCGACCGTGTGAGCAACGACGACAGCAAAGAGAAGCGCCTGATTGGTGAGCTATGGGCCAAAAAATCAGCGGAGAAAGGTCTGTATCTGATGGCTCAAAAGAAGGACGAGCAAGGCCGTGGTGTTCGTGAGCAGTTGCTTGCGGTCATTGGGATGTCTTGACCTTGACGCCCGGCCACTGAGCCGGGCTTTTCATTGTAAGGAGCAGTGATGGAGCTGGTGGTAAACGAGGAGCAGGTAGCAGAGAACCTTGCTGAGCTTGAGCGTGCGAGAGTGTCAGCAGATGGGGATAGGAAGATCCACCAAGACCTCATTAAAAAAGGGACATGTTATCTGCCATACCTTACAGATGCCGGTATTGCGTTCGCCCCATCTCGGTTCATCGGCTACGTTGGCAACACGATTCAAATCCACGGATTGAACAGGGAGAAGCATGGAAGTGAAACCAACCTCGCGCTGAACAAAATTTACGGCTCGTATCCCGTTCAGAACGAGAGTCTACAGCTCGCTTTCGAAAGTTTCTGTGTTTCTATTGGGGTAGCCCCCAGCCGGAAAGGTAGCTTTGGTGTCAACCGCAAATATTGGGCAACTGACGATGTGGCTGAGGTCATCGCTAAGGGCCAAGAGCAGCAAGTGATGAGTGATGCGATGCTCACTGAGACGCAGAAAAGTCAGATCATCCTTGCTCGGGTTGGGCAGGGCGCTTTTCGTAAGAAACTGATCAAGCACTGGGGCGAATGCTCTGCTACTGGCTGCTCACAGATCGACATCCTCAAAGCCTCACACATCAAACCGTGGAGCGAGTCAAACAACTCCGAGCGGTTGGACGTTTACAACGGTCTTCTGTTGAGCCCGAACGTCGATGCCTTGTTTGACAAGGGTTACGTGTCCTTTGACGATGAAGGGAAAATCCTGATTTCGTCTTACGTTTCCGAGAGGGATCGTGAGATCTTAAACTGCTCAGCTGAGCTGAGTATCAAGCTGTCACCTCAACACCTCAAATACCTTGCTTGGCATAGGGAGCATTTGTACTGGGGAGAGGAAAATTGAATTTTGGTTTTCTGAGTCCGAAACGAGGCGAGCATACTATGAAGGACATAGCGCACGACCTGGTAATGGTGGAGGTGCTGCGCGCCGATCCCCTCTATACGAAAGCGCTGCTCGACGAAGTTCTGCGCGGCGGAGATTGTGATGAGCTAGCTATCTTGCTGCGGCAAATTCAGCCCTTGGATAGTGGGATTTTTGTCGACGATGCCGAGCCACTCGTAGTGGCCAGCGGTCGCAGGGGCGTCAGAAAATTAGGAGGATCATGATGGATAGTCTACCACTCACGCGATTTGGGAATCGAACCGTTGTCTTTACAGAAGGTGCTGAGTGGGTTCGCGCGGACTTTCATCTGCATACTCGAGCAGACCGCGAATTTAAGTTCACGGGCGATGAGAACTTCTACAACAGCAGTTATGTAGATGCGTTGGAGAAAGCAGGTATCCGGCTTGGTGTTATCACCAACCATAACAAGTTCGACTTTGAAGAGTTTAAGGCGCTACGCAAGACGGCCTTGAAGAAGGGAATTTCACTTCTTCCTGGCGTTGAGTTGTCGGTCAATGATGGGGCTAATGGAATTCATACGTTGGTCGTATTTTCCGAAGACTGGTTGGCTGATGGGCATGATCATATCAATCCATTTTTGGGTGTCGCTTTTGAAGGAAAAATTCCTGCGCAGTATGAACAGGAAAACGGGCGCTCCTCTCTCTCACTGTTAGAAACCATCAAGAAGCTGGAAAGCTATCACCGCGACTTTTTCCTCGTCTTTGCACATGTCGAAGCGCCGAGCGGACTTTGGGCTGAGCTGGACGGAGGGCGTCTATCCGAGCTTGGTCAGAACGAATTCTTCCGCCGCCGTGCACTTGGTTTCCAAAAGGTTCGCACTTACAACAAGCTGCAAGAAAAAAACAAACCCTGTCGGAGCAAAGTCCAGCAGCATCTGGGGGACTGGTACCCAGCTGAACTCGAAGGCTGCGATGCCAAGTGCATAGAGGATATCGGCCAAGGTAAAGCTTGCTTCCTAAAATTGGGGGAGCTGTCATTTGAGGCTGTTAAATTTGCTTTGAGCGATCCCGTTGCGCGGGTGGCTTTAGATCCACCCAAGCATCAGGCATCGCACATTCGCAGTATTCATTTCGACGGCGGCATCTTTGACGGCCAGACGCTGCATTTTTCTTCCGAACTTAATACGTTGATCGGCATTCGGGGTAGTGGAAAGTCATCCATCCTAGAGGCCGTACGCTATGCCCTCGACATTCCAAGGGGCGAAAAGGCGCAGGACACCAAGTATAAGGATGAGTTGATCCGTCATACCCTCGGCAGTGGTGGCAAGGTGACACTGACGGCCTGTGACGTGTATGGGCAGGAGTTCACCGTTTCTCGCATCTTCCGTGAAGCACCTAACGTCTACTTGGGCGGCAAATTGCAGCCAGGCGTTTCGATACGGGAGACTGTACTGCGCCGCCCGATCTACTTTGGCCAGAAGGACCTTTCCAGCACCGGCGAAGGTTTCGAGACTGATCTGGTGGAAAAGTTGGTTGGCGAGAAACTGCGTGTGCAGCGTGAAGAGCTAGAGGCCCAACGCCAGCGTGTGCGCGAGGCTGCTCAGCGCTGGCTTAAGATCAGTAATACGGCCGAACTCAAGCGTGACTTCGAGACCCAACTCAACGATGCTAATTTCCGTCTGACTAAGTACGAGGAGCACGGCGTTGCCGACAAACTCCAAAAGCGCCTTGGCTTTCAACAGGATGCTGCAGCACTGACGCGACTGAAGGAGCGGGCAGACAGTTTCATCCTCGCGTTGGGCAGCCTGATCTCTGAGCATGAGGACGAGTTGCGAAATGCGACAAGTTATGTGTCCAAGCAGAACGCGGATTTTTTCGCGGCCTACTTTGTTGAATTCTCCAATCTCATTACTAAGGTCGATCAGCTCAAGCAGATCGAGCAAGAGGCTCGCGCCATTACGGATCGTCTCAGGGCTAAACAGGGCGAATTTGAGGGTGCAAGTAGAAATCTTCAGGAAGAGTTCGCACAAATCGAACGCCATCTGGCTCAGGAACTCAAGCAAACCGGCATGTCTGCCATCCAGCCAGACGATTTCCTAGCCCAGCAGCAGCGTAAAACCAAAGCGGAGCAAATGCTTCAAGCGCTAGCTAAGCAGGAATCACAGCAGACTAGCATCCGAGATGCTCTGTTTGCCGAGATCGACAGGCTTAACGAGCTTTGGCTGCATGAATTCAACACCATCAAGGTGGAGCTGGATCGCGTGAACGCTGGCCATACTGCCTTGCAGATTGAAGCTGATTTCAAGGGCGATAAGGAAGCTGCTATCAACTTCATGCAGCAAC
Organism: Pseudomonas sp. B28(2017); assembly: GCF_002113025.1. Lineage (GTDB taxonomy): Bacteria > Pseudomonadota > Gammaproteobacteria > Pseudomonadales > Pseudomonadaceae > Aquipseudomonas. The sequence continues at coordinate 665,506 of NZ_NEJH01000002.1, read as the reverse complement.
TCTTCAAGGGCAGCAACATCCGCGAAACCACGCTACGCGCAGTGATGGAGGATTACGTCGATTTCGGGGGGCTTCTCCGTGCTTTGCCGAATGCTTTGGCCAAGGCGGGTAGTACCCCAGGTGCTTTCGAAAAGACCTTCATGCAGAACCTTGTCGAGTTCGTCACCTGGCAGGTTCCCAACCGTTTCGTTATACGCTATCGCGGCAAGGAGCTGAGACACCATTCACTTGGACAGCGGGCCTCAGCGCTGCTGTTATACGTGCTCAGCCAACGACAGAACGATGTAATTATCATCGACCAGCCAGAAGACGATTTGGACAACCAGACTATCTACGATGACGTGATCAAGCTGCTACGTGAGATGAAGCCCCTCGCCCAGTTCATCTTCGCTACCCACAACGCCAACTTTCCAGTGCTGGGAGATGCGGAGCAGGTGCACGCCTGCCAGTACGAGGATGAAAGGGTTCGCGTTGAAAGCGGTAGTATAGACGCCCGCCCGGTGCAGGACGCCATCATCAACATAATGGAAGGGGGCCAGGAAGCCTTCAACCGTCGCAAAGAGGTCTACAACCTATGGAAACCACAGAGCTGATCGACTTGCTCAGCCGGGGTGAGGACAGCCGACAGCAGTTTAAGGCGGATATGACAAATGCAGCCGGCTTGGCTGCAGAGATCGTGGCCTTCAGCAATACTGCTGGCGGACGAATCTTCATTGGCGTTAACGACGACAGTTCGGTACGTGGTCTTTCTGGGGATGACGTTGCCCGGCTCAACCAACTGATCGCGAACGCTGCCTCTCAGGTTGTGCGTCCCGCCGTAAACCCGCTCACGGAAAACGTACCACACCCAAATGGCACGGTCATGGTGGTCTCCATTCCGGAGGGCGTCAATAAGCCGTATATGGACAACAACGGCGTGATCTGGGTGAAGAGCGGTTCAGACAAGCGCCGTGCAACCTCGCGCGAGGAGCTGCAGCGGTTGTTTCAACAGGCGGGTTTGGTGCATGCGGATGAAACGCCCGTGATGGGCTTGAGTGCTGGCGATGTGGACATGCCCTATTTCGCAGAGTTCTTTGAGCAGCAATTCGGCGAGCCGCTTGCCCAACATAGTCAGCCGCTGCCGCAGTTGCTCAGCAATATGAACCTAATGAACCAAGGGCAGCTCAATGTGGCAGGTAGCCTGCTGTTCGCTAGGGCTCCGCAATACACGCTCCCTGCTTTTATCGTTAAGGCTGTAGCTTTTGTCGGCACGCAGATCGAGGACGAGCGGTACATCGACAGCCGCGATATTAGCGGAAAGCTGGCTGATGTCTTCCAGCAGACCTTAGGCTTTATCGTTGCAAACACCCGCGCCACTCAGGGCGAGCAAGGATTCAACTCTCAGGGTCAGCCTGAGATTCCCCGCATCGTTTGGGAGGAGCTGGTCGCCAACGCGCTCATCCACCGCGACTACTTCATCAGCGCTCCAGTGAGAGTGCTGGTCTTTGCGGATCGCGTCGAGATCATCAGCCCGGGCCACTTGCCTAACAACCTGACTATCGAGAACATCAAGGCAGGCAACTCCAATATGCGCAATCCCATCCTAGCCTCTTTTGCGGCCAAGCTCCTTCCTTACCGTGGGCTAGGCAGTGGTCTTTTGCGTGTAATTCGGGCCTGGCCTCAGATCGAGTTTGTCGAGGACCGGGCCGGCAATTTGTTCAAGGTCGTTGTGGCACGTGCCAGCGTTCAGCAGGCGGAGGGGTAGATTGACCTTAGGGTAGAGCACGCTGGGTAATCGTATTGGACATGGTATTTTTATGGTTTTTAATTTTTCGATTTCTTGAATATCTTGAATTCACTGATAAAAATCTATCTGTTGATAATAGAGTGGGAATGAGGGTGGTTGAACTGCCTATGTGAGTCAATGGCTTAGAGGAGGGCTGTCGATGATCGTGAATACGATATCGATTGCGGCTTCCAAAACTCTAAGCCGTTGAATTCTTTAGGGTGAACGGCAGCGCCTGCGGCTAGAGGGGCAAATTCGGCACAGGTCTGAATGAGTTCATCTACTCTACCCAAACCAGATGATGCGCACGCAGTACAACGCATAAAGTCTGTGAGTAGCTTTTTCGCAAGAGGACGCTTCCATGACTGTTCTGCAATCCGTGCGTAAACTTACCGTCATCGCCAAGGATCCTGGTCTGCGCCTGGGCGACAACGGACCCATAGTGTTCGCGCAGGTCGACGTGCCCGCCGAGATCCTGGCTTGGGGCCCCACTGGCTACAGGATCAAGGTGGTCGACTACAACGCGACCGAGCGGCGCGCCTACGCCAATCGCCAATGCTATCAAGACGTCAATGTCTTGCTCGATCCCTTCGCGCCGCAGGACGGCGAAACACTGCACGACAAGGCCTACCAGGCCCGCCTGCTCGCGAATCCCAATTTCCATGCCCAGAACTGCTATGCGATCGCGATGCGCACGCTGGGTCTGTTCGAGCGCGCGCTCGGTCGCCGCGTCCGCTGGTCGTTCGGCGGCCATCAGCTGCACATTGCGCCACATGCCTTTGCGCTGGCCAACGCCTTTTATTCAGAGCCTGACAGGGCGCTGATGTTTGGCTACTTCTTCGACGACAAGATGCAGCCGGTCTTCACCGCGCTCAGCCACGACGTCATTGCACATGAGACGACGCATGCGGTATTGGACGGCCTGCGCACGTGCTACACGGAACCGTCTGGTCCCGACCAGGCCGCCTTCCATGAAGGCTTCGCCGACATCGTTGCGATCCTCTCGATCTTCTCGCTGCCCGAAGTGGTCGCAGCGGGTCTGGGCTTCAATGACAAACTGCCGGGCCTCGGCGAGCCGATGCAGCTGATCCCTGCCGAGAAGGTGACGGGCGATGCCATACGATCGTCGATCCTGCTCGGCATTGCTGCACAGATCGGCGCCATTGCCGATGGTGGACGCGAGGCTCTGCGCCAATCAGTCAAGATCGCGCCTGATCCGGACATTCTCAACGCCTGCGAAATGCTGGAGCCGCACCGACGAGGGGAAGTCCTCGTGGCAGCGATGATGCGCGCCTTCGTCGAACTATGGACCGAACGCATCGCCCAGCTCGGCACATTCGAAGGTGGTGGCTACAACCTCAAGTCTGTTGTCGAGGAAGGAGCCAAGGCCGCTGCGCAGTTGTTGCAGATGTCGATCCGTGCGATCGACTACTGTCCACCGACCGATCTCGATTTTGGCCAGTTCCTGGCCGGGCTGCTCACGGCGGATCGCGAGCTGGTGCCGGATGACAGCCGGTTCGGTTATCGCTCGCAGATCAGGAATTCCTTCGAGGCTTATGGCATCGCCCCGCCCTGCGGACAAACTGACGCCGACGGATGCTGGTCGCGTTTTTCGACGCCGGATGAGCTGCAGTATTCGCGCAGCAATGCCGAAGCGCTGACGCGTGACCCTGATGAATGCTTTCGCTTCCTTTGGGAAAACCGCGAGTCACTCGGCATCACCGATCGGGGCTATACGCAAGTGCAGTCGATCGACTCGGCCGTGCGTGTCGATCCCGACGGCATTCCGTTCAGGGAAACGATTTGTCAGTACGTCCAGATCGGGCATTTCTTCGGATCCGAGCTGATGTCGGAGTGCGGCATCAAACCCTTGCCCGAGGGCTTCACGACCCGCACGCGGGCCGATCTCTTCGGCGGTGGTGTCGTCGTCTTCGACCAGTACGGTCGCGTCAAGTACCACATCTGCAATGGCCTGCTCGATGGCGCGCGGCAAGTACGGCGCCTCGAGTACCTGCGCGATACAGGGCAACTGCACATGCCACGCGAAGAGGCGCGCATGCGCTTCTCGAACATGCATCTGGCGCGCATGGAGGATTGACACCATGGTCACTACCGCTCACGCCGCAGAACCGCAACCCGTCAAGGCGACAATTCGTGCCTACCAGGTCGGATTCGGCGACTGCTTTCTTCTGCGCTTCGACTACAGCGACGGCAGCGCCAGGCACATCCTGATCGATTTCGGCAGCACCGGCATGCCGAAAAACGATCCGAAGGCGGACATGAAGCACGTGGCCGACGACATCGCGCAGCAATGTGGCGGCAAGCTCGACATCGTGGTCGCCACCCACCGGCATGCCGATCACATCAGCGGGTTCGCGACGTCCGACAATGGTGATGGTCCTGGTGATGTGATCCGGGCACTGAAGCCTGATCGCGTGCTGCAGCCATGGACCGAGGCGCCCGAAGCACCTGAGAACTGGGCGGGCCCGACTGATGCGGCAGCGGCGAAGAAGGCGTTTGACACGCGTGTTGCCTCGCTCGAAAGCATGCATGCCATCGCCGAATCGGTGGTGCGGCGTCTTGACAGCGAGAAGGGCTTCAACGCCCAGTGGCCGTTCGCCGACCGCCTGCGCTTTCTCGGCGAGGACAACATCAAGAACCTCTCCGCGGTAAAGAACCTGATGACCATGGCCGGTGATGAGACACGCAACGTCTATCTGTTTCACGGCTGTGATGTCGCTCTCGATGAAGTCCTGCCGAACATCAAGGTGCACGTGTTGGGCCCCCCGACATTGCAGCAGTCGAAGTCGATCAAAAAGTATGCGAAAGCCTCGAGCGATTACTGGTTACGTGCGAATCCCCTGGTGGCTCTCGGTGCGGATGGCGAACTGGCTACGCAGTCGAACAGCAAGCTGTTCCCACAGTTATCGGAAGAAGAAATGTTTCGCAAGACGCGCCTGCCAAGCGAGATGCGCTGGGTCGCGGAACGGGTCGACAACGCGGAAGCTGATCAGTTGCTCGGGATCGTCACGGCGCTGGATGACGCCATGAACAATACGAGCCTGATCCTTTTGTTCGAAGCGGGAACCAGGAAGCTGTTGTTTCCCGGTGATGCGCAACTGGAGAACTGGAACTACGCGCTCCAATCGGATATGGCGGAACTGCTCGACGACGTCGATTTCTACAAGGTCGGACATCACGGCAGCCTGAACGCAACGCCCAAGGCGATGTGGAACCGCTTCAACAAACGCAACGAGGAACAGACACCCGATCGCCTCAAGACCGTGATGTCAACGATGGCGGGCAAGCATGGTGGCAAGAAAGGTGCACCGACTGAAGTGCCGCGCATACCACTGGTGGACGAACTGAAGGCCCAATCGGAGCTTCACAACACGCAGGACCTGAAAGCCGGCGATCTTTGCGAGATCATCGTGATCGACCTGAGATGAAGAAAACCATTGAGTGGGAAGGATCCCGCGCCAGCCTTGATGGCCTGAGCGCTGCAACATCAAAAGCCGTGTGAAACCCGATTTCGCATGGCTTTTTTGCACGCGCTACGGCGATTTCGACCAGCCGGCCAGGGTTACGCCCATTTGCGATTCGATTTCGGGTAAGGACAGGGCTGTACCGCGTCCCGATTTAGCCTGTATGTCCGATGCCGCCCTGCGTCCATCCGCCGCGCAGCCCTTACTGTTTCTCAACCGCAGGTGTATCGTATTCGCCTTTTGCGGGCCGTGGGCCTGTTGCTGATTCGTGAGGTAGTTGAGTTCATGTCGTTTACCCGTCGCCAAATACTCGGTGGTCTGGCCGGTCTTGTTGTCGTTGGCGTGGGAGCCGGTGGTGCGTCGCGCTACTGGCTGGGCAAGATGGCCGACGCAGATGCCGGTCACGACTATGAACTGATCGCCGCACCGCTGGACGTCGAGCTGGTGCCCGGGCACAAGACTGAGGCCTGGGCGTTCGGCCCGTCGGCACCGGGCACCGAGTTGCGCGTGCGTCAGGGCGAATGGCTACGGGTGCGTTTCATCAATCATTTGCCGGTCGCCACCACCATCCACTGGCACGGCATCCGCCTGCCATTGGAAATGGACGGCGTGCCCTACGTCTCGCAGTTGCCGGTGCTGCCGGGTGAATATTTCGATTACAAATTCCGTGTGCCCGACGCCGGTAGCTACTGGTATCACCCCCACGTGAACAGCAGCGAAGAGCTTGGCCGTGGGTTGGTCGGGCCGCTGATCATCGAAGAGCGCGAGCCGACCGGATTCAAATACGAAAAAACCTTGAGTCTCAAGAGTTGGCATGTCGACGACGAGGGCAATTTCGTCGAGTTCAGCATTCCTCGCGAAGCGGCCCGTGGTGGCACGGCGGGGCGACTGGCGACCATCAATGGCATCCCGCAAGCGGTGATCGAGTTACCCGCCGGGCAGATCACCCGTGTACGCCTGCTCAACCTCGATAACACTCTGACCTATCGACTGAACATTCCCGGCGTCGAAGCGCAGATCTACGCTCTGGACGGCAACCCCATCGAGCCGCGCCCGCTGGGCAAGGAATACTGGCTCGGTCCCGGCATGCGCATTTGCCTGGCGATCAAGGCGCCACCGGCTGGTGAGGAGTTGTCCCTGCGCAATGGTCCGGTTCGTCTGGCTACCTTGCGCTCGGTGGCCAATAGCGACGCGCCGACCGACTGGCCGCCGGCACTGCCCGCCAACCCGATCGCCGAGCCGGACCTGGCCAATGCCGAGAAACTCAACTTCAATTTCGAATGGGTGGGCTCGGTGTCGGTCAATGTCGACAACGGCAAGCCGCCAAGCCTGTGGCAGATCAACGGCAAGGCCTGGGACATCACTGACAAGACCTGCGCCGAGCGCCCGATTGCCAAGCTTGAGAAGGGCAAGAGCTACATCTTCGAATTGAAAAACATGACTCAGTATCAGCACCCGATCCACCTGCACGGCATGAGCTTCAAGGTCATCGCCTCGAACCGGCACAAAATCATTCCGTACTTCACCGATACCTACTTGCTGGGCAAGAACGAGCGCGCCCAGGTGGCGCTGGTGGCGGATAACCCTGGCGTGTGGATGTTCCACTGCCACGTGATCGACCACATGGAAACCGGCCTGATGGCCGCGATCGAGGTGGCGTGATGCGTCAGATTCGACCCGCCGCCATTATCGACCGCAGCCGTGATCGGGATTTCATGCGTGAAGCCCTGGCACTGGCCGCGCAAGGTGCCGCACTCGGCGAAGTGCCGGTGGGCGCAGTGCTGGTGCAGGACGGTGAAATCATCGGTCGCGGCTTCAATTGCCCGATCAGTGGCAGCGACCCGAGCGCCCACGCCGAGATGATCGCCATCCGCGCTGCCGCCCAGGCCGTGAGCAACTATCGCCTGCCCGGCAGCACGCTGTATGTGACCCTGGAGCCGTGCAGCATGTGCGCAGGCTTGATCGTGCACTCGCGGATTGCGCGGGTGGTATACGGCGCGCTGGAGCCGAAAGCCGGGATTGTGCAAAGCCAGGGGCAGTTTTTTACCCAGGGCTTCTTGAATCACCGGGTGCTGTATGAGGGCGGGGTGTTGGCGGAGGAGTGCGGGGCGGTGCTGAGCGAGTTCTTCAAGGCCCGGCGAGCCAAACCCTCAGACTGAACACCAACCCCCTGTAGGAGCGAGCAGGCTCGCTCCTACAGGGGGATCTCCATTGTCTGGAGACTTATTTGCGAGCGACGATGACGGCGCGCATCGGCGCCGGCAGTCCTTCAATGGTCTTGCTGTGATCTTCCGGATCAAGGAAGTCACTCAGCGACTGATACTTCATCCACTCCGTCCCGCGCTGTTCCTCGACCGTGGTGGTGCTCACATCCACGCATTTCACATCCGTGAACCCGGCGCGACGCAGCCACAATTCCAGAGCCGGCACCGATGGCAGGAACCACACGTTGCGCATCTGCGCGTAACGGTCTTCCGGCACCAGTACCTGATGTTTATCGCCTTCGACCACCAGGGTTTCCAGCACCAGCTCACCGCCCTTGACCAGGCAATCCTTCAGCGCCAGCAAATGTTCGATTGGGGAGCGACGGTGATAGAACACGCCCATCGAGAACACGGTGTCGAAGCCTTCGAGGTTCGGTGGCAGGTCTTCGAACGGGAAGGGCAGGTGCCAGGCGTTCGGCTGTGACAGGTAACGTTGCATGGCCTGGAACTGGCAGAAGAACAGCCAGTTCGGGTCGACGCCGATCACGCTGTCTGCACCGGCGCCAAGCATGCGCCACATGTAATAGCCGTTGCCGCAGCCGACATCGAGGATGCGCTTACCTTTCAGATCCAGATGCGGGGCGACCCGTGACCACTTCCAATCCGAGCGCCATTCGGTATCGACGTGCACGCCGAACAGGTCGAACGGTCCCTTGCGCCATGGCGACAGGCCCATCAACGCGGTGCGCATTTGCTCGCGGGTTGCGTCATCGCAATCGGTGTCCAGCCTCAAGCCATTGAGCAAATCAACTTCACTTGGCTGGATCTGCGGCAGGGCGTCCAGCGCGCTTTGCCAGCGCTCCAGGTCGCCATGACCTTTTTCCATTTTCTTGTCGAGTTGCGCTTGCAGGGTGTTGGCCCAGTCGGCCAACGGTGTTCCGGCCAGACGGCGGGCGAGGGGGGACAGATCAATCATGGCAAGGCAATCAACGAGGCAAAGTTAAGACACTGGAACCACGGCACGACTTTCGAGAACCCGGCGGCCAGCAGGCGTTCGCGGTGTTCTTCGAGGCTGTCGGGCTTCATGACGTTTTCGATGGCGCTGCGCTTCTGGGCGATTTCCAGCTCGCTGTAGCCGTTGGCGCGTTTGAAGGCGATGTGCAGGTCTGTCAGCAGCGCATGTTCTTCGGGGTCGTTGAAGCGCAGTTTTTCCGAGAGGATCAGCGCGCCACCGGGCAGCAGCGATTGGCGGATGCGACTCAGTAACGCGGTACGCTGGTCGGGGGCGATGAATTGCAGGGTGAAGTTCAGTGCCACCACCGAGGCGGGCTGAAATGGCAGGGCGAGGATGTCGCCTTCGATCACCTCGACCGGCAGCAACTCCTGAAACATCGAATCCTGCCCGTTGAGGTATTCGCGGCAGCGTTCGACCATCGCCGCCGAATTATCCACAGCGATCACTCGGCAACCGTCGGTGCGCACGTGACGGCGCAGGGCCTGGGTCACGGCACCCAGCGACGAGCCCAGGTCGTAAAGCACGCTGCCCGGCTGGGCGAACTGCGCGGCGAGCACGCCGAGGTTTTCAACGATGGTCGGATAGCCCGGCACCGAGCGCTTGATCATGTCCGGGAACACCCGCACCACGTCCTCGTTAAAGGCGAAGTCAGGCACCTGGGCCAGAGGCTGGGCGAAAAGGCGATCGGGTTCTTTGCTCACGGCGGTTCCAGCGGTGTAGATGGAAAAGGCCGGCATTTTAGCCAAGTTGGCGCGCCGATGCGCGGGTTGTCTGATAAACCGGCGGGCAGGTCCGTATTCTCGTTGTCAGTGAGATAGCTTTCGCGAGCAGGCTCGCTCCCACAGGTTCAGCGCAGTACCTGTAGGAGCGAGCCTGCTCGCGAAGAATTCAGCGCGGTTTTGTGCCAAACGCCGACGCGGTGATCCCCCATTGCCCCAGCCAATAGCTGAGGATGATCACGTAAGGCGCCGCATCGAACGGCACCACGAAACGGCTGATGCCAATCACACTGTCGGAAAACACAAACGCCACCGCACCGGCTGCCGCCAGCAGTGCCGAACGCTTGGGCACGTCAGTGCCGAGCCGCGCGAGGGCGCGCCAGAGCATGGCGCTGATCGCCGTGCCATAGACAATCACGGGCACCAGCAATGGGCCGAGACCGTTGGAAATCAGAATTCCCAGCAGGACGGCACCGACGCCGAGGGCCAGCACCAGTGGCAGCAACGCCAGCCGCCGGCAATCGCTTAAATACGCTTTCAGATAGGCCAGGTGGGCGACCAGAAACGCGCCGAGGCCGAACACGAACAAGTCCCCCGGCCACGCCAGCAACACGTCGCCGAGCAGGGAGAAGATCAAGCCCAGGCTGATCCAGCGCCGATATTCGCCAGGCGGTGCGTCATGCAGCCAGCCGAGCAGGGCCAACACCGGCAGTGGTTTGACCAGCAGGCACAGGAGAGAGGCATGCACGCTCAGGCCGTAAAGAAAGGTCACCGCGCCCATCAGTGCCAGAATCAGCCAGCCCATGGTCAGTTAACCGAGATCGCGCAGTCGAAGGATTCCACCGGCAGCACTTCCGGTGCCCACGGCTGTTGTGAGGTCAGGCGCAAACGCCCGGTGCCGGTCGCAAACGCCTGAAAGCGCCAGGTCGAGACCCCGGCCGCGCCGACGATGCCGGCATCTTCCGGGTTTCGATAAACCTCTGGCCCCAGAGCGTGCAAGACGCCGCCAGCCGAATCCTGGATCGCCCAGCGATAGCCCGTGGTCGGATTGCTCGGCAGAGTCAGGATCAGGTTCTGCCCGTTGGTGAGTTTCACCGGACATTCGCTTTGTTTTTCCACGGTCACGTTTTGTTTCGGTTGCGTGGCGCACGCGGCCAGCAAGGCGAGGGCGAGGGGGACAAGCAGGCGAATGGGGGACATGAGGTCAGTGGCTCCGGCGTTCACGACGAACGGCGAGCATAACCGAGATGAGACAAAGTGTGACAGCTGTGGGAGTTGGTGTTGTGAGTACTGACGTCTTCGCGAGCAGGCTCGCTCCCACAGGGATTTTTGCTGAACACTCAGTTTGTGTTCTACACATTCCACTGTGGGAGCGAGCCTGCTCGCGAAAGCGGTAGTGCAGGCGCTACATCACTGTCAGAACAACACCTTTGCCACATCCGCAAACCGCTTGGCGAAATGCACGGTTATGCCTTCCTTCAGATACTCCGGCAGTTCCTCGAAGTTGCCCCGGTTCGCCTCCGGCAGAATCAGCTCGAAAATCTTCTGCCGCCGTGCCGCAATGACTTTTTCCCGCACGCCGCCAATCGGCAGCACATGCCCGGTCAACGTCAGTTCGCCGGTCATGGCCACGCCTTTTTTCGGCGGTTGGTTGCGTGCCAGCGATAGCAGGGCGCTGGCCATGGTCACGCCGGCGCTCGGGCCGTCCTTCGGCGTAGCGCCTTCCGGCACGTGCAGGTGGACGAAGGCTTCATCGAAGAACTTCGGATCGCCGCCATACGACTTCAGGTGTGAGCTGACGTAACTGTAGGCGATCTCCGCCGACTCTTTCATCACGTCACCCAACTGCCCGGTGAGCTTGAACCCACGATTGAGCGTGTGGATGCGCGTGGCTTCGATCGGCAGGGTCGCACCGCCCATGCTGGTCCAGGCCAGCCCGGTGATCACACCGACACCCGCCAGCACCTGCTCGTTGCGGAACACCGGTTTGCCGAGAGAGGCCTCCAGGTCTTTCGGCCCGATCTTGATCACGGCTTGCGGCTCGTCGAGCAGTTTCATCACCGCTTTGCGCACCAGTTTGCCCAGGTTTTTTTCCAGCTGGCGCACGCCGGCTTCACGGGCATAACCGTCGACTAACGCCTTGAGCGCGCTGTCGCTGATACTCAGGCTGGCCTTGGACACACCGGCTTTCTCAAGCTGCTTGGGCCACAGGTGACGTTTGGCGATGGCGACTTTTTCTTCGGTGATGTAACCCGACAGGCGGATCACTTCCATCCGGTCCAGCAGCGGGCCGGGGATCGAATCGAGGGTGTTGGCAGTACACACGAACAACACTTTCGACAGGTCCATCCGCAGATCGAGGTAGTGGTCGAGGAATTCGACGTTCTGCTCCGGATCGAGGGTTTCCAGCAGTGCCGAGGCTGGGTCACCCTGGTAGCTCTGGCCCATCTTGTCGATCTCGTCGAGCATGATCACCGGGTTCATCACTTCGACGTCTTTCAACGCCTGGACCAGTTTGCCCGGCTGCGCGCCGATGTAGGTGCGGCGGTGGCCCTTGATCTCGGCTTCATCGCGCATGCCGCCGAGGCTGAAGCGATAGAACGGCCGGCCCAGGGATTCGGCGATGGATTTGCCGACGCTGGTCTTGCCCACGCCCGGCGGACCGACCAGCAATACGATGGAACCGCTGATCTCGCCTTTGTAGGCCCCGACCGCGAGGAATTCGAGGATGCGGTCCTTGATGTCGTCGAGGCCGGCGTGATGTTTGTCCAGCACCTTGCGCGCGTGCCTGAGGTCGAGTTTGTCCTCGCCGTACACGCCCCACGGCACTGAGGTCGCCCAGTCGAGGTAATTGCGGGTGACCGCATACTCGGGCGAGCCGGTTTCCAGCACCGACAGCTTGGTCATCTCTTCTTCGATGCGCTTTTGCGCTTGTGGCGACAGCACCTTGCCTGTCAGCCGTTGCTCGAACTGTTCGAGGTCGGCGCTACGGTCGTCCTTGGTCAGGCCCAGTTCCTGCTGGATGACCTTGAGTTGTTCCTTGAGGAAAAACTCGCGCTGATGTTCACCGATCTTGCGGTTAACTTCGGCGGAAATCTCTTTTTGCAGGCGCGCAACCTCGACTTCCTTGCGCAGCATCGGCAGGACTTTTTCCATGCGCTTGAGCATGGGCACACAGTCGAGCACTTCCTGCAGTTCGCTACCGGTGGCCGAGGTCAGCGCGGCGGCGAAATCGGTCAGCGGCGACGGATCGTTGGGGCTGAAGCGGTTGAGGTAGTTCTTCAGCTCTTCGCTGTACAGCGGGTTGAGCGGCAGCAGTTCCTTGATCGCATTGATCAGCGCCATGCCGTAGGCCTTCACCTCGTCGGTCGGCTCGGTGGGCTGGTGCGGGTATTCGACTTCCACCAGGTATGGTGGGCGGTGATGCTTGAGCCAGGTCTTCAGGCGCACACGGGTCAGACCCTGGGCGACGAACTGCAGCTTGCCGTTTTCACGGCTGGCGTGGTGCACCTTGACCAGGGTGCCGTAGAGCGGCAGGGTCGAGGTGTCAAAGTGGCGCGTGTCCTCTTGGGGCGTGTCCATGTAGAACAGGGCCAGGGAGTTGTGTCCGGACTTGGCCACCAGGTCGAGCGTCTCGGCCCATGGCTCTTCGTTGACGATGACCGGCAGCACCTGGGCCGGGAAAAACGGTCGGTTGTGGATCGGAATGATGTAGACCTTGTCCGGCAGGTTCTGGCCGGGCAGGGCCAGGCCTTTGCCGGTGGTGGGATGCGGTGCGTTTTCCGGGTCTGCGTATTCGCTCGGGTTTTCGGGGAATGCTTGCTGGTCGCTCATGGGGGCACCTGCGCAATGGGTATGGGTCTTAGATGGGGCAGGTTGGCGGTGGTTTCAACGGTCATTTTCTGCGAAGCGCTGTTTCGAAGGCGTGTTCAGCAGAGAGACAGGTTAGCTGGATTTCGGCACGACACGTTCAACTGTGGGAGCGAGCCTGCTCGCGAAAGCGATGTATCAGGCACATTTACATCGCCTGGGATGGCCTCTTCGCGAGCAGGCTCGCTCCACAGGGGGACGGGGGTGTTTTGAAATCTGCGGCCACAAAAAAAGGCGACGTCCTCACGGGCGTCGCCTTTGTTTTGACTGCCGCTAAAGCTTATTCCGACAGTTTGTACGCAATCACATAGTCACCCATTTTGGTGCCCAGTGAGCCGTGTCCACCGACGACCAGCAGCACGTACTGCTTGCCGTCCTTGCCGGTATAGGTCATCGGCGTAGCCTGGCCGCCGGCCGGCAGGCGCGATTTCCAAAGCTCTTTGCCGCTGTTCACATCATAGGCGCGCAGGTACTGGTCCAGGGTACCGCTGAGGAAGCCGACGCCGCCGGCGGTGACGATCGATCCGCCCATGCTCGGTACGCCGAGGTTCATGCCGACAGGAATTGGCGAGCTGTCGCGGCTGGTGCCGTTCTTGCGCTTCCACACGACTTTGCCGCTGGTCAGGTCGATGCCGGCCACGTAGCCCCAGGCCGGAGCCTGGCACGGTACGCCGAACGGCGACATGAACGGGTGCATGATCACCGCGTAAGGTGCGCCCGTGTTAGGTTGCACGCCCGCTGTTTCGCTCTCGCGCTTGCTGCCGGCCGCGACTTCGGCGCGAGGCACCATTTTCGAGACGAAGGCCATGTAGTTCGGGCTGGTGAACAGCATCTGGCGAACCGGGTCGACCGAAACGCCGCCCCAGTTGAAGACGCCAACGTTACCCGGGTAGATCAGGCTGCCCTGTTCCGACGGCGGGGTGTACTGACCTTCGTAACGCAGTTCCTTGAACTGGATGCGGCACAGCATCTGGTCAAACGGGCTGGCGCCCCACATGGCTTTTTCGGTCAGTTCCGGGGCCAGCAGGTTCAGGTCCGAACGGGCCTGGGTCGGGGCGGTGTGGTCGCCTTTCACGGCGCCTTGCGGAACCGGGATTTCCTTGATCGGAATGATCGGCGTGCCGTCACGACGGTCGAGGACATACAGGCTGCCCTGTTTGGTCGGGGCGATCAGCGCAGGTTTCACGCCGTCGGCGGTTTTCATGTCGAGCAGGGTTGGCTGGCTGCCGACGTCCATGTCCCACAGGTCGTGGTGGGTGAACTGGTAGTTCCAGCGTACCTTGCCGGTAGCGAGGTCCAGGGCGACCAGGCCGGCGCTGAATTTCTCGGCGCCTGGAGTGCGGTCAGCACCCCACTGGTCCGGGGTCTGGTTGCCCAGTGGCAGATAGACCATGCCGAGTTTTTCGTCGACGCTGGCCAGCGACCACATGTTCGCCGAGTTGCGGCTGTAGGTCTGGCCCGGGGCCAACGGTTCGGTGGCGTCCGGGTTGTTGCTGTCCCAGTTCCATACCAGATGACCGTCGCGCACGTCGTAGGCGCGGATCACGCCGGACGGCTCGTTGGTCGATTCGTTGTCGGTGACGTGACCGCCCATGATCACCAGATCACGGGTGATCGCCGCTGGCGAGGTGGAGTAGTAGCCGCCGGCGGTGAACGGGCCGATGCCTTGAGTCAGGTCAACCACGCCGTTGGTGCCGAAGCCTTCGCAGATCTTGCCGGTGTCGGCGTTGAGTGCGATCAGGCGTGCATCGGCGGTTGGCAGGTACAGGCGACGCGGGCAAGCCTGGGCAACGGCTTTGCCGGCCTCGGAGATGACGGCAGACGCAGTGGTTTCAGACTTGGCGTAAGCGGCTTCGTCGTAGTACGACACGCCACGGCAGGTCATGTGGGCGAAGCCCTTGAAGCCCACGGGGCTCTTGATCTGCGGGTCGAAACGCCATAGTTCCTTGCCGGTGTCCGGGTCCAGCGCCAGCACCTTGCTATGGGCGGTGCAGGCATAGAGCATGCCGTTGGCCTTGAGCGGGGTGTTTTCGTTGGTCAGTTCCACCGGGTCATCGGCGGTTGGCAGATCGCCGGTCTGGATACGCCAGGCTTCCTGCAGCTTGCCGACGTTACCCGGGGTGATCTGCTTGAGTGGCGAATAGCGGTCACCGAATTCGCTGCGGCCATAGGCCTGCCAGTCTCCGTCAGGCATTTGTGGCGCTGTGCTGGTCATGTCAGCCGAGTCACGACCCAACTCGCCGAAGGTCTCGCCCGGATGGGTGAACTGGCTGGCCACGGCGGTGACACCGGCCAGGACCACGGCCACGCTCAAGGCGCCAGTGCCCATGGGGGCCGGGCCGTTGATCAGCAATGGGCGACGGAACCACGGCAGCAGCATCACCACGCCGAGGGCGAACCACAGCGCCAGGCGCGGCACCAGTTGCCACCAGTCCAGGCCAACCTCCCACAGGGCCCACAGGGTGCTGGCGAACAGCACCAGGGCGTACAGGCCCAGCGCAGCGCGGCGAGCGGCGATCAGCAATACGCCGCTCAGCGCCAGGCCGATACCGGCCAGCAGGTAGTACAGCGAGCCGCCGAGCATGCTCAGCTTGATCCCCCCGGCCAGCATGGCCAGGCCCATCAGTAGAAGCAGTATGCCGAGCAGGGTCGGCAATAGACGGCTTCGACCCAAGGCACCATCAGTGCTCATAGTGTGATTCTCCGTGACGTTTCAAGTAGTCCCGCGCAAGTTCACTGTAGATGACTATCCTGAGCGGGCATGTTGTAGGAGCGAGTTTGCTCGCGAAAAACCTGAGAACGACGCGGGCATTCAGATTCGCAGCGTTATCATTCACGACCTTCGCGAGCAAGCTCGCTCCTACAGGGTTTTGTGGTGTGGGTTAGAACGACGACTGGATCTTGATCCCGCCGATCAGCGCGTCATCGACCTGGTCCACGCCGCCGGGGTGGCGGATGTATTGCAGGTTCGGGCGCACGGTCAGCCAGTGGGTGACGTGCACGCCGTAATAGAGTTCGGCGCTGTATTCGGTGTCCTGCGGTGGCAGGAAAGCCGGGTCGTCGAAGTCGAAAGCTGCATGGGCCTGGTTGGTCGCCTCGGCGTTTTTGCGGAAGGCCGGGTTGACGTGCACGCGGGCCATGGCGAAACCGATGTCGTCTTTGGCTCGGGCATCGAACGGGCCTTTGTAGACAAGGCCGGCCTGGACGTAGTTGTCGATGGCGTTGGTTTTCTTGTCGTGCATCGTGCCGTTGGCGAACAGACTAAGGCCGCGCGAGTGGTCGCTGGCGAGGCTGGTGACTTGTTGTTGAAGGCCCAGCCACACGCCGTGTTTGCTTGAGGCGCTGCGGTAGGCCTCGCCGCTCAGGGCGGCCGGTTGGCCGTTGCTGTCCTTGTAGACGTCGGTGGCGTTGGCACTGCTGTAGTAGTAACCAGCGCGATATTCACCCGGCAGGCCGTTGAGCTTCGGCGTCCACACCAGCTCCACCGGCAGGACCGCGCCCTGGGTTCCGCTGCCGCTGAGCTTGAAGCCATTGCCGCGGTCCAGGTTCGACGAGTTTTGCTCATATGCGCCAACCTGCGCGTACAACTCGGGCGTCAGGTGATATTTGACCCGCATCGCCCACTGGCTGACCGGCCAGTTGTACCAGATGTCGCCCGCCCAGTTACCGACCTGGGAGCCGCAGAACGCCAGGTTCTGGAAGTCGCAGGGGAAGCTGTTGAAGTCTTCGCCTTCACCGAAGCGGCCGACCTTGATGTCGAGTTTCTGATCGAAGAACTTCTGCTGATACCACATCTGCGTCAGGCGCCAGGTCTGGCCACGTCCCCAGACTTCCTGGGCCGAGGTGAAGCCACCGACGCGCGGATCATTGATGCGGTCGTTGCTGATGTTGTTGCCGCTGCGTTCGGTAATGGTCAGCTGAAATTCGGCATCGTCCCAGCCGAGGATCTTCTGCAAGTCCAGATGGGTGCCCAGGCCGAACTGATCGCTGTAGCGCGCGGTGCGGTCGTGGTCGTGGCCACCGTGCAGGTTGCTGCCCATCTCGCCGGTGTAATCGACTTTGAAGTCGTAGCCTTTTTCCGCAAGTTCAGTGCGAGCGCCGTTCCAGTCGCCGAGCATCCACGGTGAGTCGCTATCGAATGCCGGAGCGGCCTGGGCACAGGTGGCGAGGCCGAACGCGGTGAATCCGCCGATCAGGTTGAGGACATTGTGGCAAGAGACAGCCTTAAAGACAGCGCTGTCTTTCGAGAATTGAAAATCAGGCATAGAGAAGAAATTCTTGATCTTTTCTGGGGGATGAGCGGAAGAAGTGGTTGGCGGAAGCGTTTCAGCTAAAGCGTATGCAAGGATAATGTTCTGTTAAAAATAGAGAAAGGGCTTTTAGTGACATGCATCGTTTCAATTTTGGTAACAGTGTTCTCCTGTAGGAGTGAGCTCGCGATGGTCGTGAACGATAACGCGCAAAACCGGATGCTTAGTGGCGCCCTCAGGTTTTTCGCGAGCAAGCTCGCTCCTACAGGATCCCGGGATCACCTACATTTAACAGACCGCTTCCCCCCAACGAAGCCCTCGGCTAAGGTGCGCGGCTTCTCATCCCTATATCGCTGAAGGCCCGGCATGACCGAACAGAACCACGACCCGCTGCACGGCGTAACCCTGGAGCAAATCCTCAATGCCCTGGTTGAACATTACGAGTGGTCGGGGCTGGCCGAGCGCATCGATATCCGCTGCTTCAAGAGTGATCCGAGCATCAAGTCAAGCCTGACGTTCCTGCGTAAAACCCCGTGGGCACGGGAGAAGGTCGAGCGCCTCTACGTGAAACTGATGCGCACCAAGCGTCCGCTCTGACATGTTCATCCCGTCAGTCGCGCGGCGTCGTTTCGTCGCCATCGCTGCCATCCTTGGCTGGGTGGGATTGAGTATTCAGATGTACCTGATTTTCTACTCGCGCTGGACGCTGGCAGCCAGTTTGACAGGCGGGCTGGTGAGCTTCTTCAGCTATTTCACCGTGCTCAGCAATACGCTGGTGGCAACCGTGCTGACCTGTGAAATGACGTCCCGCGGGTCGGCCGCGCGCCGCTGGTTTTTACAGCCGTGGGTCAGCAGTGGAGTGGCCGTGAGCATCGCCGTGGTCGGTCTGGCCTATAACGTGCTGCTGCGCCATTTGTGGCATCCCGAGGGTTGGCAATGGCTGGCCGATGAGCTGCTGCATGACATCATGCCGCTGCTGTTTCTGGGCTATTGGTGGTGTTGTGTGCCGAAGGGCACGTTGCGGTTGGGGCACATTGCGTTGTGGGTGATTTATCCGTTGGTGTACTTCGCCTATTCCCTGCTGCGCGGGCATTTGCTGGCGGTTTATCCATATCCGTTCATTGATGTGGAGAAACTGGGTTATCCACAGGTGTTTATCAATGCCGGGGGATTGTTGGCGGGGTTCGTGGTGATTGCGTTGTTGTTGATCGCGTTGGATCGATGGCGTGCCGTACGGAAGTGAACGCTTATTGTGGCGAGGGGCAAGCCCCCTCGCCACAATAAGGAGTCGCTGTCATTCTTCGTCACTGTCATCCAGCCGCCAGTAGCCGACGGCTTTTACAAACTGGTCATCCAGCCCATGCTCATCGAGCAGCACCCGGCGTATCTGCCGCGACACCTTGCTCTCGGTCGCGACCCAGGCATACAGGCTTCCTGCAGGAACCTGGATCTGCCGAACAGTACTCAGCAAATGGTTCTTGCCACCTTCGCGCAGCACCCAGATCACATTGACTTCGGCAGCGCTCTGCAGCACTTGCTGCTCCTTGCCGTTCTCCACTTCGACAATCACCAACGCCCGGCGATTGGCCGCCAGGCCTTCCAGGCGCCGGGCGATGGCGGGCAGGGCGGTTTCATCGCCGATCAGCAAGTAGCTGTCGAAAATGTCCGGCACGATCATCGAACCACGGGGCCCGCCGATGTGCAGAAACTGGCCTGGCTTGGCCTGTTCTGCCCAGGTCGAGGCTGGACCGTCGCCGTGCAGCACGAAATCGATGTCCAGCTCCAGCGTGTTCAGGTCGTAGCGGCGTGGCGTGTAGTCGCGCATGGCCGGCATCGGCCCGATGTCCTTGCCGGCGCCCAGCACCAGGGTTTCCAGCGCCGCAGCTTGCTCGGCGTTCTGCGGGAACAGCAGTTTGACGTGATCGTCGGTACCAAGGCTGACGAAACCTGCCAGTTCCGGACCGCCCAGCGTGATCCGACGCATGCGTGGGGTCAGGTCGACTACCCGTAGCACTTCCAGGCGACGCCGTTTGATTTCATGCATGACGCGGCGAATGGTTTGGGAAGGCTCGATAACGTCGATCATTCGGCTGTCTCCTGGGCAGACTGAACGGCAGGGCCGTCGACAATGGCTTTGGCGGTGTTGTTGAGCAAGGTCGAGACGCGCTGGATTTCTTCCGGGTTCCAGAGGCCATGGTGTAGTTGCAAGGCATGGCGCAGGTTGTGCACCGCCTCGTGGATTTCCGGTGGGCGGTCATGACCACGCAGTGAGCGTTTGCTGACATCGATGCGCACCCGCACACCTTCAAGGGCAACCGCTTGCTCGCTCAGGGACAGGCGACCGGCGTCGGTCACGCTGTAGCGTTTTTTACCGCCTTCGGCGTCGCCCTGGATCATTTCGCTTTCTTCCAGGAACGTCAGGGTCGGATAGATCACACCGGGACTGGGGCTGTAGGCACCGTCGAACATCCCTTCGATCTGGCGGATCATGTCGTAGCCGTGGCAGGGCTGCTCGGCGATCAATGCCAGCAGTAGCAATTTCAGGTCGCCCGGGGCAAAAACACGGGGGCCGCGACCGCCGCGTTCGCGGCCGGGACGTTTCTCGAAACCATCACGGTCGTTGCCGTGCTCGCGATGGGGGGAATGAGGGTCTCTCATTTTCTCTTCTCTCTGTCGTGTTTAGATATAGCTTAAGATATATCTAAACGACTCTGCAAGAGAAGGTGACCAGCGAGCAAAGCAGATTCAACGAGTGAAGCATGCATAGTTACCAGCAATCATTTCCACCGTTGACCCTCGTTCAACGAACAGCGGTCCTTGCGTTTGGCTCGCACATTGTGTGGGTACCCGGTTGCAGGTAGGGCGAGAGGATTGGCGCCATGCCCTTGAGTACCTGCACTGGCAACGCCGAGGTGAAGGTAAAGCTTTCAGCAGAGCGGCCCGGTACAAACGCGGTCAGCGTGCCGAAATGATGGTCGCCGATGTAAAACACAAAGGTCGCCGTGCGATTGAGCGACTTGGAGCTCAATATCCGCCCGCCGGAGCCTATTGCTTCGATACGGTTGTCGCCGGTGCCGGTCTTGCCGCCCATGGCCAGCGGACTGCCGTCGGCCAGTTTGAACGTCCCGGCCACGCGCTTGGCAGTCCCGGCATCCACCACTTGTGAAAGGGCTTCTCGCATAGCCGTGGCGACCTCGGATGGCATCACCCGTTTGCCGACGTCCGGGTCATTGATCAGTTGGGTTTCATAGGGCGTGTTCGCGGCGAAATGCAGGCTGTCGATGCGCAGGGTCGGCATGCGCACACCGTCGTTGAGGATGGTGCCGATCAACTCCGCCAGCGCTGCCGGGCGGTCGCCGGAGCTGCCAATGGCGGTAGCCAGCGATGGCACCAGGTGGTCGAACGGGTAGCCGACTTTCTGCCAGCGCTGGTGGATGTCGAGGAACGCCTCGATCTCCAGCATGGTGCGGATGCGACTGTCGCGGGCACCCTTGTGCCTGCTTTTGAACAACCAGCTGTAGACCTCCTGGCGTTCGAACTGGCTGGCTTTGACGATGTCACCCCACTTGGCGTCGGGGTGATTGAGCAAGTAGCCCATCAGCCACAGGTCCAGCGGGTGAACCTTGGCGATGAAGCCCTGGTCCGGCAGGTCGTAGGTGCCCGGTCCATAGGCCTCGTAGAGCCGCTGAAGGCGATCGTCGGTGAGTTTTTCCGTGAGCTTGGCGCCGGTGAGGTGCGAGCGCACGAAGGCGTTGAAGCTTTCCTGACTGGCCTGCGGCAGTAGATAACGGTGCACGGCAGCCATGCGGATCGGAGTCGGGCGCATGCTGTCGAGGAAGGTTTCAAGCCGGTCCTGGGTGTCCTTGTTCTTGTATTTCTTCCAGAACTTGAGCAGGAACGAAGTGCCTTCACGGTCGGCGAACGAGGCCAGGTATTCCTGACGCCGCGGGTCGCGGTCGTCCTTGAGCAGTTCGGCACTGCTGTTCGGGCCGGAGTAGGTGGTGTAGCGCACCAGGTCACGCATCAGGCGAATGAACGGCAGGTTGATCGACTCGCGAATGGCATCGCGCAGGGTCGGTAGCCGGCCGTTGTCTTCCTTGCGGAAGTTGTGGAACACATGCAGGCCGCCCCCAGTGAAAAACGCCTCGCCGGGGCTGGCGGAATATTTGCGGTCCAGGGCCGCGCCGAGCATTTTTTGCAGGTTGCGGTCGTTGTTTTCAATCAGGTAATCGACTGCCCAGCGGCTCAGGCGGTCCTGATCCGGCACATCGACTTTTTTCAGTTCCGGCACGCTCATGCCGGCATATTTGTCGTGCAACTCGGCGATGATTTGCAGGTAGGTGGTGAGCACGCGCATCTTTGCCGTGGAACCCAGTTCCAGCTTACTGCCTTCGTTGATGTCGAACGGCTGGTCGGTACTGTCGGTTTGCACCCGCACTCGCGACCCGTCCGGGGTCAGCTCGAACAAGGTGAAGCTGTAGCGCACCTGGGTGGTGCTGGTGGGCGTCAGCAGGCGCTCACCCATCAAGCCGATTTCCGTGGCGAACGCTGGATCGGCCAGGCGCTTGAGGTACTCGGTCGCCTTGCTTTGCAGTTCGCTCTGCAGGGTGCTGGTGGCCGAGAGGTCGAGGCGATCGAGGTCATACAGCGGGCGATTGAGCATGCCGGCCAGACGGCTGCGCGCCACACTGATGCCCTTGTTGGTTTCAATCGGTTGAATGGTCGGCTGGGTGGCCCAGTCGCGGTAGGTCACTTTGCTGGCCAGGGCAGCGGCGGCGAGCTGAGCGTCGATCACATTGTTTTGCGCCAGCAGGCGAATATGGCTGTCGGTGAGGTCGGCCAGTTCATCATGGCCCTTGGTCAGGTAATGCGACGGGCGGCGCTGAGCAATCATCAACGACAGCATTTCACGCAGGGCCAGGCCTTTTTCCGCCATGGTTTTTGGATCCGTCGCAGTGCTGGTCAGGGCTTCGTTGGCTTGCTTGAAGTCGGAGCCATACCACACGCGCAAGCCTTCAGCCATGCCATGCACTTCGCCGTGCCCCGGTACGGCCGATAACGGCACACTGTTGAGATAGTCACGAACCACGTTCTGCCGGGCTTCGAGGGTTTGTGGCCCGGCCTGATAGGCGCGTACGGTGGCGGAAATCATCTGGCGGATCTTTTCCGCGCCATTGACCGTCAAACCATCGGGGGAATGCCGGTACTTCTCCAGTTGCGTGGCCAGGGTACTGCCACCGGCGGACTGGCCGGGCACGTGCAACATCTTGGCCACCTGGGACCACGCCGCCATGCCGAACCGCGGCCAGTCCACCGCCGGGTTGGCCAGCGGTTGCTTGGGGTCGAGCAGGAAGCGGTTCTCGATGAACAGCAGGCTGTTGACCACCACGGGCGGGATCGAGGCAAAGGTTGAATACAGCTGCTGTGGATAGTTGTACTGATAGAGCGGCGCTGCACGGCAATCGGTGATCGACAGCCCGGCCTGGATTTTTTCGGCATAAGGCACGAACAGGCCCTTGTCGCTGTACTTCAACAGGGCTGGAGAAAAGCGGGTTTGTGCCTCAACGACGAAATCGCGCTTGATCAGGCGCGGCAGGAATTCATCCAGAGAGCTGTAGCCCAGGCGCCGATCGAACGGACCGTCGCCCGGGTAGCGAATGGCATCGCTGGGGCCAGGTTTGAGCTCATAGTTCAGGGTCGCGGCGTATTTGCTGACTTCCCGCGCCTGGAACTTCGAGGTACGCATTTCCCTCGCTGCCGCCAGCCCCACGACAATCGCGATTATCAACAGCAATAACCAGAACGCTCCCCATCCGTGCCCGGAACGACGGGGTTTTTCAGGTATAGGCGCTTCATCCTCACGTTCAGTCGGAACCACGGTTTTACTCGAATCGGTTTGCCACAAAGCGCCCATAGTCGACTGATCCATTCACGCAGATTGATCGGACTTGACTCAAGCTTAGACGGTGGTTGGCGAGGGTGAAAAAAATGTGAACAAACAACTATCGGGTTTTTGTCCATACCAATGGCTCCCTCGCAACGGTGATCGTCGGGCTGAAATGCTTGATTTAGACATGTCGAATGGGTAAATACGGCTTTGGCAGGGGCATGGCGATGCACCATTGTTGTGCAATACTCGGCGTCGTTTTTCCCACTGATTTTGCGGGTTTTTCCTACAAAAAGGGTCTGTCCACGAAGCAGACCCGGTTCGGGAGGTGATGGCTTACCGGTCAGCGCTTCGCCACTCGGTGGTCATATTCAATAACAAGACGAGGATGTCCCCCATGCCTGTAGGCAATCACCTGCCCCACGGCGAGGCCGCTCAGGGCGGTCCGCTCAAACGTGAACTCGGCGAGCGGCACATTCGCCTGATGGCACTCGGTGCCTGTATCGGCGTCGGCCTGTTTCTGGGCTCGGCCAAGGCCATTGAAATGGCCGGTCCGGCCATCATGCTGTCCTACATCATCGGCGGTCTGGCGATTCTGGTGATCATGCGCGCCCTCGGCGAGATGGCCGTGCACAACCCGGTTGCCGGCTCATTCAGCCGTTACGCCCAAGACTATCTCGGCCCTCTGGCGGGCTTTCTGACCGGTTGGAACTACTGGTTTCTGTGGCTGGTGACCTGTGTCGCGGAAATCACAGCCGTCGCGGTGTACATGGGTGTCTGGTTCCCCGATGTACCGCGCTGGATCTGGGCGCTGGCAGCGCTGGTCAGCATGGGCTCGATCAACCTGATCGCGGTCAAGGCCTTCGGCGAATTCGAGTTCTGGTTCGCCCTGATCAAGATCGTCACCATCATTGCCATGGTGCTCGGCGGTATCGGCATCATCGCCTTTGGCTTCGGTAATGACGGCGTTGCCTTGGGTATTTCCAGTCTCTGGACCCACGGCGGTTTCATGCCAAACGGCGTGCAAGGCGTGTTGATGTCCCTGCAAATGGTGATGTTCGCCTACCTGGGCGTGGAGATGATCGGCCTGACCGCCGGTGAAGCGAAGAACCCGCAGAAGACCATCCCTGACGCCATCGGCTCGGTGTTCTGGCGGATTCTGCTGTTCTACGTCGGCGCGTTGTTCGTGATCCTGTCGATCTACCCGTGGAACGAAATCGGCACCCAGGGCAGTCCGTTCGTGATGACCTTCGAGCGCCTGGGCATCAAGACTGCCGCTGGCATCATCAACTTCGTGGTGATCACCGCTGCGTTGTCTTCCTGCAACGGCGGCATCTTCAGCACCGGGCGCATGCTCTACAGCCTGGCGCAGAACGGCCAGGCTCCGGCCGGTTTTGCCAAGACCTCGAACGGTGTACCACGTCGCGCGTTGTTGCTGTCGATTGGCGCCTTGCTGCTGGGCGTGCTGCTCAACTACCTGGTGCCTGAGAAAGTGTTTGTCTGGGTGACGGCGATTGCCACTTTCGGCGCGATCTGGACCTGGGTGATGATCCTGCTGGCTCAGCTCAAATTCCGCAAAGGCCTGAGCGCCAGCGAGCGAGCGGGCTTGAAGTACCGCATGTGGCTGTACCCGGTCAGCTCGTACCTGGCGCTGGCGTTCCTGGTGTTGGTGGTCGGCCTGATGGCGTACTTCCCGGACACCCGCGTGGCGCTGTATGTGGGGCCAGCGTTCCTGGTGCTGCTGACGGTGTTGTTCTACGTGTTCAAGCTGCAACCGACCCAAGTTGCGCAAGGCGCGGTACGTTCGGCTTCTGTAGGAGCGAGCTAGCTCGCTCCTACATAGAGATAAGACGGTCCAGAGACCGGGGGGCATATCAGGCGGGCGCAGTTTGCAGTGATCGATTCAAGCGCTTGTTGAACTCCAGCCACGCCCCCAGCAACGCCATTAACCCGGCACCCACCAGCGCGGTAAAGACCTGCATGGTGAAGGCATCATCGGTCAAGGCGTTGACCATGTCCGCCAATGGCGCCAGCAGCACGCCCAGGCAGAAAATCTCCAGCGAGAAACGGCCCATGCGGCAACTTTGCTGCGCGAGCCAGTTTTGCGTCCATTCGCTGTCGGGTATCAGTTTTGCTGTGACATAGGCCAGTGCGAGGAAATGCAACAGGCGCACGGGAGACAGGTTGGTCTTGCTGATGGGGTACAAGACGTTTTGCAGGCTCGCCGGCACCACGGCGTCGTGTATGTCCGGCCAACGCCACAGGACGGTCAACACACCGGCGACCACGACATACAACGCCGCACTCACAAACAACGGCTGGCGCAGCAATGGGCGGGTTTCGGGCAAGCGCGGGCGCTGGCCGTGAATCGCAGCGGCACCACCGAGCACGAACAGCAACTGCCAGGCGACAGGATTGAAATACCACACGCCGTCCTTGATGGCTGCCAGGTTCCAGCCAGCCAGCGGCACCATCAAGTACAGCGCCAGGGACATCGTGACCACTATCCAGGCCTTGCGCACCAACATCGGCAGCGCCAGGGGCAAGCCCGCCAACAGCACGATGTACAGTGGCAACGGGTCCATCAGGTTCGGCTTGAAGCGCAACAGCAGTTCATCGATCAGGGCCTGTTGGGGGTTGCTGATGAAATGATGCATGCCCATTTCCTCCACCAGATCCCGTGTTTCCACGTGGCTGTTGGCGAAAAACACAATACCCATCAGCATCGCCAGCAGGAAGATATGCACCACATAGAGCACCCAAGCGCGGCGCAGGATCTTCACGCAGGCGATCAGGAAACCGTCTCGCGCCAGGACTTTGCCGTAGGCCAGCACGGCCGCGAAACCTGCCAGAAACACGAAAACCTCGGCCGCATCACTGAAACCGAAGTTACGCAGGGTGATTTGCCCCAAAGGGTTGTGGGGCACGTGATCCCAAAAGATGAAGATCAGTGCCAGACCACGAAAAAAGTCGATCCGTTGATCGCGTGCTAACGTCATGACGGCAGGCTCGTAACAGCGAGTGAAAATGGGATTGGCCGCGGGTGCAAAAGGCCGCAGGCCCAACCGGCGGCGCGCAGGGTGGACTGATTCGCGGGTAATTGCAAAACCGGGGTATTACCGGATGTCTCGGGTGTTGCCCCAAGGCCCGGCCGCTGGTCTGAAAGGTCCGTAAATATGCGATTTCTGACAGTAGACAGGCTCAAATAATAAAGGATGCAACGTTCTTAAAGCGGGAGCCTCACATGAGACTGTTGTGGAAAGGGCTGTCCAGTTACACGGTGATCGGGGTTGCCAACACCCTGATTCACTGGCAGATCTTTTTCCTGCTGAGCGTGGCGGCCGGCCTCAGCCAGGCGATCAGCAATCTGACCGCCTTCTGCGTGGCAGCGTCGTTTTCCTTCTACATGAATGCGCAATTTACCTTCGCCGCCAGTGCCACGGTCGCGGGGTACCTGTTGTTTCTTCTAGGCATGGGGGCATTGAGCCTGGGGATCGGGCATCTGGGCGACGTCTGGCAAATGCACGGTTTGCTCACCGTGATCCTGTTTTCGGCGTTGAGCCTGGTGTTCGGATTCCTTTATTCCAAATACGTGGTGTTTCGCGAGCGTGATCAATGAAAATCTCGCTCATTGTCCCGGTGTTCAACGAAGAGCAGTCGATCAACCTGTTTTACCAGGCCGTGCGCCACGAGCTGATGCTGGGGGACGCAGAGGTCGAAATCGTGTTCATCAACGACGGCAGCTCCGACCGCACTGCCGAGCAGGCTACGGCACTGGCGCAGGTGGATGATCAGGTCATGCTGATCAATTTCTCGCGTAACTTCGGTAAGGAGCCGGCACTGTTTGCCGGACTGGAGCACGCCAGCGGCGATGCCGTGATTCCCATGGATGTCGACCTGCAGGACCCGATCAGCGTCATTCCGTTGCTGGTCGAGCAATGGCAAAAGGGCGCCGATGTGGTGCTCGCCAAGCGCCGCAATCGGGACGTCGACGGCTACCTCAGGCGTCACAGCGCGTCGATTTTCTACCACGTGCTCAATCGCATCGCCTACACCCGCATCGAGGAAAACGTCGGCGACTTCCGGCTGATGGATCGCAAGGTGGTCGATGTGATCCGTTCCCTGCCCGAGCATCAGTTGTTCATGAAAGGTGTGTTGTCGTGGGCCGGGTTCAACACCGTGGTGGTGGAGTTCGAGCGGGCCGGGCGGGTGGCGGGGAACAGCAAGTTCAATGGCTGGAAGCTGTGGAACCTGGCATTGGAAGGCGTGACCTCGTTCAGCACCGTGCCGCTGCGTTTGTGGACATACGTCGGTGGCGGCCTTTCGATTTTCGCGGTGCTGTATGCGGTGTACATGGTGCTGGACAAGATTTTCTTCGGCAACAGCGTCCCCGGTTATCCGTCGCTGATGACCGCCATCCTGTTTCTGGGCGGCGTGCAATTGATCGGCATCGGCATCCTCGGCGAGTACATCGGTCGCATCTATATCGAGGCCAAGCACCGGCCGCGCTACGTGATCAAGGACATCGTCGGCGGGAAAGCCCGGGGCGAGCGCTAGCATGGGCCGGTTCAGTGACTTCTTCGTTCGCGAGCTCAGCCGGCATCAGGTCTGGCGGTTTTTTCTGTTCGCGACCTTCTTGTATGTCCTGCCGTTGATCCTCGCGGATTTTCCCTACATCGATGACAACTGGCGCTCGCTGGCGGCGGGCATGGCCTGGTCAGGGCAGGGGCGACTGTTCACCCAGCTGTTCTACAACGCGCTGACTTTCAGCCACGCCGCGCCGAACATCTTTCCCTTGCCCTTGTTGATTGCCACGCTGGCCATGGCGTCGGCGCTGACCAGCCTGACGTTCCATTACTTCCGCCAGCCCACCGTTGCTTGCTGCCTGGTGCTGCTGCCGCTTTGGTACAACCCATTCTTCCTGCAGAACCTGTCTTATCAATACGACGGTCCCGCCACGACCCTGAGCCTGGTGGCGGTGATCTACGCGATCACCTTTCGCCACCCCTGGCGTGGCGTGCAGTGGCTGGTGCCGTCGTTCCTGATTGCCTTGGCGCTGGGGCTGTATCAAGTCAGCCTGAATGTGTTCCTGGGCCTGTGTTGCCTGGAATTGCTCAGGGCTGCCAACGATAAAACGACCCCGGTGCCCTGGCATGACCTGCTGGGCTGGAAAGCCGCCCAGCTCTTCTTGGGCGGGTTGATTTACAGCGTCAGTGCTTATCCGTTCATGGGTTCCAATCGCACATCGCTGCTCAATTGGACGGCCCATCCTTTGATGCAGATCCAGATCAACATTGCCCGGGTCCTGGAAAAAGTCGTGCTGCTGTTCCATGGCGGATGGCTTTGGTTGTTCGGCGGGTTGTTATTGGTTGCAATAGCCGGGGCGGTGCAGTTGGGACTGAACGTAGCGGCGCGCCAGGACGGCGGACCGAAGAAGCTATTGATCGGCCTGGTGTGTTTGCTGACATTGCCGTTGGTGACACTGCTGGTGTCCGGTGTCACGTTGTTTTTCCGCGACTTCAACGAGGGCGCCCGTACCTTGATGGGCTTCGCCGTGCTGCTGGTGTTGCTGCTCTATCTGAGTCATCTGGCGCTGGCGTCGATCCATGAGCGACTGCCACTGTTGTTGATCATTCCGCTGCTGGCGATGTTGTCGCTGTCGTTCGCCTATGGCCGGGTGCTGACCATGCAGAAAACCTTCGCGTCCATGGCATTGACCAGCCTTGAGTACGACATCGCCAGTCGTCAGGCGCTGCGCGAGGCAAAACGTATTTACATGTCGGTGACTTACTCCGACTACTGGTTAACGGCGGCGGCTGGCTCGTTCAAGCAGATGCCGGTGCTGCATTACCTGCTCAATACCGACTTTTACATGCTGGCCGAGAATCTGCCGAAAGCAGGCATCACCAACGTGGTGGCGGAGCAGGAGCGGCGTAATGCGACGCGGGTCGGCTATCAGGGCTATCCGGCGTTGGTCGAAAGCCAGTTCTACCGGATTTACCTGATCGGCGATTACGGTTTTATCGTGATGAAGGAACCGGCCCCGCCCAAAACGCTGCGCTGGTGATGCGCGATGTTGGCCGGGGCGGCGATGTCACGCTGCCGCTATTTCATGGGGCTCGAAACTGTCGGCCCGGGCCATCTGCCACATCCGTGAGTAGAACTCGCCGTTCACTTCACCGGTCAGCAACTCGCCGGGTTTGAGGAACACGTGCAGTTGCGAGAACAGCTTGATCTCGGTTGCCGACATGCGTCGCACCAAGTGCTTGGCCGACAGTTGCGACGGATGTTCGAGGCCGGCGGCGGCAAGCATTTCCGCCAGGGCCTTGAGGGTGTTGCGGTGGAAATTGAATACCCGCTGCGCCTTGTCCGGCACCACCAGCGCACGCTGGCGCAGGGTGTCCTGGGTGGCGACACCGGTCGGGCATTTGTTGGTATGGCAGCTCTGCGACTGGATGCAGCCGATGGCGAACATGAAGCCGCGCGCCGAGTTGGCCCAGTCGGCGCCGATGGCCAACACACTGGCAATGTCGAAGGCGCTGACGATCTTGCCGCTGGCGCCGAGTTTGATCTTGTCCCGCAGGTTCAGGCCGACCAGGGTGTTGTGGACGAACAGCAGGCCTTCGCGCATCGGCACGCCGATGTGGTCGGTGAACTCCACAGGTGCTGCGCCAGTGCCGCCTTCCTTGCCATCGACGACGATGAAGTCTGGCAGGATGCCTGTCTCCAGCATGGCCTTGGCGATGCCCATGAACTCCCACGGATGGCCGAGACAGAACTTGAAGCCCACCGGTTTGCCACCCGACAACTCACGCAGTTGTGCGATGAAATGCATCATTTCGATCGGCGTGGAAAATGCAGTGTGGCGCGAGGGGGACACGCAGTCCTCGCCCATCAGGATGCCGCGGGTCTCGGCGATCTCCCGGGTGACCTTGTGCTTGGGCAGGATGCCGCCGTGACCGGGTTTGGCGCCCTGGCTCATCTTGATTTCGATCATCCGCACCTGTGGCGTCCGGGCTTGCGCCGCGAAGCGTTCCGGGTCGAAGCGACCGTCGCTGGTGCGGCAGCCAAAGTAACCGCTGCCCAGTTCCCAGGTCAGGTCGCCGCCGTGCTCGCGGTGATAGGGGCTGATGCTGCCTTCGCCGGTGTCATGGGCAAAGTTGCCGAGCTTGGCGCCCTGGTTCAACGCGCGGATTGCATTGGCGCTGAGGGAGCCGAAGCTCATGGCCGAGATGTTGAACACCGACGCCGAATACGGCTGGGTGCACTGCGGACCGCCAACGGTGACCCGGAAACTGCTCGGGTCGCTCAACGGCGCCGGGCGCATGGAATGGCCGATGAATTCGAAACCCGACTGATACACGTCAATCAGCGTGCCGAACGGTTTGTCGGCAGTTTCGTTCTTGGCCCGGGAATAGACCAGCGAGCGCTGGGCCCGGGAGAAGGGCAGGGCGTCGCTGTCGGATTCGAGCAGGTACTGGCGGATTTCCGGGCGGATGCCTTCGACCAGATAACGGATATTGCCGAGGATCGGGTAATTACGCCGCACGGCATGCGGACTTTGCAGCAGATCGAACAGGCCGATCAGACTGAGGACAGCGGTGACAGCGGTAATCGGCCAGAGCCAGTCGTATTCAAGAAACGGCAGGCTGGCGAGGGTAAAGATCACGCAGACGACAAAGAAGGCGTAGCGGCTCAGGAGTGACAGGCTCATACGGTTTCCTTGGGTTCGGACTCAATGAATTTGGCTAGACACAAATCACTGTGGGAGCGAGCCTGCTCGCGATGGCGGTAGCTCAGTCGACATCAATGTTGAATGAAAAATCGCTTTCGCGAGCAGGCTCGCTCCCACAGAAAAGCAGAATGTTCCACAGGCCAATCAAGCATTTTGTGCCTGGAGAAAAATCGAAAACAGCTCGGACTGGGATTTGATCCCCAGCTTGCTGTACATGTGTTTCTTATGGACTTTCACGGTTTCGACGGAGATTTCCAGCTTACGGGCGATTTCTTTACTGGAGCAACCGCTGAGCATCAAGCGCCCGACATCCAGCTCCCGGGCCGTCAACTGCGCGCCTTTGAGCTGCTGCACCGAAGCCTCCAGTTGCACCCGCCAGTCACCTTGCGGTGGCGCGGGGGCCAAGGCCACGACTTCGTTGATTTCATAGGGCAGACGTTGGCGCAACAGCCCGAGCACCCACGGCTGGATCAGCGACAGCAAGGCGATCTGCTGGCTGCTGAAGCGCTGCGTGCTGCCCAGCGACAGGCACAGCGTGCGGTCGCCTTCGAGCTGGCAATTGAACTGGATTTCGTCGGCGACCACATTCAGACGAAAGTAGCGCTGGTAATACTCGGTCAGCTCGAAATGCTCTGGGGCCACTTCCGACAGACGATACAGCCCGGTGCGCGATTGCTCGCGACAGGCGATGTAAAACGGGTCGAGCAGGTACAGGCCGCGCAGGTAATCCTGGAACAACTGGTCGGGGCTGCCATCTTCGCCCGGGCACTCGGCGAACACCTGCGGACGCTGGTCGGCACTGAAAAGCAGGGCCACCCAACTGTCGAAAGTCACGTATTGATTCAGCAGGCGTACCAACTGGGTCCAGAAATTTGGCTTGTCCAGGGCGTCGATCAGTTGCCCCACCGAACGGTGCCAGGCGATGTCGTCCAACGAGAGTGTCATGCATCTACCCCTATCGTGTTACCCCAGCGGCGTGATTCCCCGCCCGGTTGCTTGCTGCGCATACTGGCGCACAGACACCGACCGGGCAATCTTTCTGCCGCCCGGTCCATAACAAGGAATACCCATGAAGGTCGAACTCGCCCAATTGGCAGGTCGTGACAACGACACGGCTTACAACCTCGAACGCACCCTGGCGGCCATTGCTGCATGCGCGGCCGACACGCAGCTGATCCTGTTCCCTGAAGGCCACTTGATGGGCTTCCCTTCGGCTGAGTCCGTGGTCGAGGTGGCCGAGCCGCTGGACGGACCCTCCGTCAGTGCAGTGATCGCTGCTGCCCGTCAGCACAATATCGCCGTAGCCATCGGCATGGCCGAAAACGATAACGGCCGCTTCTACAACACCACGTTGCTGATCACCCCTGAAGGCATTGCGCTGAAATACCGCAAGACTCACTTGTGGGCCTCGGATCGTGGTGTCTACGAGGCGGGCGATCGCTACACCACGTGTTTGTGGAACGGCGTGCGCGTGGGCCTGCTGATTTGCTACGACATCGAATTCCCCGAAAGCGCCCGTGCCCTGGCGCAACTGGGTGCCGAGGTGCTGCTGGTTACCAACGGCAACATGGACCCCTACGGCCCGACCCACCGCACCGCGATCATGGCCCGCGCCCAGGAAAACCAGGCGTTTGCGCTGATGGTCAATCGGGTGGAAGAGGGTGATGGCGGTTTGTTGTTTGCCGGCGGCAGCGCGCTGGTGGATCCACTGGGCACGCTGTTGTTCGAGGCTGGGCGCGAGGAGGGGCAGTTTGCGGTCGAGTTGGACCTGAACCTGTTGACGGCGGCGCGCCAGGATTATCGCTATCTGGATGATCAGCGGCTGAAGTTGCCGGGAGAGATGGTTGAGCATGCTTGTGGATTGCGCGAGCTGCTGATTCCCAAGAACTGATCCTGATTACTTATTGACCGGGCTGACGCCTTCGCGGGCAAGCCCGCGATGAGGTCCAGACAGACGACACACCTGTCTGACCAAAGAACAACAACGCAACACCCGAAAATTCTGCGCCGAACTCGGCTCTGCCATAAATCCAATAAAATCCGGAGTAGTCGCTCATGGCTCGTTTGCAACGCACCCTGTCATTAGGGTCGGTGGTGCTGTTTGGCATCGCCTACATGACGCCGATCATTGTGCTCGGCACCTTTGGCATCCTCGCCCAATCCACCGCCGGCATGGTGCCGGCCGCGTATCTTGCAGCGTTGGTGGCCATGTTCTTCACCGCCATGAGTTACGGCCGCATGGCCTCGGCGTTCCCGGTGGCCGGCTCGGCCTACAGCTATGTGCGCAAGGCCATCAGCCCCAAGCTCGGCTTCATCGCCGGTTGGGCGGTGCTGCTCGACTATTTGTTTTTGCCCATGGCGATCTGGCTGATCGGCGCGGCCTACCTCAACTCCGCCTTCCCGGCGGTGCCGCAGTGGATCTGGGTGCTGGCGTTCATCGGCATCACCAGCGCAATCAACATCATCGGCCTGAAACTGGCCAACGGCATCAATGCCCTGTTGATGCTGGTGCAGTTCCTGGTGCTGATCGCCTTTGTCGCGCTGTGCGTGCATTACGTCGGCGGTGATGCCAGCACGCCGTTGTGGTCGATCAAACCGTTCTTCAACGGCGACATGCAGATGCCCTTGATCATGAGCGGTGCGGCCATTGCCTGTTATTCGTTCCTCGGTTTCGACGCGGTCAGCACCCTGACCGAAGAAACCCGCGACCCGCGCCGCACCATTCCCCGGGCGATCATGTTGATCACCCTGATCGGCGGCCTGATTTTCGTCGGCGTGTCGTATTTCGTGCAGATCGCTCATCCGTCCTTCCAGTTCGACAACGTCGACTCGGCGGCCTATGAAATCGCGCGCAATGTCGGTGGCGACCTGTTCGTCTCGATCTTCCTGATCGGCCTGATCGTTGGCCAGTTCGCTTCTGGCCTGTCGGCCCAGGCCAGCGGTTCGCGCCTGCTGTACGCCATGGGCCGTGACGGTGTACTGCCGAAATCGTTCTTCGGCACCTTGCACGAACGTTTCGGCACGCCGATCAACAGCATCCTGCTGTGCGCGGTCGTGGCCTTGCTGGCGCTGAAACTGGATGTGACCACCTCGACCTCGTTCATCAACTTCGGCGCGTTCCTGGCATTCAGCCTGGTGAACCTGTCGGTGATCTTCCACTACTGGATCAGTGGCGAGAAAAAAGGCCTGCGCGAGTTCGTACTGTTCCTGCTGTTCCCGTTCATCGGCCTGGCAGCGGATTTGTGGTTGATGGTCAGCCTCGATCATTTGGCGGTTTATCTGGGCCTGAGCTGGCTGGCGATTGGCGTGGTGTACCTGGCGGTATTGACCGGCGGATTCCGTCGGCAGCCGCCGGAGATGGATTTCCAGGAAGCCGTATAAAGGAAACTGTAGGAGCGAGCTTGCTCGCGATAAACCTGAGAGCACCGATGGGCATCTGGTTTACGCGTTTTCGTTCACGACCATCGCAAGCAAGCTCGCTCCTACAGGGCGGACATGTGATCCTTGCCGCTTTTGAGTCGAAGGCTTTTGTTCATGACAACATTTTCTACCCAGCCCGCTGGACTTATCCACATCGCCGCCGCCCTGTTGATCGGACCTGACGGTCGAACCCTGCTGGTGCGCAAGCGCGGTACCCAGGCCTTCATGCAGCCGGGCGGCAAGATCGAGCCCCATGAATTGCCGGTTCACGCCCTGGCCCGGGAGCTGGAAGAAGAGTTGGGTCTGGACATCGACCCGGCGCAGGCCGTTTACCTCGGTCACTTCTCGGCACCGGCCGCCAACGAACCGGGGTTTGTCGTACACGCCGAACTCTTTCAGCTGAGTGTTCATTGCGACGTTACCCCGGCGGCGGAGATCGAAGAAGTGATCTGGATCGACCCGGCCACCGATGGCGATGTCAGCCTGGCGCCATTGACACGGGACCTGATCCTGCCGTTTTATCGAGCATCGCTGACCGCGATCGCCTGATCATTACGCAAAGGACTTCGCCCATGATCCCGTTTCAAGACTTGCTGATTTTTGCCGCCGCCGCGTTGCTGATGGTGCTGACGCCGGGGCCGAACATGATCTACCTGATCTCTCGCTCGATCTGCCAGGGGCGCAAGGCCGGGGTGATTTCGTTGCTGGGGGTGGTCGCCGGATTCTTCGTGCACCTGTTTGCTGCGGCCGCCGGTTTGACGGCGGTGTTCCTGGCGGTGCCGATGGCCTATGAAGTGTTGAAGTGGGCCGGTGCGCTGTACCTGCTGTGGCTGGCCTGGCAGGCGGTCAAACCCGGTGCGCGCTCGCCGTTCGAGGCGCAGCAATTGCCCCCGGACTCGTCACGCAAACTGATCACCATGGGCTTTCTGACCAGTGCCCTGAACCCGAAAATCGCGGTGTTCTATCTGTCGGTGTTTCCGCAGTTCATCACGCCGGAGCACGGCTCGGTGTTCAGCCAGAGCATCATCCTCGGCCTGACCCAGATCAGCGTCAGTTTTAGCGTCAACCTGATGATCGCCATGTTTGCCGCGGGCATTGCCTCGTGGTTCGTCAACAATCCGACCTGGCTGGCGATGCAACGCTATTTCATGGGCTTCGTATTGTCGGGGCTGGCGGTGCGGCTGATGCTTGAGCAAAAACGGATGGCCTGAGCATGTGGATCGAGCGACTGGATGCCAGCCATGCCCTGGACTATCGGGCGTTGATGCTCGAAGCCTACGATCTGCACCCGCAAGCCTTCACCTCGAGTGTGCGCGAGCGGGCGGCGATGCCGCTGGGCTGGTGGGAGTCGCGTCTGACCGGCAAGCTCGATGTGGTGTTCGGTGCGTTCGAGGAGGGCCGGTTGGCGGGCATCGTCGGTCTGGCTTTCGAACCCAGGGAAAAGGCCCGGCACAAGGTCACGTTGTTTGGCATGTATGTGAGCGGCAGGGTTCGCCAGCGCGGGCTCGGGTTTCAACTGGTCCAGGCCGCTTTGGCCGAGGCGAAGCTTCATCCGGGCGTGCGCCTGATCCAGCTGACCGTCACCGCCGGCAACGATGCCGCGTTCAACCTCTACCAGCGCTGCGGTTTCATCCAGTTCGGCCTGGAACCGATGGCCGTGCGGGTGGGCGAGGATTACTTCGACAAAATCCACATGTGGCGCGAAATTTAAACCACCGCAATCCCTTGTAGGAGCGAGCATGCTCGCGATGGTCATCAACGATAACGCTGGAAGCCAGACACCCCGTGTCTCTCTCAGGTTTATCGCGAGCGATCGAGCGTAGACCGGCTGCTCCTACAGGGGGGGTGGTGTTCTAGCGAACGGCGCTAACCCCGTCCAGCGTCGAAAACGACGTGTCCTTGGCCGTCAGCAAGAAGTCGCGCATGTACGGCGCATCCAGCATGTCGGCGCGAATCGCCGCATACAGTGTGGCGAACAAACCTTTCTCACCCAGCCGCTTGGCTTTCACATAGCCTCGCGAGCTGTACTCGTGCAGCGCCCAATGGGGCATGCCACACACGCCGCGACCGCTGGCCACCAGTTGCATCATCATCACCGTCAGTTCCGAGGTGCGCACCTGGGCCGGTTCGATGTCGGCGGGTTCGAGGAAGCGGGTGAAGATGTCCAGCCGGTCCCGTTCCACCGGGTAGGTAATCAGGGTTTCCGGCAGCAGGTCTTCGGGAACGATATAGGCCTTGCTGGCCAGGCGGTGCTGGTTGGCCACCGCCAGCATCGCTTCATAGGTGAACAGCGGTACATAGGTGATCCCGGCAAGATCCACCGGATCGGAGGTCACCACCAGGTCCAGGTCGCCACGGGCCAGCGCCGGCAACGGCGCAAAGGAGAAGCCCGAAGCCAGGTCCAGTTCGACTTCCGGCCAGGCATCACGGAACTGGTCGATGGTCGGCATCAGCCACTGGAAGCAACTGTGGCATTCGATGGCCATGTGCAAACGCCCGGCGGTGCCACCGGCCAGACGACTGATGTCGCGCTCGGCGGCGCGCAGCAGCGGCAGGGTGGCGTCAGCCAGTTGCAGCAGGCGCAAACCGGCGCTGGTGAAACGCACCGGTTTGGTCTTGCGCACGAATAGCGGCATGCCCATGCGCTCTTCCAGCTCCTTGAACTGGTGGGACAGGGCCGACTGGGTCAGGTGCAGGCGGTCAGCCGCGTCCACCAGGCTATCGGCTTCGCGCAAGGCGTGCAGGGTCTTGAGGTGGCGGATTTCAAGCACCGGGTGGCTCCATGAGGAAAATTTGTTAAAAACTCAAAATCGTTGAGATTGTCTCATGTTTGGGTGTCTGTCGACCACAACACCCGTTTTTTAATGGCGCGCGTATTTGACCGCTCGGCACTCTTCATCAAACTGTCATGCAACTGTGGCAGCGCGCTTGAACAAACTTCATCAGACTCGCGCTCTACTGGGGTTCTGCGTTTTGGTGTTTTTCCATGGGTGCTGCATTTTTTTCACGAATTGTATTTTTGGCCGCGCTGGTGTTCGGCCTGCCGTCCCTGGCGGCTGCGCGTTGTGACGTCAATGTTCCGACCGAACGGGTGGATCTGGCCCAGGTAAGTCTGGCGTACCAGAGCATCGGCCGTGCGTCGGATCCGGCATTGCTGCTGGTGATGGGGCTGGGCGGGCAATTGATTCACTGGCCGGACGAAGTGGTGGTTGCCCTGTGCCAACAAGGTTTTCGGGTGATCCGCTATGACAATCGCGATGTCGGCCTTTCGACCTGGCGACAGCCACCGGGCGAGGCCAACCTGACGTTCGAAGTGCTGCGCTACAAGCTCGGTTTGCCGGTGTCGTCACCGTACTCGCTGACCGACATGGCCGACGATGGCCTGGGTTTGATGGACGCCTTGCACATCGACCAATTCCACGTATTGGGCGCCAGCATGGGCGGGATGATCGCCCAGCACATGGCGGCCATGGCGCCGCAACGGGTCGAGAGCCTGACCCTGATCATGACCTCTTCAGGTGCCGAAGGCTTGCCGGCACCCAGTGCCGCGCTGGTGCAACTGCTTGCCCGTCGTGGCGCACCGAACCGCGAAGTGGCGCTGGAGCAACAGGCCGACCTGCTGGCGGCATTGGGTAGCCCGATGGTCAGCGACGATCGTCAGGTGCTGCTGCATCAGGCGGCGCTATCTTATGACCGGGCGTTCAATCCCGAAGGCGTGAAACGCCAGATCATGGCCATCCTCGCCGAGCCGAGCCGGGTGGCGCTGCTCAATCAGCTGCGGGTCCCGGCGCTGGTGGTGCATGGCACGGCCGACCCGCTGCTGCCGGTGATGCACGGGGTGCATCTGGCGGCGCATCTGCGTGGCAGTCAGTTGATCCTGATTCCGGGCCTGGCCCATCGCTTTCAGGAGGCGTTCAAGGCACCGTTGCTGGCGGCGGTGTTGCCGTACTTGCGGGCTCATCGTGAAGACACGTCGCACTGGGCGCAGATCGAACCGGTGGCCGATCAAAATCTCCTGTAACCCTCCGATCCCCTGTAGTAGCGACATCCCTCAGGTGTATGGTGCAGGTTTTCCGGTGCCTTTCCCGTTTGTGAGTTTCGTGCCGACCGTTGTGTTCAACGGCCAATACGCCGTCACGGGCGGGCAACCGGTGGAATCGTTTGTCGAGGCAATTCGGCAAATCATGAGTGAAGCGAAGGGCGGAACAGTTAGCTGACGGATTGAAGTCGTCAAATAAGTGTCAATGTGCCACTATGGTTTTAACCGTTGCTGCCGATAAACGCAGCAACGTTTTCAATCATAGGGATTTGATCCATGACATTTCACGCTCTACGTACAATTGCAGCACTGACATTGCTTGCCTGCCTGACCCTCACCGGCTGCGCCAACGTACAACCTCCGGTACCGCTTGACCAACAATTCTGGGATGCCAAGGAGCCGACCATCGGTGTGGCAATCAGTACCTTGCCGCCACCCGTGTTGGCATTGACCGGAAACCAGGGGATTCTCGATTACGCCATCAATTCGGGCGTCAACAGCAAACTCAGTGACAACGTCAAAACCTGGCAGGTTCGAGACTTTGATACTTTGCCGGATGCGATCGTCGCCAAGTTGCAGGCCAAGGGTTACAAAGCCAAGCGCATCGACGAGAAGGTGGATCTGACGGCCTATAAGGAAATCAAATTCCGCGAAGGTTACACGGCCAAGGACTTGACCCCGATCAAGGCCAAATATGGCGTCGATCGTTTGCTGTTGGTGTATGTCACCGCCACCGGTGCGACCCGTAGTTACTACAGTGTCGTGCCAACCAGCGTGCCGATGGCACAGGTGGGCGGGCAGGGCATGGTGGTTGATCTGACGGACAACAAATTGTTGTGGTTCCAGCCATTTGTCGCGGTGCAAGCCGCACAGGGCGAGTGGGACGAGCCGACCTACACCAACCTGTCCAATGCGTTCTACCAGGCTGTGGATAACAGCCGTCAGCAAATGATCACCCCGTTCGCCAAATGAAGCATTCAATTGTAGTGGCCAGCGCGCTGGCCCTGCTGATGTCGGGCGGTTGTGCGCAGAAACCGGCTCCCGAGGTCGGTTTCAAGGATCAAGGGGCATTGCCTTACGTCCAGGCGCACGGGCTCAAGGTCGATGTGCAAGTGCCGCAAGCCTTTGTCGGGGCCAGTACAGTGATCGATAGCAAGGACGCCTTGAAGGCGGCCTCGTCGAGTCAGGCCCTGTTGCTGAACTCTGGCACTAGTGCCGGGCTGGCCGGGGTGATGCTTGCCAGTCTGGTCAATACCCAGATGGGCAGCGGCACCTTGCAGCGCGATGCGGAAAAGAGCGCCCTCAAGGACTCGCGGCCAATGGCTGATTTGCTCGCCGGCGTGCCACTGCAGGAACGTCTGCAGCAGCGCTATCAGCAGGCTTCACAAGCGGCTGGGCTCAAGCGGGGTGAGGGGCAGGTTACGGCTCGATTGTTAATTGAACCGAAACTGATGCTGACTCCGGATCGTGGCAGTTTTGTCCTGATCAATCAGGTTCAGGTCCAGGACATCGCCGGTACGCCGCTGTACCGTATGCGCATCGAGGTCACCAGCCAGTCGATCCGTCGTTGCGGCTACCAATGTGTCGATGACGGTATTCTTGAACTGGCGAAAGTCACCGCCGTGCTCGATGAGTGCATCGACGAGTCCATGCGGGTACTGGCCACCGACCTTATGCAGCCGACGCCACCGCCGGCCGCCCAGGAAACCTTGCGTTACGTGCTCGATGGTCAGCGCGTGGTCGAGCGCGGTTATCAACTGGTAAACAACGGTAGCTATTGGCGTTACCGCAACCTCTACGGTGCGGTGAAGTCAGTGCCGGTGCCGTTTGAGGATGCGCTGACCCAGACGCAGCTCGAGAAAGTGTACGGGAAGTAAAAGTGCGGCACCTGTGGGAGCGAGCATGACCCCCCCCTAATGGCTCAGGCCATACTTTTTCACTTTATCGAACAGCGTGGTCTTGGCCATGCCCAGTTCCTGGCTGGCCTGGGTCAGGTTGCCGCCGCTGCGTTGCAGGGCATCGCTGAGCAGGTTGCGCTCGAACGCTTCCACTGCTTCGGCAAAGGCCAGGCCCTGATTGCCGCCGCTGGCACCGGTTTTCTTGAACGCCGGCAAGCCCAGGGCAAAGCGCTCGGCAACGTTGCGCAGTTCACGCACGTTGCCCGGCCAGTCGTGGCTCATCAGGTTCGAAACGGTCTGGTTGTCCAGTTCCGGCGCGATGCGATCGAAGCGCAGGGACGACTGCTGCAAAAAGTGTTCGAACAGTTGCAGGATGTCCTCGCGGCGCTCGCGCAGCGGTGGCAGTTCCAGGGTCACCACGTTGAGTCGGTAATACAGGTCGCTGCGGAATTCGCCGGCCTTGCTCGACTCTACGAGGTCGGATTTGGTTGCCGCGATGACGCGGCAATCCACCGCCACGCTCTGGTTCGAACCGAGTCGTTCGAGGGTGCGTTCCTGCAACACCCGCAGCAGCTTGATCTGCAAGGGCAGGGGCATGCTTTCCACTTCGTCGAGGAACAGCGTGCCGCCGTCGGCGTGTTCGATCTTGCCGATCCGCCGTTTACCCGCGCCGGTAAAGGCGTTGGCCTCGTGGCCGAAGATTTCGCTTTCGAAGAGGTTCTCCGGCAGGCCGCCGCAGTTCAAGGCGACGAATTGCCGGGTGTGCCGCCGACTGAAATCGTGCAGGCAGCGCGCAACCAGTTCCTTGCCGGTGCCGGTCTCGCCTTCGATCAGCACGTTGGCCGAGGTGTCGGCGACGTTGGCGATCAGTTCCCGCAGGTTCTGCATGGCCGGCGAGCGTCCGATGATCCGCCCTTCCAGGGAGTCGCGCTCGGCCAGTTGCCGACGCAGCGACGACACTTCCCGCGCCAGGCTGCGTTGCTCCAGTGCGCGGCGGGCGACGTCCACCAGGCGCTCGGGGGAGAACGGCTTTTCCATGAAGTCGTAGGCGCCTTTCTGCATCGCGCCGACGGCCATGGAGATGTCGCCGTGCCCAGTGATCAGCACCACCGGCAGGCTGCGGTCGCGGGCCTTGAGCCGGGTCAGCAATTCCAGGCCATCGATGCCCGGCAGGCGAATGTCGCTGACGACGATGCCGGCGAAGTTGTCGCCGACCCGCTCCAGGGCTTCTTCGGCGCTGCCCACGCCAATGCAGGGAATGTCTTCCAGGGTCAGCGCCTGTTGGCAGCCGAGCAGCACATGGGGGTCGTCTTCGACGATCAATACACTAAGGTCGTTGTTCATATTGGCTCGGCGGGAGTGGGGCTTACCAACGGTAAAATGAGGACAAAGGTGGTACCACCGCTGGCCGGGTACTCGACACCCAGGTGACCGCCGGTGGCGGCGGCCAGGCTGGCGGAAAGGGTCAGGCCAAGGCCCAGGCCCTGTTCGCCGGGTTTGGTGGTGAAGAACGGTTCGAACAGGTGTTTGCGCGCTTCGGCGTCGATGCCGTGGCCGTTGTCCCGTACGCGCAGGCGATATTTGCCATCGAATGCTTCGCCCTCCAGCCATAGCTGCGGCAGCGGTTGCGCTTGCATGGCGTCGAGGGCGTTACCAATCAGGTTGACCAGAATCTGCTCCAGACGGGTCTGGTCGATTTGCACCTGCACATCGGTGAAGTCTCGGTGCAATTGCAATTGAATGTTTTCCACGCGGCCGTTGAGCAATTGCAGGGCTGCGTCCACGCCCTTGACGAGGCAGGCCTGGCCCTTGTCGTCCCCGCGCCGGGCGAACGAGCGCAGGCTGGCGGTGATCCGGCCCATGCGGTCGATCAGTTCGTTGATGGTCTTGAGGTTGGTGCTGGCCACGTCGAGTTGGCCGCGTTCGAGAAACCGCACGGTATTGCCGGACAAGGTGCGCAGTGCCGCCAGCGGCTGGTTCAGTTCATGGGCGATACTGGTGGACATCTGGCCGATGGCCGCGAGTTTTCCAGCCTGTACCAGTTCATCCTGGGCGCGACGCAAAGTCTCTTCGGCGAGCCGGCGTTCGCGGATCTGCCCCTTGAGCCGTTCGTTGCTGGCGCGCAGGTCGGTGGTGCGTTCGGTAATCCGACGCTCCAGCTGATTGTTGGCTTCCTGCAAGGCTTCCCGAGCCGCTAGGCGGGTGGCAATCACCTTGCGCCGTTCGTTCCAGGCGATCAACAGAAAGGCACAGAGGGCAAACGCCACGGCCACCAGAATCCCCTGGTTGATCGCTTCGCGGCGCAAGTCCTGCAGCGGCGTGAGCAGGGTGAAATTCCACGGCGTATCGCTGAGCGGCCGGGTTTGCGACAGGTAGCTGATGTTTTCTTCGTCGGACACCAGTTCGCTGTTGGCCGGGAACGTGAGTTTTTCCACGCCTTCGGACAGGGTTTCCCGGGCCAGCGGTTGCAGTTCATTGAGCGGGAACCAGTAGTACTGCAGGCTGCGGGCGAGTTTTTCCTTGGCTTCTTCGCTCAGCGGCACCACCGACTTCAAACGCCGGGCCGGATCGCTGGACAGAATGATGATGCCGTTTTCGTCGCTGACGAAGGCCTCCAGGCGCGCCCGCTGCCAGCGTTCTTCCATGGCTTCCAGGCGTACCTTGACTACTGCGACACCGATGATCTTGCCGTGCTCTTCCAGGCCATGGGCCAGGTAGTAACCGGGTTCGCCGTTGGTACTGCCGATGCCGTAGAAGCGCCCCGGCTGACCGCGCACGGCGTTCTGGAAATAGGCGCGAAAGGACAGGTCTTCACCCAGGTAACTGTCGACATCGCGCCAGTTGCTGGTGGCCATGACGCGGCCGGTGGTGTCCATCACGTAGATGGCCCGACTGCGGCTGCGCCGGTTCAGGCCTTCGAGGTAAGCGTTGACCGTTTGCCGGTGTTCCGGGGTCGGGTCGGCCAGCAACTGCGAAACGCTGGTTTCGAGCTCCAGCAGGCTGGGCAGGTAGGTGTATTTGCTGATTTCGCTTTCGACGGCACGGGCGTGCAGTTCCAGCTGACGCTGGCCGTTCTCGCCAAGGCTGCGAATGCCATAGTGCTCACTGATCCAGAAGCCGATATAGCCCAGGCCGATCATCATTGCGATGATCAGCGGCGGCAGAAGCAAATGACGAACCAGACGGGGTTTCACGGCGAGTGATGGCATTGCTGCGCGATAAAGATTGGGGTCGCATTTCATCACAGATGCCTTGGGTCAACCACAACACTTGATCGTGAGCCACCACCATCCCCTGTGGGAGCGAGCCTGCTCGCGAAAGCGGACTGACATTCAACCTCAATGTTGACTGTAAGGGCTTCTTCGCGAGCAGGCTCGCTCCCATAAGGGGTTGGTGTGGCATCCAGCAAGTACGTGGTGCTTAGTGCTGCAGAATCTTGTTGAGGAAGTGCTGTGTACGCTCCGCACGGGCGTTGATGTCGCCGAAGAACTCCTCTTTCCTGCAGTCTTCGATGATCTTGCCGGCATCCATGAAGATCACGCGGTCGGCCACTTTACGGGCGAAGCCCATTTCGTGGGTCACGCACATCATGGTCATGCCTTCATGGGCCAGTTGCACCATCACGTCGAGCACTTCGTTGACCATTTCCGGGTCCAGCGCCGAGGTCGGTTCGTCGAACAGCATGACGATCGGGTCCATCGCCAGCGCACGGGCAATCGCCACGCGCTGTTGCTGACCACCGGACAGTTGGCCGGGATGCTTGTGGGCATGGGCCGAGAGACCGACGCGCTCGAGCAGTTGCAAGCCCTTCTTGGTGGCTGCTTCCTTGCTGCGGCCCAGCACCTTGATCTGCGCGATGGTCAGGTTTTCGGTGATGGTCAGGTGCGGGAACAGCTCGAAGTGCTGGAACACCATGCCCACGCGAGAACGCAGTTTCGGCAGGTTGGTCTTCGGGTCGGCAATGGACGTACCGTCGACCACGATGTCGCCTTTCTGGAACGGTTCCAGGGCGTTGACGCACTTGATCAGGGTCGATTTGCCGGAACCGGATGGCCCG
Source organism: Pseudomonas sp. B28(2017) (assembly GCF_002113025.1). Lineage (GTDB taxonomy): Bacteria > Pseudomonadota > Gammaproteobacteria > Pseudomonadales > Pseudomonadaceae > Aquipseudomonas. The sequence continues at coordinate 621,162 of NZ_NEJH01000002.1, read as the reverse complement.
CATACCACGATCACTTCGCCTTTTTTGACCTCGGTGCTGCAATCAGTCAGTACCTGGAAGTCCCCATACCACTTGTTGACGTTCTTGATAGAGATCATACGGCGAACCTTTTTTGCAGACGCTTGACCAGCTGCGAGGCGGCAAAGCTGATGATGAAGTACGTGAGACCTGCGAAGATCAGGAACTCATTGGAGCGGCCGATGATGTCACCACTGGCGCGCGAGGCATTGAGGAAGTCCACCAGGCCGACGGCGTAGACCAGCGAGGTGTCCTGAAACAGGATGATGCTCTGTTGCAGCAACAGCGGAGTCATCTTGCGGAACGCCTGGGGCAGGATGATCAGGCGCATCATCTGGCCGTAGGTCATGCCCAGCGCCTTTGCTGCACCCATCTGCCCCTTGGGGATCGATTGCACGCCGGCGCGGACGATTTCGCAGAAGTACGCCGCTTCGAACATCATGAACGCCACGATGCACGAGGTGAACGCGCCGATCGGGGTGTCTTCGCCGGTGATCCAGCGCAGCACGAAAGGCACCGCCAGGTAGAACCAGGTGATCACCAACAGCAACGGGATCGAACGGAAATAGTTGACGTAGGCGCCAGCGATGTTCGACAGCAGTTTGCTGTGGGACAGGCGCATCAGGGCCAGGACCGTGCCAAGGATGATCCCGCCGACCACGCCCATGGCCATCAGCTTGAGGGTCATGATCATGCCGTTCCACAGCCCCGGCAGGGACGGGATGATGCCCGAGAAGTCGAATTCCATCATTTACCCCCTACGGAGATCAGGCCCGGGACAGCAACTTTCTTCTCGACCAGGCGCATCAGCAACATCAGGCTCATGTTCAGGGTGAAGTAGATCAGGGTCGCCAGGGTAAAAGCCTCGAACAGGTTCGCGGAGAACTCGGCGGTCTGCTTGGTCTGCGCGAGCAGTTCCATCAGGCCGATCAGCGAAGCCACGGAGGAGTTCTTGAACACGTTCAGGAATTCCGAGGTCAGCGGCGGAATGATGATCCGGTAGGCCTGGGGCAGCAGCACGTTCCAGTAGATCTGCGGCAGCTTGAAACCCATGGCGCGGGCAGCGGATTCCTGGCCTTTGGGCAGCGCCTGGATACCGGTGCGTACTTGTTCGCAAACCCGGGCGGTGGTGAACAGGCCCAGGCATACGACGACGCTGATGAAGGCCGAGGTCGTCGGGTTCAGGTCCTGCTTGAACCATTCCTGCAGGTTCGCTGGCAGCAGGTCGGGTACCAGGAAGTACCAGATGAATAGCTGAACCAGCAGCGGTACGTTACGGAAGAGTTCGACGTAGCAGGTGGCGATGCCCGATACGATGCGGTTCGGCACCGTGCGCATGACGCCCAGAATCGAGCCCAGTGTCAGGGCAATGATCCAGGCCATGACGGCGATGGCGATGGTCCAGCCCAGGCCGGAAATGAACCAGTCGAGATAGGTCTCGCTGCCCACGCCGGTGGACTTGAAGAACACGCCCCAGTCCCAGTTGTAATTCATTAGGGTCTCCCCTCGGATTCGATCGATGTACAAATGCCCGTTTGGGGGAAGCTCCGTTCCCGCCCAACCTTGACGGTCAGGCACACGCGAACGGCTCGACAACCACCGGTTCGAGTGCTTCCAGAAAATGCCAGCAGGGAATGCCATCTCCTGAAAGGGCTGTGCCCTCTCAGGAGATAAGGTTAGTCAGAAATCAGGATTTCTTGTCGTCAGCCGCTTTATCGGTCGGATTGGCGATCAGGGCCTTGAGCTCGTCGCTCATCGGGAAGTTCAGGTTCAGGCCTTTTGGCGGGATTGGCTGCATGAACCATTTGTCGTAGATCTTGTTGATCTCGCCCGAAGCATAGGTGGCCTTGATGGCGTCATCCACAGCCTTTTTGAACGGCTCGTCGCCTTTGCGCACCATGCAGCCGTAGATTTCGAAGGACTGTGGAGTGCCGGTTACAGCCCAGTCTTTCGCGTTCTTGGCCTTGGCCGCTTCACCCGCCAGCAGGGCGTCATCCATCATGAAAGCGACGGCACGGCCAGTTTCCAGCATCTGGAAGGATTCGCCATGGTCCTTGGCGGAGATGACGTTCATGTTCATTTGCTTGTCGGCGTTCATCGCCTTGAGGATGCGCTCGGACGTGGTGCCTGCGGTGGTCACGACGTTCTTGCCGGCCAGATCCGGGAAATCCTTGTACTTGGAGTCAGCCTTGGACAGCAGGCGAGTACCGATTTCGAAGATGCCGACGGAGAAGTCAACTTGCTGCTGACGCTCGACGTTGTTGGTGGTAGAGCCGCACTCGAGGTCCACGGTGCCGTTCTGCACCAGCGGGATGCGGGTTTGCGAGGTCACCAGGTTGTATTTGACCTGGAGATTCGGCATGTCGAGGTCTTTTTTCAGGGCTTCAACGACTTTCAGCTGGATGTCGTGGGAGTAGCCGACCGGTTTGCCGGAAGCATCCGCGATGTAGGAAAACGGAATGGAAGCGTCGCGATGCCCAAGGGTGATAACACCGGACTCTTTGATCTTCTTCAGGGTGCCGGTCAGTTCGGCGGCGAAAACTGGCGTGCTGATCAGAGCGGCAGCAATGGCTGCGCCCAGGATGTGGGGAACGATGCGCATCAAATTTTCCTCGACATTGTTTTTTTTATGGAGCCAGTTCATCGGCCCTTTTGTGCTGCAAAACACCTGAGCGCTACGATGAGTGAGCGCAAAGGACATTCGTCGAAGAAGTGTAGAGCATGACTCGTGCCAGACCAGTCTTAATTAATCAAGTATTTGATTTATAAGGAAATTAAATATTTTTTGCGCTGAAACTTCAGTGAAGTGATCCGGTTAACCGAACCGACCGTCAAGTCGCGTTCGGAAAACCGAATGGTGGCAGGGTGCTACCGAGTCATCAGGTGTATTTGCGCTTGTCCGGTGCTGGCGGGAAGTACTGGTACAACCAGGTCTCACTCAGCGTGCGGTCGTTGGTGCGGATGAACAGGCGCAGCTCGACAGGGGCAGTGCTGTCATTGGTCGGGTACCAGTCAAACAGGATGCGGTAGCCCTTGATGTCATCGAGCTTGAGTACGCTGAAATCCTTGACCTCGCCGTTCGAGCAAGTCACCACCGGCTCGATGCCCGCGCCCTCGGGCAAGCGGTCCAGGCCACCGCCAGTGAAATCCACGGCGAAACGACGGGCCCAGACAGGCGGGTAATGTTCGCCCGGCGCCCAGCCTTCGGTGAAACCGCCCATCCCGGAACGGGTGGCGTTTACCCGCGCCAGCGGCGTGCCGACCGGTGGCAATGCGCTCCAGTAGAGCTTGTAGCCGTAGTTCAGCGAATCGCCGGCAGCCACCGGTTTCTTCGGGGTCCAGAAAGCGACGATGTTGTCCATGGTTTCGCCGGTGGTGGGGATTTCCAGCAGGTCGACCGAGCCTTCACCCCATGCGGTGGTCGGTTCGACCCACAGGCTCGGGCGGCGGCTGTACCAGTCGACGGTGTCCTGATAGCTGGCGAACTCGTGGTCGGTCTGTACCAGGCCGAAACCTTTCGGGTCCTTGTCGGCGAAGGCATTGAATTGCAGGGTCGCCGGGTTATTCAGCGGGCGGCAGATCCACTCGCCGTTGCCGCGCCACATGGCCAGGCGATCGGAGTCGTGGATTTGTGGGTGAATGGTGTCGCACATCCGGCGTTCGTGGGTACCGCAGCTGAACATGCTGGTCATCGGTGCGATGCCCAATTGGTCGATGGCGGTGCGAGCATTGATGTGGGCATCGACTTCCATTACCACGCGCTCGGCCTGGCAGTCGATATCGAAGCGGTAGGCACCGGTGGCGCTCGGCGAGTCGAGCAGGGCGTAGACCACGAAGCGGGTGCTGTCCTTGTCCGGCGTCTCGAACCAGAACTTGGTGAAGTCGGGGAATTCTTCACGTTTTTTGGCGTAGGTATCGATGGCCAGGCCGCGGGCTGACAAGCCGTACTGGCCGGTGGCGTCCACCGCACGGAAGTAACTGGCGCCAAGGAAAGACACGACATCGTGCTTGTCCAGTTCCGGGGCCTTGAACAACTTGAAGCCGGAGAAACCCAGGTCGCCCTTGAGCTGCGCGGTGTCGACCGTGGTGTTTTCATAGTTGAACAGCGACGGGCGGAAATGCACTTCACGCGCCTGGCGGGTCTTGGGATCGACGCTGTACATGCGCACCGGTTGCTTGAACCCCATGCCGACGTGGAAAAACTGCACATCCAGCTGACCGTTCAGGTCATTCCACAAAGAGTGGTTGGCGTCGTAGCGGATCGCGTTGAAGTTCTGTGGTGTCATGCTCGCCAGGGTCGGCGGCAGTTGCTGCTTGGTGTCCTGGTAACGATTGCTGGCGAGCTGCTTGGCCTGGATTTTCAGCGCTTCGAAGTCGAACGCGGTGGCCTCGCCATCAGCGGTACCGGCGTTGGCGGCCCAGGCCTGGGCGGCCAACAGGCCAGTGGCGGACAAGCCGGTGTAGGCGGCAATGGCCATGGAGGCTTTGAGCAAGTTCCTGCGGTGCATAAATACAACCTGTCGTGAACAATCCCGCGCCGTTCCTGGCACGTGCTGGATCAGAAATATCGGTTCGGACATGCCTTCGGCCAAACGCAACGGACTTTGAAACAGATGCCGGATAGCTTAAACCGTTCGATTGCAGAGCAGAATTGATTGATGGCATTGCGCCGGCTCGGCAATGAAACAAGACATGTCGGGAAACAATTTCGACAGGGGTTTCTTATTCAGAGGGCATTTCTGCCTTTTCTACTAGTTACTCTAAAAGCTGCCTTTCAGCGCCCGGATTGTTCCTGTTCTGTGTGCATGACCGGTCAATGCCCGAAAGGCCGGTGCGGTTCAGTCGGCACGATGCTGCTGAAAGGGGGGAGGGCGATGCGGTTCTTTTTTGCAGTTTTCTTTGACGTTCAGAAGGACATCGTCCATGTCGAAAGTACAGAACATGGTGGAGCGCTATCGGGAGCTGTCGGAGAGCGACAGGATTGCGATGAGGTATCTGGTGGACGCGATGAGGAGTGTTTCGAGGTTTTGACTGGACCTGCCTACCATGAAATTCATTTGGTTTTTTCGGTAGGCGGGCGGGTCAACATGCCTGCATTAGCGTCTGCAATGTTCGCATCGATCGCCTGGTTGAGTAATGTAGGAGCGAGCTTGCTCGCTCCTACAGTTTTCTTCACAGGCGGACATAGCTCATGTCAGGAATCGAACCCAAGGGGCGGACTGTGAGGTCCGTCCTTTTTTGTCCGCTCGATTTATCCCGGGGCGATGTTCGTCAGCGACTGACCTTCCACGCATCCCCCGCAGGCGCCGTGCCGTGGTCATACGGCTTGGCGATCCACATGTAGAGCAGTCCCAAGCCAATCACGATGGCGGTACTGAGCACCATCGCGTAGTTGATGTACCAGGCGGCATCCGGCGTACGTGGCCAAGCCATGTTGATGATGGCACCGATACCATAGACCAGCGCGCCGATGTTCACGGTCCAACCCCAGGCGCCGAGGGTGAATTTGCCGCTCGGTTTCCAGCCCTTCATGCGGGCGTACAGGGCCGCGAGCACGATCATCTGGAATGCCAGGTAGATGCCGATGGCCGCGAAGCTGACGATGGTGGCCACCGCGTCTTGCAGGAAGAAGCCGAGGATGATGATCAGTGCCGGCAGGACGCCGGACACGAACAGCGCGGCAACTGGAACCTGAGTCGTAGGGGAAATCTTCTTCAGCAGTCGGCTGCCGATGACCATTTCATCGCGGGCGTAGGAATACAGCAGACGACTGGCCGCCGCCTGCAGGCTGATCACGCAGGAGATGAAGGAAACCATCACCACACCCATCACCACTTTCGAACCGACTGATCCAAACGCGTTGTTGAGGATGGTGGTGACCGGGTCCTTGTCGGTGCCGTTGATCACCGCTTGCATGTCCGGCACGGCCAGGATCAGCGCCAGGCAGGCGAACATTGCCGCGATGCCGCCAATGTAGATGGTCATGCGCATGGCCACCGGGATTTTCTTGCTCGGATTCGGGGTTTCTTCGGCCACATCGCCGCAGGCCTCGAAGCCGTAGTACAGGAACATCCCCGCCAGCGAAGCGGTGAGGAACGCCGGCAGGTACGAGCCGTCGACGCTGATATCGAAAGTGTTGAACAACACGCTGATCGATTGATGACGCTCGAATATCAGCAGGTAAACGCCAACGATGACAGCGCCGACCAGTTCGCACAGGAAACCGAACATGGCAATCCGCGCCAACGCCTTGGTGCCGCTGAGGTTGACCAGGGTGGCGAACAGCGTCAGGAACAGGGCGATGATGATGTTGGTGTTGTTGCTCGGTTCAAAGCCCATCATGGCGGCGAGGTACGGACCGGCACCCACGGCAACCGCCGCGATGGTGACGCACAGGGCGATGGAGTAGATCCAGCCGACCATCCACGCCCAGCGCTTGCCCACCAGACGGCGGGCCCATGGGTACACGCCACCGGAAATCGGGAATTGCGATACCACTTCGCCGAAGATCAGGCACACCAGCAACTGGCCGCAACCGACCAGCAGATAGGCCCAGAACATCGGTGGCCCGCCTGCAGCGAGGCACAAGCCAAACAGGGTATAAACCCCTACGACCGGGGACAGATAAGTGAAGCCCAGGGCGAAGTTTTCCCACAGGCTCATGCTGCGATTGAAGTTGGAGGTATAGCCCAGTTTGCGTAGCTGCTCGGCATCGCTGTCGGCAACGACTGCAGAGAGATCGGGTGATGCACTCATGTGTATTTGCTCCGGAAAATCGGCAGATTTCGGATGTCCGAAACCGTGGCGGGGCCTTGAGGGCACCGCCCGGATCGGTGGTTATTGTTTTGTCTTCTTTGGGGTGGAACCTAGTGGTGCGTATTGCCGGTTTCTGCCTTGAAACCGAGGTGAGACCTTCGCTCTAGGAGCGAGCTTGCTCGCTCCTAGAGGCGATGCTTTTCTTAGTGCTTGAACATCACATGCCGCACGACGGTGTAGTCCTCCAGCCCGTACATGGACATGTCCTTGCCATAACCGGACAGCTTCTGACCGCCGTGAGGCATTTCGCTGACCAGCATGAAGTGCGTGTTGACCCAGGTGCAGCCGTAATGCAAGCGGGCCGACAGGCGATGGGCGCGGCCGACATCGGCGGTCCATATGGAAGAGGCCAGGCCGTAGTCCGAATCGTTGGCCCAGCCCAGCACTTGTGCTTCATCGGTGAATTTGGTTACAGACACCACCGGCCCGAACACTTCGCGACGGACGATTTCGTCATCCTGCTGCGCATCGGCCAGCACGGTCGGTTCGAAGAAGAAACCATCGCCTTCCACTGCTTTACCACCGGTGATCAGACGAATGTGCGGCTGGGCCACGGCGCGTTCGACGAAACTGGCGACACGGTCACGATGTTGCGCGGTGATCAGCGGGCCGAGTTCGGTCGACGGATCATCCTGCAAGCCGTACTTGATGCTGCTGACGGCGGCGCCGAGTTTCTCGACGAACTTCTCGTAGATGCCTGCCTGGGCATAGATGCGGCAGGCAGCGGTGCAGTCCTGGCCGGCGTTGTAGAAACCGAAGGTGCGGATGCCCTCGACGGCGGCATCGATGTCGGCGTCGTCGAAGATGATCACCGGGGCTTTGCCGCCCAGTTCCATGTGCATGCGTTTGACGGTGTCGGCGGTGCTGGAAATGATGTTCGAACCGGTGGCAATCGAACCGGTCAGCGAGACCATGCGCACTTTCGGGTGAGTGACCAGCGGGCTGCCGACGGTAGGACCACGGCCGAATACCAGGTTGAGTACGCCGGCCGGGAAGATATCCGACGCCAGTTCGGCCAGGCGCAGGGCGGTCAGTGGAGTCTGCTCCGACGGTTTGAGCACCACGGTATTACCGGCGGCCAGGGCCGGGGCGATTTTCCAGGCGACCATCATCAATGGGTAGTTCCACGGCGCGATGGAGGCGATCACGCCCACCGGATCGCGGCGGATCATCGAGGTGTGACCCGGCAGGTACTCGCCACCGGTCGAACCGCTCATGCAGCGGCTGGCGCCGGCGAAGAAACGGAATACGTCGGCAATAGCGGGGATCTCGTCGTTCAGCGCAGCGCTGTACGGCTTGCCGCAGTTGTCCGATTCCAGTTTGGCCAGCTCTTCGCCATGGGCCTCGATGGCATCGGCGAGCTTGAGCAGCAGCAGCGAACGTTCTTTCGGCGTGGTCTGCGACCAACTGTCGAACGCAGCGTCGGCGGCGCGCACGGCGGTATCGACCTGGGCTTCGCTGGCTTCGTTGATTTCCACCAGCACACACCCCAGCGCCGGGTTGAACACAGGTTGGGCGGGGCCTTCGCCGTCGAGCAGTTGACCGTTGATCAAGAGCTTGGTTTGCATGGTATCTGTCCTCTTACAAGCTGTTCTTGTTTTTCTGTGGGATATTCGTTGTTGGTTCCTGATTTATTTCCCGCCACTCCCCGCAACGCTCTCACCGCCACGGGTCAGGTAATAGGCGCCGAGAATCGGCAGCATGGTCACCAGCATCACCAGCATCGCCACGACGTTGGTCACCGGCACGTCCCGGGGCCGGCTGAGCTGGTTGAGCAGCCACAGCGGCAGGGTGCGTTCATGACCGGCAGTGAAGGTGGTGACGATGATTTCGTCGAACGACAGGGCAAACGCCAGCATGCCGCCGGCCAGCAACGCCGAGCCGAGGTTCGGCAGGATGATGTAGCGGAAGGTCTGCCAGCCGTCGGCGCCCAGGTCCATCGAGGCTTCGATCAGGCTGTGTGAAGTACGGCGCAAGCGGGCGATGACGTTGTTGTAGACGATCACCACGCAGAAGGTCGCGTGACCGACGATGATGGTGAACATCCCAGGTTCAATCCCCAGTGTCTTGAATGTCGCCAGCAGCGCGATCCCGGTGATGATCCCCGGCAAGGCGATTGGCAGGATCAGCATCAGCGAGATGCCCTGCTTGCCGAAGAAGTCCCGACGGTACAGCGCGGCCGAGGCCAGCGTGCCGAGGACCATGGCGATCAGTGTGGCAATCGAGGCGATTTGCAACGACAGCTTGATCGCTTCCAGCACGTCTGGCCGTGAGAACGCCACGCTGAACCACTTCAAGGTGAAGCCCTTGGGTGGAAAGCTGAACGCCGCATCTTCGGTGTTGAAGGCGTACAGAAAGATGATCAGGATCGGGAAGTGCAGGAACAGCAACCCGCCCCAGGCTGCGATTCGCAGGCCTATGGAAGCTTTCTCAGAGTGCATCGAAGGCCCCCAGTCGTTTGACGATGGACAGGTAGATGGCGATCAGCACGATCGGCACCAGGGTGAAGGCGGCGGCCATTGGCATGTTGCCGATGGCACCTTGCTGGGCGTACACCATGCTGCCGACGAAGTAGCCAGGCGGGCCGACCAGTTGCGGCACGATGAAGTCACCCAGGGTCAGCGAGAAGGTGAAGATGGAGCCGGCGGCAATGCCCGGCACCGACAGCGGTAGAATCACTAGCATGAAGGTCTGGCCAGGCTTGGCACCGAGGTCGGCAGAGGCTTGCAGCAGCGAGGGCGGCAGGCGCTCCAGCGAGGCCTGGATCGGCAGGATCATGAACGGCAGCCAGATGTAGACGAACACCATGAAGCGGCCCAGGTGTGAGGTCGACAAGGTGCTGCCGCCAAAGCCAGGAATGCCCATCACCCATTGCAGGAGCGGTTCCAGCCCCAGGTGCTGCACGAACCACTGCGCCACGCCGCCCTTGGCCAGCAGCAATGTCCAGGCGTACGCCTTGACGATGTAACTGGCCCACATCGGCATCATCACCGCGATGTAGAAAAACGCCTTGGTCTTGCCTGTGGTGTAGCGCGCCATGTAGTAGGCAATCGGGAACGCGACGATGGCGCTGGCAATCGACACGACAATCGCCATGCCCAGGGTGCGCAGGATGATGTCGAAGTTCGACGGCTGGAACAGCGCGGTGAGGTTCGCCAGGGTCAGGTCAGGGGTGACCGCCATGGTGAAGTCGTCGAAGGTGTAGAAACCTTGCCACAGCAGAACCAGCAATGAACCCAGGTAGATCGCGCCGAACCACAGCAGCGGCGGTACCAGCAGTAGCGACAGGTAAAAATTCGGGCGGCGATACAGCAGATTGGAAAACCTGCGCAGCAGCGAGCCGCTGACCGGAGATTGAGGGATAGCCACGGTGTTCATCTCACACCCCGCCTGCAAGGGTGTCGTGCAGCGGAATCATTGCCTCGCGCGCCCAGCGTGCGCTGATGCGCTGCCCGGTCTGGTGTTGCGCGCTGGTGTCCAGCCACTGGTTGTTGGCCTTGCTGATGTTCAGGGTCTGGCCGTTCTCCAGTTTCAGTTCGTAGCGGGTGGCGCTGCCCTGGTACTGAATGTCGTGGAGCAGGCCGCTGACTTCGATTTCGTGGCTGGCCAGCGGACCGTCGGCGAATCGCACGTGTTCCGGGCGAATCGAGAAAGGCTGCGGGTTGCCACTGAGCTGTCTGGCCAGGTCGCCGCGAATCACGTTGGAAGTGCCAACGAACTCCGCCACGAAGGTGGTGGCCGGTTTCATGTACAGGTTGCGCGGGCTATCGACCTGTTCAATGCGCCCCTTGTTGAACACCGCCACGCGGTCGGACATCGACAGCGCTTCGGTCTGGTCATGGGTGACGAAGATGAAAGTGATGCCGAGTTGGCGTTGCAGTTTTTTCAGTTCGCCCTGCATTTGCTCGCGCAGCTTCAGGTCGAGGGCACCGAGGGGTTCGTCGAGCAGCAGCACCCGTGGGCGGTTGACCAGGGCGCGGGCCAGGGCCACACGCTGGCGCTGGCCGCCGGACAGTTGCACCGGCTTGCGGTCGCCGTAGCCACCGAGGGCGACCATGTCGAGGGCTTCTTCGGCGCGCTTCTGGCGTTCGACTTTGCCGACGCCTTTGACTTTCAGTCCGTAGGCGACGTTGTCGCGAACGTTCATGTGCGGAAACAGTGCGTAATCCTGGAACACAGTGTTTACGTCACGCTGGTAGGGCGGCAGCCCGGCGGCTTCGGCGCCATGAATACGGATGGAACCTGCGCTCGGTTGTTCAAACCCGGCGATCAGGCGCAAGCAGGTGGTTTTGCCCGAACCGGAAGGCCCCAGCATGGAGAAGAACTCGCCGTCCTGAATGTCGATGGAAACCCGGTCAACAGCTTTCACTTCGCCGAATTGACGGGAAACGTTGGTGAACTGGACTGCAAGTGTCATGGTGCGGTGCTCCAAAAAGGCGAAGGCCGTCGCAGCGGCCCTGCCTGGACTTCTGAAAAACAGTTATTCCGTAAACCGTTATGCTTCTGACAAGGCTTGGGTTGTGGAAAAGTCGTTTCGGGAGCGTCGCGAGCGGCGATTAGCCGTGTCCGGCCAGCGCGCAGCCCCCGGAGCGTACGTCAGTACGTGAGGAGGCGAGCACTGCCCGGGCGCGGATAATCGACGCGCAGCAGCTACCGGAATGACTTTTAGCGACCGCCCATGATCGCGATGTAATCCTGGGTCCAGCGGCTGTACGGCACGAACTTGCCGCCTTCAGCCTGCGGGGTTTTCCAGAAGGCGATCTTGTCGAAATTGTCGAAACCGTTGGTCTTGCAGCCCTCGGCGCCGAGCAACTCGCTACCGGTGCACGCCGCCGGGACTGCCGGCAACGAGCCGAACCACGCCGCAACATCACCCTGGACTTTCGGTTGCAGCGACCAGTCCATCCACTTGTAGGCGCAGTTCGGGTGCTTGGCCTCGGCGTGCATCATGGTGGTGTCGGCCCACCCGGTGGCACCTTCTTTCGGGATGGTCGAAGCGATTGGCTGTTTCTCGTTCATCAGGCCGTTGACCTGATACGGCCACGCGCCGGAGGCGACCACGCCTTCGTTCTTGAAGTCGCTCATCTGTACCGTGGTGTCGTGCCAGTAACGGTGGATCAATGGCTGCTGGGCGCGCAGCAGGTCGAGCACTGCCTTGTACTGGGCTTCGGTCAGTTCGTAAGGATTCTTGATACCCAGTTCCGGCTTGGCTGACTTCAGGTACAGCGCCGCGTCGGCGATGTAGATCGGGCCGTCATAGGCCTGCACGCGGCCCTTGTTCGGCTTGCCATCCGGCAGGTTTTCCGCATTGAACAGCACGCCCCAGGTGGTGGGAGCGGTCTTGAATACGTTGGTGTTGTACATCAACACGTTCGGGCCCCACTGATACGGGGTGCCGTAGGTCTGCTTGTTGACCACGTACCACGGTCCGTCCTTGAGGCGTGGGTCGAGGTTTTTCCAGTTCGGGATCAACGCGGTGTTGATCGGCTGCACGCGCTTGCCGACGATCAGGCGCAGGGAGGCGTCGCCCGACGCTGTCACCAGGTCGTAACCACCCTTGGCCATCAGACTGACCATTTCATCGGAGGTGGCCGCGGTCTTGACGTTGACCTTGCAGCCGGTTTCTTTCTCGAAACCGGTCACCCAGTCGTAGGCCTTGTCGCTCTCGCCACGTTCGATATAACCAGGCCAGGCCACAATATCCAGTTGGCCCTCGCCCGCCCCGACAGCTTTGAGCGGCTCGGCGGCCTGGACGCTGGCGCTGGCCAGCAGCGCGGTGGTGATTGCACTGAGCAGTGCGGTCTTGTGCACGAACATGGGAATTCCCTCTTCTTTAATTATGGTCGGGGCAGTGTCTTGAACGTGGTGAAGCAGGCCGTTGGTGGCTTGTTATTAGCTTAGTCAGAGATGCTCGCCATGGCGGGCCATGATGTGCCGCACCACGCTGTAGTCCTGAAGCGAATCGCTGGACAGGTCTTTGCCGTAGCCCGAACGCTTCAGGCCGCCATGGGGCATTTCGCTGACCAGCATGAAGTGGCTGTTGATCCAGGTGCAGCCGTACTGCAGGCGCGCCGCGACCTGCATGGCCTTGTCGAGGTTCTGGGTCCAGACCGACGAGGCCAGGCCGTATTCCGAATCGTTGGCCCAGTCCACCGCTTGTTCCAGCTCGTCGAAACGGGTCACGGTGACCACCGGACCGAACACTTCGCGCTGGACGATTTCGTCACCTTGCTTGCAACCGGCCAGCAGGGTCGGCTGGTAATAGAACCCGGCGCCGGAATGCACAGCTGCACCGGTGACCCGTTCGATGTGCGGCTGGCCGAGGGCGCGCTCGACAAAACTGGCCACGCGGTCACGCTGGCGGGTGCTGATCAGCGGGCCGATTTCGTTGTCGGTGTCGCGTTTACCGGCGAAGCGCAGGCTGCCGACGGCCGCGCCGAGCTCGGCCACCAAGCGGTCATGAATCCCGGCCTGGGCGTAGATGCGGCAAGCGGCGGTGCAGTCCTGGCCGGCGTTGTAATAGCCGTAAGTGCGCACGCCCTCGACCACCGCCTGGATGTCGGCATCGTTGCACACGATCACCGGGGCCTTGCCGCCGAGTTCGAGGTGGGTACGCTTGAGTGTTTTCGAGGCGGCCTGGAGGATTTTTTGCCCGGTGACGATATCGCCGGTCAGCGACACCATGCGGACCTTTGGATGGCTGACCAAATGGCTGCCGACGCCTTCACCACCACCGCAAACGATGTTGATCACACCTCGTGGCAGGATCTCGGCCAGCGCCGGCGCCAGGGCCAGGATCGACAGCGGCGTGTGTTCCGACGGCTTGAACACCAGCGTGTTGCCGGCGGCGAGGGCCGGGGCGATTTTCCACGCGGCCATCATGATCGGGTAGTTCCACGGCGCAATCGATGCCACCACCCCGATAGGATCGCGGCGCACCATGCTGGTGTAGCCCGGCAGGTATTCGCCGCTGAGCTGGCCGGTCTGGCAGCGCACGGCACCGGCGAAGAAGCGGAACACGTCGATCGTGGCATTCAGGTCATCCTGACGGGCCAGGTGCAACGGCTTGCCGCAGTTCATGGATTCGAGGCGGGCCAGCAGGTCGGCGTTTTTTTCGATGGCGTTGGCGATGTCCAGCAACAGGTTCGAACGTTGCTGCGGTGTAGTGCGTGACCAACCGGCAAAGGCACGATGGGCGGCGAGGATCGCGGCTTCGACCTGCTCGGTGCTGGCTTCGGCGATCCGGGTCAGGACTTCCCCGGTGGCCGGGTTGAGAATCGGCTCGACGCAGCCTTGACCGGCGACTAATTCACCATCGATCAACAATGCGGTGAACAACGGGGTCTGCGCACCAGCCATTTTTCGGGTTCTCTTTGCTTGTGTGGCTTCTTGTGTAGACATGGCAGCGCTCCCTGTGACCGGGGGCCGGCTGTCTTTATTAGTTGTAAGAAGACTAGTGCGCGGCCCCGAGGACAACAAATACTAAATACTGAAGGTTGCGTTCGATTAAATAGATGGCTTGCGTCCACCATGGGGTTGCTCGCGGGCGACCGTGAGGAACGGGTCCACCAACGCCGGCCGCGCCGTGCCGCGACGCCACGCCAGGCCGACATCGAGGGTCTGGCTCAGGTCGGCAATCGGCCGGGCTTCAATGATGTCGCCCTCCAGTGACCATGGGCGATAAGTCATGTCGGGCTGGATCGACACTCCCAATCCGGCGGCCACCAGGCTCCGCACGGCTTCGGTCGAGGCGGTGCGCAGGGTGATGCGCGGTTGCAGCGAGGCGGCGGACCACATGCGCTGGGCGTTGCGGTCCATTTCATCGACGTTCAGTTGAATCAATGGCTCGCGGGCCACATCGGCGAGGTTGATGCTGTCGTGCTCCAGCAACGGGTGTTGGGCCGGTAGCCAGAGCCGGTGCGGCGAGTGGGTCAGCACTTCAGTCTGCAGGGCGTGGCGGTCTTCGAGGTTGGAGAGGATCAGCACGCCGACATCGATCTCGCCGCTGACCAGCAAATGCTCGATGTACGGGCGCTCATCTTCCATCACGCGGATTTCCACGTTGGGGTAGGCGCGCTGGAAGCGCGTGAGCAAATCCGCCAGGTAATAACCGGCCACCAGGCTGGTCACGCCGACGATCAATTGCCCGGCAACCTGGTCGGTACTTTGTTGCAGGCTGCGCTTGGCGTTGTCCACGGTGGCCAGGATCAAGTGCGCCTGGCGCAGGAATTGATGCCCCTGGTGGGTCAGGGTCATGCCCTTGGCGTGGCGGCTGAACAGGCTGACGCCGATTTCTTCCTCCAGTTGCTGGATGGCCAGGGTCAGGGTCGACTGGGAAATGAACGCGGTTTGCGCGGCGGCCGAGATCGAGCCGGTCTCGGCCACGGCAATGAAATGACGGATCTGGCGCAAGGTCATCATGGGAAAGCACCCGGTGGGCTGTTTTTATCGATTTTCGAGAGTGTATATCGTTTTTTTGAAACGCAACTTTATGGCGCAAGCTTCAAGCGGCAAGCAGAAAGGCTTGAGCAACATCAAGTCGGGGGCAAGGTTGCGGGAGCCTCGCAAGGCTCAATTTGCGCACGACGCAGACCACGCATGGGAGCGAACCTGCTTGCGATGGCGTTTTCAGCCGCGCCACGTCTCCAATGGCCGATCCATCCCGCCTTTTTCAACGGGATGAGAAGCAGCGCGCATCCGTCTTATAAATGAAACACCGCCCTCGGCTATACTCCCCGCATTTCGAATCAGACCCGAGGATTGACTGTGAAGAACTGGACGTTGCGCCAACGCATTTTGGCGAGTTTTGCGGTCATTATCACAATCATGTTGCTGATGGTGGTCCTTTCCTATTCGCGATTGCTGAAGATCGAAGAGAGCGAAGCCAGCGTCCGGGACGACGCTTTGCCGGGGGTTTACTACAGCTCGATGATTCGCAGCGCCTGGGTCGACTCCTTCCTGCAGACACAGGAATTGCTCGGTTTGAAAGAAGGGCAGGGCATCAGCAGTGAAGACGCTGCGGAGTTCAAGGCTTTCGAAGCGCGTCTGCTGGAGCAGATGGGTAACTACCGCAACACCATCACGACCGACGAAGACAAGGTCGAGTTTGCCGCTTTCGAACAACGGCACGAGGAGTTCAGCAGGATTCTGGCGGCAGTACTCGATCTGCACAGCCGCAACCAGGGGCCCGAGGCCGTCAAGTTGTTCACCGAGCAACTGACCCCCGCCTGGACCGCAGGCCGCAACAAGCTCAACGACATCATCCGCGAAAACAAAGCGGTGGCCGATCACGAAATGGCCGCCATCGACGACGCGGTACTTGCGGCAAAAATCAGCATGGGCATTTCCCTGCTGGTGGCGGTGCTGGCTGCCGGTCTCTGCGGTTTGCTATTGATGCGCGCCATCATGGCGCCGATGAGCCGCATCGTGAAAATCCTCGAGATCATGCGCACTGGCGACCTCAGCAGCCGCCTGAACCTGGAACGCAAGGACGAGTTCGGCGCGGTGGAGACCGGTTTCAACGACATGATGACCGAGCTCACTTCTCTGGTGTCCCAGGCCCAGCGTTCGTCGGTGCAGGTGACCACGTCGGTGACCGAGATCGCCGCCACATCCAAGCAGCAACAGGCCACCGCCACGGAAACCGCCGCCACCACCACGGAAATAGGCGCGACCTCCCGTGAGATCGCCGCCACTTCCCGGGACCTGGTACGCACCATGACCGAGGTCTCCACCGCCGCCGATCAGGCTTCCGTGGCCGCCGGCTCCGGGCAACAGGGCCTGGCGCGCATGGAGGAAACCATGCACTCGGTGATGGGCGCGGCCGATCTGGTCAACGCCAAGCTGGCGATCCTCAACGAGAAGGCCGGCAACATCAATCAGGTGGTGGTCACCATCGTCAAGGTCGCTGACCAGACCAACCTGTTGTCGCTCAACGCTGCCATCGAGGCCGAGAAGGCCGGGGAATACGGACGCGGTTTTGCCGTAGTCGCCACCGAAGTGCGGCGCCTGGCGGACCAGACGGCTGTGGCCACCTACGACATCGAGCAAATGGTGCGCGAGATCCAGTCGGCGGTATCGGCCGGGGTCATGGGCATGGACAAGTTCTCCGAGGAGGTGCGTCGCGGGATGTCCGAGGTACAGCAGGTCGGCGAGCAGTTGTCGCAGATCATCCATCAGGTCCAGGCGTTGGCGCCGCGGGTGCTGATGGTCAACGAAGGCATGCAGGCCCAGGCTACCGGCGCCGAGCAGATCAACCATGCGCTGGTGCAGTTGGGTGATGCCAGCAGCCAGACGGTCGAGTCTCTGCGCCAGGCCAGTTTCGCCATCGATGAGCTGAGCCAGGTGGCCGTCGGGCTGCGCAGCGGCGTTTCGCGATTCAAAGTCTGATGAGCGAAATCACGGCCAAACGCTCTGCCGTGAAGCAGGCGCCGCATGCATTGTTTCTGGTGTTTCGCATTGGCAACGAGCGCTATGCCTTGAAGGCTGTCGAAGTGGCGGAGGTACTGCCGCGCCTGCCCTTGAAGCCCATTCCCCATGCCCCCGCCTGGGTCGCCGGAGTGTTCGCCTATCGGGGTGCCGTGGTGCCGGTGATCGACTTGAGCGCACTGACGTTTGGTACGCCTGCACAGGCCCGTACCAGCACTCGATTGGTGCTGGTCAACTATCGCCCGGATGAAGCCTGCGAGACGCAGCTGCTCGGGCTGATTCTGGAGCAGGCGACCGTCACCTTGCGCTGCGATCCGGCGGACTTTCAGCCTTACGGCCTGGACAATCGCCAGACACCTTACCTCGGGCCGGTCCGCAAGGACGAGCAGGGCTTGCTGCAGTGGGTACGGGTCAGCGATCTACTGGAGGATCAAGTGCGCGCATTGTTGTTTCCCTCGCCGCCAATGGATCCGTCGCTGCTGCAGGAGCGGCCATGAACAGCGATCAGCGTTTTTTCGACTTCCTCAAGGAACGTATCGGACTCGACGTGACCTCGGTGGGGCCGGCAATCATCGAGCGAGCGGTGCGTCAGCGCAGCATTGCCTCGCAAGCACCCTCAGCCGATGAGTATTGGCGAACCTTGCAGAGCTCGCGGGACGAGCAGCAGGCATTGATCGAAGCGGTGATCGTTCCGGAAACCTGGTTCTTCCGGTATCCGGAATCATTCGCCACGCTGGCGAAACTGGCGGGCAAGCGTCTGGCCGAGATCAACAACCTGCGCGCACTGCGGATTCTCAGTTTGCCGTGCTCCACTGGCGAAGAGCCGTACTCGATCGCCATGGCGTTGCTCGATGCCGGGCTCCAGCCACACCAGTTCAAGGTCGACGGCATGGATGTCAGCCCGTTGTCGGTGGAAAAAGCCAGGCGAGCCTTGTACGGCAAGAATTCCTTTCGAGGTGACGACATTGCGTTTCGCGACCGCCACTTCATGGCCGAGGGTGATGGCTATCGTCTGAACCCGCGTGTGCAGGAACAGGTGCGCTTGCAGGTCGGCAATCTGCTGGATCCGGCCTTGCTGGCCGGTGAGCCGTCATTCGACTTCGTGTTTTGTCGCAACCTGTTGATCTATTTCGACCAGCCGACCCAGAAGCAAGTCTTCGAAGTGCTCAAGTGTCTGACCCACGTTGACGGCGTGCTGTTTATCGGCCCGGCCGAAGGCGGCCTGCTGGGGCGTTTGGGGATGCGCTCGATCGGTATCGCGCAGTCCTTCGCGTTCAGTCGACAGGGGACTTCGGACCCTGAACCCTTGCCGGCATACGTTCCAGCACCATTGCCCGTGCCGCAACCGCTGCGCACTCCACCTCCTGCGCCAGCGCGCAGTCGTCCATTCGCCAGTGTCGTGCCGCTGGCTGCTGCGCCGAAATCGTCTGGTACCGATACCGCGGTGCTGCTGGCGAACATCGCCGCGCTGGCCAATGAAGGCAAAAGCGCCGAGGCGAGGGCTGCTTGTGAAAGCTATTTGCGCAGCCATGAACCGGTAGCCCAGGTGTTCTATTGGCTGGGGCTGCTCAGCGATGTCGCCGGAAACGTCCTGGAAGCCCAGGGTTTTTATCGCAAGGCGTTGTACCTCGAACCGCAACATCCCGACGCGTTGATGCACCTGGCCGCGTTGCTGCAGGCCCAGGGCGACGCGGCGGGAGCCAGACGATTGCAGGCGCGTGCCGTGCGTAGCGGGCGCGCCGCTGACAGTGAGCGTAAACGATGACCGCCTCCGATACCTTCAGCGTCACCCGGGATGCCCAGGCCATCGACGACTGCTGGAACCGTATCGGTATCCACGGCGACAAGTCCTGCCCGTTGCTGGCCGAACATGTTCATTGCCGCAATTGTGCGGTGTATTCAGCGGCCGCCACACGCTTGCTCGATCGCTATGCATTGCAGCAGGAAGATCGCGGGCCAGTGTCCGTCGCGGTCGAGAACGAGGTGAAAACCCGCTCGATGTTGATGTTCCGTCTGGGTGAAGAGTGGTTGGGTCTCGCGACCCGCAGTCTGGTCGAGGTGGCGCCGCTGCAAGCGATTCACTCCTTGCCGCATCAGCGTTCCCGTGCCTTGCTCGGCGTGGCGAATGTGCGCGGCGCGCTGGTCGCCTGCCTATCGCTGGTGGAGCTGCTCGGCCTCGACGGCACCAGCAGCGTGGCACCCGGTGCGCGGGTCATCCCGCGCATGCTGATCATCGCGGCCCATGGTGGGCCGGTGGTGGTGCCGGTAGATGAAGTCGACGGGATCCACGCCATCGACGAGCGCATCCTCGATACCGCATCGTGCTCAGGTGCGCAGGCGAGCGCCAAATACACCCGTGGCGTGCTGCAATTCAAAGGTCGCAGCCTGCGCTGGCTGGATGAAGAACAGCTGCTGTCCGCCGTGACCCGGAGCCTCACATGACCCCCGAGCAAATGCGCGACACCTCTTTGCTGGAGCTGTTCAGCCTGGAAGCCGAAGCCCAGACCCAGGTCTTGAGTGCCGGCCTGCTGGCGCTTGAGCGTGACCCGACCCAGGCCGATCATCTTGAATCGTGCATGCGTGCCGCGCACTCGCTCAAGGGCGCGGCGCGAATCGTCGGCGTCGATGCCGGGGTCAGCGTCGCCCATGTGATGGAAGACTGTCTGGTCAGTGCCCAGGAAGGGCGCCTGTTGCTGCGCCCCGAGCACATCGATGCGTTGCTGCAAGGCACCGATTTGCTGATGCGTATCGCCACGCCGGGCAACAGTCCGGAGTCTGCGGACATCGAGGCCTATGTGGCGTTGATGACGCTGTTGCCGGATCCTGCTGGTACGCCGGGTACGCCCGCCGCACCGGTGATGGCCGAACTTCAGCTCGAAGCACCTGCGCCCAAGGTCGAGCCGGTGGCGCCCGCCGCCGAACCGCCACCAGCCCCGCGCAGCCCACGCACCGCCGAAAATGGCGAGCGTGTGCTGCGTGTCACCGCCGAGCGCCTGAACAGCCTGCTCGATCTGTCGAGCAAATCCCTGGTGGAAACCCAGCGGCTCAAACCGCACCTGGCGACCATGCAGCGACTCAAGCGCATGCAGAGCAACAGCCTGCGAGCGTTGGAGAGTCTCAACGTTCACCTCAAGGATCACGCCTTGAGCCTGGAGGTTCAGGAAACCCTTGAGGACGCGCGCCGTTTACTTGCGCAATCCCAGCAGTTGCTCATGGAAAAGAACGCCGAACTCGATGAGTTCGCCTGGCATGCCAGCCAGCGGGCGCAGGTGTTGTACGACACGGCACTGGCTTGTCGCATGCGGCCGTTTGCCGACGTGCTGACCGGGCAGGTGCGAATGGTCCGCGATCTGGGACGCGACCTGGGCAAGCAGGTGCGACTGGAGATTGAAGGCGAGAAGACTCAGGTTGATCGCGACGTGCTGGAAAAGCTCGAAGCGCCACTGACTCACCTGTTGCGCAATGCGGTAGACCATGGCATCGAAACCCCGGAACAACGTCTGCTGGCGGGCAAGCCGGCTGAAGGCCTGATTCGCCTGCGAGCTTCGCATCAGGCCGGTCTGCTGGTGCTGGAATTGAGCGATGACGGCAACGGCGTGGATCTGGAAAAGGTTCGTCGCAGCATCGTTGAGCGAAATTTGTCGCCTGCGCAAACCGCCGCGCAGTTGAGCGAAGAAGAGTTGCTGACGTTCCTGTTCCTGCCCGGCTTCAGTCTGCGCGATACGGTCACCGAGGTGTCCGGTCGCGGCGTCGGCCTGGATGCGGTGCAGCACATGGTGCGGCAGTTGCGCGGCGCGGTGCTGCTGGAGCAAACGGCAGGCGAGGGCAGTCGTTTCCACCTTGAAGTGCCGCTGACCCTGTCGGTGGTGCGCAGCCTGGTCGTGGAAGTCGGCGACGAAGCCTATGCCTTCCCGCTGGCGCACATCGAGCGCATGTGCGATCTGGAGCCGGCGGATATCGTGCAGGTCGAAGGTCGTCAACACTTCTGGCACGAAGGCCGGCATGTCGGCCTGGTGGCGGCCAGCCAATTGCTGCAACGCCCGGCCAGCCAGAACAGCGGGCAAACCCTGAACGTCGTGGTGATTCGCGAACGCGATGCAATCTACGGCGTGGCGGTGGAACGGTTTATCGGTGAGCGGACGTTGGTGGTGCTACCGCTGGACGAGCGTCTGGGCAAGGTGCAGGACATTTCCGCCGGGGCCTTGCTCGACGACGGTTCGGTGGTGCTGATCGTCGATGTCGAAGACATGCTGCGTTCGGTGGAAAAACTGCTCAATACGGGGCGCCTGGAGCGCATTGCCCGTCACGGTAATCAGGTGGTCGAGGCGGCCCGCAAGCGAATTCTGGTGGTGGATGACTCCCTGACCGTGCGAGAGTTGCAGCGCAAGCTGTTGCTCAATCGTGGGTACGACGTGGCGGTTGCGGTGGATGGCATGGATGGCTGGAACGCGTTGCGTTCGGAGGATTTCGATCTGCTGATCACCGACATAGATATGCCGCGCATGGATGGCATCGAACTGGTCACGCTGCTGCGTCGGGACAATCGCCTGCAGTCGTTGCCGGTGATGGTGGTGTCCTACAAGGATCGTGAAGAGGATCGACGCCGTGGACTGGATGCCGGGGCCGACTATTATCTAGCCAAGGCCAGTTTTCATGACGACGCCTTGCTCGATGCTGTGGTCGATCTCATCGGAGGAGCGCGTGCATGAGGATCGCAATCGTCAATGACATGCCCATGGCGGTGGAAGCCCTGCGCCGCGCCCTGGCATTCGAGCCGACGCACGAGGTGGTCTGGGTCGCCGGCAATGGCAAGGAAGCAGTGCAAAAGTGTGCCGAGCAGACGCCGGACCTGATCCTCATGGATCTGATCATGCCAGTGATGGACGGGGTGGAAGCCACCCGGCGGATCATGGCCGAAACGCCCTGTGCCATCGTCATTGTCACTGTGGATCGGCAACAGAACGTGCATCGGGTGTTTGAAGCCATGGGCCATGGCGCGCTGGATGTGGTCGACACCCCGGCCCTCGGTGCCGGCAATGCCCAGGAAGCAGCGGCGCCGTTGCTGCGCAAGATCATGAACATCGGCTGGCTGATCGGCGAGAAGAGCAAGCAGGCGCCGAACGCTCCGAGTCCTCTGCGCAGTTCGGCCTCGCGCCAGCGCCTGATCGCCATCGGCTCCTCCGCGGGCGGGCCGGCAGCGCTGGAAGTCTTGCTCAAGGGGCTGCCGCGTGATTTCTCTCCGGCCATCGTGCTGGTGCAACACGTTGACCAGGTGTTTGCCGCCGGCATGGCCGAATGGCTCGGCAGCGCCAGCGGCCTTGATGTACGCCTGGCCGAGGAAGGCGAGCCGCCGCAAGGCGGCACGGTATTGCTGGCCGGCACCAATCACCATATTCGCTTGCTGAAAAACGGCACGCTGGCCTACACCGCCGAGCCGGTCAACGAGATCTACCGGCCCTCCATCGATGTGTTCTTCGAGAGCGTGGCCAGTCACTGGAACGGTGACGCCGTGGGGGTTTTGCTCACCGGTATGGGGCGTGATGGCGCCCAAGGGCTTAAACTCATGCGCCAACAGGGCTACCTGACCATCGCACAGGACCAAAACAGCAGTGCGGTGTACGGCATGCCGAAGGCGGCCGCGGCCATCGACGCTGCCGTGGAAATACGCCCGCTGGAAAAGATAGCGCCACGATTGCTGGAGATCTTTCCAAAATGACTACCATTAGCAGCAATCCTGGCACAGGCAGTTCTCAGGTGAACGCACATGAATGAATTACAGCTCGATGACTTCAAGACTGACGAAAATGCCGCCATGGTGTTGTTGGTGGACGATCAGGCGATGATCGGCGAGGCAGTACGGCGCGGGTTGTCGAACGAAGAAAACATCGACTTCCACTTCTGCGCCGATCCGCACCAGGCCATTGCCCACGCGGTCCGCATCAAACCGACAGTGATCCTGCAGGATCTGGTCATGCCCGGCCTTGACGGTCTGAGCCTGGTGCGCGAATACCGCAATCATCCGGCGACGAAGGACATTCCGATCATCGTCCTGTCAACCAAGGAAGATCCGCTGATCAAGAGCGCGGCCTTCGCGGCCGGGGCCAACGATTATCTGGTCAAACTGCCGGATACCATCGAACTGGTCGCGCGCATCCGCTATCACTCGCGCTCCTACATGACCTTGCTGCAACGGGACGCGGCGTATCGCGCGTTGCGGGTCAGCCAGCAGCAGTTGCTCGACACCAACCTGGTGCTGCAACGCCTGATGAACTCCGATGGCCTGACCGGGTTGTCGAACCGTCGGCACTTCGATGAGTACATGGAGCTGGAGTGGCGCCGTTCGCTGCGTGAACAGAGCCAGTTGTCGTTGCTGATGATCGATGTGGATTACTTCAAGACCTACAACGACACCTTCGGCCACCTGGAAGGCGATGAGGCCTTGCGCATGGTCGCCACGGCGATCCGCGACGCCAGTGCCCGGCCGTCCGACCTGCCGGCTCGTTACGGCGGTGAAGAATTCGCCCTGGTACTGCCCAATACCTCCCAGGGCGGTGCGCGTCTTGTGGCGGAAAAACTGCGCATGACCGTGGAGGCGCTGAAAATCCCGCATATTGCCCCGACTGAAGGATCGAGCCTGACCATCAGCATCGGCCTGTCGACCATTACCCCGAAAACCGGCAGCAATTGCCGTGACCTGATCCTGGCGGCGGACAAGGGGCTGTACCTGGCGAAGAACAATGGGCGCAATCAGGTGGGGATCGGCTGAACCGAATCCCCCTGTAGGAGCGAGCATGCTCGCGATGGTCGTTAACGATGGCGATGGCTATCTGAATAAACGCGGTGCCTGAGCGTTTCTCGCGAGCAAGCTCGCTCCTACAGGGACTTGGCTTTTCGGCCAGGCGGACTGCCGTTACCGGCCGTTTCCCGGTATACTCGCCGGCTTTCAAAAGTTCGCCAACGAGTGCTGCCCGTCATGGAAATCAACCCGATCCTGAACACCATCAAGGACCTGTCCGAGCGCTCCGAAACTATTCGGGGGTATCTTTGACTACGATCAAAAGCATGAGCGTCTGACCGAAGTCAATCGCGAGCTTGAAGATCCGAGTGTCTGGAACAAACCTGAATATGCCCAGGAGTTGGGCCGCGAGCGCGCTGCGCTGGCGCAAATCGTCGATACCCTGGACGAGCTGAAGACCGGTCTGGCCGATTGCCGTGACCTGCTGGACATGGCCGTCGAAGAAAACGACGAAGGCGCAGTGGGCGATGTCGTCGCCGAACTGGCCCGTCTCGAGGAAAGTCTGGCCAAGCTGGAATTCCGCCGCATGTTCAGCAACGAAATGGACCCGAACAACGCCTATCTGGACATCCAGGCCGGTTCCGGCGGCACCGAAGCCCAGGACTGGGCCAACATTCTGCTGCGCATGTACCTGCGCTGGGCCGACAAACGCGGTTTCGATGCGACCATCATGGAGCTGTCCGCCGGTGAAGTCGCCGGGATCAAGGGCGCGACCGTGCACATCAAGGGCGAATACGCGTTTGGCTGGTTGCGGACCGAGATCGGCGTACACCGTCTGGTGCGCAAGAGTCCGTTCGACTCCGGCAACCGTCGCCACACCTCGTTCTCCGCGGTATTCGTCTCGCCAGAGATCGATGACAAGGTGGAAATCGAAATCAACCCGGCAGACTTGCGGATCGACACCTATCGCTCCTCCGGTGCCGGTGGTCAGCACGTAAACACCACCGACTCGGCCGTACGTATCACCCACGTACCGACCAACACCGTGGTCAGCTGCCAGAACGAACGTTCCCAGCACGCCAACAAAGACACCGCCATGAAAATGCTGCGGGCCAAGTTGTACGAGCAGGAAATGCAGAAGCGCAACGCAGCGTCCCAGGCGCTGGAAGACACCAAGTCCGATATCGGCTGGGGTCATCAGATCCGTTCTTATGTACTCGATGCCTCGCGCATCAAGGATCTGCGCACTAACATCGAGCGCAGTGACTGCGACAAGGTACTCGACGGTGATATCGATGAATACCTGGAAGCGAGCCTGAAGTCCGGGCTGTAAGCAATGCAATACGGGATCGGCTGACACCCCCCCGATCCCCTGTAGGAGCCAGCTTGCTGGCGATCCCCGACCGCAGGCCGGGGGCAACGAACCAGATGGAATATCTAAAGACATGAGCGACCTAGAACTCGATCCGCAAGCCCTGCAACAGGAAGAAAACTCCCTGATCGCCCTGCGCAAGGAAAAGCTTGCTGCCGAGCGCGCCAAGGGCAATGCCTTCCCGAACGACTTCCGCCGCGAAAACTACTGCGATCAACTGCAGAAACAGTACGCGGACAAGACCAAGGAAGAGCTGGCAGAGGCTGCGATCCCGGTCAAGGTTGCCGGTCGTATCATGCTCAACCGTGGCTCGTTCATGGTGATCCAGGACATGACCGGGCGAATCCAGGTCTACGTCAACCGCAAGACCCTGTCCGAAGAAACCCTGGCCGCGGTGAAAACCTGGGACATGGGCGACATCATCGCCGCCGAGGGCACCCTGGCCCGTTCCGGCAAAGGCGACCTGTACGTTGAAATGACCAGCGTGCGCCTGCTGACCAAATCCCTGCGCCCGCTGCCGGACAAGCACCACGGCCTGACCGACACCGAACAGCGCTACCGTCAGCGCTACGTTGACCTGATCGTCAACGAAGACGTGCGCCAGACTTTCCGCGTGCGTTCGCAAGTCATCGCCCACATCCGCAGCTTCCTGATGAAGCGTGACTTCCTGGAAGTGGAAACGCCGATGCTGCAGACTATTCCTGGCGGCGCGGCAGCCAAGCCGTTTGAAACCCACCACAATGCACTGGACATGGGCATGTTCCTGCGTATTGCGCCGGAGCTGTACCTCAAGCGGCTTGTTGTTGGCGGGTTTGAAAAAGTGTTCGAGATCAACCGCAACTTCCGTAACGAAGGTGTATCGACTCGTCATAACCCTGAGTTCACCATGTTGGAGTTCTACCAGGCTTACGCCGACTACGAAGACAACATGGACCTGACCGAAGAACTGTTCCGCGAACTGGCTCAGCTGGTTCTGGGCAGCACCGACGTGCCGTACGGCGACAAGGTGTTCCACTTCGGCGAGCCGTTCGTGCGTCTGTCGGTGTTCGACTCGATCCTCAAGTACAACCCCGAGTTGACCGCTGACGACCTGAACGACATCGACAAGGCTCGCGCTATTGCGAAGAAGGCCGGCGCCAAGGTGCTGGGCTTCGAAGGCCTGGGCAAGTTGCAGGTGATGATTTTCGAAGAGCTGGTCGAGCACAAGCTGGAGCAGCCGCACTTCATTACCCAGTACCCGTTCGAAGTGTCGCCGCTGGCCCGTCGTAACGACGAGAACCCGAACGTCACCGACCGTTTCGAGCTGTTCATCGGTGGTCGTGAAATCGCCAACGCCTACTCCGAGTTGAACGACGCGGAAGACCAGGCCGAGCGCTTCATGGCCCAGGTGGCCGACAAGGACGCCGGCGACGACGAAGCCATGCACTATGACGCCGACTTCGTTCGTGCGCTGGAGTACGGCATGCCGCCAACGGCGGGTGAAGGCATTGGTATCGACCGCCTGGTGATGCTGCTGACCAACTCCCCGTCGATCCGCGACGTGATCCTGTTCCCGCACATGCGGCCGCAAGCGTAAGTGCTTCAATTAAAAAACCGCCTTTTCAGGCGGTTTTTTATTGCCTGTCTGGTACAAACGTATCAACTTGTTACTTTCATCTGAGAGGAAATACCTGTCGTGATTCGTGCAATGGCTCAAGAAGGTGCAGCGGGTATCGCCACTGCGGTCGCTGAAAGCGTTCAGTACCAGGGTCGCAAGGCCAGCCGACAGGGCAGTGAACAGCGACGACAGGAGATTCTCGACGCCGCGATGCGCATTGTCGTGCGCGATGGCGTGCGTGCCGTCCGGCACCGTGCGGTGGCCGCCGAGGCGCAAGTGCCGTTGTCTGCGACCACTTACTACTTCAAGGATATCGATGACTTGCTCACCGATACCTTCGCCCAATACGTGGAGCGCAGTGCGGCGTACATGGGCAAGCTGTGGGTGAACAACGAGGGGCTGTTGCGCGACATGATCGCCAGTGGCGATGGCAGCCCGCAGGCGCGCTCGAAACTAGCGGACGACATTGCACGGCTGATGACCGATTACGTTCACCGGCAACTGGTCAATCGCCGTGAGCATTTGATGGCCGAGCAGGCGTTCCGCCAGGAAGCGTTGCTGAACCCGCGTCTGGCCGAACTGGTGCGCTCGCATCAGCAAATCCTGTTGCAGGGCTCCTGCCAGCTGTTCCAGGTGTTGGGCTCGCGCGAGCCGCATCAGGATGCCAAGGTGTTGACGGCGATTATCGGCCGGATGGAATATCAGGGGCTGCTCAACGCAGGCGAGCCTGCCGCCGAAGAGGAAATGCTCGGTATCCTGACGCGCTACATGCACCTGGTGCTGGCGTCGGAGTAGTTCCGGCTGGTGCTTTACCCTGTGGGAGTGTGTTGAAAAGGGAGTGTTGAATGAAAGACTGGCGTGTCGTTGTGATCGCCTTGTCGTTCCTGCTGCTCAGTGGCTGTCTGGTGACCTTCAAGGAGCCGCTGCCTGCAAGCGAGCCCGCGCCCAAGGGATTGCTCGGCAAATGGACCAGCACCAATGGCTGGGGCGAGCCGCTCAACCTCGAACTGACCCGCATCGGCGGCAACCGCTATCAGGCCGTCAGCTATTACCGGGCCAGGCCCAGGGAGCGGGAGGCCTATTCCTTCACTGTGTCGCGCCATGGCAACCGCTGGTATCTGTCGGCGAAGGTGCCGGCGCAGTTCGGCGGGCATTTCGCCATTGGCGGTTTTGAGCTGACCGACAAGCATGAGCTGGTGGTCTACAACCTCGACCTCGACCAGATCAACCAGGCCATGAAGCAAAAAGCCCTGAGCGGTGAGAGCTTCCAGACCAACGACGGCGATGGCGTACTGATCGACAGCAACATGGATCAAGTCACCGCCTACCTCGACGACCCGGCCAATTCCGATGTGTTCGTCGAAGCGGTGCGCTACCAGCGTCAGGCCAAAGCCAAATAACCGGCAACAGCAGGCTTCTACAGGAGTTTCGGGTGGACGATTACCAACAGTCGATACGCATTTTGTCCGATCGCATCGTGCTGGCGCAGACACCGATCCGTGTCCTTGATGCGGTCAAATGGGACGACAACATTCGCAAGGGCTTCCTCAAGGCCAAGGGCAAGGAAATGCCGGCAGTGGACCGTGACTACTACCTCAACCGGCCACTGGCGTTCGACTCCAGCAAAGTCAAGCTGGAGTTCCAGAATATCGAGCGCGATATCACCCGCCAGCTTGGCCAGTTCAACCCGGTCGGGCAGATCATGCGGCGCATGTGCAAGGAATACCGCATGGTGGTGCGCATGCTCGAAGCGCGTGGCACAGAGGATTTCGGCCTGATTTCCCAGGAATTGTACGGCGCCGCCTCCGACGCGTTCCATGCCGGCGACCCGACCCTGTCCGACCTGGGCATGATGCTGTCCGAATACCTGAACAACATCGACGGCCGTGGCGATCTGAAAGATGAACCGAAAACGCTGACTGCCAAGGATGCGGTTGATATGTTGCAGCATCGCTTGAACAAGGTGTTTGGCGAAGCCGAGGAAACCATTCGGGTGTTCGAGTCCGACGGGATTGTCGCCGATGCGGCGGCCGGTGCCGACTACATCAAGATCCGCACTGACGCGATGTTCAACGAGCGTGACGTGCGGGCCCTGGAAGTCCACGAAGGGCTGGTGCATGTAGGCACGACACTCAATGGTCTGAATCAGCCGATCTGCACCTTCCTGTCCAAGGGGCCGCCCTCGTCGACGGTGACCCAGGAAGGCCTGGCGATCCTGATGGAAATCATCACCTTTGCCTCCTACCCGAGCCGCCTGCGCAAGCTGACCAACCGCACGCGGGCCATTCACATGGTGGAGGAGGGCGCGGATTTCCTGCAGGTGTTCGAGTTCTTCCGTGAACAAGGCTTCGAGATGCCCGAGAGCTACAGCAACGCCAGTCGCGTTTTCCGCGGCTCGGTGCCGACAGGTCTGCCATTTACCAAAGACTTGTCCTACCTCAAGGGCTTCATCATGATTTACAACTACATTCAACTGGCCGTGCGTAAAGGCAAGCTGGAGCAGATACCGCTGTTGTTCTGTGGCAAGACCACCCTGGAAGACATGCGCACCTTGCGCCAGTTGGTGGATGAAGGCCTGGTGGTACCGCCCAAGTACCTGCCGGAACAGTTCCGTGACATGAATGCGTTGTCGGCGTGGATGTGTTTCTCCAACTTCCTCAACCATCTGAGCCTGGACCGGATCGAGGCGGATTACTCCAACATCCTCTAACGGTGACGCGAACCATTGTGGGAGCGAGCCTGCTCGCGATAGCGGACTAACATTCAACCATTGTGTTGTCTGGCACACCGTCATCGCGAGCAGGCTCGCTCCCACAGGGTTGTGTATTCCATCCCCATTTCCAGCGAGGTTTCAACGGATGAGAACCCTCGGCATCATCTGCCTTCTGCTGGCCTTGAGCGGTTGCAGCTCGCTGCTGTTCTACCCCGAACCAGGCCAGTTGTTCACCCCGGAAAAGGCCGGGCTCGAGTACCGCACCGTCACCTTGAACACCGCCGATGGCCTCAAGCTGAATGCGTGGTGGCTGCCGGCGAAGCAGGGGCTCGAGGTCAAGGGCACGGTGCTGCACCTGCACGGCAATGGTGGAAACCTGCCCATGCACCTCGGCGGGAGCTTTTGGTTGCCGAAAAATGGTTACCAGGTGTTGCTTGTGGACTATCGCGGTTATGGCTTGTCCGAAGGCAAGCCGAGCCTGCCGGCGATCTATCGGGACATCGATGCGGCATTCGCCTGGCTGGACAAGTCGCCCGAGGTTCAAGGCAAGCCGCTGATACTGCTCGGCCAGAGTCTCGGTGGCTCGATGGCCGTGCATTACCTGGTCCAGCACCCGCAACGGCAGAAACAACTCAAGGCCATCGTCCTCGATGGCGCACCCGCCAGTTACCGCAGCGTGGGTCGGTTTGCCCTGAGCACCTCATGGTTGACCTGGCCGTTCCAGGTGCCGTTGTCATGGCTGGTGCCGGACGGCGACAGCGCGATCAACTCCATGGCGCAACTCAAGGATGTGCCGAAACTGCTCTACCACAGCATCGACGATCCGATCGTGCCTCTTTCCAACGGCATCCGACTGTATCAAGCTGCGCCGCCGCCGCGGGTGCTGCAACTGACCCGTGGCGGTCATGTGCAGACGTTCGCCAATCCGGTCTGGCGCAAAGTCATGCTGCGTTATCTCGAGGATCCGCAGCATTTCAACGGCCTGCGCCGCCTGGGTGAAATCCCCAATTATCCGGCAGCCCAGAATTCAGAAGATGAACCACCAGAGAGCCCGCAATGAGTGAAGAACGTAACGCCATCCCGCTGATCATCACCGGTATCTGCAGCATCCTCGGCACCGTCGGTGCCCTGTGGTGGTACGGCTACCTGCACTTCGCCAAGCCTGAGGATGCGTTGCTGCTCAACGAGTTCACCATGCTCAAGACCATTCCGGGTGAAGACTACAAAGTCTCCCTGGAGCCGGCAGCCCAGGTGGCGCAGTGCATCGATGGCGTGCTGGTGCTGTTCGACATGGAACAAAAAGGCCTGACCGGTGTGCTGGTCGACAGCAAGAAAAAAGCCGTGCGCTGCATGGGGCAGGAAACGCCGCAGAAGCTGGAGCAGTAACAGCGTTTCGATGGCAGTACAGGACCCAATGTGGGAGCGAGCCTGCTCGCGAATGCGATTTAACATTCAATATTGATGTTGACCGATACACCACTTTCGCGAGCAGGCTCGCTCCCACAAGGTTCAGTGATTCTGTTTGTCGTCAGGCATCGACAAATCGTGCAGGTGCCGACGGGACAGCGCCAGGAAACGCGGCGTCGGCCCGATGTCTTCGTAGAGCGGATCGCCTTCTTCGTCGGTGGCGACCACGGTCGAGCCTTTGACGTACGGGAAACTTCTTTCCAGTTCTTCCAGCGCGGCGCCGATCAGATCGCCGAGCAGTTCTTCGGGATGCCGCTTGGGGTACATCTCGATGATCGCGGCCAGCCGTGCGGCCGACTCGACGTCCAGGTGAATCGAGTAGCCGGTGTCGGTCAGGCGACCCTTGGCGTTTTCTTCCCAGTGGTGGGCAAGCTCGCGGATTTTCATATTGACCTCATGGCGCTCCCGCTCGTGGCAGGCAGGGTGAGTGTCCGGCATTGGCCGGCGATAGTCGTTGTACGGCTTATCTTCAGACTAGCTTCAACAGGCAAGGTTTAAAGGCCCTTCGTCGTCTTGCTTGTAAGAACCGGTCTGGGGCGGCACTCTCTAGGTTCGTAGCCGCCCGGATTTTTGCTGGAGACCTGCTGATGACCGATATTGATGCACGCTTGCGCGAGGACGTTCACCTGTTGGGTGAGCTGTTGGGCAACACCATTCGTGAACAATATGGCGACGGTTTTCTCGACAAGATCGAGCAGATCCGCAAGGGCGCCAAGGCTGACCGGCGCGGCTCCATGGACGCCGAACTCAGTGCCAGCCTCAACCAGTTGACCGAAGACGAATTGCTGCCTGTGGCGCGGGCGTTCAACCAGTTTCTCAACCTGGCCAACATCGCCGAGCAGTACCAGTTGATTCACCGCCGCGAGGAGTCGCAACAGGCGCCGTTCGAAGCCCGGGTGCTGCCGGAATTGCTCGCCCGCCTGCGCGCCGAGGGGCATGGCGCCGAAGCGCTGGCCCGGCAACTGGGGCGACTGGAAATCGAGCTTGTACTGACCGCACATCCCACCGAAGTCGCGCGTCGCACGCTGATCCAGAAGTACGACGCCATCGCCGCGCAACTGGCGGCTCAGGATCACCGTGACCTGACCAGTGCCGAGCGCGGGCAGATCAAGACCACCTTGCAGCGCCTGATCGCCGAAGCCTGGCACACCGAAGAAATTCGCCGCACGCGTCCGACGCCGGTGGACGAAGCCAAGTGGGGTTTCGCGGTGATCGAGCATTCGCTGTGGCAGGCCATTCCCAATTATCTGCGCAAGGCCGATCAGGCCCTGCACGCCGCCACCGGCCTGCGCTTGCCACTGGAGGCGGCACCGATTCGCTTTGCCTCGTGGATGGGCGGTGACCGCGACGGCAACCCGAACGTGACGGCGGCGGTTACCCGAGAAGTTTTACTGTTGGCGCGCTGGATGGCGGCTGATCTGTACCTGCGCGATGTCGATCACCTGGCGGCTGAACTGTCGATGCAGCAGGCCAGCGATGAATTGAAGGCCAAGGCGGGAGACAGCGCCGAACCTTACCGGGCAGTGCTCAAACAGCTGCGTGAACGCCTGCGGGCGACGCGCAATTGGGCGCACACCTCGTTGTCGGCACCAACGCCGGCACCGGCCGATGTGTTGCAAGACAACCGCGAACTGCTCGATCCACTGGAGCTTTGCTATCACTCTTTGCACGAGTGCGGCATGGGCGTGATCGCCGACGGGCCGTTGCTCGATTGTCTGCGCCGGGCAGTGACCTTTGGTCTGTTCCTTGTTCGTCTGGATGTGCGCCAGGACTCCTCGCGGCACACCGCCGCCATGACCGAAATCACCGACTACCTTGGCCTGGGCCGCTACGAGGACTGGAGTGAAGAAGAGCGCATCGCCTTCCTGATGCGCGAATTGAGCAATCGTCGTCCCTTGCTGCCGGCGTACTTCAAGCCCTCCGCCGACACCGCCGAAGTGCTGGCGACCTGCCGGGAAATCGCTGCTGCGCCGCAGGCATCCCTCGGTTCCTATGTGATTTCCATGGCCGGTGCGGCTTCCGATGTCCTGGCTGTGCAGTTGTTGCTCAAAGAGTCCGGCGTGTTGCGGCCGATGCGCGTAGTGCCGCTGTTCGAAACCCTGGCCGACCTCGACAACGCAGGTCCGGTGATCGAGAAGCTGCTGCTGTTGCCGGGCTATCGCGCGCGCCTGCAAGGGCCGCAGGAAGTGATGATCGGTTACTCCGACTCGGCCAAGGACGCCGGCACCACTGCGGCGGCCTGGGCGCAGTACCGGGCGCAGGAGCGCCTGGTGGATATCTGCCGCTCGCACGCCGTTGAACTGCTGTTGTTCCACGGTCGCGGTGGCACCGTGGGGCGTGGCGGCGGCCCGGCCCACGCGGCGATCCTGTCGCAGCCACCGGGTTCGGTGGCGGGGCGTTTCCGCACTACCGAACAGGGCGAAATGATTCGATTCAAATTCGGCCTGCCGGACATCGCCGAACAGAACCTCAACCTGTATCTGGCCGCCGTGCTTGAGGCGACCTTGCTGCCTCCGCCGCCACCAACGCCTGAGTGGCGCCATTTGATGGACGAGCTGGCCGCAGACGGTGTCAGCGCTTACCGCACCGTGGTGCGGGAAAATCCGCAGTTCGTGGAGTACTTCCGACAGTCCACGCCGGAACAGGAGCTTGGTCGTTTGCCGCTGGGCAGTCGTCCGGCCAAGCGTCGGGCCGGGGGAATCGAAAGCCTGCGGGCGATTCCATGGATATTCGGCTGGACCCAGACACGCCTGATGCTACCGGCGTGGCTGGGTTGGGAGGCCGCCCTGAGCAAGGCACTGGAGCGTGGTGAAGGCGAACTGTTGGGGCAGATGCGTGAGCAGTGGCCGTTCTTCCGCACCCGCATCGACATGCTGGAAATGGTCCTGGCCAAGGCTGATGCCGAGATTGCTCAGTCCTACGATGAACGTCTGGTCGAGCCGGATCTGTTGCCATTGGGTGCACACTTACGCGACCTATTGTCGCAGGCGTGCACCATCGTTCTCGGCCTGACCGGGCAGTCGCAGCTGCTGGCACATAGCCCGGCGACCCTTGAGTTCATCCGCTTGCGCAACACCTACCTCGACCCGCTTCATCTATTGCAGGCCGAGTTGCTGGCCCGTTCGCGATTGCAGGACGTGGCGCAGGGCAGCCCGGTAGAACAGGCGTTGCTGGTGTCTGTCGCGGGAATTGCCGCCGGTTTGCGAAACACCGGCTAAGGTTTTTGCCGTGGGGTCAGGCATCCGGCAGGTGGGTCGGATGCCGCTGTATGACGGGTTGAAAAGTGCTGTCAGGCGACAGTTAATGATGGGGTTGCGACTTGGGAAACTGTGCGCAATGGTCGCAGGAGGCAGCGGTTTCTCCGACTTTTGGCGGCTTGTGTGGGCGCAGCCTGCTGTGTATCTTGAGCAGCCTTTGGCCGTTTGGGCGGTCACGACCCTATTTTTGAGATTGGCCCCACGAGGCGAATCTGACGTTATCCATATAAAAAATTGAGGAGCACATCGATGCGCGTCATTCTGCTGGGAGCTCCCGGGGCCGGTAAAGGTACTCAGGCTAAGTTCATCACCGAAAAATTCGGCATTCCGCAAATCTCCACCGGCGACATGCTGCGTGCCGCGGTCAAGGCCGGCACCGAGCTGGGCATCAAGGCCAAGAGCATCATGGATGCCGGCGGCCTGGTGTCCGATGACCTGATCATTGCACTGGTCAAGGACCGCATCGCCCAGTCCGACTGCGCCAACGGTTTCCTGTTCGACGGCTTCCCGCGCACCATTCCCCAGGCTGAAGCCCTGGTGACGGCTGGCGTCGAGCTCGATGCAGTGGTTGAAATCGCCGTCGAAGACGAAGAAATCGTCCAGCGTATCGCCGGTCGTCGTGTTCACGAGGCCAGCGGCCGCGTGTACCACATCGTCTACAACCCGCCGAAAACTGCTGGCATTGACGACATCACCGGTGAAGAGCTGGTACAGCGCAAGGACGACACCGAAGAAACCGTGCGTCATCGCCTGTCGGTCTACCATTCGCAGACCAAGCCGCTGGTGGAGTTCTACCAGAAGCTGTCGGCTGCCAATGGCAAGCCGCAGTACAGCCATATCGAAGGTGTTGGCTCGGTTGAAGCGATCACCGCCAAGGTACTTGAAGCGCTGAGCTGAAAAACCTGATCCGCTGCATCATCCACGGCCCGCTTGCGGGCCGTAGTTGTTTATACTGGCGCACTTTTTCTGACCTCTTTTACGGAAACATCGATGAGCACCTTGCTGGCCCTGGACACCGCGACTGAAGCTTGCTCCGTTGCCTTGCTGCATGACGGCAAGGTCACGAGCCATTACGAGGTGATCCCGCGCCTGCATGCGCAGAAGCTGTTGCCGATGATCCAGCAATTGCTGGCCGATGCTGGCACCACCCTGCAAGCGGTCGATGCCATTGCGTTCGGCCGTGGGCCGGGTGCCTTCACCGGTGTACGCATCGCCATCGGCGTGGTGCAAGGGCTGGCGTTTGCCCTGGATCGCCCGGTGCTGCCGGTGTCGAACCTGGCCGTGCTGGCGCAACGTGCGTTGCGCGAACACGGCGCCACCCAGGTCGCAGCCGCCATCGATGCGCGCATGGATGAAGTGTATTGGGGTTGCTACCGCGAAACGGTCGGGGAGATGCGTCTGGTGGGGGCGGAAGCGGTACTGCCGCCGGAGTCCGCTGCACTGCCGGTCGATGCCAGTGGCGAGTGGTTTGGCGCCGGCACCGGTTGGGGCTATGGCGAGCGTATCGCCGTCAGCCTGAGCGGGAAGGACGCGGGCATGTTGCCCCACGCCGAAGATCTGCTGACCCTGGCGCGATTTGCCTGGGAACGCGGCGAGGCGATCGTGGCCGACGAGGCGCAGCCGGTGTATCTGCGGGATAAAGTGGCGACGCCTAAAGCGCGTTAACCCCCGATACCGAGCAGGTCTTTTCGCGAGCAGGCTCGCTCCCACAAGGGATAGCACAGTTCCTGTGGGAGCGAGCCTGCTCGCGAAGGCGTTCAAATGGACATAGCCAATCGTCATTTTCTAACCCGGCTTTTAAACCTTTTGCCTTTTATGTGTTCTAGTTATCACTCGGCGGTTTGCGAAGCGGGTTTTGCGCCACTAAACTGCCATCACTGATTCCGAGTATGCACGTATGCGTATAGACGGCGTTTCCTCTCAGTCCTACCCTATCAAGCGCAAACCCCGTAAAGGCCGCGTGGTGGAAGATGACGCCATTGATATCGAAGGCGAGCTGGAATTCCCGACTGAAGAGCAACTGGCTGCCCGCGCCGCCAAAGCCTCTGCGCAAAAACTGAGCAATCTTCCTGCCCGTCAGCAAGACATGATTTACCACCGCGTCATGAGCAAAAGCGTGGCGACAGCCCTGGCCAGTTACCTGAGCACCGCCGGTTTCGTCGATTGGGAAGCGGATGTGCTGAGGCTCGACCTGTACATTTGATGGTGCTGCCTTATTACCTCGGTTGTCCGTCCTGGAGCGAGAACGCCTGGCGCGATTACCTCTATCCGCCAGACGCCAAAGCCACTGATTTTCTTGATCTCTATTGCCAGGTATTCAATGCCGTAGAAGGCAACACGACTTTCTAC
Source organism: Pseudomonas sp. B28(2017) (assembly GCF_002113025.1). Taxonomy (GTDB): domain Bacteria; phylum Pseudomonadota; class Gammaproteobacteria; order Pseudomonadales; family Pseudomonadaceae; genus Aquipseudomonas. Next base: position 584,409 of record NZ_NEJH01000002.1, on the reverse strand, counting down.
GCGAGCCCGGCTGCCGGCACCGTGCAGCGTTGGGCCGACACCATGCCCGAACATTTTCGTTTCACCGCCAAGTTTCCCGGCGAGATCAGCCACGGTGGCGATCTGCGCGAGCAATTGACCGCCGCTGACACCTTCCTGCAATTGCTCAGCCCTCTCGGTGAACGGGTGGCGCCGCTGTGGTTGCAGCTGTCGAAAAGCTTCACGCCGCAACGTTTGCATGAACTGGCCGGATTTATCGATGCCCTGCAGCGGCCGCTGGCCGTTGAAGTGCGGCATGATGATTTTTTCGCCAAGGGCGACAGCGAACGAATGCTCAATCGCCTGCTGCTGGATCGCGGTGTCGAACGCATCTGCCTCGATCCCCGTGCGCTGTTCAGTTGCACGTCCACCGAGGCTTCGGTGCTGCACGCCCAATCGAAGAAACCCCGTGTGCCACCGCGTCCGGCAGCATTCACGCAGTTCCCGCAGGTACGTTTTATCGGCCACCCGACGCTTGAGGCCAACGATAGGTTTCTGCAGCCATGGGTCGAGAAAATCGCGCTATGGATCGAAGAAGGCCGCACACCGTATATCTTCCTGCACACGGCCGACAACCTGCTGGCGGCGAAACTGGCGCAGCGTTTTCACGCCCGCCTGATGCTGCGTTTGCCTGGCTTGCCGGCGCTGCCTGAGCTATACAGAGAGCCCGTCGCCGAGCAACTTGGCCTGCTCTGAGGCGGATTCCTTCCCCTCTTCAGGAGCCTGCCCAATGGATGCGCAAACCCTTCGAGCCCAGGCGTTCAAAGCCCTTCATGAGCACCCCGGTGTATTTGTGATACCCAATCCGTGGGATGCCGGTTCGGCGAAAATGCTTGCGAGTCTCGGCTTCGAGGCGCTGGCGACCACCAGTGCCGGTTATGCCTTTTCCCGGGGCCGTGCCGATGGCGGATTGACCCTCGACGATACCCTGTTGAACGTTCGGGCGATTGTCGCCGCCAGCGACTTGCCGGTTGCAGTCGACCTGGAAAACGGCTTTGCCGACAACCCGGCTGATTGCGCCAAAAGCATTTTGCGCGCTGCCGAGGCCGGTGCCGTCGGTGGTTCGATTGAAGATGCCACCGGCCGCGAAGAAGGCCCGATCTACTGTTTCGAACACGCCGTGGCGCGGATCGAGGCCTCTGTCTCGGCCGCTCGCCGTTTGCCGTTCCCCTTCACATTGACCGCCCGGGCCGAAAACTTCCTGCACGGCAATCCCGATCTGGATGACACCATCCGCCGCTTGCAGGCATTCGCCGAGGCCGGTGCCGATGTGCTTTACGCACCCGGTCTGCGTAGCGCCGAGGAGGTGTTGGCCGTGGTGCGCGCCGTGGCGCCAAAGCCGGTGAATGTGTTGATGTCGGGCGGCTTGAAGCTGACGGTCGCGCAGTTGGGTGAAATGGGCGTCAAGCGCATCAGCGTCGGTTCGGCGCTGGCACTGGCGGCGTATGGCGAATTCTTTCGCGCCGCCGAAGAAATCCAGACGTCAGGCACGTTCGGTTTCACTTCGCGGTCGATGCCGTACCAGAAGGCCAATCAATTCTTCAAAGGCGGAACAGGGGATTTGTAAGGGCGGTGAGGATCAGGCGGCGATGCGCAGGTTCTGCAGGATGATCGGGCGGGCCCAGCCGTTGTCGAAATCGAGTTGTTTCTGCTGTTCCACCAGTTCTTCTGGCGAGAACGGCGGGAACGGCTTGTCGAGCAGATCGAGTTCGAATTCGGCGATTGGCAGATGCAGTGGACGCGGTTGCGGGGCAGGGCTGGCTTCTGGTAACGGCTGACCGGCGTTCAGCACGATCGGGCGCACCCAGCCGCTTTCGAAGTCCTGTTGTTTTTGCTGGGCGACGATTTCATCCGCCGGGAACGGTGGGCGTGGCTTGTCGGCCAGGTCCATTTCGAATTCGGCAATCGGCAGGAACAGCGGCTCGGGCGGGCGGACCGGGGTGTCCTTCACGTCGCATTCGCGCTGGGACACGATATGCGCCAGCAGGTCGCTGCCAACGGTGGGTTCAACCGGGCTTTCCAGATCGACCGGAGGAAAGTTCAGCGATTGGGGCAGCACTTCACCCGACTGTTCGGCCAGCGCCCGGGCAAAGAAATCCTGCCAGATGTGGCTGACGCCGCTCAGTGCCTGGGTGTTTCGCAGGTTGTAGTCGCCGTAGGGCGAGATAAAACCTGTGATTGTGGGTTGAATGTCTGACATTTCTCTCGGTCGACGCTCAGCTCTGGCAAAATGCTCGATAGTTTTGTTATCGGCCGTTTTTGCCGATCATTAATTTTTTGAGCGTGTTTTCCGATGATTGATCAACCTGCGGCCTGCCGCATCCATGTCCAGGCCCTGGACGCGGCTTTCGAGCCACAAGCCGAGCAATGGGCCGAGCGCCTGGGCTTGCCGATGCAAGTGGCGGATGGCGAATTTGCCTTGCAGGTGGGTGACCAGGGTTTGCAGCTGCAACAGCTGGGGCCGGATGCGCCTGGGCCGGTGCGGGTGGACTTCGTCGAGGGCGGTGCGGCCCATCGCCGGTTGTACGGCGGCGGCAGCGGGCAGATGATCGCCAAGGCTGTTGGTATTGCCCAGGGCGTGCGCCCGCGGGTACTGGATGCCACGGCGGGACTGGGCAAGGATGCATTCGTGTTGGCCAGCCTCGGTTGCGAGATGAGCCTGATCGAGCGTCAGCCGCTGATTGGCGCCTTGCTGGAAGACGGCCTGGCACGTGGTGCGGAAGATTTCGACGTGGCGCCGATCGTGGCGCGCATGCGCTTGCTCAAGGGCAATTCGATCGAGGTGATGCGCAACTGGGAGGGCGAACCGCCGCAGGTGATCTACCTTGACCCGATGTTCCCGCACCGCGAGAAAACCGCGCTGGTGAAGAAGGAAATGCGCCTGTTCCGACCGCTGGTCGGCGATGACCCGGACGCGCCGGCATTGCTCGAAGCCGCGTTGGCCCTGGCCAGCCACCGGGTAGTGGTCAAGCGCCCGCGCAAGGCGCCGTGCATCGAAGGGCCGAAGCCGAGCCATGCGCTGGATGGCAAGTCCAGTCGGTATGACATCTATCCGAAGAAGGCGCTCAAGCCGTAAGACCTAGTTGCCCCGATCGCGAGCAAGCTCGCTCCCACAGGGGATTTGTGGTGATCTATAGATCCAGTGTGGGAGCGAGCTTGCTCGCGATGGCGTCAGTCCAGGCACCAACAATCCACCAGGCCTACTCAGGCCGATAAGCCCGCATAAACAACCCCACCACCTCCCGTACATGGCTCTCCGCCGCTTCGCCAACCGGCGGCTCGCCGCAGCCATACAGCAAGCGGAAATTCCCGGCGCCCTTGAGCAGGCAGAAAAAGTGTTCGGCGGCGTTGTGCGGCTTGTCGATGCTCAGCGCACCACTTTCATCGATCTTGCTCAGTAAGCGTTCCATGCCATGCAGCATGCGCTGTGGGCCGGCTTCAAAGAAAATTTGCGCGAGTTTCGGGTCCTGACTGCCCAGGGTCATCATCAAGCGGTGCAGGTTCACCGATTCATCACTGTTGATCAGCTGATGGAAACCGCGTGCGATGTTCAGCAGCACGGTTTCCACGGCCACGCCTTCCGGCAATTCGAAGAACAGCGGTGGCAACTGCTCCTCGCACTTGGCCATCACGGCGGCGGAGAACAGTGTCTCCTTGTCGTTGAAGTGGCTATAGACCGTCAGCTTCGACACACCGGCCTCGGCTGCGACAGCATCCATGCTGGTATTGGCATACCCCTTACTCAGAAACAGCGTTTTCGCCGCATCGAGAATCGCCTGGCGCTTCACCAGATCCTTGGGTCTGCCTGGGCCATTGGGTGCTGAAAGATTGTTTGGCATATTCGTTTTTATTACTGGACTGGTGAGTTTGCTATTAATAACATACTGCTCAGTATAATTATTCAAAGCACCATTAGCGAAAGGTCCTTCACCATGTTCCGCTATGCCTTGCCCCTCGCGTTGCCAGTCACCCTGGCTTTTTTATTGTCTGCGTGTGGTCACGAAGAGGCACCGCAAGTCAGCGTGCGCCCGGCCATGGTGGTCCAGCCAGAGCCCTCGGCGCGGTCCATGGAAAGTTATCCCGGTGAAGTTCGCGCGCGTTATGAGCCGGACCTGGCGTTCCGTATCGGTGGCAAAGTCAGCCGACGACTGGTCGAGGAAGGGCAGCGGGTCAAGGCCGATCAGCCTTTGGCGGAGCTCGATCCCCAGGACGTGCGCCTGCAACTGGAGGCCACCCGGGCCCAGGTCGCCGCCGCTGAAGCCAATCTGAATCTGGTTCGCTCCGAGCGTGATCGCTACAAGACCCTGATGGAGCGCCAACTGGTCAGTCGTTCGCAGTACGACAACGCCGAAAATCTCTACCGCTCCGGCGAAGCGCGTCTCAAGCAAATCAAAGCCGAATTCAACGTTTCCAATAACCAGGCCAGCTACGCCGTGTTGCGTGCGCCGCAGGACGGTGTCGTGGCCAAGCGTCTGGTGGAAGTCGGGCAAGTCGTGGCCGCCGGGCAAACGGTGTTCACCCTGGCCACCGATGGTGAGCGTGAAGTGTCGATCAGCCTGCCGGAGCAGAATTTCGGCCGTTTCAAGGTCGGTGAGCCGGTTTCGGTGGAGCTCTGGACTCAACCCGATCAGCGCTTCGAAGGGCGCATCCGTGAACTGTCGCCAGCGGCTGATCCCAAGTCGCGCACTTTTGCGGCGCGCATCGCTTTCAACGCCGGCAAGGTGCCTGTCGAGCTTGGCCAGAGTGCCCGAGTATTCGTGCAGGCTGCCGACGCGGTCCCTCTGTCCGTTCCGCTCTCAGCGCTGACGGCGGAAAACGGCGTGACCTATGTCTGGGTCGTCAGCGCCAACAACACCTTGAAGAAAACTCCGGTGCGCGTGGGTGCCTTCGGCGAGAAAAGCGTACCGGTGCTTGAAGGGCTCAACGCCAGCGACTGGGTGGTGGCCGCTGGTGTTCATGTGCTTCTCGAAGGGCAGCAGGTACGCCCGGTGGATCGTTCGAACCGCGTGGTCAATCTGGCAAACAAGGAGTAAGCCCCGATGCGCTTCAACGTTTCCGAATGGGCGCTGCGTAATCGCCAGATCGTCCTGTTCCTGATGCTGTTGCTGGCTATTGTCGGCGCTCTTTCCTACACCAAGCTCGGCCAGAGCGAAGACCCGCCGTTCACCTTCAAGGCCATGGTGATTCGCACCAACTGGCCAGGAGCGACTGCCCAGGAAGTCTCGCGCCAGGTCACCGAACGCATTGAAAAGAAACTGATGGAAACCGGCGAGTACGAGCGCATCGTGTCGTTCTCCCGTCCGGGTGAATCCCAGGTGACCTTCATCGCCCGCGACTCCATGCACTCGGTGGAGATTCCGGAGCTCTGGTATCAGGTGCGCAAGAAAATCAGCGACATCCGTCATACCCTGCCGCCGGGGATTCAGGGGCCGTTTTTCAACGATGAATTCGGCACCACGTTCGGCAATATCTACGCCCTGACCGGCGAGGGTTTCGACTACGCCGTGCTCAAGGATTACGCGGACCGCATCCAGATCCAGCTGCAACGGGTCAAGGATGTGGGCAAGGTCGAGCTGCTGGGATTGCAGGACGAGAAAATCTGGATCGAACTTTCCAACGTCAAACTCGCCACTCTCGGTTTGCCGCTGGCTACCGTCCAGCAAGCCCTTGAAGAACAGAACGCGGTGTCCACCGCAGGTTTCTTCGAAACCAGCAGCGAGCGATTGCAGCTACGGGTGACGGGGAATTTTCAGACGGTCGACGAGATCAGGAACTTCCCGATCCGCGTCGCTGATCGCACCTTTCGCATCTCCGATGTGGCCGACGTGCGGCGTGGTTTCAATGACCCACCGGCGCCGCGCATGCGCTTCATGGCGCAAGACGCGATCGGCCTGGCGGTGGCGATGAAGGACGGCGGTGACATCCTGGTGCTGGGCAAGGCGCTGGAAATCGAATTCGCCCGCATTCAGAAAAACCTCCCGGCCGGCATGCAGCTGCGCAAAGTCTCCGACCAACCGGCAGCGGTGAAAACCGGTGTTGGCGAGTTCGTGCAGGTGCTGGTCGAGGCACTGGCCATTGTGTTGCTGGTGAGCTTCTTCTCCCTCGGCGTGCGTACCGGCATGGTGGTGGCCCTGGCGATTCCGCTGGTGTTGGCAATGACCTTCGCCTGCATGTATTACCTGGGCATCGGCCTGCACAAGATCTCCCTCGGTGCGCTGGTACTGGCGCTGGGCTTGCTGGTGGACGACGCGATCATCGCCGTGGAAATGATGGCGATCAAAATGGAGCAGGGCTTCGACCGGATCAAAGCGGCGAGTTATGCCTGGACCAGTACCGCGTTCCCGATGCTCACCGGTACGCTGATCACGGCGGCCGGCTTCCTGCCGATTGCCACGGCGCAATCGGGCACTGGCGAATACACCCGTTCGATCTTCGAGGTGGTCACCATCGCGTTGTTGGCGTCATGGGTTGCCGCCGTGGTCTTCGTGCCGTACCTCGGGGAAAAACTCCTGCCGGACCTGGCGAAAATTCACGCCGCCAAACACGGTGCCGGCCAGCCCGATCCGTATGGCACGCCGTTCTATCAGCGCGTCCGGCGTCTGGTGGAGTGGTGTGTGCTCTGGCGCAAAACGGTGATTCTGGCGACCGTGCTGTTGTTCATCGCCTCCATCGTGCTGTTCCGTTTTGTGCCACAACAGTTTTTCCCGGCATCGGGTCGCCTGGAGTTGATGGTCGATCTGAAACTGGCCGAAGGCGCTTCGCTGAGCAATACCGCAGACGAGGTAAAACGCCTCGAAGCGCTGCTCAAGGACAAGGCGGGGATCGACAATTACGTGGCCTACGTCGGCACCGGTTCGCCGCGTTTCTACCTGCCGCTGGATCAGCAACTGCCAGCGGCGAGCTTTGCCCAGTTTGTCGTCCTGGCGAAAACCATCGAGGAACGCGAAGCCCTGCGTACCTGGCTGATCGCAACGCTCAACGAGCAATTCCCGGCCTTGCGTTCGCGGGTCACGCGTCTGGAAAACGGTCCGCCGGTTGGCTATCCGGTGCAGTTCCGCGTGACCGGGGAGCACATCGAGGAGGTGCGGGCGCTGGCGCGTAAAGTCGCGGCCAAGGTTCGCGAGAACCCGCATGTGGTCAACGTCCACCTGGATTGGGAAGAGCCGAGCAAGGTGGTGTACCTGAACATCGATCAGGACCGCGCGCGGGCGCTGGGCGTGAGCACGGCGAACCTGTCGAGGTTCCTGCAAAGCTCCCTGACCGGTTCCAGCGTCAGTCAGTACCGTGAAGACAACGAGTTGATCGAGATCCTGTTGCGCGGCACCTTGCATGAGCGCACCGAGTTGTCATTGCTGCCGAGCCTGGCGGTGCCGACCGATAACGGTCGCAGCGTAGCGCTGTCGCAGATTGCCACCCTGGAGTACGGCTTCGAGGAGGGCATCATCTGGCACCGCAACCGTCTGCCCAATGTGACGGTTCGTGCCGACATCTATGGCAAGGAGCAACCGGCGACGCTGGTGCAACAGATCATGCCGACCCTCGACCCGATCCGCGCCGAACTGCCAGATGGCTACTTGCTGGATGTCGGCGGTACGGTGGAAGACTCCGCGCGCGGGCAGAACTCGGTGAAGGCTGGCGTGCCGTTGTTCATCGTGGTGGTGCTGACCTTGCTGATGCTGCAATTGCGAAGTTTCTCGCGCACGGCGATGGTGTTTCTGACGGCGCCGCTGGGGTTGATCGGAGTGACACTGTTCCTGCTGGTGTTCCGTCAGCCATTCGGTTTCGTGGCCATGCTGGGGACCATCGCCTTGTCCGGGATGATCATGCGCAACTCGGTGATTCTGGTGGATCAGATCGAGCAGGATATCGCCGCCGGGTTGAAGCCATGGCAGGCGATTATCGAGGCCACGGTGCGGCGGTTCCGGCCGATTGTGTTGACGGCGCTCGCGGCGGTGTTGGCAATGATTCCTCTGTCGCGCAGTGTGTTCTTTGGGCCGATGGCAGTGGCGATCATGGGCGGGTTGATTGTTGCCACGGCGTTGACGCTTTTGTTTTTGCCGGCGTTGTATGCGGCGTGGTTTCGGGTCAGGAAGGAGTCCGTTTGACCGGGGGCTTATCCATTATTTGGGTAATGGCGGCTTAGGGGTTCGCCCTTACGGCGAGTCCCTTTTGGCAAACGCCCGGTGTGCCGGCCCAGCCAAAAGGAACCAAAAGGTCTCGCCCCTTACGTACGGCCCCTCGCCTGGGCTCGGGGTTCCTTCGCTCCGGTATTCATCCGGGGGCATTGCCCTCCGGTCGGCTTCGCTCGACCTACATGCAATGAGTTCGACTGCGTCGAACGGCGCTGTGCGCCCATCCCCGAATGAACACCTCCACTCAGCCTTCCGAGGGGGCGGGTGGATCAAGATCAAAAGCGGCAGGCGAGCTAACGCTCGGCCTGTTGAGTGGTGGGGGGACGCCGATCATATTGCGGGAGCGAGCCTGCTCGCGAAGGCGGCCTACCGGCCGACCTGACTTTTTCAGATGTACTCGCTCCTACAGTGTTTTCGCGGAGGCTCAGAGCGAACCAAACACCTTCTTCGCCAAACTGGTCGCCGCAGCCGCCGGGTTCTGGCGGATGGTTTCTTCCTGTTTGCCGATCATCTCGAACAAGCCATTCAACGCTTGCTCGGTGACGTAGTTTTCGACGTTGGCGTTTTTCGCATCCACTACGCCCATGGTCGCCGCTTGTCCGGCGAACGAGTTGTACTGCTGGGCCAGGCCAACCTTGTCGGTGGCTTGCTTGACGATGGGCAGGAACTTGGCGCGGATCTGTTCGCGGCTGGTCTTGTTCAGGTATTGGGTGGCCGAGTCGTTGCCGCCGCTGAGGATGCCCTTGGCATCTTCCACGGTCATTTTCTTCACGGCATCGACGAGGATCGGCTGGGCCTGGGTGACGGCGGTTTCCGCCGCTTTGTTCATGCTGGCTTCCAGCTCATCGACCTGATCACCCATGCCGAACTGTTTCATCTTGCTCGCGACTTTGCCCAGTTTGCCCGGCAGTTCGATTTTCACGTCCGGGTTGTTGCTGAAGCCGCCCGGGGTGCCGAGTTGTTTTACGGCCAGTTGCGCGCCTTGGGTCAAGGCGTCCTTGAGCCCGCCGGTGGCGTCTGTCTGCGACAGGTCGCTGAGGGACAGTGCGAGTGCGCTCGCGGAGATCATCAGGCCTGCGCACAGGCCGGCAAAGCGAAGGGTAGGGCGGAACATGGCAACTTCCTTTTTCAAAAAGACTTAGCGGGCCGCGTCGACGCGGACCTTCAAGGGCTGTGGATCTGAGCCGTCCAGGCGCACGGCGTGATTCTCGGTGGTGATGAACAGCAGTTTGCCATCGACTTCAATGCGCGCATTGATCGAGTAACGGTGATTGGGCTCGACCTGCAGCGGGTCGTAGCTCAGCTTGAAGGGGAGCGGCACCTGGCTTATGACCGGGCCGCGTTGTTCGTCGATGACCTTGGCCGGGGCGTCGGCGAGTGAAATGTCTTGCAGGCTGACACTGAGGATCGCGGTTGGTGGCAGTGCGATGCGTTGCAGGTAGAAGACTTCACCATTGAGGGATGCCTTGGGTGCCGGAGTCGGGTGCTGGCAGGCAGTGAGCAGCACGGCGGCGGCGATCAGGGACAGTTTTTTCATCGAAAGATCTCCGTATCGAGGACGCCAGAGCCGACTGGCGCCCTGATCAATCTAGACGCTTTGTTCAGGCGCTGCGGGTTGGTCGGCTGCATCTTCACTGCGATGCAGCGCCACTTGCCGGATCGACAAGCGAATCTCCGCCGGCAACACCCGCTTGGCCGCGCCTTCGGCCAGTTCGCCGAGCAGTTCGTGATAGCCCAGCTTGCCGGCCTCGTCGCGCTTGAGCACGTCGAGATCCAGCATGGTCTGGATGAAATGGCGGAACAAGCTCTTGTCGAAGAATTCCGGGGCGTTCAGGCCATGCAGGATCGACAGGCGCTGGGCCATGACCGTGCACAGGTCTTCCAGTTCTTCGGCGCTGATGCTGTTCTGGCCGCTGTTGAGCAGCAGGGACACGGTCATGTAGAAGCGTTGCAGGGTCTGGGCGATGCTTTTCGACAGCAGGGTCAGCAGCACGAAATGCCGCGAGCTTGGGGCCGGGCGCAGGTACACATCGTTCTCGAAGCGCAGCAGGCCTTGCTCGACGAACGCCTCCAGCCACTGGTCGATCACCGCATCCAGTTCGTCCAGCGTCCAGCGAATGAACAGTTCCGCTTGAAGGTACGGATACAACGCGCGGGTGTAGCGCAGGATCTGTTCGCGGCTCATGCGCGAGGCGCTCTGGAAGAAGCTCGCCAGCAACGCTGGCAGCGCGAAGATGTGCAGCACGTTGTTGCGGTAATAGGTCATCAGGACGGCGTTCTGCTCGTCCAGATACAGGATCTTGCCAAGGGCGTCGCTCTGCTCGGACAGCAGGTCCATGTCCTTCACGTGCTCGATCAGCGCACGGCCATCACCTTCCGGCAGTGTGGTGTGCGGCGAGTACGGCACCTTGCGCAACAGCGCCAGATACAGGTCGAGGACCCGCGCCATGGCGCGGTCGTCCAGTGCCAGACGGCTGGTGGACAGCAACGCCAACGCCACCAGGTTGACCGGGTTGATCGCTGCTGCCTCGTTCAGATGCTGCGCGACTTTCTCGCCGAGACGGTTGGTGGTTTCGTTGAGCCATGCCGGTCTGAACTGCGGGCCGAGTTCCTGTTTGCGCCAGTCTGGCTGCTCGTTGTCGAGGAACTCCGCCAGCTTGATCGGCTCACCGAAGTTCACCGCCACCTGGCCGAAGCGTTGCTTGAGTGCACCGATGACTTTGAAGATGTCGAAGATCGATTCTTTCTTCTTGCTCGCGCCACGCAGTTCGCCGAGGTAGGTGCGGCCTTCCAGCACGCGCTCGTAGCCGATGTACACCGGCACGAAGACGATGGGCATGCGCGACGAACGCAGGAAGCTGCGCAGGGTGATCGCCAGCATCCCGGTCTTCGGTTGCAGCATGCGTCCGGTGCGCGAACGGCCGCCTTCGACGAAGTACTCCACCGGGAAGCCTTTGGTGAACAGCGTGTGCAGGTATTCGTTGAACACCGAGGTGTACAACGGGTTGCCCTTGAAGGTACGGCGCATGAAGAACGCACCGCCGCGACGCAGCAAGCCGCCGATCCCTGGCATGTTGAGGTTGATCCCGGCGGCGATGTGCGGCGGGGTCAGGCCATTGCGGAACAGCAGGTAGGACAGCAACAGGTAGTCGATGTGGCTGCGGTGGCAGGGTACGTAGATCACTTCGTAACCCGGGGCGACTTTCTGCACGCCTTCGATGTTGTTGACCTTGATGCCGTCGTAGATCTTGTTCCAGAACCAGCTCAGCACCACTTCCATGAAGCGGATCGCGGTGTAGGTATAGTCCGAGGCGATCTCGTTGCCGTAGCGCAAGGCCTGGGCCTTGGCTTTTTCCGGAGAGATGTTTTCGCGCTCGGCTTCGTCGAAGATCGCTTGCTTGACCAGCGGCTGGTTGAGCAGGCCCTTGACCAGGTTGCGCCGGTGGGAAATGTCCGGGCCGATCACCGCGGCCTTCAGGTTGCGAAAGTGCACCCGCAGGATGCGTTGGGCCATGCGCACGGTGCGCGCGTGGCCCTTGTCGTGTTCGATCAGTTCGCGCAGGTGGATCGGCGCGGAGAACTGCACGCGGGTCTTGCGTCCCAGCACGATGATGCTCAGCAGGCGACGCAGGCGCCCGGTGACCGCCCAGCTATCGGCGAACAGGAGTTTCCATGGGCTGTTTTCGCTGTCCGGCGACTGGCCCCAGAACACGCTGACCGGAATGATCTGCGCATCTTCGGCGGCGTTCTGGCTCAGGGCGCTGACCAGGCGGGTCAACGTCGGCGGCGCGCCGCGCTTGTCCTGGCGGCCGAGCCAGTCCGGGTCCGGCGTCAGGTAGAAGAACGCGGCAGGTTCCAGCAGGTTACCCACCGAAACCGGCAGCACCGGGCGTGGCAGACCGGCCTTGCTGCACTCGGTATCGACCACGGCGAGGTCGGTCAGCGAGGGGTTTTGCAGGACGTAGAACACCGGACGACTGCGGTCGAGGTTGAGTGTGAACGACGACTGGTTGATCGTCTCCGAGCGAACCCAGAGGTACAACAGTCGGCGCAGGGTGCCAAACACAAGACGGCGGAACGGGGAACGGGTCATACGGCTTCTGCGTGAGTGGATAAAACCAAGCGTTTGCTCGGGCGGGCGATAGTTTGCCGGATTCACTGAAAATCGGCAAAAAAGCGGCAATCAAAGTGCTATTGAGAGATTAAATGTCTGACATATACTCGGCGCACTGTCGCCGTCGTCCTCATGGGACCGGTATGCGCAGGCTGACGTTCCCGAGGCTTTCCTGCGAAAAGCCCGATCAATAATAAAAAGGGAGTATGAACAAATGGCAACACGCGAAACCGGCAACGTGAAGTGGTTCAACGACGCCAAGGGCTACGGCTTCATTCAGCGCGAAGACGGGGTGGACGTGTTCGTGCACTACCGCGCGATTCGTGGCGAAGGCCACCGCTCGCTGACCGAAGGCCAGCAGGTCGAGTACGCGGTGGTGCAAGGGCAGAAGGGCTTGCAGGCTGAGGATGTAGTGGGGCTGTAAACCCACTCTTCAGTTCACCCAAAAACCACTGTAGGAGCGAGCTTGCTCGCGAAGAACTCAAGGACGCCGCGCTTTCCCGGAATTGGCGCGTTATCGTTGACGACCATCGCGAGCAAGCTCGCTCCTACAGGGGCGGTGTTCAGGCTTCAGGCAGTCTTCCAGGTGATTTCTTCTTCACCATCGGCACTGATGCGAATCCAGCGGTCTGCTGTTTCCTCATCTTCTTCCTCGACCCAGCTACCCGGTGCGCAACGCACTTCGACGTTGAGCGCGGCAAAGGCGGCGCGGGCGCAGGCGATGTCGTCGTCCCATGGGGTCTGGTCGCTTTCCAGGTACAGGCTGTTCCACTTGCCGACCGCTTTTGGCAGCCAGGTCACGGGCACGTTGCCGGCCTTGCACTTGTAGGTCTGGCCCTTCTGGACCCAATCCGTGCACGGACCCAATGCCGCACCGAGCCAGGTGGAAATGGCTTTGTGGTCGACGTCGGCGTCTTTCAGGTAAATCTCGATATCGGGCTGGCGCATGGATGTCCTCACTGCGGGTCTGAAAAATCCATTCGCGGATTTAGCCGGTCTTGAGCCATTGCCCAAGACCAAAAATTAAAGTTGCTCTCTAATGACTACTGCAGAACGAAATAATCGTAGCGCATCGACACGGTGACCTCGAACGGCTCGGCCTGCTCGATAACGGCTGCACGGCGCTCGGCACTGGCGCGCCAGCCGTGAGGCGTCATGGCCAGCAGATTCGCCCGGTCCTGACCGCTTGCCAGCGTCAGTTTGAATTCCAGGGTTTCGCTGTGCCGGAGCACCATGCCTTCGGGCACCAGGGCCAGATGCTTGTCGTCGGTGTATTCGCGCACTTCGTCGTACAGCCGCTCACGCAGTTCCATCAGGTGGCCGCTGGTCGGCCCGACTTTCATCAGGCCGCCGCCGACGCTGAGCAGACGTTTGGCTTCTTCCCAATCCAGCGGGCTGAAGACGCTCGCCAGGAATTGGCAACTGCCGGAAGCCAACGGCACCCGCGCCATGCTGGCGATCAACCAGGTGAGCTTCGGGTTGCGTTTGCAGGCGCGTTTGACGGCTTCGCGAGAGATATCCAGCGCGTAGCCGTCAGCATCCGGCAAGGCCTCGGCGATCTGCGTGGTGTAGTAACCCTCGCCACAACCGATATCGACCCAACGTTGCGGCGCATAACCTGCCGCCAGCTCCGCCAGACGCCTGGCCACCGGCGCATAGTGGCCGGCGTTCAGGAAGTCGCGGCGGGCCTCGACCATCGCTTGGTTATCCCCGGGATCGCGGCTGTTCTTGTGTTGCACCGGCAACAGGTTCAAGTAACCCTGACGCGCACGGTCGAAACGATGCCCGGCGGGGCAGACCACGCCGTTGTCGACCGCGTTCAGCGGTTCACTGCAGATCGGGCACGCCAGCATCAGGCGAGCAACTTGATCAGGGTCTGGTAGTAGATTTCGGTCAGCACGTCGAGATCCGCTGCCAACACGCGCTCGTTGACCTGGTGGATGGTCGCGTTGACCGGGCCCAGCTCAACAACCTGGGTGCCCATGGTTGCGATGAAGCGGCCGTCGGAGGTGCCACCGCTGGTGGACGCCTTGGTTTCACGACCGGTGACGTCCTTGATGCTCGAAGACACCGCGTCCAGCAGTGCGCCCGGCTCGGTGAGGAACGGCAGGCCGGACAGGGCCCAGTCGACGTGCCAGTCCAGGCCATGCTTGTCGAGGATGTCGGCGACGCGCTTCTGCAGGCCTTCGACGGTGGACTCGGTGGAGAAACGGAAGTTGAACACCGCCACCAGATCACCCGGGATCACGTTGGTCGCACCGGTGCCGGAGTTGACGTTGGAGATCTGGAAACTGGTCGGCGGGAAGAAATCGTTACCGTGGTCCCAGTGCTCGGCAGCCAGTTCGGCCAGGGCCGGCGCCGCGAGGTGGATCGGGTTCTTCGCCAGGTGCGGGTAGGCCACGTGGCCTTGCACGCCGCGCACGGTCAACTTGGCGCCGAGGGAGCCACGACGGCCGTTCTTGACCACATCACCCACCAGGCTGGTGCTCGACGGTTCGCCGACGATGCACCAGTCCAGACGTTCCTTGCGTGCGGCGAGGCGTTCGACCACCGCCTTGGTGCCGTGATGCGCCGGGCCTTCTTCGTCGCTGGTGATCAGGAACGCGACTTTGCCCTTGTGATTCGGGTAGTCGGCGACAAAGCGCTCGGAGGCGACGGTCATGGCGGCGAGGCTGCCTTTCATGTCGGCGGCCCCACGGCCACAGAGCATGCCGTGTTCGTCGATCAGTGCGTTGAACGGTTCGATCTGCCAGGCCGTCACCGGGCCGGTCGGGACCACGTCAGTGTGGCCGGCGAAGCACAGCACCGGACCGTCGTCCTGGCCGTGGGTGGCCCAGAAGTTATCCACATCTTCGATGCGCATCGGTTCCAGGGTGAAACCGGCATCGCCCAGGCGTTGCATCATCTGCTTCTGGCAATCGGCGTCGATCGGCGTCACGGACGGACGGCGGATCAGGTCGATGGCGAGTTGGAGGGTCGGCGAAAGGTCGGCGTGGGCCGTCATGGAAAACTCCGGGAACATGAAATTGGGCATGGGCTACTGTGGGAGCGAGCCAGCTCGCGAATGCAGTGTGTCAGTCAACATAAACTTTGATTGTGACAACGTCTTCGCGAGCAGGCTCACTCCCACAGGTATTGGGTCGGTTGACAAACCGTACTCCGCCAAGCCCCGCAAAATGGCGGTTATCTTAAAGCAAAACGGCGACCATTGGCCGCCGTTTAGTGCATCCGCAGAGATTTAGACGACAGGTGCCGTTTCAGGCTCGGCGGTCGGTTTCGGCAGCGACGACAGGAACGCCATGATCAGCGCCGCGACGTACGGCAGCGACTGCACCAGCAGCATGGTGATCCAGAAGCGCATATCATTGCTCGGCATACCGTTCACCAGGAAGATCCCCAAGGCCGCGCCCCACAACAGCAGCATGATGAACATCTCTTCCCGGGCTTCCGAAATCGCCACCCAGAAGCCGTGGTTGTCGGCGTTTTTCGGTGTACGGAAGAACGGAATGCTGCTGGTGAAGAAGCCGTACAGCACCGCTTTGGCGATGGTGTGGGACAACGCCAGTCCGGCCAGCGCCGCGCAGAAGGCATCTTTCAAATTCACTCCAACCGCACGGCGGTAGAGGAAGATGATCTTGGCGACCTTGAACACGAACAGCGCCAGTGGCGGGATTGCGAAGATCAGCAGCGGTGGATCGACCCGTTGCGGCACGATTATCATCGCTGCCGACCACAACAGTGCGCCGACGGTAAAGAAGATGTTCATGCCGTCCGCCACCCACGGTAACCAGCCCGCGAGGAAGTGGTAACGCTGGCCACGGGTCAGCTCGGTGTCCTTGCCGCGCAGCAGGCTGGCGGTGTGGCGTTTGATGATCTGAATCGCCCCGTAGGCCCAGCGGAAACGCTGTTTCTTGAAGTCGATGAAGGTATCGGGCATCAGGCCCTTGCCGTAGCTGTCGTGGTAGTACGCTGCCGACAGGCCTTTCTCGAACACCCGCAGACCCAGTTCGGCGTCTTCACAGATGCACCAGTCGGCCCAGCCCAGCTCCTCGAGCACCGAACGGCGGGTCATGGTCATGGTGCCGTGCTGGATGATCGCGTCACGGTCGTTTCGGGTAACCATGCCGATGTGGAAGAAGCCCTTGTATTCTGCATAGCAGAGCTTCTTGAAGGTGCTTTCGTTCTGGTCGCGGTAGTCCTGTGGCGACTGCACCACGGCGATCTTCGGATCGGCGAAGTGCGGCACCATGTGCTTGAGCCAGTTCGGGTGAACGCAATAGTCCGAGTCGATCACCGCAATCACTTCGGCATCCTTGGCGGTGTGCGGAATCAAGTAGTTCAGCGCGCCGCCCTTGAAACCGGCCAGGGGTGCAACGTGGAAGAACTTGAAGCGCGGGCCGAGGGTTGCGCAGTAGTCACGCACCGGTTCCCAGACCGCCGGGTCCTTGGTGTTGTTGTCGATGATCAGGACTTCGAAGTCCGGATAGTCGAGGTTGGCCAGGGCGTTGAGGGTCTGTTTGACCATCTCCGGCGGCTCGTTGTAGCAGGGCACGTGGATCGACACTTTCGGGCGGTAGCTGGAATCGCCCACCACCGGCAGGAACTCGCGACGACGCTTGTGCACCCACACCGCTTCGGCCAGTTCGTGGGCTTCGGTCAGCAGCACGATAAACACCCCGAGCGCACCGAGGGCGAGCAGAAAGCCCACCGTCAGGCTGAACCAGGTGCTGTATTGCTGGCTGTAGTCGTAACCGATCCACACGAGCACCGAACCACACAGGAACGCAATGAAGGTCAGGAAGGTACGGCCACGCTGGCGCAGGGCCGAGCCATCGATCATCAGCAGGGTCAGCGACAACAGCGCCAAGACCACCGAACCAATGGCCAGTACGCGCCACTGCGGAATCGCCACTACCGGGCCTTCGAAGTTGAACTTCTGCTGGCGTGCGGCGTTGAACACGCCCCAGTAGGCGCCGACGGAACCTTCGTCACTGGCTTTCCACGGCTGGTCGAACGCCTCGATCACAAAGTAGTTGAAGCCCTGGCGGTTGAGCTTGTTGACCAGGGTTCGCAGGTAAATCGCCTGGTCCGCCGGTGAGGCATCGGCGCCACCGCGCATGCGGCCGTTGCTCGGCCAGCCCACTTCGGACAGCAGCAGCGGCTTTTTCGGGAACATCTTTTTCAGGTCGCGGGCGCGGTCGAGGACGAACTGCCCGGCCTTGTCCATCGGGATGAATTCCCAGTAAGGCAGGATGTGCGCGGCGATCAGGTCGACGTGTTTGGCCAGTTCCGGATGTTCTTCCCAGACGTGCCACTGCTCGGACGTGGTCACCGGCACTTTCACGGCGGCGCGCACGCGGTCCAGCATGACGCTGAGTTCTTTGGCGGTAATTTCCTTGCGGAAGATCGCTTCGTTGCCGACCACCACACGAACCACGCTGCGTGAGGAGTTGGCGATTTCAATGGCTCGGGTAATTTCCCGTTCGTTGCGTTCCTGGTCCGGGCTGATCCAGATCCCCAGGGTCACCCGCAAGCCGAACTCTTCCGCCAGTTTCGGGATGTCTTGCAGGGTGCCATCGACCGAGTAGATGCGGATGTTGTCCGTCAGCTTGCTCATGATCTCCAGGTCACGGCGCATCTCATCGTCGGACGGATACTGGTCCTTCTGTGGGAATTGTCCTTGCTGGAACGGTGAGTAGGAGAAACCGGAGATCTGCTCCGGCCAGTTGGGGGCGGTGACCGGGCGATTGATCAGCGCCCAGAAGCCGGTAAACAAGGCAGCGATGGCGAGCACCACGACCAGGTTGAGTCCAAATTTACGCGATGACATGGTTATTTCGGGTTCCAAAGGCTGTGGAACGAGGGGACGGTCGGCGGCCGTAAAGGGGCGCGCATCCTACACCGGCAGTTCACTGAACGTACATCGGACAGGGAAATGCCTGACGTTGGGCAGTTAACTTTCACATAAGTTCTTACACTTGCAGCTTGAAACCTAAATCTTGTTGCTGCGTAGGTGTCCTGCCTCGCAGACACCGTCAAAAAGGAACAGTGTTTGTGAGGCAGGACACCCCTTATAATGCGCGCCGGTTTTTGGGGTAATGGTCATGAGTACAGACGATCCGCGGTTTGCAGGCATCGCCCGCTTGTATGGCATCGAAGGCCTTGAACGCCTGCGTACGGCCCATGTGGCGATCGTTGGCGTCGGTGGTGTCGGTTCCTGGGCGGCGGAAGCCATGGCCCGCTGTGGCGTGGGCGAGATTTCGCTGTTCGACCTGGACGACGTCTGCGTCAGCAACGCCAACCGTCAGTTGCATGCGCTGGACAGCACGGTGGGCAAGCCCAAGGTCGAGGTGATGGCCGAGCGTCTGCGCGGGATCAACCCGGACTGCACGGTGCACGCGGTGCCTGACTTCGTTACCCGTGACACCATGGCCGAGTACATCACGCCGAACATCGACTGCGTGATCGACTGCATCGACAGCGTCAACGCCAAGGCTGCGCTGATCGCCTGGTGCAAGCGGCGCAAGATCCAGATCATCACCACCGGCGGCGCGGGCGGGCAGATTGACCCGACGTTGATCCAGGTCTGCGACCTGAATCGCACGTTCAACGACCCGCTGGCGTCGAAAGTGCGCTCCACGCTACGCCGCGACTATGGTTTTTCCCGCACCGTGACCCGCCACTACAGCGTGCCGTGCGTGTTTTCCACCGAGCAACTGCGCTATCCGAAACCGGACGGCAGCATTTGCCTGCAGAAGAGCTTTGTCGGCGATGGCGTGAAGCTCGACTGCGCGGGCGGGTTTGGTGCAGTGATGATGGTGACGGCGACCTTCGGCATGGTCGCGGCGACCAAGGCGGTGGACAAGATCGTGGCGGGCGTGCGGCGGCCGGCGGATCGGGTCAAGCCTGAGGCCTGAAATTGCGGCTGATGACCCCTTCGCGAGCAGGCTCGCTCCCACATTGGAATGCGTTTTACTGTGGGAGCGAGCCTGCTCGCGAAGGCGCTTAACCAGCCAGCTCCCGCATCCGCTGAAGCACCGCATTCAAGCCATTGCTGCGGGATTCAGACAACTGCCGCCCCAACCCCAGCTGATTGAACCAATCCGCCAGATCCACCTGCTGCAACTCAGCTGCCGACAACCCGTTGACCCGTGCCAGCAGCAACGCCACCAACCCGCGAATCAGGCGAGCATCACTGTTAGCGCTGAACTGCCAATGGCCATCGTGCAGTTCGCCCACCAGCCACACCTGGCTTTCACAGCCGTGCACCCGGTTGGCGTCACACATCTGCTCATCACTCAACGCTGGCAAACGCTCTCCCCATTGCATCAGCAGGCGTGCACGCTGTTCCCAGCCGGCAGCTTTCTGAAAGGTGTCCAGGGCCGTCACGGCATCGGCAGGCAGGCTCATCGCAGCAACTCCAGCGCCTGATCCAGGGCTTCAAAGAATCGCTCCAGATCTTCGGAATCGTTGTACAGCGCCAACGATACCCGAATCGCCCCGGCCAGTTCGAAGCGTTTGAGCAACGGCATGGCACAGTGATGTCCGGCGCGCACCGCGATCCCTTGTTCGGTCAGTAAATGCGCGAGATCGGAGTTATGCACACCCTCGACGGTAAAACTGGCCAGTGCGACTTGCGGCCTGGCCAGCAAGCGAATGCCGTTGCGCGACTCAAGGCCCTTGAGTAGACAGGCATGCAGCGCCGCTTCATGGGTGGACACAGCGTCCTGATCGAGCCCGGCGAGGTAATCCAGGGTCGCTCCAAGACCGATCACACTGGCAATCGGCGGTGTCCCGGCCTCGAAACCCAGCGGCGCCGGGCGAAAGCGTGCGTCGTGATAATTGGCATCGAGCACCATCTCTCCGCCGAACTGCCAGGGACGCAGCTGTTGCAGCGCTGTATTGCGCCCGAACAGAACGCCCAGGCCATCGGGGCCGTAGAGCTTGTGGCTGGAGAACACATAAAAATCGCAGCCCAGCGCTTGCACGTCGTGGCGGCCATGGACCACGCCCTGGGCGCCGTCGATCACGGTCAGTGCGTTGTGCGCCTTGGCCAGCGCCAGCAATTGCGGCAGTGGCTGCCACGCGCCAATCACGTTGGACAGTTGACTGACCGCCAGCAGACGTGTGCGCGAGCCGATCAGGCCGGCTGCGGCTTCAAGGTCGATCACGCCGTCGGCATCCAGCGGCAGGATCACCAGTTTCAGGTCGCGGCGGTGCGCCAGTTGCTGCCACGGCAACAGGTTGGCGTGATGCTCCAGGGCGCTGATGACAATCTCGTCGCCCGGATTGAAAAGATGTTCCAGGCCGTATGCCAGGAGATTCAGCGCGGACGTCGCGCCGTGGGTAAAGATGATCTGACCGCAATCGCCCGTATTGAGCCATTGCGCGACTTTGCGGCGGCTGTCCTCGAAGGCCTGGGTGGCGTGAGCGCCGGGCAAGTGCTGCGCCCGATGCACGTTGGCCGCGCCGTTGGCGTAGTAATGCGCCAGGGCATCCAGCAGGGCTTGAGGTTTTTGCGTGGTGGCGGCGTTGTCCAGATAGGTCTGGCCTTGCCGTTGCAGGGCGGCGATGGCCGGAAAGTCGGCGCGCCAGGGAGAGAGAATCATCATGTGTTCGGCCCTGTGAACTTGGGCGGATGTACACCGGACCTTGTGGGAGCGAGCTTGCTCGCGATGGCGTCCGTAAGGTCGCCAAAAAACATCGCGAGCAAGCTCGCTCCCACAGATGCCTGTGGCACTTAGTTGTGCGCGTGCAGCGCTTCGTTCAGTTCGATGGCCGATTTGTGGGTTTTGCATTCCACGGCACCGGTCTCCGAATTGCGACGGAACAACAGGTCCGGCTGACCGGCCAGTTCACGAGCCTTGACCACTTTGACCAACTGATTGTTTTCGTCCAGCAACGCGACTTTGGTGCCAGCGGTCACGTAGAGGCCCGACTCGACGGTGTTACGGTCGCCCAACGGGATACCGATACCGGCGTTGGCGCCGATCAGGCAGCCTTCGCCGACCTTGATCACGATATTGCCGCCGCCCGACAGGGTGCCCATGGTCGAGCAGCCGCCGCCCAGGTCCGAACCCTTGCCAACGAATACGCCAGCGGATACGCGGCCTTCGATCATGCCCGGGCCTTCGGTGCCGGCGTTGAAGTTGATGAAGCCTTCGTGCATCACGGTGGTGCCTTCGCCCACGTAAGCACCCAGGCGCAGACGCGCAGCATCAGCGATACGTACGCCGGCCGGAACCACGTAGTCGGTCATTTTCGGGAACTTGTCCACCGAGAAGACTTCCAGCAGCTCGCCGCGCAGGCGGGCTTCGAGTTGCAGCTCGGCCAGCTCGCTCAGGTCGATCGCGCCCTGGCTGGTCCAGGCCACGTTTGGCAGCAACGGGAAGATCCCGGCCAGGTTCAGGCCGTGTGGCTTGACCAGGCGATGGCTCAGCAGGTGCAGCTTGAGGTAAGCCTCCGGGGTGGACGACAACTGGGCGTCTTCAGCCAGCAAGGTGGCAACCAGCGGCTTGTGGCTTTCGGCCAGGCGGGTCAGCAGCTTGCCTTGTACCGCGTCGATGCCTTTCACGGCTTCAGCCAGTTGCGCGGCCTGTGCGGTGGTGAAGGTGATGGCCTGGTTGCCTTCGCTGTAACCGAGGATCGGCGCAATGGCAGCGACCAGCTCGGCGGACGGGTTGAGCAGCGGTTGGGCGTAGAACACTTCCAGCCATGCGCCTTGACGGTTTTGAGTGCCGACACCAAAGGCCAGGCTGAACAGGGTAGTAGACATGTTGATACCTCTAGCAAATTGAAACGGGCTGCTTACTTGAGCGCGGCCGCGTAGATATCTGGCTTGAAGCCAATCAGGGTTCGGTCACCGAGATCGAGCACCGGGCGCTTGATCATCGAGGGTTGTGCGAGCATCAGTTCGATGGCTTTCGTCTGGTCGAGATCGGCTTTGCGTTCGTCGTCGAGCTTGCGAAAGGTCGTGCCTGCACGGTTCAACACCACTTCCCAGCCGTGCTCGTTGCACCATTGGGTCAGGTGTTCACGGTCGATACCGACCGCTTTGTAATCATGAAAGTCATAACTGGCAGCGTGTTCATCGAGCCAGGTGCGCGCCTTTTTCATGGTGTCGCAGGCTTTGATGCCGAAAAGGTGCAACGTTTTGCTTGAAACGGTCAAGGAATTGCCCCCTTTGCATATGCCGTAAATAAAAGGTGACGGATTATGCCATGGAAGCGCAAATCCCACAGGGAATACGGTTGCTTCAGCGACCTGCGTGCGACATTGGTGCAAGGGTCAGCAGAGAGTCTAAGCGGCTAATATGGCACTTCAATGCTGTCGATTGTCCGGGAACCACGCTTTATGCAAACCGCTTACACCGTCCTGATCCTGTTGATGCTGGTCGGCGTTTCGCGCCTGATCGGACGGGTGATTCCGTTGCCGTTGCCGCTGGTTCAAATCGCCGCTGGGGCCTTGCTTGCATGGCCGACGCTGGGTTTGCATGTAGCCCTTGATCCCGAACTGTTCCTGTTTCTGTTCCTGCCGCCGCTGTTGTTCTCCGACGGCTGGCGAATGCCCAAGCGCGAACTCTGGCGTCTGCGCGGACCGATCCTGACTCTGGCGGTGGGGTTGGTGCTGTTCACCGTGGTCGGCGCCGGGTATTTCATTCACTGGCTGTTGCCCGGTGTGCCGTTGCCGGTGGCGTTTGCCCTGGCGGCCGTGCTGTCGCCGACAGATGCGGTGGCGGTGTCGGCCATTTCCCGCAATAGACTGCCCACACCCTTGATGCACATCTTGCAGGGTGAGGCGCTGATGAACGATGCCTCGGGCCTGGTGACGTTCAAGTTTGCGCTGGTGGCAGCGGTGACCGGCGTGTTCTCGCTGGCCAATGCCAGCCTGACATTCATGCTGGTCGCCGTCGGTGGTCTGGCCGTCGGGGTGGCCTTGAGCTGGCTGGTCGGCCGCCTGCGAGCGTGGATGATCGCGCGCGGTTGGGATGATCCGGCGACGCACGTGGTGTTCATGTTGCTGCTGCCGTTTGCGGCCTACGTGCTGGCCGAGCGGATGGAAGTGTCGGGCATCCTGTCGGCGGTGGCGGCGGGGATGATGCAGAGCTGGCTCGATCTGCTGCCGCGCCAGACCAACACCCGCCTGCTCAATCGCAGCGTCTGGTCATTGCTGGAGTTCGCCTTCAATGGCTTGATTTTCCTGCTGCTGGGCCTGCAGTTGCCAGACATCATCAAGGCCGTCGCCAGTCACGAAACCTCGCTATGGCCGACGTTGCTGTATCGCGGGCTGGACGTGCTGGCAATTTTCCTGGTGCTGTTGGCCTTGCGCTTCGTCTGGGTGCAGAGCATCTGGCGCCTGTCGGTGTTGCTGCGACGCCTGCGCGGCAAGGGTGAGGTTACCCGGGTGCCGACAGCGCGATCCTGTTGGTTGCTGACCGTTGGCGGTGTGCGCGGGGCCGTGACGCTGGCGGGTGTGATGTCGGTGCCGATGCTTATGGGGGGCAGCGCATTTCCAGAGCGGGACTTGCTGATCTTTATTGCTGCCGGGGTGATTCTGCTGTCGTTGATTGCGGCCTGCATCGCGCTGCCGCTGTTGTTGCGTGGCATCGAAGCCAGCCCGGACGACAAGCGGCGTAATGAAGTGCGTGACGCCTGGCGCAAGACCGCCGAAGCGGCCATTCATGCGCTTGAGGCAGAAGAGGTCAACCCGCAGGACGCCGCCCAATCCGCGCTGGCTGCAGAACTCAAGGCGCGGATCATGTCGGAGTACCGACATCAGTTGGAGGTGTTCAACGATTCCGCTGAAGCCCAGGCCCTGGCCTTTCAGATGGACTTGCTGGAGCGGCGTTTGCGCTTGAAGGCGCTGCGGGCGCAGCGCCTGGAGTTGTATAGCCTCAGTCGTCAGCACCAGGTTGGTGATGACGTGTTGCGTGAGGTGTTGGGTGAGCTGGACTTGAGTGAGGCCAAGCTGGGCCAGGTGAAGTAAACCTGGCCGTCACCGGTAGGGGGTTATTTGCGGCGCTGGATGAAATCGCGAATCCGCTCGGCGGCTTCAACACACTCCGCCAACGGTGCAACCAGCGCCATGCGCACACGCCCGGCCCCCGGATTGACGCCATCGACATCCCGTGACAGGTAAGAGCCCGGCACCACGGTCACGTGCTCCTGTTCGAACAGGTCGCGGCAGAACGCTGCGTCGTCACCTGCCACATTCGGCCACAGGTAGAAACTGCCATCCGGACGCTGTACGTCCAGCACCGGGCTGAGGATGTCCAGGACCGCATCGAACTTCTCGCGGTACAACGCACGGTTGGCGCGCACATGCACTTCGTCATTCCACGCGGCAACACTGGCCAGTTGCGTCTGAACCGGCATCGCGCAGCCGTGGTAGGTGCGATACAGCAGGAACCCCTTGAGGATATCGGCATCGCCGGCGACGAAACCGGAACGCAGGCCCGGCAGGTTGGAGCGCTTGGACAGGCTGTGGAACACCACGCAACGCTTGAAATCCTTGCGGCCTAGTTCCGCGCAAGCGCTGAGCAGGCCTGGCGGCGGAGTCTGTTCGTCGAAATACAGCTCGCTGTAGCACTCATCGGCGGCAATCACGAAGTCGTACTCGTCGGCCAGTGCGATCAGCTTTTTCAGGGTTTCCACCGGAATCAATGCGCCGGTCGGGTTGCCTGGCGAGCACAGGAACAGGATCTGGCAGTGTTTCCAGATGTCCGGCGACACGGCGTCGAAATCCGGGTTGAAGCCGTTTTCGTCCAGGCACGGCAGGTAATGCGGCTTGGCGCCGGCGAGGAACGCCGCGCCTTCGTAGATCTGGTAGAACGGGTTCGGGCTGACCACCAGAGCGTCATCGCCACGGTTGACCACGGTCTGGGTGAAGGCGAACAGCGCTTCGCGGGTGCCGTTGACCGGCAGCACGTTGCGCGCCGGGTCGATCCAGCCTTTAGGGACATCGAAGCGCCGCTCGCACCATGCAGCGATAGCTTCACGCAGGGCCGGAATACCGAGGGTGGTCGGGTACACCGCCATCTGATCCAGGTTGCTGGCCAGGGCTTCGGCGACAAAGCTCGGCGAGCGGTGTTTCGGCTCGCCGATGGACAAGGCAATCGGGCGTTTGTCCGGATTGGGCGTGACACTGCCGAGCAGGGCGCGGAGTTTCTCGAACGGGTAGGGCTGGAGCTGGGTCAGAGCGTTGTTCATCGATAAATCTCGTTCGGTGTTGGAGCGGCGCTGGTCCCTGTAGGAGCGAGCTTGCTCGCGATGGTCGTCAACGATAACGCGTTCTTGCCAGGGTAACGCGGCGTATTTGAGTTCATCGCGAGCAGGCTCGCTCCTATATTAGGGCGGGCCGTTGTTGATTCAGATGCTGATGCGCGACAGTTTGATATCAGGTTCCTGGTTGACGCTCAGTTGTTCGACGATCGCATCCTGCAAGCGGCTGCACAGCAGCGGGTCGGACAACGGCTGATTGTTGGCGTCGGTGATGAAGAACACGTCTTCCACGCGTTCGCCGAGGGTGGCGATCTTGGCATTTTGCAGTGACAGATCGAACTCCAGGAAAATCGTCCCAATCCGCGCCAGCAGGCCCGGGCGGTCAGGTGCCGTGAGTTCCAGCACCGTCACTTGGCGCTGGGCGTCGTTGTGGATCGTCACTTGTGGCGCAAAGGCGAAATGCTTGAGCTGACGGGGCACCCGGCGCTGGATGATGGTCGGGTAGTCATCCGGGTTGCGCAGGGCTTCGGTCAGGCCGTCGCGGATTTGCTTGATTCGTGCCGGGTTATCGCCAATCGAGTCGCCGTCGGTGTCGAGCACGATATAGGTGTCGAGGGTGAACTGGCTGCTGGAGGTGATGACCCGGGCGTCGTGAATGTTCAGGTTGAGCTGGTCCATCGCAGCCACGGTCACGGCGAAGAAGTCGTGCTGGTCGGGGGCGTAGATGAAGATCTGTGTTCCGCCCTCGAACTCGCGCTGGGTGGTTTCCTTGATCAGTACCAGTGGCCCGCCGTCGGCCGGTTGCTGGAGGATCGCGTCGCTGTGCCAGGCCACATCGCCGGCGGTGTGGCGCAGGAAATAGTCGTCACCCAACTGTGCCCACAGTTGCTCGACATCGTCCGGGTCGGTGCCGCCGCGCACCAGGATATCCAGGGCGGCGCTCTGGGTCTGGCGGATCTGTTCTTCGCGATCCACCGGGTTCTCCAGGCCGCGACGCAGGGCGCGCTTGGTCTCGGTGTAGAGCTGGCGCAGCAGGCTGGCGCGCCAGGAGTTCCACAGGGTCGGGTTGGTGGCGTTGATGTCGGCGACGGTCAGCACGTACAGGTAGTCGAGGCGGGTTTCGTCGCCGACGATCTGTGCGAAATCGTGGATCACCTGCGGGTCGGACAGGTCCTTGCGCTGGGCGGTTGTCGACATCACAAGATGGTTTTGCACCAGCCAAACGATCAGGCGGCTGTCCCACGTGGGCAGTTGATGACGCTGGCAAAAGGCCTCGGCATCCACGGCACCGATGTCCGAGTGATCGCCATGCCGGCCTTTGCCGATGTCGTGGTACAGGCCGGCCATGTAAATCAGTTCGGGCTTGGGCAGCTTGCCCATGAGCTTGCTGGCCAGCGGGAATTTTTCCGACACCTTGGTGTACTGCAACTTACGCAGGTGTTTGATCAGGTTCAGGGTGTGGGCATCGACTGTATAGATATGGAACAAATCATGTTGCATCTGCCCGACGATAAAGCCGAATTCGGGCAGGTAACGCCCGAGGATGCCGTAACGGTTCATTCGCCGCAGGTTGCGGTGGATGCCGATCTTGCACTTGAACAACTCGATGAACAGGCTGGTGTTGCGAATATCGTTGCGGAAGTCGTCGTCGATCAGGTAGCGATTTTCCCGCAGCAGACGAATGGTGTCGGCGCGCACCCCCTTGATTTCCGGCTGCTGGGCCATCAGCACGAATATTTCGAGCATGGCGAACGGCGTGCGGCGAAAGACGTTGTCGTTGCGTGCTTCGATGTAGCCGTCATGCAGCTGGAAGCGCGAGTTGATCGGTTGTGGTGGCGCTTCGTCTTCCGGTGCGAGGATGACTTCTTCGAAGTGCTGGATGATCAGGTCGCTGAGCTGGGCGATGCTCATCACCACCCGGTAATACTGCTGCATGAAGTTTTCGACGGCTTGCTTGGCGTCGTCGCCCTTGAAGCCCAACAGCCCGGCAATGGTGCGCTGGTGATCGAACAGCAGGCGGTCTTCGGCACGACCGGCGAGCATGTGCAGGGCGTAGCGAACCTTCCACAGGAACTCCTGGGAAGAGGCGAGCAGGGCGTTTTCACTCTCGACCAGGAACCCTTCGCCAGCCAGTGCCCGCAAGTTCAGGGTTCCGTACTCGCGACGGGCTACCCAGAGAATCGTCTGGATATCCCGCAAGCCGCCGGGTGAGCCTTTGACGTTGGGTTCCAGGTTGTATTCGGTGTCGTTGTACTTGTGGTGGCGGGCCTTTTGTTCGGCGCGCTTGGCCAGGAAGAAGTCCTTGCTCGGCCACATGTGCGTGGTGCTGGTGACCTCCAGCATGCGCTGGCGCAAATGCTCGGGGCCGGCGATGGTGCGGCTTTCCATCAGGTTGGTGACGACCGTCAGGTCGGCGCGGGCCTCGACGGCGCACTCGTCGACCGAGCGAACGCTCTGGCCAACCTCCAGGCCGATGTCCCACAACAGCGTCAGAAAACGCTCTATGGAATCGCGGAAAACTTCGTGGTCGGCGCTGTCCAGCAGGATCAGCAAGTCGATATCGGAATAAGGATGCAATTCGCCGCGGCCGTAGCCACCGACCGCGACCAATGCAATGCCAGCTTCGGAACTCAAGCTGAACTGGTTCCAGGCCTTTTGCAGGATGTTATCGACAAACCAGGCACGATCCTCGATCAGCCGGCGAATGTCCCGTCCGTTGCGAAAACGGGTGTCGAGCACCTCGCGGGCCTGGCGGATCGCCTTCTTGAAGGCCGCTATCGGGCTTGCCTTCAGGGCCAGTTCAGCCTGGAACTGGCCTCGGTCGAAGAGTTCGGGATCCACCTGCGGCATCGATTGGCTTTCCTTTCTATAAGGCGATGTACGGTAACGGGATCAGGCCGAAACGCGAGGGATGGTGTCATCGCTGCGCAGGGTGAAGATCTCGTAACCGGTTTCGGTCACCAGCAGGGTGTGTTCCCACTGTGCCGAGAGCTTGCGGTCCTTTGTGATCGCGGTCCAGCCATCGCCCAGTACCTTGGTGTCAGCCTTGCCCTGGTTGATCATCGGCTCGATGGTGAAGGTCATGCCGGCCTTGAGTTCCATGCCGGTGCCAGCGCGGCCGTAGTGCAGGATCTGCGGCTCTTCGTGGAAAACCTTGCCGATTCCGTGACCGCAGAATTCGCGAACCACCGAGAAACCGTTCTTTTCAGCGTGCTTCTGGATGATTTCGCCGATATCGCCCAGGCGGCAGCCGGGTTTGACGATTTCAATCGCCTTGTACATGCATTCCTGGGTCACCTGGGACAGGCGCTCGGCCCAGACCGGCACGTTGCCGACATGGAACATGCGGCTGGTGTCGCCGTGGTAGCCGTCCTTGATGACAGTGACGTCGATGTTCAGGGTGTCGCCATCTTTCAGCGGCTTGTCGTTCGGGATGCCGTGGCAGACCACATGGTTGATCGACGTGCAGATCGACTTTGGATAGCCCTTGTAGTTGAGCGGGGCGGGGATGGCTTTCTGCTCATTGACGATATAGTCGTGGCAGATCTGGTTCAGTTGATCGGTGGTAACGCCCGGCTTGACATATTCGGCAATCATTTCCAGCACATCGGCGGCCAGTTTGCCGGCGATACGCATTTTGGCGATATCCTCGGGGGTTTTGAGGGTGACGGTCATACAGGCTCTCTCTGCGCTCGATGGCGCTTTCTAAACGGAAAGGGCATTACGCGATCGATCTTCGCGGCCCTGAAAAATGCGATTCTACCAGACGATCAGCGCAAATCTGCGCCTGTGTGCATCGCTTCTCTTTATAGAATGGTGCATTCTTGGCGGATTCCAAGGAATGGAGCAAAGCGCTCGCCAGGATTTCAGAATCCGGGTTCCGTTTTGCCCTGCCTTGTGGTATAAAATGCGCCGCTTTCCGGGGATGTCCCGAAAAGCCTAAATCCACACACGTGTCGACACGATGACCTGGGTGCCTTCAGCTGATGCTGCTGGTTGGTCATTGGGATACGTGGAGGCCAAACCCGACTTATTAAGGAACTATCATGTCCCAAGTCAATATGCGCGATATGCTGAAGGCCGGTGTGCACTTCGGTCACCAGACCCGTTACTGGAACCCGAAAATGGGCAAGTACATTTTCGGCGCGCGTAACAAGATTCACATCATCAACCTTGAAAAAACCCTGCCAATGTTCAACGAAGCTCTGACTTTCGTAGAGCGTCTGGCCCAGGGCAAAAACAAGATTCTGTTCGTCGGCACCAAGCGTTCCGCTGGCAAGATCGTTGCTGAAGAAGCAGCACGTTGCGGTTCGCCGTACGTCGATCACCGCTGGTTGGGCGGCATGCTGACCAACTTCAAAACCATCCGTGCTTCCATCAAGCGTCTGCGTGACCTTGAAGTTCAATCTGAAGACGGTACTTTCGCCAAGCTGACCAAGAAAGAAGCGCTGATGCGCACTCGTGACCTGGAAAAGCTGGATCGTTCCCTGGGTGGTATCAAGGACATGGGCGGTCTGCCAGACGCTCTGTTCGTTATCGACGTTGATCACGAGCGCATCGCGATCACCGAAGCCAACAAGCTGGGCATCCCGGTTATCGGCGTAGTCGATACCAACAGCAGCCCGGAAGGCGTTGACTACATCATCCCAGGCAACGATGACGCAATCCGCGCTATCCAGTTGTACATGGGTTCGATGGCTGACGCTGTAATCCGCGGTCGCAACAATGTTGCCGGCGGCACCGAAGTATTCGTTGACGAAGCTCCGGTAGCAGCAGCTGAGTAATTGACGCCTTGGCGTTGACTCAGTAAGCAAAAAGGGGGCTTGGCCCCCTTTTTGCCACCTCGAAAACCATTTGTCGGCGCCCACTGCTCTATCTGTAACGTGCGGCAGCTAACAAGGGTGGTTCGGGAAGAATTGATCGCCCGTTCGGTCGGGTGGAATGGTTGAAAACCTATCCAAGAGGATTTTGAAATGGCAGAGATTACTGCAGCGTTGGTCAAAGAACTGCGCGAGCGTACCGGCGAAGGCATGATGGATTGCAAAAAGGCCTTGACCAAGGCTGGTGGCGACATCGAGAAAGCCATTGATGACATGCGTGCTTCGGGCGCCATCAAGGCTGCCAAGAAAGCCGGCAACGTTGCCGCTGAAGGCGCTATCGCCATCAAGGCTGACGACAAGGCAGCCGTGCTGCTGGAAGTCAACTCGCAGACCGACTTCCTGGCCCTGCAAGACGACTTCAAGAACTTCGTTGCTGCCAGCGTAGAAAAAGCCTTCGCCGAAAAACTGACCGACGCAGCTCCGCTGATCGCTGCTCAGGAAGCGGCTCGTGAAGCCCTGGTGGCCAAGGTTGGCGAGAACGTCAACATTCGTCGTCTGGTACGCGTAGAGGGTGACGTTGTCGGCACCTACCTGCACGGTAACAAGATCGGTGTTGCTGTTGTTCTCAAGGGCGGTGATGTTCAGCTGGCCAAAGAGATCGCCATGCACGTGGCTGCAAGCAATCCTGAGTTCCTGCTGCCATCGCAGGTTTCTGCCGAAGCCATCGAGCGCGAGAAGGCTGTATTCCTGCAGCTGAACGAAGACAAGATGAAAGGCAAGCCTGCTGAAATCGTCGAGAAGATGATTGCCGGCCGTATCACCAAGTTCCTGGCTGAAGCCAGCCTGGTCGAGCAAGCTTTCGTGATGAACCCGGAACTCACCGTGGGTGCCCTGGCCAAGAAAGCCGGCGCTGAAATCGTTTCCTTCACCTACTTCAAAGTCGGCGAAGGCATCGAGAAGCCAGTGGACAACTTCGCAGAAGAAGTTGCTGCCCAGCTGGCTGCCGCCAAGCAATAAGACGGTTTTTTAACTGTCGCCCAGAAGAGGCTGCCCGCTCACGCGCGCAGCCTCTTTTCAGATGGGGCACCAATTTTTATTTGGTTTCCTTTTGGAACTGGCTTACAAAGCCATGTTCCGATGGCGCTGAAGCAGCGCCAAGCAAGAGTGAACGCCAGCTGTAAACAGCTCGCAAAGAATTTTTAAAATACGCCGCAGGAGAGATTCGCAATGGCTCAGCAGGGCAGTGGTTATCAGGCTCGCTATAAACGCATTCTACTCAAGCTTAGCGGCGAGGCCCTGATGGGCTCGGAGGAGTTCGGGATCGACCCGAAAGTTCTGGATCGCATGGCATTGGAAGTTGGCCAGCTGGTCGGCATCGGTGTTCAGGTCGGTCTGGTTATCGGTGGTGGTAACCTGTTCCGCGGTGAGGCGCTGAGCAAGGCTGGCATGGATCGGGTCACCGGCGACCACATGGGCATGCTGGCCACTGTGATGAACGCCCTGGCCATGCGCGACGCCCTTGAGCGCGCCAACATCTCGGCCATCGTGATGTCCGCTATTTCGATGGTTGGCGTGACCGATCACTATGATCGCCGCAAGGCCATGCGCCACTTGAACTCCAAGGACGTGGTGATTTTCGCGGCCGGTACCGGCAACCCGTTCTTTACGACGGATTCGGCTGCCTGCCTGCGTGCAATCGAAATCGATGCCGATGTCGTGCTCAAGGCGACCAAGGTCGATGGCGTCTACACCGCTGACCCGTTCAAAGACCCGCATGCCGAGAAGTTCGATCATCTGACCTACGATGAAGTGCTGGATCGCAAGCTGGGTGTGATGGATCTGACGGCCATTTGCCTGTGCCGCGACCACAAGATGCCGCTACGCGTATTTAACATGAACAAGCCCGGCGCCCTGCTGAACATCGTGCATGGCGGCGCTGAAGGAACCCTGATCGAGGAAGGCGAACAATGATCAACGAAATCAAGAAAGACGCTAAAGAGCGCATGCAGAAGTCGGTGGAGTCCCTGTCGCACAACTTCGGCCGCATCCGTACCGGCCAGGCGCACCCGAGCATTCTGGAAGGCGTGATGGTGCCGTACTACGGCGCTGACACCCCGATCAAGCAAGTGGCCAACATCACCGTCAAGGACGCCCGTACCCTGCAAGTCGTTGCCTTCGAGCGCAACATGCTCGGCGCAGTCGACAAGGCTATCGGCAGTGCAGGTCTGAACCTGAACCCGACAAACCTGGGTGAGCTGCTGCTGATCAGCATGCCGGCCCTGACCGAAGAAACCCGCCGCGGTTTCACCAAGCAGGCCCGTGATGTGGCTGAAGACGCTCGTGTTGCCGTGCGCAACATCCGTCGCGATGCCAACAGCTCGTTGAAAGACCTGGTCAAGGAAAAAGAGATCAGTGAAGACGAAGAGCGTCGCGCTACTGGCGAGATCGACGACCTGACCAAGAAGTTCGTGGCTGAAATCGACGCGAAGCTGGCAGAGAAAGAAAAAGACCTGATGGCCGTATAAGGGTCGCGTTTTCATGGAAAAGACCAAGCAGACTGCACCGTCCGCGGTGCCGCGCCATGTCGCGATCATCATGGATGGTAACAATCGCTGGGCGAAAAAGCGCTTTATGCCGGGTGTCGCCGGGCATAAAGCGGGTGTGGATGCGGTACGTGCGGTCATTGAAGTCTGCGCCGAGGCCAAGGTCGAAGTGCTGACCTTGTTCGCCTTTTCCAGCGAGAACTGGCAGCGTCCAGCCGATGAAGTCAGCGCCTTGATGGATCTGTTCTTCAAGGCCCTGCGTCGTGAGGCCAAGCGCCTCAACGACAACAACATCAGCCTGCGCATCATTGGTGATCGCTCACGCTTTCATCCCGAGCTGCAGGCTGCCATGCGCGAAGCTGAAAGCATGACGGCTGGCGCCAATCGTTTTATCCTGCAGATCGCCGCCAATTACGGCGGTCAGTGGGATATCGCGCAAGCTGCACAACGACTGGCGCGAGAGGTTCAGGCCGGGCACTTGCGTCCGGAAGACATCACGCCTGATCTGCTGCAGACCTGTCTGGTCACGGGTGACCTGCCGCTGCCTGACTTGTGTATCCGTACCGGTGGCGAGCACCGCATCAGCAACTTCCTGCTCTGGCAGCTGGCCTATGCCGAGTTGTATTTCTCCGACCTGTTCTGGCCGGACTTCAAACACGATGCCATGCGCAATGCGCTGGCCGATTTCGCTTCCCGCCAGCGCCGCTTCGGTAAAACGAGCGAGCAGGTCGAGGCTGGAGCCCGGGTTTAATGCTTAAACAACGAATCATCACCGCACTGATCCTGCTGCCGATTGCCTTGTGCGGGTTTTTCCTGCTTGAAGGTTCCGGTTTTGCGCTGTTCATCGGGTTGGTCGTAACCCTGGGTGCCTGGGAATGGGCGCGACTGGCGGGTTTCGCCGGTCAAGCGTTTCGCCTCGGCTATTCCGCCGTGGTCGCTTTGATGCTGTTGCTCATGTACATCCTGCCCGGCCTCGCGCCTTGGGTATTGGGCGCTTCGGTATTGTGGTGGGCGGTGGCGACGTATCTGGTGCTGAGCTATCCGCATTCGAGCGATCATTGGTCCAATGCGGCGACCAAGCTGGTGATCGGCCTGTTGATTCTCCTGCCGGCGTGGCAAGGTCTGGTGCAGATCAAGCAATACCCGCTGGGTAACTTGCTGATCCTGGCGGTGATGGTGTTGGTCTGGGGTGCCGATATTGGTGCCTACTTCTCCGGTCGTGCTTTCGGCAAGCGCAAGCTCGCACCGCAGGTCAGCCCGGGCAAAAGCTGGGAAGGCGTGTACGGTGGGCTGGCGCTGAGTCTGGTCATTACCACATTCGTTGGCCTGGTGCGTGACTGGACGGTGGCCGAGCTGCTCAAGGGGTTGATCGGGGCCGCGCTGATCGTGTTCATTTCGGTGGTGGGCGATCTCACTGAAAGCATGTTCAAGCGCCAGTCCGGGATCAAGGACAGCAGCAACCTGCTTCCGGGGCACGGGGGGGTGCTGGATCGTATCGACAGCCTGACGGCAGCGATTCCGGTGTTCGCCGTACTGTTGTGGATGGCGGCGCCATGAGTCGCCCGCAACAGATTACCGTTCTGGGTGCGACCGGCTCGATTGGCCTGAGTACGCTCGACGTCATCGCTCGCCATCCTGATCGTTATCGGGTCTTTGCATTGAGCGGCTTCACTCGCTTGAGTGAGTTGCTGGCGCTTTGCGTGCGCCATGTCCCACGGTTCGCTGTCGTACCTGAGGTCGCTGCTGCCCGCACCTTGCAGGACGATTTGCGTGCGGCGGGTCTTTCGACCCGTGTTCTGGTGGGTGAGGACGGTTTGTGTCGGGTCGCTTCCGATCCGGAAGTCGATACGGTCATGGCGGCCATTGTCGGTGCGGCGGGATTGCGCCCGACACTGGCGGCAGTCGAGGCTGGCAAAAAGATCCTCCTGGCCAACAAGGAAGCGCTGGTCATGTCCGGCGCGCTGTTTATGCAGGCGGTGCGCAAGAGTGGCTCGGTGTTGCTGCCGATCGATAGCGAGCACAACGCGATTTTCCAGTGCATGCCGCTCGATTATGCCCGTGGCCTTGAGGCAGTCGGCGTACGTCGGATCTTGCTGACGGCTTCTGGCGGTCCGTTCCGGCAGACGCCAATGGCTGAGCTGGCGCATGTTTCACCTGACCAGGCGTGTGCGCACCCGAACTGGTCCATGGGGCGAAAAATCTCCGTTGACTCGGCCAGCATGATGAACAAGGGGCTTGAGTTGATCGAGGCCTGCTGGCTGTTCGATGCCAGGCCGGCGCAGGTCGAGGTGGTGGTTCACCCGCAAAGTGTGATCCA
The DNA here is from genome assembly GCF_002113025.1 of Pseudomonas sp. B28(2017). GTDB lineage: Bacteria > Pseudomonadota > Gammaproteobacteria > Pseudomonadales > Pseudomonadaceae > Aquipseudomonas. The sequence continues at coordinate 549,245 of NZ_NEJH01000002.1, read as the reverse complement.
TTCGCTGGTCGACTATGTCGATGGTTCTGTCCTGGCGCAGCTGGGTAATCCGGACATGCGCACGCCCATCGCCAATGCCCTGGCCTGGCCGGAGCGGATCGACTCGGGTGTGGCACCGTTGGATCTGTTTGCCATTGCACGGCTGGACTTCGAGGCGCCCGATGAAGAGCGTTTCCCTTGTTTGCGCCTGGCTCGTCAGGCGGCCGAGGCGGGTAACAGCGCGCCAGCGATGCTTAATGCAGCAAATGAGGTGGCAGTGGCGGCATTTCTCGACGAGCGGGTTCGATATCCGGAAATCGCGAGTATCATCGAGGAAGTACTGAATCTTGAGCCCGTGGTGGCAGTGGATGATCTCGATGCAGTGTTCACGGCAGACGCGAAAGCGCGCTTGCTGGCCGGACAATGGTTGAGCCGTCATGGGCGGTAAATGCTGCGGATAGTTGACCTGCGCAGCAGCGGACAGGTTTGCGGAGAAAGTAGATGAGCGCGCTCTATATGATTGTCGGCACCCTGGTCGCTCTGGGTGTGCTGGTTACCTTTCACGAGTTCGGCCATTTTTGGGTCGCGCGTCGCTGTGGGGTCAAGGTGCTGCGCTTCTCCGTTGGCTTTGGCATGCCGTTGCTGCGCTGGCACGACAAGCAAGGCACCGAGTTTGTCGTTGCAGCCATCCCGTTGGGCGGCTACGTAAAAATGCTCGACGAGCGCGAAGGTGAAGTACCGCTCGATAAACTTGATCAAGCCTTCAATCGCAAATCCGTTCGTCAGCGCATTGCCATTGTAGCGGCAGGGCCGATTGCCAACTTCTTGCTGGCATTGGTTTTCTTCTGGGGATTGGCAATGCTCGGCAGTGAGCAGGTGCGTCCGGTCATCGGGGCTGTAGAGTCCGGCAGTATCGCGGCCAAGGCGGGTTTGAACCCGGGCGAGGAGATCGTGGCCATTGATGGCGAAGCGACTTCCGGCTGGGCGGCGGTGAATCTGCAATTGGTTCGTCGCCTGGGTGAAAGCGGCTCGTTGCAGGTAATGGTTCGCGAACAAGGCTCCACGACCGATTCTCCTCGTGAACTTGTGCTGGACAAATGGCTTAAAGGGGCTAACGAACCCGACCCTATCCATTCGTTGGGGATTCGCCCGTGGCGTCCGGCATTGCCACCTGTGCTGGCCGAACTCGATCCAAAGGGGCCGGCCCAGGCTGCCGGCCTGAAGACCGGCGACCGGTTGCTGGCGCTCGATGGTCGTACGCTGGATGACTGGCAGCAGGTTGTCGATACCGTGCGTATGCATCCTGATACCAAAATCATACTGCGGGTCGAGCGTGACGGTGCTCAAATCGACATCCCGGTGACGCTGGCCGCTCGCGGCGAGAGCAAGTCACCCAGCGGTTACCTGGGGGCAGGGGTGAAGGCTGTCGATTGGCCGCCGGAGATGATGCGCGAGGTCAGTTACGGGCCATTGGCAGCGATTGGCGAGGGGGCTCGACGCACCTGGACCATGAGCGTGCTGACCCTCGATTCACTGAAGAAAATGTTGTTCGGTGAGCTCTCGGTAAAAAACTTGAGTGGACCGATAACCATTGCTAAAGTGGCGGGCGCTTCGGCCCAGTCGGGTGTTGCTGATTTCCTGAATTTCCTTGCTTATCTGAGTATTAGCCTGGGTGTTCTGAATTTGTTGCCCATTCCGGTACTGGATGGGGGGCATTTGTTGTTTTATCTGATCGAGTGGGCGCGTGGTCGTCCCTTGTCGGATCGGGTGCAAGGTTGGGGGATACAGATCGGTATCAGTTTGGTGATCGGGGTGATGTTGCTTGCTCTGGTCAATGATCTGGGTCGACTGTAACGCTTCGCTGAATTGCGAATCTGCCGCATTTTGCGGCAGTTTGTTTATTGCCAGTTGGAATAAGAAAGGACTTCATGAAACGTCTGCTGCTAACTGCGGTTCTCACCGTATTGATGATCGCCGAAGTTCACGCCGAGTCCTTCACTATCTCTGATATTCGCGTCAATGGCCTCCAGCGGGTCTCCGCGGGTAGCGTCTTTGGTGCTTTGCCGTTGAACGTCGGTGAACAGGCGGATGATCGTCGCCTGGTGGAATCCACTCGTGCGTTGTTCAAAACCGGTTTCTTTCAAGATATCCAGCTGGGCCGCGATGGCAACGTCCTGGTCATCACTGTAGTCGAGCGCCCGTCTGTCGCCAGTATCGAGATCGAAGGCAACAAGGCGATCTCTACCGAAGACCTGATGAAAGGCCTCAAGCAATCCGGTCTGGCCGAAGGCGAGATCTTCCAGCGTGCCACCCTTGAAGGTGTGCGTAACGAACTGCAGCGCCAGTACGTCGCCCAGGGTCGCTACTCGGCTACCGTCGATACCGAAGTGGTACCGCAACCACGTAACCGTGTTGGCCTGAAGGTCAATATCAACGAAGGTACCGTTGCAGCCATCCAACATATCAACGTGGTGGGCAACACGGTTTTCCCCGATGAAGACCTGATCGACCTGTTCGAACTCAAGACCACCAACTGGTTGTCGTTCTTCAAGAACGACGACAAGTACGCCCGTGAAAAACTCTCCGGTGACCTGGAGCGCCTGCGTTCCTACTACCTGGACCGTGGCTATATCAATATGGATATCGCTTCGACCCAGGTTTCCATTACGCCGGACAAGAAGCACGTCTACATTACCGTCAACGTCAACGAAGGCGAGAAATACACCGTTCGTGACGTCAAGCTCAGCGGCGACCTGAAAGTCCCTGAAGACCAGGTCAAGTCCCTGCTGCTGGTGCAAAAAGGCCAGGTGTTCTCGCGCAAGCTGATGACCACTACCTCCGAGCTGATCACCCGTCGTCTGGGTAACGAAGGTTATACCTTCGCCAACGTCAACGGCGTGCCTCAACCGCATGATGAAGATCACACCGTAGACATCCTGTTCGCGGTCGATCCGGGCAAGCGTGCTTACGTGAACCGCATCAATTTCCGTGGCAACACCAAGTCCGAAGACGAAGTGCTGCGTCGTGAAATGCGTCAGATGGAAGGCGGCTGGGCTTCAACCTACCTGATCGACCAATCCAAGACCCGTCTGGAACGTCTGGGCTTCTTCAAGGAAGTCAACGTCGAGACACCGGCCGTGCCGGGTGTCGATGACCAGGTCGATGTCAACTACAGCGTTGAAGAGCAGGCTTCCGGCTCGATCACTGCCAGCGTCGGTTTCGCCCAGAGCGCCGGCCTGATCCTCGGTGGTTCGATCACCCAGAACAACTTCCTGGGTACCGGTAACAAGGTCAGCATCGGCTTGACCAAAAGCCAATACCAGACACGTTACAACTTCGGTTTCGTCGACCCCTACTGGACCGCCGATGGCGTGAGCCTGGGTTACAATGCGTTCTACCGCACCACCGACTACAACGACCTCGACGTCGATGTAGCGAGCTATGCCGTGGACAGCATGGGTGCTGGCGTGAGCGTCGGCTACCCGATCAGCGAGACTTCGCGTCTGACCTTCGGCCTGTCTGCGCAACAGGACAAGATCAAGACCGGTCAATACACCGTCGACGAGATTTTCGACTTCGTTAACCGTGAAGGCGATCAGTACCTGAACTTCAAGGCTTCGGCCGGCTGGTCCGAATCCACCCTTAACAAAGGCGTACTGGCGACCCGTGGTCATTCTCAAAGCTTGACGGCGGAAGCCACCGTACCGGGTAGCGACCTGTCGTTCTTCAAACTCGATTACCGTGGCCAGTTGTTCCAGCCACTGTCTGAAAACTACACCATGCGCCTGCACACCGAATTGGGTTATGGCGATGGTTATGGTTCGACCGACGGCTTGCCATTCTATGAAAACTACTATGCTGGTGGTTTCAACTCGGTTCGTGGTTTCAAGGACAGTACATTGGGTCCGCGCAGTACTCCGAGCCGTGGCGAAGGCAGTACTGGCAACCCGGGCACTCTTGCTGACCCGGATCAGGATCCACTGCCGTTCGGCGGTAATGTCCTGATTCAAGGTGGTGCCGAGGTTCTGTTCCCGCTGCCGTTCGTCAAGGATCAACGTTCCCTGCGTACGTCGGTGTTCTGGGATGTGGGTAACGTATTCGACTCCAAGTGTGATCAGACGACCAATACCAATCCTGCGTCGAAGTCCAATACGCAGTGTAACGATATCAGCCTCAGCAACATGGCCAGTTCCGTGGGTTTAGGTGTGACGTGGGTAACTGCGCTGGGGCCTCTGAGTTTCGCGTTGGCCATGCCGGTCAAGAAACCGGATAACGCGGAGACTCAAGTGTTCCAATTTTCCCTCGGCCAGACGTTCTAAGCGTCTGACCCAAGATAACGACAATGAATTTTGTAGGAGTGCATCGTGCGTAAGTTGACTCAATTGGTTCTCCTGGCCAGCGTACTGGTCGCTGGTCCGGCATTTGCCGACATGAAAATTGCCGTTCTGAACTATCAGATGGCTCTGCTGGAGTCCGACGCGGCCAAGAAGTACGCCGTGGATGCCGAGAAGAAGTTCGGTCCTCAACTGACCAAACTCAAGACGCTGGAAAGCAGCGCCAAGGGCATTCAGGACCGCCTGATGGCTGGTGGTGACAAAATGCAGCAGGGCGAGCGCGAGCGTCTGGAGCTTGAATTCAAGCAAAAGGCCCGTGACTTCCAGTTCCAGTCCAAGGAACTGAACGAAGCCAAAGCCGTTGCCGACCGTGAAATGCTGAAGCAGCTCAAGCCGAAACTGGACAGCGCTGTGGAAGAAGTCATCAAGAAAGGTGCTTATGACCTGGTCTTCGAGCGTGGCGCAGTGATTGATGTCAAGCCTCAGTACGACATCACTCGCCAGGTTATCGAGCGCATGAATCAGCTGAAGTAATCCATGACCGTGACCATTAAGCTCGGCCAGCTGGCCGAGTTCCTCGGCGCCACGCTACGTGGCGACCCCGAGAAAGCAATTACTGGGCTAGCCACCTTGCAGGAGGCTGGCCCAGCTCAGTTGAGCTTTCTTGCAAACCCCCAATACCGTAAATACCTGGCAGGCAGTCAGGCGGCAGCCCTGTTGCTGAAAGCCGCTGACGCCGAAGGTCATTCCGGCGATGTGCTGGTGGTGCCGGATCCTTATGCGGCCTACGCACGTGTTTCCCACCTGTTCGATCCAAAGCCCAAGGCCGCCGCCGGCATACATCCGACGGCGGTGATCGCCGCGGATGCGGTGATCGATCCTGCGGCGAGTATCGGTGCGTTTGTGGTGATCGAAAGTGGTGCGCAGGTTGCAGCTGGTACGACTGTCGGCGCGCATTGCTTCATCGGCGCTCGCAGCGTGGTGGGTGAGGGTGGCTGGCTCGCGCCGCGTGTGACCTTGTATCACGATGTTCGCGTTGGCAAGCGAGTTGTCATTCAGTCCGGTGCGGTGCTCGGCGGCGAAGGCTTCGGTTTTGCCAATGAAAAAGGCATCTGGCAGAAAATTGCCCAGATCGGTGGTGTGCTGATCGGTGATGATGTGGAGATCGGCGTGAACACCGCTATAGATCGCGGTGCGTTGGCCGATACCATCATCGGCAACGGCGTGAAGCTCGATAACCAGATTCAGATTGCTCACAACGTTCAGGTCGGTGATCACACCGCCATGGCGGCGTGCGTCGGGATCTCCGGCAGCACCAAAATCGGCAAGCATTGCATGCTCGCCGGTGGTGTAGGCCTGGTGGGGCATATCGAAATTTGCGACAACGTTTTCATCACCGGGATGACCATGGTGACCCACTCGATTACCGAAAAGGGTTCCTATTCTTCCGGTACGGCCATGCAGCCGGCAGCCGAGTGGCGCAAAAGCGCGGCACGCATTCGTCAGCTCGATGACATAGCACGGCGTCTGCGCCAGCTGGAAAAGCAAGTAGGGGAAGTGACCCCTGACGGTAATGCTTCATCAGATGGCTGATACCATTTCCATATCAAGTGTGCACAGCCGCTAGACTGCCTCCTTGATTTGCTAGCGGAACGTGCGTCAGTCGCGCGCTCCCAATCTTTACATAGGCTTCCCCCCGAAATGATGGACATCAACGAGATTCGCGAATACCTGCCTCACCGTTACCCGTTCCTGCTGGTGGACCGGGTAGTGGAGCTGGATGTTGAAGGCAAGCGCATTCGCGCCTACAAGAATGTCAGCATCAACGAGCCGTTCTTCAATGGTCACTTCCCTGCGCATCCAATCATGCCGGGCGTATTGATCATCGAGGCCATGGCTCAGGCTGCCGGGATCCTTGGCTTCAAAATGCTCGACGTGAAACCGGCCGATGGCACTCTTTATTATTTCGTCGGCTCCGACAAGCTGCGCTTCCGCCAGCCGGTTCTGCCAGGTGACCAGCTGATACTTGAAGCCAAGTTCATCAGCTGCAAGCGTCAGATCTGGAAGTTCGAATGCCAGGCTTCGGTCGATGGCAAGCCTGTCTGCTCCGCTGAAATCATCTGTGCGGAACGCAAGCTATGAGTTTGATTGACCCTCGTGCAATCATCGATCCGACAGCCGTTCTGGCTGAGGGCGTCGAGGTTGGCCCGTGGTCGATCGTCGGTGCGGGTGTGGAAATCGGCGAGGGGACAGTCATCGGGCCGCACGTGATCCTCAAGGGGCCGACCCGAATCGGTAAGCACAATCGCATCTACCAGTTTTCCTCGGTGGGTGAAGACACACCTGACCTGAAGTACAAGGGTGAGGAAACCCGGCTGGTGATTGGTGATCACAACGTCATCCGTGAAGGCGTGACGATTCACCGTGGCACCATCCAGGACCGTTCGGAAACGACCCTGGGTGATCACAACCTGATCATGGCGTATGCCCACATCGGCCACGACAGCGTAATCGGCAACCACTGCATCCTGGTGAACAACACTGCACTGGCGGGCCATGTGCACGTGGAAGACTGGGCGATCCTCTCCGGCTTCACCCTGGTTCATCAGTATTGCCACATTGGCGCCCACAGCTTCTCAGGCATGGGTACGGCGATTGGCAAGGATGTTCCAGCGTATGTCACGGTGTTCGGCAACCCGGCCGAAGCCCGTAGCATGAATTTCGAGGGCATGCGCCGTCGGGGCTTCAGCGAAGATGCGATCCACGCACTGCGTCGTGCCTACAAGGTGGTGTACCGTCAGGGCCTGACCGTTGAGCAGGCGCTCGCCGAACTGGCCGAGCCGTCGGCCCAGTATCCGGAAGTAGCGGTGTTCCGTGACTCCATCCAGTCTTCGACTCGCGGCATCACCCGCTAATCATGGCCAATCTGCGTATTGCGCTGGTAGCGGGTGAGGCTTCCGGTGACATTCTGGGTGCGGGCCTCATGCGCGCGCTCAAGGCTCGTCACCCGGCCGTCGAATTCATCGGTGTTGGTGGTCCGCTGATGCAGGCCGAGGGCCTGACCCCGTACTTCCCGATGGAGCGCCTGTCTGTGATGGGGCTGGTGGAAGTCCTGGGTCGCCTGCGCGAGTTGCTGGCGCGGCGCAAGAAACTGGTCGCCGACCTGATCGCCGCGAAGCCGGACGTGTTCATCGGTATCGATGCACCCGACTTCAACCTCAATATCGAACTCAAACTGCGCCAGGCCGAGATCAAGACCGTGCACTACGTCAGCCCGTCGGTTTGGGCCTGGCGGCAGAAACGCGTGCTGAAGATTCGCGAAGGCTGCGACCTGATGCTCACGCTGTTCCCGTTCGAAGCCAGGTTCTATGAAGAGAAAGGCGTGCCGGTGCGGTTCGTCGGCCATACCCTGGCCGATGCCATTCCACTCGAAGCCGATCGCGCTGCTGCACGGGCCGAACTCGGTTTGCCCGATGGGCCGCTGGTTGCGTTGATGCCCGGCAGCCGTGGCGGTGAAGTTGGTCGGCTCGGTGCGTTGTTTCTCGATACCGCGCAGCGCCTGCGGGCGTTGCGCCCGGGGGTGCGGTTTGTCATGCCGTGCGCCAGTGCGCAGCGTCGCGCACAGCTTGAAGAGCTGTTGGTCGGTCGCGATCTGCCGCTGACTCTGCTCGATGGACAGTCTCATCTCGCCCTGGCAGCGTGCGATGCGGTGTTGATTGCCTCCGGCACCGCAACGCTTGAAGCATTGCTGTACAAGCGGCCGATGGTGGTCGCCTATCGCCTGGCGCCGCTGACGTTCTGGATTCTCAAACGCATGGTGAAAAGCCCCTACATTTCGTTGCCGAACTTGTTGGCCCAGCGTCTGTTGGTGCCCGAGTTATTGCAGGACGATGCAACGGTCGAAGCGCTGGCCCAGACGTTGTCACCCTTGATCGATGGTGGGGAAGAGCAGACCCGCGGTTTTGATGAGATTCACCGGACCCTGCGTCTGGATGCCTCCAACCAGGCTGCGGACGCAGTGCTGAACCTGATCGGCCAAGTGAAATGAGTAAAACGAACATGCAGATGGGGCTGGATTTCACCCTGGTGGCGGAAGTCGAAGAGTTGGTTGCCGGCGTCGATGAAGTCGGTCGCGGCCCGCTCTGTGGCGCAGTAGTGACGGCGGCGGTGATTCTTGATCCGAATCGCCCGATCCTCGGCCTTAACGACTCGAAGAAGCTCACCGAGGCCCGCCGCGAAAAGCTCTACGACGAAATCTGCGAAAAGGCCCTGAGCTGGTGCATCGCTCGCGCCGAAGTCGAAGAGATCGACGAACTGAATATCCTGCACGCCACCATGCTGGCCATGCAGCGTGCGGTGGCGGGGCTGCACATTCAACCGAAGCTGGCGATGATCGACGGCAACCGTTGCCCTAAGCTGCCGATGCGTTCCGAGGCGGTGGTCAAGGGTGACAGTAAGGTGCCGGCCATCGCAGCGGCTTCGATTCTGGCCAAAGTCAGCCGTGATCGTGAGATGGCCGCGTTCGAACTGATTTATCCGGGTTACGGCATCGGCGGACATAAAGGCTACCCGACGCCCGTTCATCTGGAAGCGCTCACCCGTCTTGGCCCGACCCCGATTCACCGGCGATCGTTTGCCCCGGTGCGGCTGGCGTATGAGGCACGGGAAGGATTGATCGAGAGTTAGTCGCAAGGCTGATTTTTTTTGCCAAGGCCCGGTACAATCCGGCTCTTTAAAGCGTCACGAGCGCAGGTAAGACAAGGCGAACGGCAGTGAGAAAGCGGAGTTGACTTTAGTCAATGAGCATTTCGAACTGTCGTTCAACGCAGTATTACCAAGTGAAGTAGCTTTAAAGCGCCGGATTTCCGGGCCTTGTTGTTTTCATGAATATACGCAGGATCACTATGCCGGCTTCATTCGTTCACCTACGCCTGCACACTGAATACTCCCTGGTCGACGGTCTGGTGCGGATCAAGCCGCTGGTCAAGACCCTGGTCGGCATGAACATGCCTGCCGTAGCGGTCACCGACCAGAACAACATGTGCTCCCTGGTCAAATTCTATAAAGCCGCCATGGGTGCCGGGATCAAACCGATCTGCGGCGCCGACCTGTGGCTGTCGAACAAGGATCCGGACAACCCACTGAGCCGGATCAGCCTGCTGGTCATGAATCCACTGGGTTATCGTAATCTCACCGAATTGATCTCTCGCGGCTTCATCGATGGTCAGCGCAATGGTTCGGTCATCGTCGAGCGCGAATGGGTGGCCGAAGCCAACGAAGGCTTGATCATGCTGTCGGCGGCGAAAGAGGGCGAAATCGGCCAGGCCATGCTCAGTGGCAACCCGGACGAGGCCGAAACCCTGGCGCGTGAGTGGATGGCGGTGTTTGCGGACCGTTTCTATCTGGAAATCCAGCGTACCAATCGCCCCAACGACGAAGAGCAATTGCATGGCGCCGTGGCCCTGGCCGAGAAGCTCGGTGCGCCGCTGGTCGCTACCAACGATGTGCGTTTCCTCAAGCAGGAAGACTTCGAGGCCCACGAAACCCGCGTCTGCATCGGTGAGGGGCGGGCTCTAGACGATCCGCGGCGTTCGAAGAATTACAGTAATCAGCAATACCTCAAAAGCGCCGAGGAAATGGCCGAGCTGTTCAGCGATATACCCGAGGCGCTGGAAAATACAGTCGAGATTGCCAAACGCTGCAATATCGATGTGAAACTGGGCAAGCACTTCCTGCCGGACTTTCCCACGCCCAACAGCATGGGTATCGATGATTACCTGCGCCATGTTTCCCACGAAGGCCTGGAAGAACGCCTGGCGGTGTTGTGGCCGAAAGATACAACCCCCAATTACGAAGAGAAGCGCCAGGTCTACCTTGATCGGCTGAAGTTCGAGCTGGATATCATCATCCAGATGGGGTTCCCCGGTTACTTCCTGATCGTTATGGACTTCATCAAGTGGGCCAAGAACAACGGCGTACCGGTGGGCCCGGGCCGAGGGTCGGGTGCCGGTTCCCTGGTCGCCTACGTACTGAAGATCACCGACCTTGACCCGCTGGCCTATGACCTGCTGTTCGAGCGTTTCCTCAATCCGGAGCGAGTCTCCATGCCCGACTTCGACGTCGACTTCTGCATGGACGGTCGCGATCGGGTGATCGAGTACGTGGCCGATGCCTATGGTCGCAACGCGGTGAGTCAGATCATCACGTTCGGTACCATGGCCGCCAAGGCGGTGGTGCGCGACGTGGCGCGGGTGCAGGGCAAATCCTACGGCCTGGCCGATCGCCTGTCGAAGATGATCCCCTTCGAGGTCGGCATGACCCTGGAGAAGGCATACGAGCAGGAAGAGGTCCTTCGCGATTTCCTCAAGGTCGACGAAGACGCCAAGGAAATCTGGGACATGGCGCGCAAGCTCGAAGGTGTCTGCCGGGGTACCGGCAAGCACGCCGGTGGTGTGGTTATTGCCCCGACCAAGCTTACGGACTTTTCGCCGATCGCCTGTGATGAAGAGGGCGGTGGCCTGGTCACCCAGTTCGACAAGGATGACGTCGAGGCTGCTGGCCTGGTGAAGTTCGACTTCCTCGGTCTGCGGACCCTGACCATCATCAAGTGGGCGATGGAAACCATCAATCGCGAACAGGCCAAGAAAGGCCTGGATGACTTGAACATCGACTTCATCCCGCTCGATGACAAGAAAACTTACGACCTGCTGCAGAAAGCCGAAACCACGGCGGTGTTTCAGCTCGAATCCCGCGGCATGAAAGAGCTGATCAAAAAGCTCAAGCCCGACTGCCTGGAAGACTTGATCGCACTGGTGGCGCTGTTCCGTCCGGGCCCGCTGCAATCGGGCATGGTGGACGACTTCATCAACCGTAAGCACGGTCGCGCCGAGCTGGCGTACCCACACTCGGACTACCAGTACGAAGGCCTCAAGCCAGTACTGGCACCGACTTACGGCATCATCCTGTATCAGGAACAGGTGATGCAGATTGCCCAGGTCATGGCCGGTTACACCCTCGGTGGTGCGGACATGCTGCGTCGAGCCATGGGTAAGAAAAAACCCGAGGAAATGGCCAAGCAGCGCGGCGGTTTCATCGAAGGTTGCGCCACCAACAATATCGACGCGGACCTTGCCGGTAACATTTTCGACCTGGTAGAAAAATTCGCCGGTTACGGCTTCAACAAGTCGCACTCCGCCGCCTATGGCCTGGTGTCGTACCAGACCGCGTGGCTGAAGGCGCACTACCCGGCGCCATTCATGGCCGCGGTACTGTCTGCGGACATGCACAACACCGACAAGGTCGTGACCTTGATCGAAGAAGTGCGGACCATGAAGCTGCGTCTCGACGCGCCGGACGTGAACACTTCCGAATTCAAGTTCACGGTGAACGACGAGGGCCGGATCATCTACGGCCTGGGTGCAATCAAGGGCGTGGGTGAGGGCCCGGTCGAGGCGATTACCGAAGCGCGTCTGGCCGGTCCGTTCAAGGATCTGTTCGATTTTTGCGCGCGTGTCGACCTCAAGCGCATCAACAAGCGCACCCTCGACGGTTTGATCCGCAGCGGTGCCCTGGATCGCCTCGGGCCGTATTTTTACGATGAGCAGAAAGCCTACCAGGCCAACATCGACCGCAATCGCGCGGTGCTGCTGACGGCCATGGAAGAAGCGATCAAGGCGGCCGAACAGACCGCGCGCACCCAGGACAGTGGTCACTCCGACCTGTTTGGCGGTCTGTTTGTCGAAGAAGACGCCGACGTCTATGTCAATCACCGCAAGGCCAAGGAACTGACCCTCAAGGAACGCCTGAAAGGGGAGAAAGATACCCTCGGCCTGTACCTGACCGGTCACCCGATCGACGAATACGAAGGTGAAATCCGTCGCTTCGCCCGTCAGCGCATCATCGATCTGAAACCTGCGCGTGATACCCAGACGGTCGCCGGGATGATTATCGCCTTGCGGGTGATGAAGAACAAAAAGGGCGACAAGATGGGGTTCATCACCCTTGACGACCGCTCTGGACGGATCGAGGCCTCGCTGTTTTCCGAGGCGTTCCATTCTGCGCAATCACTGTTGCAGACCGACGCGATGGTGGTGGTCGAAGGTGAGGTCAGCAACGACGACTTCTCCGGTGGCCTGAAGTTGCGGGTCAAACGGGTGATGAGCATGGAGGATGCGCGCACCAATCTGGCCGAAAGCCTGCGCCTGAAGCTGCATGCCAGGGACCTCAAGGGCGATCAGCTACGCTGGTTGGGCGAACTGTTGAAGCGTCACCGCGGTGCATGCCCGATCACCATGGACTACACCAGCCCTGATGCGAAGGCCTTGTTGCAGTTCGGCGAGGGCTGGCGGATCGATCCGGCGGATGCGTTGATTCAAGCCCTGCGTGACCAGTTCGGGCGAGACAACGTCTTCCTCCAATACCGTTGACGGTCAGTGCTATCAGATTGCCCTGACCTTGACCTGAATTTTTAATCTCGACCTCAGCGCGCCTGTCCCTTAAGGTAGGGCGCGAATAGACAACCGGCCGGCCCAAGATCACTTGGGACTCGACCCAAGACGGACGCCTATGAACCCGAATTTTCTAGATTTCGAACAGCCGATCGCCGACCTGCAAGCCAAGATCGAAGAGTTGCGCTTGGTCGGTAATGACAATTCGCTGAATATCGGCGATGAGATCTCCCGCCTGCAGGACAAGAGCAAAACGCTGACCGAAGACATCTTCGGCAAGCTGACCAGCTGGCAGATCGCACGTCTGGCGCGTCACCCGAAACGTCCGTACACCCTGGACTACATCGAGCACATCTTCACCGAATTCGACGAATTGCACGGTGATCGTCACTTCTCCGACGACGCTGCGATCGTTGGCGGTATTGCCCGTCTGGAGGACAAGCCGGTGATGGTTATCGGTCACCAGAAAGGCCGTGAAGTGCGCGAGAAGGTTCGCCGCAACTTCGGTATGCCGCGTCCGGAAGGCTACCGCAAGGCTTGCCGCCTGATGGAAATGGCCGAACGTTTCAAAATGCCGATCCTGACCTTCATCGATACTCCGGGTGCCTACCCTGGCATCGACGCGGAAGAGCGCAACCAGAGCGAAGCGATTGCCTGGAACCTGCGGGTGATGGCGCGCCTGAAAACCCCAATCATCGCCACCGTGATCGGTGAGGGTGGTTCCGGTGGTGCACTGGCAATCGGTGTCTGCGACCAGTTGAACATGCTGCAATACTCGACCTACGCGGTGATTTCGCCGGAAGGTTGCGCTTCGATTCTGTGGAAAACCGCCGAGAAAGCACCAGACGCCGCAGAGGCGATGGGCATCACTGCCGAGCGCCTTAAAGGCCTGGGTATCGTGGACAAGGTGATTGGCGAGCCATTGGGTGGCGCGCACCGTGACCTGGCCGCTGCAGCCGCATCGATCCGCGCCGAGCTGAGCTCGCAACTGGCGATGTTGAAGAAGTTCGACAACGACGCGCTGCTGGCCCGTCGGTACGAACGTCTGATGAGCTACGGTCTGTAATCAGATCTCGCTGTACCCATGTGTGGGAGCGAGCCTGCTCGCGAAAGCGGTATAACGGCCAACGAATGTGTTGAATGTTGAACTGTCTTCGCGAGCAGGCTCGCTCCCACATTTGATTTGTGCAAAGGGAAAGATATGGATCGGCCCGCGATTGATTTGCCTTCCAGGCTTTTGCTGAATCTTGCCCCGTGGCGCAACGCCACAACCTGGTGCATCGCCTTCTCAGGAGGCCTGGACTCCACTGTCCTGCTGCACCTCCTTGCATACCTCGAAAAAACCGAATCCCTGCCGGCGCTGAGTGCCATCCATGTACATCACGGCCTTCAAGCCGCGGCCGATGCATGGCCGGAGCATTGTCGTTCGGTGTGCGCTGCGCTGGACGTCCCGTTGCAGGTTATTCGTGTACAGGTACAGCCCGGTGCCAGTCTGGAGCGGGCGGCCCGGGACGCGCGTTATCACGCATTCAGCCAAGTGATTCGGCCTGGTGAAGTGCTGCTGACAGCCCAACACCGTGACGATCAGGCGGAAACCCTGCTGTTCCGGCTGCTGCGTGGAGCCGGAGTGAGAGGTTTGTCGGGCATGCCACTGCAGCGTCCACTGGGTAAAGGGCACCTGCTGCGGCCTTTGCTCGATGCGACCCGCGCCGAACTGGAAACCTATGCGGCGGAGCATCAATTGCGCTGGATTGAGGACCCCTCCAATCAGGACCGACAATTCTCGCGCAATTTCCTGCGCCATCAGGTGTTCCCGGTGTTGACCTCGCGCTGGCCACAGGCGATGGCGACCATGGCTCGCAGCGCTGCGCATTTGAGTGAAGCCCAAGGGCTGCTTGATGAACTGGCACAGATTGACTTGAACCTGGCGCGCACCGTCAGTGAATTCGATTGGCTGGGCCTGCCGTCGCTGGAACTGGCCTCACTGGAAAAACTCTCTGTCGCGCGTCAGCGCAATGCGCTCAGTCACTGGCTAGAACCGCTGACCCGTCTGCCGGACACCGACCACTGGTCGGGTTGGGAGGATTTGCGCGACGCCACCGGCGATGCCTGCCCGGTGTGGCGGCTGGCCGATGGCGAACTGCATCGTGCGGGCGGGCGGATCTGGTGGCTGTCCGGGCGCTGGTTACGTCCGCTGCCCGCCGCCTGCGCCTGGCAGGACCCGACTTCACCGCTGGCAATTCCAGGCAACGGCGTGCTTTCGCTCACCGGGCACCCCCCCGATGGCCCGTTACAGATCCGCTATCGTGAAGGGGGAGAGATCATGGCTTTGCCTGGTCGCGGCCATCGGGACCTGAAACGTTTGCTCAATGAAAGCGGTGTACCGTCCTTCGTGCGCGGCAGATTGCCGCTGCTCTACAAAGAGGGGCAGTTGCTCGCGGTAGCGAACCTCAAGGGGCTTGATGGTGGTGTGATCGGCGACTGGCATTTGCATTGGCAGCCACTGAACGAAGATCAAGGTTTGAGCTGAAAGGGGCTTTCCGGTAGACTACGCTCCCTTCTTGATACAACTTCTGTGGATTCACCTGAATTGCAGGAGTTGCCGATTACCAAGCAGTCTTTGCTGGGCGATTCCAAAAAATGTGTAGCGAGCAACGAACCGGTGATCCATTTTCCGGTCTGTCCCAACGCGGCGGTTTTTTTGAAAGGTGCACTGTGATTAATGCAGGTGATCGGGGGCTTCGGCCTTCCTTCGCTTTCCCCGGCGGCTCGGACCGCTTTAACGCAGACTTCTAGGGTTTTTCATGACGCGCTACATATTCGTCACGGGCGGTGTTGTTTCTTCATTGGGGAAAGGCATTGCATCGGCATCATTGGCGGCCATCCTGGAGGCGCGGGGACTTAAGGTCACCATGCTGAAGCTGGACCCGTACATCAACGTCGACCCGGGCACCATGAGCCCGTTCCAGCACGGTGAAGTGTTCGTCACCCACGACGGCGCCGAGACCGACCTGGACCTGGGTCATTACGAGCGGTTCATCCGCACGACCATGACCCAGAACAACAACTTCACCACTGGCCGTATCTACGAGCACGTTTTGCGCAAGGAGCGCCGTGGTGACTACCTGGGTGCAACCATCCAGGTGATCCCGCACATCACCGACGAAATCAAGCGCCGCATCATCAAGGGTGCTGGCGATGCCGACGTGGCAATGGTCGAGATCGGTGGCACTGTGGGCGACATTGAGTCGCAACCGTTCCTCGAGGCGATCCGCCAACTGCGTTTCGAAGTCGGCGCCAAGCGCGCGATGCTGATGCACCTGACTCTGGTGCCGTACATCGCCACTGCCGGCGAAACCAAAACCAAGCCAACCCAGCACTCGGTGAAGGAACTGCGTTCCATCGGCCTGCAACCGGACGTGCTGGTCTGCCGCTCCGACCACCCGATCGATGTATCGTCGCGTCGCAAGATCGCGCAGTTCACCAACGTTGAAGAGCGTGCGGTGATCGGCCTGGAAGATGCCGACACCATCTACAAGATCCCGGGTATCCTGCACTCCCAGGGCCTGGACGATTTCGTCGTCGAGCGTTTCGGCCTGCAATGCGGCGGTGCCGATCTGTCCGAGTGGGAAGCCGTGGTCGACGCCAAGCTCAACCCTGAGCACGAAGTCACCATCGCCATGGTCGGCAAGTACATGGAACTGCTGGACGCCTACAAGTCGTTGATCGAAGCGATGAGTCACGCCGGCATCAGCAACCGTACCAAGGTCAATCTGCGCTACATCGATTCCGAAGACATCGAGAACCAGGGCACCGCGCTGCTTGAAGGCGTCGACGCCATCCTGGTACCGGGTGGCTTCGGTCTGCGTGGCGTTGAAGGCAAGATCACCGCCGTTCAATACGCTCGCGAAAACAAGGTTCCGTACCTGGGTATCTGCCTGGGCATGCAAGTGGCCGTTATCGAGTTCGCCCGTAACGTGATGGGCTGGAAAGACGCCAACTCCACTGAGTTCGATCGTGCAAGCGGTCACCCGGTCGTGGGTCTGATCACCGAGTGGGAAGATGCCACCGGCGCTGTCGAAACCCGTACCGAAGCTTCCGATCTGGGTGGCACCATGCGCCTGGGCGCACAGGACTGCCTGCTGGAGCCGGGTTCGCTGGTTCACGGCTGCTACGGCAAGGACGTGATTGTCGAGCGTCATCGTCATCGCTACGAAGTGAACAACAACCTGCTGCCGCAAATCATGGAAGCCGGTTTGAAAATCTCCGGTCGTTCCGGCGATGGCGCACTGGTTGAAGTGGTTGAAGCTCCGGATCATCCATGGTTCGTCGCTTGCCAGTTCCACCCTGAGTTCACCTCTACGCCACGCGACGGTCACCCGCTGTTCAGCGGTTTCGTCAAGGCAGCGTTGGCTCAACACCAGAAGAAGGCGTAACCCCGATGGCACAGAAGATCATCCGCGTCGGCGACATCGAGATTGCCAACGACAAACCCATGGTGCTGTTCGGCGGCATGAACGTGCTGGAAAGCCGTGACATGGCCATGCAGGTTTGCGAAGAGTATGTGAAGGTCACCGAGAAGCTCGGCATCCCTTACGTGTTCAAGGCCAGTTTCGACAAGGCCAACCGGTCTTCTGTGACCTCCTATCGTGGTCCTGGCCTGGAAGAAGGCATGCGCATCTTCCAGGACATCAAGCAAGCCTTCGGCGTGCCGATCATCACCGACGTCCACGAGCCTGATCAGGCCGCGGTCGTCGCTGAAGTCTGCGACATCATCCAGTTGCCAGCCTTCCTGTCGCGCCAGACCGACCTCGTGGTCGCGATGGCCAGGACGGGCGCAGTGATCAACATCAAGAAAGCCCAGTTCCTCGCCCCTCAGGAAATGAAGCACATCCTGAACAAATGCGTGGAAGCAGGTAACGATCAGTTGATCCTCTGCGAGCGTGGTTCGAGCTTCGGCTACAACAACCTGGTCGTCGACATGCTCGGCTTCGGCATCATGAAGCAGTTCGAATATCCGGTGTTCTTCGACGTGACCCACGCGCTGCAAATGCCAGGCGGTCGCTCCGATTCCGCCGGCGGTCGTCGCGCCCAGGTCACCGACCTGGCGAAGGCTGGCATGAGCCAGTCGCTGGCCGGCCTGTTCCTGGAAGCCCACCCGGATCCGGACAACGCCAAATGCGACGGTCCTTGCGCCTTGCGTCTGGACAAACTGGAGCCATTCCTGGCCCAGCTCAAAGCTCTGGACGAGCTGGTGAAGAGTTTTCCGACGGTAGAAACCGCGTAATCCTCAATTCTCCGGTAAAGTACCGCACGATTTAACGCTCAGGCCCTCGGGCCTGAGCCTTGTCGTCTGCAAGACTGCCCGCTGCACCTCGCTTGCCGACGATCAAAGATTTCCTACAGCTGCGTCGTTTTCGTCAACTTTGGAGTGTTTACAACAATGGCTAAAATCGTCGACATCAAAGGTCGTGAAGTTCTCGACTCCCGTGGCAATCCCACCGTGGAAGCGGACGTGCTTCTCGACAACGGCATCATCGGCAGTGCCTGCGCGCCGTCCGGTGCTTCCACTGGCTCGCGTGAAGCGCTCGAGCTGCGTGATGGCGACAAGAGCCGTTACCTGGGCAAGGGCGTCCTCAAGGCCGTGGCCAACATCAACGGTCCGATCCGCGATCTGTTGAAAGGCATGGACCCAAGCGACCAGAAAGCGCTCGATCTGGCAATGATCAAGCTCGACGGCACTGAAAACAAAGGTTCCCTGGGCGCCAACGCGATCCTCGCCGTTTCCCTGGCCGCGGCCAAGGCAGCAGCACAGGACCAGGACCTGCCGCTGTACGCTCACATCGCCAACCTGAACGGCACCCCGGGTGTTTACTCGATGCCGGTTCCGATGATGAACATCATCAACGGCGGTGAGCACGCCGATAACAACGTCGACATCCAGGAATTCATGGTTCAGCCGGTTGGCGCCAAGTCTTTCTCGGAAGGCCTGCGCATGGGCACCGAGATTTTCCACCACCTCAAAGCCGTGCTGAAGGCCCGTGGCCTGAGCACTGCCGTCGGTGACGAAGGTGGTTTCGCACCAAACCTGACTTCCAACGAAGACGCTTTGAAAGTGATCTCCGAAGCCGTGGCCAACGCCGGTTACAAGCTGGGCACCGACGTGACCCTGGCCCTGGACTGCGCGGCCAGCGAATTCTACGAGGACGGCAAGTACAACCTGTCCGGCGAAGGCCAGGTGTTCACCGCTGAAGGTTTCGCTGACTATCTCAAAGGTCTGACCGAACGTTATCCAATCATCTCCATCGAAGATGGCCTGGACGAGTCCGACTGGGCTGGCTGGAAAATCCTCACCGACAAGATCGGCGAGAAGACCCAGCTGGTAGGCGACGACCTGTTCGTAACCAACACCAAGATCCTGAAAGAAGGCATCGATAAAAAGATCGCCAACTCGATCCTGATCAAGTTCAACCAGATCGGCACCCTGACCGAAACCCTGGAAGCCATCCAGATGGCCAAGGCTGCCGGTTACACTGCCGTGATCTCGCACCGCTCCGGCGAAACCGAAGATGCGACCATTGCCGACCTGGCTGTGGGCACTTCGGCTGGCCAGATCAAGACCGGTTCCCTGTGCCGTTCCGACCGCGTTTCCAAGTACAACCAACTGCTGCGCATCGAAGAGCAGTTGAACGGCAAGGCCAAGTACAACGGTCGCGGCGAATTCCGCGGTTGATAGAGTGCCGTGCCTCGCCAATACTGCTCATTTTTGACGGTGCGTATTGGTGAGGTACGGCACTGCTTGGTAAAAAAGACACCGGATTGTGTCGGAAAAATCGCTACAGCGACGTTTTTGCCACTAATCTGATGCCTTATAAGCACAAGCCTGGTTCTTCCAGGCTTCGTGCTATCAGTAGCTTCATGTTTTGGTATGGCTGTCTTTTTTCACTGGATACCTGATATTCGATGCGCAGTCCCAATTGGTTGTTCCTCGTCTTGCTCCTGCTGCTGGCTGGCCTGCAATACCGCCTGTGGGTGGGTAATGGCAGTCTGGCGCAAGTGGCCGACCTGACTCAGCAGATCGCGGATCAGCAGGCCGAGAACCAGACATTGCTGGAGCGCAATCGGGTGATGGACGCCGAAGTCAGTGAGTTGAAAAAGGGCATGGAGACCGTTGAAGAACGGGCTCGCCATGAGTTGGGCATGGTCAAGGATGGTGAAACCCTTTACCAGTTGGCCCAATGATCAAGTCGTTACCGGCCTTCTGGGCCGTGATTCCTGCCGCGGGCGTCGGTGCCCGTATGGCTGCGGACCGTCCCAAGCAATACTTGCAACTGGGCGGGCGCACTATTCTCGAACACAGCCTCGGCTGTTTCCTTGGTCATCCAGGCCTGAAAGGCTTGGTGGTCAGTCTTGCTGTTGACGATCCTTATTGGCCGAACCTGGCGTGTGCCAGTGATCCGCGGATTGCCCGGGTCGAGGGCGGTTCCGAACGTTCAGGGTCGGTGCTCAATGCGTTGCTGCATCTGCACGCACAGGGCGCTGATGATGAGGATTGGGTTTTGGTTCACGATGCCGCACGGCCGAACCTCAGTCGTGACGACCTGGACAAGCTGCTGACTGAACTGGCTGACGATCCTGTCGGCGGACTGCTGGCGGTCCCGGCGCGGGATACGCTCAAACGCGTCGATCTGCACGGTCGTGTGGTCGAAACCGTGGATCGCAGCGTGATCTGGCAGGCCTACACGCCGCAGATGTTCCGCCTTGGGGCGTTGCATCGGGCATTGGCGGACAGTCTGGTGGCTGACGCGGTAGTTACGGATGAAGCTTCGGCGATGGAGTGGGCCGGTTCGGCACCGCGGCTGATCGAAGGGCGGTCCGACAACCTCAAGGTTACGCGTCCTGAAGACCTTGAGTGGTTGAGACAGCGTTGGGCCAATCGTCGCTGATTGACATTGGTTTGTGCTGCCCCCAATCGCTAGCAAGCTCGCTCCCACAGGGTTTGCTGGCGTTTACAAGATTTGTGTTCGAGCCCGCCCACTGTGGGAGCGAGCTTACTCCGGGCGGCGTTCCGACGATAGCGGTAGTCCGGGCACCGGGATCTTGCTGACACGCCAGCTAGTTTCGGTATTCCGGCCGTTTGGCCAACCCCTCCTTCAAAAAATCCACCAGCTTGCGCACCTTCGGCGACAGATGCCGCTGCTGCGGATACAACGCCCAAACGGCCGTATTCGGCGGTTGGTGTGCTTCCAGCAACGAAATCAACGCGCCGCTATTCAAATGCTCCAGCACGTAATAGTCCGGCAACTGACACAACCCTACGCCCTGCAGCGCCGCATCCAGCACCGCCTGCCCACTGTTGCATCGCCAGTTTCCCTGGACCCGTTGCGAAAATTCCCGCCCGTTCTGTTCCAGTTGCCACAGATCCGAACTGCCGATGAGGCAGTTGTGCCGGCTCAGTTCCGACAAACTGTGTGGCCGACCGTAGCGTTCCAGGTAGGAAGGCGACGCGCAGAGAAACATGCGTCGTGGCGCGAGGCGGGTGGCGACCAGCCGTGAATCCTGCAAACGCCCCAGGCGGATCGCCAGGTCGAGGCCATCATGTACCAGGTCGAGTTGCCGGTTGGTCAGTTCGATATCAATGCGCAGTTGCGGATACAGCCCCATGAAACGCGTCACCAGCGGCACGATGAAGCGTTCACCGTAAGCCACGGCGCACGTCATGCGCAGCATGCCTTTGGGCTCGCTGGTCAAGTCGCCGACCGCGCGCAACGCCTCTTCACGCCCATCCTGCAGGCGTTGGCAGTGCTGCAGGAAGGTTTGCCCTGCCTCGGTCAGCGTGACCCGGCGGGTGCTGCGGTAGAGCAAACGGGTTTGCAGGCGTTCTTCGAGGCGTACAATTTGTCGACTGATGTGAGAGGACGAAACCCCGAGGCGTTCCGCGGCAGCGGTGAACTGGCTGCATTCGGCCACGGCGACAAATTCGTCGATTCCTTCCCAGCGGTTTTCGGACATGGATGATTATCCCTGTACAGCAATAATGTTTTGCTTTTGTCCGGATTATTCACTGTAAGGCGCTGTATTACACTCCCTGTCTCGTTTTTATTCACTGGAGAACCACCATGATCAAGTCGCGCGCCGCCGTTGCCTTCGAGGCCAAGAAACCCCTCGAAATCGTTGAAGTCGATGTCGCCATGCCCAAGGCCGGCGAAGTATTGCTGCGCGTGGTGGCCTCCGGTGTCTGCCACACTGATGCCTACACCCTGTCCGGGGCTGATCCTGAAGGCATCTTCCCGTCTATCCTCGGCCACGAAGGCGGTGCGATTGTCGAGGCGATCGGCGAGGGCGTGACGTCCGTTGCGGTAGGCGATCATGTGATCCCGCTGTACACCCCGGAATGCCGAAAGTGCAAATTCTGTCTGTCGGGCAAAACCAACCTCTGCCAGGCCATCCGCGCGACCCAAGGCAAAGGCTTGATGCCGGACGGCACCTCTCGTTTTTCCTACAAGGGCGAGACGATTTTCCACTACATGGGTACCTCGACCTTTTCCGAGTACACCGTGCTACCGGAAATCTCCGTGGCCAAGATCGCTAAAGAAGCACCACTGGAAAAAGTGTGCCTGCTGGGTTGCGGCGTCACTACCGGTATCGGTGCAGTGCTCAACACCGCCAAGGTGAAACCGGGTGACACCGTGGCCATTTTCGGCCTCGGCGGCATCGGTTTGTCGGCGGTCATCGGCGCGGTCAAAGCCAAGGCTGCCCGTATCATTGCCATCGACATCAACCCGGCCAAATTCGAAATTGCCAAACAGTTGGGTGCAACCGATTGCGTGAATCCGAAAGACTTCGATCGTCCGATTCAGGAAGTCATCGTCGACATGACCGATGGCGGCGTCGACTTCTCCTTCGAATGCATTGGCAACGTGCAGTTGATGCGTGCCGCGCTTGAGTGCTGCCACAAGGGGTGGGGCGAGTCGGTGATCATCGGTGTGGCCGGTGCCGGCCAGGAAATTTCAACCCGTCCGTTCCAGTTGGTCACCGGCCGCGTCTGGCGTGGTTCGGCGTTCGGCGGCGTGCGCGGCCGTACCGAGTTGCCGAGCTATGTGGAAATGGCCGAGACCGGTGAAATTCCGTTGGATACCTTCATCACCCACACCATGGGCCTGGAAGATATCAACAAGGCGTTTGACCTGATGCATGAAGGCAAAAGCATCCGTAGCGTCATCCATTTCTGAGGTCGGTCATGAGCCTGGAAAATATCTCCTGCCAGAAAAGCTTCGGTGGCTGGCACAAGCGCTACCGGCATCGCTCCGAGGTGCTCGGCTGTGACATGGTGTTTGCCGTGTACCTGCCGCCGCAAGCGGAGCAGGGCGGCAAGCTGCCGGTGTTGTACTGGTTGTCCGGCCTGACCTGCACCGACGAGAACTTCATGCAAAAGGCTGGCGCCATGCGCATGGCCGCCGAGTTGGGGCTGATCATCGTCGCACCGGACACCAGTCCTCGCGGCGCCGATGTACCGGGTGATCCGGACGGTGCCTGGGACTTCGGCCTCGGCGCCGGGTTTTATCTGAATGCCACCCAGGAACCGTGGTCGCGCCACTATCGGATGCATGACTATGTCGTGCAGGAATTGCCGACATTGGTTGAAGCCCATTTCCCGGCGTCGGACAAGCGCGGCATCAGCGGCCATTCCATGGGCGGCCATGGCGCCCTGGTTTGCGCGTTGCGCAATCCAGGGCGTTATCTATCGGTGTCGGCGTTCTCGCCGATCAACAATCCTGTGGATTGTCCCTGGGGGCAGAAGGCCTTCTCCCGTTACCTGGGAGAGGACCGTTCGAAGTGGCGCGAGTGGGATGCCTGCGCACTGATCGCTGAGGCCGAAGAAAAGCTGTCGCTGTTGGTCGATCAGGGAGATCGTGATGATTTCCTCGCTACCCAGCTCAAGCCTGAAGCCCTGCAACAGGCGGCAAAATTAGCCGGTCATCCGCTGACGTTGCGCCTGCAACCCGGCTACGACCACAGCTATTTCTTCATTGCCAGTTTCATCGACGACCACTTGCAGCATCACGGGCGCGCTCTAGGCCTTTAATGCAGGTAGAATCACGCCCTGACAAAAATCGGGGCGTTTTTTTATGCGTATTGGCCACGGCTATGATGTGCACCGTTTCGCTGAAGGCGATTTCATCACTCTGGGCGGTGTGCGCATTGCACACAGTTTCGGATTGCTCGCTCACTCTGACGGTGACGTACTCTTGCACGCCTTGAGCGACGCCTTGCTCGGCGCCGCAGCGCTGGGAGACATCGGCAAGCATTTCCCGGATACCGACCCGCAATTCAAGGGCGCCGACAGCCGTGCGCTGTTGCGTCATGTCGTCGCACTGGTCCATTCCAAAGGCTGGAAAGTCGGCAACGTCGATAACACCATTGTCGCCCAGGCGCCGAAAATGGCCCCGCATATCGAATCGATGCGCGCGCTGATTGCCGCGGATCTTCAAGTAGAGTTGGATCAAGTGAACGTGAAAGCTACCACCACCGAAAAGCTCGGCTTCGTTGGTCGCGAAGAAGGCATTGCCGTGCACTCCGTTGCCTTGTTGCTGCGCGCATGAACGAACTGCAATTGCTCGGCCCGCGGGCTTACGGTGAGGCCCTCGGCACGGCGGTACTGAAAGCGATCGCGGAAGATTTCCAGGTTGACGAAGTCCTTGATATTCCCCTGACTGGTGACGGTGAGCACCTGTGGATCTGGGTCGAGAAACGTGGCCTGAATACCGAAGAAGCGGCGCGCCGGATCGCCAAGGCAGCTGGTGTACCCTTGCGCACCGTCAGCTACGCCGGGCTCAAGGATCGTCAGGCACTGACTCGTCAGTGGTTCAGCGTGCAGCTGCCGGGTAAGGCTGATCCGGACCTGTCGGCGGCAGAAAACGAAACACTGAAGATCCTCAAGACCAGCCGGCACAAGCGCAAGCTGCAACGCGGGGCCCACTCGGCCAACGGTTTCACCTTACGCCTGACGCAGTTTGCCGGCGACAAGGCCGCCATCGAAGAGCGCCTGCAACTGATCGCCAAACAAGGCATTCCCAATTATTTCGGCGCCCAGCGTTTCGGCCATGACGGCGGCAACGTTGTCGATGCCCGCGCCTGGGCCGCGCGCAAGGCCTTGCCGGAGCAGCGCAACGTGCGCTCACGGCTGCTCTCCACGGCGCGCAGTTTTCTGTTCAATCAGGTGCTGGCCGCACGTGTCGCCGATGGCACCTGGCAGCGTGCCTTGGTGGGCGATCTGTTGGCGTTCACCGACAGCCGCAGCTTTTTCCCGGCAGGCGAAGCCGAGTGCAGCGACCCGCGCCTGGCGATTCTCGATCTGCACCCGACCGGTCCGCAGTGGGGCGAAGGTGACTCGCCGGCCACGGGCGTTGTCCATGAACTGGAGCAGGCCATCGCCGCACGCGAAGCGGATTTGCGTGACTGGTTGATCAACGCCGGTATGAGCCACGAACGTCGCATCCTGCGACTGCCCATTGGCGGGTTGACGTGGCATTATCCCGAGCCTGACATTCTGCAACTGGAATTCGTCCTGCCGGCTGGATGCTTCGCCACCGTATTGGTGCGCGAGCTTGTTGATCTGGTGCCGGTGGGGCAGACGGACAGCCCATGCGTATTCTGATTTCTAACGACGATGGGGTAACCGCACCCGGACTCGCCGCGCTTTATGCTGCGCTGGCGGATTACACCGAATGTGTGGTTATCGCCCCGGACCAGGACAAAAGCGGCGCCAGCAGTTCGCTGACGCTCGACCGTCCGTTGCACCCGCAAACTCTGGCCAACGGCTTTATCAGCCTGAACGGCACGCCAACCGATTGCGTGCACCTGGGCCTCAACGGCCTGCTGGAGCGCGAAGCGGACATGGTGGTTTCCGGTATCAATCTGGGCGCGAACCTGGGGGACGATGTCCTGTATTCCGGTACGGTGGCGGCGGCCCTTGAAGGGCGTTTCCTGAAACACCCTTCGTTTGCCTTTTCACTGGTCTCACGCCAGGTGGAGAACCTTCCCACAGCTGCCTATTTTGCGCGCAAACTGGTCGAAGCCCACGCTGACCTGGATCTGCCACCGCGCACGGTACTGAACGTGAACATTCCCAATTTGCCGCTGGATCGTATCCGCGGTATCCAGTTGACCCGCTTGGGCCATCGCGCCCGAGCCGCGGCACCGATGAAAGTGGTGGATCCGCGGGGCAAGTCCGGTTACTGGATCGCGGCGGCCGGGGATGCCGAAGACGGTGGCCCGGGTACCGATTTCCATGCGGTGATGCAGGGTTATGTTTCGATCACGCCACTGCAGCTGGATCGCACGTTCAATGATGCCTTCAGAAGTCTGGACGGCTGGCTGGAGGGGCTGCGCTGATGAGTCGCGAACAAGACGATATGCTGCGTCGCGGCATCGGCATGACTTCCCAGCGTACCCGGGAGCGGCTCATCCAGCGCCTGTACGAGGAAGGCATTTCCAACGCCAGGGTGCTGGAGGTCATTCGCCGGACCCCGCGCCACCTGTTTGTCGACGAAGCGCTGGCGCACCGTGCCTATGAAGACACGGCGTTGCCGATTGGCAATAACCAGACCATCTCCCAGCCTTATATGGTGGCGCGAATGAGCGAGCTGCTGCTGGAAGCCGGTCCTCTCGACAAGGTGCTGGAGATCGGTACCGGGTCGGGTTATCAGACGGCGGTACTGTCGCAACTGGTCGAGCGTGTGTTCTCGGTCGAGCGCATCAAGGTTCTGCAGGATCGGGCAAAGGAACGCCTGGTCGAACTGAACCTGCGCAACGTGGTGTTCCGCTGGGGCGATGGCTGGGAGGGCTGGCCGGCACTGGCGCCGTACAATGGGATTATCGTCACCGCAGTGGCGACCGATGTGCCCCAGGCACTGCTTGACCAGTTGGCACCGGGAGGGCGAATGGTGATTCCGGTCGGGTCCGGTGAAGTCCAGCAGTTGATGCTGATCATTCGCGAGGAACAGGGTTTTTCCAGGCATGTTCTGGGGGCTGTGCGCTTCGTGCCATTGCTCAATGGGCCGCTGGCCTGAGCATTTGTTTCGACACGCTGAATTCTCTTCGATTGCCTTTGTCTTACAGCGGCATCGTTCGGTTGAACGGGATTCATCGTCAGGCAGCAAACGTGTGCGCGACGCCGATTCGCCACATTAAAGGTAAAGCGTGCACAGCCCGTTATACTTGCGACACTTCATGCCGGACTCCGGTATTTCACATTTTCAGCCACCACAGAGGGAGCGGCGGGTGAGTCTCACAGTCATTGCGCAGCGTATGAGTAAAACGAGCTTTCAGCGCCTGGTGACTGGCCTTGTCTTGAGCACCTTGCTGGTCGGTTGTTCCAGCAACAAATCCAGCGATGTTCGTGTGGTGGACCGCAACAATGCCGCGGCCCAGCGTCCAGCCGTGACCACCGGACAATACGTCGTTCGGCCCAAGGACACCCTGTTCTCCATCGCCTTCCGTTACGGCTGGGACTACAAGGCTCTCGCGGCACGCAACAACATTGCAGCGCCTTACACCATCCATCCGGGCCAGACGATTCGCTTTGATGGTCGTAACGATTCCACGTCGACGGCGGTGGTCAGTTCGTCCAGTTCAACACCTTCGTCGTCGAGTAAAACCACGGTCATCCGTCGTCCGGTAAACGGTTCGGCTGCCAGCACAACGACGGTTATACCGTCCGTCGCGAACAAGCCTGCACCTGCTCCATTGCCCCCTCCCGGGCCGGCCCCGACCGGCTGGGGATGGCCATCTAATGGCATTCTGATTGGAAAATTCTCTTCAAACGGTAGTTTGAATAAAGGAATTGATATCGCCGGAGATTTGGGACAGCCTGTTTTAGCTGCGTCTGATGGGACGGTGGTTTACGCCGGGAGTGGCTTAAGGGGCTACGGCGAATTAGTGATCATCAAACACAGTGAAACCTACGTCAGTGCCTACGGACATAACCGCAGGTTGTTGGTTCGGGAGGGGCAGCAGGTCAAGGTTGGGCAGACAATTGCCGAAATGGGGTCAACGGGTACAGACCGGGTGAAACTGCATTTTGAGATTCGCCGCCAAGGTAAACCTGTAGACCCGCTGCAGTTCCTGCCACGTCGTTGATCGCTTACCAGCCTGTTCCGTCGCGTAGAGGGGACAGGCTCCAGCGTTGCCAGGGATAAAGGCGCCGCTTGAGCTTGAGGTCGAACTCACCAAAGGACTATAACAATGGCTCTCAGTAAAGAAGTGCCGGAGTTTGACATCGACGATGAGGTTCTCCTGATGGAGAGCAGCATTGATACGGATTCGATGTCGAATGATGAAGGGGCGGCTCCACCTTCCGTTCGTGCCAAATCCAAACACTCCGCATCGTTGAAACAACACAAGTACATTGACTACACGCGGGCACTTGATGCCACGCAGCTGTATCTCAATGAAATTGGTTTCTCTCCCCTGCTGTCCCCCGAAGAAGAAGTTCATTTTGCGCGCCTGTCGCAAAGTGGCGATCCGGCCGGGCGCAAACGCATGATTGAAAGTAACTTGCGGCTGGTGGTGAAAATCGCCCGACGTTACGTCAATCGTGGGCTGTCGCTGCTGGACCTGATCGAAGAGGGCAACCTCGGCTTGATCCGGGCGGTGGAGAAGTTCGATCCGGAACGCGGTTTCCGCTTCTCGACCTACGCGACCTGGTGGATTCGCCAGACCATCGAACGCGCAATCATGAATCAGACCCGGACCATCCGGTTGCCGATCCATGTGGTCAAGGAGTTGAACGTGTACCTGCGCGCCGCGCGGGAGCTGACGCAAAAACTCGACCATGAACCCTCACCCGAAGAAATCGCCAACCTGCTGGAAAAACCGGTGGGAGAGGTCAAGCGTATGCTCGGTCTTAACGAGCGGGTTTCTTCGGTCGACGTCTCGCTGGGTCCGGATTCGGATAAAACCCTGCTCGACACCCTGACTGACGACCGCCCAACCGATCCATGCGAACTGTTGCAGGACGACGACCTGTCCCAGAGCATCGATCAATGGCTCTCGGAACTGACCGATAAGCAACGCGAGGTGGTTGTACGCCGCTTCGGTCTGCGCGGTCATGAAAGCAGCACCCTTGAAGACGTGGGCCTGGAAATTGGCTTGACCCGGGAACGAGTCAGACAGATTCAGGTGGAAGGCTTGAAGCGGCTGCGCGAAATCCTGGAAAAAAATGGCTTGTCGAGCGAGTCGCTGTTCCAGTAAGGCACTCACTGCGATGGCATGAAAAACCCCGACTGACTCGGGGTTTTTTTTTGCCGGGCCCGGGGACAGAATCCGCTCGGGATTGTGGTTTCGTGCTGTAAGCCTTGGCTTACTCTTGCGTAAGTGTTCGTTATTTTTACACCCTGACAGTTGTCTACGCTGAGCACTACATGCATCTATCTTTATGATTTATAAGATTATTTTTTACGGTCGATGATGTGTGACGGTCAGATTTCACCCCGGGCGGCGATTGATCCCGGAGGGGAAAGCTCTAATATTCAGGCTGTGTCGACGGACAGACACACCCTTCAAGGATGAAGGGAAAGGACATCGCAGGAAGCGATTCATCAGGACGATGAAAAGGAACACAGGGAGTAGGGAAAAAATGCGGGCGGGTCAAACCGCCCCTTTTTTTTGCCCGAAGAAAAGCAAAAAGGCCCTTGTGGGGCCTTTTTCGGGAACGCGGGGGTAATCAGCGTTCGAGGTCTGCGATCTTGCCTGGCTTGCCATCCCATTCTGCGGAATCGGGCAGCGGATCTTTGCGTTCGGTGATGTTCGGCCAGATCTCGGCCAACTCAGCGTTCAGCTCGATGAAGTTTTCCATGCCGGCCGGAACTTCATCTTCAGAGAAGATAGCCACGGCAGGGCATTCAGGTTCGCACAGCGCGCAATCGATGCACTCATCCGGGTGGATCACCAGGAAATTCGGGCCTTCGTAAAAGCAGTCCACCGGACAGACTTCTACGCAGTCGGTGTACTTGCACTTGATGCAGTTGTCGGTGACGACGAAGGTCATTTCTAATTTTCTCCTCAGGCGCGGCTTGCTGCGCCCCTTCTCGTAGGGGTCGCCAGGTTCGGGAGCGATAGTCTGCTGGCCAGGCTATTAGCCAGCAGCATCCCAAACCGCGCGAGATTCTAACAGCTTGCAAGCCGCTGCGTTAGATCCGTGTCTTTAGTGTATAGAGCATTTCGAGTGCACGACGTGGTGTCATGTCGTCCAGATCGAGCTTGGCCAGTTCTTCCAGTACCGGGTGCGGCAGGCTGGCAAACAGATCGCTCTGCAGCGGCGCAGCCGGTTTGCCTTTGGCAGGTGCAGGCACCTCATGGGGCAGGGCGGTGTCTTCCAGGCGGCTCAAATGCTCGCGAGCACGGGTGATGACCTCACTCGGCACACCTGCCAGTTGCGCAACGGCCAGGCCATAACTCTGGCTGGCCGGCCCGGGTAGTACGTGGTGCAGGAACACGATGCGTTCATTGTGCTCGGTGGCATTGAGGTGCACGTTGGCCACCAGTGGCTGGGCTTCCGGCAGGACGGTCAGTTCAAAGTAGTGGGTGGCGAACAGCGTGTAGGCACGCAGGTGTGCCAGGCGTTCGGCTGCCGCCCATGCCAGGGACAGACCGTCGAAGGTGCTGGTGCCGCGCCCGACTTCGTCCATCAGTACCAGGCTGCGCTCAGTGGCGTTGTGCAGAATGTTCGCGGTTTCGCTCATTTCCACCATGAAGGTCGAACGCCCGCCGGCCAGGTCATCGCTGGAGCCGATCCGGGTGAAGATGCGGTCGACCAGCGACAATTCGCAACTGGCTGCCGGCACGAAGCTGCCGATGTGCGCCAGGAGCACAATCAAGGCGGTCTGACGCATGTAGGTGGATTTACCGCCCATGTTCGGGCCGGTGATCACCAGCATGCGGGTGTTGTCGTCCAGGCTCAGATCGTTGGCCACGAACGGTGTGGTCAGCACTTGCTCGACCACCGGGTGACGACCCTGGCTGATGCGCATGCACGGTTCGCTGACGAAGCGCGGGCAGTTCAGGTCGAGGTTCAATGCACGCTCGGCCAGGTTACTCAAGACGTCCAGCTCAGCCAGGGCGCCAGCGGTGTCCTGCAACGGCGGCAACTGGGCGATCAGGTCTTCGAGCAGCGCTTCGTAAAGCATCTTCTCGCGAGCCAGGGCGCGGCTTTTGGCTGATAGTGCCTTGTCTTCGAACGCTTTGAGTTCCGGGGTAATGAAACGCTCGGCGCCTTTGAGCGTCTGGCGGCGAATATAGTCGGCAGGTGCCGACTCCGCCTGCTTGCTCGGCAGTTCGATGAAGTAGCCGTGGATGCGGTTGTAGCCTACCTTCAGGTGCGACAGGCCGGTTCGGGCCTTTTCCCGCGCCTCGAGGTCGATCAGGAATTGTCCGGCGTTTTCGCTGAGCGACTGCAGTTCGTCGAGTTCGCTGTCGTAGCCGGTTTTCAGCACGCCGCCGTCACGAATGACTGCGGGCGGGTTGTCGATGATGGCTTTTTCCAGCAGGGCCGCCAGTTCCGGGTAGGTACTGGTGATGGTGGCGAGTTGCTGGAGGTGCGGCGCTTCGAGCTCCGTCATTGCCACTTGCAGCTCGGGCAGTGCGCCGAGGGCGTCACGCAAGCGGGCGAGGTCGCGGGGGCGGGCATTGCGCAGGCCGATCCGTGCAAGAATCCGCTCGATATCACCGATTTCCTTGAGCTGCGGTTGCAGTCTTTCGAAGCGGTAACCGTCGAGCAGGCAGGTGATCGAGGTCTGACGCGCCAGCAGCACGGTCAAATCGCGTAACGGGCGATTCAGCCAGCGGGTCAGCAGGCGGCTGCCCATGGCAGTCTGGCAACGGTCCACCACCGATTGCAGGGTGTTGTCGCGGCCCCCGGCCAGGTTGGTGTCGAGTTCCAGGTTGCGACGGCTGGCTCCATCGAGCACCACGGTGTCGTCCAGGCGCTCATGGCGCAGGCTGCGCAAATGGGGCAGGGCAGTGCGCTGGGTTTCCTTGGCGTAGGCCAGCAGGCAACCGGCGGCGCCGATCGCCAGGGTCAGGTTTTCGCAGCCAAAGCCCTTGAGGTCCTGGGTCGAAAATTGCTGGCACAGGCTTTTCAGCGCCGAATCGCGTTCGAAATCCCACGGCGCACGGCGACGCACGCCGCGGCGTTTTTCCGCCGGCAAATCCTTGGGCCAGTCATCCGGGATCAGCAGTTCCACCGGGTTGACCCGCTCCAGCTCTGCCAGCAGGTTTTCCCAACCCTTGATTTCCAGCACACTGAAGTTGCCACTGGTGATGTCCAGTACCGCCAGGCCGAACAGGCGCTCATCACCCAGAACGGCGGCGATCAAGTTGTCCCTACGCTCGTCGAGCAGCGCCTCGTCACTCACCGTCCCCGGCGTGATGATGCGCACAACCTGCCGCTCCACCGGTCCTTTGCTGGTGGCCGGGTCGCCGACCTGCTCGCAGATCACCACCGATTCGCCGAGCTTTACCAGTTTTGCCAGGTAACCCTCAGCGGCATGGTAAGGAATCCCGCACATCGGAATCGCCTGCCCGGCCGACTGCCCGCGGGCAGTCAGGGTGATGTCCAGCAACTTGGCAGCCTTCTTCGCGTCTTCATAGAAGATCTCGTAGAAGTCGCCCATGCGGTAGAACATCAACTGGTCCGGGTGCTGGTTTTTCAGGCGCCAGTACTGCTGCATCATCGGGGTGTGACTGGATAGATCTGAAATTGCTTTATTCATCAGTGGCTTAGGATGATTCGTTCAAAAGTGTGGGGCAAAAATGGGGCTTTTTGGATCGCGTTTTTGAATGTCTAACCGGATCAGCGAGGCTAGTCGAGGAATCGGCGGAGCTCCAAAAACTAGGTACCTCAAGCACTCTTAGAGAGGCCCATTCGCTCTGCGATGGACGCAAGGTTAACACGGCGGCTCGGGCGTTCGCAGGCTGCAATGAGCCAGATGTCACGCGTTTGCTGAGGCTCACCCTGTAGTAAGTCATTTGCATACACAGCTATACATCGCATACACGGAGTGATAACATTTGTTTTGTGGGTTCCGCTATCCCACTTAAACAGGCCTTTTAAGGCATAACCAAAAGCGAGATGAGAGTAAGGGGTTACCAAAATGTGCATAAATCATGGCAACGCCAATGGGCGACGATCCTAGTAAGGAGGAACGCAGAAACAGAAATAAACCAAAGACCGGAGAAGACCAGCCTATGAACCAAATTCTAGAACGTGAAAAGCCCGTGCCAATAAATATGCGGGTCGACACAAAGAAGCGAAGCCTGATTGACGCGGCAGTGGAATTACTGGGAACAGATCGAACCAGCTTTATCTTGGACGCCGCTTGCAAGCGGGCCGAGGATGTAATCATGGATCGACAGTTGTTTCTTCTCAGTGATGAAGCATTTGACCGTTTCGAGCAGGCACTCGATGACAACTCAATAAGGAATAACAAGTGCCTACAGAAATTGATGTCCAGACCGAACCGGTGGAGCTGAGCAAACCCGAAAAGCTGAATAAGTTTCATGATTTCACTGAGTTCGACTGTGGAGAGCCGTCGATCAACGACTACCTTCACAAGACCGCTCGGAAAGCTCAAGAAAACAAGCTGGCAGTGGTTTATGTCACTTGCTTCGCCGGTACCAACCGCGTTGCCGGTTACTACACATTGTCCAACGGATCGATTGTGCGGGAACACGTTGTTCCCAAGAGCCATCAGCGGAACTCGCCTAGTGCTCATCCAGTAACGATCCTTGGTCGTATGGGCATGAGTGGGGTTGCGCAGGGGTACGGATTCTCCATCGACCTCCTGCAGGACGCGATCCGTCGGTGCATGAATGCATCAGAGACAGTCGGTACTTCCGCTGTTCTGGTTCATCCACTCAACGATAAGCTCGCCGACTTCTATGCGAAGCACGCCGGGTTCAAGTGCTGCCCAGATTTATCCCCGCTGACAATGATGCTTTCCTTGCGATAGCAGGCCCCTAACAACCGCCGGTTCGCCGGCGGGGGTTTCTCTTCTTGCCTCCCGCCTTTCCACTGTTTGAACGGGCTACGTTTGTGCTTGTTGCTGGACAGTTCTTTGAATTCCTTGCCAGATTTGCAAAAGCTCGGTTGGTGACTCGTCGTCCATCCATTTGGCGTACACCTCGACAAGCATGGTGAAGTCCTTATGGCCCATTTGCTTTGCAATGAACGCAAGGTTACCACGGGCAGTTAGGCACCAGCAGGCATAGGTGTGCCGAGTCTGGTACGGCCGGCGCGGACGAATCCCCGAACGCTTTTGAATGGCTGCCCACTTTGTGTTCCATGACGTGGGGATAAACCAGGGGTTGATGATTTTCTTTCGGGCTTGTGTGGTTGGGGACAGCAGCGGGGTGACTGACTCCATTCGGCTTTCGTGGCGGTTCATGTACACCTCGATCTCGCGTGGTGCGTGGTCGGCTACTAGGTCCATCAGGGTTTTACAGGCTTCGACTGCCGGTGGCATTAGAAGTACGGCCCGGGTTTTTCCGGTCTTGGGTACCTTGAAGGTACCGTCTGCTGTGATTGCTCTGGTGATGTTGATCTGTCCGGCGATCAGGTCGACGTCTTCGACGGCGAGCGCGCATAGCTCGCCCGGGCGAAGTCCTGTGTAAACCGCGAGGGTGATCGCAGCCGAGTCCTGCGAATGCAGACAGCCCTTTTTTAATAACTGTTCAAATTCGCCCTTGGTCAGCGGGTCCGGTTCGCGGCCGATCATCGCAAACCGTATGCACGCGGCGGACAGACCTTTACGGCAGTAGTTGTTGTTTTCGCACCAGGCCAAGAAGCCGGCGAACGTGGCCAGGTAATGGTTCGCCGTGGAAGGCGCTCGGGTGGCGATCAGTTGCGTCCTGAGCAGCTGGATGTCTTCGGGTAACAGGATGCCTGCCAATCGGTCAGGCCCCAGTAGTTCGTTGCAGATATCCAGCGCGTACCCGTACTTTTCCTCGGTCATCGGCGTGATATCGACTGCCTTCAGTGGTTTGTATCGATCCATCAACGCAGACAGTCGTTCATCTTTTACGTTGCTGTAGTTGGTCGCGTTCTTCGAGTTGGGAAAGTGACGGGTGTAGTCAAAGTGCCCGGTTTTGATCTCATGAATGATTGCCGCCCTGAGCAGGGCGGCGTGTTTGATGTTGGCTTTGGTGACCGGAAGCCCAAGGGATTCGCGGCAGCGGATACGCCGCCACATGAACACGACGCGAATGTTGCCGCCGTGTACCTCGATCCCTTTGTGTTTTGCCAGTTCGGCTTCTAGGCCGCTTCCTGCGGTGCGCTCTCGGCCCACTTGTCGTACTCCGTCATGTTGATAGCGATGCGGCCGTCTGGCGTTTTGCGCCAGATCCGGCCTTGTGCCCAGGTCCCGTTCTTCACTTTGTGGCGAATAGCGTCTTCGCTGTAACCGGTGAGTTCGGAGGCGCGGTTGATCATTACCCAGCGTGGAAGGCTCATTGCTGTTGCTCCCGTGCACGGCGCGCGATGCCTTCGGCCTGGCGCTGCTTGCTGCATTGTTCGTGGTTACCGTGGGCCCGCGACCAGTCACATTTGTCGCAGATGGTTTGTAAATCGAGAGGCGGCATTTGCCCGCGACGGATTCGTACTGTTCGGCGAAGGGCTGTCATGGCGTCACCCGCTTGAACTCGATCACCCAGGCCCACGGGTTCGAGCGCCAAGATTCCTCGCCGTTGATAGATGCCCAGAGGTTGCCGAATACTCTGGCGCCGATCTTCTGGCGTTCCTCTGCATCGGACCCGAACAGCCAGAACTCGCGAACTTCGCACCCCTCCTTGCGCACTTGAGCAAGGCTGATGTCCTGCAGCCGCTCGACGCGCACGTCGGTGATCTCCAGCAGGATGCGGCTGACCCAGCGCGGCATGTGGATTGATGGGCGAGTTCTGCCCGACTTCAACATGGAACAACCGGTTTGCCGTACTGTGCCATCGGCTGGATACAGAATCGGTTCGCCTTGACTCAGCTCCCGGGGCGATATCGCATCGACTTGCGCGTCAGCTGCCCACGCCTCGCGTACCCACAGCCGGTCGCCGGGCTGTCCATACGGGCACTTGAAGTCCCAACCGGCGCTTGGCGCGCCATTCAGGTGACCATGCTTGGGCCGCCAGTACCAATCGATCGTGGCAGGTCCATGGGGGAAGTTGCGCCGGGGAATGGCGTCGGTAACTGACACGTCAGGCTGGTGCCGGACAGGCCGCCTCGTGACAGTCTTGTGACCTGCGAGGATGGCGCGCACCATCGGCGCACTGAATAGAATCGGGCGCTCTTTGATTGCGATCATGCTGCCTCCATCTGCTCGATTGTGGACTCGCCCATGTTGGCCCGAATCAATGCGGCCATCGGTTGTGGTGATACCGAGTTCCCAACCATCAGCACCTGGTCTTTCTTGCTGAAGTTGACGCCGTCGTGTCCGTTGTCGATGACGTAGTTGTCGGGGAAGCCTTGGGCGCGGTACAGCTCACGAGGGGTCAGCATGCGCATGCCGATGTCGACGATCACATACGGCATGCCCCTGATAACCACGGTAACCAGGGCCAGCCGATCCCGCGTTGTGATGGTGGCGGCTGGGTCGCGCAGGTCGTAGATGTTGTCAGAGCCGTAGTACCCCATCAGAAACGCTGCCACGCGCAGGGCGCCTTCCTCAGCCTCGGGTGCCAGCGAGTACTCGATTAGGGCATGGTGCTCGGCGCCGGCACAGATGGTTGATACCGGCTCATCCATCGCGCTGCCCACGCAGTTTTTACGCAGGGTGAGTAGATTGGCTGTCACCAGCTGCTGTTGGCTGCCCGTGGTGGTGATAGCGGTGAGGGGCTGTTCGGGGTGTCGCCCCAGTGTTTCGTTGAAGCCTCCGTTGTGCTGCGCGATGTAGGCCACGGCCAGCGCGAAATGCCCACCCTTGACTTGGGCGCAGATGGTGCCCAGTGGTGCGTCGACGGGCATGGTGCGCTGGGTGGTCGCGTTGGCATGTTCGGTGAGGAAGGGCGCCAGTTGTGGTGTTACCAGTGCGAAGCCGTGCGCGCCAGTGATGGTCTTGGTTGGGTCCTGCACGGATTGGCAGCGAGCCAAATCATCGCCTGAGTGGTTAACGCTGACGATGAAGGGGTCTGCATGTTCGATCACATAGCGGCGTGCGCCTTTGCGGACGCGCTCCATGGTTTTGTTCACCAGCGGGCGTCGGACGCCTGCAGCACGGCCTTCTTCTTTGCTGAGGAAGATGCTCGGGCAGGGAATCGACCAGTCGATACAACTGGCAGCGGTTCGCCATCTCTTCTGCCCCTTCGCTGGGTTCTTGAAGTGGGTCGGCTCCGGCCAGCGGAGAGGCTTGCCGTCGCATCGAGCTACCATGTACAGCCGTTCGCGGGTGGTTGCGGCGCCGAAGTCACAGGCCTTGAGTTTCCCGTGCATCAGGTCGTAGCCCATGCCTTTGAGGATCTGCACGAAACGGCGCCAGGTCTGGCCCTTGCGCTTAGGATCTGGCACTAGGTACTGATCCTGCACGTGAACCCGCTCGCCAGGGGCGGCCACGCTGCCATCACGGCGGACCACCCGGCCAGTCACTTTGCAGCGTTTGGCAATCAGCGGCCCCCACTGCAGGATCTGCCAGACGTTTTCCATGGTGATCATGCTCGGCCTGACCTGGCCTGCCCATTTGATGATGACCCATGACAGTGAGCGGCTGGTGCTGCTGCGTGCCTGGCCCCCGGCTGCAAGGCTGTGGTGGGTGCATTCGGGGCTGGCGTGCAAGTGCGCGACCGGGCGGTTACGGGTCGCCTTGCGCGGGCAGACCTCGTATACGTCAGTAATGTAATGCTCTGCACCTGGGTGGTTGCGCTTGTGCATGCTGATGGCTTTAGGGTTATGGTTGATCGCAATGTCGACTGCCTTACCTGTTGCCATTTCTTGGCCCATGGTCGCGCCGCCGCCACCTGCGAACAGGTCGACGCGAATCTCGCCGGCCAGGTCCAGGCCGAACTGGGTGATGCATGCGGTAACGATTGGGGAGGGCGTGAAGATCGACGTCATGATTTGCTCCTTGCGCTCGGGCTCACAGTCCAGCGCACCGGCTTCGGCTCGACGCAATCACAAGTGACGAGATCCATTGCGCAGTTTTCGCAGCCGTTCGGTGTTGTCACCAGGCAATGATCGAAGGAAACTCGAAAGCCGGACGCATTGCGATGTCCGCCCCCGCCGTATTGCGAGGCGATCTCGGAAACATCTATGCCGTCATCAGTGCTGCGCAGACTGTAAGTTCGTCCGGTTGGTGTATCCCAATAACACGCAGCAAAAGGTTCGCCCTGTGCCATCAAGGCGCCCGCATCGCTGGTCAATGTATAGGGCAAGCTCGCTACCGGAACGTCATAGCCGCCGATCACCTGTCTACGCTTGGTCACCCCAACCAGCTCGGCGATATCCTTATGGTGTTTACGCTCGATCGCAGCGCCATCCGATACCAGCGATAGCACGTCAGCAGCCATCAACTTGTCCCAGACATCGAAGTCGTATGGGTAGCTGAACAGGTTGGCCTGAATCTCCCGCGTCCCATCCAGTTTGAACAGCCACAAGTCCCGGTCCTCGATGTGGCGCAGGAGTTGCGGGGGCTCTTGGTCGGGAAAGAAATGGTCCCAGGCCAGCATTGCGCCGCTGCGGTTCATGTCGAAGCAGCAGGCAATGGACGGAGCATTTTGCAGACTCATGAAGTCATGAGCAGATTTCCAACCAAGCAGCGCAGAGCCGTCGTCCGCTCGGCCGTCGAGTTCAATTCCTGCATGGAAAGGCGGGAAGCGGGAGAGGTCTTCAGCGGCACTTTTGTGATGGTCCAGCACGATAATGCTGTGGGCTTTCCAGCTCAAGTTGGCCAGGACGTCGTACTTGTAGCTGAAGTCGACGAGAATCACGTCTTTATTGGTAACGTCCGGCGGCTCTTGACCGTAGACGCCAGGTACGAATTCGACATCGGGTCCTAAAGCTTTACGAACAACCCAGGCGGCGCCGAAACCGTCAGCGCAGTTTGCGTGGTAGATGCATACGGTAGTTTTCATGCTGCTGCTCCGGGTTGGTGCGTGATGTCCAGCTCTTCCGTCTGACGGGCTTTGTCCTGTTCGAAGGCTTCGCGCAGTGCGTCGCGCAGGTGGGCATAACCTTCTGTATCGGCTACATGTGGGAAGCTGATGGCGCTCTGCTCGATGTCGGGATATAGGTCGCCGCTCTTGTTCAGCCATTCGATTAGCTGGGTGTCCAACGACTGGGCGTTGAGGTTTGCTGCTGACTCAACCGTGTGGAAAACGCGGTAGGACATGGCCCTGGATAGTTTGATAAGTTGTTCGGCCCGGGCTTGAGTGGATTCGGTACCTTGAAGCGCTTTCCAGGTCTGTAGGGCGAGGGTCAGAAACCGGGTGATGTCCATCAAATCGTTGAAGTCGCTCGAAGTGAATGGGGTGACTTTGACATTGCGCAACTGGTTGCGAAGGTCCGCCAGTTGCTGGGCTTCGTGTTTCCGAAGCTGCGTTAGCGTGGCGATGTCTGCATTTAGCGCGGCGAAGCGACCGGCATGCTCCATTTTCTGGTTAAGAATGCCTGCCGCGTAATGCCGATCGAAGACCTGCAGCAACAGTTTGCGGACGTAGTAACCCGTTAGCAGCAGCGCTGAGGCTGAACATATGGCGATGATCAGGTCTTGAGTTTGCATGTGCTGTGTTCCTCAATTAGAGCCCGCCGCCGGGATCGTTGGTGAGAGGACGGCGGCGGGGTGTTGCAGTCGTTAGAGGGTGGCTTCGTACATTGGAACGTCGTTGATCGCGCCTTGGATCTTGGCGCGAACGGTGGTGTAGGCCTCTTCCAGCACTTTGTCCGGGCGAACCAGTTCGAACCACATGACCAGGCGCGATTCCTGGATGCGGTAGCGGAAGCGCACCGCTACGCAGAAAGCGTCGCCGCCGAGGAAAGGTTTCACACCGATGTAGAACTGCTCGGGGATTTTCAGCTGACCGGTTTCGCCGGCCTGGCCGTCGATCTGCTCGTTGTAGGTGAGCTGGACTTGGCCGTTGTCGAGGCGGGTGCCTTGGCGAAAGCTGATGTTTTTCTTCGCTTCGAGGGTGCGGCTGATTTCCAGCATGTCTGCGGCTGATGGTGCGCCGGGGATGCCTTCGGGGACGGTGATGTCTTTGATGTTGTCTTCGAAGAATTCGGCAAACGTTGCCTGGTCCATCTTCTTGCGATCTGAACTCTTCCAGCGGCCCCACTCAATGCTGATCGGGCATTGGTAAACCGCGACGTGCTGGCCCCACGACGGTTGGTCCGGTTGGTGGTAATCGAGAACGCCCTTGAATGTCCGGCCTTCAGGGCCGTCACAGAACACGACCGATGCCGAAGTGGCGTAGCGATTGATATAGGCGATGAAGGTGTCTGCATCGAGAACTTTGACGCCCTGACGGATGCGCGTCGGTGCGTTCAGCAAGCCTTCGAGGTCTTTGATCTGCACGCCATCAGGGACGAGGGCGAACGGCGCAGGCAGTTTGGGGTGATCCTGTGGCTTGCCCAGTGACTGGGCGATGGTGACCAGGTGGTTGATTGCTTCTTGCATTGGATGTGCTCCAGTTGCGGTGGTGAGTGATCGTTACGGTGCGACGTGTCGCAGTGGTGCTTTGTCGTCTTCCTCGACCGGACGCAGGGCAAGGTCCTGCTGGCGGGGATCGCGGCGGGTGAGGTTGCCTTCTGGCGTCAGGAAGAACAGGGACGTGCCACGGGACAGAACCGGTTCCTTCACCTTCACGTCAGCCTTGATGT
Source organism: Pseudomonas sp. B28(2017) (assembly GCF_002113025.1). Taxonomy (GTDB): domain Bacteria; phylum Pseudomonadota; class Gammaproteobacteria; order Pseudomonadales; family Pseudomonadaceae; genus Aquipseudomonas. Next base: position 508,632 of record NZ_NEJH01000002.1, on the reverse strand, counting down.
TCATCTGGCCGCGCCCATCGGGCTTGTAGTTCAGTTCGATGACCAGCTTCCCGCCTTTGCCGGACAGGCGAATGGCGTCGACCAAGTTGAACTGGGCCTCGCTCAGTTCATCGAGCAGGCCGCCGGCCTCGATGTCCCGTAGCGTGTCGATGAAGGGGCGTGCTTTGCTCATGTGCTGTGCCTCATTGGTTACAAGTTGTCCGCCCCTGGACGGCAGGGGCCACCGTTTGATCAGGCCGCTTGCTTCGGCGCTTGGGCGTCGAGGTAGGCGGCCAGGTTGTGCAGGTACACCACCGGCTTTGCCCGCGCCGAGTTGTGCAGGCGTGTCACGATCAGCGCGATTCGGCCTGCCTTGATTTCGCTCAGCAAGTAACGGTCGGTGCGGATGTGGGTGAAGTAGTGCTCACGTACTGCCGTCAGCGACGGGCAGGGTGTGGCGAACTGTTTGCGAAGCTGGTCCAGGGTGTTGCTCATGCTGCGACCTCCCCGAACCCCTCCGATCGGGGCGCCAACTTGAGTCGAATCAGTTCGGCGAGGCCTTCTTTGCTTTTGCCCATGGCGGCGGCGCAGATCTGGCCCTGTGCATCCGCGACCACGGCGCCGAAGGGGTACTCCGGTGAGTTGGTGGGGGTGACGTAGGCCACCTGGCCGTCTTCGATCACGTTGTTGACGCAGCGAAATACCTCGGCCAGTTCGGTGCTCAGCACTGGCATGCTTTCCAGTAGCTGCACCGCTTCGGTGGAGGCGCCGACCAGCGTTGCGCGGCTGATGACGCCCGGGCAGTTGAGGTAGATCGGGATCAGCTTCAGTGCGCCCAGGGCCTGCGTGTATGCGTTGGCGGTATTGGTTTTCATGCGGCGGCGTCCTTGTGCGTGATGGTGATGCCCAACTTTTTTGCCAGCCATGGCACACCGGCTTCGGTGACCATCACCACGGCGTAGTGCTTGTAGCGGCTGGTGGTGCCGATCTGGACGCTGCGCGGGTCTGAAAACAGATGGCCGCTGCCACGGTGGTGGCTTGCAAGGTCGCCGCTTTGCGTCAGCACGCGGAGGGCACGCAGTTGTTCACGAAACTTCCGAGGTTTGAGGCCGAGCACGGCGGCCGTTTCGTCCAGGGTGCGGTTCATGGCAGACCTCAGGCGGCGATCAGTTTGCGGACGTGTTCAAGCAATGCCTCGGACTTGGCCAGCACCTGGTCGACTTGGGCCAGTGCACTACCCGGCAGTGCGGCCGGTGGGCAAGGCTCTGCTGACTCGATACGGCCGTTCGCAACGTCCTGGATGAAGTCCCGCAAGTGCAGGTGGTTGGCCCTGTCGGAGCGCTTGAGGCTCAGTTGGCCGGTGTGCTCGCCGAAGTCCACGCTGATGACGGCATGGGTGTCGGTGAGCTCGACATCAAACTTTGCGAGGATGGTTTGTTCGGGGCGCTGGAGCGGGCATTCGGCGGCGCCGCCAACCTGCAGCATTTGATGCAGCAGTTCTTGTTTAGCGAGAGGGATCACGTAGCAATTCATGCTGCATCACCTCCGAACGGCCGGGTGTCGTCGGCGATAGTGGCGGTTTCGGCTGGCTTGATGGCAGCGGAGCGACCTTTGGGGGTGGTGATGACCAGCAGGCCGGTGCGGCGCTGGATCTCTTCGACTGCTGCGCGGCTGCTGCACGCGGCGGGGTGCAGGTAGACGGGGCAGCAGGTGTTGCTGTGCTGTGTGGTTTGCATGGCTCGTACTCTTTGGTGAGAGGTAGATACGAGCGCAAAATTAGCAATAGCTAAATAAACATGCAATAGCAGATGCTAAATTAGTTTTGTGGAGAGCAAAAAAAACCCGCACATGGCGGGTTCTTTGAGTAGGAGTCGGTTATAGCAGCACGGAATACCAGAAGACTTTACCGATCACGATGATTTCGTTTTTGAGCAGTTCGATCGCGCTGTACTCTTCGTCTGGATGCTCCTCTCGGTTATAGCTACGCATCCTGATGCCTCCACCAGGTAACCGGTACAGCGTTTTAACTCGCAGCTGGCCACCGTGATTCAGCGCATACATTTTTCCGTCCGTGATGGTTGTGCAACCCTGATCAACCCCTACGGTGCTCCCGTGAGGGAGAACGGGTTCCATGCTGTTGCCGTTAACGGTTACGCAGACTGCTTCATTTGCCTGGACGTTTTGCCGCCTCAGGGTCATCTTGCCGAACCGAAGCTTTTGCTTGTGGGACTGATGGACAGCAGTCCGGCCGCTTCCAGCGGACAGTTCAACTTCCTTAAGAAACGGCACGTAGACCTCGTCATCATCCAAGGGGGTATCGTCGTCCCAAACATCTATGGGGCCGAGATACTCGGCGTTGCTTGGGACGATTTGATTCTCTGGCGTATGCGGCGCTCCTGGCGCGGGCGCGCGCATCGAGACGGACGGCACTGTCAGTGTGCCTTCAGCAAGACCAATTTTCGCTTCAAGATTTGCTGCCGCTTTCTCACCCAGCGATCGATGCCCGTTGAGCAATTGCGACAGGTATGAGGCGTCTAGGTTGTATTGGTCGGCGAACTCTTTCTGGGTTTTTTCGCCCATCAAGTCACGCAGAACCTGAACTCGCATCTTCTTTATATCCATTCCCCAATCATCGCTTCCCGTTAGCAAACAGTAAATTACGGTTTGCTATTGCTGAAAGCTTTAGCAGTTGCTAATCTCGGCGTCCAGAAGGAGGTGAACATGACCTTGCACGAGTATTTGAAGAGTCTTGATAAGGCTGCGATGGATGCATTCGCAAGCCGATGCGGTACTTCAGTCGGCCAGTTGAAGCAGGTCGCTTATGGCAACCGTCGCGCCGGCGCCGCTTTGGCGGTCGGTATCGAGCGAGAGTCGGCTGGCTTAGTCACTTGCGAGCAACTTCGTGCAGACATTGACTGGGCTTACCTTCGCGGTTCCAACGCTGCTTAAAGGGTGCCGGGCTGGGGCCTCTCACCAAAGATCCCCCAGCCCAGCTACGACGACACACAGCACATGCACATCGGTCGTGGTCGTAGGATAGGGATTACCCTGGCCTGTGGCTACACCGTAAACAGGGGATTTACGGTTATGAGTCGAACAGATCTGTTGCCGGACGCTGGTCCGGTCCTTCCATTACGCCAGGCGATCTATCGTGCTGGTCGTGACTACAAGGGCGGAATCACCGCCCTTGCCTTTGACATGGTGTTGGACAATGACACCCTCCAGAAGAAACTCAAGCTCGATGAAGAGCGCCGCTGGCTGAATCCTGATGAGCTGGAAGAGCTGATCAGGTTGACTAGTGATTCGCGGTTGCTCGATGCGCTGATGCGTCCGGCAGGTGCGGTTTGGTATCGCCCGGTACCGGTACCGGCAACTCGCGATGCGTTGAAGGCCGTCGGCAAGTTGCTCGGCGAAACCGGTGAGTTCGTTGCCGCGATGCACGATGGTGCTGCCGACAACGTCTGGGAGCTTCACGAAGTGAAGGCACTGGAAAAGTGCGGCATGGACGTGATCCGCGAAATCCTCGGCATCATGGCAGGTGCCCGTCAGGCGATGGAGGACCGTGTCAATGGATGACATCGATCGCGCCAATGACCAGGCGCAATACCTGCTCGACGTTGCGCTTCAGCGCAGCCGCCGTGCGCCATCAAGCCGCATCAGCGCGCAGTTCTGCGCGGATTGCGACGAAGCTATCCCGTTGCTTCGACAGCAGACGATTGCGGGTTGCCAAACCTGCGTTGACTGTCAGGGGTTGCGGGAGGCTCGGCGATGACTGAACCGGCCAAAGGAATAGCCATCGCCAACTGGGCAAAACGTTACATCGATAACTTTAACCTGGCCCTGGTCTCTATTGAGCCCGGTGAGAAAGGCCCGAAGGGTATGGGGTGGAACAAGCCGGGCGGATACATCACTGACGCCGCTGTGGCTGAAGCTTTCTGGCAACGAAACCCTAACCACAACCTAGGCGTCGTGCTTGGGCCAAGCCGTATCTGCTCGTTGGACGTTGATGACGTTCAGTGGACGCGGCATGTGCTGTATGAACTGCTGGGCGTAGATCTGGATGCCATGGCGGTGGTGTATCCGACTATTGTCGGTAACCCTGCGCGCTTCCGGGTGGTTTTCAAAATGCCGGACGGCGTCGAGCTGACCCGGCATTCTTTGTCGTGGCCGAATGAAAAAGACCCTGATGGTTCGATTCACAAAGGTCTGATGGCTAAGGCCAAGGCGGCAAAAGACCAAGGCGACGCGGACGGTGACGCTGCGGCACGCGCCGAGGCTGAAGAGTACAAGCGTTTCACGGTGTTCGAGCTGCGCGCTGGCCTGGTGCAGGATGTGTTCCCGCCTTCGATTCATCCAGGTACTGGCAAGCCTTACACCTGGCGAACGCCGCCGAATGCCACTGATGGTCTGCCGACGCTGACTACTGACTTGCTGAACATCTGGCAAGGCTGGGAGTTTTTCAAGCGCGATGCTGAGGCAGCGTGCCCTTGGGCGATCAAGCCATCAACGCCGCCGGCGAAGGTTGCCAAACGACCAGTTGCGGCGGTGGGCAATCGCCCGTCGGTGATCGATGAGTTCAACCGCTGCCATGATGTTGAAGAGCTTTTGCGCGCACACGGTTACATCAAGCGTGGCAGCAAATGGCTTTATCCGCAGAGTAGTACCGGGCTGCCAGGGGTGACGATCAGCGAAGAGGGCAAGGTCTACTCGCACCACGGCGCCGATCCGCTGGCCAACGGTCACCAGAACGATGCCTTCGAGGTTTTCTGTTTGCTCGAGCACGGCGGTGATCAGTCCAAGGCCGTGAAGGATGCTGCACGAATGCTGGGAATGCAGCATTCATCGCGCCCTGACCCGCGTGATCTTCCCCCAACCCCATCCGGTGAGACGAGCGCGCCGAGCTGTGCGAACGACGAAAGCAGCGAGGCCGCTCCAGCTCCCGATGGGGGTGCGGGGGAGGCGTTGACCCTTGAACACGTTCTCCGGCGTTTTGCACTGGTGGAGGGAACAACGCACGTCTGGGACTTCGACCAATCGCGGCAGATGAAGAAGTCTGCGTTTGAAGCCCGTGTAGGTAAGCCCCTGGCCAAACAGTGGCTGGAGGACACCGAGCGGCGCAAGCTGATCTCTGATGACCATGTGCGCGACATCGAGCAGGCGCGACGCATGTCGGGCAAAAAGGGTGGTGCTTTCGGCATGCCGCCGACCGAGCGCTACGTGTACATCGATGGCACGAAGGATGTTTGGGATCGGGAGAAAAAGCGTCGGGTGGCTGAAGGTGCCGTGAAAATGGCCTTGGGTGACGCCTATGCGTTGTGGTTGAACAGCAGCGAGCGCCGCACGGTGGACGTGGACCACATCGTGTTTGACCCGACGATGACCAAGGATCCAGCGGTGTACATCAATACCTTTGACGGGCTGCCACTGGAACCGATCAGGGACGATGCGGCCTGCGCCAACCTGCGGTGGCTGATTTCGTTCCTGTGCAACCATGATGAGCAGGCGGTGCTCTGGCTGACGCGTTGGCTTGCGTATCCGTTGCAGCACCTTGGCGCAAAGATGGATACCGCAGTGCTGATGCACTCCAGCATGGAAGGATCGGGTAAGAGTCTTTTTTTCGCCGATACCCTGGGCCAGCTTTACGGGCAGTACGCCGCGACGGTTGGTCAGACCCAGCTGGAAAGTAATTTCAACGCTTGGCAAAGCCGGAAGTTGTGGGCTGTGTTCGAAGAGGTTGTGAGTCGGGATCAGCGTTACAACCAGGTGGGCAAGATCAAGCACCTCGTTACTGGCAAGACGGTGCGAATGGAGTCCAAGTTCATCAACGGTTGGGAGGAAGCCAACCATATGAACGCGGTGTTCCTGAGCAACGAGATTATGCCGTGGCCTATCAGTGACAGCGATCGCCGGATGCTGGTGGTTTGGCCTTTGGAGACATTGTCGGTCGAACGCCAGAAAGCCATTGGGCAAGAGTTGGAGCAGGGCGGGGTCGCGGCGCTGTATGGCTGGCTGTTGTCGATCGATTGCGGCGACTTTAACCAGCGGACTCGACCGCCCTCTACTGATGCCCGTGAACGGCTGGTGGCCTTGAGTCGGGCCGGCTGGCAGACGTTTTTGCACCTGTGGAAGTACAGCGAGCTGGGTCAGGGGCTGTGGGGTGCTTGTCTTTCCACCGACCTCTATTCGCTGTTCCTGGAGTGGTGTCAGCGAAACAAAGAACACGTGATGAGCCAGACGAAGTTCTCGCTGTTCATCAACTCCGAGGTGGAAAAAACGCGTTCGATACCCTGGACCGATGGCAGCAATCGCAAGTTCGGCGCGTTCTTTTTCCCTGTTGATCAGGATGCTTCCCCGCCCCCATCACTCAAGTCGGCCGAGCTGGGCGCGATGGTCGTCGCCTGGAGGGCGAAGGCGAAGTTGGCTGGCTGGAATGTGGACAATTGGGACCACATTAAGGCGGCTGCCGCATGACTACACCTAAAAGTGTGTTGGGTGTGTCGGGTGTGTGTCGGGTTGGTTTTGGCTACCCAACACAGATTGAGGCCTTTAATTACGCGGGTTTGCGGGTTTTGTGTTGGGTGTGTTGGGTTTGGCGTCGCGTGCGCGCATGCGTGGTGTTTTTTGCAGTGAAAACGATGGATGGAAAATTTTCTTATGCGAGGTCAGAAAAACCCAACAAACCCAACACACTCAACACAATGTTGTTGAAAGTATTGATTTTGAAGGGGTTTAGTTGTGTTGGGTTTGTGTTGGGTTGCGGGTTTTGTGTGTTGGGTTCGGTTTTTCGGGGGGAAGGACGATGATCGAGGCGATGGAGGTACTGTTGAAGCACTGGGGCGAGCAATGCCGCAACAACGGCGAGGCCGGTGGCATGGGCAGCCCGATGGCGACGATCATGGAGTGGGGCGGATCTGCGCCGCGCGGTACGCCAGGGTCGCGGATCATCCTCGGCGCCGGTGCTGGTCCTGATGCGGTTGCACAGGAAGTTGGTGCGGCACTTTCCGAGATTGGTCGGCAGGATGCGCGGGGTGAGCTGTTGCAGCGGCTGGCGGGCTTGCGTTACGGCGATGATCCGGCGCCGACCTGGATGATGCAGTTGCATCTGCTGCAGCTGGGGTCGACCGCAAAGCAGACCTATTACGACCAGGTGCACCGTCTGCATGAGCGGTTGCTGGAGGTGCTGACCGAGCGTGCCGAGGCACGGAAGTGGCTTACCGCTGGTCGGGGTGCATTACCTCAAAGCCTCCTCAAAGTTGCGTCAAAGTTGCGTCGAGTTGGTTAACCGAAAATGCCCCCTTTTCGGTTCCGTACTCAGGGAGTAAAAAGTCACCACGATATGGAATTTGCGCCTTGGCGCTGACCTCGCACGTGCTGTGCTGCTTCACCCGGCCTCCCTGAGCCGGTCACCTAACCCCGCTTCGGCGGGGTTTTTATTTTCGGCGTATGGCGCAACCAATAAGGACAGAACATGACGAATGAACAGCAGGCGCTGGCTGAAATGCCGATCTGGTTGGTGATCCTCTTGGCCCTGGTCGGCGGTGTTTCGGGTGAGATGTGGCGGGCAGACAAAGACGGCGCGCGAGGTTGGGCATTGTTGCGGCGCTTGGCTCTGCGGTCGGGCGCCTGCATCGTCTGCGGTGTGTCGGCAATGATGCTGATGATCGGAGCGGGAATGTCGGTCTGGACGGCAGGCGCGATCGGTTGCCTGACCGCGATGGCCGGCGCCGATGTGGCGATTGGGTTGTACGAGCGATGGGCAGCCAAGCGTATTGGCGTTAGCGAGTCGTCAGCCACTGGCGGCGAACCAGGGCAATGATGCGGCTTGAGATGCGCGACAACATCGACAAGATCGTGAAGAGCATGCGAGGGCTCAGCCGCAACAAGGTGCCAACGGCTGCGGCCAAGGCGTTGACCTTCACTGCTGAACGGGTGCAGATCGCAGAGAAGGAAGAGATTGCCCGTGTGTTTGATCGTCCGACCCGCTGGACGTTGAACTCGATCTATAAGCGAAGCGCTACCGCCACCCGGTTGTTCGCCCGCGTGTGGGTCAAGGATGAATCCAGCTCAGGCGTTGCGGCCTCGAAGTACCTGCCGGTGCATATGGACGGCGGCAATCGTCCGCACAAGCGATTCGAGAAAGCGCTGATCCACTATGGCCTGATGCCTGCCGACATGTACGCGGTACCAGGTCGACGGGCACGCATGGATGGCAACGGCAACATCAGCCGGGGCCAGATCGTCCAGATACTGTCAGCGCTCGGCGCTGCCGAACGGGTATCGGGCTTCATGGCCAACCGTACGGCTCGCAGTAAACGCCGCAATCGCAATGCTCCTGACTACTTCGTGGGTCGCCCAGGCAATGGCACTGGCCCATTGGGTATCTGGCAGCGCATCGGTAACGGTGCACGACCCATCCTGATCTTTGTGAAGCGCCCGACCTATCGTCGTCGCTTTGACTTCTATGGGGTGGCCAACCGCGTTGCCGCTGCCGAGTTCGAACCCCTGTTCCGCCGCGCCCTGGCCCGCGAGATGGCTCGCGACTGAGGCCAGCGTCGATTTTTCGGCGGTTTCGCCCGGTTTGGGTGCGATTCAGGCTCGGATCGAGGCTTCGTCCCCTTTTTCAATGGGTCCTTCCGGCGATCTGGGGAAATGGGGTAATTCGAACCCCGACTTTTTTGCAGATTCAACCCGACATAGGGGGTTCCGCTTCCTTGTCAGTACTTGGAGATGAGCATGCCAACCCAACTTGAAGTCGCCGAACACCTGGACCTGAGCGAGCGTAGTGCACGCGATGTGCTCAAGCGGTTGGACCTGGACTGGCAGACGGCGACCCTCGATGAGATCCGCACGGCCTACATCCGTGACCTGCGCGAAAAAGCCGCGGGGCGTGGGGGCAGCCAGATTGAACAACTCAACAGAGCGCGGATTGATGATCTGCAGCAGAAGTCGGCCAACGGCCGGCTGGCGTATCACGAAAAGCTGCGCTCATTGATCTCCGCCGGCGAGGCTGAGCGGGCGCTGTCCGACTGGGCCAGTTTCGCAAACCGGGAATACCAGGGCGGCCTTGAACGAATTCTTCAGGAAATCGAGAACGTGCAGAAACTCACGATAGATCGAACAGTGGTGGCCAAAGTTGCTGGACCTACAACCGAGCGAATTGCAGGCTACGCGAGAAAACTTGGCGCGGAGCTTGTTGGCAGCAGCGGGGAAGTTCAACCCGCCCCGTGACATTCCGACCGCGCACTACCTGAGTACCGAGTTTTACCTGCCCTCAGAGAGCGGCGTGTTGCACGGGCTATATGACTTCCAATACACGCCTTACTTTCTTGGCGTCGCCGCTGCCCTGGATGATCCACGGGTCAGCGAAGTTGACCTGATGAAGGCGGCGCAGATCGGCTGGACCTGGTTCCTGATCGGCTACCTGTTCAAGTTCATTCATAACCTGCCGCGCCCGATCATGATCCTGTTTGCCAAGGAAAAGGACGGCAAGAACTTCCACGACGAAAAGCTCAAGTTCGGTGTCACGGCGAACACCGAAGTGGCGAAGCTGATGCCGGTGGACGTCAGTCGCAGCTCCGGCAACCGTTGGGACCATAAGACCTTTCCGGGCGGCTTCCTGAAGCTGGTCGCTTCCAACTCACCCGGTAACGTCAAATCCACTTCATCTGTCGGCCTGTCGGTGGTTGAAGAACCGGACGACACCAGCGACGACGTGAAGGGGCAGGGCGATGCCATCGCCTTGCTGGAAGAGCGTGGCAAACGCTACCCCGGCTCGAAAATGCTCGTGGGTGGTACGCCGGCCATCAAGGGCGCGAGCAAGACCGAGGCCCGGCTAGCCCAGACCGATTGCCGGGTGCTACCGGTTATCTGCCACACCTGCAGTCAGTCCCATGTGTTGGACTTCGCGCACATCAAGTGGCTGGACATTGAAGAGCAAGACCAACCCCACGAAATCTACGGCCGCGCCGATCCAGAAACGGCGGGTTACGCCTGCCCACACTGCGGCGATATCTGGGATGACTACCAGCGCAAGGAGAACATCCGCAACACGGTGTTCAACGCGATTGACGCAGGTGATCCGAACTGTGGCTGGGTGCCGACCAAGCCCTTTGCCGGGCGCGCCGGGTTCATAGAATTGAACGAACTCTATGCCTGCCTGCCGGGCACCAGCCTGGCCGATATCGTGCGCGAGAAACTCAACGCCGAGCACCGGGCCTCAATGGGCGACTTGTCGCTGCTGATCAAGTTCGTCAACCAGAAGCAGGGTCGGGCCTACGAGTACAAATCCGACTTGCCCGAGGCGGACAAGCTGGCAGAGCGGGCGGAAGACTACCCCGAACTGTTCGTGCCCATGGGTGGCCTTGTGGTCACTGCCGGCGTGGACGTCCAGCACGACCGCCTCGCGGTGGTCATGCGGGCTTGGGGCCGAGGCGAGGAGTCCTGGCTGCTGTACTGGGGTGAGATCTACGGTGAAGTGGTATTGCCCGATCAAGGGGTGTGGCTGGACCTGGAGAAACTGCTGTTTGCTCCGATTACCCATGCCTGCGGTGCCAAGTTGAAGGTGCTCGCGGTATCGCTCGATACCTCGGACGGTACCGTTACCCAGGACGCGGCGTATGCGTTTTGCCGTAAACACCAGCGCAATGGCGTGATGGCGATCAAGGGCGCCAGTGAACGGGGCAACAGCCGGGACGATGAGCGAAAGGAAATCTTCAGTGCGCCTCGGCAGGGGGTCGACACCGACAAAGAGCAGAAGGCCTCGAAGTACGGCCTGCGCCCCTACATCGTCGGTACCTCGCGAGCCAAGGATCTCTGGATTGAGGGGCGTTTGCCGTTGGCTGGCGATGGGCCGGGACGGATGCACTTCTACAAGACGGTGCGTCCCGACTACTGGCGGCAGATCACGGCCGAAGTGAAAGCCCCCAGCCGCCGGCATCACTACCGCAAGGTGTGGCAGAAAAAGGCCGGTGAGCCGAATGAGGCCACCGACTGTGAAACCTACGCCCTCCACGCGGCGCGTTCGCTGAAAACTCACCTGCTGCAAGAGCACGACTGGGCGGCACTGGATGCCCAGATTCGGCAGGGCGCGTTGTTCTTCGATGCACCACCCGCACCTGAACCGGCTCACGATCCGGATCCCGGACCTGATGCCGTTGTCGAGCAGCCGGCACCGGCCACCCCTGTTGAACCCCCTGAACTCCCGCCATCTGGCGGGAGAGTTATTTCTGGGCGCCGCAGTGCCATGCGTGTGCTCTCCCAACGCAGGAATTAACCCATGGCCATCACACTGGAACAGGCGCAGAGCCAGCTTCAAGCGTGGCTCGACGCAAGCATCAAGGTCAGCCAGAAACAGAGCTATCGCATCGGCACCCGGCAGCTGGAGTACGCCGATGCTGCTGAAATCACGCGGATGATCGACTACTGGCAAGGCCAGGTGGACCGACTGGCCAGCGGACGGCCTCGGGGTATCACGCTGCGTGGGATCACGCCGCTATGAGCCGCGCACCGAAAGCACCTGAGCCGACGCTGCTGGACAAGGCCATCAGTTGGATCAGTCCGGAGCGCGGTGCTAAGCGGATGCATGCCCGGATGACGATGACAGCGTTGGGCGGTTACACCGGTGCCTCCAAGGCCAAGCGCTCATTGAGTGCCTGGAACCCAGCAGCGGGCAGTGCTGCGGCGGATCTGCTGCCGGACTTGCCCACGTTGCGCGAGCGCTGCCGCGACCTGGAACGCAACAATCCCATCGGCGGCGGCGCGATCAACACGGTGACGACGAAAACGGTCGGTACCGGCCTGGCCCTGAAGTCGGTGGTCAACCGGCAGATTCTGGGTTGGGATGAGGACACCGCTCGGGAATGGCAGCGCAACACCGAGTCGCTCTTCAAGTCCTGGGCCGAAACCAACTGCTGCGACATTACCCGCGAGCAGAACTTTTACGGACTGCAGGAGCTGGCATGGCGCTCGGTGCTGAGCAGCGGGGACGTGTTCCCACTGCTGACGCACAAGGTTCAACCCGGTCATCACTACTCGGCGTGCGTTCAATTGATCGAGGGCGATCGGGTCTGCAACCCAGACGGCAAGGCCGACACTGAGGCACTCACCGCCGGTATTGAACGCGATGCGGATGGGGCGCCGGTGAAGGCCCATATCCTGCGCAGCCATCCGGGTGCGCTGGGTGTGAAAGAGCGGAAGTGGGATGAGCGTCCATTCTTCAATGAGCGGGGCGGCCGGGTGCTGCTGCACCTGTATCGGCGCCGTCGTGTGGGGCAGCCCCGCGGGGTGCCTTATCTGGCGCCGGTGATCGAAAAGCTCAAGCAGATTGATCGCTACACCGATGCCGAGCTGGAAGCAGCGGTAGTGTCGGCGTTCTTCGCGGTGTTCATCAAGCCTGGCAATGGTGGTCAGCTCAGCCCTTTGGCCTCAGCTGCTACGGGCAATACGCCGGTGGGTGGTGATCGTCCGGCTGGACGTGATCAGGGTGGCTGGGATGGTTCGCTCAGCGGCGGCATTGTGGCCGAGCTGGATGACGGCGCCTCCATCGAAACTGCGTCCCCCGGCCGGCCGAACATGGCCTTCGATCCATTCGTGCTGGCGATGCTTCGTCAGATCGGGATGGCCCTGGAGCTGCCGTATGAGGTGCTGATCAAGCACTTCACTGCCAGCTATACGGCGGCCCGGGCCGCGGTCATGGAGGCCTGGCAGTTTGTGCGCGGGTGTCGTGACTTCCTGGGCCACAACTTCTGCCAGCCGGTGTATGAGCACTGGCTGGAAGAGGCAGTGGCGCAGGGTGATATCGACGCGCCGGGCTTCTTCGACCATCCGTTATTGCGCTACGCCTATTGCGGCTCGCTGTGGGTGGGTGATGGTCCGGGTACGGTGGACCCGCTCAAGGACGTCAACGCCGCGGAGAAACGCATCGATATCGGCATCAGCACGCTGGCGAAGGAATCGATGCTCTACGACGGCAGCGACTGGGAGGAGAACCACGAACAGCGGGCGCTGGAAGTGAAGCGCCGCCTTGACGATGGCCTCTCTGCCACGCCGACCGCACGCCCGGAAAATCAGCCCCCGGCAACCCCCGATCTTCCTGAACGGACCTGACTATGAGCGACAACCCAAACGATGCACCTCCCGTGCACCGGGTGACGGCGTTCGACCTGGTGTCACGCGAGCCCTGGGCCATTACCCCGGACATGCTGCAGACCATCACCGCCATCGCCCGCCGCGAGAATGAAGGGCCAGAAGCCTTGGAGGCTCGGCAAGGCAAGCCCCTGCAGAACACTCGAACGGTGACACAGCGCGGCAACGTGGCGCTGCTGCCCGTCACCGGCCCGGTGTTCCGCTACGCCAACCTCTTTACGGCGCTGTCCGGTGCGACCTCACTGGACGTGCTGGCCAAGGAATTCACCACCGCCGTCGACGATCCACGAACCGACACCATCATCCTGGTGATGGACACGCCCGGCGGTATCGCCAGCGGCATTGCAGAGTTCGGCCAAATGATTCGCGCCTCGCCCAAGCGGGTGGTGGCTTACGTCTCCGGCAACGCAGCCAGCGCCGGTTACTGGATGGCTGCGGCGGCCCATGAAATCGTCATGAGCCGCACCGGCGCGGTCGGCTCCATTGGCACGGTGTTGACGGTGCAGAAAAACGGCGACGACGGCAGTTTCGAGATCGTCAGCAGCCAGAGTCCCAAAAAACGGCCGGACTTCGGTACCGAATCAGGCCGTGCTCAGGCCCAGGCCCATGTCGATCGATTGACCGACATCTTTGTCGAGGACGTCGCCAACTATCGCGGCCTCAGTGTTGAAACCGTGCTGGCCGACTTCGGCCAGGGCGACATGCGGATTGGTTCTGATGCCGTTGAACTGGGCATGGCTGACCGTGAATCCACCCTTGAAAACCTTATCGCCGAATTCAACGGCAGCTCTTCTGGAGATCGATCCATGTCCACGCCAAACAGCAGCACCGTACCGACCCCAACGACTGACAAGCCGGCCATGACCCGCGAGTACCTGGCCGCGAACCATGCCGAGTTGCTGGCCAGCCTGGAACATGACGCCCATGCAGCCGGTGCCCGTGCTGAGTGTGACCGCATCAAGGCTGTCGAGGCGGCTGGCTTGCCGGGCCATGAAGAACTGATTGCCAGCCTCAAGTTCGATGGCAAAACCAGTGGGGCCGAAGCCGCCGCACAGGTGATCAGTGCCGAGAAATCGAAGCGCGTAAACGCACTGGCCGATATTCGCAGCAGTGCTGCCGAGCCCGTACCGGCTGTCGCGACACCGCCAGCGGCTCCAGCGGCTACCCAGGAAGATCCGGACGCGCCTCTGGAAGAGCGCGCCAAAGCAACGTGGGACAGCGACAAGGAATTGCGCACTGAATTCGGAAGCTTCGAGGCCTACCACGGTTATCGCCGCGCTTCTGAAAAAGGCCTGATCAAGGTCCTGAAAAAGTAAGTACCCGGTAATCCTCTAACCCCTGGCCCTGGAGAATCCTATGCCACTTACCCTCGACACCCCACGCGCTTACGAAACGGGGGATATCAATGATCTGCCCGTCGCTGGCGGCGCTCAAATCTTCGAAGGCTCGGCGATCGGCATTGTTGCCGCCAGCGGCCTGGCTCGACCGCTTGCCGCCGGTGATCTGTTTGCCGGCTTTGCTGATCGCGGTGCTGACAACCGCATCGGCGGCGCCGGTGCGATCCGCGTTCGCACCCGTGAGCACGGCAAGGTTCAGCTGGCCGTCGCTGCGCTGGCGATCACGGATATCGGCAAGGCTGTCTACGCGAGTGACAGCGGCACCTTCGTGCTGACCGCGGCTGGCAATAGCCGCGTCGGCCATGTGCACCGCTTCGTCAGTGGCGGCGTTGGCATTGTCAAGTTCGCTGCACAGGCCGTTCCGGTCGCTCCGTAACACCCCCCGCAACTGGCGCAACTCCATTTTTTCTTAATTCATCCTTCTTCAGGAGAATCACCTATGGGTGCTGAAGTACTGTCCAGTCGTGCCGTGATCGGTACGTTTTACGAACTGCTCGAACAAAATGTGGGTAATACCTGGATCGATGCAGTGTCCAACCTGTTCGACTCCGACCAGGCCAAAGAAACTTATCCGTGGATCGGCATGGTGCCAACCCTGCGCGAATGGATCGGCGGGCGTCATGCCAAGGGTTTCAACAGTGCTGAGCTCGAAATCGAGAACCTGCACTTTGAAGCGACTATCGAAGTCTTGGTCAAAGAATTGCGCCGCGACAAAACGGGCCAACTGCGCATTCGTCTGGGCGAGCTGGCCGACCGCACCAACGCGCACTGGGCGCGCCTGTTGTCGGTGCTGCTGCTCAACGGCGAGAGTCAGGTTTGCTACGACGGGCAGTACTACTTCGACACCGACCACCAGGAAGGCCAAAGCGGTGTCCAGTCCAACAAGATCACCACGACCATTGCCAGCCTGCCGGCCAAGGTGCACGGCACTCCGACTGCCCCGAGCGTCGAAGAGTTCCAGCAGGCAGTGGCCCGCTCGGTCACTCAACTCACCAGCCTCAAGGACGATCAGGGCGAGCCGATCAACGAGCTGGCTCGCGAATTCCTGGTGATGGTGCCGTTCAACCTGCTGAGCGTTGCCCAGTCTGCGTTGAGCGTTCCCCGTGGTACCAGCATCAGCGAAATCGTCATGCCGGATAACGTCGTGGTGCGCGTGGTGGGCAACGTCCGCCTCAACGCTTGGCAGGACCAGTTCGTCACCCTGCGTACTGACGGTCGCCTGAAAGCGTTCATTCGTCAGCAGGAAACCGATGTGGTGATGAAGGCCAAGGCTGAAGGCTCGGAGTTCGAGTTCGACAACGATGCCCACCAGTACGGTGTCGACACCTGGCGCAACGTGGGCTTCGGTCGCTGGCAGTACGCCGTCCTGAACAAACTGGTGTAAGCCCGCGGGCCTACACGTCATCGAGGACATTGATATGCCGAAGTATCAAGTTGATCAGCCCATCACGCTGTATAGCGGTGAGTTGATCTTGACCGCTGCCCAGGCCGCTGTGCGTGCGCATAGCCTGGAGGCGGTCGCGGGCAAGAAGGGGCGTTACATCATTCTGGATGCCGTTCAGTTCAAGGCGGGGGAGGTGATCGTTATCCCAGGCGAACCGGACAAGGCATTGGCGCAGCGCGTGAGTAAGGTCGAGAGAGCAGCCGGGGGCAGTGATGGCGAATAAGACCTACACAGTCGTGTCCGGAACGTTTCGCGGTCCGGGTAACAAGGTGACCGCGCCCGGTAGCCAGATTGAGTTGCCGGCCGACGTTGCTGAACGTTTTCGCCATCAGTTGGTGGAGGTGAAGGTGGAAGCCGTCGCCCAGCCAGTTCAGGAAAGCGTTCCTCGCAAAGGCGTCCAGGCCAAGGATGGCGGCAGTGCTTAATGAGGATCTCGCGGGCTTTCTGGAGGATTTCGACGTGGGCGGGGTGATTGATGGTCAACCCTTTCTGGCGGCTCGAGATATGCCCGACGAGATCGTTGGAATGGGTGGACTGAACAGCCAATCCACCAGCTACGAGATCCTGGTTATCACCGCCGAGGCCGAACGCCTTGGCATCGACAATCCCAAGTTGATCACCGTCGGTGGCGTCACTTTCAGGGTGCGCGATCGCCGCATGATTGATGACGGCGCTTTCAGTCTGGCCTCTCTCACCAAGGTTTAACTCCCATGCCCTCGATTCAAGAACGCATCGTCGAAAAGGCGAAGGCGCTGATTTCGGCTGCCGGTACGTTGGCAGAGGATCGTGTGTTTCGAAGCCGTACTGAAGCGCTGACGCGAGGCATGACCCCGGCCATCGTGCTGCGTCCTGACCTGGAAACTACCGAGCGAGAAAGCTTCTCGGTGGACCGCAACCAGTTTGAACTGTCAGTTGAAATTCTGGCGCGGGAGAACACCACCACCGGTGAGGCCTGGGACCAGGTTGCCGATCTGGTCAAGGTCGCGGTCCATGCCATCCTGCTGGCAGAAGATGCGTTTGTCGAGGCGGATCGGGTTCAACGTTTCTACATCGATTGGATCGAGGAAGACGGGGACAACACAGCCGGTAACTGCATGGTGCGTTACCGCTTTACCTACCTGTGCAATACCGGCGACTTGACGTCCGGTCCTACCTTTTACTGAGGAACACATCATGCAAATTGCATTCGGCAGCGGGTTGTTTTATGCCACCCCGCTGATGGACGCCTATGGCAACTCGCTGGCCGCACCGACCCCCATCCTGCTCGGCATCATGCAGGAAGCCTCGGTAGATCTGTCCTATGACTCCAAGGAGCTGTTCGGTAGCGAGCAGTTCGCGGTCGACGCCGCTCGTGGTCAGGGCAAGCTGTCCGGCAAGGCCAAAGCGGCGCAGATCAGCCTTGCACAGTGGAATGCTCTGGTGTTCGGCCAGAACCTGCAGCCCGGTCAGGTGCTGGTGCATCATGCGACCACGCCGACGCCTGTGCCTGCAGGCGGCAAGATCACCGTGACGCCGCCCGTTGGTGGTCTATTGGCGGGTGATCTGGGGGTACGTGGCGCCGGAGCGCTGCCTTTCGAGCGAGTGCTGACCGCTCCTGCAGTAGGTCAGTACACCTATAACGCCGTGACGGGCGAGTACAGTTTCGCGGTTGCCGATGTCAATGTTCCGGTGTTTATCGACTACCGCTATTCCGTTTCGACGGGTAAGAGCCTGTCGGTTCGCAACTTGCCCATGGGCGATATGCCGGTGTTCCAGGGTGAGCTGTACCTGAAGTACAAGGGCAAAGCGATTTATGTCCGAGTGCCGAACTTCGTCAGCAACAAGCTGGGCTTCGGTACCAAGCAGGACGACTACACCATCCCTGACTTTGAATTCACTGGCTACGCCGATGAGTTTGGCGAGGTCGTGTACTGGAGTGCCAGCGAATGACGGTCGTGAATGTACCGGGTGTCGAGTTCCCGTTTCCCGGGAAGGTATTAGTTATTCCGCCGCTGGCTCTGGGTGATCTGGAGCAGTTACTGGACCGCATCAACTCGGTGATGGCGGGCAACATGGACAAGGACAGCATCGCGACCGTGATCGATGCGACGCACGCCGCTTTGCGTCGTAACTATCCCGATATCGAGCGCGCTGAGGTTGCCGCGCTGTTGGACCTGCGAAACATGCGTGATGCCCTCGATGCGGTGATGAGCGCCTCGGGTCTGGTAGTCCAGGATGCGGCGCCGGGGGAAGCGGAGGCCCCTTCGACTGGGGCCAGCTCTACGCTCACCTGATTGCGAGTACCGGTCAGAGCCCGGTCACGCTGCGACGTGACTGGGACATGATCATGGTGGGGCACATGACGGACTACTGGCATCACCATCCGCCTGTTCATGTGCTGGTTGCCGGATATCTGGGATACAAGCCAACGCAATCGGACCGTGGGGCGCCTGATCTGGCGACCAACATGGCAGCGCTGGCTGCTGATATGCGCGACGAACTGCCAGAGCATTTGCGTGGCGCGTTGGATGCCTTTGTCGTACCAGGTTGAGGCAGCGCCGAGCGTTGTCTCGTCATCAACAGAACTCCGCTTCGGCGGAGTTTTTTACTATCTGCACAGTGAGTCTCCGGCATGGATAGAAATATCGCGTACCAGTTCACTGCCGGCACCCAGGGATTTGACCGCGCAGTCGAAAGCATCGAGCGCAATATGCGTGACGCCCGAACAACGCTCAGCCGAGAGTTGCGGGCCATCAACACGGACATGGTGGGTAGTCAGGCCCAGATCGGAAAGTTTGGCCCGGCGGTGAATGACGCCTTTGCGGGTGTCGCTAGCGTCATGCGCTCTGGTTTGGGTGGCGTAGCCGCGGGCATTTTGGGCGTGTTTGGGATCGGGGCCTTCAAGCTGAGCCAGTTGGTCGGTGACAGCAAGGAAGCAGCGATCCAGCAGCAGGCGGCTTATCGCGGGTTGGAAGCGGTGGCCAACCATGCTGGCGTTGGTATCGGTCGGGCCATGGATGAGGCCAACAAGCTGGCAGCGGATGGTTTGATTAGTGTCGGGGATGCGGCCAAGGCGCTGCAGAACCTGCTGAGCCGTGGTTATAGCGTTGATCAGGCAGTGTCGGTCATCAACCGCTTGAAGGACGCCGCGGCGTTCAACCGACAAGCCAGTCTCAGCATGTCCGAAGCAGTGGTGACCGCGACCGAGGGCTTGAAGAACGAAAACTCGGTTCTGGTCGACAACGCCGGGGTAACGAAAAACGTCGCAAAAATGTGGGATGAGTACGCCAAGAGCATCGGCACGTCGCGTGACAAGCTGAGCGATTCGCAGAAGATCCAGGCCGAATACAACGGAATCATGAAAGAGACCGAGGCCCAGGTCGGCAATGCGAAGAAGGCGGCCGATGGGCTGACGGGGAGCCAGGCTGAGCTTGACTCAAGGAGCAATGAACTCAAAGTCACCATTGGCACAATCCTCGAGCCCGTTTTTATCAGCCTGAACAAGCGTCTGGCTGAAACCGCCGGTTGGTTCAATGGAATTCTCAAAGGTATGACGGGGGTGGGGCTGACCGTCGAGGAAGTGTCGGCGAATGTCGCTCGCTATGAGGCGATGCTGGCAAACGTTGGTAATAAAGGATCGCGGGGTGGGGGTGGCAAGGCCCAGCTGGAGGGCTCGCTACAGGAAGAGCGCCTGTTGCTGGAAAGCATGCAGCTCACCTCTACGAAGATTGATCAGGTAGACGCCGGCATGCGGTCACGCATGGCGCGAATCGAGGCACAGCGAGCCAAGGTCGCGGAAATGGCGGCGACCGGTGACACCGCGCTGACCAAGCCTCCCCAGCAAGGACGCGTCGCTCCAACAGCCTATGGCATTGAAATAGCGCGCCTCACCAAGCTTGAACAGGCATACGCCGCTGCCGTCGAGCATCGCAAAAATCTGGTTCAAACCACCACGCCGCCACCGGCGAAAACGGACACTCCGACCGCACCGACTGGACCTACAAAATCTCGGGTCAGCCAGTGGTCAGAAGCGCTGGATGCGCAGAAGGTCGCACACGCGCAGATGCAGTCGGAGCAGGGGACCTTTCAGAAGTTCTCCCAACAGAAGGAAATGGACTACTGGCAGGGCATCCTTAAACGTACTGATCTCAGCGCGTCCGAAAGGCTCACTGTGCAACGCAACTACTTGGGCGTCTTGAATGGGCTTCGGCGTCAGGACGAAGGAAAAGCGTTTGCCGATCTGCAGGCCCAGGCCCAGCAGTACCGCCACAACATGGACGCTCGGCTGCAAATTGCTCAGCAGACGCTGGATCGCAGTCGGCAGCTCTATGGCCAAGACTCCCAGGAGTACCAGCGGGCGGCTTCTGAGGTGGTTGCTATCGAGCGGGAGAAACAGCAGCAGATAGCCAACATGAAACAGCAGCAAGTTGCGGCTGATCAGCAAACCCGGCTCACGGACATTGCCCATGCCGAGCAAATGGCCCAATTGGACCTGCAGGCCAACCTGATCACCCAAGGGCAATTGCTCCAGGCGCAAGCCGAGTTCGAGCAGCAGCGCTATGCGATTGAAGCGGCTGCATTGGTGCAGCGAAAAGCGTTGTTGGATCAAGACCCTGACCGCAACCCCGTTGCCCTGCAGCAGGTTCAGCAACAGATCCTGGCGCTGGAGCAAACGCATCGCAACAGCATGGCGGTCATCGGCCGGCAGCAAACCATGGAGTCCCAAAATAACTGGAGCGGCATGCTCGGCAGCATCCAGTCAAGCTGGAGCAGCGGCCTCAGCGGCATCCTAAACGGCACGATGAGTACTCAGGGGCTGCTGAATGGGCTGTTCAGCAGCATCGGTGGCGCGTTCATCGAGAACATGGTGACCAAGCCATTGATGGCTTGGGTTTTCGGTGAGACGGCGAAAACCGGCGCGACGGTGGCCGGCGTCGGTGTGCGTACCGCCGCCGAGGCGGGTGGTGCGGCCATGTCCGTAGCGATCTGGGGTGCGGCCACGATCAAGAACATTATCGCCAGTGCCTGGCAAGCGATGGCCGGCGCCTTTGCGGCCATGTCGGCGATTCCCATCATCGGTCCGGTGCTGGGTGTGGCTGCCGCTGCGGCGGCCGGCGCCTTTGTGTTTGGCCTGGTGAAAAACGTGGCGTCGGCCGAAGGCGGCTACGACATTCCGGCGGGTACCAACCCGATGACCCAGCTTCACGAACAGGAAATGGTTCTGCCCAAGCAGTACGCGAACGTCATCCGCCAGGCGGCGAATGGCGACGGGCAACTGGGTGGCGGTGGCACCTACCACTACAACGATTACAGCGGCCGGATGACGCCGGCAGACATCCGGCGCAATGCGCGGGCGTTTGCCGAAGAAATGCAAAAAATGCGGCGCAACGGTGCCATCAAGGCATAGGGGGAATCATGCCATTAGGTCCGTTCTGGCCAGCACGCTGGATCGCCAGTTATCCAGACGTGGGTGAGGTGAGCGATGGGGTGTTGCCGCGCCTGCCGGGGCAAACATTGCTGTCGAAAAAGGCACCGGAGTGGAGCACGGGGGTGCAAAGGGCGGCCAGCGGTCGGCGGCGCACTATCGCGTACTACTCGGCGCCCTTGTGGTCGTTCCAGATCAGCTACAACGCGGTGCGCAAACGGCCGGGTCTGGATGAGTGGACGCGGCTGATGGACTTCTTTAACAGCCGCAAAGGCCAGTTCGGCGAGTTCCTGTACTTCGATCGCTCCGACCACCTGGTGAAACTTCAGCGATTCGGTACCGGCGACGGTGCCACCGTCACCTTTCAGCTTTCCCGTGCCATCGGCAGTTGGGTCGAACCGGTGTATGGCGTCGTCAACATTGATGCGCTGACGGTCGGTGGAGCACCGGTTTCGAGCTACAACGTGGACGAGCTGGGGCGCATCACTTTTGCCGTGCCACCCCCCAACGGGGCGTCACTGGTGTGGAGCGGCGCGTTCTATTTCCGCTGTGCCTTCGATGCCGACTCGCTGGATGGCACCCAGCCGTTCCGGACGATTTGGGAAATGAAGAACATCGCCTTTACGAGTATCAAACCATGATCGATGCCAGCCCCGAGTTGAAACAGTTCCTGGCCACGGCGCGCAGCTTCGTGATGGCCGACCTGTACACGATTGCCTTGGCCAGCGGCCAAGTGCTGCGCTACACCGATGCCGGCCTGCAGATTTACCACGCCGGACAGAACTACTCGGCCAGCGGCCCGCTGATCAAGCGCACTGGCGTGCGGGCGGTGCGCGGCATCGAGGTGGATACCCTGAACGTCACCTTCACCGCCGGGCTGAACGACACGGTGTTGGGGGAGTCGGTGCTGCCCTTCATTGCCGGCGGCGGCTTCGATGGCGCGACGTTGATTCTGGCCCGGGCCTTCATGGCGGATTGGGGTCAGCCGGTGATTGGAACGGTGACGCGCTTCATCGGCCGGGTGGCCGAGGTCGATCCTGTCGATCGTGAGCAGGCAACGGTGACGGTCAAGTCGCCGATGGAGTTGCTGGACACCAAAGTCCCTCGGGGTGTGTATCAGCCGTCGTGTTTGCGCACGGTGTACAGCGCCGATTGCGGGGTGAATCGGGCGCTGTTCCAGACAGCCGGCATCGTCCAGGCCGGCAGCAATACCGCCCTGCGGATCAACTCCAACGTGATGGCGGAACAGGGCTGGTTCGACCAAGGGGTGATTCGCTTCGTCAACGGCACGAACGCCGGGGTGGCCCGCACGGTGCGCCGGCAGACTGGAGACGGCGCGGTCACGATGATCCTCGGCGTGCCCGCGGTGCCCGTCCCAGGTGACCAGTTCCTGATTTATCCGGGCTGCCCACGCACGCTGGATGCCTGCACCAATAAGTTTGGCAACCGCGCACGTTATCGCGGCATGCCCTTCATCCCGGTCGCGGAGACGTCCATATGAATGCGCTTGAAGCTCAACAGCGGGCGGCCGTGGTGGCCGAGGCCGAACGCTGGCTGTGCACGCCGTACCAGCACCGCCAGCACTTGCTGGGTGTTGGTGTCGACTGTGCTTGGCTGCTGATCGAGGTCTACAACGCGGTCGGGCTGATGCCCTTGATTGACCCCGGTCCCTATGCCCAGGACTGGCACCTGCATCGCAGCGAGGAACGCTACCTGGACTGGCTCGACCGGTACGGCCACCCGGTGGAGACACCGCAACCCGGCGACATGGCGGTGTGGCGTTTCGGCCGCACCTACAGCCATGGCGCGGTGGTGATCGATGAACACCGGGTCATCCATGCCTACCGCGATATCGGCGTGGAATACGCAGACATGCGCGAGGAACGGCTGGCCAGCCAGCTGGTGCGTTATTACACACTCAACCTATATGGAGTCAGCGATGGGGGGCAGCAGTAGCACCATTTCCACCAGCGCCACGCGCATCAATGCGCTGCAAGTGCAGAGCAGTGCCAGCGGCAAGCCGATCGCCTGGATCGCCGGCCGAAATCGCATCAGCCCCAACCTGATTTACTACACCGACTTCGAAGCCGTGGCGAAGACCACGAAGAAGAAATCGGGCGGCAAGGGCGGCGGCGGGGCGACCCAGAAAGACACCACCTACACCTACTACGCGGCGCTGATCCTCGCGATCGGTCGTGGGACGTTGGGGGCGGTTCACCGCGTTTTTCGTGACAAGGAAGTGTTTACTGAAACGGTCATCAATGGGGTGACTCAGTCGGCCTTGGCGCAGGCGGGTTTCAGCTTTGCCCGAGGTGACCGGGACCAACCGGTGTGGGGCTTTCTTCAAACCAAACATCCCGCCGAGGCCATCGCCTACGCGGACACCGCCTATGTGTATGCCGGTCGGTACCTGCTCAACGACAGCGCCGGGGTGCAGAACCACACGTTCGAGGTGGACGGTCCCTATCAAGTGCCGGGGTTGCCGGACGCCAATCCCGGGGAATTCTTGCCAGGGTTACTGCTCGATCCTCTGGACGGCATTGGATTTCACCCATGGTGGGTTGCCGACCTGAGCAATTATCGCAATTACTGTTTGGCCGAAAACCTGTTGTTGAGCCCGGTGCTCGATGAGCAGTCACCGGCCAGTGAAGCGATCGCTCGCTGGCTGCAACTGACCAACAGCGAGTTGGTCTGGTCGGCCGGTCAGCTCAAGGTCATTCCCTATGGCGATCAGGTCGTGACCGGCAACGGCGTGACCTGGTACCCGAATGTCACACCCGTGGCAGATCTGACCGATGATGATTTTCTGGCCGAGGAGGGCGAGCCACCGGTCTCACTCAAGATCAAAAGCCAGGCGGACAGCTACAACGAAGTCTCGCTGGAGATCCTCGATCGCGCTCACGAGTACAACACCGATGTGGTGCGCGGCACTGATCAGGCGGCCATCGAGCAGTTCGGCTCGCGACCGATGGAAACAATCAAGGCCTATGAGATCTGCGATGTGGCGATCGGCGCGCATGCCGCGCAATTGCTGGTGCAGCGCAAGCTGTACGTGCGCAATGAATACCAGTTTTCCCTGGGCTGGCAGCATGTGCTGCTGGAGCCGATGGATCTGGTCACCATCACCGAGCCGGGATTGAACCTGCAGCAGCGCTTGGTCCGATTGATTTCGGTCGAGGAGGATGAAGACGGCAAGTTGGCGGTGGTCGCCGAGGATGCGTTGTTGGGGGTCGGCAGCGCGCCGAATTACCCGGTGCAAAGCAAGAGCGGCTTTCAGGGCAATCAGAACGCTGCGCCCGGTCCGGTCCTGGCGCCGATCATGTTCAACCCACCGGAAAGCCTGTTGCTCGCCGGTGAGTTGCAAGTGTGGGGCGCCGTGGCGGGGGCGAACCCCAACTGGGGTGGCTGCGAGATCTGGATAAGTGCCGACGGTGACAGCTATCGGATGGCTGAAACCATCTATGGTCGGGCGCGTATGGGGCAGCTTTCCGCCGCCCTGGCCGCCGGCAACGATCCGGACACGGTCCATACCTTGTCCGTGCAACTGGCGGTACCGGACGAACTGACGGCCGCGACTACCGCCGAGGCCGACAGCGGCGCCACCCTGTGCTGGGTGGACGGAGAACTGCTCAGTTACCGCGATGCCACGCTCACCGGCGTGGGGGCCTATCAGTTGGGCTACCTGCGACGCGGGCGGCTGAGCTCGGCGGTGGCCAGTCATCCAAGCGGAGCTCCGTTTGTGCGCCTGGACGACGCGGTCTGGAAATACAGCTATGCCCGCGATCAGATCGGCAGCACGGTGTGGGTCAAGTTTCGCTCGTTCAACGTGTACGGTCGGGCGCTGGAGGATCTGGCGGACGTCACGGCGTACAGCGTCACCTTGTCGCCCGCGCGGGTGGTCCCTGCACCGGCGCAGAACCTGGCATTGGTCGGCACATTCGAAGCGCCGTATTTCACCGTCAGCTGGACGGCGGGGGCTCGCGCAGAGGATCGGCTGGTGCGGATCCGCAATGCAGGCAGCGATGCACTGCTGCGTCAGGTGACGACCACCAGCACGGCCTTCACCTACCAACACGAGGATGCGCTGGTCGATGGTGCGCTGATTCGCAGCTACCGCGTCGAGATCATCGAGCGCAACGCCGCTGGCAGCGCTCCGCTGGCTTCGCTGTTGGTCGCCAACTTGGCACCGGCGGCCGTGAGCGGGACAGCGGCCACCGTGAGCGGTACCACGGCCGATGTGAGTTGCGATGCAAGCAACGCGGCAGACGCTGCCGGTTACCTGTTTGTGTACTCAACGGTCGCCGATTTTGACCCGACCATTGCCGGAACCGTTGGTTACCAAGGCGTGTCCCGAACGGGGCAGATCACTGGCTTGACCACCGGCACGACCTACTACCTTTGCGCCGCCGCTTACGACACCTGGAGCAGCACCCGCAGTCAGCTCAACTTTGCCCCGGCAATTCCTTTCAACACCTGATAGAGACTCGATATGCAACCTATTCAATTCTTCGCCGCCAGGGCTGAGGACGGTGCTCTGCTGCCTGGTGCAACGATTAACGTGTATATCAGCGGTACCTCGACTCTGGCGAATTTGTACAGTGACGAGAGCACGTATGTGCCGCTGGCGAATCCTGCGTATGCCGATGCCAATGCGGGAGTGTTCTTCTACACGAAAGAGCGAAAGATTGACGTTGCGATCAGTCGCGGCGGATATGTGGCGCCGTTGTTGCGGGGGATCGTCACCACCGACCCCGGCGATGTTTTGAACGCGGCGGTCTCAGCAGCCGATCGTGCGGAGGCCGCCAGGGATGCAGCCCAACTGTCGTCGGGGATCTACCCCAATACCTCAGCGGGCATCAGTAACACTGCATCCGGTCGCTATTTCAGCGTGCCAAGCCCTGAGTGGAGTCAATCGCTGATCCTGTATTTGAACAACGGCGGCGTGCCACTTGAAATCAAGCGTTATCCCAGTAGCGCCATTCTGGACATTGCCCGGCGGAGTAACTACCAGTTGTCCGGGCGCACGACGAAGGTTGAGAAAGGTGCCTCGAGTCTGGATTTCACGGTGAGCTGGGGCCGGCTCTACTTCTTTACCGGCACCGGCAAGGCCCGAGCCAACGTTCAAGCTGTGACTGACCTGGTGGTGCCGGACGGTAAATGTGCTTATGTGGATCTGGCTGAGCCCTTGGTCGGCGGCGAGTACGTGGTGCACGTGTCATCGCTCCCGCTGACGGCGATTGCTAACCCGCCGGGCTCCTACATCGAAGACAGCAAAATTATTCTGTTCACCTGCCTGAACGGCATCGTCGGTGGGGCGCTGTATCCCCAGTACCACTCGGTGGGCGATGGGGTAGTGTCGCGTGCGGCCTTGACCGGCGCGTTGCAGAACACCATGGACCGGGCCGGCTGGCACGTGGTGGGCCGGGCTACCAAACTGCAGCGCAACGTAGGTACTCCAAGCACCTACTCAATCAGTTTTTCTGAACTGACGGTCACCGGTGGTTTGACCTTTTCGTCGAAAAAGGTAGCCCCAGTCAATGGTCAGAATGTGCCGTTCGGCGAAGCGATCTATGTGGACCTGGACAGTGCTCCCAATGAGAGTGGTCAGCTGGTTCCGCAAGTCACAACCGGTGGTTTTACAGCCGGGATGCTGGCCTCTGGTGCGTTCGTCACGGATCGCAAGGTGTATCTGCTCATCAACGGCACCTCCGGGCTTGGTGGTCCCCTGGCCCGGCAGGAAGCCTCCGTTGATTCCATTGATCAAACGTTGAAGAACCGCACGGTGCGTGCGGCCTATCAGGTGATTGGCGACATTAGCCGGTTCCTTCTCAGCGGAACGGCGTGCGTCATGTCGTTTGGCGATCTTCGTGTTGCGCGGGGTGTAGGCAACACTACGCTGGTGATCGCGGGTCTTACGGATGTGACGGTCCCCCAAGGCCAGGCGCTTTACGTCGATCTGGGCGCCGAGCTGGTCGGCGGCAAGTTGGTGGCCGAGGTCACCACCGCCGGCTATTCGAGTGTTGGCGGTAGCATCGCTTCGGGCGCATTCGTCGATGACAACAAGCTCTACCTGTTTATCAATGATGGGGCTGGGTATGGCGGTGCGCTGGCCAATCGAAGGCCGCTGAACACGTACCTGGGAGAGGTCTGGCTGAAACAGGCGCCGATCAAAATCACCTTTGACCCGGCTACCCGAACGCTGGCCTGGGACAACTATTTGATTCTGCCCACTAACAGTGGGCAGGGGCGCATCAAGGTCGCCCCAGGCTCGTTTACTTTCACCAGCACTGGCTTCAATGTGGCCTACCTTGACCTGTCGGCCACGGTAACGACCGGCGACACCCCGGCTACGGCAGTCAAGGGCGGGGTCTATTACGAGTCTCCCAGCCCTGACCGCTTTCGAGGCCTGTCCAATCAGTTGCCGATGTTCTACTGGAACGGCGTCAACGACTTCGGCTCGCTCTGTGGTTTTCCGCGTGCATCCGAGCCGGGCGCGACGGTGGTTTCGACGCTGGCGCCGGATGATGTCGTGGTCAAGGTCGGGGCAACTCTGGTCAGTACCTTTATCAAAGGCAGCAAGGCCACCTCGAAAAAGTACTTGGAGTTCACTCTGGGCTATGAGTACAAGCCGTTTGACCCTACCGGGGCGGATGCCTATGGCAATGCGGATTTGTGGCGGTTGAAGCACGCCTACGAGACCGACTTGGACCCGGTGGCGATCTCGTTCGTTCGCTCGCGTGCGGGCAAGGCGCTGCTCAATGGCGGTGAGATTACTTGCGCGATCAAGGAGCAGGGTGCGCCGGACTACATCGGTGGCTTCCACGGCGATGAGGTCAAGAGCACGGCGATATTGCTGCTCGATGGCGTCGAAATCCCGATGGGCACGGTGGCGACCTACGTCGGCAAGAAGTTGCAGTATGTCCAGCGCTCGACGCTGTTCAAGTGCAACACCCAAACGGCGGTGGCCACGCGGTCGCAGAGCTTGGTGCTCAGTCACGAAAATGGCCACGCGAAGATCGACATGTCGCAAAAGGTCGTGTGGTCGCAATCGCTGGTGCTGGAGGCCGCAATGCTCACCATGCTGCCGATCAAGCGTCTGCTGGATGACTCGACGGGCGAGGTGATTACCAATACCGCGCTGCGCTCGCCCTATGTTGGCAAAGAGGATGTGTCTGTCGAGGGCTTTCCGCAGGTAGCGACTTTGGGGTGGTTACCTGATTCCCAGATTTGGGGGCCTACCGGGATCTCCGCGAGCGTTCAGATCTTGAAGCACCCAGGGTATGCCGATTGCGGTTTCTATGTGGCCAACGCGCCGTTCTACAACAAGGACTATTACAGCGTTGCCGGTAGCGCGGTCAGCACCATGGGCGGGGTAACGCACACCACTCAACCCGGGGAAACCTGGAACGTGGACAGCGTCATCAAGATGACTACCAATCTCTGATCAAGCGCCAGACAGGGACGGAAGTCCGTCCTGCAGTGCCGTTTCGTAGAAGAGCTATGCCCGCCGAATGCGGGCTTTTTTTCGCCTGGAGAAAAGTGATGACTGCAACAGAAAGAGACCGCGACATCCTTGCCCGCACGCTGTGGGGTGAGGCTCGCGGCGAATCCCTGTCCGGCCAGATCGCCGTGGCCTGGACCATCCGCAACCGGGTGAACGACGGCAAGGCCAGGTCGTGGTGGGGCGAGGGCTATGCCGGTGTGTGCCAAAAGCCGTACCAGTTCAGCTGCTGGAACAGGAACGACCCGAACTTCGCCTACCTGAGTGGCGCGAAGCAGATTCCTTTCCGCGAGTTTGCCCAGGCGCAGATCGCTGCCGATCAGGTGATCGCGGGCAAGGTGTCAGATCCCACCGGTGGTGCCACGCATTACTACGCGACCACCATGCCCAAACCACCTACGTGGATCAAGGACGCCAAGCAGACGCTGACGCTTGGGCGCCACATTTTCTTCAAGGATGTGCCGTGAGCCCCGTGGCACTGATGTTTGCGTAATACCAGGTCACGCTGAAGACGCTGGCCTGAACCTTTCCCAACACCCGAGGCAACAAAATATGCAACTGATTAGTAATTGGAAAGATGGTCTGAAGATGTCCAGCGTTCAGGCTGGCGGTGCGATTGCAGCGCTGGGCATTGCTGAGCAGATGCTGCCTCAGTTGCAGGCGGTACTGCCGCCTGCAGCCTACGGCGTTCTGGGCATTCTGGTGATGCTGGCACGGGTGATCCTGCAACCCAAGCTGAGTAACTAGGGAGGGACTGGCGCGAGCTCAAAGAGTTGTCGCCATCACCGCAGCCAGGGCGATCAAGGATTGATCGCCCTGGCTGCGTGTCAGGTCTATGGGCGGGCGCTGATGCCGGATTTACCTGTCGCCCGGTAACCCGACGGGCTGATCTGTGCAAGTGAGGGCGCGTAGCTTTGCGGTGAGCTCGCTGATGTGCTTGTCCTTAGCCATCAACTCCCAGTTGCTCCGGGTTTCGATCTCGGTCGCGAGGCTGTTCGCATCTGCCGCTTCAGCTTTGGCAGTGGACAATTGAGAGCGAAGCGTATCGCGCTCATTGGCAGCTTCGGTGTGCATCTCAACCAGCTTGAAGATGTTTTGTCGGGCCTGGCGTATTTGCAGAGTCAGTTCCTGAATTTCGTTCTCGAGCATTCGAAGCTGATGCCGGCAGGTATCGAGCGGCGTCGGGCAGCCAAGCCAGTCGCTGGTGTCTTCGATTTCGTACGGGTCCACGGTCACACCTTACGGATGCTGGTTTTATATACAGTAGTTGAGGCGTGACGATTCGGCGAGAGTAAGGTGACGAACTGCTGGGCCATTCCGGCTTTGCAACCTCAACACTAAAGTTAAAAAGAGCGACCGAACTGGGTGCGTCAACACCCAGCTTGGCCGCCGTCCCTGCAGATGGTCCCTGCAAGTCCAGCCAAGGCTCTTGCTCCGTGCACAAAGCGCGGCGAGCCTAGCACCTGTTTATATATACAGTAAAGGTCTTGCTCTCTATGTCTACTCCCATCATTCCTTGGATGGGCGGTAAGCGCCGTCTGGCCGACCGCCTCATTCCACTTTTTCCGCCACACGAATGCTACGTCGAAGTCTTTGCCGGCGGCGCCGCGCTGTACTTCATGCGACCCCAGGCCGCGCCGGTTGAAGTCCTCAACGACATCAATGGCGACCTGGTGACGCTGTACCGTGTTGTGCAGAACCACCTCGAAGAGTTCGTGCGCCAATTCAAATGGGCGCTCAGCTCACGCCAGGTGTTCGAGTGGCAGAAAATGACCCGCCCCGAAACCCTCACCGACATCCAGCGTGCTGCGCGATTTTTCTACCTGCAGCACCACGCCTTCGCCGGCAAGGTCACTGGGCAGACGTTCGGTACCGCCACCACCGGCCCGGCCATCAACCTGCTGCGGATCGAGGAAAACCTCTCAGCCGCCTGGCAGCGTCTGTCCGGTACCTACGTCGAAAACCTCCCCTGGCTGGAATGCGCTGAACGCTACGACCGTGCCCATACCTTCCACTACATGGATCCGCCGTACTGGCAGACCGCCGGGTACGGGGTGGATTTCCCTTTCGAGAATTACAAGCGCATGGCCGACTTCATGCGGCGCTGCAAGGGTAGAGTAATGGTCAGCATCAATGATCACCCCGACATCCGGCGAGTTTTTTCGGGCTTTCACATGGAGACACTAGAAATTCGCTACTGCAACACTAATCAGAGGCAGGGAAAGGCTACTGTCAGTGGAGAACTGGTAATCATGAATTGGGTACCGAACACGTTAGGTGGACTATTTTGATGCATGGTTGAGCCATCCCAATGGAGAATAGATGAGCATTACAACAGTCGTACCGTTGCTCAAAGTGGCGGAGCAGATACTTGAAGATCTTCAAAGTCTCATTATTCGCTCCCGTCCCCCTCTGCATTCACCGGACCGTTTACGGGTTAGCCTCGTACTAACCATCGCCGAGCAGTTTGAGGCAACGCTGCGCCTGGCCAATGCCCATATGTGTACGCATGCAGCTACGCATGCAAGGTCGATGATTGAGGCGCTCGTAGCGATGAGGATGCTTAAGTCCAATAGCGTATACGTTGACCAGATGCGTTACGAAAAATTGAGAGGTGAGCGACGTGTGTACAAGGGGATACTCGCTGATCCCCACATTCCTGAAGCTCTGAAGGCTCCGATCAAGGAAATGGAAGTTAGTTGTGCATCCGAGTGTGAGGTTTTTCGGGCTGCTGGCCTGAAACCAAAAAAAATTAGTGACGATCTTGGCACTGCGGAGTTATCGCATCTGGTTGCGCCGTACTCGATGCTATGTGCTTTTTCTCATAACGATCTAGCTGTATTGGCGTTCCGGCATCAGGGTGAAAGTAGCATGGTCTATAAGCAGGAAGATAAACCTGAGTTTGTAGAAGCAATCATTTCCACTTCGTTGATTGTCCTGATGGATGCAACTGATCAGTTTGGCAAGATTGCCAAATTCCCCGACAACCATTTCGAATCAGTTTTTAAGGCTATGAATCTGAAATGGATAGAGGTTCTAGACGGTCGTGTGGAGGGCTAGGGCGATTTTGATGGGGCAAAAATGGGGCAAACCATAAGCCAATCTATGCCATTTAATGCCAAATGAACAATAACCGCGATATGTCAAAAAAGCCCTACAGCCCTTCAATCTCGGGGTTGTAGGGCTTTTTTGCGCTAGTACTCCAACACAATCGGGGTGTGGGAGGACAGGTCGGAGACGGCTTTATTCATCGGATTGTCAGGAAGCTCGTTGAAAGAGGTGGGGTAAAAGCGGGGCAACGGCCGGGCTTTTCCGCGATGGACGCAAGGTTACCATGGGCGGTCTACCCGACGCAGGCGCCACGGCCCGGTGACATCCTTTACGATGCAAAAATCATGTTATGCATTGATTATGCAATTCGGCATTTGTCTTCTTTGAAAAGAACAAGCACTATGCGCATTATGCAAAAACGCAACGTATCTACCGTATTAAGAGCATTGCTCGATCAGCACGGGATCTCCCCTACGGAGCTTCACCGTCGTACCGGCGTGCCTCAATCCACGCTCTCGCGCATTCTCAGCGGGAAAATCGTCGATCCTTCGGATAAGCATATTTCGAAGATCGCCGAGTATTTCTCGGTGAGCACCGACCAGTTGCGTGGCCGCGCGGACGTCGCGCCTGCCGCTAATGCCGGACGCGCTCCCGTGCATTCGGAACTCAAGGATATAAGTCTGTGGGACGACGATACCCCTGTCGATGACGACGAGGTGTCGGTCCCCTTTCTTCGCGAGGTTGAATTGGCCGCAGGATCAGGAAGATTCGTCATCGAAGAAAGCGAGCGCTCTAGCCTGCGCTTCGGCAAACGAAGCCTGCGCCATAACGGCGTGCAGTTCGACCAGGCCAAATGCGTGACGGTGCGGGGTAACAGCATGTTGCCAGTACTGCGCGACGGTGCCACGGTCGGGGTCAATGCCGGCAAGTGCGGTATTGGCGATATCGTTGACGGCGACCTTTATGCAATCAATCACAACGGCCAATTGCGGGTGAAGCAGCTGTATCGGCTGCCAACCGGGATTCGCCTGCGCAGCTTTAACCGCGATGAACATCCGGACGAAGACTACACCTTTCAGGAAATCCAGGGGGAGTCGATAGTTATCCTCGGACATGTCTTCTGGTGGGGGATGTATGCCCGCTAATACCTGTGCATTCGGATAAAACCCGCTCCCCGAGCGGGTTTTTTTTCGCGCCCTGAAAGCATTGGGGCGTCTTTTCGATGCGTAAATGCATTGACTGTTTATGCATTGGTGCATAGTCTGATTGCCTGTCCATAACAAACACATGGAGTGACCATTCACTCAAGGAGGCATGAAATGACCGCTGAGCAATATGCGTTGCTGGACATGCCTCTGTGGCTGCTCATCATCCTGCCAGTACTCGGTGGCGTTACCGGTGAAATGTGGCGTGCCGATAAAGAGGGTGTTCGTGGCTGGCCCCTTATCCTGCGCCTGAGCCTGCGGTCTGGCTCCAGCATGATTTGCGGCGCCTCGGTCATCATGCTGCTGCACGCCGCCAATGTTTCCATTTGGGCTGCTTGTGCGGGTGGCTGTTTAACTGCAATGGCCGGGACAGATGTAGTTTTAGGGCTGTATGAGCGCTGGGCAGCCAAGCGCATGGGGATCGCCCATGTTCCGTCCGGTGACGTGGAAGATTGATTCCCCCGACAGGCCTTTTCCAGAGCCTCTGGTTCTTTACATTTTGATCGGTCCCGTAGCTTGCAAGTGCGGTCTGCTCGTGTACGGTTAACCCATCCCGCCCCATCAGGAGATGACCGTGAAAGTAATCACCCAGCTCGCCGCTGACCTAGGCAGGCAATTGCAGATTCTCAATGCCCATGTTTCCACGGCCGAGTCCTGTACCGGAGGCGGGATCGCCGAGGCGATCACCCGTATTCCGGGCAGCTCGGCGTGGTTCGAGGCCGGTTATGTCACTTACTCCAATCTGCAGAAGAACCTGCAACTGGGTGTCCCGGTGGGGTTGTTCACCACGGTGGGGGCGGTCAGTCGCGAGGTGGTCGAAGCGATGGCCAAGGGCGCGCAGGAGAAAAGTCGCGCATTTTTTTCCGTGGCGGTCAGTGGCGTGGCCGGGCCGGACGGTGGTTCGCCGAGCAAGCCAGTGGGCACGGTATGGCTGGCCTGGGGCGTTGGCGAGCGAGTGTTCAGCGAGTTGCAGCACTTCCCCGGTGACCGCGACGAGGTACGCCGACAAACGGTGAAGGCCGCGCTAGAGGGGCTGCTGCGGTATGCCGCGGCAGAAATCTCAAATCAGGGGTAGGCGATCCTCAAACGCTGTGGAATAATACTGGCTACTTATACAGGTGTTGGCCGTCAGGCCTTATTGATTACGTGAGGACTTTAATGGACGACAACAAGAAGAAAGCCTTGGCTGCGGCCCTGGGTCAGATCGAACGTCAATTCGGCAAGGGTGCCGTAATGCGTATGGGCGATCAGGACCGTCAGGCGATCCCGGCCATCTCCACTGGCTCTCTGGGTCTGGACATCGCTCTCGGCATCGGCGGTCTGCCAAAAGGCCGTATTATTGAAATCTACGGTCCTGAATCTTCCGGTAAAACCACGCTGACCTTGTCCGTGATCGCCCAGGCTCAAAAAGCCGGCGCGACCTGCGCATTCGTCGACGCTGAACACGCCCTCGACCCTGAGTATGCCGGCAAGCTGGGCGTCAACGTTGACGACCTGCTGGTTTCCCAGCCGGACACCGGCGAGCAGGCCCTGGAAATCACCGACATGCTGGTGCGTTCCAACGCGGTTGACGTGATCATCGTCGACTCCGTGGCCGCCCTGGTGCCTAAGGCTGAAATCGAAGGCGAAATGGGTGACATGCACGTGGGCCTGCAAGCCCGTCTCATGTCCCAGGCTCTGCGTAAAATCACCGGTAACATCAAGAACGCCAACTGCCTGGTGATCTTCATCAACCAGATCCGTATGAAAATCGGCGTGATGTTCGGTAGCCCGGAAACCACCACCGGTGGTAACGCACTGAAGTTCTACGCATCGGTTCGTCTGGACATCCGTCGTACTGGCGCGGTGAAAGAGGGTGATGAAGTCGTCGGTAGCGAAACCCGCGTCAAGGTTGTGAAGAACAAGGTGGCTTCGCCGTTCCGTCAGGCCGAGTTCCAGATTCTTTACGGCAAGGGCATCTACCTCAACGGTGAGATGATCGACCTCGGGGTTCTGCACGGTTTCGTTGAGAAGTCCGGCGCCTGGTATGCCTACAACGGCACCAAGATCGGTCAGGGTAAAGCCAACTCGGCCAAGTTCCTGGCGGATAACCCGGAAGTCGCTGCAGCGCTCGAGAAGCAACTGCGCGACAAACTGCTGTCCCCGGCATCGGTAGCAGACGCCAAAGCTTCTGCGGTCAAAGAGACCGAAGACGACCTGGCTGACGCTGATATCTGATCAAAGCGATGACCGCCGTACTCGATACACTGGTCGCGGTGCGGCGAACCGCAATGGACCTGCTCGCACGACGCGAGCACGGTCGTGTCGAGCTGACGCGTAAACTGCGTCAGCGCGGCGCCCTCCCTGAAATGATCGAAACAGCACTCGACCGGTTGACGGAAGAGGGGTTGTTGTCCGAAACCCGTTATCTCGAAAGTTTCGTTTCCTACCGCGCCCGTTCCGGTTATGGCCCTTTACGCATTCGTGAGGAGTTGAGCCAGCGAGGCCTGCAGCGCTCGGATATTGAACTCGCCCTGCGTGAGAGCGGTATCGACTGGCAGGAGCAACTGGCCGATACCTGGCGACGCAAGTTCTCAGGGCAATTGCCGGCAGACGCTCGGGAGAGAGCGAAACAAGGCAGGTTCCTGGCGTATCGGGGATATTCCATGGAAATGATCAACCGCCTGTTCAGCGGTCGAGGGATGGATGATTGAACTGAAACGGCCCGCTATTTTGATAGCGGGCCGTTTTTTATGCCTCAAGTAACCTTTGACGGCTCCCGCGTGCGCTGCTGTACCTGGGGTTTTGATTGTGCCCAGTTTTCCGGCAGGTTGATGTAGTCCACAAGCTCGCGCAGGCGGCCATGATTGCGGGCGTTGAAGTTGAAGACCAGCCGCGCCAGATGGCTGAATTCGGTTTCGTCGTGTTCCTCACTGCTGTAAACGTGCTGATGGAAATGGTCGTTCAGACACAGGTCGGCGAAAGCCACCTGCATGTGTTCGAGTGCGCTGTCGCTGAGTACGTGATTCATGCGAATCAGGAACTGGTGCTTGAGCCAGCGACTGGAGTGGAAGTTGCTGTAGAACTGGTTGATGTGCTCTACCGCGTCTTCGACGTTGTAGACCAGTTTCACCAGCTTCATGTCAGTGGGCAGGATGTAGTGGTTTTCCTCCAGTTGCTGGTGAATGAAGTCCAGTGCGCCTTGCCAGAATTTGCCACCCGGCGTGTCGAGCAGCACCACTGGTACCAATGGGCTTTTGCCGGTCTGGATCAGCGTCAGCACCTCCAGCGCTTCATCCAGGGTACCGAAGCCACCCGGGCACAGCACCAGGGCATCGGCTTCCTTGACGAAGAACAGCTTGCGGGTGAAGAAGAAGTGGAAGGGCAGCAGGTTGGTCGTGCCGTCGACAGTGGGGTTGGCATGCTGTTCGAAGGGCAGGGTGATGTTGAACCCCAGGCTGTGTGTCAGGCCGGCGCCCTCATGGGCGGCGGCCATGATGCCGCCACCGGCGCCAGTGATGACCATCATCTCCGAGCGCGCCAGCGCGGCACCGAGTTCTCGGGCCATGCTGTAGAGCGGATGTTCCATAGGGGTACGAGCCGAGCCGAAGACGGTGACCTTGCGTCGTCCCTTGAACTGTTCGAGCACGCGAAAAGCCTGTTCCAGTTCGCGCAGGGCTTGCAGGGTGATTTTGGCATTCCAGCGGTTGTGGTCTTCCTGGGCCATGCGTAGCACGGTCAGGATCATGTCGCGGTAGATCGGGGTGTTCGGGCTGTCGGGTGAAATCAGCTTGAGCTGTTCTTCGACCTTGCTGATGAGGTCGTGGCCGCTTTCTTCGAAATGACGGCTCAGGAGGTCATTCGGTTGGTAAGGCATTCAACTTCTCCTTCTGCACAGAACCCTCGGCCCGACAACGTACGTCGGTGCCACGACACTTCATGTGTCGTTGTCTGCCCCGGCCCATGCCTGGGCGATCTACTTGACCCGAAAAACATCGGGTCATCCAAACAGGCTCTGTTTTTCCCTTGGATGAAAGAAACATTCGCACAATACGACAAGCGACGGGCAGCCCCTTTCCAGCCCTGAAAAAGTGAACGTGGATAACCTGAAATCTAGACCTTCACAGTGATTTTTGCTGTCTTGATCATTGCGCCACAAAGTCTTTCCTGGCAACCGCTTATTGACGATTTGCAAGGTGGTTTCACCGCTCGTCTGAACGTACGTCGCATGTGCTGCACTCTGATTTACTAAGTTACAGGTGTCACACGACAACTTTGCGTCAACGGCAGGGCGCACGGTACAAGCGGTTCAAGGATTTATCGCTCAAACAAGAGTGGAGTGCAGGGAGGCGGGAAGCCATGGCCAGAGTCGTTCTGGAGATCGATACGCAACTGTATCGATTGCTGAAGTCATCAGCCGAGACCAATCATTTGAGTCTCGAAGAGGAGTGCTGCCGACGTTTGCGTGGCGGCGAACGCCGTTCGCATTACTTGCAGGCGCTGCTGGCGGAATTGCGCGCCGAAGATGAACAGCGGCGCGCCAATTCGCGGTGATTACTTTTTCTTCTTGGTCGGTTGCAGGCAATCCGATTCCTGGAAGCTTGCAGAGCCGACCGGGCGGTTGGTCTTCACCTCGGTGAAGTCGTAACGCATGATCGCGCCCTTGGCCATCAGCTTGCGAAACCCTTCGTTTCTGCAGACAGAAGCTCCCAGCTGGAAGTACACCGCTTTCGGGTCTGCGCGCATCTTGTCGGCGTGGCTGCTCTGCACACTCAGATGGTTGATCAGCTGTTTGCCTTCAACGGTGTAGCCTTGATCGAGTATGTCTTCGTTGATCGCTCGTGGAGTGCCGACGCTGCTCTGGGTAGCGACGTTTTGCAGCATTTTGTTCAGTTCCGTGTCTTTCAGGGACGCTGCCTGGGCGTTGAAGGACGACGCCAGCAAAATGGCCGCGGTAGGAACGATAAGGCGCAGCATGAAACTCTCCTGGTTCAG
This sequence comes from Pseudomonas sp. B28(2017), assembly GCF_002113025.1. Classification (GTDB taxonomy): domain Bacteria; phylum Pseudomonadota; class Gammaproteobacteria; order Pseudomonadales; family Pseudomonadaceae; genus Aquipseudomonas. Next base: position 470,534 of record NZ_NEJH01000002.1, on the reverse strand, counting down.
TGATGGGGCTTTGACCCGTCACGTGACTGTGCGTTCAGTGGCGGCGAATTATAGGGGAGGCAGGCTGGACGGTACAGGCTTGCATCGGACGGTCTGGTAAACTGCTGGCACTTTTTACCCTGTCGAGTGTTTTTCGTGTCGATTTCCCTTCTCTGCGGGCGTTGCTCGCCATGAGTCATACCCCCGGGCGCTTTGCCTTGAATGCCGTAGCCCGCCTGCGCGATCAGCGCGAGGAGGAGGGCATCAAGCCGATTCAGGCCCGCGGCTGGCGCGCGCCGCGTTGCCGTGACTGCCGGGTGATCGAGAGTCACTGCCTGTGCGCATGGCGTCCGCAGGTCGCTACCCGCTCCGGCGTGTGCCTGATCATGACCAACAAGGAAGTGTTCAAGCCGAGCAACACCGGTTGGCTGATCGCCGACGTGGTCCCGGACAACCATGCCTTCATCTGGTCCCGTACGGAGGTCGATCCGAAGTTGCTGGCGCTGTTGTCCGACCCGCAATGGCAGCCTTACCTGGTGTTTCCGGGGGAGTACGTCGCGCCTGAACGTGTGACAAACAGCGTGGATGTCGATGGCACGAAGCGCCCGTTGTTCATTCTGTTGGATGCGACCTGGACCGAGGCGCGGAAGATCTTTCGCAAGAGCCCCTATTTCGATCGATTGCCGATCCTCAGCCTGCTGCCGGAGAAACTCTCCCGTTACCGGTTGCGCCGCTCGACCCGCAGCGAGCATCTGTGCACGGCAGAAGTGGCGGCGCTGTGCCTCGACCTTGCAGGCGATGTAGCCGCAGCCTCGGCGCTGGATGCCTACTTCGATGTGTTCAGCCAGCACTACCTCGACGCCAAGCATCAGTTGGACATGAACGTTTCGACCCCGGCGCACGCCGAGTTGATGCCCTACGTCCAGTCGGTCACGCCATTGATGGACTGATTGTCGCGGATACTGCAATAAAGTGTACCGGCCATGCTGCTTGACCACCCCGGCTTCGCTGGGCATGCTTGGCGCCGATTAGGGTGCGGCCAGAGTTTGCAACGCGGTTTTTTGCGTTGAGCGTGCCTTGTAGGTGCAGCTTCGTGGCTGTGCCTTGAGTTGCTTTGGCGAGGTCCGAATGCATCGGGCGTCCCATGAAAAACAGGATCATTTGAAAAATGGCCACATACGAAATCCTGATTGCCGATGACCACCCACTTTTTCGTAGTGCCTTGCATCAAGCGCTGACCCTGGGCCTTGGCCCGGATGTCCGCCTGGTGGAAGTGGCGAGCATCGCCGAACTGGAAGTCCGTCTGACGGAAAAGCCCGACTGGGATCTGGTGCTGCTGGACCTGAACATGCCGGGGGCCTATGGCTTTTCCGGACTGGTCCTGCTGCGCGGTCAGTACCCGCAGATTCCGGTGGTCATGGTCTCGGCCCAGGAAGAGGCGACCATTATGGTCAAGTCTCGTGAGTTCGGCGCCAGTGGCTTCATTCCCAAATCCAGCGACTTGAGTGTGATCCAGAAAGCCGTGCGGGCGGTCCTCGATGGCGACGTGTTCTGGCCGCCGCAGGCGTTCGAAGCGGTCAGCGTCTCAGAAGAGGCGAAAGCGGCCAGCGAGGGGCTTGCCAGCCTGACGCCGCAGCAATTCCGGGTGTTGACCATGGTTTGCGAAGGCTTGCTGAACAAGCAGATCGCCTACGAGCTGAGTGTTTCCGAGGCAACGATCAAGGCGCACGTAACCGCGATTTTCCGTAAACTGAATGTGCGGACCCGGACCCAGGCTGCGCTGCTCTTGCAACAACTTGAGTCAATTTCCAGCCATTAAAGGCTGGCGACTTCACGCTTTTTTGACTTTGGTTGAACTAGCTTTCCCACTTCTTTTTTGTCAGTTGCCCACTCTATGTCACCTTTCAAAGGCCAGACCGGCCTGAAACGAATCCTCAACGCCTCCGGTTATTCGCTGGACGGCCTGCGCGCAGCCTTCACTGGTGAAGCCGCCTTTCGGCAACTGGTATTGCTCAACGTCATCCTGGTTCCCTTGTCGTTCTTCCTGAATGTCAGCCGGGTCGAACGGGCGTTGTTGATCGCGGTATGCCTGTTGGCGTTGATCGTCGAGTTGCTCAACTCGGCAGTGGAAGCGGCCATCGACCGCATTTCCCTTGAGCGGCATCCGCTGTCCAAGAATGCCAAGGACATGGGCAGTGCCGCCCAGTTCGTGGCATTGAGCATGATTGCCCTGGTGTGGGCGGTGATTCTGCTCTAAGCGATAGTAGGCAGTACGATCTCGTCGCTGCGCTGAACCCCGGCGGTGAAGGCGCGGCACAGGTCGAGGAATTCGCGCATCGCCGAGGTCTGATATTTCTGTTTATGCCAGATGAAATAAAACTGTCGCGCCAGATCCAGATCCGGCGTCTCGACGGGCACCAGGCTGCCGCGGCGGAATGCGTCGCGCAAAGCCAGCCTGGAAATGCAACCAATCCCCAGACCTGACTCCACCGCGCGCTTGATTGCTTCGGTGTGCTCAAGCTCCAGGCGGATATTCAAAGAAGTGCGGTGATGACGCATGGCTTGATCGAAGGTCAACCGTGTGCCCGAGCCTTGTTCGCGCAAGATCCAGGCTTCGTGACTCAATTCCTCCATGGTGGCCGTGCCGCGCTCGGCCAGCGGATGCTGAGGGGCGCAAAACACCACCAGTTCGTCCTCGACCCAGCTTTGTACTTCGATGTCCGGGTGACTGCAGTCACCTTCGATCAGACCCAGATCAATTTCATAGTGGGCCACTTGTTGCACTATGTTGGCAGTGTTCTGCACGTGCAGCTTCACCTGGCTTTCCGGATGGCGCTGCATGAAGCTGCCGATCAGCAGGGTGGCCAGGTAATTGCCGATGGTCAGGGTCGCGCCCACGGCCAGCGAGCCGAAGCCGGACTTGCCGTTGAGCAGGTCTTCGATTTCCTTGGCCTGGTCCAGCAAGGCCACCGCCTGAGGCAGCAGCTGTTTGCCGAGCGCATTGAGGCTCAGGCGTTTGCCGGCGCGGTCGAACAGCTGGCAGCTGCACTGGCGCTCCAGTTCGGTGATAGAGGTGCTCGCCGCCGATTGCGAGAGGTTGAGCAGGCCCGCAGCGCGGGATACGCTTTCCTGCTGGGCGACGGCGACGAATACTTGAAGTTGACGGAGAGTAAATCGCATATCGATATAACCGATAACCCTTATCTTAATAATCCATTTAACAGATATTGTCGCTGCCATTAGAATGCGATGCAATTGTGCACATCATCGGCGCAGGCAAAATCTCCAGGAGTCCCACGTACATGAGCAACATGAACCACGAGCGTGTCCTCAGTGTTCACCACTGGAACGACACTCTGTTCAGCTTCAAGTGCACCCGTGATCCGGGTCTGCGCTTCGAGAACGGTCAGTTCGTGATGATCGGCCTGCAACAGCCCAACGGCCGCCCGCTTATGCGCGCTTACTCGATTGCCAGCCCGAATTGGGAAGAGCATCTCGAGTTCTTCAGCATCAAGGTGCCTGATGGTCCGCTGACTTCGCAGTTGCAGCATCTGAAGGAAGGCGACGAGATTATCATCAGCAAGAAGCCTACCGGCACGCTGGTACTGGATGACTTGAAGCCTGGCAAACATTTGTACCTGCTCAGCACCGGTACCGGTCTGGCGCCGTTCATGAGCGTCATCCAGGATCCGGAAACCTACGAGCGTTTCGAAAAAGTGATCCTGTGCCACGGTGTGCGTTACGTCAACGAAGTCGCTTACCGCGAGTTCATCACCGAGCACCTGCCGCAGAATGAATTCTTCGGCGAAGCACTGCGTGACAAGTTGATCTACTACCCGACCGTGACTCGCGAGCCGTTCGAGAATGAAGGTCGCCTGACCGACCTGATGCGCAGCGGCAAGCTGTTCAGCGACATCGGCCTGCCACCGATCAATCCGCAGGACGACCGCGCCATGTTGTGCGGCAGCCCGAGCATGCTCGACGAGACCAGCGAAGTGCTGAACAGCTTCGGTCTGAAGGTTTCGCCGCGGATGCGCGAGCCGGGTGATTACCTGATCGAGCGTGCGTTCGTCGAGAAGTGACCGCAGGTCACTTGTAGGAGCGAGCATGCTCGCGATGGTCGTCACCGATAACGCGGGAAGCCTGGCACCCCGCGATGTTTTCAGATTCATCGCGAGCATGCTCGCTCCTACAGAAAATTTGCAGCGCATCTAAAAAGCCCGCATGGCCTGAAAAGGTCATGCGGGCTTTTTCGTTTCCGGAGTTCAGACCTTCGCGGGAATGACTTCCAGGACGCGGATCAGCTCTGGTGTCGGATAATGCCAACGCACATCCAGATCCCAGAACTGCGCGCCGTATTCCCGCTCCGGTGCAGGCGTTTGATACGCCGGGCGTGGGTCCTGCGCCAAACATTGCTCGATCAACTCCACCAAAGGCTCTTGCAGGCGCTGAGCGTGCTCGTGAGCCTGTTGCAACGCGGCATCCGTCCACTGCACGGGAATCAGCTGCGGCGCGGCGCTGGCGATACTGTTGGCGGCTGTATCGATGATGTCGGCGTAGGGCACGTAGGGTTTGATATCGAGAACCGGCGTGCCATCGAGCAGATCGATGCCCGAGATCCACAAGCGGTTGGCTTCGACCTTGTCCAGTTTCACCACTGACTGCCCGATACCATTGGGGCGATGGGTTGCGCGGGTAGCAAACACGCCCATGGATTTATTGCCGCCGAGGCGAGGAGGGCGGACTTTCAAGCGAGGTTTTTCCTCCAGGGTCTGGTGGAACAGGAACAGCAGCCACACGTGGCTGACCTGCTCCAGGCCCTGTACCGCGTCCCCTTGATCGAACGGTGCCACCAGCTCCAGCACCCCACGGGCAGCCGGGGCCAGTTGCGGCTGGCGCGGAATGGCGAACTTCTCCTTGAAGCAGGAGCGTACGAAGCCGATGGGGGAAACGCTGTAGGTCATGGTTTGAGGTCGAGGCGGGGGAAGAGGGTGGGCATGATAACCCGACGGGCCTCAAGCCAGGTGGCGCCTGTCCCGGCCTCTTCGCGAGCAGGCTCGCTCCCACAGGTTTGTGGCGTACTCAAATCCTGTGGGAGTGAGCCTGCTCGCGAAAGCCGCACCGCGGACCTACAGGCTGACCCACCATCCAGCGGAATGATATTCCCGGTCATATAAGCCCCGGCAGTGCTCGCCAGGCTGATCGCCAGCGCCGCCATCTCTTCCTCGCGGCCCCAACGCTTCATCGGGATCATTGCCAATGTGCTGGGTCATCTTGCTCGGAAAGCGCCCCGGTGCAATCACATTGACGTTGATGTGCTGGCTCACCAGTTCGCGCGCCAGAATCCTCGACAGTTGATGCAACGCAGCCTTGCTCGGCCCGTAGGCATACGCCTGTTCACCGAAGGATGAAATCCCTGCCATGGGATTCTGCGCCGAGCCGGCCTTGCGCAGCAGGGGCAGGAATTGCTGGATGCAGTTGAATACCGACGTCACGTTGAGCTGCATGACTTTTTCCCAGCCCTTGATCGTGGTGCCGGCATTGTTCACCAGAATGTCCAAAACGGTTTACTGTGGGCGCACTCGCAGGGTCAGCCCCTTGAGGAAGTTGCGCAGCAACTGGTCGCCGCACGGGCGATAGTTGGTGTGGCCGAACTTGCGGAACAGCGCGCTCAGCTCCGGCTTGGACACCGGGAACTCGGCGGCCTTGAGGATCGCGTGCATGTCGTCTTCTTTCAGCTCGAACGCCACCCGCAGCTTTTTCAGGATGATGTTGTTGGTCACGGGCACTTCGATCGGCTGCGGCGGACGGCTTTCGTCCTTGCCGCGTTTGAAGATCACCAGGCCGTCGAGGAAATGTGCCATGACTTCGTCCGGGCAGCGTACGAAACCTTCCTCGTCTTCCTCTTTCTTGTCGAGATAGGTCACCAGGTCTGGCAGGGCCACGTCCAGGCCGCCGAGCTTGATGATCTCGATGACTTTCCTGTCGCTGATGTCGAGCATGTAGCGCACGCTGCGCAGTACGTCGTTATGAATCATGTGTGCAGTCCTGATAATTCAGCTATGGGCGCCGCCGAAAACAGCAGCGCCGAAAGGTGTGGCGGCGCGGGAAGCCTTAGAACTTCTCTTTGCCGGACAAGTAGCGCCATTGCCCCACCGGCACTTTGCCGATGGACACGCCGCCGATACGGATGCGGCGGATGGCGACGACTTTCAGGCCGACGGCCTGGCACAGCTGGGCGATGATGCCCGGTTGCGGGTTCTTCATGGCAAAGCGCAGGCGGTTTTCGTTCTGCCAGCTGGCCTTGACCGCCGGCAACTCCTTGCCCTTGTAGGTCAGGCCGTGATTCAGGCGGTTGAGGCCATGAGCCACCATCTCGCCTTCAACCTCGACCACATACTCCTGCTCGATCTTGCTGGAGTCGGCGGTGAGTTTGCGCAGGATTTTCCAGTCCTGGGTGAACACCAGCAGACCGCTGGCGTTGGCCTGCAGATCGGTGTTGGCGGTCAGTCGCAGGAAGTGCCCGCGCAACGGGCGCTTGCCGTAGCGGTGTTCTTCGCTCAGGGTCTCGGCACTGAGGGTGGCCATGGCGGTGTCTGCGTCCATGCCCGCGGGCACATTGAGCAGCAGGGTCACCGGTTCCGGCGCAGTGGCCTTGGCTTGCGGATCAAGCTCGACTTTCTGGGTGCCGACCTTGAATTGCGGCTCGTCGATGACCGCACCGTCGACGGTGACCCAGCCGCCCTCGATGAACAGCTCAGCCTCCCGACGGGAACAGCCGACGAGTTCGATGAGGCGTTTGGAGAGACGAATCGGGTCAGTCATGTCAGGGCCGTAACAAAAAGGGGGTGGGCATTGTACCTGCCTGGCGCCGGTTAATCCCGGAACCATTTTGCCGCAGGGGGCTTTTTGTGGGAGCGAGCCTGCTCGCGAAAGCGGTGGGCCAGCGAGCATTGATGGCGCCTGACACTCCGCCTTCGCGAGCAGGCTCGCTCCCACAGTTGATCTGTAGTGTGTCAGCCGTGTTGTGAAAACTTCTGGTTTTGGCGCAAACGCATATGCAGCAACGGATACGGCTGCCCCATGCCATCGACCTCCGAGCGACCGATGACCTCGAAACCCTGCTTGAAGTAGAAGCCGAGGGCTTGCGGGTTCTGTTCGTTGACGTCCAGTTCGTCGGCGTTCAGGTGTTCCAGGGCATAGCGCAACAGTTTCTTGCCCAGGCCCTGGCCGCGATGTTCAGGGTCGATGAAGAGCATTTCGATCTTGCCAGCCGCGACGCCGGCGAACCCGGTGATGCGTTGGCTTGAATCCTTGGTACAGATCAACATCACCGCATCGAGGTAACGGGTCAGCACCAGGTTTTTCAGCAGCTCGATGTAGCTGTCAGGCAGAAAGTCGTGGGTGGCGCGTACCGAGGCCTCCCAGACCCGGGTCAATTCTTCGTAGTCGCTGAATTTCGGCGTGTGGATGACCGAATGCTGACGCATGCCTGTCTGCCTCTGATGCGTGAGTGATGTGAATCCGTTCAATCTCAAACGATAGCCGTAAAAAAGCCCCGCATCTCGTCAAGAGAGCGGGGCTTTGCGTATTTTTTGCGTTTAGATCTGTTCAGCCCACAGGTCGTATTCGTCGGCGTCGGTCACTTTGCACCAGACCTTGTCGCCCGGCTTGAGGTTGCTGCCGTTGTCGATGAATACGTTGCCGTCGATTTCCGGGGCATCGAAGAAGCAGCGGCCCACCGCGCCTTGCTCGTCGACTTCATCGACCAGCACTTCGATCTCGCGGCCGATGCGCATTTGCAGGCGCGCCGAGCTGATGGCCTGCTGGTGCGCCATGAAGCGCTCCCAGCGGTCCTGCTTGACGTCGTCCGGGACGACTTCCAGGTCCAGGTCATTGGCCGGTGCACCCTCTACCGGCGAGTACTGGAAGCAGCCGACGCGGTCGAGCTGCGCTTCGGTCAGCCAGTTCAGCAGGTACTGGAAGTCTTCTTCGGTTTCGCCAGGGAAGCCGACGATGAAGGTCGAACGGATGATCAGGTCCGGGCAGATTTCGCGCCAGCTCTTGATCCGCGCCAGGGTCTTGTCTTCGAAGGCTGGGCGTTTCATGGCTTTGAGGACTTTCGGGCTGGCGTGCTGGAACGGGATGTCCAGGTACGGCAGGATTTTTCCGGCGGCCATCAGCGGGATCAGCTCGTCGACGTGCGGGTACGGATAAACGTAGTGCAGGCGAACCCAGACGCCGAGGGTGCTCAGGGCTTCACAGAGTTCGGTCATGCGGGTTTTCACCGGCGCGCCATTCCAGAAACCGGTGCGGTATTTCACGTCGACGCCGTAGGCGCTGGTGTCCTGGGAGATCACCAACAGCTCTTTGACCCCGGACTTGACCAGGCGCTGGGCCTCGTCGAGCACATCGCCGACCGGGCGGCTGACCAGTTTGCCGCGCATCGACGGGATGATGCAGAAGCTGCAGCTGTGGTTGCAGCCTTCGGAAATCTTCAGGTAGGCGTAGTGGCGCGGAGTCAGTTTGATGCCTTGTGGCGGCACCAGGTCGATCAGCGGGTTGTGATCCTGCTTCGGCGGTACGACTTCGTGCACGGCGTTGACCACTTGCTCGTACTGCTGTGGACCGGTCACGGCCAGAACGCTCGGGTGTACGTCGCGGATGTTGCCTTCTTCGACGCCCATGCAGCCGGTCACGATGACCTTGCCGTTTTCCTTGATGGCTTCGCCGATCACTTCCAGGGACTCGGCCTTGGCCGAATCGATGAAGCCGCAGGTGTTGACCACCACGACATCGGCGTCCTGGTAGGTGGACACGACGTCATAGCCTTCCATGCGCAGCTGGGTAAGGATGCGCTCGGAGTCGACCAGTGCTTTGGGGCAGCCCAGGGATACGAAGCCAACCTTTGGATTGGCCGACGCAGGAGTGGTGGACATGTCTAACCTCGGTATTTTGTGACGCCTCGTGCCGAGTGCGGCAAGACGACGGACGGGCGCTTATTTGGCGCCTCTGATCAAAAAGTGCGCAATTCTAGCGATGGTAAGCGCACTTGACCAGCTTTATGCAGGGAAATACGACGAGTGCTGCGCTATGCTTCGCGCCGTTACGCTTTACTGTTTTTTACAGTCAACAAAACGTCTGTAACGAGAAGTAAAACAGCGCATGCTGCACGACAAAGCATAGTGCTTCTTTCAAAGAAGCCCGGGTCTGGGTAGTAGGAGTGGTGGATGGGTCAGGCAAGTAGTCAGGCTGCGGGCGCCGAGCATACGGCGGTGAAGCCGATCGGTATGCTGGTCGCGGCAGTCGGGGTGGTTTATGGCGATATCGGCACCAGTCCGTTGTACACCCTTAAAGAAGTGTTTTCCGGAGGCTATGGCGTGCCGGTCAACCATGACGGGGTGCTGGGGATTCTGGCACTCGTTTTCTGGTCGCTGATCTGGGTCGTGTCGATCAAATACATGATGTTTGTACTGCGCGCGGACAACCAGAGCGAAGGCGGGATCATGGCCTTGACCGCACTGGCCCGGCGGGCGGCGGCAGGGCATGCCAGATTGCGCACGTTGCTGGTGGTCTGCGGACTGATTGGCGCGGCGTTGTTCTATGGCGACAGCATGATTACCCCGGCGATCTCCGTGCTGTCGGCGATTGAAGGCCTGGGCCTGGCATTCGAGGGCATCGATCATTGGGTCGTGCCGATATCACTGGTAGTGCTGGTCGCGCTGTTTTTGATTCAGAGCCATGGTACCGCGCGCATCGGCATTCTGTTCGGGCCAATCATGGTCACCTGGTTCCTCGTGCTGGGCGCACTGGGTGTCTACGGCATCAGCCAGCATCCAGAAGTCCTGGGAGCGATAAACCCGGTATGGGGTGTGCGTTTCTTCGTGGTTCATCCGGGCATGGGCGTGGCGATTCTCGGCGCCGTGGTGCTCGCGCTGACCGGTGCCGAAGCGCTGTACGCGGACATGGGGCACTTCGGTCGCAAGCCGATCGCTCGTGCCTGGTTTCTCCTGGTGCTGCCAGCGCTGGTGCTGAATTATTTTGGTCAGGGCGCCTTGCTGCTGGGGGACCCGGAAGCTGCCCGTAACCCGTTCTTCCTGCTGGCACCGAGCTGGGCATTGATCCCGCTGGTCGGTCTGTCGACCCTGGCCACGGTGATTGCCTCGCAAGCGGTGATTTCCGGTGCGTTCTCCCTGACCCGTCAGGCGATCCAGCTCGGTTATATTCCGCGCATGCACATCCGGCACACCTCCAGCGCCGAACAGGGGCAGATCTACATCGCCGCGGTGAACTGGGCGCTGATGGTCGGTGTGGTGCTGTTGGTGTTGGGTTTCGAATCCTCCGGAGCCCTCGCTTCGGCCTATGGTGTGGCGGTGACCGGGACGATGCTGATGACCAGCATTCTGGTGTCCGCGGTGATCCTGCTGCTGTGGAAATGGCCACCGGTGCTTGTGGTTCCGATCCTGTTGGGTTTCCTGTTGGTAGATGGTGTGTACTTCGCCGCCAACGTGCCGAAAATCATTCAGGGCGGTGCATTCCCGGTAATCGCCGGTTTCGCCTTGTTTGTGCTGATGACCACATGGAAACGCGGCAAGCAGTTGCTGGTCGAGCGCATCGATGAGGGTGGATTGCCGCTACCGATCTTCATCAGCAGCATCGCCGTGCAACCACCCCATCGTGTTCAGGGCACCGCCGTGTTCCTGACGGCACGGCCGGATGCCGTGCCCCACGCGTTGTTGCACAACCTGCTGCATAACCAGGTACTGCACGAGCAAGTGGTGCTGCTGACAGTGGTGTACGAAGACATCCCGCGGGTGCCGCCATCACGACGGTTCGAGGTCGATGCCTATGGCGAAGGTTTCTTCCGGGTGATCCTGCATTTCGGCTTCATCGATGAGCCGGACGTGCCGCAGGCGTTGAAGTTGTGTCATCTCGATGAACTGAATTTCAGCCCGATGCGCACCACGTACTTCCTCAGCCGCGAGACGGTCATCGCCTCCAAGCTCGAAGGCATGTCGCGCTGGCGCGAGGCGCTGTTTGCGTTCATGTTGCAGAACGCCAATGGCAACCTGCGTTTCTTCAATCTGCCGCTGAACCGGGTGATTGAGTTGGGTACTCAAGTGGAGATGTAAGCAATCCACAAAAAGCCCCCGTTGCCAGTTTGGTGACGGGGGCTTTTTTTCGGCTGGCTCAGATCACTCTGTAGCAGCCGTTTCCTTAGGCTGACGCTTCTCGATCACATCCACCAGGCGCTTGGCCAGGGCCGGGTAGTTCTCGTCGAAGTGGTGGCCGCCTGGCAGCTTGATGGCTTCGCCCACCGCCGTCTTGTCGGTGCAGCCGCTCTCGTCGGTTTCTTCTTCACCGTAGATGCACACCACTTTGGCGGCTGGCAGCTTGGCCATTTCCGGGCCGGTGGCGGCTTCTTTACCGGCGTTGCCGAGCCAGCCTTCGACTTCGATCTCGAAGCTGCCGGTACGGGCGAAGGCCAGCAGGATGATCGCGTCGACGCGTTGCTGCTCGGACTCGGCCAGGCGGTTGTAGATCGCCGGCAGGACATCGGCGCCGAACGAGTAACCGGTCAGGATGAAGCGCTTGGTGCCCCATTTTTGCCGGTAGTGTTGCATCAGTTCAGCCAGGTCCAGCGCGCTTTGCTCCGGGCTCTTGTGCTGCCAGTAGTAGCGCAGGGTATCGATGCCGACCACCGGGTAGCCGATCTTGGCCATCTCGCCCGCCACATCACGGTCGAGGTCGCGCCAGCCGCCGTCACCGGACAGGAACAGGGTCACGGTGTCCCTGGCCTGACCGGCTGGCACTTCGACCACCGGGATCTGCAGGCCGCCAGCGGCTTTGTCGCCACCGACGAGGATTTTACGCAGTTCGTTGTTCAGCACTTGCGGCAGGTTGATGTCGTAGTCGCTGATGCTGGTTTCGGCGTTCGGTTGATCACGCACAAAACCTGCACTGGTGTCGTCCGGGTTGTCGTTCCACGCGACCAGCCAATGGCCGTGGGCAGCGCTTTTCGGCAGCAGGTGGGTGCAGCCGCCTTTTTCCAGGGCCAGGTCGACCGAGACGGCCTGGGCCTTGTCATTCTTCTGCTCGGACAACCAGCGCCAGGCCAGCACGGCACCCGGGCCGATGCCGCTGACCAGGGTCGCCGGGCCTTTGAGTTCTCTCAGGCCCGATTGCAGGGCCCGGCTTTGCAGCAGGCAGTCCTTGGGCAGGATCACCTGGACAATTTGCGCCGAGCCACTGCGGCTCAGGGTCAGCAATTGCTTGTCGCTGAGTTTCTGGTCTTCGTTGACCGCCACCAGCACCTGGGCGCGAGGCGTAGTGCCGGGGATGACACGGGTCATCGCCGCACCATCGGCCGGGTTCAGCATTTCGAGGGTCGGTTCCGGTGCCGGGCGTTTCAGGTACCAGTAACCTCCACCGAGAATCAGGGCCACTATTACCAGTGTGCCCAATACATACCGCAAGGAGCGTTGAATCATCAGCGTTTCACCAATCCGGTCAAGCCGCCCGCGATCAGGGCAGCAGTGTCGGCCAGCGCAACCAGCGGATCGAGTCCGGCGGGCACGGCCATATAACGGGGTTCCCAATCAGGCTGGAACTTGTCTTTGAAGCGGCGCAAGCCCTGGAAGTTGTACAGCTGCTCACCACGGCGGAATACCATCGAGCCCAGGCGCTGGGTCAAGGGTGCGCCGCGACGGGGTTGCAACCCCGACAACGGCACCATGCCCAGGCTGAAACGCGCGTATCCATGATTTTTATAATGCTGGATCAGGCCGACCATCATGAACTCCATGGTCAGCTTCGGGGCGTCCGGATGCGCGCGCATCAGGTCGAGGCTGGCCAGGTCGTGGCCGTAGGTCTCGAGCAAGTTGGCGAACGCTACCGGGCGTCCTTCGAAACGAATCACCGCGATGCGGAAATACTTGAGGTAGTCATCACTGAAGCGCCCCAGCGAAAAACCTTTCTCCCGGACGTTCTTGCCGGTCAGCCAGGCGTCGGAAATCACCTTGAGCTCGTCCATCGGCGCGTGGCCCGGTTCAAAGATTTCCAGCGACAGACCGTCACGGGTGCCGCGGTTCCAGGTATAACGCAGGTCTTTCATCTCCTTGCCCTTGGCTTCGAGATCAAACCGCTTGAGATCGACCCGGGCTTCTTCGCCGAGCTTGATCGCGGTCAGGCCGATGTCCATGTAATACGGCAGGTTCTCCGCGCGCACCTGATAGAACACGGGGCGGGCGTGGTGGATATCGCACAGGTCGCGGAACTGCCAGATCATTTCCGCCCGTTGCTGGCCCGGGCCGATCGGGTCATACAACGCCACCAGGCTGCGGCCACGGCGAGCGTACATCAGGAACGCTTCGTCATTGGGGTGGAACAGCAGCGCCTTGTCACCGGTCAGGGCCAGGCCACCATCCGGTTGGGCCGATGCCATGAGGATCTTGCTGGCGCGCTCCAGTTCGTCGGCCGTCGGCAGGTGAATGACCGGACGCGCGGTGCGCAGCAGCCAGGTCAGCGACACCACTACCAGCAGCACGGCAGCCCCGAGCAGCGAGCGCAGGCCTCGAGGGGCATCGGCGTCCAGAGTGAACTGCCACCAGAGTTGGTGGCTGTACGGAACGTCCTGGTAGGCGAACAACAGCAACCAGATCGACGCACCAAGCACGCACAGGCTGGCCACCAGGTACAGCGGCGAGAACGGGACTTCGGTCAAGCGGCTGGGGCGATAGAACGAGCGGCGGAATACCCCGAGCAGGCTCGCCGTCAGCACCATCAGGCTGGCTTCCTCCCAGTCGAAGCCTTTGAGCAGTGAGAGCAGGGCACCGACCAGCAACAGAATGGTGGTCAACATCCACGCAGCCGACAGCCGGCGACGCAGCCCTTGGGCCAGCAACAGACAAAGAACGCCGACCAGGCTGGCGCCAAAGTGCGAAGCGTCGACCAGTCGATGGGGGATCAGAAAACCGATGTGTTCCAGGCGGGTATCGATTTCCGGGGTGGCCCCGGAGAACAGCAGGACAACACCGGACAGAAATACCAGCACCGCCAGAATCGGAGCCGCCAGGCCTGAGGCCGCGCGCAATGTCTGGCGTGTCTGGAACAGGCGCTGACCTTCGTTGATCAGCAACAGCAGGCAGGCCACCAGCAAGGGCAGGAGCACGTAGATCAAGCGATAAAGCAGCAGGGCGGCCGCCAGTGGTGCGGCACCCAGGGTGTCGGAAAACGCCGCCAGCAAGATCGCCTCGAACACCCCGACGCCACCCGGCACATGGCTGAGCACGCCGGCGGCCAGAGCCAGCAGGTAAACCAGAAGGAACGCACCGAAGGGCGGCGTTTCCGGCAGCAACAGATAGAGCACGGTCGCGGCGGCGGCTACGTCCAGGGCGGTGATGACCAATTGCAGGAGCGTCAGGCGGCTCCCGGGCAAGCGCAAGGTGCGGCGCCCGACCTTGACCAGCAGGTTGTCCGGGTAAGGTTGTTCCGGTAGCCGACGACGGTAGATGCCGAAGGCCAGCACCGAAAACAGCACGAGCACGGCGGTTGCCACCACGCCCAGCAACGTCTCGGAGAGTCCCAGGGCGGTGGACGCGGCCGGCAGGTCGCTGAGCGTCGCCAGGGCGGCCAGCGGCGGCAGGGCGCAACCCAGCGAGAGGCTGGCGAACAGTGTCATGCGGGCGACTTCAGCCGCTCCCACACCATGACGGGCATAGAGGCGATAGCGAACCGAACCGCCCGACAACATTGAAAGACCGATGGCATTGCCGATGGCAAAGGCCGTGAAACCGCCCAGTGCCAGTGTGCGTGGTGCCAGGCTCACGCCGGCATAGCGGCTGGCAGACCATTCATAGCCGAGCAGAATGATGAAACCCACTACAGTTGCGGCGAGGGCCCCCATCAAGGCAGGTTGCGGAACTTCGAGGATTGAATCGTGCAGCGCGTAAAGGTCGAGTTCGCTCAACAGGTGGCGACAGGCAATCAGCGCGATCGCGAACAACAGCAGGGTGACCGCCAGACCAATGGGTTGACGGTACTTGCTCAACAGATCAAGCAGGCGCAGACGCTCGGCCTTGATCGGTTGTGTCGCTGTGACAGTGTCTTGTGAATCAGACGAGTTGGCGCGCATCAATCACCTCTTGGATTGTGCGCGACAGGATGGGGGTATCCAGCCAAGTTACCAATCCCTGTAGAAAAAAATAATCACAAATATTAACGCCTATCACCGGGGGACGGCGCGACATCAGTCGTGAAGGCTTCAGCCTGCAATAGAGCATAGTCTGAACCCGGCGCATGGGTGACCCCAAACGGCTTGCTACACAGTGACAGATCATTGTTGCGAAAGGACTTTTTCAACAGATACAAAAAAGGCCACTCTTTCGAGTAGCCTTTTTTGATGTTTGGTTGCGGGAGCCGGATTTGAACCGACGACCTTCGGGTTATGAGCCCGACGAGCTACCAGACTGCTCCATCCCGCGTCTGTGTGGCGGCATTCTATAGAGTAATGCCGAGGTGTCAACCGTTAATCCTGAAGCAGGTCAAATAAACGTTGAATCGCGGCAAACGGTCGCAGCCTTGGCCTAAGTTTCGGAATCAGAACGCTTTCTGTTTTCTGCTCGATTCACTAGGGTGGCTGGTTTGGTGCCCGGTGCTGCAAAACAAGCGCGCACAAAAAAGGCCACTCTTTCGAGTAGCCTTTTTTGGTGTTTGGTTGCGGGAGCCGGATTTGAACCGACGACCTTCGGGTTATGAGCCCGACGAGCTACCAGGCTGCTCCATCCCGCGTCTGTGTGGCGGCATTCTATAGAGATCCGTCGTGGTGTCAACCTTCAATTTCGATAAAACCTGTTCCGCTTCAATCGGTTAGCTTGCGCAAGGGCGGGGTTGTCAGGCTGTGAGGCAGGCGGGGCAAGGCCTGCGGCTCTATCGCGAGTGTTTTTCTGATTGAAAAAATAAATTTACCAACGACATTTCCCACGAGTCGAAAAGAACATTCAGACTACTGGTGCTATATACAGGTGTCGGTGAGATACTACAAATCCGGCATACCAAGACGCCTCCTTGCCATGAACACTGCTTTGCCATGACTCAGCGAAAGATCATCCACGTCGATTGCGACTGTTTCTACGCCGCCATTGAGATGCGTGACGACCCGCGTCTGGCCGGCAAGCCATTGGCGGTGGGTGGGTCGGCGGATCGGCGCGGGGTTATCGCCACCTGCAATTATGAGGCGCGAGCGTACGGGGTGCGTTCGGCAATGTCTTCCGGGCATGCCTTGAAACTGTGCCCGGACCTGATCATCGTCAAACCACGCATGGATGCCTATAGAGAAGCGTCCAGGGAAATTCACACGATCTTTCGCGATTACACCGAGATCATCGAGCCGCTCTCGCTCGATGAGGCGTACCTCGATGTGTCGGACAGCGCGCATTTCGCGGGCAGTGCGACACGAATCGCCCAGGACATCCGGCGCCGGGTCTCCAACCAATTGCATATCACCGTGTCGGCGGGTGTGGCGCCGAACAAGTTTCTGGCCAAGATCGCCAGTGACTGGAAAAAGCCCAACGGCCTGTTCGTCATTACTCCGGACCAGGTCGAGGACTTTGTCAGTGGCTTGCCGGTGAGCAAATTGCACGGGGTCGGCAAAGTCACCGCCGACAAGCTCGGCAAGCTGGGTATCTCCGATTGCCGGCAATTGCGCGAGTGGGACAAGTTGGCGCTGGTGCGGGAGTTCGGCAGCTTTGGCGAGCGCCTCTGGAGCCTGTCCCGTGGGATCGATGACCGCGTGGTGCATAACGACAGTCGCCGTCAGTCGATCAGTGTTGAAAACACCTACGACGTTGACCTGCCGGACCTGAAGAGTTGCCTGGACAAGTTGCCCGAGCTGCTGGAGACCCTGGCCGGCCGCATGGCACGAATAGACAGCAGTTATCGTCCGGGCAAGCCATTCGTCAAAGTGAAGTTCCACGACTTCACCCAGACGACACTGGAGCAGGCCGGGGCGGGGCGGGATCTGGGAAGTTATCAGTTGATGTTGACCCAAGCCTTCAATCGCGGCGGTAAACCGGTGCGGTTGTTAGGCGTCGGCGTACGACTGGAGGACTTGCGGGGCGGGTTCGAGCAGATGGAGTTGTTTGAGCGGTAGTCGGGTGGTGAACATGAGGGTGCCTTCGTCGGATCGCCGCCCGGAGCCGGCTCCGGGTAGCGTTCCGACGATGCTTTTGGCTTTTTAGTTCAGCCCCGGATTCGCCACCAATCGTTCGCCATTGCGGGCCAGCGACTTGAGGAATTCGCTCTGCAATTCGGGATCATTGCGCGTCAGTTCGATCAGGCTCTGCTCCAGCTCGCTGGCTTCTTCTTCAAGACCCAGTTCCGACAGACGCTTGACCCGGTGTACCCACTGGCTCACCTCATCGCCTTCGAGGTCGTCGTAAATCAGGCTGTGGGCCTCATAGAGTTTGCTGCGCAAGTTGCTGCTGATGGCCAGGGTGGAATCGCTGTGCACGTTGCCCTGGGCATCCTCGACACGGATCAGCAACCGGCTCAGATGGTTGATGTCATTTTCGGCGAACGGGCTGTCCAACAGGTTCAGGCGTAGCACACCGTTTTTGTCGGTGGTCAGCTCGAAGGTTTCCTTGCCGGCCTTGACCTCGACCGGACGCTCGCTCCAGGGCAGGCTTGAGTACTCCGTGCGTTTGTCGCGCTGGACTTCACCAATGCCGGCGAGGTTTTGCTGCGCGCGGCCGTGGGACTGCACGTTCATGAACGGGTTGAGCCCGGCAAAACCGTAGCTCAGCCAATCCTTGGTCACGCTGTCCGGCAGATTGCCGAGGGTGAACACATTGACCACGTTGGCACCGATACCCGCCACCACGGCTACCGCGCCCAGCGGGATTTCATAAATCTCCCGCCAGGGTTGGTACGGCGTATAGCGGTCGTAGTGACGCGTGACTTCGTACTCGGTGACTTCGAAAGTCTTCTGTTCGTGAATTTTCACCCGCCGTTGCGGCAGCTCAAGCACCTTGGGCTCACCGACATCGATCTGCAGGCTGTGATCGAGCAATTTGCGCTCGACACGTTCCTCTTGCTCGCTGCGTTGTGACATGTGGTTGGCACAGCCGCTGACCAGCAGGGTGCCGCACAAGGCGGCACCACCGAGGCCTAAGGTGTTTCGCTTGAACATGACGCCTCTATATCTGGTATCAGCGGCGGATGCGGGCCTGAAGGAAGGACAGCACGTCGGCGACCGGCAGCGCTTGTGCGTCGGCCTCGGTACGGCTCTTGTATTCCAGGTTGCCTTCGGCCAGGCCGCGGTCGCTGACCACGATCCGGTGTGGGATGCCGATCAGCTCCATGTCCGCGAACTTGATGCCCGGGCTGGTTTTCTTGTCACGGTCGTCCAGCAACACTTCGAAGCCGGCAGCGGTCAGTTCCGCGTACAGCTTGTCGGTGGCTTCGCGAACCTGCTCGGTTTCGTAGCGCAACGGCACCAGGGCAATCTGGAACGGTGCGAGAGTGTCGCTCCAGATGATCCCGTTTTCGTCGTTGTTCTGCTCGATGGCTGCAGCCACCACGCGGGACACGCCGATGCCGTAGCAGCCCATTTCCAGGGTGACCGGCTTGCCGTTCTCGCCCAGCACTTCGCACTTCATCGCTTTGCTGTACTTGTTGCCCAGCTGGAAGATGTGCCCGACTTCGATGCCGCGCTTGATTTCCAGGATGCCTTTGCCGTCCGGGCTCGGGTCGCCGGCCACGACGTTACGCAGGTCGGCAACGGTTGGAACAGGCAGGTCGCGCTCCCAGTTCACGCCGAAGTAGTGTTTGTCGTCGATGTTGGCACCGATGCCGAAGTCGCTCATCAGTTCGACAGAGCGGTCGATGATGATCGGCAGCGGCAGGTTCAGCGGGCCGAGAGAACCGGCGCCCGCGCCAATGGCGTCGCGCAGTTCGCTTTCCGAGGCCATGACCAGAGGGCTGGCAACGCCTGGCTGGTTGGCCGCCTTGATTTCGTTCAGCTCATGGTCGCCACGGATGATCAGGGCAATCAGCTTGCCTTTTTCTTCAGCGTGCACCACGAGGGTCTTGATGGTTTTCTCGATCGGCAGGTTGAAGCCTTCGACCAGTTGCGCAATGGTCTTGGCGTTCGGCGTGTCGACCAGGCGCAGTTCTTCAGTCGGAGCGGCGCGCGAGGTTTCCCGTGGCACGGCTTCGGCTTTCTCGATGTTCGCGGCGTAGTCGGAGCCGTTGCTGAAAACGATGTCGTCTTCACCGGACTCGGCCAGCACGTGGAACTCGTGGGAACCGGCACCGCCGATGGAGCCGTTGTCGGCTTCAACAGGGCGGAACTTCAGGCCCAGACGGGTGAACACGTTGCAGTAGGCCTGGTGCATGCGGTCGTAGGTGACCTGCAGCGAAGCCTGGTCGGCGTGGAACGAGTAGGCGTCCTTCATGATGAATTCGCGGCCGCGCATCAAGCCGAAGCGCGGGCGGATTTCGTCACGGAATTTGGTCTGGATCTGGTACAGGTTGATCGGCAGCTGCTTGTAGCTGCTCAGCTCATTGCGCATCAGATCGGTGATGACTTCTTCGTGGGTCGGGCCGGCACAGAAATCGCGACCGTGGCGATCCTTGAAACGCAGCAATTCCGGGCCGTACTCTTCCCAGCGCCCGGATTCCTGCCACAGCTCAGCCGGTTGCGTGCTCGGCATCAACACTTCGAGAGAGCCGGCGGCGTTCATTTCTTCACGAACGACGGCTTCGACCTTGCGCATTACCCGCAAGCCCATCGGCAGCCAGGTGTACAGGCCCGAGGCGAGTTTGCGGATCATGCCGGCGCGCAGCATCAGCTGGTGGCTGATCACGACCGCGTCGGAAGGCGTTTCTTTTTGTGTGGCGAGCAAAAATTGACTGGTGCGCATGGTTGGCCGTTATCGATTGCTGATGACGAGAAATGACGGAGCATTGTACGGGCGAGTTCCGCTGGCGTACAGGCGTGCGGTCGGTGGCATGGCAGGAGGGCGCGATTCACTCGGCCCTCCGCGACTTTTCCTGGGTAAAGAACCTACGATTCTTCGGCGACTGGGGTCTGCACCGGTTCCGGTGTAGGTGTCGGGCCTGCTCGGCGGTTTTCCTGGAACCAGTGCAAGGCGATCAGCAGCAGGGTCGGGACGCCCAGCAGGGCGGTAATCAGGAAGAAGTCATGATAACCGAACTTTTCCACCATGACCCCGGAGTAGCCGCCGATCAGGCGTGGCAGTAGCAGCATGATCGAGCTGAGCAGGGCGTACTGGGTGGCGGAGAACTTGAGGTTGGTCAGGCTCGACAGGTAGGCGACGAAGGCTGAGGTGGCCAGGCCTGAACTGAAGTTGTCCAGGGAAATGGTCAGGATCAGCATCTGCAGATTCGGGCCCATGTCGGCGAGCATCAGGAACAGGATGTTGGTCGCCGCGGAGGCGACGCCGCCAATGAACAGGATCGGCAGGATGCCGAAACGCACGATCAGCAGGCCGCCCATGCCGGCGCCGACCAGGGTCATGATCAGGCCGAAGATCTTGCTGACGCTGGCGATCTGGTCCTTGGTGAAGCCCTGGTCGATATAGAACACGTTGGCCATCACCCCCATGACCGTATCGGACATCCGATAGGTGGCGATCAAGCCGAGCAGCAGCAGCGCTTGCCAGCGGTATCGCAGGATGAAGTCGTTGACCGGCGTCAGTACCGGCGCCAGGCCGCGTCGGCCCATGGCCGAAAGGCACAGGGCAGTGAGCGTGATATAGAGGATGGCGCGCAGGAATGCGCGGTCTTCGAGCAGCAGGTCGAGCAGGCTCACGCCTTCGAACAGCACACTGGCAAAGTCGGTGTTGTAGAGCTGGGTGAACATGGCCGGCACGGACACCAGCAATATGATCAGCACGAATACCGAGGCCAGTTGATGCACGAAACTGTAGCGCCCGGCCTGCAGTTGCGTGCGTAACGGCACGGGTGGTTCGCGCATGAACAGTGAAGTCAGCAGTGCCGGGACCATCAGCAGCCCGAACAGGATGTAAGTGCCAGCCCAGGCCGAATGCTTGTAGTTGAAGCCGGTGGAGCCAAAGCCTTCGGCGAAGTACAGAGCGCCTGCAGTCGCCAGCAGCGCAGCGACCCGGTAACCGGACATGTAGCTGGCGGCCAGGGCGGCCTGACGATTGTCTTCGGCGATTTCCAGGCGATAGGCGTCTACCGCAATATCTTGCGTCGCCGAGGCGAAGGCGACGACCACCGCAATAGCGATGAGCCAGGAGAGATGCTTTTGCGGGTCGCAGAAACCCATCCCGATCAGGCCAAGGATGACCAATGCCTGGGATAATACGAGCCAGGATCGTCGTCGACCGAGTTTGCCGAGCAATGGCAGTCGCCATTGGTCGAGCAGCGGTGACCAGACCCATTTGAAGGCATATGCCAGGCCGATCAGGCTTGCATAGCCAATGGTTTCGCGAGCCACGCCGGCTTCACGCAGCCAGACCGAAAGCGTCGAAAACACCAGCATGTAAGGCAGGCCGGCGGCGAAACCAAGCAGCAACAGCACGAGTGTCGAGGGGCTGGCATAAGCGGCGAGCGCGGCGCGCCAGGTTTTACGGGGCATGGGCTGGAGTCTGCCTCAAGAAATACGGAAACAAAGCGCGCACTCTAACCGCTGTGCTCTACTGGACGCCAGCCATGGCGCTGAATATCAACACGATTATTCAGGACACTGATGCCCTCCATGCGTAATCGTGCGCGCTGTTCATCCCCCGAAGGGCTGCCGACCGGCAGGCTGATACGTCCGTTTGCGCCCAGAACGCGATGCCAGGGCAACTTGCTGTCGCTCGGTAATTGGCTGAGGGTGCGGCCGACCCAGCGGGCGGCGCGACCCAGTCCTGCAAGCTCGGCCAATTGACCGTAGCTGACGACTTTGCCCTCGGGAACTTGCGCCAGTGTCAGGTACAGCGCCGTGCGTCGGATTTGCGTCGCACTCTCGGGTTCATCGGTTGGATCGGTCACGTCCGTCATTCCTGAAGAAATCTGCTTTACCGCCTGTAGAGTAATTCCTGTACAGAAAGTTGAGAAATGAACTCGACAGAAATAGTCGGGTCAGTCCTTGTCAGGGCCTTGTTCCTACGGATAATGCCGACTTTTCTCGCAAGCCTGAGTCTGTATTTTGCTTAAGTTGTCCAGATCCTTGCTGTGCCTCGCTGTCTTCAGTGCTTCCACTCCCTTGTTGGCCGATACCGTGTGGCTGAAGAACGGTGACAGGCTGAGCGGAAAGATCACGCTGTTCGATGGCGGCAAGCTGCTAATCCAGACCGAGTACGCCGGTGCGGTGACGATCGACTGGAAACAGGTCAAGACCCTGGACAGTGATC
Organism: Pseudomonas sp. B28(2017); assembly: GCF_002113025.1. Classification (GTDB taxonomy): domain Bacteria; phylum Pseudomonadota; class Gammaproteobacteria; order Pseudomonadales; family Pseudomonadaceae; genus Aquipseudomonas. Next base: position 448,170 of record NZ_NEJH01000002.1, on the reverse strand, counting down.
AGGAGTTGCTGGTCAAGCAGGATGCCTACAGTGGCGAGAAAGCCAAGTCGCTGAAAGCGGCGGACGCCGGCAAGGTCACGCTGGCCAATGGCGAAGTACCGAGGACGGTCGAACTGGCGAGCATTCAGCAGATTCTCAAGCCAAAACCGGTGGTCGAGGATCTGGTGTGGAAAGGCAACATCGATATCGCGCTGGATTATCAGCGGGCGGAAAACGATACCGATGACTATGGCATCGATTTCAAGACTAGTGCGCGTCACGGTCGCTGGCGGCATACCGCCACAGGCGAATACAACCGCGAGTTCCAGGACAGCGTGGTGACTACCGACAACTGGCGGGCCGAGTACTCCATCGACCGATTCCTGACCGAGCAATGGTTCTGGCAGGGGCGCCTGGTGTACAAGCGTGACAAGGTCGAAGACCTTTCCCGTCAGCGCACAGTCGGTACCGGTCCCGGCTATCAGTTCTGGGATGACGAACTTGGGGCGTTCTCCCTGGGCTCGCTGGTCAACCACACGGACTATGAGTTCTCTGATGGTAGCAAGGACAACTTCTACGCCCTGGCCATGAAGTGGGACTACAACCGCTACCTGGTTGGCAAGCGTGTCGAGTTTTTCACCAATGGCGAGGTCGGCAAGCCGCTGTCGAGTGTGGCCGACTACGCACTCGATGCCGAGATGGGGTTGCGCTACAAGGTGACTGACTGGGCTTCGCTGAACCTGAAGGCGGAGCGGGACATCATCAGCGGCACCGACGATGCGGATCTGGACAAGACACGCTACACCGCAGGGTTTGGCGTGACCTGGTAAGAAAATCGAAAGATCGTCGCCTTCGACAGCTCCTGCAAGGTCAGCGCAGGGGCTATCGAAGGCGGCGTTCTTTTTGTGTGGAAAAAATGCCCGCCCACAAAAAAGCCCCGCTGTTGAGGGCGGGGCTTTTTACTAAAGCAAGTACAAGTTAGATAACTTGAACTTCTTCAGCTTGCATGCCTTTCTGACCGCGGGTAGCGATGAAAGAAACCTGTTGGCCTTCTTTCAGGCTTTTGAAGCCGTCGGACTGGATAGCTTTGAAGTGAACGAACAGGTCGTCACCGGATTGTGGGGTGATGAAGCCGAAGCCTTTTTCATCGTTGAACCACTTAACGGTACCGGTTTGGCGATTAGACATGGTGTAACTCCTTGAACAAAGATAACTGCGACTCAGGAAGAACCCTGGCCGAGACTGAGTGCAAAGAGCAGGAAAAATTCTTGTAGATGGTTGGATCGAAATTCAACATATCGTGTAGAGATTCTCAGTGACACAAGCAGCACAGTGGCGTCACCTTAACCCTTTTTCAGGGACGTGCCAATGCTTCATGCGCAGGTTTCTCTGTTTTAAGGATCGGCGGTGTGACGGTTCGTCGCCAGTGCAGGTAATTCCTGCCTGTTCGGCGAGAATTGCACCGCGGACTTTGAACCCGGCGGCGCGCCCGGTAAGATGCCGGACAGAATTTTTCGACCTCGCTATTCAGGACACCCGCCATGAGCATCAAATCGGACAAGTGGATTCGCCGCATGGCGCAAGAGCACGGCATGATCGAGCCTTTCGTCGAGCGCCAGATGCGCGGCAGCGACGATAGCCGTGTGATCTCCTATGGCGTGTCGAGCTACGGCTACGATGTGCGTTGCACTAATCATTTCAAGGTGTTCACCAACATCAACTCGGCGATCGTCGACCCGAAAAACTTCGATGCCGGCAGCTTCGTCGACATCCACAGCGACGTGTGCATCATTCCTCCGAACTCCTTCGCCCTGGCCAGCACCGTCGAATATTTCCGCATTCCGCGTAATGTATTGACCATTTGCCTGGGCAAAAGCACCTACGCTCGCTGCGGCATCATCGTCAACGTCACGCCGCTCGAGCCTGAGTGGGAAGGTCACGTGACCCTGGAGTTCTCCAACACCACCAATCTGCCGGCGAAAATCTACGCGAACGAAGGCGTGGCGCAGATGCTGTTCCTCGAGTCTGACGAAGAGTGTGAAGTGTCCTACAAGGACCGTGGCGGCAAGTATCAGGGCCAGCGTGGCGTGACCCTGCCTCGCACCTGAGTCAACCGTCAGGCAAATATCGGGAATTCCTGAGCGGGCGTAGACTCTATGGAGTGTCCTGCTGCGATCCGCGCAAGGCGGGTCGGGCCATCGCTCAGGAGTGCCGAATGAAGATCGATCCACGAATCAGTGCCGAGCTGGCAAGGCTTGAACCCAATCAGGTTGGCGTTCTGGCCTGGTCCTTGATGGCACATCCACCCGTCAGCATGGCGGGCGGCATCCCTGGTCAGCCTGACCCTGATACCCCGAACGAGGAGCCGATGGAGCCTGGCGAACCCACTTTGCCGGATGAGCCACCGCCTGCGCCTGTTGTCTGATTGAATTGAATGTGGGAGCGAGCCTGCTCGCGAAGGCGGTGTTTCATCCAACAGAGATGTTGACTGACATGGCCAATTCGCGAGCGGGCTCGCTCCCACAGGTTTTGCAGTAGGCGTTACTTCAGGTTGCCACTCAGGAACTGCTTCAACCGCTCGCTTTTCGGATTGCCCAGCACGTTTTCCGGCGCGCCTTCTTCCTCAACCAGGCCCTGGTGCAGAAACAACACCTGACTCGATACTTTGCGGGCGAAGCTCATTTCGTGAGTCACCATGATCATGGTCCGGCCTTCTTCGGCCAGGCCCTGGATCACTTTCAGTACTTCACCCACCAGTTCCGGGTCCAGCGCCGAAGTCGGTTCGTCGAACAACATGACTTCCGGCTCCATGGCCAGTGCCCGGGCAATCGCGACCCGTTGTTGCTGACCGCCGGACAGGAATGCCGGGTACTGGTCTGCCACGCGGGAGGCCAGCCCCACCTTGTCGAGGTAACGCCGGGCGCGGTCCTCGGCTTCTTTCCTGTCGCACCCCAATACCCGACGCGGAGCCATGGTGATGTTTTCCAGCACCGTCATGTGGCTCCACAGGTTGAAGTGCTGGAACACCATGGCCAGGCGGGTGCGAATCCGCTGCAGTTCATTGGCATCGGCCACGTGCATGCCGTGACGATCCTTGATCATGCGGATGTTCTGCCCGTCAAGGCTCATGGCGCCGTCGTTGGGTTGTTCCAGGAAGTTGATGCAACGCAGGAAGGTACTTTTACCCGAGCCGCTGGCGCCGATCAGGCTGATGACGTCACCGGTTTTAGCCTTGAGCGAAACACCTTTGAGGACTTCATGATCGCCATAGCTTTTATGCAGGCCTTCGATGGTCAATTTGTACATGGGGCATGCATCCTCAAGGCGAAAGTAGATAGCCGCTGCGATAGGCTTCGGTGCCCGCGACGTGGGCGATCACCATGCCGGCAGTGGCCATGCGGCGCAGCGAGCGGGCATACATCAACCCGGCGGCGGAACAATGAACGGGGGTGACGTGATCGTTGACCGGATCAATGATCTCGGCGATCAGTTGCCCGGCTTCCAGGTACTGCCCCGGCAGTGCGGTGAACACCAGCAGCCCGCCGACGGGTGTGGCCACCGGTTCTACACCGGCCAGCGGTGTCGCCGGGTAGGGCAGTTCGGGCAGGGGCGCGGGTTCGCCGGCGATCGCGCCGAAATGGATCAGGTAGTCGATCAACGCCTGACAATCGAGACTGGCCAGCGGGTGATTGACGTCGCCCTGGCCGCGCAATTCGACGGTCACCGAAAAACTGCCCGGCGGAATGTCGAAGTGCTCGCCGAAGCGTTCTTTCAACTGCCACCAGAGCAGGGTGAAGCATTCGTCGAACGACTGGCCACCGGAATCGGTTGCCAGCAGGCTGGCTTCGGCACCGATGTAGCGGGCCAGCGGCTCGACCTGCGGCCAGGCTTCAGGTGTGGTGTAGAGGTGCGCGACCGCTTCGAAATCGCAATGCAGGTCGAGCACCATGTCGGCGTCGCAGGCCAGTCGCTGCAGGGTCAGGCGCTGGGATTGCAGTTGGGTGCCGGCGCTCTGCCGGGCTAGTGCATCGCGCAGGCTGCTGCGGATCAATTGCTGATTTTGCTGCGGATCGTCACCGAGCTTGCCTTCGATCGCGTTGCCGACTTCTTCACTGAGGTCGACGAACCAGCGGTTGAAGTTCTGGCCGCTTTCCAGCTCGTAGCGGCCCAGCGGCACATCCATCAGTACCTGTTCCAGGCCCACCGGGTTGGCGATGGGCACCAGCACGATTTCGCTGCGCAGGCGACCGGCTGCTTCCAGCTCCGCCAGGCGTTGCTTGAGGTGCCAGGCCACCAGCATGCCGGGCATTTCGTCGGCGTGCAGGGAGGCCTGGATGTAGATCTTGCCATTGGCCGGTTGTGGGCCGAAGTGAAAACTGTGGATCTGTCTCGCGGTCCCCGGCATTGGGGCCAGCAGGTCATGTTTCTGGTGGCGCATCTGTTGTTCCTGAAGCAGGTTGAGACCTAGTGGGTCGGCCCGAGGAAGGCCAGCCATCGGCGTTCGGCAAGGCGGAACAGGCCGACCAGCGCAAAAGTGACGGTCAGGTAGATCAGCGCGGCAATGCCGAACGACTGGAAGGTCAGGAAGGTCGCCGAGTTGGCGTCCCGCGCGACTTTCAGAATGTCCGGGATGGTTGCGGTAAAGGCCACGGTGGTCGAGTGCAACATCAGAATCACTTCGTTGCTGTAGTAAGGCAGCGAGCGACGCAGGGCCGACGGCATGATCACGTAGGCATACAGCTTCCAGCCAGTCAGGCCATAGGCCTTGGCCGCTTCGACTTCACCATGGGCCATGCTGCGAATCGCCCCGGCGAAGATCTCCGTGGTGTAGGCGCAGGTGTTCAGGGCGAAGGCCAGGATGGTGCAGTTCATCGCATCGCGGAAGAAGCTGTCGAGCAGCGGTTGCGCGCGTATGGCGGCCAGGCTGTAGATCCCCGTGTAGCAAATCAGCAACTGGATATACAGCGGCGTACCCCGAAACAGATAGGTGTAGAACTGCACCGGCCAGCGAATGTAGAAGTGTGGAGAAACCCTGGCGATGGACAGCGGAATCGACACGATGAAGCCGAAGAAAATCGAAGCGCTGAGCAGCCACATGGTCATGGCCAGGCCAGTGATGTTCTGCCCGTCGGTGTAGAGGAAGGCTTTCCAGTATTCCTGCAGGAGTTCAATCATCGTACGGCCTCCCGTGTGCCGGCGGCGTAGCGGCGTTCGAGCCAGCGCAGCACGATATTGGAGGCACTGGTGATCAACAGGTAGATCAAGGCGGCGAGTACCAGGAAGTAAAACAGTTGATAGCTGCTTTTACCCGCATCCTGAGCAGCCTTGACCAGGTCGGCGAGGCCGATGATCGACACCAGTGCGGTAGCCTTGAGCATCACCATCCAGTTGTTGCCGATGCCTGGCAGGGCAAAGCGCATCATTTGCGGGAACACCACGATCCAGAAGCGCTGGCCGCGTTTGAGGCCGTAGGCGGTGGCCGCTTCGACCTGACCGCGAGGCACGGCAAGGATGGCGCCGCGGAAAGTTTCGGTGAAGTACGCGCCGTAGATGAAGCCCAGGGTCAGAACCCCGGCGCTGAACGGGTCAATCTCGATGTATTCCCATTCCATGTAGTCGGTGAGCGACGTCAGCCAGGTTTGCAGGCTGTAGAAGATCAGCAGCATCAGCACCAGATCCGGCACCCCGCGAATCAGCGTGGTGTAGCACTGGGCAGGCAGGCGCAGCAATTTGACTTTCGACAGCTTGGCACTGGCGCCGAGCAGGCCGAGCAACACGGCCACCAGCAGCGACATCGCCGATAATTTGATGGTCATCCAGGTGCCTTCCATCAGCAACGGACCGAAGCCCTTGAGGCTGAAGGCTGAGAGCCCCAGATTTTGCAGGAGGTTTTCGAACATAAATCAGCAACCTGATCGGAAGAATAAAGCGCCCATCGCAAGATGGGCGCCGGGCATTATTTGCCGCTGTACAGATTCAGATCGCCAAAGTGTTTCTTCTGAATGGTGGCGTAGGTGCCATCATCGTGTAACGCTTTGATACCTTTATCCAAAAGCGCTTTCAGCTCGGTGTTACCTTTCTTAATACCGACCGCTGTTTTGGCCGGCAGCAGTTCATTGTCGACCGGTTTGCTGACTTCGTAGTCGGCACCCTGTGGCGACTTCAGGAAGCCCAGTTCGGCTTGCAGCATGTCCTGGATCCCTGCATCGAGACGACCGGAAGTCAAGTCAGCGTAGACCTGATCCTGGTTGGCGTAGGCCTGGGTTTTTACGCCGGCCTTGTCCAGAATGGCTTTGGCATAGGCTTCCTGAATGGTGCCTTGTTCGTAGCCGACGGTTTTGCCCTTGAGGGACGCGACGTCTGCGGTCACGCCAGAACCTTTCTTGGACACGTAAGCGGTTGGGCCGGAGAACAGCTCGCTGGAGAAGTCGATGACTTTTTCGCGGGCCGGTGTAACGGTCATCGACGAGATCACACCGTCGAATTTGTTGGCCTTCAGGCCGGGGATCATGCCGTCGAAGTCACTTTCGACCCACTTGCACTTGACCTTCAGTTCGGCGCAGATCGCGTTCCCCAGATCGATGTCAAAGCCTACCAGGTTGCCATCGGCCGCTTTCGACTCGAACGGCGCGTAGGAGGGGTCAACGCCGAAACGCAGTTCTTTGTACTCCTTCGCCATGGCGGAGCCAGCAGCCACGCACAACGCCAGTGCAGAAAGGGTCAGCAATGCTTTTTTCATTATTCAATCCCTAAAAACCAATATGAGCGCTCGTGGCGCAGAATTGTTGTTACTGGAAAGCGTGTGACCTATTGAAAGTAGCAATTTCCGAACCAGAGTGCCGAACAAGCGTTTAAAAAGGTGCTTGGAAATGGCCGGAGACAGATTTATGCACGAAAACGGGCGCAGGGAAATGGCCGCACCCGTTCGGTTCAAAAAGAAAAAATAATGAGGATGAAAAGAGGGGCTAGCTGAGCAGATTTTGCAGGGTCGTCAAAGTGTCGGCTTCGTCGACCGACTTGTCCTTGCGCCAGCGCAATATCCGCGGAAAGCGCACAGCAATGCCACTTTTGTGACGGCGGGAGAGGGCGATTCCCTCAAAAACCAATTCAAACACCAGGCTTGGCTGGACGCTGGTCAAGGGCCCGAACTTTTCCACCGTGGTCTTGCGCACGATGCTGTCGATCTGGCGGATTTCGTCATCGCTCAGCCCTGAATAAGCTTTGGCGAACGGCACCAGGGAGCGTTCGCCGGCATCCGGGGGGCCGTCCCAGACGGCGAATGTGTAATTGCTGTAGAGGCTGGCCCGGCGTCCTTGCCCCTGTTGCGCATGGATCAGCACGGCGTCAACGCTGAACGGGTCGACTTTCCATTTCCACCACACGCCCATGTCCTTGGTCCGGCCGATGCCGTACAGGGCATCACGCGCCTTGAGCATCAGGCCCTCGACACCGAGGGCGCGGGAGGCCTCGCGCTGGCGGGCGAGGTCGAGCCAGGTGTCGCCGGACAACAATGGGGAGAGGCGCAACCGCGGATTGGCGCAATCACCGGTCACCCATTCCAGTTGCGCGCGTCGCTCGGCCTGACGCCGGTTGCGCCAGTCCTCGCCCTGCCATTCGAGCAAATCGAAGGCGAGCAGTACCACTGGCACGTCTTCGAGGATTTTCCGGTCCAGGGTCTTGCGACCGATTCGTTGTTGCAGGAGGGCGAAAGGTTGCGCCGCTGATTGAAAAACCTTTTCGATGCCGGTTGGTGCAGATTTCCAGGCGACGATCTCTGCGTCGATCACCGTCCCGTCAGGAAGGCCCAGTATCAAACTGTCCAGTTCAGGGAAGCGTTCGGTCACCAGATCTTCACCCCGCGACCAGATCCACAGTCGCCCGTCGCGCTTGATCACCTGGGCGCGGATGCCATCCCATTTCCACTCCACCTGCCACTGCTGGACAGGGCCAAGCAGCGTTTCGAATTGTTCCACAGGCGGCGACAAGGCATGGGCGAGAAAAAACGGGTAAGGCTGGCCGCCACGCTGGGCGTGTTCATCTTGCGATTCGGCGGCAATCAGTTTCAGGTAGCTGGTGGCGTTGGGGCGATGGGACTGGTCGGTGTAGCCCACCAGCCGCTGCGCCACGCGTTTGCTGTCGAGGTGGGCCATGGCTGCCAGGGCGCGGGTGACCAGCAATCTGGACACCCCGACGCGCAAGCTGCCGGTGATCAGTTTGATGCAGACCATCAGGCTCAGACTGTCCAGTTGCGCCCATAGCATCGGTAACCGATGCGCGAGGGATTGCGCTGTTTCGCCGCGCAGTGGCAGCAGTTTGTCCTCGACCCATGTGGCCAGCCCGTCGGTTGAATGGTGTGACGCTTGCGGTAAAACCAGAGAAATGGTTTCCGCGAGGTCACCGACGGCCTGGTAACTCTCTTCGAACAGCCATTCCGGCAAACCGGAAATCGCTACGGCCAGTTCGCGCAGTACCCGCACCGGCACTAATTGCCGGGGGCGTCCACCCGACAGAAAGTACACCGCCCATGCGGCATCTTCCGGCGTGGCCTGGGCGAAGTAGTTTTGCATTGCTGCCAGTTTGGCGTTGTTCGAGGTGGAGGCGTCCAGTTCGGCATACAGCTCGGCGAACGCCTTCATGGCAGCACCTTGGCAGGCTCGGCTTGGGCAATGATCGCGTCATCTTCGTCATCACCGTATTCGGTGTCGAACGTCGTGGCATCTAGACCCTGCTCGCGCAGATGGCGTACCAGAGCACCGGCCGTTCCATGAGTGACCATGATCCGTTCGGCGCCGGTCTGTTCGATGGCCCACAGCAGACCGGGCCAGTCGGTATGGTCGGACAGCACGAAACCCCGGTCCACACTGCGCCGTCGGCGTGTGCCGCGCAAACGCATCCAGCCGCTGGCAAAGCCATCACTGTAATCGCCGAAGCGGCGCATCCAGCTGCTGTTCGCCGCAGATGGCGGTGCGAGCACCAGCGCCTTGCGCATCATCGGGTCGCTCTTTTTGATTTCGGTGGCATGAATCGTGGGCGGCAGATAAATCCCCGCTTCGCGGTAGATCCGGTTGATTGGTTCTACGGCGTCATGCACCAGAACGGGTCCGAGTCGTGCGTCGATGCCATGGAGAATGCGCTGGGCCTTGCCGAGGGAATAACAGAACAGCACGCTGGTTTTTTCGACCGCCGCATTGGCTTGCCACCATCGATTTATCTCGGCAAACACCTGAGCCTGGGGTTGCCAGCGGTAGATCGGCAGGTCAAAGGTCGATTCGGTGATGAAGGTGTCGCAGCGTACGGGTTCAAAGGGGGCGCAAGTGCCGTCGGGTTCGATCTTGTAGTCCCCGGAAGCCACCCAGACTTCTCCAGCGTATTCCAGTCTTACTTGCGCCGAGCCGAGCACGTGGCCGGCGGGATGAAAACTGAGGAACACGCCCTGATGCAGCAGGCGTTCGCCATAGCCCAGGGACTGCAGGTTGATGGCCTGACCCAGTCGCATGCGCAGAATGGTCTCGCCGGGCGCTGCCGCCAGGTAATGCTGATTGCCGGCGCGGGCATGGTCGCCATGGGCGTGGGTGATCACGGCGCGTTCGACCGGTCGCCACGGGTCGATATAAAAGTCGCCGGCGGGGCAGTACAAACCTTCGGGACGCGAGACAACAAGGTCCATGGCAGTGCCAGAGAGGAGGAATTTGTTAGCTAAGAGTCTGGCGCGGGGCGTGAAGTTCTATCGAGGGGTTGTGGGCGGACAAAAATCCAGCGTGAGAGTGAGCCGCTCGCAATAGCGGTGCGTCAGTCACACGACAATGTTGACTGACAGGGCGCAATCGCGAGCAGGCTCCCACAGGGGAGATTACTTGCCGGGGGTCAGCGTCAACCGCGCCTTGCCATAGGCGTTGTCGAAGTTCTGCGGCTGCATCGGCAGGCTCATGTATTGACCCTTGAGCCACGGTTCAATGCTGTTGAGGTAATTCGGGCTGGCCGGGTTGCCGGATTGGCCGGTACCGTTCTGCGCCATCAGCGGTTCGGACTGGCCGAAGTCGACGATAAAACGCATGGCTGGCGCCAGCGTAGTGTTGAAGTCCTGGCCCCAGGCGAAGACGGCGGTGTTGAGCGTGGTGTGATCGCCGCCGGCCGGCAATGGTCCGCGTACGGTCTGGCCGCTGGTGTTCTTCCATTCATAGCGATGCAGTTTGCCCCACTGCCAGGTCTTGTGATCGCTGCCCAACTGGCTGTCGCCTGCGCTGATCGCGGCGGCGAGGCTGCGAGCGAGGATGGCCGGTTTGTCTTCTTTCTGCGCGGTGCGCACATCATCCCAGAACGGGCTGTCCTCACGTCCGAGCAAATGATCGGCCTGGGCCGAGTAAGACAGCTTGCCGTCGGCGACAAAAGCCTTCCATGCAGGGTTGCTTTCAGGACCCAGTTCATCGAGGAAGATCTGCCGGGTGCTTTCCTGCAGGAACAATTCGTAGATTGCCGCATCGGTGGAGGTTGGGCCGAGCTTGCCGTCGAACGCCATCAAGCGGCTGTAGGCCTCGTGTGCCTTGGCGCGATCGGTCGCCGGCAAGGCGTCGATGGCTTGCTTGAGCGGCTGGGCCATGCCCGGCGCTTCAAACATCTTCTTCAGCTTGGCAGCGAAGGTCGTGATCTGGTCGTATTGCATGGCGATCAGGCTGCGGCTGTCATGTTTGCCTGCACCGGCCAGTTCGGCCAGGCGCTCGCCACGCTCCGGAGCGGCCCAGGAGTTGGACAACTGCATGCCGTAGCCATGGGGAATGACCCGCTGGTTGGCAGTGCCGAGCCAGCCTTGGGCCGGATCCTGGTCGTACGGGTGCAGCATCGGGTCGGCATAACCGTCCCAATCGTAGCGGCCTTCCCAGCCCGGTGAGGGCAGCAGGCCTTCGCCTTCGCGGCGGTTCGGGTAACGACCGGTAACTTGCCATCCGATGTGGCTGGCATCGGCAAATACCAGGTTCAGTGCGATGGCGCGGATTTCGCGGCTGGCATCCGAGGCTTTCTCGACGCTCTGGGCGCGGGACAGGTCGAAGAACGCGTCCAGGCTCTTGTCGTCGGTGAAACTCGGCATCTGCAAGGCCAGGCCAAAACCATTGGCCAGCGTGGTGCTCTGGGCGCTGTTGAGTAGCGGGCCGTGGCGGGTTTCGTATACGGCTTCGCGAATCGGCCGCTGGCCTTTGACGAAATAGGTTTCGTCGCGCACGATCACCGGCTGCCATTTCCCGGCGTTTTCGTAGGTAAGCCCATTACCCTGGCGCTTGATCTTCTCCAGGAACAGGTCCTGGTTGTCGCCCATCACGGACGTCATGCTCCACGCCACTTTGCCGTTGAAACCTCCCAGCACCATCGGCAGGCCCGCGACGGTCACGCCGGACGCCTGATACTTCGGCGTGCGAATCTGCACGTAACTGAACAGCGAAGGCACGCCCAGCGGGCCGTGACTGTCACTGGCCAACAGGCTCTTGCCGCTGCGGCTGCGCTGCGGGGCGATGGCCCAGTTGTTCGACGAAGTGGCGCCCGGCAGATTGAGGTCCGACAGTTGTCCAATGGCTTTACTGAGTTCGGCCAGCCCCGGGACTTGCCCGTTGAGCTTGAGTCCTTGCAGTTTTTCGCTTTCGGCGACCGGCAGTTTTTCATCGGGTGCCGACGGCGTCAGCCACGCGAGTTTGTCGGTGGTGATGGTCTGGGCCAGTACCAGCGAGGAAATTTCTTCCGGCAGGTTGGTCGACTGGCTGAAGTTCAACAGACAGAAAATCAGCGCCGAATCTTCCGGCTGCCAGTATTCAGGCTTGTAGCCGGTGGCCGCCAGGTCGGCCGGCAGTTTGTCGCGGTAGCGGAACAGGTAGGCGTTGACGCCCCGCGCATAGACTTCGAAGAAACGCTTGAGGCGCGGCGAAGAGGCCTTGTACAACTCGCCAGCACTTTTCTTCAGGTTGACCGCCCGCATGTAGCGATCGGCATCCAGCAGGTCCGCACCCTGCATCTCGGCCAAACGGCCCTGGGCCAGCAGGCGCAGGGTGACCATCTGCGTGATGCGGTCGCTGGCATGCACGTAACCGAGGGTGAACAGCGCGTCGTGGAAGCTGTTGCTTTCGATCAGCGGCATGCCCATGGCATTGCGGCGCACCGAAACGTTCTGCGCCAGGCCCTTGAGCGGTTGTACGCCGGAGGTCGGCGGGAGGGTGTCCTGGGCGTTGAAGTTCTGACAACCGGTCAGGCTCAAGACACCGGCCACTGCTGCGGCAACGCCGAACCGGGGTAGAGAATGAGTAAGGGCTGGCGAGGCCATGGCAAAGCTCCTGCGGGGGTAGAGGCGGCGCGAAATAAAGGCGCTACGTTAGTGAGCGGGAGGTGACCGCGCAAGCGGGGTGCAAGGTTATTTCAGGATTTGTCTGATAAACCTGAAAGATCGCAGCCTTGCCAGTCGCAATGGGCGATGTTGAAGTGCGATACGGTCAACAATCCTGGAGAACAGTCGGCATGGAGCTCAAGGCAAATGCGGCACTGATCATCATCGATCAACAGAAAGGCATCCTTCACCCCAGACTCGGCCGCAGGAACAACCCGCAAGCCGAAGCGCGCATGCTGGAGATGCTCGACCATTGGCGGCGCACCGCTCGGCCGGTGATCCATGTACAGCACCTGTCCCGCTCAGAGGACTCAGTGTTCTGGCCGCAGCAGTCGGGGGTGGAGTTTCAGGAGCGTTTTGCACCAAGGGCCGGCGAACGCCTGATCCAGAAACAGGTGCCGGATGCGTTTTGTTCGACGGGGCTGGAGACGCAGTTGCGCGAGGCAGGGATCGGGCAGTTGATCATCGCCGGTGTCGCGACCCACAACTCGGTGGAATCCACGGCACGCACTGCGGGCAACCTGGGGTTTGATACGTGGGTGGCCGAGGATGCGTGCTTTACCTTCGACAAGGCTGATTTTTTCGGCCATGCCCATAGCGCCGAGGAGGTGCATGCGATGTCGCTGGGGAATTTGCACGGTGAGTATGCGACGGTGGTCAGCACCGCATGTGTATTAAAGGCTGACTGAAAACCTGTAGGAGCGAGCTTGCTCGCGATGGTGTGTCAGCTACACAGATGTCGACTGACAGTCCATCGCGAACAAGCTCGCTCCTGCAAGGGAACTGCATTCACACCACAGGTCTGCTTGCGAAGACGATTCAACAGGCGAAGCAAGTCTTCGCCCGAAGCATCAAGCGCCGTGGCACTTCTTGAATTTCTTGCCGTTGCCGCATGGGCACGGATCGTTGCGGCCGACGTCTTTCAGGGCGTTGCGCACCGGTTCCTGGTGAGCGTGGCCGCAGTTCGGACCGTGGACATGGCCGTGGTCGTGATCATGCTGGTGATGGTCATGATCGTGGTTGCAGTCAGGGCCATGGACGTGGGGTTGCTGGGTCATCGGTGTTGCTCCGGAATTAAATCGGCGGGGATTATCACGCCATTGCGCGCCAGGTGCACGTAGTGGGCGATGAATATACCGGTTTCCAGCTCACCTTCCAGACGATAGGGAATGGGTTGATCGGATTTTTTCAGCAGTTTGGCCAGGTCACGTACCTTTGACCACAGGTTGGTGCGGATCGGTACCTTGAAGTAGGCGCTGTGTTTGGGGCCGACGGTGAACCAGTGTTCGTGCTCGCCTTCGGCAAGCAGAATGTCACCCAAGTGAATGCGGTACTCCAGACTGCGCACCGTCAGGTCGCTGTCGTTGGGGTTGTCGATGCGAAAATGCAGGAGGAGTTTCTGTTCCAGCAATTTGGCGCGGACCACCTCTATCTTCACCAGATGGACTTCGGGGTCCGGCAAGTCGTCGCCGAACCACGATACGCAGCCGCCGAGTCCCAGTGTCAGGAACAACGTGAGCAGATAGAGTGCGCCGCGCCGGATGATCATCGTGGTGTTTCTCCCTTGAGCCCCAGTCTAGACCCAAAAGATCGCAGCCTTCGGCTACTCCTGCGGGGTGGACAGGCATTCCATGTCCTAGCTGCTGAAATACCCCGCGCAACACTTCTTGAACTTCTGCCCACTCGCACACGGGCAGGCATCATTGCGTCCAGCCTTGAGCGGCACGGTGGGGTCGATGAAATACCAGCGCCCGGTGTTTTGCACAAATGACGAACGCTCGCGGTGGCTGTGCTCGCCACCGCTGTCGTGCCACCGCGCGGTGAAGGTCACGAAAGCGTGTTCAGGCTGGCCGCCCAGTACTTCGGAGCTTTCCACCTCAAGGCCCAACCACGTACTTTGTGCGCTCCAGTCGCTGATCGATTGACGGTCCAGGCCGGCCTGTTGGGCAGGCAGGGTGGTGGCCACCAGATAATCGACCAGCCCCAACACATAGGCGCTGTAGCGTGAGCGCATCAAGGCTTCCGCGCACGGCGCCGGGTGCCCGGCATGGTAGTGACCGCAGCAGGCATCGAGCGGGGTGCCGCTGCCGCAAGGGCAAATGGATGTACTCATTGCATTACCACCAGTATTTCCCGAAGTTTTCCGGATTGGCCCAAAAGCGCGAATTCAGCCAGTCGGGGACTTGTTTGTATTCAAGCAGATCGTAGGTAAACAGGGTCAGGACCTGTTCGTCCCGTTGAAAGCGTTCGCTGGCTTGCAGGGCCATGGAGAAAAAGTCGGTTTCCTGCCATCCGCAGGCCGACAGATCCGCCAGCACGGCGATGCGGCTGGCGTTGAGGTTGCGGATACCGCCCAGCAGGTTCAGGCCGTCGCGCTTGGGCAAGTGCTCCAGGCAATCGACCGCCAGGGCCAGGTCGAATCGGCGGGCTGCCAACTCGGCGGGCAATGGCCCGGGGGCAGCGCAAGCGACGCTGCTTTCAGGGTGAGCAAGTTTGAATGCTTCCAGTGCCGGGAACTCGCTGGCGCCGATCAACAACAGGCGCGCGGGGGCATATCGGTCAAGTAAAGCGGCCAGAGCCTGTTGCGGCGTGCGTGAAGAAATATCTGCAGTCATCGAAGATCCTCAATCAGATCTGCCAAGACTAGCCTGCCCGAACGTTCGGGCCTAGAGCGGCTTGGCGACAAAAGCGTCAACCTGTCGCCAATGCGTGAATAAACAGCATGGCCTATTGCTGGCGGAGTTTAAAACTCGGGTCTTTACTACCTGAATCGGTTCTAAGCCGATCCTTCAGGAGAAAACTAGATGAGCATAGTTCGGACAGCATTACCCTTGGTTCTGCTAACCAGTGTCTTGACTGGTTGCGCAGGTTTGCAGAAAACCGATTGGCCGACCTGCGCGGCGGTTGGTGGTGTCGTGGGCGCGGGCCTCGGTGCGACCGAAAGCTCGGCATGGGCAGGGTATGGTGCTCTGCTCGTCGGCGGCACGGCAGCGGCTTATTGCTGGGTTCACGGGGATGGCGACGAAGACGGTGATGGTGTGCCGGACAGCCGTGACAAGTGCCCAGGCACGCCAAAAGGCGTTCAGGTCGATGCCAACGGTTGCCCACCACCAGCACCTGTGGTCGAAGAAGCGGTTGTGGTCAAGGAAGAAACCATCGTCATCCGCGATGTTCACTTCCAGTTTGATAAAGCCACGCTTACCTCGTCCGACAAACTGGTACTCGACAAGATTGCCACTCGCCTGAAAGCCGAAGCCCCGACTGCCAAACTGACCGTCACCGGTCATACCGACAGCGTGGGCAGCGATGTCTACAACCAGAAACTGTCGGATAAACGCGCCCACTCGGTGGTTGAATACCTCATCTCGCAAGGCGTACCTCGCAGTAACTTCGTGTCGGTTGTCGGTGCCGGTGAAAGCCAGCCGGTTGCTGACAACAAAACCGCTGACGGTCGTGCACAGAACCGTCGTACGGAAATCAAAATCGAGCGTTAAGCCCCCCTCGCATCCGCGCCTTGTGCAGTCGCGGATGCGGGTCTTTACTCCTGTGTAACCGGTATTGGCCGGGGACACAGGAGCTTTCAACATGATCGTTCTCACAAGGACCGTCTTGCCGGTTCTGCTACTTGGCAGTCTCTTGACCGGCTGCGCGACCCACAGCGACGGCACTGCCCCCCTCAATCAACGAACCTGGCCAATTTGCAGCCTCATCGGTGGCCTGGTCGGTGGTGGTCTGGGCGCCATCGAGAATGGTGGTTGGGCCGCGGGTGGGGCGGCGCTGGGTATCTTGTCCGGCGGTTTGATCTGCTATGCCCAGGATGGCGACGAAGACGGCGACGGCGTTTTCGACCGACGCGACCGTTGCCCTGACACCCCCGCCAATACCCCGGTCGAGCATCACGGTTGCCCGATGCCGCAGTATCCGGCCGCCAGCGTCAAACCCGAGTCCGCACAATCCGAAGTCATCACCCTGAGCGATGACGTGCTGTTTGCCTTCAATCAATCCGACCTGACCCCGACGGCGAAGAGTCGTCTGGATGCATTGATGAGCAAGTTCGAAGATGCCGATGTGGTCAGCATCAAGGTGGTCGGCCATACCGACAGTGTCGGCTCGGATGTCTATAACCAGGCCTTGTCGGAGCGGCGTGCCAGCAGCGTGGCGGAATACCTGTTGAGCCAGGGTGTGGCGCCGAACAAAGTCACCAGCGAAGGCAAGGGCGAGAGTCAACCGATTGCCGATAACGAAACGGAAGAAGGGCGTGCGAAAAACCGTCGCGTGGATCTGCATATAAACCGTTGAACCAAGAGATAGAGCCGTCGAGCGACAGTTGTGAGCGCTGCGACGGCCGTTCGGCGGCCTTCATGAAGAATTTTCCGTTGCCCTCTGGCTTAACCCGCGTGGAAGCCGTTACTGTGCGTGCAAACAATAATTCTCATCGGGGGAGCGTATGAAAGTCATATGGGGGCTGGGGCGGTTATTGACCCTGGTGTTCTGGTCGGTGGTGCTGGTCAACCTGCTCACGCCGTTCGTCTTTCCGCTGCACCCGTTGGTCAATCTGGCCGGCGGCCTGTTGGGATTCATCCATCTACTGGAAGCATTGCTGTGCTATCGCAGCCTGCGGGGTCGCGCCCATCCCTGGCTTGACCGCCTGAAGATCGTCATTTTCGGCGTATTCCACCTGCAAACCATTCCAGCCCCTACCGCTTCGAAGGCTTCCCATGCGTAAACTCTGCCTGCTCGCCGCACTCATCAGCCCATTGGCCTGCGCACAGGTGGTGAGTGTCGAACCCAACTCGTTGATGCGCTTGCCCAACACTGCCAGCACCCTGCAACTGGAACGCCTGGAAGTGGCCGATTATGGCACCTTGCTGATTCCCTCGAACGTCACCGAAGTCACCGTGGGTGAATTGCATCTGGGGCGAGAGGCGCGCATCGCCATCGTGCCGGGGGAACAGGCACTGGCGCTGAAGGTCCGCCGCGCTGATTTGTCCGAAGGCAGCCAGATCACCGCCCGTGGCGCCCCCGGGACCTATCAGAAGGCCGCTCGATCCGGACGCAATCTTGATTTGCAGATCAAGGCACTGAATGCACCGCAATTGCTCGTTGATGCCCGTGGTGGCGCGGGCGCACCGGGGTTTGTCGGTCTCGATGGGGCTAACGGTGAGGAACCGGGGTGCACTTGGGGGCAGGCCGGTCGTGGCGCCGATGGCAGTGATGGCAGCAATGGTCAGCCGGGGGCCCCGGGAGCGCTGGTTAAACTGGCGGTGCCACACGACTTCCCGGCAGACCGAATCAAGGTCCAGGTGGCTGGCGGTGCCGGTGGTCTGGCCGGTCCGGGCGGCAAACCGGGCGCGGGTGGCAAGGCCAAGGGTTGCCTGATCTACAAGGCCGATGGCGGCAAGAGCGGTAAACCCGGGGCTGATGGTCAGCCTGGGCCAGAAGGGGCGGCGGGTTCGGTGACGGTTCAGCGGTTGTAAGCAATCGCCGAAATGTGTGTCGTCCAGTCGATTGTCTTCGCGGGCAAGCCCGCTTCCACATTGGATCACCGAACCTTGTGGGAGCGGGCTTGGTTCGGACGGCGTTCCGACGAAGCTTTTAAAGCGTCGGCCGAACCGCCGCAATCGCCACCACCACCAACCCCACCAGCAGATTGATCCCCACCAAGCGGCGAATCCGCCCCAGTACACTGGCCCCCATGGGCCAATCCTGCGCGTCCACGGCGGTGCGCAGTTCCGGCAGCATCAGCGCCTGAATGCGGATAAACAGCGCAGTCATCACCACATACAAGCCCATCATCACCTGCACATAGCGCGGCGCGTTTTCAAAACCGGTGAAGTGCAGATTCAGCATGACCACGCCGCTGACCGGCAACAGCACGACCGCCACCCAGACCCAGCGGAAAAAACCTTGAAACACTTCTACCCATAACTTCAGCCGGCCAGGGCCTTCAAGTGCCTTGATCGCCGCGGGGCGCAGGACCATCCAGGCGAAAAACATGCCGCCGACCCAGACCAGGGCCGCCAGTACATGCAGGCTATAAACGAGGCTAAAAGGTGTCATTGGGGTACTCCGTTCTGCGCGGGATTCATTAGCGGAGTATGATAGCGGCCGAACCGAACTACTGAAAATTTATCCAGCGTTTTTTGCGCCCGACAATCCATGATCAGCACCGAACTCAAAACCACGATCCAGGGCGCCTACTCGCGTTTTCTCGAAGCCAAGAGCCTCAAGCCACGCTACGGCCAACGCCTGATGATCGCCGAAGTCGCCAAGGTCCTGGGTGACATCGACACCGACGACGAAGGCCGGCGCAGTGGCGACCCCGCGATAGTCGCGGTGGAAGCCGGCACCGGTACCGGCAAGACCGTGGCCTACAGCCTGGCGGCGATTCCCACGGCGAAGGCCGCCGGCAAGCGCCTGGTGATCGCCACGGCCACCGTGGCCCTGCAAGAGCAGATTGTCTACAAGGACTTGCCCGACCTGATGCGCAACAGCGGGCTGAACTTCAGCTTCGCCCTGGCCAAAGGGCGCGGGCGCTACATGTGCCTGTCCAAGCTCGACATGTTGCTTCAGGAGGGCCACGCGCAGACCGCCACGGCACAGTTGTTCGAGGAAGAGGGCTTCAAGATCGAGGTCGACGAGGCCAGTCAGAAGCTGTTTACCAGCATGATCGAAAAACTCGCCGGCAATAAATGGGACGGCGACCGCGACAGTTGGCCAACCACCCTGGAAGACGCCGACTGGGCGCGCCTGACCACCGATCACAGCCAGTGCACCAACCGTCATTGCCCGAACTTCGGCCAGTGCGCCTTCTACAAGGCCCGCGAAGGCATGGGCAAGGTCGATGTGATCGTCACCAACCACGACATGGTCCTGGCCGACCTGGCCCTGGGCGGCGGCGCCGTGCTGCCGGACCCGCGCGACACCATCTACGTGTTCGACGAAGGCCATCACCTGCCGGACAAGGCCATCGGCCATTTCGCCCATTACACGCGCCTGCGCTCCACTGCCGACTGGCTGGAAACCACCGCCAAGAACCTCACCAAACTGCTGGCCCAGCATCCGTTGCCGGGCGACCTGGGCAAGTTGATCGAGCAGGTGCCGGAGCTTGCGCGGGAGATCAAGACCCAGCAGCAGTTCATGTTCACTGCGTGCGAGCAGATTGCCGATTTCAAACCCGGCGAGGACGTTGAAGGTCGCGAGCGCCCGCGTCATCGATTCGTCGGCGGGGTGATTCCCGAGCACATGCGCGAAATGGGCATCGAACTGAAGAAAGGCTTCGCACGGCTGACCGATTTGTTCACCCGCCTGACCGACCTGCTCAAGGAAGGCATGGACGGCGAGGTCAACATCGGCATCGCCAGTAACCAGGCTGAAGAGTGGTATCCGCTGTTCGGCAGCCTGTTGTCCCGTTCTTCCGGCAACTGGGAGCTGTGGACCGCCTTCACCGTCGAAGACCCGGAAGACAACCCGCCCATGGCCCGCTGGCTGACCCTGGCCGAAAGTGGCTCGCTGTTCGACATCGAGGTCAACGCAAGTCCCATCCTGGCGGCGGAAATGCTCCGGCGCAATTTGTGGAACGTGGCATATGGCTGTCTGGTGACCTCGGCGACCCTGACTGCCCTGGGTACCTTCGACCGCTTCCGCATGCGCGCAGGCCTGCCGAAAAAAGCCGTGACCGCAGTGGTGCCAAGCCCGTTCCATCATGCCGACGCCGGTGTGTTGCGGGTGCCGAACCTGAACGCCGACCCACGTGATGCAGCGGCGCATACCGCCGCGATCATTCGTGATCTGCCTGAGCTGGTAGAAGGCTCGCGGGGCACCCTGGTGCTGTTTTCCTCGCGTAAACAGATGCAGGACGTGTTCGATGGCCTTGACCGCGACTGGCGCAAGCAAGTGTTCATTCAGGGCAATCTGTCGAAACAGGAAACCCTGAACAAGCACAAGGCGCGAGTCGATGGCGGGGATTCCAGCGTGTTGTTCGGCCTGGCGAGCTTCGCCGAAGGGGTCGACTTGCCCGGTGCCTATTGCGAGCATGTGGTCATTGCCAAGATTCCTTTCTCGGTGCCCGATGATCCCGTCGAAGCAGCCTTGTCCGAATGGATCGAGGCCCGGGGCGGCAATCCGTTCATGGAAATCTCCGTACCGGACGCCTCGCTGAAGCTGGTCCAGGCCTGCGGTCGCCTGCTGCGTACCGAAGAAGACCGCGGCACCATCACCTTGCTCGACCGGCGCCTGGTGACCCAGCGCTATGGCAAAGCCATCCTCAACGCGTTGCCGCCGTTCCGTCGAGAAATTTCCTGACGCACCGGTGGGCAGTTTTGCCCGCCGCGTTGTCTATCTCTCTGCCACCGCTTTTCCACTGGCCCATTGAAGGTCGTTAGGGAGAATTTCGTTCTCATGATTTGCCGTTCGTTGCCTGCCGTTTTTGCCTTGCTGTTCGCAACACCTCTGCTGGCCGCTCCCGCCGGCCAGCAGACGCTGTTCAACTTTGTGCGCCCCACCGACGTGGTCCAGGTGGCGACTCAGGATGCCAGCCTGCCGCAATCCAACGCCGAGCAAACCCCCGAGGGCGAAGTGCTGCGTCGGGTGACGTTCAACCCGGTCGCCCGGCCGACGTTGCGCCTGACCCCGCTAACCGGCGCTTGGGACTGGTCGCAGTCGGGCGTCATGAGCCTGCGGGTCCAGAGTGCGATGAACTGGGCCTTGACCCTGTACGTGACCATCCAGAGCAACGACGGCAAGACACTGGTCAGCCGCGTCGATCTGCCGGCGGGGCCTGCGCAAACCCTGTTGGTGCCACTGCAAGCGACATCCCCGTTGAGCCAGGGCATGAAGGCTGGCCCGCCGATGCCGATGACCGTCGATGGCCAACGTGTGTTGCTGGCCAGTAGCGCCGGTGAGCTGGATCGCAGAGAAGTGGTGTCGGTGAGTTTGTCGATGGATCAGCCAAAAGCCGCGCAGAGCATCCTGCTGGAGCGCTTTGGCGTGCAGGACGGTGAGTCGGTAACCCAAGCCGTGTATGGCGGGTTGGTGGATGCTTACGGTCAGTCGACCCGGGGCAAATGGCCGGAAAAGATCAACAGCGACGAACAACTCAAAAACGCCGCCAGCAAGGAGCAGCAACAACTGAAAACCTGGCTGGCCGAGCGCGAAAAGTCCTCCCTGGACAAATTCGGTGGTTTGACCAAAGGCCCATCCTTCAAGGCCAGCGGCTTTTTCCGCACAGAGAAGCGTGACGGTCGCTGGTATCTGGTGACGCCTGAAGGTCACCCGTTCTATTCCCTCGGGGTCAATACCGTGGCCCCGGATGTCGACCAGACCTATGTTGCCGGCCGCGAGTGGATGTTCGAATCCCTGCCCAAGGCTGACGAGGCGCTGGCCAGCCACTATGGCGAAGGCGACAACCGTGGCGGCAACGGGGCCGATCAAGGGCGCGGCTACAATGCCGGCCGCTGGTACGATTTCTACGGTGCCAACCTGCAACGCCTTTATGGTGATCCTTGTGCGTTGGGCAGCGAAACCAGAGCTGGAGTCGCCGAGGCGGCCAACTCCGAAGCGACGGTAGCGAAAGCGGCAGAGTCAAAACCTGTCGAACCGTGCAAGGCGAAGTTCGACGAGCAGCGCTGGGCCAGCCACACCCTTGATCGCTTGCAGGCCTGGGGCTTCAACACCATTGGCAACTGGAGTGCGCCGGTGCTGGGCAACGCTGATCGCTTGCCGTACACCTTGCCGCTGTCGATCGTCGGCGACTACGCCAGCATCAGCACCGGCACCGACTGGTGGGGCGGTATGCCTGACCCGTTCGACCCGCGTTTCGCCATGGCCACCGAACGCGCCGTGGCAATTGCCGCTCGTGACCATCGTGACGATCCATGGCTGATCGGTTACTACGCTGACAACGAACTGGCCTGGGCCGGTCCCGGCGATGACCCGAAAGCCCGTTATGCTCTGGCCTACGGTACCTTGAAAATGACCACCGACGTGCCGGCCAAGCGCGCGTTCCTCAAGCAACTGCGTGACAAGTACCGCAATCAGGCTGGCCTGTCGAAAGCCTGGGGCATTGATCTGCCGGCCTGGGAACTGATGGAAGATCCGGGATTCGTACCGCCGCTCCCGAGCGCCGAGCACCCGGAAATCGAAGCCGACTTCAAATACTTCCAGAAGGTCTTTGCCGACACTTACTTCAAGACCATCTCCGACTCACTCCAGTGGCACGCACCTAACCAGTTGCTGCTCGGCGGCCGTTTCGCCATCAGCACGCCGGAAGCCGTGGAATCCTGCGCCCAGTATTGCGACGTGTTGAGCTTCAACATGTATACCCTGCAACCCCAGGATGGTTATGACTTCGCCAGGCTGCGCAGCCTCGACAAACCGGTGCTGGTGACCGAGTTCAATTTCGGCTCGGCTGATCGTGGCCCGTTCTGGGGGGGCGTCACACCTTTGGCGAAGGAAGAGGACCGCGGTGCGGCGTATGCCAACTTCCTCAAGCAAGCCTTGAGTGAGCCGTCGATTGTTGGCGTGCATTGGTTCCAGTACCTTGATCAACCGGTCACCGGGCGCCTGCTTGACGGTGAAAACGGTCACTTCGGGTTGGTGGGCATCACTGATCTGCCGTTCCAGGGCTTTGTCGACAGCGTGCGCAAGAGCAACCTGGTGACAGTCGAACAATTGGGCAAAGAGGCCGAGAAGTCTGCGGCCGCCGACAAAGCCAGCCACGACGCCGAGGGCGGCCGCAAGGCCGAGGCCGGCAAGGGGCCAGGGAAGGGCGCTGGTGGACATTCCGGGAATGGTCACTGAGTCCTGACACCGCGTTATCGCTCTTCGCGAGCAAGTCGGATCGCCGTACCGCCGCTCCCACAAGAGAATGCATTCCAATGTGGGAGCGACCCTGCTCGCGAAGGCGCCTATTCAGGCGCAATAAATTTCCGATCAGTTCTATGAGTGACTGACCATCCAGCCCAACCCTGTTCCCAAATCCTTCAAGGGCTGGAACAATGCCCGCCACTTTGTAGAGCGTTATTCCGGGGGAGTTGCGGGTGCAGATTCAGGGTCATTACGAGCTAAAGTTCGAGGCGGTGCGTGAGGCTTTCGCGGCATTGTTTGACGATCCCCAGGAGCGTGGCGCCGCGTTGTGCGTTCAGATCGCTGGCGAAACGGTGCTCGACCTCTGGGCCGGCACTGCCGACAAGGACGGGGCCGAGGCCTGGCACAGCGATACCATCGCCAACCTGTTCTCCTGCACCAAGACCTTTACCGCAGTCACCGTGCTGCAATTGGTGGCTGAAGGCAAGCTGCAACTGGATGCCCCGGTTGCGCGTTACTGGCCCGAATTTGCCGCTGCCGGCAAAGAGTCTGTCACTCTTCGTCAACTGCTCTGTCATCAGGCCGGCCTTCCGGCATTGCGCGAATTACTGGCCCCTGAAGCCCTTTACGACTGGCAAACCATGGTCGACGCCCTGGCCGCCGAAACGCCGTGGTGGACGCCGGGCGAAGGTCACGGTTACGCGGCGATCACCTATGGCTGGCTGGTCGGCGAATTGCTGCGCCGTGCCGATGGTCGTGGGCCGGGTGAATCCATCGTTGCGCGGGTCGCCAGGCCGTTGGGCCTGGACTTCCATGTGGGCCTGGCCGACGAAGAGTTCTATCGCGTGGCCCACATTGCGCGGGGTAAGGGCAATGTCGGCGATGCTGCCGCCCAGCGCCTGTTGCAAGTGACCATGCGTGAGCCAACGGCCATGACGACCCGGGCGTTCACCAACCCGCCGTCGATCATGACCAGCACCAACAAACCCGAGTGGCGACGCATGCAGCAGCCAGCCGCCAACGGTCATGGCAATGCCCGCAGCCTGGCCGGGTTCTACGCCGGCCTGCTCGACGGCAGCCTGCTGGAAAGCGAAATGCTCGATGAATTGACTCGTGAGCACAGCCTCGGCGAGGACAAGACTTTACTGACCCGGACCCGTTTCGGTCTGGGTTGCATGCTCGATCAACCGGACGTTGCCAACGCCACCTTCGGCCTTGGCCCGCGCGCGTTTGGTCATCCGGGCGCCGGCGGCTCCATAGGTTTTGCTGACCCGGAGTACGATGTGGCCTTCGGATTTGTGACAAATACCCTGGGACCGTACGTCTTGATGGACCCGCGCGCGCAAAAGCTGGTGCGGGTTCTGGCCACTTGTCTGTAAAAGCGGCTATCGGCTTCCGGGGCTGGAACCCGATAGTCTTTTCACTTTCAAAGCGTCTGCTTATACGGGCCGATGTGGCCTGATTTTTTGACTTCATTTTTGTGGATATCCAATGTCATCCAATAAAACCCTCGCCTTGGCCCTGTGCTTCGCTATTACCGGTTGCGCACAGACTCCACAGAAAGACGCGATGGCACCTGTCGTCAAGACTGAAAGCGGCAGCCACTGGTACTGGCCGTTCGGTTCCGACGACAGCGCCGGCAAGCCCGCGGTCAAGCCGGAAGCGAAACCTGAAGTCAAACCCGTCGCGGTGGCCAAGGCCGGAACCGATAGCGGCAGCAAGTGGTGGTGGCCATTCGGCGGTAGCGAGCAGAGCGCAGCCAAGGCTGTACCGGCGCCGGACCCGAAAGTCACCCAGGCCTGGCTTGACGACTACGAACCGCGCCTGCGCGAGGCGGTCAAGGGCAGTAACCTGCAGATCGAACGCCGCGAAAACGTGCTGGTGGTGACTGCGCCGGTCGAAGGCTCGTTCAACCCTGATCGTCCGGCCATGTTGCTACCGGTCACACTTGGTCCGTTCACCCGCGTTGCCAAAATCCTTGAAGCCGATCCAAAGACCGCTGTCTTGATCCTCGGCCACAGCGATACGTCCGGCTCTGCACCAGCCAACGTCAAACTGAGTCAGGAGCGTGCCCAGGCCGTTGCGGCGATTTTCCGTCTCAGTGGTTTGCAGCGTGATCGCTTGATGCTGCGTGGCCTGGGTGGTGAAGCGCCGCGTGCGGCCAATGACAGCGTGCAAGGGCGTGCGTTGAATCGCCGCGTGGAACTGCTGGTGACCCCGCAAAACACCATGGTCGCACTGCTGAGCAAGTACAACATGCCGGCGCCGGCGCCTGCGACCATGGTCGCTTCCGCTGACGTCAAACCGGTCGCCAAGCCTGTGACACCGGCCCCAGCGTCTAAAAAGGCGGCTGTTCCAGCGGTGAAAAAAGCCCCGGCGAAAAAAGCTCCGGCCAAGAAAGCACCTGCGAAAACTGCAACGCCGGCGAAGAAAACCACGCCAGCCAAAGCCTCTGCGGCAGACAAGAAGGTCGCCAACACCGATACTGCAAAGCAGTGATTCGTTAACCAAAAGGAATGCGCCATGACCCAGGGCCTGGCTGATATGCGTCGTGACTACACCCGTGATGGCCTGACCGAGGCGCAAGCCCCGGCCGAGCCGTTTGCGTTGTTCCACCAGTGGTTTGCCGACGCGGTAAAAACCGAACAGGTACCAGTGGAAGCCAACGCCATGACCCTGGCCACCGTTGACCAGGACGGTCGACCGCACTGTCGCATCCTGTTGCTCAAAGGCCTGGACGAGCAGGGTTTCACCTTTTTCACCAACTACGATAGTGCCAAGGGCCAGCAACTGGCCGCGAATCCGTTCGCGGCCATGACGTTTTTCTGGCCGGCGCTGGAGCGTCAGGTACGCATCGAAGGGCGGGTGGTGAAGGTGACGCCTGAAGAGTCAGACGCCTATTATCAGGTTCGCCCCCTCGGCAGTCGCCTGGGGGCCTGGGCATCGCCGCAGAGCCGCGTGATCGCCGATCGTGGCGAGCTCGAAGCGCTGCTCAAGGACACCGAGCAACGTTTTAGCGACACCCAGCCACATTGCCCGGAACACTGGGGCGGTTATCGCCTGCTGCCGGAGCGCATCGAATTCTGGCAGGGCCGCCCAAGCCGCCTGCACGACCGCCTCAACTATCGCCAGCAGGGCGCCGACTGGATTCTTGAACGCCTGGCACCCTGAGCAGTCTACCGACCGGGATAGTCTGCCGCAGCGGCCTCCAGCCACTTCGGCAGGTCTCGACGCTTGATCTTCTGCACCCGGGCACTCGCCAACCGTTCGAGCATGAAGGCTTTTTTCTGCTCGTCCTTGCCGGCCAGCGCCAGTGCCAGGTCGCGGTCCATCCAGCGTTTGATCCGCACGTACAGCCACCAATGAAAGTACAAACCGGCAACAGTCGTGACGACGATGATAAAGTAGTCCATGAAAATCCTTGCTCAGCGGGGCAGTTTTCCGATGTTGCCGCTACTGTGTGAGTTCGTGGGGGCGCCTTAACGGAGCCTGAATCAAACCAATTTTACCCGGGTGCTGCCGTGACAGGCGTCAAGCCGCGGGGTCTAATGATCATCTGTTTCTTTGGAGTTGATGCTATGCGTAAGTCTGTTCTGCTGGTTGCTTCCTTTTCCACGATGGCGATGTTGCTCACTGGTTGCCAATCGAGCCTGACCGGTGACTCCTACTCCCGTGACGAGGCGCGTCGCGTGCAGACCGTTCGCATGGGCACCATCGAAGCATTGCGTCCGGTGAAAATCGAAGGCACCAAGACCCCGATCGGTAGCGCTGCAGGCGCAGTGGTCGGCGGCGTTGGCGGCAGCTCCGTCGGTGGTGGCAAGGGCAGTGTTGTTGCTGCAGTCATCGGTGCTGTGGCGGGTGGCCTGCTCGGTTCGGCCGCTGAAGAAGGCCTGACCCGCACCCAGGGCGTGGAAATCACCGTGCGCGAAGACGATGGCAGCATGCGTGCCTATGTTCAGGAAGTTCAACCGAACGAAGTGTTCCGTGTTGGCGAGCGTGTACGCATCGCCAGTGTGAATGGCACCAGCCGCGTTTCGCACTAAGCGTAAATAGCGGATAAAAAACCCGATCAGGTGGCTGATCGGGTTTTTTGTTTTTCTGCTGGAGGGATTCCTGGTTGGCGTCAGGCGTTATCGCTGTTTATCAGGAGGCCAGCGCGGTGTTCTTGCGGCTCGCCATCGCCGTCACCCCGTAACCGATCAGCGCCGCCAGTATCGAACCGGTCAGGATCCCCATGCGGTCCATCCCGGCGAAATCGCTCACGCCCGGCTCAAAGGCCAGCGAGCCGACAAACAGACTCATGGTGAAACCAATGCCGCAGAGAATCGCCACGCCCAGTATCTGGCCCCAATTGGCGCCTTGGGGCAGTGCGGCGATACCGGTTTTCACGGCCAGCCAGGTCAGGCCGAAAACACCGACGGTCTTGCCCAGCAGCAGCCCGATGGCAATGCCCATGGGGACATGGTGAGTGAAGCTTTCGACGGTGACGCCGCTCAGGGACAGGCCGGCGTTGGCGAAGGCGAACAGCGGCAGGATGCCGTAGGCGACCCACGGGTGCAGGGCATGTTCCAGGGTCAGTAGCGGCGAAGGTTCGGCATTTTTCGTGCGCAGCGGGATGCAGAAAGCCAGGGTCACGCCGGCCAGCGTGGCGTGGACACCGCTCTTGAGCACGCAGACCCAGAGAATCAAGCCAATGATCATGTACGGTCCGAGCTTGACCACCCCAAGCCGGTTCATCCCGATCAGCGCCGCAATACAGGCGGCGGCCAGTGCCAGGGACAAGGTCGACAGCGCGCCGGAATAGAAGATCGCAATGATGATGATTGCGCCGAGGTCGTCGATGATCGCCAGGGTCATCAGGAACAGTTTCAGCGAGACCGGAACGCGTTTGCCCAGCAATGCCAGCACGCCAAGAGCGAAGGCGATGTCGGTAGCGGTCGGGATTGCCCAGCCGTTGAGGGCCGGTGGCGTGTCGCGATTGAGGTACCAGTAGATCAGCGCCGGCACCACCATGCCGCCAATCGCCGCTGCGCCAGGCAGGACGATTTGCGACGGTCTGGACAACTGGCCGTCCAGGACTTCGCGCTT
Source organism: Pseudomonas sp. B28(2017) (assembly GCF_002113025.1). Classification (GTDB taxonomy): domain Bacteria; phylum Pseudomonadota; class Gammaproteobacteria; order Pseudomonadales; family Pseudomonadaceae; genus Aquipseudomonas. Next base: position 419,936 of record NZ_NEJH01000002.1, on the reverse strand, counting down.
CACTTCCAGGCCGATCAGCAGGAAGAACAGCGCCATCAGGCCATCGTTGATCCACAGCAGCAAGGGTTTGGCGATTTTCAGGGCACCGATCTGGGCCACCACGGGGGTGTCCAGCAGGCCGTTGTACAGCCACGACAGCGGCGAGTTGTTGATAATCAGAGCCAGAACGGCAGCGGCGATCAGTAACAGACCGCTGGCAGCTTCCAACTGAAAGAAACGCGTGAAAGTGCTACGCAGAGGCAAGGTCGCTCTCCATCTGTGAATTCAAAAGGTGTTACACCCTAACAAGTACTGTTAGTTGTTAAAACAAAACTTATATTCTTTTTTGTTATATGTCGTTACAACGTAATCCGGCAGCAGGGACCTGAGCCTAGCAGTTGCCGGGCGTATTGGATCTCAGCTGTGCCTGTGCTGTATGTAGGTTTTTTCCTAAGCTTGATGGTTGAGCCCTGTGACAAGGCCAACTCCTGCCTGATTCAACGAGAAAACCATCATGAGCGACAACCGACAGTGGGCCCGTGAAGCGATCCGGATCATCGAAGCCGACTTCCAGCGCAGCGCCGACACACACCTGATTCCCTTGCCGCTACCGGGTTTTCCAGGCATCGAGTTGTACTTCAAGGATGAATCCAGCCACCCCACGGGCAGCCTCAAGCACCGCCTGGCCCGCTCGCTGTTTCTTTATGCGCTGTGTAACGGCTGGCTCAAACCCGGTGCGCCGGTCATTGAAGCGTCCAGCGGTTCGACGGCGATTTCCGAAGCGTACTTCGCGCGCATGCTGGGCTTGCCGTTCATTGCGGTGATGCCGGCGACCACGTCCAGGGAAAAGATCGCACAAATTGCCTTCTACGGTGGACAAAGCCATCTGGTGGACGACCCGACCCAGATCTACGCCGAGTCCGAGCGTCTGGCTCGCGAACACGACGGGCACTTCATCGACCAGTTCACCTACGCCGAGCGTGCTACCGACTGGCGGGCGAACAACAACATTGCCGAGTCGATCTTTTATCAGATGCGTTTCGAGCAGCATCCCGAGCCGAGCTGGCTGATTTCCAGCCCCGGTACCGGGGGCACCACGGCCACCCTGGGCCGATACGTGCGTTATCGCCAGCATGGCACCCGCGTGCTGTGTGCCGATGCCGAGCGTTCGGTGTTCTTTGATTACTACCAGACTGGCGATGCCAGCTTGCGCCTGGACCACGGCTCGCGTATCGAAGGCATCGGCCGGCCACGTGTGGAAGCGTCGTTTCTGCCCACGGTGATCGACGCAATGGTCAAGGTGCCGGATGCCTTGTCACTGGCGGCCATGCACTACCTTGCCGAGCGTCTGGGGCGCCATGTGGGCGGGTCGAGCGGGACCAACCTGATTGGCGCACTGATGGCCGCTCAGCACATGAAGGCGGCGGGGGAGACGGGGTCAATGGTGGCGATTCTGTGTGACGGAGGCGAGCGCTACGCCACGACCTATTACGATCCGAAGTGGCTCAAGGCCCAGGGGTATGAGTTGAGTGGCTTGATGGCTGCGGTAGCTGCGACCGTGGAGCGGGGGGAGGCGCTGCCGGACTCGGTATTGCGCGCCAATATCTGAAATTCACAAACGCCGAATACCACTGTGGGAGCGAGCCTGCTCGCGAAAGCGGTATCAAATTCAACACATAGGTTGATTGATCTACCGCCATCACGAGCAGGCTCGCTCCCACAGGGATTTGTGTCACGTCAATGACCGGATATCAAGCCTCGAGACCGAGGATGTCCCGGGCCACCGCTTCAGCGATGCGAATCCCGTCGACACCCGCCGAGAGAATCCCGCCCGCATAACCGGCACCTTCACCGGCCGGGAACAAGCCTTTCACGTTCAGGCTCTGCATCGACTCGTTGCGGGTAATGCGCAATGGCGACGACGTACGCGTCTCGATGCCGGTCAACACAGCATCGTGCAGCGAGTAACCACGAATCTGCTTCTCGAACGCCGGCAAGGCTTCGCGAATCGCTTCGATGGCGAACGCCGGCAACGCCAGCGCCAGATCACCCAGGGCAACGCCCGGCTTGTAGGACGGCTCGACGCTGCCCAATTCGGTGGACGCTTTGCCCGCGATAAAATCGCCGACCAGTTGCGCCGGGGCTTCGTAGTTGCTGCCGCCCAGCACGAAGGCGTGGGATTCCAGGCGTTCCTGCAACTCGATACCGGCCAGCGGACCGCCCGGATAGTCGACTTCCGGGGTGATGCCGACGACGATGCCGGAGTTGGCATTGCGCTCGTTACGCGAGTACTGGCTCATGCCATTGGTCACGACACGGTTCGGTTCGGACGTCGCTGCCACGACCGTACCGCCCGGGCACATGCAGAAGCTGTAGACCGAACGACCATTCCTGGCGTGGTGCACCAGTTTGTAGTCGGCGGCGCCCAGTTTCGGGTGGCCGGCGTACTTGCCCAGGCGCGCGCGGTCGATCAGCGACTGCGGGTGCTCGATGCGGAAACCCACCGAGAATGGCTTGGCTTCCATGTACACGCCACGGCCGTGGAGCATGCGGAATGTATCGCGTGCGCTGTGGCCGAGGGCCAGGATCACATGTTTCGAATGGATCTGTTCGCCGCCATTGAGCTCGACGCCGACCAGTTGGCCGTCATCGATCAACACGTCGGTGACACGCTGCTGGAAGCGCACTTCGCCGCCAAGGGCGCGAATCTGCTCACGCATGTTTTCCACCACACCGGTCAGACGGAATGTACCAATGTGCGGTTTGCTGACGTAGAGGATTTCTTCCGGCGCGCCGGCCTTGACGAATTCATGCAGGACCTTGCGCCCGAGGAACTTCGGGTCCTTGATCTGGCTGTACAGTTTGCCGTCGGAGAATGTCCCCGCGCCGCCTTCACCAAATTGCACGTTGGATTCGGGGTTGAGCACGCTTTTGCGCCACAGGCCCCAGGTGTCCTTGGTGCGCTGGCGTACTTCGGTGCCGCGTTCGAGGATGATCGGCTTGAAGCCCATTTGCGCCAGCAGCAGCCCGGCGAAAATCCCGCACGGACCGAAGCCGACGACGATCGGACGCGCGTTCAGGTCAGCCGGCGCCTGGCCTACCGCTTTGTAACTGACATCCGGCGCCACGTTGACGTTACGGTCGTCGGCGAACCTGTGCAGCACCGCCGCCTCGTCGCGAACTTCAAGGTCGATGGTGTAGATGAAGCACAGTTCGGAGGACTTTTTACGCGCATCGTAGCTGCGCTTGAACAAGGTGAAATCGAGCAGGTCATCGCTGGCGATGCCCAGGCGCTGCGCGATGGCAGGGCGCAGGTCTTCATCGGGATGGTCGATCGGCAACTTGAGTTCGGTGATTCGTAACATGGCGGGATCCGGTTCGCGGGGCGCACAACTGCGCCAGGGCGTTTGAAGCCCGCGATTATAAGCCCCAAAGGCTGCGTCCAGTGAGGCAAAAACAGCCTCTCGTCGAATCAGTCGTCGCGCGATCCGCCGAAATAACCGCATCCGCGCTGAACCTGGCCGTCAATTCGCAGCTCGGCGCTCATGTGCTGGATGCTGCCGGTGCTGCTGTCGACGCAACGTTGCGGTGCAACCCAGAGTTCGATGTGCTGGTTATTGGCTTCGGTGCTGAGGTTGAAACGGCCATCGCCCAGTTGCTCCTCGACGTAAGGCACGGCCAGCGGCGGCTGGCCGGTGCGGTCGACGACCATGCCTTTGCCACTGACTTTCACGCTCCACTCCGGGGTGTGGCCGGCGGCGCGCAGAATCAGCAGTTTGAAGTTCGGATCATCGCACGCGGTGCCCGAACGCTCGACGCGGTACAACTGCTCCAGATCGAGCTGGCCGTCACTACCGCTGCCAGCCACAACCCGTCCGCGCACGTCGGCAAACAGCTTGCCCTGTTTGTCCGCCAGGTTTGCAGCCTGCTGCAGGACACTGGTACCGCCCGTGTCGTTGACCACGTAACGGTTTGCCTGGTTACACGGCTGGAACACCAGGTTGCCGTCCGCTGCGGTCAACTGGCCTTGCATGCGTGTCTGGCCGACATGGGAGGCGCTCTGCCGTTCACCCTCGAACAACTGGCAAGCGGCAAACAGCGGAAGCAGGGCAACGAGGACTAAGGAACGGGCAACACGCATCTTGGGGTCTCCTGACAGGTGCCGCCACGTTACTCAGGCAAGCCTGTGATCACAAGGCTTGTGTGTCAGGGATTGAGTTGCCGGGGGCGTCGCAGCATAGTGGCGCATTTGTCCAGGATCGGGCCCACTTCGGCATGAACCAACACCTGTCTGTTTTCCCCAAACGGCTGTACGCATTGGATGCACTGCGTGGTATCGCGGCGTTGGCGGTGGTGTTCTGGCACTGGCAACACTTCTTTTTTCAAGGAGCAGTGCCGGGTGAGCTGCAAACCGAACAGCAACCGTTCTACAGCGTGTTCTCATTGTTTTATCGATATGGTGGCGATGCGGTCGCGCTGTTCTTCAGCTTGTCCGGGTTCATCTTTTTCTGGTTGTCCGGTCATGCCGTGGCGCAGAGAAAACTGACCGGAAAACAGTTTTTCATCGAGCGTTTCAGCCGTATCTATCCGCTGCATCTGGCAACGTTCGGCGCTGTTGCGTTGCTACAGACGGTCTACACGCGGTATACGGGAAACGCTTTTGTTTATCCGTTCAATGATCTCTATCACAGCGTGTTGAACATTTTTCTTGCCCCAGCCTGGGGATTGGAACAAGGCTGGTCTTTCAACGGCCCGGCCTGGTCGATCTCTGTTGAAGTACTGCTCTACGCGGCGTTCTTCCTGCTGTGGCGCTATTCACCTTTTCCAACGCTGGTCAGCTTTTTGTTGATCGCCGTGGCGGCTTGCATCTTTCCTGCCCAGTACAAAATTACCCTCGGCGTGTTCAGCTTTTTCTGTGGTGGCGTTGGTTATGTGTGGGTCGCGTGGCTGCTGCAACGGGCGCCCACGCGCTGGGTGGGAATTTGTTTGGCAACAGGTTGTGCAGCGGGATGGTGGCTGTTTGGCGCTGATCAGCCGTTGATCAGGTTTGCGCTGTTGTTTCCGCTGACGATCATGGCCATTGCGGCGTGTCATCAGTTGCTGGAACCGCTCGCCCGGCGATTGGCGTGGCTGGGTGATATCAGCTACGCCTCCTATTTGCTGCACTTCCCACTGCAAATTATCGCCGCGCTGCTGGTGGATAAATTCTTCCCGGGACGTAATGTCTTTTATCAACCGTGGACGTTGCTGCTGTTTTTTTCGGTACTGATCGGTGCCAGCCTGATCTGTCATCGATGGTTTGAACGGCCGATGCAACAGTGGCTGCGACAGTTTGGGCACAAGCGTCTGGCGAACGGCGTGATCGCTCGCCAGTAACGCGTCTGTCAGAAAGTACGGTCAGCCGACGTGAAAGGTCTGACCTGTTTGCAGGCCTTCCACGCTCTTGGCGTAGGCCAATGCCACATCCACCGCAGGAACCGGCTTGAAGCCGCGGAAGTACGGCGCGTATTTGCCCATGGCTTCGACCAGGACGTTCGGGCTGATCGAATTCACACGCAGGCCGCGCGGCAGTTCGATGGCGGCGGCCCGCACGAAACTGTCCAGTGCACCGTTGACCAACGCCGCCGAGGCACCGCTGTAAATCGGGTCGTGGCTGAGCACGCCAGTGGTGAAGGTGAACGAAGCACCGTCGTTGGCGAACTCGCGGCCGATCAGCAGCAGGTTGACCTGGCCCATGAGTTTGTCTTTCAGGCCCAGGGCAAAGCTCTCTTCGGTCATATCATTGAGCGGGGCAAAGGTCACGTTGCCGGCGGCGCACACCAGCGCGTCGAATTTGCCGGTCTGCTCGAACAGTTTGCGAATCGAGGCGCTGTCGCTGATGTCCACCTGGAAGTCGCCGCTGGTGCGACCGATGCGGATGATTTCGTGGCGTGGCGACAGTTCTTTGTCGATGGCCGAACCGATGGTACCGCCTGCGCCGATCAATAGAATTTTCATGGATGTTGATCCTCGTTGTGGGTTGAACGAGGTATCAGTTTAGGGTGGTTTTTTTCACAGATAAGCGCACTAATAGGCAACCTTTGGTTTTCAAATGGAAACAATCCATGAGCGAGATGGATGACCTGGCCGCGTTCGCTGTATTGATCGAAGCGGGAAGTTTCACCCTGGCGGCGCAGCAGCTTGGTTGCAGCAAAGGCCAACTGTCCAAACGCATCAGCCAGTTGGAAGTGCAGTTCTCCGTGATGCTCTTGCAACGCACCACCCGCCGTCTGAGCCTGACCGCGGCCGGTGCTGCGTTGTTGCCCCAGGCGCAGGCGCTGGTGGTGCAAGTCGAACGGGCGCGCCAGGCCCTGGCGCGTTTGAAGGATGACATGGCCGGCCCGGTGCGGATGACGGTGCCGGTATCACTCGGAGAAACTTTCTTCGATGGCCTGCTGCTGGAGTTCTCCGCCAAATACCCTCAGGTGCAGATCGAGCTGGAGCTCAACAACAGTTACCGCGACCTGTCCCGTGACGGCTTCGACCTGGCGATTCGCTCTGACGTGGCCATTGACCAGCGACTGGTGGCGCGCCCGCTGCTGGCGTGGCAGGAGCTGACCTGTGCCAGCCCGGCTTATCTGGAGCAATACGGTGAACCGCAAACGCCCCAGGCGCTGGCCGAGCATCGTTGCCTGCTCAACAGCCATTACAGCGGCCGCGAAGAATGGCTGTATCACCAGCAGCACGAGTTGCTGCGGGTGCGGGTGTCGGGGCCGTTCGCCAGCAACCACTACAACCTCTTGAAGAAAGCCGCACTGGTCGGCGCCGGTATTGCACGCCTGCCATCCTACTGTTTGCCAACAGAACTGGCCGATGGGCGTTTACGGTGGCTCCTGCGTGATTATCAGACCCGCAGCATGCCGATGTACCTGGTGCATCCATATCAGGGCGGATTGCCCAAGCGCACGCAAGTGCTGGCGGATTATTTGGTCGGGTGGTTCAAGCGCAGTGGGGAGGCATTGGATCGGCTGTGACAAAAAATCTGACACCATAAAGACCCTGTGGGAGCGAGCTTGCTCGCGATAGTGGTGGGTCAGTCAACACCTATGTTGAAGGTGATGCCGCCATCGCGAGCAAGCTCGCTCCCACAGGAGATTTCATTGTTGGTGAGGTTGTGCCAGGCATAAAAAAACGGCCCGCGAAGGCCGTTTCTTTTGTTTACCGCAAAGGTTAGCCACCGAGGTACGCGTCACGCACTTTCGGATCGGTCAGCAGTGCTTCACCGGTGCCTGTCATCACCACCCGGCCGTTCTCCAGAACGTACGCGCGGTCAGCGATTTTCAGCGCCTGGTTGGCGTTCTGCTCGACCAGGAACACGGTCACACCGTCCTTGCGCAGCTGTTCGATGATGTCGAAGATCTGCTGGATGATGATCGGTGCCAGGCCCAGGGAAGGCTCGTCGAGCAGCAACAGCTTGGGCTTGCTCATCAGCGCACGGCCGATGGCGAGCATTTGCTGTTCACCGCCGGACATGGTGCCGCCACGCTGATTGAAACGTTCTTTCAGGCGCGGGAAAAGTCCGAGGACCTTGTCCATCTGCTCCTGATAGTCGCCCTTGGCGGTGAAGAAACCACCCATGGACAGGTTTTCTTCCACGGTCAGGCGGGAAAACACCCGACGACCTTCCGGTACTACGGCAATGCTCTTGCGCATGATCTGCGAGGAGTCCTGGCCGACCAGTTCCTCACCCATGTAGCGGATGCTGCCGCTGTGGGCCTGCGGCGAACCGCAGAGCGTCATCAGCAGGGTCGACTTGCCGGCACCGTTGGCGCCGATCAGGGTCACGATCTCGCCCTGACGGACTTCGACGTTGACGCCGTGCAGGGCCTGGATCTTGCCGTAGAAGGTGGAAACGTTTTCGAACTGCAGCATTTACGCTTCCCCCAGGTAGGCTTTGATCACTTCAGGATTGTCGCGGATCTGTTCCGGCGTACCGTTGGCCAGCGGTGTACCCTGGTTGATCACGAAGATGTGGTCGGAAATGCTCATGACCAGTTTCATGTCGTGTTCGATCAGCAGTACGGTCACATCATGCTCTTCACGCAGGGTGCCGATCAGTGCCTTGAGGTCTTCGGTTTCCCGTGGGTTGAGGCCGGCGGCCGGTTCGTCGAGCATGAGGATCCGCGGGCGGGTCATCATGCAGCGAGCGATTTCCAGGCGACGTTGCTGACCGTAGGCCAGGGTGCCGGCCGGACGGTTGGCGAACTCCTTGAGGTTGACCTTTTCCAGCCAGAACTCGGCGTATTCCATGGCCTCGCGTTCGCTTTTGCGGAACGACGGGGTCTTGAACAGGCCGGACAGGAAGTTGGTGTTCAGGTGACGGTGCTGGGCGATCAGGAGGTTCTCGACCGCCGTCATGTCCTTGAACAACCGCACGTTCTGGAAGGTTCGCACCACGCCTTTGCCAGCGATCTTGTGACCGGGCAGGCCTTCGATCGCTTCACCGTTGAGCTGGATGCTGCCGGCGGTGGGTTTGTAGAACCCGGTCAGGCAGTTGAACACGGTGGTCTTGCCGGCACCGTTGGGGCCGATCATCGACACCACTTGTTTCTCTTTGACGCTCAAGGCTACGCCATTGACCGCCAACAGACCGCCGAAGCGCATGCTCAGGCCGCTTACATTCAGAATCTCACGGCTCATTTGCGCAGCTCCATGTGGGGGCGTTGCATCGGCAGCAGACCTTGAGGACGCCAGATCATCATCAGCACCATCAAGGCACCGAACATCAACATGCGGTATTCGCTGAAGTCACGCATCAGCTCGGGCAACAGGATCATCACGACAGCTGCGAGGACCACGCCCAACTGCGAGCCCATGCCGCCCAGAACCACGATGGCGAGGATGGTGGCCGACTCGATGAAGGTGAACGACTCCGGTGTGACCAGCCCTTGACGCGCGGCGAAGAAGCTACCGGCGAAACCGGCGAAGCAGGCACCCAGGGTGAAGGCAGACAGCTTGATCACGGTCGGGTTCAGGCCCAGGGCACGGCAGGCGATTTCGTCTTCGCGCAAGGCTTCCCAGGCACGGCCGATAGGCATGCGCAGCAGGCGGTTGATCACGAACAGCGCGAACAGCGCCAGCAACAACGCAACGAGGTAGAGGAAAACCACCTTGCTGACGGGGTTGTAGGTCAGGCCGAAGTACTCGTGGAAGGTCTGCATGCCTTCGGCGGCCGTTCTATCGAAACTCAGGCCGAACAGCGACGGTTTGGGAATGTTGCTGATGCCGTTCGGTCCACCGGTGAGGTCGGTCAGGTTGCGCAGGAACAGACGGATGATTTCACCGAAGCCCAGGGTCACGATCGCCAGATAGTCACCGCGCAAACGCAGTACCGGGAAACCCAGCAGGAAGCCGAAGGTGGCCGCCATCAGTCCGGCGATCGGCAGGCAGATCCAGAAGCTCAGGCCGTAGTAGTGCGACAGCAGTGCATAACTGTAGGCGCCCACGGCGTAGAAGCCGACGTAACCGAGGTCGAGCAGGCCGGCCAGGCCGACCACGATGTTCAGGCCCAGGCCGAGCAGCACGTAGATCAGGATCAGCGTGGCGATGTCCACCGCACCGCGTGAGCCGAAGAACGGCCAGACCAGTGCAACGACGATCAACGCCATGATGATCCAGCGCTGGGTTGTCGGCAGGGTCAGGAAGTGGCTCGCGCTGGCCGGGATCAGTTTACCCTTGGGCATGGAGCGCATGGCCGCCGAGTATTGGCGATCGAACAGCACACGCAGGAACATCAGCACCGAGCAGGTGCTGATGATGAACAGGGTCGAGGTGCTGGCACCCTGCACTTCGAGGCTGATACCGGCGATGGACAGTTTCAGACCGAGTACCGGATAGGCCACGGCCCATACCAGCAAGGCGCTGAACAGCGCCTGTTTAAGATTCCTAGTCATACTTTCTCAACCTCCGGACGGCCCAGCAGGCCGGTTGGCCGGAATAACAACACCAGAACCAGCAGCCCGAAAGCCACCACGTCCTTGTACTGATCACCGAAGATATCGGCGCCAAAGGCTTCTGCCACCCCCAGCACCAGCCCGCCGAGCATGGCGCCAGGAATGCTGCCGATGCCACCCAGAACCGCTGCGGTAAAGGCTTTTAGACCTACCAGGAAGCCGGCGTTGGGGTTGATCACGCCGTACTGCATGCTCAGCAGTACAGCCGCCACGGCCGCCAGGGCGGCACCGATGACGAAGGTCAGGGCGATGATGTTGTTGGTGTTGATGCCCAGCAGGTTGGCCATCTTGATGTCTTCGGCACAGGCCCGGCAGGCGCGTCCCAGGCGTGAACGCGAGATGAATCCGGTAAGGCAGAGCATCACCACCAGGGTCACCACGAACACCAGGATCTGCATGTAGGAGATCAGCACTTCCTGTGCGCCGCCCGGACCGAAGCTGAAGCTGCCCGGAATCAGGTTGGGGATCGATTTGTCCTTGGAGTCCTGCGAGAGCAGTACGGAGTTCTGCAGGAAGATCGACATGCCGATGGCCGAGATCAGCGGGATCAGGCGGTTACTGCCCCGCAAGGGGCGGTAGGCGATCCGTTCGATGCTGTAGCCGTAGGCACTGGTAACAACGATGGTCGCCAGGAAAGCGGCGGTCATCAACAGCGGCAGTGAGTCAAAACCCAGCATGGCCAGTCCGGCAAGGACGATGAAGGCCACGTAGGAACCGATCATGTAGACCTCGCCATGGGCGAAGTTGATCATTCCAATAATGCCGTACACCATTGTGTAGCCAATGGCTATCAGGGCATAGGTGCTGCCAATGGTCATCCCATTAACCAGCTGTTGGAAGAAGTGATAGATCTCAGGCATTACAGCGCTCCTAAAAACCTGATACGCATTTCACTGGTGGAGTCATGTTCCAGCCCGGGCGATGTGGTCTGTGGCCACTTTTGCTCGAGCGTTTGCCAGCGAACCGCTGGTGACGGTTTTAAGATTTTCAGGTAAGCCAGCTCCCGGATCGCGGGACTCTGACTCATTAATCTCGTAAAACAAAGCCCACTGCTTGCGCAGTGGGCTTCATGACTCGTGGAGCCCGCTTACTGAGGCGAAACTTCGGTCTTTGGTTTACCGAAATGCCACTGATAGACCACGAACTTGAAGTCCTTCAGGTCGCCCTTGTCGTCGAACGACAGATCGCCGGTTGGGGTCTTGAAGGTGCCTTTGTGGATGGCTTCAGCCACCTTGGCGGTGTCTTCGCTCTTGGCGGCCTTGATACCTTCGGCGATCACTTCGACGGCCGAGTAGGCCGGGAACACGAACGGGCCGCTCGGGTCCTGCTTCTTGTCGGCGAAGGCTTGTACCAGCGCCTTGTTGGCAGGGTCCTGGTCGAAGGACTTCGGCAGGGTCACCAGCAGGCCTTCGGAGGCGTTCTGGGCAATTTGCGAGATGGAGTCGTTGCCGACGCCTTCAGGTCCCATGAACTTGGCTTTCAGGCCCTTTTCCTCGGACTGGCGCAGGATCAGGCCCAGCTCCGGGTGGTAGCCGCCGTAGTAAACGAAGTCGACGTTGTTTTGCTTGAGCTTCTGGATGATCGAGGAGAAGTCCTTGTCACCGGCGTTGAGGCCTTCGAACACGGCAACCTTGACGCCTTTCTTCTCAAGGGTCTGTTTCACGGCGGTGGCGATGCCTTCACCGTACTGCTGTTTGTCGTGCAGAACCGCTACGACCTTCGGCTTGACGTGGTCGGCGATGTAGTTGCCGGCGGCGGGGCCCTGGGCGCTGTCCAGACCGATGGTGCGGAACACCAGTTTGTAACCACGGGTGGTGATGTCCGGGTTGGTGGCGGCCGGGGTGATCATGATCACGCCTTCGTCTTCGTAGATGTCCGAAGCCGGTTGAGTGGAGCTGGAGCAGAGGTGACCGACAACGAATTTCACACCATCGTTGACCACTTTGTTGGCGACGGCCACAGCTTGTTTAGGGTCGCACGCGTCGTCGTATTCCTTGGCTTCGAGCATCTTGCCATCGACGCCGCCCTTGGCGTTGATCTGCTCGATGGCCATCTTGGCGCCGATGAACTGCATGTCGCCATATTGAGTGACCGGGCCGGTTTTAGGGCCGGCGATGCCGATCTTGATGGTGTCAGCTGCGAACGAATGGCTGGCAACCCCGGCCAGAACCATAGCGGCAAACAGTTTGGAAATCTGCTTAGTAGCCTTAGTCATAGTGCTCCACTCTTACTGTTGTAATTTTTATAGTCCTGGCGCCGAAAGCAGCAGAACCGGGTCAGATATCTGCGACATTCCCCGGAAAAGTCCCTCGGCAACTGTACCGGTACAGTGTAGAGCGCCGATTGTTGGCCTGGGAAGGCGGCGCCGGGGGACAAAACCTGCAAATGTCGCTTTATTGAAAGAAAAAGACAGAATTGCGGCGTGGTGTCGAGAGGCTTATAGCCGGATTCACTGCACTCCCTGGCTTTCCTGCGCTTTTCATTTCGGTCACTCAATTGCATCCGGGTTTTTCTGCCAGTCCACCGACGTTATCATTCGCGTCGATTTCTTTTCCGGACAGTCCCATGAATCAAGAACCTAGCACCCTCTATGCCAAGCTGCTTGGTGAAACCGCATCTATTTCCTGGAAAGAGCTGGAGCCGTTCTTCGCCAAGGGTGCCCTATTGTGGGTCGATCCCGACCTGGATTTGATCGCCGCCGCCGAGGCCATGGCCCAGGATGAAGGGGAGAAAGTGGCTGCCTGGCTGGCCGCTGACAAGCTCGCCAAGCTGTCTGAAACGCGGGCGCTGGATCTTTTTGAGCGTGATCCGCAGTTGTGGGCCGTGGTTGTTTCGCCGTGGATTCTGATCCAGGAAAGGGCGCAGTCTTAAAAGGTTGCACCAGGTTGGTGCACTCCTTTCAGAGGGAAAAGTGTGTAGCCGAGTAGCGTGATGGCACGTTGCCGTAGAGAAAGGCCACAGCTTCACGGTGACGTAAACGTAACGGGAACAGTTGAGAGGGCAACTGAACGGCTGCTCAATTGTTTCTGGATGTTGATGTTGTGTTGAATCTGAGAACGCCATCGCGAGCAGGGCTCACTCCCACAGGGGTCAGTGATGACCTTGTGGGAGCGAGCCCTGCTCGCGATTGTTGCGAAGCGATTTAGAAGGTTTTACCGGTATGGTTATTCAACGAAATGACCTTGGTCTTGCCGATGCGGTGACGGTAGATCTCGCGCAGGTACTTGATCGCTTTCTTTACGCAGTCGCGTGACAGGCGGATGTCGTTGATCGAGACGAATTTTTCCTTGTCGTTGATCAGTTCGCGGTATTTCTTCTCGTACATCGGCTTGATCGCGTACCAGTTGGTATCGAGGATCTTTGCCGGGTTCTCGAATTCGTTGAGCAAGTCGTCGATGCGGCCTTCGTCGAACTCTTCCTGGACGATGAAGTCCAGGATCGAGTTGTCCAGGGTGTCGTCGAAACGGTAGGCCGACTTTGCAAAGCAGCGCTTGATGAAGGCCACGATCAGCGTCAGGAAGTCATCCGACAGACACGGGCTCTTGGCGATCAGGGTGGTCAGCGACAGGTTGGCCGAGGCACCGATCACCAGCGCATAGCGCTTGAGTGTGGTGTTGGGGAACAGGCTGTTGAGGTGAGTCTTCAACCGGTTCAAGTCCATGTAGGACAGCTTGTAGTCCTTCGGCAAGGAAACGATCGACACTACCGACGAGCAATTCTTGAAGAAGTGCAGGTCATGCAGGGCCGCCGCGTCGTAACCCGAGTTCTTGTACTGCTCCAGCGACGCGCGATAGCGCTTGGACTCGATCGGCAACAGGCTGATGCCTTCGATGGCCTGGGTGACCTTGTTGAAGTGCGGCAGGTCGATCGAACGGAAGAACAGATCGTCGATGTTCAGGCGCTGCGGCTCTTTCTCGAACACCTTGAACTTGTCGCTGCTCGGCGGCGGGGTTTCCGGCACCACGGACTCGGCGTAGGCAATGGCCACCGGGCCGGCCAGGCTCATGAACAGGTCGTTGGCGTCCAGGCGGATGGTTTCGCCGATGTCGATGCCGGCACGACGGAAATAGTTCTGGTCGTAGTCGGTGGTTACCGCCTGGGCCGTCAGGATGTTGAAGATCTGCTGTGAGATGTACTGGTTGGCATGCTTTTCCATCGCATTGACGTCGATGTTCTGGATGTTGCCGTCATCGCTTTCTTCGGCGTAGCGCATGATGTCGTTGGAGATCAGCATCATCGCGTTCCATGGGCGGATACGGCCCATGACGCTGGCTTCGCTGCTGTCCTCGTTGGCGAAGTTGTAGGAGAAGTCCCACTCTTCCGACAGGTATTTGCACAGCAGGCGACCGGCGTTGATGTGCAGCGCCTCGGACATTTCACTGCGGTGATCGGAAATGTTCGGCAGTACACAGATGCCACTGGTGAAGATCGGTTCGAAGACGAAGGAGTGGCCGCTCTTGCTGTCGTGCTCGTCCATCGGTTTGGTGTCGAACGTCTTGTTCATGTACGAATGCTGCTGGGCCAGGCCGAATTCCGAAGCCATGCCCGAGCCGGTACCGCCGCCGGCACTGAAGATCGAGAAATACAGGCGCGACTGGTTGGCCTTGATGCCGCAGCTGTCGATCAGGTACGAGTGAATCATTTTCCAGTCAGGGCTGGAGAAACGCTGGGTGTCCTTGTTCAGGATGATCTTGGCCAGGTACTGGCCGAGGATCGGCGCGTTACCGGCGCCACCGGCGTGGACTTCCGACAAGTCCATGATTTTCATCTTGCTGTAGTCACGCAGGAAACCGCTTTTTTCGCCCTTGCGCGAGAAACGGATGCGTCCGGCGATGTCCTTGTCCAGGTCGCCGAGCATCACCAGTGGCTCGACCAGAAACACCGGCTTGGTGTTTTTGTTCTGGCCCAGGCGCAGGTTGTTGCGGATCCACTGGGCCGGGCTGTAGCCCTTTTCGACAAAACGCTTGTCTGGAGACAGGCGATCTTCGTTATTGAATTCGTTGAGGTAGAACTTGCGGGCGTTGTACACCAGCTCCGCCACGTCCAGCGCAATGTTCGAGCCGCAGCGGCCCAGGCCGATCAGGCACACCGACGGGAACTCCTGGTCGTTGTGCTGTTCGCTGTCGCCTTCCAAGTGCGGTGGGCGCGGGAACACCATGTCGCGCAGGCCGTCGAGGTTATCGAGGATGCGGTCGGTGTTGGTTTCGGTGAAGTACAGGTATTGCTGGGTCGCCAACGGGCGAGATTGAATCAATGGCTTCGGTGATGACGGGCTGTTGGCCGCGGGGCTCAACGTCAGATCGGTTACCGCAGTGGCCGGGTTGTTTTTAGAAGTCATTGTTCGCCATCTACCTGGGCTGATTGGTTGGCCGACTCACTGTCGTCGAACCGTCACGGAATAGAATCGCGTCTTTTTTCAGCGCGTACTTGGACCATGCCTTGGTCTTTAGCCTGAGCATTACTCGGAGTGAATCCTTTCCTAAGTCATGATGGATCGGCCAATATTTGGCGATCTTTAATCAAAAGGAGGCTAAATGATGTCAATGCTACCTTCGCTGGGGTTTGCCGGGATTGGCCTGATGGGGCTGCCGATGTGCCGGCGCCTGCTGGCCGCGGGTTATCCGCTGGCGGTATGGAATCGCAATCCGGACAAGTGCAAGCCGCTGGTGGAGGCAGGCGCACGCCAGGTCGCCAGCCCGGCCGAACTGTGCCAGCACGCCGACGTGGTGATGTTGTGTCTGGCGGATACGTCGGTCGTACGCGAGGTAGTGTTTGGTCCGACAGGCATTGTCGAGGGGGCAAGAAAAGGCCAGTTACTGGTGGATTTCTCCAGTCTGGAGCCCAACGCCACGCGGGAAATGGCCGCAGAACTTGTCGGTAAAACCGGTATGGGCTGGCTCGACACGCCGGTATCCGGTGGCGTGGTCGGTGCCGAGGCTGGAAGCCTGGCAATTATGGTGGGTGGCGAGTCACGGGATCTGGATCGAGTGCGTCCCGTTCTGCTGAGCCTGGGGCAGCGTGTGACGCACATGGGTGGTGTCGGGGCGGGGCAGGTGACCAAGGCGTGCAATCAGATGATCGTTGCCTGCAATGCATTGGTGATTGCCGAAGTGGTCGCGCTGGCCGAACGTTCCGGGGTAGATGCAAGCCTGATCGCCGAAGCGCTGGCCGGCGGCTTTGCCGATTCCAAACCGTTGCAGATCCTGGCCCCGCAGATGGCTGGAAACCGTTTCGAGCCGGTCAAGTGGCACGTGCGCACGTTACTCAAAGATCTGGATACAGCGGTAAAGTTTTCCCGTGAACAAGGCTCGGCGACACCGATAAGCGGATTGGCCGCGCAGTTGATGCGCCTGCATGGGAGTCAGGGTTTCCTTGAAAAAGACCCGTCTACATTAGTGCAGATGTACCGTGAGCCAGACTCAGCGTCGTGACGGTGTAGGCGTGTTTGCGCTGGTTGATTTCGTTCAGCACCGGATGCAGCTCGGCCAGTGGCACCGGTCGACTGAGCAAATAGCCCTGAACGAAGTCACAGTCGTGGTTTTCCAGGAATTGGTATTGCTCGAAGGTTTCGACCCCTTCGGTGACCACTTGCAGGTGCAGGGTATGGGCCATGACGATAATCGCCTGGACAATTTCCATGTCCTGGGTGGCCTTGGGGATGTCCTGGATGAACGAGCGGTCGATTTTCAGCGTGTTGAGGGGCAGGCGCTTGAGGTAGGCCAGGGATGAATAGCCGGTGCCGAAGTCATCGATCGACAGCGACACACCGAGGGCGCGTATCTGCCGCAGCAACACCAGGGTGTTGGCGATATTTCCCATCAAGGCGTTTTCCGTGACTTCCAGCTCCAGCCGGTGGGGCTCCACACCGGCGGCCCGCAATGCATGCTCGATTTCATCGGCCAGTTCTTCGCGCGCCAGGTTCAGCGGCGAGAAATTCACGGCGATCTTGAGGTCTTCACAGCCCTGGCGCGACAACTTGCCCAGATCCTCGCAGGCCTTGCGCAGCACCCAGTTATCCAGCTCGGCGATCAGTCCGTTGGCCTCGGCGATGGCGATAAAACGATCAGGTACGAGCAAACCGTGGACCGGGTGTTGCCAGCGGATCAAGGCTTCGAGCTTGCTGACCTGACCGGTCTTGAGGTCATAGATCGGCTGGTAGTAGAGCATCAGGCCGGTGTCTTCGCGCAGGGCGTGGCGCAACTCTTCTTCCAGTTGCAGCTCCAGCGTGGCGCGGGTTTTCAGGTTGGCGCTGAAAAAATTCAAGCCGTTGCGGCCGCTGCCCTTGGACTGATACAGCGCCAGGTCGGCGTTCTTCAGCAGTTCCTCACATGTCTTGCCGTCTTCCGGAAACAGGCTGATGCCGATGCTGGTGGTCATGACCATGCGCCGGCCGGCCAGCTCGATGGGTTCCTTCATTTTCAGCATGATGCGTTGAGCCAACTGCCGTGCTTCGTCACGGTCATGCAGGTCAATGAGCAGGCAGAACTCGTCGCCACCCAAGCGTGCGACCACATCTTCGTGACTGCGAACCGAGCTCTTGATGTGCCCGGCAAGCACTTTGAGCAGTTCGTCACCGGCATCGTGGCCAAGGCTGTCATTGATCCGCTTGAAATGATCGATGTCCAGGAACAGGACCGCCAGCATCCCGGTCTCATTGGTTTTCTCGATGAGCTTTTCGGCGAAGACCTGGTTGAACCCGCGGCGATTGATCAAGTTGGTCAGCGGGTCGTAGTGCGCCACCTGTTGCAGCGACATGCGGGCTTGGTCGAGCTGGCTGAGCAGGGAGTTGACCCGCTGCAGGTCGCGGTCCTTGTGTTGCAGTTTCTTGTCCGCCAATGCCGCGCTGATGCTGCTGCCGATGATTAGCAGGGTCATGACCGTCACGGTCAACGCCAGTTGCAGATGGCTTTGTTCGCTGGATTGCACTGGCAGGCTGTCGTTGGGCAGTACCAGGTTGAAGGCGGCCATGGCAGTGAGGTGCATACTGAGGATGCCCACCCCGAGCAACAGGCTGGCGCAGTATTTGAAGAGCTGATGCAGCATGCCGGCGCCATTGCGCAGATACCATGCCAGCAACAAGGCTGCCAGCGCAGCACCGATCGCGAGCGCGATGGAAAGGGCAAACAGCCCCGGATGGTAATAGACCAAGGCACTGGAATGCATGGCCGTCATGCCCACGTAATGCATGGTCGCGATACCCAGGCCAATCCCGATCGATGCCATGAGGCACTGTTGCAAATTCAAATCGGGGAGGCTGAGGGTATGCATTGCCAGCCATGCGGCGAGCAGCGCGATGGTTAGCGAGAACACCGTGACAGGCAATTGGTAGTAAAGACCGATAGGCGCCTGGAATGCCAGCATCGCGACAAAATGCATGGCCCAGATACCGCCGGCCAGGCATCCGCTGCCCACCCAGCGCCAGCGCGTTTTGGATGCGGACTTTTCAGCGTGAGCAACCCGTTCGGCCATGTCCAGTGTCGCGAAACAGCCGACACAGGCGACCAGATAAGCCAGCAGCACCAGAAAAGGGTCATGTGTGCAATTGAGTATGACCTGCCCACTCTCTGGTAGCTCGGTAATGAAATGCAAACCAAGCCACTCCATAGAATGCCCCATAGTTATCCCTCAGGCCGGTGCAAGGAGCGCCGGCGAATGCCTTGGAGTATAGAGGGCAAGGATGGAGCGCAAGCGATAGTGGCACATTGGCACCAATCATTTTGATATTAATCTAATAGCGATTGGTACTATTGCTCAGGCGATTTGCTTCTGAGGCGTCTCGAACGCGGGTTGCAGGGCCGGCAAGCCGAATGCGGCACGGGCCGCGTCGCAATCGGGGTTGGCCTGGCCATCGACCCATGAAGCGTCGAATTCCCGGCAGGTGCTGGAGCGTTTTTCGTAAATCGAGCACTGCACCGTACTGCCTACGTCTCCCACCAGGCTGGTGCAGCGCACGGGTTTGCAGCCAGTGCCGATCATCGCGACCCGGCTGGGGCTGATCTGCTCGACAAGCTCATCGGGTACCGTCCCCCCGGCAGAGGCGCATTCACCCCAGAAAAATGACACGCGAAAATGAGAACAGCAGGCACCGCAATTCAGACACGGACTGGCTTCGGACATGGGCGATTATCGTAAGGAGGAGTGGAGACACAAGGGGGAGCAAGGCCGCTATTCTAGGCTTCGCCAACGGCTTGGGAAGGGGGGAAGAAAGGTATTTTTCATCGGCCTGACGGGCTGTGAAATACCCGTCCTGCGAAAGCGCCTGCAAGTTGCGTCCCATGGGTTGGTATCAGTCTGGCGAATAATGAAAGACAGGTGTGGCCGGCCTGTCTAGATTGCAAAGTCCGGGGGCAGTGACGCCCCAAAAACAATAAAAGAGACGGACCCATGCAGAACTCGACCCAAGCGGCCAATGCCTGGCGCATCCTGTTCCTGTTGTTCCTGGCCAACCTGTTCAATTTTTTCGACCGTACCATCCCGGCCATCATCATCGAACCCATTCGCATGGAATGGCACCTCAGTGATTTCCAGTTGGGAATCATCGGTACGGCTTTCACCATCGTCTACGCCATTGCCGGCTTGCCGTTGGGGCGGGTGGCCGATACCGGTTCGCGCAGCAAACTGATGGGCTGGGGGCTGGCAGTGTGGAGCGGGTTGACCGCCGTCAACGGTATGGTGGGCAGCTTCTGGAGCTTCCTGGTCGTGCGCATGGGGATCGGCATCGGCGAGGCCAGTTACGCGCCAGCCGCTAACTCGTTGATCGGCGACTTGTTTCCGGCGCATCGCCGGGCGCGGGCCATGGGTATCTTCATGCTCGGGCTGCCGTTGGGGCTGTTGCTGGCGTTCTTCACCATCGGCGCGATGGTCAAGGCTTTCGATAGCTGGCGCGCGCCGTTCTTTATCGCGGCGGTGCCCGGGCTGTTCCTCGCGATCTTCATGTTTTTCATCAAGGAACCGAAACGCGGCGCCGCCGAGAGCGTTCAGGTGTCGCAGGAAAAGATCGATCGGCCGATCCGTCGGGTATTGGCTGTGCCGACCTTCCTGTGGCTGGTGCTGGCAGGTCTGTGTTTCAACTTCGCCACCTATGCCTGCAACTCGTTTCTGGTGCCGATGTTGCAACGGTATTTCCTCATGCCGTTGCAGGATGCCGCGGTCGCCACCGGAGTCATTGTCGGCGTGACCGGGTTGGTCGGCCTGACCCTTGGTGGTTGGATCGCGGACAGGATTCACCAGCGGATTGCCAACGGGCGGCTGTTGTTTGCAGCGTTCAGCCTGATGATTTCGACGGTTTGCACCGCGTGGGCGCTGCATTCCGGGCGCATCGAGATCGGTGTGTTTGTCGCCGTATTCAGCGTTGGCTGGTTGTTCGCCTACAACTTCTACACCTGCGTGTATACGGCGATGCAGGATGTGGTGGAGCCGCGGTTGCGGGCGACGGCCATGGCATTGTTCTTTGCCGGGTTGTACCTGTTGGGCGGCGGCCTGGGGCCGGTGGTGGTCGGGGCCTTGTCAGATCACTTTGCCCACTCGGCGATGCTGGCGGCCGGTGCCGGGCAGATGACCGAAGCCTTCAAGGCGATCGGCCTGCACGATGCGATGTACCTGATTCCGGTGGCGCTGTTTTTCACCGTGGTGTTTCTGTTCCTGGCTTCGCGATGTTTTGTGCGCGATGCCAAGCGAATGAAGGCGGGGTTGGTGGCGGTGGTTGAGCCAGTGGAAGCTATAGCGACTGCATAATCGTTTTCGCGAGCGGGCTCGCTCCCACATTGGATCTTCGGTGCAAATGAGATCTTTGGGGGAGCGAGCCTGCTCGCGATGAGGCCATCCACATCACTACAACAATCAGATAAACAAAAAGGCCCGCATCACTGCGGGCCTTTTTTTCAGCAAGGTGCAGCAGGGGAATTAACCCGCCACCAGCACCCGAATCGCTTCCAGTCGCAGCGCAGCCTTGTCGAGCATGGCCAGGCCTTGCTCGCGTTGTTTGCGCAGGGCAACCAGTTCACTGTCGCGCACGGTCGGGTTGACCGCTTGCAACGCGGTCAGGCGCGCCAGTTCTTCTTCGGTATCGGCGGCCAGGCGACGCTGCGCCTCGGCGACACGCTCAGTGTGGCGAGGCAGGACCTTCGCTTCGCCGGCATTGATCCGTGGCGTCAGTTGGTCGCGCTGGGCCTGGATGAACTTGTTGGCGCTGGCACGCGGCACGCTTTCGAGCTGATCGTTCAAGGTTTCGAACGACACGCGGGCCGACAGGTCGTTGCCATTGATATCAAGCAGGCAGCGCAGGGCGGCCGGCGGCAGGTAGCGGCCCAGTTGCAGTGAGCGCGGGGCAACCACTTCGCTGACATACAGCAGTTCCAGCAACACGGTGCCCGGCTTGAGTGCCTTGTTCTTGATCAGCGCCACGGCGGTGTTGCCCATGGAGCCGGACAGCACCAGATCCATGCCGCCCTGAACCATCGGGTGCTCCCAGGTGATGAATTGCATGTCTTCGCGAGACAGCGCCTGGTTACGGTCGTAAGTGATGGTCACGCCTTCGTCGTCGCCCAGCGGGAAGCTGGCGTCGAGCATTTTTTCGCTCGGCTTGAGGATCAGCGCGTTTTCCGAGTGGTCTTCGCTGTCGATGCCAAAGGCGTCAAACAGGGTTTCCATGTAGATCGGCAGCGCGAACTGATCGTCCTGCTCAAGGATATCTTCCACCAGTGCATCGCCTTCGCCCGCGCCACCGGAGTTCAGCTCCAGCAAGCGGTCACGGCCGGTGTGCAGCTCGGCTTCCAGGCGCTCACGCTCGGTGCGGGCTTCGTCGATCAGCGCTTGCCATTCGACATCGTCGGCTTCTTCGAGCAGCGGCAGCAGGCGCGGGCCGAACTGGTGCTGCAAGGCGTTGCCGGTCGGGCAGGTGTTGAGGAAGGCGTTCAGTGCTTCGTGGTACCACTGGAACAGGCGCTCTTGCGGGCTGGTTTCCAGGTACGGCACATGCAGTTCGATGACGTGTTTCTGGCCGATCCGGTCCAGTCGACCGATACGTTGTTCCAGCAGGTCCGGGTGGGACGGCAGGTCGAACAGCACCAGGTGATGGGAGAACTGGAAGTTTCGACCTTCACTGCCGATTTCCGAGCAGATCAGCACTTGTGCGCCAAACTCTTCGTCGGCGAAGTAGGCGGCGGCGCGGTCACGCTCGAGGATGTTCATGCCTTCGTGGAACACCGTGGCCGGAATGCCGGAACGCACGCGCAGGGCGTCTTCCAGGTCCATGGCGGTTTCGGCGTGGGCGCAGATCACCAGCACTTTGGTGCGCTTGAGCATCTTCAGCTGATCGATCAGCCATTCGACGCGCGGGTCGAATTTCCACCAGCGTTCTTCTTCGCTGGTATCCGGTTGGGCCTGGAAGCTGACTTCCGGGTACAGCTCGGCGTGATCGCCCAACGGCAGTTCGAGGTATTCGTCCGGGCATGGCAGCGGGTACGGGTGCAGCTTGCGCTCCGGGAAACCCTGCACGGCGGCGCGGGTGTTACGGAACAGCACGCGGCCGGTACCGTGACGGTCGAGCAATTCGCGCACGAGGCGGGCGCTGGCTTCGGTGTCGCCATCGTTGACGGCGGCCAGCAGGGCTTCGCCTTCGTTACCGAGGAAACCGTGGATGGTCTGGTGGGCTTGCGGCGAAAGGCGTCCCTTGTCCAGCAACTCCTGAACGGCTTCAGCCACCGGGCGATAGTTTTCGCTCTCGGCGCGGAAGGCCTGCAGGTCGTGGAAACGGTTCGGGTCGAGCAGGCGCAGACGAGCGAAGTGGCTGTCCTGGCCCAATTGTTCCGGGGTGGCGGTCAACAGCAGCACGCCGGGAATGGTTTCGGCGAGTTGCTCGACCAGTGAGTATTCAGGGCTGATCTGATCTTCGTGCCACACCAGGTGGTGAGCCTCGTCGACCACCAGCAAGTCCCAGCCTGCCGCGAACAGTGCGTCCTGGGCTTTCTCGTCGTCCACCAGCCACTCAAGGGCGACCAGTGCGAGCTGGGTGTCTTCGAACGGGTTGCTGGCATCGCTTTCGATGAAGCGCTCTTCGTCGAACAGCGCAACCTGCAGGTTGAAGCGACGGCGCATTTCTACCAGCCACTGGTGTTGCAGGTTCTCCGGAACCAGGATCAGCACACGGCTGGCGCGGCCCGAGAGCAATTGGCGATGGATCACCAGGCCGGCTTCGATGGTTTTGCCCAGGCCCACTTCGTCGGCCAGCAGAACCCGTGGCGCGATACGGTCGGCGACTTCGCGAGCAATGTGCAATTGGTGCGCGATCGGTTGCGCACGCACGCCGCCCAGCCCCCAAAGGGAGGACTGCAACTGGCGGCTGGTATGTTCCAGGGTGTGATAACGCAGGGAGAACCAGGCCAGCGGGTCGATCTGGCCGGCGAACAGACGGTCGCTGGCCAGGCGGAACTGGATGAAGTTCGACAGTTGGGTTTCCGGCAGGGTGACCACGTCGTTCTGCCCGTTGAGGCCGTGGTAAACCAGCAGGCCATCAATGTCGTCGACTTCGCGGACGGTCAGTTTCCAGCCTTCGAAGTGAGTGATGGTGTCACCCGGCGAAAACCGCACGCGGGTAAGAGGCGCATTCCGAAGCGCGTACTGGCGAGTGTCGCCAGTGGCCGGGTAGAGCACGGTCAACAAGCGGCCGTCCTGTGCCAGAACGGTGCCTAATCCCAGCTCGGCTTCGCTGTCACTGATCCAGCGTTGCCCCGGTTGATACTGCTGCGCCATGCTGCCTGACTCCCACCTTGAAAAAGCGGGCTATCTTAACGGAATGAGGGCTTCAGGGCCAAAGGACTCTCAGAAAAACTCACAGTCTTACGTTAGCCCACGTATGCATGACGCGCCGCTCGGTGCACTAATGAGTGCCAATTGGGTCACAGTTTGCGACCGATGGCTCAAGTCGCCATCCCCGCAGCCGACAGCCTGCTGACAGGAGACCGAAAATCATGCTGCCACCGATGCTCCCCCTGAGTGCCGTGCCGATCACTTCACAAACCGACCCGATCCGCCAGCGTCCGGATATTCCACCAGTGGTGCCGGTGCAGGAAAGCTCCAGTGAAAGCACCATTGACCTGCAAAAGCGCAATCCTGAAGAGGACGGGGCAGTGCTGCGCGAGGAGCAGCGCCGCAGGCAGGAGCAGGAAAGGCGCCGTCGTGAAGCCGATAATGACCCCGAGGCTCACCTGGCGATTCCCGGTGATGAGCTCAATGCCGACAACACCGTACCGGTGGCGCCGCTGATGGAAGATCAGCCGCGGCAGGGACTGTGGGTCGATATCGAGATTTGAGCGCAGACTGGTCAGCGCGGCCGTCAGGCCGCATTATTGACGCAGGGTTGCCGAACGCTACGGCGGCTGACACTCATTTCAAGCGATGCACTGACCGCCATGAGCCAAGACGACAAACTGATCGACCTCAATGCTGAACGCGCCAAGCGTGTTCATGACCTCAATGACAAGCGGCTCAATGAAGTTCGCCAGGCGTTCGAGCAAGCCATGCCATTGGGCAAGGCGAGGAAAAAGCCGAAAAACAAACCGAAAAAACGCTGACCCCACCCCGCATTCATTGATGCGGGTCAAACATCTCCCTTCCTCTTGCCCGGTCTCGGGCGACATTGATCCCGGTCAATATTCTGTCCTGCCCGTTTGGTTAACTTAGCCCTATCGCAACAGGGCAAGTGCAGGAGACGCGTCATGTTTTTCGACAACGTGGTGATCGCCGGGGTGCTGACTGTCAGCCTCATGTTGGTTTTTTTTGCAGGTTTCGGATTTTTTATCTGGAAGGACTCGCACAAGCGGAAATAACCGCAGGTCTTTCTGGATGTAATGAGCACGCAAGGCATTTTGGGCAACTTCGGTTGCCCTTTTTTTTGCCTGAGATTTGAGGATGTACACAAGATAAGGGTGGGGCTTGCTCCCACATTATTTGTGTAGTGTCGGATGTAGCCGGCAATAAAAAAGGCGCGTTCCTTGCGGAGCGCGCCTTTTTCGATGCGGCTGTATCAGCTACCCAGTGCCTTCGAGGCCAGCCAGAACAACCCGGCCGACAGGGCCACGGTGGCTGGCAGGGTCAACACCCAGGCCAGCAGGATGGTTTTGACGGTGCCGCCTTGCAGGCCACTTTTGTTGGCGACCATGGTGCCCGCCACGCCGGAGGACAGCACGTGGGTGGTGGAAACCGGCAGGCTGAAGACGTTCGCCATGCCAATCAGGCTGGCGGTGGTGATCTGCGCCGACATGCCCTGGGAGTAAGTCATGCCTTGCTTGCCGATCTTCTCGCCGATGGTCAGTACAACGCGTTTCCAGCCGACCATGGTGCCCAGGCCCAAGGCCAGTGCTACCGCCAGAATCACCCAGAACGGGGCGTATTCAGTGGTCGTGGTCAGGTCTTTGCGCAATTTGTCCAGGTCGGCCTTTTCACGCGCCCCAAGAGTTGGCAACTTGCTGACTTTCTTCGCGGTGTCGTCCAGGCAGAGCAGGTAACGACGTACTTCGATACGGCTTTCCGCCGACAGCGAATGGTAGTCGGCTACACCATTGAGGGTGCCAAGCAGGGCGGTAATGGTCGGTTCGGTCTGTTGCGGGTTGCAACGGAATTTCTCCGGCAAGTCACCGTCCAGGCTCTTGCCCAGGGCCAGGAACTCGCCCAGGGTTTCGGAATTGCGCTGGTAGAACTGGTTCAGGTGCAGGGTCGCGTCGCGAGTCCGCTCGATCTGATAAGTTGTGCTGTTCAGGTCGAGGACGAACTGGGCCGGCACGATACCGATCAGCACCAGCATGATCAGGCCGATACCTTTCTGGCCATCGTTGGAACCGTGTACGAAACTCACGGCCATGGCCGAGATCACCAGTACCAGGCGATTCCAGAACGGCGGGTGTTTCTTGTCGTCGATCTTGCGGCGCTGTTCCGGCGTCTTGTGCATCTTCGACAGCGGACGCCACCATTTAAGACCGATCAGGACCAGCGCGGCGATCAGGAAGCCTGCCATTGGCGAGAACACCAGCGACATGCCGATATCGATCGCCTTTTGCCAGTTCACCCCGTCGGCCAACGGAATTTCGTTGATCAGCGCGTTGGCCAGGCCCACGCCGAGGATCGAACCGATCAGCGTGTGGGAGCTGGAGGCGGGGATACCGAAGTACCAGGTACCCAGGTTCCAGGTGATGGCTGCGGCGAGCAACGAGAACACCATGGCCAGTCCGTGACCGGTGTTCACATTGATCAGCAGTTCTACCGGCAGCAGGTGGACGATGGCATACGCCACGCCGACCCCGCCCAGCAGCACGCCGAGGAAGTTGAATACACCGGAGAAGAACACCGCCAGGTGAGGCGGCATGGCTTTGGTGTAGATAACGGTGGCCACCGCGTTAGCGGTGTCATGAAAGCCGTTGATGAACTCGAAGGCGAGGACAAAGGCCAGGGCGAGCAAGAGGCTCACAAGCACCCAAGCATCCAGTCCGCTGAATAAATCGATCATGAAGGTTTTCTGACCCGGTCATAAGGGGGCGCGATTATGCCAGAAAAGACTGCTAATCAACGCACTAGCTGCTCATCGGTAACAATCTTCAACGAAATTTTTTGCCGCAGCACCTAAAACCCCAGGGTTTTGCTGTGTTTTTTAAGTGCTTGATTTCGTTAGATAAATTTGCTGAAGCAAAACCTTCACGACCCGGTAAAAGGGGCCTGAATGGCTGTGCGAAAAATCTGAGAAATAGGTCAGATATCAGAAATCCGCCTGATTCTACGATGGTGATGGCCGCTGCCCGCTTGTAGCGGGCGCGAAAGGCAACATCAATACATCCTGCTTTTAACAGGTGCAGAGGCAGGCCCTTGTAAGGATCAGGCCAAAGCAGTCACGGCTCTTCGGCTTTGAGTTCCTTTTCCATTTTTTGAAGTTCTTGCTGGAAAACCTGATCCTGAACGGTGGCGCGTTTACGCCAGGGTTTGCGTTCCGGTTCGGGTTGAGCGGCGTAAGTGGTGACTTCTCCGCCGTAAACTTCCTTGTAACGTTGTTCCTGGCGCTCTAGTTCCGCGCGCAGTTCGTCTTTCGTCACAGTGCTACCTGATTGAGTTTGGATAAATTCTGGTGAAAACGCGCTGTATCAAATCGACTGATCACGTTCGTTGAATGGGCAATGCCCGTCAAAGCATCGTTTTGGCAACGGCGTGATCAATACTTCCATGTCACAGGCGGCTACGACACCAGAGATAAATAGCTGACGTAGCTTCAGTTTCCTGTTTCAGCAAGCGCACTGACAAGGCTGTGCAATGCGGGTCTGGCGCTTGCTACGGGCAACGGCGATGGAACATCGCATTGCCGGGCAGCGGGTTCGGCAAGTAAAAAACCGAAGCGCTACTGAATTGTATTATAGCGGCCGATTTGAAGAACACTATCTCCAAAGAGTTAAAAGTGAATTTTGGTGTGTGACCGTTTTGTTGCTCAAAACTTGCGATTAACTGGAACGTCGACTGATACCACATCGCCGAGATGCCTTTCTGACGCCATTAAGCCGAGCAAGTTTCGGCACTTGGATTGCCTCATTAAGTCCTGTGGCGAGTCGATGTAAACAGAGGTTCGTGAGTCCGCGAAAAACCGGACATCAGCGGATCGGGCGATTGACAGGATGGATTGCGATTATCGGTCGAGCGTTCGATAATCGCCCGAAGATGACAGGCCGGGCTTGAGTGCCAGGCGGTAGCCCTTTGTAATAGCCGCTGATCCGAGTGGGTAAAAGGACCTTGTATGAACGATCAAATGCGCAACTCCTTCGCTTCAGTGGCTCCCCCCATCGTTGCCTCACCGGCCAAACGGATCCAGGCACTGACCGGCGACCCGGATTTCATGACGTCCCTGGCCCGTGGCCTGGCCGTGGTACAAGCGTTTCAGGAGCGCAAACGGCACCTGACCATCGCCCAGATCAGTCACCGCACGGAAATTCCCCGCGCCGCCGTGCGACGTTGCCTGCACACCCTGATCAAGCTCGGCTACGCCACCACTGACGGCCGCACCTATTCGCTGCTGCCCAAAGTGCTGACCCTCGGCCATGCCTATGTGTCATCGACGCCGCTGGCGGTTTCCGCCCAGCCTTACCTGGACCGCATGAGCGAGCAACTGCACGAGGCCTGCAACATGGCCACGCTGGAAGGTGATGACATTCTGTACATCGCCCGCTCCGCGACCACCCAGCGTCTGATTTCGGTGGACCTGTCGGTGGGCGGGCGCCTGCCGGCCTATTGCACGTCGATGGGACGGATTCTGCTGGCCGCGCTGGATGACACTTCGCTGGGCGAATACCTCGAACACGCCGAGTTGCAGGCCAAGACCAGCCGTACGATTCACACCCCCGAGGCACTGCTCGAATGCCTGCAGGAGGTGCGACAGCAAGGCTGGTGCATCGTCGACCAGGAACTTGAGCAAGGGCTGCGTTCGATTGCCGTCCCGGTGTATGACGCCTCCGGCCAGGTGGTCGCGGCCCTCAACGTCAGCACGCACGCCGGGCGAGTCAGCCGCAATGAGCTGGAACAGCGTTTTCTGCCTGGACTGCTGAGTGCCAGTCGCGACCTGAGTACCCAGTTGTTCTCCTAAGCTGTTCGATAAACGCACAGAGTCGCGTTCAGCGAATTGACGCTGTTTCCTGTGGATCATTACTGTCGCGACTGCGTCAGCCCCGGCTGACCCCTTTTCGACTGTGATCCACGGAATAAAAATAATGAACCAGCCTCAGTCTGCTGTAGGTAACTGCCTTGACGTGCAGTCCTTCATCAACGCTCAACCCATTTCGCGCTACCAGTGGCGGGTGGTGATCCTGTGTTTTCTGATTGTCTTTCTCGACGGCCTCGATACTGCGGCCATGGGCTTCATCGCGCCGGCGCTGTCTCAGGATTGGGGGATCGATCGTGCCAGTCTTGGCCCGGTAATGAGCGCAGCCTTGATCGGCATGGTCTTCGGTGCACTGGGCTCCGGTCCTTTGGCTGACCGCTTCGGGCGAAAAGTCGTACTGGTCGGGGCGGTGCTTTTGTTCGGCGCCTTCAGCCTGGCCTCGGCCTACAGCAGCAATGTCGATCAGTTGCTTGTGTTGCGCTTCCTGACCGGCCTGGGTTTGGGCGCCGGCATGCCGAATGCCACGACCCTGCTGTCGGAGTACACCCCGGAGCGCAAGAAGTCCCTGCTGGTGACCAGCATGTTCTGCGGTTTCAACCTCGGCATGGCCGGCGGCGGATTTATCTCGGCCAAGCTCATTCCGGCCTTTGGCTGGCACAGCCTGCTGCTGATCGGCGGAATTCTGCCGCTGATCCTCGCCGTCGTTTTGCTGCTTTGGCTGCCGGAGTCGGCGCGCTACCTGGTGGTGCGTAACCGCGGTACGGACAAAGTGCGCAAGGCACTGGCGCCGATTGACCCGACAATGGTGGCCCAGGCATCCAGTTTCAGCGTGCCGGAACAGAAAACCGTGAAGGCGCGCAATGTGTTCGCGGTGATTTTCTCCGGCACCTACAGCTTCGGCACCTTGCTGCTGTGGCTGACCTACTTCATGGGCCTGGTGATCGTTTACCTGCTGACCAGTTGGCTGCCGACGCTGATGCGTGACAGTGGCGCGAGTATGGAACAGGCCGCCTTCATTGGTGCGCTGTTCCAGTTGGGTGGCGTGTTGAGTGCGGTGGGCGTGGGCTGGGCGATGGACCGGTTCAATCCGCACAAGGTCATCGGCACTTTCTACCTGCTGGCCGGGGTGTTTGCCTACGCGGTAGGGCAGAGCCTGGGCGACATCGCGCTGCTGGCAACGCTGGTGCTGGTGGCCGGGATGTGTGTCAACGGTGCGCAATCGGCAATGCCGTCGCTGGCTGCGCGTTTTTATCCGACTCAGGGGCGGGCCACCGGAGTGTCGTGGATGCTCGGGATCGGTCGCTTCGGCGCCATCCTCGGGGCGTGGATGGGGGCGACGCTGCTGGGGCTGGGCTGGAACTTCGAGCAAGTGCTGACGGCGCTGGTGATACCGGCGGCGCTGGCGACCACGGCGGTGGTGATCAAGGGTATGGTCAGTCATGCGGATGCGACCTGACAGCCTGATCCGGAATCTCGTGTGATGTAGATGGCCTCTTCGCGAGCAGGGCTCGCTCCCACAGTTGATTGCAATCCTCTGTGGGAGTGAGCCCTGCTCGCGATGCTTTTGGGGATAGGTAGCCAGACAACAATGTGTTCGATAATCGAACGCTCAGTCGATTATCGGATTGTTTGGCCTTTTTCAGAAGCTTAACCTTCAGTCATTCCGGCGCTGCGCATCGGCGCCTTCTTCCACTGTCGGTTAATAACAAACGGGAGCCTGCCCCAATGGCTGAAATCCTTTCGCTGCACGACGCGGTGAAGCAATTCGTAAACGACGGCGATACGGTCGCGCTCGAAGGCTTTACCCACCTGATCCCGACGGCGGCGGGTCACGAAATCATTCGCCAGGGCAAGAAAGACCTGACCCTGGTGCGGATGACCCCTGACTTGATCTACGACCAGTTGATCGGTGCCGGTTGTGCCCGCAAGCTGATTTTCTCCTGGGGTGGCAACCCGGGTGTCGGCTCCCTGCATCGCCTGCGTGACGCGGTGGAGAAACAGTGGCCGCATGCGCTGGAGATCGAAGAACACAGCCATGCCGACCTGGCCAATGCCTACGTCGCCGGCGCTTCCGGCCTGCCGTTCGCGGTCCTGCGTGCCTACGCCGGTTCCGACTTGCCGAAGGTCAACCCGCTGATCAAATCGGTGACCTGCCCGTTCACTGGTGAAGTGCTGGCCGCCGTGCCTTCGGTGCGCCCGGACATTACCGTGATTCACGCGCAGAAAGCCGACCGCAAGGGCAACGTGCTGCTCTGGGGCATCCTCGGCGTACAGAAAGAGGCCGCATTGGCCGCCAAGCGCTGCATCGTCACCGTTGAAGAAATCGTCGACGACCTCAATGCGCCAATGAATGCCTGTGTGCTGCCCACCTGGGCCTTGAGTGCGGTTTGCCACGTACCTGGCGGCGCTCATCCATCCTACGCCCACGGTTACACCGAACGCGACAACCGTTTCTACCAGGCCTGGGACCCGATTGCCCGCGACCGTGAAACCTTCACCGCGTGGATCAACGAATACATCCATGGCAGCGCTGACTTCAGCGAGTTCCAGGCCAAACTGGCCGCCGCTTCGGAGGCGAAGTAATGACTTACACCACCAATGAAATGATGACCGTCGCCGCTGCCCGTCGTCTGAAGAACGGTTCAGTGTGCTTCGTTGGCATCGGTCTGCCGTCGAAAGCGGCCAACCTGGCGCGCCTGACGTCCTCTCCGGATGTAGTACTGATCTACGAATCGGGTCCGATCGGTGCCAAGCCGAGCGTACTGCCACTGTCGATCGGTGACGGTGAGTTGGCGGAAACCGCCGACACCGTAGTCCCGACCGGCGAGATTTTCCGTTACTGGCTGCAGGGCGGACGCATCGACGTCGGCTTCCTCGGCGCGGCGCAGGTCGACCGTTTCGGCAATATCAACACCACCGTGGTCGGCGATTATCACGCGCCGAAAGTGCGCCTGCCCGGTGCCGGTGGCGCGCCGGAGATTGCCGGCTCGGCCAAGAGCGTGCTGATCATCCTCAAGCAGTCGGCGCGTTCGTTCGTCGATAAACTCGACTTCATTACTTCGGTCGGCCACGGCGAGGGCGGTGATTCGCGCAAGCGTCTCGGCCTGCCGGGCGCCGGTCCGGTCGGGATCATCACCGACCTGTGCATCATGGAGCCGGAGGAGGGTACCCACGAGTTCGTGGTCACCGCACTGCACCCGGGCGTGACCCGCGAGCAAGTGGTCGCCGCCACCGGTTGGGCAATCCGTTTTGCCGACAACGTTGAGCAAACCGCCGAGCCGACCGACGTCGAACTGAGCGCGCTGCGTGATCTCGAGGCCCGTACTGCTGCCGCCCACGGCCAAGCCCCCGGAGAAGCGTGATGCGTGACGTTTATATCTGCGACGCGATTCGTACCCCCATCGGCCGTTTCGGCGGTGGTCTGTCGACAGTGCGTGCCGACGACCTGGCCGCCGTGCCGATCAAGGCCTTGATCGAGCGCAACCCGTCGGTGGACTGGAGCGCGGTGGACGAGGTGTTCCTCGGCTGCGCCAACCAGGCCGGCGAAGACAACCGCAACGTGGCGCGCATGGCGCTGTTGCTGGCCGGGTTGCCGGACAGCATTCCTGGCGTGACCCTCAATCGTCTTTGCGCTTCGGGCATGGATGCCATCGGCACCGCGTTTCGTGCTATTGCCAGCGGCGAGATGGACTTGGCGATTGCCGGCGGTGTCGAGTCGATGTCCCGTGCACCGTTCGTGATGGGCAAGGCCGACGCAGCGTTTTCGCGCAACATGAAGCTTGAAGACACCACCATCGGTTGGCGCTTCATCAACCCGCTGATGAAAGCGCAGTACGGCGTGGACGCGATGCCTCAGACCGCTGACAACGTGGCCGACGACTACAAAGTCTCCCGCGAGGATCAGGACGCCTTTGCCTTGCGCAGTCAGCAGCGCACCGCCGCCGCGCAAGCCGCCGGGTTCTTCGCCGAAGAAATTGTCGAAGTACGGATTGCCCAGAAGAAGGGTGAAACCGTGGTCAGCCAGGACGAGCACCCTCGCGCCGACACCACTCTGGAAGCCCTGACCAGACTCAAACCAGTCAACGGCCCCGACAAAACCGTCACCGCCGGCAACGCCTCCGGAGTGAACGATGGCGCAGCGGCGTTGATCCTGGCCTCGGCCGAAGCCGTGAAGAAACACGGCCTGACCGCCCGCGCCAAAGTGCTGGGCATGGCCAGCGCCGGTGTCGCTCCTCGGGTGATGGGCATCGGCCCGGTGCCGGCGGTGCGCAAACTGACCGAGCGCCTCGGTGTGGCGGTCAGCGATTTCGACGTGATCGAACTCAACGAAGCATTCGCCAGCCAGGGTTTGGCGGTGCTGCGTGAACTGGGGATCGCGGACGACGCGGCCCAGGTCAACCCGAACGGTGGCGCGATTGCCTTGGGTCACCCGTTGGGCATGAGCGGCGCGCGATTGGTGTTGACCGCGTTGCATCAGCTGGAAAAAACCGGCGGCAAGAAAGGTCTGG
Source organism: Pseudomonas sp. B28(2017) (assembly GCF_002113025.1). Classification (GTDB taxonomy): domain Bacteria; phylum Pseudomonadota; class Gammaproteobacteria; order Pseudomonadales; family Pseudomonadaceae; genus Aquipseudomonas. The sequence continues at coordinate 386,835 of NZ_NEJH01000002.1, read as the reverse complement.
CGACCATGTGCGTCGGCGTCGGCCAGGGGCTGGCTTTGGCGATCGAACGTGTCTGACACACCCCGTCGGCCAACAAGAACTGAGGAACGTGTAATGACTGACAAACCTGGATACCGTCGCCCGCAGGCCGGCACTCAGCCGGAATACCTGCACCCGACCTATCAATCCACCAACTTGCGCTCGCCGTCCAAGCCGTTGGTGTTCCTGCCCCATTCGTTGTCGGAAGTCACCGGGCCGACCATCGGCGCCGAGCGCATCAACGAGAAGGACAACGACCTGACCGCCCAGCACCAGGGTGAACCCCTGGGCGAGCGCATCATCATCCACGGCCGTGTGCTGGATGAAAACGGTCTGCCGGTGCCGGGGATTCTGGTCGAGATCTGGCAGGCCAACGCCGCCGGTCGCTACGCCCATGCTCGCGACCTGCACGACGCACCGCTGGACCCGAACTTCACTGGCACCGGCCGCACCGTGACCGACGCCGATGGCTGGTATCAGTTCCAGACCATCAAGCCTGGCGCTTATCCATGGGGTAACCACCACAACGCGTGGCGCCCGGCGCACATCCACTTTTCGCTGTTCGGGCCGAGCATCCTGACGCGCCTGGTGACGCAGATGTATTTCCCGGGTGACCCGCTGCTGGCATACGACCCGATCTACAACTGCGTGCCCGATACCAGCGCCAAAGAGCGTTTGATCGCCACGTTCGATCTGGAAAAAACCATCCCTTCCTATGCCCTCGGCTATCGCTGGGACATCGTATTGCGCGGCCGCGACGCCACGCCGATGGAGAAATAAGATGACGCTGACTGCGACCACGTCCCACACCGTCGGGCCGTACTACCATATCGGCCTGACCTGGCTGAACCGTGAAAACCTGACCGTCGAACAAACCCTGGGCGAGCGCGTGGCGATCACCGGGCAAGTGGTCGACGGCAATGGCGACATCGTCAACGACGCGATGCTGGAAGTCTGGCAGGCCAACGCCGCAGGCAAGTATGACCACCCCGAAGACGACCAGGACAAACCCCTGGACCCGAACTTCGAAGGCTTTGGTCGGGTGCCGGTGGATGCCGAAGGACGCTTTCGCTTCACCACCATCAAGCCGGGTACGGTTGAGGGGCTCAAAGGCGCGACTCAGGCACCGCATCTGGTGGTACTGGTGTTTGCCCGTGGCCTGGTAAAGCACCTGCTGACACGGATTTACTTCGATGGCGAGGCGGCGAATGTGAACGATCCGCTGCTGGAGTGCGTGCCGGCCGAGCGTCGGGGTACTTTGCTGGCGAAGAAGGATGCAAGCGGTGTGTACCAGTGGAACGTGATTCTGCAGGGCACTGATGCCGAGACGGTGTTCTTCGATTATTGAGTAACTCACAAAACCCTGTAGGAGCGAGCATGTTCGCTCCTACAAGGGATCGCGTTACTGAGCTATCTGTGGAACGGGGCTGTTGCAAAGTGTGTCTAGACTCTCACTGTCCCCATTGAGTGAAAAACAATGACAACGCCAACCGCTACACCCGCGCTATATACCGGCGAAGAGCGCAGAAAACGGATCTTTGCCATTGTCGGCGCCTCGTCCGGTAACCTGGTCGAATGGTTCGACTTCTATGTCTACGCCTTCAGTGCGATCTATTTCGCCTCGGCCTTTTTCCCCTCCGACAACCCCACGGTGCAGTTGGTCAATACCGCGGGCGTGTTTGCCGCCGGGTTCCTGATGCGACCGATTGGTGGCTGGATTTTCGGGCGCTTGGCAGACAAGCACGGGCGCAAGAATTCGATGTTGATCTCGATTCTGATGATGTGCTTCGGCTCGTTGCTGATTGCTTGCCTGCCGACCTACAGCAGCATAGGGATCTGGGCGCCGATTCTGTTGTTGTTTGCACGGTTGCTCCAGGGCCTGTCGGTAGGCGGCGAGTACGGCACCACCGCCACCTACATGAGTGAAGTCGCCCTCAAGGGGCAGCGCGGTTTCTTCGCTTCGTTCCAGTACGTAACGCTGATTGGCGGGCAACTGCTGGCGGTATTGGTCGTGGTGATCCTGCAACAGTTCCTCAGTGAAGACGAGTTGCGTGCCTACGGTTGGCGGATTCCATTCGTGGTGGGTGCCATGGCGGCGCTCGTGTCGCTTTATCTGCGCCGTTCGCTGAAAGAAACCACCAGCAAGGAAATGCGCGAGAACAAGGACGCCGGGAGCATCAGCGCACTGTTCCGCGACCATAAAGCCGCGTTCATCACTGTACTGGGTTACACCGCCGGTGGTTCGCTGATTTTCTACACCTTCACCACGTACATGCAGAAGTACCTGGTGAACACCGCCGGCATGCCGGCCAAGACCGCCAGCTACATCATGACCGGCGCGCTGTTCCTCTATATGTGCATGCAACCGGTTTTCGGCATGCTCGCCGACAAGATCGGCCGGCGTAACTCGATGCTCTGGTTCGGCGCCCTCGGCACGCTGTTCACTGTACCGATCCTGTTGAGCCTGAAAAGTGTCAGTAGTCCGTTCCTGGCCTTTGTGTTGATTACCCTGGCGCTGGCGATCGTCAGTTTCTACACCTCCATCAGTGGCCTGGTGAAAGCCGAGATGTTCCCGCCAGAGGTGCGTGCACTGGGTGTCGGCCTGGCGTATGCGGTGGCGAATGCGATCTTCGGCGGTTCGGCGGAATACGTGGCCTTGAGCCTCAAGGCTGTGGGCATGGAAAACTCCTTCTACTGGTACGTCACGGTGATGATGGCGGTGGCGTTCCTGTTCAGCCTGCGTCTGCCGAAACAGTCCGCGTACCTGCAACACGACCTTTGATCTTTTCGCGCGGGCCGTAGTGGCCCGCGCCTCCAGGAATTGTTTATGAACCAGCGACCGGGCAATCAATTGTTCGATGCCTATTTCACTGCCCGCGATATGCGTGACGTGTTCTGCGATCAGGGCCGGGTTCAGGCCATGCTCGATTTCGAAGCGGCACTGGCTCGGGCCGAAGCGCGGGTCGGGTTGATTCCGTCGAGTGCTGTCGGGCCTATTGAAGCAGCTTGCAGCGCCGGACTTTACGACTTTGCGGCGTTGGGCGAGGCGATTGCCACAGCAGGTAACTCGGCGATTCCCTTGGTCAAGGCGCTGGGCAAACAGATCGCGGCGACCGATGCCGAAGCCGAGCGTTATGTACATTTGGGTGCGACCAGTCAGGATGTGATGGACAGCGGCCTGGTGCTGCAACTGCGCCGCGCACTGGAACTGATCGAAAGCGATCTGGCACAACTGGGTCAGACCCTGGCGACGCGGGCCCAACATTATGTGGCCACGCCGCTGGCCGGGCGCACCTGGTTGCAACACGCAACGCCCGTTACTCTCGGCATGAAAATCGCCGGCTGGCTGGGCGCGGTGACGCGCAGTCGCCAACGCCTGGCTGAACTCAAGCCACGGCTGCTGGTGCTGCAATTGGGCGGTGCATCCGGGACCCTGGCGGCCCTTGGTGAACAGGCCATGCCGATTGCCCAGGCGCTGGCCGAAGAGCTGCAACTGACCTTGCCCGATCAGCCATGGCATACCCAGCGTGACCGCGTGGTGGAGTTCGGTGCGGTACTCGGCCTGATCGCCGGCAGTCTCGGCAAGCTCGGTCGCGACATCAGCCTGCTGATGCAAACCGAGGCCGCCGAAGTGTTCGAACCCTCGGCGCCGGGCAAGGGCGGTTCCTCGACCATGCCGCACAAGCGCAATCCGGTGGGCGCGGCGGTGCTGATCGGCGCGGCGACTCGCGTACCCGGTCTGCTCTCGACGCTGTTCAGTGCCATGCCCCAGGAACACGAGCGCAGCCTCGGCCTGTGGCATGCCGAGTGGGAAACCCTGCCGGAAATTTGCTGCCTGGTGTCGGGCAGCCTGCAGCAGGCGTTGGCGATCGCCCAAGGCCTGGAAGTGGATGCCGGGCGCATGGCCCGCAACCTCGATCTGACCCAGGGCCTGGTGCTCGCCGAAGCAGTGAGCATCGTCCTGGCGCAACGGGTTGGGCGCGACACCGCGCATCATCTGCTGGAGCAATGCTGCAAACGCGCCGTGGCCGAACAACGTCATCTGCGCGCGGTACTCGGCGACGAACCACAAGTGACCGCCGAACTGTCGGCTGAAGAACTCGATCATCTGCTGGACCCCGCCCATTACCTCGGCCAGGCCCATGCCTGGGTCGAGCGGGCGGTGGCTGAACATTCTGCATTGACTGCCTGAAGGAGACTGCTGTGGCTTTTGTACAACTCGCCGAGGGCGAACTTCATTACCAACTCGATGGACCGGTCGATGCGCCGGTGCTGGTGTTGTCCAACTCACTGGGCACGGACCTGCACATGTGGGATGCGCAAATCCCGGCGTTCTCCGAGTATTTTCGCGTGTTGCGTTTCGACACCCGCGGTCATGGCCAGTCATTGGTAACGCCGGGGTCTTACAGCATCGAGCAACTGGGTCGCGACGTGCTGGCGTTGCTGGATGCCCTGCACATCGAACGGGCACATTTCTGCGGTCTGTCCATGGGCGGACTGATCGGGCAATGGCTGGGCATCAATGCCGGCGAGCGCCTGAACAAGTTGATCGTGTGCAACACCGCGGCAAAAATCGGCGATCCATCGGTATGGAACCCGCGTATCGAAATGGTGCTGCGTGATGGTCAGGCGGCCATGGTTGCCCTGCGCGATGCGTCGATTGCCCGCTGGTTCACCCCGGATTTCTCCGAGGCCAACCCGGCGGCAGCCAAGCAGATTACCGACATGCTGGCGGCCACTTCACCTGAAGGTTATGCGGCCAACTGTGCGGCCGTGCGCGATGCCGATTTCCGTGATCAGTTGTCCTCGATCAAGGCGCCGCTGCTGGTGATCGCCGGCACTCAGGATGCGGTCACGCCGCCATCGGGCGGGCACTTCATTCAGGAACATGTGCAGGGTGCCGAATACGCCGAGTTCTATGCTGCGCACTTGTCCAACGTGCAGGCCGGCGCTGATTTCAGCGAACGCGTACTGGCGTTCCTGCTGGCTCGTTGAGGGAAATTCCGTGGACGAGAAACAACGTTACGACGAAGGCATGAACGTCCGGCGCGCGGTACTGGGCGACGCTCATGTCGATCGCAGCCTGACTACCCTGACCGAGTTCAACTCGGAGTTTCAGGAAATGATCACCCGCCACGCTTGGGGCGACATCTGGACCCGCGAGGGCCTGCCGCGCCACACCCGCAGCCTGATCACCATCGCCATGCTGATCGGCATGAACCGCGAGGGTGAACTCAAACTGCACCTGCGCGCTGCCGCCAACAATGGCGTCAGCCGTGGCGAGATCAAGGAAGTGATCATGCAGAGCGCGATCTATTGCGGCATCCCGGCGGCCAATGCGACGTTCCATCTGGCCGAGTCGGTGTGGGATGAGCTGGGGGTTGAGTCGCGGGAGTAGATCCGGCGATTTTTGTTGCTTGAGCCAACGCCATCTCGAGCGTGTTCGCGATGGTCGATAGCGATAACGAGCTCATCCTGAATACACGCGTCGTTCTCAAGACGATGGTCGGATCGCCGCCCGGAGCAAGCTCACTCCTATAGGCAAAAGAAAACCCCCGACCCGCCAGAGGCTGATCGGGGGTTTCGAGTAAGCGTCTTGCGACGCTTACCGGCTCAGCTTATTGGCAAGCTTCGCAATCCGGCTCGTCGATGGCGCAAGCCTTCGGCACTGGAGCAGGGCCGGCTGGCGCTGCCAGGACCGAATCTTCACCGTGGTTGCCGCCGCTGGAAACAGCGTTCAGCTTGCCGGTGTTGATGGTCGATTTCTCGGTGCTGGTCGCAGCCAGGGCACGGAGGTAGTAAGTGGTCTTCAGACCACGGTACCAGGCCATGCGGTAGGTCACGTCCAGCTTCTTGCCCGAAGCGCCGGCGATGTACAGGTTCAGCGACTGAGCCTGGTCGATCCACTTCTGACGACGGCTGGCGGCGTCGACGATCCACTTGGTGTCCACTTCGAATGCAGTCGCGTAGAGCTCTTTGAGTTCTTGCGGGATGCGCTCGATCTGCTGCACCGAACCGTCGTAGTACTTCAGGTCGTTGATCATGACCGAGTCCCACAGATCGCGAGCCTTCAGGTCGCGAACCAGGTACGGGTTGATCACGGTGAATTCGCCCGACAGGTTCGATTTCACATACAGGTTCTGGTAGGTCGGTTCGATCGACTGCGACACGCCGGTGATGTTGGCGATGGTCGCGGTCGGTGCGATGGCCATGATGTTCGAGTTACGAATGCCTTTCTGTACACGGGCGCGAACCGGTGCCCAGTCCAGTGTTTCGTTCAGGTCGACATCGATGTACTTCTGGCCGCGAGCCTCGATCAGGATCTGTTGCGAATCCAGTGGCAGGATGCCTTTGGACCACAGCGAACCATTGAAGGTCTCGTACGCGCCGCGCTCATCGGCCAGGTCGCAGGAGGCCTGGATCGCGTAGTAGCTGACCGCTTCCATCGACTTGTCGGCGAACTCGACGGCTGCAATGGAGCCGTAAGGAATGTGCTGCAGGTACAGCGCGTCCTGGAAGCCCATGATGCCCAGGCCGACCGGACGGTGCTTGAAGTTGGAGTTCTTCGCTTGCGGCACCGAGTAGTAGTTGATGTCGATCACGTTGTCGAGCATGCGCACGGCGGTGTTCACGGTGCGTTGCAGCTTGGCGGTGTCCAGCTTGCCGTCGACGATGTGGTTCGGCAGGTTGATCGAGCCCAGGTTGCAAACGGCGATCTCGTCCTTGTTGGTGTTCAAGGTGATCTCGGTGCACAGGTTCGAGCTATGGACCACGCCGACGTGCTGCTGCGGGCTGCGCAGGTTGCACGGGTCTTTGAAAGTCAGCCATGGGTGGCCGGTTTCGAACAGCATGGACAGCATCTTGCGCCACAGGTCTTTGGCCTGGATGGTCTTGAACAGCTTGATCTTGCCAGGGTACTCGGTCAGGGCTTCGTAGTACTCGTAGCGCTCTTCGAAGGCCTTGCCGGTCAGATCGTGCAGGTCCGGCACTTCGGACGGCGAGAACAGGGTCCACTTGCCGTCATCGAAGACGCGCTTCATGAACAGGTCAGGGATCCAGTTGGCGGTGTTCATATCGTGGGTACGACGACGGTCATCACCGGTGTTCTTGCGCAGCTCGATGAACTCTTCGATGTCCATGTGCCAGGTTTCCAGGTAGGCGCATACAGCGCCTTTGCGCTTGCCACCCTGGTTAACGGCAACAGCGGTGTCGTTGACGACTTTCAGAAACGGTACGACGCCCTGGGATTTGCCATTGGTGCCCTTGATGTACGAACCCAGCGCACGAACCGGCGTCCAGTCGTTGCCCAGACCGCCAGCGAATTTCGACAGCATGGCGTTGTCGTGGATCGCGTGGTAGATGCCCGACAGGTCATCCGGAACGGTGGTCAGATAGCAGCTCGACAGCTGTGGACGCAGGGTACCGGCGTTGAACAGGGTCGGAGTCGAAGCCATGTAGTCGAAGGACGACAGCAGGTTGTAGAACTCGATCGCGCGGTCTTCTTTTTGCTTCTCTTCGATCGCCAGGCCCATGGCCACACGCATGAAGAAGATCTGCGGCAGTTCGAAACGCACGCCATCCTTGTGGATGAAGTAACGGTCGTACAGGGTTTGCAGGCCCAGGTAGGTGAATTGCTGGTCGCGCTCGTGGTTGATCGCCTTGCCCAGTTTTTCCAGGTCGAAGGAGGCCAGCACAGGGTTCAGCAGTTCGAACTCGATACCTTTGGCGATGTAGGCCGGCAGCGCCTTCGCATACAGGTCGGCCATTTCGTGGTGAGTGGCGCTTTCAGCCACACCGAGGAAGCCCAGGCCTTCGGCGCGCAGGGTGTCCATCAGCAGGCGCGCGGTCACGAACGAGTAGTTCGGCTCGCGTTCAACCAGGGTACGGGCAGTCATCACCAGGGCGGTGTTGACGTCGTTCAGGGCCACGCCGTCATACAGGTTCTTCAGGGTTTCGCGCTGGATCAGGTCGCCGTCGACTTCTTCCAGGCCTTCGCAGGCTTCGGTGACGATGGTGTTCAGGCGGCCCATGTCCAGCGGCGCCAGGCTGCCGTCGGCACGGGTGATGCGGATCGATGGGTGAGCGTTGACGGCTTCTTCGGCAGGGGTATGCGCTGCGCGCTCTTTGGCGCGAGAGTCACGGTAGATCACATAGTCGCGGGCTACTTTCTGCTCGCCGGCACGCATCAGGGCCAGTTCGACCTGGTCCTGGATTTCTTCGATGTGGATGGTGCCGCCCGACGGCATGCGACGCTTGAAGGTCGCGGTGACCTGTTCGGTCAGGCGGGCAACGGTGTCGTGGATTCGCGACGAGGCGGCAGCAGTGCCGCCCTCAACTGCGAGAAACGCTTTGGTGATGGCGACGGTGATTTTGTCATCGGTGTAGGGAACGACAGTGCCGTTACGCTTGATCACGCGCAGTTGGCCAGGCGCGGTGGCGGACAGATCCGAATTCGAATCGGCGGCCTGCGGCAAGGTGCCCTGCGGGTTCTCGCGAGTTGTGTCGGTTTGCATGGGGGAGTGTCTCCACATTCTCTATGTTTGTTTGGGCACCATCACGGTGCCCACCGTTCCGTCCTGAAGCACTACAACCGGCGAGCGCCGGGCATAACAACTTCGGGACAGTAGGAAGGGGGCTTTATCGGGCGCCGCTTCCATGCCGAAGTCTTTGGTTTCACGCCTTGGGCCTGAAACCGGGATCCATTGCAGGTGACAGTCGGGACTGCAACACCCGTACCGTTTTCGCCACTCGGGGCCGAAATACAGTAGCCATCCGCACGCGCGGTTTGGTCTTTCGAAAATACGTTTGGTTCAACCGGACAGAGGCAATAATAGCGCTTGAAATTGGTGTCTGGTTTGTGTTTGGTTTTTTGCGCAAAACCCTATATCTAGGGTTTTTTTAGCGCCTGGCTACAAGATAATGCGTTTTAGGGGAGGATTGCAACGTACTGCCTGTGGATAAACCTGTGCGTAAATTGTGTGTGAAAGAGGGAACCGGCGTGTAGGCCGCGACACTGCTGGACCGGACCTTTTTTCAGCGATTTTCCACGATCGAAAATGCTCGTTCGGATTTTTAAGGGCGCGAACCCTATCACAAAAAACCCTGTTGTCCGAACGCATTTACCCGCTTGTGTTCTCGACGGGCGGCGTTTATACAATCGGCCCAGCGTGTATACATATTTATCCTCCCGAATCATTACAAAAAGACGGGCGGATCCTTCCTTATCAGTGTTTTGGCAAGCAGAGGTCACCCGTGGAGCAAGAAGCCTGGCAGGTATTGATTGTGGAGGACGACCAGCGACTGGCCGAACTGACCCGCGATTACCTGGAAGCCAATGGCCTGCGTGTATCGATCGAAGGCGATGGGGCGCTCGCTGCGAACCGCATCATCAAGGAACAACCGGACCTGGTGATCCTCGACCTGATGCTCCCCGGTGAAGATGGCCTGAGCATTTGCCGCAAGGTCCGCGCCCGATATGACGGCCCGATCCTGATGCTCACCGCCCGCACTGATGACGCTGACCAGATTCTCGGCCTGGACCTGGGGGCTGACGACTACGTGTGCAAACCGGTACGCCCGCGTCTGCTGCTGGCACGCATCCAGGCCTTGCTGCGTCGCAGTGAAACGCCCGAAGTCGCCCCGGAAAAACAGCGGCGTCTACAGTTCGGCCCGCTGATCGTCGACAACGCCTTGCGCGAAGCCTGGTTGCAGGGCCGCGGCATCGAGCTGACCAGCGCCGAATTCGACTTGCTCTGGCTATTGGTGGCCAATGCCGGGCGCATCCTCTCCCGGGAAGAGATCTTTACCGCGCTGCGGGGCATTGGCTATGACGGTCAGGATCGCTCCATCGATGTGCGCATCTCGCGCATCCGCCCGAAGATCGGCGATGATCCGGAGCATCCACGGCTGATCAAGACCGTGCGCAGCAAAGGCTATCTGTTCGTTCCCGAGGCTTGCGTAGACCAGACCCTGTGAACTCGATCTTCCTGCGCATCTATGGCGGCATGTGCGCCGCGCTGATTCTGGTAGCGGTGCTCGGTGTGCTGGCGTTGCACCTGCTCAATGAGGTGCGCAGCGAGCAATACCGCGAACGCCTGGCCCACGGCACGTTTTCGCTGATGGCCGACAACCTGCAACCGATGAACCAGACCGAGCGCCACCGGGCCCTGCTGGTGTGGGAGCGACTGCTGGGCATTCCGCTGGCGCTGAAAACCTTTACCGAAACTGACCTCGACCTTACCCAGCGCACTCGTGTGTTGCGTGGCCAGGCATTGGTGGAACAGACCGGGCCGCACGCGGCGAAGGTATACAAGCTGGTCAGCGACAAGGAGCAGTTGATGCTCACCGGGGAAGTGCAGCAGATCAGCGAACAACTGGCCCGTGCAACCATCTACCTGTTGACTGATGAACTGGTGCGGACCCCGGTAGCCGACCAGCCCTTGCGCCTGGCGCAATTGAAGGAAAGCAAGGGCTTCGGCTTCGACCTGCGCCTGGTCACGGTTGACGAGGCGGACATGGATGAAGACCAGAGCCGCCGGGTGTCCGAGGGCGACACGGTGATGGCGCTGGGCAAGGGGGGCGATTCGATCCGGGTGTTTGCCGGCATGGTCGGCACGCCGTGGGTTCTGGAAATCGGTCCGTTGTATCAGATGAATCCTTATCCCCCGGAATGGCTGGTGCTGATCGCCGCGCTGGGCCTGACGCTGATCGGCTTGATCGTTTATCTGTTGGTGCGTCAGCTCGAGCGCCGCTTGCGTGGCCTGGAGGCCGCCGCCACGCGCATCGCCAAGGGCAGCCTGGAAACCCGCGTGCCGGCGCGCGGCGCGGATTCCGTGGGGCGCCTGGCATCGGCCTTCAACGGCATGGCCGAGCACTTGCAACAGTTGCTGGCGATCCAGCGCGAACTGGTGCGTGCGGTGTCCCACGAATTGCGCACGCCGGTGGCGCGCCTGCGCTTTGGCCTGGAGATGATCGGCTCGGCCACCACGCCGCAAGCCCTGGAAAAATACTGCCAGGGCATGGACCACGACATCGAGGACCTCGACCGGCTGGTCGACGAGATGCTGACCTACGCGCGGCTCGAACAGGGTTCTCCGGCGCTGAGTTTTCAGCGGATCGATCTGGATGCCTTGGTCAATCAAGTGATTGAAGAGCTGGCGCCGTTACGCGCCGACGTCACGGTACAGCGCGGGTTGTGCCTGTCGGCGGCCGATAACGACGACGCCTGGGTCGAGGCCGAACCGCGTTATCTGCACCGGGCGATCCAGAATCTGGTGAGCAATGCCATGCGCCATGCGCAATCACGGGTGACCATCAGCTATCAGGTGGGGCAGCAGCGATGCCGGGTGGATATCGAGGATGACGGGCCGGGGGTGCCGGAGTCGGCGTGGGAGAAGATCTTTACGCCGTTCCTGCGTCTCGACGATAGCCGCACCCGTGCTTCCGGAGGCCATGGGTTAGGTCTGTCCATTGTGCGACGCATCATCCATTGGCATGGCGGGCGGGCATTGATCGGCAAGAGCAAAAGCCTGGGGGGGGCGTGTTTCAGCTTGAGTTGGCCGAGGAATCAGGAGAAACGGTGAGTCTTGCGTCGTTTGATCGGGCCTAATCGCGAGCAGGCTCGCTCCCACAGGGATTTTTGGTGTGGTATCGATCCTGTGTGGGAGCGAGTCTGCTCGCGATGGGGTCGGTATGGTCGCTACAGAGCTTCAGGCCCTGATGCTGACCAGACTCAACAACTGCCCATCCTTGACCCCGAATTGCGCATCCAGCTCGGTGCCGTTGCGCCATTCGCGGGACAGATCCGTCAGCAGTCGCAACCGCACCTCACCCGACTCACGCCACTCCAGCACTTCGGCGTGTTCGAAATAAAAACGTTGCTGAACGATGGGATAAAGCGCCTTGAACAGGCTTTCCTTGACCGAGAACGTCAGGGTGACCAACAACGCCCGCTGATCGTGATGAGCGGTCGCCATGCGCAGTAGCTCCGGCGGATTGAGGATTTCCCCGGCCAGGCGTTCGGCCCGATCGGCATTGAGCAGGTTTTCCAGATCCATGCCCAGGCCGCGCCAATGGCTTTTGTTCGCGACAATCGCCGCGGCCCGGCCAGTGCTATGGGTGATCGAACCGGTGATATGGGCAGGCCAGACCGGTGCCCGGTCTTCGCCGATGGCCGGAATGAAGTTCAAGCCTTCGAGCTGCTGTAACGCGGCCCGGGCGCATACCCGCCCGGCGAGAAACTCCGCCTGCCGTTTGGCGACAGAGCGCTGAATGCTCGCCGGCGCTTCCACGGCGCTGCGCCGAAAGTCATCGCTGGCCAGTCGGGTGCTATCGAAATGAGTGCTCAACAGGACCGTATCGGGCAGCACAAACGGCAGCGGCCAATGGTCATCGAGGGGGGTGCAGCAAACGGGCAGGGCAGGAGTGGTGTTCATGCCGGGCATTTTGCCGGGTTGCCCTGGGGCTGGGTAGTAGCAGACGGCTTTTGTGGCGAGGGGGCTAGCCCCCTCGCCACAGATGTCAGGGCTGACCAAAGATCCTTTTGAAGAACGCCTGCATGTCCGCCCAGGATTTTTCATCCGCAGCCTTGTTGTAGCCAATGTCCGGCCCGCCATGATCGCCATGGCCAAGTCGATCGGCATCCGGGTTGGTGAAACTGTGCCTGGCACCGTCGAGGATGACGAATCTGTAGTCGGCGCCGGCCTTGTCCATCTCGCGCTTGAAAGCCGTGATGTTTTCCTGGGTGACGATGCTGTCCAGCGCCCCGTGTTCCACAAGGATCTTCGCCTTGACGCTGCCTGGTGTTGCCGGCGTATTGGTTGTCAGCGCGCCATGGAAACTCACCACGCCTGCCAATGGCAGGCCCTGTCTTGCGGCATTGAGCACCACGCCACCACCGAAGCAGTAGCCGATGGCAGCGATTTTATGCGGATCGGTTTGCGGTTGTTGCTTGAGCAGGTCGAGCCCGGCCTGAAACCTCGCGCTCGACACGGCACTGTCTTTTGCCACGGCTTGCATGAAGGCCATGGCGTCTTTGGGGTGCTCGGTATTTTTGCCGTCACCGTACATGTCAATGGCCAGGGCGCTGTAGCCCAGGCCGGCGAGATCCCGGGCGCGACGCTTGGCGTAATCGTTCAGGCCCCAGAACTCATGCACCACCATGACTCCGGGGCGCGGTCCCTTGAGGGCATCGTCGTAGGCGTAGTAGCCAATCATTTTCGTGCCATCGGCACTTTGGTAGGGGATTTCCCGGGTCTGGACGGCGGCCTGGCTGAGCCCACTCAAGGCCAGCAGGAGGACGGCGAAGAACATGCGCATGGTCGGAACTCCTCTTGAAACGTGTCGAAACATTCGGGAGGTGGCGGTTCAGCCCAGGTTCAGAGTGCGTTCAGGGGGAGTTCAGGGCTCGGTGCGTAACCTTGCCCCCGTACCCAAAAAACAAACGGCACATGAGGACACTCCCAATGACTGGATTCAAAAAACTGCTTCTGGCATTCACTGTACTGGGCGCAAGCACCGCAGCCTTCGCGTCCGACGACAACTTCGCCAGCCTTACTCTTGGACAGACCAGCGACAAGGTCAAAAAATCCCACGCCCTGAACGACAGCCTGAACCATCCGAACGCCGATGGCGTGATCGGCAAGGACACCACCTGGGGTGTGCGTCTGGGCCAGCAAAACACCAAGGGCCGGTACTACGCCACTTATGACAATGTATCGGGCTCGCACAACGGCATTAAACTGCGTCAGGAAAACCTCCTGGGCAGCTACGATCTGTTTTACCCGGTAGGCGGTAGCACCAAGTTGTTCGGTGGTGCCACGGCCGGCCTGACCAAAATGACTCAGGAATCGCCAGGCTTCAGCCGCGACAGCGATATCGGCTATGCCATCGGTGGCCAGGCGGGTGTGCTGCAACAGGTTTCGCAGAACACCTCGGTTGAACTGGGTTACCGTTACCTGCGCAGCAACGCCAGCACCGAGATGAGTGAGCGTGGTGGCAGCAAGCGGGGTTCGCTGGACCTGACCAGCAGCGCCCAGACTTACCTGTCCGCCAACTACGCTTTCTGACAAGCGTTTCGTGAGCGGCCTGCGCCGGATCAACCCGAGTGGTTGATCCGGCGTTGCCATGTTAGCTATCGAGGTGCGACGTTGCGCCTCTGGAGATATTGATTTGCCCGGGAGAGCGTTATGAAACTGCTGGTCGTCGAAGATGAAGCGCTGCTGCGTCATCACCTGAAAACCCGCCTGACGGAGAGCGGCCACGTGGTCGAGTCCGTGGCCAACGGGGAGGAGGCGCTGTACCAGACCGCGCAGTTCAACTTTGACCTGGCGGTGATCGACCTCGGTCTGCCGGGCATGAGCGGGCTCGACCTGATCCGGCAGTTGCGTTCAAGTGGCAAAACCTTCCCGATCCTGATCCTCACCGCGCGTGGCAACTGGCAGGACAAGGTCGAGGGCCTGGCCGCCGGTGCCGACGATTACGTGGTCAAGCCGTTTCAGTTCGAAGAACTGGAGGCTCGCCTGAATGCCTTGCTGCGCCGCTCCAGCGGCTTTACCCAGTCGACCATCGTTGCGGGTCCGTTGCTGCTGGACCTGAACCGCAAGCAGGCGTCCCTCGACGATCAGCCGTTGGCACTGACCGCGTATGAGTACCGCATTCTCGAATATCTGATGCGTCACCATCAGCAAGTGGTGCCTAAGGACCGCTTGATGGAGCAGCTCTATCCGGATGACGACGAGCGTGATCCGAATGTGATCGAGGTGCTGGTCGGTCGTCTGCGCCGCAAGCTGGAGGGACCGGGCGGGTTCAAGCCGATCGACACCGTGCGCGGCCTGGGCTACCTGTTCAATGAGCGTTGCACTTGATCCGTTCGCTGCGCATTCGCTTGATGCTCGCCGCCACGCTGTTGGCGGTGTTGTTCATGCTGGCGTTGCTGCCGGCGATGCAGGGTGCCTTCAGCCTGGCGTTGCAGGACTCCATCGAGCAGCGTCTGGCATCGGACGTGACCACGTTGATCTCTGCCGCCCGGGTGGAGAACAACAGCCTGCAGATGCCGGCGCAACTGCCCGACGAACGCTTCAACCTCACAGACAGCCGATTGCTCGGCTACATCTATGACCGTGAGGGGCATCTGGTCTGGCGTTCGAAGGCGACCCAGGAAGAACACATCAATTACAAGCCGCGCTACGACGGACGTGGCAACGAGTTTGCGCGGATCCGCGAAGAAAATGGTCAGGAGTTCTTCGTCTACGACGTCGAGGTCAAGTTGCTCGGCGGCAAAAGTGCAGCCTTCAGCATTGTGGCGCTGCAGCCGGTTCGTGAGTACGAACTGACCCTCGAAGGCCTGCGGGAAAACCTCTATCTGGGTTTTGGCGCGGCATTGCTGGTGCTGCTGGCGTTGTTGTGGATCGGTCTGACCTGGGGCTTGCAGGCATTGCGACGCTTGAGCCAGGAACTGGACCAGATCGAAGGTGGCACCCGTGAAAGCCTCAGTGAGGAACATCCCCGGGAATTGCTGCGCCTCACTGGTTCTCTCAACCGTTTGCTGCACAGTGAGCGTGAACAGCGCAGCCGCTACCGGGATTCCCTCGATGACCTGGCCCATAGCCTGAAAACGCCGCTGGCGGTGTTGCAAGGGGTCATCGAAGACCTGGCCCAGCGTCCGGAGGATCGCGATCAGGCCTGGGTTCTGCAAACCCAGATCGAACGCATGAGCCAGCAGATCGGCTACCAATTGCAGCGCGCCAGCCTGCGCAAAAGCGGTCTGGTACGTCATCAGGTGCGCTTGCACCCGGTGCTGAAAAGCCTGTGCGACACGCTGGACAAGGTCTATCGCGACAAGCGCGTGCACGTCGCATTCGACCTGCCCGACCCGTGCTACGTACCGATCGAGCAGGGCGCTCTGTTGGAAATGATGGGCAACCTGCTGGAAAATGCCTATCGCCTGTGCCTGGGCGAAATACGCATCAGCGTGCGCGAAACTCTCGGCGGCATCGAGTTGTGTGTCGAGGACGACGGCCCCGGCGTACCGCAGGATCAGCGCGCACGGATTCTCGAGCGCGGCGAGCGCCTGGACCGTCAGCACCCGGGGCAGGGCATCGGCCTGGCGGTGGTCAAGGACATCATCGAGAGCTACAGCGCCAAGCTGACCTTGGGTGACTCGCCGATGGGCGGGGCGGCGTTCCGGATTCATTTTCCGGTGGTTTAGACGTTGGCTTTACTGGCCGCATCGCGAGTTCACCGGGTAGCTGAGCCTTGAACCTCAGTTCTCCTGCGCCCGATAAGCCCCCGGCGTCAGCCCCGTCCACTTCTTGAACGCTCGGTGGAACGCCGATGGTTCGGAAAACCCCAACTGCTCGGCGATCTGTTGCAACGACAGGTCAGCGCGGCTCAGGTGATAAATCGCGATGTCCCGGCGCAACTGGTCCTTCAATTCCTGAAAGCTCGATCCCTCTTCCCGCAAATGCCGGCGCAAGGTCTGCGGGCTGATGTGCAACTGCGCGGCCACGGTTTCCAGGTCGGGCCAGCGTGAACTGTCGCGACTGAGCAGGCGGCGCAAGCGGCTGCTCAAGCTGTCGCCATCGTCCGGGCGCGAGAGCAGGTCGGCGGGGGAGCGCTCGAGGAAATGCTTGAGGGTGCGTTCATCCTGCAACAGCGGCATGGTCAGGTAGCGGCTGTGAAACAACAGGCTGCTTTGGGGGCTGGAGAACTCCAGCGGGCAGGAAAACAGCAGGTCGTACTCGGCGCCGTGTTCTGGTCGGGGATAGCTGAACGTGGCCTGTTCCAGGCGAATGCGCTGGCCGATCAACCAGCTGCCGAAACGGTGCCAGATCACCAGCAGGCTTTCGCTGAGAAAATGATCCGGGTCCCAGAGTTGCGAGTCGTCGAGGCTTAGGCGGACCCATTCATCTTCGCGGCTCAGGGTCAAACGCGGAGCCCCGGGGAATAGGCTATAAAACAATAAGCCGCGATTGAGTGCCTTATCAAGGCTGCGGCAGTGAATCACGGCATGGCACATCATCGCGAAGCTGCCCGGCCTGCTAGGGGCTTGCCCGAACCCCAGATACTCGTCGTCCAGTGCCAGCCATAAGGCCTGAATCAATTGGGTGAATTGCTCTGGAGCGATGCGCGCCCGGGGCTCGTCCAGCAACTCGGGGCTGATCCCCAGTTGTTGTAGCAGGCCCGAATAGTCGTAGCCGTGCCGACGCGCACCACCAAGGACGGCGCGGGCGAAGTGACTGGCAATGGTGCGTTCGCGCATGACAGCAGTTCTGACCGTTGATCGACGGATGGTAGCTGCGCACTTCGGGCGTGAACAGGGCGGATATCCGCCAAATTGCAGGACGACTTTTAATGGAAGGGCGGAAATCCGCCACATGATTGTAACCGTCCGGTGACAGGGAAATCGCTGCGAACCCTGATATCAAAAGGCTTGCAGGGATTTTGCGCAAGGTGGCACGGGCCTTGCGATACAACATGCAGCTGCTTGCCGTTGCGCAGCTCGAAAAAACAAATCCCTCCAGTGCAGGAGGGTTCGCAATTGCGGTGTTGCGGGCAACAGCTGGATGTTGTCACCGGGCACCCTTGAGGAACTTTGCAATGACGACTCGTCAGCCACTGTACAAATCCCTGTATTTCCAGGTGATCGTTGCAATTGTCATCGGTATCGCACTCGGTCACTACTACCCACAGCTTGGTGTGGCCGTTAAACCGTTGGGTGACGGGTTCATCAAGCTGATCAAAATGATCATCGCCCCGATCATCTTCTGTACCGTTGTCAGCGGTATCGCCGGCATGCAGAGCATGAAGTCGGTCGGCAAGACCGGTGGCTATGCGCTGCTGTACTTCGAGATCGTTTCGACCATTGCCTTGCTGGTCGGTCTGGTCGTGGTCAACATCGTGCAGCCTGGCAATGGCATGCACATCGATGTCACCACCCTGGATGCCTCCAAGGTTGCCACTTATGTTGCGGCCGGTGCTGACCAAAGCGTCGTCGGCTTCCTGCTGAACGTGATCCCGACCACCATCGTCGGCGCCTTCGCCACCGGCGACATCCTGCAAGTACTGATGTTCTCGGTGATCTTCGGTTTCGCCCTGCATCGCCTGGGTGCCTACGGCAAGCCGCTGCTGGACTTCATCGATCGCTTCGCCCACGTGATGTTCAACATCATCAACATGATCATGAAGCTCGCGCCAATCGGTGCTTTCGGTGCCATGGCGTTCACCATCGGTGCCTACGGTGTCGGCTCGCTGGTGCAGCTGGGTCAACTGATGGCCTGCTTCTACATCACATGCCTGCTGTTCATCCTGATCGTACTGGGTGGGATCGCTCGCGCCCACGGCTTCAGCGTTCTGAAAATGATCCGCTACATCCGTGAGGAACTGCTGATCGTGCTGGGCACTTCCTCTTCGGAGTCGGTGCTGCCACGCATGCTGATCAAGATGGAACGTCTGGGCGCGAAGAAATCCGTAGTAGGCCTGGTGATCCCGACCGGTTACTCGTTCAACCTCGACGGTACCGCCATCTATCTGACCATGGCCGCGGTATTCATTGCCCAGGCCACCGACACCCACATGGACATCACGCACCAGATCACCCTGCTGGTGGTGTTGCTGCTGTCGTCCAAGGGCGCTGCGGGCGTGACCGGTAGCGGCTTCATCGTACTCGCGGCCACTCTGTCCGCCGTGGGCCACCTGCCGGTTGCCGGCCTGGCGCTGATCCTCGGCATCGACCGTTTCATGTCCGAAGCCCGTGCCCTGACCAACCTGATCGGCAACGCCGTTGCCACTGTCGTCGTGGCCAAGTGGGTCAAGGAACTGGACACCGACGTGCTGCAAGCGGAGCTGGCCTCGGGCGGTCGCGGCATTGCCGACGAGCCTAAAGACGATGTTTTGGGCCACGTCGAAGGGGCAACCTCGACGAACGCCAAGTAAGCCTTGTCGCTATGAAAAACCCGCTTCGGCGGGTTTTTTCATGCCCGGTGATTGAGCACAACGGTCACTGCAGTTGGCGCATAAGGTGATTGCTGCAATGCCAACGGCTGCCTAGGCTGGGTGCATCGTCAAGGGAGAACGCTCATGCCCGGTCCACTGGCATCACTCAAGGTTCTGGATTTCTCGACATTGCTGCCGGGGCCGTTCGCCTCGTTGCTGCTGGCGGACATGGGCGCCGAAGTGCTGCGCATCGAATCACCGACCCGCCTGGATCTGCTGCGGGTGTTGCCGCCCCACGATCAAGGCGTGTCAGCCAGCCATGCCTACCTCAACCGCAACAAGCGCAGCCTCGCCCTGGACCTCAAGCAGCCTGAGGCGCTGGAGGTGATCAAGTCGTTGCTGCAGGACTACGACATTGTGCTCGAGCAGTTCCGCCCAGGTGTCATGGAGCGTCTGGGCCTGGGTTACGAAGCCCTGAAGGCGATCAATCCCGAATTGATTTATGTATCGATCACCGGCTATGGCCAGACCGGCCCCTACAAGGACCGCGCCGGCCATGACATCAACTACCTGGCCTTGTCCGGGCTGGCGAGTTACACCGGCCGGGCCGCCAGTGGGCCGCTGCCGTTGGGCATGCAGGTGGCGGATGTCGCCGGTGGCTCGTTGCACGGAGTGATTGGCTTGCTGGCGGCGGTCATTGCCCGGCAGCAAACCGGTCAGGGCCAGCACCTGGATGTCAGCATGACCGACTGCGCGTTCAGCCTGAATGCGATGGCCGGTGCCGGGTATCTGGCCTGTGGCGTCGAGCCGGCACCGGAAAACCAGGTGCTCAATGGCGGCAGTTTCTACGATTACTACCGCTCCCGGGATGGGCGCTGGCTATCGGTGGGCAGCCTGGAACCGGCATTCATGAAGCAGTTGTGCACTGCTTTGGGGTTGGAAGAACTGGCCGGCCTCGGCCTGTCACCGCAGCTGGCGCATCAGCAACAGCTTAAGGACGCGCTGAAGGTCGAATTCGAAAAGCATGACTTTGCCGAATTGTGCGCGCTGTTCGCGGAGCTGGATGCTTGTGTCGAGCCAGTGTTGAGCCTGGGAGAAGCGCTGCGTCATCCGCAGTTGCAGGCACGGGAGTTGGTGGCGCAAGTGCCGCGGGGTGACGGATCAAGCCAGGCGCAGATGGCGTGCCCACTGAAGTTTTCGCAAGGTTTGCCTGAGCCGCGGCATGTTGGCGCGGCGCTGGGGCAGCATACGGATCAGGTGTTGGGGGAGTTGGGGTTTAGCATTGAGCGGATCGAGCAGTTGCGGCGGGCCAAGGTGATTCTCTAGTGCCTGTCAGGCCGCCATCGCGAGCAGGCCGGTACAAACACCGAGAGTCCCGCTATTCGACCCGCATCTCCCCACTGAACACCAAGGTATTGCGACACCGCCGACACAAGTACCTGCGCCCCTGGCGCACCAGGCTGTGGCGCTGGGCCGAGAACGGGAAATCGCTGTCGGCGCACGGGCACTTGTAGATGTAGCGGGTCACGCTGCGGCGTTTGACGTCATAGGTGTGGCAGCGGTTGGGCGGCAGTTCGTATACGCCGCGCATGATCAATTGCCATTCTTCGCCATGGGGCTGGATGCGGTCGCCGAACAGCTGATGGGCGATCAGGTGTGCGACTTCATGGGCTACAGTCTGCTTGAGGAAATCTTCGGCGTTTTCCCGATACAGCTGCAGGTTGAAGCGCAGCAGGTTCTCGTGCAAATGCGCGACACCGGCTTTTTGCCCGCGCAGCTTGAGGCTCACCACGGGGCGCTTGAAAGGTCGTTTGAAAAAGGATTCGGCTAGTTGGAAACAGTCTTCGACGCGGGAATTGAGTTGCTCGGGCATGCTTGATGGATCTCCAGAGCGGTCGAGTATGCCGCAAGCCTGCGGCCTTGCGAATCGCCAAGGTGCCGAATGGTCGTGTGCCTCCTCGTTGCTGAAGAATGAAAAGGCCGCCTTGCGGCGGCCTGTATCGTTGGTTTCTGATTATCAGTGATGGGTGGCTAATTGGTGTAGACCGGCCCCACGCCGAGTCCCCAGACAATCACAGTGAACGCCATGATGGCGACCAGCACCACCAGGCCTACGGCGAGCACCGAACTTGAAAACAGAAAGCCCTCGTCAGATGGAATGTTCATGAATGTCGGTAAGCCTACATACAGCAAGTACACCGTGTAGCAGATGGCTGCGGTGCCGACGATCATCCCCAGCCACAAGTGCGGGTACAGGGCTGCGAGGCCACCGATGAACAGCGGTGTAGCGGTGTACGTCGCAAACGCAATGCAGCGGGCGAGGCTTGGGTTGGCGTCATAGGTGCGGGCCATCCAGTGAATGAATGCGCCCATTACCGCAACACCACCGAGCATCGCCACGTATGACATGATCGTCATCCATATCGCGCTTTCTACGGTCAGCATCACGGGAGCCCGATTGCCGATGACCCAGCCGACCTGTGTGGTGCCTATGAAGGCAGACACGGCGGGGATTGCCGCCAGGATCAGCGTATGGGTCAGGTACATGTGGCTGATGCTTTCCTCCTGGTCGCCACGGATCTCTTTCCATTCTTGGTCAGGGTGGGTGAAGAGCCCCACTACGTGATGGATCATGCCAGTCACTCCTCTTTTTTACCGTCGCCCCCCAGTGGAGCGCCTACGGGCCAATGCGGCCAAGCAAGTCACAGGTCTGTAATTTTCATGAGACCTTATGTCGCAGTATAGGGAGGAGTTTCCCCAGAAGGAGTAGGGGCTTTAGAGCAAATCGCGCTGTAAACACAACTGTTAATCGCCGCCGGGTCTGTGGCGAACAGCCCTTTTGGCGAGGCACTTCGCCCTTGAGGTGTTTTTGCGTAAAATGCCCGCCTTTCGTCACACCTCACGGATTTCGCGTCATGGGCACTCTCACGGTCAACCAGAACAAACTGCAAAAGCGCCTTCGCCGACTGGCTGGTGAGGCGGTTGCCGATTTCAACATGATTGAAGACGGCGACAAGGTCATGGTCTGCCTGTCCGGTGGCAAGGACAGCTACACCATGCTCGATGTGCTGATGCACTTGCAGAAGGTCGCGCCGATCAAGTTCGAGATCGTGGCCGTGAACATGGACCAGAAGCAGCCGGGCTTCCCGGAGCACGTGCTGCCGGCCTACCTGAAAGAACTGGGTATCGAGTACCACATCGTCGAGAAAGACACTTACTCGGTGGTCAAGGAGCTGATTCCGGAAGGCAAGACCACGTGCTCGCTGTGCTCGCGCCTGCGTCGCGGTACGCTCTACACCTTTGCCGATGAAATCGGCGCGACCAAGATGGCCCTCGGTCACCACCGCGACGACATCGTCGAAACGTTCTTCCTGAACATGTTCTTCAACGGTTCGCTCAAGGCCATGCCACCGAAGCTGCGTGCCGACGATGGGCGTAACGTGGTGATCCGCCCGCTGGCTTACTGCAACGAGAAAGACATCCAGGCCTACTCGGATTTCAAGCAGTTCCCGATCATTCCGTGCAACCTCTGCGGTTCCCAGGAAAACCTGCAGCGTCAGGTGGTCAAGGAAATGCTGCAGGACTGGGAGCGCAAGACCCCGGGCCGTACCGAGAGCATTTTCCGCAGCCTGCAGAACGTGGTCCCGTCGCAACTGGCGGATCGCAACCTGTTCGACTTCACCAGCCTCAAGATCGACGAGTCTGCGGCTTCGCGCTTCGTCAACGTCGTCAATCTCTGATTGAAACTGTGGGAGCAAGCCCGCTCCCACATCAGGTTTTTCGTTTTATTCCTCAGGAGAGGGCATGCGCGACTACAAGTGGCTGAACGAATACTGCTTGAACCGCTTCGGTTCGGCGGCTGAACTGGAAGCCCATCTGCCCGTTCCCAAGACTCCCGAGCAACTGCGCAAGATCAGCGATGATCGCTACCTCTCGATGATGGCGCTACGGGTATTCCGCGCCGGGCTCAAGCACAGCCTGGTGGATGCCAAGTGGCCGGCCTTTGAAGAGGTCTTCTTCAGGTTCGACCCGGAAAAAGTCGTGCTGATGAGTGCCGAGCACCTTGAGCGCCTGATGCAGGACACGCGGATCATCCGTCATCTGGGCAAGCTCAAGAGTGTGCCGCGCAATGCGCAGTTCGTGCTCGATGTGGCTCACGAAAAGGGCAGCTTCGGCGCGTTGATCGCCGACTGGCCGGTGACCGATATCGTCGGGCTCTGGACCTTCCTGAAAAAACGCGGACATCAGTTGGGCGGGCTGTCCGCCCCGCGCTTCTTGCGGATGATCGGCAAGGACACCTTTGTACCGAGCTATGACGTGGTGGCGGCATTGAATGCGCAGGACATCATCGACAAGGTGCCGAGCAGTCTGCGCGACCTGGCGTTGGTGCAGGACGTGTTCAACCAGTGGCATGAGGAAAGTGGCGGACGGCCGATGAGCCAGATTTCGATGATGCTGGCGTATACCGTCAATCATTGAGGCCGAGCCGTCCCATTCGCGAGCAGGTTCGCTCCCACAGGATTTACGCTGGCCCTGTGGGAGCGAGCCTGCTCGCGAAAACGGTCTGTCAGGCGACGGAAATCTCGCCCTCGCCAGCTAACTTGCGATTCAACTGATACCGCCAGCGCACATACAGCAGCGCCGAGCAAAACACTGTCAGGCTCGCACCCATCTCCAGCAAGCCGAAGATTTGCCGGTTCGGGTCATAGGCAGCCAACGCGCCCTTGATGAAATACAGGTTCACCACAAAGCACATCCACGAATGCCCTCGAGGGCTGCCGAGGATCATCCCCGGCGCCAGGATCAGCAGGGGCACCAGCTCGATCAATAGAATCACCCAAGGCCGGGCGCCGTGCAGATCGGCTACAAGCAGGTAGTAGATGCACAGCAGTCCCACCAGACCGAAAAAACACAACAGACTGATCACGCGCATGGCCCGGACACGGGGTTCAAGCCATTCAATGGCGGGCAGGATCTTCGGCTTCTTGGCCACCCTCAGCCCTCCAGTTTCTGTGCAGTCTTCGCCAGGCGCATACCCAGCGCGCGGCACAGCGCCACTTCATGGGCATCCAGACCGCTTTTGCCGTCGGCACCGGCGTGGTGGCTGGCGCCGTATGGCGTGCCCCCGCCCTGGGTTTCCAGCAGTGCCGATTCGCTGTACGGCAGGCCGGTGATCAACATGCCGTGGTGCAACAACGGCAGCATCATCGACAGCAGGGTCGTCTCCTGGCCACCATGCAGGCTCGCCGTGGAGGTGAACACACCCGCCGGTTTGCCCACCAGGGCACCGGTCAGCCACAGGTTGCTGGTGCCGTCGAGGAAGTATTTGAGCGGTGCTGCCATGTTGCCGAAGCGGGTCGGGCTGCCGAGTGCCAGGCCGGCGCAGTTCTTCAGGTCGTCGAGGCTGGCGTAAAGTGCACCTTCGTCGGGAATCTCCGGCGAAACGGCTTCGCACTCGGCGGAAATCGCCGGCACCGTGCGCAGGCGGGCCTCAAGCCCGGCCTGTTCGACGCCACGGGCAATCTGTCGGGCCATCTCGTTGGTCGAGCCGCTGCGGCTGTAGTACAGAACCAGAATGTAGGGCGCACTCATGGCAACAGTTCCAGGATCTGCTCCGGCGGGCGGCCGATGATGGCTTTGTCACCGACTTCGAGAATCGGTCGCTCCATCAGTTTCGGGTGGGCGGCGATGGCAGCAATCAATTGCGCTTCGCTCAGGCTGCTGTTGGCCAGGTCGAGGGTTTTGTACTCGTCCTCGCCGGTGCGCAGCAATTGCCGGGCGCTGATCCCGAGTTTGCCCAGCAGGCTCTGGATTTGCGCAGCGTCCAGTGGAGTGTCCAGGTAACGGACCACGGTCGGGGTCAGGCCACGGGCTTCAAGCAGTTCGAGCGCACCGCGGGATTTCGAGCAGCGCGGGTTGTGATAAAGCGTCAGATCGGTCATGAGCGGGTCGCATCTTGCGTAAGGTGGCGGCTATTCTAACTGTGCAGCGCGCAATCCAGAACCGTGAGAGGCGATGGGTCGCAGGCGCATTCAATTTTTGACAGGGAACATGACATGACAAGGCGACTGGCAGCAGTATTGGCGATCATCGGAGCGTTGATGCTGGGGGGCTGCGGTAATGACTATGGCATCGACCAGGACGGCCACAAGATCGCCGCCGAGCGACTGGATGGCAAATGGCTGGTACTCAACTACTGGGCAGAATGGTGCGGGCCTTGCCGTACCGAGATCCCGGAATTGAACACCCTGGCCGAGCAGCTCAAGGACAGGAAAATCGGTGTGTTCGGGGTCAACTTCGACAACGTCCAGGGGCAGGAACTGAAGGGCGCGAGCGAGAAACTGGGGATCAGGTTCACGGTGCTGGCCCAGGACCCTTCCGAACTGTTCGAGCTGCCGCGCAGCGAGGCGTTGCCAGTGACGTACATCATCGATAACAAGGGCAAGGTGCGTGAGCAGTTGATGGGGGAACAGACGGCGGCGGGGGTGATGGCGAAGCTTGAGGCGTTGCAGGCGAAAAACTGATTTGTGACAAGGGACGCTTTTGTGGCGAGGGAGGGCAAGCCCCCTCGCCACGGATTTCACCGGGCTGAAACCGAGAGGATCAACCCTCCTCGAGCCACCAACGCAGCGGCTTGCCTTCGGCTGGCCAGAAGCGGATTTGCTCGATCGGGGAGACGTCCCAGCGCTGGACGTTTTCCAGGGCCGAAAGGAAGCGTTTTTCCTGTTCCATCAGCGCCGGCGCGCACAGTTTGCGGGTGCTGCCGATTTTGCCGAAGGTCAGTTTGTCACCATCAAGGGTGTACGGCGCAAACCAGTGGTTGCAGCCGCCATTGCCGTAGGCCCGGCCGTCTTCGCCGAGGGTGATGGTCAGGTGGCTGTAGTCCATCAACGGCCGCTCGCCGATCCACTCCAGGATGTAGCTGCGATTGTGTTCAAGTTGCACCGGCTCGGCGGCGCAGCCCAGCAGGCTGGCACCGACCGTAGCGGTCAGAGCAAGGCGTTTCATCACGCAGGCTCCTGGCATTTCGGGCACAGGTGTTTCTCGCCAACGGTGGTCCAGCCCAGCTCGGCAATCCGTGCGGTGGCGGCAGGCTTTTCAGCCTTGTTGCCCAGTTTGGCATCGACGGCGAATTCAAAGCTCAGCTCTTTGGCACAGCTGTCACAGTTCACTTGCCAGGTGTGGATCGCCAGTTCGCCGAACACCGGACCACTGGCCACCGCGACCCATTGGCCAGGCGGGTTGATCAGGTGGCGGACCGTTTCGACGGTCAGGCGCATGGACAAGTCCTTGGCACCCTTGAGAGTCACGACCAGCACGTCGTTGTTGCGAATCGAGCCACCGTTGCCGGTGACCTGATAACGCCCTGGCACCAGGGCGCGGCATTCGGTGAGGGTGTGTTGCGGGTTCATCAGGCTGTAGCGGAAATCGTGTTCGACCATGGGTCCTCCAAATATGCGCGATATGCTATCACGGGCTTGCACGCCGCATCGCGCAGGCAATTGACCTTCGATCCGGTTCAGTCTCCCGTCACCTGATTTTCCGGTGTGCCCGCCGTCCAGGCTGCAATGTTGCGCAACGTGGTGGCGGCAATCGCGTCCAGCGCTTCGCGGGTCAGAAAGGCCTGGTGCGCGGTGACGATCACGTTGGGGAAGGTCAGCAGCCGTGCCAGCACATCGTCTTGCAGCGGCAGGTCGGAGCGGTCTTCGAAGAACAGTTGTGCCTCTTCCTCATACACGTCCAGTCCCAGGTAACCCAGGCGACCGTCTTTCAGCGCGTCGATCAGCGCGGGGGTGTCCACCAGGCCACCACGCCCGGTATTGATCAGCATCGCGCCCGGTTGCATGTGCGCCAGTGATTCGCGGTTGATCAAGTGCTTGCTCTGCTCGTTGAGCGGGCAGTGCAGGCTGATGATCTGCGATTCGGCCAGCAGTTGCGGCAGGCTCAGGTAGCGCGCGCCGAGGGCTTCGACCTGCGGGTTGGGGTAGGGGTCATAGGCCAGTAACCGGCAGCCAAACCCGTTCATGATCTTTGCGAATGTGGCGCCAATCTGCCCGGTGCCGACCACGCCGACAGTCTTGCCCACCAAGTCGAAACCGGTCAGCCCCTGCAGTCTGAAATCCCCTTCGCGGGTGCGGTTGTAGGCGCGGTGCAGACGCCGGTTGAGCGCGAGGATCAGCGCCACCGCGTGTTCGGCCACAGCGTGGGGCGAATAGGCCGGCACGCGCACGATGGCCAGCCCCAGACGCTTTGCCGTCGGCAAGTCGACGTGGTTGTAACCGGCCGAGCGCAAGGCGATCAGGCGTGTGCCTCCAGCCGCCAGGCGTTCGAGCACTGCCGCGCCGAGGTCATCATTGATGAACGCGCAGACCGCTTCATACCCCTGAGCGAGCGCCACCGTGTCGAGGCTCAGGCGTGCAGGCTGAAAGTGCAGCTCGATGCCGGCCGGTTGCCCGGCCGCAAGAAAACTGTCGCGGTCGTAGTTCTGGCTGCTGAAAAGAATCGTACGCATGCGGTGCTCCTTGAAGGTGATCTGCACGGTTGAGCAAGCCGACATTCGGCAGTCGTCAGATTAGCTCGCCGGCAGGTCCGCGCGATTGCGCTGCATCAAGCATTCATGCGCGCCTGGGCTGCCAGCCGATTGATCGCCCGGTCGAGCTCATCCAGTGCCACGCTGGCTTTCGGGTCCTGTTGCTTGAGCAGGGTTTCGCTGCGTTGGCAGGCCGCACGCAATTGCGGTACGCCGCAGTAACGCGTCGCGCCATGCAGGCGATGGACTCGTTCGATCAGGGCGTTGTGGTCATTGTTCTGCTGAGCAAGACGGATGGCTTCGCGGTCAGCCTCCAGGGATGCCAGCAGCATTGCCAGCATGTCTGCAGCCAGGTCAGCCTTGCCGGCGGCCAGGCGCAATCCTTCCTCGTGATCGAGCACCAACAGGTCATGGGCACCGCCATGTCCATCGCCGGAGCGCTCCGGGTTTTGATTGCGCAGCGCCAGGCCGCTCCACTTCAACACCACCTGCGCCAATTGCCGTTCGCTGATCGGTTTGGTCAGGTAGTCGTCCATGCCGCTTTGCAGCAGCGCGCGTTTTTCGTTGGCCATGGCGTGGGCGGTGAGGGCCACGATCGGCAGTGGCGTGCAATGGCGTTGGCTTTCCCAATGACGGATCGCCTCGGTGCTCTGGCGGCCGTCCATGCCAGGCATCTGCACGTCCATCAATACCAGGTCGAATGTCTCGTTCTGTACCGCCTTGACGGCGGCATAACCGCTTTCCACCGCGAGTACCTTGGCGCCCATGTCTTCGAGCAGGGTCTGCACCAGCATCAGGTTGGCCGGGTTGTCGTCGACGCATAGCACTTTCGGAGCACGGCTGGACACCGGTTCGCCCGGCTCGTTGCGCATCGGGCGCGGGCTGACCAGGTCAGACAGGGAGCGTCGTAGCTTGCGGGTGCAGGCCGGCTTCGCCTGGAGCTGGCTGTGGGGGTTGGGCACGGAAAGATGGAACAGCGTCTGTTCCGTGGTCGGGCACAGCACCAGCACTTTGCAGCCAAGATGCTCGAGGTCCCAGATGTGCTGGTTGAGGCGCTCCGGCGGCATGTCGTTGCTGGTGATACCGAGTACGGCAAGGTCGATCGCCTGATCGGTCTGGTGGGCGGCGGTGACGCCATTGGTCAGGCTTTCCAGGGTATTGAACGACGTGGTGCTGAGGCCGCAGTCTTCCAGTTGATGCTGCAACGCCTGCCGCGCCAGCTCGTGGTTTTCCAGCACCGCCACCCGGCGCCCGAGCAAGGGCGCGGCGGGCAGGTCTTCGGCATCGTCGCGGGTTTTTGGCAGGCTCAGGCTGATCCAGAATTCCGACCCTTCCCCCGGCGTGCTGTCGACACCGATCTCGCCGCCCATCTGTTCGATCAGGCGCTTGGAAATCACCAGGCCCAGGCCAGTGCCGCCGGGTTGCCGCGACAGCGAGTTGTCGGCCTGGCTGAAGGCCTGGAACAGGGCGCGCACGTCCTGGTTCGAAAGGCCGATGCCGGTGTCCTGAATGCTGATGCGCAACTGCACGGTGTCTTCGTGCTCTTCTTCGAGCATGGCACGGGCGACGATGGTGCCTTCGCGGGTGAACTTGATCGCGTTGCTCACCAGGTTCGTCAGGATCTGCTTGAGCCGCAACGGGTCGCCCACCAGTGACAGCGGTGTGTCCCGGTACACCAGGCTCACCAGTTCCAGCTGCTTGGCGTGGGCGGCCGGGGCGAGGATGGTCAGGGTGTCCTGCAGCAGGTCGCGCAGGTTGAACGGAATATGGTCGAGCACCAGCTTGCCGGCCTCGATTTTCGAGAAGTCGAGAATCTCGTTGATGATACCCAGCAGGCTGTCGGCGGATTTTTCGATGGTGCCCAGGTAGTCGAGCTGGCGTGGGGTGAGCTCGCTTTTTTGCAACAGGTGGGTGAAGCCGAGAATGCCATTGAGCGGGGTGCGGATTTCATGACTCATGTTGGCCAGGAATTCGGACTTGATCCGGCTCGCTTCCAGGGCTTCCTTGCGCGCCAGGTCCAGCTCGATGTTCTGGATCTCGATGGTTTCCAGGTTCTGGCGCACGTCTTCGGTGGCCTGGTCGATGCTGTGCTGCAACTCTTCCTGGGCATTTTGCAGGGTGCCGGCCATGCGGTTGATGCCGGAGGCCAGTTCATCCAGCTCCTGACTGCCGAGGGGCGGCAAGCGGGTTTCCAGATGACCGTCCTTGAGTTGGGCCACGGCCTGCTTGATCTGGCTCAGTGGCCGATTGATCGTGCGCCCCATGCGCACGGCCAGCAGAGCCGCACCCACCAGTCCCGCACTGATCAACATCAGGCTGGCGAACAGGCTGCGGTAACCGCGCAACAGCATGCCGTTATGGGACAGCTCAAGCTCGACCCAGCCGAGCAGGCGGTCGGCTTCTTCGGGAATCAGGTCCCCGGCCAGGTTGCGGTGTTTGCCGAAGACCGGCAGCAGATAGCGGGTCGCATCGTTGCCACTGCGGCGCAGCATCTGCGTGCCAGTGCCGGAGGGCGTCTGATTGAGCATGGTCGGGCCGGCGTGGGCCAGCAGCGTGTGGTCGGGTGCCAGGAAGGACACGGCCCGTACATCGGTCTGTTCCAGGGCCTGGGTGGCGATGCGTTCGAGCAGTTCGTTGTCCTGATGGCCCATCGCTGGCGCCGCCAGTGGAGCCAACTGCTCGGCGATCATTTCGCCGCGCTGCATGAGTTGGGTTTGCAGGTCAGCTTGTTGCATCCAGGTAAAATACCCTCCCAGCACCAACGCCATCAGGCTGGTTGGCAACAGGGTCAGCAACAGCACGCGGCCTTTGATTCCCAGTTTCTTGAGCACGCATCTCTCCTGCATCCCGCTATTTATAGACCGACACATGCATCCGCCATGCACCACTTGCGCAGTGTAGCGATTTGCTCGCGGGCAATCTTCGTAAAAATGGTGCGGTCATTCGTCGGCCCGGGCAGCTCATTGGCGATACGGACAAACCGTGGGTTGCCCCTGGCGTGGCAATCTTGAATAATCGGCTCAACTGAGAATTGTTTGCAGATAGTCATGACTCCCATCACTGCCGGCCTCCCGCGAATCCTGTCCATCGAAGACGACCTTGTGCTCGGCGCCTACGTCCATGAGCACCTCGACCGCAGTGGTTTCCAGGTGACCTGGTGCCAGAATGGTCAGGAAGGCCTGGACATTGCCCGGCGGCAACCTTTCGACGTGGTGCTGATGGATATTCTGCTGCCGGGCATGGACGGCCTGGCGGTATTGACCCAATTGCGCCAGAGCCATTCCACCCCGGTGCTGCTGATGTCGGCGCTCGGTGCCGAGGCCGATCGCATCAGCGGCTTTCGCCTGGGGGCCGATGATTACCTGACAAAACCCTTCAGCATGGTGGAGTTGCGGGTACGCATCGAGGCCATTCTGCGGCGGGTGGCCTTAGACCGCCGGCCCGCACCCGCAGTGCCGGCCCCTTTGATGGACAGCCTGCGTTTCGATGATGAAAGCTTCGAGGTCTTTTATGGCGAACAGGCCGGCGGCCTGACCCGCAGCGAGTATCGGTTGCTGGAGACGCTGCACCGCAGCGCCGACGAAGTACTGAGCAAAGCCTTCCTTTATCAACAGGTGCTGCAGCGCGGTTACGCGGCCCATGACCGCAGCCTGGACATGCACATCAGCCAGATCCGCCGCAAGCTCAAGGCCATTGGCTACACCGAACGTGAAGTACGCACGGTATGGGGCAAGGGTTACATCCTGAGCGCCGGCGATGAAATGTAACTTGCCGGGCAGGCATTCGCTGTTCTGGAAGCTTGCTTGCCTATTGGTTGCGTTCTGCTTGTTGATGATCTGGCTCAGTTGGTCCTGGGGACGCTATATGGAGCAACGCAACCAGTTCCTCTCGGATGAAGCCCGCGGCACCCTGACGGGCTATGCCGCCGAAGCCGAGCAGGCGTGGCAGCAGCGCCAGAGCGCCGGTGTCGATGACTGGCTGCAAGGCATGCATCAGCGGGAAAAAGGCTGGGTCGGTGTCATCGGTGGTGACTTGCAGTCCTTGAGCAACCAATCGCTGACGGACAAGGAAGTCGAACGCCTGACTTTTTTACGCGGCCTCGATTGGCCGGTCCACAGGAAAGGCCGGCCGTGGATGCGCATACCGTTTCCCGGCGACCCGTCCACCGGCAACCTGGTGATCGAACTGCCCGAGCGCTTTGTGCCGGGTCATTACCGGGTGTTCTGGCGCGTGATCACCAACGGCGTGATTCCGGGGTTGTTCACCTTGCTGCTGTGCGTCGGCCTGTACCGCTTGCTGGTGGTACCGCTCAACAGCCTGCGTGAACAGGCCAATGCCTGGCGTGCCGATCAACTGAACGTACGGCTGTCGACCCGGACCACCAATCGCTCGGATGAACTGGGCGAGCTGGGCAGGGCGTTCGATCACATGTCTGAACGCCTGCAAAGCACTGTGGCCTTGCAGCAGCAACTGCTGCGCGACCTGTCCCACGAATTGCGTACGCCCTTGAGTCGCCTGCGGGTGGCCAGTGAAAGTGAGCAGGGGCTGGAGCTATTGCGCGAACGTATCGGCCGTGAGGTCGATGGCATGCAGCGCCTTGTGGAAGACACGCTGCAACTGGCATGGCTGGACACCGAGCGCACCCGATTACCCGACGAAGCGATCCAGATCCAGGCCCTGTGGGAAATGCTCACGGAAAACGCCTGCTATGAAAGTGGCTGGCCGCAGTGGCAGTTGCAGTGCAGGGTGGATGCGTCCTGTTGGGTTCGCGGACATCTCAATACCCTGGCTCAAGCGCTGGAAAATATGCTGCGTAATGCGATTCGCCATTCCCCCACCGGCGGCATTGTCCGGCTTGCCGGGCATCGTGACGGTGACTATTGGCATCTGTGGCTGGAGGATCAGGGCGGCGGCGTGGCTGAAGCCGATCTGGAGCGGATCTTCCTGCCATTTACCCGCCTCGACGGCTCGCGACCGGGGGATGGAGGTTTTGGGTTGGGATTGAGTATTGCGAGGAATGCGGTGCTACGTCAGGGAGGGAAACTTTGGGCGCAGAACACCAAGCACGGGTTGCGGATGAATATGCGGTTATTGGCTGATAAATCGCCAGTCTGATAGGGAAAAGTCGGATTGCGGCTGCGCTCATACAACTAATTCGGAAATATCCTACGTTGTAAGAAGTGCTGGGTGTATGAAATTTCTGAAATGAGAAAAGGGATCTCAAGCCTTTAATGTGACGGGCGATACCTACCTTGCAGGTCAATATCAAGGAGGACAGCCAATGAATGTCTCAATAAGAACGCCCGCCTTATCAATGCAGGCTGATGCCTATGTCATAAAAAATCCTTTCGAAACAAGAAATTCTCACACAATAACCAATGCTGCTGATGCTGCTGGTGTATTGAATTTGACAAATAGTTCTGAAATTGATGCGTTGAAAGAATTGATAAGGGGGTGCGATTTTACGTCGATAAGTACCAACCAGCTCGCAAGGATTGGATCAAAGCTTAGTGAGCTTGATTTGATAGATGAGCACGTGGCATGTGCTTTTATATCGGGACATATGGCGTTTGATAAAAATGGTCACTCGACTGAAAGAGATGTTAAATATAACGCAATTGCCATGTTTAATCAGATGCTGGGTGATAACAAGGCATACGCCCGCGAATGGCCTATGTATGCTCATCAGGAGTCATTCAAAATCGTGACGAAAAAGCTGCTGGGCGCCAACCAGGTTATAAACGCGCTTTCCTATTTTGCGAACTCATCTCGAAATGATCTGTCCATCAGCATTCAGGTTTGAGTAAATCGATACCCGGCAGTAATTGACGGGTACCGGCAAGCTATTGCTCATCGAGCATAGCGTGTGGTTCCAGAATACTGTCTGTCCACGTTAAGTTTGTTTGAGTGACGAACTCTGTAGGTTCCCAGCGGCCCAAGTACCGAAGCGGTATTGCCAGTGCCGCCGGCGACTTCGGTCCAGGTTGTCCCCGTTAGTCTGTCAATATATAGCTTAGGGGGAGAGCCGGCGCCTACAGCGGTAATCGTAGAGGAGATGTTTGCTTGTCGACATCCATTCGTAGTGTTAATAGTAAAAAGGGCCCTGTGCAAGAATATCTGTGTTAGCGGGGACGGAACCGTTATAGGTATTAAGAATGCTGGTACATGCTGCTGAAGCTTGTGTGCTCGCCAGTATCAGGCTGGCGAGGGAAAGCGATAAAAGTGTTTTCATCTGAATGCTCATTTGAAGTAGCTGTCAATGTGATAGGTATCGCGAAACTGCATGAAGTTCATATTCCGCGTTACAAAAGACTATCCAAGAAAACCATTGCCAACTAGTTCATGCATGTCGTCATGGGTTGCAGGAAATTTCTGATGGAGTGAGTTTTTCGTTGATAGGGATCGAAGGCGGATGATGGCTATTTAATGACATCCACCCTCTGCCTGGTCCAGCCGGAACGTGGGAGTCACAACCCTCCTTATACCCATAAGCCATAAGCACCACACTTTGCGTGATATGGCCTGCGAACGTTTGCCGGTATGATAGTCGCCCCCGCAGTCTGGATTGCGAATACGCCATGACCTTGCAGTACCCAACCATCGCCGATTGCGTCGGCAACACTCCGCTGGTCCGTTTGCAGCGCCTGCCCGGCGCCACCAGCAATACCCTATTGCTCAAGCTCGAAGGGAACAACCCGGCGGGTTCGGTCAAGGACCGTCCGGCGCTGTCGATGATCACCCGCGCCGAACTGCGCGGGCAGATCCACGCCGGCGATACGCTGATCGAAGCGACCTCGGGCAACACCGGGATCGCCTTGGCCATGGCCGCCGCGATCAAGGGTTACAGGATGATCCTCATCATGCCGGACAACTCCAGCGCCGAACGCAAGGCGGCCATGACGGCTTATGGCGCCGAGCTGATTCTGGTCAGCCAGGAACAAGGGATGGAAGGCGCCCGTGACCTCGCGCAGAAGATGGAAGCCGAGGGTCGCGGCAAGGTACTGGATCAGTTCGCCAACGGTGACAACCCGGAGGCGCACTACACCACCACTGGCCCGGAAATCTGGCGCCAGACCCAGGGCACCATCACCCATTTCGTCAGCTCCATGGGCACCACCGGTACCATCATGGGCGTCTCGCGCTACTTGAAAGAGCAGAACGACAACGTGCAGATCATCGGTCTGCAGCCCATGGAAGGTTCGGCGATCCCGGGTATCCGTCGCTGGCCCCAGGAATACCTGCCGAAGATCTACCAGGCCGATCGCGTGGACCGCATTGTCGACATGGCTCAGAGCGAAGCCGAAGACGTGACCCGTCGCCTGGCTCGCGAAGAAGGCATCTTCTGCGGCGTATCATCGGGCGGTGCCGTTGCAGCGATGCTGCGCCTGTCTAAAGAAGTTGAAAACGCGGTGATCGTCGCGATCATCTGCGACCGCGGCGACCGTTACCTGTCGACCGGCATTTTCGACGCGCCCAACTGATGGCCAAACATGAAAGAGGCCTGCGCTTCCAGCCCACCGGCGGCAGCAAGGCCCCGCAAATCCCGACCGGCAAAAAGCAGCGCCTGACCATCGAGCGCCTGGCCAATGACGGTCGCGGTATCGCGTTTTTCGAAGGTCGTACCTGGTTCGTCATCGGCGCATTGGCCGGCGAAGAAATCGAGGCACGGGTGCTCGGTGCCCACGGCAAAGTGGTCGAGGCACGGACTGAGCGGGTGTTCACGGCCAGCGAATTGCGCCGCCCGGCGCCGTGCGCCCATGCCGGTCGTTGCGGCGGTTGCAGCGTGCAGCATTTGCCTCACAACGAACAACTTGCCCTGAAACAGCGCATGCTCGCCGAGCAGTTGGCGAAGGTCGCGGGCGTCGAACCCGAAGAGTGGGCGGCGCCATTGAGCGGTGCGGAGTTCGCTTACCGACGTCGCGCCCGTTTGGCGGTGCGCTGGGACATGAAGGCGAAGAAACTCGAAGTCGGGTTCCGTGCCGCCGGCAGCCAGGACATCGTGGCCATCGATGATTGCCCGGTGCTGGTACAGCCCTTGCAACCGATCATGAGCCGCCTGCCGGAGATGCTGCGGCGTCTGAGCAAACCTCAGGCACTCGGGCATGTGGAATTGTTCAGCGGCTCGACACTGGCGGTTTTGCTGCGGCACATGGCGCCGTTGTCCGACGCCGACCTGACGATCCTCAAGGATTTCTGCGCGTTCCACGAAGCCCAGCTGTGGCTGCATGGCGACGGTGAACCTCAGCCGGTCGAGGCCGGTCAGTCGTTGGGCTATCGCCTTGAACAGTGGGATCTGGAGCTGGCGTATCGTCCCGGGGATTTCATCCAGGTCAACGCCGGAGTCAACGAAGCGATGGTCGCCCAGGCGCTGGACTGGTTGAAGCCGACAGCGGATGAGCGTGTACTCGACCTGTTCTGCGGTCTGGGCAACTTTGCCTTGCCGCTGGCCAAAGCCGCTCGCGAAGTGGTGGCGGTGGAAGGTGTGCAAGTGATGGTCGATCGGGCGGCGGCGAATGCCGCTAGCAATAATCTGCATAACGCGAAGTTTTTTCAGGCCGATTTATCCCAGCCTTTGACGGACGCTGAATGGGCCGCTGAAGGCTTTTGTGCGGTACTCTTGGACCCACCGCGTGACGGTGCTTTCGAGGTTGTGCGCAAGCTCAAGAGCCTGGGCGCCGAACGGTTGGTGTACGTGTCGTGCAACCCGGCGACTCTGGCGCGCGACACGGTCGAGTTGATCAAGCAGGGCTACCGGTTAAAACGTGCCGGGATTCTCGATATGTTTCCTCAAACGGCACATGTCGAGGCCATGGCGTTATTTGAAGCGAGCTAGGATGCTCGTCTGGTCCGACTGGCCCGCCCGTGCAGCCGCACTCGGCCCGATGTGGGCGCACGGGCAACGAAGGTCAGCGATTTGACGCATTGAATCTGCGTCGTAGGGAAGGTAAGCAAGATGGTACAGGTGAGAGCACACCAGCCGATCAACACCGACGGCAGTATCAATCTCGAGGCTTGGCTCGATCACGCGGTGAGTGTCGATCTGGCACTGGATCGCGAAGCCTTGAAGGAGGCCTGCGAGTACGCTCGCGAGGCCGAACAACAAGCCAATGCGGCACAGAATCTGTGGTCGGAAGGTAACTCGACTTTCCGTACCGGTCTTGAGATCGCCGAGATCCTCGCCGATCTCAAACTCGATCAGGATTCACTGGTCGCCGCGATCCTGTATCGAGGCGTGCGCGAAGGCCAGATCAAGTTGCCGGCGGTCAGCCAGCGCTTCGGTCCGGTGGTGGCCAAACTCATCGACGGCGTGCAGCGCATGGCCGCGATCAGCGACAGCCTGAGCCCGCGCAAATCCCTGGTGCTGGGCACCCAGGGCCAGGTTGAAAACCTGCGCAAGATGCTGGTGGCCATGGTCGACGACGTTCGTGTCGCTCTGATCAAGCTGGCCGAACGCACTTGCGCAATCCGCGCGGTGAAAACCGCCGACGACGAAAAACGCAACCGCGTGGCCCGTGAAGTCTTCGACATCTACGCGCCACTGGCCCATCGCCTGGGTATCGGTCATATCAAGTGGGAACTGGAGGACTTGTCCTTCCGTTACCTGGAACCGGACCAGTACAAGCAGATCGCCAAGTTGCTGCATGAGCGGCGACTGGATCGCGAGCGCTTCATCAGCGACGTGATGAGCCAGCTGAAAAACGAATTGCAGGCTACCGGCGTCGATGCCGACATCAGCGGCCGGGCCAAACACATCTATTCGATCTGGCGCAAAATGCAGCGCAAGGGTCTGGCGTTCAGCCAGATCTACGACGTGCGTGCCGTTCGTGTGCTGGTGCCGGAAATGCGCGATTGCTACACCGCGCTCGGCATCGTCCACACCTTGTGGCGACACATCCCGAAAGAGTTCGACGACTACATCGCCAACCCCAAGGAAAACGGCTATCGCTCGCTGCACACTGCGGTGATCGGGCCCGAGGGCAAGGTGCTGGAAGTGCAGATCCGCACTCACTCGATGCATGAGGAAGCCGAACTCGGCGTGTGCGCGCACTGGCGCTATAAGGGCACCGACGTCAAGTCCGGTTCCAATCACTACGAAGAGAAAATCTCCTGGCTGCGTCAGGTGCTCGAATGGCACGAAGAGCTGGGCGACATCGGTGGTCTGGCGGAACAGTTGCGGGTCGATATCGAACCCGACCGGGTCTACATCTTCACCCCGGACGGTCACGCCATCGACTTGCCGAAGGGGGCGACGCCGCTGGACTTCGCCTACCGCGTACACACCGAAATCGGTCACAACTGCCGTGGCGCCAAGATCAACGGGCGCATCGTACCGCTCAACTACAGCCTGCAGACCGGTGAACAGGTCGAGATCATCACCAGCAAACACGGCACCCCGAGCCGCGACTGGCTGAACCCGAACCTGGGCTACGTCACCACGTCGCGGGCGCGGGCGAAGATCGTTCACTGGTTCAAGTTGCAGGCTCGTGACCAGAACGTCGCGGCCGGTAAAACGCTGCTTGAGCGCGAACTCAATCGCCTCGGTCTGCCCGCGGTGGATTTCGACAAGCTGGCCGACAAGGCCAACATGAAAACCGCCGAAGACCTGTTCGCCGCCCTCGGTGCCGGGGATTTGCGCCTGGCGCAGCTGGTCAACCTGGCGCAGCAACTGGTCGAGCCGGAGCGCGGCAACGAACAGCTGGAACTGATTCCGCGCAAGGCCACCGGCTACAAGCCGGGCAAGCGCGGCGATATCCAGATTCAGGGCGTTGGCAACCTGATGACCCAGATGGCCGGTTGCTGCCAGCCATTGCCGGGCGATGCAATCGTCGGCTACATCACCCAGGGTCGCGGCGTGAGCATTCACCGCCAGGATTGCGCCTCGGTGCTGCAACTGGCCGGGCGCGAGCCCGAGCGAATCATCCAGGTCAGCTGGGGGCCGGTACCGGTGCTCACCTATCCGGTGGACATCATGATCCGCGCCTACGACCGTTCCGGTTTGCTGCGTGACGTTTCGCAGGTGTTGCTCAACGAGCGGATCAACGTGCTGGCGGTCAACACCCGCTCGAACAAGGAGGACAACACCGCGTTGATGTCCCTGACCATCGAGATTCCGGGGCTGGACGCACTGGGGCGGTTGCTGGGGCGGATTTCGCAGTTGCCGAACATCATTGAAACCCGGCGTAACCGAACACCATAAGACATGTAGGAGCGAGCTTGCTCGCGATGGACGTTAACGATGACGCGTGCAATCAGGTTAAACGCGTCGTCCTCTGGTTCTTCGCGAGTGAGCTCGCTCCTACAGAGAGCGGGCAGAGATTGATCGATGTATAGCCTTGAAGATTTATTGCACCTGATGAACCGCCTGCGCGACCCGCAGTACGGTTGCCCGTGGGACATCAAGCAAACCTGGGCCACCATCGTCCCGCACACCCTTGAAGAAGCCTACGAAGTCGCCGACGCCATCGAACGCGGCGACTTTGATCACGTGCAGGGTGAGCTGGGCGATCTGCTGTTCCAGGTGGTGTATTACAGCCAGTTGGCCCGGGAAGAGGGGCGCTTCGAGTTCGCTGGCGTGATCGACAGCATCACCCGCAAGCTGATCCGTCGTCATCCCCATGTATTCCCCACCGGTGACCTGTATGCACCGCTGGATGTCCCTCGTCTGAGCGAGGAACAGGTCAAGCAGCGCTGGGAAGAGATAAAGGCCGAGGAGCGCACGGAGAAATCTTCGGCACCCGAACAGTTGTCGTTGCTCGATGACGTCCCGGCTGCATTACCGGCGCTGTCCCGCTCGGCCAAATTGCAGAAGCGCGCAGGGCAGGTCGGCTTCGACTGGCCGGACGCCTTGCCGGTGCTCGATAAAGTGCGTGAGGAGCTCGATGAAGTCCTCGAAGCCATGTCGGAAAACGATCCCGAAGCCGTGGCCGACGAGATCGGCGACCTGCTGTTTTCCGTGGTCAATCTGGCGCGGCACCTCAAGGTCGATCCGGAAACCGCGCTGCGTGGCGCCAATGGCAAGTTTGAGCGACGCTTTCGTTTTATCGAACAGGCATTGCGCGATACCCATCGTCCCATGGAAGATTGCACCCTCGAAGAGTTGGACGCCTTGTGGGGCGAAGCCAAACGTCAGGAAAAGAATTTGCCCAGCTGCGGTTGAGCAGTGGCCTAAGTGAGTAATAAGCACCATGAGCATTTCCCTTCGCGACCAGTTGCTCAAAGCAGGGCTGGTCAACCAGAAGCAGGCCAAGCAGGTCAGCAAAGACAAGCAGAAGCAACAACGCCTGGCCCACAAAGGCCAGATCGAGCTGGATGACTCTCAGCAGCGCGCGGCACAGGAAGCCATGGCCGAGAAGGTCAAGCGCGATCAGGAACTCAACCGCCAGCAGCAGGAAAAAGCCGAGGCCAAAGCCCGTGTCGCGCAGATCAAGCAATTGATCGAAGCTACGCGCCTGCCGAAGTTGACGACCGAGGACTACTACAACTTCGTCGACGACAAGAAGGTCAAGCGTCTCTCGGTCAACACGCTGATGCGCAACAAGCTCAGCAACGGTTCGCTGGCCATCGTGCATCACGCTGGTGGCTACGAAGTGATCCCGCGGGAAGCGGCGCTGAAGATCCAGGAGCGCGACCCGCAGCGCATCGTGCAGATGAACGTGAAGACCGAAGAGGTCAGCACCGAGGACGATCCGTACGCGGCCTATCAGATCCCTGACGATCTGATGTGGTAGATCGATACAGCTGTAACAACGACAAACCCCGCTCATGGCGGGGTTTGTCGTTTTCAATGCGGCAGTTATTCAGAACGCGCTTCGCGTTGCTGCTCCAGTGTTTCCAGTTCGGCCTTGTATTTGTGGGCTTCGGTCTCGGAGTGGAAAATCCCGACCAGCAGGTCTTGTTGATGCACGTCCCAGATGCGGATACCGGCGGCTACACCTTCATGGGATTTATGTGAATCGTCGCGTTCAGTTACTTTTACAGTCATCTGCTAGCTCCAATCTCTGTTATCTGCAGCAAGGCGTGTGCAGGACTCTGTTATAGATTTTGTTAGCCTGCTAAGTAAATGGTCGAGATTGGAAAGGGTTTCTTGCAAAAATGGAAACAGTCCTGCAGCCCGCGAAATACGCGACATTCAGTCGCAGGCCTTAAGTTTCATGACAAACGTTTCATGTTGAAGGCACCACAAATCCAGTGTCGAGCACGGAAACTGTGGGAGCGAGCTTGCTCGCGATGGCGGTGGGTCAGACAGCAATGATGTCGATTGACACTCCCTC
Organism: Pseudomonas sp. B28(2017); assembly: GCF_002113025.1. GTDB lineage: Bacteria > Pseudomonadota > Gammaproteobacteria > Pseudomonadales > Pseudomonadaceae > Aquipseudomonas. The sequence continues at coordinate 346,083 of NZ_NEJH01000002.1, read as the reverse complement.
ATCGCGAGCAAGCTCGCTCCCACAATGGTTGTGGTGTTCAATTCTTCGAGGGCAAAAAAAACGCCCCGAACCAGTCGGGGCGTTTTCATGTGCGGCTCAGCAGCGGGAAATTACTTGCCTTCCCAGCGCTTCAGTACGAGCGTGGCATTGGTGCCACCGAAACCGAAGCTGTTGCTCATCACGGTGTTGATGGTGGCGTTTTCGCGGGTCTTGGTCAGCACCGGCAGGTCGGCCACTTCAGGGTCCAGCTCGTCGATGTTGGCGGAGCCGGCAATGAAGTTGCCTTCCATCATCAGCATGCAGTAGATCGCTTCGTGAACACCGGCGGCGCCCAGGGAGTGACCCGACAGGCTCTTGGTGGAGCTGATGGCCGGAGCCTTGTCGCCGAATACTTCACGCACACCTTTCATTTCCGCGACGTCGCCGACCGGGGTCGAAGTGCCGTGGGTGTTCAGGTAGTCGATCGGGGTGTCGACGGTGGACAGCGCCTGCTGCATGCAGCGGATCGCGCCTTCGCCGCTCGGGGCAACCATGTCGTAGCCGTCGGAGGTCGCGCCGTAGCCAACGATTTCCGCGTAGATCTTTGCACCACGGGCCAGGGCGTGTTCCAGCTCTTCAACCACGACCATGCCGCCACCGCCGGCGATGACGAAACCGTCACGGTCGGCGTCGTAGGCTCGGGAGGCCTTTTCCGGAGCGTCGTTGCGCTTGCTGGACAGGGCGCCCATGGCGTCGAACAGGAACGACTGGCTCCAGTGCTCTTCTTCACCGCCACCGGCGAAGACGATGTCCTGCTTGCCCATCTGGATCTGTTCCATGGCAGTACCGATGCAGTGAGCACTGGTGGCGCAGGCAGAAGCGATGGAGTAGTTCAGGCCCTTGATCTTGAACGGAGTGGCCAGGCAAGCGGAAACGGTGCTGCTCATGGTCCGCGTTACGCGGTATGGGCCGACGCGCTTGACGCCTTTCTCGCGCAGGATGTCCAGCGCTTCCATCTGGTTCAGGGTCGATGCGCCACCGGAACCGGCGATCAGGCCGGTACGCGGGTTGGACACCTGCTCTTCGGTCAGGCCCGAGTCGGCGATGGCGTCTTTCATGGCCAGGTAGGCATAGGCTGCCGCGTGGCCGACGAAGCGATAGATCTTGCGATCGATCAGTTCTTCAAGGTTGAGGTCAATGGAGCCGGAAACCTGGCTACGCAGACCCATTTCGGCATATTCCGGGTTGAACCGGATGCCAGGGCGGCTTGCACGCAGGTTAGCGGAGACGGTCTCTTTGTCATTGCCCAGGCAAGAAACAATGCCCAGACCAGTGATAACGACGCGGCGCATGCGGATAACCCTTAGAAGTTGTCAGTGGAGGTGAACACGCCGACCCGGAGGCCTTCGGCGGTGTAGATTTCGCGCCCGTCGACAGTGACCGAACCGTCGGCGATGGCCAGGTTCAGCTTGCCCTTGAGGACGCGCTTGATATGAATGTTATAGGTGACTTTCTTGGCAGTCGGCAGGACCTGGCCGAAGAATTTCACTTCGCCCGAACCCAGCGCACGGCCACGGCCCGGCAGGCCTTGCCAGCCCAGGAAGAAGCCGACCAGTTGCCACATGGCGTCGAGGCCCAGGCAGCCCGGCATCACCGGATCGCCTTCGAAGTGGCAGGCGAAGAACCACAGGTCCGGAGTGATATCCAGCTCGGCGACCAATTCACCTTTGCCGTACTTGCCACCTTCTTCGCTGATCAGGGTGATGCGGTCAACCATCAGCATGTTCGGGGCGGGCAGTTGCGCGTTACCTGGGCCGAACAGCTCACCGCGACTGCAGCGCAGCAGGTCTTCCCGGGTAAAGGCGTTTTGTTTGGTCATGCGAGCTCCTCAATAGTCCCATGCGGCAGGTGGGGCAAATCTTCCCGGCCGATCGAAGCGTTCATGCCTCGAACCGGCAGCCTACTCATAGACTATTGCGTTGTGGTGAAAGTCACAGCAACAAGGACATGAATGTACACTTGTGCACTGAAATTATTATTCAAGCCCCTTTTCGGGCCTGTCGAGGTGCCTAAGACTGCCGCACTTTCGCCTTTCACGCCAGTCGCAGATGGTCGAAAGGCCTGCACTACTGCACCCAACGTTGCAGAATTTGCTGCAGATCAGTCCGTTTGAAGGGCTTGGCCAGGTAATCGTTCATCCCCGCCGACAGGCAGGCTTCGCGATCGCCCTGCAAGGCGTTGGCGGTCAGGGCAATGATCGGCAGGTCGGTGCAACCGGGCAATTGGCGGATCTGCCGGGTGGCTTCATAGCCATCAATGACCGGCAAGCGGCAATCCATCAGGATCGCTTCGAAAATCAGGCTCTCGGCACTGCGTACCGCCTGTGCGCCGTCGGTCGCGACACTGATCTTGAAGCCCAGGCTGCGCAACATGGCTTCGATGACCGTCTGGTTGACCGGGTTGTCTTCGACCAGCAGCACATTGCGCCCTTCGCCGTCGCTGTTGCGGGTTTGCGCGCGTGGGACCAACGGCGGCTGTGTTTGATGGTGCAGTGCCAGGGGAATTTCCAGGGTGAACACCGAACCGCAGCCTTCCTCACTCTGCGCGCGCAAGGTGCCGCCCATGCGTTCGGCGAGCGTGCGGGCTATCGGCAGGCCCAGCCCGGTGCCGCCGTAGCGCCTTGAAATGGAGCTGTCGGCCTGCTGGAAAGCGTTGAACATCAACTCCAGGCTTTGCGCCGGGATGCCGATGCCGCTGTCGCGCACGGTGCAGGTGAACCACAGCAACTCGTGGTCCAGCGACTGCCACTGAGCTTCGATGGTAACGCGGCCCTGCTCGGTGAACTTCAGCGCATTGCCGACCAGGTTGACCAGTATCTGCCGGATACGCGTCGGGTCGCCCTTGACCTGCAAGCCGAGCATGTCGTCGGGGATCATCAGTTGCAAATCGAGACCGCGCTGCGCGGCACTGTGCTGGAACGACTGGGCGCAACTGCCGATCAGGTCGACGAGGTTGAACGCAATGTGCTCCAGTTCCAGTTCCGAACGTTCGATCCGCGAAAAATCCAGGATGTCGTTGATGACCTTGAGCAAGTGCTCGGTAGATTCCGAGGCCAGCGCCGCGTACTCCACCTGTTCCTCGGTCATGTCGGTGGTTTCCAGCAACTGCAGCATGCCCAGGACGCCATTCATTGGCGTGCGCAGTTCATGGCTCATCATGGCCAGGAAGTCGGATTTGGCGTTGTTGGCCTTTTCCGCCTCTTCGCGGGTCTGGATCAACTGCGCCATGGCCTGATGTTGTTCGCGGCTGGCCTGCTCGAGACCGCTGGCGAGGTTGTTGATGTGTTGCGACAGCGCCCCCAGTTCGGTGTCGTCGACAATCGGCAGCGGTTTTTTGTAGTCGCCGCCCTGGATTGCCTTGACCGCATTACCGATATCACGGATCGGTTGCGACAGGCTGCCCGCCAGACGCCGGGCCACGAGGAAGGTAAACAGCAGGGCAAACAGCGCCAGGATGGCGGCCTTGAGCACGATTTCCTGCTGACGCTGGCTGAAGGAATCGTTGGACAACCCGACGATCACCCGGCCGAGATAGTCTTCGGTGGGGGCCGCGCTGGCGGTTTTGCTGCTCTGGAAAAAATCATTGTGCAAGGCGATTCGCTGGAGCCGTATCGGTGCCTGGAACACTTCGAGCTGTTGCGCGCGATTGTGGTGTTCGCTCGGTTGTTCGACGTACACCAGAACCCGGTTTGAACTGTCCTGGATTTCCAGAAAGCTCACGTTGGGCGTGGCCAGCGTCGCCTTGAGCAAGGTTTCAAGCACTTCGATGTTGCCCGAAATCACACCGTACTCGGTGGCCGGGGCCAGTTGATTGGCGATCAACTGGCCGGTGTGGGTGATTTCCTGACGCAGATCCTGGATGCGCACGAACGTGAAGAAACTGATCAGCAACAAGGTCAGCAGCAACGCAGGGCCGAGGCTGATGAGTTGGGTGCGAGTGTTGATATCCCAGCGACGGCGCAAGTTCATGGACGGCGTTCTCCTTCAGCCAGCAAGGTGGCGACAGACGCGTCGTCTATCTGTTCGATACCCAATGAGCGCGCCACCTGCGGATTGCTCGCGACCTTGAATCGATGGGGGTAGTGCGCGCGCGGCCAAGTGGCTGGTGGCCGGTCGAGCAATTCGTTGATGATCGCCAGCCAATCGCTCTGATCACTGTATGTGCTGGCCAGACTCCCGGCCTTGACGAATCCGGCGTTGGGTCCGATCAGCGCCACTTGCTGCGAGTAGCTGCTCAGCAGCAGGTTCTTGGCGGTTTGCGGGTTGTACAGGTCGGCGTCGTCCAAGCCCAGCAACACGTCGCTTTTTTTCAGCAAGGCCTGTAGCGGACGACTGTCGTGAATGTTGTCCCAGCGCTGGGTGACCACCTCAAGGCTTAAGGGGAGGGCGGCCTGACGCAACTCATTCAACAGGAATTCACTGTGGTTGTCGTAGAGCACGCCGATGCGTTTGGTTTGCGGCAGCAGGGTACGGGTCAAACGCAACTGGCGGTCCAGTGGTGGATCGCTCCATAGCAGGCAAAGGCGCGCAGGCAGTGTGTTGTTCAAGCGTTGCCTGGCTTGCAGGCGACTGATGCGCAACACCAGTGTCGCCGGGCCCTGGGCGTCCTGAAGGCGCCAGTCGAGGCTGGGCAGGTCGAGCAGTATCAAGCGGATGTTTTCCGGCAGCTTGTCAGGAACCGGCAAACTGGCCAGGGTCTGGAACCGTACGTTGTCGCTCGGTCGTAACTCCCTCAGGGCCTGAGTAAACGCCCGCACACCGGGGCTGTCTTCGGCCCCCGTGAGCAAGATGTCGGCCGCGTTGCTCGCCAGGCTGCCCAGCATGCCGCTTGTCAGCAGGCAAAGCATGGCCAGCAGCCGACCCAGGGTCGGCGCTCTCCACGCGGGACGACACGGCATCTTAAAGCTCCAGCTCCGCGCTGAAATACGTCACGTGGCGCTGCTCATAATTGTTGTCGATGAAGGTGGTTGGCTGATTGTCCAACCGTTGCTGGAGCACTCCGGCCAGCTCCAGGCTGGCCTTGCCCAGGGCAATACGTTTGGCGATGCGCACATCGACCCGTTCAAAGCGGTAGCCATTGAGGGCGTCATCGCCATAGTAGAAAAGAGCACTGTTCCAGCCCTGGCCCCAATCCCGCAGCCATCCGGCTGAACCACTATTGCTTGCGGTCTGTCTGGCATCCAACGGATTGCTGGTGTCGGCATCGACGTAGGCATAGGTCAGTCGCAGGCGATCGAGGCTGCCGACACGCCAGTCGAGCTGGGTTTCGGCGCCGGTAAATCGCGCCTCGTTGGCATTGCTGGCGATGTACTGATTGTTGCGCAGCGGTTCACTGATCATGCCGGTGATTTCGTCGTGGAACAACTTCACGTCAATCGCCAGCCCCGGATCGGGAAAGTAGCCGTTGTAGCCCAGTTCCCGGGAGCGCATGTGCTCTTGATCGAGGTCACCGGGGCCGCGGGTCTTGACGAAATAGCGGGCGCTGGACTGGCCAAAGGCACCTGGGCTGAGGTTGGTGACCTGATAACTCCAGTTGACATTGTTCTCGAACATGTCCGGCGAACGGACGGCCTCGGAGTACACTGCACGCAAGCCGTGACGCGGGTTGATCAGGTAGTTGACCGCCATGCGAGGTGTCAGCGAGCTGCCGATCAAACGGGTGTCCTCGAACATGGCTCCGCCCTGCAGCAGCCAGTGTTCGCTGGCACGCCACTCGAACTGGCCGAACGCCCGCCAGATCCTGTCATCGAGCGTGCCATTGAAGTAGGTTTCGGAATCCGCCCGGTCGTAACGATAGTTTATCCCGCTGACCAGCCGAAGGTTGTCGGCAAGGCTCAGAGTGTCCTGCAGTTCGAGGTCGTAGCGCGATTCCCGGGTGCTCTGGTCGATGTCGCCGCAAACAGTCTGGCTCGCGCCGTTGCGCCATTGATTGAGTACCTGGTTGGCCAGTGCCTGCTCGGCGGGTGTGCCGGCCGGTGCACCAGGACCGATGAAGCGCGTGATGTTGCGGGCCAGGCGTTCGGTGTAGTTCGGGTTCAATTGCCAGAGCTCGGTCAGTTGCGGGCTGAACGAAACTTCTGCGTCGCAGGCGCGCCAGGTTTGCTGGCGATCCCAGTGTTGGGCCGAACCCAGGATATAAAGGCTGTGGTCGGGATTGACGTCCAGATTCCAGCGCAATGACCCGGCGTAGTCCTTGGCAGTGACGTCGGAGTCGTCACCCGCGCGGGTAATCCCCGGGAACACCGGCCGGTAGGTATAGGGCCGTTGGTTAGTGCCGTCCTTGGCATTCAATTGCCAATCGAGGCTTTGCCGTTCGTCGAGGCTCTGGCTGACGGCAAGGTTGAAGCGATTGAGGCGACGACTGTCACGGTAGTCGGCACCGGTTCGGTCGGTGTCGAAGCCGTCGTCTTGCTGGCCGGACAGGGACAGGCGCAAGTCACCGCCCTCCCAGCCCATGCTCTGGCTGGCGTAAAAGTCGTTGATGCCGCGCTGACCCTGGGTGACCTTCATGCGCGTACCGTGACTGTCGGCGGGCCGCCGGGTAATGATGTTGACCACCGCCATCAGGGCATTGGCGCCGTAGCTGACGGTATTCGGCCCGCGAAAGACTTCGATGCGCTCGATGTCTTCCATGGCCACCGGAATGTCACTCCAGTCCACGGTGGCCAGGCCGGCGCGATACACCGAGCGTCCGTCGATCAGCACTTGCATGCGTCGCGCTTCAGTCGCATTGGTGCCGTGGTAATTCACCGCCGCCTGATTACCGTTGATGTTGCCGACCATCATCCCTGGCACCAGACGCAGCAGTTCGCTGATGTCGCGGGCGCCGCTGGCGTGGATCAGGGCACTGTCGATGACCGTCATGCTTCCCGGAACGGCCGCCGGCGACTGCTTCAGGCGCGTGGCCGTGAGCACTTGCGGTAGCGGTTCGCTGTCCAGGAACAAGTCGTCGGCCAGCAATGGCGAGCTGAAAATCAGCGCCAGTACCAGCGGCGAACGCGGTGAAGGAGCACCCGGAGACACAACACATCCCTGTCAGTGATTGAAGGCGCGCATGTTAACCGAGCCGAATGACTTTTCCATTCACGATGTCCGCATTTTCCCAGGTTTTATTGGTCTTCTTCCTACGGGTGCCGGTATTTGATGTCGGGGCTGGCCGCCGATGGGCTGCCCCGTATAATGCCGACATCGCCACTGGTATGGATTAACGGATTGCATATGACTGAACAGCGCCCGATTGCGGTCCTGGGAGGCGGAAGTTTTGGAACCGCCGTGGCTAATCTGCTGGCCGAGAATGGGCATCAGGTCCTTCAGTGGATGCGTGACCCCGAACAGGCCGAGGCCATTCGGGTCAACCGCGAAAACCCGCGTTACCTCAAAGGCATCAGGATTTTGCCGGGTGTGACTGCAGTCACCGACCTGCAAGCCACCCTGGACGCTTGTGACCTGTGTTTTGTCGCACTGCCCTCCAGCGCGCTGCGCTCGGTGCTGGTGCCGTACGCCGAACGCTTGACTGGCAAATTGCTGGTGAGCCTGACCAAGGGCATCGAAGCCCACACGTTCAAGTTGATGAGCGAGATCCTCGAAGAGATCGCCCCGCAAGCGCGCATCGGCGTGTTGTCCGGACCCAACCTGGCCCGTGAAATCGCCGAACATGCACTGACCGCCACGGTGGTCGCCAGTGAGGACGAAGAACTGTGCCAGCAGGTACAGGCCGCGCTGCACGGGCGCACCTTTCGTGTCTACGCCAGCGCCGACCGTTTCGGCGTGGAGCTGGGCGGGGCGTTGAAAAACGTCTACGCGATCATCGCCGGCATGGCAGTGGCAATGGGCATGGGGGAAAATACCAAGAGCATGCTGATCACCCGGGCTCTGGCGGAGATGACCCGCTTCGCGGTGAATCAGGGTGCCAACCCGATGACCTTCCTGGGGTTGGCGGGCGTGGGCGATCTGATCGTGACCTGTTCGTCGCCCAAGAGCCGCAACTATCAGGTCGGCTTCGCCCTCGGCCAAGGCCTGAGCCTCGACGAGGCCGTCACGCGCCTGGGCGAAGTTGCCGAAGGGGTCAACACCCTTAAAGTCCTCAAGGCCAAGGCCCAGGAGGTGGGCGTGTACATGCCGCTGGTCGCCGGGCTGCACGCGATCCTGTTCGAAGGCCGCACGCTGGAGCAGGTCATCGCTCTGTTGATGCGTGGCGAGCCGAAAACCGATGTCGACTTTATCTCCACCAGTGGTTTCAACTAATCACGCTTGCCAGAAAAGCAGGGAGTTGCACATGAACGATCCAAAAAAAGTAGAAGTCAGTTACGAATCCATCCTGCTGCGCGTGTTGTGGATGATCGTCTTCGTGCTGGTGTGGCAAGTGGCGCAGTTCATCCTTGGCGCCGTCGTACTGGTGCAGTTGATCTATCGTTTGTTCTATGGCGCCCCGAGCGCCAGCCTGATGAATTTCGGCGACAGCCTGAGCCAGTTTCTGGCGCAGATCGGTCGTTTCGGCAGCTTTCACAGCGACCAGAAGCCTTGGCCGTTCGCCGATTGGCCGACGCCGCGTACGCCGGAAGGTGAAGCGCCGCATGTCGTGGCACCGGCACCGCATCCGGCTCGAGATGAGGAACCCAAGCTATGAAACTCTGGGTATTGCGTCATGGTGAAGCCGAACCACACGGTTCCAAACCCCACGATTCGGAGCGGGAACTGACAGCCAACGGTCGTGAAGAAGTGCTGCGCGCCGCCGCCAACCTGATGGGTCAGCCGCTCACAGCGATCTATGCCAGCCCTTACATGCGAGCGCAGCAGACGGCGCAACTGGTGCGTGAAACACTGGGATTCGAACCGGAAATCCGCACCGTCGAATGGCTGACCCCGGACACCGACCCGGACAAGGTCGCCGAGCAACTGGTTTCCGTCAGTGAAGCCCTGCTGGTCAGTCATAACCCACTGGTGGGTAACTTGCTGAGCTACCTGCAACATGGCGCAGGATACCCCCCGGAGAGAGTCAGCACCGCCGGGCTGGCCGAACTCAAGGGCGATGAACTGCTGGTCGGTTCGATGACGCTCGATAGCATCAAGCACCCTTGAACCGCATTTCCATAGGATGTCATCACCTGAGAAAATTTGTATGAAATAGTCAACCAAGCACTTGCTTGGTTGACTACGCTTGCTCCAGACCAAAAAAACAGGAGCGAGTCATGTCTGCTGCGTTTCGTTTGCCACTGGACGTTTTCTACGAGCGTGAGGCCCGTCATCCTCGCCAGCGGTTTCTGGTCCAGCCTGTCGGAGGCGGCCGAGTCGAGACGTTGACCTGGGCGGACGTCGGTCACCAGGCCCGTTGCGCGGCCCATTGGTTGCGAGCGCGAGAACTGCCGCAGGGCAGCCATATCGCCCTGATCTCGAAGAACTGTGCACACTGGATCATTGCCGACCTGGCGATCTGGATGGCCGGGCATGTGTCGGTGCCGTTGTACCCCAACCTCACCGCCGAATCGGTTTCCCAGGTACTTGATCACTCGGAAGCGGTGCTGGCGTTCATCGGCAAGCTCGACGACTGGCCAGGCATGTCCCGTGGCGTCAGCCCCAACCTGCCGACCATCAGCCTGCCCCTGCATCCGCCGGGTACGTTCGATTTCAGTTGGGCCGACCTGCAATGCAGTTCGCCGATCCAGGACGATCCCAAACCTGCCGCCGATCAACTGGCAACCATCATTTACACGTCCGGCACCACAGGCATGCCCAAAGGCGTGATGCACAGCTTCGGCACCCTGGGGTTCGCCACCACACGCGGCACTTCGTTGTTCGGCCTCAACGAGTCGGACCGGCTGTTGTCCTACCTGCCGTTGTGCCACGTTGCTGAACGGATGTTCGTCGAACTGGCGTCGATCTATACCGGCCAAACGGTTTTTTTCGCCGAGAGCCTGGATACCTTTCTCACCGACCTGCAACGTGCACGCCCGACCGCACTGTTTGGCGTGCCGCGCATCTGGACCAAGTTCCAGATGGGCGTGTACAGCAAGATCCCGGCAAAACGCCTCGACTTCCTGCTCGGCCTGCCGATCATCGGCAAGCGGGTCGGGCATAAAGTCCTCGCCGGGTTGGGGCTGGATGCGTTGCGCATTGCGCTGTCCGGCGCTGCGCCGGTACCGCAGACCCTGTTGCTGTGGTACCGCAAACTGGGGCTGGATGTGCTGGAGGTCTACGGCATGACTGAAAGCTGCGGCTATTCCCACATCTGTATGCCGGGCCAGAACAAACCGGGCTGGATCGGCAAGCCGTGCCCGGAAGTCGAAGTGCGGATTGCCGAGACAGGGGAGGTCATGGTGCGCAGTGGTGCGACCATGCTCGGCTATTTCAAGGAGCCGGAAAAAACCGCTGACACTATCACCGAGGACGGTTTCCTGCGCACCGGCGACAAAGGCGAGGAGGACGCCGAAGGCAATCTGCGCCTGACCGGTCGCCTGAAGGAAATCTTCAAGACCAGCAAAGGCAAATACGTGGCGCCGGCACCGATTGAAAATCGTCTGGCCGTGCATTCGCGCATCGAACAGGTCTGCGTGGTGGGCGATGGCTTGAGCGCACCGCTGGGTTTGTGCGTGTTGTCGGCCGTCGGCCAGCAGGATGCCGGCGGGGCCGCGCGCGCCGGCTTGCATTCCAGCCTGGAAAAACTGCTGGAAGAGGTCAACGGTGCCCTCGACAAACATGAGCAATTGCGGCGCCTGGTGGTGGTCAAGGACAGTTGGGCCGTGGAAAACGGCTTCCTGACCCCGACCCTGAAGATCAAGCGCAACATGATCGAAGCGGCCTACGGTAAGTGCTTTGAAGAATGGAGCGAGCGCAGCGAAGCGGTGCTGTGGCAGGATTGATTCACAAACAAGACCAACAAGGAAACTCTGCGATGAGCCTGTGGCGCACCACCCCCAACATCGAGCAAATGAACGCAATCCAGAAAAACACCATCGGCGAAGTGCTGGACATCCGTTTCGAGGCCTTCGACGATGAGTCCCTGACGGCAAGCATGGTCATTGACCATCGCACTCACCAGCCTTACGGCTTGCTGCATGGCGGCGCCTCGGTGGTATTGGCCGAGTCGGTCGGCTCGATGGCCAGCTACCTGTGCATCGATGCCAGCAAGTTCTATTGCGTGGGTCTGGAAATCAACGCCAACCATTTGCGCGGCCTGCGTAGCGGGCGGGTGACGGCGGTGGCCAGGCCGATCCACATCGGCCGCACGACCCATGTCTGGGACATTCGGCTGACCAGCGATGAGGGCAAGGCCAGTTGCGTGTCGCGGTTGACCATGGCGGTGGTGCCGTTGGGTGAGAATCCGCCGGCGCGTTGAACTCAAGCCATGTCCTTGACCGGACTGTCATCATTCCTGGCAGTTACGGTCATTGCCGCAGGACGCGGTCTTGCAGACAATCAATACCTGTTCTCGCTCATGGATTTGCAGGTATGTCGCAACAGATCTTTTTCGCCCACGCCAATGGTTTTCCTTCGGGAACCTACGGCAAGTTGTTTGCGGCGCTGGGCCCCGAATATCAGGTGACGCATCTGGAGCAGCACGCCCACGACCCGCGTTTCCCGGCGGACGACAACTGGTACAACCTGGTGGATGAACTGATCCATCACCTGCAACAACAGGCCGAGCCCGTGTGGGGCGTCGGTCACTCCTTCGGTGGCGTGTTGCATCTGCATGCGGCTTTGCGCTGCCCGGAGTTGTATCGCGGCGTGGTGATGCTCGACTCGCCAGTGCTGACCCGAGCCGATCGATGGGTGATCCGGGCGGCCAAGCGCTTCGGTTTCATCGACCGCTTGACCCCGGCCGGCCGTACCCTGGGCCGCCGTGAAGAGTTCGCCGACCTGGAAAGCGCCCGGAAATATTTCGCCGGTAAAACCCTGTTTCGCAGCTTCGACCCGGAATGCTTTGACGCCTACCTGCAACATGGCTTGCAACAGGCCGGTGACAAGTTGCGCCTGCGCTTCGACCCGGCCACGGAAATCAGCATCTATCGCGGCGTGCCGCACACCAGTCCGGGCAGCACCCGGCAGTTGCAAGTGCCGTTGGCGGTGGTTCGCGGGCACAACAGCCGCGTGGTGATGCGTCATCACGCCAGTTCGGTCGACCGCCTGCCGTTGGGCGAGTCGCTGACCATGCCCGGCGGCCACATGTTTCCGCTGGAACGTCCGCTTGATACCGCTGAAATGCTCAAAGGCCTGTTCTACCGTTGGGACGGCCGTCGACAACAGGATTGCGCATGAACCACGTCGTCGAAGAGGTCCGCCTGAGCCTGCCGCACATCGAACTGGCGGCGCACCTGTTCGGTCCTGAAGACGGTTTGCCGGTCATTGCCCTGCATGGCTGGCTGGACAACGCCAACAGTTTTGCCCGCCTGGCGCCGAAGCTTAAAGGCCTGCGGATCATCGCTCTGGACATGGCCGGTCACGGTCACTCCGGGCATCGTCCACCGGGAGCCGGCTACGCCATGTGGGACTATGCCCACGACGTGCTGCAAGTCGCCGAACAGCTTGGACTGCGGAAATTTGCGCTGATGGGGCATTCGATGGGGGCCATTGCTTCGCTGATCATCGCCGGATCGCTGCCCGAGCGGGTCACCCACCTGGCGTTGATCGACGGCATCATTCCGCCAACGGACAAAGGTGAAAACGCTGCCGAGCGCATGGGCATGGCCCTGCAAGCGCAACTGGATCTGCGGGAAAAGCGCAAACCGGTCTATGACACCCTCGACCGTGCCATCGAGGCGCGCATGAAGGGCCTGGTGGCGGTCAGCCGCGAGGCCGCTGAACTGCTGGCACAGCGTGGCCTGATGCCGGTACCGGGCGGTTATACCTGGCGCACCGATAGTCGCCTCACGCTGCCATCGCCACTGCGTCTTACCTCCGAGCAGGCCATGGCCTTCGTCCAGCGGGTCAAATGTCCTGCAACACTGGTGGTCGCTGCTGATGGCATGCTCGCCAAGCACCCCGAATTGCTGGAGCGTCTACCCTTTAGCCGTGAACAGCTGCCAGGCGGCCATCATTTGCATCTCAATGACGAGACCGGCGCCGATCTTGTCGCAGACTGTTTCAATCGGTTCTTCGCCATTCCTTGACTTGCGTCGGGCAACTGTCGAGGCTGGGCGGGTTGAAATGGGAGACAACCATGATAGATCTCTACACCGCTGCGACCCCGAATGGCCACAAGGTCTCTATCGTGCTCGAGGAACTCGGTCTGCCCTACACGGTGCACGCCTTGAGTTTCGACAAAAAGGAGCAGAAGTCCGCGGACTTCCTCAAGATCAACCCCAATGGGCGGATTCCGGCGATTGTCGACCGTGCCAATGGCGATTTCGCCGTGTTCGAATCCGGCGCCATCCTGATTTACCTCGCTGAACAGACCGGCAAATTGATGCCGGGCGACCCGAAGGGACGTTCTCTGGTATTGCAGTGGCTGATGTTCCAGATGGGGGGCATCGGCCCGATGCAGGGCCAGGCCAACGTGTTCTTCCGCTACTTTCCGGAAAGACTCCAGAGCGCCATCGACCGCTATCAGCACGAAACCCGTCGCCTCTACGAAGTGCTCGACACGCGTTTGCAAAACGTGGAGTTCCTCGCCGGCGAGTACAGCATTGCCGACATCGCCACCTTTCCGTGGGTGCGTGGTTACGAGTGGTCGGGCGTCTCGGTGGAGGGGTTGGCGGCATTGCAACGCTGGATGGCAACCATGGAGGCTCGGCCGGCGGTGCAGCGTGGTCTGCAGGTACCGCAACGCGCCGATGAAGCCAGTGTCATCAAGGGCGCCCAGGCCATGCTGATCCGATGAGCCTATCCATGCGTTCATTCAGTTTGCTGGTGCTGTGCAGTTTCAGTCCCTTGTTGTTCGCCGTCGATGTTCCGGGCAGTCAGGACCTCCCGATAGTGCCGCGCATGGTCGACGCCCAGATTGTCGACTATCGCCCCGCCGCTGAACTGGAGCGGATCTACCCATTGGGTTCGATCCGCAAGATCAGTGGCCAGTTACGTTTCGACGGTCAGGTCAGTGCCCGCGGCAAGGTCACTTCGGTGACCTACGAATTGCCCTCGGAGCATTCATCCATCGAGGCGTTCACCGCTGCCCGCGAGGCTTTGCAACAGCAGGACGTCGGGTTGCTCTTCTGGTGCCAGGCGCGCGATTGCGGTGAAAGCAGCCTCTGGGCCAACCAGGTCTTTGGCAACGCCAAGCTGTACGGCGCCGACGATCAACAAGCCTATTTGCTGCTGCGACTTGCTGCTCCACGGGACAACACGCTCGTCGCGCTGTACAGCATTACCCGCGGTAATCGCAAGGCCTACCTGCATGTCGAGCAGTTCGACGCTTCGGCACCGCTGGGCGAGCTGTTACCGACCTCCGCGACCTTGCTGCGTGAACTCAAGAGTACCGGGGAGCTCGATTTTTCCACATTGAACGGCGCACCTGACGAGACCTGGCTACGCCTGATTTCTCGCGGACTGAATCTGGACACCACCTTGCGGGTCAGTATTTCCGGAGCGAACGCCGAAGTCTGGCGTCAGGCACTGATTGACCAGGGCGTGCGTGCCGCGCGAATGGAAACCGGCAGTGTCGAAGGCTCTGGCTTGCACATCGAGCTATTGCGGTAGGCTGTATCGGGCGAACGTGCACGCTGCGTTCGCCTACTCTATTGCTGACTGACTTTTTCGAGACTTTTGATGATCAATAACGATCGCCTGTTGGTGCAGATCCTGCTCGTGGTGTTGTTCGGCGCGAGCTTCTGGGTGATGGCGCCGTTCTGGTCGGCGATGTTCTGGGGCGCGGTCCTGGCATTTGCCAGTTGGCCGCTGATGCGCTTGCTGACCCGTTGGCTCAATGGCCGCGAGTCCCTGGCAGCGGCATTGTTGACGCTGGGCTGGATGGTGCTGGTAGCAGCGCCGCTGGTGTGGCTGGGTTTCAACCTTGCCGATCATGTGCGCGATGCCACGGCATTCATCAAGGATGCTCAGGTCGAAGGGCTACCCGAAGCACCGGTCTGGCTGGGTTCAATTCCCCTGGTGGGTGAGCGGCTGGTCGGGATCTGGAACAGCATCGATGAGCAGGGCGCGGCGATGATGGTGTCGCTCAAGCCTTATCTGGGGCAGGTGGGTAACTGGTTGCTGGCGCGCAGCGCGCAGATCGGCGGCGGTATTCTCGAGCTGACCCTGAGCATCGTCTTCGTGTTCTTTTTCTATCGTGACGGGCCGCGCCTGGCCGCGTTTGTACACACATTGCTGGAGCGGCTGATCGGTCAGCGGGCTGGCTACTACATTGAACTGGTGGCCGGCACTGTACAGCGGGTGGTGAACGGTGTGATCGGCACGGCAGCGGCCCAGGCGATCCTGGCGCTGATCGGGTTCCTGATTGCCGGCGTGCCGGGAGCGCTGGTGCTCGGTATCGTGACGTTCATGCTCAGCCTGATTCCGATGGGCCCGCCGTTGGTATGGATTCCGGCGAGCGCGTGGCTGGCCTGGAAAGGCGAGTACGGGCTGGCCGTATTCCTCGGCATCTGGGGCACATTCATCATCAGCGGCGTCGACAACGTGCTCAAGCCGTACCTGATCAGCCGTGGCGGTAATCTGCCGCTGGTAATCGTGTTGCTTGGGGTGTTTGGCGGGTTGATTGCCTTTGGCTTTATTGGCCTGTTCATCGGCCCGACATTGCTGGCGGTGGCCTACAGCCTGTTGATCGACTGGAGCAAGACCCAGGCGCGGGTTGAAGATCGCCGGCCCTGAGGCGGGAAGTGCTGTTGTAGGGACCTGTTGCGGTTGCCGAGGGTAGCGGGCCAGGGTGTTGCGGGCGTGTCGTGTGTGTATCGAGCTCGACACAATGGCCTCGAGGGCTAGGCTTGCCTGAGCCGTCGCGACGATTTACCGATCATCGGGTCCCGCAGCGGCGTTGGTTCCGCTACAATGCGCGCCGATTTCGACTTGCCTGAGAGCCCACTCATGTCCGCCTGCCAGACTCCTATCATCGTCGCCCTGGATTTCCCTACCCGTGACGCCGCACTGAAGCTGGCCGATCAGTTGGACCCGAAGCTGTGCCGGGTCAAAGTCGGCAAGGAACTGTTCACCAGCTGCGCTTCGGAAATCGTCGGGACCCTGCGCGACAAGGGTTTCGAAGTGTTCCTGGACCTCAAGTTCCACGATATCCCGAACACCACCGCGATGGCCGTCAAGGCGGCTGCGGAAATGGGCGTGTGGATGGTCAACGTGCATTGCTCCGGCGGCCTGCGCATGATGGCCGCGTGCCGTGAAGTGCTGGATCAGCGTACCGGCCCGAAACCACTGCTGATCGGCGTGACCGTGCTGACCAGCATGGAGCGTGAAGATCTGGCGGGTATCGGTCTGGACATCGAGCCTCAAGAGCAGGTTCTGCGCCTGGCCGCCCTGGCGGAAAAAGCCGGGATGGACGGCCTGGTGTGCTCGGCCCTGGAAGCCACGGCCCTGAAAACGGCGCATCCGTCGCTGCAACTGGTGACCCCGGGGATTCGTCCGGCGGGCAGCGCCCAGGACGATCAGCGCCGCATTCTGACTCCGCGTCAGGCGCTGGATGCCGGTTCCGACTATCTGGTGATCGGTCGTCCGATCAGTCAGGCGGCGGATCCGGCGCAGGCGTTGGCTTCGGTTGTGGCCGAACTCGCTTAACCAGCCTGTTGGATTTAAATGTGGGAGCGAGCCTGCTCGCGATGGCGATGGCACATTCAACATCAATGTGACTGACAGACCGCTATCGCGAGCAGGCTCGCTCCCACATTGGTTTTCAGTGTCAGACCTTTAGAACCAACTTCCCGAAATTCTCCCCGCTGAACAACTTCATCAACGTCTCCGGGAAAGTCTCCAGTCCTTCGACGATGTCTTCCTTGCTCTTGAGCTGCCCCTTGGCCATCCAGCCGGCCATTTCCTGGGCGGCACTGGCGTATTGGGCGGCGTAGTCCATCACCACAAAGCCTTCCATGCGCGCGCGGTTGACCAGTAGCGACAGATAATTGGCCGGCCCCTTGACCGCTTCCTTGTTGTTGTACTGGCTGATGGCACCGCAAATCACCACCCGCGCCTTCATGTTCAGGCGGCTCAACACCGCATCGAGGATGTCGCCACCCACGTTATCGAAATACACGTCGACGCCTTTCGGGCACTCGCGCTTGAGACCGACGAGGACGTCTTCACTCTTGTAGTCGATAGCACCATCGAAACCCAGTTCATCGATCAGGAACTTGCACTTGTCCGCGCCGCCGGCGATGCCGACTACCCGGCACCCTTTGATCTTGGCGATCTGCCCGGCAATGCTGCCCACGGCGCCGGCCGCGCCCGACAGCACCACGGTGTCACCGGCCTTCGGCGCGCCGACGTCGAGCAGGGCGAAGTACGCGGTCATCCCGGTCATGCCCAGTGCGGACAAGTAACGTGGCAGGGGGGCCAGTTTCGGATCGACCTTGTAGAAGCCCCGTGGCTCGCCGAGAAAGTAATCCTGCACGCCGATGGCGCCATTAACGTAATCCCCGACTGCAAAGCCAGGGGTGTTCGACGCAATGACTTTGCCTACACCCAATGCGCGCATGACTTCGCCGAGCCCGACCGGCGGGATGTAGGACTTGCCCTCATTCATCCAGCCACGCATGGCCGGATCCAGGGACAGGTATTCGTTTTTGACCAGGATCTGACCCGCCGCCGGTTCGCCGACCGGCACCTCCTGGTAAGTGAATGTCTCGCGGGTCGCCGCGCCAACCGGACGTTTGGCGAGCAGGAATTGGCGATTGGTCTGGGAGGTCATGGCAGGCACTCAAGATGAATGAAGCTTTGTTGATAGCCGGTCAGCGACGATGCCGCAAGTTTGGCTGATGCGGCGAATGCACGTTGATCCAGTGCAGTGATAGTTGGTACGGAAGTTCCATCACTGCAAATCATGGGCGCCCAACCGGAGTCTTGATAGTGCTGCCGTGTTCAAGACCTCCATGGCTAGACTGGTCATGCGCGATTCCCCGCTTTCTTCTCTTCGAGGACATAACAATGAGCATGACGTTTTCCGGCCAGGTGGTCGTGGTAACGGGTGGGGCGGCCGGTATTGGCCGCGCGACTGCCCAGGCATTTGCCGCCGAGGGCCTGAAAGTAGTGGTGGCCGATATGGACACGGCGGGCGGCGAGGGCACGGTGGCGCTGATTCGTACGGCTGGTGGCGAAGCCACCTTCGTGCGCTGCAACGTTACCCTGGAAAACGATGTAAAAAATCTGATGGATGAGGTGATCAATACTTACGGCCGCCTTGACTATGCCTTCAATAATGCCGGCATCGAAATCGAGAAAGGCAAGCTGGCCGAGGGTACGCTCGACGAGTTCGACGCGATCATGGGCGTCAACGTCAAAGGTGTCTGGCTGTGCATGAAATACCAATTGCCGCTGCTGCTGGCGCAAGGGGGCGGCGCGATCGTCAATACGGCATCGGTGGCCGGCCTTGGGGCAGCGCCGAAAATGAGCATCTACGCAGCCTCTAAACATGCGGTGATCGGCCTGACCAAATCGGCGGCCATTGAGTACGCCAAGAAAAAGATCCGGGTCAATGCAGTGTGCCCGGCGGTGATCGACACGGATATGTTCCGTCGAGCGTATGAAGCCGACCCGAAAAAAGGCGAGTTCGCCAACGCCATGCATCCGGTCGGTCGCATCGGCAAGGTCGAAGAGATCGCCAGCGCGGTGCTGTATCTGTGCAGCGATGGAGCGGCGTTCACCACCGGCCATTCGTTGGCGGTGGATGGCGGCGTTACTGCGTTCTGAACCAGCGCTTCACAATGCTAGGAAACACGGAACCTGTGGGAGCAACTGTCTAACCCTGCCGTTCGTCATCGCCATTCGGTGCCGTCGCGCAGCATGGCATTCAGCCTGATCAGTAGCACCCGCATGCAGGCGATGAGCGCGACTTTCGCGCTCTTGCCTCGCTCCCGCAGCCCGTGCGCTCCTTCAGGCCACAGCCCGGGATCGACCTCAAGCGTTCTGAAAACGACGTCGGCGTAGCTTTTTGCCATTATTCCGGCGCCAGAGCCTTGTGTTGCCACTGGCCCGTTGCGAATCTGCGCCTACAGACTTTGGCAGGGGACTAAGTGCAATGAATTCGGCCGTGCAAGGACGTTTTGCCAACCTCGGTATGGCGAAAAAACTGGGTCTCGGGTTTGTCCTGGTGCTGTTGTTGACTGCGCTGGTGGCGGGCATTGGCGTTTGGTCCCTGCAAACCATCAGCCAGCGCTTCGACGGGCTCAAGCAAATGTCATCGCTCAACAGCGGTTTGCTCAAGGTGCGGCTGCTGGAGCAGGAGTACGCCTTGCATGGCAATCCGAAGACCGTCGATGCCCTGCACGAGGGCGTCGATGGCCTGATCGCCCTGGCCGGCCAGCTCAAGGCGGCGTCTGCGGCCAACGTGCCGGTGATGAATGATGTCGAACAGTCTTTGGGGGCCTATCGCAAGGCCTTCGACGAGTTTGTCTCGCTCACCCAGGCCAAGGACCTGGCGCTGGAAATGGCCAGTTGGTCGGTGTCCAGCGTGGCCAACAATCTTGATGTTTTGCAATCCGGGCTCGCCGATGACGGCGCCTATACGCTGAAAGATTCCGAAGGCAAGGACGGTGCGCAATTCATCGAGCAGGCCAGTCAGGTCAGCCAGGTTTCACGCTTGATGCTGCAAGCCATGAATGAAGCGCGTGTCCGTCTGGATCAAAGCCGCAAAGGCGACGACAGCGCGGGGCAGGGCAAGATCGAACAGGCCAGCCAGGCATTGGCCCAGGCCGAGCAGCTCAAGACCACGGTCAAGGACGAGGGTTACCAGACCGTCCTCAATGAGGTGGCGGGCCATATCGCCAGTTTCAGTGACAAGCTTGCCGAGTACACCGGCCTGCTGGAGCAGGAAAAAACCGTCTATCAACAATTGCACCAGCGCGCAGCCCAAGTGGTCGAGCGGGTGGATCAGGCTTATGTCGCTGAAGATTTGGCGATGCAGGCCGAACTGAAAAAGAACTCGTTGCTGATCCTCGGCTCTTCCGCGTTGGCCTTGCTGGTTGGGCTGGTTGCCGCATGGTTCATTACCCGGTTGATCGTGGCCCCGCTGCGCAGCGTGATTCATGTGGCGCAGCAGATTGCCTCAGGGGATTTGAGTGCGACCATTGACGTGACCCGCCGTGACGAAATCGGTCAGTTGATGCAGGCAATGCAGCAAATGGGCGCGGGGCTCAGTCATATCGTCAGCGGCTTGCAGTCGGGTATCGAGCAGTTGGCGACTTCCGCCCAATCGCTGTCGGCAGTGACTGAACAGACCAACCTCGAAGTCAGCACGCAGAAGGAGGAAACCGAACAGGTCGCCACCGCGATGAATCAGATGACGGCCACGGTGCATGATGTCGCACGCAATGCCGAAGAGGCGGCGTTAGCCGCGCAAACGGCTGACGGCAAGGTTGAAAGCGGTCAGCAGGTAGTGCGCCAGAGCATGGTGCGGATCGAACAGTTGGCGGATTCGGCCTCATCGGCCAGTTCGAGCATCGAAAGCCTGAGTGCGGAAATCCAGAACATCGGCACGGTTTTGAGTGTGATCAAAAGCGTGGCCGAGCAGACCAACCTGTTGGCGTTGAACGCGGCAATCGAGGCGGCCCGGGCTGGCGAGCAGGGCAGGGGCTTTGCCGTGGTGGCCGATGAAGTACGTGCACTGGCCAGGCGAACCCAGCAATCGACCGAGGAAATCGAACGCCTGGTCAGCGCTTTGCGCGCGGCGGCGCAGTCGTCGGTACAGCAGATCCAGAGCAGTGGCGAATTGGTGAAGCTGGCGGTCAGCGATGCCTTGCAGACCGAGAGTGCGCTGGGAAGTATTGCGGCAGCGGTATCGTTGATCCAGCAGATGAATCAGCAGATCGCCGCGGCAGCCGAGGAGCAGAGCTCGGTGGCCGAAGAGATCAACCGCAGTGTCACCAGTATTCGTGCCAGTGCCGATCAGTCATCGCTGGCGATGCAGGGCAATGCCGCATCCAGTATCGAGCTGGCGCAACTGGGGGTTGAGCTGAAGGGGATGGTGGGGCATTTCAGGCTTTGAAATGATCTTGGGCTAGGCCAAAAAAAGCCACCTCGCGGTGGCTTTTCTGTTTTCGCTGATCAGTCGTAGATCACTTTCTTTTTCCAGTCCGCGTCAGCCTCGACGTCTTTGAGGCCTTCGGTCAACTGGTTGACCTCGCCTTCGACCGGCGCAATGCGATCCATGACCTGGTCATTGGCGCGGGCCAGGAGTTTTTCCAGATATTCCAGTTGTTCGGCGTAGACCTGTGGTTCCTGTTGTTTGCGCAGGTATTGCACGCCGCGTTCGAATGCCAGGCGAGCCTGCCCGGGCTGGTTCTGTTGCAGAGAGTGCTGGCCGAGGTTGTTGAAGAACTCGATGTGTAGCAGCACGAGGATGTGGCGCACTTCACGGATCCAGCGTTTGGCCTCGTTGGGGGCCATGAAGCCGTCCTGTGCCGCGCGGGTGATTTGACCGTGCAGCGCTTCGAGCAGGAAACGTACATCCTTGGCCTTGGCTTCGGTCTGGATCGGTGCCGGTGGATTGTTGACCGGGATGGATTCACCCTGGCCGACAAGGGTCTCCAGTTCGGCGATCCGTGCCTTGAGGTTGGCGCTGGATTTTTCCAGATTGAGCAGGCGCTGGCAGACGTTCAGTTCCAGGCGGGCCAACAACAGCTTGAGTGCCGGGGTCATCAGTTGGCCGGGGAACGTCTCGGTGATCTCGCCGCAGCGTCGCAGCCGATCGTTGAGTTCAATCTTGGTACGGGCCTTTTCCAGCTTGTTGTTTTCCACCACATGGTTGATGTAACCAATGGCGATCAACAGTGCGATCCCGGCTACAACGAGCAGGGTGATCATGAGTGGCGTCACCGGTAAGACC
This sequence comes from Pseudomonas sp. B28(2017), assembly GCF_002113025.1. Taxonomy (GTDB): domain Bacteria; phylum Pseudomonadota; class Gammaproteobacteria; order Pseudomonadales; family Pseudomonadaceae; genus Aquipseudomonas. Next base: position 324,123 of record NZ_NEJH01000002.1, on the reverse strand, counting down.
TCTTGTTAGGATACGCATGCGAATTGAGTGGCTTGGCATTTGAGCGCCCAGGCCCGCACGACGGGCTGGATCGGACATGCCTGCGCTTGTATCGGCCGCAGCCCCGCTTCTATGAATGGTGGCACGTGATATACAGATTGCCATCACTGGTGGACTATAACGTCTTGGCGGGTGCCAGAATATAGGCGTCAAACGCCGGGCAGCGGAAAAATCGCAATAGCCCCCAAAACCAGGGCGAAGTCATTGATTTAAATAAATTTATATCAGGGGGTTGACGACCTCTCAATCCATCCATAGAATGCGCGCCACTTGCAGCGTAAAGCACACAGCGAAACGCGGCAGGGAGTGAATGTTGTAGTGTGTCCCCTTCGTCTAGTGGCCTAGGACACCGCCCTTTCACGGCGGTAACAGGGGTTCGAGTCCCCTAGGGGACGCCAATGCGGGAATAGCTCAGTTGGTAGAGCACGACCTTGCCAAGGTCGGGGTCGCGAGTTCGAGTCTCGTTTCCCGCTCCAATTTTAAACAGCGTTGCTTTCGGGCAGGGCTGAGTGAAACCAGAACCAAGTCTTCGGATGCGGATCTGGGCACCGAAACACACACCATGTGTTCCGGGCAGCGTGTCCCCTTCGTCTAGTGGCCTAGGACACCGCCCTTTCACGGCGGTAACAGGGGTTCGAGTCCCCTAGGGGACGCCATTTGCGGGAATAGCTCAGTTGGTAGAGCACGACCTTGCCAAGGTCGGGGTCGCGAGTTCGAGTCTCGTTTCCCGCTCCATATTTAACGAAAACGCCGCTCATAGAGCGGCGTTTTTGTTTGCGCGTAAAAAAACCGGATCAACCGCTGAGGCTTTGTACCAGGCTTTCGAGCGCTTCAGTGGTTTCTTCATCCGGCACCGGTTGTGTAGCCGCAGCCGCTTTGATTTGGCGTGCAACGCGGTATTCGCTCGGTGTGCAGTTGGCGAACTGCTTGAAGGCACGGGCGAAGTAGGAAGGATCCTTGAAACCGGCCTCATAGCCGATGCTGGTAATCGGCATCTGGCTGTTGTCGAGCAGTTCTTTGGCGAAGTTCATGCGCTTGTCCAGGATGTAATCCGTGAAGCCAAGCCCATTGGCTTCCTTGAACAGGCGGCTGAAGCGAAATGTCGTCATGCCGCAGCGCTTTGCCAGTTCCCTCTGATCGATGCTGTCTCGAAAGTGCTGTTCGATGTACAGCATGATATTGCTCAGCGCCTGGTGTTTCTGGTGTCCCGAGGTCAGCCGGATGCTGTCCGGCAGGGTCGGTGAGTGGTCGATCTGCGATGACTTGCCCTGGCCCTTGGCATTTCGGCGCAGCTCGCAGAGCTGCGCCAGCGCCGTCAGGTAGCGCTTCCTCTCGCTGGTCGAGAGCGGGAGCACCATGTATTCCCAGACACTGGAACGCATGGCCCATACAGCCAGTTCCTCCGAGTGCTGCACGGTGAACATGGTGATCGGAATGCTGGGTGTGGTGCGTTTGATCTCCAGCAATAGCCTCAAGCCTTGCGTGTCGGGGCGATCAAAGTGGATGCAGATCATGTCTGCCTGTTCCCTGACGGGCAGCACGGAGTTTTTCGCCAGATCGCAGTCGCAGGTGTCCTCGAACTGCGCGACGAGTTCTTTCGTGGAACGATCATGAGTCAGATCGAACCACAGGAGCGATGGCCTTTGGGTCAAGTTGGACGTCATGTCTCTACTCTGGGGTTCTGGGTGACTCTCTTCGCCAGTATTGCCAAGGTGCTATCACTTTGCAGATTTAATCCTGATAGAAAAGACGTTTTTTAGTTCTGTTCGCTCTATGGGTTGCCTGGAAGGCAGCCCGGGCGAGTGTTTGTTGATGTGTTTTCGACAAACCGGCTTTAACCGCTTGTCGCTTGTGAATCAATGACAATTGCCTTTGGTTTTCAACGCCTTGTTTACCCCTCCCGTTACTTCTGCAAAGGCCAATGACCCGTATTTGGCCGCCCAGCAAAAAAGTCCTAGCGATGTGCAAAATCTTCCTAACGCCCATGCCTTGCCCCTGACTAGTGTTGCACTCAGGCAGCGCAGAACGTACTGCCTCAGAAAAAACAACATTCGAGTGAGGTGGGCAAAATGATCATGCAAACAATCAAGGCTTCGGTACTGAAGTTCGTCAAAGACGAAGATGGCCTGACCATTGTGGAATACGCGGTGGCGGGTGGGCTGATTACGGTGGCTGTTGCCGCAATGTTTGTAACTTTGGGTACCAACGTGAACACCAAGATCACAGCGCTGTGCACTGCGGTCAAAGGCTCTGCCTGCTGATGACGGCAACTCACGGAGGCGGGGCGCGGCGATATCCATGGAGCAACCGGTTTCTACTGTTTCGCTGATAGACCGGGTAATTCGATGGACTTCGCGCTGTCCCCGCCAATGTACTTACTGAGCCGAATGGCCGCTGATGTGAGGTACACAAAAATGACTCTGCAAACTATCAGAACCTCGATAAGCAAGTTCATCAAAGATGAAGATGGCCTGACCATTGTGGAGTACGCCGTTGCCGGTGGGTTAGTTACGGTAGCTGTTGCCGCAATGTTTGTAACTCTGGGCGGCGAGGTGAACACCAAGATCACAGCGTTGTGCACAGCGGTCAAAGGTTCTGCCTGCTAACGATAATCCCGGTCGGGGAGACGCGCCATGTCCATGGAGTTGCTGGTGTCGACAGTTGTACTGGTAGGACTGCTGGGCGTCGCGGTGGTGAGCGATCTGCTTCACCACCGTATTCCCAACATGCTGGTCCTGTTGGGCCTTGCCCTGGGACTGGGGGCTCAAATGTATTCGGGTGGCATCAGTGGCTTGGGTGACAGCCTGTTGGGCATTCTGATCTGTTTTGCGCTGTTCCTGCCCATGTACGCCTTCGGTGGCATGGCCGCCGGCGACGTCAAGTTGATGGCCATGGTCGGCAGTTTTCTACCCTTCCATTTCGCGTTGTGGGCTGCAATGTTCAGTTTGATTGCCGGCGGAATATGCGGTTTTTTGATCGTGCTGTATCGCGGTCAATTGTTTCAGACCCTGGGGCGTTATTGGCTGATTCTTAGGGCGCAGGCTTATTTGGCGCCAACTTCGGATGAAGTAGCCGGCAAGCCATTTCCTTATTCGATTGCAATTTTGATCGGCACGCTGGGCAGCATCTATTGGCAACTCATTGCCAGTGGGTTGGGAGATTAGTCATGCACGTCATGGTTGATACTGATGCCTTCCCCAATGAACGGGAAGCGGTGCAACGACTGGCTCCTCAGCCGTGCACAATCCGTGAAACCGGTCTGACCGACAGTTTTCTCGGTGAGTTGGTGTGCAAGCATTTGTTTGATGCCGGTGTGCTGGACATGTCGCGGCTGGTGGATCGCCTGGCGCTGACCGGCGCGGTACTTGATGAAGTCCTGGCGTTTCTGCGCAAGGATGGCCGTGTCGAAGTGCTTGGCCAGGTGAGTCAAACGGGTGGGCAGATGCTGCGTTATGGCCTGACCGAACGGGGTCGCAGTGCCGCCCGCGATGCCCTGTCGCGCAGTGGCTATATCGGTGCGGCCCCCTTCCCGGTGAGTACCTACCGGTCCCTGATCAAGCTGCAAACCATTCACCATGGTCGCATCACTGCCAACGATATGCGTAATGCTCTTACCGGCGTAGTGCTCACGGAGGGCATGCTCGATCAGTTGGGTGTGGCGATGAACTCCGGGCGGGCGATCATGATTTATGGCCCTGCGGGTACCGGCAAGACTTATGTCAGCAGTCGGCTGATCCGTCTGTTCGCCGAGGCCATCTGGGTTCCTCATGCCATCGTCATCAACGAGTCAGTGATCGAGATCTATGACCCGCAGGTGCATCAGCGGCTCGATGATCACGTTCAACAGAACAATCTGATGCTCAGTGAGGGGATCGACCGTCGACTGCTGCGCTGCAAACGCCCGATCGTCATCACCGGCGGTGAGTTGAGCATGGAACAACTGGACGTTCGCTATGACCCCTTCACCCGTCAATACCAGGCCGCCTTGCAGCTCAAGGCCAGCAATGGCCTGTTCATCATCGACGACATGGGACGCCAGCGCATGGCCCCCGCCGAACTGTTGAATCGCTGGATCGTGCCGATGGAAGAGAAACGCGATTTCCTCAACCTGGGCGGCGGTCGGCATTGCGAGCTGCCGTTCGATCTGATTCTGGTGTTTTCCACCAACCTCAATCCCCTGGAGCTGGCCGATGAGGCCTTCCTTCGCCGGATTGGCTACAAGCTGCATTTCGGTTACCTGAAGCCCGAGGAGTACGAAAAGATCTGGCGTATGGAAAGCGAGCGTCTGGGTATTTCCTATGACCCGCTGTTGGTGCGTTATGTGCTGCAAAGGCTGTATGCAAGTGAAGGCATGCCCCTGGTGCCCTGCCATCCCCGCGATCTCCTGAACATGGCGCTCGATCGCCAGCGTTATATCGGCGGTTCCGGACCACTGTCACCGAAAGAGTTGGAATGGGCTTGGCACAACTACTTCGTCCAGCTCGACTTTCTTTGATACGGAGATACTGACATGAGCTCTCGTACGCTGACCCTGATAGGCGTTTCTCTGGCCATGGGCCTTGGCGCTGCATGGATGGCCGACTCCTGGCTGAGTGCGCGGCTCAATGCCAGCCCGGATGACCACCTTCGAAACGTGGTGGTCGCCACGGTAGAGATTCCATTCGGGCAGATGGTCGAGGCCCAGCAGGTCACGACCGTACGCATGCCCATGGATACGATCCCGGACGATGCCTTCGATGCCAGCGAAAAAGCCGTGGGCAAGATCGCAACGTTCGACATTCTGCGGGGCGACATCGTGCGTGGTGCGCGTCTGAGCGAGCACCTGGGGGGCAGCACCCTGGCTTCCCTGATTGATCCTGACAAACGCGCCATATCGGTACGGGTGGACGATGTAGTGGGCGTGGGCGGTTTCCTGCTGCCGGGTAACCGGGTCGATGTATTGGCGACCAAAACCACCAATGCCGGCAGTAACAACGCCACGTCCAGGACCATCCTCGAGAACTTGCGGGTGTTGGCAGTGGATCAGACCGCAGGTACCGACAAGACCCAACCGGTCGTGGTGCGCGCAGTGACCCTGGAGATGTCGGCCGCTGAAGCGGAAGCCCTGGTAACGGCGCAGACGGAAGGCAAGTTGCAACTGGCGCTGCGTAATCCACTGAACCTCGAGAAGAAAAGCCCGGCCGTTGCACCTGCTGCCCCCGCTCCGGCGGCCATGGCTATGGCCACCACCGAGACGCCAAAACCCATGGTACAGCGCAGCAATGGCGGGGGTGGAGGTATCACCGTGATCCGCGGGATCGAAGCCAAAGTAGTCAACATTCGCTGACAAGGCACAAGGGTAATGGCAGAGCCGGCCCGGATCAGTATCGCCAATCGAGGGCTTGATGATGAATCTTCGTATTCAGCGGCCGTTCACTTCGACGGCAAGGCGCCAGGAAGGATCGGTGAGTGTTTTGATGGTGATCGCGTTGGCGGTGATGGGCATGATGGCCGCGCTGGCTCTGGACGGCGGGCATCTGATGCTGAACAAAACGCGCCTGCAGAATGCGGTGGATGCCGCCGCCCTGAGTGGCGCCAAAACCCTGAGTCAGGTGGCGGGTGCCAGCAACAGTGCCAGCACTACGAAGACCGCCGCGCTGAATACGCTGGTACAGAATGCCAATGCCACGGGCAACAACGAACTGGCCACGGCTGTGGGCGGTAACGCTGCTGCATTTGCAGTGGTGGAACTGGCAAGCAGCGTCTATGGCCCGTTCTCCTATCCCGGGCCGGCGAATGCCAAGTACGTTCGGGTGTCGGTACCGAGCTTTGGCCTGACCGGATTTTTCTGGAATTTCGCCCAGGTCTTCGGCACTGGCGGCCTGGGAACCAAGGCAGTGGCGGCGATCGCCACCGCGGGTCCCAGCCCGACCAACCCATGCGATGTCGCTCCGTTGATGATCTGTGGCGACTCGACACAATACAACCCGGCCGCAGGCATGTTCTGGGGTTTCCAGTTTGGTGATTTGCAGGTATTGAAGTCAGCGGCCAACAATTCGTCCCCCATCGGCCCTGGCAACTTTCAATTGCTCGATTTCGGTTCGGGCGGCAGTTCGGTCAGAGAAGACCTGGCCGGTGGCGGCACGGTCTGCCGCAATGTGGGGGAGACTGTCCAGACCTCACCCGGCAACACTGTCGGCCCTGCGTCCCAAGGCTTGAATACGCGCTTCGGCATCTACAACGGCCCGGTCAGTGCCTCGAACTATCCGCCAGACATGGTGACGTCGTCGAGCAGTCCAGCGATCACTTACAACGACTCGGTCACCCCGGCGCAGACGCTCTACAAAGGACAACCCGTCACCTCGAGTAATGGCAATCTCACCGCGGGTAGTAACGCGATACTGGACTACAACGACTGGAAGGCAAGCGTTGCCGCCTGTGTGGCGGGGTCCGGAAGTGGTTGTCAGAGCGGAGGAGTCTTCGAGCGTCGGATGCTGAAAATTGTCGTTGGCAACTGCACTGGCAAACAGGGTGGTTCAACCACCATCCCTGTCCTGGGCTTTGGCTGCTATTTCGTGGTGCAGCCTATGGATGGCGGCGGCACGCAAGCGCAGATTTTCGGCCAGTTTGTGCGCGAATGCGAAGGCGACAACGTGGCCGGCCCCTCGCCGTCGACCGATTCCGGCCCGCAGATCATCCAGCTGTACAAAACCTATCTCAACGGCAGCGGTACTCCGAGCACTGACTCTTAGGGGGCGTCATGAGAGTTCATGGATTTAAAAGTCGGCAGCGCCAGCAAGGCCTGGCCATGGTGGAATTCACCCTGGTCCTGCCGGTGTTGCTGTTGATGATGCTGGCTTTCGGCGAGTTTGGCCGCATGCTCTATCAGTACAACGTATTGCTGCAGGCCAGTCGCGATGCCGACCGTTTTGTCGCCAGTCAGGCATGGAACTCGACGCTTGGCATGGTTTCCCTGAGCAGTACGTTACTGACCCAGACGAAAAACGTTGCGGTGTATGGCGTACCTGCCAACACCGGGACCGCGGTGGTGTCAGGGTTGACGACTGGCAATGTGGTCGTTGCCGCGGTGGGCACCGACCATGTGCGGGTCACCATCACTTACACGTTTTGCCCTGTGATTGGCGGTGGCAATTGCACCGGATCACTTCCCGGTTTTGTAGGCAACTCGATTGCACTGAGCATTCCGCTGGTTGCCACTACCGTGATGAGGGCACTGTGATGAACAGAAAACATATGCGCGGCACCTATACGGTGGAGTTCGCCATCATTGGTCTGCTGGTGTTCACACTGTTGTTCGGTGTAGTGGAAATGGGCCGCCTGTACTTTACGGTCAATGCACTGGATGAAGCCGTGCGCCGTGGCACGCGCCTGGCGGCGGTGTGCAATATCAGCGATCCGGTGGTGTTGCGGCGGGCGATCTTCAATGCCGCGGGCGATGCGGGTACGAGCCAACTGATCGGCAATCTGGCCACCACCAACCTGACGCTGAGCTATCTGGACGCAAACGGTGCTGTGGTGGCAAACCCTGCCGATACGAGTGGGGCCAATGGCTTCCGTGCCATCCGCTATGTCCAGTTAAGTCTGCAAAACTTCGTTTTCAATCTGTTCATTCCCGGGTTCGGTGTGCCCATTACCTTGCCTGCATTCAGGGCAACGTTGCCACGCGAAAGCCTCGGGCGTCATTCCGATTCCGGGGAGATCACGCCATGCTGAATACCAAGGACACTCCACTCTCTGCTTCGACCGGAAAAGCGGGGCTCAGGTTACTGATCAGCAGCCGTGATGCCACGTCGTTGCGCGACCTGCAGAGCGTCTGCCAACGCATGCCCAGCCTGGAGGTGAGCACCCGCCTGGTGAGCAATGGACATGTCGACCCGCTCTATGGCCTGGAGCGGATGCCCGATCTGTTGCTGTTGCGTGTCAGCCACCTGTGGCGCGAGGAGCTGGCGGCACTGTTGCAGCGCCCGGCCCATGAGCGTCCGCCGATGCTGATCTGCGGGCTGCTGAGCGAACAGGAAGGCATGCGTCTGGCGATGCAGGCCGGCGCCCGTGACGTGCTTCCGGAGCCCGTTGCCGAGACGGAACTGGTGGCCGCCTTGAATCGGCTGGTCATGGAGGTTCGGACCGGCAGTGGTACAGAAGGAAAACTGATCGCCGTGACCAGCTCCAAGGGCGGTTCCGGCGGCACCATGCTGGCCTGCAACCTGGCTCAGCAGCTCAGCATGAGAGGAGGCAGTACCCTGTTGCTGGATATGGACCTGCAATTCGGCAGCGTGACGCACTACCTGGATGTGGCGCAAACCCACAGCCATCTTGAGGTGTTGCATCAGATCGACGGCATGGACAGCGTTGCGCTACGGGGTTTTTGCAGCCACTTCAGCCCGACCTTGCATGTGCTGGGTGGCCGGGCCGGTGAGCTGTGTTTGCCGCAGGATGCCCAGCCCGAGCAACTTGACACCTTGTTGCAGTTGGCTCGCGCCAGCTATGACTGGGTAGTGATCGATCTGCCACGGCAAATCGACCACCTCACCGGCTCGGTGCTGGAACAGGCGGATCGGGTGTACGTGGTGGTGCAGCAGAGCGTCAGCCATCTGCGCGATGCCAGCTCCCTGGTGCGGATTCTTCGCGAAGACCTGGGCGTGCGCGGGGATCAATTGCAGATAGTGGTCAACCGCTATGACAAGGCGGCAGCGGTCAACCTCAAGGATATCGGCGAGGCGCTGCGCTGCACGAACCTGTCGAAATTGCCCAACGACTTCAACCTGGTCAGCCAGAGCCAGAACACCGGCGTGCCGTTGGGTGTGCATGCGCCGAAGGCGGCGATCACCGTTGCTCTGCGCAACGTGGCCGATGACCTGCTCGGCAACCAGATGGCTGGAAAAAAAGGCGTGTTCAAACGAGCCTTCAACCGTTTTTTCGGGGGGTGACCCATGATCAGCGACTTTCGTAACCGCTTGCGCAAACAGTCCGGTAAAACCGCCCCGTCGTCGGCCAATCAGCCGGGTGACGACCTGCCGGATCCGGCAGAGGAAATAATGGCGTGGGAGCGTGCAACCCCGGATGTTGTTTACGAAACCAGAAGCCAGGTCACCCCGGTGGAGGCCGAGTGGCGGGAAAAGATCTACCAGCAGTTGCTCAAGGTCATGGACCTGTCCTTGCTGGACTCCCTTGAACAGGCCGAGGCCGCGCGGCAGATCCGCGATATTTGCCAGCGCCTGCTCGATGAGCATTCGGCACCGGTGAGTACTTCCAGCCGCCAGTTGATCATCAAGCAGATCACCGACGAGGTGCTCGGCCTTGGCCCGCTGGAGCCGTTGCTGGCTGATCACAGCGTGTCCGACATTCTGGTCAACGGCTCTGCCTCGGTATATGTCGAGCGCTTTGGCAAACTGCAACGCACTGATGTGCGCTTTCGCGATGATCAGCATTTGCTGAACATCATCGACCGCATCGTCTCCAGCCTGGGGCGGCGTATTGATGAGTCCTCGCCGTTGGTGGATGCCCGGCTCAAGGACGGTTCGCGGGTCAACGCGATTATCCCGCCGCTGGCCATCGACGGCCCGAGCATGTCGATCCGGCGCTTTGCGGTGGACCTGCTCAATACCGAGAGCCTGATCCAGGTAGGGACCTTGACCCCGGCCATTGCCCTGCTGCTCAAGGCAATTGTCCGTGGGCGCATGAACGTGCTGATTTCCGGCGGCACCGGCAGCGGCAAGACCACCATGCTCAATGTCCTGTCCAGTTTCATTCCGCAAAACGAGCGCATTGTCACCATCGAGGACTCGGCCGAACTGCAACTGCAGCAGCCCCACGTAGTGCGCCTGGAAACCCGGCCTTCGAACATCGAGGGGCGTGGCGAGGTGAGTCAGCGGGAATTGGTGCGCAACAGCCTGCGGATGCGTCCGGACCGCATCGTGATCGGCGAGGTGCGTGGCGTCGAGGCGCTGGACATGCTGACGGCGATGAACACCGGCCACGACGGCTCGTTGACCACGATCCACGCCAACACCCCGCGCGATGCGTTGGGCCGGATCGAGAACATGGTTTCCATGACCGGGGCGACCTTCCCGATCAAGGCCATGCGTCAGCAGATTGCTTCAGCCATCGATGTGGTGATCCAGCTGGAACGCCAGGAGGACGGCAAGCGCAGGCTGGTCAGCGTGCAGGAAATCAACGGCATGGAGGGCGAGATCATCACCATGACCGAAATCTTCTCCTTCGCGCGCCATGGCGTGGGCGAAAACGGCGAGGTGTTGGGTGATTATCGGCCCAGCGGCATGATCCCCGCCTTCCGCGATGTGCTGGCCAAGCGCGGCATCGAGTTGCCGTTGACGATGTTCAGGCCTGAGTGGATGGAGGCACGGCAGCCATGAACAATATTCCTGGTGAATTCATTCTGATGTTCCTCGGCATGGTGTTTATTGCCGTCTTTCTTCTGTCCCAAGGCGTGGCGGTGCCGGTATTCGGCGAGGCCGGGAAGATGCGCAAGCTCATCCGCAGCCGCTTGCATGTACTGGAGAAAGCCAACCATCTACCCAACATGCAAACGGTACTGAGGCAGAAGTACCTGACGCGCTTGTCGCCACTTGAGGCGATGCTCGAGCAGTTGCCTTTCATGGGGGACCTGACACAGCTGATCGAGCAGTCGGGCCATGAATATCGTGCTTATCGGGTGATATTGCTCGGGCTTGCTCTTGGCGTTGCGGCTGGCACCCTGGTCCTGATGGTTTCGGCTATTTGGTGGATGGCGCTGGCGGTGGCTTTTGTGGTGGCCTGGATCCCGGTCCTGAAAATCCTGCGTGATCGCAACAAGCGTTTTGCGCAGTTCGAGGAAGGTTTGCCAGATGCGCTGGATGCCATGTGCCGGGCCCTGCGTGCCGGGCACCCGTTCAACGAAACCCTGCGCCTGGTCGCCGAGGAGCATCAGGGGGCGGTCGCTCATGAGTTCGGCCTGACCTTCGCCGATATCAACTATGGCAACGATGTACGCCGGGCCATGCTCGGCCTGCTGGAACGCATGCCGAGCATGACGGTGATGATGCTGGTGACCTCGATCCTCATCCATCGCGAGACCGGCGGCAATCTGACGGAAGTGCTGGAGCGCCTGAGTCGGCTGATCCGTGGACGCTTCCGCTTCCAGCGCAAGGTCAAGACCTTGTCGGCGGAGGGGCGTATGTCGGCATGGGTGCTGGTGGCGATTCCTTTCGTACTGGCGATCGCAATCATCGTTACAAGCCCCAGTTACCTTCCTGTACTGGTCAATGATCCCACGGGCCATAAGCTGATCATCGGGGCTTTTGTCGCCATGCTGATCGGGATTTTCTGGATCAGAAAAATCATCCGGATTCAGGTTTAAGCGGTATTCGCTACCGGGAGGTACAGGTTCATGGACTTTCTACTGGGGTTGTTCAGTCGGGTTACGGGGAGCGAAGAACTGGCGCGCATATTGTTCATCAGCGTGATCGGTTTGAGTACAGTGTTTGCGGTCGTTGCCCTGATGTTGCTGATGTTTGGCCTCCAGGACCCGGTGCAACGTCGCCTGGCATTGATCAAGCGTGGTCATTCAGGCAATACGGTCGAGCAGGAGGCTCCGGGTAACCTGCAATTGCTGCTGGAGCGGGTCGGCCAGCGCTTTTCTTCGGTCGAGTCGACCAAGACGTCCGCAACCCGCACCTTGTTGATGCATGCCGGTTACCGTTCCTCTTCGGCGGTGCAAATGTACTGGGCGGTGCGCCTGATGTTACCGCTGTCATTGGCCGGCCTTGCGTTGTTGCTGTTGCCGTTGATCCCCAAGGTCACATTGATGATCGGCCTGTTGGTAGTGATCATGGCGGTCGGTATTGGCTGGCTGCTGCCGGCACTGTATGTCAGTAAGCGTAAGGAGGCGCGGCAAAACCGGCTGCGTGTCGCGTTTCCGGATGCACTGGATCTGATGGTCGTCTGCGTGGAATCGGGCCTGGCCCTGCCCACGACCATCGAACGCGTGGCTGAGGAGATGTCGGTCAGCCACGTTGAGCTTGCGGAGGAACTGGCACAGGTCAATGCGCAAATTCGCGCGGGCATTACCAGTACCGAGGCACTCAAGCAACTGGCTGTGCGCACCGGTCTGGATGACGTGCAAGGGTTGGTCAGCCTGTTGGCGCAGAGCATCCGCTTCGGTACCAGCGTGGCCGACACCCTGCGTATCTATGCCGATGAGTTCCGCGACCGGCGCACCCAGGCTGCGGAAGAGGCTGGGGCAAAAATCGGTACCAAACTCATATTTCCGTTGATTTTTTGCCTGTGGCCGAGCTTCTTTCTGGTTGCCATCGGTCCAGCCCTGATCGGGGTGTTGAGAGCCTTCGGATGAGGTCAAACGGCTTGAGGCTGTCGAGTGCGACAGCCTTGCCACCCGAACCTGACCAGCACTGTCCTGTCAATTATCTACACATCTGCTTCGGGGAAATCCGTCCACAGATGGATAGTGCGTAGATACCAGCGCTTTTGCTGCACACGACAAAAAGCCTGGCTTTGCAGCCAGGCTACTCTGGTCCGGGCCAGAAGCTGATCACCCATCGATAAGCCTCAGTTACTGCCGCTGATGCTCAGATCTCCCGCTTGATCCTGGTCATAAAACTCCGGAATCGGGTAGCTGAAGCTATTCAGCCAGCGCTGCATGGCCAGGTCACGTTCGGTGGCCGAAGCGGTTTGCCGTATAGGGGAGGCAACCACGCCGCGAATCTGCAGCTGCAACCACTGTTCGGTGCCTTGTTGATACGGCGAAGAGGGGCCCGGTTCAATGGCCCAGGCAGTGGTGGACAGGCAAGCCATGTACAGGATCAACAGCCTTTTGGTCTTCATCTTGACTCCTCGTACGTTCTACTTGTTCGCACTGGAAGAGGCATCGGCTACCTCAGTCTTGCGATTCTCCTCGGCGGCCACCACTTTTTTGGCGGAGGCCTTGAGTTTTTCCGCGCGGGTTTGAGCCTCGGCGACTTGCTTGGGGCTCAAGTCGGCGCGGGTCACGAGTTCGGCAGCTGCCTTCCAGTTATCCTGGTAGATCAGCAGCGTCACCATATTGAGTGCCGCCAGTGTGTTGGCCTGCTTGAGCTCCATGGCGGTCATGAACTCAAAGCGTGCTTCGGGGATCCGTCGCTGATTGAGATAGACGACCCCCAGGTCATTGCGCATTTTTTCGTCAGTGGGGGCCATCTTCACCGCACGTTCGAGGTGAGTGGCAGCGCTGGCGTTATCATTCCTGGCGGCGGCCAACTGGCCCAGGCCATGTTCCCCTTCAGCCGCCAGACAGGTGCCGAGCAGGCTTTCGTACAACGGCTGCGCGTCGCCGCTACGGCCCATCAAGCGCAGCACGCGAGCCTTGCGCAGGCGAACCTGGACCAGGTTATCGGGCAAACCTTCCAGATTCGCCAGGCTGGCATACAAACGGCCTTCGTCGGCCATGTTGTCGGCCAGGTTCAGGGACAGTTCTTGCTCCGAACCGGGCTTGGCACAGCTGGCCGGCCGCGAAACAGTGCCATTGCTGGCACACCCTGCGAGCATCAATGTCGCCGCTATTGCAATGACTGCTTTCATCGAAGGTCCTCTGGCGACAACAGGTTGAACGCCTGGCCAATGGCAATACAGCTGGCCCGGCAAGCGTTCAACGTCGCCGTTACGAGTGAGGGTGAGGCAAGTCCGGTTCAGGCTTCGGTTCATTGCGAGAGCCCGCTGCGACTGTCGAAGTCGCCATTTTCGAGGAAAAACATGCGGTAGAAGTTCGGGTCATAATTGCGCAGCTGTTCGCCAGGCAATGATGGCAATTGTGCATTGGCCGCCAGTGGCTGGACCAGATGCGGGGTGACGATCATCAGCAGTTCGCGCTCTTCACGGTTGATGGTGTTGTCGCGGAAAAACGCGCCCAGCACCGGGATATCGCCCAGCCCCGGAAACTTGTTCACCTGGGAATCATTGTGGGTGCTGATCAGGCCGCTGATGACGAAGCTTTCGCCGTCGGCCAGGGAGATGCTGGTATCGGTGCGGCGCACGGTCAGGGCCGGGACTACCGTGCCGGCGATGCTCACGGCGTTGGTGAAGTCCAGTTCACTGACTTCCGGCGCCACCTTCAGCGCGATACGGCTTTTTCCGACGATGGTCGGTGTCAGGGTCAGGCGGATACCGAACTCCTTGTACTCGATAGACACGTTATCGCTACCTGAACTAGGCACCGGAATCGGTATTTCACCGCCGGCCAGGAAGCTCGCACTCTGCCCGCTGAGCGCTACCAGGCTGGGCCGCGCCAGGGTGTAGGCGAAACCGCTGCCTTCCAGCGCGTTGAGCGCCACCAGGGTATTGCCGGTAGCAAACGTGAGGTTGAAGTTGTTGTTGTTCACCGGTATCACCGGCGTGACAATGCCGCCGATGGTGGGCAAGGTTCTCGGCGAGCCGAACAGGAAGTTGCCGCGAATGCCGAAAATCGAGGCCGAGGCTTCCTTGAGCTTGGTCCGGCTGACTTCAACGAAGCGGATATCGGTCTGCACCTGGCTCGGCAACAGCGGGTCGTCGGAAGGTACCGACGGCACGCTGGTCAGCGCCGCTGTGGCTTTGCCCTTGACGAACACCATGCTTTGGCGCGGGGTTTTCGAACAGGCGGTCCACACCATAAGGCTGGTGGTCCCCGGCGCAATGCCCGTGAGTATGAAAGCGTTGCTGCCGCTGGGTTGCACGTCGGCAATCTTCGGGTCACCCACCGCCAGTTGCGTTACCGGAACGGGGCTGCGCAGTTCACTCTGCAGCCCTTGGCCGACCTCGTACGTCGTCGGCCAATTGTCCAGTTGCGGACAGTTGGCCGGCGCGGCATGAGCCGCATCCACGCTGAGGCCCACCCAGAACAGGCCATGGATAATTCGCTTGAAAGCGGGCACGGGATGAAGGCTCATTTAGTACATCCTCACTGGATAGGCCGCCTTTAGGCAGTCTTGGTTGTCTCGGATCACTTCACGGGGATCGGGCTATCCCCCCCCAATGCGCCAGACCACTTATTCAAGGCCCTGGCGTTATTCCTTGCATGCTGCACACGAGCGGGCGCCATTCGCTGATCTGGCTGGACAGCGAGCGACCTTTGCTGAAACGGTTTTTAGTGATCCGGTTACCTGGACTGCCTGTCGGAGCGATACTCGCGCCTGTGGACGGTACTGCCCGCCAACCTGGTTCCCCCGCAAAGTAATCGGCCATGAAGGTACAGAGCCGGAAACGCCTGCCAGGATCATGGTGAGGTAACTCCTTTTGCCAGTCCGCTTTCTGATCACTGAAGCTGACGTGGAAATTCGAGCCGTCATGACTTCTTATTGTTTGAAGGTAGTTCAATCAAACCAAAGTGCCATGAATTTTAAGAAAACCATTGGTGCAAAGACTGGAGCCAGGCGGGTGGGCGGGGTCGCAGTGCAATGCGCCCGCCTGATGTCGACCGGTTGCGCTGAAGTAAAAAAAGGCCCGCCAGTCTGACTGAGCGGGCCTTTTGCGTTCCAGGCAATGCTTGCATCGATAAAATCAGGTGCTCTCACGAGCGCCCTGTGCTCAGTCGACGTGGTAGTGGACCGACAGCGTGCCTTTCTTTTGCGAAAGGCTGTTGATCGTGACCGCACCCAAATCCTTCAGGCTGCGTACATGGGTGCCGCCGCAACCGTAGGCGGGCAGTTCACCGAAACCGATCTCCCGGGCGCCTTCGCGCAGTGAGGTCAGGCGCGGCAGGTCGTGGTCGATCCACTGCCCGATGCCATGCTCAATTGTCCGGGCCTCGATGTCCTGCGCTGAGTTACCCGGTTTGAATTGCACACGACCTTCACCAGGCCAGTGATGCGCCTTGATCGGCATCCAGCCCATGGCTTGTACAAAGTGCCCGATCAAATGCCCGGCCGAATGCATGCGCGTGTTGAACAACCGGCGTTGTTCGTCGACGCGGATTTGCGTCATGCCGGTTTTTACCGGTCGGTCGACGAAATGAATGATCCGCCCGGGCTCCTGGAGCACGCGCAGCACCTGGCTTTCGCCGATCCCGCCAGTGTCGCAAGGCTGTCCGCCGCCTTGAGGGTGGAACAGGGTCGCTCGCAAGACCACGGCAAACTCGTTTTCGTGGGGGATGCACTCCAGGACTTCCACGTTGGCCTTGAGCTCATCACTATGGAAAAAAAGGCGCAGCGTCATATTCCAGGCTCGTATTGAATATCTGCTTTTATTATAGAAAGCCGGTAAATACGTGATAATCCGGGCAAACATCAAAGGACTGTTGCGCTGTGAGCATAAATCTTCCGCTGCCGCTGCTGGGTGAAATGGCGATTTTCGTCAAGGTTGTCGAGACGGGCAGTTTCTCGGAGGCGGCTCGTCAGTTGGGTACTTCGCCCTCGGCGGTCAGCCGTAGCATTTCGCGTCTGGAGAAGGCGCTCGCGACCCGGTTGCTGCAACGAACCACGCGCAAGCTGCGCCTGAGTGACGGCGGCGAGGAGGTGTTCAAGCGCTGCCAGGATATGGTCAGTGCCGCCCGGTCAGTGATGGAAATCAGTGGTCAGTTCACCGATGAACCCGAGGGGCTGGTGCGTATCAGCGTGCCGAAAGCGGTGGGCCGGATCGTGATTCATCCGCATATGCCGGAGTTTTTGCGCCGTTATCCCAAAGTGGATGTGGAAATGTTGCTTGAGGACCGTCAGGTCGATCTGATCGACGATCACGTCGACCTGGCGATTCGCATCACCGACCGGCCGCCTGCGGGGCTGGTGGGGCGGCAGTTGCTGTCGATCGATCATTTGCTCTGCGCCACACCGCAGTATCTGGCCGAGCACGGCATGCCGACTCACCCCCATGACTTGCTCAACCACAGTTGCATTTACTTGGGCGAAACCCCGAGCGATGCGCGCTGGAAATTCAAGCAAGGCAACAAGACTGTCACCGTCGGTGTGCGTGGGCGGTATGCGGCCAATCACACCGGCGTACGTTATGGCGCGGTGTTGCAGCACATCGGTATTGGCAGCCTGCCGTATTTCACGGCGCGGCATGCCCTGGAGAAGGGGTTGATGGTGCAAGTGCTGCCGGACTGGACCTTTCTGGCGTCCTATCACGGCGGCGCCTGGTTGCTGCATTCGCCAACCCGGTACCTGCCTCCCAAGCTTCGGGTGCTGATCGATTACCTGGTGGAGTGTCTGGAGAAGGAGCCGACGTTGGGCAAGCCAGGCAGGTCGAATGGTCCGGGTTGGTCCCCGTCGGAGTATGAACTGCCGGAGAGTGACGGGTTGTTCTGAACACAAAAAAAGGCCCGCATGTTCAACCATGCGGGCCTTTTGCATGAATCATTCGGGGATCAGTGCTTGCTGTCCTGGTTCGATAACGCCAGCAGCTGCTTTTCCTGATTCCAGTCGAACGGTTCGTCGTTCTGTTCGGCTTCGAAGCGGCGCTCTTCCAGTGCCTGATACAGGTCGATTTCTTCATCGGACAAGTAGTGCAGACAGTCACCGGCGAAATACCACAGCAGATCCCGTGGAATCAGGTGGGCGATTTGCGGGTAACGGGAAATGACTTGAGTCAGGATGTCCTGGCCAAGGTATTGGCTTTCGATCGGATCGATCGGCAGTGACGCCAGCAGTTCGTCGAAGCGCTCAAGGAACAAGGCATGGCTTTCTTCGGGAACCTGCTCGGCCTCACCTACGGCGACCAGAATGCTGCGCAGGTGGTCGAGTAAAACGAGATGATCGGCAACGATGTTGGACACGAGATAAGTCCTCAAGAGCAAAACGGGCGCGGGAGTATAAAGCGCCTGCGCCCGTTTTTACATGTTTGAAGGGATCAGCGGACCTTTCCCTTGGCCAGTGCCAAAGCCTTTTGGTCAAAGTCATCGACATCGATCACCTTGCGCCGGGCCGCCTCGGCTTCACGTAGGGTTTGGGCCTCCGCCGGCTGCAACACGCCAGCCTCGAACGCGGCATCGATCAGCGACTCGCCGGCCACCGGTTTGACCTGGCCACTCTTGAGTGCCACGTGCAGCTTTTTGTGCAACGGCTGTGCGGCGCTCAACAGATTGCAGGCGTGTTGCAATGCTCCGACCGGATCGTCGCTCGCTTGTGGGCGATAGCAACCCTGGAGCAATTCCTCCAGAGCAGGGTCGCCTTTGGCGCGGCCAATCAATGCAGCGACTTCGGCAGCGAGTTTGTCCGATGGTCCTTTGTGACGGCGACCGAACGGGAACACGATCACCCGCAACAGGCAGCCCACAACCTTGTTCGGGAAGTTGCTCAGCAGTTCATCCATGGCGCGTTCGGCCTGCCCCAGGCTTTCCTCCATGGCCCAGGCCAGCAGCGGCATCATGTATTGCGGTGAGTCGAGATCGTGGTAACGCTTGAGTGCGGCGCTGGCCAGGTAAAGGTTGCTCAGCACGTCACCCAACCGCGCGGACAGACGTTCCCGGCGTTTCAGTTCACCACCCAGCAGCATCATGCTGAGGTCGGCGAGCATGGCGAAAGCAGCGGCCTGACGATTGAGTGCGCGGAAGTAACCCTGGCTGAGTTTGTCGCCCGGGGTGTGTTCCAGGTGCCCGAAACCAAGATTCAACACCAGCGTACTGGCGGCGTTGCTCACGGCAAAGCCGATGTGCTTGAGCAGCAGGCCATCGAATTCCTTGAGTGCCTGGTCCTTGTCTTCACGGCCGGCAAGGGCCATTTCCTTGAGTACGAAGGGATGGCAGCGAATCGCACCCTGGCCGAAGATCATCAGGTTACGCGAAAGAATGTTCGCGCCTTCCACCGTGATGCAGATCGGCGCGCCCTGCCACATGCGTCCGAGATAATTGTTCGGCCCCATGATGATCGCCTTGCCGCCGTGCACATCCATGGCGTGGCTGATGCACTCGCGGCCGCGTTCGGTCAGGTGGTATTTGAGAATCGCCGACAGCACCGACGGCTTCTCGCCGAGGTCCACCGCGTTGGCAGTGAGCATCCGCGCGGCGTCCATCATCCAGGCATTGCCGCCGATGCGGGCCATGGCTTCCTGAATGCCTTCGAAAGCGGCAATCGGTACATTGAACTGCTCGCGAACCTGAGCGTACTGGCCCGTCACCAGGCTGGTGAACTTGGCCATGCCGGTGCCCACCGCCGGCAGGGAGATCGAACGCCCGACCGACAGGCAATTCATCAGCATCATCCAGCCTTTGCCGAGCATTTCCTGGCCGCCGATGAGGAACTCCAGTGGGACGAACACGTCCTTGCCCGAGTTCGGGCCATTCATGAATGCGGCACCCAGCGGCAGATGCCGGCGGCCGATCTCGACACCAGCGGTGTCAGTCGGTATCAATGCCAGGCTGATACCCAGGTCTTCCTGTTCGCCCAGCAAGTGATCCGGGTCGTAGGCCTTGAAGGCCAGGCCGAGGAGGGTGGCCACCGGGCCGAGGGTGATGTAGCGCTTTTCCCAGTTCAGGCGCAGGCCGAGGACTTCCTGACCCTCCCATTGCCCTTTGCAGATCACTCCGGAGTCCGGCATGCCGCCGGCGTCGGAACCGGCCAGTGGACCGGTCAGGGCAAAGCACGGGATGTCATCGCCACGTGCCAGGCGTGGCAGGTAATGATTGCGTTGTTCGTCGGTGCCGTAATGCAGCAACAGTTCGGCCGGGCCGAGGGAGTTGGGGACCATCACGGTGGAGGCGAGGTCGCCGCTGTGGCTCGCCAGTTTCATCGCCACTTGCGAGTGGGCATAGGCGGAAAAGCCCTTGCCGCCAAACTCCTTGGGGATGATCAGGGCGAAAAAGCCGTTGTCCTTGATGAATGTCCAGGCTTCGGGTGGCAGGTCCATGGTTTGACCGAGCTGCCAATCATTGACCATGGCGCAGAGTGTTTCAGTCGGCCCGTCGATGAAAGCCTGTTCCTCTTCGTTCAATTGCGCTTTGGGATAGGACAGCAGTTTGCTCCAGTCCGGCCGGCCACTGAACAGTTCGCCGTCCCACCAGACCGTGCCGGCATCGATGGCATCGCGTTCGGTTTGCGACATGGGTGGCAGGGTTTTCTGGAACCAGTTGAACATCGGTGCGCTGAACAATTTGCGGCGCAGGTCAGGCAGCAGCAAGGGCGCAGCGACGGCGGCGATCAAGACCCAGAAGACCAGCAGCAACCAGCCCGGCGCGCGGCTGAAAGCGCCCATTGCCACGATATAGACGGCCACGATGGCCAGGGTGGGCAGCGGGGCGATGCGGCGGTGGGCCAAACAAGCAACTCCGACCAGCAAAACCAGTATCCACAACAGCAGCATATTCATTCCTCCGTGAAACCAGGGCGAACCAGCCTTCAGAGCTTAGACGGCATCCGCAAAACAGGCGGGTCACAGCGATGTGATTGGAATCGTGGAAAGCCCCGGATGATTTTCGTGGGGCAGACGGACCGCCGCATACGTGGGAAAAGCGTTTTTTGGGTAAGCGGCAAAGCGCCCATGTTTGGCCGAAACGTCGTTATCTCTGTGCTGAAGCTCTCGCTAGACTCGGGGCTTCCCCAGGAGATTATTCTCATGCACGAGTATCTGAGTCCCGGCCGCTTCATCGATAGTGACCATCCGTCCGTGGTGGAGTTCGCCGAAAAACACCGTGGCGCCAGTCGCGATCCGATTGAGCAGGCAATCAGTCTCTATTACGCCGTGCGCGAAGCGGTGCGCTACAACCCGTACACATTCAGTCGCGATCCGCAGACCCTGCGCGGCAGTCATGCACTGGCGACCGGGGAGAGTTACTGCGTCCCCAAGGCCACGTTGCTGGCCGGTGCGGCGCGGCATTGCGGGATTCCCGCGCGGATCGGCCTGGCGGATGTGCGCAATCATTTGTCGACGCCACGGCTGCTTGAGTTGCTCAAGAGCGACATGTTCGCCATGCACGGCTACACCGAGTTTTATTTGCAGGATCGCTGGATCAAGGCGACGCCAGCGTTCAACCGGAAACTCTGCGACCTGTTCAATGTGGCGCCGCTGGAATTCGACGGGATCAACGACAGTGTTTTTCATCCCTTCAACCGCGATGGCGCGAAGCTGATGGAGTACCTCGTCGATCACGGCCAGTTCGCCGACGTACCTGAGGCGTTCTTTTTCGAACACCTGGAAAAATGCTATCCGCACCTGTTCGGTGAGCAGCAGCAACCGCTGCTGGGGGATATGCAGAGCGATTTGAGTCGTGCCTGATCCGGCGTATGCTGCCTGCCCACTTATCGAAAAAGAGGCGGTCATGCTGAAGATCTGGGGTCGGAAAAACTCATCGAATGTCAGAAAACCATTGTGGGCCGCCGAAGAACTGGGACTGGCCTACGAGGCTATCGATGCCGGTGGCGCCTTTGGTGTCGTCGATACGCCCGAGTACCGCGCGATGAACCCCAACGGTCGGGTTCCGGTGATGGAGGACGATGGTTTTGTGTTGTGGGAATCCAACGTCATCGTACGTTACCTGATGGCCCGCCACGCCGACGGCACGGCCTGGTATCCGGCGGATCTGCAAGCCCGTGCCAGCGCTGACAAATGGATGGACTGGACCACCTCAAGCTTTGCCGGCCCGTTCCGTACCGTGTTCTGGGGCGTGCTGCGTACCCCGGCAGACCAGCAGGACTGGCCCGCCATCAAGGCCGCGATCAAGGAATGCGACACGCTGCTGGCAATGGCCGATCAGGCGTTGGCGAACAAGCCCTACCTGTCCGGAGACGAGATCGGCATGGGCGATATTCCCCTGGGCAGTTTCATTTATGCCTGGTTCGAGATGCCGATCGAGCGTGCGCCGCAGCCTCATCTGGAAGCCTGGTATGCACGATTGAAACAGCGTCCGGCGTATCGCAAAGCTGTCATGACCGCGTTGACTTAATACTCACTATCGACACACTTGACTGTACTTGTGTGGCGGCGACAAGCACCATTGCGCTCATGCGACGTGGTTGCAATGCGCGCCGCCCGCCCTTACCTGACCCTTTCTTCCCTTCTTGGTGCGTAAATCCGATATGAGTTCCGCTCTGTCCATCCGGCAGCTAACCAAAACCTACGGCAACGGTTTCCAGGCCCTGAATGGTATCGATCTGGATGTCGCCGAAGGTGATTTTTTCGCCTTGCTCGGCCCGAACGGCGCCGGCAAATCCACCACAATCGGCATTCTCTCGACCCTGGTGAACAAGACCAGCGGCACGGTGAATATCTTCGGTCACGACCTGGACAGGAATCCTGCGCAGCTCAAGCGCTCCATCGGCGTGGTGCCTCAGGAATTCAACTTCAACCAGTTCGAAAAAACCTTCGACATCGTCGTGACCCAGGCCGGGTACTACGGCATTCCGGCGAAAATCGCCAAGGAACGCGCCGAACAGTACCTGACCCAACTCGGCCTGTGGGACAAGAAGGATGTGCCTTCGCGTTCACTGTCCGGTGGCATGAAGCGTCGCCTGATGATCGCCCGCGCGCTGGTTCATCAACCGCGCCTGCTGATCCTCGACGAACCGACCGCCGGGGTGGACATCGAGCTGCGTCGCTCGATGTGGAGCTTCCTCACAGAGCTGAACCAGAAAGGCATCACCATCATCCTCACCACCCACTACCTGGAAGAGGCTGAGCAGTTGTGCCGCAACATCGGCATCATCGACCACGGCACCATCGTCGAGAACACCAGCATGCGTCAGTTGCTCAGCCAATTGCATGTCGAAACCTTTGTGCTGGACCTCAAGGGGGTCCTGCCAGCCGCACCTCAGTTGCTCGGCTACCCGTCCCGGCTGATCGACAGCCACACCCTGGAAGTCCAGGTGGACAAGTCCATGGGCATCACCGCGCTGTTCACCCAGTTGGCACAGCAGAATATCGAAGTGCTGAGCCTGCGTAACAAAACCAATCGCCTTGAGGAGTTGTTCGTGTCCCTGGTGGAGAAAAATCTGTCGAAGGTGGCGGTATGAGTTCCGAGTTGCGCGCCAACCTCGTTGCCCTCAACACCATCGTTTACCGTGAAGTCCGGCGTTTCACCCGGATCTGGCCGCAGACCTTGCTGCCGCCGGCCATTACCATGGTCCTGTACTTCGTGATCTTCGGTAATCTGATCGGTCGGCAAATTGGCGACATGGGTGGCTTCACTTACATGGAGTACATCGTGCCGGGGCTGATCATGATGTCGGTGATCACCAACTCTTACGGCAACGTGGTGTCGAGTTTCTTCGGCAGCAAGTTCCAGCGGTCCATTGAAGAATTGATGGTCTCGCCGTTGTCGCCGCACACCATTCTGATCGGCTACACCCTGGGCGGCGTGCTGCGTGGCTTGATGGTGGGGATCATCGTGACCCTGCTGTCGCTGTTTTTCACCCATTTGCAGGTGCATCACCTGGGCGTGACCATTCTGGTGGTGGTGCTGACCGCGACGATCTTCTCGCTGCTGGGCTTCATCAACGCCGTGTTTGCGCGCAACTTCGATGACATTTCGATCATTCCGACTTTCGTACTGACGCCACTGACCTACCTGGGCGGGGTCTTCTATTCGATCACCTTGCTGCCGCCGTTCTGGCAGACCGTATCCCTGGCCAACCCGGTGCTGCACATGGTCAACGCATTCCGTTACGGCATTCTCGGCGTATCGGATATCCGGATCAGTGTGGCCATCGCCTTCATGCTGGTTGCGACTGTGGTGCTGTATTTCGGTTGTGCACGGTTGCTGGTGAGTGGGCGAGGGATGCGTACCTGAGGGGCTACAGCGATAGCTTTAGTCCTGACGCCACAAAAAACGGCCTCCCAAGTGGAGGCCGTCTTGCATTCTCACATCCGGTTTTTCTTGCGCCGCTTCCATTGCCTGGCCACCCACCAGCGCCAATAAGCCATCACCAGGAAGTAGGCCAGCGCACCGAGTGCCAGCCCCGTCACTACCGAGCCCAACAGAAACGGTTGCCACAAGGTCGAGATTTCACCCCTGATCCATTCCCAGGTCAGTGAGTCCGGCAACTGCCGGGCGGGAACATCCATCAGCCAGGCGCCGGCCTGGTAGGTGCAGAAGAATACGGCAGGCATGGTGATCGGGTTGGTCAGCCAGACCAGGCTTACGGCAATCGGCATGTTGCCGCGCACGATGATGGCGAGGATTGCCGCCAGCAGCATCTGCAGCGGTATCGGCAGGAACGCCGCGAACAGACCCACCGCCATGGCGCGGGCAACGGAGTGGCGGTTGAGGTGCCAGAGGTTCGGGTCATGCAACAGTGTGCCGAGAAAGCGTAAGGACTTGTGTTCCCTGATACTCATCGGGTCTGGCATGTAACGTTTGAATAAGCGCCGGGGCATAAGGCTTCTCGGTCAGTCAGGGTGGCAAGTATGTCTGGATTCCATGAATGCCCCATTCAGACTTTGTGACAATTGATAACGGCGCCTGTGCGACGGACGGGCTAAGCCTTGAGGGGGACTCTCAAGGACGGGCTTATGCGCACAGGGATGATGGCGCTGGCGTTGGGTCTGCTGACCTTGCGTTTTTTACCGGCATTGCCGCCGGTCTGGTTGTGGCTGGCGATGCCGGTGGCGGGTTTGATGTTGTTGCCGTTCAGGACGTATCCGCTGGCGTTTTATTTGTTCGGTTTGAGTTGGGCCTGCGCGAATGCGCAGTGGGCGCTGGATGACCGGTTGCCGCCGGCGCTGGACGGAGAAACCCGTTGGGTCGAAGGGCGGGTCACAGGTCTGCCCCGGCATGACGAGGGTGTCGTGCGTTTCGAATTGACCGACATTCAGTCTCGACGTACCCGGCTGCCGCGGCAAATGCGTCTGGCCTGGTATGGCGGGCCGCCGGTGAACAGTGGCGAACGTTGGCGCCTGGCCGTCAAGCTCAAGCGCCCGGTCGGACTCCTCAATCCGCAGGCCTTCGACTACCAGGCCTGGTTGCTGGCACAACGCATCGGGGCGACCGGGACGGTCAAGGCGGGCGAACGCCTTGCGCCAGCCCAATGGGCCTGGCGCGATGGCATCCGTCAGCGTTTGCTGGCGGTGGATGCCCAGGGGCGAAGCGGCGCATTGACGGCGCTGGTGCTCGGGGACGGCGCCGGGCTGAGTCGCGAAGACTGGCAGGTATTGCAGGACACCGGCACGGTGCATCTGTTGGTGATTTCCGGGCAGCACATCGGATTGCTGGCGGGAGCTGTGTATCTGCTGATCGCCGGCCTGGCCCGCTTTGGGTTATGGCCGAACCGTCTGCCATGGTTGCCTTGGGCGTGTGGCCTGGCATTCGCCGCTGCGCTCGGTTACGGGATGCTGGCCGGTTTCGAGGTGCCGGTGCGACGAGCCTGCCTGATGCTCGGTCTGGTGTTGTTGTGGCGTCTGCGGTTCCGCCATCTCGGTGCATGGCGGCCCCTGTTGTGGGCACTTAATGGCATTTTGCTGCTGGAGCCGCTGGCGAGTCTTCAGCCTGGTTTCTGGTTGTCTTTCGCGGCCGTGGCAATCTTGATTTTTACCTTCGCCGGCCGGTTGGGGCCATGGCGATGGTGGCAAACCTGGACCCGCGCCCAGTGGCTGATTGCAATCGGGCTGTGTCCGTTGTTACTGGCACTGGGGTTGCCCATCAGTCTCAGCGGGCCGCTGGCCAATTTGTTTGCCGTGCCCTGGATCAGTCTGGTGGTACTGCCACCGGCGTTGCTCGGGACGCTGTTACTGCCGGTGCCTTATGTGGGTGAGAAATTGCTGTGGTTGGCGGGCGGCTTGATCGACGGGTGGTTCAGGGGATTGGGGCTCGTCTCCGGCCAGGTTCCCGCGTGGGTGCCCATGGCCGTCCCGTCATGGGCCTGGGCAATCGGTGCCATTGGCGCTTTTTTGCTATTGCTGCCGCGCGGCGTACCGATGCGTCCGTTAGGGTGGCCCATGCTGTTGATCCTGGTTTTTTCGCCCAGGCCGATGGTGCAGGAAGGCAGGGCCGAAGTCTGGCAACTGGATGTCGGACAGGGCCTGGCGATTCTGGTGCGCACCCGGCATCACACATTGCTGTATGACGCCGGACCGCGTTTCGGTGAACTCGACCAGGGGGAACGGGTGGTACTGCCGGTGTTGCGCAAACTGGGGGTGAAAGACATCGACCTGATGCTGATCAGCCACGCCCATGCCGACCATGCCGGTGGAGCCCGGGCGATTGCCAAGGGCTTGCCGGTGAAACAGGTGGTCAGTGGTGAGCCGTCAGACTTGCCAGTGGAGTTGCAGGCCGAGCGTTGTGAGAGTGGACGGCAATGGACCTGGGATGAAGTCGATTTCCAGCTTTGGCACTGGCCATTGGCCGGCGACAGCAATCAGAACTCCTGTGTCCTGCTGATCGAGGCCAATGGCGAACGGTTGCTGTTGAGTGGCGACATTGATGCCGCCGCCGAGAGGGCCCTGCTGGATAGTCCGTTGGCCCTGCCCGCCGACTGGCTGCAGGCGCCACACCACGGCAGTCGCAGTTCGTCGTCCGGGGCCCTGCTGGATGTCCTGCAACCTAAAGGTGCGCTGATCTCCCGTGGGCAGGGCAATTCGTTTGGCCATCCGCATCCCACGGTGATCGCGCGTTATCAAAAACGTGGAATGGCAATCTACGACAGTGCAGAACACGGTGCCATTCGTCTGCAACTGGGGCGCTTCGAGCCGCCGTGGTCAATGCGTCAGGAACGGCGTTTCTGGCGCGATCCGCCGCCCTTGAACCAATAACCGAGCGTTATGAAGGTCCGACCGGATGCGACATCACGGTCTTCGGTGCTTCCACCCCCTATGTTAGAGTGGCGCACTTTTTCGAGGGGACTGTCACTGTGTGGGAATTGGTCAAATCCGGCGGCTGGATGATGCTGCCGATCATTCTGAGTTCCATCGTGGCCATGGCCATCGTCGCCGAACGTCTCTGGACGCTGCGCGCCAGCCGCGTAACGCCGGAGCACTTGCTCGGGCAGGTCTGGGTCTGGATCAAGGACAAACAGCTCAATAAGGACAAACTCAAGGAACTGCGCGCCAACTCCCCGTTGGGCGAAATCCTGGCGGCCGGCCTAGCCAACTCCAGACATGGTCGCGAGATCATGAAAGAGTGCATCGAAGAGGCCGCTGCCCGGGTGATCCACGAGCTGGAGCGCTACATCAACGCGCTGGGCACCATCGCCGCCATGGCGCCTTTGCTGGGTCTGCTGGGTACCGTGTTGGGCATGATCGATATCTTCAGTTCGTTCATGGGCACGGGCATGATGACCAACGCCGCAGTGTTGGCCGGCGGTATTTCCAAAGCCTTGATTACCACGGCCTCGGGCCTGATCGTCGGTATCCCGTCGGTGTTCTTCCACCGGTTTCTGCAACGGCGCATTGATGAACTCGTCGTGGGCATGGAGCAGGAAGCCATCAAGCTGGTTGAAGTGGTGCAGGGCGACCGTGACGTTGATCTGGCTGAGGGCAAAGCGTGAAATTCCGCCGCAAGCAACGGGAGAACGTGGACATCAACCTCGTGTCGCTGATCGACGTGGTGTTTGTCCTGCTGCTGTTTTTCGTCGTGACCACCACATTTACCCGTGAGACCCAGCTGCGCGTCGATCTGCCGGAAGCGGTCAGCGGCTCCCCGGCCGAAGACCAGAACAAGCCGCTGGACATCGCCATCAGCGCCGACGGCGTGTTCTCGGTGAATAACCAGATCCTGCCGAAAAGCGACCTGGCCTCCCTGATGGACGCGCTGCAAAAGGAAGCCAATGGCGACACCAACCGGCCACTGTCGATCAGCGCTGACGGCAAGACGCAGCATCAGTCCGTCATCACCGCCATGGATGCGGCCGGCAAGCTCGGTTTCAGCCATTTGCGCATGACCACTGTCGAAGCGGCACCCCCCGCATCCTGATGGCCATGTCCGAACGATTGCTGGCGGCGTGGTACGCAGGTCATCCGGCCCTGAAACTGTTGCAGCCGCTGGAATGGCTGTACCGGCGCGTGGTCATGAACAAGCGCAAACGCTTTCTGGCGGGTGAGGGCGAGATCTACCAGCCGCCGGTGCCGTTGATCGTGGTCGGCAATATCACCGTGGGTGGCACCGGCAAGACGCCGCTGATTCTATGGATGATCGAGCATTGCCAGCGCAGCGGCCTGCGGGTCGGCGTGGTCAGCCGTGGCTACGGCGCCAGACCGCCGCAGTTGCCATGGCGGGTCGAGGCCGAGCAGAGCGCCGACGTCGCCGGTGACGAGCCGTTGCTGATCGTCCAGCGCACGGGCGTGCCGTTGATGATCGACCCCAATCGTAGCAACGCGGTCCAAGCGTTGCTGGCCAGTGAGTCGCTGGACCTGATCCTGTCCGACGACGGCATGCAGCATTACCGCCTGGCCCGTGACCTGGAACTGGTGCTGATCGACGCCGCTCGCGGCCTGGGTAACCGCCGTTGCCTGCCTGCCGGGCCATTGCGTGAGCCGGTCGAGCGCCTGCAAAGCGTCGATGCGGTCCTCTACAACGGTGCAGCGGCTGACCGCGCTGACGGTTTTGCTTTCCAATTGCAACCCACCGCGCTGGTCAATCTGCGCAGCGGCGAACGGCGTCCCCTTGACCATTTCCCCAGCGGCCAGGCCCTGCATGCGGTGGCCGGCATCGGCAATCCGCAACGTTTCTTCAAGACCCTCGAAACGCTACACTGGAAGCCGGTTCCACATGCGTTTGCCGACCACGCCGAGTACAGCGTGGAGGCTTTGAATTTCGTGCCGTCGTTACCGTTGGTGATGACGGAAAAAGATGCGGTGAAATGCCGTGCCTTTGCCGCCACCGATTGGTGGTACCTGGCGGTCGATGCTGTGCCATCGCCGGCCTTCGTGGCCTGGTTCGACACACAGCTGATGCGCCTGTTACCGGCTCGTTTGTTGCCTTAACTCCGTTTTTTCCAGGGAATGCTCATGGACACCAAATTGCTCGATATTCTCGCTTGCCCGGTCTGCAAAGGCCCGCTCAAGCTCAGCGCCGACAAAACCGAGCTGATCAGCAAGGGCGCAGGCCTGGCCTACCCGATTCGCGACGGCATCCCGGTGATGCTCGAATCGGAAGCGCGCACCCTGACCACCGACGAGCGCCTGGATAAATGACCACAGCCTTTACCGTCGTCATTCCATCGCGTTATGCCTCCACCCGCCTGCCGGGCAAACCGCTGCTGCTGATCGCCGGCAAGCCGATGATCCAGCACGTCTGGGAACAGGCGAGCCAAAGCAGCGCCGAGCGGGTGGTGGTGGCCACCGACGACGCGCGCATCGTCGAGGCCTGCAATGGCTTTGGTGCCGAAGTGGTGTTGACCCGTGAAGATCACAACTCCGGCACCGATCGACTGGCCGAAGTCGCGATGAAGCTCGGCCTGGCGCCTGACGCCATCGTGGTCAACGTCCAGGGCGACGAGCCGCTGATCCCGCCGAGCGTGATCGATCAGGTCGCCGCCAATCTGGCGGCCCACGCCGAAGCGCGCATGGCCACCCTGGCTGAGCCGATCGAAGACGCGGACACCCTGTTCAATCCCAACGTGGTCAAGGTTGTCAGCGACCTCAATGGTCTGGCGCTGACGTTCAGTCGTTCCACCTTGCCCTGGGCGCGGGATGCGTTCGCCCTGAGCCGTGAGCAGTTGCCGGAAGGTGTGCCGTATCGCCGCCATATCGGCATTTATGCCTATCGCGCCGGTTTCCTGCAGGATTTCGTCAGCTGGGGCCCATGCTGGCTGGAAAACACCGAGTGTCTGGAACAGTTGCGTGCCCTGTGGCACGGCGTGCGGATCCACGTAGCCGACGCACTGATCGCACCGCCAGCCGGTGTCGACACTGTTGAAGACCTTGAGCGCGTTCGTCGCCTGCTGGAGGCGTGATGCGGGTTCTGTTTGTCTGCCTGGGCAACATCTGCCGCTCTCCCACGGCGGAAGGCGTGCTGCGGCACAAGTTGCGTGAAGCGGGCCTTGCTGACCGGGTTGAAGTCGCTTCCGCCGGCACCGGTGACTGGCATGTCGGCAAGGCACCGGACAAGCGCAGTCAGGCCGCAGCGAAGCTGCGCGGTTATGACTTGTCCGCCCAGCGCGCCCGGCAAGTCACCCGCGCTGATTTTGCCACCTACGATCTGATCCTGGCGATGGATAATAGCAACCTGCGCCATCTCAAGGCCTTGCAGCCGGCTCAGGGCAAGGCCGAACTCGACCTGTTCCTGCGTCGTTACCAGTCGCAAATCGATGAAGTGCCGGACCCGTACTACGACGGCGAACAAGGTTTCGAGCAGGTGCTGGACCTGATCGAGCGCGCCAGCGATCTGCTGGTCATCGAATTGAAGGGACGGTTATGAGTTTGCAGGTTCAATCGCAGGTTTCGCTCAAGCCGTTCAACAGCTTTGGCGTGGATGTCCAGGCCCGGCTGTTTGCCGAGGCCCATAGCGACGCCGATGTGCGTGAAGCCCTGGCCTATGGGCTGGAACACAAGGTCCCGGTGCTGGTGATCGGCGGTGGCAGCAACCTGCTGCTGACGGCGGATATCGATTCACTGGTGCTGCGCATGGCCACTCGCGGGATTCGCGTACTGAGCGATGATGCCGACAAAGTGGTGATCGAGGCCGAGGCGGGCGAGCCCTGGCATCCATTTGTGCAACATACACTGGCCCTGGGGTTGTCCGGCCTGGAAAACCTCAGCCTGATTCCCGGTACCGTCGGTGCGGCACCGATGCAGAACATCGGCGCCTATGGGGTCGAGATCAAGGACGTGTTTGCCGGCTTGACCGCCCTCGATCGCCACACCGGCGAACTGCGCGACTTCAGCCTGGCGGAATGCAACTTCGCTTATCGCGACAGCCTGTTCAAGCAGGAACCGGGGCGTTGGGTGATCCTGCGTGTTCGTTTCGCACTTGATCGCGCCGCGCATTTGCACCTCGAATACGGCCCGGTGCGTCAGCGCCTGACCGAACAAGGCATCGAGCATCCGACCGCCAGTGATGTCAGCCAGGCCATTTGCAGCATCCGCAACGAAAAACTGCCGGACCCTGCCGTGCTCGGTAATGCCGGCAGCTTTTTCAAGAACCCGTTGGTATCGGCGGCACTGGCCGCACGGCTCAAGGGCGAATACCCGGACCTGGTGGCCTATGAGCAACCCGGCGGGCAGATGAAGCTGGCTGCCGGTTGGTTGATTGAGCGGGCAGGGTGGAAGGGTTTCCGCGAAGCCGATGCGGGTGTGCATAAGTTGCAGGCGTTGGTATTGGTCAACTACGGCAGCGCGACCGGTCTGCAGTTGCTCGACCTGGCGCAGCGTATCCAGAAAGACATTTCAGAACGTTTCCATGTTGACCTGGAAATGGAGCCAAACCGGTATTGAGCTAAGCTTTCAGGGCGGATCAAAAAGCCCTGCACAATGTTTATTGTGCAGGGCTTTTTTGTTAATGCCCGGTTAACTTAGTCAGCTAACGATGCACACACGTGTTCCATCAAAGGCCCGGTGCAGGCCGTTTGCGTCTGCACAAAAGAGCCCATTAGCCTGAGTCGATCTGCGTAATGCCAACCGCCGATGTTCGGGCGGCAGATTGCTCGACCCCATAACCCAATACTATGCGGGCGTGCCCATGATTACCCTGAAGCTCAACGGTCAAGACCATCCACTCGACGTCACCGAGGACATGCCACTGCTCTGGGCCATCCGCGACGTGGCCGGTTACAACGGCACCAAATTCGGCTGCGGCATGGGCCTGTGCGGGGCCTGCACCATTCATATCGAAGGAGCTCCGGCACGCAGTTGCATCACGCCCATCGGTTCAGTCGTCGGACAGAATGTCAGCACCATAGAAAACCTGCACGCCGACCCGGTCGGCAAAGTCGTGCAGCAGGCCTGGCTCGACACGGCGGTCGCCCAATGCGGTTTCTGCCAGGGTGGGCAAATCATGTCCGCCACCGCGCTGCTCAAGACCAATCCGGACCCGAGCGACGAGCAGATCGAAGAAGCCATGATCGGCAACATCTGCCGCTGCGGCACCTATAACCGCATCAAGACGGCGATCCGCCAGGCCTCCACTCACCTGAAGGAGGCCAAGGCATGAGCCGGTTACCGAATGATTTTGCCCTGAGCAATCTGAGCCAGCTCAGTCGCCGTGGCTTTCTGAAAGGCGTGGGCGCCACCAGTGCGCTGGTATTGGCGGCGAGCTGGGGCTGGCAAGACGCTTTTGCCGAAGAAAAAGACAAGAAGTTCGGCGCCGACGGCATGCCCCACGGCTGGGTCGACGATCCGAAAGTCTATGTGAGCATCGTTGCGGATGGCACGGTGACCGTGATCTGCAACCGCTCGGAGATGGGCCAGGGCGTGCGCACCAGTTTGACCATGGTGGTGGCCGATGAACTGGAAGCCGACTGGGCGATGGTCAAGGTGCGGCAGGCTCCCGGCGATGAAGTGCGCTTCGGCAACCAGGACACCGACGGCTCGCGCAGCATGCGTCACTGGTACGAGCCGATGCGTCGCTGCGGTGCCGCTGCGCGGACCATGCTCGAACAGGCTGCCGCCAACCAGTGGAAAGTGCCAGCAGGCGAGTGTCACGCGCAACTGCATAAAGTCATACACGAACCTTCCGGTCGTGAATTGAGCTATGGGGCGCTCGCCGCCGCTGCCGCTGCGTTGCCCGTTCCAGCGCGGGACAGCCTGAAGCTCAAGCAGCCTTCGGAATTTCGCTACATTGGCAAGGAAGGCACCAAGGCCATCGATGGTGAGGACATTGTCAACGGCCAGGCGGTGTACGGTGCCGATGTGCATCTCGACGGCATGCTGTACGCGACCATTGCGCGGCCCGTGGTGTATGGCGGCAAAGTCAAAAGCTTCGATGGCAGCGCGGCGATGAAAGTCCCGGGCGTCGTCAAAGTGTTGCAGATCGAAAGCCGGCCTTTGCCTTCGGAGTTTCAACCACTCGGCGGTATCGCCGTGGTGGCGAGCAATACCTGGGCGGCGATCAAGGGCCGTGAGGCACTGATAATCGAGTGGGACGACGGACCCAACGCCAGCTACGACTCGATCGCCTATCGCAAGGTACTTGAAGCCGCCTCGCTCAAGCCCGGCAAGGTGGTACGCAATACCGGCAACATCGATAAGGCCATGAGTAGCGCCGATAGCACGCTGGAAGCGTCCTACTACTTGCCGCATTTGTCACAGTCGCCGATGGAGCCGATGGTCGCCATTGCGCGGTTCAAGGACGGTGCGTGCGAAGCCTGGGGGCCAAGCCAGGCACCGCAGGTCACCCGGGAGCGGATCGCTGAACGCCTGGGCCTGCCGTTCGACAACGTCATGTTCAACGTGACCCTGCTCGGTGGTGGATTCGGGCGCAAGTCCAAGCCCGACTTCATCATCGAAGCCGCTATCCTCGCCAAGGAATTCCCCGGCAAAGCGGTGCGGGTGCAATGGACCCGAGAAGACGACATCCATTGTTCCTACTTCCACACGGTATCGGTCGAATACCTCAAGGCTGGCCTGAACAAGGATGGCCTGCCGTCCGGCTGGTTGCACCGTACGGTGGCGCCGAGCATCACTGCGTTGTTTGCGCCGGGCATGAACCATGAGGCGGCGTTCGAACTGGGCATGGGATTTACCAACATGGCGTATGCAATCCCCAACATTCGCCTGGAAAACCCCGAGGCGAAGGTGCATACCCGGGTCGGCTGGTATCGCTCGGTGTCGAACATTCCCCATGGCTTCGCAATCCAGAGTTTTATCGATGAGCTGGCGCACAAGGCCGGGGAAGACCCGCTGAAATACCAGATCAGACTGCTCGGCCCGGACCGTCAGATCGATCCGCGCACCCTGAGCGAAGAGTGGAACTACGGCGAATCCCCCGAGCGTTATCCGATCGACACCGGGCGACTGCGCACGGTACTGGAGACCGCCGCCAAGGCCGCCGGTTGGGGGCGTGAGTTACCCAAGGGGCGCGGCCTGGGCCTTGCGGTGCATTACAGCTTCGTCACATATGTGGCGGCGGTCATCGAGGTGGAGGTGAAAGACGACGGTACGCTGGTGGTGCACAAGGCCGACATCGCCGTCGATTGCGGACCGCAGATCAATCCCGAGCGGATTCGCGCGCAGTTCGAGGGCGCCTGCGTCATGGGCCTGGGTAATGCGGTGCTGGGAGAAATCAGCTTCAAGGACGGCAAGGTCCAGCAGGATAACTTCCACATGTACGAAGTGGCACGCATGTCCCTGGCACCGAAAGAAGTGACCGTGCATCTGGTGACGCCGCCGGGCAATGTCCCATTGGGCGGTGTCGGTGAGCCGGGCGTGCCACCGATTGCGCCAGCACTGTGCAATGCGATCTTTGCTGCCACCGGCAAACGCATCCGTAACCTGCCGGTTCGTTATCAGCTGTCGGGCTGGCAGCAGGCTGGAGCCTGATGGACAGCGCCGATCTGAACGTCCTGCGCAGCGTGTTGCAATGGCATCGCGCCGGTCAGCGGGTGGTGTTGTACAGCGTGGTCGAAACCTGGGGCACTGCGCCCCGGGCACCCGGCGCCATGCTGGCCTTGCGTGAAGACGGCATGGTGATTGGTTCGGTCTCGGGCGGCTGTGTCGAAGATGACTTGATCGCCCGCCTGCACGACGGCCGCCTTGCGCTCGATGGGCCGCCGGTGCAATTGATCACGTACGGCGTGACCCGCGAGGAAGCTGCACGTTTCGGCCTGCCCTGCGGTGGTACCTTGCGCTTGACCGAGGAGCGTATCGACGATGGGGATTGGGTCGAGCAATTGCTCGCTCGTTGCGAGGCCCATGAAATCGTTGCGCGTGAACTGAACCTGGCCACCGGCGAGGTGCTTTTGCAGCCGGCCAATAAGGCTGACGTGTTGACGTTCGACGGCCAGACCTTGCGCGCAATCTACGGTCCACGCTGGCGCTTGCTGCTGATCGGCGCGGGGCAGTTGTCGCGCTATGTCGCTGAAATGGCCCGGCTGCTGGATTTCGAGGTATTGATTTGCGATCCGCGTACCGAGTTCGTCTACGGCTGGGAGGAGCAGCACGGACGATTCGTTTCGGGCATGCCGGATGAGGCGGTATTGAATATCCAGACCGACGAACGCACAGCTATCGTGGCCTTGACCCATGATCCGCGTCTGGACGACATGGCGCTGCTCACGGCCCTGGATTCCAGGGCTTTTTACGTCGGGGCGCTGGGTTCGCGGGTCAACAGTCAGAAGCGCCGGGAAAACCTGGCTCAACTGGGCTTGTCGCAATCGGCGATTGACCGCTTGCATGCTCCGATCGGCTTGCACATCGGCAGTCATAATCCGGCGGAAATTGCCTTATCGCTCATGGCGGAAATCGTGGCGGTCAAAAATGGCGTCGAACTGAAACAGAAGAGGATCCTGCAGGAGAGGGTATGAGCGAGTCGATTGGCGTCATCGTGTTGGCGGCGGGGCAGGGCAGTCGGTTTCGTCAGGTGGCGGGCGCCGAAAAGGATAAATTGCTGGCCGATTGCACCGGTCGTGATGGCACGGTTCGATCCGTCATTGAACACACATTGGTCAATCTGCCTGCCGCTCTGGACAAGCGCGTACTGGTAACGACCGCTGACCGCCCGCAGGTTATTCGCATGGCTCAGGCCTATGGTTGCGAAATTGTGCTGATCGAGTCGAGCGGTATGGGCGACAGCATTGCCGCCGGGGTCGCAGCCTGCAAGCAACTCGAGGGTTGGCTGATGGTGCTGGGAGATATGCCGTTCATCCTGCCGTCCAGTATCGAGCAAGTGCTGGCAGGCATTGGCCGCGACAGTATCAGCGTGCCCGTGCAGGACGGTGAGTACGGTCATCCGGTCGGATTCGGACGGGACTTCGCGGCGGGGTTGATGGCGTTATCGGGGGATCGTGGCGCCAAACCGCTGTTTGCCCAAGGGCGGGTGGTTGAAATGACCGTGGATGATCCTGGTGTGTTGTGGGATGTGGATGTGCCGCAGGCATTGAGCTTCAGCCCCGCATAGATCTTCAAATCAACCTGGTTCCAATGTGGGAGCGAGCCTGCTCGCGAAAGCGGTCTGGCATCCAACAGTGATGCAATCTGATCCGACGCCATCGTCGGATCGCCGCCCGGAGCAGGCTCGCTCCCACATTGGATAGCTGTGAAGTCCAGACATAAAAAAGCCCCGCCTGGATCACCAGGCGGGGCTTTTTAGTGGCCGATGGAATCAGACGAGAGGTTTAGGCTCGTGTTCTTTTTCCTGGGCCTGTTCGTGTTGCTCGACCGCTTCCTGAACGGAGCGTGGTGCTTCGTGGATCACCGATTCGACCGGCTCGGCAGCCACTTCAGCAGCCGGGGCAGGAGCTGCCTCAACCTCTTCAGCGGCAACCGGTGCAGGTTCGGCAGCGACAACCGCTTCAGCCGAAGCAGCAGCGGCAGCCAGTTCAGCTTCCTTCTGCAGACGCTCGGCTTCACGCTTGCGGCGACGCACTTCACGCGGGTCGTTAGGCGCACGACCACTCGGCGTCAGAGCGCTGACAGGCGCGGCCTCGACTACCGGCGCAGGCGCTTCGGCAACGACCGGTGCTTCAACCACCGGCGCTGGAGTTGGCTCCGCTGCGGCAACTACCGGCTCGGAAACCATGGCTTCAGCCACTTGGGTTTCAGCGGTTGGTGCAGCTGTTTCAGCGACGGCTGGCTCGGCCACCCAATTGAACGCCGTTTGCTCTTCACGTACTTCGCGAACGGTTTCAGTCACGGTCTCGACGACGGCTTCTGCAACGACGGCAGGTGCTTCAACCGCTGGAGCCAGCTCGGCGGCCACTTCAACGGCAGGCTGTGCCTCAGGCGCTGGCGCCAGTTCGATTTCCGGCGACGCGGTGACTTCGACCGGCGTGGTCGCTTCAACGACTGGCGCTTCAACCGGAGCAGGCTCCTGGGTCGCGGCAGTGGCGCGTTCGGCTTGCTCGTTGGCCTGTGCTTCGGCTGGAGCGCTGATCACGCTGCTGGCGACGGCTGCGGTGACTGCCAGGCCGGCGGTCAGATCGGCAACGCTTGGCGCTTCCACGTTTTCGCCGGACTCGGACTCTTCCGAACCTTCGATCACGTTGCCGTTGGCGTCACGCTGACGCTCGCGACGGTTGCTGCGACGACGCTGGCCACGGGAACGGCGGCGTGGACGATCGCCTTCGGCGGCTTCCTGACCCTCTTCCTGCAGTTGCTCTTCGTTGGTGGTCAGTTCTTCTTCGGCTGCAGCAGCGGCAGCTTGTTCGGCACGTGGTTGACGTTCTTCACGCGGCGGGCGTGGAGCGCGTTCTTCGCGCGGCTGGCGAACTGGACGCTCTTCAGCGGTAGCAGCGGCGGCCGGAGCGGCATCCAGAGGTTCGCGCAGTTCACGAACGCGTTCTTCGCGCTCGCCACGAGGCTTGCGGTCTTCGCGTGGAGCGCGCGGTGCACGTTCTTCACGAGGAGCGCGTGGTGCGCGTTCTTCGCGGGCTACTGCCGGCGTTTCTTCACGGGACTCGCGAGGCTCGCGAATTTCGCGTGGCTGACGCTCCTCACGTGGTGCGCGTTCTTCACGCGGTGCACGTTCTTCGCGAGGCTTGCGCTCTTCATCGCGGCGACCGTTACGGTTGCGGCTTTGCTGGCGACCGCTGCGACGCTCTTCGTTGCGGGCCGGACGCTCGGCGGCAGGTTTTTCAACCACAACCGGCGCGACAGGCTCTTCCTTGGTGGCGAACAGGCTCACCAGCGACTTCACCAGGCCTTTGAACAGGCTTGGCTCTGGCACGGCAACCGGAGCAGGGGCCGGAGCGACGACTTCGGTCGGAACCGGAGCATTGGCGCGG
Organism: Pseudomonas sp. B28(2017); assembly: GCF_002113025.1. Classification (GTDB taxonomy): domain Bacteria; phylum Pseudomonadota; class Gammaproteobacteria; order Pseudomonadales; family Pseudomonadaceae; genus Aquipseudomonas. Next base: position 286,387 of record NZ_NEJH01000002.1, on the reverse strand, counting down.
GCCGGGGCCGTCTTGACCGCCGCTTCCTGGCGAACCAGGGTGCGGGTTGCGGCGGCTGGCTGGACTTCCTCGACTTCGGCAGCGGCAGCGGCGATTTCGTAGCTGGACTGGTTGGTCGCCGCTTCCGGGTTGTCATCACGCAGGCGCTGCACTTCGAAGTGCGGCGTTTCGAGGTGATCGTTCGGCAGGATGACGATGCGGGCGCGGGTACGCAGTTCGATCTTGGTGATCGAGTTGCGTTTTTCGTTGAGCAGGAACGCAGCCACCGGGATCGGCACTTGTGCACGAACTTCGGCGGTACGGTCTTTCAGGGCTTCTTCTTCGATCAGGCGCAGGATCGCCAGGGACAGCGATTCAACGTCACGGATGATGCCGGTGCCACTGCAGCGCGGGCAGACGATGCCGCTGCTTTCGCCCAGGGACGGACGCAGGCGCTGACGGGACATTTCCAGCAGGCCGAAGCGCGAGATGCGACCGACTTGCACGCGAGCGCGGTCGGCTTCCAGGCATTCGCGGACTTTCTCTTCCACGGCGCGCTGGTTCTTGGCTGGGGTCATGTCGATGAAGTCGATGACGATCAGGCCGCCGATGTCGCGCAGGCGCAACTGACGGGCGATTTCTTCGGCCGCTTCAAGGTTGGTTTGCAGCGCGGTTTCTTCGATGTCGCTGCCTTTTGTGGCGCGCGCCGAGTTGATGTCGATGGACACCAGGGCTTCGGTCGGATCGATAACGATGGAACCGCCGGAAGGCAGTTCGACAACGCGCTGGAAAGCGGTTTCGATCTGGCTTTCGATCTGGAAACGGTTGAACAGCGGAACGCTGTCTTCGTACAGCTTGATCTTGCTGGCGTACTGCGGCATCACCTGGCGGATGAAGGTCAGGGCTTCGTCCTGGGCTTCAACGCTGTCGATCAGCACTTCGCCGATGTCCTGGCGCAGGTAGTCGCGGATCGCGCGGATGATCACGTTGCTTTCCTGGTAGATCAGGAACGGCGCGGCGCGGTCCAGCGAGGCTTCCTTGATGGCGGTCCACAGTTGCAGCAGGTAGTCGAGGTCCCACTGCATTTCTTCGCTGCTGCGGCCCAGGCCGGCAGTGCGCACGATCAGACCCATGTCGGCCGGGGCAACCAGACCGTTCAGGGCTTCACGCAGTTCATTGCGCTCTTCGCCTTCGATGCGACGGGAGATACCGCCGGCACGCGGGTTGTTCGGCATCAGCACCAGGTAACGACCGGCCAGGCTGATGAAGGTGGTCAGGGCGGCGCCTTTGTTGCCACGTTCTTCTTTTTCGACCTGAACGATGACTTCCTGGCCTTCGCTCAGGACGTCCTTGATGTTGACGCGACCTTCCGGGGCTTTCTTGAAGTATTCGCGGGAGATTTCTTTGAGGGGCAGGAAGCCATGGCGCTCAGAGCCGAAATCGACAAAGGCGGCCTCAAGGCTTGGTTCGATGCGAGTAATCCGGCCTTTATAGATGTTGGCCTTCTTCTGCTCGCGTGCACCGGATTCTATGTCCAGGTCGTAGAGGCGTTGGCCATCTACCAGTGCAACACGCAACTCTTCGGGTTGAGTTGCGTTAATCAGCATTCTTTTCATGTAGTACCGTCGGTTTCCGGGCTGCCGGAAACGGCGTTCGGCACACACGACTTCTCACGGTCGGTGTCAGGTGCGTCGGGAGTGGTTGGCCATTTCCCGTGTCCAGCGAAGTCCGGCCAATGTGGGCCTTCATCGCGACGTACGCGTCCTGCTTGCTGTGGCTACTTAAGCACTCAGTCAGGAGGAGGAATCAACCAGCGGCTGTGGACGAGATAAAGCGTCTTGAGAAAGCCTGTTGCTACACAGTCCGGCGGTTGTGCATCTCCACCCTACACGTATCCCTGATAATTCGGGTGCTGCCGCGCGCAGAATCCGCAGCGGGTTGGCATTTACCGTGAGCTCCGAAAGGGGAGGTCACGCATCATGGCTAATTTGGGCGTTGTTTCCGATGCCTTCGCTCGGGGTCATTCGCAGCTGACTGCACTTTGTGAACTGGCCGTGAATATGGCTCGCAAAACGAGTGGAAAACTCTGCCTTGCGGCTTGATTCAGGCCTCATGTCACCTGCGCTCGTTACACCTGCAAACTCCACCGTTACGTAGCGAAAGCCCCGTAGGACGGCCTCGCGTCCTGGTGAATTGCGTTGGTCAGGGCCGGTTTTTGACCGTTGGTCCGCTGTCCAGGCCGCTTTTGGCGACGTTCGCGACTATAGCAGCAATGATTAAGTGCTTCAATTCCATAAAAAATTGTTATCATCCGCGCCATGACGACGACTACCCCCCCGACTCCAGGCGTACAACTGCTTGAGGTCTCGCCGGAATTTGCCGGCCAGCGCATTGATAATTTCCTTCTCGCCCGACTCAAAGGCGTGCCCAAGACCTTGATTTACCGCATTTTGCGCAAGGGCGAAGTGCGCGTGAACAAAGGTCGGATAAAGCCCGAGTACAAGCTGCAGGCTGGCGATATCGTGCGCGTGCCGCCGGTGCGTGTGCCTGAGCGCGACGAGCCGGTGCCGCTGGCACAAGGCCTGCTGCAGCGACTCGAAGCCTCGATTGTCTTCGAGGACAAGGCGCTGATCGTGATCAACAAGCCTGCGGGCATTGCGGTGCACGGCGGCAGCGGGCTGACTTTCGGGGTGATCGAAGCCTTTCGTCAGTTGCGCCCCGATTGCAAAGAACTCGAACTGGTTCACCGTCTCGACCGTGATACGTCCGGCCTGTTGATGATCGCCAAGAAGCGCAGCATGTTGCGCCACCTGCACACCGCGTTGCGCGGTGATGGCGTCGACAAGCGCTACATGGCGTTGGTCCGCGGTAACTGGGCGAGCTCGATCAAGCAAGTCCGTGCGTCGCTGGGCAAGAGCAATCTGCGTTCCGGCGAACGCATGGTCGAGGTCGACGAGGATGAGGGCAAGGAGTCCGTGACCGTGTTCAAGGTCCTGCGCCGCTTCGGCGACTTTGCCACCCTGATCGAAGCCAAGCCGATTACCGGCCGGACTCACCAGATCCGCGTCCATACCTTGCACGCCGGGCATTGCATCGCTGGCGATACCAAGTATGGCGACGAAGGTTTCAGCAAGGAAATCCGCGATCTGGGCGGCAAGCGCCTGTTCCTGCACGCCTACATGCTGACTGTGCCGCTGCCTGATGGTGGTGAGCTGAAGTTGCAGGCACCGGTCGACGAGATGTGGGCCAAAACCGTGGAGCGATTGAGTGCGCCCATCTGATTACAAACTGCTGATCTTCGATTGGGACGGCACGCTGGCCGATTCCATTGGTCGGATTGTCGAGGCGATGCATGTTGCCTCGCAGCGTTCCGGGTTTGAACAGCGCGATGATTCTGCCGTCAAGGGTATTATTGGCCTGGGCCTGCCGGAAGCGATCCGCACCCTGTATCCCGAGATTGGTGACGCCGAACTGATCGCATTCCGCGAGCATTATGCCGAGCATTACATCGCGTCGGAGGCTGTGCCTTCACCGTTGTTCGAGGGTGTGGTCGAGTCGCTCGAGGCATTCCGTGCCGAGGGGTATCATCTGGCTGTGGCGACCGGCAAGGCCCGTCGCGGGCTGGACCGGGTGCTGAAGTCTCATGGCTGGGAGAATTACTTCGATATCACCCGTGCGGCTGACGAGACCGCCAGCAAGCCCCATCCGTTGATGCTCGAGCAAATTCTCGCTCATTGCGAGGTTCGCCCGGAACAGGCGTTGATGGTCGGTGATTCGTCCTTTGATCTGCAGATGGCGCGCAACGCCGGCATGGACTCGGTGGCAGTCAGCTATGGTGCCCAAATGATCGATGCGTTGAAGTTGTATGAGCCGCGACTGGTCATCGACCGTTTTTCAGAATTGCATGCCTGGCTGAGTCAGCAGGCTTAACCGGTTGTTTTTGGGGTGATGGCATGACCGACGAATGGAAAGCGCCCGCCAAGGCGAGCGCAGAGAGCGGTGACGACAAAAGCTGGAAGCTGCTGGAAAAGGCGCTGCTGGCCAGCGTGCAGGAGCAGCGTCGTTCCCGTCGCTGGGGAATATTCTTCAAGCTTCTGATTTTTGTGTATCTGTTCGGCGCTGTTGCTCTGTTTTCGCCGCTGATGGATATGGAAAAAGCCGCCACCCGCAGTGCCCATTACACGGCGCTGATCGATGTGACAGGCATGATTGCCGACAAGGAGCCGGCCAGTGCAGACAATATCGTTGGCAGTCTGCGCGCGGCTTTCGAGGACGAGAAGGTCAAGGGTGTTATCCTGCGGATCAATAGTCCTGGTGGCAGTCCGGTGCAGTCGGGCTATGTCTATGACGAGATCCGTCGTCTGCGCGGCCTGCATCCGGATACCAAGCTGTATGCGGTCATTTCCGATCTGGGGGCTTCCGGTGCCTACTACATCGCCAGTGCGGCGGATCAGATCTATGCCGACAAGGCGAGCCTGGTCGGCTCCATTGGTGTGACGGCAGCCGGTTATGGTTTTGTCGGCACCATGGAGAAGCTGGGCGTCGAGCGTCGCACTTATACCTCTGGCGAGCACAAGTCATTCCTCGATCCGTTCCAGCCACAAAAGCCGGAGGAAACCGCTTTCTGGCAGGGCGTGCTCGATACGACCCATAAGCAGTTCATCAATAGCGTCAAGCAGGGGCGTGGCGATCGCCTGAAGGACAAGGAGCATCCGGAGCTTTTCTCCGGCCTGGTCTGGTCCGGCGAGCAGGCGCTGCCGCTGGGGTTGATCGATGGGCTGGGTAATGCCAGTTCGGTTGCGCGGGATGTGATCGGCGAGAAAGAGCTGGTGGACTTTACCGTTCAGGAGTCGCCATTCGATCGCTTCTCGAAAAAACTCGGAGCCAGCGTGGCTGAGCATTTGGCGATGTGGATGGGGTTCAGTGGTCCATCGTTGCGCTGATTATGGCGTGACATGAAAAACCGGCCTGCGAGGCCGGTTTTTCAGTATTGAGATTCAGGGGATTTGCACGCCCTCGGCCAGCAACATGTCGATCAGGCGAATCAGTGGCAGGCCGATCAGGCTGGTGGCGTCAGGTCCCTCGGTGCTGCGAAACAGGCTGACACCCAAGCCTTCGGCCTTGAAGCTGCCTGCGCAGTCATAGGGTTGCTCGGCGCGCAGGTAGCGTTCGATACGGGGCGCATCGAATGTGCGCATGTGTACGGTGAACGGTACGCAATCGACCTGACAGTGCCCGGTCTGGCTGTTGAGCAGGGCCAGGCCGGTCAGGAAGGTCACGCTGGCACCGCTGGCGGCCAGCAGTTGTTCGCGGGCCTTTTCGAACGTATGGGGCTTGCCGATTATCCGGTCTCCCAGCACGGCGACCTGGTCGGAGCCGATTATCAGATGAGCGGTATGGCTGTCAGCCAGGGCGCGCGCTTTCTCTTCTGCGAGGCGCTTGACCAGCTCGATGGCGGATTCACCGGGGCGATGGCTTTCGTCGATGTCCGGCGAGCTGCACGTGAAAGGCAGCTGCAGGCGAGTCAGTAATTCCCGGCGATAGACCGAGCCAGAAGCGAGTAATAAAGGCAGCATGCGCATCTCCAGAAAGCAGGTGCGAATTCTAGCGAGGCTTCCAAGTGACGGACAGGGCTGAATTTCCTTTGACATGGGCGGGTGCATCCCTATAATGCTGCGCCTATGTTGAATGACCCGATTCCACCTCACGTTGACCCGCGCAAATTGGCTGATCGTGGCACCACCCTTCAGGGTGAAATGCTGCTGGCCGATTTGGAGAGACTCTGCGACCCGCTTTCCGACAATGTCGGTACGGTGCAGGCTAAATTCGTTTTTGAACGAGATGAACGTAAATCTGTGGTCATCCACAGCTTTATCGACACTGAAGTCAAAATGGTTTGCCAGCGTTGTCTTGAGCTGGTCACCCTGCCGATCCATAGCGAATGCAGTTACGCTGTGGTGAAGGAGGGTGCGAATACCCAGTCGTTGCCGAAAGGTTATGACGTGCTGGAACTGGGCGAAGATCCTTTGGATCTGCAGTCACTGATCGAGGAGGAGCTTCTGCTCGCCTTGCCCATTGTGCCTGCTCATCATCCGGAAGAATGCCAGCAGCCGGCGGGAGCAGATGAGCCCGAACCGAGCGAGGACGAGGTAACGCGGTCCAACCCGTTCAGTGTATTGGCGCAGTTAAAGCGTGACCCAAACGTTTAGGAGTTAATCAATTATGGCTGTTCAGCAGAACAAAAAATCCCGCTCTGCCCGTGACATGCGCCGTTCGCACGACGCTCTCGAGGCTAGCACCCTGTCTGTAGAAAAAACCACCGGTGAAGTTCACCTGCGTCACCACGTATCGCCAGAAGGCGTATACCGTGGCCGTAAAGTGATCGACAAGGGCGCTGACGAGTAATCACTTGTCCGCTCAAGTCATCGCGATTGACGCAATGGGCGGGGACTTCGGTCCCCGCAGCATTGTCCAGGCCAGCCTTGCTTGTCTGTCTGCCACACCCTCGCTGTACCTGACCCTTGTCGGTCAACCCTCCCTTCTTGAAGAATTGATCGCTGGCCATTCGGCTGTGGATCGCGCGCGCCTGTCGATTGCTCCGGCGAGTGAAGTCATCACCATGGACGAAAAACCTGCCCAGGCCTTGCGTGGCAAGCCGGACTCATCGATGCGCGTGGCCCTTGAGCTGCTGCGCGACGGCAAAGTCCAGGCCTGTGTCAGTGCCGGCAATACCGGTGCGCTGATGGCGTTGTCGCGGTTCGTACTCAAAACCCTGCCGGGCATTGACCGCCCGGCCATGGTGGCGGCGATTCCGACACAAAAGGGTTACTGCCAATTGCTCGACCTGGGTGCCAACGTCGATTGCAGTGCCGAGCACCTGTTGCAGTTTGCGGTCATGGGCTCGGTTGCGGCCGAGACCCTGGGCATAACCCGCCCACGGGTAGCGCTGCTGAATATCGGTACCGAAGACATCAAGGGTAATCAGCAGGTCAAACTGGCTGCGACGTTGTTGCAAGCTGCCCGAGGTATTAACTACATAGGCTTCATCGAAGGTGATGGTTTGTATCGCGGTGAGGCGGACGTGGTGGTCTGCGATGGCTTTGTCGGTAATATCCTGCTCAAGTCCAGCGAAGGTCTTGCGACCATGATTGCCGCGCGTATCGAAGCCTTGTTCAAGAAAAGCTTCGCTTCTCGCGCTGTCGGTGCCTTGGCGCTGCCGTTGATGAAGCGCTTGCAGGCTGACCTGGCGCCGGCGCGACATAATGGTGCAAGCTTCCTCGGCCTGCAGGGCATCGTGGTGAAAAGTCACGGTTCGGCTGGGGTTCAGGGCTTCCAGAGTGCAATTCAGCGTGCCTTGATAGAGATTCAGGAGAACTTGCCTGAGCGCCTCCATGGCCGTCTGGAGGATTTGTTGTCTTAGGCGTTTTCGTCGGACAATGCTTAAATGTGACTGCCCGGTTCAAAGGGCCATCCAACTGTCAGTTTCTTGCGTCCCCAAGCGGGGCGTCATTTTCCGACGACAAGATCATTAGGGGCTTGTTACATGTCTGCTTCCCTCGCATTCGTCTTTCCAGGACAGGGTTCGCAGTCCCTCGGCATGCTGGCCGAGCTGGGCGCACAACATCCGCTGATCCTCGAAACATTCAAAGAAGCTTCCGAAGCACTGGGTTACGACCTGTGGGCACTGACCCAGCAAGGGCCGGAAGAGCAACTCAATCAAACCGATAAAACCCAGCCGGCCATTCTGACCGCTTCGATCGCCCTGTGGCGTTTGTGGCTGGCGGAAGGTGGTGCGCGTCCGGCTTACGTTGCCGGGCACAGCCTGGGCGAATACAGCGCGCTGGTTGCTGCCGGTAGCCTGACGCTGGCAGACGCGGTGAAGCTCGTTGAGCGCCGCGGCCAACTGATGCAGGAGGCGGTTCCAGCCGGGCAGGGTGGCATGGCTGCCATCCTCGGTCTGGAAGATGCCGATGTGCTGGCTGCCTGTGCCGAAGCAGCGCAGGGCGAAGTGGTCAGCGCCGTCAACTTCAACTCTCCCGGCCAGGTGGTGATTGCCGGAGCCAAGGCTGCCGTTGATCGCGCCATCGAAGGCTGCAAGGCCCGTGGCGCCAAGCGCGCCATGCCGCTGCCGGTGAGCGTGCCGTCGCACTGCGAGCTGATGCGTCCGGCTGCCGAGCGTTTCGCCGAATCGATCGCGGCAATCGACTGGCAGGCACCGCAGATTCCTGTGGTCCAGAACGTCAGTGCCGAAGTGTCGGCCGATCTGGAAACCCTCAAGCGCGATCTGCTCGAGCAGCTGTACAAGCCAGTACGCTGGGTCGAATCCGTACAGACGCTGGCAGCCAGGGGCGCGACCAATCTGGTCGAGTGCGGCCCGGGTAAAGTACTCGCCGGTCTGAACAAGCGTTGCGCCGAAGGCGTGTCGACATCCAACCTCAATACCCCAGATGCTTTCGCTGCCGCCCGTGCAGCGTTGGCCTGAACTCAGGAGAAGCTTGCATGAGTCTGCAAGGTAAAGTTGCACTGGTCACCGGTGCGAGCCGTGGCATCGGCCAGGCCATCGCCCTGGAACTGGGTCGTCAAGGCGCCATCGTTATCGGTACTGCGACCTCCGCGTCGGGTGCCGAACGCATTGCCGCCACCCTGAAGGAAAATGGTATTCAGGGCACCGGCCTGGAACTCAATGTCACCAGCGACGAGTCCGTGGCAGCAGTCCTGGCGAGCATTCAGGAGCAGTTCGGTGCGCCGGCGATCCTGGTCAATAATGCCGGTATCACCCGCGATAACCTGATGATGCGCATGAAAGACGACGAGTGGCACGACGTTGTCGATACCAATCTGAACAGTCTGTTCCGCCTGTCCAAGAGCGTTTTGCGTGGCATGACCAAAGCCCGTTGGGGTCGAATTATCAGTATCGGTTCGGTTGTGGGTGCCATGGGCAACGCAGGCCAAGTAAACTACGCTGCCGCCAAGGCCGGCCTGGAAGGTTTCAGCCGTGCACTGGCGCGTGAAGTCGGTTCGCGTTCGATTACGGTAAACTCGGTGGCCCCTGGGTTCATCGATACCGATATGACCCGTGAACTGCCCGAGGCGCAGCGTGAAGCCTTGCAGACGCAGATTCCGCTGGGGCGTCTGGGGCAAGCTCAAGAGATCGCGTCCGTGGTCGCTTTTCTTGCGTCGGACGGTGCGGCTTACGTTACCGGAGCTACAATCCCGGTGAACGGCGGGATGTACATGTAATTCAAATGTGACGGATTGCTTCAAAAAAATGTCATACGAGCTGCCTAAAATCCGTTATAAAGCTGCAATCTATTTTATAGGCAGAGGGTCACCGGGTTCGAGGAATGAAGCTTTCAGTTGAAAAGCTGAAAAGCCTTTCTATACACTTACCCACTGGCCAGCTGCCTGAATTTGTCCATTAGGAGTGAAAACAAGGTATGAGCACCATCGAAGAGCGCGTCAAGAAAATCGTTGCTGAGCAACTGGGCGTTAAAGAAGAAGAAGTAGTCAACACTGCTTCCTTCGTAGAAGACCTGGGTGCCGACTCCCTTGACACCGTTGAGCTGGTGATGGCTCTGGAAGAGGAATTCGAGACCGAAATCCCTGACGAAGAAGCCGAGAAGATCACTACTGTACAAGCTGCAATCGACTACGTTACTGCCCACCAGGCGTAATAGTTTGTAATCGTTGCTCGCTGTCATGGAAAAACCGCACTGCCATCGTGGCGTGCGGTTTTTTCTTTAGGCCTGATGCAAAGTCGTCATTTGAAAAAGGAGAGTGCTGTGTCGCGTAGACGCGTCGTAGTCACCGGTATGGGTATGTTGTCGCCACTGGGCACGGATGTGCCAAGCAGCTGGCAGGGCATTCTGGCTGGCCGCAGTGGCATTGGTCTGATCGAACACACCGACCTTTCTGCCTATTCCACCCGTTTTGGCGGCTCGGTAAAGGGCTTCAATGTCGAGGAATACCTGTCGCTCAAGGAAGCCCGCAAGCTCGACCTGTTCATTCAGTACGGTTTGGCCGCGGGTTTTCAGGCGGTACGCAACGCCGGTCTGGAAGTCACAGACGCCAACCGTGAGCGCATCGGCGTGGCCATGGGTTCGGGTATTGGCGGACTGACCAATATCGAAGAGACCAGCCGCACCCTGCACGAGACCGGCCCACGACGGATTTCCCCGTTCTTCGTGCCGGGCTCGATCATCAATATGATTTCCGGTTTCCTGTCGATCCACCTGGGGGCACAGGGACCTAACTACGCTATCGCCACGGCCTGTACCACCGGTACCCACTGCATTGGCATGGCAGCCCGCAACATCATGTACGACGAAGCCGACGTGATGATTGCCGGCGGCGCCGAGATGGCGGCCTGTGGTCTGGGCATGGGCGGCTTCGGTGCCTCCCGCGCGCTGTCGACCCGCAACGACGAGCCGACCCGTGCCAGCCGTCCATGGGACAAGGGGCGCGATGGCTTCGTATTGTCCAATGGCGCCGGTGCGCTGGTGCTCGAAGAGTTGGAGCACGCCAAGGCCCGCGGCGCGACCATCTATGCCGAGCTGATCGGTTTCGGCACCAGTGGCGATGCCTACCACATGACCTCGCCGCCTGCAGATGGCGCGGGTGCTGCGCGCTGCATCACCAATGCGCTGCGCGACGCCAGAATCAATGGCGATCAAGTGCAGTACATCAACGCTCATGGCACCTCGACTCCCGCTGGCGACCTGGCTGAAGTCAATGCAATCAAGTCGGTGTTCGGCGATCACGCCTACAAGCTGGCCGTCAGTTCCACCAAGTCCATGACCGGCCACCTGTTGGGTGCGGCGGGCGCGGTCGAGGCGATCTTCAGTGTGCTGGCAATCAACAGCCAGGTAGCGCCGCCGACCATCAACCTTGACGAGCCGGACGAAGGCTGCGACCTCGATTTCGTGCCGCACACGGCGCGCAACATGGATATCGATGTGGTCGTTTCCAACTCCTTCGGTTTTGGTGGTACCAACGGCTCGCTGGTGTTCCGCCGGTTCGCAGGCTGATGGACAGCTGGGTCGATGGTCAGCCGGCTGACGCTTTGTCGCTGAAGGATCGCGGCCTGGCTTATGGCGATGGTCTGTTTGAGACCATCGCCGTGCGCAACGGGCAGCCAGTGTTGCTGGACCGGCATCTGGCGCGTCTGGCGGATGGCTGTTCGCGTTTGGCAATTACTGTCGATCATGAGTTGGTCCGCAGCGAGTTGCTGGCCTATGCGGCGGCACTGGGTGACGGGGTACTCAAGCTCATTCTCACCCGTGGCGACGGTCTACGCGGTTACGCTCCCGATCCTTCGGCTCAGGCCCGACGCATTCTGCAAGGCAATCCACCTGCGGCTTACCCTGCCGCGCATGGCGAGTTGGGTGTTCGCTTGTTCGCTTGCGCCACGCGATTGTCCAGACAGCCATTACTTGCCGGCCTCAAGCACCTGAATCGTCTTGAACAAGTCCTCGCCCGCGCGGAATGGCAGGACACAGAGCATGCCGAAGGCTTGATGCTCGATCAGGCCGGGCGCGTGATTGAAGGCGTGTTCAGCAACTTGTTCCTGGTGCGTAATGGCGTACTAATCACTGCTGACCTCAAGCACTGCGGCGTGGCAGGCGTGATGCGCGCCGAAATATTGTTTCAGGCCAAGTCGCTGGGAATCCCCACGCAAATCACCGATATCCCCCTCGAACAGCTGCAATGGGCTGACGAAGTCTTTGTCTGCAACAGTGTGTATGGCGTGTGGCCGGTGCGCGCTTATGCTGCTCTTCACTGGCCGGTTGGGCCGCTCACCCGTAAACTCCAATCTATTGCCCGTGCACTACTGGATGCTTGATACGTGAGACGTAAACTCTTGCTGCTGCTGGAAACCGGACTGGTTCTGGCAGGGCTGCTGTTGGGCGCTTCAGCCTGGAAAATTCATTCGGCGCTGGTACAGCCACTGAACATTACCCAGGAACAATTGCTGAATGTGCCCAAGGGCACCACGCCGACCCGCACCTTCTATCGACTCGAAGCCAATGGTGTCATCAAAGACGCATTCTGGCTGCGCGTGTATTGGCGCTTCAATCTCGCCAAACAACCCCTGCACAGCGGCGAATATCGCATGCAACCGGGCATGACCGTCGAAGGCCTGATCGACCTGTGGAAACGCGGGGAAATGGTTCAGTACAGCCTGACCCTGGTCGAAGGCTGGAATTTCCGCCAGGTCCGCGCAGCGCTGGCCAAGGAAGAGAAGCTCGACCATAGCCTCAACGGTTTGAGCGATAGCCAGGTCATGGACAAGCTTGGCCACACCGGGATTTTTCCGGAAGGACGTTTCTTCCCTGACACCTATCGTTACGTGCGCGGCATGTCCGACATCGAGCTGCTGAAAACCGCTTACGACCGCCTCGACGAAGTGCTCGCCAAGGAATGGGAGCAGCGCGCCACGGATACGCCGTACACCGAACCCTATCAAGCGCTGATCATGGCCTCGCTGGTCGAGAAGGAAACCGGCGTACCGCAGGAGCGCGGGCAGATTGCCGGCGTGTTTGTACGGCGCATGGCGATGGGTATGTTGCTGCAGACCGACCCGACGGTGATCTACGGCCTCGGCGACCGCTACAGCGGCAAGCTGACCCGGGCTCATCTCAAGGAAGCGACGCCCTATAACACCTACATGAATGCGGGTCTGCCACCGACGCCGATTTCGATGGTCGGTCGCGAAGCCATCCATGCGGCACTCAATCCGGTGGACGGCAACAGCCTTTACTTCGTGGCGCGCGGTGATGGCACTCACGTGTTCTCCGATGACCTGGATGCACACAACAATGCCGTGAAGGAGTTCCAGCTCAAGCGTCGCGCCGATTACCGCTCCAGCCCGGCGCCAGCTACCGCCCCCGAGACGCCGCCAACCGGGACTGAACAAACCGGTACGCAGGAGGCCAAGGCTTCGCAAGAGCAGTTGCCGGGCCCGGCGACGTCACCGAACACGGCCCCCGAGGCGCTGCCGCAGGTACCGTCGCAAGACCCAGCGCCGGCCCCTGAAACGCCGGCCTCCGATGCCAACGCATCGAAAAGCCCGCAATGACTCTGACTAAGGACTGCCTGTGACTGGCTTGTTTATTACTCTGGAAGGCCCGGAAGGCGCCGGCAAGAGCACCAATCGCGAATACCTCGCCGAGCGCCTGCGCGCAGCCGGCATCGAGGTGGTGCTGACCCGCGAGCCGGGCGGCACGCCGTTGGCCGAGCGCATCCGTGAAGTTCTGTTGGCCCCTGTCGACGAAGTCATGAACCCGGATACCGAGCTGCTGTTGGTGTTCGCCGCGCGTGCCCAGCACCTGGCCGAAGTGATTCGCCCGGCGCTGGCCCGTGGTGCCGTGGTCTTGTGTGACCGCTTTACCGATTCGACATATGCCTACCAGGGCGGTGGTCGTGGCTTGTCGCTGGAGCGCATCGCGACCCTGGAAACCTTCGTTCAAGGTGATCTGCGCCCGGACCTCACGTTGATCTTCGATCTGCCTGTCGAGGTGGGACTGGCCCGCGCCAGTGCTCGCGGTCGCCTGGATCGCTTCGAGCTCGAAGGCCGGGCCTTTTTCGATGCCGTGCGCAATGCCTTCCTCAAGCGGGCCGAGGCGGATCCGGCGCGTTATGTGCTGGTCGATGCTGCCCAACCGTTGGCGCAGGTTCAGCAATCGCTGGATGCCTTGTTGCCGCGCCTGCTGGAGTTGAGCCGTGGCTGAGGCCTATCCGTGGCAGGAAAACCTTTGGCAGCACCTGGCGGGTCGCGCCCAGCATGCGCACGCCTACCTGCTGCATGGCCCGGCCGGGATCGGCAAGCGGGCACTGGCCGAGCGCCTGATGGCCAGCCTGCTGTGCCAGCGCCCGATCGCGCTGGATGCCTGTGGCGACTGCAAATCCTGCCTGCTGCTCAAGGCTGGCAGCCACCCGGATAACTACATCCTGGAGCCGGAAGAAGCCGACAAGGCGATCAAGGTCGATCAGGTTCGCGATCTGGTCAGTTTCGTGGTGCAGACCGCGCAGTTGGGCGGGCGCAAAGTGGTGCTGATCGAGCCGGTCGAGTCGATGAACATCAACGCCTCCAACGCCTTGCTCAAGAGCCTTGAAGAACCGTCTGGCGATACGGTTCTGTTGCTGGTCAGTCATCAGCCGAGCCGCTTGTTGCCAACCATCAAGAGTCGTTGCGTTCAGCAGGCCTGTCCGCTGCCGGGCGAGGCCATGAGCTTGAAGTGGCTGGCTAAGGCGTTGCCGGAGTGTTCCGAAGAAGAGCGCGTCGAACTGCTGACGCTGGCTGCCGGTTCGCCTCTGGCGGCGGTCAATCTTCAGGCCCAGGGCGTGCGTGAACAACGCACGCAAGTGGTCGAAGGGGTGAAAAAACTCCTCAAGCAACAGCAGTCGCCGACGCAACTGGCAGAGGAATGGAAAAACATTCCGATGTTGCGCCTGTTCGACTGGTTCTGCGATTGGTCGAACCTGATCCTGCGCTATCAGTTGACCCAGGACGAAGCCGGCCTCGGCCTGGCCGATATGCGCAAAGTCGTGCAATACCTGGCGCAGAAAAGCGCCCAGGGCAAAGTCCTCGATATTCAGGACTGGATCCTCGCCCAGCGACAGAAAGTCTTGAGCAAGGCCAACCTCAATCCAGCCCTGCTGCTGGAGGCATTGCTGGTGCAATGGGCATCGTTGCCTGCCCAAAGATGACTGCCTGCGCCTAGACTCTGAATATCAGAACACCCGACCGTCCCACCCATTGGATGTAAGTTGCAGCCCTTTATGCTCGTAGATTCCCATTGTCACCTTGATCGCCTCGACCTGGCCGCCCACGGCGGCTCCCTGGATGCTGCCTTGGATGCTGCCCGGCAACGCGGGGTAGGGCACTTTCTGTGTATCGGTGTCAGCGCGGACAACGCGGCCGACGTCAAGGCCCTGGCCGAACGCTATGACGACGTCGACTGCTCGGTGGGCGTGCACCCTCTGGATGTGCAGCCGGGTGCCGCGCCAGCGCTGGACTGGCTGTTGCAGGAGCTCAATCACCCGCGTGTGGTCGCCATCGGCGAAACCGGCCTCGATTACCATTACGAGCCGGAAGCGGCGCAGTTACAGCAGGAATCCTTTCGCCTGCACCTGCAAGCGGCGCAGCAGACCGGCAAGCCGGTGATCATCCACACCCGTGGCGCCCGCACCGACACCCTGGACTTGCTGCGTGAGGCGGCGCTGCCCCAGGCGGGCGTATTGCACTGCTTTACCGAAGACTGGGAAATGGCGAAGGCCGCGCTTGACATGGGCTATTACATTTCCCTGTCCGGTATTGTCACTTTCCGCAATGCAGATGCGTTGCGCGATGTGGCCAGCAAGGTGCCGGCCGACCGATTGCTGGTGGAAACCGACTCGCCATACCTGGCGCCGATTCCCCATCGCGGCAAGCCAAACCTGCCGCAGTACGTGCGTGAAGTAGCGGAATTTCTGGCAATGTTGCGCGGTGAACCCTACGAGCGATTTGCCGGGCAGACCACGGCCAATTTCAAGCGGCTGTTTCCGCTGGCACACGTAAAAGGTTAAATCGCAGGCAAAAAAAACCCGGGTTCTGGGGGGTGAATCCGGGTTAAGACCATTAGGAGTAAAACAATGGCACGCGGTCCATTGGTACCAATACCGGCGTGACACTTGGGGGAGATGCCCCGCCGACATTTCAAGTATTGATCAGGATTGCGCCTAGTCCAGTTTGGTGGCACGGGTTTTTAAACAAATTTGGAATACGTGCGCTTCGGAAGAGTTCTCATCAAGCTGTAAACGTGCGCGGAATGACCAGAAAGCACAGATATGGTCGGATGATCCGTGCAATTTTGCGCAAGTTAGGCATAATACGCGGCTTCGAATTTTGACCCGACAGACCTTTTCTTATGCATAAAGAACCTCGTAAGGTCCGTGAGTTTCGTCGCCGCGAGCAGGAAATTCTCGATACCGCGCTCAAGCTGTTCCTCGAACAAGGTGAAGACAGTGTCACCGTCGAGATGATTGCTGATGCCGTCGGTATCGGCAAAGGCACGATCTACAAGCACTTCAAATCCAAGGCGGAAATCTATCTGCGCCTGATGCTCGACTACGAGCGCGATTTGAACGCATTGC
Source organism: Pseudomonas sp. B28(2017) (assembly GCF_002113025.1). GTDB lineage: Bacteria > Pseudomonadota > Gammaproteobacteria > Pseudomonadales > Pseudomonadaceae > Aquipseudomonas. The sequence continues at coordinate 270,274 of NZ_NEJH01000002.1, read as the reverse complement.
TGCATTCGGCCGATGTCGACAAGGACAAGGAAGCCCTGTCCCGTGCGTACTTCGAATTCCGCATGCGCGATCCTCAACGCTATCGCCTGTTCGACCGCCTCGAAGAGAAAGTGGTCAAGGGCAACCAGGTGCCGGAGATGATCGAGGAGCTGCACAAGATCCGTGCCTCGAACTTCGAACGCCTGACCCTGCTGATCAAGGGCCGGATCAGCGAAGGCAAGCTTGAAGACGTGCCACCGTACTTCCATTACTGCGCGTCCTGGGCGCTGGTGCACGGTGCCGTCGCGCTGTATCACTCGCCGTTCTGGAGCAACGTGCTGGAAGACCAGGAAGGTTTCTTCCAGTTCCTCATGGACATCGGCGTGCGCATGGGCAACAAGCGCAAGCGCGACACCGACACTCCGAGCAGCTGAGCCATTCAGTTGCCTTATTGCGCCATGATTTCGCTACTTGGCGCGGTACCGCAGGAATATACTCAGGTAGAGGACTTGCTAAAACTTGATTTCTAAGTCAAGTTTTAGCGGCCCGATATTCTTCCGCCGGAGTGATCATGATCGTTGACCGTCAAGGCAGGCGTTTTCGCAACTTGCGAATCAGTCTGACCTCTGCCTGCAATTACGCCTGTACCTACTGCGTGCCCAACGGTAAGCGGCTGGTGGCTGCGCAGGATGAATTGTCGGCCGAAGCCATGGCGCGCGGTGTGGCTTATCTGATTGAAGCGGCGGGGATCGAGCGTCTGCGCATTACCGGCGGCGAACCGCTGGTCAGCCCGAAACTCGAGTCGTTCATGACGGCGGTCGGGAAGATGGGCCTGGAAGACATCAGCCTGACCACCAATGGTCAGTTGCTGGCGAAGAAACTGCCGCTGCTGGTGGACGCCGGCATTCGGCGCCTCAACGTCTCCCTCGATACCCTCGACGCCAGTGCATTCCGCGGCATTGCCCGGGGCGGCGACCTGGCTACTGTGCTCAACGGCATGAGCGAGGCCAGTGCGGCCGGCATGAAGATCAAGGTCAACATGGTGCCGCTGCGCGGGCAGAACCTCGATCAAGTGATGCCGTTGCTCGACTACTGTCTGGAGCGCGGTTATGAATTGCGCTTCATCGAGCTGATGCGCATGGGCCACCTGGCCAGCGATTCCAATGCCTTTGTGCAACAGTTCGTCAGCCTCCAGCAGCTGCTGAGCCTGATCGGCGAGCGCTACGAATACCTGCAGGCCGATGCCCCGATCGATGCGACGGCCGTTCGCTATGAAATTCCCGGCCAGGGTTATTTCGGCGTGATTGCCAACGAAAGTGTGCCTTTCTGCCGTACCTGCTCGCGACTTCGTCTGTCCTCCACCGGGTGGCTGCATGGCTGCCTGTCGTCGAGCAATCGCCATTACATCGGCGACCTGCTGGACAAGCCCCGTCACCAGGCGCTGCCGGCCTTGCAACGCCTTCTGGTGAAAGCCTTGGGCGACAAGCAGGAAGTGGCGTTCTCCGGCGGCGCGACTGTCATGAAGATTATCGGCGGCTGATCGTCCGTCATCGCGAGCAGGCTCGCTCCCACAGGTATTGCATAAATCCGTGTGGGAGCGAGCCTGCTCGCGATAGCTATAGATAAGTCAGCAATGCTCATGAGCTGGCGCAAAAGCTGCATCCTACGGCCATTCGCCGGTTTTCCGACACTGGCCTCTGGAGGATAGGATGCGTAGCCTGGTTTTGCTGCTGGCCGTTTTGGCACTTGGTGGCTGCATGAACGTCAGCGATATGGCCGAAGGGACTCGTTACCATATGAGCGATGCGGGGTTGCTCGATCACAGCGACAGCCGTCGCGTAAACAACCTGCGCATTCAGCCGGACTCATTCGTCTACATCGCCCAAGGCGCTTTCGTGCCGCCGGGCAGCGCCGTTTACCCACGGCCCAACGTGATTGCCGAAGTCGCGTTCGATGGCTTTGTCGAATACTTCCCGATGGTCCGCCGTGCCCGTACGCCGGAAGGCCTCGACCAGGCCATGGGCGAAGCCCGTGCCGCCGGTGCGCACTACCTGCTCTACACCCGATTTGCCAAGTCTGACGACCGTATCGGCAACTCTGACGAGTGGCTGGATCAGGAAGCCCTGGACCGCCTCGGCATCGACAGCGGTATGATTCAGATCATGTTGATCGAGACCGGTACCCAGTATTTGATTGATACTGCGACCATCAAGAGTCGTGGCGGTTTACTGACGTTCCACGATAAAAAACCCGAAGACCTGATGGGCCCGCCGCTGGAACAATACGCGCGCAGCCTGCTGGGGCTCAGCGACCAGTAATGCCAAGGAGAACGCCATGAGTGGCCCGCAAAAAGCCAACGACCTGCTGGGGCAAATCCCCAAGACCCAAGGCTTGCCGCCGGTGCACCTGTGGAATCCCGATTTTTGCGGCGACATCGACATGCGCATCGCCCGGGACGGCACCTGGTATTACCTGGGCACGCCGATCGGGCGCAAGCCGATGGTCAAACTGTTCTCCACCATCATTCGCCGCGATGGCGATGATTATTTCCTGATCACCCCGGTCGAAAAAGTCGGCATCAAGGTCGACGATGCACCGTTCGTGGCGATTGCAGTGGACGTGGAAGGCGAGGGTGAGGCGCAGGTGTTGCGCTTTACCACCAACGTCGATGAAACCACCGAGGCCGGTGCCGGGCATCCGATGCGGGTGGTCATCGACCCGGTAACGCAGGAGCCAGCGCCTTACGTGCATGTGCGCAGCAATCTTGAAGCATTGATTCACCGCAATGTGTTCTATCAACTCGTGGAACTGGCGGTGAGTCGCGAAATCGACGGCCAGCGCTGGCTCGGTGTCTGGAGTGGTGGCGAGTTTTTCCCCATCGGTCTTGAACCCTGACGCATAACCTGTGGGAGTGCTCACCATCGAATTGTGGTCCGGCACAGATCCTGTGGGAGCAACTGTCTACAGTATGCCTTGCGCAACGCTCGATCAGTTCCGTTGTCCTCAAACCGGAAGTTATTGGCTGTCGCTGTCGTCGTCACCCGAGTCACCGCTAGTGGTCGAGCCAAGTCCGCCACTGCCGGGTGATTTGCGGTCTGGCAACTGTCGTCCTGCATCATTGCCTTGAACTCGCGGGTCGGTGCCGGTGGACGGTGGCAGGTTGTGGTCGATCGTGGTGCCATCGGTGTTCATGCCAGGGGCACTCTGGATGGCAGGGGCCCGCGGTTTTTCCACCGGATTGGTCGGGCCGGTGCTGGAGCCAAGGGGTACGGCGAAAGTGGCAATGGACAAAAGGGCCATGAGAACGAGGGCGATCAACCTGGACAGGATCATGGTGTTGTCTCCAGTGATTAGAGTCCTTACCTGATTAGTCCGCCCTCGACCTGGATGGGTGCATTATCAGCGACGAACGGCTCAGGCATTGCTCCAATGCCCTGACCGCTGTGGCTCTGCGCCAGATCAACCGGCCTACGGTGATCATCCAGTTGAGCGAAGCGACCGCCAGCACGGTGAGCAACAGCGTGGCCATGCCTTGCTCGACGATGATTTTCCCGGCCAGCAAGGGAAAGCCGAACACGCCAATGAAGTACGACAGGCTGAACAGCAGTAAGGATTGCGCGGTGGAGCCGCTCGGCGCTTCATTGGCAGCCAGGCCGTTGATCACCGAGTAGGTCAGACCGTAACCGATCCCGAGCATCACCGCCGCGAGCACGTAGCTGAAGCTGCTGTCGACGACAAAACCGAACATCACGATCGATGCCAGCATCAGCCCCGAAAGCAGGCACGATGCACGCAATGGATCGCGCCTGACCACGAAGCCGGCAACCAGCATGCGCCCGCTGATCGCCGCGCTCATGAAACCGAGGAAGAACAGCGAATAGTCAAGCGAGCGCGCTGCGGCATAACTGGTTTGGAAGCTCGACAGACCGCCGAATACACAGCCGCCGAGACCGACCATGATGATCGGAAAAACGGCCCTGGACGACAGCACTTGACCCGCTGCATGCCAGGAAATCCGCGACACGCTGCTCGAATGCGCGGGCGCCTGTTTCAGTTGTCGGTCCAGACGCCAGAACAGCAATACTCCGATCAGGCTGGCCAGCGCCGCCAGATAAAACGCCGCGGTCACCGGATAGCCCAGCGCACTCGCTGCGCGGCCGAGCAACGGGCCGCTGCCGATCCCGGTCATCATGCTGCCCGACAGCAGGGCGAAGTATTTGGCGCGTTGTGCAGGCGTCACCAGGCTCGCCACGATGATCGGCCCGAGGGTGTAGAACACGCCCCAGCCCAGGCCCAGCAGCAAGCCGAAAAACAACAGCAGATGGCCAAAGCCCGGGGTCAGGGCGAAGCCCAGGCTGGCCGCGACCAGCAATACCCCGAACAGTGCCACCGATCGGGCGGCACCGAGCAAGTCGGACAAATGACCGGAAACAATCACCGCCGCAAAGGTGCTGAACATCGCCGCCGAAATCACACTTCCGGCGTCGTGTTCGTTACCGCCGCGAGAACCAATCAGCAGCGACAGCAAAAACGTCGAGCCGTAGGACAACGACAACAGGTAGCTGGCGAGGCAAAACAGGCCGAACAACCTGCTTGAGACAATGGGGGTTGCGGTAGACATGACGCGGTTCCTTGACCGGATGAATGAGCGGCGTCTCTATCTAACCACGCAGTGCCCGAATGTCAGGTCCGAGTTTATCGATTCCAGGGTTAGTGCCGGCCGGAGTAACGACCGCTTTTGTGGTGAGGGGCCAAGCCCCCTCGCCACAAATACCGCGCCGACTTAGTATGGCGTTTTCCATTTTTGACAAGGCACGTCCATGACGATCGAAATCCGCCCGGCGACCCCCAGTGACGCACCGCAAATTCTCGCGTTCATCACTGAACTGGCCGACTACGAACGTGCCCGCCATGAAGTCATCGCCAGCGTTGCCGATATCGAGCGCAGTCTGTTCAGCGAAGGCGCCACTGCCCATGGCCTGATCTGCCTGCGCGACAGTGCACCCATCGGTTTCGCGGTGTTCTTCTTCAGCTATTCCACCTGGCTTGGCAGCAATTGCCTGTACCTCGAAGACCTCTACATCACCCCGGAACAGCGTGGCGGTGGAGCGGGCAAGACCCTGCTGCGGCATCTGGCGAAAATCGCCTGCGCCAATGACTGCGGCCGTTTCGAGTGGAGCGTGCTGGAGTGGAATACCCCGGCCATCGAATTCTACAAATCCCTGGGGGCACAGCCGCAGGAGGAATGGGTTCGGTATCGGATGGATGGGGCTGTACTGCGGGATTTCGCAGCGGGTAACTGATCACTTTTAAGAGATCGCAGTCTTGGGCAGCGCCTGCATCGGGATGACGTATGTCCTGCAGGCGCTGTCGAAGGCTGCGATCTTTTTTTGTCTTGTCTCATAATATGGGATTGATATTTATATATTGAGATTTGTCCCGGCGCAGGTTTATAGTCCCGCTCACTCACTGCCAAAAACCAAAACAGGTGAAGCGATGCAGGCGCAATTGATCGCGCTCGACTGGGGGACGACCTCATTACGTGCTTACAAACTGGCTGAAGGCGGGCAGGTGCTCGAACAGCGTTCGCTGTCGTCGGGGATCATGCAGCTGCCGAAGGCGCCGCGAATCATTGGCGGCCGGGAATGCACCGATGGTTTCGAACTGGCCTTCGACGAGGCTTGCGGCGACTGGCTCGGTGCGCAGCCGCAATTGCCGGTGATTGCCTGCGGCATGGTCGGCAGCGCCCAGGGGTGGCGCGAAGTGGCTTACCGCAACACGCCGGCGAACGTCGCCAATCTTGGTACCTCCTTGCAAACCGTGCGCAGCCTGTGCGGCGTCGATGTGCACATCGTGCCCGGCGTCATCCAGCGCTCGCGTTTGCCGAACGTGATGCGCGGCGAAGAAACCCAGGTGCTCGGTGTGCTGCATAACCTGGCGGGTGAGGTGGGCGCTGACCTGTTGATCGGCCTCCCGGGCAGTCATTCGAAATGGGTGGAAGTGGCCGATGGCTGCATCGTGCATTTCGATACGTTCATGACCGGCGAAGTCTTCGCCGTGCTCAGCGAGCACAGCATTCTCGGACGCACCCAGCAGCGTGGCGGGTCCTTCGATGGCGACGCGTTTGATCGCGGCGTGCAGCTCGCGTTGTCGGCGGATGGTGAAACCGGTCCGCTGTCGACGATGTTCAGCGCCCGTAGCCTGGGCCTGACGGGCGAATTGAGCGCCACCGCCCAGGTGGACTACCTGTCCGGCCTGCTGATCGGCCACGAGTTGGCGGCCCTGGCCAGTGTCCAGCGGCGTCGGCGCAACAGCGTGCACCTGCCGTCGATCATCCTCATCGGCAATACCCAACTCTGCGCCCGCTACAGCCGTGCGCTCGACGCCTGCGGTTTTGCCCGGGTGACCCTGGCCGAACAGGCCACCGAACGCGGATTGTGGCAACTGGCGCTCGCCGCCGGCCTGGTCACGTCCACCGCATCCCGTTAATCCTGCCTGGAGGTCTGACATGCTCAAACAAGCGCTGGCGCAAAACGGCCTGATCGCGATCCTGCGCGGCCTGCGTCCACAGGAGGCCGCCGCCATCGGCGAAGTCCTGTACGTTGCCGGATTTCGCGTCATCGAAGTGCCGCTCAACTCCCCTGAACCGTACGACAGTATCCGTATCCTGCGCAGTACCTTGCCTGCCGATTGCCTGATCGGTGCCGGCACGGTGTTGACGCCGGAGCAGGTCGAGCAAGTGAAAGCGGCGGGCGGCCAGGTGATCGTCATGCCCCACAGTGATCCCAAGGTGCTGCGTGCGGCAAAGGCGGCCGGTTTGTACCTGTCTCCGGGTGTCGCCACGCCGACCGAGGCCTTCGCGGCACTGGCCGAGGGTGCGGATGTACTGAAGATGTTTCCGGCCGAGCAGATGGGGCCGGCAGTCGTCAAGGCGTGGCTCGCGGTGCTGCCAGCGGGAACGATTCTGGCGCCGGTCGGCGGTATCACTCCTGACAACATGCAGGTGTTCATCGACGCTGGCGTCAAAGGCTTCGGCCTGGGTTCCGGCCTGTTCAAACCAGGCATGACGCCTGCGCAAGTGGCGGCCAATGCCAAGGCTTACGTCGCTGCCTGGAAAGCCCTTCGCTAAGACTTTTTGGCGCTGCGAGCGCTGCATCTATCAAGAGCTGCATTGATAAAAAGAGAGCACAGATGAAAATCACCAAACTGACTACCTTCATCGTTCCGCCGCGGTGGTGCTTCCTCAAGGTAGAGACCGACGAAGGCGTCACCGGCTGGGGCGAGCCTGTGGTCGAAGGTCGTGCCCACACCGTTGCCGCTGCCGTTGAAGAGTTGTCCGACTACCTGATCGGCAAAGACCCCCGCAACATCGAAGACATCTGGACCGTGCTCTATCGCGGCGGCTTCTACCGTGGTGGCGCTATCCACATGAGCGCCCTGGCCGGTATCGATCAGGCCTTGTGGGACATCAAGGGCAAGGCGCTGGGCGTGTCGGTCAGCGATCTGCTGGGTGGTCAGGTGCGGGACAGGATTCGTGTGTATTCGTGGATCGGCGGCGACCGTCCGGCAGACACGGCGCGTGCGGCGAAAGAAGCGGTCGAGCGTGGTTTCACTGCGGTGAAAATGAACGGCACCGAAGAACTGCAGTTCCTCGACACGTTCGACAAAGTCGACCAGGCCCTGGCCAACGTCGCTGCCGTACGCGATGCGGTCGGCCCGAACGTGGGTATCGGCGTGGACTTCCATGGCCGGGTGCACAAGCCCATGGCCAAGGTACTGATGAAGGAACTCGATCCGTACAAGTTGATGTTCATCGAAGAGCCGGTACTCAGCGAAAACTACGAAGCACTGAAGGAGCTGGCGCCGCTGACCAGCACGCCGATTGCCCTCGGTGAGCGGCTGTTCTCGCGCTGGGATTTCAAGCGCGTGCTCAGCGAAGGCTATGTCGACATCATCCAGCCGGATGCGTCCCACGCCGGTGGCATCACCGAGACGCGCAAGATCGCCAACATGGCCGAAGCCTACGACGTGGCGCTGGCGCTGCATTGCCCGCTGGGCCCGATTGCCCTGGCAGCCTGCCTGCAACTGGACGCGGCTTGCTACAACGCGTTCATCCAGGAACAGAGCCTGGGCATCCATTACAACGAGAGCAACGACCTGCTCGACTACGTGAAAGACCCACGGGTGTTCGACTACGACCAGGGCTTCGTGAAGATCCCGAACGGCCCGGGCCTGGGGATCGAGATCAATGAGGAATACGTGATCGAACGTGCTGCCATCGGTCACCGCTGGCGCAACCCGATCTGGCGCCATGCCGATGGCAGTTTTGCCGAGTGGTGATATCCCGCTGATTCAACATTGAACCCCTGTGGGAGCGAGCCTGCTCGCGAAAGCGATTGACCAGCCAACATCAATGTCGACTGAACTACTGCCTTCGCGAGCAGGCTCGCTCCCACAATGGGCCAGCATCTGTCTTTACACCGACCTCAATAACCATAAGAAGAGGCACCCCCCATGCAACCGCAAACCCTCACCGGGCAGGCGTCGTTGGTGACGCCCAGCCGCAAGCGTTTTTTCATCATGGTGCTGTTGTTCATCACCGTGGTGATCAACTACCTGGACCGCAGTAACCTGTCGATTGCCGCCCCGGCGCTGACCAGTGACCTGGGCATCGATCCGATTCACGTCGGCCTGATCTTTTCTGCCTTCGGCTGGACCTACGCCGCGATGCAAATCCCCGGTGGCTGGCTGGTGGACCGCGTGCCGCCACGGATTCTGTACAGCCTCGCATTGCTGCTGTGGTCGGTGGCCACGGTGATGCTCGGCTTCGCTGCCAGCTTCATCGCGCTGTTCGTGTTGCGCATGGCGGTCGGTGCCCTGGAAGCGCCGGCGTATCCGATCAACAGTCGCGTGGTCACCACCTGGTTCCCCGAGCGCGAACGCGCCACGGCTATCGGTTTCTACACCTCCGGGCAGTTTGTCGGCCTGGCATTCCTGACGCCGGTGCTGGCCTGGCTCCAGCACGAATTCGGCTGGCACATGGTGTTCGTTTCCACCGGCGCGGTGGGCATCGTGTGGGCGGTGATCTGGTACGCGGTGTATCGCGAGCCACGGGATTTCAAAGGCGCCAATGACGCGGAAATTGACTTGATCCGCGAGGGCGGTGGATTGGTGGACATCCAGGCCGAGCAGGCCAGGGTCAAAGCCAGATTCAGCTGGACCGACCTGGGGATTGTCCTGACCAAACGCAAACTCTGGGGCATCTATCTCGGGCAGTTCTGCCTCAACTCGACGCTGTGGTTCTTCCTCACCTGGTTCCCGACTTACCTGGTGAAATATCGCGGCATGGACTTCATCAAGTCCGGGCTGTTGGCGTCGCTGCCATTTCTCGCCGCGTTTGTCGGTGTGTTGTGTTCCGGCTTCTTCTCGGACTTTTTGATCCGTCGCGGCTGCACGGTGGGGTTCGCCCGCAAATTGCCGATCATCAGCGGCTTGCTGATCTCCACCTCGATCATCGGCGCCAACTTCGTCGAGTCGATGCCGCTGGTGATTGCCTTCCTCGCGCTCGCATTCTTCGGCAACGGGCTGGCTTCGATCACCTGGTCGCTGGTGTCGACACTTGCTCCGGCGCGCTTGCTCGGGCTGACCGGCGGGGTGTTCAACTTCATTGGCAACCTGTCGGCGATTGCCACGCCTATCGTGATCGGTTTTCTCGCGACGGGTGATTCCTTTGCCCCGGCGATTACCTACATCTCGGTGCTGGCGTTGATTGGCGCACTGTCCTACATCCTGCTGGTGGGCAAGGTCGAGCGTATCAAGTTGTAGTCGTGGCACGCGGGCGACCATAATGCCGCCCGTTCACTCGCTCAACGGTAAAGGCTGGATATGCAGGAAGACGCCCCAAAAATCGCCAAGGACGCCGCGCCGACCGGCACCCAGACCCTGCTTCGCGGGCTGGGTGTGGTCCAGGCCGTGGCCAGCGGTGCCCGCGATCTCAAGGAAATCGCCCGGCTGATCGGCACTACGCGCAGCACCACCCATCGCCTGGCCAGTTGCCTGGTCGACGAGCGTTATCTGCGGGTGGTGCCGCAAGTCGGTTATCTGCTGGGGCCGAAACTGATCGAGTTGGGTTTTCAGGCCCGTGAAGAGCTGCCGTTGGTGACCCTGGCCGGGCCGTATCTGGATGAGTTGTCGGCGTTGACCGGCGACACCATTCACCTGGCGATACGTGAAGACGACGAAGTGCTGTACCTGCACAAGAACCCGGGGCGCAATGGCCCGGAAATGCGTTCACGGGTCGGCCATCGCATGCCATTGGCGCGCACCGGAATCGGCAAGGCACTGATGCTCGATGATTCACCGCAAGAGTGGCAGCGCCTGTACGAAGTCAGCCTGCCGATGGGTGGGAAAAACCAGTTCTGGCCGCAGCACCCGGAGCAATCCTGGGAGCAGTTCGAGCAGCGCATGATCGAGTACGTGGCTGGCGGGTACGCCTTCGATCTGGAAGATAACGAGCCGTCGATCCGTTGCGTGGCGGCGCCGGTCCGCGATGCCAGCAAACGCATCGTCGCCGGCATCAGCATTGCCAGTACCGTGCCTTACATGCCGCTGGAAAAAATGGCCGAGTTGATTCCATTGATCAAAGGCGTTACGGCGCGGTTGTCGGCGGAGCTGGGCCTCAAGGTTTGAACACCATTTAATGTGGGAGCGAGCCTGCTCGCGAATGCGGTGTATCAGTCGACATCAATGTTGAGTGAACAACTGTCTTCGCGAGCAGGCTCGCTCCCTCAGGGGGGGATGCGGCTTAAATCGCAGGCAACAAAAAGGCCCCCATTTCGGGAGCCTTGATGTTCGCGGTTCGGCTTACATGTTCGGGTAAGTCGGGCCGCCGGCACCTTCCGGCGCCACCCAGGTGATGTTCTGCGCAGGGTCCTTGATGTCGCAGGTCTTGCAGTGAACACAGTTCTGGGCGTTGATCTGGAAGCGCTTCTCGCCGTCTTCCTTGGTCACCACTTCGTATACGCCGGCCGGGCAGTAACGCTGGGCAGGTTCGTCATACAGCGGCAGGTTCTTTGCCAGCGGAATGCTCGCGTCGGCCAGCTTCAGATGGCACGGCTGCTCTTCTTCATGGTTGGTACCGGAGATGAATACCGAGCTGAGTTTGTCGAAGCTGATCTTGCCGTCCGGTTTCGGGTAGTCGATCTTCTTGCAGTCGGCCGCCAGTTTCAGGCACGCGTAATCCGGCTTGGTGTCGTGCAGGGTGAACGGCAGTTTGCCGCCGAAGATGTTCTGGTCCAGCCAGTTGAAACCGCCACCGACGATGGCGCCGAACTTGTGGATCGCCGGGCCGAAGTTGCGGCTTGCGAACAGTTCGTCGTAGAGCCAGCTCTTCTTGAACGCGTCAACGTAGGTAGTCAGTTCGTCGGTGCCGTCCTTCTCTGCGAACAGCGCGTCAGCCACGGATTCAGCGGCGAGCATGCCGGACTTCATCGCGGTGTGGCTGCCTTTGATCTTGGCGAAGTTCAAGGTGCCGAGGTCGCAACCGATCAGCGCGCCGCCCTTGAAGACCATTTTCGGCAGCGAGTTCAGGCCGCCCTTGCAGATTGCGCGGGCGCCGTAGCTGATGCGCTTGCCGCCTTCCAGGTACTGCTTGAGCACCGGGTGATGCTTGAGGCGCTGGAACTCGTCGAACGGCGACAGGTAGGTGTTGCTGTAGGACAGGTCGACGATCAGGCCGACTACCACCTGATTGTTTTCCAGGTGATAGAGGAACGAGCCACCGGTGTTCTCGGTGCCCATGATGTCCATCGGCCAACCGGCGGTGTGTACCACCAGGCCAGGCTGGTGTTTGGCCGGGTCGACTTCCCAGATTTCTTTCAGGCCGATGCCGTAGTGCTGGGCGTCGGCATCGCTGTCGAGGTTGAAACGCTTGATCAGTTGCTTGCCGATATGGCCACGGCAACCTTCGGCGAACAGCGTGTACTTGCCACGCAGTTCCATGCCCGGGGTGTACAGGCCTTCCTTCGGATTTCCTTCGCGGTCGACGCCCAGGTCACCGGTGATGATCCCGCGCACCACGCCGTTCTCGTCGAATAGCGCTTCCTGGGCGGCGAAGCCCGGGTAGATCTCCACGCCCAGGTTCTCGGCCTGCTGGGCCAGCCAGCGGCACAGGTTGCCCAGGGATATGATGTAGTTGCCTTCGTTGTGCATGGTCTTGGGCACAAAGAAGTCCGGAACTTTCTGCGCGCTTTCAGCGTTCTTCAGAACGAAGATGTCGTCGCGGGTGACGGGGGTGTTCAGCGGTGCGCCGAGTTCCTTCCAGTCCGGGAACAGTTCGTTCAGGGCGCGTGGTTCGAACACGGCACCGGACAGAATGTGAGCACCGACTTCGGAGCCTTTTTCGACCACGCAGACGCTGATTTCCTTACCGGCTTCGGCGGCCTTCTGCTTCAAGCGGCAGGCGGCGGAAAGACCAGCGGGGCCGGCACCGACGATGACCACGTCGAATTCCATGTATTCGCGTTCCACAGGTTATCTCCTACTCAAGGCTCAACAGTTTTTTTTCTAATTTGGAGGTTGGGTGTCGCATCCATGAATCCCGGCGCAGCGCCGGAAGCGGACAATCGATTGACCACCTTTCTCTTTGGGTGGCGCATTATATCTACACCACTCTCAGCGTCCAATACAAACGTTTGTTTGAATTGGCTCAAAGCCAGAGAAATCAAAGTCACGCGCCTTATGAACGGCTGTTTTGGCGTATTGACCGGAATAGGCGTTCCGGTCAAGATACGGGCGGTTTTGCGCTCGCCGTAGGCTGACTGTTGGTTTCAAGAGCACCTCTAAAGACAGGGCGATGGCAGTAGAGAGTGAAGCGCCGTGCGGGTCTGGTGCGCAGTTTACACGCCGCGATGTTGAATGACTCGTCAGTCACCTCTGACGAACGGTCATCCACATCATGAGCGATGGTCACTTGACACGTTTGCCGGCGTTTTTAGAGGTGCCCTTGCGCCCGATGAGCATCAACCGCCAGGTTCGCCTAGGCGACTTTCTTTTCACCGGAGAGTAACGAGGAATCCATGAAGGTTCTTGTAGCTGTCAAACGCGTTGTGGATTACAACGTCAAGGTTCGCGTCAAGGCGGACAATTCCGGCGTCGATCTTGCCAACGTCAAGATGTCGATGAACCCGTTCTGCGAGATCGCCGTGGAAGAAGCCGTACGCCTGAAAGAGAAGGGTGTTGCGACTGAAATCGTCGTCGTCTCCGTAGGCCCGTCCACCGCTCAAGAGCAACTGCGCACCGCGCTGGCTCTGGGTGCCGACCGCGCCATCCTCGTCGAGTCCGCCGAAGACCTGACTTCCCTGGCTGTTGCCAAGCTGCTGAAGGCCGTTGTCGACAAGGAACAGCCTCAGCTGGTGATCCTTGGCAAACAAGCCATCGACAGCGACAACAACCAGACCGGCCAGATGCTCGCTGCACTGAGCGGCTACGGTCAGGGCACGTTCGCTTCGAAAGTCGAAATCAGTGGCGACAGCGTGGCTGTCACCCGTGAAATCGACGGCGGCGCGCAGACAGTTTCCCTGAAACTGCCAGCCATCGTCACCACCGACCTGCGTTTGAACGAGCCGCGCTACGCGTCTCTGCCAAACATCATGAAAGCCAAGAAGAAGCCTCTCGAGACGCTGACTCCGGACGCTTTGGGCGTTTCCACCGCCTCCACCAACAAGACCGTGAAAGTCGAAGCGCCTGCTGCACGCAGCGCGGGTATCAAGGTCAAGTCGGTGGCTGAACTGGTCGAGAAACTGAAAAACGAAGCGAAGGTAATCTAAATGACTATCTTGGTTATTGCTGAACACGACAACAAAGTACTGGCCCCGGCCACGCTGAACACCGTGGCTGCTGCCGCCAAAATCGGTGGTGACATCCACGTTCTGGTTGCAGGTCAGGGCGCTGGCGCCGTGGCTGAAGCCGCTGCGAAAGTGGCTGGCGTGGCTAAAGTGCTGGTGGCCGACAACGCCGCCTACGCTCACCAGTTGCCGGAAAACGTTGCTCCTCTGGTTGCAGAGCTGGGCAAGGGCTACAGCCACATCCTGGCTGCCGCTACTTCCAACGGCAAAAACATCCTGCCGCGCGTTGCCGCAGCACTGGACGTTGACCAGATCTCCGAGATCATCTCGGTAGAAAGCGCTGACACCTTCAAGCGTCCGATCTACGCCGGTAACGCTATCGCGACCGTGCAATCGAACGCTGCCGTGAAAGTGATCACCGTGCGTGCCACCGGTTTCGATCCGGTTGCAGCTGTTGGTGGTTCGGCTGCCGTTGAAGCCGTTGCTGCTGCTCACGATGCTGCGATCTCCAGCTTCGTCGGCGAAGAGCTGGCCAAGTCCGATCGACCGGAACTGACCGCTGCCAAGATCGTCGTTTCCGGCGGGCGCGGCATGCAGAACGGCGACAACTTCAAACACCTGTACGCCCTGGCCGACAAGCTCGGCGCTGCCGTGGGAGCATCGCGCGCCGCGGTCGACGCCGGTTTTGTACCGAACGACATGCAGGTCGGTCAGACCGGCAAGATCGTTGCTCCACAGCTGTACATCGCCGTCGGTATCTCCGGCGCGATCCAGCACCTGGCCGGCATGAAAGACTCCAAAGTGATCGTTGCGATCAACAAGGACGAAGAAGCGCCGATCTTCCAGGTAGCCGATTACGGCCTGGTGGCAGACCTGTTCGAAGCCATCCCTGAGCTGGAGAAGCTGGTCTAATCCGGCTGCTTCACTTATAAAGAGCCCGGCCTTTTGGCCGGGCTTTTTTTTTGCCCTCTGTAGGAGCGAGCATGCTCGCGATGAACGCAGGAACAGCGCGGGGCATCAGGCTTCCAGCGTTATCGTTGACGACCATCGCGAGCATGCTCGCTCCTACAGGTGGTATATCCAAGTGGAGTGAATTGCCATGGATCTGCGACTTGCGTGGAGCTTACTGGGATTGGCGTTATTGCCAACGATGACGGTCGCCGCAGGCAAGTGCGAACGCCTTGTGGTAACCGGCAGCCCGGACGCACCGCCGTACCTGTGGCAAGACCCGCAGAATCCCAGACACCTGATAGGTGCCAGCGCCGATTTGTTGCAGCAAGTGGCGGGGGAGTTGGGGCTCAAGGTCGAACTGCTTTATGCCGGCAAACGTGCCCAGGCCCTGGACGAAGTGCGCAGCGGGCGCATGGACATGCTGGCGGACGCAGCGTTGACGGTCAGCGAGCTGGAAACCCTGGATTACATCCATCCACCCTTGCTGGAAAACGACTATCTGGTCTGGACGCGCAAGGACTCGACGCTGGTCTACAACCAGGCGCAGGACCTGCACGGCCATCCCGGAGCCGCGTCGGAAAAGGCCCGATTGACTGCGCAATTCAGCACCTTTGCCGAACAGCAATTAACCCTCGCACGCACGTCCAGCCTGACCCAGGCCTTTCAGAAACTGCTGTTGGGTGAGGTCGAATTCGTACTGGCAGGACGTTACTCGGGCATGGCGACCGCACAGACACTGGGCATGGCCGGCGATTTGGTCGCTCGCTTGCAGCCAGTCGACAAGCCTGGCCTGTACCTGGCGATTTCCCATGACTCAGCCTGCAACGATCCGTGGTTGCGCGGACAGTTGGCCAAAAAGATGACAGAATTGCCCGCGTCCGGACTGACGGAGACCGTGCTGATGCGTAATATCGAGCGATGGAAGGCACAACGCTCACAACCGCAGCAACCCTCGCAACAACCCGCCAGTACCCCAAAACAGTAGGGATATTTAGTGAGTATTCGACCTCTTTTCGCTGCCATGGCCTTTGTGCTCCTGGCCGGTTGTGCAACCGATCCTGCGCCGAATGAACAGATTCGCCTGACCGAACAGGCACTCGAACAGGCCAAGGCCGTGGGCGCTACCGCCGACGATGTGCCGGAAATGAAACTGGCCGAAGACAAGTTCAATCGCGCCAAGGGCAACATGACTGACCAATCCTTCAAAAACGCACGCATGCGGGCCGAACAGGCCGAGCTCGATGCGCGTCTGGCTGAAGCCAAGGTGTTGACGGCCAAGAGCGAGGAGCAGTTGAACGTGCTTAACGCCCGCATCGCCCGCCTGCGCAAGCAACTGGGAGATGCCGAATGAGTCTCAAGAGCAAAGCCATCGGCGGTTTGATCCTGGCAGGCTGCACTGTGCTGTCTGGTTGCGTCAGCCAGCACAGCGAGAGCGCGTTGCAGCAGGCTGGAGCCGACTTTCAGAAGGTCAAGGAAGACTCCAATGTGCTGCGAATCGCCCCCAAGGACGTGATTCGCGCCGGTGAATCCCTGGCCCGCGCCGATCGACTGTCCAGCTATTGGGGCAGCGGTTCGGACGTGGTGCATTACGCCTACCTGAGTCAGCGCTACAGCGCCATTGCCCGGGAACATACCAATCAGGCGCTTAACGAAGAGCAAGCGGCAAAACTCGAACTGGAGCGGCAGCGCCTGCAACTGGCGTTGCGTGAGTCCAAACTGTTCAGCGTGCAGCAGCAGGGCAAATGGCTTGAGGAGCAGATCCTGGCATTGACGACCGCCCAGACCGACCGCGGTCTGGTGATGACATTGGGCGACATGCTGTTTGACACCGGCGAAGCGGAATTGAAACCTTCGGCCAACCGTGTGGTGTTGAAGATCGTGCAGTTCCTGCAGCTCAACCCCAAGCGTGTGGTGCGCATCGAAGGTTATACGGACAGTACCGGGGGCAAACAGGAAAACCTCAAGCTGTCCCGCGACCGCGCACAATCGGTGGCTGACGTGCTGATGGACCTGGGCATCGACGACAAGCGCATCCAGGTCGAGGGTTATGGCGACGAATATCCGGTGGACGCGAATGCGTCGGAACGGGGACGAGCGCAGAACCGTCGGGTGGAAATTGTGTTTTCCGACGAAAAGGGCCAGCTCGGCGCTGCCCGCTAGGGGTTGCGTCGCTGGAAAGCCCGGCCTGCCATGCAGCGCCGGGTTTTTTTTGCCTGCCGATTACCGCACAAAACAGTACAGATTTTGCTGACACTGCACTGTACGGTCGACTATTGTGGCAACTGTCCCCGTACACTTCTAAACTGTTCCGGTATTGTTTCACACAAGAATAAAATGCCCGTGAAATCGAGTGCTGCGTCATGACCAATCTTTTGCTCTATCAACGTATTGCTCAACAACTGGCCGAAGACATCCGCCGTGGGGTCTATCAGCCGGGAGAGCGCGTACCTTCGGTGCGCAAGATGAGCTCGCAGCTCAATGTCAGCCATGCGACGGTGTTGCAGGCGTATGCCAATCTCGAAGATCAGGGGCTGATCCGCGCCCGGCCGCAGTCGGGTTACTACGTGCACCAGACGCCGGCACTCACCGCTCCGACGCCGGACATCGCCCGGGTCGAGCGCCCCGGCCTGGTCACCCGCAGCAGCATCATTCAACAAGTCCTGGTGGAATCCCGTCGTGAAGGCGTGTTCCCGCTGGGCGCTGCAGTGCCGAGTGTCGACTATTTGCCGGTGCGGGCACTGCATCAGCAATTGGCCAAAGTCACCCGTTTCCATAGCCCGCGGGCCTTCAGTTACATGTTCAGCCCCGGTTTCGAGCCGTTGCGCCGACAGGTGGCGATCCGCATGCGCGATGCGGGCGTGGTGGTCGATCCGTCGGAAGTGGTGATCACCCACGGCTGTGTCGATGCACTGCAGATGTCTTTACGCGTGCTGACCCGTCCGGGCGATCTGATTGCGGCCGAGTCGCCGACCTATTACGGCTTGCTGCAACTGGCCGATCTGTTGGGGCTCAAAGTCATCGAGATCCCCAGTGATCCAGCCACGGGCATGAGCCTGGAAGCCTTGCAACTGGCAGCCAACCAATGGTCGATCAAGGCGTTGGTGCTGACCACCCGACTGAGTAATCCATTGGGCGGTACCATGCCTGAAGAGCGGCAGAAACAACTGCTGCGCCTGGCGTCGGACTTTGATATCCAGATTGTCGAAGACGATATCTACGGTGAGCTGATGTTCGAGCAGGGGCGCACCAAGTCCCTCAAGGCCTACGATCGGCTGGACCGGGTGATCTATTGCTCAAGCTTCTCTAAAACCCTGTCGCCGGGTGTGCGGATCGGCTGGATGATTGCCGGCAAGTATCAGCAGGAAATCCAGCGTTTGCAGACGTTCAGTACGCATTCTGCATGCAGCGTGACCCAGATGGGTATCGCCGCTTACCTGGAAAATGGCGGGTACGATCGGCATTTGCGCTTCATCCGCCAGGAATACCGTAAGAACCTCAGTGCCTTCCAGTTGGCGGTGCAGCAGTATTTCCCGGAAGGCACGCAGATGACCCGGCCTACCGGTGGCTTCATTCTGTGGGTGAGTCTGCCGGGGCGGGTCAACACCCAGGAGTTGCACGTGCGGGCCTTGCAGCAGGGCATCAGTATTGCGCCGGGACTGATCTTCAGTAATACCGAGCAATTCAATCACTGCATTCGCCTCAATTGCGGCACGCCATGGAACCGTGAAGCCGAGCGCGCGTTGATGACCCTGGGCATGCTGGCCACCCAACTCTGCCAGGAGATGGCAGGCGGTTTGTAACAGGCTGCTACTGCGCTTGTCTTGTGGGCTGTGACAGGCGAGCATATGTATCTCTGCCGTTTGCACCCACCGTGGGATACATGAAACCGATTCTTCCTGCCGCCTGGCTTTGGCTCTGCCTGTTTGCGAGTATTCAGCCGGCATCCGTCGTTGCCGCTTCCGAGCAGGAACAGGCTACCGGCAGTTTTCACGTAGCACCGATAAACGCCGAACCTGCAAAAAAAGCCTCGTCGGCCAAAAAACCGACGACGCCCGCAAAAAAGCATTCACCCATTGCCTCCAAACCGAAACCGGCCAGTGAAGTGGTAAAGACTGAGCTTCCATCCGCCAATCTGGACCTGAGCTTGCCCAAGGATATGGTTCAAGAACTGAAGCCGGTCGGAACGGTACCGTTGACCAAGCGTGAGCCGCTGTTGCCCCAGATGTTCGGTGACAAAAGCGGCAGCAGCCCGTTCCAGCTCAACGGCCGTCTGCTCACCAATGAAATGCAGCTGCAACTGCGCAATGAAGAGCGCCGCGAGGTCGAAGGCGCTGCACTGGATTTCGAGTTCAAACAGTAAGTCGTCAAGCTCCGCGCACCGCAGGGCAGACGCTTTGTCGGAGACTGCCCGGTCATGTTCGTTTACGTTGAAAAACCTGCTCGCAGGTAATTTAAAACAACTGTTTTAGCGGGTACTCTGTGCCCCGTCCTTTAACACATTGCTCGTCGCGAGGAGCTTGTCGTCATGAAATGCCGTGAGGGCTGTGGCGCATGTTGCATTGCCCCTTCCATCAGCTCACCGATTCCCGGTATGCCCAATGGCAAAGCCGCGGGGCAGCGTTGCCTGCAACTTTCCCCGGATAACCTGTGCAGTATTTTCGGCCAGCCGGAACGGCCGGCGGTGTGCTCCGCCTTCGAGGCCGACCCCGAGATGTGCGGAAGCAGCAGCGAAGAAGCCATTCGGCTGATCGGCTGGTGGGAGCAAATGACGGCGGCGTGATGTGTGGGCTTGCACCTCCGAAAAACCTGAAGGTGATCGGATGTGCAAGCCCAACGAACGGAACTTCAACAATAAGGAATAAGACTATGGGTTCGCTGCATCGTATTGCTGTGCTGTGTGGTTTGACGGTTGTGCTGGCTACCTCGGCGGCCCAGGCCGAAGACTGGAAAGTCAAAAAGGACGAAGACGGCATCAAGATCTCCCTGAGTGAAGTGGCGGGGTCCGACTACAAGGCCTACCAGGGCGTCACGCTGATGAAGACCACCGTGGCCAAGCTGCGTGCGTTGCAGGACGACGTGTCCGGAGCTTGCGCCTGGATTCACGAATGCAAAACCCAGAAGCTGCTCAAGCACGAAGGTAATCAGAGCTGGACCTACACACAGTTCAACACCCCGTGGCCGGTCACTCCGCGTGATTCGGTGCTGCACGTCACCACCACCGAAGGGCCCGACGGCAGCCTGACCCGCAAGCTCGAAGGCGTACCGACATACATTCCTGAAGAAAAAGGTTTCGTCCGGGTCGCCAAGGTCGACGGTTTCTGGAAGTTCGTGCCCAAGGGCGACCAGATCGAAGTGACCTATCAGGTGCACACCGAGCCGGGCGGCAGCGTGCCGTCGATGGTGGCCAACAAGTTCGTGGTGGATGCCCCGTTCAATACCTTGAAAGCCCTCAAGGAACGCGCCGAGAAGTAACGGTGTCGTTCTTTTGAGGTGACTTCGTAGCGCCCCGACCGGTTCGGGGCGTTTGCGTTTTTGACGGGGGGCGGGCGCTTTAATTTGTTTCCGAATATGCGTTGCACGAAATTTTCACCAACTCTCCAAGACAATTCGCCGGCTCTCCCGCCACACGCTGCATAGCCCTGAATGCAGGATGAAAGAGTCGGGATGAGGGTAGTAATCAATGGCAATGCAGCCGTTGATCGTGCAACATTTGCGCACCTCGCAAACCCCGGGCCTTGTTACGGGCTGAAAAGAGGGCAAGGCGCAGCTGTATTTTCGAAACTTAAACTTCCAATGGGTCCTAAAACGACATGGCAATCCCGGACGCCCTGAATCAGCAGCGAGCCTCTAGTCGCCTGCTGCAACCGACCGTCAAATCGCATCTGGCCTACACGCTGTTGTGTGCCTTGGTCATGATGGTCATGTTCAGCCTGCTGCGCGTCGCGCTGCTGGTTTACAACCGCTCGATGATCCTCGACACACCGGCCTCGACCTTCCTCGAGGCATTCGCCAATGGTCTGCGTTTCGACGTGCGTCTGGTGGTCTATCTGAGTATCCCGTTGCTGCTGGCATTGTTCAGCGCCCGGGCCATGGCCGCACGCGGGCTGTTCCGTCTTTGGCTGACGATCGTCTCCAGCATCGCGCTGTTCCTGGGCCTGATGGAAATGGACTTCTACCGTGAATTCCACCAGCGCCTCAACGGCCTGGTCTTCCAGTACGTCAAGGAAGACCCTAAAACCGTGATGAGCATGCTCTGGTACGGTTTCCCGGTGGTTCGCTACCTGCTGGCATGGGCCGTGGGCACCTGGATCCTGAGCCTGGCATTCAAGGGCGCCGACCGTGCAACCCGTCCCCGTGGCCCATTCAGTGGCGGCAGCATCGGCACGCGCCAGGTGGCCCCATGGTATGCGCGAATTGCGGTATTCGTGGTGTGCCTGCTGATCTGCGTGGTTGCCGCACGTGGCACCCTGCGCCAAGGCCCGCCATTGCGTTGGGGTGACGTCTACACCACCAACTCGATTTTCGCCAACCAGTTGGGCCTCAACGGTACCCTGCAATTGGTGGCGGCTGCCAAGAGCCGGATGTCCGAGGAACGCGACAACATCTGGAAGGCCACCTTGCCGCAGGAGCAAGCCCAGCAAATCGTGCGTGACATGTTGGTGCTGCCGGACGAAAAACTGGTCGAGGCCGACATTGCCGCCGTACGTCGTGACTACACGCCACCGGTCGACAAGACGCTGCCGATCAAGAACGTCGTGGTGATCCTGATGGAAAGCATGGCCGGTCACTCGGTCGGAGCGTTGGGTGGCCCGGACAACATCACGCCGTACCTCGACAAACTGTCGAAGGAGGGCCTGATGTTCGACCGCTTCTTCTCCAACGGTACCCATACCCACCAGGGTATGTTTGCCACCATGGGTTGCTTCCCGAACCTGCCGGGTTTCGAATACCTGATGCAGACTCCGGAAGGCAGCCACAAGCTGTCTGGGCTGCCGCAATTGCTCAGCGCCCGTCACTATGACGACGTGTATGTCTACAACGGCGATTTTGCCTGGGACAACCAGTCGGGGTTCTTCAGCAACCAGGGCATGACCAACTTCATCGGCCGTAACGACTTCGTTAACCCGGTGTTTTCCGACCCGACCTGGGGCGTGTCCGACCAGGATATGTTCGATCGCAGCCTGCAAGAGCTCAAGGCGCGGGAAAACGGCAAGCCGTTCTATGCGTTGCTGCAAACCCTGTCCAACCACACGCCATACGCCTTGCCGACGCCATTGCCGGTCGAGCGCGTGACCAATCGCGGCACCCTGAACGAGCACTTGACCGCCATGCGTTATGCGGACTGGGCGCTGGGCCAGTTCTTTGAAAAGGCCCGCAAGGAGCCGTACTTCAAGGAAACCCTGTTCATCATTGTCGGTGACCACGGTTTTGGCAACGAACAGCAGATTACCGAAATGGACCTGGGCCGCTTCAACATCCCGATGCTGATGATCGCACCGGGCATCCAGGAGAAGTTCGGCCAGCGTGACCACACCGTGGGCACCCAGATCGACATCGTACCGACCATCATGGGCCGCCTGGGTGGCGAAACCCGCCAGCAATGCTGGGGCCGCGACCTGCTCAACCTGCCTGAGGGCGACAAGGGTTTTGGTGTGATCAAACCTTCGGGTAACGAGCAGACCACGGCCATCCTCAGCGACGACCAGATCCTGGTGTTGCCGAAGGAAAAGGACATGGCGCCAAAGTTGTACCAGTATGAAATGGGCGCTACGGCGCACGCCGAGATTATTGACGATGCACCGCGTACCGCCGAGTTGAAACTCAAGCTCGAAGCGTTCCTGCAAACCGCGACCAAGAGCCTGCTGGACAACACCGCCGGTGTCGTTCACGGCACGCCGCAGTAAGTTGTGACGCAATAGAAAAGAGGCCCTTCAAGGGCCTCTTTTTTTGCCTGGCGTATTTTTATATTCGGCCGAGCAAGAGCAGGATCAACAGTACCACCAACACCACGCCGAGGATTCCGGATGGGCCATAACCCCAACTTCTGGAGTGTGGGAAGACCGGCAAACCACCGATCAGTAACAGGATCAGAATGATGATCAGTATTGTGCCCATGTCTGTTTCCTTGTCGAAAGTGCAGTGGATTGACCATGCCAATCAAGGTCAGCGGGAATGAAGTAAATTCGACCTGCTTAACAAGTCCGACTCTCGCGCTTGCAGGAAAATTCCAGGTTATTTTCAAGTATTTCGAACAGGTCTTTAACGTTCTTGTTGTTGCATCAGTTACTTCAGGCGCTCCCGCGGTTTGCTTGGGCCATTCAGCAATCTGATGGAGCGTGGGGCAGGCAATTTCCTTCGCTACACTCGATGCATCTTCCGAGAACAACAAGGCTGTTTGCTATGCAAAATCGCATGATGATCACTGGTGCAGGCTCTGGCCTGGGTCGCGAAATCGCGCTGCGCTGGGCGCGTGAAGGCTGGCAACTGGCCTTGTCCGACGTCAGCGAGCCCGGCTTGCAGGAAACCCTCAAGCTGGTTCGCGAAGCCGGTGGTGATGGTTTTATCCAGCGTTGCGACGTGCGCGATTACAGCCAGTTGACGGCGTTCGCCCAAGCCTGCGAAGTCAAGCTCGGCGGCATCGATGTCATCGTCAACAACGCGGGTGTAGCCTCTGGCGGCTTCTTCAGTGAGTTGTCCCTTGAGGACTGGGACTGGCAGATCGCGATCAACCTGATGGGTGTGGTCAAGGGCTGCAAGGCTTTCCTGCCGCTGCTGGAAAAAAGCAAAGGCAAGATCATCAACATCGCGTCCATGGCCGCGCTGATGCAAGGCCCGGCGATGAGCAACTACAACGTGGCCAAGGCGGGCGTAGTGGCGTTGTCCGAAAGCCTGCTGATCGAGCTGGCGCATCAGGAAGTCGGCGTGCATGTGGTGTGTCCTTCGTTCTTCCAGACCAACCTGCTGGACTCGTTTCGCGGCCCGACACCGGCCATGAAGGCCCAGGTCGGCAAGTTGCTGGAGAGCTCGCCGATCAGCGCCGCCGATATCGCCGACTACATCTATCAGCAGGTCGCAGCCGGCGAGTTCATGATCCTGCCCCACGAACAGGGCCGCATGGCCTGGGCGATCAAGCAGAAGAACCCGCAACTGCTCTACAACGAAATGACCGCCATGGCCGACAAAATGCGCGCCAAGGCCAGGCAATCCGCAAGCTGATCTTGCTCACAGGCAACGCTGTGGTTAGGGTGGCCGCCATCGGCCATCCTCGCGAGACACTTGCATGCTCAATTACCTGTGGTTTTTCCTCGCTGCGCTGTTCGAAATTGCCGGTTGCTTCGCCTTCTGGATGTGGCTGCGCCAAGGTAAAAGCATGTGGTGGGTGGTGCCGGCGCTCCTCAGTCTGACCCTGTTCGCCCTGTTGCTGACCCGTATTGAAGCCGCTTACGCCGGCCGCGCCTACGCCGCTTACGGCGGCATCTACATCATTGCGTCCATCGGCTGGTTGGCCGTGGTCGAGCGGATTCGTCCACTGGGCTCGGACTGGCTCGGCGTAGCGCTGTGTGTGCTCGGAGCGAGCATCATCCTGTTCGGGCCACGATTTTCCGCGTCCTGACGGATCGTCCCTACAATCATCCGGCTTGTCAGACCTCTCCGTCAGCATGGTGTGTTGCGGCTGTCAGTCCGGATTGGTTTGCTGCCGGAGCATTGTAGGCCTGCGGCAGGCCGCGCAACTTCAAGGTCCAGAAAAAACTGGCGCAAACCAAGGGACGCTGAAGACTTCAGTCAAACAGGTGCTTGGGCACGTCGTGCTTGAGCATCAGTTGGCATTGCTCGCTTTCCGGGTCGAAGACAATCAGTGCCTGCCCCTTGGTCAAGGCCTGGCGCACGCGTAACACGCGGGTTTCCAGTGGCGTGTCGTCACCATTGTCCGTCCCGTCACGGGTCACGAAGTCCTCGATCAGGCGGGTGAGAGTGTCGACTTGAAGTTGGTCGTAGGGGATCAGCATAGGTACCTCGGTTCAATCAATGGCGCGATGCTACGGCGATTGGGTGATTGCGGCTAGCCTGAGGCGAAAGTGCGGTCAATCAGGCCCCATCGCGATGGCAATCGCCCGGTCAGTAACAATCCTCAACTCAACTCTCCGACCGCTGCCCCACCAGGCTGTCCACCGACGGCACCCGCGTATCGCTTTCCATCTGGGTATCGTGTTCGAGCTGATGGCTGAAGCGGTCCAGTGACCCTTTGGCCGGTTGCGCATCGCTGGCAAACACTGGCGGGCTGAGGATGTACGCACCGAGCAGGCGACTCAGGGCGGCGAGGCTGTCGATATGGGTGCGTTCGTAACCATGGGTGGCATCGCAGCCGAAGGCGAGCAGGGCGGTGCGAATGTCGTGGCCGGCGGTAACCGCCGAATGTGCGTCACTGAAGTAGTAGCGGAACAGGTCCCGGCGTGCCGGCAGCTCGTTGTCGCCGGCCAGGCGCAGGAGGTGGCGCGACAGGTGATAGTCATAGGGCCCGCCGGAGTCCTGCATCGCGATGCTCACCGCGTGCTCACTGGAGTGTTGGCCAGTCGCGACCGGTGCGATGTCGATGCCGACGAATTCACTGACGTCCCAGGGCAATGCCGCCGCGGCGCCACTGCCGGTTTCCTCGGTGATGGTGAACAGCGGATGGCAGTCGATCATCAGGTCCTGGCCACTGTCGACGATGGCTTTGAGCGCCGTCAGCAGCGCGGCCACCCCGGCCTTGTCGTCGAGGTGGCGGGCGCTGATGTGGCCGCTTTCGGTAAACTCCGGTAGCGGGTCGAAGGCGACGAAATCGCCGACGCTGATGCCCAGGGATTCGCAGTCGGCGCGGGTGGCGCAGTAGGCGTCCAGACGCAATTCGATGTGATCCCAACTGATCGGCAGCTCATCCACGGCGGTATTGAACGCGTGTCCGGACGCCATCAACGGCAAGACGCTGCCGCGGATCACACCGTTGTCGGTAAACAGGCTGACCCGACTGCCTTCGGCGAAGCGGCTGGACCAGCAGCCGACTGGCGCGAGGGTCAGACGGCCGTTGTCCTTCACCGCCCGCACCGCCGCGCCGATGGTGTCCAGGTGGGCGGAAACGGCGCGGTCAGGGCTGTTCTTCTTGCCCTTGAGCGTGGCGCGAATGGTGCCGCGGCGGGTCATTTCGAAGGGAATGCCCAGTTCTTCAAGGCGTTCGGCGACGTAGCGCACGATGGTGTCGGTGAACCCGGTGGGGCTGGGAATGGCGAGCATTTCCAGCAGCACTTTTTGCAGGTAACCGAGGTCCGGTTCGGGAATTTTGCTGGTCATGGAAACTCCTGATGAGTTGAGGCCATCGATGGTTTCGATGAGAAGGTTTGTGGCTGTCTGTCAGGCCGCCTTCGCGAGCAGGCTCGCTCCCACATTCGAGCGCATTCCAAAGTGGGAGCGAGCCTGCTCGCGATGGAGCCAGTCCAGACAGTACAGAACTAAGAGACCACCGGCTGACTATGCGGAAACAACAAATCCACAAACCGCTCAGCCGTTGGCTGCGGTTCGTGGTTAGCCAGCCCGGCGCGTTCGTTGGCTTCGATAAACACGTATTCGGGCTGATCGGCGGCGGGCACCATCAAATCCAGGCCGACCACGGGTATGTCCAGCGCCCGCGCGGCGCGGATGGCGGCATTTGCCAGCGTCGGGTGCAGAATTGCAGTGACGTCCTCGAGTGTCCCGCCGGTGTGTAGATTCGCCGTACGTCGTACGAATAAACGCTCGCCGGCCGGAAGAATGCTGTTGTAGTCATGACCGGCTGCATTCAAGGTGCGCCGGGTCTCGTGATCAAGAGGGATCTTGCTTTCACCGCCCGTGGCCGCTTGTCGGCGCCGGCTCTGGGCTTCGATCAGCGCGCCGATGGAGTGCTGACCATCACCCACCACTTCGGCGGGGCGGCGAATCGCAGCGGCGACCACTTCAAAACCGATCACCAGGATCCGCAGGTCGAGGCCTTGGTGAAAGCTTTCCAGCAGCACGCGGCTGTCAAAGTGGCGGGCCGCCTCGATGGCTTGCTGGACGTCTTCGATGGTCTGCAAATCCACCGCCACGCCTTGGCCCTGTTCGCCATCCAGCGGTTTGACCACCACTCTGATGTGCTCATCGAGGAACGCCAGATTGTCATCGGCGGTACCGGACAGTTGCTGCGCCGGCAGGTTCAACCCGGCAGCCTTGAGCACTTTGTGGGTCAGGCTTTTGTCCTGGCACAGGCTCATGCTGATGGCACTGGTCAGGTCGCTCAGGGATTCACGGCAGCGTACCCGGCGCCCGCCATGGCTGAGGGTGAACATCCCGGCGTCGGCGTCATCGACTTGCACATCGATGCCGCGACGGTGTGCCTCCTCGACAATGATCCTCGCATATGGGTTGAACGCGGCCTCCGGGCCGGGCCCGAGAAACAGTGGTTGATTGATGCCGTTCTTGCGCTTGATGGCGAAGGTCATCAGGTTGCGAAAACCGAGCTTGGCGTAAAGGTTCTTCGCCTGACGGTTGTCGTGCAGTACGGACAGGTCGAGGCAAGCGAGCCCGCGACTCATGAAGTGCTCGATCAGATGCCGCACCAGCACTTCACCGACACCCGGCCGCGCACAATGCGGGTCGACCGCCAGGCACCACAGGCTGCTGCCGTTTTCCGGATCGTTGAAGGCCTTGTGGTGGTTGAGACCCATGACGCTACCGATGACCGCGCCGCTGTCCTCGTCTTCGGCCAGCCAGTACACCGGGCCGCCAAGGTGACGCGCAGTGAGCAGGGTGGCGTCGATCGGCAGCATGCCACGCGCTTGATACAGCTGATTGATCGCCTGCCAGTCGGCCTCGTTTTGCGCGCGTCGAATGCGGAACCCGCGAAACACCCGGGTCGCTTGACGGTAATCGCTGAACCACAGACGCAAGGTATCGGACGGGTCGAGAAACAGCTGTGTCGGCTCCAGCCCCAGTATTTGCTGGGGCGCGGCGACGTACAGCGCAATGTCCCGCTCGCCGGGCTGCTCATTGAGCAACTCCCCGGCGAGGCTCGCGGCATCGACAAAGGTGTGGCCGATCAGCAAGCGGCCCCAGCCGCAATGCACGGCAATCGGCGCCCCGCCGAGTTCACTGCCATCCTCGGCCAGACGAGCCTGCAAGCGTTCGTAGGAAGGTGACTGGCCGCGCAACAGGCGTTGGCTGAAAGCCGTGGCATGAGATTTCATCGGTCAGATTCCTTGTTCGCTGAGCCACAGGTTGAGGGCCGCCAGTTGCCACAGCTTCGAACCGCGCAACGGCGTCAATTGTCCCTGTGGATCCGTCAGCAGGCGGTCGAGCATCGCCGGGTTGAACAGTCCGCGATCCTGGCTGGGATCGAGCAGCAATTCGCGCACCCATTCCAGCGTATCGCCCTGCAAATGCTTGAGCCCCGGCACCGGGAAATAACCTTTCTTGCGGTCGATCACTTCACCGGGAATCACTTGGCGCGCAGCTTCTTTCAAGACCTGCTTGCCGCCGTCCGGCAGTTTGAAGCGCCCCGGAATCCGTGCCGACAACTCCACCAGGCGGTAGTCGAGAAACGGCGTGCGTGCTTCCAGGCCCCAGGCCATGGTCATGTTGTCGACACGTTTGACCGGGTCGTCCACCAGCATCACCGTACTGTCCAGACGCAAGGCCTTGTCCACCGCCGCATCGGCACCGTGCTGGGCGAAATGGGCTTTGACGAAGTCACCGGCGGCGTCATTCGCGGTCAGCCATTTCGGTTGTACGGTGGCGGCGTAGTCGTCGTAACTACGGTCGAAAAACGCTTCGCGGTACGCGGCATACGGATCACTCGCACCGTCCACTTGCGGATACCAGTGGTAACCGGCGAACAGCTCATCCGCGCCCTGGCCGCTCTGTACCACCTTGCAATGCTTGGCCACTTCCCGTGACAACAGGTAGAAGGCGATGCAGTCATGGCTGACCATCGGTTCGCTCATGGCCCTGAACGCGGCGGGCAACTGTTCGATGATCTCTTTTTCATCGATGCGTAATTGGTGGTGCCGGGTGCCATAGTGTTTGGCGATCAGGTCCGAATACTGGAACTCGTCACCGCGCTCGCCACCGGCATCCTGGAAGCCGATGGAGAAGGTCGACAGGTTGTCCACGCCGACTTCCCGTAACAAGCCCACCAGCAGGCTTGAATCGACGCCGCCGGACAGCAGCACGCCGACATCCACTGCTGCACGCTGACGAATCGCTACCGCTTCGCGGGTGCTGTCGAGCACACGGTCGCGCCAGTCTTCGAGGGTCAGGTTCATTTCATCGGCATGGGGGCCGTAGGGCAGGGTCCACCAGGTTTTCTGCTCGGTGCGACCATCGGCTTCGATGCGCATCCAGGTGGCCGGCGGCAGTTTATCAATACCCATCAGCAAGGTGCGCGGTGCCGGGACCACTGCGTGGAAATTCAGATAATGATTGAGCGCTACCGGATCGAGAACCGGATTGATGTCGCCGCCCTTGAGTAATGCCGGCAGCGCGGAAGCAAAGCGCAGGCGCTGGCCGGTGCGTGACAGGTACAACGGTTTCACGCCGAGACGGTCGCGGGCGATGAACAGGCATTGGGCATCGCGCTCCCAAACAGCAAAGGCAAACATGCCATTGAGTTTCGGCAGCAAGGCTTCGCCCCAGGCGTGATAACCCTTGAGCAACACTTCGGTGTCGCCACCGGAATAGAAGGCGTAACCCAGGCTTTCAAGCTCGGTGCGCAGTTCAGGAAAGTTGTAGACCGCGCCGTTGAAGGCCAGGGACAGGCCCAGTTGTTGGTCGACCATCGGCTGCGCAGAGCCGTCCGACAGGTCCATGATTTTCAGGCGCCGATGGCCCAGGGCAACCGGCCCCTGGCTGTGAAAGCCCCACGCGTTGGGGCCGCGAGGGGCCAGGTGATGGGTGATTCGTTCAACGGCTGCAAGGTTTGCAGGTTGATGATCAAAACGTAACTCGCCAGCTAATCCGCACATAAATTCCTTACCGGTTTTTCCGTTGGGGAGGGTCAATCGATACCGCGCCGAAAGGGTGGGTACTCAGAGACTGACCCACCTCGGTAAGGGGAGTTTTAGAATAATGAGTTATAAGCAGGCGAAATCCAGGCCGAGAGCCGCTGTGCGGGCGCCCTCGACGGCGGTATCGACTACTTGCCCCGGATCAGGCGCCGCAAGGCAAACCGATTGGGGTGACAGGCTTCGGCCACGCTTCTGGGCAACGGCAGGGGCTCATTGTCCAGCCACGCCGCCAGCAGTTCCCCGGACAATGGCGCAGTGATCAGGCCACGCGAACCGTGCCCGCTGTTGACGTACAAACCGTCGAGCCACGGGCATGCGACGTTGGGCACCTGCCGGGCATCCTTGCTCAGTGCGGCATAGGCCTGGGCAAACGACTGCGCGTCGGCCAATGGGCCGACGATCGGCAGGTAGTCGGGGCTGGTGCAGCGAAACGCGGCGCGACCCTGGAGGCTTTCAGGGGTGAGGCGGTCGATCGCCAGGCGGGCGACCAGATCGTGGGAAATCTCTTCGAGCATGGCCAGGTTGCCCAGGTGTTCTGCAGTGGTCGGCGTCAGGTCATCGCTCTTGAAATCGAAACTGGCCCCCAAGGTGTGTTCGCCCAAACGCGCGGGGGCGACATAGCCTTCGGCACAGACCACCGTGCCCAGAGCCCGACTTTGCGGGGTTTGCGCCAGGCGGGTGATTTGCCCGCGGATACGCTTGAGCGGCAACCCGGCACTTTCGGGAAAACGCTGGATGTCGGCAGCACCGGCGAGCACCACGACCGGTGCGCTGGCGAGCAAGCGCTCGCCATCCCAGGCCTGCCACTGGCCATCGACCTTGCGCAGTTCGAGCACATCGTGATGCACATGCAGCTGAACGTTTGGATGAGCGGTTTGCCATTGGCACAGTGCCGGTGGGTGCACCCAGCCGCCTTCGGGATAGAACAGGCCGCCGTGTGCCAGCCCGATTCCGGCCACCGCCTGCGCCTCGGGTTGATCCAGCAGGTGCAGCAGGTCCGGCGCAAACGCTGCCGTCAATTGCATCTGGCGTTCGGCTTCCTTGGCGTCGAACGCCAGTTGCAGCACGCCGCAATCATCCCAGTCGCTGCCACGCTGCAAGTGTTCGAGCAGTCTGCGGGTGTAGCCAAAACCGCTGACGATCATTTGCGACAGCGCCGTGCCATGGGCCGATAACTTCAGGTAGAGCACGCCCTGTGGGTTGCCCGAGGCTTCCTGGGCAATGGCGTCGTGGCGCTCCAGCAATGTCACTTGCCAGCCCCGCGCGGCGAGGCTGGCGGCGCTGGCACAACCGGCCAGCCCGGCGCCGATCACCAGTGCCTGACGCTCGCCGGTCAGCGGAGCCGGGCGGGCAAACCAGGGTTTGTCCTGGGCCGGGGCCGGCGTTTCCTGAGGCCAGCCGAGGAACTCGCCGCGCAGGATTTCCCATTTGTGGCCGATGCCGGGGATGCGTTTCATCTTGAAGCCGGCGGCGTTGAGCAGACGCCGCACCCAGCCAGTGCTGGTGAAGGTACTGATGGATGCACCGGGAGCGGCCAGGCGCGCCAGTTCGGCAAACAGTTCGGCGGTCCACATGTCGGGGTTTTTCGCCGGAGCGAAACCGTCGAGGAACCAGGCATCGATTCGGGCATCGAGTTGGGGCAGTTGTTCCAGCGCATCGCCGATCAGCAGAGTCAGGGTGACGCGGCCGTTGTCCAGTGTCAGGCGCTGAAAACCCTGATGGATTGCCACGTACTGCGCCAGCAACTGATCGGCAAACACCTTGAGCCCAGGCCACAGCGCCAGGGCACGTTGCAGGTCGGCCGGGCTCAACGGGTACTTTTCGACGCTGACAAAATGCAGCCGAGCCCCGGCCGCCGCGTGTTGCTCGAACACCTGCCAGGCGCACAGGAAATTCAGCCCGGTGCCGAATCCCGTTTCACCGATGACCAGCCGTCCGCCCTCGGGCAAGGCCGCAAAGCGTTCGGCCAGGCGGTTCTGCTCGATAAAGACATAGCGGGTTTCGTCCAGCCCCGACTGGTCGGAGAAATACACATCGTCGAACACTCGCGAATACGGGCGACCTTGGTCGTCCCAGTCGAGCTGGGCGTGGGGCAATACAGGTTTCATGGCAGGCTCGGCAACGGCAAGGTCGTCATTCTAGCCGATCGACGGCATGGTCAAGCTCTTTGTGGCGAGGGGCCATCAGGAAAATCTGTGCTGGCCTTCAGTTCCATCCGCTAGGCTTGCTCACATCTGGAAGGGAGCCGCTCATGTTTGAATCTGCTGAAATCGATCACGTCATCGACAAAGACACCTATGACGCCGAAGTACCGGCCCTGCGCGAAGCGTTGCTCGAAGCACAATTCGAGTTGCAGCAGCAACGCCGGTTTCCGGTGATCGTTTTGATCAACGGCATCGAAGGCGCCGGCAAGGGCGAGACAATCAAGTTACTCAACGAGTGGATGGACCCGCGCTTGATCGAGGTTCGCACCTTTGATCAGCAAACCGACGAAGAGCTGGCGCGGCCACCGGCCTGGCGTTACTGGCGGATGCTCCCGGCCAAGGGCCGCATGGGGATTTTTTTCGGCAACTGGTACAGCCAGATGTTGCAGGGACGGGTCCATGGCGAGTTCAAGGATCCGCGACTCGATCAGGCGATCAATGCCGCCGAGCGTCTGGAAAAGATGCTGTGCGATGAAGGTGCACTGATCTTCAAGTTCTGGTTTCACCTCTCCAGGAAGCAAATGAAGGCACGCCTCAAGGCGTTGGCCGACGACCCGCTGCACAGTTGGCGTATCAGCCCGCTGGACTGGCAGCAGTCGCAAACCTACGACAAATTCGTGAAGTACGGCGAACGCGTCCTGCGCCGCACCAGCCGCGACTATGCACCGTGGCATGTGATCGCCGGGGCGGATGCACATTATCGCAGCCTGGCCGTGGGGCGGATTCTGCTGGAGGGGCTGCACGGCGCATTGCAGCGGCCGACGATCCATCCGGAAAAAGTCAGCGCCGCGCCAGTGGTCCCCAGTGTCGATCAAGTGAACCTGCTTGACAGCCTGGACCTGACCCTGCAGCTGGACAAGGAAGATTACGAAGAACAGCTGATCACCGAACAGGCGCGGTTTTCCGGGTTGATGCGTGACAAACGCATGCGCCGCCATGCACTGGTGGCGGTGTTCGAGGGCAACGACGCGGCCGGCAAGGGCGGGGCGATCCGCCGGGTAGCGGCAGCGCTTGATCCGCGCCAGTACAGCATCGTGCCGATTGCCGCGCCCACCGAAGAAGAGCGGGCGCAACCGTATCTGTGGCGTTTCTGGCGACACCTTCCGGCCCGGGGCAAGTTCACCGTGTTCGACCGCTCCTGGTATGGCCGGGTGTTGGTGGAGCGCATCGAAGGTTTTTGCAGTCCGGCAGACTGGCTGCGCGCCTACAGCGAGATCAACGATTTCGAAGAACAGGTTACCGATGCCGGAGTGATCGTGGTCAAGTTCTGGCTGGCCATCGACAAGCAGACGCAACTGGAGCGCTTCCAGGAACGCGAGGAAATTCCCTTCAAGCGCTTCAAGATCACCGAGGACGACTGGCGCAACCGTGAAAAATGGGATGACTATCGTGCGGCGGTCGGCGATATGGTCGACCGTACCAGCACCGAGATTGCGCCATGGACTCTGGTGGAAGCCAACGACAAGCGCTGGGCACGGGTCAAGGTCTTGCGCACCATCAACCGGGCACTGGAGGAGGCTTTCGAAAAGTCCGACCGGCGTGAACACAAGAAGTACAAGGGCAAGGATTGAGGCGATGGTTACGCATACGCGAGATGAATGATTGTCGCAGTCGGTAATTGGGTGGGCTTATGCTCGATCCACTCTCAACGATAACAACAATGAGGTATGCCATGCGTGAAGTGGTGATTGTCGACAGCGTGCGGACCGGCCTGGCCAAATCCTTTCGCGGTAAATTCAATATGACCCGCCCGGATGACATGGCGGCCCATTGTGTGAACGCTCTGTTGGCGCGCAGCGGTATTGACCCTGCCAGCGTCGAGGACTGCATCGTTGGCGCCGGCTCCAATGAAGGTGCCCAGGGCTTCAACATCGGTCGCAACGTCGCGGTGCTGTCGCGCCTGGGCATCGGCACGGCCGGCATGACCCTCAATCGTTTCTGTTCCTCGGGCTTGCAGGCGATTGCCATTGCCGCCAACCAGATCGCCTCGGGTTGCAGTGACATCATCGTCGCCGGTGGCGTTGAGTCCATCAGCCTGACCATGAAAAGCGTCAACACCGATAACCTGATCAACCCGCTGCTCAAGGAGCAGGTGCCGGGCATCTACTTCCCGATGGGCCAGACCGCCGAGATCGTTGCCCGTCGCTACAGCGTCAGCCGCGAAGAACAGGATCTGTACGCCCTGCAAAGCCAGCAACGCACCGCCCAGGCGCAGGCTGCCGGCCTGTTCAGCGACGAAATCGTACCGATGGCGGTGAAATACCAGGTCGAGGACAAGGCCACGGGCCAAGTGCAGATTCTCGACGGCGTTGTCGATCGCGACGATTGCAACCGCCCTGATACCACCCTGGAAAGTCTGGCCGGGTTGAAACCGGTATTCGCCGACGATGGATCGGTGACGGCCGGCAACTCCTCGCAGCTGTCTGACGGCGCGTCCATGACCTTGGTGATGAGCCTGGAGAAAGCCCTGGAACTGGGGCTCAAGCCGAAAGCGTTCTTCCGCGGCTTTACCGTGGCCGGTTGCGCGCCGGACGAGATGGGCATCGGCCCGGTGTTTTCGGTACCGAAATTGCTCACGGCCAAGGGCTTGCGGATTGACGACATCGACCTGTGGGAACTCAACGAAGCGTTCGCCTCGCAGTGTCTGTACAGCCGCAACCGGCTGGAAATCGACAACGCCCGGTACAACGTCAACGGCGGCTCGATTTCCATCGGTCACCCGTTCGGCATGACCGGGTCGCGCCAGGTCGGGCATCTCGTTCGCGAATTGCAGCGACGCAATCTGCGCTACGGCATCGTTACCATGTGCGTGGGCGGCGGGATGGGGGCTACGGGGCTGTTCGAGGCGGTGCGCTGAACCTCGATATTCTTCGTTGTCAGTTAGATAGCTATCGCGAGCAAGCTCGCTCCCACAGGTTTGGTGGCGTACACAACATTTTTGATCGCAGCTGAACACTGTGGGAGCGACGGTGCGGCGATCCGACTTGCTCGCGATGGGCGCACCTCGATTGTAAAAAATCCCCCTCAAAGATTACGACCTGCACAGTTTCATTCGCGGCCAGACCGAAACTGTCCCTGTGTACGCCACGGCTTGGAGCCTAGAATGACGGCTCCTGTACTTTGGCATTGGGGTTCGCATGCACATTTCATCGGGTCGCTGGGTCTACGGTCTGTTCCTGGCCTTGTTGACCGCGTTGTTGTGGGGAATCCTGCCGATCAAGCTCAAGCAGGTATTGCTGGTGATGGACCCGATGACGGTGACCTGGTTTCGCCTGATGGTGTCCGGCGGCTGTCTGTTCATTTACCTGGCTGCGACGAAACGTCTGCCGAGCCGAAAGGTGCTGGGCCCGCATGGGGGCTGGCTGGTGCTGATGGCAGTGCTCGGCCTGGTGGGCAATTACGTGTTGTATCTGATGGGGCTCAACCTGCTCAGCGCCGGCACGGCGCAATTGGTGGTGCAGATGGGGCCGATCATGCTGCTGATTGCCAGCGTCTTTGTGTTCAAGGAACGCTTCAGCCTGGGGCAGGGGATTGGCCTGTTGGTGCTGCTGATCGGCTTTGCGCTGTTTTTCAATCAGCGCCTGAGCGAACTGCTCACTTCGTTGACCGATTACACCGCCGGTGTGCTGCTGGTGTTGCTGGCGTCCACGGTCTGGACTTTCTATGCCATGGGGCAGAAGCAATTGCTGACGGTGTGGAATTCGCTGCAGGTGATGATGGTGATCTACCTGTTTTGCGCGCTGCTGTTAACGCCGTGGGTGCATCCACTCGAAGCCTTGCAATTGAACCCGTTGCAGGGTTGGCTGCTGCTGGCGTGCTGCCTCAACACCCTGATTGCCTATGGCGCGTTTGCCGAGGCCCTGGCCCATTGGGAAGCCTCCCGGGTCAGCGCGACGTTGGCCATCACGCCGTTGGTGACCTTTGCGGCGGTTGCCATGGCTGCATGGCTGTGGCCCGACTATGTGCAGGCCGAGACGATCAATGGTTTGGGTTACGGCGGCGCGGTGCTGGTGGTGCTGGGATCGGCGCTGGTGGCGTTGGGGCCGTCGTTGATTGCCGGGTTGAAGGCACGAAAGGTGCGGATGGCGGCCAGTTAGACTGCGTCATCGTTCATCGCGGGCAGTCGCCGCTAAACCTCGACTGGAACTGCCAGCTTCGGGCCACCCAGTGCATGGCTCTTCGAATCAAAAAAACGCAACTCAACCCCCGTCCCCTCGAACACTTTCGCGTAATGCCGCTTCTGGTGCTGGATGAACGCCTTGCTGCGCGGGTAAATCGAGATTGCCACCACCTGCGGTTTCGCCAGGCGCAAGGCGTGGATGATGTGGCTGTCCTGCTCCCCCAGTGCATGGCCGAAGATGCACAGCGCCTGGCCGTGACCGAGTAACTGCTCGTAGCAGAACGACAGATAGTCCGAACTGCGAATGGTCTTGAGCTTGTCCGCACTCGGGCCTTCATTGACGAACAGCGGCACGTCGTCGAGGGTCTTGATCGTGTTGTTGATGGCGAAATTGCCCAGCAACGTGCCCTCGGTCGACATCAGCTTGCGCGCCGTACCGTCCTGGTTGCGCACCAGATGCAGACCGCCGTGCAGGTAGAGCAAGCGGGTTTTGTCGGTGGCCGTGTCGCTCAGGTCGAAACCGGGTTCGGTACCCTGGAACAGATCGGTGATCGCCCCAGGCTGGTGTTGTACCGCCCAGTAGTTGAGCAGGTCGTAATTGGTGGTGAACACCGTGCGGTAGCTGGCCAGTTCCTGATTGATGGTTGCCAGCGTCGAAGGCACTACCAGCCGCCACGGGATATGCACCGCGTGCACGGTGTTGATCAGCGCTTCCTTGATCGCGTAGTAGCGATTGCGCGGGGCGGCGGAGCTGACAGCCAGGGCCTTGTTGACCCGGCTGGTGGTTTTCAACGCGCTCAGTACCTGCTCGAAACTGCGGGTCTGCATTGCATCGAACACGCTGAGTTCGGACGGGCTCAGGGGCTTTTCTTCAACGGTGCGCGCGTTTTCGAACAGCGACTCGTAGCTGAAATCGTCCCACACCGCGCGACTGGCACCGTTGCCCACCAGCAAACCACTGAACGAAGTGGTGCTGCGCAAGGCGTTCCAGTCTTCAAGTTGGGCATCGACATCCTGGAAATCGGTCATTGCGGTCTTCGTCTCATGGCAAAAGGTCTATGGGCGGCGACTTTATCACGACCGGGTGCCTGGACCACGGCACGACTCGGGTGAAGAACGTTATGCTGTGGCTTCGCCCGAGCCGACTTCGCCGAGTACCCGATGCTGCAAAAAAGCCTGATCCGCCGTCTCGACCTGATCACTCTGCAACTGTTCGTCGCCGTCCATGAAGAGGGCACGCTGACCCGTGCTGCGTCGCGCGAAGCGATTGCCGTCTCGGCTGCGAGCAAGCGCTTGATGGAGCTGGAGGAGGCGCTGGGCATCAGCCTGTTCGTGCGCCAGGCCAAGGGCATGTCCCTGACGCCGGCCGGTGAAACGCTGCTGCACCATGCCCGACAGATGTTGTTCAACGTCGAGAAAATAGGCCTTGAACTGGGCGAGCACAGCCACGGTGTGCGCGGCTATGTGCGGATGCTCGCCAACCTGTCGGCGATCATTCAGTTTTTGCCCGAGGACCTGCGGGACTTTTCCGAGCGTCACCCACAGGTCAAGACCGACCTCGAAGAACGCCCCAGCGCCGGGGTGATTCAGGGCGTGCTCGACGGGGTAGCCGACCTCGGGATCTGTTCCATCGACAGCGACATCAAGGGCCTGCACAGCGTGCTGTATCGCCAGGACAAACTGGTGGTGTTGATGCCGCCGCACCATCCATTGGCGAGCCGGTCGAGCGTGGCTTTCGCCGATACGCTGGACAGCGATTACGTTGGCTTGCATGCCGCCAGTTCGATCAACATGCGGACCCACACCGCCGCCCGCCAGGCCGGCAAGGTGTTGCGGGTGCGCATTCATGTGCCAGGGTTCGACGCCATGTGCCGCATGATCCAGGCCAACATGGGGATCGGCATCCTTCCGCAGCGGGCCTATGAATTGTTTGGCCGGGCGCTGGGTTTGCACGCGGTGCCGTTGACGGACGAGTGGTCGGACCGGGCGTTGATTCTGGTGGTACGGGATGAGGCGCTGCTGTCGCCGGTGAGCCGGATGTTGTTTGA
Source organism: Pseudomonas sp. B28(2017) (assembly GCF_002113025.1). Lineage (GTDB taxonomy): Bacteria > Pseudomonadota > Gammaproteobacteria > Pseudomonadales > Pseudomonadaceae > Aquipseudomonas. The sequence goes on along the minus strand of NZ_NEJH01000002.1, from coordinate 232,078 downwards.
GCATTTGCGCAGTCCAGTCTGATCGTTCTCGGCTCAATGGGCCGGCCTCTTCGCGAGCAGGCGGCCCTGAGGTGAGGACAATCTTCCAGAGCGTTCGCATTTCGCGAACGCCCGTTGCCAACTGAAGGTTGGATTCCCGAGTCCCCTGTCCTCTAGCCTTGGCTCATATTCCAAGAACAAGAGGTACCCCGCGATGACTGCCCCCTTGAGTGCGATCAAAGTGATCGAGATCGGCACGCTTATCGCCGCGCCGTTTGCGGCGCGCATGCTGGCCGAGTTCGGCGCCGAAGTGATCAAGATCGAAGCCATGGGCCAGGGCGATCCCCTGCGCAAATGGCGCAAGCTGCACGAAGGCACTTCGTTGTGGTGGTACCTGCAATCACGCAACAAGAAGTCCCTGGCGCTGAACCTCAAATCCCCTGAAGGCATCGAACTGGTCAAGCAACTGGCGACCAGCGCCGATGTGCTGATCGAGAACCTGCGCCCCGGCGCCCTGGAAAAACTCGGCCTCGGTTGGGACGTGTTGCACGCGCTCAACCCCAACCTGACGCTGGTGCGGATTTCCGGATACGGCCAGACCGGCCCGTATCGCGATCGCCCGGGTTTCGGTGCCATCGGCGAGGCCATGGGCGGGATTCGCTACACCACCGGCACTCCCGGTTCGCCGCCGGCGCGGGTCGGCGTGAGCCTTGGCGATTCCCTGGCTTCGCTGCATGCGGTGATCGGTGCGCTGATGTCGCTGCTAAGGGTCAAGACCGGGCAGGGCGTCGGGCAGATCGTTGATGTGTCCCTGGCCGAAAGCGTGTTCAACGTGATGGAAAGCCTGGTGCCGGAATACGACATGCTTGGCCATGTGCGTGAACGCAGCGGTGGCGCCTTGCCGGGGATCGCGCCGTCCAACACGTATCTGACCGCCGACGGCGCCTACGTGGTGATTGCCGGCAACAGCGACCCGATCTACCGGCGTCTGATGCAAACCATTGGCCGCACCGATCTGGCCGAAGCACCGGAGTTCGCCCACAACGATGGACGTGCAGCCAAAAGCAATCTGCTCGACGCCGCCATCACCCACTGGACCAGCAGTCTGCCCATCGACGAGGTGCTGGCCGAGCTGGAGGCTGCCGAAGTCCCGGCCGGGCGCATCTACTCGGTGGCCGACATCGTCGCCGACCCGCACTATCAGGCGCGGGACATGCTGCTCAATGCCGAGCTGCCCGGTGGCGCCACGGTGAAGATGCCGGGCATCGTGCCGAAACTCTCCGAGACCCCCGGTGGTGTGAACTGGTCCGGGCCCGGGCTGGGTCAGCACACCGATGGCATCCTCGCGCAATTGGGCCTGACTGCAACAGACATCGAACGCTTGAAAGTCGAAGGGGTGGTGCAATGATCACTGATTATTCCGACCACCTGATCGTGCAGGAAGTGTCCCCGCGCGACGGTTTGCAAATCGAGCCGACCTGGGTTGAAACCCACGACAAGATTGCCTTGATCGACCAGCTGTCGCAGGCCGGATTCAGCCGTATCGAAGCCGGTTCGTTCGTGTCGCCCAAAGCCATTCCGGCACTGCGCGATGGCGAGTTGGTGTTCAAGGGCATCACCCGGCAACCGGAGGTGATCTACGTCGCGCTGATCCCCAACCTCAGGGGCGCGCAACGGGCTCTGGCGTGTAGGGCCGATGAGCTGAACCTGGTGATGTCCGCCAGCCAGACCCACAACCTGGCGAACATGCGCATGCGTTGCGAAGATTCATTGGCGGCGTTCGGTGAGATTGTGCACTTCGTTGGCGACAGCCCTGTGCGACTCAACGCCAGCATCGCCACCACCTTCGGCTGCCCCTTCGAAGGCAAGATCGATGAGGACCGCGTACTGCAAATCGTCGAGGCCTATCAGGAACTCGGCATCCAGGGCATTACCTTGGCCGATACCACGGGCATGGCCAACCCGCGTCAGGTCGACCGGCTGGTGCGCCGGGTGCTGCAAAGGGTCTCCCCATCAGACCTGACTCTGCATTTTCACAACACCCGCGGCCTTGGCCTGTGCAACGTGCTGGCCGCTTACGAGGCCGGTGCCCGGCGCTTCGACGCGGCCCTCGGCGGCCTCGGCGGCTGCCCGTTCGCACCGGGGGCATCGGGAAACATCTGCACCGAGGATCTGGTGAACCTGTGCGATGAAGTCGGCATTCACACCGGTATCGATTTGCCGCTGTTACTGAAACTGTCCCGAGGACTGCCGGCGCTGCTCGGCCATGAAGTGCCCGGTCAACTGGCCAAGGCAGGGCGTAATTGCGACCTGCACCCCGTGCCCTCCTGAGCAGACTGCCCCCCTGTAGGAGCGAGCATGCTCGCGATGGACGTCAACGATAACTCTGGATGCCAGATACCCCGCGGCGATCTCAGGTTCATCGCGAGCGAGCTCGCTCCTACAGTGAAATCGAACATTTACCAGACAACAAAAACAATCGGACACCCACGGGAAGTCCGCCTGGAGAACCGCAATGAGCCTCAATGCACTGGAGGCGGGCGTGAGCCCGTCCGTTAGCCACGACACCGAAAAAGCGCTGGTCAGCAAAGTCGCCTGGCGTCTGATGCCGCTGATCATGGTCTGCTACCTGTTCGCCTTTTTCGACCGCATCAACATCAGCTTCGCCAAGTTCCAGCTGCAGGCCGACCTGAGCCTGAGCGACACCGCGTACGGCCTCGGCGCCGGTTTGTTCGTGGTTGGCTATGTAATCTTCGAAGTGCCGAGCAACATGATGCTGTACAAGGTCGGCGCCCGGCGCTGGATCGCCCGGATCATGATGTCCTGGGGGCTGGCCACGGCAGCCATGGTGTTCGTCAACAGCGAATGGCAGTTCTACGTGCTGCGCTTCGTGATTGGCGCGATGGAGGCGGGTTTCGCCCCGGGCGTGCTGTATTACCTGACCCTGTGGTTTCCGCAGCACTATCGCGGGCGCATCACCTCGATGCTGTTCCTGTCGTCGGCATTCGCCGGCCTGGTGGGCGCGCCGTTCTCCGGCCTGGTGCTGCAACACCTCGACGGTGTGTTGCAAATGCGTGGCTGGCACTGGCTGTTCCTGCTCGGTGGCGTGCCGTGTATCGGCCTCGGTCTGCTGGTGTTGACCCTGCTCAAGGATCGCATCGAAGACGCCCATTGGCTGACGCCTTCGGAGAAGACCCTGCTGGCCAGCCGTATCGCTCAGCATGAGCCGCACAAGAGCGGCGGTTCGCTGCTCGCCGCCCTGCGGATCCCGGGTTTCCTGACATTGGGGTTGATCTATTTCCTGATTCAGGTGGCGTCCTACGGCTTGAATTTCTGGGCGCCGCAACTGATCCGCAGCGCCGGCACCGAAAGTCCGGTGATGATCGGCTTGCTGACGGCCATCCCGTACATCTGTGGCGCCATCAGCATGGTGGTGATCGGACGCCTGTCCGATGCTTCTGGCGAGCGGCGCAAGTATGTCGCCGGTCTGGTGGCGGTCGGTGCGGTCGGGTTCTTCTGTGCGGGGATCTTTGCCAGCCACACGACCTTCCTGATTGTCGCATTGGGCCTGCTCGGTGCCGGGATCATCGCCTCCATCCCGAGCTTCTGGACCCTGCCGCCGAAACTGCTGGCCGGAGCTGGTGCGGGGGCTGCCGGCGGGATCGCAGTGATCAACACCCTGGGCCAGTTCGGCGGCATCGTCAGCCCGGTGATGGTTGGCCGGATCAAAGACCTGACCGGCAGTACCACGCCGGCGCTGTATGTCATTGGTGTCTGCGCGCTGATCGCCGTGGCGCTGTTGCTGTGGGGGTTGCCGCAGAAGTTGCGGACACTCGACAAGTTTTAAAAGATCGCAGCCTTCGGCAACTCCTGCTCGGACCACGCATCCCCGTAGGAGCTGCCGGAGGCTGCGATCTTTTGATTTTCAAGAAGTCGCTGCCATCGCTTTTTCCGCAGCGCCACTAAACTGAATCAACACCACCCCGGCCATCAACAGCACCACCCCAAATACCTTGGGCAAGGTGAGCTGCCGCTCCACCAACCCAAACCAGCCGAAGTGATCCAGCAACAACGACGCCACCACTTGCCCCGCCAGCGCCAATGCCATGAACCCCGCGGCACCGAGTTTGGGCAGCAGCACCAATGCCAGCGAAATAAAGAACACCCCAAAAGCACCACCTGCCCACATCCAGAGCGGCGCCTTGCTGATGAATGCCAGAGACGGCAACGGTAAACGCATCGCAACGATGATCGGCAACAGCACCACAACGCTCACCAGCAACGAGGCGAGCGTCGCCCACAACGGATGACCCAAGCCGCGTCCAAGGTTGACGTTGATTGCGCTCTGAAACGGCACCACAGCCCCGGCGAAGGCGGCCAGCAGCAACCAACCCGCCCAATGCAACGTACTCATGATCGATCTCCAACAGGTTTTGCTGGACTCTAGAGTATTCGTCGCGCAGATTTAAATTCCGTTTTGTTATCCAGAACATGCAGCAAATGAATGATCTTCGACGTATCGACCTCAATTTGCTGGTGATCCTCGACGCTTTGCTCAGCGAGCAACACGTGACCCGGGCGGCCGAGCGTCTGCACCTGAGCCAGCCAGCGGTCAGTCATGCGCTGGCGCGGTTGCGCGACCTGCTCGGCGATCCGCTGCTGGTGCGCGCCGGGGCTGGCCTTGTAGCGACTCCGCGAGCGCTGGAACTGGTGGCGCCGCTGGCCGAAGCCCTGGCCCAGGTGCAAGCGCTGCTGGCGCCCAGTGCCTTCGATCCCGCGACCACCCAGCGTACCTTGCGCCTGGCGATGTCCGACTATGGCGCCGCTATTGTCCTGCCAGGACTGATCCGTACATTGCGCCACGAAGCGCCGGGCATTGACCTGCAAATCAGCCATGGCAGCCGCGAAAGCATGCTCGACGGGGTGCTCAACGGTGACATTGATGTCGCGGTCGGTGTGTTCCCGGAAATGCCCAATGATTTGCGCAGCACCCCGCTGTTCGAAGAGCACTACGCCTGCCTGGTAGACCGCAAAAGCTTGCCCGCCGACGGTGTGCTCGACCTGCCCAGCTACCTGGCACGGCCTCATGTGCTGCTGGAGATGCGCGGCAGTGGCACCCCGGAAATTGAACGGGCCCTGACCGCATTGCGTGAGCGCCGCCGCGTCGCCATCAGCCTGCCGCACTGGAGTGTGGCCCCGGAACTCATCAGCGGCACCGACCTGATCCTCACCGTCGCGTCCCGAGGCTTGCGCGATATCGATGAGCAATCACTGATTGTCGTGCCGCCGCCGTTTCACATCCCGTCGTTCACCTTCGTACTGGTCTGGCACAAGCGGCGAGGCGGGGATCAGGCGTTGAACTGGTTGAATCGGAGGATTGGGGAGGGGATCGAACGCTAGAGGCTTTTCCAAATGGCCTTTACCAATTGGAAGGTGGCAGGCGACGCGTATGAAAAAATCGTAGCACCTGAAGCCGACCTTGGCGAACCCGGTAGGGAATCAAATAGGGGCGGTCAGGCATGACCCATTCCCGGGTACCGGCTAAGCGCCCCTCACGACCCGTCGATGGAAATCGGGCAAGGTGATCGACACTGGCGAGAATTGCCTGGACAAAATCTGCTGCAGCTTCTGGATTCTCGATGGCGATGTACGCGGCTTCGTCATCCAGATTCTTTAACGCCGTACGCAACCACTCAACGCGCATTCGCCGCCCACTTGTCAGCAACTGCGTTCACTTCTTCTTGTGTCGCGAAGTCACCTTCATCGGCTTCCTTCAAGGATTTCTGAATTTCCTCGATTTGCCACGCTTCACGGGCCAGGTATTCACGCAGCGCATCCACGGCCAGAAATGATTTGCTGCGGCCCGTTGCTTTAGCAAGACTCGCGAGGGTATCAGCGATTTCGTCTGGTACGCGCAGGGACATGACTGACATGTTGGTCTCGATGTAGTGGTTTGTAATACAACATACTACACCGTCATCAGTGGGGCGGAACCAGCCCGTTCGTCTGTCGAGATGTTTCAGTCGACAGGCAATGACCTGATATAGACTGGCCACCATTCACCAAACCGTTCAAAAGGACTCTCAATGACCCCATCGTTGCTAATGGCCGTGCTTGCCTCGGGTTTTATCTACGGCATCACCCCGGGGCCGGGAGTGCTGGCGGTGTTCGGTATTGGCGCCGCCCATGGGCGACGGGCCGGGGCGGGGTTTCTGTGCGGGCATTTGCTCGGCGATGTGGTCTGGTGCAGCACGGCGCTGATCGCGATTGTCGGTGCGCGGGAGATTGGCAGCACAGCGTTCGACGTGCTCGGTGTGCTCAGCGGCCTGTACCTGTTCTGGCTCGGCTGGCGTGCGGTGCATGCGCGGCGCAGCAGCGGTGATGCGCCGCAGGGCCCGGCGCGGCAGCCGTTCTGGCACGGCATCCTGTTTGGCCTGACCAATCCCAAGGCCTATCCGGTGGCGGTGGCGACGTTCACGGCGCTGTTGTCGAGCCGCGCGGAACTGCTCAGCTGGTCAATGCTGCCGACACTGATCGGCCTGAGCTTCGTCGGCGGGTTGCTCGCCTACGCTATTCTCATCGGCATCGTCGGTGCACGGCGGGTGCGTACCTTGTACCAGCGTCATGAACTGGCAATCACCCGGTTGTGCGGGGTAATGTTCATCGGTTTCGCCATCAATGCGCTGGTCCATGCGTTGCCGGGGCTGATGCCGGACAAGGCTTGAATATAATCACAGGGATGCAAGGCTGACGGGGCAGGGATGATTGAAGAGCGCTGCATTATCGGGGCACCCACGCCGAACCATGGAAAACCGAAATTCCGCGCCGCTGGCGAGTTACATCGATCTGTTGCTGGACGCCGTCTGTGCGGTGGATAAACAGGGCCGCTTCGTCTTTGTCAGTGCGGCGTGCGAGCGTATATTCGGCTACAGCGCCGATGAAATGATCGGCCAGCCGATGATCGACATGGTGCACCCGGCCGATCGCCAGCGCACCCTCGACGCCGCCCGGGAAATCATGGGCGGCGAACCCAAGCTCAACTTCGAAAACCGCTACCTGCGCAAGGATGGCCGCGTGGTGCACATCCTCTGGTCGGCACGTTGGTCCGAGGTCGACCAGTTGCGCATCGCGGTGGCTCGCGACATCACCGAACGCAAGCAGGCCGAATCCCGGCAGGCCGCGTTGTATGCGATTTCCGAGGCGGCCCATGCGGCAGAGGATCTGCTGGCGTTGTTCAAACGCATCCACTTGATCATTGGCGAATGGCTGCCGGCACTGAATTTTTCCGTGGCGCTGTACGACGAGCACTGTGCGCAACTGAATTTCCCTTATCACATCGATGACCACGAACCACAGCCCGAACAACCCGGAACCATGACCGGGCGCCTGTGCACCGAAGTGATCCGCACGGGGCAGCCGATCCTGCTGACTCCAGACCAGAGCGCACCGCCTGCCGGCTTCGAAGTGCTGGAAACCGGGCAGAACGCACCGTGTTGGCTGGGTGTGCCGCTGAACTCGCAAAACGGCACCATCGGCGCGTTGATCGTCAAAAGCATTCCGGGCGGCGAACGCTACACTGAGCAAGACATGGAGCTGCTGCAATACGTCTGCGCCCAGGTCGCGACCGCCATCGAGCGCAAGCAATTGCACGCCCGCCTGCAACACATGGCCCAGTACGACCAACTGACCCAGTTACCCAACCGTGAGCTGCTGCGCGACCGGCTCAAGGCGTCACTGCGATTGGCACGTGAGGACGGCGGGTACATGGCGCTGTTGTACGTCGACCTCGACCGCTTCAAGCAAGTCAATGACACCCATGGCCACGCGGTTGGCGACATGCTGCTGCAGGCGGTGGCCAACCGGCTCAAGGGCTGCGTGCGGGAAACCGACACCGTGGCCCGCATTGGCGGCGATGAGTTCGTGGTGCTGCTGCACAGCATTCACGCCTCGGAAGACACTGATATCGTGGTCGCAAAAATCCGTCAGGTCCTGGCCCAGCCCCTGCGCCTGGATGGGCATAACCTGAGCATCCAGCCGAGTATCGGCGTCGCCCGATACCCCGATCACGGCACCGAAGAAAAGCAGTTGTTCCGGCATGCCGACGAGGCGATGTATTGCGCCAAGCGCGAGCATCACCTGCGAATGGTCTGACAGCCGGGCACCGTTCGTCGTGGTATCCACGCAATTTTCTAAACCTTTTGCGACGCGCAAATTCAGATTCTATGCGGGCTACGGTTCGCCGCGATCATCATCAAGAGGAAGAGAATCATGCCCAACTCAAGAAACTCGAACTCGGGAAACTTCGCCAACGACCGAACGAAGGCCTCTGAAGCCGGTCGCAAGGGTGGGAAAACCACCACCACGACCGTCGATAAAGACCCGGCGAAACCCGACATGGGCCGCAAGGGCGGTCAGAAATCCCGCTAAAGGATGCTGGTGGTTTTGATTGAGAGACGGGGGCGAAAGCTCCCGTTTGAATTGGAAATAAGGAGGGCGCGACCATGAACCGCATGGCCACCCGATTATGCAATGTCAGTTTAGCCACGTTACTGGGCCTGTTAGCCAGCAGCGCTTTTGCCCAGTCCCCCGCCGAATTCATCGACGAGGCCTCGGCAAAAGGTATCGCCGATATTGAAGCGAGTCGCCTGGCGCACCAGAAATCCGAGTCCCGGGAAGTGAAGGACTACACCATCATCGTTATCAACGACCGCACCACTGCGAACCAGCACCTGGCGAAAATCGCCAGGCAACTGGATTTGCCGGTGGCCCCACGGGAAGAAATTGTCGAAAAGGCCAAAGCCCTGATGCCACAAATCATGGATGGGGCAACCTTCGATGAGGCCTATACAGCCAGTCAGGTGAAGACCACACAGGAAGCCATCGATCAACTGCAGCAGCAAGCGCAGACCACCGATCTGCCGCAAATCAAGGCATTCGCTAAAGAAACCCTGCCAAAATTGCAAAATCATCTGCAAATGGCCAAGGCATTGCAGGCCAGAAGTTGAGCGGAAGATTTGAACACACACGGCGCGGGACTTCGGTCACGCGCCGTTTTTCTGTTCAGTGCTGATCCAGATGCGGCTTGGGATTGGGCGTTGGTTTTTTCAGGCAGTGGTGGGGGAAAGAAAATACGAGGTGACCGAAAAGGTGAATTTCTGAAACCTTTAACGGCGCTCGCCGCGGTATCGTAGCGACCCGAGCACAACGTACCGACAGGAGAACACAATGAGTTGGTCCGCCAAGCAGTACGTCGCTTTCGAAGATGAACGCACCCGTCCCGCCCGTGACCTGCTGACGGCCATCCCCGCCGGGGACGTGCGTTCGGCCATCGATATCGGTTGTGGCCCCGGTAACTCCACCGAGTTGCTGGTCGAGCGTTTTGCCAAGGCCACGGTGCGCGGGCTGGACAGTTCGACCGACATGATCGAGGCTGCGCGCAAGCGCCTGCCGAATGTGCAGTTCGATGTTGCCGATATCGACACCTGGAACGACAGCGGCCCGTTCGACGTGATTTTCGCCAACGCGGTGTTGCAGTGGGTGCCCGATCACGCAGCGTTGCTGCCTTCACTGGTGAATAAACTGGCATCGGGTGGCAGCCTGGCGATCCAGATGCCCGACAACCTCAATGAACCTTCACACCGCTTGATGCGCGAAGTGGCCGCGGACGGTCCATGGATGGGCAAACTGGCAGGTGCTGCCGGGCAGCGCACGGAAATGGACAGTGCCAGCGGTTACTACTCGATACTCAAAGCCTGCTGCACCCGCGTCGATGTGTGGCGCACCACCTACCATCATCCGCTCGCGGGCGGTGCGTCTGGCGTGGTGGAGTGGTTCAAGGGCAGCGGTCTGCGGCCGTTCCTTGAGCCGCTGGACGAGGCGGAGCGGGCGCAGTATCTGAAGCAATATCAGGCGGCTATCGAGCGGGCGTATCCGGCCTTGTCCGATGGATCGGTGCTGTTGCCGTTTCCGCGACTGTTTATCGTCGCGACCCGTTGATGCAAAAAAGGGAAAGTTGATGTGCGTCATCTGTCCTTTTTTTACCGCTTGGAAATATCACTGAGGCTTGTTTTTTTTTTCGAGCGTCGGGCGCTCAAGTATTCAAAAGCAAACGAAGCAAAGCCGAACAACCCGATCATTGAAATGATCATGATTCCCAACTCTGAATTGTGCATATTGATCTCGAGGCGAAGGATGAGCGGGGGAGAATAAGGGATCAACTGCCGGGCTCAATGCCGCTCTACGGTTTCTTTATTCGCGTACCGGGATCTATACGCAAAAGATACGAAAACGCTAATTTCGAAACGCTGAAAACACTAATGCCGGATTGAATTTGATAACAAATCCGTGTTTTTCGAAAAAAACGCTAACAGGTCTCAGGATAGACGCTATCGCCCAGGGGCACTTGCTAATCGATGAGGGAAAATGGCGGAATGGCTGAAGAAGCAAAATCCACCAAATCCCGGGCATGAAAAAACCGGTCACCTGGACCGGTTTTTTCTATCTCTGCATCCCCCGTCAAAACCATCCTGACGTGAGACTGAATTCGGTTGGAGCGGGTGAAGGGAATCGAACCCTCGTTATCAGCTTGGGAAGCTGGAGTAATGCCATTATACGACACCCGCTCAGAGCGCTGACTTTGTACCAGATACGGCCGGCGATTTGAAGTTTTTCTTTACGTGGGGCGGGTTTAACCCGGATGTATCAACAATGCCTGGAGCCCGTGACGGTCGATCGCGGGCAAGCCTCGCGCTTGTGCAATACGTTTAACGCAGCAGGGCGGGGCTTGCTCGCGATGACGCTACTTCAGCTTGCCAATGCATGGTGTTCCTGGACGTTGTGGTAACGCGGTCGACTTTCGTGTTGCGACGGTTTCAGGAATCCCATCAGTGCGTTGCGGCTGTCTCGGCAGGCAGCTTTGTGTTCCATGTCGAGAAAGTGGCCGGTGGCCTGAAGGGTGCTGAACGTGCTGTGTTGCACGTGGCCGGCGAACAACCGGGCGTCGTCGGCGGCGGTGTATTCGTCCCATTCGCCGTTGAGGAACAGCACCGGCACATCAATTTTTTTCGCCGTGTGCAGGTAGCACTGGCGGTCGCTGTGCAGCACGTCGTTGATGTGGAAGTGCATCTGCCCGTACTCATGCTCGGCCAGGGAGCTGACGTGGCGATAGTTGAAGCGCTTGAACAACGACGGCAGGTGTTTGCCGATGGTGTCGTTCACCAAGTGCCCGACCCGGTCGCGGTCCAGGTTGCCGAGGTGTTCGACGCCGCGCTCGAGGTAGTCGAGCATGTGCGCGTTGATCACCGGGGAGAACGAGCTGATCACGGCTTTTTCGATGCGCCGTGGCCGTTGCGACAACGCCATCATGGTCGCGGCGCCACCCCAGGAAAACGACAGCACATGCTCGGCGGCGAAGTGGTCGATCAGCTCCAGCAGGATCTGACTTTCGATTTCCCTGGTGAGCATTTTCTCATGCAGGTTGTGGGCTTTTGACCGACCCGCGTAGGGCTGGTCGTAGCAGACGACGTTGAACTGCGGATGGAGGTTTTTCACGGTTTGTGCAAACGACGCAGTCGTGGCCATCGAGCCGTTGACCAGGATAATGGTCTTCTCTGCGGCGTCTGCGCGATAGAACTCCGTGTAAACCCGGTACTGACCCTGTATATCCAGCACAGCGATTTCTGGCCTCATGTCATAAGACTCCTGGCAAGCGGGTATGCGCGCAAATAGAGATTGCACGAGCTTTGTGACAGGTAGGCATACGCCTGGAATTTGAGAGGCCCATGTCGATCCATTGCAGTCCGGTCGACGGGTATTGTTATTGGCGGGCAGTCTGCCGGATGAGGCCGGAACCCTTGGGTTCCTACCGGCAAAAAGTTTCTTAGAAGTATGGGGTGACTCATCGGTCACATTTCGGCCGACGTCCTGATTCAAGCAGGGGTCACATCATTGCGCAAGTGCCGTTGATAAATTGTTCGACAACTTTCTGCTGAGCGGTCGTGTGCTTAGATCGATCGGATCTCCTCGTCGGTCAGCGGGCGGTATTCGCCCGGTTTCAACGCGTCGTCGAGCACCAGCGGCCCCATGCGTTCGCGGTGCAGGCGCAGCACCTTGTTGTCGAAGTGGCCGAACATGCGCTTCACCTGGTGATAACGGCCTTCGATAATGCTCAGGCGTGCCGATTTCGGCCCGAGCCGCTCTAGTCCGGCCGGTTGCGTGGTGAGGTCTTCGAAGGCGAAGTACAGGCCTTGGCTGAATTTGATCGCGTATTCAGGGCCGATGTCCTGCTCGGTTTCGACGTAATAGACCTTGGGCAGTTTGGTCTGCGGTTGGGTCAGTCGGCGCGACCAACTGCCGTCATTGGTGATCAGCATCAGGCCGGTGGTATTGAAGTCCAGGCGGCCGGCGATGTGCAGTTCGTCCTTGTCTGGTTCATGGATCAGATCGAGCACGGTCGGGTGCTGTGGGTCCCGCGTGGCGCTGACGCATCCGGCGGGCTTGTGCAGCATGAAATGGAGCAGCGGTTTACCGACTTGCAGCACGTCGTCGTCCACTTCGACACGGCTGAATTCGCGGACCTCGCTGTGCGGGTCGCTGACGACGTTTCCGTCAACCCTGACGCGTTTTTCCACCAGCAACAGGCGCACCTGTTTACGGTTGAAGCGCGGCAGGTTGCTGAGGAATCGGTCGACACGCATGACTAGGGATCAGTGAAGAAGGGGGGGCGCATCTTACTTGATCGACTCGGACGCTGCTTGCAACTGCGCCCCAACCTCGGCGCAACGCGGGCATAGGCACGAGGCGTTGCGCACTTGCGCCGGCAGCGCCTGGAGCACTGCCGGGTCAATGCTGACGCCGTAGCACCAGCAGGCTCGGTCGGCGGTTCGTGGGTCGGCCAGGGTGCAGTCGTTGGGGGCGCCGCAGGCGGGGCAGAGGTCAGGCTGGTTCATGGACGGAGTGAGACATTTCCACGCAGTTTCGGTTACGGCCACTTTGCTTGGCCCGATACATCGCATGATCCACCCGTGACAGCAGGCTGTGCAAGGTGTCATCGGGTTGCAGGGGCGTGAGGCCAATGCTCACGGTCAGTTGCAAGGCCTTGTCATTGTAGGCATAGCGCTGCTGTTCCACGTGCCAGGCGAATTTTCTCGGCAATCATCAGGCCTGTCCCGTTGGTGTCCTGGAGCAGAACGATGAACTCTTCACCGCCCCAGCGGCAGACGATGTCGGAGTGCCGCAGGCAACTTTCCAGATCCCGGGCGAAACCGATCAGTACCTGGTCGCCGGCCAAGTGGCCGTAGGTGTCGTTCATCGCCTTGGAATGGTCGAGGTCCAGCAGCAGGGCGGTCAGCGGTTTGGGCTCGCGCCGGGCTTCCAGCATGGCCTGTGCGGCCAGCAGGTCGAAGCCACGACGGTTGGGCAGTTCGGTCATGGTCGTTCCCATGTTCAATGAAGAGGGTGCCCGGACTTTGTTGGGGCGAGCAAGGCTGCCTTGCGATTGTATGTAAGTGCAGCGCACTGGAAAGTATCCGCCGCTGATCAGAAGGTGGGTGCGACGTTGCACTTGGCAGGGATTTGCCAGTCAAAACAGATGTCAGCACGGTCTGTGCTGGCTGCTGTCACAGGTCTTTACGGAGGCCGTCATGTTACGTCGATTGTTGTTCGGTGCATTGCTCGGTGTTGGATTGTCTGGCTGCTACTACTACGACGGTCCTGCCGATGTCTACGCGGCACCTTATTACTATCCCGGTTACTACTCGCCTTACTATTACGGTTACTACGGCCCACGTTATTACGGCGGCTATCGCTCCTATTACTACGGTGGGCATGGTTATTACCGTGGACACGGTTTTTACGGAGGTGGACATCATGGCGGTGGATTTCACGGTGGCCACCGTTAATCGTGGCGTGAATGGGTGAAAAACCTTTCATCGGCCAGATGTTTCTACTTGTTTCAGGGGCGCACCAGATTCCGAACTCGATGTCTGATCTATCGACAGTCACTGAACATTTGACTGTCGCCTGCCAGCGTCGCTGGTGTGGCTCACCCGCGGTCCAGGAGGCCGCCATGCTCTGTCAAAAAAGGCTGCGGCGAATTCTTCTGCTTGCTGTGTCGGGATTGTCCCTTGGTGGGTGCGAGCCTTACTACGACGAAGGAGGCAGTTACTACAGTTCCGAAGTCTATACCTCGCCTGCGCCAACCCATTACGCCGGGGGAAGTTCCTACTATTCCAATGGTTACTACACGCCGCCGCCCCGGTATTACATGCCGCCAGCGCGGTATTACCAGCCGACACCGCGTTATTACTCGCAGCCGCGGATGTATCAACCGCACTATTACCAGCCCGCTCCGCGTTACTATCAGCCATACCGGGGTGATTACCGGATGCATCAGAACCATGGTTGGGACGGCCGTAACCACGGGGGCTGGAACAATGACTTTCGCGGTCACGACGGGCGCAACCATCGTGGCGGACGCGGCGATCACAACTGGCGGGGCAATCACCGCTGATCACTCAGTTAAATACAGAACCTGTGGGAGCGGGCAAGCCCGCCCCCACAGTTCGTTCAGTACTCGGATAAATCCGCCAGCGGATGCCGACCTTCCCAGGCCTTGTGGAAATGCGCCTCTACCACCGCGTCCGGCACATTGTTGATGTCCGGCCAGTGCCAGTGCGGCTTCTGATCCTTGTCGATCAACCGGGCGCGTACGCCTTCGCTGAACTCCGGATGACGACAGCAGTTGAGGCTCAGGGTGTATTCCATCTGGAAGACCTCTGCCAGCGACAGGTGCCGGGCACGGACTATCTGCTCCCACACCAGGTGCGCGGTCAGCGGCGAGCCTTCGCTCAGGGTCCTGGCTGCGCGGCTCAGTAACAGGTCGCTGTGATCGCGCAAGGCGCTGATGGTCTTCCAGGCGCAACGCACGTCGCTGACATCCAGTAACTCGTCGATCTGCTGACGGCGCGGCAGCCACTGGGCTTCGGGCATCTGTGCCACGGCTTCCTGCTGCAAGGCCTTGAGCAGGCTGTTGAGCTGCATGGGTGTCTGTTCCTGCCAGTTCAATTGCAGCAGTCCGTCGATCAGTGCCGGCAGTTGATCGTCGAGCAGGAAGCGGTCGGCCAGGTCCAGATCGATGGCATCGCGGCCGTTCATGTATGCGCCGGTCAGTCCCAGGAACAACCCGAGCTTGCCGGGCAGGCGCGACAGAAACCAACTGCCGCCAACATCCGGGTACAGGCCGATGCTGATCTCCGGCATTGCCAACCGGCTGCTCGGCGTGACGATGCGGATGCCCGCACCTTGCAACAGTCCCATGCCACCGCCGAGCACATAGCCATGGCCCCAGCAGATCAACGGTTTGGGGTAGGTGTGCAGGCTGAAGTCCAGGCGATATTCCGCCGCAAAAAACTGCGCGGCCAGTGGCGGTACTTCACCCGGATGGGCGCGACTGGCCTCCACCAGGCTGCGCACTTCGCCACCGGCGCAAAAAGCCTTGGCGCCATTGCCGCGCAAGAGGACGCAGACGATCTGCGGGTCCTTGGCCCAGGTTGCCATGCGGTCGCGCAGGGCGTTGATCATTGGCAGGGACAGGGCGTTCAGGGTTTTTTCGGCATCCAGGCTGGCGATGCCGATGCGGGCGCCGTCGGTGCCGGTGAGTTCTTCGAAGTGCAGATTCATCGTGACCTCGATCAGGAAATTGAGGGTTAAGTATGATCGCTGTGTGGGAAAGTGCTGGATCTGCGTCAGATCAATTGACAAGCGAGGTAGGCTTTCCTAGGGTTCGCCCCACTGTTTTTGCCGGGTATCCCCATGACTGCTGACGACCGTATCAAACTCGAACCGAGCTGGAAGGAGGCACTGCGTGCCGAATTCGACCAGCCCTACATGGCAGAGTTGCGAAACTTCCTGCAACAGGAGCGGGCGGCCGGCAAGGAGATCTATCCGCCGGGGCCGATGATATTCAACGCGCTCAATTCCACGCCGCTGAACAAGGTCAAAGTGGTGATCCTCGGTCAGGATCCTTATCACGGCCCGGGTCAGGCCCATGGTTTGTGCTTCTCGGTGCAGCCGGGCGTGCCGGCGCCACCGTCGCTGGTGAACATCTACAAAGAACTCAAGCGCGACCTGAACATCGACATCCCCAACCATGGCTACCTGCAGAGCTGGGCCGATCAGGGCGTGCTGATGCTCAACACGACCATGACCGTTGAACGCGCCAACGCCAATGCACACAAGGACAAGGGCTGGCAGTTTTTCACCGATCGCATCATTGAAGTGGTCAGCCAACAGCAGCCGCACCTGGTATTCATGCTGTGGGGCGCCCATGCCCAGAGCAAGCAGAAGCTGATCGATGCGACCAAGCATCTGGTGCTGACTTCGGTACATCCGTCACCGCTGTCCGCCTATCGTGGTTTCCTCGGTTGCGGGCACTTCAGCCGGACCAACAAGTTTCTGGAACAGAATGGCGAGACGCCGATCGAGTGGCGGTTGCCGCCCATTTGATGGAGGGCCGTGGTGGCCCCTTCGTCGGATCGCCGCCCGGAGTCACCTTGGTCTATCAGACTGAATCCGGACCCCGGTTCCAGTACTTGAACAACGGCTCCGCCAAAAACAGCACAAACAACAACCGCATCACCTGCATAGCCGTCACCAGCGGTACCGACAGTTGCAGGGTTTCCGCGGTCAGGCTCATCTCGGCAATGCCGCCTGGCATCATGCCCAGGGTCAGCGAACGCAGATCCAGGTGGGTCAGGGCACTCAAGCCCAGCGCCGCCGCCGTTGCAATCAACATGGTCAACAGCGTGCCGATCAAGGTGCGTCCCATGAACGATGGTGCCCGGCGGAAAAACTGCCGGTTGAAGTGACAGCCCAGACCGCTGCCGATCAACCATTGGCCGATCTGGCTACCGCCATTGGGCAGGCCGATGTGCAGATCCCAGCCGATGCTGACTGTCGCACTGACCAGCAACGGCCCGAACAGCCAAGGGTTGGGTTGACGCAGGCGTTCCCAGATCCAGGCCGCCAATGCACCTGCTGGAAACAGCAGGGCCAGCCAGCGCCAGTCCACAGCGGTGGCATGTAAAACCGGGGCACCATCGCCCAGTAAATACTTGAAAGCCGCCGGCACGCAGAGCACTACCACCAACACCCGCAAACTCTGCCCCGCCGCCACACGGCTGAGCACCGCGCCATTGCGGGCGCCGAGGTTGACCATCTCTCCGGAACCGCCGGGCATGCTGGAAAAGAACGCCGTGGCGCGATCCTCACCGGTACGGCGCATCAGCCATACGCCGACGACCGCAGACAGGCTGGTGACCAGCGCACCGAAGAAGATCAGACCGAAATGACTCAGCACCTGCTCCAGCACCAGCGGGGTGAAGTGCAGGCCAATGCCGATACCGACGATCCACTGGCCGCACTTGCGGCCGCCAGGGATTTCGGCCAATTGCCAGGGTGTCAGGCAGCGCACGAGGATGATCGCCAGCAACGAGCCGACCATCCACGGCAAAGGCCAGCCGACCTGGCTGGCGAGGTAACCGCCAAGCAGGCCGACCAGCGGGGTTCCCCACCAGTTTCTGAAGGGTGTCCGATCAGACATCGGCGATAGCGCGTTGCGCGGCCGAACGTTTGCGCCAGATACGGATGATCGGCATCAACAGCATGATCGCCGTCAGCACCCAGACACCGAAGGTGATCGGGCTCGACCAGAGGATTTCCAGCGCACCGTTGGATATCGACAGGGCACGACGCAGGTTCTGCTCCATCAGGCCGCCGAGGATGAAGCCCAGCAGCAGCGGCGACAACGGGAAGTCCAGCTTGCGCAGGATGTAGCCGAAGATGCCGATGCCGATCATAAGGAACAGGTCGAAGGTGGTGGCGTGCACCGCGTAGACACCGATCCCGGTGATGATGGCGATCACCGGCACCAGTGCCCAGTTCGGCACGGCGAGGATGCGGGTGAATACGCGGATCATCGGGATGTTGAGGATCACCAGCATTACGTTGGCGATGAACAACGAAGCGATCAGGCCCCAGACAATGTCGGGTTGTTCCTGGAACAGCAGCGGGCCCGGGGTGATGTTGTACAGCGACAGTGCACCGATCATCACCGCCGTGGTGCCGGAACCTGGAACACCGAGGGTCAGCATCGGTACCAGCGCACCGCAGGCCGCGCCACCGATGGCGGTTTCCGGGGCAGCGAGGCCGCGCTTGTCGCCTTGGCCGAATTTGCCGCTGGCACCGGCGATGCGTTTCTCGGTCATGTAGGCCACGGCACTGGCCAGGGTCGCGCCGGCACCCGGCAACACGCCCATGATGAAGCCCAGCACGCCGCAGCGAATGTTCACCACGAACACTGACGCCGCTTCCTTGAAGTTGAACATCATGCGGCCGGTGGCTTTCACCGCTTCCTGGCCGTGATGGGTTTTTTCCAGCAGCAGGAGGATTTCGCTGATGGAGAACAGTCCCAGCACCAGCACGACGAACTGGATGCCGTCGGTCAGGTGGATGTTGTCCCCGGTGAAGCGATACACGCCGCTGTTGGCGTCGATGCCGACTGTCGACAGGAACAGACCGATCAACGCCGCGATGAAGGTCTTCAACGGTCGATCACCGGCCATGCCGCCGAGACAGACAATCGCAAATACCATCAGCACGAAGTATTCCGCCGGGCCGAAGGCAATTGCCCATTTCGCCAGCAGCGGAGCGAACAGCACCATGCCGCAGGTCGCGATGAAGGCGCCGATGAACGAACTCCAGGCAGACAGCGACAGCGCGACACCGGCCAGGCCCTGGCGGGCCATCGGGTAGCCGTCGAGGGTGGTCATCACAGTGGAGGCTTCGCCCGGGATGTTCAGCAGGATCGAGCTGATCCGGCCGCCGTATTCACAACCCAGGTACACCGCCGCCAGCAGAATCAACGCCGACTCCGGTGGCAGGCCGAGGGCAAATGCGATCGGGATCAACAGTGCCACGCCATTGATCGGGCCCAGCCCCGGCAACAGGCCGACCACGGTGCCGATCAGGGTGCCGCACAGGGCGGTCACCAGATTGTAGGGGCTCAGCGCGACGCCGAAACCCTGACCCAAATAGCCAAGAGTATCCATATCAGTTCTCCAGAACGTCGAGCAGGCCGAGGGGCAGCGGTACGTCCATCACGCGGTCGAACAGCAGGTAAAGGCCGACGGCCATCAGGCTGATGATCACGATGCTGGGTACCCAGCGGCCGCCATACAGGCGTGCCATCGGCACGCCGGTGAGGATGCTGGCGACGATGAAACCAAGAGGTTCGAAGGCGCCGGCGAATACCAGCAACAGCACCACGCAGATGCCGATCTTGGTCAGGGTTTCGCGGTCCAGCGGCGGCTCGTCATCGCTGTGCTTGATCGGCGCAGGACGAAATACCATGTACAGAAGTGCCGAGCCCATCAGGCCGAGCATCAGCAATGGAAAGGCCCGAGGCCCCACCGGTTCGTAGGAAAAAGCCGCTTGGTACGGCCACGCCATCAGTGCCAGGCCGATACAGGCCAGCAACAGCACCGAAGCAAAAATGCGTTGTAAGAGCATGAGGAACTCCTGTGCTGCGACTCCGCCGAGCGAAGTCGCAGCCGCTAGACAGAGACGATCACTGGATCAGGCCGAACTCTTTGGCCAGCACTTTGTAGTCCGCGACCTGCTTCTTCACGTAGGTGTCCAGCTCCGGGCCGGTCATGGCGAACGGGAAGAGCTCGCGCTGATCGCGCAGCTTGGCGAAGTCTTCGGAGGCCAGCAGTTTGTCGAAGGCAGCTTTCCACCAGGCGTAGTCTTCGTCGCTGACTTTTGGCCCGAGGTAGAAACCGCGCACCACCGGCCAGACAATGTCGTAGCCTTGTTCGCGGGCCGTAGGGATGTCTTTCATTTCCGGTTCGTCCAGACGCTTGTCGGAGAACACCGCCAGCAGGCGCATGTCGCCGCTGAGGATGTGCGGCATGGAGTCGGAGATGTCGGTGCTGCCGACCTGGATGTGACCGCCGAGCAGGGCGGTGGCTATTTCACCGCCGCCTTCAAGGGCAACGTAACGCAGGTCGCGAGGGTTGATCCCGGCGGCCTTGGCGATCAGCGCGGTTTGCATCCAGTCCTGGCTGCCGACGGTGCCACCGGAGCCGATCACCACTTTGCTCGGATCTTTCTTCAGTGCCTTAACCAGATCGTCGAGGGTCTTGTAGGGCGAGTCGCTTTTAACCGCGATGGCGCCATAGCTGGTGCCAACGGCGGCCAGCCAGCGCACGTTGCTTTCATCGAAACGGCCGAACTTGCCTTGGGCCAGGTTCAACAGTGAGCCGCTGGACCAGGCCACCAGGGTGCCGGCATCGGCCGGACGCTGGGCGACCACCGCGTTATACGCCACCGCACCGACACCGCCGGGCATGTAGGTCACGCGCATCGGTTTGGTCAGCAGTTTTTCGTTGATCAGCGCGCTTTGCGCCAGTTTGCAGGTCAGGTCGAAGCCACCGCCGGGCGAGGCCGGGGCGATGCATTCAGGGCGTTTGGGTTCGGCGAGCGCTTGGCCGGTGAACAGCAGGACGCTGGCGGCGAGGGCGATTTTACGCATTGACAGGTTCATTCAAGTCTCCTTGGGAGTTGTTGTTATGGACGTACTGAATTACCAAAGGGCAACGCTATAGCTCACCAGCAGACGCACTTCAT
Organism: Pseudomonas sp. B28(2017); assembly: GCF_002113025.1. Classification (GTDB taxonomy): domain Bacteria; phylum Pseudomonadota; class Gammaproteobacteria; order Pseudomonadales; family Pseudomonadaceae; genus Aquipseudomonas. Next base: position 211,414 of record NZ_NEJH01000002.1, on the reverse strand, counting down.
CGGCATCGCGAGCGGAGTAGTTGGAGCGGTAGGTGGCATTGCGCAGACGCACGGCGACATCCTTGAGCGCGCCGCTTTGTACTACATATTTGATCTCGCTGTTGCGTTCCCATTCTTTGCCTTCGTCACCGTTCTTGAGCTTGATGTTGTCACCGCTCACGTAACGGCTCATGAAGCTGAGACCGGGGACGCCGAGGGTGACGAAGTCGAAGTCATAACGCGCTTGCCAGGAGCGCTCTTCGGCACCGGCAAAGTCGTTGATCTGCACGAAGTTCACCAGGTACGGGTCGGTGCCATCCACATACGGGAACGCGCTGTCACCGGACATGTGTTGGTAGCCCGCGCTGAACTTGTGCCCGCTCAGGGCGTAGCTCACCAGGCCGTTGAGGGACTTGTTGTCGATCTTGCCGCCACGGGCCTCGCCCTGGTCATCACTGATGGCAAACCGCAGGTCACTGGCGAAGGTGCCGGGGCCGAACGGCAGTGAGGCAACCAGCCCGAGATAGTGCTGGTTGTAGACTTCATCGAGTTGCGCGAAGTGGTAGCTGCCAGTGATCTTGTCGGTGAACTTGTAGTCCACGCCGCCAAAGTCGAAGTGTTCGCCGGCCACCGTTCCGGCGAAGCGGCTGTTCTTGTTGTTGAGGGCAACGTCCTCGAAGTCGGTGCTGTCGCGATCCTTGGCCTTGTCCAGGCGCCCGCCGGTGAAGGTCAGGTTCTTGATCTCTTTGGAGGTCAGCATGCCGCCTTCAAAGGTCTGTGGCAGGATGCGCCCGTCGTTGGGCTTGAGGATCGGCAGTTCCGGGATCAGGCTGCCGATTTTCAGCTCGCTGGCGGAGATTTTCATTTTGCCGGTCAGGCCGAGCTTGGAATATTCGTCAGCCGCGCGCCCGTCGTCATGGGTTGGCAGCAGCCCGGTACCGGTGCGGTCCTGGCTCGAATCGAGCTTGACCCCCATCATGCCCAGCGCATCGACACCGAACCCCACGGTGCCGTCGGTGTAGCCTGATTTCAGATTGAGCATGAAACCCTGGGCCCACTCGTCACGCTTGGATTGTTGGGCACTGGTACCGTCGCGAAAATCGCGATTGAAGTACATGTTGCGGGTTTCGAAAGTGGCCGAGCTGTCTTCGAAGAATGCGGCATGGCTCAAAGGTGAAAAACCGGCAAGGGCGGCAGCGCTGGCAAGCGCAGTGTGGCTGAAACGGGAGAGGCGGGCAGGCACGATAGCCTGGGTCTGCAAGGACTGCATGGATGACTTACTCCGTTTATTGTTCTTATTTGTCGAAAACGCTTCGAGGCGTTTTTCGTATCGCTGTGTGGCCGCAGCGACGGCAGTCGAAACTGTCCGTGGCTGGACTGTAACGGGCTAACCTTTCGCTAAGCTTTCAGCTGACTTTCACGGTTTTCGGGCTTCACAGCGGCGGTTGCGGCTGTAAACTCCGCGCCAAAGAATGGCGTCGACCATCCCTGAATGAGGTAAAGATCCATGCGTGTCCTGCTCGTCGAAGACCATCTGCAGCTCGCCGAAAGTGTCGCCCAGGCGCTCAAGGGCACCGGGCTGACCGTGGACGTCCTGCACGATGGCGTGGCGGCCGACCTGGCGCTGGGCAGCGAGGAATACGCCATGGCGATCCTCGACGTCGGCTTGCCGCGCATGGATGGCTTCGAAGTGCTGGCGCGCTTGCGGGCACGGGGCAAGAACCTGCCGGTGTTGATGCTGACCGCCCGCAGCGACGTCAAGGATCGGGTCCACGGCCTCAACCTCGGCGCCGACGACTATCTGGCCAAGCCATTCGAACTGACCGAACTCGAAGCCCGGGTCAAAGCCTTGTTGCGCCGCAGTGTGCTGGGCGGTGAACGCATTCAGCGTTGCGGTGTGCTGGCCTATGACCTGGAAACCCGGCGTTTCACCCTCGGCGAAGAATTGCTGACCCTGACCTCCCGCGAGCAAGCCGTGCTCGAAGCCCTGATCGCACGCCCCGGTCGGGTGATGAGCAAGGAGCAATTGGCGTCGCAAGTGTTCGGTCTCGATGAAGAGGCCAGCCCCGATGCGATCGAAATCTACGTGCACCGCCTGCGCAAGAAACTCGATGGTCAGCCGGTCGCCATCGTGACGTTCCGTGGCCTCGGTTACTTGCTGGAAAGCCGCGATGCATAAGCCCAGCAGCCTGCGCTGGCGGTTGCTGTGGAACCTGGCGCTGTTGCTGGTGGTGTTGATGCTGGCCAGCGGGTTGAGCGCCTACTGGAACGGTCGTGAAGCCGCCGACACGGCCTATGACCGGACCCTGCTGGCCTCGGCGCGGACCATCGCCGCCGGCGTCTCCCAGCGCGACGGCAGCCTGAGCGCCGACGTGCCCTACGTGGCCCTCGATACGTTTGCCTACGACAGTGCCGGGCGAATTTTCTACCTGGTCAACGACATCAATCAGAAGCTGATTTCCGGTTACGAAAACTTGCCCGCGCCACCGCCGGGAACGCCGCGCACCGACGACTATCCGGCGCTGGCACGCTTCTACAACGCCCAGTACCGCGGGCAGAACGTGCGCGTGGTGAGCCTGCTCAAGCCCGTGAGCGAACCGAACATGAACGGCATGGCGGAAATCCGCGTGGCGGAAACCGATGAAGCGCGCGTCAGCATGGCCCGCAGCCTGGCGGCGGATACGTTGCTGCGCCTGGGCATGCTGGCAATGGGGGCGTTGATGCTGGTGTGGTTTGCGGTGAGTGCTGCGTTGCGCCCGCTGGAGCGCTTGCGCACGGCGGTGGAAGAGCGCCAGCCGGACGATCTGCGCCCTTTGCCGTTGGTGGAAGTGCAGCGCGAGTTGTGGCCGCTGGTGCGTGCACTCAATCACTTTACCGAGCGCTTGCGCGGCCAGTTCGAGAAACAGGCGCAATTCATTGCCGACGCCGCCCACGAACTGCGCACGCCATTGGCGGCACTCAAGGCGCGACTGGAGCTGGGCATGCGCTCGGCCGAGCCCGATACCTGGCGCAGCACGCTGGAGACCGCCGCCCAGGGCACCGATCGCTTGACCCATCTGGCCAATCAGTTGCTTTCCCTGGCACGGGTCGAAAATGGCGCCCGGGCGATTGCCGAGGGCGGCGCGCAGTTACTCGACCTGAGTCAATTGGCACGGGAGCTGGGCATGGCCATGGCACCGTTGGCCCACAAGCGCGGCATCGCGCTGGCGCTGGAAGCGGATGAACCCGTCTGGTTGCGGGGCGAGCCGACGCTACTGAACGAATTGCTGAGCAACCTGGTGGATAACGCACTGGCTCACACGCCGCCCGGTGGCAACGTGATTCTGCGCGTCTCGGCGCCCGCCGTACTGGAAGTCGAAGATGATGGGCCCGGCATACCTCTTGAAGAGCGTGATCGGGTATTCGAACGCTTTTACCGACGCAATCAGCAAGTGGCCGGTTCCGGATTGGGGTTGGCGATTGTCGGCGAGATCTGTCGCGCGCACCTGGCACAGGTCAGCTTGCACGATGGTGAGCAGGCGGGTTTGAAGGTGCGGGTGAGTTTTATTGCGGGAGAATGAACATTCACACTGTGGCGAGGGGGCAGACCCCCTCGCAACAAGGATCAGTAAAACATCGTGCGTGTTTCTTCCAGATCGGCGCACATCGCCGCGTCATCGAAATCGATTCCGAGTGCCCTGAAGGCCGGTACATTCAGCGCATCGGTACGGGCAAGCGGATGATCGGTGTCCTGGAAGCAATACAGGCTGGCCACCTGCACCAGATCCACATAGTCGACTTGTGCAGACTGGCGTTTGAAGTTCAGGTATAGCCGTGGCACTTGCACCAGCATGTCCGGGAACTCCCAGACCTTGAGCAGTTTTTCGCCGATCAGCGGATGAATCTGGTCGATTACATGGTTGAGGCTGACCGGGTCGGACAGCAGCTCATAGTGATCTTCGGCGTAGGTCAGGATCGGCAGCACGCCGATCTGGTGCACCAGCCCGCCAAGGGCCGCCTGATCGGGCTTGAGCTGGGTGTAGCTGCGGCACAACGCATAGCTGACACCGGCGATTTCCAGGCTTTTACGCCAGACATCGCGCATCTTCTGTTCCACCACGTCGGAGCGGGCATGGAAAATCTGCTCCATGACCAGGCCGATCGCCAGATTGCTGCTGTAGTTGATGCCCAGGCGCGTGATCGCCGTGTGCAGATCGGTGACTTCCTGGGTCGCGCGCAGCAACGGGCTATTGACCACCTTGATCAGGCGCGCCGACAACGCGGCATCGCGGCCGATCACTTTGCTCAGGGTGCTGATGCTGATTTCCGGGTTTTCTGCGGCCTTGCGAATTTGCAGGGCCACCTCCGGTAACGTTGGCAGAACCAGGTCATCGTTATTGATGGCCTCAACCAAATCCTGTTGGACCTTTTCCGCCAGCTCGCTCATTTAGTCTCTCTAGGTGTCGCGCCAAGTGCTGCCGTTATTGCTGGATTTCGCGATCGCGGTCCAGTTCATAAGGCAGGTCGAGCAGTTGCAGGGACGGCCCTTCGAGGGCGCCCAGGTGAATGTCTCCACTCTCTGCTGCTTCGGCTTGCAACACCGCCAGGAGTTCGATGCCTTGCCCGGCGCGGGCAGCCAGCACCACTTCGCCGATGGAGCTGCCGTGGGTCGGGGAAAACAGCGCGATACCCGGTTCAGGCAGCTCGCTGGCAGCCAGTTGCAGGCGATACAGGCGGCGCTTGAGTTTGCCCAGGTACTGCATCCGCGCAACGATTTCCTGCCCGGTGTAGCAACCTTTCTTGAAACTCACGCCGCCGACCGCTTGCAGGTTGAGCATCTGCGGGATGAACAACTCGCGGGTGCCGGGCATGACCTGGCCGATCCCTGCACGGACCTGGCCCAGCAGCCACTGGTTCAGATCGCCTTCGCTCAGCGCAGCCGACAGCTTGCCTTTGACCGCGTCGGCTTGACCGGCGGCGACCCACAACTCGGCGCGCTCCGGCGAGACGCGGATGGCGATCAGTCCATCGTTGCGCACGACGCTGTCGGTTTCTGCCGGCAGGTCCAGACCGAGGCTGATCAGAGCAGCATCGCCATGCTCAACGCCGAAGCGGACCCAGGCGGTACTTTCGTCGGTCAGTTTCGATTTGGAGAACACCGCGTATTTTTTCAGGTCCGCCAGTTGCGGTTCGAGCAATTCGGTGGCCATGGCCAGGACCACGCCGTCACCTTCGAGCAGGATGCGAAAACTCGATTGCATCCGGCCTTTTTGCGTGCAGCGCGCACCGAGGCTGGCCCGGGAATCGCTCAGGTAGTTGAGATTGCAGGTCAGTTGGCCTTGCAGGAATTTGCTGGCGTCCGCGCCGCGGACCGCGAGAACACCTTCATGAGAAAGCGTGCAGAAAAAAGCAGAATCGGCCATGGGTCATCGCAGGGTAAAGAGTTTGGCGGACATCATAAGGTGGCGCCTTCGAAATGGGTAGTTCACAAAGGATCGCCGGTGCCGACCAAAGCCGAGTGTTCGACGGGGCGCGGGTCTGTATACTTGCGGCCTATTTGAGGAGCGCTCCATGGTCGAAGATGTTGAACTGAACCGCCTCTTTTGGCACAGCCGCCGCGGCATGCTTGAGCTTGATGTGTTGCTGGTGCCGTTCACGAAAGAGGTTTACGCAACGCTCAACGAGGTGGATCGCGCGTTGTACGTCCGACTGCTGACGTGTGAGGATCAGGACATGTTCGGCTGGTTCATGGAACGCAGCGAATCCGAGGATCCCGAACTGCAACGCATGGTTCGCATGATCCTGGATCGTGTCCAGCCCAAGTAACGGGTTCGAATGCCGCTGGCATGCCTCACGGCAGTTGCTGGCGGCGTATCTTTTGGCCCAGCTGTTCGCGTTGGGTTCGTTGTGTCTACTGTCGATTCCGGTCTGGGCCAGCTGGCTCGGCGTCGTGCTGTGCGTGGCTCACGGAGCCTGGCTGTTGCCCCGGCAGATCCTGCTGACGCACCCGCAGGCATTTTGCGGTTTGCGGCGCGATGCCGATGGCTGGCAGTTGTGGAGTCGGGCCAAGGGTTGGCAGCCCGTGCAACTAAGGCCGGATAGCCTGGCGCTGCCGTTGGTGGTGGTACTGCGTTTCCGTTTGCGTGGCGAGCGCCGGGTCAGGGCCATTTGCGTGCCCCGGGATGCGCAGGCGGCGGATGTACACCGACGCCTGCGGGTCCGGCTCAAATTCAGCCGACGTAGGTGGGCGGCACCAGAATAGTGTCCAGCGCGACCGGCAACATGTCCGGGTAGTCGAGGGTGTAATGCAGGCCACGGCTTTCCTTGCGCTCCATGGCTGACAGAATCATCAGCTCGGCCACCTGGGCCAGGTTGCGCAACTCGATCAGATCCCGGCTGACCTTGTAGTTGCTGTAGAACTCGTCGATTTCATCCAGCAACAGTTGCACGCGGTGTTGCGCCCGTTGCAGACGCTTGTTGGTGCGCACGATGCCAACGTAGTCCCACATGAACCGCCGCAGTTCATCCCAGTTGTGCGCGATGATCACATCCTCATCGGAGTCGGTGACCTGGCTCGCGTCCCAGGCGGGAAGGGGGGCTGGCATCTGAACCCGGGGCAACTGTTCGAGAATGTCCGCAGCCGCTGAACGGGCATAAACGAAACACTCCAGCAGCGAGTTGCTGGCCATGCGGTTGGCGCCGTGCAGGCCGGTGAAACTGGTTTCGCCAATGGCGTACAGTCCCGGCACATCGGTGCGGCCCTGTTGATCGACCATCACACCGCCGCAGGTATAGTGCGCCGCCGGGACCACCGGAATCGGTTGTCTGGTGATGTCGATGGAAAATTCCAGGCAGCGTTCGTACACCGTCGGGAAGTGCGTCTTGATGAACGCTTCGGGCTTGTGGCTGATGTCCAGATAGACGCAATCGACGCCCAGGCGCTTCATTTCATGGTCGATGGCCCGGGCGACGATGTCCCGTGGCGCCAACTCTGCCCGTGGATCGAAGCGCTGCATGAAGCGCTCGCCGTTGGGCAGCTTCAGATGGGCACCTTCGCCTCGCAGGGCTTCGGTGATCAGGAAACTCTTGGCTTGCGGGTGATACAGGCAAGTAGGGTGGAACTGATTGAATTCCAGGTTTGCCACCCGGCAGCCCGAGCGCCAGGCCATGGCGATGCCATCGCCGCAGGCGCCGTCAGGGTTGCTGGTGTACAGGTAAACCTTGGCCGCTCCACCAGAGGCGAGGATCACGAAACGGGCGCCATAGGTGTCGACTTCGCCGGTGCCGCGATTGAGCACATAAGCGCCGAGGCAGCGATCACCTTCGAGTCCCAGGCGTTTCTCCGTGATCAGGTCAACCGCAACCCGCTGTTCCAGCAGTTCGATGTTCGGTCTCTTCCTGGCCTGGTCGAGCAGGGTTGTGAAAATGGCAGCGCCCGTGGCATCGGCGGCGTGGATGATGCGCCGGTGGCTGTGACCGCCCTCGCGGGTCAGGTGGAACTCGAACCCGCCATCTTCGTTGCTCGAGTGTTCATCGCGGGTAAAGGGCACGCCTTGGTCGATCAGCCATTGAATCGCTTCCTTGCTGTGCTCGACGGTAAAGCGCACGGCGTCCTCATGGCACAGGCCGCCGCCGGCATTGAGTGTGTCATCGACATGGGATTCAACGGTATCGGTGTCATCCAGCACGGCCGCAACGCCGCCCTGGGCCCAGAAAGTCGAGCCGTTGGCGAGGTTGCCCTTGCTCAGAACGGCAATGCGCAAATGACCGGGCAAGGTCAGCGCAAGGCTCAAGCCGGCAGCACCGCTGCCAATTACCAGAACATCGTGTTGAAACTGTTGGCTCATTTCAGGATTCCGCTCAAAGCGACCCGGGTCGGGGGTGGCGCAGCCGGACTGGTGAGTCGAGTCGGCCGCACTGCCCACTAGTATATAGAGGGGGGGAGCGGCACAATACCCGAGCCAGCATGGCATTGTGAAACTACTGTGACGCAAAACATCGCTCGCTTCGTCGGATGTTTTTCTGCCCGTTGGGCGCGAGAGTGACTGTATCGCCGATTTAACAGTCATTTTCGCTTCACGGTTGCACAATGTCGGTTCGGCGCAGCTATAAATATTTGGAACTTTTGCCAAAGGGCCAAGATCAATAGACGGTTGCCTGAAACAAGGGACAGTGTCGGCTTCAGTGAGGAATTGCGGTTCGATCCTTGCCGAAGAATCCGATGACAAGATTATTCGCGCAGCCGGGTCAACTCGCGCTGCGCTTTTCGTGCGTGCCAAATCAGAGCCCGCAGGAAACTTGCCTGGAGGGGGAGAACTTTTGCGAAAAGCCCGAGTCTATGTTTGCAAGTCTGGTCGTTTGGTTCTGCAAGCCTCCTCCGAGCTCATCGAGGAGTGTTCATGCTAACCCAGGAAGAGGATCAGCAACTGGTCGAACGCGTTCAGCGCGGCGACAAGCGTGCTTTCGATCTGCTAGTGCTGAAATACCAGCACAAAATTCTCGGGTTGATCGTGCGTTTCGTGCACGACACCCATGAAGCCCAGGATGTGGCACAAGAAGCCTTTATCAAGGCGTACCGTGCACTTGGAAATTTTCGCGGAGACAGCGCGTTTTATACGTGGCTTTACCGCATCGCCATCAACACGGCGAAAAACTATCTGGTTTCACGCGGCCGTCGGCCGCCGGATAGCGATGTCAGTTCCGAGGATGCAGAGTTCTACGATGGCGATCACGGCCTCAAGGATCTCGAGTCGCCAGAACGGGCTTTGCTGCGGGATGAGATCGAAGGCACCGTCCATCGAACCATTCAGCAACTGCCGGAAGATTTACGTACGGCTCTAACTTTACGTGAGTTTGATGGTCTGAGTTACGAGGACATTGCGAGCGTCATGCAATGTCCGGTAGGCACCGTGCGCTCCCGGATCTTCCGCGCCCGGGAGGCCATCGACAAAGCCCTGCAGCCGTTGTTGCAGGAAAACTAAAGACAGCGGCGACAGCCAAGAGAGGAACGCCATGAGTCGTGAAGCCCTGCAGGAATCGCTGTCCGCAGTGATGGATAACGAAGCGGACGAATTGGAATTGCGTCGGGTATTGAATGCCTGTGACGATGTTGAAACCCGTGATACCTGGGCTCGTTATCAGATCGCTCGGGCAGTGATGCACAAGGATCTGCTGCTTCCACGTCTGGACATCGCTGCGGCTGTTTCTGCTGCCCTGACTGACGAAGCCGTACCGGCAAAACCTTCCCGTGGTCCATGGCGCAGCCTGGGTCGTCTGGCGGTCGCAGCTTCTGTGACCCTGGCGGTGCTGGCCGGTGTGCGTCTGTACAACCAGGATGAGATCGCCGGTGTCGAACTGGCCCAGCAATCCAGTCAACCCGCGCTGGCCGTTCCTCAAGTAAAAGGCCCTGCTGTCCTGGCAGGCTACAATGAGAGTTCGGAAGCCACCGGCCCAATGGCCAGCGGCGTTTTGCAAGGTCAGCCAGGCTGGCACGATCAGCGTCTGCCAGGTTACTTGCGCCAACATGCACAACAGGCTGCACTGAAAGGCACTGAGAGCGCTCTGCCTTACGCTCGTGCCGCAAGCCTGGAAAACCGTTAAGGAGGATCATGCGCGCCATACCTCTACTTTCGCTTCTGCTCAGCGGCTGGTTCATCGTTCCAGCCCATGCCGATGATGCCCAGGACTGGTTGACACGCCTGGGCCAGGCAGAGCAACAGCAGAGCTTTCAGGGTACTTTCGTCTACGAGCGTAACGGTAGTTTTTCTACCCATAACATCTGGCACCGTGTCCAGGATGGAAAGGTCCGCGAGCGATTGATCCAGCTCGACGGTTCCGCTCAGGAAGTCGTGCGCATTGATGGGCATACTCAATGCGTCAGCGGCACACTGATAGCAGGGCTTGGGGACTCCCCCAACTCGGCTGCCCGTGCACTCGATCCTCAAAAGCTCAAGAATTGGTATGACCTTGCTGTCGTCGGCAAGTCGCGTGTCGCCGGCCGTTCGGCGGTGATCGTATCGCTTACACCCCGCGATCAACACCGCTACGGTTTTGAACTGCATCTGGATAAGGAAACCGGCCTGCCTCTGAAGTCTTTGCTATTGGACGACAAGGGGCGGTTGCTGGAGCGCTTCCAGTTCACGCAACTGGATACTAAAGACGTTCCTTCCGAAGACGACCTGCAGGCCAGTAACGATTGCAAGCCGGTCAACCTTGAAAGTGACAAGGCTTCTGCCGTCAAGACCGCCCAGGTCTGGCGTTCCGACTGGTTGCCGCCGGGCTTCGAGCTGACCAGTAGCACCGCTCGCAAGGATCCGGAGACTAAAACCCAGGTCAATAGCCTGTTGTATGACGATGGTCTGGCGCGCTTTTCGGTATTCCTCGAGCCGTTGAATGGCGCAACAGTCACCGACACCCGTACTCAGTTGGGGCCGACCGTTGCGGTTTCCCGGCGCTTGACCACAGCACAGGGTGAGATGATGGTGACCGTCGTCGGCGAGATACCGGTCGGTACTGCTGAACGGATAGCGCTTTCGATGCGTACCGACGCTGCTGCAACCAAGCAGTGAGCTGAATTCGAAATGTTTCGTGAGCATTTCAATTTGCAAAAATCCCTTAAATTTCTTATAGGTCAGAGCCCCTCGGCTCTGGCCTTGTTTGTTGTTCCCGGAACAAAAATACCGGCGTATTGTTCCCGGTGTTCCTTGCTCCATATCGCTTAACCATGCTCGTCGTAACGGGAGCCGTATGTCGATACCACGCTTGAAGTCCTACCTTTCCATAATTGCCACCGTGCTGGTGCTCGGTCAGGCGGTCACCGCCCAAGCGGTCGAATTGCCTGACTTTACGCAACTGGTCGAACAGGCCTCGCCTGCGGTCGTGAACATCAGTACCACGCAAAAGCTGCCGGATCGCAAAGTCAACCAGCAAATGCCCGACCTCGAAGGCTTGCCGCCAATGCTGCGCGAATTCTTCGAGCGGGGCATGCCGCCGCAATCGCGTTCACCTCGCGACCGTCAGCGTGAGGCAACTTCCCTGGGCTCGGGTTTCATCATCTCTACTGATGGCTACATCCTGACCAACAACCACGTGATCGCCGATGCTGACGAAATCCTCGTTCGTCTGGCTGATCGCAGCGAAATGAAAGCCAAGCTGATCGGTACCGACCCACGTTCCGACGTGGCGCTGCTGAAAATCGAAGGCAAGGATCTGCCTGTGCTGAAGCTCGGCAAATCCCAGGACCTGAAGGCCGGTCAATGGGTTGTCGCGATCGGCTCGCCATTCGGCTTTGACCACACGGTGACCCAAGGCATCGTCAGCGCCGTCGGTCGCAGCCTGCCGAACGAAAACTATGTGCCGTTCATCCAGACCGACGTGCCGATCAACCCGGGCAACTCGGGCGGCCCGCTGTTCAATCTGAACGGTGAGGTGGTCGGGATCAACTCGCAGATCTATACCCGTTCCGGTGGCTTCATGGGGGTGTCGTTTGCAATCCCGATCGACGTGGCCATGGATGTTTCCAATCAGCTGAAATCCGGAGGCAAGGTCAGCCGTGGCTGGCTGGGTGTCGTGATTCAGGAAGTGAGCAAGGACCTGGCCGAGTCGTTCGGTCTGGAGAAGCCGGCGGGTGCGCTGGTTGCCCAGATCCAGGATGATGGCCCGGCTGCCAAGGGTGGCCTGCAAGTTGGCGACGTGATCCTGAGCATGAACGGTCAGCCAATCGTCATGTCGGCCGACCTGCCGCATCTCGTTGGCGCATTGAAGGCCGGCTCCAAGGCCGATCTGGAAGTGATTCGTGACGGCAAGCGCAAGAATGTCGAACTGACAGTCGGCGCGATTCCGGAAGAGGGCAAGGAGCTGGATGCGCTGCCAAAATCCAGCATCGAGCGCAGCAGCAATCGCCTCGGTGTTTCCGTGGTCGAGCTGACTGACGAGCAAAAGAAAACCTACGACCTCAAAGGTGGCGTGCTGATCAAGGAGGTGCAGGACGGTCCTGCCGCCATGATCGGCTTGCAGCCGGGTGATGTGATTACCCACCTGAACAACCAGGCCATCGGTTCCACCAAGGAGTTCGCGGACATCGCCAAGGCGCTGCCAAAGAACCGCTCGGTGTCGATGCGGGTACTGCGTCAGGGGCGTGCGAGCTTCATCACCTTCAAACTGGCTGAATAACCCGGTTGTCGGCTGAATAAAAAACCGCCTCGAAAGAGGCGGTTTTTTTATGTCCGGACTTTTTGTCTCCGAAGGCGTCAGCCCATCATGTCCTTGATCATGCGCTCCTGTTCCATCAGTTCGCGTTGCCGCGCGTCGATCCGTGAAGAGAGCGGGAAGTTGCTGCCGGCCTTGCGCTTGGCGAAGTCCAGTTGCTGGATGGCCTGTTTGTAGTCCCCGACCAGCGCAAAATACTCGGCACGAGCCTGATGCAGGCCGATGATATTGCCCGACAGGCCGCGCGTTTCGGCAACCTGATACCACACGTCCGGGTCATCCGGGCGCGACTTGAGCAGGCCTTCGAGGGCTTTCTCCGCATCCCCGGCGCGGTTCTGCTTCAGCAGCAGGTCGACGCGCACCTGATTCAGCGGGTAGTTGCCGGGGTACTGGGTTATCAACCGGTCAACCCGCGACTGGGCGTCGGGCAGGCGATTGTTGGTGATGTCCAGATCCACTTGAGCCAGGTTGTAGATGATTTCGTTGGGTGCCTTGGCCAGCAGCTGCTTGAGGTTTTCCCGCGCTTCGTTCAGTTGACCGCCCTTGATCTGGGCGATCGCCAGGCCGTAGCGCGCCACGTCGTTTTTCGGGTTCTCGTCAAGCTGGGCGCGGAAGCGCTTGGCGCCGAGCCCCGGGGTTTCTTCATAGATCAACTGGACACGCGCGCGGATCAGTTGATAGCGCATGCTGTCTTCGATACCGCCCTGTGGTGCCTGTTCGGCACGGTTGCGGGTGTCGGCGATACGCGATTCGGTGACCGGGTGAGTCAGCAGGAATTCCGGTGGCTTGGCATCGTAGCGGTACTGACGCATCAGGCGTTCGAACATGGTGGGCATCGACCGGGGGTCATAACCGGCCTTTTCCAGGTTGAGAATGCCGATGCGGTCGGCTTCCTGTTCGTTCTGGCGGGAGAATCGCCGTTGTTCCTGAATAGCTGCTGCCTGTGTGCCGGCAATCGCCGCGATCCCGGCGTCACCGGCGCCCGCGGCTGCAACCACGATACCGGCCAGCAATGCAGCCATCATCGGTACTTGCATGCGTTTCTGTGCTTCGACGCCCCGGGCAAAGTGGCGCTGCGACAAGTGAGCCAGTTCGTGCGCCAGTACCGAGGCATACTCGCCTTCGGTCTGGGCATTGAGGAACAGGCCGCCGTTGACCCCGACGATCCCGCCCGGCGCCGCAAAGGCGTTGAGCTGCGGGCTGTTGATCAGGATGAACTCCAGGCGCCGGTCAGTGACCTGGCTGGTCTCCACCAGTCGGTAAACACTGGACTCCACGTAATCCTTGAGTTGCGGATCGTTGAGCTGCGAAACCTGGCTGCGCAACATTGCCAGCCAGGCACGGCCGAGCTGGTATTCCTGTTGAGGTGAGACAATGGCAGAACTGGCGTCGCCGAGTGACGGCAGGTCGTCGGCGAAGCCTGGTGAGGCGAGCAGGCAAGCGAGCGTCAGCAGGGTAGGGCGCAAAAATGTCATGCACAAAGCCTTAGTCGACAAAGACCTTACTGTAGCCGGACACCGGCGTTGCGACCAGATATTCTAGGCAGCTCAACCACCTGACCCGGAGTGATGCAATGACCGACGCTGTAGCCCATGACGTTGAACTGGACGCCAGTGGCCTGAATTGCCCGTTGCCGTTGCTCAAGGCCAAGATGGAACTTAACCGGATGGTCAGTGGTGCGGTACTCAAGGTCATCGCCACTGATGCAGGTTCGCAACGCGACTTTCGCACCTTTGCCCGATTGGCCGGTCATACCCTGCTTCGTGAAGAAGATGACGCGGGTGTTTACCGCTACTGGTTGAAAAAAGCCTGAAATCGGCTGCGTTTACCCCTAAGGATTATTGATGTTCAAAGTGTTACGCGACTGGATTCAGCGCTATTTCTCCGATGAAGAGGCGGTGGTGCTGGCTGTCCTGCTGTTTCTGGCGTTCACCGCCGTGCTGACCCTGGGTGGTATGCTGGCGCCGGTGCTCGCCGGGATGGTGCTGGCGTACCTGATGCAGGGGCTGGTGGTGGCTCTCGAGCGCCTGCGCGTGCCGGGTTGGGCCGCAGTGGGGCTGGTCTTTGCGTTATTCATGGGGTTGTTGCTGGTATTTATCGTGGTTGTCGTGCCGTTGCTGTGGCATCAGTTGATTACGTTGTTCAATGAGTTACCCGGCATGCTTGCCAAGTGGCAGTCGCTGTTACTGCTGCTGCCCGAACGCTATCCGCACCTGGTATCCGATGAGCAAGTGTTGCGGGCCATCGAAGTGGCGCGGGGTGAAATCGGCAAGTTTGGTCAGTGGGCACTGACGTTCTCGCTGTCGAGCCTGCCATTGCTTGTGAACATCATGATCTACCTGGTGCTGGTGCCGATCCTGGTGTTTTTCTTCCTCAAGGATCGGGCTATGATCGGCCAATGGGTGCGTGGTTACCTGCCCCGTGAGCGGGCGTTGATCACCCGGGTCGCGCATGACATGAACCGGCAGATCGCCAACTACATTCGCGGCAAGGTCATCGAAATCTTCATTTGCGGTGGCGTGACCTACATCGCTTTTGTTGTTCTCGAGCTCAACTATGCGGCGTTGCTGGCACTGCTGGTGGGGATTTCGGTGGTGGTGCCTTATGTCGGCGCCGTGGTGGTGACGGTGCCCGTGTTTCTGATTGCGCTGTTCCAGTGGGGCTGGAGCGATCAGTTCATTTACTTGATGGCGGTTTACGGGATCATCCAGACGCTGGATGGCAACGTGCTGGTGCCATTGCTGTTCTCGGAGGCGGTCAACCTGCACCCGGTGGCGATCATTTGCGCGGTGCTGCTGTTTGGCGGGTTGTGGGGCTTCTGGGGGGTATTCTTTGCGATTCCCCTGGCGACGCTGTTCAAGGCTGTGCTGGACGCCTGGCCGCGCAAGGAGCCGGTGGTGGCGCCGCTGCTTTAACGGTCAGGCTTGATTGTTCAGTGGGGTTGATGGCCCCTTCGCGAGCGGGCTCGCTCCCACGGGATTGAACACAAAACCAATGTGGGAGCGAGCCTGCTCGCGAAAGTGTCCGAAAGAACGCCCGGAAATCAGGCCTTATTCAGAGCCTGAGCAGCCGCCAATACCGCATCGACATGCCCCGGCACCTTCACGCCGCGCCATTCCTGGCGCAACACGCCATTGGCGTCGATCAGGAACGTGCTGCGATCCACGCCCATGTATTCCTTGCCGTAGAGCTTTTTCAGCTTGATCACGTCGAACAGCTGGCAGATGGCTTCGTCCTTGTCGCTGATCAGCTCAAAGGGGAATTCCTGCTTGCACTTGAAGTTCTCGTGGGATTTCAGGCTGTCGCGAGACACGCCGAACACTTCGGTATTGGCGGCCTTGAACGCAGCGTATTGATCACGAAAGCCTTGCCCCTCGGTCGTGCAGCCCGGCGTACTGTCCTTGGGGTAGAAGTAGATCACCACCTGTTTGCCTTTCAGGCCGGCGAGGCTGATGGTCTGCCCGCTGGTGGCGGGGGCTTCGAAATCGGCAACCGGTTGGTCGATGGCAACGGCCATGAAAGCTTCCTTACATTGGGTTCTGTGGGCGCCAGGGTTCGATCAGGGCATCCAGGTTCAGCGCATCGGCAAAATCCAGGAACTGATCGCGCAGCCAGCTGATCTGCACGCCGGGCGGCAAGGTCACGGTGAATGTGGCATTGAGCATGGTGCCGCCGGTCTGCGGCGCCTGATAGGTGTCGCAGGTCAGGTTTTCCAGCTCGACGTTGTGGTCCATGAAGAACTGGCACAGTTCGTTGATGATGTCCGAGCGGTAGGCCGAGCTGACATAAGCGACGTACGGCAGGGCCTGGGGGCGGTTTTCCAGGGCGGCGCTGCGCACCACGTTGACCGTGAACGCATGCCGCTTGGCCAGTACTGGCAGGCTGCCTTCCAGGCGCGCCAGGGCATCCCAGCTACCGGAGATTTCGAGGACCAGCGCACTGCATTCGCCATGACGGGTCAGGCGGGAGGTGACTACGGCGCAGCGGTTTTCATGGCTGGCGCGGCACAGGACGTTGGTCAGCTCCATGGGGTTGGCGCCGAGGGCACTGATGACAAGGAATTGTTCGCGGACTGTGGGGGTGGACATGCAGCATTCCTAAAGCGATGAGCGGTCGGTAGGTTGACGGGCGTTGGCCGTCGGGGTGCGCCTGCGCGTGCCCGTTCAGAAAATCCCGGGCCGTGGCTCGCAACTCGCTCCAATAATAGCGGGAGCGCGCAGCGGCGACGCTGGAACGGGGCCTGGGAGGCCGAAAAGGGAGGCTGGAACCCGGCGTACAAGCTGATCAGTACCGATCAAAGTCTGAAGGGTAGCGAAAACCGGCGCCAAGGGGAATGGCAGCAGCACAGTACTTCGCTTGTGCAAGCATCTTGGCGCCAGTACCATTACGGCTCTCTTTTTCCGGCAGGAGCGGTTTCATGATTGCGGGCAGTATGGTGGCACTGGTCACACCCATGGATGCACAGGGGCGTCTTGACTGGGACAGCCTCAGCAAACTCGTGGACTTCCACCTTGAAAACGGCACCCATGCCATTGTCGCCGTCGGCACCACCGGCGAGTCGGCAACCCTGGACGTCGAAGAACACATCGCCGTCATCAAGGCCGTGGTCAAGCAGGTCAACGGTCGCATTCCGGTCATTGCCGGCACCGGCGCCAACTCGACCCGCGAAGCCGTCGAGCTGACCCGCAACGCCAAGGAAGCCGGCGCCGATGCCTGCCTGTTGGTCGTGCCGTACTACAACAAGCCGACCCAGGAAGGCCTGTACCTGCACTTCAAGCACATCGCCGAATCGGTCGACATCCCGCAGATTCTCTATAACGTTCCCGGCCGCACCTCCTGCGACATGCAGGCCGAGACCGTGATCCGCCTGTCCACCGTGCCGAACATCATCGGTATCAAGGAAGCGACCGGCGACCTCAAACGTGCCAAAGCCATCCTCGATGGCGTCAGCAAGGACTTCATCGTCCTTTCCGGTGATGATCCGACCGCAGTCGAGCTGATCCTGATGGGCGGCAAGGGCAACATCTCCGTCACCGCCAACGTCGCTCCGCGTGAAATGGCCGATCTGTGCGAGGCCGCCCTCCGGGGGGACGCCGAGACTGCGCGGGCCATCAACGAAAAACTGATGCCGCTGCACAAGGACCTGTTCATCGAAGCCAACCCGATTCCGGTGAAGTGGGCTTTGGTTGAAATGGGCCTGATGCACGAAGGCATTCGCCTGCCGCTGACCTGGCTGAGCGCACCTTGTCACGAAACGCTCCGCTCGGCCCTGCGCCAGTGCAGCGTCCTGGTTTAATTGAGGAAGTACAACGCATGAAGCGAATGGCCGGACTTTCCGCACTTGCCTTGATTATCTCCAGCACCAGTGGCTGTGGATGGGTCTGGGGCCCGGAAGGTTATTTCCGTGACCGCGGTAGCGATTACCTGGACGCGCAACAGACTGCACCGATGCAAATGCCACCGGATGTCCGTACCGCCAAGCGTCTGGATCCGCTGTTGCCGATCCCGCGCAACGTGGCTGATGACACCGCCAAGGGCGAATACGTCGTGCCTCGGCCGCAGCCGCTGACGGCAGCTGCCGACGCCAGCGCCTACTCCCTGCAGAAGAGCGGCGGTTCCAGCTCTATCCTGGCCCAGAACCCGCCAGCCGAAGTCTGGCCTGTGGCTGTTCAGTTCTTCCAGGACAACGGCTTCCGACTGGATGAACAGCGTCCGCAAACCGGCGAATTCACCACGACCTGGCAACATTCCGACGAACTGTCCGCGGCCATGGGCAAACGCCTGAGCGCGGCCGGCGTCGGCACGGACAGCGAAACCCGCGTGCGGGTGCGCATCGAGCCGGGCGTACAGCGCAATACCAGTGAAGTCTATGTGGTCAGCGCCGAGCGTCCTGCCGGCAGCACCGCTGACGTGGCATTCACCAACCGTTCGGTCAACACTGGCCTGGACGCGGCACTGGTCGACGACATGCTCGCGAGCATGAGCCGTATCTCGGAGAAGGGCGGTTCGGTCTCGATGCTGGCTTCGCGTGATTTCGACGCACCCAGCCGCGTCAGCCTCAGCGAAGACGGCAGCGGCAACCCTGTGCTGAACGTCGGTACCGACCTGGATCGTGCCTGGTCGAGCGTCGGTCGTGCCCTGGAACAAGGTGAGTGGCGCGTTGAAGACATCAACCGCAGCTTGGGCCTGTACTACATCAACCTGGCCGAAAAAGCCGAGAAGAAAGACGACAAGCCAGGCTTCTTCAGCAGCCTGTTCGGCAGCGCGCCGAGCAAGGAAGAGCTTGACGCCCGCGCCGAGCGTTATCAGGTTCGCCTGAGCAAGGTTGGCGAGAACGTCCAGGTCACCGTCGAGAAAAACATCAACACCGTGGCGCCGGCAGATGTGGCGCGTAAAGTGTTGAGCAAGATTCAGGACAACCTGGGCTGATCCTATGCGTTTTGCCGTTCTCGGCAGCGGTAGTCAAGGGAACGGCACGCTGGTAGCCAGCGCTGATACGTACGTCTTGGTGGATTGTGGCTTTTCCCTGCGGGAAACCGAAAAACGCCTGCTGCGCCTGGGGGTGAACCCTGCGCAGCTGAGCGCGATACTTGTGACCCACGAACATGCCGACCACGTGCATGGCGTGGGTTTGCTGTCTCGGCGCTACAATCTGCCTGTCTACCTCAGTCGCGGGACCTTGCGCGGGATGCGCAAACCGATTGAACCCGCAGGCTTTCTGGCCGGCGGCGAGCAGCTGCAAATCGGCGACTTGAGCATCGGTGTCATTGCCGTGGCCCACGATGCACAGGAACCGACGCAATATGTATTCAGTGACGGTGAGCGGCGCTTCGGCCTGTTGACCGACCTGGGTTCGTACTGTGACAAGGTGCTGGACGGCTATCGGGACCTCGATGCGTTGATGATCGAGTCCAATCACTGTCGTGACATGCTGGCCCGCGGTCATTACCCGTACTTTCTCAAGCAACGGGTGGGCGGTGAGCTGGGGCATTTGAATAACCATCAGGCGGCATTCCTGGTGGCCGAGTTGGGCTGGAAAGACCTGCAACACCTGGTCCTGGCCCATCTGAGCAGCAAGAACAACCTGCCGCAGCTGGCCCGGCAATGTTTTGTCGACACCCTCGGGTGCGACCCGGACTGGCTGCAACTGGCCGATCAAGATTCAGGGCTCGACTGGCGCCACATCGCCTAGCCCATCTACTTAGCAAGCGGAGCCCATCATGGAAAAACGTGAAGAACTCTACCGCGGCAAAGCCAAGTCGGTTTACAAGACCGACGACGCTAACCGTTTGATCCTGCTGTTTCGCAACGACACCTCGGCGTTCGACGGCAAACGTATCGAACAGCTCGACCGCAAAGGCATGGTGAACAACAAGTTCAACGCCTTCATCATGCAGAAGCTCGAAGCCGCTGGCGTGCCGACCCAATTCGACAAATTGCTGGGCGACAACGAATGCCTGGTGAAGAAGCTCGACATGATTCCGGTCGAGTGCGTCGTGCGTAACTACGCCGCTGGCAGCCTGGTCAAGCGCCTGGGTGTCGAAGAGGGCATGAAGCTCAACCCTTACACCTTCGAACTGTTCCTGAAGGACGACGCCAAGGGCGACCCGTTCATCAACGAATCCCACGTCGTGGCATTTGGCTGGGGCACCGCCGAGCAACTGGTCCGCATGAAGGAACTGTCGCTCAAGGTCAATGAAGTCCTGAGCAAGCTGTTCGACGACGCCGGCCTGCTGCTGGTCGACTTCAAGCTGGAATTCGGTGTGTTCCACGATGGTTCCATCGTGCTGGGCGACGAATTCAGCCCGGACGGTTGCCGTCTGTGGGACAAGGCGACCGGCAAGAAAATGGACAAGGACCGCTTCCGTCAGGGCCTCGGTGATGTCATCGAAGCCTACGAAGAAGTCGCCAATCGTCTGGGCGTACCGCTTTAAACGACGCAAGCATCTGAAAGCACAGAAATATTTCGCTTGGGGGGTTCGCTTCCTGCGAAAGTGTTGTTATGATGCGCGCCGTTGGAGAGATGCCAGAGTGGCCGAATGGGACGGATTCGAAATCCGTTGTACCTTCACCGGTACCTAGGGTTCGAATCCCTATCTCTCCGCCATTACATGAAAAAAGCCCCGTCGCTGAAAAGCTACGGGGCTTTTTCGTTTCTGAAGCTTTTTTCAGCGGTCTCTCGCTGTCGGCATCCCGCCCCGGTACAGGAAACGTTGTCGGACCAGGCACCGCATCCAAGTGGGAAAACATAAGCCTGTTTCCAGGAAAACTGCTCGCTCGGAGCAGCTTTATTGCACCCGCCTTACGGCTGGGTACGGCCCGGTTTTCTCTAGATCAGTTCCTGGACGTCCGTAAACAGCATCAGTCTGTGAACTTGAGTTGGATAGACGGCAATCGTGCCAGCTACCTAAACTGTCAGTAGATTTGGGGATCGGGGACAGTGGATGAACCGCAATGAACTTCGCAAGGCCGATATCAACCTGATGGTGGTATTCGAAACACTGATGCTCGAGCGCAATGTCACTCGGGTGGCGGAGAAGCTGTTTCTCGGTCAGCCAACCATCAGCTCTGCGCTCAACCGCTTGCGTGCGATGTTCAATGATCCGCTGTTCATACGCGTTGGTCATCGCATGGAGCCGACGGCGCGGGCAGAGGAGATCATCAAACACCTGTCTCCGGCGCTGGATTCCTTGTCCGTGGCCTTGAGCCTGACCCATGATTTTGACCCGGCCAGTAGCACGATGTCGTTCCGCATCGGGTTGTCCGACGATGTCGAATTCGGACTGTTGCCGCCATTGCTGCGGGCTCTGCGCCAGGAGGCACCCAACGTGGTGTTTGTGGTGCAGCATGTCGATTACTGGCGAATTCCCGACTTGCTGGCATCCGGCGATATCACGGTGGGTATCAGCCAGACCCGCGGCCTGCCGGCCAATGCCAAACGCAAGTTGCTGCGGCACATCCAGCCCAGCATTTTGCGCGCCGATGCTTCCGACACACCGCTGACCCTCGATGAATATTGCGCGCGACCGCATGTGCTGGTGTCCCATACCGCCAATGTCAGTGGCTATGCCGACGAGTGGCTGGCGGATATCGGTCGCACGCGCCAAGTGGTGCTTTCGGTGCCGCAGTACAGTGCATTGCCGGCCCTGCTTGCCGGCACCGACCTGATTGCCAGCCTGCCGGATTACACAGCCGAGGCGATGGCCGCGTCGGGAGTGCTGTTCAAGGAACCCTTTCCCTTCAAGACACCGACCCTGGACCTGTCCATGGTCTGGCTCAGCCATGTCGATAGCGACCCTGCCGAGCGCTGGCTGCGTTCGCGCCTGGAGGCGTTCATGAGTGAGCGTGCCGTATTGCCGCTGCCCGAGTGAACAGGGTGGCGTTGTGTTATATGTACGACCTTTCCACCCCACTTGAAGGAAGCAACTCATGCCTCACCTGCACATGGAATACACCGCCAACCTGACTGATCTGAATGCCGATGTGGCATTGATGCGGTTGAACAATACGCTGGTGGGTTCCGGTCAGTTTGCTGCCGAATTCGACATCAAGAGCCGCGCGGTCAAGGTCGAGACGTTCAAGGTTGGCACGGCACTGGCTCAGCGGGCGTTCGTGCATGTGAAGCTGGCGCTGTTGAGCGGTCGTTCCGCACAGATCAAGAAACAACTGTCTGAAAGCCTGCTGGCAGTGGTTCAGGACCTGTGTGAATGGCCGAGCGGCATTGAAGTCCAGTTGTGCGTGGAAATTCTCGACATTGATCGCGATTCCTACAGCAAGACCGCCATCAGCCACTGAGTATCAGGCCGTTTCCTGCTCGACACAGGCCTGGATCACCTGCTCTCTCAGCCAGGTGTTGGCGCTGTCCCGATCGACACTCTGGTTCCACTGCATGTCGAGGGTGAAACCCGGCAAGCCTTCGGGCGCTTCACAGTGATTGAAGGTTTCGGCACTGGCCAGCAATCGCTGGATGCGCCGGGGCAGGGTCAGGGCATAGTCGGTTCCGGTAATCAGCTTCAGCGCTGCGCTGTAGCTGTTGGCGCGTGCGACGATCTGGCGCTGATGAGCCTGCTGCGCGAGCCAGCCGTCGACCATGTTGGTGGCGGACGTCCAGGGTGTCGGGAATACGTGTCGACGTTCGACATAGGTTTGCAGACTCAAGCGTGGTTCCGCCGGCGTGGCGTGTTTGTCGAAAACACACACCAGATCATCTTCGAGCAGCGTCTGCGATTTGAAATTGACGTGACTGCGATGAAAGTTCGGACCGAAGCATATCACCAGGTCGAGGCTGCCTTCACGCAACGCTTGGGCAGGAATATCGGCTCCGAGTTTGACCACGTTGACCATCACCGGAAGATCGGCGAGGTCGAAGGTTTTCAACAGGCGCGGCAGGATCAGTTGCTCGAAATATTCCGGTGCGCAGATGTTGAAGATCACGGGCTGCAGTCCAGGGTCGAACGTGGGTGAGCCGGCGTGACACAGGTTGATGCTTTCGAGGATTTTCAGCACGTGAGGGTACATCGTGCCAGCCTTGCGGCTGGGCTGCATGCCGCCCGTACGGGTATTGATGAACAGCTCGTCCCCGAAACCGGTACGCAGTTTTTTCAAGCAGTAACTCACTGTGGACTGGCTGACGCAAAGCGCCTCGGATACGCCGGTGACGCTGTTTTGCTCGTACAAGGCGACGAACACCATGAGGTCCTGCATGTCGAGTTTTCTAAGCGAATTACTGTTCAGCATCCATTCCGTCTCGCTACGTTCCTTGCGCTGACCTTGTGCAAGGATGAGCGAATGATCCTAGCGGAATGAGGGAACAGGGAGAATGCCTCGTCGGAAGTTTCGCCCAAAGCCCTTTCAGCCCTGGACCATCGCCGACACGGCACGGCGGCTGGACATCAACAGCGCGAACATGCCGACGCCCACCAGTACCGCGCCGGCCCACCCCAGCGGTAGTGGCATCAGACGCCCCCAAAGCCAGTGAAACACGGTGATAAACAGCGTGCTCAGGTAGATGTAGGAAATCACCGAGGACGGTGCGATCACACCGATGGCTCGATGCAGCAGCCAAAACGTCGCCAGAGTGGCGAACACCGCCAGGTACATCAGCCAATAAAAATCGTTGAGCGTTAGTAATGATGCCGAGCGCCAACCGCCACTGAAGCCACAGAATGCCAGCAGAAACAGCGCGCCGAACAGCATGTTCCAGAACGTCATGGACACTGGCCCGCGGCCCTTGAGGCTATCGGCTTTCAGGCGTTGGCTGAGGGGGGCGTAGAGTGCCATGGCCAGGCAGCCGATGCCGTATACGGTCAATGCATAGGGCGATGGCAACTCGTCGGGGCCGTTGCCTTTCATGAGCAGTAACACTGCGCCGGCAGCGGCGAGCAGCATCGGTACAATCCGTTGTTTCAGGCTGCCGTCAGGTGTCAGCACGGCTTCGAAAGCCAGGGTCATCAGCGGCACCAGTGTGAACATCGTCCCGGTGTTGACGGCCGAGGTGTAGCGCAATGCTTCGAACAGTGAGCCGAAGTACAGTGCCAGCAGCAGGCCGAGCACGGCGTGACCGAGCAACGCGCGGGCGGTCATGACGGCATCGCCTTTGAGCAGCAACAGCGGCAGAAACACCACGGCGCAAAACAACAGGCGTAAACCGGTCAGCAGGATCGGGTCTATGGCCTGGCTGACTTGCGCCGCTGCGGAAAACGACGCAGCGATCAACAAGGCCCAAAGCAGCATACTGGCGTGAGCGGTAGCGATACCGGTGGTTTTCATGGCGGGCTCCGGGTCAATGGATATGGCGGGTGTAGTGCCCTGGGTTGAAGGGCAGCGGCATGGAGGGGCGCAGGTTCAGGGCAGACGGGACAACGCAGGGCATCAGCAAGAGGGCAGGGTGGGCGGTGGCGCGCGTGTTTTCCATGATCGGACCTTGAACAGTAGTGTCCGATTAGGCGCGCGTAGCCTGGAGGCGGCAAATCAGAAAGTCCGGTGTGGTATTTGGAAATTAAATACAAGCTCCCGCAGGGGGGCACCACTGAACAGGGAAATGTTTAGCCAAACGACATCCAAGGTTCTACAAATCCTGATTTAACGACTTGATCCGCCGTGTGACGCTGCGGGTCATCTGCTTTCTGCGGTTCTCCCTATGGACGGTTGGCCAGTCGCAATCCACTTCAAGGCATCCATCGACGCTCGAGCGTCGAGCCTTGTTCGTCGATTCACGCCCGCCACCGCCCCGAACCTTTCTGCACTTCCTTCTGAACTGGCCTTCTGGGCGCTGTGGCATTGCCGCCATGCGCGCCCACCGGATTCCTGCTTTTTCCGCTGATTGTCCCTACTTGTTCCGGTTGATGCCGGGATTGACGTGCGGGTGCCTTTGCGTACCCGTCTGACACGGAAAAAGAGAATCCCCATGAGCAGTGCCACCACCTCGCTTGCCACCAGGCTTGAAGCCCTGACCTTTCTGGAACAGAACCCGGATATCGAAATGTTCGAGCTGTTCATTCTCGACAACAACGGGGTGCCGCGGGGCAAGCTGCTGCACCGTGACGAGTTGCTGGCAGTGTATGAAAGCGGGCGGCCATTGCCGAGCACTATCCTCGGGCTGACCATCAACGGCGATGACGTGGAAAACTCGGGGCTGGTCTGGGATGTCGGTGATATCGACTGCCGGGCCTACCCGATCAGCGGCAGCCTCACGCGTATGCCGTGGCGTCTGATACCGACTGCGGCCGTGCAGGTCAGCATGCACCCAACGCAAGGAATGCCCGCCACCATTGCCGATCCCCGTCATTTGTTGGCGAAAGTCATCGAAGGTTTACAGGCTGACGGCTATTACCCGGTCATGGCGGCGGAACTGGAGTTCTACCTGCTGGATCAGCAACGCGACAGCAGCGGACGGCCTCAACCGGCACTGGATGTCGATGGCGGGCGTCCGCGCGGCACTCAGGTTTATGGTTTGCGCGAGCTTGAACAGATCGAACCGTTCCTGGCCGATCTCTACAGCGCCTGCAAGCTCCAGGGGATTCCGGCGCGCACGGCCATTTCCGAATACGCGCCGGGGCAAGTGGAAATCACCCTGGAGCACCGCACCGACGCATTGCAGGCGATGGACGAGGCGGTGCGCTACAAGCGTCTGGTCAAGGGGGTGGCGCACAAGCACGGCATGACAGCCTGCTTCATGGCCAAGCCTTTCGATGACCTGGCCGGTACCGGGATGCACATGCACGTGAGTCTGGCGGACAAGGACGGCAACAACCTCTTTGCCAGCGAAGCCCCGGATGGAACGCCGCTGCTCAAGCAGGCTGTCGCAGGCATGCTCAGTACCTTGCTCGATTCGCTGTTGCTGTTCTGCCCCAACGCCAACTCCTACCGTCGATTCCAGGCCAACAGCTATGCGCCTCTGGCGGCCACCTGGGGCGTGGACAATCGTACCGTGAGCCTGCGCGTACCCGGCGGGCCGGCGTATTCCCGGCACATCGAGCATCGGATTTGTGGCGCAGACGCCAACCCTTATCTGGCGGCTGCGGCGATACTGGCCGGCATTCATCGCGGTATCCGCGAACAACTCGACCCTGGTGCGCCGGTGGAAGGCAATGGCTACGCACAGGCTGCGAAACTGTTGCCGACAGACTGGCTGACCACATTGCGGTCGCTGGAAGGTTCCAGTTGGGCCAGGGAAGCGTTCGGCGAGGAGTTCCTCGGTGTCTACCTGGCGGTGAAACGCGCCGAATACCGCCAATTCATGGGGGAGGTCGGTGAGCAGGACTGGCGCTGGTACTTGCACCAGGCTTGAGTCGAAGCTGAACCATTCTCAAATAGTCTGAAAGTTTCAGACGGGTTTAATAAGCCAACTAATTGTTGGCTTCTTTTTCACAAAAAATTGATGGTTGGCTACCTAAAATTACAGCTGTCTCGGTAAATGAAATTTTCACATTTACCGAAGGCACATCTTTTCAGGACCCGCCGAACCTCATGCTCAAGATTAAAGCCGTGCGCCCCGAATGGGTGACACTGATTGCCAGCGCATTTTTGTTAGTTGGTTTCAATTTTGTACTCTGGCAACACCTGTTCGAAATCACCGCATCCGATGGTAAAGGCATCGTCATGCGCGCGGCCTTCGGGGTGATGATTTTCGCGGCCTTTAACATTGTGCTGACCCTGCTGGCCTTCCGGCCGGTGCTGAAACCGGTCTTGACCCTGCTGTTCATGATCAGTGCGGGCGTGGCGTATTTCATGAGTCAGTATGGTGTTCTGATCGACACCGGCATGTTGCGTAACTTTGCTGAAACCAATGCTACGGAAGTGCGCGACTTACTGTCGCTAAAGTTGTTTCTTTATATCGTGCTGCTTGGTGTTTTACCGACCTGGCTGTTGTGGACGACGCCGATTGATTACCGTCGCTGGCACCGTGAGCTACTGAGTAAAGTCCTGGTGGTTTTTGCCTCGGCAGCGGTCATTGGTGGTGTTGCACTGGTTAACTATCAAGGCCTGTCTTCGCTGTTTCGCAATCATCACGAGTTGCGCCTGATGGTGGTGCCAAGCAACTACATTGGTGCCTCGGCTGGTTTCTTGCGTGAAAAAGTAGCCACGGCACGACAGCCCTTTGTCAAAATCGGGGAAGATGCCCAGCGCAATCCGGTCTGGCAAACTCACGGGCGCAAGTCCCTGACTGTTCTTGTCGTGGGTGAAAGTGCCCGGGCAGAGAATTTCGGCATCCTTGGCTATAGTCGTGACACCACGCCGAAACTGAGTAAGGAAGACGGTCTGATCGCCTTCACCGATGTGCATTCCTGCGGTACTGAAACCGCCGTATCGGTGCCTTGCATGTTTTCCAACATGGGGCGCAAGGACTACAACGCCAGCAAGGCAAAGAACGAAGAAGGCCTGCTGGATGTGCTCAAGCATGCAGGTATCGACGTGATCTGGCGTGACAACCAGTCAGGCTGCAAAGGTACGTGCGATCGCGTCACCGTTGACGACGTCAGCAATCTGAAAGATCCGGCGCTGTGTGCCAACAGTGAATGCCGCGACGAAATCCTGCTGCAAGGACTGCAACATTTCATCGATACCCTGGACAAGGACACGGTATTGGTACTGCACCAGATGGGCAGCCACGGTCCGGAGTACTTCAAGCGTTATCCGAAAGAGTTCGAGCGCTTCACCCCGGTTTGCGAGAGTAATGCCCTGAACAATTGCAGTCGTGAAAGTATTGTCAATGGCTACGACAACACCTTGGTCTATACCGACCATGTGCTGTCGACCCTGATCGATCTGTTGCGCAGCAACCAGGACAAAGTGGATACCGCGATGCTGTATCTGTCGGACCACGGCGAGTCCCTGGGCGAATACAACTTGTTCCTTCACGGCACGCCTTACATGCTGGCGCCGGAGCAGCAAAAGCATGTAGCCATGTTTGCGTGGTTCTCCGACAGCTATAAAAAGTCGTTTGCGGTAGATACCCACTGCCTGCAACAGAGTCGTGAAAAGCCCTTGAGCCAGGACAACCTGTTCCATTCGATGCTCGGGCTGCTGGAGGTCAACAGCAAGGTCTACAACCAGGATCTGGACATGTTTGCCGGATGTCGTGGTCCAGTGGTCGACGGTGTGTTGGCCAAAGATTGAGTGCTCCGATTTTGTTTCACGCGGCGGCCGCCGACCTGCGGCCTGTAGAACTTTCATCAAGAGCCATTGCACATGTCCGCTCAGCCCCCATCCGCCATCGAGCTTGAGATTGCCCGGCGCTACGACCAGGAACACGCGCGCGTCTGCCTCCAGCCGCAAGCGCCGGGCCTGGCCGGACGTCTGGCGCTCTGGCGTGAAGAGCGTTTGGTGCGCAATGCACTCAAGGTCGCCGGCGAACCGGGGTTGATCCTTGACGTGGCCTGCGGCGTGGGGCGTTTCTGGGCGGTGCTGGCCGAACATGCCAATCGGGTGATTCTCGCGACGGATCCGTCCCAGGACATCCTCGATCATGCCCGTACGCATCACCCGCAGAGTCTGTTGAAGCGGATCAAGACCTTTCAAAGCTCCGCGTTCACGATTGGTTTGTCGGAGAACGCGGTTGACTGCATCTTTTGCATGCAACTGTTTCAGTACCTTGCCAATCCGGAACATCGTCTGGCGATGCTTGGCGAGTTTTACCGGGTCAGTCGCGATACGGTGATTGTCGCGGTGCGTCTCGGCGGTCGTTTCAAGGGCGCGCGTTCAAGCGTGGAAGGGCCGTTGCCGAGCAAGGCCGAGGTGGAAAGCGAGTTCAGGCAGGCGGGTTTCCGTTTGCTCAGCCATCAGGACTTTTTTCCCGGTTGTGCGCGGATGCGGATCTACGTGCTGGGTAAGACCAGCTAGCCCGACGTTGTCGGACTATTCTGTATGTCACGCAGTAATTTTCGCTAACGCTCTTGTTCAGTGGATGCGCGGAAATCGCCGGGGGCGATATATACTGCGCGCCATTCTTCAAGGGAGAGCCGTGTGGCCATCGATATTCACTGGATTCGCGACAACGATAGCCTCGGACGGTTGTGTGCCGAGTGGCAGCAGTTGCCATTCGTTGCCCTCGATACCGAATTCATGCGGGTCGACACCTTCTACCCGATCGCCGGCCTGTTGCAGGTCGGCGATGGCGAACGCGCCTACCTGATTGATCCACTGACTATCGACAACTGGCAACCATTGGCCGCATTGCTGGAAAACCCGGCCGTGGTCAAAGTTGTCCATGCGTGCAGCGAAGACCTCGAAGTCCTGCTGCGCCTGGCCGGCAGCCTGCCGGCGCCACTGTTCGATACGCAGCTGGCTGCCGCTTACCTGAACCTCGGTTTTTCCATGGGCTATTCGCGTCTGGTGCAGGAAGTGCTCGGCATCGACCTGCCCAAGGGTGAAACCCGTTCCGACTGGCTGCAACGCCCGCTTTCCGAAACTCAGATCAGCTATGCCGCCGAAGATGCCGTGCACCTGGCTGAAGTCTTCGTAAAGCTGCGTCCCAAGCTGTCCGACGAGAAATACGCCTGGGTCCTGGAAGACGGTGCCGAACTGGTGGCCAACCTGCGTCGCGAGATCGACCCTGACGAGGTCTATCGCGATGCCAAGCTGGCCTGGAAGCTGTCCCGAGCCCAACTCGCCGTTTTGCGTGAGCTTTGCGCCTGGCGCGAAAAGGAAGCGCGCGCCCGTGACCTGCCGCGCAACCGGATTATCCGCGAGCATTCGCTGTGGCCATTGGCGCGCACGCAGCCGGACAACCTCGGTGCCCTGGCGAAGATCGAAGACATGCACCCGCGTACCGTGCGTCAGGACGGCGAGTTTCTGCTTGATCTGATCAAGCGCTCTGGCAGTGTGTCGCCTGATCAATGGCCGCCAGCCGTGGCGGAGCCATTACCGGTGGATGCTGCCGTGCTACTCAAGCAGCTGAAGGCCATCGGCCAGGCCGAAGCCGAGCGCCTGAACATTGCGCCGGAACTGATGCTGCGCAAGAAAACCCTGGAAGCGCTGCTCAAGAGCGGCTTTCCCAATGGTCCCTACCAATTGCCTGATTCGCTGCGTGGCTGGCGCCGCGAATTGATGGGCCAGGCGCTGCTCGACAGCCTGGCCACCGCCGGAGAACAGCCTTGAAACGTATTTGCTCCATCTACCGCAGCTCGAAGAAAAACGAAATGTATCTGTATGTGCTCAAGAGCGATGCTCTGGAGCGTGTGCCGGATGCCCTGATGGCAGCCTTCGGCAAGGCCATCCACGCGTTCGACCTGGTGCTGACCCCCGAGCGCAAGCTGTCACGCGAAGACATCACGGTCGTACTGGAAAACCTCGAAAAACAGGGTTATCACCTGCAAATGCCGCCTGCCGAAGACGAGTACATCGAGCACTTGCCAGAAGAGTTGTTGCGTCGCAACGATCCGGTTTGAGCGGCAGACAGGCTCTGTTCAGAGTGGTTATGAAACACTGATTGATTTTAGCGATGGCAGCATCGACGGAGCCCCGCTCTGTCGGCTGCCGTCTGCACCGTTTTTGAAAGGTTTGAAGCATGCGCGTCCTGATTGCTGAACACGACCACCCCGTGTACGCCCAACTGTTGCGCGAGGCGGCACCGGATCTGGAGGTGCTGACCAGCGGCGACTCCGCCGAACTGGCCAGCCAGGCCGCCGATTGTCCGGTGTGGCTTGGCCAGCCTGATTTACTGGCGACCCTGTTACGCCAGGGCCATCAGCCGCAATGGTTGCAATCGACCTGGGCCGGCATTACGCCGCTGCTGGCCGATGGCTTGCCGCGGCACTATCGATTGACCCGTGCAGTCGGCATCTTCGGCCAGGTCATGGCCGAGTACGTGCTCACGTATATGCTCGGCCACGAACGAGAAGTGCTGGCGCGACTGGTCAGCCAGGTCGAGCGTAAGTGGGACAGTCGCCATGGCCAGAGCCTGGCGGGGCGCAAGGTGTTGATCGTCGGCACCGGTGATATCGGTCAAAGTGTCGCGCAGTTCCTCGTGCCGTTTGGCGTCGAGTTGTATGGCGTTGCCAGCAGCGCGCGCCAGCAGGCACCGTTTATCGAAGTCGGTTCACTGGCGGATCTGCCGCGGCTGGTCGGTAAGGTCGATTACGTGGTCAATCTGCTGCCGAACACGCCGGCCACCCACGATATCTACGATGCGGCTCTGTTCAGGCAATTCAAGCCGACCGGGTTGTTCATCAATGCCGGGCGCGGTGTGGCGGTGGTCGATGCGGATCTGGTGGAGGCCTTGAAGGAAGGGCACCTGGCGGGCGCGGTGATCGACGTGTGCCGTCAGGAACCATTGCCCCAGCGTCATCCATTCTGGACTGCCTGGGGCCTGCTGCTCACCGGCCACAGTTCGGCACCGACTTCGCCGTCGATGATGGTGAAGCTGTTTGTCGAAAACCTGCGGGCGTATCAGGCGGGAGAGGCGTTGCGCGGGGAAGTGGATTTCGATCGCGGGTATTGATTCACCGCAATCAAAAATGTGGGAGCGGGCTTGCTCCCACATTGGTTTTGCAGTGTGGCTTAGAGGGTGAAGTCGCCTTCAGCCGCCAACTCGCTCAATGGACGACGCGGGCTGGGTTCTTCGCGGGCTTGCAGGTAATCCGCCAGGCTCGCCTTGTCCCCCAGCTTGCCCACCGCGACGGCGGCGTGCAGGGCGTAGCCTTCAGGAATGTTCAGCTCCTTGCGGGTCAGTTCCTGATCGAAGCCGGCCATGCCGTGGGTGTGCCAGCCGCTCAGGCTTGCTTGCAAGGCCAGGTGACCCCAGGCGGAACCGGTGTCGAAGGTGTGCCACAGGGCCGGGGTTTCTTCGGTGGCACCAGGCGCGGCGAAGGTGGTTTTCGAAATCACGATCACCAGGGCCGAAGCATGTTGCGCCCAGCTGCGGTTGAATTCGTTCAGCAGGCCCAGGTAACGCTCCCAGTTCGGCGTGTCGCGACGTGCGTAGAGGAAGCGCCAGGGCTGCGAGTTATAGGCCGAGGGTGCCCAGCGGGCGGCTTCGAAGAAGCTCAGCAGGGTTTCCTCTGGAATCGTTTCGCCGGTAAAGGCGCGGGGCGACCAGCGATCGGTGAACTGAGGGTGAATGGCGTAATCGGCAACGCGTGGGTTGGCACTCATCAAGAGATTCCTTGCTACGTTTGAAAGTGAGGGTTGTCCGAAACCTGTGGGCGCCGTTGAGCCGGGCCGTGAGGTTTTCCAGAGCCGTGGCAGTTCACCGTAATGCAACGCGGTTGAGCGTTAATGGCACGCAGGTCTGGCTCCTTGCGATTGGCAAAGCTACTTGGCAGCGCAGAAACTGACAAGCCCGTTCTACCGACAGTCGCCAATGCTTGGCCCAAGGGACTTCGGGCACTAGACTGGCGGCCTTTTCACCACCTGATGTCGATGCTCGAACCATGGCCGCCAAAGTAGAACCGTTCTGGATACGCAAGACCCTCGATCAACTCGATCAGGAGGAATGGGAGTCGCTGTGCGACGGCTGTGGATTGTGCTGCCTGCAAAAGCTTGAAGACGAAGACGACAACAGCGTTTATTACACGCGCATCGCCTGCAAATTGCTGGACCTGAAAACCTGCCAGTGCACGGACTATCCTAACCGTCGTGACTCCGTGCCGGACTGTATCCAGCTCACGCCAGGCAAGGCCGACGAATTCAAATGGCTCCCGCCGACGTGCGGCTATCGCCTGGTCAGCGAAGGCAAGGACCTGCCGTTGTGGCATCACCTGGTGTGCGGTGATCGCGATGCCGTACATCACGAGCGGATTTCCCAGTCCGGGCGCATGCTCGCCGAAGGCAGCGTGCCGGAAGACGATTGGGAAGATCACCTGATTTTCCGCGCAGGCTGACGTTCAACGTTTCACGAAGGAGTGTGTATGGCTGTGGGATGGCGGCAGGCGTGGGGCGTTGGATTATTAGCCCTGAGTTCGCCCCTATGGGCGGCGAACAAGGTCAATCTGGATTATCACGTGCACCTGTTGCCGCAGAGCGATCAGGCCGAAGTGCGCCTGACGCTCGCCCAGGGTTCGGCGGTGCGCAGCCTGGATTTCGACCTTGGCGACGGCAGCCGCTACAGCGATTTCAAGGCCGACGGCCAATGGCAACTGATCCCCGGCAAAGCGGCGCGAGGCGTCTGGCGCCCGACGGCTGACAAGGCCAGCCTGACCTACCGCGTGAGTATCAGCCACGGGCGCAAGAGCGGAAGCTTCGACACGCGCATGACGCCAAACTGGGCGTTGATGCGCGGCGAAGATCTGGTGCCGGCGGCCAAACTCGATCAACAGGACGGCATCGAACTGGTTTCACGTCTTGAATTCGAGCTGCCCGGTGGCTGGAAAAGCGTTGAAACCGCGTGGCCGCGCACTGGTCAGAACAAATTCCGTATCGATAACCCTTCCCGACTGTTCGACCGGCCCACAGGCTGGATGCTCGCCGGCCAGCTTGGCAGCCGCCGTACGCGTCTGGGTGAGACTGAAGTCACCGTCGCCTCGCCACTGGGGCAGGGTATGCGCCGTATGGATGTACTGACGCTGCTGACCTTCGTCTGGCCGCAAGTGCAGGCGCTGTATCCGCGTCACCCAGGCAAACTGCTGATCGTCGGGGCCAATGATCCAATGTGGCGCGGCAGCCGGTCGGCGCACGAGTCGATCTATCTCAACAGCCACCTGCCGTTGGTCAGCGAAAGTGGCACCAGTGCTCTGGTCCGTGAGTTGGCCCAGATGTTCGGGCGGATCAACGGCACGCAGCGCAGTGACTGGATCAGTGAAGGCTTTGCCGAGTATTACGCTATCGAACTGGTGCGCCGGGCCGGCGGCATGAGCGATGAACGCTACGAGAACCTGCACGGCAAACTGCTCGGGATCAGCCAGAAAGTCACCACGCTGCGCAGCGACCGGATCAACCCGGCGCAGCTGGCCAGGGCGGTGGTGTTGCTGCAGGAGCTGGATCGCGAAATTCGCCTGAAAACCCATAACAAGCGTTCGCTGGACGACGTGTTGCGCGGGGCAATGCGGCAGGGGGATATCGATACCAAGGCGTTTGTTCAGCTCAGCGAGAGCGTGATCGGTGGTTCTTCGAAGGTGCTCAGTACCGAGTTGATTCAGTAACTGTGCATTCGCGAGCAGGCTCGCTCCCACATTTGATCTGTGTTGTACACAAACCCCCTGTGGGAGCGAGCTTGCTCCGGGCGGCGTTCCGACGATGAGGCCAGTTGCTTAAGCGCAAATCCAGGATCAAACCCCGGTTTTCGGCGACCTCAAGGCGTCATTGCCGGTAACGCTGGCGGTTTTGGTCGCCGCTTCGGCATTGGCCTTCAGCGTTTTCAGTTCTTCACCCGCCCGCTGGATTTTCGTCCGCACGTTGTTCATGTCCTGACGGCTTTTCTCCAGCAGGCTTTTCGCCGAGCTGTGGCCGGTGATGCCGCGTGCCAGGGCCACGCCGCCGATGGCCACCTGGATCAGGCCAAATATCCCGCCACGACGCAGGCCCTTGCCCACCATCACCACGCCGCCGGCCAGGGAGCCGATGCGTTCCCAGCCCTGCACGTTCTGCCCGGAGGGGCTCTGGAACGGGGTGGAATCGATATTTTCGACGGGTTTGAGTTCGCTCATGGTCTGTCTCCAGGCTTCAGTGATCGATAGTTAAGCTGACTGCCCGGGCAGGCAGCTCGTTCAATCGGATGTGCGGCGATTCAGCGGAATTTTGGCCCGGAGCGGGTATTGAGCCCCTTGGCCATGCGGTCGTAGAGCACGACGTTGACCGTGGCGGCCAGGTTCATGCAGCCGGTGGTCGGAATGTAGACCACGTCTTCGCACCAGTCGCGAATCTCTTTATCCAGCGATCCGTCTTCCGGGCCGAAGATGTAGAGCGCGCGATCCGGGTGGGTGTATTCCGGCAACGGGCGAGCGCCTTCGACCAGTTCCACGGCGACGGGCACACAATTGAGGGGCAGGATTTTCTTCAGGTCGTCGATGCCGATCAGCGGGATGTCGTAGTGCACGCGCTTGGTATCGGTGACGAAGTCGGCAGCGCGTTCATAGCGTTTGCCGGTGTAGAACACTGACGCCACGCCATAACAGCCAGCGGCTCGCATCACCGAACCTACGTTTTCCGGTGATTTGGGGTTATACAAACCAATGCAGCTGTACCGTTTGTCTGCCACGAGCGGGGTGCCTTCGGGAAAAAGAGGGCGATTATACGGAAATGTCCGGCGCCGTTCAGAAAAGACACCGCAGGCGTCGACATAAAACTAAGCAGAAATGCAGTCAGCGTAGCTGCCAGTTCTGGCAGCAGGCGCGATTTTGATCGAAATTGCAGACCCTGGCCTGCGACTGGAAAGCCTTCGGGTTTGTACTGTATGGTAGGGCGTTAACGGAGTACGGGTTGACTGACTAATGGAAGGTCATGAGATCTTTCTTCTTATAGATAAGTACAGAGAGGGTATTTATGCAGGAAAGATACAATCCGGCCGAGGTCGAAGCTAGCGCTCAAGCCGATTGGGCTGTCAGAAAAACATTTGAAGTTTCCGAGCACCCTTCGCGCCCCAAGTATTATGCGTGTTCCATGTTGCCGTACCCGTCGGGGAAACTGCATATGGGGCATGTTCGCAACTACACTATCAATGATGTTCTTGCGCGGCAAATGCGCATGAAAGGCTTCAACGTGTTGATGCCAATGGGCTGGGACGCATTCGGGCTGCCAGCCGAAAATGCTGCGCTGGCTTCCAATAAGTCGCCCTCAGACTGGACGCGTCAGAACATTCGGGATATGAAGGGGCAGTTGAGTCCCCTCGGGCTTAGTATCGACTGGAGCCGTGAAGTTGCAACCTGTGATCCTGACTATTACAAATGGAACCAGTGGTTCTTTTTGAAAATGCTTGAAAAAGGTATTGCTTACAAACATACCCAGGTTGTCAATTGGGACCCTGTCGATAAAACCGTACTGGCTAATGAACAAGTTATTAATGGCCGGGGCTGGAGATCAGGCGCGCTGGTCGAAAAGAGAGAAGTGCCTGGCTATTACTTTGCGATCACTCAATATGCCGAGGAATTGCTCAAGGATATCGATAACCTGGATGGTTGGCCGGAAATGGTCAAGTCCATGCAGCGCAACTGGATTGGTAAAAGTGAAGGGGTGAGCTTTGCATTCCCTCATCAAATACAGGATAAAAATGGAGCGCTCATTGAGGAAGGGCAGCTGTCGGTGTTTACCACCCGCGCCGAAACCTTGATGGGCGTGACTTTCTGCGCCATCCCCCCGGAACACCCGATCGCCCTGCGGGCGGTGGAGCTCAATCCAGAGTTGGCAGAGGTGATCGGGCAATTCAAAAGTGGCGGCACCAGCGAAGCACAACTTTACAGCATTGATCAGGACGGCGTATTCACCGGCTTCACCGTCGAGCATCCTATCAACGGTGCATCAATTCCTGTATGGGTGGTGAATTATCTGGTTGCGGGGTACGGCACGGGTGCGGTCATGGGCGTGGCAGCTCATGATGAGCGTGATTTTTCACTGGCCCGTAAAAAAGGCCTCCCGATCCGACCAGTCATCGCCATTGAAGGGCTAGAGTATGACGAGTGCGTATGGGATGCGTCATACGCCGCGAAAGATCGTGGTGTGCTGATCAATTCAGGCGCATTTGACGGTCTGGGAATCAAAGAGGCGAGTGAAGCCATTACCGCTGAACTGGCCAACCATGGCGGCGAGAAAAAAACAAACTGGCGACTCCGGGACTGGGGCATATCCCGTCAGCGCTACTGGGGCACGCCGATCCCGATGATTTATTGCGACCAGTGCGGTGATGTCCCGGTTCCGCTCAAGGACCTGCCAGTCATTTTGCCTCTGGACTGTATACCCGACGGCTCCGGCAATCCCTTGCTCAAACACCCTGATTTCTTGCATGTCGATTGTCCGTCCTGCGGTAGCCCCGCGCGGCGAGAAACCGACACTATGGACACGTTTGTCGATTCCAGCTGGTATTTCATGCGCTACTGCGAGCCGGGTGATCAAGACGCGATGGTCGCCGGGCCTGCAAAATACTGGATGCCGATGGATCACTACATCGGCGGCGTCGAACATGCCGTCCTGCATTTGCTGTACGCGCGGTTCTGGACCAAGGCGATGCGTGATGAAGGGCTGATCGAGATTGATGAGCCGTTCAAGAATCTGTTCACGCAGGGCATGTTGTTGCGTGAGTGCTTCTACAGAGAAGCGGATGATGGCGCCAAACGCTGGTTCTACCCGGCGGAAGTCGACGTCAGGTTCGGTGACGGGGGGCAGGCGATTGAGGCGCTCGCCAAGGAAGATGGTTTGCCCGTCATCATGGGCGGCATCGAAAAAATGTCCAAATCGAAAAATAACGTCGTCGAGCCACGGGAAATCATCGAGAAGTTCGGTGCTGACACAGCTCGCCTGTTTACCATTTTCGCCGGACCGCCCACGCAAAGCATCGTCTGGAGTGACAGCGGCGTGGAGGGAGCCTATCGCTACCTGCGGCGGTTATGGAATTTCGCCTTCAAGCATCAGAATACCATCGTGGCTTCAGTGCAGCGAGGCAGTCTGGACGAGCGCTCCGCGCAACTGCGGTTCGAAATTCATAGTGTGTTGGAGAGCATCAACAAGGACTATGAAAAACTGCACTACAACACCATCGTCTCCGGTGTGATGAAAATCCTCAACCTGCTTGAAAGCGAGAAGGCCGCCTCAGGCAACGTCATTCGAGAGGGGATCGAGATCCTGCTGAAAGTCATCAACCCGATTACACCGCACATCGCCCATGTACTTTGGACCGAACTGGGGTTCGCCGAGGACATTCTCGAATCGCAGTGGCCCATTGCTTCACCTGACGTACTCACTCGCTCTGAGTTGAAACTGATGGTCCAGGTCAACGGCAAGTTGCGCGGGGAAATCGTAGTATCCGCCAAGGCCGGCCGAGCCGAAATAGAGGCCTGTGCACTCAACGACGAAGCAGTCGCGCGATTCATCGAGGGCACTGCGAAAAAAATCATTATCGTGCCGGGTCGCCTGGTCAATATCGTTCTGTAACATCTGAAGCAGGGATTGCTCGCTCCTTGCTTCATTACACCGGCGTCAGCCTTCATGGCGGGCGCTGGTGACCTCCCCCGGCCCTGCTTTCTGATGGGGCCGCTTGAGCAACATCGGTCTTTTAACATCTCAAAGTCCTTCCGGTAAATCCTGAAACAGCTGGTTTAAAGCCCTCCGATTTCCAAAAGCCAGAAATTTCAAGCGGGAATTCTGAAGTTTTTTGATATTTAATGGAGATATGTTTTATTTTTTTAATTTCGTTTAGGTATTAAAAACCATGATGCATGGCGGCGTTTTTTCTCTTTTCTGGACGGATGGCAATCAGCTACATAGTCAATCTCTTACAGGCTTTTGACTAATAAATAGGAGATTATACAACCACTGGTTTATCGCTAGCAGGCGTTCGGTGAGTCGTCAAATTTAATAATCAAATTGGATCCAATATATTTATTTAGCGAGAAATCGCATGTTGACACAGGTTCTCATTTGTTTAGATTGGGGGCGTTCGTTATCAGCGGACACAAATAACTAATAGAGGAGTATGAATCATGCCTATCGAAAAAACTTCTATAGCATCTACCGAAACCTCGATCAAAACTGCTGTAGATAACGCCCAGAAAATCAGCGAGCAATATGACGTTGCAGATTTTGTGGAAATCGAACGAAACGAAGCTTGCTTGCAGCATGGTGACGGTGGCATTAACTAAGTTAACCCGTTTTTCGTAAAAAGCTGTGTCGGAACAGGGTAATTAAAATTGCCCTGTTTCATCGTTCAGGAGTAAGCAGGCATGGTTGCCAGTCTGTCGGTAAATTCCGATTTAAGAATTATTACGCTTGAAAAATATGCGTTGGCTTATCTAATAGGCTCACGCCAGAGAGTTCGAATTTCCTTTCCTGTTGTCGAATATCTATTGGGCTTCTCTGCGCGTTCAATTCCGCCTGGAACGGAAAAGGGTGCGCTATCAGAACTGCTGGAAAAATTAATTGATAGCGAGTTTGTCAAACTAAGCGGTAGCGCCACGGCCAGTGACGACAGAGTTGCTGAGTTGAAGAACTATAACTGGAAAAGTGCGTCAGACTACTTGAGCGTTACGCACAATTATCCGTTTTTTGAATACGACAAGGATGGTCGCACCAGAGACAATAAACGAATGCAAGAATATCTGGCCGTGGAAGAGGAAATGGAGCGTTTCAAAGCCTATTCTGAATCCCCGGTCTCGGTGCAAGGCGTTAACCCGCAACGTAGTGCAGAACTCATCAGCGCAGGCGGCACGGGCTGTGATCTGGAGAACATCCTGAGTGCAGTAAGTCTGAGCCTGGGCGTACAAAAGGAGGCACAACTCAATACCGGTGGTCGGGTGTTCAAAAAGACAGTGCCCAGTGGCGGCGGGCGGCATCCGGTTGAAGCGTATCTGGTGGATTTCGCCAACCAGACTGTCCATCACTTCAATGCCGTGACGTATAGCTTTAATACCGTCAAAATTGTTGATACCCCGGACCTATATACACCGCTGTTTGGCGTCCGCGATTCATATATCGATTTTGACGTAAATTTCGCCGTTGTGTTTACCTGTATCTGGGAGCGTAATATGTTTCGGTATCGCGAGCCGAGAACATTTAGATCAGTCCATCTGGATGCCGGGCACGCTTCGATGCAAGTCGAAACGGCACTGCTGAAGATGAAATATAGAAATCAGGCTCAATATAATCTTCAGGTTATAAATTTCGAACGTATGTTGGATCTTGATCCGCTTGTGGAAGGGGTGATGAGTGCCATTATGGTCGGGGGGCAATCGAATGCAGCATGAAAGCCTGAAAAACGCTTATATTTCATTCGCCAAAAACCATGACAATATTCTAGAGTTTAGCGACTTAAGCAGTGGTAGAAGTTTCGAGGTCGCCCCTTCTTTTTTCAGACGTCACGATCATGCTGCCCGGATGGCTAACGCACGAAATGAAAATACTCCGGCAACGGATACCCTGATTAACTCGGAAAGTATCGAGCATTGGTCTGACAGAGGATGGGAAACGTGTATTCCTTTCTACTTGTTGTCCCGAACCATCAAGTACGTAGATGATGATAAGGATCGGGTGAAGATCCTTGAAAAAAAATACCTTGAATATGAGTCGGCGTCATTGTGCCCGGCACCGAAAGTTCCAGCATTTATCGACAGCGTTCAACTCGTTCTTGCGCTGAGAAAAATAGCTTCAGCCAGTAACGACTGGATCCCTGGCTTTGCAGAAAAAGCACTCAAGCGCAGGAGTCATCGGCAGTTCAAGGCACTCCCTCTTAAAGTTGATGAGTTTCTAGAAATATTGTCGCACTCAGTATCGCGATTACTGGAAACACTGGACATGTGCCGGCGTCTGGAAGGCAGTCGCTTGAAATACACCAAGAATTTCGGCGCGGCATTTTCCGTGTATGTCACGGTGTATGACGTTGTCGGTCTGCCCCCAGGTGTTTACTTTCTCGATCTCGACAAACAGTGCGTCGGGCTGATCAAAGAGGGTGATTTCAGAGAGTCAATGTCCCGCATCATCTGGGGTATGGTCGCTCCCAGGACCGCCAATTACACGCTAGTGTTAACCGCGACACCCAGCGCCTATGCCTGGCGCTACCGACATGATAAAGCCTTGAGAAACCTGTTTATCGAAGCCGGAAGAATCATGCACATGCATGTCAACGCGTGCAGCGAATTCAATGTGCAGGGCGTCACCACCCCGGCGACTAGAGATGATGAACTTCGAGCAGTCCTGGGCATTGATCTGGCCAGCGAGGAGATTCCCATGTACACGGCAACGATGGGGAAAGTCGGAAGCAGAAATGCTGAAGCGTGACGATTTCCTCAGCGATGTTTTTTTTGTCATCACAGGGGCGGTGGATGTCATCAAAGGTATCAGCGTGCTGATGTTGATGAGCGTCGCGTTTCCTGGTCAGTTTGGTGTGTTGAGCGTGAACATAGACATTATGTCCGCGTTGATACCGTTTGCATCGCCTTGGGTGATCGCCTTTTTGCAACTTTCAAAAGCATCAAGGCATCGCGCATATATTAAATGTGCTGGAGCACTGATAGTTATCGGAGCCGTCATTTCCATTGTGTATATAGTGATTTCACTAAATATGGTCGAGGAGAGTCGCCACAACGAAGGTTTGCTGGTTTTTCTGTTTCTACGAATGGTGTCTGTCTGCGTACTGGTATTTGCTTCACTCAATCAGGCTTATTTAATGTTGTTGGGGTATGGCCGGACAGTATTCTGGCTGCAGATAGGTGTGTGGTTATGCAATATCGGACTTTATTTGGCGCTCTGGCTGAGCGGGGTCGGTTTTTCTTATGTCGTGGCAGGCTTGGGGATGCTGGCAATCGATCTGGCGTTATTTGTGATCGGTGTTTCGATAATCATGGGCTCCACAAGTATCAACATTAAATCGATAAAACCCTCGTTGAAATTCTGTATGAAGATCAGAGGGATTGTCCTGCCGGAACTGTCCACGGTGGCCAGTATTTCTCTGTCTGGTTTATTGTTGAGTGTCGTAGCGTTCAAGATAGCTCCCGAAGATTTTGCCGATTTTCGCATCCCCTTTGCGTTTCAGATGGCCTGCTGGATGATTTGTGCGCGTGCTGCGGTGTTGATCATTCGTCATTATTCAGCGCAAGACGCTACGCTGTTTTCTAAGGCGATTGGTTATACGTTCAAGGTCACTTGGTTTGTTCCGTTCGGCCTGACATTGATCGTCGGTATTTTGACAAATCAAATGTCGAGGGGGCAATTCGTTCATTCACTGGTGGCGCTGGCTTACTACCCAGCCATGGCCATTGTTATCTCGCTGAATGGAGTGTTTCGGCTGAAAGCGATGAATAGTGTTATCTCGTCCGCCAATAAGTGGTTATTAGGTTTGTATTTCGTACCTTTAAGTGCGTTGATCTATTTTGGCTATGTTGGGGCGGCGCAAATCATCCATTTCGTGGGCATCAGTTACATGGTAAGGCTGTTGTTGATGTATTACTTGTACAGGAAAAGGATTTTTCTGGATGATAATCGATGCTTTGTTTGAGTCAAAAAAATCTCTGTACAGGTATGACACTGATACGGGACGGCTGCTGTTTTCACAAAATGAGCGTTTGCTGGAGCGGCTGGCGGGCGAAGGTTTCGACAGCTCGGCGCAGAGTGCAAATCTGATGGCTGGCGCGATCTATGAATGTGAGCGCCGCAGAACCCACTATTCTAATGGGGGAAAAACCGTTATCAATCAACGAATGCGAGCCCAATCCGTATTGTTCGGTAAGCCTCGACTCCGGCGTTCCCCCCCGGTTGAAGAAGCCAATGACCCAGCTGATCGGGATTCTGTGTTCGAGGCCATTCGATTTGTTTTCCGGAATAACGCGATCACACCGTGGGCCATCAAGGATCTGGGGCCAGGTGTCCGGCGCGTCTATCCCTCTAATGGCGCGGTACATTCTTTGGAGTGTTGCTATACGGATATTCACGGTCATTGTTTTCTTTATGACTCATACCATGACCAGTTTTTTGCAATACACGACGCCGCGATAGTCGATGAACGACCAGGGAAACTGGTCGTTCAATGTGACTTCGAGCGGCTGGCCGAACGTTATCGTGACGTAAGAAGTCTCAGCGCGCTTTATATCGAGTTAGGCCATTCAATAGCGGCATTATTTCATGCGCTGCAGGTCAGGGATATAACGCCAGTGTCGCTTGAGTTGAGCGATTTTAAACCAATCATGAATTATTGCTGCTCATCCATTGCGATCATCACGCTATAAGGAGTGGCGCGTGTATAACCTGATAAAGCTGGACGAAGCGACAGCTGGATTTATTGCGCTAGATATGCCGCTGTACTCGATTATTTACAGTTGCTGGCGAGACGAGCGTACGTTGAGTGTCAGGGATTTTATGCAACTGACTCGACGAATGAGCGATGTATGTGAACGTTCATGGTTGCAGCGTAAAACTTCACGTGAGCGGTTGGGCTGCGAATCGAACAGCCGGTGCATCGATGAAGTAAAACGTCGTTGCTTGGCATTGATAGAACAGTATTGTGATGCACAACTGCATATTGTTCATGTCTCATCGAATGAAGTGATATTCCAGCAGTTACAGAAATCACTCGAAGATGAAGTCGATGTCGGAAGGTATGCTTTGTTGTTTTTGTTTATGTCGACATGCTCAGCTGAATCGGATAAGCGGGTGAACTGGTTGAGCGCGGGGTTCATGGCTCAACAACTCAGTGTCATTGCCGTAGAGGGTGGATTCGGCAGTTTTGCCAGTCATGGTCATGAACGCCCGAGCACTGAAGCGTACGGCGGTTTAAATATTGAATATGTGTTATGGATTGGATAGGGAGATTGAGATGAGGCTGGGTGCCGACGATGTAAAAATCTACGACAGGATCATATCGACCGAATTGGCAAGTCAGTTGAGCTCACTGGCCAAAAAGCCGATCTGGCAGTACGGCTGGCGTTCTAATGTTCAAAATGATAACTATTTTTTTTGGCACTCGCACTTCGCCGGTGGCGATACCAGTAGTGAGACGGACAGCGCCCCCGTTTTAGCCGACAGGCAGGGGCTACAATCGGTCAGTGCGCTATGGCTACAGATCGAAGCGGCAATTGGTTCACCGCAAAAACTGCTCAGGGCGTACGCCAATGGACATACCTACGGCACGGAAGGGTATGCGCATAAAGACAGTAGCCGAGCGGACTATCTGTCTTCGATTTACTTTGCTCATGACGACTGGCAACAAGACTGGGGGGCGGAGCTTCTGTTTTACGATGAAAGCGGGGAAATCATAAAGTCAGTGGCCCCTCTGCCGGGGCGCATTGTTATATTCCCAGGGTGCATTCTTCACCGCGCCAGCTCCCCCAGCAGGATTTGCCCCATGTTGCGGGTCAGTCTCGTTTTCAAATCATCGCCCAAGTAAACGCTGGGGGCGTGCCTTTCTGTGAGGCGAAAGAGCTCAGTCTTCTTTTTTCATCAACCCCGCCAACGCAGCAAACGGATTGTGCGTGGCCTTGGCGATCTTCGGCGTGCTGAGGGAGCCTTCGTCGAAATACTGCTGGTCGGTATAACGCGAGTGCTCGTTATCGTGGCAGTACAGGCACAACAA
Source organism: Pseudomonas sp. B28(2017) (assembly GCF_002113025.1). Classification (GTDB taxonomy): domain Bacteria; phylum Pseudomonadota; class Gammaproteobacteria; order Pseudomonadales; family Pseudomonadaceae; genus Aquipseudomonas. The sequence continues at coordinate 167,610 of NZ_NEJH01000002.1, read as the reverse complement.
CTCCCAGTTCGAGCCGTCCTGCGGGTTGTTGTCGTGGTTGTGGTCGCGGTGGTGCACCGTCAGTTCGCTCAGGCGCTTGCCGGAGAACTCACGGGCGCAGCGGCCACAGACATGCGGGTACATCTTCAGGGCCTTGTCGCGGTAGCCCATTTCCTTGTCACGCTGGTTGTCGGCGAGGATGCGATCCAGCTTGGACGTGTTGGTCGGGGTGGACGAACTCATGGGTTCACCTTTGCAGAAAGACTAATGACGGTATTAAGCGAAGTTTAGCTCAGCCCTTGAGCTTCTCGGCAATCCAGATGGTGTGGCGGGTGCCCTTGTTGCCATGGGCGAAGACCTGCACTTCGTCAGCCTTGAAGCCGGCTTTCTTCAGTTTGTCGGAAAACTGCCGGTCGGCGCTGGCCGACCAGACCGCCAGTACACCTTTGGGGCGCATGGCCCTGGCGCAGGCGCTCAGTCCTGCGGCGGAGTACAGCCAGCTATTGGCCCTCTGGGTCAGGCCTTCGGGGCCGTTGTCGACGTCGAGCATGATGGCATCGAAGCCCTGGGGTTCGGCTTGCAGGACTTTTGCCACGTCCTCCATGCGAATCACCGTCCGCGGGTCGAGCAGCGGATTGCCAGCCTTCTCGCCCAGCGGTCCACGGTTCCACTCAACGACACCGGGGACCAGTTCGGCGACCACCACTTCGGCGGTCTTGCCCAGGTGCTTGAGCGCCGAAGCGAGGGTGAAACCCATGCCCAGGCCACCGATGAGCACCCGTGAGTCCGGTCGACCGGCGACTTTGCGACATGGGATCTCGGCCAGGGCATCTTCGGAGCCATGCATGCGCGTGTTCATCAATTGTCCGCCATCGCCACCCTGGATCTTGATGACGAAATCCTCGCCGTATTCGAACAGGCACAGGGCACCGCCGTTTTCAGGAATGGGGGTGGTGTCCAGCAGAACGAAACGTTTCATGGGGCTCACTTGAAGAAAATTGGCTGCACAGGGGAGGGCAAACAGACACAGTTGGGAGTAGCCTGTTTATGACGACAAGGCCAACGGAGCCATTGATGAAGCGCACTATTCTAACGGCCATTGCCCTGGCTGCGCTCTCGATAACTGAAGTGCAGGCTCAACAGTTGCAATCGATTCCCGTAAGCCCCGCGCCAATACCCGGTTCGCCCGGCACCGCGACGCCCACGCCGTACCCGCAAATCAGCCCGGCGCCTTTACCTAAAGTCGGCCCCGGCAGTAGCGGTCCGCCGTTGGTGCCGATTGAAATGCCGAGCCCGCCGACCAAGGACCAGCCGATACCGGGCCTGGAGCCCAATCCGCCGAAAATCAAGTCGCCGGGTGGCTAGACCTGCTGCGAAAGCAGTTGGCCGTCGGCCATGCGCAGGCGTTTGGAAAGGGACACGGCGAGGGCGCGGATGATCTTGGCGGCGATTTTCGGTGCGTCGTTGAGCATCTTTTCCAGTGAGTCCTTGCCCAGGTTGAGCAACTGGCAGTTGCTGGCGGCCACGCAACTGGCCGAGCGCCGTTCGCCATCGAGTACGGCCATTTCGCCGAACGAACGGCCGCTGCGCAACGTGGCGATGGTGACTCGTTGCCCGTCAGCGGAGGTTTTCTGCACCGCCACCTGACCGGTATGGATGATGCACATGAAACTTCCGGCATCGCCCTCCTGGAAGATCTCCTCGCCCTGGGCAATGGTGCTGATACTGAAGTAGCCCGAAGCCGCGGCGAAGTCCGCCGGCAGCAGTTGATTGAACAGGCCGCAATCCATCAGCCAGTCGCGAATTTCGTTGTTCAGAAAAGTTGATTCAGACATGTCGTCACGGTCTTTATTGTTGTGTCTGTTGTTCCGGGGTGTGGGAGCGAGCCTGCTCGCGAATGGGTTGTCACAGCCAATAGAGGTATTGAATGTGCCACCGCTTTTGCGAGCAGGCTCGCTCGCACAGGGGGATATGCAGTGTATCGGCCTGCCTTGTACGCAATTATGACCGGCACACCGCGCCAGGTTCCTCAGGCAATGCCCAAAACCTTGAACAAGAATGCATATTCGAGTGCTACGTCACGCAACCCCTGATATCGACCGCTCATCCCGCCATGCCCGGCACCCAGTTCAGTCTTGAGCAGTAGCGGGTTGCTGTCGGTTTTGGTCGCGCGCAGTTTCGCCACCCACTTGGCGGCTTCCCAATACTGCACACGGCTGTCGTTGTAACCGGCGATCACCAGGGTCGCCGGATAGGCTTGCGCGGTGACGTTTTCGTACGGGGCGTAGGCCTTGATCCGATCATGCACGTCCGTCTCTTCAGGGTTGCCCCATTCGTCGTATTCCGTCACGGTCAATGGCAGGTCAGGGTCGAGCATGGTGTTGAGTACGTCGACGAACGGCACCTCGGCGATGGCGGCGCCGAACAGCTCCGGTCGTTGATTGAGTACCGCGCCGATCAGCAAGCCACCGGCGCTGCCGCCGCTGATCGCCAGCTGCGGTGCAGTGGTAAAGCCTTGGGCGATCAGGTGCTCGGCGCAGGCGATAAAGTCACTGAAGGTGTTGTGCTTGTGCTCCTGCTTGCCGGCGCGATACCAGGCTTCCCCCAGTTCGCCTCCGCCACGCACGTGGGCAATGGCAAACGCCATACCGCGATCCAGCAGGCTCAGGCGCGCATGGGAAAACCATGGGTCGAGGCTTTCGCCATAGGCGCCATAGCCGTAGAGGTACAGCGGCACGGGTTTGCCCAGGTCTGTGCGCTTGATCACCAGGCTGATGGGCACTTGCGTGCCGTCCGGCGCGGTTGCCCACAGACGCTGGCTGACGTAGTCGTCGGCATCGAACGGGCCGAGCACCGGGGTTTGCTTGAGGACTTTCTGCTCGCCAGAGGCCAGGTCCAGTTGGCGGATTTGCGCCGGACGGTTCAACGCTTCGTAGCGCAGGCGAATCCGCTCGCTTTCGAATTCCAGGCTGTTTTGCACATGCAGGCTATAGGCCGCATCTGGCAGTTGCACGCGATAAGGTGCCAGGCCTTGTGGGTGAACCTCAATGACCGGCAAGCCACCGACCCGCAGGCTCAGGGTCATGGCCCCGGTGTTCAGGCTGATGCCGTCGATCATCACTGTGTCGCTGTGGGGGATCAGGTTCTTCCAGTCGGTTTCGGTCGGCGCGGCGCCGGTATCGACGGTCGTGTACAAGGCGAAATTGATACCGTCACGGTTGCTGCGAATGAACCAGGTCCATTGACCGTCGAGTACGCCGTGGTCGACGTCATACTCATGATCTTCGACCCGTGGTGCCAGGCAGGTGAACGCCTGCTGGGGCTGGGAGGCATCGAGGACCCAGACTTCGCTGGTGGTCTTGCTGCCCACGGACAGCAGCAATTGCTGCTCGGAGCTTGAACGGTAGCAATGCATGAAGAAGCGACCGTCCGGCTCATGGAACACTTCTTCGGCCGCCGTGCCGTCAAGTCGATAGCGATACAGCTTGTGCGGGCGATGGGTGTCGTCCAGTTCGCCAAAGAACAGTGTCAGGCTGTCGTTGGCCCAGGTCATGCTGCCGTCACAGTCCTGGAACTCCAGCTCGCTGACGCGGCCGTCGGACAGTTCCTTCACGAACAGCGTGTAAATTTCGTCGCCACTGGAGTCGACGCTGTAGGCCAGGCGCTGATGATCCGGGCTGATGCTGAACGCCCCCAGGGAAAAGAAGCCGCCATTGGCCAATTCGTTCGGGTCCAGCAGCAGTTGTTCGCGGCTTTCGTCGAGGGTCAGGCTGTCATCGGCCGGACGCGGGCAGCGGTAGTGCCGGGCGTACTCATCGCCCGCCATGGTGCGGGTGTAGTACAGATACGGTCCCCAGGGCGAGGGCAGGGACAAATCGGTCTCGAGAATCCGCCCCTTGATCTCCTCGAACAGGGTTTCGCGCAGTCCGGCCTGGTCGGCGGTCTGCGCCTCCTGATAGCGGTTTTCGGCTTTCAGGTAGTCGATCACTGCGTCGGTGTCACGCTCTTGCAGCCAGGCATACGGGTCGGAGCCATCAGCCTTGTGGGCAATCGGAGCGTCGCAAGTGTTGGCGGATAGGGGCATGAAGGGCTCTCGAACAGTGTACGCAATAGGGGCTTCGCAACCTGTACCCACAGGCTCCATCAGGTGCTTGACTGCCATTGATGCAGCCTGATGGGCGAAAAGCCGTTATCATAAGCGCCTCTTTGCCTGCCTTGCCATGGACACCATGACCGAGAACGACTATCTGATCGCTTGGGGCCTCTACGCCTTTGCCGCTTTGGGCTGCCTGTTGGTGTGGATGCGCTTGACCCGCTGGATGTGGCGTTGGCTGCGTGAGCCGCTGCGGCTGGCGATGGCCGTGTTGCTGTTCAGCCCGACCATCATCGATCCGGTCAAGGAAAAAGTCGCACCGGCCGTCGCCATTACTGCGCTCGACCTGCTGTTCAAGGTCGGCAATAACGCCTGGCGGGCGATTTCCGATCTGTTCATGTACGGCATGATCGCATTCGGCCTCTATCTGGTGCTGGTGGCGATCCGTTTCCCCATCGAACGCGCCTCCAACGCCCGCAAGGAGCGTGAGGCTGTCAGCAAAGCCGCCGTCCGTGCCGACGAGCCTGAGGATGATCAACCGTTCGGCGGTGCCGGCGATGATCGTTACGGTCGTCCACCCGTGCCGAGCAATCCTCAGCGGATGCGAGTCGAACCCCGTTTGTAACCTTGCCCCTGCGATTGAGCGAGAGTCCGAGCATGTGTGAGTTATTGGGCATGAGTGCCAATGTCCCGACCGATATCGTGTTCAGCTTCACCGGGCTGATGCAGCGCGGCGGACGCACCGGCCCACACCGCGATGGTTGGGGCATTGCCTTCTATGAAGGCCGTGGGCTGCGGCTGTTCCAGGACCCGGCGGCAAGCTGCGAGTCGGAAGTCGCGAACCTGGTGCAGCGCTATCCGATCAAGAGCGAAGTGGTGATCGGGCACATCCGCCAGGCCAACGTAGGCAAGGTCTGCCTGTCCAACACCCATCCGTTCGTGCGCGAGTTGTGGGGCCGCAACTGGTGTTTCGCCCATAACGGCCAGTTGGCGGACTTTCAGCCAGCGACCAGTTTCTATCGCCCGGTGGGTGATACCGACAGCGAAGCGGCGTTCTGCGATTTGCTCAACCGCGTGCGTGCGGCGTTCCCCGAGCCGGTCGAGGTCGAAGCGTTGCTGCCGGATCTGGTGGCCGCTTGCGCCGAATACCGCAGCAAAGGTGTGTTCAACTGCCTGCTCAGCGACGGCGACTGGCTGTTCTGCTATTGCTCGACCAAATTGGCGCAGATCACCCGTCGTGCACCGTTTGGCCCGGCGCGCTTGAAAGATGTCGACGTGATCGTCGATTTTCAGGCCGAAACCACCCCTAACGATGTGGTCACCGTCATCGCCACCGAACCCCTGACCGAAAACGAAACCTGGACCCGTTACGAACCGGGTCAATGGAGCCTGTGGCGACGCGGCGAATGCGTCAGTCAGGGCACGACCGAATAAGGACTCCTTGCATGTTGCTCAGTTATCTACGGCTGGTGTTGTTTGCGGCGGGCCTGTTGATCGGTGTCCAGGTGCCGGGCTTCATCGGCGATTACGCCAAGCGGGTCGAAGCCCATCTGATCGAAGCGCAAGCCGGATTGAGCGGCTTTCAGAACACCGCCAATCAGTTCTTCAAAGGTGACATGCAGGCCCTGGTGGCCCATTACCGCGCCAGCGAAGACCCGATCTTTCGCAGCGACGCCGACAGCCTGAGCAACCTGCTGACCCGCCAACTGGCACTGGACAAGCAATTCCAGGCGATGCAAGGGCCGTGGTACATCCGCTTCCTGCAAGTGGTGCTGGCCGCTGATCCGGACATCCGCAAGGAAACCTGGAATGGCTACAGCTACCAGATCCTGTTGACGCCTGAAGCGATGGTCTGGGGCATGAGCGGCGCCTTGCTGCTGTCGTTTGGCCTGGAATGCCTGTTCCGGCTGATTGACTGGGTGGTGCTGGGTGGCAAGCGTCTGCGCCAGAGCCGACCGATCGAAGAGCGGGATTTGCGCGGTTTGTAACACGGTCGAACGTCAAGGAGCCGACAAGCCGGCTCCTTGCTTGATTACCAATCGATCGAATAAGCCAGGCTCAAGGTACGGCCTTCGGCGTTGGGGAATGGCGCTTTGGCGTTGGCCTGGGCGAACAGGTTGACGTACGTGCGGTTGGTCAGGTTGTACACCCCGCCTTCCAGACGACCGACCGGCAAGTACACGGAGCCGAGCAGGTCCACCAGCGTATAGCCTTCGATGTCGCGCCCATTGTTGTCCTTGGCGGCAGCATCGTAACTTGACAGGTGCATGCCTTGCAGGCGCAGGCTGTAGTCGTCTTCGCTGTAGCCGACGAACAGCGTGGTTTTGGCCGGTGAAATGCGTGTTGCCGGCAGATCGATCCATTTCCCGTTCTGCCGGGTCTCGCCCTTGGCCCAGGCATAGGTGCCACCCAGCGACCAGTGATCGGTCGCGCGGTAGGTCAGGCTGTTTTCGATGCCGCGAACCCGCTCCTTCTGGTTGATCAGACGCAAGACACGGCTGTTGGCATCGTAGAACTGGGTCACGTCCGAGGTGTTTTCATAGACGGTGACGTCGGCCTGCCACCGGTCCCAGTCACCGCGCCAGCCCAGCTCGTAGCTGTCGACCTTGATCGCCTGGGCGTTGAGGCTCTGGATGTCGAAGGTGCTGCTCACATCACGCAGGAAGCGCTGGATGTCCGGTAGCGAAAAGCCCTGGCTGTAATTGGCGAAGACGTCCTGATGTTCACTCAGGTGATAGACCGCGCCCAGGTTATAGAGCGTCGCGTCGTATTTGAGCGTGTCACCGGGCAGGATGGCGCGTACGCCAGTCTGCACGATCTGACCGTAAGCGATGCTGTCGGAGACCTCGCTTTCGATCCATTCGCGGCGCACACCGCCACGCAAGGTCCAGTCTCCGATGTCCCAGGACATCTGCCCGAACAGCGCCTTGGTGGTGGTTTCGATATCCGGGCCCAGCTCGTAAGTGGTGCCGGTCTTGGTGTAGGTCAGCCCATTGAGGGTGTATTGGTCACCGCGTTGGCGGGAGCGTTCGTGATCATAGTCGGCGCCCCAGACCAGGTTGCCTGTGGCGCTGCCGATGGCCGGCAACGGCGTGTCGATGGCCGCACGCAGGCCGTAGACATCCTGCACGCTGTTGTTGTCGGCGATCCCGGCCTTGCCCCGCGACAGGTCCGGGAAGAACAGCGCGTCGGCCCGGCGCCAGTAGCTTTCCAGTTGCAGGCCCTGGCCGTAGAAGTCGTTGTCGGTGTAGTTGAGGTTGGCCGCCTGGTTATGGGTGTAGGGCTGGTCGTCGAGTTTCAGTCCCTTGACCGCCACGGCCTGTTGCAGGTTTTTCGGATCTTTTGTGTAGCCAGTGTCCTGCTGGTCCTTGTAGTCCTGCAGCGACAGGCTGAGTTTTTTGTCGGCATCCAGTTCGTAACCGAAACGACCCTGCAGGTCATAGGTTTCGGTGTCCATGTTGCTGCCCTGGGAGGTGTCCTGAGGGATGCGATTGCCGTTGCCGTCGTACTGATCGTTGCGCTGGGTCAGGTCGGCGGACACGTACCAGTCCAGGGCATCCTTGCGCCCGGTCGCACTCTGAAAGGCCTCGTAGGCGAAACCCTTGTTGTTGAGGTTGTTGCCGCTGGTCAGACCCAGTTTGCTGCTGTAGGCAAGGTCCTGACCCTGATTGCGCTTGGTTATGATGTTGATGATGCCGCCCGAAGCACCGGCACCATAAATGCTGCTGGCGCCGGAAACCACCTCGATGCGTTCGATACTGGCCGGTGCGATGCTGTTGAGCTGGCGGAAGTTGTCACGCGTGGCGTTCTGCGACACGCCGTCGATCAACACCAGCATGTTGCGCCCGCGCAGGGTCTGGCCGAAGTTGCTCATCCCGCCGCTGGACGGCGCCAGGCCGGGAACCAGTTGCCCCAGGATGTCGGAGACCCGACGCCCCGCGCCACTCTGTTCGCGGATCTGCTGTTCGTCGATCACCTGGACCGAGCCTGGAATCGAGGCAATGGTCGCTTCGCTGCGAGTCGCGGAAACGACGGTGGCTTGCATGTTCAATGTGCCGGGTTGCTGCTCGGTGTCCTCGGCCCAGGTCTGGACGCTGACGGAGCCGAGCAGCGGAATCAACAAGGAAAGTTTGGTTCGGGTCATGAATTGGTCTTTTTTTTAGTCGTGATAAGTGTGGGTGGATACGATTGCGGGGCCGGGTATGGAGGTGAATGAGCGCACCCAGCGAATTCCGATGGCGGCCAGTGCGTAGGTCAACGCCACCAGCCAGAAACTGTGGGCCAGCCCGACCAGCCCCATGCAGATCCCGCCGAGGACGGTACCGAGCAGGGCTCCAGCCTTGGCCGCGCTGTTGCCCAGGCCGAGGGCAAAACCCTGCTGGCTTGAGGACACGGTGTTGGCGATCAGTGCATAGGCGACGGGGAGCAGTGCGCCTTGCCAGATGCCCCAGACCAACCGGCTGACGAGAAAACCCAGCCATTCGTTAGCCAGAGCCGTGGCCGCCAGCGTCAGGGCACAGAGCCAGGCAACGCCTTCGATGACGCGCAAGGTGTAGGCCGGCTGCCAGCGGTCGAACAGACGCCCCCACAGCGGTGCGCTAATCGCCAGGGTCGCGGCGCTCGCCGCGTAAGTGGCACCGATCAGCCAGCCCGGCGCGTGCAGAATGTCGGCGACGTACAGCGCGTAGAAGGGTTGGGGCATCATCTTCGCGGCTTGAATCAGCACGATCACCAGCAGGATTCCACCGAGCCAGCCTTTAGGCAGGGCCACCGGCGCCACCGGTTTCTTCGTCGAGGCTCGCGCCTTGTCGGCCGGCAGGAAAAAACTCCCCAGTGCACACAGCAGGCAAATCGCCATCGCGCCATGACAGAGCAGGGCAAACCCCGAGATGTCCATCAACCAGCCGCCCAGTATCGGGCCGATCAACGAGCCGACGGCGGTCGCCGATTGCAGACGGGCCAGGGTGTGACCGCGCCGGGAACTGTCGCAGCAGGCCAGGGCATAGGCTTGCGCGGCGGCGAGAAACCCGGCCAATGCGCCTTGCATCACGCGAATGCCCACCAGCAGCCATGGGTCGAGGCTAATAGCCGCCAGCCCTTGGCACAGCGCAAGTGCCAGCAACGCCCGAACGATCATCGGCTTGTGCCCGGTGCGATCACCTAAACGCCCCCACGCGGGCGTCAGCAGCATGGCCGCCAGCATCGGGCCGGCGTAGACCAGCGCCGATAGCAGCGCTGTGTAGCCGGCGCCCTCTGGCCCAAGCAGATGCTGGATCTGCAATGGCCAGAACGGGCCGCTCATTTCCATGGCACCCATGGAGACAAACTGGATGACGATCAGCAGCCGCAACGCACGACCATCAGCAAGCATCGGCGTTGGTTCGCAGCGGATTGCTCAGGCGTCCGACGATGTCGGCGTGGCTGTCGTGCAAGCGCATGCGCATGAACGATTTGGCCGGCCAATCCTGTTCCAGCAGGGCCTGACGCTCGCTTGCCCAGCGTGCCGGTTCGACGTGCTCGCGAACGCTCTCGAAGCACTGTTCAACGTGCTTGGCCAAGCACTCCCAAAGGATGTTTTCCGGCACATTCCAGTGGCGGGCGCAGAGCAGCGTCAACTCACCGAGGTGGCACATGAACGTGGTGTGCAGGAGCTTGTCGCGGACAAAACCGGCGTCGTCGTACAGGGTCATTTTCGGATCGTACAGCTGGATATCCAGACCCTTGGCGTGCAGGGTTTTACGATCAATGCGGATGTCACCGAAGTCACGCAGCAGCAGCCGATTCAACTGTCCGTCAGCACCCATCACCATGAAGCTGTTTTGCTGGTGCGCTTCGAACGCTACGCCATACATCAGGTAGATGCCCAGCAGGCTCGGGACGGCAATCGACAGGTAATCATCGAAGAACGCCAGCATGGCCTCGCTGTCGTCACGGCCCTGAGCCAGTTGCACCCAGTCACGCAGCAACGGCTGTTCGAATTCGTTGACGGCGAACAGGCTGCCGACCGGCACGGCCAGTTCGCCTTCTTGCAGCAGCGTCAGCGGGTTGTCGCGGTACAGCACGGCGGCATGCCGGGACCGTTCGTCATTGGCCGGTTGTGGCGCGTAGTGCACGCCGATGCGCTCCGGCACGATGTTCAGCAGGCGCTGAATCTGCGGTTCATGATCGAGAATCTGCAGTATCAATTGGCTGATGCGTGGCCCCATCCGGGCCGAGCGCGGCGACACGGTGCGCTGCACGCTGGTCAGTCGCAAGGCCACCGGCAGCTTGACCATCGGCGCAACGCGGCTCGCCTCTGGTACGACCGTGCGGAAGGACATGGTCGGGTGGCCAGTGAAGGCAACGATGTCGGTGATGATCAGCAGGTTGTCGGCGATCTCGTTGGCGAACGAATTGGGCAATTCTTCATTGGCTTGCCATGGGTGCGATGGCAGCGGGAGGTAGTCCGTTACCTCCAGGCCCCGTTGCTGCAAATGGTGCTGCAATTGTTCAGCGGCCTGCGGGAAGTGGCCCTGCCACCAGTCCCAGTAATCGCCGGTGCCGGCCAGTGATTCGACGTGCGCGTACTGACGGTGCAGGGCACACAGCACAATTGGAAAACTTGCTTCGAATTCCGGCGAGAAAGCGATGACCTGCGCAGCGCTCAAGCCCAGTTTGGTCTTGTAGTTCGGATGCCAGGGATGGCCGAGCGTGCCCCATTGTTCGAGCAATGACGTCGGGTTCTGGTGGTCGGGGCTGGCTTTGAGCCAGGCAAGCAGATTGTCGTCGTGCTCGGTGTCGATCTGCTCTCTCAGGCGCTCGGTCCATCCATGGTGGAACGCCAGGCACAGGGTGTCGTTGCTGTAGCTGTCGTCCAGCTCGCGGGCCAGACGTTCCAGTACCTGCGGGGAGGCGGGCGGGTTGAGCCGGGTGCTGAGGTGCGCGAGCAGTTCGCTGGGCAACTGGATTTTGTGGGGCAGGCTGTCGAGGGTGTGCAGGACGATGCTGCCACGCACGTCCCAGCTGTTCATTCTTCCGCCCGACAGGTGATCGAAGCAAAGGCGCGCACCGTCGCCAAGTGGCAGCCAGCAACGGCTGTCGGTGTCGTATTCGCAGATGTCGGGGTTGATCAGACCTTCACGAAACAGCGCCTGGATCAGGCGTTGGAAGCAGCGCTGGGCGGCGGGCTCCAGGGCATTGCTCAAATGGTCGAGGGTGATGCGGTGGGACTGGAAGGCCTGAGTGCCGAGGGCTTCGCTCCAGTGCGAGAGCAATTGCTGCTGTTTTTGCGTGTAAGCGCGCATCAAGTCCGATTCCTTCTGGACAGTGGTTTAGCTGAATGCGCGCAGAGAATACATTTCTAAAATAATAATGCAAATGATAGTGATTTCTACTTGTGGCGTGGAGAATTCCTTTTCAGAGGCTGGCCAGGGGTTTGCTCAAGACCATGTAGTGCTCGCCCATCTTCTGCGCATAGTGCTCCACTACGCGCTGACACAACGCCACAATCTCCTCGACCCACTCAACACCCACCCGCCACGACACCACTACCTGCAAGTCGGGTGGTCGTTGATCGATGTCCAGCAAGGTCAATTCGCCGCGCGCCAGTTCCTCGGCCACCAGCACCGGTGGCAAGGCACCGATACCGAAGCCATCGCGCAACAAGCGGGTAATCGCCGACACCGAATTCACGCAGTTCAGTCGCGGCGCCATCACGCCATTGGCTTGCATCAGGGCGAGCACTTCCTGATGCGGATGGGAGTTTTTCGAGTAGGTGATGATCCGCTCATTCGCCAGATCGGCGACGCCTGAATACTCGCGGTTGTACAGGGAATTGCTGGCGACGATCCAGCCCATGGGGTGGCTGGCCAGCTCCAGGCTGCGCACGCTTTCCTGGCGCAGCAAATCGGTTTGCAGGATCACATCGAGAAAGCCTTTTTGCAGCTGATCGCAGAGGTTGAGCGACGTATCAGCCACCAGCTCGATTTCCACCAAGGGGTAGTGATCGGTCATCTGTGCCACCAACGGGCTGAGCCAGGTGTGGATCACCGTGTCCATCACGCCGATGCGCACACGCCCAGCCTTGCTCGAACGGGTTTCGATCGACTGTTTGAGCGCCTGCATGGTGTCCATCATCTGCTCGGCATAATCGAGCACTTTCAGGCCTTCGGGCGTCAGGCTCACGCCGCGCGAATCACGCAGGAACAGCTTTACCCCGAGCTCACCTTCAAGCACTGCGATGCGACTGGAGATCGAGGCCTGAGTGGTGAAGAGCTTGTCGGCGGTCAGGCGGAAACTCTTGAGTCGGGCGACCCAGACAAAGGTCTCGAGAAACTTCAGGTTCATGGGATAAAGATTTCTTATGTCTAAGGCGGGTTTTTATTAGTTGGACGCAGCAGGGGCGCGCATCCAAGAATCGACGCATCCGGTTCCCACGATAGGCGTCGTCGGGGCTCAGAACAATACCAATAAAATCAGCGCGGAGATTTGCCATGAGTGCGCCCGACACCCCCTTCATTCAGAAAGCCTCGGCCCGCCCGGGACCTTTCGACTGGTATCGCAACATCAATCAACAGGAACGGCGCACCTTCTGGAGCTGCAAGATCGGCTATGGTCTGGACGGCATGGACACCCAGATGCTCAGCTTCGTGGTGCCGACCCTGATCGCCATGTGGGGCATCACCACCGGTCAAGCCGGGCTGATTCATACCAGTACGCTGATCGCTTCGGCCATCGGTGGTTGGGTGGCAGGGATTCTGTCCGACCGCATCGGTCGCGTGCGCACGTTGCAACTGACGGTGTTGTGGTTTGCGTTCTTCACCTTTCTCTGCGGCTTTGCCCAGAGCTACGAGCAACTGCTGATCGCACGGACCCTGATGGGCTTCGGTTTCGGTGGCGAGTGGACGGCCGGCGCGGTGCTGATTGGTGAAGTCATCCGTGCCCAGGATCGCGGCAAGGCGGTTGGCATGGTGCAGTCCGGCTGGGCGCTGGGTTGGGGCCTGACGGCGATTCTGTATGCGCTGTTGTTCTCGGTATTGCCACCGGACGACGCCTGGCGTGCGCTGTTCATCCTCGGCATCGTGCCGGCAATCTTCGTGATCTTCGTCCGCCGACTGGTCAAGGACCCGGAAATCTATCGCGAAGCCAAAGCCAGACAGGAACCGAGCAACCCGTCGAAGTTCTACGAGATCTTCGCCCCCGGCATGCTCTTCACCACGATTCGCGCATCGTTGCTGACCACCGGTGCGCTGGGTGGCTACTACGCGATCACGTCCTGGTTGCCGACTTTCCTGAAGAACGAACGCGGTTTGAGCGTACTCAATACCAGCGGTTATCTGGCGATGGTGATCATCGGGTCCTACGTCGGTTATGTTATCAGCGCCTATTTGACCGACATCCTCGGGCGTAAAAAGAACTTCATCCTGTTCGCCGTCGGCTCGTTCACCATTGTGTTGCTGTACACGCAAATGCCGGTCAGCAACGGCGTGATGCTGTGGCTGGGCTTTCCACTGGGCTTCTTTGCTTCGGGGATCTTTAGCGGCATGGGCGCGTTCCTGACCGAGTTGTTCCCCACGCGCATTCGCGGTTCGGGCCAGGGCTTTTGCTACAACATCGGCCGGGCGCTGGCGGCGTTGTTCCCGCTGCTGATCGGCCTGCTCAGCCAGACTGTGCCGCTGAGTGTGGGCATCGGTGCCTTTGCAGCGGTTTCCTATGGCGTGGTGATCCTCGCGGCCTTGAGCCTGCCGGAAACCCGTGGCAAGCAACTCGACGCCCAGTAACTGATAACCTTCGGGACTGTCTTACAGATATGTCCCGCAGCAAAAAAGAATAAAGCCTACAGGAGTGTTCCGCGTGAGCCGCCTGCTATTGAACTGCGACATCGGCGAGAGTTTCGGCAGCTGGACCATGGGTCTGGACGCAGAAATCATGCCCTTTATCGATTGCGCCAACATCGCCTGCGGTTTTCACGCCGGCGACCCGAGCGTCATGCGCAAAACCGTCAGCCTGGCCCTCAGCCACGGGGTACAAGTGGGGGCGCATCCGGCCTATCAGGATCTGGTGGGGTTCGGCCGCCGCTCCATGGCTTATGCCGCCCAGGAACTTCAAGACATTCTGCATTACCAGATCGGCGCCCTCGACGGCATCTGTCGGGCCCAGGGCGGCCGGGTCAGTTACGTCAAACCCCATGGCGCGATGTACAACGACATGATGGCCAACCCGGTGCAATTGCGCGCCGTTTTGCAAGCGGTGGCGTCCTACGACCGCAATCTGCCATTGATGCTGATGGCGACCAAAGACAACAGTGCCGCCCAACAAATGGGCGATGAGTACGGCGTGACACTGTGGTTCGAGGCCTTCGCCGATCGGGCTTACGACAGCGCCGGCAGGCTGGTCTCGCGCCAACTGCCGGGAGCGGTGCATCACGATCCGGAAAAGATCATCGAGCAGGCGCTGACCATTGCCCGTGGCGATCAGCTTACCGCCAGCGATGGCAGCGCCCTGCATTTGCAAGCCAACACCCTCTGTGTGCATGGCGACAACGCCAGCTCGGTCGCTGCCGTGCAACGCATCCGTGAAGCCTTGAACCGGCAGAGCGCGCCATGAAGCTGCGGGTGGAAGTGGTGGCGCTGGATTGCCTGATGGTGCGCCTGTTCGATGAAATTGCCGAAACCAACATGCCATGGATGCTAGCCGCCAGTGACAGTCTGCGCACGGCATTCGGTGCGCATCTGATCGATCTGGTGCCGTCCTACACCACACTGATGGTGCATTACGACTTGACCGCACTGAGTCCCGCCCAGGCCCGGGAATTGATTGCCCAGGCGTTGATCGATCTGTCGCCCAATGCGCGTACTCGCGGTACCTGTCATGTGTTGCCGGTGTGGTACGACTTGAGCGTCGGACCGGAGTTGAGCCTGTTGTCGCAGCGCAGCGGATTGGCGGTGGAGGAGGTGATCCGTCGTCACTGCGAGCGTGAGTATCAGGTGTTCGCCCTGGGTTTTGCGCCGGGCTTCGCCTTCATGGGGCTGGTGGAAAAGGTGCTCGCTGCGCCGCGTCTGAGCACGCCACGCAAGAAAGTCGCCGCCGGCAGTGTCGGCATCGCCGAACGGCAGACGGCGGCTTACCCGGTGGTGTCGCCGGGCGGCTGGAACCTGATTGGCCGCACGCCGGCCAGATTGTTCGATCGCAACCGTGATGGCTACAGCCTGATGCGACCCGGCGACACCGTGCGCTTCGAAGCGGTCGGCCATGCCGAGTTCATTAACCTGGGCGGTGACGATACGCCACTGGAGGCCCTGGCATGAGCCGTTTGATGATTGAAGCGAGCACGGCGCTGTGCCTGTTGCAGGATGCCGGTCGATTCGGCGTGCGGCATCTGGGCGTGACCCAGGGTGGAGCGGCCGATTGGCGTTCGATGTCCTGGGCCAACTGGCTGTTGGGCAACGGGCTGGATGCGCCGGTGATCGAAATCACCCTCGGAGGCTTTACCGTGGTTGCCGAGGAAGAATGCGTGCTGGCCTTGGCCGGAGCGGATCTTGGCGCGCAGGTGGACGGCGAGGCGCTGGTACCGTGGCGCAGTTTCAGGCTGCACAAAGGTCAGCGTCTGCAATTCACTCAACCGTTGCTCGGCGCCCGGGCCTATCTGGCGGCGCCGGGTGGTTTTGATGCACCGAAAGTACTGGGCAGTAGCGCGACGGTGGTCCGAGAGGAGCTCGGCGGCCTGGACGGAATGGGCCATGCGCTGGGCAAAGGCGCGTATTTGAGCTATTCGGGCAATTCGGTGATGTTGCTGCGGGAGTTGCCGAGCGAATGCGTGCCGGATTTCACCGGCAACCCGGTGCTGGATCTGGTCCTTGGTGCACAGATCGGTGAGTTCAGCGGGCAGAGCCTGTTCGATGCGTTCAACAGCGCGTGGAACCTCGACAGCCGTGCCGACCGAATGGGCATTCGCCTGTTGGGCCCGGCGTTGCAGTACCAGGGCAAGCCGATGATTTCCGAAGGTATCCCGCTGGGGGCCGTGCAGGTGCCGCCGGACGGGCAGCCGATCGTGTTGCTCAATGATCGGCAGACCATTGGCGGTTATCCGCGATTGGGGGCATTGACGCCGTTGGCGCTGGCGCGGCTGGCGCAGTGCCTGCCGGGAGCGGAGGTGCGGTTGCGGCCGGTGGTGCAGGAAGTGGCGCATCGCGAACAAGTCGAGTATTTGCGGCGTTTTTCAGACCGCTAAAAGCTTCGCGAGCAGGCTCGCTCCCACAATGGATCTCATGTACAGCAAAGATCCACTGTGGGAGCGAGCCTGCTCGCGAAGGCGGCATCACAGACAACAAAAATCTTTACTTGGAAAGAAACCGCATCCCTTCCTCAAGCCCGCGCAACGTCAGCGGATACATCTGGTCCTCGATCAGATCGCGCACGATATTGGTCGAAGAGGTATAGCCCCAGGTATCTTTCGGATACGGGTTGATCCAGATGAGCTTCTTGTACTTCTCCTTGAAGCGCTGCATCCACACGTAACCGGCTTCTTCGTTCCAGTGCTCGACACTGCCGCCCGGCTGAGTGATTTCGTAGGGTGCCATGGCGGCGTCGCCGATGAAGATCACCTTGTAGTCGGCACCGTACTTGTGCAGCAGGTCCATGGTCGAGGTGCGCTCGGAGGTGCGGCGCATGTTGTTCTTCCACACCGATTCATAAATGAAGTTGTGGAAGTAGAAGTACTCCAGATGCTTGAACTCGGTCTTGCAGGCCGAGAACAACTCTTCGCAAATCTTCACGTGGGCATCCATCGAGCCGCCGATGTCGAACAGCAGCAACAACTTGACGGTGTTGCGCCGCTCCGGCCGCATCTGAATGTTCAGCAACCCCGCATCCTTGGCGGTGTGATCGATGGTGCCATCGATGTCCAGCTCTTCCGCCGCGCCCTGACGGGCGAACTTGCGCAGGCGGCGCAGGGCGACCTTGATGTTGCGGGTGCCCAGCTCGACCGAGTCGTCGAGGTTCTTGTATTCGCGCTGGTCCCAGACCTTGACCGCCTTGCCCTGGCGCTTGCCGGCGTCGCCGACCCGAATGCCTTCCGGGTTGAAACCGCCGGAACCGAACGGGCTGGTACCGCCGGTGCCGATCCACTTGTTGCCACCAGCGTGGCGTTCCTTCTGTTCTTCGAGGCGCTTCTTGAACTCTTCGATCAGCTTGTCCAGGCCGCCGAGGGACTGGATCGCCGCCCGCTCTTCATCGGTCAGCGAACGTTCGAACTCCTTGCGCAACCAGTCTTCCGGAATCAGCGCCTGCAGGTGGTCGTCGAGTTTTTCCAGGCCATTGAAGTAGGCTCCGAACGCCCGGTCGAACTTGTCGAAATGCCGTTCGTCCTTCACCAGAATCGCCCGGGACAGGTAATAGAACTCGTCCATGTCGGCGAAGGTCACGCGCTGTTTCAGCGCGTTGATCAGGTCCAGCAGCTCACGCACCGAGACCGGTACCTTGGCTGCGCGCATTTCATTGAACAGGTTGAGCAGCATGGCATCAGCCTCTTAGCGGGTGCCGCGCCGGCTCATGAACGCCAGACGCTCCAGCAGTTGTACGTCCTGTTCGTTTTTCACCAGCGCACCGGCCAGCGGCGGGATGGCCTTGGTCGGATCGCGCTCGCGCAGCACCGCTTCGCCGATGTTGTCGGCCATCAGCAGTTTCAGCCAGTCCACCAGCTCGGAGGTCGAAGGCTTTTTCTTCAGGCCCGGCACCTTGCGCACGTCGAAGAACACGTCCAGCGCTTCGCTGACCAGGTCTTTCTTGATGTCCGGGTAGTGCACGTCGACGATCCGCTGCATCGTCACGCGATCCGGGAAAGCGATGTAGTGGAAGAAGCAGCGGCGCAGGAAGGCGTCCGGCAGCTCTTTTTCGTTGTTGGAGGTAATGATGATGATCGGGCGTTTCTTTGCCTTGATGGTCTCGTCGATCTCGTAAACGTAGAACTCCATCTTGTCGAGTTCTTGCAGCAGGTCGTTCGGGAACTCGATGTCGGCCTTGTCGATTTCGTCGATCAGCAGGATCACCCGCTCTTCGGATTCGAAGGCTTCCCAGAGCTTGCCCTTTTTCAGGTAGTTGCGCACGTCGTGCACTTTATCCACGCCCAACTGCGAGTCGCGCAGGCGGCTGACCGCATCGTACTCGTACAGGCCCTGGTGAGCCTTGGTGGTGGACTTGATGTGCCAGGTGATCAGCTTGGCGCCAAAGGATTCGGCCAGTTGCTCGGCGAGCATGGTCTTGCCGGTGCCCGGTTCGCCCTTGACCAGCAATGGCCGCTCCAGGGTGATGGCGGCGTTGACCGCCAGCTTCAGGTCATCGGTGGCGACGTAGGCCTGGGTGCCTTCGAACTTCATCTGCTAATCCTCGAACGGTAACGCCGACCTGAACGCGGCAGGGCGGGGGCGCAATAAAAGAGTCAGCCTCGACTATAACGCGGTGCCCGGTCGACTGTGAACGCAGACGGCGTATTCAGTCTCTGAATGGAGCGTCACATCTTGACTCAGTCTCGGCTGTTGGCCAGTATATTTGTATCGCCATATTGGCGATAGCATGTCGGGCATGTCTACCAAGTACCGATTTCGAGATACGTATCGCATTCAATTGCGCGAAAAGGATCATCCACCGCCACACGTTCATCTGACGGGTGGCGGGCTGGACGTCATGCTGGGCCTGGAAACCGTCGAAGTGATGGTGGGCAAGGCGCCGCCGCTGATTCTCAGGGAGGCTCTGGAGTGGGTCAGAGCCCACCAGACTCAATTACTGGAGGATTGGAAACGATGCTACCCATGAAACGACCACGGCTATCGGCAGTGCAAGCGTTGGCGGATTATCGTCTGGCGCTGACGTTTATCGATGGTCAGCAACTGACTCTCGATTTGAGCCGCGACCTGCATGCCTATCCAGGCCTCCAGCCTTTGCAGGGAGTCGCCTTTGACTATGCAGCGCTGGGTGACGATGGCTGGAGTGTCGAATGGCCTGAACTTGATATCCAGATTGGTGCGGACACTCTCTACCTGGATGCCTTGGCGCAAAATGCAGCCGACGAAAACACCCGAATCTTCATTGATTGGCGTGCGCGCACCGGGTTACCGCTTAATCAGGCGGCTGAGGCGCTGGGGGTCAGTACCCGCAGCATCACCCGATATAGCAGTGGTCGCGAAAAGGTGCCGCGATCGTTAGCCTTGGCCTGCCTGGGTTGGGACTTCCTGCAACGGCAATCGAATTCGCCCCGTGCGGCAGTAGACACTGGCCGGTACATTGTCGCGCGCAATAACTAGCTGGCATCCGGCTTCGATCCAAAGCCATTGACTGCACTGATAAGCGGACGTTCGACCTGACTGGACGCCTGTGGGCAAGAGGCTTACCTTGATGCCCTATTTCAATGCTGTCGTTAAGGACCCAGCCATGAGCCGCATTTTCGCTGACAACGCCCACTCCATCGGCAACACGCCGCTGGTGCAGATCAATCGCATTGCGCCGCGTGGTGTGACCATCCTGGCCAAGATCGAAGGGCGCAACCCCGGTTACTCGGTCAAGTGCCGGATCGGCGCGAACATGATCTGGGACGCCGAGAGCAGTGGCAAACTCAAGCCGGGCATGACCATCGTCGAACCCACCTCTGGCAATACCGGTATCGGCCTGGCTTTCGTGGCCGCCGCCCGTGGCTACAAACTGATGCTGACCATGCCGGCGTCCATGAGTATCGAACGCCGCAAGGTGCTCAAGGCACTGGGGGCCGAACTGGTGTTGACCGAGCCGGCCAAAGGCATGAAGGGGGCCATCGAGAAAGCGGGTGAAATTGTTGCCGGCGACCCGTCGAAGTACTTCATGCCGGCTCAATTCGACAACCCGGCCAACCCGGCCATCCACGAAAAAACCACCGGCCCGGAAATCTGGAACGATACCGACGGTGCGGTCGACGTGCTGGTGGCAGGCGTCGGAACTGGTGGAACCATCACCGGAGTGTCACGGTATATCAAGAATACCCAGGGCAAGCCGATCCTCTCGGTGGCGGTGGAACCGGCTGTGTCACCGGTGATCACCCAGGCCCTGGCCGGTGAAGAAATCAAGCCGAGCCCGCACAAGATCCAGGGCATCGGTGCCGGTTTTGTGCCGAAGAACCTCGATTTGTCGATGGTCGATCGGGTGGAGCTGGTCAGCGACGAAGAGTCCAAGGCCATGGCCTTGCGCTTGATGCAGGAAGAGGGGATTTTGTGCGGGATCTCTTGCGGCGCCGCCATGGCAGTGGCCGTTCGGCTGGCGGAGACCCCGGAAATGCAGGGCAAGACCATCGTCGTGATCCTGCCGGATTCCGGTGAGCGTTACCTGTCGAGCATGCTGTTCAGTGATCTGTTTACCGAACAGGAGAATCAGCAGTAAGTGTTGAACATTGGTGGGTCGTGGCTGGCGCTGATGGTTGAGGCGTTATCGCTGGTTGCGATCCATTGATCGGGTCCGGTTGATGATGGATCTGCATCAGCCAGGCGTTTTATGTTAAGAAATGCTTTGTTGCACATTCATTAACATTGAATGTTGAAAAGTGCAGGTTTTTCATCGGGTCGGTAGTGTTTATCATGCCAGCAGCCATGTCGGGCAATGGACGTGGCGCACGTGTCGCTTATCTTCAAAGGAGTTGTTGATGACCTTATCGTTTGCCGCGAAGGCCTCGTTGTTGCTGCTGTTTCTCGGCAGCACCCTCTATGTGCATTTACGCGGCAAGGCGCGTCTGCCGGTTTTGCGCCAGTTCGTGAACCATTCGGCACTGTTCGCCCCCTATAACGCCTTGATGTACCTGTTTTCCGGTGTGCCTTCGAAACCGTATCTGGATCGCAGCAAGTTCCCGGAACTGGATGTGCTCAAGGACAACTGGGAGGTGATTCGCGACGAAGCGATGCACTTGTTCGACGAGGGGTATATCCGTGCGGCGGCAAAGAACAACGATGCCGGTTTTGGCTCGTTCTTCAAGAAGGGCTGGAAGCGTTTTTATCTCAAGTGGTACGACAAACCGCTGCCTTCCGCCGAAGCCTTGTGCCCGAGAACCGTGGAGTTGGTCAGTGGTATTCCCAACGTCAAAGGCGCCATGTTCGCGCTGCTGCCGGGCGGCAGCCATCTCAACCCGCACCGCGACCCGTTTGCCGGTTCCCTGCGTTATCACTTGGGCTTGTCCACCCCCAATTCCGATGATTGCCGAATCTTTGTCGACGGTCAGGTTTACGCCTGGCGCGATGGTGAAGACGTGATGTTCGACGAAACCTATGTTCACTGGGTCAAGAACGAAACTGACAAGACTCGTGTGATTCTGTTTTGCGACATCGAGCGTCCGCTGAGCAACCGCTTCATGACCCGCATCAACCGCAGCATCAGCGCCTGGCTGGGGCGTGCTACCGCTCCTCAGAACCTGGATGACGAGCGCGTGGGTGGGGTCAACAAAGCCTACGCCTGGAGCAAGAACTCCAGCGATAAATTCAGTGGTGTGGTTAAACGGTGGAAACGCCGTAATCCCAAGGCTTACCGCGTATTGCGGCCGATATTGGCGGTAGTGGTATCGGGATTGCTGGCCTACTGGTTGTTTGGCTGAAGTTGCAACTGCCCCGCGTGTCAAGAAAAAAAGATCGCCAATTGGCGATCTTTTTTTTTGTTTGCTTGGAACTTTTTAACATCTTTGTAGTACGATTGCTGACCGAAAATAACATCAAAATGCCATTGATTTACACAGAGCCCGTCTCAGCCTGGCCTGAGCCCTTGGTTTTTTCTGTTATTTAAGCTTTCGAACAGTTTGTCAGTCCCCCGCCTTCACCCCCCCCCCTTTGTAATTGGAGCCTGTTTTCAGATGGAGTTTGTATGCTAGATACTCACAAGGCTATTCAAAATCGACTGAAATCCAAAGAGGCCTTGATCGGCATCGTGGGTCTTGGCTATGTGGGATTGCCTTTGATGTTGCGCTACAACGCTATCGGTTACCGCGTACTGGGTATCGATATCGATGAGTCGAAAGTTACCAAGCTCAATGCAGGTCAAAGCTACATCGAACATATCCCCTCAGCCAAGATCGCCCAGGCGTCTGCTTCGGGCTTCGAGGCCACTTCGGATTTCGCCCGGGTAGCCGATTGCGATGCGTTGATTCTTTGTGTACCGACTCCACTGAACAAGTATCGCGAGCCGGACATGAGCTTCGTTATCGATACGACTGATGCGCTCAAGCCCTACTTGCGCGCGGGCCAAGTAGTTTCCCTTGAAAGTACAACCTACCCCGGTACTACCGAGGAAGAGTTGTTGCCACGTATCGAAGAGGGCGGTTTACAGGTAGGTAAAAACATCTTTCTGGTGTACTCGCCCGAGCGCGAAGATCCGGGTAATCCGGACTTTGAGACCCGCACTATTCCCAAGGTAATTGGTGGCCACACCCAGGCCTGTCTTGAAGTCGGTATTGCACTTTACGAGCAGGCGATTGACCGGGTTGTTCCGGTGAGCTCGACAAAAGCGGCTGAAATGACCAAGTTGCTGGAAAACATCCATCGTGCGGTAAACATCGGTCTGGTTAACGAGATGAAAGTTGTCGCTGACCGTATGGGGATCGATATTTTTGAAGTCGTCGATGCCGCGGCCACCAAGCCGTTCGGTTTCACCGCCTATTACCCGGGGCCGGGACTGGGTGGGCACTGCATTCCAATCGACCCGTTCTACCTGACCTGGAAAGCTCGTGAATACGGTTTGCACACCCGCTTCATCGAGCTGTCGGGTGAAGTGAACAGGGCGATGCCCGAGTACGTAGTCGGGAAGTTGATGGATGGCCTGAACGAGCGTGGCAAATCGGTCAAAGGCAGTCGCGTGCTGGTTCTGGGCATCGCGTACAAGAAAAACGTTGATGACATGCGTGAATCGCCTTCGGTGGAAATCATGGAGTTGATCGAAGCCAAGGGCGGCATCGTCTCCTATAGCGATCCACACGTAGAAACGTTCCCGAAAATGCGTCAACACCATTTCGATCTGGACAGCGAAAGCCTGACAGCGGAAAACCTGGCGACGTTCGATGCCGTGGTACTGGCGACGGACCATGAGCGCTTCGACTACGATTTGATCGGCCAACATTCGCAGCTGTTGATCGACAGTCGCGGCAAGTACCGCCAGCCTGAAGGCCACATCATCAAGGCCTGATTTCTTCAGCTTTCCAGCCCCGGCAACGCCGGGGCGTCATCATTTGGAGCAAGCCCGTGAAACGTTTCGCCCTGGTAGGTGCTGCCGGCTACATCGCCCCACGACACATGCGCGCCATCAAGGACACCGGCCATGAACTGGTCTGTGCCTACGACATCAACGATTCGGTCGGCATCATTGACAGTCTTTCCCCGCAGAGTGAGTTCTTTACCGAGTTCGAACGGTTCTACGACTTTGCCTGGACGCTCAAACGCCAGCAGCAACCCCTGGATCTCGTTTCGGTATGCAGCCCGAACCATCTGCACTTTTCGCACATTAACGCCGGGTTGCGCCTGGGCTGCGATGTCATCTGCGAAAAGCCGTTGGTACCAAGCCCGGCGATGCTGGATGAGTTGACGCTGACCGAACAGGAAACCGGCAAGCGCCTGTGGAATATCCTGCAATTGCGTCACCATCAGGCGATTATCGACCTGCGCAATCGGGTGCTGGGCGAGCAGCGTACGCACAAGCACGAAGTTGAACTGACTTACATCACCTCTCGCGGCAAGTGGTACATGGAAAGCTGGAAGGGCGATCCGCGCAAGTCATTCGGTGTCGCCACCAATATCGGTGTGCACTTTTACGACATGCTGCATTTCATCTTCGGGAAACTGCAACGCAACGTCGTTCACTTCAGTCATGAGCACAAAGCCGCAGGTTACCTGGAGTACGAAAACGCTCGGGTTCGCTGGTTCCTGTCGATCGATGCCAATGACCTGCCAGATTCGGTCAAGGGCAAGAAACCGACGTATCGTTCGATCACCGTCGACGGCAACGAAATCGAGTTTTCCGAAGGGTTTACCGACCTGCATACCGTCAGCTACCAGGCGATTCTGGATGGCAAGGGCTATGGCATCGAAGATGCGCGTCACTGCGTCGAAACCGTTGATGTGATTCGCTCGGCCGCCGCCGTCGCGCCGCAGGATGGCGAAGGGCATCCGTTCCTCAATCGCCTGGTCCGCTGAGGGCGCTATGGCATATCAAGTCCATGCCAGCGCAATCATCGACGAAGGTGCGCGGATCGGCGATGACAGTCGTATCTGGCACTTCGTGCATGTCTGCTCCGGGGCTTCCATCGGCAGAGGCTGCTCGTTGGGGCAGAACGTGTTTGTCGGAAACAAAGTGGTTATTGGCGACGACGTGAAGATTCAGAACAACGTCTCGGTCTATGACAACGTCACCATCGAGCGCGGTGTGTTCTGCGGTCCGAGCATGGTCTTCACCAACGTTTACAACCCACGCTCACTCATCGAACGTAAAAACGAATACCGCAGCACACTGGTCCGCCAGGGCGCCACTTTGGGGGCCAACTGCACCATCGTTTGCGGCGTGACCATCGGGTCGTTCGCATTCGTCGGTGCGGGGGCAGTGGTGAACAAGGATGTGCCGGACTATGCGTTGATCGTGGGTGTTCCGGGCAAGCAGATCGGATGGATGAGCGAGTTCGGTGAGCAGTTGGCTTTGCCTCTGCAAGGGCAGTCTTCGGCAATATGCGAGCACACCGGCGACCGTTATGTCCTAAATGGAAAAGTACTAAGCAAGGAGCCTCGCGGTGATTGAATTTATCGACCTCAAGACCCAGCAACTGCGCCTCAAGGACCGGATAGATGCCGGCATCCAGCAGGTACTCGCTCATGGTCAATATATCCTTGGCCCCGAAGTCGCGGAGCTTGAGGAAAAACTCGCACGATTTGTCGGCGTCAAGCACTGCATCAGTTGCGCCAACGGCACCGACGCCTTGCAGATCGCCTTGATGGCAATCGGCATCGGTCCGGGCGATGAGGTCATCACGCCGGGTTTCACCTACATCGCCACTGCCGAGACGGTCGCGCTGCTGGGTGCCAAGCCGGTTTACGTTGATGTCGACCCGCGTACCTACAACCTTGATCCGTTGTTGCTGGAGGCTGCGATCACGTCGCGCACCAAGGCAATCATTCCGGTTTCGCTTTACGGTCAGTGCGCCGACTTTGACAGCATCAATGCCATCGCTGCCCGTCACTCCATACCGGTGATCGAGGATGCGGCACAGAGCTTTGGTGCGACCTATAAAGGTCGACGTTCGTGCAGTCTGACCACCATCGCATGCACCAGTTTTTTCCCGAGCAAACCCTTGGGTTGCTACGGCGATGGCGGTGCCTTGTTTACCGATGACGATGAGCTGGCCGTGGTGCTGCGCCAGATCGCTCGCCACGGTCAGGACCGACGTTATCACCACATCCGGGTCGGCGTGAACAGTCGTCTGGATACCCTGCAGGCTGCCATCCTGCTGCCCAAGCTGGAAATATTTGCGGAAGAACTGGAGTTGCGTCAGGCCGTGGCCAGCCGCTATGAGCAATTGCTCCAGGCCCGCAACATCAAGTGCACACCCTTTGTCGAAGCGCACAACACCAGCGCCTGGGCGCAGTACAGCGTTCGTGTCGCTCAGCGCGATACTGTTCAACAGCGCCTGAAGGAGGCGGGCATCCCCACCGCCGTGCATTACCCGATTCCCCTGAACCGCCAGCCAGCGGTGGCCGATCATCTGGCGCAACTGCCGGTCGGCGACGAGGTTGCAATGCAGATCATGAGCCTGCCGATGCACCCCTATCTTGAAGCTTCCAGCCAGGAAGTCATTGCCAATGTATTGTCCGAGGCGCTGAAACCATGAGCATCAAAGTTGTCACCATCGTGGGTGCACGTCCGCAATTCATCAAGGCTGCGGCTGTGTCGCGGGCAATAAAAAATGCAGGTGTCGAACGTATCCGGGAAGTGCTGGTGCATACCGGGCAACATTACGACGAAAACATGTCGAAGGTCTTTTTCGATGAGTTGGACATTCCGACTCCGGCCTACAACCTGGAAATATCCGGTGGCACTCACGGTGTGATGACCGGACGGATGCTGGAAAGCATCGAGAAAGTTCTGCTCGAAGAGAAGCCGGATTGGGTGCTCATCTATGGTGACACCAACTCCACATTGGCCGGTGCGTTGGCCGCATCGAAGCTCAATATCCCTGTTGCGCATGTAGAAGCCGGATTGCGCTCGTTCAACATGTGTATGCCAGAGGAAATCAACCGCATCCTCTCTGATCGCGTATCGTCCTTGCTGCTGTGTCCAACGCAGGCCGCTAT
Source organism: Pseudomonas sp. B28(2017) (assembly GCF_002113025.1). Classification (GTDB taxonomy): domain Bacteria; phylum Pseudomonadota; class Gammaproteobacteria; order Pseudomonadales; family Pseudomonadaceae; genus Aquipseudomonas. The sequence goes on along the minus strand of NZ_NEJH01000002.1, from coordinate 141,237 downwards.
CGACAATCTGGCTAAAGAAGGCTTGGTGAGTGGCGTACATAACGTGGGCGATGTCATGTATGACGTCGCGCTGTTCTACAGTGAGCGAGCCAAGGTTCAGAGTCGAATCAAAGAGCAACTGGGGCTTGAAGACAATGTCTATGCTCTTGCTACCTGCCATCGCGCGGAAAACACGGATGATCCGAAAAGGCTTGGTGAAATCATGGCTGGCCTTGCAGAGATATCGCAAGAGTTGCCGGTGGTTTTGCCACTGCACCCGCGTACTCGCAAGCTGCTGGAAGACCATGGGTTGTCCCGCCATCTGAACTCACTCACCGTGGTCGAACCTCTTGCGTTCCTCGATATGATTGCTCTGGAACAATCCGCCCGGGTCATTCTTACTGACTCCGGTGGCGTGCAAAAAGAAGCATTCTTTTACGGTGTCCCCTGCATCACCATGCGGGATGAAACGGAATGGCTCGAAACTGTCGAGTTGGGCTGGAATACCCTGGTGGGGGCCTCTCACCAGAAAATCATTGATGCATTCCGCGAAATGCGCACTGTACGCAAGGACATTCTGGAAAAGCCGTACGGTGATGGACAGGCTAGTCAGCAAGTTCTTTCCCGGTTGCTTCAGGCCTGATGTGATGAATGCTTTTCAGACTCTGATACGCCATCGCCGTCTTTTGCTCTCCACTGTTGGGCAAGGGCTTCGTGGGCGTACCAGCGGTAATGTGCTGGGTGCAATCTGGCTGCTTCTTTATCCCCTGCTTTTCCTTGGCATGTACAGTTTGGTATTTGTCCAGATTTTGCAGGTCCGGATGCCGGGTATGGGCACGCCAGATTACATACTTGTGGTGTTCTCTGGTCTCGTTCCCTTTCTTGCTTTCGCTGAAGCGTTCAGTGTGGGTACCACCAGCATAGTGGCTAACAGGGGATTGTTGATGAATACCCTGTTCCCGATCGAGTTGGTGGTGGCCCGGGATGTGCTCATCGGCCACTCCACTATGGGAATGGGGATGCTTCTGGTGTGGGGCGCCGTACTGTACCTGCATGGACCGCACTGGACGCACTTGATGGTTCCCGTCATTTATCTGTTGCAGATTTTCATGGTGCTGGGGCTGGTCTGGATTACTGCAACATTGACTGTCTTTTTCCGTGACCTTCAACAGGCTTTGCCAATCATTGTCTTGTTCCTGATGTTGGTTTCGCCGATTGCGTACACGGCCAGTATGGTTCCAGAGGGTATGAAAGCGATTGTGCATTTCAATCCGCTCGCCTGGCTTATGGAGCTTTATAGAAGCTGTTTGATAGACGGCGTCATTCCCATGGAGCAGTTGGGCGTTTTTGCATTGTTCTCACTGATGCTGTTTCTGGCAGGGCACAAATTGATTTTTAGACTCAAGCCACTATTTGCCGACTATGTCTGAGTTCGCGGTCTCCATCAAAAATGTGAGCAAGAGCTTTCGCCGGTTTCAGAGCCCTGGTTGGAGGGCTTTGGATGCGCTGGGCCTTCCTGTCGCCAAGAAGCGTTTCGATGTTTTCGAAGCGCTGAAAAATATTGACCTTGAGATAGGGCGCGGAGAGAGAGTCGCCCTGATCGGTCGTAATGGCGCGGGCAAAAGTACGTTGTTACGTCTTATCGCCGGGCAAATGAAAGCCGACGAAGGTGTCATTCAGGTCAATGGTCAGGTTCAGGCTTTGATGAGTCTGGGCACCGGTTTTCATCCAGACTTCAACGCAATCCAGAACATCGAGTCGGCGCTGGCCTATCAAGGCGTGTCCCGTTCGAGGGTCGATGAGTGTCTGGAAGAAATCATTGAGTTCACCGAGCTTGATAACTTCCTGCATCGTCCGGTCAAGGAATATTCCTCTGGCATGTATGCGCGGCTGGCGTTCGCTGTTGCGACATCAATCATTCCCGAAGTCCTGATCATCGATGAAGTGCTGGGGGCCGGTGACGCTTACTTCATGGGTAAATGTATACAGCGCATGAAGGCCCTGACCAGTCAGGGGGCAACCATCATTTTTGTTTCCCATGACATTGGCTCGGTGCAAATGTTGTGTGATCGCGGGATCTGGCTCGACCACGGGAAGATTCGACAGGACGGTGATCTTCTGCCGGTGAGCAAAGCTTATCTGGCCTCAGTCAGGGAAGAAGAGGAAAAACGTGTGCGTGCCAAGAGCATGTCGCTGACCCGCGGGCAAGTCGCCTCCATGATGTCCAGCACCGATGAGATCAGTTTGCTCCGTCTTGTCAGTGCTCAGGGCGGTGCGCCCAAGTCGCCATTGACTCTGGCATCGGTTACGTTCGGTGACTCCCGGGGCAAGCAGGGCCGGTTCGATATGCAGGACGGTTCGTCGAACGGTTCGGGGCCCATAGTCGATCCTCTGTTCATGAACTGGAAAAAAATGGGTGACGGCTGGCAGTTTGGCGACTTCGGCGGACGCTACCTGCACGCACCTCTGCAAGTCCAATGGCTCGGTAAGCGTCATCCTTCCTCTTGGGTTGAGCTCAAATTCAGATCCAGTCCTGATACTGCGCTTGCATTGGAGCAGTTCGATACACAGATTGGAGAGTATGTAAGACTCGCCGAAATCGCTGCCGATGAATCGCAAGAGTGGAAGCTTCTTCGAGCGGAGCTTTGCGCGGACGAAGAGGATGACGCAACCGCTTCATTGCTGGCGGAGTTGCCACAATTGAGCCAGGACGATCGCTATGGAAGCGGCGAAGTAATCATTACCGGGTTTGGTTTCTTCGATGGGCAAGAGGTGCCACGGCATACCTTGATCAGCGGTGAGGCTGCGAGCGCATTATTAGCGTATTCGGCGACGTCCCAAGTGCGCGATCCGATCCCGGTTGTCGCTATATATCGGCCAGATGGAACTTGTGCAATGCAGGTCATTGCCAGTTTGAATGGCCAGTATTTTTCACAGCTGGAAGGTCGTGGCGGTATTCGAGTCAAATTTGATCCCCTGTTTCTCGGTCCTGGCGACTACTTGGTTTCGGTTGCCCTGTTCAGGGAACTGAATCTGGCGTCTTCCATAGAGCCGGCGGCTTATGATTTGCATGACCGTTGCTATGCGCTCAAAGTGCTCCCTCCGCCCGGAATTCAAGTACAAATTGGCTGCGTCAATCAACCCGCCACCTGGGAACAATTGTCATGAGCCAGGATATCCGTCTTTATCAAAGCGCGGAGATATGGGATCAACCCATGCAGACTGGCCAACGCAATCTGCTGGCCGCTCTTCTGGACTTTTGGCCTCGTTCGGTCGTCAGTGCACTGGATGTTGGGTGTGGTGATGGAAAGTTAAGTGCCATCATCGCGCAAACCACGGGTACGCAATTCACTGGTTTGGACAGTAGTGCTGAAGCATTGTCGCGTTTGCCTTACCCAGGAGTGCTTGGGGACGCGACATCGTTGCCATTCGAAGACGGTGCATTCGACTCGGTAATAACCACCGATGCGTTGGAGCATATGCCCGATCACGAAGAGCATATCGCTTGGAGTGAATTGTTTCGGGTTGCTCGGGATTGGGTGATGGTGGCTGTCCCTTTCCGAGAGGAGATGCTGGACGCCACCTCGATCTGCAATTCCTGTGAGCATGCCTATCATGTAAATTGGCATCAGCGTGCATACGATATCGTTGATCTGCACTGTAAAGCCCCGCCGGGCTGGCATGTGACTGCCAGTGTAATCGCAGGCGAGCCATGGACGCAGATGCTGCCTGTGGAAACACGTTTCAGGCACGAACATCTTGGAGAAACAGCAGGGTGGGAAAGCGCAATATGTCCACACTGCGGTGCCTGCGGACATTGCGGGACAACACCGACGCCTCTTGCCCCTTTGAGTGCCGCCGCATTGGGACAAGTGGTTTATGAAGATCTGCGCAAAGGCCGATACTGGCGAAGTCACAGTGAAGTTTTGGTTGTGTTCTCGCGCCAAAAGGACTTTCACGTCGAGGTGCCACTTGCGTTAGCGGAGGACATGTCGGCCGCAGAGTTCCAACCATCGAATCCTCCCGTCCAGTACCTGCTTCCTTATCCGCAAGTATCTCAATACGTTGTGGTCGATGGTTTGTGGCGGATTCAGTTACCGCTTTATGCTGATCGATCACGACTGCATGTCCGCCGACTTCCGGGTAGTACCGAGCCGTTGACGTTGGTGATTGAAGACGCGTTTGGTGTGCTGTTTGACGCATTGGCACTAGAGGCTGACCAGAACGAGGCAACGCTGGAGTTTGGCAGAGCCATTGTGCCTGGCTACTACGGTGTGCTTGTAACGTTGAAGGCAGGATCACCGCTTCTCAGTTTGAGTCTGGATAAGGGGCCGCAAGTCTTGAGGCTTAGTCTGCCAGATGACACGAAGGTTGGTTATTTCATCGATCAATACGCCGGCGTGCCGCTTTATATCCAGGTAGTCGAAGCCTCATGGATTGATCCAGAAATGTATAACGCCTGGCGAGTGCCAGGTGAACTGGCGATTGCCAGTGTTCTGGATCAAATGGAGATCCAGTTCACAGCACTAAAACAGAAGCTTGCATTGGCCAGCGAGTCTGCTGGGCTGGAGTCAGCTCAAAAGTTGGAAAAAAAAGTAGAACGCTTTGCTATTGCAGTTCAAAACCTTGAGCAAGAGCGCGATGCACTACTAATAAGAGCCAAAGAAGCAGACTCCCAAGCGGTGGAATTGCAAAACCTGAGTGCGGAGCGTGATGCCTTGCAAGCGAAGGCTCGGGCGTCGGATGTCCAGGCAGTGGAATTGCAAAATCTGCGTGCGGAGCGCGATGCCTTGCAGGCGAAAGTTCGCGCGTCGGATGTCCAGGCAGTGGAATTGCAAAATCTGAGCGCAGAGCGCGATGCCTTGCAAGCCAAAGCTCGCGCGTCGGATGTCCAGGCAGTGGAATTGCAAAACCTGAGTGCGGAGCGCGATGCCTTGCAGGCGAAAGCTCGCGCGTCGGATGTCCAGGCAGTGGAATTGCAAAATCTGCGCGCGGAGCGCGATGCCTTGCAGGCGAAAGCTCGCGCGTCGGATGTCCAGGCAGTTGAATTGCAAAATCTGCGCGCGGAGCACGATGCCTTGCAGGCGAAAGCTCGCACGGCGGATGCCCAGGCGGTGGAACTGCAAAACCTGAGCGCAGAGCGCGATGCCTTGCAAGCGAAGGCTCGCACGGCGGATGCCCAGGCGGTGGAACTGCAAAACCTGAGCGCAGAGCGCAATGCCTTGCAAGCGAAGGTTCGCACGGCGGATGCCCAGGCGGTGGAACTGCAAAACCTGAGCGCAGAGCGCGATGCCTTGCAAGCGAAGGCTCGCACGGCGGATATCCAGGCGGTGGAGCTGCAAAACCTGAGCGCGGAGCGCGACGCCTTGCTGGCGAAGGCTCGCGCGGCGGATATCCAGGCGGTGGAGCTGCAAAACCTGAGCGCGGAGCGCGACGCCTTGTTGGTGAAAACCCGGGCGACTGATGCCTTGGCGGTGGCATTGCAGAATTTGACAGCAGAGCGCGACACATTGCTCTTAAGAGCCGAAGAAGGAAATCGGCTTGCTGTAGATTTGCAGAATGTTTCCGCTGAACGAGATGCTTTGATGCGTATTGCATCTGATGCCAATCGGATTGAAGTACAAAATCAAAACCTGACCTATGAGTTGCAGATACTCCGTCGCAGGGCTGAAGAGTGTGAAACGCTAGAAGTCAAGTTGCAGAACCTCGAAGCCAGTCACGAAGCACTTTTGGTCAAGGCATTGGATGCCGACCGACTGGCAGTGGTCGTACAGGAAATTGAAGAGCAAAACGAAATCCAACGTATGCATTTGAGGGAAGCAGGCGAGCAGGCGATCGCCTTGCAAGTGCTGGTTGCGAATCATCAGCAAATACTCGAAGAACTTGAACGTACGAAAGAGCGAGCTGAACAATCCGTCAAACTTATTGAAGAGCGGGACGCTCTGAAACAGCGCTATCACCAGTTGGAAGCCGAAGCCGCAGAGCAAATGGCACAACTTAATAATCTGAATATGAATATTGAAAATCGGCTCGGTAGCTTTGCCAGGAGGCATCTTGGAAAAATTCGCCATCGAGTTTCGACAGGGGAGAACTAATGGCGCGCGTCCTAATGCTTTGCCACGACCAACATCTCGATCGTCGAGTGGTCGCGCAAGCACAAACACTTATTAAAGCTGGGCATTCAGTACGGCTTCTAGCCTTATCCTATGATGCGAACACTCATACAGAAGAGATGCCTGAGGGGATTGATCTCACTCGTATTGGATTGTCTGACATTATTCCGGAGAATGACACGTACCTTGCTTATATCGCGCGCCAACATGGTTTTAATAACATTCTAAATAGGCTGGCCAATCGTTATCCGAAACGTACCAAGCTATTTTACAAAGGTTTTGCCTGGGCAAGTAAGATTAACTGGGAAATCTATAAATTATTGCTGTTGAAGCGCTATCGCAATCGAACATTGCATGATCCGTTGCCGTTCCGCTCTGCATTCGTTAAACATGGGGAAATGTACAAGAGTGATCTGGTACAGGTTCATGACTTGCCTGCCTTGGAAGCTGGCGTTGAGCTGGCTGCGAAGTGGGACGTGCCGCTGGTTTATGATGCTCATGAGCTTTATCCAGAGCAGAAATCCTTCTCAGGCAAACAGCGCAGGATTTGCTCGGAAACCGAGGCTCGTTTGATTAAAAAGGCAAACTTGGTGTTTGCTGTCAATGAGTCGATTGGAGAGGAAATGGCCGATCGCTATGACATTGAGAAGCCCCTGACACTGCTCAATGCCATCGATCCAGTGCCGGAATTCGATGGTCAGGCCAGCTACGACTTGTTACGTGAAAAACTGAACCTTGCGCAAGACCGAAAAATCCTGTTGTTTCAAGGGGGCTTTTCTCCATTCAGAAACCTGGAGTTCCTGATCGACGCGATGGCCTATGTGAAAAACAAGGACATAGCACTTGTAATGATGGGGTTTGGAGCATACGGCGACTTGCTAAAGGCAAAGGCAGAGCGTCTAAAGTTGCTGGGTTCCAATGTGTACTTTATGGCGGCTGTCCCGCAAGTTGAGTTGTTGCAGCATAGTGCCTCAGCCGATGTGGGTATTATTCCGTACCCTCATGTTGATCTGAATTCGTATTTTTGTACGCCTAACAAGTTGTTTGAGTTTATACAGGCAGGATTGCCTATTCTTGCGAATGACTCTCCTGAGTTGAATCGGTTTGTTCAGGGGAATGGGTTCGGGATGACTCATAAAATGGACAAACCGAAGGATATAGCAATGGCTATTGATGCGGCATTTTTGTCTTCAGAACTCAATGCCTGGAAGAAAAACTTGATAGAGAAGCGCTCTTTGCTGACTTGGAAATCGCAGGAAAGTGTTTATGGCGATTCTGTAGGGGAGTTGCTACCTGTCGCTTCCTCGGAAATTGAGTCGATTTTGCAGTTTGGAGTTGTTTGATGTCATCGCTTTTCAAATATTCAAGTCGTGGAATGCTTGCGCTATTTATTTGTGTTGGTTTGTGCTTGCCTTATGGCGTAAGCTCGGCTGCTGAAGTATTGAGCAGCCAGACAGATGTTGATCGAGCAGCACATTCGGTTGATGAAAATGGCATACCTTTACTCAATATCAAGGGACTTGGTATGGTCAATCACCCAGCCTGGACCGCTTTGTATGCACTCGCCTATGCCGGGGTGGAGGACTATGATCCTTCGTTGGGACTAAAGCCAGACGATAGTAAATTCAAGGCGAATGTTAAATGGCTGGTCGATAATTTAAAGAAAAACCCACAGGGGCAGTGGGTTTGGTTATATAAATTCGACAGTACCTACAATGACGTCAGCATAAAAGCTCCATGGGATAGTGCGTTTGCTCAGGCTACTGGCATTCAGGCTCTTCTTGCTGACTGGAAGAAAACAGGTGACGAGAAAAGTCTGGCTGCCGCACGGAAAGCTGCAGAGTCATTGTTTGTTCCACTGAAAAGCGGCGGTTTTCTTTTCACTTCGGGCGATGATATCTGGTTTGAAGAAATCCCTTCGTCTATAAATAATCCATCACATATCCTTAATGGTCATATGCGGGTCCTTCTCGCATTGCGAGAGTTGGCTGAGGTTACCGGAGACTCGGTTTATACAAAGTGGTTTGATAAAGGCGCCAATACTCTGGAGCGTTGGTTGCCTTTGTACGACGCATCTTATTGGTTGCGTTATGACTTGAATGCAAAAAAAGATGAACAGCTTTTTCGTCTGGCAAACCCCTATGGCTTCGCTAACCCGGAACTGGCAATTGACAAGATTACCCTGAGTGACCCAGAAACTGGCAAGAATGCAGTTCTGGATGTGGGGGGAGCAGGCGATGGTGAAGGTTCTCTGAGAATCGCCGGTAATGACTGGGGGCAAATTGAAACAGTAGACGGGCGTAGTGTTCGTAAGCTCAAGTCTGTAATGGGTGAAAAGGAGCCTGCTGATTCTGATGGAAAAATGGTTGCGCCTTACAGCTACTTTTACATGGCGCTTCCAGCGAAATGGACTAATAACCTCAGGACACGTCGGTTAGAACTAAGTGTCGAGTATCTTGACGCGTCCCCAGGGAATATTGCTGTACAAATGCGTTCTATCGCTCCTGGCAGCGATACCTTCAAGAACTTGCCTGATTCGGATCTGTTGTTGAGTGGCTCTGGCCAATGGCGTCAGTGGAAGGTCGCGGTAAAGCCAGAAAATCTAGGCTATTGGGTGGGAGATACTTATGCGAAAAAACACGCAGAGTACCTTCAAAAGCTTGCATTGATTCGCCCGTCGCTGCAGAAGTGGAGCGACGTTGCCACTGGTTATCTTAATGTTCGGAAAAAAGACTCTGAATATAAGGTTGTAGAGCAAACAGCGCATAAAGTGCCAAGTCAGTCGCCTATGCTGCCAATCTTTTCTTTGGATAAGGATGGGGTAGTGATGCAGTGGCGTGCAAGCGAAAAAACCAAGTATCTGAAGGATGGAAGTTATGATCCGGCATCCGACCCTGGTGAGCCTGTTTATTCCCCATTTATTGTTGCTCGACAGTATCTGCAGCCTGAGGCAGTGGGGCAGGGTGGCTATCGGGGAGTAGATAAGAACCTGGTGAAGAGTAAATCTGCGCTGGATTGGTTTCTCTCGCCTCATCATCAAGTGAAACTCCCGTCTTCTGCGGTCACTTATCTGTTTAATTTCGAGAACACGTATAACGACGTGACGACCAAGGCAAACTGGCCTTCGGCGTTTAGTCAAGCTTACGTGCTTGAAGCTCTCAGCACTGCACACTCAAAACCTGACAGCTCTTCGAAAATACCTGCTCTGATCGAAAAAGTAGCCAATGCTTATACGGTAAGTGTCAAGGACGGCGGAGTATCCTCTGTCAATCGTGCCGGGCAGCCTTACTTTGAAGAAGTGCCTAATGCAACGCATGTGCTCAATGCTCATTTGATCAGTATTCCAGGGCTGAAGAACGCTGCGAAACTGCTGAATAGTGCCAGGATCAATGCTATTGCAGATTCTGGTATTGATACTCTTCGGACTGAATTGAATCAGTTCGACACTGGCTATTGGATGCGATATGACCTGAATCCCAAGAAAGAACTGCTCTTTCAATTGGATTGGATTGACGGCGAAAGCTCACCATTGATCGAAGAAATTCAGCTGTTGGCTCCGCAATTTCAGAAGAGTGTGAAACTGGAGCTCGGGAAGGACAGCGCCTTTGAGGGTGGTACCCGAATCTCCGGCTCTGAGTGGCTCCCTTCTACAGTCGTCGATCAACGTTCTGTGCGCGGTTTTGTGGACGGTTATAAAAACAACTCGACAGCGGTTTCGGGTGGTACTCGCCATAACGCATATTTTTTTGCAGAGCTGCCGCAGCGGGAGTTCACAAGTTATTTTGACGTGCAGCCACACCGGCTGATTGTGAAATACAAGGATGTTGCACCCGGTCATTTCAATATCAAGCTGCAAGCCTTGAATGAAGGAAATGTACTCTCGTTCGTACCATTGCGCGGCGGTCTGCTGACGATGGTTGGGGATCAGCAGTGGAAAGAGGCTGTTTTCGAAGTACGTCCTCAAGATATGGGATGGTACAAGGGGGCTGACTATCAGGTTTTCGAGGTTGAACAGTTAAAGCGAATTGCAGATATTTCCAATGATTGGTTTTTTCAACAATACGCTGAGCGCCAGAAATATTTTCTGGATGCCAAGGCTGCTAATAAACCAGTGATTATTGAACCTCAGGAGGATGACGAGGCAGAGGTGATTTCTGCGTCTGTTGAAGCGGCTTCCGACACCTATGCGAACTTCAGTTTTTCGAATGCGCTGGATGGTAACCCGAGCAATGATTATGTTGCGGGAATCGAGGGTGAGCAGTCAGCATTTGTGAATTTGAAGATGTCGAGCCCGATCAAGGATGGTGTTCTGAAACTTCAGTGGGAAAATAAAAGTAACTACCCTGCAAACGTTAAGATCCATTTGCTTGATGAGCATGGAGATACGCTAGAAGTATTCTCTAATGCTGTTTCGAGTTCGGATAAGCCTTATAGTTTTAAATTCAGTGGTGCTCAAGCATTTCAACATATGAAGCTTGAGTTCTCTGGTTTTTCGGGGCAGCCACGTTTACTCTTGCGCCTCATCGAAATCAAGGCTACGCCTGTTGTTTTGCCTCAGGCTGCTAGCGCTGATCTGAATAACTCGAAGTTTTTTCTATCCGCCGAGGATCCTGCAAACCCTTTGCGCATATTTCATCAGTCGATCAGTTTATCTATGAAAAAACTTTCTGATAAACTATCGGTTGGTGCAAATACTGATCATGAAAAAGTAATGAAGTTCATGGAGTATATTTCTGGCTTTGGTGTCGGTGTTGCAAGCGAAAACACACCAGATGCAACTGTCAGCGAACGCATTGGGGCTTGTGGAAGTTTTACAAATACCCTGCTGGCATTAGCCGCAGCTCAAGGGATAGAGGGGCGGGTGATTAGTCTTCTGAATTACCCTAAAAACGATGGTCATGCTGTCGCTGAGTTGAAATTTGGCGATGCCTGGCATTTATATGATCCGACCTACAATGCTTACTATACTTGGCAAAATTCGACGGTACCATTGTCTTTTGCTGAGGTGCAAGACGCCTATAAACGGTTTAAATTTGTTCGTGTGCGACATAAAACAACTCGGTTGGGCCTGGCGGCTTTTACGGGAAAGAATATTTTTACCAAAGCCAACCCTTCAGGTGTGAGTGGGCCGGATAAGCCAATGACTTTTCCACTGAAAATGGCATTTGGTAGTCACGCAGAAATCACCGAAAAAGGGTTTGGCCCTGCCATGCAAGGGGCTAATTTTATCGGTGCGGGTTCTACTAATCAAAATCAGGAGTGGACGTTAAACAAGCTGACGCCAGGTAAGAATTATTTGTTTTCTGTTCGACCAAAAGACCTGTTTGGTAACATAGATGGTGCTGCCCCGTTTTTTGATGTTTCCATTGTTATTGATGGAGATGTCACTTCGAAATTTTCGCACCGGTTCGATTTTTCAAAAAAGACCACGCCTCCAATGGAGATAAAATTTACGGCTAAGTCCACGGAAGCCAAGATAAGCATACTTCATGATTATGTCGATCCTAAGTATATGTTTATGACGGTGAGTGGTTATAGCTTGGTGGCGATCTGATCAGTCGTTCTTGTTAAATAAATTATTCTTATTTTTATATTTTTGAACAGGGAAATGTATGTGTGGGATTTCGGGGATTCTGACAACCGCCGGCTCACCCGGTGAGTTAAAAAACAGTGTCATGGCAATGATGGACGCCATCCGCCACCGCGGTCCCGACGGTGACGGCGTCTGGCTGGACCCTGCACGTCCCGTGGCGTTGGGGCACCGACGCCTTGCGATCATCGACCCGGAGCACGGCAAGCAACCGATGACGACGGAAGATGGTCGCTACACAATCGTGTTTAACGGTGCGATCTACAACTATCTGGAATTGCGCCGTGAGCTGATTGGTCGTGGCCACCCGCTGCACAGTTACTCGGATACCGAAGTGCTGCTCTATGCGTTTCACGAGTGGGGCGAGCGTTGTGTTGATCGTCTGTTGGGCATGTTTGCCTTTGCGATCTGGGATCGCGCCGAACAACGTCTGTTCTGTGCTCGGGATCGGATCGGCATCAAGCCGTTCTACTACCACTTCGATGGTCGCAAATTAAGTTTCGCTTCCGAGATCAAGGCGCTGTTTGCCGACGGTAGCGTGAAGGCCGAATCGAACTCCGATGGTCTTCAGGATTACCTGACGTTCCAGTTCTGCCTCAACGAAAAAACGCTGTTCAAAGGTGTGCAAAAACTTGAGCCGGGCCATCACCTCAACGCCTGGTTCGAGGGCAATCAGCTCAAGGTCAAGACGAGCCAGTACTGGGACCTGCAATTCGATATCGATGAAAGCCATGATGAGCGCTACTTCGTCGATAACCTGGCGGCACTGATCGAAGATTCCGTGCGCATGCACCTGCGCTCCGACGTTCCATTGGGTGCGCACCTTTCAGGTGGTCTGGATTCCAGTGCGGTGGTTTGCCTGGCATCCAGAATGCTGGGTGGCGAGCAACTGAAAACATTCACCGGGGCTTTCCGTGAGGGGCCGCAATTCGACGAAACAGGACACGCCAAGGCTGTGTCAGCCTTTGCCGGCACCAATTACAACGAGATCTACATTCCGGGTAATGAACTGCCCGATATGCTGCCGAAGCTGATGCACTACATGGACGAGCCGCTGGCGGGTCCGGGTGTCATTCCGCAGTACTACGTGTCGCGCCTGGCGGGTGAGCAGGTGAAGGTCGTACTGGGCGGGCAGGGCGGTGATGAACTGTTCGTCGGCTACGCCCGCTACATGGCCGCCTACCTCGAAAAATGTTTGTCCGGTGCGATCAACGAAACGTCGAATCAGCATCGTTACGCGGTGTCGCTGGAGTCGCTCATCCCTAACTTGCCGCTGCTCAAGACGTATCAGCCGATGCTTCAAGGGTTGTGGCGCGAGGGCTTGTTTTCGTCGGCCGATCAGCGCTACTTCCGCCTGATCGACCGCAGCGAAGGCATGTCCCACCTTTTCAACCAAGGGGTTTTCGACAAGGGTTACTCGCCGTTCGAGGCGTACCAGAAGATCTTCAATCACGAAGGGCTGCATTCGCTGGTCAACCAAATGACTTACTTTGACCTCAAAGGCTCCATGCCGGCGTTACTGCACGTTGAGGATCGCACCAGCATGGCCGCCTCTATCGAGTCGCGGGTTCCGCTGCTGGATCACCGTATCGTAGAGTTCATGGCGCGTGTTCCTCCGAACATCAAGTTCGCGGGCGGACGCATGAAGCATTTGTTCAAAGAGTCGGTGCGCAACATCGTTCCGCAGCAAATCTTCGATCGCAAGGACAAGATGGGTTTCCCGACGCCTTTGGCGGCCTGGACCAAAGGTGTGGCTCGCGACTTCGTGCGCGATACGCTGCTGTCTGATCGTGCACGTCAGCGCGGTTTGTACAACGTCGAAGCGGTAGAAGCGGCCCTCGACAACGAGCGTGAGTTCGGTCGTGTGGTGTGGGGACTGCTGTGCCTGGAACTTTGGCATCGTAACTTTATCGACGGGGATGCTGCGCTCAATGCCCGCTGACGGCACTGGCTCCAACCGTTCGATTCTTATGCTGTGCAATGATCGGCAAATTGACCGGCGCATTCTTCTTCAGGCTGACAGCCTGGAGGAGGCTGGTTGGCAAGTACGCATTCTGGCAATGCCCCTGGATGCACCGGCTGAAGATGACCCCCGGGTTTGTCGTGTCGGGCAGGCCGCCTCGCAAACAGCGATTCGTGAGAACCGGGTGTTGTCGATGTATCGGTTCGTACGCCGCTATTTGAGTATGAATGGCGGCGTCATGCGCCTGCTCAAAGCGATGGCCTGGCGTTTTCTGGTCGATCAGGAGCGTTTCTACCTGCGCCTGTTTTTCGATCAGGCTCGGCAGATGCGGGCTGACGTAGTGGTGGCTCACGATTTACCGATGCTTGCAGTAGGGCGGGCGCTGGCCACCGAGTTTTCGGCGAAGCTGGTGTACGACAGTCACGAGTTGTATTGCGAACAGGAGTTCAGCCGGGCTCAGGGGCGCAATTGGGCACTGATCGAAGAACGGCATATCGGCGCCTGTGATTTGGTGATCACTGTCAATCCGTCGATCGCCGGGGAACTGGAGCGACGCTATCAGCTGGATGACGTTCAGGTGATTCACAACGCTGAGCGAGCTCTGCCGCCAGGGCCGCGCTCCTGGTACCTGCATGACCGCTTCGGGATTGATCGCAGCCATGCAGTCCTGCTGTTTCAGGGGGGATTTTCGGCAGGTCGTCATCTGCCGGAACTGATCAACGCGATGGCACTGGTCAAATGTCAGACAGTGCATCTGGTGCTGCTGGGGGATGGGCAATTGGCGGCTGCGCTCAGCACCCAGGTCAAGCGTCTGGGGCTGGAGCGACGAGTGTTCCTGCATCCTGCCGTGCCGCAACGGGACCTGCTGGAGATCACGGCCGCCGCAGATGCTGGCGTGATTCCTTACCAGGCGATCTGTCTGAACAACTTTTATTGCACGCCCAATAAACTTTTCGAGTTCATCGCTGCCGGGCTGCCGATTCTGGCCAGTGATCTTCCTGAGTTGCGGCGCATTGTCAGCGGCAACGAAATTGGACAGGTGGCGGATTTGTCGAGTGTCCCGTCGATGGCAAGCAGCATCGACAGTTTTTTCCAGGATCGTGCCGAATTGCAGGTGTGGCGTGAAACTCTTTCAAGGGTTCGTGAACGGATCGATTGGCAAGTCGAAGGTGCCCGGCTGCAAACACTGTATGAGCGTTTTCGATGAAGATTTGCATGGTTTACCAGTACTACCAGGGACACGGTGCTCCTGGCCATTCGCTGGTTTACGAACTGACTCAGTTCCTGGCCAAGCGCGGCCATGAGGTTACCGTGGTCACGGGTGAAACCGGGTACATGCGTCGCGAGGCGATTGTCCGTCCCTGGTACAAGCGGCTCATGCGCACAGAGCGGGACGGGCTGGTGAACGTCATGCGCACATACACCTACTCGCAACTGCATAAAAGTTATTTGGGGCGGTTGCTGAGTTTCCTGTCCTTTTCCCTGACCTGCCCGCTGGGTCTACTGTTCATGAGTCGTCCGGATGTGGTGATCGCATCTTCGCCACCTATTTTCCCGATGTTCTCCGTCTGGCTGGTGTGCAAGTTGCGCCGTATTCCCATGGTGTTGGAAGTACGTGACATCTGGCCTGAGTCCGCCGTTCAGATGGGTATCCTGCGCAATCGTCATCTGATCCGGATCATGAGCTGGATCGAGCGGGTGCTATATGACAGATCCCGGCGCATCGTCGCCCTGACTGAAGGTATCCAGCAGAACATCCGCGATCGCGGCTGGCGACACGACAAGGTGGAACTGGTGACTTGTGGAGTCGATTTCGACTTGCTGCGTCCTGATGAAACACTGCGTCTGCAAACCCGGCAACGCATGGACTGGGCACATCGTAAAGTCGTCATGTACTTTGGTGCGCTCGGGGAGGCAAACAACATCGCGGTCGTGCTCAGGGCTGCCCAGGCCTTGCTGTCCCAGCCGCAAGTGTTATTCGTTCTTGTTGGTGACGGGATGATGAGCCGACCCTTGAGGGCAATGGCGCAAGCCATGGAGCTGGACAACGTTCTGTTTCTCGATCCGGTGCCCAAGCATGAAGCCAGCGCCTACCTCAATGCAGCGGATATCTGCCTGGTGACACTGCAGGACATTCCTCTGTTCGAAGGTGCGATTCCGACCAAACTGCTGGATTACATGGCGTGCTCCAAACCGGTAATCTGCGGCGTTCGCGGTGAGGCACAGCGGATCATGACGCTGGCGGGAGCCGGATTGGTTTTCTCTCCGGACGACGATCAGGCGTTGGTGCGATCAGTCCTCGAACTGTGCGACGATCCTGAGCGCGCCACGAATATGGGGAGCAATGCGTTGGCTCACGTGCGTGAGTTTTACTCGGCAAGCGCCTCTCAAAGCAAAATGGAAGAAATTTTGCGGGACGTTGTCCGTGAGTCCGAACGGGTATAAATCCTTGTCATGGCTCATTGCAAATTGTGTCGAGCGCTGGTTATAGTCGGCGCTCGATGGTTTGCGGACCATCTGACCATCCATCAAATGAAGATCAACCCAATGCCTGCATCCCTCATCAACGCGGTAGTCGATTCAGCGGTCAACGCTGGCGTCGTGCCGTGCGGGAAACAGCAGCCTGGGCAGATCAGTCATTACCCCCCTCCTGTTAGTCGCACGCCAGTGTGCGCGGTGATCTCACCGCCAGGCGTTGGCATTTCGGGCTGATCAGCTGCGTTCTGCTGTTCCCCTGCCTGCCTGAAAAAACGACTGAATTTCAGCTTCGGCTGAGTTGGCTTTTTGCCTGACTACAGGTGGTATTCATGTTTGTCCTTTCAAAAAAGTCCGCGCTCGCGGCGGCGTCCACGAGCCTGTTCGTTCTGCTGTGGAGCAGCGGGGCGATTTTCTCCAAATGGGGGTTGGCCCACGCCTCGCCTTTCGCCTTCCTGATGTTTCGTTTCGTCATCGCTCTTTGCGGCCTGGTGTTGCTGGTGCCGTTGCTCAAGCTGAAGTTACCCAAGGGCGGCAAACCGATGCTGTATGCGATGGCCACCGGCGTGGTGTTGTTGGGGGCCTATCAGATTTTCTATCTGCTGGCCCTCGACCTTAAAGTCACGCCCGGGGTGATGGCGACCATCATGGGCGTGCAGCCGATTCTCACCGTGGTGCTGATGGAACGTCAGCGTTCCTGGAGCCGGATGTCCGGTCTGGCTCTGGGGCTGACCGGGTTGATCATGGTGGTCTATCAGGGCATCGGACTGGCCGGGATGTCGCTGGCCGGGATGCTTTTCGGTTTGCTGGCGCTGGCGAGCATGACGTTCGGTTCGATCATGCAGAAACGCATCACCGACAATCCCCTCGGCACGCTGCCGGTACAGTACCTCGCGGGGCTGTTGTTGTGCGGGGTTTTCGTACCCTTCCAGCCATTTCACTTCGAACACGGCAGCGGTTTCATCCTGCCGGTGCTATGGATGGGGCTGGTGGTGTCGGTGCTGGCGACGTTGTTGCTGTATCGCTTGATTGCTCGAGGCAATCTGGTGAATGTCACCAGCCTGTTTTACCTGGTGCCGGCGGTAACGGCAGTGATGGACTTTCTGATCTTCGGCAATCGTCTGGCGATGTTGAGCCTGTTCGGCATGCTGTTGATCATCGTCGGTCTGGTATTCGTCTTCCGTAAAACCGCGTAATCCGAAAAGGCCTGGAGCCATGCTCCGGGTCTTTGTGATTTTTGGCGTGTGATCAACTGTCTTCGCGAGCAAGCCCTCTTGTATGGGTGGACTTTAAAGGGAGGAGGGGGACAAAGCCCGATTCTGGCTGTTGACCAGCCAAAAGCCGGTTGAGGGCTTCCCCTCAACCATAGAATCTCCCACACTGGATTTGTGAAAAATGAAAATCCCCTGTGGGAGCGAGCCTGCTCGCGAAGACGGCCTCAGCATCACCACATCAATATCTATCTGAAAAATGAGCCCCCCAAGCATGAGCAACTCCGGCCGCGCCGACGCGCTGTTAGCAGACCTGCCCCGCGATGGTCGTGGCCGGCTCAAGGTATTTCTCGGCGCCGCGCCGGGGGTGGGCAAGACCTACGCCATGTTGCAAGCGGCCCACACCCAGTTACGCCAAGGGGTGAAAGTCATTGCCGGCGTCGTCGAAACCCACGGCCGGGCCGAAACCGAAGCACTGCTTGGCGGCTTGCCGCAGCAGCCGTTGGTGCGCTCGGAATACCGTGGCGTGTTGCTCGAAGAGATGGATCTCGACGGTCTGATCAAAGTCAAACCGAAACTGGTGCTGGTCGACGAACTGGCGCACACCAACGCACCCGGCAGCCGCCACGAAAAACGCTGGCAGGACATCCAGGAGCTGCTCGCCGCCGGCATTGACGTGTACACCACGGTCAACGTCCAGCATCTGGAAAGCCTCAACGATCAGGTGCGCGGCATTACCGGCGTGCAGGTCCGCGAAACCCTGCCGGACTGGGTATTGCAGGAGGCCTACGAACTGCTGCTGATCGACTTGCCGCCACGGGAACTGCTGGAGCGCCTGCGTGACGGCAAGGTCTATGTGCCGGAGCAGGCGCGGGCGGCCATCGACGCGTTCTTTTCCCAGACCAACCTGACAGCCCTGCGCGAACTGGCGATGCAAACCGCGGCGGCTCAGGTCGATAACGATCTGGCCCAAGGCTATCGCCAACTCGGTCAAGCGGCGCCAGCGGTGCGCGGGCGTTTGCTGGTAGGGGTCGACGGTGATGCCCAGGCCGAGCGTCTGGTACGGCATGCCAGTCGCGTGGCCCAACGGCGGCACTTGCCCTGGAGCCTGGTGCACGTGGACAACGGCCGCGTGCGGGACGAACAGTCGCGCCTGCGCCTGCAAAGCGCCCAGCAACTGGCCGAACGGTTGGGGGGGGAAGTGGTGTTGCTGCGCGCTGGTGAGGTGGCGAAAACCTTGATTCAGCATGCCGCCGAACGTCGTGCCAGCCTGGTGCTGGTCGGCCAGTCCCGACCGCGCTTGCGCCGACGTCTGTTCGGTGGCGGGCTGGCGGCGCGGCTGTTGCGCAATGCCCGCGGACTGGAAATCAACGTTCTCGACAGCGATCACCAGCAGCATCAACCCCATCAGCGGTCGATGCATTCACTGGTCTGGTTCGACTATGCGTTGGCCGTGGTCGCGACGGTTCTGGCCAGCGCCCTGGCCTGGGCCGTGGCGAGTGTTCTGCCGCTGCCAAATATTTCACTGGTGTTCCTCGCCGCCGTGTTGCTGGTGGCGGTGCGCAGCAGTCTGGGGCCGGCTCTGGCCTGTGCGGCGCTGTCGTTCCTGACCTATGATTTTCTGTTCATTCCACCGACTTTCTCTCTCAGCATCCAGCGCGAAGAAGACGTGCTGACCTTGCTGTTCTTCCTGCTGATGGCGGCCCTCACCGGCAATCTCGCGGCGCGCCAGCGCCGGCAATTGCAGGCCCTGCGCGACACCCAGGAAGAGACCACCGAATTGCTCGACCTGTCACGCAAACTGACCGCCGCCACCGACCGCCAGGCCGTGGTCAGCGCGGCCGCCCAGCACCTCAACGGTTGGAGAGATGCGCAGTTGTGCCTGCTCAATCGCGACGGGCAAAACGGCTGGAAAGTCGAAACCGGTGGCCCGCTGGCGTTCACCGAAGCCGAACGCGCCGCCGCCGATTGGGCCTGGCAGCACGATCAATCGGCGGGTGCGGGTACCGGCACCTTGCCGTTCGGTCGCTGGTGGTGGTGGCCATTATCGGTGGAGGACGGCCCGCTGGCGTTGCTCGGCGTGCGCGCCAGGGAAGGCCAGACCCTGAGCGGCCAGCGCCGACGCTTGTTGACCGCGCTGACCCAACCACTGGCCCAGGCGCTGGCCCGGGCACAACTGGCCGATGATCTGGAAGCGGCGCGTCTGCACGGGGAAACCGAGCAGTTGCGCAGTGCCTTGCTGGCTTCGGTGTCCCACGATTTACGTACACCGTTGACATCCATGCGCGGCAGTATCGATAGCCTGCTGGCCCTGGGTGAAGCGATCCCGCTGGAGGATCGACGTGAACTGCTCGAAGGAACTCGCGATGAAGCCGAGCGCCTTGACCGCTACATTCAAAACCTGCTCGATATGACCCGGCTCGGCCACGGTGCCCTGAAGCTGGCGCGGGACTGGGTATCGCCGGCAGACATCGTCGGCAGTGCGCTCAATCGTCTGCGTACAGTCCTTGCGCCGTTGCAGGTCAGTACCGACGTGCCGGCCGAGTTACCGTTGCTGTTCGTGCATGCCGCACTGATCGAGCAGGCACTGATCAACGTGCTGGAAAACGCCGCGCGGTTTTCGCCGTCCCACGGGCGTTTGCAATTGCGCGCCGGGACTGATGACAGTGAGCTGTTTTTTTCGGTCAGCGACGAGGGCCCGGGGATTCCGGAGGAGGAGCGGGCGAAGATTTTCGACATGTTCTACACCGCGGCGCGGGGTGATCGTGGCGGGCAGGGGACCGGGCTGGGGCTGGCGATTTGTCAGGGCATGGTCGGTGCTCATGGCGGGCGCATCAGCGTTGCCGACGGCATCGAGGGGCGCGGCACCTGCATCACGTTGCACCTGCCGCTACAGGCTCAGCCGGGATACGAGAGTGAAGCCTGATCGTGCTTGCGCTACTCTCTGCCACTTCTTTGTATTGATATGAATTCATGAGCCAGACCGCGACCATTTTGGTCATCGACGACGAACCGCAGATCCGCAAGTTCCTGCGCATCAGCCTCGCTTCCCAGGGCTATAAAGTGCTGGAGGCCGGCACCGGCAGTGAAGGATTGGCACAAGCTGCATTGAACAAACCGGACTTGCTGGTGCTCGACCTGGGCTTGCCGGACATGGACGGCCAACAGGTATTGCGCGATTTTCGCGAGTGGTCGACGGTGCCCGTGCTGGTGCTCTCCGTGCGCGCCGGTGAAGGGCAGAAAGTCGAGGCCCTGGATGGCGGCGCCAATGACTACGTGACCAAGCCGTTCGGCATTCAGGAGTTCCTGGCGCGGATTCGTGCATTGTTGCGCCAGGCGCCCGTCGGCGAGGTGCAGCAAGCGGCGCTGGCCTTCGGTCCATTGACGGTCGACCTGGCGTATCGCCGGGTACTGCTCGACGGTACCGAAGTTGCACTGACTCGCAAGGAATACGCCGTGCTGGCGCAACTGGCGCGGTATCCCGGGCGGGTGATCACCCAGCAGCAATTGCTCAAGGACATCTGGGGGCCGACGCACACCGAAGACACTCACTACCTGCGCATCGTGGTCGGGCACTTGCGCCAGAAACTGGCGGATGACCCGACTCGACCCCGGTTCATCGTGACCGAGGCGGGGGTGGGGTATCGGTTGTTGAGTGAGTAGTTTTGAAATTTTGTGGTGACTATCAGGCGTTCAGTTCTGCTCATTCTCATACCGATCCAGCGTATCCCGAGCAATTTCCCTTCCCAACGCGATGAGCTCCGGCGCCTTGTAGAATTCGAAAAACCGGCACACGCGTTTGGGCACGTTGATCAGGATGTCCGGCGGATACCCGGCAATCTTGTACTGTGCAAGCGACGTCTGCATCACCTCGAAGCTCTGGTTGATCAAGTCCAGCAAGGATGCCGGTCCTACGTTGTCGATGATGAACGAACCGGTGGCGGAGCGGGGAGCGCCACTGGTTTCCGGAGCAGCCGCGGGCTGCTGCGCGTCGGGCTCGGCGGATTCGATCCAAGGGTTGAAATCCGCACCTTCGGCTTTCAAGGCCTCCTGTTCCAGGATCAACAGTTGCTCGGCCTGTTTGCGGCGGAACGGCAGCTTCGAACCCAGGGAGTTGATCAGGCTGTCGAAGCGGGTCTTGAAGGCGGCGGGACGCTGGATGACCGGCAATTGATAGTGGCGCTGGTTGGTGGAGTTGAGGTTGACCGCGATGATCAAATCGCAATGGCTCGACACCACCGGTACGATCGGCAGCGGGTTGAGAATGCCACCATCCACCAGCATGCGGTTACCCTGCATCACCGGGGTGAACAGGCTGGGAATCGCTGCCGAGGCGCGCATTGCCTGATGCAGACAACCTTCCTGGAACCAGATTTCCTGCTGGTTGGTCAGGTCGGCGGCAACGGCCGTGTAGGGGATACGCAAATCTTCGATGTTGATCTCGCCGACGATCTTGCGGATTTGCCCGAAGATTTTCTCGCCACGAATCGCCCCCAGACGAAAACTGACGTCCACCAGACGCAGCACGTCGAGATAGTCCAGGCTCTCGATCCAGTCGCGGTAATCATTGAGTTTGCCGGCGGCGTAGATTCCGCCCACCACCGCGCCCATGGAGCAACCGGCGACACAGGCGATGTCATAGCCGCGCCGTTCGATCTCTTCAATGACCCCAATATGCGCATAACCCCGGGCTCCACCCGAGCCCAATACCAGTGCGACACGCTTTTTCATGAATCGCCCTCGTTTGAATGATTCAACAATGCACCCATCGGGGGTCATGCTTCAATCGCCATGGTCGTTCGATGGGGCAGGAGCGTCGTATTTTCGACACTCCATGGCGGCACATGATTATTCTCGTCGGCGCTATAGTTTGCACAGGGGACCAACGGCACTTTTCAGGTGCCGCACCGTCTTACCTGCACGACTGTTGACCTATCTTTGAGGAGTGAATGATGAAAGCCTGGATCTGCGTGCCATTGATTGCCCTGGCGCTCGCCGGTTGTGCTGGCAAAACCGCCTACCGCGACAGCTGTGGCAGCCAGCTCGATGCCGCCTGGCATGAGCTGGACCTGGCCAAGGCCGAAGGTTTCGCCGGGACCGTCAGCTACTCCAAAGCCTTGTCGCTGTTGACCGCGGCCAAGACCCAGCAGCAATTCGAGGGATTCGAGGGCTGCTCCCACAAGGCCGAGAAGGCCCGTTTCTATATTCGTGAATCGCGCGCGGGGCGTTGAAGGCAAAAAGCAGCGTCAGGCTCTAAGCTACGAGTTGCAATGCTCATCGGGCTTGCCGCTCGTAGCCTGGAGCCTGGCGCTGTTTACGGAGTAACCCCCCATGATCAATCGGTTGGTGGCTACAATTCTGGGCTTGGAAGTTCGTCTGCTGGCCTGTCAGGCCCGCTTGAAAGAACGTACTGACCCTGAAGCGTTACACGATCTGCGCACAACCATGCGTCGGTTACGCAGCCTGTTGCGGCCTTTGCGCGGGCTGCCCGGTGTCGAACAACTGGAAGCGGCAGCCTCCCGGGTGGGCGAGCTGACCACGCCATTGCGTGATCGTGAAGTGCTGGCGGCGTACCTGCTCCAGCACCATCAACCCCAAGCCGCACAGCGGCGCATGGCGCAAATGGCCGAAGCCTATCCGGCCGTTGCGGCCAGCCCGGAGCTTGCGCAATTGCTGATCGTCCTCGATGCGTTTCCGCGTTTTCTGCGTGCCGCCCAGCGCCAGGGATTGCTCAAGGGCCTGCGCAAGCGCATCGAAAAGCGCTTGGGCAAACAGTGGAAAATACTCGACGAGGCACTGCACGACCCGGCCCACGACCGTCATCGCTTGCGCCTGCTGATCAAGCGGGTGCGCTATAGCATCGACGCTTACCCCGAACTGGACCGTTTACCGAAAGCAGCCATGCCCCGGTTGAAATCGGCCCAGGGTGCGCTGGGTGATTGGCACGATTGCGTGCAATGGCTGGCCATGGCTGAACAGGAAGCGGACTTGCAACCCTGTGTTGCGGTCTGGACAGCCACCATGGCCGAGGCCGAAAGTCGTGCAGACCGAGTGCTGGAAAAGCTCAGTAAGGCCTGTTTCAAACCCTGAAAACGCCGGAGAACTAATGTGGGAACGGGTCTGCTCCCACAGGGTTTTTATGTTCGGCATGAAACCTGTGCGGCTCTTCTGTCAGTACTTTTGGCCGGAATGGGTGCTGTATAGCCCTCGCTTGCTGGTTAAGATCCCTTCGTCTTTTTTCGATCCTTGAGGTTTTCATGCGTTTTTCCGAACTGCTCGACGCTGTCCGTAGCCAGCCGCTGGAGCTGTCTATCCCGGCCTCCTGGGCCCAGGGGCGCGCCAGTTTCGGTGGCCTGGTGGCCGCCTTGCAGTATGAAGCCATGCGTGCCCGGGTGCCGGTGGACCGTCCAGTGCGCTCGCTGGCAATCACCTTTGTCGGCCCGGTCGAACCCGAGGTTCCGGTCAGTTTTGAAGTCGACGTGTTGCGCGAAGGCAAGGCGGTCAGCCAGGTATTGGGCCGGGTGATGCAAAAGGGGCAGGTGGTGACGTTGATCCAGGGCAGTTTTGGCGCCTCACGTCCTTCGGAAGTGGCGGTGGCCGCAGAATCGGCACCTGAAATGAAGCACTGGGACGAGTGTCAGCAATTGCCTTTTGTCGAAGGCGTCCTCCCGGAGTTCATGCGGCATCTGGCGATGCGCTGGAGTGTCGGCGGGCTGCCGTTCAGCGGCAGCACATCCCGGCAAATGGGCGGCTGGGTGCGCCTGCGTGGCGACGTCAAAGAAGAGGCCATCAGCGAGGCGCATATCCTGGCACTGGTGGACGCCTGGCCGCCGGCCCTGATGCCTTTTCTGAAGAAGCCGGCGATGGGCAGCACACTGACCTGGACCATCGAATTCGTTCAACCGCTGCTGGAACTGAACACCCTGGACTGGTGCAAATACCTCGTCGAAACCGAGCACGCCGCCGACGGCTACGGGCATGCCGCCGCGAAAATGTGGAGCGCGGATGGTCGGTTGATCGCCATGAGCCGGCAGACGGTGACGGTGTTTGCCTGATCAGTGACGGCGGTGGCGCTCACGCCAGGCGCGCCACCAGCCACCGCTGAGGAAGAACCGCGGAAACGTCAGGAACTGCTCGACCATCAGGCGCGATATCGCATCCTTGCGGTCACTGAAGGGTTCGGAGGCTTGCGTCTCCAGGCTGTGGCCGTGACGTTGCAAGGCCAGCGCGGCAATTACACCGATCACGCCGATGGCGATGTTTGCCAGGTTCAGGCTGAACACCCCGGACACGATCAACAGAAACGCCACGATGAACAGCGGCACCGCGATCAGGTACAACACCAGATTGGTCGGGTGCTGATGATTGTTCGGGTACGCTCGCCATTGCCAGGCGGGAAGGTTGGGGTGACGTTTGCCCATGATGCTGATCCTCGAATCCATGTTGAACTACATGATTGAAGGATAGGCCCGGTAAATGCAGGCGGCGAATCAAGGCTGGCTATTGGCTTGATAGGTGTCCTGACCAACATTGATGGTGCCGGTTCCGGCCTCATCGCGGGCAAGTCGAAGAGGCCCTTACAGTTTGAGCTGACCTATCGCCTTACTCAACTCCCCGGCCAATGCCGCCAGCTCATTGCTGGTGGTTGCCGAAGTCATCGTCTGTTGCACGGTGTTCTCGGTCACGTCACGGATGCTCACCACCGCCCGGTTCATTTCTTCCGCCACCTGGCTCTGCTGCTCGGCCGCCACCGCGATCTGTGTATTGCTTTCTCGCATCTGCGCCACCGCGCCGGTGATCTCGGCCAATGCCACGCCAGCCTCTTGCGCCTGATGCACGCAGTCGTCGGCCTTGAACGAGCTCTCCTGCATGAAATCCACGGCGTCCCGCGTGCCGGCCTGCAACGCTGACACCATGAGCGTGATTTCGTCCGTGGAGGCCTGCACGCGTTTGGCAAGGTTGCGCACTTCATCGGCGACCACGGCAAACCCGCGACCCATTTCGCCGGCCCGGGCCGCTTCTATAGCGGCGTTCAGTGCCAACAGATTGGTCTGCTCGGCGATGCTGTGAATCACGTTGACTACGCCGTTTATCTTCTGACTGTCCTCGGCCAGGCGTTGAATCATCTCGGCAGTCTGCTGGACGCCGGTGGACAGTCCGGCAATCGAGCGCTGCACCCGTGTCACGACCTCCTGGCCGCTGCCGGCCAGGGTATCGGCTGATTGCGAAAGGTCACGGGTGGCACCCGCGTGTTGGGCGATGTGATAGACCGTTGCGGTCATTTCATTGATCGCTGTGGCGGCCTGATCGGTTTCGCTTTGCTGACCCAGCATGCCGTGGCGCACTTCATTCATGCTGGCCGCCAGCTGTGCGGCACCGACGTCCAGTTGCCGGGCGGTGTTGGCGACGGTGTTGACCACCCGTTGATAACCGGCCTGCATGGCGTTGAACGCGTTGGCCATTTGCCCGACTTCGTCGCTGCAAGCCAATGGCACACGGGCTGACAGGTCGCCGGTTTTCTCCACATGCAGCATGACGTCTTTCAAGGTGTTGAGCTGGCTGAGCAGGAAGCGGATCAATAACTGCGATGCGCCGAGCATTGCCAGCATCAGGATGAAGACCGCCGACGCGTAGTTGGCGAAGCGCTCGCTGAACACCTGACTCAGGCTTGGCCCGTGGGCAATCACGGCGACCTGCTGGTCGTCGGCGCGCGAGAACACTTCGGCACCCATCAACGGATTGTCACCTAACAGCGGCATAGAGTTGATCTCGACCCAGCCGTTTGCATGGGTGAGTTGCGGTATGGGTTGTCCATTCAGCGTCGGCGTCTGTCCGCGATTGAACGTCAGCAGGTTATCGGTCTTGGGCAGAGGTTGCCCGGCAGGCCAGGCGCCAAGCAGTCGCGCCTGTGACTGAGCTGAAGCCCGGGATGCATGACTGCGGGCCTGTTGTTCGAGCTGCACGGCGTACAGCACCAGCAAAAGCGTGGTGATGAAGGCGACAGCGTTGACCGCCCAGAATTTGTATTTCAGCGAGATATTGCTAAGCCAGGCACCCATGGAGGTCTTCTCTGATAGCGGAAACAGTTTTGGCAAGGTGCCAGCATTGTGCCGCTACTCAGGTGGCTGAATTTTGATACAGATCAATGGGCTGCCCCATTACCCCTGTGGGAGCGAGCAGGGGGGGCAGTGCTTACATGCCGATGGTGGGCAACCGATAAAACGCCCGTGCACACGCCGTAGTATGCGCCGCCAGATCTTCCTGGCTTTCACCGCGATGCAGCGCCACTTCGCGCAATACTTCGGTCAGGTATGCCGGTTCGTTTCGCCCGTTTTTCGGCTTGGGGCGCAGGCTGCGCGGCAGTAGATACGGCGCATCGCTTTCGAGCATCAGGCGCCCGCGCTTGATCTCCTTGACCAGCGGATGCAAATGCGTGCCCCGGCGTTCGTCGCAGATCCAGCCGGTAATGCCGATGTGCAAGTCCAGGTCGAGATAGCTGAACAGTGCCTTCTGCTCGCCAGTGAAGCAGTGCACGACTGCAGCCGGCAGTCGGTCGCGGAAGTCGCGCAGTATTTCCAGCAAACGCTGGCTGGCGTCGCGTTCGTGCAGAAAGACCGGCAACTGCAATTCAACGGCCATGGCCAGATGTTCTTCGAGGATCTTTTCCTGCTGCGGACGCGGCGAGAAGTCACGGTTGAAATCCAGCCCGCATTCACCCACGGCCACCATATTTGGCTCCTTGAGCAAGCTGCGCAAACGTCGGGCACTGTCGGCGTTCCAGTCGCTGGCGCAGTGAGGGTGAATACCGGCGGTGGCGAACAGGCGCTGAGTGCTTTCGTCCAGTTGTTGGCACAGTTCGAGGGCTTGCTCGCTGCCCTCGATGCTGGTGCCGGTCAGCACCAGTTGGCATACACCGGCCGCGTAGGCACGGTCGAGCACGGCCTGGTGTTTGTCGGCAAAACAGGGGTTGGTCAGGTTGACGCCGATATCGATGAGTTGCATGGTGCTACCTCGGCCCAAAGGCCGGAAAGCATATCAGAGCCGTGGATTTATAAGAAAAGCCAAGAACTACAACGGGTTAACGCTGTCTCTTGAACCTCGGGACAGACCGGGTTGGTAGTTTTGCCATCATTGTGCCAGTCTTTCGCACGTTGCCAGCGCCCTGGGCGCTCTGTTTTGTCGCTGCGCTTGATGCCATTCGTCATTGAAGCGTGCCTCATATTCTTTCCGGAGAGTGGATGATTCGTCCCCCGGTTTTGCTACTGCTGTGCTGTTCGCTGCTACTGCCGATGTCGGCGGTCGCGCGTCTGCCCGGGCCGCTGCAAGCCGTACCGGCCAGCAAGGTGCGCGATCTTGCGGAAATCCGCAGCAGCCGTGTGCTGCGGGTATTGGTCAACCAGAGCCGCAACAGTTCCGGCGAAGTCCAGGGGCAGGCGATCGGGGTCGAATACCATCGCCTCAGAGCGTTCGAGCAATACCTCAACGGCTACGCCCGCGACGGTCAGGAAATCACCCTCAAGATCATTCCCAAGGCCAAGGATCAACTGCTCGGCGCATTGCAGCGTGGGGAGGGGGATCTGGTGGCGCCGGGAGAGTTGCTCGATCTGCAACCCGGCTTCGCCGTCAGCACCAGTGAGCCGATTGCCAGCAACATCCCGTTGGTCCTGGTGGGCATCAAGGGCGAACGCCGCTACACCCGGCTTGAACAGCTTTCCGGCAAGACCCTGGCCTTGCCTGCCGGCAGCGCCGCCGGGGATGCTGTCAGCCAGATCAATCAGAAACTCGCCTTGCACAAGCTGCCACCGGTCACAATCGAATGGGTCGATCCGACCCTTGCCGTCGAGGACGTGCTGGAAATGGTGCAGGGCGGGATCTTCCACCTGACCATCGTCGAGCAGCCGATCGCCGAACGCTGGGGCAAGATCCTGCCCAAGTTGCGTTTCGACAAGCAGGTACTCATCAGCGAGCCGGGAGAGGAGTTCTGGTTCGTGCGCCGTGATGCCTCGATGCTGCGGGCCAGCATTGATCGCTTCCTCACCGGTTACAAAAAACCGTCGGATCAGGACGCTGCGTTCCTGCGGATCTATCGGCGTTTGTATCAAGTGCACTACCCACTGGCCAAGGCCGACCGGCAGCGTCTGGAAAAACTTCGCCCGGTGCTGCAAAAACACGCCGATGCCCAGGGCATGGACTGGCTGAACCTGGCGGCGTTGGCGTTCAAGGAATCAGCGTTGCAGCCCGCAGCCCGGAGTGGCGGTGGCCCGACCGGTCTGATGCAGATCACGCCTTCTGCGGCGCAGCGGGTGGGGGTCAACAATATCCAGGACGTAGACGGCAATGTGCAGGCCGGGGCCAAGTACCTGGCGATGATTCGGCGCAAGTTTTTTGCCAGCCCGAAACTCAACGAGCGTGAACGCATGGCCTTTGTGCTGGCAGCCTACAACATCGGGCCGGAGCGGGTTCAGGGTATGCGCGCCGAAGCCCGGCGGCGAGGGTTGAATCCCAACCAGTGGTTCTTCCAGGTCGAACGCGTTGCCATGGAGCAAGTGGGCATGGGGCCCGTCAGCCATGTTAATAGCGTGAACAAGTACTACTTGGCGTTCGACCGGGAGCGGGAGTCGTTGGAGCCCCAGGGGCAAAAGGTTGCCTCACGCAAATAATCAACTAATCTGATTGTTATTGCCGGTTTTTTGCGCTTTTAACATATGATTTATTGATTAATATAGCGGCCAACCAACACACATCAGCAAGGAATGAAACAGAATGAGCACTCTGATCAACAAGGTACTGTCCACTCGCGCTGGCTACGGCCTGACGGTTCTGCGCATCGTTGTCGGTATTGTCTTCGCCGCTCACGGTTCGCAGAAACTCTTCGGGGCATTCGGTGGTTATGGTCTGGCGGGAACCGCGCAGTACATGGAAAGCGTCGGGCTGACACCCGGTTACCTGATGGCGGCAATGGCGGGCGGCATCGAATTCTTCGCCGGCCTGGCCCTGATCATCGGCTTGCTGACTCGCCCGGCCGCATTTGGCCTGGCATTACTGTCGCTGGTCGCGATTTTCACGGTGCACATCAGTAACGGTCTGTTCATGGCCAACAACGGTTATGAATTCGCCCTGGCGTTGCTCGGTGGCAGTATCGCGGTATTGATCGAAGGTGCGGGCAAACTCTCGGCGGACCGTGCCATCGCCGGTTGACCGCTCTGGCTCAACGAAAAGGCCCGCATTGTGCGGGCTTTTTTTGTTGGGCGTCATTCTTGACACTGTCCAGTCAGCTTATCTAGGATGTTGCTCATGCGCCGATTTAAACAGCTACTTGCGGGGCGCCAGGTGACTCATTCAGTTGCCGATAGAGGCCGGTACAGGCCTCGAAATACCGCTAAAGCGCTGGTTCGGTGTTGCCTCTCACCTGCCATGCAGACTTTTGAGGCAGAGACACGACACAATGAATGCACTAAACCCCGTTGTACGTCCCGCGCCGATCACGGCACATCTCACCCAGCGCAATCCAAAAATCCTGCTTGGCGGTAAACATCAGCCGACGCTCTTGCGTTATCTCGATGGCTGGCCACGTCGTACCGGCGGTCCCGCTGCCTTCCTGATCCAGTTTGTCGAAGACGGTGAGTCGCTCGCTCGTTTCGCCGACGACAGTTTCGATCTGGCAGTGATTCAATCCCCCAGCCTCGAAGACGCTCCAGAAGTGATCAGGCAACTGACTCGCGTCGCCCGTCAAGGGCTGATCACCCGCCGTTGAGTTCTACAGGTAGTCGATCGCCACGATATAAACACATTGCTCACCGGTCGGTGTCTGGACTCGAACTTCGGCGTCCAGTGCTTTGCCGATCAGGGCGCGGGCCAACGGCGAATCAATGCTGATCAGGCCTTGTTTGAGGTCCAGTTCATCCGGCCCGACAATGCGGTAGCGCGACTCTTTGCCGTCCTCGTCCTCGATCGTGACCCAGGCGCCGAAATAGACCTTGTTCGGATCGCTGGGTCTTTCGCTGACGACCTTGAGCACCTCCAGGCGCTTGGTGAGAAAACGCACGCGGCTGTCGATCTCTCGCAGCATCTTTTTGCCATAGGTGTATTCGGCGTTCTCCGAACGATCACCCTGGGCTGCGGCTTCGCTGACAGCCTGGGTAACCTGGGGTCGACGTACATGCCACAGTTCATGGAACTCGGCACGCATCCGGGCCTCGCCCTCGGGGGTGATCAGCGCGGTGCCGGCGGTGCGGGGAGGGCGGTAACGGCTCATGACAGCTTCTTGTGGTGAGGATGGCTGGAGTCTATCAACCCTCGCGCAGGACTGTCAGCGGGCTGGTGTTCAATGCCCGACGGGTGCCGAACACCCCGGCACCACCGATCAGCAAGGCGCCCACCAGTGGCAGCAGCAACAGCCATGGATGTGGATGCCATGGCAGGTCGAAGGCGTAGCGGTAGAGCACCAGGCTCACCAGTTCCGATCCCAGTGCCGCCAGCAAACCGCTGACTGCACCAAGCAAGCCGAACTCGATGCGCCGCGCCGTGACCAGCAAGTGCCGTTCGGCCCCCAGCGCTCGCAGCAGGGCGCCCTGGCGAATGCGTTCGTCCAGCGTCGCCTGCAGGCCGGAAAACAGTACCGCCATCCCCGCCGCCAATACGAACAGCAACACATACTCCACCGCCAGGGTGACCTGGGCGAGAATGCTGCGCAGTTGTTCCAGCAAGGCTTCGACCTGAAGGATCGTCACTGCCGGGAAGGCTCGGGACAGGTCGACGATCTGTTGGTCATGACCCGGCGCAAGATAGAAACTGGTCAGGTAAGTCGCCGGCAGATCCTTCAGGGTGCCGGGCTGGAAGATCATGAAGAAGTTCGGCTGGAAGTTGTCCCAGTTGATCTCCCGCAGGCTGGTGACTTTCGCCTCGCGATTGACTCCGCCAACGCTGAAAACCAGATGGTCGCCAAGCTTGATTTTCAGGCTTTCAGCGACCTTGCCTTCCACCGACACGCCGGGAACATCGTCCGGCGTCTGTTCGTTCCACCAATTGCCGGTCGTGAGTTTGTTGCCCGACGGCAGGTTCGCGGCCCAGGTCAGGCTCAGGTCGCGCTGGATTGCCCGATCACCTGCCGATTCTTTGGTGACGATCTGCTGCACCGCTTCGCCGTTGATGCTGATCAGGCGCCCCGGCACCACCGGGTACAACGGTGCCGATTGCGCCGACACGGCGATCAGGTGATCGATGAAGGCCTGTTTGTCCGCGGGCAGGATGTTCAGGGCGAAGTAATTGGGCGCGTTTTTTGGCAACTGGTTTTGCCAGGTATCCAGCAACTCGCCGCGCAGCAGCGCAATCAGCGCCATCGACAGCAGAATCAGGCCGAACGCCAGGGACTGGCCCGCGGCAGCGAGCGGATGA
Organism: Pseudomonas sp. B28(2017); assembly: GCF_002113025.1. Taxonomy (GTDB): domain Bacteria; phylum Pseudomonadota; class Gammaproteobacteria; order Pseudomonadales; family Pseudomonadaceae; genus Aquipseudomonas. The sequence goes on along the minus strand of NZ_NEJH01000002.1, from coordinate 109,512 downwards.
CGCAGCAGTTGCCCGAGTCCCAGGCGCCAGGGCAGGGGCGCACGAGCGAGCATGCGCCGCAGGCTCTTCAACAGCAGCAGCAACAATCCACCCAACACCAGCGCTGCAATCACGCCGCCGCCGAGCAGGGCAAAGGTCAGCAGCAGGTCCAGGCTCAGGCGCCACATGATCAGGCCGAGGGCGCCCAGTGCTGCTCCGTAGACCATCCAGGTGCTGGAAGGGATGGGCAGCATGTCCCGACGCAATACGCGCAATGGCGGAACCCGGCCCAGAGCCGCCAGCGGCGGCAAGGCGAAACCGGCCAACGCCACCAGTCCGGTGCCGATCCCGGCAACAGCCGGAAACAGCCCGCCCGCAGGCACGTCGGTCGGCAGCAAATCATGCAGCAGGGCAAACAACCCCAGTTGTGCGAGCCAGCCGAAGAGGGCGCCGCTGATGCTGGCCAGCAGTCCGAGGACAGTCAGTTGCAGGCTGAACAACATCAGGGTTTCCTGGCGTGACAGCCCGAGGCAGCGCAGCAACGCACTGGCATCGAATCGACGGCTGGCAAAACGGGTGGCCGACAGCGCCACCGCTACGCCGGACAGCAACACCGCCACCAGGCTGGCCATGTTCAGGTAGCGTTCGGCTTTGCCCAGGGCGCCGCCGATCTGCCGGTTGCCGTCACGGGCGTCTTGCAGGCGCTGATTGGCGGCGAGGCCCGGCTTTATGAGTTGCCGATAGGTTTCCAGCGCCTTGGTATCGCCGCGCCACAACTCCCGATAGCTGACCCGGCTGCCGGGCTGCACTACACCGGTGGCCGCAAGGTCGCCGAGATTGATCAGCACTCGCGGCGTCAGGCTGTAGAAATTGCCGGCGCGGTCGGGTTCGTACGTCAGCACCCGCGTCAGTTTCAGGGTTTTCATGCCGACATCGATGCTGTCGCCGATCCTCAGGTCCAGAGCGGTCAGCAGGCGTGCCTCGACCCAGGCTTCCCCTGATTTCGGTCCTCCACCGGGCTCCTCCACGGCAAAGGGCGCGGGTGCGCTTTTCAGTTCACCGCGTAGCGGGTAGGTGCTATCGGCTGCCTTGATGCTGGACAGCTGGATGCCGTGGTCGGTGGCGATAACGCTGGAGAACTCCACTACTTGAGCGTGTTCCAGACCCAGTTCGGTGCCGCTTTTCATTTGCTCGGGACGCGCCGGCGAACTGCCTTCGAGCAGCAGGTCGGCACCGAGGAATTCGGTGGCCCGCAACATCATGGCGCCATTCAGGCGCGCGCCAAAGTAACCGATGGCGGTGCTGGCGGCCACGGCCACCAGCAACGCGAAAAACAAAACGCGCAATTCACCAGCGCGGGCGTCGCGCAGCAATTGGCGGATGGCGAGACTGAACAGGCGCAACAGCGGCAGACGTGCCATCAAGGCTCCAGAGGGGCGACCAGCAGGCCGGCTTCAAGACGGATCAGGCGCCGGCAGCGATGGGCCAGGCGTTCATCGTGAGTCACCAGCACCAGGGTCGTGCCGCGTTCCTTGTTGAGCTCGAACAGCAAGTCGCTGATGCGCTCGCCGGTGTGGCTGTCGAGGTTGCCGGTCGGTTCGTCGGCGAACAGCACATCGGGCTCGGCGGCAAATGCGCGGGCAATCGCCACGCGTTGTTGCTCGCCTCCCGAGAGCTGGCGCGGCGAGTGAGTCAGGCGCTGGCCCAGCCCCACGCGTTGCAGTAATTGGGTGGCGCGTTCGCGGGCGTCTTTGCGGCCATCGAGTTCCAGCGGCAGCATGACGTTTTCCAGGGCATTGAGGCTGTCGAGCAACTGGAATGACTGGAACACAAAACCCACGTGCTCGGCGCGGATGCGCGCACGCTGGTCTTCATCGAGGTTGCTCAGGCCTTGCCCGGCGAGAGTGACTTCGCCGCTGCTCGGCAGGTCGAGGCCGGCGAGCAGGCCCAGCAGGGTGGATTTGCCGGAGCCCGAAGCGCCGACGATGGCCAGGCTATCGCCCTTGTTCAGTTCCAGACTGAGTTCGTGCAGGATGGTCAGTTCACCTTCCGCGCTGGGAACCACTTTGCTAAGGTCCTTCGCGATGAGAATGCTTGCGCCCATGGAGAGTCCGATGCGTGTCTGGTTTTTGAGTGCTGGCCTGGCCTTGTTATGCATGGCCCAAAACGCAGCGGCGGGTACAGTCCTGATCGTTGGCGATAGTATCAGCGCCGGTTTCGGGCTGGATACCCGGCAGGGGTGGGTGTCGCTGCTTGAGCAACGGCTCAGGCGCGAAGGTTTCGACGACAAAGTGATCAATGCCTCCATCAGTGGCGACACCAGCGCCGGAGGCCGGGCGCGCCTGCCTGCGCTGCTTGTAGAGTACAAACCGGAACTGGTGATCCTCGAATTGGGCGGCAACGACGGCCTGCGCGGATTGCTGCCAACGCAATTGCAACAAAATCTTGCGTCAATGATCGACAGCTCCCGGGCCAGCGGTGCCAAGGTGTTGCTGCTCGGCATGCAATTGCCACCCAATTACGGTGCGCGTTACACAAAGGCGTTTGCCGAGGTCTACAGCAACCTGGCCGATGAGAAAAAGATCCCGCTGGTGCCGTTTTTCCTCGATGGCGTGGGCGGTCACCCGGACTTGATGCAGGCTGATGGCATACACCCGGCAGCCGGGGCTCAGGAGAAGTTACTGGAAAATGTCTGGCCTACTCTAAAACCGCTGTTATGACACTTTTCTAGACGCAGGCTTTCGGCTAAGGTGGCGCCCCCGATTTGGAGCCCCCGATGCCGCGTCCCGCCTGGTCACTATTTGCCTACCAACTGATCGAGCCTGACGAACAGCTGGATCTGTTCGCCTGCCAGGAAGTGCGGGTACATCTGGTGACCCGTCAACTGGAGTTGGGTGGCTCGGCGGACCGGACCCTGTGCGGCAGCCTGTTGCCGGCACAACCTCGCTGGTCGAGTGTTGATCGTCGGGTGTTCCAGGACCAGCGGCTGTGTTCGCTGTGCAGGGCCATCCTTGAATCGCAGAAACGCGGTACTTCGCCGATCTGGCCGGAATTGCGTTTCGAGCTTTGATCTGTCGTTGTGGGTTGGCCCTGTTATCTGGTGTACATATCCGTTGCTGCGGTAACGGCGGCTGGCGGTTTCGCCCTTACGGCGACTCACTTTTTTTGACAAACGCCTCAAAAAAAGTAAGCAAAAAAAGCGCTCGCCCCGAACGTCCGGCCCCTCGCCAGGGCTCGGGGTTCCTTCGCTCCGGTATTCATCCGGGGGCCTTGCCCTCCGGTCGGCTGCGCGCGACCTACATGCAATGGGTTCGACTGCGTCGAACGGCGCTGCGCGCCAGTCCCCGGATGAACACCTCCGCTCAGCCTGCCGAGGGGGCGGGTGGATCAAGATCAAGAGCGGCAGGCGAGCTAACGCTCGGCCTGTTGAGTGGTGAAGAGCGTGGGTGTACGCCGCCGCTTTGCTCTGCTCTTCTCGCTCCTACAGGGGGCATGTTAGATCAGGCCGGCAGGCCGCCTCACTTTGGCTTTTGCTTTTGCTTTGGCTTTTGATCTTCTTGCCCCGTCGAGAGGCTTCGTTCCGGTTCTGCGCAGTGGGCAACCCGGCATGGATGCCGGGTTAGCCGCGTACGGCCATGGATGGCCGATCGCGGCGGGCCCACGGAGCAGGACCGGAGCGAGGGAATGCCGAGCCTTGGCGAGGCACCGAACGTCAGGGGCAAGAGCCCTTGGTTACTTGGGGCTCTTCCAAGTAACCCGCCGTCAGGGCGGAACCATAAGCAGCCGTTACCGCAGCAACGGATATGCACACCGGCAAAAGACACGTCGCCCAACACATAGCCATCGAGAGCAGGCTCGCTCCCACACAGGATCGGGGATAATCTCAATATGCGCCTCGCATTGCCTGCAATCGGGTGATCTCCCCGAAATAACAGACAGCGGTGTACAATCGCTTTCTTATATCTCAGTTGATCATGCGAAGGATTTTCCGGATGTTGTCGCGCTTTCCTGCCGTCACCCGCTGCCTGACTCTCGCCGCCCTTTTTGTGGCCGGCCCCGTTGCAGCATTGGAGTTTCCCCTGCCACCGCCCGGTGAGGACATCATTGGCCAGGTGCAGGTGATCAAGGCCAAGTACGAAGATACCTTCGCCGACCTTGGTACTGCCTACGATCTGGGCTACACGGAAATGGTTGCGGCCAACCCCGGTGTCGATGCATGGTTGCCTGGCGCCGGCACGGAAATCATTCTGCCGACCCGCTTCATCCTGCCACCAGGCCCGCGTGAAGGCATCGTGATCAATCTGGCCGAGTACCGCCTCTACTACTACCCGAAGGGCAAGAACGTGGTGTACACGTTCCCGCTGGGTATCGGTCGTGAAGGCTGGGGCTCGCCAATTGCCCACACCAGCATCACCGCCAAGACACCTAATCCGACCTGGACGCCTCCGGCTTCGATCAAGGCCGAGCACGCAGCAGACGGTGATCCGCTGCCCAACGTCGTGCCGGCCGGCCCTGACAACCCGCTGGGGCCGTTCAAGTTCACCCTGGGCACACCGGGCTACCTGATCCACGGCTCGAACAAGAAGTTCGGTATCGGCATGCGCACCAGCCACGGCTGCTTCCGCATGTTCAACAACAACGTGCTGGAAATGGCGGGCATGGTGCCGGTCGGTACGTCGGTACGGATCATCAACGACCCGTACAAGTTTGGCATGAGTGGCGGCAAGGTCTATCTGGAGGCGCATACGCCGCTGGACGACAAGGGCAACCCGTCGGTGGTCGACAAGCACACTGCGGTCATCAATGCGATGCTCAAGCGTGAAGACATCACCAACAACCTGCGCATGAACTGGGATGTGGTGCGTGATGTGGTTGCCGCTGAAGACGGCCTGCCGGTGGAGATCGCTGTGCCGGGCAACGGCGCCGCACCGATGGTGTCGAGCACTCCGATCGACCCGATGCAGTAACGCTTGCAAAGAACCCGTCGACGCGGATCGCGTCGACGGGTTTTTTGTTGCCTGGAGAAACCCCGGGCAATAAAAAAGCCGACCCAAAAAATGGATCGGCTTGATAACAATCCCGAAGGATTATTACTTGCGGCTAGCTTTGTCCAGCATGCGCAGAGCACGCTCGTTAGCTTCGTCAGCAGTCTGTTGTGCTTTTTGAGCAGCAGCCAGAGCTTCATCAGCTTTACGGTAAGCTTCGTCTGCACGAGCCTGGGAGCGAGCAGCTGCGTCTTCAGTAGCGGTCAGACGTGCTTCGGTTTCTTTCGATGCGCTGCTGCAACCGGTAGCCAGAACTGCGGCCAGAGCCAGAGCAGAGAATTTCAGAACGTTGTTCATCGTGTTCCCCTTCAAGGACTTTCTATTAAGTAGCTATCTCCTCCGATTGAGGAAATAGCCGGCGTACATACTACCCATTACTTGTAGTAAGTAAAACTGACGTGACGCAAGAAGCAAAAAAAATTGTAGGCGTTGATTCTTTTTCGAGCAACTTTTAACTGAATTGTTTAAAAAATATCCAGCTGCAAGGCCCGTGGCTGAGCGAACCGGCGAGAAAAAGTTCCTTCGGTACACCACTCTTTTCCCCGTCTGGCTAAAGTCCGCCTACATGGATTCGTCTACACTTTTGTTCGGCTTCTGCGTAGCGCCTCCCAATATCTTTCTCGATGTTCAGGTGACTTTAACAGCGGGCGCTCGTCTTAAGTCTCAACATCCGGCAATGTTCAGGCTATCGACCCGTAGTGACCTTCGGTCGAGCCATTCCTGCGTGATCCGGAGCAGCACCCGCCAACCTGCATGATGACGAGCGCACCTTGAGCATTTCTGTCGATGGTGCCTACTATTTGTACGTGCTCGGTAGCGCGAGATCGGTGCAGCTCTTCTCGGTGTCCATTCAGGCACGGGGTGGCGTAGATGTTCCTTCGCCGGAAAAACATCGGTAAGGTAGGGGTCGGAAATCCAGACCCGCGAGGAGTAGTGATGAGCGAGGCGTTGTCCATCCACCATGACCAGGCTGGTCATCAGTTCGAGACCATTGTGGACGGTCATCGTGCCTATCTGACCTATATGGATCTGGGGAAGCAGACCCTGGATATCTATCGTACCTTCGTACCCAACGCATTGCGTGGTCGCGGTATTGCAGCAGCCTTGACCGAGAAGGCGCTGGAGTACGCTGACGAAATGGGCTACACCGTCATTCCATCGTGCTCCTATGTCGAGCGCTACATGGAGCGTCACCAGCGGCATGCGGCCAAGCTGAGCCAGTGACCTTCAATAAAACGAATGCATGAAAAAACGCCGGGTTCTGCCCGGCGTTTTTTTGTCTGCGCTTTTTGTGCAGCCAATCAGTCGATCAGCTGCGATCGCGTTTGGGGAGCACGTCCTTGAGCTTGGCATGCATGCTGCGCAAGGTGTTTTCGGTCGCGGTCCAGTCGATGCAGGCGTCGGTGATCGACACGCCGTATTGCAGGTCGGCGAGGTCTTTGGGGATCGCCTGGGCGCCCCAGTTCAGGTGGCTTTCAACCATCAGGCCGATGATCGACTTGTTGCCTTCGAGGATCTGGTTGGCGACGTTTTCCATCACCAGCGGTTGCAGGGCCGGATCCTTGTTGGAGTTGGCGTGGCTGCAATCGACCATGATGTTCGGTTTGATCTTCGCCTTGTTCAGCGCCTGCTCGCAGAGCGCAACGCTGACCGAATCGTAGTTCGGCTTGCCGTTGCCGCCGCGCAGCACCACGTGACCGTAGGCGTTGCCCTTGGTGGTCACGATCGACACACCGCCTTCCTGGTTGATGCCCAGGAAACGGTGCGGGCTGGAAACCGACTGCAAGGCGTTGATCGCCACGGTCAGGCCGCCATCGGTACCGTTCTTGAAGCCGACGGCCGAGGACAGGCCGGACGCCATTTCACGGTGAGTCTGGGATTCGGTGGTGCGCGCGCCGATGGCCGACCAGCTGATCAGGTCCTGCAAGTATTGCGGGGAGATCGGGTCGAGGGCTTCGGTGGCGGTTGGCAGGCCTTTCTCAGCCAGGTCCAGCAGCAACTGGCGACCAATGTGCAAGCCGTCCTGGATCTTGAACGAGTCATCCAGGTACGGGTCGTTGATCAAGCCTTTCCAGCCGACGGTGGTACGTGGCTTCTCGAAATACACGCGCATGACCAGATACAGGGTATCGGACACTTCGGCAGCGAGAACCTTCAGTCGGTCGGCATATTCGTGGGCGGCCTTGATGTCGTGGATCGAGCAAGGCCCGATGACGACGAACAGGCGGTGGTCGGTACCATCCAGAATGTTGCGAATGACTTCGCGGCCCTTGGTGACGGTGCGCAGTGCGGCGTCGCTCAGGGGAATATCGCGCTTGAGCTGATCAGGAGTGATCAGTGTCTCGTTGGAGGCGACGTTTAGGTCGTTGATCGGTAAATCAGCCATCGTTTACTCGTCAGGTCACGGGTGCCGGCCGCCAGCGAACCCGCGCGGCGGAGCACAGCAAATTAAGCGCGTCGGGGAGCCGAACCTTAGCGCGTTACACCGTGGCTCGACAATGGGCAGACACCGGTTTAGGGGCCATTCTCGCTCAGTTTCCCCAAAGTGACCGGCAAACACTTCGGCAATGCCCCTAATCCGGCACAGGCTCGGCAAAAGCCTTGCGCACCGATTCGTGAGAGAACTCGTCGGCATGCTCCTGAACCCACTCCAGAGCCAGGGCCTGGATATCCTGCAAGTCGTCGTGGGCGTCATGCAGGCGGCAGTAGCGCTCGATCTGGCACACCTGTTCGCCCATTCGGGCGCTGAACAGCGTTTGTTCGTCAACGAAGGCGATGCCCACCAGATAACCGCGTTTGCGTCGCAGGCACCAGGCGACATAGCCCAGGTAGCGCATGTCCGGGTTCACGGTCGGCATGCGTACTTCCAGTGCCGTGCCGTAGCGCCACGCGCGGTGATAATTGCAAGCCATGCCCCCGAGACTGATAGTGTGCAGCTGTCGTCGCGAAATACACTCAGGTTTCAGCAACGTTAATTCGACGGGCACATCGTCAGGGTGAGGAATAAAACGTCCCATGAACACAGACTCCATGTGTCGGCCATCTGACATTGTTTCCCCCAGTATAGTGGTCGAATTGGAACTGACCGATTTTGACGCCGACCAACGGCTGCTGGCGATGAGCGGTGTTTCGCTGGTTATTTTCACCAGTGTCGGCTGCGCCAGTTGCCGTTTTGCCCGCGAGCAATTGCCGGCACTCGATCTGGCGGTCGATCGACTGTGCTGGATCGATGCCGGCAATAACGGCGGGGTGGTCGAGCGTTATCAGGTCTTTCACTTGCCGGCGCTGTTTATTGTGCGCGACGGCGAATTCTTCGGAGCACTGAAATCGCGTCTGACCGACACCGAGCTCAATCGAGCGGTGCGCCAGGCGCTGAGTCGAACAGCAGAGGAGTTGCCATGATGGGGACAATTGCCAGGCCGACGATCGGCATTATTGGGACCGGTGCAATCGGCGGTTTCTACGGGGTGATGCTGGCGCGTGCCGGTTTTGATGTGCATTTTCTGCTGCGCAGCGAATTCTCTGCGGTGGCCGAGCATGGGTTGCGGGTCGATAGCGCACCCCACGGCGCACTGACGTTGAACCCGGTGCAGGCCTATTCGAATGCTGAAGACATGCCGCCCTGCGACTGGCTGCTGGTGGGTGCGAAAACCACCAGCAATGCAGGCCTGGCACCCGCCATCCTGCAGGCGGCGGCACCGAACGCCAAGGTACTGCTGTTGCAAAACGGCCTGGACGTTGAGGACAGCCTGCGCGAGTTGCTTCCCGATTCGCTGCATGTGCTCGGCGGGCTCTGCTACATCTGCGTCCATCGCGAGGCGCCGGGCGTCATCACTCATCAGGCGCTGGGCGCGGTGCATGTCGGTTATCACAGCGGTCCCGCCGATGGGCTGACACGCAGCGCCATTGTCGAGGAGGGCGTCGGTCTGTTCCGCAGTGCCGGCCTCGATTCCCAGGCCATGGCGAATCTGCATCAGGCGCGTTGGCAAAAACTGGTCTGGAATATCCCTTACAACGGGCTATCGGTTTTGCTTGGAGCGAGCACCACACCGTTGATGGCGGATGCCGACAGTCGCGAACTGATCAAGGCGCTGATGGCTGAAGTGGTGCAAGGCGCAGTCGCGTGCGGGCACGATGTACCGGCGGGGTATGCCGAGCATTTGTTCATGGTGACCGAAAAAATGCCCGACTACTGGCCGAGCATGTACCACGATTTCCTGCACAAGCGGCCGCTGGAGCTGGCCGCAATCTACGCCCGGCCACTGGCGGCAGCCAAGGCAGCGGGGTTTGAAATGCCGCGCATCGAGGCCTTGTATCGCAGCTTGAGTTTCATTGATCGACGCAACACCTGAGTCGACCGACCTGAGGGGGAAGGGCATGCCGAAGACAATTGACGACAAGCTGGTGCTGGCGATTTCTTCGCGGGCGCTGTTCGACCTGAGCGAAAGCCACAAGGTTTATCTGTCGAGCGGCGTCGAAGCCTACCGGCAGTATCAGATCGAACACGAAGACGAGATCCTCCAGCCCGGCGATGCCTTTCCATTGGTGCAGAAGCTCCTGAACCTCAACAACAGCCTCGGTCGCGCCCGGGTCGAGGTGATTCTGGTGTCGCGCAACAGCGCCGACACCGGGCTGCGGGTGTTCAACTCGATTGACCACTACGGACTGGCGATTTCCCGTGCGGCATTTGTCGGCGGGCGCAGTCCGTATCCCTACCTCAAGGCCTTTGGTTGCGACCTGTTTCTCTCGACCCACGCCGAAGACGTACGCAATGCACTGGACGCCGGTTTCGCGGCAGCGACCATTCTGTCGGGTGGTGCCAGCCGTGCGGCCAGCGACGAGTTACGCATTGCCTTCGACGGAGACGCGGTGCTGTTTTCCGATGAGTCGGAGCGCATTTATCAGGCCGGTGGTCTGGAAGCGTTTCAGGCCAGCGAGCGTGAGGCCGCCCGCGAGCCGTTGCGCGGTGGGCCGTTCAAGGGTTTTCTCGCGGCCCTCAATCTGCTGCAGCGTGAGTTCCCGGAGGACGCCTGTCCGATCCGTACCGCGTTGGTCACGGCGCGATCGGCGCCGGCCCATGAGCGGGTCATTCGCACGTTGCGCGAATGGAACATCCGGCTCGATGAGTCGCTGTTCCTTGGCGGCCTGACCAAGTCAGCCTTTCTCGAAGCCTTTGCGGCCGACGTGTTTTTCGACGATCAGGCCGGCCACTGTGAATTGGCCCGTGAAGTCGTCGCCACCGGTCATGTGCCCCATGGCATAAGCAACGAGCAAAAGGTTTAAGCCCGCCATTCAATGCGTTGCGCCGGACGTCGCAGTCGCCAAGGCACTGCTAAGCTGAATCAAATCTCCGCCATGTTGGCAGTTGAGGAGGTCATATGATTCGTTCGATGCTGTATGCCACAGACCTTGGCCTGTACGCGCCCGTGGTGATGCAGCATGCCCTGGAGCTGGCCCGGACCTTCAATGCCAATTTGTATGTCGTGCATGCGGTTGAACCCATGGGGTTGTTTGCCGAATCGGTGCTGCAAAGTTATCTCGATGAGCAGGCGCTGAATGAGTTTCACAGCCAGGGCCTGAATACGGTGATTGCCAGTATCGAACAGCGGGTGCTCGACAGTTTTCGTGAGGAACTGGGGGATGAAGGGGAGCACGACCTGGAGCGGATTCAGGCCGTACGGGTGCTGCAGGGCGACCCATCGCAGGTGATTCTGGACCAGGCGCAGAAACTCTCCGTGGATTTGTTGATCGTAGGAAGTCACAGCCACGGTGCCGGTGCGGAAACGCCTTTGGGCCGAACCGCCGCCCGTGTGTTGCAACTGTCCAAGGTGCCGGTCTATCTGGTGCCGCTGGTGCAACGTCGTCGCCAAGGGGATCTCTAGAACACGAATAGTGGCAATCCGATAAAAAAGTTCTAGATTTATTCTTCATGCCATTAATATAGTTATATATCGTCGCTGATGCCCGTGGCGTCTACCTGCTTTGAGGGATTCATATGAAGCTTCAACAATTGCGCTACATCTGGGAAGTGGCGCACCACGACCTCAACGTTTCCGCTACAGCCCAAAGCCTTTACACCTCTCAACCGGGCATCAGCAAACAGATCCGTCTGCTGGAAGACGAACTGGGCGTCGAGGTTTTTGCCCGCAGCGGCAAGCACCTGACCCGGGTCACCCCGGCCGGTGAGCGCATCATCACCACTGCCGGCGAGATTCTGCGCAAGGTTGAAAGCATCAAGCAGATCGCCCAGGAATTCTCCAACGAGAAAAAAGGCACCCTGTCGATTGCCACCACCCACACCCAGGCGCGTTATGCGTTGCCGCCGGTGATCAGCAACTTCATCAAGCAATACCCGGACGTTGCCCTGCACATGCATCAGGGATCGCCGATGCAAATCGCCGAAATGGCTGCTGATGGCACCGTGGATTTCGCCATCGCCACCGAGGCGCTCGAACTGTTCGGTGATCTGGTCATGATGCCCTGCTATCGCTGGAACCGTTGTGTGGTTGTGCCTCAGGGTCATCCGTTGACCAAATTGTCGAAGCTGACCCTCGAAGCGCTGGCCGAATACCCGATTGTGACCTACGTGTTCGGTTTTACCGGCCGTTCGAAACTCGACGAAGCGTTCAGCCATCGTGGCCTGACGCCGAAAGTCGTGTTCACCGCCGCCGACGCCGACGTGATCAAGACCTATGTTCGCCTGGGGCTGGGCGTGGGCATCGTGGCGAAAATGGCCGTCGACCCCAAACTCGACAGCGACCTGGTCGTGCTCGATGCCAGTGAGTTGTTCGAGTCCAGCATCACCAAGATCGGCTTCCGTCGCGGCACCTTCCTGCGTGGTTTCATGTGCGACTTCATCGAGAAGTTCGCGCCGCACCTTACCCGCGAAGTCATGGCCAAGGCCATTCAATGCCACAACAAGCAGGAACTGGAAGAGCTGTTCGACGGCGTCGAACTGCCCGTTCACTGACAGAGTGTCCTAAACCACCTCGGTGACAGCGAACTGTTGCCGAGCACCCGCCACCATGATCTCCACCTCATCGCCCGCGAACTTGCCCAGCAGGCTTTTGCCCAGCGGTGAGCGCGGGGTGATGACGGTTATCAGTTGCCCCACCAGATCGACCTTCAGCCCGGCCGCATCGGGGGCGAGAAACAGCCATTGTTCGCGGCCCTTTTCGTCCTCGAGCCCGAGCAGCGCCCCCACTTCGATGCCCCGCTGATCGTCATACGGGCGCAGGGCCAGGTTCTGGCAGAGGGTCAGTGACTGGCGAATCTCCTCGACCCTTCTGGCTTGTCCTGCCGCGAGATACGAAGCCTCCAGTCCCAGGGTGTCGTACTTGTTCTCGGCGATGTTTTCTTCATGGGTCGCCGTTTCGTAAGCGGTTTGCGCGGCCCGTTCGGCGATGTCGAGATCGATGCGCAGCCTGTCGAGAATCAGTTGGTGGACGCTGTGTTTATTCATGATCAATCGCAGAATTGCAGGACGTTGGCGCGGCTTTTTTCACTGGGTGCAGTTCGGTCCTGTTGCAGCCAGAACTGACAGCTTGGGTTGGACAGATTGCGACTGCTGCTACGGGCCTGATCGAGCCGTTGCTGCTGCTCGTTCTTGCGCAGGTTTTCTTCGTATTGCTCGAACAGCGGGCTCTGGGGCGGGATGTCCGGTATCGGTTGAACCACCACCGGTGGTTTGGCCAGTTGCTCCACAGCCGCCGCTACAGGTGCCAGTTGTTCGCTGAAAAGCAGGCGCGAAGCGAGCCAGCAGGTCAGCATAATGGCAATGAATCCCAGCCACATGCCGAGGGCGATGCTGCCGGTCAACTGCAGGGCGCTCAGGCGAAATGGGAAGAATCGGCGCGGGGTGGGGCGGTGGGGCATGGTTGCCTCCTGGCGAAAGGTCACTGGCGAGCGGTGATTGTCGCATGAAGAATAATCGCCGTCGGCTCTTCTGCACGGGGTAATTTATGCGGACAATCGGCGCCTTTGCCAACGGGAGCCTGGAATGCCTGAATTGAAAACCCGCTGGGATATTTTTTGCACTGTGGTCGATAACTTCGGCGACATCGGCGTGACCTGGCGACTGGCCCGGCAACTGGTGGCCGAACATGGGCTGGCGGTACGTCTATGGGTCGATGATCTGCGAGCATTCGAGCGCCTTTGCCCGGAAATCGACACCCACGCCGCGCAGCAGTGGCAGCAAGGCGTCGAAGTGCGGCAATGGCCAGCCGAGTGGCAGCCGACGGAAGCCGCCGATGTGGTGATTGCCGCATTTGCCTGCCAGTTGCCGAGCGCCTATATGGACGCCATGGCCGAAAGGGAAAAGACACCACTGTGGATGAACCTCGACTACCTGAGTGCCGAAGACTGGGTGATCGGCTGTCACGGTCTGCCCTCGGTCAAGTACAAAAGTGTACAGAAGTTCTTTTTCTTTCCGGGGTTCCAGAGGGGCACAGGCGGGCTGATACGGGAGAGCGGGCTGCTTGAGCGTCGTCGGCAATTTCAGCAAGACCCACAGGCTCAAAAAGTATTCCTGCAAGGTTTGGGAGTTGATCGTGCACCCGATGCAAACTTGATCTCATTGTTTGCCTATGAAAACACCGGGCTGGCCAGTTGGCTCGATGCGATGGCAGGCGATTCGACGTCCACTCATCTGCTGGTGCCGGAAGGGCGGATTCTCGGTGACGTCGAACGCTGGCTCGGTGTGGAGGGGCTGGCGGCCGGAGCCGTGCATGTGCGTGAAGCCTTGACCGTGCAAGTGCTGCCATTCGTCCGCCAGGACCAATACGACGAGTTGCTGTGGTGCTGCGATTTCAATGCCGTGCGCGGCGAAGACTCCTTTGTACGCGCTCAATGGGCCGGCCGGCCATTTTTGTGGCACATTTACCGGCAGGAAGAAGATATCCATCTGGACAAACTCGACGCCTTCCTCGAACTCTATATAAAGGGGCTTTCGGACCCGGCGCGGGAGGCGATCAGCGGTCTCTGGCGGGCGTGGAACGTCGGTGAGAAAATGGCCGACCACTGGCAATTCACCCGTAAACACTGGCCAGAGCTGGAAAAACACGCCGAGGCGTGGTGTCTGGAACAAGCCTTGCAGGCCGATCTTGCCACGGCGCTGGTACAGTTTTATGGAAATTGGATATGATACGCGGCCTAGATTTTTGTAAATCCCATCCAAATTCGGATATTCGCAATGAAAACTGGTAAAGAACTCAAACCCGGTACCGTGATCCGTATCGACAACGATCCTTGGCTGGTTCAGAAAGCTGAATTCACCAAGTCCGGTCGTAACAGCGCGATCATGAAGACCAAGCTGAAAAACCTGCTGACCGGCTACAAGACCGAAACCGTATACGGTGCGGACGACAAGCTGGACGACGTGATCCTCGACCGCAAGGAAGCGACCCTGTCCTTCATCAGCGGTGACTCCTACACGTTCATGGACACCACCGACTACACCATGTACGAGCTGAACGCCGAAGACATCGAAGCCGTTCTGCCGTTCGTTGAAGAAGGCATGACCGACGTTTGCGAAGCCGTGTTCTTCGAAGGCCGTCTGGTTTCCGTAGAACTGCCGACCACCATCGTGCGTCAGGTTGCCTACACCGAAGGTTCCGCTCGCGGCGACACTTCTGGCAAGGTGATGAAGCCTGCCAAACTGAAGAACGGTACCGAGCTGTCGGTTGCTGACTTCATCAATATCGACGATATGATCGAGATTGATACCCGCGAAGGCGGTTCCTACAAAGGCCGTGCCAAATAAGCACAGCTTCAGGAATGAAAAAGCCCGACCATTGAGTCGGGCTTTTTTGTGCCTGAAGGTTCCCCCTGTAGGAGCGAGCATGCTCGCTCCTACAGGGGGGCAGTGTTATTTCAGGTGTTGTTTCAGCTCTTCAGACGCCTGCAGCATTGCTGAACGCACCGCTGGCACCTGGCTCACCACGTTGAGCAAACCGTAGTCGTGGATCATGCCGTTGTAGCGAACAGCAGTGACCGGCACACCGGCCTCGTCCAGTTTGCGGGCGTAGGCTTCGCCTTCGTCGCGCAAAACGTCGGCACCGGCGGTCTGCACCAGCGCTGGAGGCAATCCTTTCAACTGGGCGGTGGTCGCGCGCAGGGGGGAGGCGTAGATCTCGTTGCGCTGATTGGCGTCGGTGGTGTAGTTGTCCCAGAACCATTTCATCGCATTTTTGGTGAGGAAGTGCCCTTCGGCAAACTGGTTGTAGGACGCGGTTTCGAAGCTGGCATCAGTCACCGGCCACAACAGCACCTGGAACCTGATCGCCGGTGTGCCCTTGTCCTTGGCCATCAGCGCAACCACGGCCGCCATGTTGCCGCCGACACTGTTGCCGGCCACCGCCAGGCGCTTGCCATCGACGTTGATCTCTTTACCGTGCTCGGCCACCCATTGGGTCGCGGCGTAAGCCTGGTTGATCGCCACCGGGTAATGCGCTTCCGGCGATGGTGTGTAGTTCACGAATACGGCTGCCGCTCCCGAACCCGTCACCAGGTCACGTACCAGCCGCTCGTGAGTCGGGAAGTCTCCCAGTACCCAGCCGCCGCCATGGAAGAACATGAACACGGGCAGCTCACCCTTGACCCCGGCCGGCCGGACGATGGTCAGGCTTAGCGGTTGGCCGCCCACTTGAATGGTCTTCTGGGTGACATCGGCCTTTGGCAGGGTCAGCTTCACCCCGGCCTGCGCGCCCACCAGCACGGCGCGGGCATCTTTCGGGCTGAGCTGTTCAAGCGGTTTGCCGGTGCCGGCATTCAGCACATCCAGGAACGCCTGGGTGTTGTGTTCAACACCATCACCTGCGAATGCGCCGTTGATCGACAGGGCGAGAAGGGTACCGGTCACGACTTTGCTGAAAGTGTTCATGTTCGTTTCCTGTTCGGGCCTGAGTAGTGGGCGGTTAGACGGTCACGTGCAGGCGCACATCGACGTTGCCGCGGGTGGCGTTGGAGTACGGGCAGACCTGGTGGGCCGCGTCGACCAGTGCTTGTGCATCGGCTTGTTCCAGACCCGGCAGGCTGATGTGCAGATCGATGTCCAGACCGAATCCGCCAGGGATCTGGCCGATGCCGACGTGGGCGGTGATCGAAGCGTCGTTCGGGATGCTGCGCTTGGTCTGGCTGGCCACGAATTTCAAGGCGCCGATAAAGCAGGCGGAATAGCCGGCGGCGAACAGTTGCTCCGGGTTGGTGGCTGCGCCGCCAGCACCGCCGAGTTCTTTGGGCGTGGCGAGCTTGACGTCGAGGATGTTGTCGCTGGAAACCGCACGACCGTCACGGCCACCGGTGGAAGTTGCGATTGCGGTGTAGAGAGTTTGCATGGTGAAAACCTCGTTCGGAGTTTGTGTGTTTACGCAAAATGTTTGCGCGCTAAGTAAGTGCGAAGTAAATGTATCGCGCAAATATTTAGCGCACAAGATAAATTTTGCAAAAATCCAAAGGGCTGCGAGACAGTTTTGGTTGGAAGCGTTGAGCTAGAGCTATCAGCGGGGGATTTTTCAGCCTGGATTTTTTTCAGGAGGAGGTGGCGAATCCGATTTTCTGGTAGGTCGCGGAGCTACTGTGGGAGCGAGCCAGCTCGCGATTACGGTGTGTCAGCCAACATCAATGTTGAATGTGACATTGCAATCGTCGGAACGCCGCCCGGAGCAGGCTCGCTCCCACAGAGGGGGCTTGAAATTACAGGCTGTCTTGAAGGTGACTGCGCAGCGCTTGCAGTTCCGCTTGCAGGTTTTGCAGGCGCTCCAGTGTCATCCCGCTGGCGCCGAGGATGCACTGGGGAATATCGCGGGCCTTGTCGCGCAACGCCCGGCCCTGTTCGGTGAGCTCGACGATCACCACGCGCTCGTCTTCACGGCTGCGGGTTCGGCTGAGCAGGCCTTCCGCTTCCAGGCGCTTGAGCAGCGGTGTCAACGAGCCAGGGTCGGTCAGCAACCGCGTGCTGATTTCGCCTACGGTCAAACCGTCCCGTTCCCACAACACCATCATCGCCAGGTATTGCGGGTAGGTCAGGCCCAGCGCTTGCAGCAAGGGTTTGTAGACCTTGGTCATCATCAGCGAAGTGGAATGCAGTGCGAAGCAGGCCTGATTGTCCAGCAGCAGGTTGTCGCAGTTATCCGGGGTGTTACGCTCGGTGGTCATGTCGAAGCCTTGATCTGTGATCTTAAGAATCTAGCGGGCGAATCTTTAATGCGCCAGATAATTCTGATCAGTGCCGTTGCAAATGGGTTTGCAGCTCCAGATCCCAAGGCGGAACCGGGCTGAAGCGGGTTTTCAGGTACTCCAGCAACAAACGACTGCGGGAGTTGGGTTGTTGTTCCAGGCGCAAGGCATAGATGCCGGCGCTTTCCGGTTTCGGCAGACCGCTATCGCAGAACAGCGGCAGCAATTCACCGCGCAACAGGTACTCGCTGGCGAGCCAGGTTGGCAGGTGCGCGATACCCAGTCCGGCCAGTGCGCCACATACCAGCGCCTCGGCATTGTTGGCGCTCATGCGCACCCGCGCCGGCCGGTGTAACTGCATTTGCCCGTCCCGCTCGAAACGCCAGGCGAAAAGCGGGGCCAGGCCATCCCAGTCGAGTCCGTCGTGTTCGATCAGCTGTGACGGATCGGTCGGCACGCCACGACGCCGTAAATAATCAGGGCTGGCGCAAGCGATACGCACCATGCTCGCCAGTGGTGTGGCCACCAGCCGGGTGTCGGCCAATTGTCCGGCGCGCAACACCAGATCGACCTTGCCAAGGTTCTGGCCTTGCATGTCGACGAAACTGTCGATCAGGTGCAGTTGCACATCAAGTCCCGGATAGAGCATGAGGAAATCGGCAATTACCGGTGCCAGGTGCCGGCGCCCGAAGGCTGCTGGCGCATCGATACGGATCAGACCTTCCGGCGCGCTGCTCAAGGAAACCGCTTCGGCCCGGGCCAGGCGCAACTCGGCGACGATCCGCCGTGCTCGTTCGGCAAAGGCCAATCCTGCCGGGGTGGCACGAACCGCATGAGTGCTGCGGATGAACAGCTGACTGCCAACCGCGTTTTCCAGGCTGTCGATCCGCCGTGCCACGGCCGAAGGGGTCATCGGATGACGGCGCGAGGCGGCGGAAAAGCTGCCGGTTTCCAGCACATCAAGGAACAAGGCCAGTTGGTCGGTCAGTTGATTGGGGTTCATGGCAGGTTTGCGCTTGTGCGGATTTGGCACAGCCATTTTGCGCCGTTGTGCGTTTCCGCGCCAGAAGCAACTGCGTAGGATCGATAGGGTGACGTGAGGAGAAATCGGCCGTGATTGAGTTTTTGATGTATCTGGTCTTCGGCGCCGCCTTGGGCACGCTTGGCGGTTTGTTTGGAATCGGCGGCGGCCTGATTGCCATTCCGTTGCTGGGCGTACTGTTCGGGCTCGATCAGCAGATAGCCCAAGGCACAGCACTGGTGATGGTGGTGCCGAACGTGATGCTGGCGCTGTGGCGTTATCAGCAGCGCAACCGGATTGAGCTGCGTCATGCGCTGCCGCTGGCAACGATGGGCTTGAGCTTTGCCTGGCTCGGTTCGATGTGGGCCGTGGGCATTGATGCGTCAACCATGCGTTCAGGGTTTGTCGGGTTCCTCATCGCGCTGTCGGCCCTTAACCTGGCACGAATGTTCTCCGCTAGTGCCCCGGCGGCTTCGCAGATGAATCATGCGTGGCCATGGCTGGGTGTACTCGGTGCAGCGTCCGGCACCATGGGCGGCGTGTTTGGCGTAGGCGGAGCTGTGGTGGCAACGCCAGTGCTGACCAGCGTGTTCGGGACCAGCCAGGTGGTGGCGCAAGGGTTGTCCCTGGCCCTGGCGTTGCCGAGCACCGGCGTGACGTTGGTGACGTATGCCGTGCACCATCAGGTGGACTGGTGGATCGGCGTGCCCTTGGCGATTGGCGGGCTGCTCAGCATCAGTTGGGGTGTGAAGATTGCCCATGCCATACCGGAGCGGCTGCTGCGCGGGCTGTTCTGCGGCTATCTGGTGGCGTGTGCGGTGACCCTCGCCTTCAAAGTTTGAAGCCTTCGATGATGTGTTCGGCCAGGCATTCGGTGATCGGTGACGGGGTATGCAGGTTGCGCACGAGCATGATGCTGGCCTCGGGCAGCAGCGGCAGATCTTCGGCTTCACCGAGGATGCGCATGTCTGCGGTGATCAGGCTTTCAAGCTGCGCGGTGACTGCCAGGCCGGCGCTGACCACCGCCATGATCGCCGACAGGCTGTCGCTGTTGTACGCCACCCGGTAATCGCGCCCCCGGGCATCCAGGGCATTGCAGGCCCACAGGCGGCAGAAGCAATCACTGTTGAACATCGCCAGCGGCAGCGGGGTCTGCTCGTGAGCGCTGTAGCATTGCGCCTCGGCCCAGACAAAACGTTCCTTGCGCAACAACTGGCCGATTTCGCTACCGGGTTCGCGGGTCACGATGGATAGGTCCAGATCTTGTCGCATCAACAGCTGTTTCGATGATTCGCAGTGCACTTCTATCTGAATCAGCGGGTAGGACTGGGCAAATCGGCGCAGAATCCCCGGGAGGAATCGCATCACATAATCGTCCGGCGTACCGATGCGCACTGTGCCGATCATGTCGGGCTCACGCAGGGTATTGAAGACCTCACTGTGCAGTTTGAGGATCCGCCGTGCATAACCCAACAACACCTGGCCTTCGGCCGTCAGTCGCACCTGCCGTCCGTCGCGCTGGAACAACTGGCGCTGAAGCACATCTTCTTCCAGTCGTTTCATCTGCATGCTGACGGCTGACTGGGTGCGGTTGACCATTTCGCCGGCGCGGGTAAAGCCGCCCTGGTCGGCGATGGCGACGAAGGTGCGCAACACTTCGGTATCGATACTCGGGTAGGCGGACATCCATCAATCTCCGAGATATGTGACATCAGAAACATTCGTTGGATTGATCTTAGACCCGGCGCGAGACTGGAGCCATCCAAACGGAGGGCAACAAGATGAAAGGTCAACACGAGTTCCATGGTGCAGAAAAACACTCGATTCACCTGATATCCGATCTGCTGCACAAGTTCGGCCGCTGGTACGAACTGCATCGCGAGCGCGAACTGCTGGCGAGCTTGAGCGACGAAGCGCTCAAGGACATCGGCATGAGCCGTGCGGATGTGGAGAACGAGTCGATCAAACCGTTCTGGAATGATCCGATGCATAAATGATGAATGCCACGCTACACAAACCCCTTACCGGTGAGGTAGGTTGCGAGCAGACAAGGAGGTACCCATGCCCGCAACATTGTCCTTTACCCTCAAACAGGCTCGGCGTCTGGCGCTGGCCGCCCAAGGGTTCAACGGGCGGCAACCGCCAGCGGCGATCAAGGCTGTTGCGCTCAATCGCCTGATCGAACGGCTGGGCATTTTGCAGATCGACTCGGTCAATGCATTGGTGCGTTCGCACTACCTTCCGCTGTTTTCCCGCCTCGGCAATTATTCTTCCGATTTACTCGATCAGGCTGCCTGGAGTCAGGGCCGTCGACGAACACTATTCGAGTATTGGGGCCATGAAGCCTCGTTGTTGCCTCTTTCCATGTACCCGTTGCTGCGCTGGCGCATGCAGCGTGCGAGCCGTGGCGAAGACATTTATCAGCAATTGGCGCGTTTTGGGCGTGAGCAGCAAGACACGATTCGGCGGGTGCTGGTTTCGGTTGAGGAGCAGGGCGCGCTTGGCGCCGGGAGCCTGTCGACCCGTCAGGAACGGGCCGGGCCCTGGTGGGACTGGAGCGCGGAAAAGCATGCGCTGGAATGGCTGTTCGCTGCCGGTGAGGTGACCGTTGCCGGACGGCGCGGATTCGAAAGGCTCTACGATCTGCCGGAGCGGGTGATTCCTTCGGCGATTCTTGCGCACCCTGTCCTGAGTGAAGACGACGCCCAGCGCGGCCTGTTGCGGCATGCGGCAACGGCCTTGGGTGTCGGTACTGAGAAGGACTTGCGTGACTATTTCCGCTTGAACCCTGCAGACAGTCGCCAGCGTTTGGCTGAGCTGGTCGAGGCCGGTGAATTGCTGACCTGCGAAGTCGAGGGTTGGCGACAACCGGCCTATTGTCTGCCCGAGCCCAAAGTGCCGCGCAAAGTCGCGGCCAGTGCATTGCTCTCGCCGTTCGATTCGCTGGTCTGGGAGCGCAGCCGTACGGAGCGTCTGTTCGATTTCCGCTATCGGCTGGAAATCTACACGCCACAGGACAAGCGCGTTTACGGCTATTACGTTTTGCCGTTTTTGCACAACGAACGGATTGCCGCACGGGTCGATCTGCGCGCCGAACGGGCGGCCGGCCGTTTGGCAGTGCATGCGGTGCATGAAGAGGAGTCCGGGCTGGACGACGAGGGGATGCAGGCATTGGCGGTCAATCTGCGGCAGATGGCGGATTGGCTGGGGTTGGCGCAGGTTCAGTTGAATTGCCCGCGGGCGAGTGCGGCGCGGTTACGGGTGGCATTTTCACAAATTGGCGGTGACTGAGTTGGCCCCATCGTGAGCAGGCTCGCTCCCACAGGGGAGCGCGGTCCAATGTGGGAGCGAGCCTGCTCGCGAAGGGCGCGGCGCGATTTAGCGCCGAACCTGTTTCAGTGTCTCGGCAATCAAAAACGCCAGCTCCAGTGACTGATCGGCATTCATACGCGGATCGCAATGGGTGTGGTAGCGATCCGACAAACCGTCCTCGGTAATCGGCCGCGCACCACCGATGCACTCGGTAACGTTCTGCCCGGTCATTTCGATATGGATACCACCGGCATAGCTGCCTTCGGCTTCGTGCACCTGGAAGAACTGCTTCACCTCGCCAAGGATCTGCGCGAAGTCGCGGGTCTTGTAGCCGCTGCTGGCCTTGATCGTGTTGCCGTGCATCGGGTCGGAACTCCACAGCACCTGCTTGCCTTCACGCTGGACGGCGCGGATAAGCTGCGGCAGGTGATCGCCGACCTTGTTCGCGCCCATCCGTGCGATCAGGTTCAGACGGCCCGGGTCGTTGTCCGGGTTGAGCACGTCGATCAGGCGAATCAGGTCGTCCGGGTTCATGCTCGGGCCGACCTTGACCCCGATCGGGTTGTTCACCCCGCGCAGGAATTCGACGTGGGCACCGTCGAGCTGGCGGGTGCGGTCGCCGATCCACAGCATGTGGGCCGAGCAGTCGTAGTAATCATTGGTCAGGCTGTCGCGACGCACGAAGGCTTCTTCGTAGTTCAGCAGCAGCGCTTCGTGGGCGGTGAAGAAGCTGGTTTCGCGCAGCTGCGGCGAACTGTCCATGCCGCAGGCGCGCATGAACGCCAGGGTTTCATCGATGCGGTCGGCCAGGTGGCTGTATTTTTCCGCCAGCGCCGAGTTGGCGATGAAGTCCAGGTTCCACTTGTGCACCTGATGCAGGTCGGCAAACCCGCCCTGGGCGAACGCGCGCAACAGGTTCAGGGTGGCGGTGGACTGGTGATAGGACTGCAACAGGCGCTCGGGGTCCGGCACGCGGCTTTTTTCGTCGAAACCGATGCCGTTGACGATGTCACCGCGGTAGGCGGGCAGGGTCACGCCATTGATGGTTTCGTCGTTGGCCGAGCGCGGCTTGGCGAACTGCCCGGCCATGCGCCCGACCTTGACCACCGGGCAGCCGGCGGCAAACGTCATCACGATCGCCATCTGCAACAGCACCTTGAAGGTGTCGCGAATTTTCGCGGCGGAGAATTCTGCGAAGCTTTCGGCGCAGTCGCCGCCTTGCAACAGAAACGCGCGGCCCTGGGTCACCTCGGCAAACTGACGGCGCAACTCCCGGGCTTCACCGGCAAACACCAGTGGCGGATAGCTGGCCAGGGTCTGCTCGACCTGATGCAAATGCGCGGCGTCGGGGTATTGGGGTTGTTGCTGGATCGGCAGGGCGCGCCAGCTGTCGGGGCTCCAGGGTTGGCTCATCACGGTCTCTAGTGTTTTCGCTCGGACCTCCATGTTATCAGCAAATTAGTGCGTGACCTGTTACCGTCGCTTCACCGACAATCTCGCCTTTGCCGCTCTCTACACGCGGTGTTATTGCGTTGCCGGCCCCGGTGACGATCAGGAGATGAAATGACTGAGGAGCGCGTCGAGCATCTGCTCGCCGAGGTACAGGACGAGTTCGGCGTGATTCGTGTGCTGGAAGTGGCCGATTACCGTTTTCTCGAGTTCGGCGATGCCATCGAGCAAAGCTGCGTGTTCACCGCCGATCCGAGCTGGCTCGAATACGACTATACCCGGGCGATGCTGATCGGCGCGCTGTGCCATGAGCACCCGGAAAGCGCGCTGTTTCTCGGCCTCGGCGCCGGGACGCTGACTCAGGCCTGCCTCAAGTTCCTGCCGCTGGAAGATGTCGAAGCCATTGAACTGCGTCCGGACGTACCGCGCCTGGCCATTGAGTACCTGGGGCTGGATGACGATCCGCGCCTTTATATCCGCGTTGGCGATGCGCTGGAGCTGCTCGACACTGCCGAGTCGGCCGATCTGATTTTCGTCGACCTTTATACCGATGTCGGTCCGGGTGTCGGGCACCTGGCCTGGAGTTTTCTGGAAAACTGCCAGAAACGATTGAGTCCGGGGGGCTGGCTGGTCATCAATCAATGGGCTACCGACGATGGCAAACCCTTGGGCGCTGCCTTGTTGCGTGGTTTGTACCATCGACATTACTGGGAGCTGCCGGTGAAGGAGGGCAATGTGATTCTGATCGTGCCGTCGGAGCTGGATCAGGAACTGGACATGGACGGTCTGACCGCTCGCGCCGAAGCGCTGGCACCGCGGTTGGGGTATTCGCTGGATTCGTTGATCAAGTGCATTCGCCCGGCGACCTGATTGATTGTCTGGACGGGCCCCTTCGTCGGAACGCCGCCCGGAGGGGCCTTCAAAGCCACTGCAAAAGCTAAACCCCTTTGAACACGCCAGGCCGTCGCTCCACCATCGACCGCACACCTTCCTTGATATCCTCGCTGGCCATCAACTTCTTGACCAGCGCTGGCAATCCTTGCGCTGCGGCGGTTTCTCCTTCATACCGGGCCTGTCGCGCCGACATCAGCGTCGCCTGCACCCCAAGCGGTGCCTGACGGGCGATCCGCTCGGCCAGTTCAACTGCCCGGGGTAGCAAGTCCTCACTGGCCATGACTTCCTGCACCAGGCCCAGGTGCAGCGCATCCCGGGCATCGAATTCATCCCCGGTCAACAGCCAGCGCATGGCATTACCCCAGCCGGCGACCTGATGCAGGCGCAGGGTGGCACCGCCGAACGGGAAGATCCCACGCTGCACTTCCATCTGGGCGAACCGGGTGTTGCTGGCGCACAGGTTGATGTCGGCGGCCAGCATCAACTCGATGCCAATGGTCAGGCAATAGCCTTGGGCGGCGACGATTACCGGCTTGCTGACCCTGGGACCTGCGAACACCGCCCACGGATCGCAGCCGCCAGGGGGGACTTGCCAGCCTTCAGCGAGTGTGAGGCTGGCATTGACCAGATCGAGCCCGGCGGTAAAGTGCTCGCCGTGACCGAACACCACCGCCACGCGCGCCTCGCTGTCGGCTTCGAACTCGCCATAGGCCAGGCTCAATTCGTTGAGCAGGTCGAGGTCAAAGGCGTTGCGCTTGGCCACCCGATCCAGACCGATCAGGAACACATGACCACGCCGTTCGCGGCTGACTCGACTGGAGCTGGGCTGATTCATGAAGTGACCCTCGGGGGTAGGAAAGGCGTGCCAGACCGGCGGTCTGCACTGCAAAGGGTGAACCGTTTTAGCGCCATCACCCGCAAGGCCGGGCCTTTGAAAAATAGACGGCTGACCGATTATTCGCAAAGCCTGTGGCACAACGGTGTATCCGGCGGATTTTCGATAAAAAAAGCTCCCTTTTTTGGCGAATTCCGGTATAGTGCGCGCCGGCCTTTAACCGGGCCGCGTTTAGGTAGCGCAATTCCCCGAAGCCAGCTTCGGCTGCACGTCCGCCCAGCGGACTCTTCCTTGACGATTCTTTTCATTCATTCGTTTTCGCAAATCCCCGCCGACAAAGCTGCCAGGGCGACTCTTGAGTCTCAACACGGCATGCGCAGCTTTGGAGCATGGGTCTTTGCGGATGCACTTAGAGGCAGACCCATGACCCAGGAAATCGGCGGCTTCGCCGCTCTTGAACTTCATCCCAATATTGTCGCTGCAGTAGTCGCTACCGGCTATGAAGAGCCTTCGGCCATTCAGCAGCAGTCGATTCCGATCATTCTCGCCGGTCACGATATGATTGGTCAGGCGCAAACCGGTACCGGTAAAACCGCTGCCTTTGCTCTGCCAATTCTGCACCGCATTGATCCGTCCAAGCGCGAGCCGCAAGCTCTGATCCTGGCCCCAACTCGTGAGTTGGCGCTACAAGTTGCAACCGCTTTCGAAACCTACGCCAAGCAAATGCCGGGCGTGACTGTTGTGGCTGTCTACGGCGGCGCGCCGATGGGCCCACAACTGAAAGCAATCCGTAATGGCGCACAAATCGTTGTCGCCACTCCGGGTCGTCTGTGCGACCACCTGCGTCGCGACGAAAAAGTACTGGCGACCGTGAACCACCTGGTTCTCGACGAAGCCGACGAAATGCTCAAGCTGGGCTTCATGGACGACCTGGAAGTCATCTTCAAGGCCATGCCGGAAACCCGTCAGACCGTACTGTTCTCGGCAACCTTGCCTCAATCGATCCGTGCCATCGCCGAACGCCACCTGCGCGATCCGAAGCACGTCAAGATTCAGAGCAAGACCCAGACCGTTACCGCGATCGAGCAGGCTCACCTGCTGGTTCACGCTGACCAGAAGACTTCGGCCGTTCTCAGCTTGCTGGAAGTGGAAGATTTCGACGCCCTGATCATGTTCGTACGCACCAAGCAAGCGACCCTGGATCTGGCCAGTGCCCTGGAAGCCAAAGGCTACAAAGCCGCCGCGCTGAACGGTGACATCGCCCAGAACCAGCGTGAGCGCGTGATCGACTCCCTCAAGGATGGCCGTCTGGACATCGTTGTGGCGACTGACGTTGCCGCTCGTGGTCTGGACGTTCCACGCATCACTCACGTGTTCAACGTTGACATGCCGTACGACCCGGAATCCTACGTTCACCGTATCGGCCGTACCGGCCGTGCCGGTCGCGAAGGTCGTGCACTGCTGCTGGTGACTCCGCGCGAGCGCCGCATGCTGCAAGTGATCGAGCGTGTAACCGGTCAGAAGGTTGCTGAAGTTCGCCTGCCGGACGCTCAAGCCGTTCTGGATGCTCGCATCAAGAAACTGACCAACAGCCTGTCGCCGCTGGTGGCCGAGGCCGAATCGACCCATGGTGATCTGCTGGATCGTCTGACTGCCGACATCGGTTGCAGCCCGCGTGCCCTGGCCGCTGCCCTGCTACGCAAGGCTACCAACGGTCAAGCGCTGAACCTGGCCGCTATCGAGAAAGAGCGTCCACTGGTGCCGAACAATGCACCGCGTGGCGATCGTCCAGAGCGTTCCGGTGATCGCCCTGAGCGTGGCGACCGCGAGCGTCGTGCTCCGATGCCACTGGGCGAAGGCCGTGCACGCTGCCGTACCGCGCTGGGCGCGCGTGACGGTATCGCCGCCAAGAACCTGCTGGGCGCCATCCTCAACGAGGGTGGTCTGGCGCGTGAAGCGATCGGTCGCATCCAGGTGCGTGACAGCTTCAGCCTCGTCGAGCTGCCGGAAGATGGTCTTGAGAAGTTGCTGACCAAGCTGAAGGACACTCGTGTTGCCGGCAAGCAGTTGAAACTGCGTCGCTACCGCGAAGATTGATCCGCTCTCGGGCCGATTGATCGAGCATGAAAAATCCCCGACTGGTTCGGGGATTTTTTTTGCCTTTCAATCGGCGGTGCGGTCTTCGCGGCTCGGTTTGCGCTCAACCGAAGCGATAAATGTCCATGCCCAGCGCACCCATGGTGAACCCCTGATGGGCAATGCTGAACTGCCCACCGGCGGCGCGGGCAAAGTACAGCGGCAACAAGTGTTCGTCGCTGGGATGGTTGCGAGCGGCATTCGGTGCTTGTGCGCGGTAGTCGTGCAGCGCGGCTTCGTCGTTCGTTGCGAGCTTCTCGATCATCCAGTCGCGAAACACCAGGGCCCAGGGCTCCACGCTCTCGGGGCCGGCATGCCAGTCCAGTTCTCGCAGGTTGTGAGTGATGCTGCCGGAGCCGATCAGCAGGACGCCGTGTTCGCGCAGGCTGGCCAGCGCGTGGCCAACGCGGGTCTGCAGGGCGGGGCCGCCACGGGTGGGCAGTGATACCTGCACAATCGGGATGTCTGCTTGCGGGTACATCAGCGATAAAGGCACCCAGACGCCATGGTCGAAAGGCCGTTTGCTGTCGATGTGTGCAGGGAGGTTGTTGGATTTAAGCAGCTCTACTACCTCATCTGCCAGCTGTGGGGCGCCAGGAGCGGGGTACTGGACCTCGAACAGGGCTTTGGGAAAGCCGCCGAAATCATGCCAGGTTTCCGGTTGTGGATTGCCGCTGACCTGCAGCTCATTGCTTTCCCAGTGCGCAGACACAATCACGATGGCCTTGGGCTTTGGTATTGCAGCGGCCAGGCGGGCGAGTGCCGGCCCGCTGGCGCCGGGCTCCAGAGCGAGCATGGGGGAGCCGTGGGATATGTACAGGCTGGGGAACATGAATGAGCTCCTGAGAGTTAAGATGCAACATCATCAGTCAGATCATTAATCTAAATCTAATATAAGTTTTAGGGTGTTTTGATCGAATTTTCGGGGTTAATTATGCAGCCGGAGTTTTGGCACAAGAAGTGGGCGTCGAATCAGATCGGCTTTCACCTTCCGCAGGTGAACCCACATCTACAACGGTTCTGGCCACAGCTGGGCCTGGAAGAAAGCGCACGGGTGCTGGTGCCGTTGTGCGGCAAGAGCCTGGATCTGTTGTGGCTGGCGCACTGCGGGCATGAGGTCCTGGGTATCGAATTGTCGGAGAAGGCTGTGGAGGACTTCTTCAGTGAGCATCAACTGGATCCGGCCGTCAGTGAGCAAGGGCCTTTCAGCGTCTATCGGGCGGGCTCCATCGAGCTTTGGTGCGGAGATTTTTTTGCGTTGACACCAGGCGATGTCGCTGATTGCTCTGCGCTTTACGATCGCGCCGCGTTGATTGCGTTACCGCCATCGATGCGCGAGCGGTATGCGACGCATCTGAAGCGGATTCTGCCCAAGGGCTCTCTGGGGTTGTTGATCACACTGGACTACGATCAGGCTGAAATGTCCGGACCGCCATTTGCTGTGCTCGATGATGAAGTGCAGCGGTTGTTCGGGACTTCGTGGGGATTGAAGGTCCTGGAGGATCAGGATGTCTTGAGCGAGAGCGGGAAGTTCCTTGAAGCGGGTGTGACGCGGCTTGAAGAGCGGGTGTATCGGGTTTCCAATCGGTAATAACGGTTAGCTGCATTGGCCTCTTCGCGAGCCTGCTCGCGAAGAGGGCTGAAAGAACACTCAATATTCAAGCAGACAAAAAAGGCCCGCATCACTGCGGGCCTTTTCATTTGCTGTGGCGCCTCTCAGCCGCGGCGGCGAGCCAGGGCGTCGATACGCTCTTCCAGTGGCGGGTGGCTCATGAACATGCGAGCGAAGCCTTGCTTGATGCCACCGTTGATGCCGAAGGCGTTCAGGGTGTCGGGCATGTGCACCGGCAGGCCTTGTTCCGCCCGCAGGCGTTGCAGGGCGCCAATCATCGCGGCGGTGCCGGCCAGGTTTGCACCGGCTTCGTCGGCGCGGAATTCGCGCTTGCGCGAGAACCACATGACAATGGCGCTGGCCAGGATGCCCAGAACCAGTTCGGCGAAGATGGTCGCGACGTAGTAGGCAATGCCCTGGCCTTCTTCGTTCTTGAAGATCACTTTGTCGACGAAATTGCCGATGATCCGTGCGAAGAACATCACGAAGGTGTTCACCACGCCCTGGATCAACGCCAGGGTGACCATGTCGCCGTTGGCCACGTGGCCGATTTCGTGGGCCAGAACGGCCTTCACTTCATCCGGCGAGAAGCGCTCGAGCAAACCCTGGCTGACCGCTACCAGTGCGTCGTTCTTGTTCCAGCCGGTGGCGAAGGCGTTCGCCTCGTAGGCCGGGAAGATACCGACTTCGGGCATCTTGATCCCGGCTTCACGGGACAGTTGCTCGACGGTTTGCAGCAGCCATTGCTCGTGACGGGTGCGTGGCTGGGTGATGATCTGGGTGCTGGTGCTCATCTTCGCCATCCACTTGGAGATGAACAGCGAGAACAACGAACCGGCGAAACCAAAGACCGCACAGAAAATCAGCAGCTGATTGAGGTTGAGGTCAACCCCATTGGCCGCCATGAACCCGTTGAAGCCGAAAAGGCTCAGGGTGATGCTGGCAATCAGCACGACCGCCAGGTTAGTGGCCAAGAACAGCAGGATGCGCATCATGGTTGTAGAAATCTCCTCATGCTAAAGATGTAGCGTACTGCGGGGTATATAAGGTGCTGCACCGGGGTATTCAACCGGGTGACTATTTCAAACTGTGTCCTACGGCAACAGTCTAGCTGTTTGCAGGGTATTTCCGGTGCGAGTGCGGGAAGTGTTTGTCAGTCAGTTCATGTCGAAGGCCCCACCTCTGTCAGGTGGGAGCAGGCAAGATGTTATCTGGCAGCGGGCACAGCGCCAGCCAGCAGCGGAGTGCAAAAAAGTGTTGCCGGATGAATCACCGTGCGACGTGCAGGAGCGTCGCACGGTGACTGGTCGCTTACTGGCGGTAGGACTTGAGGAAGCCGCCAATACGTCCGATGGCCATCTCCAGGTCATCGACACGTGGCAGGGTCACGACGCGGAAGTGGTCTGGCCATGGCCAGTTGAATGCGGTGCCTTGAACCACCAGCAGCTTTTCGGAGAGCAGCAGGTCGAGGACGAATTTTTCGTCGTTGTGGATCGGGCAGACCTTGGGGTCGATCCGCGGGAATGCATACAGCGCGCCCATCGGCTTGACGCAGCTCACGCCTGGAATGTCATTGAGCAATTCCCAGGTGCGGTTGCGTTGTTCCAGCAAGCGGCCCGGCGGCAGCACCAGGTCATTGATGCTCTGATAGCCACCCAGGGCGGTCTGGATCGCATGCTGGCTGGGCACGTTGGCGCACAGGCGCATGTTCGCCAGCATGTCGATGCCTTCGATGTAGCTCTGGGCGTGGTGTTTCGGGCCGGAAATGGCGATCCAGCCGGAACGGAAACCGGCCACGCGATAGGACTTGGACAGGCCGTTGAAGGTCAGGCAGAGCAGGTCGGGCGCCAGGGAGGCGGTGCAGATGTGCACGGCATCGTCGTAGAGGATCTTGTCGTAGATCTCGTCGGAGAACACCACCAGATTGTGCTGGCGGGCCAGTTCCAGCATGCCCAGCAGCACTTCTTTCGAGTACACCGCGCCAGTCGGGTTGTTCGGGTTGATGATCACCAGTGCCTTGGTGTTCGGGGTGATCTTGGCCTTGATGTCGGCCAGGTCCGGCCACCAGTTGGCCTGCTCGTCGCACAGGTAGTGCACCGGATTGCCGCCCGAAAGGCTTACTGCTGCGGTCCACAACGGATAGTCAGGCGCAGGCACCAGCACTTCGTCGCCATTGTTGAGCAGGGCCTGCATCGACATCACGATCAGCTCGGAAACGCCGTTGCCCAGGTAGATGTCTTCGATGCCGACGCCTTCTACCTGCTTTTGCTGGTAATACTGCATCACGGCCTTGCGCGCACTGAACAGCCCCTTGGAGTCGCTGTAGCCCTGCGCGGTCGGCAGGTTGCGGATCACGTCCTGGAGGATTTCGTCCGGCGCTTCGAACCCAAAAGGCGCCGGGTTGCCGATGTTCAGCTTGAGGATGCGATGGCCTTCCTCTTCCAGGCGTTTGGCGTGCTTGAGCACCGGGCCGCGAATGTCATAGCAGACGTTGGCGAGCTTGTTCGATTTGCTGACCTGCATGGCGATGTGTTCCCGAAAATGAACGATCCAGACGGCGTTTGGATAGCCGTGCTGGGAATCCTGCGTATTCACACAGGCCTGACGCCTTGAGATGCAGCACCCATATTTCCGTTTGAATGCGCGTGGTCTGGCTGCCAGACTGGCGTTTGACGAGGCGCAATCATACGTGCCGCCCGATCCGTGGAAAAGGTACAGATCGGGCTTTTTCAGCCGCTGAGGTGTGATGATGGAAAAGTTGGAAAAAACCCTGGAAGAATGGAAGGCGATGCTTGATCCAGAGCAGTACAACGTGTGCCGCCTCAAAGGCACCGAACGACCGTTTTCCGGCAAGTACAACGCCACCAGGACCGACGGTATTTACCACTGCATCTGCTGCAAGGAGCCGCTGTTCGACTCCAGAACCAAGTTCGACTCCGGTTGCGGCTGGCCGAGCTTCTATGCGCCGATCGGCGACAGCGCGATGACCGAAATCCGTGATGTCAGCCACGGCATGATCCGCACCGAAGTGGTTTGTGCCAAATGCGATGCGCACCTGGGACACGTGTTCCCGGACGGCCCACCGCCTACCGGCCTGCGTTACTGCATCAACTCGGTGTGCCTGGACCTGGTGCCGCGCGAGTAATGCGAGCCCTGTAGGAGCGAGCCTGCTCGCGATGGACCAGAGAACAACTCGGAGCACCAGGCTTCCCGCGTTTTCGTTGACGACCATCGTCGGAGCGCCTCCCGGAGCAAGCTCGCTCCTACAGTGGATTGGCGTTCGATAATTTAAATTGCACACAATTCAATTGCTCGCTATGTTTTGCTTATCTTCCCGAATCCGGAGCTTTCATCATGAGCGACAACCTGCTGAGCATCCCTTGCACCACGATCAAGGGTGAGCAAAAGACTCTGGCGGATTTCGCCGGCAAGGCCGTGCTGGTGGTCAACACGGCCAGCAAGTGTGGTTTTACTCCGCAGTACAAAGGCCTGGAAGAGCTGTGGCAGACCTACAAGGACCAGGGGCTGGTGGTGCTCGGCTTTCCCTGCAACCAGTTCGGCAAGCAAGAGCCGGGCAATGAAGGGGCGATCTCCGAATTCTGCGAGCTGAACTTCGGTGTCAGCTTCCCGCTGTTCAAAAAGATCGAAGTCAATGGTGCCGGTGCCCACCCTCTGTTCGTGCAGTTGAAAAAGCGCGCACCGGGTGTGCTGGGTTCCCAGGGCATCAAGTGGAACTTCACCAAGTTCCTGATTGGCAAGGACGGGCAACTGGTCAAGCGCTTCGCTCCGGCGACCAAGCCGCAGGACCTGACCCGCGAGATCGAAGCCCTGCTCAAATGAATACCCTGTCAGTCGATTCCCTGAAGCTCGACAGCCAGCTGTGTTTCAAGCTGTACGCTGCTTCCCGTGCGGTCATTCGCGCCTACAAGCCAATGCTCGATCAGTTGGGCCTGACTTACCCTCAGTACCTGGCGATGCTGGTGCTTTGGGAGTGGCAGGAAGCAGCCCCGGAGCAACCGACCGTGAAGGCATTGGGTGAGCGTTTGGCCCTGGATTCCGGCACGCTGACCCCGTTGCTCAAGCGCCTCGAACAACTGCAACTGGTGCAGCGCCAGCGTTCTGCGCGCGATGAGCGTGAAGTGCATCTGAGCCTGTCGCCGGCCGGCATGGCCTTGCGCGATCAGGTCGGGCCACTCAAGGCACGTCTATTGTGCGACAGCGGGGTCGACCTGAATCGTCTCAACGAGTTGCGCGATGGTCTCGATCACCTGTTGGGACAGATCAAGGCGCTGTCGTAGCGGGGATCCACAAGTCCAGCAGGGCGGCCAGTTCTTCTCGCCGGAAGGGTTTGGCCAGGTAGTCGCTCATACCCGCGGCACGACAGCGTTCGCGCTCTTCCGACATGGCGTTGGCCGTCAGGGCGACGATGGGCAGTTGGGGCCAGCGTCCGCTACGGCGGATTTGCCGGCTGGCTTCATAGCCATCCATCACCGGCATGTTGCAGTCCATCAGCACCAGGTCGAAATCCCGTTGCTCGAGTTGATCCAGGGCCTCGGCACCATGAGCCGCGGTGGCGACCTCGCAGCCAAGTTTGCCGAGCATGCCCTTGGCCACCAGTTGGTTGACCGGATTGTCTTCCACCAGCAGCACGCGCCCGCGGCGTTGCGGGCATTGCGTGTCGAGTCGGGCATCGTTGATCGGGTGGGTTTCCGGTTGCAGGATCCGCCGCAACGTCTGATACAACGTATTGCGTGCCAGGGGGCGTGCCTGTTGTTGCAAAGGGGTGAGGGCGTTGGCCTCTTCGCCGGGCATGAAGTTGCCATAAGCGGTGACCAGCAGGATCGGGGCGCCAAGGGTGGGGCGCAAATTGAACAGGCATTCGGGGCAGTCGGTGATGAGCACGTCGCCTGTCAGGCCAAGTAGTGGGTCATCCATGGAGCGCCGTTCATAGTCCAGCCCCCAACCAGGCAACAGACTGTTGAGCAATTCGCCCAGCCCGCTGCTGGCTGTCGTGATGGCGACGACTTTACCCTTGAGCAAAGCAGCAGGCATTGCACGGGTATGGCCGGGCAATGGCAAGTCCGCGCAGAACTGGCTGCCAAAACCCGGCTCGGAGCTGATCGTCAGGCGCCCTTGCATGGCATTGCAAAGGTTGTAGGTCAGCGCCAGGCCCAGCCCGGTGCCGCCAAATTGGCGGGTAATACCCGCACCGGCCTGGGTGAAAGGCTGGAAGATCTTGACCTGGGCATCCTGAGGAATGCCGATGCCGGTGTCGCACACTTCGATTCTGACACCGTCCCCGAGCGTCGAAAGGCGCACGTCGACACGCCCGAAGCGGGTGAACTTGAGGGCGTTGGACAGCAAATTACTGACGATCTGCCGGACCCGGGTCGGATCGCCGAGCACGAGTGCGGGGAAATGCGGATCGATCAGGCAGGTCAGTTCGACACTGGGGGCGGCGTTCTGCGACAACAGGTTGGCGGTGTCTTCGATCAGTGAGCCGAGATCGAAGGGGATGTGTTCGAGTTCGAGTTGACCGGCATCGAACTTCGACAAATCGAGAATATCGTTGAGCAATTCCACCAGCACTTTGCCCGAGTCATGGGCGATCGACAGCTGTTGCTGTTGTTCGGCATTCAGCGGCCCGTCGAGGGACAGCGCGATCATTCCGAGCAAGCCATTGAGGGGCGTGCGAATTTCGTGGCTCATGTTGGCCAGGAATACCGAGCGGGCGTCGGCCATGTCGAGGGCTGTACTGCGGGCGACCTCCAGCTCCTGGTTGGACTGGCTCAGCCGGTCATTGATCGCCTTGAGTTCGGCGGTACGGGCCGAGACGATGTTTTCCAGTTGGCCCAGATACTCGGTCAGGCGGTTTTCCGCGTTGCGCCGCTGCTGGATTTCGGTGGCGATGTTCTTGAACTGCTGGCTGGCAACCTTGACCAGCACACCGATCTCATCATTGGCGTGCCCGGCGGGGCATTCCAGTGACGTCGGTTCGGTACTGCTCGGGTCGCGACCGCTGAGCTCACGGATGACCCGCACCAGGGGTTTGGTCAGCATCACATAGAACAGCGCCAGCAGGATGCCGGACAGCAGCAGGCTGCGGGCGAAGCCGTTGAGCAGGGTCACTTCGGCCCGGCGCAGGAACCGGTCGCCGAAGGCATAAGTGTCGACGTTCAGCTGCAGCGTACCCAAGGATTCGCTGGGCAAGTTATCCAGGTAAAGTCGGTCTTCGAACTGTCGATTGGCGCCGAACAGGAAGTCGCTGAACATCCGGTAACCGTTTTGCATGCCGGGTCGCTTGACGCTGGCCAGCACGGTGCCGTTGTTGTCGGTCAGTTTCGCGCTGATGATCGCCGGCGAGCGCAGCAGGCCCAGGGTCAGTTCCTTGGCGAGTTCGGCGTCGATGTTGTAGGCGATTCGCGAGGCCGGGTTGTGGCTGATTTCCAGTAACGAAAGGATTTCACGATTGATGGAGGCGTCTTCACTGGCATAATCGATGCCTATTTGCAGCAGGCTGAGCAGCGTGCCCAGAATGAAACCGACCAGCACGGTAAGCCGGGCCTGTTTGAATGACAGCCGGTTGGTGAATTTGATATCCATCGGGGGGTGAACCACTTTCGTTTCCTTTCGCTGCTCAAGCATAGTCGATCATGCCTGCCTACTTATGTTGTCGCGAGGCCCGTACCGTGGGGCACCAGTTGTCTGACGCTGTATTTCGTCGCTGTATCACCATCATTACTGTGAACGTGCCCGAGGAGAAGTCGTGGATTCCCGATTGAATGCTTTTCTTGAACGCGCCGATGCCGTTCTGGCCCGTATCGAGCCGTTGCTGCCGGCACCCCGGCCAGCCATCGACTGGGCACAATGCCTGGCCGCGCGCTGGCAGCGAGAGTCGCGCGGCGGTTATCTGATGCCGCTGGAGGTCAGCCTCGACATGCGTCTGTCGGACCTGATCGGCGTCGACCGGCAAGTCGAGCAGCTTGGACGCAATACCCAACAGTTCCTCGATGGCATGCCAGCCAACCACGCCTTGCTCTGGGGCTCGCGCGGCACCGGCAAGTCGTCGCTGGTGCGCGCCTTGTTGGCCGAGCACGCTCAAGCCGGTTTGCGTTTGATCGAGATTGAACGTGATCACCTGGCAGACCTGCCGCGAGTGGTCGAGCAGCTTGCCAAGCTGCCCCAGCGTTTCGTGCTGTTTTGCGATGACCTCTCGTTCGAGTCGGGCGAGGGCGATTACCGAGTGCTCAAAAGCGTCCTTGATGGCTCGCTGGAACAGGCACCGGACAATGTTTTGCTGTACGCCACGTCCAACCGTCGCCACCTGGTGCCGGAAAAGGAAAGTGACAACGAAAACTGGCAACGGGTCGACGGCGAACTGCATCCCAGCGAGGCGGTGGAAGACAAGATCGCGCTGTCGGACCGTTTCGGTTTGTGGCTGTCGTTCTATCCGTTTACCCAGGAGCATTTCCTGAACGTCGTCGAGCACTGGATCGGCCAGTTGGCCGACAAGGCCGGACTGGCGTGGCAGCGCACGGAAGAGCTGGACATTCTGGCGGTACGCTGGGCCACTGGCCGGGGCAATCGCAATGGACGTTGCGCTTATCAATTTGCCCGTTATTGGGTCGGGCTGAAACTGTTGGAGCACAAGGCATGATCGATTTACAAAAGAGCGGCCAAGGCCTCGAAGGCTACGGCATGCTGCACGCGCAACTGGAGTCCTTGCTGGCGGACGAGCGGGATTTCATCGCCAATGCCGCACAGTTCTCGGCGTTTCTGTTCAATCAGCTCGATGACCTGAACTGGGCCGGTTTCTACCTCAACCGCAATGAGGAATTGGTGCTGGGCCCGTTTCAGGGGCAGATCGCTTGCGTGCGGATTCCGTTCGGGCGCGGTGTTTGCGGGACAGCGGCAGCTACCTTGCAGACTCAGTTGGTTGAAGATGTGCACGCGTTCCCCGGACACATCGCCTGCGACAGCGCCTCGAACAGCGAACTGGTGGTGCCGCTGGTCAAGGACGGCCGGTTGATCGGCGTGCTTGATCTGGACAGCCCGAAACTGGCGCGTTTCACCGCACAGGACCAGGCTGGAATCGAACAGCTGGCGGCGATTTTCCTGCGCCTGACCGACTGCTGATCAAGACGCCAGGCCTGCCTTGGCCAGCAGACTCGACGCGTCCACCGCATCGATCTGCTCAGGGGCGAGGAAGCGCTTGGCGTACTGCAAATGGATCTGTGCCTTGATGAACAGCCCGAACAGTTCCGGGTCGATGTGGGCATCACGGCACATCAACGCCATGATGCCCAACGCCTCGCTCAAGGTCTTGGCTTTTTTGTAGGGGCGGTCGGCGGCAGTCAACGCTTCGAAAATATCGGCAATTGCCATCATCCGCGCCGGCAGGCTCATTTCTTCTCGCTTCAAGCGTTTCGGATAACCACTGCCGTCCATTTTTTCGTGATGCCCGCCGGCTATTTCCGCGACACTGCGCAAGTGCCCGGGGAACGGCAGATGGTTGAGCATCAGGATCGTCTGAACGATGTGGTTATTGATCACATAACGCTCCTCGCTCGTCAGGGTGCCCCGGACAATGCTCAGGTTGTATAGCTCACCCCGGTTGTATTTGTGGGGCGGGACGTCGAGTTTGAAGTCCAGAGGATTATCTTGCGGTATCACTTCGTTTTCGCCGCGTTCGAACAGGTGCTCGGGTTTGTCCGCCAGTAACGGTTCGCTGACGGGCAGGGTAGGGGCTGGCGTTCGGGCCTGACGCCGGTTTTCTTCCCAGGACACGCCCAGCCGGTCATCCAGGGTTCGGGTCCAGGTGCGTTCAGACAGACGCCGCAGGCGCTGCAGATCAGCGTCGTCCATGGCTTCGCCACCGAGATTGCAGCGGGCAACGAAGGCGAAATCATCATCCAGCCCGGCCAGGCTGGCATTGCGCAGTTCTGCCAGCGATTGCTCGTCACCGCCCTGGGCAACGGCCTGCCAGTAGCTGATCCAGACATCGCGCTTGAGTACCTCGAAGCGGGTACGGATTTCGTGGATGCGATCGGTCAGGGTTTCCAGCTTCGTGGCCTTGTCTACGACGTATTCCGGTGTGGTGATCTTGCCGCAAT
This sequence comes from Pseudomonas sp. B28(2017), assembly GCF_002113025.1. GTDB lineage: Bacteria > Pseudomonadota > Gammaproteobacteria > Pseudomonadales > Pseudomonadaceae > Aquipseudomonas. The sequence continues at coordinate 71,942 of NZ_NEJH01000002.1, read as the reverse complement.
CGTGCAGCCAGGCGGCGATGTGCAGTGCCTCCCATTCATCTTCGGTCGGCTGATAGGCGCTGAAGGCGGGTTCCTGGCTGGCTGCCGCCGCCTGGGCAAGCATCAGGGTCAGTTCCGGCACGCGCTGGCAATGGCCGCCGGTATAGGGGCTTTTGGCGTCGATGGCACCGGCCAGCAGTTGAATGAAGGCGTCCATCAGCTGTTTTTGCCGGGCTTGCAGGCGCTGGCTTTCGATGCACACGGCAGCTGCGCCGGACACCGCCTGGAGAAACGCAATGCGGTCCGGCCGCAGTTTGTCCAGATCGCTCTGCTCGCCACTGTCGGCCAATAGCAACACCAGCAGGCCCACGGTTTCGTTGTGACGATTGTGCAGGCGGATTCCGATCAGGTGGACCCGAGGACTTTTCAGTGCGAGCAGGATTTTCTGCAGATCACCCGCCTGCTCGAAACCCAGATTGCTGACGACATTGTCGACGTTTGCCAACTGGTGCAGCCATGGGGGGCTTTGCGCGTTATCGAGCGAGTGTCCGCGGATGTCGAAGGATTGCGGATTTTCGGCGGTGTTATCGATGACCAGCCCGTGGGGTTCCATGTGCTGGCCATCACCTTCGCGCAGATAGATCAGGCCGGCCTGGGCCTGACCGATCTTCACGGTTTCAAACAACACCCGCTCCAGCAGCGGGGTGAAACGGGTTTCGGCACTGAGACTGTCAGTGATCTGGAAGAAGCTCGCCAGTGTGTCTTTCATCCGTGCCATCGACACACTCAACTGGTCGACTTCGAGCACCGGCGAGCGACGGGAAAGCGGAAAATTGAAATTGAAACTGCGAATCGCATCGGCCTCCTGCACCAGGGCGCGCAAGGGTTTGACCAGGACTCTTGATGTCAGCCAACCCAGCGGCACGCACAATAGCAGCGTTGCCAGGGTAATGAGCGCACCTTTCCAGCGCATCCGGTAAGCGTCGACGAGCAATTCGTCTTCCGGTACCAGCAGAGCCAGTTGCAGGCCTTGGGGGCCACCTTCCTGCATGCTGCTGCGCGCCACGATCCACTGCCGGCCATTGGCGTTCAGGCGACTGCCTTGAGGGGGGGAGTTGAGCAACGTACCCAGGCTGGGGCTCAGATCCGCCGCCTTGATCAGGCGGGACGTCTGATCATCGATGATCAGTCTGTGGCTGTCAGGGTAGGCAATGGCATTGCCTTGGGCATCGAACAGCACGATTTCGGTATTGGGGGTCACGACGTGCTTGGCCAGGGTCGCGCTGAGTTCGGCCAGGGTCAGGTCAGCGGCCATGATTGCCTTGTCGCCATTGCGGCGCGCCAGCGTCGTGCCAATGTTGTGGGTGGAAAAAAAGATATAGGGTTCGGTCGTGATCTGGTCATTTTCGCTGCGGGCGCTGATAAACCAGGTACGATTGCGCGGGTCGTACGTGTCTTTAAGGTTTTCCAGACGGCTTACAAGTGTCAGGTTCCGGTCGAAAAACAAAGACTGGGAGTGGGCCTGGCCACTGCTGGTGTGTTCGATGCTCCAGACCTGGTAAGCCGCCGTGTCCGGAGCCCCGACCAGGGCTTTGACTTCTGGGGTGCGTAGCGGGCGGACCATGAAAAAGTCACCATTGTCGTAGCCCAGGTACAGCGAAGCCAGATTGGGGTTGTCCTCGAGTGACTGGCTGAACGGTTCGAGCAGTGCCAGGCGTTGCTCCAGATCAGGGGACTGGCCTGCCGGATTGAGTGCCAGCAGGCTCAACAGATGACGAATGGGTTCATAGGTTGCATGCAGGTCCAGGCGGACATCCTGCTCAATGCGGTTGAACAGTTTTTCACTGCTGGACAGTATGATTTGTGTAGTTTGCCGGTAGTTGAAAAGACCCAGCACCACCCCAGTCAGCAGCAACAAAAAGGTGAACATCACGCTGATATGGACATGCAGTGGAAACCGGCGTGGATCCGTGCGCAGTGGGTCAGGCATTGCGGGTTTCTCCATGATGGTCAACACCCTGCCGAGGGTCCAAGCATAGTTAAGGCTCTGTCACTTTGCCTTCGTCGTAATGCTCGATCTGACGTAGTAACGCGTCCTCCAACTCCAGCATGGCGCGCTCCATGGATTTGCAGCATCCAGTCACTTTTGCGCGATCGAAATCCTCATGGCAGGCTGCTTCGAGTGCCTCGCAGCGGTCGATCAGGCGGGAGGCCTGCACTATCCGGGCTGCGCCTTTGATTTTGTGGGCAATGTCCTGCAGCGCCTGCGTATCTCCGGAGCTGGATAGCAACAGCAGCGTTTGCAGATCCTGGCGGTTGCTGCTCACCAACTCGTTCAGCAATCGCCGGTTCAACATCGGGTTTCCCCCGGTCAGCAGTTTCAATCCATGGAGGCTGAACGCAGGGGGGGCATGGGAGGGTTCAATGCCTTGCACCCATTGACTCAAGGCGCTGAGGCTGAGGGGTTTGAACAGGCAGTCGTCCATTCCGGCTTGTTTACAGCGTTGTACTTCTTCTGGTTGGGCGTTGGCGGTAAAGCCAAGAACGGTGCAGGGAGGGCGATGGTTTTGTCGTTCATGCTGGCGAATGGCTCGGGTCAGCTCGTACCCGTTCATGACCGGCATGTTGCAATCGGCAATCACCAGCTCAAACGGTTGGTTTTTCCATGCCTCCAGTCCCTCCTGGCCATCGGCCGCGACGGTAAATCGATGTCCAAGAAACTCCAATTGCTGGCACGTGAGCAAGCGATTGGCCGAGTGATCGTCGACTACCAGGACATTCAATGGGGTTGTGGCGACGACTATTTGCGTTTCGGCCACCTGGGCTGACTGTTGCAGCGGCAACGTTTCCAGTTGCAGCAGCAACTCCACTTGAGTGCCGACACCCGGCTCGCTGCGTAATTGCAGACTGCCGCCCATCATTTCGCAGAGATTGCGGCTGATCACGAGCCCAAGCCCTGCGCCCCCCCTGGCAGATTGCATGGTGTTGTCGGCTTGGGCAAAGGGTTCGAACAGGCGCTGTTGATCCTGTTCGCTGATCCCGATACCGCTGTCGTGAACTTGCACCCGCATTTGCACGCGCTCGGGTTGCGTTGCCGGGTGCAGCTCGACAATGACCCGGACCTGGCCTTGCTCCGTAAATTTGATGGCATTGCTGATCAGGTTGGACAGCACTTGCTTGAAGCGCAAAGGGTCCAGTAACACGTCGAAGGTCGGGTTGGCCGATGAAAACTCCAGCACCAGTTCGAGTTCCTTCTGTCGAGCCAGGCCATCGAAAATCCGCACGGCCGAGGCCACCAGTTCACCCGGATTGACGCGCTCCGGGCTCAGGCTCAAGCGTCCTGATTCGATTCTGGCAATGTCGAGAATGTCGCCAATCACCTCCAGCAACCCTTTCGCCGAGTTGTACGCGACATCGATGGCCGGACGTTCCGGGTGTTGATGATCAAGACGCTTGAGTGTCAGTTCGAGCATGCCAATGATTGCATTCATTGGAGTGCGGATCTCATGGCTCATCGTGGCCAGAAACGTGCTTTTGGCCCGGTTGGCGTTATCGGCCTGTTCTTTCGCGCAACGCAGATCATCGAGCAGTTGCCGTCGTTCGCTGATGTCGATCCAGCCACCGATAATGCCTTGCACCTTTGCGCTGGAATCCCGATAGGGAAGAATCCAGTGATAAATCGTCAGTCGTCGGCCACCAATATGCAGCTCGCGATCGACAATCAACGGTCTGCCCTCGGCCACCACGCGTTGGTAGTCAGCCTGGTACTCCCGGGCTTCGAATGCATTGCTCTTCGATCCCTGCATGACGCTTTTGCCGATGACATCTTCACGCTTGGCGCAGAACGCTTGCAGGTAACTGTCGTTGCAACTTTGCAGTAGCCCCTGGCGATCACGTACGTAGATCGGATGGGGCGTGCCATTGACCAGCGATCGCATGAACTCGAACTGATCGTTTAACGCACGCTCTGCGGCCTTGCGCTGCTTGATCTGGCGTCGCATGTAGTCGTTCCACGCAATGGAAATCAGCAGCAGCACGCCTGCACCGAAGACGATTTGGTAGAACAGTCTTTGATAGTTGCGCCAAGTGTTTTGCGAGGACGCCGAATAGCCGCGCCAGCGATTGTTGATGATGCTCAGCTCCTCCGGTGAGATGCTCAGTAAAGCCTTGTCGAGGATCGCGTTCAGCTCTTTGGCACCCCGAGCGGTGGCAAGGGAAAACGCTGCCTGCTCGGTGCCGATGGTGGTGCTGATTTGCAATGTGTGCTCGAACAGCCGCGACGAAATGAAGTAATTGGCAATGATCAGTGAGTTCACCGCCCCCTCGGCCTGACCTTCGGCGAGTAACTCTACGGCGCTGAAGGTGTCCGGGGTCTCGATCAACCTGATCCGGGGAAATTCTCTGCGCAGGTAATCCATGATTGGATTGCCGCGGGCAATAGCCAGGCGCTTGTCCTGCAACTGCTCGAGGTTGATCGGGCTGTCGGCGGCTTTGCGGGTCAGCAGGACGTAGGAATTTTCCAGGAAGGGGCGGGTAAAGTTCAGCTGGGTTTGACGTTGGGCGCTCGGGAGTAATGGGGCAATCACATCGGCCTTGTTGTCCTTGATCTGTTTGATCATCTCGTCATCGCTGCGGCTGTGCTGGATGTCAAAGCGCAAGCCGGTGCGCAGCCTGATCAGCTCAAGCAGATCTGCGGTGACCCCGCGAAAGTTACCATTGCTATCGAAAAACGTCAGCGGTGCAAAGGCTTCGTTGACGACGACGCGCACTATCGGGTGGTGTGCCAGCCAGCGTTCTTCCCGTTCAGTGAGTTGCAGCTTTTGATCGGTCAGCAGAATGTCGCTACCGGCACTCCAGCGTTTGGCGATGCTTTCTCGTTCACTGGTGGGGATGGCCCTGATCATCGTGTTGATGATGCCACGCAACTCGGGGTTGTTCCTGTTAACGGCAAAGCTGAAACCAAAGGCTTCATGTTTACCGAAGTTGGCCATCCGGATGTTGTTCAAGTACCCCTTGTTGATCATGTAGTGAGTTGAGATGGTGTCACCGAGAAACACGTCCGCCTGATCGAAAGCAACAGCGTTGATCGCATTCTGGTAGGACGGATAGGACGTGATGATCGCCTTTGGGTACAACGCGGTGACTTCCGCCAGCGGCAAGTAGTGATAAACCATGCTCAGGCGCAATCCGGCCAGGCCATCGGTGAGGGAACGGGTTTCCCCTTCGCGGGTCACCAATACAGGTTGGTCGACGGCATAGGGTATGGACAGTGCAATGTCGGCATTGCCAGCTTCGAATCCATTGGCGGTGCCAAGCAGATCGACTTCGCCGTTCTCCAGTGCAGCGATTGCGGCCCCTCGGGAATCGAAGCGCTGAACCTTGACGGGCAAACCGGTTGTTTTTTCCAGAAGACCGGCGTAATCGGCGGTAAACCCTTCATAGTCCTGGCCACTGGTGGTCAGGTCGAAAGGGGGATAGTCCGGGGCTGACGTCCCGAGGGTCAGTTGACTCTTGCGTTTTATCCATTGTCGCTGGGATTCATCCAGTCGAACCTCCAGCGCCCCGGCCTTCGATCGGCTGAGCAGCGTGTAGTGTTCATTGCCCGGTGCCCCGAACAACGAGGTACTCACGCATAGACCTGCGGTCACTTGAATCAGAAAGACCTTCAAACGGCTGGGCATCCAGACTCTCACACTAGCGCGTTACGTTTTGCCATCTCGATGAGTTCAACCAGGGATTTGGCTTTGAGTTTCTGCATGAGACGCTTTTTGTAGGTACTCACGGTCTTGTTGCTCAGAAACATGCCCTTGGCGATTTCCTTGTTTGTGCGACCTTGGGCAAAAAGTTGCAAGACCATCAGTTCCCGGTCGTTTACGGATTTGAACAGTTCCAGTTCGATGCAGCGTGTTTCATCTCCACGGACGGGGTTCAAAGCCTCGCTCGGAAAATAGTTGTAACCAGAAAATACCGCTTTTATGGCGCTGACCAGCTCACTGATGTCCTCTTGTTTGCAGACATAGCCTGATGCACCGGATTGCATGCAGCGAATACCGAAAAGCGTTGGGCATTGTGCTGTCAACACCAGTGTTTTAAGAGGGGCACTCATTGCGTTGAATCGGGATAGTACTTCCAGGCCATCCAGTTTTGGAATGCTGATGTCGAGAATGACCAGATCCGGCATGCACTCGCGAACCATCTGCATGGCGTCGACCCCATTATCCGTTTCGCCAACGACTTTGTAACCTTCATGTTCCAGTAACATTCGAACGGCAAGGCGGATAACCGGGTGATCATCGACAATAAAAACGGAGTTCATAATCAAGTCCCATGCGAGCTCAAATAAAGCGCGCACCTTAGCTCAGATACTTGAGGGGACGCATGAACTGACTGAGCTGTAGCAACAATATAGGAGAAGTCCTACAGATTAAAAGGAATGGGGCTACGTATTAACTAGGTTTTTTATTAGGAAAGGAGAGAAAATTTAGCGCTTGTGGGGGCTTTAAAGGAAGATGTTTGTAAGTTTTTCGCTGTGTGTTCGTCGGTTTTTAGATGTGTTTTTTCTGCACTTGTGCCGAGGTCAACAAATCTCTAAATTCAGATTGTTTCAATGGTTTTATCAAATAACCCAATAATGGCAGGCCGTGCTCAGTGGCCGTTTTTACAAGTTCATCCAGTTCAGACGTCGTCAGGCTACTTAGAATGATCGCCTGTCTGATAAGTCCTCGCTGGCTGGCGAACCGGACCAGATTGAGTCCCGTCAGATCGGGCAGGCATTGATCGCATAAAAGGATGTCGAACGGCTGGTCGGCCCCGAGCATTTGCTGCATGGCATCTTTGGCGCTGTCGGTGGTCGTCAGTCGGGTGAAACCATAACTTTCCAGCAGGTATCGAGTGGCTATAAGTTGGAAGGGGTGGTCCTCCACCACAAGGATGCGTAGATCGTCTTCGGCCATGGGGCGCACTTCATCTGTCGAACAGAAAGGAGGGCGATTGTTTCGCGAGCGTGCCGGACAAGCGATCAGTTTGCTCGCCATATGTTGTAGGGCGATTCGACGAAGCTTGAGTGCTGTTGGAGTTTGAAAGGGGGATCAGCCATGACGAATGCCGTAATGGCTGATCAGTCGATACGCCTTAGTGGCTGGCGCGCCCGGTCATTTCCAGGGCCATGTCACTGGCATAGCTGTCGGTCATGCCGGCGATGAAATCGATCATGCGCAAGAACGATGTGTGTAATGGGCCGTGAGGGTCGGGTGCATTGTTGCCCAGCAGGTCAAGGATGCGGCGGCTTTTGAACGACGGGGTCCGACCGTTGTGTTGCTCCAGCGCTGCGCCGCAAAAGGCGTTGAGCAGGATTTCCAGCGTGGTGTAGGCGCCGATCTCGTGCAGGGTCTTGCGCTTGTCCTGGAAGATTTTCTTGCGGGCCATGTCCTTGGCGTTCAGCACACAACGCTTGGCGGGCCCGTGCATGTGCTCCACCAGGTCGCCGGGCAATGTACCTGCCAGCAGCGCGTCCTGTTGCTCGACGAAGGCGCGGGCCGCGGCATTGGTCAAGTGCTCGATGGCTTTGCCGCGCAGGATCGCCAGTTTGCGTCGGCGCGAATCGCCGGGACCGAGCTGGCGATAGGTCTCCGGCAAGTCGTCGCCCACCAGGCCTAGCAGCAGTGACTCGACTTCGGCGTATTCCAGCAACTCCATTTCCAGGCCGTCCTCCAGGTCGATCAGCGCATAGCAGATGTCGTCGGCGGCCTCCATCAGGTACACCAGTGGATGCCGCGCCCAGCGTTGCTCCTCCAGTTGCGGCAGACCGAGTTTATTGGCGATCTGCTCCAGTAGTGGCAGCTCGCTCTGATAACAGCCGAACTTGTGTTTCTTGTATCCCAGCGAGTCAGCATGTTTGGCCGTCCATGGATATTTCAGGTACGTACCCAGCGTTGCATAGGTCAGACGGGTGCCGCCGTCGAACTGGTGATACTCCAGTTGAGTGAGTACCCGAAAGCCCTGGGCATTGCCTTCGAAATTCAGGAAGTCATTGCGCTCGGCTTCACTCATTGCATCCAGCCAGCCACGGCCGGCGGCTTGCTGGAACCAGTGACGGATCGCGTCTTCACCGGAATGGCCGAAAGGCGGGTTGCCGATGTCGTGTGCCAGGCAAGCCGATTGCACCACCATCCCCAGATCGCTGGGTTCGCACCAGTCGGGCAGGGCATTGCGGATGGTTTCGCCGACCCGCATGCCCAATGAGCGACCCACGCAACTGACCTCCAGCGAGTGTGTCAGGCGTGTATGAATGTGATCATTGCTGGATACCGGATGGACCTGGGTCTTGCGCCCGAGGCGGCGGAAAGCCCCCGAGAAAATGATGCGGTCGTGGTCTTTGTGAAAAGGGCTGCGGCCGAGCTCTTCAGGGCTGTGCAGAGGTTTTCCGAGACGTTCGCGAGTAAGCAGGGTGTGCCAATCCAAGGCGGGGGCTCTCCGTCGGGTGACTGATGGCCTAGCTTCCCGTTTCGCGCCATGACCTGCAAGCGGAACTACAGTCCGTCGGCGTCAATATCGATGAGCAGCAGGCATACGGGATGCGCCTCTCGATAGAGAGGCGCATCCCGTTGACGTGGCAAGAATGCAGCCGGAAAGATACTGATCAGTCTTTGCGCGAACCCTGCATGATCAGTGTGATCAGCGGCCCCAGTGTGGTGCCGAGGCGGATCAGTCGGGTCAGGCTGCTTAGGCCGCCGCCGTTTTTTGCACTTTTGCCGGTCAGAAAGCCCAGCAAGGTGATGGCGGCCACGCCCCAGAGAGGGGCGTGTTTGATGCCGAAACCGTCCTGCAGGTTTTGCGTCATCCCGCGCACGCGTTGCAACGGTTGCAGCAGTTGCGCGGATTCGTGGCGGATTTCCTGACGATGCATTTCCATGCGCAGGCGGATCAGGGCCTTGCGCATTTCCGTGCGTGAGCTGTTGTGTGGCAATTCAGGCAGGCTCATGGCAGCAGGCGCTCCCGATCGTTGGCCAGTTCTTCGAGCGTGCCGTGGAAGGGCGAGGACTCATCGAAAATCGCCGCTCTCAAGCGCATTCCGCAAAATATGGCAGCGAGGGTGTAGAACACACAGAGACCGATGATGGCGGTCAGGCGATACGTGTCCCAGAACACGATAAGCACCAGTGTCGACAGCCCTACCAGCAACAGCAATGCAAACACCAGCGCCAGGCCGGCAAACAGCAACAGGCTGACGGTGCGGGCTTTTTGTTCCTGCAGTTCGATGCCGAACAGTTCGACATGGCTGTGCAGCAACCCAAGGAAGGCGGCACCCAGGCGCCGCGAAGAGGAGCTGGTTCCCGTTGCAGACGGGCCGGATTCACTGATCGACATATCAGCGCCGGCTAGCCAGCAGGCCGATCAGGAAACCCACGCCGGCCGCGATCCCGACGGATTGCCAAGGGTTGGCCTGGACATAGTCCTCTGTGGCGGTGAGCGTAGCCTTGCCGTGTTCGCGCAGGGAGTCTTCGGTCAGTTTGAGGGTTTCACGGGCACGCAAGAGACTGTCGTGAATCTGCTCGCGCAACTCGTCGGCCTGATCGCCGGCCAGGGTCGCGGTGTGCTCCAGCAACCGTTCGGTGTCACTGACCAGTGTCTGAAAGTCGTTCATCAGGATTTCTTGAGCAGTCTTTGCCTGGGTGCGGGCCATGGGGGATCTCCATAAGTGGCTTTCTGATGCGTTCGAGTATGAGCCTTCGGCGAAGGTTCAGTACAAATGACTGGTACAACTTTTGCTGTGTCGTGGTGCGCCGGTTCGCACCATTGCGCTATAGCCGGGCATGATTTCAGTAAAACCGCAGGACCAACAATCAAAAAACTCGCGTAAACGTCCGGGGCGCGTTTTTCCTGGACGGTGTCCGTGCGCCAAAGCGGTTCAAACGAGATCGGCCCGCTGATGCTTCGAAGCTGCAACTTGGTGCATGAGCGGTCATCGCGAACTGCTTTGGTGCTTTTTTTCTGCCATAAGGTCTGCCCATCCCATGGAAAATCTGCAAAGCGCTGTGGACACCCTGGTCCATAGCTCCAACACGCTGTTCATTCTGATCGGTGCGGTCATGGTCCTGGCCATGCACGCCGGTTTTGCCTTTCTCGAAGTCGGAACCGTGCGACAGAAAAACCAGGTCAACGCGTTGTCGAAAATCCTCAGCGACTTCGCTGTTTCGACATTGGCTTACTTCTTTATAGGCTATTGGATTTCCTATGGCGTGACGTTCATGCAACCAGCGGCCGTGCTCAATGCCGACCATGGCTATGGACTGGTGAAGTTTTTCTTCCTGTTGACCTTTGCCGCGGCGATCCCGGCGATCATTTCCGGAGGGATCGCCGAGCGCGCCCGGTTTGTACCGCAATTGTGCGCGACCGCGTTGATTGTCGCGTTCGTCTATCCGTTCTTCGAAGGCATGGTCTGGAACGGCAACCTGGGTTTGCAAGCCTGGTTGCTGGAGCGCTTTGGCGCAGGTTTCCATGATTTCGCAGGTTCAGTGGTGGTGCATGCCATGGGTGGTTGGCTGGCACTGGCGGCGGTGCTGTTGCTCGGGCCGCGTAATGGCCGTTATCGCGACGGTCGGTTGGTCGCATTCGCGCCTTCGAGCATCCCGTTTCTGGCGTTGGGCTCGTGGATCCTGATCGTTGGCTGGTTCGGCTTCAACGTCATGAGCGCGCAAACCCTGCAAGGTGTCAGCGGGCTGGTGGCGGTGAACTCGTTGATGGCCATGGTTGGCGGTACGGTGGCGGCGCTGATTGTCGGGCGCAACGACCCTGGCTTTCTGCACAACGGCCCGTTGGCGGGGCTCGTGGCAATCTGTGCCGGATCCGACCTGATGCATCCGGTGGGGGCGCTGGTCACCGGTGCCATCGCGGGGGGGCTATTTGTCTGGTGCTTTACCGCGGCCCAGGGCAAATGGCGCATCGACGATGTATTGGGTGTGTGGCCGTTGCATGGCTTGTGTGGCGTATGGGGTGGCATTGCCTGTGGCATTTTCGGCCAGAGCGCCTTGGGTGGGCTGGGTGGGGTCAGTCTGATCAGCCAGTTGATCGGCACTGCACTGGGCGTCACTGTGGCACTGGCCGGCGGGTTTGCGGTGTACGGCGTGATCAAGGCGTTGCATGGATTGCGCCTGAGCCAGGAAGAGGAGTATTACGGCGCGGACCTGTCGATCCACAAGATCGGCGCCGTGAGCCAGGACTGACTCGGGTCACTTCATCGTCGGCGGTACCAAGGGTTTGCCATGCATCTTTTTGCACAGGGCATCAGGGCAGCGGGCTCAATGGCTCGACGGTTTTTCGGGGCAGGCCTAGAATGTTCACTTCATTATCTGGTTGAGCGCTCATGCTTCCCGAATGTCAGCTGTTCGGCACCCTTGGATGCCATCTCTGTGAAGTAGCCGAAGCCATGCTGATGGAGTTTGTCGAGCGCGGTCTATTGGTGGAACTGGTGGATATCGCTGACGATGAAGCGTGGTTTGCAGCTTACAGCCTGCGTATTCCGGTGCTGCGACGCGTCGATACCGGTGCTGAACTGGGCTGGCCGTTCAGTGCCGATGAGGTGGTGACGTTCCTGCGTTAAGCGTTTTTTGCACTGGCGGTATGTCCCGCCTGTCGAACCTTGCGATTGATCCTCTTGGCTTATTCAGTGTTGATCGGATACTGTATGTGCATACAGTTATTCGCAGTGCCTGCCTTGCCGTTGCCGATTTTCGGGAGCAAGCAGGCAAGCCCGGGCGTGAGAGGGATGAATCGTGGTCAATGTCGAACAGTTGAAGAACAGCGTGAACCGGATGTCCGCAGACGTCGTGCGCGAGGCCGTCCTTGAGTTGCGTCTGGATGGTCTGGTTACCGAGGGGAAAACGCCCTTCAACAAAACGCATTTCAATACCTGTTTCGCAGAAATCGAAGCCTTGTTTCAACGCGCGGGATATCACCGGCAGCTCGATGTCGTGGGTTATCAGGGATTGTTGTACGCCCTGTATGACCCCGCTCGCTGGGAAGCGGTCGATGTACTGCGCTGGCTCAAGGAGTACACCGAAGCGGCGGCGCGCACGCAGATCCCGGCTTGAGGAATCTCCTCTAGGTTCATTCCCCTTGCTGTTGGATAATGCCGCTCTGCACTGAGGGTTAGAGCTTTCGTATGTCCATTTCTTCTTTTTCCGCGGCACACAGCCAGGCCAGTACGCTCTACTTGCCACCTGGTCCGTGGCAGACCGTTGTCGATTGCCTGTGTGAGCATTTCAGTGCCATCGGTCGTGAACAATGGCTGGACAGGATTGCCCGTGGCCGGGTCCTCGATGGGCAGGGCATGCCGATTGCCCTCGATCTGGCCTACAGGGAAGGTTTGCGGATTCATTATTTTCGCGAAGTGCCGGATGAAAAGCCGATCCCGGTGATCGAGACGATCCTGTACGCGGACGAGCATCTGGTGGTGGCCGACAAACCACACTTTCTACCCGTGACGCCGGCTGGCGAATACGTCGAACAGACGCTGTTGAGACGCTTGATCCGTCGCCTGGACAATCCGCATCTGGTGCCATTGCATCGTATCGACCGGCATACCGCGGGGCTGGTGCTGTTTTCCGCCAATCCGCAGAGTCGTTCGGCTTATCAGTCGTTGTTTCCAACCCGGCAGATCGAAAAGCGCTACGAGGCCATCGCACGGGCGTTGCCTGGCCTGGTTTTTCCATTGGTTCATAAAAGCCGACTGGTCGATGGCGAACCGTTCTTCCGCATGCAGGAGGGGCCGGGGGCCAGCAACACCGAAACTGCGGTCGAAGTCAGGGAAAAACAGGGGGATCTCTGGCGTTATGGTCTTTACCCGGTGACGGGCAAGAAACATCAGCTTCGGGTACATATGGCGGCGTTGGGAGCTGCTATCTGCAACGACCCGTTTTACCCAGAGGTGCTCAAGGATGCGCAGGATGACTACGCCAATCCTTTGAAACTGCTGGCTCAGGGGCTGAAATTCATCGATCCGGTCTCGGGCCGGGAGCGAGAGTTCGAGAGTGAAATCACGCTGCAATGGTGACCGGGAAGCGACCCTGAAACGCTGTTCTTCAGGCATGAAAAAGCCCGCATCAAGCGGGCTTTTTCATATCCGGCGGCGCCAGGATTACAGCTCTTTAACGGTACGAACCTGATCTTTGTTGATGCGGGTCTGTTTGCCGTCGAGCTGTTCGAATTCGTAGAAACCGGAGTCCTTGTCATACCGTGGCGTGTCGACGGACTGGATTTCGCGACCGTCATTCAAGGTGATCACCGTAGGCGATGCGCAACCGGCGAGGGTGGCGAGGCCGAGTGCGAGCATGAAAGTGGCGAGGGTCCGTTGAATCATGAATGTGTCTCCGAAAAAGAATTCTTTGGTTGCTGGACTTGAGACGTGCACTGTCCGCGCAAGTTCCTGATGATTGTCAGTCTGACACAGTCTTATGACCGCTTAACAGTTCCGGCGTATTGAGGTTGGCCAGCCGAGGGTCCTTGTCGGGGCATTGCAGCGCGGTCGCCCCGAGCTTGTGCATCAACCGGCCAGGGCTGCGCTCACCTTCGTTCCAGGCATTTTCAAATGCTGCCTTGTGTAGCACGGGAATTACACACAACAACGGTTCCCAGTGGCCATCATGCCGCACCATCAGCGGCTTGTCCGGATGCAGGTTGGCGGTTTCGCGCATAGTGCCGATCAACGCCGCATCAATGCCCGGAACGTCACAGGGCAGGACCAGCAGATGAGTATGGCGAGCAGCTTTCAGGCCAGCTCGAATACCCGCCAGAGGTCCGGGGAAGCCACCTTCATCATCGTGGACCAACTGGTCGGCGTAGGGCGCATACTTCTCAAGATTGCGATTGCAGGAGATGATCAGGTCATCGGTCAGCGGGCGGGCCTTGCGGTGCAGATGCGCAATCAGGGGGGCGCCTTGCCAGTCCAGCAACCCTTTATCCTGCCCCCCCATACGTTGGCCGCGCCCGCCCGCCAGGAGCAGAATGGAGCAGGGTGGCAATTGTGAATTCGAGGTCATGGCAGGTCTCCATGGGAGCGGCGAAAAAACGGAGCGCTGTGATATAACACCGGGCTGTTTCTCCTACAACTGGACGAGCCTATGAAAGCCAAGGCTGATGTACCTTTCGCACCGCTGAATATTGCAGTGCTGACTGTCAGCGATACCCGCACACTGGAAACGGACACCTCGGGTCAGCTCTTTGTCGACCGCTTGACCGCTGCCGGTCATTACCTGGCAGCCCGGGTGTTGCTCAAAGATGATCTCTACAAGATTCGCGCGCAAGTCGCCAACTGGATTGCCGACGATGTCGTGCAGGTTGTGCTGATCACCGGCGGAACCGGTTTTACCGGGCGTGACAGTACGCCGGAAGCCGTCAGTTGCCTGCTGGACAAACAGGTTGATGGATTTGGCGAGCTGTTCCGCCAGATCTCGGTTGCCGATATCGGCACCTCGACCGTTCAGTCCAGGACGTTGGCCGGCCTGGCCAATGGCACGCTGGTTTGCTGTTTGCCGGGCTCGACCAATGCCGTGCGCACCGGTTGGGACGGCATACTGGCCGAGCAGCTGGATTCGCGCCACCGCCCGTGCAATTTCGTGCCTCACCTCAAACAGGCTGCGCCTTGTGAATCCCGTGGGTAAGCCTGGCAAGACCGGCAGCCTGATGCCTGTCGAGCAGGCGCTGGCGCGCTTGCTGGAAATGGCCGAGACCTCAAGGATTGTCGAGCGTGAACGCTTGCCGTTGGCGCAGGTACAGGGGCGTGTACTGGCTGAAGGCCTGGTGTCGACGCTCGATTTGCCGCCCTGGCCCAACAGTGCCATGGACGGTTATGCCTTGCGCATGGCCGACTGGACGGGAGAGCCGTTGGTGGTCAGCCAAAAGGTGTTTGCCGGCCAGGCCCCTGATCCGTTGCAGCCAGGAACCTGTGCGCGCATTTTCACCGGGGCGCCTGTTCCCGCCGGTGCCGATTGCGTCGAGATGCAGGAAAACGCTGAGGTTCAGGCGGATGAGCGAGTACGTTTCACTGGAACCTTGACTCAGGGCCAGAACATCCGTGCGCAAGGACAGGAAACGACCGTCGGCGAGTTGATTCTGCCGGCAGGTACGCGGCTGGGGCCGATCGAGCAAGGATTGGCTGCCTCATTGGGGTGCGCTGAGCTGGAAGTCGTACGCAAGGTGCGTGTGGCGGTGCTGTCCACTGGCGACGAATTGATTGAGCCGGGGCAGACGCTGGGAGCGGGACAGATCTACAACAGCAACCGGGTGTTGTTGTGTAGCTGGTTGCAGCGTTTGGGGTGTGAGGTCGTCGACGCGGGCATCCTTCCGGACAATCTGGAAACCACACGTTCCCGATTGGGTGAGTTGAAGGATGTCGACCTGATCCTCTCCACCGGCGGCGTATCGGTGGGGGAAGCCGATTTTCTGGGCATCGCCTTGCGCGAAGAGGGCGAATTGGCGCTGTGGAAGCTCGCCATCAAGCCCGGTAAACCGCTGACGTTCGGGCATTTTCGCGGTGTGCCGGTGATTGGCTTGCCGGGCAATCCGGCATCGACCCTCGTGACCTTTGCCTTGTTGACCAGACCCTATCTCCTGCGTCGTCAGGGTGTAAAAGAAGTTGAGCCACTGAAGGTGCAGGTGCCGGCAGGGTTTGACTGGCTCCAGCCTGGCAATCGGCGTGAGTATTTGCGCGGACGGCTGGAAAACGGCAGGGCGACGATCTACAAAAACCAGAGTTCCGGTGTACTGCGTAGCGCTGCCTGGGCTGATGGACTGGTAGAAGTCCTTGAAGGTCGCACGCTGGTTCAGGGCGATGGCGTTTTTTTCATTCCGTTGAGTGAAGTCCTGGGCTGACAGGTTCAGCGGATTTGCCACACAAAACCCGGTCGATAGAACCGGGTTTTGTGTTGATGGCAGCTCAATGCGCCAGAAACAATGAAATAACCTGTTCGAAACGGCTGTTGGCGATCCAGCCAAGGAGGCCAAGGATCACGACTGTGCCGCAAGCGGAGTAGGCAAGCCTGTGCTTGATGGATTTGACGTCACCCCGGATTTCGTCCATGCCCCTGCGTATGTACTTGAGGTGTGCTTCCAGTTCGGTGACGCGAGGTTCCATATCAATTTCTCCCGTGGCTTTTGTGCTGCTGCATTCAGCTCGATCGTCTGCACTTTTTACAATGGCCGGTGAACCGAGGTTTTGGCTTTGCATGGCACGTCCTTGTGATGTCCTGCGGTAACCCCCAAAGTCTGCCAATTCAGATTCCCGGTCAATTGAGCCGATTCCTCACGATGTGTAAGAAAATTCCTGTCGTGTGGGGGGATCAAGACTTTCCGGCTGGAGATAATCTGTCTTCTTGCGACTTTTGACGGGGGCATCGCGGTCAACATCTCCCGGATGCCATTCAAACCAGGAGTGAACTGATGGGTGATCGCAAGGCATCGGCAGCCATGTCACGGCGAACACTCCGGAGGATTTGAAGAAAATCCTCGGCGGTGCGGCGTATCTGTTCACCGGCTTGTCACGCTTCAATGAGCTGCATACCGCCTACGGTGAATTGCAGGGGGCGGATTTTCACTGGCGCGGCAGCCTGCTGGCGTTGGGCATCGACAACATGTTTGTCCGGGCGCGCCTGCCCTGGGTCGAGATCAAGGTCTCGGAAGGGCTGTACATCAACCTTGATGGTGAACCGCTGGAAGGGGACAACTTGCGTTTCTCGGTTCGCCCGGCGGCGTTACCCGTGTATCTGCCGGAGGATTCGCCGCTGTTACGTGCCCGTGAAGCGTCTAGTCATCAAGGCTGATGATTTGTTCACGCACGGCAAACAGCACCAGGCCGGCCACATCGTAGATCTGCAAACGCTTCATGATCTGCGAACGGTGGGTTTCGACGGTCTTGACGCTCAGTCCCAGGCCATTGGCGATTTCTCGAGTGGATTTTCCACGAACGATCAACCGCAGGATTTCCAGCTGACGTGCCGTCAGGTTATGCGAGTTGGCAGGTTCGGGTTGCTGCCTCTGGTTTCGGGTCAACGCCTGATTGATCACCGTGTGGGCAATGGCCGGGCTCAGATAACGCTCATTGTTGCGCAAGGCCTCCAGCGCGTGCTCCAGTTCGGTCGCCGTGGTGTCCTTGAGCAGGTAGCCGTGGGCTCCGGACTCCAGCGCCTGCATGATGAGGGTTGGGTCGGTGTGCATCGAGAGGATCAGGACCTTGCTCTGCGGGCGCACTCGCTTGAGCTGCTGCAAGGCTTCGAGGCCGCCGGTCTGGCGCATTGAAATATCCAGCAGGACAATATCCGGGGACAGATGCCCGACCATTTCGAGCAACTGCGAGCCGTCATTGGCTTCGCCGATGACCGCATAGCCGGGCAGATCCATCACCAGGGCACGCACGCCAGCCCTGATCAGCGAGTGGTCATCCACCAGTAGTAAATTACAAGTCAATGCAGAACCTTATCCGAACTGGCCCGTTCGAGCGCACGGGGCGCCCAGGGAAAAAGAGCTTCGATTTGAGTGCCTTTGCCCGGCTCGCTGGTAACGGTCAGTGTGCCGCCCAGTTGATCGATCCGTTCCGACATCCCGGCCATACCGCGTTGCCCTTCACGACCAGGGTCTGTTGCGGGCGCGAAACCCTGACCATCATCGCTGATCTGCAACCTCAGGCCTTGGGGAAGGCGTTGCAGGCATACCAGCAGGTTCTTCGCCTGGGCATGTCGCAGGATGTTGGTGACCGCTTCCTGAGTGATACGGAAAGCTGCCACGGCCATTTCCTCCGGTATGCCGGTCAGGCGTTGCTGGCATTCCAGGCTCCAGTGCACCGGCGTGTTGGCCAGGGTCTTGAGCAAGTGTGCCCGCAGACTGGCTTCCAGCCCGAGGCTGGTCAACTGCCGGGGATTGAGAATGGCGGATACGTCACGAACTTTGGTCAGGGTTTCTTCCAGCGTGTCGCAGAGCACCGAGCATTGTCCCTGAAGTTCTTCGGGCATCCGGCGTTTGAGCCAGTCACTTTGCAGTTTTGCGGCGGTCAGCAATTGACCGATGTCGTCATGCAGTTCCCGGCTCAGCCGGTGACGCTCGTTTTCCTGAACCTGTAACAGTCGGTCGGCCAGTTCCTGAGGCTGGAATTTGATGGATTTGCGCGAGAGGCGGTACTGCACCGCAACACTGGTCAGCGCAGCAATGTCGAGCACCAGCAATGACAGAGGCAAAGGGATGGACAGGCCATAGACCAGCACACTGCCAAGCGTCGAGCAGACGCATAGCAACAGCGTGAATGTGCGCGCATTTTTTCGGGACGGTGGCCACATGGCGATTGACTTGAGGCTGGCGTGCATAGCGGATGGAGCCAATGGATGTTCGCTGCGGGCTGACCGGTCATGCTGGCTGACAGGCCCCTGTTTTTTAATATGGAGCGTCGACTTCAACGGGGTGTACTTTGTTGTTGGAGAGTTCAGCTCCGGACTGGCGCGAGCTGTGTCCGGCTGCAACCACACTGCCATTAATTGGCGTCAACTAATAGGCGGCATAGTAGCACTTAAGATACCGTTGGTCGCGTCTGTATATATGTCCGTAAAGTCAGGAATTCAGTCGTTTGGGCGATGGTTCCATAATGGAACTAGTTGGCTGTTGTCGTCGCAAAAAATGCCGATTGTCCCTTGGTTTTTTTTGTTGAGACCAGGCAATACCCCGGTCAAGACAGGCGCGCAATTGTCGATGGGCAAACAGTGGTTGTTAAAGCATGCCGCTTATAGCTATGAGATATTCATTTGCGACATGTGCGCACTCAAGTTACAGCGCGGTATTGATAACCAAAACACGCCATACGGCACGTTTGGCAAGTTCAGGCCTGTCGTTCCGAATAGGATACGAGGGTGAGCGGCCTGGAATTGACCGGTGGCTTAAATCGGCTTTGCCCGACCTGAAAGGCAAAGGCTTCGATAAGGGTGACCTGCTCGCTGTCGTCGAGACTGAGCTGTCCGGTGGTCTGGTCGATGAGTTCGAGTTGCCAGGCAATCAGGGTCAGGCAGTCTTTCAGGGCGCTCAGCGCCTCGTCGTGCAGGCTCATCGTGTTTTGTGCGTGGTTGAGCAGGCCATGAATATGCAGGGAAAATTCAGACACGGCCGCCAACGCCAGGGTATCGGCCTTGTTGGCCAGCTTGAGCAGTGTGCTGAGCATGCAGTCGATGGCGTCCTTGTCATTGCTGATCAGCTGTAGATGACTCAGGCATTCCTCGGTTTTGGCCAGGAGTGTTTCAGCCTCGACGAGAAACTCCGGGAGCCGCTGGGCCCACTCTTTACGGTCGTTCGGCATACTTATCTCCACAACGTCGTGTCAAATGAGGGGATATCGTGCGTGTCGACGAGGGCGATCGGGACCCCGGCATTGCCGAGTCGTCGGGTGAGCGAGCTTCGGCTGGCCCGGAGGCAGGCAAGGGAACACGAGAGGGTGGTTGGCCACTTACTTGCGATCGCACACAAAAGCCTGACTCCGTTCATGCAATGAGAATGGCGTCACATTAATGGCTATTGGATATTGCGAATATCAGGTTGCACCTGATTGTTGATAGGGGAATCCCTTACGCAAAGGAACCTTTCACTCAAATCAGGGTCGCCTGGCGCAGAAGTGCGGCAGATGTAATCACGGCATCAGTAAAGCATGATGTTAATGTGACATCAATGCCCAGGCGTGGCATTTTGGAGAGGGTCAAGCTTCGGTAAAAACAGCCGATAACCTTCTTTAGTGAATTCATCCGAACAAGACCAGGAGTCATTGATGGCCGGCATTCTCGACACGGTAGACCAACGCACGCAACTGGTGGGTGAGAATCGCCTGGAAATTCTCATGTTCCGCCTCGCCGGACGGCAACTGTTCGCGATCAACGTCTTTAAAGTACAGGAAGTCTTGCAACTGCCAAAGTTGACGCTGATGCCGCAGCGCCATCCTTTCGTGTGCGGCGTGGTCAACCTGCGTGGTCAGACCCTGCCGGTGATCGACCTGTCCCAGGCCATTGGCATGCGCCCATTGGTGCCGGGGCCTGGCAGCACGATTATCGTCACCGAATACAACCGTTCGGTTCAGGCCTTCCTGGTCGGTGGCGTGGACCGGATCGTCAACATGAACTGGGAAGCCATCCTGCCGCCTCCGGGCAGTGCCGGCCGTCAGCACTATCTGACGGCCATCAGCAAAGTCGACGATCAACTGGTGGAAATCATCGATGTCGAAAAGGTCCTGGCCGAAATCGTCCCGTACAGCGCCAAAGTCTCCCGCGACAAGCTCGAAGATCCGGTACTGGAACGCGCCCGTGGCCGTGAGGTGCTGCTGGTGGATGACTCGAACGTGGCCCTGGCGCAATTGCGCGATACCCTGGGACAGTTGGGCGTGAAGATGCACATCGCCAGCGACGGATTGAAGGCCTTGAACATGCTCAAGGCCTGGGCCGATACCGGCGCGGACATGACCGAAAAACTGCTGATGGTTTTCACCGATGCGGAAATGCCGGAAATGGACGGCTATCGCCTGACCACTGAAATTCGCAACGATCCGCGTCTGCGCGGCTTGTACGTGGTGCTGCACACCTCGCTGTCCGGCAGCTTCAACGACTCGATGGTGAAAAAGGTCGGCTGCGACAATTTCCTCTCCAAATTCCAGCCGGACAAACTTGTCGACGTGGTGCGTCAGCGTTTGATGCTTGACGCCGTCCCCGCCTGAGCCCTTGCAGGAGCGAGCTCGCGATGGTCTTGAACGATAACGCGTAAAACCGGATGCCCTGCGGCGTCCTTGGGTTTTTCGCAAGCGAGCTCGTTCCGACAGGGGGGGCACTTTGATTCGCTGACCAAGCTCGTATAGGGTGGCGTTTTTGCCTATGAGGGAGCTGGCCATGTTGCGTCTGAGCGCGCTGTATCGTTATCCGTTGAAGTCCGCCAAGGGCGAGGTGCTGCAACAGATCGGTCTCGATAAACTCGGGCTGGACGGCGATCGTCGCTGGATGCTGGTGGATGAAGCCAGCGGTCGCTTCCTGACCCAGCGTGCGGTGGCGCAGATGAGCCAG
Source organism: Pseudomonas sp. B28(2017) (assembly GCF_002113025.1). GTDB lineage: Bacteria > Pseudomonadota > Gammaproteobacteria > Pseudomonadales > Pseudomonadaceae > Aquipseudomonas. The sequence goes on along the minus strand of NZ_NEJH01000002.1, from coordinate 50,901 downwards.
TTGTCGGCGTTGTGGAATGCTGAAGGCGGCTTGACCCTCAGTGCGCCTGGTCATTCGCCGATCGACATTGCTCTGCCCGGCAGAGATGCGCCACTGCGTGGCGTGACGATCTGGCGTGATACCTTGCGAGTCCCCGATGCCGGCGATGAAGCAGGGGCCTGGGTCAGCCAGTTCATCGGAAAACCGACACGTCTGGTGCAGGTCCCGCTTGAACGGGCGCGGATGACGGAGGCCGGTTACGGCAAGGATGACGATCAGGTGGCATTCGCCGATGGCTATCCGCTGTTGCTGATTGGCCAGGCCTCCCTCGAGGACTTGTCGCAACGGGTCGGGCGTCCGTTGGAGATGCTGCGTTTCCGGCCAAACCTGGTGATCGAAGGCAGTGAAGCGTTCGCCGAGGACGGCTGGAAGCGTATCCGTATAGGCGAGGTCGAGTTCCGCGTGGTCAAGTCCTGTTCACGCTGCATCCTGACCACCATCGACCCGCAAACCGGGGAACGCAGCGACGATCGCGAACCCTTGGCCACCTTGCAGAAATACCGTTCGCAGGCGGATGGCGCCATGTTTGGCCAGAACCTGGTGAACGACGGTAACGGTCGACTCGAAGTCGGCATGCCGGTGGAAATTCTGGCGTAGAAACCCTCAATTCATCGCCCGCACAATAAAAAATGCCCGTGTCCTTGGGCACGGGCATTTTTTATGGCGCTGACTTTTACTTCGGTGAAGCCCCTCGGGCTTAGCCGCGGTATTCGCACAGGTAAGCGGTGTCGACGGCCACTTTCAGCTGGAACTTGCTGTTGGCAGGCACGTTGAACTGGCTGCCGGCGGCGAAGGTTTCCCAGTCGCTGCTGTCTGGCAGTTTGACGGTCAATGCGCCGCTGACCACGTGCATGATTTCACGCTGGCTGGTGCCGAATTCGTACTCGCCCGGAGCCATGACGCCGATGGTCGCGGGACCTTCTGCGGTGCCAAAGGCGATCGACTTGACGGTGCCGTCGAAGTACTCGTTGACTTTAAACATGGGCGATTCCTCGAAAAGGGCTAAAAAGGGCCGGCCAGTATGCACAAGGCCCTGAGTGTCGTCACCTGTCTAAAGCGGAAGAACCAGCGGCAGCAGTCGTGCGGTGTTGCGCGCATCTTCCAGCGCCCGGTGTTGCTGGCCGGTGAACTGCAGGCCGGCCAGTTGCAGGGCACCGTTGAGTCCCAGCGGGCGTTCCAGGCGTCGGGCCTTGGCAAAGCGCTGCTTGAGGTTGATGTGCGGCACGTTGGCCAGCGCGCTGGCGAGTCCCAGTCGCTGCCATTCCTGTAGCAATTGCTTGCGATCGTAATCGCCCCAACTGGCCCAGCCTTCAAGGCGCGTATGGTGTTGGCCGAGCCAGCGTTCAAATGCCGGCCAGACTTCGCCCAGCGGTTGCGCGGCATCGATGCTGGCTTGGGTGATGTGCGTCAACTCGCGACAAAACGGTGTCAGCAACGGCCGTCGCAAGGGGCGGACGAAGCGCTGGAAGTGGTCCAGTTCGCGTCCCTTGCGGTCCACAAGGGTGGCGCCGATTTCAATGATTTCCATATCCGTTACGGGCCAACCACCCTCATCGGTGGTGGCCTCCAGATCAATGACCAGCCAATGAGGCATTGCAGGGTTCCTGATATCCGCGTCCTGATAGGGTTTGAGCGTAGCCAAACCCGGCGGTTCCGCCTAGCGCCTTATTCGACCTCCAACAGAATCTGCCGGTTTTTCACCTGATCCCCGACTTTGACTTGCAGGCGTTTGAGCACACCGTCGATGCCCGATTTCAGTGGGTGCTCCATTTTCATCGCCTCCAGTACCACCAGCAGTTGGCCTTTGGTGACTGGGCTGCCTTCGTTGACCAGGACGTCGACAATCGCACCGTCCATCGGTGCCTTGAGGGTGCCGGAGCTGACATTGGCCAGGCTGCGGACCTGCACCTGAGTGCGATCCACGAACTGCAGACTGCCCGGCCGGGCAAACAGCCAGAGACGCCCGCTCTCCAGACGGTAAGCGTGGCGTTGGCGGATGCCTTCGATTTCGAGGGTGGCCCAGCGTCCGTCGCAATGGATGATCTTCAGTTCCAGGTTGTGCCCGGCGACCTGAATGCACAACGGCTCGTCCGGGATGGCCTGCAACCCGACTGGCCAATCCTGGTCCTCAAGGCCGATGCGATAGTGCAGCGGCATGCTGGCGTTGTTGCGCCACCCGCAAAGCGGGGCCGAATGAGCCTGCGCTTGAGCCTGATAGAAGAGGGCGGTTGCGATGGCCAGGTGCTGTGCGCCTGGGGCATGGGGCTGCAGGCAGGCATGCTCGGAAAAGTGCTGCGGGATGAATCCGGTGTTGAAATCTGCGCAGGCGAACTGCGGGTGATCCAGCAGGCTGGCGAGCAAGCGCTGATTGCTTTGCACGCCCAGCAGCACGCTGTCTTGTACCGCCCGCAGCAGTTTGCGCCGGGCTTCTTCGCGGGTCGCACCGTGGGCGATGAGCTTGCCGAGCATCGGGTCGTAGAAGGGGCTGATGACCTGGCCTTCGATCAGGCCGTGGTCGATCCGAACGCCGTCCTGCAATCCCGGCTCCCAGGCCATCACGCGCCCGGTTTGGGGCAGGAAATCCTGAGCTGGATCTTCGGCATACAGGCGCACTTCCATGGCGTGCCCATGGAGTTGCACCTGCTCCTGGCGCAATGGCAGCGGTTGCCCCTCGGCGATGTTCAACTGCCAGGCCACCAGGTCCAGCCCGGTGATCAGTTCGGTGACCGGGTGTTCCACTTGCAACCGGGTGTTCATCTCCAGAAAGTAAAACTGCCCGCGCGCATCCAGCAAAAATTCCACGGTGCCCGCGCCGACATACTGCACTGCCCGCCCGGCCTTGAGCGCCGCTTCGCCCATGGCCTGGCGCAGTTCAGGCGTCATTACCGGGCAGGGTGCTTCTTCGATGACTTTCTGATGCCGGCGCTGCACCGAGCAATCGCGCTCGCCGAGGTAAATCAGGTTGCCGTGGCGGTCACCGAACAACTGAACCTCGACATGACGTGGTTCGACCAGTGCCTGTTCGAGAATCAGTTCGCCGCTGCCAAAACCGTTCAGGGCCTCGGAGCGCGCGGTACGGATCTGTTCCAGCAAATTGCCGGCGTCGTGCACCAGGCGCATGCCGCGTCCACCGCCACCAGCGCTGGCCTTGATCATCAACGGATAACCGATGCGCCCGGCTTCGCGGCTCAGGGTGGCGTCGTCCTGCCCGTCGCCTTGATAACCGTCGATGCAGGGCACACCGGCTTCGATCATGGCGTTCTTCGAAAGGCGCTTGCTGCCCATCAGTTCGATGGCCTCGGGGCTGGGGCCGATGAAGGTGATGCCGGCGTCCTGGCAGGCGCGGGCAAACCCGGCGTTTTCCGAGAGGAAACCGTAGCCCGGATGGATCGCATCCGCGCCCGTGCGCCGGGCTGCATCGAGGATGGCCGGGATGTTCAAATAAGACTGTTGCACCGCGGCTGGACCGATGTTGACGGCCTCGTCGGCCATCTGCACGTGCAGTGCATCGGCGTCGGCGTCGCTGAACACGGCGACCGTGCGATAGCCCAGCGCCTGGGCCGTGCGCTGGATGCGGCAGGCGATTTCACCGCGGTTGGCAATGAGGATTTTTTTGAGTCCGGGCATGGAGTTGTCTCTCAAGTTGTGCGGTGAAATTGCTGGCCTCTTCGCGGGCAAGCACGCTCCCACAGGATTTGTGAGCGACATAGAGCCCTGTGGGAGCGAGCCCGCTCGCGATGCTCTTAAGGTGCCCACCCCGGTTTGCGTTTTTGCACGAAGGCCATCGTTCCCTCGACGCCTTCAGCCCCGGTCACCGCTTCGCTGAACCATTCGGCTGCCTGATCCAGCAGGGCATCCGACGGTTGTCCGGCACTCGCCAGCAGGAGTTTCTTGGTCATCGCATTGGCTTCGGGCGCACAACACAACACATGCGCCAATACCTCATCGAGACGCTCAGCCAGGGCCTGTGGATCATGCTCGACAAAATGCACCAGCCCCATGCGCCGTGCCTGGTGACCATCAAAACGCGCCGCGGTCAGGGCCAGGCGTCGGGCTTCGGTCAGGCCGATGCGCTGCACCACGAATGGCGCAACTTGCGCCGGCAGCAGGCCGAGGCTGGTTTCTGGCAGGCCGAATTGCGCCTGATGATCGGCCAAAGCGATATCGCTGACGCAGGCCAGGCCGAAACCACCGCCGAGCACCGCGCCTTGCAGCACCGTGATCACTACTTGCGGAGCCTGTTGCACCTCTTGCAGCAGCGCACCGAACACCCGATTCAAGTCGCGGTGTGCGCTCGAACCCTGAGCACGGGCACTGGCCATGTCCTTGAGATCGCCGCCGGCGCAGAAGTGGCCGCCGGCACCGCCGATCACCAGTGCCCGAACGCCTCGGTCATCGCGCACGGCTGCCAGTACCGAGCGCAACTCGGCGACCATCTGCAAGCTCATCGCGTTACGGCTGTCCGGGCGATTGAGGGTGATGTGCAACACTCCGTTGTGCAATTCCAGCAGCAAGGTCTGGCAAACCGGCAGGCTGCTCATTTCTTTTTCCCCGGCAGAATGCCCATCAGTTTGCAAATGATCCCCAGCATGATTTCGTCGGCACCGCCGCCAATCGATACCAGCCGGACATCGCGGTAGGCCCGGGCCACCGGGTTGTCCCACATGAAGCCCATGCCGCCCCAATATTGCAGGCAACTGTCGCTGACTTCGCGGCCCAGCCGCCCGGCCTTGAGCTTGGCCATGGAGGCCAGGCGCGTCACGTCCTGGCCTTTGACGTATTGCTCGGTGGCCTGATAGACCAACGCCCGCAGGCATTCGATCTCGGTTTGCAGTTCAGCCAGGCGGAAGTGGATCACCTGATTGTCGATCAGCGCATTGCCGAAGGTTTTGCGCTCCTTGCAGTATTCGATAGTGCTGTCGACACAGTACTCCAGGCCTTTGATCATGTTGGCCGCACCGAACAGGCGTTCCTCCTGGAACTGCAGCATCTGCATCATGAACCCCGCGCCTTCATGGCCGATGCGGTTGCGCTGCGGTACACGCACATTGTCGAAAAACACCTGGGCGGTTTCCGAGCTGCGCATGCCGAGCTTGTCCAGGTGCGAACTCAAGCTGATGCCTGGTGTGTTCATCGGCACCATGATCAGCGATTTGTTGATGTGCGGTTTATCGTCCGAGGTGTTGGCCAGCAGGCAGATGAAGTCGGCGCTTGGCGAGTTGGTGATCCACATCTTGCTGCCGTTGATCACGTAATCGTCGCCGTCCTTGCGCGCGGTGGTTTTAAGTCCGGCGACGTCGGAGCCGGCGCCAACTTCGGAGACTCCGATGCAGCCGACCTGCTCGCCGCTGATGGCCGGGCGCAGGAACTCTTCGCGCAATTCATCGGAACCGAAACGTGCCAGCGCAGGCGTGCACATGTCGGTCTGCACGCCGATGGACATCGGTATGCCGCCGCAATGAATGGTGCCGAACTCTTCGGCCGCGACGATCGAATAGCTGTAGTCGAGCCCCATGCCGCCGAATTTCTCCGGTTTTGAAATGCCCAGCAAGCCGAGGTCGCCGGCCTTGCGGAAAATTTCGTGGATGGGGAAACGCCCTGCCTTTTCCCATTCCTCGACGTGCGGGTTGATCTCGTGCTCGACGAACTGGCGCACCGTGCGGCGCAGTGCTTCGTGTTCCTGGGTGAAGATCATTCTTATTGTTCTCCTGTTAGTCGGCTTAGAACCGCGCCACACCAAAGCTGTTGGTTTGCAATGGCCGCACCTCGGCCTCGTGACAAATATCCAGTAAGTAACCGAGCAAGGTCCGGGTATCGCGCGGGTCGATCAAACCGTCGTCCCACAAATTGGCGCTGCCGTAGAGTGCCGTGGACTGGCTGTCGAGTTTCTGCGCGGTGACCTGTTCCAGCATGTCGAGCATTTTCGGATCGGGCACCAGGTCATTCTTGGCCTGTTTGGCCTCGGTGACGATGCGCAGCACTTTGCCCGCTTGCGCGCCGCCCATCACCGCCGTGCGGCTGTTGGGCCAGGCGAAGATGAAACGCGGGTCGAGGCCGCGCCCGCACATTGCATAGTTGCCGGCGCCATAGGAGCCACCGACGACGATGGTCAGTTTTGGCACGCGAGCGTTGGCCACCGCTTGAATCATCTTCGCGCCGTGCTTGATCACGCCTTGTTGTTCCGATTCGGTGCCGACCATGAACCCGGTGGTGTTGTGGAAAAACAGCAACGGCGTCTGGCTCTGATCGCACAGCTGGATGAACTGGGCGGCCTTGCTCGCGCCTTTTGGCGTGATGGGGCCGTTGTTGCCGATGAAGCCACAGGCACGGCCCTGAATTTTCAGGTGACCGCAGACGGTCTGCTGATCGAACTCGCCTTTGAATTCAAGAAAGTTCGAAGCGTCGGCGAGACGGGCGATGATTTCGCGTACGTCGTAGGGTTTTTTCGGGTCATCCGGGATCAGGCCCAGCAGTTCGTCGATGGGGTAGAGCGGCTCCTCCCAGCGACGTTCGGGGAGTCGGGGCAACTGCTCGTTCCACGGCAGCAGGCTGACAATCTCGCGTACCTGACGCACACCGTCGGCGTCGTTTTCAGCCAGGTATTCGGCGGTGCCGGCGGTTTGTGCGTGCATCTCGGCGCCGCCCAGTTCTTCATCGGTCGCGACTTCGCCGGTGGCGGCCTTGAGCAGTGGCGGGCCGGCGAGAAACAGCTTGGCCTTGCCGCGCACCACCACCACGTAATCCGACAAGCCCGGCTGATAGGCACCACCCGCCGTGGCCGAGCCGTGGACCACAGTGACCTGCGGCAAGCCCATGGCCGACATCCGCGCCTGATTGGCAAAGCTGCGCGCGCCTTCGACGAAAATTTCCGCCGCGTAATTGAGGTTGGCGCCGCCACTTTCGGCGAGGGTGATCACTGGCAGTTTGTTTTCCATGGCGATCTGTTGCAGGCGCAGGGATTTTTTCAAACCGCTGGGGGAAATGGTCCCACCCTTGATCGCGCTGTTGTTCGCCACCACCAGCACACGCACGCCGCAGACATAGCCGATACCGGCGATCAAACCGCCACCAGCGGAGCTGCCGTCCTTGTCATCATGCAGCTTGTAGCCGGCCAGGCTCGCCAGTTCGAGAAACGGCGCACCGGGGTCCAGCAGCAGATCGAGGCGCTCGCGGGGCAACAACTGACCGCGTTTTTCGAACCTGGGTTTGGCTTCGGCAGCCTTGTTCAGCAAGTTCTGTTCGAGCGCGCGCACTTGTTCGATGGCGCTCAGCATCGCCGCACGGTTCCGGGCGAACGGCTCGCTGTGGGGATCGAGTTGCGACTGAATCACCGGCATGGCTTATTCCTTGTCCTTCAACACGTCGGGTATGTAGGCGCGGTGGAAGCCGTTATACGACTCGCTGTTGGTCGCCTTGTGGATAGGCCAGGCGCGCCCGCCGAGGCTGGCGGCGCCGTCGATGCGCAGGGTGCTGCCGCTGACGAACGCCGCTGCCGGGCTGAGCAGGAAAACAATCGCTGCGCTGACCTCCGATTCGGTGCCGATGCGCTTGAGCGGCACGTGTTCACGCAAGGTCGGAATCACCGCCTTGAAGGCGCCTTCGTAGGTGTCCATGCCGCTGGAGGCAATCCAGCCCGGCGCCACGGCGTTGACCCGCACCCCGGCATGACCCCATTCGTACGCGGCGGTCTTGGTCAGGTTGTCCATGCCCGAACGCGCCGCGCCGGAGTGCCCCATACCGGGCATGCCCCCCCACATGTCGGCGAGCATGTTGACGATGGCGCCGCCGTGCTTGCTCATGGACTGGTTGAACACTTCCCGGGCCATCAGGAAACCGCCCACCAGATTGGTGCGCATCACGGTTTCGAAACCTTTTTGATTGATCGAGGCCAGGGGCGACGGGTACTGCCCGCCCGCGTTGTTGACCAGGCCATGGATGGGGCCATGCTTGCGGATCAATTCGCTGACCAGGTGCTGCACCGGTTCTTCCTCGCGGATGTCGCAAACCGCCCAATCGGCCGTGCCGCCGTCTTCGGCAATCTCTGCCGCAACGGTTTTGAGCTTGTCGGCCCTGCGCCCGACCAGCAGCACATGGGCGCCGAGTGCCGCCAGTTCGTGGGCGGTGCAGCGGCCGATGCCACTGCCACCACCGGTGACGATGATGTTTTGGCCGGCAAACAAATCGGCTCTGAAAATCGAATCGTAGGTCATGGCGGCGATCCTCTAGTTGAACTGGTCGGCGATGCGTTGCGGCACCGGGATCTGGATTTCCAGTAGTTGCTGGGCGAAGGCTTTGCCTTGCGGATCGATTCGCAGGCTGGCGACACCGCCGCCGCCGAGGGCGTTTTCCAGCAGGAAATTCAGGCTGTGGCTGGCGGGCAAGTACCAGCGTTCTACCCGTCCGTGGATTGGATCGAGGACGTGGCCCATCCAGTCGACGATTACTTCCGGGGTCAAGGCTTCGGCGATCCATGGCAGGAATTCGGGCTCGCGGGCCATGACGCCGATATTGCTGTGGTTGCCCTTGTCGCCGGAGCGGGCGACCGCCAGCTTGACCAGAGCCACGCTGGCGTCGGCCAGGCCAATCGGTTTCGGTGGCGCGAGCAGGGCTGGCAGGTCCAGCGGGTCGAGCACATCGAGAGCGGGCAGGGCACACGGGTGGCGCTGACCCATGAAATCAATGTCCAGCGTGCAGGCTGTTTTGTCGATCAGGAACGAGAACAGCCGGATCAGCGGATACACCGTCGGCCGGCCACCGACAATGCCGGTCAGCCCCGGCGCCATGCCGGTGGCGGCCTGGGCGATTTCCCGGGAGAACACGACCAATGCCTGCTTGTCCGGATGGCGCACCGCGAGTTTGATCACCACTTCGCGGCTGTCCTGACGCTGGCCGTGGGGGCCGTAGGTGGCCTCGCTGCCCAGCAACTCGATATTCACCTCGCTGTACGGCGCCCAGCCGCGCTGACGGAACATTTCCGAGGTCTTGTTGATGATCGCCGTGCTGACTCGCCGCGCCTTGTCGACGGCATCGATGCCGGCAATCAGGCAACTGGCGGTGCAGCGAAAACCATCGGGGTACGTGGCGCTGACCTTGTATTGAGCCGTCGGCGGCAGGCCTTTGGCGCCGTGCACCTGTACCGCGTTCCTGCCTTGTTGCAGCAGTTTGACCTGAGTGAAATCGCACACCACGTCGGGCAGCAGATACGCGCGCGGGTCGCCGATTTCGTACAGCATCTGTTCGCCCACCGTCAGCGGCGTGACCAGCCCGCCGGTACCTTCGGGTTTGCTGACGATGAACTGGCTGTCGGCGCTGACTTCGACGATGGGAAAACCGATGTGTTCGTAGTCGGGCACATCGCGCCAATCGGTGAAGTTGCCACCCGTGCACTGGGCGCCGCATTCGATGATGTGCCCGGCCAGTGCTGCCTGGGCGAGCTTGTCGTAGTCGTGCCACGACCAGCCGAACTCATGCACCAGCGCAGCGCTGACCACCGCACTGTCGACCACGCGCCCGGTGATCACGATGTCCGCACCCAGACGCAGGGCTTCGACGATACCGGGTGCGCCGAGGTAGGCATTGGTCGAGACGCACATCGGTGGCAGGGGCGCGCCGCTGAACATTTCATGAATGCCCAGGCTGCCCAGTTGTTTGAATTGCGGTTGCAGGTCATCACCCAGCAGCACGGCGATCTTCAAGGCCACTCCGGCCTTGTCGCAGGCCGCTTGCAGGGCGGCGGCGCAGGCCTGGGGATTGACGCCGCCGGCATTGCTGATGACCCGGATGTTGTGCTGCGCGAGCTGCGGCAACAAGGGGGCGAGGACTTCGATGAAGTCGCCCGCATAGCCGGCCCGGGGATCTTTCATCCGCGCGCCGGCCATGATCGACAGGGTGATTTCGGCCAGGTAATCGAAGACCAGATAGTCCAGATGCCCGTGTTCCACGAGCTGCGAGGCAGCGGTCGAGGTATCGCCCCAGAAGGCGCTCGCGCAACCGATGCGAATTGTTTTAGGCGCAGTCCATTCCATAGCCACCTCCAACCGAAGTGCGTTGACATTACCAAGCAAGCGCTTGGTTTGTAAATGGCTTGATTTTCTTCTGCCAAGCGCTTGCTCGGTGCCATCCGTCAGCTTAAATTGCCCGCGCAACTCCGGTGTTTTCGGGGGATCGGCGTTATTGATTGATCGACTGTAGGAGAGAACGGGTGGACGAGCAAAAAGCCCTGAGGGTCATGCGCGAATTGGTGAGCGACGGCCAATTGACCGACCCGGACAGCGCCCGTGGCAAGCTGTTGCAAGTGGCGGCCCACCTGTTCCGCAATAAAGGCTATGAACGCACGACCGTGCGCGATCTGGCCGGCGCCGTGGGCATTCAGTCCGGGAGTATTTTCCACCACTTCAAAAGCAAGGACGAAATCCTGCGCGCCGTGATGGAAGAAACCATTCGCTACAACACCGCGTTGATGCGTGCGGCCATCGCCGAGGCCGGCAATGTGCGCGAGCGGGTGCTGGCGCTGATCCGGTGTGAATTGCAGTCAATCATGGGAGGCAGCGGCGAGGCCATGGCGGTGCTGGTCTACGAATGGCGCTCGCTGTCCGAAGAGGGCCAGGCCAAGGTCCTGGCGCTGCGCGATATCTATGAAGGCATCTGGCTGCAAGTACTGGGCGAAGCCAAGGCTGCCGGGTTTATCCGCGGCGATGTGTTCATCACCCGGCGGTTCCTGACCGGCGCATTGTCCTGGACCACCACCTGGTTTCGCGCCGGAGGCAGCATGACCCTCGATCAGTTGGCCGATGAGGCGTTGATTCTGGTGCTGGAAGAACGGCAATAAAGTTGTGTTGGCCAACATTAAACTGGCTAACTGGATGAAACCGCCTAGCTTGATAGCATTGATGCTGTTTTATTGGGGAGTGGGGTCGTTTTGATGGGTTCGCCAATTCGAAAAGCCTCGCGGCTTTTGCTGGCAATGCTTGCAGCGTCAGCGATGGTGCCGTCCCAGGCCGCACAACTGGTGCGCATTGGTGCCGCGCACTTTCCTCCCTACACCGTGCGCCCGGAATCCGGGGTCGATACCGGGTTGCTGCCGCAACTGGTCGAGGCGATGAACGCATCGCAAAGCGACTACCAGTTTGTCCTGGTACCCACGTCCATTCCCCGGCGCTTCGGTGACTTCAAGCAGGGCCGGGTCGACATGGCCATCTTCGAAAATCCGGCCTGGGGTTGGAAAGACATTCCCCATATCGCCGTCGACATGGGGCTGGAGGACGCCGAAATTTTTGTCGCGCAACGCCTGCCCGATCGGCAGCAGAGCTATTTCGCCGACCTGAGCGGCAAGCGTCTGGCACTGTTCAGCGGCTATCACTACGAGTTCGCCAACTTCAATGCCGATCCCAAGTACCTGGAGAAAAACTACAACGCCATGCTGACCTATTCCCATGACAGCAATCTGCTGATGGTGTTGCGCGGCCGGGCCGACATCGCGCTGGTCACGCGTTCGTACCTGAGCGACTACTTCCTGCGCAATGAAAAAGTTGCCAGCGAGTTGCTGGCGTCCCAACGCATCGATCAGGTCTATCACCATTACGCCATCCTGCGCCCGACGGCTCCCATCAGCGGCGAGGCATTCGCCAAGGTGCTGCAAGGCTTGCGGGACAACGGCCAGATGTTGAAGATTTTCGATCCGTACAAGATTGCGCTTGTGCCGGTCCCACACAACGAACCGGCACCACAAGTCGCCAATTGATGGTCTTTGCCTAAATTTCCCATTGTGGCTGACGTCACCTCGTTGAACTGTCGACGATTATCGTGAGCCCGCCCCATGTCCAATCTGAATGACCTGACTGCCCTGTGTCTGCCGACAGGCAGTCGTCTTGCCGCTGATGAAACGCAAAGCCGCCTGAGCCTCAGCCTGGAAGGGCAACCGTTGCTGACCCTGCGGCTGATTCGTGGCCCCGAGTTGCACGTGCAATTGCTGGAGCGTTTCAGTTGCCCTGAAGGGCAAGCGTTGTGGGCGGCCTGTTACTGGCTGTTCGCTCGCGACCCCGACTGTCAGCGCCTGATCTGGCAACTGCAGGACGTGCCGGACGAAGCCGTGTCCAGCGGCTTGCTGATTGCGACCTCCATCAGCGGCCAGTATCACTGCGAGCGCACCTTGTTCTGGCAGTTGCCGCAGCCGTGGCTGAGGCATTCCCTGACCGGCAGCTATCCACAGCAAATGGTCATCACCGACGGCAAGCGTCATCCGCGACGCCCGGTGAAACCCCGGGGTGAAGTGTATCGACGATTCGATGCGCAGCTGGGCGCCTGGATTTCCCTGCGCACGCTGGAAATCGAGCAAGACCTGGCACGCTTCAACCGTTGGCAGAATAGCCCGCGCGTCGCGAGTTTCTGGCAGGAGGAGGGCAGCCTCGAACAGCATCGCCAATACCTGAACAAACTCGAGGCCGATCCGCACGCCCTGACATTGATCGGGTGTTTCGACGATCAGCCGTTCGCTTACTTCGAAGCCTACTGGGCCAAGGAAGATCGCATCGCACCGTTCTACGAGGCCAACGATTACGACCGTGGCATTCACATGCTGGTGGGTGAAGAAAACCATCGAGGCCCGCACAAGGTGGCAAGCTGGTTATCGGCGCTGGTGCATTACCTGTTTCTCGATGATCCGCGCACGCAGCGCGTGGTTGCCGAACCGCGTGCCGATAACGCGAAGATGATCGGGTACATGCAGAACCAGTGCTTTCACTGCGAGAAAGAGTTCGACTTCCCGCACAAGCGCGCGGCCTTGATGGTGTTGGGGCGGGAGCGGTTCTTTGATCGGTGCACACTGGCCTGAGGCTTGAGACTCAAGATTCGTCGCGGTCTTGAGTCAGCTTTCGCGAGCAGGCTCGCTCCCACAGGGGCCTGCGAACACAGGGCAAATGTGGGCGCGAGCCTGCTCGCGATGGAGGCGTTGAAGTATCGGATCTCAGTGGCGAGCAGCCGTATCCCCACGCTTGCCCGAGACCTTGCGGCAGTGCACCAGTGCATCGCGGATCATGAAGTTCACCAGGGTCGGCGAGACGCCGAGTTCTCTGGCGATGTCTTTTTGCGGTACGCCGTGCAGGCGATACATCTCGAAGGCGTAGCGGGTGCGGCTCGGCAACTCGGTCAACGCATCGGCAATGTGCTCCAGCGTCGAGAAGTTGATGTGCGACGTTTCCGGTGACGCACCCTGGATCACCACATTCAGCCCTTCCTCTTCAGGACCGGAATATTTCTGCTCCAGCGCCTGCTTGCGGTAATGGTCGATCGCCAGGTTGCGCACGATCTGAAACAGGTAGCTGAGCTGAGCCTTGATCGAACTGGTGATGGGCGGGGCCGATTGCAGCCGGAAGAATGCGTCCTGCACAACATCTTCGGCACGGGAGCGGCAACCGGTAATTCTGGCGGCGATCTTCACCAGAATCAGTCGATTGTCGACGAATGCCTGAAGTAGAGGTGTATCGCACCTGCTTGTGGATACTGGTTCCATCATGGAAATCACCCTGCTGCCAAAAGGTTAGTGGGGCGGCGAATGAATCGGGGGGGGGGGCCGTCCTACACATCGAGCGACAAATTATTCTTAATGATAATTATTGTCAAATGAGAAAAATAACTAATTCTCTATGAGGATGCAGAGTGAGAACTGCGACACGCTGACTCACTTCAGTGCGCTTGGTGTTCCAGTCGGCACCTAATTATTTCAGGACGTCATCCGTTCTCATTGGTGAATGGCACAGCGCAATCCTCATAACCCTGTAGGAGCGAGCTCGCGATGGTCGTCAACGATGGCGATGGGCGCCTGACACTCCGCGGCGTTCTCCTTTTTTTCGCGAACAAGCTCGCTCCTACAGCCGAAATCAGGCAGGAAACCTCATGACCGACGCGTTCGAACTCCCCAGCACAATGGTCCAGGCCCTTCAGCGCCGCGCGGCCCTGACGCCGGACCGGGTGGCCTTGCGCTTTCTCGCCGAGACCCCGGATCAGTCTGTAGTGCTCAGTTATCGCGAGCTGGATCAGCGGGCGCGGACGATTGCCGGCGCGTTGCAGGCTCAAGCGGATTTCGGTGACCGCGCCGTGCTGCTGTTCCCCAGTGGCGCGGATTACGTCGCGGCATTCTTCGGTTGCCTGTATGCGGGCGTGATCGCGGTGCCAGCTTACCCGCCGGAATCGACACGCCGTCATCATCAGGAGCGCCTGTTGTCGATCATCAGCGATGCCGAACCGCGCTTGCTGCTGACCAGCGCCGGGCTGCGTGATGCGTTGCAGCAAATCGAAGGGGCGCCGCCGATGCTGTGTGTCGATATCCTCGACGATGCCCTGGCCGAGCGCTGGATCGCGGCGGATTTGCAGGACGATCACATCGCCTTCCTGCAATACACCTCCGGCTCTACCGCGCTGCCCAAAGGCGTGCAAGTCAGCCACGGCAATCTGGTGGCCAACGAATTGCTGATTCGCCGCGGTTTCGGCATTGATCTGAACCCCGACGACGTGATCGTCAGCTGGCTGCCGCTGTACCACGACATGGGCCTGATCGGCGGCCTGCTGCAGCCGATTTTCAGCGGCGTGCCTTGCGTGCTGATGTCGCCGGCGTACTTCCTCGGCCGGCCATTGTGCTGGCTGGAGGCGATCAGCGAATACGGTGGCACCATCAGCGGCGGGCCGGACTTTGCCTATCGCTTGTGTTGCGAGAGGGTCAGTGAGTCAGCCCTGGAACGACTTGACCTGAGTAGTTGGCGCGTGGCGTATTCCGGTTCCGAACCGATACGCCTCGACACGCTGGAACGCTTCGCCGGGAAGTTCGCGACCTGTGGCTTCAGCGCGAACAGTTTCATGGCTTCCTACGGTCTGGCAGAAGCCACATTGTTTGTCGCCGGCACACCGCGCGGCCAAGGCATCGGCAACCTGCGGGTAGACGATCAGGCCCTGGCGCAGAACCGTATCGAAACGGGCGAGGGCAGCCCGATCATGAGTTGTGGTATCAGCCAACCGGGTCACGCCGTGCTGATCATCGAGCCTGTCTCGCTCACCGAACAGGCCGACAACGTCGTCGGTGAAGTCTGGGCCAGCGGGCCGAGCATCGCCCTCGGTTACTGGCGCAACCCCGAGGCCTCCGTCAGGACCTTCGTCCGGCACGCCGGTCAGACCTGGCTGCGAACCGGTGACCTGGGTTTCATGCGCAACGGTGAACTGTTCATCACCGGCCGCCTGAAGGACATGCTGATCGTGCGTGGGCACAACCTGTACCCGCAGGACATCGAGCAGACTGTCGAACGTGAAGTGGAAGTGGTGCGCAAAGGACGCGTGGCCGCCTTCGCCGTCACGGTTGATGGCCAGGAAGGCATCGGCATTGCCGCCGAAATCAGCCGCAGCGTGCAGAAAATCCTGCCGCCCGAATCCTTGATCAAAGCCATTCGCCAGGCCGTCGCCGAGGCTTATCAGCAAGCGCCGGGCGTGGTGGTGCTGCTCAATCCGGGCGCGCTGCCCAAGACGTCCAGCGGCAAATTGCAACGCTCGGCGTGCCGTAGTCGCCTGGCGGACGGCAGCCTCGACAGCTACGCGATGTTCCCGTCGGCCGCCACCGAAAGTGCAGGCAAGATCGAGTCGGGCTCCGAGCTGCAAAGTCTGATCGGTCGCCTATGGTGCGAGCAGTTACAGGTCGGGAAGGTGGGCGCCGACGATCATTTCTTCCTGCTTGGCGGCAACTCCATCGCGGCGATGCAATTGGTGGCGCGCCTGCGTGAAGAGCTCGGTCTGGAGTTGAATCTGCGTCTGCTGTTCGAAGCCCCGACCCTCGGTGCATTCGCCGAAGTGGTGGCCCGCCAGCAACAGGACGGTGGCCTGGCCCAGGGCGCGATCACTGCACTGTCGCGCCAGCAACCGATGCCGCAATCCCTGGCGCAAAACCGCCTGTGGATCACCTGGCAACTCGACCCGTACAGCAGCGCCTACAACATTCCCGGTGCCTTGCGCCTGCGCGGCGAGCTGGATGAGGACGCCTTGCGCGCCAGTTTCCAGCAGTTGATCGAGCGCCACGAGTCCTTGCGCACGCGATTCTTCGAGCGTGATGGTGTGGCGTTGCAACGGGTCGTTTCTGCTGCCGGGTTCAACTTGCAACGGGTCGATATCAGCGACCTGCCTGTCGCCGAGCGTGAGGCCCGGGCGCAGCAAATCCGCGAGGACGAAGCGCGGACCCAGTTCGATCTGGAGAAAGGTCCGTTGATGTGTGTGACGCTGGTGCGCCTCGACGACGAAGACCATCAGTTATTGGTGACGATGCACCACATCATCGCTGACGGCTGGTCGCTGAACGTACTGATCGACGAGTTCTCGCGCCTGTATGCGGCGGCCTCCCAAGGCCAGCAAACGCTGCTGGCGCCATTGCCGACGCAGTACGCCGATTACGGCAGCTGGCAGCGCCAATGGCTGGCGCAAGGAGAGGGCGAGCGGCAACTGGCCTACTGGAAAGCGCAGTTGGGCGACGAACACCCGACCTTGACCCTGGCCACCGACCATCCCCGTTCGGCACAACAATTGCGCAGTGCTGCACGCCACACAGTGCGCCTGGGCGCGGCCCTCAGCGAAGCCATCCGCCAGACCGCCCAGGCCCATGAATCCACGTCGTTCATGCTGTTGCTCGCAGCATTCCAGGGCCTGTTGCACCGCTACAGCGGCCAGCGTGATATCCGCATCGGCGTACCCAATGCCAACCGTCCACGCCTGGAAACCCAAGGGCTGATTGGATTCTTCATCAATACCCTGGTGTTGCGTGCCGAGGTGGACTCACGCCAGCCATTCGCCGAGCTGCTGGCGCAAACCCGGCGCACCGTACTGGACGCCCAGGTCCATCAGGACCTGCCGTTCGAGCAAATGCTGGAGGCGTTCCCGCAGGCCCGCGAGCAGGGTCTGTTCCAGGTCATGTTCAACCATCAGCAACGGGACCTGAGCGCTTTGCGCCGCCTGCCCGGGCTGTTGGCCGAAGAGCTGCCTTGGCATAGCCGAGAAGCCAAGTTCGATTTGCAGTTGCATAGCGAAGAAGACCGCAACGGTCGCCTGACCTTGTCCTTCGACTACGCCAGCGAGTTGTTCGACGCCGCGACCATCGAGCGCCTGGCCGAGCATTTCAGCCATCTGTTGCGGGCTGTCTGTGAACAACCGAACATCGCCATCGGCGACCTGCCACTGTTGACGCCTGCCGAGCACCGTCAGCAATCGGATTGGGCCACTGCACCGTGCTCACCGGCCAGCCAGTGGCTGCCTGAATGGCTAAACGAACAGGCGCACCAGACGCCGCAGCGCACCGCACTGGTGTGGGACGGCGGTAGCCTGGACTTCGCCGAACTGCACGCCCGGGCCAACCGTTTGGCTCATTACCTGCGCGACAAAGGCGTTGGTCCGGACGTCTGTGTGGCCATCGCCTGTGAGCGTTCGCCGCAACTGCTGATAGGCCTGCTGGCGATCATCAAGGCGGGTGGTGCCTATGTGCCGCTGGATGCGGATTACCCGACCGAGCGCCTGGCCTACATGCTCAGCGACAGCGGCGTCGAGTTGCTGCTGACCCAGACCCAATTGCTTGATCGTCTGCCAGCCACTGAGGATGTCAGCGCAATAGCCATGGACGCGCTCCATCTGGAGAACTGGCCAAGCCATGCGCCGGGCCTGCATCTGCAGGGCGACAACCTCGCCTATGTGATTTACACCTCCGGGTCCACCGGCCTGCCCAAAGGCGTCGGCAACACCCACGCGGCACTGGCCGAGCGCCTGCAGTGGATGCAGCAGACCTATCGCCTGAACGAAACCGATGTGCTGATGCAAAAGGCGCCGATCAGTTTCGACGTGTCGGTGTGGGAGTGCTTCTGGCCCTTGATCACCGGTAGTCGCCTGGTGATCGCCGGCCCCGGTGAGCACCGCGATCCGCACCGCATCGCGCAGCTTGTTCAAGCGCATGGCGTGACCACGCTGCACTTCGTGCCGCCGCTGCTTTCGCTGTTCATCGAGGAACCATTGAGCGCTGAATGCACCAGCCTGCGCCGCGTGTTCTCCGGGGGCGAAGCGTTGCCCGCCGAACTGCGCAACCACGTGCTGGAACAGTTGCCGGCGGTGCAACTGCACAACCGCTACGGCCCGACCGAAACCGCAATCAACGTGACCCATTGGCACTGCTCCCGCGCTGATGGCGAGCGTTCGCCGATTGGCCGTCCGCTGGGCAACGTCGTCTGCCGTGTACTCGACAACGATCTCAACCCGGTACCGGCTGGTGTGCCGGGTGAACTGTGCATCAGTGGTATCGGCCTTGCCCGCGGCTATCTGGGCCGCCCGGGCCTGACGGCTGAACGCTTCGTGGTCGATCCCTTGGGTGAGCCGGGTGCGCGACTGTACCGTACTGGCGACCGGGCGCGCTGGACGGCGGATGGCGTGATCGAATACCTCGGCCGTCTCGATCAGCAGGTCAAACTGCGAGGTTTCCGGGTCGAACCGCAGGAAATCGAAGCGCGGCTGCTAGCCCAGGACGGCGTTGCGCAAGCCGTAGTGCTGGTGCGCGAAACCGTGGCCGGTGCACAACTGATCGGTTACTACACCGCTGCGGCCAATGATGGAGACGAGGCCAATCAAACCGCGCACCTGAAAAGCGCATTGGCCGCCGAATTGCCGGAATACATGGTCCCGGCGCAATTGATGCGCCTGCAGGAAATGCCCCTCGGCCCGAGCGGCAAACTCGACCGCCGCGCCTTGCCGGAGCCGCAGTGGCAGGTGCGCGAACACCTTGAGCCAGTGACTGAACTGGAACAACAAATTGCCGGTATCTGGCGCGAGGTGCTGGGCTTGGCACAGGTTGGCCTGCGCGATGATTTCTTTGCCTTGGGCGGCCACTCGCTGCTGGCCACGCAAATTATCTCCCGTACCCGTCAGGCCTGCGACGTCGAGTTGCCGTTGCGGACGTTGTTCGAGAATAGCGAACTGGGCAGGTTTGCCGAACAGGTTCGCTTGATCCAGGCCAACGGCAGCACCAACAAACAACCACCCATCGAGAAAGTCGACCGCCGTCAGGCGGTACCGCTGTCCTATTCCCAGCAGCGCATGTGGTTCCTCTGGCAGATGGAGCCGGACAGCCCGGCCTACAACGTCGGTGGCATGGCACGACTGCGTGGTGTGCTCGATGTCGCGTGTTTCGAAGCAGCACTGCAAGCCCTGATCCTGCGTCACGAAACCCTGCGCACCACGTTCCCGAGCATCGACGGTGTCGCCCGCCAGCACGTGCATGCGCAAACCGGCGTGCGCATGGCGTGGAAGGATTTCACCGCGCTGGATACCGAAGGCCGCGAGTGGCAGGTTCAGCAACTGGCCGACGATGAAGCGCACCAGCCGTTCGATCTGGAAACCGGACCGCTGTTGCGTGCGTGCCTGGTCAAGACCGCCGAACAGGAACACTACTTCGTTCTGACCTTGCACCACATCGTCACCGAAGGCTGGGCGATGGACATCTTTGCCCGGGAACTCAGCGCGCTGTACGAAGCCTTTGTCGACGACCGCGAGTCGCCGCTCGCGCCGTTGCCGGTGCAGTACCTGGACTACAGCGTGTGGCAGCGTCAGTGGCTGGAGTCTGGCGAGCGCCAACGCCAGCTCGATTACTGGATCACGCAACTGGGCTGCGAACACCCGCTGCTGGAGTTGCCGGCCGACCGTCCGCGTCCGCCGGTGCAAAGCCATCAGGGGGAGTTGTATCGCTTTGACTTGAGTGACGACCTCGCGGCAAGGGTCCGCACCTTCAATGCGCAACATGGCCTGACGCTGTTCATGACCATGACCGCCGCCCTGGCGACGCTGTTGTACCGCTACAGCGGTCAGACCGATCTGCGCATCGGCGCGCCAGTCGCCAACCGCATTCGTCCGGAAAGCGAAGGGCTGATCGGCGCATTCCTCAACACCCAGGTGCTGCGCTGCCGGCTCGACGGGCAGATGTCTGTCGGCGAGCTGTTCGAGCATGTGCGCCATACAGTGATCGAAGGCCAGTCCCATCAGGACTTGCCGTTCGATCATCTGGTGGAAGCCTTGCAACCACCCCGCAGCGCGGCCTACAACCCGTTGTTCCAGGTGATGTGCAACGTGCAACGCTGGGAGTTCCAGCAAAGCCGCACCCTGGCCGGCATGACGGTCGAGTACCTGGCCAACGATGCCCGCGCGACCAAGTTCGACCTCAACCTGGAAGTCACCGACCTCGACCATCGCCTTGGTTGCTGCCTGACCTACAGCACCGATCTGTTCGACGAACCGCGCATCGCCCGCATGGCCGGGCATTGGTGCAATCTGCTGGAGGCGCTGATTGCCGATCCGCAACAACGCTTGAGCGAGCTGCCGCTGCTGGCGTGCGACGAACAACAACGTCTGCTCGACAGCCTCGGCGTCGAGGCGGGCGAACATCGGCTGGACCAGTGCATCCATCACCTGTTCGCCGAGCAAGCCTCGATACGCCAGGACGCTCCGGCCCTGACTTTCGCCGGGCAGACCCTGAGCTACGCCGAGCTCGACAGCCACGCCAATCGCCTGGCCTGGATGCTGCGCGAGCGTGGTGTCGGACCGCAGGTTCGTGTGGGGCTGGCACTGGAGCGCTCGATGGAGATGGTCGTCGGCTTGCTGGCGATCCTCAAGGCCGGCGGCGCCTATGTGCCGCTGGACCCGGAATACCCGCTGGAGCGCTTGCATTACATGATCGAAGACAGCGGCCTCGGTTTGCTGCTCAGCGATGCGGCGATGTTCAAGGCCCTGGGCGAGTTGCCGGTGACCGTCGGCCGCTGGTGCCTTGAAGAGGACGCCGCTGCGCTGTCCAATTACCCGGCCACCGGGCTGCCGTTGATCAGTTTGCCGCAACATCAGGCCTACTTGATCTACACCTCGGGCTCGACTGGTAAACCTAAAGGCGTGGTGGTGTCCCACGGCGAAATCGCCATGCACTGCCGCGCCGTGATCGAGCGCTTTACCATGCGCCCCGATGATTGCGAACTGCACTTTTATTCGATCAACTTCGACGCCGCGACCGAGCGTTTGCTGGTGCCGCTGCTCAGTGGGGCGCAAGTCGTGTTGCGCGCTCAAGGGCAGTGGGACGCGGAAGAAATCTGCGGGCTGATCCGTCGTCATCACATCAACGTCCTCGGTTTCACGCCGAGCTACGGCAGTCAGTTGGCGCAATGGCTGGCGACCCATGACCAGACTTTGCCGGTGCGCATGATCATCACCGGCGGCGAAGCACTGACCGGTGAGCACCTGGCGCGTATTCGCGCAGCGTTCAAGCCGAGCCTGTTCTTCAACGCCTACGGTCCGACCGAAACCGTGGTCATGCCGCTGGCCAGCCTTGCTCCTGAAGTGCTGGAAGAGGGCGTCGGTAGCGTGCCGATCGGCAGTGTGATCGGCGACCGCGTGGCCTACATTCTCGACGGTGATCTGGCGTTGGTGCCGCAAGGCGCGACGGGCGAGTTGTACCTGGGTGGCGCGGGCCTGGCCCAGGGTTATCACCAGCGTCCGGGCATGACCGCAGAGCGCTTCGTGGCCGATCCGTTTGTCGTCGGCGGCGGGCGTATCTACCGCACCGGCGATCTGGTGCGTCAACGCACCGATGGCCTGGTGGAATACCTTGGCCGGATCGACCATCAGGTGAAGATTCGCGGTTTCCGCATCGAGTTGGGCGAAATCGAAACCCGTTTGCTGGAGCACGAATCGATTCGTGAAGCGCTGGTGCTGGCCCTCGATGCTCCGAGCGGCAAGCAACTGGTGGGTTACCTCGCCACTGACGTCGCCGAACAGAACGAAGCGCAACACGCCGCATTGCGCGAAGCCCTCAAGGCACACTTGAAATCGCAGCTGCCGGATTACATGGTGCCCACGCACCTGATCCTGCTGGCGAGCATGCCGCTGACTGCCAACGGCAAACTCGACCGCCGTGCGCTCCCGGCGCCGGACCCGGAGTCGGGTCGCCAACAATACGTGGCGCCCGTCAACGAGCTTGAGGTTACGCTCGCGCAGATATGGTGCGCAGTGCTGAACGTCGGCCAGGTTGGCCTCAACGACAACTTCTTCGAGTTGGGCGGTGACTCGATTCTGTCGATCCAGGTGGTCAGCCGGGCGCGGCAGCAGGGCATCCACTTCAGCCCTCGCGACCTGTTCCAGCACCAGACTGTGCAGACCCTCGCAGCCGTGGCAACCTGCAGCGAGCAGGTCAGCGCCGAGCAGGGCTTGATCGTGGGCGAGTCGCGACTGACGCCGATCCAGCACTGGTTCTTCGACACCGACATCCCGCAACGCCAGCACTGGAACCAGGCGTTGTTGCTGCAACCGACTGTCGCCCTGGAACCTCATCGCCTGGAGCAAGCGCTGCTGGCGGTGATCGAACAGCACGACGCCTTGCGGCTGCGCTTCAGCCGCGTTGCCGGCCAGTGGCAGGCTTTGCACCAGCCGATTTCCGACGCGCCGGTGCTGTGGCAGGTGCGGGTTGCGTCCATGGACAAATGCGCCGCCCTGTTCGCCGATGCCCAGCGCAGCCTCGACCTTGAAGAGGGGCCGTTGCTGCGCGTATTGCTGGTCGATGGCCCTGAAGGCCAGCAACGCTTGTTTATCGCCATTCACCACTTGGTGGTGGACGGTGTGTCGTGGCGGGTACTGCTGGATGACTTGCAGACCCTGTATCGCCAACTGGACGCCCGGCAGTCGGTGAAACTGCCGGCGAAAACCAGCGCCTTCAAGGACTGGGCCGCACGCTTGCAGGCCTACGCCGGCAGCGAATCCCTGCGCGAAGAACTGGGTTGGTGGCAGGCGCAACTGGCCGGGCCAGGTGCAGAATTGCCCTGCGATCACCCCGATGGCGGACGGCAGAACCATCATGCGCAAACCGTCAGCGTGTGCCTCGACAGCGAGCGCACGCGGCAATTGCTGCAACAGGCGCCGAGTGCCTATCGCACCCAGGTCAACGACTTGCTGTTGACCGCCTTGACCCGCGTGCTGTGCCGCTGGAGCGGTCACCCGTCGGCGCTGATTCAACTGGAGGGCCACGGCCGCGAAGCGCTGTTCGACGACATCGACCTGACCCGTACCCTGGGCTGGTTCACCAGCGCCTATCCGCTGCGTCTGACGCCGTCGAACATCGAAGAAGCCGCCGGACAGGGCGCGTCGATCAAGGCGATCAAGGAGCAATTGCGTGCCGTGCCACACAAAGGCCTGGGTTATGGGGTGTTGCGTTACCTCGCCGATGAGCAGAGCCGCCACAGCATGGCGGCGTTGCCGCAGGCGCCGATCACCTTCAACTACCTTGGCCAGTTCGACCAGAGCTTCGGTGCCGACGCGCTGTTCCGTCCACTGGATGAAGCCATCGGTGCGGCCCACGATGCCAATGCCCCGTTGCCCAACGAGCTGAGCGTTGACGGTCAGGTGTATGGCGGTGAGTTGGTATTGCGCTGGACCTTCAGCGCTGAACGCTTCGATCCGTCAACCATCGACGAGTTGGCCGACGCCTACCTTGGTGAATTGAGCAGCCTGATCGAACACTGCCTGTGCGACGACGCGGGTGGCCTGACACCGTCGGACTTCCCGCTGGCGCAGCTCAATCAGACGCAACTGGATGCGCTGCCGGTCCCGGCTGCTGAAATTGAAGACGTCTACCCGTTGACCCCCATGCAGGAAGGCATGCTGTTGCACACCTTGCTGGAGCCGGGCACCGGCCTGTACTACATGCAGGACCGCTACCGCATCAACAGCGAACTCGACCCGCAACGTTTTGCCCAGGCCTGGCAAGCGGTGATTGCCCGCCATGAAGCGTTGCGTGCCTCGTTCTGCTGGAACGTCGGCGAACAGATGCTGCAAGTGATCCACAAGCCGGGCAGCACGCCAATCGAATACCTCGACTGGAGTGATATCGCGCAAGCGGAGCAAGAGCCGAAGCTGCAAACCTTGCTCAAGACCGAACGCGAGGCCGGGTTCGACCTGCTCAACCAGGCACCGTTCCATTTGCGCCTGATCCGGGTCGGCGCGGCGCACTACTGGTTCATGATGAGCAACCACCACATCCTCATCGATGCCTGGTGCCGTTCGCTGCTGATGAACGATTTCTTCGAGTTCTACAGCGCCCTCGGCGAAGGCCGGGAAGCGCAGCTTGGGCTTGTGTCGCGTTATCGCGACTACATCGGCTGGCTGCAGCATCAGAGCCTCGCCGAAGCGCGGCAGTGGTGGAAAAGCAACCTGCAGGGTTTCGAACGGACCACACCGATCCCGAGCGACCGGCCGTTCCTGCGCGAACATGCCGGCGACAGCGGCGGCATGATCGTCGGCGACCGCTACACAAGGCTCGATGCCCGTGACGGTGTGCAATTGCGCGAACTGGCCCAGGCCCATCAGTTGACCATCAACACCTTCGCCCAGGCGGCGTGGGCGCTGGTGCTGCGGCGCTTGAGCGGTGATCGCGACGTGCTGTTCGGCGTCACCGTGGCCGGGCGTCCGGTGGACATGCCGCAGATGCAGCGCACCGTCGGCCTGTTCATCAACAGCATCGCGCTGCGGGTAAAAATGCCCGAGGACGGCCAGCGTTGCAGCGTGCGCCAGTGGCTCAGCGGTCTGCTCGACAACAACATGCAACTGCGTGAATACGAATACCTGCCGCTGGTGAACATCCAGGAACAGAGTGAACTGCCCAAAGGCCAGCCGCTGTTCGACAGCCTGTTCGTGTTCGAAAACGCCCCGGTGGAAGTCTCGGTGCTGGACCGTGCGCAGAGCCTCAACGCGACCTCGGATTCGGGCCGCACGCACACCAACTTCCCGCTGACGGCGGTGTGCTATCCGGGGGATGACCTGGGCTTGCACCTGTCCTACGACCAGCGCTACTTCGATGAGGCCACGGTCGAGCGCATGCTCGGTGAGTTCAAGCGTTTGCTGCTGGCGTTGGTGGAGGGTTTCCATGGCGACATGGCCGACCTGCCGTTGCTGGGGGCCGAGGAGCATGACTTCCTCATCCATGGCTGCAACCAGAGCGAGCACGAGTATCCGCTGGAGCAGAGCTACGTTTCATTGTTCGAAAGCCAGGTCGCCCGGCACCCGCAGCGCATTGCCGCCAGTTGTGGTGACCGGCAGTACAGCTACCTCGACCTGAACCAGCGCAGTAACCGTCTCGGACATGCATTGATTGCCGCGGGTGTCGGGTGCGATCAACCGGTGGCGTTGTTGGCCGAACGCAACCTCGATTTGCTGGGCATGATCATCGGCAGCTTCAAGGCCGGGGCTGGTTACCTGCCGCTGGACCCGGGGCTGCCGCGCCAGCGTCTGAGCCGGATCATCGAAATGAGTCGCACGCCATTGCTGGTGTGCACGCAAGCGTGCCGTGAACAGGCGCAGACCCTGCTCGACGAGTTTGCCTGCGCCAATCGGCCACGGCTGCTGGTCTGGGAAGAAATTCAGGCCCTTGCGCTGTCGGCGGACAATCCTGGCGTATACAGCGGCCCGGACAATCTGGCCTATGTGATCTACACATCCGGCTCCACCGGTTTGCCGAAGGGCGTGATGGTCGAACAGCGCGGCATGCTCAACAACCAGTTGAGCAAGGTGCCGTACCTGAACCTGAGCGACACCGATGTGATCGCCCAGACTGCATCGCAAAGCTTCGACATTTCCGTGTGGCAGTTCCTCGCCGCGCCGTTGTTCGGCGCACGGGTGGACATCGTGCCGAATACCATTGCCCACGATCCGCAGGGCTTGCTGGCCCATGTGCAGCGCCAGGGCATTACAGTGCTGGAAAGTGTGCCGTCGCTGATCCAGGGCATGCTCGCCCAGGAGCGCATGAGCCTCGACGGCTTGCGCTGGATGCTGCCGACCGGTGAGGCAATGCCGCCGGAACTGGCGCATCAATGGCTGTTGCGTTATCCGCAGATCGGGCTGGTGAATGCCTACGGTCCGGCCGAGTGCTCGGATGACGTGGCGTTCTTCCGCGTTGATATGGCTTCGACTCGCGGCAGCTACCTGCCGATCGGCACGCCGACCGACAACAACCGTTTGTACCTGCTCGATGGGGCTCTGGAACTGGTGCCGCTGGGCGCGGTGGGTGAACTGTGCGTGGCGGGCACCGGGGTCGGCCGCGGTTATGTCAGCGATCCGCTGCGCACAGCCCCTGTGTTTGTGCCGAACCCGTTCGGCGCCCCGGGGGAGCGGCTGTATCGAACCGGCGACCTGGCCCGCCGTCGCAGCGACGGTGTGCTGGAGTACGTCGGTCGCATCGACCATCAGGTGAAGATTCGCGGTTACCGCATCGAATTAGGTGAGATCGAAGCGCGTCTGCATGAGCAACCGGAAGTCCGCGATGCAGCGGTGGGTGTGCAGGAAGGGGTGAACGGCAAGCATCTGGTGGGCTACCTGGTGGCTGTCGATTCAGCGCTCGATCCCGCCGAATGCCTGGAGCGCATCAAGCAACGCCTGCGTGCCGAGCTACCGGAATACATGGTGCCGCTGCACTGGCTGTGGCTGGACAAACTACCGCTCAATGCCAATGGCAAACTGGATCGCAAGGCGCTGCCGGCACTGGAGATCGGCCAGATGCAAAGTCAGGCCTATCAGGCGCCGGGCAATGAGCTTGAGCAAACCCTGGCTGATATCTGGGCCGAGGTGTTGAAGGTCGAGCAGGTGGGCGTTCGCGACAACTTCTTCGAATTGGGCGGGCATTCGCTGCTGGCCACGCAAATCGCCTCGCGGGTGCAGAAAACCCTGCAACGGGATGTGCCGTTGCGGGCAATGTTCGAATGCAGCACGGTGGAAGAACTGGCCGGGTACATTGAAGGCCTGTCGGCCAGTGATATGACGGAGGAGAAAGTGGATCGGCTGAATGACTTGATGGCGGAACTCGAGGGGCTTTGATTTTCTAGTGTCTTTACTGCCCCCTTCGCGAGCCCGCTCGCGAAGGGGGCGATGAGGTCACTTTGGCCCGAGAATCTTCACCAGTTTGTCCGGCGAAGGCGCGCCTTGCTGCTGTTGCAGATTACCCTTGTCGTCCATGTAGAAAATCGCCGGTGTCGCCTGCAGCTCCAGCTCCTCCATCAACTGCATGTTGGCCGCCAGTTTTGCCTGAATCACTGGAGGCACTTCCTTCAGGGCCTTGAGCGAGCTGCCTTTGCCAGCGGCTTCGTGCTCCTGCAGGGCTTTTTCCGGGTCTTTGGCCGCGAGCAGTGCGGCGGATTTCCCCGGGCTGTCTTCGCGGATGATGCCCACCATGATGTGGCGCAACTGCACCTTGCCGGCCTTGACCCACGGCCGGGCCTGTTCCCAGAACATGTTGCAGTACGGGCAGTTCGGGTCACTGAACAGGTACACCACGCGCGGTGCATCCTTTTTGCCGTCACCGATCCAGTTGCTTGTTTCGAACTTGGCCCAGATTTCCTTGGCCATCGGTGCGTACACCAGTTTCTGCAATGGTGCGCTGCTCAGGTCATTGCCCTCGGCGTCATACAAGTTGCCCAGCAGCACGTGTTTGCCATCCGGAGTCAGGTACAGCGCCATACCGCGGTTCTGGTATTGCGCGGCATAACCGTGCAAGCCGTCGGGGGCGTCGAACTGGCCGACGATTTTCGCGCCCTTGGCCTCGATTTTCCTGATCGCATCGGGCAATTCTTCGGCCTGCACCGATGGCAGGTGCAGCAGGGCAGCACCGAGGCTCAGGGTCAGCAGGTGGCGGAGGCGGGGCATGGCAGTTTCCTTGCAGAGGTGGCGGGTACAGTGTCGAAGTTTTCCAGTGCGCGGGCCAGGCTGGCGTCCGACAACTCGCCCAGATGGCTGCCCAGCAGGCGACCTTCGGGGCTGTAGAACAGCGTAGTTGGCAATGCCATGGAACCGACGGCATGGCTCAGTCGCCCGCCGCCGTCGAACAGCACGTTGGACAGGCTCAGGCCCTGGGTTTCGAGGAAGGTCGCGACGCTTTGCATGCTTTCCGCCTGATTGACGAACAGGAACGTCAGATCCGGCCGGTGTCGCTGGGCGTTTTCCAGCACCGGCATTTCCCGGCGGCACGGCGGGCACCAGGTGGCCCAGAGATTGATCACCAACGGGCCGCCCTTGTAGTCGGCCAGTTGCACGGTTTCGCCGGAGGCATTGCGCAGGGCGATTTCCGGCAGGCGTGTGCCTTGTTCATAAATCGACAGGGAGAACGTCGCCAACAACCAGAACGCCAGGCCACTGGCCACGCCAAAGCCCAATGGTCGGCGCAAACCCGGGCGACGCCAGCCGCGGTACAGGGTGGCAAGCAAAACGACAATCATCCCTGGCCAGGCGAGGAAACCGCCATCGCGCAGATCAATGATCTGCCACGGATCGTTGTGATAGTGAGCCCAATAGGCCGCCACGAAACCGATTCGCGCTGCCAGCATGCCCATTAGAAACAGGCTGAACAGCACCGACTCGGGGTTGTCGCCGCCACGCTTGGCCACTCGCCAGCCGACAAACGTGGCCAGCGCCAGCGCACTGATCAGCAGCAGATGATTAAGCGCGATGGCAAAGGTGCCGAGAGTGAAGGTCAGCATTAATGGGCGTCTCGGGTGTTGGTCCAGCGTTGCAGGAAGGTATCGGCATCGACCTCGCCGGTGATGCGCTGGCTGCGCCGCTCTTCACCGTCAGCGCCAATCCACAGCAGGCTCGGTGGTCCTGGCACTTTGTAACGGCCAAGCAGTTCGCGGCTGGCGGCATTGTCGGCGGTCACGTCCAGCCGAAGCAAGCGCACGTCGTTCAGGGCCTCCAGGACATTGGCTTTGCCGAACACCTGCTTTTCCATGACCTTGCACGACACGCACCAGTCGGCGTAGTAGTCCAGCAGCACCCACTGCCCCCGAGCTTGCGCGGCGTCGAGTTCCTGTTGCAGTACCTGCGGATCCTTGATGGTGGTGAAGGCATCGTGGCCAACAGGCACGGCAGCCACCGCCTGGTTCGAGGCGCGGAAAACCTGCAACGGCTTGAACGGATCGTCACTGCCACCGGCCGCCCCGATCACCAGCAGGCCGCCCCACAAACCGAGCAGCAACGAACTGGCGCCAAACAGGTGCGCGATACGGCCGAAACCTTCCGATTGTTTCCAGGCGCTGTAGGCCGCGATCAACAGCAGCGCACCGCACGAACCGACCCACAGCGATTCGTCCAGCACCGGGCGCAGCATCAACAACGCAGTGGCGAGGAACAGGAAGCCGAAGATGCCTTTGACCAGGTTCATCCAGGCACCGGGTTTGGGCATGAAGCGATTACCGACGGTCACCAGCAACAGCAGCGGCACGCCGATACCGATGCCCATGGCGAACAGAATCAATCCGCCATGCAACGCGTTACCGCTTTGCGCGATGTAGAGCAGGGCGCCGGCCAGCGGTGCGGTCATGCACGGGCCGACCAGCAGGCCGGACAGGGCGCCCAGTACTCCGGCGCCGATCAGGCTGCCGCCGCGTTGATTGCGCGAGACGTTTTCCAGGCGATCGCGCACGGCCACCGGCAGTTGCAGTTCGAAGTAGCCGAACATCGGCAGCGCCAGCAGCACGAAAATCGCCGCGAAACTGCCCAGCAGCCAGGGATTCTGTAACCAGGCTTGCAGGTTCGCCCCGAGGGAGGCGGCCAGGACACCCATCGCCGCATACACCAGCGCCATGCTGACCACGTAACTGCCGGCCAGGGCGAATCCCCGTTTGGGCGTGGCGCCGCTACCGACGATCAACCCGGCCAGAATCGGCAGCATTGGTAACGAACAGGGGGTGAAGGCCAGCAGCAGGCCGAGGCCGAAGAACACCAGAAGGCTCCAGCCCAGCGCCCGTTGTTGCAGGCTGCTGGCCAGTGCCTGGTCCGGTGCTTCGTTTGTCGCAACGGTGGCCGCTTTGCCACCCAGATCGACGACCTGCGTCTGCGGCGGATAACACAATCCGGCATCGGCACAGCCCTGATAACTGACCTTGAGCGTACCGCTGGCACCGGCCGGGATCTTCAGTTCAAGACCCTGGCGATAGACCTGCTGTTCACCGAAAAACTCGTCGCTGTGGGCTTCGCCTTCCGGCAACGCGGGATGCTGCGCGACAGGTAAACCGTCGAATTTCAAACGTTTCTGGTACAGGTAATAGCCGTCGGCGATCTGCCAATAGAATTGGGTTTCACCGGACTCCAGGCGTTCAGAGGTAAACGCGAACGCTTTATCGACCGGGAGAAACTCGGGTTTGGTGTCGAATGGATTGGTTCCCGCCTGGGCCAGGCCAGCGATCATGAGGGTAAAAAGTAAAAACAGACGATGCATGGATAAGCCTTTGCCCTGTGCTATTGAGATGCACAGTGGCGGGTGGCGATTAACCGATGATTAACCGCCTCGGCCTTGTGGCGTTGGCTCTTGCGGCATAATGTCGGCTTAATCGGTCAACGGCTTAATCGGCTTTATTTCTACGAGGCTCCCCATGCACGTACTGGTTTGCGAAGACGATGAGCTGATCGCCAGCGGCATTGTCGCCGGCCTGACCGCCCAGGGCCTTACCGTGGAACACGTCGCCACGGCATCCGCCGCCCGGGCGATGCTCAAGGTCGCGGAGTTCGACGTCATGGTGCTCGACCTTGGCCTGCCGGACGAAGACGGCCTCAAGCTGCTGCAGCAGTTGCGCCATCAAGGCCTGGAACTGCCGGTTTTGATCCTCACTGCACGTGATTCGGTCACCGACCGCGTCGATGGCCTGCAAGCCGGTGCCGATGATTACCTGCTCAAACCGTTCGACCTGCGTGAACTGGCTGCACGCTTGCACACGCTGTTGCGACGGGTGGCAGGCCGCAGCGTCAACCTGATCGAACATGGCGCTTTGACTTACGACCCAAGCAGCCGCGAAACCACGCTCGCGGGGCAGCCGGTGGACCTGTCGCGCCGTGAACAGTCGCTGCTGCAAGCCTTGTTGCACAACCGTGGGCGCGTGCTGTCCACCGAGCAACTCAAGGACAGCGTCTACGGTTTCAACGACGAGCTGGAAAGCAACGCCCTCAACGTCCATATCCATCACCTGCGGCGTAAACTCGGCAACGGCATTGTCGAGACCGTGCGCGGCCTGGGTTATCGCCTGGGGCCGGCTGATGGCGGAGAAGAATCGAAGTGATGAGCCTGCGTTTGCGCCTGAGCCTGACGCTCGGCGCCGCATTTGCGTTGATCTGGGCCCTGGCCGCGGCCTGGATGCTCAGCGATTTGCGCAATCAGATGATGTTTTCCCTTGACCAGCGCCTGGTGGCGTCGGCACGCATGGTCGCCGGCCTGATGGAACAACTGCCGCCCGTGCCGAGCAAGGGCGAGGGCACCCACTTCAGCGCCGAACAACTGAACATTCCAGGGGGCATGGCGTGCCAGGTCAGCTCGCTGCGCGGTGAAATCCTTGCCCGCAGTCACACCGATCCGCAGCAGACCCTGGAGGCCGAAAAACTGGGTTTTCACGATCAGATGATCGACGGTGCGCCGTGGCGCAGTTTCACATTGGCCCGGGGCGATCTGCGCATCACCACCGCCGACCGGCAGATCGAGCGTGAAGCCTTGAACATGTCGATCCTGCTGGCCGCTTCGGTACCGGTCGGCGTGGCTTTGCTCGGCTGCCTGTGCCTGCTATGGCTGGGCATCGGCCAGGGGTTGGCGCCGCTCAACCGCATGCGCGATGCCTTGATGCGTCGCAGCGCCGACTCCCTCGAGCCCTTGCAGATCCAGCCATTGCCCAGCGAGCTGCAACCCTTGCTGGAAACCCAGAACCAGTTGCTCCAGCGCATCGGCAAGACTATCGAGCGCGAACGTCGCCTGACCGGGGACGCTGCCCATGAACTGCGCAGCCCGCTGACTGCGATCAAGACCCACCTGCAAGTGGCGCGGATGACCGACGGCAACGCTCGGGATCAGTCCCTGGCCCGGGCCGAAGAGGGCGCGGACCGCATGCACCGGACCCTCGAACAATTGCTGTTGCTGGCGCGAGTCGAGGGCAGTCTGTCGTTTGACGACGGTGTGCAATGCAACGCCGAGCAAGTGGCGAAACTGGCGATTCAGGACGCGGCGAGCGGTGATCGTCAACGCATCAGGTTTCAGGTGCCGGGCAAGGTCTCCGCAGCACCTGTACAAATGCCAGCGGTGCTGTCGATTGCCGCGCTGCGCAACTTGCTCGACAACGCGCTACGTCATACCCCGGCCGACAAAGCGGTGGAATTAAGCCTGGAAACCACCGGCAATCGTGTGCAGTTCGTGGTGCGCGACCATGGGCCGGGGATTGCCGAAGAGGATTTGCAACACCTGACCCAGCGCTTCTGGCGCAACGGCCAGAGCACAGGCTGTGGCCTGGGCCTGGCGATTGTCCAGGCCATCGTTCAGCGTTGCGGCTGCACGTTGCATTTCGATAGCCGACCGGACGGCTTGCGGGTTGAGCTGACGATGCCGCTGCAATCCATCTGACAAACGCTACATACCACTGTAGGAGCGAGCTCGCTCGCGATGGTCGATAACGATAACGCGTGCTTTCTGGATGAACGCGGTGTTCTTGAGTCCATCGCGAGCAGAGCTCGCTCCTACAAAGGTTTCCGTGTTACCGCCTAAATCCCTCAAGCGCTGATGCGTTTCCAGAACAGGAAAACCTTATTGAGGGGTCGAGAGATGCCAGTCGCTACCATCGAAGAGCAGCCGGCGACGTCCGCCGAGACGCTTTATCAATTCAACGAATCACCGCTGCTGGCTCGTCAGAGCCGGCAGGAGTCCAATGCCCGCAGCTATCCGCGACGCATTCCCCTGGCGCTCAAGCGCGCCAAGGGCATATACGTCGAAGACGTCGAAGGCCGCACGTTCATCGACTGCCTGGCCGGTGCCGGAACCCTGGCTCTGGGGCACAACCATCCGGTGGTGATCGAAGCCATTCAACAAGTGCTGACCGATGAACTGCCGTTGCACACCCTAGACTTGACCACGCCGGTCAAGGACCGGTTCGTCCAGGATCTGTTCAGTCTGCTGCCGCCTGCCCTGGCCGCTGAAGCGAAGATCCAGTTCTGTGGCCCCACGGGCACCGACGCCGTAGAAGCCGCACTGAAACTGGTACGTACCGCCACCGGTCGTAGCACCGTGATCTCGTTCCAGGGTGGTTATCACGGCATGAGTCAGGGCGCGTTGAGCCTGATGGGCAGCCTGGGGCCGAAAAAGCCCCTGGGCGCCTTGCTTGGCAGCG
The DNA here is from genome assembly GCF_002113025.1 of Pseudomonas sp. B28(2017). Classification (GTDB taxonomy): domain Bacteria; phylum Pseudomonadota; class Gammaproteobacteria; order Pseudomonadales; family Pseudomonadaceae; genus Aquipseudomonas. The sequence goes on along the minus strand of NZ_NEJH01000002.1, from coordinate 17,665 downwards.
GCGTGCAGTTCATGCCGTACCCTTACGATTACCGCTGCCCGTTCGGGCTTGGCGGTGCAGCAGGGGTCAAAGCCAATCTGAGTTACCTGGAAAACCTGCTCAACGATCCCGAGGCCGGCGTGCAATTGCCGGCGGCGGTGATCGTGGAAGTGGTGCAGGGCGAGGGCGGGGTGATCCCGGCGGATATGGACTGGTTGCGTGGTGTGCGGCGGATCACCGAACAGACGGGGGTCGCGCTGATCGTCGATGAAATCCAGAGTGGATTCGCCCGCACCGGCAAGATGTTCGCCTTCGAGCATGCCGGGATTATTCCCGATGTCGTGGTGATGTCCAAGGCCATCGGCGGCAGTTTGCCGCTGGCGGTGGTGGTCTACCGCGACTGGCTCGACACCTGGCTGCCGGGTGCCCATGCGGGGACGTTCCGCGGCAACCAGATGGCCATGGCTGCCGGTTGCGCGGTGATGCGTTATCTGGTCGAACACAAGGTCTGCGAGCATGCCGCCGCGATGGGCGAGCGCCTGGCCGAGCACTTGCGCATCCTGCAACGGGACTTCCCGCAACTGGGTGATATTCGTGGGCGTGGCTTGATGCTCGGCGTCGAACTGGTCGACCCGACGGGTGCGCTGGATGCCCAAGGTCATCCGCCGGCCTTCGCCCGCCTGGCACCACTGGTGCAGCGCGAATGCCTCAAGCGTGGCTTGATCCTGGAACTCGGCGGCCGCCATGGTGCGGTGGTGCGCTTCCTGCCGCCACTGGTAATTACCGCTGCGGAAATCGATCGCGTGGCCGAGATTTTTGGCCGGGCCCTGGCCGCCAGTCTTTAAATTTTCCGCCCTGCGGATCGTTCCTACTACATAAAGGCTGCGCACACAGCACAGCCCGCCCGAAAACGATGGAGAGACACCATGACGTCAGTATTCGACCGCGAGGACATCCTCTTTCAGGTCGTGGTCAATCACGAAGAGCAATACTCGATCTGGCCGGACTACAAAGCCGTGCCGCCAGGCTGGCGCACCGTAGGCAAAAGCGGGCTGAAGAAGGAGTGCCTGGCCTACATCGAAGAAACCTGGACCGACATGCGTCCATTGAGTCTGCGACAGAAGATGGACGAGCAGGCGTCCGTGGCGGGCTGAGCCGTCACGCAAAAAGAAGCCCGCTGGACTGGTGACAGTCAGCGGGCTTTTTCAGGCCTGGAGTTTGTGCACCGGAAATGTATGTGCGACGCAGAACCTGTAGGAGCTGGCAAGCCAGCTCCTACAGGGTTACACGCCGTTCAACCCCTTGATGAGCAGATCCACATTCCCTTCCAGTTCGGCTACCGGGTCCTCGGCATCGGTGCTCAACACCACCAACCGGCTACCCGACCCGGCAATCACCGCTTTCAGCGCATCCGACGGCTGCCGGTGATGCAGCACCACCGCCACGTCATTGTCCTTGAGCGTTGTGCCCAATTGCTTGAGCGCTTCAGGTGTCCACTCGGTATCGGGGCGTGCGTCCTGTGCGATCAATTCCAGATTGAGACTGCCGGTCAGGTAGCCGAAGTGATCGCTGAGGCTCATCGCACTGAGGTTGTCTGCATTGGCCAAGCGCGCTTCGCTGTCGGCGCTGAGCTTGAGCAAACGCTGTTTGAGCGCTGCCAGGTTGGCGTCGATTTTCGGCTTGGCTTCGGGGGCCAGGCGCACCAGGTCCGCCGCCATCACATCGGCCATGCGCCCCATGTTATTGCTGGAGAACCACGGCTGACTGTTCAGCCCGTCGACCTTGTTGTCGGGCTGCACGGCAATACCGGGCAGGGCGCCATCCACCGGGCGGGCGGCATCGACTTCGACGATACGGATATTGCTGCGCCGGGAGATCGGATACAGCGGGTCATCCGGCCACAGTGAGCGCAGGTCGATCACCGCGTCGGCATCGTTCGCCAGTTTGGCCAGCGCCGGGGCGCCACGCCCGGTGAAGTAGGCGGTCTGGCGGCTGCCGGGCAGGTTGGCCGGGGCGGCGCGTTCGAGGCTGACATCGGTGTCTTTGAGCAGCACTTCACCGAGACCATAAGTGATCGGCAAGGCGGCCAGCACGCGCAGCGGTTTACCGCTGTCGGCGGCGAAGGTTGTGGTGACCAACCCGCACAGGGCAACGGCGAGGGTCAGTTGGCGCAGTGAAAAAGTCATTTATCCAAGGTTCCCTTTCAGGCTGGGGACAACGCCGCGCGCAAGGGCGGCCAGAGCGAAGGTAATACCGGCGACGAGGATGATCGCGGCGCCGGACGGGATTGGCAGGTCGAAGACAATCGGCACGAGAATCCCGCACAGCGTGCTGACGGTGGCGATCAGCACCGAACACCAGAAAAAAACCTTCAGCGATTGGCTGAGCAAGCGTGCCGCTGCCGCCGGAATCACCAGCAGGGCACCGACCAGAATCGCACCAATGACCTTTACGGCGGCGACGGTGATCAGCGTCACCAGAATCACGAACAGATAATCCAGGGCCTTCACCGCCACTCCGCGCACCGCTGCCAGTTGCGGATTGAAACTGGCGAGCATGATGCGGTTGTACAAAGGCAACGCCAGGGCCATCACCAGCGAACCGACGATGGCCAGCACCAGCAGGTCGTTGCCGTTGACTGTCAGCACTGAGCCGAACAGCACATTTTCCAGAATGTGCACGTTGATCTTGCCCGCCAGAATCAACAGCAGGCTCGCACCCAGGGCAAGCGACACCGAGAGAAACACACCGATCAGGGTATCTGGCGCCAGGCCGGTGCGGTTGCGCAGGTAGTTGAGCAGGATGCCGAACAGCAGGCAGTAGCCGAAGAGGCTGCCGTAAGGCCCGGTGTAGGGTTCGCCGAGCAGGATGCCGATGGCCACGCCGGTCAACGCGGCATGACCGACGGCTTCGGAGAAAAACGCGAAGCGCTTGACCACCACCAGTGTGCCCAGACCTCCCAGTACCGGGCCGATCAGCAGTCCGGCGAGCAATGCGTTGACCACGAACCCATAGGCCAGCGCCTCGGGCAGATAACCCGATGACGCCCAGCCCTGGACCATCAGGCGAAAAGCTTCGTAACTCATCAGGCAAGGCTCCGGGGATGGGTCGAGAACAGCGTCAACAGCCGCTCCGGTGTCAGCGCCTGTTGCGGCGTGGCGTCGAACAGCACCCGGCGATTGAGCCCTGTGACGTGATCGGCCAGGCGTGCGACCGCTTCCAGATCGTGCTCGATCCACAGCACAGTGATGCCCGCCGCTCGCCAGTCACCGAGCAATCGTTCGAACACCTGAATGCCGGCCTCATCGAGGGCGGACATCGGTTCATCGAGCACCAGCAATTGCGGAGACGGGATCAACCCCTGGGCCAGCAACACCCGTTGCCGTTCGCCGCCGGACAGCGCGCCCATGCGGCGCTTGCGCTTGTCCTGCATGCCCACCCGTTCAAGGGCCTCGCCAATCGCCGCCGCGTAGTGTTCGCTCAAACCGAGAAATGCCGGGCGGCGCTGGCACATGGCAGCCATGAAATCGTCGACGGTCATTGGCAAGCCCCGGTCGAACTCCAGCGCCTGTGGCACGTAGCCGATGGTGCCGGGCTCGCTCGACCATTGCAGGCTCAAGCGGCCCTGGTGGGGCATTTGCCCGAGCAGGGTCTTGATCAGCGAACTCTTGCCGCCGCCGTTGGGGCCAACCAGTGCGTGCACGCTGCCGGGTCGGACTTGAAATGTCACGTTGTCGAGGATCGTCGTGCGCCCGAGCGTCAGGCTGATGCCTGCAAAATCCAGCGTCGGCCCGGGAACCTGTGGGAGCGACGGTGCGACGATTCGACTTGCTCGCGATTGCGGTGCGTCGTTCAACGATGATGGCGACTGACTGGACGCCTTCGCGAGCAGGCTCGCTCCCACAGGAGGTTCACTGAGTGTTTCTTTGGCGGTCATGCGCCCGACTCCTGAATCGCCCGCACCACGGTATCGAGGTTGCCGGTCATTTCTTTTTCGTACTTGTCAGCGGCGTATTCGCCGTAGGAAATGTGCGACAGCGGATACAGTTTCACGCCGGATTCGCGCTGGATGGTGTCGACGTAAGTGGAGGGGAAATCCATCTCCGAGAAGATCACCTTCACATCCAGCTCACGCAGTTGATCGATGGTTTTTTTCAACTGGCTCGGGCTCGGTTCGATGCCATGGGCCGGTTCGACCACGGCTGTCACTTCCAGGCCGAATTCACGCAACAGGTAGTCGTAGGCTGCATGTACCGTAGCCACCCGCAGTTCGGCGTTCGGTGCCTGGGTCAGTTTGGCCAGGGCATCGGCGCGCATCTTGCGCAGGCGCTTGCCGTAGGCGCGGGCGTTTTCGGTATAGGTCCTGGCATTGGCCGGATCGCGCTTGCCCAGCTCCCGGGCGATGTTGTTGACCTGGGCAATCGAGGCGCTGATCGACAGGAAGGTGTGCGGGTTCACCACTTTGTCGGCGCCGCGCGCGGCAATACCGGTGGCGGCCAGTAGCGGCACGTTTTCGTTGGCTTCGATCACCGGGACGTTCGGGGTTTCGCTGGCGGCGATCATCCGGTCGGCGAAATCATCATGGCCGACGCCGTTGAGTACGATCACGTCCAGCCCACTGATGCGCTTGATGTCTTCGGCGCGGGGTTCGTAGGCATGCGGGTTGAAACCGGCCGGAATAAGCGGCACAACGTCAGCCTTGTCGCCGACGATGTTGGCCACATAACTGTAATAAGGGTGCAGGGTGATGCCGATGCGCAGGCGCTTGGCTTCGTCGGCGCTGACCAGTGATGGCAGCAGGCAAGCCAGCAGGCCCGCCAGCAGCAGTCGCAGGAAAGAGCGTTGAGTTGAAATAGGCATGGGAAAGCAGTCTTCTCTCGGGTGAAGGCGAGGGTTCAGTGCCGGTGCTGGCGGGTCACACCGGTATCGAATTGCGCGATGACCTGCTGCCAGCCGGCGCTTTCGAGCGCGGCGTCGCTGAGGTCGGCCGGAGCCGTGAGCCTGTTGTCGCGGTTGAGCCAGATGTCCGGCGCGGCATCGTCGTTTGCGCTCAGGCGCAGCAGAAACGAACCGGCGACTGTCGGTGTCCGGCTCTGGCCGAAGTAGGCCCTGACATCCAGTAATTGCCAGGCATGGTTGCCACGGCTGACGGCGCTGGCATCCTGGGCGAACGGGGCAAAACCTTCCTCGGCGAGGGCCTCGGGAGTCGGCAGCGTTTGCTGCTCCTGGCGCAGCAAATGGATCTCGTCCAGCGTCACCCGCAAATCGGCGTAGATGCCTTGCTCGGATGCACTGAGGTCACGGCGCGCATCCAGTTGATGGCTGCCGACGCTGCTCACCTCATGGGATTCCCCATGCCAGATCACGACCGAACCAGCTACCGCCAAAATAATCAGGCACAGCAGCAGAACGTAGAGGGTTTCGTGACCGGCCCCGGCCGGGCGCACGACTTGGGTCGTTGGAGTGCTCATGGCGCCTCGATGTCCGCTTGGTCAATTTCCACGACGTGTCCAGGGCCGGCATCGAACAGCACATAGAACTCGGTGCCTGGCTTCTTGAAGGTCAGGGTCGAGTCGGCGCCGAGTTTGCCCGGCACCAGAATGGTCTCGTCGTAGCCGATCACATCGAGGGTTACGCCCGGCGCGCCGCTGCCGTCGGAAAAACCGCCGGTGCACTTGATCTGTTCGGCGTCGATGGCCTTGCATTCACACATCGGGTTGTGGGCCAGGACGCTGGCGCTGAAGCTGGCGCAGAACACCAGCAACATGGCGTTGAGTGGGCGAAGAGGGGGGATCATGGTTTGCCTCCTTGTTTGTTCAGCCAGGCGATGGTGGCGGGGGAGGCCTGGCTCAAAGGAATGGATGCCTGATGCATGGCGCCGTCCCAGCCTTCCATGGTGATCCACAGCTCGGCGTCGGCCGTGGTCTTTTCCGGGACGGGCAGTGAAGCGCCCATGCGGTAAGGCGTGCCGAAGAAAATCACCCCGGCCGCGCGCAGGCTGCGGGGTTTGCCGATGCGCAGGTACGTGGCCTTGACCTGCCCGATACAGGCATCACACAGCGCTGCGTTGAAGCCCTTCATGTAGCCGGCCGGGCCATCGAGCATGGGCGCGGCGTTGCGCAACTCCGCCAGCCGCAGGCTCCATGGGCCGACCCGGACTTCGCCGATTTCCCGTTCGCCAAGGCCACTGTCGCCACGCATCAGCGCCTCATCGGCGAAGTACTTGGGCATGAAGCCGAGTGGAATCAGCAGCAACAGGACGTTCAGGTGAAAGCGCCATCTGTGCCAGAACACGCTCAGACGCGAGGGTTGTGCAATCACAATGACTTTGCTCACAGGTTGGCCTCCGACGCTTCGTTGCGGGTGGCCGGTTGCGCCGTGATGCCGCGCTGTTTCTTGTTGTCGCGCTTGAAGGCATTGGCCGTGGCCAGTGCCGTGCGCTTGGTCCAGATCAGCAAACCACTGAGCACCATCATGCTCAGCAGCAGGCCGAAGAACGCCCAGATCAACTTGATCCACAGGCCGCCGAAGTCGCCGGTGTGCAGGGGGCGCATGGACTCGGTGACGAACTCCAGGGGCGAGCGGTCCGAAATCAGGCGCGAGGCAGCGATTTCGCCGTTGTACGGGTTGAGGGTGGCGGTCTGGAACATCAGCGGATACCAACCGCGTCCCCCGACATCCAGATGGCTGTAGGCATTGCCCGGCAGGCTGACGAAACTGGCCTCCAGCCCGGAGATTCTCTGGGTGGCGATTGCAATCGCGCGATCAAGGTCGATACGCGGCGGGGGCGAGCCATCGGGCGACAGCGGCACTGCTTCGCGGGACATTGCCGGGAGGATCTTTTCCGTGGAAATGGAAATCTGGTTATCGGACAGCAATGCCTGGATCAGGAACCAGGTGCCGGTGATGGAAATCACTGCGATGAACCAGATCGACCAGATGCCGCTCAAGCGGTGAAAGTCGCCCCAGAAAATCCGTGCACCGTGGCGAATACGCAGGGTCGGGTGGAAAAAACCTTTCCAGAAGCGTTTGTAGACCACCAGCCCGGTGATCAGCGACGCCAGCAATGGCAAGCCGAGAAACGACACCAGGTACCAGCCCCAGCTATAGCCATTGGTGAACGGCACCAGCCACCAAGCGTGCAGCGCCCGGGTAAAGGCGCGGAAGTTGAATTCCGGCGCGACACCCTGGATCACACCGCTGTACGGATTGACATAAATCACCACCGAGCGGCCGTCGGGGTAGCTGACTTCGACATCCAGGGCGAAGTGCGACTCGTCGGGGCGGCTGATGCTCTGCACCACGGTCTGCGGTTCAGCCCGGTTGATGGCTTCGATGACCTGCTGATAGCTGAGCAGTGGTGCGTCGTCCGAGGGCTGGCTGGCGCGCATTTGCGGATTGGCCAGCCAGACGATTTCCTGGCTGATCACCGCCAGGGTTCCGGTCACACAGACAATCAGCACGAAAAACCAGATCGGCAGCGCCAGCCAGCTATGGACCAGGAACCAGATTTTTGAACGCGACTTCTTTGACATGTTGGAGGTCTTGCATGGATGAGAGGCAGCTCGGCTGCGGGCTTCGCAGGGATGAGCGCCCTGAAGGTCCATTCGTGGCTTTTGCCTACGCGAAAGGACTGCATCTATGTAGGACGGATGAGCAGAGGAAATCCCGAAAGGGGAAGTGAAAGAAAATGTTTCGCGAGAGGCAGTGAGGCAGTGACAGAGGAAGTGGAGCAACCCGCGCACAGTTGCTCCCACAGGGGCCTTCAGTGGTCACAAGTCCCGCGCAAGATCGGGGACCCAATGTGGGAGCGAGCCTGCTCGCGACGAGGCCCGCTCATACCTGAAGATTTCAACCCTGGGCAAACATCTCCTTCGCCCGTTGCTCGATCTGTTCCTGAGTCAGGTCTTCCTTGCGCGTGGCCAGAAACCACAGGTGCCCGTAGGGATCCTTCAAGGTGCCTGAGCGGTCGCCGTAGAATTGATCCTTGACCTCGGAGACAACGGTCGCGCCGGCATCGATGGCCTGTTTGTAGGACTTGTCGACATCTGTCACGTACAAATGCAGACCCACGGACGGCGAATTGTCCGGATTGCTCAGCGGCCCTTGATCGCACGGTGTGCCTAACATGATCGGACAATCGCCGATGCGCAGTTCGGCGTGACCGACACCGCCATCGGGCATGTTCAGGCGCATGACTTCAATGGCGCCGAAGGCTTTCTTGTAGAAGGCGATGGCGTCGGCGGCCTTGTTGATGCCCAGATAGGGCGTAATGCTGTGATACCCCTCTGGAATGGGTTTGACGCTCATGATGGATCTCCCTGTTCTTGTAGTGTGAATGGAAAGTGCCTGTGCCGTTACATGGCCGAATAAATATAGGCCAGCCTCTTTCACCTCACCGAGCGACCGACGAGCAGCAATGCCACACAAGTGCCATCAGGCCGGCTCCAGCCAGTGCGCTCCCGGCCCGCGTTCTCCCAGCACATCGCCTGCGTTGCGTAATGGGCAAGCCTCCATCGACAGGCAGCCACAACCGATACAGCCGTTGAGACGATCGCGCAGCAGGGTCAACTGGTTGATGCGCTCATCCAGTTCCTGGCTCCATTGCGCCGACAGCATTTTCCAGTCCGACGCCGTCGGCGCCCGGTTGTCGGGCAGCGACTTGAGCGCTTCGCCGATCTCTGCCAAAGGAATCCCCAAGCGCTGGGCAACCTTGATCAATGCCACCCGTCGCAGCACTTCCCTGGGATAGCGGCGCTGGTTGCCTTGGTTGCGGTTGCTCTTGATCAGTCCTTTGGACTCATAGAAATGCAGCGCCGTGACCGCCACACCGCTGCGCGCCGCGACCTGGCCGACGGTGAGCTCCTTATGCAGGTTTTCCGGGGTGATCATTTGAAAATTGCCTCTTGACCTCTAGTTAACTAGAGGTTTTACCCTGCACACCTTCGGATCGCAAGATTCGCCTGACCTGTGAGTGGGGACATTTCATGCAAGCCTCAGAGAAGAATCGCAGCTTTACCCAATTGATCGAGTTCCAGATCGAGCCGCATCAACAACCTGCGCTGGTATTGGCCTTGTCGGCACAGACCGAGCATCTGGCCCGGCAGCACCGTGGTTTTCTCAGTGCCAGCATCCAGGCCAGCGACGATGGCCGGCGCGTACTCAATTTTCTGCAATGGCAAACTCGCGAAGCAGGGGAGGCTGCGTTTCGAGCCTTTGAAAACGGCGAACTGGATTTCTGGCAGCTGATCCGCGCCCATCAGGCGAAGGCAGTGACCTTCGGATCGTTCCAGGTCCTCCACAGTCTGCAGCGCAGCGACGACAACGCATTGCATTGCACTCTGGTGGGCCAGTGCTGATCAGGGCAATGATCGCCATTTTCTGATAGCCACTATTGAAAGCGTTGATTTCTGCTGCCCGGGAGGCGCGGGTAGCCTGTGTTCATTGTCTCGAACCCAGTCGCCAGGACGCCAGAAATGAAACCGATGATTGCCACTTTGCTGATGCTCGCCGTCTCCGTACTCGCCGGATGTGCCAGCCATGTTTCCCCGGAGCTTCGCCCTTACACGGCTGAAGAAAGCAGGGAACTGGCGCTGGAAGCGCTGAACCGCCGCGGATTGTCCTTCGATGAGTACCACGCGAAAAAAGCCGAACTGCTCGGCCAGCCGAAAAAGTCGTTCGGCTTCGACAATCAGGGTGAAATGAACGCCGGGCGATCTGTACAGCTTCACGGCCGTCCAAGCTGAGGCGAAACTGTACTGCTCCAAGTTTCGCGTAACTGTCCATGGGTTTCGCCCAAGGTGTGCGATAGGGTCAACACCTGACCGACCCTGACGGACTGCCACCCATGACGCTCTCACTCGATCTGCTGCTGGGCTTCGCCCTGTTCGCTCTCGTCACCTCGATCACACCCGGCCCGAACAACACCATGTTGCTGGCATCCGGGGTGAACTTCGGCTTCAACCGCACGATTCCGCACATGCTCGGCATCACTTGTGGCTTCTTTGTACTGGTTGTGGCGGTCGGTTTCGGCCTGGGCGCGGTGTTCCAGACTTACCCTTTGCTCTACACCGTGCTGCGTTATGTGGGTGCGGCGTATTTGCTGTACCTGGCGTGGAAAATCGCCCATTCCGGGCCAATGTCGGAGAGTCCGCAGGGCGAGGCGAAACCGATCAGTTATTTGGGCGCCGCCGCGTTCCAGTGGGTCAATCCCAAGGCCTGGATCATGGCCATTGGCGCCATCAGCACCTACACGCCGATGCAGGGTTACTTCATCAACGTGATCGTGATTGCGGCCGTTTTTGCCATCATCAACCTGCCGAGCGTCGGTGTCTGGGCCGCTTGCGGCACGCTGTTGCGCAATGTTCTGAAGGATCACCGCTGGCTGCGCCTGTTCAATTGGGGCATGGCTGCACTGCTCGTGGGTTCGCTTTATCCGCTGATGCTCGAAAGCTTTAGCTGACGCATTGCTTCAACCGGTTGCCCGATGCCTGTTAAGCTGACTTTTCAGGAGCGTTCCTACGCACTATTAAATGAAGTAGTCCTTCTTTAACGGCATCCGATCAGGTATTGGTAACGTTCTGAAAACAGCGCGCAGCTCACAAGGCTGCGCTTTGCCGTTTACAGTCACGAGCTTCCTGATCCCGGAACACGCTCTGCGAGTCCTTTATGAATAAACGTCCGTTGTATTTCGATTACGCCGCCACCACGCCGGTGGATGAGCGGGTCATCAAGGTGATGGTCGAGTGTCTGGGTTTTACCGGCAATTTCGGCAACCCGGCTTCAAGCTCCCACGTTTTCGGCCAACAGGCTCGGCAATCGGTAGAGCAGGCACGACGCCAGGTCGCCGAACTGGTCGGCGCGACACCCGAGCAGATCGTCTGGACCTCAGGCGCCACTGAATCCAACAACCTCGCGCTCAAAGGCGTGACCCAGGCCCGCGGTGCTGGCGCCGGTCATGTCATCACCAGCCAGATCGAACACAAGGCCATTCTCGATACCGCCAGGCAACTGCAGGATGCCGGTGTAGCGGTGACGTACCTGGTGCCGGACGCCGAAGGGCTGATCACCGCGCAAGCGGTCAGCGAAGCCATGCGCGAGGACACCTTCCTGGTGTCGCTGATGCTGGTCAACAACGAACTGGGTACGCTCAACGATATTCCTGCCATCGGCCAGGTGGTGCGTGACCGCGGGGCGTTGTTCCATGTCGACGCCGCGCAGGGCGCGGGCAAAGTGGCGATCGACCTCGCGCAGTGGCCGGTGGACCTGATGTCGTTTTCCGCGCACAAGCTCTATGGCCCCAAAGGCATCGGTGCGTTGTACGTCGGTCCGCGTGCAAGACAACGATTGCAGGCGCAGATCCATGGCGGCGGGCATGAGGGCGGTTTGCGCTCCGGCACCCTGGCGACCCATCAGATCGTGGCCATGGGGGCGGCATTCGCCCTGGCGGCGGCGTCCTTCGATGAAGAGAAAGCTGTCATCGAGCGCTTGCGTGAACGCTTGCTCGAGCAATTGCACAGCATTCCCGGCGTGCGTCTCAACGGCAGCCCGACCCGGCGCATTCCCCATACCCTGAGCCTGACCTTCAGTGAAGGCGAGTTCAACCCGGCAGCGTTGCTGGCCTCGATCGCGTTTTCCGCGACGTCAGCCTGCAATTCCGCGAGCAATGCCCCATCCCATGTACTGCTGGCCCTGGGGCATGACGCCCGCTCGGCCAGTCGCACCATCCGCTTGAGCCTCGGGCGTTTCACCACCGAGCAGGATATCGACCAGGCGGTTCAACTGATCAAGGCAGCCTGCGCCAGTGCTCCGGCATTCTGGCAATAGGGCGACGAAGCGCCGACGTTGATCGGCACTCAACAATAATGATGAAGTGGTTAGCAGGAGACACGATGAATACGCAGCTTTCGACCCATGGAACGGTGCCCCAGCGCCTGGCGCAAACCCGCGAACTGATGAGCCGGGAGGGCATTCACGCCTTGCTGGTGCCGTCGGCCGACCCGCACCTGTCCGAATACCTGCCGGGTTACTGGCAGGGGCGCCAGTGGTTGTCGGGTTTCCATGGTTCGGTCGGCACCTTGATCGTGACCCCGGATTTTGCCGGCGTCTGGGCCGACAGCCGGTACTGGGAGCAGGCGACCAAGGAACTCAAGGGCAGCGGCATTGATCTGGTCAAGCTGCAACCGGGTCAACCCGGGCCACTGGAGTGGCTGGCCGAGCAAACCCCCGAAGGTGGCGTGGTCGCGGTCGATGGCGCGGTCATGGCCGTGGCTTCGGCACGAACCCTGGGCGGTAAACTTGAAGAGCGTGGTGCCCGTCTGCGCACCGACATCGACCTGTTGAGCGGAGTCTGGAGCGACCGCCCAAGCCTGCCGGACGAACCTATCTATCAGCACTTGCCACCACAGGCGACCGTCAGCCGTGGCGAAAAACTCGCCAAACTGCGTGAAACCCTTCAGGCGCGGGGTGCCGACTGGCATTTCATCGCCACCCTCGATGACATCGCCTGGCTGTTCAACCTGCGTGGCGGCGACGTGTCGTTCAACCCGGTGTTTGTTTCTTTCGCCCTGATCAATCAGCAACAGGCCACGCTGTTTGTCGCCTTGAGCAAAGTCAGCGCCGAGTTGCGTGCAATCCTCGAACAGGACGGGGTGAGCTTGCGCGATTACAGCGAAGTCGCTGCCGCACTGCGCGCCGTGCCGAGCGGCGCGAGCTTGCAAGTCGACCCGGCGCGGGTCACGGCGGGGTTGCTGGACAACCTCGACAACGGGGTGAAACTGATCGAGGGCCTGAACCCGACGACCCTGGCCAAATCGCAAAAAAGCCTGGCCGATGCCGAGCACATCCGTCAGGCCATGGAACAGGACGGTGCAGCGCTGTGTGAATTCTTCGCCTGGCTGGACTCGGCGCTGGGCCGCGAGCGCATCACCGAACTGACCATCGACGAAAAACTCACCGCCGCCCGTGAGCGCCGTCCGGATTATGTGTCGCTGAGTTTCAACACCATCGCCGCGTTCAACGCCAATGGCGCGATGCCGCACTACCACGCTACCGAAGAAGAACATGCGGTAATCGAAGGGGACGGTCTGCTGTTGATCGACTCTGGTGGCCAGTATCTGGGCGGCACCACCGACATCACGCGGATGGTTGCGGTGGGCACCCCGACCGATGAGCAAAAACGCGATTGCACTCGCGTGCTCAAGGGCGTGATTGCCTTGTCCCGTGCGCAGTTCCCCAAAGGCATTCTGTCGCCGCTGCTCGATGCCATCGCCCGCGCGCCCATCTGGGCGGAAAGTGTCGACTACGGTCACGGCACCGGTCATGGCGTCGGCTACTTCCTGAACGTCCACGAAGGTCCGCAAGTCATCGCCTATCAGGCCGCACCTTCACCGCAAACCGCGATGCAACCCGGCATGATCACGTCCATTGAGCCGGGCACCTATCGTCCGGGGCGTTGGGGTGTGCGCATTGAAAACCTGGCGATGAACCGTGAGGCGGGCAAAAGCGAATTCGGCGAGTTCCTGAAGTTCGAAACGCTGACCCTGTGCCCGATCGACACGCGTTGCCTGGAAATATCGCTGTTGTCCGAGGAGGAGAAACAGTGGTTCAACGCTTACCACGCCGAAGTGCGCGAACGCTTGAGCCCGTTGGTCGAGGGGGCCGCACTGGAGTGGCTGAATACCCGCACCGCGGCTGTTTGATCGGCTGCTGCTATTTGTTTCGATACAGCTCAGGCGCTTTTCCAGCGCCTGAGCTGCATGGTCGACAAAGGGGCGGTTTGCGGTCGAGATTCAACTCAAGGCTTCGAGCACGAAATCCAGTCGATCCTGGCCGAAGTACAGCTGGTTGTCGACAAACATGCTTGGGGCTCCGAACACGCCTCGCTTAACGGCTTTTTCGGTGTTGTCCTTGAGCAGGGCTTTGACTTCTTCATCGGCGGTCAGGGCCAGGACCTCTTGTGGATCGAAACCGTTTTCGCTGAGCACTGCCGCAACGGTTGCCGGTGCATCCAGGCTGCGACCGTCGACCCAAATGGCCTTGAACAGGCAATCGATGAAGGCAGCAAAGCGGTCAGGGTGGCGCAACTGCATGCCTGTTACGGCACGCATGAGCATCAAGGTGTTGATCGGGAAGTGAGGATTGAATTTCAGAGGCACGCCATAGCGTTTGGCGTAGCGCTCAAGATCCTGAAACATGTAGCGACCCTTGGCCGGTACAGTCACCGGAGAGGCGTTGCCAGTGGCTTTGAACACTCCGCCCAGCAAGAGCGGAATGTAGATCAACCGGGTGTCGGTCTGTGCGCAGATCTTCGGTAACTGGGTGTAGGCCAGATAGGTGGCGGGGCTGCCGAGGTCGAAATAGAACTCCACGGTTTTGCTCATGTTCAAGGCACTCGTCTTATTGTTTTGTCGGAGAAGTTACCAGCGTTCGCTCCAGGGGCGAAGGTCCAGCTCGAAGGTCCAGGCGTCGCGAGGCTGGCTGTGCAGGTACCAGTAATTTTCGGCGATATGCTCGGGATTGAGGATGCCATCCTGATCCTTGGTGGCATATTTTTCGGGAAAACTTTCACGAATGAAGTCGGTATCGATGGCGCCGTCGACTATGACATGGGCAACGTGAATATTCATTGGCCCTAGCTCACGGGCCATGCTTTGCGCCAGTGCACGAATGCCGTGCTTGGCTCCCGCAAATGCGGCGAACCCGGCAGCGCCACGCATGCCTGCGGTGGCGCCGGTGAACAGGATAGTGCCCCGCTGGCGCTTGGCCATGCGCTTGGCGACTTCACGCGCGTTGAGAAAACCGGAAAAACAGGCCATTTCCCAGATCTTGAAATACTTGCGGGCGGTTTCTTCGAGAATGCTGCACGGCACGTTGGCGCCGATGTTGAAGACAAATGCTTCGATGGGACCGACCTGGTTTTCGATCTGTTCGACCAGCGCGATCACGTCTTCCTCTTTACGTGCATCGCAGGCGAAACCGTGGGCCTCGCCGCCATCAGCCTTGATGGCATCTACAAGTGGCTGGAGTTTGTCCGCACTGCGGCGGGTGACGCAGGCGACAAAACCCTCCTGGGCAAAACGCTTGGCAATGGCGCCGCCCGTGGCGTCACCTGCACCGACGACCAGTACAACCTTCTTGTTATTCATGGGTGAATCCCTTATTGGTAAACGATCGTTAACTAAACGAACGTTATGCTACGATTCGACAGGCGTCAAGGTGAGCAATTTCAGGAGAAGGGCAATGCGTTATTCGGCCAGTCACAAGCTGGAAACCAGGCAAAGGCTGCTGGAAAGCAGTGCTGTATCGGCCAAGAAGTCCGGATTTTCATCGGTGGGCGTGGACGGCCTGATGAAGGCGATTGGCTTGAGTGGCGGCGCCTTCTACAGCCACTTCTCTTCGAAAGACGAGTTGTTCGCAACCATTGTCGAACATGAGCTGGGGCAAAGTCTGGCGCGATTGGGGGAAGGGCAGGACCGTGACAAGCTTGAGCGCTGCTTGAAACTGTACCTGAGCATGTCTCACGTCGAGAATCCGGAAACCGGTTGTGCATTACCGGCTTTGGGTGCGGAAATTGCCCGTTCCGACGCGACTGTCCGCCAACAGGCAGAGCACTGGATATGTCGGCTTCAGGAACGTTGGGCGGATGTTCTGCAAAGCGACAGCCTGGCCTGGGCGATTCTGTCGCAATGTATTGGCGCACTGGTTGTAGCGCGTATGCTGGCTAGTCCGGATATCCAGCGCACCGTGCTGAAGTCCAGCTACGAGGAAATTGGCCGTCAGATCGCAAGTCCGAGAACCTGACGCGACGGCCCTGCCTATTTGCAGATGACAATCATGCTACGGCTGGTATAACCCGCAGGATTGAGGCCAAACGGATAATCGCCGGGCTCTTCCACGGCATCGCCCGACTTGGCAATGACTTTGTATCCCTTTGGCGCGCAGGAGTTGGCGGCGCTGGTGTAGCACTTGTCCCAGGATGAAGACAGCCCGGAACAGTTGATGTGTAACCCTTTCTTGCCGTGCTTGATCTGTGTTTTTGATGTCGCTGCGCAGCCCGCAATTGCAAGTACGGCGATCAGTATCAAAATTCGTTTCATTACTGTCCTTATAGCGTCCCCGGATCTTGTGCCCGGGTCTGGCTGCATTCGCTTTCGATTGACGCTTATCGATATCCCTATCTGAAATTGTCCATGGTATGGCCTTGGGGTGCGGGCTAAACATGGCCTAATTGAGCGGCAAATACCAGAGCCGTGTCATTTCTGTTGTCAATCTGCGGCTACTGCCGGTCGGGCGGCAGTGCTCATGGTCATGGTTGCACCGACGGATGCCAGAATGATGCACAGGATTGCCATCCACTGCGACAGCGAGAGATATTCGTGAAGGAACAGCAAGCCCGATAACGCGCCGAAGGCGGGCTCAATGCTCATCAGTGTGCCGAAGGTTCTGGCAGGCATGCGGGTCAGAGCGACCATCTCCAGGGTGTAGGGGAGGGCTGTGGACAAGACGGCGACGCCGAGGGCCACAGGGATCAATGAAGGGGTCAGCAAGGCGGAACCAGCATGGGCGATACCGATAGGCGCGACGAAGAGCGCCGCGATCATGACCCCCAATGCGGCGGTTTGCACGCCATTATCGGCCCCCGCTTTTTGCCCGAACAAAATGTACAGTGCCCAGCAGACCCCGGCACCCAAGGCATAACCGGCGCCTACCAGATCGATGCCAGCGGTCGCTTCTCCTGTCGGGATCAGTAACAGCAAGCCGACGGCAGCCAGAGCGATCCACAAAAAGTCGATTGCACGACGCGAGGCGTAGATCGCCACGGCCAATGGGCCAGTGAATTCAAGTGCCACCGCAATGCCCAGCGGGACGGTTTGCAATGACATATAGAAGAGGAAGTTCATGCCGCCCAGCGCCATTCCATAGACGATGACAGTGCGCAGGGATCTTGCGGTGAGTTTTGCCCGCCATGGACGGAGTATCAGCATCATGATCACGCTGGCAAAAATCAGTCGTAATGTTGTCGTCCCTTGAGGGCCAACAACCGAGAACATGCTTTTGGCCAGGGAGGCTCCGGACTGGATCGACGCCATGGCTATGAGCAGCAGCCCAACCGAGAACAGAGTTGAGGCTAGGCTGCGAGGCTGATCATTCATTGCGAGGCATCGTCCGAAAAGAGGAAATAAGGGTATTTCGCTAGCTGTTGGGCAATATACTGCGCATTCCCCACAGGCACGTCTATATATAAGCAGTGTTTTTGCGCATATCGGTAGAAAACCCGAATCAGTGCTTGACGGCAGATTTCAGATCTCTATAATTCGCCCCACTTCCGGCGCAGTCGAAACGGAAAACTCCTTGATAAACAATGAGTTACGCAGGTTTCGGCAGCAGGTTGCTTCAGGTCATAGAAGCCGAAAGGAAGTTGAAAAAGAGGTGTTGACAGCAGCGGGTAACGCTGTAGAATTCGCCTCCCGCTGACGAGAGATCGAAAGCGCAAGTGGTTGAAGTTGCTAAGGATTCCTTGAAAACTTCTGAAAATAATCACTTGACAGCAAATGAGGCTGCTGTAGAATGCGCGCCTCGGTTGAGACGAAAAGCTCTTGACCAACCGCTCTTTAACAACTGAATCAAGCAATTCGTGTGGGTGCTTGTGGAGTCAGACTGCTAGTCAACAGATTATCAGCATCAC
>NZ_NEJH01000019.1 GCF_002113025.1 Pseudomonas sp. B28(2017) | reverse complement strand
CTGGTACCTGAGCATCGTTGGCAGCACCTTGCTGCTCGCCTATGCCATTTACCGCCAGGACCCGGTGTTCATCGCCGGGCAGGCGTTTGGCTCCCTCGTGTATTTTCGCAACCTGCAGTTGATTGCCAAAAGCAGAAGCGTGAAGGAATAAACCATGCGTAGTTCGTTGTCGCCCAGGGTCGAATGCCTGGGCCTGATGCTGCTTGCCCTGTTGCTGATCGGTGCGGGAATGGGGCTGCGCCAGGCCCAGAATGTGGATGAGGAGCGTTTCCTCGGCGTCGCACTGGAGATGCTGCAAAACGGCTCGTGGTTGATCCCGCACCGGGCCGCCGAGATCTACGGCGACAAGCCGCCGATTTTCATGTGGACGGTGGCGTTCTTCACCTGGCTGACCGGCAAGCCCAACATCGCCCTTTATATCCCGGGCCTGTTTTCGGCCGTGACGGTCACGGCGATGGTCTATGACCTGGGTCGTCGCCTGTGGACCCAGCGTACCGGGCGCAACGCCGCGCTGTTGTTCCTCGCGACATACCAGACCTACAGCATCCTGCGCACCGGTCAGATCGACAGCCTGCTGATTCTGTTCACTTCCCTGGGCCTGTACGGTCTGGCGCGACACCTGCTGCTGGGACCTGCGTGGCGCTGGTTCTACGCGGGCTGCGCGGCCATGGGCATCGGCGTGATCACCAAGGGCGTGGGTTTTCTGCCGGCGCTGTTGCTGATTCCTTATGCCTATGCGGTGCGCAAAGGCTGGCCCGGTGTGGTGGCCATGCCCGGCGAGGCGCGCAAGTGGTTGCTGGGGTTGGCGCTGATGCTCGCGGCGATTGCGATCTGGTTGCTGCCCCTGGCCTTGTCCATCCTCTTCAATGGCAGTGCAGACGAAGTGGCCTATGCGCGGGAGATCCTCCTGCACCAGACCGCGGGTCGCTATGCCGCCGCGTGGCATCACCGCGAACCGTTCTGGTACTTCTTCACCAACGTGATTCCGCAGTACTGGCTACCGCTGGTGCTGGTGCTGCCATGGCTGGTGCCCGCCTGGCGCCGTCAGTTGCAAAAACGTGACGGCCGGGTCCTGGTATTGCTCGGTTGGGTAGCGCTGGTGGTGCTGTTTTTCTGCATCAGCAGCGGCAAGCGCAAGTTGTACATTTACCCGGCGCTGCCTGGGCTGGTGCTGGTCGCCGCGCCGTTGATTCCGTGGATGCTCAAGCGCTGGTTCAAAAGGCACCCGCGTTTGCGCCGGGTGTTCCCGGCACTGGTGGCGACCTGGTTCGCGTTGTGGTTCGCCCGTGGTTTCATCGAACCGCTCAAGGAAGGCACCAACATCGATCAGGTGCTCATGACGCAGGCGGCGACCATGACCCAGGGCGCCGATCTGGTGCTGGTCAACTGGGAAGAGGGGCACTGGTTGTTTGCCCGTCAGCCGATCGTGCATTTCGGCATGGACTATTCGTCCATTGAAAAAGCCGCGCTGTACCTGCGCGAACACCCCAAGGCCTACGCCTTGGTGCCGGATGACGTACTGAACCAGTGCTTCAAACCCGAAGCGGCCCGTGAACTGGGCGAAAACTCCCGGGCGAACTGGTCGATCGTGGGCGCGGATGCCGACACCGGCAAATGCCTGCCGCAAGAAGCCAGCAAAGCGTATCGGTTCACCTGGAATGACCCGCATATGCCAGCGCAGCCGGCGCAGGTGGCCAATCCCTGAGCAGCAAAAAAGGGCCGCTTGAAAAAGCGGCCCTTTCTCTTCGTTCGTCGCCTGTCACTGACTGGCGTCCAGCACCACGCGGTAGCGCGCCTTGCCACTGCGCAGATGATCGATGGCTTCGTTGATCCGGCTCATGGGAAACATCTCGACCTGCGGCAGGATCTGATGGCGTGCGCAGAACTCCAGCATGGTAGCGGTGTTGGCGGGTGAGCCGACCGGTGAGGCGGACAGGACTTTTTGCTGGGGAATCAGGTTGAACACGTGCACCGGAATGGCATCGGGCACGACGCCGACAAAGTGCAGGCGACCCTTGCCGCGCAGGGTGGCAAGCATGGCGGTCCAGTCGAGGTTGGCGTTGGCGGTGACCAGGAGAAAATCCAGGGTGCCGGCTATGGCATTGAGTGCATCGGTGTCGGTCGAGGCGACCACCTTGTGCGCGCCCAGGCGCCTGGCTTCGTCCTGCTTGCCGAGCGATGAGGTGAACGCCGTGACTTCGCAGCCCCAGGCGTTGAGAAAGCGCAGCGCCAGGTGACCGAGGCCGCCGATGCCTACCACGCCGACCCGGTCAACGGGCTTGATGCCGAATTCCACCAGCGGGTTGAACACGGTCGAGCCAGCACAGAACAACGGCCCGGCCAGCGCCGGGTCGAGCCCGTCCGGAATCGGCAGGGCCCAGGCCCAGTGCGCGCGAATGCGGTCGGCAAAGCCACCGTTGCTGCCGATGATGGTCGGTTGCACGGTGCGACACAGGTTATGGGAACCTTCGATGCATGAGGTGCAATGCATGCAACTGCCCTTGTACCAGCCGATGCCCACCCTTTGCCCCATCTCCAGGCCGTGCACCTGGGCGCCCAGCCGCACGATACGGCCGACCACTTCGTGGCCGGGAATGAACGGGTAGTGGCTGATACCCCAATCGTTGTCGATCAGCGACTGGTCGGAGTGGCAGACGCCGCAGTACTCCACGGCGACTTCCACCTCATCGTTTCCCAACGGGCCGGGATCGTAGCTGTAGCGTTCCAGTGGCGCGCCCGCTGCCGTGGCGGCCCAGCCGGTAAAGGTAGTGAGTTCGCTGCTATCGCTCATGGGACACCTCCAGATCAGAAGTCAGGGGTTCTTGGCCGCTCGGGTGCAGTGGCGGAGCGAGGAAAGTGTAGCGGGTTGCCGGCGTTCCATCGGGTACGATCCCGGATACTTGAACATACAAAGGCGCCCGATGTGGACACAATGCAGATACATGAGCGCGGTTTCATGGCCCAGGTCCGACGTTCACAGAGAGATCAGCCATGTTCCGCAAATTGCAGCAGGTCGCCAGACTGTTCAGCCAGAGCGCCCGACTGATGGTCGGCGTTCCCGAGTACGACAACTACGTGGCGCAGATGGCCCGCAACCATCCGGGCGAGCCGGTCATGAGTCATGAGGCGTTTTTCCGCGAACGCCAGGAAGCGCGTTTTGGCCGGGGCAAGTGCAATACTCGGTGCTGTTGAGGGCATTGGACGTATGCGCGGGTTTTTTGTGGCCTGCGCATACGCCCGCCACGGTCACTGTCCGAACAAGGGGCGATTGGCCCGTACGAAGCCAGCCACCGTTTGCGGCGCTTGACCGGTGATCTGCCCGATCACGCCATCCACTCCGGCAAAGATCCCGTTCTGGTAATCGACAGCCACCGCGAGGAAGTGCTGGATGACAAATTCCGGCAGATCGTAGGTCTGCAGGTGCTGGCGATATTCCTCCAGCGTCGACGGACTGTAGGTAATGGTGCGGCCGACGATGGCGCTGATTTCCTCGGCGATTTGCCCATGGCTCAGTTCGACCGGGCCGCACAGCGGGTAGGTCTTGCCGATATGACCGGACGGCTGTGTCAGTAACCTGGTGATCACACGGGCCTGGTCTTCGGCGGCAATCGGTGCGTGCCGCCCGTTACCGTACGGCAGCGTTATTCTGTTTTCCTTGACGATCTGATCCAGTACCCACGGAAAAATCAGCCATTCGGAAAAGAATGTCGGGCGAATGTGCACCACAGGCACGCCCGACCAGTCGAGCACGCGCTCGGCGATCCAGTGGTCGCGGGCGGCATGGCTCAGGGAGTCTTCCCGGGCGGAAATCTGCGACATTTCCACCACCACCTCGACGCCTGCGCGCCGTGCGGCATCGGCAAAGTAGGCGGTCGCCTGAATGTAGCCGGGGCGAACCGGGTAGCACAGGTAAGCGCCGGTCACACCATCCATGGCACGCAAAATGTCGTCATGTTCCAGCAGGTCACCAACAACAATTTCCGCGCCCTCGTTCTGCAATGCGGCGCTGCGTTCGTCCAGCTGATGCACGAAGGCCCGCACCGCATGACCTTCATTGAGCAGATGGCGGACGGTATGGACGCCGGTTTTACCGGTTGCCCCGGTGATGAGGTAGGTATGTGGCTGCATGGTCGAGTCTCTCTGTAAAAAACCGATTGGATTGGATCAGCTGTCGAAGGGCGCGTTGTCGATCAGGTCGCAGACATTCGGGCAATCGAAACCATGGATGTGGCGACGCCCGACATCCGCGAGCCCGGTGCCAATGGCCGTATGGGGTTTCTTCCTCGCCACTTCGGCAATGGCCTGCGTAAAGGCCGCTTTCATGCCGATGCGGGGGTAGAGCGCGAGCGTGTCGTCGACCAGCGAGGGGGTGATTTCATCCAGGTGCAGCCCCATGACATCGACATGGGCACCCAGATAGATCAGGGCGATTTCCGGCTGTTTGCGGTCGGCGATGCCGGCGCTGGAGTGCAGGGCGATCGCATCCCAGACCTGTTCGGCTTTTGCCTGCGCATAACCGTTGGCCAGGAGAAAACGACGGGCGGCATCGGCGCCATCGACTTCAAAGCGCTGGTCGGCGGCAAACTCGGGCGTCAGCCCCAGATCATGCAGCAGTGCCGCGAGGTAGACCGTTTCCCGGTCGTATTGCAAGCCCCGGCGCTGGCCGAGGAATTCGGCAAACCACCACGTCCGGTGCACATGATGCAAAAGCGCCCTGGAGTGGACGCGCTCCACGAGCGCAGCGGCTCTGCGGGCCAGCTCGGAGTCTGGCGCGCTGAAGCCGCCGATGTTGATGGGTGTATTCATGTTGCCTCCCGGGGATGAAGATGACTTGACGTTCACTCTAGGGATTTGCCGGGTGGCACAATTGACTATTTCCAGATGATTTGTGCCAATATTGGCGCCTTGAACGTGCAGGAGTCAGCCGTGACCCACAAGACAAAACCCGGCCAGCCATCGATTGGCCACACGCCAAAACGCATCGTGATACTGGGCCTGCCACCCGTGGACGGGCTCGATGTGATCGGCCCGGCCGAGGTGTTTTCCCTGGCGAACACTCTGCACGAGGGAGCGTTCGCACCCTATGTACTTGAGCTGGTCTGCGCGGGTGGCGACCCGCAGATGGCCAGTAGCACCGGCATCGGGCTCATGGCCCACACGACCCTTGATCACGAGCGCCGTGCCAACAAGTCCATCGACACGCTGATCGTGGCGACGGGCTGGCAGGCCATCGATCAACTGGACGGGGCGGCCATTGAATGGATTCGCACGAGGTCACAAAGCGTACGTCGGGTGTGCTCGATCTGTGTCGGTGCGTTTGCCCTGGCTGGCACAGGCCTGCTGGACGGGCGCCGGGCGACGACTCACTGGCGCATGGCGCGGGACCTGGCCGAGCGTTATCCCAAGGTGCAGGTCGATCCGAATCCGATCTGGATCAAGGACGGTAACGTCTATACCTCGGCCGGCATCTCGGCGGGCATCGACCTTGCCCTGGCACTGGTCAGCGAAGACCTGGGGGATGACGCCGCGCTGGACATCGCGAAAAACCTGGTGCTGTTCCTGCGCCGTCCTGGTGGGCAGGCGCAGTTCAGTGTCGCCCTGCAATCGCAGCAGGTCCCCGGTTCAAATCTGGATGAGCTGCGCCACTGGATCAGCGAACACCTGGGTTCACAACTGACCGTGGAAATCCTCGCGGATCGCTTTGCCACCAGCGTCCGAACCTTGATACGGACCTTCCAGCGGGAATTGCAGACCACGCCGGCCAGGTACGTTGAAGACGTTCGGCTGGAAGCGGCTTGCCGGGAGCTCGAACTGGGCGGGCGCTCGATGGAAGAGGTCGCACGCCGATGCGGTTATCACAGCGTCGACGTGCTGAGGAAGGTTTTCGTCCGGCGCCTTGGCGTGAGCCCCAGAGAGTACGCGCAACGTTTCGCGCCAGACGCGGGGTAGAGCGCCCGAAGCTTTCGCACCGGGCTTTCCCGTAACCTGCGGCCTAGTCGAGGGGCTTGCTGGCCGTTTCCTTGACCAGCGCCAGCCCTATCAGGGTCAGGCACAGGCACGCCATGACATACAGCGCCGGGGCGTTGTTGTTGCCGGTCAAGCCGATCAGCCCGGTAGCGAAGAACTGCGCGAAGCCGCCGAACACTGAGACGCCCAGGCAATAGATGATCGACAACCCGGTGGCACGAATCGCCCGCGGGAACAGTTCAGTGATCAACACCAGGGTTGGCACTGTGATCAACACCAGCAACAAGGTGGTGAGCAACGAGACGGCCAGCAACATGCCGAGTGTCGGAAACCGGTTCATCAGGATGAACACGGGGTAGATCAGCAACAGCATGGGAATGCTGCCCAGGGCGATGGTGCGGCGCCGGCCGATCCGGTCGCTGAGCCGGCCGGCCCAGATCGACAGGCTGATCTGCACCAGTGCACCAAGGCAAGCAGCGGTGGTGCCCATGGTCATCGGCAGGTGCAGCACCGTGACCGTGTAGTTGGTCATGTAATCGAGCACGATGTAGCTGGACGCGGTGCTGCCGATCACCAACAGCACGCCAGTCACGATCAGGCGACGATAGTCGCTGAAGATCACCCGGATGCTGGATACGGCTTCGTGACCTGGTTCGGCGGAGGTTTCCTTGAGGTGGCGACGGATGTAAATGCCGACCGGAATCACCAGCATTCCCAAGGCAAAAGGCACCCGCCAACCCCAGCTCTCCAACGCCTCGGGAGACAAGGTCGAGCTCAGGGCCAGCGCCACGAGTGCCCCCAGCAGAAAACTCAAACCCTGGCTGAACAGCTGCCAGCTGCCATAGAAACCACGGCTTTTGTCATCGGCGTATTCCATCAGCATCGCCGTCGAGGCGCCGACTTCACCGCCGATGGCGAAGCCCTGAATCAAGCGTGCCAGCACAATGATCAGCGGCGCGAAGAAGCCGATCTGCGCATACGTGGGGGCTATGGTGAACAACAGCGAACCCAGTGCCATCAGCCACAGGGTCAGCATCATCGCCGGTTTGCGTCCGGCCCGGTCGGCATAGGCCCCCAGCACCAGGCCACCGATGGGGCGCATGCCGAAACCGACGCCAAACGTGGCCAGCGACAGCAACAATTGCCCGAGCGTGCTCTCGACCGGGAAAAACTGGCGACCGATGAGCGTGGCGAAGAAGCTGTAGACGGAGAAATCATAGAACTCGAGACCGGAGCCGATGGTGATGGCGGCGATGGCTTTTGCGCCAATCGGCCGACGGGCAGCAGTGGCACCGGGCAGGGCAGTAGAAAGGGGAGTGGACATGGGGCGAACTCCTTAAGACGAGGGCGATACCGGCAGGTTTTTGAGGGATCAGGCCAGGAAGGCCTCGACCAGCCGCACCCAGTAGCTCGCACCCGTCGCCAGGCAGTCGTCGTTGAAGTCGTAGCCGGGGTTATGCACCATGCAGCCGCCTTCGCCATCACCGTTGCCGATCAGCAGGTAACAGCCTGGGCAGTGCTCGAGCATCACGGCAAAATCCTCGCTGCCGGTCAGTGGCTGCATGTTCGCGATCAAGCCTTGTTCGCCTACCCAATCGAGCGCTACCTGCCGGGCGAACCCGGTACTGTCGGGATGGTTGAACAGTGCCGGAAAACGTTGCGCCTCATCGACCGTCACCGTGGCGCGTGCGCCGAAGCTCACCGCCTGGGCTTCGGCCACGGCGGTGATCCGTGCAATCAGCTCGTCGCGTACTTGCGCCTTGAGTGCGCGCACGCTCAGTTGCAACTCGGCATGATCGGGAATCACATTGGCCGCAATCCCGGCATGAAATGCGCCGACGGTGACGACAGCGGTGTCGAGCGGCGCGACATTGCGCGAGACGATGCTCTGCAACGCCATGACGATGGCCGAGCCGGCCAGCACCGGGTCAACGGCCTTGTGCGGCATGGCGCCGTGACCGCCGACGCCGTCGACCCGAATGCTCACGGTATCGGTCGAGGCCATGAACGGACCGGCGAGGAAACCCAGTTTGCCCGTCGGCAGCCCCGGCATGTTGTGCATCGCAAACACCGCATCGCAGGGGAACAGCTCGAACAAACCGTCATCGAGCATGCGCCGGGCACCACCGTCGCCTTCCTCGGCGGGCTGGAAAATCACCACCAGCGAGCCGTCGAACTCACAGCTCTCGGCCAGGTAGCGGGCGGCCGCCAGCAGCATTGCCGTGTGCCCGTCGTGACCGCAGGCGTGCATCACCCCCTCGTGGCGGCTGGAGTAGGGCAAACCGGTCTGTTCGATGATTGGCAGCGCATCCATGTCCGCTCGCAGGCCGATCGTCTTGCCGCTGGTGCCTCGGCGCAGCAGCCCGACCACGCCGGTGCCGCCCAGGCCCCGGTGCACTTGATAACCCCAGGCCTGGAGTTTGCCTGCCACCAGGTCGGCGGTGGCGAACTCTTCAAAGCTCAATTCCGGGTGGGCGTGGAGGTGTCGGCGCAGGGCGATCATCTCTTCTTCGAGCGCACTAATGCCGGGCAGGGCGGGCAAATCGATCATCAGATTTTCCTCGTTTTTATTGGTCGTTTTCGGCTGTTGGACTGATACCCTGCGATGCTAATGAGTTGGCGAATGCCGCGGCAGTCGCAAAAAAGCTGGGCTGAAAACCGCTGGTTTACACCCGGTGCATCAGGAGGAAGGGATGAAGCTGCATCAATTGCGGGCGCTGGTGATGATTGCCGATTGCGGCAGCATCCGTGCGGCGGCGCGGCAACTGGGGGTGTCGCAGACGGCAGTGGCCAAGGCTTTGCGCGAGCTGGAGGAACACTTGAACCTGCCGCTGCTGGTGCGCAATGCCAGCGGTGTGGTGCTGACCACCTACGGTCTGTCGCTGTTGCAGCATGCGCGGCAGATGCTCAGCCAACTCGAACGCGCGCAACTGGAACTGGCACACCTGAGCGATCAGGCCGAGGGGCAGTTGCGCCTCGGCATTTCGCCGTGGATGGGCATGACCCTGTTGCCCGAAGTCGTGACGCTGTTCCGCCAGCGCATGCCACGGGTACGCCTGGAGATTTTCGAAGGCTTGATGGCGGTGACGTTGCCACGTTTGCGCGACGGCACCATGGAGTTTGCGGTGGGGCTGGTGTCTTCGTTATTGCCGCGCCCGGAGTTTGTCAGCGAGCAGATTTTTTCGTATCGCATGGCCGTCGTCGCCCGCCATGGGCATCCGTTGTGTGAAAGCCGCTCCATCCACGAATTGCTCGACCAGGATTGGGTGGTCAATTACCCGGATGCCAACCACGAAGGTTTGATGACTGAGCTGTTCTGGCAGCACGGCGCGCAGATCGACATGCAGCACATCCACCGCGCGCATTCACCGCAGCTGACGCTTGCACTGGTCGAGCAGACCGACATGCTCAGTTACTTTCCGGAGCCGATGCTCACCATCCCGGGCTACCGCGAACGGGTAAGGCGCCTGGCTCTGGAGGAGAGCTTTGCCACCGACACCATCGGAATCGTCACCGGGCGCAACGCCCAGTTGGGTGTGGCCGCACAATGCTTCGTCGACTGCCTGTTCCAGGTCATCCGGCGCCGCGCCCGGTCGGCACGGCCGGAGGATGTCGAGCTGTTCGATACGCTGGAACTGTTGATCTGAGGGGCTCAGAGCGCCAGATCGATCACGAAGGTGTCATTGAAATCAGGATTTTCGTTGATGCCATTCCTGGCATAGCCCCGGGGGTTGCAGACCACGCGGGTGTTGCCCACCCGATAATCAAAACTGCCATGGGTATGGCCATGCAGCCACAGTGCCGGCTGCCAGTCCTTGATTCGTGCTTCGAGGTCCGAGACAAAGCTTGAGTTGATCGGCGAGCCGGCAAACGCCGGACCGATGCTCGACCGTGTCGGGGCGAAATGGGAGACCACCACCGTGGTGATGCGGCTGTCGCGGGTGAAGCAGTCCTCCAGCCAGGCGACCGTCTGCAGAAACACCAGCTGAGAAATGGCGGGCGTGAACAGGTCTGGAAAATCGGGGGCGATCTTGATGTGGCTGAAGTCACGGATCAGTCGGGTCGCCATATCGATACCCAGCGCCCGGTCTTCAGCGCTGTCGAGCAGACGATGGTCAGACCACAATGTGCAACCGAGAAAACGCACGCCATTGTGGACGTACTCCGAACGCTCCAGAACGTGGATCTGCGTGCCTTGCGCCAGGCTGTTCAACTGTTCGTAGGTGGACACCAGGTCACTGCCGTAAAACTCGTGATTGCCCGCCACGTATACCAGCGGAACCGGGCATGCCTTGGCCCACTCGATGGCCTTGGCCGGCCGGGCGATATCCCCCGCGAGCACGACAATATCGGCATCCACGACGGGAAAAGGAATTGCGTTGACGGACAGGTGCATGTCGGACAGCAAGGCGATGCGCATTGATCAACTCCGGCTGGTTTCGAAGGGCAGGTCATTCAAGTTACGCGTTGATAGCCCGTTGTCACAAGCGCCTGCTGGTCAGCCAAACGAAAACGTGAAAAGCCCTGCAAGCGTAAACCTGCAGGGCTTCTCGGTCAGGCTGACCATCTCATTTAGGTTCTTCTCGGATTGTCGGGAAAGTTTTTTTGCTCTGTAGCTGTGAGTGCTGCGAGCTTATCCATTTGCCAGTGTGGCGCTGAATCACCTCGGCAAATGGATAAGCTCACAACTCACAAAACCAACGCCAACGCCAATCTTCCCCGGTAATCCGTGATGAACCCTCATTAAGCCCGGCAGTGTCGCACTACCGGGCTTTGTTATCAGGACAGCACTCAGAATCGGTAGTTGGTGCTCAACTCCAGAGTCCGTGGTGCACCGGGTGTGATCAGATCCACGGAACCATGCGCCGAGGCGTAATAGTCCTTGTCGAAGACGTTACGCAAACGCAGGGCCATGTCCCATTTCGGCAGGTTGTAGAGCAAGGCTGCGTCTACCGTGGTGTAGGCCGGCATGACCACTTGGTTATCCAGGGCGGTGTAACGGTCATCGACATAGTTCGCCCCCATGCCTACACGCCACTCCTGTGTCAAAGAACGTACCAACCACACATTGGCACTGTGGCGCGGGGTCAGGGTCGGAGTCTGGCCTTCGTTGGCGACACCGTTGGTTCGGCTATTGGATTTGGTGATCTCGGCATCCAGATAGGCGTAACCGGCATAGACTTGCCATTTGTCGCTCAACTGTCCGCTGGCGGTCAGTTCGAGACCATCGGTACGCTGCTCACCCGCAAGTACCAGTTTGCTCGGGTTCGCCGGATCGGTGGTTTTCATATTGGTGCGCTCCAGACGGAACAGCGCCGCCGTCAACGCCAGGCGATTGTCGAGCAGGTCCCACTTGCCGCCGATCTCGTAGTTGGTGGTCTCTTCTGGTTCCAGGTCCTGGTTCGTCGTACTCAGGGCGAACATTTCTGCAGAAGGCTGGTAGGAACGACTCACCGAGACGTAATAGGACTGAACCTGATCAGGCTGATAAACCAGGCCGACTCGCGGGCTCCAGGTGGTATCGGTTCGGGACAGGGAGCTGTGCGTCAGGTCGTCGGAATATTCCTGGTCGAACACGTCATAACGCACGCCCACCAGCGCCTTCCACTTTGGCGCCAACTCGATAAGATCCTGGACGTAGAAACCGGCCGTGTCCTGGGTATTGGTGCCCTTGGCGGTTTGCCGGTTGGCCTGGAACGGCACGTCGACCAGGCCATCGCGGTACACCGGAACCTGCGCTACGTTGTTCTGGCTGAACACGGACTGATCCTTGACCTGGCGCCCAAGTTCCACGCCATAAAGAAGGTTGTGGTTCATCCCGGCGAGCGTAGCCTGTTGCTTCAGCTCGGTCTGGTTGAACCAGCCATCCTCCTTGCGCTGCACATTGCCACGGTTGAGCTTCACCAGCAGTTCGCCGTTGGCAGCGGTGACGAAGCGTGTCGGGCTGGAATCGGCGAGTGTATTGTTGCGATCCAGGTCGTAGTGGTAGTAGCGGCTGGTGTTGCTCAGGCTGAAGTCGTCGTTGATCCGGTAGTCGACACCGGCCGTGAACGAAAACACCTCGCTGCGGGTGTAGTCGTCGTCCGGGTCGGCAGCACCGAAGCGTTTGCCACGGTCCACATCGACCGGACGATTGCCTCGTGCCGGGATGCCGAAGTCGATCAGGCGCCTGTCATACAGATAGCTGGCACCCAGGTTCAGTTCCAGATCGTCGGAGAGCTTGAAGTAGGCCGACGGTGCAATGGCCTTGCGGTCGATATAGCCGTCATCGCGGAAGGTGTCGCTGTTTTCCAGCGCACCGGTCACCCGGAATGCCTTGTCGTACTGCTGTTGATCGGCCCAGCCAGCGTCGAACTGCGTGCGCTTTTTACCCTCGCTGTCGAAGCTGACGCCCACTTCCTGTTTGGGGGCGAAGTTGGGCTTTTTGCTGATGCTGTTGATCAGGCCACCGGATGAGCCGCGGCCATAGAGCACTGCTGCGGGCCCTTTGATCACTTCCACGCGCTCGACATTGGACAGATCGCGGAAGTACAGGGCGTCGTCACGGATGCCATCGATGTACATGTCGCCGATGGCACTGAAGCCGCGAATGGTGACCTGATCGCGCTGGCCATCGCCATTGGACAGACCGATCCCCGGGACATTCTTCAGCACGTCTTCCATCGACTGTGCGCCCTGGTCCTTGATCACGCTCTGGGGAATCACGTTCACCGTTTGCGGAATATCACGTAGCGGGGCATCGATCTTCAACGCACTCCTGCTCTCGGTCGACATATAGCTCTGCTCGTTGTACTCGCTGTTTACAGCGGTTGCCGGCAGGGTCAGAGCTGGCTCGGTTTCTGCCTGTAGATCAGGTACGACCAGAACGCCCAGCAATGACAGAGAGGCTGGGTAAATGCGCGATAAAGCCACCGTGGACACCTTTTGTGTGAATTTCGCGCGAATAATAACGATTATCTTTTGTAAGTAAATACATATCATTTCTATACAGGCGGCTGACACGAATCAGAACATTCGTCTCAATTTCGCCTATCGCCTGTATTTTCAGAGGAATGGTCGGTGGGTGGCGTCGTGCGCAGGAATCCGACCGTGGTAGCCAGACATGAACGCCAGCCGACCACGGGCGATCCAGTCAATGCGTTTGAGGGGGGTCAGAGGGGCGTTTTCAAAAAGCGCTGTTCATGATCAGGATCCGGCAACAGGCATGTGTCGTATTTCCCCAGGAGCCGATAACGATTGAGCGCAATGCGGTCGTATGCCCAGTCTCGAAGCTTGCGAGGGAAGATGCGCAACAGGTTCACGGGGCACCAACGTGCGGGAAGCTGGGCGACGATTTCGAAAAATGCATTCGAACGTTCCCAGTAGTGTCGGTCGCGGATCACCGCCATGGTGTCGAATTGATCCACGGGCAAACCTGCCCACGCGAGCAGAGCCTGCCCTTCGGGTGACTGAACCGCCGCCAACCGCATGCGCCGCTGGCGGTCATGGCGAATCAGGAACCTCACCCAGCCATTGCACAGCTTGCAGACTCCGTCGAACAAGACGACCGTCTCTCCTGGTTTGAGCAGTGGCGCGGGTGAGGGGCGGATATGCGAGGCTGGCATAAGCGTGGTTCCAAGGGGCCTGGGGATTCAACACACAGGATTCTGTGTCAGCAGGATCTCGGTTAAACCGGCGCTAGCAGCACCTTGGGTGCTGCATTTGAGGCTTGAGGCCGCACATTTCTGACGGCCTCGGGCGCGCTACACGGATCAGCTGTTGCTGTGATCGGCGACCTTGGCTTTGCTTTGAGCTACAGCGGCTTCAGCTTTCTGTTTCTGGGCAACCTGGAAGGCTTCCATCGAGACTTTCCGGGCCGACTCCATGCGTGTGAAGGTCCGATCACCGCCACCTGTGGCCATGGCCAGGGAAGAAGCGGTCAGAGCGGCGGCTACGAAGAGAACTTTCATGGATTTCATTTGGGTTTCCTCAAGTTGAGAGTTGGTAAATAACTAGAATTTGTAAATAACGAATAATGGTATGTATTGGCTAAAGCAGAACCTGCCTGTTCAACCTGGCTTTACCATCAAACCAGGGCGGCGTTTCGTGCGGTCCAGGTGTCTTGTTCCAGACGCCCTTCGGTGCCTTTGTTTTTTGCATAGGCGGTGAGCAGTACCATCGCTGCGAATCCACCGACGATGAGAACCGGATAGGCTGCCAGCAACTCGACCAGCGAGTACTTCCAGGCCAGCGGACGACCAACACCGAGCATGGCGGCATAGAACCACGACACGGCAGAGAGCGAGCCCGAGAACAGCGCCAGCATGCGCAGGCTGAAGGAAAGATTAAGTATCGAACCGGCTTTTTTCAGCGCCGGCAATACAGCGCTATGCAACAGGAAGCCGTTAAAGGTCAACAGTACAACGATCCCGATCTTGGCCTGCAGTTTTGGATTGAGGAAATATTCCATCCCCTTGCCGGCATAATCGATCCCGACAATTCCAATGCCCGTAATCCAGAGAGCCCAAAGTGCAAGTACTACGGTTTTTTGCAGGCTTTCCATGTGCGCGTCATCATGGTGACCTGACGCATCTCCCTTCAGGAGTTGCTTGACCATTGCGACGTCACTGGTCAAGACCAGACCAATTGCAACACAGCAGGCGATTAGGTGGAAATATACAACGCCCAAACGAACATATTCCACGGTGGACGAAGAAAACATACTAAGTTCCATGGTGACCTCTTGGCTTCAATAGTGAATCAGCATGACTCTCGGCACGGCTTGATTGGTGTTTGCCGTTGCTGATTGCAATTAAGATTCAGTAATCACTATTTATTAATCTGGCAGCATTATGCGCTCAAGATAATAGCGATTTTCGCGAATGAACTTTTAATCATTCGGTCATGTAATCTTTCAGGTTACAAAAACATCAATTGGCACTGGGTGCATATAAGATTCAACTTGCGCTTGTGGGGGCGGGCGTGGCCCAGAACCCTGGCGGCGAGCGAATCAGGCAATGTTGGTTGGACTGGCAGGACTTCCGCCCCATTCGAGGAAACGGATCTTGTGGACCTCACCTTCGCTATCTTCGTAGACCAGGGTCACCGGTACCATACCGGTCTTGTCGGATGTATCGGTGCGCTGCAGTACCCGCTTTACATCGATTTCCATTCCGTAGTGGTATTCGACGGCCGAGACATGCGCGCCGGGTTCTTGCAGGCCATTCTGGTCAAAGACACTTGGGGCAAGACTGGAAATTACGGCACTTACTACTGTGGCGATGTTCATTAGGCTTTACCTCTTCTGAAGTTCGCTTGACGAGGACCTAATGTGACACGTGATGAAAGCGAAGTTCACTAAACCGCGACGAACGTACCCACCTGAGTCGCCTGTAGTGGCTTCAGGCTCCCGGGAATTCCCCGTGCTTGACGCCTTACGACCATTCGTCCATTAAACGCCGTATTTGTTGGGCCAAACGCCGTTTTTGGATGAGGTCATGACATGTCATGACAGATTTTTGCGCAAGATTTCACGCTTGGATGTGACAGCACATGGACCGAAAATGACTGCTATCGGGCCAGGGGGAGAAATATCGGGTATTGGCCGATTGCA
The DNA here is from genome assembly GCF_002113025.1 of Pseudomonas sp. B28(2017). GTDB lineage: Bacteria > Pseudomonadota > Gammaproteobacteria > Pseudomonadales > Pseudomonadaceae > Aquipseudomonas. The sequence continues at coordinate 46,623 of NZ_NEJH01000019.1, read as the reverse complement.
GCTCGCTCATTTCTGATAAAGATTCCGATCAGTGCAAGCGGTTCGAATCTTCCTGTGGTGCGGGCCGGAGCCTTGCAACGTCCATAAAAAGCCCCTCGTCACAGGTTTCTTGCTCGTCTGAAAATTGTCTTGAATGAACAGCATTGCGGCAAAGAAGGGCTTTTTCTTTGTCAGTGAAATCTGCAAATCACCCGGCGCTTGGCGTTCCGAAACGTGTGGATCAATCAAGAGAAGCCTCAGGCACTTCGTGCAGACAGTGCCCTGGGCAGGGTTTCTCAGCTCAGGCTGGTATAGCCTTCAGGCAATGCGCGGCTCGGCCCTCCCATTTGGCAATCACCAACGGAGCCAAGGCATTGCCAAGTACGTTCAGAGCGGTCGTTGGCATTTCCATTAATCGGTAGACACCGGCAATGAATGCAATACCTTCCAAGGGCAGACCGGCACTGGCCAGGGTGGCTGACAAAATCACGAACATGAACCCCGGTACGCCGGCAGCGCCCTTGGATGTCAGAACCATTGTGACCACGAGCAAGGCCTGATCGCCAAAGCTCAGGTCGATGCCATACAGCTGTGCCACGAACAAGGTGCCGATGCCGAGGAACAGCGAAGCACCGTCAAGGTTGAACGAGTAGCCAACCGGCACTACGAAGCTGACCAGCGAGGGCGGCACCCCGTAGGTTTCAAGCTTCTTCATTAACTGCGGCATGACCGCTGCCGAACTGGCGCTGGAAAAGGCCAGGATCAGTTCATCCTTGATATGGCGCATCAGCGCGAACAGGTTGATCCCGCAGAATCGCGCCACCAGGTTCAGAACAACCAGCACGAAGAAGGCAATCGACACGTAGCTGACCATAATCAGCTTGGCCAGAGGCAGAAGAGAGCTGAAACCGAAGTTGGCTACAGTCACGGAGATCATTCCGAATACGCCGATAGGTGAGTAGGCCATGATCATTGAAGTGACCTTGAACATCGCTTCCGAAACACCACGCAGTAGCGTGATCACCGGTTCCTTGCGTTCATTGCTCAATTTGGAGACGCCGAGGCCAAACATCACGGCGAAGAACAACACGGAAAGCAGGCTCCCTTGGGCCATGGCGTTGATCACATTGTCAGGGATGATCCCGACAATAATCTGCCCAAGACTATGTCCGGCACCATTGCTGGTAGGCAGGGTAATTGCGGCGGCCTTCAGGCTTGCCAGATCTGTTCCGGCTCCGGGTTCGAGCAGGTTGCCAATCACCAGTCCGACGATGATCGCGAGGGTGGTAATGCTGAAGAAATAGCTCAGCGACTTGACCCCGATACGGCCAAGGGATTTACCGTCACCGTGACCGGCGATACCGACCACCATGCAGGAAAATACGATGGGAACGACGATCATTTTCATCAGTTTGATGAAGATGTCGCCAGCCGGTTGCAGCAGGTTGTCGACCAGCCAGGGGCGGGATTCAGGAAAACGGTGCAGCAGGGCGCCGATGGCGATGCCGGCTAGCAGGCCAATCATGATTTGCCAGACCAGCGCGATACGGGGCTTGTGCATGGGGATGCCTCATTTGATGACAATGATTATGAGTGTTGTTCTAGGCAGTCAATGAGCAGCCGTCCGGTGGCTGTCGGGTGTCGCGATATTCCGTCAGCGCAATCGTTGGCACGCTTCTTTGAGGCGACGGCAGCCTTCTTCGATGACGTCCAGTGAGCTGGCAAATGACAGTCGGATGTAGGGTGACATGCCATACGCCGCACCGCTGACCGTGGCCAGTCCGTGCTCTTTGAGCAGGTGGGCGACCAGTTCCGAGTCGTTCTGAATGACTTCGCCACTTTGTGTGATTTTGCCCATCAGTGCGCTGACATTGGCGAACACATAGAACGCTCCATCTGGCTGCGTGAAACTCAGCCCTGTGATCGGCGCCAACAGTTCCAGCATGCGATCCCGGCGGTGCTGATAAATCTCGCGCATTCCGGCAATCGGGGCCTGATCTCCAATGAACGCCGCCACGGCAGCCGCCTGACTGATCGAGCTTGGGCAAGTGGTGGTTTGGGACAAAAGCTTTCCGATGGCTGAGATCAACCAGGCAGGGCCTGCACCGAAACCCAGTCGCCAACCGGTCATGGCATAACCTTTGGAGGCCCCGTTGACGATCAACGTACGAGCCTTCAGATCAGGTGCGAACCGTGTCAAAGACACATGCCGGGCATCTCCGTACACGAATTGTTCGTATATTTCATCGGCCATGATCAGCACGTGCGGGTGTCTACGCAGCACAGCGGCAAGAGCCAGCAGTTCGGTTTCGTTGTAGACCGCGCCGCTTGGGTTGTTCGGGGTATTGAGAATGACCCATTTACTGCGTGGTGTGATGGACTTTTCCAAAGCTTCAGGCGAGAGCTTGAAGCCGTTGGTTTCGTCCCCCGCAATGATCACCGGTGTGGCGTCGTTCAGTCGGGCGATGTCCGGGTAGGAAACCCAGTACGGTGTGTGCACGATGACTTCATCACCCAGGTTCAAGGTCGCGGCCAGGGCGTGATAGATGATGTGTTTGCCGCCACAACCGGCGACAACTTCGTCGAGTCCGTAAGCCAGCCCGTTGTCGCGCTCAAGCTTTTGGCAGATAGCCTTGCGCAAGGCGAGCGTGCCGGTGGTGGCCGTGTAGTGCGTGTCACCGCTGTGCATCGCGGCACTTGCAGCGTGGAGAATATGCTCCCGGTTCGCCCACAGTGAAGTTGACAATGTCCCGGCCCAGGGCGCGTAACTCAGTCACCAGTGCGTTGGCAGCAATACTCGGTGAAGGCTCGATGCCCAGTACCCGATCAGACAAAAATGCAGTGCTCATGCTGTTCCCCTCAATCGGCCAGGCCGGCTTGTTGCAAGACTTTGTCCATCCAGCTTTGGCGGACAGCCCCGGTAGCGATTTCGGCTTTCACCTCGTCTTCGTGAGCGGCGTGTTGCGCGGCGCGGCGTAGGACTTCAGCAGCATCCGCCTGGGCGAACGCTACAAGGCCATCTTCGTCACCGACCAGCAGATCACCTGGGTTAATCAACATGCCGCCGATGGACACTGGAACGTTGATCTCTCCAGGGCCACTTTTGTACGGGCCACAGTGGACGACGCTCCGGGCGTAGCAAGGGGTGTCGTCGAAACTGGCGACATCACGAATCGCGCCATCGATGACGAAGCCGACGCAACCACGTTGCTGGGCGTAAAGCTTGACCAGCTCGCCGATCACTGCGTTGTTCGTGTCGCCCTGGGCGTCTACTACCAACACATGGCCGGGTTGCAACATGCTCATGGCCTTGTAGATCAGCAGATTGTCGCCAGGACGGGTTTTGACGGTCAGGGCAGTGCCCACCAGTTTTCCGCTACGGTTGTATCGGGTGAGGCCGCGAGCACCAATGTGGCGACCGAGGTTGTCGCTGATGTGCGGCGTAACCACGCTGGCGAAGGCTTCGAGGACTTCGGCAGTGGCGAGAGGCGAATTGGGAAGAATGCGTGAACCGGGCAAGGACATGACTGATCTCCTGAGGTATGAGCTGGCAGCCGATCTGGGCTGTGGCTCGATCTTAGGAGTGATTAATAAACAGTTTTAGCGATATTTTATTATGCGTTAGCATCGCTTTTTTTCATGTGGTGTTGTGATGATCACCTTCAAGCAGATTGACGCGCTGTACTGGATAGCCCAATTGGGTAGCTTCGAAGCGGCGGCGAACAAGCTGAACATGTCTCAGTCGGCCATTTCCAAGCGTATCCAGGAGCTGGAAGAAACCTTCGATGTGGAGATTTTCGACCGCAGCAAGCGCAACGCACGGCTGACCGAAAAGGGCGGTGAACTGCTGGATTACGCCAAGGATTTGCTGGAGCGCCGCGACTATTTGCTGGAACGGGTCAGTGCGCGTGAAGTGCTGGTGCGAAGATTTCGACTCGGGGTCACCGAGCTCACTGCATTGACCTGGTTGCCTGCATTGGTTGAAGCGCTGCGCCAGGCCTATCCCAAAGTGCAGATCGAACCGTCGGTTGAACTGAGCAGTGAGTTGTTTCGAAAACTGGAAAATGATCAGCTTGATCTGGTCATCGTTCCCGACGTCTACAATGATGCTCGATTCGTAAGTACGCCGTTGAAAAGTGTCGAGAATGCCTGGATGTGCGCACCGAGTCTGATCTCCGACCCGGATCCGGTCAGTCTCGATGTCTTGGCCAATTGCACTGTGTTGACCCAAGGCTCTCAGTCCGGCACTGGTTTGATCTATGAGCGTTGGCTGGCTTCGCATAACGTGCAGATGCCCAAGACAATCACCAGCCATAACTTGCTGGTGCAGGTCGGGCTGACCTTGTCCGGGGTCGGTGTGAGTTACCTGCCCAAGGCTTGCCTATCCCACCTGATCGAGCGTGGAGCGTTGCGCGCGTTGGTCACGACTCCAGGGTTACCACGAATTCGCTATGCCGCCCTGTACCGTACCGATCGGCAGTTTGGGCTGAATCAAAACGTGGCGCAGCTGGCGTTGCAATGCTGCGATTTTTCTCGCTTGTTGCTTTAAGCGCAGTGCCAAGGCGCTGACATTCGAACCGCTTGGTTATTGTCGTAAAACTGAAATATATCGGTCATAGAATTGACACGAGAGCTTACATTTCCTCAAGTCGGCCTCTGGCCGTTTTCATGGATGAGAAAACCCTATGCGTCGTGTTGTGTTCAATCAGAAAGGGGGCGTTGGGAAATCCAGCATTGCCTGCAACCTTGCCGCAGCGAGTGCTGCCGAAGGCTACCGAACGCTGCTGGTTGATCTCGATCCCCAGGCCAATTCGACTCACTATCTGACAGGCCTGATCAACGAAAGCATTCCAACGGGCATCGCTGACTTTTTCAGACAGACACTATCCGGCGGCTTCGAAGGCAGAAGGAATCGAGTGGTCATCACCGAGACCTCTTACGACAACCTTCACTTGGTGACTGCCTGCTCCGACCTGGCTGACCTCCAGTCAAAACTCGAGTCCAAATACAAGATCAATAAACTGCGCAAGCTGCTGGTTGAACTGTCCGAGGACTACGAGCGCATCTATATCGATACACCTCCATCACTGAACTTCTACACATTCAGTGCGCTGGTGGCGGCGGACAGATTGCTGATCCCATTCGATTGCGACAGCTTTTCGCGCCAGGCGCTGTACCGCGTCATCGCTCAGGCAGAGGAGCTACGTCTTGATCACAATGAATCACTGATAGTAGAGGGAGTAGTGGTCAACCAGTTCACCGGGCATACCGGCTTGCACCAGAATCTCGTTGATGAGTTGTTGGCCGAAGGTTTACCTGTGCTGCCGGTTTACCTGAGCAGCTCCGTCAAGATGCGCGAATCTCACGAAGTTTCAGTGCCCATCATCCATTTGGCTCCTCGGCATAAGCTTTCGCGGGAGTTTTTTGGATTGCTGGATACCTTGGAGCGGGCGGCCTAGCGTCATCACTGAGGGGGCGACCCTTAAGGCCGTCCCTCCAGCGCGTCAAATCGGCCGGAGCCGGTGATTCAAAGGCAGCTCGTGCAGCTGAAACACTGACGAAACATTCCAGCCATATGATTCGCGTGACCGAAACCCAGGGGATTGGAGATGAATCGGCCATCAAGAAGCATGCGCAAACTGCTCGACTCAGTCGCCACTCACAATGAGATAGTGGCGCTCGAAGTGATGCGCGCAGCAGAGCAGCTCCAGGACGAGGTGCTTCGTCAACGATTGCTCAACATGATTCACCGGCTCAACCAGGACGCCAATGATTTGCGAATGGCGCGCGACGATATCCAGGGCGGTGCCATAAAGCTCGCCTGATCGGTCAGGGAAGCGTTTCCAAGTCGCTCTTTCGGGTCCGCGAGGCCGAAACGGTCATCGGCCCTGGCGGAGGCGCACTGTCGATCCTTTTCCACGCCATTGCCGATGGTGGGCTGACGAACCATTTTCCTGTCAGTAATGCTGGCTTAATTCTGGTTCGCTGATATCGCGCGCAATCGGCGCTTTACGCAAGGCAACCGAGAGCGTGTGTTCAATTGATTGTTAGCACTATTTCTGGCGGCTACACTCCATCCCCATGAAACGCTACCTGCGGTTTTGCCTCATTTTCTTGATCAGCCTGGCGCTTCCCCTCAGCGGGATGGCGGGCGTTCAGGCGCCGACAGAACCGTGCCCGATGAAGACAATGGGCATGGCGATGATGGACGACATGGGGATGGACTGCTGCAACGATATGAAAAGCCCGACCGAGCACGGCAAACCCTGCAAGCCTGGCCAGGAATGCAAGACGGGTGGCATGTTGCAAGTGTCGATCTCCAAGCCTCCTGTTACGTTGTACAGTCCTGTAGTGCTTTCTCTCATCAGCGATTCCATACCTGTATCGACCCCGACCGGGGTATGGCGACCGCCCCGCGTTTGATTCCTGACCCACATTGAGCGTCATTCCGTTTTGGCGGGATGGCATGGCTGTGCGCGTGTCCTTTGATGCGTGCAGTGGATGATCACAGGAATCGTAAACATGAACTCCAAGTGCTATTGCACAGGCTGGTCCCTCGTGGCCGGTCTGGCGGCAAGCGTACTGGCATTGCCGAGCTTCGCTGGCGCATTGACACTCGACGAAGCGTTGCGGCTGGCGGAAAACAATGCGCCGTCACTGACGGCACAAGACGCGAAAATTCAGGCTGCCAGCAGCGCAGCTATTCCAGCCGGTGAACTACCTGACCCCAAACTGCTGCTGGGTGTGCAGAACTACCCCGTTGGTGGTCCGGATCGCTGGAGCATCGACCAGGACTTCATGACCATGCAGATGGTCGGTGTCAGGCAGGAGATGCCCAACGGCGACAAGCGCAAAGCGCGTATCGAGGTCGCCAGCGCCGCCGTTGATCGCGCTGCGGCAGAGCGTCGGGTCGAACGTCTGAACGTTCGCCAATCCACGGCATTGGCCTGGATAAATAGCTACTCGGTTGAGCGTAAAGACGCACTATTCCAGGACTTTTACAAAGAAAATCGCCTGCTGACCGAGACCGTCCGGGCGCAGATTGCCGGTGGTCGCGCTCAACCCGCGGACGCGGTGACGCCCAAACAGGAAGCAGTTCGGTTGGCGGAGCAACAGGACGATCTGATTCGCCAGAGAACGCAAGCACGAGCGGCGCTCAAGCGGTGGATCGGTCCCGCCGCCAACGACAAGCCAGCGGGCAGCCTGCCGCAATGGCCTGTCGATACCTCAAGCTACACCCATAAACTGCAACACCATCCCGAGTTGGCAGCGTTTGCGCCGATGACCCGCGAAGCGCAAGCCAAGGTTCGTGAAGCCGTGTCGGAGAAACGGTCGGACTGGAGCTGGGAAGTGGATTACCAGCACCGTGGTCGTGAGTTCGGCGACATGGTCAGTGTGCAGTTTTCCTGGGATCTGCCACTGTTCCCTGACGCTCGCCAAAATCCCAGAATCGCCGCTAAACAGGCTGAACTCAGCCAGCTTGAGGCCGAGCGCGAAGCCCTGTCACGTGAGCACACCCAGCAACTGGAAAGCGAACTGGCTGACTACGAACGCCTGAATCGTGCAGTACAGCGAAACCGGCAAAGCCTGTTGCCGCTGGCCAGGGAAAAGGTCGAACTCAGCATGGCCAGTTATCGTGCTGGCAAAGGTGATTTGAATGCCGTTGTTGCCGCCCGTCGTGAACTTATCGAAGCCCGCCTCAAACAGATCGACGTGGAAGAGCAGCGAGCGCTGACCAGCGCGCGACTCTATTTTGCCTATGGGGAGGCCGGCCAATGATCCTGAAAAAATGGAATGGGGCATTGTTGGTGGGCATCTCGCTGGCATTGGGTGTTGCCGGCGGTTATTGGTTCGCTCACCAGCGCATGGGCGAAGTACCCGTTACCGCCCCGGAGCTGAGCCCCAATGCACCGGACGAACGCAAGGCGCTGTATTGGTACGACCCCATGTACCCGCAGCAAATGTTCGACAAGCCGGGCAAGTCTCCCTTCATGGACATGCAACTGGTCCCGCAATACGCCAGTGGCGATAGCGACCGTGCGACGGTCAGTATCGATCCAGGCCTGACTCAGAATCTCGGTCTGCGTTTTGCGACGGTCAGTCGCGGGATCTTTGACTCCAGCCTAGATGTGAGTGGTGTCCTGGCATTCAACGAACGGGATGTCGCCGTGATACAGGCCCGCACTCCTGGCTTTGTGGAGCGGGTCTACGCCCACGCTCCAGGTGATGTGTTGAAAGCCAACGCGGCGTTGGCGGATATCCTGGTGCCCGAGTGGGTTGCCGCCCAGACCGAGTTCCTTGCACTCAAGCGCAACGGCGATGCGGACTTGCTGGCTGCGGCACGCCAGCGACTGCAGCTCACGGGGATGCCGGCAGCACTGATCACTCAGGTGGAGCGGGGCGGTAAGGTCCAACCCTACCTGACGCTGACCAGCCCCATTGGTGGTGTGCTGCAAGCGTTGAATGTCCGGACGGGAATGACCGTTGCGGCGGGCGAGACGCTGGCTCGCGTCAACGGTTTGAGCAGTGTCTGGATGGCCGTGGCCGTTCCAGAGTCGGAGGCGGGAACCATCGCTGTGGGGCAAACAGTTGAAGCGCAACTGCCGGCCTTCCCGGGGATAAAGCTAAGTGGCAAGGTCAGTGCAATTCTGCCGGAGACCAATCCGGACAGCCGTACCCTGCGTGTGCGGGTGGATCTGCCCAACCCGGACGGACGCCTCAGGCCGGGTTTGACCGCGCAGGTACGCCTTAACCGCTCAACGCAGCACAGTGTGTTGTGGGTACCGAGCGAGGCCGTTATCCGCACAGGCCGGCGTGCCTTGGTGATGCTTGCCGAAGACGCGGGCCGCTACCGGCCGGTGGAAGTGCAACCCGGACAGGAAAGCGATGGCAAAACGCAGATATTGCAAGGTCTGGAAGTTGACCAGCAGGTCGTTACGTCCGGCCAGTTCCTGCTCGACTCGGAGGCCAGTCTGAAGGGCATTGTTGCAACCCCGGAGAACGCGTCGCCACCCGGCACAGCAGCCTCCGGCTTTCATGAAGCGGATGGGCAGATCGTCGAGATCAACGACAAGGAAGTCACGCTCGCCCATGGTCCTTTCAAGACGCTGGGCATGCCGGGTATGACCATGACGTTTCCACTCGCCAATCCGGCGCTGACGCAAGGCCTCAAGCCGGGCGACAGGGTTCGCGTCGCGGTGAGCCAGACTGACGATGGCTTGCGGGTCGAGCGCCTGGAAAAAACCGGAGGCCAGCCATGATCGCCGCCCTCATACGCTGGTCAGTGGCCAATCGCTTCCTGGTGTTGTTGGCGACGCTGTTCGTCACGGCCTGGGGCATCTGGTCGGTGCAGAACACGCCCATCGATGCATTGCCGGACCTCTCTGATGTTCAGGTCATCATCCGTACCCCATTTGCTGGACAGGCACCGCAGATCGTCGAGAACCAGGTGACCTATCCGTTGGCCACCACCATGCTCTCGGTGCCGGGAGCCAAAACGGTGCGTGGTTACTCGTTCTTTGGCGACAGCTTTGTCTATGTGCTGTTCGAGGATGGAACCGACCTGTACTGGGCTCGCTCGCGGGTCCTGGAATATCTGAGTCAGATACAAGGCCGTTTGCCGCCGAGTGCCAAGCCGGCATTGGGGCCGGATGCGACGGGGGTGGGCTGGATCTACCAGTACGCACTGGTGGATCGCAGTGGCGGGCACGACCTGGCACAGCTGCGCGCACTTCAGGACTGGTTCCTCAAGTTCGAGCTCAAGACCCTCGCGAACGTCGCCGAGGTGGCTACGGTCGGCGGGATGGTCAAGCAGTATCAGGTGCAACTGGATCCGCTCAAAATGGCCAGCCTCGGCATCACTCAGGCTGAGGTGAGCGAGGCTATCGGCAAGGCCAACCAGGAAACGGGTGGCGCGGTGCTGGAGATGGCGGAGACCGAGTTCATCGTGCGAGCTTCCGGTTACCTGAAGTCGCTCAATGACTTTCGGGCGATCCCGCTCAAGCTCGCTGCGGGTGGCGTGCCCGTGACCCTCGGCGATGTCGCCACGATCCAGTCGGGACCGGAAATGCGGCGCGGCATCAGCGAACTCGACGGCGAAGGGGAGACGGTCGGCGGTGTAGTGATCTTGCGCAGCGGCAAGAACGCTCGCCAGACCATTGCGGCGGTCAAGAGCAAACTTGACGAGCTGAAAGGCAGTCTGCCGGCCGGCGTGGAGATCGTCACCACCTACGACCGCAGCAAGCTGATCGACCGCGCTGTGGAGAACCTCAGTCACAAGCTGCTCGAAGAGTTCATTGTTGTCGCGCTGGTCTGCGGGATCTTCCTCTGGCACTTGCGCTCATCGCTTGTGGCGATCATTTCGCTGCCGGTGGGGGTGCTTATCGCCTTCATCGTCATGCACTACCAAGGCCTCAATGCCAACATCATGTCCTTGGGCGGGATTGCCATCGCCATCGGCGCCATGGTCGATGCCGCCGTGGTGATGATTGAAAACGCCCACAAGAAGATCGAGGCCTGGCACCTGGCCAATCCCGGGGAAGAACTGAAGGGGGAGCGTCATTGGCACGTCATGACCGAAGCGGCGGCAGAGGTGGGGCCGGCCCTGTTCTTCTGTCTGTTGATCATCACCCTGTCGTTCATTCCGGTGTTCACCCTGGAGGCGCAGGAAGGGCGTCTGTTCGGTCCGCTGGCGTTCACCAAGACCTACGCCATGGCCGCAGCGGCTGGATTGTCGGTGACTCTGGTGCCAGTGCTGATGGGTTACTGGATTCGTGGACGAATCCCCAGTGAGCAACAGAATCCATTGAACCGCTGGTTGATCCGGATCTATCAGCCAGCACTGGATGCAGTCCTGCGTCGACCAAAGATCACGCTGCTGGTGGCGCTATTGGTTTTTGCCAGTGCGCTGTGGCCAATGTCTCGCTTGGGGGGCGAGTTTCTCCCGCCGCTGGACGAGGGCGACCTGCTGTATATGCCTTCGGCCCTGCCGGGGTTGTCGGCGCAGAAAGCGGCGCAACTGCTGCAACAGACCGACCGCTTGATCAAGACCGTACCGGAGGTCGAACATGTCTTCGGTAAAGCCGGTCGTGCCGAAAGTGCCACCGACCCGGCACCGCTGGAGATGTTCGAAACCACCATTCAATTCAAGCCGCATGCACAATGGCGCCCGGGCATGACCCAGGAAAAACTGGTGGAGGAACTGGATCGTGTGGTGAACGTTCCAGGTTTGACCAACATCTGGATACCGCCGATTCGAAACCGTATCGACATGCTGGCGACGGGCATCAAGAGCCCGATCGGTGTGAAGGTTGCCGGCCCCAATCTGGCGCAAATCGATGCGGTCACCCAGGCCGTCGAGCGGGTGGCCAGGGACGTGCCCGGTGTCAGTTCGGCGTTGGCCGAGCGGCTGACCGGCGGCCGCTATATCGATGTGGATATCGACCGTAAAGCCGCCGCCCGCTACGGACTGAACATTGCCGATGTGCAGTCCATCGTCGCCGGTGCCATTGGTGGTGAAAATGTCGGCGAGACCATTGAAGGGCTTGCTCGCTTTCCGATCAACGTACGTTACCCACGAGAGTGGCGCGACTCGCTCGGCGCCCTGGAGCAACTGCCGATCTATACCCCGCTGGGCAGTCAGATCACCCTGGGCACAGTGGCGAAGGTCAAGGTCAGCGACGGTCCGCCGATGCTCAAGAGCGAGAACGCACGACCTTCGGGCTGGGTGTACATCGATGTGCGGGGGCGGGACATTGCTTCGGTGGTTGCCGATTTGCGTCGGGTCGCCAATGAACAGGTCAAGTTGCAACCGGGCATGAGCCTGAGCTACTCCGGGCAGTTCGAGTTTCTCGAAAGGGCCAACGCACGCCTGAAACTGGTGGTGCCGGCCACGCTGTTGATCATTTTCGTGCTGCTGTACCTGACGTTCGCCCGCTTCGACGAGGCTTTGCTGATCATGGCTACTCTGCCGTTCGCGCTGACTGGCGGGGCATGGTTCCTCTACCTGCTGGGGTTCAACCTGTCGGTCGCCACCGGGGTTGGCTTTATCGCCTTGGCCGGTGTTTCTGCCGAGTTTGGCGTGATCATGCTGCTCTACCTGAAGAACGCCTGGGCCGAACGTGAAGACCTCGGTGACAGCACTGAACGCGGGCTGCTGGCGGCGATTCGTGAAGGTGCTGTGCAGCGTGTCAGACCCAAGGCCATGACCGTGGCCGTCATCATCGCTGGCCTGTTACCCATCCTGTTGGGCAGCGGTACGGGTAGCGAAGTGATGAGCCGCATCGCCGCGCCCATGGTCGGCGGTATGGTCACGGCACCTTTACTGTCCCTGTTTGTCATTCCGGCAGCCTATCGCCTGATGCGTCGCCGGCACGTCCAGCTTGAACCCAACACCACTCAAGGAAAACTCGTATGAAACTGACCCTTATTGCAGTTGCAAGCACCGTATTTGCGCTATCGCTTTCTGCCCACGCGGAGGATATGCCGGGAATGAAAAGGGACGGTATGGAGGGCATGGAGATGAAGCAGGAATCGAAGCAAGCACCAGTCGCCAACGCCGAGGGAACGATCAAGGCCATGGATACTGCAACGCATACGGTGACCCTCGCTCACGGCGCCGTTCCAGCGGTGCAATGGCCACCGATGACCATGGCCTTTTCAGTGACTCAAGATCAGATGAAAGGGCTGAAGGTGGGAGACCATGTATCGTTTTCCTTTCAGCTGGAGGGCGGTAGAGCCACGATTGTTTCCATAAAAAAATGAAGCACTGATGTTGCTTGTGGTCGGTTGTTGCCTTTTGCGAAGGGCTGCGACCTCAATGCGAACAGTCAAGGTCATCCGAAGCGGCGAGTGCATGTGCGTACGAATCGGATGACCATCTGGAATCCTTTCGCGGGGCTGATACAGGATGCCCCAAGAAGATGGACAGCTATGCTGAAATCACTACTCGTTATCGCTATCGGCGCATCCCTCGGGGGCCTGGTAACGCTAGCGATGAGCGTTGCAGGGCTTGTTTCGTTTCAATTGATTGGCACGTGCTAGAGAGGTGATGAGTCATGAAAGGCTTTTTGGTGATTTTCATTACCCAACAGAGCCGTCGACATCGCGGGAAAATGCTGGGCGATTGGCTCGTCGACCTGGCCCAAGAGATGGGGTTACGCGGTGCCACCCTGGCAACCGGTATCGAAGGCTTCGGGCACTCAGGGAAACTGCATTCCTCGCATTTTTTTGAGCTGGCCGATCAGCCTACCGAAGTCCATATGGCAATTACCGAAGAAGAGTCCGTTCGGCTGTTTGAGCGACTTGAGGCCGAAGATATCTCCCTGTTTTACATAAAGACCCCGGTTGAATTCGGAGCTGTCGGCAGGCAGGCCAACCAACCCGATCACCAGCCTTGAAATCTGAGAAAAACAGGTGGGTTGCTGCAATCGAACGCCGGCTTTTGGCCCAAAGCGCTCGGTCGCCAATTAATTTTCAGTGCATTATTTTTGCACTACAGCCATCCGACGACCGCTCATGAAGCACAGGAACCCACCCATCGCGGTCAGTGCGCTCAAGGCATAGAACATCGTGGGCGCGGGGGTGTGCATCAATAGAAAGCCACAAATCACCGGGCTCAGGGCGCCACCGAGAGCCGCCAGGTTCTGGGCGCCGTAGTAACTACCGCGCAGCTCTTCCGGGGCCAGGGTGTCGACGAAGAGGAATTCGGCCGGGTAAATGATCATTTCACCGAGGGTGAAAATGAACATCGCCACGCACCAACTCACCATGTTGTCAGCCAGGCTGAAGCCGATCAGGCCAAAGATGAACAGGCTGGTGCCCCCGGCAATCCAGTAGCGCAGCTTCTCGCGATTGAGGAACCGGCCGATCTGGTACTGCAGCAGGATCACGCTGATGGCGTTGCAGGCGAGCAGGGCGGCCATGATTTCCAGGGCGCGTCTGGAGTCGTGGGTCACCAGCAGGTATTGCGACAAGTAGAGGGTGAAGCGCCCGTGCACCACAGTGCTGAGCAGGCAGCCGCAAGTGAACATTATCAGGGTACGGTCGTTTTTCAGGGTCACCAGAGTCTTGAGGAAACTTTGCGGTTGGCCAATGGCCGGTGTCTGCGCTGCATCCCTGGGGATGCCTATCATCAGGAAGATGCTGAAGAACGCGATGCCGCCGGCGATCAGGAACGGCGCAATCGGATAGACCCCGGCGATCACCACGCCGAGCATGGGACCGGTGGCATAGCCGATGTTGGTCAGGGTGTAGCGCAAGGAAAACACCTTGGCGCGCTGGCCCATGGGCAGGTTTTCGCTGAGGATCGCTTTTGAACCGATGAGAAACAGCGCTGACGCGGTCTCGGTGACCACCAGGGTCATGGTGGTCAGGTAGAGGTTTTCGGCAAAGGTCAGCAGTACGAAACCGATGGCGCTGGAGAGCATCGCCAGGATCAACAGCCGGCGCTTTTCCAGGCGGTCGATGACATAGCCGCCATACAGAGCCAGCAGGGTGGCGATGAACACCGCGATACCGAGCAGCAAACCGACGTCCTGCTGGTTGAGGCCCAGCTTGTTGCTCAGGAACAGCGTGAGCAACGGACTGGTAATGGCACGGCTGACCACGATGGTCAGTGAAACGATCATCAAGCGGCGAATAATGAGCGAGTAAGTGGTCACGGTGAGTGCAAATGTCCTTATTCAGATGCTGTGATGTTCGGCGATAGACCGCGTCGCGCCCTTCGCGAGCAGGCTCGCTCCCACAGGGGAGCGCATTCCAAATGTGGGAGCGAGCCTGCTCGCGAAGAGGCCGGAACGAGCGACATCATGATCAGGTCAGCCACCGATCAAGTGAGAGAACCGATTCAAGCTCTTCGAGCCGCCACAACTGCCCCATCAACTCTTCAGCCTGCCCCCGTGGCATAACCCGCTCGGCCAAACTGAAAAACTTCTCCTCCAGCGCGACATCACTCAGCGCATTACCCGGCGCGCCCAACGGCACTTCAACGCACAGGCTCGCTTGCCGACCGTCCACGGTCCGCAGTGTCACTACGGGCTCGCCATCCTCGGACAGTTGCGGGTCCGCTTCAAGGCGAATGCGTGACATCCACTGGACAATGCGTGGATCGTTACGCGCTTCATCGTCATAGGCCTGCAATCGACAATGGCCATGTACCAGCCGTGCCGCCAGTGCATAGGCCAGGCTCATCTGCGCCGCCGCGAGGGTGCCGACATCCTGGCCGCCACACATGTTCTGGAGAAAACCACACAGCGAAACCTGTATGTCTTCGACCTGATCGACTGGCACATTCAATTGGTCGAGCAAAAGCCCCAACGCATCGATGGCCGAATGCGTGCCGCGACACGAGGCGTAGGGCTTGATCGAGCAGCGGGCAAGTTTCCATACGGTGCCGAGATCTGCATCCAGTGCTTCGGGGGTTGAGGTGGTGGCGGCAAGTGTCTGCAAAAAGCCGCCCCAGACATCCTCGAACAACCTTGTTGGACCACTGATGCCCTGCTGCGCAAACCGCGCCGCCAGCAAACCGCCTTCGGCGGCCCGGCCACTGTGCAGTTTTTTACTTTGCGAGCCGTCGTGGATGAAAGCCCACAAGCCGCCGCTGAAGCTGCCGGCGATGCCCAGGGCCGACAAGGTTTGCCCGGCATTCAATCGAAAAATCCGTGCACTGGCGGCTGCCGCGCCGAACACTCCGCAGGTCGCCGTGGAGTGCCAGCCAGCGCCATTATGGGCTGAGTAGCCGCCGCAGGCTTCGAGCACCCGGCGTCCGACTTCGTAACCGATCACCACGGCCGTGATGAACTCGCGGCCGCTCACCGGTTGCCCGGCCATCGACACCGCCGCCATGACCGCCGGCAGCACTACGGCGCCTGAGTGGTCGCAGCCACCGGTGTCGTCCAGTTCCAGGGCATGGGCGGCGATGCCGTTGAGCATGGCTGCCTGAGCGGCGCCGACCCGCTGGCGAGTACTCCAGACCAAGGTGCCGCCCGTTTCGTCTTCGAATACCTGCCGTGCCGTTTTCGCTACTTCGCTGTCTGCCCCGGCGAGGGTCGCGCCGAAAGTATCGAGGATGTGACGCTTGGCTTGCTCCACCAGTGCGGGCGGCAGGTCCTCGAACTGTGTCTCCACGCAAAATTTCGCCAGTCGTTGCATGCGCTCGGTCATAGCAGATAATCCCGGTAGTGCCGCTCATACACTGACGCCGGATGATCCTCGGTCACTGGCGCAGCCGACTGGTCCCACCACTGGGCAACCTCGGTACCTGTGGCGATCCACACGTCATCGTGCTGCAAAATTCCCTCAAGCAATTCACGCAAAACACCAATCCGTCCCGGCGTGGCGATGATCTCCGGGTGCAGGCGCAGCACATAGCACAGGCCGAAGCGATGAAATCCGGCGAAGTCCATTTGCAGGTTGCCCAAGGTGTGGCTATAGGATGCGATCCGCGATTGCGCAGGCGGCACCGCCGGGCTGAGGTTGAAGGCGAAATAGGGTTCGTCTTCCAGTTCGTAGTGCAACGGCAATTCGATCACCTGCGGTGCCGTCGGATGCGCGTAAGGCAAATCATCGCCGCGCCATGACGATGACCAGCGAATGCCCTGATCTTTCAATGCCTCGATGAAGCCGGGGGCACCGTTGCCGGCCGGGAGGCGAAAACCGGTCGGACGCTGGCCAGTCAGCGCCGTCAACGCCGCGCATCCTTTGGCGATGTCGGCGCTCTGCGCAGCGAGGTCGAGGGTGTCGTAGTTCTGATGGTGATACCCGGCGCAGGCAATTTCATGCCCGTCTGCCTGGATCGCACGAATATGCTCGGGGTTTTCCTCGGCGACGATACCGGGTACGAACCAGCTGCTGGAAACACCGAGCTCTTTGAACAAAGCGAGCAATCGCTCGACCCCGCGTTGGGTACCGTAGCGCCATACCGACAATGTCTTGTCACGCCCGGCAACTTCCGGGGCTTGCGTGAGGATACCGTGGACGTCGTTGTAATCGACGGTCAGCACTACCGCGCAGCGATAGCCCTTGGGCCAGACAGTGGAATCAGCCATGGTGATGCTCCTTCAGCCACCACTGGGCGACATCGCGGCAGGTGGCGAACCACACGTCGTCGCGTTGGCGCATGTGTTCAAAGAGTTTTTCCAGCAGCAGGATGCGCCCTGGTTTTCCGGTGATCTTGGGGTGGAACAGGGTGGTCAGGCACAGCCCTTCATCCATGGCGCCGTCGTATTCACGGCACCAGTTGTCCAGGGTCAGGGCGTAGCTGGCGGTGCGGTCCAGCCCGGACGGGAAGTCCGGGGCCCGTGTGTAGGCGATGGAGGCGTAGTCGTCCATTTCCCAGCGACCGGGGATTTCCACCAGCGGAGTGGCATGGCCCGGCACATTGACCAGGTACGGCCGGTCATCGCCGCGCATGCTGCTGGAGTAAGTCACGCCGGCCTCCATCAGCATCGCCGGGGTTTCGGCCCGCCAATCGCCGGACGGCGTGCGGAAACCTTCGGCGCGGATGTGCAGGTGCTTCCAGAACACCTCGCGGGACAGCTTCATCACGTCCTTTTGCTGTTCCAGTGTCAGGGCGTAGAAGGATTCGTGTTTGTAGCCGTGATAAGCCACCTCATGCCCGCGCTCGACAATCGCCTGACACTGTTTCGGCCAGTTCTCCACGACCCAGGCCGGGACAAAGAAGGTCGTCGGCAGACGGAACTCGTCGAGCAGATCGAGAATCCGCGGCAGCGCCCGGTACGGGCCGTAACCACCGAAACCGAAATACTCGGGCTTGTGCCAGATCGAGCCATTGAGCATGGCATCGCCGGTAGGGCCGTCGAGGTCGAAGGCCAGGGCCAGGCAGGCTTTGTGCCGGTCGGGCCAGGTGGGTTGGGGTGAGGAGGACATCGTTAGTGCTCCATTTATTTATGGGTAAAACACAATCCCTGTGGGAGCAGGCTTGCTCGCGATGAGGTCATCACATTCAACATCATCGTCGACTGAGCCACCGCCATCGCGATCAAGCTCGCTCCTACAGTTGATACGGGGTGCCTGCTCGATTATTTCCCGGCGTTGATGGTCACAGTCTTGATCGCACCCAGTTCCAGGTCCCACTTCTTCAGGATCGCCTGGTAGCTGCCGTCGTCGATCATGCTCTGCAGCGCAACCTTCACCGCTTCACTCAGCTCAGGTTTTTTCTTGCTCACACCCATCCCGGTGTACTGCTCGGAGATCGGCAGGCCCACGGTTTTGTACATATCCTTTTCCTGGGTCTTGAGGTAAGGCAGGGTTTCGCTGCCCTGCATGGCGGCGTCGATACGGCTCTGGCGCAGTTGCGCACGGGCATCGGCCGAGCCTTCGGTGCCGATCACATTGATCGCAGGCTTGCCGGCTGCTTCACAGTTGGCCTTGCTCCACTCGGCGATTTCCGCCGGGAAGGTGGTACGGCGGCTGGTGCCGACTTTCTTGCCGCACAGGTCGACGATTTCGTTGGTGTCCTTGTTTTTCTGCAGGGTGTAGAACTGCGGACCGCTGGTGAAGTAGTCGACGAAGGTCACGCTGGCCTGACGTTCGGCAGTGTCGGTCATGCCCGACAGCACCATGTCCACGCGGTCGGTGGTCAGGGCGTTGATCATTTGTTCGAAGCCGGTTTCCTGCCATTTGATCTTCACACCCAGACGTTCGGCCAGGGCATTGCCCAGGTCATAGTCCAGACCGGTGAGCGTGTTGGTGGCCGGGTCCTTGAAATCCATAGGCGGGTAGTTCGGCATGATCGCTACGACGATTTCGCCCTTGGCCTTGATGCTGGCCGGCAATTCGGCAGCGAAGGTGAAGCCGGATGCCATAACGCCGGCGAGTACTGCTGGAATAACGAGTTTCTTCATGGTCGTTCTCTTATGAGTGTTGTGAGGCGGCTCTTGTTTTCCAAGCACGGCCCTTAGGTTCGAACGGCAGAAATGAAGCTTTGGGTGCGAGGGTTTTGCGGACTTATTAGTATTTCTTCGGGGCTTCCAGCCTCCACGATCTGCCCGCCGTCCATGAACACCATGCGGTTGGATACTTCGCGAGCGAAGCCCAGTTCATGGGTGACGACGATCATGGTCATGCCGGTCTGCGCCAGATCGCGCATCACCGACAGCACCTCACCGACCAGTTCCGGGTCGAGTGCCGAAGTGGGTTCATCGAACAGCATCAGCTTGGGACGCATGGCCAATGCACGAGCAATGGCGACGCGTTGTTGCTGACCACCCGAAAGCTCGATCGGGTAGCTGTTGCACTTGTCGGCCAGGCCGACGCGGGCGAGCAGTTCCAGGGCTTCTTCGTGCGCCTCTTTGGGCGAACGCTTGAGCACCTGGCACGGCCCTTCGATGATGTTTTGCAGCACGGTCATGTGCGGGAACAGGTTGAAACGCTGGAACACCATGCCGGTGGACAGGCGCTGGCGGGCGATCTGCGTTTCGTTGAGTTCATGCAGCTTGTTGCCGACAACACGGTAGCCGACCAGTTCGCCGTCGACCCAGAGGCCACCCTTGTCGATCTTTTCCAGCTGGTTGACGCAACGCAGAAAGGTGCTTTTGCCGGAGCCGGACGGACCGATGATGCACAGCACTTCGCCTTGCTCGACTTCGATGTTGATGTCCTTGAGCGCGTGGTACTGGTCGTAATATTTGTTCAGGTTCACGGCCTTGACGATGCTTCTCATGTGGGGCTCCTCAGGAACGCTTGCCGGCACCGCGGGCGAAACGACGCTCCAGACGGCTTTGACCAAAGGACAGGACGGTGACAGTGGCCAGGTACCAGATACCGGCGACGATCAGCAGTTCCATCACGCGGGCGTTGGCGTAGTAGATGTTCTGTGCGTTGTAGAGCAGTTCCGAGTACTGGATGACGCTCGCCAGCGAGGTCATTTTCACCATGCCGATGAACTCGTTGCCCACCGGCGGAATGATGATCCGCATGGCCTGCGGCAGGATGATCCGGCGCAACGCTTGCAGACGCGGCATGCCGATCGACTTGGCGGCTTCGTACTGTCCGGTGTCCACCGAGAGCAGACCGGCGCGCACCACTTCGGCGGTGTAGGCACCCTGGTTGATGCTCAAGCCGAGCAGGGCGGCCACGAACGGCGTCATCAGGCTCACAGTGTCCAGTTCGAACAGGCCGGGGATACCTACGGTGGGGAAGATCAGCGCCAGGTTGAACCACAACAGCAGTTGCAGGATCAACGGCGTGCCGCGAAACAGCCAGGTGTAGGTCACTGCCACGTAGCGCAGGATCGGGTTGGCCGACATGCGCATGATCGCGGTGATCACCCCGAACACGATGCCCAGTGCCATGGCCAGCACTGCCATGACGATGGTGTTGAGCAAGCCCCACATGATCGCCTGGGAAGTGAGGAACTGCCCGATGTACGACCATTCTATCTTGCCTTCGGCGAAGGCCCGCACCAGGCCCAGGATTGCAATGACAATCACCGTGGCGAAGAAAATGCGACCGTAGTAGCGTCGTGGCACATGTTGGTACTGGGTGATGTCGAACTGGTTTTCCGCCAGTTTGCGCTCCGTCTGGAGTCGTTCTGCCTGTGTCTGGCTCATGTTGGTTCTCCGTACACATTATTTCGGGTCAAACACTTATCCCTTGTAGGAGTTTTGTGTTTTGGCTCAGAGACGGAAGCCCTGATAGTTTTCGGTCCATGCTTGCTGGGCGGCGAGGGCGGTTTTCAACCGGCCGATCTGCTCGCGCACCTGTTGCGGCGCGGTGCCGCCCCAGCCACTGCGCGCAGCGATGGCGGCTTCCAGGGTCAGGCTGTCGCGGACCTCGGGAGTCAGGCGTGGGTCCACCTCGGCCAACAGCGCCGGTGACGCTTCCCACAATTCGATATCGTGTTTCTCGCAGGCCTGTACCAGTGCACCGGTGATTTCGTGGGCTTCCTTGAACGGCACGCCGCGTACGGCAAGCCAGTCTGCGACTTCGGTAGCGAGGGTGAACCCCAGTGGTGCCTGACGACGCAGCTCTTCGACGTTGACCTTCATGGTCGCGACCATTCCAGCCATGGCCGGCAGCACCAGCAGCAGGGTGTCGACGCTGTCGAGCACGCCGTTCTTGTCTTCGCTCAAGTCGCGGTTGTAGGACAGTGGCAAGGATTTGAGGGTGGACAGCAGACCAGTCAGGTTACCGATCAGGCGCCCGGCCTTGCCCCGTGCCAGTTCGGCGATGTCCGGGTTTTTCTTCTGCGGCATGATCGAACTGCCGGTGGCATAGGCATCGTCCAGCGCGACCCAGCGGAATTGCCGTGACGACCACAGGCAAAACTCTTCGGCGAGACGCGAAATGTTGATGCCGAGCATGCTGGCAATGAACAGGAACTCGGCGACATGATCGCGGCTGGCGACGGCGTCGATGGAGTTTTCGCAAACGCCGCTGTAGCCCATTTCTTTTGCCGATTGCTGTGGCAGGCGGGCGATGGCCGAGCCCGCCATGGCCGCCGCACCGAGTGGCGACAGTGAAGCACGCGCGTCCCAGTCCACCAGACGCTGCACGTCGCGCAGCATCGACTGGGCGTGGGCCAGCAGGTGATGAGCAAACACGATCGGTTGTGCCTGCTGCAGGTGGGTGAAACCGGGGCAGATGCTCTCGATATGTTGCTCTGCCTGATCTACCAGCGCCTGCTGCAAGGCCAGCACTTCAACGGTCAGGGTGCGCACGTGGTCACGCAAGAACAGACGCAGATCGTTGGCCGTCTGGTCGTTGCGCGAACGCCCGGCGCGCAGCTTGCCACCGAGGGTGCCAAGGCGTTCGGTCAGCAGACGCTCGATGAAGGTGTGGACGTCTTCGTCGTCCAGGGTCGGGGCGATGCTGCCAGCGCGGAAATCAGCGCCGATACGTTCCAGGGCGTCGAGCATGGTCTGGGTTTCTTGCCCGCTCAAAAGACCGGCGCGCTGCAACTCCCGGGCGTGGGCCTTGGAACCGGCGAGGTCGTACGGGGTCAGGCGGAAGTAGCGCTCAGGGCAACGGGACAGGGCGGCCAAGGCTTCGGACGGACCGCTTTTGAAGCGAGCACCCCAGAGACGGTCGGTGGTTTGAGACATTGTTGTTTTCCTCGTCGGTAACGCGAACTGAAATCGGAGTGCCGGGCCGTAATCGCCGCTGCGCTATTGAGCCAATAGCAGCGGACGGAATCAGGCCAGAGCAGTTTTCAAGAGGGCAGTTGCAAAAAGTCGAGAGCTGATCGAAGTGTCAGCTTTTAATGTTTTGAGATCAGTGAGTTGGCACTGATGTTCGGGATTTTTTGGCGGTTGCCAAGTCTGGTTTTCTGTGTTCATTATTATTAGGCCAGCTATGTTTTTGTTGTTGGACACAGGTTGTTGAATACGGCGCAAGAGGTAAATAAGCATTATGGAAACCCCACTTTCCAATTCCGGAAACCCGCCGCCGAAAACGCTGCAACGGGCACCGTTGGCCCTTAGTGGGCTGGACTTCAAACTGCTCAAAGTGTTCAAGGCCGTGGTCGAGGCTGGAGGCTTCAGTGCTGCGCAAAATGAGCTGAACGTGGGGCTGGCAGCCATCAGCAAACAGATTTCCGACCTGGAAATCCGTATCGGCATGCGCCTTTGCACGCGTGGGCGAGAGGGTTTTCATCTGACGGAAGAAGGGCGTCTGGTGTATCAGGCGTCGATAGACTTATTTGCCTCGGTTGACAACTTCCGCGATCGCCTTAGTTCAGCGCAAAACGAACTTATCGGTGATCTTGGTGTGGGGGTTATTGATAACACCATCTCTGACGCCAATTCACCGTTAGTTGCCGCGCTTAGAAAAATTAACGAACAGTCGCCCAAGGTTCGATTTCAACTTCAGGCAACGCAACTTGATGAGGTGGAAAGGGGTGTTGTAGAGGGGCGGTTAGTCGCGGGAATTGTGCCGGTTTATCAAAAACGCGAAGAGTTCGATTACTACGCGCTATACGAAGAACGCTCGGAGGTTTATTGCGCGGTCGGCCACCCCCTGTTCTCCATGGCAGACGCTGAAATGGCTGGCAATGTGCTCAAGGATTACGAGTGCATCAACCATCGCTACGCGATCCACCGGGATAAGCTCAACTTTGCCCGCTACGACAGCTTTTCCGCCTCGGCAACCCAGGTGGAGGCCGTTGCGCTGCTGATCAAGACTGGTCGTTTCGTGGGTTTCCTGCCCCAGCATTACGCCGCGCCGATGGTGGCGCGGGGAGAGTTTCGCGCGGTGTGCCCGGACCTGATCAACATCGTCACGCCGTTCAGTCTGATCCTGCGCCATAACACTGTACGCAGCCCGTTGGTGAAGGCATTTACCCAGGCACTGGGCGTGGATTTAAAAGCCTCAGCTTGATTGATTACCGCGTTGAACACTAACTAACGAACACTGGCGGCCAATGGGGGGGATGATTGGACCAGGCTTAAAGCTTCAGTATTTACAGCAACGCGAAACCTTTTTTCGAAACGTCGGCTCAATACTGGTTGTAGTGTTCCCAATGCCGTGCAGTGAAGAGCGCGATAATCGCTCAGAGAAAGAACGTCGATGACCAAGACAATGAGTTCAGAGCGTATTTACACACTCTGGGCCGATAGCTGCCTGCTACGGCGCAGCTATCGGGCCAATACCCAAAACGCTGTCAGCACAACGACTTCTGGAAATAGAACCGGGTATGCCCCGGTGGATAATCTGCCAGGCGTCCGAATTCGGAGTAACCAAGTCTTTGGTAAAACCCGGGTGCCTGAAAGCTGAAGGTCTCCAGCCAGATACCAATGCAGTGTTTTTTCTGCGCGACTTCTTCGGCCATGCGCATTAGCCGTTCTCCGATACCCTGGCCACGCATCGACTCGGGAACGCTGACAAGATCGATGAGTAGCCATCGATAAGAGACCTTGCCGTACAGCCCGCCAATGACTTCGTTGCTGTCAGGATCTCGTAGCAACAGGGCAAATGTTTCATGGGCATCGTCCCCACCGTTGGCCAGGTTATGGGCCAGCAACGGGGTCAGAATTCCTGACCGCTCTTCTTCAGTCGCATTTTCCGAAAGATGGATTTCTACAGACATGGCGCTCTCCCTGAGCTGTGAGTAACCGGTACAACAAGGTAGCCCATTTCTGTCACCCCATGGTGAATCAGTAAATGCATCAACCTACCGTGAGAAGGAGTCCACACATGAAGCTTATGCGCATTGGGGTCGACCTGGCCAAGAACGTGTTTCAGATTCACGGCGTGGATCGTCATGAGCAGCCAGTCTGGCGGCAGCGTTTACCTCGCGATCGCTGGCTGCAAACGGTGCTGGAGAAGATCGAGCCCGGCTGTGAGATCGGCATGGAAAGTTGTGGCGCTGGCACCTTAACTCCAGCATTTGCCATTGAAAAAAACACTGCCGTCTCTGTTCTTCATATGTGACGAGAGCTGGGCCATGGGCTTGTCGCCGCTTATCTATGGGCGAAATCATGATCGATAGCCTGTTGCCGATTTTTCCGGTCGTGTTGGTCGCTGTCCTCACGACCGCAACACTTCGTTTACTCTTATCCGCCTGAATGATCAGTCGAGGATTCCAATGTCATCGTTTGTCTGTGCCGAAACGCTATGGATCGATACGCCCCATGGGCGACTGTTTACCCGACGCTGGTTTCCGGCGGGTGTGGAATACAGTCAGGTAGAACCGCCGATCATTCTTTTTCATGATTCCCTGGGATGCGTCGAATTGTGGCGAGATTTCCCTGAGCGACTCTGTCAGGCCACAAAGCGCGAGGTGATTGCCTACGACCGACTCGGCTTCGGGCAGTCGGATCCGTACCCGGGGAACTTGCCCATGCATTTCATTCGCGACGAAGCCGAGCGTTTCTTCGCATTCATAAGGGCCGAATTCCAATTCGATCGGTTTGTCGCCTTTGGCCATAGTGTTGGCGGCGCGATGGCAACGAACTGCGCCTCCTTGTACCCGCAGAGCTGCGTTGCATTGATCACCGTTTCAGCACAAGCCTTCGTTGAAGAGCAGACGCTGCGCGGCATTCGGGATGCCAAGGCACAGTTTGAGGTGCCAGGGCAAATGGCGCGTCTTGAGAAATATCATGGCGATAAAGCGCAGTGGGTGCTGTCTGCCTGGACGGATACCTGGCTGTCGGAGGCATTCAGCGGCTGGACGATTGAAGACGCCATTGACGCTATTCACTGCCCGCTGCTTGCACTTCATGGAGAGCAAGACGAGTACGGATCCGTTCTGCACCCCATGCGTATCGCCAGACTTGCGACGGTGCCCGGGGAATACCTGATACTGGAAAATTGTCATCATGTCCCCCATCGAGAGACCCCCGATGTCGTTCTGGATGCAGTCGGTCGACTCCTTCGGATCAGCCATTGATGAGTGACTGATTCTGGGCAATGGCTGCCTGTCACCAAGGGCTGCAACCAACCCATCGCACCCTCTTTCCAATGGCGCTACGCTGGTGATCGCATCCCTCACATTCTGATGACAACGAAATGAACCGCCTTCTTTATTGCCTGCGAAGCTGGGCCCGAAAGCTGAAACGGCAAACCATGGTTCTGTGGTTTTGTTATCAGCATCCGCAAACACCCTGGCTACCCAAGTGGATCTCGGTTTTTGTCGTGGCCTATGCGCTGAGCCCAATCGACCTTATTCCCGATTTTATTCCCGTGCTTGGATACGTGGATGACGTGATTATTTTGCCGCTTGGCATTCTGGCTGCTATCCGGCTGATGCCAACAGCAGTGCTGCAGGAGTGTCAGCTCAAAGCGGCGGAGTGGGAGGCTAGAGACTTGCAGCGCCCTGTGAACAAGCTTGCTGCGGTGTTCATCGTACTGACGTGGTTCATTGCCGCGATTGGTGCGTGGCGAGCGTGGGGGTGATTGACAAAGAATCGATAGAAATGGGGGGAGTGAAGCTGTCGTCCAGTTCCGTGAATGGTTGCAGCAACACTTTATCCATCGAATCAAAGCCAATGCAGGAGAGCAATGGTATACAGCCAGCCGATGCTGAGGGTGATGATCAGGTAGACCACCACGAGCATCAGAGCGTAATTCCACATGACACTAACCTCCCATAATCGCGGTTTGAGGCGCGTCAGGGGCGTCTGATAAACCGAATAAACATGGGTCAACCCGTACCACAGCATCCGCGCTGCTCCTGAATCGGCGGGCATTTCACCGTGCCAAACGAACAGAACACGCAGCAGTCACCGGGGTTCGGGCGTAGCAGGGTTTTGCAACTGCCACACTCATAGAAGAACTGGCACGCGTCCGTGGGCATGGCCTCCTGCTTGGCGAAACCGCAATGCGGGCAGGTCAACACGGACTCGAGGATGACGGCGCTCATGCTTGCCTCACTTGTGCATGGTTGGGGTTCTGAATGTCGAGCCTGACGGTTTTCTGCTGGAGCCTGAGCCATCGTCTTCTCCATTGAATCGATCTAACCTAGAGTCACTCTACACTCCGTACCCGGGTACAGAATCAAGGGGCGCGTGATGGCGACAGGGCTGAGTATCGGCAAGCTGGCGGAAGCTGCCGGGGTGAACATCGAGACCATTCGTTATTACCAGCGACGCGGCTTGCTGGATGAACCACCAAAGCCGCTCAGTGGTTATCGGCACTATCTACCGGAGCAGGTCAAACGATTGCGCTTCATCAAGAGGGCGCAGGCACTGGGATTCACGCTGGATGAGGTGGGCATGCTGCTGACACTTGATGCGGCCTGCACCTGTAGCGAGACTCGGGCACTGGCCGTGCGCAAGCTGGGCATGATCGAGCAAAAGATGGCCGACCTTGCCGCCATTCGGCAGGTGCTGGGCGAACTGGTGCAGAAATGCGATGAAGGCGACGGCGGGGCCGTTTGCCCGATCATCGATGTGCTGAATAGGGAGTGATGCCCGGTTGCCGGGCATCATGCACAGGCGTCAGGCCAGCACCCCGTACCCTGTAATCGTAGAGAACCAGGCCTGCACCCGGTGCAATGAGCACGGCAGGCATACCCGTGGAAAACGTCCCGGGAGTCTGAGGGACATATCGGCAAAGAGTCGCAAGCCCTGAAGCGTTGGGGTTTGCGACTTTTTCGGCTATCGAGCCAAGGGGAAGATCTCTACATTCAGATCGACCGTTGATTCACGCGCAGAGTCAGTTCCTGCGCTGACTCTTTTCTTTCCGAGTAGCGGTCAACCAGATCGGGGCGATCCCGTAGCAGCAGGGTAAATTTCACCAGTTCCTCCATAACGTCCACCACCCTGTCGTACAGCGACGATGGCTTCATGCGGTTGGCATCGTCAAACTCCAGAAAAGCCTTTGGCACGGATGATTGATTGGGGATTGTGAACATGCGCATCCAGCGCCCCAGCACACGCAGTTGATTCACCACATTAAAGGACTGGGAACCGCCGCAGACTTGCATGACCGCGAGGGTTTTTCCCTGGGTTGGACGAATGGCCCCCAACGCCAACGGTACCCAGTCTATTTGTGCCTTGAATACGGCGGACATGGATCCGTGGCGTTCTGGCGAGCACCAGACCTGTCCTTCAGACCACTGCATCAGTTCGAGCAGTTCCTGGACTTTCGGGTGATCGGTGGGCGCGTCGTCCGGTAGTGGCAGGCCTGAAGGATTGAAGATCCGCGTCTCGGCGCCGAAGTGTTCGAGCAACCGGGCGGCTTCTTCGACCAACAGGCGACTGAACGACCGTGCACGAGTGGAGCCGTATAGCAACAGGATGCGCGGCTTGTGCTGGTCGTCGCGTCCATTGGCGATGGGTTGAGTCAGTGAGGTGTCGAGATTGGGCAGCGGATGGGTCATGGGGGCTCCGGTTACAGCGTGCCGATGCGGTCGAGTTCCCGCTTCAGCGCATCGCGGTCAATTTGGGCAAAAGGCAGGTTCATGAATGCCCGGCAGCGCGTTTCAATGTGCGCCAGGGTTGCGTGGAACGCCGCCGATACCGTTGCTTCATCGCCCTTTATGTCCGATGGGTCTTCCAGGCCCCAATGTGCTTTCAGTGCCGGTCCGAAGTACACGGGACACGACTCGCCGGCGGCCTTGTCGCAGACCGTAATGACGATATCCGGAGGGTTGGTTTCGAACGCGTCATTGCCTTTGCTGCTCAAGCCGTCGATGGCAATGCCGGCCTCTTGCAGCGTGCTCAGGCTGCGGGGCAACACCTGTCCCCTGGGGAAGCTGCCGGCACTGATCGCCTGAAAACCTTCCGGGGCGAGATGATTGAACATGGCTTCGGACAGGATGCTGCGACAGCTATTGGCGGTACACATGAACAGAACGCGCATGGTGACTCCTCTTTGCAATGGCTCAGGGGCTAAACGCTCAGGCGCATGGCCAGGGCAGACAAGGTGATGAGCAGAATCGGCAGCGTCAGGACTACGCCGACCCTGAAGTAGTAACCCCAGGTAATGCGGATACCCTTGCGCTCCAGAACATGCAGCCAGAGCAGGGTGGCCAGACTGCCGATGGGGGTGATTTTGGGGCCCAGGTCAGAGCCGATGACATTGGCGTAGATCATGGCTTCACGTACCACACCCGTGGCGTCACTGGCTTGAATCGACAGGGCGCCCACCAGCACCGTGGGCATGTTGTTCATGCCCGATGACAGCAAAGCCGTGAGCAGGCCCGTGCCCAACGCGGCGCCCCAGATGCCGAATTCGGCCATGTAGTTCAGGGCCATTGTCATGGAGGTGGTCAGTCCGGCGTTTTTCAGCCCGAAAACCACCAGGTACATGCCCAGCGAAAAGATCACGACGTGCCAGGGCGCTTCACGCAGCACTCGTCGGGTGGAAATGACATGCCCGCGCGCAGCCACGGCGAACAGCATCGCGGCACAGACCGCTGCGATGGCGCTGATTGGAATGCCCAAGGGTTCCAGCGCAAACAGCCCGATCAACAACAAGACCAAAACAATCCAGCCGACGCGGAAGGTCAGGGGGTCTCGCACGGCACGTCGCGGATCCAGCACGTCTTCCAGTGAGTAGTGCCTGGGAATGTCACGCCGGAAAAACCAGTACAGCACCGCAAGAGTGGTCGCCACGGCAACGAAATTGACTGGCACCATGATCGAGGCGTATTCGCTGAAAGCCAGGTCGAAGTAGTCCGCCGAAACGATGTTGACCAGGTTGGACACCACCAGGGGCAAGCTCGCCGTGTCGGCGATAAAGCCGGCCGCCATGACGAACGCCAGGGTAGACGCTGGCGAAAAACGCAACGCGAGCAGTATTGAAACAACGATGGGGGTCAGGATCAGCGCTGCACCGTCATTGGCAAACAGCGCGGATACGCCGGCCCCCAGCAGTATCGTGAATACGAACAGGCGACGGCCGTCACCCTTGGCCCAGCGCGCCACATGCAACGCGGCCCATTGGAAAAATCCGGCCTCATCGAGCAACAAGCTGATGATGATGAGCGAGATGAATGTCGCGGTGGCGTTCCAGACAATGCCCCACACCACTGGAATATCGTCCAGCGTCACGACGCCCGCAAACAGGGCCAGAACGGCTCCCAGGGAGGCGCTCCAGCCGACGCCCAGGCCCTTGGGTTGCCAGATGACCAGCACCATGGTGAGCAGGAAAATGCTAAATGCAGTCAACATGTAAAGTCTCTACGAATGAAGGGTCAGCAGCAGGCGGAAGTGTTGAGAGGACGGTCGCCCATCGCGTTCAGGCGAGTGCTGTTGCCTTCAAGCCAATCGGCGTTTGCCAGCAACGTTGTCTCGAGAACGTCACGCACCCACGCCGGCAGGTCAGGATTGAGCCGGTAATACACCCACTGCCCCTGGCGGCGGTCCAGCAGCAGGCCGCATCCGCGAAGCTGTGCAAGATGGCGGGAAATTTTAGGCTGGCTGTCGTCCAGGGCACAGACCAGCTCACAAACGCATAACTCGCCTTCACGGGCGATGAGCAAAGTGGCCCGAGCGCGGGTCTCGTCGGACAGACATTTGAATACGGCGGCAGGATTGAGCATTTGCGGGGCTCGACACATATGGAAATTCGAATATACGTTTATCCATATATTCTCTGCAAGCCATTCGAGCTCTGGAAGGGGAAGGTCAGGCTCGGCAAGGCTGTTCAAGTAATGAGATAAACTTGCGCCATATCGGCACACGACAAAGGAGAGGTGATGAATGGAATCGTTTAGCGTTCGCGAGCTGAAAAGGACTGACGCTGAAGTGTTGCTGGCATTCGAAGTCCAAAACCGTGAATGGTTCGAATCCCATATTGATGCGCGCGACCCTGCTTTTTATTCATTGCGGGGCATCGCCGACCATATCGAAAGCTATTTATCCGATTTTGCCTTCGGCGCCTGGCACCCGTTTGTCATCGTCGATTCCAGTCAGACAATCGTTGGTCGAGCCAATCTGAAAAGTATCGACCTGGCGAAGGGGTCTGCTGAAGTGGGCTATCGGATCGCTCAACATGCATGCGGGCAGGGGCTGGCAACGTTGGCGCTGAGGCATCTTATCCAGCAGGCGCAGGTACGCTGGGGACTCGCGCAACTGGTTGCCTTTGCCTACAAGGAAAATCTGGGCTCAAGAAAAGTCCTCGATCGGTGTGGATTTCAACTGGAACAACACTCCTGCAACGAAAGCACGGGGAACGAGGAGCGATTTGTCCTGTTGCTTTAGATAAGACCCCCCGGTCATTCCTGCTGCGCTTGATCTTCTTCCACCTCTTTCCAGCTGTCATCCGGGTCAAAGCGCTTCATCGCTTTCGCCAGTTTTTCACCACCGGGTCCCAGGTCTTTCTCGAACACCTGGCCGTCATGGCTGATCATGAAACTCATCACTCCGGTGTCGTTGTATTTCGCCGGCCAGGCGATCAGTGCAAAGCCCCGGCTCATCTTGTCACCGATGAGATAACTGTAGGCGCCACCCGGTGCCGAAGGCCCCTGGCCATCAAGAATGCGGAAGCGGTAACCATGCCAGTCTTCGTCGGCAATGGCTTTGCCAAACGAAGGCCCTAGCGGGCTGATCTGATCGCTATCGTCTTCCGCCCAATAGAGTCCGTCGTGCTTGCCGGGGGTGCTGAAGATTTTCTGCGCATACTCGAGGGCGCCATCTCCGTCTCGATCGACCGACGCATAGTCCATCTGGGCGTCGTGATAGGCCAGCACCGACTGCACCGCGGCGAGTTCATTGCGGCCGATTTGACGTGCACGGATCTCGGCGCTACCGGCCTTCATGTCGAAGCGCCAACCGTCGGCTGCTTTTGTCATGGGGATTGGCAGTGTCCAGTTCTTGCTGCCGACCGCCAGGACTGCCTTGCGGTCACTGGTATTTTCAATGTGATGTTGCTCGCGGTATTGCTGCAAAAACGCGTCCACATCTTCGCGCTGCACGCCTTCACGGGGGATGTAATTGTGCCAGTCACTGCCCAGCAGCTCGGTCAGGCGTGCCTGGTCGGAGTGTTCCGTACCTAGTGCTTCAACGAACGCTTCAGCGGCCTTTTCTGGTGTTGGAAAGGCTTGCTGTGCCGTCGCCATACACGACCACGCCAAGCCGACAGCTATCGCAAGGACATGAGGGAGCAAGCCCGTGAGTCCCTTCACTCGAGGATGGTTTTTCAACGGCGGCCCCCCCTTTGACGCGCTGGTGGACTGGACGGCCGACTGATCTGGTGACCGGCCGATCGTGAGGCACTGGGGCGCTGGGCGGATGCCTGGCTCGCCCGGCCACGATTGGCCTGGAGGTTGGCCTGGGACGGTGAGCGCGCGCCGGCGAACGCATTGTTGCGGGCACTGCCGGTACTGGCGGCCGGCCGCTTGTTGGTTCCTTGACGCGTCTGCGCGAGGCCCTCTTTGCGCTGATTCAGCTGGGCGCTCTGGTTCCTGGGTTGCTGATCGGCCTGACGATTCACGTTCCTGGGCTGCTGATTGTCCCGGGTGTTTCTGGCAACACCCTGGCCTCTGTCAGCCGCCTTCGGTCTGTCTGCACCGGCCTGTAAGCGATTGCCGCCCGAGGTTCCGGACTGGAGTTTGCGCGCTTGATCTCGGGCCTGGAGGTTGCTGGTGGCAGGTCGCTCGATACCGTGTCTGTCCATTGAATTGCGGGCATTTTCTCGGGCCTGGGCGCGCTGGGCATTGTCCCCTCGATAGGCTTCACGCTGACTGGCACCGTTCAATTGGCGGCCGTACTGTTCGCGGCTCTTGTTGTCGCGATAGGGCACGCCATTGCGGTGCACCGGGTTGTGCTGCCATTTGTTCTGGTTGTTGGTGATGCGGTTGTTGGCGTTGATGTTGTTGTAGCGGTTGACGTCGATGTCGACGTCGTTATTGCCCCAGTCACATTCACCCCACAATGCCCCGACGATGGCCACGCCGGTACCAAACGCCAGCCCGGCCATCAAGGCCTGACCGGGGTAATAGGCGGGCGGCGGCGGATAGTACACGGGCGGCGACGCCGGATAGGCCCAGGTGCCGTAGGTGGTTGTCGGGTTATAGGTGGGGACGTACACCACCTGCGGATCGGAGGGCTGGATGATGATGGTGGAGCTGCTGGCCGGTGCCGCTTCCGGAGCAGGGGCTGGAGCCGCTGACTGGGTTGTGGTCGTGGCTGCCGGGGCCGGCGCCGCGACATTCTGGATCGTCACGTTCTGATACTGGTTGCTCTGCAGGTTGCCGGCAGCCTGGGCCTGGTGACGCAAGCGTTGTACGCCGTTCATGACATCGTCGGGCTGGGCCAGGAAGGCATCACCCAGACGTTGTACCCAGACGGGATCCTGACCCAGCGTTGCCAGAACCTGCGGGAAGGCGACCAGTGCCTGCACGCTCGGATCCCAGGGTTGGCTCGCCACTTGTTTGACCGCATCGTCACCCTTGGCGTCGGGGTGCGCTTTGGACCAGCTTACCGCCTCACCGACTTCCCCGGGGTAGGTGGTGGCCATCAATACCTGTGCCAGCAAGGGGTCGGGGTAAAGCGCAATGGGCGCCAGCATTTGATCCAGCTGTTCCTGGGTGAACACGGGATCCTTGGCCGCCGCTGTGACGGGCGCCGCATTGGCTGTGCTTGCCGGTGCCGGTGCCGGAGCGGCGGCGGTCCCATCCGTACCCAGTGCCAGGCAGGAAGATCCGCTCAATAGCAGTACGGCCGACAACGCGTAAAACAATGGAATGTGCATTGCACCCCCATGTGGTCAGGCAGGCTTGAAATGAGTGGATCATCCCTGGCAGGTGCAAGCCGGCTTTGCAAGCCACAGAGCTCGGCCTCGATACCGCTTTCTAATGTTAGCAGCTCATTTCAAGAACCCCGGTTGTCTTTAAAAGGGTGTGACGCTGATCCCGATCAAGATGCGCTGGCATCGCTTTCGTGTTCTTCGGCAAATGCCATGAAGACCTTCAGGTCCAGCACCTCCAGCTTGATCTGGGCAATGAACGCCGAGAAGGCCAGGTTGGCGGCCAGGATACGCAGATCAGACGCCCAGGCCGGAAGATAGACCGGTGCCTTGAGCCAGCCGGAGTCGAAAAGTGGCGCCAGACGTACGGTGTCGGCCAGGCTCAGGCGCCCTGCAAACAAATGCCCGATCAGTTCCGGCCGGTTATCGCGGATTGCAATACGCAGCAGAGTATGGACACCGAGCAGTCCGGTCAGGTAAGCGGCGTCCTTGGTAAACGCCGAACCGCCCCGCAGATCGACACCACGGAACACTCGTTGGCTTGAGCGGAACGATTCCTCTTGTGTCTGCCCGGCCGCCAGAAAACCTTCGAACACCTGGATGAAATCGGCGCCCTCCAGCGCCTGCTGGACGGCAAGTACGCGCAGGGCCAGGCGACGCAGGCGATTGATGTCCATGCTGCCGGTGAACAGTTCGGCCAGGGTGGCAATGCCTTCCTGGGTCTGGGTCGTGCGGGGCGCTCCCAGGCCCAGGCTTGTGAGGTTGGGCTGCCGCGCGCCGTTTTGTGCCGTGGCGACATGCACGAAGGCCTCGTGTTGCAGCAGCTGATTCTTGTCCAGCTCCGAGAACAGTGCGCTGGCCCGCAGGCGAATGCGGCTCGATCCGGCGATGGCCTTGGCGGCCAGGTTCGGATCGAGCACGACCGTGATCTGCCCGACACCGAAGAAATGGTCCAGCTCCGGTTGAAGCCAGGCGGCGAACGCCTTGGCCGGGATCTCGGCCGGGCTCGGTGGAATCCGTGCACCGCCCAGCAGGGCGTCGGTGGTCTTGAGGAAGAAATTGGCGGCGTCGAGCATGCTCAGTTGCAAGCGCGTGTAATAGAAATCCGGGCGCCGGTACAGCGCCGACGAATAGTGGGTAAACGCCGGGGTACCAATGGCCCCCAGCATGTGTCCGGCCGTGGCATAGCT
The DNA here is from genome assembly GCF_002113025.1 of Pseudomonas sp. B28(2017). Lineage (GTDB taxonomy): Bacteria > Pseudomonadota > Gammaproteobacteria > Pseudomonadales > Pseudomonadaceae > Aquipseudomonas. Next base: position 12,361 of record NZ_NEJH01000019.1, on the reverse strand, counting down.
ACGGGCGGTCATGGCGAGGTAGTTCCCGGCCGGATGCCCCACATCGCAACGGCGGATAAAGGTTTCCAGGGCGGCGATGTCGTTGCTGTGGTCGCGGGGCTGCAACTCGACTCTGGGTAACGCAGCCCGCCCGCCGCGCCATTTCGCCAGGAAGTCTTCCTCGACCCCATCCGGCCAGGACAGGGCATCCAGCACGCGGATCTTGCGGGTCAGGCCGGGCAGGGCGGCATCGAGCTCGGACAGGGCGGCGGCGCTCATGGATATCTCCTTGAGGGAGGAAGTGGCGTTACAAAAGCTTAGTCGTCGCGCGCAGTTACGTGTTGAGCTGGCTACGTGTTGAGCTGGCGGGCCGAGCGAGCAAAGTCGATGAATGCCTTGAGCGCTGCGGGCACATGACGGCGGCTCGGGTAGTACAAGTGCAGGCCCGGATAGTAGGGGCACCAATCGGCCAGCACCTGGGTCAAGCGGGCATCAGCCAGATACCCGCTGACCATGTCCTCGAACACATAGGCCAAACCCACGCCTTGCAATGCCGGGCCGATCATCAGGCTGACATCGCCGAGCGTGAGCGGACCGCTGACTTCGATTTCCTGGGTGATCGCGCCGCGTTCGAATTCCCATCGGTACATCGCGCCGCTGGGGAAGCGATGGCGGATGCACGGCAGGCCATGCAAGTCCTCGGGTTTGTGTGGTGCGACATGCCGTTCGAAGAATACTGGTGAGCCCACGACCACCGAGCGCATGTTCGTCCCGATGGGCAGTGAAACCATATCGGCTTCCAGACGGTTGCCAAAGCGTACCCCCGCGTCAAAGCCGCCGGCGACCACGTCCACCAAGGCGTCGCTTTCGACGATCTCCAGGTGGATATCCGGGTACGCCTGCAAGAACTGGCTGACAATCGGCAGCAGCACCAACTCACACGCCTGTCGACCTGCGGTGATGCGCAGGTTGCCTGAGGGCTTGTCGCGAAAGTTGTTGAGGTCTTCCAGTGCATCGTCGATGTCACGAAAGGCCGGTGTGAGCCGGGCGTAAAGTCGTTCCCCTGCGTCAGTCAAGGCCACGCTGCGGGTGGTGCGGTTGAACAGCCGTACGCCCAGGCGATTCTCCAGGGCGCGCAATGAGTGACTAAGGGCCGAGGGCGTGAGGCCGAGTTCCACTGCCGCACGACTGAAGTTCAGGTGCCGGGCGATGCACAGGAAAATCGACAGGTCGGCGGTGGAGGGGGATGTCATTTGTGAGCGCCTTTCACTAAGTCATGCAAATTTGCTGGGATTATCGCATCAGTAACACGAGCTTAAAGTCGCATCAACTCATCGAGAAGGCCCGGCAATGTCGCACGGGTCGCTGACAGGAGGAGTTGAAATGCGTACCTGGTTCATTACTGGCGCTTCCCGTGGTTTTGGCACCCTCATCGCAGAACACGCCCTGCGTGCCGGCGACGCGGTTATCGCCACTGCCCGCAATCCACAAGACATCACTGACCGTCTGGGTGATCACCCGAACCTGCTCGCCGTGCGGCTGGACGTCACTCGAGAGCAAGAAGCGCATCTGGCTGTCGCAGAAGGTATCAAGCGTTTCGGGCGCATTGACGTGCTGATCAACAACGCCGGTTTCGGTGTGCTGGGCGCGGTGGAAGAAACCAGTGCCAGCGAAACGGAGCGTCTGTTCGCCACCAACGTGTTCGGTGTGCTCAATGTCACCCGTGCCGTACTGCCGCACATGCGTCGCCAGCGTAGCGGTCATGTCATCAACATCTCGTCGATCGGCGGCTATCAGGCCTACATGGGCTGGGGTGTCTACGGTTCCACCAAGTTTGCGGTGGAGGGCATTACCGAAGCGCTGCATCAGGAACTGGCACCCTTGGGCATCCATGCGACAGTTGTCGAGCCCGGGTTCTTCCGTACCGACTTCCTGGACGAGCAGTCGCTGATCAAGACCGCCCTGGAACTGTCGGACTACGAGGAAACCGTGGGCAAGATGCGCCAGTTTGCCGAAGGCGCCAATCATGCGCAGCCTGGTGATCCGGTGAAGTTTGCCGAAGCGATGCTCGCGCTGGTCAACGCCCCCAAGCCACCACAACGCCTGGCGCTGGGCAGCGACACCGTGACACGAATCGAGGCGAAAAACCGTTTTGTGCAAGCGGAACTGACCGAATGGAAAGCGCTGGCGCTGTCCACCGACTTCAAGGTCTGACGTGGCGGTGTAACGTGCGGTTCAACAGGTTTCGCAAAGACCGGGCGGGTCCCGGTTTTTGCGTGTGCGATGACGGCGATCATGCGGCCGGTTAACCCGGCCTCAGAGCAGACTCCACGACACCCCGACGTACATCGCCATGCCTTCACCGGGCGTGGATCGTGCGGCGTCCAGCCCTTTGTCGTCGTAGCCCGGCGTGACGGTGGCGGCATAGTGCTTGTCGGTAAGGTTGCGCAGGTCCAGCCAGGTCTGCCAGTCGCCCTTGGGCGCGTTGTAGCCCAGCGTCGCGCCGAATATTGCGTAGGGATCGGTGTAGTAGCTGTTGGCGTAATCGACGGCCACTGTGGACACCCATTGCGTGTTGAATGCGGCGAAGAAGCCTTGTGGCCAGTCGTAGCGCAGTTCGCCATGGTAATAGTGCATCGGCAGGCCCGGCAGGCGGTTGTCGCCAAAGCGGTCATCGTCGCGATAGTGGAAGTCACTGAAGGTATAGCTCTGGCGCAGGCTCAATTGGCCGCCATCATCCGGCGACCAAAGCGGGCTCAGCAGGCTGGCTTCCACGCCCTGGTGCACGGTGGGGCTGGCGTTGAGCTCGTAGGGCGTGGTGGCGCTGGCATCCGGCAACACCGAAAGCAATTCATGGCGTACCTGGGCGTAGTACCAGGCCAGGCTCCACTGCCCCAAAGTGCTGTCACCACGGCCACCGATTTCCAGGGTGGTGGCGGTCTGGTTTTGCAGCTTGACTGGATCGCGCTGGGCCCCGGTGGCGACACCGCTGCCGGCGGGGAATCGAATGTTGGAGCTATAAATCAGCGACCACGGGTGTGGCGCCTCGACCGAGCGACTGAGATTGCCGAACAGTTGCAGGTCAGGTGCCAATTGGTAGCGCATGCCCACGCGCGAGGCGTAGTCCCAGTCGTGCAGGCTGGTCTTGCCACCTTCCTGCGGGTAGGTGACATCGCTTTCACGACGGGTGTAGAGGGCGGCGAGGCCGGTGGTCAGCCACAGGTCGTCGGCAATCTCCAGGTCATTGCCGACATGCAGGACCGTGTCCGAACCCTGGTAGGTGAAGTTGCGAATCAGCGTGCCCGGCGCGTAGCCGGCGGTGTTAGCGCTGGGGATGCGCACGAACTCGCTGGCGCCGGCATTGGGCAGGTGTCTGGTTACGCGCAGGCCCAGCGTGCTTTGGCTTTGCAGACCCCACAGCGTGTCGCGACGCTTGTAGTCGAACGTGCCGCTGACATCCGTGTACGCCACCTTCAGGCGGTTGGGGCCCTCACTCAAGTCCATGGGATAATCGTGGTAGACAAGGCCGGTCTGGATGCTCGAGTCGTCATCGATGTACCAGGTGGTCTTGTTGCCGATAAACGTACTGCCGGGCTCGTCGCGGCGGTCGTCCCGAGCCACGTAGGTAGGGTTGGCCGCCCGAGGGTCGTGCTCGATGGAGTGCTTGGTCACGCGTCCCGCGAGCTCGTTGTCGGTCTGCCGGTGGCGCAGGTAGAAGCGTGTTTCCAGGTCGGAATTGAGGCGATAACCGAAGTTGGCGATGACGCCCTGGCTCTCGCTGGCCGTATGGTCCTGGTAGCCGTCGGCGTTTGCCTCGGTCATGGCCACGTAGTAATCGAAGTCGCCGAGCACTTGCCCGGAACTGACTTGGCGCTGGAGGTAGCCGTGGCTGCCCGTTGCGTAGCGCACCTGCAACAACGGTGAGTCGTAGCCGGTGTGGCTGACGTAATCGATGGCACCGCCCAGGGCCAGTGCGCCCCGGTCGAAACCGTTGGCGCCGCGCAGCACTTCCACATGCTCGAGCCACAGCGGTTCCAGCAATTCATAGGGCGTGCCGCCAGGGCCGGTCAGAGGCAGACCGTCGAGCATGGTGTACAGCCCCGAGGCGTGGGCACCCGGTGCACGGTTGATGCCCGAGCCGCGAATCGAAATCTTCACCCCTTCGTTGCCCGCCGACTGGGCATAGATCCCGGGCTGGTAAGCCAGCACATCCTGGTTGCTGGCCACGCGTCCCTGCAACGGACGGCGCAGGTCGACCATATTGGTGCCGCCGGGTACCTGGGCCAGCCGAGCCTTGGCGGCCTCGATCACCTGGTCTTCGTCGCTCTGGTCCTCAGCCCCGATCAGCACTTGTCCCAGTTCCAGGCCCTGAGCCTCGGTCATGGCCGGGCAAACAAGGGCCAGGCCCAGCAACACAGCGGGCAAGGATTCAGGCGAGGGCATTGGGGGAGACTCCAGACATACAGCAACGGGCAATGAACAGTGCGACGCAAGAAAGGGCGAAGGAAACACATGGCAATCGCAGGAATCATTTCGGGCTATGCCGGCCTGACAACGCAGCAGATTCATGAAAGGGGGGGAGGGAGGAGGCCGCATTCTTGCTGCGGTGATTCGGGACGTGAAGCAGCCCTTCGCGAAAGGCTGCTTACGACTGTGGATTCAACGGGGCGATGCCACTCATTGGATTCTGGTAACCAGAATCCTGGTTAAACCCACACAGCAGCACCTTGGGTGCTGCATTTGAGGCTTGAGGCCGCACATTTCTGACGGCCTCGGGCGCGCTACACGGATCAGCTGTTGCTGTGATCGGCGACCTTGGCTTTGCTTTGAGCTACAGCGGCTTCAGCTTTCTGTTTCTGGGCAACCTGGAAGGCTTCCATCGAGACTTTCCGGGCCGACTCCATGCGAGTGAAGGTGCGATCACCGCCACCTGTGGCCATGGCCAGGGAAGAAGCGGTCAGAGCGGCGGCTACGAAGAGAACTTTCATGGATTTCATTTGGGTTTCCTCAAGTTGAGAGTTGGTAAATAACTAGAATTTGTAAATAACGAATAACGGTATGTATTGGCTAAAGCAGAACCTGCCTGTTCAACCTGGCTTCACCATCAAGCCAGGGCGGCGTTTCGTGCGGTCCAGGTGTCTTGTTCCAGACGCCCTTCGGTGCCTTTGTTTTTTGCATAGGCGGTGAGCAGTACCATCGCTGCGAATCCACCAACGATGAGAGCCGGATAGGCTGCCAGCAACTCGACCAGCGAGTACTTCCAGGCCAGCGGACGACCAACACCGAGCATGGCGGCATAGAACCACGACACGGCAGAGAGCGAGCCCGAGAACAGTGCCAGCATGCGCAGGCTGAAGGAAAGATTAAGTATCGAACCGGCTTTTTTCAGCGCCGGCAATACAGCGCTGTGCAACAGGAAACCATTAAAGGTCAACAGCACAACGATCCCGATCTTGGCTTGTAGTTTTGGATTAAGGAAATACTCCATCCCCTTGCCGGCATAATCGATCCCGACAATACCAATGCCCGTAATCCAGAGCGCCCAAAGTGCAAGTACTACGGTTTTTTGCAGGCTATCCATGTGCGCGTCATCATGGTGACCTGACGCATCTCCCTTCAGGAGTTGCTTGACCATTGCGACGTCACTGGTCAAGACCAGGCCGATTGCCACACAGCAGGCGATAAGGTGGAAATACACAACGCCCAAACGAACATATTCCACGGTGGACGAAGAAAACATACTAAGATCCATGGTTGCCTCTTTGTTCTAATAGTGAATCAACATGACTCTCGGCACGGCATGATTGGGGTTTGCCGTTACTGACTAAAGTCAAGATCCATCCATTACTATTAATTAATCTTGCGGCGTTACGCAGCCAAGATAAAAGTGAGCTTCACGAATGAACTATTATTCATTCGATACTTCCATTTTCAGGTAATAAAAAACCCCATTCGCACTCTTGGTGCATATGAGGTTTAACTTCCGCTTCTGGGGTCAGGTGAGGGTCAGAGCCCGTGTCACCTGCTGCGTATTCTGAACGGAAAAACCCGTCTCCGTTCATTTTTTGATCAATTTTACTGACCAACGGCAGTGTTCATGATTGGTGGCGTATTGCCATTTTTTGCGACGCAGACCGCGTCGTTACTGGCTTTTCGGCGCGTCGGAAGGTAGTCGAGAGCACCGCTGATTTTTTCGTGTTTTTTTCCGGATTCCATGGGGGAAATTGGAGAGGTATGACCAAATCAGTCATGAAAAACCCCTTGGTTGGGTTAACCAACCAGTTAAAAGCACTGCCATTTCTCCCTCGAAAAAGCACATTTTCGGCATGGCCACAGTGGATGATTTTATATTGTGACCGGCAGTAATCGACCAATGGCCAGACATTCGAGTTGTATTTATAACAACCCTCAAACACGCCACCGGTCAAGAATCGGACCCACCGGAAGGGCGGGTCCGTTGGGGGTCAAAGTTTCGGCAATTGCCCGATGCGGCCCATCATCTCGGTCACGACCTGCAAGTCCAGCAGGAACTGCTCGGTGGTCTTGAACTCGTTGTCGTTGTGACCGGTGTATTTGACGTCCGGCATGGCCAGGCCGAATTGCACGCCATTAGGCAGTTCGTGCACCGACGTGGCGCCGGCGGAGGTGCCGAACTTGTGTTTCATGCCGAGGTTTTCGCTGGCCACCGCGAGCAGGGCCTTGACCCATTCACCTTCGGGGTTACGGTACATCGGTTCGGCAATCGACAGGTCGAAGGTCGGTGCGATCCTGGTCTTCTTGCTCCAGGTGTCCAGCTTTGCAGCGATTTCGGATTTGAGTGCTTCAGGTGATTTTCCCTTCGGCACGCGCAGGTTCACTGCGAGCTTGAAGGCTTTGTCATCCGTCCCGACATAGGTCAGGGACGTGGTCAGGGGGCCCATGAACTCATCGGAAAAGCCGACACCCAATTTGCCACCCAGGTAATCCAGCCCCCAGTTGTCGGCGGCGTAGCGGGCAGCGTCGGTGATCTGGTTGTGCTTGAGTGCTACCTTGCCGTCGAGGCTATTGATGAAGTCGAGCATCCTGGCCACCGGGTTGATACCGGACTCGGGCTCGGAGGAGTGCGCGGACACGCCGGTGACCGTCAGTGTGACGTCCTTGCCGTCGGCCTTGGCAGCGACCTCGAAGTTGCCGCCGTTGCGCTTGGCATACTCGGCACCGGCCTTTTGCAGACTGGCGACCAGTTCGGCGGGCTTGTCGCTTACCAGGGTCGCGACCGATGTCGACGGAATCTGGTTGGTGGCCATACCGCCGGTCATTGCGGTGATTTCCGCGCCCTGGCCTTCAGCGTTGCGCTTGGCGAAGCTGGCCATGACGGTGCCGTAGCCTTTCTCGGCGATCACCACCGGGTAACCACCATCCAGCGCCAGGTTGTAGTTGGGGGTCGGGTTGCGTTCGAAGTAGTAGGGGATCGCGTCGCCCGTTGTTTCTTCGGTGGTGTCGACCAGCAGCTTGAAGTTTCTGGCCAGCGACAGCTGCTCTTCCTTGATGATTTTCATGGCGTAGAGCGCCACCACGATGCCGTTCTTGTCATCCTCGGTGCCGCGGCCATACATGCGATCGCCGACCAGGGTGACCTTGAACGGATCAAGGCGAGTGCCGTCCTGTAACACCCAGTTCTCTGGCGTCACTGGCACCACATCGGCATGGGCGTGAATGCCCACGACTTCTTCGCCGGTGCCTTCGAGGGAGATCTCATAGACGCGGTTGTCGATGTTGCGAAAATTCAGGTTGAACGCCTGGGCGAGACCCTTGATCTTCTCGGCAATCCTGATGAATTCGGGGTTGTCGTGCTGGGCAACGCCGTCCACACGCACGGTCGGTATGGCCACCAGCTCCTTCAAGGTTTCGGTGGCCGCTCTGCCGTATTTCACCCGCGCATAGAGGCCAAGCAAACGATGGATCCGGTTTTGCTGCTCAGCGGTAAGCGACTTGTCGTCGAGGAACGCACGGATGGCTGGGCCGAGGTCGTCGGTTTTGGCAATATCGCTCTTGGTCAAACCTTCCAGGAACTGCCTGAAATCCTTGACCGACGCATCACTGAAGGACTTCAGGATGAATGCGCTCTGTTGTGGCGTGATGTTGGCCTGGGCAGCGCTGGTGAATGAAGAAAGGCTGGCAAGCATGAGGGTGGTCGCAGCCAGGTGTTTGAGTGAAAAATCCATTGCAGGGGGCATTCCTTTGCAGGTGGTTTGTAAGAAATATCTGATCGTTTGATCAGAAACATTTGCAAGCTAACACCACGAGCGTGTGAAGCGGGAGCCCCTGAAGTGGGATCTGTCGCACAGAAATGCAAAAGCGGCGCAGAAACGAAAAACCGCTCGATCAATGCTTACATTCCGAGAACACCACTTTGCAGGTATCCGGAGTGCCGCCGGATCGGCCGGAATAGCGTATGCAATTACTCAGGGATTTCTGGCGAGCGATGTCCAAAGTATCACCCCAGGCGAGGCCACCCTCGCCGACGGTGGGGAGTGCCTTTGCAAAGCAGACTGAGCCGGTGTTTGAGGCTGGCACTAGAACTGGAGCTGGATCTGTAGCTGGATCTGTAGCCATAGCCGTAGCCGTGCTGGCTTTGCCTGAACATCCGGCCAGCAGCGCCAGATTGGCGGCGAGCAGGGAAAACAGGATCCATGACGAGCGTCGGCGCGCAGTTTGTCCTGTCATCCCGGTTCCCCTGTTCAAGAGGCGTGTTCAGGGTTGTGTCTATTCAGCTTAGGCCCCGGTCAGGACATCAGCCAGCTTCGGCTGGTTTTTTCCTCAATCGAAAGAGTCATGTGTTTTTGGCATTGGTCCTGTCCGATTGGCTCTATAGACCACTGAACATACTGATGATCACGGCATTGACCAGGTCAATGAAAAAGCCACACACCAGCGGCACGATCAGGAAGGCCTGGTGGGCCGCACCGTACTTTTGCGTCACGGTCGACATGTTGACGATGGCCGTCGCCGTGGAACCGAGGGCAATCCCGCCGAATCCGGAAGCAATCACGCTGGCTTCGTAATTGCGCCCCATGCAACGGAACACCACAAAATACGTATAGAGGACCGTCAGCAGAATTTGCAGGGTCAATGCACACAGAATGAACATCAACGCGCCGCTGAGTTGCCATAGCTGGAGCCCCATCAGGGCCATGGTCAAAAACATGCCCAGACAGATATCGGAGATCAGTGACAGGCCCAGGCTGGCACCGCTCCAGGTTTTCAGTCGTTGATCGCCCACAAAGGCGAGAACGAGGTGGTGAATGACAATGCCCGCGAACAGGCAACTGACAAACTTCGGCAAGGTAACGCCGGCTTCGACCAGCAGCAGGTTGAGCCCATAGCCGAGCATCAGGGTCAGGTTGAGCCACATCCAGGCCCAGAGCACGTCGTAGTAGTCCAGTGGCTTGCTAGGTTGCTGCTCGAGAATGCCGACTTCCAGGTCTGCGTCCCGGGACGGCGTCAGTTGATAGCGACGTATCAGTCGGTTGGCGATAGGACCGCCGATGACGCACGCGGCAATCAGGCCGACGGTGTTACTGGCGATGCCCAGTTCGTGCGCGTTACCGATGCCCAGTTTTTCGACGAAAAGCGGTGCCCAGGCCAGGGTGGTGCCCACTCCGCCCGTGAGGGAAATGGAGCCCACCATCAAGCCGGCCTTGGGATCGAGTCCAAAAGCCTCGGCCACACCCATGCCCAGCGAGTTCTGCAGGAGAATGAACACAGCGGCGAGCAGCAGCAGGATCAGCAGCGGGCGCCCACCCTTGAGTAGTTGGCGCATGTCCGATTTCAAGCCTATGCCGGCAAAGAAATAGAGCAGCAGGGTGTCGCGAACTTGCAGATCGAATTCGAGCTGGATATTCAGGCCGAAGTAAAGCAAGGACGTAACCGCCGCACAGACAAAGCCACCGACGACCGATTCGGGGATGCAGTATTGACGGAGAAAGGCGTTGTGCTGGACGAGGGTTTTGCCGAGGAAAAGCAGGAGGATGGCAAGGGTAAAACTCACGAGGCCATGAACCTGCAGAAGCTGTGAAGTCATTTAAGGCCTACCTAAAAACTGGAAAGTAATTATCAGGATTCGGTCATTCAATGTTTAGACCTGTATCAATGAATCGGTCGATACAGCAAATGCCAGCCGTAATTTTCCAGATGGCACCCGATTATCAGCTACGTCTGTGTGCCAGGAGTGAGGACAGCCTAGCCTAAATGGGAAAACCCAATGTGTCGGCATAGGCCGCCATCTCGCTGGCGATGGCCAATCAAATGCTTGACTTTAGTGCTCGCTCCTACAGTGAGTAGATCGTTATCAATGCACGGCCGGAAATGTGTTGACCTGACGGTTTCGTACCAACAGAATTTTTGTTCTCTTGTGTATTTCTAATAGGTCTGTTTGATGCGTAAATCATTTTCCGTCGTAGCGTTAAGTCTTCTTGTATCGCAGTACTCCTTTGCCGGCGAAGCCACTAACACGGCTCTCGGTGGCGGTGTCGGCGGCGCCCTTGGAAGCGTGGTCGGCCAGGCCATGGGAGGTAGCACGGGCGCCGCGATCGGAGCCGGTGTAGGCGGCGCGGCTGGGGGCGCAATGACGGCGAAGAGCGGCAAGAAGACTGAATCAGCTATTGGTGGAGGTCTCGGTGCAGCGGGCGGTCAGATCATCGGCAACAGTGTCGGCGGTTCCACCGGTGGCTTGATCGGCGCCGGACTGGGCGGCGCGGCAGGTGGTGCTATCGGCAACAATATGGCCGATGACGACGACCACCACAATTCCGACTACAAGCATAAGAACAAGAATAAGTATAAGCACAAACACAAGCATGACGACTGATTGCGGGTGATGAGATAGAGCTATCGAGACAGTTGTTTCAAAAAGGGGCGGGCTAACGCCCTCCCTGATTGCCGCCAACAGCGCAGACCAGCGACCCGGCTACATTCAATTCATCTTCCACAGTAATGACCATCTCCATGTGTAAAGACCACTGCATTGCGGTCGGTCCAGCACAAGTTGCTGAAAGCTTGTCTTGAAAACGCAAATGCTAATTTGTATCATTAGTTTTCAACATCAGCGAAGCAAGGAACGCAGCGCCCAAACAATAATAAGGTCAAGGCAATGCTCAAAATGCTTCTCGTATACGGTCATCTGCTCGCTACATGTATTGCCCTGGGGAGGGTGTTGCAGGCGGATCACAAGCTTTGGAGTTGGCGCAAGGAAACACTGGACCAGGCGCGGCTTGAGTACATTGATGAAACTCAGAGGATCGTCAGCCTCTCCCTGTTGGCCCTTTGGGCAAGCGGAATGTTGCTGGTGCTCCAGGGGTACCTCAATGAAGGCGACGCGTATTTGCTCAATCAGAAACTCTGGGCCAAGGTAACTGTTGTCGCGTTGCTTAGCCTGAACGGTGCATTGTTGCATCGAGTCGGCTTCCCGCTGCTGCAAAAGGCTTCATTCGTTGCACTGCGCAGTGCAGGGCGCACACGGCTCGCCTTGTTGGGCGCGCTTTCCATGAGCGGTTGGCTGTTCGCCGCTTTCCTGGGGGTGGCCCGAGCCTGGAATCACGTGTTGCCTTATCAACATGTGATGGGTGCATTCGCCGCATTCTCGTTGCTGGCTTGTTGTGTGGCACTTGCAGTCGCCAGCAGGGCGGGCAGTGTTGGTGCGCAAGAGACCTCGGTCCCTGGGTAGTTATCAATGACGTGCAGCCGGTTCGTTGGCTTGTGCGAAGTCTGCTGAATTGTGGCGAGCTTCAACGAATCGGGCTGCAGTCACGGGACATTTGCGTAAGCGCAGGATGCCTTCGTCCGGGAAGCAGGGGGAGAGGGTGAGTTCTTGGCCTGTTTGAAGACCTTCGGCTGCGCAAGAACTGCACCGGGATGTTCCAGGTCCGTCCCAACCGCCCAATTCCGGTGTTGCCACAGCCGCCATGTCTCGGTGATCGCCCGTGGTAGAGGCCTCTCGACCACTCGTCCTTTTTCCATGACCCATTGACCGCCTCCCGATAATTCGATGGTGTCCCCAACCGTCGGTCGGCTTTTACTTGTGCCAGTTGACCCGGAGCAAAAAAAGGTTAATTTCAATATGTGGGAAAAAATCCCACGCGAAAAAATTCAAGAGAGACTGTAAGTCTGACGGGTTGCTCCCTTGCCGCTCCCGGTTTGCAACGTGAACTGCGTTGGCACTGCTCGCGGCAAATCATCAGGAGAATGCACGATGAACGCTTACCTGCTTTTCAAGAAAGGTTTACTGGCGCTGGCCATCGGCGGCGTCCTCTCGGCTTCCATCGTTTTGGTACCGGACTCCGTTTCCCATGACTCGAGTGCCTATGCCAAGGATGGTGGCGGTGGCGGTGGCGGTGGCGGTGGT
>NZ_NEJH01000018.1 GCF_002113025.1 Pseudomonas sp. B28(2017) | reverse complement strand
CGAACGGCGCTGCGCGCCCATCCCCGGATGAACACCTCCACTCAGCCTGCCGAGGGGGCGGGTGGATCAAGATCAAGAGCGGCAGGCGAGCTAACGCTCGGCCTGTTGAGTGGTGAGAAGCGTGGGTGTACGCCGATCTGCTTTTGCTCTGCTCTGCTCTTCTGTAGGAGCGAGCTTGCTCCGGGCGGCGTTCCGACGATGGGCGTCAACGATGACGCGGGCTGTCTGAATCCCTGCGATGTCCCGGTGTTTTTCGCGAGCAGGCTCGCTCCTACAGGGGGAACGCGTTCATCTGTGGTCAGGTCGGCTGTCAGGCCGCCTCGCTTTGGCTTTTGATCTGCTTGCCCCCTCGAGAGGCCGAGCGCAGGTTCTGCGCAGTGGGCAACCCGGCATGGATGCCGGGTTAGCCGCGTACGGCCATGGATGGCCGATCGCGGCGGGCCCACGGAGCAGGACCGGAGCGAGGGGATGCCGAGCCTTGGCGAGGCACCGAACGAAAGGGGCAAGAGCCCTTGGTTACTTGGGGCTTTTCCAAGTAACCCGCCGTCAGGGCGGAACCATAAGCCGCCGTTACCGAGAAAATGGATATGCCCCCCCAAAAAAAAGCCCCGCAAAAAGCGGGGCCATAAAGGGTGCAGCAGTCATGCTTTAGGACGTTTATCCACCACGTGGCAAGCCTTGCCCTCGGATCGCTTGATAGAGTGGAAAGGCTGCAGGACGATTCGCGAACTGATCCCGATGTACGTCTTGATGTACTTGCTCAACTCGCCACAAACAGCCTTCTGCTGTTCGTCGCTCAGGTGCTGGTGCTCAGCCTTGAGTTCGACGTGCACGTCAACGCTGTCCAGATTGCCGTTGCGATACAGATGGATCTCATAGCACTCGGCAAGCTGTTTGACTTTGAGGACCTGCTCCTCGATCTGCGTTGGAAACACGTTAACCCCGCGGATGATCAGCATGTCATCGCTGCGCCCGGTGATCTTGTCGATGCGCCGCATCGGCCGTGCGGTGCCCGGCAGCAGGCGCGTCAGGTCGCGGGTGCGGTAGCGGATCATCGGCAGGGCTTCTTTGCTCAGGGAGGTGAACACCAGTTCGCCCATCTGCCCGTCCGGCAGCACTTCGCCGGTGACCGGGTCGATGATTTCCGGGTAGAAGTGGTCTTCCCAGATGGTCGGGCCGTCCTTGGTTTCGGCACATTCCATGGCCACGCCCGGGCCCATGATTTCCGACAGGCCGTAGATGTCCAGGGCGGTGATGCCCATGCGGGCCTCGATGGCGCTGCGCAGTTCGGCAGTCCACGGCTCGGCACCGAAGATGCCCAGGCGCAGGGCCAGTTTGTGCGGGTCGATGCCCTGGCGCTCGATTTCGTCGGCGATGTTGAGCATGTAGGACGGCGTGACCATGATGATGTCCGGCTGGAAATCCTTGATCAGTTGCACTTGTTTTTCGGTCTGGCCGCCGGACATCGGGATCACCGTGCAGCCCAGGCGTTCGGCACCGTAATGCGCGCCGAGGCCGCCGGTGAACAGGCCGTAGCCATAGGAAATGTGCACTTTGTCGCCACGATGGCCGCCAGCGGCGCGGATCGAGCGGGCCACCACATTGGCCCAGGTGTCGATGTCTTTCTGGGTGTAGCCGACCACGGTCGGTTTGCCAGTGGTGCCGCTGGATGCATGCAGGCGCACCACGTCGCTCATCGGCACGGCAAACATGCCGTAGGGGTAGTTGTCCCGCAGATCGGACTTGGTGGTGAAAGGGAATTTCGCCAGGTCGTCGAGGGACTTGATGTCATCGGGGTGTACGCCCAGCGCATCGAAGCGCTGGCGGTACAGCGGCACGTTGTTGTACGCGTGGTACAGGCTCCAGCGCAGGCGTTCCAGCTGATGCTGGCGCAGTTCGTCGATGCTGGCGGTTTCCAGCGGGTCCAGCGCAGGGTTCAACACGGCTTGGGCAATTGGCATGTTCATGTGTTCACTCGAATTGTTTTTGTGTTCCAGCCCCTGCGTGCAGGGGCTTTGAGTGCATGCCCCAAGGATACCTCTCGGCTCCTCGGGAATCGCGATTCTTTAGTGGGATAGACGCTCGATGATCAGCGCGATCCCCTGGCCGACGCCGATGCACATGGTGCACAGGGCGTAGCGGCCATTGCGTTCCTCAAGCTCATGCAGGGCGGTGGTGACCAGTCGTGCGCCGCTCATGCCCAGTGGATGGCCAAGGGCGATGGCGCCGCCGTTGGGGTTGACCCGCGGATCGGTGTCGCCAAGGCCCAGTTCGCGCAGCACCGCCAGGCCTTGTGCGGCAAAGGCTTCGTTGAGCTCGATCACGTCCATGTCCGCCAGGCTCAGGTTGGCCAGTTCCAGCACCTTGCGCGTCGCCGGCACCGGGCCGATGCCCATGATCCGGGGCTCGACGCCAGCAGTGGCCATGGCCACGACCCGGCCGCGGGCGGTCAGACCGTGGCGTTTGGCGACTTCCGGGCTGGCCAGCAACAGGGCGCAGGCACCGTCGTTGACCCCGGAGGCGTTGCCGGCGGTGACGCTGCCGCCTTCGCGGAACGGCGTCCCCAGTTTGGCAAGCTGCTCAAGGGTGGTGTCGCCGCGTGGGTGTTCGTCGTGCTCGACCACCTTGGCCGGGCCTTTGCGCTGGGGGATCTCCACCGCGACGATCTCTTTGGCCAGGCGTCCGTTGGCCTGGGCAGTGGCAGCGCGTTGCTGGCTGCGCAGGGCGAAGGCGTCCTGGTCGGCCCGGGAGATGTTAAACTGTTCGGCGACGTTCTCTGCCGTTTCCGGCATGGAGTCGATCCCGTAGGCCTTTTTCATCAACGGATTGACGAAGCGCCAGCCGATGGTGGTATCGAAGATTTCGGCCGCACGGGAAAACGCCTGCTCGGCCTTGCCCATCACCAGTGGTGCGCGGGACATGGATTCAACGCCGCCGACCAGCATCAATCCGGCTTCGCCGCTGCGAATCGCCCGGGCGGCGGTGCCGATGGCATCCAGCCCGGAGCCGCACAGGCGATTGAGGGTGGTGCCCGGTACGCTGACCGGCAACCCGGCCAGCAACGCTGACATGCGCGCGATGTTGCGGTTGTCTTCGCCGGCCTGGTTGGCGCAGCCGTAGATCACGTCGTCGACCGTGCTCCAGTCGACTTGCGGGTGGCGGCGCAGCAGTTCGCGCAACGGCACCGCACCGAGGTCGTCGGCGCGCACGCCGCTCAGGACGCCAGCGTAACGGCCGATGGGGGTGCGTACCGCGTCGATGATCAGGGCATCATTCATTCGGGGTCTCCTGCGTCAGCACCGGGCCGCGCACTTTGTAGGATTTGCCATGGAACAGGGCGATCAACTGGCCCTGCTGGTTTTCAATGCGTACGTCGTAGTTGCCGGTGCGCCCGGAGCGGCTCTGCTCGATGCAGTCGGCGTTCAGCGTGTCGCCCAGATGCGCCGGGGCTATGTAGTCGATGCTGCAACCGATGGCCACCGTGGCTTCGTTGTAGCTGTTGCAGGCAAAGGCGAACGCCGAGTCAGCCAACGCGAACAGGTAGCCGCCGTGGCACGTGCCGTGGCCCTGGACCATGTCGGCCCGCACCGTCATGCCCACTCGCGCGCAACCGGGGCCGGCGGATAGCAGGCGCATGCCCATGGCCTGGCTGGCGGTGTCGCGCTGGAACAACGCTTGCGCGCAGTCGCTGGCCAGGTTCATCGCTTCGCGGTTAGTCATGGAAAGTTCTCCCTTCGGCAACCCGGCGGCGCAACAACAGCGATGGTCGGTAGCGTTCTTCGCCGTAGGCGGCTTGCAGGTTGTCCAGCACGGTCAGGATGTGGGGAAGGCCGATGGCGTCCGCCCAGGCCAGTGGGCCCTGCGGATAATTGACCCCGGCACGCATCGCCAGGTCGATGTCGGCGGCCGAGGCCACGCCTTGCAGCAGGGCGTCGGCGGCTTCGTTGGCGAGCATGGCGACGGTGCGCAGGACGGCGAGGGCCGGGCTGTCGCTGAGCAGGCTGATCTTGAGGCCGGCCCGTTGCAGCAGGGCCACGCCCTGTTCGAGTGCCAGCGGATCAATGCCGTTCGAGTAGCTGATGGCGATGCGCTGGGCCTTGGCGTAATCGTGGACCAGATCCAGCAGGATCAGGTTGCGTAACCCGTCTTCCCGGGCGCGCTGGCAGGCCATGCGGCCGTCGCTCAGGGCCAGCACCGCGTCACCCACTCGCAGCAATCCGCGGCCATCGCGCCGGATGACTTCGACGCCTTGCTCGCTCAAGCGCGCCAGCAAACCCTGGGTGATGCCAAGGTCACCTTCGGCAATACAAGTCTCGACGCCCGCGCTGCTGCTGATTTCAGCGGCTTGCGGACGTTCGGCTCCTTGGGTGTAGCTGTAGAAACCCTGGCCGCTTTTGCGCCCCAGACGCCCGCCGTCCACCAGTTCCTTCTGGATCAGCGACGGCAGGAAGCGGGTGTCCTGGTAATAGGCGTCAAACACCGAGCAGGTCACGGCGTAGTTGACGTCGTGGCCGATCAGGTCGGTCAGTTCGAACGCGCCCATGGCAAATCCGCCGGCTTCGCGCATCAGCGCATCCAGCGTCGGGCAATCGGCAGCGCCTTCCTGAAGCATCCGCAGGCTCTCGGCGTAGAACGGTCGGGCCACGCGGTTGACGATGAAACCCGGCGTGGAGCGGGTGTGCACCGGTTTTTTGCCCCAGGCCCTGGCAGTGTCGTACAGGCATTCAGCCAATGCCGGATCGCTGGCCAGGCCGGAGACGACTTCTACCAGCGCCATCACTGGCGCCGGGTTGAAGAAGTGCAGGCCAAGCAAGCGCTGCGGATGATCAAGCTGCGCGGCGATGCTGGTGATCGACAGCGACGAAGTGTTGCTGGCCAGGATGCAGTGCTCGCCGCAGATGCCTTCGAGCTGGCGAAACAGTGCGCGCTTGACCTCGAGGTTCTCGATGATGGCTTCGATGATCAGGTCGCAGTCGGCCAGGGCTTCGATGGCTTCCACCGCCTGCAGGTTGGCGATGGTGGCGCTGCGCGCTGCGGCGGACAGCTTGCCGTTTTCGACCCGTTTGCCCAGTTGCCGATCAATGCCTTCGATGGCCTGCGCCGCCGCGCCGGGGCGGTTGTCCAGCAGCAATACCGGATGACCGGCTTGTGCCGCCACCTGAGCGATACCGGCGCCCATGGCTCCGGCGCCGATCACCGCGATGCGTGCAGTCGTATTCAGTGCGGTCATGTCTCAGCGTCCCTTGAAACTTGGGGTGCGTTTTTCCATGAAGGCGCCGACGCCTTCGCGGTAATCCTCACTGCGCCCGGCCAGGCGCTGCAGGTCTTTCTCCAGCTCAAGCTGTTCGTCAAAACTGTTGCTCAGGCTGGCGTTCAGGCTGCGCTTGATCAGCGCCAGACCGTAGGTCGGTTGCGTGGCGAGGTGGTGGGCCAGTTTCAGCGCTTCATCGCGCAGCTCGGCGTCTTCCACGCAGCGGTAGATCAGGCCCCATTGCTCGGCCTGTTCGGCGCTCAGGCGATTGCCGAGCAGGGCCAGGGCCTTGGCGCGGGCCATGCCGACCAGGCGCGGCAAGGTCCAGGTGCCACCGGAATCCGGGATCAGGCCGATCTTGCAGAACGCCTGGATGAAGCTGGCCGAGCGCGCGGCCAATACCAGGTCGCAAGCCAGCGGAATGTTGGCGCCGGCACCGGCGGCCACGCCGTTGACCGCGCAGATCACCGGCAGCGGCAGGTCGCGCAACTGGCGGATCAGCGGGTTGTAGAACTTCTCGATTGACTCGCCCAGATCCGGCACCTCGCTGCCCGGCGCGACGTTGCGGTCGCTCAGGTCCTGCCCGGCGCAGAAACCGCGACCTTCACCGGTCAGCAGCAGTACGCGCACGTCCGGGTTCTGCCGCACTTGTTTCAGCGCTTCCTTCACTTCGCCATGCATCTGGGTGTTGAAGCTGTTGAGCTGGTCCGGCCGGTTGAGGCTGAGCAGGGCGACGCCGGCCTCGATGGAAAACAGGATGTGTTCGAAGTTCATGGTCTTGGCGCTCTCTTGGAGGTCATTCGAGTTCGGATTTCTGTGGCCGCTTTATTGCCCAGTGAAAGTCGGGCTGCGCTTTTCCTGGAAGGCGGCAATGCCTTCATCGCGGTCGCGGGTACCGGCCAGCACGGTGAAGGCGTGGCGCTCGAAGCGCAGGCCGCTGGCCAGGTCGGTGTCCATGGCCTTGAGCAGCGCTTCCTTGGCCAGGCGCACGGCCAGTGGCGCCTTGACCGCGATGCTGCGGGCGATGTGCAGGGCGCGGTCGACGGTAAATTCCGGTTGCGTCACTTCGCTGACCAGGCCGGCGCGTTGGGCCTGGCGGGCGTCGATCGGCTCGCCAGTCAGCACCATCTGCATGGCCATGGATTTGCCGACGGCGCGCAGCAGGCGTTGGGTGCCACCGGCGCCGGGCATGATCCCGAGGTTGATTTCCGGTTGGCCGAAGCGGGCGTCCTCGCCGGCAATGATGATGTCGGCATGCATCGCCAGTTCACAGCCACCGCCGAGGGCGAAGCCGTTGACCGCGGCGATCAGCGGTTTGCTGAAGCGGGTGATGGTTTGCCACGACGCCTGGCGCGGATCGTCGAGGATGCCGACCAGGTTGCGCTCGGCCATTTCCTTGATGTCGGCGCCAGCGGCGAAGGCCTTGCGGCTGCCAGTGAGAACCACGGCGCGGGTGTCCGGGTCGGCTTGCGCGGCATTCAGTTCGTCGGCCAGTTCGCCCAGCAACTCGGTGGTCAGAGCGTTCAGGGCTTGCGGGCGTTGCAGGGTAATCAGGCGGACGCCGGGCTCGATCAGTTCGACGGCAAGGGTTAGAGGCATGGCGGATGCCCTCACGGTGCACGCTCGGCGTGGTGCCGGCTCGTTATTGGATCGGCCGCAGGGGCCGGTTTTGCCCAAGTATAGCTACAACGTGATACGTAAATGCAATACTAAAATGGATTTAGTGTGTCTTATTGCTGCGTCTTTCGATCGATCTGCTTACTGGTAAAGGCGCGTGGATGGCGGATTTATCCCTGAATATAATGGGTTTAACCCCGATTTCAGCAGATCATTGGCATTCGTCGGAAAGGTGTATTTCAAGTGATACGCTTTTTAGTCTTTGTGATTGGAAAAGTGATGTGATACAAAAATAGCCATTATTTGCATCGCTTTGTGAAGGACGCTTTCATGACCTGCTACAGCCTTGATGGCCTGACCCCGGTGGTTGACCCGAGCGCCTATGTGCACCCGTCCGCCGTATTGATCGGTGACGTGATCATCGGCCCGCATTGCTATGTCGGTCCGCTGGCCAGCCTGCGCGGGGATTTCGGGCGGATCGTGCTGGAGGAGGGCGCCAACCTGCAGGACACCTGCGTGATGCACGGTTTCCCCGATAGCGACACCGTGGTCGAGCGCAACGGCCACATTGGCCACGGCGCGGTGCTGCACGGTTGTCGGATCGGCGCCGACGCCTTGGTAGGCATGAATGCGGTGGTGATGGACAACGCCCGGATCGGCCCGCGTTCATTCGTTTCGGCGGCGGCGTTCGTCAAGGCCGGCTTCGAATGTCCGGAGCAGTCGCTGGTCATGGGCGCACCGGCGAGCATCAAGCGCACCCTCAGCGATCAGGAAGTGACGTGGAAACAGGCGGGCACACATGAGTACCAGGCGCTGGCCAAGCGGTGCCTCACGCAGATGCAGGTTTGCGAACCGCTGAGCGAGCCGGAGGCTGATCGCCCGCGCATCAGCGACAGAGGGTTGCGGCCCAAGGCTCGCTCCCACAAGGGGATTTGCGATTAACTGGCAGGTTTTCGGTATATTCCTTTTCTTTTTTTACGCGGAACGCCCATGTCGTCCCTGACCCCCTTGAACCATTTGATTACACGCTTCCAGGAACAGACGCCGATCCGCGCCAGTTCCTTGATCATCACGTTGTACGGGGATGCCATCGAACCCCATGGCGGCACTGTTTGGCTGGGCAGCCTGATTCAATTGCTCGAACCCATCGGTATCAACGAACGGCTGATCCGTACGTCGATTTTTCGCCTGACCAAGGAAGGCTGGCTGACCGCCGAGAAAGTCGGCCGTCGTAGCTATTACAGCCTGACCGGCACCGGTCGCCGGCGTTTCGACAAGGCGTTCAAGCGCGTCTACAGCACCACGATGCCGGCTTGGGATGGCTCCTGGTGCCTGGTGATGCTCTCGCAACTGACCCAGGACAAACGCAAACAGGTGCGCGAGGAGCTTGAGTGGCAAGGCTTCGGTGCGATTTCGCCGGTGGTGCTGGCCTGTCCGCGCAGTGACCGTTCCGACGTCAACGCGACCCTGCTCGACCTCGGCGCGCAGGAAGATACCATCGTCTTCGAAACCACCGCCCAGGATGTACTGGCCTCCAAGGCGCTGCGCCTGCAAGTACGCGAGAGCTGGAACATCGAGGAGCTGGCCGCGCACTACAGCGAGTTCATCCAGTTGTTCCGACCGTTGTGGCAAGCGTTGCGCGAGCAGGAAAACCTGCAACCGGCCGACTGCTTCCTGGCACGGGTGTTGTTGATTCACGAGTACCGCAAGCTGCTGCTGCGTGACCCGCAACTGCCGGACGAGTTGTTGCCCGGCGATTGGGAAGGCCGCGCCGCCCGCCAGTTATGCCGCAACATTTACCGTTTGATCTACGCCAAGGCTGAAGAATGGCTGAATGCTGCACTGGAAACGGCCGACGGCCCGTTGCCGGATGTGGGGGAAAGCTTCTACCGGCGTTTTGGCGGACTGAAATAGCACGTCATTGTTCAGGGAGTGGTGCTGTTCAGGAGACTTGAAGCATCCGATGTCGTGTGGATTGACGTAGACAATAAAAATAACCCTGCGTGAGGCCTGACATGATTTCTACAACAGCACAGCGCCATGATGGGTTCGACCAGTGGATCCATCAGATCAACCAGATCTGTGGCGCTTTCAACGCACAACCCCTGGGCAGCGAGTTTGCCGGGCGCATCCGCGAATACCAGAGCGATGCGCTCAAACTCAGTTTCGTCGACGCGTGCCAGGCGCGTTTGTACCGTACGCCCCAGGAAGTTGCGGCGGGCGAGGGCGGCAAGTATTTTGCGGTGTTCCAGCTCGACGGCACGGCAGGCATGGCCCAGGGCGACGACAAGGTCCTGTTGTCCCCCGGTGACATCACGCTGATCGATGCCTCGCGGCCCAGCGACTTCACCTACAGCGAAAACTCCCGACAGTTGTCGTTGATCCTGCCGTATCAACTGGTCGAGCAAACCCTGCGCTTCAATCAGGTCAGGTGCGGCCACCGGATTGCCGCTACCTCGCCCATCGCGATGCTGTCGCACCGGTTGATCCTCGATGCGACCCGCCAGCAGCACCTGACCCGACAGGAAAGCGAAGCGACCCTGGAGGCAATTGTCAGCCTGCTGCGTCCGGCGATCAGCCAGACCGACGACTGCAGCGATGCCCATGAGCGGATCTTCCGCAAGACGCTGACCTGCATTGACGAAAACATTCGCTCCGAGGACCTGTGCCCGGAATGGCTGGCGCGGGAAGTCGGCATGTCCACCCGTGGCCTGTACCGGATGTTTGCCAAGAAAGGCCTGGTGGTGGCGCGCTATATCAAGAACCGTCGCCTGGACCTGTGCGCCGAATCCCTGCGCCAATCGGGCAAGGAACAGAAGTTGTCGGTGCTGGGGTATTCGTGGGGTTTTTCCGATTCGAGCTACTTCTCCACCGCGTTCAAATCGCGCTTCGGCATTGCGCCGGGGGAGTATCGCAAGCGGCATGCCTGAGATCCACTGAACAACACATAACCCTTGTAGGAGCGAGCCTGCTCGCGATGGTCGTGAACGATAACGCGTAAAACCAGATACCCAACGGTGCCATTGGTTTTTTCGCGAGCAGGCTTGCTCCTACAGGGGGTGGGTGTCTGGTCAGGAAATTTCAGGCGCCGTTTTTGAGCAACAGGCCGAATGCCTCCAGCTCACTTTTCTCAAGGTCCGAAACCAGAACGAACCGCATGTGATTCTCTTGCCAGGACACCACGTTGAAGCCGCGGATCGTTTCGCTCCGGCGCGGTTTGTCGGCCTGCGGCGTGGGCAGGATGAACACATTGATAATGTGCTTGTTGCGCCCGTAACTCAGGGCCGCCGTGGTCTGGTGCTGCAGGTAATCCAGGCGCCCGCCCAACAGTGGAAAACCCTGCGCCGAGTAATCGAATACCGGAGGCGAGAAGTCGAGCTTGCCGGTGAACCAGGGTTTCACGGTATGGCGGTCGGACGACACCACATCGTTCAAATGTTCGCCCATCAATGAGCGAACATGGCTGGAGACGGCCTCGTCCATCAAAGGCTGTTCGCTGCCTGGCGTCGCCACATAAAGCATCACCGCCAGGGCCAGCGCCGCCGCTGAAAACGCCGGCGCGAACCACGCTCGCCAACGCTCCAGAGTACGGGATGCAGGCGCCTCGGGGGCCAATACCCGGGAGGTCAGCGACGCCGGTGCCGCGTAGTACGGCGCCCGTTGCTTGACGCTGGTCATCAGCAGCCTTGCCTGATCGTGCTGGCGCGCGCACTCGGCGCACTCGGCCAAATGCCCGGCCACTTGCGCCGCGGTCGCAGGGTCAAGTTCCTGGTCCAGATAGCCATGCATCAATGTCTGGCAAGCCGTGCAGTCGAGTTCATTCATGATCGTGCAGCTTCAGTAGTTCGAGCTTGAGCATGGCTCGAGCCCTGGCCAGTCTCGACATGACGGTTCCGAGGGGAATGTCGACCACCAGGGCGATGTCCTTGTAGGGCATGTCTTCGAGCTCCTTGAGAACAATCACCTCACGAAACGCCGGAGGGAGAGAGCGCAGGGCTTGCTGGACCAGCGCGGCATTTTCCGTGTGAATGGCCAGCAACTCCGGGGTCTGGTCGTGGCTTGATGCTCCCTGGTCCTGGGCAACATCGTCGGCGAAAGCGACCCAGTGGCGCCCGGCCGTGGCTTTCAGCCAGGTGTAGCTTTCATTGCGCACGATGGTCAGGAACCAGGCCTTGGCGTTGCCATCGACGAAACGCTGGGAAAACCTGAAGGCGCGCAGGGCGCTTTCCTGCACGACATCGCGCGCGGCGCTGTCGTTGCCGGTGAGCCAGCGTGCGAGGTTGTAGGCGGCGTCCAGGTGGGGCGCAAACAATTCCTCAAATCGCGTCATGGTGGTTCCCGCACTGTCCCTCTTCTATAACCGTGGTCCGTGGCATTTTATTCCCCGGGAAAAGAATATTTTTCGACCGGGAATAAAGACCCGTCCCACAAGGTTTTACCTCGTGTCAGCTGCATCACTGTAGTTCGCCTACGAGGGAAAACCGATGAACATTCATTCAAAACACCAACGACGCGTCGACGGCCTGCTCAATCCTGACCGGCGCACGCTGCTCAAATGTTCGGCGTGGGCCGGGGCCGGTGTGGTCTGGGCCCTGTGCGGCGGCATTCCCCGGGCTTTCGCCCTGGATGACGCAGGAAATGTCACGGACCCCAAGGCACTCGCCGGTAACTTTCATTTTGTGCAGGTCAGCGACTCGCACATCGGTTTCAACAAGGAGGCCAACCCGGATCCGGTGAAGACCTTGCAGGTGGCCATCGACAAGGTCATTGCGCTGCCAAAACGGCCCTCGCTGATCCTGCATACCGGGGATATCACCCACCTGTCCAAGCCCGAAGAGTTCGACACCGCCGCCGAGTTGCTCAAAGGCCTGCCGTCCACCGTGCACTACGTGCCGGGCGAGCACGACACCCTCGATGAGGGCGGCGGCAAGCTCTATCTGGAACGCTACGGCAAAGGCACCAAAGGCAACGGCTGGTACAGCTTCGATGACCATGGCGTGCATTTCATCGCGCTGGTGAATGTCTTCAACTTCCAGGCGGGGCATGAAGCGAACCTCGGCGCCGATCAGCTGGCGTGGCTGGCCGACGACCTGCGCGCTGTAACGAGCAGCACGCCCATCGTGGTGTTTACCCATATTCCGTTGTGGACAATTTATCAGCCGTGGGGTTGGGGCACCGAGGACGGTGACCAGGCGATTGCCATGTTGCGCCCGTACGGCTCGGTGACGGTATTGAACGGGCATATCCATCAGGTCATCCAGAAGATCGAAGGCAATATCACCTTTCATACCGCCCGTGGCACTGCATATCCGCAACCCGCACCGGGCACGGCGCCGACGCCTGGGCCGATGACGGTGGCCGCCGATCAACTGCGCAATTATCTGGGGATCACCGACGTGCGGGCGACGCAGGGCGAGCATCCGCTGGCGCTGATCGATTCGACACTGGTCTAGGGGAGGGTAAGCGAATGAAAGCGCGATGGTTGGCGGTTGCCTGCCTGATGCTGGCGATGCCGGTATGGGCTCAGGAGGTGAAGGTCAATATCAAGGAGTTCATGTTCGGACCCAAGGATCTGGCGGTAGCCGTGGGCACCAAGGTGACGTGGGTTAACGATGACGAGATCCCGCACACGGTGGCAGAGACGCACAAGGTATTTCGCTCGGCGGCGCTGGACACCGGTGACAGTTACTCCTGGGTGTTCAACACGCCGGGGGAGTATGAGTATTTCTGTGCGCTGCATCCGCAGATGATCGGCAAGATTGTGGTCAGCCAATAATCCGCTCATCCCCTGATCCCCTGTAGGAGCGAGCTCGCTCCTACAGGGTTTTGTGTGTGCCTTATTTCGGTGCGTTGAGGTTCAGGGTCGGCGTTTCATCGAAGAAATTCCATGGCTTGAGCAGCACATGCACCCATTCGGTCGGCATGATCGGCCATTCTTCGGCACGGGCGATGTGGGTCGTGCCGGTGGTCAGCCAGACCACATCGTCGGTGTTCTCGATGGAGTGGTTGTCCTGGGTGAATTGCCCCAGGCCCGAATCCTTGTCCGAGCGGTTCGGGTATTTGCCTTCCGGGTATTTTTCCTCGGGGTTGTATTGCGTCACCCACAGTTGCTTGTCCATGAAGCTCAGGCGGTGATAGAGCCATTCGTCCTTGCCGAAGTTGGCGCCCTTGGCCACCGGGTGCGTGCCGCCGGCGTACGGAATCAACTGATAGGAAACCGGGTTGCCGACTTTGTTTTCCTTGCTGAAGTTGGTCAGCAGGCGCACGGTCGACGGGTCGAATTTTTGCGCCGCCTGCTGCTCGTTGCCGACTACTTTGGTTTCGGTCTGCATGGTGCTGGTGCGCGGGCCGCCACGGTCGTTCGGCAGCACCACCGGGTTCACTTCCACCAGTGAGTTCTGCTCGCCGTCCACGTCCATATCGAGGCGGAAGTTGTAGATGTGTTGGTGCGTGGTGCCAACAATGTTGTGATCCAGCAGGGTGCCGTAGCGGGTGTCTTCCCTGGCGGTGTCTTCGTGCATGGTTTTCGATTTCACGCCCTTGACCGCTTCGATGCCGGTGGCGCCGGCGTCGATACCGATGGTGCCGTTCTGCTGGAAGACCCAGTCGAAGATGTAGTCGTAGTTGCCCACGGTGCTGATCCAGCGCACCACCAGTTCACGACGCTCGGTGCTGAGGTTGGGCTGGCCCATTTCCTGGTGTTTGTACTCCGGGCCGGCGTAGCGCTCGAACACCGCCATGGCGCGCGGGATCGCAGTCGGTGCGCCGGTGTAGTCGGCGATGGTGGCGTCCAGCAGCACGGCGTTTTCCGGGGCGTCTTTGCCGCGGGCAATCGGTGAAGTCAGGGTGCCCATGCCGTAGTCGCCGGAGTCGAGGTAGGCCTTGAAGTACCAGCCGATATCCGGGTCGCCGTAAGGCACGATCATGCCGCCCAGCGAGCCTTCGTACATGATTTTGCGTTTCTTGCCCTTGTCGTCGTAGGTGACGGTGGACAGGATCGGACCGACCCGCGAATCGAGGCGAACGTGGAAATCCCAGTTCTGCCAGTGAATGCTGTTGCCGCTGATGGTGTAGTTCTTGCCCTCGGGCTCGGTGATTTCCAGCGGCTTGACCTCAACGCCTTTGCGTCCGCGCCCGTCATAGGGCGTCGGCTTCATCGGCACCGGGATCAGCGCTTCGTCTTCGATCTTGATCAGCTTCTTCTGTTCCAGGTCGACAATCGCCACCAGCCCTTCAATCGGGTGCGCCCAGTAGTTGCCGTCATCGGTGTTGAGGTAGCTGACGATTTTCAGCAGGCGCTTGTCCTGTGCCAGGCCGTCCTTGCCATCGAAGTAACCGACGGTCAACGGCGTGGCCACGACCTTTTTCACATCGTTGATACCGCGCTTGGCCAGGGCCTGGGCGTATTCCGGGCTGGCCTCGACGGCCGATTGCACCGTTGCGAAATCGTCCAGCAGCACCATGCCGTGGGCGCCTTCGATCGGCTTCCAGGACTTGAGTTGTTTGCTGTCGAGATCGACCAGCGCCTCGATCACGTGCTTGCCGTCGAGTACCACGATTGAGGCCTGGCGCGGCTGGGCGACGTTCTGCCCGGTCAGAGCGAAGTTCCACACCTGATCCTTGGGCGGCTCCTTGACCGAGACTTCGGTAAAGCGGAAACCGGGTTTGTAGTTTTCCGATTTCTTGACGATGTCCACGGCCGTGGTGATTTCGGCGGCGCTCAGGGGATTGAGCGGGTTGGGGCGGGTCTCGACGACGAAGGTCTTGTCCAGCCCGGACTGGAACACCTGGTTGATGAAGTCCGTGGACATGAACGCCGTGTGGTCCTTGAACACCACTGGCACTGTCAGCTCGATACGCTTGCCGTTGAGCATCGCCACCTTGCTGTCGGGCTTGACCTTGAGATAGACCCCGTCCTTGGCAATGGTGAACAGGTTGGCGTAGTCGTCCCATTTCACCGTGGCACCAAAGGCCTCCAGACCCGCTTGCAGCGGCACCATGTCGGCATGACCGCCGTGGGCCTGGGCAGTGTTCGCCCAGAAAGGCAGGCCGAGGGTGCTCAGGGTGATGGCCAGGGCCAGGCGGGCAAGCGGTGTTCTTTTAGGCAATGCTTTGGAGCTGAACATGTGTGAATTCCTGGGGAAAAGCCGGGTACGGGCATTTCTGCACTGTGTTACAACCCGTCAACGGTTGCATTTGAATGCCTGCCAGATTTCTTTGGTTCCGTGCCGCCATCCAGCTTTGCTGACGAAATGCACCCTGGCAAGCGGACAAAGTGCCCGGTGTGGGGGCCGCAAACCATTGCTTCAAGTTAATAGGAAGCATTACTATTCACACCCCCGTCTCCACAGCACACCGCAATGACCCTCAAGCTGCCCCGCAGACACGGCTTTTTCGAGCATTACGAAGAGTTGGTTGGCACCTGGACCCGTCGCCTGAGAAACCGTCAGCAGGCCGAGGACCTGGCCCACGATACTTTCGTGCGGGTGCTTGAGTCCGATTCGGCGCGGGTGGAACAGCCTCGGGCGTATTTGCACCAGACCGCGCGCAACATCGCCGTGGATGGTTATCGGCGTGAGGACCGGCGGGGCGCCATGGAGTCAGAGGCGATTGATCTCAGTGAGTCGCCGACCGGTGACCCGGAGCATTTCATGCACGCGATCCAGTTGGCGGATTCCATCGAACGGGCGCTCACCGAGCTGCCGGTCAACTGCCGCAAGGTGTTTGTCTGGCAGAAAATCGAGGGCCTGACCCAGGCCGAAATCGCCGAGCGCCTGGGGCTGTCCAGGAACATGGTGGAAAAGTATATGATCCGCACGCTTCGGCACCTGCGTGATCGCCTGGACGGGTTGCAGTCATGACCGACCGCGCCTTCTCCTCCCCAGCCAAACAGGAACTTCCATGATGGATACTCGTGATTGTGCGTGCGGGCAAACAACGGTTCGCGATGAGGCGGCGCAGTGGTTCGTGCGTTTGCAGGAGCCTGTCGTCGATGTTGAAGTGCGTCGCCGGTTTCAGGCCTGGCTGGACGAACACTCCCAACACCGACACGAATTCGAAGTGCTCCAGGGGTTGTGGAGCGCCGCCGACCTGGTGCCGACGGCGCGTTTGCGCGCCTTGTGTGAAACCCCGCCAGCCCTGAAAAAACGTCGTCCCGTGCTGCGTTATGCGGTGGCCGCCAGCGTGCTGGCGGTAGCGCTCGGCCTGGGCCTGTTCAGCGGCCTGAATCAACCTGTGCCTTACACCGCGGAGTTTTCAACGGCCCTGAATGAGCGACGCCATGTGGCGCTGCCGGATGGCTCGGTGGTCGATCTGGACAGCCGCAGCCGGATTCAAGTGCGCTTTGAAAAAGGGCAACGCAACGTTGAGCTGAGCGAAGGCGAAGCGATGTTCAGCGTCGAGCATGACACCAGCCGGCCTTTTGTGGTCGCGGCAGGCAGCGGCAAGGTCACGGTCACCGGCACCCGCTTCGATGTGCGTCGCGGCGCCAGCGAAACCCGGGTGGTCGTGGAGCAGGGCACTGTCAAGGTTCAAGGGCGCGACGCCGTCGACAGCGAGTTCATCAATCTGACAGCAGGCCTTGGCACCCACGTCGATGCCCGGGGCAACGTTGCCGCCGCCTATGCGGTCAACTCGGCGGAAATGACCGCCTGGCGCAGCGGCAAGCTGGTGTTCAACAACGCCAGCCTGGCCGAAGTCGCCGAGCAGGCCTCGCGTTATCGGGAGAAACCGCTGAAGGTCGGCAATGCAGCGGTGGGCAATCTACGCCTGACCAGCGTGTTCAAATCCGACAACACCGACGCGCTGCTCAAGGCCTTGCCGAGCATCCTGCCGGTGGCCGTGCGCACCCTTGGCGACGGCAGCCAGGAAATAATTTCAAAATAAAATTCAGGTTTTTTTCGAGTTCATCGTCTTCCTGTTCAACTGCAACTGGTTTGCATTAACAAGCGCACACTCTTGCGATCCACAGGATTACGTTCGACGTGAAAATCTCCACCGCTAAAAACAACAAACTCCCCTGGTTGCCGCTGGCCCTCGCGCTGGCGGTCAACGTTGCGCTGCCCCAGGCCTTTGCGGCCGACGGCATCCACATCCCGGCGCAACCTTTGGGACAAGCCCTGAGCCAGTTGGGCCAGCAAACCTCGCTTCAGGTGTTCTTCAGCCCTGAACTGGTCGCCGGCAAGCAGGCTCCGGCGGTGGATGGCAACCTTTCCCCGGAAGACGCTCTGCGCCAGTTGCTGCAAGGCAGCGGCCTGCAATACCAGATCGATGAAGGTTCGGTGACGCTGATGCCGGCGCCAGCGTCGGCGGCCAGCGGTCCACTGGAACTGGGCGTGACTGACATCAAGGTCGTTGGTGACTGGCTCGGCGATGCCGATGCCGCTGTGGTGCAGAACCACCCTGGCGCACGAACCGTGATCCGCCGCGAAGCCATGGTCGAGCAGGGCGCGATGAACGTCGGCGACGTGTTGAAGCGCGTTCCTGGGGTGCAAGTGCAGGACGCCAACGGCACCGGTGGCAGCGATATTTCCCTTAACGTCGGCGTGCGCGGCCTGACTTCGCGCCTGTCGCCTCGCTCCACCGTGCTGATCGACGGCATCCCGGCGGCGTTCGCGCCTTACGGCCAGCCGCAACTGTCCATGGCGCCGATTTCCTCCGGCAACCTCGACAGCATCGACGTGGTGCGCGGTGCCGGTTCCGTACGCTACGGACCACAAAACGTCGGTGGTGTGATCAACTTCGTGACCCGCGCGATCCCGGAACAGGCCTCCGCAGAAATCGGCACGACCCTGGAAACGTCGCAGCACGGTGGCTGGAAGCACATCGACACGGCATTCATGGGCGGCACCGCCGACAACGGCATGGGCGTGGCGCTGTTGTACTCCGGGGTGAACGGCAACGGTTACCGTGAAAGCAACAACGGCAACGACATCGACGACGTGATCCTCAAGACCCATTGGGCGCCGACCGATGTCGACGATTTCAGCCTCAACTTTCACTACTACGACGCCAAGGCCGACATGCCCGGCGGCCTGACCCAGGCGCAGTACGACGCCGACCCGTTCCAGTCCGTGCGCGACCACGACAACTTCAGCGGCCGCCGCAAGGATGTGTCGTTCAAGTGGGTGCGGCAGATCGACGATCGCACACAGGCCGAAGTGCTGACCTACTACACCGACAGTTTTCGTGGCAGCACCATCGCCTCCCGTGACTTGAAGACCCTCAGCTCGTATCCGCGCAGCTACTACACCTTTGGCATCGAGCCACGGGTGTCTCACGTTTTCGATGTGGGCCCGACCACCCAGGAAGTCAGCGTCGGTTATCGCTACCTCAAGGAAGCCATGCACGAAGAGGCCAGCCGCGTGGCGCTGGTCAACAACGAGCCAGTCGTACGTCCCGGGGCGGACGGCCATGTCTATCAGGACCGCACCGGTGGAACCGAGGCCAATTCGGTCTACGTCGACAACAAGATTGACGTTGGCAACTGGACCGTCACCCCGGGTATTCGCTTCGAGCACATCAGCACCGACTGGCACGACCGCCCGGTGCTCGATAACGCCGGTAAACGGGTGCCGGAGAAAAACCGCAGCATCGAAAGCAACGAGCCGCTGCCGGCCCTGAGCGTGATGTATCACGTGTCCGATGCCTGGAAACTGTTCGCCAACTACGAAACCTCGTTTGGCGCGCTGCAGTACTTCCAGCTGGGGCAGGGCGGTATCGGCGACAACACCGCCAACGGTCTGGAGCCGGAAAAAGCCAAGACCTACGAAATCGGTACGCGCTACAACGATGACGTGTGGGGCGGTGAGGTGACGCTGTTCTACATCGACTTCGACGACGAACTGCAATACATCAGCAACGATGTGGGCTGGACCAACCTCGGCGCAACCAGGCACCAGGGCATCGAAACGTCGGTGCACTACGATCTGGCCGCGCTGGACCCACGTCTTGACGGCCTGACCGCCAACGCCGGTTTCACCTACACCCGCGCCACCAGCGAAGGTGACATCCCGGGCTTCAAGGGCCGTGACCTGCCGTTCTACTCCCGTCAGGTGGCCACTGCCGGCCTGCGTTACGACATCAACCGCTGGACCTGGAATCTCGACGCGTTCGCCCAGTCCAAGCAGCGCTCGCCGGGCACCGGCGTGAACGCCGACGGCAGCTTCAACGGTAACTACATCACCGAAGGCACCGCCGACGGCCAGTTCGGTGACATTCCGGGTTACGTGACCTGGAACGTGCGTGGCGGCTATGACTTCGGGCCGCAGGTATCGAACCTGAAACTGGGGGCGGGGGTGAAAAACATCTTCGACAAGCAGTACTTCACCCGCTCCAGCGACAACAACTCGGGCATGTACGTCGGCGCGCCGCGCACGTTCTTTGTGCAGGCCAGTGTCGGGTTCTGATAGACCGAGTGGACCCGTTCGCGAGCAGGCTCGCTCTCACAGGTTCACCTATACCTGTGGGAGCGAGCCCTGCTCGCGAAGCTTTTCAGACCCTCAACACCTTCCCGCCAATCGCCACTGCCATCAGCAGCACTGCCATCAAGGCAAAGGCAAAGCTCAGGCTGCTGCCATGGGCGATGAAACCGATCACGGCCGGTCCCGCCAGGATGCCCGCGTAACCCAGGGTAGTAATGGCCGGCACGGCGATGCTCTCGGGCATGACCGTCTGCTTGCCCACGGCGGTGTACAACACCGGCACGATGTTCGAGCAACCGGCGCCCAATAGCGCGTAACCCACCAGCGCCGCCTCCCAACCCGGCGCGAATGTCGCCAGCAACAAGCCTGCGGCGGCTGTCAGCCCGCCGAACACAATCACCCGGGTCGCCCCCAATCGCCGTACGATTTTGTCACCGGTCAGGCGTCCCACGGTCATGGTCAAGGCAAACGCCGCATACCCGAGGCCTGCATACGCCGTGTCGATACCGCGCTCCTGCGCCAGGAACACCGCACTCCAGTCCAGCGCCGCACCTTCGGCCAGGAACACGATGAAGCACATGCCGCCGATGAACAGGACGATGCCATGGGGAACGGCAAACGCCGGGCCCGAACTCTCGCTGCCATAGGGCAACAGGTGTGGCACCGCCTTCGCCAGCGCGATCAACAGCAGCACGATCACCACCAGCGTCGCGCCCAGTGGTGAAATGCCGAGCCCGAGCAAGGCACTGACACCTGCCGCGCCGACAATGCCACCGAGGCTGAACAGACCATGGAACCCCGACATCATGTGCTTGCCGCTGGCGCGCTCGACGATCACCGCTTGCAGGTTGACCGTCGAATCCACCGTGCCGAGACCCGCGCCAAACATGAACAAGGCTGCGATCAGGGCAGGAATCGACGATACCGTCGCCAGCAGCGGCAGGGCAGCGCAGATCAGCAGGGTCCCGCCGGTCGCCACGCGCCGGCAGCCGAAACGGGTGGCCAGGATCCCGGCCAACGGCATCGCCAGAATCGAACCCACACCCAGGCTCAGCAGCAACAGGCCCAGGGTGCCTTCATCCAGCCCGGCCCGGGCCTTGGCATAGGGCACCAGCGGCGCCCACGCGGCGATGCCGAACCCGGCGATGAAAAAGGCGATGCGTGTGGACATCTGTTCCAGGCGGCCGGGAACGAAGGTGGTTTGGCTGTTGAGGCTGGTCATATCTATCCCTGGCAAAAAACGTCACGTCCTCAACGGACAGTGATCGGCCGGCGTGGGTTCGATCAGTGCCCGGAAAGTTTTGCGGTCAAACAGGGCGACATCGTTGCACAGCGCCGGTGTGTTTCGCGATATGTTGAGCCATTCCAATGACACACGGAGGGCGCCATGGCGCAGAGGTACGATGCACGGGGCAATATTTACATCGTGGTAGCGCCCGAAGAACTGCGCCGCCAGGGTATCGACTTGCCCCATCAGGCCGACCACGCCGCACAAACCCGTCAGGCATGGGCCGTGGCGGCCATCGAGGCTTGCTGTAGCTGGGCACCCGGCACGCAGCCGGCCGGCAGCAAGGATCATCGCAGCGACGGATTGCTGGTCGGACCGTTTCAGTCGTCGTCCCCCTTCGATCTGCTGATCGTCAACACCGATGGCACGCTGGCCGAGCGCAGCGGTAACGGGCTGACGATCTTTTCTCAGGCGCTGAGCGACCAGGGGCTTTTCGCGCAGGGCGGAACCTGTGAACTCAGGGTGCATCACGATAAAACCGACACGCCTTCACCGGGGCAGACTTCGGTGCAAACCGCTCAAGTCGAGGGCGTGAAGGGTTTCTGGCTTGACCTTGGCCAGCCTGGATTCGGGCCGTCGGCAGTCAGTGCCGTGGGTGTTGAAAGGGCGCTGTTGAATGGCCGCGAACTCAGTCACGTCAAACAGCTGTCAGCGCTCAATGGCGCATGGTCGCGCAGCCAGTTCGTGCGGCTCGGCAATCCCCATTGCGTGACGTTGGTCGACGGCGCCGATGCCTTGCCGAGCAACGAGCAGATGTGCGAACCGGCGTTGGGCGAAGGGCTGACGCGAATCGCCTATGCCATGCCGAGCGGCGCAGGCAAGCCCTGCCCGGCGGGGATCAATCTGCAATGGGCGATGCGCTTGTCCGAAGGGCACATCGCTGCACGGGTGTTCGAGCGGGGCGAGGGGCCGACGGCGTCGTCGGGGACCAGCGCCAGTGCAGTGGCCTGTGCGGCGTGGCGGGTAGGTTGGGTCAGCGCCGGGGAGGTCAAGGTGACGATGCCGGGTGGCACGGCGCCGATCTTGCTGGAGGAAGAGCAGGGGGAGTTGAGTCGGGTCAGCCTGTTTGGTACGGCTCGAATGATCGATTGATTTCGAAACAGCCTTCGCGAGCAGGCTCGCTCTCACAGGTTTTGTGAACGACATAAAGCCACTGTGGGAGCGAGCTTGGTCCGGGCGGCGATCCGACGATGGGGCCAGACCAGACAACACCAAACTCAGCTCAGCCCACTGAACTCCACCACCGGCATCGTCCGCTTCATCAACACCTTGCCATTGCGCACCGAGTACAGCGGCAAGCCCTGGCTGCGGATTACCTCGTAGTCACTCTCCGCCGACAGGATCAGCAGGTTCGCCGGTCGCCCGCGCTCCAGGCCATAGCGTTCGCCGAGGTTCATGGCTCTGGCGCTATTGTCCGTCACCAGGTCCAGCGCACTTTGCAGGTTGCGATATCCGAGCATGTGACAGATGTGCAGACCGGCTTCGAGCACCCGCAAAATGTTGCCATTGCCCAGCGGATACCACGGATCGACGATGGAGTCCTGGCCGAAACACACGTTCATGCCCGCTTCCAGCAACTCGTTGACCCGGGTCACGCCCCGGCGTTTCGGGAAATTATCGAAGCGCCCTTGCAGGTGGATGCTTTCAGTGGGGCAGGAGACAAAGCTGATCCCCGAATGCCCAAGCAAGCGAAAAAGCTTGGCGCAGTAGGCGTTGTCGTAGGAGCCCATGGCCGTGGTGTGGCTGGCCGTCACCCGTGAACCCATGTCACGGCTGCGGGCCTCTTCGGCGAGCACTTCGAGAAAGCGTGAATGCGGGTCGTCGGTTTCGTCGCAATGCACGTCCACCAGGCAACCCGTGCGTTCGGCCAGGTCCATGAGGAACTTCACCGAACTGACGCCCTGATCGCGGGTGTATTCGAAATGTGGAATGCCACCCACCACATCCGCGCCCATGCGGATGGCTTCTTCCATCAACTCGCGACCATTGCGGTAGGACTCGATGCCTTCCTGGGGGAACGCGACGATTTGCAGGTCGACCAGGTGCCGGCTTTCCTCACGCACTTCGAGCATCGCCTTGAGCGCAGTCAGTTGCGGGTCGGTGACGTCGACGTGGGTACGCACATGCTGGATGCCGTGGGCGGCGAGGGCCTGGATGGTTTTCCGGGCACGGGCCTTGGTGTCTTCCAGGGTGATGGTCGCCTTGCGCTCGCCCCAGCACTCGATGCCTTCGAACAGCGTGCCGCTCATGTTCCAGCGCGGTTCGCCGGCGGTCAGGGTCGCGTCGAGGTGGATGTGCGGCTCGACAAAGGGCGGTACCACCAGATTACCGCCAGCATCCAGGTCGTCAGGGCCCAGGGTCGGGGCTTCGATCTGGCGGGAGATGCTGCTGATCCGGCCGTTCTCCAGGTACAACTCATGCAGGCCTTCCTGGTTGCGCAGACGGGCGTTGATGATGTGCATCGGGCGGATCCTTTTAACGAATCGTATAGGCAATACTTCTACGTTAGCTCGCTGGTGGCAACTCATGCCAGTGACATTGGCCAGCATCATCCAAATAGATGTGGGAGCGGGTTTGTTCAGAAAGAGTGCTGCAGGGGCAAAAACCGCAGCAGCGCCGCGACAATGGCTTCAGGCGCGTCTTCCTGGACCAGATGCCCGGCGTTGGGTATCGGATGGAACTGCGCGCCGGGAATCATCTTGTGTAAGGCCCGCCCACGCTCGACGGGAATCCACTGATCGTCTTCACCCCAGAGAATCTGCACCGGGCAGCGAATCGTCGGGTACAACCCCTGTGCCTCAAGGGTGTAACGCTCGTCCATCTGTGCGATCTGCCGGTAGAGCGCCGCTTGCCCCGGATCACCCAGCCAGGGTTGCACGTAGGGGGCGAGTTCGTTGTCCGGGATGTCCCGCTTGATTGCTCCGCGAATATAGGTGGGCACGATTGCCCGCTGGATGTAGTCGGGCAGCCCGCTGAACGCGGCCTCGTGCTGGCGTACATGCTGCACGAACGGCGAGCCCCAGGGCGTCAGCGCCACCGGGTCGATCAGCGTCAAACTGCGGTAGTCCTTGCTGTTGAGCAGATGCGTGCGCAGGGCGGTGGCGCCGCCGAAGTCGTGGGCCACCACGTCGGGGCAATCCACGCCCCAATGCTCCAGCAGTTGCGCCAACAACTGGTTTTGCACGCCCAAGGACACATCGCCATCCGGCTGTGCGGATTGCCCGTAACCCAGCAAATCGAAGTAGTACACGCGGTGTGTGGTGATGAAGTGCGGCGCTATCCGGTGCCACACCCAGGAAGAAAATGGCGTGCCATGCACGAACACCAGCGGCGGGCCTTCGCCGTGTATGGCGTAGCGCACCTGATGTCCTTCGAAGTCGAAGACCTGATCCAGCGGCCAGTCAGTCATGGGCTTGTCCTCTTGGCAGGGGGAGAGGCAAAGAGCATAGGCATAAAAAAACAGCCGATGAAGGCTGTTCTTTATTTCACTGACAAACTGTAGGAGCGAGCTGGCTCGCTCCTACAGGGGGGCTGTGTTTTTATTCACCGCGATAGATGCAACCGCTGGTGCAGGTCTCGTGGATGCGGATCGCACTGAGTTCCGGCAGCAGAGGCTTCAATTCCTGCCAGATAAACTTGGCCAACACTTCGCTGGTCGGGTTTTCCAGGCCAGGAATGTCGTTCAGGTAGTTGTGGTCCAGACGCTCGTACAGCGGCTTGAAGATCTCCTTGATCTCCGAGAAATCGCGAATCCAGCCAGTGTGCGGATCGAGGTCGCCGCTCAGGTGGATTGCCACTTTGAACGAGTGACCGTGCAGGCGCCCGCACTTGTGGCCGTCCGGTACGTGGGGCAGGCGGTGGGCGGATTCGAAGGTAAACTCTTTGAAAATTTCCACGGTATCTTCAGCTCTGTTCAGGTGGCGTTCGCCGCAGCGATTCGGGCAGGTGGCGAGTTTACCAGTTTGTCCTGACTAAAGGGTCAGCAAGCGCTCGCCCAGGCGACCGTTGGCGGCCAGTTCGAGGAATTCGTCGCCCATGCGGCGGCTTTCGTCCATGGTCGTGCGCCAGTATTTCTGCCGGCTCGGGGCGTCGCCCATGAAGCGCTTGAAGTCGTTACGGTCTGGCAGTTTGCCGTAGGGCAGGCGCGCCAGATACTCTTTCGACGGCGCCAGCAGCAACACGTTCTGCAAGCGCGCCGGGCAGGCGCGGCGCCACGGCAGGGTCTTGTCGAACCAGCCGGGAATCACCCGGTCGGTGAAATGCGGGTAGAGCACGATGTCGTTGCCGCTGTAAGGCAGGTCCAGGTGGTAGTCCAGCAAGCCGCCGTCGCGGAAGGTGCCGGCGCCAGCGCCCGGCAGGTCGCGCACACCCTCCATCACCATCGGGATCGAGCCCGAAGCCAGCAGGGCCTGACGCAGATTGCCGGCGTTGAGGGCGACGAAGCGCGACGGGAAGTCGTTCAAGGCATCGACCGGCGGCGCCAGGCGCGGGTCGTGGATGATCAGGCGTTCGAAGTGCCGGGCCAGCCGCGCCCGGCCGCGCAGGTTGTCGGCGATGACCGAGGACAGGCCCAGCCCGAGGCGGCCGCGATGATCGTCGGCGAGCAGGCCGTGGCTTTTGACCACCATGATGTTCAGGCGGTAATCGCTGTTGTCGAGGATCGCGGCATCGCGACCGTCGAGCAGGTCATCGAGCATGCGCCTGGAGCTCTGACTGATCTGGGCCATGGTCACACCCTTGGCGAAATTCTGCTCGGTGTACAGCTGCCCGAGACGCCGGATGCCTTCGGCGGCGTCCGGCAGACAGGCGCTGGCGAAGCGCCAGGAACCCACCGATGCACCGATCAGCGAGCGTTCCCGCGGTGCCGCCGGCAGCCACTGGCCGAACAGCGCCAGGTCCAGCCCTTGAATCCCCAGCGCCTTCGGACCGCCGGCCGCACCGGGCAAGGTGCCGACCTCGGCCGCATTCAGGCCGTTGGCGCGGATGCGTGCAAAGGCGCGCGGACCGGCCTTGAGGGTCAGGGAAGGGAACTTGATGTGGATGGCGGTCATTAAGGTCTCGATGTCGGGCCAGCAGAAATTATAAACATGAACAATGTGGGAGCGAGCCTGCTCGCGAAGGCGGTGGATCAGTCAGCATCGATGTCGACTGACATACCGCATTCGCGAGCAGGCTCGCTCCCACAGGATTTGAATTGCAGCATCCAATAGTGGCCATTCAGCTTCAATTAAGTTCATCCAGCTAAGGTGTCGCCCACGCCCGGGAACTTGGCCCGGATCAAGCGCTGAGATAGCGCGACGCTGATACCATTGTGGCTTTCGAGAAGCTCACACCACTCGCGTCGGCCAGGTATCCCGGTGATCGGCAGCTGGATATCGACCGGGATCTGGAATTAGACGCTGTCAGCGGGCAGGTTCTCAAGGATCATCAGGATTGGTAATGAAGGTGTTTCTACTCAATCGATGCACCGGCGGCCGGATGGCGCTGTTGCTTCTGGCATTTTGCTCGGCGGTGATGGCCCGCGACCTGGACCAGGATCAAGCCCTGCGCCTGCGTCAACAGGGCGTGATCCTGCCGCTGGAGCAACTGCTGCAGCAGGCAATGGATCGCTACCCCGGCTCAAAACTGCTGGAAGCCGAGCTCGAAGAAAAACACGATGTCTACATTTATGAAGTCGAGTTGCTGACCCCTGAAGGTGTGGTCCGCGAACTGGGCATCGATGCCACCACCGGCCGCTTATTGAAAGACAAGGAAGACTGATCCATGCGTTTGCTTCTGGTGGAAGACCATGTACCCCTGGCCGACGAACTGCTGGCTGGTCTCAACCGCCAGGGTTATGCGGTGGACTGGCTGGCCGATGGTCGCGACGCGGTGCATCAGGGCAGTACCGAACCTTACGACCTGATCATCCTCGACCTCGGTTTGCCGGGCTTGCCGGGGCTTGAGGTGCTGGCGCAATGGCGCACGACGGGGTTGGTCACGCCGGTGCTGATCCTGACGGCCCGTGATTCCTGGGCCGAGCGTATCGAAGGCCTCAAGGCTGGCGCCGACGATTACCTGACTAAACCCTTTCATCCCGAAGAGCTGTTCTTGCGCATCCAGGCGCTATTGCGCCGCTCCCATGGCCAGGTCAACCAGCCGACGCTCAAGGCCGCCGGGCTGCATCTGGACGAAAGTCGCCAGTGCGTTGTTCGCGACGGTGCGGACATTCAACTGACTGCCGCGGAGTTTCGCCTGTTGCGTTATTTCATGCTGCACCCCGAGCAGATCCTCTCCAAAAGCCACCTCGCCGAACACCTCTACGACGGTGAAACCGAGCGCGACTCCAATGTGCTGGAGGTCCACGTCAACCATTTGCGCCGCAAGCTCGGCAAAAGCGTGATTGAAACCCGTCGCGGCCAAGGGTATCTGCTCGGCGGGCAAGCCCGGTGAGATCGATCCAGCGCCGCTTGAGCCTGGGCCTGATCGGCGTGATGGTGGTCGTTGGCCTGGTGCTGGCGCAAACCAGTCTGTGGCTGTTCGAAATGGGTCTGCAGCGCTACCTCGAAGCCGGGTTGCGCAATGACAGCGAGAACCTGCTGGCGGCCCTCGTGCGCGGACCGCAAGGCTTGCAACTGGATGAACGACGTCTGTCGCCGGCCTATCAGCGGCCGTTTTCCGGGCATTATTTTCGCATCGATTTTGCCGACGGCCATTGGCGCTCCCGTTCTTTATGGGATCAGGAGCTGCCGGCACTCGAACAGCCCGGCCTGCACGACAACCTGCAACTGGGGCCGGAAGGGCAGCAGTTGCTGGTGCTGCGTACGGACTATCGACGTTCGGGGGTGCCGATCTCCATCAGCGTTGCCGAGGATTACACGCCAATACGCGAAAGCTTCCGGCGGATGCAACAGCTCGGGTTGGGCCTCGGTTTGACAGGGCTGCTGCTGATTCTGCTGCTGCAACGGATTACCGTGCGCCGGGC
Organism: Pseudomonas sp. B28(2017); assembly: GCF_002113025.1. Taxonomy (GTDB): domain Bacteria; phylum Pseudomonadota; class Gammaproteobacteria; order Pseudomonadales; family Pseudomonadaceae; genus Aquipseudomonas. The sequence goes on along the minus strand of NZ_NEJH01000018.1, from coordinate 41,804 downwards.
CTTGCGCCCGCTGGAACAGGCGCGCGAGCAGATCGCGCAGTTGCAGCGGGGCCAGCGCTCGCAACTCGATGATCAGGTGCCGGTGGAGCTGGAGCCACTGGTGGCGCAGATCAACCACTTGCTGGCTCACACCGAGGACAGCCTCAAGCGCTCACGAAATGCCCTGGGCAACCTCGGCCACGCGTTGAAAACGCCGCTGGCGGTGCTGTTGAGCCTGGCCTCAAGCGAACAGCTTGAGGCGCAGCCGCAACTGCGCAAGACCCTCAGGGAACAACTGCAGCAGGTCGAACAACGGCTCAATCGGGAACTCAATCGTGCGCGGTTGTCCGGCGATGCGTTGCCGGGCGCACTGTTCGATTGCGATGCCGAGCTCCCCGGATTACTGGCAACCCTGAACATGATCCATGGCGAACACCTGGCGCTGAGCTACCGCGCACCGCCCGGCCTGCAATTGCCATGGGATCGTGAGGACCTGCTGGAACTGTTGGGCAACCTGCTGGATAACGCCTGTAAATGGGCGGATGCCGAGGTTCGTGTGAGTGTGATCGAGACCGCCGACGGGTTTGAACTGAGTGTCGAAGATGACGGCCCGGGCATTCCCGAAGAGCGTCGCGATCAGGTGTTCAGCCGAGGTACGCGGCTGGATGAACAAACCCATGGGCATGGTCTGGGGCTGGGCATCGTGCGCGACATCGTCGATAGCTGGGGAGGGGAGCTGTCGTTGCTGGAAAGCGAATGGGGCGGGTTGAAGGTCGTCATCCAGTTGCCCAAACACACGTGATGTCACACCAGGAATCCTGTGGGAGCGAGCAAGCTCGCTCCCACAGTGGTTTTTCATGGCTGCCGATTATGAGCACACCGGGTTCCACAGGGTGAGGTGTCAGGTTTATGTGTGACGAATCTCCCGATCCTTGGTTTCCGGCATGAAGAAAATGCCCAGCACAGCCGTCATCACCGCGATGACGATCGGATACCACAGTCCGTAGTAGATATCCCCGGTGGCCGCCACCATGGCGAACGCCACCGTCGGCAGGAAGCCACCGAACCAGCCGTTGCCGATGTGATAGGGCAGCGACATCGAGGTGTAGCGGATGCGCGCCGGGAACAGTTCCACCAGCCAGGCGGCAATCGGCCCGTAGACCATGGTCACGTAGATTACCAGGATCGTCAGGAGCAACAGCACCATCGGGTAGTTGGTCTTGGCCGGGTCGGCCTTCTCGGGGTAGCCGGCGTCCTTGAGGGCGGTGGCCAGGGTGGCGGTAAAGGCGTCGTTTCTGGCCTTGAAGTCGGCACCCGGCATGCCGGTGCCTTCGAAGCTCTCGATTATTTTCTCGCCAATGCGCACCTGCGCAACAGCGCCTGGCTCGGCGTTCACGTTCTTATAGGGGATCGCCCGTTTTGCCAACACGGTCTTGGCCAGGTCGCAGGAACTGGTGAATTTGGCCTTGCCCACCGGGTCGAACTGGAACGAACACTGGGCGGGATTGGCGATGACGGTGACCGGATTCTTCTCCTGGGCAACGAACACGTCGGGGTTACCGTATTGGGTCAACGCATGGAAGATCGGGAAGTAAGTCAGTGCCGCGATAATGCAGCCAGCCATGATGATGCCCTTGCGACCGATGCGGTCGGACAGGCTGCCGAACAGGACGAAGAACGGTGTGCCGATCAGCAGCGAGCCGGCAATCAGCAGGTTGGCGGTCTGCGGTTCGATCTTCAGCGTCTGCAGCAGGAAGAACAGCGCATAGAACTGCCCGGTGTACCAGACCACGGCCTGGCCGGCGGTGCCGCCGAGCAGGGCCATGATCACGATCTTGAGGTTGTCCCAACGGGCAAAGGATTCGGTCAATGGTGCCTTGGAGGACTTGCCTTCGGCTTTCATTTTCTGGAACACCGGCGACTCGCTGAGCTGCAGGCGGATGTACACCGAGACAATCAGCAACAGGATCGACAGCAGGAACGGAATCCGCCAGCCCCAGGCTTCGAAGGCTTCTGTGCCCAGGACGGTGCGGCAGGCGAGGATCACCAGCAGCGAAAGAAACAGGCCGAGGGTTGCGGTCGTCTGAATCCATGAGGTGAAGTAGCCGCGTTTGCCCTTGGGTGCATGTTCGGCCACATAGGTGGCTGCGCCGCCGTACTCACCACCCAGCGCCAGGCCTTGCAGCAGGCGCAGGCTGATCAGAATGATCGGCGCGGCAACGCCGATGGTTGCGTAGCCCGGCAGTAGACCCACTACGGCCGTGGAGACGCCCATGATCACGATGGTGATGAGAAATGTGTGTTTGCGTCCGATCATGTCGCCCAGCCGGCCGAACACGATGGCGCCGAAAGGCCGAACGGCGAAGCCTGCGGCGAAGGCGAGCAGGGCGAAGATGAAGGAAGTCGTTTCGTTGACACCGGCAAAGAAGTGCTTGGCGATGATCGCCGCGAGGGAGCCGTACAGGTAGAAGTCATACCATTCGAATACGGTGCCCAGGGACGACGCGAAAATGACCTTGCGCTCCTCCCGGGTGATTCCGCGGTTGGGCGTGCTGCCTGTGGTTGCATTGTCGATTGCTGCCATGAGTATTCTCCGTCTTGCTCTTGTCGTAGGCCGGAGTTCCCACTAACACTTACCCTACCCAGGCCCTGGGGCTGATGTCATCGAATTACGGGTCTTGCATACAGGTTGACGCCTTGAAACGCTGCAAGGTTCCTAGAAGCATAATCACCTTGTGGCAGATATCCACTCGCCATCACGGCTGAAGTCGGAAAGAGGGGAAAACATGTAGGAGCGAGCAGGCTCGCTCCTACAGGGGGATGTTGCCGGGTTTAAACGCGGAACTGATCCATCAGGCTCTGCTGCTGGTTCGCCAGGCTGTTGAGCGACTGGCTGACCCGTGCCGATTCATTGGCCTGGCCCGACAGCGATTCGGTCACGTCGCGAATGGTCGCCACGTTGTTGTTGATCTCCTCGGCCACCACGCTTTGCTCTTCGGCGGCGCTGGCGATCTGCATGTTCATGTCGTTGATCACGGTCACCGCATCGCCGATCTGGCGCAGCGCCGTCACGGCCTGGCCAACCTGCTCGACGCTACCCTGGGCCTGACGATGGCTGTTGTTCATCGAACCCACCACATCCTGGGTGCCGCTTTGCAGTTGTTCGATCACCAGGCGGGTTTCTTCCACAGACTCCTGGGTGCGCCGCGCCAGGTTGCGCACCTCGTCGGCGACCACGGCAAAGCCGCGTCCGGCCTCACCGGCACGGGCCGCTTCGATCGCGGCGTTGAGGGCCAGCAGGTTGGTCTGCTCGGCGATCGCACGGATCACTTCCAGTACCGTACCGATCTTCTCGCTGTTGGCTGCCAGGCCTTCGACCTGAACCATCGCCGCGCTCATGTCGGCGGCGAGGTTATCAATGCTGGCGGTGGTGCGGTCGATCACGGTCAAGCCCTGACGGGTCGCTTGATCGGCATCGCGGGCGGCGTGTGCCGCTTGCGCGGCGCTGCGGGCGACATCCTGGGCGGTGGCGCTCATTTCATGGGACGCCGTCGCGACCTGATCCACCTGACGGTATTGCTGTTCCATGCCGGCGCTGGTCTGGGTGGCGATGGCGGACGATTGGTCCGCGGTGCTGCGGGCGTCCTGCACCGAGCGTTTCACTTCGGCGATGATCGGTTGCAGCTTGTCGAGGAAACGGTTGAACCAGCCAGCCAGTTGGCCCAGCTCATCCTGCTTGTCGTAAGCCAGTCGACGGGTCAGGTCACCTTCGCCGCTGGCGATGTCTTCGAGCATGTGCGCCACGCCGAGGATCGGTTTGGTGACGCTGCGGGCCATCAGCCACACCAGCACCAGGCCCAGCAGCGCGGCGAGTACCCCCAGGCCGAGCTCGACCAGCGTACCGGCGGTGTTGCTGTCGTCCAGTTGCTTTTTCAGGGCTTCGGCGGGACCGACCAGGACTTTCTCCGGCACGTCGAGCAGCACGCCCCAGGATTTACCGTCGGGAATCGGCTGGAAGGGTGCCAGCACTTTCAGTTGCTGATTGTTGTGCAGGCTGCCGGTTTTGCTGCTGGCGGCAAGCATGCGCAGCAGTTCGGCGCCACTGGCCTTGTCCACGGCCTCCAGGCGCTGGCTGAGTTTGCTGGCGTCCGGGCTGTAGCCGGCGAGCAGGCCGGCCGGGCTGATGATGCTGACACTGGTCTGGCCGTCGTAGAGTTTCTTGCTGGCACCCAGGCTGACCGCTTGCAGGCTGTTGAGGTTGATGTCCACCGACAGCGAGGCGATGACCTTGCCGTTGACCATCAGCGGGAAAACGATGCTGGTCATCAGCACGTTCTGGCCGTCGATTTCATAGAAGTAGGGTTCGATCACGCACGGCTTGAGCGTGGTACGCGGGCAGGTGAACCAGGCGTTGGCCGCTTCGCCGCTGGGGCCGGTGCTGGTGTCGGCCATGTCCTTTTCCGGCAAGGCCATGGACGTCACTTTGCCCGGCGTCGGCTGCGACCAGTAGAGGGCGAAACGGCCCTTGTCGTTGCTACCCAGTTCTGCTTGGCCGGTGAACAGGTCGTCCTTGCCATCCAGCCCGTTGGGTTCGAACACCAGGGACAGGCCGAGCAGGTCCGGGTTGGCCTGCAGGGCCGATTTGACCTGGCGCGTCAGGTCTTCGCGCAGGTCGAAGGCATCGAGAAAGCGCTTCTCGGCCTGCTCACGCAGGAACAGCACCTGCCGGGAGAAGCCGTGGCCGTACTGGTAGGCGTCCATGAACTGCTGGCGAATCCCCAGCGCCTGGTTTTCGCCCTGGGACTCGATCCGGGCCTGGGCCGCTTCGGTCAGCATCTCCATGCTCGAGGCTTTCACCATCCCGGAGCTGTGTTCCATGCGGTACAGGGAAAGACCCACCAGCAGGGTCACGATGCCCGCCAGGCACAGCCCGGCCAGCAGGGTGATTTTCCATTGAATGGAAAGTTGTCTGAGCGACATGGAGACGTCCTTATTCGATAAATATCTGAGACTTTGCACTGTAACGGCCGGGATTTTGGTTTCTTTATTCCGTTTATCGGCTATCAAACACTTCCCCCTTGTAGGAGCGAGCATGCTCGCGATGGTCGTCAACGATGACGATGGAAACCTGATACCCCCCGGTGCTCTCAGGTGCATCGCGAGCTAGCTCACTCCTACAGGTCATCACATGCCGTTACATATCGACAGCGCCGGGGTGCTTTGACAAGGAGGTGATGCTGCGGCACAGTGCGCGCCCTCTAATAAAACCCATTCCTTAATCCGCTGGCGGCTCTTCGCAGACTGCCGGACGGAGTCTTTTCGTTTGTATCGAGGTAAAGAAATGAATGCAGTCATTGCCGCGGTCGGCATCATGCTGGTACTCAGCCTGTCCCGCGTGCATGTGGTGATTGCCCTGATCGTCGGTGCGCTGGTCGGTGGCCTGACCGGTGGCCTGGGGATCGAGGCGACACTCAAGGCTTTCAACAGTGGCCTCGGTGGTGGGGCGACGGTGGCGTTGTCCTACGCCTTGCTGGGCGCTTTCGCCGTGGCCATTGCCAAGTCCGGCATGGCCCATGCGCTGGCCGACAAGGCGCTGGCGATGGTCGATCGCCAGCATGCCAGCGGCGGTGGACAGGTCAAATGGCTGCTGATTGGCCTGCTCTGGGTCGTGGCCATTGCCTCGCAGAACATCCTGCCGATCCATATCGCGTTCATTCCATTGCTGGTGCCGCCGCTTCTGTATGTGCTGACCAGGCTGCAACTGGACCGTCGACTGATCGCCTGTGTCATGACCTTCGGTTTGATCACGCCCTACATGTTCCTGCCGGTGGGCTTCGGCAACATCTTCCTCAATGAGATCCTGCTGGCCAACGTCGCCCGCAGCGGCGTGGACATCAGCGGCATCAATGTGACCCACGTCATGGGCATTCCGGCCCTGGGTATGGTGGCGGGCCTGTTGATCGCGTTTGTCAGCTACCGCAAGAAGCGTGTCTATGACCTGGCAAGGATCGAACAGGTCGAGCAAGTGGCGGTGCAATACAACCCGCTGAGCCTGATGGTGGCCGGCGTGGCCGTCGCGGCGGCGTTCATCATTCAGTTGTTGCTCGATTCGATGATTATCGGTGCTCTGGTCGGCTTCCTGATTTTCTCGGTGTCGGGCATCGTCAAATGGCGCGACACCGATGACCTGTTCACCGAAGGCATGAAAATGATGGCGATGATCGGTTTCATCATGATCGCCGCCTCGGGGTTTGCCGAAGTGATGAAGGCCACCGGTGAGGTGCAGACGCTGGTCGAGTCGTCGGCGTCGTACATCGATCACAGCAAAGGCATCGGCGCCTTGTTGATGCTGCTGGTGGGGCTGCTGGTGACCATGGGCATCGGCTCGTCGTTCTCCACCGTGCCGATTCTGGCGGCGATCTTCGTGCCGCTGTGCGTGCAACTGGGCTTCAGCCCGTTGGCGATCGTGTGCATCGTCGGTACCGCCGGCGCCCTGGGCGATGCCGGTTCGCCGGCTTCGGACTCGACCCTCGGCCCGACCTCCGGCCTGAACATCGACGGCCAGCACCATCACATCTGGGACACCGTGGTCCCGACCTTCCTGCACTACAACCTGCCGCTGCTGGCGTTCGGCTGGGTGGCGGCGATGGTCCTTTAAACACCTGAAACCCTGTGGGAGCGCTAGTCCATTTCATGACGTTCAACTTTTGATCCGGCCTGCCGTTAAAGGTTTTAACCACGCCAACAAAATCAAAAGAGTGAGCGTCATGCGCATGAGCCTCAAGGCTAAAGTCCTGTCCCTTGCCGTCCTCCCGGTGTTGCTGTTTGCGCTGGTCATCAGCCTGACCACGCTGTTCATTCTTCAGGATCAGGCTCGCAAGGAAGTCGAGCAGACTCGCGAACGCCTGCTCAGCGATGCCAAGGCGACCTTGCAAAGTTACGTGGCCGTGGCCATGACCACGATCAAACCGCTTTACGACGCGGCCGCCCCCGGCGATCAGGCGGCGCGGGCCCAGGTGATCAAGCTGCTGTCGAGCATCACCTATGGCAAGGACGGCTACTTCTTCGGCTACGACTCCAACACCGTGCGCCTGTTCAAGGCCAGCAGCCCCGAAGGCGTGGGCCAAAGCTTCAAGGACAACCGCGATCCGAACGGTGTTTACGTCAACCGCGACCTGGTGAAAGTCGCCAAGGACGGTACGCACTACCTGCAATACAGCTCGCCGTTACCCGGCAACACCCAGGTGCTGGTGCCCAAGCTCGGCTACACCGAATACCTGTCGAAGTGGGACATGGCGGTCGGTACCTCGGTCAACCTCGACGGCATTGAAGCGCAAGTGGCGGTGGTCGAAGCCAAGGTCCAGGAGCGCATGCAAGGCATGGTGCTGAGCATCGTCGGCGTGGCGGTCGTGGTGCTGCTGGTGATTGCCGCTGCCGGGATGTTGCTGGCCAACACCATTCTGCGCCCGCTGCATCTGATGAAAACCAACCTCGACGACATCGCGGCAGGCGAGGGCGATCTGACCCGTCGCCTGACGCTCACCAGCCAGGATGAGCTCGGCGAACTGGCTGGCTCGTTCAACCGTTTCGTCGACAAGATTCACGGGCTGGTGCGCCAGATCACCGAAATGACCTCGCAACTGACCGGGCTGGTGAGTCAGGTGTCCGACCAGGCCCATCGCTCGGACCAGGCCATGGAGCGTCAGCGCCATGAGACCGATCAGGTGGCCACGGCTATCAATGAAATGTCGGCGGCGGCCCAGGAAGTGGCCAAGAGCGCGCAGAACGCCGCGGTGGCAGCCCGGCAGACCGACGAAGAAGGGCAGGCGGCCAAGCGTGTGGTGGCCGGCAGCATCGAGAAGATCCATGCGCTGGTGGACGACATCCGCAGCAGCGGCGTGTCCCTCGACAGCCTGCAAAAAGACGTGTCATCGATTGTCAGCGTGCTTGGGGTGATCCGCTCGATTGCCGAGCAGACCAACCTGCTGGCGCTCAACGCCGCAATCGAAGCCGCCCGCGCCGGCGAGGCCGGGCGCGGTTTTGCAGTGGTGGCCGATGAAGTGCGGGCGCTGGCCAGCCGCACGCAAATCAGCACCCAGGAAATCCAGGGCATGATCGACCGCTTGCAGGCCGGCACCCGGTCGGCGGTGGAGGCGATGCGTCGCTCCAGCGAGGCGGGCGACGGCACCTCGGCCCAGGCCAACGAGGCGGGGGCTTCGCTGGACACCATGGCCCAGCTGATCGCGACCATCAACTCGATGAACGCGCAGATCGCCAGTGCCGCCGAAGAACAGACCGCCGTGGCCGAAGAGATCAATCGCAGCGTGCACCAGATTGCCGTGGCGGTGGATAACGTCGCCGACGAAACCCAACTTGGCGCGCAAACTTCCCGTAGCCTGGCCGACCTCGGTCAGCGCCTGGGCAGTCTGGTCGGACAGTTCCGTATCTGATTGAAGCTTTTGTGGCGAGCAAGCTCCCTCGCCACAAAAGATCACAGCCTGCGGCAGCTCCTACACTTACGGTGTGCATCTGAGCACTGACGACCACACAAAAGGAGTCAGCCCCATGATTGACCGTGAAAGTATCTGCGATTGTCCGAAATGTACCTGCAAACTCGGTGAACATCCGATTGCCCGTCACGGCAAGCATTACTGCTGTGAAGCCTGTGCCAAACACCATGAGCACGGCGAGGAGTGCGCTCATAAAGACTGCAAGTGCGCCCACTGAAACCACGGTACACGCAAAAGTGGAGCCTAGTCCGGCTCCACTTCCAGCCTGAGGCTGTCATCTTCCAGGCGTTCGCTGTGGCGGACACTGCCCTGCAGGCGCCGCCCTTCGACCCGCAGCACGAGGGTCCTGGCATGCTCCAGATCTTCCGGCAGTGGCGGCGGGATGCGTATGGCGAAGCAAAAGGCGTCATTTTCGACCTGCTCCAGTCCGATCCGGCACTCGGCGCTTTTGGTGGTGCGGCCGAACGATGTGTCCAGAACGTAGTCCAGTTGCGCAGGGCTGCTGATGGGTGTTGCGCTCATGTCTCTTCCCCCTCGAACCTGATGATTGCCGGAGATCAGTTCGCCGGCCGCCACTTGACGTTTTCCACGCCGAATTTTTCAGCCATCGGCTTGCTGGTCTTTTGCACCTTCTCGCGTCCAAACCGGGGGATTCGCCCCACCCCCGCGTCACAGCTCGCCCAATGCCAGGCTTCTGCATTATCCATTTTGTCCAGTCGGATAATGAATGATTTGGGAGCGCCATGGAGGGTGTACTCGATGACGAATAACTTTGCACTGTTCATAAACCGCCGGTTCCTCCCTGTTGTACATAGAAGGATCGCGTGCCACCGGGAAAATTCATTCGGATTGTCGGACTCCGGCGGTTGCTGGCGACAAAATCGACGCCCCGTTACCATGCAATCTTCCCGCTCCCAATGAACATAGACCATGGCCCTCGCCGCACCGCCTGACCTGAGTGACACCGATGTGCCCGTGCAGCCGCTGGCTCGCACCTATCCGCGCGGGCTGTACATCGAGCCCCATGAGCACGTCTGGGGTCAGTTGCTGTATGCGATGAGCGGGGTGATGTGGGTCGAGACGCCGCACGAGGCGCTGGTAGTGCCGCCGCAGCGGGCGGTGTGGTTGCCGCCCGGCGTGCCCCACGGGATTCGCGTGGTGTCCGACCTGCAAATGCGTAATATCTACTTGCGCCCGTCCCTGGCTGCGACCCTGGATGACAGCGTGCAAGTCATCGAGGTCGGCGGCTTGCTGCGCGAGCTGATCGTCGGGCTGGTGGAGCAGGGCAACGACGGGCCGCCCGAGTATTACGACGCGCTGGTGGGCCTGGCGTTGCTGGAGCTCAGGCGCGCCAGGCGTTCGCTGCTGAAAATCCCGCTGCCGGATGATTCCGATCGACGGCTGATGAACCTGTGTCAGGCGGTCATGTCTGCGCCTTCTCTGGATATTCCGTTCGAACAGCACGCAGAAACCGCCGGTGCCAGCGTGCGGACCCTGGCGCGGCTGTTCAAGGACGGTTTGGGCATGGGCTTCGCCGAGTGGCGGCGTCAGGTGCAACTGGCGACGGCGGTGGCCGAGTTGATCCAGGGCGTACCGGTCAGCGCGATTGCCCGGGAGCTGGGCTATTCGCCGAGCAGCTTCAGTGACATGTTTCGTCGTGAGCTGGGTGTCGCCCCTTCACAGTTTCCGGCGACGCAACGCCAAGGCTGAATTCGCCGGGCCATGCTTTGGCCGAAATTCAGAAGCACTTGGCCGATGCTCTCCAGCATCGCCCTCTAGACTCAACGCATACCTCAATTGCCCCCGGAGTCTGCCGTGAACTACCTCATGTCACTGGCCATCGGTCTGGGCGTCGGTCTGCTCTACGGCGCCCTGGACTTTCGTTCCCCCGCACCCCCGGCCATCGCGTTGGTTGGTCTGCTCGGCATGCTCGCCGGTGAAAAGCTCTGGCCAATGGGGCGGGAGCTGGTGGCTGGCTGGATTTCCTGAACCCTCTTTGACTCGATGGATACGCCCATGAAAGCTCTGCAATTCGATAAAACCGGTGATCTCTCGGCCCTGCGCTACGTCGAGGTGCCGACTCCTGTTCCCGGCGCCGATGAAGTGCTGGTCGAGATCAAGGCCGCGGGTCTGAACCCAAGCGATGTGAAGAACGTGCTTGGGCGTTTTCCCTACACCACCCTGCCGCGGATTCCCGGTCGTGATTTTGCCGGTGTGGTCGTGGCCGGCCCGCAGGCGCTGATCGGTCAGGAAGTCTGGGGCACGGGCCGGGAACTGGGTTTTTTCGCCGACGGTTCCCACGCGCAGTTCGTCAAGCTGCCGGCCAATGGCGTAGCGCTCAAACCCACGCACCTGAGCTTCGCCCAGGCCGCCAGCCTCGGCGTGCCGTACACCACGGCGTGGGATGCGCTGGAACGCAGCCTGGTGACCGCCGAAACCCGATTGCTGGTCATCGGTGGCGGGGCGGTCGGCAGTGCCGCGCTGGCCTTGGCCAAGGTGCGCGGTGCCCGGGTGCTGGCAGCTGCGCGGCGTCCCGAGCAGGTCAAGGACTTGCAGGAGCAGGGCTACCAGGCCCTGCAACTGGATAAACCCGAAGACCTCGGGGCCCAGGTCAACGCGGTCTATGCCGGCGGCGCCGACGTGATTTTCGACACCACCGGATTCTGGCTGCCGGCCTCGGTGCCAGCCCTGGCCGCGTTCGGCCGCATCGCGATCATCGCCGCACCCGTGGACGGTCATGTGCAGTTGCCGGCCCTGGCGTTGTATCGCAAGGGCGGCTCAGTGGTGGGGATCAACTCGTTGCTGTACGGGGTACAGGCGTGTGCGGCGATGCTCGAGCACTTTGGCCGGTTCTTCGATCAGGACCTGTTGCCGTTGCCGCAGGGCTTGTGCGAGTCGCCATTGGCCGAAGGCCTGGAGCGTTATGCCGACGTGAATCAGGGCAGCGGTGACAAGGTGATTTTGCTGCCATAACCGCTCCCACAGGGGCCGCACAACGACTTGCGCATGCCCCGCTCTGCTAGAATCGGCCTCATTGACCCAATGAGGTACCCCCATGAGCGAGCCGATTCGCCTGACCCAATACAGCCACGGTGCTGGATGCGGTTGCAAGATTTCCCCTCAGGTGCTGGAAGTGATCCTGGCCGGCAGCGGGGCGCAGAACCTCGACCCGAAACTCTGGGTCGGCAACGCCTCGCGCGACGACGCGGCGGTGTATGCGATCGACGAAGAGCGCGGAGTGGTCTCGACCACGGACTTTTTCATGCCGATCGTCGACGATCCCTTCGATTTCGGTCGAATTGCCGCCACCAATGCCATCAGCGACATCTATGCGATGGGCGGCGATCCGTTGATGGCGATTGCGATTCTGGGCTGGCCGGTGAACGTACTGGCCCCGGAAATTGCCCGGGAAGTGATACGCGGCGGCCGTTCGGTGTGTGACGAGGCGGGCATCCCGCTGGCAGGTGGGCACTCCATCGACGCGCCAGAACCGATCTTTGGCCTGGCCGTCACCGGTCTGGTGGAAAAGCGCCATATGAAGCGCAACGACACTGCCACAGCCGGTTGCCTGCTCTACCTCACCAAGCCCCTGGGCATTGGCATCCTTACGACGGCCGAGAAGAAGGGCAAGTTGCGCAATGCCGACATCGGCCTGGCCCGGGACTGGATGTGCACCCTGAACAAACCCGGCAGCCGTTTCGGCAAGCTCGACGGCGTAACCGCGATGACCGATGTCACCGGTTTCGGCCTGCTCGGGCACCTGGTAGAAATGGCCGACGGCAGCCAGCTCACGGCGCGTATCGAATATGCCCGCGTACCGCGCTTGCCGGGTGTCGAGTATTACCTCGAACAGGGCTGCGTACCGGGCGGTACGCTGCGCAATTTCGACAGCTACGCGAGCAAGCTCGGGCGGCTCCAGGAACTGCACAAACGCGTTCTCTGCGATCCGCAGACCAGCGGCGGCCTGCTGATTGCCGTAACGCCGCAAGGCAACGAGCAGTTTCTCTCGGTGGCCGCCGAACTGGGCCTGAGCCTGGAACCGATCGGTGAACTGGTCGAGCGACAGAGCAACGCGGTCGAGGTGATTTGATGTCTGTCGACTGCACCGATTACCGCGACATCTTCCTCAACGACCGGCCCATGATGGACACCCGCGCGCCAGTCGAATTCAACAAGGGCGCGTTTCCCGGAGTGATCAACCTGCCGTTGATGAATGACCTTGAACGCCAGCGGGTCGGCACGTGCTACAAGCAGCATGGCCAGCAGGCGGCCATCGTGCTGGGGCATCAACTGGTGTCGGGCGCGGTCAAGGCCGAACGCATCCAGGCCTGGGCCGATTTTGCCCGGGCGCATCCCGATGGCCTGCTGTACTGCTTTCGCGGCGGCCTGCGCTCGCAGATAGTCCAGCAATGGCTCAAGGACGAGGCGGGCATCGATTACCCTCGGGTGGGCGGCGGCTACAAGGCCATGCGTACCTTCCTGCTGGACACCCTCGATCAAGCCGTGACCCAGTGCGATTTCGTCCTGTTGGGCGGCATGACCGGCACGGGCAAGACCGAGGTGCTCAAGCAATTGGGCAACAGCGTGGACCTTGAAGGTCATGCCAACCATCGCGGCTCCAGTTTCGGCAAGCGCGCCACGGGTCAGCCATCGAACATCGACTTCGAAAACCGTTTGGCCGTGGATGTACTGAAAAAACGCGCCAGGGGCATCGAGCAGTTCGTATTGGAAGACGAAAGCCGCGCAGTCGGCAGTTGTGCGTTGCCATTGCCGCTGTACCAGGGCATGCAGCAGTTTCCGATGGTGTGGCTGGAAGACAGCCTGGAAGGTCGGGTCGAGCGGATCCTGCGCGATTACGTGGTGGATCTATGCGCAGAATTCATCGACGTGCATGGCGAGGAGGGCTTTGCGCTGTTTTCCGAACGGTTGCTGACGAGCCTGAACAATGTGCAGAAACGCCTGGGCGGCGAACGTCATCGGCGCATGCTGGTTTTGATGGAAGAGGCATTGGCGGAGCAGGCCCGCAGCGGCGCGGTGGATCTGCACCGCGGCTGGATCGAAGGATTGCTGCGCGAGTATTACGATCCGATGTATGCGTTTCAGCGGGAGAAGAAGGACGCGCGGATCGAGTTTGCCGGGGAGCGAGGGGCGGTTCTCGAGTATCTGCGCGAGCGAGTGAATCAACGAAAGTGATGTAGGTTTTACTGGCCCCTTCGCGAGCAGGCTCGCTCCTACAGTAGATCTTCATTGAGTACAGTTTTTGTGTTCGACGCAGATTCAGTGTGGGAGCGAGCCTGCTCGCGATGGGGCCCGATCAAGCAATGCACAACCTCAGGTCGGGCAGGTTTCCGGGCCATTGTTCAGGCCTTGCTTGTACACATGGCTCTGCACACTGGCCTTGCCGTTGTGCCAGGTCAAGGTGAGCACATACAGCGAGTCATAATCGCTGGATTCCCAGTCTTGCATGAGGGTCATTTTCTTGCCGGTGGCTTCACCGGCCACCGTGTTGATCAGCTCCGGCAGGTAGCCGTGTGACCAGGCGGTGTAGATGACCGAGTTGTGATATTTGTCGTGAAGCAGTTCTTCGGCCAGGTCGCTGGTGTCATTGGCGGAAAAATCGATGTTCACCGGCAGGCCCAGCTTGATCGCGCTGGGGCTGATGGTCATCAGGGGGCGGATGTAACTGTAGGAGTTGTCGAACTCGCCTTCCTCGACGTTACGGGTCGGGTTCGCCGCAAACACATAGTTGGCCTTGCCAAACTTTTCCGGCAGCAGCGTCGCCAGGTCGATGGCGCGGTTCAGCCCCTGGCAATTGAGCTGGCCCAAGCCGCCGGCGGGTTTTTCCCCGTGGCGCAGGAAAACCAGCGTCTGGATGCCATCCATCGGCTGGGCGCGGCTTTGGCTGGCCTCCAGCGACAGAAACAGTGCGCTGACCGCCAGCAAAGCGGGCAACAGCAGGTAGGCGCGATGTCTGAAGCGGTTGGCAATATTGAACAAATTCATGAGTAAAGAGTTCTTCAGCGCAATTCGGTTAAGGCTGACAAACCTTTACACCACGATTTTCCTGCGTCGGGTGTTTTCCATGTCGTTGAAACCGGTCCGTTCTCAAAAGGGGGGGTGCTCAGAGTCCTCTCAGTCCGTTTGGTTCGATTCCGGTCGAAAGCGCAGCAATGTACCGGTAACCGTCAACGGGTTGCAGTGAAGGTTATCGACAGGATGTTGCGAAATTGTGGACACGCTACACCTGATGGGGTTGAAACAGTCGTGATCTCTTTTGATCTCGTCTATCAGCGAGATTAATGGCTGCAAGGGATCGCTGAGCCGCTATCTCCATTATGATCGTCACTCTCAATGTCTTCGTGGATCCAGCCCATGACCGATTTATCCGCATTCCCCATCACCCGCAAATGGCCTGCCCAATACCCGGAGTGGATTCAGCTGTACTCCTTGCCGACCCCCAACGGCGTCAAGGTCTCGATCATGCTTGAAGAGATCGGCCTGCCGTATGAACCTCACCGGGTAGGCTTCGACACCAACGACCAGATGTCCCCGGAATTTCTTTCACTCAACCCCAACAACAAGATCCCGGCGATCCTCGACCCCCACGGTCCGGACGACCGGCCATTGGCGCTGTTCGAGTCGGGAGCGATCCTGATCTACCTGGCCGACAAGAGCGGACAACTGCTGGCCCAGGAATCGGCAGCGCGCTACGAAACGATTCAGTGGCTGATGTTCCAGATGGGTGGCATTGGCCCGATGTTCGGCCAACTCGGGTTTTTCAACAAATTCGCCGGCAAGGACTACGAAGACAAACGTCCCCGTGACCGCTACGTCGAGGAAAGCAAACGCCTGCTCAAGGTGCTCGACGGCCGCCTTGAAGGGCGCGACTGGATCATGGGCGAGCGCTACACCATCGCTGACATCGCCACCTTCCCGTGGGTGCGCAACCTGATCGGCTTCTATGAAGCCGGCGACCTGGTGGGCATTCAGAGCTTCCCTAACGTCACGCGGGTGCTGGAACGCTTCCTGGCGCGGCCGGCGGTGGTCCGCGGGTTGCAGATTCCAAGTCCCGTCTCCAACTGATCCACCGCTCCCACATTCCGTCCTCTGAAATTCAGGAATACCCATGTCCAGTCAGTTCCCCGAAGCACGCCCACGCCGTCTGCGCCGCAATGCGAGCCTGCGCAGCCTGTTCCAGGAGACCGAGTTCAGCTTGAACGATCTGGTGCTGCCGATTTTCGTCGAAGAAGAAATCGACGACTTCGTGCCGATCAAGAGCATGCCCGGTGTGATGCGCATCCCCGAGTCGAAACTGGCCGGCGAGATCGAGCGCTACGCCCGCGCCGGGATCAAGTCGGTGATGACCTTCGGCGTGTCCCATCACCTGGACAGCAGCGGCAGCGACACTTGGCGAGATGACGGCCTGGTCTCGCGCATGTCGCGCATTGCCAAGGACGCGGTGCCGGAAATGATCGTGATGTCCGACACCTGTTTTTGCGAATACACTGACCACGGCCATTGTGGCGTGTTGCACGACCATGAAGTCGACAACGACCAGACCCTGATCAACCTCGGCAGGCAAGCGGTGGCGGCGGCCCGTGCCGGTGCCGACGTGATCGCCCCGTCGGCGGCGATGGACGGGCAGGTCCAGGCGATTCGCCGGGCCCTCGATGATGCCGGCTTCACCCAGACGGCGATCATGGCCTATTCGACCAAATTCGCCTCGGCGCTCTATGGCCCGTTCCGCGAGGCGGGTGGCAGTGCGCTCAAGGGCGATCGTAAAAGCTACCAGATGAACCCGATGAACCGCCGCGAAGCGGTGCGCGAATCATTGCTCGACGAACAGGAGGGCGCCGATGCATTGATGGTCAAGCCTGCCGGTGCGTACCTGGACATCATCCGCGACATTCGCGAAGCCTCGCGCCTGCCGCTGTCGGCGTATCAGGTGAGCGGTGAGTACGCGATGATCAAGTTTGCCGCCCAGGCCGGGGCCATCGATGAGGACCGCGTGGTGCGCGAGAGCCTGGGGGCGATCAAGCGTGCCGGGGCCGACCTGATCTTTACTTACTTTGCGATGGATCTGGCGCTGGCCGGGATCTAGGCATCAGCGCATATCGCTCCTACAAGGGGGGATGTGGTGTTCTCAGGGTGCGCCGAAAAACGGCCGGATACCGTGATCACGCAAGTACCGTTCGATCACTTTCGGGTCCGAGCAGGTCTCGGCGATTGCCACATAGGTATCGGGCCGTAACAGGTAAAACCCGTTGCGCCCCAGTCCCGCTGCTTCGAACGCCGGCCGCCAGTCGAACACGTGCAGCGGTAAATGGTGCTCGTGGCACCAGGCAATCATCTCGTCGCTGGTGTCGCCATAGACATGCACCTGCCAGGTCAGGCACTTGAGCGAATCGAAATTATCCCCCTCACTGTCATGGGCCCAGGGCAGGCGATCACCGCCATGCACGTGCCCGGCAACGCCTGTGCTCAAGGGCATGCCCCGATAATTCAGGGTGATCTGCGACACCGTGCGAAACAGGAACTCGCGGGAGGTTTCGAACGAGGTTATTTTCGGTATCAAGAGCGGTGCCAGGCGTGTCCGCAGCAAATCGGCCATCCGCCCCTCGGCGGTGATGAAGTTGAATACCCGGTCAGTGGTGGCCACCAGTCTGCGGGCGAAGGCGATACGCTCGGTTTCATAGGTGTCGAGCAATCTGGCCTCGGCACCACCGCTCAACACGGCCGCCAGTTTCCAGGCCAGGTTGATGGCATCGCCAATCCCGGTGTTCATGCCCTGACCGCCCGCCGGACTGTGCACATGGGCGGCATCACCCAGCAAAAACGCCCGGTCTTTGCGGAAGTGATCCGCCACCCGATGATGCACGCGATAGGTCGAAAACCAGTTCAGTTGCTCGATCTTCACCTTCATGTGCTCGATGGCCCGGCTGCTGACGTCCTCGAAGCGCAGGGTCTCGGCGTGTTCGGCGCGCTCGTCGCGCACTGTGCCGATCAGACGGGCACGACCACCGCCTCCCAATGGGAATACGGCGAGGAAGTCCGCCTCGTCGAGATCCACATGCAGTTCGCCGTTGAATGTCGGGCCGCTGGCCTGCACGTCGGCAACGTAGAAAATCTGTTGGTAAGTCCCGCCGGGAAACCCGGTATCCAGGGTCTTGCGCACAATCGACCGCGCACCGTCGCACCCGGCCAGGTAACAGGTCTGGCAGATTTCCTGTTGACCATCGGGCAGGTGCAGCGTGGCCGTGATGCCGTCTGCGGTTTGCTCGAAGCTTGTCAGTTCGGTGTTGCGTTCCACCGTAATGCCGAAGGCTTCCAGGCGCTCGATCAGCAGTCGTTCGTGTTCGTCCTGCGGGAAAATCTCGAGAAACGAGTAAGGGGTCAGGCCCTCGCCAATCTGAGACAGGGGCAGGCGCGCCACGGGCTCCCCCTTGACCCAGAAGTTGCCGGCCACCACCCGGTGGCCGTTTTGCACCACGGCGTCGTCCAGTCCGAGCTGGCGATACAACTCCAGTGTCCGTGCCTGGACGGCCAGCGCTCGGGACGTGGTGCCGGGGGCGGAGGTTTTGTCGACAATCCGCACGCGCACGCCCAGTTTGCTCAGCCACAACGCCAGGACCAGCCCGGTCGGGCCGGCGCCGATGATCAACACATCGCTGCGGTGCATGAGCCTGTCCTCCTCGCTACGTGGATAAAGTATGGTCCAGTCGGGGAGGGCGGCAACCATCGGACTACCGCGGCCGTAGCCGCTGGCATGCCATTGGTCGTATGGTTGACCCCGACCAACGGATCAGATGGAACGACATGCAAGCCAATAGATTGATCTCAAGCATCGCCGCCTTGCTGGTACTGGCCGGTTGCGGCAGTCAACGAACCCAGGAGCCGGAGGCGCGTAGTCCGGCCGAAGTGAAGGCCGAGATTGTGCGTTTGCTGCCGGCGAAAGCTGCCGATCCCCAGGGGTGGGCCACGGATATCCAGGTGGCGTTTACCGCGCAAGACATCTCGCCGACCACGAAAAACCTGTGCTCGGTGCTGGCCGTGACCGAACAGGAGTCGACCTTTCAGGTCGATCCGAGCGTACCGGGGCTGGGCAAGATCGCCCGCGACGAGATCGACCGTCGCGCCGCCAAGGCGCACATTCCAGGCCTGCTGGTGAGCGGTGCGTTAAAGCTCGATTCGCCCAATGGCAAAAGCTACAGCGACCGTCTGAATGCCGCGCGCAGCGAAAAGGAGCTGAGCGCCATTTTCGACGACTTCATCGGTATGGTGCCGATGGGCAAAAAACTGTTTGGCGGCTTCAACCCGGTGCATACCGGCGGGCCGATGCAGGTCAGCATTGACTTTGCCGAGCAGCAGGCCAAGGGTTATCCGTACCCGGTGAAGGGCTCGATTCGCCATGAAGTGTTTACCCGGCGCGGCGGCATGTATTTCGGCATCGCGCATTTGCTTGGCTATCCGGTGAGTTATCCGCAGCCGCTGTACCGCTTTGCGGACTTCAACGCCGGTTGGTACGCCAGCCGTAACGCCGCGTTTCAGAACGCGGTGAGCCGGGCGTCCGGTATCCCGTTGGCGCTGGATGGCGACCTGGTGCGCTACGGTTCGATCATGCCCGGCACCACGGAGCTGGCCGTGCGTACCCTCGGCAAGCAACTGGACATGCGCAATCCGACGATCCGGGAGCAACTGGAAGAGGGGAACACCCTGGCGTTCGAAGACAGCAAACTCTATCGGCGGGTTTTCGAGCTGGCGGAACGGGCCGAGGGGCGGCCGTTACCCCGTGAAGTGTTGCCCGGGATCATGCTGCAAAGCCCGAAAATCACTCGCAAACTCACCACCGCGTGGTTCGCCAAGCGGGTCGATGAGCGTTACCAGCGCTGCATGGCGCGGGCAGGGAAGTAATCGGGGCGTAAAAAAACATAAAAAACCCGGCGGGTGAGGCCGGGTTTTCGATGAGTCCTGCGCTAAAGCACTGCATTCAGACAGCGCGGCTTTCGATCAGGCGGTCAGAACCACCTTCGGCGACGCGGTTTTGCAGCAGCTTGTCGGAGCCACCTTCGGCAACGCGGTTCTGCAGCAGCTTGTCGGAACCACCTTCGGCAACGCGGTTCTGCAGCAGCTTGTCGGAACCGCCTTCAGCGACGCGGTTCTGCAGCAGTTTGTCGGAGCCGCCTTCGGCAACACGTTTCTCCAGCAGACGATCCGAACCACCTTCAGCCACACGATTCTCGATCAGGCGATCGGAACCACCCTCGGCCACACGGCTTTCAATCAGACGATCCGAGCCGCCTTCAGCGACCACAGGTTGAGCAGAAGTTGCGGCAAAAGCGTTAACTGCGAAAACCGAGAAAGCGATGCCGAGAAGGGTCTGGCGTTTCATGATGGTGTGCTCCGGGGTGCTGATGGGTTGGTATGGAGCAGATGTTACGCCGGGGATTTTTTAAGAGAACTTCATTGAAGTGATGGTGAACATCGACGGCAATGATAGGTGCGACGCCATACCTCTTGCGAGCGTGATGGTGCGATCGTCGGCCGGTCGCTGCGTGGCGGGTGGCGGCTTCTACACTGGATAGCTGGCGTGTTCGTCTACCGGGACGGTCGATGAGGCGCCACAGAGATCGCGGTGTACAAGGAGACGTTCATGTACCAGCTCTACGGTTATCGGAACTCCGGGGCGGCGGCCATCGAGGCCGCCCTTGAACTCTGTGATATTCCTTATCGCTTCATCGATGTCGAGACGTCTGCAGAGGCGGCCCAGGCGCTGGAGAAACTCAATCCGCTCAAACAGATTCCGACCTTGCAGCTACCCGATGGCGGCGTCCTGACCGAGAGTGCGGCGATCCTGATCCACCTCGGGCTGACCTTCCCCGCATCGGGATTGTTGCCGCAAGATCCGGCCGAGCGGGACCAGGCCATTCGTGGCCTGGCTTACATCGTCAGCAATTGCTATGCGGCCATCGGCATCATTGATTACCCCGAACGCTGGCTGGCCGAGGCGGATGAGGCGACCAGGCAGAACCTCATGGCGGGAGCCCGCCAGCGCCTGCACTGGAGTTGGGAAGTGTTTGCCGATCAGTTCTCGGGCGAGTTGTATCTGGGCAACGAGAAGCCAGGGGCCCTGGATGTGCTGGCGGCGGTGATCTCGCGATGGGCGGGCACTCGGGAACATTTGCGCAATGCCCGACCGGGTTTTTTCGCCTGGCTGGAACGCATCGACCGCCACCCGGCACTGGCACCGGTGTTCGCCAGGCATTGGCCAGCCTGAGAACACCACTTACCCTATGGGAGTGAGCAAGCTCGCTCCCACAGGTTTTTTGGGTGAATGTTGTGTCTGGGTCTCACTCCCCGCGAATGTACTGTTCCAGCTGGCGAATCAGTTCAGCCTGTTCGGCAATGGCTTCCTTCACCAGGTCACCAATCGACAGCAGGCCGATCAATTTGCCATTTTCCACCACCGGCAAGTGACGCAGGCGCTTATCGGACATGATGCCCAGGCAGGTATCCACGGTTTGATGGGTGTCGACGGTAATCACCGGTGACACCATGATGTCGCGCACCGGCGTGCCCACCGAAGAGCGGCCGTGCAGCACCAGTTTGCGCGCATAGTCCCGTTCGCTGATGATGCCCAGCACTTCATCATTGTCCACCACCAGCAAGGCGCCGACGTTTTTCTCGGCCATCTTCATCAGCGCTTCAAGCACCATGTGATCGGGTTTGATCTGGTGCACTTCCTGATTCTTCTGATCTTTGAGCTTGAGCAGTTGGGCGACGGTTTTCATGGTGGTTACTCGGGTGTTGTCGTTGTTCTTGAAGAATCGTAGACACAAGCGTTCAGGGCAAGGGCGAAAGCGGCAGATAACACGCAAAAAACGTCAATTGGCGGTTTTTCTTTGGCAAACCCTCATTTCAGGCCACAGGATTGATGTTGACCGCTGATACCGGCGGCAAGCGCGCTATCCCGACCGATGACGGGTAGAATCCCCCTCTGAATCAACGTTGAGGTTGCAGTGGTGGATCTACAGCAGGGCTTCGTCCTGACCCGGCATTGGCGCGATACCCCGGCCGGTACGGAAGTCGAGTTCTGGCTGGCGACCGACAGCGGTCCCCGGCGCATCCGCCTGCCGCATCAACCGTCGGTGGCGTTCATCCCTGCCGGGCAGCGTCAGCCGGCCGAAAGCGTTCTGCATGACGAGAAGAACGTCGAGCTCAGGCCCCTGGCCCTGCGGGATTTCGAACATCGCCCGGTCCTCGGACTTTACTGCCAGCAACATGGCCAGTTGATGCGCCTGGAAACCGCGCTGCGCCGGGCCGGTGTCGAGGTGTTCGAAGCCGACGTGCGTCCGCCGGAGCGCTACATGATGGAACGCTTCATCACCGCGCCGGTGCGCTTCAGTGGCACACCGAATGCCGAGGGCCTGCTGCTCGACGCACAGATGAAACCTGACCCCGGCTACCGGCCGAGCCTCAAACTGGTGTCCCTGGACATCGAGACCACGGCCCAGGGCGAGTTGTATTCCATCGCCCTGGAAGGCTGCGGCGAGCGTCAGGTGTACATGCTCGGTCCGCCCAATGGCGACGATAGCCAGGTGGATTTCCAGCTCGAATACTGCGATTCGCGGACCCTGTTGCTGAAAAAACTCAACGAATGGTTTGCCCGGTTCGACCCCGACGCAATCATCGGCTGGAACGTCGTGCAGTTCGACCTGCGGGTGCTTCACGAACATGCCCGACGCCTGGCGGTGCCGTTGAAACTGGGGCGTGACGGCGAGGAAATGCAGTGGCGCGAACACGGCAGCGGCAATCACTACTTCGCCTCTGCGGCTGGCCGCCTGATCATCGACGGTATCGAGGCCCTGCGTTCGGCGACCTGGAGTTTCCCCTCGTTCAGCCTGGAAAACGTCGCGCAAACCTTGCTCGGCGAGGGCAAGTCCATCGACAACCCGTACCAGCGCATGGACGAAATCAATCGCATGTTCGCCGAGGACAAACCGGCACTGGCCAAGTACAACCTCAAGGATTGCGAACTGGTCACGCGGATTTTCGCCAGGACCGAGTTGCTCACCTTTCTGCTGGAGCGGGCCAGCGTCACCGGTTTGCCGGCCGATCGCATGGGCGGTTCGGTGGCGGCGTTCACTCACCTGTATATGCCGCTGATGCACCGTCAGGGGTTCGTTGCGCCGAACCTCGGTGGTAAGCCCCCCGAAGCCAGCCCAGGCGGTTTTGTCATGGATTCGCAACCGGGGCTGTACGAATCGGTGTTGGTGCTCGACTACAAAAGCCTTTATCCGTCGATCATCCGAACCTTCCTGATTGACCCCGTGGGGCTGATTGAAGGGCTCAAACACCCGGACGATAGCGAGTCGGTACCGGGTTTTCGTGGCGCGCGCTTTTCTCGCACCCGGCATTGCCTGCCATCCATCGTCGCCCGGGTGGCCGAAGGCCGGGAAGCCGCCAAGCGCGAACACAACGCACCGCTGTCTCAGGCGCTGAAAATCATCATGAACGCGTTCTACGGTGTGCTCGGCTCCAGCGGGTGCCGCTTCTTCGACACGCGCCTGGCTTCGTCCATCACCTTGCGCGGGCACGAGATCATGCTGCGCACCCGCCAGTTGATCGAGGCCCAGGGGCATGCAGTGATTTACGGCGACACCGATTCGACGTTCGTCTGGCTGCGTCGCGCCCATGGTCAGCAGGAGGCGGCGCAGATCGGCCAGGCGCTGGTGGCGCACGTCAATCAGTGGTGGCGCGAGCATGTGCAGCAGGAGTATGGCTTGCAAAGTGTTCTCGAACTGCAGTTCGAAACCCACTACAAGCGCTTCCTGATGCCGACCATCCGCGGCGCCGAAGAAGGCAGTAAAAAGCGCTACGCTGGACTGGTCACCCGTGCCGATGGCAGCGACGAAATGGTCTACAAGGGCCTGGAAACCGTGCGCACCGACTGGTCGCTGCTGGCCCGGCAATTCCAGCAAGAGCTCTATTCGCTGATCTTCCTGCGCAAGCCGTACCAGGATTATGTGCGTGACTACGTGCGCAAGACCCTGGCCGGTGAATTCGATGACCGGCTTATCTACCGCAAACGCCTGCGCCGCAGCCTTGACGACTATCAGCGTAACGTACCACCCCATGTTCGCGCGGCACGCCTGGCCGACGAGTACAACGACCGGCAGGGTCGCCCGCGGCAATACCAGAACGGCGGCTGGATCAGCTACGTGATCACCGTCGCCGGCCCTGAACCGCTGGAAGTGCGCAGCGCCCCCATCGATTACGACCACTACATCACCCGGCAACTGCAACCGGTGGCGGACGCGATACTGCCGTTTGTCGACGACGACTTCTCAACCCTGATTGGGGGGCAACTGGGCCTGTTTTGAGTCCATCAGCGACAAGGTCCAGTCATCCAGGATGCCGTGGAAGTACTGGTTCAAGGCTTGCTGGAAAAGGCTGTCGTCGGCGGCGACCTGGGCAAACAGGGTCATCGAGGAATGAAATTTCAGGTCGTCGGGATGACCAAAAATCCCGGCCACCGAACGCTCCCGGATGTTCAGCACTTCCTGGGTGCAGGTGCGTAGCCGGGTGCCCAGCAACGGATGCTCAAGGTAGGCCAGGGCTTCCTCCCGCGAGTGGATGGCATAGCGGCGCGACATCTCGCTGTCGCCGAGCCCGGCAAACTGCGGAAAGATGAACCACATCCAGTGACTGCGCTTGTGCCCATTGTTCAGCTCGGTTTGAACCCGGTCGAATACCGGTTCCTGAGCGTGGAGAAAGCGTTGCAGATTGAACGGGTCCAGGTGGTCGGTGCTTCTCATGGCGAAGCTCTCTGACTGACTGCGGTGGTTCAGACCATGGCCAGCCGCTGTTTGCGTTGTGGCGCGTGAAACGCTTGGTCCAGCGCCTCCATATCCCCGGCTTCAAGCTGCAATCGGGCGGCTTGGGCGTTGAGCTGCACATGCTCGGGGCGGACCGCTTTGGGGATGGCGATCACGTCGTCCTGACGCAGAATCCATGCCAGCGCGACTTGTGCTGGCGTCACGTCGTGTCGGGCTGCCACCTGTTTGAGGGTGGCGTTGGCGAGCATTTTTCCACCCTGACCGATCGGGCAATAAGCCATGACCGGCAGCCGCTGCTGTTGGCTCCAGGGTAACAAGTCAAATTCTATGCCACGCTGTTCCAGATTGTAGAGCACCTGATTGGTGGCACAGGCCGGGGCGTTCAGCTCCCGCATGTCATCGAGGTCGAAATTGGATACGCCCCAACGACCGATCTTGCCGGCTTCGCGCAGGCGCTCGAAGGCTTCGACCGTTTCTTCCAGGGGATACTGGCCGCGCCAATGCAGCAGATACAGGTCGATATACTCGGTACCAAGCCTGCGCAGGCTTCGCTCGCACGCCTGGGGAATGCCCTGGCGGCTGGCGTTGTGCGGGTACACCTTGCTGACCAGAAAGACGCTGTCGCGCCGGCCGGCGATGGCATCGCGGACCACTTCCTCGGCGCCACCTTCGGCGTACATTTCAGCGGTGTCGATCAGGGTCATGCCCAGTTCGATGCCCAGGCGCAGTGCCGCGACTTCTTCCTTGTGCCGTGAGCGGTCTTCGCCCAACTGCCAGGTCCCCTGGCCGATAACCGGGACCCTGGCGCCAGCCAACTCAAGCGTGCGCATGCAAACCTCCTTATGAATGCCGATGGTCAATTCGATGGGCAGCAGAATAGTCCATCGGTTCCCCGCCGTGCTCGCGAAGACGGACTTTCAGTCGATATTGATGCCAACTGATACACCGCCATCGCGAGCAAGCTCGCTCCTGCAAGGGGGGGTGTTCAAGGTATAAAGATAGATCGTATCGATATAACTGGTTATAAGAAATATCGCTATGCTGCGAGCCGGATTTCCCCTGCGATCTTTGTGGAAGTATTCATGGATTTAGTGAACATCGGGTTGGTCGTCGCCGGGCTGGTCGTCGGCTTCATCGTCGGCATGACGGGCGTGGGTGGCGGGTCGCTCATGACTCCGATCCTGCTATGGTTTGGCATCAACCCGGCGACCGCGGTCGGTACCGATCTGCTGTACGCCGCCATCACCAAATCCAGCGGTGTACTGGTTCACCGAAAGAACAACAACATCGACTGGGCGATTACCGGCTGGCTGACCCTGGGCAGCGTGCCTGCGGTGGCGTTGACACTGTGGTTTCTCAGCACCCTGCACAGCTCCCCCGAGGCGATGAACGCGATCATCAAACAGGCCCTCGGTTTTGTGTTGTTCGCCACGGCACTGGCGATCCTGTTCAAGAAGCGCCTGCTCGACTTCGCCCACAAACGTGCGGGCGGCAACTACAACCCCAGCGGATTGCGCCTCAATGCGATGACGGTCGTCACCGGGCTGGTCCTTGGCACCATGGTCGCGCTGACGTCCATCGGCGCCGGTGCACTGGGCACCGTGGCGCTGTTCATTCTCTATCCGATGCTACCGACCCGCCGCCTGGTGGGGACTGAAATCGCTCACGCCGTGCCGCTGACCCTGGTCGCTGGCCTTGGCCACGCAAGCATGGGCAACATGGATTGGCACGTGCTGGGTTACTTGCTGGTGGGCTCGTTGCCGGGGATTTACCTGGGCAGCCACCTGACCGGGCGCATCTCCGACGAACTGCTGCGCCCTTGCCTGGCAACCATGCTGGTGTTGATCGGTTACAAACTGGCGTTCTGATTCAAGTCGCCACGCCAGCTTCATTCGCGGGTGAATATTTCCAGCAGATGCCCGTCCGGGTCATCGAAATACACCCGCCGCCCTCCCGCGTAATCGTTGATCTCCCTCAGTCGCTGCTTGCACGGGTCGGCCCACCACGGCTGACCGTTGGCTTGCAGGCGTGCGAAGGCCGTATCGAAATCCTCGTCGCCCATCAGGAATGCGTAGTGCTGAGACGCTATCGGCGGGTCGTTGTCGTAGAAATCCAGTGACACGCCGTTATCGAATTTGACGATCAGCATTGGCCCGAAGGGCTGCGGGGCGGGCAGGCCAAGGAGGCCGGTCAGGTAATTCGCCGAAACCTGCTTGTCCCGGCACCAGACGATGGTGTGGTTCAACTGGGCGCTCATGCGCAGGTCCTCACGACGGATCAGGCGGGTTGTCATGGTCTTCAGATTAGCTCAGCCTGTTGCGCTATGACCGCCCTGACCTAAGCTTGGGACAAGGCGAAAAACATTTGCGGTACGTCGACCGCCGCGATGCGCAATCATTAGAGCGTGGATATCAAAAAGGAGATGCGCATGCTCATCAGGTCATTGACCCTGGCTACTTTGCTGGCGATTGCCGGCCCCTTGTTCGCCGCTGATGACGGCTCACCGCTGGACATGGACAAGGGCAGGGCCCGGCCACTGATTGTCATCGCTCCGAGCACTGTCGATCCGACCTGGGTCAGCCTGAAAAAGTCGCTGGACGAGCCGGCCAATCGCAAGGGATTCACCGACCGCAACCTGGTGCTCTACACCGTGCTCAATCAGATGGGCCAGCGCGACGGCAAGGACCTCGGGCCGCAAGATACGATGGCGCTGATCCGCTCGCTCAAGCTGGGTGCCGGCGCCAGGACCAGGGTCATACTGGTCGGCAAGGACGGCGAAAAGAAACTGGAACGATCGGACGCCATCAAGCTGGACGAGATTTTCAATACTGTCGATCAACTGCCGGTGGCCGAGAAAGAATTTACGGCGACCGTGGCCGCACCCGTCGCTGAAGAAGAGCCGGCGGCCAAAGGCACCAAGGCCGGGAAAAACAGCAAACCGGCGAAATCCGCCAAACCCGCCAAACCGCCTGAAATGCCGGATGATTGATCCGGCACTGAATGCCGGTGGTGAGCAGGCGGATCAGGAACTATTGGGGAAGGGCACTCAAAATCCGATGAGCGATCCTGACCCGCTCTGCATTGGGATAATTCTTGTTGGCCAGAATCACAATGCCGATGCCCTTCGATGGCACGAACGCCACGTAAGCCCCGAAGCCGCCGGTTGAACCTGTCTTGTTGATCAGCACGTTCTCCGGCTGCGTTTGTGGCGGATTCAGCCACTGGACTGTATGCGCCTCCATGGCCATTGGTGTGGAGTTGCCTTCCAGTAAACCTTCCAGTGTGATCGGATAGCGATACATCTCCCAACCCAGGCCCTGGGTCATATTGCCTACGGTGTAGTAACCGCTGTGAGTCAGGGCGATGGCTTGCTGCAATGGCTTTTCCAGAGACGCCGGTCTCATGTTTGCGCCAACATAGGCCAGCAAGTCTGTGGCGCTGGTTCTCACCCCATAAGCCTCGGAATCCAGTGCGCCCGGACTGACCCGCACAGGCTTGCCGTCCTTGTTGTAACCCTGGGCGTACAGTGCCATCTGATCCTGCGGCACATGCACATAGGTGTGCTGCAAGCCGAGTTTCGGCAGCAGGGTTTTCTCCATCAGTTCATCGAACGGCTGGCCCATGCTTTGCGCAGTGAGGTAGCCGAACAGGCCCAGGCTGGGGTTCGAATACAGTCGGTGGCTGCCGGGGGCGTAGAGCGGTTTCCATTGTTTGTAGTAGCCGAGCATTTTTTCGGCCGAATCGGATTCAGCAGGAAATTGCAGCGGCAAGCCACCAGCGCTGTAGGTGCCCAGTTGCAGCACGCTGATATGGTCGAACGCACTGCCGCGCAGGGCCGGCAGGACCTGGCTGGCCTTGTCCGACAGCGACAGCTTACCCGTGGACTGGGCGTAAGCGGCGAGGGTGGCAGTGAAGGTTTTGCTGACGGAGCCGATCTCGAACAGGGTGTCTTGCGTGACAGGGTTGCCGGATTCTTTTGAGGCCACGCCATAGTTGAAGTATTGCTGCTTACCGTTGACGCTGATCGCCACGGCCATGCCGGGAATGCCTTGAGCTTGCATGACGGGGCGGACGGCGTCGTTGATCATCGCCTCGATGTGATCCTGCGCAACTGCCTGGCCGGCCGCGAGCATTGCCACACAGGCCGCCAAAGACTTGATTTTATTGAGTTTGGTTGTATCCGTCATGGGGGTCGCTCCATCCGATTGTGGGGTGTCCAGCGTTACACTCGCGGCAGTTCACCGATGCGCCTGCTGTTGGGCGAGCCAAATCTAGGCAGTTTGTTGATAATCGACAAACGAGCATATCTCGGACGAGCCATTAGAAAAATTATGGAGTCAGCATGATTCGACCGCATCTGCCGCTGAACGCATTGCGCGCATTCGAAGCATCGGCACGGCACCTGAGTTTCACCCGGGCGGCGGTGGAGCTGTGCGTGACCCAGGCGGCGGTCAGTCATCAGGTCAAAAGTCTTGAGGCTCAGGTCGGCGTCACGTTGTTCAAGCGATTGCCACGCGGGCTGATGCTGACCGGCGAGGGCGAAAACCTGTTGCCGGTGTTACGCGAATGTTTCGACCGTATCGCCGACACCCTTGAGCGCCTGCAGAGTGGGCATCAGCGTGAAGTGTTGACGGTGGGGGCCGTGGGTACCTTTGCGGTAGGTTGGCTGCTGCCGCGACTGGCGGATTTCCAGGCGCGCTATCCCTTTATCGATCTGCGTTTGTCGACCAACAACAACCGGGTGGACGTGGCCGCCGAAGGGTTGGATTACGCCGTCCGTTTCGGCGCGGGGGCTTGGCACGGGATTGAGGCGCTGCGCTTGATCGACGCGCCTCTGTCGGTGCTCTGTGCACCGCAAATCGCCCGACAACTCCATGTGCCGGCCGATCTGCTGCAGCAAACATTGTTGCGCTCGTACCGCGCGGATGAGTGGTCACAATGGTTCCAGGCGGCTGGGCTTGCGGCCCCGGTGACACCGCCGCACAGCATCGTTTTCGATTCGTCGCTGGCGATGATGGAGGCGGCCCTTCAAGGTGTCGGCGTGGCGCTGGCGCCGCCATTGATGTTTGCCCGGCAACTGGCAGAACAAAAGATCCGTCAGCCGTTTACCCTTGGCATCATCACCGGCAGCTATTGGTTGACCCGCTTGCAATCACGCCCGGAAACCGCGGCGATGAGCGCATTTCGCAGTTGGCTGGTCGACGCCGCGCAAAGCCAGACTTTGCGCGACATCTGATTTCAACGCACCAGGCACGGCCGCTTGTTGTCGAACTTCCAGCCCGGAATCAGGAACTGCATTGCCACGCTGTCATCCCGGGCACCCAGGCCCATGCCTTTGTACAGTTCATGAGCCTTGGCGACCTGATCCATGTCCAGTTCGACTCCCAGCCCCGGTTTCTGTGGCACCTGCACGCAGCCGTCGACGATTTGCAGCGGGGTCTTGGTCAGGCGCTGACCGTCCTGCCAGATCCAGTGGGTGTCGATGGCGGTGATCTCGCCCGGCGCGGCCGCCGCGACATGGGTGAACATCGCCAGGGATATGTCGAAGTGGTTGTTGGAGTGCGAGCCCCAGGTCAGCCCCCATTCGTGGCACATCTGCGCCACGCGCACCGAGCCTTGCATGGTCCAGAAGTGCGGGTCGGCCAGGGGAATGTCGACTGATTGCAGCTGGATCGCGTGGCCCATCTCCCGCCAGTCGGTGGCGATCATGTTGGTTGCGGTTTTCAGGCCGGTGGCCCGGCGGAATTCGGCCATGACTTCGCGTCCCGAGTAACCGTTTTCCGCCCCGCACGGGTCTTCGGCATAGGCCAGGACGCGATGCTGATCGCGGCACAGGCGGATGGCCTCTTTCAGTGACCAGGCACCATTTGGATCAAGGGTGATGCGCGCCTGGGGGAAGCGTTCGGCGAGGGCCGTGACCGCTTCGATTTCGGCATCGCCGCTGAGCACGCCGCCCTTGAGTTTGAAATCCTTGAAACCGTAACGGGCGTGGGCTGCCTCGGCCAGTCGGACCACGGCATCGGCGGTCATGGCTTTTTCGTGACGCACGCGGAACCAGTCATTGTCGGCGTCCGGCTCGTTGCGGTAGGCGAGGTCCGTTTCGTTGCGATCACCGACATAAAACAGGTAGCCAAGCATCTTCACTTCATCGCGCTGTTGACCTTCGCCGAGCAGGGCGGCCACCGGCACGTCCAGGTGTTGGCCGAGCAGATCGAGGAGTGCGGCTTCCAGGCCGGTGACTGCATGGATGGTGATGCGCAGGTCGAAGGTCTGTAAACCACGGCCACCGGCATCGCGGTCGGAGAAGGTCTGGCGTACCTGATTGAGAATCTTCTGCCAGGTGCCGATCGGGCTGCCGACCACCAGGCTGCGCGCGTCCTCGAGGGTCTGGCGAATACGCTCGCCCCCCGGCACTTCGCCGACGCCTGTGTGCCCGGCGTTGTCCTTGAGGATCACGATATTGCGGGTAAAAAACGGGCCGTGGGCGCCGCTCAGGTTGAGCAGCATGCCATCATGGCCGGCCACCGGAACCACTTGCATGCTGGTGATGACCGGGGCTTTTGCGGTGTCTTGTGCGTTCATTTTCCAATCCTTAAAAAGCAGAATTCAGGCGTGGTTGGGCGTGGGTTTGCCCAGTGCCACGGCAGGTGCAGGTTTCGGTGTGTTACGGGCGGCAAACACGATGATGGCGGCGATGATCGAGGTCGCGGCCAGACCGTACAGCCCACCCTGGATGGAGCCGGTGTGCTCTTCGAGCAGGCCGAAGGTGGTTGGCGCCACGAAGCCGCCGAGGTTGCCCACCGAGTTGATCAGTGCGATGACGCCAGCGGCGATGCGTGCATCCAGATAGGCCTGGGGAATCGGCCAGAAACACGATGACGCCGATTTGAAACCCAGGGCGGCAAAGCAGATCGCCACGAAAGCGAAGACCGGCCCGCCGGTGGTGGACATGAACATCCCGGCAGCGGCGATCAGCAGGGCCACGGCGACCCAGGCTTGCTGGTGTTTCCATTTGGCTGACAGCGAAGCGAAGGCGTACATGCCGACAATCGACAGCAACCACGGAATCGAGTTGAACAGCCCGACCTGGATGTCACTCAGGTCGCCCATCTTCTTGATGATGCTTGGCAGCCAGAAGGTCGCGGCGTAGATGGTCAGTTGGATAAAGAAGTAGATCAGGCAGAACAGGATGATCTGGCGATCCTTGAGCAATTTGCCCAGCGACGGCTTGATCGGCGTAGCGGCTTCGCGGGCCAGTTGTTCGTCGTCGATGGCCTTGACCAGCGCGTCCTGCTCCTCACGGCTCAGCCATTTGGCATCATGGGGCCTGGAGTCCAGCCAGAACCAGACGAACACGCACAACCCCACCGAGAACATGCCCTCGATGAAGTACATCCATTGCCAGCCGTGCAGGCCCAGCCCTTCGATTTGCAGGAGCAACCCGGATAGCGGGCCGGAGATCAGCGAGGCGACCGCCGAGCCACTGAGGAAAATGGCAATCGCCTTGCCACGCTCCGCGCCGGGCAACCAGCGGGTGAAGTAGTAGATCACCCCGGGGAAGAACCCGGCTTCGGCCACGCCCAGCAGAAAACGCAGGATGTAGAAGTGGGTTTCGTTCTGGATGAACGCCATGCCCGCGGCGACCAGGCCCCAGGTCAGCATGATGCGGGTCAGCCAGATACGCGCGCCGACTTTTTGCAGAAGGATGTTGGAGGGCACTTCGAACAGGGCATAACCGATGAAGAACAGACCGGCACCCAGGCCATAGGCGGCAGCGCCAATGCCCAGGTCGTGTTCCATGTGGGCGCGGACGAAGCCGATGTTCACGCGGTCAATGTAATTGACGATGAACATGATGACGAACAGCGGCAAGACGTGACGTTTGACTTTGGCGATGGCGGACTTCAGCGCTGAATTGGCGTCGTCGTGCATCCCGGAGATGGATGTATTCACTGCGTTTTCTCCCACTCGTTATTTTTATGCGGGGGTAAGACTAGGTGTTGCGTTGTTGATAGACATCATACAACTAGATTTTTTCATCGTGCAACCACGTTTACCCAACAAAATAACGTGTATTCAGAGAGTTTTTATTCCGGTGATGATGTCTTGTGGCCTTTTTGGCAGCTGGATATGGGATTAATGTTGAGTGTTGTCATACAAGATGAGTGAGATTTTTCAGGATTCCCGTCAGGCGCGGTGCTACGATTCGATAGCCCTGATTCCCGGACGCCCTCATGCAAGAAGACTTCGAAGCACCCACCCGCAAGCGCAGCCACAACCTGGCCCATGACCTGGTGGAGAAACTGACCCAGCGCATCCTGCTCGGCCAGATGTTGCCCGGTGACAAGTTGCCGTCGGAAAACACCATCGTCCAGGAGCATGGGGTCAGTCGTACGGTGGTGCGTGAGGCGATCTCCAAGTTGCAGGCCTCGGGGCTGGTGGAAACCCGGCACGGCATTGGCACCTTTGTGATCGAGCGCGCACCGGAGCAGGGGCTGCGGCTGAATGTCGATACGGCGTTGGGAGTGCGCAGTATTCTGGAGTTGCGCATGGGCCTGGAGACCCAGGCGGCCGCGCTGGCGGCAACTCGCCGTACCGATCTGCAACTGGTGCAGATGCGTGAAGCGCTGGATGACTATCAAAGCCTGCTGGCCAACAACGACAGTTGTGTCGAAGCGGACCGGCGTTTTCATCTGCTGATTGCCGAAGCCACCGGCAACCTGTGCTTCACCGAAATCATGCAGCACCTGGGCAGTGCCATGATCCCGCGCACCCGGGTCAATGCCGCTGAGCGTGGTGCAGTGGACTTGAGCAAGCTCGGCGAGTTGGCCAACCTCGAACACGAGGCGATCCTCAATGCCATCAAGCGCCAGGACCCGGACGCGGCGCGGGCGGCCATGTGGCTGCACCTGACCAATAGTCGCGACCGGTTTTCGGCAAGCTGAGGTTGTCTGTTTTTCAGAAGCACCGAGTCTTCGTTTTTCGCGAGCAGGCTCGCTCCCACAGGAGATGTGTATTGTTCACACAATCAATGTGGGAGCGAGCCTGCTCGCGAAGACGTCAGTCCAGGCAGCAAAAAAACATGGATCAGGCCCGAGCAACCTGAACAACCACAGCCCGCCGCTCCAGATTCAACGCCAGCACACTCGCCAACACCACCAGCCCGCCGACCACGATCATCAACGTCGGCCGTTCGCCGAGCGCATAAGACGCAATCACCATCGCCGTCGGCGGTGTCAGATACAGCGTCATCGTTGCCCGACTCAAATCGACATGCGCCAGTACATAGGCCCAGGCCAGGTACGCCAGGGCACTGGGGAAAATCCCCAGGGCAATCACCGCAAACTGCACGTGCAGCGGCGCCAGGGTGATCTGATCCACAAGACCGGGCAGATAGATCAGCAACAGCACCGTCCCCGACCACACCGTGTAACACACCAGTGTCAGCCCGTCGTAACGCCCGGTGTGATGTTTTTGCAGGGCAAAGTAGAGACTCCAGGACACCGCCGCGAGCAGGATCAGCAAGCCGTGGGCATCGAGGCTGCCCAGGCCATGATCGCCCGTCACCACAATCACCACGCCAGACAACCCGAGCAGCACACAACCCCAGCGCCACAGGCTTACCTGATCCTTGAGCACGAAGCGCGCGATCAGCGTGCTGAACAGCGGCGTGGTCTGGGCCAGGACGCTCGAAGCGCCGGCGCTGACACCCTGTTGCCCGAAGTTGATCGCCACGTGGTGCAGGCTCACGGCAAAGAACCCCAGGCCGAACATCAGCGGCAGGTCTCGCAGGCTGGGCAGGCGGATGCCCTTGAAAATCGCGATCACGGCCATGAACGCGGAGGCCAGCAGGAAGCGCAGGAGTGCCAGGTGCACGGGGTCGTAGGCCTGCAAGCCGATATGAATGCCGGTCGGGGAGTATCCCCAGCAGGCCACGACAAACGCCATGGCCAGGATGATTTTCCAGGGTGAAACGGGGGAGGGTTTGAGCGGCGTCATGGTCGTGCACCTGTGGGTGGATGCGTCGAGTATCAGAAAGCGCATCGTTCGCCACAACTGACTTATACTGCGTAAACCGTTCATTTTTGGTGATGTATGGAGCTGGCACAGATTCGCATGTTCAAGACCGTGGCCGAGGTCGGCAGCATCGCCCGTGCAGCCGAGCTGTTGCATTGCGTGCCGTCGAACATCACGGCACGGATCAAGGCCCTTGAGGCCGAACTGGGTGTGGCACTGTTTCTACGCGAGGGGCGAGGGCTGCGCATCAGCCCATCGGGGCAGACCTTCCTGGCCTACGCCTTGAAAATTCTCGCCCTCACCGCCGAGGCCAAACGCGCGGTTGATCCTTCGGCCGAACCCTCCGGGCCGTTGCGCATCGGGGCTATCGAGTCGTCGGCTACCGGGCGTTTGCCGCGTCTGCTGGCGAAATTCCACAAGCGTTTTCCGCAGGTAGCACTGGAGCTGACCACCGGTTCCTGGGGGCAGTTGCTCGACGACACGCTCAATCACAAGCTCGACGGCGCAATAGTGGCGGTGGATGTGGAGCGGTCGCACCTCAAGCGCACGCCGATGTACCGCGAAGATTTGCTGCTGATTGCCTCGACATCCCTGGGGCCGCTGCGGGACATCAGCGATTTGCAGGATCAGACCGTGTTCATGTGGCCCCAGGGTTGTCCATACCGGGCGGCGCTGGAGCATTGGTTGTTGCGACAGGGACAGGCACTGCCGATTGTCAGCCTGGCCAGTTATGGCGCGATTGTCGGTTGCGTCAGCGCCGGGGCCGGCGTGGCGCTGGTGCCCAAGGGGATCTTTGACCAATACGCCAAAGGCGCGGGGTGTGCGGGGTTTGAATTTCCTGAGCTGACCGCCGTCGACAACCTGTTTTACTGGCACGAAAACGCCGGGGTTCACCCGGCGCGAGAGGCGTTTGTGGCGATGCTGCGCGAGGAGTTCGCCTGACACAGGGGTTATGGCATGTTGATATCTCGCATTAGCAGGCCAAAACTCAGATCCACCGCATCCGGTATCGGCAAATACACGGTGTGCCCGTCGCCCGGTGCAACGTCGATCGCTTCACCCTTGGCGTTTTGCAACTGATGCAGATCGAAGTGGAAGTTGCCCTTTGGTGTCATCAGTTCCATGTGGTCGCCCAGGCCGAAGCGGTTCTTCACCTTGACTTCGGCCAGGCGATCCTGCCGTCGCCCGGTCAATTCACCGACAAACTGCTGTCGCTCCGACACTGAACTGCCGTTCTGGTAGTTCTGGTACTCGTCATGCACATGTCGACGCAGAAAACCTTCGGTGTAGCCGCGCTGGGCGAGGGATTCCAGGTCGGTCATCAGGCCGCGGTCGAAGGCCCGGCCCGCTACCGCGTCGTCGATAGCCCGGCGATAAACCTGGGTGGTGCGCGCGCAATAGAAGTGGGATTTGGTCCGGCCTTCGATTTTCAGGGAATGCACGCCCATGTGTGTCAGGCGTTCGACGTGCTGCACGGCGCGCAGGTCCTTGGCGTTCATGATGTAAGTACCGTGCTCGTCCTCAAAGGCGGGCATCTGTTCGCCGGGACGGTTGGCTTCCTGCAACAGGAACACCTGATCGGTGGGTGCGCCGATGCCCAGGGTCGGCTCGGGTTCGAATGTCCGGACGATCTCACCGAGCTGGTTTTCCGTAGCCGGCTGTGCCGAGTATTTCCAGCGACAGGCATTGGTGCATGTCCCCTGATTGGCATCGCGCCGGTTCATGTAGCCCGACAACAGGCAACGCCCGGAATAGGCCATGCACAATGCGCCGTGCACGAACACTTCCAGTTCCATGGCAGGCACTTGCTGGCGAATCTCGGCGATTTCCTCCAGCGACAGCTCCCGCGACAGGATGATCCGGCTCAGGCCTTGCTGCTGCCAGAACTCGACACTCGCCCAATTCACCGTGTTGGCCTGCACCGAAAGGTGGATCGGCATCTGCGGATAGTGCCGGCGCACCAGCATGATCAGGCCGGGGTCGGACATGATCAGCGCATCCGGGGTCATGGCGATCACCGGTTCAAGGTCCTTGAGGAAGGTCTTGAGCTTGGCGTTGTGCGGCGCGATGTTCACCACCACGTAGAAGCGCTTGCCCTGAGCCTGCGCTTCGCGAATGCCAAGGGCCAGGTTGGCGTGGTCGAATTCGTTGTTGCGCACCCGCAGGCTGTAGCGCGGCTGGCCGGCGTACACGGCATCGGCGCCGTAAGCGAAGGCGTAACGCATGTTTTTCAGGGTGCCGGCGGGGGCGAGCAGTTCTGGCGCGGTGAGGTTCATGGCGGTGTCGGTCGCAAAAGCCGCCTAGGGTAAATGCCCTGTGCCAGGGATTTATTGACCTGGATCTATGCCTGATCAACAAACCGATGGCACTCGCGCGAGACGCAGCGGACTAAACATCAGGGCGGAAGTTTTTCGTCCAGGCTGGCACGGAACGGACATGAACGAGACGATCCTGCAGGACAAATCGCTGACGGTTTTGCTGGTGCTGGTCAGCGCGGCCTTCATCTGGATCCTGCTGCCGTTCTACGGCGCGGTGTTCTGGGCGGTGATCCTCGGCATCGTCTTTGCGCCACTGCAGCGTCGGCTGCAACTGAAGTTCGGCTGGCAACGCAACCTCACATCGCTGTGTACATTGAGCATTTGCCTGGTGATTGCGATTCTGCCGGTGATCATCACCAGTGCCTTGCTGGTTCAGGAGGGCGTGGCGCTCTACAAAAGCATTGAGAGCGGCGAGCTCGACATTGCCGGGTACGTGGCGCAGTTCAAGCACAGCCTGCCGCCGTATTTCCAGCACCTGCTGGATCGCTTCGGCATGGGCGAGTTGAATGGGGTGCGAGAGAAAATCGTTAAAAGCGCGATGACCGGCGGGCAGGTGCTGGCCTCTCAGGCGTTCAGTTTCGGCCAGGGCACGTTCGAGTTCATCGTCAGTTTCTTCATCATGCTGTACTTGCTGTTCTTCTTCCTGCGCGACGGTGCGGAACTGGCGCGCAAGGTGCGCATGGCGGTGCCGTTGCAGGAACAGCAAAAACGCCGTTTGCAGCTCAAGTTCAATCGTGTGGTGCGGGCTACGGTGAAGGGCAATTTGCTGGTGGCCATCACGCAAGGCGTGCTGGGCGGCCTGGTCTTCTGGTTTCTGGACATTCCCAGCGTGTTGCTCTGGGCAGTGTTGATGGCGTTTCTGTCGCTGCTGCCGGCGGTGGGGGCGGGAATAGTCTGGGCGCCGGTGGCGGTGTTTTTCCTGCTCACCGGGGCGATCTGGCAGGGCGTGGTGCTGGGGCTGTTCGGGGGCTTCGTGATCGGGCTGGTGGATAACCTGCTCAGGCCGTTGCTGGTGGGCAAGGACAC
The DNA here is from genome assembly GCF_002113025.1 of Pseudomonas sp. B28(2017). Classification (GTDB taxonomy): domain Bacteria; phylum Pseudomonadota; class Gammaproteobacteria; order Pseudomonadales; family Pseudomonadaceae; genus Aquipseudomonas. Next base: position 4,118 of record NZ_NEJH01000018.1, on the reverse strand, counting down.
CAGGATGCCGGACTACATGATCCTGATCTCGACCCTTGGTGGCCTGGCGATTTTCGGCTTGAACGGCTTTGTCATCGGGCCGTTGATCGCGGCCCTGTTCATGTCGAGCTGGGCCATTTTCGTCGAAACCAAACCGCGGGTGCAGTTGCCTTAAGCGCTGAGCCTGCCGGACTGGCCGATGCCGATGCGTTGCGACAGCTCTTGGGCAGCGGGCAGCGAAGTGAGCGGGCCGCTGATCTGCACGCCGTCCTGTACCAGATACCAGCAGGCGAGCATGCCCAGCTCTCTGAGCTGTGCGGGGACTGCGCTGCCGATAACGGACATGATCTGAACCTGGGACATGATAAGTACCTCCATCAATCTGTGGAGTTACTTTAAGGTCCGGGTGCCTCGAGGGGTAATCAACGCTTTCGATAGTGGTCATTGATGCCAGCAGGGGCAAACGACCGTTGGTCGGTCAGTTGACCACCTGGTCGAGCATATGAACCACTTCCTGCTCGTTGAGCAGGCCCTTGCGCACCAGGTTTTGCGTCAGCAGCGAGAGAAACTTGGCGCTGCGATGACCTTCCAGGTGCTTGAGTTCGGTCAGTGCGTTGTAGACCTTGCTGGAGGTGCACAGACCGACGATGCGGTGCGGATTTTGCGTTGGCATGTGGTCGTCCTTGTTGTTATCAACCTGTTATCGACGGACAGTCCCGAGCTTGCGGAACTGTCATGACAAAAATATGACCGTTTTTCGCCGCGCGGCAGAAAACGGGTCAGTCCATCTTGCCAATTTCCACCGCGCGTACTGTCCCGATAGCGACCTTGGCGAGATTTTTCCAGACCAGCACCGACAAACGGGCAAAAAAAGCCCCGCTGTTTCAGCGGGGCCTGACGAGTCCGTTACCAGCGGCCGTAGTGATGACCGTAGTAGCCACGAGGAGGGCCGTAGTAGCCACGGGGTGGACCGTAATAAACCGGAGCCGGGCCGTAGTAGACCGGTTGTTGGACATAAACCGGAGCCGGCTGGTAGTAAACCGGAGGCGGTGGCGCGTAATAAGCCGGCGCGGGCTGGTAGTAGACCGGTTGCGGTGCGACATAGACCGGTCGGTTCGCGTTGATCAGGGCCGAGCCGACAATGGCAGTACCGACAATCGCGCCAAACACCGCCGGGCCTTGCCAGTAATTACCACCACCATGGGCTTGCGCCTGTCCTGCGATAGCAAGGGCGCCGATCAGCAAGGCTACTGTGGGGACTTTACGGATCATGATAGCTCCTCGGTTCTTCAGCCCGGCGCTTGTGTCTGCAATAGACCCAAGGATTGTCGCGGGGATACTTCTAAGACAGCGTTTTTCTGAAAAACAGCACGGCCGTTGGGTAAATTTTGTGTAAGGTCTGTACCGACTTTCTTACCGACCTGTTCAAGCCCTTGCGCACAGGCTTATATGATCGATCAGAACCCGATGGGGGGCTAATCCCGTCCATCCGAAAAGTGCATTTGAAGGAGCTTCCCCATGCAGATGAACCCCAACAAAGACACCCAACTGTGCATGTCCCTTTCAGGGCGTCCCGGGAACTTTGGTCTGCGTTTTCATAATCATCTGTATGAACAGCTGGACCTGAATTTTTACTACAAGGCCTTTGCCAGCCAGGACCTGCCGGGTGCCGTTGCCGGCATTCGCGCCCTGCGGATTCGTGGCTGTGGCGTGTCGATGCCGTTCAAGGAAGCCTGCATCGCCCTGGTGGATGAGCTCGACGCCTCTGCCGCCGCCATTCAATCGATCAACACCATCGTCAACACCGACGGCCATCTCAAGGCCTACAACACCGATTACATCGCCGTTGCCCGGTTGCTGGAAAAACACCAGGTGCCCAAGGACTCGACGTTTGCCTTGCGCGGCAGCGGCGGCATGGCCAAGGCCGTGGCGAGCGCCCTGCGCGATGGCGGGTATGAGCACGGCCTGATCGTGGCCCGCAACGAGCGCGCCGGGCGGGCGCTGGCGCAGTCGTTGGGGTATGAGTGGCAAGCCGAGCTGGGCAATCGTCGCCCGCAGATGCTGGTCAACGTCACCCCGATCGGCATGGCGGGAGGACCGGAGGCCGATCAACTGGCCTTTGAGCCTGACGTGATCGAAAAAGCGGAAACTGTGTTCGATGTGGTGGCGATTCCCTCGGAAACACCGTTGATCGTGCGTGCTCGTGCCGAAGGCAAGCGGGTCATCACCGGCCTGGAAGTGATCGCGATCCAGGCACTGGAGCAATTTGTGCTCTATACCGGCGTACGGCCGACAGACGAGCAATTCCACAAGGCAGTAGCGTTTGCCCGCAGCTAGGAGGTTCCATGCATCCGCCCATTCTCAATCTGGATTCGGTCGAGCTTGAACCGCTGCCCGAAGCGTTTGCGCCGACGGGTGAAACCGCCGGTCGCTATCAACAACGCCTGGCCCGTGTCGGTCAGCAACTGGGGGCGCAAAAGCTTGGTTATCGCTTGTATGTGCTGGAACCAGGCATGCGCGGCAGCCCGTTTCACAGTCATCGGGTCAATGAGGAAATGTTCTACGTCGTCGCCGGGCAAGGGGAAGTCCGCCTGGGGTCCGAACGTTTTCCAATCCGCGCCGGGGATGTGATCGCCTGCCCACCGGGCGGGCCTGAAAAGGCGCACCAGATCATCAATACCAGCAACGGCGAGTTACGCTACCTGGCCATCAGCACCCAGCAATCACCGGAGATCTGTGAATACCCCGATTCCGGCAAATACGCCGTGATGGACGACTTCAAGGTGGATGCCGAGGGTAATGCCTCGGGTTTTGTGGCGGTGGCCCGGCAGGCCGATGGGGTGGATTACTGGGACGGCGAGTAACCACAGGCACCGTCAAACCCCTGTAGGAGCGAGCTTGCTCCGGGCGGCGTTCCGACGATGGACGTCAATGACGGCGCATGCTGTCTGGATGAACGCGCCGCCCTCAGGTTCTTCGCGAGCAATCGAGCGTCGACCGACTGCTCCTACAGGTTTTGTGCCGGGCAATCATCCCGGCTATTCGAGCCGCGCCAAACGCTCTTCCAGCGCCGCGATCCGCGCTTCCAGTTCTTCGATCCGTTCAACCGAAACCCCGCCGCCGCCACGCTCGGCCGGGTTGTGCCGTGCCGCCATGATCGCCTCGATATCCGCCGGGTCGCCCAAGGCATGGGTATAGCGGTCTTCGCGCTGGCCGGCCTGACGCGGAATCAGCACGGCCAGGCCCCGGGCAATCAGGCGTTCGAGTTGATGCACAACCTGTTCGGCATCTTCGAACTCATGCATGCGGCCGCTGCGGGTCAGCAGTTCATTGACGGTCTGCGGGCCGCGCAGGAACATCAGCCCGGTCAGGATGACCTGCGCGGGCACCAGTTCCAGGGCCTTGTCGACCTTGTGCTCCCAGCGGTCGGCGCGGCTGCCCATCACCAGTTTGGCGAAGCCGCGTCCTTCAAGGGCGCGCAGGCTCTGGCCAACCTGGCCTTGTGTGAGGTTCATCACCGGCTCGCGGCTGGTTTTCTGGTTGCAGGCAATCACCAGGGCATTGAGGGTCAGGGGATAGGTTTCCGGGCTGGTGGCCTGTTTCTCGATCAACGAGCCCAGGATGCGGATTTCCGTGGTATTGAGCCGGGGCTCATCGAAAGTCGTTTCTTGCTCAGCGCTCATGGTTCTGCGTCCTTACCCGATTCATGTTTTTCACTTGCGTGGGTGCACTTTAGATGGGCAGGCGCCAATGGCAACCGAATTCGTTGCCGCCCTGCGCGAAAGGACAAAAACTGCATGAAATATTAACGCCATTTTTACAATTGGCCGGGCACCGTATGCGGGGTCGCGCGCGAGTGCGTCCATAGGGCCGGGCATTGTTGGCGTCATTGCCCTGAACAGCTGAATCCTGCATCGAGTCGGCCGGTGTACTACACCTTCATTCGCCTCTGATAAAAGAAATTCAATAAAGGCGAGAGTGACTCCATGAGCCAAGACATTTTTGTATCCGTACTGATTCCCGCCAAAAACGAAGCGAATAACCTCAAGCCGTTGCTTGAGGAAATCCGCGTGGCGCTGGCCGATGAATCCTACGAAATCATCGTCGTCGACGATGGCAGCACCGATGCGACGCTGCAG
>NZ_NEJH01000030.1 GCF_002113025.1 Pseudomonas sp. B28(2017) | reverse complement strand
TTACACCGCGACCCTGACCGACAAGAACGGCGCCCCGGTCACCGCGCAAAACGGTCCGGTGACGGTCACCCTCGACAGCGGCAAGGTGATCACCATCGCTGAAGGTCAGAGTGCTGGCAGCCTGCCGGTGAGCGTGGGCAACGACGTGTACAAGGGCCCGACCACCGTCAGCGAATCCATCAAGGACGCGGTGGGCGGCAATCTGGAAGCGATCAACCCGGTGAAGACCCCGGTGACCACCACGGTCAACGACGTCAACGACGCCACCACTGTGACCCTGAGCGCCACGCCGAGCGTGGACGAGAACGGCACCATCACCTACACCGCGACCCTGACCGACAAGAACGGCGCCCCGGTCACCGCGCAGAGCGGTCCGGTGACGGTCACCCTTGACAGCGGCAAGGTGATCACCATCGCCGTTGGCCAGAGCTCCGGCAGCCTGCCGGTGAGCGTGGGCAACGACGTCTACAAAGGCCCAACCACCGTCAGCGAATCCATCAAGGACGCAACGGGTGGCAACCTCGAAGCGATCAACCCGGTGAAGACCCCGGTGACCACCACGGTCAACGACGTCAAC
>NZ_NEJH01000017.1 GCF_002113025.1 Pseudomonas sp. B28(2017) | reverse complement strand
CCCCACCTGCCCCGCCTCCACCGCCAACCCCTGCAACTGCGCAAGCCCAGTCAGCCCGGGATACTCGCCAATCCGTTGCAACAACCGCCACGCCAACGGACTCAACCCGGAAAACCTCACACTCCAGTCCTCAGCCCGACGCACCAACAAAAACGTCGGCTGATCGGGTAAAGCACCCGGCTGGTAATCCAGCCCCAACAACTGCACCGGCCAGGCATACGCCAACGGCCAGGCCAGCGGCGACACCTGCAAGGGCCGGTCCAGCAACAACGCCGCATCACCGACAACCAGGGGCTGCGCATCGGACTGTTGCAAGACCATTTCCACCCACTCGTAATGCGCCAGCTCCACCATGAACGGCGGCCACCCCCCATCGCCCAATGCCTCAGGCCCGGTCGCAAGAAACTCGACAAACTCCTCAGCGATTTCACCAAATTTCGGTGTACGGGCCCGATAGTCCCGCAAAAAAATCCGCACCAGCGAACCCCAGCGTTCATTGCCGATAATCTTCACCAACACCGGAAAGGTGCCACTGAGCAGTGAAGACAGGTTGGCGAACACCAGATCGCGGTAAACCTGTGCCCGCGCCGGATCCATGCCGGTGGGTGGCGCGTTGTGTTCAGGGTCGCGCAGATACAGGCCCATGGTGGTTTGTTGATACAAGAGACCTGACTTATCCACGGCTCACGCCCTCCTGTTGCAAGCGGCGAATGGTCTGCAATTCCGCCACCAGTTCGGCGAATGCCGGAAAATTGAAATCGCGCTCCAGCAAGGTCGGCTGCGCACCGAACCGGGCATAAGCCTGGGCCAGCAACGACCACACCGCCGGTTTGACCGAAGCACCATGGGTATCGATCTTCAAGGTATCGGACTCATCGAAATGCCCGGCAATGTGCATGGCCACCACCCGACCGGAATCGATGCCGGCGAGAAACGCCTGAGGATCGAAACCGTGGTTGATCGAATTGACGTAGACATTGTTGACGTCCAGCAGCAGGTCGCAATCGGCCTCACGCAGCACGGCATTGGTGAATGTCACCTCGTCCATGTCCTGTCGGGGAGCGGCGTAATAGGAAACGTTTTCCACCGCCAGACGCCGCCCCAGGATGTCCTGGGCCTGACGAATCCGCGCGGCGACGTGGTGCACCGCTTCTTCGGTGAAAGGCAACGGCAACAGGTCGTACAGGTGACCGTCATCACTGCAATAGCTCAAATGCTCGCTGTACAGCGGCACGTGGTAGTGATCGAGAAAACCGCGGACTTCCTGCAAGAACCCGACGTCCAGCGGCGACGGCCCGCCCAGGGACAGGGACAGGCCGTGACAGGACAACGGATAGCGTTCAGCCAGGGCCCGCAATGCCGCGCCGTGAGCGCCGCCGATCCCGATCCAGTTTTCCGGGGCGACTTCCAGAAAGTCGAAATCGCCTGTCGGTGCGGCCTGGAGGTCTTTGAGTAAACCGCGACGCAGGCCAAGCCCTGCGCTGGCCTTGGCTACAGGAGGAATGGATATCTGCATGATGTCGATCTCAAACGGTGCCTGGGGTGCGAGCACCCAATGGATGCTCGCCGTCAGACACAGTTAATCGAAGGGGTGTATCGGGCCTGTGTTCACTTGTGCTGGAAAATGCCAGCGTCTGTATCACCGGCAAGTCCATACACACTGCGATACAGACCCGCCATTGGCTGTCAGGCCAGATCGTATTTCTCACGCACCAGATGACCGATGCCCATGCGATCGAGCACAGCCATCGGACACAGGAACGTCACACGCACGGTGCCCGGCAGGCGACTGATATCGATCGAGCCGGTAATAGTGGCGCGGTTGAGGACTTCGTCATAAGGCAGGCCGGTGACGGAAGCGGCGCGTTGCAGGCCATTTTCCACCGCCAGATTGAGGTTCTCGCCGCTGCCGATGAAGGTGATCGGCCCGCTCTGTTCGATCTCGTGCTGGCCCCAACGCTCGCCCAGCTCACGGACTTTTGCCCTTTGTCCGGCGTTCATTGGCCGCGCCATCGGCGGCAGGTCATCCAGGTTTTGCAACAGGATCGGCCCTTCCAGGGTCAGGTTCTTCACAACTTCCACCACCACTTCGGTTTCCCCGGAGCAATCGGTGGCGTGCCCGGCGATCTCACCGTTGCCCTGCTGGGCATGCATGTCACCCATGTACACCCCGGCACCGGGAACTTTCACCGGGCAAATCAGCACGCAGCCTTCGCGGATCGAGTTGGTGTCCATGTGGCCGTCGGTTTTCGCCGCGTGCAGCTCTTCACGGGTCATGCCGAAACGGTGCGGTGCATTGATCAGGTACTGGCCAAAGTCGGCGCAGTTGTGGGAGTCGGGCAAGTCCCGGGATGGCAGGGTGCCGATGTTGCCGAGAAACGGACGCATGTGAGCCGCAACGCCTGGGATGTCGGCACGGGCCAGGGACAGGATCGAATGCTGGGCCGCGAATTCCGGCAGTGCCGACATTTCTGAAGCGTTACCCGCCAGACGATTGGCGATGTCCTGATTGACCGTCAGGCTGACCTGGTTCTGCGCATCGAACACAATCACATAACCGTGGCTGAAACGAAACGCGCTGACCTCGGCACCACAGTGGTTGCAGCGAATGGCCTCGGCGCCGATACCTTCGACATGGCTGGCCGGATGATCGGTGCCACATGTGGAGCAGAATTTCGAGACGAACGGATCGCCGTTGTACCGCCCCTCGACAAAACTCATGACCCCGGACGAAGTCGCCAGTGACGTCACGCGCATGCTTTTGATCTTGATGGCCACCGCATCACCGATTTGCGCCCCGGCGATCGCCACCGGTTGCGTCACTTCATGCCCGCCCTCGAAGGCTGGCGTGATCATTGGCCCCCAACAGCCTGGCGGTGTACCGGTAATCAGCGTGCCGCCGTCGGCCAATGGCCCGAGCATGGGCTGGCTTGGGCCGATGATGCCATTGGTGTAGTGATCGACCCGCAGGCGATCCACGGGTGTGACGTCAGGATCGGATTGAGACACAAGCGTTGTCATGGAAATCCCCTTGACCGCATCAGGCGCGGAACAGAGTCAGGAGCGTACGACCGTCGGTTGCGACGACCAGGGAAAGCGTCTTGGCAGTCACGCAATAACGGCGCCAAAACAGCCTTCACAGTTCATCGCAGGTTTGTATCGGGTCTGTGTTCGGGGGTGGCCTGAAGTTGCGGGGGACTGTATCGAAAGGCAGGTGAGATACAGTGAGATACATCCCCCACAGAGTCATGTGCCGGCAGGAAAACCGTCGCTTTCGTCGTGCCAGACCGCGCAGTACAAGGTCCGAACTAAACTGAATGCACACAGGACCCGCTTGGTGCCCTGCACATCCCCACGACCACCGCCCAGCGGCGAACGCCCCGCCAGACAATGCCCCTGGACCGTGATCCTGCTGAAGGAGCACACGTAATGGACGAGGCCAGACTCAACGATTTCATGGGCAAACTGGTGAACGACATGGGGGGTGCGGCGATGCTCGCCAATGTCATCCTCGGCGAAGAGCTCGGCCTGTACCGGGCAATGGCCGACAGCCAGCCCATCACCCCCGAAACCCTTGCCGGGAAAACCGGCTGCAACACCCGCCTGCTGCGCGAATGGCTCAGCGCCCATGCCGCCTCCGGCTACATGGAACACCACGACGGCCAGTTCCGCCTGCCTGAAGAGCAAGCCCTGGCCCTGGCCATCGAAGACTCACCGGTCTATATCGCCGGGGGCATCGGTGTCGTCGCGTCGTTTTTCCACGACAAGGACAAGCTGGTCAACGCCATGCGCGGCAACGGCGCCCTGCCTTGGGGAGAACACCATCCGTGCATGTTCAGCGGAACCGAACGCTTCTTCCGCCCAGGCTACAAAGCCCATTTGGTCGCCGAATGGTTGCCGGCCCTCGACGGCGTGGTGGCCAAACTGGAAGCCGGGGCCAAAGTGGCGGACATCGGCTGCGGCCATGGCGCCTCGACAGTAATCATGGCCCAGGCGTTTCCGGATTCGCGCTTCGTCGGCTTCGACTACCACGCGCCCTCCGTTACCGTCGCCACCCAAAGGGCCGAAGAAGGCGGTGTGTCCGGTCGAGCCCGGTTCTTCCAGGGCACGGCCAAAAGCTACCCCGGCAGCGACTACGACCTGGTCTGCTACTTCGACTGCCTGCACGACATGGGCGACCCGGTGGGCGCGGCCAGACATGCCTATGAATCGCTGAAAGACGACGGCACGGTGCTGCTGGTCGAGCCCTATGCCAACGACTTGCTCGACGAAAACGTCAACCCGGTCGGACGCCTGTTCTACGCCGCCTCGACGTTTATTTGCACGCCGAACTCGCTGTCCCAGGAAGTCGGCCTCGGCCTCGGCGCCCAGGCCGGCGAAGCGCGGTTGCGCAAGGTGTTTACAGAGGCTGGTTTCACGCGCTTTCGCCGGGCCACCGAAACGCCGTTCAACCTGATTCTGGAAGCACGCAAATAAACACCGCCGCCACCTCTGTAGGAGCGAGCAAGCTCGCTCCTACAGGTTTCCCAGCATGCTCGATCGCCTCCAACAGCTCATGGGCGATGGCCGCCGTCGAACAGACTGCCGGGCTGTTGGTGGTCGGCTCGTCGTTGATGGCTTATTCGGCGTTTCGCCTGTGCCGGGCGGTGGTGGATCAGGGCAAGCCGTTGATTGCGATCAACCTGGACAAGACACAAGCGGGCTTGCTCGCGAAGGCGTCAGTCTGAGCTACACATCACTGGGCCTTTCACCAGCACCCACGTAAAACACAACGGCAACTGCGCTGCCTGCTGCTGATAGCGGTCATAGAGTTCTTCGCGATTGGAGTGCAGGTATTCCTTGAAGTGGCGGATCTGCAGCCCTGCCGCAATGGCGGCGCTGAAGAGGTCGCTCAGGGTATGGACGAACCAGTAGGACGCCGTCGATGGCTGTTCGATCCTGCCTTCGTAGACGATCGGTTCATGTTGCACGAACGGTTCGCGACGGAAGTATGAACTGGCCAGGCGAAAAGGATCGGCTGCCTCGGGGTCGAACATTTCCAGGAACGGGTGGGTTTCGTACACCACCAGCCCCCCACCCGGCTTCAGCGTGCGCGCAACATGGCGGAAGAATTCGCCGATGTCCGGCATCCAGTTCAAGACCCCGATGGTGATCAGCGCCAGGTCAAAGCGCTCCTGCAGTTGCGCAGGCAAGCGGTGAATGTCCGCTTCGATGAATTGCGGCGCATGGGGCGAGCGGGACGCCAGTTCCCGTGCCTGCTCGATAAATGCTTCAGACTGGTCGACACCCACCACGCTGCGCGCGCCCAGGGCGAACAGTGACAGACTTTCGCGGCCGTTATTGCAGCCCAGTTGCACCACCTCCTTGCCCTCGACACCGGTCTGGGTCAGCAAAGCGGTCAGGGTCTCATCCAGACAGGAAAAATCCGCGTGCGCCACGGCCTTCAACAAGGCTTGCCATTCGCAGGAGTCCTTGTGGTGACGGGCGGAGTCATTCCAGGCCTCGCGGTTACTGGCGATGGCTTGTTCTTTTGTCGGCATTTCCATTGCACGCTCCAGGGTTCGGGTCGTCGATTTGACCGGTCGGAGTCTAGATCAACCCTATCCTGGCAGGTGTTGCGAACTTGTAATCCGTGCAGCGCCGACGACTGTCCATGGTGACAGCTATAGTTAATGACCTTGGGGACATGCGGTTAAACCGATTTCGCAGGTGTTGCCATGAAAAAAGCCGACCTGACACTTTTGCTCGCCGTCTGCCTGAGCGCGACCGCTGTCGCCCGTGCCGACGACTTGCCAGCCACCACTGACTACAGCAGTGAATTCAATTATTACGGCGCCGACCAACCCTTCGCTCACCCCGTGCCACCGTCCCTGAGCAGCGTGCCGCCGGGCACGTACATCCCGACCGCACCAGGGGATTTCATCCCGGTTTCAAGCGATCACGTGTTCTACGATTCGCGCCTGCCGACCGTGGCCGACGCCACGGTTCGGGTGTTTGTCCGCTCCTACGATCCGGAGCATGGTGTCTACGTGAACCAGGAAGTCGAGAATCCCGGTTGCATGCTGTCCTGCCTGAGACAGGGCCCGGTGTTGCAGTGAGCACCAGGGGCGTTCTCAATCAGTTTCCCTACCACTGGCGTTTGTCCGGGCGGGCGAGGCCGAGCTTTTCGATCCGGTAGCGCAACATGTCGCGACTGAGACCGAGCAGGCGTGCCGATTTGGTGACGTTCCAGTCGGTCTTGTCGAGCATCTTGCGCACCATGTCCCGTTCCACTTCCGGCAGGTTCATGGATTCAGTGCTGTTGTAGGACGGACGCGGCTCGCTAAAGTGTTGTGGCTCGTGATGAAACATCGCTGGCTCATCCACCAGGCTCAAACAAACGTTCAGTTGATGGGCGGCAATGGTGTCGCTTTGCGCCAACAACACGGTTTGCTCCAGCATGTTGCGCAATTCGCGTACGTTGCCCGGCCAGCTGTAGCTGAGCAGCAACGCTTCGGCCTGGTCACTGAAATGCAGGTTCGGCTTGCCGTAGCGTTTGCCATGCAGTGCCAGGAAGTGCCGGGCCAGCAGCAGGATATCGGCGCCACGGGCATACAGGCGCGGCACCTTGATCGAAATGATGCGCAAACGGAAAAACAGGTCGCGGCGGAATTTGCCTTGCTGGACCATTTGTTCGAGATTGCAGTTGGTGGCGCTGATCACCCGCAGATCGACCTTGCGCTCCTTCACCGAACCGACCCGGCGGATGGTCCGGTCTTCCAGCAGTTTCAGCAGCTTGGCTTGCAACAGCAGGTCCATTTCACCGATTTCATCGAGGAACAGCGTGCCGCCATCGGCCGCTTCCACCAGCCCCATGCGACGGTCCTTGGCGTCGGTGAAGGCGCCCTTCTCGTGGCCGAACAGCTCCGACTCCACCAGATTGGACGGGATCGAAGCGCAGTTGAATTCAATGAACGGGCCTTTGCTGCGCGGGCCGTCGAAGTGCAAGGCCCGGGCCACCAGCTCCTTGCCGGTACCGGTCTCGCCCTCCACAAGGACTGGCGGCAGATCGCTGTTGCCCATCCGCCGTTCGGCGTCGAGCAACTGGCTGATGGTGCTCTTGAGGTACGCCATCGGTGCCGACTCGCCAATCAGTGCCTGCACCCCCGACTTCTGGGCCTCGCGCTCCTGGTAAAACGACAGCGTGCGCTCCATGCGGTCGGTGGCCAGGGCCTTGTCCAGCAGCAGCTTGAGCTCCGGCAGGGCCACCGGCTTGGTGACGTAGTGAAAAGCGCCCTCTTTCATCGCTACCACGGCGTCTTCGACGTTGCCATAGCCGGTCATCATGATCACTTTCAGATCAGGCGCGCTGATGCGCAGCTTCTGGATCAGTTCGTGACCGCTCATGCCCGGCAACGAGTTGTCGGTCAGGACCACGTCAGGAGCGAAAGAACCCAATTGCTCCAGTGCATCTTCAGCCGAGTGGCAGACGGTCACCTCGAAGTCCTTGCGCTCCAGGTAAGTCTGAATATTCTCGGCGAGGATTTCGTCATCCTCGACCAGCAGAATGCTGTGCTCCATACTCCCCTCCCGTTGCCACTTTGAAATTGAGACAAACGCGGGTTCCTTCCTGCTCCCGGCTGGTCAGTTCGACTGAGCCGTCAAACCGCTCCATTATTCTTTTGACCAGAGCCAGGCCAACGCCCAATCCGCCTTGTTTGGTGGTGAAAAACGGCTTGAAGACCATTTGTTGTTGTTGTTTGGACATCCCCTTGCCGGTGTCCGTCAGGATCATGCTCACGTCGCCGGGCACCGAGGAGTCGATCTCGATCGTCAGCACGCCCCCTTTGGGCATGGCTTCCAGAGCATTAGCAAACAGGCTATTGAGTATTTGCGTGAGCAGCACCTGTTGGCTGACGACCGGTGGCACGCTGGCAGGAGAAAACCGCACTTCGACGTTCGAACGTTTGATCAAGGACTCAAAGGCACTCAAGGTGTCCTCGAGGGCCAGCACCAGGTCGACCGTTTCAAAGTCGTCATTCATCGGCCGCAACGACACCAGCAGCTCACGGACCCAGCGTGACATGCGGTCGACCTGACTGATGATGTCGCCAATGTTTTTCTGTGCGGTCTGGCTGGCGATGTCCTGAGCCAGTTCGGCGCTGGAACGGATGTTCGCCAGCGGATTGCGCAGGCTGTGGGCCACCGCCGAGGACATTTCCCCCAGGGCGACAAAGGTTTCATTGGCGATCAGTTGTTTTTGCTGGCTCTGCAGCAGTATCGCCGCGCGCCGGACGATCCAGAACAGCCCCAGGTAAATGGCCGCCCCGCCGATCAGGGTGGCCAGCCAGATCGCCTTGAAGCCACGCTGGATGCGTTCCACCAGGTCCACCGGTTCCTTGTAGATCTCCACCATGGCAATCACTTTGCTTCTGTCGGCGTTGAACATCGGAATGTAGTTCTCGACGAACAGGTATTCCGGTTCGCGCAGCAGACGCTGTTCGGGACGCTCCTCATCAATCTGGTGGTAGCGGGTGGACACCGGCGATTTCATTTCGAAGGATTCGTCCAGTTCGTTGTCGTCTTCGATGCGCGCGCCGATCAACTCGGAGTTGGTCGACCAGACCACGGTGCGGTCCAGGGCATACACCGTCGCCAGCAGGATGTCCGGCAGATGCTCCACATGGTCGAGAAACTCAATGCGCGCGGCGGCCCGGGATTCGGGGTTGATGTCGGCATCGGCATGGTCCAGGCGCGGGTCGAGCATTTCGCCCATGGTTTTACCCGGTGAAATCCCGGCATGCCGGATTTCCGCCTCGCCAATGGCTTGAATGAACTGCGCGGTCAGCATTGAATCGCGCTCGATGCTTTCATCGACCACAAAGCGCGTGGAGATGTAACCCAGCCCCAACGCCACTGCGGCAATGATGAAAAAGCTTGCCAGGGAGAACCAGCGCAGCAAGTTGAACTGCGGCCGCCAACCCTTGCGCGGTGCTGCCGGAGCCTGCAGCGCAGCTACTTTTTGTTGTTCCAGTATCTGCATGGCTGTGTCCTGGATACTTGAAACCGAGCCTGTTCAGCCGCTTTCTGGATCAGTGTAGGTGGCATTGATAGCAACTGACTGGCCAACGTAATTTTTTTGACACTATTGCGCCTGGGTCATCTCGGGTTGCGCGACCGAATGATGATGCTCAGGCTCCTCGTTACCACTGACCGCCGGCGGATGCTGACGGTCAGTCTCTTCATGCAGGAAATCGATGATGGACCGGGCGGAACGCTCATCCAGCCGCAGGTTGGGCATCGGGATCCTGTTGTAGCGATCGAACAGTTCCATCGCGATCGGGTCCTTTTCCGCGAGCATGCGATCCGGTTCGCGGATCCAGCGGCTGAGCCAGGCCGGATCGCGCTTGTGGGTCACGCCGATCAGGTCCGGGCCGATGCTGCGCAAGCCGATACCTTGTCCGTCCAGCGGACCGAGGCTGTGGCAAGACGCGCAGCGGGTACGGAACAGCTCTTCGCCATTGCTCGGCGGGCGGATTTGCGGAGCATTGGCGTAGCTTTCTTCGACGCTGGGCTGCTTCCAGTTCTGCAGGGTATTGGCCAGTTGGTCGGCCAGGATCCACGGGTTTTCGAACGGCGAGGATTTCATCCAGCGGCCCGTTTCCTGGTTGCCGACGATCAGGCTCAGGTTGTGGTCCTTGTTGCGCCCGTTATCGATGCCTTCGATGAACAACCCCAGTTTCTTGCGCAGCTCGGTGACGTCGGCGAACTCCCCGGTGAGGAATTTCCAGCCCGGCCCGACCTGGAAGCGTTGCGCATAAGCCTTGAGCACTTCGGGGGTATCACTCAGGGGGTCGATGCTGATGGAGTAGAAGAAGATGTCCTTGCCGACCCGATCCCCCAGCAGTTTCTGCACCTGGCGCAGGCGCGCGGTTTCCAGGGGGCAGGAGTCGCTGCACGAGGTGAAGATGAAGTTGATCACCACCACCTTGCCTTTGATCATGTCATCGAAAAAACGCAGCTGCTGGCCGTCCTGGTCGGTCAGCAGGGTGTTGGGGAAATAGTTGCCACCCCACGGGGTGTCGGCTTCAACGACCGCAGGTACGGGAGTGGATGCCGGAGCAGGTTCGGGCGCCGACGTTGACTGGCTGGCGACCAGCAGCTGGCTGGCCAGCAAACCGGTGACCAACATCAGCACCAGGTGCATGCCCAAGGCCCGTGAGCGTAGTGAATGCAGCGTCAAAGGCGTAAACGCTCCCAAGCGCTTGAAGTCGTAGCGCGCTTTTTTTGCCATCACCAGCCGCCTCGTCATCGTGTAGGAGGTGATAGTGAAGATGCAAGGACCTCGCCAACTTTGTGACTGTTTTATACGAAGGCATTAACACTCGATAAAACAATAGCTTATCAATATCGGCAGGCCATTGACCGTGGAATTGACCGGGGACTGACACCCGCTAACGGGGATGGTTAATCCCCCATTTTCAAGGGGCCAATCTAAATGACAGGCGGACAGTGGTGCCCTCGCCTTCGCGACTGTCGAGGGTCACTACACCGCCAAAACGCTCCATGATCCGCTTGACCAGCACCAGCCCGACGCCCAGCCCGCCCTGCTTGGTGGTGAAGAACGGCCGGAAGGCCATGGTGCGCTGTTCTTCGCTCATGCCTTTGCCGGTATCGCTCACCCTCACGCTGACGCGCTGGGCATCGGGCGGCTCGATCTGGATAGTCAGCGTACCGCCGTTGTCCATGGCTTCCACCGCGTTGGACAACAGGCTGTTGAGGATCTGGGTCAATTGCACCTGCTGGCTCAGGACCATGGGCGTCTGGTCCGGCTCGAACAACACGTTGACCTTGGCCTTGCTGATCTGTTGCTCGAAAGCCATCAGGCTGTCATGCAGTGCCGCCACCAGGTTCACGGGCTCAGCCTCGTCATTGAGCGGTCGCAGGGACTGGAGCAAATCCCGTACCCATGTCGACATGCGATCGACCTGACAAATGATGTCGTTGATGTTCCCGTGTGCCGGACCATTGTCGAACTCTATCGCCAGTTCGGCGCTTGAACGGATGGTCGCCAATGGGTTGCGCAGGCTGTGGGCGACCGCCGAGGACATCTCCCCCAGGGCCACAAAGGTTTCGTTGGTGATCAATTGCTTCTGCTGCGTCGTCAGCAGGATCGCCGCCCGCCGCACGATCCAGTACAGCCCCAGGTAAATCAGACCGCCGCCCAGGGCGGTCGCCAGCCAGATCAGCACCAGGCCGCGCTCCATGCGGCTGATCAGGTCCTGCGGTTCCTTGTAAACCTCGACCATCGCCGTGACGGTGCGACCATCTGCATCGAACAGGGGAATGTAGTTTTCGATGAAGAGGTATTTGGGTGGCGCCAGGAACTTCTGCTCCATGCGGGATTTGTCCACATCGTGGTAGCTGGTCGACACAGGTAGCTTCGAGCTGAACGCCCGGTCGAGGTCCTCATCGCCATGGATCGTGGTGCCCATCAAGGCCGGGTTGGTCGACCAGATCACCATGTGATCAGGGGCATAGATGTTGACCAGGATCACGTCCGGCAAATTTTCGATATGGTCGAGGAAATCCCCACGGGCACTGGCACGGGCCAGCGGGTCGACATCTGGAAAGTCCTTGTCTTTTCGTGGGTCGAGCAACTCGCCCATGGTCCGGACGTTGGGTATCGATAGATGGCGCACCTCGGCCAAGGCAATCGCCTGAATGAATTGTGAGGTCAATAGCGCATCGCGCTGCACGCTTTCGGTAATCACAAACCGCGTGGATACGGCCCCCAGCGCCACCGCCACCGTCCCGATCACCGCCATGCTGACCAGCGAAAACCAGCGCAGCAGATCGAACGGCTGCTTGCGCGTGTTCAAGCGGACTTCGCTTTCGGTCGCAAGCACTTTGGCGATAGTGGTCATGGACACGGTTCCCGGTTTACCCCCTATAGGTTTATAGCCCACCCATAGCGGATTGCCCGAACCTGGGTACTGCGATTCCCTATCCGCCCGCCGCCCAATCCACCCCCAATGTTGGGGAAAACCGCCCGCTATCCAACTTGCCAGTCTGTCACCCGCGACTGCGCCAACGCCTGTAATTCGAGCCTCTCACGGGCGTTTTCGCTGATTGGTATGGAAGTTGCCAACCTCCCAGCCAACTGACCCATCCCCAAGGGGGCAGGTACTTCGATAGAGGGAATACTCATGCACCCTTTACTGTGCAAAACAGCAACAGCCCTGATCATGACCGCTCTAGCCCAAGGCATCGCCCAGGCAGCGCTGTTTGCCGTAGACCCCGGACCCTACCTGCCAGCCAATGGCAATTTCGCCGCCTGGTATCAGGATAGCCACGGCCGAACTCTTGACCTGTGTTTATCAAAGGCTGTCAGTTCCAGGGTTGCCAGCGCGCCGGGCGCCCCGACTTACATGTGCTCGCTGATCCCTAATCCCGGCATTTTCGATGACACCCAACCGTTGGTCTTCCCGACCAATTTCCCCGACGAAGCGTTCTGGGCCACAGGCGAAACGACTATCGTCGATGCCGCCCGAGGCATCGACCTGACTTATGTGTCGGCGCTCGAAGCAGCTTTCAGTGGCGGCGATCCACTGGAGGGCGACCAGATCAGCTTCGCCCGTATCCGTATTCGCATCGACGTGCCCACCGCCGGCACTTATGTCATCACCCACCCCTACGGCGTCGAAGTGTTCAACGTCGACACCCCCGGCCGACGAGCAATCAACATGACCCGGGACATCGGCATCGGTGCACCAAAAACCTATGACGGCGCGCTCAAGGGCGACGTCGGGCCGTTTCTGCGCAGCGTCAATGGCCCCTATACCGAGACCAATCCGACCACGGGCCAGGCCGAACAGTTCGTCGGTGATCCGAACCTCAACGAAGCCGTCACCGGCAGCCCGTTCAACACCAACTACGTGCGCATCGAAGGCCCCAATGGTCTGGACTTGCGCACCACCCTCTTCGCCGTTTCCGGCAAGTTGTCGTCGGTGGTCCGGCCAACCCCGGTGATCGCCGAGCGCAGCACCTACTCGCGGCATGCCGGCGCCAGTGCACCGGTGGCCCAGCAGGACGTGTTCGTGTTGGCCCCGCCACCACCGGCCACCGTGAGCCTGGCCAGCAACAACCCGGTCCTGAACTTCACCGAAGCGGACACCACCGGCCACTGGTATGCGCAGTCACCGAACAATCCGACGCTGCCGAGCACCTTGCAAGTGACCGCCGACAACCATCTGGCCATCGCCAGCAGCACGCCAACCACCTTGCCCATGCCGCTGACCGACCTGGTGACGATCTCACGCGCCGAATACAGCCTGAGCACCGGGCAAATCACCATCACGGCCTCGACCAGCGATGAAACGTCGCCACCGGTGCTCACCGCTACCACTGGCACCGGTCTCGCCATCGGTGCCCTGAGTGGCGACGGCGCAGTGAAAAGTCTGGCCACCGGCATCACGCCGATTCCGCCAGCCCAGGTTCGCGTGACGTCATCCAATGGTGGCAGCGATACCGAAGAAGTGGTCATCGTGCAATGAACGCTCACATGCCCGGATCCTCATCAGGAGGCATCATGAACAAATGGCCACGCCTGGCGCTCAACGCTTTGGGACTGACTCTATCGCTGTCCGGCAGTGCTTTCGCGCAACTTGCCGCCGTCGATCCCGGCCCTTACACCTTTGCCACCGGGAAATTCCCGATCTGGTATCAGGACAAGAATCTACTGTCGATGGAGCTGTGCCAGTCCCGCGCCACCAGCTCGCGGGTACCAGCCAGTGTGCCACCGGCCTACATGTGCACCCTGCTGCCGACACCAGGCGTTTTCGACGACACCCTGCCGATGGTGTTCCCGGATAACTGGCCGGACGAAGCCTTCTGGTTCCTCGCCGAGACCAGCATCCCCAACAACGCCGCCGGCTATGGCATGGACGCCTATGTGGCCGGGATAGAAGCAGCGTTTGCCGGCGGTAATCCGGTCGACGGCGACCAGATCAGCTTCGCGCGGATTCGCATGCGGGTGAACATTCCCACTGCCGGGACCTACACCATTACTCACCCTTACGGTGTGGAAACGATCAATGTCACCACCCCCGGCCGTCGTGCAATCAACATCACCAGGGACGTCGGCATCGGTGCACCGGGGGTTTTCAGCGGTGCAGTCAACGGCGCGATCGGGCCGTTCCTGCGCAGCGTCAACGGCCCCTATACCGAGGTGAACCCGGACACTGGCGCCATCGAGACCTTCGTCGGCGACCCGAACCTCACCGAAGCCGTGACCGGCAGCCCCAACAACACCAACTTCGTGCGCATCCAGGGTCCGGCCGGGACCCTCCAGACCAACCTCTTCACCCTGTCCGGCAAGGTCCTCGACAACCGTGCGCAAACCGCGGTGGACATGACCCGTGCCACCTACCGCCGCATAGCAGGTACGGGCGGCAACAACACCCGGGTCGAAGTGTTTGCCAAAGCCGCCAACGGTTCGACCCTGTGCTTTCGCGAAAGCATCGCCCTGGTGCCCGGCCCGCCTGTATCGCCTTGCCAGACCGACATGCTGAGCGATAACAACGGCGTGTTCTTCGCCCAGCATCTGCTGACCAACGCAACCGTGCCTCCGGTCGTGGTGGTCACCGCCACCAACCCCGCCGGGACCACCCGCCCGACCTCGGTGTCGGGCAAGCTTTCGGACGTGGTGAAAATCCAGACCGCTCTTTACAACTGGAGCAACCACAGCCTGCTGATCGAGGCCACTTCCACAGACGAAGTGGTGGTACCGGACATGGTCGCCCAGGGTTACGGAAGGCTATCGAAAACCGGCACCCTGCAACGCCTGACGGTGGCTGACCTGAGCCAGCCCCCTGCCACCGTAACGGTGAAATCCGCCGCCGGCGGCAGCGACACAGAGCCGGTCGTAGTCGTCGGCACCGCACCGGACACCGGCGCGAACCAGGCACCGATCTCCGTCGCCGATACCGGCAGCACCAGTTTCGGCGTGCCGATCACCCTCAACCTGCTGGCCAACGACAGGGACCCGGACGGCAATACGCCGCTGAGCATCACCGCGCTGACCCAACCGGCCACCGGCCAGGGCATCGTGAGGTTGAGCGGCACTGCGGCTGTGGTCTACACCCCTCCCGCTGTCGTCAACGTGCCACTGACCACGACCTTCACCTACAAGGCCCAGGACATCAAAGGCCTGGCCTCGACGACAGCGGCAACCGTGACCATTACCGTCGCGCCTAACCGGCCTCCGGTGGCAGTCGCCGATGCCGTCACGACACTGGGTGTGGCGATTCCAATCAACGTGCTGGCCAACGACACCGATCCGGAAGGCAACCTGCCGCTGGCGGTCGCCAGCTTCACTCAACCACCGACAGGTCGCGGCATCGTCAGCCGTAGCGGCACGGCGCTGACCTACACCCCACCGGCCACCTTCACCACGGCCTTCACCACGACCTTCACCTACATCGCCCAGGACAGCTTCGGCGCCCAGTCGACGTCGCCGGCCACGGTCACGGTGCAGGTCTCGCCACGGCCTGTTGCGGAAACCTTCGCAGTGACCACCGCAACGGTGAGCGCCCGCTCCAACAACCGCTTCACCTGGAGCTTTGCCGGTACCTCATCGGTGACCACCGGCAACACCATCACCATCAAGGTCACCACTCCGACCGGACAGGTCACCCTGGGCACCACCGCCGTACCGGCGAATGGTCGCTGGAAGTTGACGGTGAACAACACCACCACGGTCGTTCCATCAACGAACCCGACCGCCACGATCACCTCCTCCCAAGGCTCCGTGCGCACAGTGCCGGTGATCGCCAACTGAGCCTGCGCCCCATTAGCCACATTGGCTGATGGGGCTGGCTTCAACCCTATGGAAAACCGCGACCTCGGGTGGGGGCAGCTTATGTTTTGAAGGTGTACATATCCGGTTCTTTGGTAATGGCGGCTTATGGTTCCGCCCTTACGGCGGGTTACTTGGAAGAGCCCCAAGTAACCAAGGGCTCTTGCCCCTGACGTTCGGTGCCTCTCGAGGGGGCAAGAAGATCAAAAGCCAAAGCAAAAGCGAGGCGGCCTACTGGCCGGCCTAATCCAACGTGACCGCATTCACCTGTAGGAGCGAGCTTGCTCCTACAGAAGAGAGAAGAGCAGAGCAAAACAGGTCGGCATACCCCCCCGTTCCTCACCACTCAACAGGCCGAGCGTTAGCTCGCCTGCCGCTCTTGATCCACCCGCCCCCTCGGCAGGCTGAGCGGAGGTGTTCATCCGGGGATGGGCGCGCAGCGCCGTTCGACGCAGTCGAACTCATTGCATGTAGGTCGAGCGCAGCCGACCGGAGGGCAATGCCCCCGGATGAATACCGAAGCGAAGGAACCCCGAGCCCTGGCGAGGGGCCGGACGTAAGGGGCGAGCGCTTTTGGTTACTTTTAAGGCGCTTGTTAAAAGTGACTCGCCGTAAGGGCGAAACCGCCAGCCGCCGTTACCCAAATAATGGATATGCACTCAGCCCCACAACCTGATTAGCGTACCAACCGCTCGGCCAACGCCTTGGCCTGGCTCGCCACATCGGTGACAGCGGTACTTTCCCACCACATGCCACGCAACGGCGGGCCCATGGCAAACAGACGGCGGGCGGGCTGCCCCTCGGCGTTCAGGACCGCACCATCAACCTCTGCCTCGATGCCCAGGGCCAACGGCCCCGGCCGCACCAGACCTCGGGCGAGCAGTTGCCGGGGCAGCGGCCGCGCGACCCGGCGCCAGTCGTATTCGATACCGCTGGAGTTGATCAGGGCGGCACCGCTGACCACACAGGTCTGCGCCTCGCCGCGCCGCCGAAGGCGGATACTCACCCCGCCATTCATCGCAGGCTCAAGGCCTTTGTATGAGGCTGCGTGAACACGTAACCGCCCTTCTTTATATAAGCGCTCCACCAATTCGGCGCTCAAGGGTGGCGAGCGGTGATGATGGCTTTCCCACCACGGCCGCACATGCCGCACGAACTGCCGACGTTGCTCATCCGTCGCCTGATGCCACAAGCGGCCAATGTGTGCCCGCACCGTGTCCAGTGGCGCTTGCCAATCGATGCCCTGGGCGATGGCGTCCCGGCAGTGTCGACGCAGTTCGCGCATCAACTGGCGGGGTGTGCGGATACTCGGGTCCTCAGCGAGAAAATCCACCCAGGCCGGTGGCTGGCGCCGTACATGGGGCAACAGTCCATGACGGGAAAACACTTCGATCGGCCCACGGTGCCCGGCCTGTTCCAGGGAGACCACGGCGTCGACCATGGTCAGCCCCGAGCCAATGATCATGACCGTCGATTGCGGATCGAGTTGCCGCATGGCCGCCACATCCCACGGATCGAGGGCCGCTGCGTTCAAACCGCTGGACTGGGTTTGTGGCGTGCGCGCGGCGGGAAACATCCCGGTGGCCAGTACTGCAAAAGCGCCCTGCACGCATCGGCCATCGCTCAAGGTCAACCGTACGGCGTCGGCATCGGTTTGCAGATCGACCACCTCGGCCTGCACATGCCCGACCGTCGAACCGTTCATGGCGCCCACCGCCTGCGCTTCTGCCAGGCGCTGCCGGGCATACAGGCCGAAAACGCCCCTTGGTGGAAACAACTCGCTGATTGGCACGTGCTGTTGATCCGATTCCGGCCAGCCGCCCGCCTCGATGTACTCGGTCAACCATTGGGTCAGGTCGTCGGCGTTGTCCGGGTCGACACTCATCCGCGCCGCATTGCCGTTGAGCGTATGGCCCGGTTCCACCGCGCTGTAGGCTTCGCCCCGCCCCAATTCGGCCCGGGGCTCGATCACCAGCACCCGGCGCTGGCCCGGCAAACGCATCAACTGCGCCGCCAGCATCGCGCCACTGAGGCCGCCGCCGACAATCAGGATGTCGGCGTCATTGGTCAAGGTCTGGTCCATCGTGCTCTCCCTGTTCAGATCACCACATTTCGCACAAACCGCGCCGCCACTGCCCCGTCGTTGCGATAACAGTGCGGCTGGTTGCTGGCGAACATGAAGAATTCACCCGCCGCGATATGCTGTGGCTGGTCGCCGAGCATAACGGTCAGGCAACCTTCAAAGACATAAATCTGCTCGCTCCAGCCATCGGCATCCGGCTCCGACGGATACACCTCGCCCGGTTGCAGGCACCACTCCCACTGCTCGACTTCGCGGCTGGCCTGGGCCTTGGAGAGCAGCACCGCTTTACTGCCGGGGATCGTGCCGGTCCAGGCCAGCTCATTGATACGGCTCGGATCGCGGGCGTCGGGGGCCTGGATCAAATCACTGAAGGCAACGTCGAGGGCTTCGGCCACCCGATCGAGGGTGGTCAGGCTGACGTTCTTTTCCCCCGCCTCGATCGCCACCAGCATTCGACGGCTGACACCGGACTTTTCGGCCAGCGCGGTCTGGCTCAGGTCGGCGGCATGACGCAAGCGACGGACGTTTTGACTGACGTGCTGGAGGACCGATGCCCGTTGGGTAGAATCTTTGTGCACTATATTGCTCACTGAATGGGGTTGGGCAGTATACTGCGCAACATTCGGCGCATTGTGCGTCCCCCTCCAGTAGCGTGCAAGGTCATGACGTCGGTGAACTCCCCAAAGGCTTCCTCCCGTTTTACAAGGTTCAGCAAGGCTGAATGCGTGCTGGTGCTGATCACGATGGTCTGGGGCGGTACCTTCCTGCTGGTGCAGCATGCGATGACCGTCAGCGGCCCGATGTTTTTCGTCGGCCTGCGCTTTGCTGCCGCCGCGAGCATCGTCGCCCTGTTTTCCTGGCGCCACCTGCGCGACCTGACCCTGTTCGAACTCAAGGCCGGGTCGTTCATCGGCGTGGCGATCATGCTCGGTTACGGCTTGCAGACGGTCGGGTTGCAGAGCATTCCCAGCAGCCAATCGGCGTTCATTACCGCGCTGTATGTCCCGTTCGTGCCGCTGCTGCAATGGCTGGTGCTGGGACGGCGTCCGGGGTTGATGCCCAGCATCGGCATCATGCTGGCCTTTACCGGATTGATGCTGTTGTCCGGGCCGGCCGGTGCGTCGTTCAACTTCAGCCCCGGTGAAATCGCCACCTTGATCAGCGCCGTGGCCATTGCGGCCGAGATCATCCTGATCAGCACCTATGCCGGCCAGGTCGATGTGCGCCGGGTGACGGCGGTGCAACTGGCGGTCACTTCGGTGCTGTCGTTCCTGATGGTGGTGCCGACCAACGAGGCGATTCCGGACTTCTCCTGGTTGCTGCTGTGCAGCGCGCTGGGCCTTGGGGCGGCGAGTGCGGCGATTCAGGTGGCGATGAACTGGGCACAGAAAAGCGTATCGCCGACCCGCGCCACCCTGATCTATGCCGGCGAACCGGTATGGGCCGGGATTGTCGGGCGCATCGCCGGGGAACGCTTGCCGGCGATTGCCCTGGTCGGCGCCGGATTGATTGTGGCGGCGGTGATTGTCAGCGAGTTGAAGACCAAGGGTAAGGCTGCTGTGGTCGAGGAAGAGCTGGAACAGGAAACGCAGGGTTAAGCCGCAGCCTCTGCTTTGTTTGTTGAATAGCTTTCGCGAGCAAGCTCGCTCCTACAGTGTTTTTTTGTCATGCGCGGGATTTGTGATCGGCATTGTTCAAATGTGGGAGCAACCCGCTCCCACAAGGATCCCGGTGTTACTGATCGGACTTGATGCTGGTCCAGACCCGGGTACGCACCCGCTCAAGCTTTTGCGGCAGTGGCTGCACGACGTACAGCGTCTTCAATGCGTCGCTGGTCGGCGTCAGGTTCGGGTTGCCGGTGATGTCCTTGTCGATCAGCGCCAGCGAGTCCTTGTTGGCATTCGGGTAACCGAGGAAGTCGCTGATCGGCGCGATGACTTTCGGGTCCAGCAGGTTGTTGAGGAACTCGTGGGCTTCGGCCACGTTCTTCGCGCTTTTCGGAATGGCGAAGGTGTCGAACCAGATCGGCGCGCCTTCTTTGGGCAGGCGCCAGTCGACGACCACGCCGTTGCCCGCCTCTTTGGCGCGATTGCCGAATTGATAGAAGCTGCCGGAGTAACCGATGGCCACGCAGATATCGCCGTTGGCGATGTCGGTCATGTATTTGGCGGAGTTGAAGTAAGTGACGTAAGGGCGAACCTTTAGCATCAGCGCCTTGGCTTTTTCGTAGTCATCCGGATTCTGGCTGTTCGGGTCCAGCCCCAGGTAATGCAAGGCCAGCGGCAGGATCTCCGACGGCGAATCGAGCATCGCTACGCCACAGGCCTTGAGCTTCTCCATGTTCTCGGGCTTGAACACCAGGTCCCAGCTGTCCACCGGCGCATTCTCGCCCAGCGCCGCCTTGACCTTGGCCGGGTTGAAGCCGATCAGCACGGTACCGTACATGTAGGGCACGCCGTACTGGTTGCCCGGGTCGTTCTTGTCCAGCAGCTTGAGTAACGCAGGGTCCTGGTGCGACCAGTTTGGTAGTTTGGACTTGTCGAGTTTCTGGAACACGCCCGCCTTGATCTGGGTTTCGATGAACTGGTTCGATGGCACTACCAGGTCGTAGCCCGAGTTGCCCGTGAGCAGCTTGGCTTCCAGGGACTCGTTGGTGTCGAAGGTATCCCAGGTCACCTTGATCCCGGTGTCCTTGGCAAAGTCCTTGGGCACGGACGGCAGGATGTAGTCCGCCCAGTTGTACACCCGCAATTCGTGCTGTTCGGCGTGCACCGCGCTGGCCAGCAGCGACAGCCCGCAAACGGTGGCGCCCAGTATGCGTTTCATTGAGTCCATGGATCATTTCCCCAAGTGTGGCGTGAGTTCGATGGTTTTTATGTTCTGTACACGGCAGCAGCCTTGAAAATTGCCAAGGGCAAGGAAGTGAAGCGTCTGGTTGTGATTTGACCTGGAGTTGCCGAACCGGCAACCCGCGTCTGATTCTTGCCGACGGCGTGGCCGGTTCACAGCGTGAGGCAGGCCAAAAGGAGATCGAAACGGCCAAAATACGTGTCCGTATTGATCGGCATCGCGGTGGCTCCCAGCCTTCGGTGTGCCGCCTGGCACACCGCCTTGGCGAGCAGGCTCGCCCCCACTGGGGTTGTGATGTGATTACAACAGCGACAACGTGTAATTGATGATGAACCGGTTCTGCTCCACGTTGCGGCCCGCGTCAGTGTTC
Source organism: Pseudomonas sp. B28(2017) (assembly GCF_002113025.1). GTDB lineage: Bacteria > Pseudomonadota > Gammaproteobacteria > Pseudomonadales > Pseudomonadaceae > Aquipseudomonas. The sequence continues at coordinate 50,751 of NZ_NEJH01000017.1, read as the reverse complement.
GACCTGGCGTTACGCAGTGTGAAACCCACCCCTTTGAACGTGCCCGATTGCAACACGTAGTCCAGGGTCATGTCGCGCTCCCACTCGGACTGATCGCTGGCGTTTTGCGCCTTGATGTCCGTGCCCTTCAGATACACGATCGAAGCTTTCAGGCCCGGCACGCCCAAGGGCGCGAAGTCGTAGGTGTACTGCCCGAAGTTCGTCTGCTCGCCGGCCCGGGCAAAGTTCTGGATCATCTTGTCGGTGGGCAGGTAGACACTACCGCCGCCCGCCCCTTTGTCGACCAGGCTGCCCTGGTTGGGCTGGACGAAGTTGCTGCCATCGCCCACACGCTGATGTCCCACGGACACCGCGTGGCCGCCATGGGTGTAGGTGACCATCGCCGACCAGGTGCTGTTGTCGATTTCACCGTCGTTGTCGTCGGTGTAGCCCGATACCCGATAGCCTTGCGCGCGGCCGGCGGCCGAGCTGTTGGCACCGCTCGACGTAGTGCGGAAGTAGCGCAGGTCGGTGGTCAGCGAGCTGGCGCTGTCGATTGGCAGGATGTGCGTCAGGCCGAGGAAGTTCTGGTTGTAGAAGTCCTCCAGCTGCGCGAAGTAATACTGGGTTTTCAAATTCCTGGTGAGGTTGTAGTCACCACCGGCGTAGTAGAACTTGTTGCTCTCGCGCGTGCTGCCGGCGACCGACAAGCCCGTACGGTCCGTCGAGGCGCGCCCTACCGCGTGCTCAAGCACACCGCTGGTCAATGTCAGGCCATCGATGTCGTTCGAGGTGACCTGCGCCCCGGTAAACGACTGCGGCAACACGCGAGCATCATTCGCCAGAAGGATCGGCAACTTTGGCAGCAAGGTGCCGTAGCGGAACTCTGTCCTGGCAAGGCGCACCTTCGCCGTAGGGCCGAAGCTGCTCCAAGCGTCGGCCGCGCCGTTGCCCTCAGAAGGAATCATGCCGCTACCGACGTGGCGCCCCGCTCCGCTGTCCAGTGTGATACCGAGCAGTGCCTGGGCATCGAGCCCGAATCCCACCGCGCCCTGGCTAAACCCGGACTCATAGCGCAACACAAACCCTTGGGCCGCTTCTTCGGTTTTCGAAGGATCAGCCGTGCCGTCGCGATTGTCGCTATTGAAGTACAGGGTACGCATCGAGAGGCTGGCCTTGCTGTCTTCGAGAAAACCATGGGCTGCGGTATCGGCGGCCTGTGCGTACACCGAACTGGTGGCCAGCAGGACTGCAGTGGGAATGGCTCGTTTGAACATACGGTGCTCCTGGGTGTTTCTTATCGTTATTTGAAGGTCTCACCGCCAGACAGAACCCGATTTCCGCCCACGCAACAGCGCTCAACACGGACGCGAAAACTGGCGCGCTCGATGAGTGACATGAGTCATCGGTCGTTCGAGGAGAGGGTTGACTGGCTGGTTTGTGAAACTCTTAAAACATTTCGAGGAGCTATTATCAAACGCGACGAAAGTAGTTTTCGTGGAGGGATACGGCTTGTCGCGCCGGGGTATGGACGGTCACTGTTTTTGCATATCGATGCGGCGAATTTTCACCATACTGACTTCATCGGCAGTGTTCGGCGGCTGCCTGCATGTCCCGACAAGAGCAATGACTCATGAACGATCAAATCGAGCTGTTCGGTGCCAACACAGGCAACAGTCTGCGGGCAGCGATTGCCCTGGAAGAATCGGGCATCGCCTACACGGCACGCAAGTTGGACCTGTATGCACAAGAGCAGCGTGGCCCGGCCTTCCTGGCGCTTAACCCGGCCGGAAAAGTCCCGACCCTGATCGATCACGGGACTACACCGATGCTGGTCATCAACCAGTCCAACGCCATCATCCAGTACGCCGATGCCAAGGTGCCTGGACGGCTGGCACCGGCGCAGCCAGGGCCTGAGCGCATCCGGGTGATCGATCGCTATTTCTTTTTCGTGACCGATGTCATCGCCCCCAGCCATGCCGCGTTTTTCCTGCACCAGGCGGGGCAGGACAAGGCGGCGGCGATCATCGATCTACGGGTGATCGAGCAACTGACCTGTTCGGAACGTTTCTTGACGGACGAATTCATGGCCGGAGAGCAGTTTTCCATGGCCGACATTTCGGCGTTCACCATCGCCACCGCGTTCCGTGATCGACTGGACTGGAAGCAACTGCCTCAGCTATCGCGCTGGTTCGACATGGTCGAAGCCAGGCCGGCGGTGCAACGCGGCCTGAATGTGTTCAAGCATTCCTGAGCGTTCGCCGAAAACAGAAAATGCCCGGCGATGTGCCGGGCATTTTCTGACGAACACAAAACGATATTGCCTCAGTCGGTGTAGCCGAATTTCACCGAACGACTTTCCTGCGGCTGGCTTCGCGTGGCGAGGCAGTAATACAACGGGCACGTCACCACCAACCCCACCAGCCACGACAGGTCCGCGCCGTCCACCAGATTGGCGTAGGGTCCGACGTACAGTGAAGTATTGGCGAATGGCAGCTGCACGATGATGCCGATGAAGTAGGCAATGATCGCGTGCAGGTTGAAGCGACCGTAGATGCCGCCGTCGGCCCGGAAGATCGACGCGATGTCATAGCGACGCCCCTTGATCAGGTAAAAGTCGATCAGGTTGATCGAGGCCCACGGCACCAACACTAGCAACAGCGCCAGAATCAGGCCGATGAACTGCGAAATGAAATTCGCCGAGGCACCCAGCGCCACCACGCAGCAACCCGCCAGCACGATACTCGACAACACCACGCGCACCTTGATGCTGGGCGTCCACTGGCTGGCGAAGGTCTGGATCGACGTGATGATCGACAGCACCGCGCCATACAGATTCAAGGCGTTGTGGCTGATGATGTTGAGCAGGAACAGCACCATCAGGATCGGCCCCAGCCAGCCGGTGGACTGCTTCACCGCTGCCATCGCCTCGGTGCCTTCCGCAGTGGCCAGTACCGCCACGGCACCGAAAGTGAACGACAGGATCGTGCCCAGGGTCGCCCCCAGGTAAGTGGCGAGGAACGGCCGGGTGATGCCGATATCCGCCGGCAGGTAGCGCGAGTAGTCCGACACGTACGGCGAGAAACTGATTTGCCAGATGATGCCCAGCGAGACCGTGGCCAGCCAGCCGGACAGGTTGAACCCGCCGCGAGTGAAGAAGTCCGCCGGCAGGTCATGGGCGAAGATATAGAGGAAACCGGCCAACAAGGCACTGCCCATTACCCAGGTGCCGATGCGGTTGAGGGTGTGGATGAAGCGATAACCGATCACCCCGATGGCCGTGGCGCTGAGGGCACCGATGAGAATGCTGGCCGGCACCGGAATCGACGGCGCAATGCCGACAATCGATTTGCCGGCCAACACGATGTTGGAAATGAAGAAACCGATGTAGATCAACGCCGCGAAGAACACGATCAGCAGCGCGCCATAGCGACCGAACTGACCACGACTCTGCACCATCTGCGGAATGCCCATGCACGGCCCCTGGGCCGATGCGAGTGCAATCACCAGACCACCGACCATGTGCCCGAGCGCAATCGCCAGCAGGCCCCAGAACAGATTGAGGTGGAACACTTGGACCACCATGGCGCCGGTGACGATGGGCAGTGGCGCGATGTTGGTGCTGAACCACAGGGTGAAAAGATCGCGGGCCTTCCCGTGGCGCTCTGCGAGTGGAACGTAGTCGACCGTGTGATTCTCGATCAACGGATCTTGCCGGGACATCTGGGACATGTGCATGAACTCGAGTTGGTCTGTTCTTATCTTTGTATGAAGCCAAACCGGGGGGACTCTCTGGTCGCCCCTCAGATGCAGACCATATTATGGTATTCCAAACATTAAACAAGACTGATCCGGTCTTTGAGCACGCATCTGAACCGGCATCCTGCCCGATTCACGCCAGCCATTGATAGCTGAAAGCCCTGTAATCATTGAGTTTCCGACGAACGACGTACGTTTATCGGTTCACCTAAAAAGACCTTGCAATCGATGTATTACGGTATACCATCAGACCTACAAACAGATAAAAATTGCGTCACACCACCCGAGGACCATCCAATGATCGATGCCGCCATCTACAAACAAGTCATGGGTTCGTTCCCGTCCGGAGTGACCGTGATCACCACCCTGGATGACGATGGGCAAATCGTCGGCCTCACCGCCAGCGCCTTCAGCTCGCTGTCGATGGACCCGGCCCTCGTGCTGTTCTGCCCGAACTACAGCTCCGACTCCTACCCGGTGCTGATCAAGAACAAACGTTTTGCCATCCACGTGCTTTCCGGTGGCCAGCAAAACGAAGCCTATGCCTTCGCGCGCAAAGGCAAGGACAAGGCCCAGGGGATCGAGTGGACGCTCAGCGAATTGGGCAACCCGATTCTGGCCAATGCCACGGCGGTCATCGAGTGTGAGCTGTGGCGCGAATATGAAGGGGGTGACCACGCCATCATGGTCGGTGCCGTGAAAAACCTGATCGTGCCCCGCCAGAGCAGCGGGCCACTGGTGTATTGCCACGGCAAGATGGGCACCCTGCCCGTTCTGGCCTGATCTGCGGTTTCACGCTGACCATACAGAAATATTTGCAGATATTTTGTATTATGGTATACCAAAGAACAACGAGCCCGCAGTCGACAGGCCGATAACAAAAGATCCGAGGTAAACATCATGAAGTTTTCCCTGTTCGTACACATGGAACGTTGGGACGAAAGCGTCAGCCACCGCCAGTTGTTCGAAGAACTGACCGAACTGACCCTGATGGCCGAAGCCGGTGGTTTCAGCACCGTGTGGATAGGCGAACACCACTCCATGGAATACACCATCTCGCCAAGCCCGATGCCGCTGCTGGCTTATCTGGCGGGCAAGACCACCACCATTCACCTGGGCGCCGGCACCATCATCGCGCCGTTCTGGCACCCGCTGCGGGTGGCCGGTGAATGCGCGTTGCTCGACGTGATCAGCAACGGCCGCATGGAAGTCGGCCTGGCCCGTGGTGCCTATCAGATCGAATTCGACCGCATGGCCGGCGGCATGCCAGCCTCCTCCGGCGGCCAGGCGTTGCGCGAAATGGTTCCAGTGGTGCGGGCACTGTGGAACGGCGATTACGCCCATGACGGCGACATCTGGAAATTCCCGACGTCCACCAGCGTGCCCAAGCCGATCCAGCAGCCGAACCCGCCGATGTGGATCGCCGCCCGCGACCCGGACTCGCACAACTTCGCCGTGGCCAACGGCTGCAACGTCATGGTCACACCGCTGATGAAAGGCGACGAAGAAGTCCTCGACCTGAAGAACAAATTCCAGGCCGCGCTGGACAACAACCCGGACGTGCCGCGCCCGCAACTGATGGTGCTGCGTCACACCCACGTGCACACCGCCGACGATCCGCAAGGCTGGCAAGTCGGAGCCAGGGCGATCTCCAAGTTCTACCGCACGTTCGATGCCTGGTTCGGCAACAAGAGCACCCCGGTCAACGGCTTCCTCGCGCCGAGCCCGGAAGAGAAATTCGCCGGTCGCCCCGAGTTCGAACTGGAGAACCTGCACAAGACCGCCATGATCGGCACCCCGGAAGAAATCATTCCGCGCATCAAGTACTACCAGGAACTGGGGGTCGACGAATTCAGCTTCTGGTGCGATAACAGCCTGCCCCACGCGGAGAAGAAAAAATCCCTGGAGCTGTTCATCAAGCATGTGGTGCCAGCGTTCCGCTGATTGCGCCGCCCTGCTCCCCGGACGCGAAGCCGGGGCGCAGCACACCTCAACTGTAGGAGCGAGCTCGCGATGGACGCCAACGATAACGCGCGTCATCTGAATGACTGCGTTTTCCAGAGTTTTTCGCGAACGAGCTCGCTCCTACAAGGGTCGATTTCCATGATGACTGGTCGTCTCCCATCACTCGCCCTTCCCTCCGGCGCCGCGCGGGTTTACCTGCGCGGTGAATGGACCGCTTCGCACCTGCATTTCAAGCGTCTGCGCGCCAGCGTATCGGCCAAGCAGAACGGCTTCTGGCAAATAGTTCACTGAGCCCACCCGAACAGCCAATCACGCACCCCGCGGCTCGCCATTGCATGGCGCGTGCGGTGCTTTGTGTTTCGCCTTTGATCAGGTTTGCCCAATGAACAATAACAACGCGCTGTTGATCATCGACATGCAGCAGGAGGACGGTTTCGTCCTGGAAAACTTCGACAGGGTGGTCGCCCATACCGCCGCCCTGCTCGATACCGCACGCAACCAGCGGATACCGGTCATCTATACCCGCCACATCAATCAGGCAGATGGCACCGACCTGCCCCACGGTGAACCGCTGGCCGCCGACGGTGGCCCCGGCAGTTACCGCGCCGGCACCCGGCAAGTGGAAATCATCGACTCGCTGTCGCCACAGCCCGGTGAACTCATCATCGACAAAGGCCGTTACAGTGCCTTTCACCGCACCGACCTCAATGCCCGACTCAAGGCAATGGAGGTCGACACACTGATCGTCTGCGGCGTGCTGACGGACGTCTGCGTGCTGACCAGCGTGTTCGATGCCTTCGCCCTGGGCTATCGCGTGCGCCTGGTCAGCGATGCCTGCACCACGACCACCGAGGCCGGGCATTATTCGGCCCTGCTGATCATGGCCAACTGGGTCTATGCGCTGGAAATCCTCACCACGATCGAGTGCCAGCGCGCCCTGGAACACCGCGACTACCTGAGTCTGATCCCCGAGCGTCCGGACCTGTTTGCCCACCAGCCCCATGAGCTGCCAGGCACCATCGCCCGCCTGCAATCCCACCTCGTCCGGACTCAGGAGTGATCGCCATGCAAGTCGAAAAAAGAAGCATCGATTTCATCCCCGAGACCGAACGCCACGGCAAGCCGGGTTCGCTGTTCTATATCTGGTTCGGCGCCAACATGAACATCACCACCATCGCGTCCGGCGTGTTGCCGGTGGTGATGGGGCTCAACCTGTTCTGGAGCGCGCTGGCGATCATCGTCGGCTCGTTGCTGGGGGCGATTTTCATGGCCTCCCACTCGGCACAGGGACCGAAGCTGGGCATTCCGCAAATGATCCAGAGCCGGGCGCAATTCGGCGTGTTGGGGGCGGTTTTACCGCTACTGTTCGTGATGCTGATTTACCTGGGCTTTTTCGTCAGCAACACCTTGCTCGCGGCCCAGGCGCTGGAGTCCGTCAGCCCGCTGCCAATGTCCGGCAATATCTACCTGATCGGCGCGTTGTGCTTCGTCGTCGCACTCTATGGCTATCGGTTGATTCACCGCCTGCAAAAGCTGCTGTCGATACTGTCGCTGGGGGTGTTCGTGGCGGCCACGGTGCTCGCCTTGCAGTTGCCGATCCCGGCCGAACAATGGCTGCCCACCGGCTTCTCGCTGTCGAAGTTCCTGGTGGCGGTGAGCATTGCCGTGACCTGGCAGCTGTCCTATGCACCTTACGTCGCCGACTACTCGCGCTACCTGCCGAGCAGCACGCCGACCGCCCGGGTGTTCTGGTACAGCTATGCGGGCACGGTCAGCGGCGGTGCGTGGATGATGATTCTCGGGGCGATCCTGAGCGTCGGCATCGGCGACTTTTCCAGCAACGTCGGCGGGCATGTCGCCGGTCTGTTCGGCGTTGGCGCGGTGCTGCTGTTCGCCTTCATCGTCTACGGCCAGGTGTCGATCAACGTGTTCAACCTGTACGGCGCGTTCATGTCGACCATCACCGTGATCGAGCCGTTCGCTCGACTCAAGGTGACCCCGCGGGTACGCGGTGTGTTCATGCTGCTGATCAGTCTGGTGGCCACGGCCCTGTGCACAATCGGTCAGGACGACTTCATCAGCTTCTTCCTGAATTTCATCTTCTTCATGAGCTATTTCCTGATCCCGTGGACGGCGATCAATCTGGTGGACTACTACTGCCTGCGCAAAGGCCAGTACCGGATTGACGACATCTTCGACCTGAACGGAATCTACGGGCGCATCAACCGGATTGCCTGCGGCAGCTTCCTGCTGGCGATCGCCCTGGAAATTCCGTTCATGAGCACCACGCTGTACGTCGGCCCGGTAGCCACGGCGCTGGACGGGGTGGACCTGGCGTGGATCGTCGGGTTGCTGGTGCCTGCGTTGAGTTATTACTGGCTGATGAAGCTCGGCAAGCGTGCGCCGATGCTGGAGTCAGCAGCCAGCTGAATTCCAGGCAAAAAAAAATCCCAGGCAGCTGATGGACGCCTGGGATTTAAAAATGCATAAACCGTGGTGGTGAACGCGGCGCGAATATTACGGAACATTTCACGCTGTAACAAGATATTTTTATTCACTATCCGGTTAATAAATCTTCCAAGTCATTAAATATCCACATGTTTTCTAAGGATGACTAGAGAAACCAGCGATATTCCCGCGCGCTGATGTCATGCAGAAATGCCAGATGATCCTGACGTTTGTTTTCGCAATAGACGTCCACAAACTCCGCCCCCAAGCCTTCGCGCAGCGATGCATGACTTTGCATGGACTGCACCGCTTCGAGCATTTCCAACGGAAAGTCGATGCCACTGCTGCGGTCTTCGTTGAGCGGTGCAATCGGCTCGCGCTCTCCTTCCAGACCTTGCTCCAACCCCACCAGAATCGCCGCCAACGCCAGATACGGGTTGGCGTCGGCGCCCGCCAGGCGGTGTTCAATGCGCAGGTTCTTGACGTCCGACTCCGGTATGCGCAAGCACGCATCGCGATCCTCGAAGCCCCAACTGGCGCGGGACGCAACGTTCACCGTGCCGCTCAAGCGGCGCATCGCATTGTGGTTCGGGGCAAAAATCGGCATGCAGTGCGGCAACACAGCCAGGCAACCGGCCACTGCATGACGCAGCGCCCGCTGGCCGTTCGCTGCCAACAGGTTGTTGCCGGCCTCGTCATACAGGCTGACATGCACGTGCATGCCGCTGCCGGGGTGCTGCAAGTAGGGTTTGGCCATGAAGCTGGCGCGCAAATTGTGCTTGAGCGCCACGCCCCGGGTGCTGCGGCAGAACAGGGCGGCCCAGTCGGCGGCGCGCAGGCCGTCATCGCAATGGCCGAAGTTGATTTCGAACTGCCCCGGACCAAGCTCGGCAGTGATCACCGTGGCATCGACGCCCTGCTCACGCGCAGTCTCGACCATTTCATCGAGCACTGGAGCAAATCGCGACAAGCGTTCGATGTGCATGTTCGGTTGATCATCGGCATCGCCGGTCAGATCATCACGGGGAAATTGCGGCAAGCCGTCCTTCAGGCGGCTGTCGAACAGGTAAAACTCCAGTTCGAACGCCACCACCGGATGAATGCCCTTGCGCTTGAGCCGCTCCAGCACCTGCGCCAGCACTTCGCGGGGTTCGAAGACAATCGGTTTTTGCGTGCCGTCGGAGGTGATCAGCATCTGGCCCAATGGCTGTTTTTCCCAGTTCACCCGTTTCAGTGTGCCGGGCACCAGGCGACGGAGCGCATCCGGGTCGCCATCGTTGAAGCAGTAGTCTCCGATTTTGAACAGCCCGCCCTGGGTGCCGAGCAACACGCAGTTTTGCGGCAGCTTCAGTGCACTGCCGGCAGCGACTTTTTCGAGCATCTCGATCGGGTAGCGCTTGCCGTAGAAATGCCCCGGAATGTCCAGGGAGATCAGGTCGACGTATCGCACTTCGGGGTTGCAGTGGCGGAAGTTGCGAACCTCGGCCAGCAGATCAGAGCACACAGCATCCATCGATTTGTTCCTTGTTGTTATCAGGTGTAAACCCAAAGCACGCGGGTCGGTTGGTCGGACAGGTTGCCGTAGCGGCAGTGCGCATGGCTGGCCAGTTGAAAGCTGTCGCCGGGATGCAGGGTCACCGGTTCGTTGTCGTCGAGCCACAGGGTCAGCTCCCCTTCCAGGACATAACCGCCCTGCTCGGAGCTGTCCTTCATGTGCCGGTCGCCGCTGCTGGCACCGGGCTCCAGCCGGCTTTCGAGCATCGAGAACGAGGCGCGCATTTTTGGCGAAACGAGGATGTCGGTAATGCCATCGGCGTAGTACAGCGTACGGCGCTCGTCCGGGCGGGTGACCCAGGACAGGACCATGGGTTTGGGCAGGCTGTAGAAATAGGTGGTCGGCACACCCAGGGTTTCGCTGATGGCGGTCAGGTCCGCCACCGTCGGGCGCGACAGACCGCGCTCGACCTGGGACAGGAAACCGACGGAGCGACCGATTTTGTCCGCCAGTTCCTTCAGGGTGTACTTCTTGTGTTTGCGCAGGTCCTGGATCAGGATCGCCAACGCCGAGATTTCTTCTTGCATGTCCATCTTGAGGCTTCCAGAAAGTGTCGCTTCAAATACTGTCGCGCAGTCGATACCAGGCCTTGCCGATGGCTTCCAGCGGCGCGGCCAGGTATTTGCCGCCGGGAAAACTGCCGTTGTTCAGGCCCTGGTACAGGGACAGCTCGTCGGGTTGACCGAGTACCGCGTCGGACACCGCTCGCGCCGCGGCCAGTGTCGGCAGCACGCCATGCCCGGAATAGCCCTGCATCCAGTACAGGTCGCCCCGTCGTCCGATATCCGGCGTGCGTTTGAGGGTCAGGTCGATGTGTCCGCCCCAGGCAAACTCCAGCTCGACGCCCGTGAGCTGCGGGAACACGCGCTCCAGGAACGGCCGGGTCGCCGCGGCAATGTCCTTGGGCATCCCGCCCAGGTAAGTGCAACCGCCGCCGAACAGCAGGCGGTTATCCGGGGTGCGCCGGAAATAATCGAGCACGAACTGGTTGTCGGTCACGCACACGTTGCTCGGCAGCAGCGCCGTGGCTTGCTCCGTCGTCAGCGGCGCGGTCGCGACCTGATACGTCCCGACCGGCAACACGCAACTGGCCAGTTGCGGGTCGAGTCGATCGAGGTAAGCGTTGCACGCCAGCACCAGCACATCGGCGCGAATACGACCGCGCTCGGTGGTCACCACAAAGCCATCGCCCTCCTCGCCATAGCTCAGCGCCTTGCTTTGTTCGTGGATGCGGCCACCGGCCCGCTCAATCGCATCCGCGAGGCCCAGGGCCAGTTTCAGCGGGTTCAAATGCCCGCCCTCGGGATCGAACAGACCGGCCTGATAACGCTCGCTGGCGACCCACTGTGGCAAATCACTGCGCTCGATAAATTGCAGTTTGTCGTGTCCCCACTTGTGGCTCGCCTCGTGTTGCCACTCGGTCAGCAGCCCCACTCGTCGCAGCATCACCGAGGTCCAGAGATGGCCGGCGCGGTAGTCGCAGTCGAACTCATGGCGACCGGGCAAATCACGCAGTTCGCGCGCGGCCCAGCGCATGCCGTCCCACAATCGCCGTGCCCGTTCGTATCCCAGCGCCGCTTCCAGCGGTGGCATGTCGCACGACCAGCCGAGAATCGCCTGCCCGCCATTACGCCCGGACGCGGCCCACGCCACCCGGCTGGCTTCGAGCAAGGTCACGCGCTTGCCGGCCAGTGCCAGGCGCAACGCTGTGTGCAAGCCACTGAAACCGGCCCCGATGATCAGCACTTCGGTGTCTTGCTCACCTTCCAGTGCGACTCGTTCGACCAGACGATCGGCGCAGGTATGGGCGTAGTAACTGGCGACATGCCGGGTGGATTGCTGAAACATACGGCCTCGTGAAATTTTGTATTTGTAATTTCATGAAAAAATACACGGTAAATTTCACGCAGGCAATCAAGACGTAAAAAATCCCGCTCAGGCGAACCCGAGCGGGATTTTTTCTTCAGACGCGATGTTCGAATCAGGCCACAGGAATCATCGGATCCGCCGAAGCCAATGCAGTGGCACGGTCGGCCGCTGGCGGGTAGATCCACTGGGTGTTGATCTGAGTCTTCAATGCCTTGGCTTCATGCTTGACCAACTTCACCTGACGATCCCAACCCTCGGTGTACACCGCGCCCCAGGCGCCCAGATCGAGGCAGGTCACGTATTTCGGCTGGCTGTACGGCGTCGGGTCGACACCGAGAATCTGCGCGGCGACGTTGTTGCCGGCATGGCGGCCCAGGGAAATTGCGTGCTGACAGGTCATCAAGGCGTAGTTGCCGATCTCGTCACTGGCCGCACAGGCAACGTCGCCGGTGGCGAAGATGTCGTCCTGGCCTATGACTTTCAGGTGTGCGTCGACATGCAGGCGGCCCAGGTGATCGCGTTCGGCCGGAATCTGCTCGGTCAGGGAGCTGGCGCGAACGCCGGTGGTCCAGACCACGGTTTTGGCATCGATACGAGCACCGTCGGACAGGGTCACGCCGTTGGCATCGACCGACACGACCGAGGCTTTCAAGTGCCATTTCACGCCGGTCGCCACGCTGGCTTCGACGATCGACTCTGCGATTTGCTCCCCCATCGAGCCGCCAACCTTGTCGCCGCGGTCAACGATGATCACATTGATATCGGCATGGTCGCCGAAGATGGCCCGCAGGCGGGTTGGCATTTCAGTCGCGGTTTCGATCCCGGTGAAACCGCCACCGGCCACCACCACCGTGTTGCGTGCCTTGCTTTCAGGCTGACTGGCCAGCGCCTTGAGGTGGTTTTCCAGACGCACGGCCTGTTCGATCTGATCGACGTCGAACGCATGTTCGGCCACGCCCGGAGTGCTCGACGAAGCCAGGCGACTGCCTGTAGCCAGAACGAGTTTGTCGTAGCTGCACACTTGTCGGGTCCCTGCGGCATCGACATAACCGACCTGCTTTTGCTCGACGTTGATGGTCTGCGCCGCACCCTTGATGAACCTGACCCCTACAGCATCAAACAGATCGCCAATCGGCGCAGCCAGTTGGTGGGCGTTCGGCTCGTAGAAGCGCGGACGTACACGCAGCTCGGCCTGAGGAGCCAGCACGGTCACTTCAACGTCGTCGTGGCCGTGAATGTCGAACAGACGCGTGGCGCTCAATGCGGTCCACATGCCACCGAAACCTGCGCCGATCACCAGAATGTGCTGTTTCATTTTTAACTCCAGAAGATAAACAAATGTTGTCGATCGTGATGGGTCACGCTCATCGGGAGCGGGAATGAGGTCGGTATGTTTCGAGAACCGCTCACCTGTACCGCCCGAATAACTACGACTGTATTGATCCTAGTTAAATCCTGCAATCCGTTTTTTTTGATGGCCGCCATCGAAAGCGCCGATGCCTCGCCAGAAAAGGCTCAAGAACGCGCATAACGCCGACTTTTCAAACTGAAAAAGAAAATTTCGGACGCAACGATTCGTTGCCCGGTCTATTTCAGGCTGCTAGAATTGGCGACTAATCAAGTCGGAGATTTGTATGTCTCTTTACAGCGCGGGTGTCGAGTACGGCATCCACTGCCTGCTTTTTCTCGTAGGCAATGGTGGCGACTCTCGCGAGGCGAGCGTACGTGACCTTGCCGAACTGCAAGGCGTTCCCCTGGACTATCTGGCGAAAATCTTCACCAAACTGGCCAAGGGCAAACTGGTGGTCGCCACCGAGGGCATGCGCGGCGGCTTCAAGCTGGCCCGGCCCGCTGACGAAATCACCCTGCTGGATATCGTCAACGCCATCGACGGTCGCAAGTCGATTTTCGATTGTCGGGAGATTCGTGGCCGTTGCGCTGTGTTTGACGGCGCCCCGCCTGAATGGGCACTGGACGGTCCGTGTGCGGTCCATGGCGCGATGATGGTTGCGCAGAAACGAATGGAAGAGGCCCTCGCCCAACAGACCATCCTGGACATCGCCAGGAAACTCGGGCGCAAAGCCCCACCGGAATTCGGTGTAAAGGTGGAAAACTGGATGAACGAGCGTCGGGAACGCAAAAGCGGCGCTCAGGGCAGTGAGCAACTCATCCCCACGACTAGCCTTTCAGACTGATCCACACACAAAAAAACCGGATGCACGCCAGGCATCCGGTTTTTTTTCACGCTCCCGTGCTTACAAGCAGTCGCGGACGATTTTGCGCAGGTCGCCGGATTTGGCCCAGGGTGGCCCCTGATACAGCGAAATCTGGCTGCCATCCTTGTACTTCACGATATCCAGCACTTCGTCGGCCGTGATCACGCTGGGTGCGGTGATCCGGTATCCGTTGGATATCGAAACCTGGGTCGTATTCGGTACTTCCTGTTGCCAGGCAGGCAAAACACACGCCGCATACTCTTTTGGCGCCTTCGCGCTGTGCTTGCTGACATTCGGCTCGCCCGGAACCAGCGACGCTGGCAACGAACACCCGGCCAGCAGTGCCAGCGCGACTCCCCCCATCAACATCCGCATGCTGCTTCCTTAGATTCGAAAAAAGAAAATGTAGCTCGCCGCCGGCCTTACATCCATCCAACGATTCGGCGACTGTCATTGATATCGGCTCCACCCGTTAGTTCCTTGAATTCAGATGAGCCATCCATCTTTCTTGAGCAGGACAGCGTACTTTCACGTTCGCGTTTATTTTCCCGACCGAAGGAAACCCCACTGATTCAGACGAACACAACATCCAGTCCGGCAAACAGGTCTAAAATTCCGGAGTGCAGTATTCAGGAGATCATCATGTGGCTTAACGAATCGGAACAGCAGCTTCGGCGTGATCTGCAAGGGCTTGCGTCAGATTTGCGCTGGTCGGCAGTGGAGCTTCTGCGCATAGAGGAGCAATTGCGCCTGCTCGGGAGCGAAGCCGACGCACAAGCCGTTAAAAGACTGTGTTCTTTATTTCAGGGTGATGAAGCAAAACTGTCCGGCTATGCCGAGGAAGTGAAAGCCAAGGTCATTAGCCGCAACAAGGCTCAATAGCGGGAGCGCTGCCATGAACAGGCCTCTATTCACGCTGGTCGTTGCACTGACCGCGTTGGCAGGCTGCAGCACCAACTCGATCTACCAGGACCAGCCGCTGGTTGCGAAAGTCGACACCGGCATGAGCCAGGAGCAAGTCCGGCAAATCGGCGGCCAGCCCCTGGCGGTCAGCGATCGCACCGTCGAACCCGGTACGTGCTTTGACTACCGACTGACTCAGGCCGGTCATCAGCAGGCGTACAACGTCAGCTTCGACGGCCGTGGCATGGTTGACCACAAGAGCTTCATGACCTGCGCGGAATGGAGCCACATGCAGCAAAAAGCCCGGGAACCTGCCCGCAGCAGCGGAGGCGGAGGCTACTGACCCTGCCCCATACAGCAAAAGCCCCGGCGGACCGGGGCTTCAAGCCTGCCTTCATTTAGCCTGGTCGCTGCGCGCAGGCCGGGTGGTTCGCGCCCTGTAGCCGGGCAGTGACGCGGCAAACGCCAGTGCCTCTTCTCGACTGTCGAACGAGCCAAGCCGGTCGCCCTGGGTGCATACCCGCCAGGGGCCGTTGTTCACGCTGAGTACGTCGTAACCGTTCATGTGCATTTTGTTCAACATCGAAACGCTCATAGTCACCTCCTCCCGGGCAGTGTTCTCAGGTTGGCTTGCTTACCTTACACCCACCCTTCTGTGAAATACCGACCAGACGTCGCCAGGAAAATTCCCCATTCCGGTTGCATCTGGACCCTAGCCCTCGGCCAACGCCGTCGCAGCCCTGTCGATCAATGCCGCCACTTCGGCGGGCATCGACGCCAATGACGCATGGCTGGCATTCAAGGTCAGAATCTCCCGGGCGTTCAGCCGCTCGGCCATCCATTGCTGGTTTTGCGGCGCGATCATCCGGTCTGCGCTGGAAACCTGATACCACGATGGTTTTTTCTTCCAGGCCACGTTGCTGAGGGTGTCACCGAAGGTCCTGGCCAGCGGCGCTTTCTGGGTGAGCCCCATGACCACCCCTTCGGTCGCCGGCAAGTCCTGGCAGAAGCTTTCATGATAGAGCTCAGGCTTGACCCATAGGTATCCATCGCTGTCGGGAGCCAGGTTGGCCGCCGCCGCAGGCAGATGCCGTTGCGTGATGCCACCGGGGCTTTCACCGGCATCCGGCGCGAAGGCGGCGATGTACACCAGGCCCACCACATTTGGCTGGTCGCCGGCTTCGGTAATCACCGCACCGCCATAGGAGTGCCCCACCAGCAGCACCGGCCCCGGCACCTGGGCAACCATCTTGCGCGTACGCTCGGCATCCTCGGCCAGGGACGTCAGCGGCAACTCGACGGCACGAATGTGCGTGTCACCCCGGCTGAGCAATTTGACGATGACCTTGTTCCAGTGGGCAGCGCCGCCCCAAAAACCATGGACCAGCACAATCGTGGGTTTGACACTCATCACCATGTCTCCGTTTTCGGATGGGGTTGTTTGTCGCTCGCCTCAGCCCTGATCGCCGCCGCCCACGGGCATGACCATGCCGGTGATATAGGACGCTTCGTCGCTGGCCAGAAACAGAATAGCCCCCGCCTGTTCATCCAGCGTGCCATAGCGTTTCATCAAACTGCTGTCGAGGGTCTGGTCGACGATCTGCTGGTACCAGTGTTTTTCCTGCTCACTCTGCTCGGCACCGTTGCGCGGTATGCGTCGCGGCGGTGCTTCGGTGCCGCCCGGTGCAGTGGCGTTGACCCGCACGCCACGACCGGCGGTCTCGAACGCCAGACAAGCGGTCAAGGCATTCACCCCTCCCTTTGCCGCACCGTAGGGCACGCGGTTGAGACTGCGGGTGGCGATGGAGGATACGTTGACGATCGCCCCGCTGCCCTGCTCCAGCATGAACGGCAGCGCCGCATGGCAACACCACAAGGTCGGGAACAACGAGCGGCGTACCTCGGCCTCGATCTGCGACGCTTCATAGTGCTCGAACGGCTTGGCCCAGATCGTGCCACCGACGTTGTTGATCAACACGTCGAGACGACCGAATCGCTCGACGGCGGTTTGCATCACCCGGCCGCATTCCTCGTATTGCTCAAGGTCGGCGGTCAGGGCCAGAACCTGGCTGGCCGGCGCCAGGTGTTGCTGCACTTCGAACACCAGCTCGGAACGATCCACCAGGATCAGCTTCGCCCCTTCCGCGGCCATACGCTCGGCCACCCGCCGCCCGATGCCTTGGGCAGCGCCGGTGATCAGTGCGACTTTTTCGTGAAATCTGTTCATGGACACCTCAAATAATTCCGGCCAACCAGGAAAATGCCGGCCAAACCCGGTCCTGTGGGAGCGAGCCTGCGCGCGATAACAGCCTCACAGACGACAACAATGTTGAATGTCCGGGCCTCTTCGCGAGCAGGCTCGCTCCCACATTGATTTGTTGTAGAAGCAGCTGCCTGCGCAGGACTCAAGCCGCGCTGGCAGCAAATTTTTCGTAGTAGAAATTCGCAGGCTTGATGCCTTGCTCGCCAATGTACTGGCTGACGGCCTCGACCATCGGCGGCGGGCCGCACAGGTAGACGTCGACGTCGCCATCGTTCAAATGCTTTGGCTCGATGTGCTGGGTCACGTAGCCCTTGAGCGGATGCAAGCTCTCGGGGCTGGCGACGCAGGCACTGAAGGTGAAGTTGGGGATGCGCGCCGCGAAGGCTTCAAGGCGGTCGAGCTCCACCAGATCGAAATCGTGGGTCACGCCGTAGATAAGATGCAGCGGATGATCGCTGCCCTGCTCGGCGATCTTCTCCAGCATCGCGGTGAACGGCGCCAGCCCGGTGCCACCGGCCAACAGCAGCAATGGACGACGAATATCACGCAGGTAAAAACTGCCCAACGGTCCGGCCAGGCGCATGCTGTCGCCGGCCTTGGCCATGCCGGTGAGGAAACTGCTCATCAAGCCGCCCGGCACGTTGCGGATCAGGAAGCTGACCTCACCATCGCGCTGCAACGAACTGAATGAATAAGCACGAGTCTGCTCGCTGCCGGGAATCCCCAGATTCACATATTGCCCCGGCAGGAACGCCAGTTTGCTCAGGGCCTCGCCCTTGATCGACAGCGCAATGGTGCTGTCGGACAACTGACGCACGGCGCTGATGGTCGCGTCGTAGCTGGCCTGGCGAGTACGGCAGACTTCCGAGGACGTCGGCACTCGCACAACGCAATCACTCCGGGCGCGCATCTGGCAGGTCAGGACAAAACCCTGCTCGGCCTCTTCGGGGCTGAGGGCGTCTTCGATGTACTCCTCGCCCAGATCGTATTGGCCAGCCTCGGCAAAACACTTGCAGGTGCCGCAGGCGCCGTCGCGGCAGTCCAGCGGGATGTTGATGCCTTGGCGGTACGCGGCGTCGGCCACGGTTTCGCCGGCATTGGCGTCGATGAAACGGGTGACGCCGTCTTCAAAGTTGAACGCGATGGAATGGGTCATGACGGCCGCCTCACAAGTGGTAAACATCGATGACCTGGCGAACGTAGTCGTTCTTCAGGATCACTTTCTTGGCCAAGATCTGCGGGCTTTCACCGCGCACGTCGAGGGTGTAGAAACTGCTGCCGAAGTAGCTGTCGACGGTCTTGTAGCGAAAACTCAGGGTGTGCCAGTTGAAGCGCACCTTGCACAAGCCGTCGGCCTGTTCGAGCAGCTCGATGTTGCTGATGTTGTGAGACGTACGGGTGTCCGGCACGCTGGCGCTGGAGCGCTCGGTCTTGATACGAAAGATGCGGTCTTCCAGGCCGGTGCGGTTGCCGTACCAGATCAGCGAGATTTCCCGCTGCGGGTCTTCGGTCAACTCGTCATTGTCGTCCCAGGACGGCATCCAGAACGTTGCGTCCGGGGCGTAAAGCTCCAGCCACTCGTCCCACTGCCGGTCATCGAGGTAACGCGCTTCGCGGTAGAGAAAGTCGCGCACGGTATCAAAGCAAATGCTCATTGCACGTCCTCCACGGCGATCAACTTCGACTGCTCGGCCGCCAGGGCCTTGAGCATGGTCTGCTGCCAGTACTTGTGT
The DNA here is from genome assembly GCF_002113025.1 of Pseudomonas sp. B28(2017). GTDB lineage: Bacteria > Pseudomonadota > Gammaproteobacteria > Pseudomonadales > Pseudomonadaceae > Aquipseudomonas. The sequence goes on along the minus strand of NZ_NEJH01000017.1, from coordinate 32,061 downwards.
TGCAGCACGAACAGGCCCTCGTCTTCGGTGCGTACGCCGCTGAGCAGCGGGTGCAGGTCGATTTCTTTCGCCGCCTCGTCGGCGCCTTCAATCCAGTGCTCGGCACCACGGGACATGTCGTTCCAGGTGGTGACGCTGCCCTGGTAGCTGGTCTGGCAGGAACGGAACTCCTCCAGATCGTCGGGCGTGGCCATGCCGCTGACGTTGAAGAAATCTTCGTACTGACGAATCCGGCTGGACCGCGCGTGGTCGCTTTCACCTTTGGGGGCGATGCAGTAAATGGTGATTTCCGTGCGGTTGACCGAGATCGGCCGGGCGATGCGGATCTGCGAGCTGAACTGGTCCATCAGGTACACGTTGGGGTACAGGCACAGGTTGCGTGAATTTTCGATCATCCAGTCGGCGCGGGCCTTGCCGAAATCCCGGGCCAGCTCATCGCGACGTTCGTACAGCGGACGGTCTTCCGGGTTGGCCCAACGGGTCCACAGCAGCATGTGGCCCTTGTCGAAGGAATAGAAACCGCCGCCCTGCTTGGCCCAACTGCCGGCGCTCATGGTCGGATTGCTGTCACCGGCTTCGCGCTGCTTGCGCTGGTTCTGGGTAGCCGCGTAGTTCCAGTGCACGGAGCTGACGTGGTAGCCGTCGGCGCCGTTCTCGGCGGTGAGTTTCCAGTTGCCTTCGTAGATGTAGCTCGAGGAGCCGCGCAGCACTTCCAGGCCATCGGCGGACTGGTCGACGATCATGTCAATGATCTTCGCCGACTCACCAAGGTGCTCGACCAGCGGCAGCACATCGGCCTTGAGGCTGCCGAACAGGAAGCCGCGATAGGACTCGAAACGCGCCACGCGGGTCAGGTCGTGGGAGCCTTCGCAGTTGAAGCTTGCCGGGTAGCCGGCGTTCGCCGGGTCTTTGACTTTGAGCAGCTTGCCGGAGTTGTTGAACGTCCAGCCGTGGAACGGGCAGGTGTAGGAGCTTTTGTTGCCGGACTTGTGCCGGCACAGGGTTGCGCCGCGATGGCTGCAGGCATTGATGAACGCGTTCAGTACACCGTCCTTGTTGCGTGCGATGAAGATCGACTGGCGCCCCATGGTGGTGGTGTAGAAATCGTTGATGTTGGGGATCTGGCTTTCATGGGCCAGATACAGCCAGTTGCCTTCGAAGATGTGCTGCATCTCCAGATCGAACAACCGGGGATCGGTGAACATCTCGCGCTTGCAGCGATAGAGGCCCTGCTCGGGATCGTCTTCAAGCAGGGAATGCAAATATTCGGGTCGCAGGGTCATGGCCGCCGCCTCCATTGTTATTGTTCAGGCAGGGCCATGCTAGGACGGGGGATCAGACTGGAATATCCGCGGGGTGCAGACCTTTATCCGTTTTGTGCAGAGGGTATTGGATGAGAAAGGCTAAATCTGTGGCGAGGGAGCAAGCTCTGCTCAATGCCGGCGCTTGAGGGTATCCGACGGCAACTCGCCGAACTGCTTGCGGTAGCTGTCGGAGAATCGTCCCAGGTGCAGGAAGCCGTAGTCCATCGCCACCTCCGTGACGTTGCGCACGTTGCAGGTCGGGTCGCTCAGGCAGGCATTGATGCGTTCCAGACGCTTCTGGCGCAGGTAGTTTTTCGGCGTCAGGCCGGCATTGCGCTCGAACAGGCCATACAAAGAGCGCAAACTCATGTGCGCCTGTCGCGCCAGTTCCTCGCTGTCGATGTCCCGCTTGAGGTTGCTCGCGATATAGTCGGCAATGGCTTCGAAGGTGGCGGCCTGGGAACAGGGTTCGAGACGGCTGACGTTGGTTTTCATCAGACTCAGCATTTTGCTGGTGATGATCTGTGCGTAATGCTCCTGCACCCTGGGAATCTGTTCGATGGCCTCGGCTTCCTGGCAAATCATCGCCAGCAGGTTGACGAAACCTTCCAGTTCATTGAGCTGATAACGGTTCTCCAGGAACCGTATGCCCTGCCCCGGATATCGCCACCGCTGCTCGTTGCAGACAGATTCGAGCAATGAGGTGGGGACTTTGAGGATGAATTTTTCGCAGTCGTCCGAGTACGTCAGGTCGACCGGATCGTCGGGGTTGATCAGCAGCAACTCGCCGGGGGCGAAGTAATGCTCCTGCCCGTGACCGCGCCACAGGCAATTGCCCTGCAACAACACTTGCAAGTGATAGATGCTTTCCAGCGCGCCCGAGGTGACGCGAACGCTGCCGCCGTAGCTGATACGGCACAGGTCGAGGCTGGCGAACTTGCGATGATTGAGGCTGGCCAGCGGGCGCCCGGCCCGGGGCATCAGGATGCAATGATTACCGACATGCTGATTGACGTAGCCCGACACCGCGTAGGGGTCGGCGTGGTCGAATACGGTGCTGCGCTGACTCAACAGTTGCGCTTGCATCATCGGGTCACTCTCGTTTTTGTTATCGGTTGCGTCGGGGCATTCTAAAGCAGTACTTGCTACGGCGTATCAGTGGGCTGACCTGTGGGCCTTCACAATGAAACCTGTAGGAGCGAGCCTGCTCGCGATGGACTTGAGGACGCCGCGGGGAATCAGGCACCCAGCGTCATCGTTAATGTCCATCGCGAGCCTGCTCGCTCCTACAGGGAATCAGGACAATCAGTCCTCGAGTGCACGGACCCGCTCGTGGCGCTGCTGCTCTTCAGGCTGGGCGGACGACTGCAGGGTGAAGTCGAACTCGATTTCCGCAAAACGACCGCTGACACCGTACTGCGCTGCACGCGCCTGATCGTCGCTGAAGGTGATTTTGGCGATCAACTCGTCGCGGGTGGCGTAGGCAAAGTCATCGTGCAGGTATTGATCGCCGTCGAGGTTGATCTGGGTCGTCAGGTGGCGGTGATCCGGCGCGGAAATGAAAAAGTGCACATGCGCCGGGCGCTGGCCATGACGGCCCAGTTGATCGAGCAGTTGCTGGGTCGGACCGTCCGGCGGGCAGCCGTAGCCCGACGGCACGATGCTGCGCAAACGATAGCGGCCTTCAGCGTCGGTCACGATACGGCGACGCAAGTTGAATTCCGATTGCGTGGTATCGAAGTACGAGTAGGTGCCACCGGTGTTGGCGTGCCAGACGTCGACGACGGCGCCGGCCAGGGGTTCGCCAGCGGTGTTGAACACGCGGCCTTGCATGAACAGGGTCACGCCCGGATCGACTCCATCGTCGAGGCGCGCTTCGCCGAGCGACAGCGGCGCACCCGCCACGTACAGCGGGCCTTCGATGGTACGCGGTGTGCCGCCGGACTTGCCGGCCTGTTCATCTTCAGCGTCCATCAGCAGATCAAGGTAATGCTCCAGACCAAGACCGGCCACCACCAGCCCGGCCTCTTGGCGCGCACCCAGCACGTTGAGGTAGTTGACGGCTTTCCAGAACTCTTCCGGGGTCACGGCCAGGTCTTCGATGATGTTCACCGAATCACGCAGGATGCGGTAGACCAGCGCCTTGGTCCGTGGGTTGCCGGCGTCATTGAGCAGGCCGCTGGCCTCTTCGAGAAATTTCTGGACTTCGGCAGTGTGGGAAATCTTGACGTTCATTTTGAAAGGTTCCTCATCTTGTAATTATTAGCGTAGCGCGCTGAACAGGCGGGGCTCAGCGGTCGTCGTCACGGATGGAAGAAGGATGCCGGCACATCGCGTCGATTTCGATGGCCATGTACGGGAACAGTGGCAATTGCATCAGCAGGTCATGCAGTTCCTGAACGCTGTCGACATCGAACACGCTGTAGTTGGCGTAGTGCCCGGCGATGCGCCACAGGTGGCGCCACTTGCCCTGCTCTTGCAGGCGCTGGGCCAGGGCCTTTTCGTCAGCCTTGAGCCTGGTGGCCGCTTCAGGATTCATGTCGACCGGCAGGTTCACGGTCATTTTTACGTGGAACAGCATTATGCTCTCCTCAGGCTTGATGAATGGTCTTGTCGCGGCGGAAGAACGCCAGGCGCTCTTCATCCAGGCTCAGGCCCAGGCCTGGCGCTTTCGGCACGTGCAGTTCAAAATCGCGATACACCAACGGTTCGCTGAGAATGTCTTCGGTCAGCAGCAACGGGCCGAACAGCTCGGTGTCCCACGCCAGTTTGTTCAGGGTGACAAAGGCATGGGCCGAAGCCATGGTGCCCAGGCCGCCTTCAAGCATGGTGCCGCCGTACAGGGCGATGCCGGCCGCTTCAGCGATAGAGGCTGTACGCAGCACGGCGCGCGGGCCACCGTTCTTGGCGATTTTCAGGGCGAACACCGAAGCCGCGCCTTCGCGGGCCAGGTTGAACGCATCTTCCACGCTTTCGATGGATTCGTCGGCCATGATCGGCGCCGGGCTCATGGCGTTCAGGCGGGCCATGCCGGCGCGGTTGTTGCGCGAGATCGGCTGCTCGATCAGGTCGATTCCGTTGCTGCCGAGGATTCGGCAGGCACGTATCGCGACGGCTTCGTCCCACGCCTGGTTGACATCGACCCGCACGCTGGCGCGATCACCCAGGGCTTTCTTGATGGCAATCACATGGGCCAGGTCGCGATTGACCTCACCGGCACCGATCTTCAGTTTGAAGATGCGATGGCGGCGCAGGTCGAGCATTTTTTCCGCTTCGGCGATGTCTTTTTCGGTGTCACCGCTGGCCAGGGTCCAGGCCACGGGCAGCGAGTCGCGAACACGGCCACCGAGCAATTCGCTGACCGGCAGGCCGAGGCGTTTGCCCTGGGCGTCGAGCAGCGCGGTTTCGATACCGGATTTGGCAAAGGTGTTGCCACGGATGCTGCGTTCCAGACGCAACATGGCGGCATTGACGTTGCCGCTGTCCTGGCCGATCAACAGCGGTGCGAAGTGCGTATCGATGTTGGTCTTGATGCTGTCCGGGCTTTCATTGCCGTAGGCCAGGCCACCGATGGTGGTGGATTCGCCAATGCCTTCGATGCCGTCGGCGCACCGCACGCGAATGATCACCAGGGTCTGGTTCTGCATGGTGTGCATCGCCAGCTTGTGCGGGCGGATGGTCGGCAGATCGACGATGATCGTCTCGATCGACTCAATGGCGGTTGCTAGCATTTCGATACCCGTCAGGTTCTTGAAGTTCTGAGTCGGATTCTCATACGGCTTTTTCCGGGCGGCCAATATAGAATTGGTCTGGCTTGATACCTTAAAGGTATTCAATTGAAAATCCGGAGGCCCCATGGAACTGCGTCACCTGCGTTACTTTCAGGTGCTGGCTCAAACCCTCAACTTCACTCGCGCCGCCGAGCGCCTGCACATTGCCCAACCGCCGTTGAGCCGGCAGATCCAGCAACTGGAGGACGAATTGGGGGTGATGCTGCTGGAGCGCGGCCGACCGCTGAAGTTGACTGACGCCGGACGGTTTTTCCATGAGCACTCCACCGCCCTGCTCGAACAATTGAACAAGGTCTGCGACAACACACGGCGTATCGGCTCGGGTGAGAAAACCTGGCTGGGTATCGGCTTTGCGCCATCGACACTGTATGGCGTGCTGCCGGAACTGATCCGACGGTTACGCAGTGGCGAGCCACTGGAGCTGGAGTTGGGTCTGTCGGAAATGACCACCCTGCAACAGGTGCAGGCATTGAAGGCCGGGCGCATCGACATTGGTTTCGGCCGAATCCGTATCGACGACCCGGCCATCGTCCAGACCGTGCTCACTGAAGACCGCCTGGTCGCCGCCCTGCCCGCCGGGCACCCGTTGCTCGCAGGCCCCATCAGCCTGCGGGAACTGGCAAGGGAACCCTTTGTGCTGTACCCCGGCAATCCACGGCCGAGTTACGCCGACCATGTGATTGCCCTGTTTGAGTCCTACGGCGTGAGCATCCATGTCGCGCAATGGACCAACGAGCTGCAAACGGCGATCGGTCTGGTGGGGGCAGGAATCGGGGTCACGTTGGTGCCGGCCTCGGTGCAGTTGCTGCACCGCGACGACATCGGCTTCACCCCGCTGCTGGAAGACAACGCCACCTCGCCGATCATTCTCAGCCGACGGGTGGGCGATGTGTCGCCGGGGTTGAACCATTGCTTGCGGATGATTGATGAACTGCTGCCACCGGCGAATTGAGGCAATGAAAACCTGTGGCGAGGGGGCTTGTCGGATCGCCGCACCGCCCCGCCGGGCTGCATAGCGGCCCCATCTGCAGGTTTTCTAATGGGCGTTCCCGCCCCAGATCCAATTCCAGAACCCCGGCAACTCGACCGGCTGTGAAGCGTCGCGTACTGTTCGCGCCATGGCGGCCCGCAGCAACGCGGCCTGATCCTCGTAGAATGGCTTGTCCGCGGTTTTCACCCCGGTCTCCCGGGCGCTGTCGAGCAGTATCTGCAGGTACTCACGGGTATGCCGGGCGGTATAACGGTTGAGGTCGTGAAAGGTCACCACCACCGGAATCACGCCATCGACCACCGGCAATTCGCCGCGGGCAATGCGTTCGCGTACCTCAGACATGGAGCGCAGCATGTGCGACCGGCGTCGGGGGCTGGCGTTGAAGCCCCAGATCTTGCCGTCATTGGCGCTCAAGTCCGTCAGCAGTACATGCAGGCCATGCTGCTGATAGGCAGCGAAAGTACGTTTGTCATAGTTCCAGAATGGCGGGCGCAGCAGGATTGGGCGGGCGCCGGTGATCGCCGCGATGTCGGCGCTGCCATCTGTCAGGGCCTGTTCCAGCTCTTGCGGCTCCAGCGAGCGATGGTTGGTGTGCCAGGGCGTCGCCGTGTGGAAGCCCAGAACATGACCTTCGGCGTGTTCGCGCCGCATGATGTCCCGGCCCAACTCACTGCCGCCGGCTCGCGGTGCGCGGGTTTGCACGAAGAACACGGCTTTGATGCCCGGTTGCAGCGGGTTTTGCGCCAGGCTCTCAAGCACTGTGATAGTCGGATTCCACCAGCTCGATGCGCTGGGGCCGTCATCGAAAGTCAGCAGAAACCGGATGGGGGGTTGCTCGCGCAAACGCTGTTCGGTCTGCGGAGTCATTTCTATCGGTGCTGCGATACAGCCCAGCAGACCCACTGCCAGGGCGCACACCGTTAAACACTTGAACAACTGTTTCATGTTCTGCCTTGGGCCAGACCATCACGGTCGATACTTCAACTGGCAAGAATCCTTCGCCCGTTCATCCGTCATCAGCCCGCATCGAGACGGCGAGCCGAGGTTGGATAAGGTACACAGAGTTTGGTTCCAGTGCTTGCCAGCCCGTTTCGTCGCCACCGACTAAACTGAAAAAAACGCTTAACCAGAGTGCCAGGCCATGTGCGGACGACTGTCGCAATACCGTGGAATCCACGACTTCGTGGCGGTGCTGAGCATCCCCTACGCGCTGATCAACCGCGTCGGCAACGAACCCCTGGCGCACTATAACGCCGCGTCCACCACGCAACTCGCCCTCTTGCATCTGGAGAATGAGCGGCTGCACGCCGACGCCGTGCGCTGGGGTTGGCGCCCGCACTGGGAGACGGATCGCGTGGCGCCGATCAATGCCCGGGTCGATAAAGTCGCCCACGGCCCGTACTTCCGGGCGATCTGGCCCCATCGCGCGATCTGCCCGATTGATAACTGGTTCGAATGGGTCGACGCCGGTGACGGCGACAAACAACCGTGGCTGATTCGGCGACGGAACCGGGCACCGGTTTTTTGCGCGGCCATCGGCCAGTACCCCATCGGCGGAGCCCCTCACAGGGAGCACGACGGCTTCGTCATCCTGACGGCCGACAGCGCAGGCGGGATACTTGACGTGCATGACCGACGCCCGGTGGTGTTCTCGCCCGATCTGGCGCGGGAATGGCTGGACCCGGCTACACCCAAGGAACGAGCCGAGGAAATGGCGCTGTCCCAGGGCGAGGCCAGTAACGTATTTGAGTGGTACAAGGTCGACAAGGCCATCGGCAATATCAGGAACCAGGGCGCCGCGCTGATTAAAGAGGTTCCATGAACTGATCAATAACGACAGTTGTGCAAACTGAAATTCCACAACGTCACATGACAAAGCCCCACTCAATGGCGGGGCCTTGTTGTATTCGCGTGCCGCTCAGAACTTGCGGTCAGGCTCTGACAGTTCCTTGCCGTCGTCAGGATGCTTCCAGTCCGGTACCGAACGCTTCTGTTGCTCTATCTCTTCTTCCGTGGGTTCGTCCTCGTCCTCTTCCTCTTCCAGGTCCGGACGCTTGGGGTCATTGGCCATGTTCACCTCTCTTCCTGAAGGGATCGGTCATCCACTTTAAGCGTAGAACAGTTTCCGTCGACCGGCTCACAGCCACCAGCGCAGCAAAAAGAAGAAGCCCATGCTCAACAGCATGCTGAGCAAGGTATTGCGGGTGTAGAGCACCAGGCCAACGGCGACCAATGAGCTGATCAGATACGGGTTATCCCATTGCAGGTTCAACTGTTTCTCCGGCATGAACACAATCGGCCCGCAGATGGCGGTCAACATGCCCGGTACGGCAAACCCGAGGAATTGCCGGGCATTGCTGCTCAGACGTACAGGCAGTCGCGGTTCCAGAAAAACATAGCGGTTGAGGAACACCAACACACCCATTCCGACAATCACTGCCCAGACCATCATGTGCGTCCACCATAGAATTTATTGCAGACAAACCCGGCGGTCATGCCCGCCAACCCCGAGAGCACCAGCGCCGAGCCCCATTGCCAGTAGCTGAACAGCACCGAGCAGAACAGCGATACCGCCACGCACACCACCGTCGGCACGTTGCGGACCACCGGGGTGATCAGGGCAATGAAGGTGGCCGCGATGGAGAAATCCAGGCCCAGGTGTTCGAGGCCCGGAATACTGCTGCCGAGCACGATGCCCGCCAGAGTGAACAGGTTCCAGGCGATGTAGAACGTCAGCCCCACGCCCAAGGCGTACCAACGGTTGAATTGCTGCTTGTCGTGCTGGCTGGTCAGGGCGAACAACTCATCGGTGAGCAAAAAACCCAAGCCTGCACGCCAGTGCCCCGGTAACGGAGAAATCACCAAGCGCATGCTCATTCCGTAAAGCAGATGCTGGGAGGTCAGCAGTAACGTGGTGAGCAGAATCGAAAAGATCCCGGCTCCGCCCTTGAGCATGCCAATGGCCACCAATTGCGCGGCTCCGGCAAACACAATGCTCGACAGCCCCTGGCCTTGCAGAGGCGTGAGGTTGGCCTCGATGGCCATGGAACCGGCCAGCAAGCCCCAGGGCGCGGTGGCCAGGGACAGCGGCATGATCGCCGCAGCGCCGCGCAGAAAAGCACTGCGCGGCATCATTGAATTGGACATGACGTTCTACAGTCAGGGAAAGACCCCCAGACTTTGCCAGCTATGGCGGCCAATGGCTTGAACAATCTTGCTCACTGATACGACTGCGTGCCATTCATCGGCTGCCCGCTTGATTCGGCAAAGTGCTAGCAACATGATGGCGCTGCATTTTCCTCGAGACAGGTCCTTCATGAGTTCAGCGGAAACCGACAGCGACGTTTATAAAACCCTGCTTGAGTCAACCCGGGCGATTCCCTGGCGCATCGACTGGAAAACCATGACTTTCAGCTACATCGGGCCACAGATCGAGGAACTGCTGGGCTGGAAGCAGGACAGTTGGACTTCGGTCAACGACTGGGTCGAACGCATGCACCCGGATGACCGCGACTACGTGATGGACTTCTGCGTCTCGCAATCGCGGGCCGGTCTCGATCACGAGGCCGACTATCGGGCGCTGACCGACAGCGGCGAGTACGTGTGGATTCGCGATGTGGTGCACGTGGTGCGCAAGGACGGCGAAGTCGAAGCGCTGGTGGGTTTCATGTTCGATATCAGCGAGCGCAAGAAAACCGAAGAACACCTGATTCGCCTGCAAAAGCAGCTCGAGGAGTATTCCTTCCAGGACGGCCTGACCGGCATCGCCAACCGACGCATGTTCGACACCGTGCTGGAACGCGAGTGGACCAATGCCCAGCGCACGGGCTCGCCATTGTCGGTGATCGTGCTGGATATCGATTACTTCAAGCAGTACAACGACCATTACGGCCACATCAAGGGCGACGAATGCCTGCGCCGCGTCGCGCAAACCCTGTCCCTGGCGGCAAACCGGCCACGGGACTTCATCGCCCGGATCGGCGGCGAAGAGTTCGTCTGGCTACTCCCGCAAAGCGATGCCGAGTCCGCCAGGCTGGTGGCGCACAAATGCCTGCACCTGATTCGCCAGCAGCAGATCCCCCATGAGTTCTCGAACGTGTCGAACCTGCTGAGCGTCAGCCTGGGCGTTGGCACCACCGCCGCTTCTGTGCATGCCACGGCGCTGGAATTCGTCGACCAGGTCGATCAATTGCTCTACAAGGCCAAGCACAAGGGTCGGATGCGCGCCGAGTTCGCTGATTTTCGTGATTGACAAACGGCGCGCCGGCTTTTAAAACTGGGCGCCTCACTCAGGGTGTAAGCAAGTATGTCCGCAACCTTCAACTTCAACTTTTCCGTCTTTGGCTTGATTGCCAAGGCGCAAGGTTGCGTTGCGCACGCCCTCAAATCGAAGAAACAGTCGCTCATGTGACCGGGGCGCGCTGTCCCGTCAGATGAGTTGACAGGACATTGAGCGCTACGGACCACCCTCCCCTTGCTTACTCTCCTTCTACGCTCCTGACGGTGACGACATCGGTCAACCATCAGGAGAAAGTGCATGTCCGCGTTCCAAGGTATCTGGGTTCCACTGGTCACACCGTTCCACAACGGTGCCATCGATTTCGGCGGCTTGCGGCGGCTGGTCAGCCATCTGCTGGAAAAAGGCGTCGACGGCCTCATCGTTTGCGGCACCACCGGCGAACCGGCGGCGATGGGCAAACATGAGCAACTGGCAGTGCTCGATGCGGTGCTGGAACAGGCGCCGGCGCAACAGGTGGTCATGGGCCTGGCGGGTAACAACCTGACCGAGTTGTTGCAGTTCCAAAGCGAGATCCTCAAGCGCCCGGTGGCCGGCCTGCTGGTGCCGGCGCCGTATTATATCCGCCCTTCCCAGGCTGGCCTGGAAGCGTTTTTCCGCACGGTCGCCGATGCCTCCAGCGTTCCGCTGATCCTCTACGACATCCCCTACCGTACCGGCGTGGCCTTCGAACAGGCGACCTTGCTCAACGTCGTCGCTCACGAGCGCATCGTCGCCATCAAGGATTGCGGCGGCAATTTTTCGAACACCCTCGCCCTGCTCGAAAGCGGCCATGTCGACGTGCTTTGCGGTGAAGACAACCAGATCTTCAATGCCCTGTGCCTGGGCGCCAAAGGCGCGATTGCCGCGTCGGCGCATGTCCATCCCGAACAGTTCGTGCAGTTGCACCGGCAGATCCGCGACAACCGGATGGCGGACGGCCGCGCCACGTTTTTCCGTTTGCTGCCATTGATCAACAGCCTGTTCCTGGAGCCCAACCCGGCCCCAGTGAAAACCGCGCTGGCCCTGGAAGGCTTGATCGGTGACGAACTGCGTGCGCCGATGCAACGCAGCAGTGAATCGATGACCCTGCGTTTGAAAGGCGTGCTCAGCACATTGAGCCACGACAATCGATAGAGCGCCCGCCACCGGTCCGAGTACCATGGAGCGATTCGTTCAGCCTTCAGGGGCACCGATATGCTGTACCGGATCGCAGCCGACGGGCTGATGCTGTTTCACCTGTTGTTCATTGTGTTTGTGTTGTTCGGCGGGTTGCTGGTGCTCAAATGGCGCCACCTGATCTGGTGGCATCCGCCCGCAGCGCTGTGGGGTATGGCGGTGGAGTTCTTCCACTTGCCCTGCCCACTGACCGACTGGGAGAACCGTCTGCGCCACGGGGCCGGACAATCCGGCTATGGCGGTGGATTCATCGAGCATTACCTGTGGCCGGTCATCTATCCCGCCGGCCTGACACCCGGCATTCAGTTGGGACTGGGCGCCGTGGTGTTGGTACTCAACGTGCTGGTCTATCTTCGATTGATCCGGCAATGGGCCGCCTGAATCTTCAACCACCCGCCAAGGACTGAACACATGTTGTCGACCGAAGACCTGGCACTGCTCGAGGCCATCCGGCAAACCGGCAGTCTATCGCGGGCGGCGGCCCACCTGGGCAAGGCGCCGTCGACCGTGTCCTATGCGGCGCGGCAACTGGAGGAGCGTTTCGATGCATTGCTGTTCGACCGCCGCCGCTACCGTTTGCAACTGACCCCGGCGGGTGAGTTGCTGGTTAACGAAGCGGCGCGGCTGATGCAGGACGTCTCGCGCCTGACCCAGCGGGTCCGGCAAGTCGCCAACGGCTGGGAGAGTCGCTTGTGGATCGTGACCGACGAGCTGCTGGAGTTCGAAACCCTGATCCCGGTGATCGACCAATTCGATGCTCTGCAATCCGGCGTACCGCTGCGCATCACCCAGGAAGTGCTAAAAGGGGTCTGGGAAGCCCTGCGCGAAGGCCGCGCGGACCTGATCATCGGCGCCACCAACGAGCCTCCGGCGATCCCGTCCTTGCGCTGGATGCAACTGGGGGAAATGGAATGGGTGTTTGCGGTGTCACCCAAACACCCGCTGGCCAAGGCCAAAGGTCCGATTAGCCGGGCCATGGTCGCGCAGCACCGGGCGATTGTGGTGGCCGACTCCTCCAGAGTCACCGAGGGCAGCACCTACGGAGTCACCGGGGGGCAACCGGTGCTGGCCGTGCCGACCATGCACGCAAAAATACTGGCCCAGTGCAATGCACTGGGGGTGGGTTGGCTGCCGCGACACCGGGTTGGCTCGCTGCTGAAAAACGGCACGCTGGTTGAAAAACCGATGGCCGACCCGCGCGAACCGAACATCCTGTACGCCGGCTGGCGTGGCGACCATGACGGTCGCGCCCTGGGCTGGTGGCTGGAGCAGCTTGAAAAACCCGACCTGGCCACCCGACTGGTACAGGGAGCGGACCGGTTTGTCTGACGCCTGATATTCAGTTGGCGATCACGCTCATGTTGCGTCCACTGGCCTTGGCCACGTACAGCGCCTTGTCTGCCGCTCCGATCAGGTCTTCGGGGTGAACCTGGGAAGCGGCATTGCTGGCACACACGCCAACACTGACCGTCACGCTGCCTTCCGGGCTGTCGCTGTGGGCAAATTCAGCCTGTAGCACCGCGCGGCGGATTTTCTCCGCCATCAGAAATGCCCCCACGTAGTCGGTGCCGGGCAGCACCACGGCAAACTCTTCGCCACCATAGCGGGCGGCCAGGTCAACGGGCGGATTGATGTTGTCCGTGATGATCGCACCGACCTTGCGCAAACATTCATCACCGGCCGGGTGGCCGTAGCGATCATTGAACGGTTTGAAATGATCGACATCAATCATCAGCAGCGCCAACCCGGTCTGGCTGCGCCGGGCACGCCCCATTTCGGCATCGATGAACGCGTCGAACTGACGCCGGTTGGCCAGCCCCGTCAGCGCATCCTTGAGGGCCAGGCCTTCGAGGTTGCGATTGACCTCCAGAAGCTTGTCCTGAGTGTCCAGCAACTCGACCTGCACCAGATTCTGCTGCTTCATCAACTTGATAAGCCGAAACCCCAGTACCCCGAGAACACTCAGCAACAACGTGACGATGCAGACGCTGAGCAGGGTTTCCCGGCGCCAGCTGGCCAGCACTTCATCCTTGTTCAACGCGGCAAAAACGATCAGTGGATAACCCTCGACTCGGCGGTACCCCGTCACCCGTTCGACACCGTCGATGATCGACGTGATCGTGGCCGTGCCCGCGTCGCCCTTGGGCAACAACCGGGTGAACAACGGGCTTTTGGCAAGGCTGGTGCCAATATCCGTCTCCTTGAAGGGTCTGCGAATGACAATGCTGGCATTGTCGGCGATCAGGTTGATCACACCGTTACTGCCCATGTCGATGCTGTCGTAGAGTTGCAGGAAATGGCTGAGGTAAATCGACGCCAGTGCCACGCCGGCAAAGCTGCCATCGGGATGATTGACCCGGCGCGAAACCGTCACGATCCACTCACCGCTCGAACGGCTCTTGATCGACGGTCCGATGTGTGGCCCGCGGCTGGGGTTGTCGCGATGGAAGATGAAATATTCGCGGTCGGCGTTGTTGACACCGGTTTGGCCGACGCCATTGGAATTGGCGATCCACTGGCCTTTTTCGTCGAAAACGAACAGGCCGTGGAGCTGGCTCAACTCACTGCGCTGGGCATTGAGCAACAGTGGCAGCCGGGACCGATCCATACCGTCGTGCTCCAGACGATCGACCAGAGTGAACAGCAGCGTGTCGGCCTGCTTGATCGTTGCCTGCGCTTGCGAAGCCAGGGTCTGCGCAAGGTTGGACATCACCACTTCCTTGTCATGCAGACGGTACTGCCGTGAGCTCCAGGCTTCCCAGATCACGATAACCACCATCGACAGGCACACTGCGAGCAGCAGGATCACCGCCGAGCGGACCTTGAGCCGGGGCACCGCTGGCCGGAGCATTTCAATATGATCGTTGATCGATGGATGTCCCATGGTGCTCCCTGAGTGCTATGACCGGACGAACCTTCCTGATCGCCGTTTTTGCTCACTATGCCAGATACAGGCTCGCGATGATGTTAGCGCGACGCCTGCTTTACCGCCTCCAGCCACGCAGGATCCAGCTGCGTCTGCCCGGTATCGATGCCCAGCGCCTGCATCCGGTCACTGTGCTGATCCATTTCGCGGATCAACTGGCTGTGGTCACTGGAGTTGCCGTCCAGTTGATGCATCTGGTTCAACCCCAAATGGTAGAAACGCAACAGTTTCATGGCAACCGGATCACCCTTCCCCACGGCCGCCGTTACATGATGCATGACATTGGTGATGCTCATCAGGCTGCGCTTGAGCTGCCAAGCGTAGACCGCCGACGCCATCCATTCCTGGTGCCAGAACACTTTGCGCATCAGCGCCGCCATCGCCAGCACCGCAACAAACACGCCACCGACGTTGAAACGAAGATTGTCGCCCCCCGGCGCGCCGAACAGAGCCACCGCCGCCGTGGACAGGCCCATCGCCAGCGCCAGAAAGATCAGGGCAACGATGACCGTGCTGCGCCGCGTCTGTTGCCGGTAGGTATCGGCGTTCATCGGCTGGATTTCGAACATTGCGTCGGGTTTCCTGAGCTTCAATGGTAAAAAAGGGGTCTGAGGTAAAAAGACTGCGGGCCATTATCGCCTCTGCGAGGGATTTAGCTATGCTGGGGCTCCTTTTCATCTTTTCATCGTCAAGCGGGGGGACATGGCGAGACCGCGCAGTTCGTGCCATCTTCTTTCATGAATACACATTATTCGGATGCCATTCGTGGTTGCTGTGTGAATGACATCGTTTTAAGGATCATTGAATGACCCAACGCCAAGTTATCAACGCCTCCGTCAGCCCCAAAGGCAGCCTGGAAACACTCTCGCAACGGGAAGTCCAGCAATTGAGCGAGGCCGGTTCCGGCAGCACCTACACCCTCTTCCGCCAGTGCGCCCTGGCCATCCTCAATACCGGCGCTCATGTCGACAACGCCAAGACCATTCTTGAAGCCTATAAAGATTTTGAAATCCGCATTCACCAGCAGGACCGCGGCGTACGCCTGGAACTGCTGAACGCCCCGGCCGACGCCTTCGTTGACGGCGAAATGATCGCCAGCACCCGGGAAATGCTGTTCAGCGCCCTGCGTGACATCGTCTACACCGAAAACGAACTCGACAGCCAACGCATCGACCTGAGCAATTCCCAGGGCATCAGCGATTATGTCTTCCACCTGCTACGCAACGCCCGCACCCTGCGCCCCGGCGTCGAGCCGAAGATCGTGGTGTGCTGGGGCGGGCACTCGATCAACACTGAAGAATACAAATACACCAAGAAAGTCGGCCACGAACTGGGCCTGCGCAGCCTGGACATCTGCACCGGTTGCGGCCCCGGCGTGATGAAAGGCCCGATGAAAGGCGCGACCATCGCCCACGCCAAGCAACGCATCCACGGCGGCCGCTACCTGGGCCTGACCGAACCCGGAATCATCGCCGCCGAAGCGCCGAACCCGATCGTCAACGAACTGGTGATCCTGCCGGACATCGAAAAACGCCTGGAAGCCTTCGTCCGCGTCGGCCACGGCATCATCATCTTCCCGGGCGGCGCCGGGACGGCCGAAGAGTTCCTGTACCTGCTCGGCATCCTGATGCACCCGGGCAATGAAGGCCTGCCCTTCCCGGTCATCCTCACCGGGCCGAAACATGCCGCGCCGTACCTGGAACAACTGGACGCGTTCGTCGGCGCCACCCTGGGCGACGCCGCCAAGCAGCACTACCAGATCATCATCGATGACCCGGCCGAAGTGGCGCGGCAAATGACCCAGGGCCTCAAAGCGGTCAAGCAGTTCCGTCGCGAGCGCAACGATGCGTTCCATTTCAACTGGCTGCTGAAAATCGACGAAGGCTTCCAGCGCCCGTTCGACCCGACCCACGAAAACATGGCCAACCTGAAACTCAGCCTCGACCAGCCATCCCATGAACTGGCCGCCAACCTGCGCCGCGCGTTCTCCGGCATCGTGGCTGGCAACGTCAAGGACAAGGGCATCCGCCTGATCGAAGAACACGGGCCGTACCAGATCCGTGGCGACGCGGCGATCATGCAGCCGCTGGACCTGCTGCTCAAAGCCTTCGTCGCCCAGCACCGCATGAAACTGCCGGGCGGCGCGGCGTATGTGCCGTGTTATCGGGTGGTGGCGTAGCCAATAGCAGGCAGCCATGAAGAGTGTGGCGGGTGAATCAACAACTCCCCCTGTGGGAGCGAGCCTGCTCGCAATGGCTGAGTGGCAGGCGGCGTGGGTTTTTGAGGGTGTACATATCCGTTTCTGCGGTCACGGCCACTAACGGTTCCGCCTTTACGGCGGGTTACTTGGAAGAGCCCCAAGTAACCAAAGGCTCTTGCCCCTTTCGTTCGGTGCCTCGCCAAGGCTCGGCATTCCCTCGCTCCGGTCCTGCTCCATGGGCCCGCCGCGATCGGCCATCCATGGCCGTACGCGGCTAACCCGGCATCCATGCCGGGTTGCCCACTGCGCAGAACCTGCGCTCGGCCTCTCGAGGGGGCAAGCAGATCAAAAGCCAAAGCGAGGCGGCCTACAGGCCGGCCTGATCGCAATTGAACGCGTTCCCCCTGTAGGAGCGAGCTAGCTCGCGAAAAACGCCAGGGCACCGCGGGCATTCAGACAGCCCGCGTCATCGTTGACGACCATCGCGAGCAAGCTCGCTCCCACAGAAGAGCAGAGCAAAGGCAGATCGGCGCAGACAAATGCCGCCGGCCAGCGACGATTCATGGCTGCAAAGCCTGGGGCCCGGTGGACTGTGCTTTCGGCGGCCCCTCGGTGTCCTGGAGGGAGGCTTTCTCGGCCACGAACTGCCAGTCCTTGTAGCTGGCCATGCCATTGAAGTCCGACCACTGACTGGGAAAGTTCACCTGTTTGAGCGGCTTCTCTGTGGACGGGCAGTACACACCGCTGATGCGTCCGTCGATACCGCGAATCAGCTCCCATTCGCCACCTGTCATCGGCTCCGGGTACAACTGCCGGATATGGTGCTTGGCCGATGGAAAACGCTCGTCCTGCAACAGGTCCGCGAGTTCTTTCGGGTACTGCGCCACACCGGGCGAACTGCGGTAATAGCTGCGCAGCGCCTGGGCATACTGCGTACCGACCCAGAGCAACTGGTTTTCCCGATCCCGGCGCGCGGCGGTGGCCCACAACTCGCCGGCACTGGCCAGCCCCATGCCCATCACGACGATCAAAAACAGCACACCCAGGTAGGTGAAGCCGTCCTGGCCCGAGGGCTTACCACTCGGAATAAAGGCTGCCATCTCGTGCCCTCCCTGTGGCCCCGCTCTTGACATCAGCCACCCCTCCCGCCACGCCATCCGGTGGCGCAACCACAACCCAGGCGTCCTTGCGCTCGACAATCGGATCCAGCGGCTGGTTACGCAGGTAGCGCAGTTCGACCAGCTGTTCGATGGAGTCGGGATAACGCCCGGTGTCCCCGTAATAGTGGTCCAGCGCCTCGCGCATGGACGAAAGACTCTGGTGCAGGGTGGTCTCTTTCGAGGCCTCCAGACTGTTGAAGTAGCGTGGCAAGGCAATCGTCATCAGGGTCGCGATGATTGCCAAGACCACCATCAGTTCAATGAGGGTAAAACCCTTTTGCCGACGCATATGCTCACCACTCTCGATAGGCGATGCCGTTGAGCCCCTTGCCCCGCGCCCTGGAGTAAACGTCAAAGACGTCCTGGCCCTCCCGCGGGTTCTCAGCCGAACTGTCATAGGAGCGCAGGCCCCAGCCACCATCGTCGTCACGTTTGACGGTGGCCAACGGGTCACGGGGAATGCGACGCAGGAAGTAGAACTTGGCACCCTTGGCGCTGCGCACATCACGCACACCATCGACCAGTACTTTCAGGTTTGGCGGGTAGCCGTTGCTGTCGAGCGACTTCTCGATGTAGCCGGCGTCGAAGGCGCGTTTGTAGGCGTCGATGCCATCGCGGATCTGGTACAGCGCGGTCCGCAGTTCCTGCTCTTTGCCCCGGCGCACCACGGTCTCGGTCAGCGGTGCGGCCATGCTGGCCAGCAGGCCCACCAGGGCGAGCGTCACCACGACTTCGATCAGGGTAAAACCGCGTTGCGAGGCGTTCATGATCAAGGCTTCCCAACAGTAACCGTGGTGGCGATCGGTGCGCTCATGGGGTTCGTCTGAACCGTCGTGCTCATAGAGCGATCCGGTGCCTGGATGTGCATGCTGGTTTCGGTGCCGGTCGAGAATTCCATGTCCGACGGGCTCTGGTACGGCAGGTTACGTACGATCCGCGGAGTGATCGACAGCACCAGTTCGGATTTGCTGACGTCGTCCTTGTTGCTGCCGAACAGGCGGCCCAGGCCAGGAATGTCGCCAAGGCCAGGGATCTTGTTACCGCTGGCGCCGTGGTCGTTGCGTACCAGACCGGCGAGGATCTGGGTTTCGCCATCATGCAGACGCAAGGTGGTCTGGGCGTTGCGGGTATCGACCTGGACCGGAATGGTGCCCTGAGCGGTCGGCGTCAGCGGCGTGGCGTTACTGACTTCCAGCGCGACCTTGATCGCCACTTCGTTGTTCAGGTGCACGATCGGTTGCACTTCGAGCTTGAGACCGACATCGAGGTAGGTCACGCTTTCGGTGATCACCGGGCCCTGAGTCGAAGGCACCGAGGTGGCGCTGATGATCGGCACACGCTGACCGATGTGGATGCGCGCCTGTTCGCGGTTGCTGACCCGAATGACCGGGCTGGCCAGGGTGTTGATGTCCTTGTCCTGGGCATTGATCTTGGCCTGTGGCGATGGCGAGATAGTGATGCGGCTGGAGTCGATGCCCTTGAGTTGATCGAGAATGGTCACCGCCGATCCGTCGCTGTTGACCACACCGAAGGTGTTGGGCCATTGCAGGCCAAGGTCGAGAATGCGTTGGCGGGCGACTTCCATCACTTCCACTTCCAGCACCACTTCCGGGTTGGACTGGTCCTGGGATTGCAGGAGTTTTTCCGCCATGCGCACCGCGTCACCGGTATCGCGCATGGTCAGGGTGTTGAGGCGCTCGTCAACGAATACGTCGCGGGTCTTGAGCATGGTCTTGATCATGTTCAGCGCAGTGTTGGCATCGATGCTGGTCAGGTAGAAGGTGCGCATCACCAGCTCCTGATAATCCTTGAGCTTCTGCGGCGAGTCCGGGTAGATCAGCAAGGTGTTTTCATTCACCACTTTCTGATGCAGCTGATTCTGTTGCAGCAGCAACTCCACGGCGTCTTCAATACGGACGTCGCGTACGAAAATCGTGGCTTTCATGTCCGGGCGCAGATCCTTGTCGAAGATGAAGTTCAGGCCGGCGACCTGGGACAGCACTTCGAAGATGGTCTTGAGGTTGGCATCGCGAAATTCCAGGGTCACCGGCCGGTCAAGGCGCGTACGCAGCTGCGGGTACTGCACCACGTTGCGGCTCTGCACCAGGCGGATGCTGTCTTGCAGCTCCAGGGCACCTTCGTTCTTCGGGTCCAGTTCGAGAATCTGTTTGACCTGGCGGTCGGCACCGTAGATGTCCCCGCGACGCAGGTCGCCACGGGCCAGTTCGAGTTTCTCGTCCATACTGCGCAGGTAGTCCAGCTGGCGCAGGGAATCCTGGGCACGACGGTTGTTCGGTTCGATGTTCAAGACCCGGCTGTAAGTCATGCGGGCCCCGGCGAAATTTCGCTGGGCCCGGTCCATGTCGGCCTGGGTCAGCAGCGCCGTCACGGCGCGGGCCCGACCGTTGTTGAGGGCCATGTGCAGATCGGTATCGCGAGGGTTTTCACGCAATCCCTGTTCGATGCGGGCCAGACCGGCTTCGTACTGACCCGATTCCATCAGGGCCGAAGCTTCGTCCCTGGCCACCTGCGCCGAGCTGCATGCGGCCAGCCCTGCGCACAGACACAGGCTCATCAGCAAACGGGATTTGTTCATTCCGTACTCCCCACAGACAAAGTCTGAGCTAAATGCAGAGGCAGGTAGACCAGGTTCAGTTCCTCATCGGAAATCCGCTCGATCCGCCAGGTTTCATCGATGACATCCCCTTTGCGCACGACGTATATTTTTTCGCCGTTCTGCAAAAACACCTGCAGATCGGAACGGTCATCCAGCCTGCCGACAAACTGGAAGGGCAACGGCGGTGCAGTGGGGGTTTGCACCACCGGCGTATCGATTACCGGTTGTTCAGTGACGGTGCCGGGGGCCGGTGCCGCCTTCCAGCTGCGGGCAGCGAACAGATCGCCTGCCGGGCTCAGATCCTGGATCGGCGTCACCGCAGCGGCGCTCGATGCAGCCGCCGATGTGCCAGGGGTCTTGCCTTTGGTTGGCGGGGCTACAGCGACCACAGTCGGGTCGCTGTCGTCAGCCTGCTTGAAGTATTCGGGGAACCAGGCGAGCGCTGCCGCTACACCGAAGAACGCCACCCAACCCACCACTCGTTTGGTACTCATCATGACCTCGACAGGTAAAGGGTCATGCGGATCCGCCCGGTCAGGTCGGTATCGGCGATGTTCTTGCGCTGGAACTCCACATCCTCCAGCACCACTGCCGGCAACTGGCCAAGCAAGGCGTGCAGGAAACGCCGCAGTTGCGGATAGCTGCCACGTACCGGCAGCAGAATCTGATAACGGGCCAGGTGCGTCTTGGGGTCCACGCCCAGGGAGTATTCACCCCGGGACAAGGTGATGCGCTCCTGGGCGGCCAGGGCGTAGATCTTGTCGATGGCCACAGTGGCCTGAGGCTGGGACGGTAACTTGCTGCGAAAGTCGTCGAGCTGCCGCTGCGGCACAACCGGTGCAGCCACGGTGCCGTCTTCGACTCTGGCCAGGTACTCGGTGGCTTCGCGGGTCTGCTGGTTGAGGTTTTGCAGCGACTCCCAGTCCGGCAGCAACCCGACCAGGCCATAGCTCAGCGCCAGCACCAGCATGCCCAGCCCTGCCAATCCCGGAACGCCCAGGCCTTGCAGGTATTCGTGGACGATCAATTTATGGATTTGCATCGCCGATCTCCCAGGTGGCGGACAGGTTGAACTGCACCGGGTGTTCCGGCACGTTGGCGACAATTTCGTGGTTCAGCAGCGACACGTCGGACAGTTCGTCGCTGGCTTCGAGGCGGCGGTGGAAATCGAGCATGGCGTCGAGGTCCAGCGCCTCGGCGCTGATCCGCACCTGGCCTTTGCGGGCATCGGGGGTCAGGCTCAGCAGGGCAATGTTGTCCCGCGGCATGGCCTCGAGGGTGGCGAACAGGCGTTCCCAGGGGCGGCGCAACTGCTGCGAGACCTTGCGCATTTCGGCCAGGTTCTGTGCCTGCTCACGGATTTGCGCCGGGGTCAGGCTGGCCTTGCTGCCGTTATCGCCGGTGAGCACCCGCTGTGTGGTTTGCAGGTGGCCTTGCTGTTGTTCGGCCTCGTTGCTCAAGTGCTGTTGCACCAGCAGGCAAGTCAGTGTCAGCACCACGCCACCGGCCAGCAGGCTCCAGCCCAGAGGCCCGGAACGTCGGCGCGGTTGAAAGTCGAGCATCAGGGGGCGCATGTCAGGCCACCGCCCGAGACATGACGTACAGACAATCGCGTACGGCTGTCCGGTCCTCTTCGAGGGTGCGCAGATGCACACCGGGCACGTCAGGGGGCGAATCGATGCGCGCCGGTGCATGCAGGTAGACATTCAACGGCCGATCGCTGGTGGATGCCTGCAACTGATTTTCACGGCCGATCAGTGCGCTCAGCGCAGCATCGCTGTCGCTGCTGCCCACCGAACGCACCGAGGTCCAGCGCCCCTCCCGGGCCAGCAGCAACACGCTGCGTACCGGTTCGGCGACCACGAACAGGAAGTCTCCGGCAGCAAAGCTTTGATCGAAATGGTTGAACGCCGCCATCAGGTACGGCTGCACCGAGCGCAGGCGCAGACCGCGAGCGCTGACCAGGGCGCGCAGGCGCTCAAGCAAGTCCTGTGGCAGCGCGGTGGCGATACGGTCGTAACCGGCGGGTTCGGGCGAGAGTACCAGGCTCCAGGGTTGCGTCGGGGCACCGTAGAGGTCTTCGAAACACAGTTGGGCGAAGCCGAGCAATTCGGCCGGGCTGCTGATCTGCTCGCTCCAGGGCACCAGGCAATAGCGGCTGAAGTGCCCGGAGACCACCACGGTCAGTTCCGCCCTGGCAACGGTGTGTTCGGCCAGCAAACGGTCGAGGGTGTCGAGGGCCACCGTCCACGCCTGGAAACCTTCGTCGATGTAGCCGACGCTGCCCAGCCAGTGGATTGCACTGCCTTGCCGTTGTCCCAGGCCGACACCGCTGGCGCCGAGCACGGCGACAAATTGCTCACGAGATAAAAGTGACACGATTGATCTCCTCGAGAGTGGTCCGGCCTTTTTCCACCAGTTCCAGCGCCGACTCGCGCAACAGACGCAAGCCATGTTTGCAGGCATGGGCCTTGATTCTGGAAATGGGTTGGCGCTCGACGATCATTTGCCGCAGTTCGTCGTCCAGGTGCAGCAGCTCGGCAATCGCGCTACGCCCGCGATATCCGGTGCCGCGGCAATGCCCGCAGCCCTTGCCGTGGACGAACTGGAAGTGAGCGACCTTTTGCGGATCGAGCCCCGAGACCTCCAGCTCTTCGACTGTCGGGCTGTACGGGGCGCTGCAACTGGTACAGACCAGGCGGATCAAACGCTGGGCCAGCACGGCATTGAGCGCCGAGACCAGGCTGTAGGGGTCGATTTCCATCTGGGTGAAACGGCTGATCACGTCGAACACGTTGTTGGCGTGAATGGTGGTGAACACCAGGTGACCGGTGAGCGCCGATTGCACGGCGATCTGTGCGGTGTCCGGGTCGCGGATTTCACCGACCATGATCTTGTCCGGGTCATGCCGCAGGATCGAGCGCAGGCCTCGGGCGAACGTCAGGCCTTTTTTCTCGTTGACCGGGATTTGCAGCACGCCCGGCAGTTGATACTCCACCGGGTCTTCAATGGTGATGATCTTGTCCACGCCGTGGTTGATCTCGGTGATCATCGCGTACAGGGTGGTGGTCTTGCCGCTACCGGTAGGCCCGGTCACCAGCACCATGCCGTAGGGTTCGGCGGCCAGCCGGCGCAGCTGGCGCAGGGTTTCGTCTTCAAAACCCAGGGCCTGCAGTTGCACGCCACAGACTTTGTCGGCGAGGTCCTGTTTGTCGAGTACCCGCAGCACCGCGTCTTCGCCGAAGATGCTCGGCATGATCGACACCCGGAAGTCGATCTGCCGGCCGCTGATGCCGATCTTGAAACGACCGTCCTGGGGCACACGCTTTTCGCCGATGTCCAGTTCGGCCATGACCTTGACCCGGGAAATCACCTGCTCGGCGAACTCGCTGCCCTGGATCTTGCTGATGTTGTTGAGCACGCCGTCGATCCGGTACTTGATCACCAGGCCGCTGCCAGTGGTGCCGAGGTGGATGTCGCTGGCGTGCATTTTCAGCGCGTCGTACAGGGTCGAGTTGACCAGCTTGACCACCACGCTGGCGTCTTCGCTGATGCTGGTCAGGGACAGGCTTTGCACGGTGTCGACCTCGGTTCCGGCCTCGGCCTGGGCGTTGAGCGACTCCACCGCATGGAAGCTTTCTTCGTGGCGCGCCAGGTAGGCCTTCAGGTCGTCGGCATGCACCAGGTACAGCGGCGCGCCGTGCAGGCATTCATCGATCCATGCCAGGCGTGCACTGTCGAAAGGGTCGGCGAACACACCGATGACCGCATCGTCATGGCGCAGCAGGATGAATTCGCGCTTGAGACATTGGGCCAGGGTCACCCGGTCGAACACCGGGGTGGAATTGAACAGGCTGTCGGTGTCGAGCACCGGGTAGTGCAGGGTTACACCCAGGCACTGGATGAAAGGCATGGGAGCCAGTCCACTCAACTCCCCAAGGGTGTCCAGCATCCGCTCGCCGGAACTGGTGGTCTGGGCCCGGGCCTGTGCCAGTTGTTCACTGGTAAAACGAGTCGGTACACATTCCTCTTGCGCCGGTTCTACAACAAGGGATAGACGGTCCATGGCATGCTCTCCAACACCCGGGGCTTTGAGCCCTGTCGGCGCGACGAGCAATTTCGGCGGGGCCGGAACGTCGTGTCGCGCCACTACTCTCCGGTGAGCAATTGTTCGTCGTCCGGTGCCAAGGAGGCCGATGTATTTTTTCGGCGATCTGCAAGCACCCAGCTACCGTCGTACAACTGCAGCGGGAAACTTTCGGTCCTGCTCTGGCGTCGTTCGACGAATCCTTCGCAGGTGCTCACACCCGGTCTGGGTTCGCGTTTCCTGCCCAGAAGATCAAGCACTGCACGGGCCAATTCCGCCAGTGGAAACGGTTTGAACAGGATATGGCTGACGCCCAGTTGCCGGGCCCGCTCGCAAACTTCCGCGGTTGGATGCCCTGTGATCAGCACAAAATGACATTTCCTGTTCTGGCGGACCGCATCGAGCACCTGAAAGCCTTCCATATCGGGCAAGCGGTAATCGAACACCATCACATCGGGTGCGAAATCGTCAGCTTCGGCGATTCCTTGTGCACCGTCGTGAGCAATCCGGACTTCCAGTGCTTGCGCCTGCAGGTACCCCTGGAGGTTTTCCGCCAGCAACTGTTCGTCATCAACAACCAGTACTTTGTTCAACAAGGTGGACTCCTTGAAACCGCAGGTCCGGGATTGAACCTGGCCGAGTGCACGCCTTGACAGGTCTTACGCACACTTCATGCCAGGCTAAGCACCGGTAATGTCAGGTCTTCATGTCCTTGAATTTAAAAACAATGCCTTCTCGTACAGGCATTCCATCCCCCCAAACACGGGGAAAGCGATCGGATCGGCATTGACGTTTTTTCCCCACTTTTGGGGGAACCCTCTATTCATCGTCAACCCGCTCGATTCGATTGCGCGAGCGCAATTGCGCCAATGCCTGCAAGCGAGCTTGAACCTGTTGTTGCCGGGCAAGGTAAGCCCGAACCATTTCAAGTCCTTGCTCCTGTGGGACATTGGTCGCCTCCATGTGGTTTTCCAGATAAATCAAATGCCAGCCCAGCGACGTACGCACAGGTTCGCTGACAGCCCCCGGCGCCAGGGCAAACGCTGCAGCCTCGAACTCCGGCAGCATCCGTCCACGGGGAAAGTAGCCCAGGTCGCCACCTTCGCTGGCCGATACGTCTTCGGAACCGCTGCGGGCAATGCTGGCGAAATCGGTCCCGGCAACGATGGACGCCCGCATTCTCATCAAGCGTAGCCGCGCGGCTTCGACAGTGGAAGCGTCTGCGTCGGGCGCTACCTTGACCAGGATATGCCGGGCCTGCACTGCTTCGGGCCGGTTCATCTCTGCACGGTGTTCTTCGTAGAACGACCGGACCTGTTTTTCGTCCGGCACACCGGCCTGGGTGAGGTCATTGAACACTTGCCGGGCCGCCAGTTCACGGCGGGTGTATTCGGTGTAACCGGCGTCGTCAAAACCGGCATCTTCAAGACGCCTGGCAAACACCTCGGCGCCGCCCATGGCCTGGCGGGTCTGATCGATCTGGTCCTTGACCACGGCATCACTGATCACCACGCCGCGCTTGATGGCTTCCTGCCACAACAGTTCGCGGTCGATCAGGGCATCCAGCGCGGCCTTGCGCAGTTGCTTGTAGGCTTTCGAATCGCGAATGCTGCCTGTCGTCCGCCCCTGATCTTCCAGGTACTCGGCGAAGTAGCGCTCCAGGCGTAACCGGGAAATTTCCTGGCCATTGACCCACGCCGCGGCCGGGCCATTGCTGCACCACGCCACGGGCAACCACAGCGTCAACAGGACCAGCAAAGTGTTGAGTTTCATGATCGGCCTCCCGTCAGGGCGTGGCAGCAATGGGTTTGTAGGGGGCGACCAGATAGAAACGCTGATCCGGCAGATCCACCGTGACGATATGGGCACCGCTCAAGCCCAGGCGTCGGCCAGGACCAAAGCTGATCAGTGGCGTCAGCCCGGTATCGAAGTCATGCAGGCCTTCCAGGGCACTGACCAGCTTGCCGCGGCTGGCATCCCGCCCGGCCTGCTTCATGCCTTCGCTGAGCAGCATCATCGAACTGAACGCGCCAACTTGCAGCACCGCGTGCTGACCACCGAGGCCCTGGTGTTCGCGCAATTGGGTCAGGGCCAGGCGCCCGGCCAGGGTCCAGTCGCTGGGCACGAACGGATAGGCCAGGAACACCCGTCGGGAAAATCCGCTGGGCACCTGCGTCAGATTACCCGCCACCTGGTTCGAGGTGGCGAACAGGTAAGGCACCTGCCCCGCCGTTTGCAAGCGCTCGGCCAGTCGACTGAAACCGCTGCTGCTGCCCAGGTAAAACACCGAGCGCGACCCTAGGGGCAAATCATCCCCGGCCGGGTCATAGGCTTGCAGGCGCACGTTTTGCCAGGCGTGCCCCTGCAAGTACCGGCCGAGTTCCTGCGCCGCCAGCCGTTGACCGGATTCGTCCGGATAGGCGATCAGCGTCGGCCCCTGCAGCACCCGCAGGCTGGCACTGGCGTATTCGGCCAGGGCGATCAATTGCTCGCGAAGCCCCGGCAGCGGTTCAAATATCTGCGGGCTGGTGTGGGGCGTACCCTGCAAGGAGAGCGGCCCGATCAGGGGAATGCCGGCCTCCTCCAGACGCGCGGCAAGGTCCATGTCCAATGCTGGTGCCAGCGGTGCAATCAGGGCAAACACCTGCTCCTCATCAATCAACCGGTCCAACGCCTTTTCGGCACTGGCGCGGTCGGTGCCCGGGTCGAGTATGGTCAGGCGCAACTGCCGGCCATGAATTCCGCCCGCCTCGTTGATACGCGCCACACAGCCGTTGAGCACCGCCGCCACCGTGGCCCCCTCCTCGCTCAATGGCCCGGCGCCCGGCAACAATGTGCCCAGGTGCAGACTGTCGGGGCTCAGGCCCGGATCGCGGTCTTCGGCCAGACGCTTGAGGTACGCCGTGAGGTTGCGTTGATCGCTGATCGACAACACGAACCGTGGCATCGTCGGATCGAGCCGATTATTGCCGGGGTCGCGCCCCTCCTGCACCGCCCGCGCCAGGGTGCTGTCGCTGTAGGCCAGATAACTGCGGCCGTTGACCTGCTGCTGACCATGGTTGCTGGTCAGCCGCGACCAACTCAGGTCCGGCGCTCGCACCCCGCCTTCCGGGCGACCGAGGCCGTCGTCGCCATGACAATTGGCGCACGGCAGCTGGGTGGCCGGTAGCACCACGTTGGATACGCCAACCCGGGCCATGATCGGCTCGCCACTGGCCGACACCCCTTCGCGGTACAACCGCTTGCCGGCAATTTCGCTGAGGCTCAGCGGCAGCGCCTGGGCGCTGAACGTCAGGCTCCCCAGGAGCAGCAGGCCAAGGACGAGGGCAGTATTCATGGCCATGGCTCAGCGACCGGCCACAGGCATTGTCAACAACACAAGGTCCATTTGCGCCTTGTCGTCGGTAAGAAAAAACCAGTGGGGCCCATCGATGCCCTCTTTCAAGGTGTAAGCCTTGAGTACCGCCGGGGTGTCCCGCAGCGGATCACTGGTAAGGGAGATAACGGAGATACCGTCGGCCTTGTCGCCCAACCCTTCACGTACTTCCTTGAGCTTGCGGGCAATCCGCGGGCAAGCATCGTTGTAACGTGTGAAAATCACATTGCGCAGCAGCACCTGGTCCTGCAACGGCGCGTCGGCAAACCAGTCGCTGGCTCTCATGGCTGCTGCTCCATGGCGATGGCGGTGTGTTTGGCGTGGGTATTGCGTTCACCACTGAGCTTTTCGACGGCCCGGGCCAGCTCCGTCGGGTCGGTGAGTCCGTAGTAGCGGGTCCAGAAACGGTTGTTGCCGTCCCCCACCAGAATCTGCGGCGAGTGATTCTTGAAGTCACCGCTGTAGGCCAGCCCCTTGAGGGTGGCATCGACCGACTGCGGCGAACCGGTCAGCCAGCTCCAGCCCGGTCCCGCCTGGAAGGTGCGGGCGTAATCGTTCAGGCGTTGGGGATCATCACGCTGCGGGTCGATGCTGATCGACACCAGTTGCACCTCGGTGCCGACCCGCGCACCCAACTGTTTCTGCACCTTGCCCATGATCGAGGACACCATCGGGCAGACCGTGGTGCAACTGGTGTAGATGAAGCCCATGACCACGATCTTGTGCCTCACCAGGTCTTTTTCCAGACTGACGACCTTGCCGTTCTGGTCCAGCAGGTCCACGTCGGCAAACCTGATCCGGGTGGTCTCCGGACTGGCCTTCCCGGCTGCCATGTCGTGCCCGTCATGTTCATCCGACGAGTGAGCCAGCGCCTGGCCGATACCGATAGCCAACAGACAGAACGTCAACAGGCCGCGATGTGCGAATCGGTTCATGTCAGCTTCCTCTTGGTGGGTATCGCCGGGTATGACCCGAACGCTGGCAATGGTCTTGTCGTTGAAACTCGCACCGAAGGACGCAGCCCACACGTGCAGGTACCAGGCACCGTTCTGGTCGAGGGTCACCGGGGCTTCAAAAATACCGTCGCTTGCGCTCGCACCTTGCAGTTGCGCTGGCAATCCCGATGCCAGGCATCGACGTCACCAACAACGGCAAATCAATCAGCGACGGGGCGTGGGATATGTCGATCATAGTCATGGGCCTCGTTGCGGATCATCCGGAATGAGCTTCTCGATAAATCGTCCAGAGCAAACCGCGTGCCACAAAAAATTACCTTATTAATCATCTAGTTATAATAAAGACTTGGTAATCCGGGGGGATATTCCCCACCCAATCCCCCACTTTCTCGCTGGGGCCACTTTTCCCCACTATTGGGGAAAACCGCCCCGGGGTTTCGATCACAGCGGCGCATCCGCGGACAACCCCTGCAAACGCCGATACTGGTTCAGCACGCTGGGCACATAACGCTGGGTTTCGGCGAACGGCGGGACCACGTTGCCCCGGCTGAGCACCGCTTGCGGACCAGCGTTGTAGGCCGCCACGGCGAGGCGGATATCGTTGTCGAACATCGTCATCAGGCGCTTGAGATAACGGGCGCCACCCTGGATGTTGGCCTTGGGGTCGTAGACGTTGGTCACGCCCATTTCGCGGGCGGTGTCGGGCATCAATTGCATCAGCCCGCGAGCGCCCTTGGGTGAGGTGGCGCGGGCGTTGTAGCTGGATTCGGTCTTGATCACTGCGTGCAGCAGCGCCGCCGGAAGTTCGTTGGCCGTGGCCGCCGCCGACACCAGCTCGGCGTAGGGTTGCGCGGCGATCATCTGCGGTTGCTGGTCGAGGCTGACGACCGCCGCATCGGGCTCATGGATCACCCGTTCATAGTGGCGCCCGGGGCGGTGGACATTGGACAGGACGTAGCTGCCATTGGCGTCCACGGAAACGAACACATCGGCCTGTGCGGCGCCGGTCAACACAAGCAGACCCAGCAACCCGGTGGTGAGTGATTTCATTGTTATACCTCCCCTTTCCGGCCCCGAAAAATGGGGGTATTGCCCCAATGGCCAGTCGTGCAACAGCCATACGCAAGCACTGTGCCGTAAGTGAGAAGGCCCGTAGCACGGGGGGTGCAGAAGGATCGCCAAACGTGAGCATGGCAATTGCATGCATATACATGACAACTGTGCCGCCGACTGTGTGAGGTCATCATGAATCAGCGACTGTGTTATGCCCGGCGGACCCAAAGCGGGTTCACCCTGCTCGAACTGTTGGTGGTGCTGGTGGTGCTGGGGTTGTTGGCTGGCATCGTGGCGCCAAAGTATTTCGCCCAACTGGGTCGTTCCGAAGTGAAAGTGGCCAAGGCGCAAATAGAAGGCTTGAGCAAAGCCCTGGACCTTTATCGCCTGGAGGTCGGGCATTACCCGTCGACCGAACAGGGTTTGCAGGCGCTGGTCACTGCGCCCGCCGACGAACCGCGCTGGACCGGCCCCTACCTGCAGAAAAAACTCCCGCTAGACCCGTGGGGCCACAACTACACCTATCGCTACCCCGGTGAAAACAGCGAGTACGACCTGTTGTCCATGGGCAAGGACGGGCAACCCGGCGGCGAAGGCGAGAACGCCGAAGTCACCAACTGGAACTGACGGGAATGGCGACCATGCGCTTTCATCTCAAGGCCGTCGGCAAGGCAGGTGTCGTGTCGATGACCGTCGAGGCACCCGGGCACAGCGAAGCCAGGCGCATCGCCGAAGACCAGGGCCTGCGCGTCGTCAGCCTGCACGCCGAGCGGCATTGGCGCGCGTTGCGCCTGCACAGGCGCGAGACGTTCAATCTGGTGTTGTTCAGCCAGGAACTGACCACCTTGCTCAATGCCGGCCTACCGTTGATCGACGCACTGGAAAGCCTGGCGGAAAAAGAAACCGCGCCACAGGCCCGTAAAACCTTGAGCGAGCTGGTGCGTTTGCTTTACGAAGGTAAATCGTTTTCCCAGGCCTTGAGTCAGCTGTCGGCCGTTTTCCCTGCGCTTTACGTTGCGCTGGTGCAGTCCAGTGAAAAGACCGGTGCCGTGGGCGATGCCCTGGGCCGATATGTCAGCTATCGCCAGCGCATGGACGAAGTTCGCCAGAAGATCATCAGCGCGTCGATCTACCCCATGCTGTTGCTGGTGGTGGGTGGTGGCGTGGTGTTGTTTTTGATGGGCTACGTCGTTCCGCGTTTCAGCCTGGTGTTCGAAGGGCTGGGGTCGAACCTGCCATGGATGTCGCAGATCCTGATGAGCAGCGGCATGTTCCTTCACGCCCACCAGAGCGAATTCTTCGGTGGTTTGCTGGCCATCATCCTCGCCCTCGCCCTGCTCCAGCGCCAACCAGCCTTTCGTCAGGGGCTGGACCGCCTGATCGAAAAACTCCCGGCGGTGCACCAGCGCATCTTCATGTATGAACTGGCGCGCTTCTACCGTTCACTGGGGATCCTGCTGCAAGGCGGCATTCCCCTGGTCACCGCCATGGGCATGGTCCGTGGCTTGCTCACCGTCGCCTCCCGCGCGCGCCTGGACCAGGCGTGCGAGCGGGTGCGCGAGGGGCAGTCACTCTCTACCGCGCTGGAACTCAATCACCTGGTGACCCCCGTGTCGCTGCGCCTGCTGCGCGCCGGCGAACAGTCCGGCAACCTCGGGCAGATGATGGAGCGCAGCGCCGACTTCTACGACGAAGAAATCAGCCGCTGGATCGAATGGTTCGTGCGGCTGTTCGAACCCTTGCTCATGACCTTCATCGGCCTGTTGATCGGGGTGATCGTGATCCTGATGTACATCCCGATTTTCGAACTGGCCTCGAGCATCCACTGACCTTATGCAACAGGCCGCGCTGCCCGTTGCATTTTTTCAACCTCCATTTGAATAAATCGGTCCGGCGAGGTGTTTAACAAGTTCCCATGGGAAGAAAGCAGCACGTAGCAATGTTCATCAACGTTCCAATCTGAATAAGAGACGGAGAACGACATGCACATCAATAAGCTTTTACTGGCAGTAGCTATTGGCGCGGTTCTGTCGGCGTCTACCGTACTGATTCCGGACAACCTGTCCGGGGTATCCAGTGCTCATGCCAAGGAAGGGGGTAGTGGCGGGGGCGGCGGCAGTGGTGGCGGTGGCGGCAGTGGTGGCG
>NZ_NEJH01000016.1 GCF_002113025.1 Pseudomonas sp. B28(2017) | reverse complement strand
GTGATGCTGATAATCTGTTGACTAGCAGTCTGACTCCACAAGCACCCACACGAATTGCTTGATTCAGTTGTTAAAGAGCGGTTGGTCAAGAGCTTTTCGTCTCAACCGAGGCGCGCATTCTACAGCACCTTTTTCAAAAAGCAACCTTAAAAGTTTCTGTTTTTACTTAATAAAATCAGCCACTTAAGCCAGACCAGCAGCAAACTGCTCGTCAGCGGGAGGCGAATAATACAGCATTAAAATACGCGGTCAACCCCCAACTAAAAATTCTTCTCCTTCCAGCGCACCCATTGCAGTTTTCATCCTGGCACACATTCATATACGGATACCGACGTTAATTCCCCAGGCTCGTTCGGGTGTGAAGCAAGCCTGCTGTCGACTCACGACCCGCCGTCAACGAGTCTCACCCTGTGGCAATCAGAGGGGCCAAGTTTTTGACCGTTTGATGAACGAACATCAAGCGGCATCAGAGGCTGGCCGGACTCGTTATCCAGCAGCACAGAACGCGTCTCGTCCGGCTTGAACAGGAAACGTTCGCCCCACTGCCTCAAACTGACCACAACCGGAAAGATCTCCCGTCCTTTTTCCGTCAGCACGTACTCTTTATAGGCGCTGCCATCTGATGCCGGTCTGACATCGAATACCCCAACTTCAACCAGGGTTTTAAGTCGCGATGCCAGAATATTCTTGGCTACGCCCAGGCTCTTTTGAAATTCGCTGAAGCGGCGAATGTCGTCAAAGGCGTCGCGGATGATCATCAGTGACCAGCGATCACCAATGGCCTCAAGTGTTCTTGCTACCGGGCATTCGCTGCTTTGCGGTGAAGTGTCTCCGACCATCTTTTTGACCTTCCGGAATTTCGATTTGCCAAGCCTGCCCACCGGCCCGGCAGAATGCGGTTGCAATTTGAAACAAGACTCGACAACAATCGATCAGGTTTTGAATTGAAACCAGTTTAGCGCCACGGAGGCGTACATGACAGCAGATGCCGACTCAACTACCAAACGTTTCTCCAGCCAGCCTTCGGCATTGCCTCCTGCAGACATTGAAAAAAGTGGCTGGGCTGAGCGATCTCCGGGGCTTTCTCCGTCGCTCACGGTGTTGTTTTCTTTCACCTGCGCGCTTGCGGTAGCCAACGTTTATTTCGCACAACCATTACTCGATTCAATGGCTCAGAGTCTGGGTGTAGCCTCATCAACGATCGGGGTTGTGGTGACTGCGACTCAGGCTGGATACGCGCTGGGGTTGCTGTTCATCGTCCCTCTCGGCGATCTGGTCAACCGTAAGCGGCTGGTTCTGATTCAAGTACTGCTGTCTGCCATTGCGCTGGCGGTAGTCGGCGCATCACAGCAATGGCTGGCCCTGCTGGGGGCCATGATCGTGATGGGCTTGCTGGCAGTGGTCGTTCAGGTGCTCGTGGCATACGCCGCAGTGCTGGCAACACCATCACAACGCGGGCAGGCCGTGGGGACGGTAACCAGTGGCATTGTCCTGGGCATTCTACTGGCGCGGTTTACCTCTGGCCTGATAGCGGACATTGCGGGCTGGCGCGCCGTTTACTTCGTGTCCTCGGCAATGATGCTGACCCTCGCGGTGGTGTTGTGGAGAGTGGTTCCTGTCACAGCGCCGCCAAGGCATCAAGACACCTATCCGGTGCTCGTGGGTTCGCTCTTCAAACTATTCATCACCGAGCGCACGCTGCGCGTCAGGGGCCTGCTGGCCCTGCTGATCTTTGCCGCTTTTTCCGTGCTGTGGACATCCATGGTGCTGCCATTGAGCGCCCCGCCGCTGTCGCTTTCACACACAGCCATCGGCCTGTTTGGCCTGGCCGGCGTCGCCGGTGCGCTTGCTGCCAGAAGAGCCGGTCGCTGGGCCGATCAAGGCCTGGGGCAACGAGTGACCGGTATTTCGCTGGGGCTCCTGACGTTGTCCTGGTTGCCCATCACGTTTGCCGAGACATCCTTGCTCGCGCTGGTCTGCGGCGTAGTGCTGCTCGACTTCGCGGTGCAGGCAGTACACGTCACCAACCAGAGCATCATTTTCGCTGCACGACCCGATGCCCAAAGTCGCATGGTCGGAGCCTATATGTGCTTCTACTCGGTTGGCAGCGCACTGGGCGCCGCCGCCGCGACCCAGGTGTATGCGCTATGGGGCTGGATGGCAGTCAGCCTGCTGGGCGCCTCGATCAGCGCAAGTGCCCTGGTCCTGTGGTTTCTCACGCGTCATTGTTCAACGGCCAATAAAGGAAGATCAACATGAGAGTCAGGTATCGCAAACAACCCCACCGTCCTCCAGATTGCAAGGCATGTCATCCACTGCTCTGTCCTGATCTGTTCACCCAGGACCACTGCAACCCTCAATACCGGTTCAACATAACCCGGCAAACCAG
Organism: Pseudomonas sp. B28(2017); assembly: GCF_002113025.1. Taxonomy (GTDB): domain Bacteria; phylum Pseudomonadota; class Gammaproteobacteria; order Pseudomonadales; family Pseudomonadaceae; genus Aquipseudomonas. The sequence continues at coordinate 80,510 of NZ_NEJH01000016.1, read as the reverse complement.
ACAGGCTGATGGCAGCAGCTTGCCTGCGCTCAAATGGCCCATGGAGGCGAAGGGATAAACTTTGACTCGATCCATTGTTTGAACGCGACAACCACGGCACCGGGAAATTTGGCCGATGGCCTGACCAGATAGACCCCACCTGCGGCATCCAGTTGCCAGTCAGGAAGCACATGCAATAGTTTCCCGGTAGCAATATCACGACTCATCAACCAGTCGCCTGCCCCCAGGATTCCCGCATCGGCGCGGGCCGCGGCAAGTAATGATTCGCTGTCATTGGCAGTCAGGTTTCCTTTAGGGGAAACCGCTTGAAGTTCGTTGCCGCGATAGAGTCGCCACTGGGGAAAAGACGCAAGACCGCTGAATCGAAGGCAATTGTGCTTGATCAAATCCTGTGGCGTTTCGGGCATGCCGTGCTTTTTGATGTAGGCAGGCGAGGCGCACAGAATCCGGCGATGGTCGCTGAGCTTCCTGGCGATCAACCTGTTGTCTTCCAGTTCTCCAATCCGGATGGCAGCGTCAAAACCTTCATCAATGATGTCGACCAGACGCTCGCTATAGTCGGCAAGGATCGAGACCTGCGGATAAGCCGCAAGAAACTCCGGCAGCATAGGGCCAAGCCAAAGCCGCCCCATGGCTGCTGGCAATGCAAGTCGCAAAGCACCGCGAATTTCGCTGGCACCCTCGGCCGCCTGTTGCTGCGCTTCATTCATCGAGTCGATGGCTGAGCGAAGACGCTGCTCCAGCCTGGCACCGACTTCAGTGATTCGCACCTGCCGGGTCGAGCGCTCCACGAGCCGAACGCCAAGGCGCTTTTCCATTGCCGCGAGCCGCTTTGAGACGACTGTCGGGTGTCGCTGCAATAGCCGGCCGGCACCGACAAACGAGCCTTGCGAGGCCACGGCCAGAAACGCAGCGATTTCGTCACTGTGCTGATTGTTCAGAACATCAGGATTCATGGTTTTAGAATGATCGCCCCCGAAGAACGCCCCGACTCCAGATCGGCATGTGCCAATGCTGCATCGGCCAGCGAGTAGCTGGCCCGGATCCGGGGCTTGATAATACCCGCGCCTATCGCAGCCAAAACATCCTGTGCACGCGCCTGATACTCAGCGACACTCGCCGTATGGGCTGCCAATGAAGGGCGCGTCAGGAACAGCGAGCCTTTGGCGTTGAGTGTCGACAGCTCCACGGCTGACGGCGCACCGGATGAAGCGCCGAACGATACCATCAGGCCACGGGGTCGCAAGCTGTCCAGGGATGCCTGGAAAGAAACACGCCCTATCGGGTCATAGACGACGTCGACCTTTTTCCCGTTGGTGATACGTGCGACATCCGATGCCAGGCTGTCAGCATCAAACACCAGGACGTCATCGCAGCCCGACGCTCTGGCTTTTTCGACACTGGCCTGCTTTGAAACCACACCAATCACAGTGGCACCCAGGTGCCTGGCCCACGGCACCATGATCTCCCCCAGCCCTCCAGCCACACCGTAGAGGAGAATGGTTGTGCCCTGCCCTACGGGATAGGTGGCTTTCAAAAGGTACTGCGCAGTGATGCCCTTGAACATGACAGCTGCGGCATCATCGAACGACAGTGCATCCGGAATTTTGACCAGCCGTTGCGCCGGATAAAGCCGGGCCGAAGCATACGAGCCAATAGGGCCGGTGGCATAGGCGACGCGATCCCCGACTTGCACATTGCTGACACCGGCACCTACAACGGCGACACGCCCGGCGCCTTCCAGCCCCAGCCCGGATGGCAACGCAATGGGCACCGCTCCCTTACGCTGGGTGACGTCGAGGAAGTTGACACCAATGGCTTCTTGCTCAAGCCAGACCTCGCCGGGTCCTGGCGATTGTTCGCGCAGTGTCTCCAGGTTCAGTACTTCAGGATTGCCGCACTGGCTAAACCGGATCGCAGATACCATTGTCATTTCCCCTTCAGTCAGAAGCTGACTTCACATAGATGCCACTAGTGTGAGAACTGACCTTCCAATGAACAAGACGGGTTGCGTGCAGATCATTAGTGCACAGATTGCAGCAATAAAATCACAGATACCACGGGTCATTGCGTGGAGCAATGCGGGTCGTAGCGATTCTGCAGACGCCAAAAGTTGAATGCATAATCGTTTGCAGCCCTTCGCGACAGGCCGCAGTTGGTCAAAAGCGGCCGAAAACGTCGCAGCCAAAAAGCCGCTAGCTGAAGAACCCCATGCCAATGGCGACTGACTGAACATGACTCATGTATTCATTACAGAGAACCAAACTCAGTCCAAGGCGCCATGCATCACTTCTCTTAACGCGTCCACCAAAGCGGAAGCGGCAGGTTGTAATGCAGTACCTGCCAGACGAGAAATACCGATCTGTTCCAAAACCAGAGGTTCGAAAGCAGGAAGACGAACAAGACTACTACTGTGCGCCGGATCGAGAACAACCGACTGCGGCAATATCCCAAGAAGGTCCGTCTGTTTCAACAACCAAAGTATATTGAAAAAGGACACCGTCTCGATAGTTGCACTCGGCGGGTCAACATTCTCCCGATAAAATATACAGTCGAACTGTTTCCGCAAGGTAGTCTCTACTGGTGGAAGAATCCATGCTTCGCGCGCAAGCTCTTCAAGTTGTACCTTTGATTGCCGAGCGAGAGGATGTTCCCGCCGCGCAACAACGATAGCATTCTCGCTAAAAAGAGCCTCCTGAGAGACAGCAACACTTGAGACAACATCGGAAAGCCGCCCAATCAGGAAGTCCAGCTCTCCCGAGATAAGTCGAGGAATCAGTTCGCCGCTCACGCCCTCGACAATCTTGATGCTGACACTTGGCCGCTTTTTCCAAAGTCGTGCAATTGCCGCAGGCACGAGATAACTGGATCCGGTTAACACACTGCCTATGGCAACACGTCCAGCATGCCCCTTGCCAAGAGCATCAATAGCCTGGGAAACATGGTCTAGCTGGGCAAGAACCATACGGCTGCGTTCTACAAAGGCCCGACCAAGCTCTGTCGGTGTAACGCCTCGACGGTTCCGTATGTAGAGCTGGGCCCCCACTGCCTCCTCGAGGTCTTGTAACAACTTGCTGGCCGTTGGCTGTGAGAGGTGAAGCGAGCGCGCTGCATGCACGACACTGCCATATTCGAACAGGGCTATAGCCAGGCGAAAATGTCTGACCGTCGCCCATCTTTCCAGTCTGTCCAAACCCATGTGATATTCCAATAATCGATACCACACCCACTATATTCTAGATTTACGAATACCATAACCCCCCCTAGAATATGGCCAAGCGAACAGTCTTCATACGTAAACGATTGATTAATGCCCCCCCAAAACCCCGGAGTGATATAGAACATCACCAGCAACAGGAACTGCTTTTGTTGCCGCGCCGAAGTGACAACACTCAACCAGACTTTAAATCTAAAACCCGAAAGAAAGCACTTGAACCTTGCTGACTGCTACTTTTAGCTTTGTTTAATTTCTCCCCTCTTCAACACAACCGGAGCAAATACCATATGAGTGCTAAAAACCTCGAAGCCGTTAAAAATTACTTCAAATACTGCGTAGACGGAAAAGATGCCGAGCGAGTTTCCGAATACTTTGACACCAATGTAATTGTGCACCGACCGGACTGCGACGCACCGATCCATGGCCTGGATAACTTCAAGAAAGCATTGAGCACAAATGTTCTCGGCAGATATCAAACAATCAATACTACGTTCACCAAGGAAATCGTCACCGACGACGTTGTGGTAGTCGCATTGACGCATTTCGCCACCGGATCAAATACGTGGCATGGCTTTAACGTAGAAGGCAAGAGCCTGAGTTGGACAGCCCTTACATATTTCCGTTTTAATGAAGAAGGTAAGGTTGTCGAAGAAATCGTAGAACGAAACGAACTGTTCATGGCAAAACAACTTGGGATCATCAGTTACGACTGACGCTTGCCGAGGCCACCAGGTAGCCATCCCCCATTGCAGCGAGCGTTTGCTCATATTGCGGCCCTCCACGACAGGCCGCAATCACCCAAAGGCCGAGCATCGGTCGCCTTCAGCCGGTTTTACACGTCAGCCACGCGCCCCAGAAAAGGCTGCTAAAGAAGCGCGTGGTTTCTGCGAATCCGCTGTCGTGCAACAGCTTGTGGACCGCCGCTTCGGAATGTGGGGGATCGGCGCCTTGCAGAATTTTTCCTAGCTTGATCTTCACTTCATCCGGGCTGGCTCCCTGCTGGCGCCACCGGTGCCCCCAGGCCTCGAGCAATAGCGGTTGGCTGGCATAGGCATAGTGATTTCCCGCCACAATCAGTGGGGCACCGGGTTTCAGGCGAGCACGAACCGATTGTAGAAGTTCTCGCTTGGCGTCATCGCCCGGCAGATGATGGAGCACACCGATCAAGGTGGCCGCGTCGAATGACTCGTCGGCCGGCAAGTCGTCAACATGCCCAAGATGCACGTCCGTTCTTTCCAGCAGGTCGTTTGCCTGTAACTGCTGTGTCGCGGCTTCCAACATCGGCCCGGAAGGATCGACGGCCATGAAGCGCCAATTCGGCTCCAGCGCGGCTATCGCAATAATTTCCCGGGCCGTACCACCCGCGCCAACGACCAGTACTTTTGCCAAAGCCGTGCTGCCCAGGCTTGCCGCCAGCATGCACGCGGCCAGATCGTGGCAGGCGTCATACCCGGCCAACGCGATACGGCTCTGTTTTGCGTACTCGTTGGCCCGGGAGGTATCAAACTTTTCAGCTGATTGGGTAGAGGATGATTTCAAGGCGATTCTCCATGTCCTCAAATCAAGCTACGCCACACAAACAGATAATTAAAATTCATTAATTTTATTCAATACATTCCAACAAGGAATACAAACCACGCATCCTGTTGTCGATTTCGCAGTATCTGTTTCGACTATCTATCAGGGATATGATCTCAAGGGATCGCAAACGCCCCTGTACAAACATTTTCACCCGGATGAATCAGGAGAAGAGCATGCGCACACTTACCGTTGCCGCGTTCGTCAGTCTGGACGGCGTCATGCAGGCGCCCGGCGGGCCTGAAGAGGATCTCGCTGACGGATTCCGATTCGGTGGCTGGATAGTGCCCTACGCCGACAAAACCACCGGCCAGGCCGTACAGGACCTGTTCTCACAGCCATTCGAATTGCTACTGGGGCGTCGCACCTACGACATCTTCGCCTCCTATTGGCCGCGCATTCAGCCCGACTCAACCAATCGAACCCTTGCAGACCTGTTCAACGGCGTCCCCAAGCATGTGGCCACGCACCGTGCCGAGTCGCTGGACTGGCAGAACAGTCATGCGCTGGAGGGCAACCTGGTCGACGCGATCAGCGCGCTCAAGCGTCAGGACGGTCCCCGGCTGTTGACACAAGGCAGCGGCGATCTGGTGCGCCAGCTGCTTGCCGCCGGCCTGGTGGACGAATTGCGGCTGATGATTCACCCGATCCTGCTGGGGCGCGGCAAGCGCCTGTTCGGCGACAACGCCCAAGCGTCGGCCTTCACCTTGCTGAACTCGACCAGCTCGCCCGGGGGCGTGCTGATCGCCCGTTACATTCGCAGCGGCGAGGTGCGAACAGGCTCGTTCGAGGGCGTCAGGCAGCAATAGCCAGCGCCCCTGGCATCGGCTCAAAACCGTGCGCCCGCCTCGACACCAACGGCCCGGCTGAAATTAAGCTTGAGCTAAGGTTGCCCCTTTAGTCTTCGACGCTTTTGAGTCGTCGAGCATTTCGAAGATGGGTAGTGTCGATACAAGCGCCAAACCGCCGTTCAGCATCGTTCTGGTTAATTACAAAACCCTTGATTTGACCAGGATCTGCCTGGACCTCTTGCGCGAGCCTGTACGAAAAGCCGGAATTGCCGTCTGGGTAGTGGATAACGATTCGGCGGACGCCAGCGTCGAGTATTTGCGCTCACTCGACTGGATCAACCTGATCGAACGGGATGCCCCCACCAAAGAGCCGGGCCACATCGCCCATGGCAAGGCACTGGACATGGCACTGGCCAGGATCGATACCGACTATCTGTTCCTGATGCACACCGACACGTTCGTCTTCGATGCCAATGTCTTTGCGATGATGATGGAGCACTGCACAAAGGATCGAAACATCGCAGCGGTCGGTTGCACGGAGCAACTCAACCGCGGACTGCCAAGGACCGCGTGGCGTTTCAGTTCACGCCTGTGCAAACACCATTACCGACGCCTGAAGCAATCGCTGGGCCTGCGATCAAAAGACCCGAAACCCTACCGGGAAACCCACTTGAAAAGCTTTTGCACGCTATGGAATTGCAGGCTGATGAAACAGCAGGGTCTGCATTTTCAGATCGATGATCGGGTGCCCGGCTATGAGCTACAGGATCGTGTGATCGGGCTTGGCTACAAAGTCGTGTTTCTTTCGCCCGGCAAGATATTCAAGTACCTGGACCATGTCCAGGCCGGCACCGTCGCCGCCGCTGGCGGATATGGCCAGGATCACCGACGGACCAAAATGTACCAGGACATTCTCAAGCGCTTCAGCGCGGACAACAGCTCGATGTCTTGAACGAATCTCGCATACCCGACTACAAAAAAGCCCACTGACCGTCGCCGGTTCAGTGGGCTTTTTTGCATCAGGCTCACTGGCTCATGATGAACGTCGCCAGGCTTTTCAGGTCGTCCGAGCTCAACTGCGCGAATGGCGGCATGGGCACATCTCCCCACTTTCCGCTGCCGCCGTGCTGAATGCTGGACATGACCCGGGCCAGTGCCTGCGGGTCATTGGCATATTTGACTGCCACATCGTGATAGGCCGGTCCGACGACCTTGTGGTCGACCGCATGACAGGACAGGCAGGCGTTGTCCTTGAGCAAGGCCGAGGCGACTTTCGCTACAGAGACCGTCGGTGGCTGATCCGCCGGGAGGTTCGAGGCCGCCTGAACATCGGCATCGCTCGCCTGGGCACTGCCGTAGGTCACCGCCAGGTAGGCACCGATGACATTCACCTCCTGGTCGCTGATCGGAGCACCGTACACGTGCTGCATCTTGCCCGCTTCGGCGGTCCACTGCGCCAGGCTCATGCCAGGCGGCTGGAAGTTGATGTAATCGGCCGAGTGGCAGATGGAACACTTCTGCCGGGCCAATGAGTAGCCCGGCAGTGTACTGGGCTTGAGCGCCGCGGTTTCGGGCGGCAACGTGATCGAAAGTGGTGCTGCCCCAGCCATGCTGGCCAGACCGACCTGAGCCGCGCACAGCAAGGCGGTCATGAATTTCATGGGTTTCATGCGGCCCTCCTCAGGCGACGGTCACGTGGCTGGTTTCGACGACGTGGCGGCGGTAGCCACCGGGGTTCCAGTCGGCTTGCAGCGGTTGCGTCTCGCCGGCACTGTTGCTGGCCCGCACCATCAACTGAGTGGCGCCCTTGCTGGTAAAAGTGATCGGCAGAGTCCACTCACGAAAGGAGAAGCGGCCAAGGTCCTGCCCGAGGGTGGACTCGCGCCAGGTTTTTCCGCCGTCGATCGACACCTCTACCTTGTTGACCCCGGCACCACCGTCGAACGCGATGCCCTTGAGTACCACGTTTTTGTTCAGCGGCAATACATCGCCGTGCTTGACGCTGGTGATGAAACTGCGCACCGGCAATTTTGAAATCGGCTGGGTTTTCGCCGGCGTAGTGCCGGGAGCAACGCAGAAGCAGTCGTTATCCGGAACCCGATAACCCTTGGCCATGAAGAAACCGTCGTAGGTATGGTCGAGGACTTCGATCTCGCTCAGGTGCTTGACCCAGTACGTACCGAAATAACCTGGCACCACCAGGCGTATCGGATAACCGTTGAGAAATGGCAGGTCGGTGCCATTCATCGACCAGGCGATCATCGGCTCGCCGTCCATGGCATGGCTGATGTCCAGCGCCTTGATGAACTCCGGCGTGCTCGGCAGCACCGGTTTATCGAGCCCACGGAAAGTCACTTGCCGGGCCTCGGCCTTCACGCCGGCCTTTTCCAGCACCGCCTTGAGCGGTACCCCCAGCCATCGCGCATTGCCCATGGAGCCATTGCCCAACTGAGCGCCGAACACGCGCGGCATCGAGAAGCCACGGCTGTTACCCGAACACTGATTGACGGCCACTACTTCTACCGGCTCGGCGAGGGCCTTGAGCTCGGCAAGGGAAAGCGATAGCGGCGTGTCGACCGAGCCCTTGATCGTCAGGCGGTAGCTGTCCGGATCGATGCTGGTCGGGAAATTGGCCAGGTGGTAACGCACGAAAAAGGCGTCATTGGGCGTGATCGGCCCTTCGTTGAAGACAGAGAACGGCGTCTCCAGATGCGGTGGACGCGTGGTCACCAGGGTCAACGGCCGCTTTTGCGGGTATTGCACCAGCGGTCGTGGGCCAGCGGCAAAGGTCACATCCTCGGAGGATTCACTGGCGGCCCCGCTTTCCTCGGCTGCCCTGGCGAGGTTGGCCAACGGCGATGCCGCCAAAGCCAAGGTGAAAGCATCGCGCAAAACCCGCCGGCGGCTCGGCTGGCTGCTGTCTACAAAACTGAACTTCATTGCACGCTCTCCTTGATTGTTTTATCGAGATGCAACTGACAGTCCCTCGTCAGGATGAAGAGGCATCAGCCTTGATGTGCCAGTGCGGGTTCTCTTTATTGTTCGATGTCGATAAACAAACCAGTATCGTCAGGTGCACATGGGTTGCTTCGCATTAAACGTCAGGGACTTGGCAATTGATGACAGGGGCCGCCGAAACGTGCGGCATTGAGAGGCACCATCTCAGTGGCTTTTTTCACATTAGCCTAAAAACTGCCCTCGCCTGCTACCGCCAAGGCAATCGTCTGTTGAATCCCCAGCGCCAAATTGCATTCAAGGCCAGAGAGGATAAACGCCAGATTGTAGGAGCGAGCTTGCTCCGGGCGGCGTTCCGACGATGGTCGTCAACGATAACGCGGGCCGCCTGAATGCCCGCGGTGTCCTGGCATTTTTCGCGAGCAGGCTCGCTCCTACAGGGGGAACGCGTTCAATTGCGATCAGGCCGGCCAGTAGGCCGCCTCGCTTTGGCTTTTGATCTGCTTGCCCCCTCGAGAGGCCGAGTGCAGGTTCTGTGCAGTGGGCAACCCGGCATGGATGCCGGGTTAGCCGCGTACGGCCATGGATGGCCGATCGCGGCGGGCCCACGGAGCAGGACCGGAGCGAGGGCATGCCGAGCCTTGGCGAGGCACCGAACGTCAGGGGCAAGAGCCCTTGGTTACTTGGGGCTTTTCCAAGTGACCCGCTGTAAAAGCGGAACCATAAGCCGCCGTTGCTGCAGAACCGGATATGTACACAAAAACAACGTCGCCAGACACAAAGCCTTCGTGAGCAGGCTCGCTCCCGCAATGGGACTTCATACATCCACAAAATCAGCCGGGTTCGCGATCAATTGAAAAACCGCTAAAAAAGCCCACTGACCGTCGTCGATTCAGTGGGCTTTTTCACATCAACCTAAAAAGGCTCTCGCCTGCTACTGCGGATCTACCTGATCCAGCACGCGGCTCACCGATAACTCCGCCAAGGCAATCATCTGTTGAATCCCCAATGCCAAATTGCATTTAGGGCCGGAGAGGATAAACGCCAATTCGCTGGCCATTACACTGGCCGAGGCAAGGGTTTCACAGGCGTGAACCAAGAGGGTTTCATTGTTGACGTTGGGGGCGATGGTGAAGATGGGATTGGGACGGCGCTCGGCCATTTTTGCCTTGCGAGATGAAGACTCGGAGTCTATCTGCACGTCCGTATCAGGGGGATTCGGAGTTGGTTTTATCATTGTGAAGCTCCTATGAGGTGAGCCCCTCCCCATCCGCTACCACGCAAAATAGGGAGACGACTGTGCACAGGGTGGTAGACCGGTCATAGGAACCCGGCAGGCCGTAGCCTCCCATGCACAGCCGCCACAAAGCAGCCAGCATAAAAAAACGCCATGAGGCGTTCTGGGTCTATGAAGAAACCGGGCTACCACACCCGTTCGCTGAATTGGCAGCGACGGGCGAAGGTTAGCGAGGTGGGTTGTGAAGTGCAACCCTAGTTATCGGGTAAAGACGAATAGCCTAGCACCTCACTGAAATCAAAAATTGATCCGAACCTGCTCTTTAGACAGTAATTTTAAAGGTCCATCATTCGAACTAGCGTTGGACGGATATTTGTCTACAATCAATTCGGCAACCTCCGGAAGCCCAAAAAAATCGACTAAAGGATAATCAAAATGGCTGATTGCAGGATAACCTGTATCACCTTGTCAGATTCGAGTAGATTTCACGAACGAATTATTCAGGTTGGTAATGGTTCTGTACCTTGGTTTCTTTCTACCTCTGACACAGTAAGACGCATAGAAACTGGTACAGATACATTCTACGTTATGGACACGAATGGTCGACGCGCAAATGTCGGTGTTGTAAAGCCCACTAACGGAACACCTTACTTGAGAACCTACGCTGATGGAATCTGGACCGACAACCTACTAAGCCTAGTTAGCTGCTGATAAAAATCAGCACTGAACAAAATCCGCAAAAACTTACTGCAGGAGTTCGTATGACCCCTAACTCTCGAGCTTGTGTCGCTTACACAACAGCCTGCTTATCTGGCAATGCCGCCTCATCTGTGTACGACTACTCACAATCTAGATACATAAACATTAGTGGCACCATCAATCAAACCACCATCAACATTTACGACCACGACAGGAACTGCTATATAACTGGAACTTCAAGCAGCCTTTATGATTACGGCAACAGCGCACACATCCAGCTCAGCCTTAATGGATCACAATTTACAGGTTACGACTATCACACCAGCAGCCACTTTAATGGCAGTATAAATGGGCGTTCAGTATCAATTTACGATTACGAAACCTCAACCTACTACAATTACAGCATTTAAATATCCAGCATAAAAAACAAAATCAAAAGTACGAAACAACGTTTATCATCAGCCTTCGCACCAATTGATATTTCTCGCAAGCACTCTTCACAGACACCAAATATAAAAAAGCCCACTGACCATTGCCGGTTCAGTGGGCTTTTTTTGATTGGGCGGTCTAGTTACAGAGCCATATCACTCGCAGCATTAGCCTTCGGCGCTTTCGCATCCGTGTCGACAGTCACTGGCTTCACAGCCGGCGCGATCACCGGTGGCGGAGTCAGTTCCAGCACCTTGGCGGTGTAGGCCCACTCTTCAGCGACTTTCTCAGGGCTGGCGTTCAGCTGGGTGCCGTAGCTCGGCACGATCTGGTGCAGTTTTGCCTGCCACTCAGGGGTCGCGACCTTGTCCTTGAACACTTTCTGCAGCACGGTCAGCATGATCGGTGCGGCGGTCGAAGCGCCTGGGGAGGCGCCCAGCAGGCCGGCGATGCTGCCGTCTTGCGAAGCGACGATCTCTGTGCCCAGTTTCAGCACGCCACCGGCGGCTTCGTCACGCTTGATGATCTGCACGCGCTGGCCGGCTTGCCACAGGCGCCAGTCTTCGGCCTTGGCGTTCGGGAAATATTCTTTCAGGGCGTTCATGCGGTCTTCGTCAGACAGCATCAGCTGGCCTGCAAGGTACTCGACCAGCGGGTATTCCTTGATGCCGACCTTGGTCATTGGCCACACGTTGTGCGTGGTCGTGGTGGTCAGCAGGTCCAGGTACGAACCTTCCTTGAGAAACTTGGTGCTGAAGGTCGCGAATGGGCCAAACAGAATCACGCGCTTGCCATCCAGCACGCGGGTGTCCAGGTGCGGAACCGACATCGGCGGTGCGCCTACCGAAGCCTTGCCGTAGGCCTTGGCCAGGTGTTGCTCGGCGATGGTCGGGTTCTCGGTCACCAGGAACGAGCCACCAACCGGGAAGCCTGCGTATTCCTTGGCTTCAGGAATGCCGGACTTCTGCAGCAAGTGCAGGGCACCGCCGCCGGCGCCGATGAACACGAATTTCGCGTCGGTTTCGGTCTTGCTGCCGTCTTTCAGGTTCTTGTAGCTGACGCGCCAGCTGCCGTCTTCGTTTTTGCTGATGTCCTGCACTTCGCTGGACAGCTTCAAGTCGAACTTCGGCGTGGTTTGCAGGTGTGCAACGAACTGGCGGGTGATTTCGCCGAAGTTCACGTCGGTGCCGATCGGGCTCCAGGTGGCCGCGATTTTCTGGTTCGGGTCACGCCCTTCCATCATCAGCGGTACCCACTGCTTGATCACAGCCGGGTCCTCGGAGTACTGCATGCCGGCGAACAACGGGCTCGCCTGCAGGGCCTCGTAGCGTTTTTTCAGGAACTTGATGTTGTCATCGCCCCACACGAAGCTCATGTGCGGAGTGGAGTTGATGAACGAACGCGGGTTCTTCAGCACGCCTTGCTGAACCTGCCAGGCCCAGAACTGGCGGGAGATCTGGAACGCTTCGTTGATTTCAACGGCCTTCGGGATCGAGACCTTGCCGTTCTCGTCTTCCGGGGTGTAATTCAGCTCGGCCAGGGCGGAGTGACCGGTACCGGCGTTGTTCCAGCCGTTGGAGCTTTCCTGAGCGACACCGTCGAGGCGCTCGACCATTTCCATCGACATGCCGGGTTCCAGCTCATTGAGCCACACACCCAGGGTCGCGCTCATGATGCCGCCACCAATCAGCAGCACATCGACCTTCTTTGCCTCTTGCGCGTGGCCGGAAGTCATCCCCATCGACAACGCCAGCCCCAGCAGGGCCGTGTTCACTTTCTTAAACATCTGTAGCACCTATGATAAAACGCCATCCGCCCTTCCATCCTCACGCGCACAGCCCCATGTTTCACGGCAGTCACGGGTGCGGCACTCAAGGATTGCAGGGTGGGCACACAAGGCCGACGAACCGCATCGACCCCAGTTTTAATGTCCCTTCTGAACTGACTTTTTATCTTTATTGGCTTCAGCTACTTGAGCGACAGTGATTCCGTCTGCATGTCTCGAGGACACGCCAACTGAACAGGTCAAACCAAGTGGGCGCGAAGAATATCACGACAAGGCTTACCCGCGCGTCTGTTCCCGACCGGTAAGTCCGGGCCCGGGCGCCCGGCCTTCTATACTCACCCTGTTTTTCTTCATGAGTATGTGAAGAACAGCCATGAGCGACAAGAACAGCCATGAGCGATAGGAGCAGTCATGAGCGACAAAGACGATCTGCGCAAGTACTCCTCTCAAGTGATCGACGGCGTGGAAGCCGCCCCCGCACGCGCCATGCTGCGGGCCGTGGGTTTTACCGATGCAGACTTCAGCAAGCCGCAGGTCGGCATCGCCTCGACCTGGGCCATGGTCACGCCCTGCAACATGCACATCGACAAGCTGGCGCTCGAAGCCGAAAAAGGCGCGAACGCCGCGGGTGCCAAGGGTGTGATCTTCAATACCATCACCATTTCCGACGGCATCGCCAACGGCACCGAAGGCATGAAGTATTCGCTGGTGTCGCGCGAGGTGATTGCCGACTCCATTGAAGTGGTCACCGGTTGCGAGGGTTTCGACGGACTGGTGACCATCGGCGGCTGCGACAAGAACATGCCGGGGTGCCTGATCGGCATGGCGCGGCTCAATCGCCCGTCGATCTTTGTCTATGGCGGCACCATCCAGCCGGGGGCCGGCCATACCGACATCATTTCCGTGTTCGAGGCCGTCGGCCAGCAAGCGCGGGGCGACATCAACGAGATTCAGGTCAAGCAGATCGAGGAAGTGGCAATTCCCGGTCCCGGTTCCTGTGGCGGCATGTACACCGCCAACACCATGGCCTCGGCCATCGAGGCATTGGGCATGAGCCTGCCCGGTTCCAGCTCCCAGGACGCCATCGGCACCGACAAGGCATCGGACAGTTTCCGCGCCGGCCAGCAGGTCATGGAGTTGCTCAAGCTCGACCTCAAACCCCGCGACATCATGACCCGCAAAGCCTTCGAGAATGCCATCCGCGTGGTGATCGCCCTCGCCGGCTCGACCAACGCCGTGCTGCATTTGTTGGCCATGGCCAATGCGGTGGATGTCGAACTGACCCTGGATGACTTCGTCGAACTGGGCAAGATTTCCCCGGTGGTCGCCGACCTTCGTCCCAGTGGCAAATACATGATGAGCGAACTGGTGGCCATCGGCGGTATTCAACCGCTGATGAAGCGCATGCTCGATGCCGGCATGCTGCACGGCGATGTGCTGACCGTCACCGGCCAGACCCTGGCGGAAAACCTGGCAAACGTACCCGATTACCCAGCCGGCCAGGACGTGATCCGGCCTTTCGACCAGCCGATCAAAAAGGATTCCCATCTGGTCATTCTGCGCGGCAATCTCTCGCCCAACGGCGCCGTGGCCAAGATCACCGGCAAGGAAGGCCTGCGCTTTGAAGGCACGGCCCGGGTCTATCACGGCGAAGAAGGTGCGCTGGCCGGCATCCTCAATGGCGAGGTGCAGCCCGGGGAAGTGATCGTGATCCGCTACGAAGGCCCCAAGGGTGGGCCGGGCATGCGCGAAATGCTCTCGCCGACGTCGGCGGTCATGGGCAAGGGCCTCGGCAAGGATGTGGCGCTGATCACCGACGGGCGTTTTTCCGGTGGCTCCCACGGTTTCGTGGTCGGTCACATCACGCCGGAAGCGTTCGAAGGCGGGCCGATTGCACTGGTCGAAAATGGCGACAGGATCATCATCGATGCTGAAACCCGGCAGATTACCGTGGACGTCTCCGAGGCTGTGCTGGCCGAGCGCAAGTCGCGTTGGGTGCGGCCGCCGTCCAAGTACAAACGCGGGGTGCTGGCCAAGTATGCGAAGACGGTGTCCAGTGCTTCGGAGGGGGCTGTGACGGACAAATACCTGTAGCCCGTTATTTTGCGTTGTATGGTCTGCCAGGCTAGACAGTTCATCAGTGGTCGCAGCCGTCTGCCCGATCACCTTGTTGTCATCGCTTGTTTTTGCGCCATGCCCCGAAAGGACACCAGCAACAGGCTGACCAATGCACCGGCGACCGCGATGGCCATGTCCTTTTGCGAGTCCCAAGGGTCGTTCTGTGCGCCGACGAAGGCGTTCGCCGTGTCATTGCCCAGGAAGGCACCACCGATCCACTCCACCAATTCATATACGGCGGAGGTCGACAGCATGATGTTCAGGGTCACGAAAAACAGCCAGAACCCGCGCAGCGACGTCAGGCGCCACAGGACTTCGCGCACCGGATAGGCCAGCAGCAGTCCGTAGCTCAGATGCACCAGTCGGTCGTAGTGATTGCGATGAACGCCTGACGCCTGCTCGAAACTGAAACCCAACCACGCCGAAGACCAGTGATCGTAAGGCACCAGGGAATAGGTGTAGTGGGCACCCAATTCATGCACGCATAGAAACGCAAACACCAGCGTGATAGACACCGCAGACAAACGAAACCGACGCGAAACCGCCACCAGCGTCCCCACCAGCAACAGCACCAGCAGGTTCTCCAGCGCCCAGTCCACCCGGCTGCGGGGAGCAAAACCCGACACCACGACAATCACCAGAAACACCATGAGCAACGTCAGGTCGTGCCGTAAACGCGGGCCAGGCTGCATGGCGCAATACCTCGAAGTCAGGGCATCGCCCTTTTAACTTCGAGGCACGGTCGCCGGGCAAGTTCGCTTTTTCCCTCCATCGCAAATCTGGCAAAAACAAAAAGGCAAATGGCTGTTGGCAGGACGGCAGGCGTACAAGTTCTGATTCAAGCTTAGAGCCACCACCTTACCTGTAGGAGCGAGCTTGCTCGCGATAAACCTGAGAGCGCCGCGGGGCACCTGCCAACCAGCGTTATCGTTGACGACCATCGTCGGAACGCCGCCCGGAGCAAGCTCGCTCCGACAGGGTTTTGCGTTGATCAACTGCCCTTCCACTCCCGTGGGCTGAGCCCGGTCTTGCGCCGAAACGCACGGGCCAGCGCCGAGGGGCTTTCGTAACCGACTTCCTCGGCAATCAGCGCAATCGGCCGGCCCTCGCGCAAGCGTTTCTGCGCCAGGCTGATGCGCCAGCTCACCAGGTAATCCACCGGCGTCTGCCCGACCACCCGGCGAAAATGTTCGGCGAAACTGGCCCGCGACATGTTGGCGGCGACCGAAAGCTCGGCCACGCTCCAGGCCTTGGCCGGGGTTTGATGCATCAGGCTCAAGGGGCGCGCCAGGCGCGCATCGGCGAGGCCGGCCATCATGCCCGGTTGCTGGCCACCCGTACTCAGAATGTGCCGCAGCAACAGAATCACCAGCAATTCAAACAATCGGTCCATCACCGCTTCACGCCCGCATGTACCGTCAAACGCCTCGTTGAACAGCCATTCCAGGGTCCCGGCCAGCGCCGGGACTTCATCGAGCTTGAGCACCAGGTAATCAGGCAGTGCCGTCGCCAGGGCATTGCCCGCACCACCGTCGAAATCCAGGGACGCGCAGACCAGTTGCGTGCCGGACGCTTCTGAAGCGAACAGACGATGCCGATAGGGCCGGGGGAAAAAGATCAGGGTCGGTTCGGTCAGTTGCAGATCCGGTTGATCCCCCAACCTGAGCCGCAACTCACCTGCTTGAAGCAGGTGCAAATGACCGCTGGCCTGTTGGCCGTCGAAGGCGGTGGTACCGCAAAACGTGCCGCTATGGAACGTGCCGGCATTGACGCCAAAGTGTGTGAGCAACGTGGACAAGCGATCCATGACAAGGCTCCCGAAGGCATTTCTGGACGATCTGTCGCATATCCTCGACGATTTGCACCCAGTACGTCAGACCTTCTCCCTAACATGAGCTCCATACCCGGCGCATTTCGCGCTTCACACCACGGAGTATCACCATGACCCGCATTGCCCCGATCAGCCTGGAACACGCCACCGACGCCACCCGCCCGCTACTGGAAGGCGTGCAAAAGAAAATCGGCTTTTTGCCCAACGTCTTCAAGGTACTGGCCCACGCCCCGGCGGTGTTGGCCTCGTACCTGCAAAACTCGGCCGCACTGGGCAAGACATCCTTGAGCGCCACGGAAAAAGAAGCGGTGTTCCTCGCCGCTTCGCAGGTCAACGGCTGCGACTACTGCCTGGCGGCCCATACGCTGTTCGCCGGTAAGGCCGGGCTGTCAGGCCAGGACATCCTCAGCGCGCGTCAGGGGGAACTCAATGCCTATGCCACCCTGGCCCGCCAGGTCACCGAAAGCCGTGGCCATCTGACGGTCGAACAGATCGCGGCAGCCCGTGCTGCCGGTATCGGCGACAGCAAGATCATTGAAGTGATCGCCCACGTGGCTGCGCAGACGCTGACCAACTACCTGAACAATGCTGCGCTGACCGACATCGACTTCCCGGCCATCGACGCCTGAATGACTTGAGCGACGGAGTATCCACCATGAAAACCGTGACCTTGTACACCACCGACACCTGCCCTTATTGCCGCAACGCCAAGGCCTTGCTGGCCAGCAAAGGCGCGGCGATGCAGGAGATAAACATTCAACGCGAGCCAGGCAAATTCGAAGAAATGCTCAGCCGCAGTAACCGCCGCAGCGTGCCGCAGATTTTCATCGGCGACACGCACATCGGCGGCTTCGACGACCTGGCTCGGCTGGACCGTCAAGGCGGGTTGATGTCGATGCTGGCCTGAGTTGGTCAGGTATTGGTCTTCAGCCTGCGGGGCGGTGATGCAGTGGTTCACCGCGCAAGCCACTGCGCCGTCCGCCAAATAACCCCCAGAAACCTGATGTGGGAGCGGGCTTGCTCCCACAGGAATCAATCATCCTCATGCAACTTGATGCCGCGTTTATGCAACACATAGGGCACCACCAGCACCAGCAGCGTCAGGGCGAGGAAGAACGCCGAGATCGGTTGCGTGACGAACACCATCCAGTCGCCCTGGCCGATGGACAAGGCGTTACGCAGTTGTTTCTCGGCCATCGGCCCCAGCAGCATGCCGACGATCACCGGAGCGACAGGGAAGTCGAACCGCCGCATCAGCACTCCGCCCCAGCCAATCGCCAACATCAGAATCAGGTCGAAAGATGAGTGGCGCATGCCATACACGCCGATGGTGGCGAATACGAGGATGCCTGCGTTCAGGTACGGCCGGGGGATTTGCAGCAGTCTGACCCACAGCCCCACCAGCGGCAGGTTCAACACCAGCAGGATCACGTTGCCGATATACAGCGAGGCCACCAGCGTCCAGACCAGGTCGGCGGAGGTTTCGAACAGCATCGGCCCCGGTTGCAGGTTGTAGTTCTGGAACGCGGCCAGCAGGATCGCCGCGGTAGCAGAGGTCGGGATGCCCAGAGTCAGCAACGGCACCAGGGACCCGGTCGCACTGGCATTGTTGGCCGCTTCGGGACCGGCGACACCTTCGATGGCACCCTCGCCCTTGTTGGCGGAAAACTCCTTGGGGTATCGGCTGAGCTTGCGCTCGGTGGAATAGGACAAAAAGGTTGGAATCTCGGCGCCACCGGCCGGAATCGAACCAAACGGAAAACCGATCAGCGTGCCCCGAAGCCACGCCGGCACCGAGCGTTTCCAGTCCGCGCGGGTCATCCACAATGAGGTCAGGCGATGCCGTCCTTCGTTTGATTCCCCTTGATAGAGCAGGCTGTACAAGGCCTCGCCAACCGCGAACAACCCGACCGCCACCAGCACCACTTCGATACCGTCGACCAGTTCGGGCACGCCGAGGGTGTATCGGGCAATGCCCGAGGTCGAGTCCAGGCCGATCAGTCCGATGGTCAGCCCGACGCCGAGCGAAGCAAACCCTCGGAGCATGGAAGCGCCAAGCACCGCCGACACGGTGGTGAACGAGAGCACCAGGATCGCGAAGTATTCGGTCGGGCCGAAATTCAGGGCCAGCCTGGCGACGATGGGTGCAAACAGCGTCAGCAAAATCGTGGCGATGGTGCCGGCGACGAATGAGCCTATCGCCGCCGTTGCCAGTGCAGGTCCGGCCCGACCGTTGCGCGCCATCAGGTTCCCTTCCAGGGCCGTGACCATGGAAGACGATTCACCGGGGGTGTTGAGCAGGATCGAGGTGGTGGAGCCACCGAACTGTGCGCCGTAATAGATACCGGCGAACATGATCAGCGCGCCAGTGGGGTCGACCTTGGCGGTGATCGGCAACAGCAGTGCCACCGTCAGCGCCGGACCGATCCCCGGCAACACGCCGATGGCGGTGCCGAGCAGGCAGCCGATGAAACCCCACATCAGGTTGATCGGTGTCAGCGCCGCTGAAAACCCCATCATCAGGCTTGAAAGAATGTCCACGGTGTCGATCTCCCCCTCACATCCACATGTTGATCAGCGATGGCAGGGAAACCCCGAGCCCGGCGTTGAACAGCCAGTAGATCGGCAGGGTCAAGGCAATGCCTATGGCCAGGTCCCGCAGCGGATGACGGCTACCAAACCCCCGCGCCGAACAGGCGAACAGCAACCCGGCGGCCAGCACAAAACCAATGAGGTTGATCAGCACCGCCACCCCCACCAACCCTCCAGTGACCCAGGCGGCGCCGGATTTGCCGCCAGGGATCGCACCATTGCCGCTCTCCAGTTCGCGAAAACCGCCGGTGAGCGCCTGATAACTCAGCAACAGGCCCACCACGCCGAGAAACCCGGCGACGATCCAGGGGTAGACGTAAGCCGGCAGAATCACGAAGCCCATCTCAGCTGGAAAGCGGTTGGCCCCCACGGCCAGCAAGGCGCCAAGGGCGATCAGTCCAAGGCCGATCGCCAATTGCGTCGGTACGATTGCGCGTGACCCGGCCATCTCAAAGCAGCCCGACCTTGACCAGCATCGCCCGCAGACGCACGTGCTCGTCGTCGACGAATTTGCCGAAGTCATCACCGGTCAACACGCTCTCGGTCCAGGCATTGGTTTTGATGTTGTCTTGCCAGACTTTGCTTTTGCTGGCGGCCACGACCGCGTCGGTCACTTCTTTACGCTGCTCGGCTGTGAGGTTCGCAGCACCGTAGACACCGCGCCAATTGCCGATGATCACGTCGTAGCCACTTTCCTTGAGGGTTGGCGCATCGATCCCCGGGACACGCTCGGGCGCACCGATGGCCAGCACCCGGATCTGGCCGGCCTTGATGTATTGACCCAGTTCGGCGTAGCCCCCAGTGAGCACCTTGATCTGGCCGCCCAGGGTCTGGGCCACGATTTCACCCCCGCCGCCGGTGGCGATGTAATTGACCTTGTTGACCGGGACATCCAGTTTGCCCGCCAGTTCGGCGATGCCGATGTGGTCGATCGACCCCTTGGAACCACCGCCAAAGGTGACGCCGGTGGGCTTTTCCTTGAAGTCCTTGATCAGGTCATCGAGGGTCTTGTAGGGCGAGTCCTTGCGCACGGCAATCACGTTGTATTCGGTAAACAGACGCGCAATCGGCGTCACATCCTTCAGGCTGATCTGCGGTTTGTTCTGTTCGATGCCCGCGACCATGATCGCGCCGACCACCAGCAATGCGTTCGGGTCACCCTTGGTGCTGTTGGCAAACTGCGCCAGCCCCAGGGTCCCGCCCGCCCCGCCCTTGTTCTCGAAGGTCACGGCCTTGGCCGTGTTGGCTTCGATCATGGCCTTGCCCAATACCCTGGCGGTCTGGTCGTAACCACCGCCCACCGAGCCCGGGGCCATGAATTTCACGGTATCCAGCGCGAAGGCTGGTGCGACAAGCATGGCAGCGGTCAAACCAGCGGCCATGCTGCGACTGAAACGACGGATCAAAGCGGACATGGGCATCTCCTGATTGCATTGTTTTTATAGGTGCCGTTTGCCCATCGAGGTGCTCGATGGGCATGGGCCTGCGAACAAGCTTAGGCCATGGATCCGCGGGTTGATCCGTTTTAAAGCGCTCCTACAGGGGGCGCGGTGTTCAAACCGGCGTTTCATTACAACTTTGTCATCAAGCTGTTGGTCGGCTGTCCGGATCGCCTCGTTAACCTGAACTCACTGTCAGGCCAACCACCGGCAGCCACCCTGCCCTTGTAGAGAGAGATTCGTCATGAAAATGTTGATCCTTGGTTTTGCCGCCCTGCTCGCCACCGGCTCGGCGTTTGCCGCAACTCCATCCGCTTCACCCGTCATCCACGACAAGGACGGCTTTTACGTGGACGTGGATGTGGCCAAAGTGCTGTCCATGACCGACCTTTCCGGCAAGTGCGGCATCGTGCCGGCGCAGTTCAACTACCTCGACCACCAGGGTCGCGAGCACCAGCTGGACTATCGGGTCCAGGGCGTGGGTTGCATTGGTGAGAACTGATCGGATGCCTGTATTGACGATTGATCGGGCTACACTTGCGCCACTGGCTTGCCCCTGTAGCCCGACCGAATCAGGCAGACTTTCATGAACATCCTCGTAGTCGAAGACGAACCCAAGGCCGGCAATTACCTGCTCAACGGCCTGCAGGAACTCGGATACACCGTGAGCCTGGCGCGGGACGGCGTCGATGGCTTGCACCTGGCCCTGGAACACGATTTCGATGTGATCGTGCTGGACGTCATGATGCCGAAGATGGATGGCTGGGAAGTCCTGCGCCGTTTGCGCAAGGAAGCCGACACACCGGTGTTGTTCCTCACCGCCCGGGATGACATCGCCGACCGCATCAAAGGCCTCGAGCTGGGCGCCGACGATTACCTGATCAAACCTTTTTCCTTCGCCGAACTGGTGGCACGCCTGCGCACCCTGACCCGGCGCGGCCCTACCCGGGAAGAAGAACACCTGCACGTCGACGACCTGCAGATCGACGTGCTCAAGCGTCGCGTCAGCCGCGCCGGCAATCGCATTACCCTGACCAACAAGGAATTTGCCCTGCTGCACCTGTTCGCCACCCATCAGGGCGAAGTGCTGTCACGCTCGATGATCGCCTCGCGGGTCTGGGACATGAATTTCGACAGCGACACCAATGTCGTCGATGTCGCGGTGCGCCGCCTGCGCCTGAAAATCGATGATCCGTTCCCGCTCAAGTTGATCCACAGCGTGCGCGGCATCGGCTACCGCTTCGACACTCAACCCTGAACGCCCCCATGAATGCGATGACACCGCTGCAATCCGCCTCCCGTCTCAGCCACTCCCTGACCCTGCGTCTGGCGTTGGTGTTTGCCCTGCTGGCGTTTGTCTCGCTGGCGCTGCTGGGTGTCGCGCTGTACCGCGACCTGGAGCGCGAGTTGATCCGTCGCGACGACATTGCCCTGATCACCCGCATCGACCAGTTGCGTACCTTCCTCAACGACAGCAATACCCTGGACCTGATCAAGGCCAAGCCGGCGCTGTTCCAGAACATGATGGGCAACCGCGAGGCCCTGCTGACCATCGGCACCCCTGGCCAACCGCCGTTGCTGGTAGTCAACCCGGGCAACCTGAAAATGCCGGTGCTGACCCCGGTGGCGATGGATCATCGCCTGACCCTGAACGACGTGCAGCATTTGCCCAACGTCAATGGCGTGCCGTTTTCCGCCCTGGCAGCGACCATCGACTCGGGTGATCTGGGCAGCCTGCAAGTGGTGACCGGGCGCTTGATGACCGAACGCACCGCCGTGCTCGCCGACTACCGCTTCAATGTGTACCTGTTCGCCAGCGTCGCGGCGATTCTGCTGTCGCTGTCCGGTTATGTGCTGGTGCATCGCGGCCTGTTGCCCGTGCGGCGCCTGGCCCGTCACACCCAGAGCATCGACGTCGGCAACCTCAACGAACGCCTCGACAGCCAGGGTGCGCCACTGGAACTGTTGCCGATGATAGACGCCTTCAACGCCATGCTCGACCGGCTGGACAAAGGTTTCATTCAACTGGGCCAGGTATCGACCGACATGGCCCACGAACTGCGCACACCGATCAACAACCTGCTGGGCGAAACCCAGGTGGCCTTGCAGCAGAACCGCAGCACCGACGCCTATCAGCAGCTGTTGGCCTCGAACGTCGAAGAGCTTGAACGCCTGGCGCGCATGCTCGACAACATGCTGTTTCTGGCCCGCACTGATCCGCGCAGTGCCTTGCGCCAGCGTCAGGAGCTGGATGCCGCCGACGAAATGCAACGCATGGCCGATTACTTCGAAGGCCCGGCGGGCGACGTTGGCATCTGCATCAATGCCCAGGGCAGCGGCTTGATCTGGGCCGAGCCCATGTTGCTGCGCCGTGCCCTGGCCAACCTGTGCGCCAACGCCATCAAGTACGGCGCCCCGCATTCCGAGCTGTGCATCCACGCCAACCCGACTGCCGACGGCATCCAGGTGCAAGTGCGCAACCACGGCCCGACCATCGCGCCCCACCATCTGCCACGGCTGTTCGAACGCTTCTACCGGGTCGATGAATCCCGCGAACGCTCCTCCCAATCCAATGGCCTGGGCCTGTCGATCGTGGCGACGATCATGCAACTGCACAACGGTGCCTGCCATGTCAGCAGTGCCAACGGCATCACCTGCTTCGAGCTGTTTTTCCCGGCGCGGCAACAGCATGAGTAACGCCTGAGCGAAGTCCTCCAGGGCCACTTGCGACAAAACATCGCTCAAGGGTGCGTGTCATGGCCTAACCTCATTGGCTAAGTGACTAACAACCCGTCGAGCACGCCGATGTGCAATGTATTGAAGTCAATGATCTGCGTCGCCTTCGCGCTTCTGGCGGCAAGCCCGGGCTGGCTGTTGGCGACCCCCATGGCCGATACCCTTGCCCCCGCCGCCACACCCCCGATCATCAGCATCCCCGACAACGATCTGCTGGGGCTGCAAAACCAGTTGAACAGTCTCAAGCAACAGGTTTCCCTGGCCACCAATTACACCCAACTGGAAAGCGCACAGGACCAGGTGCAAGTACTCATCCAGGATATTGATAATCTGTCCGCATCGCTGCTGCCCGGGCAGGCGCAGTTGCAGGCGCAACTCAACGTGCTGGGGCCAGTGCCCCTCGCCGAGAACGCACAGGTGACGTCTGCCATTACCACCCAGCGAGATACCCTCGGCGAACAGAAAAACAGAATCGATAGCCAACTCAAAACCCTGGAAGCGCTGAAAAAAAGTGCCGCCGAGCTGATCACCCAGATAGCCAGTATTCGCCGCAGCCTGCTGGAAGCTGAAGTAACCCAGCAGACCACCAGTATCCTGAACCCGGCTTTCTGGTCGCCTTTGTTCAATCTTCCGGCAGATGACCGCCAGCGTTTCGGTGCCCTCATCGAGCAACTCGAGGCCACGCACCGGGTGGCCTGGCAACCCGGACAACGCGGGATCACCGCCGCCCTGCTGATACTGGCCCTGGCCATCTGGACCGTAGGGCGACGGTTCGCCGGGCGGGGTCTGGCGTGGCTGTGCATCCATCGAATGCCTGAAGGCCGGTTACGGCGCAGCTCCCTTGCCTTGGCGTCGGTACTGGCGACGGTGCTGACCGCCGGCATCGCCCTGCAATTGCTGCACTTTGCCGGGACCCGGCAACTGCCCTACACCCCACTGCTGAACGACCTGGCGCAGTATCTGGAAAAGCTGGCCTATACCTGCGTGCTGATCACCGGATTGAGCCGCGCACTGCTGTCAACCAAACATCCCTCATGGCGCCTGCCCGATATTGCCGATCCGGTGGCACTGGCGATGGCGCCCTATCCGAAGCTGCTGGCAAGCCTGCTGCTGGTGCTGGTGACCCTGGTGCAGATGAGTAATGTCACCGGCATGAGCACCGAAGTGGTGTTGCTCGGGCGGGGCATCGTGGCGTTGGTCGCGGCCCTGGTGATCGGTGCGCTCCTGTTGCGCGTCAGCAAGACCCGCAGAGACCTGATCGTTGCCGGAGAAGCCCCCGAAGGCGTCAGAACCTCTGCCGGCCTGATTTATGCTTTTACCGGCGCAGCCGTGGTGGTGTCCCTGTTCGCCCTGGTGATCGGC
This sequence comes from Pseudomonas sp. B28(2017), assembly GCF_002113025.1. Taxonomy (GTDB): domain Bacteria; phylum Pseudomonadota; class Gammaproteobacteria; order Pseudomonadales; family Pseudomonadaceae; genus Aquipseudomonas. The sequence goes on along the minus strand of NZ_NEJH01000016.1, from coordinate 55,740 downwards.
TACGTGACGATGGCCCGGTTCATCACCTATGAACTGGTCTGGATATTCATCATCTTCGCCGGTTTCTACCTGCTCACACAGGTGTATCAGGACACCTGCGATTACCTTTTTTCACCCCGGCAACCCACCGGCAGGACCATCAAACAGCTGCTGGGCATCGGCAATCCGCGCCTGGAGCAGATCTGCACCCTGTTATCCGGGGCCGGCCGCGCCATCCTGATACTGATTGGCCTCATTGCGCTGTTTGTCGGCGGGATCGGTACGACACTCGGGCAACTGGTTACAGGCACTGTGGCCGTACTCGGCGGTGAAGGGCTGCGCAAGCTGAACATCGTCCCGGACAATTTGATGCATGCCCTGCTGACACTGATGATCGGTGTCTACCTGATTCGCACCCTGCGTCGCTGGCTGGATAGTGAGTTCCTGCCGAAAACCGAGATGGACCCGGGCATGTGCGCCTCGCTCAGCACCCTGTTCGCCAACATCGGTTACGTATCCGTCGTCCTGCTCACGCTGGCGTCGCTGGGGATCAAGTGGACCAACCTGGCCTGGATCGTCAGCGCCCTGTCAGTGGGTATCGGCTTTGGCCTTCAGGAGATCGTGAAGAATTTCATCTCCGGCCTTATCCTGCTGACCGAGCGCCCGGTGAAGGTCGGCGACCTGATCAGCATCAGTGGCGTCGAAGGCGATATACGACGAATCAATGTGCGGGCCACGGAAATACAACTCGCCGACCGCTCGATCATGATCGTGCCCAACTCGCACCTGATTTCGCAGAACCTGCGCAACGTCACCCTCGGCGGCAGCGCCCAGGGCGTGGTGATACTCGAACTGATGTTCCCGCTGGACATCGACCCTGAGCAAGTACAAAACCTGCTGTACGACACCTTCACCGAACACGAATCCATTCTGGATAAACCGGTGCCATTTTTGCGCTTCAGTCAGCTGAAACCTGAAGGCATCACGTTGACCATCACCGGCTATGTCGGCAGCCCACGCACGGTCGGCGCGATCAAGAGCGAGCTGCTGTTTGAAATTCTCAAGCGGCTGGGTGCCGCTGGCATTGAACTGGCGAAACCGCCTGCTGCGTGATGCCCGATCACGCGGCAGGCGGTCGCTACATCAATGCGCGATGCACACCGACTTGAGCTCGGTATAAGCCTCGATCACCGCACGGCCGAACTCGCGACCCATGCCCGATTGCTTGACACCGCCGAACGGCATCGCCGGGTCGAGCAACACGTGGGCATTGACCCAGACGGTGCCGGCCTCGATGCGGGGCACCAGGTTCATGGCCTTGCTCAGGTCGTTGGTCCACAGGCTGGCGGCCAGGCCGTAGCGGTTGTCGTTGGCCAGTTCGATCACGGCGTCTTCGTCGTCGAACGGCATCACGCCCAGCACCGGGCCGAATACTTCTTCGCGGGCCACGGCCATGCTGTGGTCGATGTCCGCCAGAATGGTCGGCTGCACGAAGAAACCGTCGCCTTGCAGCAACTCACCGCCCGTCACCACCCGTGCACCTTCCTTGCGCGCCAGTTCGATGTGCTTGAGTACGCTTTGTTGTTGCTTGCGCGACACCAGCGGGTTGATCGCCGCGTCGCCGTTCATGCCCGCGCCAATCGGCATCGCCGAGACGGCGGCGGCCAGGGCTTCGACAAACTGGTCATGGATCGAATGGTGCACATAGAAACGCGAGGCCGCTGCGCAGACCTGGCCGTTGTTCAGCAAGCCACCGAGGATCGCGCCTTGCACGGCTTTTTCGATGTCGGCATCGGCGAGCACGATCATCGGGTTCTTGCCACCCAGTTCCAGGGAGAAGCGAGTCATGTTTTCCATGCATGCCACGCCAACGCTCTTGCCCACGGCTGTGGAACCGGTGAACGACACTTTGCTCACCAGCGGATGCGAGGTCAGCACGCCACCGACCGAGGCGCCACCGCCGGTGACCACGTTGAATACGCCGGCCGGGATGCCCGCTTCCAGCGCCAGTTCGGCCAGGCGCATGGCGGTCAACGGGGTTTCCATCGCCGGTTTGATGATCACTGTGCAACCGGTGGCCAGGGCTGGCATCAGCTTCCAGGCCGCGATCAGCAGCGGGAAGTTCCACGGCACGATGCCGACCACCACACCCACCGGCTCACGCTTGGTGAACGCGGTGAACCTGGCTCCGGGCGGCAACGGGATCGACACGTCGAAGGTCTGCCCTTCGATCTTGGTCGCCCAGCCGGACATGTAGCGCATGAATTCCACGGTAGCATTCAGGTCCAGCGCGCGGGCCATGTTGATCGACTTGCCCTGGCTCAGGGTTTCCAGCTGGGCCAGCTCTTCGGCGTGCTCTTCGACAAGACGGGTGAAGTTCAGCAGGATGCGTTCACGGTCCGCCGGACGCAGGCTCGACCACACGCCAGACTTGAAGGCCTTGTGCGACGACTGCACGGCGCGTTCGACGATTTCCAGTGGCGCATCCAGGGTTTCGCACAGGGTTTGCCCGGTGGCCGGGTTGACCACGGCGATGCTGCCGCCCTCGGCAAACACCCACTGGCCATCGATGAAGCAGCCGTGGCGACGTTCGAGGAATGCAGCAACCTGGGGCAGGATTTCAACGTTGCTCATAATTCACCTTTCATTCAGACGATTTGCTCAGGCGCAGATCCGGCCTGATCAGTGTTGTTCTTTGAGGAAGCAGGCGACGGCCTGACGGTCGTCGGCGGAGGCCAGGCCCATGTACGGCATATAAGTGCCCGGCACGTAGGCCTGGGGCTGGGTGATCAATTGCGTGATGTTCTCGGCTTGCCAGTCGACGTCCTTGTCGCGCATGGCCTGGGAGTAGCTGAAGCCCGCCAGCGAGCCGGACTTGCGTCCATACACGCCGAACAGGTTCGGCCCCATCATGCCGGTCGTGCCCTTGGTCACCGCGTGGCAAACACTGCATTCAGTGGCGAACACTTCGGCACCACGGCGGGTGTCCGGGGCGCATTCGGCGGCAGACACCGCCTGAACCAGGGTGAAGGACAGCAAACCGATCAAGGGCAAACGCAGCGAAGTGAACATAAGAAACCGACCTTGAAAATCCGCGCGCTCGCCGCCAGGCGAACGCCAACACTAAAAATGCCAAGGCAGGGAGCTTCGGCAGGTTGGTAGGGATTGTCGGCGGTCGCCGGCCCGCAGGTTTTGCCCTGCGTGCCAGTTGTGTTGGCGGTTGTGCCAGATTGCTCATTAGAAACAGCGCGTGCAGGTATGCGACATCAGGAACTTGTTTTAGCTGAGCTGAGAAGGCGATGAAGTCATGATTTTTTTTGAGTAGAAGGTGCCGTGAACGCGGGTGCAGCCGCCGCGCGGATAAAAGCTTCATCCAGAGTGCTTGCACCGTAAGAGTCCAAGAACTCTTTACCGGAGCTGAACGGCACAAACCGTCGCATGCTAATCATGTAAAAGTTGTCACAGTTGTTCGCAACCTCCTCGATGTTATGTGACGAGACTAGAATTGCCATTCCCTCAGCAGCAGCTCCACGTAAACACTTCCAAATGTAGTGTCTGAACTCAGGATCAACTCCAGCGGTGGGTTCATCCAATATCACCAGATCTGCCCCTACAGCCAGCAATGATAGAGTAAAGAACCAGCGTTTTTCGCCGTAGCTGCAAACAGAAGACTTCTTGTTCCAGATCTCCTTATATCGCTCAATTATTTCCGGGCTCCATACAGCGAGCTTTTTCAAAGCATGCTCTTGCGACATTCGGATGGGAGAACAAAGCAACGTAGTCATTTTAAAGATATCGAACATACGCAGTACGGGTGGAGTCATGATCGTCTGTGATAAATAAAGCTGCCTGACAAACCTATTGACAAGCTGCCCTTCTTTCGCCTTTTTCAAGCCGCACACAATATCGAAAAACGTAGTCTTTCCGGAGCCGTTTGGCCCCAGTAGACCGGTAATAGAGCCTGGAGCCACATCGATAGATGCGTCATTGAATATTAATTTTTCAGAATACCCAAAACAAAGCGACCTAGCTTTTATACTACCCATTAATATCGACTCCACACTGGATTTATGCGCAAGAATCGCAACGTCAACAAGAAAACAGCAACAAAAGAAAAGAAAACCCCCAATATCAATATCGGGTGCCTTTCAACCCCCTCAACCATTATTTTATTTGCAACATACAAAGGATTAAATTCTTTGACAAAATCCAATGCAGGATGTAAATCGCGAATACTTAAAACACCCAGCACAAGCATCCCAAATGACGTCACGGAGAAAATAGTATTGGCATTCTGAAAACTAACAGGTAAAAAGCCCAACAAAACTCCAGGAACACAAAACATGACATAGCAGATATAAAACCTAGAAAAAACCAATAAAAACTCAGAAACACCAAAGCCTCCAAAAGAAAAACGCGTCAACATGTAGAAAGCGGCACAGTAAATCAAAGAAATAAGCGAGCATGCAAAAAATTGCGCCAACATAAATATCAGCTTAGCTTCTGAGGTATATACAAACGACCTAATAAATCCACTTTCCCTTCTGCCTACAATATAAAAGGAGAAGGCAAAAAAAGCGACACTTGAAGAAACATAAGCGTGAAACCAAGAAGTGCTTTCTAAATAGCTCATACCCGAAGGAGAAAGCCCTCCCCTGGAGTACGCCAGCAAATAATAGGTTGCTGCCGGCGAAACAATAATCCAAAAGAGCGCTACAGGTTCTTTTAGCTGTTCCTTTACAAACAACCACGCCAAACTGAAAGATCTTGATATTGTAAAAGCTGTCATGAGTCACCCTTTTCATGGAAATGGAACCATAATCTTTTTCCGCTCAGATAATATCTGCGCCATAAACTTCTCAGAGTATCTATTGCGGAAATTTATCGCCCTAGAGTTATTCATATGCAAAAATAAATCAGGAGAAACATACTTACAGAAAAAATACAAACCACCTTGCATCGCAAGAGAGCTAACATAGAGATAACCATCAATTCGCTGAGACTTGAGCACAGCCAAAAGTCCAGACAAGCTAAATTCAAACGAAGACTCTAAGACATCGGAGCAACGAAACCTGACCGAAGTTATCTCCTTATACACCCCATAGGAATTACAACTTAGAAAATATTTCAAATATGAATCTTTAACCTTTTCAAGGTTACTCTCAGTAGCTCGAAACAAATCAATGAATCTGTAGGTTTGCCACAATTCATAGATTGACTTCTCAAGTGCGCTGCTTAACGTTTCCGCGTACGACATTCCGGCGCAATACCGAACGTGACGCCTATTATCCTTTTGACCGTAAACAGCCAACAAACATATACCAGGATAATCATTATCTGATATATCAATAACGGTAATCTCACCTGACTTACATAGAGCGCCGTATAACGCTTGAGCACGACTTTCACTCAGGACAATTTTGATGTCAGACTCAAGAACCAACCGAGCGCATTCTTTTGTGAGCCAAAATCTTGCCAAAAACTGCCTTTCCAAGTATTCCTTTATCGACCCAAAAGCTGCATTTTCAAATTGGTAGTGAAAACTGCAACCACATGTATCTCGCAGCGGGTATATTACATTCTCACTTTCGATTTTATTATAGTTAAGAGAAATGCATGCTGTAGGTATATGACAGTAAGAAAAATCCGATACACGCAACACCTCCGTCAAGTTATATGAATGTTTGGCAAGCTGTGCGGATGTCAAGTTACCTTCATTGGTTTGAGAAAAAGCATAGATAAATTTCCCAGCCTCCAATCTCGTCAATGAATGATTGATGCCCCCTACTACGTCGGGCTTAACCTCCATATAGAAATGCCGTCTTTCAAAGTACTCACCTAGCCCCGCCTTTATAGAGGAGGTACCGCTTCCTATTCCAGATCCTCCGTTTAACCAAGGGTCTTCCACTTCAACAGAGGACGGAAGAGATAGTAAGCAGGCCGGCTGACAAATCAGCGCACCAGGTAACGTTGAGTAGTGACTAGAATTATATAGAATCACATTGCTCACCAATGAAGTGCACACACATAGGAAAGAAGACAGTTGGATTAAGGCCTATTGCCTTACACAGCATCGTGTCTGTGTACGCGGACCATAACCTGCACCGCAGTCCAAGTTCTTTGGCCTGCAATTCGATCAACATGTAAATGGATCCAACTTCCATAAGCGCAAGTCTGTACCCTCGATATCTGTACTTAAATAATGTCTTGGGTATGTAGACGGCATAAACTATCGCTATACGAGGCGTGCCAATACTATTTGGAGATGACAAAATTGCCCTCTTAAAATCATCGATATTTTGTGTGCCCTGCATTACTTCAAACCTCCTCGATCGAGGTAGTAAATGCAAGATCTTTTCAGGACATGGCCAACTTTCCTCAGCATCCATCAGAGAACAAACAAATATCTCAACTGGATATAGCGCACCACCGCTTGGATATCCACGCTTGTAGCTATCTTTTCTTGATGAAAGCAGAGGAGACATTAGCTTTTCCAGCTTCGAAAAAACTATATTTGTGCTGGAGAAAGACTCACATGATTCATCACGACAAACAACCGACTTAAAATTTAATTCAGAGGCAACAGGGAACTCCAAATTAAGATCCTGGTAAAGCCGCAGTTCGTTTCCGGTCAACTGAGCAAGTTGCTCATCGCTGAGATTATGAAGACGAGTAGCATGCTTGAATGCATCATGGATCGTATAGTTCCCCTTTACGTGAAAATCCAAAGTCTCCGCATGAACAGTTGAACTCATGAACCTCAGATAATAGTCATGGGGTATATACTTCATCCCTGCGCCCTCAAACAGTCACACATATACCAATGAGAGGCCGAGACATCCTTCACGAAGTTCCCATTAAAATCAACATAGGAGTCTTGAAGCACATTATCCTGAAAACGACACTCACTACCAGCATTCGTTAACAGCTTTATTTTTTTTACAATCGCCCAACTACCAATGATCGCTGCAGGATATTTAGCGAATCGGCGGGAACGGCTATATGCTTACTTTTACAGAAATGAAGGAGCCTTGACCAAGTATTCCTACCACTATGATACTCCTCATAATTTATCAGCCTGTCTATACTACAAAAATGACATGGATTTCCAACTTTCGGCAAGTACGGCTGACTAATACAGAAGGAATTACCCGAGCGATAACAAACACTGATCGCACTGTCCGGCGCCACACTTGCAAGATCGAAGTATATTTTCTTTATCAACTCATAATCATAACTCATACAAACGATTACAATGTAGTATTTCTTACTTAATACGACATCCCTGAGCGAATCCGAGATATCACTTATTTCCAACGGGGTATCGATCTCACTTCTTAACATTGCCTCTAGATTGGTGGCTTCTTCCCAATCATGGGCCACAATTGTTTTCTCAAAGTAAATCTCACCTGGGTCTTCTTTAATAGAAAGCGCTTTTTCTAAAAAACCATAGGCAGTTTCTGGATTTAAGCCATGCTCCGACAATATCTCAAGAAACTCAGCCCTTGAAATATTTCTATATTTTTTTAACTTAGTCAAAGCCGCCAACAAAGATGGCGAACTGATTTTCGAAACACCTTTCTTTGAAACCACTAAATCATCAGAGTGAAAATTAAGTATTTCGTAGCTTTGTATATTTAACATCATCCCGCTCCTTTATATGGCTTTTCTGGCCAATGCCAGAAAAGCCATATTTGATGAGTTGTCAGTCGTTATCTGACGATACCTGCGGAGTTACAGCGTTCCCTCCACTCCCACCGCTTCCGCCGCTCCCTCCACTACAACCGCCGCCGCCCCCACATCCACCGCTACCTCCACATCCGCCTTGACCACCTGACCCTCCAGCCATGTGTGGGCATGAGCCGCTTTCAAATTCATCGCCAAGATAAAGAACGTCCCCAAAGCTCTCGCTATTCATCGTTGATTACTCGCTATTAGAGAAAACGTCACCAGAGTTAGTGACACTTCTATATTTATTAACTTCCAGAAGTTGGCGCAAGAGGCAATTTTTTGGAATGTAGGAACTTTCACTCAACATTTAAGGAAAATTCGCTCGAGATATCCGGATCGCTTTTCGTTCACTTTTTTGTTGAAAACACGATACCGCACTAGCGAATATCCATAAGCGCTTAAAATCCAACATCAAAGTTGACTCACAACTGAAACAAACCGAAAGACGCTGGACTCAGCGATCTGTAGGACGGAGTAAGAAACTTCTTTATTTTTCAAAGAAGCTTTTTAAGCTGACCTTTAAATTTCAAAAAAAATACGACGAACGGTAACCTTTATGGTCGTATGCCGTTATGCGGTGAGGGTCTAACTGGCGACGATGGTGTCCGCTACGTTGTTGACTGGGTGTTTGGAGGATGTATTGCCCAGTCCGTGCATCTGGAAAAGAAACGCACTCGCCTACAGAATTGCAAGCGATGCGGAGCTACGAAGGCTAGAGCCGCGTTCGGACGATCATTTGAGCCTATCTTTTCAAAGCAAGGATCAGGCGCTTGGCCAACCCCGCCATCGGAACGGAAGCCGGAATGCGTTGCGCAGGTTTGACCGTGGAGTAACGAAGGTGCTGTTCGACCCACTCCCGGGGCAGTATCAATGACACTGACGGACGCTGTTGCGGTAGACAACGTTACTCGGGCGCGCGGAGTCGATCAGCGTGATATCCCCCGGCAACGGCGTGTTGAAACTGACCTGCTGCTCCATCGCTGCTTCACCGGCAAGCTGGAACGCCACATAGTATTGCGAGCCTTCACCCCGTTCACGATCATGCAGCGTGCGGAACTATCGGGCCTGAGCCACGTCGACAAAACTCATTTTGAGTTCACCGCGGTGGTACTCATCAATCGAGCCCGCAAACTGCGTCCCCAACGGATTGGCACCAAAGCGCCTGCAGACCTGATTGACCCTTTCGAGCCATTGATCAAAGCGCTCGACTTGTTGTGCATTGCTCATCGTAGCCTCCCTCGCATCAGTCGCTGCGATGCGCCCTGTACTTTTCGTTCCTGTCGCTCGCCACCGCGAAATACCGTTGTGGCCACACCAGTTCGTGCACGATTACTGCGCAGCGACCGTTCATGCGCACCAGGAACTGACATCGTGGTAACGCGCCATGCAATCTGGCATGCACAACCAACTAATTGGCAAACAGGGAAAAGGGCAAGGAAAAGTCGGGCCTTAGTATCTAAAAAGACCGCAAACCTGCGCTCAAGAACAAGAACGGATGCCACACCATGCTCAAGTCCCCCTTGCTTCGTCTCTCGACGCTGGCGCTGATGATCAGTGCCGGCAATGCCGGTGCCTATGAACTCTACGCCGATGACGACAGCCATCTGAACGCCACTCTGGAAGCGGTGTTCGGCATTTTCCACAGCCAGGAAAACTACGCCCTGTCCGGCCGCCTCGACGAAGGTTCCTCGTCGTGGCGCGAGGGCTACATCAAATACGGTTTGAGTTTCGACAAGGGCCTGGGCGGTGCGGGCACGGCTTACGGTGCGGGCAACCTGCTCAGCTCCGGCACCTGGGGCGACGGCGATGCCGCCGGCTTCAGCGACGGTTCGGAACGCACCACCAAGTTCGAAGACGCCTACCTCGGCTGGCGTTCCGCGGACCTGTTCGGGGCATTGGGCAAAGACGGCATCGACCTGTCCTTCGGCCGCCAGAACATCGTGGTCGGCGATGGTTTCCTGATCAATGGCGACGCACTGAACATTGGCAAAGGCCTGGCCGACGGCGAATTCAACCGTGGCGGCGCCTACTACCTGGCGGCGCGCAAAGCCTTCGACGAAACCGCCGTATTGCGTCTGGGCGGCAAGGAAGGCTGGCGCAGCGACCTGATGTGGCTCAAGTCCGACAACCGCGCCCAGGCCAAGACCGAAATGTACGTCGGCACCCTGGAGCACGTGGCCGAGGCCGGCACGGTCGGCCTGACCTACATCAAGACCACCGACATCGACGAACAGTTCGCCTCCCCGGCACAACTCGAACGCGACGGCATGAAAACCTACAGCGTACGCGCGGCAGGCAATGCCGGGGTGAAAGACCTGTTCCTCTCCGGTGAATACGCCAGGCAGGACAAACCCCACGCCTCCGACGAAAACGCCTGGTACCTGGAAGCCGGCTGGACCTTCTCCGACGCACTCTGGACTCCGAACGTCAGCTACCGCTACAGCCGCTTCTCGGAAGGCTACGACACCCTGTTCTACGGCATGAGCCGTGGTTATGGCACCTGGTTCCAGGGTGAAGTGGCGGGCAACTACGCCGGGCCGTTCAACACCAACTCTCGCATCCAGAACGTCGGGCTGAAAGTCTCGCCACTGGAGAACCTGAACCTGGGCGCGCTGTATTTCAACTACGACACCATCGACCGCAGCCTGGGCAACACCGATGGCCACGAAGTCGATCTGTATGCCGAATGGCACGTCAACGACCACCTGACCGTGATGCCGCTGGTGGGTATCTACCAACCGGACAAGAGCGCTGACAACGGCGGCACGCAACTGGGTAACAACGACCGGAACGTCTACGCCCAACTGCTGTTCGTCACCGGTTTCTAATTTCGGTCACGGGCAACGGCGGTGTCGTTGCCCGTATGGGAAAAGGTATTTCCAATGCACAAGAAATTCCTGACGATCCAGAGCAAGATCGCCCTCCTCGCCGGCCTCTGCCTGCTGCTGGTCGTCGGCTTACTGATGGGTTTGTCGCTCTATCAGACCCACAAGAGCAGCCGGCAAGTGGCGCAAGCCAGCGGCGACATGCTTGCCAATGCGGCCAGGGAACACATGCAGGCCCTGGGCAAAGTGCAGGCCATGCAAGTGCAACGCACCTTCATGCAGACCCACGAATATGGCCAGGGGTTATCGCGGTATCTGTTGTACCTGCGACAACTGCAACAAAGGGGCAACCTGACCCGCCAACAACTGCGCCAGGAGCTGACTGCCCAGCTCCACCAGGCCTTGATCGACAAGCCCGACCTGCTCGGGCTTTATGTCATTTTCGAACCCGGTGCACTCGATGGCGCCGACGCCGGCTTCGCCAGCCAGGCGGAACTTGGCAGCAATGAAACCGGACGCTTTTCCCTCTATTGGGTGCAGAGCAAACCCGGCGAACTGCAAGCGGTGATCGGCGACGAAGGCCTGCTCGCCAACACCGAGCCGGGGCCGAGCGGCGCGCCGTACAACGCCTTCTATACCTGCGCTCGCGACACCCGCCAGGCCTGTGTGCTGGAGCCCTATTTCGATGAAGCCTCAGGCAGCCGCAAACTGGTGACCAGCGTTGCCTTCCCGCTGCTGGAAAACGGCAAGGTCATCGCCGTGGTGGGACTGGACATCAACCTCGCCGCCCTACAGCAGAACAGCGAATCCAGTGCCCGTGCGCTGTTCAATGGTAACGGCCGGATCAGCATCGTCAGCCCGCGCGGGGTGATCTCCGCCAACAGCCAGGATGTCAATCGCCTGGGCCAACCGATGGACAGCAACGAGGTCATGGACGCCCTGCACCAGGGCAAACCCGAAGTGTTTGTCGATGCCCGGCAGATCAAGGTCCTTGAACCTCTGTCGCCGATTGCCGGTGCCGCGCCATGGGGCGTGTTGGTCGGTGTGCCGCAGAACGTGTTGCTGGCACCGGTCACCACATTGCAAAAAGAACTCGATGCCCAGGGCGTGCAAAGCACCGCGCTTGAACTGCTGCTCGGTGGCGGTTCGGCCCTGCTCGGCCTGTTGCTGATCTGGTACACCGCACAGCGCATCACCCGGCCGCTGCAAGTACTGACCCGAGTGATGGAGGATATCTCCCTGGGCGAAGGCGACCTGACCCGGCGCCTGCAAGTGCAATCGCGGGATGAAATCGGGCAATTGGCGACTGCGTTCAACCGTTTTGTCGAACGCATCCACCATTCGATCCGCGAGGTGTCATCGGCGGCGCTGGGGGTGAACGAAGGCGCGCGGCGGGTACTGGACGCTTCAAACTCGTCGATGAGCAATTTCGACGATCAGTCCACCCGCACCAACAGCGTGGCGGCAGCGATCAACCAGTTGGGCGCGGCCGCACAGGAGATAGCCCATAACGCCTCCGATGCCTCGCATCAGGCCTCCAATGCCCGGCAACAAGCCGAGGATGGGCGCCAGGTGGTGCAGCGCACGATCGAGGTGATGAGTGAACTGTCCGGCAAGATCAGTGCATCGTGCGCCAACATCGAAGTGCTCAACGACAAGACCGTGAACATCGGGCAGATTCTTGAGGTGATCAAGGGTATCTCCCAGCAGACCAACCTGCTGGCGCTCAACGCAGCGATCGAAGCGGCGCGGGCCGGTGAAGCGGGTCGTGGTTTTGCCGTCGTCGCTGACGAAGTGCGCAGCCTGGCCGGACGCACCCAGACATCGGCGCTGGAAATCCAGCAGATGATCGAGGAGCTGCAAATGGGCGCGCGTGAATCAGTCACCACCATGACCGAGAGCCAGCGCCACAGCGAAGAAAGCGTCACCATCGCCAACCTCGCCGGCTCCCGCCTGGGCAGCGTGACCCGGCGCATCGGCGAGATCGACAACGTCAACCAGTCCGTCGCCGCCGCCACCGAAGAACAGACCGCGGTGGTCGAGGCCCTGAATGTCGACATCACCCAAATCAACACCCTGAACCAGCAAGGCGTGGAGAACTTGCAATCGACATTGCGCGCTTGTACCGAACTGGAGCAACAGGCGACGCGGCTGAATCAGTTGGTGGGGAGTTTTCGGATCTGAGGAATGTGTTGCCTGATCTACTGCCTTCGCGAGCAGGCTCGCCCCCACACCGGATCTTCATCGTTCACAATTCCTGTGTTCACTGAAAATCCCTGTGGGAGCGAGCCTGCTCGCGAAGAGGCCAGCACATCCAACATCAATGCTGCTGAAGCACCGCTTTCGCTAGCAGGTCGGATCGCCGCACCGTCGCTCCCACATTCTCAGCAATGCGCCCCCACATGCTCAAGGCGATGGAACAACCGGTTGAAATACACCAGGCTATCGCGCGGTTCCCGAACCCCGACCTTTTCCAGCTCGACAAACATCACCGAGTGCGACCCCACTTCCTTGCACTCGCTGATCCGCCCTTCCAGCTGCACCAGGGCATCGCGCAGAACCGGCACGTCGGCCGCGCCGTCGTCCCACAGGTCCCAGGCAAAACGCTCGGCCATCGGCACCTGGGTCATGCCGGCGAAATGCCGGGCCAGTTCTTCCTGTTCGCCACACAGCACGTTGACGCACAACCGACCGTTGGTGCGGAACACGTCGTGTGTGGCGCTATTGCGGTTGACGCACACCAGCACGGTGGGCGGCGAGTCGGTCACCGAGCACACGGCGCTGGCGGTGATGCCGCAGCGCCCGCCCGGGCCGTTGGTGGTGATGATGTTCACCGCCGCCGGCAACTGCGCCATGGCGTTGCGAAAGTCGATTTGCTGCTGGCTCAGGTTGGCCATGTCGATGCCCCTTCCTTCAGAAGGACCGCGTCGAAAGCGGTCCGTAGGTGATGGAACAAGACTAAGGCCGCAGGCGCTGCACAACCATTCTGACGATCCCCATGGTGAGGTTGGGTTTCCGCTAGTCGACTAGGTGGTTTCTTTATCGCAAGGGCCAGCCACAGTGGGTATTCTGCATACTGGCTCCAGAACGATGAGCCAATGCGTGCCGCGCGTTCGCGTGCGAAAACAATAATTAGAAATTATCGTGGCAGCCCCGATGGAAACCCGTAAACCGATTGTTTATATCGTTGACGACGACAAGGACCTGCGCACTTCCCTGGCCTGGCTGCTGGAGTCTGTCAGCGTGCAGGCGCAGTGCTTCGCCGGCGCCGAAGAGTTCCTCAGCCAATATGACCCCAGGCAGCCCGCCTGCCTGGTGCTCGACGTGCGCATGCCGGAGACCAGCGGTTTCCAGCTGCAGGAAATCCTCAACCAGCGCGGCAGCACTTTGCCGACCATTTTCGTCTCGGCCCACGGCGATATTCCGATGTCGGTCACGGCGATGAAGAACGGCGCGCTGGATTTCGTCGAGAAGCCCTACAACCCGCAGCAGATGATCGACCGCATCCAGGCCGCGCTGAAGACTGCCGTACACGCCCAGGCCGACCAACAGCAGCGGCAGAACCTGCAAGGCAAACTGGCACTGCTGACCAGCCGTGAGCGGGAAGTGTTGATGCTGGTGATCGACGGCAAGGCCAGCAAGGTGATTGCGCGGGAGCTGAACATCAGCGTGAAGACCGTTGACGTGCACCGCACCAAGATCAAGGAAAAGATGGGCGTGACCAGCATCGCCATGCTGGTGCGCGAGGTGCTGCATTTACCGGTGGATGAGCCGGTGCGGCACTGAGTGATCTGCGGCGGCCATTCGGCCGCCTTCGCGAGCAGGCTCGCGAAGGGGCCAGCAAATACAACATCAGTTATGGCTATAACGCTTGCGATAAGCACCCGGTGACACGCCAAAGCGCGATTTGAAGGCCGACGAAAAGTAGCTTGAATCAGAGAAGCCCCAGGCATAACACAGCGCCGATAGCTTCTGCTCGACATCAGCGCGGCGCAGGTTTTCGGCGCAGAAGTCCAGGCGTCGGTGCTTGATGTATTGCGCCACCACCAGGCCGCGCTTGGAAAACATCCGGTACAGGCCGCGCACGGAAATCCCCACTTCACGGGCAATCAGCTCGGGGCACAGTTCTTCGTCGCTCAGGTGCGCGTCGATGAAGGCGATGATTTTGCGAAATTGTCGCTCGTGCGGGTCCACGCCACTGTCACGGGCGCTGATGCCCGGCAGCAACAGGCTGGCCAGGGCATCGAGCACGGCCTCGCTCTCCTGCATGTCCAGCCCCTCCTGCTGGCGGGTGCCCTGCACCAGCTTGTTGGCCATCGCCGCCAGGGGGCTGCTGGCCGCGATGCGCGTGGCACAGTTGACGGCATTGAAGTGCGAACCACGCTCGACCACCTGGCGCGGAAGAATCAACGAAAGCTGGCGGCAATCGTCGTTGTAGATCATGTCGCTCGGACGGCTGGCATCGATCAGCGCGATGTCACCACAGCCCAGTTGCGCACGGTTGTCGCCCTGCTCCAGTTGCGAGCTGCCCCGCATCTGGAACACCGCGTAGTAGTGGCCGTCGCTGCTGGTGCTGACGTCCTTGCTGGTGCGGTACAAATGCACGTGCGCCATGTCGACCACACTGAGGTTGATCGCACCGCTGCGAAACTCCGCCAGTTCGCCGTAGAAATCGGAGTCCAGTGCCCGGGCATCGAAACGCCCACAGGCCTGGTTCACCTGGCTCAACCAACTTTCGAACGCCTCGTTGCGCACCGTCGATGCTGTAATCATGTCCGCAATGCCTCACGTTTTTGTTGTTATTTTTCGACCGCTTCATCGAGCGGTTCGTCAAACCGTTGTTTCTGTAACCATCGCCTCCCTCGATGGCCACCGGGCGCCCATTCAACAGGCTCCGGCGCACGCTTTCCAGTGTTCCTGGTCTTAAAGGTCCAATACCAGACGGGCGGAGAGCGCCCGTGATATACAAGCGCAGATCTGCTTGTTGGACGCCTTTTCCTTGTTCGACAGGCAGTTGTCGCGGTGCTCCGGCACACCGTCCAGGACCTCGATGATGCAGGTGCCGCAAATGCCTTCGCGGCACTCGGTGTCGATGTCGCAACCGTGAGCCTGCAGTACATCGACCAGGCTGGCGTTGGCCGGCACCTGCAGCACCACGCCGGAACTGGCCAGTTCCACTTCGAAGGTGCCGGCCGGGGCACTGTTGGCCGCCGGGTCCGCCGCGAAGTGCTCGAGGTGAATCGCATCATCCGGGCGACTGCGCGAAGCCACTTCCACCACTTTGTTCATGAACGGTGCCGGGCCGCAGGTGTAGACATGGGCTGCGCTGCCGGCGCGCTCCAGACATTCGCTCAGCGCGCCGTCCAGATCCGCTGGCTCCACGCCGTAGTGAAATTCCACGTTATCGGCAAAGTTTGTCGCCAACAGCTGGGTAAACGCGGCGTACCGCGCTGAACGAGCGAAATAATGCAGGCGATACGGCTGACCGCTTTCCGACAGTCGATAAGCCATGCTCAACAGCGGCGTCACGCCGATACCGGCGGCGAACAGCAGGTGTTCGCCGGCACTTTCATCGAGGCGGAACAGGTTGCGCGGCGCACCCATTTCCAGCTCCATGCCCTCTTGCACTTGCTCATGCAACGCCAGCGAACCACCGCGCGACTGCGCTTCTTTCTTTACCGCCACCAGATACGCACGGCGATCCCGGGGCGGGCTGCACAGCGAATACTGGCGGGTCACCCCAGTCGGCCCGGTAAGGTCGACGTGGGCGCCCGGCTCATAGGTGTCGAGCGGCTGACCGTCACTGCGCACGAGGCGAAAGGAGCGGATATCCAGCGCTTCGTCGACGATCCTTTCGATCTTCACCTTCATCATTGCATCACCTGAATATTTGTTTTTGTTTAACGGTACGGCTTGGGCCGATCCCCTGTAGGAGCGAGCAGGCTCGCGATGAACCTGAGGTCGCCACGGGGTGTCAGGTTTCCAGCGTCATCGTTGACGACCATCGCGAGCCTGCTCGCTCCTACAGGGGGGCATTTTTCTGCTGTTTAGCGCATGAACAGGCCGCCGTTGATGTCCCAGCACGCGCCCGTTACGGAGGCGGCGTTGTCGGCGATCAACAGCAATACGCTGTCAGCGATGTACGACGGATCGCCGAGGGTGCCGGCCGGGATCATTTTCAGGATCTGTTCCAGACGCTCGGACGCCACGGTTTCGCGCACCACCGGCAAGTCCAGCGGGCCGGGCGAGAGGCTGTTGACCGTCACGCCTTGTGGTGCCAGTTCACGGGCAAAAACCTTGGTCAGGGTCGCCACGCCGCCCTTGGCCGCCGCGTAGTGCGCGCCGGTGGCGGTGCCTCCGTTCTGCCCGGCCAGGGAGGCGATGTTGACGATGCGCCCGAAGCCACGTTCGGCAAAGTGCGCGCCGAATACCTGGCAGGCCACGAAGGTGCCGCGCAGGTTGATCGCCATCGACTCGTCGAACTCTTCCGGCGTGATCTCCATCAGTGCCGCGACTTTCGACACACCGGCGTTGTTCACCAGAATGTCGGTGCCACCCCAGTGCGCGGCGAGCAGATCGCGGGCGCGCTGGAAGTCGGCCTTGCTGCGCACATCCAGCTCGATGGCGACGGCCGTGGAGCCGCTGCCATCCAGCTCGTCGGCCAGTTGCCGCACGCCATCGAGGCGCACGTCGGCCAGGCCGACGCGGTAACCGGCCGTGTGCAGACGGCGGGCGATGCACTCGCCCAGTCCGCGCGAGGCACCCGTTACGAGGGCTACTCGACTCATGATGTTGCCCTCACAAAAGGAAGCCGAGCGCGCTCAGGCTGTCGGTGGAGTTGATCAGGCGCACCACTTTTCGCTCCAGCGACGGCACGCCATCGGTGAAGCGGATACAGTGGTTCAGGTCGGCCACGAACGGCGTATGCACGCCGCGCTTATAGGCGTACAGCAGCTGCGCCGAGTTGACTTCGACGATGTCGCCGGCCGCCTCCACCAGGCGGAAACGCGAGATCGTGCGGATGGTTTTAGCCGCGTCCACCGCCGACGGCGAGAAGCCGGCGCTCAAGCGTTCGATACGCAAGGCACGCATGCGCGCATCGTCGTAGGCGTAGTTGAGGGTCGCTTCGAAATCTTCGGTGTCCGGGTCGATCGGCACGATGTACTTGCCGCTGTCACTCCACAGGGTCGCCCATTCGGCGTAGTGCTTGTGGTCGAGCAGTTCGGCTTCGCGCCAGATGAATTCGATGGCCTGGGCCAAGGGACCTGTAAAACCGTTCAGGGTGTCGTGATTGCTCATTGGCTCATCATCCTTTTCCACATGTCGTAGGCACCGCGCATGCCGCCTTCGTCGGTGGCGTGGCTGACCTTGTCGCCGTTTTCAGCGGTGATTTCGCGGTTCAGGCCGCGGTTGACCAGAATTGGCGCATCGACGCCGGCATACGAGCCGCGCTGCACGCGGTCCCAGGCTTCGGCATCGTCAGGGCTACCGAAACCGAACGGGCCCTGGAAGTGTTCGTGGATGCGCATGCGTTCGCGGTTGGCGATTTCCGGGCCGCCGTCCATGCCCAGGGCAACGTGGCGGATCTCGGTTTCGCTGACCGACACCGGACGCAGCACGCGGAAGAACGACATCGACATGGCCACGTTGGGGAACAGGTTCAGGTTGAACCCGGCGCCGTGCAACGAACGCACGATGCGACGGACTTGCTCGGGAGGCATGGTTTTCGACAGTTCTTCAGTAACGTGGGCAAAGCGCTCCTGCAACTGTTCGGTGCCGTCGTCGTGATCGAGGTCAACGTGCTCCGGCACCATCACCATCACGCTGTGGCCGTTACCCAGCGAGTGGGTCACGGCTTGTTCGTCGGTCATGAACGAAAGCATTTCCGAGGTTTCTTCATCCACCGACGACATGAACGACTTGTGCACGATCGGGAAGTGATAACCGTCAGTGGTGTTTTCCAGCTGGATCTTCCAGTTGCCCTTGAAGCTGAACTTGTGTTCGCCCTGGGTCTTGATCGGGTAGCCGGCGCCCTGTTTCATGAACAGGTCCATCCAGTGTTTCGCGCCGCCGAGGAAGTCTTCCAGCGGTTCGATCTCGTCGTTGTAGCTGGCGAAGACCATGCCGGCGTAGCTTTCAACGCGCAGGCTGGTGAGCGGCAGTTCGGACTTTTCCAGGATGCCTTCGTAGCCATCCGGATACGGCAGCGCCCGCAGCTTGCCGTCCAGGCCATAGGACCAGCTGTGATACGGGCAGGTAAAACCGCTGGCGTTGCCCTTGTGCTTCTCGCACACGGTGGCGCCACGGTGCCGGCAACGGTTTTCCAGGACGTTGATGTTGTTCTTCTTGTCGCGCACGACAATCACCGGCCGACGGCCAATGGTGGCGGTCTTGAAGTCGCCGCTGTTGCGCACTTCGCTTTCGTGGGCAACCCACACCCAGGTGCGGTAGAAAATCTTCTCCAGCTCGGCTTCGAACAGCGCCGGATCGTTGTACAGCGAGACGTCGACGCGGTCGTGACTGACCAGTTCGTCCGGGCTTTTCGATGATGCGATCAGCCGGTATTCATGAGCGCTCATGCGGTTCTCCTCATGGCTTCTTTTTATGATTTCTTTGGGGCTGGACGTTCGCCGGCCATGCTTTGTTGCAGCTGCGCACCGAAGGCGCAGACGAGTTCGTCCTGGCCTTTGCGCCCGACGATTTGCAGACCTACTTTCAAGCCGCCGCAATCGATTTCCACCGGCAACGACAGCGCCGGGTGACCGCTCAAGTTGAAGGGCCGTACCAGCGGTGTCATGCCGGCCACGGCCTTGCTCCCGGCACGGGCCTCGCTGAGGGTCGGTGGCAAGGTTGGCAGCGTCGGCAGCAGCAACACGGCAAAATCTTCCAGGGCCGCATCCACCTGTTGCGTGAAGCGTGTGCGCACGGATTCGGCCTGGGCCAGTTCTTCGCGGCTGGTGCGGCTCGCTGCCAACAGGCGTGTCTCGACATCGGCGCCGATCAGGCCCTTGCCGGTCAGGTGGCCGAACGCCGCCCAGTTTTCGAAATTGATCACGGTCAGGCCGGCGGCGAACGCCGCTTCGAACTCGCTCAGGTGCAAGTGGCTGCGACGCCATCCGGCGCGGTCGGCGGCGGCACCCAGGCTGGCTTGCAGGTGCGAATCGCAGGCCACGTCGAGAAAGCCGACCTTGGCGCCATCGCCCGGCAAGCCTTGAGCGGTAAAGCCCGGGCAGATCACCTGCATCGCGGCAATCAGGTCGTCCATGTTTTTGGCGAACGGCCCGACGCAATCGAGGCTGGACTCCAACGGATGGGCTCCGACACGGCTGACGCGACCGTACGTCGGTTTCAATCCGGCAACGCCGCAGCACGCCGCCGGCACCCGTACAGAGCCACCGGTGTCGGTGCCAATGGAGATGTCCGCCAGGCCCGCCGCGACGGCCGAAGCCGAACCGCTGGACGAACCACCGGGAACACGATCCGGCGCTTGCGGGTTGATTGGCGTGCCGGTCCAGTCGTTGATGCCGGTCACGCCAAACGCCAGTTCGTGCAGGTTGGTCTTACCGACGATCTGCCAGCCGGCGTTGAGGATCGCATCGACCACTTCGGCGTTTTTGGAGGCCGCCGGTGCATCGACAAAGGCGCGGCTGCCCGAGCGAGTCGGGTAACCGGCGATGTCGATGGAGTCTTTGATCGCAACCCGTTTGCCGTCGCCACCGAGCAGGAACTCGCTGATGAAAGTACTCATGCACTCAGCTCCGTGTTGAACAAGCGTTGCGTGCGGAAATGCGCAATCAGCCAAACGCCGTCGACACAGCGGAAATCGATGTTCAACCGCGTGCCGAACAGCTCGTTGCGGCCATCGGCGTAGGTTGAAATCTGCTGCATGATCCACTGCCCCTGAGCAGTCTTGCCGTCGACCACGATCGACTCGCTGGTGAGGTAATGCAGGTTCAACTTGAAGTGATCGGATGGCGGCAGATAACCACCGACAAACGTCGCCACCGCCGCACGTCCGTGATGCTGACCGAAGGTCTGCGCGGTCTGGGTGCCGAGGCCTTCCCAGATCGCATCCTCGGCGAACAACTGCGCCAATTGGCTCAGATGAATCGCCGCCCGCGGCACATCGCACAGGTCCATGTAGCGCGCCATCAAGCGGCGCACCGCACTCTCCCCTTCGAGCGTCGCCAGACGCTGCAGCAAGGCCTCGTCCATGGCTTACACCCTGGCCGCGTCTGGGATGGTCAGCGGGCGACCGATGCGCGCTTCGACCCTGGCATAGCGCCACAGGCTGTATTCGCCGACCGGCGTGGTGCGGAACAGGTTGCAGGCGTCGATCACCGACTGGTGGCAGTCGACGTCGGCCATGATGTACACGGTCCAGGGCGAGGTGGTAGACGGGCCGACCATCAGCCGGTCGTCATCCATGGCGCCAAGTACGGTGATGCCGGGCATCGCACCGAGGGAACCCATCATCTGGCTGAAGCCTTTCCAGACGCTCAGGCCCTCGCCGCTGGGCAGGTCGAAAAAGTTCTGGGTGATGCCGATGCAGAAGACGACGCGCAACGGTTCTTGAGTGGTTTGCGACATGGGGTTGGTTCCTTGAAAAGTTGAAGGGAATTCAGATGTAGCCCGGGAACGGCGGCACGCCGAGGAACACCGAGCCGGCGCCGTCGTACAGGCCTTCGCTGAGGAAGGCGTGCTGGGTCACCACCATCGAGTCGCGCAGGTAGCGTTGCAGCGGATGGCGCAGGTAAATGGCGGTGGTCCCGGCCAGGCTGTAGGCGCTCTGCACCACGGCGGCACCGGCCTGGGACACGTGAATCGCGGACAGACGCAGCAGGCTGGTCTGCTCTGGCGTCACCGGGTTGCCGGCCAGGATCGAGTTCCACACCTGCTCGGTGGCGTTGTAGAAAAACCCGCGGGCGGCGGCGAGCCTGGCTTCGGCCTTGGCGATTTCGATGCGCACGTAGGCGCGGTCGGCCATTTTCGGCGCACCGGTAATGCCGCCGGCACCGGCCATGCGGCTGATTTCGTCCAGCGCTGCACGGGCCAGGCCGAGGTTGACCACCGCCAGCACTTGCGCGGCGTAGGCAATCGACGGGTAGCGGAACAGCGGCTCATCAATGGTTGCCGCCCCACCCCGGATAAACGTCCAGCGGTCGTCGACGAATTTGTCGGTGACGCGCAGATCGTGACTGCCGGTGCCCTTGAGGCCGACCACGTCCCAGTTCTCGACGATCTCGACCTGACTGGCCGGGAACACCGCCGTGCGTGGCTTGCCGCCCGCGGCGCTGGCGCCGATGCCGACACCCAGCAGGTCCGCGCCTTTGCTGCCGCTGGCGAATTTCCAGGTGCCGTTGACCTGCCAGCCGCCTTCTACCGCTTCGGCAGGCTGCAACGGGAACAGCCCGCCAGCGAACACAAGGTCGGGGCTCTCGGCGTAGATTTCAGCCAGGGTTTGCGGCGGCAAGGCCGCGAGATAGACACCCGCACTGCCGAAGCTGGCCACCCAGCCCGCCGAGCCGTCGGCTTCGGAGATACGCTCGATCATTTGCAGGAACAGCGCCGGTGCCAAGGCGTCGCCACCGAAGCATTTTGGCGTGGCGGCACGATAGATGCCCACCTGCTTGAAGCGCTCGATCATGTCCCGAGGTACGTGGGAGCCGGCGTCGAATTCGTCGCGGCGTTGACGAACCTCATCCAGCACCTGCTGAAATAGCTGACTCTCGACCATTGGCACGACCGGACCGGACACAGGGTCTTGTTGCGCGACAGCTGAACGCAGCATGGGCTTTCTCCGTTTTGCTTATTGTTAGTGGGCTGCACGACGACCGACCTTCTGCAGGAGCGAGCTTGCTCGCGAAAAACCTCCGAACAACGCGGGCATTCAGACAGGGCGCGTTATCGTTGACGTCCATCGCGAGCAGGCTCGCTCCTACAAAGGGCGTAGCGTGGATGCCCTTGCATTGAGGTCCAGTGTAAAAACCGTGTCCGGGCACCACTATTGGGGCTTGCAGCCCCCACGCTAAAGAAAACCCCTAGGCCCACGCCGGTTACCTCTGAGCGCATCGCCCTGTGCGAGCAGGTATAAAACGCCATACTGCAAACTCTGCCGCCAAGGGCCGTGCGATGTACTTGCCAAAACCGAACGACTTTCATGCGCTGATCGAAGCCATGCCGCTGTGCATCATTCTTCATGATGCGCACACCAAGGAAATTCTCTGGGCCAACGCCGCTGCCCTGGCGGCGCTGGGCTTTACCCTGGAGGAACTGACGCCGCTGAAGGCCCCGGACATGACCCGCGATGCGCCGAAATACCGGCGTTCCGTGGGTTTGCGCTGGCTCGAAGGGGCCGCGCGCACCGGGCAACGGGCCATCGAGTGGTGCTATCGCTCCAAGCAAGGGGTGGAGATTCTTTCCGAAGCGGTGGCGACCCTGGTGCACCTGGACGGTCGCGATGTGTTGATGGTGCAGTTCCGCGACATTTCCAAAGAGGACAAGGTCAAGCGCGACCTCAAGCGTTTCGAGAGCCGGCTCAAGGCCTTCATGCAGGACCTGGCCGAAGGTGTGGCGGTGCTCGGCCCCGAGGGCGATATCGGCTTTATCAGCGACTCCGGCGCGCACCTGCTCGACAGCGAAGTGCACCAGCTGATGGGCAAGAACTTCCTGGCCTGGTGCGACGACGCTTCGCGTCAGCGACTGTTGCAACGGTTCGCCCAGGAGACACCTGAGCACGCGCCGTTCAGCGTGCACTACAAGGTGCAGCGCCGGGACGGCGAATGGCGCTGGCATGACGCAACCTGCCGCTACATCGAGATTGAAGACGATCTGGTCGGCCATCTGCTGCTGTTCCGCGACGTGACCGAGCAGGTGCAGGCCGAAGAGGCGCGGCGGGTCAGCGAGCAGAAACTCGAGTACCTGGCGCGCTACAACGCCATGGGCGAAATGGCCGTGGCCATCGCCCACGAACTGAGCCAACCCCTGGCCGCTACCCGCAACTTCATCGAAGGCACGGTGATTCGCCTGGGCAATGCCGGCGACACCGATCAAGGCGTCGCCTGGGGTTTGCAGAACGCGGTGCGGCAAATCGAGCACGCGTCGGTGATCATCAAGAGCGTGCGCGATTACGTGGTCAAGCTGGAGCAGACCGAAGAGCTGGTCGATCTTAACGAGCTGCTGCGCGAAACCCGCTACTTCATCAGCCTGCGGGCCGATCCGAGCCTGGTGCGCGTGGAAATCGTCACCGCGCCCGAACCACTGCAGGTCAGTTGCGAGAAAGTCCTGATCGGCCAGGTGATCCTCAACCTGGCGTTCAACGCGATTGAAGAAATGGCCGACCTGCCGACTGAGCGCCGGTTGCTGCGCATCCATGCCAGCCGCAACAACGACGTGGCGCAAGTGCGAATCGAAGACTGCGGCCGTGGCATCCAGGTTCAGGCGCAGGAGAAGCTGTTCGACGGATTCTTCTCATCCAAGGTCAGCGGCAACGGCATCGGCCTGGCGCTGTGCAAGAACATCATCGGCCGCCACCGTGGCGATATCTGGGCGCAAAACCTGGAGCCGTGCGGCGCCGTCTTCAGCTTTTCCCTCCCCCTCGCAACATCCCCCACCTCCCTGTAGGAGCAGCCGGTCGACGCTCGACTGCTCGCGATGGTCGTAAACGATAACGCGCAAAACCGGATGCCCAGCGGCGCCCCTGAGTTTTTCGCGAGCGTGCTCGCTCCTGCATAAAACGTTTTCTGACACTGGCACAGACACACAAACACTTGGCAGGCAGGGCAATTCTCCCGTTCGCCGGGCACGGCAGAATCAAAGGGTAAAAATCTGCCAAAGCACCCGCGATCCGCGTTACCAACAATTCAGGAAGTTCCCCTTATGCGAACAAACAGGATCTCCGTACAGTCAGCGCTTGGCCTGGGCCTGCTTGTACTCGGTTTGAACAGTGCCCGCGCGGATTTGCCCGCCGGTACGATTGGCCAGACCGTTCTGGCGTTCCCCCCGGAAGCTCACCGTGCGTTCGTCATTGATGTCGAGTTCGACAGCTTCGTGGCAGGCCGCGTGACCGTGGTCGACCCGGACCAGAAGCGCATACTCGGCATGGTGCCGACCGGTTTTGCTGCGCCGTCGACCCTCAGTCACGACAAAAAAACCATTTACAGCGCGGACATCTGGTACTCCCGCGGCACCCGCGGTACCCGCACCGACGTGCTCACCGCCTGGGACAGCTCGACCCTGTCGCCCGCCTGGGAAGTGCTGATTCCGAACAAGCGCGCCGAGTCGCTGACCCAGCGTTACTCGCTCAAGCCGAGCGGCGACGACAAGTTCGTCTACGTCTACAACTTCACTCCGTCGACTTCGGTCACCGTGGTCGACACCCAAGCCAAAGCGGTTGCCACGGAAATCGCGATTCCCGGTTGCGTGCTCAACTACCCGGTCGGCAACCGTCGTTTCGCCTCGCTGTGCGGCGACGGCAGCCTCCAAGTGGTAACCCTCAACGATCAGGGCCAGGAAACCGCACGCAGCCGCACGCCGTTCTTTGATCCGAACGCGGAAAGACTGGTAGAGCGCGCCGTCAACGTCGGCGACACCTACTACTTCACCACCACGACCGGCACCGTACGCCCGGTGGATTTCGCTGGCGACACACCGAAGGTCTTGCCGGCCTGGTCGCTGGTATCCGATGAGGACAAGAAGGCCGGTTGGGCACCGGGTGGCTGGCAGATGATGGCCGTGGCACCGAAGCTGGACCGCCTTTACGTGCTGATGCACGACGCTCACGAACCAATGAAGTGGGAAGACCCGAGCCCGCTGATCTGGGCGTTTGACCTCAAGACCCACAAGAAGGTAGCGACCCTGGAAGCCCCGGTTCCGGTATGGAGCATGCAGGCCACCGGCGACGACAAACCGCTGCTGCTCGGTGCCGACGTGGAGGGTGGTTTGCAGATCTTCGACCTGAAGACCAACAAGCTCACCGGCAGCATGCCGAAAGTCGCGAAGACCGCGACTCAGGTCCTGAGCTACTAAGAGGTTCGGCCATGCACACAGATCCGATCTTCATCATTGCCAGCGCCATCGCCATCGCGGTGTTGCTGGCCAGCGCCGCGACCCACAAGTTGCGCGCGCCGATGCGCTTCGCCCGGCAACTGGCGGACTATCAACTGCTGCCCCAAGCGCTGGTGCGCCCGATGGCACGCCTGGTGCCACTGCTGGAACTGGCCATTGCGTTCGCCTTGCTGGTGCCGGTCAGCCGTGGCTACGCCGCGCTGAGCGCCGCCAGCCTGTTGGCGCTGTACGCCGCTGCCATCGGCATCAACCTGTGGCGCGGTCGTGCGGACATCGACTGCGGTTGCGCAGGTCCCGACCAGGCACAACCGCTGCGCCCGGTCCTGCTGTTGCGTAACAGTGCGCTGGTGGCACTGGCGCTGGTAGCCAGCATCGCGCCGCTGGCACGCGACCTCAACCCGTTCGATGGCTTCGTGACCCTGGCTGCCGCCGCCGTCGCGTTGCTCATCTACGCCGCCGCCGATGGCTTGCTGGCGAACTCCCCACTTCTGCTCAAATTGATTGGTAGGTAATCGAAATGGAAGGCTTGATTGTTTCCAACGTTCTGCTCTGGATGCTGTTGGTGGCCGTGGCGTTTGTCGTCATGGGCCTGGTGCGGCAGATTGGCGTATTGCACGGTCGCCTGGCCCCGGCTGGCGCGCTGATGGTCGACAAAGGCGTGGCGGTCAACGAGCCCGCGCCGCAAATCACTGCCAGCGACCGTCACGGTCGTCCGGTGAACTTCGGCTATGCCGGCGAGAAATCGCAACTGCTGTTCTTCCTCTCGCCGACCTGCCCGATCTGCAAGTCGTTGCTGCCGGCGATCAAATCCATTGCCAGGGAACAGGCCGACCGTCTTGACGTGGTGTTCGTCAGCGATGGCGACATGGACGCCCAGCAAGCGCTGATCCGCGAACACAAACTGGAAGACGCCACCTATGTGGTCGGCCCGGAAGTGGGCATGACCTACCAGATCGGCAAGCTGCCGTACGCCGCACTGATCGACAAGGCCGGCACCCTGCGTGCCAAGGGCCTGGTCAATTCCCGCGAGCACCTGGACAGCCTGTTCGAAGTCGAGCACCTCAAGCACGCCACGCTGCAGCAGTACCTCAATGCCCAACCGCACACCCACGACCACAGCCACGGCCATAGCCACTGATAAGGCAGGGAGACGTTTATGAAACTGCTGGATCTGTTGTTCGAGCGCTCGACCCGCCGTGTCGCCGATACCACGTCGCGCCGTAAATTGCTGTCGCGCATGGGCTCGCTGATGGTGGCCGGTGCCGCCCTGCCCCTGCTGCTGCCGCTGGATCGCACCAGCAAGGCCCTGGCCGCGGAGCCGGCGCAGGCTGGCGACCCGGGTGATCCGAACAGCTGCGACTACTGGCGCTACTGCTCCATCGACGGTTTTCTGTGCAGTTGCTGCGGCGGGTCGGTGACCTCCTGCCCACCGGGCACCGAAGCCTCGCAAGTGACCTGGATCGGCACCTGCCGCAACCCGGCCGATGGCAAGGACTACATCATTTCGTACAACGACTGCTGCGGTAAGCAAAGCTGCGCCCAGTGCGCCTGCACCCGTAACGACAGTGAAGAACCGGCTTACCGCCCGTTCAACAACAACGATGTGAACTGGTGCCTGGCCGCCAAATCGCACATCTACCACTGCACCGTTTCGGTGATCCGCGGCGTCGCCGTTTAAAACCGCACTTTCCGCCGGTTGCTTGTGCAATCGGCGGTTTTTTTTCTGTGGCTGCTGCTCTTTTTTACTGCTGTAGGAGCGAGCTTGCTCGCGAAGAACTCAAGGGCGACGCGTTAAATCAGATAGCCCGCGTTATCGTTGACGTCCATCGCGAGCGAGTTCGCTCCTACAGATACGGTCATCAGCGGAGGTTTGTTTTATGCGTAGGTTGATATTGCCTGGACTGGTCTGCGCCCTGAGCGCCCCGCTCGCGCTCGCCCGGGCCATTCCCGACCCGAACCAGCATCACGCGCCGGGCAATGAATCACTGCAAACCCCGATTGCCCAGGCCGGGTACGGCGTCGGCGTGAACTATCAGTTGCAATGCGCCGGTTGCCACCTGGGCGATGGCACGGGTTCCGCCGCCAACGACACGCCGCGGATGAAAGGCTTTGTCGGCAATTTCCTGAAAGTACCCGGTGGCCGCGAATTCCTCGTGCGGGTACCGGGCATGTCGCAGTCGGCGTTGAACAACGCGCAACTGGCGGACTTGCTCAACTGGCTGATGCGTAAAGACGGCATGGCTGGCGACAGCCTGCCGGCCGACTATCAGCCTTACACCGCCGAGGAAGTCACGGAACTGCGCGCCAAAACCATGCTCAACCTGCCCGGCACCCGAAGCGAGTTGATCAAGGCCATGCGTGCTCAGGGCATCGCGATCGATGACGGGATGAACTATTGACGCGGGGTGTCCCGCTGTATCCAGGGCAGGCCTTCGATCGCCCGGAAGATGGACTCACTGACGGCAAATAAGTAACGTGACCGGTGCTGCTTTCAAACCCGGAAAACCGAAAAGGGAGTTTGCATCGTGACCGAAGAAACCAGAACCAAAGGACCGGCTTCGTACTTCCCGTCAATCGAAAAGAAGTATGGTCAGCCGATCGCCCATTGGCTGGATCTGCTCAAGACCGTCAGTGACAAGAAACATATGGAAATGGTGGCTTGGCTCAAGACCGAACATGGCATGGGTCATGGCCACGCCAACGCGTTGGTTGCCTATCATTTGGCAGCCACCAAAAGCGGCTAGCCCGTCCAGCGTTCGCTGCGCTGCCGGTGGCGCCGGCCGACTCCGGCACCACCGGCAAATGTCTGTACTGGAAATGGCTGATCGGCACCTTTGCCCTATCCTTTCTTCCAAACCATAGCACCGGACAACGCCATGCCCGACCCCGAATCCACCCTCCTCGACAGCTGGCACCACAATGCCCAGGCCTGGATCGACGCCATCCGCACGGGCAGCATCGAAAGCCGCCTCAAGGTCACCGACCAGGCGATCCTGCTGGCAGTGCTGGGTCGTCAGCCTGAACGTGTGCTGGACCTGGGTTGCGGCGAAGGCTGGTTGTTGCGTGCACTGACTGAACGAGGCATCGATGCGGTCGGTGTGGATGGCGATGCGACGCTGGTGCAGGCGGCGCGGGCGGCGGGCACTGCGCCGGTGCATCTGGCGAGCCATGAACAGTTGGCAGAAGCGAAAGTCGACATCGGCCGCGACTACAACCTGATCTGCGCCAATTTTGCCCTGCTGCATCAGGACATCATCCCCTTGCTCACCGCCATGAACAGCCTGCTCGCCCCTGGCGGCGCGCTGTTGATCCAGACGCTGCACCCATGGACAGCTGCAGCGGGCGACTACCAGGATGGCTGGCGGGAAGAGACTTTCGCCGGGTTCAGGGGGCAGTGGCAACCCATGCCATGGTATTTTCGCACCTTGTCCAGCTGGCTGAATGCACTGGACATGGCCGGTTTTGCGCTGGCCGGCTTGCAGGAACCACAGCACCCGCAAAGCCCCGTGCCGCAGTCGTTGCTACTGGTGGCCGAGCCGCGACTGTAGGAGCGGGCTTGCCCGCGAAGGCGTCGGCACAGCCAACATTATCGGTGACTGGCCTACCGCTTTCGCGAGCAGGCTCGCTCCCACAAGAAGTACACCGTGCTCCTGCCAGTAAAGCGTCAGGCCCATTCTTTACGCAGTTGACGCGCCGCATTGACCATATGCACCAGCGCCGCTTCGGTTTCCGCCCAGCCGCGGGTCTTCAGGCCGCAGTCCGGGTTGACCCACAGGCGGTCGGCGGGAATGCGCCTGGCCGCCTTGCGCAGCAGGTTGGCCATTTCCGAGGAGTCCGGCACCCGTGGCGAATGAATGTCGTACACGCCCGGGCCGATTTCGTTGGGGTAAGCGAAGGCTTCGAACGCATCCAGCAGTTCCATGTCCGAGCGTGAGGTTTCGATGGTGATCACGTCGGCATCCATGGCGGCGATGGACTCGATCACATCGTTGAATTCGCTGTAGCACATGTGGGTGTGGATCTGGGTTTCGTCACGCACACCCGAGGCGCACAGGCGGAACACTTCGGTGGCCCAGTCCAGATAGGGCTGCCGTTGCGCCTGACGCAACGGCAGGCCTTCGCGGAACGCGGCTTCGTCGATCTGCACAATCCTGATGCCGGCGGCTTCCAGGTCCAGCACTTCGTCGCGAATGGCCAGGGCCAGTTGGCGGGCCTGCACTTCGCGGGTCACGTCTTCGCGTGGGAACGACCACATCAGCATGGTCACGGGACCGGTCAGCATGCCCTTCATCACTTTGCCGGTGAGGCCTTGAGCGTAGCGGATCCACTCCACGGTCATGGCTTTCGGACGGCTCAGGTCGCCGAAGATCACCGCCGGTTTCACGCAACGCGAACCGTAGCTCTGCACCCAGCCGAAGCGAGTGAACACGTAGCCGTCGAGTTGCTCGGCGAAGTATTCGACCATGTCGTTGCGCTCGGCTTCACCGTGCACCAGCACGTCCAGGCCCAGGTGTTCCTGTACCAGCACGGCGTGACGGATCTCGCTGTGCATCGCTTCGGTGTATTCGGCCTCGGTCAGCTTGCCTTGCCTGAACGACTGACGAGCCAGACGGATCGACGCGGTTTGCGGGAACGAACCGATGGTGGTGGTCGGGAACAGTGGCAGGTCCAGGCCGGCGCGCTGTTTCTCGATACGCTGGGCAAACGGCGAGTGCCGCTGGCTGTCCCGGGCGGTGATGGCGGCAACACGCGCCTGTACGGCGGGCTTGTGAATGCGTGGCGATGCCGCACGGCTGGCCTGCACGGCACGGCTTTGAGTCAGCGCTTCAAGCGCCTTCGGCGCTTCCGGCTCGCTGATTGCCTGAGCCAGCAGCGCGACTTCTTCACACTTCTGCACGGCAAACGCCAACCAGCTTTTCAGTTCGCTATCGAGCCGGTCTTCACGCTCTAGGTCGACCGGGCTGTGCAGCAGCGAGCAGGATGGCGCAACCCACAGGCGATCACCCAGGCGCTCGTTTGCGTGCTGCAAGGTGACCAACGCGTTTTCCAGGTCGCAGCGCCAGACGTTACGGCCATTGACCACGCCCAGCGACAGCACTTTGTAGGCTGGCAGGCGATCGAGGATGGTCGGGTACTGCTCGGGTGCGCGCACCAGATCGATGTGCAGACCGTCCACCGGCAGGTTGGCGGCCAGGCCCAGGTTCTCTTCCAGACCGCCGAAGTAAGTGGCGACCAGCTTCTTCAGCGGGTCGCGCTGAATCAGGTTGTAGGCGCGCTCAAAAGCGTTTTTCCATGCTTGCGGCAGGTCGAGAACCAGGATCGGCTCGTCGATTTGTACCCACTCGACGCCTTGTGCCGCCAGGCGCTGGAAGATCTGGCCGTACAGCGGCAGCAGGCGATCGAGCAGTTCGAGTTTGTCGAACTCGACGCCCTTGGCCTTGCCCAGCCACAGGTAAGTCAGCGGGCCGATGATGACGGGCTTGACGTCATGACCCAGTGCGCGGGCTTCTTCGACTTCCTCGAACAACTGGTCCCAACCGAGCTGAAACTGCTGATCGGCGCTGAATTCAGGGACCAGGTAGTGATAATTGGTGTCGAACCACTTGGTCATTTCCTGGGCGTGCGCGCCGCCGCAGCAGCTGTCGCTGACACCGCGAGCCATGCCGAACAGGGTTTGCAAGCTGGCCTTGCCATCGTGCGGGCGGAAACGCTCCGGGATCACACCGAACATCAACGAGTGGGTCAGGACCTGGTCGTACCAGGCGAAGTCGCCGACCGGCAATAGCTCGATCCCGGCCTTTTTCTGCAAGTCCCAATGGGTCTTGCGCAAGTCGCGGCCAACGGCACGTAGACCGGCTTCGTCCAATTCGCCTTTCCAGAACGCCTCTTGGGCTTTTTTCAGTTCGCGATCGCGGCCGATGCGCGGAAATCCAAGGGAATGGGCCAATGCCATGACGATAAAACTCCATGTGGTTAATGGCGTCATTGTCGGCATTCGAGCCTTGGTGAGACAAACTCATTTAAATCGTGATGATCGCGAGATTATTTCATGAAGATAGACGTAAGCCTTTGCGTCGAATGTGTCGCAACGAAGCACTACTCCTCGTAGTAATAAAGCTTGTTAATGATCACCCATCGACCGTCCACCTTCAGCAACGACAGGTAATCGGTAAACCGTATCCCGGCGAAATCATCGATGACCTTGACCGCGGCGGCATCGCCGGTGACATCAAGGTTGATCACCTGCCAGAACGGCTGCGTACCGGCAGACGCCGGGATTTCGGCCTTGATGGCAACGACAAATTCATCCAGGGATGCCCATTCAAGCACCTTTTGGAAGTGACCGATGATGCGACAGTCTGGATGAAAGGCCTGTCGCAGCAACGCTTCATTGGCAAAGACCATGCCTTCCACGTAATGGCGCACCACCTGGTTGATCTGTTCGGTATCTATCGATTGAGTGGTCATGTTTTAACCTCTGGTTTTCATGTCTGCGCACCGCAGGTGCAGGTTGACCGACAGGCTCCCCCAAGGCTGATCAAGCTGAAAGTCTAGGTACCGCCAGTTCAATTGCGCGGTTTTACGACCGGAGGCACTGCAAAACCACAGAGGTGTGACCGAACTGTGGCGTGTGCGCAAGCCGAGCGTCGATGGCATCATCACTCGCCAAGAAGGTTTCGATGCCAAAGGCGAACGGCTCATCCAGTTGTTTGGCATGCGCAAGCCGGGCATCCACGAGCGTGACGACTGACGTACTCTCGCTGAAGCCGCCACCACTCTGATCGACTAAGGAATAGTCCCGATGCGTATCAAAACACTGCTGGCCTGTGCCATGGCGCTCTACCCGGACGCCAAAGCGCAGATGGTCGAGATCAGCCAATGACGGCCATTTTTCGGCCGCGTCCGACCTTGATCTTTTTGCTGCTGTTGCTGGTGCTGGTGTTCTGGTTGTCCCTGGCCCTCGGGCCAGTCAGCCTGCCGCTGAGCGATACCTTGCTGGCCGGAATGCGCCTGCTCGGGTTGCCGCTTGGCGGTGGTGACACGCAGCAGGCGCAGCTGATCCTCGGTCAGATTCGCCTGCCGCGCAGCCTGCTCGGCATCGCCGTGGGTTCGGTACTGGCGTTGTCCGGCGTGGCGATGCAGGGGTTGTTCCGCAACCCCTTGGCAGACCCGGGCCTGGTCGGCGTTTCCGGTGGTGCGGCGCTCGGTGCCGCCCTCGCCATCGTCGGCGGCAGCCTGCTCGGTGGCGTGCCACCGGCCATCGAGCCTTATCTGCTATCGGTCAGCGCATTCGCCGGTGGCCTGATCGTCACGGCAGTGGTGTATCGCTTCGGCCGCCGGGACGGGCAAACCGACGTCGCCACCATGCTGTTGGCGGGTGTGGCGATGACCGCCATGGCCGGTGCCGGCGTGGGGCTGTTCACCTATCTGGCCGATGACGCGACCTTGCGCACCC
Organism: Pseudomonas sp. B28(2017); assembly: GCF_002113025.1. Lineage (GTDB taxonomy): Bacteria > Pseudomonadota > Gammaproteobacteria > Pseudomonadales > Pseudomonadaceae > Aquipseudomonas. The sequence goes on along the minus strand of NZ_NEJH01000016.1, from coordinate 22,683 downwards.
TGACGTTCTGGAACCTGGGCAGCCTCAACGGTGCCAGCTACCCTCGCTTGTGGCCGTTGCTGATCGTCACCGTGGGCGTGGCGTTGTGGTTGCCACGTCGGGCGGCGGCACTCAATGCGATGCTGCTGGGGGAGTCGGAGGCCCGTCACCTGGGCTTCGACATCGAGCGGATCAAGCTTGAGCTGGTGCTGTGCACGGCGCTCGGCGTCGGTGCGGCAGTCGCGGCGGCTGGCCTGATCGGTTTCATCGGCCTGGTGGTGCCGCACCTGATGCGCCTGCTGGTCGGCCCGGATCACCGGGTGTTGCTGCCTGCGTCGTTACTGGCTGGTGCGAGCCTGCTGTTGCTGGCCGACCTGGCCGCGCGCCTGCTGTTGGCGCCGGCTGAATTGCCCATCGGCATCGTGACGGCACTGATCGGCGCTCCGTTCTTTCTTTATCTGCTGGTACGAGGGCGTTCCTGATGCTGCGGGCAAACAACTTGCTGGTTCGCCGTGGCAACCGCACGGTACTGGCCAACATCGATGTCCAATTGCGCCCCGGTGAAGTGCTCGGCGTGCTGGGACCCAATGGTGCCGGCAAAAGCACCCTGCTCGCCGCTTTATGCGGCGAACTGGCGAGCAGTGAAGGCACGGTCAGCCTCGACGAGCGTCAACTCGCCGACTGGCCGGGTCAGGAGCGGGCCAAGCGCCTGGCCGTGCTGCCGCAGAGTTCGAGCCTGAACTTTGCGTTTTCGGTCAATGAAGTCGTCGGCATGGGTCGCCTGCCTCACGCCAGCGGTCGCGTGCGCGATGCCGAAATCGTCGCCGATGCGCTCAAAGCTGCCGATGCGCTTCATCTGGCCGGACGCAGCTATCTGGCCCTGTCCGGCGGTGAACGCCAGCGCGTGCATCTGGCTCGGGTGCTCGCTCAGCTCTGGCCGGGGGCCAAAGGGCAAATCCTGCTGCTCGATGAACCGACGTCGATGCTCGACCCGCTGCACCAGCACACCATTTTGCAAGCCGTGCGCGACTTCGCCGAGCGCGGGGCGGCGGTGCTGGTGATCCTGCACGACCTCAACCTGGCCGCACGTTACTGCGATCAACTACTGTTGTTGCAACAAGGCCTGCCCCACGCCTACGGCCCACCGGCACAAGTGTTGACTGCCGAGGCACTGGCGGCGGTGTATGGGCTGGAGGTGCTGATTCACCAGCATCCGGAACGCGGCCACCCTTTGATCATCGCGCGCTGATACCGCCCCCTCCTCTGTCATCGAGGGGGCACCTGTCCAATAAGGAAAACCGATGCGCTTTCTGTTGCTCTGTGCATTCAGCCTGTTGGCTGCCTGCCAAACCACCCATCAGGTCACACCGCCCCCGGCGCCTATCGCCCCACAAGGCCGCGATCACACTGACCTCGGGGTCATCCGCGAACTGGCGACCGGTCGCACGTTGACGCCCCGGGAACTGGTCGAACACCTGGCCGTTGCACCGCGCGTCCTGGTAGGCGAACAGCACGACAACCCTGACCACCACGCCCTGCAATTGTGGCTGCTGCGCGAGCTGGCGGCACAACGCCCCCAGGGCAGCCTGCTGATGGAAATGCTCAACCCCGATCAACAAGCCAGGGTCGATGCCGCGCAAGCCGCGACCCGCGCCGGCCAGCCACCGGCCGATGCGTTCAAGGCGCTGGCCTGGCAGGCCAATTGGGACTGGAGTGTTTATGGCGCTCTCGTCACCTACGCGCTGCGACAACCCTATCCGCTGCTGGCAGCGAATCTGGACCGCGCGCAGATCATGCAGATCTACAAACAGCGCCCGGTACTCACCGGTGAAGCCTCCACCACCCGACAGGTGCAGGCGACCTTGCTGGACGACATCCGCCAGTCCCATTGCGGCCTGTTGCCCGAAGCACAGATGCCGGCCATGCTCGCCGTGCAGCAACAGCGTGACCGGCGCATGGCCGAGCGCCTGATGGCCGCGCCGACGCCGGCGTTGTTGTTGGCCGGTGCCTTCCACGTGCGCAAGGATCTGGGGGTGCCATTGCACCTGAAAGACCTCGATGCCAGTGAAGGCAATGCGGTGCTGATCCTGGCCGAAGCGGGCAAGACCGTGACCGACGAGAGCGCGGATTATGTCTGGTACACCGCCGCACAACCGGAACAGGATCACTGCGCGCAGCTGCGTCGTTAAGCGCGCCCCAAGGGGGCGGCTGGTCCTGCCCCCTTGCTGCGGCGCGACACTATGTCACGCCGCAGCAAAGGTCCAATGGTCGTATCCGCCCCTCCGGCACCGACACAGTTTGTTAATATCCCCACGATTTTTTCGTCTGTACAGTCATCACGCTGTCATTTCAGCCTGTTCAACAGGATGCTTTCTTTCATGAGTACTTTGTATACCCGCCGAACCGTCCTGCAAGGCATGGGCCTGTTGAGCCTGGGCCTGCTCGCCGGTTGCGACGACAGCAGCAAGCTGTCGTTCAAGTACGGCAAAGACCTCAGCGACAAGATCATGGGGCGTAATTTCAAGCTCAAGAACACCGAGGGCGAAACCAGGATGTTGGGCAGCTATCGCGGCCTGATGCCCATGGTGTTCTTCGGTTTCACCCAGTGCCCGGCCGTGTGCCCCACCACGTTGGCCCGTGCGGCGCAGGCCAAGAAATTGATGGGGCGCGATGGCGAAAGGCTGCAGGTGATCTTCATCACCCTGGACCCCGAGCGCGACACGCCAGAGATGCTCGACAAGTACGTCAAGGCGTTCGACCCGAGTTTCGAAGCGCTGTACGGCACCCTGGAAGAAACCGCCGCCACCGCCAAGGAATTCGGCGTGTTCTTTGAAAAAGTCCCCAGCGGCGATACCTATACCCTCTCCCATACCGCGACCAGTTATGTCTTCGACTCCCGGGGCACTCTGCGCCTGGGACTGTCCACGTCCCTGACGGCCAAAGAGTGCGCAGAAGACCTGCTCACCGTGATGGAGGTTTGCTGAAATGAATGCCCCGCAGGCTAAAAACCGTTTCGCGCAACGTTGCAAGCAACTGGCGCTGGGCTTGTCGCTGGTCGGCCTGGCCTTTCAGGCGTCGGCACAAACCCGGGTCGAAGACGCCTGGGTCCGCGCCACCGTAGCCGGCCAGCCGTCGAGTGGCGCCTTCATGACCGTCACCGCGAGCGGCGACAGCAAGTTGCTGAGCGTGCAAACGCCGGTTGCCAGGCTGGTGCAGATTCATGAAATGAGCATGAAAGACGACGTGATGAAAATGCAGCAAGTTCAGTCTGTCGCACTGCCGGCCGGTGAAGCGGTGAGCTTTGACCCCCACGGCTACCACATCATGCTCATGAACCTGACGGCCCAGATCAAGGAAGGCGACAAGGTGCCGCTGACCCTGACCGTGGAAGACGCCAAGGGTGAGAAAGAGTCGATTCAGGTTGAAGCCGTTGCCAAGGCGATCGGCACCATGGATCACGGCACGATGATGCATGATCACAGCAAGATGAATTGATTGCCCCGCCAGTTAAAACACTGAACCTGTGGGAGCGAGCCTGCTCGCTAAGGCTTTGTGTCTGGCGAGGTTTTTTGTGTACATATCCGTTTCCGCGGTCACGGCCACTAACGGTTCCGCCTTTACGGCGGGTTACTTGGAAAAGCCCCAAGTAACCAAGGGCTCTTGCCCCTGACGTTCGGCCTCTCGAGGGGGCAAGCAGATCAAAAGCCAAAGCGAGGCGGCCTACCGGCCGGCCTGATCGCAATTGAACGCGTTTCCCTGTAGGAGCGAGCCTGCTCGCGAAAAACGCCGGGACACCGCGGGGAATCAGGCCGCACGCGTCATCGTTGACGTCCATCGTCGGAACGCCGCCCGGAGCAAGCCCGCTCCCACAGAAGAGCAAAAGCAGAGCAAAGGCAGGTCGGTGTACACCCACGCTCCTCACCACTCAACAGGCCGAGCGTTAGCTCGCCTGCCGCTCTTGATCTTGATCCACCCGCCCCCTCGGCAGGCTGAGCGGAGGTGTTCATCCGGGGATGGGTGCGCAGCGCCGTTCGACGCAGTCGAACCCATTGCATGTAGGTCGCGCGAAGCCGACCGGAGGGCAATGCCCCCGGATGAATGCCGGAGCGAAGGAACCCCGAGCCCAAGCGAGGGGCCGGACGTTCGGGGCGAGACTTTTTGGTTCCTTTTGGCTGGGCCGGCACACCGGGCGTTTGACAAAAGGAACTCGCCGTAAGGGCGAAACCCTAAGCCGCCGTCACCCAAAAAACGGATATGTACACCGTCAACAAGAGACAGGCTGACGGAAACACCGCCTTCGCGAGCAGGTCGGATCGGGGCAGCGAGCATTTCAGGCCTTGGCGACAACCCATGTCGTTCGCCAAGACCTTTTCATGTCAACTCAAACCAGCTTGAGCACGACGTTGATGTTGTTGCGCGTGGCTTTCGAGTACGGGCAGTACTGGTGCCCGGTGTCGACGATTTTCTGTGCGGTCTCGCGATCCAGCCCTGGCAGGCTGACATTGAGCCGCGCCTGCAACAGATAGCCGCCTTCGTTGGTGCCCAGGTCGACTTCCGCATCGACGGCCACGTCCTTGGGCAGCGCCACTTTCATTTCCCTGGCCGCCACTTGCATGGCGCCGATAAAGCAGGCCGACCAGCCGGCTGAGAACAGTTGCTCCGGATTGGTTCCGCCGCCACCCGCGCCCGGGGACGAGAGCTTCACATCGAGGATACCGTCGGAGCTGCGGGAGGCGCCGTCACGCCCACCGGTGGTGTGGGTTTTAGCGGTGTACAACACTTTATCGATCTGGTTCATGGTGACCTCCTGATTGAGTTGTAAGAAACCGGTTTTAACACCCCCATCCAGTCGCAGGGATGGTCAATCAATATAGACGTCTCAACCCTACACCGTGGTCGATCCGACCGACGCCCGCTTCTTTTCTATTTACGCGCCAACTTGTACCTCACGCAGTCCTCATAAAAGCTCTGCCGTACAGCCGTCGGTTTGAATCGCGACGGACTGTCATAAGTTTGCTCTGTAATGCCAAGTGCCATCATGCGCATCCAGGGTTTGGCGAACTTGTAGACCTGGATTTTCTGGCGCGCGGCATACAGAGAAACGCCCGAGAGCTTGAGTTCCTGTGCCCTTGCGGCGGTGCCCGCGCCCCAACTGCACATGTACTGATCATTAGTGGCCAGTTCTTTGGAGTGAGCCGAATTGGCCATACCCGCAACAACTAGCGTGATTAATGCGATCCATGTCTTGCGCATCTTGACCTATTTAACTGGCTGAAAATGAACTAATTTTGCTGAGGATTCTTAAACTTGGGGGCCAGCATCCTGCCTTTTTTGCGAATTAATGCAAAAACGAAATGGTTGACGCCATTTCTTGCGAGTTTTCAATCCTTTGCTATAGCTAAGACTCTCAATCGCCAACTAAGTGAGGCAACGGAATGTCAGTCGCAAAGAAAATGAGTGTGGGGCAACTGACAATGTTGACCGCCGTCAACATGTTGGGCTCCGGCATTGTGCTGCTACCAACGAAACTCGCAGAAGTCGGTGCAATTTCGATTCTTTCCTGGCTGGTGACGGCCACCGGCTCCCTCGCTCTGGCCTACGCCTTTGCGCGATGCGGGATGCTCAGCCGCAAGACCGGCGGCATGGGTGGCTATGCCGAATACACGTTCGGCAAGGCAGGTAACTACATCACCAACTACACCTACGGCCTCTCACTGTTGATTGCCAACGTGGCGATCAGTATTACTGCGGTGGGTTATATCCAGGTGTTGTTCGGGATAAAACTTGATTCCCTGCAAGTAGGCCTGGCGACCATCGCCTTGTTATGGATCACCACCTTCGCCAACTTTGGCGGCGCCAGAATTACCGGCCGGATCGGCGCGGTGACGGTCTGGGGGGTGATTGCACCGGTGGTGCTGGTATCCACGGTTGGTTGGTTCTGGTTTGACAGCAGCGTCTACGCCGCCGGCTGGAACCCCCATGACAAGAGCTGGTTCGAAGCGGCAGGCGCCTCGGTGGCGATCACCCTGTGGGCCTTCCTCGGCCTGGAATCGGCTTGCGCCAACACCGACGCGGTGGAAAACCCCGAGCGCAACGTGCCGATTGCCGTGCTGGGCGGCACCCTGGGTGCGGCGGTGATCTATATCGTCTCCACCAACGTCATCTTCGGTATCGTCGGCAACGAAGAACTGGTCGCGTCCACCGCACCTTTCGGCCTGGTGTTCGCCAAGATGTTCACCCCGATGGTCGGGGATATCGTGATGGCGGCAATGGTGCTCGCCTGCATCGGTTCGCTGCTGGGTTGGCAGTTCACCATCGCCCAGGTGTACAAAAGCTCGGCTGACACCGGTTACTTCCTGTCGATCTTCGCCAAGGCCAACAAGGCGGGAACCCCAATCGTCGGCATGCTGGTGTTGCTCACCGCACAGACCGCGCTGGCCTTGCTCACCATCAGTCCCGACCTGAGCAAGCAGTTCGACACCCTCGTCAACCTCGCAGTGGTCACCAACCTGGTGCCTTACATCCTGTCCATGGCCGCACTGATGACCATGCAGAAAGTCTCCAACGTGCCGGAAGGCAAGGCACTGGCGACCAACGTCATTGCCCTGGTCGCCGCAGCCTACAGCTATCTGGCGCTGTACAGCTCCGGTGAGCAGGCCCTGATGCTCGGCGGCGTGGCCACCATCGTTGGCTACACCCTGTTCGGCTTCGTCAACAACCGCCTGATCCGCCTCGAAGCTCTCAACAACAGCGTACCGACGCAAACCGTCAGCGCGCAGCACCTCATTGCCGAGCCAGTGCCGGTGAACAATCTGACTAAAGCCACTCTGGAGGTTCAATCATGACGGAATATAAACACTCGCTCGGAATGCTGGCGCTACTGGTCAGCAGTCCGCCGGACAAGCGAACCGTGTTCGGCCGCGCCCTGGATCAACTGGTCCACGACGTAGAGGGACGTGGCGTCAGTGTACTGGCCTCGGAAAGCCTCAATGATGCCGCATCGATCCTGCGTTCGGACCCTGCCGTGCAATGTGTGCTCATCCGCTGGGAAATGGACACCAGCGAAGGCCACGCCGACTGCATCAAACTGCTGGTCAAGCTGCGCGAGCGCAACACACGTGTGCCGGTGTTCCTGATCAGCGACCGTACCACCGCCTCGAGCATTCCGCTGCTGGTCATGCAACACGCCGACGACTTCATCTGGCTGCCCGAAGATACTTCACGCTTCCTCAGCGGGCGCATCCTGGCCGCTATCGAACGTTACCGTCAGGCCGCCCTGCCGCCGATGTTCGGCGCGCTGGTGAAGTTCGCCCGCACCTATGAATACTCCTGGCACACCCCCGGCCATGCCGGCGGTACGGCGTTTCTCAAGAGCACGGCCGGGCGTGCCTTCTACGAGTTCTTCGGCGAGAACCTGCTGCGTTCCGACCTGTCGATCTCGGTCGGCGAACTGGGCTCCCTGCTCGATCACAGTGGCCCTATCGGCCAAGGCGAACGCTATGCCGCCAAGGTCTTCGGCGCACACCGCACGTACTACGTGACCAACGGTTCGTCGATGTCCAACCGCGTCATCCTCATGGCCAGCGTCACGCGCAACCAGATCGCCCTGTGCGACCGCAATTGCCACAAGTCCGCCGAGCATGCGATGACCCTGTCCGGGGCGATTCCGACCTACCTGGTACCGACCCGCAACCGCTACGGCATCATCGGCCCGATCCTGCCGCAGACCCTGAGCGCCGAAGGCGTGAAAGCCGCCATCGCCGACAACCCGCTGGTCAAGCAAGGCATCGACCCGACGCCGGTGCACGCCATTGTCACCAACTCCACCTACGACGGCCTGACCTACAACGTCACCCGCGTCGAAGAGCTGCTGGGCGAAAGCGTTGACCGTCTGCACTTCGACGAAGCCTGGTACGGTTACGCACGCTTCAACCCGCTGTACAGTGGACGCCATGCCATGCACGGCGACCCGGGCGATCACGACAAGTCCAAGCCGACCGTATTCGCCACCCAGTCGACCCACAAGTTGCTGGCCGCCCTGTCCCAGGCCTCGATGATCCATGTGCGCGATGGCCGCAACCCGATCGAACATGCGCGTTTCAACGAGTCGTACATGATGCACGCCTCGACTTCGCCTAACTACGCGATCATGGCGTCCTGCGACGTCAGCTCGGCGATGATGGAAGCGCCGAGCGGGCAGATCCTCACCAGCGAATCGATCGAAGAAGCCATCAGCTTCCGCCAGGTGCTCTCGCGCATGCACAACGAGATGCTGAGCAAGGACAACTGGTTCTTCACCTGCTGGCAGCCACCGACCGTACAGGTGGGCGCAGCGACCGTGCCGTTCCATGAGGTCGATCCGGTGCAGCTGAAGACCGACCCGAACTGTTGGGTCCTGCACCCGAACGCGGTATGGCACGGTTTCGGTGACATCGAAGACGGTTACTGCATGCTCGACCCGATCAAGGTCTCGGTACTCAGCCCGGGCATGGGTGACGACGGCAACCTGCTCGCCTCCGGCATCCCCGCTTGCGTGGTCACCGCGTATCTGGGCCGTCAGGGGATCGTGGTCGAGAAAACCACCGACTTCACCATCCTGTTCCTGTTCTCGATTGGCATCACCAAAGGCAAGTGGGGCACACTGCTCAACGCCCTGCTCGACTTCAAGCGTGATTACGACGACAACGCCGAGCTCGAGCTGTGCCTGCCCGACCTGTACAACGCCCACCAGCAACGCTATGCCGGCATGGGCCTGAAGGATCTGGCCGACGAAATCTTCGCCGCCATGAAGAAACACAAGACCACCGCCAACATGTCCCAGGCCTTCGGCACCCTGCCAAAAGCCGAATTCAGCCCGGTGGAGGCCTACGAAAAACTGGTGCGCAACGACATCGAACTGGTCACCCTCAACGAAGCTGCCGGGCGCCTTGCCGCCACCGGTATCGTGCCCTACCCACCAGGCATCCCGTTGCTCATGCCGGGTGAGAATGCAGGGCCTGCGGACGGTCCGTTGCTGGCGTATCTCAAGGCACTGGAAGCCTTCGACAAGTCCTTCCCCGGCTTTACCCATGACACTCACGGAATCGAAGTCGAAGACGGCGTTTACCGGATGCTGGTACTGAAATGAGTTAGCCAGGTTTCACCGCAGTCCCTGTAGGAGCGAGCAAGCTCGCTCCTACATTTCATTGCATTGCATAACCTCCAAAATCCCTATGGGCAAATTCGATCATGGCGCTCTATGATTGAATCACATGAACGCCTCCGCTCCGATTCGCCAACCCTGCCCGCCCGGCGCCTGCGACTGCGGGCGTGACCCGTTGCTGGAAACACCGGGGGCGGACCTGCGCATTCTGTTTCTGACCCGCAACGAAGAGAAACGCCTGATCGAACGCCTGGAGAACCTGCAGAGCCTGAGCGATCTCGAGCACGTGCAACGACGCATGTTCGAACAGTTGGGGATCCGCGTGGACATCGCCCCCGGCTTCAATGAAGTGCGCACCATGCGCGGCATCGGTATCCAGATTGGCGAACTGCCGGGGCTGTGCCGCAAGACCCGCGCCAACATCCCCGCAGCCATTCGCCGTGCCATGGAAAAGCGCCCGGAGATTGCCTACGAACTGCTCAATGCCAACGACCTGTTGCGTGACGCCTGATGAAGCCCATTCTCGAATTCCCTCGCACCGACGAGATTCTCACCTCGTTCGCCCTGGCCATCGGTGCCGACCTGCAGGGTTACCGCAACCACATTTACCGGGTACTGAATTTCCACTGTGCCCTCTGCGGTAGCGATAGCCAGCCCCCGCAAGCCGTACAAATCGCGGCGGCGTTTCATGACCTGGGTATCTGGACCGACGACACCCTTGACTACCTGCCCCCATCCATTGCCCTGGCCACCGAGTACCTCGACAGTCAACAACGACCGGAACTGAAGGATGAAGTCCGTGCGTTGATACTTGAGCATCACAAGGTGCGCCGGTATCGCGGCGCTTTTGCCGACAGCGTCGAACCCTTCCGTCAGGCCGATCTGGTGGATGTGTCCCTGGGCCTGGTCCGTTTCGGCTTGCCCCGAAGCTTCATAAAAACCATACAGTCGACCTTTCCCGACCATGGTTTTCACTCGATGCTGATAAAGCGTTCAGCCCGGCAATTCATCCGCTCGCCGCTGCGGCCACTGCCCATGTTTCGCTGGTGAAACACGCATCCTTTACCCCCCTCTAACAGCCACCTGAACAGGATCAGCGGTCGTACATGAATCGCGAGGCGCTGCTATGCCTTCCATGGGAGATTTGCCGCAAGCCAGCCAGGACGGAACTGCAACCCCAAGCGCGGCCATGGCCCCGGCGCCAGCCAGGTACGCGCATGAAAACCGGTGCCAATCCGTAACAGGAGGTGGCCGATGTTATTCATCGTCAGTTGGACAATCAGCCCGGACAACCGTGATGCCGCAATCGCACGTTTTCTCAAGACCGGTGGCGCGCCGCCCGAAGGCGTCACCATGCACGGACGCTGGCACGCTGTCGGGAGCTCGGCCGGCTTCGGCATTGCCGAGGCGAGTGATCTGGTGCCGATTCAAAAATGGGTGCTGGAGTGGAACGACCTGATGAGCATGGACGTGCACGCCGCATTGACCGATCAGCAAATCGCACCATTGCTGGCCGCCACTGCCGACCGGTAATGGCGATCGGGGCGGCGAGTTCCGCTCGCCGCCCCGATTTGGCCCGCGTCTTTGACGGAGCACTCTTTCGGTTAAATGCACCTGAATCAATGCTTTCTGACTACACATTACTGGATATTTCTCATTTCAAACCTACGCTCAAGGTTCAATTGGACGGCCATGATCAAACTCCAGTGATCACGGGAAAAAGTCCGTCGAACCGGCATGAGATCTTCTACTTTGGAGAGAGTGCCTTGAGTGCGATCCGCATCGATGACTTCAAGTATCGCTTCAACGACCAGCCTGGAGGCTGGCTCGGTACGAGGTAAACAGCCGAATCCAGGGGGGGGCCGGCACAGGTCACCCGTTTTCGAAATGGACATTTGTCGAGGTAGATACATGCCGGTCAGAACACTTGCCCTGCCTGCTTGCGCGCTGCTCGCCCTGTGCTGTCAACAGGCCTGGGCCGGCGGCATCATGCTGTACGAAATCGGCACCGATAACGCCGGCCTCGCCAACGCCGGCGCCGCCGCCCGCGCCCAAGGCCCCTCGACCATCGCCAGCAACCCGGCGGGCATGAGCTACCTGCCCGGCACGCAAATCACTGCCGGCTTACAGGTCCTGTACGGTGATTTGAGCTTCGACCGCGACTCCGGCACCAACGTCCCGGGCAGCGGCAGCGGCAATGCCCTCGATCCGATTCCCGGTGGCAGCTTCTTCATCAGCCATGAACTGGACGAGCACTGGAGCGTCGGTTTCGGCCAGTACGGCGACTTCGGGCTGGCGGTCAATTACGACAACGATTGGTCGGGCCGCTATTTCGCGCAAAACTCCAGCCTGCTCGGCTTGTCGCTGGTGCCGAGCGTGGCTTATCGCTTCAACGAGCAGTGGTCGGTCGGCCTGGGCATCAAGGCCATGTACGGCATGTTGAAGGCAGACACCGCCATCGACCGCTCCCCTTTCGGCTTCACTGACCGCTCTGATGGCCAATTCAAATACCGGGACAACACCTGGGGCTATGGCGCCAACGTCGGGGTGATCTACGCCCCGCAACCCGGCACACGCATTGGCCTGACCTATACCAGTCAGGTCGACCTGGACTTCAAGGACCGGCTGGACGTCAAGGGCGACGGCCGCCTGCTCGAGCGCGTCAACAACACCGAAACCGAACTCGACATGAAGGTGCCGCAGACCATCACCCTGAGCCTGTTCCAGCAACTGGACCGGCAATGGGCGCTGCTGGCCTCGGCCAACTGGCAGGACTGGTCCGAGTTCGGCGACATCGCCGTAGAGGTCGATACCACGGCGTTTGGAGCACAATCGAAAACGGTCGACGCCGGCTTCAAGGACACCTGGCACCTTTCCCTTGGCGCGCAATACCAGGCCACCGAGCAGTGGTTGTGGAACTTCGGCGTGGCCTACGACAGCAGTGCCGTCTCGGACAGCAATCGCAGCGTAGTCGTGCCTATGGGCGAATCCTGGCGCATTGCGACTGGAGCCACCTATGCTCTGAACAAGGACACCGATGTCAACGTCAGTTGGGCCATGGTCTGGCTCGGCGACATGCCGGTGGACCAGGCCAAATCCGTATCGGGCAATCGAGTTTCCGGTCAATTCGACAATGCCTGGATTCAAGCCTTGGCCGGGAACATGACCTGGCGATTCTGATGCACTGCAAACGAAAGAACGACGATTTCATCCAAGGAGTAAACACCACTATGAATCTGTCCCGAAAACTGCTGGTCGGCGCTGCGCTGGCAAGTCTGTTGCTAGGCGGTTGCACCTCGAAAGTGACTGAGAAGGCGCAATACTCAGGTTTCCTGTCCAACTACAACAACCTGCAGGAAGTCCAGACGCCGAGCGGCGGCACCGCGATGCGCTGGGTCAGCCCTTCGTGGAACCCGAATGCTTATGACACTGTGGTGTTCAACAAACTGGAGCTGTACCCGGCGCCCAAACCCAATGAGCGGGTCAACCAGCAGACGCTGGCCGACATTCAGAACTACATGACCAACAAGGCCAAGGCCACGCTGGGCCAGAAGTATCGAGTAGTGTCTAACTCCTCCGCCGCACCGGCGGGTTCCCGGTCCCTGATCATGCGTGCGGCGATCACGGGGGTAAGCGCCGAGAACGAAGGCATGAAGTGGTATGAAGTGGTCCCCATCGCGGCCGTAGTCGGGGCAACGCAGGCAGCCACCGGTCACCGTGACCAGGAAACCATCCTGTTCATCGAAGCCGAGTTCATCGACGCGAAGAGCAACCAGACCGTGGCCAAAGTGGTGCGCAAGGTATTTGGCACCGCCCTGGAGAACGAGAGCCAGAAGGTTACCGCCAAGGACTTCAAGGCGGCGATCGACAAAATGGGTACCGACTTCCAGGCGTTCCTCAAATAACACGCCCATGTGGCGAGGGAGCAAATTCCCTCGCCACATGGAGTTCGCTACGAGCTATTTTTTCATCCCCCCTCCGATGCATCTCGGCAGTGATTGCCTCTTCGCGAGCAGGCTCGCGAAGCTTTTTTTATGACGGATGCACCACCTTGTTGCGTCATTGCCCCCTGGCCGGCGCGCAATAATTGTTCGAGCAGATCGCTGGTGTTCATGACGCTTGACCTCTTGGGAAGGGGGTTTCCAGTCAGGCAACGATAGACCTCGCAGACGAATGTGCCAGCACCGTTGGGCCGACTTGCCCGCGCTACCGCGGATTGTCCGGGGTGTTTTTTTGCGGCGCAGCTAAGATTCATAGGTGGTGAACCTTATTCCCGAATACCCGGTCGATACCTGCAACCCGACCCGCTTTGCCACCACCCCCGTTCGCGGGGTGACAACTGGCTTGCTTCATTCACTGGAGAACGCCCCCGTGATCTCAACCCTGCACATCGCCAGACTCAAAGCATGGGGCGCCCATGGTTTCACTGCCACTGGCGTAGTCACCGCTTTCCTCGCCACCCTGTCGCTGCTGGATAACCAGCCGACCCATTGCCTGCTGTGGCTGGGTGTCGCCCTGATCGTCGACGGGCTGGACGGTGCGCTGGCGCGCAAGGTCAATGTGCAGTCGGTGTTGCCGAGCTTCGATGGCTCGATCCTCGACCTGGTGATCGATTACCTGACGTATGTGTTTATCCCGGCACTGTTCATCTATCGCTACATCCCGCTGCCGGACTACACCTTGCTGCTGAGCGTGTCGGTGATTCTGGTGTCGTCGCTGTTCTGCTTCTGCAACGTCAACATGAAGAGCAAGGACAACTACTTCCAGGGCTTCCCCGCCGCCTGGAACGTGGTTGCCCTGTGCCTGTACATCATCGCCCCGTCGCCGTGGGTCACCTTCATTACGGTCATCGGCCTGGCCCTGCTGACCGTGACCCGGATGAAATTCCTGCACCCGTTTCGGGTGCGTCGGTTCATGCCGATCAACATTGCGGTGACGGCCATCTGGTTGCTGTGCAGCTTGTCGCTGGTGCTCAACCATCCAGTGATCAACCCGTTGGTGATGGGGCTGTGGCTGCTGATGTCGGCGTACTTCCTGGGCATCTGCTTCTGGCGCACGGCGCTGGAGTGGTTCGACGAATCGCGGCTCAAGTAGTCATGCCGGTCCATATCGTTCAACTCGGATCACCCCGTCGTCCCGACGAAGGACTGCGCCTGGGCACGGTACGCCGCCCTCCCCGTGGCGTACCGAAAGCCGAATTCGCCCGTCGGGATTTTTATGATGTCTGGCAACCGCTGCTGTCGCCCAGTGCAGAGTTGGTAGCCGAGGCCAAGGCTGCGCAGGATGCCAAAGCCTGGGAGGTGTTCAGACGCAAGTTCAAGGCCGAGATGAGCCAGCCTGCGGCCAGTCAGATGCTGGACCTGCTGGCCGCGCTGTCCCACCAGACTTCACTGGCCGTGGGCTGTTATTGCGAGGAAGAAGCGCATTGTCATCGGTCGGTGTTGCGCGAGTTGCTGGAGGCACGTGGTGCCGAAGTGATTTAGATGCCATGCCCCCCCTGTGGGAGCTAGCCTGCTCGCAATAGCGGTATCTCAGACACAGCACTTGTGACTGGACGACCGCCATCGCGAGCAGGCTCGCTCCTACAGGGGTTTTGCATTGTTATCGATCAACGCCGCGTAATCACCACCTCCAGGTATTCACTCGGCACCACCAGCGACCTGTCACCCGCCCGGTTCATCCGGTTGATCAGTTCGGTCAGGTCCGTCTCCAGGGCCTTGGCGCCGTCGGCAGGCAGCGCGGCGAAGGCCTTGTGCATCGGCCCGTACCAGTCGCGAAAGGTGTCGATGAAATGCGCCGCCGAGCGATAGCGGAAATTGAATGTGCGGCGCGTCACCTGGAGCAGAAACTCCCGCTCGTCAAAATGCTCGTGCAACCAGGCTTCGGTGCCCCAGCGCGAGGGCGGATTCGCCCCTGGCGGAGGTGGCAGGTGCTGGCCCAGGGTCTTGAACATCTGGCCGACGAAGCCTTCCGGCGTCCAGTTGGCCAGGCCGATCCGCCCGCCCGGGCGACAAACCCGCGCCAGTTCTGCGGCGGCTTTGGGCTGGTCTGGCGTGAACATCACGCCGAAGGTCGACAGCACGGCATCAAAACTGCCGTCAGCAAAGGGCAAGGCTTCGGCATCGGCGACCTGGAAGGCGACGTTCAGGCGTTCTGCCCGGGCCCGCTCTTCGCCACGTTCCAGCAAGGCCGCGACATAGTCGGTGGACGTCACCTGGCAGCCACGGCGCGCCGCAGCGAGGGTCGCGTTGCCGTTGCCGGCGGCAACATCGAGCACGCGCTCATCGCACAACAAGTCGCAGGCTTCGGCCAGTTGCTCGCCGACAATTTGCAGGGTGGTGCCGATCACGGCGTAGTCGCCGCTGGCCCAAGAGGCCATCTGGCGGTTTTTCAAGGCAGTCAGATCAATGGGTGTACTCATGGAGAAGGTCTCTGGGTTGAAACACGAATCGGGCCTGACCGCGGTTACTCCGCCGTCGTCGGATCGATGATGTTCATGACCTGAGAAATGCGGTTGGCGGGAAAACCACTGATTCTGGCGTGCTCCTGGATCTGCGCCTCGCTCGGCGAGATATACACGCAGTAGAGCTTGTCACCGGTGACATAACTCTGCAGCCACTGCACCTCTGGCAACTCACGCAACGCCCGGCAGGACTTTTGCGAAGCGGCTTTCAAATCCCTATCCGACAAAGCTCCGGCGCCCTGGATCTCGCGTTCAATCACGAACTTCGGCATGGCAACCTCTCTTTTCTTGTTGTGGGTGTCAGGGCCGGTATTGACCCCGTAGACAAACTATCGTCCTGACGGGCGTTGGCGTCCTGCCCGATCGTCGGCCAAGCCTGCCCGATCGTCCGGAGATTCCACGTTGCGCGCCGAGGCGCTCACAATCAGAAATCCTTCCACGGGGAAACCCCAATGGACGCCCTGTCACAGACCCTGCGCGTCGTGCACCTGGTCGGTGCGATCTTCATCAATGCCCGGTTCACCGCGCCCTGGTGCTACCAGTCGCCCAGTGCCGATACGGCGGCGCCGTTTCTGGAGCCCGATGCAGAACGGGTGGTGATCTTTCACCTGATCACCGAGGGCGAGTGCTACGTCGAACTCGGCGATGACCCGCCGCTGCTGCTGAGCGCGGGCGACGTGGTGATCTTCCCTCAGGGCGACGCTCATCGCATGTGCTCCCGACCGGGATTGCCCCCGGCCACGGGTGCGCGACTGGATGCGGTGCTGGCGCGCCGGCCCCGGCAGTTGAGTTATGGCGGCGGTGGCGCGGTCACCCGCCTGGTATGCGGCTACCTGGCGTGCGACACGCGGCTGGCGGGCATGTTGCTCAAGGGATTGCCGGCCGTGGTGCGGGTCAATGTGCGCGGTTCGAGTGCCGGTGTCTGGCTGGAGTCCTCCGTGCGCTATGCCCTCGCCGAAGCCCGCTCGCCCCGCCCTGGCGGCGAAGGGGTCTTGGCCAAACTCGCCGAAGTGCTGTTCATCGAAGTGCTGCGCCTGTACATGAACGAACAGGGCGAAGGCCGTACCGGCTGGCTGGCCGGCGTGCGTGACCGCATCGTCGGTGCCGCCCTCAACGCCTTGCACAAAAAACCCTGCCACGCCTGGACGCTGGACGAACTGGCACGCACCGCCAGCACCTCAAGATCGGTGTTGGCCGAACGCTTCCAGCAACTGGTGGGGATGTCACCGATGCAGTACCTGACGCAATGGCGCATGTTGCTTGCCGCCAATCTGTTACGCAGCAGCAACAGCTCATTGACGCGGATCGCCGAAGAAGTCGGCTACCAGACCGATACTGCCTTCAGCCGGGCCTTCCGTCGCGAGTTTGGAGCACCGCCGGCGGCATGGCGGCGCGGTCAGGAGAAAAAAAACATGGCCCACGAGGCAAGACCTGTGAGCCATTGATCGAGCGGATTACGCTGCTGGTGCGCTGGTCCTTGCCTCCTCCAGCAACTGCTGAATCATTTTTTCCTGAGTGTCGTAGCTGCCTTCACCGAAGTGGGTGTAACGCACCTGCCCCTTGGCATCGATCAGGTAGTGCGCCGGCCAGTACTGGTTGTCGAAATTGCGCCAGATCGCGTAGTTGTTGTCGATCGCCACCGGGTAGGTGATGCCGTATTCCTTCACCTTGGCCTTGACGTTGTCGATGATGCGTTCAAAGCCGTATTCGGGCGTGTGCACGCCGATCACCACCAGGCCGTCCTTTTCATATTTCTTCGCCCAGTCCTTCACGTACGGCAGGGTGTGCTTGCAGTTGATGCAGTCGAAGGTCCAGAAGTCCACGAGTACCACTTTGCCTTTCAGGGCTTCGTTGGTCAGTGCGGGCGAGTTGAGCCAGTCCACTGCGCCGGACAGCGACGGCATCGCGCCCTGGGCATTGTCCATGGTGCTGTCGGCCTTGACCTTGCTGACCAGGTAATCGACGACTTTCGGCACGGTTTCCAGCACGCCTTTCTCGACACGGCTGACACCTTCGGATGAGGTGTTGGCCAGCAACAGGTCGTTGGCCCCCGTTGCAATCACCGCCGCACCGGCCAGCACCGCAACCCCGGCGCCGCGGCGCAACCAGCCGGTGACCGGAATCGACGGTTTCAAGCGATTGACCAGGCCGCGACCGGCAAAGATCAAGGTCCCCAGGGACAGCGCACTGCCCGCGCCATAGGCCACCAACAACAGACTGGTGCCGGCGTTCGCACCCTGTAGCATGGCGCTGGTGAGAATCACCCCGAGGATCGGCCCGGCGCAGGGTGCCCAGAGCAACCCGGTGGCGACACCGATCATGATCGAAGCCAGCGGCCCGGACATCTTGCGCGAGTCCGGGTCGATGCGATTGCCCAGCAACACGAAGGGACGGGCCAGCCAGTCACCGACCCGGGCGGAGATCAGCGACAGGGCGAACAGCACCATCACCGCCAGCGCTACGTGGCGGCCGGTGTTGCTGGCCTGAATCACCCACTCACTGCTGACCACGGCCAGGCTGGAGACCAGGGCAAAGGTCAGGACCATGCCGCCGAGAGTGAGCAGGATCGAGGAGCGTGTGCGGTCGGCTCCGGCGAACAGGAATGGCACGACCGGCAGGATGCACGGGCTGAGGACGGTCAATATGCCGCCCAGGAAAGCGATGAGTAACATGGGATCACCTGATACAGGTTAGAGGGCGACACATGGCCGCTGTGGGAGCAATCCTGCACCCACAGCGGATTGGGGGGTTCTCAAGCTGTCTGCTCATCCAGCAAGTGCCCCTGAGGCGTGCGGCTGGTGCCGTTCTCGGCGAGCATCTGCCCTTGCGGCGTACGGCTGGAACCGTCTTGCGCCAGGAAACCCTGGGTACCCTTCTCTGCTACCGGCGTGAGCTGGAAGCAGGTGTTGCTGGCGCAGGCGCTTTGCTCGACAGCGGCGTTGGCATGGGCGGCCGCACCGGCGACGGAAAAGGCGATGGCGGTCAAGTAGCGGGAAAAGTTGTTCATGATGTCCTTCCTGTTTCAAATGGATTAAGCGGTGGTTGATCGCAACACTCAGTTTTCCGAGTTGCAGTTGTCGGCCAGCTTGCTGTAGCCCAGCACCTGGGTTTTGGACTGGGAGTCGAGATACGTCAGCCGCGCATTCACCACGCCGCAGGAAGGTGTAGTGTCCTCGGTCAGCGACACCACTTTCCTGATGTCAAGTTGGGTGCCGTAGGTGTAGGTTTTGGGAGCGACATCGGCTTCTGCACGGGCCGACAAGGTGCAGATGTTCAGTGCGGCAAACAGACAGGCGGCGTAGATGGCTTTGGTGTTCATGGCGGATTCCTCAGGTTTCAACAGGTCAACTGTTCGTTGGGCCGAGGCGCTCTGGTTTGCCTCGATGGAACCTATTAAAAGCCTGCGAGGTATCTCGTCTGTGTCGGGAATCGGCGAGAATCAATCGGTACGTATCAGAACGGTGCCTGGATACAAAGCAATACAAAACCGCTGGAAATCGTCTTTTTTGCCTTCGTGTGTATCCGCAGGCAGGCCGGATACACTGCAATACAAAGGGCGGCAGGCGACCCCGCCGAGGCTCGATAGACTGTGTGGCAATCCCCATTCATCAGAGGTTTGGCCCAATGGATCACGTTGATCACATCCTCATCGTTGACGATGACCGCGAAATCCGCGAGCTGGTAGGCAACTACCTGAAGAAGAACGGCCTGCGCACCACCGTCGTGGCGGATGGACGGCAGATGCGCGCTTTTCTGGAAACCACCCCGGTGGACCTGATCGTGCTGGACATCATGATGCCGGGGGACGATGGCCTGCTGCTGTGCCGCGAATTGCGCGCCGGCAAACACAAGGCCACGCCAGTGCTGATGCTCACTGCCCGCAACGATGAAACCGACCGCATCCTCGGCCTGGAAATGGGTGCCGACGACTACCTGGTCAAGCCGTTCGCAGCCCGTGAGCTGCTGGCGCGGATCAACGCGGTGTTGCGGCGCACCCGCATGCTACCGCCGAACCTGGTGGTGACCGAAGCCAGCCGCCTGTTGGCCTTCGGCCGCTGGCGCCTGGATACCTCGGCGCGTCACCTGCTCGATGCAGACGGCACCATGGTCGCCTTGAGCGGTGCCGAGTATCGATTGCTGCGGGTATTTCTCGATCACCCGCAACGGGTGCTCAACCGTGATCAATTGCTCAACCTGACCCAGGGCCGCGACGCCGACCTGTTCGACCGCTCCATCGACCTGCTGGTCAGCCGCCTGCGCCAGCGCCTGCTGGACGACGCCCGCGAACCGGCCTACATCAAGACCGTGCGCAGCGAAGGCTATGTATTTTCCCTGCCGGTGGAAATCCTGGGCGATCAATCATGACGCAGGCGTTACATTGGCCGCGCACCCTGGCCTCGCGGCTGTCGCTGATCTTCCTGATCGGCCTGATCCTCGCCCAGGCGCTGTCCTTCGGTGCGCAGTATTACGAGCGCTACGAATCCTCGAAAAACACCATGCTCGGCAATCTGGAAACCGACGTTTCCACGTCCATTGCCATCCTCGACCGCCTGCCCGCCAATGAGCGGGCAGGCTGGCTGCAACAACTGGAACGACGCAATTACCGTTACCTGCTCAATGAGGGCTCGCCGGGCACGCCCATACGCACCGACATGCCCGATGCGCCCATCGCTATCGCATCGATCAAGGATGCCATCGGTCACGATTACCCGATGACTTTTACCGACATCCCCGGGCCGAACAAACATTTTCAAGTGCACTTGAACCTGGCCGATGGCAGCCCGCTGACCATCGACGTCCGCCCGGCGATGGTCCCGTTGTCGCCTTGGCTGCCTATCGTGTTGCTCGGGCAACTGGCGCTGATGCTTGCGTGCTCCTGGCTGGCGGTCAGAATCGCGATCCGCCCCCTCACCCGCCTCGCCGACGCTGTCGAGAACCTGGACCCCAATGCCCACCCAGTGCTCCTGAACGAAAAAGGCCCGACCGAAGTCGCCCACGCCGCCAAGGCCTTCAACTCGATGCAGGCACGCATCGCGGCGTACCTGAAGGAACGCATGCAACTGCTCGCGGCGATTTCCCACGACCTGCAAACCCCGATCACCCGCATGAAACTGCGCGCCGAGTTCATGGACGACTCCAGCGAAAAAGACAAACTTTGGAACGACCTGGGCGAAATGGAACACCTGGTACGCGAAGGTGTGGCCTACGCCCGCAGCATCCACGGCGCCACCGAAGAAAGCCGCCGCACCGACCTCGACTCGTTCCTCGACAGCCTGGTGTTCGACTATCAGGACATGGGCAAGAACGTACAGCTCACAGGCAAGAGTGCGGCCGTCATCGACACCCGCCCCCACGCCCTGCGCCGGGTGCTGGTCAACCTGACGGACAATGCGCTGAAGTTTGCCGGTGCCGCCGAGTTGCAGGTGGAAAAACAGGCCGATGGCAACCTGTCGATCAAAATCCTCGACCGAGGACCGGGGATCGCCGAGGAAGAACTGAAGCAAGTGATGGAACCGTTCTACCGCGTGGAAAACTCCCGCAACCGCAGCACCGGCGGCACCGGGCTGGGGTTGGCGATCGCCCAGCAACTGGCGATCGCGATTGGCGGGGCGCTGACCTTGAGCAACCGTGAAGGCGGCGGGTTGTGTGCGGAGCTGAGATTGCCGGGCTGGCCGTAAGGAAGTGGTTGGTTGGCAGGCGATATGGATTTTTGAGGGTGTGCATATCCATTTTTGCGGTAACGGCGGCTGACGGTTCCGCTTTTACAGCGGGTTACTTGGAAGAGCCCCAAGTAACCAAGGGCTCTTGCCCCTGACGTTCGGTGCCTCGCCAAGGCTCGGCATTCCCTCGAGGGGGCAAGAAGATCAAAAGCCAAAGCAAAAGCAAGGCGGCCTACAGGCCGGCCTGATCGCAATTGAACGCGTTTCCCTGTAGGAGCGAGCCTGCTCGCGAAAAACGCCGGGACACCGCGGGGATTCAGACAGCCCGCGTCATCGTTGACGACCATCGTCGGAGCGCCGCCCGGAGCAAGCTCGCTCCTACAGAAGAGCAGATCAGAGCAAAGCAAAGCAGGTCGGCGTACACCCACGCTCCTCACCACTCAACAGGCCGAGCGTTAGCTCGCCTGCCGCTCTTGATCTTGATCCACCCGCCCCCTCGGCAGGCTGAGCGGAGGTGTTCATCCGGGGATGGGCGCGCAGCGCCGTTCGACGCAGTCGAACACATTGCATGTAGGTGCAGCGAAGCCAACCGGAGGGCAATGCCCCCCGGATGAATGCCGGAGCGAAGGAACCCCGAGCCCTGGCGAGGGGCCGGACGTTCGGGGCGAGCGCTTTTTTTGCTTACTTTTTTTGAGGCGTTTGTCAAAAAAAGTGAGTCGCCGTAAGGGCGAAACCCTAAGTCGCCGTTACCGCAGAAACGGATATGTACACAGTCAACAAAAGACAGCTGGCTGTCAGGCCGCCTTCGCGAGCAAGCCTGCTTGCGATGGCGGGGTGTTGGGCGACGTGTCTTTTACCGGTGTACATATCCGTTTCTGCGGTCACGGCCACCTATGGTTCCGCCTTTACGGCGGGTCACTTTGGAAAAGCCCCAAAGTAACCAAAGGGCTTTGCCCCTGACGTTCGGTGCCTCGCCAAGGCTCGGCATTCCCTCGCTCCGGTCCTGCTCCGTGGGCCCGCCGCGATCGGCCATCCCTGGCCGTACGCGGCTAACCCGGCATCCATGCCGGGTTGCCCACTGCGCAGAACCTGCGCTCGGCCTCTCGAGGGGGCAAGAAGATCAAAAGCAAAAGCAAAAGCGAGGCGGCCTGCTGGCCGGCCTGATCGCAATTGAACGCGTTTCCCTGTAGGAGCGGGCTGGCTCGCGAAAAACGCCGGGACACCGCGGGGAATCAGGCCGCACGCGTTATCGTTGACGTCCATCGTCGGAACGCCGCCCGGAGCAAGCCCGCTCCCACAGAAGAGCAAAAGCAGAGCAAAAGCAGGTCGGCGTACACCCACGCTCCTCACCACTCAACAGGCCGAGCGTTAGCTCGCCTGCCGCTCTTGATCTTGATCCACCCGCCCCCTCGGCAGGCTGAGCGGAGGTGTTCATCCGG
>NZ_NEJH01000015.1 GCF_002113025.1 Pseudomonas sp. B28(2017) | reverse complement strand
CTGGTACCTGAGCATCGTTGGCAGCACCTTGCTGCTCGCCTATGCCATTTACCGCCAGGACCCGGTGTTCATCGCCGGGCAGGCGTTTGGCTCCCTCGTCTATTTTCGCAACCTGCAGTTGATCGCCAAAAGCAGAAGCCTGAAGGAGTAGGTCATGCACAGATCGTTATCGACCCGAAATGTTACGTTGCTCGTGGCTATCGCGATGGCGTTGCTGTTTTTCTGGGGGCTGGGCAGCGTGCCGTTCCTCAGTGTCAACGAGGCCCGCCGCGCCGTTACCGTGCGCGAAATGCGCGAGGCAGGCAGCTGGCTGTTGCCTTACATGAACGGCGACTTGTACCTGTCCAAGCCGCCGTTTTTCTATTGGGCGGGCCTGGTTTCAACGTCGGTCCTGGGCAGCTTGTCCGAGTGGAGCGTGCGTCTGCCTTCGGCGCTGGCCGCTGCCTTGTGCTGTTTTGGCACCTATCTGTACGGCGTTCGGCAGGCGGGGCGGCAGGTCGGTTTGTTCGCCGTGGTGTTCCTGGCCGCGAACGGTGCCTTCAGCCTGTTCGCACGGCGCTCGGAAATCGAGATGCTGTTGACCCTGCTGTGCTTCGGCGCACTGCTGGCGGCCTGGCAGTTCATCTTCCGGCAAGGTCGGGTCTTCTGGAGTCGGTTGAGCTATGTGCTGCTGGGTTGCGCGCTGCTGACCAAAGGGCCGGTGTGCCTGTTGTGGGTGACGGCACCGATCCTGGCCTATGCCTTGATCTACCGTGATGCCCGGGCCAAGGCTTATCTGTGCGACGGTTGGGGCTGGCTGATTGCCGTGGTGCTGGGCAGTTCCTGGTACGTGGCGGTGTCGGTGAATCAGGGCTGGGGGATCTGGGCATCGATCATCAGCGAAGACATCGTGAAAAAGATCGACGGGCAGGGCGCCGAGGCCTGGTACGCGTATCTGCTGTACCTGGCTGGTGATTTCTTCCCGTTCTGGCTGATCGTGTTCATACAGCCGCGCAAGTTCTGGGCGATGATCCGCTCGCGCCGCGAGGCTGCCATGCTGCTGTGCTGCAGTCTGTTGCCGTTGCTGGTGTTCTCTCTGTTCACCGAAAAGCATGGCAAGTACCTGTTACCGGTTTATCCATCGATGGCGCTGCTGCTGGCGATGCACTGGTCGGTGGTGCTTGATGACCTCAAGGGGCGCTGGCGCACGGTCCTGGCCGTTGTGCCCTACGTGATGCTGGCCGGGTTTGTGGTGTTCTACATGTTCGTCGAAGCGCGGGTGTTGTCGCACCGGGTCGATGGTCTTGAGCAGGTTGCCGCGCTGGCCGATGGGCAGCCGGGGCAGAAGGCTTATACCCTCGGTGAGCCGGATATCCGTCTGGTCTATTACATGGGCCGGCCGGTGGCGCCGCTGACGGTGGCGCAGTTGCAGTCCGAGTCCCGTCCGGCGGGGTTGTTGTTTGTGCAAGAACCCCTCGAACCGCAATTGCAGAATCTGGCGTCATGCCAGGTCGGTGAAATCAACCCGTACCTGAAACCGGACCGTTCAGCGCTGCTCGTGCGCATGGGGGGCGACTGCCGCTGATCGGCTTCCCGGCCGAACACACACGCCAGCACATCACCCGTTCGGACTAGGCAGGGCTAACGATTCTGCCGCGTCCGGCCGGCGCCAAACTTCATGCTCAAAGGGGCGTTGCGCCACGCACGCCCCGCCACACGAGCAGAAGGCGCCGCGATGGAGTTTGCATTCAGCGACGAACAGGAAATGATCCGCGCATCGGCCGAGGGCTTCCTCGCCGATGTCTCGGATTCTGCCGCCGTGCGCGCGGCAATGGCCAGCGAACGGGGTTTTGACGAAGCCCTCTGGCAGCGTCTGTGCCAGGAAATGTACTGGCCAGCCATTCATATCCCCGAAGCCTTTGGTGGTCTCGGCCTCGGTTTTGTCGAGCTGACGATCCTGCTGGAGCAGATGGGCCGGCGTTTGCTGTGCTCGCCGTTTTTCGCCACCGCCTGCATGGCCACGCCTGCGCTGTTGCTGGCCGCCAATGATGAACAGAAGCTGCGTTGGTTGCCGTCGATTGCCGACGGCAGCGTGACCGCGACCCTGGCGTTCAGCAGCGCCAATGGCTGGTCGGCCGACGATGTCCAGGCCACGGTAGTGGCGCAGGGCGACGGGTTCGTCCTCGACGGCACCCTCAAGCATGTACTCGACGGCCATGGCGCCGACCTGTTGATCATTGCCGCACGGCAACCCGGAACCACCGGCGAAACGGGCATCAGCCTGTTTGCCGTGAACGCCGTACGCGCCGGCATCGAGCGGCAAATGCTGCCGAGTATGGACCAGACCCGGCGCCAGGCGCGGATCCAGCTCAAGGGCCTGTACCTTGAAGCCGATGCGCTGCTGGGTGAATTCGGCAACGGCTGGTCGCACCTTGAGCGAGTCCTGCAACTGGCCTGTATCGGCCTGGCTGCCGAGCAGACCGGCGGCGCGCAGCAGGTGCTCGACCTCAGCGTGGCCTACATGCAGGAGCGCCAGCAGTTCGGTCGCCCGATTGCCAGTTTCCAGGCCCTCAAACACCGCGCCGCCGACATGATGCTGCAGGTCGAGTGCGCGCGTTCGGCCAGTTATTACGCCGCGTGCGTGGCCCAGGAAGTCCTCGATCCGCAGGGTGATCCGCAGGTCGCGGCAGAACTGCCGCTGGCGGCGGCGCTGGCCAAGGCGCAGTGCTCTGAAACCTATTTCGCCTGCGCATCCGAGTCGATCCAGTTGCACGGCGGCGTCGGTTTCACCTGGGAGTACGACCCGCACCTCTACTTCAAGCGCGCCCGCGCCAGCGAGAGTTTCCTCGGGCTACCGGCCTGGCATCGCGAGCGGATTGCCGCGGTCATTCTTGGAGAGCAGCCATGAAAATCAGTTTCAGCGAGCAGGACGAGCGCTTCCGTCGGGAAGTCGCCGACTGGATGAGCGTCAACCTCTGCGGCGAATTCGAGCCCCTGCGTTTTCGCGGCGGTCCGGGCGATGAACACATGTTTCCTGAAGAGCGCAAAGCCTGGGAGCGCAAACTCGCCGAGGGTGGCTGGACCTGCGTCGGCTGGGCGCCGGAGCACGGCGGGCGTGGTTTGTCGATCACCCGGCAAGTGATATTTCATGAAGAGTACGCCCGCGCCGGTGGTCCCGGTCGCATGGGGCATATCGGCGAAGGGCTGGCCGGGCCGACCATTGCCGCGTTCGGCACGGCTGAGCAGCAACAGCGCTTTCTGCCGGGGATCGTCAGCGGCACGTCTTTCTGGTGTCAGGGCTATTCCGAGCCGGGGGCCGGTTCCGACCTGGCCAACGTCAAGACCCGCGCCGCGCTGGATGAGGCGACCGGAACCTGGGTGATCAACGGGCAAAAAGTCTGGACGTCCCTGGCCCACGAATCGGATTGGTGTTTTGTGATCGCCCGCACCGAGCCGGGCAGCGTCGGCCATCGCGGTCTGTCGTTCCTGCTGGTGCCGATGGCCCAGGCACAAATCACCGTGCGGCCGATCGAGCAACTGACCGGCACCTCTGAATTCAACGAAGTGTTCTTCGACGATGCCCGCACCGACGCCGCCAACATCATCGGCGCGCCGGGCGATGGCTGGAAGATCGCCATGGCGCTGCTCGGCTTCGAGCGGGGTGTCTCGACCCTCGGCCAGCAGATGCAGTTTCAGAACGAACTCAACGAAATCATCGCCATCGCCAAGTCCAATGGTGCAGACCGCGATCCGATCCTGCGTCAGCGCCTGGCCGAGGCCTGGAGCGGGCTGCGGATCATGCGCTACAACTCGCTGCGCATGCTCTCGGGCAGCCAGGACGGTTCGCTGCGCAAGGAGGCGACCATCTACAAGCTGTTCTGGTCGACCTGGCATGCCAGCCTCGGCAAGTTGGCGATGGACGTCCTCGGCGCCGAGGCGGAATTGCTCGAGGCCGCGCCTTACCAACTGACCCGTTTGCAGTCGCTGTACCTGTTCAGCCGCGCCGACACCCTCTACGGCGGCAGCAACGAAATCCAGCGCAACATCATCGCCGAGCGTGCCCTGGGCATGCCCAAAGAGCCGCGTCCGCGCGCCTGAAAGGAGAGAGTTCATGTCTGTACCTCAATATGTTGAAGGTCGCGGCCTGCTGCGCGGCAAGTCGGTGCTGATCACCGCGGCAGCGGGTGCCGGGATCGGTTTTTCCGCCGCTGTGCGCGCTGCCGAGGAAGGTTGTCGTGCGCTGATGATCAGCGATATCCATGAAGGCCGGTTGGCCGAGGCGGTGCTGAAAATCCGCGAAACCACCGGGTTGCAACAGGTCTTCGGCCAGGTCTGCAACGTCGCCGACGAAGCCCAGGTGCAGCAACTGATTGTCTGCGCCGAGCGTGAACTGCAGGGTGTGGATGTGCTGATCAACAACGCCGGCCTTGGCGGCTCGCGCTTGCTGGTGGAAATGGGCGACGAGGAGTGGAACCGGGTACTCGATGTGACGCTGACCGGCACCATGCGCATGACCCGCGCCATGCTGCCCAGAATGATGGAGCGGCGTGCCGGGGTCATTGTCAACAACGCCTCGGTACTGGGCTGGCGCGCGCAGAAAGAGCAATCGCATTACGCCGCCGCCAAGGCCGGCGTCATGGCATTGACCCGTTGCACAGCGGTCGAGGCGGCTGACTACGGCATCCGCATCAACGCGGTCAGCCCGAGCATTGCCCTGCACGATTTCCTGCGCAAATCCGCACCCCAGGCAGTGCTCGATCAACTGGCCGCCAACGAAGCGTTCGGCCGCGCCGCCGAAGTCTGGGAAGTGGCCAACGTGATGATGTTCCTGGCCAGCGACTACAGCTCCTACATGACCGGCGAAGTGTTGTCGGTGTCCAGCCAGAGGGCGTGACCATGCCACGTATTTTCGAAACGCCGATGGCCTTGTTCGACGCCGTGGGCGAAGCGCTCGGCGCCAGTGACTGGCTGCTGCTGGAACAGGACCGCATCGACCGGTTCGCCGACGCCACTGGCGATCATCAGTGGATTCACGTCGATCCACTCAAGGCCGCCAGCGGCCCGTTTGGTACCTGCATTGCCCATGGCTACCTGAGCCTGTCGCTGGTCAATCTGTTCTTGCCGCAGATCGTCGAAGTCCGTGGCCTGGCCATGGGCGTCAATTACGGCTGTGAGCGAGTGCGTTTCCCCGCGGTGGTGCGCGTCGGCTCGCGGGTGCGCGGCAGTGCGCAACTGATCGCGGTCGAGGAAGTGAAGGGCGGCGTACAGGCGATCATCCGCGTCAGCGTCGAGATCGACGGCGAGGATCGCCCCGGTTGCGTGGTCGACACCATCAGCCGCTATTACCCGGCGTAAACCGGCCAGCAGAATTTCTAGGAATTGAGCATGAAAGAAGCCGTCATCGTTTCGACCGCCCGTACTCCGATCGGCAAAGCCTTTCGCGGTGCGTTCAATGACACCGAAGCGCCGCAACTGGGCGGACACGTGGTGCGCGAAGCCGTGCGCCGTGCCGGCATCGAGCCGGGCGAAGTGGACGACGTGATTATCGGTGCCGCGGCGCAACAGGGTACCCAGTCCTATAACCTGGGGCGCCTGTGCGCGATTGCTGGCGGCCTGCCGGCATCGGTTGCCGGGATGGCTGTCGAGCGCCAGTGCTCGTCCGGCCTGATGAGTATCGCCATGGCCGCCAAAGGCATCATGTGCGACGAAATCGACATCGCCGTGGCTGGTGGCCTGGAGTCGATTTCCCTGGTGCAGAACAAGCACAAGAACCTGTATCGCAACCAGTCAGGTTCGGTGATCGAGCTGGATTCGCACGCCTACATCCCGATGATCGAAACCGCCGAGATCGTCTCCGCGCGCTATGGCATCTCCCGCGACGAGCAGGACGAATACAGCTACCAGAGCCAGCTGCGTACCGCTCAGGCCCAGAGCGCCGGGCGGTTTGACCGCGAACTGGCGCCGCTGACCAGTCGCCAGATGATCGTCGACAAGGCCACGGGCGAAACCCGCCATGAATCCGTCACCTTGCTGCGCGACGAGTGCAACCGCATCGACACCACCCTCCAGAGCCTGAAAGCGCTGGAGCCGGTGTGGCCGGGCGGTCAGTGGAGCGACAAGGGGCGTTTCATCACCGCCGGTAATGCCTCGCAGTTGTCTGACGGTGCGTCGGCCTCGGTATTGATGAGCGCCAGACTGGCCGAGAAGCGCGGCCTGGAACCGCTGGGGATCTATCGCGGCATGGCTGTCGCCGGCTGCAATTCCGACGAGATGGGTATCGGCCCGGTCTATGCGATTCCTAAGTTGCTCAAGCGCCACGGCCTGACCATGGACCACATCGGCCTCTGGGAGTTGAACGAAGCGTTCGCCTGTCAGGTGCTGTACTGCCGCGACACCCTGGGCATTCCGGCCGAACGCCTGAACGTCAACGGCGGAGCGATTTCCATCGGCCATCCGTTCGGCATGTCCGGGGCGCGGATGGTCGGCCACGCGTTGGTCGAAGGCCAGCGTCGCGGTTTGCGCTATGTGGTGGTGAGCATGTGCATCGGTGGTGGCATGGGCGCCGCCGCCCTGTTCGAGGTGATCTGAATGATCAGCGCACAGCAGATCCAGGCGACCATGGCGCGTTATGTGGAACAGGTGGATGCCGGCGACATCGAGGGCATCCTCGCGCTCTACGCCAAAGACGCCACCGTCGAAGACCCGGTCGGCCAGGCGCCGTTGCAGGGCATCGACGCCATCGCACGCTTTTACCGTGAAGGACTGGGGGCGATGGAAGTCTCGGCCACGCTGACCGGCCCGGTTCGCGCGACCCTCAATGGTTGCGGAGCGATGCCGTTCCGGGTCGATATGGTTTGGGGCGGGCAACCGTGCTCGCTGCATGTAATCGACGTGATGGAGTTCGATGCCGATGGCAAGATCCGCTCGATGAAAGCCTTCTGGAGTGAGGCCAACGTGACCGCGCGAGGTGCCGCGTGAATCTGGAACAGCGGATCGCCCGCCTGGAAGCGCTGGAGGACATCCGCCGGCTCAAGCATCGCTACCTCAATGCCTGCGATCTCAAGCAGGTAGAGGTGATTGCCGACTGTTTTGCCGAAGGTGAAGTGCTGATCGATTACGGTCCCTTGGGGATTTTTCGTGAGCGCGACAGCTTTGTCGCGCTGTACCGCGAACTGGCCTGCCATGATCGGGTGATCGACCTGCATCACGGCGCCAACCCGGAAATCGAGGTGCTTGGCGAGGATCAGGCCCAGGGCCGTTGGGCCCTGTGGTATTTCAATCTGGATGGCGAGAGCGGAGCAACGCGGCAGTTGGGTGGGTTCTATCAAGACCGTTACCGGCGAATCGCCGGACAATGGAAGATCGTCGCCACCCGTTTTATCGCTCACTCGGAAGTGGTGCGTTCCTGAGGGCAGTTCACTCCAGAGGTGGCCTCTGTGGGAGCGAGCCTGCTCGCGAAGGCGGTGTGTCAGACAACATTGATGTTGGATGTGCCGGCCCCTTCGCGAGCAGGCTCGCTCCCACAGTTTTTTGTGGTGACGCCGACATTGCGAGTATCCCCAATCCCCTGTGGGAGCGGGCTTGCCCCGGGCGGCGTTCCGACGAAGTCGGCGTGTCAGGCAACATCGATGTTGGATGTGCTGACAGCCATATCCGGATTCTGAGTGCGGCCGGTTTCGTAGTAGGCCTTGAGATTCTCGGCAATCTGCTTCACCACCTTGTTGAAAGCCTTGGCCAGCAACCCTTCAAACAGCCTGCCACCGCGCAGGCTGTAACTCATTTGCAGGGTGATGCGGGTCGCGTTGCCTTCGGCTTGCAAGGCATAACTGAAACTCGCCTCGCGAAACGGAAAGGGCGAGTCATTGCCGCCCTTGTGCAACCGCAGCACGAACCCCGTGCCTTCCTGCCACTGCACCACGCTTTCATCCAGATACTGACCGCCCTTGCGCAGCACCCGGCGACTGGCGCCGACGCCTTCCTGTGCGCCGGGATGAAACCGGCAACCGGTCAGTCCTGGAACATAGTGCGGGGCGAGGCTCAGGTCGCGTAGTCTGGCCCAGGCTGCTTGTTGCGTGAGGTTCAGTACAACGCTGTGGCTGGCTACGGGCATTTCGAAAGTCCTCTTATGAATGGGATTGGGCCGCATCGAGAAATGCCGGGCGTTCTCCGGCGCCATGCACGGCGATATCCGCGCCGCTGACGTAACTGGCCAGCTTCGAGGCCAGGTACAAACAGGCATCGCCAATATCTTCAGGGGCTGCCAGGCGTTGCAGCGGAATGGTCGCCGCCACCCGGGCAATGCCCGCGTCGTCACCATAATGCATGGCCGCCTGCTCGGTGAGAATCAGCCCGGCGGTCACGGCGTTGACCCGCACCTTCGGCGCCCATTCCACTGCCAGCGAGGTGGTCAGGTTCAGCAGACCGGCTTTGGCCGCGCCATATGCCGCAGTGCCGGGGGAAGGGCGGGTGGCGCTGACGCTGCAGATGTTGATGATCGCACCGCCGTCAGCCTGGGCCTGCATCACCTGGTTGGCTTGCTGGCACAGGTTCAGTGGCGCGATCAGGTTCAGGCGGATGATCGCTTCGCTGAAACGCGGCGAGGCCGTTGCGGCCTCGGCATTCGGTGAACCACCGGCGTTGTTGACCAGCACATCGAGGCGGCCGAAGCGCTCGACGATCCGCGCGATCAGGCCTGCCGATTGCTCGACGTCGCGCAGGTCACAGGCCACGAACAACGCCTCGCGCCCGCCACTGGCAGGCAAGGTCGGCGGGGCTTCGCGACCGCAGATCACCACGTCGGCGCCGCACTCGAGGAAGCGCTGGCTGATGCCGCGCCCGACGCCTTTGCCGCCGCCGGTGACCAGTACCACTTTGCCGCGAAAGTCCATCGGATCAAGCATGGGGGGGCCTCGTTCAGTCGCTCGGGAATTTAACCGATGCTAGGTCTGCAACCCCGGCAGGCCAACGTCCAAAGGGACTAGAGATTGTCTGTAGGAGCGAACCTGCTCGCGATGGACGTCAACGATGACGCTGGATGCCTGGCACCCCGCGGTGTTCTCAGGCTCATCGCGAGCGAGTTCGCTCCTACACAGCACAGGCGCGTAGTCCTGTCGGACGATGTTGATTGTCCGGGCCCTCGGAATAATCCGGCGACAATAACAGGCCGGGAGGACACCTTATGGGCGCTTCAGCGCAAGGGCACTTCGTTACGCTGCCGGATGGTTTGCAGCTGCACTACAAAGACACCGGCAGCGGCGAGCCGGTGATTTTCATCCATGGCAGCGGGCCGGGCGCCAGCGGTCACAGCAACTTCAAGCAGAATTACCCGGTGTTCGCCGAAGCAGGCTATCGGGTGATCGTCCCGGATTTGCCGGGCTACGGCGCTTCGGACAAACCCGACACCCTCTACACCCTGGACTTCTTCGTTGCCGCGCTGAGCGGTCTGCTCGACGCCCTGGATATCCAGCGTTGCGTGCTGGTCGGCAACTCCCTGGGCGGCGCGATCGCGATCAAACTGGCCCTCGACCAACCGCAGCGTGTCAGCCGTCTGGTGCTGATGGCCCCCGGTGGCCTGATGGAAAAGGAACAGTATTACCTGCAAATGGAAGGCATCCAGAAAATGGGCGCGGCCTTCGCCAAGGGTGAGCTGAACGATGCGGCAGGCATGCGTCGTCTGTTGGCCCTGCAACTGTTCGATGAAAGCCTGATCAGCGACGAAACGGTCAACGAACGGGTGGCTGTGGTGCAACAGCAACCGGTGTGTGTGCTGTCGACCATGCAGGTGCCGAACATGACCGCGCGCCTGGGCGAGCTGCAGTGCCCGATCCTCGGTTTCTGGGGCATGAACGACAAGTTCTGCCCGTCCTCCGGTGCCCGGACCATGCTTGAAAACTGCTCCGGCATCCGTTTCATGATGCTCAGCGAATGCGGGCATTGGGTCCAGGTCGAGCATCGTGATCTGTTCAACCGCCAGTGCCTGGCATTTCTTCAGGAGGCCCGCGGATGAGCGTGCAATTGCGCCGAGAGTTCGGCGAAGAGCTTTATCAGGCGCTGCTCAGCGGCTCCACCCTGGCGCCGCTGACCGAGCGCTGGCCGTCGATCAGCATCGAAGACGCCTATCACATTTCCCTGTACGCCATTGAGCGTCGGGTGGCGGCCGGCGACCGGATCGTCGGCAAGAAGATTGGCGTGACCTCGGTGGCGGTCCAGCAGATGCTCAACGTGCATCAGCCGGATTTCGGCTTCATCACGCGGCAGATGGCGTTCGATGACGATGCGCAGATTTCCCTGGCCGCCAACAAGCTGATCCAGCCCCGCGCCGAGGGCGAGATCGCCTTCAGGCTCAAACAGGATCTGGTCGGCCCCGGCATCACCGAAACCGACGTGCTGGCCGCCACCGAATACGTGATGCCGTGCTTCGAGATCGTCGACTCGCGGATTCACGACTGGCGCATCCGCATCCAGGACACCGTGGCCGACAACGCCTCCTGCGGCGTGTTCGTGCTGGGCGACAGCAAGGTCGATCCGCGTGAGCTGGACCTGCCCAACTTGCGCATGCGCGTGTTCAAGAATGGCCAGCCCCTGAGCGAGGGCCTGGGTTCGGCGGTGCAGGGCAATCCGCTGACCGCCGTGGCCTGGCTGGCCAACACCCTGGGCGCCTTCGGCATTCCGTTCAAGGCCGGGGAAATCATCCTGTCCGGCTCCCTGGTACCGCTGGAACCGGCCCGTGCCGGCGACCGTTTTGAATTGACCATCGATGGCCTGGGCAGTGCCCGGGTGTCTTTCTGCGCCTGACTTTTGGAGTTAGACCGAATGAGCAAAAAACTCAGAGCGGCCATTATCGGCCCGGGCAACATCGGCACTGATCTGCTGATGAAAATGTACCGGTCGCAATGGATCGAGCCGGTATGGATGGTCGGCGTCGACCCACAATCGGAGGGCCTCAAGCGCGCTCGCGAAATGGGCGTGAAGACCACCGCTGATGGCGTCGACGGGCTGCTGCCCCACGTCCTCGACGACGACATTCGAATTGCCTTCGATGCCACTTCGGCCTACGTGCATGCGGAAAACAGCCGTAAGCTCAACGCACTCGGGGTGATCATGATCGACCTCACGCCGGCGGCCATCGGCCCGTTCTGCGTGCCGCCGGTCAACCTCAAGGAGCACGCGTCGAGCCTGGCGATGAACGTCAACATGGTCACTTGCGGTGGCCAGGCGACCATCCCGATGGTGGCGGCGGTGTCGCGGGTGCAGCCGGTGAGCTACGGCGAAATCGTTGCCACGGTGTCCTCCGGTTCGGTCGGCCCGGGCACGCGGCAGAACATCGACGAGTTCACCCGCACCACAGCCGGTGCGGTGGAGAATATCGGCGGTGCCCGACGCGGCAAGGCGATCATCGTGATCAACCCGGCCGAGCCGCCGCTGATGATGCGCGACACCATCCACTGCCTGACCGATGACGAACCGAACCAGGATGCAATCCGCACCTCGGTGCTGGAGATGGTCCGCGAAGTGCAGCGCTATGTGCCCGGCTACAAGCTGATCAACGGGCCGGTGTTCGACGGGCGCAAGGTGTCGATTTTCATCGAGGTCGAAGGCCTCGGCGATTTCCTGCCCAAGTCCGCCGGCAACCTCGACATCATGACCGCTGCCGGTTTGCGCACGGCCGAGATGTTCGCCGAAGAAGCCCACAAGGGCACCCTGCAACTGCCCGTCCGTTGAGTGGAGTATTGCCATGAATTTGCAAGGTAAGAGCGTCCGTCTGCATGACATGAGCCTGCGCGACGGCATGCATGCCAAACAGCATCAGATCAGCCTGGAACAAATGGTCTCGGTGGCCACCGGCCTCGATGCCGCGGGCGTGCCGCTGATCGAAATCACCCACGGCGATGGCCTGGGCGGTGCGTCGCTGAACTACGGTTTCCCGGCCCACAGCGACGAGGAGTATTTCGCCGCGGTGATCCCGCAGATGAAACAGGCCAGGGTTTCGGCCCTGTTGTTGCCGGGGATCGGTACCCTCGACCATCTGAAGATGGCCCACGAACATGGCGTATCGACCATTCGCGTGGCGACCCACTGCACCGAAGCGGACGTGTCCGGTCAGCACATCGGCATGTCGGCGAAGATGGGCCTGGACACCGTTGGCTTCCTGATGATGGCGCACATGGTCAGCCCGGAGAAACTGCTGGAGCAGGCGCGGTTGATGGAAAGCTACGGCGCCAATTGCATCTATTGCACCGACTCGGCCGGCTACATGCTGCCCGATGAAGTGGCGCAAAAAATCGGTGCTTTGCGCGCCGGGCTGAATGCCGGGACCGAAGTCGGTTTCCACGGCCACCACAACATGGGCATGGCCATCGCCAACTCCCTGGCCGCCATCGAGGCCGGTGCTGCGCGGATCGACGGATCGGTAGCGGGCCTTGGCGCGGGAGCGGGCAATACGCCGCTGGAAGTGTTTGTCGCGGTGCTGGAGCGTATGGGCGTCAACAGTGGTGTGGATCTGTACAGGATCATGGACGTGGCCGAAGACCTGGTGGTGCCGATGATGGATCAGCCGATCCGCCTCGACCGTGATGCGTTGACCCTGGGTTACGCGGGCGTCTACAGCTCGTTCCTGCTGTTCGCCAAGCGCGCCGAGCAAAAGTACGGCATCCCGGCCCGCGAACTGCTGGTGGAACTGGGGCGACGTGGCACGGTGGGCGGTCAGGAAGACATGATCGAAGACCTGGCGCTGACTCTGTCGCGGGCCAGGGGGGTACTGCCTACCTGATTAATGCGGCAACGAAAAAACCACCGATCCGGTGGTTTTTTTATGGCCGGTGGAAACCGTGCTCAAGGCAGCAGATTGCGCACCACGGGCGGATAACAATTGATCGCCGTACTCGAACAGCTGAAGTAGGCCATGGACGGTCGGTAGGCTTCGTTCTTGAACAGCTGGCACAGACTGGTGGAAGCACCCGCACAGAGGATGATGAACAGAGCACAAGTAGATTTGCGCATGATGGGTCTCGACACGGTTTTATTGTTGTAGAGACAGGTTATGGCGACGGCCACGCGAGTGGCTTCGTCCGAATGGACTAGACGATCAATTTGAAGTTGTCCCCTCCCTTGTGGGGGTTCCCGGGATCTGTGCCTGGCCGTGATCCCCTGTAGGAGCGAACCTGCTCGCGATGGCGGTGTGTCAGGCGATGTGGATGCTGGATGTGCTGGCCTCGTCGCGAGCAGGTACTGATGGGTGTCAGGTTCGTCGGGCGAGGGCGCCTATTGCCATGAACAACGCCGCAATGGCCCGGGCTTCATGGAGGTCGCCACGGGCCACCAGTTCGGGAATCTGCGCCAGAGGTACGCGCAGGCACTCCAGCGGTTCGGGTTCGTCGCCTTGCAGTTGGCAGGGGCTCAGTTG
The DNA here is from genome assembly GCF_002113025.1 of Pseudomonas sp. B28(2017). GTDB lineage: Bacteria > Pseudomonadota > Gammaproteobacteria > Pseudomonadales > Pseudomonadaceae > Aquipseudomonas. The sequence continues at coordinate 86,820 of NZ_NEJH01000015.1, read as the reverse complement.
TTCGGCCAGTACCACCTTGTAGCGGTGGCACAGGTGTCCCGGTGCCAGTGTCAGTTCGCCCAGTTCGGTCAGGCGTTCGGCGCGCATGCCGACTTCTTCACTCAGCTCGCGCTGGGCTGCCTGCAAATAGTCTTCATCAGGCTCAGCACCTCCCTTGGGCAGGCCGAGTATGGTTTTTTCCACACCGACCGCGTATTCGCGCACCAGCAACACATGCTGCGGATCGGGCATCGCCACCAGCATCACCGAGCGATAACCGGTGCCGCGCAGGCGTTCGTAGACCCGCTGCTGGCCGTTGCTGAATTGCAGGTGCAGGGCTTCGATCTGAAAGTGGCCGCTTTGCGCCAGCAGTTCAGTCTTGAGGATGGTTGGGCAGTTGCGCATGGGCAGTCCCCTGTTTGGGATAAAGACACTGTGCGCTGTACAACGCAGGCCGCCATCGTCCGAGCGGACGAGGCGGCAATGGCTGTTAGCCGAGGGTCGCTACGCTACGCAGGATCAGGCGCACCAGCATGGTCTGGCGGGTCACGCCGGTCTTGGAGAAGGTCGAGCGCAAGTGTGCCCGCGAGGTGTTGCGGCTGATGCCCAGCTCTTCCGACGCTTCGTCGAGGGTCAGGCCGTTGGCCAACAGCATCGCCAGTTGGGTTTCCGCCGGGGTGAAGTCGAACAGCGCGCGAACGATTTCCTGCGGTGCAGTGGACTGTTGCTCCGGGTCGCTGATGAAAATCACCACGGTCGGGCATTGCTTGCCCTCGCTCCAGTCCGTCAATGGCACCGATCGCACGATGATCCCCAGATCCGCTTTCCCGGACGGCCGCTGCACGCGCAGGGCTTCAACCACCGACGGGTTGCTGCTCTTTTGTGACAGCAGTGACTGCTTGACCAGTCGACGAAACTCCTGGGTATCCCGGGCCGTACCGACCTGCAGGCCATCGTTGACCAGTTTGATGCCGTCTTTTTCCTGGATCAGCCGGTCGGCAACCTGGTTGGTCTGCAGCACCTTGCCGGACTCGTCGAGGATGATCGTGCCGACCGCCATCTGGTTCACCGCGCCGGCGTACAGGTTGCGTTCGGCTTCGATGCGGTTGAGCTGCATATGGATCTTGATCGAGCGCTCCAGGTGCGGAATGAAATGCGTGAGCATGGCCTTTTCTTCATTGCCGAAGGGCTTGTCGTCACGCCCGCGGCTGATGCGAATGCGGCACTGGGCGCCGTCGACAGTGTTGATGTCGGCGCCGAGGATGTGGAACACGTCCACCGGCTCGAGGAAATTCTTGTAGAACTCGGAGTTCTGCCAGTCGTCGTTGGAGACGAACTCGGCGAGGGTCACGACCTGGCGGTTGGGCAGGTCGACAAACGGGTCGAGGCTGAAAAAGTGCTTGTTATAGGACGCGGTCGCCTCGGTCGAGGTGCCAGTGGTGTTGACCATCAAGCCGTCCACGTGGGCGCTGGGCGGACGCAGGATGAAGGTCACGTATTTGCTGTCCAGGTGCACGTTGAGTTGATTGAGAAAGGTGGCCCAGGGAATGTTTTCCAGCGGACCCTGATAGAGGTTGCCGATCAAATCACTGAACGTATCGAGACTGAGGCTCTGCTGCATGGGGAAAAACCGTTTTTATTATTAGCGTTGGCGGTGGCCGAGAATAAGCGCCGGTATCGACTCCTTGCAACGCTCGGGCTCAGGGCCTGACCGGCGGCTGCCGCTCAGGCCCGGGGCGGGCGAAAAGCCGCTGAGGTCAGACCCGTTCGCTGGCGCGCACGACAAACTTCTTGTGTTCGGCAACGTCCGCCGACAGCGCCTGGACATCGGTGTAGAACTGCTCGTACCAACGGCGCAACTGATAGACCGGACCGTCGCCGTCACACAGCAGCGGATTGTCGACGCGGGTCTTGCTGTGCCAGATGGCCACGTCTTCGTAGAAGGCTGCCTGAGCCTGCGCCACGTAGGCCTTGGCCATCGCCTGGTTCTGCTCTTCGCTCAAGCCCGGGATTTTTTTCACCAGCACGCCGTAACGCAGGGTGAAACTGTCGAGGTCGATCGGCACGTGGCAGTTGAGCAGGATCGAGTGGATCGGCTGGCCGTTCATGGCGCCGCTCATTTCGGTGATTTGATAGGCCGGGCCGAAATAGGTGGCTTCGGTCGTCAACACGCTGTCGCCGGACAGACGCTCACTGCGGGCGCGCATGATCTGGGTCGCCAGGTGGCCTTGGAATATGTTGATGAACTCTTCGACCGGCGCGCCGTGCACGGTACCGAAGTGCGCCATGTCGGCGATGTTGTCGATCAGTTCGCGGCAGTTGGTGCCAATCTGCAATTCGGCGACTTCCCAGGCTGCCCACTCGTCGCTGAAGCAGGCATCGATGCGCGGAATGCGTTGTTCGGGCAGCGGCGGGTTGCCTTCGGGGTCATTCCAGACGAACAGCAGCTGGTTCTCTTCCATGATCGGCCAGCTTTTGATTTTGGCCCGGGGCGGAATGCGCTTGGCATAAGGGATGTCATCGCACACGCCATCGGCGCCCCAGCGCCAGGCGTGGAACGGGCAGCGAATCGAGTTGCCCTCAACGCAGCCGGTGCTCAGGTCAGCGCCCATGTGCGGGCAATAACCATCGAGAATATGCAGCTCGCCGTCTTCACCCTGGAACGCCACCAGACGGGTGCCGAACACCTCCAGGCGATGGGCCTTGCCGTCGCGGTATTGCGCGGCCAAGCCCAGGCAATGCCAGCCGCGGGCGTAGCGGTCTTCCAGCAGTTTGGCTTCGATGCGGTGCAGGGTACTCATCTTGTTATTCTCCCAAGGGATCACGGGTTTGGCGCATGTAACGGATTCTGCCGGCCCTGTAAAAGCGGGCATCGTCTGAATGGACGATGGCTGCTTTATGCAGGCCCGCTCTACTGGCGCCATAGGACCTGTGGCAGGAGTTGGCGATGAGTGATGAACAAGGGCCGGTAGCGGTGATTACTGGCGCCGCCAGTGGAATTGGCCGTGGCCTGGCCGAACACGCGGCGACGCTGGGCATGCGCCTGGTGCTGGCGGATCGGGATGCAGCGGGCCTGCAAGCCCTGTGCGACGAATTGACGGCCGGCGGAGTGCAAGCGATTGCCTGCGTCACCGATGTCAGTGATGTGAAACAGGTCGAGCGCTTGCGTGACCGGGCTGTCGAGCACTTTGGCGGGGTTGACCTGCTATTCAACAACGCCGGCGTGATGCAAACCGGTTTCAGCTGGGAAATCACCGAGGCGCAATGGCAGCGCATGCTGAACGTCAACCTCAATGGCGTGATCAACGGCATTCGCTGCTTTGTGCCGCTGTTGATCAGTCAGGGCCGGGCAGCCCATGTGATCAACACCGCGTCCCTTGCCGGGCTGGTCAGCAGTCCGTTGATGGCGCCGTACAACGTGACCAAGCAGGCCGTGGTCGCGCTTTCGGAAACCCTTCATTACGAACTCGCCATGCTCGGTGCGCCGGTGTCGGTTTCGGTGCTCTGCCCGGGGCCGGTGGCCAGTGAAATCATGGCGTCGAATCAGGTGGTGGACACCGCCGGATCCGACTTCAGTCAACTGCTCGACAGCAGTATTCGCCAGGGCATGACCCCGGCTGAACTGGCCGCGCAAGTGTTCGCCGCCGTCGCGCAAAAACGTTTCTGGATTCTGCCCCACAAGGGTTTCAAAGCGGCCCTTGAACGGCGGGTACACAGCATCCTGGGCGAGACCAATCCGCAGTTTCAAATGGCCGACGTAGAGGACCAAGCCCATGCCGCTCGATAAGCAGATCGCTGGCGTACTCCAGCAGTTTCGCGACATCCCGGAGCCCGATTTCAGCCAGGTCGATGCCGCCCGGTACCGGCAGTTTTCCGACAACCTGCTGCCGGCCATCCCCGGCGATCCGATGAGCGACGTGCGCGCCCTGCGGGTGGCCGGCGCGGACGGCGAGCTGGATGCACGGCTGTATCGGCCATCGGATGAGCCCAACCTGCCGTTGCTGGTGTTTTTCCATGGCGGCGGATTTGTCATGGGCAATCTCGATACCCACGACAATCTCTGTCGCTCACTGGCCTGTCAGACCGGGGCGGTGGTGGTGTCGGTGGCCTATCGACTGGCACCGGAACACCCTTTCCCGGCGGCACCCCTCGATTGTTATGCGGCCACCTGCTGGCTGGTCGAACAGGCCGCCGGACTCGGCGTTGATGGCTGTCGACTGGCCTTGGCCGGCGACAGTGCCGGGGGCAATCTGGCACTGGCGGTCAGCCGCTTGGCCGCGCAACGGCAGTGGCCGAAAGTCCGTCATCAGTGCCTGTTTTATCCGGTGACCGATGCAGCGTGCGACAGTCCTTCGTTCGACGACTTCGCCGATGGTTATCTGCTGTCCGCTGCGATGATGCGCTGGTTCTGGCAGCAGTATTTGCAAGAGAGCGGGCAGGCGGATGATCCATTGGCTTCGCCATTGCGCGCCGACAGCCTGGACGGTTTGCCGCCGACCACCCTGATCACCGCCGAGTTCGACCCTTTGCGTGACGAAGGCGAGGCGTTCGCCCAGGCATTGCGCGAAGCCGGAGTGTCGGTGCGGGTGCAGCGCTGCGAAGGCATGATCCATGGTTTTGTCAGCATGGCACCGTTTGTCGAGCGTGCGGCACAGGTGTTGTCCGAGGCGGCGATTGAGCTGCGCGGGGCACTCAAATGAGCGGTGTGGCCTTCAACACGATACCGCAATTGATCGAAGCCATCGGCGCCGGCCGGATGGTGGTGATCACCGACGACGAAAACAATGGCGAAGGCTCCCTGCTGATGGCCGCCGAACAGGCCGGGGCCGAGGCCGTCACGTTCATGGCGGTACAGGCCCGCGGGTTGATTTGCCTGGCTCTGACCGAACAGCGCTGCCGTGCGTTGGGCCTGGACCTGATGGTGCCCAACTCCCGCGCACAACATGGCGTGGGGTTTACCCGCTCGATCGAGGCCGCCACCGGGGTATCTACCGGTATCTCGGCGGCGGACCGGGCGCGCTCGATCCAGGTGGCGGTCGACCCGGCCAGCGGTCCGTCGGACCTGGTGCAACCGGGGCATATTTTCCCGGTACAGGCCTTGCCCGGTGGCGTGATGCAGCGGGCCGGGCATGTCGAGGCCGCCTGCGACCTGACACGTCTGGCGGGCCTGCAGCCGGCGGCAACCCTGGTGGGGATTCTCAACGAGGACGGCGACCTGGCCCGTGGTCCCGAGTTGCACGAGTTCGCCCAACAGCATGGCTTGCGGATCGGCACCATTGCCGACCTGATTCACTACCGCATCCTGCATGAAGGCACGATCGAGCGTGGCGGCGAGTATCCGTTGCATACCCGTCACGGCGAGTTCCAGGTGACGACCTATCAGGATGCCTACCAGGGCTCGTTGCACCTGGCGCTGGTCAAAGGCCGGATCGACAGCACCCAACCGGTACTGGTGCGGGTGCAAAGCATCGAGACGTTGCGTGATGTGCTTGGGTGTGAAAGCGAGAGCGGGGCGCAGCAGTGGACCCTCGAGCGTTCGCTGGCGAGCATCGCTGCCGCCGATTGCGGCGTACTGGTGTTGCTGGCACAAAAGGAAACCGCTGACGGTGTGCTCGAACAGTTGCGCCAGCGCAGCGGCGGCAAACTGCGTACACCGCAATTTCCGCAGAGGACCCTGGGCATCGGCGCGCAGATCCTGCGCGACCAGAACGTGCGCAAAATGCGCCTGATGAGCTCACCGGTGCCCTACAAGGCGGTGTCCGGGTTCGATCTGGAAGTGACCGAGTTTGTGCCGTTCCAGCCCACAATCTGACTTCAGTGAATGAAACTGTGGGAGCCAGCCTGCTCGCGAAGACGGAGTGTCAGGCAACCTCTCTGTCGGAAGTGCCGGCCTCTTCGCGAGCAGGCTCGCTCCCACAGGTTCCGTGCCGTGTTAAGGCTTGATCCCGCGCAATATCTTCTTCGCCTGATCCTGCACCGCCTCCGGCGCGGTCATGTTGCCGTCGATCACGGTGATCACCGCGTGGCCTTGCCACAGTTGATAGGCATCAGCCTGTTGCTGGACTTCGGTCGGTGTCGACGGCGCGGCCAGATTGACGTGGACCACGCCGTCGGCGCCGCGCTGTGAGGTGAAGTTCACGCGATCCCAATTGCCGATCGGGGCAAAGCTTACGCCTTTGATTTCGCCTGGCGGTAGCGGCGGATAGTTGAGGTTCAAGCCGTTCACCCCTGGCAGGCCCAGTACATTCAGCTCGCACGAGTGTTTGTTTTTGGCGCAAGCCTGTCTGGCTTCTACGCCGGCCAGGCTCGCTTGTTCTATGACGTTCACTGCAAACCGCGCCGTATCGTCCATGGCGCCGAGGGTCTTGCGGTAGCCGGCCTGTTGGTCGCGGATGATCAGGTCCATGTCGATGGCCGTGGACACCGCCACCGCCGGAATCCCTTTGAACATCGCGCGTACCGCAGCGTTCAGGGTCCCTGACATCTGCGTCAGCGGGCCGACGTTTTCGCCAAAGTTGCTGCCCGACACCACCAGGTCTGGCGGCGAATCCTTGAGGATCACATCAAGGCCGACATTGACCGCATCCACTGGCGTACCGATAGCAGAGGTCTTGCCGGCAGGCGGGGTGTAGCCCTGCGGTGGTCCGACGCAAAATTTGCCCGGTGCCAGTTCGGTCACCGCCAGGGCCTGGCCAGGCACGACTACGCTGGCGGCGCTGATGCCGCTGCTGTCGTTCAACGGGCCGACCAGCGTGACCTTGTGCCCGGCGGCGGTCAGGGCGCGGTACATCGCATCGATGCCGGGCGCGCGGCAGCCATCGTCGTTGGTCAGCAGGATGTTCAGGGCGTTGGCTTGCATCGACAGGCCAACGCTGGCCATGGCGATGATGCCGGTGAGGCGTTTATTCATGGGCAGTCTTCCGTGGGAGGCGCGGATTTTACAAAGCATAACGCCCCGACCGAATGAATCGGCCGGGGCGTCCAGGTTTTAGCGGGTGCCGAGTTTGCGCAGGTTGCCAGGGGTGAATTCGTCTTCGGTGAAGGCAGTGGCGTTGAGCTTGGCTGGTTTCTGATCGACCAGCATGCGGTCAACCAGGTAGGAGCCGGCGATCAGATCGTGGTAGATCCCGAGGCGGGCGTGGTAGCGCTGCAGCTCGTAGGCGTAGATCGAGGTCTGCATGTTGGTGCGCCACAACTGGCCACGGCTGTCGTAGTTGTCGGCCATGGTCGCGGACCAGGTGTCCTCGTCCAGGTACATCACGCGCTTGGCGTACACGTGGCGGGCACCTTCCTTGAGGTTGGCCTGCAACACCCAGACGCGGTGTTTCTCGTAGCGCATGTACTGCGGATCGACGTGACCGGTGGTGGACAGGATCTGGTCGGCCGTTACGCTCGGGTCGTCGATCTTGTAGTTGTGGTACGGAATGTAGATTTCCTTTTTACCGACGATGGTCCAGTTGTAGCGGTCCGGCGCACCGTTGAACAAACGGTCTTCGTCGTACACGCGGAAACCGCCGGCGCCGGTTGGCGAGTCGTAGCCCACGGTCGGTGCGCGACGTACCCGGCGTTGGCCCGGGCTGTACTGCCAGGCCTGGCGCGGGGAGGCGGTCGGGTTGATGAACTCGTGACCGACGACGATCTCGCCCTTCTTGCGCACCGGTTCCAGGGTGGTGATCAGGAAGTTGGTGAGCACGCCGTTGGCGGTCTCCAGGGTTTTGTCCGGGCTGGACCAGATCGAGAAGATCTTGTAGTTGACCTCTTCGAGCACCTTTTCCTTGTTGGAATACACCACGGCCTGGCCATAGTTGGCCTCTTCAGTGTTGGCACGGCCTTGCAAGGTATGGTTGAACATCAACTCGCTGCCGTTCTTCGGGATCGGGAACGGCGAGGCACCCCAGGCGTTTTTCGTGTCGTTGTTGTCATTGTCGAGTTCGGCAGTGACGGCGTTTTTCTTGATCTGGTCTTCCAGGCGCTGATCGAGACGGAAGTCGCGGTGGCTCGGGTACACCGGGATCTTGAAGGTATCAGGATAGCGCTTGAGCAGCGCTTTCTGGCCATCGGTCAGGTTGTCGGCGTACTTGTCCATGTTCTTCGAATCGATCACGAACAGCGGTTTTTCCGTGGCATACGGGTCCGGGTACGGCGTGCCGGGCCCGGCGTACTTGAGTCCTGGCGGCAGGCCGCGCCATTTGCCGGACCAGGCCGGGATGCTGCCATCGGCGTTGCCGGCCTTTTCGGCACCCATCGGGGTCAGGTCCTGGCCCAGGCGGGCGGCTTCTTCGGGGCTGACCCTGGCGTAGGCCAGGCCACTGCCGAGCAGGCCGACGGTCAACGCGGTGCTCAATAATGTTTGGGTGAATCTGGACATGCTGTGCTCCTCCGATTGGGGAATCAGAACCGGTACTTGAAGTTGAGCGCGACGTTGTCGCGGTCGGCCAACGGGCTGTTGTTGGCGTTGCCGAGGTAGGCGTTGTAGCGGGCCTCGACGGTGAAGTTGCCGAGGTATCGCCACGAGCTGCCGATACTGGCGCGGTTATCGTTCTGGCCGGCGTTGATCGAGCCGACCATCGAACTGTCACCGTGGGCGGCGGCGCTGAAGGTGACAGGTACCGACATGTCCCATCCGCTGAACACGTCGTTGTAGTCAAAGTTCGCCTGCACCGTGTAGCCCCAGGCATCGCGGTCAAAGACCAGGCTGTCGGTGCCCGGCAGCGAGAAGCCCGGCGCCAGGGCTACCGGCTGCGACTTGTCGTTGCTGATCACGGTGTTGTAGACCAGCTCACCGGTCAGGGTGGTGTTGTCGGCGAAGGACGTCGGGCCGACCACGTAGATCAGTGACGTCTGCGCCTGCATGGTTTTGCCACGCACGGGACTGGAGAAACCGTTGTCGACCATCACCGGCGTACCGTCGCGGTAGCTGACTTCGCCAGCCCAGCTGACGTCGCCCAGCACCGTGGCGAAACTCGCGCCGAACAGGTCGATGTTGTCGAAATAGCGCACCTGGTAGCGGCCCAGGGTCGAGGCGAAGTCCAGCGATGGGGTCTTGTCGTGATAACGCGAGTAGTAGATGCCGAACTCGGTGTTGTTCAGCGACTCGGCGGCGTAGGTGAAGGCCAGACCGTACTGGCCGCTGTCGCTCGGTTTGTCGTCCTTGAGGCGGGTGACGAAACCGGAGGCGTCATTGAAACCACCCTCGTCGATGAAGTCGGTGGTGGAGAAGTAGCTACCCACGCCGAACAGCTCGGTCTTTTCCCACTTGTATTGGTAGTAGGCCTGGATACCCAGGCTTTCGGTCAGGGCGAACTGGGTGAACAGTTGGCCGACAGGTAGCAGGATTTCCTTGACCTCGACACCCGGGGTGGTCGCCTTGGTCGCGTCCACCGGGCTCTGGGCCGCGGAAATTCCCGGGTAGAACAGGCTCTCACCCCAGCTCACCACCTGGTTACCCAGGCGCGCGTTGAAGGCGTGGCCGCTCAGGTCCCAGGTGCCATAGGCGTAGTAATCGAGCATGCGCAATTCATTGCGGTGCTGGTCGATGGTGTCCTGGGGGAAACGGTCGGGTTTGCTGCAATGGCCACCGGCGAAGCAGTTGGATGTGCCGGTGGTGTTGTCGTTGTCCTGATCGTAAACGTTGTCGTAGAAACCGGTCGCCCGGACGAACACGCCGTAGTCATCCTGCCACTTGATGTTGGCTTCGGTGAGAAAACCGCTGCGGTTGTTGATCAGGCTGCCTTTGTCGAACGCGTTGTCGCCGTCGTTGGCGTTGGCATTGGCGGTCAGTTTGTGATCGCGCGACTCGGTCCGCCAGGCGAGGCTGTACGTCAGTGTGGTGTCCCAGTCGATGCTCAAGTCTTCGCTTGGCTGAAAGCTCATGGCATTCACGTGAGCGCTTAGTCCGCCAGCCAGCAACAGCAAAGCCAGCTGTACGCGAGGGTGCTGTGTTGGTGGGGCGATTATTGTTTTTATCATGTCGTCCTCATGGCCCAGGTCAGACCTGCCCGACCTGCAATTCAGGGGGGTGATTGGTGCTGTGGGCGACTATGGAGTCACGACTTGCGCGCAACATCGTCCAAGCGGACTACGCGATTTGCAGGGGGCCGTTGCGGTGTTCGCCTTAGTCCCATCGGACGATGAACACCCGGCGCGCGCGGCGAACAATCCCGAGACCGACTGCACCGGGCGAAGATCCGGCGGTGGCGGTTTCTGCCTGATGGGCGCTGAACAAGGGTGATCGCATGAACGCTGCCGGGATCAAATGGGATGAGTGCTGTGATGTGTTGGTGATTGGCTCCGGAGCAGGGGGCATGACCGCTGCGCTGCGCGCCCATGACCTGGGCCTGAATACGCTGCTGATCGAAAAGAGCGGTGAGTACGGCGGCACGTCGGCGGTATCCGGTGGCGGTATCTGGATCCCGGACAACCATCGGATCAAGGCCCTGGGCGGCAGTGATTCGGCGGCCGAAGCGATTGCCTATATCCGTGCGGTGACCCACGGCGAGATCGACGACGGGCGCATCGAAGCCTATGTCGAGCACGGTCGGGAGATGGTCGAGTACCTGGAAAAACACACCCGCGTGCGCTTCGAGGCGCAACCTCGCTACGCCGATTACTACCCGGAGGTCGAAGGCGGCAAGCCGGGCTATCGCTCGATGGATCCGCAACCGTTCAATGCCGCCGAACTGGGCGAAGAATTCTTGCGCATGCGTGCGCCGTCCCCCGGCACCCTGATGATGGGGCGCATGGCGATGACCATGAAAGAGGCGCAAGTGCTGCTGTGCCGTGGCCCCGGCTGGTTGCGCCTGACCCTGCGGGTGATGTGGCGCTACTGGCGTGACCGCGAGGGCCGGCGCTTGTCGCGCCGCGACCGCTACCTGACCCTGGGCAATGCCTTGATCGGGGCCTTGCGCTGTTCGTTGCAGGATCGCGGCAAATCGCTGTGGCTCAACTGTGCGATGGAAGAATTACTGTTGGTCGGCGACCGGGTCGGTGGGGCGCGGGTCAATCGCAACGGCCAGTTGCTCAACGTCAAGGCGCGCTACGGCGTGATCATCGCCGCCGGTGGCTTCGAACGTAATCAGGCGATGCGCGAGCAGTACCTGCCACAGCCGTCCCAGGCCGGCTGGAGTGCCACGCCGCCCAACAATACCGGAGATGGCATTCGCGCCGGCCAGGCCATCGGCGCGCGGACCGCGTTGATGGAGCACAGTTGGTGGGCGCCGACCACTTACGTCAAGGGCGAAGAAAAGCAGCGTGCATTGTTTGTCGAGCGAACCTTGCCCGGGTGCGTGATGGTCAATGCGGCGGGGGAGCGTTTCGTCAATGAAGCCGCGCCCTATACCGATATCGTTTATGCGATGTACGCCAACAACCGCGAAGGCGCCACGAGCGTGCCGTGCTGGATGGTGTTCGACGCCGAGTTCCGGCGCAAGTACCCGTGCGGCGCCTTGCTGCCGGGTTATGCCCAGCGCGATTGGCAATTGCCAGAGCACCTGCGCGACTACTTCCACAAAGCGTCGAGCCTGGAAGAGCTGGCGACGAAAATCGGCGTCGACAGTGCCGGACTGGTGCGCACTGTGCAGCGTTTCAACGGCATGGCCGTGCAGGGCGTCGACGAGGATTTCCACAAGGGCGAATCACTGTTCGACCGCTATTACGGCGACCCGAACGTGCAACCCAATCCGTGCCTGGCACCGTTGCTCAAAGGGCCGTTTTACGCCGTGCGCATCGATGCCGGCGACATCGGCACCAAGGGTGGCCTGCTGACTGACGTGCACGCCCGGGTGTTGCACGAGGACGGGCAAGCGATCAACGGCCTGTACGCCATCGGCAACAGCGCCGCCTCGATGATGGGTCGCACCTATCCGGGTGCCGGCTCGACCATCGGCCCGGCGATGACCTTCGGTTACCTGGCGGCCAATCACATCAAGCGCCAGAGCGAAACCGCTTCAGCGAAAACCTTGTTCGGGAGTGTCGAATGAACAGCCAGCGTTCACAGATAGCCGTGGTGACCGGCGCCAGTCGCGGAGTGGGGCAGGGCATTGCCCTGGCCCTGGGGGCGGCGGGAATGACGGTGTATGTCACCGGTCGTGCCCCGACGCAGGGCGGGTCGAACCTGTACGGGCACGCCTTGCGCGGTTCGCTGGAGGACACTGCTGCCGCGATCACCGCGGCCGGTGGACGCGGGATCGCGGTGGTCTGTGACCACGCCGATGACGCGCAGGTTCGGGCGCTGTTTGCCCGCGTGGAAGATGAGTGCGGGCATCTGGATTTGCTGGTGAACAACGCCGCGTTCATTCATGACCAGTTGATCGAGCCAGGACCGTTCTGGGCCAAGCCGCTGGAGCTGGTGCGCATTCTCGACGTCGGTCTGCGCTCGGCCTACATCGCCAGCTACTACGCCGCCCCGTTGTTGCTGAAAAGTGCTCAAGGCCTGATCTGCTTCACTTCGTCATTCGGCGCCGGCTGCTACATGCACGGCCCGGCGTACGGTGCGCAAAAGGCCGGAGTCGACAAGCTGGCGGCCGACATGGCGATCGATTTCGAAGGGCAGGGGGTGGCGGCGTTGTCGCTGTGGCTCGGCCCGCAACTGACCGAGCGCACGAAGATTGCCGGCGAACAGCATGGCGAACAGTACCAGGCATTTCTGGCCCACGCTGAAACCCCGCAATTCAATGGACGGGTGATTCATGCCTTACTCAATGATCCGCAGTTGATGGCGTTATCCGGGCAGACCCTGATCACCGCCGAAATCGCCCCCGGCTACGGCATCAGCGAAGCCGAAGGCCGCCAGCCACCGTCCCACCGCGCCATGCTCGGCGACCCGCGCCAGCAGCATCCGGCGCGGGTGATCTAGGTCGCTAAAACACAAAAAACTGTGGGAGCGAGCCTGCTCGCGAAGGCGTCGGCACATCCAGCATTGATGTCGGCTGACACTGCGCATTCGCGAGCAGGCTCGCTCCCACATGGATTGCATTAACTGACTGGCTGCAGCGCCCACTCGCGCAACACATTCTTGGTCACTTTCCCCGCCGCATTGGTCGGCATGCTCTGCAACACCTGCACCCGGCGCGGAACCTTGTAGTTGGCCATCTGCTCACGACACCAGGCGAGGAACCGTGCCTGTTCGATGTCCGTTCCCGGCGCGGGCAGCAGGAACGCCATCGCCACTTCACCCAGACGCTCGTCAGGAATACCGATCACCGCTGCCTGGGCCACGCCCGGATAGCTCAGCAGGCATTGTTCGATTTCCGCCGGGTACACGTTGAAGCCACCGGTGATGAACATGTCCTTGAGGCGGTCGGTGATGCGCAGGTAACCCTGTTCGTCGAGCATGCCGATGTCGCCGGTGTGCAGCCAGCCGTCGGCGTCGAGTATTTCCTGGCTGGCTTCGGGGTTGTTGAGATAACCCTGCATCAGGTTGTAACCGCGGATCTGCACTTCACCGGAGATGTTGGCTGGCTGGCTGCGACCGCTGCTGCCGACACAGCGCACTTCCACCCCCGGCATCGCCCGGCCACTGGTGTTGGCGACCTTTTCCGCCGAGTCGCCGGCGCGGCAGATCGTGGCGAAACCGCAGACTTCCGTCAGCCCATACGCGGTGACGATGGTGGCGAATCCGAGTTCGTCGCGCATGCGGTGGATCATCTCCACCGGAATCGCCGCCGCCCCGGTCACCGCCACGCGCAAGGTGCTCAGGTCGAATTCGTTGCGTTGCGGATGGGCCAGCAACGATTGATACAGCGTCGGTGGCCCGGGCAACACGGTGATGCGTTCACGCTGCACGCATTCGAGCACGGCCTGCACGTCGAACACCTGCTGCGGCAGGAGGGTACAGCCGCGCATCAGCGCTGCCAGCCAGCCGGCCTTGTAACCGAAGGAATGGAAGAACGGGTTGACGATCAGGTAGCGATCGCTCTCGCACAAACCGACGATATCGCTCCAGTCACGCACGATGCGCAGGTTCTGGCCGTGGCTGGTCATCACGCCTTTGGGTTTGCCGGTGGTGCCAGAGGTAAACAGCACGTCGGACAAGGCCTGCGGGCCAACGCTCTGTTCGCGGGTGCGCAACGCCAGTTGCGGCACATCGGCCGCCAGATCCATGAACCGCTCCCACGCCAGGGTGCCCGAATTGACGCCGCGCACGCTGACAATGTGGCGCAACTCAGGCAGGTCTTCCGACGCCAGCATGCCGGGGTAGTCCGCGCCGAGGAACTCGCCGATGGCAAACAGCACGCAGGTGCCGCTTTCGCGCAGGATGTAGCCGGCCTCGCTGCCCTTCATCCGGGTGTTGAGCGGCACCAGGGCGGCGCCGACACTTTGCAGGGCGCCGGCGGCGACGATCCATTCCCATACGTTGGGCGCCCAGATTGCCACGCGGTCTCCGACCTGTACGTCGAGGGCCAGTAGCGCGCGGGCAGCCTGGCGGCGCAGTTGGTCGAGTTGTCGGTAGCTGATGATGTGGCCCGCGTCCTCGATGGCCGGGCGGTCGCCGTAGGCCTGGGCAGCGTTGGCGAACAGTTGAGCGATGGTCAGTGCGGTGGCGACAGGCGGCATGGGGCCTCCCCGGTTAGAAGACAAGTACGAAAAAGGGAGTAGGCCGGGCGGGGCGCCCGGCCGGATTGCGAATTACTGGGCGGGCGGGGCGAAACGGCGACCGGCGGAGAAGCCACCGTCCACGGCAATCATCTGACCGCTGACAAAGGAGGCTTCGTCGGATGCCAGGAACAGCGCGACGTTGGCCACTTCTTCCGGTTGCCCGGAGCGGCTGAGCATGTGCTGCGAGGCAAAGAAGGCGTGGAACGCTTCGTGCTCGCGGACCATGCTGGTCATCGGCGTTTCGATCAGGCCCGGGCACAGACCGTTGACGCGAATGTTGGCGTAGCCGTAGTCGATGGCCATCGAGCGGGTCAGCTGGTTGATACCACCTTTGGACACGTTGTAGGCCACGTTGCCGTCGCAGCCTTGCAGACCGAAGATCGAACCGACGTTGATGATCGAGCCGCTGCGTTGCGACACCATCGACTCCAGCGCGTACTTGCTGGTGAGCATGCTGCCGGTCAGGTTGATGTCCATCACCCGTTGCCAGTTGGCGGTGGTGGTCTGGGTCACGCTGCCCTGGTCGGCGACGCCAGCGGCGTTGACCAGTACATCGATGCGCCCGAAGCGGCTGATGACTTCTTGCATGACTTGCTGTACCTGCGCTTCGTCGCGCACGTCCAGGGTCATGAACAGGCCGGGAAAGTCTGCCGGTGCGCTGCCGATGTCCAGCCCGACCACTTGCGCGCCTTCGGCCGAGAAGCGGCGCACGCAGGCCAGGCCGATCCCCGAAGCGCCGCCGGTGATCACCGCGACCTTATTCTGCAAACGAGCCATAACTGCACCTCTTTATTGTTGTGGGCTAATGCTGTGGTCGAGTCTAACCGCAGACCCGGCCCGAGTGATCGTCCATTGGGACTAAGGCGATAGAGCACCCTTGATCATGCCTTCCTGCAGGAGCGAGCATGCTCCGGGCGGCGTTCTGACGAAAAACGCCCTGGCAACGCGGGCATTCAGATGCCCCGCGTTATCGTTGACGACCATCGCGAGCATGCTCGCTCCTACAGGGGGGGCCGGGTCTCAGTCGGGGAATTTCAGGCGCACACGGGCCCCGGTCGGTCGGCTCTGGCAAGCCAGAGTCCAGCCTTCGGTCAACTCCTTTGGGGTCAAGACGTCGTTGCGCGCCAACTGGACTTCACCTTCCTGGACCACGCACATGCACGCCCCGCAAAAGCCTTCTTCACAGGACGACGGCACGTCCAGGCCCGCCGCCTTGCAGCTTTGCAGCAGGGTATCGCCGGGTTGGCAGGCAATTTCGTGTTGCTGGCCGTCGAGTTCGACGATCAGCGCTTCGCATTGCGATTGCATGGCCGCAGCCCGCGCCATGGCTTCTTCGGCCAGCAGTTCATCCGGGTCCGGTGGTGAAACGAAACGCTCGACGTGAATGCAGTCGGCGGACTCACCCAATGCCAGCAGCGTGCGCTCCACGGTGTCCATGAACGGTCCCGGTCCGCAGATGAAGTAGTCGCCGCCAGTCGATCCGCGCAGCAGATGACGGACCTGATGGTCCGTCAGAAAGCCCTGCACCGAATCGAGGACGTGCACCACATGCAGTTGATCAGGATGCGCCTTGATCAACCGGCACAGCTCGTCCTTGAAAATCACCGACGCTTCATCGCGGTTGGCGTAGATCAATCGGATCGGCCGCCGGCTGCTGTGCAGCACCGATTTGAGAATGGAAAACACCGGGGTGATGCCCGAACCGCCGCCGAACAGTACCAAGGGCTTTTCGGTGTCCGCCGACTGCTGCGGGTCCAGGCAGAAATGCCCGGCCGGTGGCAGCACTTCCAGCCAGTCGCCGACCTGCACTTCGTTCATCCAGTTCGACACCCGGCCACCGTCGACCCGTTTCACCGTGACCTTGGGCAGCGCATCCGCGAGAGGCGAGCTGGCCATGGAATAGCAGCGGGTCAACAGTTTGCCGGCAAAGGGCACGCGAAAACTCAGGAACTGGCCCGGTTTGTAGCGAAAGCGCTCACGCAGGTCTGGCGGTATATCCAGCACCAGCGAGCGCGCGTCAGCGGTCTCGTCGATCACCGCGCACACTTGCAATGCGACGCTTGCCGTCGTGTGTTCCAACGGGGTCAGGTTCTGTTGTTGCGTGCCCATGTTCACCTCGACCTCAGAGCCCGCTGATCAACTGCGCGTTGTCGACGCGGATCTCGGCACCGTTGACGAACCGCGACTCGTCGGTGGCGAGGAACAGCACCACATTGGCAATGTCCCGTGGCGCGGCCATGCGGTTCATCGGGTCCTGGTCCAGCGCTTCCTGGGGGATCGCCTGACCACCGGCCAACGCCTGGGTCATCGGTGTGTTCACGCCATCCGGGTGCACGCTGTTGCAACGGATGCGGTAGCCCTGTTGCTTGCAGTGCAGCGCAATGGAACGGGTCATCGCCGCCACCGCGCCCTTGGACGCCGAGTAGGCGCAGAACATCGGCATCGCGCCCAAGGCCGCGACCGACGACATGTTGATGATCGAGCCGCCACCGGTTTCCTTCATGGCCTGGATCGCGTATTTGCAGCCGAGGAAGTAGCCGTCGCCGTTGATCTTCTGCACCTTCTGCCATAGCTCCAGCGTGGTGTCTTCGATGCTGCCCAAAGCCAGGATCGCGGCGTTGTTGACCAGCACGTCGAGGCGGCCGAAGTGTTCGACGGTGGTCTTGACCACGTGTTGCCAGTCGCTTTCGCTGGCGATGTCGTGACGTATGAACAGCGCATTGGCGCCAATTTCTTTAGCGACCTGGCGACCTGCTTCTTCGTTGAGGTCGGTCAGTACCACTTTGGCGCCTTCGCGGGCCAGCAGCAGGGCGTCTTCGCGACCGATGCCGCTGGCTGCGCCGGTGATGATGCAGACTTTGCCTTCTACACGTTGCATTGTTGTTCTCCTGATCGTGCGGTTTGAAGTGCGAATTGGTCGGCCACGTGGGCGGCAGCCCGGCGACCGGAATAGATGCAATCGGCCAGGGACAGGCCGGAGACATACAGGTTGGAGGCGACGCCGACCGCGTTGCGGCCGGCGCTGTACAGGCCCTGGATCGGCTGGCCGGCGTGGTCCAGCACCCTACCGCTGGCCTCGCAGACCTTCAGCCCGCCCAGGGTGATGACCGGGCAGGGGAACAGGCGGCTGGTGAAGGACAGGTCGAGGGCGTACCACGGACCCTGGTCGAGGTTGGCGAGCATCGCCGAGGACTTGCCGAACTCGTCCGCCAGTTCGCCCCGTGCTGCGCGGCTATAACGTTCGACGCTCTGGCGCAGTAGCTCCGGCGGTAGATGGCAGCGCTTGGCCAACCCGGCCAGGCTGGTGCTGCGTCTGGCGTTGAACAGCAGGTTGAGCAGTACCGGCAGGCGCTGGAAGTTCCACACCTTGCCCGGGCCGACCTGACTGAGTGCTTCTCGAACCAGCGCCTGATTGAGAATCAGAATGGCGCGGCCGTCCTGTTCCTCGACCATGGCGTGGCCAAGGGTCGCTCCATAGATTTCTTCGTTGGCGTAGCGCTGTCCACGGGCATTGACGATCAGCCCGCGGGCCCAGGCCAGTGGCGGGTTGATGAAACGCCAGGCGCTGACCTTGTCCATCCGCGCGACGCTGCCACCGGCGCTCTGACCCAGGGCGATGCCGCTGCCATTGCACCCGGTGGCGCCCAGCGGCAAACCGGCCAGGTACTGCGGCGCGTGTTGGCGCACCAGATCGCGATTGAAGATAAAACCGCCGCTGCTCAGGAGCACTGCCTGTTCGGCGCGAATCAATTGCCGAATGGCGCTGGTCTGTTCGATGTGGCGCTGACGGGCGCGCAAGCGGTCGGCCAACGCCGGAGCGTACATATGAATGGCCGCGGCCCAGCGCGACAAACGTGCATGTTGCCGGGCCGCGCGACTGCCGGAAGGCAACTGCCAGGCTTCGACACCGAGGACTTTGTCGTCCAGGTCAAGCACCAATCGCCGCACTTCGCACTGGCTGCGCAGGCGTGCGCCGTGACGCAAGGCGCTGGCCTTGAGCGGGGCGAACAAGCTGGCGCCAGACATGCCCGGACCTTTGGTGCGGTGGCCACGGGGCGCCGGTTTGGCGCTGGCGGCATAGGCCGGTACGGCTTCGTTGCCGGAGTAATAGAGGTAGTACTGATCACTCGGGTACGAGGTTTTATGCGGCGGCACGCTGGCTTCGAAAGCTGCGCCCTGACGCTCCAGCCAGGCCAGTTGCTCGCGGCTGCCTTCGCAGAAGTCCTTCAGGGTTTCACGACTGACGGCCTCGCCCACTTCCCGGCACAGATAATTGAGCATGGCTTCGCTGGTGTCTTCATAGCCGGCCTGACGCTGATACGGCGTGCCACCTCCGGCATAAACAACACCGCCGCTGAGCGCGGTGGCGCCGCCTCCTTCGAAACGGTCCAGGGCCAGCACCGAGAGGCCTCGACTGGCCGCTTCGATCGCGGCACAGGCGCCGGCACCGCCGAAACCGACCACCAGCAAATCGCAGCGGTCATCCCATGGCAACTGGTCGGCGCTGTTCACTCGCAACGCCGTCAACCCGTTCACGCCGTCCATGCCCAGGCCTCAGCCGGCGACAGCGAAGGAGGGTGTGGGTTTGGCGGTGGTGGTGTAGCTGCCGTCGAGGTAGACCAGCGGGGTGATGGCGTCGCTGGTGTGGATCTGCAAAATGCGCCCGATGAACACGGTGTGGGTGCCGTAGCTGAAGTGGCCGTCCTGACGGCAGAGGATCGCCGATTGCGCGTCACCCAGGTAAGGAATGCCTCCGGGGCTGGTCAGCCAGTTGCCACGGTCGAAACGCGCTTCGCCCTTGATTGCGCCGCTGCACAGGTGTGCGAGGTCTTGTTGCTCGACGCCGAGGATGTTCACGCAGAAGTCGGCGCCGGTCGCCAGTGCGGCGTGGGGCGAGGCGGTCTTGTTGACGCAGATCAGCAGCGACGGTGGCTCGGTGCTCAGCGAGTCGACCGCGGTGGCGGCCATGGCGAAGCGTTCGGAGCCGTTGCTGGTGCTGATAATGGTGACGGACTTGGCCAGGCGGCGCATGGCCTGGAGCATGTCGGCTTTGAGGTTGGCGTCGTTCATCGCACTGGGCCTTTTTGTTGGTTGGGGAGTGCGATGGATTCTTGCTCTGACGTCTAGCTGTAACATCGTCCGAGGGGACTAGGCCTTGGTGACCTTGGCGGTCTCTGGGCCGACCAGGTTGTTGGTTGACCGTGTACATATCCGTTTCTGCGGTAACGGCCACTTAGGGTTTCGCCCTGACGGCGACTCACTTTTTTTGACAAACGCCTCAAAAAAAGTAAGCAAAAAAAGCGCTCGCCCCGAACGTCCGGCCCCTCGCCAGGGCTCGGGGTTCCTTCGCTCCGGCATTCATCCGGGGGGCATTGCCCTCCGGTCGGCTTCGCGCGACCTACATGCAATGGGTTCGACTGCGTCGAACGGCGCTGCGCGCCTTTCCCCGGATGAACACCTCCACTCAGCCTGCCGAGGGGGCGGGTGGATCAAGATCAAGAGCGGCAGGCGAGCTAACGCTCGGCCTGTTGAGTGGTGAAGAGCGTGGGGGTATGCCGATCGGCTTTTGCTCTGCTCTTCTCTCTTCTGTAGGAGCAAGCTCGCTCCTACAGGGAAGCGCGTTCAATCGCGATCAGGCCGGCCAGCAGGCCGCCTCGCTTTGGCTTTTGATCTTCTTGCCCCCTCGAGAGGCCGAGCGCAGGTTCTGCGCAGTGGGCAACCCGGCATGGATGCCGGGTTAGCCGCGTACGGCCAGGGATGGCCGATCGCGGCGGGCCCACGGAGCAGGACCGGAGCGAGGGAATGCCGAGCCTTGGCGAGGCACCGAACGAAAGGGGAAAGAGCCCTTTGGTTACTTTGGGGCTTTTCCAAAGTGACCCGCTGTAAGAGCGGAACCATAAGTGGCCGTTGCCGCAGCAATGGATATGTACACCCCAAAAAATCCACACCGCCTGTCATCCAACACATCCCTTTCAGATGCCCCCGATACCTGTTCCCCCCAAAACCACATGGTCCGTTTGAGGGATGCCCGCCCGGTCATGCATTGCTTGAATGCCAGTGTAGGGGCGCTACACCCGCCCCGTTGCACGCGCGCCCCGGCGGATGGGGTGAACAAAGGAGAACAATAAAAATGCTCAACCAAGACCTGATTCGCCAGCGTCTGAGCCAACGTGCCCGCGAGCTGGTGCCGATCCTGCGTGAGCGCGCCCTGAATGCCGCGCAAGCCGGCCAGTTGCCCGAAGAAACCCTGAAGGACTTCCAGGACGCCGGGTTCTTTCGCATCCTGCAACCGTCCCGTTGGGAAGGCTACGAGCTGGAGCCCAAGGACTTCTTCGACGTACAGATGACTCTTGCCGAGGGCTGCATGTCTTCGGCCTGGGTGCTGGGGGTGGTGGCGATCCACAACTGGCAGCTGGCGCTGTTCGACGACCGCGCGGCTCAGGATGTCTGGGGTAGCGATTCCAGCGTGTTGATCTCGTCTTCCTATATGCCGGTGGGCAAGGTCGAGCGGGTTGAAGGTGGCTTCAAGTTGAGTGGGCGCTGGGGCTTTTCTTCCGGTAGCAAGCATTGCGAGTGGGTGTTCCTCGGTGCGCTGGTGCCGCCGGCAGAGGCGGGCGGGGCGCCGGATTACCGGACGTTCCTGGTGCCGCGCAGCGACTACCAGATTCTCGACAACTGGAACGTCATGGGCCTGGAAGCCACAGGCTCCCACGACATTCTGGTGGAAAACGCCTTCGTTCCCGAGTACCGCACCCATCGTGCGTTCGACGGTTTCATGCAGAACAGTCCGGGCAACGCGGTGAACACCGCGCCCTTGTTCCGCCTGCCATTCGGGCAGATTTTCGTGCGTGCGGTTTCGTCGTCCGCTATCGGCGCTCTGCAAGGCGCGGTGGATCAGTTTATCGAGCACAACCGCGCCCGGGTCGGGGTCAATGACGGTCGCAAAATGGTTCAGGACCCGGCCGCGCAATCGGCGCTGGCCAACGCCATGGTCTGCGTCGATGAGTGCAAGACCGTGCTGCTGCGCAATTTCGCCCTGATGCTGGAGCGTGCGCAGAAGGGTGAGCCACTGAGCATGCCCGAGCGGGTGAAGATGCGTTACGACTCGGCGCTGGTGACCGACAAGTGCGCCAAGGCCGTTGGCGACCTGATGTTCAACAGCGGTGCTTCGACGATCTTCCGCAGCCACCCGATCAACCGCGCCTTCCGTGACATTCACACCGGCCGTGCCCACGTCGCCAACAGTCCGGCCAAGTATGCGTGGAACCTCGGTGGCGTGAGCATGGGGCAGGACAGCAACGACTTTTTCCTCTGATGGTTTCTGCTGAATCAGCTAGTCCGTTTGCGTGATTCGAGCGCCCTGCCAATACCCGAGCATGGGCGCAAGGCACAGGTCTCTGGCGCCGACTGCGCATCCAAATAAGCACAAGGATCAACCATGAAATTTTCCCTGATTTACGAAGCCCAGACGGTGGATTCAAGCCGCGAAGGCGACCGCAAGATTTTCCAGGACACCGTTGAGCAGGCGGTGCTGGCCGACAAGCTTGGCTTCGACACGTTCTGGTGCGTGGAGCACACCGCGCTGAGCAACTACTCGCACATGTCCGCGCCGGAAACCATGCTGGCCTTCGTGGCGGGTAAAACCGAGCGTATCGGTATCGGTCACGGCGTGGTCTGCCTGCCACCGGCGATGAACCACCCGGTGAAAGTCGCCGAGCGCATCGCCACCCTCGACCTGCTGTCCAAGGGCCGTGTGCACTTTGGCGTGGGCAAGGGCGGCACGCAGCAGGAAGCCGGTACCTTCGGCTACGACCTGGCGACCCTGCAGCCGCAGATCGACGAGATGATGTACCTGATCCCGAAAATGTTCGTGCAGGACGAGATCGAGCACAACGGCGACTTCGTGCAGATCCCCAAGCGTCCGATCCATCCAAAGCCGTATCAGGATCCGCACCCGCCAATGTATCTGGCGTGCACCAACACCGAGTCGCTGAAAAATGCCGGCGGTCGCGGCATGGGCGCTCTGGTGCTGGGCTTCGGTGGCCCGGAAGAAATCGCCAGGAAGGTCGAGGTCTATCACGAGGCTTTTGACCATCGCGATGAGAAGAAACAAGTGGGCTTCCGCCCCAACCGCCACATCGCCGCGCTGTGCCCGGCCATCGTGCTGGAGGACAACGCAGAAGCGCGCCGCATCGGTATCCGTGGTCAGCGCTACTTCATGGAATCCCTGGGTTACTGGTACGGCGGTGGCGAGCGTCCGGACCCGGAGAAGTGGAAGGACGACACCTTCGTCGATGGCAACGGCCAGAGCGTGATCAAGTCGCGCTTCGCCTCGGAAGAAGTCAGCGTCGACTTCTCCGACCCGACCATGGCGATGATGAACCCGAACCACGCCTATGGCACCGTAGAGGATTGCATCAGCTACGTGCAGCGCCTGATCGATGCCGGCGCCGACGAAATCCTGTTCATCTGCCAGATGGGCACCGTGCCGCAGTGGGCGCAGCTGGAGACCTTGAAGAACATCGGCGAGAAGGTGATTCCGCACTTCCGTAAGGGTTGATGCCCAGACGAAGCTAGTCGGTTAACGAATGTTTTCCATTCGGACCGAACCTGTGGCGAGGGGGCTTGCCCCCGTTCGGCCGCTCAGCGGTCGCAATACAGGGTTGCACGGTTTTTCAGACATTCCGTGTCGCCTGGATTTGGGACTGCTTCGCAGTCCGACGGGGGCAAGCCCCCTCGCCACAGGATGCAGCATAAGGCGATAGATCCCTTGTGTTTCAGGCCTGGCATGGACGTCAGGCCAACTTTCCAACGGGTCCCCAAGGCCCGTTTTTTATGCCTCCCGGGAAATTTCTCCGCCAGTCCTGAGCGAACCCGATTCCCACAGGTTTTTGCTGTCTCCAGCAATCATTTCCGCTAGTCCCATTGGACGATGTTGCCCCTCCCCGAACCCGTTTGAATAGCTCCTACATATAGCCCCTACATAAAGTCTCCCCCGGCACCAGCCGAAGGGCGGCACCGCCTGAGAAAAACGAGGAGTGCATCCATGGATATCCGCGGTCTGGGTTACGTCACCCTGTTATCCAGCGACCTGGCGCAATGGCGCCATTACGCAAGCCTGGTGCTGGGCATGATGGTCATCGGCAGCGATGACGACGAGCACTTGTACCTGAAAATGGACGAGCGTCATTACCGCATCCTGGTGCAAAAAAGTGTCGGGAACGGCTTTGGTGCCTGCGGTTGGGAAGTGGCTGGCAAAGCAGCGCTGGAACAGGCGGTCAGCGAGTTGCAGCAAGCCGACGTGCAAGTGATCCGTGGTACCGCGGCCGAGGCCGAGTTGCGCAAGGTCCAGGAGCTGGTGCACTTCAGCGACCCGGACGGCAATCGCCACGAGCTGTTCTGGGGCCCGTTGCAGGACTTCGTCCGTTTCGTCTCGCCGGTGGGTGTCAAAGGCTTTGTCACCAACGACCTCGGCATGGGCCACGTCGTCCTGCCAGCGCCAGCCTTCGAACGCTGCCGGGACTTCTACGAACAAGTGATGGGTTTTGGCCTGTCGGACCTGATGAAAGTCCGCTTCACCCCGGACCCGGCCGAGCCGCAAAAGCGCATTCACTTCCTGCACTGTAACAACGGCCGCCATCACTCGCTGGCGATTTTCGAGTGCCCGATGCCCCACGGCTGCGTGCACATGATGGTCGAGGTCAACGCGCTGGACGAAGTCGGTCGCGCCCTGGACCGCGTCCACGCCAACGGCGTGAAGTTGTCGGCCACCCTCGGCCAGCACACCAACGACCAGATGATTTCTTTCTATATCAAGACCCCGTCCGGGTTTGACCTGGAGTACGGCTGCGACGGCCTGGTGGTCGACTGGGATCGCCACACGCCGTTCGAAAGCACCGTGGTCAGCCACTGGGGCCACGACTTCAGTGTCGGTCGCCAATGAGGAACAAGACGATGGACAAACAAATGAGCACAGCCGAGATCGTCGGCCAACTGCGTGACGGTATGACCATCGGTATCGGTGGCTGGGGCCCGCGACGCAAGCCGATGGCGCTGGTGCGCGAGATTCTGCGCTCGGACCTCAAGGACCTGACCGTGGTCGCCTACGGCGGTGCCGATGTCGGCATGCTCTGTGCCGCCGGCAAGATCAGGAAACTGGTGTTCGCCTTTGTCTCCCTGGATTTCATTCCGCTCGAGCCGTACTTCCGCAAGGCACGCCAGGACGCGGCGCTGGAAGTGATGGAGATCGACGAAGGCATGCTGTTGCTTGGTCTACGGGCGGCGGCGATGAACGTGCCGTTTATTCCCACCGCCGTGGGTCTGGGCACCGATGTGCTGCGCCACAACCGCCAGATCAAGTTGATTGCCTCGCCCTATGCCGATGGCAAGGATTGGGTCGCCATGCCGGCGCTCAAGCTCGACGCTGCGCTGGTCCACGTTGATCGTGCCGACAGACGCGGCGTGTGCCAGATCAGCGGTCCGGATCACTACATGGACGACTTGTTCGTGCGGGCCGCGACCCACAGCTACGTGACCTGCGATGAGCTAGTCGACAGCGATTACTTCCATCAGGACAGCGCCCACGCGCATCAAGTGTTCTGGGAACGCAACCTGACCACTGCCGTGGCCCACGTGCCAGGTGGGGCGCACCCGTCGTCCTGCGCGCCGCTGTACGGTTTCGACGTCGCGCACTTCAAGGCCTACAACGCTACGGTCCAGGCGGCTGATGGCTGGCGGGGCTACGTCCGTGACTACGTTGACTGCACCCACGAACAGTATCTGGACAAGGTCGGCGGCCTGGCTGCCATCCGTGAACTGCCGTTGCCGATTTTTTAAGGGAACCTTCCGATGAGCACTACTGATTACAGCCTCGCCGAACTGATGATTTGCGCCGCCTCCGAAGCCTGGTGCGAAGACGGCGAAGTTCTGGCCACCGGCATCGGTGTGATCCCGCGTCTGGCCGCTTCGCTGGCCATGCTGACCAGCAACCCGCAGTTGCTGATGACCGACTCCGAAGCCTACATGGTCGCCGAGCCGGTGCCATTGGGCGCACGCAACGGCTACGAGCCCAAGCGCGACAGCTGGATGGGCTTCTCGCGGATTTTCGACAACGTCTGGGGTGGCAAGCGCCATGCACTGGTCGGCCCGACCCAGATCGACCGCTTCGGCCAGGCGAACATTTCCTGCATCGGTGACTACGCCAGACCCAAGGCGCAGATGCTCGGTGTGCGCGGTTTCCCCGGCAACTCGATCAGCCACGCCAACTCGTTTTGCGTGCCGAGCCACAACCGTCGGGTGTTCGTCGAAGGCGAGGTCGATATGGTCGCCTCGGTCGGTTACAACCCGGCCCGCCTGGCGCGTGGCTGGTCGCTGGACGACATCGACATCCGCCTGATCATCACTGACCTCTGCGTCCTCGATTTCCAGGGCCCGCAACGGCAGATGCGCATCCGTTCGCTGCACCCCGGCGTGACAGCGGCGCAGGTCCAGGACAACACCGGCTTTGAGCTGCACGTGCCGGACGATTGCCCAACCACCACGGCCCCGACCGTCGAGCAATTGCAGCTGATCCAGCGCCTGGATCCGCACAACCTGCGCGCCCTGCAACTTAAAGACAACCCGCCAGGCCAACGCTGAGCAACGCGTTGCGGAGACAAGTGATGGCTGAAGATAACGATAACAATCAGGTCGAGGTGGTGCTGTACGAGGTGCGCGGCGCGGTGGCCCTGGTCACCATGAACCGCCCCGAGTACCACAACGCGCAGAACTCGCAGATGACTTATGCGCTGGATGCTGCGTTTCGCCGGGCCTGCGATGACGATGAAGTGAAGGTCATCGTGTTGCGCGGCGCCGGCAAGCATTTCTCCGCCGGGCATGACATCGGCACCCCGGGCCGCGACGTTGACAAGACTTTCGACCGCGCCAGTCTGTGGTACGACCATGTGAACAAATCGGGCGGCGAGTTTCTCTATGCCCGCGAGCAGGAGGTGTATCTGGGCATGTGCCGGCGCTGGCGCGAGATGCCCAAGCCGACCATCGCGATGGTCCAGGGCGCGTGCATTGCCGGTGGGCTGATGCTGGCCTGGGTCTGCGACCTGATTGTCGCCAGCGAGGATGCCTACTTCGCCGATCCTGTGGTCCGCATGGGCATTCCCGGGGTCGAGTATTTTGCCCATGTGCATGAATTGAACCCGCGCATCGCCAAGGAATTCCTCTTTCTCGGCGAGCGCATGCCGGCGCCACGGGCCTATCAGATGGGCATGCTCAATCGGGTGGTTCCTCGCGATGAGCTGGAACAACAGACTCTCGACATCGCCGGGCGTATCGCACAGATGCCGCGCCTGGGCCTGCAATTGAGCAAGCAGGCGGTGAACAACGCCGAGGACTTGATGGGTAAGCGCGCGACCATGGACATGGTGTTCGGCTTGCATCACTTCGCCCACGCCCACAATGAACTGGTGTCCGGCGACCGTCTTGGCGGCTACGACGCCAAGGCCATGGCCAGTTCGCAACGCAAAGCAGGCGGGGCGTGAGCATGGCGATCTCGTTGAATACCCGTTTAACACAACTGCTCGGTTGCCGTTATCCGATCATCCAGACCGCCATGGGCTGGGTCGCTGACCCGAAACTGGTGGCGGCCACTGGCAATGCCGGTGGCTTCGGTTTTCTCGCCGGGGCGACCATCGAGCCGCAGCAGATGGAAGCGGCGATTATCGAGACCCGGCGCCTGACCGATCAGCCATTCGGCGTGAATTTCCACATGTACCAGGCCAATGCCGGCGAGATCGTCGAGCTGGTGTTGCGCCACAAAGTCCGGGCGGTGAGTTACAGCCGTTCGCCCGGCAAGCAAATGATCAGTCGCTTGAAGGATGCCGGCGTGGTGTGCATTCCCACGGTGGGCGCGCTCAAGCATGCACAGAAAGCCGTGGAAATGGGGGCCGACGCGGTGACCGTGCAAGGCGGCGAGGGCGGTGGGCACACCGGTTCCGTGCCGACCTCGATGCTGCTTGATCAGGTGGTCAACGCCGTGTCGGTGCCCGTGGTGGCAGCCGGCGGTTTCAAGGACGGCAAGGGTCTGGTCTCGGCCCTGGCCTATGGTGCCGAGGGCATCGCCATGGGCACGCGTTTTTTGATGTGCGCCGACAGCCCGGTGCCGCAGGCGACCCTGGCGCGTTACCTGGCGGTGAAAGACCCGGCAGCGATCATCATCAGCCGCGCCATCGACGGCATGCCGCAACGGATGATCCGCAACGAATTGCTCAACCAGCTGGAAAACAGCGGTGGCCTCAAGCGCCTGTTGCTGGCGTTGCGCAGTGGCCTGGCCTACCGCCGCCACACTGGCATGAGCCTGACTCAGTTACTCGGCAGTGCCTTGAAGATGCGCGGGGCCGGGGAGCTGACCGCCGCGCAAAGCATCATGGCCGCCAACGCGCCGATGGTGATCCAGAAAGCCATGGTCGACGGGCAACCGGCCGCGGGCGTATTGCCCGCCGGGCAGATCGCCGCATCCATCGACAGCTTGCCCAGCTGCGCCCAATTGATTGAACAGATCGTCCGTGACGCCGAAGTGCGCCTGGGCGAGCTGTGCCGCCGTGTGTCGTGAAGGGGCCATGTATTGTGAAGGAAAGAAACCATGAAACCATTTAGCGTCAGGTTAGATAACGGCATTGCCGAACTGGTCTTCAACCGGCCGCCGGTCAACGCTTTCAATTGTCAGGGCTGGGCCGATATCGCCAGCGAGATCGAGGGCCTGGGCCGCAACAGCGACGTGCGGGTGATCGTGATCCGTGCCGAAGGCCGCGGCTTCTGTGCCGGGGTCGATATCAAGGAACTGGCCGCCGACGGCAACCTGATCGTCGCGGTGAACAAGGGCAACTACGACAGTTTCAAGGCGATCCACCGCAACCCGAAACCGGTGATCGTGGCCGTGCACGGCTTCGTGCTGGGCGGCGGCATTGGCATCTGCGGCGCGGCCGACATCATCGTTGCGTCCGAGTGCGCAACCTTCGGCGTGCCGGAAGTGGATCGTGGGGCCATGGGTGGCGGCGCGCATTTGCAGCGTCTGTTCCCGGTGCAGAAGGTCCGCCACATGTATTTCACCGGTGAGGCCATCGACGCCGCCGAAGCGTACCGCCTGGGCGCGGTGGAGCGGGTGGTCAAGCGCGAAGACCTGCGTGAAGCCGCGTTGCAGATCGCCCGCACCATCGCCGCCAAGAGCCCCGGCATGATCAGCCTGGCCAAGGAAGCGCTGACCGGCATCGAAGACGGCAATCTGGAAGACAAATACCGCTGGGAGCAGGGCTTCACCCTTGAAGCCTACCGCTCACTGGACTCTCAGGAAGCACGCGACTCGTTCGTCGAGAAACGCGATGCCCGATTCAAAGGCTGAAGGCATATCCATGGACCTGACCTATACCCCGGCCCAGCAGGCCTTTCGCGTCGAGGCGCGGACCTGGCTGGCGGCCAATGTACCGAGTGAACCGCTGCAATCGTTCGACACCGAACAGGGCTTTGCCGAACACCGTGCCTGGGAAGCAAGACTCAACGAAGGCCGATGGGGCATGGTCACCTGGCCGACCGAACTCGGCGGGCGCGGCTGCGACCTGATCGAGTGGCTGATTTTCGAAGAGGAATACTACCGTTCCGGGGCGCCGGCACGGGTCAACCAGAACGGCATCTTCCTGCTCGGCCCGACCCTGATGGAGTACGGCAGCGAAGAACAGAAGGCACGCTTTCTGCCGCGCATGGCCACCGGCGAAGACATCTGGGCCCAGGCCTGGTCCGAGCCGGGTGCCGGCTCCGATATGGCGGCGATCCGCTCCAAGGCTGAACGGGTTGGCGACCACTACGTGATCAACGGCCAGAAAACCTGGTCGACCCGCGCGGTGTGGGCCGATTGGGCGTTCGGTATTTTTCGTACCGACTCGCAGTCCCAGCGCCATAACGGGCTGACGTTCATCCTGCTGCCGCTGAATACGCCAGGCATCACCGTGCGCCCGATTCCGCAGCTCAACGGCCTGCCGGGCTTCGCCGAGATCTTCTTCGACGACGTCAAGGTGCCGGTGGAAAACGCCCTTGGTGGCGAAGGCATGGGCTGGCACGTGGCGATGTCCACCGCCGGTTTCGAGCGCGGTTTGCTGTTGCGCTCACCGGCGCGTTTCCAGGAAACCGCCAGGCGTCTGGTGCAGTTGTACCAGGCCAATCGCGAGCAGGCCGACCGCGACCCGGCTATCGGTGAGGCGGTGATGCGCACCTGGCTCGATGCCGAGGCCTACACCCTGGGCACCTACATGACCGCCTCGCAACTGGTGCAGGGCGGCAAGATCGGGCCGGAATCGTCGACCAACAAGATCTTCTGGTCCGAACTCGACCAGCGCATGCACGACACTGCCATGAGCATTCTCGGATTGCGCGGCGAGCTGCTGCCCCAAGCCCCGGCCGCCGGTGACGTCGGCCATTGGCTGGAAGGTTTCCTGTTTGCCCAGGCCGGGCCGATCTACGCCGGCACCAACGAGATCCAGCGCAACATCATTGCCGAACGCATGCTCGGCATGCCGCGTGCCTGAGGAATAGACCATGGACTTTAGTTTCAGCCGCGACCAACTGCTGTTTCAGGACAACGTCCGCAGCTTCCTGATCAACGAAGTCACCCCGGAGCGCCTTCGCGAACTGTGGCTCAGCGATAGTGGGCGCAGTGAGCGCCTGTGGGCCCAGCTGGTAGAGCTGGGCCTGACCGCGCTGACCGTGCCCGAGGCGCAGGATGGCATGGGCATGAATGAGCTGGATTTCGTGCTGATTGCCCAGGAGTGTGGTTATGCCGGTCTGCCTGAGCCGCTGGTGGACACCATGCTGGTCGGCGTGCCGCTGCTCGCTGCCTTCGATGAGCAACAAGCAACGCTCAAGCAATACTGGTTGTCGCGGGTCGCCGAGGGCAATGCGCGGCTGGCGGTCGGCGAGCCCGGTAACCCGTTGGTCAGTGATGCCCATGTTGCCGATCTGCTGTTGTTGGCCAATGGCGACGAGGTGCATGCGCTGGAGCGCGATGCCGTGCGCCTGACCCGCAATGAGTCGGTCGACCCGAGCCGTCAGTTGTTCCAGGTCGAGTGGACACCAACACCCGCCACCTGCGTCGCCAGTGGCGAGCAGGGCCGGCGTTTGTGGGCGGCCGCCTTCAACCGTGGCGCCCTCGCCAGTGCCGCGCAATTGCTGGGGCTGGCCAAGCGCATGGTCGACCTGGCAGTTGACTACACCTTCGAGCGCAAACAGTTCGGCAAACCGGTCGGCTCGTTCCAGGCAGTCAAGCATCTGATGGCCAACGTCGCGGTGCAGATCGAGTTCGCCAAAGGCCCGCTCTACCGCGCCGCTTATGCGCTGGCCGAGCAGCAAGCGGGGCAGGACGTGCTGGTGTCCCACGCCAAGCTGGCAACGGCGGAAGCGGCCATGCTCGCCGCGAAGAACACAATCCAGGCCCACGGTGCCATGGGGTACACCTGGGAAGTCGACTTGCATCTGTTCATGAAGCGCGCCTGGGCGCTGGACAAGGTCTGGGGCGATCGCGGCCTGCACAAGGGGCGGATTCGTGCGGCGCTGTTCGATGGCGCTCCCGCTTTGGGGGCTGGCGGTACTTTCTAGCGGCGTCCGTTGAATGGAACTGTGGGAGCGAGCCTGCTCGCGAAGAGGCCGGCACATTCGAAATGGATGTTGCCTGCCATGCCGCATTCGCGAGCAGGCCCGCTCCCACAGGTTTTTCGGCGCTCTCAATACCAGATTTCAATTTTTTCACCGAGGTAGACCATGCCTGAAGCCTATATTGTCGACGCCCTGCGTACGCCCACCGGGCGGCGCAAGGGTGGTCTGAGCCAGATCCACGCCGCCGATCTGGGCGCCCACGTATTGCGTGCGCTGGTCGAGCGCAATGACATTCCCGACGAGGATTACGACGACGTGATCTTCGGCTGTGTCGACACCATCGGCCCGCTGGCCGGTGACATCGCCCGCACATGTTGGCTGGCGGCTGGCCTGTCGCAATCGGTGCCGGGTACCACCATTGATCGCCAGTGCGGCTCGTCCCAGCAAGCCGTGCACTTCGCCGCCCAGGCGGTGATGAGCGGCACTCAGGATGTGGTGGTTGCAGGTGGCGTGCAGACCATGACCCAGATCCCGATTTCCTCGGCCATGATCGCTGCCGAACCCTTGGGCTTCACCGATCCGTTCAGTGGCTCCGAAGGCTGGGTGCGGCGCTATGGCGCGCAACCGCCGACCCAGTTCCGTTCGGCGCAGATGATCGCGGAAAAATGGGAGCTGTCCCGGGCGCAACTTGAAGCCTATTCGCTCGAGTCCCATCGACGTGCCTTGCAGGCCATCGAGCAAGGCCGCTTCAACCGCGAGATCGTGCCGCTGGCCGGTGTGTTGCACGACGAAACCCCGCGTCAGACCAGCCTGGAAAAAATGGCCGAGCTGGAGTTTCTGTTCGGCTGTGACCGGGTGACCGCCGCGGTATCCAGCCAGACCTGCGACGCGGCCAGCGCGATGCTGATCGTCTCGCAGGCGGCGCTCAAACGCTACGGCCTGACGCCCCGTGCGCGTATCCATCACCTGAGCGTGCGCGCCGAAGACCCGGTCTGGATGCTCACCGCGCCGATCCCGGCCACGGCTTACGCGCTCAAGCGCGCCGGCATGAAGCTCGAAGACATCGACCGCGTCGAGATCAACGAGGCCTTCGCTTCGGTGGCCATGGCCTGGTTGAAAGAGACCGGCTATCCCCACGAACAGACCAACGTCAACGGCGGCGCGATCGCCCTCGGTCATCCGCTCGGCGCCACCGGTACCCGCTTGATGTGCAGCCTGTTGCATGAGCTGGAGCGCAGCGGCGGTCGTTTCGGCCTGCAGACCATGTGCGAAGGCGGCGGCCAGGCCAACGTGACGATTATCGAACGTTTGTAATCAGGAAGCACACCGAACCTGTGGGAGCGAGCTTGCTCGCGAAGGGGCCATCAGATTCAACATCGATGATGACTGACCCACCGCTTTCGCGAGCAGGCTCGCTCCCACAGTGGCTTGTTTCTACTAGCGATGAATTTGAAGGAATAACCCCTATGAAAATCTGTGAAAACCGCGTGGTGATCATCACCGGTGCCGGCGGTGGTCTGGGCCGGGCATACGCACTGGCCTTTGCCGCTGAAGGCGCGAAAGTGGTGGTCAACGACATCAACCGCGATGCGGCGCTCGCCGTGGTCGGCGAAATCCTCGGTCAAGGCGGCAGTGCCGTGGCCAACAGCGACGACATCACCCGCTATGACTCGGCGGGGCTGATCGTGCGTCAGGCCATCGAAACCTTCGGTGACCTGAACGTGGTGGTCAACAACGCCGGCATCTGCCGCGACCGCATGTTCGCCAGCCTCAGTGAATCCGATTGGGACGCCGTGGTTGCCGTGCACCTGAAGGGCCACTTCTGCATTTCCAGCCACGCCGTGAAGTACTGGCGTGAGCAGACCAAGGGCGGCGCCAGGGTCGATGCGCGGATCATCAACACCAGTTCCGGCGCCGGTTTGCAGGGCTCCATCGGGCAGTCCAACTACGCGGCGGCCAAGGGCGGCATTGCTTCGCTGACGCTGGTGCAGGCTGCTGAGCTGCGCCGCTACGGGATCACCGCCAACGCCCTGGCGCCGGCCGCGCGGACCGGGATGACCGAGCAAGTGTTCGCCGACACCATGAAAAAGCCAGAAGAGGGCTTCGATTACTTCGCCCCGGAGAACGTTGCGCCGCTGGTGGTGTGGCTCGGCTCCGAGGCTTCCGCCGAGGTGACCGGGCAGATGTTCGAAGTCGAGGGCGGCAAGTTGTCGATCGCCGATGGCTGGCGCCGTGGTCCGCAACTGGATCGCCAGGGCCGCTGGGCGGTCGACGAGGTGGGCGAAGCAGTCGCACAGCTGGTGGCTCAGGCGGTTCCGGCGGCCAAAGTTTACGGCAGCTGAAAAAGACCGGTCTCGGGAGGGGCGTGCATGGCTATAATCGGCCCCTGATGCCGATCACCTGTAGGCGCGAGCTCGCTCCTGCAAATGACCCACGTTCCCTCCAGACGAGACCTGCCATGACCATTTCCCTGTACGACGCTTCCGTGCCTGTTTTCCAGCAAATGCTCAACGCCCTGAGCGATGTACTGAAAAAGGCCGAGGCTCACGCCATCGAAAAAAACATCGACCCTAATGCATTCCTGCAAGCGCGCCTGTTCCCGGACATGTTCCCGCTGGTGCGTCAGGTGCAGATCGCCGTTGATTTCAGCAAGGGCGTTACCGGTCGCCTGGCCGAAGTCGAATTGCCGAAGTACGACGACAGCGAAACCACCTTCGCCGAGCTGCAAGCGTTGATCGCCAAGGCACTGACCTTCATCGGCAGCATCAAGCCGGAGCAGATCAATGGCAAGGAAGGCATCGAGATCGTCACCCGCCCGGGCACGCCTAAAGAGAAACGCTTCACCGGCCAGGCCTACCTGCTGACCTACGGCCTGCCGCAGTTCTTCTTCCACGTCACCACCACTTACGCACTGCTGCGCCACAACGGCGTGGAAGTGGGCAAGCGCGACTACATGGGCGCGTTCTAAACCGTCCAGGTACAAAAAAGCCCCCGCAGCCTTGGGCTGCGGGGGCTTTTTCATGTGTGCGCATTTATTCGCTACACCACTAACCCTGTGGGATTTGTGTCAGGCCAGGCGCTCGGCTTTTTGCTCTTCACCCAGGCAAGCCGCTGCGGTGAACAGCACGTCGGTAGACGAGTTCAGTGCAGTCTCGGCCGAGTCCTGCAACACGCCGATGATGAAGCCGACTGCCACCACCTGCATGGCGATTTCGCTCGGAATGCCGAACAGGCTGCACGCCAGCGGAATCAGCAACAGCGACCCACCGGCCACACCCGAAGCTCCACAGGCGCAGATCGCTGCAACGACGCTCAGCAGGATCGCGGTCGGGATGTCCACGGCGATGCCCAGGGTATGCACGGCGGCCAGGGTCAGCACGGTAATGGTGATCGCCGCACCGGCCATATTGATGGTCGCGCCCAGCGGGATCGACACCGAATAGGTGTCTTCATGCAGACCCAGTCGCTTGCTCAATTCCAGGTTGACCGGAATGTTCGCCGCCGAGCTGCGGGTGAAGAACGCGGTGATGCCGCTCTCGCGCAGGCAGGTCAGGACCAGCGGGTACGGGTTGCGGCGCAGTTTCCAGAAGACAATGATCGGGTTCATCACCAGCGCCACGAACAACATGCAGCCCAGCAGCACGGCCAGCAGGTGCGCGTAGCCGATCAGGGCGCCGAAGCCGGAGATGGCGAGCGTCGAGGCCACCAGGCCGAAGATGCCCAGCGGGGCGAAGCTGATCACCAGACGCACGATCACTGTCACGCCGTTGGACAAGTCGCCCAGCACTTCACGGGTGGTGTCGCCGGCGTGGCGGATGGCAATGCCCATGCCGATGGCCCACGCCAGAATGCCGATGAAATTGGCGTTCATCAGCGCGCTGACCGGATTATCGACCACGCTAAGCAACAGACTTTGCAGCACTTCGCCAATCCCGCCCGGTGCAGTCACGGCAACGTCCTGGGTCGACAGGGCCAGGCTCGACGGGAACATCATGCTGACAACCACCGCGACCACGGCAGCAGCGAAAGTACCCAGCAGATACAAGAACAGAATCGGCCGGATGTGGGTTTCCTGACCGTGTTTATGGTTGGCAATCGACGCCATGACCAGCACAAACACCAGGATCGGTGCGACCGCTTTCAGCGCAGAGACAAACACTTTGCCGATAAATGCCGTGGACTTGGCCACGTCAGGGGCAAACAGGGCCAGGGCAATACCGGCGATCAGGCCGATCAGGATCTGCGTGACCAGGCTCAAGCGTTTCAGGCGTTGCAATAGGGAAGGGGATGAAGCGGTCATAAAACGGCATCTCTGATTTTTTAGGTGCAGGGTTTCGCCGGTGTGCAGCAACAAACAGGGCAGGCCGCAGGCAGGAAACCGAAAGGGGAATACTGGGTGTACGTTTTCAAGGGCGCGGACTTTATCACGGGCAGGCACGATCTTTTAGACCTGTGACGAACTGCCACCATGGCATTCAACGAGATAGGCAGGTTCGTGCAACCGCGTTTGGAAACACTCTGTTAAGATTCGCCATCCTCATTTTCATGTCTGCCAGTGGGCCTTCGGGTCATCGCTGGTGTCGTCGTTTTTTCTGGAGTTCTGCATGCTGTTGCCCATTCTTCTGTTGTCAGCTGCCGGTTTCACGGTGCTGACCACGGAATTCATCATCGTTGGCCTGTTACCGGCCATCGCCCGGGACCTGGAAGTCAGCATCCCGCAAGCGGGTTTGCTGGTGACGCTGTTCGCCTTCACCGTGGCCGCGTTCGGGCCGTTCCTGACGGCGTACTTCGCCCGCTTCGAACGCCGCAAGCTGTTCATTTCGGTGCTGATAATGTTTGGCCTGGCCAACACCTTGGCGGCGCTGGCGCCGAACATCTGGGTGATGGCATTTGCCCGGTTGATCCCGGCGCTGGGGCTGCCGGTTTTCTGGGCGCTGGCCAGTGAAACGGCGGTGGACATCGTCGGGCCGGATTACGCCGGTCGCGCCATCGCCAAGATCGGCTTCGGCATTGTTTGCGCCACTGTGTTCGGCATTCCGGTGGGCACGCTGATTTCCGATGCGTTCGGCTGGCGCAGTGCCTTTGCCATTCTGGCGGTCATCGCTTTTGCCAAGGCGTTGCTGCTGTTCATCTACCTGCCGAAGACTCATCTGCACCTGCATCAGGTGAGCTTGCTGTCGCAGTTCAAGATCCTGCGCAGCCCGCTGATGCTCGGTCACGTGCTGCTGTCGGTGGTGGTGTTCAGCGGCATGTTCACGGCCTACACCTACCTGGCCGACATCCTCGAACGCCTGGCCGGTTTCAACGGCACGGTGGTCGGCTGGTGCCTGATGGGCTTCGGCGCGGTCGGGCTGATTGGCAACTCCCTGGGCGGCCGGGCGGTGGATCGTCATCCGCTGATGGCGTCGATGATGTTCTGCGCGTTCATGATTGCCGGCCTGGTGGCGCTGGTGCCGAACATTCATTCGCCGGTCGGTCTGGCGGCGACGATGGGCATCTGGGGCGTGACCCAGGCGGCGTTGTTTCTGGTCAGCCATGTGCGCTTGATAAAAGCTGCGCCCGAGGCCCCGGCGTTTGCCGCGTCGCTGAACATCGCCGGGGCCAACCTCGGGATCGGCCTGGGCGCGATGATCGGCGGCCGGGTGATCGACAGCGTCGGCCTGCAGGGCCTGGGCTTCGCCGCGGCGGCCTTTATCCTCGCCTCGATCTTGCTGGCCATTGCGCTGATGACCTTCAAGCCCCGGGAAGTCTGCGCCTGAATGTTTCAAAACGCGGTAAACAGCTCGCGTCGGGCACCTTCGGTAATGGCAACAATGCCGGGGTGCTTGACCTTGCGTTCCACTGAGATGGCATAGAACGACTCGCTCACGGCGTCGGTCTGGCCGATCACTTCCACGCCATATTGGCGTTGCACTTCATCGGCAATCACGCTCGGGCCGATGAAGATTCCGCTACCGGATTGGCCGAAGGCCTGCATCAGGGCGCTGTCGTCGAACTCGCCGACAATTCGCGGCTGGACCTGCTGCTCGGCGAACCAGCGCTGCAAACGGCTGCGCACCACGGTTTCCGGGCCGGGAATCAGCAACGGCGCACCGTTCAGGTTGCGCGGGAAGTCGTGACCGTAACGTGCCGCCAGCTCAGGGGTGGCGAAGAAGCTGATCCCGCACTCACCGAGTTTCTGGCTGTAGCCCTTGATGTCCAGGTGCGACGGCATCGGGCTGTCGGAAATCACCAGGTCCAGGCGCTGGATCGCCAGGTCGGCCAACAAACGTTCAAGTTTGTCTTCGCGGCAGGTGATGCGCAGCGGTTCGCTCAGCTCCATTGTCGGTGCGATCAGGCGGTAGACGATGGATTTGGGCACCACGTCGGCCACGCCGACGCGAAACAGAATCTGCTGCTCATTGGGTTGTGCCCGCAGCATCAGTTCCAGTTCGCCACCCAGCTGAAACATTTGCTCGGCGTAGGGCAGTGCCTGGCGTCCAGCCTCGGTCAGTTCGAGTTGCCGTCCGACGCGCCGAAACAACTCGATGCCAAAGGTCTGTTCCAGTAATGAAATCTGCCCGCTGATGGTTTGTGGTGTGAGGTTCAGTTGCTCGCACGCGCGCACGATGCTGCCGGTCTTGGCCACCACCCAGAAGTAATGCAATTGCCGATAGTTGAGCATGGTGATCTACAGTTCGTAAAAATCGAAGTATAACCGCTGAAAATACGAATTTTTCTGAAGTATTCACTTCCCTAGAATGCATCGCTATCAACGGGCCATCGTTCAGGTCCCGTTTGTTCTATCGAGGAAAGCATCATGAAGCTGAAAACCACGGCACTGTTGATCACGTCTTTACTGGTACTGGCCGGTTGCGACCAGGCCGAGAAAAGCGCGCAGCAGTTGATGGGCAAGGCCGCCGAAAGCGCCAAACAGGCGATTGACGATACCCACAAGGCCGCCGAGCAGGCGCTCAGCGATGCCACCGGCGGGTTGAGTGGCAAAAAAGAATCACCGGAAAAAGAATCGGAATCCGAATCTTCCTCCCAGGAAATCTAAACCGTATTACAACGAGTCAGGACTGACCCATGGACTACCTTTTACAACTTGCCGCCAGCCCCACCGCCTGGGTCGCCCTGGCCACCCTGGTGGTGATGGAAATCGTGCTCGGCATCGATAACCTGATCTTCATTTCGATCCTGACCAACAAGCTGCCCGAGCAGCACCGGCAGAAGGCACGGCGCATTGGTATCGGCATGGCGCTGATCCTGCGACTGGGCCTGTTGAGCACCATCGCGTTCATCGTCCAGTTGACCGCTCCGGTGGTCGAGATTCTCGGCCACGCGTTTTCCTGGAAAGACATGATCCTGATCGCCGGTGGCCTGTTCCTGTTGTGGAAGGCGACCACCGAGATCCATCACAGCATGGACCCGGCCCCGGAAGACCCGATGTCGAAGACATCGACCGTGACCCTGGGCTTTGCTGCGGCGATCGGTCAGATCCTGATGCTGGACATGGTGTTTTCCATTGACAGCATCATCACCGCTGTCGGCATGACCGAGCATTTGCCGATCATGATCATCGCGGTGGTGGTGTCGGTACTGGTGATGTTGTTTGCGGCTGATCCGCTGGCCAAATTCATCAACGACAACCCGACGGTGGTGATGCTGGCCCTGGGCTTCCTGATCATGATCGGCATGACGCTGATCGCCGAAGGCTTCGGCGCCCACGTACCGAAAGGCTACGTCTATGCGGCCATGGCATTCTCGGCTTCGATCGAGGTGTTGAACATGATGTCCCGCCGGGCCAGAGCGAAGCGTTTAGCTGCTGAAGCCTGACCGTCGCTGAAAGCTACGGCCGCCTGAACTCCCGGGAGTGCAGGCGGCCGTTTTTATTGGTGTCGGGTAAACGTGACTGTCAGTGAGCGTTGGCGTGTTTGCGCTGCGTCTCGTGCGCTTTCGGCGCAGGTGCGGGTTGAACCGGGTGATGGTGGCGGCGAGTAATGCGCAGCACGCCCCACAGCATGGCGGCGGCTACCGCCAGCCAGCTGCCAATCAGTATCGCAATGATCATGGTCAGGCTCATCTGTGCCTCCTCTTTGCCCTGCTGCGGGCACACACGCTTGGCTGTCGTGTGTTTAGAAAACAGTCTAGCCGCTGCTGCATTTCAGACTATTGACCGAAAGTCGGCAGTCACCAACCAGTTCGCTCTATCGAATGCACTCGACTACTGTTTAAGGCTATACCGAAGCGGCGCGGCGACCTATGATCGACCACCAAGCCGGGAATGGGATTGCCTGGCGTCTGAACCTGAACAAGAGAGAGCTGATGGTGCGGGTATTTTCTCGAATTTTGTCGGCCATGCTGATAGCCGGTTGCGTGGCAGGTCTGGCGGGCTGTGCCGGGAGCGTTGCGCCCGAGATCAAGCGATTGCCCGAGCGAGTCGAGCTCAGCGGCCGATTCTACCGCGGCGATGCGTATCAAAGCGGGCCGCAGGTGTTGGCCAGCATGCTGTCCCAGCAGGGCATCGTGATCACCCCTGGGTTGCTCGAAAAGCCCTTGCATTTGCCGGGGGGCGAAGCTCAGTTGCAACAGAACATGCAGAGCCTGGCGCGCGAGTACGGGATGGTCGTGTATCCCCTCGACAGCAACCTTGTGGCCTTGTTGACGCAAGTCGCCGCCGGTTATCCGGTGATGGTGCGCTTTACTGAAGGCTCGGCCATGTGGGCCGAACCACGTTACGCCATTCTGGCCGGCTACAACCGCCAGAAGCAGACGGTCCTGTTGCGGGCCGGGATGGATCGCCGCGAACTGATGAGCTTCAGCGCCTTCGAGTCGGCGCTCAAGGACGCCGGTGGTTGGGCCGTGCTGATCCAGAATCCGACGCAGATCCCGGCTCAGGTCGATCAACAACGCTGGCTCAAGGCTGCCAACGATCTGGCACAGGCCGGTCAGGAGCAGGCCGCCACCAGGGCGAAAAAAGCCTTGACCGCGCACTAAGTCCGTTTGTCACCCGGCGGGCACCTTCGCCCGTCGCCAGCCTCTTATTCTTATGGGCCCGCAACATTATCCGGGCCGAGATCAGGAGGCGCTCATGGCTCATTCCACAACGCCCGTCGGTCCGCATTCGTCCGAACATTCGTCTGGCAATGAGCTGGGTTTTGACCCCGATTCCCCGGACCTTGCCGATCCACAGGTCGACCCCATCGGGCCTGCCAAGGCACCGAGGGACGTGAAACCGGGTGACAACCCCAAGGCTCCGGCAAAGCCCTATGATCCACTGGGTAATCTGAAGCCTTAGGTCCAATGGAGGTGCGTATGTCTATTGATTCCAGTTTCGACGACAAACGTCCGGAAACTGTCCCCACAACCCCCGAGCAAAGCACTGATCCGGTGATGGATCCCGACAGCCCGTTGAGGGATCCCTTGGCGCGGCCATCGGTGGTGCCCACTGGGCAGCCGAAGGGTTGGCGAGATCCAAGTACCGGTGACGGCATCCCGGATGACGACCAGATGCCGTTGCCCAACGACTAAACGACTGGCGAAAAAAAGCCCCGTTCGATCGGGGCTTTTCGTGTGTTGCTGTTTCGTTACTTCGAGGCCTCAATCACGCCGCTCTGGCGATGCTTGAGGTTCTTGTCCGATTTGTATTGCAGGGCGACCGAAGGCACATCCGCGCTGTGGCCGGTTTCAACCCAGTTACGCATGCGCGTGGCATCGGCAAAATGGGTGTACTTGCCGTAGGCATCGAGGATCACCAGGGCAACCGGGCGGTTAGCCATCCGGGTCACCAGCACCAGGCAGTGACCGGCTTCGTTGGTGAAACCGGTTTTCGTCAGTTGAATGTCCCAGTCCGGCTTGCGGACCAAATGGTCGGTGTTGCGAAAGCCCAGGCTGTAGTTGGGTTTACGGAACGAGACGGTTTTTTCCTTGGTCGTGCTCAGCTCGGTCAGAAGCGGGTACTTGTGCGCGGCGATCAACAGCTTGCTCAGGTCGCGAGCGGTCGACACGTTGCGCGGGGAGAGACCGGTTGGCTCGACGAAATGCGTGTTGGTCATGCCCAGTGCCCGGGCCTTGGCGTTCATTGCAGCAATGAACGCGGCATAGCCGCCCGGATAGTGGTGCGCCAGAGTCGCGGCGGCGCGGTTTTCCGAGGACATCAGGGCAATCAGCAGCATTTCCCTGCGCGGCAGTTCGCTCCGGAGCTTGACCCGGGAGAACACGCCTTTCATTTCCGGTGTGTCGCTGATGTTGACGTCGATGTATTCGTCCATGTTCTGCCGGGCTTCAACCACGACCAGGCCAGTCATCAACTTGCTGACGGAAGCGATCGGCACCACCACGTCAGGATTGCTGGCATAGATGACTTTGTTGGTCTGCATATCCAGCAGCAAGGAGCTGCCAGAAGCGAGCTTGAGTGTCTTCGTATCTCGCGGCGCTGCGGTTGTTTCGCCAGCGCTGGCGAAGGGCGTGATGAAGGTCCCTGTAATTACTAAAAATAAGCTCAGGATGGAAAGACAAATTTTCACGCTGGCAGACTCATAAAGGGTGTTGATAAGCCGTTTTGTAACGGACTGTTTCCTGAAAGGCGCGACATTCTGGAGTATGGCTGAATAACTGTCGATGGTTGTTCAAGTAACAGGCGAAAGTCCTGAGAAACATGAAAAAAAAGTCATTTTCCGGCGGGCGGTCGAGGTTTTTTCGAAGGCAAAAAAACCCCGCCAGGGGCGGGGTTCTTTGACTCGCTGTGAGCGTGCGCGTTGAAACCTAGCTGTGCAGGGTTTCAGCGGCGTACAGGGTGTTCTCCAGCAGGCAGGCACGGGTCATCGGGCCAACGCCGCCTGGTACC
The DNA here is from genome assembly GCF_002113025.1 of Pseudomonas sp. B28(2017). GTDB lineage: Bacteria > Pseudomonadota > Gammaproteobacteria > Pseudomonadales > Pseudomonadaceae > Aquipseudomonas. The sequence continues at coordinate 44,789 of NZ_NEJH01000015.1, read as the reverse complement.
GGAGTGATCCAGCCTGCGCGGGGCAGGGCGGTTTCATAGATCACGTCACCGACCAGCTTGCCGTCTTCCTGGCGGTTGATGCCGACATCGATCACGATCGCACCTTCCTTGATCCACTCGCCCTTGACCAGGCCCGGCTTGCCGGCGGCTACGACGACCAGGTCCGCACGGCCGACATGACCGGCCAGGTCCTTGGTAAAACGGTGGGTGACCGTCACAGTGCAACCGGCCAGCAGCAATTCCATCGCCATCGGGCGGCCTACGATATTGGAAGCGCCGACAACCACGGCATTCATCCCGTAAAGATCGGCGCCGGTGCTTTCCAGCAGAGTCATGATGCCCTTGGGGGTGCATGGGCGCAGTAAAGGGATACGCTGGGCCAGGCGACCGACGTTATAAGGGTGGAACCCGTCGACGTCCTTATCCGGACGAATGCGCTCCAGCAGCCGGGAGGCGTCCAGGTGTTCGGGAAGCGGAAGCTGGAGCAGAACGCCGTCGATTGCAGGATCGTCGTTCAGGCGATCGATCAGTTCGGTCAGCGCTTCTTGAGTGGTTTCGGAAGGCAGGTCATAAGCTTGTGATAGAAAGCCGACCTCTTCACAGTCTTTACGCTTGTGCGAGACATAAACCTGAGAGGCAGGATCGCTGCCGACCAGGATCACCGCAAGGCCGGGCGTGCGCAGACCTTGCTGGCGACGCTCGGTGACACGTTGGGCGATCTGCTGGCGCAGGCTGGCGGCGATCGATTTGCCGTCGATTAGTTGTGCAGTCATTGCGCGTGATTAACCATCGAGAGGGGAAAAAAAGAGAACGCATTCTCGCATGTCATGCGGTGAGGGCAAAGGCGCTTGGTCTGCAAATTCCCCTAACTCCTTTAATTAAATGAATTTTTTTTAAAAAGGATTTGACGACCTTCGGGGGGCTCTATACTATTCGTCGCACTTGTCGGGCACAGCCTAGCACTGGTTAGGAAGGTTGAGCGGAATTACGGTTCTGCGAGACTGGAAAGCACTTAGTTTGTAGTCCTCCAAGGTTACAGCTAACGAGGCGCCCGTAGCTCAGCTGGATAGAGCATCCGCCTTCTAAGCGGATGGTCGCAGGTTCGAGTCCTGCCGGGTGCGCCATTAGGCAGCTTTGGCACAAGTAGCGCAATATGGTGGGCGTAGCTCAGTTGGTAGAGCACGGGATTGTGACTCCCGTTGTCGTGGGTTCGATCCCCATCGTCCACCCCATATTTCGAAAGGCGCCAGATTAATAGTCTGGCGCCTTTGCTTTAAAGGCTTCATCCGCGGATGTGGTGGAATTGGTAGACACACTGGATTTAGGTTCCAGCGCCGCGAGGCGTAAGAGTTCGAGTCTCTTCATCCGCACCAGATAAAGTTTCAATCAGGCTGTCGGCCTGGCTGGAGCTTCATAAAGAAGTTGTTTGGCTTCTTTATCAGGCAATATGGTGGGCGTAGCTCAGTTGGTAGAGCACGGGATTGTGACTCCCGTTGTCGTGGGTTCGATCCCCATCGTCCACCCCATATTTCGAAAGGCGCCAGATTGAAAAGTCTGGCGCCTTTTTTGTTTCAGCGGCCGCAGGTTCCGGGTCGCAGGGGCGGGGCGTTTCGTCGTATTTATGTTTCTCGATGATGCTGTCCTGCCCGCCGGCCTTGCTTGCGAGCTCGGCTGTCAGGGGGATGACTGGCGACCTCTTCCATATATGGAAAGGTCGGCGCAGAGCCTTGGCGTGATTGGTTGTATTTGCCATCGGGGCGAGGTGCATTCGTGCATTCGCACCTATAAATTGCCTGCTGCTTTTTTACCCGTTTTCAGTAGGGTGACTTCTTGAGTTTGACCCACTAGAATGCATGCCCTTGATTCTGGGGTCGGAAACGGCCGGCTAACGTCTGTGCAACGAGGAATATCCATGCAAGTTTCTGTTGAAAATACTACTGCTCTTGAGCGCCGCATGAGCGTCACCGTGCCGGCTGAGCGCATCGAGAGCCAGGTCAACAAGCGTCTGCAGCAGACCGCCCAAAAGGCCAAGATTGCTGGCTTCCGTCCAGGCAAGGTGCCAATGAGCGAAATCAAGCGCCGTTTCGGTGCCGATGCTCGTCAGGAAGCCGTAGGCGACGTGATCCAGTCTTCCTTCTACGAAGCTGTGGTTGAGCAGAAGCTGAACCCGGCTGGCCAGCCTTCGATCGAGCCAAAGTCCCTGGAAGCTGGCAAGGACCTGGAATACGTAGCCGTATTCGAAGTGTTCCCTGAGTTCACCGTTGCCGGTTTCGAAGGTATCACCGTCGAGCGCCTGAGCGCTGACGTGGCTGATGCCGATCTGGACAAGATGCTGGAAATCCTGCGCAAGCAGAACACCCGTTTCGAAGTGGCCGATCGCGCTGCTCAAAACGAAGACCAACTGAACATCGATTTCGTCGGCAAGGTCGACGGTGAAGTGTTCGCTGGCGGTTCCGCCAAGGGTACTCAGCTGGTTCTGGGTTCCGGCCGCATGATCCCTGGTTTCGAAGACGGTCTGGTTGGTGCTAAAGCTGGTGAAGAACGCGTTCTGAACCTGACCTTCCCAGAGGACTATCAGAACCTGGACCTGGCTGGCAAAACCGCCGAGTTCACCGTGACTGTAAACACCGTTTCCGAGCCAAAGCTGCCAGAGCTGACCGAAGAGTTCTTCGCTCAATTCGGTATCAAGGAAACCGGTCTGGAAGGTTTCCGTGCCGAAGTTCGCAAGAACATGGAGCGTGAACTGCGTCAGGCGATCAAATCCAAGGTCAAGAATCAGGTAATGGACGGTCTGCTGGCCTCCAACCCGATTGAAGTGCCAAAGGCTCTGCTGTCCAACGAAGTTGACCGTCTGCGCGTGCAGGCTGTTCAGCAGTTCGGGGGCAATATCAAGCCTGACCAACTGCCGGCCGAGCTGTTCGAAGAGCAAGCCAAGCGTCGCGTAGTGCTGGGCCTGATCGTGGCAGAAGTGGTCAAGCAATTCGACCTCAAGCCTGACGAAGCCCGCGTTCGCGAGATGATTCAGGAAATGGCTTCGGCCTACCAGGAGCCTGAGCAAGTTGTGTCCTGGTACTACAAAAACGACCAGCAACTGAACGAAGTTCGTTCGGTTGTGCTGGAAGAGCAAGTTGTGGATACTGTTCTGCAGAAAGCTAGCGTGACCGACAAATCGGTCTCTTACGAAGAAGCGGTCAAGCCGGTAGAAGCACCACAAGCCGACTAATCACTTTTGCGGTAAGAAGCAAACACCATAAGCCAGCCTTCGTGCTGGCTTATGCGTATTCAAGACATAACTATTTGGGAGTGACTGCAGAGCATGTTCCGTAATTCGTATATTCAGCAGAACTCTGATATCCAGGCCGCAGGCGGCCTGGTCCCGATGGTTGTCGAGCAGTCCGCTCGTGGCGAGCGCGCCTACGACATCTACTCGCGCCTCCTCAAGGAGCGAGTGATCTTTCTGGTTGGCCCGGTAGAGGACTACATGGCTAACCTGATCTGTGCGCAACTGCTGTTCCTTGAAGCGGAAAACCCGGACAAGGACATCCATCTCTATATCAACTCCCCGGGCGGTTCGGTGACGGCGGGTATGTCGATCTACGACACCATGCAGTTCATCAAACCCAACGTGTCGACTACCTGTATCGGTCAGGCGTGCAGCATGGGCGCGTTTCTGCTGACGGCCGGTGCCCCCGGCAAGCGTTACTGCCTGCCGAACTCGCGTGTGATGATTCACCAGCCATTGGGCGGTTTCCAGGGTCAGGCATCGGATATCGAAATCCATGCCAAGGAAATCCTGTTTATCCGCGAGCGTCTCAACACGCTGATGGCCAAGCATAGCGGGCGCACGCTTGAAGAAATCGAGCGCGATACCAACCGCGATAATTTCATGAGCGCAGAAGCTGCGCGTGAGTACGGCTTGATCGACGAAGTGATCAGCCAGCGCCCTGTTTAAAATAAGCAGCTCAAAACAGGCTTGGTCGGCGGGTCCGACACCAGCGGGCTTGAAAAAGCCCGCAATAGCCTTCATCTTGTGTTGCAAGCCTATCGGATTTGGATCGAACGAATGACTGACACCCGCAACGGCGAGGACAACGGCAAGCTGCTCTATTGCTCCTTCTGTGGCAAAAGCCAGCATGAAGTACGCAAATTGATTGCCGGCCCCTCGGTCTTTATCTGCGACGAGTGCGTCGACCTGTGCAATGACATCATCCGCGAGGAGGTGCAGGAAGCACAGGCCGAAAGCAGTGCGCATAAATTGCCTTCGCCTAAAGAAATCAGCGGCATCCTCGATCAGTATGTGATTGGTCAGGAGCGTGCGAAAAAGGTTCTGGCCGTAGCGGTGTATAACCACTACAAGCGCCTGAATCAGCGTGACAAAAAGAATGACGACGTCGAACTCGGCAAGAGCAACATCCTGCTGATCGGCCCGACAGGCTCGGGTAAAACCCTGCTTGCCGAAACACTGGCCCGCTTGCTGAACGTTCCGTTCACCATCGCCGACGCAACCACCCTCACCGAGGCGGGTTACGTGGGTGAAGATGTCGAGAACATCATTCAGAAGTTGCTGCAGAAATGCGATTACGACGTAGAAAAAGCCCAGATGGGCATTGTCTACATCGATGAAATCGACAAGATTTCGCGCAAGTCTGACAACCCTTCGATCACCCGGGACGTTTCCGGTGAAGGTGTGCAGCAGGCCCTGCTCAAGTTGATCGAAGGCACGGTCGCTTCCGTTCCGCCTCAAGGTGGTCGCAAGCATCCGCAGCAGGAATTCCTGCAGGTTGACACCCGTAACATCCTGTTCATCTGCGGCGGTGCATTTTCCGGTCTGGAAAAGGTTATTCAAAACCGTTCCACCAAGGGTGGCATCGGCTTCAGTGCAGAAGTGCGCAGCAAGGAAGAGGGCAAGAAAGTCGGTGAATCCCTGCGTGAAGTCGAACCTGATGATCTGGTCAAGTTCGGTCTGATCCCGGAATTCGTCGGTCGTCTGCCGGTACTTGCCACGCTGGACGAGCTTGACGAGGCTGCGTTGATGCAGATCCTCACCGAGCCGAAAAATGCCCTGACCAAGCAGTATGCCAAGCTGTTCGAGATGGAGGGCGTTGATCTGGAGTTCCGTTCCGACGCTCTGAAATCGGTCGCCAAGCGTGCCCTGGAGCGTAAAACCGGTGCCCGTGGCCTGCGTTCGATTCTCGAAGGTGTATTGCTCGACACCATGTATGAAATCCCCTCGCAATCCGAGGTGAGCAAAGTGGTGATCGATGAAAGCGTGATAGAAGGCAAGTCCAAGCCACTGTATATCTATGAAAACAGTGAGCCGACCGCCAAGGCCGCGCCAGACGCTTAAGCGTTACGCAGCTTGAATAAAGAAGGGGCCTTCGGGCCCCTTTGCTTTTTGCGGGTTTTAACACCGTCTTTGTGCTTGTTTTTTTTCAAGGCAGCCCCCATCTTGGTTTCAAGCTTACTTCCATCTGTTTACGGCCTTATGGCCGCCGTAGAGGCGAAATCATGAAGACAACCATCGAATTGCCTCTCCTGCCATTGCGTGATGTCGTGGTTTATCCGCACATGGTTATCCCGCTGTTCGTGGGGCGCGAGAAATCCATCGAAGCCCTTGAGGCTGCGATGACGGGTGACAAGCAGATTCTTCTGCTGGCCCAGAGAAACCCGGCTGACGACGATCCCGGTGAAGATGCCCTGTATCGCGTTGGTACAATTGCTACCGTTCTGCAGCTGCTGAAGCTGCCTGACGGCACGGTCAAGGTTCTGGTCGAAGGCGAGCAGCGGGGCGCCGTTGAGCGCTTCAGCGAAGTGGATGGCCACTGCCGTGCCGAAGTCTCCCTGATCGACGAAGTCGACGCGCCAGAGCGCGAGTCGGAAGTGTTCGTTCGCAGCTTGCTGTCGCAGTTCGAGCAATATGTGCAGTTGGGCAAGAAAGTCCCGGCTGAAGTCCTGTCGTCGCTCAACAGCATCGACGAGCCGGGCCGCCTGGTGGACACCATGGCCGCGCACATGGCCCTGAAGATCGAACAGAAGCAGGAAATTCTCGAAATCATCGATTTGTCGGCACGGGTCGAGCACGTTCTGGCGTTGCTGGATGCCGAGATCGATCTGCTGCAAGTTGAAAAACGCATTCGCGGTCGCGTCAAAAAACAAATGGAGCGCAGTCAGCGCGAGTACTACCTGAATGAGCAGATGAAGGCCATTCAGAAAGAGCTCGGCGACAGCGACGAAGGTCACAACGAAGTCGAAGAGCTGAAAAAGCGTATCGATGCCGCCGGCCTGCCGAAAGACGCACTGGCCAAGGCAACGGCCGAGCTGAACAAGCTCAAGCAGATGTCGCCGATGTCCGCGGAAGCGACCGTGGTGCGTTCGTACATCGACTGGCTGGTGCAAGTGCCGTGGAAGGCCCAGAGCAAGGTGCGCCTGGACCTGGCGCGCGCCGAAGACATTCTGGATGCCGACCACTATGGCCTGGAAGAGGTCAAGGAACGCATCCTCGAATACCTCGCCGTGCAAAAGCGCGTGAAGAAAATTCGTGGTCCGGTGTTGTGCCTGGTCGGTCCTCCAGGGGTAGGTAAAACGTCCCTGGCGGAGTCGATCGCTCACGCCACCAACCGCAAATTCGTACGTATGGCCCTCGGTGGCGTGCGTGACGAAGCGGAAATTCGTGGTCATCGCCGTACTTACATCGGTTCGATGCCAGGAAGATTGATTCAAAAGATGACAAAAGTGGGTGTCCGCAATCCGCTGTTCCTGCTCGATGAAATCGACAAGATGGGCAGCGACATGCGTGGCGATCCGGCATCGGCGTTGCTGGAAGTGCTCGATCCAGAGCAGAACCACAACTTCAACGATCACTATCTGGAAGTCGATTACGACCTGTCCGATGTGATGTTCCTGTGCACCTCGAACTCGATGAACATCCCGCCGGCGTTACTGGACCGGATGGAAGTGATCCGTCTGCCGGGCTACACCGAAGACGAGAAGATCAACATCGCCGTCAAATACCTTTCGCCAAAGCAGATTGCTGCCAACGGGCTGAAGAAAGGCGAGTTGGAGTTCGACGAAGAGGCGATCCGCGACATCATCCGCTACTACACCCGTGAAGCCGGTGTGCGTGGGCTTGAGCGTCAGATTGCCAAGGTTTGCCGCAAGGCCGTCAAGGAGCATGCGCTGGAAAAACGCTTCTCGGTTAAGGTTAGCGCAGACATGCTGGAGCACTTCCTGGGCGTGCGCAAATTCCGCTACGGCCTGGCCGAGCAGCAGGATCAGATCGGCCAGGTGACCGGGCTGGCGTGGACTCAGGTGGGCGGCGAACTGCTGACCATCGAAGCCGCTGTGGTACCGGGCAAGGGCCAGTTGATCAAGACCGGTTCCCTGGGTGACGTGATGGTCGAGTCGATCACCGCTGCCTTGACCGTTGTTCGCAGTCGGGCGAAAAGCCTGGGCATTCCCCTGGACTTCCATGAGAAGCGCGACACGCACATCCATATGCCGGAGGGGGCGACTCCCAAGGACGGTCCTAGCGCCGGTGTAGGCATGTGTACGGCCCTGGTGTCGGCATTGACCAGCATTCCGGTGCGCGCGGATGTCGCAATGACCGGCGAAATCACTTTGCGTGGCCAGGTACTGGCGATTGGCGGTTTGAAAGAAAAACTGCTGGCTGCCCATCGTGGCGGAATCAAGACTGTGATCATTCCTGAAGAGAATGTGCGCGATCTCAAAGAGATTCCGGACAATATCAAGCAGGATCTACAGATTAAACCGGTTAAATGGATTGACGAGGTCCTGCAAATTGCGCTGCAATACGCGCCGGAGCCCTTGCCGGATGTGGCTCCGGAGATAGTCGCGAAGGATGAGAAACGCGAGTCGGATTCCAAGGAAAGAATTAGCACGCATTAGTACGTATTTGCCTGGGGGGCTTTCTTGACAGCTTTTTAGAGCCCTTGTTATAAAGCGGCTCTTAAGTGTCTGTAGGCCATTCAGCACTCGTTTTTGCTTTCACCAAAAAACTTAGAATCATACTCAAATAGATATAAGGGGACTTAGAGTGAACAAGTCGGAACTGATTGATGCTATCGCTGCATCCGCTGATATCCCGAAAGCTGCTGCTGGCCGTGCGCTGGACGCTGTAATCGAATCCGTCACTGGCGCTCTCAAGGCTGGCGACTCTGTTGTTCTGGTTGGTTTCGGTACTTTCTCCGTAACTGATCGTCCAGCTCGCATTGGTCGTAACCCACAGACCGGTAAGACGCTGGAAATCGCAGCAGCCAAAAAACCAGGTTTCAAAGCCGGTAAAGCACTGAAAGAAGCTGTCAACTAAGTTCGATTCAGGTTTTTACCCATCCGGGTCGGGGTCATGCCTGACTTGGCAGCGGAGCGGCAGTCCTGACTGCAGGTCGCCGGTTCAAGACACCGAGGGGCGCCCGTTCGAGCCCTCGATCCGCTCCGCCAGTTACGAGAAGGCGCATCCTCGGATGCGCCTTTCTTCTATCCGGATTCTACCCACGCTCCACGGTTGCCTAATTTTGAAGTTCAACCGTTTCTGGGGGACGCATGCTGCAGAATATCAGGGACAATTCACAAGGCTGGATTGCCAAGACTATTATCGGGGTCATCGTAGTTCTGATGGCCTTGACCGGTTTCGATGCCATTTTCAAGGCCACGTCGCACAGCAATGATGCGGCCAAGGTCAACGGCGATGAAATCAGCCAGAACGAGCTGAGCCAGGCGGTCGATATGCAACGCCGCCAGCTCATGCAACAGCTGGGCAAGGATTTCGATGCTTCCTTGCTGGATGAAAAAATGTTGCGCGAATCGGCTCTGAAGGGCCTGATCGATCGCAAGCTGCTGCTGCAAGGCGCAGAAAAATCGAAGTTCGCCTTTTCCGAAGCGGCGCTTGATCAGGTCATCCTGCAAACACCAGAGTTTCAGGTTGATGGCAAGTTCAGCTCCGAGCGTTTCGACCAGGTGATTCGCCAGCTCGGCTATAGCCGCATGCAATTCCGCCAGATGCTGGCTCAGGAAATGCTGATTGGCCAGCTGCGTGCCGGCCTGGCAGGTAGCGGTTTCGTGACCGATGCACAGGTGCTGGCGTTTGCCCGTCTGGAAAAACAGACCCGCGATTTCGCCTCCCTGAACATCAAGGCCGACCCGGCGGCGGTGAAGCTGACCGACGAAGAGGTCAAGGCCTACTACGACGAACATGCCAAGGAATTCATGACGCCGGACCAAGTGGTCATCGATTATCTCGAGCTGAAGAAGGCTTCCTTCTTCGATCAGGTCAGCGTCAAGGACGAAGACCTGCAAGCGGCCTATCAGAAAGAAATCGCGAACCTGTCCGAGCAACGCCGGGCTGCTCACATTCTGATTGAAGTGAATGGCAAGACCACCGAGGCGCAAGCCAAGGCGAAGATCGAAGAGATTCAGGCTCGTCTGGCCAAGGGCGAGAAATTCGAGGCGCTGGCCAAGGAGTTTTCCCAGGATCCGGGTTCGGCGAACAACGGCGGTGACCTGGGTTATGCCGGTCCTGGCGTCTACGACCCAGCGTTCGAAAAGGCCCTGTATTCGTTGGCCAAGGACCAGGTCTCGGAGCCGGTTCGCACCGACTTCGGTTTCCACCTGATCAAGCTGTTGGGTGTGGAAGCCCCGGAAGTGCCAACGTTCGCCAGCCTGAAAGACAAGCTGACCCGTGGTCTGAAAACCCAGCAGGTCGAGCAGCGTTTCGTTGAGGCGAGCAAGCAACTGGAAGACGCCTCGTTCGAAGCGTCCGATCTGGCGCAGCCAGCGCAGGATCTGAAGCTGACCGTCCAGACGTCCAAGCCGTTCGGCCGTGAAGGCGGTGAAGGTGTTGCGGCCAACCGTGCCGTGATCACTGCCGCGTTCAGCCAGGAAGTCCTGGATGAGGGGGCGAACAGCGCTGCCATCGAGCTCGATCCGGAAACCGTGGTCGTGTTGCGTGCCAAGGAGCATCTGAAGCCTTCTCAATTGCCGCTGGAGAGCGTCTCTGCTGCGATCCGTGTGCAATTGGCCAAGGAGCACGCCAGCGCCGATGCCAAGACCAGGGCTGAAGCCCTGATTGCCAGCCTGCGCGATGGCAAGACCCCGCTGGATCAGGCGGTCGACGGCCAGGCCTGGAAGGTCACTGAAGTGGCGACTCGTGCTCAGGAAGGGGTCGACCCTGCTGTGCTGCAAGCGCTCTTCCGCATGGCGAAGCCAGCGGCCAGGGACAAGCCGACCTTCACCAGCGTGACGCTGGCGGATGGCAGCCTGATGATCGTGCGTCTCAATGGCGTGAACGAGGCGGCGGCGCCGACCGAAGAAGAGAAAGCACAGTATCGTCGCTACCTCGCTTCGCGCATCGGCCAGCAAGACTTTGCGGCTTATCGCAAGCAACTGGAAAGCCAGGCGGACATCCAGCGTTACTGATGCCAGACCAGGTTTAGCGTTGTACAGGAGACCCCGGCCGAAAGGCCGGGGTCTTTTTGTTTGGCCGTACGTCACTTGCCGCGGGACTTTTGCGTAAAACCGGGGTCAATCAGCCTGTAACCGTTTTAAGACACAATCGATGCTCCGCTAAGCATCGATCTGTTGCACAATATGCCCCGAACCGTTTTCCTCAGGATGTTCAATGTTTAAATCACTTCCCATGCGGATTGTCGGGCTGGCAGCTGTGCTTGCCGCCGCGGCCGGTTGTTCATCGAACAAAGGCGCCATCTACGAGCATGAGAACTTCGACGATTCCGGCACCTTTTCCCGAAATTATCCGGTCACCGATACCCAGAGCTGTGAAGCCGCCCGTCGCGCCTTGCTCAGCCAGGGCTACATCATCACCAGCAACGATCCGAAGCTGGTCAGCGGTCACAAGAGCTTCCAGCAGAGCGGCGAGAACCACATGGAGATCAGCTTCAGTGTGGTGTGTGCCGATGATGGCAGCGAAGGGCATCACGCGACCGTATTCGCCAACGCTCTGCAGGATCGTTATGCGCTGAAGAAGACCAACAACTCCGCCAGTCTTGGTGTGGGTGTGTTGGGCTCGGTGTCGATGCCGATCGGCTCCTCTGATGACTCGATGGTCAAGGTTGCCAGCGAAACCGTATCGTCTGCCAAGTTCTACGAGCGTTTCTTCGCACTGGTCGAACTGTTCCTGCCGCCGGAAGCGAAAAAGGCTGCGCACATCACCGAAAAGCCGAAAACAGACCTGGGCATGCCTGAAGCCAAGGCCGCACCGGCACCGCTCGCGCCTGCACCGGCAGTAACACCCGCTACAGAGCCTGCTGCAGCTGCTCCCGGGCCGGTACCTGTTGAAGCAATGCCTGCGGCTTCCGAGCCGGTTGCGCCGCCTCCTGAAACGGCGCCGATCACACCAGCCAGTGTAGAGCCTGCACTGGCCCCGGCAATCGTCACGCCACCGGCGAACCCGAGTGACTTGCCACCGCCGAGCGAACCCATTCCGGCGATGCCTGTCACCGGCCAGTGATGGTGGCACCACCGGATCGGATCAGATGAACCGATCCGGTGGCCACCTCGATGATTGACCCGCATCAAGCAAGTTCGCTGTTCTGCGGCCTCCCGCGAAAAAACCAATGATAAATTCCTGACCAGCTGCTACGTTTTATTCAGTAGCGACAGAGTGTCGTGTCCGCGTCATTTTTCTTTCACGCGGGCACTTTATGCTCAAGGAATGGGTCATTTATTCAGACGTTTTTCAATACAGGTCGGGGGATTAAAAAATGGACGATTATCAAGAAGAGCTGCTTGAGTACCAGGCTTTCGAGCTGGACCCACTGGAGCCGGCGGAAGACGCTACCGAGTTGTAGGCATCAGGCGGATTGGCGATGGCTGCGGCGAAATTCGCCTGGGGTCTGCCCGTTCCAGCGTTTGAATGCGCGTTGAAACGCTTCGGCTGAGGCAAAGCCCAGCAGGTAGGCGATTTCTCCGAACGCCAGTTCGGTGTCGCGTATGTAGGTCATGGCCAGGTCGCGACGGGTTTCATTGAGGATTGCGCGAAATTGCGTGCCTTCCTCGGCAAGTTTGCGGCGCAAGGTCCAGGTGGGCAGCTTCAGGCGTGCCGCCACTTCTTCCAGGTCGGGTTCCCGGCCACCATTGAGCAATGGTCCCAGCAGCGCGATGATGCGTTCACGCAGGCTGCGGGTGCGTGTCAATTGTTCCAGTTCCCGCTCGCACAGTTGCAGCAAATGCCGCCAGGTACTCGGGCAATGCTCGGGGTTGCGCTGGGCGAGACTTGCCAGGCTCAGGCGCAGTTGATTGCGCTCGCCGCCAAACTGAATCGGACAGTCTCCCAAAACGTCATAGGCCGCGCGGTAACCGGGTTCCTCGAATTCGATCTCGATACGTTCTGCGCGAAGAGGGGCGGGGCTGACGCTGGATAATTGCTGCAACCAGCCGGCGATGATCGAATCCACCACGAAGCGGTTGTAGGCGTTATAGGGGCTGATCGAATAGAAACGCAGCCAGGCACCCTGGGCGTCTTCGTGAAAGCTTGATTGACCCCGATAATTGGAACCATACAAGGCTTCGAATCGAATCAGGCAGCGGGCTGCTTCACGAACTGTCGGCGCCTGGGCGGCGGTGACGCCTGCGAGGCCGATCTGGCTCAGACGACTGAGCTGTCCCATGCGCAAGCCAAGGGCCGGGTTGTCAGTCAGTTGAATGGCGCTGTGGCCCAGGCGCATGTAGCGCGGTATCGACAGTCGCGCACCGGCTTCGCTCAGGCGTGCGGCATCGAGGCCGTATTGATCAAGCAATGGCTGCGGATCGATGCCGTGGCTGCGCACGGCATCGGCCAGGCTATGAACAAAGCCCACCGACAGATCGCCGAGGCGCATCGGCTGCGGTTTCATGGCTTACAACCAGAGGTTCAGCAAGCGCGCACCCTGGGCATTGCCATCGGCAAAGTGCTGGCCGTTACTGCTCAGGAAACTGTGCCCGGCGCTACCCTGGTCCCAGAACTGGCCCCGCAGGAACACACTCATGCCAGCGACAGCCTGACTGGCCGGTATCTGGGTCGTGAGGGTCAGGCGCTGCCAGGCCTGGCCTTCACTGACTTCTCCAGGCTTCAGGTTGACCGACGCAGGCGCAGGCGAACCCCTGTAGCCGCGCCACGGCTGATCCCAGGTGCCGCGGCCGGCGACAAAGGCCGGTACCGCAACCAGCTGTACGCTTTGTTCGTTGAGCTTGAGGTAGTTTTCCGGGTACCAGCTGTCGCGGCCGATCAATACACCCAGCCTTCCTGCGGGGGTATCAATGACGTTGAGCGAGTGCTCGCCATTCGCCTTGATCCCGTTCTGTTCTGCGAAGAAGGGGTGTATTTGGCGCTGGGGCTGGCCAATCGGCAGGCCTTCGTTGTTGAACACTACACTGCTGTTGTACAGCGCGCCGCGGCCGATTTTCAGGGTGCCGTCGATGATGCTCGGTTCAGGCAGCACAATGGAGCCCGCCACCAGCGTCACGTGGAACTCCCTGGCCAGTCCTCCGAACAAGGCCTGGTAGTCCCTGGCCATTGCCTTGGCTTTCATGCGCAGGTGGGCATCGTCCAGACGGTTGCCACCCTCGGCACTGATCAACGCCTTGGCGAACTTGAGGGGGTTGCTCACCGCCAGCCAGTTCATGGCCTCCTTGAGGGTGCTGGCCTGATACAGCTCATCCTTCTCGCCGCTGACCATCAGCCAGGTGCCAACATGTTCCGGCAACACGACAACAGTCTTGCCGTTCAACAAACCCTGGTCCCGGGCTGCTTGCAGATAGGCTGCGAGCTTGCGGTGCAAACGCTCGGGACTTTGATAATCGGTAGGAAACAGTTCGGGCTGAATGCCCAACAGATTGCCACGGTCCGCAGGCGTACCCCGGTCGACAGCCAGGTTGATCCGCAGGTCCGAAAGGTAATGTCCCACCGGCCGGTCCGCGGCCCACATCGCGTAGGTCGTGAGGGCGGCGAGCAACGCCGCGGAGAATGTCAGGTACAAAAGTTTGCGCATGGGGAAACAGTTTACAGCCTGGAGCCGGGCTTGGCTTTGCATTAGGGGTTGGATCGAGCATAAAGGGAATCAAGGGCTTAGTGGGCAAATTTCAACGTTGGCGTTTTTTCGTTGGCGGCTGCCTTTCTGCGCCGAGATGCAACAATGAAGGAGTGGGTTAAACGAGAGGTGCATTGACCAGGGCCGGATCATGGGAGGGAAACGCCGGTCAGCCATCATTTGGTTCGACCGGCCGGCTGGTGAGCGTCATTTGGTGACCAGCAGTTCCGGGCCGAGGTAGTCGTTGATCTGGTTGATATCGTCGTCGCCCAGGCTGCCCACCGAGGAGGCCAGACGCAGGCGCGACATCAAATAGCGTATCTTGGCTTCGAACAGATCGTGGCGCGCAACGAAGAGCAGCTCTTCGGCATTGAGGACGTCCGAGTTGGTGCTGGTGCCACCCTCTTTGAAGCCCTTGCGTGACGATGCCAGTGAACGTTCGTTGGACTCCACTGCCTTCTCCAGCGCGCGAATGCGTTTGGCGCCGCTCAGAATGCCTTGATACTCACGGGTGGTTTCGGTGATGACTTCCTGTCGCGCGGCGTCGAGTTCGTCCATGGCCTTATCGCTATTGGCACTGGCCTGGCGTGTCAGCGCGCTGACACCGCCACCGCTGTACAGTGGGATATTGACTTCCAGCCCGATTGAGCCGTAGTGGTTGCGTTGATTCAACTCGGAGAGTGACTGGCTCTCACCCGCGGTGTAGCCGGCAATGAAATCCAGTGTTGGCCAGTGGCCAGCCCTGGCACGATTCACTTCTTCTGCTGCAAGGTCGCTGCTATAACGGCGCGCATGGATCAGCGGGCTATCGGTCTGGGCTTTGACCAACCAGTCCTGCAGGTTGCTCGGTAGCAGCGGTGGTGTATCGAAGCTCGGGCGCAAGGTGGTCAGTGACTCGGGGGTTTCACCGATATATTCCTCAAGCTTGCGGCGCGCGTTGATCAGGTTGTCTTGCGCTTCGATCAGCTCGGCGTCAGCGAGGTCGCGGCGAGCGGCCGACTCGTCGATGTCGGTGACGGTGCCGGCCCCCAGCTCCATGCGCCGCTTCGCCGAAGCGAGTTGCTCTTCGAAGGCTGTCAGCTTGGACTTGGCCAGGACGATGGTTTCGCTGGCCAGGAGCACATCGAAATAGCTTTCGGACAAGCGCACCGCGGCGTCCTGGGTCTTGGCATCGAACACCGCGTTGCTGTAGTCGGCACGCTGTTGACCCTGGCGGTACTCGGCCATCTTCTGTTTGTTGAACAGCGGCTGGCGCAGGCGCACGTTGGCGCCCTTGGAGTCGTAGTGCAGATCTCTGTCAATGCCGCTCTGGCTTTGGGAGCCATTGACCTTGTTGTGGTAGCCCGAGGCATTGATCTGCGGTAGCAGGCCAGCCTTGCCAATGGCGCGGTTTTCCTGGCCGGCCTCTTTTTCATGCACGGAGGCCTGGTAGATAGGGCCCTGGAACTGCAACAAATCCCAGGCTTGCTTGAGGTCCATGGCATCGGCCGGCAGGGCCAACCCCAGCAGGCAGAAGAACAGGCAACGACGTTCCATCTCATTGTTCCTTGAATGAACTGTCCACACGATCGAGCATTGGTTTAAGAAGATAGCTGATCATGTTGCGTTCGCCTGTCTTGATGGTGACGCTGGCGGGCATGCCGGGGCGAATGTGATTGCTGCCAAGCAGGCCCATGCCATCGGGCGTAACTTCCACCTGAGCCAGATAGAACGGTTGCTTGTTTTCCTCGTCCATCAGGCGGTCGGCGGAGATGGTCTTCACGCGACCGGGGATGTTTGGCGTCTTGGCATGGTTGAAGGCCGGGAAGGAAATGTCCACGGGCAGGCCGGGGACCATCTTGTCGATGGCCTGCACGGGAATCATCGCGTCGACCTGCAGCGGCTCGTTGAGCGGAACGATTTCCATGATCTTGAAGCCGGGCTGAATCACCCCGCCAACGGTGGCAATGCTCAGGGCCTGGACCATGCCGTCGATTGGCGCACGGATCACCGTGTGGGTCACTTCATAGTCGAGCGCGCGCAAGCGGTCGGCCAGGGTGGTGTTTTCCTTGGCGGTTTCAGTCAGTTGCGATTCGACTTCCTTCAGGTAATCGTGCTGGCGCTGCAGGATGCGCAGCTTGATTTCGGTGGTCTGGCTACGCACGCGGGCAATGTTGTTGAGGTTCTCGGCCTGACCGGCGGAAAGCTCGGCATTGTTGCGTTCCAGCTCAAGCAGGCGGTTGCGCGGCACATAGCCTTCGGCCGTCAGCACGCGGGTGCCTTGCAGTTCCTGGTTGAGGAAGCTGATCTGCGAGGCGCGGGCGCTATAGACCTGCTGCAGGCCCTTGAGCTGCACTGCTGACGCCGCCAGGTTCTCCTGCAGGATGCTGATTTCGCCAGCGAGACCGGCGCGCCGGGTGTCCAGCAGGCGCTGTTGCAGGTCCATGGCGGCTTCCAGGCGGTGGTCACCTTTGAAGCGCTGGAGCAAATCGGGGTCGAAGTTCACCACGTCGCGGCCGTCACGTTCCGCTTCCAGGCGGTTTTCCACGGTCTTGCTGACGATGTACTGGGCGCTGACCGCACCCTCTTCGGCAGCGGCACGCAACGAGTCGAGGCGGACCACCTCCTGACCTTTTGTCACCAGATCGCCTTCACGAACGAGAATGGCCTCCACGGTACCGCCGGTGAGGTGCTGCACGGCTTTGCGATTGTTGGTGACTTTGACCGTACCTGTCGCTACCACGCCGGCATCCAGAGGTGCCAGCCAGGACCACAGGAGGAAGCCGCCGAAGCCGGCGAGCACTAGCCACACGCCCCACCGCGCGGGTTTACCGACGTCCAGATCTACCACGCTCTTGGTATCGGCTTTGATCATCTCGGTGTGTTGGCTCATTTGCATGATCGGTCACTCCCGTGCTTTGACGGAGGCTATTGGAGTCGATGCGCCTGCAGGCATCACACTGGCCTTGCGCAGCGCTGCGAATACTTCATCGCGGGTGCCGAGCATCTGCACGCCGCCGTCGCGCAGCATCAGCACCTTATCGACGGCGCAGAGTACGTTGGGACGGTGGGAAATCAGAATGACGGTGGCGCCACGGCCCTTGAGTTCGGCCAGGGCATCGACCAAGGCCTTTTCGCCGACGTCGTCGAGGTTGGCGTTCGGCTCATCCAGCACGATCAGATTGGGCTCGCCATACAGCGCGCGGGCCAAGGCGATGCGCTGCTTCTGGCCCCCGGAAAGCGGGCTGCCATCGGTGCCCAGACGGGTGTCATAACCTTGTGGAAAACGCAGGATCATCTCGTGCACGCCAGTGATCTTGGCGGCGCGGATGACCGCTTCGCTGTCCACTTCGCCAAAGCGCGCAATATTGTCGGCGATGTTGCCCTCGAACAGCTCCACGTCCTGTGGCAAGTAACCGAGCCAGGGGCCAAGTTCGCCCTTGTTCCAGGTGAATATGTCCGCGCCGTCCAGGCGTACCTTGCCGGCTTGCGCCGGCCAGACGCCAACCAGCAGGCGGGCGAGGGTGGATTTTCCCGAGGCGGACGGGCCGATAATGCCAAGGCTTTCACCGGGGACAAGGCTGAAGCCCACGCCGCGCAGAATCGTGTTGTTGGTGCCAGGGGCACCGGCATACACATTCTCCACCGCCAACATGCCCTGCGGCCGCTGCAGTGACATGCTCGGTGGCCGGCGCGGATAGTCATGCAGCATCTCGTTGAGCCGGCCCCAGGCCGAACGGCAGCCGAGCAGTTGCTTCCACGACGCGATGACCTGTTCCACCGGGCCCAGTGCGCGGCCGGTGAGGATCGAGCAGGCAATCATCATCCCCGGGGTGATTTTGCCTTCGATCGCCAGCAGCGCGCCGGCGCCGAGGATCAGTGACTGCAAGGTGATGCGCACGAAGCGTCCGGTGCTGCTGATCAAGGCGGCGCGGTCGGAGGCCATGGTCTGCATTTCCAGAATGCGCAAATGGCTCAGGTACCAGCGCTTGCTGATCGACGGCAGCATGCCCATGGCCTCGATGACCTCGGCGTTGCGTAGATTGTTGTTGGCGTATTGGGCGGAGGAGAGGGCAGCCTGATTGGCTTCGGCCAGCGGCTTCTGTGTCGCCTTTTCAGTGAGATAGGCCAGGCCCATCAGAATCAGCGAGCCGATCAGTGTGAGCAGTCCGAGCAGTGGGTGGATCAGGTAGGCGACCAGCAGGTAGATCGGCGTCCACGGTGCATCGAAGAAAGCGAACAGGGAATTGCCGGTGACGAACTGACGAACCTGGGCGAGATCTTGCAGCGCCTGGGCCGGGTTACCTCCGGCGCGGCTCAGGTTGCGCTCGAATGCTGCGGTGAAAATGCGCCGGTTGAGCTCCATGTCGAGGCAGTTGCCGACCCGGATCAGCACGCGGGTGCGGACCATTTCCAGCGTGGACATCAGCAAGAACAGTCCAACCACCAGGACAGTCAACATCGCCAGCGTCGTGACGTTGCGACTGACCAGGGCTCGATCATAGACCTGCAGCATATAAACGGCTGGCGTCAACATCATGACGTTTATGACGCCGCTGAACGCTGCCAGCGAGTAAAAACTGCGGCGCATGCGAAAGAGCGCGTCGGCCAGTTCGGAACGGATGCTCGACTGCTTGGGCATGTTGGTCCTCCCACTTCGAAAAGCCGGTTGCCCTTGTGGCGCAACAGCTAACGGTAAATGTAGTTCCTCAAACAGCTTATGCGCACGCAGGCTGGTCGCTCTGTGGATGGCGAGTCTTCCGAAATCGCTGCGTTGCTCCCTTATGCAGCAGCGTAGGTGGTGGAGTAACAATTCGAAATAACATTTCGCTCTATACCTGCACTCAACAGCCTATATGTCGTTTAAAAACAGCCAGTTGTAAGACTAAAGGACCAGTCGTCCGTTTTGGCGACGTAATATTGACAAAGATCTGCTATGGAACTTTAGTCTTAGTTATCGGGGTGGGACGCCCGCCTGAAGCTTGCCATCGCTTTGGCAACGCAAGGCGCGGTGATTCTCCCGAGAGGAGCAGAGTCATGTCGCTCATTTCGTGCTTTTTCAGAGGGACGGGGCTGTCCAGGACGTTCGCCTTCACTTCCAGATTCCATGGCCCGCCCAGGGCTCGAATCCGCTCTGCCTGATCGCCCGGCGAGCAACTCATCTCGCGAGTTCCAGGCGCGTATCCCGGGTCCCGGGTAACGCCAGATCTCTCGCCAAAAAACATGACTAACAAGCTGCGCAAGCCAGCACTTGACTTGGCGCGGGCGGATTCTCTCGTCCCGTGCCTTTACCCGGACAGATCGAGGGCAACCCAAAATGGCCAATTTCAACAAGTCGGACCTGGAGTTCATTCTCCAGCAGATTTTCATTGCGGAAGCAAACTCGGCCGGTCGGTCGCTTGTCGACCTGATACCGAACCCGGAGTTTGCTTTCGGTCTGCGTACGGTCGATGGGACGTTTAACAACCTGAGACTGGGTCAGAGCGAGTTCGGCGCAGCCGACAACATTTTCCCGCGCTTGACCACTCCAGTCTTCCGCCCGGCTGAGGCGGGCACCTCTTACACCCAGACCAGCGGCCTGGTGATCGACTCGCAGCCACGCACCATCAGCAACCTGATCGTCGACAATACCGCCAATAACCCGGCGGCGGTCGCGGCCACGTTCGATCCCGGTCTGGATGGCATACTGCTTGACAATCCCCTGACGCCCGTTAATGAGGCCGCTGACAATGTCTTGAAGCCCGGTGCGCAGGTCGTGACCGGAACCCGTACCGACGGCACGACGTTCCAGACCTTTTTCATTCCTAACCAGTCGCCGGACGTGGGACTGTCCGCACCGTTCAATCCCTGGATGACCTTCTTCGGTCAGTTCTTCGACCACGGTCTCGATCTGGTGACCAAGGGCGGCAACGGTACGGTGTTCATCCCGCTGCAGCCGGACGATCCGCTGTTCGTTCCGGGTAGCCCGACCAACTTCATGGTGTTGACGCGGGCCACCAACCTGCCCGGGCCCGATGGCATCCTTGGCACCGCCGACGACATCCACGAGGCTTCAAACACCACCACGCCATTCGTCGATCAGAACCAGACCTACAGCTCGCATCCCTCGCACCAGGTATTCCTGCGCGCCTATGAGCTCAATGCCGCCGGCGCGCCGGTGGCGACCGGCAAGCTGATCACCAATCGTGACCTGGGTGCCGATGGTGTGTTCGGCACCGCCGACGACGTCGAAATCGGTGGCATGGCTACCTGGAAGGTAGTCAAGGCCCAGGCCCATGATCTGCTCGGGATCAACCTGACCGATGCGGATGTGTTCGACCTGCCGCTGCTGGCGACCGATGCCTACGGCAACTTCATCAAGGGCCCCAACGGCCTTCCGCAAGTCGTGATGAAGGGCGCGGATGGCATTGCCGGCACCGCCGACGACGTGCTCGTCGAAGGTAATCGGGCCGCGCCAATCAGCCTGATAAACGCCGTGCGCACCGGCCACCAGTTCCTCATCGACATCGCGCATAGCGCCGATCCGACCGGCGGCCTGACGCCTGACGCGGACACCGTCATTGGCGGCCCGCAAGCGCCCGGCACCTACGACAACGAGCTGTTGGACGCGCACTACATCGCCGGCGACGGCCGGGTCAACGAGAACATCGGCCTGACCACCGTCCACTCCATCTTCCACTCGGAACACAACCGGCTGGTCCAGCAGACCAAGGACACGGTCCTCGCCTCAACGGTCGCCGGCGACCTGACGTTCCTGAACCAGTGGCTGCTGACGCCCGTCACGGCTGTTCCTGCTGATCTGTCGACCTTGAACTGGAACGGTGAGCGCCTGTTCCAGGCGGCAAAATTCGGCACCGAGATGCAATATCAGCACCTGGTGTTCGAAGAGTTCGCGCGCACCATTCAACCGCAGGTCGATGCCTTCCTTGACTTCGATGACACGATCAATCCGTCGATCGTCGCCGAGTTCGCGCACACGGTCTTTCGCTTCGGCCACTCGATGCTGACCGAGACCATTGACCGGCTGGACCCCAACTTCGTCTCCAGCGAGATCGGCCTGATTCAGGCCTTCCTCAACCCGCTGGCGTTTGCGGCCAGCGGCCCGACCCCGGAGCAGGCGGCCGGTGCCATCGTTCGCGGCTTGACCCGCCAGGTCGGCAATGAGATCGATGAGTTCGTCACCGAAGCGGTGCGCAACAACTTGCTGGGCCTGCCGCTCGACCTGCCCGCCCTCAACATCGCGCGCGGCCGCGATACCGGCATCCCGTCCTTGAACGCGGCGCGCCGTGAATTCTACGCAGGTACCGGCGACAGCCAGCTGAAGCCCTACACCAGCTGGGCCGATTTTGTGCAACACCTGAAGCACCCGGAATCGCTGATCAACTTCATCGCCGCCTACGGCACGCACGCCTCCATTACCAGCGCCACCACGCTCGACGCGAAACGCGCAGCGGCCACGCTCCTGGTGTTGGGCGGCGTCGGTGAGCCGGTGGATCGTCTGGACTTCCTCAACAGCACCGGTGTCTGGACGAACAACGCCGGAGCGGACGGTATTCTGAACACTGCAGACGACTTCACCATCTCCGGCCTGGACAACGTCGATTTCTGGATCGGCGGCCTGGCCGAGGAAAAAATGCCGTTCGGCGGCATGCTCGGCTCGACCTTCAATTTCGTCTTCGAGGACCAGCTCGAGAAGCTGCAAAACGGCGACCGGCTCTACTATCTGCACCGCACCCAGGGACTCAACTTCCTGAGCGAGCTCGAGAACAACTCGTTCGCCAAGATGGTGATGCTCAACACCGACGCGACCCATCTCCCGGCCCTCATCTTCTCGAGCCCGACCTTTACTCTCGAGGTTGACCCCACCAAGCAGTTCAACCGGAGCGTGATTGCCGGTCCGGACGGCATTGTGGGCACCGTCGACGACCTGCCTGGCAACACCGATCCCACTGGCGGCATCATCATCAACGGGGTCGTGGTCACACCGCTGGTCATTCGCGACAACCCCGCGACGGTCGGGCCCGATACCAACTACCTGCAGTACACCGGCGAAGACCATGTCGTGCTCGGCGGCACCGTCGGCAATGACATTCTCGTCTCTGGCGACGGCGACGACACGCTCTGGGGCGACGCCGGTAATGATCGCCTCGAAGGCGGCTACGGCAATGACGAGATCGAGGGTGGCGATGGCGATGACATCATCACCGACATGGGTGGCGACGACGTCATCCACGGAGGGGCCGGCAACGACGTCATCCACGGCGGCAACGGCACCAATATCATCCTCGGCGGTGACGGCAACGACTTCACCGTCACCGGCGAGGACGTTACGGAGATCTTCGCTGGCGCCGGCAATGACTTCATGCTCGGCAGCCGGCTGAACGGACAAATGATGGGCGGCGACGGCGACGACTGGATCGAGGTCGGGACCCAGGACGGCGCCCCTGGCGACAATTTCGCCGGTAACCTGCCACTGGCGTTGCTGACAGAGTTGACCGGCGGCAACGACGTCTTCGGCGGTGACGGCGGCTTCGATGAAATGATCGGTGAAGGCGGCGATGACATCTTCATCGGCAGTGAGGGCCCGGACAAGATGTTGGGCATGTCCGGGTTCGACTGGGCCACCTACAAGGATGATCGTTTCGGTGTGACTGTGGACATGAACCGCATCGTCTTCGAACAATCGGCCCTGTCGCCTTCTGTTGCAGGCGTGCATACCAAATTCGCCCAGGTGGAAGGTCTGTCGGGGTCGGTGTTCAGTGACATGCTGACCGGCGATGATGCCGACGCGATCACGATCGCCGCTGCCGGTGTCCAAGGCAGCGTGCTCACCAATATTGACCTCGTCGCCGGTCTGCGGGCGTTTCTTGGCGCGGCTGCAGCCGGCCCGGACGGTATCCTGGGCACGGCAGACGATCAGTTCGGCGCGGGCAACATCCTCCTCGGCGGTGGTGGCAGCGACATCATCGAAGGCCGCGGCGGTGACGACCTGGTCGACGGCGACATGTGGCTGAATGTGCGCATCAGTGTGCGCCAGAACCTTGACGGAACCGGGCCGGAGATCGCCACCTTCGACAGCATGGAGCCCATGATCCCGTTCATGCTCAATGGCACCTTCAACCCCGGTCAGTTGGTCATCGTCCGCGAGATCCTGACGGATGCTCCCGCCTTTGACACGGCCTTGTTCACTGGCAACCGACTCGACTATACCGTCACCACTGTGGGCGGCGTGACTACCGTGGTCGACAGCGTCGTCGGGCGCGACGGCACCGACCGCCTGACCAATATCGAGCGGCTGCAGTTCAACGATCAGTCGCTCACCCTGCCAGGCGGGGTCGGGCTCAACAACGACCCGCTGGGCTTGCTGACCATACTCGATGCCGCCAGCAACACTCCGGACGCTACACCGACCACGGGTCAACTGCTGAGGGTATCGGCTGCCGGCGTGACTGATGCGGACAACGTCGCTACCGGCGATGCGATCGCCGGACCGATCGCCTTCTTCTGGCAGTTCGAAGCGATTCCGGGCTCAGGCGTCTTTCAAGACATTATCCGTCTTGTCGACGGCGGAGCAGCCTCGCAGCGTATGTCCGGGCCGACCTTCAGGGTGACCCCGGATCTCGCCGGGCTGGAATTACGCGTCAGGGCCGTCTACAAGGATCAAAATGGCGTGCTCGAGACAGTGTTCTCTGCTCCAACCGCAGCGGTCGTAGCCGGCGTTGCTCCACCACCGGCAGCCCCGCTGCCGGTCGAGACTCCGGTCGCCAGTACCGGTGTGCACTATATCCGGGCCGATCTGCAGTTCATTCTCGATCAGATTCAGATCGCGGAAAGGAATGCGGCCGGTGAGGATCTCCTCAGCATGCTACCAAATGCACGGGTGGGTATGGGCCTGCGCACGGTCGATGGGTCGTTCAACAACCTGGTGACGGGTCAGAACGAGTTCGGTGCAGCCGACACGATCTTCCCGCGACTGGTTCCGGCGCAGTTCGATACGGCGGAGGCGGGCACCACTTACGCCCAGACCAGCGGCCTGGTGAACGACTCGCAGCCGCGCACCATCAGCAATTTGATCGCCGACAGCACCGCCACCAACCCGGCGGCGGTCGCGGCCACGTTCGATCCGGGCCTGGATGGCATCCTCGGCACGGTTGACGATGTCTTGAAGGACGGTGCGCAGGTGGTTACTGGAACCCGTACCGACGGCACGACGTTCCAGACCTTTTTCATGCCTAACCAGGCGCCGGACCTGGGCCTGTCCGCACCGTTCAATACCTGGATGACCTTCTTCGGTCAGTTCTTCGACCACGGCCTCGACCTGGTGACCAAGGGCGGCAGCGGCACGGTGTTCATCCCGCTGCAGCCGGACGATCCGCTGTTTGTTCCGGGTAGCCCGACCAACTTCATGGTGTTGACGCGGGCCACCAACCTGCCCGGGCCCGATGGCATCCTTGGCACCGCCGACGACATCCACGAGGCTTCAAACACCACCACGCCGTTCGTCGACCAGAACCAGACCTATACCTCGCACCCTTCGCACCAGGTGTTCCTGCGCGCCTACGAGTTCAATGCCGCTGGCGCGCCGGTGGCGACCGGCAAGCTGATCACCAATCGTGACCTGGGCGCCGATGGCCTGTTCGGCACTGCCGACGACGTCGAAATCGGTGGGATGGCCACCTGGAAAGTGGTGAAGGCGCAGGCGCGCGACCTGCTTGGCATTGATCTTACCGATGCCGACTTCGACAACGTGCCGCTGCTTGCCACCGATGCCTACGGCAATTTCATCAAGGGCCCGAACGGCTTCCCGATGGTCATGATGACGGGCCCGGATGGTATTCCGGATACCGCCGATGATGTTCTCGTCGAGGGTAATCCGGCGGCGCCGATCAGCCTGGTCAATGCCGTGCGCACCGGCCACCAGTTCCTCATCGATATCGCCCACACTGCCGTTCCGGTGGATGGTCAGACTGGCGCAGCGCTCCTGCCTGATGTAGACACCGTTGCGGGCGGCCCGGTGGCCGCGGGCTTCTACGACAACGAGCTGCTCGACGCGCACTACATTGCCGGCGACGGCCGGGTCAACGAGAACATCGGCCTGACCACCGTCCACTCCATCTTCCACTCGGAGCACAACCGTCTGGTCCAGCACACCAAGGATGTGGCCATCGCCTCCAACGATGTCAACTTCCTGAACCAGTGGCTGATGCCCGATGCCCAATTGTTGGTATTGCCAACAACCGCGGCTGAGATCGCTGCCCTGCACTGGAACGGAGAGCGCCTGTTCCAGGCGGCGAAATTCGGTACCGAGATGCAGTACCAGCACCTGGTGTTCGAAGAGTTCGCGCGTACCATTCAGCCGAACATCGATGCCTTCATTCCTGAACACCAGAATTATCAAACCGAGATCGACCCGGCGATCGTCGCCGAGTTCGCGCACGCGGTCTACCGCCTCGGCCACTCGATGCTGGTCGAGACCATCGACCGGCTGGACCCCAACTTCGTCTCGAGCGATATCGGCCTGATTCAGGCCTTCCTCAATCCGCTGGCGTTTGCCGCCAGCGGCCCGACCCCTGCGCAGGCGGCCGGTGCCATCGTCCGCGGCGTGACGCGTCAGGTCGGTAACGAGATCGATGAGTTCGTCACCGAAGCGGTGCGCAACAACTTGCTGGGCCTGCCGCTCGACCTGCCCGCCCTCAACATCGCGCGCGGCCGTGATACCGGGCTTCCGACCCTGAACGAGGCGCGTCGTGAGTTCTTCACCGCAACCGGCGACAGCAACCTGAAGCCCTACATCAGCTGGGCCGATTTGGTGCAACACCTGAAGCACCCGGAATCGCTGATCAACTTCATCGCCGCCTATGGCACGCACGCCTCCATTACCAGCGCCACCACGCTCGATGGGAAGCGCGCCGCGGCCTCTCTCCTGGTGTTGGGCGGCGCCGGCGAGCCGGCGGACCGGCTGGACTTCCTCAATAGCACCGGCGCCTGGGCGAGTGGCCCGACCGGCGTCACCATCACCGGTCTGGACAACATCGACCTCTGGATCGGCGGCCTCGCCGAGGAAAAAATGCCGTTTGGCGGCATGCTCGGCTCGACCTTCAACTTCGTGTTCGAGAACCAGATGGAGAAGCTGCAGAACGCCGACCGCTTCTACTACCTGGATCGCAACGCGGGGCAAAACTTCGTCACCGAGTTGGAGAACAACTCGTTCGCGAGACTGGTGATGGCCAACACCGATGCGACCCATCTCCCGGCCGTCATGTTCTTGACTCCGGCCTTTACCCTTGAGGTCGACCCGACCAGGCAGTTCAACGAGAGCGTGATCGCAGGTCCAGACGGCATAGTAGGCACCGTCGACGACCTGCCCGGTAATACCGATCCTGTCGGCGGCAGCGCCCTGGTTCCGCTGGTGATTCGGAACAATCCCGCGACGGTCGGCGCCGATACCAACTACCTGCAGTACACCGGCGAAGACCATGTGGTGCTCGGTGGCGCGGCCGGCAATGAGACTCTCATCTCTGGCGACGGCGACGACACGCTCTATGGCGACGGCGGCAATGATCGCCTCGAGGGTGGCAACGGCAACGACTTCATCGTCGGGGGCGATGGTGACGACATCATCAGCGACATGGGCGGCGACGACACCATCCACGGTGGCGACGGCAACGACGTCATCCACAGTGGCAACGGCCTGAACCTGAACCTCGGCGGCTTCGGCAAGGACTTCATCGTCACCGGTGAGGACTCCTCGGAGGTCTTCGGCGGCGCGGGCGACGACTTCATCATGGGCAGTGTCGCCGACGAACAACTGATGGGTAACGAAGGTGACGACTGGATCGAGAGAGGAACCGCCGATGGCGCTCCCGGCGACAATTTCGACCCGAACGGGCTCGACCCGATACGCGGCAACGACATCTTCATCGGCACCGGCTCGCCCGACAGATTCATGGCCGAAGGCGGCGACGATATCATGTTCGGCAACGGCGGCGCGGGGGACCGTTACCTGGGTGGCTCCGGTTACGACTGGGCCGGCTTCAAGGACGACCCGTTCGGCGTGTCCGTCGACCTGGGCCTCGCCGATATCGCTCTCGCGCCGCCACTGCCGGAGTTGGCCGCAACTGTGGCTCGGTTCCGTCAGGTGGAAGGTCTGACGGGATCGCACTTCAGCGACATCCTGCGCGGCGATGATGCCGATGCCACCGTGATCGCGGCTGCCGGTGCCCAGGGCAGCGTGCTCACCAACTTCGACCTGGTCAGCGGCCTGCGCTCGTTCGTCGGCGCCGCTGCTGCTGGCCTCGACGGCATTGTGGGCACGGCAGACGATCAGTTCGCCGCCGGCAATATCATCCTCGGCGGCGGCGGCAGCGACATCATCGAAGCGGGTGGTGGCGATGACCTGGTCGACGGTGACAAGTGGCTCAATGTACGTATCAGCGTGCGGCAGAACATCGATGGTACCGGGCCGGAGATCGCAACGTTCGACAGCATGGTCCAGTTGGAGCCGCTCATGCTCAACGGCACTTACAACCCCGGCCAACTCGTCGCCGTCCGTGAGATCCTGACGGATGCGCCTGACCCCCTTAACCCTGGCCATTCCTTCGATACGGCCTTGTACACCGGTCTTCTGGCCGATTACACAGTGGTCCAGAACGCCAACGGCACCGTTACGGTCACCGACAGTGTCGTTGGCAGGGACGGGATCGACACCCTCAGCAATATCGAGCGGCTGCAGTTCGCCGATCAGACGCAGGTCCTGGTGACGGGCTTGAACGCCGAGCCGGTGGGCTTGCTGAGGATCAGCGATGGCACGCCGGCCGTTGGCCAAGTGTTGACGGTATCGGCGGCAGACATCACTGATGCCGACAATCTCACTCTAGGCACTGAGATTACCGGTCCCATCGCCTTCGTATGGCAGGTCGAAACGAACCCGGGCACCGGTATCTTCGACGACATTGGTATTGCGCTCGGCGGTGGACTGGGAACCGCGACCGGCTCGACCTTCACGGTGACCGCGGCTGAGCTGGGACTGGCGCTGCGCGTCAGGGCCATCTATCAGGACAGCCACGGCGTGCTGGAAAGCGTATTCTCGGCGCCGACCGCGCCAACTGCGCCGCTCGGCGGCAGCCCCGCCAACTTCCTGCCGGTTGGCACGGTGCTGATCAGCGATACGACCCCGACGGAAGGCTTGGCCCTGACCGCCACGGATGCGTTCACCGACGCCAACGGAGTTGGGGTGGTCACGCATCAGTGGCAAGTAGGGGGGATCGGCGTGCCCTTCACGGACATTGCCGGCGCGACAGGCTCGACCTTCACGCCGACTCAGGCGCAGGTCGGATTGAGCCTTCGCGTTGTCGCTAGTTTCACCGATGGCCTCGGCACGCTTGAGCGAGTCATCTCTGCCGCAACGACAGTGGTCGGTGAAGTGTTTGTCGGTACCGCCGGTGTCGACATCTGGACCGGCACGGCAGGCGACGACATTGCCAGCGGAGGTGCTGGCAATGACATCCTGAACGGCTTGGGCGGCAACGACATCCTCAATGGTGACGAGGGCAATGACGTGCTCATCGGCGGTCTTGGTGCCGACACGATGGCCGGCGGTATTGGCAACGATATCTACGAAGTCACTGACGCTGGGGACGTGGTGACCGAGCTCGCCGGTGGCGGCATCGACGAGGTCTGGACCTCGCTCGCGCGCTACACCCTGAGTGCCGACGTCGAGAATCTGTTTTTCGGCGGCAGCGGCAACTTCGCGGGCGGCGGCAACGTGCTCGACAACACGATCGTGGGCGGTGCGGGTAACGACATCCTCATCGGTGCCGCAGGTGCCGACACGATGGTCGGCGGTGGCGGCAACGATATCTACGAAGTCACCGACCTTGGGGACCAGGTGATTGAGGCCGCCGGTGGTGGTGGCGACACGGTCTGGACCTCGCTCGCAAGCTACTCCCTGGGAGCCGACGTCGAGAATCTGTTTTTCGGCGGCAGCGGCAACTTCGCGGGCAACGGCAACGTGCTCAACAACGAGATCGCGGGCGGTGCGGGTAACGACGTCCTCATCGGTGGCGCAGGTGCCGACATGATGACCGGCGGTGGCGGCAACGATATCTACGAAGTCACCGACTCTGGGGACCAGACGATCGAGCTCGCCGGTGGCGGCATCGACGAAGTCTGGACCTCGCTCGCGAGCTACACCCTGAGTGCCAACGTCGACAAGCTGTTTTTCGGCGGCAGCGGCAACTTTGCGGGTACCGGCAACGAGCTGGTCAACACGCTTATGGGCGGTGCGGGTAACGACATCCTCACCGGTAACGGAGGCGCCGATACGATGGCCGGCGGTGGCGGCAACGATATCTACGAAGTCACCGACCTTGGGGACGTGGTAGGCGAGAACCTCGGTGACGGCAACGACACCGTCTGGACCTCGCTCGCGAGCTACACCCTGGGTGCCAACGTCGAGAATCTGTTTTTCGGCGGCAGTGGCAACTTTGTGGGCACTGGCAACGAGCTGGCCAACACGATCGTGGGGGGGGCAGGTGACGACTTCATCGTCGGCGCTGGCGGTAACGACGTGATGAGTGGCGGCGTGGCCGGCAACGATACGTTCGTGTTTGGTGCCGCGGGTTTCGGCAACGATACGGTCCTGAACTTCTTGGCCAATCCGGGCACAGGGCACGACTTGCTCGATCTCAGGCCGATGGGGATCACCAGCGCGACGTTCGCTCCCAGCCTGACCATAACGGCAGACGGGGCGGACACGGTGGTCGGGATCGGAGCGGACTCCATCCGCCTTGTGGGTGTCAACAGCGCGGGCGTTGATCAGACGGACTTCATCCTGGCCACTTGAGGTTTTGGTCAGTACTGTCGCAAGAGGGCAATAAAAGAAGGGAGGGCAATGGATGCCCTCCCTTTTTCCTCCCACTCAATTGCCTCATGAGTGCATTCGGTGTGGGAATTCAGTGAGGGCCGAATCGACAAGGTTTTGCAGCGATTGCGATGATCATGACGTTGCGAGCTGCTCTCGCATAATCGGAGACGTTCTTCTATTTTTCCGGCGTGAAATAGCTCTTTTCAATAGCTTTGCGCCAGACGCCAACCAGAATGCGCAAATGGCTCAGGTACCAGCGCTTGCTGATCGACGGCAGCATGCCCATGGCCTCGATGACCTCGGCATTGCGCAGGTTGTCGTTGGCGTATTGGGCGGAGGAGAGGGCGGTCTGATTGGCTTCGGCCAGCGGCTCAGGTTGCGCTCGAATGCCGCGGTGAAAATGCGCCGGTTGAGGTCCATGTCGAGGCAGTTGCCGACCCGGATCAGTACGCGGGTGCGGACCATTTCCAGTGTGGGCATCAGCAAGAACAGTCCAATCTCCAGAACAGCCAACATCGCCAGCGTCGTGACGTTGCGACTGACCGGGCTTGATCATGGACCTGCAGCATATAAACGGCTGGCGTCAACATCATGACGTTTATCACACCGCTGAACCCCGCCAGTGTGTAAAAACTGCGGCGCAGGCGAAAGAGCGCGTCGGCCAGTTCGGAACGGATGCTCGACTGCTTGGGCATGTTGGTTCTCCCACTTCGAAAAGCCGGTTGCCCTTGTGGCGCAACAGCTAACGATAAACGTAGTTCCTTCAACAGCTTATGGGCACGCAGGCTGGTCGCTCTATGGATGGAGGGTCTTGCGAAATCACTGCGTTGCTCCCTTATGCAGCAGCGTAGGTGGCGGAGTAACAATCCGAAATAACATTTCGCTCTATACCTGCACTCAACAGCCTATATGTCGTTTAAAAACAGCCAGTTGTAAGACTAAAGGACCAGTCGTCTGTTTTAGCGACGTAATATTGACAAAGAATTGCTATGGAACTTTAGTCTTAGTTATCGCGGGGCTCACCCGCCTGAAGCTTGCCATCGTTTTGGCAATGCAAGGTGCGGTGATTTCCCGGGGAGGAGCAGAATCATGTCGATCATTTCGTGCTTTTGCAGAGGGAAGGGGCTGTCCAGGACGTTCGCCTTCACTTCCCGATTCCATGACCCGCCCAGGGCTCGAATCCGCTCTGCCTGATCGACCGGCGAGCAATTCGCTACGCGAATTCCAGGCGCGTATCCCGGGTCCCGGGTAACGCCAGATCTCTCGCAAACAAACATAACCAACAAACTGCGCAAGCCAGCACTTGACTTGGCGCGGGCGGATTCTCTCGTCCCGTGCCTTTACCCAAATAGATCGAGGGCAATCCAAAATGGCCAATTTCAGCAAGTCGGATCTGGAGTTCATCCTCAAACAAATCTTTATTGCAGAAGCGAATGCCGACGGCGCAAGCCTCATTGATTTGCTTCCCAACGCTCAGGTCCCATTCGGCCTGCGTACTGTCGATGGCAGCTTCAACAACCTGGTCACCGGCCAGAGCGAGTTTGGCGCCGCGGACAATGCCTTCCCGCGCCTGCTTGACCCTTCCTTTCTATCGCCGGCATACGCCGGGACAGGGTCGGTGACCGATCCGCAACCACGGATTATCAGTAACCTGATCGTCGACCAGACCGCCAACAACCCGGCGGCCTATGCCGCAGCTTTCGACCCCGGCCTGGACGGTGTGCTCAACTTCGGCACGGTGGGTAACGACGATGTGCTCAAGGATGGCGTACAGATAGTCACCAGCCCCGGGCTGGATGGCGTGTTCGGCACGGCCGATGACAAGGACGTGTTCTTCATGCCCAACGTGTCGCCGGACGTCGGCCTGACCGCCAGCTTCAACTCGTGGATGACCTTCTTCGGCCAGTTCTTCGACCACGGTCTCGACCTGGTCACCAAGAGCGCTACCGACTTCGTGTTCATTCCGCTGCAACCGGACGATCCGCTGTTCGTACCGGGCAGCCCAACCAACTTCATGGTGCTGCCACGTGCGGTGCGTACCGCCGGCGCGGATGGAATACTGGGCACGACCGATGATGGCCAGCCCAACACCACCTCGCCGTTCGTCGACCAGAGCCAGACCTACAGCTCGCACCCGTCGCATCAGGTGTTCCTGCGTGAGTACACCCTCAACGCGGCAGGCGATCCCGTTGCAACAGGGCGCTTGATTACCAACCGCGATCTCGGCGCCGATGGCAAGTTCGGCACTGCCGATGATGGCAGCGGCGAAAATGGCGGCATGGCGACCTGGAAGGTGGTCAAGGCCCAGGCCCGTGACATTCTCGGCATCGACCTGACTGACGCCGATGTACACAACGTGCCGCTGCTGGCAACCGATGCGTATGGCAACTTCATCCGTGGGCCGAACGGCATGCCGCAGGTGGTGATTCGTATCAGTAACGGTGCCGACGGCATCGCCGGGACCGCTGATGACGTGACTCAGCTGGTCGAAGGCAACCGGGCTGCTCCGATCAGCCTGGCCAACGCCGTGAGCACCGGGCATGGTTTCCTCGACGACATCGCCCACAATGCCGCTCCGGTAGTCGTCGGCGGGGTTCTACAGGCGGATGGCGATACCCTTGTTGGCAATGCACAGCCCGTTGGCCCAGGCGGCAACAACCTGACCTATGACAATGAACTGCTCGACGCCCACTACATTGCCGGCGACGGCCGGGTCAACGAGAACATCGGCCTGACCACCGTGCACCATGTGTTCCACTCCGAGCACAACCGCCTGGTCCAACAGTCCAAGGACACCATCCTGGCATCCGGTGACCTGGCCTTCCTCAACGAGTGGCTGGTTGACGACGTGACCGCGATACCGACTACCCCCGCCGGGATCGCGGCGCTGGTGTGGGACGGCGAACGCCTGTTCCAGGCTGCCAAGTTCGGCACCGAGATGCAGTACCAGCACCTGGTGTTCGAGGAGTTCGCGCGGACCATTCAGCCTCAGGTCGACGAGTTCCTTGCGCCCAGCGGGTATGACACCTCGATCAACCCGGCAATCCTCGCCGAGTTCGCCCACGTGGTGTACCGCTTCGGTCACTCGATGTTGACCGAGACCGTCGATCGCTTCGATCCTGCGTTCAATCCGCTCCTCACCAACCCGGCCAACCCGGACTCGCAACTGGGCCTGATCGCGGCCTTCCTCAATCCGCTGGCGTTCGCCGGCAGCGGGGTGACTGCGGACCAGGCGGCAGGGGCGATCGTTCGCGGTGTGACCCGCCAGGTCGGCAACGAGATCGATGAGTTCGTCACTGAAGCGTTGCGCAACAACCTGCTCGGTCTGCCGCTCGATTTGCCGAGCCTGAACCTGGCGCGTGGTCGCGACACGGGCATCCCCACCTTGAATGAGGCGCGCCGTGAGTTCTACGCAATGACCGGCGACAGCCAACTCAAGCCCTATATCAGTTGGGCTGACCTGGCGGACAGCCTCAAGCACCCCGAGTCGCTGGTCAACTTCATCGCGGCCTTTGGCACGCATACCTCGATCACGTCGGCGACCACGCTGGCAGACAAGCGCGCTGCAGCCCTGGCGCTGGTATTGGGTGGTGCGGGTTCGCCGGCTGACCGCCTGGACTTCCTCAACAGCACCGGTATCTATGCCAACGTAACGACAGCCGGCAAGGACGGGGTACTGGGTACTGCAGATGACCAGACGGGCGTGACGGTCACGGGCGTTGACGACATCGACTTCTGGGTCGGTGGCCTGGCCGAGGAAAAAATGCCGTTCGGCGGCATGCTCGGCTCGACGTTCAATTTCGTGTTTGAAACCCAGATGGAGGCGTTGCAGAATGGCGACCGCTTCTACTACCTGTCGCGTACCGCGGGCCTGAACTTCGGCACTGAGCTTGAGAACAACTCCTTTGCCAAGCTGATCATGCTCAACACCGATGTCACCCACTTGTCGAACACCGTGTTCCTGACGCCAACGTTCACCCTTGAAGTGAACCAGGCCAGTCAGTTCACTGGCCTTGGCGTGGATGGCCGCGCCGATCCGACAGGCGGCATCATGATCAACGGCGTGGAAGTCGTGCCGCTGGTGATTCGCGACAACCCCGACACTGTCGGTCCGGACACCAATTATCTGCAGTACACCGGTGAAGACCATATCGTCATGGGAGGCACCGCCGGCAATGACATCATCATTTCCGGTGAAGGCGATGACACCCTTTACGGCGACGCCGGCGATGACGTCCTCGAAGGCGGTGCCGGGAACGATGCGGTACTGGGTGGCGCGGGCGATGACATCATCAGCGACTCGTTCGGCGACAACCGTCTGGAAGGTAATGCCGGTAACGATGTGATCGTGGTCGGCAGCATGCTTGCCGCAGGCAACCTGATCCTGGGTGGCGACGGCCAGGACTTCATCATCACCACCGAAGACATCAGCACCACCTTCGGCGGCCAGGGTGACGACTTCATCCTCGGTGCCAAGACCAACCTGCCACCTACCGGCAACGAAGGTGATGACTGGATCGAGAAGGGCACCCAGGACGGTGCGCCAGGCGATAACTTCTCGCCGCTGCTCAATGACGATGTGATCGGCAACGACATCTTTGTCGGTGGTGGCGGCTTCGACGAAATGATCGGCGAGGGTGGCGACGACATCTTTGTCGGCAGCGATGCCCAGGACAAGATGGACGGCATGTCCGGCTTCGACTGGGTGACCTACAAGAATGACAAGGTTGGCGTGACCGTTGACCTGAGTCTGGCCGCGCTGGCACAACCACATGGCAATGCACCAAACCAGAATGCCGGGGTGTTCAATCCGGTCGGCGCCTCGCCGGCCTCGATCCTTGACCGTTTTGCCGAGGTCGAGGGCTTGTCCGGCTCGAGTTTCGGCGACGTGCTCAAAGGCGATGATGTTGACGCGGTCACTATCATCAACCACGGTGGTACTACGGGCAGTGCGCTGACCAATGTCGCGTTGATCCGCGGACTGGCTCAGTTCCTGGCCGATGCCGGATTGCCGACCACCGGTTTTGCCACGGGCAACATCATCCTCGGCGGCAATGGCAGTGACCTGATCGAAGGCCGCGGCGGTGATGATCTGATCGACGGCGACAAATGGATCAACGTCAGAATTGCCGTTTATGCCGCTGGTGATGTCAACCATACCGGTCCCGAAATCGCCAGCTTCGACAGCATGGTCGACATGATCCCGTTCATGCTGGACCGCACCTATAACCCCGGTCAACTCAAGGCCGTGCGGGAAATCATGCCCGGCACCTCGACGGGCGGGGCGGCCTTCGACACCGCCATCTACTCCGGGATTGCGTCCGAGTACACGGTTACCGTTGATGACCGCGGCACGGCCGATCTGGCGGACGATGTCTATACGGTGACGGATAGCGTAGCGGGTCGCGACGGCACCGATACCCTGCTGCATATCGAACGCCTGCAATTCGCCGATACCCAGCAAGTGCTGGTGCCAGGGCAGAATGCTCAACCAGTTGGCCGTCCTACCCTTTCGGATGGAAACGGCGGGGCGATTACGGTGGGCGACACACTGACTGTCAGCGTGGCCGGGGTGCGCGATGCCAACAACGTCGCGCCAGGTAATCCGCAGGGGTTTATCACCAACTCCTCGGTGTCCTACATCTGGCAGTTCGAGGCCACTCCAGGCAGTGGCGTATTCGAGGACATCATCCTGTTGCCGGCTGGCGACCTGGCGTTCCAAAGCGCCGACGGTACCGCGTTCAAGGTCTCTCCTGACCTCGCCGGGTTGTCGTTGCGGGTCAAGGCGATCTATCAGGACGGTCACGGTACCACGGAGATCCTGTTCTCCACGCCAACGACTGCCGTAGCCCCCGGTGCACCGGTCACGCCAACGGCGGCGGTACCTGTAGTCGATGCCACCGCGGGTGGCCCGGGCCTTCACATGGTCCGCTCCGACCTCAACTTCATCCTTGACCAGATCAAGATTGCCGAGGCGGAAGCGTCCGGTCAGAGCATCCTCTCGCTGATCCCGAATATCCGTTCGCCGCTGGGCTTGCGTGCGGTCGATGGCTCAAACAACAACCTGATGAACCTCAACGGCAACAATCACACCGAGTTTGGTGCCGCCGATAACGTCTTCCCGCGCCTGACCGATCCGGTCTTCAATCCGGCGGAAGGGGGAACGTCGTATACGCAGACCAGCGGCCTTGTGATTGACTCGCAGCCGCGCACCATCAGTAACCTGATCGTCGATCAGACGGCGAACAACCCGGCGGCCTATGCCACGGCTTTCGACCCGGGCCTGGACGGTGTGCTCAACTTTGGCGCGGTGGGTAACGACGATGTGCTCAAGGATGGCGTACATATTGTCGCCAGCCCCGGCCTGGATGGTCAGTTCGGTACTGCCGATGATCATGATGTGTACTTTTTCGAGAACACCACGGCGGACGCGGGATTGTCCGCGCCGTTCAACGCCTGGATGACCTTCTTCGGGCAGTTCTTCGATCATGGTCTGGACCTGGTCACCAAAGGTGGTTCGGGCACCGTCTTCATCCCGCTGCAACCGGATGATCCGCTGTTTGTGCCAGGCAGCCCGACCAACTTCATGGTGCTGACCCGCGCGACCAACCTGCCAGGGCCGGATGGTGTTCTCGGCACGGCCGACGACATCCATGAGCACACCAATACCACCACGCCGTTCGTGGACCAGAACCAGACCTATAGCTCGCATCCGTCGCACCAGGTGTTCCTGCGCGGTTATGAACTCAACGCAGCGGGCGAACCGGTCGCCACCGGCAGGTTGATCACTAACCGTGACTTGGGGGCGGATGGTACGTTTGGCACCGCTGACGACCTTGAAATCGGTGGCATGGCAACCTGGAAGGTGGTCAAGGCGCAGGCCCGTGACATTCTTGGCATCAATCTGACTGACGCCGATATCGACAGCGGCCCACTGCTGGCGACTGATGCCTATGGCAACTTCATCAAGGGGGCGAACGGCTTCCCGCAGGTTGTCATTCGGGTCAACAACGGAGCGGATGGCATTGCCGGCACCGCCGATGACGTCACTACGCTTGTCGAAGGCGATCCGGCCAACCCGGTCAACCTCGTGAACGCGGTGCGCACCGGCCATGCCTTCCTCAACGACATCGCCCACAACGCCGTGCCGGTTTCTGTAGGTGGGGTTCTACAGGCGGATGCCGACACCGATATCGGCAATGCGCAGCCTGTTGGCCCGGGCGGCAACAACCTGACCTATGACAACGAACTGCTCGATGCTCACTACATCGCCGGCGACGGCCGGGTCAACGAGAACATCGGCCTGACCGCGGTGCATGCGATCTTCCACTCCGAGCACAACCGCCTGGTCCAGCAAACCAAGGACACCGTGCTCGATTCGGGTGACGTGGCCTTCCTCAACGAGTGGCTGCTCAATCCGGTGGCTGCGTTGCCAACCACCCAGGCTGAGTTCGATGCGCTGGTGTGGAATGGCGAGCGCTTGTTCCAGGCTGCCAAGTTCGGCACCGAGATGCAGTATCAGCACCTGGTGTTCGAGGAATTTGCGCGGACCATCCAGCCCAACGTCGACCTGTTCTTCGCACCGACCCAGGTCTACGACGTTGACCTCGATCCCTCGATCGTCGCCGAGTTCGCCCACACCGTGTACCGGTTTGGTCACTCGATGTTGACCGAGACCGTCGATCGCTACGATATCGATTTCAACGTAGTGGGCGATCCGGCCAGCGCCAATCCCGATCAGCAACTGGGCTTGATCGCGGCGTTCCTCAACCCGTTGGCGTACGCCGCCAGTGGCGTTTCACCCGAGGATGCGACCAGCGCGATCGTGCGTGGGGTAACCCGGCAAACCGGTAACGAGATCGACGAGTTCGTCACCGAGGCGCTGCGCAATAACCTGCTCGGTCTGCCGCTCGACCTGCCGGCGATCAACATTGCCCGTGGCCGCGACGTGGGGATTCCCTCACTCAACGCGATCCGCCGCGACATCTACAGCCAGACCGGTGATACCCAACTCAAGCCGTACAACAGCTGGGTCGACCTGGTGCAGCACCTCAAACATCCGGAGTCGTTGATCAACTTCATCGCGGCCTATGGCACGCATGACACGATCACGGCGGCGACCACACTGGCAGACAAACGCGCTGCAGCCCTGGCGCTGGTCTTGGGTGGTGCGGGTGCCCCGGCTGACCGCCTGGACTTCCTCAACAGCACCGGTGCCTTTGCCAACGTAACGCTGGCCGGTCGCGATGGGGTACTGGGTACTGCCGATGACCTGAAGAACGTGACGGTCACGGGTGTCGATGCCATCGACCTGTGGATCGGCGGCCTGGCCGAACAGAAAACTCCGTTTGGCGGCATGCTCGGCTCGACCTTCAACTTCGTGTTCGAGAACCAGCTGGAGAAACTACAGGACGGCGACCGCTTCTACTACCTGGAGCGTACCTCTGGCCTGTCGATGAATGCCGAACTTGAAAGCAACTCGTTCGCCAAGCTGATCATGGCCAACACCTCGGCCACGCACTTGCCGGGCCTGGTGTTCTCGGATCCGACGTTCTACCTGGAAGTGGACCCGGGCAAGCAGTTCAACGAAGGCCTGCTCGCGGCCGATCCGCTTGGTCCGAACCTCGCGCAGGTGGTGTTCCGCGACAACCCGCTGACCGTGGGGCTGGACACCAACTACATCCGGTACAGTGGTGAAGAGCACATCGTGCTCGGTGGCACTGACGGTGCAGACATTCTCATCTCCAGCGATGGCGATGACACGGTCTGGGGTGATGGCGGCAACGATCGCATCGACGGCGGTAACGGCAACGATCAGCTGCGTGGTGGTGCCGGCGACGACATCATCACCGACACCGGTGGCGACGACAACATCCAGGGTGGCGACGGCAACGACGTGCTGCACGGAGGCAACGGCATCAACCTGATCATTGGCGGATTCGGCAACGACTTCATCGTGACCGGTGAGGACGCCTCCGAGGCTATTGGTGGCCAGGGCAACGACTTCATCCTGGGCAGCAAAGCCAACGAACAGGACATGGGTAACGAAGGCGACGACTGGATCGAGAAGGGCACCTCGGACGGTGCGCCTGGCGACAACTTCGATCCGCTCGGCAACGATCCGGTGATCGGCAACGATGTATTCGTCGGCGGTAACGAGAACGATAAGTTCAACGGCGAAGGCGGTGACGACATCATGGTCGGCAGTCTCGGCTTCGGTGACCGCTATATCGGCGGCTCCGGCTATGACTGGGCGACCTTCAAGGATCTCGCCCAGGGCGTGACCATCGATTACAGCGACCGCTTCTTCGATGTGCCCGTGCAGCCGGGTTCGGGGGCTTCGGCACTGGTGCGTTTCGACATCATGGAAGGTCTGTCGGGTTCGTCACACGGTGACTTCCTGCGCGGTGACAACGAAGATGCGACATCGCTGCCTACCGCCGGTGCAACCGGCAGTGTGCTGACCAACATCAGCCTGATCGACGGCCTGGCGGGTCTGCTGCCAGTCGGAGCGACGTTCTTCGACGGCGGCAACATCATCCTCGGTGGCAGCGGCAGCGACCTCATCGAAGGCCGCGGTGGTAACGACATCATCGAT
Source organism: Pseudomonas sp. B28(2017) (assembly GCF_002113025.1). Lineage (GTDB taxonomy): Bacteria > Pseudomonadota > Gammaproteobacteria > Pseudomonadales > Pseudomonadaceae > Aquipseudomonas. Next base: position 5,308 of record NZ_NEJH01000015.1, on the reverse strand, counting down.
GGTGACAAGTGGCTGAACGTACGCATCAGCGTACGGGAAAACGCTGATGGCACCGGCGCGGAAATCGCCACGTTCGACAGCATGGAGCCAATGGTCCAGGCAATGCTCAACGGTACTTACAACCCGGGCCAGTTGGTCATCGTGCGGGAGATTCTGACCGGCACTGACAACTTCGACACTGCGGTGTTCTCCGGTAATTTTTCGGAGTACAGCGTCGCAGTCGATGGCAACACCGTCATCGTGACCGACCTGGTGGCCGGGCGTGATGGGGTCGATCGCCTGACGGGTATCGAGCGTCTGCAGTTCGCTGACCAAGCGCGGCCGTCCGGAGTTGGTACCGCCTTGAACAGCGGTCCTGTGGGGCGTCTGGCAATCCTCGATGCTACCACCGGTGCGCGTACCGACGCGTCTGTCGCCGGCCAACTGTTGCGCGTCAGCGATCAGTCGGTCCGCGACACGGACAACGTGAGTGCGGCCAATCCGACCGGCGCGGTTACCGGTCCCGTGGCTTACTACTGGCAGGTCGAAAGGGCTGCGGGCTCAGGTGTTTTTGAAGACATCACCTTTTTCGCCGCCGGCGAGGTGTCGCGGGCGACCGGCGCCACCTATCGGGTGGCGGATGATGTCGCCGGTCTGAACATTCGCGTTCGGGCGGTGTATCAGGATGCCAGGGGTACGCTGGAGATCGTCGACTCGTCGGGGAACAACGCACCGACTGCAGGGCCGACCATTCTCGGGGTTGCGTTTCCGGACCAGGTGTTGACCGCCGACACGTCGACCATCATCGACGTCGATGGCCTCAGCAATCCGCAGTTCACATTCCAGTGGCAGGAGACCAACGGGGTCACCTTCGTCGACATCGTCGGAGCCACCGCCAGCACGTTCACGCTTGGCCTGGCTCAGGTCGGCGATCAGGTGCGCGTGGTGGTCAGTTACGTGGATGACTTCGGTACGGCCGAAAGCATTGCGTCCGACGCTACGGCCCCGGTGGCCGCCGGTGATGTGTTTGTCGGTACTGCCGGTGTCGACATATGGACCGGCACGTCAGGCGACGACATTGCCAGCGGAGGTGCTGGCAATGACATCCTGAGCGGCTTGGGCGGCAACGACCTCCTCAATGGTGACGCAGACAATGACGTGCTCATCGGCGGTGGCGGTGCCGACACGATGGCCGGCGGTGATGGCAACGATGTCTACGAAGTCACCGATGTTGGGGACGTAGTGACCGAGCTCGCCGGTGCCGGCAGCGACGAGGTCTGGACCTCGCTCGCGAGCTATACCCTGAGTGCCAACGTCGAGAATCTGTATTTCGGCGGCAGCGGCAACTTCGCGGGTACCGGTAACGTGCTCGGCAATAATATCCTGGGTGGTGCGGGTAACGACATCCTCATCGGTGCCGGAGGTGCCGACACGATGGTCGGCGGCGGTGGCAGCGATATCTACGAAGTCACCGAAGCTGGAGACGTGGTGATCGAGCTCGCCGGTGCCGGCAACGACACAGTCTGGACCTCGCTCGCAAGCTACACCCTGGGTGCCAACGTCGAGAATCTGTTTTTCGGCGGCAGCGGCAACTTCGCGGGCACCGGTAACGTGCTCGGCAATACGATCGCGGGCGGTGCGGGTAACGACGTCATCATCGGTGCCGGAGGTGCCGACACGATGGTCGGCGGTGATGGCAGCGATATCTACGAAGCCACCGACGCTGGGGACGTGGTGATCGAGCTCGCCGGTGCCGGCATCGACACGGTCTGGACCTCGCTCGCGAACTACAGCCTGGGTGCCAACGTCGAGAATATGTTTTTCGGCGGCAGCGGCAACTTTTCGGGCTCCGGCAACGTGCTCGACAACACGCTCGTGGGCGGTGCGGGTAACGACGTCCTCATCGGTGGCGCAGGTGCCGACACGATGGTCGGCGGTGCTGGCAACGATGTCTACGAAGTCACCGACCTTGGGGACGTGGTAGGCGAGAACGCCGGTGGCGGCAACGACACGGTCTGGACCTCGCTCGCGAGCTACACCCTGGGTGCCAACGTCGAAAATCTGTTTTTCGGCGGTAGCGGCAACTTCGCGGGCACCGGCAACGCGCTCGGCAATAATATCGTGGGTGGTGCGGGTAACGACGTGCTCATCGGCGGTGGCGGTAACGACGTGATGAGTGGCGGCTTCGGCAACGATACTTTCGTGTTTGCTGCCGCGGGATTCGGCAACGATACGATCTTGAACTTCGGCGCCAGTCTGGCCGCAGAGCAGGACTTGCTCAATGTCACGGGGCTGGGGATCACCAGCGCGACGTTCGCTGCCAACGTGAGCATAACGGCGGACGGGGCGGACACGGTGGTCGGGTTCGGGGCGGACTCCATCCGTCTTGTTGGTGTCAGCAGTGCGGCCGTTGATCAGACGGACTTCATTCTGGCTACTTGAGGTCCTGGTCAGTACCGTCGCAGGAGGGCGGGACAGTAGAGGGAGGGGAGGGCAATGGATGCCCTCCCTTTCTCCTTCCATTCGATTGCCCGTCAGGTACCGGGGTGCCAGCAGCGTACTGGAACTCGTCAAAGCAGGTTGGAGCCGAACTGCGAAAGCTAAAGAAACAATGGAAAAAAGGAAACCCGGCCTTGAACATTTCAGCCATCTGCCTCTTGAGCAGTCTGTTGGTTGCGGTTGCGGCTTCTGCTACCGGGGTTACTTCGGTCTTCGACCTGGGCTTCACCAGGTCAGCCACGCAAACGCTGGAAAAACTGGACATCAATGACGCTTTTGTTATCGCCGTCTCAAGTCCTGCTGCATTTACCTTCTGCCGAAAAGGATCGTCAACGCTCTGGAAGTATCAGGCGCTGGATCTGGAGCAACAAGCGGCAATCCAGGTCGGCCAAAAGAGGTCATCGACGGACTATCAGCGAATTACCGTTGCGCAAGTCGATAGCGTTGCCTGCAAACAGGACCGCCTTGCGCCATTGGTTGAACCGACCATCAGGCATGGACTTGTCCTCGGCTTGATCACCCTGTTTCTATTGTTCGGCCTCCTGCATACTTACCGGGCAATCATGCACTGCCGGTATGACCAGGACGGTTTTTCGAAGCCTGGCATGCAGCGATTGAGCGATTCCCGGTTTGTGTACAATTCAACGCTCATGGCGTTGGCCGCGTGGGGGATTGCTGTAGCTACGGCATTTGTTTACTTCGGATTTTGAGCAGCTTGCGTAACCAGCTCATGCAAGCGTGAGTTGTTTCCGGTATTAACCTGAATTCTCGTAATGCAGTTTGTTTCGCCTCGGCAAACCAAATTTCCACATCGCTAATGTACTTGATTGATACTCGGATAGTTTCAATCGATCCTGCGTTGCTGCCGGCTTGAGAATGTGGCCGGATTGCCGTGGAGTATGCAGTGGGTGTTTGCACTGGATGAGAGTCGCTCGCTATTGCGCGAGTTGTGGGATGTATAACAACTAGTGGATCCGATGTGCAGTTGTCGAAGTGCATGTAATCAAGCAGCCCAGTTGTCGCGGGGGATAGCGGGAAAGTTGGCTTGTTACTGTCGCTTCAGGTGCACTTGCTCTACGCACCGTTTGTCGGTGGCTTGTTCGAAAAATGAACATTGGGGCGTCTGAGGCCTCTGATTTTTCAGCGCGGCAGCCATGGCCTGCTTCCGCAATTGAAAAAAAGAAATGGAAATCGAATCTAAAATGCAGTGAGTGCAAATGGGGGGTATCTGGATCTCAGGGAGGTAATAAACAAGCCGGTCATTGATTTGCCAGGCAAATCAATGAGGTTAACAGTGCCGAGTCGATGATTTGGCTTATCTTGTAGAAGTAAGATCGCACAGGATTTTTAATGTTCAAGAATCCTGTCAAGTAGTCGATCTGTACTGTCGAATAAGGTGGAGAAATTACCGTGGCGATAAATACAGTTATGAGTCTGCTGGAAAATAAAGAATTCCTGGAGTTTTTGCGTCTGGGTGTTGTTTACGTTCATTTAGTGGCGTGTTGTGTAGCCATTGGTCTGGTGTTGACCAGTGATGTCGCGATGGTTAGAGATCTTTTAAAACGGAAAGTATTCACTGAACATGATAATGCTCACATGGAAAGCCTTCAAAAGTCTGTTGTCATTGCACTAATAGCTTTGTGGGTAACGGGGATCGCTGTCATCGGTATTGATTACCAGGATAAAGGTGTCGAATACTTTATGAATCCCAAGCTTCAAGCCAAAGTGATTATTGTCGCCTTGCTGAGTTACAACGGCGTCCTGTTGCATCGCATGGTTTTGCCGGCACTGCAAAAGGCAGGCTCCTTGCTCAATCTCGGATTCAGTGCGCGGATGCTGGCATTGGCCTGCGGTTCGTTATCGGCCGTGTCCTGGATGTATGCCGCCATGCTGGGTGTCGGGCGCCCTTTGGCCTGGAAATTTTCCCTTTCCGAACTGTTGATGGCTTATCCGGTACTGATTGCGCTCGGGTTCCTGGCGATGCTGGTGCTGACTCAGCGCGCGAAACAACAGGATGTCTACGTTGCGCCTCAGCGAACAGTGGCAGGCGCATGCTAAGCCGGTTCTGCGGGTAAATCCTGCGGGTTGGCACAGAGCCTGAAAGATGGCGATCTTCCTGGTGCAGGTTTCAACCCGGACCTGCACCGCAAGGCCCTTTTGTTTTGAGTCATTGCCATTCGACAGGCCGTTATCCTCAGCTCAGTCGAGCAACCTGCAGTCCTGACGAAGTGAGCCCCGGTGTTACCAACCCCCACCGGTGTAGCGTAAAAACACGCTCAGGTAACAATCACCTCGTCCTCAAAAAATCCCCTCGAAAAATTTCGCCAACGCCAGAGCCCTTGATTTTGGTGCTCTGCAGCCCTTTCCGAATTTTTCTTGAATGCCTGTCCAACAAGTTGGCCGCTTGATTGCATATGATTGTATGTACAAGTAAATGCGTGTGCGTATGAGTCCCTTGAGGCTCTTCGCGACATCCACTGATTCGCTTGTCGCGCAACGATGCGCACAAGCTGGCTTGCCCACTGCCTGGGTTGGCTTGAATTGATCGCTTGAGCGTCTTTTTCGTGACTGACAGTAAACCTGCAAAGTTTCATGACACGTCGATGCCGGTTACCCAGTTGCAATTAAATGTGCCAAAGAGCAGGGCTTGAACCTGCCAATGCTTACCCCCGGTTAAAGGAACTTGAAAATGCACACACTAAACCTGATCCCCGGCCAACTGAGCCTCGCTCAACTGCGTGACGTCTATCAGCAGCCGGTGAAACTGACCCTCGACCACAGCGCTGCGGCCCAGATCGAAGCCAGCGTGGCCTGCGTGGAACAGATCCTC
>NZ_NEJH01000014.1 GCF_002113025.1 Pseudomonas sp. B28(2017) | reverse complement strand
TTTGCTTACTTTTTTTTCGACTGAAAAAAGTAAGGCGCCGTAAGGGCGCAAAGGTGATTCAGCGTCACCTCGGCAAATGGATAAGCTCACAACTCACAAAACCAACGCCAACGCCAACGCCAATCTTCCCCGGTAATCCGTGATGAACCAAAAAAAAGGCCTCGCATCAGCGAGGCCTTTCATTTGGGCTTCAATCTGTTCAATTCTGCGACCTCAATCCCTGAGAAAGTCCGAACATGAATAACAACAAATCATGATCGGGTCGAGTGGCCACGGATGCCTTCGCAACCCGCGGCAATGGACAATGTTCTTCTGCGTTTATCGAGCTGAGAACCTGGGGGCGTGGTTGCTCCCAGGCTGCCATCGCGATCGATGCAACTGCCAAGGCTCCTACCAGAAACAAACCTCGTGCAATTTCGAGTTTCATCGTTATAAACCCTTGATAGCGCTGCCAAACGCCGTTTCATAAAAGTAGACGAGCTTTTTCCAGTCTGCTTCGCTGAACGACGAGTGGCGACGTAATTGCTTCATGTCATGGGCCGCTGCGCGATGAGCGGTAAAACGCTGTCGGGATTTCTCCAGATCGATCAGGGCCACTTCGACCTTGGCCGTCTCGCCCTCACCGGTCACGCGAACGAATACGTGCTTGTCGTAAAGGCAACCGTGCTGCCAGCGGCCCTTGTGCATGCGCGCCAGGTTTTCAGCCAGGTCCTTGAGCACGCGGTCATGTATGGCTTCACCATGACGCTCGCGACCGCCACCGGCGTACCAGCGATCGATTTCCTCAAAGCCGTCCAGTGACCTGGTGACCAGCAAGGCACGCCATTTGTGCACTGGATCACGCTGCGCGCCGCAGAAAACGATATGCGGAACCCTTACGCCAAGCGCGGCGACACCGTTGAGCGCAGCACTCTCGCGCAGTACTGTCGGCCGCCCGAAAGGGTGCTGCCAGCTACGATGGATATGCCCGGTCTGACGCTTGGCGTAGAGCAGTTGACCATCACTGCCCATCACTCGTTGAACGCCGCTTTCCCCGCCGCGACGGACGTTAGGTTCCTCTACCCATTCACCGCGCTGATTCCAAAAGTAATCGAAGCGATCCTGGGGAGCGACTTCCGTTTCTGCTGCATACTGCACTGCCATCCTGTTACCTCTTGCGTAATACGTAAACTCGCCACATGGCATAGAGCGGCAAAAAGTCCAGTTGTTCCTGGATGCGGAAACCCGCCTGCTCAAATTCCTTTTCTACGGTAGCGACCGGTAACACAAAGCGGTTTTGGTAACCTTCCTGCCCACGGGTTTTCTCCGAACGCTTGCGTTTCCAGGCCTTGAAGTTGCCATCGACCCACAGCGAAAGGATCACGCTGTCACGGGTAACTCGCTCGAATTCGCGCAAAATAGCCATGCGATGCTCGGCTTCACCGATGTGGTGGAGCAAGCGCATGCAAAAAATGCTGTCGACGGCGTTGTCCGGCAAGGCGATGTCGAATGCAGACGTGCGCAAGGGCTGTACCCGTTTCACCACGTGGGCGGGTTGCGCCTGGGTTGCGACCTTCAGCATGGACTCCGAGTTATCGGCACCGATGATCACGCGGTTGGTTTTCTCCGCCAGCAAGGGCCAGAAACGCCCCGCACCGCACGGCAAGTCGAGGATCAGGCCGGGCTCGCCAACCAGGTCCAGCGCCTTGCGCGCCAATTGTTCGTCACGCCAGTGGGACAGTCGACGGCCGAGACCTTCCTGGTGTTTGCGCAAATAGCGTTGCGCGTGTTGCTCGTCGTACTTTTCGGAAAAATCGAGTTTGATCGGGCCGTCCATCACCTGGTCTCCTGAACTTCTGATAGCAGCTACCTTAGGTTTCGCGGTGTCGGTGACAGGTGATTCACTTGTGAAAATTTCATTACGGGAAACCTGGAAGTATTACAGGCTTTTACAGAATTGATAGGGGTTTGCCGGTCGCCTGACTCAACAGATCAGGTTCGGGACAACTCCACCTGAAAACGACAACCATTGGGCTCCATGGTTGTCAGGCTGACGCTCCAGCCCTGGTTTTCACAGATCCGCTGCACCAGTGAAAGCCCCAGGCCCAACCCTTCCCCGCGCTGTTCGTTGCCCCGGACGAACGGTTCGAACATCGCCTCGCGTTTTTCCTCGGGAATGCCCACGCCACTGTCTTCGACCAGAAAGCCCGTGCCCGTCAGGGTCAGGCGGATGAAGCCCTGTTCGGTGTAATGCAAGGCGTTGCGCAGCAAGTTCCCCATCACCGCGTGCAAGAAGGTCGCATTGTAGCCCTTGGCCTCGGGGTTGCCCGGTTCGAAGATCAGCTTCAATCCTTTGCTTTCAATGGGCTCGCGCCACAAACCGAGCAGGCCCTCGGCCACCTGGCCCAGGGACTGCTGTGGCGACATGCTGGCGTCTTCACGCTGGGCACGGGCCAGCATCAGGAAGGTTTGCACCAGCTCACGCATTTCTTCACATGCCCGGGCAATGCGCTCGACCTGGGCGCGACCGCGCTGATCGATACCTGGGTTTTCCAGCAGCAACTCGCAGGAACTGGCCAATATCATCAAGGGCGTACGCAATTCGTGGCTGACGTCGCTGGTGAACAACCGCTCGCGGGTCAGGGCCTGACGCAAGCGCCCGAGGGTGGCATCGAAGGCCACGGCCAGCTCGCCCACTTCGTCGGCGGCATAATCCGGAGCCAAAGGAGGAGCCAAACCGAGCAGTTGATCGCGATGGCGTACCTGACGGGCCAGCCGCACCACCGGCGCCATGACCTTGCGTGCCAGGACCCAGCCGAGAAACACCGCCAGCGCCAGGCTCAATACGAACCCCACCAGCGCCACGGCAAACAGCACCCGCTCACGCTCTTCGAAGTCGCTCTGGTCCTGCAACAGCACGTAACGTCGGCCGTCGACGATTTCGACCATGGCGTGGTACGACAGGTTTTCACGGAACACTTCGTGGAAACCCGGCTCCAGGTGCCGCAGATCCTTGGGCAAGCTGAAATCACCCGGTCCGCCGCTGAAGTAGAACAATTGGTCCGGTTCGGGACGATGGCTCCAGTCCGTGACATTGTCCATCAGCAACAGGCGCTGCAAATCGCCGCCCAGACCTGCCGAAATCAGTTTTTCTTCCACCAGGTGCACGGTCGCCACGATGCCCATGGCAAAGGTACCCGCCACCAGTGCGCCCATCAGCGCAAAGGCAATGATGATGCGTTGAGCAAGGCTCTGCTTAAACTCCATCACGGCCCTCGGCCAGGCGATACCCCACCCCGTGCACGGTTTGCAGCAATGGCTTGGCGAACGGCTTGTCGATCACCTGGCGCAGTTGGTGGACATGGCTGCGCAGGCTGTCGCTGTCCGGGCAGTCATCCCCCCACAGCGCTTCTTCAAGAATTTCACGGCGCAGCACATGCGGGCTTTTCTGCATCAACACGGCCAGCAACTTCAGGCCGACCGGGTTGAGCTTCAGCAACCGGCCTTCGCGGGTGACTTCCAGGGTGTCGAGGTCATAGCTCAGGTCGCCGACCTGCAAGGTCCGCCGCCCACCGCCCTGGGTCCGGCGCATGATCGCTTCGATACGGGCCGCCAGCTCAGACAGGGCAAACGGCTTGATCAGGTAATCATCAGCACCGGACTTGAAGCCTTGCAGACGGTCATCCAGTTGATCACGGGCCGTGAGCATGATCACCGGCGTTTCGCGGCGGGCATCTTCGCGCAGGCGCTTGCACAAGGTGTAGCCATCGATGCCGGGCAACATGATATCGAGCACGATCAAGTCGTAGTGCTCGGTGGCCGCCAGATGCAGGCCAGACAGACCATCCTGCGCGCAATCCACGGTATAGCCTTTGAGCCCCAGGTAATCAGCCAGGTTGGCCAGGATATCGCGGTTGTCTTCAACCAATAGAATTCGCATGGGTATCTCTCCGTCCACAGTAACGGCCGTCATGGCCCGCGCAGCTTAAGGCCAAGTGTGACTCACGGCTAGGGGAAGGCTGTGCATGGATCAATTCGCTCAACCAGTAGGTATGATTGACAAGTTTTTCACTATCGATTCACAGGCTGACTACAGCGGCCAGTGAAGACTGTCACGCGATTGATAATAAGGAATATAGAGAATGGACTATTTGAAGACGGCCCCCATGCGCTTTTTGCTGCTGGTCACAGGCGCCTGGCTGGCAATTTTTTTTCTGACTCGAACAGTCCTGCTTCTCACACACCTGGATGAGGCCGGAAGCGGCTTCCTGTCGGTGTTCGGCATCGGCCTGCTCTACGACCTGGGTTTCATTGCCTACGCAGCACTGCCCATGGGCTTCTACCTGTTGCTGTGCCCGCCGGCCCTGTGGCGCACGCGTGGCCATCGCTGGTTCCTTCAGGGGTTGCTGACGGTCAGTCTGTTCGCGATGTTGTTCACCTCGGTGGCCGAATGGCTGTTCTGGGATGAGTTCGGCGTGCGCTTCAACTTCATCGCCGTCGATTATCTGGTGTATTCCGACGAAGTACTGAACAATCTGCTTGAGTCATACCCGATCGGCACGCTGTTGAGCATCCTCGCCGTGCTGGCCGTGGCCCTGAGTCTTGCATTGCGCAAACCCTTCAACGCCGCACTTGATGCACCATTGCCGCCGCTGCGTGGGCGCTTGCTGAATGCGCTCGGTTTGTTGATCGTCGCTGGCCTGAGCATGCAACTGCTCAGCCAGGACGCCCCGCGCGCCCAAGGTGGCAACGCCTACCAGAACGAACTGGCGAGCAATGGCCCGTATCAATTCTTCGCGGCATTCCGCAACAACGAACTGGACTACCCGCAGTTCTACAGCACACTGCCGTCGGCCGTGGTTGCCCAACAGATTCGCGCCGAACTGGCAGAACCCAATGCCCGCTTCGTGGGTCAGGACCCGCAGGACATTCGCCGGCAGATTGATAACCCGGGCGCACCGCGCAAGCCCAATATCGTGTTGGTCACCATTGAAAGCTTCAGCGCCAAGTATATGGGCAGCAACGGTGACACCCGTAACCTGACCCCCTACCTTGATGCCTTGCGCAAGCAGAGCCTGTACTTCAACAATTTCTACGCCACCGGCACCCGCACCGACCGCGGTCTGGAAGCCATCACCCTGGCGATTCCGCCGACACCCGGTCGCTCGATCGTCAAACGCGTGGGTCGTGAAAGCGGCTTTGCCAGCCTTGGCCAGCAACTCAATGCCGTGGGCTACGACAGTGTGTTTGTCTATGGCGGGCGCGGTTACTTCGACAACATGAATGCGTTCTTCAGCGGCAATGGTTATCGCGTTGTAGACCAGAGCAGCGTCGAGGAGTCGGAGATTCACTTCAAGAATGCCTGGGGCATGGCCGACGAAGATCTCTACAGGCAGACACTGAAACTGGCCGATGCCGACTACGCCAGGCAGCAGCCATTCCTGCTGCAACTGATGACGACGTCCAACCATCGCCCTTACACCTATCCGGACAACCGGATCGACATCAAGTCCGGTAACGGCCGTGACGGCGCAGTGAAATACACCGACTACGCCATTGGTCAGTTCCTTGATCAGGCGCGTCAAAAACCCTGGTTTGACAATACAATCTTCGTCTTTGTCGCCGACCACACCGCTGGCAGCGCCGGTAAGGAAGACTTGCCCATCGCCAACTATCAGATTCCGCTGTTCATCTATGCGCCCAAGTTGATCGAAGCTCGGGAAACTGCACAATTGGCCAGCCAGATCGATCTGGCGCCAACGTTGCTGGGTTTGCTCAATCTGGATTATGAATCGACATTCTTTGGCCGTAACCTGTTGCAGGACAACCCGCTGCCACCACGCGTGGTGCTCGGTAACTACCAGCACCTGGGGTTGTTCGACGGCAAGGACCTGGCGATCTTGAGCCCACGCCAGGGCTTGCGCCGTCACGATGACGCGCTGACTGAAAGTCGCGAGTCCCGGTCTACCGCCAGTGATCCACTGATTACCCGCGCAATCACCTATTACCAAACCGCCAGTTATGGCTTCAAGCAACAGCTGCTTGGCTGGAAGGCACCCAAGGAGGGTGCCGGTCAAGTCGGCGAACGTTAACCGAATCGCCCCGGGCTGATGCCCCGGGGCTTTTTCCTTTGTTCAGGATCCACCATGTCATCAACTGCTGTCCGCCCCGCCCCTCGCCCGCTCAATTACTGGGTGTGCCTGGGGGTTCCCGCCGTTGCGGCGATCGTTCTGGTGTTGCTCGAACTGACCTCACTGGACATGGACCTTGCCAAGCTGTTCTACGACCCGGTCGCGGGTGACTTCATCGGACGGCACAGTTACTTCCTGGAAAACATCCTGCATACCCGCGCCAAGCAGGTAGTCATCGCCTTTTCGGTGTTCGCCATCCTCGGCTACGTCGCTTCGTTCTTCATGACCAGGCTCAAACCGTTCAAGCGTGAACTGGGTTGCCTGGTGCTGTCCCTGGGCCTGGCGACTTCCTTTGTCACCCCCATGAAAGCGGTGACCGCGGTGCAATGCCCTTGGAGCCTTGAGCAATTCGGTGGTCACGAGACCTACAGCGAACTGTTGAGCCCTCGCCCGCACACCGAAAAACCGGGACGTTGCTGGCCCGGCGGCCATGCGGCCACCGGTTTCACCCTGTTTGCCCTGTTTTTCGTATTGCGTGACCGTCGCCCGCGCATGGCTCGCGCAGCGTTTGTCTTCGCCTTCGCCCTCGGCTCGGTGTTCTCCATCGGGCGGATGATGCAGGGCGCGCACTTCTTCTCGCACAACGTGTGGACGGCGGTGTTCTGCTGGCTGATTTGCCTGGGGTCGTATTACTGCGTTCTGTATCGACCGGCGTTGAAGGCTGAACGCGAGGCAAATGCAGTGCCTGTCAGCGCCTGAACCACAGTTCAAATGTGGGAGAGGGCCTGTTCGCGATGACGGAGTGTCAGTCAACAGGTTTGTTGGCAGCAACACCGCATTCGCGAGCAAGCTCGCTCCCACTGGTGGATCCATGTGACCTTCGGATTCCGGACAATAAAAAACCCCGCCTGCTTTCGCAGGCGGGGTTTTTTATTACAGGGGTAAGGCTGGCTTACATCATGCCGCCCATGCCGCCCATACCGCCCATGTCTGGCATACCGCCGCCAGCTGGAGCGTCTTTCTTCGGTGCATCAGCGATCGCAACATCGGTGGTCAGCAGCAGACCGGCAATCGAAGCAGCCGCCTGCAGCGCCGAACGAGTTACCTTGGTTGGGTCCAGGATGCCCATTTCGATCATGTCGCCGTATTCGCCGGAAGCAGCGTTGTAACCGAAGTTACCTTTGCCGTTCTTGACTTCGTTGACCACGACGCTTGGCTCGTCACCGCTGTTGGCGGAGATCTGACGCAGCGGCGCTTCAACGGCACGTTTCAGAACAGAGATACCGACGTCCTGGTCAGCGTTGTCGCCCTTAAGCTCGGAGATCGCTTGCAGGGAACGGATCAGCGCTACGCCACCGCCAGGCACCACGCCTTCTTCAACGGCTGCACGAGTAGCGTGCAGGGCGTCTTCAACGCGGGCTTTCTTCTCTTTCATTTCAACTTCGGAACCAGCGCCAACCTTGATCACTGCAACGCCGCCGGACAGCTTGGCCAGACGCTCTTGCAGTTTTTCACGGTCGTAGTCGGAGGAAGTTTCTGCAACCTGGGCACGGATCTGGCTGATGCGTGCTTCGATGTCGCCCTGTACGCCAGCACCGTCAACGATGATGGTGTTTTCCTTGGACAGGGTTACGCGCTTGGCGTTACCCAAGTGCTCCAGGGTAGTGCTTTCCAGGCTCAGGCCGATCTCTTCGGAGATGACGGTACCACCGGTCAGAACAGCGATGTCCTGCAGCATGGCCTTGCGACGGTCGCCGAAGCCTGGCGCCTTGACGGCTGCGACTTTAACGATGCCACGCATGTTGTTCACAACCAGAGTCGCCAGGGCTTCGCCTTCAACGTCTTCGGCCACGATCAGCAGCGGACGGCCGGCTTTGGCAACGGCTTCCAGTACTGGCAGCATTTCGCGGATGTTCGAGATCTTTTTGTCGACCAGCAGGATCAGCGGGCCGTCCAGCTCAGCGACCATGGTATCTGGCTTGTTGACGAAGTACGGGGACAAGTAGCCACGGTCGAACTGCATGCCTTCAACAACCGACAGTTCGTTTTCCAGGCCCGAGCCTTCTTCAACGGTGATCACGCCTTCTTTACCGACTTTTTCCATGGCTTCGGCAATGATGTCGCCGATGGAGTTGTCGGAGTTGGCGGAGATGGTACCTACCTGAGCGATTGCCTTGGTGTCAGCGCATGGCTTGGACAGGGCCTTGAGCTCTTTGACGATCGCGATGGTCGCTTTGTCGATACCGCGCTTGAGGTCCATCGGGTTCATGCCGGCAGCGACGGCTTTCAGGCCTTCGTTGACGATCGACTGAGCCAGAACGGTAGCGGTGGTGGTGCCGTCGCCTGCGTCATCGTTGGCACGGGAGGCAACGTCTTTGACCAGCTGCGCGCCCATGTTTTCGAAACGGTCTTCCAGTTCGATTTCTTTGGCGACGGAAACGCCGTCCTTGGTGATGGTCGGAGCGCCGAAGCTCTTCTCGATGATCACGTTACGGCCTTTCGGGCCCAGGGTCGCTTTTACTGCGTCAGCCAGGACGTTGACACCGGTGAGCATTTTCTTGCGGGCGGAATCGCCGAATTTAACTTCTTTAGCAGCCATGATCGATATTCCTTAAATACTTTGAAGTAGCGGGAAAATGAGCGGGTAATCAGCCTTCGATAACAGCGAGGATTTCGTTCTCGCTCATTACCAGCAGGTCTTCGCCGTCGACTTTCACAGTGTTGCTGCCGGAGTAAGGACCGAACACAACCTTGTCGCCCACTTTCACGGACAGTGCACGCACTTCACCGTTTTCCAGTACGCGGCCGGTGCCTACAGCGAGGATTTCGCCGCTGTTGGCTTTTTCAGCAGCCGAACCTGGCAGGACGATACCGCCAGCGGTTTTCTTTTCTTCTTCGCTGCGACGGATGACGACGCGGTCATGCAGAGGACGAAGCTTCATTGTCGATCTCTCCTAATTGTGGTTTTCATCGGCCGGTGTAGTCCCGGCGGGTTTAACAAAGGCCGGCAGTGCCGGTTGCGGTTCGTCAAGCGAACCGCGGAAGTCTGTCTGGCATGTTCGCCAGAAACCTTGCGGTGACCGTTACATAAGGGCGCATAAGCTTATTACAAGGGCGGGGATCGAAATTTTTTCAGGTCGATGTTCCGCAAACGAACACGGCACCCGAAGGTGCCGTGTGTAGAGTGCCATTACTTGGTATCGCGGTGTTCGAACTCGCCTTCAATCACGGTCGGCTCACGCCCCAGCGGCTCACGGGGGGCTGGACCGCCGCGTGCCTGCAGGTCGTCGGCGAACGCTCGCTGACGCATGGCCTGCTCTTCGGCGCGCTGGCGCATTTTACCCGCCAGCAGGCGGCGACTGAACGGCAGCAGCATGAGCAAGCCGATCACATCACTGATGAAACCCGGAAGAATCAACAGGCCACCGGCCAATGCCAGCATCAGGCCTTCGAGCATGGTCTGGGCCGGCAGCTCACCGCGGCTCAGGCTTTCACGGGCACGCAGGGCCGTCGCCAGGCCGGCGATACGCAGCACGAACACACCGAACATCGAGCCGAGAATGATCAGCAGCAGGGCCGGGAAAAACCCGATGGACCCTGCCACCTTGACGAATACGAACAGCTCCAACACCGGGAACAGCAGAAAGAGCAACAAAAAAGGGCGCATCAAATGGTTCCTCAACGCAAGAATGCCTTGCCAGTTCACCTTAGATGACGTCGCCGTTTCGTGAATTCAAGCATCGGCCACTTCATTTTTCGGCCAATGTTCGGCGTGAGCCAGAGAAACCAAGGCCTCCCGGACTTGTGTCGGCGTATTACAAGGCGCTTGAAACGGCAACCAGTACAGACTTTGACCGATGCGCAGGTGCATGCCTTCGGTGTCGATACCGGCCATTTGCGCCGGCACGTTTGTCGGCAGTCCGGCCAGCTCGACGTAATGGGCGATGGCCTTGGCGTGGTCGGCGTTCATGTGCTCGACCATGCTCAGTTCAGCCTTGCCGGCGAAAGGGTTGGCCAGGGTCAGGTCATTGACCCAATGAATCGCGCCAAAACCGCCGATGTAACGGTGGCGTACCGGCTTGAGCACCCAGAAGTCGAAATCGTGGGCCTTGTGATAACCCTGCGACTCCGGGAAGTAGCGGTAGTAACGTTCGGAGGCGGCTTCGATGGCAGCTTCGTCTTCGAGCTGCTGCGCTTCGGCCAGGTAGGTCAGTCGACCAACGGCCTGGACATCTTCAGCGCCACGCTCGCCCACAAACAGCGAGCATTTCGGGTCTTTCTGCAAATTGTGGGTGTGCTGGGCGATGCGGCTGATCAGGATCAGCGGTCGGCCCAGCTCGTCCAGGCAGTACGGAACCACGGAGCCGAATGGGAAACCGGGCATCGATTTGGAGTGCGTCGAGAGCACTCCACGGTATTCCTTGAGAAGCAATTCTCGTGCATGCTTAGCCGCTTCAACGCTCAATTTATGACTCCTTAGATAGAATCCGTCATAAAAACGGACGAGCTGCTGGTGAAAGTCCCAGCACGCCATCGGGGCAGTTCTCATGTGCAGCCGGGCCACGTCAGGCGCAGATCGAGAGGCTCTCTACAAGGAAACCACTCAGACCTGCTACCGGGGGCATGCGAATGCAACTCACTGACAAAGTAATCATTATCACTGGCGGCTGCCAGGGTCTAGGCCGCTCCATGGCCGAGTATTTCGCAGGCAAGGGCGCGAGGCTCGCGCTGGTGGACCTTAACCAGGAAAAACTCGATGACGCCGTCGCGGCCTGCAAGGCCCAGGGTGTCGAGGCCCGCGCCTACCTGTGCAACGTGGCCAACGAAGAGCAAGTGACCCACATGGTTGCCCAGGTCGCTGAAGACTTCGGCGCGATCCATGGCTTGATCAACAATGCCGGGATCCTGCGTGACGGCCTGCTGCTCAAGGTCAAGGATGGCGAAATGACCAAAATGAGCCTGGCCCAATGGCAGGCGGTCATCGACGTCAACCTGACCGGCGTGTTCCTGTGCACCCGTGAAGTCGCGGCGAAGATGGTCGAGCTGAAAAACGTCGGCGCTATCATCAATATCTCGTCGATTTCCCGTGCTGGCAACGTCGGCCAGACCAACTACTCCGCCGCCAAGGCCGGTGTCGCCGCCGCGACCGTGACCTGGGCCAAGGAACTGGCGCGCTACGGCATTCGCGTCGCCGGCATTGCACCGGGCTTCATCGAAACCGAAATGACCCTGGGCATGAAACCGGAAGCGCTGGAAAAAATGACCGCCGGGATCCCGCTCAAGCGCATGGGCAAGCCGGAAGAGATCGCCCACTCGGCGGCGTACATCTTCGAGAACGACTACTACACCGGCCGGATTCTGGAGATGGATGGCGGGTTGCGGATCTAAGGCCACCACAAAACGACTGTAGGAGCGAGCTTGCTCGCTCCTACAAGGGGATTGCGTTCACACCCTCAATCGTCGCTGACGCTGATGTTCGGCATCGCCGGCGTCAAAGCTTCCTGCAACACGATCCGCGCACCGACATGGCGGGCCAGTTCCTGGTAGACCATGGCGATCTGGCTGTCAGGCTCGGCGATCACCGTTGGCTTGCCGCCATCGGCCTGTTCGCGGATGACCATCGACAGCGGCAGCGAGGCCAGCAACTCGACGCCATACTGGTTGGCCAGTTTCTCGCCACCACCCTCACCGAACAGGTGCTCGGCATGTCCGCAATTGGAGCAGATATGCACAGCCATGTTTTCCACTACGCCCAGCACCGGAATGTTGACCTTGCGGAACATCTCCACGCCCTTGCGCGCGTCCAGCAATGCCAGGTCCTGCGGAGTGGTAACGATGACCGCACCGGCCACTGGCACTTTCTGCGCCAGGGTCAGTTGGATGTCACCGGTGCCTGGCGGCATGTCGATGACCAGGTAGTCCAGATCGCCCCACGCAGTCTGGGTCACCAATTGCAGCAAGGCGCCGGAGACCATCGGGCCACGCCAGACCATCGGCGTGTTGTCATCGGTGAGGAAGGCCATGGACATCACTTCCACGCCATGGGACTTGAGCGGGACGAACCATTTCTGATCCTTGACCTCGGGACGGGTGCGCTCCGGTATGCCGAACATGATGCCCTGGCTCGGGCCGTAGATGTCCGCATCGAGAATCCCGACCTTGGCGCCTTCACGGGCCAGGGCCAGGGCCAGGTTGGCCGCCGTGGTGGATTTGCCCACGCCACCCTTGCCGGACGCCACGGCCACTACGTTCTTGACATTGGCCAGCCCCGGAACCTGTGCCTGGGCCTTGTGTGCGGCAATCACGCTGGTGATCTCGACACGGGCACTTGCCACGCCATCCAGCCCCTGAATGGCCATTTCCAGCATCTGCGCCCAGCCACTCTTGAACAGGCCGGCGGCGTACCCCAATTCGAGCTGAACGCTGACGCGCTCGCCCTGGATCTCGATGTTGCGCACGCACCCGGCGCTGACCGGATCCTGGTTCAGGTAAGGGTCGATGTATTGGCGAAGGACGGCTTCCACCGCTGCGCGATTGACGGCGCTCATGGGCAACTCCGAAAACAGGACTGGAAAGATGACGGGTATCGTACCTGTTCCGAGCGTTCGACGGGATGCTCAAAAGACTGTATCGACCCGTTATTCATCCAATGAAACAGGCTCACGGGGTGAAAAATATGTGCCGGCGCTTTATAGTGGCCGACCTCCGTTTCATCAAGTAGCCGAGCCCCATGTCCGAGCCACGCAAGATCCTCGTCACCAGCGCCCTGCCCTATGCCAATGGTTCGATTCACCTCGGCCATATGCTGGAATACATCCAGACCGATATGTGGGTGCGCTTCCAGAAGCACCGCGGCAATCAATGCATCTATGTCTGCGCCGACGACGCCCACGGTTCGGCCATCATGCTGCGCGCGGAAAAGGAAGGCATCACACCGGAACAACTGATCGCCAACGTCCAGGCTGAACACAGCGCCGACTTTGCCGACTTCCTCGTGGACTTCGACAATTTCCACTCCACTCACGCCGAAGAAAACCGTGAGCTATCGAGCCAGATCTACCTGAAGCTGCGTGACGCCGGGCACATCGCCACGCGCTCGATCACCCAGTATTTCGACCCGGAAAAGAAAATGTTCCTGGCCGACCGCTTCATCAAGGGCACCTGCCCGAAATGCGGCACGGAAGACCAGTACGGCGACAACTGCGAAAAATGTGGCGCGACCTACGCGCCGACCGACCTGAAGGATCCGAAGTCGGCAATCTCCGGCGCTACCCCGGTGCTCAAGGATTCCCAGCACTTCTTCTTCAAGCTGCCGGACTTCCAGCAGATGCTGCAGACCTGGACCCGCAGCGGCACCCTGCAGGACGCCGTCGCCAACAAGATCGCCGAATGGCTGGACGCCGGCCTGCAACAGTGGGACATCTCCCGCGATGCGCCGTACTTCGGTTTCGAGATTCCCGACGAGCCGGGCAAGTACTTCTACGTGTGGCTGGATGCGCCGATCGGCTATATGGCGAGCTTCAAGGACCTGTGCAACCGTACGCCGGAGCTGGACTTCGACGCGTTCTGGGGCAAAGACTCCACCGCCGAGCTGTACCACTTCATCGGCAAGGACATCGTCAATTTCCATGCCCTGTTCTGGCCAGCCATGCTCGAAGGTGCCGGCTACCGCAAGCCGACCGGGATCAACGTACACGGCTACCTGACCGTCAACGGCCAGAAGATGTCCAAGTCCCGCGGCACCTTCATCAAGGCCCGCACTTACCTGGACCACCTGTCGCCGGAATACCTGCGCTACTACTACGCCTCCAAGCTGGGCCGTGGCGTCGATGACCTCGACCTGAACCTCGAAGACTTCGTGCAGAAGGTCAACTCCGACCTGGTGGGCAAGGTCGTCAACATTGCCAGCCGTTGCGCCGGGTTCATTCACAAAGGCAATGCCGGCGTGATGGTCGACACCAACGCCGCACCCGAGTTGACCGAAGCATTCCTGGCCGCTGCGCCAGGCATTGCCGACGCCTATGAGGCCCGCGACTTCGCCCGCGCCATGCGCGAGATCATGGGCCTGGCCGACCGCGCCAACGCCTGGATCGCCGACAAGGCGCCGTGGTCGTTGAACAAACAGGAAGGCAAGCAGGATGAAGTCCAGGCCATCTGCGCCACCGGCGTCAACCTGTTCCGCCAGTTGGTGATCTTCCTCAAGCCAGTGCTGCCGTTGCTGGCCGCCGATGCCGAGGCGTTCCTGAACGTCGCGCCGCTGACCTGGAACGACCACGCGACCTTGCTCGCCAACCATCAGTTGAACGAGTTCAAGCCGCTGATGACCCGTATCGACCCGGTCAAGGTGCAAGCCATGACCGACGCTTCGAAAGAAGACCTGACCGCCAGCCAGACCGATACCGGCGAAGCCGCACCTGCCGGCAATGGCGAACTGGCCAAGGATCCGCTGTCGCCGGAAATCGAGTTCGACACCTTCGCGGCAGTCGATTTGCGCGTCGCGCTAATCGTCAAGGCTGAACACGTGGAAGGCGCCGACAAGCTGCTGCGCCTGACACTGGACATCGGTGACGAGCAACGCAACGTGTTCTCCGGGATCAAGAGCGCCTACCCGGACCCGTCCAAGCTCAATGGTCGCCTGACCATGATGATCGCCAACCTCAAGCCACGGAAAATGAAGTTCGGCATCTCCGAAGGCATGGTGATGGCCGCCGGTCCTGGTGGAGAAGAGATCTACCTGCTGAGCCCTGACAGTGGCGCCAAGCCGGGTCAGCGCATCAAGTAAGATCTGCGGCAAATCGATCCCACAGTCGTACCTGGTGCGACTGTGGGATTTTCATGTCTGGCCCACCCTCCCGCCTTGCCGGATAATGCCTACTCTTTTTAGACAACTGCGCTAAAAAAACCCGTTCTTGTCGGCACGAACAATGACCGAGATCCTGCTTACCCTCATCAGCGCCGCCCTGATCAACAACCTCGTGTTGCACTGGCCGCTGGCCGTCGATCCGCTGTTGGCCGGCCAGCGCCGTCAGGTCCATGCCTTGGGCATTGCGACGACATGCCTGATGCTGGTAGTAGGCATGCTCGGCTACGCGCTCTATCACTGGCTGCTGGTGCCACTGCAGTTGACGACGCTGCGTCTGTTTGTGTTTCTGCCATTGAGCGTGCTGCTGATCAGCCCATTACTGAAGTGGCTGGCGCGGCTGTTTTCGACACTGCCGTTCGAGGGCCTCTGGCCGTTGCTGCTGGGCAATGCCGGCGTACTCGGCGTGACCTTGCTAAATGCTCAAGAGAACAAGGGCTTCTTACACGCCACTGCCTTGAGCCTTGGTGCAGGGTTGGGCTTCTGGCTGGTGTTGAGCCTTTACACTGATTTGCGTGAACGCACGGCCGACAACGATGTTCCCCTGCCCTTTCGCGGCTTGCCGATCGACCTGATTGGTGCCGGCCTGATCGCAGTGGCTTTTCTCGGATTCAGCGGACTGATCAAAACATGAGTCTGATTCAACGCATCGACGCACTCTTGCCACAAACCCAATGCGGCAAGTGCGGCCACCCCGGGTGCAAACCGTACGCCGAAGGCATTGCCCGCGGTGAGGCGATCAACAAGTGTCCGCCCGGCGGCAACGAAACCGTCGCGGCCCTGGCCGAGTTGCTGAAGGTGCCGGTGCTGGAACTGGACATCACTCGCGGCTCGGCACCTGCGCAAATCGCCTATATCCGCGAAGCCGAGTGTATTGGTTGCACCAAGTGCATTCAGGCCTGCCCGGTCGATGCCATCGTCGGTGCGGCCAAACTGATGCACACGGTGCTCATCGATGAGTGCACCGGTTGCGACCTCTGCGTGGCGCCGTGCCCGGTGGACTGCATCGAAATGCGCCCACTGCCACCGAACACGGTACTGCCCGTTGTCGGGGGCCTGGCCCTTACACCGCAGGCAAGGCAAGCCCGCACCCTCAAGCGCGATCACGCACGGAGCCGCTTCGAACAACGCAATGCCCGCTTGCAGCGTGAGGAGCAACAGAAAGTGGCCGAACGGCAGGCCCGACAGCGGGCCGCCCAACCTGCCGAAGCGGCAGTCGATCCGGTGCAGGCCGCCCTCGAGCGTGTTCGCGCACAGAAAGCCGCCCATGCCGATGCCGCATTGAAAAAGGCAAAGATCGACGTGGCGATGAGTCGGGCGCAGCTGCACAAATCGCTGAAGGCCTTCGGACATCCACCGACCTTCGAACAGCAATCGCAGTTGATCGTCTTGCAACAGCAGTTCGAAGCCGCCGAACACAACCTGGCGCAACTGGAAAGCGCCACCCCGCCGCCCCCTGCGTCGACGGTCGCCACTGTGTCGTCAAATGATGCCGATCTGAAACGGGCCAAGATCCAGTTGGCCATGCGCCGCGCCGAACTCAAGAAGGCTCTGGCCAACGAAGCACCGGCGGAACAAATCGAAGCACTGGAGCGTGCACTCGGTGAAGCCGAGCGCCAGGTGGACGCCCATGCCAGCCCTTGAAACAACGGATGATCGCCTGCAACAGGCGATGAAACTGGTGCTGCTGGCCACGCTACCGGGAATGCTGGCGGCGTTCTGGCTATACGGCTGGGGCGTGTTGATCAACCTGGTTCTGGCGGTCGCTGCTGCGCTGGCCGTTGAGGCCGCCGTCGTGCAATGGCGCAAGCGACCACTCAAACCAACCCTGAGTGACGGTAGCGCGTTGGTCAGTGCCACATTGCTGGCTCTGGCATTGCCGCCTTACTGCCCATGGTGGATGCCCCTCAGTGCTGCCGCTTTTGCAATGGTGTTTGGCAAGCACTTGTATGGCGGCGTCGGCTCGAATCCCTTCAACCCGGCGATGCTCGGTTTTGCCCTGGTGCTGGTGGCCTTTCCCCAACCAATGACCCATTGGCCATCGCCCCAAGGCATGGACCTGCTGAGTGGCCTGCAGCAAGTGTTCGGTGTCGGTCATGCACCGGATGCGTGGGTGCAGGCCACGGCACTGGACAGTCTGCGGATCAATAAAAGCCTTACCATGGATGAACTGTTTGCCGGCAACCCGGCATTCGGCCACTTTGGCGGCCGGGGGGTGGAATGGATGAACCTGGCTTTTGTGGCAGGTGGAATGTTTCTCCTGCAACGAAGGGTAATCAGCTGGCATGCTCCCGTCGGCATGCTCGCCAGCCTGTTCATCATCAGTCTGCTGTGCTGGAACGGGTCGGGCTCGGACTCCCATGGCTCACCGCTGTTTCATCTGCTGACCGGCGCGACCATGCTGGGGGCGTTCTTCATCATCACCGAACCGGTGTCCGGCGCCAGAAGCCCTGGCGCGCGACTGCTGTTCGGCGCTGGCGTCGGGCTTCTGACTTATCTGATTCGTACCTGGGGCGGCTATCCGGACGGTATCGCCTTCGCCGTGCTGTTGATGAACCTGTGCGTGCCAGCGCTGGAGCGGTTCGTGGCGGCCAGGCAACAGCCGGAGGCGCCATGAGCCGGACTTCAAGCATCGCGCTTCTGGTGCTTTTGGCTGCACTGGGCTTTGGCGTGACGTACGTCATGCAACTCGTCAGCGCGCCGCGCATTGCAGCCGAACAGCGCCTGATCGACAGCCGCAATCTGCTCGACCTGATCCCGTCAGACAGCTACGACAATCAACCACTCGAACACCCCATCAAGTTCGAAACAACCGTCCTGACCAACAGCACCTTGCTGGGTGGTTATCTGGCGACCCGGGCCGATCAACCCTTCGCGGTGTTACTGCGTAGTCAAACCCTTGGCTACGCCGGTGCCATTGACCTGTTGATCGCTATCGACGCCAATGGCAGGTTGCTGGGCGTCAAAACCCTCAAACAGTCGGAAACACCAGGACTGGGAGCACGGATCGCCGACTGGCCCAATACCTGGCTGCAGATTTTTACCGGAAAATCTCGAACAGAACCCGGTGACAGCGGCTGGGCGCTGAAAAAGGATCAGGGGCAGTTCGATCAGATCGCAGGCGCAACCATCACCTCAAGAGCAGTGATCAATGCTGTCCACGATGCCTTGCGCTACTTCGATGAACATCGGCAACCACTGCTTGGAATACCTGCACATGGATAACTCATCGACTCTGCGCAAGACATTGATGCTGACGCCGCTGATCGGCGCCACCCACTCGCTGATGGCCGCACTTGGCCTGTGCCTGATGTTCATGGTGGTGACCCGGTTGTTCAGCCTGGTCATGGGCGCCTTGCGATCCCGACTGGTCCCTGCGACCCGCCTGCCGGCCAGCATCCTGCTGGCGGCAACGCTCACCATTTGCGCGGAACTCATGGCACAGGCCTGGTCGCTGCAATGGCAGCAGCATCTGGGGTTTTATGGCGCCTTGATCGCCTTGCAATGCGTCGTACTGGAACACACCGGGTACTTTCAGCGCGACTGGCGCCAACGCCTGCGACTCGATGGCCTGTTTGTCACGCTGATGATCTCGCTGGGCCTGCTGCGCGAACTCATCGGTAACGGAACACTTGGAAACCATCTATCGTGGCTGTTCGGGGCAACGCAAACTGACTGGCAAGGCTGGGTGCTGGTGACCGATGGCGGCCTGCGCCTGGCGACATCGGTCCCTGGCGGATTCATTCTGCTCGGACTGCTGATTGCCGCCTGGCAGGCCTGGCGCCCCACACCCACACATTGATTGACGTCGAGGAAACGCACCGCCCATGAATGCCGCAAAACGTCTGGAAATATTCCGCAGACTGCACGAGGACAACCCGGAACCAAGGACCGAGCTGGCCTATTCCTCACCGTTCGAATTGCTGATTGCCGTGATTCTCTCGGCGCAGTCGACCGATGTCGGCGTCAACAAGGCCACAGCCAGGCTGTTCCCGGTCGCCAACACCCCGGCAGCTATCCATGCCTTGGGTGTCGAGGGACTGTCGGAGTACATCAAGACCATCGGTCTGTACAACAGCAAGGCGAAAAACGTGATCGAAACCTGCCGCTTGCTGGTCGAACGTCACGCCGGTGAAGTGCCACAAACCCGCGAAGAGCTGGAAGCGCTGCCGGGCGTCGGCCGTAAAACCGCCAACGTGGTACTCAATACCGCATTCCGTCAGCTGACTATGGCCGTCGACACGCATATTTTCAGGGTCAGCAACCGGACTGGCATTGCTCCCGGCAAGAATGTGGTGGAAGTCGAGAAAAAGCTGATGAAATTCGTGCCCAAGGAGTACCTGCTCGACTCCCATCACTGGCTGATCCTTCACGGCCGCTATGTTTGCCTCGCCCGCAAGCCCCGGTGCGGAAGCTGCCGGATCGAGGACTTGTGCGAATACAAGCACAAAACCTCCGACGATTGAGGCGCTATTGGGATTAGCTAATTGTCGATTGAAAAAATCTTTTTTACCCGCCGGGAGATTGTCGATATAAGGAGCCCCAAAGGCCTTCTTAGCCTGGAGTAATTAAATGAGTACTGGCAAAGAGCAATTGGACGTAGAAGACGACTTCACCACCGCCGAAACCGATGACGCCGAGCCGGTGGTTGAAGTAGCGAAAACTAATCTGAGCAAACGCCGCACCATCGACAATCTGCTGGAGGAGCGCCGACTGCAAAAGCAATTGGCCGATTACGATTTTGACTTATGACACCTGAAAGCCTCCCGAAACGGAGGCTTTTTTTCTAAGCGCCCTACTCCGGTAGCCTCCCCCCGATCGCACAGTTACGTCATTACACCAGACCATTGCGTTGTGCCAACTCGATCAAATCGACCAGAGACCTCGCATTCAGTTTTAGCAACAAGCGGGTTTTGTAAGTACTGACCGTTTTATTACTTAGAAACATTCCATCAGCAATCTCTTTATTGGTCTTTCCTCTGGCCAACTGTTGCAGGACCATCATTTCCCGCCCCGACAATCGATCAACCATATCGGCCTCACTGGCGTTCCCCAAACTGCAACGCACGGTATGCAAGGCTTGATTGGGAAAGTAACTGTAGCCTGACAATACAGCCTTTATTGCACTGAGCAACTCCGTCAGGTCTTGTTGCTTGCAGACATAACCAGCCGCACCGGATTGCATGCAACGCATGGAAAAATGCCCCGGCGCCTGAGAAGTCAAAATCAGAACTTTCATCAGCATAGAGGTCGAAGACAAACGCGCGATGACTTCCAACCCGTCCAGCTTCGGAATCCCGATATCCAGAATGACAATATCCGGCATAAGTTCACGGGCTAGTTGCAGTGCATCTACACCATTATCGGTTTCCGCAATAACTTCGTAGCCATGACGTTCCATTAGCATACGTACCGCAAGACGAATGACAGGGTGGTCATCCACGATCAGCACTTTATTCATGGGCAGTCCAATTTTCGCTGTTCGAATTTTTAGAACCCGCACAATAGCCTAGTCGTTTCATCCATGGCATGTCGTTCCTTCCCGCCACCCACAGCAAGAGACATCCCCTACAAACAATACGGATTCTTCCTACAAAAAACCCTCGAGCGGAATGAACTGAAAACTGTATCGACGTCAGTGTTTCGCACTTTCCAGCAGTCGCTTCTATCGATTTACGACAAAAAATTTCCGAGAACCAGCCTGAACAGCCGCGAACTGACAAACATAACCAGCCACCCCCGTTAAAACGTAACTGATATTTACGCACTCAACATTCATACCAGAAACATCACACACCAGACATCCAATCACTATTACAGAAAATAAATTTTCTTGAGCATCCATCAATACATTGCCAACATTCAAAAAAACCAAAGAACAACACAACAAAAAAGCACTTATCAAAGCAAAAAAACAATGAAAAATACTTAAGCAATCACTACATTAAATCAACCTCACAAACCACTCG
Source organism: Pseudomonas sp. B28(2017) (assembly GCF_002113025.1). Lineage (GTDB taxonomy): Bacteria > Pseudomonadota > Gammaproteobacteria > Pseudomonadales > Pseudomonadaceae > Aquipseudomonas. The sequence goes on along the minus strand of NZ_NEJH01000014.1, from coordinate 87,145 downwards.
AGAAAAGACAAAACAATATGAATGCAGAACATGACAAAAAACGAATTACCAACCCAATGACCATCATTGCGATATTCGCAACGCTCTCTGAAACTTCTGCAGCCGTCTCTCTACCCTTTCTTGATCAAGAAGAACGAGAGCTCTATGTCTGGTTCCTGATCAGCTTTCCGTTTTATTTACTTCTACTTTTTTTTGCGACACTCAACTTCAACTACCGATCACTGTATGCGCCATCCGACTTTGAAAAGGGAAAACATTTCATGAAGGCCATGGATGATGCTGGGCGCTCGGAAAAAAAAGCCTCCGGGAAGTCGCTTGAGAATCACGCTCTGGAAACGTCAACGAATGACCAACAGTCAACTCGGACGCCCTGCGGTGCACAGGACCCGCCAACGGAGATTGCCCTGCAATCCACCGTCCTGGTTCAGCATCAACTTCAGTTACCGGCGCCTATAAAGGACCTGTACATCGTTGATGCACGCTGGATGAGCAAGGAGATCGAATTTGCAGCGCTGCTGGAAACCATCCAGAGGCCACGGGAAAAGACGGCGTACGTGATCCTGTTTGTCACTTGTGCCGTTTCGGAGACTTTGCTGAAAGCCAGTGCGCTTAAACATTCAAGGCAGACCAGGAAGCACTATGCCGCCTTTTATGTTGCCTACAATCTGGACTCGCACAGGTTGACGGTCATTGATCAAGCCGGACAACCGGCAAACAACAACGCGTAGAACAAGACAGACAGTTGGAAGGAGAAAAACAGGAAATCGTCAGCGGCAATAAAAACACCTGACAACGTAGTAACTAGCGTCACCTCCCATTTTCAGGAGCCTGATCTCGTCCTGGACGAGGTCAGGCTCCCATAACGATGTCAAAGGTCTCAGAACAGCTTCCGGCCTTTGTTCGCCGCGATACGCATGCGCAGGGCATTGAGCTTGATGAAGCCCGCTGCATCCGCCTGATTGTACGCGCCGCCATCTTCTTCGAAGGTAGCGATGTTGGCGTCGAACAGCGAGTCGTCGGACTTGCGGCCAGTGACGATCACATTGCCCTTGTACAACTTCAGGCGCACAACGCCGTTCACGTTGACCTGGGACGCATCGATCATCTGCTGCAGCATCAGACGCTCAGGGCTCCACCAGTAGCCGGTGTAGATCAGGCTGGCGTACTTGGGCATCAGCTCGTCCTTGAGGTGAGCCACTTCACGGTCCAGGGTGATCGATTCGATCGCACGGTGGGCGCGCAGCATGATGGTGCCGCCTGGAGTTTCATAGCAGCCACGAGACTTCATGCCCACGTAGCGGTTCTCGACGATGTCGAGACGGCCGATACCGTGTTCGCCACCGATACGGTTCAGGGTCGCCAGCACGGTGGCCGGAGTCATTTCGACGCCGTCCAGTGCGACGATGTCGCCGTTGCGGTAGGTCAGTTCCAGGTACTGCGGCTTGTCTGGAGCTTTTTCCGGGGATACGGTCCAGCGCCACATGTCTTCTTCGTGCTCGGTCCAGGTATCTTCCAGCACGCCACCTTCATAGGAGATGTGCAGCAGGTTGGCATCCATCGAGTACGGGGATTTCTTCTTGCCGTGGCGCTCGATCGGGATCGCGTGCTTATCGGCGTAATCCATCAGTTTCTCACGGGACAGCAGGTCCCATTCGCGCCAGGGAGCAATCACTTTCACCCCTGGCTTCAAGGCGTAGGCACCGAGTTCGAAACGAACCTGGTCGTTGCCTTTGCCGGTGGCACCATGGGAAATGGCGTCAGCGCCGGTTTCGTTGGCGATTTCGATCAGGCGCTTGGCGATCAGCGGACGAGCGATGGAAGTACCCAGCAGGTACTCGCCTTCGTAAACGGTGTTGGCGCGGAACATCGGGAAAACGAAATCGCGCACGAACTCTTCGCGCAAGTCATCGATGTAGATCTCTTTGACGCCCATGGCCTGAGCCTTGGCGCGTGCAGGTTCGACCTCTTCGCCCTGACCCAGGTCAGCGGTGAAGGTCACCACTTCACAGTTATAAGTATCCTGCAGCCACTTGAGGATCACCGAAGTGTCCAGGCCGCCGGAATACGCCAGAACGACCTTGTTTACGTCCGCCATGCCATCACTCCACGGGGTTCTACGGAAAGCCGGGAAGTCTACCGCTCATGCAGAATAATTTACAGTGGCGCGACAGCTTATGACGACGAAGCGACAGATTATGTCGAGAGGGCGACGATGACCACAGAGTCAGGAAGTAGCCGAAGTGGCCGCTTTCGTCGCTTGCGGGGCGACTTGTTCCGCAGGCGCTCCACGCTCCAGGCGTACCGCTACCCGTCGGTTCTTCGCGCGGTTGGCGTTGCTGGTATTGGGCGCCAGCGGATAACGCTCGCCATGGAAGCGCATGGTTATTTGCGACTCCTGGATGCCGTTGGCCTTGAAGAACTCCATCACTGCCAAGGCCCGGCGCCGCGACAGGTCGCGGTTGGTCAGACGGTTGCCGCTGTTGTCGGAGTGCCCGTCGAGCTCGATGTGATTGACCGTCGGATCGGCCTTCATGTACTCCAGCATGACCTGTAGCCTGGCCTTCGCGGCGCTGTCGAGCTCGATTCCGCCGCCGGGGAAGCCGACTTCGGATTGCTTCACCTGCTCGAAGTTCTGCGGCAACAGTTTGGCCACGCAGCTTTGGTAATCGGCAAACGCCTTGCTGAACCTGACCGGCAGCAAGCGCACTTCCGACACCCGGCCATCCCCCGAAGAATGGCGAACCACCGGGCTGCGACCATCCATCAATCCGCTGATCAGGCGTCCGGCCTGAACCTGTGAACTGTTGAACAACACGCTGCCGCTGCCGACTCTCACCGTCCCCAGATTGATATCGTCACGCCCGGGTTGCCACGGTGCCGCAGCGGCCAGCAAGGTCGCCGAACCGCCGCCGATCATCGGGTTGTAGGTTTTCAGACGAAAAGTCGCCTGCTCGCCGGCACGACGCACGAACTCGCCCGAACCGAAGTCGGTAATCGGCTGAGCCAGACGACATTCGAACTTGTCACCCTCGACCGTCCACTCAATGCTCTCCAGACGGGTCTGGAAAGTGAGCGCCATCGCGGGAAGGCTGGCAAACACACTGAGCAAGGCTAAATAACGCTGGCGCACGGGAGGCTCCACTGGCTTCTACAACAAAAAGACCGACACACGCATGTTTACGGCATACCTGTTGGATATCGGAAGCTTCCCGTAAAACTTGATAGCGAGTGCCTGCAAGAGTCTTTTCCGGTAGCATTCCCCTGAGTTTGACCCGCCTGGAATCCCCTCATGTCCGACCGCCTGACCCTGCTGCGTCCCGACGACTGGCACATTCATCTTCGCGATGGTGCCGTGTTGACCAATACTGTTGCGGATGTCGCGCGCACCTTTGGCCGCGCCATCATCATGCCCAACCTGGTTCCACCGGTGCGTAACACGGCCGAAGCCGACGGCTATCGCCAGCGGATTCTCGCTGCCCGCCCGGCCGGCAGCCCGTTCGAGCCCCTGATGGTCCTGTACCTGACCGACCGCACCCAGCCTGAAGAAATTCGCGAGGCCAAGGCCAGCGGATTCGTGTACGCCGCCAAGCTGTACCCGGCCGGCGCGACCACCAACTCGGACTCCGGTGTGACCAGCATCGACAAGATTTTCCCTGCACTCGAGGCCATGGCCGAAGTCGGGATGCCGTTGCTGATTCACGGTGAAGTCACCCGTGGCGATGTCGACGTATTCGACCGCGAAAAATTCTTCATCGATGAGCACATGCGCCGTGTGGTCGAGCGTTTCCCGACCCTCAAGGTGGTCTTCGAACACATCACCACCACGGACGCCGTGCAGTTCGTCAACTCGGCTTCGGCCAACGTGGGCGCGACCATCACCGCTCACCACCTGTTGTACAACCGCAACCACATGCTGGTGGGCGGGATTCGGCCGCACTTCTATTGCCTGCCGATCCTCAAGCGCAATATCCACCAGGAAGCCCTGCTCGACGCCGCCACCAGCGGCAGCGAGAAGTTCTTCCTCGGCACCGACTCGGCGCCCCACGCCCGGCACGCCAAGGAAGCGGCCTGCGGCTGCGCCGGTTGCTACACGGCCTATGCTGCCATCGAGATGTACGCCGAAGCCTTCGAACAGCGCAATGCGCTGGACAAACTCGAAGCCTTCGCCAGTCTCAACGGCCCGCGGTTCTATGGTCTGCCGGCCAATACCGATCGCATCACCCTGGTTCGTGAAGAATGGACCGCCCCTGCCAGCCTGCCGTTTGGCGAGCTGACCGTTATCCCGCTGCGCGCCGGTGAAAAACTGCGCTGGCGCCTGCTGGAGGAACACGCGTGAGTGAAGACCGTTTCGATGACGAACTGGAAGGCAATGGTGGCGGAGGCGGTTCCCGTCATCCAATGGCCGCGCGGTTTCGCGGTTACCTGCCGGTTGTCGTCGACGTAGAAACCGGTGGCTTCAACTCGGCCACCGACGCCCTGCTGGAAATCGCCGCGACCACCATCGCCATGGATGAAAAGGGGTTTGTCTACCCGGATCACACCTACTTCTTCCGAGTCGAGCCGTTCGAAGGCGCGAACATCGAAGCCGCGGCCCTGGAGTTCACCGGGATCAAGCTCGATCACCCGCTGCGCATGGCCGTGAGTGAAGAGTCGGCACTGAACGATATCTTCCGTGGCGTGCGCAAGGCCCTCAAGGCCAATGGCTGCAAACGGGCGATCCTGGTCGGGCATAACAGCAGCTTCGACCTGGGCTTCCTGAATGCGGCGGTTGCGCGCCTGGACATGAAGCGCAACCCGTTCCATCCGTTCTCCAGTTTCGATACCGCAACGCTCGCAGGCCTCGCGTATGGCCAGACCGTGCTGGCCAAGGCGTGCCAGGCAGCGGACATCGACTTTGACGGTCGCGAGGCTCACTCGGCCCGCTATGACACCGAGAAGACGGCAGAACTGTTCTGCGGCATCGTCAATCGCTGGAAACAAATGGGCGGCTGGGAAGACTTCGACGATTGATTGTTCTTTGTAGGAGTGAGCTCGTGCGCGATGTACGTGAACGATAACGCAGGCAGTCTGGCTCCCCGTGGCGTTCTTGAATCCATCGCGAGCAGGCTCGCTCCTGCAGGAGTTCCAGGTTTGTTCCGTGCATAAAAAACCGGCCTCGATGGCCGGTTTTTTTGTACCTGTTTTTTATAGCTGGAGCGTGTGCCTTACAGAGCGGCAGCGTGCTCGGTCAGGTAAGCCGCAACGCCTTCTGGCGAAGCGTTCATGCCTTTGTCGCCTTTTTTCCAGTTGGCAGGGCAGACTTCGCCGTGCTCTTCGTGGAATTGCAGGGCGTCGACCAGACGCAGCAGCTCTTCCATGTTACGGCCCAGCGGCAGGTCGTTAATGATCTGCGAACGGACAACGCCTTTGTCGTCGATCAGGAACGCGCCACGGAAAGCCACACCGTCAGCGGACTGAACGTCGTAGGCCTTCATGATTTCCTGCTTGATGTCGGCAGCCATGGTGTAGCGAACTTCGCCGATACCGCCATTGTTGACCGGAGTGTTGCGCCAGGCGTTGTGAGTGAAGTGCGAGTCGATCGACACCGCGACCACTTCAACGTTGCGTGCCTTGAACTCGGACATGCGGTTGTCCAGAGCGATCAGCTCGGACGGGCAAACGAAGGTGAAGTCCAGCGGGTAGAAGAACACCAGGCCGTATTTGCCTTTGATCGCCGAAGACAGGGTGAAGCTGTCAACGATCTCGCCATTGCCGAGTACGGCCGGTACGGTGAAGTCAGGGGCTTGTTTGCCTACGAGTACGCTCATTGGATATCTCCTGGTGTAATAGCGTGAGAAACAGGGTCCGCATCAGCCTGCCACCCAGAGGCGACAGCCCTGTGACACGATCCCCGGTCGCAAAAGACCGGTCATCATACACCGCGTATTTGAGCTGGCTTAGCTGTTTTTTCCCTGTACGATGAAATCCTCAACGGTTTTGTATCCCCCCGACTTGCCAGGCAGACCGTTCGTCAGCCATACCCGCTCATGACGAAAAGTGTTCTGAAAGCACTTTGACAATCATTCTCGTTAACATTAAGATCCATCGCAATTGAGTCACAATCAGCGACGGTCCTTCCTTATGTATGTTTGCCTCTGCACTGGCGTCACCGACGGTCAAATCCGCGATGCGATCTATGAAGGCTGCTGCAGCTACAAGGAAGTCCGTGTGGCCACAGGCGTTGCCAGCCAATGCGGCAAATGTGCCTGCCTCGCCAAGGAAGTGGTTCGCGAGACCCTGACAAAACTGCAAACGGCTCAGGCTGCAATTCCATATCCAGCAGAATTTACAGCCGCCTGAATATCGAATCTCAAAGAACCGGACATAAGTCCGGTTTTTTTATGTCTCAAAATCAACTAGTTATGCTCTAGACGCGGAACACAAACATTCTTATTCCGATTAATTTTCATTTAAGTTTCAATAACTTAGGTTTGACACTATTAAATACGCGGCTCAAACTCTGCTCTATTGACAGCTAATAAAGGGCAGGACCCCATCATGAAAGGCGACGTTACAGTCATCCAGCATCTCAACAAGATCCTTGCCAATGAGCTGGTCGCGATCAATCAATACTTCCTGCATGCGCGCATGTATGAAGATTGGGGCCTGAACAAGCTCGGCAAGCACGAGTACCACGAGTCCATCGACGAGATGAAGCACGCGGACAAGCTGATCAAGCGGATCCTGTTCCTTGAAGGCCTGCCGAACGTCCAGGACCTGGGCAAGCTGCACATCGGCGAACACACCAAGGAAATGCTTGAGTGCGACTTGCGTATCGAACGCACCGGTCACGCGGATCTCAAAGTGGCTATCGCTCATTGCGAAACAGTCGGTGACTTCGGCAGCCGTGAGCTGCTTGAAGATATCCTCGAGTCCGAAGAAGAACATATCGACTGGCTGGAAACCCAGTTGGGCCTGATTGAAAAGATCGGTATCGAGAACTACCTGCAATCGCAGATGGGCGAAGACGAGTAAGTTCTACGCCATTAAACTCGATGCATTAAAAAAGCCCACTGCTTTCACAGTGGGCTTTGCGGTGTCGCCATTCAGCGCTTAGTGATGCTCACGGGTCGCGCGGAACTTCACGTCCGGCCAGCGCTCTTCCATCAACGCAAGGTTGACCCGCGTCGGCGCGAGGTAGGTCAGGTGACCACCGCCGTCCAATGCCAGGTTTTCCACAGCCTTGTTGGAGAATTCCTCAAGCTTCTTCTTGTCGCTGCATTCGATCCATCGCGCGGAATAAACGGTGATCGGCTCGTAGGAGCACTCGACCTTGTATTCCTCTTTCAAGCGGCTGGCGACCACATCGAACTGCAGCACACCGACAGCGCCGAGGATGATGTCGTTGCTGCGCTCCGGGAAGAACACTTGGGTCGCGCCTTCTTCGGCCAGTTGCTGCAGGCCCTGGCGCAGTTGCTTGGATTTCAGCGGATCACGCAGGCGTACGCGACGGAACAGTTCCGGGGCGAAGTGCGGGATGCCGGTGAAGCCCAGGACTTCGCCTTCGCTGAAGGTATCGCCAATCTGGATCGTGCCGTGGTTGTGCAGGCCGATGATGTCGCCGGCGAAGGCTTCTTCCAGTTGCTCACGCTCGGAAGAGAAGAAGGTCAGCGCATCGCCGATCCGCACATCCTTGCCGGTACGCACGTGGCGCATCTTCATGCCTTTTTCGTACTTGCCGGAGCAAATGCGCATGAAAGCGATGCGGTCGCGGTGTTTCGGGTCCATGTTCGCCTGGATCTTGAAGATGAAGCCTGAGAACTTCTCTTCCACCGGCTCCACGGTGCGTTCGTTGGCGACCCGGGCCAGCGGGCGCGGGGCCCAATCGACGACAGCGTCAAGAACGTGGTCGACACCAAAGTTGCCCAGTGCCGTACCAAAGAAAACCGGGGTCAGCTGACCGTCGAGGAACTCCTGCTGGTTGAACTCGTGGCAAGCGCCTTGAACCAGTTCCAGCTGCTCGAGGAAACGCTCGTACTCGTCACCCAGGTGCGCACGCGCCTCGTCGGAGTCGAGTCTCTCGATGATCCTGGTTTCGGTGCGTTCGTGACCGTGACCGGCGGTGTAGACAATGATGTAGTCATCGGCCAGGTGGTACACGCCCTTGAAGTCGCGGTAGCAACCAATCGGCCAGGTGATTGGCGCAGCCTTGATCTTGAGGACGGCTTCGATCTCGTCGAGCAGTTCGATCGGGTCACGGATGTCACGGTCGAGTTTGTTGATGAAGCTGACAATCGGCGTGTCACGCAGACGGCAGACGTCCATCAGCGCAATAGTGCGTGGCTCGACGCCTTTACCGCCGTCAAGAACCATCAATGCCGAGTCAACCGCCGTCAGGGTGCGGTAGGTGTCTTCGGAGAAGTCTTCGTGGCCCGGGGTGTCGAGCAGGTTGATCATGTGTTCGCGATACGGGAACTGCATGACCGACGTGGTGATGGAAATACCCCGTTGTTTCTCCATCTCCATCCAGTCGGATGTCGCATGGCGGTCGGATTTACGGGATTTCACCGTACCGGCTACCGCAATCGCCTTGCCCATCAGCAGGAGCTTTTCGGTGATCGTGGTTTTACCGGCATCGGGGTGGGAAATAATGGCGAAAGTGCGGCGTTTCGCGACTTCGGCGGCCTGTCTGGTCATGGGAAATCGCCTGGCGGTGATTCAAAAAAGGGCCGCGATTATAGCCCAACTCAGTGCAATAACCGAACCGTTGAGCACATTAAGGGTGGCCAAATGCTGCCCCGGATGGGAACCTTTTAAAGCACGGAGACGTCCACTCCCCCGTAACGACCACTCGTCGGGGGCCTGAAACACCTGCAATTCAGCCTGACGAGGCTGTGCTCATGGCTCGATAAGCCGTACACGCTCCCCTCTGTAGGAGCGCGTTCGGCACATGAAGAGCTGCTTCTCGCGAACGTTGCCCGGCAGCCAATGATGGCCTGCCACACGGGACTGCGTTCGCCGACTGAAAAAAAGGAGTCCGCCTGTGGCTATCCGCTATGGCAAAGGGCTGATGGGAGGCGCGCTGGTAATCGCCCTCCTGGCCCTGCTGATCAACTGGATCGGCATCAACACGATCGAACACTACCGCGACGATTTGTTGTTTTACCTGCAAGCTCATCTGATTCTCGTCCTCGTTTCAATGCTGGCCGCCGTTGTCGTGGGCCTCCCCGCCGGCATCTTCCTGAGCCGCCAGACCATGGTCGGCCGCGCCGAACGCTTCATGCAGATCTTCAACATCGGCAACACCGTGCCACCGCTGGCCGTGCTCGCGATTGCCCTGGGCATCCTCGGCATCGGCAGTGGGCCGGCGATCTTCGCTTTATTCCTCGCTTCATTGCTGCCGATTGTGCGCAACACCTATGAAGGCCTGAAAAACGTCCAGGGCTCGCTCAAGGAAGCGGCTGTCGGCATGGGCATGACCCCGCGCCAGGTGCTGTGGAAAGTCGAGTTGCCCAACGCCGTGCCGATCATCGTCGGTGGCGTGCGGGTGGCGCTGGCGATCAACGTCGGCACCGCGCCACTGGCGTTCCTGATTGGCGCCAACAGCCTCGGCAGCCTGATCTTCCCCGGCATCGCCCTGAACAATCAGCCGCAACTGCTGCTCGGCGCCGCGTGTACCGCGCTGCTGGCCTTGCTGCTCGATGGCGTGGTCACCCTCGCCAGCCGTCTCTGGCTGGAACGCAGTTTGCGCCCGTCTTAACGCCTCGGCAAAGGAATATTCATGAAACGACTTAGCTTGATTCTGGGCTGCGTCCTGCTGTTCGCAGGAATCGTCCAAGCCGCGGAAAAACCGGTGATCCGCATCGGCGCCCGGGTGTTCACCGAACAGACTCTGCTGGCGGAAATCACCTCGCAATACCTGAGCACCAAGGGTTACGACACCCAGGTCACCGGCGGGCTGGGCAGCAACCTCGCCCGCAGTGCCCACGAAAGCGGGCAACTGGACATGCTCTGGGAATACACCGGCGTGTCGCTGGTGGCCTACAACCATGTCAGCGAAAAACTCGATAGCGAACAGTCCTACACCCGGGTCAAACAACTCGACGCGAAAAAAGGCCTGGTCTGGCTGACCCCGTCGAAATTCAGCAACACCTACGCCCTGGCCCTGCCGAAAAAAGTCGCTGACCAATACCCGCAGATCAACAGCATCAGCGATCTGAACAAAGTGCTGCACGACCAAACCAGGACCAATCACCTGGTGGCGCTGGACACCGAGTTCGCCAACCGCTCCGACGGTCTGGACGGCATGGTCAAGCTCTACGATATGAACCTGACCCGCAAGAACATCCGGCAGATGGACGCGGGGCTCGTCTATACAGCGCTGCGAAACGGGCAAGTGTTCGCCGGCCTGGTCTACACCACCGACGGTCGCCTCAGTGCTTTCGGCCTGAAGCTGCTGGAAGACGACATGCATTACTTCCCGGACTACACCGCCGCGCCGGTGGTGCGTCAGGCATACCTGGATGCACATCCGAAACTCGCCGAACAACTCAAGCCGCTGGCCGAACTCTTTGACGACGAAACCATGCGTCAACTCAACGCCCGGGTCGATGTCGATCACCAAAGCCCTTCCGCCGTGGCCGCTGATTTCCTGCGCCAGCACCCCATCAATTAAGGAGGAAAAGTCATGGAATTGCTGAACGCCTTTTCCCATTTCGACTGGCAACAGGTGATGCATCTGACCTGGCAGCACATCACCCTGGTTGGCATTGCCGTCAGCCTGGCGATCCTCACCGGTGTGCCACTGGGCATGTTGATGACGCGTTTCCCGAGCCTCGCAAGTCCGTTGCAGGCCAGCGCCACCGTGCTGCTGACTGTACCGTCGATTGCGCTGTTCGGTCTGCTGTTGCCGTTCTATTCGAAATTCGGCCAGGGCCTCGGACCGATGCCGGCGATCACCGCCGTGTTCCTTTATTCACTGTTGCCGATCATGCGCAACACCTATCTGGCCCTCACTGGCGTCGAGCCGGGCATCCGCGAAGCCGCGCGCGGCATCGGCATGACCTTCGGCCAGCGCCTGCGCATGGTCGAACTGCCCATCGCCGTGCCAGTGATCCTCGCCGGCGTGCGCACCGCCGTGGTGATGAACATCGGCGTAATGACCATCGCAGCGACCATCGGCGCCGGCGGCCTCGGTGTACTCATCCTCGCATCCATCAGCCGCAGCGACATGTCGATGCTGATCGTCGGCGCACTGCTGGTCAGCCTTCTGGCGATCTTCGCCGACTTGTTTTTGCAATGGCTGCAACGCTCGTTGACTCCAAAAGGACTCCTGAAATGATCGAACTTCAAAACCTCGGCAAGACCTTCCAAAGCAATGGCAAAGACGTGAAAGCCGTGGACTCGGTGAGCCTGACCGTCGATGAAGGCGAAATCTGCGTGTTCCTCGGGCCATCGGGTTGCGGCAAAAGCACCACGCTGAAAATGATCAACCGTCTGATCAAACCCACCTCGGGCAAGATCCTGATCAATGGCGAAGACACCACCGGCCTCGACGAAGTGACGCTGCGGCGCAACATCGGCTACGTGATCCAGCAGATCGGCCTGTTCCCGAACATGACCATCGAAGAGAACATCGTGGTGGTGCCGAAGCTGCTCGGATGGAACAAACAGAAATGCCACGACCGCGCCCGCGAGTTGATGAGCATGATCAAGCTCGAACCCAAACAATACCTGCATCGTTATCCGCGGGAATTGTCCGGCGGCCAGCAACAACGGATCGGCGTGATTCGCGCACTGGCGGCGGATGCGCCACTGTTGCTGATGGACGAACCTTTCGGCGCTGTCGACCCGATCAACCGCGAGATGATCCAGAACGAGTTCTTCGAAATGCAGCGGGCGCTGAACAAGACCGTGATCATGGTCAGCCATGACATCGACGAGGCGATCAAGCTGGGCGACAAGATCGCGATTTTCCGCGCCGGAAAGCTGTTGCAGATCGATCACCCGGACACGCTGCTCGCGCATCCGGCGGATGAGTTTGTCAGCCACTTCGTCGGCCAGGACAGCACCCTCAAGCGCTTGCTGTTGGTAAAAGCCGAAGACGCGGCGGACAACGCGCCATCCGTCAGCCCGGAGACCACAGTCGCCGAAGCGCTGGATCTGATGGATGAGCATGACCGGCGTTATGTGGTGGTCACCTGCGCCGAGAACAAAGCCCTGGGTTACGTACGTCGCCGCGACCTGCATCGTCAGACCGGTGCCTGCGCGCAGTACTTGCGCGAGTTCAACGCTACGGCGGCCTACGACGAGCATTTGCGTATCCTGCTGTCGCGCATGTATGAGTTCAACCGCTCCTGGTTGCCAGTGATGAATGCCGAGCGGGTGTTCCTCGGCGAAGTCACTCAGGAGTCGATTGCAGCCTACCTGAGCTCTGGACGTTCGCGGGGCATGAAGACCAGCATCGTGTCGCCGGCCTTGGCTGTAGTGGCGTAAAAATGCAAAACCTGTGGGAGCGAGCCTGCTCGCGATAGCGCAATGTCCGCCAGCGACGATGTTGGCTGTGAAAATGCCTTCGCGGGCAGGCTCGCTCCCACAAAAATCGCGCAATCTGGCAGCCGGAAAAAAATATCAACACCTGCCTCGGCAGGTGGTCTCTAAAAAGGCCTGCCGAAACAGTCAAATCCTCGCTCAACAGACCTTTTCGCCGCCAACGTCGCTTATGTTGACGCCATCGCACTTTTCCATGACTTGGCACACAAAAGCGTCGAACGTGCAGGTATTTTTAACACTTGAAAATTATCGGGGAACATCTTCCCGTCATCTCGGTCGGCTACAAAGAGTGATGCCTGCAACGCACGTCAGAAGAGTGCGAAAACGCGACATTTTTAGTTGATCTCAGGCCCCTCACGCCCTAAAGTTCGCGCCGAACGTCCATGCTGGAAACGATCCATCCGGCTCAAGTACTGACGACGAGACAGCAAGGCCAAGGGCGCAGCGCTCCCATGGCCTTTTTGCTTTCGGCGACATGCCTTGGGAAGTAGGCGAACCAAAGTGGGGATACGGAGGACGTTCACTAGGGCTGATTGCCCTTACACCCATTGTTACTGATGTTTGCCAGTAGGAGTCCCAACGTATGTCGATCCAGGTCGAAGACTATTTCGCGCGCGAAACCTTTCAGAAAATGAAGGCGTTCGCCGATAAGCAGGAAACCCCGTTCGTGGTGATCGACACCGCGATGATTGCCCAGGCCTATGACGACCTGCGCGCCGGTTTCGAATTCGCCAAGGTCTACTACGCGGTCAAGGCCAACCCGGCCGTCGAGATCATCGACCTGCTCAAAGAGAAAGGCTCGAGCTTCGACATCGCCTCGATCTACGAGCTGGACAAAGTGCTGAGCCGTGGCGTCAGCGCCGACCATATCAGCTACGGCAACACCATCAAGAAGTCCAAGGACATCCGCTACTTCTACGACAAGGGCGTGCGCCTGTTCGCCACCGACTCCGAAGCCGACCTGCGCAACATCGCCAAGGCGGCACCGGGTGCAAAAGTCTACGTACGTATCCTGACCGAAGGCTCGACCACTGCCGACTGGCCGTTGTCGCGCAAATTCGGCTGCCAGACCGACATGGCCATGGACCTGCTGATCCTCGCCCGTGACCTGGGCCTGGTGCCTTACGGCATTTCGTTCCACGTTGGCTCGCAGCAGCGCGACATCAGCGTCTGGGATGCGGCCATCGCCAAGGTCAAAGTGATCTTCGAACGCCTGAAAGAAGAAGATGGCATCCACCTGAAACTGATCAACATGGGCGGCGGCTTCCCGGCCAACTACATCACCCGCACCAACAGCCTGGAAACCTACGCGGAAGAAATCATCCGCTTCCTCAAGGAAGACTTCGGTGATGACTTGCCGGAAATCATCCTGGAGCCGGGCCGTTCGTTGATCGCCAACGCCGGCATCCTGGTCAGTGAAGTAGTGCTGGTCGCACGTAAATCCCGTACCGCGGTAGAGCGTTGGGTGTACACGGATGTGGGCAAGTTCTCCGGCCTGATCGAAACCATGGACGAAGCCATCAAGTTCCCGATCTGGACAGAGAAAAAGGGCGAGATGGAAGAAGTGGTCATCGCCGGCCCGACCTGCGACAGCGCCGACATCATGTACGAAAACTACAAGTACGGCCTGCCGCTGAACCTGGCCATCGGTGATCGCCTGTACTGGCTATCGACCGGTGCGTACACCACCAGCTACAGCGCTGTTGAGTTCAACGGCTTTCCACCGCTAAAGTCCTTCTACGTGTAAAACCACACGCACAAATCAAAAAGCCCATGACATGTCATGGGCTTTTTTTTAGAGCACTTCGGCCATTTGCACCAATTGCCTGGACATGGCTTCGACTTCACCGAGCGAGTCCGTAATCAACGGCAATGAAGCCTTGGCACGAGCCATCGTCTGATGCCCGTGATGGGTTCGAAGCGTTCGCCTCGCCTCATCCAGCATGTACGCCCACCGGAAACAGAAGTCGCCGAGATTGCCCGCTGCCACACTGGCACGCCGGTGAAGATCGAACAGCTGCCCGACATGCGCTCGGGCGAATGCCTGTCGTTGTTCTTCCGAGTACCATTGGCCTGGATCATAGCCCATACCCGGTAGACCGACTCGACCCAAAACGTAGTAGGCCTCGATCTTGGGGATTGGACCGTCGCAACTGCACAGTGGCATCCTCAGCGATTCGATAAAGCGAACAAAAATGCCATGGATCGATTCAGCGAGAATTGTCACTTGCGCTTTGAAATCCGACACAGCATGTTGGCAATAACCCAACCGAGCATCGAGTTCACGCAAAACATCAATCACATCAGCACAAGGGGCACTCCCCCAATTGGCAGATCTCACAACAGTGAACTGTTGCGGATCAATCACGGAAATTGCCAATCGTCGATTCTGAGCGACGGAGACAATGGCCTGAAACTCGCTGATAAAATCGCTCATGTCGTGCAATATCCGAGCGGATGTGTTGCCCAACAAAGGTATGGTGACGCCGATCACGCGCCAGCATTGTGCGTTGGCAAGCGCGACCTGAATCAATGCCGGAGCATTGGGTGGAGGCAACAGGGTATGCCCGGCTCGAGCCATGGCATCGGAAAATCGGTTGATTTCCTCCAGCGCCTTGGGCAATTCTCTCAAAAAATCAACGTACTGTTTTAAGGCAGTAAAATTCTTTTCTGCCAATAAATAATCAAGCATCTGTGGTTTCCTCAAACATGGCAAACCATCAATGGCCAACAGCCAGATATCGTTTGGCTAACCGTGTTAACCGATGTGTCATGGCACCTCGATTAACACGGATCAATGCTGTACTCAGCCCAACCTAGCGGTTAGGGACTGAAACAGGAGCAAGGAATGCAATGAACAAATTCGCTTGCGCTTTGAACGTGGCGCTGCGAACGTCATCATCGATGAAGGTATCCTTGTCGGTAGCGGCCAGGTACCTTTGAAAAGCGCTAATCGCCGGACTGTAATTCGCTACGTAGATTTTGCGTTGTTCTTCAATCGAGTGAATGGCTTGCAGGTATTTGATCTTGCCGGCCAAGGCACTGACGACGCCGTCTTGAAGATTGATTTCGTCGTCGAGTGCTGCGATTCTTTCTCGCAGCTTGTCGCTTTCACGAACCATATCCAGGAAACGAATACCTTCGCCGATATTGCCGATGGTCTTTTTGAGCTGTTCGATAGCGAACATTACCAACGCGACTTGCGCTGGTGTCAGGCCCAGCGCCACCACCTTATCGACAGTCAGTGCGATATTTTTGCCAAGCTCCTCGATGCCGTTCTTTTCCAGAGTCTCGATAGCCTCGATAACAGGCTTGCGCTCTTCCTTGAGAGCTTCCAATTTCCCCTTCAGGACGACGACTTCCGCTTTTGCTTGAGCTTCATCACGTTCAAAGTCGGTGATGTAGCCCAGTGTCAAACGCATGTCGAACGTATCACTGATTTCTTTCAGGCAATTGCGAACCTGAGTGGCTTGCAGGCCAATCGCGTCAGCAACCCGGTCCAATAGCTCTTGCCGTTCAGCTTTGAGAGCTTCGATCTCCTGGACGTCGCTTTCCTCTTCGAGCGCTTTCTCGAGCCTGTCCAGACGTCGCAGACTGACTTCCAACTCATTACTGCTATTAAGCGCCGCCGTTTGCAGGGCCATGGCGCCCTTACCGACGCCTTGGACCAGTCGATTGAAGCGATCAAACAGACCGGGCAGGTAATCCAGCTTTACCCGCCATATTTGCGCCTGCGTGCGCTGCTCGCTCATCCGTGAATGACTATCCCTCAACGCAGCCAGGTCGAGTGCCGGATATGTTTGTTCAAGCGATACGGTGTATGCCATCGAACGCAATGTTTTTCCGTAATTGCGCTCGTATTCTTCGTCCGCCTCCTTGAAAACCTCAATCAGCTTGTCCGAATCCGATTTAATCTGCTCCCATGGAGCAACCACTT
This sequence comes from Pseudomonas sp. B28(2017), assembly GCF_002113025.1. GTDB lineage: Bacteria > Pseudomonadota > Gammaproteobacteria > Pseudomonadales > Pseudomonadaceae > Aquipseudomonas. The sequence goes on along the minus strand of NZ_NEJH01000014.1, from coordinate 70,677 downwards.
CTTCAAACTCAGTCATGAAAATCCTGAGACTCAATGCGTCATTGATACGACCTACCGCGCCCATAGAGTTCCTGATGCTCAGATGCAGAACGCTCCAGACATGCATCAGGTTCTGCGTGGCGATATCGGCGTCGATCGCGACAATCATCAGACTTTGCAGATCATGCTTGACCCGCGCCAGCGATCCCAGGGTCTGGTTCTTGTTTGTAAGAGTTTGAATATCCTCTTCTTGTTTGGCGTACAGTTCGTTGCGCCGGGCACGGATGTTTTCCGCTTCCACTCCCATGTAAATGGCCATCGCCAATCCGACAATATTCATTCCGGCCGCAGCTTTCAGGGCTTCTTGAACAGCGGCCTTGTATTCGGTGTTCTTGATGTCGATTTCTTTTGCACGTTCATCGATCACGGCTTTTAGCTGCTTAATATCTTCCGCCAAAGAGTTGTTTTCAATCAGACCGACTCTCAGCTTTATACCTGGCAAGATGTGCTCACGCAGATCATAACCAAACAGATCGAGGTCTTTCTTGATACCTTCAACCGTTTGCAGGTTGAAATCGATTTTTTCAAAGATACGTTTCAGGTAATAATCAAGTGTACTGATGGTGTCATCTTCCAGTTCAATTCCGGGGAATTTGTCACCCAGTTCAAGCTCAACTTTCTTCAACTGTTCCAGCGTCTTGATTTTGCGACTTTCCAAAATTTCGTAGGCTTTTACTTCGCTGTAGACCTCTTTCATCGAAGCGCCATAGGTCAACATGCTGCCGGCAAAATCCTTGAGGCCACGCCCGGTCAGCATGATCCGCTCACGCAGTGGCGACCAGCGTCTGGCATGATTTCGGGTATTCAAAAAAGTGCTCAGGAAGTCTTCAGGCTTCAGCCCTGGGCCACCATCCTGACCTGCACCAAAACGCAGATAGTCCCTGACATCGTCCAGGGTATAGGGCAACGCCAAGCCTGCTGCCTCGTATTTGCGCAAATCGATTATTTGTTTTTTAGTCAGCAATAACCCCGCGCCACGGGTGGATCCATCAAGCACCCCGACAGAACCGTCAGCAAACAATTTCGGTGCATCAACGGAAAACCTTACCACTTCTTCTGGCGTTGCGTTTTTTAATGCATCTCCCCACAACAAATCATTAGACATAATTACTCCATTAATTAGTCAAAAAATAAAAATCCAAAAAAGGGCAAAGACCAGAACAGCCTTAACCCTCAAACCCAGACTATTCGAGAAAACAAAAAACTCAAAATGTTAACTTGAATCAAAATGTATTAAGTTAATCAGAAGTAGCGAATCAACATTGCGAGCCGTAAAGAACCGGATTTAAGGGTATCTCCAGCCAAGCTGAAATTATTCAACAGGAACTTTTAAAGAGTTTTTAACAACTGCGACCTTTGTTGATATTCCTCGGCCAACGCCTGAACACGTGGATCTGTCGCACTCATCAATGTCTGGGCTGCCACCTTCAGAAACGCAAGATTTCCGCCAAGCATCGCGCGGCGATACCATGCCAGACACTCCTCGATGTCAGTCAGGATACTGGCGTAACTGAACTGGCCACGAAAATCCCCGGCTTCAGCGGAGCGGCGATACCACTCGTGCGCGGCCACGGTATCGACCGAACAGCCCGAACCCTCCTCCAGGCACCGCCCTAACAGGTTCATCGATTTGGCGTGGCCCAGTTCAGCGGCACGACGATAGAGATTCAGCGCTTGCACCTGATCCTCGATCACCCCGCGTCCGGTAGCTAACAGATTGGCGTAGTTGTACATCGCCCAATCCAGTCCGGCTTCAGCGGCGACACGGTAATGCCTCGCGGCAATCGTCGCATCGGCGGTACAACCCCAACCATGTTCATGACAACGACCGAGCATGTTGCGCGCCATCAGATGCCCACGCCGGGCGGCAATCTCGAACCAGCGCACGGCCAGCGGCTGATCCTGTTCGATACCCTGCCCGTCCAGCAGGATTTGCCCCAGCATGGCCTGAGCATCGACAACACCTTCGCGGGCGACGAGCAGAATCGCCTGTGCTGCCCGCGCGGGGCTTTCAAGGAGCATCGATTTGAGGCTATCGCCGTCGAGGACTTCCTCGCGGCGCAAGCGAAAGTCCGCCACTTACACCTCGACCCAGCGACGCAACAGGTTGTGATAAGTGCCGGTCAGGCGGATCAGCGATGGATGATCCGGCATGTCGTGGGTCAGTTGCTGGATTGCCCCGTCCATTTCGAACAACAGGGCGCGCTGGCTGTCTTCACGCACCAGGCTTTGGGTCCAGAAAAACGAGGCGAGTCGCGTTCCGCGCGTCACCGCGTTGACCTTGTGCAGGCTGGTGCCGGGGTACAGCACCATATCGCCGGCAGGCAGCTTCACCCGCTGAGTGCCGAAGGTGTCCTGGATTTCCAGCTCGCCGCCGTCGTAATCCTCGGGCTCGCTGAAGAACAGCGTGGCGGACAAATCCGTGCGCACCCGCTCGATGCTGCCTTTGGGCTGACGCACCGCGTTATCGATATGGAAGTCGAAACTGCCACCGGCGGTGTAACAGTTCACCAACGGAGGAAAGACTTTGTGCGGCAGTGCAGCCGACATGAACAGCGGGTTTTTCCACAGCCGCTCCAGCATCGCCGCGCCGATCTCCTTGGCCAGCGGATGCCCTTCAGGCAGCTGCAAGTTGTGCTTGGCCTTGGCCGACTGATAGCCGGCAGTAATCTTGCCATCAGCCCAATCAGCTTGTTCCAGAGCTTCGCGGATGCGCTGCACCTCGTCTTTTTCGAACAGGCCGGGAATGTGCAGCAGCATGACAAGGCACCTGAAAACAAAGGGGCGCCAATGGTATTGATTCTTATTGCCTGTGTAAAACACATCTGACGAATGAGTCAGCAAAAACCGTAAGGTTAAATTGTAAAGAATGTAAATTAAGTGCGAATAGTAATGTTTCGCAATTGTTACGAATACCTGTTTACCCTATATTCCGCGGCCTCAAATCCTTGGGGAGGGGAATTCAAATGTCACGTCAGCAACCACAAGTACCGGTCAGTTCACCACGTCTGCTCGCATCGGCCATCGGCATGGCGATTACCGCCGGCTCCGCGGGCCACATGGTTTTCGCGGCGGAAAAAACCGACGAAAAAGCACCGGACAATGTGATTTCGCTGGGCGCCACTGCCATCACCGGCGAAGCCCATGACGAGACGACCTACAACGTCGAGAAAGCCTCCTCGCCCAAGTACACCGCGCCACTGATCGACACGCCGCGCTCGGTGACCGTTGTTCCGCAACAAGTATTGAAAGACACCGGCTCGCTCAACTTGCAGGATGCGCTGCGCACCGTTCCAGGCATCACCTTCGGTGCCGGTGAAGGTGGCAACCCGCAGGGTGACCGCCCGTTCATCCGCGGCTTCGACGCTCAGGGCGACACCTACCTGGATGGCGTGCGCGATACCGGTTCCCAGAGCCGCGAGATCTTCGCCGTTGAATCGATCGAAGTCAGCAAAGGCCCGAACTCCGCGATCGGCGGCCGTGGCGCTGCTGGCGGCAGCATCAACCTGGTCAGCAAGAAAGCACACCAGGGCAACTCGCTCGACGGTGGTTTCACCTGGGGCTCCGACCAGACCCAGCGCTACACCTTCGACGGCAACTACCAGTTCACCGACACCGCCGCTGGCCGCCTGAACCTGATGAGCCACGAGAGCAACGTCGCCGGGCGCGACAGTGTCGACTACGACCGTTGGGGTATCGCGCCGTCCCTGGCTTTCGGCCTGGGTACAGACACGCGTGTCAACCTCGACTACTACCACCTCGAAAGCAACGACACACCGGACTCGGGCATTCCTTACTCCATCCCGGCCGCAGGCTCGGCTGCCCGTACCAAGGCCAACCCGGACAAGCCGAATGACGGCGGCGACAGCAGCAACTTCTATGGCCTGGACAACCGCGACTTCCGCAAGACCCGCACCGACACGGCGACCTTCGCCATCGAGCACGACCTGAGCGACTCGCTGACCATCAAGAACACCCTGCGTCACGGCACCAGCATGCAGGATTACATCCTGACCCAGCCGGACGACAGTAAAGGCAACGTCAACAACGGCAGCGTCTGGCGCCGCGCGAACACCCGCGTGAGCAACACCGAGACCACCACCAACCAGACCGACCTGTTTGGTGATGTCTACATTGCCGGGTTCAAGAACAGCTTCTCCACCGGTGTCGAATACACCCACGAGGAAAACGAAAAGTCCTCGTACAACGTCAACACGGACACCACCCCGGGAACGGCAGCAGTGACCACCAACTGCTCGCCGGCACTGATCGGCGCGCCAAGCGGCTACAACTGCACCTCGCTGTCCAACCCGAACCCGAATGATCCGTGGAGCGGCGCCATCTCGCGCAACTACGCCGGCACCGACACCAAGGCCAACACCTACGCGCTGTATGTGTTCGATACCCTGGAGTTGTCCGAGCAGTGGCTGGTAAACATGGGCCTGCGTTACGACCATTTCGATACCCAGTACCGCACCTTTGACGGTTCCGGCGCCACCGTCGTGACCAAAGGCACCGCAGCCAAAGGCACCGCAGCCAAAGGCAAGGACACCAGCGAATTCGTCACCGGTCAGTTCGGCGTGATCTACAAGCCAGCGGAAAACGGCAGCATCTATGCCTCTTACGCAACATCGGCCACCCCACCAGGCAACACCCTCGGTGAGGGCATGGAAGGCAACCCGCTGGGCGGCACGACGGACCGCAACGGTAACCTGCTGAGCAGCGACATGGAGCCGGAAACCACCAAGAACTATGAAATCGGAACCAAGTGGGACCTGTTGAACGATCGTCTGTCCCTGACCGCAGATATCTTCCGCACCGAGAAAGAAAACGCTCGTGTGCAAACCAACACCACCACGTTTGAAAACGTCGGCAAAACCCGGGTTCAAGGTATCGAACTGTCAGCCAGCGGCAAACTCACCGACAAATGGCAAGTGTTCGCCGGTTACGCCTACATGGACAGCGAGCAAATCGATGGGGGTGACCTGCCGGCAAACAAGGCCAACAACGGCAACCAACTGCCTAACACGCCGAAAAACAGCGCCAGCCTGTGGACGACCTATCAGGTCACGCCGAAGCTGACCATCGGTGGCGGTGCGTTCTATGTCGATGACGTGTTCGGCAATGTCGCCAACACCACCATGGTTGATTCCTACATTCGTTACGACGCGATGGCGGCCTACAAGCTGAGCAAAAACGTCGACCTGCAACTGAACGTACAGAACCTGACCGACGAAACCTACTACGACAAGGCGTTCTCGACTCACTTCGCCAACCAGGCGGCCGGTCGTACCGCGTTGCTGAGCACCAACTTCCACTTCTGACCGCAGGAGCGAGTGAAGGCTGAAATCAGCGGCGGCCCCGTTCATCCAGGTGAACGGGGCTTTCGTGTGTAAAAAAGAATGCTTCTCGACAACCCCACGGCATAATGCGCGCCGTGATGAATCAATTTGAACGAACAAGGCGAGCGACGTGTTGAAGAAAACCCTGTTCCAGTTGCACTGGTTTTTCGGCATCAGCGCCGGGCTCGTCCTGGCCTTGATGGGCATCACCGGGGCGACGGTGTCGTTCCAGGATGAAATCCTGAACGCACTCAACCCTTCTGTGCTGCAGGTCGAAAAACAGGTCGCCGGTGTGCTGCCGCCTGCCGAACTGGTGGAGCGAATCGAAGCAGCGTCGGGTAAAAAAGTCTCGATGCTCACCGTGGAAATCGACAGCGGCAACGCCGCCAAAGTGTGGTTCACCCCGCCACCGGGTGAACGTCGTGGCGAGATGCGCTACTTCGATCCGTACACAGGAGAGTTCCTGGGCGACGCCACCGGCCAGGACTTCTTCGGCCTGATGCTGCAACTGCACCGTTTTCTCGCCATGGGCGACACGGGTCGGCAGATCACCGGTGCGTGCACGCTGATCCTGGTGTTCTTCTGCCTGTCCGGCCTGTACCTGCGCTGGCCTCGCCAGTGGAAAAGCTGGCGTGCCTGGCTGACCCTGGACTGGAAGAAAAAGGGCCGCAGCTTCAACTGGGACCTGCATTCGGTGGCCGGAACCTGGTGCCTGGTGTTTTACCTCCTGGCGGCGCTGACCGGGTTGTCCTGGTCCTACGAGTGGTACAACAAGGGCCTGACCCGGTTGCTCTCCGATGCACCGCAGAACGAGCGTGTTCGCGGCGGACGCGGCCCGGCGCCGGCAGGTCCGGCACCGACAGCCGATTACGCCGCCATGTGGAGCAGCATCTACAGTGCGGCCGGCCCGCAACTCAGTTCCTATAACGTGCGCATGCCACCTGTGGCCGGCCAACCAGCGACCGTTTACTTCCTGTTGAAAACCTCACCCCACGACCGTGCGTTGAACCAGATCACCCTCGACCCGGCCACCGGCGTGGTCAAACGGGTTGACCGCTACAGCGACAAGAGCCTCAAGGCGCAACTGCTGACCAGCATTTATGCGCTACACGTCGGCAGTTACTTCGGCATCGTCGGGCGCATCATCCTGACCCTCACCGCGCTGAGCATGCCGTTGTTCTTCGTCACCGGCTGGTTGTTGTACCTGGATCGTCGACGCAAAAAACGCCAGATCAGGGACGCTCGCCAAGGCCTTGTACAACCTGACAACGATGCGTCTGCCTGGCTGATCGGTTTCGCCAGCCAGAGCGGATTTGCCGAGCAACTGGCCTGGCAGACCGCCGGGCAATTGCAGGCCGCAGGCTTACCAGTGAAGGTGCAGCCGCTGGCGGACATCAGCGAGCAGGACTTGCAGGACTCGAACAACGCACTGTTTGTCGTCAGTACCTTCGGTGACGGCGAAGCGCCGGACAGCGCCAGGGGCTTCGAACGCAAGGTACTGGGCCGCACCCCGAGCCTGGAGCGCCTGAACTACACGGTCCTCGGCCTCGGCGACCGGCAGTATCAGCACTTCTGCGGATTCGCCAAGCGCCTGCACACCTGGCTCGGCGAACATGGCGGCAAGACTTTGTTCGCCCCGGTGGAAGTCGACAGCGGTGATCCATACGCCTTGCGCCACTGGCAACAGCAACTGGGCCTGCTGACCGGCCACGCGCCCGTCGACACCTGGCAAGCACCCAGCTACGACAACTGGACCCTGGCCCGTCGTGAACTGCTGAACCCGGACAGCAGCGGATCCCCTGTGTACTTGCTGGGCCTCAGTGCGCCAACCACCAGCAGTTGGCTGGCCGGTGATCTGGTGGAGGTGCTGCCGCGCAATTGCCCGTGGGTCATCGAGCACTTCCTCGATGGTCTGGGGATTCACGGTGAGACCAGGGTGCAACTCAACGGTCTGGAGGAAACCCTCGAACAGGCCCTGGCCAGCCGCCAACTGCCGGAGAACCGTGCCCATCTGGTCGGTCTGCACGCGCAGGCGCTTGCAGAGGCCCTGGTGCCACTGGCCATGCGCGAGTACTCCATTGCCTCGATCCCGGCCGATGGCATGCTCGAACTGATCGTGCGCCAGGAGGTGCATGCCGATGGCAACCTCGGTGTCGGTTCCGGCTGGTTGACCGAGCACGCGCCTGTGGGCAGCTCCATCAGCCTGCGCGTGCGACGCAACAGTGGTTTCCATCTGCCGGCCCAACCGCTGCCGATGATTCTGTTGGGTAATGGCACGGGGCTGGCCGGTTTGCGCAGCCTGCTCAAGGCACGGATTGCCGAGGGTCAGCAACGTCACTGGCTGCTGTTTGGCGAGCGCAATCGCGAGCACGACTACCTGTGCCGAAAGGAGCTGGAGGAGTGGCTGATCAATGGTGATCTGGAGCGCCTCGACCTGGCGTTTTCCCGCGACCAGGCCGAAAAGATCTACGTACAGGACCGCCTGCGTGAATCGGCAGCCGAGCTCAAAAAATGGCTGGCGGAGGGTGCGGTGATCTACATCTGCGGCAGCCTTCAAGGCATGGCTTCGGGCGTGGACCAGGTGCTCCACGAGGTGCTGGGCGCCGCCGAAGTGGAGCGCCTGATCGAACAGGGCCGCTACCGCCGAGACGTGTACTGACAGCACACCTTTAATGTGGGAACGAGCCTGCTCGCGATAGCGAACTGACAGCCAACATCAGTGTTGAATGTCACATCGTCATCGCGAGCAGGCTCGCTCCCACAGGGGGCAAGGTGTCGATCAAACCGGCTGCAGCTTCTGCTCAAACACAGACACCCCATCCAGATCCCGCAACACCACGCTCAACTCCCCGCTTTGCCCCTCAATATTCACCTCGCCAAAAAACTGAAACCCGGCAAATGGCGAGACGTTCTGCGCGGGTGGTGCCTTCTCGAACACCGCCTCAGGACCAAAGGTTTTATCCAGCGGATTGGGCCCGAAGCTGCCGGCATTCAAAGGCCCGGCGACGAACTCCCAGAACGGTTCGAAATCCTGAAACGCCGCCCGATCCGGATGGTAATGATGGGCCGCGCAGTAATGTACATCTGCGGTCAGGAACAGGAAATTGCGCACCTGCCGCGCCCGCAGAAAACCGAGCAATTCGGCGATTTCCAGTTCGCGCCCCTGGGCCGGGCCAGGCTCACCGTTGGCCACCGCTTCCCACCGCGTGATACCGGGGCTGACTTCGCCGTCGGGTACACCGAGGCCGATGGGCATGTCGGCGGCGATCACTTTCCATTGCGCATTCGAGGCCTGCATTTCGCGCTTGAGCCAGTCCAGTTGCTCACGGCCGAGGAACGGCTTGGCCTCGCCCAGATTGTCGTCATTGGCCCCGCGATAACTGCGCATGTCCAGCACGAACACATCGAGCAGCGGCCCGTAACCGAGCTTGCGATAGATCCGCCCGCCGCCATCGGCGCTCTGCAAGCGCATCGGTGCATACTCGAGCCAGGCCTGGCGTGCGCGGTCCACCAGGCTGTGGATATCCTTGCTCTGGTAGCGCGTATCCAGCTGCTTGCCGGGTGACCAGTTGTTCACCACTTCGTGGTCGTCCCACTGCCAGATCTGCGGCACTTCGGCATTGAAACGGCGGATGTTTTCATCCATCAGGTTGTAGCGGTAATTGCCACGGTACTCATCGAGGGTCTCGGCGACTTTGCTCTTGGTCTCGGTGGTGATGTTGCGCCACACCCGGCCACCTTCCGTGGTGAGCTGCGCCGGGATCGGGCTGTCGGCGTAAATGGTGTCGCCGCTGTGGATAAAGAAATCCGGCAGACGTCGACGCATCGCCTCGTAGATGCGCATGCCACCAATGTCCGGGTTGATGCCGAAGCCTTGGCCAGCGGTGTCGCCGCTCCAGACAAAACGCAGGTCGCGCCGGGTCTGCGGCACGCTGCGCAAGTGACCGAACCAGGGTTCGCTGGCAACGCCACTCTGGGCGTCCTCAAACTGCACTCGATAGAAAATCGCCTGGTCGGCAGGCAGCCCGGTGAGTTCGACCCGGGCGGTGAAATCGCTGCGCGCATCGGCCAGGGGCGAGACGAATCGCCGAGGGTTGGGAAACAGGCTGCGAGTGTCCCACTCCACCACCATCCGTGCGGGGCGATCGCAGCGGCTCCAGACGATCGCCCGGTCGCCCAGCAGGTCACCGGACTGCACGCCGTCGGTGAGTTGCGGCCGGTCCTTGACCGAAGCGATCACCGCTGGCGCCAGCCCTGGCAACAGCAATCCGGCGCCAACCGCTTGCATGACACGACGGCGCCCGAGGTTGAAATCGCTCATGGTGTTCTCCCTGAAAAAGGAAAAACTAAAGCATGGCTGGATGAAGCCGGCATGACATCCCCACCTTGTAGGAGCGAGCCCGCTCCTACAGGAATCGGTGTCAGGCCGTGACGGGTTCTACCGCCAACTCCACCACCTCCGGCCGCTTGACCAACGCATACACCACCGCCGTCAACAGGCTCCCCGCCACAATCGCCAACAAATAAAGCAGCGCATGATTGATCGCATTCGGGATCGCCAGCACAAACAACCCTCCGTGGGGCGCCATCAATTTGCAGCCGAAATACATCGACAGCGCACCAGTCAGCGCACCACCGGCAATGCTCGCCGGAATCACCCGCAACGGATCTTTCGCGGCAAACGGAATCGCCCCTTCGGAGATAAAGCACAACCCCAACACCAGCGCTGCCTTGCCGGCTTCGCGCTCAGTCTGCGCAAACTTGCGCCGCGCAATGAACGTGGCGATACCCAGGCCAATCGGTGGCACCATGCCCGCAGCCATGGTCGCCGCCATCGGCGCGTAACTCTGCGACGCCAGCAACCCGACCGAGAACGCATAGGCCGCCTTGTTGATCGGTCCGCCGAGGTCGACGCACATCATGCCGCCCAGCAACACCCCCAACAGAATCGCGTTGGTGGTGCCCATGCTGTCGAGAAAATGCGTGAGCCCGGAAAGCATCCCGGCCACCGGTTTGCCGACCACGTAGATCATCACCAGTCCGGTGAACAGGCTCGCCAGCAGCGGGATGATCAGGATCGGCTTCAGCGCCTCGAGACTTTGCGGCAAACGCGCATACCGGTTGATCGCCCTGGCCGCATAGCCGGCGAGGAAACCGGCAATGATCCCGCCGATGAAACCGGCGCCCAGGGTGCTCGCCAGCAGACCGCCGATCATCCCCGGCGCGAGGCCCGGACGGTCGGCGATGGAATAGGCGATATAGCCTGCCAGCAGCGGCACCATCAGCTTGAATGCAGTGTCGCCACCGATCTGCATCAGCGCCGCCGCCAGTGTGCCCTGCTCCTTGAAGGCGGTGATGCCGAACACGAACGACAAGGCGATCATCAGGCCGCCGGCCACCACCATCGGCAACATGAATGACACGCCAGTCAGCAGGTGTTTGTAGGCACCCGTCTTTTCCTGTTTGGCCGTTGTTTTCGCAGCGCCCGCAGCGCTTTCCTGCTGGCCTTCGGCCAAGGCCTTTTTCAAGGTCGCTTCCGCTTGCTTGAGGGCAATACCGGTGCCACAGCGATAGATTTTCTTGCCGGCGAAACGCTCGGTGGCGACTTCGATATCGGCCGCCAGCAGCACCACATCGGCCTCGGCAATCGCTTGCGCGCTCAATGGATTGCGCGCGCCGACCGAGCCCTGGGTTTCCACCTGCAGGTCATAGCCCAAGCGCCTGGCCGCTTGCTGCAAGGCCTCGGCAGCCATGAACGTGTGGGCTACGCCCGTCGGGCACGCGGTGACGGCCACCAGTCGCGGCGCGTCCCGGGCAACCGCCACAGGTTCGACGACCGCTTCTTCAGCAGCGTAAACCTGAGCGTCCTGCGCACCACGCCGCAGCACGGCTTCCACGTCTTGCAGGGCTTGGGCCGGGGTGCTCTGGAACAGTCGCTTACCGACAAACCGCGACATATCCACAGGTGCGCTGGTCACCAGCAGCACCCACTCGGCCGCGTCGAGAGTGGCCGCCGACAGTTGCTTTTCAGGATGCGTGGCATCGGTGATTTCGACACTGGTGCTCCAGCCCTGACGCTGGGCCGCGGCATCGAGCAACCGGGCACACAGCACACTGGTGACCATGCCGTTCGGGCAGGCCGTAACGATGGCTAACTTCATGACAAACCCTCTTATTGTTCTGTCAGGGGACGCACGCGCACACCCTGTTCAAGCTGCGCCAGTTGCGCTGCATCGCCAATGCCGAAACCGATCTGGGTCACTGCCATCGCGGCAATCGCCGTGGCGGTGCGCAAGGTTTGCTCCGGCGTATCGGCGCTGAGCAAACCGTGGAGCATCCCCGCCAGCAAGGAATCGCCCGCGCCCACCGTGCTGGCGACGCTGACATTGGGTGGCGTGGCATGCAATGCCGAGCCGACGCTGAACCAGTTCACGCCTTCGGCACCGTGGGAGATCACCACATGCTCGATGCCCTGGGCGTGCAAACGCTCTGCCGCTATGGCCTGGGCGCTGACCGACACGACCTCGCAGCCCAGCACCTCGGCCAGCTCTTCGGTGTTGGGTTTGATCAGCCACGGCCCCGCCTTCAGCGCTGCACGCAACGCCTCGCCGCTGGTGTCGAGGGCGACGTTCAGCCCCAGGTTCTTCAAGCGCACAATCAACGCCTGCAACCAATGCGCGCTGACGCCCAACGGCAAGCTTCCGGCGACAACCACCGCATCGTGCCCCGGTGCGATCTGCTCCAGTCGATCCAGCAAGGCCTGCTGCGCCACCTCGCTGACCTGTGGCCCCGGCCCATTGATGTCGGTGATGCGGCCGTCACCTTCCGCCAGTTTGATGTTGCTGCGGGTCTCGCCCGGCACGCGGATGAAGGCATCGACAAAACCGCGCCTGGCGAACAGCGTTTCAAACGCTTGCAGATTGTCCTCGCCGAGAAAGCCACTGACGGTCAACTGATGCCCGAGGTCCGCCAGCACTTGCGCCACGTTGACGCCTTTGCCGGCGGCGTGGGTGTGCATCACATCGCTGCGGTTGACCTGGCCGGCTTCGAGGCGCGGCAACTGGACGGTCAGGTCCAGCGCCGGGTTGAGGGTCAGGGTGAGAATCCGGGCCATTACAGGGCCTCCACAAGTGCGCGCACTTCATTGGCGCTGCCCACGGCCAAGGCCTGTCGGGCAAGGGTTTGAGTCTCAGTGAAGCCCAGTTCGCGAATTCGCGCCTTGACCTCGGCAATACTGCGCGCCCCGACGCTGAGTTCGTCCACGCCGAGGCCGACCAGTACCGGCACCGCCAGCGGGTCGGCCGCCAGCTCACCGCACACACCGACCCATTTGCCGTGAGCATGGGCCGCGCGCACGGTGATGTCGATCAGTTGCAGCACCGCCGGGTGCAAGCCGTCGGCCTGGGCCGACAGCGTCGGATGGCCACGGTCGATGGCCAAGGTGTATTGCGTCAGGTCGTTGGTACCGACGCTGAAAAAGTCGACCTCTTTGGCCAGCACCGGCGCCAGCAATGCCGCCGACGGCACTTCGATCATGATCCCCAGTTGCAGGTCAGCGACCGGAATTTCCTGACGCAGGCGTTCGGTCATGTCACGGGCCTGGCGCCACTCGTCAACGCTGCCCACCATCGGAAACATGATCCGCAGCGGCCGATTGTCGGCCGCCCGCAGCAAGGCGCGCAATTGCGCTTCCATGATCGGCGGGCGCTGCAAGGTCAGGCGGATACCGCGCACGCCGAGAAACGGGTTTTCTTCCTTCGCGATCGGCCAGTACGGCAGCGGTTTGTCGCCGCCGACATCAAGGGTGCGCACCACCAGCGGCCGCCCGGCCAGACCGTCGAGGACGCGGCGGTACTCGGTTTCCTGGGTTGCCTCGTCGGGCGCTTGCGGGTGGGCCATGAAGATCAGTTCGGTGCGCAACAGGCCGATGCCTTCGGCGCCCTGCTCCACTGCGCCAGCCACGCCGGCGCTTTCACCGAGGTTGGCGAACACTTCAACGGCGTGACCATCGCGGGTCAATGCCGGCTGGTGACGCTGCTCGGCGGCGGCCTTCAGGCGCTGCTCACGGGTATCGCGTTCGGCCGTGGCCCGCTGCAAGGTCGCCGCGTCAGCGTCCACATGCAGACGACCGCGCTGGCCATCGAGCAGCAACGGCGTACCCGGTGCCAGCAGCAACACGCCGGGACCGGCGCCGACCAGTGCCGGGATGCCCAGCGCCCGGGCAACAATCGCACTGTGCGCCGTAGCGCCACCCCGGGCGGTGAGAATCCCCGCCACGCGAACCGGATCGAGACGGGCGACATCGGACGGTCCGACCTCGTCCATTACCAGAATGTACGGTTGATCCGGTTCGCTCGGGGTTTCGATGCCGCTGAGCTGCATCAACACCCGACGCCCGATGTCGCGCAAGTCGGCTGCACGCTCGGCGAGCAAGGCATCCTGCAACGCTTCCTGCTGTCGGGCCGCCGCTTCGATCACAGCCATCCACGCCGCCTCGGCGCTTTCGCCCTGCTTGAGGCGCGTATCAACCTCATCGGTCAGTTCCGGGTCGTCGAGCATCTCTTGGTGGGTAATGAAGATTTCGCGAATGGCTTTGCTTTTGCTGCGCTCGATCAAGCCCTGGATGTCACGTCGTACCTGTGCCAGGCCGTGTTGCAGACGTTCACGCTCGATGGCGGCGGACTCACCGCGCAACGGGTAGTCGATGGTTTGCAGCACATGAATATGGGCCGGTCCGATGGCGATCCCCGGCGCAGCGGCAATTGCCTGAACCACGCTGCCCGACACCGGGGCGAGGACTACTTCGGCCATATCGGCAACGACTTCGCGCGCCTGGCTTACCGGTGGCAGCGGTTCGACTTCCTCACCGAGGCCTTCTTCGATGGCGGCCAACAAGGCTGGCAACGCATCGGCGGCAATGCCTGGCTCGGCGATGAACTCCAGGACCTGCCCCCGACGGGCGCCGAGGCTGAGCAATTTGCTCAAGCTCTTTACCGACACCGCGCTGTCGTGGCCATCGACGATCCGCACGCGGATGTCACCTTCAAAACTCTTTGCCAGTTGCGCAAGGATTTTCGCCGGTCGCGCATGCAAACCGTGGGCGTTGGCCAACGCAATTCGTGCGCTGGGCCAGTCGGCGGGCACTTCACCACCGAGCACTTCGAGGACTTTGCGGCTACTGGTGGCGCGCCCCAACTCATGGCCACGCCCTTCGATCAGCAACGCGCACAGGCGCTCGAGCAGGGTTTGATGGGCCTCACCGAGGCTGGCCAGGCAAAACAGGCCATTGAGCGGCTGGCCGAGATAGCGCAGCGGTTTGTCCGGAGTGACGAAGGCCAGGCCGGGGCGCTTCACCGTTTGCTCACTGTGCAGCCACCACAGGCCATCGCCCAACGGCAGCGCTTCAACCTGTTGCAGCACGGCGGAGAAACCGTTGCTCACGCAGTCGGCCTGGCGCAACAAACGTGCGCCGCGCCAGACCAGCTCTTCGAAATCTTCGGCCGCTACACCGAGGCCGATCATCTGCGCATCCAGCGCCAGCTCCTGCGGCGCACCTTGCAGCAATTTCAGCAATGCCTCGGCGGAACCGGCGCGACGCAAGGCCTGCCCCAGATCAGTCTCACCGAGAGCGCGAGTCAACAATTGCAACAGGCGCAGATGCTCATCGGATTTGGCGGCGATACCAATCGCCAGGTAAACGATATGACCGTCGCCCCAGTCCACACCGTCAGGGAACTGCATCAGGCGCACACCGGTGGTGAACACCAGGTCGCGGGTTTCGGGCGTACCGTGGGGGATGGCAATACCTTGACCGAGAAAGGTCGAGCCCTGGGCCTCCCGCGCCTGCAATCCGGCGAGATAACCCTCGGTAACCAGGCCGTCAGCAACCAGATGCCCGGCCAGCAATTGCAGTGCTGCGGACTTGTCCACGGCCGACTGGCCCATGGAAATCTGCTCTACAGTGAGCTCGAGCATGCTTTCTCCTTTTTGGCGCCTTGGGGCGCCAGGTATTGTTTTGATTGAGCCAGCTTAGGCGCCTGGTCGTCACTTTTGGCAGTTTCACGGCAGAACCGGCCAAAGGCGCCTATGACGTAGAAAATACGCTTGCTGAAACGTTTAATCTAGATTGAATGGCACGTTACTCGATAATGTCCCATCCTTGAAGCTCAACTTGTCGGATGCGTTGCGACAATGGTCACCTGCCTTAATCGGTTAGGATTGACGAAAATGTCGAGGCACACTCGAAAAAACAAGGAAACAGCGGGTTGAAACTCAGTGATATCGCCCAGTTGGCCGGTGTGTCCGTCACCACCGCCAGCTATGTCATCAATGGCAAGGCCGAACAACAGCGCATCAGCAGCGCCACCGTCGAACGCGTGCGCGCGGTCGTCGAACAACATGGCTTCACGCCCAACCCACAGGCCGCCGGTTTGCGCAGCCGACACACGCGCACTTTGGGGTTCATTCTGCCGGATCTGGAAAACCCCAGTTACGCGCGAATCGCCAAATTGCTGGAGCAAGGCGCGCGAGCCCGGGGTTATCAGTTGCTGATCGCCAGTTCCGACGATGCTCCGGACAGCGAACGGCAATTGCTGCAACTGTTCCGCGCCCGGCGCTGCGACGCGCTGATCGTTGCCAGCTGCCTGCCGGCCGGTGACGACAGCTATCGCCAATTGCAGGCCAAGGGCATTCCGATCATCGCCATCGACCGGGTCATGGAACCCGAGCATTTCTGTTCGGTGATCAGCGACGATCGCGAGGCCAGCCTGCAACTGACCCGCAGCCTGCTGGAGCCGCTGCCCAGGCAGATCGCGCTGATCGGCGCCCGCCCGGAACTGAGCATCAGCCGGGAACGTGCCGCTGGCTTCAAAGAGGCTCTCGCCGGGTTCAACGGTAAGGTGTTGATCGAAGAAGGTGAGTCCTTCAGCCGCGAGTGCGGTAAACAATTGATGGAAGAGTTGCTGCAGCGTCTTGGCCATTTGCCCGATGCCCTGGTAACCACATCCTACGTGCTGCTTCAGGGCGTGTTCGATGCGCTGCACGACTTCCCGCTGAAAAACCGTCCGCTGCGCCTCGGCACGTTCGGCGACACCCAGTTGCTGGACTTCCTGCCGCTACCGGTCAACGCCATGGCCCAGCAACATCAACTGATCGCCGACAAGGCCCTCGCGCTGGCCCTGGCCGCCATCGAGCAGTCGGATTACCGGCCCGGCGTACAAGCCATCGCGCGGACGTTCAAGCAGCGTATTCACCAGGATTGAACCGTGGAGCTGATCGACACCCACACCCATCTGGATTTTCCGGACTTCGACGCCGACCGTCAGACGCTGCTGGCCGACAGCCGCGCCCTCGGGGTGCGGCGGATCGTGGTGCTGGGGGTTTATCAGGCCAATTGGCAGCGGGTCTGGGAGCTGGTGCAGAGTGACCCCGACCTGTACGCCGCGTTCGGGTTGCACCCGGTGTATCTGGACGATCATCGACCGCAACACCTGAGCGAACTCAGTGACTGGCTGACACGTCTCGCCGGCCATCGGCAACTGTGTGCGGTGGGTGAGATCGGCCTGGACTATTTCATCGAAACCCTGGACCGCGACCGTCAGCAGGCGTTGTTCGAGGCGCAATTACAACTGGCGGCGGATTTCGAACTGCCGGCATTGATCCACGTAAGGCGTAGCCATGCGGCGGTGATTGCCACGCTCAAACGGTTTCGCCTGAAACGGGCCGGCATCATCCACGCCTTCGCCGGCAGCCAGGAAGAGGCCCGCGAATACATCAAGCTCGGCTTCAAGCTCGGCCTCGGCGGCGCCCCGACCTGGCCCCAGGCGCTGCGCATGCACCGCGTGCTGGCGCAATTGCCGCTGGACTCGGTGGTGCTTGAAACCGACTCGCCGGACATGGCGCCCGCCATGTTCCCCGGCCAACGCAACAGCCCGACACACTTGCCGGCGATCTGCACAGCACTGGCGCAATGGATGGCAATCAGCCCGGAACAGCTGGCGGCGGCCAGCACCGCCAACAGTTGCCAAGTGTTCGGCTGGTAATCAGTTGGCGTGAGCCTTGGCGGCTTCCAGGATCAGCGTCAGGTGCTGGCGTCGGCGGAAGTAACGGATCACCGCGAAATACACGAATATGGCAATCAGCGAAGCATTCAGCTGTTCGATGACGCTGAGCATCCCTACCCACTCCATCACCAACGCCACCAGCAAGGCGACGCCGACCATCATCCGCAGGCTGGCGCGCAGCAGTGAAAACGAGTCGAGCGACTTGAAGCGTTTGATCTGTTCCGGGCAACGTAACTGAAGGTGTTTCTGGCAGTAGGCACAGGCAAACGCTTCATTGATCGCAATGGCATTGAGTTGCCAGGGTTGAAGCCGCGATGTGCGCTGACAATGCGCACAGCGCCCCTGGACTCCTGTTGTCGCAACAGACATAACCGGTTTTCCTCCTTGCGCTCAGCGGCGTACATCTTCCTTGATTGAAATCCAAAAAACAGCGCACGGAGAGAATCAGGAGGACTTCCACCCGACAAGGGAAAAAGTATTACAAAACATTCTGGCAGTACACCAAACCTATGGGAGCGGGCATGGTCGTACAGGGTTTCCGGGCAGTCCTTCAGACCCGGAATGCACTGATCAACTGTTTCAACTCCACGACCTGAGCCGACAATGCGCGGCTGGCATCTTCGGTCTGATGCGCACCTTCGGCGGTGCGCTCGCCAGCGCGATTGATCTCGACGATGTTCTGGTCGATGTCGTGAGCCACGGCAGTTTGCTGCTCCACCGCGGCGGCAATCTGCTGGTTCTGGTCGACGATCATGCCGACCGCTCCCAGAATGTTTTCCAGCGCCCGCTGGACCTTTTCCGACTGTCCCACTGTGCCGTTGGCCATTTCGTGGCTGGTGCCCATGGCCTTGACCGCCGCGCCGACACCGCCATGGAGCTTGGCGATCATCTGCTCGATTTCTTCTGTCGATTGCTGGGTCCGTTTGGCCAGGGTCCGGACTTCATCGGCCACCACGGCGAAACCACGGCCCTGCTCACCGGCCCGTGCTGCCTCGATGGCGGCATTGAGTGCCAGCAGGTTGGTCTGCTCGGCGATGCTCTTGATCACTTCAAGCACGCGGCTGATGGACTGGCTGTCGCTGGCCAGTTGATTGATCACCAGCACCGATTGATCGATCTCGCTGGCCAGCGCGGCAATGCTGCCTTGCTGCGACTCCACCAGACCGCGACCGCTGATGGTCTCATCGTTGACACTGTGGGCACTGCTCACCGCCGCCGCGGCACTACGTGCCACTTCCTGGGACGTGGCCGACATCTGGTTCATGGCCGTGGCCACCTGTTCGATCTGCGTACGCTGCCCGGCAACGGCCAGGTTGCTTTGCGCGGAAACGTTTTCCACTTGCCCGGCCTGACGCTCGACCTCGCTAACGGTCTGCCCCACCCGTTCGATCAAATCATGGATTTTTTTCACCGTGCCATTGAACACTTCGCCCAACTCCCCCAGCTCATCGCGGCTGTGAGCGCTGAAGATCACCGTCATGTCCCCCGCCGCCACCTTGTCCATCACCGCCCCCAGGCGCTTGAGCGTGGTGCGGGTCGAGGCATAGAAGGCGCCGTAGAGATAAAAGATCAACACGAACACGACTGATAACGCCACCGCCTGCAAAACCATGTGCGTGCGGTTCTGTTCCAGGCGTTGCTGCAACTGTGGGCCCAGATACTTCAGGGTTGCTTCGTTGAGTTGGTAAGTCTGGTCCATCAGGGCGCTGACTTGATCGTAAAAACCCTGCCACGGCGCATCGAGGGTGTCAGCCATGATCACTTGTTCTTCGAACAACTCGCTGGACTTCTTCAGGGATGCCCGGCTGCTCTCGGCCTGAGCGGCCAAGGTATCGCGCGCGGCTTTGCTGGACCCCAAGGCATCCTGCAACTTCAGGCCATATTCGGCCTGGAGCTTTTCAATCTGCGCCAGCAATTCATCGAAACGGGTGCTCGAAGCCGAGTTGATGAACCCCTGCCCCAACGAATAAGAACCCATTGCCCGACCTTCACCCAGGATCTGGGTGACACGCGGCGTGACGAGGGTGACGAGCTCGCTCAACTGGCGCATGTCGCTCTGGTTGTCACGACTGAGGCCGGCCTGGCTGGTGATGAGCTGACTGAAAATCTGCGCGCTACCCACCAGCTTGCCAATCAAGGCGCTTTTGCTCTGCAGGGAGTTTTCCGTTTGCTGGGCCTTGAACGCAGCGATCATTTCATCGCGCTTGCCATCAAACACTGCGACCTGCTCCGGATCGCTGGTCATCGCCGTCAGCCCTTGCATGCGAGTCAGAATATTCTGCTCAAGGGCGCTGATTTTCGATTCGACATTGCCGGCCTTGCCGGATTGGCCGAGGCTGACATTGATCTGTACCAGGTTGTTCAGGGTTTCCAGATCGCGCCGTAACGCCAGGCTGCTGCCCAACAGGTCGAGACTTTGCAGTTCGATGCGCGTGCCCTGGAATTCGCGGTAGGAGTCACGCACCAGATAGAAGTTGGTCACCAGCATCGGCACCAGGAACAGTACGCTGATCAGGCTGAACTTCATGCCGAAGCTCAGGCGATTCATCAGTGCGACAGCGGGATAGAGCAAGCTCTTCACTGGATGTCTCCCTTCAATTTTTTATTTTTTTTATTGGCAGGCGCAGACCAGGAGCAGATAGCCACTATTCAGCGCTATCTCTGTATAACTTAAATCGGCGGGAGGTTTTGTAACTTAAGGTTAACGACAGGGCGATGCACTTCGGACAAGTGATCACCCTGTGGCGAGGGAACTTGATCTGACTACAGCCCTAAGACAGGACCGTCCACAGTGCAAACCCGGCATACCAGAGCACCGCGGCACGCAGCAGCAGGTCCCAGATGCGGTCCAGGTTGTTGATACCTTCTGCGCCGGCCACCGGTGCCGGAATTTCACCGGCCACCAGCCCGACTTTCTCGATCAATTGCGCGGCGCTGATGTTCCAGTTCAGCAGCTCATGCAGCATGACCCGACTGACCGCGACAAAATTGCCGACCAACGCCAGGCTCGCCGCCAGCAGACGCACCGGCACCCAATCAAAGGCATGACGCAGTTGCCCGGCGCGCTCGACCACCGCAGGATTTTTCCCGTGCTCTTCGGCCAGCGCCAGCAGCCGATAGCTCAGCGCCGCGACCGGCCCCAGCAGGAAGTACCAGAAAATCACCGCGAAAAAGCTGTGGTACGCCTCCCATAGCAAATGCCCTTCGACCTGTTCCAGCAGTTGCTCGCCACTGTCTGCGCAGATATCCAGGTCGCGCTTGGCGACATGGGCCGCGGCTTGCAGGTCCTCCCGACGCCAGGCATCGCGGAACGGCCCGAGATCGCCGAGCAGATCACCGCGCCCCAGGCTGTAGATCACCACCAGCAAATGGATCGGCAACGCCAGCAACCCGTAGGCCACCGGCTCGATGACGACCAGCAGCAAACCCAGCAACGCCACCGGCAACAAGACCATCACTGACAACACCAGCCATGGCCGGTCCGAAAGTCGCGGGCTGGCCTCAAGCCTGTTCAGCTTGTGTGTCCATCCACTATCGCGCTGAACGCGATGGCGCAAGGCCGAAAATTTCTCGATCCATACCGCCAACAGCAACACCAGAAAACTCATTGCCCTTCCTCTTGTGCCAGGGCGGCCCGATAGCGTGCCCAGTCGAACGCCGGCCCCGGATCGGTTTTGCGCCCGGGTGCAATGTCGCTATGCCCGCAGATGCGTTGTGCGGTGATGCCCGTGAAAGCGCTTTGCAACTGCCGGGTCAGGGCCGTCAACGTCTCATATTGGGCATCGGTGAACGGCAGATCATCCGTACCTTCCAGTTCGATGCCCACGGAAAAATCGTTACAGGTTTCCCGTCCCTCGAAACACGAGACGCCGGCGTGCCAGGCGCGCTCAAGACAAGAGACAAACTGAGTGACGGTGCCGTCACGTTCAATCAGAAAGTGCGCAGACACCCGCAGGTCGGCGATCCCTGCAAAGTAGGGATGTTCCGTGACATCCAGACGATTCTGGAAAAATTCCTGCACCTTGCCGGTCAGAAATTGCGCGGGCGGCAGACTGATGTTGTGGATCACCAGCAGGGATATCTCGCCCTCGGGGCGCGCATTGAAGTTGGGCGAAGGGCATAAACGCACACCCTGACACCAACCGCTCGCGGGGTCCAACTGCATACCGACTCCTTCAACGTCGACTGTGTTGGCACAGTATGCCGCGATAATCCATCGGGGCGCGATCACTTGCCGCGTTTAAGGCGCTTGTGGTTGTCCTTCTCGAACAGGCGCTTGTTCGGAATCGACGGCCAACGCGACAACGTCAGGCATTCGACCAAATGCAGGCACCAGCGCCAACGTAACGCGCTGATGCCTTGGGTTGGTCGCTGACATGGCCCTATAATCGAGCCACTTTGTTTGTGGAGTCCGTTATGCCGAATCTACGTCTCGCCGATCTGACCGCCGAAATCGAAGCCAACGTGCGCCGTGCGTTGCGTGAAGACATCGGCAGCGGCGACATCACCGCGCAGTTGATCCCGGCCGAACGCCTGGCCAAAGCCACCATCATCACCCGCGACGCAGCCGTCATCAGCGGCACCGCCTGGGTAGATGCCGTGTTTCGGCAACTGGACCCACGTGTGGCGGTGCACTGGCAAGTTGCCGACGGTGAACGGGTGATGCCCAATCAGGTGCTGTTCCACCTCGAAGGCCCTGCGCGCTCACTGCTGACTGGCGAACGCAGCGCCCTGAACTTCCTGCAATTGCTCTCCGGCGTGGCGACCCGCGCGCAATACCTGGCAGACTTCGTGGCCGAAACTCAGGTCAAGCTGCTCGACACCCGCAAAACGCTGCCGGGGCTGCGCCTGGCGCAAAAGTACGCAGTGACCTGCGGCGGTTGCCACAACCACCGCATCGGCCTGTATGACGCCTTCCTGATCAAGGAAAACCACATCGCCGCCAGCGGCGGTATCGCGCAGGCAATTGCCGCTGCGCACAAGATCGCCCCGGGCAAACCGGTCGAGATTGAAGTGGAAAGCCTGGATGAGCTGAAAGAAGCGCTGGCAGCCGGTGCCGACATCATCATGCTCGACGAACTGAGCCTGGACGACATGCGCGAAGCCGTGCGCCTGAATGCCGGCAAAGCCAAACTGGAGGCCAGCGGCGGGATCAACGAAAGTACGTTGCTGCCGATTGCACAGACCGGAGTGGATTACATTTCGATCGGTGCAATGACCAAGGATGTGAAGGCGGTCGATCTGTCGATGCGCCTGAGTATCTGATCACACGTATGTGAGTTGCCAAACTGTAGGAGCGAGCTTGCTCGCTCCTACATGAGTGTCAAACCACCAGATTGTTCATCTCGCAGTACTCCTCCCACTCGACGCCCAGCACTTCGGCTGCTTCTTTATGCAGCTTCAGGCGCTCAGCTTCGTACTCTTCCGGGGTGCAGGTGTACTTGAGTGTCAACTCCCACGGCTGCAAGCCCTGGGCTTCCGCCTCATCCTCGAACGCCCATTGGATCTGGTCTTTCTGATCATCGGGACTCAAGTCCTTGATCTCGTCCATCAGTTCGGGAGCATCCAGCACATACTTCTTCAGCGCTTCTTCGTGCCGGGCTTCCTGGGTCATCTCTTTAACGGTCATGTTGTTCTCGCTGATCTGGGGAATGGAAGATGGATCTGGATCATCAAGGATCTCTCTGACGCAGAAGAACCGCTTGTAGTCCGGTCTGTCTGGCCTTCAGAACCATTCGGGATCATCTGAAAACTGCTGGGCGAAGCTCATGCAGGCTCCGAATATAGGATGTTTGTCGGACGATTTACACGACTCTTTACATCTCCCTGCAAAAAGTCGTGCACACGATGTGTTGATGGTGACGGGAACATAAATTTATATTCCGAGTCATAGCAATATGCCATGCCGGCACCTCACAAGGAACCTTAGTGATGCGCAGCTTTTCGAAGTTTTCGTCTGTTCTGTCCGCAACGGTGATGACAACCTTGCTGGGGGCCCTGCCGCTACCGGGAACCGCACTGGCCAGTGTTGAATTGAGTAGCGGCTACACGTCCTCTGGCGACAAGTTCACGGTCATTCACAATGAATACGGCAAAGAGGTACTGATCAGAAGCGAATACAGCGTCGACGATCTGAAAGAATTGCAGGAGACGATCAACAATCAGACCCGGCAGATCGAAGAGCTCAAGCGCAGCAATGGTTCCAGCTCAAGCTCCAGCAGCAAGGAAATCGACGAACTCAAGCGCACGGTGGCCGAACAGGAGCGCGACATCAACAACCTCGGCAAGCAGGTTGAAGAACTCAAACGCAATAGAGACTCAAGCTCCAGTTCAAACAGCAGCGAGATTTCCAGCCTGAAGCGGGAAGTCAGCGATCAGGACCGCGAACTCGATAACCTCAAACGGACCGTCGAGGACTTGAGCAGAAAGGTGAAATAACCGAGAGGATGTGGTGCCCGAGACAGGAATCGAACCTGCGACCTTCGCGTTACGAGTGCGCTGCTCTACCGGCTGAGCTACACGGGCTGTGGGCTAAACCTAGCACTGAGTTTCAGCTCCGGCAACGTCGTCAATCATCTCTGTGATCTACAGACAAAAAAATGCCCCTCCGTTTTCACGGCGGGGCATTTTTTTACAACGTTGAAGCGGTCAGACGTGGGGCGTGATTAAACGCCCGAAGCCTTGGCCGCTGCCACGTCCTTGATGGACAGTTTGATACGGCCGCGGTTGTCCACGTCCAGTACCAGCACTTCCACTTCCTGGCCTTCTTTCAGGATATCGGTCACTTTCTCAACGCGAGCATCGCTCAGCATGGAGATGTGAACCAGACCGTCCTTGCCCGGCAGGATGTTGACGAATGCACCGAAGTCGACGATGCGCTCAACCTTGCCGACGTAGATCTTGCCGATTTCGGCTTCAGCGGTGATACCCAGAACGCGCTGACGTGCTGCTTCAGCCGCGTCCTTGGTTTCGCCGAAGATCTTGATCGAGCCGTCGTCTTCGATGTCGATCGAAGCTTTGGTCTCTTCGCAGATCGCACGAATGGTCGCGCCGCCTTTACCGATGACATCACGGATTTTGTCGGTGTCGATTTTCATCGCGATCATGGTCGGAGCGTTGGCCGACAGTTCGGTACGCGACTGGCCAATGATCTGGTTCATCTGGCCGAGGATGTTCAGGCGCGCTTCCAGGGCTTGGCCCAGAGCGATTTCCATGATCTCTTCGGTGATGCCCTTGATCTTGATGTCCATCTGCAGCGCGGTTACGCCTTTGGCGGTACCGGCTACCTTGAAGTCCATGTCGCCCAGGTGGTCTTCGTCACCCAGGATGTCGGTCAGGACGGCGAATTTCTCGCCTTCTTTAACCAGACCCATGGCGATACCGGCAACCGGTGCCTTCATCGGCACACCGGCGTCCATCAGGGCCAGGGAAGCACCGCAAACGGAAGCCATCGAGCTCGATCCGTTGGATTCGGTGATTTCCGACACAACACGGATGGTGTACGGGAACACGTCAGCGGCAGGCAGCATGGCCTGAACCGAACGACGGGCCAGACGGCCGTGACCGATTTCGCGACGACCGGCGCCACCCATGCGACCACACTCGCCCACCGAGAACGGAGGGAAGTTGTAGTGCAGCATGAACGGGTCTTTTTTCTCGCCTTCCAGGGTGTCCAGCAGCTGTGCGTCACGGGCGGTGCCCAGCGTCGCGACTACCAGAGCCTGGGTTTCGCCACGGGTGAACAGGGCCGAACCGTGGGTTTTTGGCAGAACGCCGACTTCGATGTTCAGCGGACGCACGGTGCGAGTGTCGCGACCGTCGATACGTGGCTTGCCGTTTACGATGTTTTCGCGAACGGTGCGGTATTCGATTTCGCCGAAAGCCGCTTTGACGTCAGCAGCGGAAGGCTGGCCTTCTTCGCCGGACAGCTTGGCAACGACCTGGTCTTTCAGTTCACCCAGGCGAGCGTAACGGTCGGCCTTGACGGTGATGGTGTAAGCCTGGGAGATCGCTTCGCCGAACTCGGCACGGATGGCGCCCAGCAGTTCGGTGGCTTCAGCTTGTGGAGCCCAGGTCCAGGTTGGCTTGGCAGCTTCGGCGGCCAGCTCCTTGACGGCCTGGATCACGGCCTGGAACTCGTCGTGGGCGAACAGTACGGCGCCCAGCATCTGGTCTTCGGTCAGCTCTTTGGCTTCCGATTCAACCATCAGAACAGCTTCCGAAGTACCGGCAACGACCATGTCCAGGCTCGAAGCAGCCAGTTGCTCGTAAGTCGGGTTCAGCAGGTAGCCGGTGCTTTCGTGGAACGCAACGCGGGCAGCGCCGATCGGGCCATCGAAAGGAATGCCGGAGATGGCCAGGGCAGCCGAGGTACCGATCATCGCAGCGATGTCCGGATCGGTCTTCTTGCTGGTGGAAACGACGGTGCAGACAACCTGCACTTCGTTCATGAAGCCTTCCGGGAACAGCGGACGGATCGGACGGTCGATCAGTCGGGAAGTCAGGGTTTCTTTCTCGGAAGGACGGCCTTCGCGCTTGAAGAAACCGCCAGGGATCTTACCGGCAGCGTAAGTCTTTTCCTGGTAGTGAACAGACAGAGGGAAGAAGCCCTTGCCTGGATCGGCTTGCTTGGCGCCGACTACGGTCACCAATACGCTGACGTCGTCGTCAACGGTGACCAATACTGCGCCGGAGGCCTGACGGGCGATACGGCCAGTCTCGAGGGTAACGGTCGACTGACCGAACTGGAATTTTTTGATTACCGGGTTCACGGTGTCCTACCTTCTTTGTGGCTCTTGGGGGAACTGGTTTCTTGCGAAATTCTTGGGCAACGCCGGGAATCGGCCCGACCGGTTGTCCGGGGTACACTCACGCAGGTAAAGCAGGTATCCAGATAAAACTTGAGGCTGGAAGCCTGCCATGCGCTGGCGGGAAACCCGCTGACGCACGACAGACAACCAACCTCTAGCGCAATCGCTTGTTAGCGACGCAGACCCAGGCGAGCGATCAGAGCGCTGTAACGGCTCACGTCCTTGCCTTTCAGGTAGTCCAGCAGCTTACGACGCTGGTTAACCATGCGGATCAGACCACGACGGGAGTGGTGATCTTTACCGTTGGCCTTGAAGTGACCTTGCAGTTTGTTGATGTTGGCGGTCAGCAGTGCAACTTGCACTTCTGGCGAACCAGTGTCACCAACGGCTTGCTGGTAGTCAGCTACGATTTGAGCTTTTTCTTGAACGTCGAGAGCCATGAGGCAATCCTTTTATCAGGAAACTGTTTCAGAAAAACAGTTTCAACAGGCCAGGGACAAATCCCTGTATCTAAAAAAGAGTAGTGACCGTGCCTGTTAACAGCCACCCTCGTCCGGTCATTCTGACCGAATCAGTCGACGCGGCGCGATACGCCCGTCTTCGCTCACTTCACCGATACCGATGAAGCGACCATTGTGATCCTGTACCCGCACCATGCCGAACTTCGGAGCATCCGGGGCACGTACCGGCTGGCCGTTGAGCCAGTAGAACGCGCTCGCTTCCGAGAACTGCAACAGTGGCCAATCCAGCAGGCCGCTGTCCGATGGCATCAGGAAGCGATCGACCGCTTCGTTGCCGCCTTCGGCATGTACCGCTTCCAGCTCTTCCAGAGTAACCGTCTGCGCCAGGGTGAATGGCCCGGCCTGGGTACGTCGCAGTTCTGCAACGTAAGCGCCACAACCGAGTTGCTCACCGATATCCTCCACCAGGGTACGGATATAGGTGCCTTTGCTGCAATCCACCGCCAGCCGCACAGTATCGCCTTCGAAGGCCAGCAATTCCAAGCGCGTAATAGTAACAGAACGCGGTTCGCGCTCCACTACTTCGCCTGCACGAGCCAGCTTGTACAGCGGCTGGCCATCACGCTTGAGCGCCGAGTACATCGGCGGTATCTGACTGATTTGCCCACGAAATTTCGGCAGTACGGCCTCGATGTCGGCGCGACCAACGGTCACCGGACGCTCCTGCAAAACTTCACCTTCGGCATCCGCCGTGGTGGTCGTCTTGCCCAGCTGCGCCAGGGTTTCATAACCCTTGTCGGAATCGAGCAGGTACTGCGAGAACTTGGTCGCCTCGCCGAAGCACAACGGCAACACGCCGGAGGCCAAGGGATCGAGGCTGCCGGTATGACCTGCCTTTTCGGCGTTCAGCAACCAGCGAACCTTCTGCAAGGCCGCGTTGGAGGTAAACCCCAGCGGTTTGTCGAGCAGGATAATGCCGCTGACGTTACGACGGATACGTTTGACCTGAGCCACCGATTACTCCTTGGTGTCTTCGGCTTCTGCCGCAACCGGATGGTGATTGTCTTCAGCCACTGCGCGCTCGATCAATGCCGACAGATGTGCACCACGCACGACGCTTTCGTCGTAGTGGAAGTGCAGCTGTGGAACGCTGCGCAGCTTCATCTCGCGAGCCAGCTGCATGCGCAGGAAGCCGGCGGCAGAGTTCAGCACCTTGATGCTTTGTGCAATTTCTTCGGCGCTATCCTGACCCATCACGGTGATGAAGATCTTGGCGTGACCGACGTCACGGCTGACTTCCACTGCGGTAATGGTGACCAGGCCGACGCGCGGGTCTTTGACTTCACGACGGATCAGTTGTGCCAGCTCGCGCTGCATCTGATCGCCGATACGTTGGGTACGGCTGTATTCTTTTGCCATGTATTGTTACCTGTTACTGCCCCACGGCTAAACCCGCAAGGTCTGAAAGCGGCAAACGCCCGGCCTGACAAAAGCCAGACCGGGCGTTGCGTTTAGAGTCCTGGTGACGAGCTGCGCACTTGCATGCGGCTACCCGTCACGGCTCTTGAAGTGCGCGAGTCAGAGGCTGCGAGCAACCTGCACCTTCTCGAAGACTTCGATCTTGTCACCGACCTTGACGTCGTTGTAGCTCTTCACGCCGATACCGCACTCCATGCCGGCACGCACTTCGGAAGCGTCATCCTTGAAGCGGCGCAGGGATTCCAGCTCGCCTTCGAAGATAACGATGTCTTCACGCAGTACGCGGATCGGACGGTTACGGTGAACAGTACCCTCGATCACCATGCAGCCGGCGATAGCGCCAAACTTAGGCGAACGGAACACGTCACGGACTTCGGCCACACCGAGGATGTTCTCGCGAACATCGCTGCCAAGCATACCGGTCAGGGCTTTCTTGACGTCTTCGATAATGTCGTAGATTACGTTGTAGTAACGCATGTCCAGACCTTCCTGCTCGACGATTTTCCGTGCGCCAGCATCGGCACGCACGTTGAAGCCGAACAGTACAGCGTTGGAAGCCAGTGCCAGGTTGGCGTCGGATTCGGTGATACCACCGACACCGCCACCGACAACGCGCACTTGCACTTCGTCGTTGCCCAGGCCGTTCAGAGCGCCCTGCAAAGCTTCCAGCGAACCACGGACGTCGGATTTGAGGACGATGTTGAGCGTCTTCTTCTCTTCCTGACCCATGCTTTCGAAGATGTTTTCCAGCTTGCCGGCGTGAGCGCGAGCCAGTTTGACTTCGCGGAACTTGCCTTGACGGAACAGAGCCACTTCACGGGCTTTCTTCTCGTCGGCAACCACGCTCATCTCGTCGCCAGCGTCCGGGGTACCGTCCAGGCCGAGGATCTCGACAGGGATGGCCGGACCGGCTTCCTTGATTGGCTTGCCGTTCTCGTCGAGCATGGCGCGAACGCGGCCATAGTTCGAACCGACCAGGACCATGTCGCCCTGACGCAGGGTACCGTCCTGAACCAGAACGGTAGCCACCGGGCCGCGGCCCTTGTCCAGGCGGGATTCAACCACGACACCACGGCCAGGAGCCGATGGGGTTGCGGTCAGTTCCAGAACTTCGGCTTGCAGCAATACCGCTTCGAGCAATTCGTCGACGCCAGTACCCATTTTCGCCGAAACCGGTACGAATGGCGTGTCACCACCCCAATCTTCCGATGTCACGCCGTGTACCGACAGTTCGCTACGGATGCGATCGAGGTCAGCACCTGGCTTGTCGATCTTGTTCACCGCGACAACCAGCGGAACGCCAGCAGCCTGAGCGTGCTGAACAGCTTCGATGGTTTGCGGCATTACGCCGTCGTCCGCTGCAACCACCAGGATCACGATGTCGGTCGCCTTGGCACCACGGGCACGCATCGCGGTGAACGCGGCGTGACCAGGGGTGTCGAGGAACGTCACCATGCCACGGTCGGTTTCAACGTGGTACGCACCGATGTGCTGGGTGATACCACCGGCTTCGCCAGCAGCAACCTTGGCACGACGGATGTAGTCGAGCAGGGAGGTCTTACCGTGGTCAACGTGGCCCATTACGGTCACGACCGGCGCACGGGAAACCGCTTCACCTTCAAACTTCAGGGACTCGGCCAGGGAATCTTCCAGGGCGGTGTCGCTGACCAGGGTCACTTTGTGGCCCAGCTCTTCGGCAACCAGCTGGGCAGTTTCCTGATCCAGTACCTGGTTGATGGTCGCAGGGGTACCCAGTTTGAACATGAACTTGATGATTTCAGCAGCCTTGACCGACATCTGCTGAGCGAGATCGCCAACAGTGATGGTCTCGCCGATCTTCACTTCGCGCACGACAGGGCCGGTTGGGCTCTGGAAACCGTGGGCGTTGCGCTTCTTCAGCTTGGCCTTGCCGCGACCACCACGACGGAAGCCATCGCTTTCTTCGTCGGTAGTACGTGGGGCAACGCGTGGAGCAGGCGCCTTCTCCTTGACCGAAGCACGATGCGGAGCGTTTTTGCGCTCGCCATCGCCGCCACCGCGACGATTGTTGTCGTCGGCACGTGGCTTGTCCGGACGACGCTGTTCGTCGCGCTTGCGAGTGTCCGCCGCAGGAGCCGGGGTAGCCACAACAACCGGGGCGCTTTCGCGCACAGGCTCGGCCACCGCAACTGGCGCTGCAACAGCTTCGACAGGAGCGATCGGCGCAGCAGCAGGCTGGCGACGCGCTTCTTCTTCGGCGCGGCGCTTGGCTTCTTCTTCAGCCTTCTGACGTGCAGCATTTTCTACTGCGCGACGTTCATCCAGTTCACGCTTGCGCTCGGCTTCGATTTCTTCCGGGCTGCGCTGTACGAAGACTTTCTTTTTGCGTACTTCAACGCTGATGCTTTTGCTGCCAGCAACACGCAGGGTGCTGGTGGTTTTACGCTGCAGCGTAATCTTGCGTGGTTCTTCCACTTTCGCCTTGTGGCTGCTTTTCAAGTGAGTCAGCAAGGATTGCTTCTCACTGTCAGTCACATGTTCTTCGGCGGCGGTGTGCGGCAGACCTGCCTCACGCATCTGCTGCAACAGGCGCTCTACCGGTGTTTTGACCTCATCGGCCAGTTGTTTCACCGTGACTTGCGTCATGCACTTCTCTCCTCAGGCCGCGCCTAATTACTCGAACCAGTGGGCTCGGGCGGCCATGATCAACTTGCCGGCACGATCATCGTCAATGCCGTCGATGTCGAGCAGGTCGTCAATAGACTGCTCGGCCAGGTCTTCGCGGGTAATTACGCCGCGCACCGCCAGTTCCATCGCCAAATCCTTGTCCATACCCTCAAGCGAGAGCAGGTCTTCGGCCGGATGGGCGTCTGCCAGCTTTTCCTCAGTAGCGATGGCTTTGGTCAACAAGCGATCCTTGGCACGAGCGCGAAGCTCGTTGACGATGTCCTCGTCAAAGCCGTCGATGTTGAGCATTTCTTCCAACGGTACGTAGGCAATCTCTTCCAGGCTGGTGAAGCCTTCATCAACCAGTACCTGAGCCAGTTCTTCGTCGACTTCCAGCTCGTCGATGAAATTGCGCAGGATGTCGCCGGTTTCTGCTTGCTGCTTAGCCTGGATGTCCGATTCGGTCATCACGTTCAGGGTCCAGCCAGTCAACTGGCTGGCCAGACGCACGTTCTGACCACCGCGACCGATGGCCTGAGCCAGATTGTCTGCGCCAACGGCGATGTCCATTGCGTGGGCATCTTCGTCAACGATAATTGCCGCAACCTCGGCCGGGGACATGGCGTTGATCACGAACTGAGCCGGGTTGTCGTCCCACAGAACGATGTCAACACGCTCACCGCCCAACTCACCCGACACTGCCTGGACGCGCGAACCGCGCATACCGATGCAAGCGCCTTGTGGGTCGATGCGTTTGTCCTTGGAGCGAACGGCGATCTTGGCGCGCGAACCCGGATCACGGGACGCAGCCATCACTTCGATCAGGCCTTCGGCAATTTCCGGCACTTCGATGCGGAACAACTCGATCAGCATTTCCGGCGCGGTACGCGACAGGATCAGCTGAGGGCCGCGGTTCTCGGTGCGGATTTCCTTGAGCAGCGCACGCAGACGCACGCCAACCCGGAAAGTTTCGCGAGAAATGATGTCTTCACGGGCCAGCAACGCTTCAGCGTTGTTGCCCAGATCAACAATCACGTTGTCGCGGGTGACTTTTTTCACGGTGCCGGAGATGATTTCACCCAGGCGCTCGCGGTAAGCGTCAACAACCTGAGCGCGCTCGGCTTCGCGAACTTTCTGCACGATGACTTGCTTGGCAGTCTGTGCAGCAATGCGGCCGAACTCGATGGACTCGATTTTTTCTTCGACGACGTCACCGACCTTGGCGCCAGGGTGCGTTTCAGCAACCTTGCTCGGCCAGGTTTCGATGGCCGGATCGTCCAGGTCTGCTTCCTCGACGACCGTCCAGCGACGGAATGTCTCGTATGCACCCGTGTGGCGATTGATTTCCACACGCAGATCAACTTCGTCTTCGAAACGCTTTTTGGTAGCAGTGGCCAGGGCCAGCTCCAGCGCTTCAAAAATAACGTTTGCCGGTACACCCTTTTCGTTGGATACCGACTCAACAACCAGCAGTACTTCTTTGCTCATCGTACGCCTCGCCTTTCGCAAGCCATTGGATCCGCGGGATCCGCAGTATCTGGCACGCCTCAGTCAAAACTGGGAATAATGTTGGCCTTGTCGATCATATCGATCGGCAACAGGAACTCATGATCTTCTACCTGCACCACGACATCCTGCTCTTCTACGCCGCGCAGAAGGCCCTGAAAGTTGCGTCGTCCTTCAAAAGGCGAGCGCAACTTGATCTTCACTTGTTCACCGGCAAATTTTGCAAACTGCTCAAGAGTGAACAGCGGGCGTTCCATGCCAGGCGAGGAAACCTCAAGGGTGTATTCAACGGAGATTGGATCTTCAACATCCAGAACACCGCTGATCTGACGGCTGACGATGGCGCAATCGTCCACCAGTACGCCGCCTTCTTTATCGATATAAACGCGCAACATTGAGTGGCGACCTTGGGCCGAAAACTCAATACCCCAGCATTCATAGCCTAGGGCCACGACCACCGGGGCCAGCAAGGCCTGCAACTCTTCTAGCTTGCTCGACACCTGAACCCCCTAGTGCATGTATGTGCATGCTATGAAAATAAAAAAATGGGCTAAACGCCCATCCTTGAAACGCCGTCGAACAGCGGCGTTGAAAGTGTCCAGCTAACAAAAAGCCCCTTAAAAGGGGCTCCTTAAACTGGTTGCGGGGGCCGGATTTGAACCGACGACCTTCGGGTTATGAGCCCGACGAGCTACCAGACTGCTCCACCCCGCGACAAAGCTGGGGCGGAAGTATACGACCGATCCCCTACAGGGTCAATGTAACCTTCCACCTGCAAGAAAGCCCGCAACAGCGGGCTCTCCTGACTAATTGGTACCGAGAAGGGGACTCGAACCCCTACACCCTATGGGCACAACCACCTCAAGGTTGCGTGTCTACCAATTCCACCACCTCGGCAATACTACGTTTGAAACCCTTCTTACTTCTGCTCTTGAGCTGGAGGTACGTCAGTCGCTGGAGTAGCCGACTTTTGCTCTTGAAGCACCGGGACATCATCAGAAGCCGGTTGTTGCTTTGGAACTTCCAGTACCGCTGGATTTGGCAGACCTGCTTGAGTCAGCTGATGAGCCTTCTCTTTAGCAAAGTAACCTAACCCCAAGCTGGTCATGAAAAAACCTGCGGCAAGTATAGCAGTAAACTTACTAAGAAAGGTAGAGGAACCTTGGCTTCCGAACACAGTATTTGATGCACCTGCTCCGAAAGACGCGCCAGCGTCCGCACCTTTACCCTGCTGCAGCAAAACCAGAGCTACTACGCCCAATGCACCCAGCAGATGAAAAACGACTACGACTGTTTCCAGCATTTTTTCAGTTTCCCGCGGCGCGACAAATCGCACCGAACTCATCTGCATTCAGGGAAGCCCCACCAATGAGACCCCCATCGATATCCGGCATGCCGAACAGTTCGACCGCATTGGCCGCCTTCACGCTGCCGCCGTATAGAAGCCGCACACCTTGCGCGACTTCAGAATTCTCTGCCGCCAACTGGGCGCGAATGGCTGCATGCACATCCTGCGCCTGTTGTGGCGTTGCAGTCAGCCCGGTGCCAATGGCCCAGACCGGCTCGTAAGCGATCACTGCCTTGGCAAAGGCACCGACACCCAGCTCCTCAATGATGCTGCCCAGCTGACGCGAGACAACTTCAAGAGTCTTTCCGGCTTCACGCTGCTCAAGGGTTTCCCCTATGCACAGCACCGGAATCAAGCCACATGCCTGTGCCGCCGCGAACTTGCGGATCAGCATTCCGTCCTGCTCGCCCATGATCTGACGACGCTCGGAGTGCCCGACAAGCACCAGGGAACAACCTGCATCCACCAACTGACTCGGTGCAACTTCACCGGTCAACGCTCCTTGTCCGGATTCCACCGCAGAATTCTGCGCGCCGACCGAAATCGACTTTCCTTCCAGACCATCAATCACTTGATTGATATGCAGGCAAGGCGGGAATACCGCGACATCAACACTACCCGGCAAGGCCAGGTCACGAAGGCCGTTGATCAGCTCAGCGACGCTGGCGCGGGTACCGTGCATCTTCCAGTTACCAGCTACCATAGGGCGACGCATGCTGTACCTCGTCGGTCAAAGTGGGCGCAGATGTTACCCAACACAATCATGGCTGGCAAGCCGAATTCAGGCAGAAACTTCAGTAATCAGTTTTGCCAGCTCTTCGGCATAGCCACGAACCTGTGCTTCGTCTTCGCCCTCGACCATCACACGCACCAGCGGCTCGGTCCCGGACTTGCGCAACAGCACACGCCCCCGACCTGCCATGGCCTTGGTCACACGCTCGCTGGCTTCCTTGACCGACGGATGATCGAGGGGACTTGCACCGCCACCGAAACGCACATTGATCAGCACCTGAGGGCACTTGCGCAACGCCTGCCGGGTCTGCGCCAGGCCTTCCTCACGCGCGCGCAACGCGATCAACACTTGCAGCGCGGCAATGATTGCGTCACCGGTGGTGGTGTGGCTGAAGCACACGATGTGCCCGGAGTTTTCACCACCCACGATCCAGTTGCGCTCCAACAGCTCGGCAATGACATAGCGGTCACCGACATTGGCACGCACGAATGGGATACCCAGATCAGCCAGGGCCAGTTCCAGCCCCAGGTTACTCATCAGGGTGCCGACCACGCCACCCTGCAGCTTGCCTCGCTCATGCAGATCACGGGCAATGATGAACAGCAACTCGTCGCCGTCCACTACTGCACCCGTGTGATCGACCATCTGAACGCGATCACCGTCACCATCGAAGGCAATACCCAGGTCAGCCTGTTCAGCGACGACGGCAGCCTGCAGCGGACCCATATGGGTCGAACCGCAATTGTCGTTGATGTTCAATCCATTCGGTTGCGCAGACAGCACAACGACTTCGGCGCCCAACTCGCGGAACACACTCGGCGCCACCTTGTAAGTCGCACCGTGAGCGCAATCGATCACGATTTTCAGGCCCGTGAAACTGGTGCCGGTCGGAACACTGCTCTTGCAGAATTCGATATAGCGTCCTGACGCGTCGTTGATTCGCGATACCTTGCCGATCTTGCTCGATTCCACCACGGTCATTGGCGTATCGAGCAACTCTTCAATCATCAGCTCGACTTCATCCGGAAGCTTGGTGCCTTTGCCGGAGAAGAACTTGATGCCATTGTCATCATGCGGATTGTGCGACGCACTGATCACGATGCCAGCCTCGGCATGGAAGGTGCGCGTCAGGTAGGCAATCGCCGGGGTCGGCATCGGACCAAGGAGCATTACATCGGCACCAGCGGAGGTCAGCCCCGCCTCAAGCGCAGACTCGAACATGTAGCCGGAGATCCGGGTGTCCTTGCCTACCAGGACCTTGCAGGCGCCCATCTTGCGGAACGCCATACCTGCAGCCCAGCCGAGCTTGAGCATGAAATCAGGAGTAATCGGGTATTCCCCGACACGCCCACGAATACCATCGGTGCCAAAATATTTTTTGCTCATAAGTGCTCCATCATTCTTATTCGGCTGATTCCACTGCGGCAATCATCCGCACCACATCCATTGTTTCGGCTACATCATGGACGCGCAATATACGCGCACCTTTCGCCGTAGCCAGCGCCGCGAGCGCCAAACCACCATACAGCCGGTCTCCCACCTGGCGATTCAACGCCTGACCAATCATGCTCTTTCGCGAAACCCCGACCAACAGGGGTCGCCCCAAGGCATACAGGGCTTCCATATGCTTGAACAAACTCAGATTGTGCTGCAAGGTTTTCGCGAAGCCAAAGCCGGGATCAAGAATGATCCGCTCGGCTGCAATACCCGCCAATGAACACTGAACCATGCGCTCGGCGAGAAACTCACCGACTTCCCTTGTAACGTCCTGGTACTGTGGATTGTCCTGCATATCGCCCGGCTCTCCCAGCATATGCATCAGGCAAACCGGTAGCCCGGTGGCCGCCGCAGCATCCAGCGCACCATCACGACGCAACGAACGCACGTCATTGATCAACCCGGCACCCAGGCGCGCAGTTTCACGCATGACGGCTGGCGTGGAGGTGTCGACCGAGATGATGACGTCAAGCTCGCGACTGATGCGCTCGACAATGGGCGCTACGCGCTCCAGCTCCTCCAGCGGCGATACCGCCCTGGCACCTGGGCGGGTGGACTCGCCGCCAACATCGATCAGCGTCGCGCCGGCCGCCACCATGGCTTCGGCATGGCGCATGGCCACGTCGAGCTGGCTGTACTGGCCACCATCGGAGAAGGAATCAGGAGTGACATTGAGAATACCCATGACATGCGTCTGGGCCAAATCAAGAACCCGGTTGCCGCAAGGCAACCGGGTCGAGGACTGAACAGAAGTCATTTCAAACCTTATACGTCAGCAGCAGGACCGCCGATCGGTGTTTCCGGACGCTCATCCTGCACCACCGGAGGGGTGCCGGAAGTACCTGTGCCACCCGACCAGTCGCGTGGCTCGCGAGGTGTACGACCCGCCATGATGTCGTCGATCTGCTCGGCATCGATCGTTTCGTACTTCATCAAGGCATCGGCCATCGCATCGAGCTTGTCACGGTTGTCCGTGAGAATCTGCTTCGCCGTGCCATAGCACTGATCGATGATGCTGCGCACTTCGGAGTCGATCAGCTTGGCTGTCTCACCAGAGAAGCTTGCATTCTGACCGCCACCGCCGCGACCGAGGAACACTTCACCCTCTTCTTCGGCGTACATCAGCGGGCCGAGTTTTTCCGAAAGACCCCACTTGGTCACCATGTTCCGCGCAATCTGACTGGCACGCATGATGTCGTTGGAAGCACCGGTGGTCACGCCATCGAAGCCCAGGGTCATTTCTTCAGCGATACGACCGCCGTACAGCGAGCAGATCTGGCTGATCAATGCGCGCTTGGACAGGCTGTAACGATCCTCTTCCGGGAGGAACATGGTTACACCCAGCGCACGACCGCGCGGGATGATCGACACCTTGTACACCGGATCATGCTCAGGCACGACACGCCCCACAATGGCGTGGCCCGCTTCGTGATAAGCCGTGTTCTGTTTTTCCTTCTCGGACATGACCATGGTTTTGCGCTCGGCGCCCATCATGATCTTGTCTTTCGCCAGCTCGAATTCCTTCATCTCGACGATGCGCTTGCCGGCACGGGCAGCGAACAACGATGCCTCGTTGACCAGGTTGGCCAGGTCAGCACCGGAAAAGCCTGGAGTACCACGAGCGATCACGGCCGGAGCAACGTCGTCGCCCATAGGCACTTTGCGCATGTGAACCTTGAGAATCTGTTCGCGACCACGGATGTCCGGCAGACCTACCACAACCTGACGGTCGAAACGGCCTGGACGCAGCAACGCCGGGTCCAGAACATCGGGACGGTTGGTCGCAGCAATCACGATGATGCCGTCATTCATTTCGAAGCCGTCCATCTCGACCAGCAATTGGTTGAGAGTCTGTTCGCGCTCGTCGTGACCACCACCCATGCCGGCACCACGATGGCGACCGACCGCATCGATTTCATCGATGAAGATGATGCATGGAGCGTGTTTCTTGGCCTGCTCGAACATGTCGCGAACACGACTGGCACCCACGCCGACGAACATTTCAACGAAGTCGGAACCGGAAATGGTGAAGAACGGTACTTTGGCTTCGCCGGCGATGGCCTTGGCCAGCAAGGTTTTACCGGTACCCGGAGGACCGACCATCAGCACGCCGCGAGGAATGCGGCCACCCAGGCGCTGGAATTTGCCTGGATCGCGCAGGAACTCGACCAACTCACCAACTTCTTCCTTGGCTTCGTCGCAACCGGCAACGTCAGCCAGGGTAGTTTTCACCTGATCTTCGGAGAGCAGGCGTGCCTTGCTTTTACCGAAGCTCATCGGCCCGCCCTTGCCACCCGCACCGCCCTGCATCTGCCGCATGAAGAACATGAACACGGCGATGATCACGAGGATCGGGAAGCTGGCGACCAGAAGCTGGGTCCAGATGCTTTGCTGTTCAGGCTGCTTGCCTTCGACCACGACGTGGTTATCCACCAGATCACCGATCAGGCCGTTGTCCTGGATCGCCGGACGGATGGTCTTGAAGCTGTCGCCATCGTTGCGTTTGCCGGTAATCACGTAGCCATCAACCGCCACGCGCTCGACCTTGCCATCCTTGACCTGCTGGATGAAGTCGGAATAGTTGAGGGTCTGCGGCTCGTTAGGGCTGGAGAAGTTGTTCATCACCGTCACCAGGACAGCCGCGATGATCAACCACAGGATCAGATTCTTTGCCATATCGTTCAATTAACTACCCTCTGAAGCAAGCTCCGCTACTGGCGCGCGCTTCGCATGATATTCACCGGCCTAACTTACTACATTACCTACAACTTGGCAGGCGCCGTCTGTAACCCTTTGTGAAACACTTCCTACACAATATTCGCTAATTCTGACAAGGCGTAATACAAAAATCCTATCACCTCGATCGAAAATTCACTCAACCTTCACTGCGTCCGCGGAAACCACGGCCCAGCAGGTACTGCTCGCGAGAACGGTCGCGCGACGAGGTCGGCTTGCGCATCTGCACCTTCTCGAACTGCTGACGAACGCTCTTGTGGAACTCGTCGAAGCCTTCGCCCTGGAAGATCTTGATCAAAAAATCACCACCGGGCTTGAGCACCCGGGTCGAAAGATCCAGTGCCAACTCGCACAGGAACATCGCTCGCGGCATGTCTACGGCCGGTAATCCACTCATATTGGGGGCCATGTCGGAAATCACAAGGTCTACTTCTTTATTTCCGACGGCCTCGAGGATCCGGGCCAGCACGGCATCCTCGGTAAAGTCGCCCTGAATGAAGGTCACGTCCGGGATGCTGTCCATTTCCAGAATGTCAGAAGCGATCAGTGTCCCCTGCCCGCCAATCAGACGACTGGTCACCTGGGACCACCCACCGGGGGCCGCACCCAGGTCGATTACGCTCATGCCTGGACGGATCAGACGGTCCTTTTCCTGGATCTCCAGCAGTTTGTAGCTGGCGCGGGAACGGTACCCGTCTTTTTGTGCCATTTTGACGAATGGGTCGTTGAAATGTTCTTTCAGCCAGTTAAGGCTTGTCTTGGAACGGGCCACGGGATACCTCGGAAATAAAACGGGTCGTGATTAACTGGGCGGTCCCGGACTCGCTCGGGTAAACTGGCCGCCGCTTTTTACAAGATCAGACGCAGGGGTCAGATTATGCCGCTCACTCAAGAGCAGAAGAAACAGTACAAATCCATTGGCCACCATCTGAAACCAGTTTTGATTGTGGCAGACAATGGTTTGACTGAAGGTGTGTTAGCCGAACTCGAGCGCGCTTTGGCGGATCACGAGCTGATCAAGATCAAGCTCAACATCCTCGATCGCGAATCGCGCCTGGCGTCCATTGCAGAGCTCTGCAAGGTCGGCAAAGCGGATCTGGTTCAGGTCATCGGCAAGATGGCACTGATCTACCGCAAGAACTTCAGCGTCAACAAGCAGCTGTCGAACGTCCATCGCTTCAAGTGATGGCAAGGGTCAAGGGTGTGCTTCGCGCACCCTGCCACTCCATCCCGGCACCGGCTGCAACACCAGCACCACTCCGCAAAAGCCCAGAACAAGATAGCTGAACGCCTGCCAACGCACGGCATCCGGCCAACCGAAACGCACCGCGAAGTACATCGCGCACGCGCACAGCGCCATCAACAGCAGCTGCCCGCGAATATCCCGCCATAGACTGACAAGGCCCTCGGCCTTAATCAGCACCAAAGCCTGAAAAATCAAACACGCCGTGGCGAAACCCACTATCAACGCATTGAGCGTGCCGGCGATTTCATCGATCAGTAGCGGCGCCAGGCCAATTCGCCCCAGCACCGGCAACAGACCGATTTGCAACAACCACAGGCCGCCGACCCACAGCATCTGGGTCAGCTGCCAAAGCATGGCGCCCGCACGGAGCGGGCGCCGGCCTTCAGATGTGGCGAACTTCGACAATCTCGTACTCGATAACGCCACCAGGCGTCTTGACTGCAACCACATCACCCTCTTCCTTGGCAATCAAGGCGCGGGCAATCGGCGAGCCGACAGAGATCTTGCCGAGCTTGATGTCAGCCTCGTCCTCACCAACGATCTGGTAAGTCACGCTTTCATCAGTTTCGACGTTGGCGATTTCGACGGTCGTGCCGAAAATCACCTTGCCGGTGTGAGGAATGGTCGTCACATCGATGACCACCGCATTCTGCATGCGGCCTTCGATATCACGGATCCGCGCCTCGACCATACCCTGCTGCTCACGGGCAGCGTGGTATTCGGCGTTTTCCTTCAAGTCACCCAACTCGCGGGCCGTACCGATGTCCTGGCTGAGCTTCGGACGAACGACCTTGGTCAGGTGAATGTGTTCTTCTTCCAGGGCGCGAGCGCCCTGAACAGTCATTGGGTACTTCGTTATGCTCATGCCTTCAATCCTGCGTGTAGATCCTGCAAGCGGCGCACGGTCTTCTCGGGACCGAACTTCAGCGCTTCACAGATAGCTTCGCCAGCAGCAATGGTGGTGGTGCAGTAAATCTTGTGCTGCAGGGCATTACGACGAATGGAGTACGAATCAGCGATCGACTGACGACCTTCAGTGGTGTTGATGATCAACGTGACTTCGTCATTCTTGATCATGTCGACCACGTGCGGACGACCTTCGGTCACCTTGTTCACACGGCGCACTTTCAGGCCTGCAGCCTCGATCAGCTTGGCAGTACCGGCAGTGGCAACCACTTCGAAGCCCAAGTTGATCAGATCACGGGCCACGCCCGCAACCAGCGGCTTGTCGTCGTCACGTACGCTGATGAACGCAGTACCGCCGGTCGGCAACACTTCGCTGGCGCCCATCTGGGCCTTGGCGAACGCCTCACCGAAGGTGTCACCGACGCCCATCACTTCACCGGTGGACTTCATCTCAGGGCCGAGGATCGGGTCAACGCCAGGGAATTTGGCGAACGGGAACACCGCCTCTTTCACGCTGTAGAAGTTCGGAATGATTTCCTTGGTG
This sequence comes from Pseudomonas sp. B28(2017), assembly GCF_002113025.1. Lineage (GTDB taxonomy): Bacteria > Pseudomonadota > Gammaproteobacteria > Pseudomonadales > Pseudomonadaceae > Aquipseudomonas. The sequence continues at coordinate 29,322 of NZ_NEJH01000014.1, read as the reverse complement.
AAACCCAGCTCTTTCAGGGTTTTACCAGCCATCACGCGTGCTGCGATCATCGCCAGGGAAACACCGATGCACTTGGACACGAACGGTACGGTACGGGAAGCACGCGGGTTGACTTCGATGACGTAGATGTCTTCGCCTTGCAGCGCCAACTGAACGTTCATCAGGCCGACCACGCCGAGCTCCAGGGCCATTTTCTTGACCTGTTCGCGCATCTCGTCCTGGATGTGCGCCGGCAGCGAGTACGGAGGCAGCGAGCACGCGGAGTCACCGGAGTGAACACCGGCCTGCTCGATGTGCTGCATGATAGCGCCGATCACCACGTCTTTGCCGTCGCAAACCGCATCCACATCCATCTCGATGGCGCAGTTCAGGAAGTGGTCCAGCAGCACCGGGCTGTCGTTGGACACTTGAACCGCTTCACGCAGGTAGCGCTTGAGTTCTTCTTCTTCGTAAACGATTTCCATCGCACGACCGCCCAATACGTAGGACGGACGCACCACCAGCGGGTAACCGATCTTGCTGGCGGCACGAATGGCTTCGTCTTCGCTGCGCACGGTGGCGTTTGGCGGCTGACGCAGGTTCAGGCGCTGGACCATTTGCTGGAAGCGCTCACGGTCTTCGGCGCGGTCGATCGCATCAGGGCTGGTGCCGATGATCGGCACGCCAGCTGCTTCCAGGGCACGAGCCAGTTTCAGCGGGGTCTGGCCGCCGTACTGGACGATCACGCCTTTCGGCTTCTCGACACGGACGATTTCCAGCACGTCTTCCAGGGTCACTGGTTCAAAGTACAGGCGATCGGAGGTGTCGTAGTCGGTGGATACGGTTTCCGGGTTGCAGTTGACCATGATGGTCTCGTACCCGTCATCGCGCAGGGCAAGTGCCGCGTGTACGCAGCAGTAGTCGAACTCGATGCCCTGGCCGATACGGTTCGGACCGCCGCCCAGGATCATGATCTTGTCGCGACCCGATGGTGCGGCTTCGCACTCTTCTTCGTACGTCGAGTACAGGTAGGCGGTGTCGGTGGCGAACTCGGCGGCGCAGGTGTCGACGCGCTTGTAGACCGGGAACACTTCAAGCTTGTGACGATGAGCACGCAGGCTCTTATCGGTCACACCCAGCAACTTGGCCAGACGCTGATCGGAGAAACCCTTGCGCTTGAGACGGAACATCAGATCGCGGTCGATGCTGGTCAGGCCCAGGGTCTTGACCTTCTCTTCGTCCTTGATCAGGTCTTCCATCTGTACCAGGAACCAAGGATCGATCATGGTCATGCCGAAGATATCTTCAACGCTCATGCCGGCGCGCATTGCGTCCGCCACGTACCAGATACGCTCAGCGCCCGGCACGGTCAGCTCGCGCTTGAGTACGCTCATGCTTTCCGGGTTGCCCAGATCAACTTTCTCGTCCAGGCCGCAAACACCGACTTCCAGGCCGCGCAGGGCTTTCTGCAGGGACTCCTGGAAAGTACGGCCGATGGCCATGACTTCACCAACCGACTTCATTTGAGTGGTCAGGCGCGCGTCAGCCTTGGAGAACTTCTCGAAGGCAAAGCGTGGCAGCTTGGTGACGACGTAGTCGATGGACGGTTCGAAGGACGCCGGGGTCTTGCCGCCGGTGATGTCGTTCGACAGCTCGTCGAGGGTGTAGCCCACAGCCAGTTTGGCCGCGACCTTGGCGATCGGGAAGCCGGTGGCTTTAGAGGCCAGTGCCGAGGAACGGGAAACGCGCGGGTTCATCTCGATCACGACCATGCGGCCGGTGTTCGGGCAAATACCGAACTGAACGTTGGAGCCACCGGTTTCCACGCCGATCTCGCGCAGCACCGCCAGGGAGGCGTTACGCAGGATCTGGTATTCCTTGTCGGTCAGGGTCTGTGCAGGAGCCACGGTGATCGAGTCACCGGTGTGCACGCCCATCGGGTCAAAGTTTTCGATGGAGCAGACGATGATGCAGTTGTCCTTCTTATCGCGGACAACCTCCATCTCGTATTCTTTCCAGCCGATCAGCGATTCGTCGATCAGCAGCTCCTTGGTCGGCGACAGGTCCAGACCACGGGCGCAGATTTCTTCGAACTCTTCACGGTTGTAGGCGATACCGCCACCGGTGCCACCCATGGTGAAGGACGGACGAATGATGCACGGGAAGCCGAGCTTCTCGAGGACCGCATTGGCCTCTTCCATGCTGTGGGCGATACCCGAACGCGGGCACGACAGGCCGATGGATTTCATCGCCTTGTCGAAGCGCGAACGATCTTCGGCCTTGTCGATGGTGTCAGCGTTGGCGCCGATCATTTCTACGCCGAACTTCTCCAGAACACCTTCGCGCTCCAGATCCAGGGCGCAGTTCAGAGCGGTCTGACCGCCCATGGTCGGCAGCAGTGCGTCCGGACGCTCTTTCTCGATGATCTTGGCAACGGTCTGCCACTTGATCGGCTCGATGTAGGTGGCGTCGGCCATGGCCGGGTCGGTCATGATGGTGGCCGGGTTGGAGTTCACCAGGATGACACGGTAACCCTCTTCGCGCAGGGCTTTACAGGCCTGGGCGCCGGAGTAGTCGAATTCGCAGGCCTGGCCGATCACGATCGGGCCAGCGCCGAGAATCAGGATGCTTTTAATGTCTGTACGTTTTGGCATGGGTTTGTCACTCAAATCCGCAGGTCAGTCGGCAAGCCGTCTTGTTCAATCTCTGACTTGAGGGGGCCACCGGTATCGGGGCCGCCCTCAAGCTGTGCTACATCAGGGCGAGCGATCAGCGTCGCTTGGCCATCTCATTGATGAAGCGATCGAACAATGGCGCTACGTCGTTCGGGCCAGGGCTGGCTTCAGGGTGACCCTGGAAGCTGAAGGCGCTCTTGTCGGTACGCTCGATACCTTGCAGGGTGCCGTCGAACAGCGATTTATGGATCGCGCGAACGTTGGCTGGCAGGGTCGCTTCGTCTACGGCAAAACCGTGGTTCTGGCTGGTGATCATCACCACGCCGCTGTCCAGATCCTGGACGGGGTGGTTGGCACCGTGGTGGCCGTGACCCATTTTCAGGGTCTTGGCGCCGGAGGCCAGGGCCAGCAGTTGGTGACCGAGGCAGATACCGAAGACCGGAATTTCGGTCTCCAGCACGTCCTTGATCGCCTGGATCGCGTAGTCGCAAGGCTCCGGATCACCAGGGCCGTTGGACAGGAACACGCCGTCCGGCTTCAGCGCCAGTGCATCGGCAGCAGGCGTTTGCGCAGGCACGACGGTCACGCGGCAACCGCGCTCGACCAGCATACGCAGGATGTTCACCTTGACGCCGTAGTCGTAGGCCACGACGTGGTATGGCAGCTCGGAGGCTTCGAGGGTCGCGTGGCTGTCGGTTTTCAGATCCCAGACAGTCGAGCGCCACTCGTAGCTTTCCTTGGTGCTGACGACTTTCGCCAGGTCCATGCCCTTGAGGCCAGGGAAGCCCTGGGCGGCGGCGATGGCGGCTTCTTCGGAGATGTTGTCACCGGCCATGATGCAGCCGTTCTGCGCGCCTTTTTCACGCAGGATGCGCGTCAGGCGGCGGGTGTCGATACCGGCGATGGCCACAACATTGTTGGCTTTCAGGTAGTCGGACAGGGACATCGTGTTGCGCCAGTTGCTCGCCACCAGTGGCAGGTCACGGATGACCAGGCCGGCGGACCAGACGCGGTTGGACTCGGCGTCTTCCGGCGTGGTGCCGGTATTGCCGATGTGCGGATAAGTCAGGGTAACGATTTGTTGGGCGTAGGAAGGATCGGTAAGGATTTCCTGATAGCCGGTCATTGCGGTGTTGAACACCACCTCACCAACGGTTTGACCGTCGGCTCCAATGGCTTCGCCGCGAAAAATGCTGCCATCAGCAAGGGCGAGTATGGCTGGCTTAGTCAAGAAGACCTCCCGTAAATAAAGCCTGAAAGGGCGATCGCAGGTTGTAAAAAAGCGGAGTGACGTATGGACACGTCACCCCGCTTCTTCACTGAATTATTCTGCGCGCTTTTAGTGGACACACTAAAGCTGTAGCTTACAGAAAAAGGCATTTTTGGTCTACCGCCAATGAGCCTTAAAGGCTGGAGAATGCGACAGGACGTCGCTTGGCGGAATAAAACCGGGCTCAAACGCTGTGCGCGAGCCCGATTTCGGGTGCATCTTAACGCAGGTCGAGCACGTCTTGCATGTCATAAAGGCCAGGCTCGCGCCCGTCCAGCCACAACGCAGCACGTACCGCACCCTTGGCAAAAGTCATGCGGCTGGAGGCCTTATGGGTGATCTCCAGACGCTCGCCTTCGCAGGCAAACAGCACCGTGTGATCGCCAACCACATCACCACCGCGCACGGTGGCAAAGCCGATGGTTTCACGCTCACGCACACCGGTATGGCCTTCGCGACCATAAACCGCGACCTTCTGCAGATCACGGTCCAGCGCGCCAGCGATCACCTCACCCATGCGCAGGGCCGTACCTGACGGCGCATCGATCTTGTGACGGTGATGCGCTTCGATGATTTCGATATCCGCCTCATCACCCAGCACGCGTGCAGCCATATCGAGAAGCTTCAGCGACAGGTTCACACCAACACTGAAGTTGGCAGCGAACACGATGGGAATATCCTTGCCCGCCTCAGCCAGCAACTGCTTCTGCGCAGCGTCCAGCCCGGTGGTGCCGATCACCATGGCCTTGCCTGCCTTGCGGCAGAAGGCCAGGTTTTTCAGCATGACTTCCGGCAGCGTAAAGTCGATCAACACGTCGAACTCTTCCGCCACGGACTCCAGGCTTCCGGCCAGCGGCACACCAATGCGCCCCAGCGAAGCCAGCTCACCCGCATCCACGCCAATCAGCGTGCTGCCAGGGCGCACAACGGCCGCCGTCAGACCGGTTAGAGGCGCGCGCTGCTGCACGGCCTCGACCAGGATTTTACCCATGCGCCCGGCAGCGCCCATCACAGCTATACGTCGCATGCCGACTCCTTACAAATCGCCGAAGAAGCGCTTGACGCCTTCGAACCAGCCAGTGGTTTTCGGCGAATGACTGTTGTCGTCCGCCAGGGAGCTACGGAACTCCTCGAGCATTTCGCGCTGGCGACGGCTCAGGTTGACTGGAGTCTCGACCGCCACACGGCACATCAGGTCACCGGCACCGCCACCGCGCACAGGTGCAACACCCTTGCCACGAACACGGAACTGCTTGCCGGTCTGAGTGCCTTCAGGGATCTTCAGCTTGACGCGACCATCGAGGGTCGGAATCTCCAGCTCGCCACCCAGCGCAGCATCGACGAAACTGATCGGCACTTCGCAGAACAGATGCTTGCCGTCACGCTGGAAGATCGCGTGCTCACGCACATTGATCACCACGTACAGGTCACCAGTCGGACCACCCTGAGCACCCGCCTCGCCTTCACCGGACAGACGGATGCGGTCACCGGTATCGACACCGGCCGGCACTTTCACCGACAGGGTCTTGTACTCTTCGACACGACCTTCGCCATGGCAGGAATCGCATGGATCGGAAATGATCTTGCCCTGGCCATGGCAGCGCGGGCAGGTCTGCTGCACCGAGAAGAAGCCTTGCTGCATGCGCACCTGGCCGATACCGCCGCAAGTCGGGCAAGTTACCGGTGCAGAGCCTCTCTTGGCACCGGAGCCGTCGCAAGGCTTGCAGTTGACCAGCGTCGGAACGCGGATGTTCACGGTCGTACCGCGCACCGCTTCCTCAAGGTCAAGCTCCAGGGTATAGCGCAAGTCACTGCCGCGCTGAGCGCCACCACGGGAACCGCCGCGACCACCACCGAAGAAATCACTGAAGACATCGCCAAAGATGTCGGAGAAGTTCTGACCACCGAACCCGGCACCGCCGCCACCCATGCTCGGGTCGACACCGGCATGACCGTACTGGTCGTATGCCGCGCGCTTGCTGGAGTCCGACAGCACTTCGTAGGCCTCGTTGGCCTCCTTGAATTTCTCTTCCGACGCCTTGTCATCGGGATTACGGTCCGGGTGGTGCTTCATCGCCAGGCGACGGTAGGCCTTTTTCAGGTCTGCTTCGCTTGAGCCACGCTCAACACCCAACACTTCGTAATAGTCACGCTTTGCCATAAGTCTTTGCACTCTTGAGGATGTCCGACAAAACCCTCCTGAGCCTGCCGAACTCGTTGAGCCCCAATACAGGCCCGGACCCAACTCACGTCAATTCAACGATCCTGGTCTTTGATTCAATGCGGTACTTGCGGCTCGAAAAGCAGGAGCATTCCCGGCCATACCACCAACATCCCGAGGCAGACTGAATGGCTTGTTCGTTAGAGCCTCTCAATCCGCCACTGTCGCATGCTGTAAAAATTCGCGTATTCCAGACACGCCAACGCGGGAGCAAGCTCCCGCGCGGCGACATCCTACCAGTCACCGCCCAAAGGCAGTCAACCGGCCGACCAACAACTTACTTGTGGTCTTTGACTTCTTCGAACTCGGCGTCGACAACGTCGTCAGCCTTTTCCGCCTTGTCGTCGTGCGGTGCCGCGCCTTCAGCAGGCTGAGCCTGTTCGGCGTACATCTTCTGCGCCACTGGAGCGGAGACTTTCGACAGTTCTTCAACCTTGGCTTCGATAGCAGCCTTGTCGTCGCCTTTAACGGCGGCTTCCAGGGCAACCACTGCCGCCTCGATTGCAGTCTTCTCTTCAGCGGTCACTTTATCGCCGGCATCAGCAACCATTTTGCGCGTCGAATGAACCAGCGCGTCGCCCTGGTTGCGGGCGGTGGCCAGCTCTTCGAACTTGCGGTCTTCCTCGGCGTTCGCCTCGGCATCACGCACCATGCGCTCGATTTCTTCGTCGGACAGACCGGAGTTGGCCTTGATCACGATCGACTGAGTCTTACCGGTAGCCTTGTCTTTCGCACCTACGTGCAGGATGCCGTTGGCGTCGATGTCGAAGGTCACTTCGATCTGTGGCACACCACGTGGAGCCGGTGGAATGTCGGCCAGGTCGAACTTGCCCAGGGACTTGTTCTGCGAGGCTTGCTTACGCTCGCCCTGCAGCACGTGAATGGTCACGGCTCCCTGGTTGTCGTCGGCAGTCGAGAACACTTGCGATTTCTTGGTAGGAATCGTGGTGTTTTTCTCGATCAGCGCGGTCATCACGCCACCCATGGTTTCGATACCCAGGGTCAGCGGGCTGACGTCGAGCAGCAGAACATCCTTCACGTCACCGGCCAGTACCGCGCCCTGGATAGCAGCACCCATGGCAACCGCTTCGTCCGGGTTCACGTCTTTACGAGCTTCTTTACCGAAGAACTCGGTTACCAGCTTCTGAACCAGTGGCATACGGGTCTGACCGCCCACCAGGATCACGTCGTTGATCGCGCCAACGTCGATACCGGCATCTTTCATCGCGATGCGGCAAGGTTCGATGGTGCGCTGAACCAGGTCTTCCACCAATGCTTCGAGCTTGGCGCGGGAGATCTTCACGTTCAGGTGCTTTGGACCGGTGGCGTCTGCAGTGATGTATGGCAGGTTCACATCGGTCGACTGGCTCGAGGACAGTTCGATCTTGGCTTTTTCAGCAGCTTCCTTCAGACGCTGCATGGCCAGCGGGTCACCCTTGAGGTTCATGCCGCTTTCTTTCTTGAATTCGTCGACGAGGTAGTCGATCAGACGAATGTCAAAGTCTTCACCGCCCAGGAACGTGTCACCGTTGGTGGCCAGTACTTCGAACTGGTGCTCGCCATCGACTTCAGCGATCTCGATCACGGAAACGTCGAAAGTACCGCCGCCCAAGTCGTAAACGATCACGGTGTGATCGCCCTTCGCCTTGTCCATACCGTAAGCCAGAGCAGCTGCGGTTGGTTCGTTGATGATACGTTTTACGTCCAGACCGGCGATGCGGCCGGCGTCTTTGGTCGCTTGACGCTGGCTGTCGTTGAAATAGGCCGGAACGGTGATCACCGCTTCAGTCACGGTCTCGCCGAGGTAGTCTTCGGCGGTCTTCTTCATCTTCTTCAGAATTTCAGCCGAGATTTGTGGCGGTGCCATTTTCTGGCCGTTCACTTCAACCCAGGCGTCGCTGTTGTCAGCCTTGACGATCTTGTAAGGGACCATCTGGATGTCTTTCTGCACGACTTCTTCGTCGAAACGACGACCGATCAGACGCTTCACCGCATACAGGGTGTTGTGTGGATTGGTCACAGCCTGACGCTTGGCCGACTGGCCAACCAGAATTTCGCCATCGTTGGCGTAAGCGATGATCGACGGCGTGGTACGCGCGCCTTCAGCGTTTTCAATAACTTTTGCCTTGCCGTTTTCCAGCACGGAGACGCAGGAGTTGGTAGTCCCCAGGTCGATACCGATGATTTTGCCCATGTTCACTCTCCCGAAACTTTGGATTTGGTTGCCGCAGCAGTGGTGGCTAACTGCGGTAGCACTTAAACGCTTGACTTATAAATGGGGGCCTTGCGGCGGATTTCAAGCCTGCTCGTCAATCGAAGGCGAAACCGGCGCAGGCGCCTTGCTGACCACAACCATGGCCGGGCGCAGCAGGCGACCATTGAGCTGATAGCCCTTCTGGAACACCTTCAGAACGCTGTTCGGCTCGACATCGGCACTTTCCTGCATGGCCATTGCCTGATGCTGAACGGCATTGAACGGTTCGCCATGCGGATCGATCGCTTCAAGCTGATAACGCTTGAGGGTGTCGTGGAACATTTTCAGGGTCAGCTCGATGCCTTCGCGCATCGGACGGATGCTTTCGTCGTCCGGACTGGACAGCTCCAGGCCGCGCTCCAGGCTGTCGACGATCGGCAGCAGGTCGCCGGCGAATTTTTCCAGCGCGAACTTGTGAGCCTTCTCCACATCCTGCTCGGCGCGACGGCGGACGTTCTGCAGATCGGCGGCTACACGCAAAGCCTGATCCTGAGCGCCTGCCAGTTGCTCTTCGAGCACTTGTACACGAGCCGCCAGGTCTTCACCCGAAGCCTCGGGCGCCTGGTTGGCGTCTGGGTTTTGCGTATCCACTGTCTGTTCGTCAGCCATAGGTTTCTCCTTTCAATATCGTCCGCGAGCTCGACTCGCGCTTCTGCCCAGCTATATGGGGCCGCAAAATCCGGCTTCAAGGGGGCCCGATCATTAACCCTACAAAAAACAACTGCATTGTCATTCCCGCCCGCGATAAGGGTTTTGTCGGACCAAGCCAATCGAGCTAACGAGGGGCATTGTCAGCCAGAAACAAAACACTGTATAAATAACCAGACTCAACACCTGGGAGCGGCCCATATGCTGGTGCACCTGTCCGTACACAACTACGCCATCGTTGAACATCTCGATCTCGAACTCGATCGCGGGATGAGCGTGATCACTGGGGAAACCGGCGCGGGCAAGTCGATCATGCTCGACGCGCTGGGCCTTACCCTGGGCGATCGCGCCGACAATGGCGTAGTCCGCCCCGGCGCCGACAAGGCCGATATCCTGGCCACCTTTGATCTGGCCGACATTCCGGAAGCCAGCGCCTGGCTGGCCGAGCGCGACCTGGAAAACGACGGCCCTTGCATCCTGCGCCGGGTGATCACATCCGAAGGACGCTCGCGTGGCTACATCAACGGCACGCCCTGCCCGCTTGGCGACCTCAAGGCACTGGGCGAGCTGCTGATCGACATTCACAGCCAGCACGAACATCAATCCCTGCTCAAGACCGATACCCACCGTCGCCTGCTCGATGAATATGCCGGCGCGACGGATCTTGCCCGCCAGGTTCAACTCGCCGCCCAACGCTGGCGCCAGACCCGCCAGGAACTGGAGCGACTGTCCAACTCCGGCGACGAGCAACGCGCCCGCCACCAGCTGCTCAGCTATCAACTCGAAGAGCTGGAAAACCTCGGCCTTGGCGACAACGAGCTGGAGCAGTTGGAACAGGAACACAAGAACCTGACCAACGCCGAAACCCTGCTGGGAATCTGCCGGCAAGTCGTCGAGCAGTGCAGTGAAAGTGATTCAGGAAATGTCCTCAACGCCCTCACCGCCAGCCTCAACCGCCTGTCGAGCGTGAACAGCTCGATCGGGGCGCTGGGCGAAGCCAGCAGCTTGTTGACCAGCGCACAGATCCAGGTTGAAGAGGCCGTAGGTGAACTGAACCGCTTCCTCGACAATTTCGATGCCGACCCGTCGCGCCTTCAATACCTTGAGGAGCGCCTCGACACGATCTACACCCTGGCACGCAAACACCGCATCCAGCCAACCGAAGTTGCCGAGATGCAACAGAAACTGCTGGATGAAATCGAGACCCTGAACGCCAACGACGAATCCATCGAGCGACTGAGCGATGAGCTGTCGTCCTATGCTCGGCACTATCAGGAAAGGGCCCGGGAACTGAGCGACCTGAGGCACCAGGCGTCGAACAGCCTGGCCAGCGCCGTGGAGCAGGAAATCCAGCGACTGGGCATGCCTGGCGGGCGCTTTACCATAGAACTACGTCCTAACAGCAGCGATGAGCTACTGCCCAATGGCCTGGAACAGGTAGAACTGCTGGTCAGCGCCAACCCTGGCCAGCCGCTGAAGGCCCTGGCAAAAGTGGCATCCGGCGGCGAACTGTCGCGGATCAGCCTGGCGATCCAGGTCATCACCGCACAGACTTCCCGTGTTCCGACCCTGGTGTTCGACGAAGTCGACGTCGGTATTGGCGGCCCGACCGCAGAAATCGTCGGCCAGTTGCTGCGCAGGCTCGGCGAGCGCGGACAGGTACTGACCGTGACCCACTTGCCGCAAGTGGCAGCACAAGGTCATCAGCATCTATTTGTGCACAAGGTGCGCGGTGAAGATGCCACCCGTACGGCCGTTTCAAGATTGAGCAAAAACGACCGCGTGGAAGAAGTCGCACGGATGCTGGGCGGTATTGACCTCACCAAGGAGTCCCTGGCTCATGCAAGAAAAATGGTAGTTGCCGCAAAAGCTTAAATAGATAGAGGCAGAAAGCACGAAGGCGACCCTGGGGTCGCCTTCGCTCGTTTCGCGAACTGATGTTCACGCGACATGCTTACTTTTTCTTGCGCACGTACAGCACCAGATTGTGATCAACCATCTCGAAGCCATACTTGTCGACGATTGCTTTCTGAAGCCGCTCGATTTCCTCGTCGAAGAATTCGATCACTTCGCTGGTTTCGACGTTGACCATATGGTCGTGATGCTTTCCGTCGTCCAGCTCGAAGACTGCATGGCCTCCGTCGAAGTTGTGCCGCACCACAAGGCCAGCTGCCTCGAACTGGGTCAGAACACGGTAAACCGTGGCCAGACCGACGTCCTCACCAGCCTCCATAAGGGCCTTGTAGACATCCTCGGCACTCATGTGGCGCTGCTCGGCGGAATCGAGCATTTGCAGAATTTTGACCCGTGGCAGGGTCACTTTGAGGCCGGCTTTGCGTAGTTCGCTATTTTCAACCATGGTCAGCTTTCTCGCGATGCTGCTTCGCAGCTTCTCTTAATGCGGGTATGATCGGCGTTTACGTTGTCCCAGCCAAGATAGTGGAAGTCGCCCACCGATGCAAAACACCAAGCTCTTGCTAACCAGTTTCACCTTTGTGGGACTGCTCGCACTCGCCGGTTGTTCATTCCCCGGGGTTTACAAAATCGACATCCAGCAGGGCAATGTCGTCACGCAGGACATGATAGACCAGTTACGCCCGGGAATGACCCGCAAGCAAGTACGGTTTATCATGGGCAACCCTCTGCTGACTGACACGTTCCATGCCGATCGCTGGGATTATCTGTACAGCCTGCAACCCGGTGGCGGTGAACGCCAGCAAGAACGCATCAGCGTTATCTTCAACCCAAATGATCAGCTTGTCAGCCTCTCCGGTGATTTCATGCCCGGCGTGAGCCGCGACGAAGCCATTCTCGGCAAGGACAGCGGCACGACAGTAGTTGCCCCGGCAGAAAACGTCGAGAAGCCAAAACCGGAAAAACCGGTAAAACCAGGTTCGTTGCTGGACCAGATCCAGAAGGACGTCGACGGCGTAGAAACGGTTCCGGTCCCGACACCGCAACCACTGGAAACCTCGCCGCAATAATTTGCGACGCAATAAAAAGCCCGGCATGCCCGGGCTTTTTTTATTGCCTGACCTTCGGCGACTTACTGATTCCGGGCCTTCGCCTCGGCAGCCTTGGCCGCACGCAGCCGGCGAACCTCTTTCGGATCGGCCAGCAATGGTCGATAAATCTCGATGCGATCCCCCGATTGAACCAAACGGCTATCGGGATCGACAACGACCTTACCGAAGATCCCCACAGGACATTCAGCCAAATCCAGCTCAGGAAATGCCTGTCCTATACCGGATTGCAGCAAGGCCGCACGAACAGTCGTTCCTGCTGGCACTTTCACCGGCACAAGCACCTGGCGATCAACGGAGGCGTACACCACCTCAACCCCGATATCGGCCTCAACCATGCATTTGCTTGGCCCGCTGGCAGAATGCATCCACCAGCGTATTGGCCGCCTGATTGAACAATGGTCCCAGGGTCGCGCGAACAATCGGCCCCGCGTAATCGAATGAAAGGTCCAGGCTGATCTTGCAAGCCTTATCGGTCAACGCCTTGAACACCCAGATGCCGTGCAACTGAGTGAACGGGCCTTCCTCAAGGTTCATTTCGATCGACTGGCCAGGAACCAGGGTATTGCGCGTCACGAAATGCTGGCTGAGGCCCCCCTTCGCCACGCCAACGCTCGCCCGCATATACTCAGGGGAGCTCTCCAGGACTTCGGCCGATGAGCACCACGGCAGAAACTCCGGATAGCGAGCCACGTCGTTGACCAGGTCATACAGCGCTTGTGCCGGGTACGGCAGCAAGGCCGAACGTGAAATGTGTGTCGTCATGTCAGCGTTACTTCCACAGCTGGGCGGCAAACACTACGAGGATGCCGATGGGCGCCACATAGCGCATCAAGAACAAGGACAGACCAAAGAGCGCAGGATTGCGCATCGACAACTCGTCGCGCACCGCTTCACGCCCCATGATCCAGCCCGCAAACACCACGAAACACAAACCGCCAATCGGCAACATGAGTCGCGAGGTAAAGAAATCGATCACACCAAAGAAGTCGAGACCACCAGTTGCACCCCATTGGTAGAGGTGGAACATACCGCCTTCGCTCACGAAGAACTTGGCCTCCTTCCAGATATTGAAGGAAAACACCGTACCCAGGCCGACAAACCAGCAGCTGAAAGCCAGCCAGAAGGTGACCCATGCTCGCCTGACTTTAGTGCGTTCGACCAGGTAGGCCACCATCGGCTCAAGCAGGGAAATTGCCGAACTCCAGGCAGCGACCGCCACCAGCACGAAGAACACCACACCCATCATTTGCCCGAACGCAACGTTACCGAAGGCAAACGGCAGGCTGACGAACATCAGCCCCGGCCCCTCGCTCGGATTCAGGCCCGCCGCGAAAACAATCGGAAACAATGCCAGGCCGGCCACCAGGGACACGAAGGTATCGAGCAGCGCCACGCCAACGACAGTCCCCGATATTGACGAATCCTTTGGCATGTAGGCGCCGTAGATCATGATCGAGCCTACACCCACACTCAGGGAAAAGAACGCATGCCCCATCGCGGGCAACAGACCGTCCAAGACCTTTTCCAGGTGGAAGTCGAACATGAAATGCACGCCGTCCATGAAATGGCCGGTGGTCATGCTGTAACCCAGCAGCACGAGGACCATCACGAACAACAACGGCATCATGATGCGCAGACTGCGCTCAAGCCCGGCAACCACGCCCTTGGCGATCACCACCGCTGACAACAGCATGAAAATCGTGTGCCAGAGTGTCAGGCGCCAGGGATCGGCGATCACACTGCCGAAGTAAGCTCCCACCTGATCCGGCGTCGCGCCCTGGAAGTCGCCACGCCCCATGTCGATGATGTAATCCAGCGACCAGCCGCCAACCACACTGTAGAAAGACAGGATCAGCAACGCCGTGATCATTCCGGCAAATGCGCCCCAGGACCATTTGCCCGAGTGCCCCGCCTCAATCGCCAGCGCCCTCAAGGCATTGGCCGGGCTGTGCCGGGCACGCCGGCCGATCAGGGTTTCCGCCAGCATGACCGGCACGCCAATCAGCGCGATGCAAACCAGGAACATCAGCACGAAGGCGCCGCCGCCATAGACGCCGACCATGTACGGGAATTTCCAGATACTACCCAGCCCCACAGCCGAACCGGTCGCGGCGAGTATGAAGACCCAGCGGCTAGCCCAACTTCCGTGGACTGAAACCTTGTCCGTCGACATCGATATCACGCCCAAGCGTTCAAAAAAGAGGCCGCATTGTCCGGGATTCAATCAACCTGCTCAAGCACGCAGCAACACCGTAGCCGACTCGCGTGCAACTCCCTATAATGCCGCCCCTATGGCTAAACAGAAGAAACACCCAACAGGGACCATCGCGCAAAATAAAAAGGCGCGACACGATTACTTCATCGAACATCGGTTCGAGGCTGGTCTGGTCCTGGCCGGCTGGGAAGTAAAAAGTCTGCGGGCAAGCAAGTTGCAGCTGGTCGACAGCTACGTACTGCTCAAGGATGGCGAAGCCTGGCTGCTCGGCAGTCACATCACGCCACTGACGACCGCCAGTACCCACGTCATCGCTGATCCGGTCCGCACCCGTAAATTGCTGCTCAATCGGCGCGAGCTGGAAAAACTCTCCGCTGCCGTGCAGCAAAAGGGTTACGCCTGCGTGTGCCTGTCCTGGTACTGGAGCAAGCACATGGTCAAGTGCGAGATCGCTCTGGGCAAGGGCAAGAAGGAATACGACAAGCGTGACACCGAGCGCGAACGCGACGCCGGTCGCGAATTGCAGCGCGCTGTGCGCAACAAGGGCAAGGAAGAGTAATTTTCCTGCTTTGATGCTGCATTGTGGCGAGGGAGCGTGCTCCCTCGCCACAATTAAACTAGCGCCTCACATCCCCTTGCGTCGCTCCGCCCGGGCCATGCGCTGCACCTCCTGACGCACTTCTTCCAGCACTTCCTGCACATACAAAATGTGTCGGCTGGAAACCTCCCGCGCTTGCTCCGCCTGCCCTTCGATAATCGCCTGATACAACTCCCGATGCTGCGTGATCAACATGTCGCGGGTTTCGGTACGTTGCTTGTACATGCCACCGATGTTGGTCACCACATTGCGCTTGAGCAGGTCGAACAGCCCGCGAATGGTGTGCAGCAACACGGCATTGTGGCTGGCCTCGGCAATCGCCAGGTGAAACCTTGCGTCCGCAGCCCCCTCTTCGGCACGGCTCACCTCTTCGTGACGCGAATAGCAGTCCTGTAATTCGTTGAATGCCGCGGTCAGTCGCTCGCGATCCACATCAGTGGCACGCAACGCCGCGTAGTAGGCGCAGGACGCTTCCAGCGTATGACGAAACTCCAGCAGATCGCGTTGCGCCTCGGGGTTGCTTTCCAGCAGATGCAACAAAGGATCACTGAAGGTGCTCCCCAGTGATTCCACTACATAGTTGCCGCCTCCCTGGCGACTGACCAGCAATCCCTTGGCGGTCAGTTTCTGAATGGCTTCGCGCAACGAAGGGCGTGACACGCCAAATTGTTCGGCCAACGCACGCTCGGCCGGCAAACGCTCACCCGCCTTCAACGTGCCCTCGAGGATCATGCCCTCAAGCTGCTCGACAATATCGTCAGACAAACGGCGCTGACGAATTTGATCAAACCCCATAACTCGATTTCTCCACGATCCGACGGTTCGCCGGGGCTCTATTCTGGCCTATCGGCGCCGCGCCAGCACCTGCCACAGCGCATTTGGTCATACCAGTCAGACGGCCTGCGCACTTTGCATAAGACAAAAGTTTTAGGGCGGCAAATTGACACACCGCCTACAAGGCTTTTACCCTAGCCAACAGCGATTGTAAATTGGTCTTACCAATTATCCAAGAACGCTGATCAGTGCCTGACCAACAACAATTAGGGGCCACCCCATATGCAAACCTGGCAACAGCTCTATACCCCGCTCGGCAGCCTCGGCCTGTCCGCACTCGCAGCCGTTATCCCCATCGTATTTTTCTTCCTGGCTTTGGCCGTGTTCCGCCTCAAAGGGCATGTCGCCGGCAGTATCACCCTGGCTTTGTCGATTCTGGTAGCGATCTTCGCCTTCCAGATGCCGGTCGATATGGCGTTCGCCGCCGCCGGGTATGGCTTCGCCTATGGCCTGTGGCCGATTGCCTGGATCATTGTGGCAGCGGTGTTCCTCTACAAACTGACGGTCAAGAGCGGCCAGTTTGAAGTTATCCGCAGCTCGGTGCTGTCGATCACCGATGACCAGCGCCTGCAGGTCCTGCTGATTGGTTTCTGCTTCGGCGCCTTCCTCGAAGGAGCCGCCGGCTTTGGTGCACCGGTGGCGATTACCGCGGCCCTGCTGGTAGGACTGGGTTTCAACCCGCTGTACGCCGCCGGCTTGTGCCTGATCGCAAACACCGCACCGGTTGCCTTCGGCGCCCTGGGCATCCCGATCATTGTCGCCGGGCAAGTGACCGGCATCGACGCTTTCAAGATCGGCGCCATGACCGGTCGCCAACTGCCGCTGCTGTCGATGTTCGTGCCGTTCTGGCTGGTGTTCATGATGGATGGCCTGCGCGGCGTGCGGGAAACCTGGCCGGCAGCCCTGGTGGCCGGCTTGAGCTTTGCCCTGACCCAGTACTTCACCTCGAACTTCATCGGCCCGGAACTGCCGGACATCACCTCGGCCCTGGCCAGCCTGATTGCCCTGACCCTGTTCCTGAAAGTCTGGCAACCGAAACGCGCCGCCGGCCAACACATCGTCGGCGCCGTCTCGGCCTCCGTGGTGAGCGCCAGCGCCGGTGGTTTCGGCCAGAAGCGCACCACCGTGGCATCGCCCTACAGCCTCGGGGAAATTTTCAAGGCCTGGTCGCCATTCCTGATTCTCACCGTACTGGTCACCCTCTGGACCCTGAAGCCGTTCAAGGCCATGTTTGCCGCCGGCGGCTCGATGTACAGCTTTGTGTTCAACTTTGCCATCCCGCACCTGGATCAACTGGTCATCAAGACCGCGCCAATCGTGGCTACGCCAACCGCCATTCCGGCAGTGTTCAAACTGGACCCGATTTCCGCCACCGGCACGGCGATTTTCTTCTCGGCGCTGATCTCGATGCTAGTGCTGAAGATCAACCTCAAAACTGGCCTGACCACTTTTAAAGAGACCTTCTACGAACTGCGCTGGCCGATCCTGTCCATCGGCATGGTGCTGGCGTTTGCCTTCGTGACCAACTACTCGGGCATGTCCTCGACCATGGCCCTGGTACTGGCAGCGACGGGCGCGGCGTTCCCGTTCTTCTCGCCGTTCCTCGGCTGGCTGGGCGTGTTCCTCACCGGTTCCGATACGTCGTCCAACGCCCTGTTCAGTTCGCTGCAAGCGACCACCGCACACCAGATCGGTGTCAACGACACCTTGCTGGTGGCGGCTAACACCAGCGGCGGCGTGACCGGCAAGATGATCTCGCCACAGTCGATCGCCGTGGCCTGCGCCGCAACCGGTCTGGTGGGCAAGGAATCGGATCTGTTCCGCTTCACCCTCAAGCACAGCCTATTCTTTGCAACGATTGTCGGCCTGATCACCCTGGCCCAGGCCTACTGGTTCACCGGCATGCTGGTGCACTAAGACGACAAGCGACATGGAAATAACCGACGCCGGTTCGTGATTCCGGCGTCAGCAATTCACAACCCGGTCTGTAAGGCTGCTGAAAGCAACTCTCTCTATATTCAGCAGCCTCAGCGGACGGATAACCGGCCGAGAGACACGCCTGATGAGCGAGCTTTTTTACAACGCTGTGCCGAATGCGACCCGTGTCGCCCCGCCACTGCCCGAGCCTCGGCAATATCCCAGCGAGAAACCGTCACGGGTCTACCTGTTCGGGACCTGCGTGGTCGATCTGTTCTACCCCGAGGCCGGGATGGATGCGATCCACCTGCTGGAGCGCGAAGGCATTCGTGTCGAGTACCCGCAAGGGCAAAGCTGCTGTGGCCAACCGGCCTACACCTCGGGTTACACCGAGCAGGCACGGACCGTGGCGCGCTCGCAACTGGCGCTGTTCGCTGGCGACTATCCGGTGGTGGTGCCGTCGGGCTCCTGCGCGGGCATGCTCCGCGAGCATTACGCCGACTTGTTCAAGGACGAGCCACAGACGTTGAAACAGGTTCAGGCGCTAGCCGCCAGAACCTTTGAGCTGGCCGAGTTCCTGTTGTTTGTCTGCAAGGTACAACTCAAGGACAGCGGTGAACCGGTAAAAGTGGCGCTGCACACCTCGTGCTCGGCACGCCGTGAAATGAACACCCACCTGCATGGCCGTGAATTGTTGTCGCAGTTGAGCAATGTGGAGCGGGTCAATCACGATCACGAAAGTGAGTGTTGTGGCTTCGGCGGGACATTCAGCGTCCGTATGCCAGACATTTCCGGCGCGATGGTGGCTGACAAGACCCGGGCGTTGAAGGAGTCCGGCGCGCACAAGGTGTTGAGTGCCGACTGCGGTTGTTTGATGAACATCAACGGCTCGCTGGAAAAACAGCAGGAAGCGTTGCGCGGCCAGCATCTGGCCAGTTTCCTTTGGCAGCGTACCGGAGGTGCCCGATGAGCACTTCCACGATTATTCCTACGGTTGCCGTAGAAGAAGATTTCCGCACCCGCGCCCACCAAGCGTTGGGTGACGCGCAATTGCGAAACAACTTTCGCAAGGCGATGGATTCACTGATGAGCAAACGGGCAGCGGCTTTCAGCGATGCCCACGAAAGAGAACATTTGCGTGCACTGGGCAATGCAGTCCGTGCCCGTGCGTTATCCAAGTTGCCCGAGCTGCTCGAGCAACTGGAACAGAACCTGACCCGCAACGGTGTAACAGTGCACTGGGCGGAAACGGTGGACGAAGCCAATGGCATCGTCCTCTCGATCATCCGCGCTCACGAGGGGCGGCAAGTGATCAAGGGCAAATCGATGGTCAGCGAAGAGATGGAGATGAACCATTTCCTCGAGGCTCAAGGCATTGAATGCCTGGAGTCCGACATGGGGGAATACATCGTCCAGCTCGACCACGAGAAGCCTTCACACATAATCATGCCGGCGATCCACAAGAATGCCGGTCAGGTCGCGTCCTTGTTCCACGACAAACTTGGGGTGGAATACACCAAGGACGTTGACCAACTCATTCAGATCGGTCGCAAGGTCTTGCGGCAGAAATTCTTCGAAGCGGACATCGGCGTCTCCGGTGTCAACTTCGCAGTGGCCGAAACCGGCACCCTGCTGCTGGTGGAAAACGAAGGCAACGGCCGAATGACCACCACTGTGCCGCCGGTACACATTGCCGTCACCGGTATCGAAAAAGTCGTGGAAAACCTGCGCGATGTGGTGCCGCTGCTGTCGCTGCTGACCCGTTCGGCCCTGGGCATCCCGATCACCACTTACGTCAACATGATCTCCGGCCCGCGCAAGGCCCATGAACTCGACGGTCCGCAGGAAGTGCACCTTGTGCTGCTCGACAATGGTCGCAGCCAGGCCTTTGCCGACAGCGAATTGCGCCAGACCCTGAACTGCATCCGCTGTGGCGCCTGTATGAATCATTGCCCGGTGTATACCCGAATCGGCGGCCATGCCTATGGCGAGGTTTACCCCGGCCCTATCGGAAAAATCGTCACCCCGCACATGGTTGGCCTGGCGAAAGTCCCGGATCACCCGAGCGCTTCTTCGCTGTGCGGCGCCTGCGGGGAAGTCTGCCCGGTGAAAATCCCGATCCCTTCGCTGCTGCGGCGCCTGCGGGAAGAAAACGTCAAGGCCCCGGACAGCCCCAATCAAGTGATGCGAGGCCAGGGCAGCAAGTATTCGCGCAAGGAGCGGTTCATCTGGAACGCCTGGGCGAAGCTCAACAGCTCGCCGACGCTGTATCGCCTGTTCGGGCTCTTCGCCACCCGTTTGCGTGCCCTCACACCGAGCAATCTCGGCCCTTGGACGCAAAACCACAGCGCACCAAAACCCGCCGCCCGCTCACTGCATGACATGGCCCGCGAGCACTTGGCCAAACAGGGAGACCGCTGATGAGCGCCAAGCAAAATATCCTCGCCAAACTGCGTAAAAGTCTGACAGGCACCACACCGGTGGCCGACAACTTTGATGTCGACCTGGTGACCCAGCCTTACACCTACGCGCCTGAACAACGCATTGCACAACTGCGCAAACTGATGGAAGCGGTGCACACGGAAATCCATCTGACGTCCGGCGAAGAGTGGCCGAGGCTCCTCGCGCAATTGCTGCGAGACCGCCAGTTGCCGAGTCTGCTGATCGCACCAACCACGCCCCACGGTCAACGGATCACACAGCACTGGGCGAAAAATCCTGGCCTGCCGATGCTCAAGGCCTACGACCGCCCGGTTGAGGAATGGAAAGCCGAACTGTTCAACGACACGCCGGCGAGTCTGACCGGCACCCTCGGCGCCATCGCGGCAACCGGCAGCCTGATTCTCTGGCCGACCCGGGAAGAACCGCGCTTGATGAGCCTCGCGCCACCGGTGCATTTCGCCCTGCTCAAGGCCAGCGAAATCCGCGACAACTTCTATCAGGTACAGCAGGAATTCGAATGGGCGCAGGGCATGCCGACCAATGCGTTGCTGGTGTCCGGCCCGTCGAAAACCGCCGACATCGAGCAAGTGCTGGCGTACGGCGCCCACGGTCCGAAAGACCTGGTGGTGTTGATCCTGGAGGACAAATGAGTCTACCGGCCGCTTTCCTGCATGATGTACGGCAACTGATTCCTCAAGAGCGACGTTTCGACGACCCGCTGTCGACCCTGGCCTTCGGCACCGATGCCAGTTTCTATCGTTTGATTCCGCAACTGGTGATCCGCGTCGAGTCCGAAGACGAAGTGGTGGCACTGCTGCAACTGGCACAACGCGACCGGGTGCCGGTGACCTTCCGCGCCGCCGGTACCAGCTTGTCCGGACAGGCGATCAGCGATTCGGTGCTGATCGTACTGGGGGATAACTGGAACAGCCGCGAGATCCGCGACCAAGGCGCGCAAATCCGCCTGCAACCCGGCGTGATCGGTGCCCAGGCCAACGCCTGGCTGGCGCCGTTCGGACGCAAGATCGGCCCGGACCCGGCCTCGATCAATGCCTGCAAAATCGGCGGCATCGTCGCCAACAATGCCAGCGGCATGTGCTGCGGCACGGCGCAAAACACCTATCACACCCTGGCCGGCATTCGTCTGGTGCTGGCCGATGGCAGTCGTCTCGACACTGAAGACGCCGCCAGCGTCGCGGCGTTTCGCCAAAGCCACGCCGCCCTGCTGGAGCGCCTGGCGACGCTGGGGCGCGAGACCCGCGCCAATGCCGAACTGGCTGCGAGAATCCGCCACAAATACCGTCTGAAAAATACCACCGGCCTGTCGCTCAATGCCCTGGTGGATTTCGACGAGCCTGTGGATATCTTGAGCCACTTGCTGGTGGGCTCCGAGGGCACGCTCGGGTTCATCAGTGCGGTGACCTACGACACAGTGATCGACCACCCGAACAAGGCCTCGGCCCTGATTGTGTTCCCGGATGTCGAGACCTGCTGCAATGCAGTCACCGTATTGAAAAGCCAACCGGTATCGGCCGTGGAACTGCTGGACCGACGCAGCCTGCGTTCAGTGCAGGACAAGCCCGGCATGCCGCCTTTCGTACAGCATCTGTCGAACAATGCCTGCGCCTTGCTGATCGAGTCCCGCGCCGCGTCGACCACCTTGCTGCGCGAACAACTGGCGCAGATCATGGCGTCGCTGCAGCCGTTCCCGGTGGAAAAGCAGGTCGACTTCACTGAAGACCCGCAGGAAAACGCCCGCCTCTGGGCCATCCGCAAAGACACCTTCCCTGCCGTCGGCGCCGTGCGCAAGACCGGCACCACGGTAATCATCGAAGACGTCACCTTCCCGGTCGAACAACTGGCCATCGGCGTAAACCGCCTGATCGAGCTGTTCGACAAACATCACTACGACGAAGCGATCCTTTTCGGACACGCGCTGGAAGGCAATCTGCACTTCGTCTTCACCCAAGGCTTCAACAACGCGCAAGAAGTCGCACGCTATCAGGCGTTCATGGACGACGTGGCGCAACTGGTGGCAGTGGAGTTCGGCGGCTCGCTGAAAGCCGAACACGGCACCGGGCGCAACATGGCTCCGTTCGTCGAGCTGGAATGGGGCAGCGATGCCTACCAGTTGATGTGGCAACTCAAGCGTCTGCTCGACCCCCACTGCATTCTCAACCCGGACGTGGTGCTCAGCGAAGATCCGCAGATCCACCTCAAGCACCTCAAGCCATTGCCGGCCGCCGACGAAATTGTGGACAAGTGCATCGAATGCGGCTTCTGCGAACCGGTCTGCCCGTCGAAAGGCCTGACCTTGAGCCCGCGCCAACGCATTGTGATCTGGCGCGACATTCAGGCGAGAAAACGCGCCGGCATCAATACCGCCGAACTCGAAACCGCGTACGAATACCAGGGCATCGACACCTGTGCCGCCACCGGCCTGTGCGCGCAACGCTGCCCGGTCGGCATCAATACCGGCGAGCTGGTGAAAAAGCTGCGCAGCCGGAAGGCAACGCATACCAAAACCGCCAACTGGCTTGAAGGACATTTCGCCACGGCACTGCAAGGAGCACGTTTCACCCTGCACGTCGCCAATGGTGCGCGCCTGTTGCTGGGAGCGCCGCGACTGGCAAAGCTTTCCGCATCCGTGAGCAAACTGTCCAAAGGACAAATCCCGCAGTGGACCAACGCGATGCCCCAGCCTGAACGGCCGATTCGCTTCAGCCCGGCGATCACCGATGAGCGCCCGCGGGTGGTGTACCTGGCCGCGTGCGTATCACGGGCCATGGGACCGGCAGCCGGCGACAAGGAACAAATGTCACTGCACGACAAGACCCGAGGCTTGCTGGAAAAGGCCGGTTATCAGGTGGTTTTCCCGGACAACCTGGACAGCCTGTGCTGCGGTCAACCGTTCGCGTCCAAAGGCTACGCCGAGCAAGCCGAACACAAACGCCAGGAGCTGATTGGCGCCTTGCTGCATGCCAGCCGAGGCGGGCTCGACCCGATCTACTGCGACACCAGCCCGTGCACCTTGCGCCTGGTTCAGGACCTGGGCGAAGCCCGCCTGGACCTGTACGACCCGGTGCGTTTCATCCGCACGCACCTGATGGATCGCCTGGAATTCACACCTCAGGAGGCACCGATCGCCGTGCACGTGACCTGCAGCACCCAACACCTGGGGGAAAGCCAGGCGCTGATCGACCTGGCGCGCAAGTGCAGCAAAAACGTGGTCATTCCCGAAGGTATTCACTGCTGCGGCTTCGCTGGCGACAAGGGCTTCACCACGCCGCAGTTGAACGCCCACTCGCTGCGCACGCTCAAGGACGCGGTGCAGCAGTGCAGCGAGGGGATTTCCACCAGTCGCACTTGTGAGATCGGCCTGACGCAACATGGCGGCATTGATTACCACGGTCTAGTCTATCTGGTGGACCGCGTTACCCTGGCTAGGGCGACCTGAGCAGAACCCCACAAAAGGCGCATTCATGCGCCTTTTTTAGTGCTTGCTGCCAGAACCGACAGCATTACCGCAAAAAACAGAACCCTGACGTGCCACCGCAGTCCACAGATCAAGTCCTGCAATCGTGGGACCTTTCCTACACTCGGCAGCCCGTCCTGATGGTCAGCGATGCCTGGCCACTCAGTTCAAGGAGATACTCATGAAACGTTCTGTACTGTTTGGTCTGTTCGTTACTGCCTCAATGCTGGTCACCCCCTCGTTTGCCGCCGAAAAAGACCTATGCGCGGTCAATCTGAAAACCATCGAAAACGCAAAGGCACAGATTCCTCCCGAAATGGCTGAGCAAGTAGCGGACTCTGTCAAGAAAGCCAAAGCCGACCATGCAAAAGGCAACAAACAAGGTATTGATGATTGCGTCGCCGAGACCAACCAAACCATCCAGGACCTCAAGAACGCGAGCAAAGGCGGGAAGTAACTCTCAGCTCAGGGCCAGCCTTCGGGCTGGCCTTCCGGGGCTTGTTGGCGCACATCAACAACGGAGTACTGACAGCCGGGAGTTCAAGGCCCGGCTGCGTCCGAGATGAAGCAAACCAAAACCCGCCAGTAGCGGGTTTTGTTGCATCTGGGATCTGGAAATGTGCAACCGTGCGCATCGCTGGAAAAAGGTCGACACGTTTTCTGAAAAAAACGAATTCTTGCGTTGCGTCGCAGTCTTTTAGATAGGCCCAATCGATCGTGGCTGTTTTTCGGACTCGGCCTGACCGCTCGCTCATACGTCAGCACCGAGACCACCCACTCCAGGAGATATCCATGAAACGTAGCGCACTCGCTGGTCTGTTCATTTCTGCTGCAATGTTGGCCTCTCCCGTATTTGCTGCGGACAACAACCTTTGTAGGAGCAAGCTGCAAGAGCTCAAAGGCAAAGTGAATGCGCTGCCGGCAACCTCCGGAAACACCACAATGGAAATCAAAAGACTGATGTCCAGCGCCGAAGCCTCACAAGCCTCCGGAGACGACAAAAAATGCGTCACCGAGGCCACCCAGGCATTGGCACTCGCAGACAAACAGAGCAACGAGCCCAACCCATAATTTGTGGTGGCCAACCTTCGGGTTGGCCTTCCGGGTCGCATTGACGTACACTGTGCATGCCTGCTGCTCACTTGATTCAAAGAGCATCAGGCTCGGGGCCGTTTTGGATTCGACGCCGGTTGCGAAACTTTAGGTGCATGCCGAGTTGGTAACAGAACTCGTAAATCCACTGTTGCAACTTCCTATAGTTGCCAATGACGAAACCTACGGGGAATACGCTCTCGCTGCGTAAGCAGCCTTAGCCCTTCCCTTCTGGTACCTTCGGGTCCAGCAATCATCAGGGGATGTCTGTAAACCCAAAGTGATTGTCATATAGAACAGAATCGCCGTGCAGTACGTTGTGGACGAAGCGGCTAAAACTTACACAACTCGCCCAAAGCACCCTGCCCGTCGGGTCGCTGAGGGTTAACTTAATAGACACGGCTACGCATGTAGTACCGACAGCGGAGTACTGGCGGACGGGGGTTCAATTCCCCCCGGCTCCACCAATCGAAGCTGACAAAGCCCGCCCAGTGCGGGCTTTGTTGTTTCTGGCTGTATCACAAATCCTGCAACCGCCTGAAGCAGGAACAGTCAAGGCTCGGCGACTCAGCGGGTTTCGATGATACTCGTCCAGGCTGAAACATGACTCACGCTAACGATCAGTACTTGATGTCCCGCGCTGTGCGACGGGTATCCTGCTTGGTGCTGCGCTTGTCCTGGCGACATTCTACGTTGCTCTTGTCATTGCCCCTTCTACAGTCATCCTTGGTTTGCCGGGCAGCGGAGCGCCCTTCCTGCCTGGTATCGCGAGCTTCACGCCGTTGTTGACCCTGTTCGGTCGCGTACACGGGTAGTGTCACCCACTGCACGCCAGCGGCGATGAGCAGCATTGCCAAGGCTTTCAAGTAGTGCTTGCGAATCATGATTTTTCTCCAACGCTTTATCGATCAGTCACTTCGTTTACTCACCCGGGAATTCCGCGAAAACGTGCATTACATCGTACGCCCACAACTCACAAAACCACGTTGTGACACGTAGAATCCGACGATAGGGTCGCATTGGCAGTCGCGCAATGGTTGTTATGTGCATGATTGCAATATGAACATCGCTAACGACTAAGCTCTGCAACTGGCCTGCCCACCAAGAGGCCTGCGAGACCATCCGGAATATTTTGCATCCGCTGTCGCCCATATCACGGCCATCACCTCCGAGAAGCTCATGCATCAAGCCCTCCTGATCATCGATGTGCAACCCAGCTTCAACCCGCCGCAATGGCTGATCGACGGCATCAAGGCACTCATTGGCACACTGCCCAGTGTCGCCACTGTCGAGCGCCACGACGAGTCCATAACCCCCTTCGAAAAACAGCTCGGCTGGCACCCCGCGCCGGACGATGACAGCCTGATCCCCGCCGACCGCATCTTTATCAAGCACGGCTACGCGCCCACAGCGGAAACCATCGACTACCTGAAAAGCCTGAACGTCGAGCGCGTGCTGGTGTGTGGTCTGCAGACCGAAACCTGCTGCCTGGCGGCGGGGTTTGCTCTGTTTGATGCGGGTTTGCAGCCGACGCTGATTACGGATTTGACGGTGGGTTCGTCGCTGGACCGGACCGGCGGGTTAGGGGTCAGGCTTTGGGAGCATCATTTCAAGCACACGGTAAAACGGGTGGATTTGTAAGCTGTTGGATTCACGCTAAATATCTCGTTTGAGATCCTCCAACTCAAAGCCGCGATCACTCAACCACGCAGCCGCTTCACCCCAACCCCCACCAAGATCCCCAACACAATCGACACCAACGGCACCGTCCCCACCCAGGTCAGCGTCGGGAACACCAACAGGATCTGCGAGTCATTGCCGCCCAACATCATCGATGCACCGGTCCCCATCAACACACCCGCGAACAAATGCCTGCCCGCGGTCATCGCTGCAAAGCGCTGATAGTTGAACGTGCGGCGATGCAAGGTGTAACAGAGCATGCCCAGCATCAGCATGGCGAACACCGCCACACGCTGGGTGGTCAATGATGTGTCGCCCGAGCCCCGGAACATTTGCGAGAGATCGTAGAAGAACACGCTGGGCGTCCACAGCGGCTCGAAGGTGTAGAGAGCACCGGTCAGGGCACCCAGCAGCAGGCTCGACAGCACCAGGTGTTTGTCACCGTGAATCCGGATCAGGAACAGCAGAATCAGCAGCACGATGCCGATGACCAGCCAGTAATGACGGCCAGTGATCATCGGCATTTGCAGCGCCCGGTGTTCGGTCAGCATGTTCAGGTGATGCCACAGCACGATGCCCAGCACCCAGCCGAGGATGGTGAAGGCCTTATTGAGATTGCCGCTGGCGAGCTTGGTGAGAGTACCGACGCTGCATCCGTCGTTGAGCACCGAGGCAAGGCCGAACAGCACTCCGCCACCGACCAGTGACAGATAGCCAACCTCAGGGATGAACAGCGGCTGACTGACGCCGGACAAGGCATAGACCGGCGCGAGCAACAGACCGAACAAACCGCAACTGACCAGCGACACGAACAGGGTCGGTCGGCGTTTGAGCAGCAGCCCCATGGCATTGACCAGGCACATGCCCATGCGCTGAGACACCCAGCCGATGAGGAACGCCAGCAACAGCGAAATGAGCAGTGAATACACAGGCCTCCTTGTTTCCGGGTGGTCGCATCGGGTCGATGCCTGACAGACAGATTAGTCGCTGGGCAAACACTTCGGATGAACCCGCAAAGCCCTTCTACACTCCATTCGCAAACGCCCTGCAACACCTGTCCAATAGGTCCCCATGACCACACTCACCGACCGTTTGAAGCAAGGCAAGGATGCGCGCAAGAAGTGCTCGCGCAGTTCGCAAGCCTCCTTGGGAAATGTCGCCCGCGACCCGATACCGCTGATCAAGGCGTCGAGTGAAGGACGCGTCAAATCGCTGGTGGAGTTGCGCTACGGGCGCATGCTGGTGTCACCGTTCACCTTCTATCGCGGCAATGCGCTGCTGCAGGCCCACGACCTGGCGGGCACCTCGAACATGGGGCTGATTTCGCCGATTTGCGGCGATTGCCACCTGATGAATTTCGGGGGGTTCGCAACGCCTGAGCGCAACCTGTTGTTCAGCGTCAACGACTTCGACGAAGCCCATCCCGGCCCCTGGGAGTGGGACTTGAAACGTCTGGTGGCGAGCTTCCTGGTGGCGGCTCACGATCTGCGTCATGGGGAAACGGTTGAAGAGACGGTTTGCCATCAGGTCGTGGGTGCGTATCAGAAAACCATGCTCGAATGCGCCGAACAAAGTTCGCTGGAAACCTGGTACGAATCGATCAGCTATGACGACCTGCTGGCGCAGGCCAACAAAAGCACCCTGGAACATGTGCAACGCGCCATCGAAAAAGCCGAGCGTCGCACCCATGCCGAACTGCTGCCAAAAATCAGCGAACGCGACGCCCATGGTCGCCTGATCATTCGCGATGACCTACCGGAAATTTTCCACCTGCACAAAAACACCACGCTGCTGGACGCCGATGATGACTGGTTGCGCCTCTCGGACTGGCGTCCGCTCTACGACACCTTCATGCGCGACTATCGCGGCACCCTGCAAGCGGACCGCCGTGATCTGGTGTCGCGTTTTCACGTTCAGGACATGGCGTTCAAAGTGGTGGGCGTCGGCAGTGTCGGCACCCGTTGCCTGGTGGCGCTGCTGACCGACGATCAGGAGTTCCCGTTGTTCCTGCAGTTCAAGGAGGCGCGGCGCTCGGTGCTCGCCGGCTACGTGAAGGCCAAGTCCCGTGTGCGGCATGAAGGGCAACGGGTGGTCGAGGGCCAGCGATTGATGCAATCGGCCAGCGACTTGTTCCTCGGCTGGACCACAGGTCCCAGCGGGCGGCATTTCTATGTACGGCAATTGCGCGATATGAAAATCTCCGCCGAACTCGAGACCTTCGATGGCGACGCATTCGCGGCCTATGGCAGGCTCTGCGGCCGGGCCCTGGCTCGTGCCCATGCCAAGTCTTCCGGGCGCGCGGCGGTGATCAGCGGCTACATCGGCAAGAGCGAGGCACTGGCCGACGCGCTCTATCAATATGCTCGGGGTTATACCGAGCAGAACGAACACGATTTCGAACGGTTCCAGCAAGCCTGCCGCAAGGGCCGATTGCGTGCACGGTCGGAAGCCGACTTTGCCGCGGATCATTTGCCGTAGCGGTGTCGTAGCGCTGATATGGGGGCTTTGATCGAGATGAATTTTTCTTCACCCCACGATTGCGTTCCTGCCTGTACATTGCCCTCGCTCATTCAAGAAACTACGGTTTGCCCGCCCTCCCGCGGGCTTTTTTTTTGGTTCTTCTCGGATTGTCGGGAAAGTTTTTTTGCTCTGTAGCTGTGAGTGCTGTGAGTGCTGTGAGTGCTGTGAGTGCTGTGAGTGCTGTGAGTGCTGTGAGTGCTGTGAGCTTATCCATTTGCCAGGGTGGCGCTGAATCACCTTTGCGCCCTTACGGCGCCTTACTTTTTTCAGTCGAAAAAAAAGTAAGCAAAAATTCTTGCCCCACCAGGGGCCCTACGCTGCGCTTCGGGTTCCCTCGCTCCGGTGTCGCTACGGGGTATCGCGGCCTCCGAGTTGCAAGCAACTCTACATCTCGCGACTTCGGCTACGCCGAAGGTGCTGACGCACTCCCCCCCTACGCAACACCTCCACTCGGCCCTTCTGGTTAACGGGGCATT
>NZ_NEJH01000013.1 GCF_002113025.1 Pseudomonas sp. B28(2017) | reverse complement strand
TACGACGTTGATAGGTTGGGTGTGTAAGCGCTGTGAGGCGTTGAGCTAACCAATACTAATTGCCCGTGAGGCTTGACCATATAACACCCAAGCAATTTGCTGACCTGAAAAGGCACCAGATTGCGGTGTGTGAAGACGCAATGAACCGAAAGTTCGCACAACACACAAATCTATCGCATACCCAATTTGCTGAAGCGTCGAAAGACGACTCGGCACACCGAATTTCTTGACGACCATAGAGCGTTGGAACCACCTGATCCCATCCCGAACTCAGAAGTGAAACGATGCATCGCCGATGGTAGTGTGGGGTTTCCCCATGTGAGAGTAGGTCATCGTCAAGATTAAATTCCGAAACCCCTATCTGCATACGCAGGTAGGGGTTTTGTTTTTGTCCTGCAGGAGCGAGCAAGCTCGCTCCTGCAAGGCCAATTGTAAAAAAAATCACACAAACGTGACTCCACGGTTTTGCTAAGGTGCAGCTCATTTTTAATGGACTGAGTTTGCGCCCACGGATCGGCATTCTTTTCAAAGAGTTGCTGCACAAGTGCCTGAGCCGATACCGATCAAGGACCACGAGAAAGAAACACGCCTGGTCAACAAGAGACTCATGGCCTGCGCCTTGTTCGTTGCCGCCATTACCTGTGCTTTGGTGGTACGCCTGTACGTCCTGCAGGTAGTCGAGTTCGATTATCACTCGACCATCTCCGAAAACAACCGCGTACATGTCCTGCCGATTACGCCTACCCGCGGATTGATCTATGACCGCAACGGCGTACTCCTCGCGGACAACCGCCCCAGCTTCAACCTGACCATCACCCGCGAGCGCGCCACCGATGTGAAAGCTGAACTGGACGAAGTGGTCAATCTCCTGCACCTGTCCGCTGAAGACCGCTCGCAGTTCGACAAGGCGATGAAGCAGGCACGTCACCCCTTCGTACCGGTGACGCTGTTCTACGAACTGAGCGAAGAACAGATTGCCGTACTCGCCGTCAACGAGTTCCGCTTGCCGGGCCTCGATGTCGAGCCGCAATTCGTTCGACACTATCCGTTGGGCGAGCACTTCGCTCATTCGGTCGGCTACGTCGGACGTATCAACGAGAAAGAGTCAAAGGCGCTGGATACGGTCGAGTACCGCGGCACCCAATCCATCGGCAAGACCGGGATCGAGAAATTCTACGAGGCGCAACTGCACGGCCATGTCGGTTACGAGGAGGTCGAAACCAATGCTCAGGGCCGCGTGCTGCGAGTGCTCAAGCACACTGATCCGGTGCCGGGTGAAAACATTGTCCTGAGCCTCGACGTCAAGCTTCAGGAGGCCGCCGAGCAAGCCCTTGGCGATCGTCGTGGCTCAGTGGTAGCGCTCGATCCGTCGACTGGCGAAGTGTTGGCCATGGTCAGCAACCCGAGTTTCGATCCCAATCTGTTCGTCACCGGTATCAGTTCCAAGGAATACTCCACGCTACGCGACTCCATCGACCGACCACTGTTCAACCGTGTGCTGCGCGGGCTCTACGCGCCGGGTTCGACCATCAAGCCGGAAGTGGCAATCGCTGGCCTCGACGCGGGTGTCGTCACGCCACAGACCCGTGTGTTCGACCCCGGTTATTACCAACTGCCGGATTTCGATCACAAGTACCGCAACTGGAACCACAGCGGCGATGGTTGGGTGGATATGGATGCGGCGATCATGCGGTCCAACGACACCTATTTCTATGACCTCGCACACAAGCTTGGCATCGATCGCCTGCACGACTACATGGCGATGTTCGGACTGGGTGAGAAAGTCTCCCTGGACATGAATGAAGAGTCCCCTGGTCTGATGCCATCCCAAGCCTGGAAGCGCGCTACGCGTCGGCAGGCCTGGTTTCCTGGTGAGACGGTGATTCTCGGTATCGGTCAAGGCTACATGCAAGTCACGCCGCTGCAATTGGCCCAGGCCACGGCACTGATTGCCAACAAAGGCGTGTGGAATCGCCCGCACCTGGCCAAGACCGTGGACGGCGTCGCGCCGGTGGATGAGCATCCGATGCCGAACATTCTGCTCAAGGACCCACGCGACTGGGAGCAGGTCAACCATGGCATGCAGATGGTGATGCATGACGCCCGCGGGATTGCCCGGGCCGCAGCTGCGGGCGCGCAGTATCGTATTGCTGGCAAGAGTGGTACCGCGCAAGTGGTGGCGATCAAGCAGGGTGAGCGCTACAACCGGGAGAAAACCCGTGAGCGTAACCGCGACAATGCCTTGTTCGTCGGTTTTGCACCGGCCGAGCACCCGAAGATCGTGATTTCGGTGATGATCGAAAACGGCGAGGCGGGTGGTCGTGTCGCCGGGCCGGTCGTACGGGAGATCATGGACGCCTGGCTACTCGATCAGGACGGGCACCTGAAGCCGCAGTACGCTGCGCCGAGCAAGGCGCCGGGCGATCCTCACGTCTGAAACATCATGGCTCACAGCACAGGCTCACGGATGCTGAGCATGTGCTGGAAGCTCTCGAGGAACACCGTTTCGGCCTGGCTCATCTTCTGTTCGCGATTCCACAACAACTGGATATCGAAATCCACCACGCCGTCTTCCGGGGGCAAGCGCCAGAGCAGACCTTGCTCGACATCCCGGCGTACCAGATGCGTGGGCAAGGCACCGATGCCGTAGCCCGCACAGATCAGGCGATGAATTTCTTCGAAACTGGTGGATGAGGCGACGATCTTGCCGGTGAAGCCCTGCTGATCGCGAAACAGTGTCAGGGGTGAAAGATTGCCGCCCAATTGATCGCTGGTGAAGCTGACGAAGTTTTCCGCCGCCAGTTGTTCCAGGGCCAGGTTCTCTTGACCGAACAACCGGTGACGCTGGCCACAAAAGTAAGCGTAGGTCTCGCGAAACAGCACCCGCTGTTCCAGCCGCGGCTGTGGCAAACGGCACAGGCCGACGCCAATGGTCGCGGT
This sequence comes from Pseudomonas sp. B28(2017), assembly GCF_002113025.1. Taxonomy (GTDB): domain Bacteria; phylum Pseudomonadota; class Gammaproteobacteria; order Pseudomonadales; family Pseudomonadaceae; genus Aquipseudomonas. Next base: position 147,643 of record NZ_NEJH01000013.1, on the reverse strand, counting down.
CTTTTGCAGCAGCGAACTGATGATGTTCGAACTGCCCATTACCTCGACTTCCAACTCGATTTTCGGGTGAGTCTCATGGAAGTCAGCGAGGAAATCATCGTAATGCCGCGCCTGCACACCGCTGACGGTAAGAATGCGGATCTTGCCCACCACGTCGTCGTGACGGCTCTCCACCACGGTTCCCAGGCGTGAAATATCACCATAGATATCCGCCGCTATGCGCAGGACTTCTTCCCCGGTTTCCGTCAGGTCAAAGCGTCGTCCGCTGCGGGCAATCAGCACGCATTCCAGTTGTTCCTCCAGCCGTTTCAAGGCCTGGCTGACCGCCGATTGGGTGATGTGCAATCGCGCGGCAGCGCGGCTCATGCTGCCTTCCTGGCCGATGACCAGATAGGTGCGCAGCAGGTTCCAGTCGAGTCGGTCATTGAGAAAGCGTCGGCCGACCCACGGGTTGGAAGTGGAGGGCATAAAACCTCACTTAGTAGCAGTGCTAATAGTAAAGATAAGAATTTGAAAATTGACTAATCCTGGCACGGAAGCGATAAAGCCCACAAGCGCCATAGAGCGCAACCGTCATCCGCCTTAACACCTGCCCAAAACTATAAGTACACAGGGTCCTTGCATGCACACTACTCCCCAACCGCGCCGAGCCGCGGCCGCTGCCTTCATTGGCACGACCATCGAGTTCTACGACTTTTACATCTACGCCACCGCGGCGGCGCTGGTCCTCGGGCAGGTGTTCTTCCCCAGCAGCGACCCGGTCATGAGTACCCTTGCGGCATTCGGCAGTTTCGCTGTCGGCTTCATTGCGCGGCCCATGGCCGGGATGGTCTTCGGGCATCTGGGCGATCGTCTCGGGCGCAAGAAAATGCTGTTGGTGACCATGGCCTTGATGGGCATCGCCACCGCGGGCATTGGCCTGTTGCCGAGCTATGCCAGCGTCGGTATCTGGGCGCCAATCGGTCTGATCGTGCTGCGTTTGATCCAGGGCATTTCGGTCGGTGGCGAGTGGGGTGGGGCGGTGTTGATGGCCAGCGAACACGCGCCGGCCAGGCGCAAGACGTTCTACGCGTCGTTCGCCCAACTCGGCAGCCCGGCCGGTTTGTTGCTGGCACTGATCGCTTTCCGCCTGGTGACGTCCCTTGAGCCAGAGGAGTTCCTCGCCTGGGGATGGCGCCTGCCATTCCTCGCCAGCGGCGTGTTGATGATGGTCGGCCTGTTGATCCGTTCCGGGGTTCACGAGTCACCGGAGTTCGCCAAGGTCCAGGACAACAACGAGACCGCCAGATACCCGGTGATGGACGTGATCCGCATCTGCTGGCGGCAGATCCTGTTCGCTGCTGCGGCAGTGACCATTGGTTCGGCCGGGTTCTTCTTCACCAACACCTTCATGATCACCTACGTCACCCAATACCAAGGCATTGCCCGTTCGACGATTCTTGATTGCCTGTTTCTGGTGACCATCATCCAGTTGCTTTCGCAACCGGTCTCGGCGTTGCTGGCCGAACGTATCGGCGAAGGGCATTTTCTCAAATGGGTCGCGCTGCTGTGCATGGTCACGCCGTACCCGATGTTCCTGCTGGTGGGCACGCAGAACATTCTGTTGATGACGCTCGGTATCGCGTTGGCCGTGGTGATTCTTTCGGCGCTGTACGCGGTGATCGCCGGCTACATGACCCAGTCCTTCCCGGTGCACCTGCGCTACTCGGGCATTTCCATCGCATACCAACTGGCTTGCGCCGTGGCCGGCGGCACTACGCCGCTGATCGGCACCCTGCTGGCCAGCAAATTTTCCGGACAATGGTTACCGCTGGCGGTGTTCTTCACCTTGCTCTCGGCCCTGTCCCTGATCGGTGTTTGCGGCCTGGCCCGCCTGCGCGCCAACCCGGTCGTCTCCCACGCTGCCAAAGAGGTGTATTCGTGAGTAAACCCGCACACATCGACCCGGTTGAATGGCAAGCCCGTTGCGAACTGGCTGCGCTGTATCGACTGGTCGCGCACTTTCGCATGACCGACCTGATCGACACCCATATCACCCTGCGGATTCCGGGGCCCGAGCACCATTTCCTGATCAACCGCTACGGGGTGATCTTCGACCGCATGCGCGCCTCGGATCTGGTGCGCATCGACCAGGAAGGACGTGTGGTGGATCCGGAGTACGCAGGGCATCGGGTCAACGCCGCCGGCTTCGTGATTCATTCGGCGATCCACATGGCGCGGCCCGACCTGAACTGTGTGATCCACACCCACACAGCAGCTGGCATGGCCGTCGCGGCGCAGAAGCAAGGCTTGCTGCCGATCACTCAACACGCGCTGAAGTTCTACGGCAAGCTGGCCTATCACACCTATGAGGGCATCGCGCTGTCGCTGGATGAGCGCGAGCGGTTGATTGCCGACCTCGGCCCGCACCGGGCGATGATTCTGCGCAACCACGGTTTGCTGGTGGGTGGTTCGAGTGTGGCCCAGGCGTTCCAGGAGATCCATTTCCTGGAGCGTGCCTGTCAGGCCCAGGTGCAGGCGCTGGCCGGTGGCTCTGCACTGCATTACCCATCGCCGGAAGTCTGTGCGCACACCGCCGAGCAGTTTGACCGTGATGAGCAGGACAACATCATCGACCTGGCCTGGGAGGCCGCCCTGACCTTGATCGAATCCCAGCGCGAGTCCTATTTGTCATGAACGCTGTCACCAACACCGTGGTTTTGCTGTCCCGCGACACCTTGCTGCTCAAGCAATTGCAGGCGGCGTTTGCCCGCAGTGCGCCGCAGCTCACCGCCGTGCTGGCCGATGATTCGCGGGCAGCCAATGCACAGATGGCGGCGTGCTGGTTTCCCTTGCCGGGCAGTCTTGGCGCCTTGCCGAACCTGCAGGTGATTCATTCGGTGGCCGCCGGTATCGATCACCTCGATCACGATCCGTCATGCCCGGATCTGCCGATCTGCCGCGTGGTCGATCCGGGTCACCGCCAGGGCATGACCGAGTACGTGCGCTGGGCGGTGATCCACTATCACCGCGGTTTCGATCAGGTGTTGTCGCAACAACGGGAGCAACGCTGGGAGCGGCCACTGCAACGGGCGGCGGGGCAGTTCAAGGTCGGTGTGATGGGGCTCGGCTCGCTGGGCAGCGCGATTGCTCTGGATCTGGCCGCAGCAGGTTATGACGTGCGTGGCTGGGCGCGGCGCAGCAAGGACTTGCCGGGTGTGCGCACGTTCGCCGGGGCTGATGCGTTGCATCCATTTCTCGATGGTGTCGAGTTGCTGATCAACCTGTTGCCACTCACCAGCGAAACCCGTGGGATTCTTGGACGAGCCACTTTTGAGCGGCTCTCTAGCGGCGCGGCATTGGTCAACTGTGGCCGGGGCGGTCATTTGAACATCGACGACCTCGAACAGGCATTGGCGAGAGGGCATTTGCGCGGCGCCTTGCTGGATGTCTTCGAACAGGAACCGCTGCCGGTCGATCACCGGCTCTGGACCATGCCGGGTGTCACCATCACCCCGCACATGGCTTCGGCGGCTTCCCATGACTGTATTGCTGAACAAGTGTCGGAGAACTTCCGTCGTCTGAATGCTGGCGAGCCGTTACTCAACTGTGCCGACCGAGTATTGGGATATTGAACTGACAACCCCCCCTGTAGGAGCGAGCCCGCTCGCGATGGTCGTTAACGATTTCGCGTGTTTGCCGGTTAAACGCGGTGTTCCTGAGCTCATCGCGAGCAGGCTCGCTCCTACAGGAACCAGCTTCCCGTAAGCCATAACAACAACCTTCGCCTCAACCGTTTTACTGCCAGTCAAAACAATTAAATAACGAGTTCTTGATGAATTCCTGGAGACAGTGATGAGCGATCTATCGTCCGCAGAAAAGTCCGGTGCACCACCGGAAGCTGCAATCAGCATGAAAAAAGTCGCGGTGGCCAGTGTGATTGGCACCACCGTGGAATGGTACGACTTGTTTGTGTTTGCCACGGCGTCGGCGCTGGTGTTCAACAAAGTGTTCTTTCCGGATTTCGTGCCGCTGATCGGAACGCTGCTGGCTTTCGGCACGTTCGCGTCGGCGTATCTGGCGCGGATTGTCGGTGCAGCATTGTTCGGGCATTTCGGTGATCGCCTGGGGCGCAAGTCGATGCTGTTGATTTCGCTGTTGACCATGGGCGCGGCGACCTTCGCCATCGGCTTGTTGCCTGACTTTGCAACCATCGGTATCTGGGCGCCGATCCTGTTGTTGCTGCTCAGGGTCGTGCAGGGCCTGGCATTGGGTGGCGAATGGGGCGGGGCGGTGTTGATGGCGGTGGAGCATGCGCCGGCCAACAAGCGTGGCTTGTTCGGTTCCTGGGTGCAGATCGGCGTGCCGGCCGGGACCATGATTGCCAATCTGGCATTCCTGTTGATCGCGGCGTGGCTGTCCCCTGAGGACCTGTTGGCCTGGGGCTGGCGTATTCCGTTCCTGGCCAGCGTGTTGCTGATCGCCGTCGGCTTGTACATCCGCCTGAACATCTCGGAAACCCCGGCCTTCAACAAGGTCAAGGAGGCCAAGGTGCGAGTGAAAATGCCGCTGGCGGAGGTGTTCCGCAAGTACTGGAAGCAAGTGGTGCTGGGCGGTATTGCCACCATGTCCACGGGCGCTTCGTTCAACATTATCGTGGCGTTCGGTTTGACTTATGGCACACAGAATCTCGGCTTCAGCCGCAGCGTGATGCTCGGTGTGGTGCTGCTGTCCTGCGCCTGGTGCATCGTGATGCTGCCGGTATTCGGCGCGCTCTCGGACCGTGTCGGACGCAAGCCGATCATTGTCGGCGGCATCATCGCCGAAGCGCTGGTGGCGTTCCCGATGTTCTGGTTGATGGACACCAAAGAGCTGTCGATGGTGGTCTTCGGTTATCTGTTGCTGATGACGGCGTTCGCTGCCAACTACGGGCCGATCGCGACCTTTCTCGCCGAACTGTTCGGCACCCGGGTGCGTTATTCCGGGTTGTCCATCAGCTACATGTTGTCCGGCCTGCTCGGTAGCGCGGCAACACCGATTGTCACCACGGCCTTGCTGGCCGCGACGGGCAAAGGCTCTTCGGTGGCCTGGTACATGATCGGCGCGGCATTGATTTCGCTGGTGGCGCTGTTGCTCCTGACCGAGACCTTCAAGAAAGACATCAGCGAAATCCCGCACGTGGTTCCGACAGACGGCCCGGCCCCCGACAAACCTTTCAAATCGGCTACGGCCTGAATCCTGGAGTTCAACCCCATGCGCAGAATTCAATCGGCCCCAGGCTACATCGGTCCGGTCGGCCCTTACTCCCAGGCCGTGGTCAGCGGCCACCTGGTGTTTACCGCCGGGCAGATTCCAGCCCGCAACAGCCTCGACGAACAACCCGCTGATTTCCCGGAGCAGGTGCGGCAAACCTTGCGCAACCTCGAAGCGATCCTGATTGAAGCCGGGTCCGGTTTCAGCCACGTGATCAAGGTCAATGCCTATCTGACCGATCCCGCACAACTGGAGCCGTTCAACGCCGTGTACCGCGAGTTCCTCGGCCATGCGCCACCGGCGCGCACCACGGTGTGCGTGGCCCTGTGGGGCGTGTCGCTGGAAATCGACTGTGTCGCCGAATTGATTGCCGGGGAGACGCAACATGGATGAGTCGCTACTGATCGAACAGCTCAAGGCCGTAAGCTTTCCGACCCTTGGGCATTTTCTCGAAGATGGTTTTGCCGACCCACAACTGCAGGCCATGGTACCCAATGTGAAAGTCGTTGGCCGTGCGCTGACCCTGAAACTGGTGGGTGCCGATGCCATCGCCGTCAACCGGGCCCTGGCGCAAATCAGGCCGGGCGACGTGCTGGTGATCGACACCGGTGGCGATCATCGGCACGCTCCGGTCGGTGCGGTGACCTGTTGCGCGGCACGCTGTGTCGGGGCGGTGGCTATTGTGGTGGACGGCGCGGTAACCGATTTGTTGGAGTTGCGCGAGGCCGGTTTGCCGGTGTTCGCCCGAGGCACCAGCCTGTTGACCACCAAGCTGCACGGTCGCGGCGACAGCGCCATCAATCAGCCCATCCACTGCGCCGGCGTGACGGTGCAACCGGGGGATTGGGTGCTGGCGGACGACAACGGCGTGTTGTTTCTCGACACGGAAACGGCGGCGGCCGTGATTGAACAGGCGCTGGCCTCGGATCGCGCCGAACCGCGCTTGCTCGAACGCTTGCGGGCCGGTGAGCCGGTGGCGCAAGTCTTGCGCGTTTAGTCCGTCAGCCGTTGCTGCAGGCTTTCGAGAAAGATCGTCTCGGCCCGGCTCATGCGCTGTTCGCGGTTCCACAGCAAATGAATGTCCACATCGGCGATTCCTTCGTGGGGCGGCAGGCGCCAGAGCAGTCCGGCGTCTACGTCGGCCGCCACCACGTGCTCGGGCAAACAGCCGATACCGAAGCCGGCGATGACCAGCCGCCGGACTTCTTCCAGGCTCGGCGATGACGCAACGATGCGCCCGCTGAAACCCTGCTGATCGCGAAAAATCGTCAGTGGCGAGAGCATGCCGCCGATCTGGTCACTGGTGAAGCTGACGAAATTCTCCCGCTGCAAATCCCCTTCTGCGACGTCCTGTTGGCCGAACATGGCGTGATGCTTGCCGCAGAAAAATGCATAGCGTTGACGCAGGAACAAGCGCTGCTCCAGGCGTGGTTGCGGGCGCCGATTGAGGCTCAGGCCGAGGGTCGCGGTTTTTTCCTGGAGGGCGCTGACGATGTCGGAACTGCGCATCACATCGACTTCCAGATCCACTCGCGGGTATTGGCGATGGAAGTCGGCGAGGAAGTCATCAAAGCGCTCGGAGAAGATCCGGCTGATGATCAGCAACCGCACTTTGCCGATCACTTCGTCGGCCGGTTGTTCCAGCACGCTGCTGACCTGGGACATTTGCCCGTAGATTTCCCCGGCCAGGGCGAAGATCTGCTCGCCCACTTCGGTCAGGGCAAAGCGTGGCCCACGACGGGCAATCAGTTGGCGGCCCAGTTGATCTTCCAGGCGCTTGAGGGCCTGGCTCACTGCCGGTTGTGTCAGGTGCAGGCGGGCGGCGGCGCGGCTGATGCTCAGCTCCTGGCCAATCACCCGAAAGGTGCGCAGCAGGTTCCAGTCGAGGCGGTCATTGAGCAGGCGTTGCATAGGCGTTCAGCGGCAAGTCAGGGGTCGATGGGAAGAGTCGACGGCTTGCACACGCAGTGCGCAAGCCATGGACATCTATAGTCGCGGAATCGTAACACTGTTGGAAAGCAGCAGAGGCAAGTCGGCTCCTGCAAGAAAAAGCGTCATGCGTAGGCGAGGGCTTTTTCTTCCAGCAGTTCCTCGTACAGCGTCGTCCATTTGCGACCCATTTCCTCCGCCGTGAACAGGTTTTGATAACGGGCCTGCGCCTTCTCGCCCATATGCGCCGCCAGCACCGGGTTTTCCCAAAGCGTGCGCATCGCCTCACGAAATGCCGATGGATTGCTCGGCGGCACCACCAGCCCGGTCTCGTCATGGATGTTGATGTAACTGGTGCCCGTGCCAATCTCACTGGAGATCATCGGTTTGCCATACATCGCGCCTTCAAGCAGCGAAATGCCGAAGGCTTCGGAGCGCAGGTGCGATGGGAATACGATGGCGTAGCTCAGTTGCAGCAGCGCTACCTTGTCCTCGTCCCCCAGGCGTCCGAGGAAGTGAACATTGCGTAAACCCAAGGCGGCCGCCTGGGCATGCAGTTCAGCTTCCAGTGGGCCGGCGCCGACAATCACTGTCGGGTAATCCAGATCCTTCAGGGCGTCGAGCAGGATGTGCAAACCTTTGTAGTAGCGCATCACGCCCACAAACAGAAAGAACTTGTCGCCAAGCTTTTGCCGCCAGTGAGCCATTCGATCACTGTCCGGCTGTGGGTAACCTGCCTTGTTCAATCCATAGGGGATCACTTGGGTCTTGTGCTGAAATTGTTGCAATACATCACTGGTGTGCAGGTAATTGGGCGATGCTGCGACGATCCGGTCGGCACTTTGCAGAAAGCGGTTCATCAGCGGCCGGTAAAGTCTGAGCAGGTGTTTCTGGCGGATAATGTCCGAATGGTACGTCACCACGCTGGGTTTTTTCAGGTCGCTGGCGAAATGCACCAGGTCCATGAACGGCCATGGAAAGTGGTAATTGACCACGTCGGCTTCGGCTGCCAGCTCGCGAAACTGTTTGAAGACGCTCCAGGAAAACCCTGTGGAGGCGAACTGAATGTCGAGCCTGGCCCGATGGACTTCATGATGAGCGATCTGCATCGCCGGCGGTGTCGGATCGGCACTGAGTGTCAGCACCTTGCCTTCAACGCCGTGCAGGGCACCGCTTTCGCACAACTGGAAAATAACCTGTTCGATCCCGCCGACCGAGTCAGGCAGGTACGTCTTGAAAAAATGAAGAACTCGCATTCAATCTCCCATAGCCTGGCGGTAAGCGCTGGCCGTGACTTGCGCGCAGCGTTCCCAGGTAAAAAGCCTTGCTTGTAGCAATCCGGCTTCCCGGCATGCCTGCCAATGCGCTGGATCCTCGATCAGACGGCTCATTGCATTGCGCAAGCCATCGGGATCATCAGGTTCAATATAGTTGCCCGCAGGGCCTGCCACTTCGGGCATGGCCGAGCGTCGAGTCAGAATGACCGGTGTGCCGCAGGCCATGGCCTCCAGCACCGGCAGGCCAAAACCTTCGTACAGCGACGGAAAAATCAATGCCCGGGCGCCGGCCAACAGCTGCGCAACGTGCTCGTCAGGCAGATAGCCCAGCAAACAGAGATGACCGCTGGCCAGGGCCTGGTGCAATTCTTCGCTGAACTGCTCGCGCTGCCAGCCGGCCATGCCGACGATCAGCAATGGAAAACGCTGACGGACTGATTCCGGCAATCGGGCGTGGGCGCGCAGGGCGAGGGACAGATTCTTGCGTGGTTCAAGGGTGCCAACACAGAGGAAGTATTCCCGTGCTTCGACGCCATGGGCCTTGAGAACCTGATCGATGGCCTCGGGTTCACGGGGGTGGAAGCGCGCGGCTACACCCAACGGCGCGACAACAAACCGCTGCGCCGGTAGCCGGAAATGTGCCTGGGCTTCGTCGGCAATGTATTGCGAGTCGGTAAGAATCAGACTGGCCTGTTGCACACCGTCGGCGACGCGCCGTTCGATTTCTCGCAAGCGCGCCGGTGGCTGCGTTTGCGGATAGTGCAGGTGTGTCAGGTCATGCAGGGTGATGACGGTCGGGCCGTCGAACAACAACGGCCACAAACTCGGTTCGTGGTAGAGGTCGATGGCTTGCGCACGGCCTTGATCGAAGCGTTTCTGTTCCAGCCACCGTCGGGCCTGATAGGCCCCCGGAATCTGCCGCAGCAAGGGTGTCAGTCGAGAGTAACCGGGCATGGCCGCTTCAGGCAGTGCAGTGCTCCAGCCCCAGCCATGAAACAGCGCCAGTTCAATATCCGGTTCACCCGCCAGGGCGTTTGCCAGTTCGGCGACGTAGTGGCCGATGCCGGTGCGCGGCGCGCGGAGAATCCGGGCGTTAAGGGCAATGCGCATGTTGCCTCTCTTGTACGAGCGGCACGTCCGGGAGATTGCGCAGGGTGCGTTCGGCCAATTGCGCACTGGCTTCACGCCAGCCGATCCAGCGCCAGTCGGCGATGTCGCGAGTGGCCGGGAACTGACCGCTGCGCTCGAACCCCATGACCAGATCAGCCAGGCTTTGTGGCTCGGCCAGATCAAAGTACGCCATGAACTCGCCGCCGATTTCGCGAAAGACCGCAATGTCGCTGCCCATGGCCGGCAGTCCACGCTGCATGGCTTCTACCAGCGGCAGGCCGAAGCCTTCCACAAAAGACGGAAACACCAGTGAGCTGGCGTGGGTGTAGGCATGTTCGAGGCTGGTGTCGCTCAGGTCGTTGAACATGAACAGTCGTTGGTTCAGCTGCGGGTGATTGCGTATCCGGGCCAGCAGTGCATCGCATTTCCAGCCGACTCGCCCGGCAATGCACAGCCGGGCATTGGAGCCTGCCGCCCAGGCCCGTTCGAAGGCGTCCAGCAGGTAGTCGTGGTTCTTGCGCGGCTCGATGGTACTGACCATCAAGAACACCGGTTCCGGCGTCGCGAACAGTTGGGCAAGACGCGGTTCTACGTCAGCGCTGACTTCGCTCAGATCGAGTTCGGAGCCCAGGTGGAAATAATCGAACCACAACTCGCAGGCCTTGGCAGGGCCGAGGCGGCGCTGAACCTCCTCACGCACCTGTTCACGCACTGTGGCGGAAATGGCCACGTAGCCATCGGCGGTTTGCGTGATCCAGTCGAACCACTCGTTGAATACCTGCACCAGCCGTGAGTCGTAGAACTGTGGGTGAGTCAGGGGAATCAAATCGTAGATCACTGAAACGATGCCCACGCCTTCACGCTTGAGCTGTTCGGCAAACGGGAAAAAGTCGGTGTGCCAGGATGAATCCAGCAACACCAGTTGATCTCCCGGCTGATGCTGCAACGGTGCGCAACGTTTGGGCAGTTGATACTGGTTGATGCCCTCGATCGCACGCAGTGGAAGGCTGAAACAGGTCAGCGCTGTCAGTCGATAGGCCACGTACAGCACGCGCCTGGCGAATCGCGATGTCAGGCGTTGGTCGAGCTGCTGGTGCCATTGCCAGAAACGATGTGCCAGCCGGCCAAGTCGCCCGCCGAACATCATCAACTGATCGAAAAACGGAATGTTCAGCGCGCCGAGTTTCAGTACCCGATAGAGTTTGCCCTTGAGCATCACCACCGGGATGCATTCAACGCCGTCGACCGATTCCGGCAACTGGTTGACGACGTTGCGCACCACCCGCTGAATGCCCGAATTGACCTTGGGGTGTTGGAATACGTGCGTGCATTCCACCAAAAGACGTGTCATGGCGTGCTCCCCGAGGTGACCGGCGCGCTCGAGCGCGTGACGCTGGTCTTCGCAGCCAGCCACGAGCAGCCGACAAAATCTTCCTGGCGGTTGTTGATCACATGGAACACCAACCCGTAATCGCGCCACTCGAAGTTACGGTCCAGGTGCGAATCCAGGCGAGACAGGCTCAACGCCACGGAATAGTTACCCTTGCCCAACCCCATGACGAAAGCGAAGCGATAGGTCACGCGCTCGCCAGCCTGCAAATCGGTCAGCGCCTGATCCTGGCGATGGGTGTTGATTCCGTACATGGCCTGGCCCAGGCGATCCTTGATCATGAAACCCAGCACCAGCCGCTCGATGTCCTGGCGAACTTCGACATTCACCTCCAGCACGACCGGCTGGCCGACTTCGGCGGCGTCGATGGACCGCTCATGTTTGTCGAGCAGACGCACGTTCAGAATCCTGGCTTCACCCGTTCCCGAAATGGTACTGATCTGGCCGCCAGCGAGGGCTTCCTGGCGCACGGTCTGTCCTTCACGCTCGGCGAGCAGGGCGTTGTAGTAATCCATGACCGATTCGGGGGTGTCGTGCATGGCCATGTGGCCGTTTTCCAGGAGGATCGCCGAGTCGCAGATCGACTGAATCGCCGAGCGGTCATGGGAGACGATCAACAGCGTGGTACCGGCTTTGCGAAAGCTGCGGATGCGGTCGAAACTTTTGTGCTGGAAGTAGGCGTCGCCCACCGACAGGGCTTCGTCGACGATCAGAATGTCCGGGCGTCGCGCAGTGGCCACGCTGAACGCCAGGCGCATTTGCATACCGCTGGAATAGGTGCGCACCGGGTGGTCGATGGCGTCGCCAATTTCCGCGAAACGTTCGATTTCCGGCATCAACGCTTCTATCTCTTCGACCTGCATGCCCAGCAGTTGCCCGGCCATGACCGCATTCTGCCGGCCGGTAAAGTCCGCATGAAAACCCATGCCCAATTCCAGCAGGGCGGCGACGCGGCCTTCGAGCTCAATGCTGCCGCAGGTGGGCTGGGTGGTGCCGGTGATCATCTTCAACAAGGTGCTTTTGCCGGCACCGTTGACCCCGACGATACCCACCGATTCTCCCGGGGCAATCTGGAAGCTCACGTCCTGTAGCACCCAGTGCTGGCGATGGCGGATCGGTGAGAACGGGACCAGCCATTCAGCCAGTCGACTCCAGCGGGTAGGGTATTGTTTATAGGCCTTGCCCAGGCCGGTGACGCGTATGTGCCCCATCAGAGTTCATCCACCATTTCACCGACCCTCTGTCGAAACAGCCGCAGCCCGATGACCAGGAGCAATACGCTGGCGACCATGATCGGCAGCAGCGAACTCCAGACGGGCCATTGGCCGTACAGGAAGATGTTCTGGTAGCTGGTGATCAGGTTGGTCAGGGGGTTGAGTTGCAGCAGGCGCTGCACCCAGTCGGGCAGGATGCTCATCGGGTAAACGATTGGCGTCAGCCAGAACCAGAATTGCAGGCAGATGGCGAAAAATTGCCCGACATCGCGAAAAAACACATTCAATACGCCAAGAATAATTCCCAGCCCGGCACAGAACATCACCTGTAAGGCCAGCAGCGGAATGAGCGCCAACAGCGCCAGGCCCGGCAGGCGACCGGTGATCAACAGAAAGCCGAGGAACAGGCCGATGATGATCGCGAAGTTGATACCGGCATTCAACAGCACGATCACTGGCAGGCAGATCCGTGGAAAACTGATTTTTTTCAGCAGGTTGGCGTTATCCAGAAACATGTTCTGGCTGCGCACCGTGATTTCTGCAAACAAGCCCCAGGTCAGCAGCCCGGCGCAGAGGTAGATGCTGTAGGCCATGCCGTCATCTACCCCAGGCAAACGCGCGCGCATGATCTGGGAAAAAATCACGGTGTAGACAATGATCATCGATAGCGGATTGAGCACGGTCCACAGGGCACCGAACAACGAATTGCGATAACGCGCCTGAAACTCTCGCTGGACGCTACCGAGGATGAACCCTCGATAGCTGCCCAGCGTGCGGTAAAGGGAAAGCAGCATTCAAACCGTCCTGCCGTATTGATCTTCGAAGCGGACGATGTCGTCCTCTCCCAGATATTCGCCGCTTTGCACTTCGATGATCACCAGGTCGATCACGCCGGGGTTTTCCAGGCGATGCTTATGACCGGCAGCAATGAAGGTCGATTCGTTCTTGGCCACCAGGTGAGTGCCGGTGCCATTGTTGGTGACCTTGGCCATGCCTTCGACCACCACCCAGTGTTCATTGCGATGGTGGTGCATCTGCAACGACAACTTGGCGCCGGGCTTGACCACGATGCGCTTGATCTTGAAGCGCGGACCTTCCTCAAGCACGGTGTAGGTGCCCCATGGCCGGCTGACCGTCCGGTGCAGGCGATAGGCTTCGTGCTCTTTATCCTTGAGTTGCCTGGCCACCCGGCGCACATCCTGGGCGCGGTCGGCGTGGGCCACCAGCACCGCGTCGGCAGTGTCGACGATGATCAGGTTATCCACGCCCACGGTCGCGACCAGGCGGTTATCGCTCTGGACGAAATTGTTGTGGCTGTCGATGAAAACCGACTCGCCGACGGCGCGATTGTTCTGTGCATCCGCCGGCACCAGCGCGGCCACCGCACCCCAGGAGCCGATATCGCTCCAGTCGAAACGGGCGGGCACGACCACCACCTTGTCGGAGCGCTCCATCAATGCGTAGTCGATGGAAATGTCCATGATTTCGCCAAACAGGACCGGTGACAGTTCCTGTTGCACGCTCCCGGCGTTTTCCACGGGGGTGCTGGCGGCCATGCAGGTTTGCGTCTGCTCCAGTAAAGCCGGCGCATGGGTCTGCAGTTCGGCCAGCAGGGTGGCGACCGAGAAGCAGAACATCCCGGAGTTCCACAGGAAGTTGCCGCTTTCCAGGTAATGAGTCGCGGTCTGCAGGTCGGGTTTTTCGACGAAACGCCGCACGCGGGCAGCGCCTTTATCGTCCAGTGATGTGCCGGCTTCAATGTAGCCAAAGCCGGTTTCCGGCGCGGTCGGCACCACACCGAAGGTCACCAGGTGACCGCCCCTGGCCAATGTCACGGCATGCTCGACGGCGTCCTTCAGTGCCTCGACATTGACGATCAGATGGTCGGCGGGCATGACCAGCATGATCGCGTCATCGCCATGCAGGGCCTGGAGCGAGAGGGCGGCGGCGGCAATGGCCGGCGCCGTATTGCGCCCCGTCGGCTCCAGCAGGAAGTGACCGCGATGGCGGCCAAGGTGCGCGTCCCGAAAGTGATCCTTGCTCTGGAAGTAGTACTCGCGGTTGGTCACCGTGACGATATCGCCCCAGCCGTCGAGCAGGTCGGCGGCGCGCCGATAGGTCTTGCCCAGCAGCGACTGGCCGTCAGGCAATGCCATGAACGGTTTGGGGTGGCCTTCACGCGACACCGGCCACAACCTTGTCCCGGCACCGCCGGAGAGAATCACGGGAATCAGCATGGCCTACTCCTTGGCAACGCGTTTCATGTCCGCATCCATCATCATGCGGATCAAGGCATCCAGATCGGTTTTTGGCTTCCAGCCCAGCACACGCTGGGCCTTGGCCGGGTTGCCGAGCAATACTTCGACTTCGGCCGGGCGGAAGAACGCCGGGTCGATCTTCACGTAGTCGCGGTAGTTCAGGCCCACATGATCGAAGGCGATCCGGCACATCTCGCGCACGGTGGTGGTCACGCCGGTGGCCACCACGAAGTCGTCGGGTTTGTCCTGTTGCAGCATCAGCCACATGGCCTCGACGTAGTCCCCGGCAAAGCCCCAGTCGCGCTTGGCGTCGATGTTGCCCAGGCGCAGTTCCTGCTGTTTGCCCTGCTTGATCCGGGCAGCGGCGTCGGTGACTTTGCGCGTCACGAACTCGATGCCGCGCAGCGGTGATTCATGGTTGAACAGAATCCCGCTGCTGGCGTGCAGGTTGAAGCTTTCGCGGTAGTTCACGGTGATCCAGTGGCCATACAACTTGGCCACGCCATAAGGGCTGCGCGGATAGAACGGTGTGTTCTCGTCCTGCTGCTCGGCCTGGATCAGGCCGAACATTTCGCTGGTGGACGCCTGGTAGAAACGCGTGTGCGGACTGAACTGGCGGATCGCTTCGAGCAGGTGGGTAACGCCCAGGCCGTCGACGATGCCGGTGGTCACCGGTTGATCCCAGGAGGCCGCGACAAAACTTTGCGCGGCGAGGTTGTAGACCTCGTCCGGCGCCGACTTGATCACCGCGCGCTGCACTGAACAGGCATCGGCCATGTCGCCGTCCAGGTAGACGATGTCCGCTTCGACCCCCATCTCACGCAGACGCCAGCGCGAATCGCTACTGCGCCGCGCGACCAGGCCGTGGACTTTGTAACCCTTGTCGAGCAGCAGTTTGGCCAGATACGCGCCATCCTGGCCGGTGATACCTGTGATCAATGCACTTTTAGTCATTCTTGTCGTACTCGCGTCTCCCAGTCGGACAGGATCGCCCGCAGGGATTGTTGTGTTGTGATTTCAGACTTCCATTCGGTGATCCGGGTCAGCCTTTCAGGGCTGCCACACACCCGACGCTGATCCGCGCGGCGAAGTCGCGCAGGGTCCTGGACGAGTCGCAGGTCGACCTCGGCAAGATCTGCCAGTTGTTCGATCAAACTGCGAATGCTCTGCTCGCGCCCCGAGCAAATGTTGTAGACCTGCCCCGGCGTACCTTTTTCCAGCAAGGCCAGGTAGGCCGAAACCACGTCCCCGACATCGAGGAAATCGCGTGTGACGTCGATGTCCCCGACTTCCAGTCGTGGCGCTTGCAGGCCTTGTTTGATCCGGCAGATCTGACGGGCGGCGCTGGCGATGACGAAGCTGTCTTTCTGCCCGCTGCCGATGTGGTTGAACGGGCGGGCGACCAGTACGGGCCAGTCTTCGCTCAGACCCCATTGCAAACTCAGGAACTCCGCCGACAGTTTGCTGACGGCATAGGGATTGCGCGGGCAGGGTGGCTGCAATTCAGTGATGGGCAGATGGGGTTCAGTGACCTGGCCATAGACATCACCGGAGCTGACGTACAGAAACGTGCCAGTGAATCCGCGCGCCTTGAGGGCTTGTAGCAGGTTCAGGGTGCCCAGCAGATTGATATTCAGGGTGCCCGCCGGATCACGAAAGGCTTGCGGGACGAAAGTCTGGCCGGCCAGGTGAATCACCGCATCGGGCATTTCCGGCCACAAGCCTTCGAGACTGTCCGGCACAGCAAGATCGTAGCGGCAAGGAACAGGCAAAAGCTCCCATTCCGAGGCATCAGCCTGCAAACGCGACTGGATGTGTTGTCCGACGAATCCGCTCAGACCTGTGACAAACAGACGTTTTTTCAAACAGCGACCCCTTGGTCATGCATTTCATCCAGTTTCCACAGGCTTTATGGAACGGTTTCACGAGTCGATATGAGCGCTCGAAAGTCGGGTGAAATGTTTGTTGTAGTTGTTTGCTAGCCAATCTGTGCCATTTGCTCGGCAATTTCAACAGGTCCCATCGTGACCGGTCAGTTCTCGTCAGCGTAGCCCGATTTATTCTCGCCGGGCGGTTCACGAATCCTCAACGGATGTGGTTAGAATGCCCCTCGTCACGATTATCCGGGGTTCGGCAGCGTCGCTTCGAAACTGCGAGAAACTGACTACTAAAACAAGAACGACGACGGGCAGGATGACGATGGACGAGCGCCAGTAAACACTGGCTCGAACCCTGTCCTCCCCGTCATGGCATGAGGCTGCCGGGATGGCGGCGTCACCGTGGGATACCATGAATTTCATTCTTTACTCCGACGTCAACGACAGCTCCATCAGCCAGAGTCTCGGCCGTCCCGAGTACAGTTACTACTTCGTGCTCAAGGCGTATCGCCCGGTACTCGAAAGCCTTGGGCGAGTGCATGTGGTGTCCTCCACCGCCGAGGTCGATCCGCTCTACAAACAATTATCGGCTGCCGGCGAAGACAGTCTGTTCCTGTCGTTTACGCCGCCGCAGAAAACCCCCAACGACCTTGAGTGCCCGACGATCTGCGTGGTGGCCTGGGAGTTTGATTCGATTCCCGATGAGCAATGGGATAACGATCCGCGCCAGGACTGGACGCAAATGCTGGCGCGCCAGGGCCGGGTGATCACACTCTCCAGCCATACCGCCCGGGCGATTCGCCGGAGCATGGGCGAAGACTTTCCGGTGCTGGTGTTGCCGACGCCGTTGTGGGAAAACTTCGCCGACTTTCGCAGTCGCCACACCAGCACCCCGATCAGCACCGGCTCGACCCTGGACATCAAGGGTTGCATCTTCGATACACGCACACTCGGGCTGAGCGCCGATGCACTGATTCCCGTCGTGCCGACCGCCGAGGAACTGGCGGCACTCGAGGCCGAGCTGGAGGCATTGAAGCCACCGCCGCTGACGCTCAAGCGGCGCTTTGTGATTGCTCGCCATTACCTGCATATGTGGCGCCTGGACAAAGGTAAATCGCTGCCGGTCCCGGTGCATCGCACTCATTTTCTGAGCCAGTGGTATTGGGAAGGGATTCGCGACCTGTTGTCGCAAGCCGCCCATGAGCGCCTTGCTGACTGGTTGCCGGCCATCGCCGGCCCGCAGACGATTGCCGTACCCGAGCCAGAACCGCGAGAATGGCCGGACACCACCGCCCAGGTCGAAACACAGGTTGACGGTGTGGTGTACGTCACCGTGTTCAACCCGCGCGATGGTCGCAAGAACTGGCATCAACTGATCAGCGCATTCTGCTGGGCGTTCCGCGAAACGTCTGACGCGACGCTGGTGCTGAAGATTACCCAAAGCGATCTGTCGTCCTACCACGACGAACTGATGACGTTGCTCGCGCAACTTTCGCCGTTCGCCTGTCGGGTGGTGGTCATGCACGGCTACCTGGACGACCCGCAATACGCCCGGCTGTACGAAGCCGCCAGTTTCTACGTCAATGCCTCGCGCTGCGAAGGGCTGTGCCTGCCGCTGATGGAATTCATGGCCAGCGGTAAACCGGTGATTGCCCCGGATCACACGGCCATGGAGGACTATATCGACGAGCGCGTGGCGTTTGTGGTCAAGTCCAGCGAAGAGCTGACCATCTGGCCGCAGGACACTCGCATCATCTACCGCACCCTGCGTTACCGGCCGGATTGGGGTTCGCTGAAAACCGCTTACGAAAACAGCTACCGCCTGGCCAAGGAACAACCGCTGGAGTATCAGCGCATGTCCCGCGCCGCCGTCGAGCGCATGCACGATTACTGCGCTTTCGCCCCGGTGCAGAAACGCATGGCGGATTTCTTCGGGCTGGCGCCACAGGCTTTGCCGGCAGCAACCGTGACGGATAACGCCCCATGCTGATCATCATTCATTCGGAAACCAACCAGCACACCATTGCCCAGAACCTTGGCCGCTCGGAGTACAGCTATTACTTCGTGCTCAAGGAGTACCGACCCGTTCTGGAGCGGCTGGGGCGAGTGGTAGAAGTCAGCGACCCGCAGACCGAAGTCGATGCCTTGTACCTGGACTGTTTGTCCCGTGGTGAAGCTTGCGTGTTCCTGTCGTTCTCACCGCCTCATCGCACGCCGGTCAATTTCACCTGCCCGACGCTGCCGGTGTTCGCGTGGGAATTCAGCACCATCCCCAACGAACCCTTCGCCGGTGACCCGCTCAATGACTGGCGCACGGTGTTGCGGGCAGCGGGTGCGGCGATTACACATTCCAGCTACACCGTGAATGCGGTACGCGAGGCGATGGGCGCCGACTATCCGATCATCGCGGTACCGGCCCCGGTATGGGACCGGTTCTCCGCGCGCGGCGCCCACTTGCAACGTCAGCCCCTGGCCAGTCAGGTGCGGTTGACGCTCAAGGGCTTGCTGGCAGACAGCCGCGAACTCGACTTGCGAGCCTTCGGCCCCGTGGCAACTCGCGAAGGCGTGGGTATTGATTTCCAGGCCCCGCCGAGTGAACACGAGCTGGTCCTCGATGGCGTGATCTACACCTCGGTGTTCAACCCCGGTGATGGGCGCAAGAATTGGGAAGACATGCTCAGTGCCTTTTGCGTGACGTTTCGCGAGGTGGATGACGCAACGCTGGTGCTCAAGTTGACGCACCACGATGCCGAAGAAGCGCTTGCTGACATCCTGCACCATTTGTACAAAAACCAGTCCTACCGCTGCCGGGTCGTGCTGATTTACGGCTATCTGGCTGACGCGGACTATGAGCAGCTGGTGCAAGCCACGAGTTACGTGGTCAACACCTCCTACGGCGAAGGCCAATGTCTTCCACTGATGGAGTTCATGTCCTGTGGCAAACCGGCCGTGGCGCCACGGACCACGGCGATGATCGATTATCTGGATGCCGATAATGCATTCCTGATTGACTCCACCGATGAATTGACGGCCTGGCCACATGACCCGCGCAGGGCGTTTCGTACCTTGCGCTACGTCACCAATTGGGCGTCGTTGTGCAGGGCTTACCAATCAAGCTATGACGTGGCCAAGGGTGATCCTGAACGTTATGCACGGATGTCCGTGCACGCAGTGGCCAGCCTCAAAAAATTCTGCAGCCAGGCCACCGCCGGGCAGCGGCTTGGCGTATTTTTCGAGCGCCTGTTCGAGAACCGTGCCGTGGAAACCCCCGAGGCATGATTCGCGCATTGGTCAGACGTTTCTTTCCAGAGACGAAACCCGAGTCCCGGCCCGCGCCGTTTCCGGTCGAGCCATCCCGTGTGTCGCCAAGGGATGTGGGCTTGCACGATGCAATGCATGACGGCTGGTTTTCGGGCGACAGCGGCGAATTGCTCAAGGGGTTTGCCATCACCGCCGACGACACCTTGCTGGATGTCGGTTGCGGCGAAGGCGTGGCGACGTTGTTCGCAGTCCGCCAGGGCGCTTCGGTGATCTTCACTGACAGTGAATACGACAAGGTCCGCGATCTTGCCCGGCAAGTGGCTGCGCAATCAGACAAACCGAACCTGGGGCTGGTCAGCAATAGTTTGCCGTTGCCATTGGCCGAGGGCTGCGCCAGCAAAGTCGTGTGCATGGAAGTGCTCGAGCACATCGACCAGCCGGAACCCTTCATGGCCGAACTGGTGCGCATGGGCCGCCCCGGCGCGCTGTACCTGTTGAGCGTGCCATCCCCGGTGGGCGAGCATTTGCAGAAAGGCATCGCCCCAGCCAGCTATTTTCAATCGCCCAATCACGTGCAGATTTTCAGTCCCGAGCGATTCGCTGCGCTGGTGGAAGATGCGGGCCTGGTCATCGAGCATCGTCAGGCATCCGGGTTTTTCTGGGTCATGGGCATGATTTTCTTCTGGGCCAGTGAACGGGCTGCCGGGCGAGACCTGGGTGGTGCGGTGCGCGACCGGATTCAGGCACCGTACCCGCCGCTGATGGAGAGCTGGGCGAAAACCTGGCAGGACTTGCTGGCCCGGCCCGACGGGTTGGCGATCAAGCGGATGCTGGATCAATTCATGCCCAAGAGCCAGGTGATCATTGCTCGCAAACCTCATGTCCAGGAGGGTGAATGAGTAACGAAAAACGGATCATGGACATCGAGTTGCTGCGCGGCATTGCGGTGCTTGGCGTGCTGTTTCACCACCTGCAGGACAGCCTGTTCGCGGCGGCTGTGCCATTGCTGCAGAGCATTACGCTATACAGCCAGCCGTGGTGGGGCGTGGATCTGTTTTTCGCGATCTCGGGTTTCGTCATTGCCCGCAGCCTGATCCCGGCCTTGCGCCGCTGCACAACCCGTCGGGAGTATTGGCAACAGACGCGCAATTTCTGGTTGCGCCGGGCCTTTCGTTTGCTGCCGTCAGCCTGGTTATGGCTGGCGCTGATGTTGCTGGCGTGTGTTTTTCTCAACCGCTCCGGCGCGTTTGGCACGCTGCACGCGAACATTCAGGCGACCCTGGCCGGCGTCGCGCAATACGCCAATTTTCGCTTTGCCGACAGTTTCTATCGCTACGAGTACGGCACCAGTTTCGTGTACTGGAGCCTGTCGCTTGAAGAGCAGTTCTACCTTCTGTTTCCGTTGTTGATCGTGCTGTTTCGCAAACACCTGGTGTGGGCTTTGCTGGCGCTGGTTGCCGTGCAGTTGTTTACCTTGCGCACGCCGATCCTGATGGTGGTGCGCACCGACGCGCTGGCCCTTGGCGTGCTCTTGGCGATGTGGAGTACGCAATCGTCGTACCTGCGCTGGGAGCCAACATTCTTGCGTCGTCCATGGGCGGGTGTTATCGCACTGATTGCGGTGTCGCTGCTGCTCAGTTTCATGGCGACGGATCGTTTCACCTTCACGTCTTACCGGATCGGCGTGATTGCGGTGCTGTGCGCGGTGCTGGTCTGGATCGCATCCTACAACCGCGATTACCTGTTGCCGCGCGGCGTGTTCAAGAACCTGATGACGTGGGTCGGCAGCCGTTCCTACGGGATTTACTTGATCCATATCCCGGCCTACTTGCTGGTTCGTGAATTCATTTTCCGTTTACAGGCTGCCGGGCTGCCCAGCCCGGCGGGCCATCCGATTCTGATGTTGCTGATGGCTGGCGGCCTGATCGTGCTGCTGAGCGAACTCAACTATCGCTACATCGAAATGCCCATGCGCAACCGCGGTGCCTCGCTGGTCAAACGCCTGGGCACCTCCCGAACAGCCGCCTCATCCTCTGGAGCCACCTCATGCTGAGCCTATTGAAGAAACTCACAGCGGGCACGCCCGCGCCTGTGCAGCCAGAGACACCGCCTGCGCCACCCGTGGCGGAGAAAGTCGACCCCTATATGCTCGGCCTGCACGACGCGATGCTCAGCGGCTGGTTCAATCAGCAAACCGGCGAACTGTTCACAGGATTCCCCGTGACCCCCGAGGACACGTTGCTGGATGTGGGCTGTGGTGACGGCGGCAACGTGCATTTCTGCGGGATGCGCGGGGCAAAGATCATCATTGCCGATATCGACGCAGCCAAGGTCGAAGCGACCCGCCAGCGCCTGAGCGATACACCGGCCCGCGACGTCGAATGCCACGTCACCGACTGCAACCCGCTGCCGATTGCCGATGCGACCGCCACGCGGGTGGTGTCGACCGAGGTCATCGAGCACGTGGACGATCCAGCCCAGTTCCTCGCTGAACTGGTACGCGTCGGTAAACCGGGCGCGTTGTATCTGCTGAGCGTCCCGCACCCCAGCTCCGAAGATCTGCAGAAAGATATCGCCGCGGCCGAATATTTCCAGAAGCCCAACCACATCCGCATCATCAGCGAAGAGCAGTTCAAGGCCATGGTCAGCGATGCCGGCCTGGAAGTGATCAGCCACAGCCAGTACGGATTCTACTGGTCGATGTGGATGCTGTTGTTCTGGGAAGCCAAGGTCGATTTCAGCAACCCGGACCATCCGTTGCTCAACCACTGGGCGGATACCTGGCAGGCGATCCTGGCTTCGCCACGGGGCACGCAGATCAAGCAGGCGCTGGATGCCGTGGTGGCGAAAAGTCAGGTGATCATTGCGCGTAAACCCTGATCCACAATTTGTGGAGGCTACGGCCTGCAACGGGCCGTTCGTCACTGTCATTGGCCAACAGCTGCCCTTCGTGAGCGGCCGCTTCCGACCGATTCTGTTGAAAAAGTCGGCCATGATTTCTCCGGTAAAAACGTACGCGCTTGAAATTGAAATCTTTACTTTGAGCAGAGGATTCCAGGCTCGGATTTCGCGTAGCGGCGCGCAAAAAAGGTGTTTTCAGCGGTCAGTATGCGGGCAGTCTGGAAAATCCGACTTTTTCAACAGAATCGGCCAGGAGCGGTCATACAGAAGTGTCCCCTCACAGCAATCAATGTGCTATTGAGCATCTGATCAGCTTCTGAAGCTATCGGTCGGATTCGGCCAAAAACCGCTTTTGCCGGGCTAGACTTTTGTTTTGACGTTGAGGTCAGGGTGTTGCTGGCAGGGTGTTCGATTGAGGGAAAACCCGCATTGTTGCTGGTATGACAGCCCCCTAGCATGTCAACGAAATTCGCCCAGCACGACGGAGTAAGCCATGACCAATACACACGCCGACGACAAGCGCCCAACCCCTGATCCAGCAGAGGACAATGCGTTTTTCCCCTCCCCTTACTCGCTTGGCCAGTTCACTTCTCCAAAATCCGATCTCAGTGGTGCCGACTATCCCGATCCTTACAAAGGCGGGCGCTGGAAGGTGCTGGTGATCGGAGCGGATGAGCGTTACCTGTTGACCGATAACGGCACGATGTTCTCGACAGGTAACCATCCTGTGGAAACCTTGCTGCCCATGTACCACTTGGACAAAGCCGGCTTCGCGTTCGACATCGCGACCTTGTCGGGTAACCCGGTCAAGTTCGAGTTCTGGGCGATGCCATCTGAAGATGCAGAGGTAAAGGGTCTGTACGCCAAGTATCGCGATCAATTCAAGCAACCCATGAAACTGGCTGAAGTGGTCGACAAAGCATTAGGCGAAGACTGCGACTACATCGGTGTTTTCATCCCGGGTGGCCACGGCGCCTTGATTGGCTTGCCCCAGAGTGAAGATGTGAAGAGGGTGCTTGAGTGGGCAGCCGCGAAGGACAAGTTCGTGATTTCCTTGTGCCACGGACCGGCGGCGTTGCTGGCCGCGGGGATAGGTAAAAACAACGACACCTTTCTCTTCAATGGCTACAAGATCTGCGCGTTCCCTGACGACCTCGATGCCAAGACTCCCGACATCGGCTACATGCCGGGTCACCTGACGTGGAAGTTCGGTGAGCAACTGACAACGCAGGGCTTTGAGATCATCAACAAGGACATCTCCGGTGCGGTCCATCAGGACCGAAAGATGCTGACTGGCGATAGCCCACTGGCGGGTAACGCACTGGGTAAACTGGCGGCATCTGCCCTGTTGAAAGAGGCCGCTGGCCGGTGATCCCCAGTGTGGCCGACGCAGCCCTGCGCATCGTCCTGGAGATAGAGCGCGCCTCGGCGCTCTCGTTGATCCAGAAGGCCATTCGTTCATTTACCAAGCCCTTTGGCTACGACCGTTTCGTCCTGTTTTCTGCCTCATCGGCACGGGACGACGTGGTCGAGCGCATTTATTGGGTCGAAGGCGATTGGTTGGGCATTGGCCAGGTGGTGGATGACCAAACTTACGTTCGGCACTGCCCGGTCACCCGCCATATCCTGGAGGCCCGCGAACCCTTCTTCTGGACAAAAACCCAATGTGAAAACGGGGGCAGTTATCGTGTGGTTCGCCGTCCGGTCGGTTTGGGTCCGCACGGCTTGCAGATCCCCGTTTTTGGTCCCTTGGGTCTTGAGGGCGCCATGAGCCTGGGCGGAAAGCAGATAGATAGCAGCCCCGAGGTTCGCCTGGTCTTGGGGATCGTGGCCACAGCGGCATTTTTTTCCGCTCGCCGATTGCTGGAAGCGCCAAGCAATGACGTGGTCAGGCAGCTCTCGGGTCGTGAGCGCGAGGTGTTGACTTGGACGGCCGCGGGTCGACGGCAGGCCGATATCGCGTCAGCGCTCGGGCTATCGGAGCGAACCGTGGAAAACCATCTACGCGCCGCGCGCCGCCGCCTTGGGGTGGCAACTACGGCTCAAGCCATCAAGATAGCCATTCGCAATGGTGACCTTGGCGACTGAGGCGGCGGCTAAACCGGATCGAGTGCGAGGTGCTAATCGCCTTAGAGCCAGGTGTGGCCTTGACGCTGGCCTTTCGCCTCGTGAAGGTAGGACGGACTATCTATAATGGGTCGTTTTTGCCTGTCATATCGGACGGCAGACGGCCGATTGTTGCCTGTCACCACTGGCAGCTATGGGGCTGTCGGTGGGCAAGGAACGCTTTCAATCCAATTACCGTCTGGGAAACCGAGCATTACTTAACTGATTCTCCCGTTCGTTCCTGTAACATGCCAGCCCCCACCACTACGAGCTTTGAAAATGGATTCTCACTCGATTCTGACGTTTACATTGGTCGCCGCGATTGCCATTGCCAGCCCAGGGCCTGCGACCTTGATGGCGATCAACAATAGCCTGGCCCATGGGCAGCGCAGCGCCATATGGTCATCGCTCGGCAACGCCAGTGGCCTGTTCTGCCTGTCGTCCGCTGCCATGCTGGGGCTGGGGGCGCTGCTTGCCAGTTCCGAATGGCTGTTCAACGCGGTGAAGTTCATCGGTGCCGGTTATCTGTTCTACCTGGGCATCAGGCAATTGTTCAAAAAGGGCCCGATGGTCCCGGACGGGATTCAAGACGACTTGAAGGAAAGCCGGCCGTCCCGATCCAAACTGTACAAAGCGGCCTTCCTGACGGCGGTGACCAATCCCAAGGCGACGATGTTCTTCACCGCGTTGTTCCCGCAGTTCATCGATCAGAGTGCGGCATTGCTGCCGCAATTTCTGATCCTCACCTCGATCTTCATGGCATTGTCGGTGTCGTCCCTGAGCCTCTATGCCGCGCTCGCCTCGCGGGCCAAGGATGTGCTAACCCGGCCTGCGCTGTCCCGCTGGGTCAGCCGAGTGGTGGGGTCGACATTCATCGGTTTCGGTGCTGCCATCCTGACCATGCGGCGGCAAGCGGCGTAGGTGAGCCGGGTTTGTAACTCCGGTAACAGGGAAGGCTGTCCGAGCAGCACTTTGGTGTCTTTTTCGACCGTGCGCTGCACCGGCTTTTGGCCGATCTCGTCGGAGAGCAGATGGCGCACTTGCTCCGGGAAAAACTCTTTCCCGTAAGGAGACTTTGGATTGAGGAAAAGAGGGGCGCCCAGTGTGATTTCAAACAGCGATCTGGCCGGGATCTCTATGTAGGACTCTTCGCTATCTATGGATCTTTGTAGTGTTTGCAACGAAGAAAAAAACGGGATGACAGCGGAGCCATCAGGCTTTTGCCAATGCGCGATGCTGATGTTGCTACCAGCCTCGAGGTTGACTTGACCTTCGCCAGTGCCGGCAATGCCAAGGACGTAGATAGTGGAATTCAACAGAGTCTTGAAAAAGTCAGGTCGATGGGCCGGTTCATCCGCCGCCAGCCTGAGTGATTTTTCGAGGGTGTTTTCTTGCTTGGTATCCATGATGTCCATCGGCAGTTCCATCAAAACAGACAAAAAGTGAGCGGCAAAGAGCGCGCAGTTTTTCACGCGACCGTGAAAACAGGAAGAACAGGAAGAACAGGAAGAACAGGAAGAACAGGAAGAACAGGAAGAACAGGAAGAACAGGAAGAACAGGAAGAACAGGAAGAACAGGAAGAACAGGAAGAACAGGAAGAACAGGAAGAACAGGAAGAACAGGAGGCTAATAAATCTGAAGCATACGGAGAGTCACCCTGAACGGTTTTCCAAGGAGAGTTCCTCCATATCAGTGGTGGATGAAGAGCCAAATGCGGTTCGCCTCGAAGGGCTGCTTTTGGCCGATTCTATTGAAAATAGTCGGACGTGGTTTCCACGGTAGAAAAGTACGCGTCAGAGATTGAAATCCTTACCTTTTGACAGAGGCTACCGGGCTTGGATTTCACGTAGCAGCGTGCAGAAAAGGCGTTTTCACTGATCAATATGCGGGCAGTCTGGAAGGACCGACTTTTTCAATAGAATCGGCCAGAAGCTGACATCTGGGGACACGCGAACGTATCCGCTACAGGGAAACTCCCACCTCCCCGTCCACTTGGCCATCTACCAAAGCCTGGATCTCTGCGAAGACATCTGAAGCTAGGCTGGCCGGGACGCCCCAATAATCAAAGATCCCGCCCTCATCTCGATTTTGGCCACAAGTAACAAAAACGCCGGTCCCAAACCTCTGCTTCAGGCGCATTGCCAACCAGCCAACGAACCCGCTGTTGTCGGCGCCTTCCGGAAAATGGAACCGGAAGACACCGAACAGCTCTTGCTCGAAGTCCGCACAGGGGACTAGTTGACTCCATACCTTGTCATCTCGTACGAGCGCCAGTGCATCAGGGCGTGCGGCACCAGGAAACGATGACAAAGGAAACTCCAGAAACGTGTAAGTGCCGGGGAAGAACCGGACACGCGCTTCGGTAATTACGTGCAACAGTCGGCGCTCCGTATCCCGTGCCGTTTCATGGGAAATGTTCACCATTTCATACTCTCCGTTCCGTAAAGCGCGCAGCGCTTCTTTTGATTGACCCACGACATGCTAAGCATGAAGATCTTAAAGATAAATGTTCAATATCAAATAACATTGACAACCAAAGGTTGTAGATATGGATAAGCTGAAAAGCATGGCGGCGTTCGTAGCGGCAGCTGAGTCAGGCTCCTTCTCGGCAGCGGCTGCCGTATTAGGCGTGACTCCACAGCTGATTGCCAAGCAGGTCGGCAATCTGGAATCTCAGCTAGGGCTCAAACTGATCACCCGAACCACTCGCCGCCAAAGCTTGACCGCCGTGGGCAGGGAATATTACTCGCGCTGCAAGGCTATCCTGAGTGACGTTGAAGACGCCGATGAGTTGGCGCTGTCAGCAAACTCGACTCCGCGCGGAAAAATCAGGATCAGCGCGCCCTATAATTATGGTTCTCATAGACTCATCCCGTTCCTGACCCAATACCTGACGCGTTACCCGGAAACGGAAATCGAGTTGGAGTTGACGGACAGGTTCGTGAATATCGTAGAAGAGGGATTCGAAGTCGTGTTTCGGCTGGGCAAACCCCAACTGGCCGACAGCGCGGCATTGGTTCAACGCGGCTTGAGACCTTACAGGATGTTTGCTTGCGCATCCCCCGCTTATCTGTCACGCAAAGGGACCCCGCTCCATCCCGAACAACTCGTGGACCATGATTGCCTGGGCTATCTATTCTCCGATCGAATGACGGACAAATTCTGGCGATTCACCAAAAACATGCAGACGTTCACGATCCCCATTGCGAGTCGACTGAAAGTCAATAACACCCTGGCCAAGGTGAACGCCGCATTGTCGGATTTCGGCATCACGCTCTGCGTCGAGGATGTACTGATGCCCTACGTGCAACGGGGTGAACTGGTCGTACTCTTCGAGGAATTCGAAGGGCCCACGTATCCCGTCAATCTGATCTACTCCTTCGACCGTCGCCCCTCCGCAAAGCTCAGGCACTTCATAGACGAAGTCGTTGCTGCATTGGGTTCGCCGCAGGCCTGACAGAGCAAGGGCTGGTTGCGCACAGCTTGTATGCAAGAGTGCTGAGTAGTGAAGGCGAGATCATCTGATCGCACCTGAGCCATGGCCGTCCGGCCTGATGCCGATGAGGCTGGCAGTAATCCGTTACTGGATGTCCGTATATGGACTCCTCCTCATTGCTTTGGGTCCAGGCTGTGTGAAAACGTTTGTGAGCGTAGCGACTGCTAAAAATAAGGCTGAAAACCGCGCTTCTACGCAAAATCCGGCTTCACTGACCAGCCGATCAATTCGGATTTCACGTAGAAGCGCGCACTTCAATTTCTGGTTGGGGTTTTCACACAGCCTGGGTCGGTTTCAGCCGGTCGTGGCAGGCTGCAAACGGCCAAAAGCTGCCTATCAGAGATCTAAAGCTGAGGCTGTTACTCGTCAAATAAGGTCCAGCCATGGTAAATGCTGTCAAAGTCTTTTGCCGCAAAAAATAACACCAGTTCCTCTGGGTGACGCTGATTGCTTTGCTGCTTGAGCTATACCGATCCATCAATGAGCAAGGAAAACTGGGAGCGACTAAAAAATAGCGCTCCCGTGCGTATCCAGCGGGACCCAGAGCGGGATTTATTGCTTCAGCCGCTATCGCATCGGGCTATTCAAATTAGGTTGAGCAAAGAGGCGGTGAATCTCTACGTGAACCAGTGGGTTCGGCAAATCTCCGATGTAACGCCGCTGGCTCACGAGATTGATGCACTCGTGTCCAGCGTACGATTTGAAGAAGCACGAGCAAAGCTGCCAGCAGAAGCGGGCTATGAATCAAAGCTACGCATATGAACCAAATGGCCCATATACGACCTTAGCATTCACCATCGCGTCTTCAAATTCCGATTGGGTCAGCAAGGAAGCGACATGGTCTGGCCACATCTCACTGATGTGCTTGGTCCAATCTTCAGAAATCATCTCATGGATAGGCTGAAGGATTTCTTGTGGGTGCAATCCATCTTGAGAGAGCTTTTTTAACGATTTCTCAGTGGCCTCAATATAGTTCTGGCCGACAGAATAACAACTCACATATGCACCAGATATATCGGGCGGCATAATCGATTGTTCAGTCCGTTTAACATGAAACGGAATAATAAAAACCTTAGTCAAATTCATATTCCTCTTACCGCAAGGTCTTAGGGTCAATGATTCTGGCGATGCCAGGTTTAATGGCATCTTTCAGCCACTGAATCTGCTCTGATGTCCGAAGACCGAGTGAACCGCCCCAGGCTTCGTAGACACCTCTTTGCCTTAAACTGAGGCCAATCAGGAGGAGAATCGCCCCTCACTAAGTAGACACTCGGGAGTGTTCGCTCTTGGCTGTGCTGCTCAGGGCGAAGGGCAGAAATTGGACGATTTCTGCCTGTCACGACCGGCTGAACCCGACCCAAAGCTGACGGTGGTGAAAGGCAGAAATCAGCCGTTCTCAGCCTTTCGCGACCGACGGAAAACGGCCATAAGAGGACGATTAAAACGAGGGAGATATCTTTCCCCTTTTACACTGAAGTTCTCTCAAATCTCCTCGTAATGCCCACCAATTAGCGATACACAAAGCGCCAGCGCTGTCGAGACATCGTGGGCAGGCACCCTACGTACCTCCAATTCCTCAAGCATATCTTGGTCAGCGTAACGGGTGAAAATGGCGTAGCCGGAGTCGAAGACCGACAGCACTACTAGCTCCCCATTTTGACTGCCGCACTGTAGCCAGCAATCGGGATGCTCTTCGTCCCGATCAGAGAACAAATCTTGTAGGACGCTTTTCATTTGCTCTACGCTCGGCTTTTCAATGGTGTCGCCATGGCGAGCGGTGAGATTAATCCATTCGTGCATTTGCATATTTCCTTGTCATAAGAGACTGAATCGAAGAACTAAGCGCTTTCCTCACTATCGCGGGGGTAGGTTGTATTTCACCTCACAGCCTAAAGCGGTTCAAGCCGCATCCTAAACTGGACATAGGAAAGTAAAGGCTGCCGAATTTACTTCCCCGAATCTAAACGTCCGCTTCTGGCCGATTTCTGCCTGTCGCGAAGGGCAGCAGTCGACCCAAAGCTGCCGGCCAGCATCGGCAGAGTTCGGCCAAAAGCAGTCACTTAAAGAGATCTAAATCATATCTCGGTGAAGTTGAGCTATCTTGTCGGAAAATATAAATCTGTCCCCTTTTTTTGCCTTTTTTTGGGGGACATAAGGCTGCACTTCGTCGGCAGTTCCGGCTCAAACGCGGATATTGCAGAAGAGGAAGAAGGAATACACTGCGACACCCCCAAGGGGCGCTGTCCTATCGGCAAGGATAGGTATCCGATAGCGCAACGGTGACAGCCACGTTCTGATGCATCTGGCGCAACCGCTCATCGTTTTCCAGGCGCAGCAGCACCGACTTAACCAACTCCTGGTTGCTAATACCCTTGGGAACGCACACGAATGGCTTCATCAATTGAGCCTGCTGCAAAGCGGATACCGTGCCCTTCGCGGCCAATACGGTACCGACGCAGTAGCCGGCCTTGAACTGGTCTCTTCGGGATGCATCCGAATTGCTCCACTCTTGGCAGGTGCTAAGCAGTTCATTGCCATCGTACTTGAGCGTCTCCTGCGGGGGCTCTTGGAGGGCCAGAGCAGAAGTAGACAGGGTTGCCATAAGCAGGAACGTGAATAGCTGTTTCGACATATCGATGCTCATTGTTCTGGTTAGATTCGTCATACTGTCGCCTTCCAGAGAGTTAGGCGAGCCTTTGCATAAAGCATTCTCGGCGTTTGATGGGTAAATGGGACGAATATATTTGCCGAGGCAGCGGAAGATATAAATCAGCCCACTTTTTTTTGCTGTCCCCTTTTTTGCTTATAGACACATCTACATGGCAGATTTCCTCGATCGCAATCCTTCTTGACCGGAAGCGAACGGTTTGAACCACTAGTTAGAGATTAATAACCGCGAGCCAATGAGAGAAGCCAGCCAATCTGAGACTTTCTGTCTCTTGAAAATATGCACCATATCGTAACTATGGAAGTGAGCGAATGGAGTCCACATATGAGAACGCCGGTAAGTATTGATGTGTGCGCTTGTACCCCAATGATCATGAGGGTGGCGAGCACGGCTGGAATCATTGAAATATATAACACAATAATTGTTCGCCAAATGTAGCCCCATATCGTTATGGGTTTTTTTGACTTTAGGAGTCCGTCTTCGGTGGCTAATTTTCTCAATAGAAATATAACGAATGCATTGTATATGGCGAGCCAGACTAGGCTTACTATTAAAAGGACGCCTGCTGAGTATGGGGAGTTCCTTGGGGATAGAATGGAAAGTGCCACTCCAATGACTAGTAGGATGAGCCATGCTTTTTTCATGAATGGGTCAAAGTGTCTCATTGGATCTCCAATTATCTATAACGATTTAACTAACAGGCTAGCAGAAGTGCGGATTTTTCGAATCCAGTGAGCGGAGGGAACGGTTTGAACCACTAGTTAGAAATTAATAACGTTACTTGTCGTCCCTGTAAGTCCTTGTCTAGCTTAGACGTGGTCACGGCAAACGCCAAATTGCTCGGGGAGAAACGCGCTATGGATGACGGCAAGCCCTGCTGCGCTCTAAAATCGATCCAGCATCGCTAATGGTATCTATTTGCCATCATCGTGTCCACCGTCCGCTTGTGGCCGATTTCTGCCTGTCACCAAGGGCAGCAACCGACCCGTTACTGCCGGTTGCGTCAGGCAGCAACCGCGTCAATCGAAGTTCAGAAAACCTCCCTTCTTTGGACTACGCTTGGCAAATCGACGACCAACTGCAAACGGCGATTTAGCGCATGAGCTTGTAGGAGCATGAGGTGGAAGTAATGCTCTGCGAGGAGACGTTTGACGTCTTCTACAAGGCGGTAACGCCCCAAAGCAACCAGTCATGACGGGTAGAAAACGGCCAGTGCCTGAAATATAAACATGACGTACCAAAGGGGGCTACAAAAGGGTGCTATATGTTCCGATGGATGAGGGAACTTTGGGCGGGATCGGATCTGGTCGAGTTTGAGAGCTCGTTCGGACTGACGGAATCTGTTGAGCGCCTGAAAGCCGTAACACGGCACTGGGCCATGTTTACGCTTTCGCGAGAAGCGGCCGTGGGAACGGTGACGGAGTCTCGCGTTTCGCTCCAACGTGTTATCCCGATGGTGCGCAACTCATTCAAGCCACTTTTCATCGGCCGATTCCAGATGCGCCAAAACCAGGTCGTGCTAACCGGGCGTTTTGCGCTGCACTGGTCCGTTAAGCTCTTCATGGGCTTCTGGTTCGGGTTTTGTGCGCTCTTTACAGCATCGACTTTGATTGCCGCCGTGCCTGCGCAACACGCCACAATGTTGCCGCTGGTGGGGCTTGCGATGATGGCCTGTGGAATTGGCTTGATGCGAATCTCTGTGTGGTTTTCCCGAAACGATCGGGCATGGCTGTCTGACGTCATTCGCACGGCGCTGAGTAATCAGGTCGCGATTGCATCAAAAGTTTTGTCGTCAGGTGAACTGCGGAGCTCCCCAAAGCGGCCACCCACAGTCATCGCGATTGTCACAGCTGTACTCGCCTTCCAAGGGCTCATGCTCTGCGTTTCTGCCATAACGGATATCCAGCCTTCCCAAGGCGGTCCAAGTGGTTCGGTCCTTATGCACTATGCAGACGTTAGACTTCGCTATCTTTCCATAATTTATGGCGCCATTACTCTCGCGCTGGCTTTCGGCGTTTACCGTCAGCGCATGTTTGCCTGGCGAATGGGGTTCCTGGTGCTTTTTGGGGGGGCAGCCATCCAGATGCTTGGCTTGCTTGCCCGAGATGATCTTGGCAATGCGCGTGTTCCGTCCTTGATCTTCTGCATCTTCTCCTTGGTGATCATCCTCGCCTTGGGGCGCTGGTGGTACGCGCAGCGCGTCCATTTTCACGATTGATCGAGGGAAGGTCCGCTTTTGGCCCAGGCTGTGTGAAAACGTTTTAGAGCGGGGTTTACGGTCAGAGGCGGACCGAAAATCGCGCTCCTACGCAAATTTTTGGTCTGCTGATTAACCCAAACGTTGGCAGATTTTACGTAGCAACGCAGACTTCAAAACGGTGCATACGTTTTCACACAGCCTGGGCCGTTATCTTCCTGTCGTGAAGGGTTCATTCGACCCAACATAGCGGGTGCTTATGGTTGAAGTCGGAAAGGGGTGTGCGCTACGTCGAATTCTGATGGCATGCGACTCATTTCGACCACCTGCCCTTTCAAAACTCGACGTGTACCCTATGTCTGTACGAACAAGCGGGGCAGGTGGCTGACCTGGGGCGAAACTCCCCAATTAGGCGACTTTGCAGGACGATCAGCCCTCCGGCTCCACTGCACTTTGACTGTCTTGGTGTATTCGCCCAGCAGAATCACCACTGCCGTCAGGATGGCCAGCATTCCGCCCAGCGTGACGGCGCTCAATACGCCGAGATGGTCAACGCGCCAACTCCGATTGAAACCTGCGCACTGGACACGAAGATCGCGCCCATGGCTTCCAGTCTGTCCGGCGCCATGGCGAACAGCCAACTTTGCATGGCGATCGGCAGCAAGCCGAAACCGACGCCCCATAACACCATGAGCATGACCACGGCAGAGGCCAGGGATGCCATACCCGACAGGAGGATCATGGGGATGCCCATCAAAAGTGCCGTGCCGATCAGCGTCCAGGAAGGACTTCTGGTGACCGCCCAGCCGCCCAGCAGATTGCCGATGAACCCGGTGACACCAAACCCCAGCAACAGGGCACTGAGCGATGCCGACGACATGCCTGCTTCGTTGATCAAGTACGGTGACAGGTAGGTGTACGCGGTGAATTGCCCGACAAAAATTAGAAGAACCGCCAACAGTCCGACGCGTGTCTTGCGCAGGCGAAGGGCTTCAGCCAGTGAACCCAGGCCAGCACCTAGCTGCGCGGGTAGTCGCGGCAGCGTGCGCCAGAGCAGCAGGGTGATGATGACTGACAGTCCTGCGGCCACTGCGAATACCACACGCCAACCCAGGACTTCTCCCAGCAGGGTGCCAGCGGGCACTCCGGCAACGGTGCCAATCGAAACGCCGGAAAATATCAGTGAGGTGGCCTTTGCCGCCTGCTCGGGTCGCAGCCGCAGCCCCAGTGTGCCGCCAATCGTCCAGAATCCACCGACGGCAATACCTAGGAGCGCACGGCCCAGCAGCAGTACCCACAGATTCGAACTCAGTGCCACGGCCAAATTCGACACAGCGAGCAATGCCAAAAGGGCGCAAAGCACCTTGCGTCTATCGATGCTGCGGGCCCAGAGCAGCGCCAATGGCGCTGTCACTGCTGCGAGCAAGCCGGGCAGTGTCACCATCAGTCCGGTTTGCCCTTCGGTAATCGCCAGCTCCCGAGCGATCTGGGGTAACAAGCCTACAGGCAGGAATTCGGTGGTCACCAAAGCGAAGGCGCCAATACCCACCGCGGCTACCAAAAGCCAGGAGGCCGCAGCATTGGAAGAAGTTGAGGTTTGCACAAATTTCTCCTGAAGCGAGGCCGGGTCAGCGGCCTGCTTGTCAGTCGTGTTTGACGAGGTTGAGTCCAGGTATCGGACCATCGGGGAACTGAGCCAACAGGCCTTGTTGCAGGCTGCCCAGGTCGATGCCGAAAAAGCCCAGTCGTGTGATGAGTTCAGCGACCTTCTGCTTGGCCTCTACATGATCGCCGGCGTAGAACAGCACGCGCCTCCCGCCTTCAGCGTTCGGGTTGGTGAGCAACCGCGGAGCCAGGTGGTTGAACCCCTTCACGAGCCGGGCTCCGGGCAGCAACTCTGCGACGACGTGGGACGATGTTTTGCCGTTCAGATCTAACGGCTTGAACAGTGGGGCTTCGATCGGGTTGTTGGTATCGACCACAATCCGACCCTCCCACGGGCCCAGCCCTTCAACCGCCTTTGGAATCTTCGACCAGTTCACCGCGAGGAAGACGATGTCAGCCTGGCTGGCCTGTCGGGCCGTCACCGCCTGAGCGAGTGGACCCAGCTCAGCGACC
This sequence comes from Pseudomonas sp. B28(2017), assembly GCF_002113025.1. Classification (GTDB taxonomy): domain Bacteria; phylum Pseudomonadota; class Gammaproteobacteria; order Pseudomonadales; family Pseudomonadaceae; genus Aquipseudomonas. Next base: position 112,608 of record NZ_NEJH01000013.1, on the reverse strand, counting down.
AACGTCGCGAGACTCTCAGGTCCGCGACTGTTGGCGAGGCTGACGTTCAATCCTGCATCCACCACCAGGCGGGCAATGGCCGCGCCGATGGCACCGGCACCTATGATGCTGATATTCATGGAGACACTCCTCAGGCGGTGAAACCACCGTCAACCATCAATTCGGCGCCGGTGACAAAACTCGCTTGCGAGCTGGCCAGATAAGCCACCGCATTAGCGATATCCTTGCCTTCGCCATAGCGACCGACAGCGATGTTGGGCCGGACAAAGTCAGCCACGGGACCATCACCGGGGTTCATGTCGCTGTCGGTAGGGCCGGGATGAACGGTATTGACGGTGATGCCGCGGGGGCCGAGGTCACGAACCAGCCCGCGACTGAAACCTGCGACGGCACCTTTGGTCAGCGTGTAAGCCGATGCAGTCCCAAACGCTGCGTACTGCACCATGGAGCTGCCGATGTGGATGATGCGGCCGCCCTGACCCATATGTTTGAGTGCCTCTTGAGTGGCGACAAACACACCGGTGACGTTGACGGCGAGGATTCGCTGGAAGTCTTCGAAGGCGATGTCTTCCGGTGCGCCGAGCACACTAATGCCCGCGTTGTTGACCAGGATGTCGATTTTCCCGTAACGCTTGGCTACTTCGCCAATGGCCGCACGCACGGCCTCAGGGTTGCCCGCATCGGCCGCTAATGCGATGGCGTGACCACCCGTGTCGATGATGTCCTTCACGACTGATTCAGCACGTTCAGGCGATGCGTTGTAGGTGATCGCAACGGTGGCGCCATCGGCGGCCAGACGTTTGGCGATGGCAGCGCCGATGCTGCGCGAGCCGCCGGTGACAATGGCGATTTTGCCAGTGAGGGAGAGGGTAGTTGCGTTCATGGTAATGCCTCGGGTGTGTGAGAAGTGAGGCTATGAGACGCCTTTAATCGCGCTTCCAGTAGCGGGTAATGGCTATAATCACTTTCAATGAATGCTTGAAGGTGGAAATCATGGAGACACTGGGGAATCTGCTGTCGTTCGTGCGCAGCGCTGAGTCAGGCAGCTTCTCCGCGGCAGCGCGACGTCTGGGCCTGACACCCGCGGCCGTCAGTCGCAACGTCGCCCAGCTTGAGGCAAACCTGGGCGTGCAGCTGTTTCAGCGCAGCACGCGCCGCGTCACGCTGACCGAGGCCGGCGAGCGATTTCTCGGCAATGTCGAAGAGGGTCTTGAAAGCGTCCAGGCAGCCATTGCGGATGTCACCAGCCACGCCGGTGAGCCTGCCGGCGTGCTGCGTGTCACCGCGGCGCCGAGTTTCGGTCGGGATTTTCTGCTGCCACTGATGCCGGATTTTTTGACGCGGTATCCGAGCGTGATACCGGAGTGGTATCTGGATAATCGACAGGTGGACCTGGTCGCGGAGGGTTTTGATGCGGCGATCGGCGGAGGTTTTGAACTGGCTCCCGGCCAGATTGCCAGAGAGATCGCCCCGGCCCATCTGGTGCTGGTCGCCTCCAGGGAGTATCTGGCGCGCCAACCTCACATTGCTGATCTTGATGATGTTTCCCGGCTGGACCATCTGGCCATGCGTTCGGCAAAGACGGGCAAAGTCCGCAGCTGGGTGCTGCAAGGCCCTGAGGGTCAGCAAGGTACCCTGGACATGAAACCCCGTCTGCTGGTCAACGATCCGCAAGCGCTTTGCCAAAGTGTCTTGCTTGGCTTGGGCGTCGCACTCCTGGCGGTGCCGGATGTGTTGAAACACCTTGAAGACGGAAGCCTGCAACGGGTGCTTCCGGACTGGCACGTCAACGCCGGGCAGATCTCACTGTATTTCTCCAGCCAGAAGCGACTCCCCGCCAAAACGAGGGCTTTCGTGGATTTTCTGGTGGAGCATGCGCGACGGGAGCAATGGGTTCAGCGGCTTGATGCGCGGACGTCGGTTCGCGGGCAGGTCTTTGGAATGGGCGAATCGATGTAGATGCCAGGCCGTAGGCCGTCACTGTTGACGGCCATCGTGCCGGGGCATCAGGCGATCGCCGTTTCGTACGCCGGATAGCTGGTGTAGCCCTCAGCGCTTTGTGTGAACCAGGTGCTGGCGTCGTCCTGTGACAACGGCAGCCGGTCTCGCAGGCGTTTTGGCAAATCCGGATTGGCGATAAAAGGGCGGCCAAACGCGATGGCATCAGCGAACCCCGCTTCCACGGCGGCCTGCGCCCGTTCGAAGTCATAGTCGGAGTTGAGGATCAGCACGCCCTTGAATGCCTGACGAATGATCGACGCCAGGGGGGGTCGCTCCGACGCCCCGAACGTGCCATCCAGCGGGGGCTCGCGCAGTTCGAGATGGGCAATTCCAATCTCCGACAGCACCTGTGCGACACGCACGAATAGCGGCTCCGGATCACTGTCTCGCACACCCAGATCGTAGCTGCTGGGCGATAGTCGCACGGAGGTCCGATCGGCACCGATCACCTCGGCGACAGCCTCAGTCACCTCCTTCAGCAGGCGGATACGATTGTCTATCGAGCCGCCATAACTGTCGGTTCGAAAATTCCCGCTGTCGCGCAGGAACTGGTCAATCAGATAGCCGTTGGCGGCATGGACCTGCACGCCGTCGAACCCGGCTTCGATGGCATTGCGGGTGGCTTGCTGGAACTGCTCCACCAGCTCGGGAAATTCTTCCGTACTGAGTGCCCGCGCAGCGATGTAAGGCTGTTTTCCCGCATAAGTGTGCGCCAGGCCAGGCGCGGTGGTCACCGACGCCGAGACGGGTTGCCCACCCCGCAGGAAGCTCGGGTGAACGACGCGGCCCATATGCCAGAGTTGCGCGATGATACGGCCGCCTTTGGCGTGTACGGCATCGGTAATGAGCTTCCACCCGGTCACCTGTTCCTTCGACCAGAGACCGGTGGCATACGCCCAACCCAAGCCCTGCTGGCTGATGCCGATGGCTTCCGAGATGATGAGGCCAGCGCTCGCCCGTTGGGCGTAGTAATCGACCATCACCGTCGTGGGCACATGATCACGGGTACCGCGACCCCGCGTCATCGGGGCCATGAGAATACGGTGGGGTAACTCGAGGGCACCCATTTGTAGCGGTTGGAAAAGCGATGTCATTGCAGATACTCCTGATCTTTGCTGAGGGGGGAGTTACACCAGACGGGCGCCGCCATCGATGTTGAGCACTGCGCCGTTCATGAAGGTGTTGGCCATCAGGAACACCACGGCATTGCCGGCCTCTTCGGCGGAACCCAGGCGATGCAGGGGCAGGGCTTGTTCGAGGGAAGCGACAAACGCGTCGCGGCCATCGCCCAGCGCTTTGCCGAGAATCGGCGTGTTGATCGGGCCCGGAGACAAGGTGTTGACCCGCACCGGTGCAAGCTCCAGCGCCATGCCCCTGGCCATGGCTTCCATCGCGGCGGAGGCGGCGGCCAGCACTGCGGTGCCATAGGCGTTCGGGCGGTCGGCGAGGTTGCCGGAGATGAAGGTGATCGAGCCGTTCTTCGACAGTTTTTCGCCCAGTGCCCGGATGGCATGAATAGACGCCCAGATACGCTCTTCAAATGCACGGCGCAGGTAATCGATTTCCGCCTCCATCACCCGACCCGCCACGAACGTACCGGCCAGCAGGACCAGATGGTCGACGTGGTCGATGTCCGCGACTGCCGAGTAGATGCTTTCACTGCGAGTGACGTCGGCAGTGCGCCATCCGGCCAGCCCGTGTTCCTCGGCCGCTTGCTGTGCACGCTCGGCGTTGGAGCCGATCACGATGACCGAAGCGCCTGCCGTTTTTGCCTGAATGGCGGCCGCGAGGCCGATGCCGGAAGTGCCGCCAAAAATGACGACGCGTTGGTCCTGAAGGTTTGAAGACAGTGCCTGGGCGAAAGAAGTCTGATGCATGTTGATCTCCCTGAAACGCCGAAGTGGCGTTCGATGGAGAAAGACTAAGGCTTGCCCGTTTGTTTGATAATTGGGCTGAAAGTCGCTTTACTAGTGCCATGAAGGCACAAGTTGGATTGGATCGTTTGACAGGGCTCATCGCGTTTGCGCGAGCTGCATCTCTGGGCAGCTATACGGCGGCGGCGCGTGCGCTGTCGGTTTCTCCCTCTGCGGTGAGCAAAAGCGTGCAGCGCCTGGAGGAACATTTCGGGCTGACTCTGTTCACGCGTACCACACGTTCGCTGACCTTGACGCCCGAGGGGCGCGACCTCTTCGAACGCGCCATGCGCATCCTGCACGAGGTCGAGGGCATCGATCAGGCAGCCGTTGCTTCCCGTGCCGAGCCTTCCGGCACTCTGAAAGTCACGGCTCCACTTCCAATAGGTCTGAACATCCTGGCGCCTGCGCTTCCCCGGTTTCGCGAACGCTACCCCAAAGTCAACGTGGACCTGCGCCTGGGCGATCAATACTCGGACATCATCGAGCAGGGCATCGACATCGTCATCCGGGTCGGGAACCTAGTGGACTCACGCTTGATCAGTCGACACCTCGGCCCGAACCGCACCGGCGCATTCGCCTCGCCGCATTACTTGGCGCGCAGGGGTACTCCTCATCATCCCCATGAACTCAGCAAACATGAGTGTGTGAATTTCCGTTATCAGAGTTCAGGTCAAGCCTTGAGATGGGCTTACACCGAGGGCGGGCGATCGCTTGAGGTCATACCGGAACCGGCGATCACCATCGACTTCAGTGATGCGGTGGCTGCGACCCTGGCGGCGGGTGGAGGTATCGGCATTTCGCCGAATTACGTGGCGGCGCCTTATGTCACGCGAGGCGAGTTGGTGCCTGTCCTGCCGCAATTTGTGATGGCGCGATTTCCGATTACTGCGCTGTGGCCGGAGAGTCGCCGGGGCAGCCCTAATGTGAAAGCGTTTCTTGAGTTTCTTGCGGAGGTTTTTCCTTCGCCTGCGCCTTGGGATCGGGTGATTGCTGAGCGTATGCCTACATTTGATTGAGTGGCTGCTTCTGGCCCAGAGTGTGTAAAAACAGATGGTGCAGCCAGCCACGGCAGTGAGCCAAGGATCTCACTGCGGGATCTACTGAAAATTTTCCTGAGGGAGGCTGGCGGTTTACGTGGCCCGGCCAAATGTCGGCCTAAAAATCGCTTAGTCGAACTCCACATTTGGTGCGAGTTCTGGATACTCGATCTTCATGTCTTCAAGGATTTTTTGCATCAGCTTCGCATCCCTCGGCAAACGTCTGGATAAAGTATTCCACCCTGAAATTTTCATGAGTATGGGCATTTCAACAAGCCCCGTAATCGCGTCCCAGAAAGCATCCCAATTACAGCCGTACCAGTCAGGGAATCCGAGTGCATCTTTCAAGATGGAATGGAGTTCGTCAGAACTCATCACCTCACTCAAGTCAACCTTTACAACCTGTAAGCGGGCCATCGTAAGCACCTCAAAAATTGTTCGCCCGTAAAAGGGGTAACTTAAGTTCGCCTCTGTCAGTGAGGCTATGCCGCTATACACCTTTGCTATGATTTTCCGAGGTATTTAACTCAGGAATCGTCAATGAAGCGCTTCATTCAAGGCGAACATCGCGGCCAAAGCACCTTACTTCCTGAGAGCCTTGACGACTACGTCAGCGATACCAATCCGGTGCGCGTAGTCGACGTGTTCGTAGATGAACTCGACCTAGCCAAACTTGGTTTTGACGGTGTCATACCGGCAGAGACAGGGCGCCCAGCTTATCATCCCGCGATCCTGTTGAAGATTTACATCTACAGCTATCTGAACCGGATTCAGTCGAGTCGACGCCTCGAACGGGAAGCCCAACGCAACGTCGAGCTGATGTGGCTGACCGGCCGTTTGATGCCAGATTTCAAAACCATCGCGAACTTCCGAAAAGACAACAGCAAGGCCATCCGAGGAGTCTGCCGCCAGTTCGTTGTGCTGTGTCAGCAGTTGGGACTGTTCGGAGAAAATTTGGTCGCCATCGACGGCAGCAAATTCAAGGCAGTGAACAATCGTGACCGCAATTTCACCAGCACCAAACTGAAGCGGCGAATGGAAGAAGTTGAATCGAGCATCAACCGTTACCTGACGGCACTCGATGCTGCTGATCGGCAAGAACTTACAGTCTCAGAGCCCAGCGCCGTGCGGCTGGAAGAGAGAATCACCAAGCTGAAGGCGCAAATGAAAGAGCTTCAAGCGATCGAAGTCCAGCTCAACGAATCGCCGGATAAACAGGTTTCACTGACCGATCCAGACGCCCGTTCCATGATGACGCGCGGAACGGGAATCGTCGGCTACAACGTGCAAACGGCGGTCGATACCCAGAACCATCTGATCGTTGCTCATGAGGTCACCAACTACGGTTCCGACCGCGATCAACTCAGCTCGATGGCGAAGCAGGCTCGCGATGCCATGGCGTCAGAAGCGCTGGTGGTGGTAGCTGACCGAGGTTACTTCAAGAGTGAAGAAATCCTTGCTTGTCACGACGCGGACATCACTGCCTACGTACCAAAGCCCATGACTTCAAGCGCCAAGGCGGATGGTCGATTCAACAAAGATGCTTTCGTTTATGACGCAACGAAAAACGAATACATCTGTCCGGCGGGAGAGTCGCTGCCCTGGCGCTTCTCCAGTATTGAGAAAGGCATGAATATGCTCTGTTACTGGAGTTCGAAATGCCAGAGCTGCGCACTGAAAACGCAGTGCACACCAAGCAAAAATCGTCGAGTAAGGCGCTGGGAACATGAAGCGGTGCTGGAGGAAATGCAGCGTCGGTTGAATCATGCACCGGACATGATGCGAATCCGAAAAAGGACGGTTGAGCATCCCTTCGGGACGCTCAAACAATGGATGGGCTCAACGCATTTTCTGACGCGCAAACTGGTCGGGGTAAGCGCGGAGATGAGCCTGAATGTACTCGCCTACAACATGAAGCGGGTTATGAACATCATCGGTACAGCAGACCTGTTGAAGGCGATGGCGGAGTAAAGCCTCGGTTTCCTCAGCTCCAGAAGGCGCTAAACCGCTCCATAACCGCTTTGGAACGTCAGTAATGCTTATCGCGGCAAACGCTTGGGCAATCGCATCGCCCATGAACGTATGCTTGACGCAATAAAGATACGAAAGCGTTTTTACACACTCTGGGCCGTTTTCTGCCCGTTACCACAGACAGCTTTGGCCGTTCTCTGCTGCTAATGACTCCACGAATCTTGCTGGTCAAACATGGAGCATATGACTGATCAGGTTAAGGCAAGCGGGGGCATACCCGTGCAATTACCCAACTGTGATCTGAAAATGGTCGAAAGCAACACTCTCATGCTCTGAGGATTTAATTCAAAGCATCTGGTCAAGTCCCATGCAAACAGCTGGTCAGGTCCGATGCAAATAGGTGGTCACATGCAACGCAAACGGGTGGTCAAGTAGGGTGCAATTTCGCAGTTGTGGATGTTGTTGTTTGTCGCCGCTGTCGTGCACGGTGTTAAGAATGCTCAGTTCGCGGACTATATTCTTGAAATGATCATAGTCTTCGCGACTTCAACCATAACCTGCTGGTTGACGGCGCGTTTTTTCTTGCCTGAAATGAACGTGATTAAGCGATGAGACAGAAACACAAATAGGCTTAAAGGGGATGCCATTTAGCTAATCTGTTGCGTCGATCGGTTGAATCCACAGCTGTGATTCAACCGGTCGATGCAACTGCTCGTCGTCTCTTTCTAAATTCCCACCTGAGCACTCTCCGTCCCTCTAGGCGCACCAGCACATTTTAGAATCTGGTGACGCCGTTTGACTGTCTGCTGAACGCCTACGCGTTGCACGTCGCGTCCAATTGCTGCTGCTCTCGATTATAAGTTGAAGTAATACTTCAAATAATAAATAGAAAATTGACTAATCATGGTCCTGAAACGAAAAATCATCCCTAGACCGGTGCCGTCAGAGCGCCGCGGATTTGCCGTTTCTCTCCTGCCAGAAAAATAACCAAAGGAGTCCACCCCATGAAGCCTCCCGCTTCGTCCCAGCCGCGCCGTGCGGCAGCCGCTGCCTTCATTGGCACGATGATCGAGTGGTACGACTTTTACATTTACGCCACCGCCGCCGCGCTGGTGTTCGGCGCGCTGTTCTTCCCCTCCGACGACAAGCTGTTCAGCACCATGGCCGCGTTCGGCACGTTCGCTGTGGGTTTCTTTGCGCGGCCGTTGGGCGGGATTGTCTTCGGCCATATCGGTGACCGCATCGGGCGCAAGAAGTCGCTGATCATCACTTTATTGATGATGGGTGTGGTCACGGTGTGCATCGGCTTGCTGCCGACCTACGCGCAAATCGGCGCCGCGGCGCCGGTGCTGTTGATTCTGCTGCGCATCGTCCAGGGCATCGCCGTGGGTGGCGAGTGGGGCGGGGCGGTGTTGATGGCCGGCGAGCATGCACCGAAAGGTCGGCGCAATTTCTTCGCTTCGTTTGCGCAATTGGGCAGCCCGGCGGGTTTGATCCTGTCGCTGCTGGCCTTCAGTGCGGTCACCCGTCTGCCGGAAGACGCCCTGATGAGCTGGGGCTGGCGCTTGCCGTTCCTCGCCAGTTCGCTGTTGCTGCTGGTGGGCCTGGCGATTCGCCTGGGGGTGAATGAGTCGCCGGAGTTTCTTGCCAGCCGCGAACAGGCCAGCAAAAGCCAGCGCAAGGAGCAGGCGCCGGTCATGGAGGTGCTGCGCACCGCGTGGCGTCCGCTGCTGTTGTGCATCGGCGCCAACACGCTGGGGATCGCCGGGGTGTATTTCACCAACACCTTCATGATCGCCTACACCACACAGCAACTCGAACTTCCACGCTCCCTGATTCTGGAGTGCCTGTTCTTCGTCGCGATCATCCAGTTCTGCATTCAGCCGCTGGCGGCCTGGGTCGCCGAGAAGATCGGCGCGACCCGCTTCCTGTGCCTGGTGTCGCTGCTGGCCATGGCGTCGCCGTACCCGATGTTCGTGCTGGTCAGTTCGGCCCAGGCGCCGTTGATCATCCTTGGCATTGCGTTGGCGGTGGTGTGCATGGCGTCGTTCTATGCAGTGATCGCCGGCTATGTCAGTGGCATGTTCGAGACCCGCGTGCGCTACACAGCGATTTCCCTGGCGTACCAGATTTGCGGTGCGGTGACCGGTGGCCTGACGCCGTTGATCGGCACCCTGCTGGCGCACAGGTTCGCCGGCCAGTGGTGGCCGATGGCGGTGTTCTACAGCCTGATCGCCGCGACTTCGCTGCTGTGTGTCCTGTCCCTTGCCCGTCGCCATGCCAGCGCTGAACGCGTCGAACTGGCCCGCGCTTAATCCTGATTTTCCTGGAGTGACTCATGTTGAAGATTAATGGCGAACGCCTCTGGGCGAGTCTGATGGCGATGGCCGAAATCGGTGCCACCGCTCGTGGCGGCAGCTGCCGCCTGGCCCTGAGCGACGAGGACAAGGCCGGTCGCGAACTCTTTGCCCACTGGTGCCGCGAAGCCGGCATGACCCTGAGCGTGGATGCCATCGGCAACCTGTTCGTCCGCCGCGCCGGTTCTGATCCGGATGCCGCGCCGGTGATGATGGGCAGCCACCTCGACACCCAGCCCGAAGGCGGGCGGTTCGATGGTGTGTACGGCGTGCTCGCCGGCCTGGAAGTGGTGCGCTGCCTGAACGATCTGGGTATCCAGACCCGCAAGCCGCTGGAGGTGGCGGTGTGGACCAATGAAGAAGGCGCACGCTTCACCCCGGCGATGTTCGGCTCGGCGGTGTTCACCGGCATCATGGCGCTGGACGCTGCGCTGGCGGTGCGCGACATCGATGGCATCAGTGTCGCCGAGGCGCTGCAACGTACCGGCTATGCCGGCGAGCGCCCGCTGGGCGGCGCGGTGGATGCGTATTTTGAAGCGCACATCGAGCAAGGGCCGATCCTCGAAGACAACGCCAAGAGCATCGGCGTGGTCAGCGGCGGCCAGGCGATTCGCTGGCTCGACGTACGGGTCGAAGGAATGGCGGCCCACGCCGGCACCACGCCGATGCCGCTGCGCAAGGATGCCTTGTACGGAGTGGCGCAGATGATCCAGGCCATTGAAGGCCTGGCGGCGGACTTCGCCCCCGAGGGCCTGACCACGGTTGGTGAATTGAGCATCAACAAGTCGTCGCGCAACACCATTCCGGGTCTTGTGAACTTCACCGTCGACCTGCGTCATCACCGTGATGAAACCATCGAGGCGATGGAGCAACAGGTCCGTGCGCGGCTTCAGGCCATAGCCGACGATCGCGAATTGCAACTGACGATCACTCCGCACTGGATCAGCCCGGCGACGCCGTTCGACGCTGATTGCGTGGCGGCGGTGCAACAGGCTGTGGATGCGCTGGGCTACGCTCAGCAGTCGATCGTCAGCGGCGCCGGACATGACGCGATCCATCTGGCGCGGTTCTGCCCGACGGCCATGGTGTTCATCCCGTGCGTGGGCGGCCTGAGCCACAACGAGGCTGAAGATGTGTTGCCCGAAGATGTGCGCCAGGGCACGGATGTGTTGCTCAATGCGGTGCTGGCACGCGCGGAAAAAGCTGAATAAACACAATCCCCTGTGGGACGCGGCCGGTTTCAAGATCCAGGTTAACTGACAGGTATTCACTCCATGCGCAGTTTTTTCCATCCCGAACAGTTGCTCCACCATCCACGCAGTTACTACTCCCGTGGCCTGATGCGTACGCCGCAGGAGGTGCCGGAGCGTGCACAGCGCCTGGTGCAGGCGTCCCGTGCGTTGGGTTTTACCGTTGAACAACCGGCCGATGCCGGTCTCGCTCCGCTGCTGGCGGTGCATGGCGCACCGTACCTGGCGTTCTTGCAGGAAGCCCATCAGCGCTGGAAAGAGATTCCCGAGGATTGGGGCGACGAGGTGATGTCGAACATCTTTGTCCGCGAGCCCAATGCCCTGCGCGGGATTCTCGCCCAGGCTGCGCGCTATCTCGCCGATGGCAGTTGCCCGGTGGGCGAGCAAACCTGGCGTTCGGCCTACTGGTCGGCGCAAAGCGCCATCGCCGGTGCCCAGGCGTTGCTCGAGGGTGAGCCGGCAGCCTATGCCTTGTGTCGTCCACCGGGTCACCACGCCCGGGCCGAAGCGGCGGGCGGTTTCTGTTATGTGAACAATGCGGCGGTGGCGGCCCAGGCGTTGCGCGCCGGTTTTTCGCGGGTGGCGGTGCTGGATACCGACATGCACCACGGGCAAGGGATTCAGGAGATCTTCTACGACCGTGATGACGTGCTGTACGTTTCGGTGCACGGCGATCCGACCAACTTCTATCCGGGTGTCGCAGGTTTTGCCGACGAGCGCGGTGTCGGTGCAGGCGAGGGTTTCAACCTCAACCTGCCGATGGCCCACGGCGCCAGCGAGGCGGATTTCCTGGAGCAACTGGATCTGGCACTGAGGGCGGTGACGGACTTCGGTGCCGAGGCGCTGGTGCTCTCACTGGGCTTCGACATTTTCGAACTGGACCCGCAAAGCAAAGTGGCGGTGACCCGCGCAGGGTTTGCCGTGCTCGGAGAGCGGATTCGCAGCCTTGGGTTGCCATGCCTGATCGTGCAGGAGGGGGGCTATCACCTTGAGAGTCTGGAGGATAATGCCAAGGCATTTTTTGTGAGCCCTGAGGTGTGGCAGTTTTGACTCTTCGGTGCCTGTGAAATCGCTTTCGCGAGCAGGCTCGCTCCCACATTTGGACGAGTTGAACGGCAAATTTGTGTTCAACGCCGACCATTGTGGGAGCGAGCCTGCTCGCGATGAACGATTACGCGGTCCACAAGCGCCGTAAGGCACTTGCCATAGCCCTTACGTTAACGTAAAGATTGCGGCAGGGCGCCAACGTATGAAGGCGCAGGGCGGATGACCCGGAGCGCTTGATGACGCTAATAAAAACAAACTCCCCCAAACTGCATCGCGAAGCCCGGCTGGCCCGGGAAAAGCTGCACCTGGAAGGCGAAGTGCCGGATGGCGTCCTGCGTGCGGAAATCGATGCCTCGTGGCGACGCAGCCTGAGCCATGGCGTGCATTTCAATGCCAAGCATGAGCTGGCGCTGGAATCGAGTGCCAGCCTTGACGTGCTGCTGGCCAGCAACCGCTTGCTGATCGACGCCGCGTTGCCGGCGATCGATTACCTGGCCGAGCGTCAGGGCAAGGAAGGGCTGATCATCCTGGCCAACTCCGATGCCACCATCCTCGCCGTCGAAGGCCGCGCCGACCGTCTCAAGGGCAGCGGCTTGCAGGACATCACCCTCGGCGCCTGCTGGAGCGAAGCCGTACGCGGTACCAACGCCCTCGGTACGGCACTGGTGGAGGCCCGGCCGACCCTGATCGATTGCGGCGAACATTACCTGGATCGTCTCAGTGATTTTTCCTGCACTTCGGTGCCGATCCATTGCCCCCAGGGCGATATTCTTGGCGTCCTCGACCTGACCCGCGAAGGCCCGCTCGGCCGCGCCCACGACAGCACCGCGCTGTTGGCGATGGCGGTCAGCCAGATCGAAAGCCGGGTGTTCAACGCCAGCTATCCGGACGAAATCGTCCTGGCCTTCCACAGCCGCCGGCAGTATCTGGAATCCCCGTGGCAAGGCCTGCTGGCCGTGAGCCTCGGCGGGAAGATCCTCGCGGTCAGTGCCCAGGCCTGCCAGTTGCTCCACGCCGAGCGCTCGGCCCTGGTCGGCCGGCGTTGCGAGGAGTTTCTCGGAGTCGATGGCCTGCAGTTGTTGGCGCGCCTGCATCAGGGCGGGGCCGGCAGCCTGCAAACCGCCAAGGGCGAATTCTTCTACAAAACCCTGCGCGCGCCGCAACGCTCAATCAACGTCGGCAGCCCGCCGCGCACGGTCACGAAACCGGCCAAGGCGCCACCGGACCTGGAAGCGCTCGCCGGCAGCAATACCCGCTACGCCCGTGCCTTGCGCATGGCCCGTCAAGGCCTGGCCAATGAACTGCCAGTTTTGTTATTGGGCGAAACCGGCACCGGTAAAGAGGTGATCGCCCGCGCCCTGCACATGGCCGGAGCGCGCTGCGAAAAACCCTTCGTGGCGGTGAACTGCGCGGCCATTCCCGAAGGCCTGATCGAGTCCGAACTGTTCGGCTATCGCGAAGGCGCGTTCACCGGTTCACGCCGGGGCGGCATGGTCGGCCGCCTGCAACAGGCTCACGGCGGCACCTTGTTCCTCGATGAAATCGGCGACATGCCATTGGCCTTGCAGGCCAGGCTGTTGCGGGTTTTGCAGGATCGCAAGGTCGCGCCGCTGGGGGCTGGCGAAGAGCAGGACATCGACGTCGCGCTGATCTGCGCCACCCATCGCGACCTCAAGCGTCTGGTGGAAGAAAAACACTTTCGCGAAGACCTGTTCTACCGGGTCAACGGCATCAGCGTGATGCTCCCGGCCCTGCGCGAACGCGAGGATTTCGGCGCGCTGATCAGTCGCATGCTGACGACACTGGGTGCACCCGCCGTGGTCCTGCACGACGATCTGAATCGCTTGCTCAGCGGTTATCACTGGCCGGGCAACATCCGCCAGCTGGAGATGGTCCTGCGCACCGCACTGGCGATGCGCGAACCGGGTGAAACCGTGCTGACCCTCGACCACTTGCCCGATAGCATGCTCGACGAATTGACCGCCAGCGAACGGCCCCAGGCCAGCAGCATCCGCGAAAACGAACTGGAGCTGATCCGCCAGTCCCTGGACACCCATCAGGGCAACGTCTCGGCCGCCGCCGACGCCCTGGGCATCAGCCGCGCGACCCTGTATCGCAAGCTCAAACAGTTGCGCTCGTGATGCAGCGCCTGATCGTTCGGCTGATCGACAGCCAGAACCCCGAGGCGCTGCAAGCGTCGCTGCGCTGGCTGTACAGCTTTGTGCGGCCCCATCGCCTGGCGATTGCCGGGCTGCTGGGTCTGTCGGTGTGCGCCTCGCTGCTGGTGCTGGTGCAACCCTGGCTGACCAAGCTGTTGATCGACGACGGCCTGCTGGCACGTAACTTCCCGAGGCTGGTCATGATCGCCGGGCTGATGATCGTCGCCGGGTTGTTGGGCACGGCGCTTTCGGGCATCAACCGCTACCTGCACACGCGCCTCTCCGGGCGCATGCTGTTCGCCCTGCGCGATGACCTGTATCGGCATTTGCAAACGCTGTCGCCGAGCTTTTACGGCCAGCGGCGCATCGGCGACCTGATGTCGCGCCTCGATGGCGATGTCGCGGAAATCCAGCGGTTCGCCGTGGACTCGCTGTTCTCGGCCGTGTCGAGCGTGATCGGCCTGGTGGTTGCCATTGCGATGCTGTTGACGTTGTCCTGGAAACTCTCGTTGTTGGCCCTGGTGCTGATTCCCCTCGATGTCCTCTGGCTGCGCTGGATGCGACGCAAGGTCGAGCGCGATGTACGGCAGTTGCGCGAGCGTTCGGCGGACATGTCGTCGTTCATGGTCGAGACATTGCCAGTCATGAAGTTCATCCAGTCCGCCGGCCAGCAGCAGCGCGAAGCACGGCGCCTCGAGACGCTGGGGCAGGGCTATATGAGCCAGTTGCTGCGCCTGCAAGTCACCGAATTTTTCACCCAGGCCGTGCCCGGTACGCTGACCTCGCTGTCCCGGGCCTGCGCATTCCTGATCGGCGGTTACTGGGTGGTGCAGGGCACCTGGCAGCTCGGTGCCCTGATTGCGTTTTCCACCTACCTGGGCATGGCCGTGGGGCCGGTACAGAGCCTGCTCGGGCTCTATGTCGCGATTCAGCGGATGACCGTCAGCCTGGGCCGGGTCATGGAATTGCGCGGCGAACAACCGACCGTGGTGACGCCCGCCACGCCACGCCCGATGCCCACTGGCGGCGATCTCTGGTTCGACAGCGTGCACTTCGCCCATCCCGGTCGCCAATCGACCCTGCGCGGCATCGAAGCGCGGATTCCCTACGGTTTGAAAGTGGCCCTCAGCGGCGGCTCGGGCGTGGGCAAATCCACCCTGATCGACCTGCTGCAGCGTCATCACGATCCGCAATCGGGCCGGGTGCTGCTGGGTGACGTCGATGTGCGCGAACTGGACCTGTTCCAGTTGCGTCGGCGTATTGCGGTGGTCAGCCAGGACATCGTGCTGTTTCGCGGCAGCCTCGCCGACAACCTGGCCTATGCGGTGCCGGACGCCAGCCGCGAGGCGATTGCCGAAGTGGCGCGGCTGGCGCAACTCGACAGCCTGATCGAGTCCTTGCCCGAAGGTCTCGACAGTCCGCTGGGCGAGCGGGGGCAGCAGTTGTCCGGTGGGCAGAAGCAGCGCATCGCGATTGCCCGGGCGTTGTTGCAGGACCCTTTGATTCTGGTACTCGATGAAGCCACTTCCGCGGTGGACGAAGCCACCGAGCGCGAAGTCATCGACGCCATCGACCGCTTGTTTGCCGGACGCACGCGCATTCTCATCAGCCATCGCCCTTCGACCCTGGCCGATGCCGATCTGCGTTTCGAATTGCTTGACGGCGTGCTGACCTCGAAAACGGTGCTGCATGAAACCTGAGTTGCGCATTGGTGTGGTGGACAGCGGCCATTCGGCGGCACAACGGGTGCAGGTGATCGCCGGTCGGCGTTTTTCATTGCTTGAAGACGGTCTGGCCGAAGGCGACTTGCGCGACGATCCGCTGGGGCATGGCAGTGCGGTGATCGAGGCCATCGGCCGGCGCGCCCCCTCGGCGCTGTTTTGCGTGGCCCAGGTGTTCGACCAGCGAGGCGTCACCAGCGCCTTGCAGATCGCCACGGCGATTGACTGGCTGCTGACCCAGGACGTGCGGCTGATCAATTTGAGCCTTGGCCTGCGTCAGGATCGCAGCCTGTTACGCGCGTCTTGCGCGGCGGCGGTGGCACGGGGCGTGCTGCTGTGTGCGTCGAGTCCGGCCCAGGGCGAAGGGGTGTTTCCGGCCAACTATCCGCAAGTGTTGCGGGTGACCGGCGATGCGCGGTGCGCCGAGCAGGAGTGGTCGTGGCTCAACAGCGACCAGGCGGATTTCGCCGCGTGTGTGCAGGGCACCTATCCGGGGCAATCCGGGGCGAGCCTCGGTTGTGCCGCGTTGAGTGGGCACATTGCCGGGTTCCTCGCCGAGCAGCCCGGCGCCAGCAATGAGCAAGTCATCGAGTGGTTGCGTGAACATGCCCGTTACCGTGGCCCTGAACGGCGATTCGGGCCATGACTGACATCGTCATTCTGGGGGCCGGACCGGCGGGCGCCGCAGTCGCGCTGGGGTTGCGGCGGCTGGGGCATGGCGTCACGCTGATCAGTGAATGGCGCCGGTTTGCGGCACTCGAAGGCGTGTCAGTGCGGGTGCTGGAAGCCTTGCGCAGCGGGGGCCTGCAGCACGCATTGGCGGATGCGGCGTTGCCGTCACAGCGCCAGGTCTCGTGGAATGGCCAGCAGCATGCGCAGAACGTCGAATACTTGCTCGACCGTCCGGTTTTTGACCGGGGCCTGCGCGAGGATTTGCGCCTGGCGGGGGTTGAGCTGATCGAAGGCCGGGTGTTGACGGTTCAATCATCGGCCAATGGCCATCGAATCGAAGTCGACGGCCGCGAACCGCTGCTCGCAGCATTTCTCGTCGAGGCCCGTGGGCGTCAGGCTCCGGCTGCCGGCAAAGGCTTGCGCGGACCCGAGACGGTCAGCTTGCTCAATCGCTGGCAGGGATCGCCAGGCAGTACCGCCAGCGCCGTGGAGAGCCTCGAGGATGGCTGGGCGTGGATGGCGCGGCGCGCCGACGGCCAGTGTTACTGGCAATGGACGGTGGACGTGGCCAGTGCCGGGTTGCCGGGCAAGGCCATGTTGCTCGATTACTGCCGGCAGCGGCGCCATGGTTCGAAGCTGGCCGCCGCATTTTTTGCAGGCCAGGCGGAATCTGATCTGCAACTGCACGCCCGCAGCAGCACGGCGATTCTGAGCCCGCAGGTGTGTGGCGAAAACTGGATTCGAGTCGGCGATGCGGCAATGGCCGTTGACCCGCTGTCAGGCAATGGCATTTTTCAGTCTTTGTCTTCGGCATTGCAGGCGCCGGTGGTGATCAACACGCTGCTGTGCAAGCCCGAACGAGCGGCGCTGGCCCAGCGTTTCCACCAACAGCGGGTGGAGCAGTTATTTTTGCGTTTTGCGCGGATCGGCCGGGATTTTTATGCCGATGAACAGCGCTGGCCGCAGCAGCCTTTCTGGCAGGCACGACGGCGCTGGCCGGATGCTGAGGTGGCCCATGCCGAGGCGGATTTCAATGCGCTGAGGATCGAGCGGGCGCCGGTGTTGCGTGATGGTCTGGTCGACGAGGCCGAGGTGGTGATCACGGCGGATCAGCCGTTGGGCATCTGGCATGTGCAGGGGGTTGAGGTGGCGCCGTTGGTGCGGCGATTGAAGCTCGGAGAGCCTGCGGCGCGTGTGTTGGCCAGGTTGACGGTGGAGCAGGGGCGGATGGTTCGCGGCTGGTTGTTGGCTCAGGGATTCAAACCCTGATATTTGCGGTGACAGGTCTGGCCTCTTCGCGAGCAGGCTCGCTCCCACATGGGAATGCGTTCCACTGTGGGAGCGAGCCTGCTCGCGAAGGCGGCCTAAAGAGCGGCGCAAATCATAACTTGATCAACACCGACTTAAGCTCCGTGTAATGCTCGATCGCTGCATACCCCATCTCACGCCCGATCCCGGACATTTTGTAGCCGCCGAACGGCAGCGCCGGGTCCAGGGCGCTGTGGCAGTTGACCCACACCGAGCCTGACTTGATGCGCGGAATCATCCGGTGCACCGCCGCCAGGTCATTGGACCAGATGCTCGCCCCCAGGCCGTAGGGGCTGTCGTTGGCCATGCGCAGGGCATCGGCTTCGTCGTCGAACGGGATGGCCACCAGCACCGGGCCGAAGATTTCTTCCTGCACCAGAGAGTGCTTCTGATCGACGTCGACAATCACCGTCGGCTTGACGAAGAACCCCGGGCCGAATTGCTCACCGCCGCAGGCGATGGTCGCGCCGCTTTCCCGGCCCTTTTCGATGTACCCGTAGACGCGCTCCTGCTGCCGTGCCGAGATCAACGGCCCCATTTCGACGCTCGGGTCCAGGCCGTTGCCGAGTTTCATGGCGTTGGCGATATCGCTGATGTCCGTTACCACATTGTCGAAATGCTTGCGCTGTACATACAGCCGCGAGCCCGCGCAGCAGACCTGGCCCTGATTGAAGAAAATCGCGCTGGCGGCCCCGGCCGCGGCGGTTTTCAGGTCGGCGTCGGCCATGACGATGGTCGGCGATTTACCGCCCAGTTCCAGGGTGACCCGGGTCATGGAGTCCATGGCGATCTTGCCGATCTGCTTGCCCACGGCGGTGGAGCCGGTGAAGGTCAGCTTGTCCACCAGCGGGTTGTGGGTCAAGGCCGAACCGGCGGTAATGCCGGTGCCTGTGACCACGTTGAACACGCCTTCGGGATACCCGGCTTCCAGTACCAGCTCGGCGAGTTTCAGCGCGGTCAGCGGGGTTTCGTCGGCGGGCTTGAGCACCACGGTACAACCGGTGGCCAGGGCCGGACCGAGTTTCCAGCAGGCCAGCAGCAGCGGGAAGTTCCAGGCGACGATGGCGCCGACCACGCCCACCGCTTCGCGACGGATGAAGCTGTGGAACTGGTCGTTGGGCATCAGCGGTGCCGACACGTCAACCGTGGAACCTTCGATCTTGGTCGCCCAACCGGCCATGTAGCGCAGGAAGTCGATGGCCAGTTGCACGTCCATCACCTGGGCCACGGCCGCGCTTTTACCGTTGTTCAGGCATTCCAGTTGCGCCAGCAGTTCGGCGTCTCGCTGCATCAGGTCGGCGAGTTTCCACAGCAGGTTCTGCCGCTCCCGGGGGCGGGTGCGGGTCCAGGCGGAATCGTCGAACGCCTGGCGGGCGGCGAGTACCGCGCGGTCGACATCTTCTGGCGTTGCCCGTGGCACCACGCACAACACCTCACCGGTGGCCGGGTTGTGCAGGGGCATGGTCTGGCCGTCGGCGGCCTCGACCCAGTCACCGCCGATCAGCATGCGCGGGGCGCGTTGGATGAAGGCTGAAGTGGCGGGAAGCAAGTGTGGGAGCGACATGATGAAACCTCGTCTTGTTCGTGTGGCGAGGTCATTCGCAATGGCTGTGCCAGTTGTGTTTTTTCGGCCCGAAGGCCCCGTTTGCCGGGGCATGACAGATTCTCTGCGGATCACCCTGCGATTGATAAACGTCGCAAATTGCGACGACGTGAGACGTCCCGAACACAACACCCTGTAGGCGCGAGCTTGCTCGCGATGGGCGAAAGAGCACCACGTTTAGCCTGTAAGCACGCGATATCGTTAACGACCATCGCGAGCAAGCGCGCTCCTACAGAAAACTATGTTTGTCTCAGGCTGAAACAGTTGTCGCGAAATTAAACGTGGAACGCCGACGACGCGATTGGCAAAACACCGGCCATTATCGGCAAATCATTGATTCATTGAGGTATTCGTAAGCTGGCACGCTCTGTGTATTGCACATCTCAGACGTTTCTCTTGCCTCCGTCAGCGGATCAAAGCTGACGGCAGAAACCATAAAAACGATAAGCCACAACAATAAGAACGCACCGTGCGAGGTTCGACGTTGATGAAGAGAAAACTCCGATCAGGCATGAGTGCCAGCCTGCTGGCAGTAGCCGCTTGTGTAGCGCTGCATTCGCCTCATAGCCTGGCAGCCCGCGACGCCCAGACAATCCTCAAGGAAACCTGTCAGGGCTGTCACACCCCGGAAGCCGATAACGCCCTCAGCCGCATCAGCCACCAGCGTAAAACGCCGGAAGGCTGGCTGATGAGCATTGCCCGGATGCAGACCATGCACGGTTTGCAGATCAGCGATGACGACCGTCGCACGCTGGTCAAATACCTGGCCGATACCCAGGGCCTGGCGCCGAGCGAAACCGACGGCGTGCGCTATGCGCTGGAACGGCGGCTCAACACGGTCGAGAAATTTGACGACCAGCACAGCCAGATGTGTGGCCGCTGCCACTCCGGTGCGCGGGTGGCCCTGCAACGGCGTCCGGCCCAGGAGTGGGAACGCCTGGTGAACTTCCATCTCGGTCAGTGGCCTTCCCTGGAATATCAGGCGCTGGCTCGGGACCGCGACTGGTTCGACATCGCCCGCAAAGACATGGTGCCGCTGCTGGCCAAGCGTTATCCGCTGGACAACCCGGCCTGGAAAAAATGGCAGAGCGTGGCGCCCAAGGCCGATGCTCTGGTGGGCGACTGGAGTTTCAGCGGTCACTTGCCGGGCAAGGGTGAACTGGCCGGTGTCATGACCGTGAGTGCCGATGGCAGCGACACCTTCAAGGTCAGCGTCAAGGGCCAGTACGCCGACGGCAGTCCGTTCAATGGCGACGGCAGCGCGATTCTCTACACCGGGTATGAATGGCGCGGCAAGGTGACCATCGATGGCGTGACCATGCGCCAGGTGTTCGCCGCCCAGGGCAATGCGATGCAGGGCCGGATGTTCGAGGCCGAGCACGACGAGCGCGGCCTGGACTTCGTCGCCGCCAAACAGGGTTCCCAGCGTTTGCTGGCGGTGCAACCGGGCTACGTGAAGGCCGGCAGCGAAACCGAAGTGACCCTGATCGGCAGTGGCCTGACCGGCAAACCGGACTTCGGCAAAGGCGTGGAAGTGGTCGAAGTCGTCTCGCAGAGCCCGGAACAGATCAGAGTCAAACTCAAGGCTGCGGCCAATGCCCAACCGGGCGCGCGTGCGGTCACTGTCGGTACGCTGAAAGGCCCGCAGCTCTCGGTCTATAGCAAGATCGACGCGGTCAAGGTCGTGCCGGAATTCTCGGTAGCGCGGATTGGCGAGGGCGGCGGCTCGACACCGAAAGTCCAGGGCCGTTTCGATGCCGAAGCCTGGGGCAAGGGCGCCGATGGCAAGCCGTATCGCATCGGCGTGTTCCCGGCGCAGTGGAAGGTCGAGGCCTTCGACGACCGCGCCAGGGAAGACGAAGACGTCAAGTTTGCCGGCACCATGCAGGCCGACGCCGGCGTGTTCACCCCGGGCGATGCCGGGCCGAACCCGGCGCGCAAGATGTCCACCAACAATGCCGGCAACCTCAAGGTGATCGCTGCCGTTGACGACGCAGGAAAATCCCTGACCGGCGAAGGCCACATGATCGTGACCGTGCAACGCTGGAACAATCCACCCATTCCATAAGTTGGCTGACCGTTAATCGCATCAGATACTTTTCGGAATGATCGCAAGTCCCGCCAGCCGGGGCTTGCACAGGAGGTTTGCCATGGGCGCTATCTTGAATCTGGTCGAACGCAACCTGCACGAAGTGCAGGTCGATGCCGACCGCATGCTGTTTCACATCCCCAGCAGTTCGCTGTTCGCCAGCGATGAACTGACGGGCACTATCATCGATACCCTGCGCGGCCCCGGCTGCTCCTCGGACGACCTGATCCAGCGTTTGGCCGCGCGTTTCAACGGTGAGGAAATCACCGAAACCCTGCGCGAGCTGATGGCCCTGGAACTGGTCAGCGACGGCTCACCGCTGAGCCCGGACATCGCCACCAAACGGGTCGAGCGCACGGCGATCAACACCGTGGTACTCAACGTCAATACGGGCTGCAACCTGAGCTGCACGTATTGCTACAAGGAAGACCTCGACAAGCCATCGGCGGGCAAGAAGATGGACGTCGAAACGGCGATTGCCTCGGTGGAAATGCTGCTGCGCGAATCGCCAGACGAAGAGCGTTTCACCGTGGTGTTCTTCGGTGGCGAACCGCTGAGCAACCGCAAGCTGATCGAGTACTTGGTCGATTACTGTGAGAAGCGTTTTCGTGAGGCCGGCAAGTTCGTCGAGTTCGTGATGACCACCAACGCCACACTGCTCACCGAAGAAACCGTGGACTACCTCAACGCCCACCGCTTTGGTCTGTCAGTGAGCATCGACGGTCCGAAAACCGTGCACGACCGCAACCGCATCACCGTGGGCGGGCAGGGCACCTATGACGTGGTGCGGCGCAAGGCCCAGATGCTGCTGTCGCGCTATAACAGCCGTCCGGTGGGGGCGCGGGTGACCCTGACCACCGGCGTGACCGACGTCGAAACGATCTGGGATCACCTGTTCAACGAACTGGGGTTCGCCGAAGTCGGCTTTGCTCCGGTGACCTCCGGCGACATCAGCAGCTTCAACCTCACCAGCGATGAACTGGTGCAGGTGTTCGCCAACATGAAAAAACTCGGCAAGCGTTACCTGGAGGCGGCGCTGGAGCACCGCAACATCGGCTTCTCCAACCTGCACCAGTTGATCACCGACATCCACGAAGGCCACAAGAAAGCCCTGCCGTGCGGCGCTGGCCTGAAGATGCTGGCCGTGGATCACAAGGGCGAGCTGAACCTGTGCCACCGCTTTACCGGTTCGAGCCTGCCGACCTTCGGCAACGTGCACAGCGGCGTGAAACAGGTGGAGTTGAACGACTTTCTGTCCCAGCGCCTCGACCGCACCAACACCGGCTGCGACGACTGCCAGATCCGCAACCTGTGCTCCGGCGGCTGCTACCACGAGAGCTACGCCCGTTACGGCGACCCAACGCACCCGACCTATCACTACTGCGAACTGATGCGTGACTGGGTCGACTTCGGCATCGAGGTCTACACCCGGATCATGGCCAATAACCCTGCGTTCATCAGCAGTTACATCACTCCGCGCAAGGCTCACTGATATGAAACATCTCAAGGCAATCAATAACAAAGCGTTGAAGCTGGATCAGGCCGCGGACGAGAACCGCATCGAAGAAGTGGTGGCGATGAGCTCCGTGGCGGGCTGCGCCTCGACCACCGACCCGGGCTGGGAAATCGATGCGTTTGGCGGTGTGTCGTCGCTGTGCCAGCCGATGGAGGCCGACCTCTACGGTTGCTCCGACCCGTGCTGGTGGCCGGCCCAGGTGCCCGACATGATGAGCACCTACCCGGACTGGAACAAGGATGCGCAAGCCTCCAACGACAACTGGCGCAACCTCGGCACTGTCTTCCCGAAGGACAAGTGATGCCTTTGAAAGCAGCGTACAAGAAGAAGGATTCCAGCATGCACAGCATCAAAGCCTGCGGCCTGGCCGCGTTCGCCATCCTGAGCACCTGTTCGGTCAATGCTCTGGCTGATGAAAACACTGCTCTTCAGGATGGTCACGAGTACATGTTGACCACCAACTACCCGAACAACCTGCACGTGATCGACCTGGCCACCGACACCCTGTTCAAGACCTGCAAGATGCCCGATGCCTTCGGCCCCGGCACCGTGCAACTGTCGCCGGACCGCAAGACCGCCTACGTGCTGAACAATCACTATGCGGATGTCTACGGTGTCGAACTGGACACCTGCAAACAGGTGTTCCACGCCAGTATCACCCAGAAGCCGGGGGAGAAAGCGCGGTCCATGTTCGCCTTCACCCTCAGCCACGACGGCAAGGAACTGTTCACCGTCGCCAACCCGACCTTGATGCTCAACGATCACTACGAGGTGCAGCAACCTCGGCTCGATGTATACAAGACCGACGGTGGCATGGACGCCAAACCCGTGCGCAGTTTCCCGGCGCCGCGGCAGCTGACCATTATGCAAAGCGGTGACGACGGCACGCTGTACGTGGCAGGGGCGGATGTCTACAAGGTCAACGTGCAGACCGGCAAGTTCGACGTGCTGATCCCCAGCCGGCACTGGAAACGCCCGAACTACAGCGCGCCGGACGTGCTCTACGTGTGGAACCAGCAGACGTACCGGCATGACTTCTCGCTGCTGTACACCGCGGCGAAGTTCAAGGACAAGAAGCAGGACCCGGCCACCGCTGAATACCTGTATGGCCTGTTCAGTGTCGACCTGAAGACCGGTAAGACCGAAACCACCGACTTCGGGCCCCTGACGGAGATCTACTTCAGCGGCATGCGCTCGCCCAAGGACCCGAACCTGATGTTTGGCGTGCTCAACCGACTGGCCAAGTACGACATCAAGCAGAAGAAAATGCTGCAGTCCGCCACGCTCGATCATTCCTACTACTGCATTTCCTTGAACAAGGACGGCAGCAAGATCTACCTGGCCGGGACGTTCAACGATGTGGCGATCTTCGATGCCGACAGCCTCAAGCAGGTCGGCAGCATCAAGATGCCGGGCGGGGACATGGCGATTACCACGGCGCAGGTGTTTGTCCGGTAAATCGTGGCGTCTGAACTGACGCTATCGTCGGAGCGCCGCCCGGGGCGGCGTTCCGACGATGGGGCCCGGACAGACGCTGGAGTGTCAAACCCCCGGCACCGGACACCCCAGATCCCCCTCCTGACACTTCAGGTAAGTCTTGAACGTCTCCACCCGCGCCTTGGTCAATTCAGTCACGCAATTGCCATAGATCAGCGGATACACACTCCCGCCTTCCACCCCGGACGCCGAGAACTTGCACTCGGCATCACGAAACGCAATCCACGACCGCTGCGCTCCCACCAGCAACTTCTTGCTGTCGGGATTGCCCTTCAGGCGCGAAGTGATTTGCTGGTAAAGCGCATTCAACTCCTTGTCCGCCGCCGCATTCTGCTGCGCCGCGCACTGGTTCATCGTGGCCTGGTCGGTGGCGTTGTCGCAGTTCACGGCAGCATGGGCCAGGGAGGTGAACAGCAAAGGCGTCAGCGCCAGGAGAAAACGTGCGTGCATGGCAGAAACTCGCTGTGACAGGGGAAGTTTGGGGGTGCAGTGTAGCGCTCTGGGAAGTTCAGTCATCTACGTCTGCCATTGCGGGTACTTTTTTACCGCCTCATATTCAAGCCAAGGCTGCTCATGGGATGTCCAGATATGCGCCTGTGGTGTCATTTTCGGGTCATCATCCAGTGTCGCTACCCGAACAATCACATGGGGCTGGGCCGAACGCTCTGCCATCAGGTGTGAACCGCAGGCCGAACAGAAATGCCGAAACTTGCCCGGTGACGATTCGTAGCTCGTCAGCCGGTCTTGCCCCTTGATCCAGCGAAAGTGCTCGCGCATCACCCCGGCAGTCGATGCAAAAGCCGCTGCGTGTGCCTTGCGGCAGGTTTGGCAATGGCAGTGACTGATGGGCATGTCGAGGCTATCGAGCTGGTATTCGATGGCCTTGCACAGGCAACTGCCGCGCAGTTTTGTCATGTCGCTATCCTTTTCGATATTTTTTCGAGGGAGAACGTTAGCAGCTTCGACCCTCTGACTTTGTGATTGCCCCAGAACTTATCACCGCACATGCAACCGAATATCACAGATATGGTTGATTGCTCATCCCGATTGGTACAACTTTAGGGTTGGTCTTGTGGTCTTACTGACCTACTGTTCAAGTACAGGAGGTGACTTATGAACCCAACATCTGATCGCATTGAAAGGAAAGTCCTGCTCAAAGCCAAGCGTTCACAGGTCTGGCGTGTGCTGGCCAATGCCGAAATGTTCGGACAGTGGTTTGGCGTGGCGCTGGAAGGCAAGCGCTTTGTGGCAGGCGAGTGGACCCAGGGGCAGATTACTTATCCCGGTTATGAGCATTTGCTTTGGAATGTACTGGTAGAGCGGGTCGAACCGGAACGGCTGTTTTCGTTTCGTTGGCATCCGTATGCGGTAGAGCCTGATTTCGATTACTCCCAGGAGCCCACCACACTGGTGAAATTCGAACTTGAGGATATGGACGACGGCACGTTGCTCCACGTCTCCGAGTCCGGTTTTGACCATGTTCCCCAGCATCGCCGCCTCAAGGCATTCCGTATGGACAGTCGCGGCTGGGATGAACAAATGAGCAATATCGAACAGTTTCTACTGGCCAGGGCACACGAACATCAGGGTGTTTGAGCGAAACTCGCGGCCTCCGAGCCTGAGGCGTCTAAGGGTTTTCGGAAGGTGGCTTATAGCCAATGTCTTACACGCGATGGTAGTGATATCTCCTGTTACAAATTGGATCCGATGCGTATTCTGGCCTCACCCACTGAAGCACAGGATGTGCTCAGGATCATGGATGATCGACCATATGCAAGGAACGCAGCGACAAGGAGTCGTCATGGTCTTGGAAAAACCCGCTTCGGCGGGTTTTTTTGTGGGCGCAGGAAAAGTAGTGGCGGCAGGAACCGGGTTCCCGCCGCTTTTTTTCACTGTCGGTCGAGTTTCGCCGCTGCGCGCTCGGTGATTTCCGCCCGCAGTTTCAACGAGCCGGCAGCCCGTTGGCGAGCCTCTTCCAGCACACTGACCGGGGCCGTCTCGGGGCTGCCCGCAGTAAACGGCGGGGCCGGGGCGTATTCCAGTTGCAGCTGCACCAGCTCGGCAGTGGCCTGGTCGAACAGCTCGGCGGCTAGGGTCAGGGCGAAGTCGATACCAGCGGTGATGCCGCCTCCGGTCAACAGATTGCCGTCACGAACCACCCGATCGTTCACCGCGATTGCGCCCAGCGGCTTGAGCAATGGGTGATACGCCCAGTGAGTGGTGGCGCGTTTGCCTTTGAGCAATCCCGCCGCGCCCAGCACCAGCGAGCCGGTGCACACCGACGTGATGTATCGGGCGTTGGCGGCCTGAGCGTTGAGAAAGCCCAAGGTCTGGTCATCCTCCATCAACGGCCCGACGCCGCTGCCGCCGGGCACGCAGATCACGTCCAGCGCCGGGCAATCTTCAAAGGTGGTGGTCGGCTTCAACTGCAGGCCGGTGCTGGCGGTGACCGGCATCAGGTCTTTCCAGATCAGATGCACTTTCACATCCGGCAGAGAGGCCAGCACGTCATAAGGGCCGGTCAGGTCCAGTTGCTGAACCTGTGGAAACAACAAAAAACCGATCTGCAGCGCCATGGTGTTTTCTCGTGAAGTGGGTGGACGGTTTGACTGTAGGCCCGTAGGCTTTGGCGTATACGCCAATCTCCCCACGAATTACGCCAAATGTCGAAAACCATCCACGTACTCGCTTTCGCCAACGTGCAAATACTCGACGTCACCGGGCCGTTACAGGTGTTCGCTTCGGCCAACGACATAGCCCGTCAGCAAGGCCTGCCGCCACCCTACGCACCGACGGTGATTGCCAGCGGCGGCGGGGCGGTAATGTCGTCAGCGGGGTTGGCGCTGTTGGCCGAACCGTTGCCGGATGAGGGCACTGATACCCTGATCATCGCCGGTGGCTGGGGTGTATACGCAGCGGCGCAAGATGCGCCGTTGGTCGCCTGGGTGCGCGAGCATGCCCGTGGCTGCCGGCGGGTTTCCTCGGTATGCACCGGTGCGTTTCTGCTGGCGGCCAGCGGCTGGCTCGATGGCCGGCGCGTGGTCACCCACTGGACCCGCTGCGAGCAATTGGCGCAGCAGCATCCGCAACTGCACGTCGAACCCAACCCGATCTTCATCAATGACGGCCCGGTCTGGACCTCGGCCGGGGTCACGGCCGGCATCGACCTGGCGTTGGCCATGGTCGAAGAAGACCTGGGGCGCACCATGGCCCTGGAAGTCGCCCGGCAACTGGTGGTGTTTCTCAAGCGTCCGGGTGGCCAGTCGCAATTCAGCGTGACCCTGTCATTGCAACAGAAAGGCAACCGTTTCGACGAACTTCACGCCTGGATCAGCGAAAATCTGACCCGGGACCTTGGCATCCCGACCCTGGCCTTGCAGGCCGGGATGAGCGAACGCAGTTTCGTGCGCCACTACCGCGCCGACACCGGCCAGACCCCGGCCCGGGCCATCGAACTGATCCGCGTCGAAACCGCACGGCGTCTGCTCAGCGATACCGGCGTGCCGATCAAGCGGGTGGCGGTGCAATGCGGCTTCGGCAGCGAAGAAACCCTGCGCCGCAGCTTCCTGCGGGCCATGGGCGTGACACCGCAGGCTTATCGGGAGCGGTTTTCGGTCAGTGTTGGTGCAGATCCAGTGGAGCGTTGAGCATCTTTTAGCCTGAGCCTGATGCAGTTACCCCACGGTCACCCGAACAGTACCCTTTGCCAGTGTTCTTCACTGATGATCGCGATAGGAACACCGCTCTCTCTTAGCTCAACCGCTTTTTTGATCTTGGTTCCATAAGTGCTATGAAGCCACTGATCGTTTCCGATGCTGCCCACCACGAGATAGTTGGTTTTTCTGCTGACCGAACCACCGATCTGACCGCCGCGTTCGACAATAAGCGATTCACATTCCTTGCGCGGACCGTAAGCCATGACTCCGGTGAACAGAAAAACCCGATCAACCCAGTTCAGTGTGGGGGCAGGGTTGTCGAGTGGAAGACTGCAAGGCGTTGTGAAGATCTGGTCAGAGCCAACGGGCAGACCTGCAAACTGGTGCAGCATATCCAGTAGCTCAGCCGACTCTTCGGAGTCCAGTACCCCATCACTCAGCATGTCGGAGAGGCGTTTGTAGAGGATGTTCACGACCGGATCACCCAGATGACACAAATGAACTTCGATCCAGCTCTTGAGAAACTCGGCTTCCTGCTGGTTGATCTGACCATCGGCAGCGAGTCCAGCCGTAATGCCTACCAACGCGTCGGCTGAACGTCTATCAATGCGTGCTTCGTGGAAGAACCCACTGTTTTGAAATTCCTGATGCAAATCGACCATCGTCCCTGCTCCTAGGATTCAACTTCCGCTATTTGATTGAAATACTTCGCCCGATCCGGCGTAAACGTCACCACCATCCCGGTTCGCGAGCAAGCCAGCGCCCGCTCCTGGTTCAAATCAACATCCAGATCTTCCCCACGCAACCCTTGCCACTGCGCGAGGTACTTGAGTGAACCGTACTTTTCGAGTTTCTTCAGGCTGCGGCTGACGCCACCTTTCCAGCCCAGTACCGGCAACTCGCCGGCGAGGCATTGTCGGGCGAGGTCGGGGAAGCGGGCAGCGCGCTGGCGGCCGACTTCCCAGCATTTGATCAGGCCCTTGTCGTCGGCCTCCCAGAGTTCTTCGCGGTTCAAACCGGTTCGGAGCGGGGAGGCGATGCTGCGATGGATGCGTTGGGTCATTCTGGTTCCTTGAATTCGGGTGGTTCTGCACAGCTCCGCTGTACCCGTTCAGCAAGGATGTTAGGTGGGGATGTCATGGCTGGCAACAAGGTATTCCTAGGAAGGCTCCGACGGTAGTTGTTTAAAAATGCAGGGCTTTGATTTGCGCAAAACCTGTGGTGTCAGAAACTTGTGTTCACGGCTGCCAGACGCTTTTCTCCCCACTCAACCTCCGGTCCAGAAAACACGCTGCACTGATCAACGCCAGATGCGTCAGCGCCTGCGGCGTGTTGCCCATATGCCGGCCGTGGCTGTCGAACTCTTCGGCATACAACCCCAACGGGTTGGCGTACCTGAGCAACTGTTCGAACTCCAGGTGAGCCTTGTCGAGCTGGCCGGCGCGGGCCAGGCATTCGACGTACCAGAACGAGCACGCGGCGAAGGCGCCTTCGCTGCCGGGCAGGCCGTCGATCTGATTGTCGTCGTTGCGGTAGCGGTAGATCATGCCGTCGCGCACCAGATTCTTTTCGATGGCTTTCAGAGTCGCCAGCCAGCGCGGGTCGCGGGCGCTGACGAAGCGCACCAGCGGCATCAGCAGCATCGAACCGTCCAGGCCCGTACCGCCGATGTGCTGGACGAAATGCCCGCGCTCTTCACTCCAGAAGTTCTCCCAGATGTCGGCGTAGATCGCCTGGCGGGTCTGGTCCCAGCGCGCGAAGGGTGCCGGCAGTGAGCGTTTTGAAGCGAGGCGGATGGCGCGGTCCAGGGCGACCCAACACATCAGCCGTGAATGCAGGAAATGGTATTGCGCGCCGCGCATTTCCCAGATGCCGACATCCTTTTGCTCCCAGGTTTCGCAGACCTGATCCACCACTTCCACCGTGTGTTTCCAGCCTTCATGGGAAATGGCTTCGCCGTATTTGTTGACCAGGTAAATCGCGTCCATCAGCTCGCCAAAGATATCGAGCTGGACCTGTTCGTATGCCTGATTGCCGATGCGCACCGGTTGTGCGCCTCCATGACCGGACAGATGCGCCAGCTCGACTTCCGGCAACTCTTGGCGACCGTCGACGGCATACAGGATGTTGAGTTTCATCGGCTTGCCCCGACAGTCACTGATCCGACCGCGTAACCAGCGCATGTAGGCGTTGGCCTCTTCGACGAAACCCAGGCGCATGAACGCATAGACAGTGAATGATGCGTCGCGGATCCAGGTGAAGCGATAGTCCCAGTTGCGTTCGCCACCAGGGCTTTCCGGCAGGCCGAAGGTGGCAGCAGCGAGAATGGCGCCGTGTTTGCGCGAGGTCAGCAGCTTCATCGCCAGGGCCGAGCGGTTGACCATTTCGCGCCAGCGGCCACGGTAGTTGGACTGGCCGATCCAGTCGCGCCAGAACTTCAGGGTGCGCTCCAGGCACAGTTGTGCAGCGCCTTCCTTGAAGCGCGGATCGTCAAGGGCGCCGAGCAGGAATTCGCTGGTCTGGTCTTGTTCGAGGGTGAATCTGGCGACCGCCACGTTGGCGTCGATGCGCAATGTCTGATTTGAAGAGAGCCGCAGTGTCGGTTGGTCGGCAGCCTCAAAAACTACATCCTTTTTGTCCTGGCGTGCGCGAGTGTTGGCGCGAGCGTAGTCATGGCGCACCGCGCAGCGCATGTGGAAGGTGGCGCGGCCGCTGACCACACGGATCCGCCGCATCAGCAGAGGCAGGTCATCCTCGGTGTCACCGACAGGCAGCAGATCGGTGACTTCGACCACGGCCCGATCACTGAGCCAGCGGGTCAGCAGCACATTGGTGTCGGGCAGGTAGATCTGCTCGCGACGGGCGTCCGGCAGGTCCGGTGACAACTGGAAAATCCCCGCCTCGGGGGTGTCCAGCAGCGCGCAGAAGATCGACGGACTGTCGAATTCCGGCCAGCAGAAAAAATCCACGCTGCCCTTGTCGTTGACCAGCGCCGCGCTGCGCATGTCGCCGATGATGCCGTGGGCGTCGATGGGGCTTTGGCGTTCGGGGTGATCAGCCATTGTCGCGATACTCCGGGAACCTGGGGCCTAAGCAGGTGACTGGTTTGGGTGTCCGAGAGTTCACTTGGCGAGGTGGTTGTGGTGGTCTTGCGGGCCGCTTCGCGAGCAAGCCCGCTTCTGCATTGGGCGGCGTACGCAAATCAACTGTGGGAGCGAGGTCGCTTCCACAGGGTTATTCATATGGCTAATTCCTGGGGCTCCTCGTCCGTTCTTCAAGCAGACAATTTTCGAGGAACGCCCGGTGACCCCGCTGACATTGCTGTGCCTGCCCTATTCGGGCGCGAGTGCCATGGTCTATAGCCGCTGGCGGCGCAAGCTACCGCAGTGGCTCAGGTTGCAACCGGTGGAGCTCCCGGGGCGTGGTGCGCGGTACGGTGAGCCCTTGCATACCAACATACGCCGTCTGGCGCTGCAATTGGCCCATGAACAGAAAGCCACGCTCAAGGCGCCGTACGCGTTGTTCGGGCACAGCATGGGGGCGTTGCTGGCCTGCGAGATGGCCCACGCGTTCCGCTTGCTGGGTTGTCCGGAACCGGTAGCGCTGTTCGCCTCGGGCACCGCCGCACCGACGATGCGCGCCGACTACGACCGGGGTTTTGCCCAGCCCAGGACCGATGCCGAACTGATCGAGCAATTGCGCACTCTCAACGGCACCAGCGAAGAGATTCTGGCCAATGCAGAGTTGATGAGCCTGACCCTGCCGGTGCTGCGTGCGGATTTCCTGCTGTGCGGACGTTTCGAGCCGATTCGACGCCCGTTGCTCAAGTGCCCGGTGCACGTGCTTGGCGGCAAGGCCGATCGCGCCACCACCGAGCAGTTGATCGGCTGGAGCCAGGAAACCCGTGGCAGTTTTTCGGTGGATATGCTGGCGGGCGGGCACTTCTTCATCCATGAGCAGGAAGCGAAAGTGCTGCAGGTGATCAAGGATCATCTGGAGGTGCATCATCGGCGGCATGGATTGATGGCGGTGGGCTGAGACGATTTCAAATATCACCTGAAAAGCTGTGGGAGCGAGCCTGCTCGCGAAAGCGATGTGTCAGACACCATTGATCTCGACTGACACGCCGTCTTCGCGAGCAGGCTCGCTCCCACAGTGGTTTTCATTGCGCTGTTTTGCGCATTTCACCTTCCGCCTGATCCGCTAATTTTTCCCGCCTGCATTCGTTTTATAGGGACGACGCGCCTTTGCGCTTCCTGCCTACTGATGCGGATGCTGATAGATGAATGCTGAAGACTCCTTGAAACTTGCTCGCCGGTTTATCGGGTTGCCCCTGGAAAAGCGCCAGATGTTCCTTGCGGCCTTGCACAAGGAAGGCGTGGATTTCACCCGTTTTCCGATTCCGGCCGGCATCGAGGCCGAGGATCGCCAGGCGCTGTCGTATGCCCAGCAACGCATGTGGTTTCTCTGGCAACTGGACCCGCATAGCGGCGCCTATAACCTGCCGGGTGCGGTGCGGCTGACCGGGCGCTTGAATCTGCCGGCGCTGAAGCAGTCGTTCGCCAGCCTGGTGGCGCGGCATGAAACCTTGCGCACGGTGTTCCAGCGTCAGGCCGATGACAGCTTGCTGCAAGTCCCCACCACGGCACAGCTGCAGATCGAACAAGTGGATTTCAGCGCACTGCCTGCCGAGGAGCGCGAACGGGCCGTGGCGCAAGCCGCCGAACAGCAATCGATGTTGCCATTCAATCTGTCGACCGGTCCGCTGCTGCGGGTCACCTTGCTCAAACTCGCGGGGCTTGAGCACGTTCTGTTTCTGACCCTGCATCACATCGTGTCCGACGGTTGGTCGATGAACGTGCTGATCGATGAATTCATCCGCAGTTACGACGCCTTCGATGCGGGCACTCAGCCGCAACTGGCACCGTTGCCGATCCAGTACAGCGACTACGCCTTGTGGCAGCGCCGCTGGCTGGAGGCGGGCGAGCAGGCGCGGCAACTGGCGTATTGGCAGGCGCAATTGGGTGATGAACATCCGGTGCTTGAATTGCCGCTGGACCATTCGCGTCCGGCGATGCCGAGCTATCGCGGCAGCCGTTACGAATTCGCGGTCGAGGCGCACCTGGCCGAGCAACTGCGCAGCACCGCGCAGAAGCACAACATCACTCTGTTCATGCTGTTGCTCGGTGCCTTTAACGCTTTGCTGTATCGCTACACCGGGCAAACCGACCTCCGCGTCGGCGTGCCCATCGCCAGCCGCAACCGTGCGGAAATCGAAGGCCTGATCGGCTTCTTCGTCAACACCCAGGTGCTGCGTACTCAACTGGACGGCCAGACCCGGGTCTACGACCTGCTGCGCGCCATCAAGGAAACCGCCCTCGGTGCCCAGGCCCACCAGGACCTGCCGTTCGAGCGCCTGGTCGAAGCGCTGAAACTGGAGCGCAGCCTTAGCCACACACCTTTGTTCCAGGTGATGTACAACCACCAGCCGCACGTGGCCGACATGGCCTCGGTCAGCACTGCGTCCGGCCTGATGCTGGGCAGCATCGACTGGCAAAGCCGTACCACCCAGTTCGACCTGACCCTCGACACCTGGGAGAAGGGCGGCAAACTGCACGCCGCGCTGACTTATGCCAGCGACCTGTTCGAGGCCGAGACGATCGCGCACATGGCTCGGCACTGGACGCGCCTGTTGCAGGCGATGGTGGCTGACGGGAACGCGCGGATCGGCGAATTGCCGATGCTGACGACAGAGGAGCAGCAAGTGCTGGTGCAGGACTGGAACCGCACCGCCGAGGCGTATCCGGTCGATCAGTGCCTGCATCAGTTGATTCAGGCCCAGGCCCGACGCACCCCGGACGCGCCGGCGCTGGTGTTTGGCGAGCGTCAGCTGAGCTACGCGCAACTCGATGCCCGTACCAGTCAACTGGCTCACTGCCTGCGCGAGCAAGGTGTCGGCCCGGATGTGCTGGTGGGCATCTGTGTCGAGCGTTCGCTGGACATGGTCATCGGCCTGTTGGCGATTCACAAGGCCGGTGGCGCTTACGTACCGCTGGACCCGGAGTACCCGGCCGAACGCCTGGCCTACATGATCGACGACAGCGCGATTGGCTTGCTGCTCACCCAAAGCTCGTTGCTCGGCACACTGCCCACCGATGGCGTCAAGGTCATCGCCCTGGATCAGGCGCAAGACTGGCTCGATGGCTACAGCGAGACCTGCCCGCAGGTTGACGTGCATCCGTTGAACCTGGCCTATGTGATCTACACCTCCGGCTCCACCGGTAAGCCCAAAGGTGCCGGCAACAGTCACGCGGCGCTGGTCAACCGTTTGTGCTGGATGCAACAGGCTTACGCAATCGATGGCAGCGACTCGGTGCTGCAGAAAACCCCGTTCAGTTTCGACGTGTCGGTCTGGGAGTTTTTCTGGCCGCTGATGACCGGCGCACGCCTGGTGGTGGCACCGCCGGGTGCGCACCGTGAACCGGCACAGTTGATCCGCCTCATCGGTGACTACGGCATCAGTACGCTGCACTTTGTGCCTTCGATGCTCCAGGCGTTCATCCATGAGCCGGGGGTCGAGGCCTGCACCCGCCTCAAGCGCATCGTGTGCAGCGGTGAAGCCTTGCCGCTGGATGCCCAATTGCAGGTCTTCAAAAAACTGCCGGGCGCCGGGCTGTACAACCTGTACGGTCCGACCGAGGCAGCCATTGATGTCACCCACTGGACCTGCATCGACGAGGGCGCCGACAGCGTGCCCATCGGCCGGCCCATCGCCAACCTGCGCACCCATGTACTGGATGCACAGCTGCTGCCGGTACCGGCTGGTGTGGCGGGGGAGTTGTACCTTGGCGGTGCCGGCCTGGCGCGCAGTTATCACCGGCGTCCGGCGCTCTGCGCCGAGCGTTTCGTGCCGTGCCCGTTCCATGATGGCGCGCGCTTGTACCGCACCGGCGACCGCGTGCGGCAGCGCGCCGATGGGGTGATCGAATACCTCGGGCGCCTCGACCATCAAGTCAAATTGCGCGGCCTGCGCATCGAACTGGGGGAAATCGAGACTCGGCTGATGCAGCATGCGCTGGTGCGCGAGGCCGTGGTGCTGGTGCAGGGTGGCAAGCATCTGGTGGCGTATCTGGTGCTGGACAACGCCGGCACCGACCCGCAGTGGCCACAAACCCTCAAGGCCTGGCTGCTCGGCAGCCTGCCGGAATACATGGTGCCCACGTACCTGATGCCGCTGGACGCTTTGCCGGTGACCGCCAACGGCAAGCTCGACCGCAAGGCTTTGCCGCAACCCGACGCCGCGCCGCAGCAGGCATTCGTCGCGCCGCAAAATGCGATGCAGGCCGCGCTGGCGCAGATCTGGCAGGAAGTATTGGGCGCAGAGCGTGTGGGCCTTGAAGACAATTTCTTCGAGCTCGGCGGCGACTCGATCATTTCCATCCAGGTGGTCAGCCGCGCCCGCCAGGCTGGTATTCGCCTCAGTCCGCGTGACCTGTTCCAGTACCAGACCGTGCGCAGCCTGGCGCTGGTCGCGGCGTTCGACAGCCGCAGCACCATCGATCAAGGCCCGGTCGGTGGCGCGGTGATCCTGACCCCGGCGCAGCATTACTTCTTCGAACAGGCCATCGCCCAGCGTCAGCACTGGAACCAGTCGCTGCTGCTGACGCCCCGGGAAACGCTGAATCCGCAAGCACTGGAACGGGCGTTGGTCGCCGTCATCAACCACCACGACGCCTTGCGCCTGCGTTTCATCGACGGTGACGAAGGTTGGCAGCAGCGCCATGCAGCGCCCGTCGAGTGCGCTGGATTGTGGCAGCGTCAGGCGTCTTCGAGCGAAGCCTTGACCGCCCTGTGCGATGAAGCGCAACGCAGCCTCGATCTGGCAAACGGGCCGCTGCTGCGCGCCTTGCTGGTCAGCCTCGACGATGGCAGCCAGCGCCTGCTGCTGGTGATCCATCACCTGGCGGTGGACGGAGTGTCGTGGCGGGTGTTGCTCGAAGACGTGCAACAGGCTTACCGGCAAGCGGCGTTGCCGGAAAAAACCAGCGCCTATCAAGCCTGGGCCGCACACCTGCAACAACATGCCGGCACAGTCGGTGCGCAAATGCCGTACTGGCAGGCGCAATTGGCGGATGCCCGGGAGCTGCCGTGTGACAACCCGCAGGGCAGTTTGCAGCATCGCCACGGGCACAGGATCGAATCGAAACTGGACGCCGAACTGACCCGGCAGTTGCTGCAACAGGCGCCGGCGGCCTATCGCACCCAGGTCAATGATCTGTTGCTCACGGCGTTGGCGCGGGTCATCTGCCGCTGGAGCGGGCAGGGCTCGACGCTGATCCAGCTTGAAGGCCACGGCCGCGAAGACCTGTCCGACGACCTCGACCTGAGCCGCACCGTCGGCTGGTTCACCAGCCTGTTTCCGGTGCGCCTGCAACCCGAGGCCGGGGCGGCCAGTTCGATCAAGTCGATCAAGGAGCAACTGCGCGCCATTCCCGGCAAAGGCCAGGGGTACGGCGTGCTGCGCTACTTCGGTGAACCGGCGCAGCGCCAGGCCCTGCAACATTTACCGGCACCGCGCATCACCTTCAATTACCTGGGGCAGTTCGACCGTCAGTTCGATGACGCTGCGTTGTTCGTCCCGGCCGCGGAAAGCGGCGGCCAGGCTCAGGGTGACGATGCACCGTTGGCCAACTGGCTGACCGTGGAAGGTCAGGTGTATGGCGGGCAGCTCTCGCTGCAATGGGGTTTCAGCCGCGACATGTTTACCGAGGCCACGGTGCAGCAACTGGCCGACGTTTACGCCGAAGAGCTCAAGGTGCTGATCGAGCATTGCTGCACGACAGCGGCAGGCCAGGTCACACCGTCGGACTTCCCGCTGGCGCGCATCACTCAGGCACAACTCGATGCCTTGCCTGTCCCGGCACCGGCCATCGAGGACGTTTACCCGCTGACGCCGATGCAACAGGGCATGCTGTTCCACACCCTGTACGAACCCCAGGCCGAGGCCTACATCAATCAATTGCGCCTGGATATCCACGGGCTGGAACTGGCGGCATTCGGCCGGGCCTGGCAGGCGGCGATCAACCGTCACGACATCCTGCGCAGCAGCTTCCACTGGCTGGGGCTGGAATCGGCGCACCAGGTGGTTCATCGCCAGATCGACCTGCAACTGCAAGTCATCGAAGCGGCCGACGTTGACCTCGATGCGTTGGCCGCCGAGGAGCGTAGCCGTGGCTTCGAGCTCGGCGCCGCGCCGCTGTTCCGTCTGATGCTGGTGCGCCAGGGGGCGCAAGACTGGCACCTGATCTACACCAACCATCACATCCTCATGGATGGCTGGAGCAACGCCCAGTTGCTCGGTGAGGTGATCCAGCACTATGCCGGCCAGACGTTGGCCAAGCCGTTGGGGCAATACCACGATTATCTGGGCTGGATTCAACAGCAGCCGCTGCTGGCCGCTGAGCAGTACTGGAAACAAGCGCTGGCGGCGCTGGAAACGCCGACGCTGCTGGCGCAAGCCTTGCCGACGCCCGCCGATGGACATGGCATGGGCGAACATCAATTGACCCTTGAGAGTGCCGCGCTACAGCGCCTGAGCGATTTTGCCCGCCAGCAGAAAATCACCCTCAACACCTTGCTGCAAGGCGCCTGGGGCCTGTTGTTGCAGCGCTACACCGGCCAGTCCTGTGTGGCGTTCGGTGCAACGATTGCCGGACGCTCCGCACCGCTGCCGGGCATCGAGCAGCAGTTGGGGCTGTTCATCAATACCTTGCCGATCATTGCCAGTCCGTCAGCGGGCCAATCCGTGGCCCAGTGGCTCAACGACCTGCAAGCCCAGAACCTGAGCCTGCGCGAGTTCGAACACGTGCCGCTGTACGACATTCAGGGCTGGGCCGGGCAACAGGGGGCGTTGTTCGACAGCCTGCTGGTGTTCGAGAACTTCCCGGTGGCTGAAGCCCTCAAGCAAGGGGCACCAGCGGGCCTGACCTTCGGCGCGCTGCACAATCACGAAATCACCAGTTATCCACTGACCCTCGGCATCGAAGTCGGTGCCAACTTGCGTCTGGATTTCAGTTTCGACCGGGCCAGGTTCAGTGCCGAGCAGATCAGCCAGTTGGGCGCCAGCCTGTTGCATGTGCTGGAGCAATTCGTCGCGCAGCCACAACAGGCGCTGGGCGCGATCAGCCTGTTGGACCCCGAGGCGCAGGCAAAGGTGCTGGCGTGTTCCCGTCCGCCTGCGCCACCGATCGACAGTCCGTTGCTGGTCCATCAGCGTTTCGAACAACAAGCGGCGCGCACGCCCGATGCACTGGCGGTGATGGTCGGTGACGAACGCCTGACCTACGCCCGGCTCAATGCGCAAGCCAACCAGCTCGCCCATCGCCTGCGCGCCCATGGTGTGGCACCGGGGCAGCGGGTGGGCCTGTCGGTGCGGCGCAATGCGCAGATGATCGTCAGCCTGATGGCCATCCTCAAGGCCGGTGCCGGTTATGTGCCACTGGATCCGGATTACCCGGCCGAGCGCCTGGCCTACATGATCGAAGACAGCGGCATGGACCTGTTGCTGGCGCAACCGGGCTTGCTGACCGATGTAGCGCTGCCGCAAGGTTTGCCGCGCCTGGCGCTGGAGGTGAGCGCCGATGGTTACTCCACTGAAAACCTGGAAAACCTTGCCAGCGCCGAAGACCTCGCGTACCTGATCTACACCTCCGGCTCCACCGGTCGCCCGAAAGGCGTATGCCTGGCCCATGCCGCACTGCGCGAGTATTGCGTGATCGCGGCGGACTATTCGCAATTGGTCCCTGAAGACCGCGTGCTGCAATTCGCCACGTTCAGCTTCGACGGTTTTGTCGAGCAGTGCTACCCGCCACTGTGCGTGGGCGCGGCGCTGGTGATGCGCGGCGATGAGTTGTGGGACACCGACACGCTTTATCGGCAAATCATCCGGCACGACGTGACCCTGGCCGACCTGCCGGCGGCCTACTGGTTCCTGCTGGCTCAGGAGTGGGCCGCCCAGCCTCGGCGAGACAAGGGGCGTCTGCGCCAGGTCCACGTCGGTGGCGAGGCCATGTCGCTGGAGGGTTTGAAACGGTGGCACGCGGCCGGTCTGGGCGATGTGCGCCTGCTCAATACCTATGGCCCGACCGAAGCCACCGTCGTTTCCAGTACCCACGAATGCACACAGGCCGATACCCGCAATCAGATTGACGTGCCCATCGGCAAAGCGCTGCCGGGGCGCGCGTTGTATGTGCTGGACAGCGAAGGGCACCTGCTGCCGACCGGTTGTGTTGGCGAGTTGTGCATCGGCGGCGACGCCGGCCTTGCCCAGCGCTATCACCAGCGACCGGGCCTGAGCGCCGAGCGCTTTATCGCCGATCCGTTTTCCGGCACGCCGGGTGCGCGGCTATACCGCAGCGGCGACCTGGCGCGCTATCGCGAGGACGGTGCGCTGGAGTACCTGGGGCGCATCGATCATCAGGTGAAGATTCGCGGTTTCCGGATCGAGTTGGGTGAGCTCCAAGCGCACCTGCAAGGCTTGCCGATGATCAGCGAAGCCGCGGTGCTGGTGCACGAAGGCGTTGGCGGCAAGCAATTGATCGGCTATGTGGTGCCGGCTTCAGATGAACTGCTGGACGCTGATGCGCGTCAACTCACCGACACCGTGCGCCGCGCCTTGGGCGAGCGCCTGCCGGACTACATGCTCCCGACGCAACTGGTGTTGCTGGCCGCGTTGCCGCTCAATCGCAACGGCAAACTCGACCGCGCCGCGTTACCGCCCCCGCAGGTTTGGGAGGCCGAAGTCGGCAGCGCACCACAAGGGGCACTGGAAATCGAACTGGCGCAGATCTGGCGGCAGGTGCTGCAGGTCAATCGCGTCGACCGCGAAAACAGCTTCTTCGAATTGGGCGGGCATTCGTTGCTGGCGACGCAAATCGTCTCGCAGATCCGCCAGCGCCTGGGCCTTTCGGTGAGCCTGCGCAGCCTGTTCGAACATCCGCGCCTTGAGGATTTCGCCGCTCAAGTGCAGGCGCTGCAACGCGCCTGTGAACGCCCGGCGCTGGTGGCCGACACCTCTGGCGAACGCCAGCCGTTGTCCTTTGCCCAGCAGCGCTTGTGGTTCCTGTGGAACCTGGAGCCGGACAGTTCGATGTACAACATGCCGGGTGCCTTGCGCCTGCGTGGCCAGTTGAATCCTGAGGCCTTGCGCCAGGCCTTCGACACCCTGGTGCAGCGCCACGCGGTGTTGCGCACCACGTTCTACGAGGAAGACGGCCAGACCTGGCAGCGGGTACACGGGCAATTGCCGTTGAGCTTCGAGGCCAGCGACCTGCGGCATCTGCCGACGCCGGACGTCGAAGCGCAACAACGGGCTCGCGAGGAAGTCGCCCGGCCATTCGACTTGCGCCACGGCCCGTTGCTGCGGGTGCGGGTGCTGCGGGTCGCGGATGACGAGCATGTGCTGTTGCTGACAGTGCATCACATCGTCGCCGATGACTGGTCGTTCCGGGTCCTGATCAATGAGTTCGTCACCCTGTATCCAGCTCTCAACCGTGGCCAGACCCCGCAACTGCCGGCGCACAGCGTGCAGTACGCCGACTTCGCCAAATGGCAGCGTCAGTGGCTGGAGCAGGGCGGTGAGTTGCAACGCCAGCTCGATTACTGGCAGCAGCGCCTCGCTGAACCACAGGCGGTGCTGGAGCTGCCCGCCGATGGCGACCGGCGCACTGCGCAAGAGGGTGCCAGCGCTCATTTCACCTTCAGTGCCGAACTCAGCCAGCAGCTGCGCGACTTTGCCCAACAACGCGATCTGTCGTTGTTCATGCTGCTGCTGAGCGGTTTCACCCTGGTCCTGCGCCAGCGTACCGAGGTCGGTCGGGTGCGCATCGGCACCGATATCGCCAACCGAAATCAAGCCGGGCTTGAAGAAATGGTCGGCTTCTTCGTTAACCAACTAGTACTGCAAGTGGAGGTCGATGCCGGGCAGTCGGCGGCGCAATTGCTGGAGGCCTGTCGCCGGGCGGTGCTGGAGGCTTCGGACCATCAGGACTTGCCGTTCGAGCGTCTGGTGGAGACCTTGCGCCTGCCGCGCCGGGCCGGACGTTCGCCGCTGTTCGACATCAAGCTGATTTACCAGGAAGGCGTCGCTCGCTTGCCGTCGATGGAGGGCCTGCAAGTCGAGGACTTCCCGTCCGGGCGGCAGGCCGCCGAGATCGGCATGGTCGCTGCGTTCTACAACGATGCGCAGCACATCCACTTGAGCTTCGAGACACCGGCCGGCCAGTACCTGCCAGGCACGTTGGAGTGTTTGTCCGAACAGATTCAGGCGGTACTCGAAGCGCTGATACGCAGTGACGGGTTGCAGGTCGGCGAGTTGCTGAGCCTAGCCAGCGATGTCCAGCGCCGTGCCGATACGCGCCAGAGCGAGCAACGCAAGGCCTTGCTCGGTGGCGCCATGGCGATCAGGCGCCGCTCGGCGAACCGGGGCGCGCCGGCAGCGCAATCCGCAGCGGACTGATTCAGTCGGCGGCGCCCTTGAGCGCTGTCGTCATCATTTTCTGGAGGGGTTTATGACCGTTTCAACGACCAAGTCCATGCCCAAGATGGGTCGTGGTGCCCGCAAAAGCCTGTCCACCGATCCGACGCGGCTGGTGAGTTTTGCGCCGATGTTCGAAGGCCACAGCATGCCGCTGGTGTGCCGTCCGGCCGTGTCCGGCGTGAGCCTGGTGGAATGGGCGGTCCAGAATCGCGCGCTGATCGAAAGCAAGCTGCTGGAACACGCGGTG
Organism: Pseudomonas sp. B28(2017); assembly: GCF_002113025.1. Lineage (GTDB taxonomy): Bacteria > Pseudomonadota > Gammaproteobacteria > Pseudomonadales > Pseudomonadaceae > Aquipseudomonas. The sequence goes on along the minus strand of NZ_NEJH01000013.1, from coordinate 71,024 downwards.
ATGCTGTTCCGTGGCTTCCAGGTGGCCGATATCGGCGAGTTCAACCGCTGCGTCGATGCGATTTCCGGCGGTGCCCTGGAGTACCTGTTCCGCGCCTCGCCACGGACCCAGATCACTGGCCAGTTCAAGATCTACAGCTCCACCGATTACCCGGCGCCGGAGAAAATCTTCCCGCACAACGAACATTCGTATTCACCGGTGTTCCCGCGTCACCTGTATTTCTTCTGCGACACGCCGTCGACCACCGGCGGTGAAACGCCATTCGGCGATACCCGCCGGGTCCTTGCGCGAATCGACCCTGCGGTACGTGAAGAGTTTGCCCGTAAACGCATCATGTACGTGCGCAACTACGGCGACGGCATGGGCTTGCCGTGGCAGACCGTGTTCCAGAGCGAGGATCGCGCCGAGGTCGAGGCTTACTGCGCCAGAATCGGCATCCAGGCCGAGTGGAAATCCGGTAACCGCCTGCGCACCCGGCAGAACGGTCCGGCGATCGTGCGCCATCCACTGACCGGCGAGCGCATCTGGTTCAACCACGGCACCTTCTTCAATGCACTGACCCTGCCGGACAGCATTCGCGACAACCTGCTGCGTGAATTCGGCCCGCAAGACCTGCCGCAAAACACCTTTTTCGGCGACGGCTCGCCGATTCCCGACGAGGTGATTCGCCACCTGCAAGGCATCTACCGCGACGTGATGGTCGAGTTCGCCTGGGAGAAGGGCGATGTGGTCCTGCTCGACAACATCCTCAGCGTGCATGCGCGCAACGAATTCACCGGCTACAGAAAAATCCTCACGGCCATGGCCATCGCGCAGAAAAGCGCCGACCTGGATCAGGAATAAGGACACCCGACATGAACACCACCGCCCTCGAACCCTCGGTAGACGTATTCCAGACTTCGGCCCAGCAGGCCTTTTATTTGCGAACACAGGAGCTGGGCGCACGGCCGCTGTTCGCCACACTGACGTTGCCGGTCGCCAGGCCAGTGGAGGCTCAGGCGTTGCAAACGGCACTGGAAACACTGGGCCGGCGCCATGAAATCCTGCGCACGGTGTACCGCCGCTTGCCGGGCATGAGGTGGCCGGTGCAAAGCCTGTGCGATGAATTACCGGTTGCACTGCCGGGCATCCAGCCTTCGGTGGTCGAGGCCTTGAGCAGCAGCCGCGAAGCAATGCTTGAAGATGCGAGTCGAGCGCTGGTGGTGGCGCAGGTCGAGGGTGAAACCGGGCAGCATTTCGTCACCCTGCTGGCCCCGGCCAGCAGCTTCGACGAGGTCTCGTTGCGAGTGCTGTCGGCCGAACTGGCCAGCCTGTTGCGCGGCGAAACCCTGGCCGACGACCAGGATGCGCTGCAATACCTGGACTACAGCGCATGGCAGGAAGAGTTGCGCGAGGAAGACATCGGCCACCAGGGCGCGGCGTTCTGGCGCAACCTGCATCAGCAGTTCGCCGTGGCCCATCGCTTGCCGTTCGAAAAAACCGTCGAGGTTTCCCTGACCCGCCGTCTGGCCATACACACCGACGCCAGTTGGTTCGCCGAGGTGCAACGGCTGGCGGCTGACCTGAAAGTCGAGGCGCAGCAAGTGGTGTTGCTGCTATGGAGTGCATTTGTCGCCCGCATCGGCCAACAGGAAAAAGGCCTGATGGGCTGGCATGTGGACGGTCGCAACGAGCAAACCGCCACCACCCTTGGCCGTTTCGCCCGGCGTTTGCCGGTGGCATTCGAGCATCGCAGCCAGCAGACTCTGGCACAAGCAATGGCAGCCTTTGCCGCCAGCGTCGAGCAGTCGTTGTCGTGGCTCGATTGCCTCAACGAGTTCGAACTGAGCGCTGAAGGCTCCGCGCCATTGCGTTACGGCTTCGTCTATCAGGCCGCCATTGAAAGCGCTATCGAGGTGGACGACGGCAACCCTGAAGTCTTGCGCCTGCGAGTGCAGGGCGATCAGTTGCAGTTGTCGTGTCTTGACGGTGCGCTGCCGGAGTCGATGCTGGCCGAATGGCTGGAGCAGTTTGTCGAGTTCAGCCGCCAGCTGCTGGCATCACCTGAACTGACCCTGGGTCAGGCTGACCTGGTGAGTGCTGCGCAACGAACCCGATTGATCGATGGCTTCAATCTGAACGCCACCGGGCAGGCATTGCCGTGCCGCTTCCTGCACGAGTTGTTCAGCGAGCAGGCGCGGTTGCATCCGCAACGCATTGCCCTGAGCGTCAACGGCCAGCGCCTGACTTATGCCGAACTGGACGCACGCTCCAACCAGGTGGCCAATGCCTTGCGCGCCCAAGGTGTGGCGCCGGACCAGGTCGTGGCGGTCTATGGCCAGCGCTCGCTGGAAATCGTCATTGCGCTGTTGGGCACGCTCAAGGCCGGTGCTGCGTACTTGCCGCTGGACCCGAACTACCCGATCGAGCGTCTGGCCTTCATGCTGGCCGATACCGGGGCATGCCATGTGCTGGCCTGCCAAGCGCTGCCGGATGCATTGGGTCGTGAGCAGACCATTTCACTGATGCCGGGGGCCGAGGTCTGGTCTGCCGCGCAATCCCTGCCTGAGCCACAAGGCGACAGCGCCAATCTGGCCTACGTCATCTACACATCCGGCTCCACCGGCAAACCCAAGGGCGTGATGATCAGCCATGCCAACGCCGTGGCCTCGACCCTGGCGCGTAACGCTTTCTATCGCCAGCCGCTGCGCGGGTTCCTGATGCTCTCGTCGTTCTCCTTCGACAGTTCGGTGGCCGGGGTTTTCTGGGCGCTGGGGCAGGGCGCGACCCTGTGCCTGCCGGACGAAGACAGCTACAAGGATCCGGCCAGACTGGCGGTGCTGATCCGGCAGGAAGAGGTTTCCCACTACCTGACCTTGCCGTCCTATCACGCGCAGATTCTCGAACACCTCGAGCGCCACGCCCTGGCCTGTGTGATTGTCGCCGGCGAAGCCTGCAGCAATACACTGCTGCAGCGACATCGCGAGGCATTACCGGAGGTGGCGCTGGTCAACGAATACGGCCCGACCGAAGGTACCGTGTGGTGTTCGGCCTGGGAGTTACCGCTCGGCCAGGACGACGACAGCATCCCGATTGGCCAGCCGATTGCCGGCATGCGCATCCATGTGCTCGGCCCGGACCTGCAACCGGTGGCCGTGGGTGTCGAAGGCGAGCTGTATGTCGGTGGTGCCGGTATTGCCCGGGGCTATCTGCAGCGAGCCCCGCTGACAGCCGAACGCTTTGTCCCCGACCTGTTCGCGAAGGCGGCGGGCCAGCGTCTGTACCGCACCGGTGACCTGGCGCGCTATCGCGCCGATGGCGTGCTGGAGTATCTGGGACGGGTCGACCATCAAGTGAAAATCCGCGGCTTCCGCATCGAACTGGGCGAAATCGAGTCGGCCATGCGCAGCTCGCCAGGTATCGAGGATGCCGCCGTGATTGCCCGGGAAACCCCGACCGGCCCGCAACTGCTGGGCTTCGCGGTGTCCCCGGCCGACACCGCCGATATCCGCCTCAACGAGTTGCGCAGCCACCTGGCCGAGGCGCTGCCCGAGCACATGCAGCCGGCGCGCTTGCAGGTGCTGGAGCGTTTCCCGCTGATGCCCAACGGCAAACTCAATCGTCAGGCCTTGCTCGATCTCGATGTGCGCCGCAGTGCCTTCGTCGCGCCGCGCAACGAACTGGAAAAAAGCCTCGCGGTGATCTGGGCCGAAGCGCTGCACGTCGAGCGCGTCGGCGTGCACGACAGCTTCTTCGAACTCGGCGGGCACTCGCTGTTGGCCACGCGCATTCGTGCGCGGATTCAGGAAGAACTGAACCTGGCGATCCCGCTCAAGCTGTTTTTCGACGGTGACACCCTGGAACGTCTGGCGGCGCAGATCGAGCAGTTCCGTCAGCAAAGCGAACACCAGGAAAACGATGTAGACGCCCTCGAAGCGTTGTTCGACGAAGTGGATGAGGAACACGCGCAATGAGTGCTGCACCGGACAGAATGATGACCCTGGCCCAGCGATTCTGTGGCTTGAGCGCGGACGCCCGGCGTGCGTTGCAACAAAAGATGCACGCTCAGGGGCTGACCCTTGAGTTGCTGCCGATTCCGCCACGGGACCGCGACATCGACACGCTGCCAGCGTCCTATGCGCAGCAGCGCTTGTGGTTCCTCTGGCAGATGCAGCCCCAGGCCACCGCCTACAACCTGACCGGTGCCTTCCGCCTGAGCGGTGAGCTGAACCGCGATGCACTGGCGCAAACCCTGGTGACACTGGTGCAACGTCATGAAGTGTTGCGCACCACCTTTATCTTCGATGACCGGCAAGTGCTGCAAAAGATTCACCCGCAGATGGACACCTCGCTGGTTGAGGTCACTGCTGCCGACGACATCGAACTGCAACGGCAGATCGGCCTTAACGCCGGGCAGCCGTTCGACCTGCAGCATGGCCCGTTGATGCGTTGCCGCTTGATCCGCCTCGATGCGCAGCAACATGTACTGGTGCTGACCTTGCACCACATTGTCACCGATGGCGGCTCGCTGCCGATCCTGCTGCAGGAATTCACCCAACTCTACGGGCAATTGAGTGCCGGACAGGGTGCGCAACTACCGGAGCTGGCGATTCAATACGCCGATTTTGCCCGTTGGCAGCGCCTGTGGCTGGAGGCGGGCGAGGCTGAGCGCCAGCTTGATTATTGGCGCAGGCAGTTGGGAAGCGAACACCCGCCACTGAACCTGCCGACCGACCGTCGTCGCCCGGCGATCCCGAGTCAGCAGGGTGCCAGCGTCGAGCTGAAAATCACCGCCGCACTGACCGCTCGACTGCGCGAGCTTGCCCGTCGCGAAGGCTGCACCCTGTTCATGGTGCTGATGGCCGCGTTGCAGACGTTGTTGCATCGCTACAGCGGTGAACAGGACATTCGCGTCGGTGTGCCGATTGCCAACCGCACCCGCCAGGACGTGGAAAACCTGCTGGGCTTTTTCGTCAACACCCAGGTGCTGCGCAGCCAGCCCCGGGCCGACCAGCCATTCGTACAATTGCTGGCCGAGATCAAGGCTGCGGCACTCGGCGCGCAGACCCATCAGGACCTGCCGTTCGAGCAACTGGTCGATGGCCTGGGCGTCGAACGCAGCCTGAGCCACACGCCGCTGTTCCAGGTGATGTTCAACCACCAGCGTGACAGCGGCGGGGCGCAACGCTGGGACCTGCCGGAGCTGAGCGTCGAACCGCTGATCTGGGATGAGAAAACCACCAAGTTCGACCTGATGCTCGACACCGTCGAGGGCGACGAGGGCATCCACGCGTCGTTCGTCTACGCCACCGAGCTGTTTGACGCCACAACCATCGAGCGTCTCGGCCGGCACTGGCTGAACCTGTTGCAGGCGATCTGCACTGACAGCACGGTTGCCCTCGCGGACCTGTCCATGCTCGACGCCGCCGAGCAGCAGGCCACCTTGCTCGACTGGAATCGCAGTGCCGAAATCAACGCTACTGAAGTCGCGAACGCCCTGTGTGCCCATCAACTGATCGAAGCCCAGGCCGCCGCGCACCCGCACAACATTGCCGTGACCTGCGACGGCATCACCCTCACGTACGCCGAACTCAACAGCCGCGCCAACCATATCGCCCATCGTCTGCGCGAGCGCGGCGTCGGCCCGGATGTGTTGGTGGGCATCGCCCTGGAGCGTTCGCTGGAGATGATCGTCAGCCTGGTGGCGATCCTCAAGGCCGGTGGCGCCTATGTGCCGCTGGACCCGCAATACCCGCAGGATCGCCTGGCCTGGATGCTCGCCGACAGCGGCACGCGCCTGTTGTTGACCGATTCGGCATTGATGCCGCGCCTGCCATTGAACCAGGGCATTGAAGTGATCTGCCTCGATCACGCCAGCGACTGGCTGTTCGAGGCCAGCGCCGACAACTTGCCGAACCTCACCGCTCCAGCGAACCTGGCCTATGTCATCTACACCTCCGGTTCCACCGGCAAACCCAAAGGCACGCTGCTGCCCCACAGCAACCTGACGCGTCTGTTCAGCGCCACCGAGCACTGGTTCGGTTTCAACGCGGACGACGTCTGGAGCCTGTTCCATTCCTATGCCTTCGACTTTTCCGTCTGGGAAATCTTTGGAGCGTTGTTCTATGGCGGCAAGCTGGTGGTGGTGCCGCACGCGGTCAGCCGCTCCCCGGAAGACTTCGCCCGGTTGCTCAGCGAAGAGGGGGTCACGGTACTCAACCAGACCCCTTCGGCCTTCCGCCAGTTGATGCCGTTCGCCTGCGCCAACGCACCAGGCATGGCCCTGCGCTATGTGGTGTTTGGTGGCGAGGCGCTGGATGTGGCCAGCCTGCGTCCGTGGTACGACGCCTTCGACGACCGGCAGCCGTTGCTGATCAATATGTACGGCATCACCGAAACCACGGTGCACGTGACCTGGCGACCGTTGTCCCGCGTCGACCTCGATGGCGCCAATAGCTCGCCGCTGGGGGCGCCGATCGGCGATCTGCGCTGGTACGTGCTCGACCCGCGCCTGAACCCGGTGGCCAAGGGCTGCGTGGGTGAGCTTTACGTCGGCGGCGCCGGCTTGGCCCGGGGTTATCACCAGCGTGCCGAGCTGACCGCCACGCGGTTTGTGCCGGACCTGTTCGCGGCCGAGTCGGGCGCGCGCCTGTATCGAACCGGCGATCTGGCGCGTTACTGCGCCGATGGCAGCATCGAGTACGCCGGGCGTATCGACCATCAGGTGAAGATCCGTGGCTTTCGCATCGAACTGGGGGAAATCCAGGATCGCCTGCAAAGTCATCCGGCCATCGGGCAAGCGTTGGTGTTGGCACCCGAGGTCAATGGCAGCCCGCAACTGGTCGCGTGGTTCACCGCCAGCGGCAAAGACAGCGATCTGCGCCAGTCCCTGCGCGAACATTTGCAGGCCGTTTTGCCGGACTACATGGTGCCGGCGCACCTGATCAAACTCGATCACTGGCCGCTGACCAGCAACGGCAAACTCGATCGCGGTGCATTGCCCAAGCCCGATACGGCGTTGCTGCAGCAGGCTTACACGGCGCCGATGGATGAACTGCAAACCGAGTTGGCGGCGATCTGGCAAGACGTGCTCAAGCTCGAGCGCGTCGGCATCGACGACAACTTCTTCGAACTGGGCGGCGACTCGATCATCTCGATCCAGGTGGTCAGCCGCGCCCGTCAGGCCGGGATTCGCATCACCCCGCGCGACCTGTTCCAGCATCAGACCGTGCAGAGCCTGGCAAAGGTCGCGGTGCGCAGCGCCGGGTTGGTCATCGATCAGGGGCCGGTGCGCGGCGAGGTGCTGCTGACGCCGATCCAGCACTGGTTCTTCGAGCAGCCAATCGAGGCTCGCCATTACTGGAACCAGTCGGTATTGCTGGAACTACGCGAGCCACTGGACAGCAGCTGTCTGCAGCAAGCGCTGGCGGCGTTGCTGGAGCATCACGATGCGTTGCGTTTGCGTTTTCATCAGGTCAACGGCGTGTGGTATCAGGCGCAAGCCGAACAATGGAGCAGCGCTGAGGTGCTGTGGCAGCGTCAGGCGGCAAATGCCGATGAGCTGCTTGAACTGTGCAACGCCGCACAAGCCAGCCTGAATCTGCAGGACGGTCCGCTGTTGCGTGCCTTGCTGGTGGACATGGGCGCCGCAGGCCAGCGCTTGCTGCTGGTGGTGCATCACCTGGCGGTTGACGGCGTGTCCTGGCGTCTGCTGCTTGAAGACCTGCAAACCGCTTACGCTCAAGCACGTCAAGCCGGGCCGTTGCGCCTGCCGGCCAAGACCAGCGCCTATCAGGCCTGGGCGGCGCGTTTGCAACGGCATGCCCGCAGCCCGGAACTGGCGACGCAAGCCGCTTACTGGCAAGCCCAATACCATGACGTCGCTCTGCAACTGCCCGCCGACAACCCCGACGGCAGCCTGGCCAGCCAGCACGCGGTGAGCGTGGAAACGGTGCTCGACAGCACCTTCACCCGCCAACTGCTGCAGGACGCTCCGGCGGCTTACCGCACCCAGGTCAACGACCTGTTGCTGACCGCCCTGGCGCGGGTGCTGGGCCAATGGACCGGTCAATCGTCGACGCTGGTGAAGCTCGAAGGCCACGGCCGCGAAGACCTGTTCGACGACATCGACCTGACCCGCACCCTGGGCTGGTTCACCTCGATTTTCCCGGTGAAGCTCACCCCGGCCGACGATCTGGCCGGCAGCATCAAAGCCGTCAAGGAGCAGCTGCGCGCCGTGCCCGACAAAGGCATCGGCTTCGGCATCCTGCGTTATCTGGCCGACGCCGGCCTTGAGGATCTGCCGTCACCCCAGGTCACCTTCAACTACATGGGCCAGTTCGATGCCAGCTTCGACGAGCAGGCGCCATGGCGCCCAGCCCGGGAAAGCGGTGGCGCCGAGCAGGGCGCGTCGGCCGGGCTGGACCGGGGCCTGAGCATCAACGGCCAGGTGTATGCCGGGCAACTGCACCTGAGCTGGACTTTCAGCGGTGAGGTGTTCAAACCGCAAACGGTGCAGCGCCTGGCCGATGGCTACGCCACCGAACTGCAACAGCTGATCGAACATTGCCTCAGCGGCGCCGGCGGGTTGACCCCGAGCGATGTACCGCTGGTATGCGTCGATCAGGCGCAACTGGATGCCTTGCCGCTGGCGGCGGGGCAGATCGAAGACATCCTGCCGTTGTCGCCGATGCAGCAAGGCATGTTGTTCCACAGCCTGTTCGCCCCGGATGCCGGTGCCTACGTCCCGCAGATGTGCGTGGATGTGCAGGGGCTGGACGTCGAGGCATTCCGTAATGCCTGGCAGCAGACGCTGGAGCGCCATGAAGTGCTGCGCGCGGCGTTCTTCAGCGAGAGCAATGGCTCGCGACCGCTGCAAGTGATCCTGGCCGATGCCACGCTGCCGCTGACCGTGCTCGACTGGCGCGACAAAACGCGCCTGCATCAGGCACTGGATCAATTGGCGGATGAAGATCGTCAGCGCGGTTTCGACCTGACGGCAGCACCATTGCTGCGCCTGACCCTGGTACAAACTGCCAGCGATACTTATCACCTGATCTTCACCAACCACCACATCCTGCTGGACGGCTGGAGCACTTCGCAGTTGTTTGGTGAAGTGCTGCAACGCTACTCCGGAATCATGCCCGCGCCGAGTGTTGGCGGTTATCGCGATTACATGACTTGGCTGGGCACTCGCGACCGCGCCGCGTGCGAAGCGTTCTGGCTGGAGCAATTACAGTTGTTCACCGAGCCGACGCGACTGGCCGGCGCCTTGCCGGGGCCGGTTGCAGGGCAGGGGGCTCATCGCACCCTGCACCTGAGCCTGGACCGCGCAGCCACCGAGCGCCTGAGCGGGTTTGCCCGGCAGGCCCGCGTCACGCCCAACACCCTGCTGCAAGCGGCGTGGCTGTTGCTGTTGCAGCGCTACACCGGGCAGCAAACGGTGGCGTTCGGTGCCACGGTGTCGGGGCGTCCGAGCGAATTGCAAGGCATCGAGCAGCAGATCGGGCTGTTCATCAACACCTTGCCGGTGATCGCCACACCGCACCCTGAGCGCACCGTCAGTCAATGGATCGATGAAGTCCAGGTGCTCAACCTGCGGTTGCGCGAAGTCGAATACACACCGCTGGCGGATGTGCAGCGCTGGGCCGGTCACTCCGGCGAGGCGCTGTTCGACACCCTGCTGGTGTTCGAAAACTATCCGGTGGCGCAAGCGCTGGAGCAGGGCAACAGTAGCGCGTTGAAATTCTCCGGGATCAGTCATCACGACCAGACCAGTTTTCCCTTGGCGATTGCCGCTGAGATGGGCGACTGCCTGGACCTGCGTTTCAACTACGACACGGCGCTGTTCAACGCCGAGACCATCGAAGGTCTGAGCACACGCCTGCTGGCCTTGCTCGATGCCATGGTCAGTGCGCCGCAACAACCATTGGGGCGCTTGAGCCTGCTCGACGCCGCACAAACGGCGCAGCAGGTCGAAGGTTTCAACCGCACTGCGCGGACCTGGTCCGATGTGCGCCCGGTCTACCAATGCTTCGAAGCCCAGGTACTGCAAACCCCCGAGGCCCCGGCCTTGGTGTTTGCCGGCCAGACCTTGAGTTATCGCGAACTCAACCAACGGGCCAACCGCCTGGCGCACCTGCTGCGCAGCCAGGGCGTGGGCGCCGAGGTGTTGGTGGGGATCGCCGCCGAGCGTTCGCTGGAACTGGTCATCGGTCTGCTGGCAATCATGAAGGCTGGTGGCGCTTACGTGCCGCTGGACCCTGACTACCCGCGCGAACGGCTGGAGCATATGTTCGACGACAGCGGCGTGCACTTGCTGTTGACCCAGCGTCATCTGCTTGCGCAGTTGCCGATTCCGGCCGCCACCACGGCGATCTGTCTCGACGACATGGGCGGATTGCTCGATGGCCTGAGCGAAGAAAACCTGTCCTGCGTGGTCGAGCTGCAATCGCTGGCCTACATGATCTACACCTCCGGCTCCACGGGGAAACCCAAGGGCGCGGCCAATCGTCACGATGCCTTGTACAACCGTCTGGCGTGGATGCAGGGCGCCTATCCGCTGGACGGACGCGACACCGTGTTGCAGAAAACCCCGTTCAGTTTCGACGTATCGGTCTGGGAGTTTTTCTGGCCATTGATGACCGGCGCACGCCTGGCCGTGGCCGAACCGGGTGCCCATCGCGATCCGGCGCAACTGGTCAGCCTGATCGAGCAGTACCGCGTCAGCACCCTGCATTTCGTGCCGTCGATGTTACAGGCGTTTGTCCAGGGCGAAGGCTTCGAACGGTGCGCCAGCCTGCGCCAGATCCTGTGCAGCGGCGAAGCGTTGTCGGCGGATTTGCAGCACAGCCTGTTGCGCGTGTTGCCGACCGTTGGCCTGTACAACCTGTATGGCCCGACCGAAGCGGCCATCGACGTGACCCATTGGACCTGTGTCGACGATGGCGGCATCAGCGTGCCGATCGGCCAGCCGATTGCCAACCTGGTGACCTACATCCTCGACGACAGCCTGCAGCCGCAAGTACAAGGTTGTGTGGGTGAGCTGTACCTGGGCGGCATAGGCCTGGCTCGCGGTTATCACAACCGTCCGGACCTGACCGCCGAGCGCTTCGTCGCCAGCCCGTTTGGCGAGCAGGGTGAGCGCCTGTACCGCACCGGCGACCTGGCGCGATACCGCAGAGACGGCGTGATCGAATACGTTGGGCGCATCGACCATCAAGTGAAGATCCGCGGCTTGCGCATCGAGCTGGGGGAAATCGAAGCCTGCCTGCTGGAGCATCCGTCGGTGCGCGAAGCGGTGGTGATCGCCCTTGATGTCGGTAAATCCAGACAGTTGGTGGCTTACGTCGTAGGTGATGTCGCCATCGAACCACTCAAACAACATCTGCGTAAGGCGCTGCCTGAACACATGCAGCCGAGCCATGTGCTGCTGCTCGATCAGCTTCCGGTCACACCCAACGGCAAGCTCGACCGCCGCGCGCTGCCACAGCCGGACCAGCAAGTGCGCGAGTACGTGGCGCCGCGCAATGCCATGGAATCGACGTTGCAAGCAGTGTGGCAGGCATTGTTCGAAGTGCCGCAGGTGGGCATGCATGACAACTTCTTTGAACTGGGCGGCGATTCCATCGTCTCGATCCAGGCCGTCAGCCGAGCGCGCAAGGCCGGTTTGAGCATTTCTCCCAAGGACCTGTTCAGCCATCCGACCCTGGCCGAACTGGCGACGGTGGCCCGGCCCGTCGCAGTGCAAGCGTCTGTGCCGGCGACGCTTGCACCGGCAGCGAAGATCGAGCTGAACCCGGCGCAATACGTGGCACTGGCATTGAACGCCGACGAGATCGAAGACGTCTATCCGCTGTCGCCCATGCAGCAGGGCATGCTGTTCCACTCGGTGCAGGACGGTGATTCGGGGCTCTACGTCAACCAGATCGAAGTGGGCGTGCGTGGCGTTGATGGCCCGCGCTTTCGCGAAGCCTGGGCCGAGGCCGCCCGGCGTCACGCAATTCTGCGTACCGCATTCCTCTGGGAAGGCGACAAGGAGCCGCTGCAAGTGGTGCGGCGCGATGCGCCTTCGCTGCTGACCGAAATGGACTGGCGCGGGCTGGATGATCAGCCTGAGCGCGTCCGCCAACTGGCCCTGGAGGAACGCGAACGCGGCTTCTCGCTGAACCGTGCACCGTTGTTGCGCCTGTTGCTGGTGCGTCTGGAGGATGATCGCTATCGCCTGATCTGGACCTACCACCACATCCTCATGGACGGCTGGAGCGTGTCGCGCCTGATCGGTGAAGTGCTGCGCCATTACCGTGGCGATGAGCACGAGCCGGTGGCTGCCTATCGCGACTACATCGACTGGCTCGGCCAGCAAACCGCCGAGGCCAGCGAGGCGTTCTGGAAAGGCAAGCTCGACAACCTGCAAGGCGCCACGCATCTGGCCCGCGCCTTACCGGTCAAGGCGCCGCAAGCGGGTTACCACGCGATCCATACGCACCTGAGTGCCGAGCAGACCGCAGGTTTGCAGGCCTTTGCCCAGCAACAGCAGGTGACGCTCAACACCCTGGTGCAAGCTGCGTGGCTGTTGCTGTTGCAGCGCTACACCGGCCAGCGCACGGTGACGTTCGGCGCCACTGTGTCCGGGCGTCCGGAAACCCTCAACGGCTCGGAGAGCATGCTCGGGTTGTTCATCAACACCTTGCCGGTGATCAACACGGTGCCGACCGACATGAACGTCGGTGACTGGCTGCGCGAGATCCAGGCCTGCAACCTCGACATCCGCGACTTCCAGCAAACCCCGCTCAGCGATATCCAGCGCTGGGCCGGGCAGGGCGGGCAGGCGTTGTTCGACAGCATCATCGTGTTCGAAAACCAGCCGGTGGACCGTACCCTGCGCGAATGGAGCGGCGACTCGCTGCGCTTCGAAGACGTCAGCGACTTCGGCCTGACCAGCTTTGCCATGGACCTGATGGTCAGCCTCGACGAGGGGCTGCGCATCGAGTACATGCACCAGCGCGATCAGTTCGATCTGGCAACCGTCGAAACCCTGCGCAGCCACATGGAAAGCCTGATGCAGCGCTTGTGCGACGACGCCGGACGCGCTGTCGGTGAGCTGGGCCTGTTGACCCTGGACGAAGGCCGGGCGCTGGACGGCGAACGGCCGGTGGTGGCCGACGGTGACGAGACGCCGGTGCACGAGCTGATCCGTCAGCGGGCGCGCCGGCAACCGGATCACACGGCGCTGGTCCTGAGCCATGCCGACCGCGATGCCGAACACTTGAGCTACGCCGAGCTGGACCGGCGCTCCGATGCTTTGGCGGTGTATCTGCTGGAGCAAGGCGTGCAGGCCGAAGACGTGATCGGCGTGTTCATGGAGCGTTCGCTGGAACTGGTGGTGTCGCTGTTGGCGGTGATGAAGTGCGCTGCCGCCTACCTGCCGCTGGACCCGCAATACCCGCAGGAACGCCTGCGCTACATGATGGCCAACAGCGACATGCGCTTGCTGCTGACCCAGGAGCGGCTGCGCGATTCGGCGCAGCTTGATCCCGGCACGGTCATGGTCGCGGTGGACGGCCTGGACCTCGACATCGCCGTGCCGACGCCGCAATGCGCCGTGCACGCCGAGCAACTGGCCTACCTGATCTACACCTCCGGTTCGACCGGCAAACCAAAAAGCGTCGCCGTGGCCCACGGGCCTTTGAGCATGCACGTGCAAGCCATCGCCGAGTTGTACGAGATGGACCCGGACAATCGCGAACTGCATTTCATGTCGTTCGCCTTCGATGGCGCCCACGAACGCTGGATCACCGCGCTGATCAGCGGCTCGACGCTGGTGATCCGCGACAATACGTTGTGGACCGCCGAGCAGACCCTGACGGTGCTGCACCGTCAGCGCATCAGCGTCGCCTGCTTCCCGCCGGCGTACCTGCTGCAACTGGCCGAGCACGCCGAGTTGCAGGGCGGTGATCCGCCGCCGGTACGCATCTATTGCTTCGGTGGCGATGCGGTGCCGGACGCGACGTTCGAGCGGGTCAAACACAGGCTCAAGCCGCAATATCTGGTCAATGGCTACGGGCCGACGGAAACCGTGGTCACGCCGCTGCTATGGAAAATCGCCGCCGACGGCCATTGCCAGGCGATGTACGCGCCGATTGGTCAACGCGTCGGCAGCCGCAGCCTGCATGTGCTGGACATGGACCTCAACCCGCTGCCGGTGGGCATGGTCGGTGAGCTGTACATTGGCGGACGGGGTGTCGCGCGCGGCTACCATCGTCACCCGTGGCAGAGCGCCGAGCGCTTCGTCGCCGATCCTTTCAGCACCGAAGGCGGGCGCCTGTACCGCACTGGCGACCTGGTGCGCCGCCGCGAGGATGGCGTGTTCGATTACGTCGGGCGCATCGACCATCAGGTCAAGGTGCGCGGCTTTCGCATCGAGCTGGGCGAAATCGAAGCCCGCTTGCGCGAGCAGGCCGGGGTCAACGATGCGCTGGCGGTGGTGCGTGACAACGGGCAGGGGTCGCAACTGGTGGGCTATGTGGTGGCGGCGCAAGACGATGGCCTTGGCCCGCGTTGCCAGGCGGCATTGCGCGAGAGCCTGCCCGACTACATGGTGCCCACTCAGGTCGTGGTGCTGCCGCGTTTCCCGCTGACCCCCAATGGCAAGCTCGACCGCAAGGCCTTGCCGGATCCGGCCTTCAGCGGTCGCGACTACGTGGCACCGCGCACGCCACTGGAATGGGCGCTGGCGGACATCTGGCAACAGGTGCTGGGCATCGAGAAGGTCGGCATCACCGACAACTTCTTCGAGCTGGGTGGCGATTCGCTGCGCACCCTCAAGGTGATCTCGAAAGTGCGTGCCCTGAATGAGCCGGGCTTCCAGTTGAAATTGCGCGACATGATGGCCAAACCGACGATTGCCGGGCTGTCCGGTGTCGATGAGCAGCCGCTGCGGCAGCGCCCGCAACCGCTGTTGCTGCTCAATCAGGTGGTGGATGATCAGCCGGCACTGTTCTGCCTGCACGCCGGTTTCGGCACGGTGTTCGATTACGAGCCATTGGCCCGGCGCCTGGAGGGCGAGCGCACGGTGTACGGCGTGCAATGCCGGATGCTGCTCGATCGGCAGTGGCACGACACCTCGCTTGCGCAGATGGCCGCCGACTACGTCGAGGCGATTCGAGCCAGGCAACCTCAGGGGCCGTACCACGTGCTGGGCTGGTCGCTGGGCGGGGCGTTGGCGTTGCTGGTGAGTGACCTGTTCGAACAGCAAGGCCAGCGTGTGGCATTCGTCGGCCTGGTGGACAGTTTTGTACCGACCCAGGCCAATGCCGTCGCCAGCCCGGATGAGTGGCGTGTGGATCTGGCCGGGTTCCTCGGCGCAACGTTGGGCATGGATGGCGAGGTGATTGACCGGGCGTTGAGTAGTGAATCGGCGGGAGACCACGACGCGGTGGCGCGGATCATTCGCGCGGTGATCGACAGCGAAAGCGATCAGGCCAGCGGGTACGCGCTGCTCGGTGCCGATGAATTGGCCCAGACGTTCATGGTCAGCACGCGCTTGAAGGCGCTGTCGCGGCAGGTCGAGACCTTGCCGATTCCTCAGGCCGAGCTGCATTGCTGGTGGGCCGATGGCAACCCGACGGCCGAACGTGCGACCCTGGAGCGTCAGCAACCACGGCTGCGCAAGGTGCAGACGGTGTCAGCCGGTCACTTCGACATACTGCAACAGGACGAATGCCTGGGCGCTGTGGTGGCGCTGCTTGGCCGGGAGGAGGTGCCGCTGCTCTAGGGCTTGCCCGCGACAACAACAGGCTCGCCCTAATGAACGGTCCTCACGGTTCGTTTATTGGGCGAGCCTGTTTATTTTTGGAGACTACCGCCCATGGCACTGCACCCGGACATCGAGGGATTTCTAGAGCTGGCCGAATTCGGCCGCTTCAGCGGCAAAAGCCAAGCCATGCATGAGCTGAGCCCGAGCGAAGCGCGACAGCAATTCGAACAGACGTCGCAGTTGCTTGATGCGGCTCCGACGGGGGTGTTGACGGTGTCTGCGCTCAGCATTACGGCGCGGGACGGGCATGTGCTCAACGCGCGGCTGTACGCCAAGCCGCAACCGGACAGCGAGCCGCGCCCGGTGTTGTTGTACTTCCATGGCGGCGGGTACGTGGTGGGCAGCCTCGATTCCCACGACACCCTGTGCCGGCGTCTGGCGCTGGCAGGGGAATTTGCCGTGTTGTCGGCGGACTATCGCTTGGCGCCGGAACACCGTTTTCCAACGGCTTACAACGATGCCGAAGACATCACGCGTTGGCTGGCCATTACCGGTGCCAAAGCATTGGGCCTGGACGCGAGGCGGATCGCACTGGCCGGGGACAGCGTCGGCGGCAGCCTGGTGGCATCGCTGTGTATCGCCATCGCCCAGGACCCGTTGGGATGGCCGCTTGTACCGCGTCTGCAAGTGCTGCTGTACCCGGTGATCGACGCGGTAAAGAAACGCCCGTCACTGCAGCGGTTCGCCGAAGGCTATCTGCTGGAAGCCACCACGCTGGAATGGTTCTACCAGCAATACCAACGCAGTGAAGCCGACCGTAGCGACTGGCGTTTTTCACCGCTGTACGCCGAGCGTTTGCAACGTCTGACACCCACCGTCCTGTGGCTGGCCGAGTACGACCCGTTGCTCGATGAAGGCCTGGCCTGGGCCGAGAAACTGCGTACTGCGGGGCAACCCGTGGTGCTGGACGTGAAGACCGGCATGACCCACGACTTTGCGCGCATGGGCGAGATGGTCCAGGAAGTGCCGGGGATGCTGGCGCAACTGGCGGCGCAGATCAGCGAAAGCCTGGCCTGACTTGTGGCGGGTTGATCAGCTACGCCATACCCCTGTGGGAGCGAGCCTGCTCGCGAAAGCAGTGTATCTGCCAACATCAGCATTGGATGTGAATCCGTATTCGCGAGCAGGCTCGCTCCCACAGGTTGTTTTGCGCTGACTCAGATAACTAGGGCGGATCAAGCCGATCCAGCGCGCGATTCACCGCCAGTTCCCCCAGCATGATCACCTGCGCAATTCCCAAAAGCGCATTGCGGCTTGTCCCCTGCAGATGATCCACCAGATCGTTGGTCATGACATTGGCCGACGCCAGCGACGACAGCGATCCCGGAGGTCAATGTGAGCACCGAACATGCCGCCAGCTATGACCGCTGGTTCCGCACCAAGGTGCAAGCCTCGCTCAACGGCCCGTCCCCGAACGTCCCGCATGATCAGGTAATGGTTGATATGCGAGCTCTTCTCGAATCAAAGTCTAATGAACACGGTAGTGATTGAGTTGTGATCGCTGCGTGGTCCAGTTGTCTAACTACTACTTCTTCGATACTTGGCCCAACACTGCTAGATTCACCGCTCGATTGGCACGACAAGGAATGTTCGTTCATGAAATTTGGCTACCTGATCATCTACGTCAAGGATGTAGAGGCCTCTCTCAAGTTCTTCTCATCCGCCTTCGGGCTCGGCGTTCGGTTCATTCATGAGTCTGGCACCTATGGCGAACTGGAAACCGGCGAAACCGCGCTGGCATTCGCCGCCGATGAACTGGCCGCATCGAACTTCAGCACCGGCCATGTCCCGGCGCACTCATCCCTCATACCGTTAGGCATCGAAGTCGGGCTGGTGACCGAGGATGTCCCCGCTGCCCATGCCAAAGCGATTCAAGCAGGCGCCAGCGAAATCGCTGCCCCGACTACCAAGCCCTGGGGGCAAACCGTGTCTTACGTTCGATGCCCTGACGGAACGCTGGTTGAGCTGTGCACACCGGTAAACGCTAGCGAGAGTGGGTCTTGAAAGCCGGGTGCGAAGCGAACCACGCAGACAAGTCTGGCAGTAACCTGCAATCGGTCACGTCAACGGACCCATTGGCGATACTTGCAATCTCGGGGATCACGCAGCAAATCCGGGAGCTGGAAACGCAGGCCGTTGCCGAAGGCTTCAGGTTCCTCTCCCGGTTGATCGAGGAATGGGAAAGCGGTGCCAATCGATTCGATCAGCAGGGCGAGGGTCTTTTCGGAGCGTTCCGGGACGGGCGGCTGATTGCCGTTGGAGGTCTTTCATCAGACCCATTTGCCGAACCGGATGTAGGGCGATTACGGCGGGTCTACGTCGCACGTGCATCAAGGGGCCAGAACGTGGGTAAAGCGATGGTGCAGCACCTGCTGGAATTGGCGTCTGAGCATTTCCGCATTGTGCGACTGTCCACGGACACACCCGAGGGCGCTGCCTTTTACCTGCGCTGCGGGTTCCGGCCGATACAGGATGATTTTGCGACGCATATGAAGTCATTGGTGGATGTGACATAGCCAATGGGGCATTTCTTTTGAAGTGCCTAACCCACTTTTTCGCCCGATAACGGCTGTGTATGATCATTACGGCCCGATGCTGCCCGCCGCTCGATCCCGCTGGGAAAGGTGAAAGTATCTCCTCCTTATTGATCAGCCGTTGCGAACCGGGGCGACCCGGTCCGCTTTGAACCACGACGATTCGCCACCGGTATTAAGGACGGACAGGTTATGACCACGCAGAACACTTCGCTACAAGATATCGCCGCGCCTGAAGGCGTTTGTTATGGCTGCGGCAGCCAGAATCCGCACGGGCTGCACATCAAGAGCTTCTGGCATGAAGACGGGGTGCATGTCATGGCGGAGCATATGCCCGATGACAAGTATTGCGGCTGGCCGGATCTGGTTTACGGCGGTTTGATCGCGATGCTGGTGGATTGTCATTCCAACTGGGCAGCGATGGCTTATCACTACCGGGCAGAACAGCGCGAGGTGGGGAGCCTGCCCCACGTCACCTGCGTCACCGGTAACCTCGGCATCAAGTTCATCAAGCCCACCCCGATGGGGGTGCGCCTGACGCTGCGTGCAAAAGTCGAGGGCGATGTCGGGCGCAAAAGCCGGGTCATCTGCGAGGTGTTCGCCGGGGATGTCCTGACCGCTGTCGGGGACTCCATCTTTGTCCGCGCCGATACCGAGCAACTCAGGGCCGCCGCGCAAGCAGAAAACAAAACCGGACCACTGTAGGAGCGAGCTTGCTCGCGATGGATTCATAGGCGCTGCGTTCAACCAGTGAACACGCGTTATCGTTAACGACCATCGTCGGAACGCCGCCCGGAGCAAGCTCGCTCCTACAAATGGAAGCTGCCGTCCATTAGTAATGCGCGCGCAGGCTCAGGGTCACGGTGCGCGGGTCGCCGTAGAAGTTGGTGCCCCAGGAGGCATCAACGCGGTCGTAGTACTTGCGGTCGAACAGGTTGTTGGCGGTCAGTGTCGACGACAGGTTTTCGTTGAACTTGTAGCCGACCTGCGCCGTGGTGACGGCAAAGCCGCCTTGTTGGAACTTCACGTCACGCTGGAAATAGGTTTCGCTGACCACACGCACGCCACCGCCGACGCTGAAGTCCTTGAGCGGACCGTCGGTGAACTCGTACTTGGTCCACAGGTTGTAGTTGTGCTTGGGCGTGATCGTGCTGAAGGTCTTGCCTTTGTTGGCCTGGTCGCCGTCCAGGAACTTGGTGGAGGTGTAGGCGTAACCGGTGACGATGCTCCAGTTATCGGTCAGGTTGCCGCTCAGCTCGGTCTCCCAACCCTGGCTGCGTGCCTTGCCTTCGGTCATGTAGGCACCGGAGGTGTTGTCGTATTCGGCGCGGTTTTCATCGTAGATGCGGAAGGCGGCGATGCTGGCGTTCAGGCGACCGTCGTAGAATTCGCGCTTGAGGCCGATCTCGTACTGCTTGCCTTCACGCGGGCCGACCGGCTCGCCGTTCGTTCCGATTTCGCTCTGCGGTTTGAACACGCCGGTGTAGCTGAAGTAGGTTGACAGTTCCGGGGTGATCTTGCCGATGACGGCGCCGTACGGCACGACCTTGCGGTTGATGCTGGTGTGGGCCTGGCCGAAGTTGTTGAAGAAGGCGTTGGCGTTCTTCGCGTCGCTTTCGTACCAGGTCACACGGCTGCCGCCGATGACATCGAGCCAGTCGGTGACGTCGAACTTGGCGCGGGTGTAGACGCCATACTGATCGGACTTGGACCAGTTGCCGTTGACGTGCGCATAGTCCTTGCGGGGAATGTCGATGCTGCCCGGATCGAATACGTTGATCGGGAAGTACTCGCCGCCGCCGTAGGTGAAGTCCTTGTCCAGGTGTTGGTACTCGGTGCCCAGGGTGAACTCGTGCCGGCGATTGGCGAACTCGAACGGCGTGGTCACGAAGCTGTCGACACCGATGGTCTTGATGTGGGTGTAGTAGTCGTAGGCCACGGCCGAGCTGTCACCGGTGGCCGGGTCGACCGCGCCGTCGACCCAGGTGAAATTACGCTCCGGGGTTTCGGCGTCGCGGTAGGTCAGGGTGGTCTTGAACTGACCGCCGTTGTCCAGTTCGTGGTCGAGTTCGGCGAAGGTTTCCCAGACTTTTTCGTTGAGGGTGTTCCACTTGGCATCGAGGAAGGTCGAGCGAGGAACGTCGAGCAGTTTGCCGTCGGCGTAGGCCGGCAAACCGAACGCCGGGGTGGAGTTGTTCTTCTGGTAAGCGCCACCGACCGACAGGGTGGTGACCGGGTCGAGGTCGAATTCCAGGCGGCCGTAGACCATCGGGCGTTCGTTCTTCGCGTAATCGACGAAGGACTTGTTGTTCTCGTAGGCGGTGATGAAGCGACCGCGCACGGTGCCCTCGTCGTTCAACGGGCCGGTGACGTCCACCGAAGAACGGTAGCGATCATAGGAACCGGCGGCCAGTTCACCACCGAGGGCGAATTGGCTCAGGGCGCGCTTGCGTACCACGTTGATCGTGCCGCCGGGTTCGCCAGCGCCCTGGTACAGGCCCGACGGGCCGCGCAGCACTTCGATGCGGTCGTACATCGCCAGGTCGAAACTGGTGGCCATGTCGCCCTGGGCGGTCGGCTGCGAGACGCCGTCGACCTGCACCTGGTCAACGAGGAAGCCGCGCATGAAGATGTCGTTGAGGCTGGAGCCGGAGTTGTAGGTCTTGATGGTCACGCCGGTGACCTGGCGCATGGCGTCCTGCAAGCTGTTCAGGTTCTGGTCGTCCATGCGTTGGCGCGTGACGACGGACACCGACTGCGGGATGTCCTTGAGCTTGATGTTGCCTTTGCCGATGGTGACTTCATTGGTGGTATAGGAGTGCGAGCCTTCGGTGGTCGGCCCCAGCGCCAGGCCGGTAATGGACGTCGCACCCAACTGCAATGCACTGGAGTCACCGGCCGATGACATCAGCGACACGGTGTTGCCATTCAACTGAAAATGGATGCCGCTCCCCAGCAGCAAGGTTTTCAGTGCCTGTTCCGGTTCCATGTTGCCGGTCACCGCCGTGGACTTGATGCCGTTGACCAGGTCCTGGCTGTAGAGAATCTGCAGGTTGGTCTGCTGGCCCAGTTGGCGCAATGCACTGGCCAGCGGCTGGGACGGCACATTGACGTTCACCGGAGCAGCCTCGACCTGGGAAGTACCCAGCAGCAACAGGGTCAACAGCGCGCCCGGCACGATCGTTCGGAGTTTCTTTTGCCGTTCGATGGCTAATGCCAACGGTGCGCGGGACAGGGTAGGGCTATGCATTGCTCGAATCGCTCCAGAATGGTGTGTGCAGTTTTTTAGTTAATGATAATTATTATTAGACGTACCACTTTGGCTAAACCGGAAAACAAACTTCAAAAAACAATGCTCTGCGCGCGACAATGACCGTCAGGCCGTTGTGCGCTCGGTGACGACCCGGCCCGATTCCATGCGCACCAGTTGATCGGCCATGTCGAAATAGCGGTCGTCGTGGGAGATGACGATGATGGTCTTGCCCAGGCGTTTGAGGTCCGGCAGCAGCTCGGTGTAGAAGATGCGGCGGAAGGTCGGGTCCTGGTCGGCGGCCCATTCGTCGAACACCAGCACCGGGCGTTCCTCCAGCCAGGCATTGACCAGCGCCAGGCGCTTGCGCTGGCCGGTGGACAGGTCGGTGGTGGTGAAACGGCCGTCCCTGACGCTGACCTTGTGTGCGATCTCCAGCCGTTGCAGGTAGGCGTTGGCATCTTCGGGGATGTGCCGGTCGCCCTGTACCACGTCATCGAACAGGTAGTAGTCGGCAAAAATCGTGGTGAACAACTGGCGGTAGTCGTCGCGATTGTGCGCATCGATGCCTTGGCCGTTGAGCAGGATCGAACCCTGTTGTGGCGCGTAGAGCCCCAGCAGCAACTTGATCAGGGTGGTCTTGCCGCAGCCGTTTTCGCCGACGATGAAAATGATGTCGCCCTGCTCGATGGTCAGGTTCACCGGCCCCAGGCGAAAGGCGTCGCTGCCCGGTGCGGCGGGGAAGGCGTAGCTGACGTTGTTCAACTGCAGGCTGTCGACCACGGTCGGCGAGGTGCCTTTGTCGTTGAGCAGCAGGTGCGGCTCCGGCGAGGAAAACTGGCTCGACAACTCGGCGATACGGCGGAAGGCAATCCGTGCGCGACTCACGATCGGCAAGGTGCTGACCAGATGCTCGATCGGGCCTTTCATATACAACAGTACCAGCACGAAGCCGCTCATCACCGCTTTGTCGGCGCTGGGCCAGAAGGATTGCAGGGCCAGCGCCAGGCCGATGACCACGAAGAACAGCATCGAGCCCAGGGTCTTGGCGATCACGAAGGTGTTGATCGAACGCACCTGGGTGTCGCAGATGAAATCGGCGGTGCCCTGGATGCCCTTG
This sequence comes from Pseudomonas sp. B28(2017), assembly GCF_002113025.1. Classification (GTDB taxonomy): domain Bacteria; phylum Pseudomonadota; class Gammaproteobacteria; order Pseudomonadales; family Pseudomonadaceae; genus Aquipseudomonas. Next base: position 48,324 of record NZ_NEJH01000013.1, on the reverse strand, counting down.
ACGAACATGCGCTGGCGACGCAGGCGGTGGATGCGCAATTCCTTGGCGCCGCCGGCAATGGCGTTGTAGTGCTTTTGCAAATCGTCTTCGGCGTCGCGGGCGGCCATGAAACCCTGGATGCCCTTGGCCTGCGCGTAGAACTGGATGCCGGTGCCGATGGCAATCGCCAGCACCATCATCAGGAACATCGGCCACGACAACAGCGCCAGATAACCCATGCAACCGAGGGTCACAGTCAAGGAAATCGCCAACGGCGCGAAGGCGAAGGCGAAGTCGCTGATGGTGTCGACGTCGTGGGTCAGCACCGGGATCAGCCGGTGGCTGCGGTAGCGCTCGATCTGCTCGATAGGTGCCGAAAGGACTTTCTCCCCAAGCGTTTTGCGCAGCCTGGCAATGATGTGCTGGCCGACATGGTTGGTGCCGATATCCGAGCAGATCGAACTGCCCAGGGCCAGCAGGCACAGACCGCCGAACAGCGCAACCACGCCTTGGGTCAGGCCGTCCGGCGAGTGCAGCGCATTGTTGATGGTCGCCAGTAGCACCGTCACGCTCAGGCCGCCGACCATGCCCAGGACAATGGACGCGGCGACGATCAGTCGAAACGGTTTCAACAGGGCCAGTAATTCGCCGATGGCGCCTCGGGTAGGCTGGGTCATGGCAGGCAGTTCCTTGGGTCGTAAGGCAGATACCCAGTAGAACGTCTGGTGAAGGGCTTAATTTAAACGGTGGGAGACTGGTGGCGGGGCTCGGTTCACTGACAGGGTACAAAACACTGTGGGAGCGAGCAGGCTCGCTCCCACAAGGGGAGAGGGAGGTCAGAGAGTGCGTACGACGCGGAAACCGATCCAGTCGCCACGGGTTTGCGGGTCGATGTCATTGCGGTTGCCCGAGCGGGAAAACACCGGTGCTTCGCCCCAGTCGTTGCCACGGATGCGCAGGGTGTCGCAATCGGGTTCGGTCCAGGCGCTGCCGTCGGTGGGCGCGCCGACATAGTCAGGGTGGTAGCAATCGGCGATCCATTCGTAGACGTTGCCATGCATGTCGTACATACCGAAGGCATTCGCTGGATAGCTACCAACCGGAGATGTATGGCTGTAGCCGTCGGTAGGCCCGTAGGTGTTGGCGTGGGTGGCGATGCTGTACTCGGTGCCGGGGTCGAACGGGAAGGGGAACGGTCCCGTTGACCCGGCACGGGCCGCGTACTCGCGTTGGGCCTCGCTGACGATGTGGTAATGTTGGCCGGTTTTGTGCGACAGCCAGGCGACATACGCCGTGACTTCGGCGAAGTTCATGCACACCGCCGGCTGACGCGGCCCTTGGGGGTAACTCGGTTTGCCATTGGTGCATGCCCGACCGGGGCGGGTATCGCCATCGGGCAGGGTGACCCCGGTTTCCTTCATGTATTGGGCCCATTCGCCGGCAGTGATCTGGTAACGGCTCATGGCGAAGGGTTTGTCGAAGGTCACTTCATGCATCGGGCCTTCATCCGGCTCGCGGCCGACTTCGCCTTCCGGGGTGCCCATGGTGAAGGTGCCGGCGGGCAGCACCACCATTTCCGGACAGTGGCGGCAATCCTTGAAGACCTTGCCCGGCAGCGGCGCCGTGTACGCCTGGGCGAGGCTCGGTACGGCACTGCCGAGCAATGCCAGCAGCATCAGGGCGCCCAGGCGTTGAAGGGGCTGCCGGTACAGGATGTTTTTCATAAGGGTTCTCGCTAAAGGTAGTCGGCGGTTCAGAGCTTGCTGGCCATCAGCTCCATCAACTGGTCGATGTGCGCTTCGGTATTGAGCAGCCCCGGTGAAACACGAATGACCGGCCCGACATCACGGTCCACGGCATCACACACCACGCGGCGATCCATCAGGAAATTGGCGACTTCGTCGCAGTCCTGGTGCTTGATGCGGAAGAAGGTGAAACCGGCGGAATGCTCCGGTGACAGCGGTGTGACCAGTTCCACCGACGGGTGTGCCTGCAAGCGTTTTTTCAGGTAGCTGTTGATGTCGTGAATGCGCGTCGCGACCTCGGCCTTGCCCAGTTCCAGATGCAGTTTGAAGGCTTCAGTCAGCGCCCAGCGGTGTTCGAACGAGTGGTAGCCGCCGTAGGTCATCACGGTGGAGAACCGGGTGGCTTCGGAGAAGGTCGGGATGGTCGGGGTCACATCCTTGAGCTCGTCGGAGCGGGCGCAGATGATCCCGGTGCCCCGTGGGCCGAACATCCATTTGTGGGTGCCGGCGATGAAGAAGTCGCAATGCATGTCCGGAAAATCGACGTTCTCCACGCCGAAGCCGTGTACGCCATCGATCACGTAGAGGATGCGGTCCTTGTCTGCGCGGCCACGGTTTTTCTCGGCCACCAGTTTACCGATCTCGCCGATGGGCAGCTTCACGCCGCTGCCGGAATGTACCCAGGTCATGCCAAGTACACGGGTCTCGGGGCGGATGTTGCGCTCAATCGCGGCCAGCACTTCGGCGGTCGAGACCTTGTAAGGGTCTTCGAACAATTTGATCTTGCGAACCTTGGTGCCGTCCTTCTGGGTGCGGAACTCGAACACGCTGTTGGCGGCGTAGTGTTCGTGTTCGCTGGTGAGGATTTCCTGGTCCGGGCGCACGTGGATGCCGGCGTAGATCATCGCCAGGCCTTCGGTGGTGCTGCCGGTCAGGGCGATCTGCGACGGCTTGGCTTTCAGGTAGCGACCGGCCCACACGCGCACGTCCTCTTCACGGCGTTCGGTTTCGCCGCGATGCCAGTCCATGGCCAGGCCGGGGTTGCGATCGAGGTTGGCGCGGTGCATCTCGATGGCTTCACGCACCGGGCGCGGGTGCGAGGTCACCAGGAAGTTGGCGAAGTGCAGGTAGTTCGGGTCCTGCGTGAACAGTTGGCGCAACTGGTCCCATTTGTCCCTGGGTAACGGCGCGGGGCTTGCGGCCCGTGCGGGCAGGTTGACGGCCGAGGCCAGGGGAATGCCGGCCGCCAGAATGCCGGCCTGCTTGAGGAATGAACGACGGTTGGTCATGGGTTCGGTTCGCTTTGGCAAAAGGAAAAATCAGTTCTGCACCACAGGCCGGGAAGACTTCTGCACCTGGTCCCAGACCCGCAGGAAGTTGCCGCCCCAGAGCTTGGCGATGTCGGCTTCACTGTAGCCGCGGCTGATCAATTCGGCGGTCACGTTGCGGGCTTCGCTGACGTCTTTCCAGCCGTCGAGGCCGCCGCCGTCGTTGAAGTCGGAACTGATGCCGACGTGGTCGATGCCGATTTTCTTCACGGCATAATCGATCGCATCGCCGTAGTCCTTGAGGGAGGCCTTGGGTTCTTCGTCGAGGATCGAGTAGAGCTGGCTGGCGTATTCGCCGAAACGCTGTTCGGGCCAGACGGTGATCACCGGATCGCCGGGCATCAGGGCCATCTCCAGGCCTTGCAGCGGTTGCAGGTCGAAGCGCGCGCGCAAGGCGTTGAGCTTGGCGAGGGTGGCCTGGCTCAGCGGGCGGATATAGGTCGGGAAGCCGACAATCTGCACCACGCCGCCGCTGTTCTTGATCAACTGCATTTCCGGGTCGCTGAGGTTGCGCGGGATGTCCACCAGCGCTCGGGGAGCCGAGTGGGAGGCGACCATCGGCGTACGGCTCAGTTGCGCGACCTGCTCCAGGGCCTTGGTCGACATCTGCGACACATCGATGATCACGCCCAGGTCATTGAGGCGATGGACCGCCTGCTTGCCAATCTCCGACAGCCCGCCGAGGGCATCGCGCGAGTCATTGAAGAACGGCAGCGGTCGCGACGAATCGGCCCAGGCGTTGTTGCCCACGTAGCTGAAGCCGAACATGCGCATGCCTCGCGCTGCCCACTTGTCCAGGGCGTTGAGGTCATTTCCCAGCGGGTAGGCGTTGAGCATGCTGATGAAGATCGCGAACTTGCCTTCGCCATGCAGGCGCCGGAAGTCGTCGGGGGTGTAGGCGATGGCCACTTGATTGGGGAAGTCACGCACCATCGCGCTGATGATCCTGTAGCGGGTTTCCTGCTCAAAGCGGGCCTCGTCGACGAAGCCGGCAGTAGGGCGATGGGGGGCGTTGGCGCCGTTCCATATTTCCGGCCAGCCGAAGATCGTCAGCGCCGCACCGGACAGGCGCCCGCGGCCGGTCTTGACCAGGTCGAACTGGCCCTCGCCGTCCTTGTCGACTTCGTTGCCGGCGGTGCCGAAGTCCATGGGCACGGTGATGTGGCTGTCGAACGAGAGGATGCGCTCCTGCAATTGATCGGCCTGTTTCATCACCTTGACCGGGTAGCCGGGATTGTCCTTGAACCCGTAATCCCAGGCTGCAAGGCCTGCACCCGCACTGATCGCCAGGGCCAGCGGCAGGCCGATGAAAAGAGCCTTTGTCGAACGTGGTTTTGTCATTGCCGTCTCAGTCAGGTTCGCCGTCGAGGATCAGGCGCAGGGGCCTTTGCTATCTGGGGGGAACGTATGGCTGGCCGGAAAATTTAGCGCGGCTGATGGCCTCATCGCGAGCAAGCTCGCTCCCACACTGATCGAGTGAACACTGGAGATCCCCTGTGGGAGCGAGCTTGTTCGCGATGCTCTTAAATTCTGCGGCGCAACAATCGTCCTAGCTTGGATAAAGCCTGCTCCATGGCTGACACAGGTAGGGCAATGACGATTTCTCGACGATGGTTCCTCGCAGGTCTGGCGCTGACCGGTGCCGCCGTGCCGGCGGTGTATTACGGGCATCGCGAACTGACCAGGCCGGATCCGACGATCACCCCCGGCGAAGCCTCGTTCGACGTGGCGGATGTTGCTGGCCAGCGGTTGGCGGACACCTTGCGCGGGGTCTGGCAGATTCGCTTCGAAGGTCGTGACGCCGGTATCGAAGGCTTGCCGCTGGAGGGGCTGGAAGTGTTCCTCGATATCGGGCACAAGGGCCGCGGTGTCAGTGGGTATCTCGACACCGCCGAGCGTTTGCGCTCCACGCAAGAGCCCCGTTACCGGGTGCTGGGCGATCTGTCCGGGGCCAACCCGAAGCAGCTTGGCTGGCGACTGCTGGGTGCCAGCGGCTGCTGCGAGTACGAGTTCGACATGACCCTGGACGAGGTCTGGGCCGGTTTCGGCAACGCCGGCAGCGGCAGTCTCAGCGGGCGCGTGCTGGACCTGAAGCGGCCGCTGATGCTGACGGCTCAGGACAATCGATTCATTGCCGTCAAACGGGTATTCCCTGAAGCCCGCGAGCGTACCGGCCTCAATCCGGTCCTGCTGGCCTGGCTGGTATCGTCGGAGCACCGGTTGTTCCACCAGCTCTGGCATGCCTCCCGGGATAAATGGCACAAGCTGTCCGAAGACCAGCGCGGCGCCTTGCGCGGCCTTGGCTGGCAACCCGGCCCACGGGACAAGGAGCGCGACGCCCGAGGGGCGCGCAAGGATCGCAACGGTTCGGGCGTGGACTTTTTCTTCATGCACCGGCACATGCTCGGCACTGCACGTTCGATGCAGGACTTGCCCTCCTGGACGCATTTCCCGTTGCCGCAGCCGGAGCTGGCGCGGGATCGGCCCGGCTTTGCGCGTTATTTCGACAACCACGACGGCACCGCGCTGCCACCGACCTGGCTGGCCGAGGACGATGACGAGTACACGCAGTGGGTCAGCGACATCAAGAGTGCTGAGACGTATCACAGCAATTTCCAGGTATGGGAATCGCGCTACCGTGATCCACGCTACCTGTCGACGCTGACCCTCGGCCAGTTCGGCTCGGAGGTCGAACTGGGTCTGCACGACTGGCTGCACATGCGCTGGGCTTCGGTGCCGCGTGATCCGTCGAACGGTCAGCCGGTGCCCTTTGCCCGTGATCCGGCGGACTTTTCCGCACGCTGGTTCGCCGCGGAAAACGACTTCCTCGGCGACCCGTTTTCCTCCCATGTGAACCCGGTTTTCTGGCACTTCCACGGCTGGATCGACGATCGCCTGGAGGACTGGTTCCGCGCCCACGAACGCTTCCATCCGGGGCAGGTCAGCCGGCTCCAGGTCAACGGTGTGCAATGGTTTGCGCCTGGGCGCTGGGTCGAGATCGATGACCCCTGGCTCGGCCCGATCACCCACGGTTGCAGTACCACGCCGGGGTTGCAGGCCGGCAAGTCAGTGGAAATGGACCCGGAAACCATGAAACTGGCGTTGCGCATTACCTTCGGCGAGGACGAGAAAAAACTGGCGGGGCTGTTGCGCAAGGTGCCGCAACGGCCTTGGTATGCGCGGCATTTGAAGGCTAAACAGAGCCAGGCCTGAAACCGCGTAATCGTTCAATCGCTGGCAAGCCAGCTCCCACAGGATTAGTGGGTGTACGCGAAATCTGCGAACAACAAAAAACCTGTGGGAGCGGGCTTGCCCGCGATGGCGGTTTCCCAGTCACCTACAAAACCTGCCACCCCCCACCCAACGCCTTGTACAGGGCAATACTGGCCTGCATCCGCGACAACCGCAGTTGCACGTTCAAATCCTGCGCCGCGTACAGCGTGCGCTGGGTTTCCAGCACTGTCAGCAAGTCCTCGGCCCCGGCCTGATAACGGCTTTGCGCGATGTTGAACGCGGTCTGCGCCTGGCTCAGTTCTTCACTCTGCCACTGGCGCTGCTCATCCAGTCCGCGAATGCTGTTGAGGGCTTTTTCGACGTCGGCGAAGCCGTTGATGATCGCGCCGCGATAGGCCTCTAGCAGCTCTTCCTGGCGCGCCGTCGCCTTGTCGCGCTGGGCACCGAGGCGGCCGTTGTTGAACACCGGCGCGAGCAGCCCGGCGGTGAGGTTGTAGAAGGGGCTACGCAGAATATCATCGGCCCGGTCGGCACCGGAGCCGACTTCGGCGGTGAGCGTCACGGTCGGCAGCATCGCGGCCCGGGCGACGCTGACATCGGCTTGGGCGGCGGCCAGTTGCGCCTCGGCCCGGGCAATGTCCGGGCGGCGGTTGAGCAACTGGCTGGGCACCCCGGCGTCGATGACGGGCCAGGTCAATTGATCGAAGTGTTCCTGCCCCAGCGATAGCGCCTGAACCGGGCGGCCGAGCAGGGCGGCGAGGCTGATTCGCGCATCCTCGGCCTGTTGCTGCACCAGCGGCAACTGGCGTTGCTGCGCCGCCACCAGGCTTTTTTGCTGCGCCAGTTCAAGGGCGGTGGCCGAGCCCGAATCGAAACGGGTCTGCACCAGTTTCAGCACGCTCTGGGCATTGGCCAGGTTCAACCCGGCAATGCGGCTCTGCTCCTGCAACGACAAGGCTTGTGCGTAACCATTGGCCACGGCGCTGAGCAACGTCAACTCCACGGTGGCCTGGTCGAACTCGCTGGCTTGCAGACTGAACTGAGCACTGTCGCGGCTGGCCCGCTGGCCACCCCAGAAATCGATTTCGTAGCTGGCCACAAGGTTCGCAGTGAAGTAATCGACGGCGTTGTTATCGCTGTCGGCATCGAGCTGACTGTAGCCGCTGCCCCGCAGCAATTTCTGGCGGTTGGCGTTGACCGCAGCCTTGACCTCGGGCAGTTGCGAGCCGCCGGCAATCACCGTATCGGCCCGGGCCTGGCGCACTCTCGCGATGGCCGCGGCAAAATCGTAACTGCCGAGCCGCGCCTGTTCGATCAGGCGACCCAGTTGCGGGCTGCCGAAGCGGTTCCACCATTGTCGGTTGGTATCTGTAACGCCTGCGGTGTGCGGCGATTGCCAGGCGGCCGGAGGCTCGATGCCGCTGTCGGGGCGCTGGGCCGGACTGCCGCAGGCGCCGAGTAACAGGCACAGGGTTAACACACTGAGTGGCGGCTTCATAAATCGATCATTCACTGGTAAGGGCCGTGACCGGGTCGAGTCGGGCAGCTTTGCGGGCCGGCATGTAGCCGAAGACAACACCGGTGACCAGGGCGCAGCCGAAGGCACCCAGTACCGCTATCAGGGAGAAGGCGACAGCGACATCGCCGAAAATCAGCACGCCACCGACGATCAGCGCCAGGGCAATCCCGGTGAGGCCGCCCACTACCGAAAGCATCACCGCTTCGGTGAGGAACTGGCGCAGGATGTCGCGCTGGCGGGCACCGGTGGCCATGCGGATACCGATCTCCCGGGTACGCTCGCGCACGGTCATGAGCATGATGTTCATCACACCGATCCCGCCTACCAGCAACGAAATCGCTGCAATCGACCCGAGCATCAGCGACAGGGTGTTTTGCGTGCGTGCCTCGGCCTGGATCATCGCCGCGTTGTTGGTCAGCTCGAAATCGTGCTTGCCGTCGTGCAGGCGCAGCATCAGTTGCTCGATGGCTTTTTCAGTCTCCTTGACCTTGCGCGCATCGGCGGCGGCAATGGCGATGTACTCGGGGTTGTGGCTGCCGAACAGGCGCACGCTCGCGGCGGAGTAGGGGATGGCGATGCGGTCGTCGCTGTCGGAGTCGCCGGAGCTGGCGCCTTTTTCCGCGAGCACGCCGACCACCTGGAAGGGTACGTTTTCGATCAGGATGTACTGGCCGATCGGGTTGGCCACGTCCTTGAGCAATTTGGTCCGCACCTTGTGCCCGATCACCGCGACGGCGGCGGCGTTCTGCTCATCAGCATGGGTGAAGTAGCTGCCTTCGACCACCGGCCAGTTGAAAATGGCCGGGAAGTTGGTGTCGTTGCCGCCGACGTAGCTCAAGTGATCGAGGTTGCCAAAGCGCACCCCGGCCTCCTGGCCGTTGACCGGCATGATCCGCATCACCTGGGGCAGGCTGGCAATCGCCGCGACCTCATCGAGGGTGATGATGCCCATCGGCGTGCGCGGGTTGGGGGCCGAGCCGCTGAGGTAAATGATGTTGGAGCCGAAGGCGCCCATCTGTGCCATCACCTGGCGCTTGCTGCCTTCGCCCACAGCCAGCATCACCACCACCGAGGCCACGCCTATGATGATTCCGAGCAGGGTCAGCGCGGTACGAAACCTGTTGATCCACATCACCCGCCACGCCGCGTGCACGGCATCGACCAATTCACCTTTCCACGCGCCAGTCGCTTCGGCGCCTTCACTCAGGCGCTTGCGCAGGTCGACGGCTTGTAGCGCACCGGGTGTGGCGGAATTTTGCGCGGTCGGATTTTCGTCGGCGCTGTCGCTGATGATCAGGCCGTCGCGGATCTCGATGATGCGCTTGGCCCGGGCTGCCACTTCGCGGTCGTGGGTGATGAGGATGACCACGTGGCCCTGGCTGGCCAGCTCGTCGAGCAGGGTCATGACCTCGGCGCCGCTGTGGCTGTCGAGGGCGCCGGTGGGTTCGTCGGCAAGGATGATGTGGCCACCGTTCATCAGGGCGCGGGCAATCGACACCCGTTGCTGCTGACCGCCGGAGAGTTGGTGCGGACGGTTGCCGGTGCGCGAAGCCAGGCCGAGGCGGTCGAGCAGGGCAGCGGCGCGGGCGTGGCGTTCGGCGGCCGGTAAGCCTGCGTAGATGGCCGGCATCTCGACGTTTTCCTGGGCCGAGCCGGAGGGAATCAGGTGGTAGCCCTGGAACACGAAGCCGAAGGCTTCACGACGCAGCCAGGCCAGTTCGTCACTGTCCAGGGCCGCGACGTTCTCCCCGGCAAAGCGGTATTCGCCCGAGGTCGGGCGGTCGAGGCAGCCGAGGATGTTCATCAGTGTCGATTTGCCGGAACCGGAGGCACCGACGATCGCCACGAACTCCCCGGCATGGATCGACAGGTCGATGCCGCGCAATACGTGAACTTCAGGGGCGTCGCCACCGCCGTAGGCTTTACGGATGTCCTGCAATTCGATCAGGGGCGTCTGCATTCAGCCGCCACTCCCGTCGACCGGGCCGATCAACAGGTGATCGCCTTCCTGCAGGCCATCGAGGATCTGCACCCGCAGGCGGTCACTGATACCGGTACGCACGCTGCGCTGCTCGATGCGGCCATTGCTGGCGACCACTTGCGCCGTCTGCAGGTCTGCCTGCGCACCGACCTGCAGGGCAGCGATGGGCGCGGTGAGTACGTTCTGTGCCTGATTGGCGACGAAAAATACCTGGGTGGTCATTTCCGCCATCAAGGCGTTGTCGGCGTTGTCGACGTCCAGCAACACGGTGTACAGCACCACGCGGGCACTCCCGCTTTTGCTGGTGCTGGCGGGGCTGCCGCCACCCTGGCTGGTCTGGTCCAGTGGCTTGGGCGGGACGGGGAGGATTTGCCGCACGGTGCTGGTCCAGCGACGGGTGCCGCCGCTCAGAGTGGTGAACCAGGCGTGCATGCCGGGTTTGACGTGACCGATGTCGGCCTCCGAGACCTCGGCCCACACGGTCATCGGCGACAGCTTGGCGATGCGCAGGATCAGCGGCGTCTGCTGCTGGGCGTTGAGGGTCTGGCCTTCACGGGCATCCAGCGCTACCACGGTGCCGGCCATCGGCGCATAAATCCGCGTGTAGCCCAACTCGGCCTGATCGCTGCGCAGGCTGGCTTCGGCCTGGCGGATCTGCGCCTGGAACATGTCGATGCGCGCCTGGGTCACGCGCAATTCGGCCTGGGCGGTCTGTACGTCTTCTTCACGGGTGGCACCGCCGGCGGCGAGGTTCTGTTGGCGCTGGTATTTCTGCCGGGCCAGTTCGTGTTGCGCCCGTTGTTCCTGCAACTGCGCCTTGAGGTTTTCGATGGAGAAGCGCCCGGCATCGAGTTTGGCCTGTTGCGTGGACGGGTCGATTTCCACCAGCAACTGGCCTTCCTTGACCAGGTCGCCGACTTCCACGTGGATCTTGTGGATTTGCCCGGAAGCCTGGGCGCCGACGTCGACATAGCGCCGCGGTTGCAGGGTGCCCAATGCCGTGACGCTGCTTTCGATGTCGGCGCGGCTGACCTGGACGGTGGCGAGCCGGTCGCGGCCGGGCGGGATGAATTGCCAGGCGGCGACGGCGATGACGGGGATCAGGCAGAGTGCTGCAAACACGACACGTCGGGTTTGTCGGGAACGTTTCATTCGGGGTTCCGGCCAAAGGAAATCGGCCCGTCGTTCAGCGGCGCAGGCGGGCAGAGACGGGGAGCTGTCCTGTAAACGATGAGCCGGACGCAGAATTTAGCCGACAACACGAACCCCAGTAGGAGCGACTAAATGCCAGGCAAGTTGAAGCAGTACTTTAAATCTATATGAGAATTACTATAAATTACGCCACTCAATCTGCCACTATCGTGCCACTGCGTGATTCAGCGGGCGCCGAAACGGCTCAAGGACAGAAACCGCACCCCCGTGCGGACGGGAGTCATGTTGGAAAACTACTATCGCGAGCTGGTGTGTTTCCTGAACGCCAGGCTGGGCAACCGCCAGGTGGCCGAAGATGTGGTTCATGACGCTTATCTGCGCGTGCTGGAACGGACCAGCGATGCGCCGATCGAGCAACCCCGCGCCTTCCTTTATCGCACCGCATTGAACCTGGTCATCGATGATCACCGCCGCAACGCCTTGCGTCGCGCCGAGCCGCTGGAGGTGCTCGACAGCGAGGAACGCTACTTCACGCCTTCGCCCCACAAGGTCCTCGATCACGGCCAGCGCCTGGACATGCTCCAGCGTGCCTTGGCGGAGTTGCCACGGTTGTGCCGCGAGAGCTTTCTGTTGCGCAAGATCGAAGGCCTGTCCCATCCGCAGATCGCCGAACAACTGGGCATTTCCCGTGCACTGGTGGAAAAGCACATCGTCAATGCCATGAAGCACTGCCGTGTGCGGATGCGCCAATGGGAAGGCCACTGATCCCCTGGATTCATCAAGCCTCGTTAAATTTTGTTTCATTGTCCTCGTTCCTACTCAACAGACGACCTGTTGTGCGGCCCAAGGCCTGTCAGGTCACTTAGGTTCAATGCCCCGCTTTTGCGGGGAACATCCAGAGGACACTGGAAATGACTCAGGCAATTGCATCGCCCCTCGTTCACGACCTGATCGGCGTCGGATTCGGCCCGTCGAACCTGGCACTGGCCATCGCGCTGCAAGAGCGCGGGGCGAGCCAGGGCGACCTGGATGTGCTGTTCCTCGACAAGCAGGCTGACTACCGCTGGCACGGCAACACACTGGTGACCCAGAGCGAATTGCAGATTTCCTTCCTCAAGGACCTGGTGACCCTGCGCAATCCGACCAGCCCTTACTCGTTCGTCAATTACCTCAAGGCCCACGGGCGCCTGGTGGACTTCATCAACCTGGGCACCTTCTATCCATGCCGCATGGAGTACAACGACTACCTGCGCTGGGTCGCCGGGCAGTTCACTGCGCAAAGCCGTTACGGCGAAGAAGTGCTGACCATCGAGCCGGTGTTGCACAACCATCAGGTCGAGGCGTTGCGGGTGATCTCCCGCGATGCGACCGGGCATCAGCATGTGCGGACTACCCGTTCGGTGGTGGTCAGCGCCGGTGGCACGCCGCGTATTCCCGAGGTGTTCAAGGCGCTCAAGGATGACGGCCGGGTGTTCCACCATTCCCAGTACCTGGCGCAGATGGCCAGACAGCCGTGTGTGGACAATCGGCCGATGAGCATTGCGATCATCGGTGGCGGACAGAGTGCGGCAGAGGCCTTCATCGATTTGAACGACAGCTTCCCGTCGGTGCAGGTGGACATGATCCTGCGCGGCTCGGCACTGAAGCCGGCCGACGACAGCCCCTTCGTCAACGAAGTGTTCTCGCCGGAGTTCACCGACCTGGTGTTCCAGCAGCCTGACAGCGAGCGCGAGCGTCTGGTGAACGAGTACCACAACACCAACTACTCGGTAGTGGACATCGATCTGATCGAGCGCATCTACGGCATTTTCTACCGGCAGAAAGTCTCGGGCATCGCCCGGCATGCGTTCCACACGCTGACCACTATCGAAAAAGCCACAGCCAACGAACGCGGCATCGATCTGGTGCTGCGCAACAACGCCACCGGTGAAGTCTCGGTGCGTCACTACGACGCCGTGGTATTGGCCACCGGTTACGAGCGGCAGATGCACCGCAAACTGCTGGCACCGCTGGAAGAGTACCTGGGCGATTTCGAGGTCGATCGCAACTACAGGCTGATCACCAACGAGCGCTGCAAGGCCGGCCTCTACATGCAGGGTTTCTGCCAGGCCAGCCACGGCTTGAGCGACACCTTGCTGTCGATCCTGCCGATTCGCGCCGATGAGATTGCCGCTTCGCTGTATGAGCATGGCAGGCATTGCGGGCATGGGCGGTCGGTGGTGGACTTGTTGTTGGCGACTGCCAGCTGAGTCAGTAAAGCCGCCTTCGCGAACAGGCTCGCTCCCACACAGGTTCTGTGAACACAGGCCCATTGTGGGAGCGAGCCTGTTCGCGAAGGGGCCAGAAAGAACCCCGCAAACATTGAATCCTGAACCCTTCCTGAAGAGCCGCGCATTTCCCCCGGCAAGCTTTTGTAACGGGTTTACTCTCCAAACATCGGGGCGTAAGCTTCGCGCGTTTTCATCCATTACGGAGACCCAAAGTGGGTACTTGTTCGAGTGACAGTTGTCGGCCGGTCTCGGTAACCGGCATTTTCTCGGCCAGATAACGCGCAGTCTCCTGTGCCGTTGTCTCGCCGAAAAGCGAGCAGCGGCATCCTGATCATGGCCAGTCCTGGCCGTGTCCCGACGTCCCTCTCATCGACGCTGAACAGTGTGTGGTTTCGACTTTTTGTCGTGGCCGCCGCCCTATCGACACGCCTGTCATTTGTGACCGGCGCGCCAAGCCTTGCTTTGCCGGTTGTTCCGGCGGCACAGGCATGGACTTGCCTGCTCGACGGTTTCCCGGCTGACCAAAGGGGCACCAGCCATGAAACTTACCCTCAAGGAACTCTTCGCAGGTTTCCTGCGTAACCGCCACATCGCCCGGCACTTCCGTCGCCTGGCGTTGCTGGAAACCTTCACCGACACCACGGTCAGCCGTGAAGTCCCGCCGACCCTGGCGCAAACCCTGGTGGCCGCCGCCGGTAGCGACACGGGTCAACTGCTCAACAATCTGGGCAGTCACACCGATGGCTTGAGCGAGCTTGAAGCCGATGCCCTGCGCGAGCAATTCGGTCTCAATGAAGTCGAGCATGAACAACCGCTGCCCTGGTGGACGCACCTGTGGCACTGCTACAAAAACCCGTTCAACCTGCTGCTGACGCTGCTTGCAGTCATCTCGTGGCTGACCGAAGACATGAAAGCCGCCATCGTGATTTTCTCCATGGTGGTGCTCTCGACCTTGCTGCGCTTCTGGCAGGAAACCAAATCCAACCAGGCCGCCGATGCCCTCAAGGCCATGGTCAGCAACACCGCCACTGTGATGCGCCGGGACCTTGAGGACCACAGCGCGCAGCGCATCGAATTGCCGATCAGGCAACTGGTGCCGGGCGATCTGATCGTGCTGTCTGCCGGTGACATGATTCCCGCCGATTGCCGGGTGCTCAACGCCAAGGACCTGTTCGTCAGCCAGGCGGCCATGACCGGTGAGTCGATGCCGGTGGAGAAGTTTCCCCGTCAGCAGGACCGCGACACACTCAACCCCCTGGACCTGGACAACATCCTGTTCATGGGTACCAACGTGGTGTCCGGCACGGCCATGGCGGTGATTCTCACCACCGGTAACAGCACCTATTTCGGTGCCCTGGCCCAACGGGTCGGCGCCACTGACCGGGCACCGACCTCGTTCCAGACCGGGGTCAACAAAGTCAGCTGGCTGTTGATCCGCTTCATGTTCGTGATGGCGCCGCTGGTGTTGTTCATCAACGGTTTCACCAAGGGCGACTGGACCGAAGCGCTGCTGTTCGCGCTGTCGATTGCCGTGGGCCTGACCCCGGAAATGCTGCCGATGATCGTCACCTCGACCCTGGCCAAGGGCGCGGTGTTCCTGTCGCGCAAAAAAGTCATCGTCAAACGCCTCGACGCCATCCAGAACTTCGGCGCCATGGACGTGTTGTGCACCGACAAGACCGGTACCCTGACCCAGGACAGGATCTTCCTGGCGCGCAACGTCGATGTCTGGGGCAATGATTCCGATGACGTGCTGGAAATGGCCTACCTCAACAGCTACTACCAGACCGGTCTGAAAAACCTGCTGGATGTGGCGGTGCTCGAGCACGTCGAAATCCATCGTCAATTGAAAGTCGGCACGGCGTTTCGCAAGGTCGACGAGATTCCGTTCGACTTCACCCGGCGGCGCATGTCGGTAGTGGTCGCCGAGCGCGATCAACCTCATCTGCTGATCTGCAAGGGCGCGGTGGAGGAGGTGCTGGCCGTCTGCTCGCGAGTGCGACACGGCGAAGTCGATGAAGCCTTGACCGAAGAGTTGCTGGCGCGCATTCGTCAGGTCACGGCCATGTTCAATGCCGAAGGCTTGCGTGTCGTGGCGGTAGCGGCACGGCCGATGAGCGAAGGACGCGACACCTACAGCCTGGCTGATGAGCAGGCACTGACGCTGATCGGTTATGTGGCGTTCCTCGACCCGCCCAAGGAAAGCACTGCGCCGGCACTCAAGGCGTTGGCAGCCCACGGCGTGGCGGTGAAAGTGCTGACCGGCGACAACGAACTGGTGACGGCGAAAATCTGCCGCGAAGTCGGCCTGGAACAGCAGGGCCTGCTGATGGGCAACGACATCGAACGCATGACGGATGTCGAGCTGGCGAAAGCCGTGGAAACCACCAATGTCTTTGCCAAACTGACGCCCTCGCACAAGGAACGCATCGTCCGTCTGCTCAAGGGCAACGGCCATGTGGTCGGTTTCATGGGCGACGGCATCAACGATGCCCCGGCCCTGCGCACCGCCGACATCGGTATTTCCGTGGACAGCGCCGTGGATATCGCCAAGGAAGCCGCCGACATCATCCTTCTGGAAAAGAGCCTGATGGTGCTGGAGGAGGGCGTGCTGGAAGGGCGCCGGACCTTCGCCAACATGCTCAAGTACATCAAGATGACCGCCAGTTCGAACTTCGGCAACGTGTTCTCGGTGTTGGTGGCCAGTGCGTTCATCCCGTTCCTGCCGATGCTGCCGATGCACCTGCTGGTGCAGAACCTGCTCTACGACATTTCGCAGATTGCCATCCCGTTCGATAACGTCGATGACGAAATGCTCAAGCAACCGCAGCGCTGGCAGCCGGCGGATGTCGGGCGCTTCATGCTGTTTTTCGGGCCGATCAGTTCGATCTTCGACATCACGACATTCGCTTTGATGTGGTACGTGTTCGATGCCAGTACCCCGGATCATCAGACCCTGTTCCAGTCTGGCTGGTTCGTGGTCGGGTTGCTGACCCAGACACTGATCGTGCACATGATCCGCACGCCGAAGATACCGTTCCTGCAGAGCCGTGCGGCCATGCCGTTGCTGGTGATGACCGGACTGATCATGGCAGTGGGGATTTTCCTGCCGATGGGACCGTTGGCCCATTACTTCAAGCTGCAGGCATTGCCGTCGCTGTATTTCGTGTTCCTGCCGATGATCCTGCTGGCGTACATGGCACTCACCCAGGCGGTGAAAGGGTTCTACATCCGGCGGTTCGGTTGGCAGTAAAGGACACCCCTGTAGGAGCGTGTGTTTTTCAAGGAGTTTGATATGCAAGCCATCAACAACCTCAATCTGACTTCGCTGCTCGACACCCTGGTCAGCCTCAGTGCGGCTTTCATCCTCGGTGGCCTGATCGGTTTCGAGCGTCAGTACCGGCAGCGCACCGCCGGCCTGCGCACCAACGTGCTGGTGGCGGTGGGCGCGGCAATTTTCGTCGACATGGCCAACCGTCTCGGCGGGGCTGAAGGCGCTGTGCGGGTCGTGGCGTATGTGGTCTCCGGTATCGGCTTTCTCGGTGCCGGGGTGATCATGCGTGAAGAGGGCAATGTGCGCGGCCTCAATACCGCCGCAACCCTCTGGACCTCGGCGGCAGTCGGCGCCTGCGCCGGTGCCGACCTGCTGGCCGAAGCGTTGCTCGGCACGCTGTTCGTGCTCGCGGCCAATACCTTGCTGCGGCCGATCGTCAACAACATCAACCGTCAGCCGCTGGATGTGATTTCTGCGGAAGTCACCAACATCGTCTATGTCATCGCCCGGCGTACGCAGCGAAAAACCGTGCTGGCCTTGCTCGAAGCCGAGCTGGAGCGCAGCAACTATCCGGCCAGCGATGTCGATGTGCATGCCTTTGGCACGGATGAAATTGAAATCGAAGCCACCCTGGCGACCACCTCGGTCGATGGTGATGAACTGGATGCACTGGTGGCACGGATTTCGATGTCGGCCCTGGTGGTGCAGGCGTTCTGGAGTCCGAGTACCACGGAGTAAAGGCCAAGGGTTCCGGGGCGAGGCGCGCTTGCGTTTCCCAAGCAAGAGTCAGACTAACCCACATGGATTTAGGAATATTCCTACATAAACCTAGGGTGGTCTTCCGTAGGCTTTGCGACCTCTTGAAACCGACATCCTTTTGGAGGTCACCTTGGCGAACAAATCCTTGCGCATCCTGATCGCCGATGCGCAGCACTTCAACCGCCTGCGGATCGAGCGGCTGTTCAACCAGCTCGGCTACTTTCGGGTGGCGCCGGTGCAGAGCCTCGACGAGCTCCTTCCACTGGTGGAGTACGGTTGCACGCCTCTGGATCTGGTGCTCGTCAATGGGGCGATGGCCAACGGAGTGCTGGAGCTGTTCAATTTCCTTGCCGACAACCCGCAGGTTCATCACGGGTTTATTTTCAATGAACAACAGGCGCCATTGCCGCCAGTCTCAGGCAAAGTCCAGGTCAGCCGGGCCGCTCTGCCTGACCTGGCGACAATCACGCAGTTGATGAGCGCCGTCGATCATCCGCTACCGTTCGTCGGAACTGTCATTTCTGTCAGGTAGTTCCTTCCGGCCTTCCATGCCAAAGTCTATGCGCAGCGTTGTGCCCAACCGCTGCGGTGCCTGGAGGGCATTTTTTGCCCGAACGTGTGGTTTTGCACGGGAGTTGTCATGAAGTCAGCACTGATTGTGGAAGATCATCCGGTGGTTCGCTCCATGATCAAACTCGTACTCAAGGGTGAGGGATTCAAGCAGATTTACGAGGCCTCCCGTGGCGATGAGGTGTTGTCGTTGATCCGGGAGCATCAACCGGATGTCGTGTTGCTTGATCTGGGCCTTCCTGGTGTGGCGGGGCTTGAGGTGATGGACCGTATCAAGGCCGAGAACACGCAATGTCGCGTAGTGGTGTTCACCTCGCTGGAGGCCCAGTTTTATCAGGATCGCTGCATGCGGGCCGGGGCTGTTGCCTATGTTTCCAAGAGCAAGGACCTGGACGACTTGAAGGCGGCGGTGAATTCGGTGATGGCCGGCTACACCTATTTCGCCCAGATATCTTCGAGTTCCGTGTTGGCGGGGGATTTGCAACGCAGTGAAAAGCAACTGATCGACAAACTCTCCAATCGTGAGTTGACCATTCTGCAGTACCTGGCCCGGGGCTCGAAAAACCTGGAAATCGCCGAGCTCATGCACCTGAGCTACAAGACCGTCAGCACCTACAAGACCCGACTCACCCTCAAGCTCAACGTGAGTTCGTCGGTGCACTTGAGGGATTTCGCCTTGCGCAATCATTTGATCTGAATGAACGGTCCAAGGCGACTGGCAGGTTGGGTACTGACTGGCCTTCTTCTATGGGCATCGACGGCCTGTGCGCAACAGTCGTTGACCCTATTGGGGCGCTCGAGTGCCGAAGGTCTGAGCGTCAGGTTGTCGGACGCCGAGTTGCGCTGGCTGCAGCAAAAAGGCCGATTGGTGCTGGCTGTTTCGACGCCGGACTATCCCCCCTTCGAGTTCAACACGGCGGGCAAAGTGTTCGAAGGTGTGACAGCCGATTACGCCGGGTTGCTCGAACAAATGTTGAACGTTGGCATTGAGGTCGAACGTTATCCGTCGCGGGCCGATGCGGTGCAGGCCATCAAGGAGGGGCGGGCAGACCTGCTGGGAACGGCCAATCGATTTGAAGCCGAAGATCCACAGCTGCAGATGTCCAGCGCCTACGCGGTCGATCAGCCGGTGCTGGTCACGCGTACCGATTTCCCTCCGGTGCTCGACCCGACACTGGCCGGCAAGCGGCTGGCGATGCAGTATCACTACTTGCCCGAATACAGCGTGCAACAGTTCTATTCCAAGGCGCAGGTCCAGCTGTTTCCCTCGACACTGGCGGCAATGGGCGCCGTGGCATTCGGCCAGGCCGATGTCTATCTGGGCGATGCGATCAATGCCCATTATCTGATCAGCAGGAACAACCTGAGCAACGTGCATCTGACGGACTTCTCGCCCATGGAGTCCGGGCGTTTTGCCTTTGCGATGGCCCGCGACAACGTTTCGCTATTGCGCATCGTCAACAAGGCGTTGGCGGTCATCACCACTAATGAACAAATGAATATCCTGCGTCGTTGGGGGGCAAACGGGGTCTCTATCCCGGGCACCGAGTCATTGCAATTGAGCGTGGCCGAACAGCGCTGGCTCGAACGCCACCCGCGGGTGAAGGTGGCGATCAACGAAAACATTCCGCCAATTACATTCATCGACAGTGAAGGAACATTTCGCGGTATTGGCGTCGATGTGCTGACGAAAATCAGTTCGCGTACCGGGCTGCAATTTGACATCCAGGGCGTGAAGTCGGTGGCCGAAATGATGACCGGCATCTCCAGCGGACAGATCGATGTGCTGGCCGGTATCGGCCTCAGTTCCCAGCGTGACGACGAACTGCTGTTCACTCGGGCGTTTCTGAGCAGCCCTTCGGTGCTGGTGACCCGCGCGGCTGCGGACAGTCCCAGGACACTGGATGACATGGCGGGAAAGACCTTGGCGCTGACCCGGGGCAACGTTGTCAGCGAGTACATTCGCCAGCATTACCCGCTGATCCGGGTGGTGGATGCGCCACTGTCGACGGACGCCATGGAAATGGTCGCCCAGGGCAAGGCACAGGGCGGCATCAACTCGCTGATCAGCGCCCGTTACCTGATTTCCCGGCAGTATCGCGATCGCCTGCAAGTGACCAGCACCGTGGGCACCCACCCCGCCCGAAGTACCCTGGCAACCAGTCGCGAGGCCAGCGAACTGCATTCGATTCTGGACAAGGCGCTATTGAGCATCCCTCCCGAAGAAATCGACGAACTGACCCAACCCTGGCGCTATGACTCGATGGTCGAACAGAGCTACTGGCTGCGACACCGGCAGGCGATCGTGCAGGCGTTTGCGGTGGCGGGTGTCTTGCTGTTGCTCGCGTTGGCCGGGATCGTCTGGCAGCGCCGGCAGATTCGCCAGCGTCAGCAATTGCTCGGGCAATTGCAGGAAGCCAAGGACGCGGCGGACGACGCCAACCGGGCCAAGACCACGTTCCTGGCCACCATGAGCCATGAAATCCGTACGCCGATGAACGCATTGATCGGCATGCTCGAGCTGGCGTTGAAACGGGCCGACGAAGGTGTGACCGACCGCGCCGCCATCGAGGTCGCGTCCAACGCCGGGCAGCAGTTGCTGGATTTGATCGGCGACATTCTGGACGTCGCCCGGATTGAATCCGGGCATTTGTCGCTGGCGCCGGAGCGGGTCAATCTGCACGCGTTGGTGACGTCGGTCTGCCGGGTGTTCGAAGGGCTGGCGATGCAGAAGAATCTGCAGTGGCGGGTCGAGCTCGACGAACACAGTGACCGCGACGTGATGCTCGACCCCACGCGTTTCAAACAAGTGCTATCCAACCTGCTGAGCAATGCGATCAAGTTCACCCGTGAAGGCCAGGTGGGCCTGGTACTGCGCGTGCAGCCTCAAGCCCCGGCGCATCTCGCCGTCAGCGTACAGATTGAGGACAGCGGCATCGGTATCAGCGCTTTCGACCAGCAACGCCTGTTCAGCCCTTTCGTGCAGGCGGGCAACAGTCGGCAGAGCGCCCGGCAAGGTTCCGGCCTGGGCCTGGTGATCAGTCGTACCCTGTGCGAAACGATGGGCGGCCAGTTGCAACTCGACAGTGAACCTGGGCGCGGGACGAGGGTGGATATCAACCTGGTGCTGCCCGCCCTGCAAGCATTACCCGCGGCGGGGGGGCCCCAGGATCCGGCGCAGCTCACGACCCGGGCGTTGTCGATTCTGGTGGTCGACGATTATCCGGCCAATCGTCTGTTGCTCTCGCGGCAGCTGAGCTACCTGGGCCATCGTGTGGTGCTGGCTGAAGACGGGGCACAGGGGCTTGAACAGTGGCGCGCAGGCGGGTTCGATCTGGTCATTACCGACTGCAACATGCCGGTGCTCAGTGGTTATGAGCTGGCGGGCGCGATACGTGAGCAAGAGCAGGTGCAGGGGCTGTCGTCGACGCCGATACTGGGCTTTACCGCCAATGCGCAGGTCGAGGAGAAGGCCCGGTGTCAGGCGGCGGGCATGGATGATTGCCTGTTCAAACCCATTCGCCTGGTGGATTTGCAGGCGTGGCTGGCCCAGCGGTTTTCCAGCGTACCCTCAGCGGTAACTGACGACCGTGGCTTCGCCGAGTTCGATTTGAGTGGGCTGGAGCACTATGCGGATTCGGACCGTGAGCTGATCGATCAACTGAAGCACGATCTGGCGCTGACCAATCGCGAGGACCGCGTGCATTTGCTGGCCTTGCACGCCAGGGGCAATCGTCCCGGATTGCAGGAACTGGCACACCGGATCAAGGGCGGGGCGATGATGGTACGAGCGCTTGGCCTGGTCGAGTGTTGCGAACGACTGGAGCAGGCGTGCCATGACGGCCGTGCGGCACTGGTCGACGACGCCGTCGACCAGTTGCAGCAAGCCATGACCCGCCTGGACCAGAGTCTCGGGCAGGGTTGAGGTTCAATCCCAGCTCGGAGCGATGCCTTTGGGGCTGGTCAACCGGTGGCCGCGATCCAGTGTTGCGATCAACGCCATGTCGGCCTCGCTCAAGGTCAGCTCGCGCGCCTTCAAGTTGCTTTCGAGGTTGGCCCGACGAGTGGAAGACGGGATCACTGCGTAACCCGATTGCATGGCCCAGGCCAGGGTGACCTGAGCCGGCGTCGCTTGCAGGCGTTCGGCGATCTGCTGGATGAGCGGGTCGTTGAGGGCTTCACCGTAAGCCAGGGTCATGTATGACGTGATGCCGATCCCCTGGCTCTGGGCGAACGCGACGACATTGCGGTTTTGCAGGTACGGGTGCAGTTCGATCTGATTGGTAGCGATGTGCTCGGCACCGATGGCCGCTATCGCTTGCTGCATCAGGTCGATGGTGAAGTTGGACACGCCGATCTGTCGGGTCAGGCCCAGGCGCTTGGCTTCGAGCAGGGCGCCCATGAACGCCTCGACCGGCACCTGATCTTCCGGCGACGGCCAGTGGATCAGGGTCAGGTCCAGGTAATCGGTCTGCAGTTTACGCAGGCTTTCCTTCAGGCTTTCGATCAGGCGATCACCCGCCAGGTTGGCGACCCAGATCTTGCTGGTGATGAACAGTTCTTCACGGGCAATGCCGCTGGCAGCGATAGCTTCGCCGACATCGGCTTCGTTCTCGTAGATTTGTGCGGTATCGATCACCCGGTAGCCGAGCGCCAGGCCGGTGCTCACCGAATCGATGACCACCTGGCCTTGCAAGCGAAACGTACCCAGGCCGAAGGCGGGAATGGACATTGATGACTCCAGAGGTTGCAGTGGGAATGGGCGGCAGTATCCGCGCCTGCATCCGTGAGAAAAACCGCTGGAACGGCAAAGCAATGTTTACCGGAAATCATGAATCACCGGCAGTCTGGTTTGGTGATGGTGTCTGATCCACCGCCTTCGCGAGCAGGCAGTGACTCGGTCTAAAGCCTTGCCCCGGCCCCTAAGCAATATCACTGCGGCTGAATTCTTCCCCGAGGAAGTCGATCAACGTGCGCACCGATGGCAGCAACCCCCGACGTGAGGGGAAGATCGCATGGATGACACCGCTTTTCGGTGCCCAGCCCGGTACCAGCTCCACCAGTTGACCGGCGGCAATTTCGTCACGCACTACCACGCTGGGCAGGTGCACGATGCCGATCCCGGCGAGCGCCGCATGGCGCAAGGCCAACAGATCGTCGGTGACCATTCTCGGTGCATGACGAATCATCGCCGTGCTGCCGTCGGCGGCGAACAGTTCCCACTGATATTCGCGCTGCGCCGCGCCCCAGTGCAGGCTCGGCAAGCCACTGAGGTCGGCCGGGGAGGCCGGTGTCGACAGACGCGATAAAAAGGCCGGACTGCCGACCACGCTCTGGGTGCTGTTGCCCAGTACCTTCATCACCATGTCGGTGTTTTCCAGCGGCGGAAAGCGTACCCGCAACGCAATGTCGAAGCCTTCGTGAATCAGGTCGACCCGGCGATTGGTGCTCTCGATGAACAATTCCACCAATGGATACTTGAGCATATAGCGAGTCAGCATCGGCCCGACCCAGGAGTTGAGCAACGCCGTCGGGCAACTGACACGCACCAGGCCCTGAGGCTCGGAGCGATTGCGCTCGATCAGTTCGGCGGCGCTTTCCGCCTCCACCCGCATGGCCAGACAACGCTGGTAGTAGGCCTGGCCGATTTCCGTCAAAGAGCAATGCCGGCTGGTGCGGTGCAGCAGGCGCACACCCAGTCGGTCTTCGAGTTCGGCAATGCGTCGGCTGAGCTTGGACTTGGGCATGTCCAGTGCCCGGCCCGCCGCCGCGAAACCGTGATGTTCCACCACCTGGGTGAAGTAGTAGAGGGTGTTGAGGTCTTCCACCATCGTTCTCCAAATAGAACGCTAAGGCTGATTTTTGCAGTCTAGCGCAGCAAAGGTCACGCTTTTAAGCTTTCTCCATGGCTTCACTCACCTCACCAGGAGACACCATGAAAAACATCATCGGTATCTACACCAGTCCACGGACCCATTGGGTTGGCGACGGTTTTCCGGTTCGCACGCTGTTTTCCTACGACAACCTGGGCAAACACATCAGCCCGTTCCTGTTGCTGGATCACGCTGGCCCCGCTGAATTCACCCCGACCACCGAACGGCGTGGCGTTGGTCAGCATCCTCATCGTGGTTTCGAAACCGTGACTATCGTTTACAAAGGCGAACTGGAGCATCGGGACTCCACCGGTAGTGGCGGCAAGATCGGCCCCGGTGACGTGCAATGGATGACCGCTGCCTCGGGCATCCTGCATGAAGAGTTCCACTCCGAAGGATTCGCCAGGAGCGGTGGCACCCTGGAGATGGTGCAACTGTGGGTGAACCTGCCGGCCAGGGACAAGATGGCCGACCCCGGCTACCAGACGATCCTCGACCGCGACATCCCGAGCATCGCCTTGCAGGGCAACGCCGGCAGCCTGCGCCTGATCGCCGGTGAGTTCGCCGGCCGCCAGGGCCCGGCGCGCACCTTCACCCCGGTCGACGTGTGGGACATTCGTTTGAATGCTGGCAAGTTGCTCACCCTGGATCTGCATGAAGGGCGCAACACCGCACTGGTGGTTTTGCGTGGCACGGTTCAGGTCAATGGCCTGGAGTCGGTGCGCCAGGGGCAGTTGGCCCTGTTCGATCGCAAGGGCGATCAACTGACCCTTGAGGCTAGCGAAGACGCGGTGGTGCTGTTGCTCAGCGGCGAGCCGATCGATGAACCGATCGTCGGTCACGGGCCGTTCGTGATGAACACCGAGCAGGAAATCCACCAGGCCTTCGCCGACTTCCAGTCCGGTCGCTTCGGCCGGATGCACGCTTAACCCGTTCCGTTTCAACAACCCGCTCTACACAGGATGCGTAGGTCGGTCCGAGGCCAGGGATGGCTGTTGCCTGAAAGAAAGAGGAATTGCCTATGAATACAGTCAATGCTGCCAACTTCGATGGCAAGAAACCCACCATTGACCCCAACGACGCCGCGATGTTGTTGATCGACCACCAGAGCGGACTGTTCCAGATCGTCAAGGACATGGACGTGCCACAACTGCGCGCCAACGCCATCGCCCTGGCCAAGGCTGCAACGTTGCTGAAAATGCCGGTGATCACCACTGCCTCGGTTCCGCAAGGGCCGAACGGGCCGCTGATTCCGGAAATCCACCAGGCCGCGCCTCATGCGCAATACGTGGCACGCAAAGGTGAAATCAACGCCTGGGACAACCCGGAGTTTCACGCGGCGGTCGAGGCCACCGGCAAGAAAACCCTGGTGATCGCCGGCACCTTGACCAGCGTGTGCCTGGCGTTCCCGTCCATCGCCGCCGTGCATGAAGGCTACAAGGTGTTCGCAGTAGTCGACGCCTCCGGCAATCACTCGAAACTGGCCACTGATCTGACCGTTGCCCGTTTGGCCCAGGCCGGGGTGGTACCGATCGACATCATGGCTACGCTCTCTGAGCTGCAAGGCTCGTGGAACCGCCCGGATGCCGAGCAGTGGGCCGCTGTCTACGCCCAGGCCATGCCGCATTATCAATTGCTGATCGAGAGTTACCTCAAGGCCCAGCAAGTGGCGAACGAACACGAAGTGCTGGACTCCCGGCGCTGACCGGTTACCCCCACGCCGATTTTCACTCGGCATCGATAACACGCGAGGACTACTGCAATGACCACTTCCTACAAGCGTCTCGACAAAGACAACGCCGCCGTGCTGCTGGTGGATCATCAGACCGGCCTGCTGTCATTGGTACGCGACATCGATCCGGATCGTTTCAAGAACAACGTGCTGGCCCTGGCCGACCTGGCCAAATACTTCAAGCTGCCAACCATCCTCACCACCAGTTTCGAGACCGGTCCCAACGGTCCGCTGGTGCCCGAGCTCAAGGCCCAGTTCCCGAACGCGCCGTACATCGCCCGTCCTGGCCAGATCAATGCCTGGGACAACGAAGATTTCGTCAAGGCGATCAAGGCCACCGGCAAGAAGCAGTTGATCATCGCCGGTGTGGTGACCGAGGTGTGCGTGGCGTTCCCGGCCCTCTCGGCGTTGGCTGAAGGCTTTGACGTGTTCGTGGTCACCGATGCATCCGGGACTTTCAACGAACTGACCCGTGAATCGGCGTGGAGCCGTATGACCGCTCAGGGCGCGCAATTGATGACCTGGTTCGGCCTGGCCTGTGAACTGCACCGCGACTGGCGCAACGATATCGAAGGATTGGGCACACTGTTCTCCAACCATATTCCGGATTACCGAAACCTGATGACCAGCTACAGCACGCTGACCAACAGCAAGTAATCCAGCCAACATGCTTTCCCCTGCGGGAGCGAGCTTGCTCGCGATGACGGACTGACAGCCACTACATCAGTGCCTGTTGTATCGCCATCGCGAGCAAGCTCGCTCCCACGGGTTTTTTGGGGTGTCCAGCCAGACGCGCTCGTCCAGCGAAATCAATTGCTCCTACACTATGGCCAATCCATGCGATCTTCGCGTTATTGGCCCTGGCTGGAGTTGCTTGATGCTGTCATTGCTTACTGAACATCCACTGATCTGCGCAATGGCGCTGATCCTGATCGATCTTGGGTTGTGGTACCTGCTCAGTGCACTGGGCAGTGCCTGGAGACTGTTGGTGCGGGTGGTGATTTTTTCGTTGTTCAGCCTCCTGCTGTTCAACGAAGGCCTGAACCCGATGGAGCCGCCGCCCTGGGCCGACAACGTACCCTTGCACCTGGCGGCCACCGGTTTGCAGATCGGCTGGTGGCTGTTCGGCGCGCGGACCCTGACCGTGCTGATCGGCGCGGTGATGATGCAACGGGTCGGGCATACGGGGCGATTGCTCCAGGATTTGCTCGGCGCGGTGATTTTCCTGATCGCGGTCATTGCCGCCCTGGCCTATGTACTCGATCTGCCGGTCAAGGGCGTACTGGCGACATCCGGTGCGTTGGCGATCATTGTCGGTCTGGCGTTGCAAAGTACCCTCAGTGACGTGTTTTCCGGGATCGTCCTGAACACCACCAAACCCTACCAACTGGATGACTACATCTCCATCGACGGCATGGAGGGCAAGGTAACCGACATCGACTGGCGCGCCACACGCCTGCAAACCTCCCAGGGCTGCATGGCAGTGATTCCCAACTCGTTGGCGGCCAAGGCCAAGATCATCAATTTCAGCAGGCCGAGCGATATGTTCGGCATTTCCGTCTCGCTGGAAGTGAGTCCCCACGCGAGGCCGAACACGGTGATCGATGCTTTGGAGCGGGCCATTCAAGGTTGTCGTGCGTTGCTCGATACACCGTCGCCAAGTGTCGGCCTGAAAACCACCAGCAACACCGGGGCGGTCTACGAAATCAGCGGCTTTGTCGCGTCGATGGACGAGAAACGTTCAGTGCGCAACCAGCTGTACGACCTGGCCTATCGGCACTTGCAGGCATCCGGGGTCAATTTGTTGTCGAGCGTGGAGCCCAGCCCGCCGATCAACTCGACACGCAAACGGGCGTTGCTGGATAGCTCGCCGATTTTCTCCACCCTGCGCCAGGAAGAGAAAGACACGTTCAGCCAGAACATGACCTTGCAAACCTTTCGCGCCGGGGAGGTGATCCTGGAGGCGGGGGAGGTCAGCGATCACTTGTTCATTATCGAATCCGGCGTGATCTCGGTGACCTTGATGCGTCACGGAGCGCCATATGAATCCGGACGCATGGGGCCGGGGGAGGTGTTCGGCGAGGCGGGTATTCTCACCGACAGTGCGCTGCCTGCGCAGTTTACCGCCAAGACTTTCTGTGGCCTCTACCGCATCGAAAAGTCATACCTCAAGCCGTGCCTGGATGCCCGTCACGACATCAACGATTCAATGAAAGCCTTGCTCGATTACCGCCTGCAAAAAGCGAAAACCCTGACTCAGGACCTGCCGGTGGTGGTGGAGAAAAAGGGCTTCCTGCGATGGTTGCGCAATCGGGTGTGAATGGCCGCTGCGCGGATCGCGAGCAGTTCTCGGATAGCCCTTTCTTTCAAGGAGGCACCGCCAGTGGCCTCCTCGACTTCTGAAATATTGGCTATTTGTGTAAACCAGCCTCGGGACTAACGTAGTCACACACTCACTTGCCCTGGAGCACGCCATGAAAACCCGTATCGATTTCTACACCGCTTCGCCTGACGCCCTCAAAGCGATGATCGCGTTGGAAACAGCGGTATCGAAACTGCCGCTGGAAAAAAACCTGATCGAACTGGTCAAGCTGCGTGCCTCGCAAATCAACGGCTGCGCCTTCTGTCTGGACATGCACAGCGCCGATGCACGCAAGGGCGGTGAGTCCGAGCGTCGTCTGGCCACACTGTCGGCCTGGCGCGAAACGCCGTTCTTCACCGAACGTGAACGCGCCGCCCTGGCCTGGACCGAATCCCTGACCCTGATCAGCCAGACCCATGCCCCGGACGAGGACTATGAGCTGGCCAGCGCTCAGTTCGATGCCAGGGAATTGGTCGACCTGACCGTCGCCATCACCACCATCAATGCCTGGAATCGCCTGGCTATCGGCTTTCGCAAAATGCCTCAGGCCTGACCCGCACAGGCATCAATGCGCATCGGCACTCGGCGCGGCCGGTGGTTGCACCTTGCGCATCAAGGGTACCATCGCCGTGGCGATGATGAAGCAGACCATGATCATCAAAAACGCGTCGCCGTAGGTTTGTGTCTGGGCTTCGCGATAGGTCAATAACCATAGCTGATGCAGGCTGGCGGTGGCCCCGGCGTCACCGCTCTGGCCGAGGGCGGCGAAGTTGTTGCCGACCTGGGACAGCCATTGGTTGAGCGCCTCGTTGGTGCTGTTGAGGTTCTCCGCCAACCGGGTGAAATGCAGGTTGGTGCGGTCATTGAGAATGGTCGCGCACGCCGCGATGCCGATAGCCCCGCCCAGGTTGCGCATCAGATTGAACAACCCCGACGCATGTTTGAGCCTTGCCGGCGCCAGGCCGCCAAGGGTCAGCGTCACGGTGGGCGGCACCGCCAATTGCTGGGCAATCCCGCGCAAGGCTTGCGGCAGCATCAATTCCCTGGCCCCCCAGTCATGGGTGATCGGGCTGAAATCCCACATCGACAAGGCGAACAGCCCAAGGCCGGTCATCATGATCCAGCGCAGGTCAATGCGGTTGGCCAGAAAGGCATACAGCGGAATCGCCATGATCTGGAACACCCCGGTGGAGAAAACCGCCAGACCAATGTCCAGCGCACCGTAGCCCCGCACCCGGCCGAGAAACAGTGGCGTCAGGTAAATGGTGGCGAACAGGCCGATACCGGTGACGAACGAGAAGAAGCAGCCAAGGGCAAAGTTGCGATCTTTCAAGGCGCGCAGATCGACAATCGGATTGGCCACATGCAAGGTCCGGCCGATGAACGCCAGCCCGGCGATGCCGCTGATCCATGCGGTGGTCAGGATCGTGCGGTCGCTGAACCAGTTCCAGCGCGGTCCTTCTTCGAGGGTGTATTCCAGGCAGCCGAGGAACAGCGCCAGAAACACCATGCTCAGATAATCCGCGCCCTTGAGCAGCGACAGTTCCGGCTGGTCGATTTTCACCAGCATCGGCACGGCCACGGCGACAAAGATGCCGGGGACCAGGTTGATGTAGAACAGCCAGTGCCAGGACGAGATGTCGGTGATCCAGCCGCCGATCACCGGTCCCAGGGTCGGTGCCAGGGACGCCACCGCGCCGATGGTCGCGGCGGCGATGACCCGTTGTTTGCCGCTGAAGAACACGAAGGCCGTGGTGAACACCATCGGGATCATCGAACCGCCCAGAAAGCCTTGCAGGGCGCGGAAAACGATCATGCTCTGGATGTTCCAGGCCACGCCGCACAACAGGCTGGTCAGGGTAAAGCCCACTGCCGACGCACAAAACAGCCAGCGCGTGGAAAACACCCGGGAGAGCCAGCCCGACAGCGGGATCACGATGATTTCGGCGATTAGGTAACTGGTCTGTACCCACGCGGTTTCATCGGTGCCGGCGGAGAGCCCGCCGCCGATGTCACGCAACGAAGCCGAGACAATCTGGATATCCAGTAGCGCAATGAACATGCCGATGCACATGCTGGCAAAGGCGAAGACCTTGGTCGCCGTGGCCATGCTCGCGGCATTGAACGGTTGCGCCGGGGCGGCGAGGGCGCGGCTCATGGCGCGCTGGCCACGACTGGCGCTTCAGGCTCCTTGCGCGTGTCGACTTCGGCGGTGACGGACAGGCCTGGACGCAGGTGGCCGAGCATGCTGTCCGCCGGATCGAGGTGGATGCGCACCGGCACCCGCTGCACGATCTTGGTGAAATTGCCGGTGGCGTTTTCCGGTGGCAACACGCTGAATTGCGAACCGCTGGCGGGGGCGAGGCTGTCCAGATGACCATGAAATTCCTGCCCGGCAAGCACGTCGGCATGAATCACCACCCGTTGCCCCGGCACCATGCGCGCCAGTTGGTCTTCCTTGAAGTTGGCATCGACCCACAGACCGCTGGTCGGCACCACCGAGAGCAATTGCGAGCCGGCCTGGGCATAGGCGCCGACCCGGGCCCGACGATTGCCGATCACACCGTCAACCGGTGCCTTCAGTTCGGTGTAGCCGACATTCAATTGCGCCAGATCGCGCTCGGCCTTGGCCTGGATCAGGGCGGCCCGGGCCTGTTGTTTCTGGGTGTCGATCACATTCAACTGACGTTGCGCGGCCAGCAATTCAGCCTGGGCACGGTTGCTTTGGGCCTGGGCCGTCTTGAACGTGGTGTTGGCGCGCTGGGCGCTTTCCACCGAGACGGCGTTGGTGATCACCAGTTTTTTGTAGCGGGCATCGTCATCGCGCGAACGGGCGGCTTCGGCACCGGCGGCGTCGATGCCAGCGCGGGCCTGGCCGATGACGGCCTGTTGCAGTTGTTCGGTGGCGTCAAGGTTGGCCAGCAAGGCTTCCTGGGCGGCCACTGCACCTTCGGCCTTGGCCAGGTTGGCACGGTAGTCACGCGAGTCGAGGCGGATCAGCACATCGCCCGCCTTGACCTTCTGGTTGTCGGTCACCAGCACTTCGTCGATATAACCCGCCACTTTCGGCCCAATCACCGTTACGTCGCCACCAATATAGGCGTCATCGGTTTCTTCGATAAAACGCCCGGCGCTCCACCAATGCGCGCCATACACGCCAGCCAGCACCAGCGCTGCGATTCCCATGGTGGGCAACAGCAGGCGTTTGAACAGGGGAGGTTTGGCGGCAGTCACCGGGGCAGCCAGGTCGGGTTCAACGGTGGGCATGCTGGTCATGGAGGATTACCTGTTGAAGCGAGGTCATTTATGATGGCTGTAATATGACGTATATAATATTTTGTGGCAAATGGTTTTTGCTGCCGGTCGTCAGCTGGTTTGTTCCGAGAAGATGAGTTTCTGTGTGCGCTGGAGAAGCCTTGTGGGAGCGAGCAGGCCTGCTCACACAAGGGATTCCTGACGAGCTGGCCGATAGCGGCAATCCATGCCGTTTCCCGTCAAGTGCGCGCAAGGCGTCGCTCTACACTGCCAGCAACCGATCAACATCCGGGGGAGCACGGGATGAATCAACCTGTCGAGCAACTGCGTATCCGCCTGGCCTGTGCGTTCCGCTGGGCGGCGCGGCTGAACCTGCACGAGTCCATCGCCAATCACTTCAGCGTCGCGGTGTCGGGGGACGGCCGGGAGTTCCTGATCAACCCTTACGGCAAGCACTTCTCGCGGATCAAGGCCAGCGACTTGCTGCTGGTCAACGCCGATGAGCCCGCCAGCCTCGATCGCCCGGACGCACCGGACATCACCGCATGGGCCTTGCACAGTGCCTTGCACCGCAATCAGCCCCACGCCCGCTGCATCCTCCATACCCACTCGAAATACGCGACGGCCCTGGCCTGTCTGGCGGATTCGCGCTTGCCGCCGATCGAGCAGAACTGCATGCGTTTTTTCGAGCGTGTGGCGATCGACGAAGGCTTCGACGGCATGGGCCTGGGAGAAGAGGCGGAGCGCGTCAGCCACCTGCTGGGGGATAAGCCGATTCTGCTGATGGGCAATCACGGCCTGCTGGTGGCGGCACCGAGCATCGCCCAGGCGTTCGATGATCTGTACTACTTCGAACGCGCCTGCGAGACCTACATCACTGCACTTTCCACCGGCCGCGAGCTGCGCATCGCCAGTGATGAAATCGCGTGCAAGACCCGTCGGCAATGGCTCGACTATCCGGACTTTGCCGACAAGCATTTCAATGCGCTGATGGGGATTCTCGACGAAGAAGAACCGGCTTATCGCCTGTGAGTCAGTCCGCCTCGACCGGCCGATGCTCCTTGCGCAGCGGCTGGCGCATCACCGGGGCGGTCCACACCTGGCTGCGGTCTTCGCTGGGCGGACAGCCGAAGCGGGCGCGATAGGTACGGGAAAAGTGCTCCAGCGAACCGAAGCCCGAGCAGGCTGCCACCTGGGCAACGCTCAGGCGCGTCTGTTGCAGCAGACTGTGGGCCTTGGCCAGGCGCAGGGTGATGTAGTACTTGAGTGGCGACAGGCCGGTCTGATGCTTGAATTGCCGCTCCAGTTGCCGCCGTGAAAGGCCGACCTGAGCGGCAATCGCTTCGCAATCCAGCGGTTCTTCCAGGGCTTGCTCCATCAAGCCGATGGCACGGCGGATCTTGTTGCCGTACAGCCCGGTGTTGGTCAGGCCGCCTTCCAGTTGATTGTCGGCCGGTGCGCGCACTTGGCCCATCAACAGGTGCATGCCGATTTCCCGGGCCAATTCGCTGTCCAGGCTCTGGCCGATCCAGCCCAGCAGCATGTCCAGGGTCGTGGTGGCGCCGGCGCAGGTCATGCGCTGGCGTTCCAGGGTATAGAGCTGCGGCCTGGCGTGGACCCGTGGATAACTTTCCTGAAAACCCTGCAGGTTGTCCCAGTGCACGGCGGCTTCGTAACCGTCGAGCACGCCGGCGGCGGCGAGCAGTTCGGTACCGGTTTCCACGCCCATCAGCACGGCGCCGAACAACGCCTGCTTGCGCAACCAGCTTTTGAGCGCGAGGTTGCGGCTGTGTTTGTGCACATCGAAACTGGCGAGCACCACGCACACATCGAAACCCTGATCGGTCTTCAAGCCGTCATTGGCGACCGTGGTCAAGCCATTGCTGGCTTGCACCGGTTCACCGTCCATGGACAGCAGCGTCCACTCGAACACAGTGCGCTGAGTCAGCCAGTTGGCGATGGCCAGCGGTTCCAGCACGGCCGCCAGACCGAAGTTGGAAAACGACGGCAACAACAGCACCGCGACACGCAACGGCGCGACGTCGCCGCGCCGCCAGGTGAAAGGTGCATCGGTGCTGTTGGACGACTGACTGCTCATGGGTGATCTCTATCGTTGCTGCGTTTGCCATTGTGGGTGAATCCACACCGGGGCATCGATGGCCGGCAGAGGTGGCAGGCCGCGAATCAGGTCGCTGGCCTTTTCCGCGATCATCACCGTCGGCGCATTGGTGTTGCCGCTGACGATCACCGGCATGATCGAGGCGTCCACTACCCGTAATCCATCGAGGCCATGCACCCGCAGTTGCGGATCGACCACAGCTTCGGCATCGCCCGCCAGCCCCATCTTGCAAGTGCCGCTGGCATGGTAGCCGGTTTCCGTGACCTGCCTGGCCCAGGCGTCCAGCGCTTCATCACTTTGCGCTTGCGGGCCAGGCACCAGCTCTTCACCACGATAAGCGGCCATGGCCGGTTGCGCGATGATCTCGCGCACCAGCCGTGCGCCGGCGCGCATGTCGGCTCGATCCTGCTCGGTTTTCAGGTAATTGAACAGGATGCGCGGCGGCTGCCTGGGGTCGGCGCTGTTGAGCGTGACGCTGCCCAGGCTGGTGGGGCGCATCAGGTCGATGTGGATCTGGAACGCGTGGCCTGGCACCAGGTCGACACTGCCGGGTTTGACCGCCAGGGGCATGAAAGTCAGTTGCAGGTCGGGAAACTCGACCCCGGCCCGGGAGCGGATGAACGCCCCGGCCTCGAAATGGTTGCTCGCCGCCAGCCCGTCTTGGGTGGCAAACCAGCGTGCGCCGATCCACCATTTGCCCGGCGCGGTGGTCCACGGGTAAAGCGACACGGGCTGCCTGCACAGGTATTGCACCACCGTGTCCGGGTGATCGTTGAGGCGCCGGCCAACGCCGGGCAGGTCGTGCCTGACCTCGATCCCCAGGTCCCGCAGTTCCGCCGCCGGGCCGATACCGGACAGCAGCAGTAATTGCGCTGAGTTGATGGCCCCGGCGCTCAGCAACACTTCACGCCGGGCGAAGGCCTGGTGGACCTCGCCGTTGTGCTCGTACTCAATGCCGGCGGCGCGTTTGCCGTCGAACAGAATGCGCAGCGCCAGCGCGTCAGTACGCACCTGAACGTTGCCCCGGGCCAGCGCTTCACGCAGATAACCGCGGGAGGTACTCCAGCGCCGCCCGGCGCGGGTGGTGCGATCCACCGGGCCGAAGGCTTCCTGGCGATAACCGTTCAAATCGTCGCTCAGGCCATATCCGGCCTGCGCGCCGGCCGCCAGAAACGCCGCGCACAACGGCGTCGTCGTATCGCCGGGAGTGACGTGCAGATGACCCGTCGCCCCACGGTAATCGTCCGCACCATCGGCATGGGTTTGGGCGCGTTTGAAATATGGCAGTACATCCTGATAACCCCAGCCGTCGCAGCCTTGTTCGGCCCAGCCGTCGTAGTCCCGGGCATGGCCACGGATGTAGACCATGCCATTGATCGACGACGAGCCGCCCAACGTGCGGCCTCGCGGCGTGCCGATCCGACGGCCGTCCAGAAAGGGTTCCGGCTCGGAACTGTAGCTCCAGTTGTAGCGCGTGCCGCCGACCACCAGTCCCACGGCGGACGGCATGTCGATGGTCCAGCTCCGGTCCGCCGGCCCGGCCTCCAGCAGCAGAATCCGCACCGCCGGGTCTTCGCCCAAGCGGTTGGCCAACACGCAGCCGGCTGATCCTGCGCCGACGATCAGGTAATCAAACGCATGGTTGGGCATGGTTCGGGGTGCTCCATAGATGAAAGGACACAACACCTCACCTGCAGGAGCGAAGCTTGCTCGCGAAAAACGTGAAGGCAACGCAGGTATTCAAACAGCCTGCGTCATCGTTGACGTCCATCGCGAGCAAGCTCGCTCCTACAGGGATCGGGGTGGTTCAGATCGCGGAACCACCATGAATCCCGTTAAACACCAATCGGTGAAAGTGATGCACCAGGTGCTCGCTTTCATTGCTGCGCTGGGCATCGATCATGTAGCGCCCCTGGTCGTAACCGAGCGAGCGCAGGCCTTTCTGCACCGAGATGTTCAGTGCGATGTCCTCCGGCCCCAGGTCCTCGTTCATCCACTTCATGCACGATGTACTGACCTGTGCGGTCTCGGCATTGCTGGAGTAGTAACCGAAGCGCAGCAGCGAGCGTTCGGCGTCCAGCGGGATCATGATGAACGAGCCCAGGAACTCTGAGAACGGAAAGGTATAGAAGGTGTTGTTCGGCCACATGCCGATATTGAAGAAGCATTCGTCCGGGTTCAGGTCCTTGCGCAGGGGCACGCCGTAGGCTTCGGTTACCGACAGGTTGGCCGGGGCGATGTAGGTCCACCAGTTGTCGCGTTTGCTCAACTGATAGCCCTTGAAGTCGATCAATTTCGCCAGGTCGATATGGCATGGCCCGGACAGCTTGAAGTGATAACCCTCGATGGAGTTGTCCATGATCACCTTCCAGTTGGCCGGCACGATCACGTCCTGTTCCTCGATCAGGCGCATGTTGGCCAGGTCCGGAAACACCCGGCGCATTTCCTCGTCGGCGCCGGGGAACAAGTCCCGCAGGGACGGCGCGGTCGGGTCGAGATTGAAATAGATGAAGCCGCCCATTTCTTCGGTGCGAATCTGCGGGATGTTGAACTGCTGCAATTCGAAGTTCTTCATCTTCTCGCAACGGGGTGCGCTGCGCAGGCTGCCGTCCATTTCGTAGCACCACGAGTGATAGGCGCAACGCACCACGCCGCCGGTGGTGCCGCGCCGTTCTTCGAGCAAGCGATTGCCGCGATGCTGGCAAACATTGTGGAAAGCATGGATCTGGCCCTGGCGGTTTTTTGCCACCACCACGCTCTGGTCGAACAGATCCGTGACCACGTACTGACCCGGTTCGGCAAATTCACTGACGTGTCCGGCCACGTGCCAGGCATGCATGAAAATGTTGTCGCGCTCGGCCTTGAACAGGGTTTCGTCATAGAAGTAACGCGAGGGCAGGGTGAAGGCTTCTTCCGGGTCCTGGTGGTCCCAGCCGTCGATCGGGCTCTGCTGTTTGCGGTTGTGGAAACTGTGCATGGGGCGATCTCCTCAGTGACTGGCCGCGCGGAACGGCTGCGTGTTCTGGGAGCTAATCTAGGGGGCAGAGAGACGGGTGGATTGATGGAAAGCGACCAGTTGGCGAGAAAAAACATCAAGCAGGTTCGCGGCCCTGGTGGGGGGATTGTTGTGAGGTGGGATGTTTATTGGGTTGTGTACATATCCGTTTCTGCGGTAACGCCTGCTGATGGTTTCGCCCTGACGGCGGGTCACTTTGGGGCTTTTCCAAAGTGACCCGCCGTCAGGGCGGAACCATAAGCCGCCGTAACCTCGGCAATGGATATGCACGCGGTCAAAGCACCATGAAAGGCCCTATCAAACCCGCTCAAAAATCGCCGCAATCCCCTGGCCACCACCGATGCACATGGTCACCAGCGCGTAACGACCGCCAGTGCGGTGCAGTTCGTGGATGGCCTTGGTGGCGATGATTGCGCCGGTTGCGCCCACCGGGTGGCCCAGGGCGATGCCGGAGCCGTTCGGGTTGACCTTGGCCGGGTCGAGGTCCAGTTCCTGGCTGACGGCGCAGGCCTGGGCGGCGAAGGCGATGTTGGCTTCGATCACGTCCAGGTCGGCGATGGTCAGGCCGGCGCGCTTGAGCGCCAGGCGCGTGGCCGGAATCGGGCCCAGGCCCATGAATTCCGGTTCGACGCCGGCGTGGGCGTAGCTGACCAGGCGGGCAAGTGGTTTCAGGTTATTGGTCTGAACCGCGTTGCCGGTGGCCATGACCAGTGCGGCGGCGCCGTCGTTCAGGCCCGAGGCGTTGCCGGCGGTGACCGAGCCGTCCTTCTTGAACGCCGGCTTCATTGCCGCCAGCTGTTCCAGGGACGTGGCGCGCGGATGCTCGTCGACGCTGAACAGTTTGGTGCCCTTGCGATCCTGGATTTCCACGGTTGCGATCTGCTCGCTGAAGTAGCCGTTGGCAATCGCATGGGCGGCGCGTTTCTGGTCTTCCAGGGCCAGGGCGTCCTGCATTTCGCGGGTGATGCCATTGCGCTCAGCGACGTTCTCGGCGGTGATGCCCATGTGGATGCCATGGAACGGGTCATGCAGGATCCCGAGCATGTAGTCGATGACCTGGGCGTTGCCCATGCGCGAACCCCAACGGGCCGAAGGCATCAGGTATGGACCGCGGCTCATGGATTCGGCACCGGCACCCACGACGATGTCGGCATCGCCCAGCAGCAGTGTCTGCGCAGCGTTGATGATGGCTTGCAGGCCCGAACCGCACAGGCGGTTGACGTTATAGGCCGGGGTTTCCTTCGGGATGCCGGCGTTCATCGCCGCGACGCGGGAGATGTAGGCGTCGCGGGTTTCGGTCGGGATCACGTTGCCCATCACCAGATGGCCAACGAGCGCCGGGTCGACGGCGGCCCGTTGCAGGGCCGTTTTCACGGCCGTGGTCGCCAGGTCGGCCAGTGGCACGTCCTTGAGCGAACCGCCGAAGGTACCGATGGCGGTACGGGCGGCGCTGACGACGTAGATTTCCGGAGTGTTCATGGCTGGTTTCCTTTCAGTGGATTCTTATCTGTACTGCGATTGAGCAGGGCGTTCAAGGCGGTTTTCGCCTCGTCGGTGTTCAGGCGCTGAATGAACAGTGTGTTTTCTTCGCGCAGGGTGGCTTCCAGTTCGGCCAGGGAAGCCTGTTTCATCAGTTGTCGCGATTGGCGCAAGGCTTGCTGGGGCATGGCCAGAAAGCGCCGGGCGATTGTGGTGGCCGCCGCCAGGCATTGTTCGCCGTCATCGAAGGCTTCGTTGGCCAGGCCCCAGGCCACCGCTTCGTTGCCGTCAAAACCGTTGCCCAGCAGGAGTAGGCTCGCGGCGCGGGCATGGCCGAGCCGGCGTGGCAGCAACAGGCTGGCGCCAAATTCGGGGCACAGGCCGATGTTGACGAACGGCATGCGCAACCTGGCGTTGCGGGTAACCAGCACCTGATCGCAATGCAACAGCAACGTGGTGCCGATGCCGATGGCGGCCCCACAGACTGCCGCGATCAGCGGCTTTTGCAGGCGCGTGACGACTTTCATCAGACGGAACGCCGGGGCGTCCAGATGCGTCGGCGGATGCTGGAGGAAATCCACCAGGTCGTTGCCGCTGGTAAAGCAGGCCGGGCCGCCGGTGAGGATGATCACACCGGTCTGCGCGTCTTCGTCCGCGGCCAGCAACAGGTCGGCCAGTTGCGTGTACATGGCGTTATTCAGCGCGTTGAGCTTGTCCGGGCGGTCGATGGTCAGCGTCAACACGCCGTCGCGTTGCTCGTGTTTGATCAGGTGGGGCATCGCAGGCTCCGCAGGGTCGGTTCAGGCCGCCACTTTAAGCGCCGGACAAACCCCGGATCTATGGCAAAACGGGTCAACTGCGCTGCCGCTTTTTGCCATGCCGGTGAGCCAAAAACGACACACACACCCATTCGGGGTATGGTTCCGCCCGGCGAATCCACCAATAGTGAGGGCATCCGCTCATCCAGAGCCGAACTCGCTATAAGGTGCATTTGCTATGGGCAAGACGCTGCTTAAGGTGATTTCCAGTCTGTTTGTTGTACCGCTGACATTGAATGCCTACGCCGCTCAAGTGGACGACAGCAATACGCTGCGGTTGTACAACTGGGCGGATTACATCGGTGAAAAAACCGTGGCCGACTTCGAAAAGGCCACTGGCATCAAAGTCATTTATGACACCTTCGATGCCTACGAAACGGTGCAGGCCAAATTGCTCACCGGCCACTCCGGTTATGACCTGATCGTGTTGAACGCGTCCCTCGCACCACCGCTGATCAAGGCCAGGGTGTTCCAGCCGCTGGATAAAAAGCTGCTGCCGGGCTGGAACAATCTCGACCCGAAAGTCTTGCAGGACCTGCAGGGGTACGATCCCGGCACCCAGTTCTCCGCGCCCTACACCTGGGGCAGTAACGGCGTCAC
Organism: Pseudomonas sp. B28(2017); assembly: GCF_002113025.1. GTDB lineage: Bacteria > Pseudomonadota > Gammaproteobacteria > Pseudomonadales > Pseudomonadaceae > Aquipseudomonas. Next base: position 9,259 of record NZ_NEJH01000013.1, on the reverse strand, counting down.
CTACAACGTAGACAAGATCAAGGAACGCATGCCGGACGCGCCGATCGGCTCGTTGGCGATGATCTTCGATCCGAAAATCGTCTCGCGCTTCGCCGATTGCGGCGTGACCCTGCTCGACGCCCCGACCGAAGTCATCCCCATGGCCTTGAAGTACCTGGGACGCGATCCACGCAGCGCCGCACCGGAGGACCTGAAAGCTGCGCAGGATTTGCTGCTGTCGGTGCGGCCGTACATCCGCAAGTTCGACTCGGTCAATTACCTGACCAGCCTGCCCAACGGCGACGTGTGCATGGCCATGACCTGGTCCGGCGATTACGCCACGGCCATGGCCCGAGCGGCAGAAGCGAGGAAGAAGATCGACCTGGCGTACTTCATCCCCAAGGAAGGCTCGCTGATCTGGTTCGACAACATGTACATCCCGGCGGACGCCCCCCATGTCGCCAATGCCCACAGGTTTCTCGAATACCTGATGCAGCCGCAGGTCATGGCGGATGTGAGCGATTTCATCAATTACGCCAACAGTAACGCCGCGGCGACGCCTTTGTTGAGCGCCGACGTGCGCAACAACCCGGCCATCTACCCCGATGCGCAGACCCGCGAGCGTTTGTTCCCGCAGAAGACCCAGGACGCCAAGGACATGCGGGCCATCACCCGGGTCTGGAGCACCGTGAAAAGCGGCATCTGATTTGTTCGATCGTTAGTCAATTCGGTTAGAGGTTTATTTATGGCGACTCCAACACGCACCGTACTTTCGCCGGCGGATGAGTCCAGACTGGTCAAGGCCGACAAAGCCCATCACATGCACGGCTACCACATGTTCGACGAACATGCCGAACAAGGTTCGTTGAACATCGTTGCTGGCGACGGGGCCTACATCTACGACACCCAGGGCAACCGCTTTCTCGATGCGGTGGGCGGCATGTGGTGCACCAACATCGGCCTGGGGCGCGAGGAAATGGCCGAGGCCATCGCCGACCAGGTGCGCCAGTTGGCCTATTCGAACCCGTTTTCCGACATGTCGAACAACGTCGCCATCCAGCTATGCGAAAAACTCGCCAGCCTGGCCCCGGGCGATCTTGACCATGTGTTCCTGACCACTGGCGGCTCCACCGCCGTGGACACCGCGTACCGGCTGATCCAGTACTACCAGAACTGCCGTGGCAAACCCGAGAAGAAGCACGTCATCGCCCGGTTCAACGCCTATCACGGCTCCACCACCCTGACCATGTCGATCGGCAACAAGGCCGCCGACCGCGTGCCGGAGTTCGATTACGCCAACCCGCTGATCCACCACGTCTCCAACCCGAACCCGTACCGCGCGCCCGACGGCATGGACGAGACGCAGTTCCTCGAGTTCCTGGTCAAGGAGTTCGAAGACAAGATCCTGTCGGTTGGCGCGGACAAGGTCGCCGGATTTTTCGCCGAGCCGATCATGGGCTCGGGCGGGGTGATTATTCCGCCCCAGGGCTATCTCAGGCGCATGTGGGACGTCTGCCAGCGCCACGACATCCTGTTCGTCGCCGACGAAGTGGTGACCTCGTTCGGGCGCCTGGGCAAGTTTTTCGCCTCCCATGATGTGTTTGACGTGCTGCCTGACATCATCACCACCGCCAAGGGCCTGACCTCGGCCTACCTGCCGCTGGGCGCGTGTATCTTTTCCGAGCGCATCTGGAAAGTCATCGCCGAGCCGGGCAAGGGCCGCTGTTTCACCCACGGCTTCACCTACAGCGGCCACCCGGTGTGCTGCACGGCGGCGCTGAAGAACATCGAAATCATCGAGCGGGAAAACCTGCTGGCCCATGTCGACACGGTGGGGGCGTATCTGGAAGAGCGCCTGGCAACCCTGCGGGACTTGCCACTGGTGGGCGATGTGCGCTGCCAGAAACTCATGGCCTGCGTGGAATTCGTCGCCGATAAACGCACCAAGGCGCTGTTCCCTGACGAGATCAACATCGGCGAGAAAATCCACTCGCGGGCCCAGGCCCGGGGACTGCTGGTGCGGCCGATCATGCACCTCAACGTGATGTCGCCGCCGTTGATCCTGACGTTTGCCCAAGTCGATGAAATCGTCGAGACCCTGCGGGTGTGCATCCTGGAAGTGGCGGCCGAGCTTGAGCAGAGCGGCCAGTATTTCGGCCAATGACTTCATCCGTCAGGCTTTTACCAAGGCCCTGTTCACCCGCTAGACTGCGGGGCATGAGCAAACCAGACGACGATACGCTGATCGCAATGCCCTTCGGGGCATTGCACAAATGGCATGGGGGAATGTGCGAGGCATTCGCCCATATCGATGAGCCTGACGCCTTGCAATACCTGGCGTCAGCGTTGGCGCAGCTGGTGTCCGTCGAGTCGATGATGATCAGCCTGGAGCGCAAGGACCGCGCGCCACAGTTGCTGCATCAGCGCGGGATTGCGCAGGAGTATCAGGTCTCGATCCTGGAACGCTATTTTTCCGGCGGTTATCTGCTCGACCCGTTTTGCCTGGCGGTGGAGCAGGGATTGGCGCAAGGGTTCTATCATCTGGAGGAAATCGCGCCGGACAACTTCTTCGACAGCGACTACTACAAGACCTATTACCTGAATGCAGGCTGTTCGGAAGACAGCTACTACATCGTCGATACCGGCAATGACACGAAGATTTCGGTCAGCCTTTTTCAAGGTTTTGGCGGTGAATGCCTGTGCGCCGAACAGCTGAACCTGCTGCGCGCCGTCGAACCGCTGGTGCGTGAATTCATCAGCGAATTCAGTCAACGCGGAATGCTGCGCAGCCGCCAGATCCAGTGCGATAAAGACCAGGGCATGCGCGATGATCTCAAGCACCGGGTGCAATCGGCCTTCGAGCATTTCGGCAGCGACTTGCTCACCGAGCGCGAGCGGGAAGTGGCGCACATGGTCCTGCGCGGGCATTCGGTGAAATCCACGGCAAGCCAGATGAGCATCTCACCGGAAACCGTGCGCATGCACCGCAAGAACCTGTACTTGAAACTGGAAGTGGGTTCGCAGTCGGAGTTGTTTGCGCTGTTTATCGAGTGGTTGCGCAAGCATTAAGTATTTCAGTCAACACAAACCACTGTGGGAGCGAGCCTGCTCGCGAAAGCAGTGTGTCAGCCAACACTCATGTCGACTGACATTCCCTCTTCGCGAGCAGGCTCGCCCCCACATTTGATTTGTAGTTGACCACAAGATCTGTGGTCAACCAGAAGCCCTGATCAATCCTCGCGTTTCACCACCAAGGTGAGAATGTCATAGCTTGCCACCAGTTCACCCAACTGGTTGGTCACTTCCACATCCCACGCCACCACCCCTTGCGGGATGCCTTGCGGGCTCTTCTTGCCCTGGTCGATCTTGCGCTTGCAGGTCAGACGCGCCTGGATGGTGTCGCCGATGCCCACCGGGTTGATGAAACGCAGGGTGTCGAGGCCGTAGTTGGCCAGCACCGGGCCGGGCGCCGGCGATACAAACAGACCGGCCGCTGCCGACAGCACGAAGTAACCGTGGGCGATGCGCTTGCCGAATTGCGACTCTTTGGCCGCGATCTCGTCGAAGTGCATGTAGAAGTGGTCGCCCGACAGGCAACCGAAGTTCACCAGGTCGGCTTCGGTGACGGTGCGGCGGTGGGTCAGCAACGACTCGCCGACCTGCAGGTCCTGGAAGTGGCGACGGAACGGATGAACCTCGGTTTCGATGACCTTGGCGCCACGCACGTACTCGCCGGTGACTGCTGTCAGCATGGTCGGCGAGCCTTGTACCGCGGCACGTTGCAGGTAGTGTTTCACCGCACGCAAACCACCGAGCTCTTCACCACCACCGGCACGACCCGGACCGCCGTGCTTGAGTTGTGGCAGCGGCGAGCCGTGGCCGGTGGATTCGCCGGCGCAGTTGCGGTCCAGCACCAACAGACGACCGTGCAATGCAGCGGCCACCGGAATGGCTTTGGCAGCAATTTGTGGATCCTTGGTCACCAGGCTGGCCACCAGGCTGCCTTTGCCGCGAGCGGCGAGGGCCAATGCTTCGTCGAGATCGTCGTAGGCCATCAAGGTGCTGACAGGGCCGAACGCTTCGATGTCGTGTGCACCACCTTCAGCGTGCGGGTCGCGAGCCTGCAATAGGGTCGGGGCGAAGAATGCGCCCTGGCTGACATTTTCGCCACGCGGTTCGAAACCGTCACGGGCACCGAACAGCATGTCGCTGCTCTGCAGCAGGCTTTCCAGACGCTCGGCCACGTCTTTCTGCTGATCGTGGGACGCCAGCGCACCCATGCGCACGCCTTCCACCGACGGGTCGCCGACCACTACTTTGGCCAAGCGATCGCGCAGGCGCGTGGCCACCGCATCGATGTGTTTGGCCGGCACGATGGCGCGGCGGATGGCGGTGCATTTCTGCCCGGCCTTGGTGGTCATTTCCCGGGCGACTTCCTTGATGAACAGCTCGAATTCTTCGTCGTCCGGGGTCACATCCGGGGCGAGGATCGCGCAGTTCAGCGAGTCGGCTTCGGCGGTGAACGGCACCGAGTTGCGGATCAGGTTCGGGTTGACCCGCAGCTTGGCCGCGGTGTTGGCGGAACCGGTGAAGGTCACCACGTCCTGGCCTTGCAGGCGGTCGAGCAGGTCGCCGGTGCCGCCGATGATCAGTTGCAGGCTGCCCGCTGGCAACAGGCCGGATTCGTCCATCAGGCGCACCACGGCTTCGGTCAGGTAGCTGGTGGCGCTGGCCGGTTTGACGATGCACGGCATGCCGGCTAGGAAACTCGGGGCGAACTTTTCCAGCATGCCCCAGATCGGGAAGTTGAAGGCGTTGATGTGCACCGCCACGCCACCGCGCGGCACCAGGATATGGGTGCCGGCGAAGCTGCCGAGTTTGCTCAACTGCAGCGCCGGGCCTTCGTGGACGACGTTGCCCGACGGCAGTTCCCGCGAGCCGAGGCTGGCGTAGGTGAACAGCGTGCTGTTGCCGCCTTCGATGTCGATCCAGCTGTCGGCACGGGTCGCGCCGCTGTGGTGGGAAATCGCGTAGAGCTGTTCCTTGCGCTCGCTCAGGTACAGGGCCAGGGCCTTGAGACGCTGTGCGCGTTGCTGGAAGTCCAGGGCCATCAGGCCGCTGACGCCTTGGCGGCGACCGTGTTCGATGGCCTCGGCGAAGTCCGGGCGCTCTTCGTGGGTGTATGCAATATCGTGTCCGTCGATAGCGCTGCGCAGGATTTGCGCGCCTTGTTGGCCGATCCAGCGACCGGCGATGAAGCTTTGCAGGGTAGGGGCGTGGGACATGGTATTGACTCTCGAATCAAAAGGATTGAGGGCGCCGCCGAACAACTGTGGGAGCGAGCTTGCTCGCGATGAGGGACTGACAGCCAACTTCTAGGCTGGCTGACCCAACGTTATCGCGAGCAAGCTCGCTCCCACAGGGATTGCGGCGTTCAGAAATTTCAGAGCTGGTCGAAATCCAGCACCACCTTGTCGCTGATCGGGAAGGCCTGGCACGACAGCACGTAGCCGGCGGCCACTTCGTAGTCTTCCAGGGCGTGGTTGCTGTCCATTTCCACTTCGCCTTCGATGACCTTGCACTTGCAGGTCGAGCACACGCCGGCCTTGCACGAGTAGGGCAGCTCCGCACCTTGCTCGTTACCCGCATCGAGGATGCTCTGGCTGTTGCGCGGCAGGTCGAAGGCCAGGGCACGGCCGTCGCTGATCACGGTGATCTGGCTGACCGCCGCATCGACCTGGCGGGCGGCTTCGCGGGCGGCGCGCTTTTGCTCGCTGCCGGCGGCGGCGAACAGTTCGAAATGGATGCGCTCGGGTTGCATGCCCTTGGCCTTGAGGCTGTCGCGCACGGTTTCGGTCATTTCCTGCGGCCCGCAGATGAACGCGGCGTCGAGGGCCTTGACGTCGAGCCAGCGGCTGAACAGCTGCTCGCATTTCTCGGCGTTGATCCGGCCGTTGTACAGGTCGACATCCTGCTGCTCGCGGCTGAACACGAAGATCAGGTTCAGGCGCTGCAGGTAGCGGTTCTTCAAATCTTCAAGCTGTTCGCGGAACAGTGCACCGGAACTGGAACGGTTGCCATACAGCAGGGTGACGCGGCTGTGGGGCTCGGTTTCCAGGGTGGTCTTGATGATCGACAGGATCGGCGTAATGCCGCTGCCCGCCGCCACAGCGAGGTAGTTGCCATGGCGCGCCGGATCGAGTTCGACGCTGAAATGCCCGGCGGGCGGCATGACTTCCAGGCTGTACCCGGCCTTCAGTTGTTCGTTGGCAAACGCGGAGAAACGACCGCCGGCCACACGCTTGATCGCCACGCGCAGTTCACCGTCGTTGACCCCGGTGCAGATCGAGTACGAGCGGCGTACTTCTTCGCCGTCCAGTTGCGTGCGCATCACCAGGTGCTGGCCCTGGGTGAAGTGGAAGCTGTCTTGCAGGTCCTGCGGAATCTCGAAGGCGATGGACACCGCGTCACGGGTCTCGGCGCGCACGTCCTTGATGGTCAGGCTGTGAAATTTGCTCATTGTTGTTCTCCAGCTGGGACGGCCGATTCGCCGCTCAGATGCACTTGAAATAGTCGAACGGTTCCCGGCAATCGACGCAGCGGTACAGGGCCTTGCAGGCGGTGGAACCGAACTCGCTGAGCACCTCGGTGTGGGCGCTGCCGCATTGCGGGCAGACGATCACCGGGCTCTCACCGAGCAGGCTGCGTTTGCTGGTGCTGCCCTCGGGCGGTGCGATGCCGTAGGCACGCAGGCGTTCGCGGCCGCTGTCGCTGATCCAGTCGGTGGTCCAGGCCGGGGTCAACTTGCGCTCCAATTGCGGCGCCTTGAATCCGGCGAGTTCCAGCGCTTCGCGGATATCGCTCTCGATCACTTCGGTGGCGGGGCAGCCGGAGTAGGTCGGGGTGACCACCACGTGCAAGTGACCTGCCTGCCAGTCCAGGTCGCGGACGATGCCCAGGTCGACCACGCTGACCACCGGCACTTCCGGGTCCATGACCTCTGCCAGGATTGCCCACGCAGCAGCCAGGTCGGTCGGTTGAGCCGCCCGGGCGCCGCGGTCGCTGGCGATCAGCTCACCAGGTTGCATCGGGGTACGCTCGTGGCAGGAACTGCATTTCGGCCAGCAGGATGCCCAGGTGTTCGGTGTGCAGACCCTTGCGCGCATTCAGGTAGAAATAGCTCGGTGCGGCGGGCACGGGCAGGGTGGCGCTGGTGAAGATCTGCTCGACTTTGGCTTGCCACTGCGCGGCGACGCTGGCGATGTCCGGAGTGATGCCGGCTGCGCACAGGCGCTGTTCGCTGTCATCGGCGGCGATCAGTTCCACGGTGAAACGCCAGACCTCGGGAATGGCCGCGAGCATGCGCTTGTGGCTTTCCTCGGTGCCGTCGCCCAGACGCTCGACCCACTCGCCGGAGCGGCGCAGGTGATAGGTGACTTCCTTCACCGCTTTGGCGGCGATCCCGGCGATGCGCTCATCGCTGGACTGGCTCAGGCCCTGCAACACCGGCAGGTGCCAGGCGTCATACAGGAACTGCTTGAGGATGGTCACCGCGTAATCGCCGTTGGGCTGTTCCACCAGCAGCAGATTGCGATAGGCACGTTCGTCGCGGCGGAACGCCAGGTGATCGGCATCGCGGCCGTCGTCCAGCAGTTCGGCGGCGTACTCCAGCCAGTTGCGCGCCTGGCCCACCAGGTCGAGGCCGACGTTCATCAACGCCAGTTCCTCTTCCAGTGCCGGTGCCTTGCCGCACCACTGGCACAGGCGCTGGCCCTGGATCAGGGCGCTGTCGCCGAGGCGCAGCAGGTATTCGATCAGATCGGTCTTGTTGTTCATGGTCGACCTCACATGTGCCCGACTTCGGCCGGCAGCTCGTAGAAGCTGGCGTGGCGGTAAACCTTGTCGTCCGACGGGTCGAACAGCGGGTCTTTCTCATCCGGCGACGAAGCGGTGATCAATGCCGAAGGCACCACCCACAGGCTCACGCCTTCGCTGCGACGGGTATAGAGCTCGCGCGCGTTCTCGATGGCCATGGTGGTGTCGGCGGCATGCACGCTGCCGACGTGCTTGTGGTTGAGGCCGTGCTTGCTGCGCACGAAGACTTCGAAGAGGGTCCACTCGGACATTTCAGTTACTCCACATCAGGTGGCCGGATCAGGCGGCGTTCTTGTTTTGTTTTTTGCGGGCGTGGGCGACGGCGGCTTCACGAACCCAGGCACCGTCTTCAATCGCCTTGCGGCGAGTGGCGACACGTTCCTGGTTGCAGGGGCCGTTGCCCTTGAGCACTTCGTAGAATTCGTTCCACTGGATTTCGCCGAAGTCGTAGTGACCGCGCTCGGCGTTCCACTTCAGGTCCGGGTCGGGGCAGGTGCAGCCCAGCAACTCCAGTTGCGGGATGGTCTGGTCGATGAAGCGCTGGCGCAGCTCGTCGTTGCTCTGGCGCTTGATCTTCCAGGCCATGGACTGGGCGCTGTTCGGCGAGTGTTCGTCGCTCGGGCCGAACATCATCAGCGACGGCCACCACAGGCGGTTGATCGCGTCCTGGACCATGTCTTTTTGCGCCTGGGTACCGTGACGCATCATGGTCAGGAGGATTTCGTAGCCCTGGCGCTGGTGGAAGCTCTCTTCCTTGCAGATGCGGATCATCGCCCGCGAATACGGGCCGTAGGAGGTGCGCTGCAGCACCACCTGGTTGACGATCGCCGCGCCATCCACCAGCCAGCCCACCGCCCCCATGTCGGCCCAGTTCAGCGTCGGGTAATTGAAGATGCTCGAGTACTTGGCCTTGCCGCTGTGCAACTTGGCGATCTCTTCATCGCGGTCGGCGCCTAGGGTTTCCATGGCGCTGTACAGGTACAGGCCGTGGCCGGCTTCGTCCTGGATCTTGGCCATCAGTTGCAGTTTGCGTTTGAGCGACGGCGCGCGGGTGACCCAGTTGCCTTCGGGCAGCATGCCGACGATTTCGGAGTGTGCGTGCTGGGAAATCTGCCGGATCAGGGTCTGGCGGTAGGCATCTGGCATCCAGTTCTTGGCTTCGATCTTGATTTCTGAATCGATTTTTTCCTGGAAGGCGCGTTCCTCTTCGGACATTTCCGACAGGTCTTTTATGCGCTTGACGCCTGTTTCTACTAGCTGTGCGTACATTTCGGTCTCCGGCCTCTTTTTTGTTCAGGGGCATTTCGAGGGCATGGAGAACTTTATAAGCGATACAGAAATTAATATCAAACACAAAATGACGTGTCGTATTTGTTTTTTGTATCGCTTTGGGGTGGGTGGGGGG
>NZ_NEJH01000012.1 GCF_002113025.1 Pseudomonas sp. B28(2017) | reverse complement strand
CACCTCTTTTTCAACTTCCTTTCAGCTTCGATGACCTGAAGCAACCTGCCGCCGAAATCTGCGTAACTCATTGTTTAACAAGGAGTTTTCCGTTTCGACTGCGCCGGAAGTGGGGCGAATTATAGGCCTCCAGAATCTGCCGTCAACCACTATTTACGCCTTTTTGGCAGAAGAGCCCTTTTTAGCCATCAACCGCGGGATTCGACGAGCTAAAGGCGGTAGCCGCAGCACTAACAGCACTACCCCTATAGACGCATAGATCGCCCACTCCTTCAGGTCGGCGCGCACAATCCAGAGCATATGCAGCAATCCAAGCCCGAGAATTACATAAGCCAGGCGATGCAACTGCTTCCAGCGAGCACCCAATCGCCGCTGACTGTATCGATTGGAAGTCACCGCCAATGCCAGCAATTCTAGAAAGCCCAGCGCCCCGACAATAATGTAAGGCCGCTTGCGCAACTCGACACTCAGCTGTGACCAGTCAAAACCAAGAATGAATGCGGAATAACTAATGAGGTGGAGCAGCACATAGGTAAAACACCACAATCCCAACTGTCGCCGCACGGAGCCCCACCCCGCCCAACCGGTGAGCTTCTGCAAAGGCGCCATGCTCAACGTTACAAGCAGCAGAACAAGCGCCCCCAAACCCAGGCGATCGACCAGCACCTTGCCCGGATCCGGCCCAAGCACATCGTCCCAGGCCTGGTACAACCACATCAGCGGCCACACCAACACCACAATAAAGACGCCGATACGCCAAAACGGATAGCGCATCAGTAATTCACCCTCAGGTCGAGCCCCGCATATAGAGAGGCGACTTCCTCTGAATAGCCGTTGAACATTTGCGTGTCGCGCACATTGGGTTTGAGCAACCCGCTGGGCAGGCGGCGTTCACGAGCCTGAGTCCAGCGAGGATGATCAACGGTGGGATTCACGTTCGCATAAAAGCCATATTCATCCGGTGCAATGCCCTGCCAGGTGGTTTTCGGCTGCTCGCTGACCAGACTGATACGCACGATGGACTTAATGCTCTTGAAACCGTATTTCCATGGCACCACCAATCGCAGCGGCGCACCGTTTTGATTAGGCAGCTCACGCCCGTACATGCCTACCGCGAGAATCGCCAACGGGTTCATCGCCTCATCAAGACGCAGCCCTTCTATATATGGCCAGTCGATCAAGGCAAAACCGGAGCGCTGACCCGGCATGCTCTTGGGATCCTGCAGGGTTTCGAAGCGGATGAATCTGGCTTTCGAGGTCGGCTCGACCTCCTTGAGCAAAACCGAGAGGGGAAAACCGATCCAGGGAATGACCATCGACCAGGCCTCCACGCAACGCAGTCGGTAGATTCGCTCCTCCAACTGATACGGCTTCATGAAGTCTTCCAGCGCATACCGCCCAGGCTTGCCCACCTCCCCGTCCACCACCACGGACCACGGTTCCGTCTTTAGTGTGCCCGCATTGGCAGCTGGATCACCTTTATCTGCGCCGAACTCGTAGAAGTTGTTGTAACGGGTCGCATCCTTGAATGGCGTGATCGCCTCATCCTTGACGTTGACCGCGCCCCACTGGGTAGTCGCAAGCTTTTCGCTGAGCCAGGAGGGCGCCTTGCCGGATTCGACATCCGGGTAGCGCGCAGCATCGCCAGCGCTGGCCCATTGCGGCAGGCAGCCCAAAGCCAGACCGGCAACCGTGGAACCGAGCACTTTGCGTCGAGATAGATAGAGGGATTCAGGTGTGACGTCCGACTCATGGCAGTCGGACGCCTTGGAGACTTTGATCAGCATGGTTACTCCGCAGCTTTGGAGGACAGATGCACCCATAGACTGCGGAGTATGAGGGAAATTACGCGCTCTTGTTACGGCGAAGGCGTAACAGGTATTGAACCGGACCGGAAGCTGCATAGGCGAGAAACACCAGCAGCAGGATGCGCGGCGGATCACTGAATACCACTGCGAAGACCAGCACCACAGCGAGAATCGCCACGAAAGGCACTCGCCCCTTCAGATCCAGCTCCTTGAAGCTGTTGTATTTGATGTTGCTGACCATCAGCATGCCGGCCGCAGCAACCATCAGCGCCACCAGGAAAGACATCTTGGAGCCCTGGATGCCGTAATCGCTGAATGCCCAGACAATGCCCGCAACAACACCCGCCGCCGCCGGGCTGGCCAGGCCTATGAAGTAGCGTTTGTCCGCCGTACCGACTTGAGTATTGAAGCGCGCGAGACGCAGCGCCGCACCCGCGACATAAACGAAGGCAACCATCCAGCCGACCTTGCCCATGTCACCCAAGGCCCAACCGAAGGCCAGCAATGCCGGCGCAACTCCAAAGGCGACCATGTCCGACAGCGAGTCGTACTCGGCACCAAAAGCGCTCTGCGTGTTGGTCATGCGCGCAACCCGACCATCAAGGCCGTCGAGTACCATCGCGACGAAAATGGCGATGGCGGCAAACGCAAAGTACTTGCTCGCATTGACCGAGTCGCCGGCGCTCAAGGCAGCCTGGGCGCTCATCGAGTTGATGATGGAGTAGAACCCTGCGAACAGGTTCGCAGTGGTGAACAGATTCGGCAGAAGATAGATACCACGATGCCGGACTTTACGACCTTCAGCGTCATGCCCTTCCTCGACATGTTCATCGATGGGCAGCAGGCTTTCGGCGTCAGAAGCCTGGTTTGGCTCTTCGGGGCGTTCGCTCATGGACATTACCTTGCAACGGGGTGGAAAGTTTGGACAGGTGTCTGGGACGACGGTTCGGCCACAAACGATGCAGCTTTATACCAGAACCGGCCTCCCAAACGAAAAAACGCGGCCTAAGCCGCGTTTTTTCGTACAAGCGCGTGACTTAGTTTTTGGCTTTGTCGACGATCTTGTTGGCACCGATCCACGGCATCATGGAGCGCAGTTGCTCGCCGATGATTTCGATACCGTGAGCGGCGTTGTTACGACGCTTGGCGGTCATCGAAGGATAGCCGGTAGCGCCTTCGCTGATGAACATCTTGGCGTATTCGCCGTCCTGAATACGTTTCAGGGCGTTGCGCATGGCCTGACGGGATTCGGCGTTGATGACTTCAGGGCCGGTCACGTACTCGCCGTATTCGGCGTTGTTGGAGATCGAGTAGTTCATGTTGGCGATACCGCCTTCATACATGAGGTCAACGATCAGCTTCAGTTCGTGCAGGCACTCGAAGTAGGCCATTTCCGGCGCGTAGCCAGCTTCGACCAGGGTTTCGAAACCGGCTTTTACCAACTCAACGGTACCGCCGCACAGAACGGCTTGTTCGCCGAACAGGTCGGTTTCGGTCTCGTCCTTGAAGGTGGTTTCGATGATGCCGGTACGACCGCCACCAACGCCGGCAGCGTAGGACAGTGCAACGTTCTTGGCGTTGCCCGAGGCGTCCTGGTAGATAGCGATCAGGTCAGGGATACCGCCGCCTTTCACGAACTCGGAACGAACGGTGTGGCCCGGGGCTTTCGGCGCGATCATGATCACGTCGAGGTCAGCGCGCGGAACAACCTGGTTGTAGTGGATCGCGAAGCCGTGAGAGAAGGCCAGGGTGGCGCCTTTCTTGATGTTCGGCTCGATTTCGTTCTTGTACAGCTGGGACTGGAACTCGTCCGGGGTCAGGATCATGACCAGGTCGGCGCCGGCAACAGCGGCAGCCACGTCGGTCACTTTCAGGCCGTGGGCTTCAGCCTTGGCAACGGTAGCCGAACCTTTACGCAGACCGACAGTCACGTCAACGCCGGAATCTTTCAGGTTGCACGCTTGAGCGTGACCCTGGGAACCGTAACCGATGATGGCAACTTTTTTGCCCTGGATGATCGACAGGTCGCAGTCTTTATCGTAGAAAACTTTCATGAATTTCCCCTATATCAGGCCGTTCAGGCCGTTCGCTAATTTGGTTTAGATGCTGAGTACTTTGTCGCCGCGGGCAATACCGGTGACGCCACTACGGACGGTTTCCAGAATCGAGGCGGTGCCAATGGACTGAATGAAGCTGTCGAGCTTGTCGCTGGTACCGGTCAGTTGAACGGTATACACGCTGGCGCTGACGTCGACGATCTGTCCACGGTAAATATCGGTGGTGCGTTTGATCTCGGCGCGCTGGGCGCCAGTGGCCTTGACCTTGACCAGCATCAGTTCACGCTCGATGTGAGCGCTTTCCGACAGGTCCACCAGCTTGACCACTTCGATCAGCTTGTTCAGGTTTTTGGTGATCTGCTCGATGATTTCATCGTGACCGACAGTGGTCAGCGTCAGACGCGACAGGGTCGGGTCTTCGGTTGGCGCCACGGTCAGGCTTTCGATGTTGTAGTTGCGCTGCGAGAACAGGCCGACTACGCGAGACAAAGCACCAGGTTCGTTTTCCAGAAGCAAGGAAATAATGTGCCGCATGATTAGGTACGCTCCGTCTTGCTCAGCCACATATCGCGCATGGAGCCGTCTTTGATCTGCATCGGATAGACGTGCTCGCTGGTGTCGACCGAAATGTCGATCACCACCAGGCGATCTTTCATGGCGAACGCCTCTTCCATCTTCGACTTCAAATCTTTCGATTCGGTGATGCGCACGCCGACGTGGCCATAGGCTTCAGCCAGCTTGACGAAGTCAGGCAAGGATTCCATGTAGGAGTGCGAGTGACGGCTGCCGTAACTCATGTCCTGCCACTGACGAACCATACCCAGAACACCGTTGTTGAGGATGACGATCTTGACCGGCAAACCATATTGCAAGCAGGTCGACAGCTCCTGGATGTTCATCTGGATACTGCCTTCACCGGTGACGCACGCAACATCGGTGTCAGGGAAGCTCAGGGCGATACCCATAGCGGCCGGCAGACCGAAGCCCATCGTGCCCAGGCCACCGGAGTTGATCCAGCGGTTCGGCTTGTTGAACTTGTAGTACTGCGCAGCAAACATCTGGTGCTGGCCCACGTCGGAGGTCACAAAGGCGTCGCCCTTGGTCACTTCGCACAGGGTTTCGATCACGGTCTGCGGCTTGATCTTGCTGCCGTCGCCCTTGTCGTAAGGGAACAGGCCGCGATCACCGCGCCACTCATCAACCTGCTTCCACCAGCTGGCGACCGCTTCCTTGTTCGGGGTTTCGCCGATTTCCTTGAGGATCGCGACCATTTCGGTCAGGACGCTCTCCACCGGACCGACGATTGGCACGTCAGCCTTGATGGTTTTGGAAATCGAAGCCGGGTCGATGTCGATGTGAATGATCTTGGCGTTCGGGCAGAACTTCGGCGCGCCGTTGATTACGCGATCGTCGAAACGCGCACCGACTGCCAGGATCACGTCAGCATGGTGCATCGCCAGGTTCGCGGTGTAGCTGCCGTGCATGCCGAGCATGCCGATGAACTGACGGTCGGTGCCAGGGTAGCCACCGAGGCCCATCAGGGTATTGGTCACTGGCAGGTTGAGCATCTTCGCCAGTTCGGTCAGTGGTGCGGAACCACCGCCGAGGATCACGCCGCCGCCCGAGTACAACACAGGGCGCTTGGCCGCCAGGAGCATTTCTGCCGCCTTGCGGATTTGACCGGAGTGACCACGAACAGCCGGGCTGTAGGAACGCAGCTTGGCCTTTTTCGGGAAGACGTATTCGAACTTCTCGGCCGGGTTGGTCATGTCTTTCGGGATATCGACAACGACCGGGCCAGGACGACCGGATTGCGCCAGGTAGAACGCCTTCTTCATGACTTCCGGGATTTCCGACGCGTGCTTGATCATGAAGCTGTGCTTCACGATTGGCCGGGAGATACCGATCATGTCGGTTTCCTGGAACGCATCGGTACCGACCATGGTGCTCGGTACCTGCCCGGAAATGATCACCATCGGAATGGAGTCCATGTAGGCCGTGGCGATACCGGTAATGGCATTGGTTGCACCCGGACCGGAAGTCACCAGTACCACGCCGGCTTTACCGGTGGCACGGGCGTAACCGTCAGCCATATGGGTAGCCGCTTGCTCGTGACGAACCAGGATGTGGGTCACTTCCGGTTCTTTGAACAGGGCATCGTAGACATGAAGAAGAGCACCACCCGGGTACCCGTAGATATATTTGACGCCTTCGTCGCGCAAAAAGCGGACGAGCATCTCACCGCCAGATAAAAGCTCCACGTTGCTCACCTCTAAAACGCCAGAATACCGCCCACGAAAAATAGGACGGGTCTTAATAGGTTTACTTCTCAGCAGAGCATGAGCGACGGTGGTCGCCGACTACGTCAGCACTGACTGAGCAAGTATTGGGATCGTCCCAAGTGTTGCGGGCCTTTCCCACCCAGCGCGAGGTAACGCGTTGCGGGTGTAACAGGTCGACGCGGATATGCGCCTCATGATCTGCTGAGAGGGTCTGCTTCTGGCAGTCCCTGTACAGCGGACTTTGGATTCTTCTGTTTCGCCCTTCGCAAGTCAAGTCGTCTATGAGCTTTATCCTAGTAAGCACATGAGAACGCAAGAAAAAACCTGTAAATCCGTTGCGTGTTAGCTTCAATTGCGCAAGTTTTGGCAAAAAATTGGCACGCACATGCACTTAGCCTACAGCGGCCGACAAAATAGAGAGAGATTGTGGACAACTGCCAGCGGACGCTGGCAGCTTCTGGCTCAGCGAGACGCTGTGATCAGCTGATCAAACTCTTTGAGCAATGCCTGCAACTGCCGATCCTTGCCCTGGACATTGCGTCCGGCAAAGACCATTTCGGCCATTTCCTGAATGCCCGAAGCATTGGGTAGCGGCAAATTCTGCTCGAGGATCATCTTCATGCGTGGCAGGAAGATCCATTGCAGCCATTGCTCGAAATCCAGTGTATCGACCGAAAACGGCTCGGCGCTGGAAAGTGCTTCAGCAGATGGCGAGACTTCATCCCACCATCCTTGCACCCGTAATTCGCGCTCGATCAACAACAGTTGATCGGCGATTTTCACAAAGCGCGCATCCATCACAGCGTTACCTTGGCCTTCTGACGAGCCAATGCCGCGCCCTGGGAGTCACTCTGTTTTTCTCGCGCCTGGGCAATCAGTTCCCACAAGTTCGCCTGAAGGGCTGGACGGCCACTGGCAAAAGTCAGCCCGCGGCGAGCGAATTGCTCAGCCTGGGCCGCATCGCCTTGAGCCATCCGCACCTGCGCCAGACGGTAAAGCACCTGCGGCTCACGCGGAGCAACGCGCTGGGCGCGCTCGAGACTGGAGGAAGCACCATTGAGATCACCGCTCGCCTGCTGCTGTTGAGCGGTGGTCAGCAAAGCCAATACCGGGCCGTCCAGTTGCTCGTCGGCAGACAGCCCGCCCGAACTGGCTGACGGAATCCCGCTTGGCGACGACGGCATACTGTAGCTGCCCTGATTGATCGGCGCCGACTGGATCGGCGACGTGTCAATCGGCCCCGGCGTGATCGGACCCGGGGTAATCGGCGTGGTGCTGATCGGCGTTGAAGTCGTTGCAGCGCCTGGCACCATCACCACAACGCCGCTGTCACCTTGCGGAATCGCCTGGGCCCGCGACTGACCTTGTACAGGGCGCTTGACGGTCGACTGGCGGAAGCCGCCATTGGCCGAGATCCGCTCACTGTTGGACACGGCGGTCCCGGAATCCACAACCGGAATCGAGCCACGTTGTACGGTGGAGCAACCGCTGAGCAAAGCTACGGCGGCAACCGCTGGAATCAACCACTTGTTCACTTGAAGCCCTCTTTGCTTAATTCATCCAGCCCTTGACCCAATCCATCACCGTCTCGGCAGGGTTTTCACCACCGCAAACAGCACCGGGAGGCGGTTCGCTGCCGCGAATATACGGCATCTGCACGGCACCGGGGCAACCGGCGTCAGAACCTTGCCCGGTTCGCGAATCAACCCAGGCCTGAACGATATTGTCCGGCTGCGGCATGTCCAGGGGAAGTGGATCAGCCTTGCGCATGAAGCTGGTCCAAACCTGCAAGGCCCCGGTGGCACCAGTGAAAGGCGTCTTGCCGTTGTCGTCGCGCCCCAGCCAGACCACCGCCAGCAAGTCCTGGCTGAAACCGGCAAACCAACTGTCCCGCGAGTCGTTACTGGTGCCGGTCTTACCCGCCAGGGTCAAACTCCTTGGCAACACGTTATAAACCGAGCTGCCGGTACCTTCACGCATCACGCGCTGCATGGCGCTCTGGATCAGGTAAATGGAGGCCGGGTCGAAACGCTGCTGAATCTGGAACGGATAACGCTTGAGCGGCTCGCCCTCGGCAGTCAGCACGCTACGAATCCCGCGCATCGGCGTATTGAAGCCGCCGTTGGCGAGGGTCTGGTACATGGTCGCCACTTCGATGGGTGTCATGCCGCCAGCGCCGAGCAACATCGACGGAAAGGCCGGGAACTCACGAGTCACACCCAGGCGCTCCAGCGTCTTCAGAACGTTCGGTACACCGACCGCCAGACCGAGACGCGCGGTCGACAGGTTGTAGGAATGCGCCAGGCCCTGATAAAGGAAGACGGTACCGTGAGAACGACGATCGTAGTTCTGCGGCTTCCAGACCTGGCCGTCGGCGCCCTTGACCGAGAAGACTTCGTCCGACAGCCAACTGGTCAATGTGTACTGGCTAGGCTTCTCCAGCGCGGTCAGATAAACCGCCGGCTTGATCAGCGAGCCGATCGGCCGTACCGCATCCAGCGCCCGGTTGAACCCGGCAAAACTGGCCTGACGACTGCCGATCATGGCCTGTACTTCGCCGGTCTCCGGGTTGGTCACAACCATTGCCGCTTCGACGTCATCGGAACCCTTGCGCCCGGCCAGGCGCTTGAAGGTGTCGTTGACCGACGCCTCGGCCTTCATCTGCAGGATCGGGTCGAAACTGGTGAAGATCCGCAGGCCTTCTTCGGTCAAGTCTTCGTCGCGATAATCTTCACGCAACTGGCGCTTGACCAGATCGAGGAAGCCGGGGAACGAGCTGTCCGCGAGACTACCGCGCTTGGTCACGCCCAGCGGCATTTTCTTCGCGGCCTCAACCTGCTCGGCAGTCGCGACGCCCTGCTCTTGCAGGACATCGAGCACCAGGTTGCGCCGCTCAAGGGCACGCTCCGGATAACGACGCGGGTTATAGGAAGAAGGCCCCTTGACCATGCCCACCAGCAGTGCGACTTGATGCAGCTTGAGTTCGGCCAGTGGCTGACTGAAGAAGAACTGGCTGGCCAGACCGAAACCGTGCACCGCGCGCTGACCGTCCTGCCCGATAAACACCTCATTGAGGTATGCCTCGAGGATTTCGCGCTTGTCGTAATGCAGCTCGAGCAGCAGCGCCATCATTGCTTCGGTGAGTTTCCGGCTCAAGCTGCGCTCGTTGGTCAGGTAGAAGTTTTTCACCAACTGCTGAGTCAGCGTACTGCCGCCCTGACGCATGCGGCCGGACGCACCGTTGACCCAGATTGCACGGGCGATCGACTTCGGTGAAACACCAAAGTGATGATAAAAATCGCGGTCCTCGACAGCCACCAGCGTTTCAAGCAAGTACGGCGGCACCTGATCGATCTTGATCAGAATCCGGTCTTCGAGGTTTTTCGGGTACAGACCGCCGATCAGCAGCGGCTCCAGGCGCACCACGGAAAGTTTCGAGTCCTTTGCGCCCGACAGTTCGGCCACGTAATCGCCAGAGAAACGCACACGCACCGGCTGCGCTTGCTCCATGCCTTCATAGAACTGGAAGCCACGGGTGTTCAGATCAACGGTATTCCCGTTGACTGACGCCGCACCCGGACCATTAGCCACGCTTTCACGGCGATAGCCCAGGGCATCGAGCTCTGTCAGGAAATCGTCCCTGCTCAGCTTTTGTCCGACGAACAGTTCGAGCGGGCGCGCGTAAACCTTGGCCGGAATGGTCCAGCGCTTGCCGGAGAACTTCTCCTGGACGATTGCATCAAGGTAAACGGCGAATCCGGCCAGCACGACCAGGCCGACCAGACTGAGTTTAATGGCCCAGCCCAACCACGGGCGCAGGCCCCTGGAGGGTGGTTTTTTTGGGGTACGGGGAGTTCGAGTACGAGTCATGGCGGCGGATTATACGCACTTTATTCATACTCAACAGGAGCGCTCCGAGGTTTGCGCCAAGCGGACTTACGGCCATAATGGCGGCCTTGATTTTCCAGACCCTGAAGGATCGCCTGTGAGCCAGTCCCTGATCGCTGCCCTGCAAAACCCTGCCCTCTACCCGCATCCTGTAGACGGATTCCAGGTCATCGAAACCCACATTTCCTGGGTCGTTCTCACAGGCCCCTTCGCTTATAAAGTGAAGAAGCCGGTCAATTTCGGTTTTCTCGACTTCACCAGCCTTGAAGCTCGCGAACACTTTTGCACTGAAGAACTGCGCCTGAACCAGCGCCTGACCGACGATCTGTACCTCGAAGTGCTGCCCGTCACCGGCAGCGCCGAGGCTCCGCAACTGGGCGGCGAAGGCCCGGCCATCGAATATGTACTGAAGATGCGCCAGTTCCCGCAAAACGGATTGCTGAGCACCCTTCAGGCCAATGGCGAACTGACCACCGCCCACATCGACGAGATGGCTGAACAAATCGCCCGCTTCCATCTCAGCGCACCGAAAGTGCCAGCCGAGCACGAAGCCGGCACCCCGGACAGCGTCATGGCGCCGGTGCGGCAGAACTTCGAACAGATCCGTCCGTTCCTCAGCGACAAATCCGACCTGCTGCAACTCGACGCCCTGCAAGCCTGGGCCGAAAGCAGCTTCGAGCGCCTCAAACCACTGCTCACCCAGCGCAAGGCCGAAGGTTTCATTCGTGAATGCCACGGTGATATCCACTTGGGCAACGCAACCGTGATCGATGGCAAGGTCGTGATCTTCGACTGCATCGAATTCAACGAACCGTTTCGCTTTACCGACGTTTATGCCGACACCGGCTTCCTGGCGATGGACCTGGAAGATCGCGGCCTGAAGTGCCTGGCGCGTCGTTTCATCAGCCAGTACCTGGAGCTGACCGGTGACTATCGCGGCCTCGAACTGCTGAACTTCTACAAAGCCTACCGCGCACTGGTTCGCGCCAAAGTCGCCCTGTTCAGCATGCCAGCTGAGGCGACCGCCGTGCAGCGCGCCACAACCCTGCGCCAGTACCGCAACTACGCCAACCTGGCGGAAAGCTACAGCACCATTCCTTCGCGCTTCATGGCCATTACCCACGGCGTTTCCGCCGTCGGCAAGAGCCATGTCGCCATGCGCCTGGTCGAAGCCCTGGGTGCGATTCGCCTGCGCTCCGATGTCGAGCGCAAGCGTCTGTTCGGCGAGCAAACCGTCGAGAATGATGTACAGGCCGGCATCTACAGTGCCGACGCCAGCGTGGCGACTTATACCCGTCTGCATGAAATCGCCGACGTCATTTTGCGTGCAGGCTTTCCGGTGGTGGTCGACGCCACTTACCTCAAGCGTGATCAGCGTGACAGCGCCGCGAAGGTGGCCGAGGCCACCGGCGCACCGTTCCTGATTCTCGACTGCAATGCGCCACAGGCCGTGATCGAAAGCTGGCTGGCCGAGCGCCAGGCAGACAAGAAAGACCCGTCTGATGCCACCTTGACTGTTATCGCAGCCCAGCAAGCCAGCCGTGAAGCGCTGACGCCCGCGGAAATCCTCTGCAGCAAGCGCATCCAGACCAATGAAAGCGGGACTCTCGATACGGTTGTGGCACAGATTCGCCAGCGCCTGCCAGGCCTGTAGGAAACTATTTCAGTCGTGAGGCCGGCATTGGCTTCACGACCGTCAAATAGTGGCACTATACTGGCGCCATAAAACCATCAGGTGATGCGACATGAGCCAGCCGAAACTTCTCGACACTCCGCTTTATGCCCTGCTGCACAAAGACGACATCAGAGGCTTCAACAGTGAACGCCCCAAGGATGGCCCCATCGACATGGTGGGTGGAGACTTCCGGGGGCTGGACCTGCGCGAGCTGAATGCTGACGGCGTGGATTTCAGCGACGCCTACTTCCGTTCCGCCGACTTGCGCGGCATCGATTTTCGCAAGGCGAACCTGGAAGGCGCGAGCCTGGCCCACGCGCAAATCTCCGGCGCCTACTTTCCGGTGGAACTCAGTGCCGACGAAATCCTGATGTCGATGAACTTCGGTACGCGACTGCGCTATCGCACCCGCTGATCAACGTCGCTGACTGACACGTCCAGCGCTCCGTTGCGCTGGACTGCGTGGATGCTCACCCGCAATTCCTGATTGTTTCCCGCCTCTTCCTCCTGCATTCGCAGACTTTTCACACGCAGCCAATACTTGTCTCTTAGAAGCATTTGCGTCGGAAACGAGCAAACAATCACGCTTTTCCTGCTGATGGCTACACTCCTCAGAAGATTGCCCACGATCTCCATTCGGCCATCGCAAGGAGGCTTGATGAATGATGAACTGCAACACCTGAAGAATCTTGGCAAGACGTCAGCGCAATGGCTGCATGCCGTGGGCATCCATAGCGCTTCGGACTTGCGTCGCCTCGGGGCGGTGGATGCTTATCGGGCCGTGCGTACGCGCGGCTTTCGAGCGTCCAAGGTGTTGTTGTACGCAATCGAAGGCGCCCTGATGGACGTTCACTGGAATGACATTCCTGCCGAGCGCAAGGAGGCGTTGAACAGACAATTGGAAGCCATCTCTTCACGCCACAAGAACTGATCCGACAAAACTCACTGAAGTTTTGCAACCTGCAGCCCAATGATTGCGGAGCCTGCAGACGAAAATCCGGCAAATCGAAAAGAATTCAAGAAACAACGATTGACTTGGTAATGAGAATCGATATGATTATCACAACTGGTCGCGAGACTGGTCGATATTCTGAAAAGCCCTTGGTTCGGACTCTCGGATTATCTCCTCATCAGGCTAATCACGGTTATTTGACCCGGCTCTTGCCGGGTCTTTTTTTGCCTGTGGAAAAATACTGACCGGATCAGGTGATGCCCCATGCAAATCACGGCGACGCGGGCAATCAAGCGCATAAACAGCGTCCTTTAAAGTTTTCCCGGGCATCGAAGGAGCAGGCCAAGTATCCTCGGTGACAGGCACTTGTACCCGACGGGCAAGACGGCCATTTCATTATTGTCAGCATTTAACGGCCAAGCTCGGGCATATCCGGTCACGAGTTGCGGGACTGAGGATAGACATGAAGCTGCTTTGCGCAGGTACCGAGTTGATCAACGACAGCAGCCGCGGATTCGACATCGATGGCCAAAAGCTTTTTGCGGTGCGCCGCAGCGGACAGGTTTATGTCTACATCAATCGCTGCCCGCACCGGGGAGTCGGTCTGGAGTGGCATCCCGACCAGTTTCTCGACCCCAGCAACAGCCTGATCCAGTGCGCCACCCATGGCGCACTGTTCCTGATCGAAGACGGTGAATGCGTCGCCGGCCCTTGCGCAGGGCAAGCCTTGACCACAGTGGCCTGCCGCGAGGATGAACAGGGGATCTGGATCAGCCTCTAGCCACCCGGCAACACGTCCAGACGCCGGTCGACCAACATTTCTTCATGATTCAATCGCACGCCGTAAGCCAACACCTCGACCCCACAGGCCATTGCTTCACGCAAGGCCTGCGCATAAGTCGCATCGATTTCCTGCGCCGGGCGCACAGCCTCGATGTCGGTCAGGCAAACGCAGTACAACTGCACCGCGCGAATACCGTCCCTGACCAAGTGGGCCAGCTCACGCAGATGCTTGGCGCCACGCTGGGTGACCGCATCGGGAAACGCCGCCACCGCCGTACCGTCGAAGCCCAGGGTCACGCTTTTGACTTCGACGTAGGCCGGCCCGTCAGGGTAATCAAGGCGAAAATCGATGCGACTGTTTTCCTGACCATAAGCCACTTCACGCTTGAGCCCGGTAAAGCCGTTCAGCTCAGTGATGATGCCCGCACGCAGCGCCTCTTCGATCAAACCATTGGCCCGGGCGGTGTTCACGCAAAACAGCCGTCCCTGCGGGGTTTCACCGATCTCCCAAGTGCCAGGCAACTTGCGTTTCGGGTCGTTGGAGCGGCTGAACCAGACCTGCCCGCCCTCGACCTGACAATTAAGCATCGAGCCTGTGTTCGGGCAGTGAATGGTCAACAACTCGCCGCCAACGGTTTCGATATCGGCGAGAAAACGCTTGTAACGACGAATCAGGCGACCTTCTTCAAGTGGAGGATGAAATCGCATCAGCCTTGCCAGCTCCGCAACCCACGGGCAATGCGCTCGACCGCCTCCTGCAAACGCTCGAGATTTTGCGTATAGGCAAACCGCACATGATGCCCGGCCTGATAACGCCCGAAATCCAGCCCCGGGGTGAATGCAACATGCTCGGTTTCGAGAAAGTGTTTGCAGAACGCGAAGGCATCGCCGCCGAACTTGCTGATATCGGCGTACAAGTAGAAAGCACCCTCCGGTTCCACCGCAATGCCGAAGCCCATTTCACGCAAGGCCGGCAGCAGGTAATCCCGACGCCGGCCAAATTCGGCGCGACGCTCTTCGAGAATGCTGATGGTTGCCGGTTCGAAACAGGCCAGTGCTGCATGCTGGGCCATACTTGGAGCACTGATATAGAGATTCTGGGCGAGCTTTTCCAACTCACTGACGGCCGCGTCGGGGGCCACCAGCCATCCCAGCCGCCAACCGGTCATCCCGAAATACTTCGAAAAACTATTAAGAACGAATGCACCGTCATCGACTTCCAGCACGCTGGCCGCATCGGTGCCATAGGTCAGACCGTGATAAATCTCGTCGACCACCAGGTGACCGTGGCGCTCCTTGATCGCGACAGACAGCTTCGCCAACTCGTCGCGGGTCAGGATCGTGCCGGTCGGATTGGCCGGCGACGCCACCAATGCGCCAACGCTGTCGTGGTCCCAATGACGCTCGATCAGGCCAGGCGTCAATTGATAACGCACCTCGGGACCGACCGGCACCAATTGTGCGGCGCCTTCCACCAGTCGCAGGAAATGCCGGTTACACGGGTAGCCAGGGTCCGCCAGCAGCCAGTGTTTACCGGGGTCTACCAGCAAAGCGCTGGCCAGCAGCAACGCGCCGGACCCACCCGGCGTGATGAGGATGCGCCGTGGGTCGATGTTCAAACCATAACGCTGCTGATAAAAACCCGAAATGGCCTCGCGCAACTCCGGAATACCGCGCGCGGCGGTGTAACGGGTCCGCCCTGCCGTCAGCGCAGCCTGGCCGGCCCGGATGATCGGCTCGGCGGTGGTAAAGTCCGGCTCGCCGATTTCCAGGTGGATCACATCATGACCGGCTGCCTGCAATTCATTGGCCCGCGCCAACAGCGCCATGACATGGAAAGGTTCGATCGCACGACTGCGGGCACTGTAGGGCTGAGCCATTGGCCTTCCTTCAACGGGGGAAAAAACCGATTCTACCCAAGCGCAGGAACGAGCGAGAACCTAAAGCGGTCAGAGGCCTTATAACCCCGGGCACAAACGACTCAAGCGCGTACGCAAGGTTTGACTAAAATCAATAATTGAGCAGGGTTCCAGAGCCACCAGACAACGGTTTGTCATCATTGGCAAGCACCATGTGCCGCGAGCTCGACATCCGGGAGTAGCGCGGCCCGAGTTGATCTGGTAAGTTCGCCCGCTTGCAGCCGCGGGGCCGGCAGGTGTCGGTGATGGAGCAATCCTGCGCAGATGGATTACAAGAGTAGAGGCGGTCTATTTCATGTCCACCCAAGCAAAGCAGCAAAACCAGACGATCAGTGGCTTCGAGCCCTATGTTCAGAAAGCCGGCGAAGAGTACATGGGCGAGCCCATGCGCAAGCACTTCACCAAGGTTCTGAATCAGTGGAAAAAAGAGCTGATGGAAGGTGTCGACAAGACCGTGGACCACATGAAGGACGAAGCGGCCAACTTTCCTGATCCGGCAGACCGTGCCAGCCAGGAAGAGGAATTCGCCCTCGAACTGCGTGCCCGCGATCGTGAACGCAAGTTGATCAAGAAGATCGACAAGACACTTCAGCTGATCGAAGACGAAGAGTACGGCTGGTGTGAATCCTGCGGCATCGAAATCGGTGTCAAGCGCCTCGAAGCACGCCCTACCGCCGACCTGTGCATCGACTGCAAGACCCTGGCGGAAATCAAGGAAAAGCAAGTCGGCAAATAATTGCGACCTGAACGAAGAACGGAGCGTGCGAACGCTCCGTTTTTGTTTCTGATGTTTGTATGGCCTCGAATGCACCCATGACCGCCAACACTCCTTACATCGGGCGCTTCGCCCCCACCCCTAGCGGCCATCTGCACTTCGGCTCGCTGGTCGCTGCGCTGGCCTCCTACCTTGACGCGCGCTCGGTGGGCGGACGCTGGCTGATGCGCATGGAAGACCTTGACCCGCCCCGTGAAGAACCCGGCGCCCAGGCTGCCATTCTCAAGGCTCTGGAAAGCTACGGCTTCGAGTGGGATGGCGACCTGGTTCGCCAAAGCGAGCGCCACGATGCCTATGCCGAGGTGCTCAATCGCCTGTTCAATCACGGCCTGGCCTACGCCTGCACCTGTTCACGCAAACAGCTGGAAGCGTATAACGGGATTTATCCGGGGCTGTGCCGCAATGCCGGCCATGGCACTGATGATGCTGCCATCCGCCTGCGCGTACCGGAACTGGAATACCACTTCCTCGACCGGGTGCAGGGCGAATACCGCCAGCATCTGGGCCGGGAAGTCGGCGACTTCGTGATCCGCCGCCGCGACGGACTCTACGCCTATCAATTAGCCGTGGTCCTGGACGATGCCTGGCAGGGCATCACCGATATCGTTCGGGGGGCCGACCTGCTGGACTCCACGCCCCGCCAACTCTACCTGCAGGAACTGCTCGGCCTGCCTCAACCGCGTTATCTGCATATCCCGCTGATTACTCAGCCCGATGGCAATAAACTGGGTAAATCCTACCGTTCGCCGCCGTTGACCGAGGATCAGGCAACGCCGCTGTTGCTGCGGGCGCTGCGCGCACTGGGGCAGAACCCGGGAACCGAACTGGCTTACGCCACGCCACGGGAAGTGTTGAACTGGGGTATTGCCCACTGGGATGCGTCGTTGATCCCGCGCACACTGAACCTGCCCGAGGCGCAACTATTGTGATCGCACTTGCAGTGGCGCGCCCATCCGTTACCATCGCCGCACGTTTTCAGGCACGCGCATAAAAAAGAGAGGCCGGGATGTACATCTATCGCTTGGTCCTGCTTTTGGTAGTGGGGATTTACCTGTTTTCCCCGGCCATCATGGATTGGTGGATCGACGCCACTGGCGCCTGGTATCGCCCTTATCTGCTCTGGCTGATTCTGATCGTCGTGACCTTCATCCTGCAGAGCCAAAAAGATG
Source organism: Pseudomonas sp. B28(2017) (assembly GCF_002113025.1). Taxonomy (GTDB): domain Bacteria; phylum Pseudomonadota; class Gammaproteobacteria; order Pseudomonadales; family Pseudomonadaceae; genus Aquipseudomonas. The sequence continues at coordinate 144,147 of NZ_NEJH01000012.1, read as the reverse complement.
CCGATGAGCTTTAGCCTGACCCAGATGATCCTGATCAGCGCCGCGTACCTGGCGGTGCTGTTCGGCGTGGCCTGGATCAGTGAACGGGGCATGATCCCGCGGGCGATCATTCGCCACCCGCTGACTTACACCCTGTCACTGGGCGTCTATGCCAGTGCCTGGGCGTTTTACGGCACCGTGGGCCTGGCCTATCAGTACGGCTACGGCTTTCTGTCCAGCTACCTGGGTGTCTCCGGGGCATTTCTGCTGGCGCCGGTGTTGCTCTACCCGATCCTGAAGATCACCCGCACTTATCAACTGTCGTCTTTGGCGGACCTGTTTGCTTTCCGCTTCCGCAGCACCTGGGCCGGTGCGCTGACCACGATTTTCATGCTGGTCGGCGTACTGCCGCTGCTGGCCTTGCAGATTCAGGCGGTCGCCGACTCCATTGGCATTCTCACCCAAGAGCCGGTGCAGAATCGCGTGGCCCTGAGCTTCTGTGCATTGATTACGCTGTTCACGATCTTCTTTGGCTCCCGCCACATCGCCACCCGCGAAAAGCATGAAGGCCTGGTGTTTGCGATTGCCTTCGAGTCGGTGATCAAGCTGATCGCCCTCGGCGGTGTCGGGTTGTATGCGCTATACGGCGTGTTCGACGGCCCGCAACAGCTTGAGCTCTGGCTGTTGCAAAACCAGACCGCGCTCGCTGCCCTGCACACGCCCTTGCAGGAAGGCCCGTGGCGTACGCTGTTGCTGGTGTTCTTTGCCTCGGCGATCGTGATGCCACACATGTATCACATGACCTTTACCGAGAACCTCAACCCGCGTTCGCTGGTCAGTGCGAGCTGGGGCCTGCCGCTGTTCCTGCTGCTGATGAGCCTGGCGGTGCCGCTGATTCTCTGGGCCGGCCTGAAACTGGGCGCCACCACCAATCCGGAATACTTTACCCTGGGCATCGGTATTGCCGCCAACAGCAAGGCGCTGGCGTTGCTGGCGTATGTCGGCGGGCTCTCCGCCGCCAGCGGCCTGATCATCGTCACCACGTTGGCACTGTCCGGGATGGCCTTGAACCACCTGGTGCTGCCGCTGTATCAGCCACCGGCCGAAGGCAACATCTACCGCTGGCTGAAGTGGACCCGCCGGGCGCTGATTGTCGCGATCATCATGGCCGGCTACGGCTTCTACCTGATGCTCGGTGCCGAGCAGGACCTGGCCAACCTCGGCATTGTCGCGTTCGTCGCCACGTTGCAGTTCCTGCCGGGCGTGCTCTCGGTCCTGTATTGGCCGACCGCCAACCGTCGCGGCTTCATTGCCGGCTTGCTGGCGGGGATATTGGTGTGGCTGGTGACCATGCTGCTGCCGCTGGTCGGCAACCTGCAAGGCTTCTACATTCCGCTGCTGAACATGATCTACGTGCTGGACGACACCAGCTGGCACATGGCGGCGATTGCTTCGCTGGCAGCCAACGTGCTGATGTTCACCCTGATCTCGCTATTCACCAACGCCAGCACCGAAGAAGCCAGCGCTGCCGAAGCCTGCGCCGTGGATAACGTTCGCCGCCCGCAACGCCGGGAACTGCACGCCGCCTCACCCCAGGAATTCGCCACACAGCTTGCAAAACCATTGGGTGCAAAAGCGGCGCAAAAAGAAGTGGAACAGGCACTGCGCGACCTCTATCTGCCCTTCGACGAACGCCGGCCGTATGCCCTGCGCCGCTTGCGTGACCGCATCGAAGCCAACCTCTCCGGCCTGATGGGTCCCAGCGTGGCCCAGGACATGGTAGAGACGTTCCTGCCGTACAAGGCTGGCGGCGAAAACTACGTCACCGAAGACATTCACTTCATCGAAAGCCGTCTCGAGGACTACCACTCGCGCCTGACAGGCCTGGCCGCCGAACTCGATGCCCTGCGCCGCTATCATCGCCAGACCCTGCAGGAATTGCCAATGGGTGTTTGCTCGTTGGCCAAGGATCAGGAAATTCTCATGTGGAACAAGGCCATGGAGGAACTCACCGGCATCGCTGCGCAGCGCGTGGTCGGTTCGCGCCTGAGCACCATTGCCGACCCATGGAAAGAACTGCTGCAAGGTTTCATCAACCTGCCGGACGAGCACTTGCACAAACAGCACCTGGCCCTCGATGGCCAGACCCGCTGGCTGAACCTGCACAAAGCGGCCATCGATGAACCGCTGGCGCCGGGCAACAGCGGCTTGGTATTGCTGGTCGAGGACCTGACCGAAACCCAGATGCTCGAGGACAAACTGGTGCACTCCGAGCGCCTGGCCAGCATCGGCCGACTGGCGGCCGGCGTGGCCCATGAAATCGGCAACCCGATCACCGGTATCGCGTGCCTGGCGCAGAACCTGCGCGAAGAAAGGGAAGAAGACGGCGAGCTGAAGGAAATCAGCGGTCAGATCCTCGAGCAGACCAAACGCGTATCGCGCATTGTCCAGTCGCTGATGAGCTTTGCCCATGCCGGCAGCCATCAGCACAGTGACGAACCCGTCTGTCTGGCCGAAGTGGCTCAGGATGCCATCGGCCTGCTGGCCCTGAACCGACGCAATTTCGAAGTGCAGTTCTACAACCTGTGCGACCCCGAACACTGGGTCGAAGGCGACCCGCAACGGCTGGCCCAGGTATTGATCAACCTGCTTTCAAACGCCCGTGACGCCTCGCCTCCCGGCAGTGCGGTACGGGTCAAGAGTGAAGCCGGCGAGCACACGGTCGATCTGATCGTGGAGGACGAAGGCAGTGGTATCCCGTCGAGCATCATGGACCGATTGTTCGAACCTTTCTTCACCACCAAAGACCCTGGCGAAGGCACCGGTCTGGGCCTTGCACTGGTCTATTCCATCGTTGAAGAGCATTATGGACAAATCACCATCGACAGCCCGGCTGATGTTCAAAGCCAACGCGGCACCCGAATCAGGGTTACCTTGCCGCGTCATGTCGAAGCGACGTCCGCTGTGAACTGAGACCGTCGAGAGTATCGAATCAATGCCGCACATTTTGATCGTCGAAGACGAAACCATTATCCGCTCCGCCTTGCGCCGCCTGCTGGAACGTAACCAGTATCAGGTCAGCGAAGCCGGTTCAGTGCAGGAAGCACAAGAACGCTTCACCATTCCCTCGTTCGATCTGATCGTCAGTGACCTGCGCCTGCCGGGCGCGCCTGGCACGGAGTTGATCAAGCTCGCCCAAGGCACGCCTGTGCTGATCATGACCAGCTATGCCAGCCTGCGCTCGGCGGTCGACTCGATGAAAATGGGGGCGGTGGATTACATTGCCAAGCCATTCGACCACGACGAAATGCTGCAAGCCGCCGCACGAATCCTGCGTGACCGACAAACGGCACAGGCCGGTGGCGAAGCGGTTGCCGGCAAGGCGGCCAACGGTGCGGTGAAATCCGGTACCGACAACAGCAACGGTGAAATCGGCATTATCGGCTCGTGCCCGCCGATGCAGGACCTGTACGGCAAGATCCGCAAAGTCGCGCCGACCGATTCCAACGTTCTGATCCAGGGCGAATCGGGCACCGGTAAAGAGCTGGTGGCGCGCGCTCTGCACAACCTGTCAAAACGCGCCAAGGCGCCGATGATTTCGGTGAACTGCGCGGCCATTCCGGAAAGCCTGATCGAATCCGAACTGTTCGGCCACGAGAAGGGTGCATTCACCGGCGCCAGCGCCGGACGCGCCGGCCTGGTGGAAGCGGCGGACGGCGGCACCTTGTTCCTCGATGAAATCGGCGAACTGCCGCTGGAAGCCCAGGCTCGCCTGCTGCGAGTATTGCAGGAAGGCGAAATTCGTCGCGTGGGCTCGGTGCAGTCGCAAAAAGTCGATGTGCGCCTGATCGCAGCGACGCACCGCGACCTCAAGAGCCTGGCGAAGATCGGCCAGTTCCGCGAAGACTTGTATTATCGCCTCCACGTTATTGCGCTGAAGCTGCCAGCCCTGCGCGAACGCGGTGCGGACGTCAACGAAATCGCCAACGCCTTCCTCGCACGGCAAAGTGCGCGAATCAACCGCACCGACCTGAAGTTCGCCGCGGATGCCGAGCAAGCCATTCGTCACTACTCCTGGCCGGGTAACGTTCGCGAACTGGAGAACGCCGTCGAGCGCGCCGTTATCCTGTGCGAAAGCCCGGAGATTTCTGCCGAACTGCTGGGCATCGACATCGAACTGGGTGACCTGGAAGACGACGAGTTCATTGGCCTGCCCCCACAACAGGGCAACAGCAATGCCAGTAACAACAACCACGAACCGACCGAAGACCTCTCCCTGGAAGACTACTTCCAGCATTTCGTTCTCGAGCATCAGGACCACATGACCGAAACCGAGCTGGCTCGCAAGCTCGGGGTCAGCCGCAAATGCCTGTGGGAGCGCCGTCAACGCCTCGGCATTCCACGGCGTAAGACCGGGGTGGCCAGCGAGAGCTGAACCGCGCCTGTCTGATGTGCGAGTAACACGTGACTTTGTGGAAAAAACTGTTACCTCAGCTTTTTCACGTAACAGAAGCCGGGGCTTACGGTAACGAAGCCCCGGCTTTTTTTGGTCCTCGAAATGCCTGCCAGCCGGCCTAACCCCTTGTTTTATTGGGCTTCTTAAAAGTTGGCACGCACCCTGCTATATGTTTGGTACAAGAACAATAACAAGCAATGCACAAGACAATAAAAATAAGACGTATCGACTCACGCACAATAAAAACAAGACGGCGAGAGGCGCAGCTAACTGATTCTTTTGGAGAGGCGTTGTATTTGGGGCTTGCCCCACGACCAGGCCGAGAACAACAAAAACTGTCCCAAGACAGAGCCTGTACTGGTTGGATCGAAAGATCACTGCAATTCAGCGACCAAAGCAATCCGTTTGCTCTTGACTCCCGATTGGGAGGGTCATGAAGGAAAACTTCATGGCAAGGGCGCTCAACAAAAACAAGAAGCCCAAAACCAAAAATAAAAATAGAGCATGCAACTACTTCTTGGGGAGCTTCGGCTCCCCTTGTGGTTTCTGCTATTCGGAAACACCCGCAAATCTGCTAATTTCTGCCTTGAAGCCCGCGGCCTACAGCTCATATCTGCTGCGTCCTACACCATCCCCCGACTAAATGCTAGAATCCCCGCCCATCATGCGGTCATTCTTCTGTTATGGCCGAATATTCCTTCAAACAGTGCATCCCATGCTGAAGAAGCTGTTCCAGTCATTCCGTTCTCCCAAGCGTCCTACGCAACACATTCGCAGCACGCCTGAAGTGCTCAACAGCGGTCAACATTCGCTGCAAAAGGCGCAATTCAGCCGCTACGCAGTGAATATCGTTGAACGCCTGCAGAGCGCCGGTTATCAGGCTTACCTGGTTGGCGGTTGCGTGCGCGACATGCTGCTGGGTATCACACCGAAAGATTTCGACGTTGCCACCAGCGCCACCCCTGAGCAGGTACGGGCCGAATTCCGTAACGCGCGAATCATCGGGCGCCGATTCAAACTGGTGCACATCCACTTCGGCCGGGAAATCATCGAAGTCGCGACCTTTCGCGCCAATCACCCGAAAAACGAAGACGAAGAAGACAGCAACCAGTCCTCCCGCAACGAAAGCGGGCGCATCTTGCGCGATAACGTCTATGGCACCCTGGAAGAAGACGCGCAACGACGCGACTTCACCATCAATGCCCTGTATTACGATCCGGTCAGCGAACGCATCCTCGACTACGCCAATGGCGTACACGACATCCGCAATCACCTGATCCGCCTGATCGGCGATCCGAAGCAACGCTATCAGGAAGACCCGGTACGCATGCTGCGGGCCGTGCGTTTCGCCGCCAAGCTGAACTTCGGCATCGAAAAACACAGCGCCCTGCCGATCCGCGACCTGGCGCCGATGCTGCGCGAGATCCCGTCGGCTCGCCTGTTCGAAGAGGTACTCAAGCTGTTCCTCTCCGGCCATGCCGCCGATACGTTTGAAATGCTGGTCGACCTGCAATTGTTCGATCCACTGTTCCCGGCCAGCGCCGAAGCATTGGAATACAACCCGACGTATACCCACACCCTGATCAGCGAAGCCCTGATCAACACCGACCTGCGGATCAAGCAGAATAAACCGGTTACCCCGGCGTTCCTGTTTGCAGCCCTGCTCTGGCCTGCCCTGCCGGCGCGGGTCCTGCATCTGCAGGAACGTGGCATGCCACCGATTCCGGCCATGCAGGAAGCGGCGCACGAGCTGATTGCCGAACAGTGCCAACGGATCGCGATTCCGAAACGCTTCACCATGCCGATCCGCGAGATCTGGGACATGCAGGAACGCCTGCCGCGCCGCAGCGGCAAGCGTGCCGATCTGTTGCTGGACAATCCGCGCTTCCGCGCCGGCTACGACTTCTTGCTGCTACGCGAAAGCGCTGGCGAGCAGACCGACGGCCTGGGAGACTGGTGGACGGACTACCAGGACGCCAACGACAGTGAGCGCCGCGACATGATTCGCGACCTCAGCGGCAAGGACGAAGGCACCGGCGCCCCGCGCAAGCGTCGCCGCAGCAGTGGCTCCAAACGCAAACGCGCCGCCGGTGCTTCGAGCACCACGGGCGAATAATCCATGGAACGCATCTATATCGGCATGGGCAGCAACCTGGCTGACCCTGCCGAACAACTGCGCAGCGCCGTCGAGGCACTGGCTCACTTGCCGCAATCGGAGCTGGTCGGGGTTTCTGCGTTTTATCAAAGCGACTCGCTGCTTCCTGGACAACCGCGCTACACCAATGCAGTGGCCGCTCTTGACAGCACACTGGCGCCGCTGAAATTGCTGGATGCCTTGCAAGCCATCGAAAACAGCCAGGGTCGCGAGCGCCACGAGCGCTGGGGGCCACGCACGCTGGACCTCGACATCCTGCTGTTCGGTGATCGCCTGATCGACGAGCCGCGTCTCAAGGTCCCCCATTACCACATGCAGGAACGGGCCTTCGTGCTGTATCCGCTGGCGGAATTGGCATCTGCGGATCTGCAACTGGCCGATGGCCGCACGCTAAGTGAATTACTCGCAGCCTGCCCGTTCGTCGGGTTGGATCGCCTGCTCCCGACGTGACACAAATCCCACATTGGTTTTGTGTCGCGTACAAGATCTGCTGCTGAATCGCATCAGTTACCCCGGTAACACCCCACCCGTAACAATGCGGTAACACACGCAATTGACTTCCCTCGTTCTCCTCACGACTATAGGCGTCCCGCTGCCGCCAACACGGCGTTCAAGGGCGCAATCCAGGCCTTAAAAGCACGACAAAAAGAGCGTGCGCCTGTATTTAACGAAGAATCACGCGCGTTACTCGCAGTAGTTTCCACAGCGCCTGAATGAGGAACTTTTCATGCCAGCCATCACCCTGACCACCCTGCAAGGTCTGAAGCAAAAAGGTGAAAAGATCACCATGCTGACCTGCTACGACGCGACATTCGCCCATGCCTGCAATCAGGCTGGCGTCGAAGTGCTGCTGGTGGGCGACTCCCTCGGCATGGTTTTGCAGGGCCACGACAGCACCTTGCCTGTCACCACCGCAGAAATGGCTTACCACGTGGCTGCCGTCAAACGTGGTAACAGCGATGCCTTGATCCTCGCCGACCTGCCTTTCATGGCCTACGCCACCACCGAGCAAGCCATGGCCAACAGTGCTCTGTTGATGCAGGCCGGCGCGCACATGGTCAAGGTTGAAGGAGCTTTGTGGCTGGCCGACTCGATCCGCCTGCTGGCCGAGCGCGGCATCCCCGTATGCGCGCACATGGGCCTGACGCCGCAATCGGTGAATATCCTTGGCGGCTACAAGGTCCAGGGTCGCAATGAGAACCAGGCGCGCCAGATGCGTGCCGACGCGATCGCCCTGGAACAGGCCGGTGCGGCAATGCTACTGCTCGAGTGCGTTCCGAGCGAACTGGCAGAAGAAATCACCCAGGCGGTGAGGATACCGGTAATTGGTATTGGCGCCGGCAATCGCACCGATGGCCAGGTGCTGGTTCTGCACGACATGCTGGGGCTGTCCATTTCCGGCCGCGTGCCAAAATTCGTGAAAAACTTCATGACTGGCCAGACCAGCATCGAATCTGCACTGAATGCCTACGTGACTGAAGTCAAAGCGGCAACTTTCCCCGGGATCGAACACGGATTTTCTGCATGAACACCGTAAAAACCGTACGCGAACTGCGGGCCGCCGTGGCCCGTGCCCGCAGCGAAGGCAAGCGCATTGCCTTTGTACCAACCATGGGCAACCTGCACAGCGGTCACGTTGCGCTGGTAACCAAGGCCTCTCAACGGGCGGACTTCGTGGTGGCGAGCGTTTTCGTCAATCCACTGCAATTCGGTGCTGGCGAAGACCTCGACAAGTACCCGCGCACTCTCGCCGCCGACCAGGAAAAACTGCTCCAGGCCGGTTGCCACCTGCTGTTTGCCCCCACTGTTGAAGAGATGTATCCCGACGGCATGGCCGGCCAGACCCGCGTCAGCGTCCCGCAATTGTCCGAAGGTTTGTGCGGCGCCAGCCGGCCGGGGCATTTCGAGGGTGTGGCGACGGTGGTCAGCAAGCTGTTCAACATGGTCCAGCCGGACCTGGCGATTTTCGGCGAGAAAGACTTCCAGCAACTGGCGGTGATTCGCGCACTGGTACATGACCTGAACATGCCTATCCAGATCATCGGTGAGCCGACCGTAAGGGCGGCCGATGGCTTGGCGCTGTCGTCGCGCAACGGCTTCCTCAACGAAGAGCAGCGGGCTGTGGCACCGGTGGTGTACCGCACGTTGAGCGAGATCGCCGAGTCGATCAGGCAAGGTGAGCGCGATTTCCCGGCGTTGATCCGCGTGAAACTGCAACAGCTCGAAGCCGCCGGCCTGCGCCCGGATTACCTGGAAATTCGCCACGCCCTGACCTTGCGTCCGGCGACGCCGGAAGACCGGGACCTGGTGATTCTGGTGGCGGCGTTCCTGGGGACGACGCGGTTGATCGACAACCTGCACCTGAACCTCGACGCACCAATCTAAACACCGAAAAACCCTGTGGGAGCAGGCTCGCTCCCACAGAGGGCTTCTGCGCCCGAACAGACTGTATTGCCGGCCACAACCCCATCGGGCAAACTGCCCGCCGTTCGATTCCGACCTGGGAAACACTCATGCACGCCATCATGCTCAAAGCCAAGCTGCATCGCGCCGAAGTCACCCACGCTGTACTCGATTACGAAGGCTCCTGCGCCATCGACGGTGAATGGCTGGACCTGTCCGGCATCCGCGAGTACGAACAGATCCAGATCTACAACGTCGACAACGGCGAGCGCTTCACCACCTACGCCATCCGTGGCGAAGAAGGTTCGCGCATGATCTCGGTCAATGGCGCTGCGGCGCACAAGGCCAAGGTCGGCGATCGCGTGATCATCTGCGCATATGCCCACTACAGCGAAGCCGAACTGCTCAACTTCAAGCCACGCATGCTCTACATGGCACCGGGCAATGAACTGAGCCACACCAGCAACGCCATTCCGGTCCAGGTCGCCTGATCCGAGCCCTGTCTCTTCCGTTTGTCGGACTATTCCTGACTTGATGTTAAAAAAGTACCGGAAACAGGTCAGACAAAGTCAAGACAGATCATTGCGCGGGGTTTACTGTATTCGCCCTGCGCCATGAATTCGTGTCGACGCAGTTGACCGGAACGCCCACCCACAGCGCTCCGGGATTTTTAGTGTTCAAAAGGCCGTTCAAGTAATAAGGAAACCCGCAGCGATGGCGTATTACCGCACTCCCCACGACGTTACCGCTCTGCCCGCCTGGCAAGCGCTGAATGACCACCGCCAAGCCATGCAGGATTTCAGCATGCGCGAAGCCTTCAATGCCGATCCGCAGCGCTTTACTCAATTCACCCTCAGCAGCTGCGGCCTGTTTCTCGACTACTCGAAGAACCTGATCAACGCCGAGACCCGCAATCTGCTGGTGGGCCTGGCCAACGAAGTCGACCTCAAGGGTGCGATCAAGTCGCTGTTCGACGGCGAAATCGTCAACGCCTCCGAAGGCCGTCCAGCCCTGCACACCGCCCTGCGCCGCCCGGTTGGCGACAAGCTGTCGGTCAATGGCGTCAACGTGATGCCGGAAGTGCACAAGGTACTGAACCAGATCACCGACCTCGTCGGCCGCATCCACGATGGTCTGTGGCGCGGTTACACTGAGAAACCAATCACCGACGTGGTCAACATCGGCATCGGCGGCTCCTTCCTCGGCCCGGAGCTGGTATCCGAAGCCTTGCTGTCCTACGCCCAAAAAGGCGTGCGCTGCCATTACCTGGCAAACATCGACGGCAGTGAGTTCCACGAACTGACCATGAAGCTGCGCGCCGAGACCACGCTGTTCATCGTCTCGTCGAAATCCTTCAACACCCTCGAAACCCTGAAGAACGCCCAGGCCGCCCGTGCCTGGTATCTGGCCCAGGGTGGTTCGGAAGCCGAGCTGTATCGCCATTTCATCGCGGTATCGAGCAACAACGCCGCCGCGGTGGCATTCGGCATCCGCGAAGAGAACATCTTCCCGATGTGGGACTGGGTCGGCGGGCGCTACTCGCTGTGGTCGGCCATCGGTTTGCCGATTGCACTGGCCATCGGCATGTCCAACTTCAAGGAATTGCTGTCCGGTGCCTACACTATGGACCAACACTTCCAGAGCGCGCCATTCGAACAGAACATGCCGGTACTGCTGGCCCTGCTCGGCGTGTGGTACGGCAACTTCTGGGGCGCGCAAAGCCATGCGATCCTGCCGTATGATCACTACCTGCGTAACATCACCAAGCACCTGCAACAGCTGGACATGGAATCCAACGGCAAGAGCGTGCGCCAGGACGGCAAGCCCGTGTCCACCGACACCGGACCGGTGATCTGGGGCGGCGTTGGCTGCAACGGGCAGCACGCCTACCACCAGTTGCTGCACCAGGGCACCCAGTTGATCCCGGCGGACTTCATTGTGCCGATCGTCAGCTTCAACCCGGTGTCCGACCACCACCAGTGGCTGTACGCCAACTGCCTCTCGCAAAGCCAGGCGCTGATGCTCGGCAAGACCCTGCCGGAAGCCGAAGCCGAGCTGCGTGACAAAGGCATGAGCGAAGCGGACGTGCAAAAGCTTGCATCGCACAAGGTGATCCCGGGCAACCGTCCGAGCAACACCCTGGTGGTCGAGCGCATCAGCCCGCGTCGCCTCGGCGCTCTGGTGGCGATGTACGAACACAAGGTCTTCGTGCAAAGCGTGGTCTGGGGCATCAACGCCTTCGACCAGTGGGGCGTGGAACTGGGCAAGGAGCTGGGCAAAGGCGTCTACAACCGCCTGGTCGGCAGCGAAGAAACCCCGGCCGAGGACGCCTCGACCCAAGGGCTGATCAACTACTTCCGCGGTCGTCACCGCGGATAAGCTGAAAAAGCCTGCTACACATTGTGGGAGCGAGCCTGCTCGCGAAGACGGTCCGACATTCAACGATGATGGTGAATGTGAGATCGCTTTCGCGAGCAGGTCGAATCGTCGCACCGTCGCTCCCACAGTTGTTTTGTGTACGACTTGAACCCATCGATCTCTCGGCGCATCTTTATCCTTGTCGCAAAACAAGCATAAGGAACCGTCATGTTCGATATCAGCACGTTCCCCAAAGCCGATGCCGTCCGCCGGGCTGCACAATTGAGTCAAGACGACTACCACCGCCTGTACCGCGAATCCGTCGAACACCCCAGTACGTTCTGGGCCGAACAGGCCACGCGCTTTCTCGACTGGAGCAAACCGTGGGACACCGTCCAGCGCTACAACCTGAAAACCGGTGAGGCCAGCTGGTTTGCCGGCGCGCAATTGAACGTCAGCTACAACTGCATCGACCGGCACCTGGAGAAACGCGGCGATCAGGTCGCCATCATCTGGGAAGGCGACGACCCTGCCGAATCCACGCAAATCACCTACAAAAAACTGCATCACCAGGTCTGCCGCCTGGCCAACGTGCTCAAAAGCCGTGGCGTGAAAAAAGGCGACCGCGTGTGCATCTACATGCCGATGATCCCCGAAGCCGCCTACGCCATGCTCGCCTGCGCGCGCATCGGTGCCGTGCATTCGGTGGTGTTTGGCGGCTTCTCCCCGGACTCGCTGCGTGACCGGATCCTCGATGCCGACTGCCGCACCGTGATCACCGCCGACGAAGGCGTGCGCGGCGGTAAATTCGTGCCGCTCAAACACAACGTCGACAAGGCCCTGCAAAGCTGCCCCGATGTCAGCAGCGTGATCGTGGTCGAGCGCACCCAGAACCAGGTGAATTGGGTTGAAGGCCGCGACCTCTGGTATCACCAGGCGCTGCGCGACGTCAGTGACGATTGCCCACCCGAACCAATGGGCGCCGAAGACCCGCTGTTCATCCTCTATACCTCAGGCAGCACCGGCAAACCCAAAGGCGTGTTGCACACCACTGGCGGCTACCTGCTACAAGCGGCGATGACCTTCAAATACGTGCTGGATTACCGCGACGGCGAAGTGTTCTGGTGCACCGCCGATGTCGGCTGGGTCACTGGCCACAGCTACATCGTGTACGGCCCGCTGGCCAACGGCGCGACCACGCTGATCTTCGAAGGCGTGCCAAGCTACCCGAGCACGTCGCGTTTCTGGCAAGTGATCGACAAGCACAAGGTGAACATCTTCTACACCGCCCCCACTGCCCTGCGCGCCCTGATGCGCGAAGGTCCCGAGCCGTTGAAGGAAACGTCGCGCCAAAGCCTCAGATTGCTCGGTACCGTCGGCGAGCCGATCAACCCGGAAGCGTGGGAATGGTACTTCCATGAGGTCGGCGAAGAGCGCTGCCCGATCGTCGACACCTGGTGGCAGACCGAAACCGGCGGCATCATGCTCAGCCCGTTGGTCAGCGCACAGCGGATAAAACCCGGTTGCGCCACGCATCCGATGTTCGGTGTGCAACCGGTGCTGCTCGACGAACAGGGCAAGGAAATCAAGGGCGCCGGCAGCGGCGTACTCGCCATAAAGTCCAGCTGGCCGGCGCAGATTCGCAGCGTCTATCGCGACCCGCAACGTATGGTTGACACCTACTTCAAGCCGTATCCCGGTTACTACTTCACCGGCGATGGCGCACGGCGCGATGAAGATGGCGATTACTGGATCACGGGGCGCATCGACGACGTGATCAACGTGTCCGGCCACCGTATCGGCACCGCTGAAGTGGAAAGCGCTTTGGTGCTGCACGAGAGCATTGCCGAAGCCGCGGCAGTCGGTTACCCCCACGACATCAAGGGCCAGGGCATCTATGTCTTCGTCACGCCCATGAACGGCGTCGAAACCACCGATGATCTGAAGAAGCAATTACTGGCCCTCGTTAGCCAGGAAATCGGCAGTTTCGCCAAACCGGATTTGATCCAGTGGGCGCCGGCCTTGCCGAAAACCCGTTCAGGCAAGATCATGCGGCGCATTCTGCGCAAGATCGCCTGCAACGAGCTCGATAGTCTGGGCGACACTTCAACCCTGGCTGACCCGAACGTGGTGCAGGGGCTGATCGATAAGCGCCTGAATCAATAACGTACTGACTGCTCCTACAGAAAATTACAGAGTGGCCATGGAATTCATCCGCACCCGCATCGAAACCCAGATCATGAGCCTGAGCGGTTTGTCCCTGGGCAAACTCGACCTGGAAAACCCCAAGGGCGATCCCGGGTTGTTCGGGCCAGATTCGGTGAGCTGGCAAGTCCATGGCGACTTCAGCAGCATGCTGATCGGCGGCATCGCCGCCCTGATGCTGCAGGCCCTGCACCCGCTGGCATTGGCCGGGGTCTGGGACCATTCGAATTTTCGTGAAGACATGCTCGGCCGCTTGCGCCGTACCGGGCAGTTCATCTCCGGCACCACCTTCGGTTCTCGACAGGATGCCGAGTGGCTGATCGAAAAAGTCCGCACTATCCATTTGCAGATTACCGGCACGGCGCCGGATGGACGCCCCTACGCCGCCAGCGATCCCGAATTGCTGACGTGGGTGCACGTGGCAGAAGTCAGCAACTTCCTCGCCGCGCATTTGCGCTATCGCAACCCGCATCTTTCACCTGCCGACCAGGATCGCTATTACGCGGAAATCGCTTTGGTCGCCGAACGCCTGGGCGCCCGGGATGTGCCCCGTTCACGTCAGGAAATTGCCAACTACCTCAAGCGCATCCGTCCACAACTGCTGTGCGACGAGCGTAGTCGTGAAGTCCTGCGCCTGCTGCTGAATGCCCCCTCCCCCAGTCGCCTGGCCAAGCCATTCGGCAGTTTGATGATTCAGGCCGGGATCGATCTGCTGCCGGACTGGGCCAGCGACATGCTCGGCGTCAGCCAGAACCCGCTGCAACGCAAGCTGATCCGCGCCAGCGTCAATCGCAGCGCGCCGATGCTGCGCTGGGCGGTACGTAATGGATCGGTTCAACGCGCTAAACGACGGATGGGCCTGTAGGAGCGAGCTTGCTCGCGAAAAACTCCTGGAACACACGATCATTCAGACAGCACGCGTTATCGTTGTCGACCATCGCGAGCGAGCCCGCTCCAGGTTATGCTCCAAGCTGTTAAACTCCCGCGCCCAATTCCCTCCTGCAAGGCGCCCAGCATGTCTTCCTTGAATCAGGCGCTGCGCGCCGCCCTCGATCAACGCCAGGACCTGCTCGCCGAACTGCACCAGCAAGGTACCGATTGCTATCGCCTGTTCCATGGCAGCCAGGAAGGCGCCGGTGGCCTGACCATCGACCGCTACGGCCCGCAATTGCTGGTGCAAAGCTTCCACCAGCCGCTGGAGCGCGAGACGCTGCTTCAACTGCACGAAGCGATCAATCAACACCTGGGTTTTGCCACCCTGCTGGTCTACAACGACCGCTCCCGTGGCAACTCGCGTATCGATCGCGAAGACACTGTCTACCGCGCCGACGACGCCGCCCTGCAAGACCTGGTTGGCCACGAATGGGGCCTGAACTATCGGGTGCGTGGCCGCCATGCCGGACAAGACCCGCTGCTGTTCCTCGATTTGCGCAACACCCGTGGCTGGGTCAAGGATCACAGTAAAAACAAAAGCGTACTGAACCTGTTCGCCTACACCTGTGGTGTCGGCCTCAGTGCCGCCGCCGGCGGCGCGCGCGAGGTATGCAACCTGGACTTCGCCGAAGGCAACCTGGCGGTCGGTCGGGAGAACGGCCAACTCAACCCGCAGTTGCCGACCATGGAGTTTATCCAGTCCGACTACTTCCCGGCCATTCGTCAGCTGGCCGGCCTGCCGATCAGCCAGCGCCGCGGGCAAAAACTGCCAAGCTATCAGCGTCTGGAACAGCGCCAGTACGATTTGGTGCTGCTGGACCCGCCGGCCTGGGCCAAGAGCGCATTCGGCACCGTCGATCTGCTGCGCGACTACCAGAGCCTGCTCAAACCGGCCCTGCTGACCACCGCCGACAACGGCGTGCTGATCTGCTGCAACAACCTGGCGAAAGTCAGCATGGACGACTGGCGCGAGCAGGTTTTGCGTTGTGCAGAGAAGGCCGGGCGGCCGGTGCGTGAGTGGACCGTGATGAAGCCAGGCGCCGACTTCCCGTCGATGGATCAGCAACCACCGCTGAAAACCCTGATTCTGCAGCTCTGAGCGCTGTGGGAGAAATCTTGAATTTCCTCAACAGGCCGATCACTTCGGAACCGGAAACGCGTGCCATACTCCAACGCACTCCGATCCAGACAGATGAAGCCGCACATGTACAAAGGATTGATTCGCGCCATCGGCGCCTTGTTGACTGCTCTGGCCCTCTACAGCTTGCTGGGCTTTCTGATTTTACCGGGGATCGCGTTGCGCGTTGCCAACCAGCAACTGGCCAACTACGCCACCACCCCCGCCACAATTCAGCGGATCGAATTCAATCCGTTCAGCCTTGAACTGACCCTTTGGGGCTTGAATATCGGCGAGCCCGGCAAGGAGCAGGTCGGTTTCGAGCGCCTGTACGCCAATCTGCAATTCGACAGTCTGTGGACCAAGGCCGTGCACCTGTCCGATGTCGAACTGGACAAGCCCAAGACCGAAATCCTGTTCAGCAAGGACGGCAAACTCAATCTGCTTGGGCTGTTCAAACTGCCAGCGAGCGAACCCACACCGGCCGACCCGAATGCCAAGCCGTTTCCGCTGCGCATCGAGCGCATCAAACTGGCGGGCGGCGCCGTGCATTTTGAAGATGCCCGCCCCAGCGAACCCATCGAGTTTCTCTACGACTCGCTCGATTTCGAGCTGAACAACCTCAGCACCTTGCCCGAAGACAGCGCCGACATGACCTTGGTGGCTGTCGGCCCAAACGGTGGACAGATCGATTGGACGGGTAACTTCAGCCTGATCCCGATCACCTCCGAAGGTAAGCTGAAAATCACCGATGGCAAGATGAAATCCTTCTGGCCCTATGTGCGCGATGCCGTGCCACTGGACCTCGAAAGCGGCATCATGAGTATCAGCACCGACTACAAGCTCAACCTGGCCAAGGAAACCGAGCTGCTGTTGAGCAATGTAGCGGTCAACATCGCACCCTTCGCGATCAAGGCCCCGGACGGACGACCGCTGGTAAAACTTGAACGCCTGGACGTCAGCGAAACCACCGTGGACCTGGCCAGGCAGCAAGTGGTGGTCGGCAAGATCCGCAGCAACAAACTGGAAACCTGGGCCGCGCTGGAATCGGACGGCCAACTCGACTGGCAGAAGCTGTTCGCCAGCCAGCCGTCAAAACCCACCGCCAAAGCCAAGGCGGATGCCGAACCGGCCAGCACTCCGGCGGCGGCAGACTCGCCTGAACCCAAACCGGCTGCGCCAGACAAACCCTGGCAGGTGCTGCTCAAGGATGTGCAGTTGCGCGATTACCGGGTGCATCTGGCTGACCGCAAGGCACAACCCGCCGTCGCCCTGGACCTGAGCCCGCTGAACCTCGACCTGCAAAACTTCGACAGCCTCAACGGCTCGCCCTTTACCCTCAAGCTCGATACCGGCGTGGGCAAGCAAGGCAAGATCATGGCTGACGGCGAGGTCAATCTGGCCCCGGTCAGCGCCCAACTGAAGGTACAGACCAGGGACATCGACCTGCGGGTTGCCCAGTCCTACATCACGCCATTCATTCGCCTGGAACTGCGCAGCGGCATGCTCGGCAGCGATCTGGCAGTCAACCTGAAAAGCACCGACCCCCTGGCCTTCGGCGTTACCGGCCGCGCCCAGGTCGATCAATTGCATACCCTGGACACCCTGAAAACCCGCGATTTCGTCAAGTGGCAACAGGTCGTTGTCGAAGGCCTGAACTATCAGCACGGGGACAACCTGTCGATCGACAGAATCAACCTGTTCCAGCCCTATGCGCGTTTCATGATCAACGATGATCGCACTACCAACATCGATGATCTGCTGATTCCGCAACCGCCGGACTCCGGGGCTAAACCGGCAGCGAACAAACCGGCCAGCAACGAAAAACCGTTGGGCATCCACATCGGCGGCATTTTCATCAATGATGGCTCGGCCAACTTCGCCGACTTCAGCCTGACCCCGAACTTCGCCACCGCCATCCAACAACTCAACGGGCAGATCGGCACCATCGACAGCCGCCAGCCGAAACCGGCCGGTGTCGACGTCAAGGGCAAGGTTGATCGCTACGCGCCGGTGACCATCAAGGGCGCCGTCAATCCGTTCGACCCGATGGCCAGCCTTGACATCGCCACCAGCTTCAAACGCGTGGAACTGACCACGCTGACGCCCTACTCCGGCAAGTTCGCCGGCTACCGTATCCGCAAGGGCCGGCTCAATCTCGACCTGCACTACCAGATCACCAAGGGCCAGCTCAAAGCTGAAAACAAAGTGGTGGTCGAACAACTGCAACTGGGTGAGAAAGTCGACAGCCCGGATGCCGTGAGCCTGCCGCTGAAACTGGCCATTGCCTTGCTCAAGGACGTCGACGGCAAGATCTCCATCGAACTGCCGGTGAGCGGCGACCTGAACAACCCCCAGTTCAGTGTCATGCCGATCATCTGGCAGACCCTGCGCAACCTGATCGTCAAAGCCGCGGCCGCACCGTTCAAGCTCATTGGCGGGCTGGTCAACGGTGGGGGCGCGGAAGATCTGGGCAGTGTGTCGTTCGCAGCGGGTTCCAGCGACCTGAGCAAGGACGCCGAAGGCGCTTTGGACAAACTGTCCAAGGCCCTCAAGGAACGCCCGGCCCTGCGCCTGGAAATCGAAGGCACCGCCGCCCAGAGCAGTGATGGCCCATTGATCGCTGAACAACGCCTGGAACGTGAGTATCAGTACAACTACTACAAAATGCTCCAGCGCCGCGGCGACAAGGTCCCGGCCCAGGCTTCGTTACTGGACGTGCCGGACGGGGAAAAAGGCCCGTTGCTCGAAGGTATCTACCGCACCCGCCTGAAAACCCAGCCCCCAGCCGAATGGAAGGACCTGGGCAAGGAAGAGCGCACCGCGAAAATGCGTGCCGAGGTGATCAAATTCTGGAGCACCAGCGACGTGCTGTTGCGTCAACTGGGCCAGGAACGCGCCAGCAGCATCAAGGATTACCTGGTCGACAAGGCCCAGCTGGAAGATAACCGGGTGTATTTCATCGACGCCAATCTCGGCGAGGCACAAAGTGATGGCCGCGTGGTGACACCGATGCATCTGGATGCCGAGTGATGATTCGACGGCTGCTGACAGGCCTGATCCTGGTGCTAGCCGTCAGTCAGGCCTGGGCAGCCGATACCCTGCGCTGTGGCAGCCAATTGATCAGCGTCGGTGATCGTTCGAGTGAGGTTATCCAGAAATGCGGTGAGCCGGTCAGTCGCGACTTGCTGGGTTACAAGCGCAGTGCAGACCGGCGCGAGGAATTTCAGGTCGAGGAATGGACCTACGGACCGAATGGCGGCATGTATCAATACTTGCGATTCGAAGGTAATCGGCTGAAGCAGATCACCAGCAAACGCGGCAATTAATCAGGCACGCCCCCACAATTGATTGGCACCACTGCAAATAAAACAGGCCCCGGCAAAAATGCGCGGGGCCTGTAGTGGCCAAAATCCATTTGGCCGCTCGCATGAACTCTCAGGCGGCAACAGACGTATGACTCGGCCCGTCTGTCGCGCCCTCTCCCGGTCCAGGCGAGAAGCCTGCCTTATTCGGTTTTGAGGCCGTCAGCGGAGACCGCCTTGACGCCTTTGATTTTCTTGGCAATGGCCACAGCCATGTCTTTTTGCGAATCGGTCACGGCAGCGGTCGACGACAGCGATACCACGCCCTTGTTGGTTTCAACCTTGATGTCGGTACCTGGAATGCCTTTTTCGGTCATCAGGTCGGCTTTGACTTTGGTGGTGATCCAGGTATCGGAAGTAGCTTCTTTAGCCTTGGTCATTTCACCCGCCGCCAGGGTCATTGGAGCCTGGGTGGCTTGAGTGGTCTGGGCGAATGCCGCATTTGCCATGGTCAGAGTCAGCGCGGTAGCAGTAGCGGCAGCGATAGCGAACTTCTTCATACGAGTAACTCCTGTTTTTCTGACAAATCTGCCGGGTGTCATGTCGGCAGGGTTACCAAGGGTGTTGCGAACGCTGTGCCAATTTTTAGATAGTTAATAAATCCTTATAAATCAACAATTTATAAAGTAAGACGAATTTTGAAACCATGCAAAATGCACGAGACGCCGAAATGCTGCGTGCAAGTTGCGGGTTTATGGAAAGTTCCTAAGATCCTGAATTTCTACGCTTTCTCTGAAACTTTTGACGACGGGCCGACCAACAGAAAAAACCCCGCAATGGCGGGAAATTGATTCAGCGATTCACGTCGCGGAACACCCTTTGGGCAAGTAATCCCGGGATACGGTGCTTTTACATGACCAGCCTTTGGCTTCGTCCCGTGTCAGGACGACGGTTTTGCCCAGGACCGTCCCCGGGGCATTCTGCAATGTACAAACGATTGATCCCTCCCCCTCCGGAGTCGAAGCCGTCACAGCCAGGGCGCAGTGGGTAGTCGAAGTCGCGCCGGCGGGCGCCACGTTGGCAATTGTCGGGGTATCCCCCTGATTGATCACATCCTCGAACGGCACTTTCATCGCAGTCAGCTCGGCCAGCGCCGCCGTGACTTTGGCCCGGGCCTGGTATTTGGAATACATCGGCAGACCCAGTGTTGCCAGGATCCCGATGATCGCCACCACGACAAGCAACTCGATCAGGGTAAAACCTTTTTGATTCATATACAGGCTCCATGCATGAGTCGAAAGCTCATGATCTGCCCCTTGGCAGCACAGCCTGTGCCAAGGCAAAAGCCCCCTGTTGGCTGGGGCCGTGGCGGCGGCAAAGCCCTTTCCTACTACCAGGATCAGCACTATCTGACGTTTTTTGTCACCTCACCCTTGCTGGTTTGGCTCCGTTGATTGACTAGGCTATAAGAGCAACTCAAGCGGATTACCCAGGACTGAACATGGCGGTCAAGGCAGCGAAAATCAGCGTGTATGCATGGGAAGGCATCGACCGCAAAGGCACAAGGGTAACCGGTGAGCTCAGCGCTCAAAACCCGGCTCTGATCAAGGCGAAACTGCGCAAGCAAGGCATCAATCCCGGCAAGATTCGCAAGAAAAACCATTCGGTTTTCAACATGGGCAAGCGCATCAAGGCCCAGGATATTGCCCTGTTCACCCGGCAAATGGCGACGATGATGAGGGCCGGCGTGCCCTTGTTACAGTCGTTCGACATCATCGGCGAAGGCTTCGACAATCCGGCCATGCGCCAGTTGGTGGACGAACTGAAACAGGAAGTCGCGGCCGGCAACAGTTTCGCCACCGCCCTGCGCAAGAAGCCCCGGTACTTTGATGAACTGTATTGCAACCTGGTGGATGCCGGCGAACAGGCCGGTGCCCTCGACACCCTTTTGGAGCGGGTCGCGACCTACAAGGAAAAAAGCGAAAGCCTCAAGGCCCGGATCAGGAAAGCCATGACCTACCCGCTGGTGGTGGTGTTCGTCGCGGCGATTGTCACCGGTATTCTGCTGGTCAATGTCGTACCGCAGTTCGAGTCGGTGTTCAAAGGCTTTGGCGCCGAACTGCCGGCCTTCACCGTGATGGTCATTGGCCTGTCGCAATTCATGCAGGCCTGGTGGTGGACGGTCCTTGCCGCAGTGATCGCAATGACCTTCGGTGTGCGCCACGCCCTCAGGACATCCCCGGCCTTTCGTGACCGGATGGACACCTGGCTGCTGAAACTGCCGCTGGTAGGCACATTGATTTACAAGTCCGCCGTGGCCCGGTTCGCCCGCACACTGTCGACTACTTTCGCTGCCGGCGTGCCACTGCTGGAGGCCCTGGAGTCAGTGGCCGGTGCGACCGGCAATATCGTGTTCAAGCGTGCTGTGTTGCGCATCCGGCAGGACGTTTCGACCGGCATGCAATTGAATTTCGCCATGCGAACCTCTGGCGTCTTTCCGAACATGGCCATACAGATGACCGCCATCGGCGAAGAGTCCGGCGCCCTGGACGATATGCTCGACAAGGTCGCGGAGTTCTACGAAAACGACGTCGATAACATGATCGATAACCTCACCAGCCTGATGGAGCCGTTCATCATGGTGGTGCTGGGTGTTATCGTCGGTGGACTGGTAGTTGCCATGTACCTGCCCATCTTCCAACTCGGCTCAGCGATCTGACATGCCCTTGAATGAAATCCTGATTCACTATCCGCTGGCCTTTGTCCTTCTCGCGGGAATCACCGGCCTGCTGGTCGGCAGTTTCCTCAATGTGGTGATCTGGCGCCTGCCGAAAATGCTCGAACGCGAGTGGCGTGTGCAGGCCCATGACATTCTCGGGCTGCCCGGCGAAACGCCGGTGCCGACCTACAACCTGCTGCTGCCTCATTCCCAGTGCCCGCATTGCGGTCACCGGATCCGCGCCTGGGAAAACATTCCGCTGCTCAGTTATGTGTTGTTGCGCGGGCGCTGTTCATCCTGCGCAGCAGCGATCAGCCCGCGCTATCCGTTGATCGAACTGGCCTGTGGCGCGCTGTCGGCGTTTGTGGCCTGGCACTTCGGCTTCGGTTGGCCTGCCTGCCTGATGCTGATCCTGAGTTGGGGGTTGCTGGCGATGAGCCTGATCGACGCCGAACATCAGATATTGCCGGACGTGCTGGTGCTTCCGTTGATATGGCTGGGGTTGATCGTCAACAGTTTCGGCCTGTTCGTGTCGTTGCACGAGGCGCTTTGGGGGGCAATAGCCGGCTACAGCGTGCTGTGGGCGGTGTTCTGGGTGTTCAAGCTGATCACGGGCAAGGACGGCATGGGCTACGGTGATTTCAAGCTGCTGGCGATGCTGGGCGCCTGGGGTGGCTGGCAGATTTTGCCGCTGACCATCCTGCTGTCCTCTCTGGTGGGTGCCATTATCGGGATGATATTGCTGCGCTGGCGCAACGCAAAAACCTCGACGCCGATCCCTTTCGGTCCCTATCTGGCCATTGCCGGCTGGATTGCGTTGCTCTGGGGTGGTCAAATAACCGACCTTTATTGGCAGTCTGTCGGTTTGAAATGAATAGCCCTGTGGAAAAACCCTGGATTCTCGGCCTGACCGGCGGCATCGGCAGCGGCAAAAGCGCGGCCGCCCAGCACTTCATCGATCTGGGTGTGCATGTGGTCGACGCCGATCATGCCGCTCGCTGGGTCGTTGAACCTGGCCGCCCGGCACTGGCAAAGATCGTCGAACACTTCGGCCCCGGTGTGTTGCAGAGCGACGGACAACTGGACCGCGCAGCGCTACGCAAATTGATCTTCGAAGTGCCTGAAGAACGCCGCTGGCTGGAGGCCCTCCTGCACCCACTGATCGGCGAGGAAATCGCTCACCACCTGGCGCTGGCAAAATCACCTTATGCGATTCTGGTTTCGCCGCTGCTGATCGAGTCCGGACAATACGCCATGACCCAACGCGTGCTGGTGATCGATGCCCCGGAACAATTGCAGGTTGAACGCACCCTGCAACGTGACCAGACCAGCGAACAGCAAGTCCGGGCGATCCTGAAGGCCCAGGCCAATCGCCAGGATCGCGTGAGCCATGCCGACGACGTCGTGGTCAATGACCGCGACCTTGCCTGGCTGCACAGCGAGGTCGAACGCCTGCATCACTTTTATCTTACTTTGCGTGGAGGCCAGTCATGAGCCAACCAACAACCGTCGAATGCCCAACCTGTGGCGCCCCCGTGGAATGGACCGCCGAGAGCAAATTCCGGCCATTCTGCTCCGACCGCTGCAAACTCATCGACCTGGGCGCCTGGGCGTCCGAAGAACACAAGATTCCAGTGGCTCCCGATGCCGAGGACGAGTTGTTCAGCGGTGATTTCGACCCGCGTCACTGATCCATCGAGTGGGCGATTCCAGGTTTTGATGGGGATCAGGACTTGGGATCGTCGTCCTTCCAGGGAGCCGAGAGGTAGCGCGTGCGGTTGAACGTCTCAAGCCACTCCGGACAAAACACGACCAGCGCACTGACGATCATGCCGTTGATAAACGCCTCGGGGAAAATGATCAACCACAGGTAACCGACAAAATCCTCGAGCCAATACGGCATTTCGAAACGCTCATCGAACCACAGCAACCACAGCCCCAGCAGCAGGCACAACAACGCGGACAGCGCGGCGGCAAAGAATCCGGAAACGAAGATATACACGAAGAGATTTCGCGGCTGCGCACGCTCCACCAGAATGGCGCAACACTCGGTGACCAGCACCGGCAGCGCAATCAACAGCGCACCATTGACCCCGACCGCCGCCAGGTCCTGTCGGCCGAGCAACACCAGCCCCATTTGTGCAACCAACCCGCCGACCAGCGCCAGCGGCCAATCCAGCAGCAGGGTTACCGCCGTCATTCCGATGAGGTGATAAGACACGCCGGTATCGAAATCCTGCCGCACCAGCCACAGCAGAAACAGCGCAAACACCGTTCCAAACAGCAGATGCTGACGACGGCTGTCGGTGAACAGTTCAACCCACGGCGCGCGACAGACCGCCCAGATCAACACCGGCACATAGATCAGCCAGCCGGCCGCAAGGGTTTCCGATGACAGCAACTGCGCACCGATCATAGTTCAACACACTCCCGTGTGCGCCATGGCACGATGCCCGCTGACCCTGGTGTGCACATCTACGCGCGACTCCTCGGCGAAAGACAACAGACACTCAGTCTACACCGCCGCTCGCAGGCCCTTCGACTTCAAGCCCAATGCCGCGGATCGTTCATCACCGCGTCATGTTCGGCGAACAGCTTCGGTAGCTCAGACCTGAGAAAGTCCACCCAGGTGCGGACCTTGGCATCGAGAAAGCGTCGCGAAGGATACAGCGCATACACATTGCGTTCGCGCAGGCGCCATGCAGGTAACACACGCAGCAAAGTACCGTCGCTCAAGGGCCGCGTCGCGGTGTAGAACGGCAGCAGGCTGATGCCCATGCTCGCCTCCGAAGCCTTGACCATCGACTCGGCAACATTGCACTGAAAGGTCTTGGCCGGGCTGACGGCGTGCTCGCCGTGCGAGTCGTGGAAAAGCCATTGATCGCTGTACAGCGGGTCGAGCATGCGCAGGCATTGATGATCGTTCAGCGCCAGCGGATGCTGCGGCACGCCCCGGCGGTGCAGATAGTCCGGGGAGGCACAGGGTACGCTGTAGATTTGCCCGACGGCCTGCGCAACCATTTGCGAGTCGGCCAGTTCCGGAGCTATCGAAATCACCACATCGTGCCCCTCCTCCAGCGGATCGGGATTGCGCTGCGACAAGGTCAGCTCGAACACCACATCCGGATAAAGCTCACTGTAGCGGGCGATCAACGGCGTGAGCAGCGCACCCAGGCCGTTCATGCTGTGCACCCGCAGGCGTCCGGCCGGATTGATATGAGCACCACGAGCCTCGGCCGTCGCCTCATCCATGGCTTCGACGATTTGCCGGCTGCGCAGCAAAAAGCGTTCGCCGGCGTCGGTCAGGCTCAAGCGCCGCGTGGTGCGTTGCAGCAGACGCGCCTGTACATGCTCCTCCAGATCCGCCACCAATCGGGATACCTGCGCGGTCGACAGATCCAGCGCATCGGCAGCCCCGGTGAAACTGGCGCAGTCCACCACCCGGATGAACACGCGCAAGTTGTTAAGCACATCCATAAGCCCTCCTCGGGCGATGACTGTTACGTTTTATGTAAGGCTGCATCCACCGTTCGCCCCTTTATCCGTCGGTGGCCAGGACTAAAATTCAGACATCAGAACCGACACGGAGCACGCCAACATGAAAACGTTGATCAGCCTGTTGCTGACCGTCATCGCCACCTCGGCCATGGCCGCTGACAACGAGCCCCTCGCGGTCCTGTACAGCCCGGAGCAGCCACTGGACATCGCCAGCGTGGTTTCTGTGTCGGACACTGCGACCGCGTGCGGGGTCGTACCGGCGACCATGGTGTATGTCGACCATCAGGGCCAGACCCACCGCGTGACCTACAACGTCATCGGTGATTGCACCAGCAACCTGTGATCAAAGGGCTCACAGCAAGGTCCACGTGTAGCTGAGGATCAAGCGGTTCTCGTCGATATCACTGCGGTAGTTTGAACGCGCCATCGCATTGCGCACGCGAATCCCCAAACCTTTGAGGCTGCCGCTCTGCAACACATAGCCGATGTCCAGGTCACGCTCGCGATCCTTGCCTTCGAAACCCTTTCCGGTATCGACATTGTTGCCGCTGATGTAGCGCACGGTACTGGTCAGCCCCGGTACGCCGAGCGCCGCGAAGTCGTAGTCGTAGCGCGCCTGCCAGGAACGTTCATCGGTGAAGGCGAACTCGTAGGTCGGCACTTCGTTGCCCAGCGGCGAGATGTTGGCAAATACCCGTGGAAATGCACTGTCGCCGAACATGCCCTGATAGCCGACGTAAAACGTATGGCCGCCACGCTTGGCCGACAGCAACGAGAAGAACGCCTGGTTGTCGATATTGCCCAGCAGTTTTTTGCCGTCCTCGCGCGAATCGTAGTAACCGAGGTTGGCGCCGAGGATCCAGTCGCCCACTGGCTCACTGTGCTTTAAACCCAGAAAACGCTGGTTGTAGATATCTTCCAGTTGTCCGTACCAGGCGCTGACCGAGCTGCGCTTGTCATTGAACGCATAATCAGAGCCGGCAAAATTGAAACCGTCACTGCTGACCTGACGCTGCGGCACGTGACCCAGCATCGCTTGCATCTTTTCGTCGCCAGCCTCGTTGCGCAGGTGGGTTGAACTCAAATGACCACCCTGCAGCGTCAGGCCATTGATCTCGCTGGAGGTAATGCTCGCGCCCTGATAACTCGGTGGCAGCAGGCGAATATCGCTGAATGCCAACACCGGCAGATTGGGTTGCAGCTCACCGACTTTCAGCTCGGTTTTGGAGTAGCGCATCTTCAACGCGCCTTCCAGGCGGCTGTAGTTGTCCGCCGCGCGGCCGTCGTCCTGCACCGGCAGCAGACCGGTATTGGTCCGGTCCGGAGCACTGTCGAGCTTGAGGCCGAGCAAGCCGATGACATCCACCCCAAACCCGACGGTACCCTGGGTGTATCCGGACTTCACGTTGAGGATGAAACCCTGGGCCCACTCTTCAGCCTTCGATTGCTGGTTGGCGCCGACGATGTCGGAATAGTCGCGGCTGAAGTAGTAATTGCGCGCCTGCAGCGTCGCGGTGGTGTCTTCGACAAAGCCGGCTTCAGCCGCCATCGCCCCCGTGGAAAAACCCGAGACGACAGCCAGGGACAACGCCGAACCGGTTGTTGGGAGAATCTGTTTCATCGTTTTTCTCTTATTGTTATTGATCGACTGGTTGAAGGACTTCAGTTGCAGTGGATTTGCGACGGGGAACGGGACGACGAGCGCTCAACAACACATGGGTAACCATGCCGAAAATCAGCCCCCAGAACGCTGCGGACAATCCGAACAACGTCATGCCCGAAGCCGTGACCAGAAAGGTCACCAGCGCGGCTTCACGATCGCTCGGAACCGCCATCGCTCCCGTCAACGCACCGGTAATGGCGGCGAACAAGGCCAGCCCAGCCAGCGCCGCGATCAACTCTTTGGGGAACGCTGAAAACAGCGAGACCAGCGTGGCGCCGAAGCCCCCCAACAACAGGTAACACAGGCCACCGACGACCCCGGCCACGTAGCGTTTGCGAGGATCTTCATGGGATTCGCGACCGGTGCAGATCGCCGCGGTGATCGCCGCCAGATTCAGTCCATGGCAACCAAACGGTGCCAACAGTGCCGTACCCAGCGCGCTACTGGCGACGATGGGACTCGCTGGCACTGGATATCCACTGGTGCGCAGCACCGCCATGCCGGGCACGAACTGACCGGTCAGCGCCACCATCACCAGCGGCAAGGCGATGTTCAGGATCGCACCCAGGCTGAACTCGGGCGCGATCCACACCGGCGTGGCCAGACCGATCACCAGCGCTTCACGATGCAAATCACCGGTGAACGCGGCAATCGAACAACCCGCCAGCAGCACCATCATTACCGCATAACGCGGCATCGCACGCTTGCAGATCAGGTAGCAGGCAAACATCGCCAGGACCAGCAACGGCTTGTGCTGCATCGACACAAACAACCCGGTACCGAAACTGAACAGGATCCCCGCCAGCATCGCTGCCGCGATGGCTGCGGGCAGCTTGCCGATGATCCGGTCGAAAGCGCCCGAAATGCCAACCACGAAAATGATCAGGCTACTGACCAGATAAGCCCCCACCGCCTCTGCCATGGAAATTTCCGGCAACAGCGTCACCAGCAACGCCGAGCCCGGCGCCGACCAGGCGATGATCACCGGAACGCGGTAGCGCAGGCTCAAAGCGATACCGAGCACGGCGCTGCCAAGGGAGATCGCCCAGATCCAGGACGACAACACTTCCCGCGAAAGATGCGCCGCTTCTGCCGCCTGAAAGATGATCACCAACGGGCCTGCATAGGAAATCACCGTGGCAATGAATCCGGCCACGGCAGCTGACAACGAGAAGTCCTGGAAAAACGCTTTCATGATTCAGGCACCGGTCGCTGACAACGCCGGGTTGACACCGGCAGCGCTGCGTCGGCTGCTGATGGCGAACACGGTCATGGCCAGGGCCGCCACCGCACCGGGCAAGGCAAACGCCATGAAGTTCAGTTGCAGGGGCAAGCTGATCCCAAGCAATGCACCACCCAGCAGCGGACCGACGATGGCCCCGTTGCGCCCAATACCCGACGCCCAGCCCAGACCGGTAGAGCGAATCGTCATGAAGTAAAACTGCGCGGCGCAGGCGTACAAAAGAATCTGCGAGCCAATGGTGGTGGCACCCGCAACGGCGATCAGCAGGTACAACACCGGCATCGGGCTGTTGAAGCCCAACAGAGTGATCGACACCGCCGCCGTGGCGAAAAACACCGCCAGCACTTTCGGCAGATTGAGTTTGTCACCCAGCACCCCGCCACCAACCGCGCCGAAGATCGCCCCGAAGTTCAACACCAGCAGGAACGACAGGCTCGAACCCAGGCTGTAACCGGCGTTGGCCATCAGTTTTGGCAGCCAGGAACTCAACGCGTACACCATCAACAGGCAGCAGAAAAACGCCAGCCACAGCATCAGCGTGCGCAGCGCACGGCCTTCACGGAACAACTGCAACACCGGAGTGCCCGTGCCTTTCACTTCGGCCATGTGCAATTGGTCAGACGTTTGCGCGACGTAGGCCGGATCAATCCGCTGGAGAATATTGCGCGCCTCTTCATTACGCCCCTGACGCACCATGAAACCTACCGATTCGGGCAGGAAATACATGATCAGCGGCAACAACAGTAACGGCAGGACCGCTACGTAAAACACCGACTGCCAGCCGAAACTCGGGATCAGCACAATGCCCAGTCCGGCGGACAACATGCCGCCCACCGAGTAACCGCTGAACATGATCGCGACCAGAGTGCTGCGGATTTTCTTCGGTGCGTACTCGTTCATCAGTGCCACGACGTTAGGCATCACGCCGCCAATGCCGAGCCCGGCAATGAAGCGACAGAGGCCGAACTCGGTGGGGTTTCGGGCGAAACCATTGAGCACGGTGAAGCCACTGAAGAGCATCACGCAGATCGTGATGGCCTTCTTGCGGCCGATCTTGTCAGACAACGGACCAAAGAACAGCGCGCCGAACATCATGCCGAACAGTGCATAGCTGCCCAGTGCACCGGCTTGCAAAGGACTGAGCCCCCACTCTTTCATCAGCATCGGCAAGACCACGCCGTAGATCACCAGATCGTAACCGTCGAAGATGATGATCAGGGCACACCAGAACAGCACCATCCAGTGAAAGCGGTTGAAGCGAGCGTTGTCGATAACCTCATGTACGTCGATCTTGCGCATGGCATATGTCTCTTGTTGTTGTTTTTTTAGAGCGTCGGTAATACGGCTTACGTCCGTACAGCCGAGGGTAGAGCCACCCGATACGTGGCAATATCCAGTGCACGCAGATCTCTATCCATTTTGTGCAGGGCCCTGAAACGGGCATGGGGACGGGAGGCATTGGCCCTCCCCGACAAATTGTCTTCTTTGCGATCACATTTGAACGCTAAGCTTGGGCCTATGGATGACTCAGACTATTTACGCCTGCTGACCATCGCGGCCGAGCAAGCCAACACGTTCCTGTCCAATGCCCGCAAATGGGAGCGTGAGCGTTGGGTCTGCCAGCGCCTGCTGCAAGGCTTGAACATTCCCTATCGTGCCGATGAATTCGCCCCCGCCGGCGAGCCGCCTGATGTGTTGTTTCGCGATGCCAGTTTCGAGGTGTTCTTCGTGCTCGACGAGGGCCGACGCCTCAACGATGAATGGCGCGACGAATTGCAACGTCGACGCAGCGCGTTTTCCCTAAGTCAACTGGTGCGCCGCGAAGCCAAGCCACGACGCATCCCCGCCAACGAATTCTTGCTGCGATTGGCGCCGACCTTGCGCAAAAAGGCGCACAACTACAAAGAGCGCGGCATGGATCTGGGTGATCTGGACATCATTGCCTTCGCCAGCCTCAAACGCGAAGTGCTGGACCTCAACAGCCATTTCCCGCCGCCGACCGAATACTTGCGCCAGGGCTGGCGCTCGCTGTCATTGGTCGGGCCGACATTTGCCCGCGTGCTGTTCGCTCACCCGGATGCGCCGGACTTCTTGCGCAGCAATCTGGGGCGCAGCATTGTTTTTGACGTCGGGATCAGCCTGTGAGCCCGCTACAGGAACTGATCGCCGAGGTGCCGCAACAAGGTCGTGTACGCTGGATCGGCGTGCGTCCGCAATCACGCTCGCCGATGCTTGAACTCGAGGCCGTGGAAGCGCGCCTCGAGGCCGGCCTGACCGGCGACCACGCCCGCCCCGGCGTGCGCAATGCGCGGCAGGTCACGCTGATTCAGTGGGAACACCTGGCGGTGATCAGTTCGTTGATGGGGCGTGCGCACGATCATCCGGTCCGGCCTGAAGATCTACGGCGCAATCTCGTTATCAGTGACATCAATCTGTTCAGCCTCAAGGGTCGCCGCTTCCGGATTGGCCAGGCAACGTTCGAAACCACCGGCTGGTGCCAGCCCTGCGCGCGTCTTGAAAGCAACCTGGGCATCGGCACCTTTCAGGCCGTGCGTGGACATGGCGGAATCACTGCCCGAGTGTTACAAAGTGGAATCATTCGCCTGGACGATACGGTGAGCGTCGAGCCCCTTGCGGACAGCGGCTATGCTCCGTTCAACGTTCGTTAAATCAGCCTGTAGCTTCTACACATTTAGCTACGTCTACCTGACGAGGCCTTTATGACCAGCCGCCTGAACCCAGACGACCAAAAGCATGTCGAAGAGTACCTGCATTTGTCCCAGCACCAAGTCGAGCGCCGGCCCTTCCGGCCGTGGATGCTCCTTGTACTGGTATTGGCAGTGACCATTGGTCTGGGCCTGTTGAGCCGCCTTATCAGTTACCTGACGCTATGAGCTGCCTTGCGCTCGCTCGGGTAATTGCACCGATTTCCTTTAGCCTTGCGAGTTATCCCCATGTCCCATCGTATTGTCATTGTCGGCGGCGGCGCCGGCGGTCTGGAGTTGGCTACCCGTCTGGGTAAGACTCTGGGCAAGCGTGGTACGGCCAGTGTGATGCTGGTCGACGCGAACCTGACCCACATCTGGAAACCGTTGTTGCACGAAGTGGCGGCCGGTTCCCTGAACTCTTCCGAAGACGAACTCAACTATGTCGCCCAGGCCAAATGGAACCACTTCGAGTTCCAGCTGGGGCGCATGAGCGGGCTCGATCGCGCGAAGAAAAAAATCCAGCTGGCTGCCACCTATGACGAAGCCGGCCTGGAACTGGTGCCAGCCCGCGAAGTGTCTTACGACTCGCTGGTGATCTCCGTCGGCAGCACCACCAACGATTTCGGCACCCAGGGCGCTGCGCAACACTGCCTGTTCCTCGACACGCGTAAACAGGCCGAGCGTTTCCACCAGCAACTGCTCAACCACTACTTGCGTGCTCACGCCGGTCAGACCGACACAATCGAGCAAATCAGTGTGGCCATCGTCGGTGCCGGTGCCACCGGGGTCGAGCTGGCCGCCGAGCTGCATAACGCCGCCCATGAACTGGCGGCCTATGGCCTTGACCGGATCAAGCCGGAAAACATGCACATCACCCTGATCGAAGCCGGACCACGAGTCCTGCCAGCGCTGCCAGAGCGGATTGGCGGACCTGTGCATAAAACCCTGGAGAAACTCGGGGTCAACGTCATGACCAATGCCGCTGTCAGCGAAGTGACGGCCGACAGCCTGATCACCGCGGACGGCAACGAAATCAAGGCCAGCCTGAAAGTCTGGGCCGCCGGGATTCGCGCTCCGGGATTCCTCAAGGACATCGATGGCCTGGAAACCAACCGCATCAATCAGTTGCAAGTGCTGCCGACCCTGCAAACCACCCGCGACGAGAACATCTTCGCGTTCGGTGACTGCGCCGCCTGCCCTCAACCAGGCAGCGACCGCAATGTGCCGCCACGTGCCCAGGCCGCTCACCAGCAGGCTTCATTGCTGGCCAAATCGCTGAAACTGCGCATCGAAGGCAAGGCATTGCCGGAGTACAAGTACACCGACTACGGCTCACTGATCTCGCTGTCGCGTTTTTCGGCTGTGGGTAACTTGATGGGCAACCTCACCGGCAGCGTAATGCTCGAAGGCTGGCTGGCGCGGATGTTCTACGTGTCGCTGTACCGCATGCACCAGATGGCGTTGTACGGACCGTTCCGCACGGCGATGCTGATGCTGGGCAGCAAGATCGGTCGCGGCACCGAGCCGCGCTTGAAGCTGCATTGATATAAAACCTGTGGTAGCGAGCCGGCTCCGGGCAGCTTGCTACCACAGTTGCTTTTGCGGTGCGTATGAGATCTTTTGGACAAAAAAAATCCCCGTATCTTTCGATACGAGGATTTTTAATATGGTCGGGGTAAGGGGATTCGAACTCCTGACATCCTGCTCCCAAAGCAGGCGCGCTACCGGACTGCGCTATACCCCGGTAAAAAAAAGGCACCTTCAAGAGGCGCCTTCTGCGAACAGAGCTTTTGGCGTCTGATCTTAAGATTCGATCCCAGTGTTACCTGGTTTCAAAAATGGTGGGTCGTGTGGGATTCGAACCTACGACCAATTGGTTAAAAGCCAACTGCTCTACCAACTGAGCTAACGACCCAAAAATGGTCGGGGTAAGGGGATTCGAACTCCTGACATCCTGCTCCCAAAGCAGGCGCGCTACCGGACTGCGCTATACCCCGGTTTGAAATTGGCTCCGTGACCAGGACTCGAACCTGGGACCCAATGATTAACAGTCATTTGCTCTACCGACTGAGCTATCACGGAACTACATATTTCAATTTACAACTTTGAAGCTTTACTGCGTTCTCTTCAACCCGTTCGCATCGCTGCGTTCGTGTGTCTGAGGCGCGCTATTCTACAATCTTCAGAACCTCTGTCAACCCCCTAAATTGCTTTCAAGTTAATGATTTGCAACTTATTTTGGATTCCTGCCTGGTGAGCGGAAACCCTGGCGGGTGACTTACTGCGGGGCGCACTTTACAAGGCTTTTCCTTTGAGTTCAACAGCCTAACGAAAAAAAGGCCTCGCAATGCGAGGCCTTTTCAATTTTGTTGCCGATCTGGATCAGACGAAGACGATTTCGTCGTTTTCCACCACGCCATGTGCCGTGTCGCCCGGCATGAATCGACCGGACAGGATCAACTGCGCCAGCGGGTTCTCGATCCAGCGCTGGATCGCTCGTTTGAGCGGCCGTGCGCCGTACACCGGGTCGTAACCGACCGCAATCAGCTTGTCCATGGCTTCAGGGCTGAGCTCAAGCTTCAGCTCCCGTTCGGTCAGGCGGCTGCGCAGACGACCCAACTGGATCTCGGTAATGCCGGCGATCTGATCCCGCGCCAACGGCTCGAAGATCACCACTTCATCGACCCGGTTGATGAACTCCGGCCGGAAGTGGCTGGAAATCGCATCCATCACCGCTGCACGCTGCGCCTCACGATCACCGACCAGTTCCTGGATCTGTACCGAGCCCAGGTTGGAGGTCATGACAATCACAGTATTCTTGAAATCCACCGTGCGGCCATGGCTATCGGTCAGACGACCGTCTTCGAGCACTTGCAGCAAGATGTTGAACACATCCGGGTGCGCTTTCTCGACCTCATCCATCAGGATCACCGAATACGGCTTGCGACGCACGGCCTCGGTCAGGTAACCGCCCTCCTCATACCCCACGTAGCCCGGTGGCGCACCGATCAGGCGAGCCACGGAATGCTTCTCCATGAACTCGGACATGTCTATCCGCACCATCGCCTCTTCGGTATCGAAGAGGAATTCGGCCAGCGCCTTGCACAATTCGGTTTTACCGACACCGGTCGGGCCGAGAAACATGAACGAACCACTTGGACGATTCGGATCGGCCAATCCGGCGCGGGAACGCCGCACCGCATTGGAAACCGCGACCACCGCTTCTTCCTGGCCAATCACACGCTGGTGCAACAGGCTTTCCATCTTCATCAGTTTTTCGCGCTCGCCTTCGAGCATCTTCGACACCGGAATACCGGTCCACTTCGATACGACTTCGGCGATTTCTTCCTCAGTCACCTTGCTGCGCAGCAACTGGTTCTCGCTTTTGCCATGCTGGTCGACCATTTGCAGGCTGCGCTCCAGGTCCGGGATCACCCCGTACTGCAACTCGGCCATGCGGTTCAGGTCACCTTTGCGACGGGCCGCTTCCAGCTCCTGGCGGGACTGCTCGATTTTCTGCTGGATCTGTGCAGAACCCTGGACTTCGGCTTTTTCCGAATTCCAGATTTCTTCGAGATCCGAGTACTCGCGCTCATGACGAGCGATTTCGTCCTGCAGTTTTTCCAGACGCTTCTTCGCCGCATCGTCGCTTTCTTTCTTCAGTGCCTGGGATTCCACCTTCAACTGAATAAGGCGACGCTCCAGACGGTCCAGTACTTCCGGCTTGGAGTCGATCTCCATGCGGATGCGGCTGGCCGCTTCATCGATCAGGTCGATGGCCTTGTCCGGCAACTGCCGGTCAGTGATGTAACGATGACTGAGTTTGGCCGCAGCAATGATCGCGCCGTCGGTGATCGCCACCTTGTGGTGAACCTCATAGCGTTCCTTGAGGCCACGCAGGATGGCGATGGTGTCTTCTTCGCTCGGTTCATCCACCAGCACTTTCTGGAAACGTCGCTCGAGAGCGGCGTCCTTCTCTATGTATTGGCGGTACTCGTTGAGCGTCGTGGCGCCCACGCAGTGCAGCTCACCGCGGGCCAGGGCCGGCTTGAGCATGTTGCCCGCATCCATCGAGCCTTCGCCCTTGCCGGCGCCGACCATGGTGTGCAGTTCGTCGATGAACAGAATGATCTGCCCTTCCTGCTTCGACAGTTCATTGAGCAACGCCTTGAGCCGCTCTTCAAACTCACCGCGATACTTGGCACCGGCAATCAGCGCCCCCATGTCCAGGGACAACAGGCGCTTGCCCTTGAGGCCATCCGGCACTTCGCCATTGATGATGCGTTGGGCCAGGCCTTCGGCGATGGCGGTTTTACCCACGCCAGGCTCACCGATCAGCACCGGGTTGTTCTTGGTACGACGTTGCAGGACCTGGATGGTCCGGCGAATTTCATCGTCACGGCCGATTACCGGATCGAGCTTGCCGTCTTCGGCGCGCTTGGTCAGGTCGACGGTGTATTTATCCAGAGCCTGACGGGATTCTTCGTGGTTAGGGTCGTTGACGGCCTCGCCACCGCGCAGGTTGTTGATCGCATTTTCCAGGGCTTTCTTGCTCACACCCTGGCCGAGCAACAGCTTGCCGAGCTTGCTGTTCTCATCCATCGCGGCGAGCAACACCAGCTCGCTGGAGATGAATTGGTCGCCTTTCTGTTGCGCCAGACGATCGGCCTGATTGAGCAGGCGCGCCAGATCCTGCGACATATTCACGTCACCGGTCGGGTTCTGGATTTTCGGTAGCTGGTCGAGCTCTTTGGTCAGCTCTTTACGCAGGCTGTTGACGTCGAAGCCCACCTGCATCAGCAGGGGCTTGATCGAGCCGCCCTGCTGTTCGAGCAAGGCCTGCATCAAGTGTGCCGGTTCAATGGCCGGATGATCGTGGCCGACGGCCAGGGATTGGGCATCGGACAACGCTAACTGCAATTTGCTGGTTAAACGGTCTATACGCATGGGTCACCTTCCTTTTGAGCAGGCCGGACCTATGAAACATCCTGAATGAAGAAACCTGCCAGATAGCACAATAGATGTGGTCGATTCTGGGAGTTTCAAGCGTCGTGCAGTTGACGCAGGTCAGAGGAGTTTAGCGGTCAAGCCAGATCAGGGAGGCGAATCGGCCAGTGCGGGGCGCACGGCGATAAGAAAAGAAGCGCGGATCGGTCACGGTGCAGAAACCGCCACCATAGACAGCCGTTACACCGCGAGCCGCCAGACGCAAGCGGGCCAGCATATAGATGTCGGCCATGAACTTGCCGGGGTTTTGACTTGGCACGAAGGCTTCTGCGGCTTGAGGCAGTTGCTGCACGAAGGTTTCGCGTACTTCCGGGCCGACTTCAAACGCTTGTGGACCAATGGCCGGACCGAGCCACACCAGCACCTCGCCGGGTGGTACGGCCAGACTGTCGAGGGTGGCCTCCAGCACACCCGCCGCCAACCCGCGCCAACCGGCATGGGCCGCTGCAACGCGAGTCCCGGCACGGTCGCAAAACAATACCGGCAGGCAATCGGCCGTCATCGCCGCACAGGCGATACCGGGTGTCGACGTCCAACTGGCATCGGCAGTGACCACCTGACTTGGGTCCGCATGGGCCACGGCAATGCCATGGACCTGCTGCAGCCAGGCCGGTTGAATGGAAAAGTGATCGGTGAGGCGACGGCGATTCTCGGCAACTGCTTCAGGGCTGTCGTCGACGTGATCGCCAAGGTTGAGGCTGTCGAACGGCGCCACACTGACGCCACCCGCACGGGTGGTGACACAGGCTTTGACCCCGGCCGGCGCGGGCCAGTCAGGAATCAGCCAGTCACTCATCCGATGAACGCCTCGCGGTCTTGCTTGAGCAGGGTCAGCAACCAGACGAAATCTTCCGGCAACGGTGATTCCCAGCTCATGCGCTGACCGGTGGTTGGATGATCCAGCTCCAGGAAACGCGCATGCAGCGCCTGACGCGGGAAGTTTTTCAGGGATTCGACCATGCTCGGGTTGGCCGCCGGTGGAATGCGGAAGCGACCGCCGTAGGCAGGATCTCCGACCAACGGGAAGTTGATGTGCGCCATGTGCACGCGAATCTGGTGCGTACGACCGGTTTCCAGCTTCACCCGCACGTGAGTGTGGGAGCGGAAGCGCTCGAGCACGCGGTAATGGCTGACGGCTTGCTTGCCACCTTCCATCACGGCCATGCGCTGGCGCTGCTGGCCATGACGACCGATCGGCGCATTGATCTTGCCACCGGCTGTCACCACACCGATCACGATACACTCGTAGATCCGGCTGACGCTGCGGCTCTGCAACTGTGCAACCAGCTGCGTCTGCGCTTGAATGGTCTTGGCCACCACCATCAGACCGGTGGTGTCCTTGTCCAGGCGATGCACGATACCGGCGCGGGGCACATTGATGATGCCCGGCACGTGGTGCAGCAAGGCGTTGAGCAAGGTGCCATCAGCGTGACCGGCAGCCGGGTGCACCACCAGGCCCGCAGGCTTGTTGATCACCAGGATGTCGTCGTCTTCATAGACGATGTCCAGGGCAATGTCTTGAGCGACCCATTCGCCCTGAGCTTCCTGCTCGGCAGTCAGCTCAAGGATGGCGCCACCATGGACGATGTCTCGCGGGCGGATAACCGCCCCATCCACAGTCAGGCGGCCGTCTTTGATCCAGGCGGAAAGGCGCGAGCGCGAGTGCTCAGCGAATAATTGTGCGGCGACTTGATCGAGGCGTTGGCCGCCCAATTCGGACGGCACCTCTGCGCGGAGTTCAATTTTATCGGACATGCTCAGACTAGGCGTCGGCACAGCCTTTGGTTTCGGCTGCGCGCTTGTGGTTAAATACGGCGTCTTTTGCCCCGAGGCTATTCAACGGGGCGCTCATCATAACAGGACGGCCACGCCCAAGACAGCGGCCGTCATAGGGACGCAAGCCGCCATGCAAGTGAAACACCTGCTGCTGATCGCCATCCTCGCATTGACCGCTGCTTGCTCATCGAAGGAAGTCGTAGACGAAAACCTCAGTGAAGTCGAGCTGTACCAACAGGCTCAAAATGACCTGGACAACAGTAGCTACACCAGTGCCATCGCCAAGCTGAAGGCTCTGGAATCGCGTTATCCGTTCGGTCGTTATGCCGATCAGGCACAACTCGAACTCATCTACGCGAACTACAAGAACACCGAGCCAGAAGCGGCCAAGTCCGCTGCGGAACGCTTCATTCGCCTGCACCCACAGCATCCGAACGTCGATTACGCCTACTACCTCAAGGGCCTGACTTCTTTCGACCAGGACGTCGGCCTGCTGGCGCGCTTCCTGCCGCTGGACATGACCAAGCGTGACCCGGGCGCCGCCCGCGACTCCTACAACGAGTTCGCCCAGCTGACCAGCCGCTTCCCGAACAGCCGCTACGCACCAGACGCCAAGCAGCGCATGATTTATCTGCGCAACCTGCTGGCAGCCTACGAAATTCACGTGGCCGACTACTACCTGACCCGTCAGGCCTATGTCGCCGCCGCGAACCGCGGTCGTTACGTGGTGGAAAACTTCCAGGAAACCCCTTCGGTCGGCGACGGCCTGGCGGTGATGACCGAGTCCTACCAGCGCCTGCACCTGGACGAACTGGCTGCCACCAGCCTGGAAACCCTGAAGCTCAACTACCCGAACCACCCGACGCTGGTGGACGGTCAGTTCGTGCCGACCGTGGCCGAAGCCGACAACCGTTCGTGGCTGAGCAAGGCGACCCTGGGCCTGATCGAGTCCCGTCCGCCGCTGCCACCGGGCGAAACCCGCGCCAACCAGGACGTGCAGAGGCAGTTCCAGGACGCCAAAGATGCAATCCCGGCCGAACTCAAGCCTAAAGACAATAATGGCGACGCGGTCGAAGAAGAAGATCACGAAGCGGAAGGCAACAACAGCGACCGTTCGTGGTTCAGCTACATGACCTTCGGCGTGTTCGACTGACACCCGGGTTGTGCAAAAAGGGAGACTTTCGAGTCTCCCTTTTTTGTTTCGGCGATTTATTGCACTGTGCGCCTGACAGGTCCTTGGCTAAACTGCCGGATCATCCGTCGAATAGCAGCTCACCATGCTTCGTTTATTGTTCTGGATTGCCCTGATTGCCGCTGCAGTATGGTTCTGGCGTAAGTTCAAGGGGCAGGCTTCCACCCCCAGGCCCCCTGCCGAGCGGGAAGCGGCACCCATGGTCCGTTGCGCCCATTGCGGCGTTCACCTGCCCCGTGACCGCGCGCTGAGCCTCGACCAACGGTGGTATTGCAGCCAGGCCCATCTCGAGCAAGACAAGGGCTCCAGTAGCCGCTGACGTGCCACCCGAAATGGCGACCGATTGAAGACTATCGCGCGCACCCAAGGAACTGAAAGGCGTCGATCGACGTCTGACGCAGATTATTCAAGACCACACTCTGCGAATGAACCGGGTAATCGAACACGTCCTGCAGCTGCAGCGCCGCGAGCAAATGTCGCCGCTACGGCTCGATCCGAAATCACTGGAAACACTCGATAACGAAGCCCCCGCCCCCCAAACCAAGGGCCTGGGGCCTTATCTGTCCGGCGAGCCGGGCGAAAGCATTCTGTCCCGCCTAGACTTCAAGGCACGCCAGGAACGCGGTTGCTTTTGCATGACCTTTGCTCACGGACGGAACCCACGTTGAACACGAGACCACGACAAAAAGTCTTGATCGTCGATGACGAACCGGACATACGCGAACTCCTGGAAATCACCCTGGGAAGGATGAAGCTGGAGACGTTCAACGCCCGCAACGTCGGCGAAGCGCAATCCCTGCTTAAACGCGAAAGCTTCGATCTATGCCTGACCGACATGCAGTTGTCGGATGGTACCGGCCTGGAGCTGGTACAGCACATCCAGCAACGTCACCCGCAGGTCCAAGTGGCGATGATCACCGCCTATGCCAGTCTCGAAACCGCGATCGATGTGCTCAAGGCCGGGGCATTCGACCTCCTGACCAAACCGGTGGACCTTACCCGCCTGCGTGAACTGGTCACCAGCGCCCTGCTGCTTCCTGCCCGCGGGGTTGGCGTCGATCGTCGTTTGCTGGGCGACTCATTGCCCATGCGCAACCTGCGTAAACACATCACAAAACTGGCCAGTAGCCATGCGACGGTATACATCAGCGGAGAATCCGGCAGCGGCAAGGAATTGGTCGCGCGCCTGATTCATGATCAAAGCCCCCGCGCCAATCAGCCGTTCATTCCGATCAACTGCGCGGCGATTCCTTCGGAACTGTTGGAGAGCGAGTTTTTCGGCCACCGCAAAGGCAGTTTCAGCGGCGCCATCGAAGACAAACCCGGTCTGTTCCAGACCGCTCACGGCGGCACCCTGCTCCTTGACGAAGTGGCTGACCTGCCGCTGACAATGCAGGTCAAACTGCTGCGCGCGATTCAGGAAAAAGCCGTACGCAGCGTCGGCGGGCAGCAGGAAGTGGCGGTGGATGTGCGCATTCTCTGCGCCACACACAAGGACCTTGGCGCCGAAGTCGCCGCCGGGCGATTTCGTCATGACCTTTACTACCGTTTGAACGTGATCGAACTCCGGGTGCCGCCCTTGCGCGAGCGTCGTGACGATATCGAAATGTTGGCCAGCCACATGCTCAAGCGCCTGGCCGCCGATACCGGTCAACCTGCGGCGAGACTCCACCCCCACGCCCTCGATGTGCTGAAAAACTATCGCTTCCCGGGCAATGTGCGGGAACTGGAAAACATGCTTGAACGGGCGCACACCCTGTGTGAGAACAATCAGATCGAAGCCGGCGACCTACGCCTGGCCGAAGGTAACTGTGGGGCTGAAGCTGGCCTGCCGGACCTGACCCGGATCGACAATCTGCAAACCTACCTGGAAAACGTCGAACGCCAACTGCTACTCCAGGCCCTGGAGGAAACCCGCTGGAACCGCACGGCGGCGGCTCAGCGGTTGAATCTGTCATTCAGGTCGATGCGTTACCGGCTCAAGAAGCTGGGACTGGATTGACGCCCCCATCGCGAGCAGGCTCCTCCCACAGTCCGCCAGTCAGAACCGCCCGGCAGGCGCATAAGGCGCCGGATCGATAATTGGCGCCCGGCCCAGCATCACATCGGCAAACAACTGGCATGATGCCGGCGCCAGCACCAGCCCGTTACGGTAATGGCCGCAGTTGAGCCAGAGCCCGTCAAACCCCGGCACCGGGCCGATGTAAGGAATGCCCTCTGGTGATCCCGGGCGCAATCCGGCCCAATGCCCCACCACTTCGGCATCGGCCAGCGCCGGGATCAACTCCACCGCGGATGCCTTCAGGCTTTCCAGCGCCGACCCGGTCGGCGTCTTGTCAAAGCCTTCATGCTCCAGCGTACTGCCGATCAGTATGTGTCCATCGCGCCGGGGAATCGCATAACGGCCCTTGGCCAGGACCATGCTCGGCAGGAAATCCGCCGCACACTTGTAGAGAATCATCTGCCCTTTCACCGGCTCGACCGGCAGCGTCAGATCAAGATGCTTGAGCAAATCACCGCTCCAGGCCCCCGCCGTCAGGACGACTTGATCGCCCAGGACAGTACCTGTGGAGGTCTGCACGCCGACCACTTTATTGCCGTCACGAACAAACCCGCTGACTTCGCACTGCTCATGGATCGTCACGTTCGGCAGCGCCAGCAACGCGGCCTTGAGCGACTTCACCAGACGCGGATTACGTACGTTGGCGACGTCGGCCATGTAGATCGCCCGGGAAAAACCACCGCCCAGTACCGGTACGGCGTCGTGCGCTGCAGAGATATCCACCGCACTCAACGGCCGATGTTCCCGGGCAGCCCAGGCCAGCGCTTCAGCCTCGTCATCCAGATCCAGCCAGTACAGACCGGTGGTGTGCACTTCAGGATCAACGCCGGTGGCGGCAAACAAGCGCTCGCCCAATTGTGGATAAAAGTCCTGGGACCAGTGAGCCAACGCGGTGACCGCCGGGCTGTAGCGCCACGGGTAAAGCGGCGAAACGATGCCGCCGCCGGCCCAGGACGACTCCTGGCCAACGCTCGAGCGATCCAGTAGCACAACGCTTTGCACTTCGGAGGCGAGATTGAAGGCCGTCAGCAAACCAATCACTCCACCGCCGACAATCACCACTTGCTGTTGCCTGGTCATGTTCTGATCCAATCGTTAAATAGACAGAGGATGTAAAGGACACCCGAAAAGGAAACTCAGCGCCCCCAGCAATCTTTGCTGGTCAGGCCGGATTTTGCGTTGACCATTCCGAGGACACCAGTGTTGGTGATGGTCAGATCACCGCACTTGTCAGTGGCCATGCTCGTGCCAGCTTTGCGCACCGCCGTCAGCAGAAAGGCCTGGTCGGTCAGGGCCGGAGTGATGCTGTAGTAATCATTGCCGGCACTGAGGCCCGTCGCATCGGTGTAGACATTTTTCTGCGAGTAGAAGCGCTCCAGGATCTGCGCCTGCTCCGAGAGCAGCCCCGCCACTTCTGCGCGACGGCCCTTGTTCAGGTACTCGGTTAAACTCGGGGCAGCAATGGTCATGACCATCCCGATGATCGCAATCACGATCATGATTTCGATCAGGGTAAAACCGCGGTTGGTACTACGCATGCCTCAACTCTCACTTACTGTATTTGTCGCCACATGATGCGACGGCTATCGCCGGATTTTTCCATCCCCGGCGTATCGTCGCCAGTGGCATCGTTCACGGCCCCGCCATTGTCGCTGATGTCCTGGGTCGAATGCTCACCAACAAAGATCACGCCATCGGACAGCGTGTCGATGCTGTCGACCACGCCATCGTCGTTGCTGTCGAGCATCTTAACGCTGATTGCATCGGGCAGCCTCAGGCAGACGGCTTTCAATCCCTGATTGCTGTGGTAGAACCCGTACCAGTTACCACTCGCCAGGCAGGTTGGCCGGTTCAGTGCTGGCGAATCCGGTGGAGTGGCAGCGTGCGCCGACACCGACAGGTTCAGCGCGACCAATACGCCGAACAATTGTGACCACCGCCGGATGTATCTCTCAGTACTTCGCATAGATGCTCTCCACCACACTGCGCGAATGACCCGCAATGCCTACTGCCGTTACCCGATACAACGTCGCCTGGGTATTGATTGGCACATTCACCGCATCTTGGCTGACACCGATGTTTTGCACGCCATAAAAGCCGTTGCCCGATGCTATCCAGGTCACTCCGGACGAGGCGCTGAAACCGGCAGCGGTAATTGTCGAGGACTCGGACGGCGGTGCACATTGAACGATGCCGCTACAAACGGGTAGCACATAACTGTCCCGTTGCACTGCACTCTCGCCCACCCGCAATGCGGCTTCGGCACTCTGAAACGACTGATTGCGCAAGGCGACGCTACCGGCCATTTTTTCCTGCAGGGTGGCGCTTTGAATCGATGAAAGACCAATCAGTGTCAACAAGAGCAAAAACACCAGACTGACCAGCAGCGCCATGCCGCGCTGGGTGTAATACGTCATGGGAGAACGGTTCATTGACATTCCCTCATGGCAAGCGGTTGCGCAGAGCGGCCACTGCGTTGAAGGTTTGATTGCTCACCCGGTGGTTCCGATCGGTGAGCGTCAGGCTCAGGCGAACGCTACGAATCAGCGCAGGATCCGGTGGGTTGCTGCTGTAGCGGGAGGCAGCCAGATCAGTGGCAGTGCTGGCCAGGCCGAAGCTCACGTCAAAAGCGCTTACGTTGTCCACCAATACCTGCATTGCTGCGGCCCCGCCCCTCATAAGCAGTTGGTTGTTGCTGAAGCTGTAGGTCAGTTGCCGTATTGGAAAGGCCAGTTGCCCTGCCACAGGAGTCGCACTGTCGCTGTAGGCCGTCGAATTGTTTCGACAATCGGAAAGCACGGTCCAGTCCGGCTTGCCGCCATTGCCGCCAACATCCGCCGTAACCAGCGTCAAACTGCGACTGCCACTGTCCCAACGGATCGGCGTTATACGATTGCTATGGAAATCACTTTTCTTACTTGAATCAGTGATCGTTTCCAGGCAACCGAACATCCCGACCATGCGGATTTCCTGAATCATTTTGCTCAACACGAAACGTGCGTCCTCCTGCATGTTCGCGGCTGCATTCTGACTGAGATAAGTGTTTTTGGCCGCGATGAAAACCTGCACCACGCCCAGCACCACGATCAGGCTCAATACCAGGGCGATCAGCAACTCGACCAGGCCAAAGCCTCTGCTGCGACGACTCACGGGATCACCACCGGATCAATGGACGTGCGGCTGGTCAGGACGAAGCTGCGCCGCGAGTCGGCAGCATTCGCAGCCCGTGAGTCGTCCCAGGTAATCGTGATGGTGTACACCTGCTGATTGACGGTGACACTGCCCGTCGCGGTGGCTCCGAGCGAGCTGACAATGTTGGAATTGAAGTCGAACAGGTCCTGATCCCGGGCAACACCCGGATTACCCGTAGCCGGCGGCGCGATGGTGTAGTCCGCAGCGGCGTTGGCGCGAATGCGGTCCATCATGTCGTAGGCGATAAAACTGGCCTGACTGGTCATGCGCGCACTGTCCGTGTACTTCAGCGCATTGAGCTGAAACGCCGCGCCCCCTAGCAACCCCACCCCCAGAATGACTAATGCCACCAGGACTTCAACCAGCGTCATGCCCTTCTGCGTGCCTTGGCTTCCTATCCTCATCCGCAACTTCCACCCAATAGAATTCGTCCGTTCAAACACACTTTCAGCGTCCTGCCTTGAGCACCCCGCCCATAGCTGATCACCACCTCTGAGGACGGTGATGACAATCCGCCCATACCGTTGAAATCGAT
This sequence comes from Pseudomonas sp. B28(2017), assembly GCF_002113025.1. Taxonomy (GTDB): domain Bacteria; phylum Pseudomonadota; class Gammaproteobacteria; order Pseudomonadales; family Pseudomonadaceae; genus Aquipseudomonas. The sequence goes on along the minus strand of NZ_NEJH01000012.1, from coordinate 99,641 downwards.
GGCAGTCACGCCCGAGGTTAGCGTCAGAGTTGCGCCGTCGCTCATCGCCGGAACAACCCGCAATACATTGGCCAAAGCGCCAGTACCATCGTAGACCGCCAGCTCCCCACTCCAGACATCCCCACCGGCCGTCGGACGCACCCGTGTGGCATTGCCCCGATCGATGGCTTCGAGCCGGGCAAAATTCAGGGCTCGTCGCAGATCAGCGATTTCAGTATCAGCCCTCGTCGTTTGCATCGAGCGGGTAAACGCCGGGACAGCCAGAGTCAGCAGAATCAGAAGGATCGCGATCGCGACCAGTAACTCGATCAGCGTGAAACCTTTTGTACGATGATCCATCGGGGCCTTCTGTTTCCTTCGGCTATACCTGCTCTTGCGCGGCACAATTCGAGCGATGCGCTACGTTTGTGATGCCATTTCTTGCGCAGGGATTGCGCGAGCCACAGCACGCCACGGAGGGAGATGTCATGCGGCAACAAGGCTTCAGCCTGATCGAACTGCTCATGGGACTGGCAATTACAGGAATTGTTCTGCAACTGGTCAGTCCAGCGTTCGCAACGCTGATCGAGTCGAACCAGAGAGAGCAAGCGGCACAGGCTCTTTTCAGCGGTATTCGCACCGCCCGAACCGAAGCCATCGTCCGCAACCAGGCCGTGGTGATTCATGGCATCAATGGCGACTGGAGCCAGGGCTGGCGGATCATTCTGGATGTCAGCGGCAAGGGGGATATGGACAGCAACAATCCACTGTTGGCCGAACGCCAGAACGGCACACGCGTGTCGATTGTGGGGAACGGTCCGGTCGAACGCTCTATACGATTCAGAGGCCAGGGCGAATCACTGATTGGAGGGACATTGCACATTTGTGCAATCCGCGAGCCGGTGAGCCAATATCAGGTGGTGTTGGCGCGGACCGGTCGCGTCAGCCTGCGCAGCGACAAGGCTGCGCAGGCGTTATGCGAAGAAAGGAAGAAAATCAGAGCAACGAGCGAACGCGCAGTTCTTTAGGCATCGAGAACGTGATGTTCTCCTCGCGACCGGCCAATTCATCGGCGCCAGTAGCCCCCCAGGCCTGCAATTGCTGGATCACGCCACGCACCAGGACTTCCGGGGCGGAGGCGCCAGCGGTGATGCCGATACGCTCGACACCGTCGAACCAGCTCTTTTGCAGGTCTTCGGCACCGTCGATCAGGTAGGCGGGAGTGGACATGCGTTCTGCCAATTCGCGCAGGCGATTGGAGTTGGAGCTGTTCGGGCTGCCGACCACCAGCACCACGTCGCACTCGTCGGCCAGTTGCTTGACCGCGTCCTGACGGTTTTGCGTGGCGTAGCAAATGTCGTCCTTGCGCGGCCCACCGATGGCCGGGAAGCGCGAACGCAGGGCGTCGATAACACGGCTGGTGTCGTCCATCGACAAGGTGGTCTGGGTCACGAAGGCGAGCTTTTCAGGGTTGTTTACCTGCAACGCCGCGACATCTTTCTCGTCTTCGACCAGGTAGATCGCGCCGCCATTGCTGGCATCGTACTGGCCCATGGTGCCTTCGACTTCCGGGTGACCGGCGTGGCCGATGAGAATGCATTCACGACCGTCACGGCTGTAGCGCGCCACTTCGATGTGGACTTTGGTCACCAGCGGGCAGGTGGCGTCGAATACTTTCAGTCCACGACCAGCCGCTTCACTGCGCACGGCCTGGGAAACGCCGTGGGCACTGAAGATCACGATGACGTCGTCCGGTACCTGATCCAGCTCTTCGACGAAGATCGCACCACGGGAGCGCAGGTCCTCAACGACAAATTTGTTGTGGACCACTTCATGCCGTACGTAGATCGGCGGCCCGAAGACTTCCAGGGCGCGGTTGACGATTTCGATCGCCCGGTCCACACCGGCGCAGAAGCCACGGGGATTGGCGAGTTTGATTTGCATGCTGTGCCTCGTATCTTGCCCTGTAGGAGCGAGCTTGCTCGCGAAAAACTAAAGGACAACGCGTTAATCCAGAAGAACGCGTATTCGTTAACGATCATCGCGAGCGAGCTCGCTCCTACAGAAAAGCAGTTACAGCGCTTTGACGGAAATGATTTCCACATCAAAGGTCAGCGTCTTGCCCGCCAGCGGGTGGTTGAAGTCGACGGTCACTTGCGCATCGTCGAACTCCTTGACCACGCCCGGCAACTCGGTATTGGCTGCATCGTTGAAGATCACCAGCAAGCCAGGCGACAGTTCCATGTTCTGGAACTGTGAGCGCGGGATGATCTGCACGTTTTGCGGGTTAGGCTGACCGAAAGCATTTTCCGGCTCGATGCTCAGTGTACGCTTGTCACCGGCCTTGAAACCAAACAAGGCTGCTTCGAAACCTGGCAACAGATTGCCATCACCGACCTTGAAGGTCGCCGGGGCCTTGTCGAAGGTGCTGTCCACCGTGTCGCCGTTTTCCAGGCGCAATGCGAAATGCAAGGTGACTTCCGTGTTCTGGCCGATACGTTGCTCAGCCAATACCTGTTCAGTCATGAACGGTTTCTCCGGTCTTTTTACTTTTGAACATATCCAGTGCCAGCATGACAGCGCCGACAGTGATAGCACTGTCGGCAAAGTTGAACGCAGGGAAATACCAGCGGTTCTGCCAATGCACCAGAATGAAATCGATCACATGGCCCAGGGCAATGCGGTCATACAGATTGCCCAGCGCGCCGCCGAGCACCAGTGCCAGCGCAACCGCCAGCCAGGTCTCGTTACGCCCCAGACGCTTGAGCCACACCACCAACACCGCACTGACCACGACAGCGATCAACGCGAACAGCCAGCGCTGCCAGCCGGAGCTGTCAGCCAGGAAGCTGAACGCCGCGCCAGTGTTGTAGGCCAGGGTCCAGCTGAAGTAATCGGGGATGATTACAATCTGCTGGTACATCTGGAGCTTGCCTTCGAAGTAGAACTTGCTGGCCTGGTCGATGACCAGGACCAGCAAACTCAACCAGAGCCAGCTCAGCCGTCCGAAACGGCCAACGGCATTAGGCATAGTGACGGACCTCGCCAGCGCCGCTGATGTTATCCACGCAACGGCCGCAGATTTCCGGATGCTCAGGGTTAACGCCGACGTCTTCACGGCAATGCCAGCAACGGGCGCACTTGGCATGGCTCGACTTGACGATCTTCAGCTTCAGGCCGCTGACTTCGGTGACCACGGCATCGGCCGGTGCCTGCACCAATGGCGCAACGCTGGCGGTCGAAGTGATCAGCACGAAGCGCAGTTCGTTGCTCAGCCTGGCGAGGTCGGCGGTCAGCGCGTCTTCGGCGAACAGCGTCACTTCGGCTTGCAGGTTGCCACCGACAGCCTTGGCTGCACGCTGGATTTCCATTTCCTTGTTGACCGCGACCTTGACCGCCATGATCCGGTCCCAGTAAGCGCGATCCAGCTCGAAGCCTTCCGGCAGTTCGCTCAGGCCTTCGTACCAGGTGTTGAGCATGACGGACTCGTTACGGTCGCCCGGCAGGTACTGCCACAGTTCGTCAGCGGTGAACGCCAGGATCGGTGCGATCCAGCGCACCAGCGCTTCGCAAATGTGGAACAGCGCGGTCTGGCACGAACGGCGGGCCTTGCTGTCGGCGCCAGTGGTGTACTGACGATCCTTGATGATGTCGAGATAGAAGCCGCCCAGCTCCTGCACGCAGAAGTTGTGGATCTTCGAGTACACGTTCCAGAAGCGGTATTCGCCGTAGTGCTCTTGCAGCTCGCGTTGCAGCAGCAGGGTACGGTCCACGGCCCAACGGTCCAGCGCCAGCATTTCTTCGGCCGGCAGCAGGTCGGTGGCCGGGTTGAAACCGGTCAGGTTCGAAAGCAGGAAACGCGCGGTGTTGCGGATACGCCGGTAGGCGTCCGCACTGCGTTGCAGGATCTGCTCGGAAACCGCCATTTCACCCGAGTAATCGGTCGAGGCTACCCATAGACGCATGATGTCGGCGCCCAGGGTGTCGTTGACTTTCTGCGGCGCGATCACGTTGCCCAGGGACTTGGACATCTTGCGACCGGACTCGTCGACGGTGAAACCGTGAGTCAGCAGTTCGCGATACGGTGCGTGGTTGTCGATGGCGCAACCGGTCAGCAGCGACGAGTGGAACCAGCCGCGGTGCTGGTCCGAGCCTTCCAGGTACAGGTCGGCGCGTGGACCGGTTTCGTGCCCCATCGGGTGCGAACCGCGCAGGACGTGCCAGTGCGTAGTACCCGAGTCAAACCAGACGTCCAGCGTATCGCTGATCTTTTCGTACTGCGGCGCTTCATCGCCCAGCAGTTCGGCGGCGTCCAGCTTGAACCAGGCCTCGATGCCTTCGACTTCGACACGCTTGGCGACTTCTTCCATCAATTCAACGGTGCGTGGGTGCAGTTCGCCGCTTTCCTTGTTCAGGAAGAACGGGATCGGCACGCCCCAGTTGCGTTGACGGGAGATGCACCAGTCGGGACGGTTGGCGATCATCGAGTGCAGGCGCGCCTGACCCCAGGCCGGGACGAACGTGGTGTCTTCAATGGCTTTGAGCGAACGCTGGCGCAGGGTGTCGCCAGTGGTCGGCTGCTTGTCCATGCCGATGAACCACTGCGCGGTGGCGCGGTAGATCAGCGGGGTCTTGTGGCGCCAGCAGTGCATGTAACTGTGTTCGATGACGGTGGTGTGCAGCAGCGCACCGACTTCGGTCAGCTTGTCGACGATGGCCGGGTTGGCCTTCCAGATGAACTGGCCGCCGAAGAACTCCAGCGACGGCACGTAAACGCCGTTGCTTTGTACCGGGTTGAGGATGTCATCGTTGACCATGCCGTACTTCTTGCAGGTCACGAAGTCGTCCACGCCGTAGGCCGGAGAGGAGTGAACCACACCGGTGCCGGCGCCCAGTTCAACGTAGTCGGCCAGGTATACCGGCGACAGACGGTCGTAGAACGGGTGACGGAAATTGATCAGTTCCAGCGCCGAACCGTTGGCGGTAGCGATCACCGAGCCTTCCAGCGAATAACGCGCCAGGCACGACTCGACCAGCTCTTCAGCCAACACCAGCAATTTATCGCCAACGTCGACCAGGGCGTAGGTGAATTCCGGGTGAACGTTCAGCGCCTGGTTGGCCGGAATGGTCCACGGGGTGGTGGTCCAGATCACGATCGAAGCAGGCTTGGCCAGCGATGGCAGGCCGAACGCGGTCGCCAGTTTGGCTTCATCGGCAATCGGGAACGCCACGTCGATGGTCGAGGACTTCTTGTTCTCGTACTCGACTTCCGCTTCGGCCAGGGCCGAACCGCAGTCGAAGCACCAGTTCACGGGCTTGAGGCCCTTGAACACGAAACCGCCCTTGACGATCTCGGCCAAGGCGCGGATTTCGCCGGCCTCGTTCTTGAAGTCCATGGTCTTGTACGGGTTGGCGAAGTCACCCAACACGCCCAGACGGATGAATTCTGATTTTTGGCCTTCGATCTGCTCGGTGGCGTACGCCCGGCACAGTTCGCGGGTCTTGTCCGCGCCCAGGTTCTTGCCGTGGGTCACTTCGACCTTGTGCTCGATCGGCAGGCCGTGGCAGTCCCAGCCCGGAACATAAGGCGCGTCGAAGCCCGACAGGGTCTTCGAGCGGATGATCATGTCCTTGAGAATCTTGTTCAGCGCATGACCGATGTGAATCGTGCCGTTGGCGTAAGGAGGACCGTCGTGCAGGACGAACTTCGGACGATCCTTGCCAATCTCGCGCAACTTTCCGTACAGGCCAATGCTGTCCCAGCGCTGCAGAATCTGCGGTTCGCGCTGAGGCAGGCCGGCCTTCATTGGGAAGGCGGTGTCCGGAAGGTTTAGCGTGGCTTTATAGTCGGTCATTTAAGGCTCTTCATTAGCGATGGGCGCTAGGTGCGGCTAGTGCACGGGCGGCGGCGACATCCGCGTTGATCGCCGTTTTCAGCGCCTCCAGAGAGGCGAAACGCTGCTCTTCACGCAGCTTGTGGTGGAAAACCACCGTTAAACGCCGGTCATACAGATCGCCGGCAAAATCTAAAAGATGCACTTCCAGGTGGGCCTTGCCATCACCTTGAACCGTGGGCCGCACGCCGATATTGGCGACGCCGGGCCAGGTCTTGCCGTCGATCTCGACGTCCACCAGGTAAACCCCGGTGAACGGCACGCGACGACGCTTGAGTTGTATGTTGACGGTGGGCGTCCCCAACTGCCGAGCGAGCTTCTGGCCATGCAATACGCGACCGGCGATCCGGTACGGCCGCCCGAGCAGGCGTTCAGCCAGGGCGAAATCCGCGGCGGCCAGGGCATTGCGGACCTGCGTGCTGCTGACCCGGATGCCGTCGAGTTCGACGGTTTGCGCCGCTTCGACGGTAAACCCCTGAAGGATCCCGGCCTGTTGCAGGAAATCGAAATCTCCCGCGCGGTCACAGCCGAAACGGAAGTCATCACCGACCTCCAGGTGCTGGACACCAAGGCCATCCACCAGAATGGTATCGACGAACTCGCTGGCGCTGAGCTTGCTCAAGCGCTGGTTGAAAGCCAGGCACAAAACACGGTCGACGCCTTCGGCAGCCAACAATTGCAGCTTGTCCCGCAGACGGGCCAGACGGGCCGGTGCAGTCTCCGGAGCAAAGAACTCTCGCGGTTGCGGCTCGAAAATCACCACGCAACTGGGCACGCCCAACTCGAGCGCACGCTCACGCAACCGCGCCAGGATAGCCTGGTGGCCACGGTGTACACCGTCAAAGTTGCCAATAGTGGCGACACAGCCCCGATGCTGGGGGCGCAGATTGTGGAGGCCTCGAACCAGCTGCATAACGCGCTTCTTGCTCATAAAGTGGTCGATTATAACCACACCCGGCGGCCGACGACAGGCAACACCGTAACCCAAAGTGATCGAGCCGACAAAACCGCCGGCTCGCCCGTGTTTATCGAGGCCAGAACCTCAGCCCAGCGCCTTGCGATTGAAGTCGCGCAAACGGAAGCCCATCAACACTAACATGCCGAAATAAGCCACCACACCCGCCGCTACCAAAGCCCCCAGACGCAAGAAGCGTTCGAGCATATGCCCTTGATCCCAGGCCGGCATGAAATGCATTACCCCCAACAGTACCGCGGACATCACTGCCACCGCGACCAGCAGCTTGAACGTGAACTTCGCCCAGCCCGGCTGCGGCTGGTACATCTGCTGCTTGCGCAGTTGATAGAACAGCAATCCGGCATTGAGGCAAGCGCCGGCACTGATCGCCAAGGCCAGGCCCGCGTGAGCCAGCGGCCCGATCAGCATCAGGTTGAACAACTGGGTCACCACCAGGGTGAAAATCGCAATTTTTACCGGTGTACGGATATTTTGTTGCGCATAAAAGCCGGGGGCCAGCACTTTGATCATGATAATTCCGAGCAACCCGACCGAATAGGCGATCAAGGCGCGCTGGGTCATCGATGCATCAAACGCATTGAACTGGCCGTACTGGAACAGGGAAACCGTCAGCGGCTCCGCCAGAATCCCCAATGCCAGCGAGCAAGGCAGCACCAATACAAAGCAGAGGCGCAGGCCCCAGTCGAGTATGCGCGAATACTCATTACGATCCTTGTTGGCGTAGGTCTTGGCCAGGGTCGGCAACAGAATCGTACCCAGCGCCACGCCCAGCACACCGGATGGCAGCTCCATCAAACGATCAGCGTAATACATCCACGACACGGAGCCGGCAACCAGGAACGAAGCGAAGATGGTATTGATGATCAGCGAAATCTGGCTCACCGAGACACCGAGGATTGCTGGCAGCATTTGCTTCATCACCCGCCAGACCCCCGTGTCGCGCAGGTTCAGGCGCGGCAGCACCAGCATGCCGATCTTTTTCAGGTGCGGCAGCTGATAGAGCAACTGCGCCAGGCCGCCGACCAATACCGCCCAGCCCAGTGCCATTACGGGCGGATCGAAGTACGGCGTCAAAAACACCGAAAAGATGATCATGCTGACGTTCAGCAGGGTCGGCACGAAGGCCGGCACCGAAAAGCGGTTCCAGGTATTGAGGATCGCACCGGCCAACGACGACAGGGAAATCAGCAGAATGTACGGAAAGGTCACCCGCAACAGGCTGGAGGTCAGTTCGAATTTTTCCGGGGTATCGGTGAAACCCGGCGCAGTCACCCAGATGACCCACGGCGCGGCGATCATGCCCAATGCTGTGACCAGCGCCAGCACCAGCGTCAGCAGGCCCGAGACATAAGCGATGAAGGTTCGCGTCGCCTCCTCGCCTTTCTGGCTTTTATATTCGGCAAGAATCGGCACGAACGCTTGGGAAAATGCCCCTTCGGCAAAGATTCGCCGCAGCAGATTGGGCAATTTGAAGGCGATAAAGAAGGCGTCAGTCGCCATTCCCGCGCCAAATGCGCGTGCGATGAGGGTATCCCGAACAAACCCCAGAATCCGGGAAAGCATCGTGATAGAGCTGACGGCGGCCAACGATTTGAGCAGATTCATGGAAAGAGTTTGTGCCTGTCGATAAACAGCAGGCGAACTACGCGCCCACTTATGCGATACTCCGCGCCGCAACAGCACAGAGCCAAAGCTCGCGAGTTTACAGGTCAAGCGCCGGAAATAAATATCCCGCCTCTTTAGATCGACCACTCAGCGGAACGCATCAACCGCCCTTGACAACACATCAACTCATCGGCATGATTCGCGGCCTATTTTGTTTGCTATTTCCTAAAAAGTCTTTCGAGGAGCTCGACGGTGGCCAACTCACCTTCCGCCAAAAAACGTGCAAAACAGGCTGAGAAGCGTCGCAGCCACAACGCCAGCCTGCGTTCCATGGTTCGTACCTACATCAAGAATGTAGTTAAAGCCATCGACGCAAAAGACGCTGCCAAAGCTCAAGCCGCTTACGTTCTGGCTGTGCCAGTTATCGACCGCATGGCCGATAAAGGCATCATCCACAAGAACAAGGCCGCTCGTCATAAGAGCCGCCTGAATGGCCACGTCAAGGCCCTGAACGTTGCCGCTGCTGCCTAAGCGACCCGTTTATTAAAAAACCGACCTCAGGGTCGGTTTTTTATTGCCTGCGATTTGATGGATACTAAAAACCGTGGGAGCGAGCTTGCTCGCGATAGCGGATATCCAGCCAATGCAGATGCTGAATGCTAATCCGTCATCGCGAGCAAGCTCGCTCCCACAGCTTGAATTGCGTCAGATTATTGGGCGCTCGCCCAGGGCAAGATCGGAATCGCCGTCACCGCATTCTGCGGACTGCCTTCGATCAAGCGATCGCTGTAAACCAGGTACACCAGCGTATTGCGCTTCTTGTCGAGGAAGCGCACCACCTGCATGGTCTTGAACACCAGGGACGTGCGCTCCTTGAACACCTCATCGCCATCCTTGAGCTCACCCTTGAAGCTGATAGGCCCGACCTGCCGGCAAGCGATAGACGCTTCGGCACGATCCTCGGCCAAACCAAGACCACCCTTCACCCCGCCAGTCTTGGCGCGCGACAGGTAGCAGGTCACACCGTCGACCTTGGGATCATCGAATGCCTCGACCACAATCCGGTCATTTGGCCCGACGAACTTGAACACCGTCGACACCTGACCGATCTCTTCGGCCGAAGCCAGCAGCGGCATCGCCAGCAACAGACCCAACAATCCTTTTGCCACGCGCATCCAGGTATTCCTTCAAACCAGAATCAAGTTATCGCGGTGAACCAGTTCCGGTTCCGCCATGTAACCCAACAGACCGACAATCGCGTCGGACGACTGACCGATGATTTTTTGCGCTTCCAGCGCACTGTAGTTGGCCAGGCCACGAGCAATCTCACGACCGTCCGGCGCCACGCAGACCACCATCTCACCACGACGGAAGCTGCCCTGAACCAATTTGACTCCGACCGGCAGCAAGCTCTTGTTGCCCTCGGACAACGCGATCACGGCACCGGCATCCAGCACCAGGGTGCCACGGGTTTGCAGATGACCGGCCAGCCACTGCTTGCGCGCCGCCAGCATGCCGCGCTCCGGCGAGAGCAAGGTGCCAATGCGCTCACCCGCCTTGAGGCGATCCAGTACGCGCTCAAGCCGCCCACCGACGATGATGGTGTGAGCACCGGATCGCGCCGCCAGACGCGCAGCGCGCAGCTTGGTCTGCATGCCGCCACGCCCCAGCGCACCACCGGTACCGCCCGCCACAGCGTCAAGCGCCGGATCATCGGCTCGCGCCTCGTAAATCAGCTGGGCATCCGGATTGTTGCGCGGATCAGCGTCGAACATGCCGTCGCGGTCCGTCAGAATCACCAGCAAATCCGCCTCGACCAGGTTCGCCACCAGCGCCGCCAGGGTGTCGTTGTCGCCAAAACGGATTTCGTCGGTGACCACCGTGTCGTTCTCGTTGATCACCGGAATGACCTTGAGTTCGACCAGCGCACGCAAGGTGCTGCGGGCATTCAGGTAGCGCTTGCGGTCCGACAGGTCGTCATGAGTCAGGAGAATCTGCGCGGTATGCCGGCCATGCTCGGCAAAGCTCGACTCCCAGGCCTGCACCAGCCCCATCTGACCGATTGCAGCAGCGGCCTGAAGCTCGTGCATCGCACTGGGTCGCGAGGTCCAGCCCAAACGGCTCATACCGGCAGCCACCGCCCCGGAGGACACCAGCACCAGCTCGACACCCGCCTCATGCAAGGCCACCATCTGCTCAACCCAGACACCCATTGCCGCGCGATCCAGGCCCTTGCCGTCCGCCGTCAGCAAAGCGCTGCCGATCTTCACGACCCAACGCTGCGCACCTGTCACCTTGCTCCGCATCATCTTCAACCTTAGCTTGAGGGCAGCACGACCTGGCACTGCCCGTGACATTATTCGTGGTTATTCGTGACCAACGATCGATTTCCAGATACCAAAACGCCGCTCGATTGAGCGGCGCTTAAGTTTATCTCAACGAATCAGTCGCGCACGTAAATGATTTCCGGACCGTCTTCGTCATCCACATCTTCTTCGTCCCAATCATCGTCGCCGATGTCGTGGACCGACTTCACGCCACTGCGACGCAGGGCACGCTGGTCGTCCAGCGCCTGCAACTGGGCACGAGCTTCATCTTCGATGCGCTGATCGAGCTCGGCCAACTCTTCCTTGTAAGCCGGGTCATTAGCCAGGCGATCGGCACGATCTTCCAGGTAACGCATGATGTCGTGGCACAGGCGCTCGGTGTTTTGCTTGGCAATGGCCGAGATCACGTAGACCGGACCGGTCCACTCCAGGCGATCGACGATTTCCTGGACGCGAGCATCGTGCTCTTCATCCAGAATCTGGTCGCACTTGTTCAGGATCAGCCAGCGATCACGCTCCGCCAGGGACGGGCTGAACTTGGTCAACTCACTGACGATGACTTCTGCGGCGTCCGGAGCACTGGTTTCATCCAGCGGCGCCATGTCGACGAGATGCAACAGCAGGCGAGTACGCGACAAGTGCTTGAGGAAGCGAATCCCCAGGCCCGCGCCGTCGGAAGCACCTTCGATCAGACCCGGAATGTCCGCGACCACGAAGCTCTTCCAGCGATCGACACTGACCACACCCAGGTTCGGCACCAGCGTGGTGAACGGATAGTCGGCAACTTTCGGCTTGGCGGCCGATACCGAACGGATAAAGGTACTTTTGCCGGCGTTCGGCAAGCCCAGCAGACCGACGTCCGCGAGCACCTTCATTTCCAGCTTCAGGTCACGCTGCTCGCCCGGCTTGCCTGGCGTAGTCTGACGCGGAGCACGGTTGGTACTGGATTTGAAACGGGTGTTGCCCAGGCCGTGCCAGCCGCCGTGTGCCACCAGCAGTTTCTGGCCAGCCTTGGTCAAATCGCCGATCACTTCCTGAGTGGCAGAGTCGATCACCGTGGTACCAACGGGTACACGCAGAATCAGATCCTCGCCCTTCTTGCCGGTACAGTCGGTGCTGCCGCCGTTGGAGCCACGCTCGGCATCGAAGTGCCGGGTGTAACGGTAGTCCACCAAGGTATTGAGGTTTTCGTCAGCCATCATGTAGATGGAACCGCCGTCACCACCATCACCACCGTTAGGGCCGCCGTTTTCGATGAATTTTTCGCGACGGAAACTCATGCAGCCATTGCCGCCGTCACCGGCTTTTACTCGAATCGATACTTCATCAACAAACTTCATAACAAACGCCTCTCGCCATACGGACGAGCCGAAAAACAATCAAGACATAAGACTCTTGCAAAAATGAGCGCAGCGACCCCAAACCACGACACCTACATCGTACGCCGACAGCCCATACAAACAGCTTTGCAAGAGACTCACCCCACAAACGAAAAAGCCCCGTCGCGAGACAGGGCTTTTCCAGCGATCGCGCAATTAAGCTGCGACTACGCTCACGTAACGACGACCGAAGGCGCCCTTTACTTCGAACTTGATCACGCCTTCGACTTTAGCGAAGAGGGTGTGATCTTTACCCATGCCAACGCCGTAGCCAGCGTGGAATTGGGTGCCGCGCTGACGCACGATGATGTTGCCTGCCTTGATAGCCTGGCCGCCATACATCTTCACGCCAAGGCGTTTGGCTTCTGAGTCGCGACCGTTACGGGTACTACCACCAGCTTTTTTGTGTGCCATGAGTTCAATTCTCCTAGTGAGGAATTAGGCTGAAATTAAGCCTGAATACCGGTGATTTTGATCTCGGTGTACCACTGGCGGTGGCCCATACGCTTCATGTGGTGCTTACGGCGACGGAACTTGATGATGCGGACTTTATCGTGACGACCTTGGGAGATCACTTCAGCCACAACGGTAGCGCCAGCAACAACTGGAGCGCCGATATTCACGTCGTCACCGTTGGCAACCAACAGAACGCGATCAAAGGTAACGGATTCGCCGGTAGCGACTTCCAGTTTTTCGATCTTCAGGTATTCACCTGGGGCGACTTTGTACTGCTTGCCGCCAGTAACGATTACTGCATAAGACATGGTATTTCTCCGATAATCCTGCTCACCCAGCTCTTTATAAGAAGAGGTATTGGCTGGCATGGCTGCATGGGGCTGGAGGCCGACTTGCAATTGCGTAAGGCAGGTGCTGCCCAGGAAGTTCAGGGTGCGCGATTGTACGCAAGCCACGCCAGCCTTGCAAGGGGCCGTCCATCGCGCCTTGACACCTGCAGGCGTGGGTCCTAGCATGCCGCGCAACCCTTCTGGAGCGACTGTCGCTGATGCAACCCCAAGCTTTCTACCGCGCGGTCGCGGACGATTTTAGCGCCGTCGACGGCATCATCAAGAAGCAGCTGACTTCCCGAGTGCCGCTGGTATCGAAAATCGGCGATTACATTACCTCGGCCGGCGGCAAACGCCTGCGTCCTTTATTGGTGTTGCTATGTGGCAAGGCCCTGGGCCGGGAAGGTGACGACCTGCGCCTGCTGGCCGCCACCATCGAGTTCCTGCACACCGCTACCCTGCTGCATGACGACGTGGTCGACATGTCCGGCATGCGCCGTGGCCGCTCGACCGCCAACGCCATGTGGGGCAACGCGCCTAGCGTGCTGGTCGGTGATTTCCTGTATTCGCGCTCCTTCGAAATGATGGTCGAGCTGGGCTCCATGCCAGTGATGAAGATCCTTTCGCAAGCCACGCGCATCATCGCCGAAGGCGAAGTGTTGCAGCTGTCGAAGGTGCGTGACGCCAGCACCACCGAAGAAACCTACATGGAGGTCATCCGCGGCAAGACCGCGATGCTCTTCGAAGCCTCGACCCACAGTGCTGCCGCCCTGTGCGAAGCCACGCCTGAGCAGGCCGAAGCCCTGCGTACATTCGGCGATCACCTGGGAGTGGCCTTCCAGCTGGTCGACGACCTGCTTGATTACAAAGGCGACGCCGAAACCCTGGGCAAGAACGTCGGTGATGATCTGGCCGAAGGCAAGCCGACCCTGCCGCTGATCTACACCATGCGTGAAGGCACGCCGGAGCAGGCCGCCCTGGTACGCAAAGCGATCCAGAAAGGCGGAATCGAAGACCTGGAAAGCATCCGAGAAGCCGTGGAAGCCTCGGGCTCGCTGGAGTACACCGCGCAACTGGCCCGAGACTATGTGGCCCGCGCGATCAAGTGCCTCGAAGCACTGCCTTCCAGCGAATACCGCGATGCACTGGTTGAATTGAGTGAGTTTGCGGTCGCGCGTACACACTGACAACACTGCAAAACCCTGTGGGAGCGAGCTTGCTCGCGATTAGGCACTTACATTCAACATTGTTGTTGACTGAAAGGACGCCATCGCGAGCAAGCTCGCTCCCACAGGGTTGTTCCCCACAGGTTTTCCTGCACTGTGCCCTCTCCCGTCTAAAACCCTATACAATGTGCGCTTTTTAGCGATCCTGAATCCAAGGAGCCTTAGTGAGCACGCTGCCACCCTGCCCAAAATGCAATTCCGAATACACTTATGAAGACGGCGCCCAGCTGATCTGCCCCGAGTGCGCCCACGAATGGTCCGCCAACGGTGAAGCCGAAGCGGCGTCCGATGACGCAGTGAAAAAGGATTCAGTCGGCAATGTCCTGCAGGACGGCGATACCATCACCGTGATCAAGGACCTCAAGGTCAAGGGTACGTCTTTGGTGGTCAAGGTCGGCACCAAGGTCAAGAACATCCGCCTGTGCGATGGCGATCACGACATCGATTGCAAGATCGACGGCATTGGCCCGATGAAACTCAAGTCCGAGTTCGTCAGAAAAGTCTGAACCTGCTGCCCTCCATCCCGCGCCCGGCGTGGGATGGCGCCCCACCCTCCCCAGCTTCCCCCAGCAAACCCTCCCAATAGCCAAACGCCAGTCGTTTTGACCTGACGCAATCTCTACCCGGAAAAAGCGCAAACCGCCAATAGGCCCTTGCTATTTTACGAATAGGAATTATTCTCATAAAACCCTCGATGGAGATGAGAACCATGACTTATTTGATCGATGCCTGGCTGGACCGACCACACCCTTACCTCAGGATCCTGCACCGGGAAACCGGGGAAGTCTGTGCCGTACTGGAAGAGGAAGCCTTGAGCGAGCTGCAGGATCAGGGTGATCTGGATCTCAATGGCTTGAGTTCCAACGAGCCGGTGGTGCTCAAGGAAGTGGTGCGTAACCTGTTTCTGTTCTGCTATGCCCGGGCGTTGCGCCCGCACAGTGAACTGCACCACAAGATCGAAATATGAAAATCACCGCAAGACCCTGTAGGAGGGAGCCTGCTCGCGAAAAACTCAAAGACACCGCGTTCATTCAGAATGGCCGCGTTATCGTTGACGCCCATCGCGAGCATGCTCGCTCCTACAGGTAATGGCGCGACTTACAGAACGTCGAGCAGTTCGACGTCGAACACCAGTACGCTGTGCGGCGGGATGCTGCCAACGCCTTGAGCGCCGTAAGCCAGTTCGCTCGGCACGTACAGGCGCCATTTGCTGCCGGCGTTCATCAGTTGCAGGGCTTCGGTCCAGCCGGCGATCACGCCACCAACCGGGAATTCTGCAGGCTGGCCGCGCTCGTAGGAGCTGTCGAACACAGTGCCGTCGATCAGGGTGCCATGGTAGTGAGTACGCACGGAGTCTTCACGGGATGGCTTGGCGCCTTCGCCAGCGGTCAGGACTTCGAACTGCAGGCCGGAAGCCAGAGTGGTGATGCCTTCACGCTTGGCGTTTTCAGCCAGGAAGGCCAGGCCTTCGCCAGCAGCCGCTTCAGCCTTGGCTGCAGCTTCGGCCTGCATGATTTCGCGGATGACCTTGAAGCTGGCGGACATTTCTTCCTGGCCCACACGGCTTGGCTTGCCGGCGAATGCGTCGGTCAGACCTGCCAGGATCGCGTCCAGGCTTACGCCCGGTGGCGGGTTGTCGCGCAGTTGGTCGCCCAGCTGACGGCCAATACCGTAGCTGACGCGGGTTTCGTCGGTGGACAGATTTACTTCGGACATGACACTGCTCCGCTGTGCGGACGGCTCGGGAACTTGCCATGCGTACACAGCGCGCCCCGGAGCGCCCGGAACCAAAAGGGCCAGCAGACTAGCACAGATGTCATGTCATTGATGAGGGACGTCAGGCGATCGGCACCTTCAGGTTTTCCTCAACATCGGCAACCAGCCCGCACATCTCGTCATGCACGACCGTGTGCACAAGATTGAAGTGCAACTTGGGAAAGGAGCGCAGCACATCACGGGCATGCTCCACCGAGCGCAACTGCATCGTGTGACCGGGCGTATCGTTCAAGGGATAGGCCGCTCCGTGCATACGCGCCTCAAGCAGGTAAATGCCTCCCTCCATGGAGATCAGGTTCAGCTCATCAACCTTCCCGGCGACGGCATACGCATTCAATTCTTGCAGGTTCATGAGCGCACCTCACGCAGTAGCGAGCCAATCTCATTACAGAGATAGGCCTCGGCGCATCAAAGCACAAGCCACAAACGACGCCGCCCGTCTGTTTTGCAACAGACGGGCGGCGTGTTTCATGGGGCCGGCAATGGATCAGTGCTTGGTGACTTTGTCCAGGTAACCCATGGCGAATGCCGAGACCACAAAGGTCATGTGGATGATCACGTACCACTGCAGATGCTCAGGATCGACGTTCTTGGCGTCCATGAAGATGCGCAACAAGTGAATGGACGAGATCGCCACGATCGACGCAGCCACCTTCATTTTCAGCGACGAAGAGTCCATGGTGCCCAGCCAGTTGAGCTTTTCCTTGGTGTCGTCGATGTCCAGTTGCGAGACGAAGTTCTCGTAGCCGGAAATCATCACCATCACCAGCAATCCGCCCACCAGCGCCATGTCGATCAGCGACAGCAGCACCAGGATCAAGTCCGACTCAGCCATCGAAAACACGTTCGGAATGACGTGGGAGACTTCCTGGAAGAATTTCAGCGCCAGCGCCAGCAACCCGAGGGACAGGCCGAAATAGATCGGCGCCAGCAGCCAGCGAGAGGCGTACATTGTATTTTCGATAAAGCGTTCCATTGAGTCTCACACGTTGGATTGGAAATAGCCGCGAGTATACCAGCCGCCCGTCCATGGCCAGAAACCGTCGAAAAATCCGCCACCTGCGCCTGTGTATCAAAATTTTTCTGCTAGTGTCCAAATCATTGACTGCTCAGTGATGTCGGACAGGAAGACTGGAAATGGATGTGCGATTGCCTTTGACGAGTGCCGGTATTTGCCTGGCGCTGTTGCTAAGCGGCTGCTCACCCAGCGATGAAAAACGCCAGGTCAGCCTCGAAGAAAAAACCGCGCAGTTCGAAAAGTCGCTGGACGCCATCCAGGACCCGAAACTCAAGGATGTCGTGTCGGAGCTGGGTGGCTCACTGCTGCTGCTCGAACGCGCCCGACTCAAACTCGACAGTAAACCGCTGGAAACCGAATACGGCGAAGACGCCCTCGCCATGCTCAAGCACTACCCGACCCCGCAGGCCCTGGTCGACACCTACATCAACGGGTTGTTCGTGCTGCAAAAGGACTCCGGTTCCGACTACCTGACCGATCTGCAACCGGTGTTCCCGTTCACGTTCAGCGTTCCTGCCACGTTTTTGTTTCCCCATGGCCTGGAATGGCAGTCGGTCACCCTGAGCAATAAACGAGTGATTCCATTCCAGCCGGAATGGTCGGAAACCGACCCCGGCATTCAACTCAGCCCATCGAGCTCCAACCTGACCAACCCCGATGACCTGACCGTGGCCTACCCCTTCATCGAAGGTCTCGACATCGACAGAAAGCAGCAACCGCAACCGGTGAGCCTGCAAGGCAAAGTCGAAGTCATCGCGCCACGCCGCCTCTACAGCTTCGAGCTGACGAAAAAGGATACAGGCCAGACTCGCACCGATGACAACCTGAGTGTCACCCTGCTCACATTGACGAACAACTACGCGGAAATCGAATACAACAACAGCGCGCCGCTGGCCCCCGAGGTCAGTGAAACACCGCTGAAGCCGCTGATCGTCCAGGCCAGGGACAGCACCGGGCAATTCATCACGCGCGCCGGCTCAATCAACGAAACCGCGGTACAAATTGCCTTCTATCAGCAGCAACTGGCCAAGATGCAACAGCAAAAGAGCTGGAGCGAGGCACTGGAAAAACAGCTCGACGAAGAGCAACGCAACTTCGAGAAACAGCAGGCTCGACATTATTCGAAGGTGTACTTCAACGGGACGATCGAAACCCTCGAAGTCAGCATGCTGGATTTTTCCGCCGTAACCGTCACCCGAAAGGACCTCGACCTGCCGATCCGGCGCTTTGATGCCATGACCACGGACAAGACCATCCAGCCCTTGAACCTGTCCGTGGTGGTCTATGACGACCAGGCGGCGAGCTGGCTGAAAGGGGCAACGCTGACTGAGGATCAACTGAAAAAGAACGTCAGCATCAGTCAGTCAGTCGACGATCCCAGCGCTGCGCGAATCGAGTTCACTCATCTGCGCAGCTTCAACGATGAACTGCTTGGCACATCGTTCAATCCCGGTGAAAGCCCGGTGAGCTTCTTCACCGAAGACGATCGCGGCAATCGCGACGAGCCGATCGAACTGCCGCCTGAGGCGTACCGGATCGACCCCATGCGCGGCATCATCACTTACGATCTGAATCTGTTTCCGCAAACGCCGGCCTATGCAGTGGGCTCGATACCGCTGTTCCTGGCGACGGTCGACAAAAAAACTGTGGATGCCCGTCAACTGCCCAAAGGCCTTGGACTCAAAGACAATGCACTGGTGGTGGATCTGAAGGCATTTCCCGCCCAGGACTGGCGCTTCTTCGCCAAGGACGACAGCGGTAATTACTTGAAGGAGATTCTATCGGTCAGCCATGGCGCGAGCGCACAAGGTCCGGCGCAGTTTGCCGTGCATTACTTCTACGGGCAGCCTGCACGCCTGGAAACCTATCAGCGCACTGACCTCGCCACCGTGCAATATGGTTTCGAGGTCAGACTCGACAAGGCCGACATGACGCGCCTTGATCAATAGTGCGACTCAGTGCTCGGGGTGAAACTCGAAGCCGCCCATGTTTCGGCAGCGACCACCATTGATTTCCCGCAGTTGGGCCTGCAGATGCAGGCACCAGATTTGCGGATCGTCGGCCAACTCGTAGCCGTGCAAAGTCAGGCTTTCAACGATGGTGTCGAGGATTGATTCAGCGACGACTGGCCCGTGAAACGGGCCTTGGGCCTTGATGGCCGAAGGTTGTTCGCCGGCCATTCCGGCGGCGAACAGCAGAGTCCACATGCCTGTATCTCCCGCCAATGGACGGATGGCACACTCGATACGGGTTACAAGGCCCAGGCATTGACGGGTGAGGCAGAGGTTGCGCGACATGGCGGCGACCCTCGGTAGATCCGGTATTCAGCCCCCTCGGGAAGGCTGTTTCGATCCTGTGATTACTCTCGATATCCCTGAGCAGAGAATAGAAGAAAAGTCTGGCTTGCAGGCCACGCGAGACCGAAAGGCGCCGAATGGTCATAGCGTGAATATTGACGTCATTTCGATGACGCCTTACTAGTTATCCACACAAACAAATGTGGGAGCGGGCTTGCTCCCACATTGATTACTGCATCAGGCCGGTTTGGTTTCCGCCAAAGCCTCTTGCGCCAACTCCTTCTCGGCTTCTTTCAGATCATCTTCGCTGATCATTTCCGCGATAACCCGCAGACGCTCCACGACCCGCGCGTTCACGCTGCCTTCAGGGAATTCGCCATTCTCGTCCGGCTCGCCGGCCGGCTCGCCAACCAGCAAACTCAAGGCTTCGTCGGCCTGACGGACCGCGTAGACATGGAACTGCCCCGCTCGCACCGCCGCCAGCACCTTCTCGTCGAGCATCAGTGTGGCGACGTTGGCGTGAGGAATGATTGCCCCCTGCTCACCGGTCAACCCACGGGCTTCACACAGACGGAAAAAGCCCTCGATCTTCTCGTTGACTCCGCCGACCGCCTGCACCTCGCCGAACTGGTTGATCGAACCGGTGATGGCAAAGCACTGCTTGAGCGGGGTTTTCGACAAGGCCGAGATCAGGGTACAGGCCTCGCCCAGGGAAGCACTGTCGCCATCGACATAACCGTAGGATTGTTCCAGGGCGATGCTCGCCGAAATCGCCAGCGGAAACTCTTGGGCGTAACGACTGCCCAGATAACCGGTAAGGATCATCACGCCTTTGGAGTGGATCGGCTGGCCGAGATTGACCTCGCGCTCGATGTCGACGATGCCGCTGCCGCCCGGGTACACCGTGGCGGAAATCCGCGCCGGTATACCAAAGGCCGAGTCGCCGACTTCCAGCACGGTCAAGCCGTTGCACTTGCCGACCGCCGCGCCAGCGGTGTCGATCAGGATGATCCCGGCCAGCATGTCGTCGAGAATCCGCGCCGAAACCCGCCCGGTCCGCGTGGCCTTGGCCTTGAGCGCGCGCTCGATGTGCCCTGCGTCGGTCATTTCATCGCTGGCCAGATGGCGGATGAAGTCCGCCTCGCTGACCAGTTGAAACAAGTCACCGATTCGCGCCGACAAGCGCCCCTGGTGCTCGGCCAGACGGGCACTGTAAGTCGCCAGACGTGCCACCGCATCGGCGGTCAGCGGTGCCATGCCTTCTTCGGAAGTACGGGTTTTGAGCAACTGGGCGAACTGTTCCAGGCTCTCGTCGACCATCGGGATGTCTTCGTCGAAATCCACCAGGACGCGGAACATCTCCTGGAAGTCCGGATCGAGGTCTTGCAGCGTGTAATACAGCTGACGGGCACCGATGATGACGACTTTGACCTGCAACGGAATGTACTGCGGAGTCAGGGTCACGGTGGCCAGGCGGCCCAGCTCACCCAGCGGTGATTCCATTTTCAGCTTGCGCGATTGCAGGGCACGTTTCAGAGCGTCCCACACGAACGGCTCGCTGAGCATCTTGTCCGCTTCAAGGATCAGGAACCCACCGTTGGCCCGGTGCAAGGCCCCCGGCCGCAGCTGGCGGTAGGTGGTATACAGCGCGCCCTGGTCGGTGCTGTATTCGATACGACCGAAGAGGTTTTCGTAAGTCGGGTGCGGCTCGAACACCACGGGCGCACCGCCGCTGGCCGAGTGGCCGACCACCAGGCTCGGCGCGTATTGTTCCTCCAGCAACTTGCGGGCGACAGCGTCAGTCTTGCTGTCGTCCACCAGTTGCTCGACCACGGTCTTGAGCAAGTACACCTGCATGGCTTGCAGATAACCGCAAACCGCCGCGTTCTCGGCGTATTTTTCAGACAATGGCGACAACAATGGCTGCAAGGCCAGGGTGATGGTTTCTTCGTTCAGATGACGCAACTGGTTGCTCGACTCACGCTTCCATTGCGGCAGGCTGGCGAGTTCCTCGTTCAGGCGCTCCTCCAGGGCCGAAATATCCTCGTGAAAGCGCTCGCGCTCGGCTTCCGGCAACTGGGCGAATTCAGCTTCGTCCAGCGCCTTGCCGTCGCTCATCGGGGTGAAAGCGATATTGCTGGCGTCGCGGTACAGCGCGACGTCCTTTTCCAGCGCCAGACGCTCGATGACGTCCAGGGCCTTGTCGTAGCGCTGATTGAAGGCGCGGTCGATGCTGCTTTTCTTCTGCTGATAGGACGGATGCTCGAAAACCGCCGGAAACGTCGCCAGCAGGTTGTCGATCAAGCCGTTGATGTCACCGATGAACGCGCCAGCGCTGCCCGACGGCAGTTCCAGTGCGCGCGGCTCGCGAGGCTCATCGAAATTGTTGACGTAGACCCAATCCGCCGGGGTCTGCAGGCGCTTGCCTTCGGCCTTGAGGTAGCGTTTGACGAACGAAAACCGGCCAGTGCCAGGCTCGCCCATGACGAATACGTTGTAACCGGGGCGCGGCATGGCCACACCGAACTGCAAGGCTTCGACCGCACGTTCCTGGCCAAGCACACCGCGAAAGGGCTCCAGATCATTGGTGGTAGAGAAGCTGAACTGTTCAGCGGAAAACGGACGGGTCAGCGCTTCGGGCGCTAGACGCAAGCTGGCAGCAACAGGATCAGGCATCGGGCTTCCTTAACAATCAGGCGGGGCAGATGGCAGCATTCTGGCGCCGCCCATACCCGACTGGCAAGGAGCGCCGTAGGCCTGAGCAGCGTCAATCCGCCAACCCCAGGCGGGCCGGGCTTTCGCCGCCGTTCCCCATGAATGTTCTGCAAAAAATCACGGAACCCCGTGATCGTGCCTAAACTCCAAACTGCGCGGCTGGACTAATGACCGGCCCACTGGCACCAGACGGGCCAGACCCATGTCCATTGGCAGGCACCTAAAGAGAACAAAGCTATGAAACGGATTCTTCTCGGTACTCTCTTCACCGCTGTATCCATCAACGCCATGGCTCAGGCGCCAGGCGGGCCGGATTGCGGTTGGGGCAACATGCTGTTCGAAGGCCAGCGTGGCACTCCGGCTCACTTCCTGGCATCCACCACCAACGGCACCTCCGGCAACGCCACCTTCGGCATGACCTCCGGCACCAACGGTTGCGCGACCAATGCGTCGCTGACCTATGGCGGCAAATCCTGGTTTGCCATGAATGGCATGATGAACGAGCTGTCCGAAGACATGGCCAAAGGTCAGGGCGAAGCGCTGACCACCTATGCCGTGGTACTGGGCGTGGCGCCGGAAGACCGTGCGCATTTCGCCGCCGTCACTCACGAGCACTTCCAGCAGATCTTCAACAAGGCTGACGTGACTGCCGAAGACGTGCATGCCAATACCCTGGCCGTGCTCAAAGCCGACCCTCGTCTGGCCAAGTACGCGACTCAAGCTTAAGCTCGACCTGCCCCGCTTCTTTCGGGAAGCGGGTTTTGTTTTTTGGACCTGCCCCTTTTTGGGTCTTTTTCCCAAGTATTCAAGTTGCCATCTATGCTCAAACGCCTTGTCTGGCTGGCGCTGTGTGTCTGCGCCCCACTGTCCGCCGCGCCTCACATCGACCCACAACGTTTGCAGCAACTGGCCAACGACCCTTTCTGGATATCTCTGGGCCATTACGAAACCGCCAAGCTCGGCGGCTGGCGCAGCCATGTCAGCGACAGGAAATTCTTCCTCGCCGCCGACGGCAATGAAAACCCCGACCATGAACTGGCGGCGACGGTACAAGCCTTGTACGCCCCGGCCAGTACCGGTGAAACACACGCTCAATGCGTCTATCCGGCCCGCACCCGCTGGCTGAAAGAACAGCTCGGCCTGACCGGCCTGCCGACGCCGGATTGCGCCGGGTTCAGGCAATGGTTCAAGGACGTCTCACCGGACAGTGCGGTGATGATCTTCCCGGCAGCCTATCTGAACAGCCCGTCCTCGATGTTCGGCCACACCCTGCTGCGCATCGATCAGGCCGAAGTGAAGAGCGACAAGACTTCGCTGCTCAGTTACGCGATCAACTTCGGCGCCTACATCGAGGGCTCGGACAACAGCATCCTCTATGCCTGGAAAGGCCTGATGGGCGGCTACCCCGGCTTGTTCGCAATGGTGCCCTACCAGGAAAAACTCTCGGAATACCGCAGCCTGGAAAACCGCGACCTGTGGGAATACCGGCTGAACCTGACCCGGCAGGAAACCGCACGCATGGTCGAGCACGTCTGGGAGCTGAAGCAGATCAAGTTCGACTATTTCTTCTTCGACGAAAACTGCTCATACCGTTTACTGGAACTGCTGCAAGTGGCCCGCCCGAGCTTGCGCCTGACCGGGCAATTCCCGCTCACGGCTATCCCGACCGACACCGTCAAAGCCGTGAAGAATGCCGGGCTGGTGGAATCCATCCTGTATCGTCCGTCCCGGGAGCGCGAGTTGCTCAGTCGCGCCGAGCCGCTGCCCCCTGAAGAGCAGCAATGGGTGCTGAAAGTCAGCGCCGATCAGAACCGATTGCAGGACCCGGCGTTCAAGGCACAACCCCGCGAGCGCCAGGCACTGATCATCGATGCGGCCTATCGACTGGAGCGCTACCGCGCCAATGGCCAGGAACGCGACCCGGCGCAGGCCCGGCGCAGCTTCGAACTGCTGCGGGCAATCAACCAGAACCCGGCGCCGGAGCTGGACATCGCGCAACCCGGCCTGCCCGAAGACGGTCACGAGTCCCGTACCTGGCAGCTCGGCCTCGGCACCCGTGGTGATAAAGCCTTTGGCGAGTACGGCTTGCGCATGGCTTATCACGACCTCAATGACAACAGCGAAAGCTTTCCACTGGGCGCGCAGATCGAAATTCTGCAATTGAAACTGCGCCAGTACGAAGGCAATGACTGGCAAGTGCAGCAACTGGACCTGGCGACCATTCGCTCTCTGACCCCGCGCAACCAATTGCTGCAACCACTCTCATGGCAAGTCACCGGTGGTCTGGAGCGAGTGCCGGGCAAGCACGATGACCAGACCCTGGTCAGCCACGTCAACGGCGGTGGCGGTGGGACCTGGCAACTGGGCGATGACCTGCTCGGATTTGCCCTGGGCACTGTGCGTATCGAACACAATAACGACTTCGCCGCCTTCATCGCGCCGGCCGCAGGCTTCAACAGTGGTGTGCTGTGGAAAAACCCGATGGGTAATTTCAGCCTGGAAACCAAAGGTGATTTTTTCACCAATGGCGAAGTGCGTCGTAGCCTGAGTCTGAATCAGCAATGGGAAATATCCCGCAATCTCGGACTGCGCTTGAGTGCCCGGCGCGAGTTCAGCCATTTGGCGACGCCCGAGAACGAAGTGATGCTTGAGATGAAGTGGTATCACTACTGACCTGATACACACCACCGCCCCTGTGGGAGCGGGCTTGCTCACTCCTACAAGGGGAATGCGGTGTTGAATGGATTTTTCACCGCCCTGGCACACCATCCTGGCGAGCCGGCTTCTAGACTTTCCTTATGGGCCGTTGGGGCATGGGAGTTCGAAATGTGGCGAGTGATAGGCCAGGGCCAATCACTCGCCGTAAGTCGCTTTCAGACATCCAGTGAAACCAGATGCCTGCGACCATGATCCAAACCCTGTACCAGGAGAATTCCATGAGCCGTGCCTTCGTCCATGAAGATAGCGCCGCCGAGCAAGCCGATCAGCCTGTCGAACGGCAGGTCAGCGCGCAGCCCAATTACGTCACGCCGCAAGGCCTCAGCCTGTTGCAGGCCAAGGTCGCCGAACTGCAAGCCCAGCACACTGAACAATCGGCAAAAGGCGACGAGGCCGACAAGCAGCGCCTGGCGGATCTCGAACGTGATTTGCGTTATTTCAAGCAGCGCCTGGGCAGCGCTCAGGTAGTACCCGCCGCGACTTCGACCGAGAAAGTGCAGTTCGGCAGTTGGGTGACCTATGCCGATGAACACAACACCGAACGCCGGGTACAACTGGTGGGCGAAGATCAGGCCGATGCCGCCCACGGTCTGATCAACTGGGGTTCACCGCTGGGTCGGGCGCTGTTCGGCGCACGACTCAACGATGAAGTGCTGTGGCAGCGTCCTGCCGGCGATCAAGTGATTGAAGTGATCCGCATCGAACCGTCCTAAACCACGCCTTGGGCCAACATGGCATCGGCGACTTTGACGAAGCCGGCGATGTTCGCGCCCTTGACGTAGTTGATACGTCCGTTCTCTTCACCGTAGTGCACACAGGCGTGGTGAATCGACTGCATGATCGCGTGCAGCTTGCTGTCCACTTCGCCAGCGGTCCACAGCAGGCGCATGGCATTCTGCGACATCTCCAGACCGCTCACCGCCACGCCACCGGCGTTGGATGCCTTGCCCGGTGCGAACAGAATGCCGGCCTCGATGAAGATATCCACAGCCTCCAGCGTGGTCGGCATGTTCGCGCCTTCGGCCACGCATACACAGCCGTTACGCAGCAGAGTGTGCGCAGCTTCGGCATCGAGTTCGTTCTGCGTGGCGCATGGCAGCGCAATGTCGCACGGCAGCGACCATGGGTGCTGGCCGGCGCGAAACTCCAGGCCGAACGCCGCCGCCAATTCGCTGATCCGCCCGCGTTTGACGTTTTTCAGATCCAGCAACGCCAGCCACTGATCTTCGCTCAGGCCAGCTTCGCAATACAGCGTGCCTTCGGAGTCAGACAGGGAAATCACTTTGCCCCCCAGGTCCATCACCTTGCGCGCCGCGTACTGGGCAACGTTGCCGGAACCGGAGATCGCCACTCGCTTGCCTTCAACGGTCTGATCACGGCGCTTGAGCATTTCTTCGGCGAAGTACACGCAACCGAAACCGGTGGCTTCCGGGCGAATCAGGCTGCCGCCATAGCTTGGTCCTTTGCCTGTCAGCACACTGGTGAACTGGTTGCTCAGACGCTTGTACTGACCGAACAGGAAGCCGATTTCCCGGGCGCCAACGCCGATATCACCGGCTGGCACATCAACGTCGGCACCGATGTGACGGTACAACTCGCTCATGAAGGCTTGGCAGAAGCGCATGACTTCCGCGTCGCTCTTGCCCTTCGGATCGAAGTCCGAACCGCCCTTGCCGCCCCCCATGGGCAATGAAGTCAGGGAGTTTTTGAAGGTCTGTTCGAAGGCGAGGAATTTCAGCACGCCCATGTTCACCGACGGATGGAAACGCAGGCCGCCCTTGTACGGGCCGATGGCGCTGTTCATCTGGATACGGAATCCGCGATTGACCTGGACCTTGCCCTGATCGTCGACCCACGACACGCGGAACACCACCGCCCGCTCCGGTTCGCAGATACGCTCCAGAATGCCCGAGGTCAGGTAGTGCGGGTTGGCTTCAAGAAACGGCCATAGACTGCGTAGCACTTCTTCCACGGCCTGATGGAATTCAGGCTGGTCCGGATCGCGATTTTTCAGGCGGGCAAGGAAGGATTCGACAGATTCGATCATGGAAAAGTCTCGGCAAATTGATTGTCGTTGTAGGAGATTGAGCCGGACTGTAACAAACGAATTGCGCACAAGAACAGCGCAAAATGTCGCATTAATGAAATTAAATGGTGCACAGAATATAAACCCCTCCTGATTTTCAGCCATTTTTGCACCCGAACGGGGAGCTCGAACTCAAATCCCGCACCATTAGTGACACCGCTATCGCAGGCAAGCCAGCTCCCACTGGTTCTAGTGGTGTTCACACATTCCGGGCTTTACTCATTTCCTGTGGGAGCTGGCTTGCCTGCGATGAACACAACTCGGTGCACCTGAAAAAAACGCAAAAAAAAAACGGAGCCCGAAGGCTCCGCTCTTTATGCAACCAACCCGAAATCAGGCCAGTTTCTTGTGCCGCACACGATGCGGCTGGGCAGCCGCATCGCCGAGGCGCTTTCTACGGTCGGCTTCGTACTCGGTGTAGTTACCTTCGAAGAACACGGCTTGCGAGTCGTCTTCGTACGCCAGGATGTGCGTCGCGACGCGGTCAAGGAACCACCGGTCGTGGGAGATCACAATGGCGGCGCCCGGGAAGTCCAGCAGGGCTTCTTCCAGGGAACGCAGGGTTTCAACGTCGAGGTCGTTGGACGGTTCGTCGAGCAGCAGGACGTTGCCGCCCTCTTTCAAGGTCAGGGCCAGGTGCAAGCGGCCACGCTCACCACCGGACAGATCCTTGACGAACTTCTGCTGATCGCCGCCCTTGAAGTTGAAGCGACCGACGTAGGTACGCGACGGAATCTCGTAGTTGCCGATGCGGATCTGGTCGGAACCGTCGGAAATCTGCTGGAACACGGTCTTGCTGCCGTCCAGGTCTTCGCGGCTCTGGTCGACGCAAGCCAGTTGCACGGTTTCACCGACTTCGATGCTGCCCGAATCCGGAGTTTCCTTGCCCATCAGCATGCGGAACAGGGTCGACTTACCGGCACCGTTACCGCCGATCACGCCGACGATGGCGCCTTTAGGCATGGAGAACGACAGGTTGTCGATCAGCACGCGGTCGCCGTAGCCCTTGGTGACGTTCTTGAACTCGATGACCTTGTCGCCCAGGCGCGGACCGGCAGGGATATAGATCTCGTTGGTTTCGCTGCGTTTCTGGAATTCCTGCGATTGCATTTCTTCGAAGCGCTGCAGACGTGCCTTGGATTTGGACTGGCGGGCCTTGGCGCCTTTGCGCACCCACTCCAGTTCTTCCTTCATGGCTTTTTCGTGGGCCGACTGTTGCTTGGATTCGGCAGCCAGACGATCGGACTTGGCTTCCAGCCAACCCGAATAGTTGCCTTCGTACGGAATGCCCGCGCCGCGGTCGAGTTCCAGAATCCAGCCAGCAACGTTGTCCAGGAAGTAACGGTCGTGCGTGATCGCTACCACAGTACCCGGGAAGTCGTGCAGGAAATGCTCAAGCCACGCAACGGAGTCGGCGTCCAGGTGGTTGGTCGGCTCGTCGAGCAGCAGCATGTCCGGGGCGGACAGCAGCAGACGGCACAGGGCCACACGACGCCTTTCACCACCGGAGAGGTGTTCGACCCTGGCATCCCAGGCCGGCAGACGCAGCGCATCGGCGGCGACTTCCAGTTGACGCTCAAGGTTGTGGCCGTCGCTGGCCTGCAGGATGGCTTCGAGCTTGGCCTGCTCGGCCGCCAATTTGTCGAAATCGGCATCCGGGTCGGCGTAGGCCGCGTAGACCTCGTCCAGACGCGCCTGGGCGTCCTTGATCACGCTGACCGCTTCTTCGACCACTTCACGCACGGTCTTGGTCGGGTCCAGGATCGGTTCCTGCGGCAGGTAGCCGATGTTCAGCTCCGGCATCGGACGGGCTTCGCCCTCGAACTCGGTGTCGACACCAGCCATGATTTTCAGCAGTGTGGACTTACCCGAACCGTTGAGGCCGAGCACACCGATCTTGGCGCCAGGGAAGAACGACAGAGAAATGTTTTTCAGGATTTCCCGCTTCGGCGGAACAACTTTGCCCAGCCGATGCATGGTGAATACGTATTGAGCCATGGAGAACCTAGGGTCAGTGACTGATGAATGATTGGAGCGCAGGCAATGCCTGGCCAGACCGTGCGCGTCGCTCGCTTGAGGGGATCAAAACGTGCGCGCTGAAAAAAGTCTGAGTCTAGGAGCTGGAACGCCCCCGCGTAACCGGCAAAGCTACCTTATTGACCAGTGGCAGTCCAGCCGACGGACAGGGGCTGGCACTTCGCCACAACTCAAGGCATGCTAGCCGCCCTTCGGGCGTCCGGCTTATAGTGCACGTCGCGCCAGTCCAGCCAAACCGCAGGATTACAGCTTGTCCAATGTCCCCCCGCCTCTGCCTTCCAGTGCGCCGGCCACTGCGCCCGGCGCTCCCCTGCGCGGGACTTTGAAGGGCACCTTGGCGACACTCGTACTTTTGCTGCTGGCCCTGCTGTTCTGGCAGTTGCTCGACCAGTTGCGGGAAACCCAGAAGAACCAGCGTCAGTACACCATCGACTACACCGCCGATCTGGCCGCGCAGGTCAGCCTGAACATGGCACTCAACGCGCAGATCGCCCTCAACCTGTTGCCGATCGTCGAACAACCGCAGGACGCCGATGAACTGCAGGCCCTGTTGCGCAAGCTGCAACAGTCGCTGCCCGATCTGCGCAGCCTGGCTTTGCTCAGCCCCTCGGGAAGAGTCATCAGTGACAGCGCTCCCGACAGCGATGACAGCGACTACCTGGGTGAACTGGTACGCCGCAGCCACGTCCAGGCACACTACTTCAGCAATGCCACCGACGGTTCCGTGGTGCATCTATTGTTGCATCAGGCCAGCGGCAGCTCCCGAGGCTATTGGGTCTTGCGCCTGCCCCCCACCTTCTTTTCGTCCTTGACCAAGCAAAGCGAGGCCGGGGACCGTCCGTTGTGGCTGGTGGAAAACCGCATCAATCATCAGATCGTCAGCCGTGACGAAGCGTTGCCCTCGGTC
Source organism: Pseudomonas sp. B28(2017) (assembly GCF_002113025.1). Lineage (GTDB taxonomy): Bacteria > Pseudomonadota > Gammaproteobacteria > Pseudomonadales > Pseudomonadaceae > Aquipseudomonas. The sequence goes on along the minus strand of NZ_NEJH01000012.1, from coordinate 69,916 downwards.
AACCCGGGGACGCTGACCGCCGACGACATCGCCAACAGCGTGCTGACGGTTCCGCTGAGCAGCAGCGATTGGCAATTGCGCGGCTTGTTCGACCGTCAGCGCGTGCTGGAGGAACTGCTGCCGGCGTTCATCGGCAAATGCCTGCTGGGCCTGGCACTTTCCATGCTGCCGTTTCTTGCCTTGCTGAACATGCGCCGACGTCAGCGCCAATTGAATGAAGGCCGCCGGCGTTATCAGGACATTTTCGAAGGCACCGGCGTGGCTTTGTGCGTGCTCGACATGTCGGGGCTCAAGGTCTTTTTCGACAAGGCACAACTGCAGGGCAGCGAGCAACTGCAAGCATGGCTGGCGATCCCGGAGCAACGCCGGCAATTGCTGAAGGAACTGCGGATTACCGAGGTCAACCAGGTCGCGCTGCAACTGCTTAATGTCGATAGCACCGACAACGCCTGGAAACTGCTGGTCGACAGCAATCCGCAGGACGGCACCGCCATCGGTAACCAGGTGCTCGACGCGCTGCTCAACCGGCAGCAACAGCTTGAGCTGGAAATCAAGCACCAGGACGCCAGCGGTCGCGACCAGCACCTGTGGCTGGTGCTGCGTCTGCCGCAACCCCCGGACGACTATGACGCGGTGATCCTGAGCATCACCGACATCACCAGCCGCAAGCTCATCGAACTGTCATTGCAGGAGCGCGAAGGGTTCTGGTCGGACGTGGTGCGCACGGTGCCGGATCACCTGTATGTGCAGGATGTGATCAGCCAGCGCATGATCTTCAGCAACCACCACCTGGGCCAGACCCTGGGTTACAGCCGCACCGAACTGCAGCAGATGGGCGAATATTTCTGGGAAATCCTCCTGCACCCCGAAGACGCCGACTACTACCATCGCTCACGCCAGGTCCAGCGCCAGGCCGGTTATCGCCAATTGATGCAGTGCCAGTTGCGCTTCCGCCATCGAGACGGCCAGTGGCGACGCTTCGAGATTCGCGAACAGGCACTGGCGCGGGACAAGGACGATCAGGTCACGCGGATCATCGGCGTGGCCAAGGACATCACCGACCAGATCGAAGCCAGCGAATCGCTGCGCGACAGCGAGCAGCGCTACCGGATGCTCGCCGAAAGCATCAGCGACGTGATTTTCTCCACCGACAGCCGCCTTAACCTCAACTACGTCAGCCCTTCGGTGCAAGCCGTGCTGGGCTACGACGTCGAGTGGATTTTCCAGAACGGCTGGCAATCGACCATTGCCAACCCGCAACAACTGACCGGTATCTACCACCTGATGGACCGGGTCAGCAAAGCGCTGGATCAGCCGGACCAACTGGCTCTATTACGCAGCCAGGTGCAAACCCAACTGTTCCTGTTCGATTGTCTGCGGGCCGACGGGCGCAAGATCCCGATCGAACTGCGCCTGGTATTGGTCTGGGACGAGCACGGTACGTTCGAAGGCGTGCTCGGCGTCGGCCGCGACATCAGCCAGCAACGCCGGGCCGAAAAAGACTTGCGCATGGCCGCCACGGTATTCGAACACTCGACCTCGGCGATCCTGATCACCGACCCGGCCGGCTACATCGTCCAGGCCAACGAAGCCTTCAGCCGTGTCAGCGGTTATGCCGTGGAGCAGGTCCTCGACCAGTTGCCGAACATGCTGACCGTCGACGAGCAGCAGGAAACCCATCTGCGTTATGTGCTCAAGCAATTGGGCCAGCACAGCACCTGGGAAGGCGAAGTCTGGCTCAAGCGCCGCAACGGCGAGCACTACCCGGCCTGGGTCGGGATCACCGCCGTACTCGACGACGAAGGCGACCTGGCCAGTTATGTGTGCTTCTTCAGCGACATCAGCGAGCGCAAGGCCAGCGAGCAGCGGATTCACCGCCTCGCCTACTACGATGCCCTGACCCACCTGCCCAACCGCACACTGTTCCAGGATCGCCTGCACACGGCACTGCAATCGGCCGAACGACAGAAGTCGTGGGTGGTGCTGATGTTCCTCGATCTTGATCGCTTCAAGCCGATCAACGACTCCCTGGGCCACGCCGCCGGCGACCGCATGCTCAAGGAAATGGCCGCGCGCCTGCTCGGTTGCGTCGACGATGACGACACCGTGGCGCGCATGGGCGGTGACGAATTCACCTTGCTTCTGCAACCGCGAGCCAACCGTGAAATTGCCCTGAACCGGGCCATTCATGTGGCCGAACAGATTCTCGCCAGCCTGGTGAAACCGTTTGTGCTCGAAGGCCGTGAGTTCTTCGTCACGGCCAGTATCGGCATCGCCCTGAGCCCGCAGGACGGCAACGAACTCAGCCAGTTGATGAAGAATGCCGACACAGCGATGTACCACGCCAAGGAGCGTGGCAAGAACAACTTCCAGTTCTATCAGGCAGACATGAACGCCAGTGCGCTGGAACGCCTGGAGCTGGAAAGCGACTTGCGCCATGCCCTGGAGCAGAATGAATTCGTACTGTATTACCAACCGCAGTTCAGCGGAGACGGCAAGCGCCTGACCGGTGCCGAGGCACTGTTGCGCTGGCGCCACCCACGCCGCGGGCTGGTGCCACCGGGGGATTTCATTCCAGTGCTGGAAGAGCTCGGGCTGGTCGTGGATGTCGGCGACTGGGTGATCAGCGAAGCCTGCCGCCAGCTCAAGGCCTGGCATCAGGCCAGGGTACGGGTGCCGAAGGTGTCGGTGAACATCTCGGCGCGGCAGTTCTCCGACGGGCAACTCGGCACGCGGATCGCCACCATCCTCAAAGAAACCGGTCTGCCACCGGCGTGCCTGGAACTGGAACTCACCGAAAGTATCCTGATGCGCGAAGTCAGCGAGGCGATGCAGATCCTCGATGGCCTGAAAAACCTCGGCCTGAGCATTGCGGTCGACGATTTCGGTACCGGTTACTCATCGCTCAACTACCTCAAGCAGTTCCCGATCGACGTACTGAAAATCGACCGCACCTTCGTCGACGGCCTGCCGTCGGGTGAACAGGATGCGCAGATCGCCCGGGCGATCATTGCCATGGCCCACAGCCTGAACCTGGCGGTGATCGCCGAAGGCGTGGAAACCCACGAGCAGCTTGATTTCCTGAGAGAGCACGGTTGCGACGAGGTGCAGGGTTACCTGTTTGGCCACCCGATGCCGGCAGGCCGGTTCGAAGGGCAGTTCAGCAATGATGCACTGTTCATGTTTGACTGAAATTTTGCAGTGAGACTGTAGGCCTAATCGCTGGCAAGCCAGCGATTAGGCCTGCACAGATGCCGCATATCAGTCATGAAGCCCACTTGTCTGCGACATGATGCCGTTTCATATGCCATCTAAAACCCATTGGGTTAGAATGCCCCCCTTTTCCGCCCCCGATCCTTGAGGACCGCCATGTTCAGCCGTGATTTGACTATTGCCAAGTACGACGCCGATCTCTTTGCCGCCATGGAGCAAGAAGCTCAGCGCCAGGAAGAGCACATTGAGCTGATCGCTTCGGAAAACTACACCAGCCCTGCGGTGATGGAAGCTCAAGGCTCGGTCTTGACCAACAAGTACGCCGAAGGCTATCCGGGCAAGCGCTACTACGGTGGCTGCGAGTACGTAGACGTTGTTGAGCAACTGGCCATCGACCGCGCCAAAGAGCTGTTCGGTGCCGACTACGCCAACGTTCAGCCGCACGCTGGCTCGCAAGCCAACAGCGCCGTTTACCTGGCCCTGCTGTCGGCTGGCGACACCATCCTGGGCATGAGCCTGGCCCACGGCGGTCACCTGACCCACGGTGCCAGCGTTTCGTCTTCGGGCAAGCTGTACAACGCCATCCAGTACGGCATCGACGCCAACGGTCTGATCGACTACGACGAAGTCGAGCGCCTGGCGGTCGAGCACAAGCCGAAAATGATCGTGGCCGGTTTCTCTGCCTACTCGCAGGTTCTGGATTTCCCACGCTTCCGCGCTATCGCCGACAAGGTCGGTGCTTACCTGTTCGTCGACATGGCCCACGTGGCCGGTCTGGTTGCCGCGGGTGTCTACCCGAACCCGGTTCCATTCGCCGACGTCGTGACCACCACCACTCACAAGACCCTGCGCGGTCCACGTGGCGGCCTGATCCTGGCTCGCGCCAACGCCGACATCGAGAAGAAGCTGAACTCCGCGGTATTCCCGGGCGCCCAGGGCGGCCCACTGGAGCACGTGATCGCGGCCAAGGCGATCTGCTTCAAGGAAGCGCTGCAGCCTGAGTTCAAGGCTTACCAGCAACAAGTGGTGAAGAACGCCCAGGCCATGGCCGGCGTGTTCATCGAGCGCGGCTTCGACGTGGTGTCGGGCGGTACTCAGAACCACCTGTTCCTGCTGTCGCTGATCAAGCAGGAAATCTCCGGTAAAGACGCCGATGCCGCTCTGGGCAAAGCGTTCATCACCGTGAACAAGAACTCCGTGCCAAACGACCCACGCTCCCCGTTCGTCACCTCCGGCCTGCGCTTCGGCACTCCGGCTGTGACCACTCGCGGCTTCAAGGAAGCAGAGTGCAAGGAACTGGCCGGCTGGATCTGCGACATCCTGGCTGACCTGAACAACGAAGCGGTGATCGATGCCGTTCGTGAAAAGGTCAAGGCTATCTGCAAGAAGCTGCCGGTATACGGCGCTTAATCAGCCCCGCTTAACCGCAGTCATGAGAAACCGGCCAGAGATGGCCGGTTTTTTTTCGCCCGTGAAATGCTTCTGTAGGAGCGAGCTTGCTCGCGATGATTTCAATGATGATGCGTTGAACCAGCAAGCACTCGTTATCGTTGACGGCCCTCGCGAGCAAGTTCGCTCCTACAGGATCAGCACAACTGGTAAGACCGGTCATGCCAATTTTCTAATTTTTACTTGCGAACATCTAAAAATAGCGCCTAGACTGCGCCTGCACTGGACATACCGGTAAGACCACAATAATTAAGTCCCGAAGTCGATGCGCCTTGCGCACGGCAGCCAGGACACCGACCAGGATTCCTCCCATGCTCAGATGGTGCTCGCGTTCAATCTTCCTCCAAGTGGTTCTCGGACTGGTGCTCGGCATCGTCTGCGGGCTGACCCTTCCCGAATACTCCGCTCAGCTCAAACCGCTCGGTGACGGTTTTATCAAGCTGATCAAAATGCTCATCGGCCTGATTGTGTTCTGCGTGGTGGTCAGCGGCATCAGCGGTGCCGGCGACCTGAAAAAGGTCGGGCGCATCGGCCTCAAATCAGTGATCTACTTTGAAGTGCTGACCACCATCGCCCTGGTGATCGGCCTGGTGTTCGCCTTCAGCACCGGCATCGGCAGCGGCGCGAACATTCACCTGGAACAGCTTTCCGCTGCCGACATGGGCGACATTGCCCAACGTGGCCAGCACATGCACACCACCACACAGTTCCTGATGGACTTGATTCCGACTTCGGTGATCGGTGCCTTTGCCGATAACAATATCCTGCAGGTCCTGCTGTTTTCAGTGTTGTTCGGCAGTGCACTGAATCTGGTGGGCGAGGCGGCTTCGGGTATTTCGCGGCTGATCAATGAGCTCAGCCACGTGATCTTCCGCATCATGGGCATGATCGTGCGACTGGCACCGATCGGTGTATTTGGCGCGATCGCCTTCACCACCAGCAAATATGGCCTGGACTCGCTGCAACACCTGGGCAGCCTGGTCGGTTTGTTCTACCTGACCTGCGTGGCCTTCGTTGCCCTGATTCTCGGCCTGGTGATGCGCCTCTCCGGCTTGAAGATGTGGCCATTGCTCAAGTACCTGCGCGAAGAACTATTGATTGTCCTGGGCACCGCTTCATCCGATGCCGTGCTGCCGCAAATCATGCGCAAGCTCGAGCATCTGGGCATCGGTAGTTCGACAGTCGGCCTGGTGATTCCAACGGGTTACTCGTTCAACCTCGACGGTTTCTCGATCTACCTGACCCTGGCCATTGTGTTCATCGCCAACGCCACCGGCACGCCGCTGGCCATGACCGACCTGCTGACGATTCTGCTGGTATCGTTGATCACCTCCAAGGGTGCCCACGGTATTCCGGGCTCGGCGCTGGTGATTCTGGCGGCCACCCTTACCGCCATTCCGGCGATTCCAGTGGTGGGTCTGGTGCTGGTGCTGGCCGTGGACTGGTTCATGGGCATCGGCCGGGCACTGACCAACCTGATCGGCAACTGTGTGGCGACCGTCGCCATCGCACGCTGGGAAAAGGACATCGATGTGCAGCGGGCGAACAAGGTACTTTCCGGTCAGACGGGTTATACCTTCCAGCCGCGAAAACCGGTTGCTCAAGCGGCAGCCAAAGAATTCTGAATGACCGCCGTGCCTGCCGACCCGCAGGCACGGCTCACGGAGCGAACAAGTGATTACCTCATCAACCGTCGTCAACTCAGTGGTAGAAAAACTTCGGGCCGCTTTGGCCAGGGGGCAGTGGCGCTCCGGCGACATGTTGCCGGGCCAGCGTGAACTGGCCGAACAACTGGGCATCAGCCGCCCGAGCCTGCGCGAAGCGGTGATCGTGCTGGAAACCCTCGGCCTCGTGCGTTCAATGCCGGGTAAAGGCGTTGTGGTGCTCGACGCGCAACTCAGCGACAACGCAAGCCATGACAGCGCCGTGGCCGGAGCCAGCCTCGAAGATGTGCTGCAACTGCGCTACACCCTGGAACCGTTCATCGTCGGCCTCGTGGCGCAGTCCATCAGCAGCAAGGAAGTCGGGCAACTGCGCCTGACCCTGATGGACATGCGCGAAGCCCTGGAGGCTGGCGATAGTGAAGCCGGAGTCAGCGCTTATATCGCCTTCCACGAGGAGTTGTTCACCTTGACCTCGAACCCGATCTTCCAGAGCGTGGTCCAGCAAACCAGCAATGCCCTCAAGCAAAGCGCCGAAGTGTTGCGCAACTCCCCGGAGCATCTGGCTGAACGCCTTGAAGAAAACGAAGCCGTGGTGCGGGCGATCCGCAGCAAGAACAGCGCCCAGGCCAGTGCCGAGATGCGTCGGCACATTTTGCGCGAAGGCCAGCGCATGGGCATCGAACTGAACATCCCGGAAGACAACCTCGGCAGTTGAACCCTCTTCGAACTGGAGATTGGCCATGATCGGCTTCGCCTCGCCACAAACACTCGTTACCCTGCCCATCCGCCCTTCGGTGGATGATCTGTATTCGCGGATCCTCGATGCCATTTTCGAACAGCGCATCCATTCGGCCAGCCGCTTCACGGAAGAAAGCCTGGCGCAGATGTTCGGTGTTCGACGCAACGATGTGCGTGATGTGCTGACGCGACTGTCCCATCAGCAAATCATCCTCCTTCGAGTCAACCATCGTCCCCGCGTCGCCGAACTTGATGCCGAGCAGACCCGGCAGACACTGCATGCCCGGCGGTTGACCGAGACCATGCTGGTACGGCTGGCGTGTCAGCGACCCTGCGCGCAAGACCTGAAACGCCTGCGTGCCTTGATCGAAAGCGAACGCCAATGCAAGGAACGTGGTCCATCGATTCGGTTATCGGGGGCGTTTCACTTGCAACTGGCCGAAATGGCGGGAAATGCACCGCTGGTGCATTTTCTTGGCAGCCTGGTGCCTCTGACCTCATTGGCGATTGCGCAGTTTGACGCCCAGACAGATGATTATTGCGGCTGGCAGGAGCACATACAGATTGTCGATGCGGTGGAGCGTGGGGATATTGTGTTGGCCGAAATGTTGATGAACCGGCATCTGGATCATCTTGAGGAGGTACTGCTGAACTCTGGATCAGTAGTCAGCCATAATCGTGTTGCCGGATAAATTGCCATCGCGAGCAGGCTCGCTCCCACAAGGGACCGCATTTCAAATGTGGGAGCGAGCCTGCTCGCGATGGCGGCATCAGGCCCGCTGAAAATGTTGGAGCTTACTCCGCCGCCACCTGCGCAAACCCCTCACGAATTTTCTCTTCCGGTAGCTCATCGGCAATGAACACGATAACGCTTTCGCGGGTTTCATCGTCGGCCCATTCGGTATCCCAGTCGAATCCATAAAGCTTCAAGACGCCCTGGAACACCATGCGACGCGGTTCGCCAAGGATGTTCAACACACCTTTGTAGCGCAGCAACTGCTTGCCATGCTCCTCCAGCAGCTCGTTCATGAACTCGCTGAGTCTGTCGATATCCAGCGGCCTTTCGGTGCGCAGCACCAGGCTGGAAATGCGGTCGACGGACGGAGCCTGGCTGACTGGTCGCAAACTCACCGCACCACCGAGGTCGGCGTTGAGATTGAAACCGCGCACGTCGAGCAACTCCGCCAGGTCGATCTTGCCGTGGTCGACCACGCGGATCGGCGCGCGACGGTTGATGCGGGTCAGGCGCTCGCTCAACGCGGTGAAGGTCGGCTCGTCCACCAGATCGCGCTTGCTCACCAGCAGGCGGTCGGCGAAACCGATCTGCGCCTGGGCGATGGTCTGGGTCAGGTGCAGGTCGGCATGTGCCGCATCGACCAGCGTGATGATGCCGTCGAGGATATAGCGCTCGCGCAATTCTTCGTCGATGAAAAAGGTTTGCGCCACGGGCGCCGGGTCGGCCAGGCCAGTGCACTCGATCACCAGGCGGTCGAAGGCGATGTCGCCCTGGTCCAGACGCTCTAGCAGCAGATAAAGCGCTTTGGTCAGGTCCGTATGGATGGTGCAGCAGACGCAGCCATTGGACAACGTCATCACTTGCACCGGTTCATCGCCCAACAACTGGGTGTCGATACCGGCGTCGCTGAATTCGTTCTCGATCACGGCGATTTTCAGGCCGTGCTCGGCTTTGAGCAGGTGACGCAACAGGGTGGTCTTGCCAGCGCCGAGGAAGCCGCTGAGGATCGTGACCGGGATGGGAGAGGACAAGTGTGATTCTCCTGCTTCATACAATAAAAAGTGAACACAAAACAAATGTGGGAGCGAGCCTGCTCGCGAAGGGGCCGTCAGCTTCAACAGTTATGTTGACTGATACAGCGCCATCGCGAGCAGGCTCGCTCCCACAGGTATTGCTATTAATCCGACAACCGGATCAACAGCACTTCGGCCCACCCTTGCCACCGTAACGGGCTTCCTGACGCTCCCGAAAGAACATCTCATAGCTCATCACCGGTTTGTCCGGGTGTTTGGTCTGCATATGCTCGACGTAGTTGTCGTAGTCGGGCATGCCGACCATCAGGCGCGCAGCCTGACCGAGGTATTTACCGAGGCGACTCAGGTCATTGAACATGGTGCAAATCCTCGATCACGCTTCCGGCAGCGCCTGGAATGGCGATTCTTTATCCGTACGCTCCTTGCTGCCCCAGGCGGAAATGCCGACCTTGAGCGCATAGAACAGGATGCTGAACACCACGAACAGGAACAGCGCGGTCAGCGTTGCGTTGGTGTAGGCGTTGAAGATCACGTGCTGCATCTGGTCGATGCTCTTGGCCGGGGCCAGCACCTGACCGGAGGCCAGCGCATCGCTGTATTTCTTGGCCAGGGCCAGGAAGCCGATCGCCGGGTTGGCATCGAACAGCTTGATGAAGCCGGCGGTGGTGGTGCAGACCAGCAGCCACACGGCTGGCAGCATGGTGACCCAAACGTAGCGCTGGCGCTTCATCTTGATCAGTACCACGGTGCCGAGCATCAGCGCGATACCGGCCAGCATCTGGTTGGAGATACCGAACAGCGGCCACAGGGTGTTGATGCCGCCCAGCGGGTCGATCACCCCTTGGTACAGCAACCAGCCCCACATGGCCACGCAACCGGCGGTGGCAACGAAGTTGGCAGCCCAGGATTCGGTGCGTTTCAGCGCAGGCACGAAGGAACCGAGCAGGTCCTGGAGCATGAAGCGCCCGGCACGGGTACCGGCGTCGACTGCAGTGAGGATGAACAGCGCTTCGAACAGGATCGCGAAGTGGTACCAGAACGCCATGGTATTTTCACCCGGCAGCACACTGTGCAGGATCTGCGCGATCCCCACCGCCAGGGTCGGCGCACCGCCGGCACGGGCCAGGATGGTGGTCTCACCGATGTCGTGGGCCACCGCTTGCAGGGCTTCCGGGGTAATCGCGAAGCCCCAGTTGCTGACCGCTTGCGCCACCGCCACCACATCACCGCCGACCACGGCAGCCGGGCTGTTCATGGCGAAGTACACGCCAGGCTCGATCACCGACGCGGCGACCATGGCCATGATGGCCACGAACGATTCCATCAGCATGCCGCCGTAGCCGATGTAACGGGCGTTGACCTCGTTATCGAGCAGTTTCGGTGTAGTTCCGGAGGAGATCAGCGCATGGAAGCCCGAGACCGCGCCACAGGCGATGGTGATGAACAGGAACGGGAACAGACCGCCCTTCCATACCGGGCCGGTGCCGTCGACGAACTGGGTCAGTGCCGGCATCTTCAGCTCCGGCATGGTGATCAGGATGCCGATCGCCAACCCGACAATGGTGCCGATTTTCAGGAACGTAGAGAGGTAGTCGCGTGGCGCCAGGATCAGCCACACCGGCAACGAGGCGGCCACGAAACCGTAACCGATCAGCATCCAGGTAATCTGCACACCGGTGAAGGAAAAGGCCTTGGCCCACACCGGGTCCGCGGCAATCTGCCCGCCCAGCCAGATCGAACCGAGCAGCAACAGCACGCCGATCACCGAGATTTCACCGATGCGACCGGGGCGGATGTAGCGCATGTAGATGCCCATGAACATCGCGATCGGGATGGTCGCCATCACTGTGAAAATGCCCCACGGGCTTTCGGCCAGCGCCTTCACCACGATCAGCGCCAGCACTGCGAGGATGATGATCATGATCAGGAAGCAGCCGAACAGTGCGATGGTGCCGGGGATACGGCCCATTTCTTCACGGACCATATCGCCCAGGGACCGGCCGTTACGGCGGGTGGACATGAACAGGACCATGAAGTCCTGCACCGCACCGGCCAGCACCACGCCGGCGATCAGCCACAGCGTGCCGGGCAGGTAGCCCATCTGCGCTGCCAGCACCGGGCCGACCAGCGGCCCCGCGCCGGCAATGGCCGCGAAGTGGTGACCAAAAAGAATGTGTTTGTTGGTCGGAACGTAGTCCAGACCGTCATTATTGAGCACAGCGGGAGTGGCCCGTCGCGCATCGAGTTGCATGACATTGCTAGCGATGAACAGACTGTAGTAGCGATAGGCGACCAGATAGATGGCCACGGCAGCGACCACAATCCACAAGGCGTTGATTGCCTCGCCTCGGCGCAATGCCACGACACCCAAGGCACACGCACCTACGATTGCCAGCAGCAGCCAAGGCAGATGGCGTAGCGGGCTATTATTATTTTTCATTTTATTATTCCAGCCAGAGTGGACAAGAAAGACAGCCACCCCGAGTTTAGCGCTCCTGACGACAAAGGCCATACCCCGACATTGGTCTGGACACCGGCACGCGCTGGCAGCCTTGGATCATGCGGGTCTATAGTCAGCGTACATTTCCGAGGATCGCGCCATGAGCGAGCCCCCTGCCGAACGTCGCCGCTTCAAACGTATTGCGTTCGATGCCCGAACCGAGCTGAGTCAGGGTGAGTCCACCTGGCCGGTGAAGTTGCTTGATCTGTCGCTCAAGGGGTTACTGATCAAGCGACCTGACCCGTGGTTGGGCAATCCGCAGCAGGATTTTCTGGTCAACATACATCTGAGCGAAGAGGCCGACATCACCATGGACGTGCAACTGGCCCACGACGACCATGGCCAACTCGGCTTTGTTTGCCTGCACATCAGTCTGGAGTCTATTGAACGCCTGCGGCGGTTGATCGAGCTCAACCTGGCTGAACCGCAGGAGCTGGAACGAGAATTGGGTGCACTGATCGAAGTCTGACGACCAGACAAACATCCAATGTGAGAGCGAGCCTGCTCGCGAAGAGGACATCACATTCAACATTGATGCTGTCTGTCATACCGCCTTCGCGAGCAGGCTCGCTCCCACTAGGTCCATGTTTCGTCAGCAACTATTCGAACAACGCATCCAGCGCCTGCTCCAGACGCGTAACGGCAATGATCTGCAACCCTGCCGGCGCCTCTTTCGGTGCATTGCCCTTGGGCACGATGGCCCGCTTGAAGCCGTGCTTGGCCGCTTCTTTCAAGCGCTCCTGACCGCTCGGCACCGGACGCACCTCCCCGGACAGCCCGACTTCCCCGAACACCAGCAGATCGTGGGGCAACGGCCGGTTGCGCAAACTGGACATCACCGCCGCCATCAACGCCAGGTCGGACGCCGTTTCCAGCACCTTGACCCCACCGACCACGTTGAGGAACACATCCTGATCGTGGGTCGGAATGCCACCATGACGGTGCAGCACTGCCAGCAACATCGCCAGCCGGTTCTGATCCAGCCCCAGCGTGACCCGACGCGGGTTGGCAAGGTGACTGTCGTCCACCAGCGCCTGAACCTCCACCAGCATAGGCCGCGTACCTTCCCATGTTGCCATCACCACACTGCCCGGGACTTCTTCCTGGGCGCGGGTCAAAAAAATCGCCGACGGATTGGAGACTTCTTTCAGGCCCTTGTCGGTCATGCCGAACACACCCAATTCATTGACGGCACCGAAGCGGTTCTTCACCGCCCGCAGCAGACGCAGGCGCCCATCGGACTCGCCTTCGAAATACAGCACCGTGTCGACCATGTGCTCCAGCACCCTAGGGCCAGCCAACGCGCCTTCCTTGGTGACGTGGCCCACCAGGAAAATCGCCGTACCGCTCTGTTTGGCATAACGCACCAGCAACGCCGCGCTTTCACGCACCTGGGATACACCACCCGGCGCCGATTGCAGTTGCTCGGTAAAGATCGTCTGAATCGAGTCGATCACCATCACCCTGGGCTTTTCCTGACGGGCCGTGGCAATGATGGCTTCGATGCAGGTTTCGGTCATGACCCGCAGTTGATCCTGAGGCAACCCCAGGCGCCGTGCACGCATGGCCACTTGCTGCTGGGACTCTTCACCGGTGACGTACAGCGCCGGCATGCTCTTGGCTAGGTTGCACAGGGTTTGCAACAGAATGGTCGACTTGCCGATGCCGGGGTCGCCACCGATCAGCACCACCGAGCCATCCACCAGGCCGCCACCCAGAACCCGGTCGAGCTCGCCGGAAGCGGTGGAGAAACGCGGAATTTCTTCGACACTGACTTCGGCCAGGGTCTTGATCTGCGCCTGCTGGCCAGCCCAGCCGGTACGACCGCTGGGGGCGGCTGCCCCGCCACTTTCCACCATGGTTTCGGTGAGCGTGTTCCACGCCCCGCACTCAGCGCACTGGCCGGCCCATTTGGGGAAAGTTGAGCCGCACTCGGTGCAGCCGTACATGCGCTTGGCCTTGGCCATCGGAACTCCCGGAAAAAAACGCGATGATAGCTCAGCCAAGGCGCTCGAGTGCGGCCGGAAACTGCGCAACCCTTTTGATGATTTCAAATGGCCTCATTAAGTTCTGGCATATTGAGATACACACTCGACAAATTCTTGTATAAGTTTTTTTTGCACAACATGGCCAAAAAACCTAGAAAAACACTCTACCGTGCGACTTGAAAACTTATACAAATATTATTAACTCATACACTTAATGCACAACTCCGAAAACACCCACACAAACGCAGCACTAACCGAGAGAAACATACATTTATTACACACCCAAAACTAACGAAACAGTTCATACCACTGCAACTGCAACCAGATTCAATAAAGCATCCTGACACTAACTACCCGATCAACTTTAACGTCCCGATTCAGGGATATTCTCTAAACCTTGACTCCTCATACAGACGACGCCATTTCGCAAAAAAACGTCATATACGAACTCCGCAGAAGACCTGACCGTCCCTCAGATGAGATCAATCGGTGAGTGTTTCAACACCACCCGGGTCGATTGCCGGCAAGCACAAGAGGCGGTTGATGCGAGCAGGATGCGATTTGCTGATTTACACTGCGTTCATCAACCTCATCTGTAACAAGGAAATAACCTATGGGCGTGCTAAACGAGTTCAAGGCCTTCGCGGTCAAAGGCAACGTGGTCGACATGGCCGTCGGCATCATTATTGGTGCGGCCTTCGGCAAGATCGTTACGTCGTTTGTCGGTGACCTGGTCATGCCGCCAATCGGGATGCTGATCGGTGGCGTGGACTTCAGTGATCTGGCCATAACGCTCAAGGCAGCAGAAGGCGCTACTCCGGCGGTGGTGCTGGCCTATGGCAAATTCATCCAGACCGTCATCGACTTCGTCATCGTCGCCTTTGCGATTTTCATGGGCGTCAAGGCCATCAACCGCCTGAAGCGCGAAGAGGCCGTGGCCCCCAGCCTGCCGCCGGTTCCAACCAAGGAAGAAGAGTTGCTGGGCGAGATCCGCGACTTGCTCAAGGCCCAGAACAATCGACCTTGACGGCATTAGCGAAAAAACGGCGCCTTAGGGGCGCCGTTTTTTTTACCAGAAGTTTTCCACTGCCACCTGGCCGGGTCGCCGACTGAGGCTCAAGTGCATGTCCCGCTGTTTAAGCAGTTTGCGCGTGTCATCGATCATCTGCGGATTGCCGCACAGCATGACCCGTGAATGCTCAGGCGCCAGCGCAACACCCGCGACGCGCTCCAGTTCGCCGTTTTCAATCAGCGTGGTGATCCGCCCGTTCAATGCGCCGGGATGCTGTTCACGAGTGACCGTGGTGATGAATTGCAGTTTGTGTGCATACTCTGCCAGGTACTCACGTTGCGTCAGCCCTGCGATCAGATCCAGATAAGCCAGTTCCCGTGCTTCGCGAACGCTGTAGACCAGGATGATCCGCTCGAATCTCTCCCAGACTTCGAAGTCCTGGAGTATCGACAGGAACGGCGCCAGGCCCGTGCCTGTGGATAACAACCACAGATCGCGCCCATCGACAAAGCGGTCCAGCGTCAGGTAGCCGAAAGCCTGGCGGTCTACCAGCAATGCATCGTCGACGCCCAGGCGGCTCAATTCGCTGGTGAACTCACCGCCCGGTACGACAATGGAAAAGAACTCGAGGAACTCGTCAAAGGGCGAGGACACCATGGAGTAGGCGCGCCATACCGTGCTGCCGTCAGCCTTGGTGACGCCCAATCGGGCAAACTGCCCCGCCCGAAAACGAAACCCTGCATCCCGAGTAGCGCGCAGGGTAAACAGGTTCGGAGTCAACGGATGCACCTCGAACAAGGTCTGACGCGTAAATTTTTCTTCACTGACGGACATGGAAGGCTCCAATCAAAAGACCCCCCCAGTGTCCCGCAAAGAAAGCAGCATAAACACCGACAGTTTGTAGTGGCATTAATCTGCACAAGTGACTTTCACTAAATGTGACATACAACGCAGGATATAAAATGACATATGGCATTTTACAATTCATCGATTGCCTAAGAACCTGAAATACACTTTTCCATCAGTCAAAAGAGCAAAATTGTCGCACCCTCTCCACAGGAACTGTCCTACACTCGTGACGGGCCAAATCTGGGATCCAACATTGCGCCCAAGGACACACTTATGGAGATCAATGTATGGAGATCTGGAAGGAGTCTCAGCTTAAGCAATTGGCGCATACACAAGAGATCAATACTGCTTATCGAGTCGCGCTCAATTTCGCCAGGAACCTTGGATATAAATTCTTTGGCTTTTCAATTACTTCAAACTCCGTCGGAGTCGACGCCAGTACGGTGAACCTGAACAATTTCCCCCATGAGTGGAATATTCAATATG
This sequence comes from Pseudomonas sp. B28(2017), assembly GCF_002113025.1. GTDB lineage: Bacteria > Pseudomonadota > Gammaproteobacteria > Pseudomonadales > Pseudomonadaceae > Aquipseudomonas. The sequence continues at coordinate 54,247 of NZ_NEJH01000012.1, read as the reverse complement.
AAAAAAGCAACGCCACGCAAATAGACCCAGTAGTAGCTCATTGCAGTCATTCATTGTTGCCTGTCCTCTGGAGCGAAGAGCTTTTTTCCAGGACGCCATGGCTATGGCAGTTGTTGCAGCAACAAGGTTTGCAGCATGGCTGGTCCCAGGCGATCCACGATGAGGAAACAGGCCTGCGCAGTATTCTCAGCATGGCCAGGAGCCATTGCCCGATTTCAGCCTATGAGCTGTACGAGAATCTTGGTTTCTCGGTTTTCATCAGCCGCCACTTGCACGCTCTGGCGATCGCAATGCAACCGAAAATACCGACTCCCCCTCAGGGTCCCCCCTTGTCACGACGGGAGCTCGAAGTATTGAAGCTGTCGGCCGATGGCAAGACGGCCTTTGAGATTTCCAGGATCCTCAATTTGAGTGAACGCACAGTCAACTTTCATGTGCACAGGGCTATCGAGAAGCTTGGCGTCAATAACAAGATTGCGGCAGTCATCGCCGCGACACGTTCCGGCGCCATCTGAAAGCGCCCGACTGCGGGAAAACCCGCGAGTAATCCAAGGTAAAAAAACGTACCATTTGCGATCCTTCTTGAGTGTTGACGTGTAGTCCTGTGCACTCGGACGGCTCCGCCCGCTCCAACGCCTTAGGGCAGCGGGACATTCGTTGATTACCCAGAGCCCTGCCCCATGCCTTTGCTCGAAACACCCTTCGCCAGCCTCGACCTGATCCGCCAGCCCGAACAGCAGAACGAACCACTGCAAGCTTTCGACGCGGCCGATGAATACCTGCTCAATCATCTGGCCGAACAGCAACCGGTGCCAGACACCCGGGTATTGGTCCTTAATGACAGTTTCGGCGCGTTAGCGGCCAGCCTGGCGGGTAAGGTGCGGGTGGTCAGCAGCGGTGATTCGTTTCTGGCCTTCCAGGGCCTGGAAAAGAACCTCGTGCGCAACGGCCTGGCGTTTGATGCAGTACCGGGCGTCCCCGCCAGCGAGGCCCCTGTCGGGCCGTTCGACTGCGTGCTGATCCGCGTACCGAAAACCCTGGCGCTGCTGGAAGAACAACTGATACGCCTGCAAGGCCAACTGGCACCCGGCGCACAAGTGGTTGCCGCGGCCATGATCAAACACCTGCCCCGGGCGGCGGGCGACTTGCTGGAGCGTTACATCGGCCCCGTACAAGCCTCGTTGGCCGTGAAGAAGGCGCGACTATTGATTGCCGCGGCTCAAGACAAAACGCCAGCTGTATCGCCTTACCCGACACGATACAGACTCGACGAACCGGCTATCGAACTGCTCAACCATGCCAATGTGTTTTGCCGCGAAGGCCTGGACATCGGCACCCGGGCGTTTTTGCCACACCTGCCGAAAAACCTCGGCTCGGCGCAGGTCGCCGATCTCGGTTGCGGCAACGGCGTTCTGGCCATCGCCAGCGCCCTGCAAAACCCCGAGGCCCACTACACGCTGGTGGACGAATCTTTCATGGCCGTGCAATCGGCCTCTGAAAACTGGCGTGCAGCGTTGGGCGAACGGGAAGTGACCGTGCGTGCCGGCGACGGCCTGGCCGGCCAGGAACCGCAATCGCTTGACGTCGTGCTGTGCAATCCACCGTTTCACCAGCAACAAGTGGTGGGCGACTTCCTGGCCTGGCGGATGTTCCAGCAGGCGCGCGAATCGCTGGTGGTGGGCGGCGCGCTGTACATCGTCGGCAATCGTCACCTGGGCTACCACAGCAAGCTGGCGCGATTGTTCCGTGGTGTCGAGCAAGTGGCAGCCAATCCGAAGTTCGTGATCCTCAAGGCGCGCAAGTAACAGGCAAAAAAAACCCTCCGGTCGGAGGGTTGTAAATCCGTGCCTTGAGGCTACGGGGAGATGTCAGTGCGTGGTCAGGCCGGCCGCGTTCATGAACAGACGCATCAGGCTGGCGACGATGAACAAAGCGCCCACGCTGCCGACCCAGATCAGTGCTAACCAGCCGAGCCGCTGCCACAGCGGCTTTTTTTCGGCTTCTTCAATGTCGTGCAGGGAATGTTTGGCGGCCATAACGTCAATCCTCTTCAAGATCGGTGGCGGCGTTCCGACGCCATCGTCGGAACGCCGCCCGGAGCAAGCTCGCTCCTACTAATTCGTGGTGTAGAGGGCTAGTGATAGCCGTGTTCATGAGTGACCTTGCCGCGGAACACGTAGTAGCTCCAGAAGGTGTAGCCCAGAATGAACGGGATGATGAACAGCGTGCCCACCAGCATGAAGCCCTGGCTTTGCGGCGGCGCGGCGGCATCCCAGATCGAGATCGACGGCGGGATGATGTTCGGCCACAGGCTGATGCCCAACCCGCTGTAACCGAGGAAGATCAGCACCAGGGTCAGCAGGAACGGTGTGTAGTGCGCGTTGCGGGCCACGGCGCGGATCAGGCCGTACATCGTCACCAGCACCAGAATCGGCACCGGCATGAACCAGAACAGATTCGGCATGGTGAACCAGCGTGCGGCGATTTCTGCGTGGGCCAACGGGGTCCAGATGCTGACGACGCCGATCACCGCCAGCAGCACGAAGGCCAATGGCCTTGCCAGGTCATGCATCTGTTCCTGCAACTTGCCTTCGGTCTTCATGATCAGCCAGGTGCAACCGAGCAACGCATAGGCCACCACCAGCGCCGCACCACAGAACATCGTGAACGGTGTCAGCCAGTCCAGTGAACCACCGGCGAACTGTCGGTTGACCACCGGTAGCCCATCGATGAACGCGCCGAGCGCAACGCCCTGGAAGAACGTCGCAGTGATCGAGCCGCCGATGAACGCCTTGTCCCACAGGTGGCGCTTGTCATCCCTGGCCTTGAAGCGGAACTCGAAGGCCACACCGCGGAAGATCAACCCGATCAACATCAGAATCAGCGGCAGGTACAACGCCGAGAGCACCACCGAATAGGCCAGCGGAAACGCGCCGAACAACGCCGCGCCACCCAACACCAGCCAGGTCTCGTTGCCGTCCCAGACCGGGGCGACGGTGTTCATCATCACATCGCGATCGGTCTTGCCCGGAATGAACGGGAAGAGAATGCCGATGCCCAGGTCAAAACCGTCCATGACCACGTACATCATGATGCCGAAGATGATGATCACGGCCCAGATCAGCGGAAGATCAATACCCATGATTCAAATCTCCTTGGTCAGGCTGTGGTCGGCATCGGCGTGATCGTCGTCGGCTGCGGACAACGGACGGGCCGGTGTGCGTTTCTGGCCGGGGCCGCCGTCGTTGGTTTCCTTGCCTTCGTCGATCTTCGGCCCCTTGCGCACCAGGCGCATCATGTAGCCAAGACCGGCGCCAAACAGCGCGAAATAAACCACGACAAACAGGATCAGGGTGATGCTCAACTGCATGAAGCTATGGTTGGACGACGCATCCGCCGTACGCATCAGGCCGTAGACCACCCACGGCTGACGGCCGATTTCCGTGGTGAACCAGCCGGCGAGGAGCGCGATCAGGCCTGACGGCCCCATCCACAACGCCAGGTACAGGAACGGCCGCGAGGTGTACAGGGTGTCACGCTTGCGTAGCCACAGGCTCCACAGCCCGGTGAAGATCATCAGGAAGCCCAGGCCCACCATGATCCGGAACGACCAGAACACAATGGTCGAGTTTGGCCGGTCTTCGGGTGGGAACTCCTTGAGCGCCGGTACTTGCTTGTCCAGGGAATGCGTGAGGATCAGGCTACCCAGGTACGGGATTTCGACGGCGAACCTGGTTTTTTCCTCCTTCATGTCCGGCCAGCCGAACAGGATCAACGGGGTCGCCTCGTTGCCTTTGTTTTCCCAGTGCCCCTCGATCGCGGCAATTTTCGCCGGCTGATGCTCCAGCGTGTTGAGGCCGTGGAAGTCACCGATGACCGCCTGGATCGGCGCCACGATCAATGCCATCCACATCGCCATCGAGAGCATTTTGCGGATCGCCGGGTTGTCCTTGCCGCGCAGCAAATGCCAGGCCGCGGAGGAACCGACGAAGAAGGCCGTGGCAACAAACGCCGCCGTGGCCATGTGCATCAGGCGATAGGGGAACGAGGGGTTGAAGATAATCGCCAGCCAGTCGGTGGGGATGACCTGACCGTTGACGATCTCGAAGCCCTGCGGGGTCTGCATCCAGCTGTTGGAGGCGAGAATCCAGAAGGTCGAGATCAGCGTACCGATAGCGACCATCACGGTGGCGAAGAAGTGCAGGCCACGCCCGACCTTGTTCCAGCCAAACAGCATGACGCCGAGGAACCCGGCCTCGAGGAAGAACGCCGTAAGCACTTCATAGGTCAGCAACGGCCCGGTCACGGAACCCGCGAAGTCCGAGAAGCGGCTCCAGTTGGTGCCGAACTGATAGGCCATTACCAGACCGGAAACCACCCCCATGCCGAAGTTGACGGCAAAGATCTTCGACCAGAAATGGTAGAGGTCACGGTAGGTGTCGTTATGGGTTTTCAGCCAGAGGCCTTCGAGTACCGCCAGGTAACTCGCCAGGCCGATGGTGATGGCCGGAAACAGGATGTGGAACGAGATGGTGAACGCGAACTGAATTCGGGCGAGATCAAGTGCCTCTAAACCGAACATAAGTCTTCCTCTGTCAGGTAGTACGGCTGCTGGCTGGAAGCCTGCACCCACGGCCCCCACGGGTTTGGAGTGTGGCGAATCTCTGTTTGTTCTTTTTTTGCACGCATCACAACGCAGGGAGTCTGGCCTGGCGGCCGCCGGATCAATTCCTTTTGCGGGTTTTGATCTGGATCAATCAACGTTGAAAGAGTAGTCCCATTTTCGGGGATAACCCGCGTGGTCTTTTGCCGCGTGACAAGTTGCCTCATGGCTTTTGTTATCTGCTGCAACACATTCCCTGTGTTCTCAAGATAGGTATCTAGCTAACTAAATTTTTTGTTATGGCAACTTCCCGTTACAGGTTGGTGATAATCTCGCCGCTCCCCTCCCCCAGATTTTCCCGCAGATGCCCAGCCAAGAGCCCTTGCTGTTACGTCACCATCGCCCTTTTCTCGCGTTCTGGCTGGCCCGGATATTCACCGCCAGCGGCTTCCAGATGCTCACCGTGGCCATCGGCTGGAACCTGTATCAATTGACCGGCAACGTGCTTGACCTGGGCCTGGTCGGCCTGGTCGAGTTCGCCCCGCGCGTGCTGTTCATGCTGCACACAGGGCACGTCGCCGACCGCTATGACCGGCGCAAGGTTGCGGCGATCTGCCAGTCCTTGCAGGCACTGATCGCCCTGTCACTGGCCATCGGCAGCGCGACCGACCATGTCACCCGGGAAATGATCTTCATCCTGGCCTTCCTGCTCGGTGCCGCTCGCTCCTTTGAAATGCCGACCACCCAGGCCCTGCTGCCCAGCATCGTGCCCAGCGCACTGTTTCCCCGTGCCGTGGCCGCCGCGCAATCGGCCCAGCAATCGGCAACTATCGTCGCCCCTGCCCTCGGCGGCTTGCTCTACGCCTTCGGCAGCGTCTGGGTGTATGGCCCGACGGTGCTGCTGTATGTCATCGCCTGTTCGCTGATGCTCAACCTGCCAGCCCGGCAAACCCCGCTGAACAAGGGCAAGGCCACTCTGGATTCGCTGCTGGCGGGCATTCGCTTCATCCGCAGTCGTCCGGACATTCTCGGGGCGATCTCCCTCGATCTGTTCGCGGTGCTATTGGGCGGTGCGACAGCGTTGCTGCCGGTGTTCGCCAAGGACATTCTTCTGACCGGCCCATGGGGGCTGGGCCTTTTGCGCTCGGCACCGGCAGTGGGTGCGCTGCTGATGTCACTGTGCCTGGCGCGGTTTGCCGTGGAACGCAATGTCGGGCGGGTGATGTTCACCGCCGTGGGCATCTTCGGCGTGGCAACCATCGCCTTCGGCCTGTCGACCTCGTTCTGGTTTTCCCTGGCGGTGTTGGTGGTGTTGGGCGCGGCGGACATGATCAGCATGGTGATCCGCGCCTCGTTCGTTCAACTGGAAACCCCGGACGAAATGCGCGGCCGGGTCAGTGCCGTGAACGGTTTGTTCATTGGCGCTTCGAACCAGCTGGGTGAATTCGAATCGGGCCTGACTGCCCATTGGTTTGGCACCGTGCCAGCCGTGGTCATGGGCGGGATCGGCACACTGGTGGTGACCGGAGTGTGGGTCAAGCTGTTCCCGACACTGGCCAGCCGCGATCGCATGCACGTGGCTAAAGATGAAGAGAAGGGAGAAGCAAAAGCCTGAAGTTATCTAAACCAACAACTCCCCCGCCACCGTCGTACGCATGGCTTTGCCGCAGAGTTGCTCCACCAGGGTCAGGGCAAACGCCAAAGCGGCGCCTGAGCCCTGGGCGGTGATGCAATTGCCGTCGACCACCACCGGCTGATCGACGAAGGTGCAGCCCGACAGTTGATGGCTGGTCGAGGGCAGGCAGGTCATGCGCCGTTGACGCAATACGCCAAAGGCCTGCAGCGCCACGGCGGGCGCTTCGGCGATGCCGGCGAACAAGCGACCGGCTGCCGCCTGATCCTTGATCAATTGTTGCAGGGGTTGGTGTGCCGCCAGGTGCTGCGAACCCACCGCACCACCCGGCAAGGCGATCAGGTCGAAGGGCTGCGCCAGCAAGTCCACCAGCATCGCATCGGACGTCAGGCGAGTACCGCGGGCGCAGGTGAGCATGCGCCGCCCTTCGATACTGGCCACCACCACTTCTATTCTGGCGCGGCGCAGTGCATCGATCAGGGTCACGGTTTGCAGGTCGTCGCTGCCCTCGGCGAGGGCAATCAAGGCTCTAAAGGTCATCGGGTACTGTCCACGGAATGATCCTTTAAGCGTAGTCAGCTTTCCTGACCCTTGTTCGATACGTGAACTTACTGGATATAAAGCTGCGTCGACATCGTATTGCCGGGCGCGTTGATCGAGGTATTGCTGAAGGTCAGCGTGCCTTCCTGCTTGCCCGCCAGATCGAGGGCATACAAATAACCGACGGTTTTTTCCCCGGGGGTGCAACTGGTCAGGTTACCGTTCTTGAACGCGCAGACCGGTGTGCGGGTGCCGTTCACTTCGAAACCGTCCAGAGTGACATGGGCCTCGCGTCCATAACCCACTTCCAGCACGTACACCGTGATGTTCGGGCCATTGTGATCGCAGCGGGTCCGGGTTTGCCCTTCGTCGATGTTCTCGATTCCACAGGACGGCGACGCGACCTTGAGTACTTTCAATTGCGTCAATGGCGCAGCCGAGGCGGCCACGGCCGTTTGAGCCCCGACAAACAACGCCATCCATACTCCGAAGGCGGCAACCAGACGCTTTTTCATGCAGGACCCATCCACCCCAAAAAACAGCGCGCAGTATGGCGCACTTGGCCTTGTCGCAAAACATCGACGACGATCACCGCCATAAGCAGCCATATTCCCAAGCTACTGGTATGATGCGCGGCTTTTTCCGGCCCACAGTAATTTCCAGGCGCGTTCTGCTGTCTGTGCTTTGCTGTTGAGGTCGATACATTCACGGCGCCCGGCGCGCCACGGGGAGCAGACATGCTGGAAAGGCTGTTTCAACTCAAGGCACACAACACCAACGTGCGGACCGAGATTCTGGCGGGCGTCACGACCTTTTTGGCCATGGCCTACATTCTGTTCGTCAACCCGAGCATCCTCGGCGAGACTGGCATGGACAAGGGCGCGGTGTTTGTCGCCACCTGCCTGGCAGCTGCCATCGGCTCGACGACCATGGGCCTGATCGCCAACTACCCGATCGCCCTCGCACCGGGCATGGGCTTGAACGCCTTCTTTACCTACACCGTGGTCCTGCACATGGGCCATACCTGGCAAGTGGCGCTCGGCGCGGTGTTCATCTCGGCGGTGTGTTTCTTCCTGCTGTCGATCTTCCGCATCCGTGAATGGATCATCAACAGCATCCCGCTGCCGCTGCGCTCGGCGATCGCTGCCGGCATCGGCCTGTTCCTCGCGCTGATCGCCCTGCACAACGCCGGTATCGTGGTGAGCAACCCGGCGACCATGGTCGGCCTCGGTGACCTGAAACAACCGGCGCCGATCCTCGCCACCCTCGGTTTTGCCCTGATCGTCGCACTTGAAGCCCTTGCCGTGCGCGGTGCGGTGCTGATCGGCATTCTGGTGGTGACCATCGTTTCCATCGTGATGGGCTTCACCCCGTTCGGCGGCGTGATGTCGATGCCACCATCGCTGGCCCCGACCTTCCTGCAACTGGACATCAAGGGTGCACTGGACATCGGTCTGGTCAGCGTGATTTTTGCGTTCCTGTTCGTCGACCTGTTCGATAACTCCGGTACTTTGATCGGTGTGGCCAAGCGCGCCGGATTGATGCGCAAAGACGGCCACATGCCGAAAATGGGCCGCGCCCTGATCGCCGACAGCACCGCGGCCATGGCCGGTTCGCTGCTGGGTACCTCGACCACCACCAGCTACATCGAATCCGCCGCCGGTGTGAGTGCCGGTGGCCGCACCGGCCTGACCGCCATTGTGGTGGCGGTCCTGTTCCTGCTGGCGCTGTTCTTCTCGCCATTGGCCGCCAGCGTTCCAGCCTTCGCCACCGCACCGGCCCTGCTGTTCGTCGCCGTGCTGATGACATCCGGCCTGGCCGAAATAGACTGGGACGACATCACTGTTGCCGCGCCTGTGGTGATCACCGCGCTGGCAATGCCATTCACTTACTCCATCGCCAATGGCATCGCCTTCGGTTTCATTTCCTGGACCGCCATCAAGCTGATGTCCGGTCGCGGCCGTGAGCTGAACCCGGCGCTGGTGATCCTGTCGATACTGTTCGTGATCAAGCTGGGTTGGTTCAACGCATGACTTTTGATTCCCAGGCCTATGCCGTTCAGCTCGAAGAAAAGGTCACGCGTTTGCGTGACCTGCTGGCCCCGTTCGATGCACCCGAGCCAGCTGTTTTCGATTCGCCGCTGAAAAACTTCCGCCTGCGCGCCGAGTTCCGCCTGTGGCGCGAGGCCGGCGAGCGTCATTACGCAATGTTTTCCCAGGAAGACAAACGCACGCCAATCCTGATCGAAGAGTTCCCGATTGCCAGCCTGCGCATCAACCAGTTGATGCCGCAACTCAAGGCTGCATGGAAAGCCAGCGCGGCCCTGAGCCACAAGCTGTTCCAGGTGGAGTTCCTGACCACGCTGGCCGGTGACGCGATGATCACCTTGTGCTATCACCGCCCGCTGGACGAGCACTGGCACCTGGCGGCCTCGAAACTGGCCGCGGACCTGAACGTCAGCATCATCGGCCGCTCCAAGGGCAAGCGCGAAGTCATCGGTCATGATTACGTCGTCGAACAGCTGGACGTCGGCGGCCGCACCTTCAGCTTCCGCCAGCCAGAGGGCGCGTTCACCCAGCCCAACGGCACGGTGAACCAGAAGATGCTCAACTGGGCATACGATGCGCTTGGCGATCGCTCCGACGATTTGCTGGAGCTGTATTGCGGCAACGGCAACTTCACCCTTCCGCTCGCCACCCGCGTACGCAAAGTGCTGGCCACCGAAATCAGCAAGACCTCGGTCAACGCGGCGCTGAGCAATCTCAGCGAAAACGCGGTGGATAACGTCACCCTGGTGCGTTTGTCCGCCGAAGAACTGACCGAAGCCCTGAACGAAGTGCGTCCGTTTCGCCGCCTGCACGGCATCGACCTCAAGAGCTACGAGTTCGGCAGCGTGTTCGTCGACCCGCCCCGCGCCGGCATGGACCCGGACACCTGCGAGCTGACCCGGCGCTTCGACAACATCCTGTACATCTCCTGCAACCCGCAGACCCTGGCAGCCAACATCGCCCAACTGCACGACACCCACCGCATCACCCGGTGCGCCATGTTCGACCAGTTCCCGTGGACCCATCACATGGAGTCCGGGGTGATGCTGACCCGGCGTTGATTACAAGCGCACCCACAAATAAGCCGTCCTCGTGACGGTTTTTTTGTATTCGTGCACGCAAGACTGATAAATACTGGATCGGTTACTTCATCTGATCCCCGGTGTAATCAATCATGCAGCGACAATTCGACGATCTTCAGTTGGGCAGCATTGAACTGTTTTGCCTGGCCGCCGAGGCCGGCAGTTTTACTGCCGCGGCGCTGGTGGCAGGTGTCACCCCCGCTGCCGTGAGCCGTTCGGTGTCGCGCATGGAAGAACGCCTGGGGGTGCGCCTGTTCGCGCGCACCACGCGCAGCGTGAAGCTGACCGACAGTGGTCGCCGCTATTACGAGGAGTGCCGCCAGGCCCTGGCACAACTGGTCGAGGCTCAGCGCGAGGTGATGGGCCAGCAGCAAGTGCCATCCGGTACCTTGCGCATCAGTATTCCGACCACCTACGCGCATCATCGAATCCTGCCGCTGTTACCGGAATTTCGGGCGCGTTATCCGGCGGTGAAGGTCGAGTCGCACATCAGCAATCGCAACATCGATTTCGTCGGCGAAGGCTACGACATGGCGATTCGTGTGCGAGCCATCCCGGATTCGGGCCTGATCGCCCGACAGTTGGAAGATGCCGCCCTGGTGATGATCGCCAGCCCTGATTACCTGAAACGGGCCGGCACTCCGCAAACCCTCGACGACCTCGAAAACCACGAATGCATTCAGTACGAATTGCCCAGCAGCGGCCGGCGCATTGCCTGGCTGTTCAACGATGAAGGCGTGCCACGGGAGATTCTGGCCGAGGGCAACCTCAGTTGCTCCGACGATGTACTGGGCGGTGTGACCCTGGCCAAACATGGGGCGGGGTTGTTTCAGACTTATCGGTTTATCGTTGAAAAGGAACTGGCCGACGGCTCGCTGGTGGAAGTGCTCAAGCCGTATGGCGGACGCTCAAGGCCATTCACTCTGCTTTACCCGCAAAGCCGCCATGTTCCGCTGCGCTTGAGGGCGTTCATTGATTTTCTGGTGGAGCATTTGCCGCGCTGAACAGCGAAAGTGTCCGATCATCGCCCACAAACCGTCAGCGTGCCTTCTCTGCAATTGACCGAATTAACCAGTTAGTACAATTTATCTCCACAGGCCGAGAACCTCGGTCGATTCCAAAAATAATAAGTGGAGAGATTCCGATGTCCCCTATCGTTCTGGTGCTCAACGGCCCGAACCTGAACCTGCTCGGCGCCCGTGAACCGGCGACCTACGGCCACGAAACCCTGGCAGACATTTCGGCCCTGTGCGGGCGCGCCGCCGAAGAGTTCGGCCTGGCAGTGGAGTTTCGCCAGACCAACCATGAAGGCGAATTGCTCGACTGGATTCACGCAGCCCGCGGTCGCTGCGCCGGGATCGTCATCAACCCTGCCGCATGGACCCACACCTCGGTCGCCATCCGCGATGCCCTGGTCGCCAGTGAACTGCCAGTCATTGAAGTCCACCTGTCCAACGTGCATGCCCGCGAACCCTTTCGCCACCACTCGTTCGTATCCGCCATTGCGACGGCGGTGATGGCCGGTTTTGGCAGTCACGGCTATCGCCTGGCGCTGGAACACTTCAGTCATCGTTTGAAGGGGTGATCGCCGTGACTCAGAACAACGTGGTACTGGCCGGGCTGATCGGCGCCGGCATCCAGGCTTCCCGCACACCGTCCTTGCACGAGCACGAAGGCGATGCTCAGGGGCTGCGCTACCTCTATCGCCTGGTTGATCTTGATCAGTTGAAGCTCGACAGCAACGCCCTGCCCGATCTGTTGACGGCCGCCGAGCGCATGAACTTCACCGGTTTGAACATCACCTTTCCATGCAAGCAGGCGATCATCCCGCTGCTCGATGAACTCTCACCGGAGGCCCGTGGCATCGGCGCGGTGAACACCGTGGTACTGAAGGATGGCAAACGCATCGGCCACAACACCGATTGCCTGGGCTTTGCCGAGGGTTTTCGCCGGGGTCTGAAAGGCGTTGCCGTCAACCGTGTCGTACAGATGGGCGCTGGTGGTGCAGGTGCCGCGGTAGCCCACGCCTTGTTGAGCGAAGGCATCCAACAGCTGAGCATTTTTGACGTGGACATCCGCCGCGCCCAGGATCTGGCTGACAACCTCAATCAGCATTTCGGCGTCGGTCGGGCGATAGCCGGGTATGACCTGCCGAGCGCCTTGGCCCAAGCTGACGGCCTGGTCAACACCACGCCGATGGGCATGAAAAAACTGCCGGGCATGCCGGTGCCGGTCGAGTTGCTTCGAGCCGAATTGTGGGTGGCGGAAATCGTTTATTTCCCGCTGGAAACCGAACTGCTGCGCAACGCCCGCGCCCTCGGTTGCCGGACGCTGGACGGCGGCAACATGGCAGTGTTTCAGGCGGTGAAGGCATTCGAGCTGTTCAGCGGCGTGGTACCGGACGCCCAGCGAATGCTGGCGCATTTTCAAAGCATGAATGGTTGACCCAACTTGCTGGCGATCGTACAGACGCTATCGCCAGCAAGCCGGCTCCTGCAAAGGCGATTCACACAGCTGAATCAGGCCTGCAGGTAGCGCAGAACCGACTCGCAAATCATCTCCCGATGGCGCTGCTTGATGCGTTCGTCCGGCAGGTCGATCTGAAAAATCTCACCAAAGGTGTGGCGGTTCGAGACGCGATAGAAGCAGAACGAACTGATCAGCAGGTGCACATCCAGCGGATCAAGACCGGTACGGAACAGCCCTTGTTCGGCGCCGCGACGCAGAATCTCCCCCAGTGAATCGAGGATAGTGTTGTTCATCGCCTTGATCGCATCCGAGCGTTTCACATACTCAGCGTTGTGAATGTTCTCGATGCTGACGATGCGCACGAAATCGACGTTGCGGTCATGGTGATCGAAGGTGAACTCCACCAGCCGCCGAATCGCCTCGACCGGCGCCAGCTCCGCCAGATGCAGGCGATTTTCGGTGCTGCGGATATCGCCGTAGAGTTTCTCCAGCACCTCGACGTAGAGCTGTTCCTTGCTACCGAAGTAGTAATAGATCATGCGCTTGGAGGTGTGGATGCGCTCGGCGATGGCATCGACGCGAGCACCGGAAAGCCCCTGCTGGACGAACTCGACTATCGCCTCCTGCAGGATGTTTTCGCGGGTCTTTTCCGGGTTGTTCTTGCGACTCTTGCGCGGCTCGGCACCTGGTTCTACGGAGGCTGCGGGGAGTTCTGAATTCATTGTCATTGCGGGCTCACGGCCATCACTGCACAGGCTGGCGATTATGGGCCGCGCGACACGGTGAAGGAAGCCGCACAGCCCACGTTTAATCCCGCGTTTACGAATTTCCTACAACTTCGCCTGACGCAATGCGCCGCTACGGGATTTGGCCATGGCCGCCAGCCGCACCGCGACGTTGGCTGCGCCGTAGCCGGCATAACCGTTTTTACGCTGGATGATCTCAAAGAAGAATCGCCCCTCGAACGGCTCGGTGTACACATGAAACAGCTCACCGCCCTGGGCGTCGCGGTCGTACAACACGTTGTAGTAGGCCAGCTCGCTGAGGAACTCGTCGTCGAAGTCGAACCGTGCCGCCAGGTCATCGTAGTAGTTGAGCGGAATATCCAGCAACGGCACGCCCGCCTCTTTCGCGCGGCGGACCTGAGCAAAGATGTCATCACAATCAAACGCGATGTGATGCACACCGGAGCCGCGATAACTCGACAGCGCATGTGAGATCGCGGTGTTGCGGTTTTCGGAAATGTTCAGCGGCAGGCGGATCGAACTGTCGCGACTGCGCAAGGCACGGCTCTTCACCAGACCATAAGGATCCGGCAGCACGACCTCATCGTCCGCCTCGAAATCCAGCAGGCTCTTGTAGAACAGCACCCAGCTGTCGAGGCTGTCGGCCGGCAGCGCCATCGCCATGTGGTCGATGCGTTTGAGGCCGCCGTTGACCGGAGCTTGCGGGTACAGATTGAAGTCAGTGCCATAAACATCGGCGTGCTGATCCACCAGATAGATCAGGCTGCCGTCCGGCGCACGCACCGCCGCCAGCTCCAATTCGTTGGGGCCGACCAGACCGCGATAGGGCTGGCCCTTGTAGGCCACGGCACGGGCCAATGCGCTCGCACTGTCCTTGACCCGCACGGCGGTCGCGCACAGCGAAGGGCCGTGGGCTTCGAAAAAGCTGTGGCCGAAAGAGTAAGGCTCCGAGTTCAGGATCAGGTTGATATCACCCTGACGCAACAGGCTGACGCTCTTGGAGCGATGCTGCCCGGCCTTGACGAAACCCAGTCGTTCCAGCCAATGGGAGAGCTTGGCACCGAGGCTTTCGTCCACGGCGAATTCGAGAAACTCGATGCCGTTGTACTCGCTGGCCTTGGGTGTTTCGAACAGAATCTCGGGGTTGGCCGCAGGCGTGGTTTCCTGCGCCAGACGCTCGCGGGTTTTCTCTTCCAGATACAACAACGAGCGCAAACCGTCAGCGGCGTTGGCTCGTGGCGGCGCGGCGCGGAAGCCATCGTTGAAGACTTCCAGCGACAACGGCCCGGTGTACCCGCTCTTGATGATCGGCGCGAGGAACCCCGGCAAGTCGAATTCACCCTGGCCCGGGAAGCAGCGAAAATGCCGGCTCCACTCCAGCACGTCCATGGCCAGAATCGGCGCGTCGGCCATTTGCACGAAGAAGATCTTATCGCCGGGAATCTCGGCGATAGCACTTGGATCGCCCTTGAGTGACAAGGTGTGAAAGCTGTCCAGCAACACGCCAAGGCTTGGATGATCGGCCTGACGCACGATGTTCCACACCTGTTGATACGTGTTCACATGCCGGCCCCAGGCCAGTGCTTCGTAGCCGATGCGCAAACCACGGGCACCGGCACGCTCGGCCAGCAGCCGCAAATCGTCGACCAGAACCTGTTCATCGCCGATGGACTCGGTCGAGGCGTTGCTGCACACCAGCACCAGGTCGGTGCCCAACTCCTGCATCAGGTCGAACTTGCGCTCGGCGCGTTCCAGGTTGCGCGACAGCCGATCACGCCGACAGCCTTCGAAATCACGGAACGGTTGGAACAGGGTGATGGCGATCCCGAGATCGGCACACATCTGTTTGATTTCCCGTGGACTGCCGTCGTAGTAGAGAAGGTCGTTCTCGAAAATCTCGACGCCGTCGAATCCGGCGGCGGCAATAGCTTCGAGTTTTTCCGGCAGGGTACCGCTCAAGGATACGGTGGCAATGGAACGCTGCATATTTCGGCTCCCGGTGGAGGCTTCGGCTACAGGGAATTTGCGCCGCTTTTAAAAGAGTGAGGGAATTATTGAGCTGGCCCATGCATTGAGCAATGCAAAGTGTACTATCCAGTTAGTTTTGTGTTCGATTATCGAACAAAATGGTGGTCGGCGAATTGACGATTTTTTGTCCAATGCCCAACATCGTCCTCACATTAAGTCCGGACACGCAGCACCGGCCGCGATGTCCAAAACACCAAATAACAAATTCAAAAAACGGGTGGTACACATGATTCCTTCCCAAAGCTCACGCATGGCTCCGGCCATGAACGTCACTGCCGGTGGCATCGGCGACAAGATCCGCGGCGCCATGGCGGTCGGCAAAACCCGTTGGGGCATGCTGGCGCTGGTGTTTTTCGCCACCACCCTGAACTACATCGACCGCGCCGCACTGGGTGTGATGCAGCCCATCCTGGCCAAGGAAATGAGCTGGACGGCGATGGATTACGCCAACATCAACTTTTGGTTCCAAGTGGGTTACGCCATCGGTTTCGTGCTGCAAGGCCGATTGATCGACCGGGTCGGTGTGAAGCGCGTGTTCTTCTGCGCCGTGTTGCTCTGGAGCCTGGCGACCGGGGCTCATGGCCTGGCCACTTCGGCGGCCGGCTTCATGGTCTGCCGCTTCATCCTCGGCCTGACTGAAGCCGCCAACTACCCGGCCTGCGTGAAAACCACGCGTCTGTGGTTCCCGGCCGGCGAGCGCGCCGTGGCCACCGGGATTTTCAACGCCGGGACCAACGTCGGTGCGATGTTCACCCCGATGCTGCTGCCACTGATCCTGCATGCCTGGGGCTGGCAGGCCGCTTTCCTGTGCATGTCGGCACTGGGCGGGATCTGGCTGCTGTTCTGGGGCTTGAAGTACTTCAATCCGGAAGAGCATCCGAGCGTCAAACAATCGGAGCTGGACTACATCCAGAAAGAAGTCGAGCCAGAGCAAGCCCGCGTGCCGTTCTCGAAAATCCTGCGCATGCGCGGCACCTGGGCCTTCGCCCTCGCCTACTCGATCACCGCGCCAGTGTTCTGGTTCTACCTGTACTGGCTGCCGCCGTTCCTCAATCAGCAATACAACCTGGGCATCAACGTGACCCAGATGGGCATTCCGCTGATCATCATCTACCTCACTGCCGACTTCGGCAGCGTTGGCGGCGGCATCCTCTCCTCGTTCCTGATCGGTCGCGGGATCAACCCGATCAAGGCGCGGCTGATGTCGATGCTGCTGTTCGCCTGCTGCATCATCGGCGTGATCATGGCCGCCGGCTCCAGCAATCTGTGGATCGCCGTATTCGCCATTTCCCTGGCCATCGGCGCACACCAGGCCTGGACTGCGAACATCTGGAGCCTGGTGATGGACTACACGCCCAAGCACATGATGAGCACGGTATTCGGCTTCGGCGGCATGTGTGCGGCGGTTGGCGGGATGTTCATGACCCAGTTGGTCGGCCATATCCTGACCGTCACCAACAACAACTACACCGTGCTGTTCACCCTGATTCCGGCGATGTACTTCATCGCGCTGATCTGGATGTACTTCATGGCACCGCGCAAGATTCCGACCGTCACTGACTAAAGAAGTCATCAGTCCCTGTGGGAGCGAGCCTGCTCGCGAAAGCGGTACGTCAGCCAACGTCAATGTTGAATGACAGTCCGTCTTCGCGAGCAGGCTCGCTCCCACAAGTCTCTGATCGTTACCCTTCTATCGGCGGCTTTGCTGCCAGGCAGCCGCCAGCCCGCTGCAGCAGATCACAGCAATACCGATCACGGTGGTCAGTGTCGGTGTATGGGAAAACAGCAGCCAGCCCAGCAGGCCGGCAAAGATGATCTGGCAATAGCTGAACGGCGCCAGCAGTGCCGGCGCAGCGAGACGGAACGCCTGGGTCAAGAACAGGTGTGCCGTCATCCCGCAGGCCCCCAGCGCCAGCATCATCGCGCCATGCATCAGGTTCGGCGTCTGCCAGAAGAACGGTACCAACGCACTCATCACCAGCGTGTTGCACAAGCCTGCGAAGAAATTGCTGGTGGTCGGGCTGTCGATCTCGCCGAGCTTGCGCGTCAGCAGTTGATAGAAGCAGAAAAACAGCGCCGAGCAGAACGGCAGCAACACCGCCGGAGTGAACAGATCTCCCCCCGGGTGAACGATGATCAGCACCCCGATAAAACCGCAAATCACCGCCAGCCATTGCCCCCGCGTCACTCGCTCCTTCAGCAACGGCACCGACAAAGCGGTGACCAGTACCGGTGCCAGGAAGTTGACCGACGTGGCCTCGGCCAGCGGGATGTACATCAACCCTGTGGTGAAAAACAGACTGGTGCCCAGCAGGCACAGCGCCCGGATCACCTGAAGCAATGGCCGTTTGGTGCGCAGGACCCGCAGCCCGGATTGCGGCAGGAAAATCCCGGCCATCAACAAGGTGTGAACCAGGTAACGCGCCCAGACCACCATGACAATGGGATAGAAACCGGAGAGGTATTTGGAAAAGGCGTCGTGGGTGGAAAACAGGAAGGTTGCGACAACGATCAGCAGGATCCCTTTGAAGGGCTGATTGACGCCGGAAAGCGGGGTGCTGACGGTCATTGGGTTTCCTTGCATAAAGTCAAAAGCTTCGCCTGTAGGAGCGAGCTCGCTCCTACCAGCGAATGGTGCGCAGTACCGATTACAGCCGCGCCAACAATTCCCGGGTTTTATCCAGCGCCATCAGCGCCCGGTCCAATCCACTCACGCCCTGCTCCAGCAACTGCACGGTGGGAATCTCCAGGCTCAATGGAATGTTAGTCGGCAAACAACCCAGCAACCCCGACAAATCACAATCGCCATCGCCGGGAAAACGCCGTTCGTTACGCGCCTGGCGCAAGATCTCCGCCATATCGGCCGGCCGTAGTCCTGCGACATCGCACAACTGTGCATACCGTAACCGTGAGGGAGCAACGTTGGCCAGATCTTCCAGCCGCGATCCCGAACGATCGAAGTGGAAGGCGTCCACCAACACGCCGCCGTTTTCCCGCCTGGCGTTTTCTACAATACGCACGGCTTGTTGAAGATTGCGCGCATCGGTCCAGGGCATGAACTCCAGATTCGGGTGCAGCCCATAGAGTGCCGCCAGATCACAGAGTTCGGCAAAATGTTCCGTCAGCCGTTGTTCATCAGGATCGTTGCCGGCCACCAGCAATTCACTGGCACCCAATTGGGCACCCACCTCCAGGATTTTCTCGAAGTCGGCAACAACGGTCTCCGGCTTGAGACGCAGGATTTCGACGTCCAGCACCCCGATACCGGTATCGCGCAGACGCGCCAGGGTTTGGCGCCGCAACTCGCTGTCGGCCACCAAGGCAAAATGGTGTTCCTCAGGGGTCGCCGGTACCAGGCGCAAGCCGACATGACTGTAACCGGTCCGCGCGGCGACCTCGACCATGTCGGGCGGTGACAACTCCAGCACAGTCAGGCTGGCCAGGGAGAAGACTCGTTCGCTCATGGTCAGCCCTCGACCAAGGATGGCGCGCAGGCACGACCGGTTTCAGCGGCTTCGCGGATGGCTTCGATCAGCGCCAAAGTACGCGCGGCATCGGCGGCACTCACCAGCGGCTCGACTTCCCCACGCGCAACACGCACAAAGTGCTGCAACTGCAGACGCAGGGCTTCTCCGGCACTGAAGCTTTCCTGGGTGGCCAGCAACGGTTGATGCCATCCGCCATCGGCTTGTGTGTAGTGCCAGTGCTTGAGTTGTGGAATGCTCAGCGCCCCGCCCGTTCCCGCCAACAAGTAACACGGTTGATCGGCGTGACGCGGATAAACCGGGTTCTCTCCTGAATTCAGCTCCCAACTCCAGGGTGCAGCCACCGCATCCGAGCCGGTCAGGCTACCCAGCGCACCGTTGTCGAATTGCAGCAACACCGCCGCGCAATCCTCGTTGGCAAACCCGCGTATGGCGTTGCTGGTAATGGCTTGAACCTGGTGCACTTCGCCGCACAAGTGCCGCAGCAGATCGAGGTCGTGGATCAGGTTGGTCAACAACATCCCCGCACCGGCCTCGCGGCGCCAGTGTGTTTCGAAGTAGCTGTCGGGCTTGCGCAACTGCCAGAGCGCCGTAACCGTGGTCAGCCGGCCCAATGCGCCGCTGTGGATAAGTTCATGGGCGCTGACGATCAGCGGATTGTGGCGACGGTGATGGCCGACCAGCACCGGAACACCGCTAGCCTTCGAGACAGCCACCAACTCCCGGGCTTCATCCAGGTGCACACCCACCGGTTTTTCCAGCAGTACCGGCACGCCGGCCGCGAGACAATCGAGGGCCGTGCTGACGTGCAGCGTGTTCGGGTTGGCGACGATGACGGCGTCCGGCTTCGCCTGCTCCAGCATCTGACGATAATCGGCGAAATGGGCCACGCCCCATTCAGCCGCAAGACTTGCCGCCTGCGGCCCGGGATCGGCCACGGCGCACAAGGTCGCTTCGGTCATGGACTGCAGATGCCAGTAATGCTGCTGGCCCATGTTGCCAGCACCGATCAAGGCGATGCGAAGGGGTGAATTCAAGATGCGGTCCTCTTGTCAGTGTTATTGGAGCGTTGAACTCCAATAATTTAGAACCGAGTTCCAGATTCTTACACTACCCCATCCTGAAAGTGTTCGAACAGCGCACAGCTTCTCAAGTTGAACGCCGTTCAACATGTGGGAGCGAGCCGTCGTTCCCCCGTACTTCGCCGAGCCGCATCCGGATACCCGCATCGAATGCCTGCACGGTTGTCAGGATCAATTGCACCCGGCGAAACACCCGGCCACCACCTGCGCCGAGTTCCTGCTCTCGCGCTTTGCCGATACCTACGCTTATCGACGGGAACTGGAAGCGGTGTGATGAACCGCCTGGTCAGGTTTTACCAATTGTTGCGGCAACCCTCTGTAGAATGGCGACCATTGCACCTGATGAGAAAAGAATCATGTACGACTGGCTGAACGCCCTGCCCAAGGCAGAACTGCACCTGCACCTGGAAGGCTCGCTGGAACCCGAGCTGTTGTTCTCCCTGGCCGAGCGCAACAAGATTGCCTTGCCATGGAACGACGTCGAAACCTTGCGCAAGGCGTATGCCTTCAACAACCTGCAGGAGTTCCTCGACCTGTATTACCGGGGGGCCGATGTGCTGCGCACGTCCCAGGATTTCTATGACCTGACCTGGGCGTATCTGCTGCGCTGCAAAGAGCAGAACGTGATACACACCGAACCGTTCTTCGACCCGCAGACCCACACCGACCGTGGCATCCCGTTCGAAGTCGTACTCAACGGCATCGCCGCAGCACTGAAGGACGGCGAGCAGCAACTGGGTATCACCAGTGGTTTGATCCTGAGCTTCCTGCGTCATCTGAGCGAAGACGAGGCCCAGAAAACCCTCGACCAGGCGCTGCCGTTCCGCGATGCGTTCGTCGCCGTGGGCCTGGACAGCTCCGAGATGGGCCACCCGCCGAGCAAGTTCCAGCGCGTGTTCGACCGTGCCCGTCACGAAGGCTTCCTGACCGTCGCCCACGCCGGTG
This sequence comes from Pseudomonas sp. B28(2017), assembly GCF_002113025.1. Taxonomy (GTDB): domain Bacteria; phylum Pseudomonadota; class Gammaproteobacteria; order Pseudomonadales; family Pseudomonadaceae; genus Aquipseudomonas. The sequence continues at coordinate 33,586 of NZ_NEJH01000012.1, read as the reverse complement.
AAGAAGGCCCGCCCGAGTACATCTGGGAAGCCATCGACCTGCTGAAAATCCAGCGCATCGACCATGGCGTGCGCGCCATCGAAGACGAGCGCCTGATGCAGCGAATCATCGATGAGCAGATCCCGCTGACGGTGTGCCCGTTGTCGAACACCAAGCTGTGCGTATTCGATCACATGTCCCGGCACAACATTCTCGACATGCTGGAACGCGGCGTGAAAGTGACCGTGAATTCCGATGACCCGGCGTACTTCGGCGGTTATGTCACCGAGAACTTCCATGCACTGCACACTCACCTGGGCATGACCCAGGACCAGGCCAAACGCCTGGCGCAGAACAGCCTCGATGCGCGGCTGGTGAAACCGTAAGGTTCAGCGCCCAAGCCCGGCGGGAGCAAATGCGCTCGCTCCCGCAACGGTGCACTACAGCGCCATTTCCAACTCGGCTTCCTGGGCAAAGCGATGAATTTCCCGTTGCCCGGAGGCTGTCACCTGCAAGGCTCGGGAATCGTTGGGCAGGCTCAGCCACCCCGACTGCATGAACAGCTGCAACAATGCCGCGCCCAGCGAGCCGCCCATGTGCGGGCGTCTTTCACTCCAGTCAGGGCACGCGCAAGCAACCCTGCCGTTGTGATGGACCAGCGCCTGGATGAACACCCCCCGTGCCGCCAACTCCGTCGCGCCCTTGAGCGTGACCGTGACCCGCTGATCAAAATGTTCGATCCAGCCTGCCTCCAGCAGTCGCTGATACAGATCGGCGGACAGGGTGCCCCCCAAGTGATCGTCGCACAGTCGGGCATTCAACAATGACGAACGCACCGCCCGGGGTTTGACGAGAGGCGCATTGCGCTTGTATACGTCGGGAATATCCTGGGAGGCGCTGGCGAAGGTCGCGCTGGCCAGTGCTTCGATTGCCGCCCCGACCTCGGGAGCGGCCAGGCGGAAGAAGCGTTTGCGGCCGCGGTTTTCAACCTTCAACAGACCGCCAGCGGACAAACGCCCCAGGTGTGCACTGGCCGAAGACGATGTCAGGCCGGCCAGCAATGCCAACTCTTCGGTTGCTCGCGCCGAACAATCCATCAAGGCCCACATTATTGCGCTGCGCTTTGGGTCAGCCAGCAATGTGGCGATCTGGCTGATGCAAGGTGCATGTTCCATGTATTCACTCCCTGTTGAATCGTTTCGTCTACAGTCCAGAAACATCTTGACCAGTAATGTGTCGTCGGCCAAATCGTGGAACTGCCATAAACCCGGCAACGCTTTGCTCACTCATGAGCGATGCCTGGCGGATGCTGCGAGGGCCAGAAGAATGACCGTGCGGCCGGGCCGACTCGAACGTGGACCCGCCATTGGTGGATCGACGCTATTTATATGATGAGGGCGCTAGTATATGCGGGTTGATCGTTGGATCCTGTCCTCTGCCCGGCATAGGTGGTGATCGTTCCTGAGAGAAATTTCTCTTTTTTTTGTGCGACTAATGATCGATCTCCTAAAAGCCCGGAAATTGACTACTCAAACGGGCGCATCGGCTGGCAAGCATTTCCCGCAAAAGGTTCACTGGCTTACTCAATTGCGCGCGATGGGCGCACAACAGATTCAGCGGTGCGCGCTCACAGAGCAACTCCGGCATCAGCACCTTCAAGCGGCCGGCGAGTACATCGGCAGCGACATCGAGCCAGGACTTGTAAGCGATCCCGGCACCTGCCACGGCCCAAAGGCGCACGACATCGGCATCGTCACTGAAGCGGTCGCCGCTGACGGTCAGGCTGACTTCGCGCTTGCCGTCGTGAAAACTCCAGTGATCGTGGACCCGGCTGCCGAGCATGTACAACAGGCAATTGTGCTGTGCGAGTTGCTCCAGTTGCCGCGGCTCGCCATGGCGAGCCAGATAGCCGGGAGCGGCACACAACACCCGGCGGTTCTGCGGGGCGATGGGCAGCGCCACCAGGCTGGAGTCCTCCGGTTCACCGTAGCGCAGGGCAACGTCTACCGGTTGGCGAAACAGGTCGGCGATGCGGTCCCCCAGCAGCAGGCGCACGGTCAGTTTCGGATGCTCGCGTTGAAACTCATCGAGCCAGGGCAGTAGCAGATTGCGGCCAAAGTCCGATGGCGCCGACAGTTGCAGAACTCCGCTGACCTGGTCCTGACCACGGGCCAGCAATCGCCGTCCCTCGTCGAGATTGCTCAAGGCCGCGCGGGCGTATTCCAGAAAGCCCTCGCCTTCGGCGGTCAGGCGCAGGCTGCGGGTCGAACGGGCCAACAAACGGGCGCCGAGTTGCTGTTCGATGCGTTTGAGCGCCGCACTGGCCACCGCCGCCGACATGTCCATGCCACGCGCAGCGGCGGACAGGCTGCCCAGGTCCGCCGCCCGGACAAACAACTGCAAGTCATCGAAACGCAGCATCAAGAGCACCGACTATCAAAAAAAAATTGAAAGAGACTGCTCTTTTAACCGGTTTTATCTTCAGGAGAAATAGCCAATCATCTCCCCTATCGAATCTCTTCTTTATCAGTGTTCAGGAGTCGCCCATGAAAGCCATTGCCTACTACGCCTCGTTGCCGATCGGTGACGACAAGGCCCTGCAAGACATAGAACTGCCGGAACCGGTTGCCGGCCCCCGCGACTTGCTGGTGGAAGTCAAAGCCATCTCGGTCAACCCGGTGGACACCAAGGTGCGCCAGAACGTACAGCCCGAAGGCGGCGCGGCCAAGGTGCTGGGTTGGGACGTGGCCGGCGTGGTCAAGGCTGTGGGTAGTGAAGTGACGTTGTTCAAGGCCGGCGACAAGGTGTATTACGCCGGCTCCATCGCGCGTGCGGGCGGCAACAGCGAATTGCATGTGGTGGACGAGCGCATCGTCGGCCACATGCCGAAGACCCTGGGTTTCGCCGAAGCCGCGGCCCTGCCGCTGACCGCGATCACGGCGTGGGAACTGTTGTTCGAACGCCTGCGAGTGCGTGAGGGCAAAGCCGATGAAGGCCAGAGCCTGTTGATCGTCGGCGCGGCGGGTGGTGTGGGCTCGATTCTTACGCAGCTGGCCAGCCAACTGACTGCCCTTAAGGTCATCGGCACCGCTTCGCGTCCGCAGACCCAAAACTGGGTGAAGGAACTGGGCGCCGATCTGGTGATCGACCATAGCCAGCCACTGAGCGAAGCGCTCAAGCAGGCCGGCGTGGATCAGGTCACCCACGTCGCCAGCCTGACCCAGACCGACCAGCACCTGGACCAACTGGTCGAGGCATTGGCACCGCAAGGCAAACTGGCGCTGATCGATGACCCCAAGTCGCTGGACGTGACCAAGCTCAAACGCAAGAGCCTGTCACTGCACTGGGAGTTCATGTACACCCGTTCGCTGTTTGAAACCCCGGACATGATCGAGCAGCACAACGTGCTCAATCGCGTCGCCAGGCTGATCGATGCCGGCACCCTGAAAACCACCATGGGCGAACACTTCGGCACGATCAATGCGAGCAATTTGCGCCGTGCCCATGCCCTGCTGGAGAGCGGCAAAGCCAAGGGCAAGATTGTGCTGGAAGGGTTCTGAAGCGCTGAAAAAAGCCATCGCTGATTTCATCAGCCTTCCGCGTTTTTTGTCTGCGACCGGTGGTGTCCGGGTCGCAGACAGCCCCTGCGGACGCCATCGAAAAGTCGTGTTTTTTTTAGTTACAAACCGTCAGTCCGACAGTTGCCCCTTGTCACAATGGCGCTCGTATTCGGGACTACAATCGAATCTCCTGTGAGGCAGTCTTTTGCGTAACGTCTTTTACGAGACATCTTTTACGAGACATCTTTTACGAGAGGAGTTCGGCTATGAAGATCCTGATAAAGGAACTGGCAAAGTCCCAGTGGCAAGTTCGCTTAGATCAACATGCCGTGACGTTCCGCAGCGAAGCAGAAGCTCGCGCTTTCACGCGTACCCTCGAAGCCCGCATCCAGGCCCCTCACCAGATCCCCGTCCTCCACCCGCAGCGTGCAGCCGGCTGACTCCGGCCTCAAACCTGGGCTTGCGCCAGCGCCCGGGCATTTTGCAAACGCCGGGTGAGCATCGCCGCGCTCACCACCAGAATGCCACACAGGCTGATGACCATGGCCATCGGCACGGCGCTGCCGTCGTGCAGCACACCCACCAGTGCAGAGGCACCGGCAGCCACGCTGAATTGCAGGCAACCGAGCAGCGCCGACGCACTACCGGCCCGTCCGCCCTGCCCGCTCATCGCGCAGGCCGCGGCGTTGGGGCTGATGCAACCGAGGCTGGCGATACAGATGAACAATGGAATCAGCAACGGCCAGAGTTGTGCGGTGTGCAGGGAGCTGACCGCGAGCAACGTCACGCCGGCGGCCAGGTAAACCCACACTGCGCGCGCCAACAAGAAGGCCGGACCGCGCTTGGCCAGCAGCCGCGCATTAACCTGTGCCACCAGAATGAAGCCCGCGGCATTGGTGCCGAACAGCCAGCCAAAGTGCTCGGCCGGAACGCCGTAGAGCTTGATAATGATGAAGGGAGAACCGGCAATGTAGGCAAACATCCCGGCGATGGCGATGCCCCCGGTCAAGGCATGGCCAAGAAATATCGGGTCGGCCAGCAACCGGCCATACTGACGCAGCGCACCCGACAGCGGTTGACGCGGCATGTGGGCCGGCAAGCTTTCCGGCAATCCCGTCGCAACCGCCAGCCCCGCCAGCGCACTGAATCCGGTCAAGGTCAGGAAGATCGACTGCCAGCCTGTCGTGTTGACCAACAAGCCACCCAGCAATGGCGCGAGGATGGGGGCAAGCCCCATCACCAGCATCAACTGCGAAAAGACTTTCGCCGAACCCACCGCATCACACTTGTCGCTGACCACCGCCCGGGAAATCACCATCCCGGCGCAGCCGCCCAAGGCCTGGACGAAACGCGCACCGATCAGCCATTCCAGGTTCGGTGCATAGGCACATGCCAGAGAGGCAGCGGTAAACAAGCCGACACCGGTGAGCAGTGGAATGCGTCGCCCGAAGCGATCCGCCACCGGGCCATAGGCCAGTTGACCGATGGACAAGCCGAGGAAGTAGGCCGCCAACGTCATCTGAACGTGATTTTCGTCTGTCCCGAAGGCCAGCGCCATGGCCGGAAAGGCCGGCAGATAGAAATCGATCGCCAGCGGACCGAAAGCGCTCAAGGCGCCGAGAATCAGAATGGTACGGAAGTTCATCAGGCATCCAGTGGGGCAGTAGTCGGCAGCCCGACAGTCTAGCCGTGCATGAACGCCTTGAACATTCCGGTAGCTGGCTAACTATCAAAATCAGGCCAGCTTGACGCCGTAACCCTCTTCGCTGATCGCCTCGATCACTTGCTGAGCGGTCAATGTACTTTCGACGCCGACCTCCCTGCTCGCCAGATCGACCCGCACACTGGCCGCCGGGTCCTTGGCCTGGACCGCTTGAGTAATGGCCTTGACGCAGTGACCACAAGACATGCCTTCAACGTTGAACACTTGCATGGGATGACTCCTTTTCCGAGATTGAACCCAGTTTCATGCTTGCCACCATGGCAAGGTCAAGTTCTGACGTTAGCTGCCGGGCTGGCAATCGGCGCCGGGCTCGGCCAAGCTGCGTCCATCAATGACTCGAACTCAGGAGATTCAGCCATGCGCTGGTCGGTTTTCAGCCTGTTTGGCTTTCTCAGCCTTTTTGCCGCCGTGCCTTCGGTCAATGCTGCCGGTCAGGATTATGGCGTGCTGATCATTTCCCGCGAGCGCCTGGAAGTCGCGACCAGCTGCGAAATCGGTGTGTACATCCACGATCAACTGGCGGCGCGGCTGTTTCAGGAGCAGAGCACCTCATTCAACTTGCCGCCCGGCAACGTCTCGTTGCGCCTCAAGTTACTCCCGGGTCAGGTGCCGGGTTGCAATCCGGGCATGCTCGCACCGGGTTCGCAGGATATCCAGCTCAAGGCCGGGGATGTGCTCAAGTACCGGATCGCGATGACGCAGGATGGGATGTACCTGAAACGCGCCGGCCTCGGCTACTGACACATCGCTCCCACATCGAATTGGTACTTGACCTTGCCAGCATGGCAAGGTTGATCCTGTGGTCATCTACTACAGGGAGTGCGACCGATGTCCGAATCCACCACGTTCGACCTGCCAATTGCCGGCATGACCTGCGCCAGTTGCGCCGGGCGTGTCGAGCGCGCCTTGAGCAAAGTCATCGGCGCCAGTGCCGTCAGCGTCAACCTCGCCACTGAACAGGCCCGGGTTCAGGCACCCAGCGACAGTTTGCCTGCCTTGATGGAGGCCGTATCCAGGGCCGGCTACAGCGTGCCACAGCAGAGTCTGGAACTTATCATCGACGGCATGACCTGCGCGTCCTGCGTCGGTCGGGTCGAGCGTGCGCTGGGCAAGGTTGCGGGAGTAAAAAGCGTCAGCGTCAACCTGGCCAACGAACGTGCCCACCTGGAACTGCTCGGCCAGATCGATCCGCAAACCTTGATCGCGGCCGTGGCCAAGGCCGGTTACGCCGCCAGCGTATGGGAAGCCGAACACCCGTCAGCCGACAGTCAGCAACAGCGCCTGCATCGCGAACGCAGGGCCTTGATCATCGCCATTGCCCTCGCCTTGCCGCTGGTATTGCCGATGCTGCTACAGCCCTTCGGCGTGCACTGGATGCTCCCGGCCTGGGTGCAATTCGCCCTGGCCACGCCCGTGCAATTCATTTTCGGCGCACGGTTTTACCTCGCCGCGTGGAAAGCCGTGCGCGCCGGAGCCGGCAACATGGATCTGCTGGTCGCCTTGGGCACCAGTGCCGGATACGGCTTGAGCCTATACGAATGGGCTACCGCCGCCGGGCGCATGCCGCATCTGTATTACGAAGCCTCGGCGGTGGTGATCGCCTTGGTGCTGGTGGGCAAGTACCTGGAAAGTCGCGCCAAGCGCCAGACCGCCAGCGCCATCCGCGCCCTCGAAGCCTTGCGTCCGGAGCGGGCGATCCGGGTGATCGATGGCCACGAGCAAGAGGTCGCCATCACTGCCCTGCACCTCAACGACCTGGTGCTGGTCAAACCCGGCGAACGCTTTCCGGTGGACGGCGAAGTGATTGAAGGTCAGAGCCACGCCGACGAAGCCCTGATCAGCGGCGAGAGCCTGCCGGTGCCCAAGCAGCCCGGTGACAAAGTTACCGGCGGCGCGATCAACGGCGAAGGCCGCTTGCTGGTGCGTACCCAGGCCCTCGGTGCGGAAACCGTGCTGGCGCGGATCATCCGCCTGGTGGAAGACGCCCAGGCCGCAAAAGCGCCGATCCAGAAACTGGTGGATAAAGTCAGCCAGGTGTTCGTGCCCACGGTGCTGCTGATTGCCCTGGCAACCCTGATCGGCTGGTTACTGTATGGCGCGCCGATGGAAACCGCGTTGATCAACGCCGTGGCGGTGCTGGTAATCGCCTGCCCGTGCGCCCTGGGCCTGGCCACGCCGACGGCGATCATGGCCGGCACTGGCGTGGCGGCACGTCACGGGATTCTGATCAAGGACGCCGAAGCACTGGAGCGCGCCCATGAGGTCAGCGCGGTGGTGTTCGACAAGACCGGCACCCTGACCTCCGGTGCCCCGCGCATTGCTCATCTGAGTGCCATCGACGGTAATGAGGCGCGCCTTTTGCAATTGGCCGGTGCCCTGCAACGCGGCAGTGAGCATCCGCTGGCCAAGGCTGTTCTGGATGCCTGTGTCGAACGCCACTTGAAGGTAGCCGATGTCAGCGACAGCCAGTCCCTGACCGGCCGCGGCATCGCCGGCAGCCTCGAAGGGCGTCGCCTGGCGCTGGGCAATCGTCGCCTGCTGGAGGACAGCGGCTTGAACGCCGGGCCATTGGCCGACTCGGCGATCGCGTGGGAAAAACAAGGCCGGACCTTGTCCTGGCTGATCGAACAATCCCCCGAGCCACAAGTGCTGGGCCTGTTCGCCTTCGGTGACACCCTCAAGCCCGGGGCGCTGCAAGCGGTGCAACAACTGAGTGCGCGGAACATCAGCAGCCACCTGCTGACTGGCGACAATCGTGGCAGTGCCAACGTGGTGGCCGAGGTACTGGGCATCCAGGATGTGCATGCCGAAGTACTGCCGGCGGACAAAGCCGCCACGGTCGCCGCCTTGAAAGAAACCGGCGTGGTGGCGATGGTCGGCGACGGTATCAACGACGCCCCGGCACTGGCCGCCGCCGACATCGGCATCGCCATGGGTGGCGGCACCGACGTCGCCATGCACGCGGCCGGCATCACCCTGATGCGCGGCGATCCGCGACTGGTGTCGGCCGCGCTGGAGATCAGTCGCAAGACCTACGCAAAAATCCGTCAGAATCTGTTCTGGGCCTTCATCTATAACCTGATTGGCATCCCGCTGGCAGTGGCTGGCGTGCTCAACCCGGTGCTGGCCGGTGCGGCCATGGCGTTGTCGAGCGTCAGCGTGGTGAGCAATGCGCTACTGTTGAAAACCTGGAAACCCAAGGACCTGGAGGACAACCGATGAACATCGGCCAAGCGGCCCGCCACAGCGGCCTGAGCGCAAAGATGATCCGTTATTACGAATCCATCGGCCTGCTCAAGGCGGCCCATCGCACTGATAGCGGTTATCGGGTGTATGGCGATGACGACCTGCACACGCTGGCGTTCATCAAGCGCTCGCGGGACCTGGGGTTCTCCCTGGAAGAAGTCGCCAAGTTGCTGACCCTCTGGCAAGACCGCCAGCGCGCCAGCGCCGATGTGAAAGCGTTGGCCCGCCAGCACATCGATGAGTTGAACCGGAAGATACGTGAACTCGGCCAGTTGCGCGACACCCTGCAAGATCTGGTTGAGCACTGTCACGGCGATCATCGGCCGGATTGCCCGATTCTCAAGAATCTGGAGTCGGGGTGTTGCGCCACCCCGACCCGCGCTTGATTGCAGGGCACCGCAAAACCCTGTGGGAGCGAGCTTGCTCGCGATAGCGGTGTATCTGACACATCAATGTTGGATGTGCCGACGTCATCGTCGGATCGCCGCCCGGAGCAAGCTCGCTCCCACAGGTATTGTGTGTGTCACATTGAATCTGTAATCCACAAAAAACCCGGCCAAAGCCGGGTTTTCTTTAGCCGATCACTGCATCCACGGTGGAGGCGGTTCTTCGGCCTTGCCCGGTGGCGCATCGTCCGCCGCGCGGGCCGCCTGCTTGCGCTCTTCGTCCAGGCGTGCAGCCTCGATTTCGCGCATGATGCCCCCCACGTCGGCCAGCTCTTGCGTATCGACGAACTCGCCGGTCAGGACACTGGCCGGGTGCAAGGTACCGGCCTCGTACAAGGCCCACATCTCCTTGGCGTATCGGGTCTTCTTCAACTCCGGCGCGAACCGCCCGAAGTAGGACGCCATGTTGCCCACATCCCGCTCCAGCATGCTGAATGCGTGGTTGTTGCCCGCTGCATCCACCGCTTGTGGCAGGTCGATGATCACCGGACCGGTCGGCGTCAGCAGCACGTTGAACTCGGACAGGTCGCCGTGCACCAGACCAGTACACAGCATCAGCACGATTTGGGAAATCAGATACGCGTGATACTCGCGGGCCTGGTCCGGCTCCAACACCACATCGTTCAGACGCGGCGCGGCATCACCGTGCTCGTCGGCCACCAGCTCCATGAGCAGTACGCCTTCGAGGAAGTCGAACGGCTTGGGCACCCGCACACCGGCATTGGCCAGACGGAACAGCGCCGCCACTTCGGCGTTCTGCCAGGCGTCTTCGGCTTCCTTGCGGCCATACTTGGAGCCCTTGGCCATCGCACGGGCCTGACGGCTATTGCGCACCTTGCGGCCTTCCTGGTACTCGGCCGCCTGACGGAAACTGCGTTTGTTCGCCTCCTTGTAGACCTTCGCGCAACGTAACTCGTTGCCGCAGCGCACCACATAAACAGCTGCTTCTTTACCACTCATGAGTGGGCGCAGCACCTCGTCGACCAGACCGTCCTCGATCAGGGGTTCAATGCGTTTTGGAGTCTTCATCAGCTTTTATTGTGGGTCCTTTATTACCAAACACGCGAAAGTCATTCGTTATACGGCAATCCACTCACCGGGGGGAGGGGTTGCCGACTTATGAACATTGCAGAAGCACACAATGTGCCGAACTCATCGGGTAAAACCGACGACCGCCACGGGTCGCTCCAGATCATAGCCGAGCCTGCGTCACTTGTTGTGCAAGGGCATTGAGGGCAATTGCGACAGAAGCAGACACCACAGTTCGTACCTTCCATAGGATTTTTCCCGACGGGCCTCAATTTCCTCCGACAACAGCCGAAGTCCTTAGTGACAAAGTGATTTGTCCGACAATCGCCACCTCAAAAAAGCGATGCCGCACTCAAGGATCCGGGTTGACCAAGAACGTTTACGGCTGCCAATAAACCGCGAGTCATCTGCACTGCGTGGGCCTACAAGAAAATCTGGAGCGCGGATGAACATCAAACAGAAGTTGACCTGGGCGTTTGCAATCATCGCCTGCCTGCCCGTGGTACTGGTCGCCACCCTCGTTGTGCTGAACCTGCGCAGTGATGCCAGGGACGAATTCGTCGACGGCAGTGCCCGCGAGATTCGTCAGGTCAGCAACGCCATGCAATTGTTCTTTGACGGCATCAGCCAGAACGTCGATTACCTGGCCAGGCAACCGCTGATCCGAAACTCCGACGACAGCCTCAAGACTTACATGGGCGCCAACGCCGAGAGCATTCCCCAGGGCGAGATGGACAAGAAAGTCTTCACTCTGCTCCAGGATCTGGGCAACAGCCACCCGGCCTACGCCTACGCCATTCTCGGCACGGCAGCAGGCGGCTACGTGTCGTGGCCGGATGATCCGAAGCTGAGCAACTACGACCCGCGCCAGCGTCCCTGGTACAAAGCGGCCCAGGCCAAACCGGGCAAGCCGTTCCGCACCGAGGCCTATTACTGGGCCCAGGACGATGCGACCTATGTCAGCACCGTGCGCACCATCGACAACAAGTTGGGCACCAACGGCGGCGTGGTCAGCATCGACGTGACGCTCAAGCAGCTCACCGAAATCGTCAAACAGATCAAGCTCGGTGAAACCGGCTACCTGATGCTGCTGGAAAACACCGGCACGGTCCTGGTGGACCCGAAACAACCGGAACACAACTTCAAACCGCTGAACAGCCTTGGCGACGGCTATGCGCAACTGGCCAAGGCTGGCAAGGGCCTGGTGGAAGTGGAGTTGAACGGCGAGCGCTACATGGCCAACGTCTGGCCGTCGGAGCAACTGGGCTGGACCTTCATCGGCCTGATCAAACAGAACGACGTGATGAGCTCCGCCACCCAGTTGACCTGGTTGATCGCCATCATCGCTGCCGTACTGGCCGTCATCTTCGCCATCGTCGGCGCCAGTTTTGCCAGCCTCATCGTGCGCCCGATCCGCAGCGTGGCCAGTGGCCTGGAAGGCATCGCCCAGGGCGAAGGCGACCTGACCCAGAACTTGCAAATCCGTGGCAGCGACGAAACCGCGCAACTGGCCAACTGGTTCAACCAGTTCCTGACGGCGATTCGCAACCTGATCCAGAATATCGGCGGTGCGGCGGGCAAGATCCTCGATACCTCCAAGAGCTCGACCCAGGTCTCCAGCGACATGGCCGAAGCCGCCGGACGCCAGCGTGAAGCAGTGGACATGGTGTCCACGGCGTTCCACGAAATGGTCGCCACCGCCAACGAAGTCGCACGCTCTTGCAGTCAGGCGGCCGAATCCGCCGACAGTGGCCAGCGCCAGGCGCGTGAAGGTCAGCAGCAGATTGATGCGGCGGTGAACAGCGTTGATCGCCTGAGCCAGGAAATCGAACAGTCGGCCCAGTCGATGCAACAGCTGGAGCGCGACAGCAACGACATTCAGTCGATCCTGGGGACCATCCGTTCGATCGCCGAGCAGACCAACCTGCTGGCGCTGAACGCCGCGATCGAAGCGGCCCGTGCCGGTGAACAAGGTCGCGGTTTTGCCGTGGTGGCCGACGAAGTGCGGGCCCTGGCCAAGCGCACGGCCGACTCCACGGCGGAAATCGACGGCCTGCTGGGCAACCTGGCCAAACGCACTAGCCAGGTGACCCAACAGATGCACGCCAGCCTGGAAGTGTCCCAGCAATCGGTGACGCGCATCGGTGAAGCACGTAACAGCTTCGGGCAGATTCGCGAGTCGGTGGACGTGATCCGCGACATGAACACTCAGATCGCCACGGCGGCGGAACAACAGCATCAAGTGGCCGAAGACATCAACCGGCACATCAGCCAGATCCATGGCGATGCGCAACTGGTGGCGGAACTGGCCAACTCGGCACGCCTGGACTCCCAGAGCCTGGCCGGATTGTCGAATGAGCTGGACGTATTGGTGCGCCGGTTCCGTACCTGATTCGCAAAATCACCACTACCCCCTGTGGGAGCGAGCTTGCTCCCACAGTTTTTTGTGTTCAGCGCTCGATAATGGCAGTCACACCCTGCCCGCCCGCCGCGCAAATCGAAATCAGTCCCCGTCCCTTGCCCGCCGCATCCAGCAACTTCGCCAGGTTGGCGACGATGCGCCCACCGGTGGCGGCAAACGGGTGCCCCGCCGCCAGTGAACTGCCCTTGACGTTGAGCTTGCTGCGGTCGATCGAGCCCAGCGCCGCATCGAGCCCAAGACGGGTTTGGCAATACTGCGGATCTTCCCAGGCCTTCAATGTGCACAGCACTTGCGCGGCGAAGGCTTCGTGGATTTCGTAGTAGTCGAAGTCCTGCAAGGTCAGGCCATTGCGCGCGAGCAAGCGCGGTACGGCATAGACCGGCGCCATCAATAACCCTTCCGCGCCATTGACGAAATCCACCGCCGCCGCCTCACCGTCACGCCAGTAGGCAAGAATCGGTAACCCGCGTGCCTTGGCCCATTCCTCGCTGCCCAGCAGCACCAGTGACGCGCCATCGGTCAGCGGTGTGGAATTGCCTGCGGTCAGGGTGCCCATGGCGCTTTTCTCATACGCCGGTTTGAGGGCGGCGAGCTTTTCCAGCGTGGAGTCAGGGCGCAGGTTGTTGTCGCGGGTGAGTCCCAGGAACGGTGTCATCAGGTCGTTGTGCCAGCCTTCGGCGTAGGACGCGGCCAGTTTCTGGTGGCTCTCAAGCGCCAGTTGATCCTGTGCTTGGCGAGGGATGTTCCAGGTCTGGGCCATCAGCTCGCAATGCTGGCCCATTGACAACCCGGTGCGCGGCTCGCCGTTGCGCGGGAATTCGGGGATCAGATGCTGGGGACGCAATTGCAGGAATGTTTTCAGTTTGTCGCCGGTGGTTTTCGCGCGATTGGCTTGCAGGAGGATTTTGCGCAACCCCTCGCTGACACTGATCGGCGCATCCGAGGTGGTGTCCACACCACCGGCAATGCCGCAATCGATCTGGCCCAGGGCAATCTTGTTCGCCACCAGCAACGCCGCTTCCAGCCCGGTACCGCACGCCTGCTGGATGTCATAGGCCGGGGTGGCAGGCGACAGTCGCGAACCCAGTACACATTCACGCGTCAGGTTCATGTCACGCGACAACTTGAGCACGGCCCCGGCAACCACTTCGCCGATGCACTGGCCGTGCAGGTTGTAACGTTCGATCAGGCCTTCGAGGGCAGCGGTGAGCATCATCTGGTTGCTGGCCGTGGCGTAGGGGCCGTTGGAGCGGGCGAAGGGAATCCGGTTACCGCCGATGATCGCGACGCGGCGCAGCTGGGTCATAAGAACTCCTGGTGAGTGATTCAAAACGAAAACCGCCCCCTGTAGGAGCGAGCCTGCTCGCGATGGCGGCCTGTCAGCTACATTGATGTCGACTGACTTATCGCCATCGCGAGCAGGCTCGCTCCTACACTAGCGTAGGCCGTATCTCGTGGATCGAACGACTGATCGCCATTCGTGGTCCACACTTTCAACCCCAGCTGCCGGAGCGTGTTCCATGTCTGACCGCTATATCGACTTCGCCAATTCGTCCATCGGCCATCGCCTGGTCGGCGCCCTGGGGCTGCCGGCACCGACCCGACTGGAGCGCTGGCAAGCAGGCCGACTGCGACCTGTAGAAGGTGCACTGCTGATCGGCGGCGGGCCGTTGGCGAAACACGTCAGCACCTTCGCCAACCGCTTGACCGACGCGATCTACAGCTACGGCACCGAGCCTTCAAGGGCCACGGCCTGGATTCCCGGCCACGGACCGAAACTCAAGGCCGTGGTGTTCGATGCCAGTGATCTGCTGCACACCGATCAGCTCAAGCAACTGCGCGAGTTTTTCCAGCCGCTGATGAAAAACCTCGATCACTGTGCGCACCTGGTGATTCTCGGGCGCGATCCGCAATCTCTGAGCGACCCGTTCGCCGCCAGTGCACAGCGTGCCCTGGAAGGTTTCAGCCGTTCGCTGGCCAAGGAGTTGCGCAGCGGTGGCACCTTGCAATTGATCCATGTCGGCGAAGGTGCCGAGTCACAACTGGAAGGCCCGCTGCGGTTTTTCCTCTCCCCGAAAAGCGCCTTCGTGTCCGGGCAGGTCATTCGCTTGAATCCGTGCTCGACACCCGTCAGCGACTGGACACGCCCGCTCGCCGGGCGCAAGGCACTGGTTACCGGCGCAGCGCGAGGCATTGGTGCCGCCATCGCGGAAACCCTGGCCCGTGATGGTGCCGACATCATCCTGCTCGACGTGCCACCGGCCAGGACCGATCTCGACGCCCTCGCCGCGCGCCTCGGCGGGCGCAGCATCACCCTCGACATCTGCACTGAAGACGCTGCCGCGCAGTTGATCGAACAGTTGCCCGACGGCCTCGACATCGTGGTGCACAACGCCGGTATCACCCGGGATAAAACCCTGGCCAACATGACCCCGGAATACTGGGACGCCGTGCTGGCGGTCAACCTCAATGCGCCGCAAGTACTGACCAAGGCCCTGCTCGACAGCGGCACCCTGCATGACAACGGCCGGGTGGTTCTGCTGGCGTCCATAAGCGGCATCGCCGGCAATCGCGGACAAACCAATTACGCCGCGAGCAAGGCCGGGCTCATCGGCTTGGCGCAAGCCTGGGCGCCGCTGCTCCAGAAGCGCGGTATCAGCATCAATGCCGTGGCGCCGGGTTTCATTGAAACGCAAATGACCGCGCACATTCCCTTCGGCCTGCGCGAAGCCGGCCGCCGCATGAGCGCCCTCGGCCAGGGCGGTCTGCCGCAAGACGTCGCCGAGGCCGTGGCCTGGCTGGTACAACCGGGCACCGGCGCGTTCACCGGGCAAGCGTTGCGCGTGTGTGGACAAAGCGTTCTGGGGGCTTAAGGATGATCACTGACTGGCACACACTCGATCGCGAACCCAGCCTGCCGGGGTTGTACGCCCGCGCCGCGACCCGGCGAAAAATCACCGGCACCACCTTGTCCGACTCAGGTTTGCGTTGCTGGGTCGATGTCGATCCCAGGCATCTGGCGGCCTATCGCAAGGTCTGTGGTTTCGCCGACAACGGCCTGCTGCCACCGACCTACCCGCACATCCTCGGGTTTGCCTTGCAGATGCAATTGCTCACGGCCAGGGACTTCCCGTTCCCGCTGCTTGGCCTGATTCACCTGAGCAATCGCATTCGTGCGCTGCGTCCCATGGGCGGGGTGAGCCGGGTGCGCGTCAGCGTACAGGTGCAGAACCTGCAACCCCACGCCAAAGGCGCGACGTTCGATTTGCTGACCACCCTCGACGATCAGTTGGGGCCGTTGTGGGAAGCGCAAAGCCGAATGCTCTGTCGCGGCGTCAAACTTGTGGGCGAACCGCCCGAGGAGCAACTGGCAAGCAGCCTGGCCTTGACCGAAGTCGACCACTGGAAAGCGCCGTCGGACATCGGCCGGCAATACGCCAAAGTGTCCGGCGACTACAACCCGATCCACCTGAGCGCAGCCAGTGCCCGACTCTTCGGTTTCCCGACCGCCATCGCCCATGGCCTGTGGAACAAGGCGCGCACGCTGGCTGCGCTGGCCGTGCATCTGCCTGCAGCGAATGTCGAGATCGCGGTGCGGTTCAAGAAGCCGGTACGGCTGCCCAGCGAGGTGACATTGCTGGCCAGTGCACCGGGGGCGAGCGGGGACTTTCAACTGATGGGCGCCGGGGACCTGGAGCATATGGTCGGGCATTGGCGGCCAGTGGCCTGACAAGGCCAATGTCTGTGGCGAGGGAGTTTACTCACACAGGTAATGATTACACCCAGACAATCAGGCCGGCCAGTTAAAGACTTTTACCTATGTGGGTGAGTCATACCGATGTGCCATTGCCGGGCATCGTGTGCGGCGCACAGCGCCAGCCAGATCAGTAGGACAAAGCTCTGCATTCGGTAAAAAACATCCGTTTTGGCTGAATGATTCTATGCTGACATGACACATGTGTTGGTCAGGGTAGACACACTCATGAAAGCCAGCCTCCCCCACAATCAAAAAGGCGCCGCCATCCCGTTCCTGAACCTGCCGGCGACCCTCGCGGCCAGTGCGAGCCTGCAATTTTGAGTGCCGGCGACAAACTCTTCGGGCGCCTGCTCAACCGCCATCCGCCCCCACCGCCGGAGCCGCAAGAGACACTGCGGGTGCACAGTTTCGGTTTGCAGATGCAGCTCGATGCCGAGGGGCGCATCGTTCAACTGAGCGGTCCGCTGCGGCACCTGTTGACTCAGCAAAGTCCCGGCACGCAGGCACCACACCTGCTCGACTTTCTGTTGCCCCACAGTAGCCTCGTCATCGAAGGTGTACCGGCGGACTGGCAGGGACAAACCCTGGACCTGGACTTCTACAGCCTCAATGGTCCGCCACTGCATTTGCGCGGCTGGGTGCAACCCTTGGCCGATGCCTGGCTGCTGCAGATGCTCGACATCGGCGACTTGCTGCTTGAGCGCCGGCAATCGCGCAACCGCGAACAATGCCAGGTGCTGGCGATGCAAATCACCGAGCAGTTGCGCCTGTGCAGCCTGACGCGCCTGCCCGAAATGCTGGGCGAACAACTGCAAAACCTGGCCCAACGCTTTCAGATTCCCTGTATTGCCCTGGCCTTGCTCGATGAGCAGGCACAGGGTTGGCAGATTCACCAACACTACGCAGCCCTCGATGCACCGCAACTGTGGCAAAACGGCCAACGCTTGGGCACTGGGCTGGACAGTTTGAGCGGCTCGACGCCGCAGCACCTGACCCTGCGCGAACACCCGCGCCTGCAAGAAACCTTCGGCAATACCGATGGCTTCGCCGTGCCCTACCACGATGCGCAAGGGGTGGTTGCCTGGTTGCTGTGCGGTTTATATACAGCGCACCAACGGGCCCCCGATGTCACTGAGCGCGACTGGCTGCAAATCACCGCTGCACTCGCCAGCCCCTTGCTCGAACGCCTGCGCGAGCACCGACATCATCTGCAACTGGAACGACTGGAATCGCTGCAAGCGTTGCTGGGCACAGGCTGGTGGGAAGTTTTCAGCGACAGCGACGAGTTGCAATTGGCACCTTCGCTGGCCACGACCCTGAACCTTGGAGCGACACGTTTATCCGTGCAGGACTTGCTCGACAAGGTGTATCCCGCCGACCGCGAAGAGCTGCGCATCCGTCTGCAAGACTTGCAGGTGTCGGGTATGCCGCTGCTGTTGTGCGTACGCCTGTATCACCCCGACGGTGCACCCGAACCAATCTGGTATCGCCTGCAAGGCCAGTCCCTGGGCGTGGGGAAAAAACGTCGGCTGGTGGGATTCATGCTCGACATCAGCGACATCAAGAGCCAGGAACAGAGCGCCGCGCGGGTGGTGGATCACATGCGGGTGTTCGGCCGCCGCTCGGAAATCGAGCAGCAACAGTTCAACCCGGCCCTGGCCATCGAAGGCGCGCGGTCGCTGTTGTCCGAGGGCATGCGCGGCAAAGGCATCGACCTGCGCATCATCGAGACCGGTTTTGAAGTGCAGGTGCGCGGCCACGTCAATCTGCTTGAACAGGTGCTGATCAACCTGACGGTCAACGCCCGGGACGCGTTGCTCGGCAAACGCGAAACCCAGCCCGGGTTCAATCCATGGATTTCGCTGTACGCCGAACGGGATACACGCTCGGTACGCCTGTGGGTCGAAGACAACGGCGGCGGTATCGACCCGCGTTTGCTGGAGCGGACTTTCGAGCCGTTCTTCACCACCAGACCGGTGGGCGTCGGCACCGGTCTGGGGCTCTCGGTGAGCTACGGCATCGTCGAAAACATGGGCGGTAAACTGAGTGTCAGTAACTCCACCGAAGGTGCGCGTTTTTGCATCGAACTGCCAATTGTGCTGCCGGATCAGATCAGCAGTGACGGGCGCCCCGAGTGACAACCGAGGTTGGCCCCACCTCGGCTTTGTTCAGGTCGACCCCCAGGCTCGCCAGTGTCGAGCATAAAAAAACCCCTGTGGGTGCACAGGGGTCGAGGGGGCTGACTGATTCTAGGAGGCGTGCGGTGGGTAGTTAGCCAAGATCCGCGTGACCGTTTCCCAGATGGCATCGCGACGATCCGTCGGGTTCGGCGTGCGGCTGAGTAACTGTTCGTCACTGCCGCGCCACACCAGTTTGCCGTCCTTGCCATCGAGCATGTCGATCTGGATGGTCGCTACCTTGTAGCTGACATTGCGGGTTTCGTTATACATGGGGGCGCCGTAGTAGCCATGCCATGGGTAGCCCCAGCCGCCGCCGTAATTGGTGGTCACCTGTTGTTGCCGCTCTTCGACAATCAAGTAGGTCTGCACATTCAAATCGCCCTTGGCGCCTGAGGCGGCCGGGCGCAAACCACGCTGATCCAGTTGATCGGCAACCGCCTGACGGATGCGCTGCTCGGTCAGGTCGCTCTTGATTCGTGGATCATCGGGACGGTATTGCAGGGCGGGTTCTTTCCAGGTCCAGCTGCGATAGGCAGCAAAATCGCGGCTGGCGTCGAAGTCATGATTGACCTGGTTGGCAGCGCAGGCACTGAGCAGCGCGGCCACTGCCAGTAAAACAAAACGGCGGAACATGGTGATTCTCCGGTTGAAGGCATGATCCTGTGAAATGCTTCTTATCTACAAGAAGCTAACTAGGAGGATACGCCGACATTGCCTTTTCCACAGCCTTCCGTATCGCGTCGACCCGCTCGCTTTCGCTGCCCCGGTTGCCGGTTTCAGCGCTCGAGCTCCATACCGGCTGGCCGCTCCTGGCGTCAAACATATCCACTTGAACTACCACGACCTGTTCCGAATAGGTGCGCACAATCGGCACACTACCGTACATGCCGTATCCCGGCCCGTAGCCGCCGTAACCGCCGTAGTAACCGTAGTCGTCCCGGACCTGGCGCAAGCGGGTTTCCAGGCGCAGGTCGGCGCTGACAAACAGGTCGGCCGGGCGATTGTCGTGCAACGGGCGCAAGCCGCGTTGATCCAGCGCATCGCTGACCGCTTCGGCGACCTGCGCCGAGTCGGCCCAGGCAGTGCCCGGTGGCAGGTGCCCGTTGAGCCAGGCCCAACTGCGGTAGCGTCCATAGTCACGCGGTGCTGCCGGGTAAGCGCTGCGGTCAAAGGTGTTGGCAGCCTGGGGCGGTGCCGGTGGCAAAGGCTTGGACGTGGCGACATAGGGGTTGCTGCCCTGACAGGCGGCCAGCCCCAGGCAGAACATCAGCACACCTGAATGACTTTTCATTTCGTGCTCCGATCAGACAGGCCGACAGATCCAGTGCAAGTAACGCCCAAGCCCGGCAAAGCTCGGATGGCGACGGTGGGCCAGTTCCATTTCCAGCAAGTCCACCAGCTCGGCGCGGGCCTGGAATTCCACCGGCATGTAATCGTGAAAAACCCGCACTCCGCTCTCTGATTCGACCCGCCACAGGCCTTCAAGTTGCGCCGCCAGCTCGCGTGGATCGAGGGGTTGCTGCGGGGTCAGGCTCTGCTTTTCGCCGGCCATGACGTTCTTGCGCATCTTGCGGAAATGCCCCTTGAGCAAGTTGCGATAAATCAGTGCATCGCGGTTGTAAAACGCCAGGGACAGCCAGCCGTCCGCCTTGGTCAGCTGATGCAGCACCGGCAGGATGGCGTGGGGTTCGGCCAACCACTCCAGCACGGCGTGACACAGCACCAGGTCATAGGGTTCGGTGAGCTGCCCGAGCAGTTCCTGCCAGGGAGCCTGAATGAATGTCGCGCTCTGCCCGGCTTCGGCAAAGCGTTGGCGGGCCCCTTCGAGCATCGGTTCGGCAGGCTCGGCGAGGGTCACCTGATGGCCACGCTGGGCCAGCCACAACGACATGTGGCCCAGGCCGGCGCCGATGTCCAGAACGCGCAGCGGCCGGTCGGGCAAGGTTTCGGCCAGATCGGCCTGCAACACCGCCAGACGGATCGCGCCTTTGGCACCGCCATAGATTTTTTCGGCGAAACGGGTTGCCAGTTGATCGAAATGACGGTCGCTCATCAGCTGAACCTCCGTTCGCTATCCGCCAGTTTGCTGCGCACCACGGCCTCCATGTCCAGACCCAGCTCACTGCACAACAGCAACAGATAAAGCACGATGTCACCGACCTCCTGCCCGGCGTGGGCGAGTTTGTCCGCCGGCAACTGGCGTGACTGGTCTTCGGTCAGCCACTGGAAAATTTCCACCAGCTCGGACATTTCCACACTCGCGGCCATGGCGAGGTTTTTCGGGCTGTGAAATTGCCGCCAGTCATTGCGGTCACGGATGGCATGCAGGCGTTCGGTCAGTTCAACAAGGTTCATCGGGCTCTCCTGAAGACGTATAGCTTCGGGGGGATGACCGAGGATGGCAAGTGACAACGTTTTTCGGGTGGGAGCAAGCCCGCTCCCACAGGTACTGTGCAACCCTCTATGCTTGGGGGAACTCGGCAGCATGATCGACAGCCCAAGACTCGACTCTCTTTAATCAGGACTCCCACTCCATGCAGGTAGAAGGTTTTTCCGAATGGCTCGGCCAGGTACTCGGCTCGATCATCCGCTTCATCGTTGATGGCCTCAGTGGGCTGTTCAATCTGTTGAGCAACGCCAGCAGCAATTTTGTCGAAGGCTTGTCCATGGCGCTGGGCATGGAAACCTCGATCGTCAGCATCGTGACCTTGATCCTCGGGCTGATACTGCTGTGGTCGGCGATCCGCGCATTTCTCAATGCGTCGTTCATCATGGGGATCATCTGGTTGGTGCTGGGGCTTTGGTTGCTCAGCTGGATTATTCACTGACCCCACAATTGATCGCGGCTTGCTCTCGATGTACCGCTACAATGCCCGCTCCTCCAAGGAGCCTGCATGTCCATCCTGACCGCCGACTGGCGTGACCGCCCTACCCATCGCCGGGTCTGGGCACTCGCCGCACCGATGATTCTTTCGAACATTTCCGTACCGCTGGTGGCTCTGGTCGACAGCACCGTCATCGGTCACCTGCCCCACGCCCATCAACTTGGCGCCGTCGCGGTCGGGGCGAGTCTGTATACCTTCCTTGCCTGGGCCATGGGTTTTCTGCGCATGGGCTCCACCGGGTTCGCCGCCCAGGCAGCCGGGCGCGGGGATGGTGCGGCGTTGCGACAGATTCTGTTGCAAGGCCTCTTGCTCGCCATCGGCCTGGCCGTGGTGCTGGGCGCGGTAGGCGTGCCGTTGAGCGGAGTCGCGTTGCACTTCATGCAACCGTCGACGGAGCTCGATCATCTGACCCGCGAGTTCTTCCACACCCGCCTGTTTGGCCTGCCGGCGGCGCTCGCCAGTTATGCCTTGGTCGGCTGGTTTCTCGGCACCCAGAATGCCCGGGCGCCGCTGGCGATTTTGCTGAGCACCAACCTGGTCAACATTGCCCTGAACCTGTGGTTCGTCCTCGGCCTGGAATGGGGCGTGGCGGGTGCTGCCCGGGCCTCGGTGATTGCCGAATGGACCGGTGCACTGATCGGTTTGCTGATGACTCGCAAAGCCTTGCGCGCCTACCCCGGGCATATCGTCTGGGCGGCATTGGCGCGGTGGCAGAGCTGGCGGCCATTGCTGGCGGTCAACCGCGACATCTTCATCCGCAGCCTGGCGCTGCAATCGGTGTTTTTCCTGATCACGGTGCAAGGCGCACGGCTGGGCGACGCCACGGTCGCGGCCAATGCCTTGCTGCTCAACGGTCTGCTGCTCACTGCCCACGCCCTCGATGGCCTGGCCCATGCCGTCGAAGCCCTGTGCGGGCATGCTCTCGGCGCCCGCGACCGCGATGCCCTGCGCCGTTCATTGATAGTGGCAGGAGGCTGGTCGTTGCTGGCGAGCCTGGGCTTTGCCGCGCTGTTCCTGTTCGCCGGGCATTTGTTCATCGAGATGCAGACGGACATTCAGAGTGTGCGCGACACCGCCTTCATCTACCTGCCCTACCTCGCCGTACTGCCGCTGATAGCCGTCTGGAGTTACCTGCTCGACGGCCTGTTCATCGGCGCCACCCGCGCCAGGGAAATGCGCAACGGCATGCTGCTGACCGTGGCGCTGGTGCTGCCTGTCGGCTGGGCACTGCAAGGTGGGGGCAATCATGGCCTGTGGATAACCTTTCTATTGTTCATGCTGCTGCGCAGCCTGACCCTCGGCGTGATCGCCTGGCGCCTGCGCCGTCACGATGGCTGGTTCGCCGGCAGCACTCACTGAACGGGCGCCAGTCCAGGCAACGACCGGGACAACGTGACCAGCATCAGGGCAGGTCGTTCTGCCACCGGTGACGCAGGCTATCGAGGCGTTCCTGTTGAGTCCTGCCCGGCAATGGCTGCACGGGCACGGCGTCTGGATACTGCAAGCGTAGCCATATCCAGCCATCAAGCACCGGGCGCTCGCTGAAACCCAGCACCACCCCCTCCTGCACATGGGCCGACAGGCGGTAGAAATCGACACCGGTGGATTGGCTCCAGCGCCAGGCATGCTGCTCGAGCAGGCAGGTTTGCAGTGCTCCCAGTTGCCCGGCGCTGAGGCTCTCCTCGATTGCCAGCGGGCTGACCGTCAACCCCGGGTTGGACAAGCGCTGCCAGCCCTCGCACCCCATCGCGCGATCCGCCCAAGTGCCGCCGAACCAGCGCAACTGCTTGATAGGCCCTAGCCAGCGACTCAGTTCAGCCGCATCGCAGGCATCAAAAAAATAGCTGGCCGTGATCGGGTTGTAGTAGCTCAAAAGGGCTCGGTACTGGCCAAGCGTGACCGTGAGCATGCGCCGCAAATGCACCAGCAACGACGAAGCGCTGGCCTCGCTGACCATCAGCAACCCGGGCCAACGCCGCCCGTCGACGATGCATAAATCGGCCAGTGCCGGGCAGGTGCGCAGATCGACCAGGACCGGTCCCTGTTCATGCAGCGCATGCCACTCGGTACCTTCGAACAGCCCGGACCACCAGGCTTGCGCAAACATCTGTCGAAGTGTGACGCCCGCCTGCGGCGTGCCCGGCACAACCAGCAACAGCCACTGCGGTGGGGCCTCGGGCGTGCGTGTGACTATCATGCTCCAGAGCTCTGGCCAAGCTGTGTCGCCAGGCGACAGGTGCACAATACCTCTGCACAGTGGTTGAAGCTGCCACCGCCGGGCAACAGGCACAACACCAGCAATGGCTCTCCCGACTGCAACCATTGCTCCAGGCCCTCATCAGGGGTGCAGGTGGCCTGGGGTGTGTCGGTGTCCGTCACCTCGATCGTTGCCGGTGCATGCAGCAACCCGGTTATCTGCGGTTGATCGGGATCGCCCTCGACAAAACTCACGACCAGCTCAGTTCCTTCCCGCAATGGCGAGAACACTTCAGCCTGCAACGTCCTGGCCAAGGGTAACCAGCAATGACTGGGTGCTGCCCCTTCGCCCTGATAAAGCCAGTCGAATTGCACCGGTACCGCTCTTGCCGGGTCGGGGCCTGGTTCATCGACCTCGACGAGCCACGCCCGTTGCAGGCTATGCATCTGTGGTTTGACCGCCGCACAGGGCGGCTCGATGGGTGCAGGCCAGCGCAGGGCACGGACCTGATTGTGGTAAGGCGTCGTCGTATCCTGGCTGCCCCAATGTTCAACGTGGGTCAGCAGCCAAAGTCGATTGCAATCGGCAACCGGATGACCGGACAGCGACATCAGCCGACCGCTGCGCAAGATCGCCAGGTCTGTCCGGCATTCGGCACACTGCGCTGCTGTTCCTGTGCAGCATTGACGTTCGAACTGCCGCACCGCCGGCCAATCACCATCGCTGCGGAACACCGCCGGTTCGCCGGTTGGAAAATGCTGCCGGTCATCCCCAAACACCACACAGTGTCCGCAGGCCCGGTGTTCGAAGTGGTAGTGAAGCCGTTCCTGGGCGCACAGTCGCTGGAGAAACTGCAGGTCTGACTCTCGATATTGCGTGCAAAAATCCCTGGCCGGGTAATCACCGCTCAGCTCCAGGCGTCGATCCTTGCCGGTAATGCCGTGCTCCTTGAGCACCTGGTCGAGGATTTGCGGCACTGAACGGCCGCTGAAGATTCGTTGGCTGAAGCGCTGGGCCAGGCATGCCAGTTTTGGCCCCAGGCGCACCTGGCAGAGTCGAGGGCCCGAG
Organism: Pseudomonas sp. B28(2017); assembly: GCF_002113025.1. GTDB lineage: Bacteria > Pseudomonadota > Gammaproteobacteria > Pseudomonadales > Pseudomonadaceae > Aquipseudomonas. The sequence continues at coordinate 9,094 of NZ_NEJH01000012.1, read as the reverse complement.
GCATGATCACGCTGGACGAGTTCACGCAATTGTCCATGCACGTAGCTTCCGGCTGGCCCGAAATGCAAGGAGGCCGGGCGATACAGCAAACTGGCAAGGTCAAGCACCGGGTCATCGATCAGCAACTCCAGGTCGAACACGAACGGCTCGCTGATGGCTTCTCTACCGGTAAAGGCCAGGACCTCGAAGGAGTCGGGCAGACCTGCTACATCCAGACGAAATGACGGTTCGCTGACTGGATTGAACATCGGCGTTTCTCTACAGGAGGGGCGGCCGGGGATTCTCGCTGAGAGACATGGCCGAGTAGAGTGCCGAAGTACAACTTAGGAAATGACCTACGCGAAAAGAAGACCAAATGTGTTGGGTTATCGAAGATGCTGGAAATTTCGCCTGGAACAGGTGAATTGCCGCACCAGGTCATCTGAAATTTCCGCAGCAAACGGAAAAATTTCAGACAACCTGATCAGCGTAGCGCTTACCTCAGGAAGACAGGTAAGACGAACGGGTCAGCCCCAGACGCAAGGCATCGAGGAACTGCGTGCGCTCGGTTGCGCTGATGCGGGCACTGGCGCACTTGTCGCGGTAGTGAGTCATCAGTTCCTCCGGCGACAAGTGCACGTAACGCAGCATGTCTTCGATGGTGTCATGGGTTTCGATACCGGCGTGGTACACGCTGCCGTCGGCGTTCTGGTAGATGTTCACCGAGTCGGTATCACCGAACAGGTTGTGCATGTCGCCAAGGATTTCCTGGTAGGCGCCGACCAGGAACACTCCCAGCAAATAGTCTTCACCTTCGTTCAGCGCGTGCACCGGCAGGCTGGTTTCGATGCTCTGCTCGTCGACGTACTGGTTGATCTTGCCGTCGGAGTCGCAGGTCAGGTCTTGCAGCACCGCACGGCGCAGCGGCTCTTCGTCGAGGCGATGCAGCGGGATGATCGGCAGTACCTGGTCGATGGCCCAGGTGTCCGGCAGGCTCTGGAACACCGAGAAGTTGCAGATGTACTTGTCCGCCAGCTTGTCGTTGAGTTCGTCCAGCACCTGACGGTGGGAACGCTGGCGCGCCTTCAGCGAGTTGTGCAGGCGGCGACACACCGCGAAGTAGCATTGCTCGGCCAGGGCTTTCTCGGCCAGGGTCAGCTTGCCGTCGGCATACTGGGCCGCAACATCGCTCATGTAGTGCGTGGCGCGCCAGTAGGTTTCGGTGACCATCTCGATGTCGGTCGGCCCCAGCAGGTCCACCAGCCACTGCACCGTTTCCGGCAGTGCGTCCTTGTTCTCGATCTGCGGAACGTCGTCGTTGTGTTTCTCGACGTCGGTCACTTGCACCACCAGCATGGCGTGGTGAGCGGTCAGGGAGCGACCGCTTTCGGAGAAGATGTTCGGGTGCGGCAGGCTCTGCGCATCGCAGAATTCCTTGAGCATCCCGACCACGACGCCGGCGTAATCGTCCATGTCGTAGTTGATCGAACTGGCGTTACGCGAGTGCGTACCATCGTAGTCCACGCCCAGGCCACCGCCAACGTCGATGTGGTCCACCGGCAGGCCGAGGTTGCGCAACTCGCCGTAGTAACGGATCGCTTCCTTGAAGCCGTGCTGGTAGTCGGCGAGGTTGGCGATCTGCGAGCCCATGTGGAAGTGCAGCAGGCGAATGCCCTGGTCCAGGCCGGCCGCGCGGAAACGCTCGACCACCGACAGCAGTTGCGCCGCCGACAGACCGAACTTGGATTTCTCGCCGCCGGTGTCCGCCCACTTGCTCGACGCCAGAGACGACAGGCGCACGCGCAGGCCGACCTGAGGCTTGACCTTGAGCGAGGCAGCTTCTTCGATCACCAGACCGACTTCGGATTCCTTCTCGATCACGATGAACACGTTGTGGCCGAGCTTCTGGCCCATCAGCGCCAGGCGGATGAATTCGCGGTCCTTGTACCCGTTGCAGACGATGGTGCCGCCCTTCGGCGCCAGTGCCAGCACTGCCAGCAGTTCGGGCTTGGACCCGGCTTCCAGGCCGATGGAAACGTTCTGGGTGGCGATGATGTTCTCGATCACCGCTTCCTGCTGGTTCACCTTGATCGGGTACAGCGCAGTGTACTTGCTCTGGTATTCCAGACGCTCGATGTTGGCGTCGAACGCGCCGGTCAGCTGACGCACGCGGTCCTGCAGAATGTCCGGGAAGCGGACCAGCAACGGCAAGGACAGGCCGCTTTTGCGCAGCTGGTCGACTTGCTCGAACAGGTCGATAGGCGAGCTGCTCGGACCGTTCGGACGAACTTCGACGCGACCGGCGTCATTGATCGCGAAATACCCGGCCCCCCAATGGCGAATCCCGTAAACACTGCGGCTGTCCGCAACTGTCCATTGGCTGCCATCGTCTTTGCGTGTGCGTCGTACGGACATCGAAGTCCCCTATAAAGAAGTCATAGTGCGTCGCCTGGGTTCAGGCCGGCGCAGTCTAAAGAATGAAAATGACGGTTCGTCAACGAGGCAATAGACCCCGCCGACCGCAGTGAGTTTAGAAACCGGTCATGAACAGGCTCTGTGAAAACCATGTAGCTGACGCCAGGCCTGAATGCCATCAGGACCGGTCAAGCCGAGGGTGGTTTTCACAGAGGCTGCTAGCCGCCGGATTTCTTCGCTTTGAAACCGAGCTTGATCAGCTCTGCCAAGAGTAGCTCGACATGATCGCCCTGGATTTCGATGACACCGTCTTTCAACGCCCCACCGGTACCGCAACGTTTCTTCAACGTCGTGCCCAGTTCCTTGAGCGCATCTTCAGCCAATGGCACGCCAGTGATGGTGGTCACCGTCTTGCCGCCACGGCCCTTGCTTTCGCGACGCACGCGCGCAATGCCGTCGCCGGCCGGGATAACGGTCTGTTTGCAGATGCAGGCGTCCACCGGTTTACTGCACTCCGGGCAATGACGACCTGCGTCGGTGGAAAATACCAGGCCGCCCAGGGCGGCGAAGGATGCGGCTTTTTTGGCCACCGGCAATCCTCTTTGGAGGACAAAGACTGGTCGCAGCACCTGGGAAGTGCCATCGACCGCGAAGCCCCACTCAGGCAGGGGCAGCGCTACTGATACGGTACGACATTCATTTCACTGCAGGAGCTAGCTCCTACAGAAACAGCCATACCGGTTCAGTTTGAAAAGGTCGCGCAGTGTAACGACAAAAACGCCGATTGCTAAGAGCCAATCGGCGCCAATTTATAGCCTTTTTGCGACGTCTTGCCCGCGAGACCTCAGATAGCGCTTCAGTGCCGCCAAAGAGTCCGGGCAGTAAGGCTTTTCCTCGATTTCCCGCAGCACTTCCTCAACCGGCAAAAAACGTGCTTCGAGCACTTCTTCCGGTTGCAGGATCAACGGGCCGTCCCACACCGCCGAGAACGCCGAACACCACAGGCGATTGCCGGTGTCTTCGAAGAAAAAATGGTCATGGGCGGTCAGTTCCACGCCACTCACGCCCAGTTCTTCCTCCAGTTCCCGGGCCGCCGACTCGGCGTAGGTTTCACTGGCGAGCACCATGCCACCCGCCGCCACGTCCCAGTAACCGGGATAGATCGCCTTGCTCAGCGTGCGGCGATGCACACACAGTTCGCCAGCGGAGTTGAACAGCATGATGTAGGTGCCGCGCCCGATCAGCCCGCGCTCGCGCAGGTCGGAACGGACCAGGGCGCCGAGCAGGTTGTCCTGCTCGTCGACCCAGGCGATCTGTTCGGCATCAGACGCCGCGCGGTGCGCGGCCTCTCTGGCGTTATCGACCATGACTCAGCCCTGATTGAGCAATTGACGCAAATCGATCACCGCGGCGTTGGCCCGGGAAATGTAGTTGGCCATGACCAGCGAGTGGTTGGCCAACACACCGAAGCCGCTGCCATTGAGGATCATCGGACTCCACACCGGCTCCTGCGACGCCTCCAGTTCACGAATGATCTGGCGCACGCTGACAGTTGCGTTCTTCTTGGCCAGCACATCGGCAAAGTCGACTTCGATGGCACGCAACAGATGCGACAGAGCCCAGGCCTGGCCACGGGCTTCGTAGAACACATTGTCGATCTGCAGCCACGGGGTCTCGACGATTTCCTCATCGACCTGTGGCACTTCACCCGGCGCCACCACCTCGGTTTTCAACGCGGTATTGAGTTTGACCCGCCCGACACTGGCCGACAGCCGTTGCGACAACGAACCGAGACGGGTGCCAACATCACCCAGCCAGTTGTTCAGGTTGTCGGCGCGGGCATAGAACAATGCGCTCTTCTGGTTCGGGTCGGACAGGCGCGCCTGATAGCGGCTCAGGGAATTGATACCTTCCTGGTACTCGGACTCACTGGACGGCAGCACCCAGCTCTTGTTGTCGAAGTTGAAACGCGGCTCGGCCTTGGCCAGGTCGGCGTCTTCAGCGGACTGCGACTGTGAGCGGGCGAAGTCTTTACGCAGTGCACGGCTCAGGTCGCGGACCTGCACCAGCACGCCGTATTCCCAACTCGGCATGTTGTCCATCCACAGGCCTGGCGGGAATCGGTCGTTGGAAATATAGCCGCCTGGCTTGGTCAGCAAGGTGCCGGCGACGGTCTTGAGGGTTTCCACCGTGGTATAGCCGACCACCATCTGCTTGCCTTCTTTCTCGGCCGCCAGTTGAGCGGTTTGCTGAACCGGGAACAACGCCGGTTCCTGGCTCCAGTACCAGCCCAGGACACTCGCCACCAACAGGTAGATACCCAGCAGAGTGGCCAGCGCCCGGCTGAACAACAGGCCGCCCAGATAACTTCGGGCCTCCGACTTCGGTTCAGCGGCACGTTCAGGCGCACTGCCTGTGCGGTTCTTCCAGTCCAGCATGGCGATATCCTTTCAATCTCTTGAGTTCGACGGTTCGACCACAACCATACAACAACGTGCCTTGGCTCGGCACCCGCCATTGCATCGAAGGGGAAAATTACCGGGCTTGGGATGAAAAGTGTTCCTGCCTACCCGACGACGCTGCCGCCCTCGAAGTTCACCTAATGGTTCGGATTGCATTCATAAGGGAATCCCCTACCCCCTGAAACCCAAAAAACCGAGCCGGTCAGCACTCGCAAAAAAATCATCAATGGCCGAAGGTCAGTCACTCGCCAATGGCCGCCCCACACCCGTCAAGTGCCCTGATCAATGCACTTCGCCCTCCGCATGCCAGGACTTCCAAGGCCTGAATCAGACCAGCCAGTCACAAACTGAATGGAGTCACATTGCAGATTATTGACGTACAGCACTCATGTAATGGAAAAGTGGTGCTAGCATAGAGCCACCAGTCGACCTCAGTGTGCACCCTAACTAGTAGTCAGGATATGACCGAGCCAGAAGACCCCAGCCGCGAGCGCCTCAAGCATCACTTTGCCCAGCGGGTAATTCATCAGGCTCGTCAGATTCTTGAGATATGGCAGCGCCTGCAACGCAGTGAGTGGTCCACCGCCGACCTTTCGGAACTGAGCGAGGCCAACCTGCGCCTGCTGCGTTTCGCCGAGCGTTTCGAGCAACCGGAGCACACGCAACTGGCACACCATATCGGTGAGTCCCTGAAGGCAGTCGATGCCAACCGCGGACGCCTGAGCAGCGGCCTGATCACCGACCTCAATCGCTTGATGCAACGCCTGTCACGCACCGGCCTGCGCCATGGCGACCAACTCGATCAGACTTTCCTGCCTCCCCTGCGCAAGCCCATCTATGTGATGTTGCAGGATCACGACCGCGCCGAGCGCCTGGCCAAGCAACTGGAGTTCTTCGGGCTCAGCGCCCAGTCCCTGGACAGCGTGGACGCGTTTCGCTCATCGATGGTTGAGCGCTCGCCCGCAGCGATTGTCATGGACGTGGATTTCAGTGGCCCCGGTGTCGGCCTGAAACTGGCCGCTGAAGCCCAGGAAGGCCTCGACCAGCGTTTGCCGCTATTGTTCTTCAGCCTGCACGAAACCGACACCCCGACCCGCCTGGCCGCCGTGCGTGCCGGTGGCCAAGAGTTCCTCACCGGCACCCTCGAAGCGTCGAGCCTGCTGGAGAAAATCGAAGTCCTGACCTGCGTTGCCCAGTACGAACCATATAAAGTGCTGATCATCGACGACTCCCGCGCCCAGGCCCTGCACACCGAGCGCCTGCTCAACAGCGCAGGGATCGTTACCCGGACGTTGATCGAGCCGATCCAGGCCATGGCCGAACTGGCGGATTTCCAGCCGGACCTGATCATCCTCGACATGTATATGCCGGCCTGCACCGGTACGGAACTGGCCAAGGTGATCCGTCACAACGACCGTTACGTCAGCGTGCCAATCATTTACCTGTCGGCCGAAGACGACCTGGACAAACAGCTCGACGCCATGAGCGAGGGCGGCGATGACTTCCTGACCAAACCGATCAAGCCCCGGCACCTGATCACCACCGTGCGCAACCGTGCGGCGCGAGCCCGCAACCTCAAGGCACGGATGGTCCGTGACAGCCTGACCGGCCTGTACAACCACACGCACATCCTGCAATTGCTCGAAGACTGCTCGTTCCGCGCCCGTCGCGAGAACAAACCGCTGAGCTTTGCCATGCTCGACATCGACCATTTCAAACGGGTCAACGACAGCCACGGCCACCCCATGGGCGATCGGGTGATCAAGAGCCTGGCGCTGTTTCTCAAACAACGCCTGCGCAAAACCGACTTCATCGGCCGCTATGGTGGCGAAGAGTTCGCCATCGTCATGCCGGACACCGATATCGAAGCGGCCTACAACGTGCTCGATGAAATCCGTCAGCGTTTTGCCGAGATTCACTACCCCGCTCAACCCCAGGACCTGTGGTGCACCTTCAGTGCCGGGGTGGTGGAGTTATGCGAAAGCTCCGACAGTCTGATGATGGCCAGTCAGGCCGATGAGGCGCTGTATCGCGCCAAAGACGGTGGACGCAATCGCGTACAGGCCGCACGCACATCAAAGCAAAGTGCCACTTTTTTATCGGAATCGACCGATACGGTCATAACCCTGTAACAGAAACGCAATAACTTCAGGCACTTACCATTTCTGCCGTTGGTAGTCCGTAATGCGCCTGAAGCTGCTGACCAATCTCAATACCCTCCTTCTGGTGGCCGTGTGCGTGGCCCTCGGCGCGACGCTGTGGTGGTCGCAGAAAGCCCTTGAGCGCCCGTATCTATTAATGGAGCGCTACCTGGGCCTGTCGCAGCAGTTTCAGAATGAAGTCGCCCGCAGCGTCGAAGATTACCTTGGCAGCGGCGATACCCTGCGCCTGAGCAGTGCCGCCCAGGGCATCGACAGTCTGCAAAAACAACTCGGCGAATTGCCACCGGCCTTGGCCGAAACCTTGCGCCCCAGCCTGTCGACCCTTGAAGAGTTCAGCAAAACCGACCTGTTGGCCGCCGGCAAACTGGCCGGCGATCCGCAAGCGCTGCTGCTGCAGGCCGAGCGGGAACTGGGCGCCAGTCTCGATCAGCTCAGCCAGTACGCCAGTGGTAATGCGGCCTACCTGACGCCGCTGCTCGCCGCATCGCAGCACCTGGGTAAGTTGTCCCTGGCGCGGGACAAACTGGTCAGCAGCGGCCGCAGTGAACTGGCCGCCGATGTTGAACGCGAAGTGGCCAACATCCGCACCCAGGCGGAGAAGCTCGACGCCCTGCCGCTGCTGGGCGTGACCACCAGCAACGACTCGAACACCGATGATTTCGCCTCGATGATGGGCCTTGAGAACAAGGAAAAAACCGTCGCCGAAGATGCCGGCGTTGGCCTCAAGCGCGAGCTCAACAGCCTGCTCACCCGCTACCCGGCCGAGCTCTCGCGCACTCGCGATCAAATCAGCAAACGTGCCGACCTCAGCACCGCGACTCACTTGAAAATCGCCGACGTGCAACAGGCCATTGCTGGGCTGGAACCGGTGGTACGCGCCCAGCACGGGCAGATCCAGGGTGAAGTGCGGTTGATGCAAGGCGTGATGATCGGTTTGATTCTATTGATTGCACTGCTGATCGACACCCTGCAGCGCAAACTGGCCCGGACCCTGACCAACCTCGCCCCGGCCCTGTCGACTTGGGCCGAAGGCGACTTCAGCCGCGACATTCAACTGGGCAACACCAACCGCGAACTGCATGACATTGAAGCGTCGCTCAACCGCTTGCGGGCGTATCTGGTGGACCTGGTGGGGACCATTCGCCGCAACGCCGAACAGGTGGCCGGCAGCAGCCGCACCCTGGCCGACCTGAGCAACGACTTGCACAGCGGTGCCGAGCACCAGGCCGGCGATACGGCGCTGATCCGCGACTCCCTCAGCGAACTGGAAGCGACCATTCAACAAGTCGCCGGTGATGCCAGCCAGGCCGCCGACGCCAGCCGCCACGCCGGCCTGGCCGTGGAGCATGGACAGAAAGTCATCGGCCTGAGCCTCACCGGCCTGCATGCGCTGGTGGATGAAGTGCAAGGCAATGCACAAATGATCGAACACCTGGCCGAAGAGTCGGCCACTATCGGTGGCGTGCTGACGGTGATCCGCTCGATTGCCGACCAGACCAACCTGCTGGCCTTGAACGCGGCCATCGAGGCAGCCCGGGCCGGGGAAATGGGCCGAGGTTTTGCCGTGGTGGCCGAAGAAGTGCGCTCACTGGCGCAACGTACCGCCGGGGCCACGGCAGAAATCCAGACGCTGATCGCAGGCCTGCAAACCGCCGCGCGGCAATCGGTGGAAGGCATGCGCGCCCAGGTCGAACACGCCGAAGCTACCGCCAACCAGGCCCAGGCCGCCGATGGCGCGCTGGACAAAATCGTCGGGGCAATCCAGACCATTTCCGACACGGCGGTACGCATCGCCGATGTCACCGCCCAGCAAAGCGGCGCTGTCAGCGAGATCCGCGACCACAGTGAGCGGATTCACCAGTTGGGAGGGGATAACCTGCTGCGTATCGGCGAAGGGCGCGAGCAGGGGGAGAACCTGCTGGTGCTGGGTGGGCGATTGCACACGGCTGTCCAAGCCTTCCGCGTCTGATAAACCGCCTTCGCGAGCAGGCTCGCTCCCACAAGGGTGGGCGCTACCCCTGTGGGAGCGAGCCTGCTCGCGAAGGCGTCAGAACCTTCACCACAAAACTCCCGCCC
>NZ_NEJH01000011.1 GCF_002113025.1 Pseudomonas sp. B28(2017) | reverse complement strand
TTTGCTTACTTTTTTTTCGACTGAAAAAAGTAAGGCGCCGTAAGGGCGCAAAGGTGATTCAGCGTCACCTCGGCAAATGGATAAGCTCACAACTCACAACTCACAACTCACAACTCACAAAACCAACGCCAACGCCAACGCCAACGCCAACGCCAATCTTCCCCGGTAATCCGTGATGAACCTTATTTTTTGGTGCGGGATGTATTGAGCTCGATTGCCGCCCGGATCAACGCCTTCAGCGCCTTTTCATCGATCATCTCACCCTCGCGGATATCAATCGCACGCCGGGTATTGCCTTCAAGGCTGGCGTTGAACAGCTTCGACGGATCGTCCAGCGAAGCGCCCTTGGCGAAGGTCATTTTCACCACTTGCCTGTAGGTCTCGCCAGTGCAAATGATGCCGGCACGGGACCACACCGGCACACCCCGCCACTTCCACTCTTCAATCACTTGCGGGTCGGCCTGGCAGATGATCTGGCGGATGTGGGCCAGGGTTTCGCCGCGCCAGTCAGCCAGCTCGCGGATTCGCTCGTCGATCAGCGCCGAGGCTTGGTTTGAGTCAACCTTGTCCGTTTGCATACCCGCCTCCACCTTCTTCATGAGGGTTGTGACCGATGAGGGTAGACGGTGTTCGAGGCTTGTCAGCAATCGCTGACAGACGGCGTCTGGGTCACGTGCCGGGTTTTCACCGTGACGAACATTTTGATGCGATCGCCGATTTCCTGAAGGGTATGGCGGAACGGGTCATGCCTTTCGCTGGTGGTCGGATCTTCGAAACTCCAGACGATCACCTCACCGCTAAACGGCATGCGCGAGGCCTCTTCGGAGGATTTGTCGCACAGGGTGATGAGGTAGTCGAACGCCTGACCTTCGAAATCCTCGAGGGACTTGCTGCGCAGGCCGCTGGCATCGACATTGATGTGCTCGAGGGATTCGAAGGTGCGCGGGTCGATCACGGTGGCCTCAAGCCCGGCGCTGAAGGCCTGGAAGTCGCCAGGGTCGGTGTGGCGAAGCAAAGCTTCGGCCATGGGTGAGCGGACATCGTTTCTGGCGCAGACGAACAGCACTCGACGGGGGTCGGTCATGGGTTTACCTCGGCTGGCAAGTCTTTAGTGTTTGCTCATCAATCCATGCAACACGCCGAACCGCAAACCCGGTTCAGACGCAATCATATGCGTGATGCCGAACACCTTGAACGCCGCCAGCATCACCACCAGACCGCCGGGCAAGATGCTCAGGCGATGGGTGGGCAGCCCCGCCAACTTGAGGTGTTTCACATGTTTGACTTCCAGCAGGCGCAACGACAGGCGCAACAGGCCGCCGTAGGTGATGCCGCTTTGACCGTCGTCATTGAGGCCATTGGCCTTGAGCACCTTGGCCAGCATCCGCGCCGTCCCTGAAGAGCCGATCGCCTGCTGCCAGCCCATGGCGCGGTAACGGCGGGCAATGCGCTCGAACTGCACCGTGGCCGCGCGTTCGGCCTCCAGCAGCGCTTCGGCGATGATCCGCCCGCCGTGGAAGTAATGCGCACCGAAGGTTCCGCTGCCGATGGCAATGCTCTCGGTGACCAGCAACCGGTCACCACGGCCGATGATCATTTCCGTGGAGCCGCCGCCGATATCCACCACCAGCCGCATGTTTTGCGCCGGCAAGGTGTGGGCCACGCCGGCGTAGACCAGTTGCGCCTCTTCGTGACCGGAAATGACGTCGATGCGAAACCCCAGGTGGCGCTCGGCACTGGCCAGGAACAGCGGCGCGTTGTCCGCTTCGCGCACGGCACTGGTGGCCACCGCCCGCACGCGCCCGGCCTCGAAACCGCGCAGCTTCTTGCCGAATCGCGCCAGCGCCTGCCAGCCCCGGTCCAGCGCCAACTCATCGAGTGCCCCTCCCTGCAGGCCTTCGGCCAGACGCACCGGTTCGCGCAGGGTCTTCACTTCCTGGATGACCATCTGCTGGTTCCGTCTCACCGACTGGCCAATCATCATGCGAAACGCATTGGAGCCCAGATCGATGGCGGCAAACAGCGGGGCGTCTTTCATACGGGGTTCCTTGCACACTCATCTGCCGGCAGGCTGGCGCTCGCCGGGCACTCAAGACGGATTGCGAGGATCTTGCCATTGCTTCGATGACACCAGGATGACACCACCGGGCATCACCACTTCATAACAAACTGTGACTAACGTCGACTGTGTCACCCATGACGCGAGTGTCTCACCATGCTTTCCAATCAGGACACCTTGATCCAGCGTATCCACCGCGAGTTGCTCGATATCAGTGACGAAGAGCTGGAACTGGAATTATCGGAAGACGGACACAACCTGGATGCGCTGTTCGATGAACACATCGAGGATGGCAGCGAGAAAGAAGCCCGGCGCCGTTACTTCGCCGAACTGTTTCACCTGCAGGGCGAACTGGTGAAATTGCAGGGCTGGGTGGTGCAGGTCGACAACAAGAAGAAGACCCGACTCAACTGCATTCATCACCTGCTCAGCCAGATGCCTTATGAAGAAGTCGAGCTGCCCGCGATCGAATTGCCGCAGCGCGTGCGCCAGTGGTGCCCTGCCTGACGATGAACAGGGTTACCCGATGAAAGGCCATCAAGCCGTCATCGAATCGTCATGTACCGGGCGCCATACTCAGGCCATCCAATGCGTGCTTTATCTTTGCGCTGCCTCTCCCGGCGGCTTTTTTTTGCCTGAAATTGCGCTTACAGGCATTCCTGCGCCGCACGCTCGAACGTGGACGGCATGAACGCCGACGCCAGCAGCTTGCGCTCGTACAGGAACACCTTGCCGCCATTGGAGGCCTTATAGGTTTCGAGCACGTTGTCCGCCGCCACTTTGCTGGAAACGACGATCCGGTAGCTGCGCTGGGTCTGCGACACCGTGGGCGCCAGCGCATCGTGCTGCAACTTCGGCACCACGCAATGGGTGTATTCCTCCGGCGACTTGGTGGTCTGCAAGGTCAGCGTCGGATCGTTCGGTGTGGCACAACCGGCCAGCAGCAACGGGGCGAATAACAGGCTCGGGGCAAAAACAGTGCGCATGTATCAGGTCCTGAATAGAAATCCACGGTGGATCGGGTTGCCCGCCGCTCAATGAACGCCGGGCTGATTAATTTGTTGTTGCGGTTAATCTGGCGTTTACCAGCGCCTTCAACGACGCATCGAACTGTTTCAATGCAGTCAGTTGCAGGTCGCGTTGCTGTTCGATTTGCGCGGCAATCTCGGACGCGGCCTTGTCGTGCACCCACACCGACGGCAGTTGTTTTTCCACCGAGCCTTCGGCCTTGCCGATGTATTGCAGGCTCGCATCGTAGAACCGCGCGGCGAAACGCGCCTCGACCCGGTCGTTACGCTGGGTCAGCAACTGATTGTGGGTATCGAGCATCACCACCACATCCGGGTGGGCCTGCACCAGGGCATCGAGGTTGTCGTAGACCGTCACTGACAGAAAGGTGTGGTGCAGCGAACTCATCAGCCAGTCGATGGCCAGGTCCGGATCGGAGCTGTTGACGAACGCCTGGCGAATCCGCGCATCCAGTGCGTTCTTCGCGCCGTTCACCGCGACCGAGTGGTATTGCTCAAGGTATTGCAGATTTTCCAGGGTGTTTTCGCTGTAGAGCACCCCGACCGTCTGCCCGTATTGCAACCCGCCCTGGCTCCCGGTGATGGGCGACAGATGGCAGGCGCTCGCGTCCTCGGCATAGGCCGATGCGGTGGATGCAACACTGCCCAGCAACAGGGCAATCACAGCCAGTCGGGTCAACATTTTCATCGCGCAGGTTCCTTGAGCAGCGTATTCAATGCAGGCGATTTTCCGCCTTTGCACAAAAAACAGAACTTGCGATTCTTGATGGTGACTATTGACTGAACCGATAGTGCGGGGCCGCCGGCGTCAACCAGCGACAAGCCCTTTGTGGCAAGGGAGCTTGCTCCCCTGCCACAAAGGGCAGGTTCGTGTGCTTATTGAACGTTCTTCAGCTTGACCACATCGCCGGAGATTTTGGTGGTGTAACCGGTCAGGACCCACGCCCAGAACCAGCGTTCCTGCACTTGAGTATTGATCATGGCGTCACCGCCCCTGGCCTTGATCGCCTCGTCCTGCGCACGTACGAAACGGCTGTTCTGACGGATCGGAATAACGCCGAACAGCAACAGGCCAGTGGCGCTCGCTTCGCTATGGCCCAGGACGGTGTACTGACTGCTGTCGTAATGCTGGGTATTCATCGGGGCACTGTTGCAACCGGCAAGCACCAGACCGAACAGGGTTACCGCGGCCACTTTACTGAGGTATTTCACTGAAAACTCCATTGGAAAACGCCCGGGATCCATCTCTCGGACGGTGGGCATTCTAACGAGAATGATGGCTTATTGACATTAATCCCGTGATAAAAACTGTCCACCCAAGGCATCCGGCGAATATTCACCGGTCAATGTCGCGTTCGCTGCTGTGCCGCGCACCGGCGGTACAGTTAGAGTGACGACAGTCCTGAGCGCCACAATCAAGGAGAGAAAAATGGTCACTTGCTACCTGAAATACGTGCTCGATCCCTACCAGCTCGATGCCTTCGAGCACTACGGCAAATTGTGGATTCCCCTGGTGGAAAAGTTCGGCGGCCAGCACCATGGCTACTTTTTGCCGTCGGAAGGCGCCAACAACATCGCCATGGCCTTGTTTACCTTCCCGAGCCTGGCGGCGTATGAGCATTACCGGCAGCAGTCAATGAACGATCCGGAGTGCCTCGCGGCGTTCAAATACGCCGAAGAGAGGAAATTCATCCTCAGCTACGAGCGTTCATTCATGCGGCCGGTATTTGGCGAACAGGATCGCTGATTCAGTCTTTTTTCAGATCCAGACAATAGGTGTAGTAACCGGGGTCGCGCACCCAGCCCAGGGATTCGTACAAGCGCTGGGCGGTGAAGTTGTCGGTGGCGGTTTCCAGGGTCATGCCTTTGCCGCCGGCCAGCCTGGCAAAATCCCGGGCGGTGTTCATCAGCAGCGTGCCGACGCCTTTGCCCCGGGCGGCTGGCGTAGTGAACAGGTCACCGAGCAGCCAGGTGCGGTGGGCGTCGATGGAAGAAAAAGTCGGAAAGAGCTGGACGAAGCCGAGGTTTTCGCCGTTGCTGTCCCGGGCAAGAAAGATCACCGATTCGTCCCGGGCAATACGCTCGGCGATGAAGGCGCGCGATTGTGCCAGGTTCGACGGCTGCTCGTAGAACATCCGGTAGGCGTCAAACAAAGGGGCGACCTGGTCGATATGCGATGCGTCGGCGCGCAGGGCCTGAATAGCCATGAGGGTGCTCCATTGCGGTCTCAAGGAGTTACAGACTAGCAATGGCATTGGACCTGCGAGGTAAAATTTTCTGAAAACACCGCGGCCCCTGTGAGAGCGAGCCTGCTCGCGAAGGCGGCTTCACATTCAACAAATATGTTGATGGGAAGATCGCATTCGCGAGCAGGCTCGCTCCCACATTAGATCCAGATCCCCGCATTAGATTGCCAGTCGCCGTCAAACCCGCACGTTACGCCCCGGCAACGAAGTACGCTGGCTGTGCTCCCAGCCCTCGACCAGCCCCACCGGCACATCCGACGCCGGCAGCATCTGCACGCCACGCACCAGATCGGCGGCGCGCTCGGCGAGCATGATGGTCGGTGCATTGAGGTTGCCGTTCGGCTCGGTCGGGAACACCGACGAATCGATTACCCGCAGACCGGCGATGCCACGTACGCGCAATTGGGAATCGACCACCGCCATGTCGTCCTCGCCCATGCGGCACGAACCGCAGGGATGGTAGGTGCTTTCCAGATTATCGCGCACGAAGGCGTCGAGGTCTTCGTCGCTGGTGACCTGCGCGCCCGGGGCGATTTCGCCGTCGCGGAAACGGTCCATGGCTTTCTGACCGATGATTTCGCGGGTCAGGCGGATGCAGCGGCGGAAGCCTTCACGGTCCTCTTCCCGCTCCAGGTAGTTGAAACGGATTTCCGGATGCTCGTACGGGTCGGCCGAGCGCACGCGCACGTAGCCACGGCTTTTCGGTTTGTTCGGCCCGGTGAGCACCATGAAGCCGTGGCCCTTGATCGGCTTGTTGCCGTCGTAGCGCATCGCTGCCGGCAGAAAGTGAAACTGGATGTCCGGCCAGCGCAGGCCCTTCTCGGAGCGGATGAAACCACCGGCTTCGAAGTGGTTGGTGGCGCCCAGGCCGTCCTTGAACAACAGCCAGCGCAAACCGATCATCAGTTTGCTCAGCGGGTCCATCTTGCTGTTGAGGGTCACCGGTTCCTTGCAGCCGAACTGGATGTACACCTCGGCATGATCCTGCAGGTTCTCCCCGACTCCCGGCAAGTCATGGCGCACGCCGATCCCAGCCTTGCGCAGGACTTGCGCCGGGCCGATGCCCGAACGCTGCAGCAGGTGCGGCGAGCCGATCGGCCCGGACGAAATGAGCACTTCGCGGTTGCAATACACCTGGTGGGTCTGACCGCCGTGGTCATACATGACCCCGACCGCACGTTTGCCTTCGAGGATGACCTGCCGCGTCATCGCATGGGTGATCACCGTCAGGTTCGGACGGCCCATGGCCGGGCGCAGATAGGCGTTGGCAGTGGAGCAGCGCACGCCGTTCTTCACAGTCATGTGCATGGCACCGAAACCTTCCTGCATGTAGCCGTTGCAGTCTTCGGTCTTGATGTAGCCCGCCTCCGCGCCGGCTTCGACCCAGGCACCGTACAACGGGTTTTTCATGTGGTTGCCGTTGGTGGTGTGCAGCGGCCCGGTCTGCCCGCGGTAGCTGTCGCCACCCGACTCGTAGCTCTCGGCACGCTTGAAGTACGGCAGGCAGTTGCGATAGCCCCAGCCTTCGGCACCCAGGGATTCCCACTCGTCAAAGTCCAGCGCGTGGCCACGGATGTACACCAGGCCGTTGATCGACGACGAGCCGCCCAGCACCTTGCCCCGAGGGCAGTGAATGCGCCGGCCGTTGAGGTAAGTCTCCGGCTCGGTCTCGTAGCGCCAGTTGTACTTTTTGGTGTTCATCGGGATCGAGAAGGCACTGGGCATCTGGATCACTACACTCTTGTCGCTGCCGCCGAATTCCAGGACCAGCACCGAGGTGGCCGGATCTTCGCTCAGGCGGTTGGCCAACACACAACCTGCCGAGCCTGCGCCAATGATGATGTAGTCGTATTTTTGCGTAGCCATGGTCATCTCCCGACCGTCGATTCAGTGAATACCGGCAGTGGTTGCTGCTTGTGGGTCAGCGTGTCGCCGGTGGTGTATTGCGGGGAGGCTTTTTCGATCTGCTGGATAACCGCCTCTTCGCGCTTGAGGTCGATCGAGCGGCTCAGCCAGTAGTACGCCAGTCCCGACACGATCAGCCCGACCAGCCAGGCGATGTCGATGCTGCCCAACGCCTTGGCGAGCGGGCCGACATACACCTCACGCTGTTCAACGCCATCGAAGATGTAGAAGAACGGGATCATCGAGATAAAACCGATGGCATAGGCTGCGATACCGCGCAGTCCCCAGCTGCCATAGATGTTGCCGTGGGGCATGAAGAAGTGCGGGATGGCATAGCGGCCCTTGCGCACGAAGAAGTAGTCGGTGAGGTTGACCGAAGTCCAGGGCACCAGGAAGTACAGCATCACCACCAGGTAGATCCCCAGCACCGACAGGCCTTTGCCGGAACTCTGGATGCTCAGGGCCACGCCCAGTTGCAGCAGGATCACGAAACCGATGGCCAGAATGCGTGCCTTGCGCGTTGGTTCGATGTGCCTGATCGAATCGACGCAAGTCAGCGTGGTCAGCTTGGCGCTGTAGATGTTCATCGCGATCACCGGCAGGAACGCCAGGATGGTGACGACCACCACCGCCGTGCCCACCAGCGGCGACACGGTGTTGCCGACTTGTCCGAGGGCGACCAGCACGTCAGTGGAGTGCAGGTGATCGGCCAGCCAGCCACCCACGGAGATCATCCACGCACCGGACAGCGAAGCCCCGAGGAACACCACCGCGATCAGCTTGCCGCTGGAAGTGTTCTTCGGCAGGTAGCGCGAGTAGTCCGACACGTACGGGGCGTAGGCGATGTTGTAACTGGCGGCCGCCGCAAACTGCGCAATGAAACCGGTCCAGTTGAAACCCAGTGGCGCCGGGGCCGCTTCGCCCGCCGCCAGCGCCGGCATGGCCGCGTCCGGCACCCAGCCCATCAACACCGCCACGGTCACCAGGCCATACAACGGCAATGACAGGAACAACGCCCATTTGAAGCTGCGGTGCATCCAGTCATGGCCGAGGATCGCCAGCACCGCCGCCGGTATGGTCACTGCCACAGCGATCACCGCCGGGTTGAACCCGAACAGCGTGTGCAGCCCCTGCATCATCAGCACCAGGTTGACGATGTTGAAGCCGGCAAACACGAACAGCGTCGCCAGCAGCACCAGGATCACCCCGCGATAACCGAACTGCGCACGGGACTGAATCATCTGCGGCAGGCCAAGGTGCGGGCCTTGTGAGCCGTGAAACGCCATGAACAGCGTGCCGAACATGATGCCCAGCGTGCCGGCGAGCGTGGTCCAGAGCGCGGTCAGGCCGACGCTCGGGCCAACGAAGCCGATGGTCATGGTGAAGAAGGTGAAATTGCCGAGGAACCAGAACGGGCCCTGACTCGACAGTTTGTCGGTGCGCTCGTTCTCGGGGATGAAGTCGATCGAATGCCCCTCGACGACGGATTTTTCGTCGAGGGTGGACACGCTCGTGGCGGACTTGGCGTTAGTGTTCATGACGGACTCTTATTGTTGGAAGATCATGACGAGATAACCGCGTTCTTTCGGGTGAACGACGCCCGGGAGCCTCCTTGCCGTTCCCGAATTTCAAATTTGCCAATGGTGCAAATGACGCAAAACCTGTGAGAGCGAGCCTGCTCGCGAAAGCGGTGGGTCAGGCAACACAGATGTCGGATGTGCCGACCTCTTCGCGAGCAGGCTCGCTCCCACAAAGGGCTAGTGTCAGCTCGGCAGCGTGATCCAGACTGCCTTGGTTTCAAGCAGGTAATCGAGCTGCTCGGCGCCCAGGTCCTTGCCGAATCCGGACTGCTTGTAGCCACCGAACGGCATCGACGGATCAAGGGTGCCGTGGGCGTTGACATAGACCGAACCGGTCTTGAGGCGCGGGATCAGGCTGTGCACTTTGCCAAGGTCGTTGGAATACAGTGCGGCAGCCAGGCCGTAAGGCGAGTCGTTGGCCAGGGCCAGCGCCTCTTCTTCATCGTCGAACGGTGCGGTGACCAGCACCGGGCCGAAGATCTCCTCCTGGACAATGCGCATGTCGTTGCGGCAATGGGCGAAGATGGTCGGCTCGACGAAGAAGCCAGGGCCATCGACCGGTTGGCCGCCGTAGACCAGCTCGGCGCCTTCGGCCTTGCCGGTTTCGATGTACTCGGTCACGCGCTGCTTTTGCAGGGCCGAAACCAGCGGCCCGATGAAGCAGTCCGGGTCCAGGCCCGGGGCCATTTTCAGGGTGCGTGTGTAGGCGATCAGCTCACGCAGAAATTCGTCGTAGACACTGCTATGAATATAGGCCCGCGTACCGGCGTCGCATACCTGCCCGGAGTTGAAAAACACGCCGTTGGCGACCGCCTGGGCGGCGGCCGGGATGTCGGCATCGGCGAAGACGATGACCGGTGATTTGCCACCGAGTTCGAGGGTCAGGCGCTTCATCTCGTCCAGCGCGGCACGACCGACGGTACGGCCTACCGGGGTCGATCCGGTGAAGGTCAGTTTGTCGATGCCGGGGTGGGTGGCCATGGCCGCACCGACCACGCTGCCACGCCCGGTGACGATGTTGATCACGCCGTCAGGGATGCCCGCTTCCTGCACCAGCTCGGCGAAGCGCAGGGCCGACAACGAGGTCAGCTCGGCAGGCTTGACCACCACGGTGCAACCCGTGGCCAGCGCCGCGCCGAGCTTCCAGGCCATGGTCTGCAGCGGGAAGTTCCACGGCACGATGGCGCCGACGACGCCCACCGCTTCCTTGCGGGTATAGGCCAGGTAATTGCCCGGCAGCGAGGGTTCGACGGTACGGCCGTGCAGCTTGGTGGCCCAGCCGGCGAAGTAACGCAGGGTATCCACGGTGCCCTGGATGTCCACGTCCTTGGCGAAGGCAACCGATTTGCCCATGTCGATGGATTCGATTTCCGCCAGTTCAGCAGCGTTCTGTTCGATCAGGTCGGCCAGGCGTTGAATCATGCGTTCGCGTTCGGCCGGTTTGGCCTGACGCCAGGCGCCGCCGTCGAACTGGGCGCGGGCTGCTTGCACGGCGCGGTCCAGGTCGTCGGTGGTGCCCATGGGAATACGGGTGATCAGGCCTTCGGTCGAGGGTTCGATCACCTCGGAAGTCTGGCCGTCACTGGCTTCGACCCAAGCGCCACCGATGAACATCTTCTGGACCTTGCTGAGGAAGGTCTGGGTGGCTTCGCTGACGCCGAATTTCTGCAGGTAACTTTTGACGATCGTGTCCATTTTTATTCTCTCTGCCCGGCAGTCAGGTCCTGCCGGGTCACTGGTTTCGATGATCGGAAATGGCTGTCAGGCCGCAGTGGTTTCACTTTCGGCCGCCCGCACCTTGCCCCGCTCATGGAAGATGAAGCCGATGCTGTTGAGCAGCAATTGCGCGGCGAGAATCGACGTCATGCCGGTCGGGTCGTACACCGGCGCCACTTCCACCAGGTCCATGCCGACGATGTTGCCCTTGCTGCGCTTGGCCAGGGCCTGGATGATTTCCAGCACTTCGTAGTAGAGGAAGCCGCCGTGGCTCGGGGTGCCGGTGCCGGGGGCGATGGACGGGTCGAAACCGTCGATGTCGATGGTGATGTAGTAGTTGATGTTCTGCGGGATCAGCGCCAGCACACCCTCGACGCCGAGGCGACGCACGTCGCGCACCGAGAGGATTTTCGAGCCGGCTTCGTGGGCGGCCTCATAGTCATCGCGGTTGGATGACGACACGTTGCGAATGCCCATCTGGGTCATGCCGACAATGTGGTTCATTTCCGAAGCACGGCGCAGCGGGTTGCCGTGGCCGTAGCGAACACCGTGGCGTTCGTCGACGAAGTCCAGGTGCGCATCGAAGTGAATGATGTGGATCGGGCCACGCCCTTCGAAGGCCTTGATCACTGGCGCGTGCACCGAGTGATCGCCGCCGAGCACCACCGGCATCACGCCGGCATCGAGGATCTTGCGCACGGCGTATTCGGTGTTCTTGTTGCTGGTGGCCATGTCGGTGTGGACGATGTCGGCATCACCGACGTCGACCATGCGCACGTCCGATGCAGTGAGGTACATCACGTCATCTTCGTGATCGTAGGCGCCGGCGTGGCCGAAGGAAAACAGCGTCGATGCTTCACGAATCCCGCGTGGTCCGAAGCGTGCGCCGGAGCGCCACTGGGTGCCCATGTCGTTGGGCACGCCAAGCACCGCGACGTCGGCATCCAGTGCATCCCAATCGGTGCACACCGGGGATTTGCCAAAGGTGCAATGACCCACGAATGGCAGGTTCAGGCGACCGGATTCATAACCGTTGTTCGACATTTCTAGCCTCTCCACTTCTTGTTATCGGCCTGGCGGACTGCAAGGCGACCGCCGTTGGAAAGACTATGGGCGCAGGTTTTCGTGGAAAAAATGCTAAACATCAGATACTCATATCGGTATTCCCGATGCATCCCCATGCCGGAGGTCCCAGATGATCCAGCTGCACGATGTCGACCTGAAACTGCTCAGGGTGTTTGCCACGATTGTGCGCTGCGGTGGCTTCTCGGCCGCGCAGGCGGCATTGAACGCCGGGCAGTCGACCATCAGCGAGCAGATGACCCACCTGGAAACCCGGCTCGGGGTCAAACTCTGTCAGCGAGGTCGAAGCGGCTTTCGCCTGACCGAACAAGGCGTGGCGATTCATGAAGCCACCCAGCGCCTGCTGTCGGCGGTGGAGAATTTCTGCATGGACGCCGACGTGCTCAAGCAGCACATCAGCGGCAAGCTCAACCTGGGGATCATCGACACCACGATTACCGACCCCGACTCGCCGATTCCGCGCACCACCCAACGCTTTGTCTCCCGCGGGCATGACGTGCACCTGAACGTATACGTCGGCACCCCGGCAGAACTTGAAGAACGGGTGCTCGACGGTCGCTTGCACCTGGCCATCGGGCACTTCCCGATCCATGTGCCGGGCCTGTTGCAAGCGCCGCTGTACCAGGAAGCCCTGGGCTTGTATTGCGGCCGGCGACACCCGTTGTTCGGCAGCCAGGCCGAGGGTGCCGAACTGCTCGAAGAGGTTGGCGCAGGGCGCATCGTCGTGCGTGGCTACATGCAGCAATACGATCTGGAACACCTGGGTATCACCAAGGCGGCGGCCACCGTGGACAACATCGAGGCGTCGGCCATCCTGATCATCTCCGGCGCCTATGTGGGCTTCCTGCCCGAGCACTTCGCCAGCCAGTGGGTGAAGAGCGGCGAGATGCATCAACTGGCGCCCGCGAGCCTGCGCCTGAAGTCGCCGTTCGACGTAATCACCCGACGCGGCGTGGCACCGCCGCCGATCCTCCAGGCGTTCCTCGAGGACCTGGCCGCCAGCGCCCGCAAAACCGCAAAACCGTGATGTGACACTCGCCAAATTGAAAATTTGCCGGGCATACTGATTCGGTTCGCCAACCTTGCAGGCCTGTCATGCGCATCCACGTCACCTTCATCGACCGCGTCGGAATCACCCAGGAAGTGCTGGCCCTGCTCGGTGGACGCAGTTTCAATCTGGACGCCGTCGAGATGGTGCCGCCGAACGTCTACATCGACGCCCCGACCCTCGGCGCCGACGTGCTCGAAGAACTGCGGGAGGCGCTTTTCGACGTACGCGGCGTGCAAGCGGTGACCATGGTCGACATCCTTCCGGGGCAACGCCGGCGCCTGCAGCTGGACGCCTTGCTGGCCGCCAGTTCCGACCCGGTGCTGGCGGTGGATGACCGTGGTCATGTGCTGCTGGCCAACCCGGCGCTGATCGCCCTCTGCGGGCACGAACCGGCCGGTGAATCGCTGACCGCGCTGTTCGACGATGCCGACTTGCAACGCACCCTGATCGATCACCATTTCCGCCTGCCCATGCACGAGGTCAGCCTCGGTGGCCAGACGTTTCTCCTCGATGCAATGCCGATCACCGACGCTGGCGCCCTGCTCACCCTGTATCAACCCAATCGCATCGGTGAACGCCTGTCGGCGCTGCACCATGACCATGCCGAAGGCTTCGATGCGCTGCTCGGCGAATCTCCGCCGATCCGAGCGCTCAAGGCACGTGCCCAGCGCGTCGCGGCCCTCGATGCGCCTTTGCTGATCCAGGGTGAAACCGGCACCGGCAAGGAGCTGGTGGCCCGCGCCTGCCACGCCATCAGCCCACGGCACGATGCGCCGTTTCTGGCCCTGAACTGCGCGGCACTGCCGGAGAGCCTGGCCGAAAGCGAGCTGTTCGGCTACGCCCCCGGCGCCTTCACCGGCGCGCAACGGGGCGGCAAGCTCGGCCTGCTGGAACTGGCTGATCAGGGCACGGTGTTCCTCGATGAAGTCGGGGAAATGTCGCCCTACCTGCAAGCCAAACTGCTGCGTTTTCTGAGCGATGGCTGCTTCCGTCGAGTGGGTGGCGACAAGGAAGTCCGGGTCAATGTGCGGGTACTCAGCGCGACCCACCGTGACCTGGAAAAAATGGTCGCCGAGGGGCGTTTTCGCGAAGACCTGTTCTACCGCCTCAACGTGCTCAACCTGCAAGTACCGCCGCTGCGCGAGCGCGGTCACGACATCCTGTTGATGGCCAATCACTTCATGCAACAGGCCTGTGCACAGATCCAGCGACCGGCGTGTCGTTTGGCACCGAGCACCTTCAGCGCCCTGCTCGGCAATCGCTGGCCCGGCAACGTGCGGCAACTGCAAAACGTAATCTTTCGCGCGGCGGCGATTTGCGAAAATCCGCTGGTGGACATCGACGACCTCGACATCGCCCGCACCGCCGTTGAACGGCAAAACGACGGCGAAGTCGGCAGCCTGGAAGAGGCGGTGGGCGACTTTGAAAAGAACCTGCTGGAACAGCTTTATCGCAGCTACCCGTCCAGCCGGTTGCTCGCTGCACGGTTGCAGACGTCCCATAGCGCGATTGCGATTCGGTTGCGCAAATACGGGATTCCCGGCAAGGCCTAAGGATCCTCCCTGACAGCCCTGAACCCTGTGGGATCGCCGCACCGCCGCTCCCACAGTGGATTGTGTCGTAGCTGAATTCGGCGTCTGCAAATCGATACAGCGTATCGGAATCAAGACACGCCCTTCCCTGCCAGCAATCGCGGTGCCTGCATCCGAGGTCTTGCCTGTCTGTATTGATTTCAATACGAGCGAAATGCCACGAATATCACAAAAATCCATCAAGCCATTGATTTATAAGAACTAAGTAACCTTGGCACCGCCCTTGCTATCACTCCTCCAACCCCGCTCGTCGCCCCGCCTCGAGCCTTAAAACAATAAGGAGTTGATATGAGCCAATTGCGTTTTACCGTCGAACATGAATGGTTGCGCCTTGAGAGCAATGGCCTGGTCACCGTCGGCATCACCGCGTTCGCCCAGCAGGCACTGGGGGATGTGGTATTCGTTCAGGTGCCTGAACTGGGGGCCTTCGCTGCAGGCGCTGAGGTGTCGGTGCTGGAATCGGTGAAGGCCGCCAGCAGTATCGGCATGCCGCTGGACGGTGAAGTGGTCGAGATCAACGCGACGCTTGAGAGCACTCCGGAACTGGTCAACGAAGACCCCTTGGGCGAAGGCTGGTTCTTTCGCTTCAAACCGCTCGATGTCGAGGCGTTGAGCGACTTGCTGGATCAGGACGCCTATGAGCGCCTGACCGCAGACCACGCCGACGCCTGAAGCCCACCCCTCCACACAAGGACCACACCATGTTCAGCAAGCACGACCAGATCCAAGGCTATGACGACGAACTGCTGGCGGCGATGAACGCCGAAGATGCGCGGCAGGAACACCATATCGAGTTGATCGCCTCGGAAAACTACACCAGCCAACGGGTGATGCAAGCGCAAGGCAGCGGCCTGACCAACAAGTACGCCGAAGGCTATCCGGGCAAGCGCTACTACGGCGGCTGCGAGCACGTCGATGTGGTCGAGCAACTGGCCATCGACCGCGCCAGACAGCTGTTCGGCGCTGATTACGCCAACGTCCAGCCGCACTCCGGCAGCCAGGCCAACGCGGCGGTTTATCTGGCCCTGCTGCAGGCCGGCGACACCGTGCTCGGCATGAGCCTGGCCCATGGCGGCCACCTGACCCATGGCGCCAAGGTGAGTTTTTCCGGCAAGCTGTACAACGCCGTGCAGTACGGCATCGACACCACCACCGGCCTGATCGATTACGACGAAGTCGAGCGCCTGGCTGTCGAGCACAAGCCGAAGATGATCATCGCCGGATTCTCGGCCTATTCGAAAACCCTGGACTTCCCGCGCTTCCGCCAGATCGCGGACAAGGTCGGCGCGTATTTCTTCGTCGACATGGCCCACGTCGCCGGCCTGGTGGCCACGGGTCTGTACCCCAATCCCCTGCCCTACGCCGACGTGGTCACCACCACCACGCACAAGACCCTGCGCGGTCCGCGTGGCGGTCTGATTCTGGCCAGGGCCAATGCGGAACTGGAAAAGAAGCTCAACGCTGCCGTGTTCCCCGGCGGTCAGGGTGGCCCACTGATGCACGTGATCGCCGCCAAGGCCGTGTGCTTCAAAGAGGCGTTGGAGCCAGGCTTCAAGACCTATCAGACGCAAGTGATCCGTAACGCCCAGGCCATGGCGCAGGTGTTTATCGAGCGCGGTTATGACGTGGTATCCGGCGGCACCGACAACCATCTGTTCCTGGTCAGCCTGATCCGCCAGGGCCTGACCGGCAAAGACGCCGACGCCGCCCTCGGGCGTGCCGGCATCACCGTGAACAAGAACGCCGTGCCCAACGATCCGCAATCGCCGTTCGTGACGTCCGGCCTGCGCATCGGTACGCCGGCGATCACCAGCCGTGGCTTCAAGGAGCCGCAGAGCATTGCGTTGGCCGGGTGGATCTGCGACATCCTCGATCACCTCGGCGATGCCGAGGTGGAAGCTCAGGTTGCTCAACAAGCGGCTGCCTTGTGCGCGGACTTCCCGGTCTACCGCGACTGACTACACAACACAAAACCCTTGTGGGAGCGAGCCTGCTCGCGAAGAGGGAGTGTCAGTCACCTTCAATTCTGGCTGGCACACCGCATTCGCGAGCAGGCTCGCTCCCACAGGTAACGCGTCCTGTTGCACAAGGAAAAAACGATGAACGCCATTGTCGAATCGACCGGCAACAGCCTGGCCAAAGTGGAGGTCGGCACCAAACTGCGCGGCGCGCAAAAGGTGGCGCGGATTCCGGTGAAGATCATTCCCACGGATGAGTTCCCGCGCAAACCCGACTGGATTCGCGTGCGCATGCCGGTCTCTCCCGAGGTCGAGCGGATCAAGCAACTGTTGCGCAAGCACAAACTGCACAGCGTCTGCGAAGAAGCCTCGTGCCCGAACCTCGGTGAATGTTTCTCCGGTGGCACCGCGACGTTCATGATCATGGGCGACATCTGCACCCGTCGCTGCCCGTTCTGCGATGTCGGCCATGGCCGGCCCAAGCCGCTGGACGCCAACGAGCCGCTGAACCTGGCCGTGGCCATCGCCGAACTGCGCCTGAAGTACGTGGTGATCACCTCGGTGGACCGCGACGATTTGCGCGACGGTGGCGCCCGGCACTTTGTCGATTGCCTGCGCGAGATCCGCAAGCTGTCCCCCGGCATTCAACTGGAAACCCTGGTGCCGGATTATCGTGGACGCATGGACGTGGCCCTGGCGATCACCGCCGATGAGCCACCGGATGTGTTCAACCACAACCTGGAAACCGTACCGCGCCTGTACAAGGCCGCGCGGCCGGGCTCGGACTTCGAGTGGTCGCTGGACCTGCTGCAAAAATTCAAGCTCGCCGTGCCCCGCGTACCGACCAAATCCGGTCTGATGCTGGGCTTGGGCGAGACTGACGAGGAAGTCATTGAGGTCATGCAGCGCATGCGCGAGCACGACATTGACATGCTGACCCTCGGCCAGTACCTGCAACCCTCGCGCAGTCACTTGCCGGTGCAACGCTTCGTGCATCCGGACACCTTTGCCTGGTTCGCCGAGGAAGGCACGCGCATGGGCTTCAGGAACGTGGCGTCGGGGCCGCTGGTGCGTTCGTCCTATCACGCCGATCAACAACTTCATGGAGGTACAGACGGTTTCAAGCCATCATGAGACGACTGGTCATGCATGGAGCCGTTCCCGATGTTTCGTTCACCCTGTCTGTCGATGCTGTGCCTGAGCCTTGCCCTGCCGTGCATGGCCGACGAGCCGAAACCCGGGCACATGGTGTATGTGCGCAGTATTGCCCCGGGCATCAGGCAGGACATCCGCTACGCCAGCGCCCACAACTTCACCGGCCACCCGCTCGACGGCTACGAGGCGGCAGAATGCTTGCTGTCGGCGGATGCCGCCAACGCCCTGGCCCGGGTGCAAGCGACGCTTGAAACCGAGGGCTACGGTTTGAAGGTGTTCGATTGCTATCGACCCCAGCGTGCGGTGGCGGACATGGGCCGCTTTGCCACCGAACCCGGCGACCCGCTCAAGACCGAGTTCTATCCACGTGTCGACAAGCAAGACTTCTGGCGCCTGGGTTATGTAGCCCGGGTGTCCAATCATTCCCGGGGCAACACTGTCGACCTGACCCTGACCGGCCCCGGCGCCCTGCCCGCCGACACCTGGACACCTTCGGCCACGCCGGTGGATTGCACCGCACCTTACGATCAGCGCTGGCACGACGGCGCGCTCGACATGGGCACCGGTTTCGATTGCTTCGATGAGCGTGCGCATACGGACTCGGCGCAGATCAGTGCGACAGCCAAAGCGAATCGACAGCGGCTCAATGACGCGATGCAAAAACAGGGCTTTGTGGGTTATTCGGCCGAGTGGTGGCACTTCACGTACAGCGGGAATCCACAGAAGCCGGACGTCATGAACTTCCCCATCACGCCGTTGGCACCATGAACAAGCTGATCAAGACCCTGTTGCTGCTGTTGTTTCCACTGATCGCCCTGGCTCAGGGGCTCGACGACAGCGATCAACTGATCGTGGTCACCAGCAAAGACTGGGATGACATCCAGGCCACTGCCCAGCGCTATGAGCGGCACGGCAAGTCGTTTGAAAAGTTCGAAGCCCCCTTTGCGGTGGTGCTCGGCAAGAACGGCATGGGCTGGGGCAAGGGCCAACTCAACCCCGGGCGACCTGAAGGGCCGGTCAAACAGGAAGGCGACGGCAAGGCCCCGGCTGGAGTATTCAGCCTGGGCACGGCGTTTGGCTACGAACCTTCGGCCAATACCCGCCTGCCCTACCTGCCGCTGACAGCGACCATCGAATGCGTGGACGACGGCCAATCGGCTCGTTACAACGAATTGGTCGACAGCTCGGCCGTTGCAAGAGACTGGAGCAGTTCCGAGCGCATGCGCCGCAGTGATGACTTGTACCGCCAGGGCATTTTCATCCGGCACAACACCTTGGCCACTCCCGCCGCCGGATCGTGCATTTTTTTCCACATCTGGCGCGGCCCCACGGCGCCGACTCGCGGCTGCACCGCCATGGCCCCGGCGGATATCGCGCGGTTGTTGAACTGGCTGGACCCGGGCAAATCCCCGGTGCTGGTGCAACTGCCCGAAGCGCAGTACGAACAGTTGCGCCAGCGCTGGAACCTGCCGAAGCGTTAATCAAATGCTTCCCTAGGTACTTCAGGTATCAACCCCGCTCTACCGCCACCGCACTCATCGACGGTTTGGCCAGCGCGTAATAGATCACGCCCGGCATGGTCAAATCCTCGGAATCGACCAGTGTCAATTAAAAACTGTTACCCATGTGCTTGAACTGTTTTGTTACCTATGTGGGTGAGTCATACCGTGTTTCCTTTGAGGAACTGTTTTTGTTGTCAGGGATAGAACTTAAAAGGTCTTGGTGGCGCTCGCCACGACC
The DNA here is from genome assembly GCF_002113025.1 of Pseudomonas sp. B28(2017). Taxonomy (GTDB): domain Bacteria; phylum Pseudomonadota; class Gammaproteobacteria; order Pseudomonadales; family Pseudomonadaceae; genus Aquipseudomonas. The sequence goes on along the minus strand of NZ_NEJH01000011.1, from coordinate 147,872 downwards.
GTGGCCGAGCACAGGTCGTCATAGCCATACCAACCACTGCATTCGCTTTTCGTCAGGTCGGTGTCGACATAGCTCAGGCCCCAGGTCACGCCGACGAAGTCGCGGGTCAACTTGGCTTCCCACTCGTAATATGCCTCGCGATTTTCGCCATTGGCCGACCAGAAAGCCGGGTCCTTCACGTCGTTACGCCCCACCCGCAACTCCAGGCCGACATCGGCCGGCAGTATGAACTTGTAACCGACATAGGTGTAGAGCGTGTCCTGGTCTTCACCGAAAACGTTCGGTGTATCGTTCGAGTAATAGGCGCCGAGCTTCACGCCATAGACATCGAGAATGGCGTAGATCTCGCTCAGGTTGAATTCGGAATTCTTCGGATAGTCGTACTTGATGTAGCCCAGATCGAGGCTGATCGCGTCCGTGGCCTGCCAGTAGTAACCGGCGTAGTACTCAAGCTCCTGGCGAGTATCGAAGCCACCGCCGAAATCCACGTTGGAGGTCCAGGCACCGATGTACAGGCCGCTGCCGTGCATCAGTGTCGCGCCACCCTGCACGGCCGGATCGCCCTGGGTTTGCGAGATGCCGCGGGTACGGTAGTCGCTGACGACGCCCAGGGTCATGTCCAGGCTGAAATCATCGTTGAGGGCCAGGGCCTGGCTGGTCAAAGGAACCAAGGCCAGCGCAGCGACGGTCAATGCTGAAAGTGCGTTCATACAGTTCTCTTGTTGTTATGGCGTACGGGGAATTTCAGGCATGGCGATGCCACACCCCTCGTGCTACGAGGGGCTGGCTGGTTTTTTGCGTGTACCGGGTGTACGCAGGTCAGGACGCGGGGGCGTAGACCTGCTTGCCGGCGAAGAAAGTTTTCAGGACTTTGGTTTCGAACAGCTCGTCATCGCTGACCTTGAACACATCGCGGTCGAGGATGATCAGGTCAGCCTGCTTGCCCGGCGCCAACGAACCGATCTGTTTCTCCAGGCGCAGGGTTTTGGCGGCATTGAGGGTGTAGGCGTAGAACATGGTCTGGCGGTCGATGCTCTCCTTGGCATTGAGTACGCCCAATGGCCCCTTGCGTGTGCTGGCCTGGGCGATGGCGTTGAACGGATTCGGGCTGGACACCGGCCAGTCGCTGCCACCGGCAATCGTCGCGCCAGCGTTATGCAGGGACCGCGCCGGATACTGGTAACCGTAGGCAAAGGCGCTGATGTAGGGTTTGACCAGTTCGACGGTGTAAGACTCGCCGGTAGCCCACAGCAGCTGCATGGAGGCAATAACGCCCAACTGCTTGAAGCGTGGAAACTCCTTGGGATTGACCAGTTGCAGGTGGGCGATGCTGTGGGGCACCGGCGTCGGGCTGAGTTTGCGCGCATAAGCCACGCCGTTGAGCGACTCACGCACGGCACGGTCGCCGACGGCATGCATGTGCACAATCCAGCCGTGTTTTTCCGCCGCCACCACCAGCTCGCCGAAGTGCGCCGGGTCGGTCAGCAGTTGACCGTCCTTGTGGCTGTTCTTGTACGGCACGATGACCGCAGCGGTTTGCCCCGGGAATTCGAGAATGCCGTCGACAAATACCTTGATGCCGGGGAACGTCAGGTTGGGCACGCCCTCGAACTGCTTCATCACCGTGGCGATCACTTCCAGGTCGGCAGGTTTGCTCTTCGGGTTGGTGACCATCAATGCGGCGACGTGAGCGCTGAGTTCGCCGTTCTGCGCCAGCGCCTTGTACAGCGGCAGTACACCGACACTTTCCGTGGTGGCTTTGAAGTCAAACAGCGAATCTTCACTGCCGCCGTTCGCCGCCGCGTCCATCCAGGCGGTGACGCCATATTGATTGTTGACCCGCACCGCCTCTTTCGCGGCCTTGAGCATGGTCTGCGGGTCGGGCGCAGGAATTGCGTTACGCACCACGTCCCAGCGGGATTCGGCAAAGTAGCCGTTGGGCGTGAAGTCCTGTTCATGCCCGATGTAACCGCGCTGTTTTTCCGGCAGGCTCTTGACCAGTGCCGCATCGATGTTCAGACGTTTGAGCATCGCGTTGTTGGCCCAACCGGTGTGCCCGTCGATGCCGCTGAAGACAATCGGCTGATCGGCCCAGCGCCCCCGGTTGAACACCTTGCCCAGTTCACGGCTTTTCTCCCAGTAGGCCGAACTGACCCCGGCCACGCTGATCACATCGCCGGAGCGGGCACGCCCGGCCTTGTCTTCTTCGATCAACCATTGCTCCAGTTCCGGCAAGGGTTTGACCTCGTCCAGCAGGTTGGCCCTCATGCTGTCGAACGCTCCCACCACCGGGTGGCTGTGGGTGTCGATCATGCCTGGCATCAGCACCTTGCCCGCCAGGTCGATACGTTGGGTCCCGGCATCGGCCAGGGCATTGATTTCGGCATCGCTGCCGACCTTGAGGATCTTGCCGTCCTGCACCGCCACCGCTTGCACCAGCGCCTGGCCGGGTTCGGCGGTAAAAACCTTGCCATTGAACAACACCAGGTCGGCGGCGGCCATTGCCTGTACCGAGGACAAGGCCAGCGCGGCGGCCAACAGGTTTGGAATGAATCGCATCGGAACGCCCTCTGATTTTTATTGGACGGATCGGGAGCTGACGACTTGGGAAACCACCTGTGGCGCAAGCCCCAGGAACGGCGCCTTGGCCCACACGACCTTGCCGCCGACCAGCGTCAGCAGCACGTCGTTACGCCCCAGCTCCTCCTCGGGCACCTGCATGAAGTTCTTGTCGAGCACGATCAGGTCAGCGAACTTGCCGACTTCGACCGAACCCAGCACCGCGTCCAGCTTCAGCTGTTCGGCGGCATTGAGGGTGATGCTGCGCAGCACTTCGGCTCGCGACAGCGTCGGATCGGCATTGAGTCGCCCGGCATACTTCGGCCCATAGCTGTGTGGATTGCTGGGGTCGCCGGAACGGGTGACACCGACTTTCAGCGCCAGGAACTCATCGAGGGGATCGACCGGCCAATCGCTGCCAAACGCCACCCGGCCGCCGGCATGGGCGATGCTGCCCGAGGGCTCCATGCGCTCGAATCGCTCGGCGCCGAGGTGATCGCTGGTGCCGTCGACCGTGGACGGTGCCTGCTGCGCCCACTGGAACGACATGGTGGCCGTGACGTCCAGTGCCTTGAAACGCGAATAGTCGGCAGGATCGACTGACTCGGCGTGAGCGATGGCCGGGCGGAAGTCTTGACCGGGCAGTTGCTGACGCACGTAGGCGACGCTGTCCAGCGCGTCCCGTACTGCGCGCTCGCCGGTAGCGTGCAGGTGCGGATCGAAACCGGCCTTGACCGCTTGCAGCAACAGCGGATTGAGCACCTGCGGCGGGAAGTACAGTTCACCCAGGTTTTTGCCCGGCGTCCACTTCGGCGCCTGATCGGTGCCGCTGTTGTGCAGATACGGCGTCAACATGGCGCCAGTGTCCGCCGGGGCATTGATGATGCCGTCCATGAACAGTTTGACGTGGCGCATGTTCACACCCGGCACGACCTTCACTTCGCCCTGGTCATAGGTGTTGGCCATGGCCCTGGCCTCGGCGATGGTCTTCACCGGGTCGGCGGCAGCGGCGGCCGGGTCCAGCTTGATTGCCAACAAGGCCCGGGCGGTCAGCTCGCCGGACTGTTGCAGGCGGGTGAAGGCTTTGCCGTTTTCCGGCCCCGACAGTGCATCGAAGAAACTGGTGATGCCTTGCTGGCGCATGGCATCGAGGGCCGCTCGAACCTGATTGAGTTTTTCCGCGTCGGTTGCGGGTGGCACTGCGGCGGCCATCGATTCGGCGGCGCCGTCTTCGCAGATACCGTTCGGGTTGCCAGCGCTGTCACGTCGGTATTTACCGTCTTCGGGATCGGCGGTGTTCTTGCTGATCCCGGCCAGTTCCAGACCGCGAGAGTTGGTCAGCACGGTGTGGAAGTCGGTGGAGCGCACCTGAATCGGGCGCCGGGTCTTGAGCGCGTCCAGGGTCGATTTGTCGGCATCGCCGTCGAGCCCGGTCATGCCCATGCGGTCCCAGCTGCCGACCTCCAGCCAGACGTCCGGGCCCTTGTCCTTGTCGGCATCGAGGCAGGCCTGAATGCTCGCCTGAAACTGCGCGCGGGTCATGGTCTGGTATTTCAGGTCACACAAGGTCATGGCGCGACCGCCATCCCCCGGATGCATGTGCGCATCGACGAAGCCCGGCATCAGCATGCGTCCGGCCAGGTCGATCAATTGTGTTTGCTTGCCGATGTAGCCATCGACCCCGGCATCGCTGCCGACATAGACGATCTTGCCACCCGCAATGGCGATGGCCTGTTGCACTGAATTCTGGCCATCGACAGTGTAAACGTAGCCATTGCGCATGACCGTGTCGGCGGGTGTCGCCGCCAACGCCATGCTGGAAAATGCCGTTGTCGACGCAACAGCGATAAACAACCTGGAAAGTCTCAAATGCCTCACCCCTGTTCTTATTGTTTTGAAGCGGCCCGAAGCGACTGCACAAGCCCTTGTATAGACAGGGCCTACCCTATAGGGCGCAGCACGCGAATGGACCTCTGCAAATGAGGAGGGGTCAGGCAAATAATTGAAACTGCCGGGATCAGTCCCGGCGCGCGGACTCCGCCAGCGCACCCGGCGAACGGAGGACAGAACCCAGCTCCACCTTGCTTTTCACGCCGAGCTGCAAGTAGCAGTTACGCAAATAGGTGCGCACGGTCGCGGGGCTCAGGGCGAGGATTTTGGCGATCTCTTTGTAGGAGTGACCGGCGGCAAACAGCATCGCCGCCGTGCGCTCCCGTGGCGCCAGGCCGTCCCCGCCCGAGGGTGCTTCAAGGGACAGGATGACGTGTTCGGCGTTGGGGCTCAGGGTCAGGGCGCAGCGGCCCAGGCGGATCACGCAGGGTGCCTTTGGCAGTTGTGCGATCACCTCGCCCGGCAGCATCGAACCGCTCCAGCCCGGTAATTCACGTTGAATGGCGGCACACAGCCTGGCCCCGACATACAGCAGGCTGCCGTCCATGCGCGCGACGCCAAAGTCACTCGCGCCGTTTTCGCTGTCGAAGCGAATCATGTCCTGTACCTGAAACCGCCACAGCTGGAACAGGTGATCGCAGAACGCCGAAAACAGCTCGGCCTCGTTCCCCTCGAACGCCTGTTCATCCTGGCCACGGTAAAGACAGACGAAAAACATCATGCCGCTTTCGGGTAGCTCAAAGGTGATGCTCATCAAGTGATAGAGATCGTGACGCCGGGCGAAATCGTTAACCGCCTCGCAAGGGTCGTTGAAACCACTGTCACGCACCACCTCACCGGGACGATTGAGCGTGGCGTGGGAGAACTGATCGTTTGCCGCCACCGGATGCCATTCGGCGACAAAGGATTCGGGGAGATTGATGCTTCCATGCATCCAGCTTTGCGGAGGTACATTGGGACCGGGTGAAGACATTTCGCCCCACCAGGCAGACGCGAAGGGCACCAGTTGAGCGAATGCCTGCAGACCATCGGCGATGAACCGCGACGCCCCGCTTTCCCGCGCCAGCCGCCCCAAATGCAACACGCAATGATTGAACGCCTTCAGCGTGGCCAGCGACCTGTTGTCGTCGACCTCCTTTCCCTCCTCCATCATTGCGATCCCGTTCACGGCATGGTCTGTTGCCTGGACGATGCCATAGCGCCGGGAATGGCGTCCAGCGCGCCGTGACATCCACAGTTACAAACAGCCGCTCAACCGTACAACTGCGGCCGCCGGTCCTTATGCAGGTCATTGCGGGCGCTGATGCGCTTGTTGCGTGCCTCGGCGAGGTTCAGCGTGGCCAGCAACATCTGCTCGCCGCCCTGCTCCGCCGGCCCGGCCAGCGGGTAGCCGTCGACATCGACGATGACCGAGCCCTGGACCCAGCCGACTCCACGTTCATGGCCATAGCGATCGCAGGCGGCGATGAACATGCGGTTGACCGAGGCATTGGCCTGCACCCGCAGCACTTCGGCCGGGCGCTCGGTTTGCGGTCGCGGACCGTCGGGCCAATTGACCGGCGCGCACAGCAGCTCGGCCCCGGCCAGCGCCGGAAGACGCACCCATTCGGGGAATTCCAGGTCATAGCAAATCAGCATGCCGAGCCGTCCATGCAGCGTTTCGACCACGGGCGGTGGCGCATCACCAGCGCTGAAGATGTCCTTCTCGGCGTCCCATAAATGCGCCTTGCGGTATACCGCACGCAGGCCATTGGCGTCGATCATCGCCGCGCTGTTGGCCAGTTCGTCACCAGACAGGCACTCGCAGAATCCGCCGACGATCACCAGGTTCAGCTCACGGGCCAGGGCCTGCCACAGCTGCAAGGTCGGCCCCTCAACGGTTTCCGCCAGGCTGAGCGCTTCATCGCGGTCGGCAAACAGATAGCCGCTCTGCACCAGTTCGGGCAGCACGACCACTTGCGCGCCCTGAAAGGCTGCCTGGCGAATCGCGCGTTCGGTGAGCGTGCGGTTGTAGGCCAGGTCGCCTATTTTCGGTGCCAGTTGGCAGCAGGCGACCACGGTATTTTTTGCGCTGTTCAACGCACTGTCTCCGCAGATAAATGGGTCATGGCGACGATGTCGCTTTCGCTCAGCGCGTCGATCACCCGGCGTTCGGCGGCCAGATCAATCGAGCGACTGAGCAGGTAGTAGGTCAGCCCCGACACCACAAGACCCACCAGCCAGGCGATGTCCACGCCTTCCAGCATCCGCGCCAACGGGCCGACAAACACTTCCTTGTTGGCCGCTGCGTCAAAGATGTAGAAGAACGGCACCATCGCGGCGAAGCCGATCAGGTACGAAACGATGCCGCGAAATTGCCAGGCACCGTAGATGCCTTTTGGCGTGAAGAAATGCGGAATCGCATAACGGCCCTTGCGCACGAAGAAGTAGTCCACCAGGTTGACGGCGGTCCACGGCACGAGGAAGTACAGCAACAACACCAGGAAGGTGTTCAGCAGAGCGATGCCGTCACCTTTGATCGACAGCACGCAGGTCAACAGAATGACGCTGATCACACTGATCGACAGCACACGAGCGCGGGGTGTCGGGGTGATTTTTTTGATCGAGTCGACGCCGGTCAGCAGCGTCAGCATGGCGCTGTAGGTATTGAGCGCGATGATCGGCAGGAAGCCCGCCACCGAGACGATCACCAGCAGATTGCCCAGCCCCGGCATCATCGAGGAACCGACCTGATTCAACGCCACCAGCGCATCCGCCGCTTTCAATTGCTGCGCCAGCCAGGCACCGAGGCCGATCATCCAACTGCCCGACAACGAGGCGCCGATGAACACCGCCGCGATCAGTTTTGCCCGGCTGGTGTTTTTCGGCAGGTAACGGGAATAGTCGGACACGTAGGGCGCATAGGAAATGTTGTAGCTGGCACCGATGGCGAACAACGTGGCGAAGGCCACCCAGTTGAAGCCCAGATCAGTCGCCGGCGTGACACCTTCCTGACCCGCACCGAACATCAGGGCGATGGTCACCAGTGCGTACAGCGGCAAGGTCGCCAGCAAGGCCCACTTGAAGGCCTTGTGCATCAGGTCGTGGCCGTAGATCGACAACAGCGCGCCGATCAACACCACGGCCACGGCGACGATGGTCGGGTCAATGCCGAACACATGTTCAAGGCCGTTCATGATCAGCGAGATGTTCACCACGTTGAAACCGACGAACACAAACATCGTCGCCATCAACGCCAGGATCACCCCGCGATAACCGAACTGCGCACGGGACTGGATCATTTGCGGCAGACCCATTTCCGGGCCCTGGGAGCCGTGAAACGCCATGAAAATAGTACCGAACATAATGCCCAGGGCACCGGCAAGCATGGTCCACAGGGCGGACAAGCCGAGGCTCGGGCCGACAAAGCCGATGGAGATGGTGAAGAAGTGGAAATTACCCAGGAACCAGAATGGCCCTTGGCTGCCAAGTCTGGCGTGGCGTTCGTTTTCCGGAATGTAGTCGATGGAGTGGCCTTCGATGGCCAACCCGCCGCTCGCCTCGGCGGCGTGCGCAGACACTGGGGAACCTGACATACGATTGTTCCTATGCTGTTGTTTGTTGTTTTTGTGGATACAGCGCTCGCTACGACGTCCAGTTCAGGTGAAACTCCAGAAAAAGCTGACGATGACGCTGGTTTCACGGCAATGTAGGGCGTGAGTTCTGGCAGTAAAATATCGCAGGCACACTGTTCACATAGATCAGCATCTATGTGAACGAAAATCGGGAGCCCCCATGCTGGGAACTGTAACGGAGCTGGATCTGCGTCTGATCCGGGTATTTCTGACCGTCGTCGAAGCAGGCGGCATCTCGGCGGCCCAAACCGCCCTCAACACCACGCAACCCACGATCAGCGCGCAACTGGCGACGCTGGAAGCGCGGGTCGGTTTCCGCTTGTGCGAACGCGGACGCGGCGGGTTTTCGGTCACGCCCAAAGGCACTCAGTTCATTGAGGCGGCCCGACGTCTGCTGGCGGCGGCCGAGGGTTTCCGGGTTGAAGTGCAGCACATCAACCGCAAAGTCTCGGGCAATATCAACATCGGTTTGCTAGGGCAAATCGACCCGGTGGCGAACAGGAAAATCGGCCTGGCCATTGCCCGTTTGCGGGCTCGGCACGAGGGGCTGTACTTCCATTTCACCGAGCTGTCGTCATCCCTGCTGGAAGAAAAAATCATCAACGGCCATATCGACCTGGCCATCGGTTACTTCTGGCACCGCTTGCCCAGCATCGATTATTTCCCGCTGTTCCCGGAAACCCAGATTGCGTACTGCGCGACCTCGCACCCGCTGTTCGACCAGGTCGGCGCGCTGACCCGCGAAGATGTCAGCGGGTTTGACTGGGTCTGGCCGAGCCATCCGCTGCCGGAAATGCCGGCCCCCACCTCCATCGAGCGCCTGACTGTGCTCACCGACAGCATGGACGGCGCGGCCCTGCTGATTCTATCCGGCCAGCACCTGGGATTTCTGCCGCAGCACTACGCGACTCGCCATGAACAGCTGGGGCAGTTGCACCCGCTGAACCCGGATCTGCTGCGCTATGAAGTGAGCTTTCATGCGGCGGTGCGGCATTCCTCGCGGCAGCGAGATCTGGTGAGTGCGTTCCTGAACGAGCTGATCGAGATTTTCGGTTCACCCTTGTAGGAGCGAGCCTGCTCGCTCCTACAAGGGGGGCGTAATGGTGTTATCAGAAGCGGATTTCAGCAGCCGGGACCACATCGATCCGCGCCACCGAACCGCTCAGGTCGGCCCAATCCTTGTTGTGCTGGGCAATGATGTCTTCGGCAGTGGTATTGCCATTGTCGATGGTGGAATGCGCGTCGGCGGCCAGCACCACGTCATACCCCATTTGATGCGCCTGACGCAGGGTTGCATTCACACAGTAATCGGTTTGCAGGCCGCAGATGACCAGCCTTTCGAAGTCCTGTACCGGCAACAACCGTTGCAGGTTGGTCTGATAGAACGAATCGCCGGCAGTCTTGCGCACGCGATGATCCTTGGGCGACGTTTCCAGCCCTTCGGCCAGTTGCCAGCCTGGGGCACCGTGTTTCAACAGATCACCCTCTTCTTCGTGCTGGATGAGCACCACCGGAACGCCGGACTTTCTAGCCCGGGCACTGAGAGCGTTGATGGTGTCGATGACGCGCCTGATCTCGAAGCACTCGTACTCACCGGAACATAAAGCCTGCTGGACGTCGATGATCAATAACGCAGTGGTCATGATTTCTTTCCTTGATATGTCGAGGGATCAGGGGACGAACATAAGCCCGTCCCCCTCCAGACACAACCCTCAATAACCCAGCGACAACCCGGTATTGCGCCGAGGATCGTTGGCCCCATAGAAACGGTTCTTGCCTACCGGTTTGCCACCCAGGGATGGCGCGCCGACCAGGATCGCCGCCAGGTGGTTGGCGTCCTGCGGACCGGTAAACTTGTGCCCCCAGCTTTCGAGGATTTTCACCGTGTCCGGGCTGGTGGTGAAGGCTTCCAGATTGGTCTCCTCCGGCAGCCACTGTTGATGGAAACGCGGCGCATCCACCGCTTCCTGGATGTTCATGCCGTAGTCGATCACGTTAAGCATGGTCAGCAAGGTCGCGGTGATGATGCGGCTGCCCCCCGGAGTGCCGACCACCATCACCACTTTGCCGTCCTTGGTGACGATGGTCGGGCTCATGGACGACAGCGGCGCCTTGCCGGGTGCGATGGCATTGGCCTCGCCCTGCACCAGGCCGTACATGTTCGGCACGCCGATTTTCGAGGTGAAGTCGTCCATTTCATCGTTGAGGATGACCCCGGTCTTGCTCGCCATCACGCCGGCACCGAACCAGTCGTTGAGGGTGTAGGTCACCGACACCGCGTTGCCCCATTTGTCGACGATGGAGTAATGCGTGGTGTTGTTGCCTTCATGGGGGGCTACACCGGGCTTGAGTTCGCTGGATACCGCGGCCTTTTGCGGCTTGATCGCTTCGCGCAGCTTGGTCGCGTAGTTTTTATCCAGCAGGTGGGCAATCGGGTTCTTCACGAAATCCGGATCGCCGAGGTAGCTGTTGCGGTCCACATAGGCGTGGCGCATCGCCTCGATCTGATAGTGCATACCCTGGGCCGAGTGGTAGCCCAGGTCCTTCATCGGATAGCCTTCGAGGATGTTCATGATCTCGCAGATCACCACGCCACCGGAGCTTGGCGGTGGTGCCGAGATCACGTGGTAGCCACGGTAGTCACACTCGATGGGCGCCAGTTCGCGGGTCTTGTATTTGTCGAGGTCGGCCTGGGTGATGATGCCCTTGTTGGCCTGGCTGGAGGTGACGATGGCGTCAGCCACCCAGCCTTTATAGAAACCGTCGGCACCCTTCTCGGAGATTTCCCGCAGGGTCTTGCTCAGGTCCTTTTGCACCAGTTTCTGGCCGACCTGCATCGGTTCGCCGTTGCTGAGGAAGATCGAGCCGGAATCCTTGATGTCCTTCTTGAACATGTCGGTGGCGTAGTCCAGCAGATCGACGTCGCCCTGCTCCAGCACGAAACCGTCTTCAGCGAGTTTGATGGCCGGGGCGATGATTTCCTTGCGCGGTTTGGTGCCGTACTTGGACAGCGCCAGTTCCATGCCCGACACCGTGCCCGGCACACCCACGGCCAGGTGGCCACGGGTACTCAAATCGGGAACGACGTTGCCCTCCTTGTCCAGGTACATGTTGGCGGTGGCGGCCAGCGGCGCTTTTTCACGGAAGTCGAGGAAGGTCTTGCGCCCGTCCGCCAGTTGAATGGTCATGAAACCGCCGCCACCGAGGTTGCCGGCAGCGGGATAGACCACCGCCAGCGCATAGCCGACCGCGACCGCCGCATCGACGGCGTTGCCGCCGTTCTTGAGCACATCCACGCCCACATGGCTGGCCAGGTGCTGGGCCGTGACCACCATGCCGTTTTCCCCGGTAGCCGGGGCCACGGAAGCGGCATGGGTGGTCAGGCAGCTGAGTGCCAATGAGGTCGCAATCAGCGACTTGGCAAAAGGTTCGTACTTCATGAGTCGGTCTCTTCTTGTTATTTCGTAGGAAAACGCTTCAAAAGCCGTAGCCAAGTATGGTCGGGATTACGTATTGCGCCTCCCCGTCGAGACAGTATCCTTAACGCCTGTTAAGCCATTTCGCGCGAGCCCTGACATGACCTATACCTGCATCACCGTGGCTTCCCCGGTCGGCGAGTTGAAGCTGGTCGCGAACGGCTCACGACTGGCGGCCATCCTCTGGGAAAACGACAAACCCGGCCGGGTGCGCCTCGGTCCGATGAGCGAAGCGCCGGACAACCCGATCCTGGTGCGCACGGCTGCGCAGTTGCGCGAATATTTTTCCGGCACCCGCGAACGCTTCGAACTGGAACTGGATTTTGCCGGCACGGAATTTCAGAAGCAGGTCTGGGCGGCGCTGCTGACCATCCCGTTCGGCGAGACCCGCAGCTACAGCCAGATCGCCGAACAGATCGGCAACCCGGCGGCGGTCAGGGCCGTGGGTGCGGCGAATGGCAAGAACCCGATTTCGATCGTGGCACCGTGTCACCGAGTGATTGGCGCATCGGGCAAGCTCACCGGGTTTGCCGGTGGACTTGAGGCGAAGGAGTTGTTGCTGACGCTGGAAGGTGGACAATGGCCCGGCACGGCACGCCTGCCAGGCTTTTGATCATGCCTGGGAGAAGAGGTTTTTCATCGCCGCATACTGCAACAGCATGATGGTCTTGGCGTCGCAGATCTCGCCACGGTAAAACGCTTCGAGCGCGTCCCCGAACGCCCACTCCAGCACTTCGAGCTCCTCGGTTTCCGCCTCCAGCCCGCCGCCGGCGCTGACCTTCGACTTCGCGTCGTATTCGGCAATGAAGAAGTGCAACTTTTCCGTCACCGATCCCGGGCTCATGTACGCCTCGAATACCTTCTGCACATGGTGCACGCGATACCCCGTCTCCTCCTCCGCCTCATCGCGGATGCGGTCTTCAGGCGCCGCGCCTTCCAGCAGCCCCGCTGCCACTTCGATCAACAGCCCGTCGTGACCGTTGACGAACACCGGCAGGCGAAATTGCCGGGTCAGTACCACGGTTCGCTTTTCGCGGTTGTAGAGGAGAATCGCCGCACCATTGCCACGGTCGTAGACTTCCCGGGTCTGGCGTTGCCACTCGCCGTTGTTGCGTTGGTAATCGAAGGTGATTTTCTTGAGCAGGTACCAGTCGTGGGACAACACCTGAGACTCGACGATGTTGACCCGTTCGGCCGTGTTCGACATGACAACACATCCTGTTATTGGTCTGAGGGTGCACATGATAAGTGAAAAAGAACAGCGTTTGCCCCCTCAAGCAAGCTGCGCCTTGTACTCCTTCTCATACTGTCCGGCCAACGCCTCTTTCTGTTTGTCGTCGAGCAGTTTGCCGGCCATTTGAAAGAACTTCTGTTCTTCTTCCCGTAGATGGTGATGAACCTTCTCCGAGAGCTTTTTAGCGGTCGCCAGCCAGGCCGCACTGGACATCTCGGTGTCGTCCAGCGCCTCCATCATTTCGTCCATTTCGTGATGTTCGCAGATGGCATGACGGCTGAGGTCGACACCGTTGTCGAACGCCATCAGCGGAATGTAGAAATGCCGCTCTTCGGCGGTGGCGTGAGCCTGCAATTCAGACTTGAGTTGCTTGTACGCCTCGACCCGCTCAGGCGTATCGCCGCTGGTATGGATCAGCGCCCTGGCATAGGTCCGTTGGCGTTCATGGCTTTCGCGCAAGGCTTCAAAAATGTTCACAGGGCAATGTCCTCATCAGCTGCGTCCTGGGGTGACGCGTCTTAAGGAAGGACAGCTGGGCGCTGGCGACGGTTCAACTTTTCCGGGGATGGAACAATCGCTGCAACCGGGATAGGCTGCGGCTTCAATGCCATATGGATATAGCCATGAACCTGCGTATCGAACTGTCGCAAAACCCCACGGAAGAACAACGCCAGGCCATCCTCAAGCCATTGCGCGCGTACAACGGCTCGAAGGCCGAAGGCAACGTGCCCGAGCACATCGCCTTGCTGGTGCGCGACGACAACGACGAAATCCTCGGCGGCCTGCATGGTCGATTGTTTTACCAGTGGTTGTACATCGACTTGCTGGTGGTGCCGGAACAGTCGCGAGGACAGGGCCTGGGTTCGAAACTGATGCGGATGGCCGAGGACCTGGCGCGGGAACGGCGCTGCGTCGGGCTCTGGCTCGACACCTTTGAATTCCAGGCGCCGGCGTTCTACAGGAAGTGTGGCTACAGCGAGTTCGGGCACATTGCCGACTATCCGCCGGGCCACAAGCATTTTTTCTTCCAGAAGCGCCTGACTTACTGATCAACACAAATCCCCCCTGTAGGAGCGAGCTTGCTCGCGATGAGGCCGGAACATTCAAAATCCATGTCGACTATTCGACCGCCTTCGTCGGATCGCCGCCCGGAGCAAGCCCGCTCCCACAAGAGCAATGCATCGAGCTTTCAGGTCACAGACAGGTCGCCAACGCCGCCAGCCGGCGCTTGGCCACGAAATCATCCTTCTGTGCGTAATAGCTCAATACCGTGCCCGAGGCATCGCTGGTCACGTCGACGAAGGACTCCGCCGAACGGGTGTAAACGGTCGTGCCGCCCTTCTCGCCAGCTTGCAGATAGGCAGCGGCATCGACTCCGAACACGGCCTCGTCCTGCCAGGAAAACTGCACGCACCGGGCGACGTCTTTTGCCGGCTTTTCCGAGTTCAGGGTCTTGTACGGGGCCTTGGTGCGGGCATCGTTCATTGCCGAGCCAGCGCATCCCGCCAGCAAAGTCACGGCCAGCGCCACCATCAGAATTCGCATTGCATTCACTCATCAGGAAAAAGCGGACTTTATCACTGTGGCAAGCTGCATCGTTCTGCTTTACTGCAACAAACCCCAGCAAAGGAACGACCATGGCGGCAACCGAGCAGCAACATGAGCAGGCACTGAAGCGGTTTCTCGACGAACGCCCCGAGTTGCGCGACGAACTCGACAACCTCAACCCGCTGCAGGCGCAGGCCAAGGGTGAAACCCCGGCGCAGTACCGCGACGAGCGTTTGCATGAGGCCTTCGAGGCCGAGGCAGAACGGCAAGGTTTGTTTGCCTGGGAGCTGACCCTGCAATTGACTGCTGCCACGCCGCAGGACTATGAAATCCAGCGCCGTGAAGTGCACCGCGAAGTGGCGGAGATGGCCGGGATGGATTGGCTGGAATACTGCGATTTGTATGGGATAGCGCCGTAGCCGGGTTCAAGTCTGCACTTCAGATCGCCTTCGCGAGCAAGCCCGCTCCCACATTTGATCTCCACTATTGTGTGGGAGCGGGCTTGCTCGCGAAGGCCAGTGCAGCCAACATCCATTTAGCCGCCCCGTCCAGAAAGCATTATCATGGCCGCAGTCTTGCTGATCGAGTCCGTCATGAAGTTCGCCATCGCCGTGTTTTCCGCCGCCCATGCGCCCTCCTCGCGCCGCGCCTTGCTGTTCGCCCAAGCGGCGCTGGCCGGCGGGCACGAGATTGTCCGGCTGTTTTTCTATCAGGACGGCGTCTACAACGCCTCCACCAGCGTGGTCACGCCCCAGGATGAACCGGACTTGCCCAGGCAATGGCGCACCTTTGTCAGCGACCATCAACTCGATGGCGTAGTGTGCATCGCCGCCGCCCTGCGTCGTGGCGTGTTGAACGAGGAAGAAGCCAGGCGCTATCAACGCGAAGCTGTTGCCGTCGATGCGCCGTGGGAATTGTCCGGCCTCGGCCAATTGCATGACGCGGCGCAGGATGCCGACCGCCTGATCTGTTTCGGAGGCGCATGACATGGCCAAATCCTTGTTGATCATCAGCCGTCAGTCACCGTGGTCCGGCCCGGGCGCGCGGGAAGCGCTGGATATCGTACTGGCCGGGGGGGCCTTCGATCTGCCGATTGGCCTGTTGTTTCTCGATGACGGCGTGTTCCAGCTGGCCGCCCGTCAGGACGCCAGGGTCCTGCAACAGAAAGACCTGAGCGCCAACCTGCAAGCCCTGCCGATGTTCGGTGTCGAGGAACTGTTTGCCTGCGGCGACAGCATCACCCGGCGCGGCCTGGACCCCAACGGCCTGTCGCTGGAAGAAGCCCGGGTGTTGGCCGCCCACGAAATCACCGCCCTCATTGACCGTTACGACCAGGTGATCACCCTCTGATGT
The DNA here is from genome assembly GCF_002113025.1 of Pseudomonas sp. B28(2017). Taxonomy (GTDB): domain Bacteria; phylum Pseudomonadota; class Gammaproteobacteria; order Pseudomonadales; family Pseudomonadaceae; genus Aquipseudomonas. The sequence continues at coordinate 132,198 of NZ_NEJH01000011.1, read as the reverse complement.
CGACTTTGCATGTGTTGTCTCATTCCCCGTTCGGCGACGAACGCCTGACCAGTTGCCTGCGCGTGATCGGCGCAAACGACGGCTTGCTGCTGTCCGGTGATGCGGCCTATGCGTTGCAGCCTGGCACCGCGGCGTTCGCTGCGCTCAGCGCCCGTGGCCTGAAGCTGTTCGTTCTGGCCGAAGATGCCCAGGCCCGTGCGCTTGCGGTTCCAGACTGGGCCGAGGCCATCGATTACCCGGCCTTCGTCGAACTGTCGATTCACTACGACAAGGTCAACAGTTGGCTATGAATGCATTGACGGTCGGCGCCCGCGCCATCGAGCTGGACAAGGACGGTTTCCTGGTCGAACTGAGTGACTGGTCTGCCGATGTGGCCAGTGCCCTGGCGGCTGCCGAAGCCATCGAGCTGACGCCCGAACACTGGGAAATCCTCGAACTGCTGCGCAGCTTCTACGCCGAATTCCAGCTGTCACCGGCCACCCGCCCGTTGATCAAGTACACGGCCCTGAAACTCGGCCCGGAAAAAGGCAACAGCCTGCACCTGAACCGACTGTTCAAAGGCACTCCCGCCAAACTCGCCGCGAAACTGGCGGGCCTGCCCAAACCGACGAATTGCTTATGACCGATTACCCAGCACTGACACTCGAAACGCCCGCAGAGCATCCGTTCGCCCAATTCGTGCGGATCCTTGGCAAAGGCAAACGCGGCGCCCGTGACCTGACCCGGATCGAGGCCCGCGAGGCCATGGGCATGGTGCTCGATGAAAAGATCGAGGAAACCCAGCTCGGCGCCTTCCTGATGCTATTGCGGCACAAGGAAGAAAGCGCAGAAGAGATGGCGGGCTTCACCGAGGCATTGCGCGAACGCCTGAATCCTCCGGCGCTGGCGGTAGACCTGGATTGGCCGACCTATGCCGGCAAGAAGCGGCACTTACCGTGGTATCTGTTGGCGGCCAGGTGCCTGGCACAGAACGGCGTGCGGATTTTCATGCACGGCGGCGGCGCCCACACGGCCGGTCGCCTGTACACCGAGCAACTGCTGGGCGAATTGAACATCCCGCTGTGCCGCGACTGGCAACAGGTCGGCTCGGCACTGGATAACGGCGGCCTGGCCTTCATGCCGCTGGTGGACTGGGCACCGCAGCTGCAACGGATGATCGACCTGCGCAATACCCTCGGCCTGCGCTCGCCGATCCACTCGCTGGCGCGGATTCTCAATCCGCTGGGTGCGCGTTGCGGCCTGCAGAGCATTTTCCACCCTGGCTATCAGGCGGTGCATCGCGATGCCAGCGGACTACTCGGTGATACCGCCATCGTGATCAAGGGCGATGGCGGCGAAATCGAGATCAACCCGGATGCCGACAGCCACCTGTACGGCACCACCGGCGGCGAGAGCTGGGATGAGGAATGGCCGCAGTTGTCCGCGCAGCGTCATGTCAAACCCGCCGCGCTCGATCCTGGGCACTTGAAAGCGGTGTGGCGTGGTGACGTGGTCGACAGCTACCCGCAAATGGCCTTGATTTCGACCATGGCCCTGGCACTGCGTGGCCTCGGACAGAGCCGCGAACAAGCCTTCGAAACCGCCGAGCAATACTGGGCCGCTCGCAACAAATCGATTTAACCGATCATTCGCGCCCGATCTTTGCGCTTTTTGTTCGAACTCATCGGAATAGACTCACCCCCAACGATTATGGGTTTCTGGAGTCTTGAACATGGGTTTATTAGTGGATGGCCGCTGGCAGGACAAGTGGTACGAAAGCAGCAAGGACGGCGCGTTCCAGCGTGAACAGGCACAGCGTCGCAACTGGCTGACCGCAGACGGCAAGCCGGGACCGACCGGTGTCGGTGGTTTTGCGGCCGAACCCGGGCGCTATCACCTGTACGTGTCCCTGGCCTGTCCGTGGGCCCATCGCACGCTGATCCTGCGCAAGCTCAAAGGCCTCGAAAACCTGATCGACGTGTCGGTGGTCAGTTGGTTGATGCTGGAAAACGGCTGGACCTTCGACCGGAACCTGGGTTCGACCGGCGACAAGCTCGACCACTTCGAATTCATGCACCGGCGCTACACCGCCGACACTGCCGACTACACCGGCCGCGTCACCGTACCGGTACTGTGGGACCAACAGCTCAAGCGCATCGTCAATAATGAATCATCGGAAATCATCCGCATGTTCAATGGTGCCTTCGACGATTTGACCGGTAACGACCTGGACTTCTACCCGGCGCCGTTACGCGCAGAGATCGATGCGTTGAACGAGCGGATTTATCCGGCGGTGAACAATGGCGTGTACCGCGCCGGGTTTGCCACGTCGCAACAGGCCTATGAAGAAGCGTTCGATGAGGTGTTTGCCGAACTGGACCGACTGGAGCTGCTGCTGGGCGCCAACCGCTACCTGGCTGGCGAGTACCTGACCGAAGCGGACATCCGCCTGTTCACCACGCTGATTCGCTTCGATGCAGTGTACTACGGGCACTTCAAGTGCAACCTGCGACGGATTGCGGATTACCCGAACCTGTCGAACTGGCTACGGGAAATCTATCAGTGGCCGGGGATTGCCGAAACGGTGGATTTCACCCACATCAAGCACCACTACTACGCCAGCCACCGCACCATCAACCCGACCGGAGTGGTGCCGAAAGGGCCGGCACAGGACTTCACCGCGCCCCATGACCGGGAGCGGTTGAGCGGGAAAGGGGTTTGGCGCAAGGCCTGAGATTTGTGCAGGTTTTGAGGGCCCTTTCGCGAGCAGGCTCGCCCCCACAAGGGAATGCATTCCAATGTGGGAGCGAGCCTGCTCGCGAATGAGGGCGACGCGGTCTTCAGACCTGCCCCTGAGCCCCTTCGAACCACGCCAGTTTCTCGCGCAGTTGCACCACTTCACCGACAATCACCAATGTCGGCGCATGCACTTCATGCTCCGCCACCAGCCGTGGCAAGTTCGCCAGGGTGCCGGTAAACACCCGCTGGTTGATCGTGGTGCCCTGCTGGATCAACGCTGCCGGGGTATCAGCACCGCGACCATGCTTGATCAACTGCTCGCAAATGATCGGCAAGCCCACCAGTCCCATGTAGAACACCAGGGTTTGCGCCGGCGCGACCAGGTCGGCCCATGGCAGATCGCTGGAGCCGTCCTTGAGGTGGCCGGTGATGAAACGCACCGATTGCGCATAATCGCGGTGAGTCAGCGGAATCCCGGCATAGGCCGCACAACCACTGGCCGCCGTAATCCCCGGCACCACCTGGAACGCAATGCCCTGGGCCGCCAGCTCTTCGATCTCTTCACCACCACGACCGAAGATGAACGGATCACCGCCCTTCAGTCGCACCACGCGCTTGCCCTGTTTGGCCAGATCCACCAATTGCTGGTTGATCTGATCCTGCGGCACCGCGTGATCGGCACGACGCTTGCCGACGTAAACCCGCTCGGCGTCGCGACGACACAGTTCGAGAATCGCCGGCGCCACCAGGCGGTCGTACAGCACCACGTCGGCTTGCTGCATCAGGCGCAAGGCGCGGAAGGTCAGCAGGTCAGGATCGCCCGGGCCGGCGCCCACCAGATAGACTTCGCCGGTAGCAACTGGCGCTTCGCCATCGATCTTCGCTTGCAACAAACGCTCGGCTTCAGCGCCCTGCCCGGCCAGTTGCCGGTCGGCAACCGGGCCCTGGAAAACATCTTCCCAGAACGCCCGACGCTGCTGCACATCCGGAAACAGGCTTTTGACCTGATGACGGAAACGCGCCGCCAACCCGGCCAATTGGCCGTAGGTGGAAGGAATCCAGGTTTCGATCTTGGCGCGGATCAAGCGTGCCAGCACCGGCGCATCGCCGCCACTGGACACCGCGATGATCAGCGGAGAACGGTCGACGATTGCCGGGAAGATCACACTGCACAGGGCCGGCGCGTCCACCACGTTGACCGGTACGCAACGCCGATGGGCATCGGCGGAGACCTGCGCGTTCAGCGCTTCGTCGTCGGTGGCGGCAATGATCAGCCCGCAACCGTCCAGATCCGTTTCGACGTAGCCACGCAACAGGCACTCGCCACCGCTACCGGCAACCAGTTCGCGCAGTTGCGCTTCGATTTCAGGTGCAACCACCCGCAGCAGCGCACCGGCATCGGCCAGCAGGCGGGATTTGCGCAAGGCAATCTCCCCCCCACCGACGACCAACACACGACTGCCGCGAAGGTTGTGAAACAGCGGCAGATAGTTCATTTAACCAATGACCTCAAGACCACCCATGTACGGCTTGAGGACTTGCGGCACACGGATCGAACCGTCGGCCTGCTGATAGTTCTCGAGCACCGCGACCAGGGTACGGCCTACCGCCAGGCCGGAGCCGTTCAGGGTGTGCACCAGTTCCGGCTTGCCGGTTTCCGGGTTGCGGAAGCGTGCTTGCATGCGACGGGCCTGGAAGTCGCCGCAGTTGGAGCACGACGAAATTTCGCGGTATTTGTCCTGGCTCGGGATCCACACTTCCAGGTCGTAGGTCTTGACCGCGCTGAAGCCCATGTCGCCGGTGCACAACGCCAGGGTGCGATAAGGCAGTTCCAGCAGTTGCAGGACTTTCTCGGCGTTGGCGGTCAGGCCCTCCAGTGCTTCCATCGACTTCGACGGCTCGACGATTTGCACCATTTCAACCTTGTCGAACTGGTGCTGGCGGATCATGCCGCGGGTGTCACGACCCGATGCACCGGCTTCACTGCGAAAGCACGGGGTATGGGCAACGAACTTGATCGGCAGCAGTTTCGAATCGACGATTTCGCCGGCGACAATGTTGGTCAGCGACACTTCGGCGGTCGGGATCAGGTACAGATCGGCTTCGCCTTCACGCGCGATCTTGAACAGGTCTTCTTCGAACTTGGGCAACTGGCCGGTGCCTTGCAGCGCCGGCGCCTGGACCAGATAAGGCGTGTAGGCCTCTTCATAACCGTGCTCGGTAACGTGCAGGTTGATCATGAACTGCGCCAGCGCGCGGTGCAGACGGGCAATCGGGCCGCGCAGCAGGGCGAAACGGGCGCCGGACAGTTTCGCGGCGGTTTCGAAGTCCAGCCAGCCGAACTTCTCACCCAGGGCCACGTGGTCCTGCACCGGGAAGTCGAAAGCCTTCGGCGTGCCCCAACGGCGCACTTCAACGTTGCCTTCTTCGTCATCGCCAACCGGCACCGATTCGTGCGGCAGGTTCGGAATGCCCAGCAGGATCGAGTCCAGTTCGGTCTGGATCGCGTCCAGTTCGACTTTGCCGGTGCTCAACTCGCCCGCCATGCGCTCGACGTCCGCCATCAACGGCGCGATGTCTTCGCCGCGCTGCTTGGCCTGACCGATGGATTTGGAGCGCGCATTACGTTCAGCCTGCAGTGCTTCGGTGCGGGTCTGGACGGTCTTGCGCTGTTCTTCCAGCGCTTCGATGCGCGCAACATCCAGCACAAAGCCACGGGATGCCAGGCGGTCCGCTACGTCCTGAAGGTTGCTACGTAACAGTTTGGAATCGAGCATGTCGGTTTCTCGTTTATCAAAGTTTGGTCAAGGACAGGCCAGCCCAGGTGGCAAGCAGCCCGCCGAATACGCTGAGCACCGCATAGCCCAGGGCCAGCGGCACCTGCCCGCTTTCCAGCAGGCGCACCGTATCCAGTGAAAAGGATGAAAAAGTCGTCAGCCCCCCGAGGAAGCCGACCATCAACCCGGCACGCACCTCGACAGGCACCTCCGGGCGTATCAAAAACAGACCGTATAGAACGCCGATCAGCAAACAGCCCACGATATTAACGGCCAGCGTCGCGGTATAGAAGTGCCGCGGCCAATTCGCGTTGATCCAGTTGCCCGTGGCAAAGCGCAACAATGTACCGGCTACCCCGCCAACGGATACCGCAACGATCAAAGGAAGCACTATTTTCTCCGCTGCCGGGGGCTTAAACGGTCGAGTTTCGCCAGGTGATTGAGTTTTTCGCCGATTTTCAATTCCAGGCCGCGGGGCACCGGCTGATAGAACGGAATCGGTTCGAGCTCTTCCGGGAAGTAATCTTCCCCGGCGGCATAGGCGTCCGGCTCATCGTGGGCATAACGGTATTCATCGCCATAGCCCAACTGCTTCATCAGCTTGGTCGGCGCGTTGCGCAGGTGCAGCGGCACCTCCAGCGAGCCGTGTTCGGCGGCGGCGCGCAATGCGGCCTTGAAACCCATGTACACCGCGTTGCTTTTCGGTGCACAGGCCAGATAAGTGATGGCCTGGGCCACCGCCAGCTCACCCTCGGGGCTGCCAAGGCGTTCCTGCACTTCCCAGGCCGCCAGGCACAAACTCAGGGCGCGCGGGTCGGCATTGCCGATGTCTTCGCTGGCCATGCGCACCACGCGCCGGGCCAGGTACAGCGGGTCGCAACCACCGTCGATCATCCGCGCAAACCAGTACAGCGCGCCGTCGGGGTTGGAGCCGCGCACCGACTTGTGCAGCGCGGAAATCTGGTCGTAGAACGCTTCGCCGCCCTTGTCGAAACGCCTGCGGGTGTCGCCGAGCAGGCTTTGCAGCAGGTCGGTGCCCATCTCGCTGTTGTCTTCGGCCAGATCCGAGGCGTTCTCCAACAGATTCAGCAGGCGCCGGCCATCGCCATCGGCGGCGGACAGCAGCATCTGGAAGCCCTCATCGCTGAGGGTCAGGTTGCGCTTGCCAAGGCCACGTTCCTCGGTCAGCGCACGCTGCACCAGCTTGCGCAGAGCCGCTTCGTCAAGGCTCTTGAGCACATAGACCCGTGCCCGTGACAGCAACGCGTTGTTCAATTCAAACGAAGGGTTCTCGGTGGTGGCGCCGATGAAAATCAGCGTTCCGTCTTCGACATAGGGCAGGAACGCATCCTGCTGGGACTTGTTGAAACGGTGCACTTCATCGACGAACAGGATGGTGCGCTTGCCGTATTGCCCGGCCTGCTGCCTGGCGATTTCCACCGCCTGACGGATTTCCTTCACGCCGGCGAGCACCGCCGAGACCGTTTCGAAGTGCGCATCCGAAACTTCAGCGAGCAATCGCGCCAGCGTGGTCTTGCCTACGCCCGGCGGTCCCCAGAAAATCATCGAATGCAGGGCACCCTGCTCCAGCGCTTCGCGCAAGGGCTTGCCGCGAGCGAGCACGTGTTCCTGACCGACGTACTCGTCCAGGTTGGTCGCGCGCAGACGGGCGGCCAATGGCTGGGCGATCGGGGTGCTGCGAAACAGATCCATGACTACTTGTGAAACCTCACTGGGTCTTTATGAACGCCGCGGTCCTTGTGGGAGCGAGCCTGCTCGCGAATGCGGTGCATCAGATAACAATTATTGCGACTGACGCGCCCTCTTCGCGAGCAGGCTCGCCCCCACAGGATTTTTGTCGTCCTTTTATTCCTGGATCACATCGGCACCCTTGGGGATGTCGAATTTGAACCTGGACTCCGGGATCGGCTCGTTGGCCTTCACCCCGGTGAACAGGATATTGGTGCGCTGACCAACGCTGTCGATCAACTGCATGTCGTTAACCAGACCGTTACGGAACGACAGGCGCAGGCTGTCGAACAAGGTGTCCTTGGTTTTCGGCTTCAGGGTGAAGTCGATCACGCCGCCGGCTTCCTTGGCACTGATGTCGAAGCTCTGACTGATCTTGGACACGTCACCGGACAGCAGCAACGCGGGCGTCTGGGTCAGGCGCTGGTCGAGTTTCTTGATGGTGGCCTGTTCCAGGTCCGGGTCCCACAGGGTGACCTTCTTGCCATCGGAGACCATGGTCTGCTCGGCTGGCGCATCGGTGTGCCAGTAGAACAGGCCCGGACGCTGCAACGACATGTCGCCGGCGGTTTCCTGCAACTGGGTGCCGGTGCCATCCAGGGTCAACTGAGAGAAACGTGCGGTGAGGGTCTGGGATTTTTCCAGCAATTGGGTCAGGCGTGCCACGTCCTTGTCATCGGCGTGGGCCGAGAGCGTGGTCAAAGCCAGTACCGGCAGCAACAGCATGCGGATCAGACGCATGGGAGTCCTCATAACATTCGTGGGAGTGCGAGCGGTGCCAAAGGCACCACTCCTTTCATACTCGGGTCAGTCGCGCACCGGGCCCGGGGCCAGGACTTCACGCGAACCGTTAGTGTTCATGGACGTCACGACCCCGGCCATTTCCATGGCTTCGATCATGCGCGCAGCGCGGTTGTAGCCGATCTTCAGCTTGCGCTGAACCGCGGAAATGGAGGCGCGACGGCTTTCCAGCACGAACTGGACCGCTTCGTCGTACAGCGCGTCGGCCTCGGGATCGTCACCGTCGCCGCCACCGCTGCTGCCTTCGAAGCCGCTACCCGCCTCTTCGACGCCATTGAGAATGTCGTCGTTGTATTCCGGCGCGCCACGCAGCTTCCAGGCTTCCACCACGCGGTGAACCTCATCGTCGGACACGAAAGCACCGTGAACACGAATCGGCAGACTGGTACCCGGCGGCATGTAGAGCATGTCACCGTGGCCCAACAGTTGCTCGGCGCCACCCTGGTCGATGATGGTCCGGGAGTCGATCTTGCTCGATACCTGGAACGCCATGCGGGTCGGGATGTTGGCCTTGATCAGACCGGTGATCACATCCACCGACGGACGCTGGGTCGCGAGGATCAAGTGAATACCGGCCGCACGAGCCTTTTGCGCGATACGGGCAATCAGCTCTTCAACCTTCTTGCCGACGATCATCATCATGTCGGCGAATTCGTCGACCACCACCACGATGGTCGGCAGCTTGCTCAGCAGCGGCGCTTCGTCGTGAATGCTCTCGCGCTTGTACAGCGGATCGCTCAACGGCTCGCCGGCGTCCTGGGCTTCCTTGACCTTGGCGTTGAAGCCCGACAGGTTGCGCACGCCCATCTTGGCCATCAGCTTGTAGCGGCGCTCCATCTCGGCAACGCTCCAGCGCAGGGCGTTGGCGGCGTCCTTCATGTCGGTAACCACCGGGCACAGCAGATGCGGAATGCCTTCGTAGATCGACAGTTCCAGCATTTTCGGGTCGATCATGATCAGCTTGGCGTCTTCCGGGCCGGACTTGAACAGGATTGACAGGATCATCGCGTTCACGCCCACCGACTTACCGGAACCGGTCGTACCGGCCACCAGCAGGTGCGGCATCTTCGCCAGGTCGGTGATGACCGGTTTGCCGCCGATATCATGGCCCAGGGCCAGGGTGACCGGGGATTTGAAGTTGTCGTACTCGGGGGTCGACAACACCTCGGAGAATCGCACGATCTGGCGGTCTTCGTTGGGAATCTCGATACCGACCGTAGTCTTGCCCGGAATCACTTCCACCACGCGCACGCTGGTCACGGCCAGGGAGCGGGCCAGGTCTTTGGCCAGGTTGGCGATGCGGCTGACCTTGACGCCGGCGGCCGGCTGAATTTCGTAACGGGTAATCACCGGCCCCGGATGAATCGAATCGACCGCGACTTCAACGCCGAATTCCTTGAGCTTGATTTCCAGCAAGTGGCCAACCGCAGCCAGGGATTCAGGCGAGTAATTGAGCTGTTTCTTTTCTGCGGGATCGAGAATCGAGATCGGCGGCAAGGTGCCTTCCACGGCGCTGTCGACGAACAGAGGCGCCTGTTTCTCTTTTTCGACGCGTTTGCTCGGTGCGGCAGGCTTTGGTGGCGCGGGCGCGATCACCGGCGGCACCTGCTTCTCGCGTTCGGACATATGCTTGCTCAGGGCTTGCTCACGCTCGATCAGCCGCTCCTTGACCTTGGCCTGCTCGCGCTTGTCGGTGACGGTTGGCGCAACCACTTCATCCATACGGTCGTCGACTTCACGCAACTGGGCGACCAGCTGTTTGCGCTCGGTACGGGCCGCCCACCAGCGATTGGCCGCGCCCTGGAACAGTTCGAACAGGTCGAGGGTGATCTTGCCGGTGATATCCATCACCTTGAACCAAGACAGATCGGTAAACACCGTCAGGCCGAACAGGAACAACGCGATGAACAGCAGGGTGCTGCCCTGGATATTCAGGGCGTTCCGGGCCAGGTCACCGAGGCTTTCGCCCAGCGCACCGCCCGCACCAGCCGGCAGACCGGTCGCGGCATGGAAATGGATATGGGCCAGCGCGGCGCCCGACAGTACCAGGAACACCAGGCCGATCAGGCGCCAGGAGAACAGCCAACCGCTCCACTGCCACGGTTCGTGACGCTGGCGGAAGATCTGGTACGCCTTGATCGCCAGCAGCAACGGGAAGATGTAGGCGAAGTAACCCAGCACCATGAACAGGATATCGGCGCTGTAGGAGCCCGCTGGCCCGCCGAAGTTCTGCACGTCGTCGATCTTGCTGTTATGGCTCCAGCCCGGATCATCCTTGCCATAGGTCAACAAGGCCATCATCAGGAACAGGCACAAGGCACCGATGGCGATCAGCGCACCTTCCTTGAGTCGGTAGTGCAAGTGCTGGCGCCAGAGCGGAACGACGGCTGGTTTAGGTGCTGCGGTGGATTTCTTCAAAACGCTTCTTTTCCTGCGCCATGGGCGCGTCCATCTGGTGAATGTCTATAAAAACTGACAAAAACTGCCCAATCCAGGCAGGTAAAAAAGTTAACACGCGTAACCGGGACTACTTTTAACACTGCGCCCCGGCATTTATAAATACAGCGCGCACTGAATATATGTAGCACGCACGACATTGTACGGGTTTGTACGCACGACGCCATGCTTGAGACCCTTGGGTGTAGCATAGTCAACAGCACATGACATGCTGTTCAATTTGAGCATGCATTCTCTTTTGTGACAAAGGCTTATGAGGTGTTTTTATGAGCGAAGCGAAGCATTCCCGCCTGATTATCCTGGGCTCCGGCCCTGCCGGTTACAGCGCAGCCGTTTATGCCGCTCGCGCCAACCTCAAGCCCGTTGTCATCACCGGCATACAGGCAGGTGGCCAGCTCACCACCACCGTCGAAGTCGATAACTGGCCAGGTGACGTCGAAGGCCTGACCGGGCCGGTCCTGATGGACCGCATGCAAAAACACGCCGAACGCTTTGCCACCGAGATCGTTTACGACCACATCCATACTGCCAAGTTGCAACAACGGCCGTTCGAACTGATCGGCGATGGCGGAACTTACACCTGCGACGCGCTGATCATTGCCACCGGCGCTTCTGCGCAATATCTGGGCCTGCCGTCGGAAGAAACTTTTGCCGGCAAAGGGGTTTCGGCGTGCGCGACCTGTGATGGATTCTTCTATCGCAATCAGGTGGTTGCGGTAGTCGGTGGTGGCAACACGGCGGTCGAAGAAGCGTTGTACCTGTCGAACATCGCCAAGGAAGTGCACCTGATCCATAGGCGCGACAAACTTCGCTCGGAGAAAATCCTCCAGGACAAACTCTTCGAAAAGGCTGCCAATGGCAATATCCGCCTGCACTGGAACCAGAATCTGGACGAAGTGCTTGGTGATGCCAGTGGCGTGACCGGCGCCCGCCTGCGGGACAGCCACACCGGCGAAACCAGGGAACTGCCGCTGGCCGGGGTGTTTATCGCCATCGGTCACAAGCCCAACACCGACCTGTTTACGGGACAACTGGAAATGCGCAACGGGTATCTGTTGGTCAAGGGTGGCAGCGAAGGCGATGCCACCGCTACGGCGATAGCAGGCGTGTTTGCCGCCGGCGACGTGGCCGACCACGTTTATCGCCAGGCCGTTACGTCTGCCGGGGCCGGTTGCATGGCGGCGCTGGACGCTGAAAAATACCTCGACGACATTCCTGCCGTTTGAAGGCAAACTTTATAGCGAGCCAACACCCACCACTGCCCTCCCCTTCTGCAAGCCCGGATGCCATGCTGACTTGGTTACAACGCAATACCTTGCATTTCCCACCGCTGGAAAAGGCCATGCGCGACCCCAACGGACTCCTGGCTGCCGGCGGTGATCTGTCCGCCGATCGGCTGGTCTCGGCCTATCGCCACGGCTGCTTCCCATGGTTCTCCGAAGGTCAGCCGATCCTCTGGTGGTCCCCGGACCCGCGCACGGTTTTGTTTCCCGACGAACTGCACGTCTCGCGCAGCCTGAACAAACTGCTGCGCCAGCAACGCTATCAAGTGACCTTCGACGCGGATTTTGCCGCCGTCATCCGCGCCTGTGCGGCCCCCCGGGATTATGCCGACGGCACCTGGATCACCGAGGCGATGCAAGATGCCTACATCGAACTGCACAGGCGTGGTCACGCGCACTCGGTGGAAGTGTGGGACGGGGACGAACTGGTCGGCGGGTTGTACGGCCTGGCAATGGGCCGGTTGTTTTTCGGCGAGTCCATGTTCAGCCGCGTCGACAACGCCTCGAAATTCGGCTTTGCCACACTGGTTCGACATCTGAAAGACTCGGGGTTTGTACTGATCGATTGCCAGATGCCCACCGATCACCTGCACAGCCTCGGAGCCCGGGCGATACCCCGCCACGAGTTTGCCGGCTATCTGGCCAGGTATCTGGACCAGCCCAACACTGCCACCTGGGTTTGCTGAGCGTCTTTTGCGCACGTGGCTTACACTTAGGGGGCGTTCTCAGTTAATTTCACCGCCGCGCCGGGTCTGCTGTTGTGCAGGGCAAGGCACGAGAAGCGTGGTTTGGTCATTCCAAACAAGCTTCGAGTAACGCAGCCCTGCACAACAGCAGGCCCGGCCCTTCGGGTTGTGCCTTAAAGCGAGCCAGGCCGCGTTGCAGACCTTGGGAAGGGAACAACCATTCCCAGCGGCCTGCGCCTTGCATGGCTCGCTTTAAGGCGACAACGCGACGGTGAAATTAACTGAGAACGCCCCCTAATCAAAAGCATTATCCCGAGGGTTGATCATGACCGAGTTGGCGCGCTTGAAGTTCTATGCCACTCAGCCGCACTCTTGCAGTTATCTGCCCGACGAGCAGGCTACGACCCTGTTCCTCGACCCTAGCCAGCCCATGGATGTGCATGTCTATGCAGACCTGTCAGAGATGGGGTTTCGTCGCAGCGGCGATCATCTCTACCGGCCGCATTGCCAGAACTGCAATGCGTGCGTTCCGGCGCGCATTCCCGTGGGGCAGTTCACGCCCAATCGGCAACAGAAACGCATATTCAAGCGCAATACGGACCTGCAGGTGCGCCCGGCCAAGCCCGGCTTCAACGAAGAGTACTTCGACCTTTACCAGCGCTATATCGAACAGCGTCACGCGGATGGCGATATGTACCCGCCAAGTCGCGACCAGTTTTCGACATTCCTGGTGCGGGACCTGCCGTTTTCACGTTTTTATGAGTTCCGCCTTAACGGCCGGCTGCTGGCCGTCGCCGTCACCGATTTGCTGCCGAACGGTCTTTCGGCGGTCTACACCTTCTACGAGCCTGCCGAAGAGCGTCGCAGCCTTGGGCGCTACGCAATCCTCTGGCAAATCGCCGAGGCCAGCCGGCTTGGGCTGGAAGCGGTCTACCTCGGCTACTGGATCAAAAACTGCAAAAAAATGAACTACAAGACTCAATATCGCCCCATTGAGTTGCTGATTAATCAGCGCTGGGTGGTTCTAAACTAGAGCCAGCCCTAAACCCCTTGGCTTAAACCCCACTTTTCGGGCACAATGCACGCCGCTTTTGCCTGGCGCAGTTGCACCGGGCCATTCATTGGACACCGAGGGCTTTACTGCATGTCGAAAGAAGACAGCTTCGAAATGGAAGGCACTGTCGTCGACACCCTGCCCAACACCATGTTTCGTGTGGAGTTGGAAAATGGGCACGTCGTAACCGCGCATATCTCCGGCAAGATGCGCAAGAACTACATCCGTATTCTTACCGGCGACAAAGTGCGCGTCGAGCTGACTCCCTATGACTTGAGCAAAGGGCGCATCACCTACCGCGCACGCTAAGGTTGGAGCGAGCCTGCTCGCGAAAAACCTGAGGGCAGCGCGTCAAGTCAGACTCCCCGCATCATCGTTGACGACCATCGCGAGCAAGCTCGCTCCTACAGAGATAGAGCCCGCTCACGAAGCAAGTCAATACAAGACGCCCGGCTTATGCCGGGCGTTTTTGTTTGCCTGCGATTTGCCCCCCCCCTGCAGGAGCGAGCCTGCTCGCGAAAAACCCGAGGACACCGGATCAAGTCAAACTTCCCGCATCATCGTTGACGACCATCGCGAGCAGTCGAGCGTCGACCGGTTGCCCCTACAGACAGCGGATATGCCGATCAACAGACAGCAAAAAGGCGCCTCTCGGCGCCTTTCTGTTTTGCTTTTTAACGTCAGGCCATCTCGGCCGTGGTCTCAAACTCGAAGGTCAGTTCGCCGTCCTTGATGTCGATGTGCACCACACCGCCATGTTCGGCCAGTTCGCCAAAGAGAATCTCCTCCGCCAGCGGACGCTTGATCTTGTCCTGGATCAGGCGCGCCATTGGGCGAGCCCCCATTGCCGCGTCGTAGCCACCTTCGGCGAGCCAGCTGCGGGCCGCATCGGTGACTTCCAGCAACACTCGTTTGTCTTCCAGCTGCGCCTGAAGCTCGGTAAGGAACTTGTCCACCACGCTCTTGATGACCTCATGGCTGAGGCGACCAAACTGGATGATGGTGTCCAGACGGTTGCGGAATTCCGGCGTGAAGCTCTTCTTGATCACTTCCATCGCATCGGAGGAGTGATCCTGATAGGTGAAACCGATCGAAGCGCGAGCTGCAGTCTCGGCACCGGCGTTGGTCGTCATGATGACGATAACGTTACGGAAATCCGCCTTGCGCCCGTTGTTATCGGTCAACGTACCGTGATCCATGACCTGCAACAGCAGGTTGAAGACTTCCGGATGCGCCTTCTCGATCTCATCGAGCAACAGCACGCAGTGTGGCTGCTTGGTGATGGCTTCGGTGAGCAGACCGCCCTGATCGAACCCAACATAACCCGGAGGCGCACCGATCAGGCGCGATACGGTGTGGCGCTCCATGTACTCGGACATGTCGAAACGAATCAACTCGACACCCAGCGCCTTGGCCAACTGACGCGCCGCTTCGGTTTTACCGACGCCGGTAGGCCCTGCGAACAGGAACGAACCGACAGGCTTGTCAGGGGACTTGAGGCCGGCACGGGACAGCTTGATCGCGGTTGCCAGCGAGTCGATCGCGGCATCCTGACCGAACACGGTCAACTTCAGGTCGCGCTCGAGGTTACGCAACAGCTCCTTGTCGGAACTGGTGACGTGCTTGGGCGGAATCCGCGCGATTTTCGCAACGATGTCCTCGACCTGAGGCACTTCGATACGCTTGACGCGCACCTCGACCGGTTGCAGGCGCTGATAGGCACCCGCCTCGTCGATCACATCGATCGCCTTGTCCGGCATGTGCCGGTCATTGATATAGCGCGAGGCCAGTTCGGCGGCGGCGCGCAGGGCTTCATCGCTGTATTCGATATTGTGATGACTTTCGAAACGCCCTTTCAGGCCGCGCAGGATGCCAATGGTGTCTTCCACCGAAGGCTCCGATACATCGACCTTCTGGAAGCGCCGGGCCAAAGCACGGTCCTTCTCGAAAATGCCGCGGAATTCCTGGAAGGTGGTCGAACCGATGCAACGGATATCACCCGAGGACAACAGCGGCTTGAGCAGGTTCGAGGCATCCATGACACCACCGGACGCGGCACCCGCCCCGATGATGGTGTGGATCTCGTCGATGAACAGGATCGCCTGCGGACGTTTTTTCAGTTCATTGAGCAACGCTTTGAAGCGCTTCTCGAAATCACCACGATACTTGGTGCCCGCGAGCAGAGCACCAAGATCGAGGGAATAAACAACGCTGTTTGCCAGCAGATCCGGCACCTGGTTATCGACAATGCGCTTGGCCAGGCCTTCGGCAATCGCGGTTTTACCCACGCCCGCCTCGCCCACCAGCAGCGGATTGTTTTTACGACGACGCGCCAGGATCTGCGCGACACGCTCGACTTCCAGCTCACGACCCACCAACGGATCGATACGCCCCTGGCGCGCCAGCTCGTTGAGGTTGCTGGCATAAGCATCCAGGGGGTTGCCCGAGGAAGAAGACTCACCACCCTCGTCGTCCTGCATATCTTGCTCACCTTCAGAATGATCGCCATGCCCCGGCACCTTGGAAATACCATGGGCGATGTAGTTGACGACATCTATACGGGCAACGCTCTGCTGTTTCAGCAGGAACACTGCCTGACTCTCTTGCTCACTGAAGATCGCGACCAGCACGTTGGCACCAGTCACTTCGCGTTTGCCCGAGCTCTGTACGTGAAACACAGCACGCTGCAGTACACGCTGGAAGCCCAGGGTTGGCTGGGTTTCGCGATCCTCGTCATGAACCGGGATCAATGGCGTGGTGGAGTCGATGAACTCCTGCAGGTCATGCTTCAGTTTGTCGAGGTTTGCGCCGCAGGCACGCAAAACGGTGGCGGCAGCCTCATTGTCCAATAGGGCCAGCAGGAGATGCTCGACGGTCATGAATTCATGACGCTTCGAACGGGCCTCCTTGAAGGCAAGATTGAGGGTGACTTCGAGCTCGCGGTTTAACATAGCTTCACCTCATACCCAAGTGTCCGGCGATTAACCGTCCTTCTCGATTTCACAGAGTAGCGGATGCTGGCTTTCCCTGGCGTACTGGTTGACCTGCATGGCCTTGGTCTCGGCGATGTCGCGGGTAAACACTCCACATACTGCCCGTCCTTCCGTATGGACGGCCAGCATGACCTTGGTCGCCAGCTCGCGATTCAGGTTAAAAAACACCTCGAGCACTTCGACGACGAAATCCATCGGTGTGTAGTCATCGTTGAACAAAACCACCTTGTACATCGGCGGCGCCTGTAGTGCAGGCTTTGCCTCCTGAACAGCAATGCCTGTGGAATCGTCGTCGTGTAAATCAGGGTGATCCTGATTGAATGTTAGTCGAATCTGGCTGATTGCATGCATGGAAAGAAAGGTTCGTCAGTGGTTCAAATACAGTGGTGGGGGCGGCTATCAGCGTTTTCAACTCCGACTGCCGGTCAGCTTGACTATCGGCAAAACGGTGTTACAACCAATAGAGCCCACAGTGGGTAAAAAAGGTCCGCGGAGTCAATCTTATTTACAGATTCGACTGCGGATGTACTGGATGATACTCCAGTGATGGAGTCTGTTGCAGAGGGATATGGGTATGTCAGGCGGCAAGATCAGTGGCAAGGTCAAATGGTTCAACAATGCCAAGGGTTACGGTTTCATCGTTGAGGACGGCAAGACAGAAGACCTGTTTGCCCACTACTCCGCCATCCAGATGGAAGGTTATAAAACCCTGAAAGCCGGGCAAGCTGTCGTATTCGACATCATCCAGGGCCCCAAAGGTCTGCACGCAATCAACATCGGCAACCCGGTGGACACTTCGAAAGCGACATCCACCCCCGTGCAACAGACCGTTACGGTGTAAGTCCACACCACCATCCCGCCATAAAAAAACCGCCTGACTCAAATGCTTGAATCAGGCGGTTTTCATATGCCTGCGTTTTCTTACATATGCGAGATCAGCGCGTCACCGAAACCGGAAGACGACACCAGTTTCGCGCCCTCCATCAGACGCTCGAAGTCATAGGTCACGGTCTTGGCGGAAATCGCGCCATTGGTGCCCTTGATGATCAGGTCGGCCGCTTCGGTCCAGCCCATGTGGCGCAGCATCATTTCAGCGGACAGGATCAGCGAACCCGGGTTGACCTGGTCCTTGCCTGCGTACTTCGGCGCCGTACCGTGGGTGGCTTCGAACATGGCCACGGTGTCGGACAGGTTGGCGCCCGGTGCGATACCGATACCGCCCACTTCCGCCGCCAGGGCGTCGGAGAGATAGTCGCCATTCAGGTTCAGGGTTGCGATCACATCGTACTCGGCCGGGCGCAGCAGGATCTGCTGGAGCATGGCGTCGGCGATGGCATCCTTGACGACAACGTTCTTGCCGGTTTTCGGGTTCTTGAACTGCATCCACGGACCACCGTCGAGCAGGGTCGCGCCGAACTCTTCAGCCGCCACTTCGTAGGCCCATTCCTTGAAGGCACCTTCGGTGAACTTCATGATGTTGCCTTTGTGCACGATGGTCAGCGAATCGCGATCGTTGTCGACCACATATTGCAGGGCCTTGCGCGCCAGACGCTTGGTGCCTTGCAGGGACACCGGCTTGACGCCGATACCGCAGTTCTCGTCGAAACGGATCTTGGTAACGCCCATTTCTTCCTTGAGGAACTTGATGACCTTGGTGGCTTCCGGCGTACCGGCCTTCCACTCGATGCCGGCGTAGATGTCTTCGGAGTTCTCGCGGAAGATGGTCATGTCGACATCGCCCGGCTTCTTGACCGGGCTGGGCACGCCTTCGAACCAGCGCACCGGGCGCAGGCAGACGTACAGGTCGAGTTGCTGACGCAGGGCCACGTTCAGGGAGCGGATGCCGCCACCGACGGGGGTGGTCAGCGGGCCTTTGATGGAAACCACGTAATCCTTGACCGCGTCCAGGGTTTCCTGAGGCAGCCAGGTGTCCTGATCGTAAACCTGAGTCGCTTTCTCCCCGGCGTACACTTCCATCCAGGAAATCTTGCGCTCGCCACCATAAGCCTTCTTAACAGCAGCATCGACAACCTTGATCATGACCGGGCTGATGTCGACACCAATGCCGTCGCCTTCGATGAAGGGGATGATCGGGTTATTAGGAACATTGAGAGAATGGTCTGCATTGACGGTGATTTTGTCGCCGACGGCTGGAACCTGAATCTTCTTGTAACCCATGCTGAACTCCATTGATTGGATTGAACATCTGGCTTGGTTCGAGCGTAACCCAGTTGAATCGGCGCGCAAACCCTATGTTCCATTCAACTGCCGCAAAGCCTTGCAACTCGCGCGCTACAAGCCTGAAAGCAAAGGGAAAAGCGCCAAACTCAAGCACGACGAATGACCTTACGCCCTGCCGGCCCCTGCGACCTTTAGACCAATGGACGACATTCGTTGCGTATGAACCATCGGCAGATTGCCAGCTACCTATGTATAATGCCGCCGCTGACTAAAGGGTCACGACGGGCTGAACAGCTCTACGATGAGTGTTTACGCCCGATAAGCTGGTCTGTTACCGCAGCCCCGCTACTTGACACCCTACTGATGCACCCAACATCACAGCAACGAAACCTCGATATTCGGCTCATGGATGACTTTGAACGAACGCGCTTACCCGGCGCCCTCGAGTTTCTGCGCACGCTTTAGCAAAGAAGAGAGAGTTAATCCGAATATGCCCACCCGCTCGAAGATCATCTATACCTTCACCGACGAAGCCCCAGCCCTCGCCACCTATTCTCTGTTGCCTATCATCGAGGCCTACACCGCTTCGGCCGATATCGCCGTTGAAACCCGCGATATCTCTCTTGCAGGGCGCATCCTGGCCAGCTTCCCCGAGCAACTGGGCGACAAAGCCGTAGCCGACCACCTCGCCGAACTGGGCGCCCTGGCCGTTACGCCTGAAGCCAACATCATCAAGCTGCCGAACATCAGTGCTTCGGTTCCACAGCTGCAAGCGGCGATCAAAGAACTGCAAGCCCAGGGCTACAACCTGCCGGACTACCCGGAAACCGTGACCTGCGACGCCGACAAAGAAGCCAAGGCGCGCTACGACAAGGTCAAGGGCAGCGCCGTGAACCCGGTTCTGCGTGAAGGCAACTCCGACCGCCGCGCTCCGCTGTCGGTCAAGAACTACGCACGCAAGCACCCGCACAAAATGGGCGCCTGGGCCAAGGACTCCAAGTCCCACGTTGCGCACATGAGCACCGGCGATTTCTACGGCAGCGAAAAAGCCGCCCTGATCGACGCCGCTGACGCCGTGAAAATCGAACTGATTGCTCAGGACGGCACCTCCACCGTCCTGAAAGAAAAGACCACCGTACAAGCCGGTGAGATCCTCGATTGCGCAGTCATGAGCAAAAACGCCCTGCGCAGCTTCATCGCGGCCGAAATCGAAGACGCCAAGGCACAAGGCGTGCTGCTGTCGGTTCACTTGAAAGCCACCATGATGAAGGTCTCCGACCCGATCATGTTCGGCCAGATCGTTGCCGAGTTCTACAAGGACGCACTGGCCAAGCACGCTGACGTACTGGCACAGATCGGCTTCAACCTGAACAACGGCATTGGCGACCTGTACGCTCGCATCAAGGCATTGCCTGCCGAGCAGCAAGCCGCCATCGAAGCCGACATCCAGGCGGTCTACGCCGTTCGCCCTTCCCTGGCGATGGTCAACTCCGACAAAGGCATCACCAACCTGCACGTGCCGAGCGACGTGATCGTCGACGCCTCGATGCCGGCCATGATCCGTGACTCCGGCAAGATGTGGGGCACCGATGGCCAACTGCACGACACCAAAGCCGTGATCCCGGATCGCTGCTACGCCACCATCTACCAGGCAGTGATCGAAGACTGCAAGGTCAACGGCGCCTTCGATCCAACCACCATGGGCAGCGTGCCAAACGTTGGCCTGATGGCGAAAAAGGCCGAAGAGTACGGCTCCCACGACAAGACTTTCCAGATCAAGGCTGACGGCGTTGTTCGCGTCACCGACAGCAAGGGCAACCTGCTGCTGGAGCAGTCGGTTGAAGCCGGCGACATCTTCCGCATGTGCCAGACCAAAGACGCGCCGATCCAGGACTGGGTCAAACTGGCCGTCAACCGCGCTCGCGCCAGCAGCACTCCGGCGATTTTCTGGCTGGACCCGCTGCGCGCCCACGATGGCGTGGTGATCGAGAAAGTTCAGGCTTACCTGAAGGATCACGACACTGCCGGCCTGGACATCCAGATCATGTCGCCGGTCGACGCCATGAAGTACACCCTGCAGCGCACCCGCGCAGGCAAAGACACCATCTCGGTGACCGGCAACGTATTGCGTGACTACCTGACCGACCTGTTCCCGATCATGGAACTGGGCACCAGCGCCAAGATGCTGTCGATCGTGCCGCTGATGAACGGCGGTGGCCTGTTCGAAACCGGCGCTGGCGGTTCGGCTCCGAAGCACGTTCAGCAATTGCTGGAAGAAAACTTCCTGCGCTGGGATTCGCTGGGTGAATTCCTGGCCCTGGCTGCGTCCCTGGAACACCTGGGCGTGACCTACAACAATCCAAAGGCGCTGGTTCTGGCCAAGACCCTGGACCAGGCCACCGGCCAGTTCCTGGACAACAACAAGTCGCCATCGCGCAAAGTCGGCAACATCGACAACCGCGGCAGCCACTTCTACCTGGCGCTGTACTGGGCTCAAGCCCTGGCTGCCCAGACCGAAGACACTGCACTGCAAGCGCAGTTCGCGACCCTGGCCAAGACCTTGACCGAGAACGAGGCGACCATCGTTGCCGAGCTCAACGCCGTTCAGGGCAAGCCAGTGGACATCGGTGGTTACTACCACGCCGACGCCGAGCTGATCAGCAAGGCCATGCGCCCAAGCGCAACCTTCAACGCGGCTGTCGCTGCGCTGGCTTAAGGCTGTAAGGGAACATCACAAACCCCGGCCAAGTGCCGGGGTTTGTGTTTTTGGTGTTTGCTACAACTCAAATGTGGACACTAACCCCTGTGGGAGCGAGCCTGTTCGCGAAAGCGGTTGATCATTCAACATCAATGCTGACTGACCCACCGCTTTCGCGAGCAGGCTCGCTCCCACATTGATCGCATTCCAAACTTAATCCGAGGACGCTTCATGGACTGGAAACCCCACATCACCGTCGCCACCATCGTCGAAGACAACGGTCGCTTCCTGATGGTCGAAGAATCCAAACACGGACGAACGGTGCTCAACCAGCCCGCCGGCCATCTGGATCCGAACGAAACCCTGACCGAAGCCGCTATCCGTGAAACCCTCGAGGAAACCGGCTGGGACGTCGAACCGACCGGCGTACTGGGCATTTACCTCTACACCGCCCCCAGCAACGGCGTGACATACCAGCGGGTCTGCTTCATCGCCAAAGCGTTGAAACACCATCCCGACTACCAACTGGACGACGGCATTGTCGGCGCCAAGTGGCTGACCCGTGAAGAATTAATCGAACAACGTGCCAACTGGCGCAGCGAGCTGATCATCCGCTGCATCGATGATTATCTGGACGGTAAACACTTCGGCCTCGAATTGATCCGTCCTTCTCTTTAGCCTTGCGGGCTCCAGCCTGTTAGAATCGCGTCCTTTTTCAAGACACTCATTGAATCCCTATGCGTGATCCAGCCCCTTCTGACACACAAAAGAAGCGCGTTATTGTCGGCATGTCCGGCGGCGTGGACTCTTCCGTTTCCGCCCTCCTGCTGATCGAGCAGGGTTATGAGGTGGAAGGCCTGTTCATGAAGAACTGGGAAGAAGACGATGGAACGGAATACTGCACCGCCATGGATGACCTGGCGGACGCCCAGGCCGTATGCGACAAGATTGGCATCAAGCTGCACACCGCCAACTTCGCCGCCGAGTACTGGGACAACGTGTTCGAGCATTTCCTGGCCGAATACAAGGCCGGACGCACGCCGAACCCGGACATCCTGTGCAACCGCGAAATCAAGTTCAAGGCGTTCCTCGACTACGCCATGATGCTCGGCGCCGACCTGATCGCCACCGGTCACTACGTGCGTCGCCGCGACATCGACGGCCGCACCGAGCTGCTCAAGGGCCTGGACCCGAACAAGGACCAGAGCTACTTCCTGCACGCCGTCGGCGGCGAGCAGATCGCCAAGACCCTGTTCCCGGTCGGCGAGCTGGAAAAACCGCAAGTGCGCGCCATTGCCGAGAAATACGAGCTGGCGACCGCGAAGAAAAAGGATTCCACCGGGATCTGCTTTATCGGCGAACGCCGCTTCAGCGATTTCCTCAAGCAGTACCTGCCGGCGCAACCGGGCGAGATCAAGACCACCGAAGGCGAAATCATCGGCCGTCACCACGGCCTGATGTATCACACCATCGGCCAGCGCCAGGGCCTGGGCATTGGCGGACTGAAAGATGCCAGCGATGAGCCGTGGTACGTGCTGATCAAGGACCTGGAACACAACGAACTGATCGTCGGCCAGGGCAACGATCACCCGTGGCTGTTCTCCCGCGCCCTGCTCGCTTCCGATATCTACTGGGTCAACCCGATCGATCTGAGCCAGCCGCGCAAGCTGACCGCCAAGGTCCGTTATCGCCAGGGCGACCAGCCCTGCACCCTGGAAAAGACCGCCACGGGTTATCGCGCAACCTTCGATGATCCGCAACGCGCGGTCACTCCGGGCCAGTCCGTGGTGTTCTATGACGGCGAAGTCTGCCTCGGCGGCGGTGTGATTGAAGTGGCTGAGCCATGGACCAGCAAGGACACTCCCAAAGGCGAGCAACAATGAGCCCCATTCAGGAGCAATTGACAGCACTGGGCGGCGTGTTTCTCGCCGCCGTGCTGGTGGACAGGATTGCCAAGACCGGCCAGACCAACGAGGCCGGCCTGACTTGCATGCTCGGCAGCCTGCTGATTCGCGACCCCAAAGACACTCTGGAAGTCTATGGCGGCGATGACATCAACCTGCGTGAAGGTTATCGCGCCCTGATCGGCGCCCTCGAACGCGACCCAAGCGCCCTGCAGCGCGAGCCGCTGCGCTATGCCCTGGCCATGCTCGGTCTTGAGCGCCAACTGGCAAAGCGCGACGATATGCTCGACGTGATCGGTTTACGCTTGCCGCAGATTCAGTCCCAGGTCGAACACTTCGGCCCGGCGCACGAAAACGTGATCGCCGCGTGCGGCGCGTTGTACCAGGACACCCTGAGCACCCTGCGTCAACGCATCCAGGTGCACGGCGACATGCGCAACCTGCAACAACCGAGCAATGCCTCGAAAATTCGCGCCCTGCTGCTGGCTGGCATTCGTTCGGCGCGCCTGTGGCGGCAATTGGGCGGTCATCGCTGGCAGTTGGTGATCAGCCGCCGCAAATTGCTGAAAGAGCTTTACCCATTGATGCGTAACGAATAACCCGCATCGACAGAACCGAACCTAGCAATACGCGTAATACGCCGGTCAGTTGGCGACGGACCGGCGGATTTTTTCATGTATGATACGCGCCCCATTTCGTTGCCCGACTGTCCGAGAACACCCCATGCAGCTCTCTTCGCTCACTGCGGTTTCCCCTGTTGACGGCCGCTACGCCGGCAAAACCCAGGCCCTGCGCCCAATTTTCAGCGAGTACGGCCTGATCCGCGCCCGCGTCCTGGTTGAAGTACGCTGGCTCCAGCGCCTGGCCGCTCACCCTGCCATCAGCGAAGTGCCGGCGTTCTCCGCCGAAGCCAACGCTGTGCTCAATACCCTGGCGGAAAACTTCTCTCTGGAGCACGCCGAGCGCGTCAAAGAGATCGAGCGCACTACCAACCACGACGTCAAAGCCATCGAATACCTGCTCAAAGAGCAAGCGGCCAAGCTGCCGGAACTGGCCAAAGTCAGCGAGTTCATCCACTTTGCCTGCACCAGCGAGGACATCAACAACCTGTCCCACGCCCTGATGCTGCGCGAAGGCCGTGATGACGTGATGCTGCCGCTGATGCGCCAGACCGCCAATGCCATCCGCGAACTGGCCATCCGCTTCGCCGACGTGCCGATGCTGTCGCGCACCCACGGCCAACCGGCCTCGCCGACCACCCTGGGCAAAGAACTGGCGAACGTGGTCTACCGCCTGGAGCGTCAGATCGCCCAGGTCGCTGCCGTTCCGCTGCTGGGCAAGATCAACGGCGCTGTCGGCAACTACAACGCACACCTGTCGGCCTACCCGGAGATCGACTGGGAAGCCAATGCCCGCGCCTTCATCGAAGATGAGCTGGGCCTGGGCTTCAACCCGTACACCACGCAGATCGAACCCCACGACTACATTGCCGAGCTGTTCGACGCGATCGCACGCTTCAACACCATCCTGATCGACTTCGACCGTGACATCTGGGGCTACATCTCCCTGGGTTATTTCAAACAGCGCACCATCGCTGGCGAAATCGGTTCGTCGACCATGCCGCACAAGGTCAACCCGATCGACTTCGAAAACTCCGAAGGCAACCTGGGCATCGCCAACGCACTGTTCCAGCACCTGGCGAGCAAGCTGCCGATCTCCCGCTGGCAGCGCGACCTGACCGACTCCACCGTGCTGCGCAACCTCGGTGTCGGCTTCGCCCACAGCGTGATCGCGTACGAAGCCAGCCTCAAAGGCATCAGCAAACTGGAGCTCAACGAGCAGAAGATTGCCGCTGACCTGGACGCCTGCTGGGAAGTATTGGCCGAGCCGATCCAGACCGTGATGCGTCGCTACAACATCGAAAACCCATATGAAAAGCTGAAAGAACTGACCCGCGGCAAGGGCATCAGCCCTGAAGCGCTACAGACTTTCATCGACGGCCTGGACATGCCAGCTGCCGCCAAGGCCGAGCTGAAACTGCTCACCCCGGCCAACTACATCGGCAACGCTGTAGCACAAGCCAAACGCATCTGATCGACCGCTAGACCCTTTTAAGACGCCCGGCCGCGCCGGGCGTTTTTATTCCCGTCTGAAAAGTGCATTTTTTCAATAGGTTACACATGAATCCTGATACTCCTCTTCAACTTCTGGGCGGCATCACGGCACGGGAATTCCTGCGCGACTACTGGCAGAAAAAGCCGCTGTTGATCCGTCAGGCGATTCCTGATTTCGAAAGCCCGATCGACGCCGACGAGTTGGCCGGCCTGGCACTGGAAGAAGAAGTCGAATCGCGCCTGATCATCGAGCACGGCGAGCGCCCCTGGGAATTGCGTCGCGGTCCGTTCGCCGAAGACGAATTCAGCAAATTGCCAGAGCGCGAATGGACCCTGCTGGTGCAGGCCGTGGATCAATTCGTGCCGGAAGTCAGCGAACTGCTGGAAAACTTCCGTTTTCTGCCGAGCTGGCGCATCGACGACGTGATGATCAGCTATGCCGCACCGGGTGGCAGCGTTGGTCCGCACTTCGACAACTACGACGTATTCCTGCTGCAAGGCCACGGCAAGCGCAACTGGAAGATCGGCCAGATGTGCAACACCGAAAGCCCGCTGCTGGCCCACGCCGACCTGCGCATCCTCGCTGACTTCGAAGCCACCGACGAATGGGTGCTGGAACCGGGCGACATGCTCTACCTGCCACCACGCCTGGCCCACTGCGGCGTCGCTGTCGATGACTGCATGACCTACTCGGTCGGCTTCCGCGCGCCGAGCGCCGCTGAAGTGCTGACCCACTTCACCGACTTCCTCAGCCAGTTCCTGTCGGACGAAGAACGCTACACCGACGCCGACGCCGTACCGACAGCCGATCCTCACCAGATCCAGCGCGACGCACTCGACCGCTTGAAAGGCCTGCTGGCCGAACACATGAGCGACGAGCGCCTGCTGCTGACCTGGTTCGGCCAGTTCATGACCGAGCCACGCTACCCGGAACTGGTGGTGGGCCCGGAAGACGTCGAAGAAGACGACTTCATGAACGAACTGGAGCAAGGCGCAATCCTGATTCGCAACCCGAGCGCGCGCCTGGCGTGGTCCGAAGTCGACGACGACCTGCTGCTGTTCGCCAGCGGCCAGAGCCGCTATTTGCCGGGCAAACTGCGCGAACTGCTGAAGATGATCTGCGCCGCCGACGCGCTGCACGCCGACAACCTCGGCGAATGGCTGAGCGACGAAGACGGCCGCGGCCTGCTGTGCGAACTGGTCAAGCAAGGAAGCCTGGGGTTCGCCGATGAATAAGATTCACGTACGTGTCGCAGACTGGCAGAAGGACAACGCCGAGATCCGGCGCATTCGTGAAACGGTGTTCGTCGCCGAACAGTCAGTTCCACCCGAACTGGAATGGGATGCCGACGATGCAACTGCCGTGCACTTCCTCGCGTTCGAAGGCGACTTTCCGATTGGCACCGCCCGCTTGCTGCCCGATGGTCACATCGGCAGAGTGTCGGTACTCAAGGACTGGCGCGGCCTGAAAGTCGGCGACGCGCTGATGCAAGCAGTGATTGGCGAAGCCGAAGAGCGCGGCCTGAAGCAGCAGATGCTCAGCGCTCAAGTGCAAGCCACGGCGTTCTATGAGCGCCTGGGCTTCAACATGGTCAGTGAGGAGTTCCTGGAAGCCGGGATTCCGCATGTGGACATGGTTCGCCATTCGGCTTGAGACCGAGGCTCGCTCCCGCATCAGATTGGTGAGCGACGGATAATTTCAGCACCGCCATCGCCCCCTGTGGGAGCGAGCTTGCTCGCGATGGCGGCCTGAAGAACACCACAAAACGCCCTGTTATCTTCGGATACCGGGGCGTTTTGCTGTCTACGATTCAACTTGCCCCATCCAAGGCCGACAAAGTGGCAATATCAAGCCTTTAGAACGCGGAGATAATGGACATGTCCCTACGCACCCTGCTTACCACCCTGCTGCTCGGCTGCAGTTTTTCGGTGATGGCAGCCACAGAAATCATCCCCCTCAAATACCACACCAGCGCCGACCTGCTGTCGGTGGCGCAGGATTTCGTTGGCAAGGAAGGCCAGGTCAGCGCCTATGGCAGTCAACTGATCGTCAACGCCGATCAACGCAAGATCGACGAACTTAAAGCCCTTCTTTCGCAACTCGATACGGCACCCAAACGACTGCTGATCACCGTCGATACCAGCGACAACAACTTCCAGGGTGACCAGGGTTACGCGGTGAACGGCGCGAAGCCAAGCCAGACCCGCATCATCAACTACAGCACCGATAGCCGCGACGGCGGCATTCAGCAAGTGCAGGCCAGCGAAGGCGCACCGGCACTGATCCAGGTCGGCCAGAGCGTGCCGATCACCAGCAGCCAGAGTGACTCCTATGGCGGTTACAGCAGCCAGACCGAGTATCGCAATGTCACCCAGGGTTTCTACGTCACTGCAAACGTCACCGGTGAGATCGTTCACCTGTCGATCAGCACCAACCGTGACCGCATGAGCCAGGAACGTCCCGATGTAGTGAACGTACAAAGCACCGACACAACCGTCACCGGGCACCTCGGTGAGTGGATCCTGCTGGCCGGGGTCAATGGCCAGACCCAGGCCGACAAACAGGGCCTGAGCCGCAGCTACTCGACCCAGAGCCGCAATGACATGACTTTGCGGGTGAAAGTCGACACCCTGGACTAAAGCACCAAAAACTGACTGCCGAGTCGTATTAGACCAAAGATGTAGTGCCACAAAAAAAGCACTACAAAACGTTTGACGAGCCAAAAAAGCGAAGGCATGATGGCCTCGCTCCCGCTAATCAGGGGCCCTGGCAAGGGCCTTCGAGGCGATGTTCGCAACCTACCCCCGCGAACCGCATCGTGTCTGTACCGCCCACAAGGTGTGTTTGACGAGGTTGTCGACTGGAACGAAGTTGTCCCGAGGGACGGAAGCGTAATTAGGTAACCCGGCAGCACACTGATGTTCGTACCAAGGCCCACGACGCCCGAATGCGCCCGCAGTTCGCCTTTACCTGCTCACTTCCCCTCGAGCCGATCGTTCATCCCGTCGCCCTCCCCGCCGAATCCGACTTGACCGCTTAAGCTTCTGGTCAGCGAGCGCAGGAATTTTCCACCGCAGAACAACTTTTCATAAAGACGCGACGAGGTTTATCTCCCATGGCACTGACACGCGAACAGCAAATTGCAGCCCTCGAAAAAGACTGGGCTGAAAACCCGCGCTGGAAAGGCGTGACACGCACTTACTCCGCTGCTGACGTCGTCCGCCTGCGTGGCTCGGTTCAACCTGAGCACACCTTTGCAAAAATGGGCGCCGAGAAGCTGTGGAACCTGGTCACCCAGGGTGCCAAGCCGGCCTTCCGTCCTGAGAAAGATTTCGTCAACTGCATGGGCGCCCTGACCGGCGGCCAGGCTGTACAACAAGTCAAAGCCGGTATCCAGGCGATCTACCTGTCGGGCTGGCAAGTGGCTGCGGACAACAACTCCGCCGAATCGATGTACCCGGACCAGTCGCTGTACCCGGTGGACTCGGTTCCAACCGTGGTCAAGCGTATCAACAACGCGTTCCGTCGCGCCGACCAGATCCAGTGGAAAGCCGGCAAGAACCCGGGCGACGCTGGCTACATCGACTACTTCGCACCCATCGTGGCTGACGCTGAAGCCGGTTTCGGCGGCGTACTGAACGCTTACGAGCTGATGAAGAGCATGATCGAAGCAGGCGCCGCCGGCGTTCACTTCGAAGACCAGCTGGCTTCCGTGAAGAAATGCGGCCACATGGGCGGCAAGGTACTGGTTCCTACCCAGGAAGCCGTACAGAAGCTGATCGCTGCCCGCCTGGCGGCTGACGTTGCCGGCACCCCGACCATCATCCTGGCTCGTACCGACGCCAACGCTGCTGACCTGCTGACTTCCGACTGCGACCCGTACGACCAGCCATTCGTGACTGGCGAACGTACCCAGGAAGGTTTCTACAAGGTTCGCGCCGGCCTGGATCAAGCCATCGCTCGCGGCCTGGCCTACGCGCCGTACGCTGACCTGATCTGGTGCGAAACCGCCAAGCCGGACCTGGAAGAAGCTCGTCGCTTCGCCGAAGCGATCAAGAAGGAATACCCGGACCAACTGCTGTCGTACAACTGCTCGCCTTCCTTCAACTGGAAGAAAAACCTGGACGACGCGACCATTGCCAAGTTCCAGCGCGAACTGTCCGCCATGGGCTACAAGCACCAGTTCATCACCCTGGCCGGCATTCACAACATGTGGCACAGCATGTTCAACCTGGCGCACGACTACGCCCGCAACGACATGACTGCCTACGTGAAGCTGCAAGAGCAGGAATTCGCCGACGCTGCCAAGGGTTACACCTTCGTGGCTCACCAGCAGGAAGTGGGCACCGGCTACTTCGACGACATGACCACCGTGATCCAGGGTGGCTCGTCTTCGGTAACCGCACTGACCGGTTCGACCGAAGAAGAACAGTTCCACTGATCTGCTTCGCTTGAAATATCAGCCGCTGCGGACCGGATAAAAAGCTAACCGCAACGCTGCACATCTGACGCCCCGACTGGTTCGGGGCGTTTTTTTTGCGCGTGATTTCGAAATCACCGTAGATTCCCGTGGGAGCGGGCAAGCCCACAGGGTTGGTGGTGACCTCAAGCGAAAACATTGATCCAGAGCGGTATCAACGTCAGAAAAATCCTCTAAAACGCACACCCCTGCTACTTGCTGTAACGTTCAAACAAGACAACTTCCCGAGTATCCGAGGGGCAAACAGTTTAAAAACCACCACAAACAATATTGATTATCATTTAGACACAGCTATGTTCGTTACATTCCCTACAAAACATTATTTGCGAAAAGACCCCTAATGCCCGCAACGCAAGGGCTACCGGGTTCTGCAGACTCGTTATGTCCTTATTCCTATAAATAATTTCGCTATAGGAATTTTACTTGCCGGGTGTTTAGCCATAAAATCAGCGGGATTGATTGCTGCGACATATCGTCACTGCTTTGTTTCTTTTCAAGCTCAGAGACCTTTGCTCTCTGTTAAGGATTACCAGCATGCCCGAAGCGACAGGACTCATGGCCCACAACTGGGGCTTTGCCATTTTCCTTCTAGGCGTTGTCGGCCTCTGTGCCTTCATGTTGGGCGTTTCCAGCCTACTCGGGTCAAAAGCCTGGGGCCGCAGCAAAAACGAACCGTTCGAGTCCGGCATGCTACCTACAGGTGGCGCCCGCTTGCGGCTCTCAGCCAAATTCTATCTGGTCGCGATGCTCTTCGTGATCTTCGATATCGAAGCCCTCTTTCTCTTTGCATGGTCTGTGTCCGTCCGCGAAAGCGGCTGGACCGGATTCGTCGAAGCTCTCGTTTTCATAGCAATTCTGTTGGCAGGCCTTGTCTACCTATTCCGAGTGGGCGCCCTTGACTGGGCTCCGGAAGCTCGGCGCAAGCGGCAAGCGAAGCTGAAACAATGAGGCTTTGGCAATGCAATACAATCTCACCAGGATCGACCCCGATGCTCCTAACGAGCAGTATCCGATTGGCCAACGGGAAACCGTTTCCGATCCGTTAGAAGATCAAGTCCACAAAAACATTTTCATGGGCAAGCTCGAAGACGTGCTCAACGGCACGATCAACTGGGGGCGCAAGAACTCCCTGTGGCCGTATAACTTCGGTCTTTCGTGCTGCTACGTGGAAATGACCACCGCCTTCACGGCGCCCCACGACATCGCGCGCTTTGGCGCCGAGGTTATCCGGGCATCGCCGCGTCAGGCGGATTTCATGGTTATCGCCGGTACCTGCTTCATCAAGATGGCGCCGATCATTCAGCGTCTCTACGAGCAAATGCTCGAGCCTAAATGGGTCATTTCCATGGGTTCGTGCGCCAACTCCGGTGGCATGTACGACATCTACTCCGTCGTTCAAGGGGTGGACAAGTTCCTGCCCGTGGACGTCTACGTGCCTGGCTGCCCGCCCCGCCCTGAAGCTTTCCTGCAAGGCCTGATGCTGTTGCAGGAGTCGATTGGCCAGGAGCGTCGCCCACTTTCCTGGGTCGTTGGCGATCAAGGCGTGTACCGCGCCGAGATGCCTTCCGAGAAGGAAAAGCGCCGCGAACAGCGTATTCAGGTAACCAACCTGCGCAGCCCCGACGAAGTCTGATCCAGATCTGTTTCTTTTCATAGAACGAGAACCTGGCTTCATTCTTTACGTTGACCGAAAGCGATAAATGACCATGACTACAGGCAGTGCTCTGTACATCCCGCCTTACAAGGCAGACGACCAGGATGTGGTCGTCGAACTGAACAACCGTTTTGGCCCGGAGGCGTTCACCGCCCAGCCTACCCGCACCGGCATGCCGGTGCTTTGGGTTGCCCGCGCCAAACTCGTCGAAGTCCTGACTTTCCTGCGTAACCTGCCCAAGCCGTACGTCATGCTCTATGACCTGCACGGCGTGGACGAGCGCCTGCGTACCAAACGTCAAGGACTGCCGAACGGCGTCGACTTCTCCGTGTTCTACCACCTGATGTCGATCGAACGTAATAGTGACGTGATGATCAAGGTCGCCTTGTCCGAGAGCGACCTCAGCTTGCCGACCGTCACCAGCATCTGGCCGAACGCCAACTGGTACGAGCGTGAAGTCTGGGACATGTACGGCATCGACTTCAAAGGCCACCCTCACCTGTCGCGCATCATGATGCCGCCGACCTGGGAAGGTCACCCGCTGCGCAAGGACTTCCCGGCCCGCGCCACCGAGTTCGACCCGTTCACCCTGAACCTGGCCAAGCAACAGCTCGAGGAAGAGTCTGCGCGCTTCAAGCCTGAAGACTGGGGCATGAAGCGTTCCGGCCCGAACGAGGACTACATGTTCCTCAACCTCGGCCCGAACCACCCGTCCGCGCACGGTGCGTTCCGCATCATCCTGCAACTGGACGGTGAAGAGATCGTCGACTGCGTACCGGACATCGGCTACCACCACCGTGGTGCCGAGAAAATGGCCGAGCGTCAGTCCTGGCACAGCTTCATCCCGTACACCGACCGTATCGACTACCTCGGCGGCGTGATGAACAACCTGCCGTACGTGCTCTCGGTCGAGAAGCTGGCCGGCATCAAGGTGCCGGAGAAGGTCGACGTCATCCGCATCATGATGGCCGAGTTCTTCCGGATCACCAGCCACCTGCTGTTCCTGGGTACCTACATCCAGGACGTCGGCGCCATGACCCCGGTGTTCTTCACCTTCACCGACCGTCAGCGTGCGTACACCGTGATCGAAGCCATCACCGGTTTCCGTCTGCACCCGGCCTGGTACCGTATTGGCGGCGTCGCCCACGACCTGCCTCGCGGCTGGGAAAAACTGGTCAAGGATTTCGTCGAGTGGATGCCCAAGCGTCTGGACGAATACCAGAAGGCTGCCCTGGACAACAGCATCCTGCGTGGCCGGACCATCGGCGTCGCCGACTACAACACCAAAGAGGCCCTGGAATGGGGCATCACCGGTGCCGGCCTGCGTTCGACCGGTTGCGATTTCGACGTGCGTAAGGCGCGTCCGTACTCGGGCTACGAGAACTTCGAATTCGAAGTGCCGCTGGCTGCCAATGGCGATGCCTACGACCGCTGCATCGTGCGTGTCGAGGAGATGCGCCAGAGCATCAGGATCATCGACCAGTGCCTGCGCAACATGCCGGAAGGCCCGTACAAGGCGGATCACCCGCTGACCACGCCGCCGCCGAAAGAACGCACCCTGCAGCACATCGAAACCTTGATCACACACTTCCTGCAAGTTTCGTGGGGCCCGGTCATGCCGGCCAACGAATCCTTCCAGATGATCGAAGCGACCAAGGGCATCAACAGTTATTACCTGACGAGCGATGGCGGCACCATGAGCTACCGCACCCGGATTCGTACCCCAAGTTTCGCCCACCTGCAGCAGATCCCTTCGGTGATCAAAGGCAGCATGGTCGCGGACTTGATTGCGTACCTGGGTAGTATCGATTTCGTTATGGCCGACGTGGACCGCTAAGCATGAACAGCACGCTTATCCAGACAGACCGTTTCGCCTTGAGCGAAACCGAGCGCTCGGCCATCGAGCACGAGTTGCATCACTACGAAGACCCGCGCGCGGCGTCCATCGAAGCCCTGAAGATCGTCCAGAAGGAGCGCGGCTGGGTGCCGGACGGCGCCCTGTACGCCATCGGCGAGATCCTCGGCATCCCGGCCAGCGACGTTGAAGGCGTGGCGACGTTCTACAGCCAGATCTTCCGTCAGCCGGTCGGCCGCCACATCATTCGCGTCTGCGACAGCATGGTCTGCTACATCGGCGGGCACGAGTCGGTGGTCAGCGAAATCCAGAGCAAACTGGGCATCGGCTTGGGTCAGACCACCGCCGACGGTCGTTTCACCCTGCTGCCGGTCTGCTGCCTCGGCAACTGCGACAAGGCACCGGCGTTGATGATCGACGACGACACTTTCGGTGATGTTCAGCCAGCAGGCGTTGCCAAATTGCTCGAGGGCTACGTATGACCCTGACTTCCTTCGGTCCTGCCAACCGCATCAAGCGTTCGGCCGAGACTCACCCGCTCACCTGGCGCCTGCGTGACGACGGCGAACCCGTCTGGCTTGACGAGTACCAGGCCAAGAGCGGTTACGCCGCAGCGCGCAAGGCCTTCGCCGACATGGCCCAGGACGACATCGTCCAGACCGTGAAGGATTCCGGCCTCAAGGGTCGCGGCGGTGCCGGCTTCCCCACTGGCGTGAAATGGGGCCTGATGCCCAAGGACGAATCCATCAACATCCGCTACCTGCTGTGCAACGCGGATGAAATGGAGCCGAACACCTGGAAAGACCGCATGCTGATGGAGCAACTGCCCCATCTGCTGATCGAAGGCATGCTGATCAGTGCCCGCGCACTGAAAACCTACCGTGGCTACATCTTCCTGCGTGGCGAATACACCACCGCCGCCAGGCACTTGAACCGTGCCGTGGAAGAAGCCAAGGCAGCGGGGCTGCTGGGTAAAAACATTTTGGGCAGTGGGTTCGATTTCGAGCTGTTCGTCCACACCGGTGCCGGGCGTTACATCTGCGGTGAAGAAACCGCACTGATCAACTCCCTCGAAGGCCGTCGCGCCAACCCGCGCTCCAAGCCGCCCTTCCCTGCCGCCGTGGGCGTGTGGGGCAAGCCGACTTGCGTGAACAACGTTGAAACCCTCTGCAACGTCCCGGCGATCATTGCCGACGGCGTGGACTGGTACAAATCGTTGGCCCGCGAAGGCAGCGACGACATGGGCACCAAGCTCATGGGCTTCTCCGGCAA
This sequence comes from Pseudomonas sp. B28(2017), assembly GCF_002113025.1. Classification (GTDB taxonomy): domain Bacteria; phylum Pseudomonadota; class Gammaproteobacteria; order Pseudomonadales; family Pseudomonadaceae; genus Aquipseudomonas. Next base: position 97,521 of record NZ_NEJH01000011.1, on the reverse strand, counting down.
GGTGAAGAACCCGGGCCTGTGGGAACTGCCATTCGGCGTCACCGCTCGCGAGCTGTTCGAAGACTACGCCGGTGGCATGCGCGACGGTTACAAGCTCAAGTGCTGGCAGCCTGGTGGCGCCGGTACCGGCTTCCTGTTGCCGGAGCACCTGGACGCTCAAATGTACGCCGGCGGCATCGCCAAGGTAGGCACCCGTATGGGTACTGGCCTGGCGATGGCGGTGGACGACAGCATCAACATGGTGTCCCTGCTGCGCAACATGGAGCAATTCTTCGCTCGCGAATCCTGTGGTTTCTGCACCCCGTGCCGTGATGGCTTGCCATGGAGCGTCAAGCTCCTGATGGCCATCGAGAACGGCGAAGGCCAGCCAGGCGACATCGAGACCCTGCTGGGTCTGGTCGGTTTCCTCGGCCCGGGCAAGACCTTCTGTGCTCACGCACCGGGCGCCGTGGAGCCGTTGGGCAGCGCAATCAAATACTTCCGTCCAGAGTTCGAAGCCGGCATCGCGCCTGTCAGCGCCGCCGTCCCGCCTCTGGCAAGGCCGATCGTAGTCGGCGCGTAAATGCTTAAAAAGGCGAAGGGTCCGTGCCCTTCGCCTTTCGTGTGATGACGCCGCAAGCGGCTGTGTTGATTCACGCGAATGACAAGATTCCATTAGCCACGCCCGCTGACACCGGGCCAACGAAGAACTTTGAACCATGGCCACTATCCACGTAGACGGCAAAGAGCTCGAAGTCGATGGGGCAGACAACCTGTTACAGGCATGTCTGTCGCTAGGCCTCGATATCCCTTATTTCTGCTGGCACCCTGCCCTTGGCAGCGTTGGCGCTTGCCGCCAGTGCGCGGTCAAGCAGTACACCGACGAGAACGACACCCGTGGTCGTATCGTCATGTCCTGCATGACCCCTGCCACCGACAACACCTGGATCTCCATCGAAGATGAAGAGTCCAAGGCATTCCGCGCCAGTGTTGTTGAATGGCTGATGACCAACCACCCTCACGACTGCCCGGTCTGTGAGGAAGGCGGTCACTGCCACCTGCAAGACATGACGGTAATGACCGGCCACAACGAGCGCCGCTACCGTTTCACCAAGCGTACCCACCAGAACCAGCAACTGGGCCCGTTCATTTCCCACGAAATGAACCGCTGCATCGCTTGCTACCGCTGCGTGCGCTTCTACAAGGACTACGCCGGCGGCACCGACCTCGGTGTGTACGGCGCCCACGACAACGTGTACTTCGGTCGCGTTGAAGATGGCACCCTGGAAAGCGAGTTCTCCGGCAACCTCACCGAGGTTTGTCCGACCGGCGTGTTCACCGACAAGACGCACTCCGAGCGCTACAACCGCAAGTGGGACATGCAGTTCTCGCCGAGCATCTGCCATGGCTGCTCCAGCGGTTGCAACATCTCCCCGGGCGAGCGTTACGGCGAACTGCGTCGCATCGAAAACCGCTATAACGGTTCGGTGAACCAGTACTTCCTGTGCGACCGTGGCCGTTTCGGTTATGGCTATGTCAACCGCAAGGATCGCCCACGTCAGCCACTGCTGGCCAACGGCGCGAAACTGAGTCTGGACGAAGCACTGGATAAAGCCGCCGACCTGCTGCGCGGCCGCAACATCGTCGGTATCGGTTCGCCACGCGCCAGCCTCGAAAGCAACTACGCGCTGCGCGAACTGGTCGGTGCCGAACACTTCTACTCGGGTATCGAAGCTTCCGAGCTGGAGCGCATCCGCCTGGTCCTGCAAGTGCTCAAGGACAGCCCGCTGCCTGTGCCGAACATGCGCGACATCGAAGACCACGACGCCGTGTTCGTCCTCGGTGAAGACCTGACCCAGACCGCTGCGCGCATGGCCCTGGCCCTGCGTCAATCGGTCAAGGGCAAGGCCGAAGACATGGCCGACGCCATGCGTGTCCAGCCTTGGCTCGACGCCGCGGTGAAAAACATCGGTCAGCACGCGCTGAACCCGCTGTTCATCGCCAGCCTGGCTGAAACCAAACTCGACGACGTGGCCGAAGAGTGCGTTCACGCAGCTCCCGACGACCTGGCCCGCATCGGTTTCGCCGTGGCTCACGCCCTCGATGCCAGCGCTCCAGCCGTCGAAGGCCTGGACGCCGAGGCCCTCGAGCTGGCCAAGCGCATTGCCGACGCCCTGCTCGCGGCCAAGCGCCCACTGATCATCGCCGGTACTTCCCTGGGCTCCAAAGCGCTGATCGAAGCCGCTGCCAACATTGCGAAAGCCCTGAAGCTGCGCGAGAAGAACGGTTCCATCAGCCTGATCGTGCCGGAGGCCAACAGCCTCGGCCTGGCCATGCTCGGTGGTGAATCGGTCGACGCCGCGCTGCAAGCGGTGATCGACGGCCGTGCCGACGCCATCGTCGTGCTGGAAAACGATCTGTACACCCGTACCGACAAAGCCCGTGTCGATGCCGCCCTGACCGCTGCGAAAGTGGTCATCGTCGCCGACCATCAGAAGACCGCCACCAGCGATCGCGCGCACCTGGTCCTGCCAGCCGCCAGCTTCGCTGAAGGCGACGGTACCCTGGTCAGCCAGGAAGGCCGCGCCCAGCGCTTCTTCCAGGTTTTCGACCCGCAGTACATGGACGCCAGTATCCTGGTTCACGAAGGCTGGCGCTGGCTGCACGCCCTGCGCGCCACCCTGCTGAATCAGCCGATCGACTGGACCCAACTGGACCACGTCACTGCAGCCGTGGCTTCGAGCACTCCCCAGCTGGCGGCCATCGTCGACGCTGCACCGTCCTCCGCGTTCCGTATCAAAGGCTTGAAACTGGCCCGCGAACCGCTGCGTTACTCCGGTCGTACCGCCATGCGCGCCGACATCAGCGTGCACGAACCGCGTACCCCGCAGGACAAGGACACCGCGTTCGCCTTCTCGATGGAAGGTTACTCGGGTTCGGCCGAACCGCGTCAGCAAGTGCCATTCGCCTGGTCTCCAGGCTGGAACTCGCCGCAAGCCTGGAACAAGTTCCAGGACGAAGTCGGTGGTCACATCCGCGCTGGCGACCCGGGCACCCGCCTGATCGAAAGCACCGGAGACTCGCTGAACTGGTTCGCCAGTGTTCCGCGCGCGTTCAATCCGGCCCAGGGCACCTGGCAGGTCGTGCCGTTCTTCCACCTGTTCGGCAGCGAAGAGAACTCTTCGAAAGCCGCTCCGGTTCAGGAACGCATTCCAGCTGCCTACGTCGCACTGGCCAAGTCCGAAGCTGACCGCTTGGGCGTCAACGACGGTGCCATGCTGAGCTTCAACGTGGCCGGCCAGACCTTGCGTCTGCCGCTGCGCATCAATGAAGAGCTGGGCGCCGGCCTGGTGGCACTGCCTGCGGGCATCGCCGGCATTCCGCCAGCAATCTTTGGCAAATCCGTTGACGGTCTGCAGGAGGCAGCTCAATGACCTGGTTCACTCCTGAAGTGATCGACATCATCATCGCGGTCCTCAAGGCCGTGGTGATCCTGCTTGCCGTGGTGATCTGCGGCGCCCTGCTCAGCTGGGTCGAGCGTCGCTTGCTCGCCCTCTGGCAGGACCGTTACGGCCCGAACCGCGTGGGTCCGTTCGGTGCGTTCCAGATCGCTGCCGACATGATCAAAATGTTCTTCAAGGAAGACTGGACGCCGCCGTTCGCCGACAAGATGATCTTCACCCTGGCACCAGTCGTGGCCATGAGCGCCCTGCTGATTGCCTTCGCGATCATCCCGATCACCCCGACCTGGGGCGTGGCGGACCTGAACATCGGTATCCTGTTCTTCTTCGCCATGGCCGGTCTGTCGGTCTACGCGGTGCTGTTCGCCGGTTGGTCGAGCAACAACAAGTTCGCCCTGCTGGGCAGCTTGCGTGCCTCGGCACAGACCGTGTCGTACGAAGTGTTCATGGGCCTGTCGCTGATGGGCATCGTGATCCAGGCCGGCTCGTTCAACATGCGCGACATCGTCGACTACCAGGCCCAGCATCTGTGGTTCATCATTCCGCAGATCTTCGGTTTCCTGACCTTCTTCATCGCTGGCGTGGCCGTGACTCACCGTCACCCGTTCGACCAGCCGGAAGCGGAACAGGAACTGGCCGACGGTTACCACATTGAATACGCCGGCATGAAATGGGGCATGTTCTTCGTGGGTGAGTACATCGGCATCGTGTTGATTTCGGCACTGCTGGTGACCTTGTTCTTCGGTGGCTGGCACGGTCCGTTCGGCATCCTGCCACAGATCCCGTTCATCTGGTTCGCACTGAAAACCGCGTTCTTCATCATGATCTTCATCCTGTTGCGCGCTTCGATTCCGCGCCCACGGTATGACCAAGTGATGGATTTCAGCTGGAAGTTCTGCCTGCCGCTGACCCTCGTCAACATGCTGGTGACCGCTGCGATCGTGTTGCTCGACACGCCCGCCGTCGCGGCTCAGTGAGGATAGAGAATCATGAAGTACATTTTTGACATCGTGCATGGCCTCTACACCCAGCTTCGCAGCCTGGTGATGATCTTCGGCCACGCCTTCCGCAAGCGTGACACGCTGCAGTACCCGGAGGAACCGGTCTACCTGCCGCCGCGCTACCGTGGGCGTATCGTCCTGACCCGCGACCCCGACGGCGAAGAGCGTTGCGTAGCCTGCAACCTGTGCGCCGTGGCGTGCCCGGTCGGTTGCATCTCGCTGCAGAAAGCTGAAACCGAAGACGGTCGCTGGTACCCGGACTTCTTCCGCATCAACTTCTCGCGCTGCATTTTCTGCGGCCTCTGCGAGGAAGCCTGCCCGACCACCGCAATCCAGCTGACACCGGATTTCGAAATGGCCGAGTTCAAACGTCAGGACCTGGTTTACGAGAAAGAAGATCTGCTGATCTCCGGCCCCGGCAAAAACCCTGATTACAACTTCTATCGTGTTGCAGGTATGGCGATTGCCGGGAAGCCGAAAGGCTCCGCGCAAAATGAAGCCGAACCGGTCAACGTGAAGAGCTTGCTGCCTTAAGGAAGAAAGATGGAATTCGCTTTCTATTTCGCATCGGGTATCGCTGTGGTGTCCACGCTTCGCGTGATCACCAACACCAACCCTGTGCACGCCCTGCTCTACCTGATCATTTCGTTGATCGCCGTGGCGATGACGTTCTTCGCCCTCGGCGCGCCGTTTGCCGGTGTACTGGAAGTGATCGCCTACGCTGGCGCCATCATGGTGCTGTTCGTGTTCGTGGTAATGATGCTGAACCTGGGCCCGGCCTCGGTTCAGCAAGAGCGCGTCTGGCTCAAGCCCGGTATCTGGGGCGGCCCGGTCGCCCTCGCCGCGCTGCTGCTGGTGGAACTGCTGTATGTGCTGTTCTCCCACCAGAGCGGCCAGGCCGTCGGTCACACCACCGTAGACGCCAAGGCCGTGGGCATCAGCCTGTTCGGTCCTTACCTGCTGGTGGTCGAACTCGCCTCGATGCTGCTGCTCGCCGCAGCCGTCACGGCGTTCCATCTGGGCCGTAACGAAGCCAAGGAGCAATGACGATGCCTGCTATCCCCATGGAGCATGGTCTGGCGGTTGCCGGCATCCTGTTCTGCCTCGGCCTGGTCGGCCTGATGGTCCGCCGCAACATCCTCTTCGTGCTGATGAGCCTGGAGGTCATGATGAATGCCTCCGCTTTGGCGTTCATCGTTGCCGGTAGCCGCTGGGCGCAACCGGATGGACAGATCATGTTCATCCTGGTGATCAGCCTGGCAGCCGCCGAGGCCAGTATTGGCCTGGCGATCCTGCTGCAACTGTATCGCCGCTTCCACACGCTCGATATCGACGCTGCCAGTGAGATGCGCGGATGAATCTTCTCTATCTGACTTTCCTGTTCCCTCTCATAGGTTTCCTGCTGCTGGCGTTTTCTCGCGGCCGCCTCTCGGAAAACCTGTCGGCGCTGATCGGCGTCGGTTCCGTCGGCTTGTCTGCCATCGTCGCGGCTTACGTGATCTGGCAATTCAACGTCGCACCACCGGAAGGCGGTCACTACACCCTGGTGTTGTGGCAGTGGATGGCGGTGGAAGGCTTCACGCCGAACTTCGCGCTGTACCTGGATGGTCTGTCCCTGACCATGCTTGGTGTGGTGGTCGGCGTCGGCTTCCTGATCCACCTGTTCGCTTCCTGGTACATGCGCGGTGAAGACGGCTACTCGCGTTTCTTCGCGTACACCAACCTGTTTATCGCCAGCATGCTGTTCCTGGTGCTGGGCGATAACCTGTTGTTCCTGTACTTCGGCTGGGAAGGCGTGGGCCTGTGCTCGTACCTGTTGATCGGTTTCTACTACAGCAACCGCAACAACGGTAACGCGGCACTCAAGGCCTTCATCGTGACCCGTATCGGTGACGTGTTCATGGCCATCGGCCTGTTCATCCTGTTTGCCCAACTGGGCACGCTGAACGTTCAGGAACTGCTGGTGCTGGCACCGCAGAAATTCCAGGCCGGCAATATCTGGATGGTCCTGGCCACCCTGATGCTGCTGGGCGGCGCTGTCGGTAAATCCGCGCAACTGCCGCTGCAAACCTGGCTGGCGGACGCGATGGCCGGCCCTACTCCGGTTTCGGCACTGATCCACGCTGCAACCATGGTGACCGCGGGTGTCTACCTGATCGCCCGTACCCACGGCCTGTTCACCCTGGCGCCGGAAATCCTGCATCTGGTCGGCATCGTCGGTGGCGTGACCCTGGTTCTGGCCGGCTTCGCGGCTCTGGTTCAGACCGACATCAAGCGTATCCTCGCCTACTCGACCATGAGCCAGATCGGCTACATGTTCCTGGCCCTGGGCGTCGGTGCCTGGGATGGCGCGATCTTCCACCTGATGACCCACGCCTTCTTCAAGGCCCTGTTGTTCCTTGCTTCCGGTGCGGTGATCGTTGCCTGCCACCACGAGCAGGACATCTTCAAGATGGGCGGTCTGTGGAAGAAACTGCCACTGGCCTACGCCAGCTTCATCGTCGGCGGCGCGGCCCTCGCGGCCCTGCCTCTTGTAACCGCAGGCTTCTACTCCAAGGACGAAATCCTCTGGGAAGCGTTCGCCAGCGGCAACCACGGTCTGCTGTATGCGGGCCTGGTCGGCGCGTTCATGACCTCGCTGTACACCTTCCGCCTGATCTTCATCGCGTTCCACGGTGAAGCGAAGACCGAAGCCCACGCCGGTCACGGCATCGCCCACTGGCTGCCACTGTCGGTGCTGATCGTATTGTCCACCGCCATCGGCGCGATGATCGTTCCACCACTTCACGGCGTACTGCCGGAAAGCGTCGGCCATGCCGGCGGCGAAGCCAAGCACAGCCTGGAAATCGCCTCGGGCGCCATCGCCCTTTCCGGCATCCTGCTGGCCGCACTGCTGTTCCTCGGCAAGCGTCGCTTCGTCACCGCCATCGCCAACAGCGGCATCGGCCGTATCCTGTCGGCCTGGTGGTTCGCTGCCTGGGGCTTCGACTGGATCTACGACAAACTGTTCGTCAAGCCATACCTGGCGATCAACCACATCCTGCGCAAAGACCCGCTGGACCAGACCATCGGTCTGATCCCGCGTATGGCCAAAGGCGGTCACACCGCCCTGAGCCGTACCGAGACCGGTCAACTGCGTTGGTACGCCGCCTCGATGGCTGCTGGTGCCGTACTGGTTATCGGCGCCGTCGTGCTGGTAGCGGTCTGATATGAACCTTGCGAACTTGCGAAAGGAATTGAGCCCGTCATGATTCTGCCTTGGCTAATCCTGATCCCCTTCATCGGCGGCCTGCTGTGCTGGATGGGTGAGCGCTTCGGCGCCACCCTCCCCCGCTGGATTGCGCTGATCACCATGTCCCTGCTGCTCTCCCTCGGCCTCTGGCTGTGGGCCAACGGTGACTATTCGTTTGCTCCGGCACCGGGTGCCGATCCGACCTGGGCGCTTGAGTTCAAGCACGTCTGGATCCAGCGCTTTGGCATCAACGTACACCTGGCCCTCGACGGCCTGTCGCTGTTGATGATCATGCTGACCGGCCTGCTGGGTGTCCTCTCGGTACTCTGCTCGTGGAAAGAGATCCAGCGTCACGTTGGCTTCTTCCACCTGAACCTGATGTGGATCCTGGGCGGCGTCGTCGGCGTGTTCCTCGCCCTCGACCTGTTCATGTTCTTCTTCTTCTGGGAAATGATGCTGGTGCCGATGTACTTCCTCATCGCGCTCTGGGGTCACAGTTCTTCGGACGGCAAGAAAACCCGGATCTACGCGGCGACCAAGTTCTTCATCTTCACTCAGGCTTCCGGCCTGATCATGCTGGTGGCGATCCTGGGTCTGGTACTGGTCAACTTCAACGACACCGGCGTGATTACCTTCAACTACGCCGACCTGTTGAAGACCAAGATGTCGACCACCACCGAGTACATCCTGATGCTCGGCTTCTTCATCGCCTTCGCGGTGAAACTGCCCGTGGTGCCGTTCCACTCCTGGTTGCCTGACGCTCACGCCCAGGCGCCGACCGCAGGTTCCGTCGACCTCGCCGGTATCTTGCTGAAGACAGCGGCCTACGGTCTGCTGCGTTTCGCCCTGCCGCTGTTCCCGAATGCCTCGGCCGAGTTCGCGCCGTTCGCCATGACCCTGGGTCTGATCGGGATTTTCTACGGTGCATTCCTGGCGTTCGCGCAAACCGACATCAAGCGTCTGATTGCCTTCTCGTCCGTTTCCCACATGGGCTTCGTACTGATCGGCATCTACTCCGGCAGCCAATTGGCACTGCAGGGCGCGGTGATGCAGATGCTGGCGCACGGCCTGTCGGCGGCGGCACTCTTTATCCTGAGTGGCCAACTGTACGAACGCACCCATACCCGCGACATGCGCGAGATGGGTGGCCTGTGGTCGAAGATCGCTTACCTGCCGGCCCTCAGCCTGTTCTTCGCCGCCGCGTCGCTGGGCTTGCCGGGTACCGGCAACTTCGTCGGTGAGTTCCTGATCCTGATCGGCACTTTCCCGATCGCCCCATGGGTCACCATCATCGCGACGTCCGGTCTGGTGTTCGGTTCGGTCTACTCGCTGATCATGATCCATCGTGCCTACTTCGGCCCGGCCAGGTCGGACGCGGTGATGCATGGCATGGACGGTCGCGAAATGATCATGGTGGTCGGTCTGGCCGCGTTGCTGGCCTACATCGGCATCTACCCGCAACCGTTCCTCGATACCTCTGCCGCTACGATGCATGGCGTGCAGCAATGGCTCGGCACCGCCTTCACTCAACTCGCTTCGGCCCGGTAAGAGCGCTATGGAATTCACGACTCAACACTTTATCGCGCTAGCGCCGCTGTTGATTACCAGCGCCACGATCATCGTGGTGATGCTGGCGATCGCCTGGCGCCGCAACCACTCGCAGACCTTCCTGATTTCGGTGGCAGGTCTGAACCTGGCGTTGCTGTCGATCCTGCCAGCCTTGAAGGTCGCGCCATTGGCTGTGACCCCACTGCTGCAAATCGATAGCTTCGCTTGCTTGTACATGGCGCTGATCCTGGTCGCCACCCTCGCTTGTGTCACCCTCGCCCACGCCTACCTCGGCGATGGTGGCACAGGTTACCCGGGCAACCGTGAAGAACTGTACCTGCTGATCCTGATGTCCGCCGCCGGTGGCCTGGTGCTGGTCAGCGCACAGCACCTGGCCGGGTTGTTCGTCGGTCTGGAACTGCTGTCGGTGCCGGTCTACGGTCTGGTGGCCTATGCCTTCTTCAACAAGCGCTCGCTGGAAGCCGGTATCAAGTACATGGTGCTGTCGGCGGCCGGTTCCGCGTTCCTGTTGTTCGGTATGGCCCTGCTCTACGCTGACGCCGGCTCCCTGAGCTTCGTCGGCATCGGCCAAGCGCTGGCGGCTACCGGTCTGCCAAGCTCGCTGGCACAACTGGGCCTGGGCATGATGCTGATCGGCCTGGCGTTCAAGCTGTCGCTGGTACCCTTCCACCTCTGGACTCCGGACGTCTACGAAGGTGCTCCGGCGCCAGTCGCAGCGTTCCTGGCGACTGCTTCCAAGGTTGCCGTGTTCGCGGTGATGGTGCGTCTGTTCCAGATCTCGCCAGCGGCGAGCAGCGGCGTGCTGAGCAACGTGCTGACCATCATCGCCATCGCGTCGATCCTGTTCGGTAACCTGCTGGCCCTGACCCAGAGCAACCTCAAGCGTCTGCTGGGTTACTCGTCCATCGCCCACTTCGGTTACCTGCTGATCGCCCTGGTGGCGAGCAAGGGTCTGGCCGTGGAAGCCATCGGCGTGTACCTGGTCACCTACGTGATCACCAGCCTCGGCGCCTTCGGCGTGATCACCCTGATGTCCTCGCCATACAAAGGCCGTGACGCAGACGCCCTGTACGAATACCGCGGCCTGTTCTGGCGCCGTCCGTACCTGACCGCCGTGCTGACCGTGATGATGCTGTCCCTGGCCGGTATCCCGCTGACCGCGGGCTTCATCGGCAAGTTCTATATCATCGCCACCGGTGTCGAATCGCACCAATGGTGGCTGGTCGGCTCGCTGGTTCTGGGCAGCGCCATCGGCGTGTTCTACTACCTGCGCGTGATGGTCACCCTGTACCTGATCGAACCGAACCTGCGCCGCGTCGATGCTCAACTGCACTGGGAACAGCGTGCGGGCGGCGTGATGCTGCTGGCCATCGCGGTACTGGCTTTCTTCCTCGGCCTGTACCCACAACCGCTGCTGAACCTGGTTCAACAGTCGGGCCTGGCGGGTTGATCGCTTAGCGATACCCGGTAGTAAACAAAAACGGCACCTTCGGGTGCCGTTTTTGCGTTTTTAGATCGGAGCTTTCAGGCGCCGAATTATGCGGTGCTACTCAGGCCGGCCCCGAAGCCATCACAGTTTCTTCACCATAGGAACGCAGGCCAGTTGAAGACCGGAGGGGGAATGGTAAACCGCAGGCTCCTCCCCAATGTAACCACAGCGTCGATAAAAGTCGGCGGCATTCAAAGTCGCATCCAGACGAACTTCCATCAGGCCAAGATCCCGCGCCAGATCTTCAAGAAAGCTCACAATGCGCTTGCCCAAGCCTCGTTGCATAAAGTCAGGATGTATAAAGATCGCACCGATTTCGCGGTTCTCCAGATCCAGCATGCCTGTCGCGACGGGCTCACTCCGAACGCTGCCCAGATAGAAACACTTTTCCATCAGTGCGCAGTAACCGTCCTCAGCTGGTCCCGATGTCCAGGTCAGCATTTGCTTTTCGGTATAGGCACCGATGCATTGATGTCGAATGGCTAGCAGCCGTATGTCGAATGCAGTCTGAGCGTCGCTTTGGGTGGCTTTTCCAATTTCGAACATTTCACTCTCCATCAGCCATGTGCAGACGGAGAATCAAAAAGCCCCGTCCATCTCTGGCGGGGCTTTGGGTAACACGTCAAATGCCGAGCACGTATGACCTTATGGCCCGCCGAAAGCGGTCATAGAGGAACACATCATGTTCATTCGGCATTGATCATTCATCGGTAGATAGTGCTGCGGGTGAGCCGATGAGTCAATTGCGAAGTCCCCTCCCCTTGCATTACTCGAAAATTCTTGCCGGACTGGTCGCGTCATCCTATACCTGCACATGCGCGAGAATTTGCGACCTTCTACGCTTCATAGGTCATGGCAGTAGGCACCACGGCACAAGCAACTTGCGGCCGCACAACGCTCACCACTTTAACCACATCCAGTTTCATCCCGTATTCGTAGTCTTTCGACACTGGCGCAGGTTTGCCTTGGTCGGCCGCGTATTGCTCCATGGCTTTGCCATTGGCACTGAACGCCTTCTCAAACGTCCTGTCACCGCCGCCTTCTGCCAGCGCATTCAACGACATCGCCATCACACCGACGAACGCCATCAACTTAAAAACTTTCATATCCAATACTTTCAAATCCAGGCTCAAAAAAAAGCCCACCATCGGCATTCGATGACGGGCTAGTTCCAGCGCGACACGCTTACAAGTCTTTGGTCTTGTCGTCCTTTTTTTCATTCAATACAACGGGAGTACGCGTCTGTTCCTTCGCGACAAACATCTCCACCGAGCGGTCATTGGCCGCCATCATTTTTTCGAACGCCTTGTCACCGCCACCTTCTGCCAAAACAACAGAAGACATCACCAACGCCGCTACAAACGCACTCAGTTCTGCAAGTTTCATGTTTGATTCCTCGTTTAATTTACTAACGAGGTCAAGGTAACAATCCGAACCTTTCATGACAGTGGCGCGCAAATTACATATCCGTTATGTAGCCTGAAAGGAATCTGTGGCGAGGGAGCTTGCTCCCGCGGGGTCGCTTGCTCACGAAAGCGGTCCATCAGGCACAAATAAAAACGGCACCTTCCGGTGCCGTTCGCCTTTCACAGTCCCAAATACTTACTTACGCGCATCCGCCCACGATTTCAGCAGTTCGTTGTAGCTCACGGTTTCGCCTTTCGGTTTCTCGTTCGCCAGTTTCGGCTTCGGTGCGCCCGGCTGATCGAACCAGTACTGCGCGTCGCGCTCGGGGTTCATTTTCGGTGCGCAGGTGGCTTGCGCCTTCGAACGCTCCAGTCGGGTCATGATTGCATCCTGATCCTTGGCCAGCCCGTCCAGTGCCTGTTGCGGGGTCTTGTCGCCGCTGGCGGCTTCGGCGATGTGGCTCCACCACAACTGCGCGAGGCGAGGATAGTCCGGCACGTTGGTCCCGGTCGGGGTCCATTGCACACGGGCCGGGCTGCGGTAGAACTCCACCAGACCACCAAGTTTCGGTGCCAGGTCGGTCATCGCCTGCGAGTTGATGTCCGACTCGCGGATCGGGGTCAGGCCGACGATGGTTTTCTTCAGCGAGACGGTTTTCGAGGTCACGAACTGCGCGTACAGCCAGGCCGCCAGTTTCTGCTTCTCAGGCGTAGACTTCATGAAGGTCCAGGAGCCCACGTCCTGATAGCCCAGTTTCATGCCATCTTCCCAGTACGGACCACGCGGCGACGGCGCCATGCGCCATTTCGGCGTGCCGTCGGCGTTCATCACCGCCAGGCCCGGTTTGGTCATGTCGGCGGTAAAGGCGGTGTACCAGAAAATCTGCTGGGCGATGCTGCCCTGGGATGGCACCGGACCCGATTCGGAGAAGGTCATGCCCGCCGCTTCCGGTGGCGCGTACTTCTTCAGCCAGTCGACGTACTTGGTGGTGGCGAACACCGCCGCCGGACCGTTGGTGTCGCCGCCGCGGGTCACGCTGGAACCCACCGGGTGGCAGTCCTCGACTCGAATGCCCCACTCGTCCACCGGCAAGCCGTTGGGAATACCCTTGTCGCCGCCACCGGCCATGGAGAACCAGGCATCGGTGAAGCGCCAGCCCAGGGACGGATCTTTCTTGCCGTAGTCCATGTGCCCGTAGACGCGCTTGCCGTCGATTTCCTTGACGTCTTCGCTGAAAAATTTCGCGATGTCTTCATAGGCCGACCAGTTCACCGGCACGCCCAACTCATAGCCGTACTTTTCCTTGAACTTGGCCTTGAGGTCCGCGCGTTCGAACCAGTCGGCGCGGAACCAGTACAGGTTGGCGAACTGCTGGTCGGGCAACTGGTAGATCTTGCCGTCCGGTGCGGTGGTGAAGGAAATGCCGATGAAGTCCTTGAGGTCCAGGGTCGGCGAGGTGAAGTCCTTGCCTTCATTGGCCATCAGGTCGGTGATCGCTTCGGTCTTGCCGTAGCGAAAGTGCGTACCGATCAGGTCCGAGTCGTTGACCCAGCCGTCATAGATGCTCTTGTCCGATTGCATCACGGTCTGCAGCTTTTCCACCACATCGCCTTCCTGCAGCAGGTCGTGGGTGACTTTGATCCCGGTGATCTCGGTGAAGGCCTTGGCCAGCACCTTGGACTCGTACTCGTGGGTGGCGATGGTTTCCGAGACGACCTTGATGTCCATCCCGCGAAACGGCTCGGCGGTCTTGATGAACCACTTCAATTCCGCCAGTTGCTGATCGGCCGTCAGGGTGGATGGCTTGAACTCGCTGCCAATCCATTTCTTCGCAGCGTCTTCATAGGCATCGGCCCAGGCCGCTGCGCTCAACCCACTGAGTGCCAGCATGGCTGCCAATGAAATGCTATGTCGCAGCTTATTGTTTTTGTCGAACATAGAGACCTCCTGTATGGGATTTCGGAGCAACATTGCCGAGCGACTCGACTAGCCCCAACGCATCACAGCCAACAGCCACACCAGGGACAACGCGAAAGCGACCCAGATGCTCCAGTCGGTGACGCCGATTACCAGCAAATGCAGGTAGGCGCTGCCGAGAAGACCGATAAACAAGCGATCGCCACGGGTGGTGGCAATCGGCAGGAAACCTCGCCGAAGCACACTCGGCGAACGCAACTCCCAGGTGGTCATGCCCACCAGGATCAAGGCAATGACGCCGAAGAACGCCATCGTGGGGACGGTCCAACTCATCCATTCCATCATCAGTTCCTCATACCCGGCCCAGGGCAAAGCCCTTGGCCACGTGGTTGCGAACAAACCAGATCACCAGCATGCCCGGCAGGATGGTCAACACCCCCGCCGCCGCCAGTACGCCCCAGTCGATACCGGATGCCGAGACAGTGCGGGTCATCACCGCTGCGATCGGTTTGGCGTTCACCGAAGTGAGGGTGCGCGCCAACAGCAGTTCGACCCAGGAAAACATGAAGCAGAAGAACGCCGTGACGCCGATGCCGGAGCCGATCAGCGGGATGAAAATCTTCACGAAGAACTTGGGAAAACTGTAGCCATCGATGTAGGCGGTTTCGTCGATTTCCTTGGGCACGCCGGACATGAAGCCTTCGAGAATCCACACCGCCAGCGGAACGTTGAACAGGCAGTGGGCCAGGGCCACGGCAATGTGGGTGTCGAACAACCCGATCGATGAATACAACTGGAAGAACGGCAACAGGAACACCGCCGGCGGCGCCATGCGGTTGGTCAGCAGCCAGAAGAACAGGTGCTTGTCACCGAGGAAGCGATAACGCGAGAACGCATAGGCCGCCGGCAGTGCCACGCTCAGGGAAATGATCGTGTTCAGGCTCACGTAGTACAGCGAGTTGAGGTAGCCGGTGTACCAGCTCGGGTCGGTGAAGATCACCTTGTAGTTGTGGAAGGTGAAATCCTGCGGAAACAGCGTCAGGCCGCCAAGGATTTCGGTATTGCTCTTGAAAGACATGTTCAGCAGCCAGTAGATGGGAACCAGCAGGAACAGGATATAGAGCAGCAACGGAACCAGCTTTCTCTTGCTCATGGCGGGCCTCAGCGGTTGGCGTCAGAGTGAGTCATGGCGGTGTAGAACAGCCAGGACACCAACAGGATGATCAGGAAGTACACCAGCGAGAATGCCGCTGCCGGCCCCAGGTCGAATTGCCCTACGGCCATCTGGGTCAGGGTCTGGCTGAGGAAGGTGGTGGCATTGCCCGGACCGCCGCCCGTGAGTACGAACGGCTCGGTGTAGATCATGAAACTGTCCATGAACCGCAGCATCACGGCGATCAGCAGCACACTCTTGAGCTTGGGCAACTGGATATGCCGGAACACCGCCCAGGCCGAAGCACGGTCGATCCGCGCCGCCTGGTAATACACATCCGGAATCGCCCGCAACCCGGAGAAACACAGCAGCGCCACCAGCGAGGTCCAGTGCCAGACGTCCATCACCAGCACGGTGACCCAGGCGTCCATGGTGCTTGCCGCATAGTTGTAGCTGATGCCCATGGCATTGAGGCTCGAACCTAGCAGGCCGATATCGGCACGGCCGAAGATCTGCCAGATGGTACCCACCACGTTCCACGGGATCAGCAACGGGATCGCCAGCACGATCAACACCACCGAAGACCAGCGACCCTTGGTCGGCATGGTCAGGGCTATGGCGATGCCCAAAGGAATTTCGATCAGCAGCACACAGGCGGAATAGATGAACTGACGCAGCAGTGAGTCATGCAGCCTCGGGTCGAGCAGTACCTGCTTGTACCAGTCGGCGCCAACGAAATAGCGGCTGGACTGGTCGAAAATGTCCTGCACCGAATAGTTGACCACGGTCATCATCGGGATCACCGCACTGAACGCCACCAGCAGGAACACCGGCAGCACCAGCCACCAGGCCTTGTTGTTCTGCACCTTGTTCATGGCTGTGCCTCTTTTTTGTTGGCAGACGCTTCATTAATGCTTTGGGTTTCCAAAAGGAATTCGTCGGCGTAGACCATCAGCCATTGCGCCGGAAAACTGATGAAGGCCGTGCCTTTCGGCACCGGTTTGTCTTCGGCCAGGCGCACCTTCAGCGGCACGCCGTCGAGGTTGAGGGTCATGATCTTGTAGGTGCCCAGGTCTTCGACGTGTACGACCTGTGCCCGCAGCGCGTCATCGAAGGCTTCGTCCCACACATGGACGAACTCCGGGCGAATGCCGACCTTCAGGGTTTTCCATTCGGATTCGGCGATACACTGTTGCATGGCCTCGGACAGCGGCAGGTGGGTCGAGGCGAACCCGACGCCCCCCGGTTGCGGCTGCACTTCGATCAGATTCATCCCCGGACTGCCAATGAAGTAGCCGACAAAGGTGTGGCTCGGCCGCTCGAACAATTCCCTTGGCGTGCCGAACTGCACGATCTGCCCGCCATACATCACCGCGATCTTGTCGGCGAAGGTCGAGGCCTCCAGTTGATCGTGGGTGACGTAGACCATGGTGATGTTGAACTGCTCGTGAATCTGCTTGAGCTTGCGCCGCAGTTTCCACTTCAGGTGCGGGTCGATCACCGTCAGCGGTTCGTCGAACAGGATCGCCGACACGTCATCTCGCACCAGTCCACGGCCCATGGAGACTTTCTGCTTTTCGTCGGCGGTGAGGTTGCGAGCCTTTTTGCTCAGCAGATTCTGAAGGTCGAGGACTTCGGCAATTTCCTGCACCTTGGTGTGAATCTTCGCCTCGGCCATGCCCTGGTTACGCAACGGAAAGGCCAGATTATCGAACACCGTCATGGTGTCGTAGACCACCGGAAACTGGAAAACCTGGGC
Organism: Pseudomonas sp. B28(2017); assembly: GCF_002113025.1. Classification (GTDB taxonomy): domain Bacteria; phylum Pseudomonadota; class Gammaproteobacteria; order Pseudomonadales; family Pseudomonadaceae; genus Aquipseudomonas. Next base: position 80,554 of record NZ_NEJH01000011.1, on the reverse strand, counting down.
AATGTTGCGCTTCTCCGGGGTCAGGTTGTTGACTGCTTTGCCGTCGAACAGCACATGACCCTGGGACGGGCTGAGCAACCCGGAAATAATGTTGAGCAAGGTCGACTTACCGCAGCCCGATGGACCGAGCAACGCGTAGGCGCCACCCTGCTCCCAAATGTGGTCCATCTCGCGAATCGCATAGTCCTCAGGTCCCACCGGGGTCCTGGTGTAGCTGTGGGCGAGGCTCTGCAAACGGATTTCGGCCATCAGGCAACCCTCGCGACACGCCGGCCCGGCGCCTGCACCAGCCGCCCCAGCGTATCGAACACAAACAGTTTATGGGTCGGGATGTAGATGCGGATTGGCGCATCGACGTCGTATTCGTGAACGCCCGGCAAGTGCAGCACCAGCAGGAAATGCTCGTTGCGTACGTGCAGGAAGGTTTCCGAACCGCTGATCTCCGCCACCTCGACGGTCACCGCCAGTTCCAGGTCGTCATCGTTGCTCGGCACCAGCGAGATGTGGCTCGGGCGCACGCCGAAACGGAACTCGCCCTCACCCACCGGGTGCAGATCCACGTTCAGCGGAAAGTGCACGAAATTGGCGAAACTCACTTCGTTGCCGGCGATGCGCCCCGGCATCAGGTTGATCGGTGGTTCGGAGAACAGCTCCGCCGCCAGCACCGATTGCGGCTGGTGATAGACCGAGGAAGACTGGCCACTCTGGATCACCCGGCCTTCGTGAAGAATGGTCGTGGTGCCGCCCAGGGCCAGGGCCTCGTTGGGCTCGGTGGTGGCATAGATCGCGATGGTATGGCGCGCCTTGAACAGCTCGCGCATTTCCTGACGCAGCTCTTCGCGCAGCTTGTAGTCGAGATTGACCAGCGGCTCGTCGAACAGGATCAGCTCGGCATCCTTGACCAGCGCCCGGGCCATGGCCGTGCGTTGTTGCTGGCCGCCGGAGAGTTCGAGGGGATGGCGCTGGAGGAACTTCTCGATGCGCAGCATCTTCGCGGTTTCCAGCACCTTGCTCTGGATCAGCTCGCTGGACACACCGGCCTGGCGCAGCGGCGAGGCGATATTCTCGAAAACGGTCATGGTCGGGTAGTTGATGAACTGCTGATACACCATCGACACGTTGCGCAAGCGCACCGGGCGCTGGGTGACGTCGACGCCATTCATCAGAATGCGACCACTGTCGGGCTTGTCCAGCCCGGCCATCAAGCGCATCAGGCTGGTTTTTCCAGACAGCGTGCGCCCGAGCAAAACGTTGAAGGAACCGGGTTCAAAACTCAGGTTGGCATCGTCGATCCAGGTCTGGCCCTCGACGGTGCGGCTGACATGCTCCAGGGTTAATGACATGGCTCGGCCTTTTTTTATTTTTGGAATCAAGCGACCGGAGCTGTATAGCGACATTTGTGCCAGAAATTGCAAACGATTGATTCAGTTTGAAATTCCTGAAAATGACTAGGGAGTCACGTTCATTGCTGAACACAAATGAACAATCGGGATTGAACAACTGAACACTCGAACGGTTGACAATGAACATTAGTGAACAACACTCTACGGATGCTTTTTGCCTCCATTGGAGCAAAGCCTGAATTGCAAAACCTGTGGGAGCGAGCCTGCTCGCGAAGATTGAGTGTCAGTCAACATTAAGTTGCCTGACCCACCGCTTCGCGAGCAGGCTCGCTCCCACAGGGAAATACCTATAACAACAATAAATGTGTTTTTCAGAGGCTGACTTGAATGGCCGCACCTGCCCCCACGTTATCCCACGACGCCATCATCCAGGACTCCTGGTCCCGTTGTCGCGCGTTCGGCCTCAGTCATCAGAGCACGCCGGCCTTCGACCAATTGCCGACCGCGGGCATCGCGCAACTGCTGGAAAGCCAGCATTCACTGGTGCAAACCACCCATCAGGAAGTGCTGCCCTACTACGAGAATATCCTGAGCAATTCCAATTGCCTGATCATGCTCGCCGACCATCAGGGCCAGGTGCTCACGTCATGGGGAACACAGCGCTTCATCGAACCCAAACTGGCCCGGGGTTTCAGCGCCGGCGCCAGCTGGATGGAACGCTGCACCGGGACCAACGCCATAGGCACTGCCCTGGCCTGCGAACAAGCCGTGCACATTGAGCACGACGAACACTTCCTCAAGGCCAACCGCTTCATGACCGGTTCCGCCGCGCCGATTTTCGATGCCGAGCGCAAGGTGATCGCGGTGCTGGACGTGTCCAGTGACAGCTATCTGCCGCCATCCCACACCCTGGGCATGGTCAAGATGATGAGCCAGACCGTGGAGAATCGGCTGATCCTCAATCTGTTCCATGGCCAACATTTCCAACTGACGTTCAACACCGGCCTGAACAACCTCGACAGCCAATGGGCTGGCTTGCTGATTTTCGATGAAACCGGTCAGGTGCTGTCGGCCAACCGCCGCGCCGACAATCTGCTGGGGGTGCGTCTGTCCCGGGTCAGTGTCGAGAGCCTGTTCAAGGTCTCGTTGCTGGAATTGTTGAATCAACCCGAAGGCCTGCCCTTCTCCCTGCAAGCCTCGGGACGCAATCGCTTCCAGTGCCTGCTGAAAAGGCCGAAGCAGGTTCCGATCCAGCCGCGACTGTTCGTCGAACCTGCCGTGACGCACCCGACACCAGCGGCGATCAGCCTCAACACCCTGCACTTTGGCGACAGCCGCGTGGAAAAAGCCGTGCGCCAGGCCGAACGCCTGCTGGAAAAAGACATCCCGCTGTTGATCCACGGCGAAACCGGGGTCGGCAAGGAAGTATTTGTCAAAGCCTTGCACCACGCCAGTTCACGAAACAAACAGGCGCTGATCGCCGTAAACTGTGCAGCGATCCCCGCCGAACTGGTGGAATCCGAGCTGTTCGGCTACGAGAAAGGCGCGTTCACCGGGGCCAACCAGAAAGGCAGCATCGGCCTGATCCGCAAGGCTGACAGAGGCACGCTGTTTCTCGACGAAATCGGTGACATGCCGTTGCCGACCCAGGCCCGCCTGCTGCGCGTGTTACAGGAGCGTTGCGTGCAACCGGTGGGCAGCAGTGAGTTGTTCCCGGTGGACATCCGCATCATTTCCGCGACCAACCGCTCCTTGCGCGAACAGGTACAACTGGGACGTTTCCGCGAAGATTTGTACTACCGCATCGGCGGCTTGACCCTGGAGCTGCCAGCGCTACGCGAGCGCAGCGACAAGCAGGCGCTGTTCAAGCGATTGTGGGAGCAACACCGCGAACCGAGCCAGTGGGCCGGTTTGAGCCGGGAGGTGCTGGAGTTGTTCGACCGCCACCCCTGGCCGGGCAACCTGCGTCAGGTCAGCAGCGTGATTCAGGTGGCCCTGGCCATGGCCGAGGAACAGCCGGTACGGCCGGAGCATTTGCCGGATGATTTTTTTGTCGATCTGGAGATGGAACCGGTGGAGTCGCAGGAGCCACTGGCGGTTGATCTTGATGATGCCGAGGAGTTGAATCGGCAGTTACAGGCGGTCGGGGGGAATATTTCCCATTTGGCGCGCAGGCTCGGAGTAAGCCGTAATACCCTTTACAAGCGGTTGCGCCAGGCGGAATGACGAGCGTTCCGCACAGGCGATGTTCGGTTTGAGACCTTCGCGAGCAGGCTCGCTCCCACAGGGGATCTGCGTCGCGTATAAAATTCAAACATCACAATGATCCAATGTGGGAGCGAGCCTGCTCGCGAAAGCGCCAACTGGGGCGCTGTCATACTTACACCCCACCTAAAAACAAAAACCCGCACAAGGCGGGTTTTGTTTTTAAGCACTACAGCTGTCAGTCAGCCAGACGCCAGGTCGTGCCGCCCTTGCCGTCTTCCAGCACCACGCCCATGGCGGTGAGCTGGTCGCGGATGCGGTCGGATTCGGCCCAGTCCTTGCCGGCACGTGCCGCCAGGCGCGCTGCAATCAGCGCCTCGACTTGCGCGGCATCCACCCGCCCTTCGGCGCCGGCCTGCAGGAAGTCATCGGCCTCCAGTTGCAACACACCCAGCACGCTGGCCAGTTCTTTCAAACGGGCTGCCAGACCGGCCGCCGCGTCCAGATCGCTCTCGCGCAGGCGGTTGATCTCGCGGACCATCTCGAACAGCACCGAGCAGGCTTCCGGCGTACCGAAGTCGTCGTTCATCACCTGGGTGAAGCGCTCGACGAAGGCTTCGCCGCCAGCCGGAGCCACGTTCGGCAGGCCTTTCAACGCGTGGTAGAAACGCTCCAGGGCGCCCTTGGCGTCCTTGAGGTTGTCTTCCGAGTAGTTGATGGCGCTGCGATAGTGGCTCGACACCAGCAGGTAACGCACGACTTCCGGGTGGTACTTGTCGAGCACGTCACGGATGGTGAAGAAGTTGTTCAAGGACTTGGACATCTTCTCGCCATTGATCCGGATCATGCCGCAATGCATCCACGCGTTGGCGTAGGTCTTGCCGGTGGCCGCTTCGCTCTGGGCGATTTCGTTTTCGTGGTGCGGAAACTCAAGGTCGCTGCCGCCGCCATGAATGTCGAAGGTCTCGCCCAGGCAGCAGGTGGACATCACCGAGCATTCGATGTGCCAGCCCGGACGCCCGGCGCCCCACGGCGATTCCCAGCTCGGCTCGCCCGGCTTGGCGGCTTTCCACAGCACGAAGTCCAGCGGGTCCTGTTTCGACTCGTCGACTTCGATGCGGGCGCCGATACGCAGGTCTTCGATCTTCTTGCGCGACAGCTTGCCGTAGCCCATGAACTTGCCGACGCGGTAGTACACGTCGCCATTGCCCGGGGCGTAGGCGTAGCCCTTGTCGATCAGGGTCTGGATCATCGCGTGCATGCCCGGGATGTGGTCAGTGGCACGCGGCTCCATGTCCGGCTTCTTGATGTTCAGGCGCGCCTCATCTTCGTGCATCGCCGCGATCATGCGCTCGGTCAAGGCTTCGAACGACTCGCCGTTCTCGTTGGCCCGGTTGATGATCTTGTCGTCAATGTCGGTGATGTTGCGCACATAAGTCAGATCGTAGCCGCTAAAGCGCAGCCAGCGCGTCACCAGGTCGAAGGCGACCATGCTGCGGCCGTGGCCGAGGTGGCAGTAGTCGTACACGGTCATGCCGCACACGTACATGCGCACCTTGTTGCCATCGAGCGGCTTGAAGACTTCTTTGCTCTTGGTGAGCGTGTTGTAAATCGTAAGCACGTTAACTTCCTTGAATCACTGGCCCCACGAATCACGCAGGGTCACGGTACGGTTGAATACCGGCTGACCTGGTTTCGAGTCCTTGAGATCCGCGACGAAGTAACCTTCGCGCTCGAACTGGAAACGGTCTTCCGGCTGTGCGTTGCCCAGCGAAGGCTCGGCACGACAACCAGTGAGTACCTGCAGTGAGTCAGGGTTGATGTTGTCCAGGAAACTGGCGCTGTCTTCGGCCTTCTCCGGGTTCGGAGAACGGAACAGACGATCGTACAGGCGCACTTCGCACTCGACGCTGGCAGCGGCCGGCACCCAGTGGATCACGCCTTTGACCTTGCGGCCTTCCGGGTTCTTGCCCAAGGTGTCCGGATCGTACGAGCAGCGCAGTTCGACGATGTTGCCATCGGCGTCCTTGATCGCTTCGTCGGCACGGATCACGTAGCTGCCGCGCAGACGTACTTCGCCGTTTGGCTCCAGGCGCTTGTAGCCCTTTGGCGGCTCTTCCATGAAGTCATCGCGGTCGATATAGATTTCACGGGCGAACGGCAGCTTGCGCACGCCGAGTTCTTCTTTCTGTGGATGACGCGGCAGTTCGAGGTTTTCGACCTGGTCTTCCGGGTAGTTGGTGATCACGACTTTCAACGGACGCAACACGCACATGGCGCGCGGGGCGTTCGCGTCCAGGTCCTGACGGATGCTGAACTCGAGCATGCCGAAGTCGACCACGCCGTCGGAACGGTTGGTGCCGATCATGTCGCAGAAGTTGCGGATCGACGCCGGTGTGTAGCCACGGCGGCGGAAGCCCGACAGCGTGGACATGCGCGGGTCGTCCCAGCCGTTGACGTGGCCCTCGTCCACAAGCTGCTTGAGCTTGCGCTTGCTGGTGATGGTGTAGTTCAGGTTCAGGCGACTGAACTCGTACTGGCGCGGGTGGGCCGGTACCGGCAGGTTGTCGAGGAACCACTCGTACAGCGGACGGTGGCTTTCGAATTCCAGGGTGCAGATCGAGTGAGTGATGCCTTCGATGGCGTCCGACTGACCGTGGGTGAAGTCATAGTTCGGGTAGATGCACCACTTGTCGCCGGTCTGGTGGTGGTGAGCGTGGCGGATGCGATACATGATCGGGTCGCGCAGGTTCATGTTCGGCGAGGCCATGTCGATCTTGGCCCGCAGCACGCGTGCGCCGTCCTTGAACTCACCGGCCTTCATGCGGGCGAACAGGTCGAGGTTCTCTTCCACCGAACGGTCGCGGAACGGGCTGTTCTTGCCCGGTTCGGTCAGGGTGCCACGGTATTCCCTGGCCTGTTCAGGGGTCAGGTCATCGACGTAGGCCTTGCCGGACTTGATCAGTTCGACGGCCCAGTCGTGCAGTTGGTCGAAATACTGCGAGGCGTAGCGCACTTCACCGGACCACTCGAAGCCCAGCCATTTGACGTCGCTTTCAATCGCGTCGATGTATTCCTGGTCTTCCTTGGCCGGGTTGGTGTCGTCGAAACGCAGGTGCGTGACGCCACCGAACTCCTGGGCGAGACCGAAGTTCACGCAGATCGACTTGGCGTGACCGATGTGCAGGTAGCCGTTGGGTTCAGGCGGGAAACGGGTAACGATTTGCGTGTGCTTGCCCGAGTCCAGGTCTGCCTGGATGATCGGCCGCAGGAAGTTGACCGGCACGGCAGGGCCGGTCTTGGCATTCGAGGTAGGGTCGACAGTGGGCTTGCTCATAGGATCCTTGAACGTACAAGTGCATGGCCGTAATGAAGGCCGGACAAAACAAAGCCGCTATCATAGCCGATGCTGTCAAGTGCCTGACAGAGCGTGCTCTGTAAACCGTCGCATTTAATAGGCCGTAAATGAAAAAACAGCCTCGAAATTCGTGCCTGTCACGCTAAACTGCGCACCTTGGCCGATCAGGCTGAACCGGTAGCGGAGCAAAATGCTCCAATACCCACGAATTCCCTATAAAGAGTACCGATCATGACCCAAGTCAAACTGACTACCAACTTTGGCGAAATCGTTCTGGAACTGAACGCCGAAAAAGCCCCGATCACCGTGGCCAACTTCGTCGAGTACGTCAAAGCCGGTCACTACGAAAACACCATTTTCCACCGTGTCATCGGTAACTTCATGATCCAGGGCGGCGGTTTCGAGCCAGGCATGAAAGAAAAGAAAGACAAGCGTCCAAGCATCCAGAACGAAGCCGACAACGGTCTTTCCAACGACAAATACACCATCGCCATGGCCCGCACCATGGAGCCGCATTCGGCTTCGGCACAGTTCTTCATCAACGTGACGGACAACAGCTTCCTGAACCACAGCGGCAAGAACGTTCAAGGCTGGGGCTACGCGGTATTCGGTAAAGTGACTGCCGGCACCGACGTTGTCGACAAGATCAAAGGCGTGGCCACCACTTCCAAGGCCGGCCACCAGGACGTACCGGCAGACGACGTGATCATCGAGAAAGCCGAGATCATTGAGTGATACTGCTGATTTCAGACTTGCATCTGGAAGAGGAGCGCCCGGACATCACCCGGGCGTTTCTGGATTTGCTCGCCGGACGCGCCCGCTCGGCGAGTGCGTTGTACATTCTGGGCGACTTCTTCGAGGTGTGGATTGGCGACGACGCCATGACGCCCTTCCAGCGTTCCATCTGCCAGGCCCTGCGCGACCTCAGCGACAGTGGCACGGCCATTTTCCTGATGCACGGCAATCGCGACTTCCTGCTCGGCAAGGCGTTCTGCAAAGAAGCCGGCTGCACATTGTTGAAGGATCCGAGTGTCGTGCAACTCAACGGCGAGCCGGTGCTGCTGATGCACGGCGACAGCCTCTGCACCCGCGACGAAAGCTATATGAAGCTGCGCCGCTACCTGCGCAACCCGATCACCCTGTTCATCCTGCGCAATCTACCGCTGCGCACCCGGCACAAGCTGGCGCGCAAGCTGCGCAGTGAAAGCCGCGTGCAAACACGGATGAAGGCCAATGACATCGTCGATGTCACGCCCGAAGAGATTCCGCGGATCATGCAGGAATTCGGGGTGAAAACCCTGATCCACGGGCATACCCACCGTCCCGCGATTCACAAGTTGCAGCTTGGCGAGCAGGCGGCCCGGCGCATTGTGCTGGGGGATTGGGATCGTCAGGGCTGGGCATTGCAGGTCGACGAACAAGGGTTTGCACTGGCGCCGTTTGATTTCACTCCGCCGCCGCAACTCGCCGCACCTGCCAACTGACAGCCGAACACAAAAACCTGTGGGAGCGAGCCCGAAAGCGTCGTGTCAGTCAACACCAATGTTGAATGTCAGTCCGCATTCGCGAGCAGGCTCGCTCCCACAATGGTTTTGCGGTGCTTAGTGCCCGGCAGAAGCCGCAGGCCCGGCCTTGGCAGTAAACGGCGGCTTGGCCAGCCAGACGATCAGGATCAGTCCCAGGAACATCCAGCCCAGCAAGGTGAAGTAATCCACCGTGGACAGGATGTACGCTTGGCTGATCACTGTCTGCTCCAGCTGCGTGTATGCCTTGGCCCCTGCCCCGCCCAACTGGGTCAGCGCTTCGCGAGTCGCCGGATCGAACGGGGTGATGCTTTCGGTCAGGTAGGCATGGTGTTGATCGGCCCGGCGAATCCAGATCCAGGTGGTCAACGACGCCGCGAAACTGCCGCCCAGGGTCCGCAAAAACGTCGCCAGCCCGGAACCATCGGCAATCTGGCTCGGTGGCAGGTCCGACAACAGGATCGTCAGGGTCGGCATGAAGAACAGCGCCACGCCGATGCCCATGAACAACTGCACCAGCGCGATGTGCTGGAAGTCCACTTCATTGGTGAACCCGGCGCGCATGAAACAGCTCAAGCCGATGGCGAGGAACGCCCCGCCCGCCAGCATGCGCATGTCGAAGCGCGGTGCGTACTTGCCGACAAACGGCGACAGCAGTACCGGCAGGATCCCCAGCGGCGCAACGGCAAAACCGGCCCAGGTCGCGGTGTAGCCTAGTCGGGTCTGCAACCATTGCGGCAGGATCAGGTTGATCCCGAAGAACCCGGCATACCCCAGAATCAGCACGATGGTGCCGTAACGGAAGTTGCGGTGGGCGAACAGGCGCAGGTTGACCACTGGATGCTCGTCGGTCATTTCCCAGATCACGAAGAACGCCAGGGCCACCACCGAAATCACCGAACCGATCACGATGAAACTCGATTCGAACCAGTCGGCATCGTTGCCCTTGTCGAGCACGATCTGCAGGGCCCCGACGCCGATGACCAGCGCGATCAAACCGACGTAATCCATCGGTTGACGGCTGGTGACCACCGGGCGCTTTTTCATCTGTTGCGTCACCACCCAGGCCGCGAACAGGCCGATCGGCACGTTGATGAAGAAAATCCATGGCCAGCTGTAACTATCGGTGATCCAGCCGCCAAGGATCGGCCCGGCAATCGGCGCGACCACCGTGACCATCGCCAGCAACGCCAGGGCCATCCCCCGTTTCGCCGGGGGATAAACCGCGATCAGCAGGGTCTGGGTCATTGGGTACAGCGGCCCGGCTACAACCCCTTGCAGCACCCGGAAGCCCACCAGCTCGGGCATCGACGTGGAAATCCCGCACAAAAACGAGGCCAGCACGAACAGCAGTGTCGCCCAGATAAACAGCTTCACCTCGCCAAAACGCCGACTGAGCCAACCGGTCAGCGGCAAGGCGATGGCGTTGCTCACCGCAAACGAGGTGATCACCCAGGTGCCCTGCTCCGAACTCACGCCCAGGTTGCCGGAGATTGTTGGCAACGCCACGTTGGCGATGGTGGTGTCGAGCACTTGCATGAAGGTCGCCAGCGACAGGCCAATGGTGCTGAGCAACAGGCTGGGCGGTGTGAAAGACGCGTTATTGCTCATCGCGAATCCTTTGAAACTCGGCTAGCGCCGCTAACCCTGTGGGAGCGAGCCTGCTCGCGAATGCGGAGTGTCAGATACAACACCTTCGCGAGCAGGCTCGCTCCCACAGGGTCGATGTGATGGCATATCAGCGTTGCGCGGTTTTGCTGACCGCGGCGCTGTTGTCGTGGATCAATTGGGTGATCATCGCGTCGGCCTCGGCCAACTGACGGTCGTAGACGTTGGTGCTGAACGAAGCCTTCTGCGGCGGCTGTTGCGCCAATACCGGTCCGCTCTGGTCGCGCAGATTCACATCGACCATGGTCGACAGGCCGACCCGCAACGGGTGCTTGGCCAGCTCTTCGGCGTTGACGTGGATCCGCACCGGCACGCGCTGAACGATCTTGATCCAGTTGCCGGTGGCGTTCTGCGCCGGCAGCAGGGCAAAAGCGCTGCCGGTCCCGGCGCCGAGGCTGTCGATGGTGCCGCTGTATTTGACGTCGCTGCCATAAAGGTCGGTTTCGATCTCAACCGGCTGGCCAATGCGCATGTCACGCAACTGGGTTTCCTTGAAGTTGGCGTCGATCCACAGCTGATCCAGCGGAATCACCGCCATCAGCGCGGTACCCGGTTGAACGCGTTGACCCAGTTGTACAGAACGCTTGGCCACATAACCGGTGACTGGTGCGATCAGGACACTGCGTGAGTTGTTCAGGTAAGCCTGGCGCAGTTGCGCAGCGGCGGCCATCACGTCCGGATGCGATGAAACCACGGTGTCATCGACCAGCGCGCTGGTGGTCTTGAGCTTTTGTTCAGCGTTGGCCAGGGCGTTTTGCGCCGAGGTCAGGTCGTCGCGGGCATGGGACAGTTCCTCTTGGGAAATCGCCCCGCCGGCGGCGAGATTCTTGCGCCGGCTGAAGTTGTCCTGGGCCTTTTGCACTTCGGCTTTCTGGGCGTTGACCTGGGCTTTCATGCCATCCACGTCACTGTACAGACCACGCACCTGACGCACGGTACGAGCCAGATTGGCCTGGGCATTTTCCAGGCCGATTTCGGCGTCGTTCGGGTCGAAGTTCACCAGCACCTGGCCTTCATGCACCAGATCGCCGTCATCGGCGCCGATGCTGACCACGGTGCCGGTGACCAGCGGCGTGATTTCCACCACGTTGCCATTCACATAGGCGTCGTCGGTGCTTTCGCTCCAGCGCCCGTAAAACTCGTGGTAGGCCCAGACGCCCGCGCCGCTGAGCGCGACGGCGACAGCCAGCACCAACAGCATGAACTTGCGCTTGCCCGAGTTGGGGTTGCCCTGGGTGTTTTCCGGAGGTTGAGTTGTATCGGCAGTGGCCATGACAAGTACCTTGAATTAGTGAGTCAGCGTGGCTGGAGTGGCATCGGCCGAGGCTATGACCTCAGGCTGGAAACCGCCGCCCAGCGCCTGCATCAGTTGGATCGACAGGTCAATCTGCTCGGCATTAAGGTTGGCCAGCTCACGCTGGGCCTGGAGCAATTGCTGCTCGATGCTGAGCACGTCCAGGTAGTTGCCGATGCCGGAACCGTAACGCTGGACCACGGTGTTGTAGGAATCCTGGGCGATGTCGGTGGCGTGCTGCTGGGCAGCGATTTGTCGGCCGATATCGCGCAACTGGTTGATGCTGTCACTGACATCGCCCAGCGCCTTCACCAGGCTTTTGTTGTACTGCGCCACGGCGAGGTCGTAATCGGCGTCACGCGAATCGAGGTCGGCGCGCAAACGGCCACCGTCGAAGATCGGCACAGAGATCGTCGGTGCAATGTTGAAGAAGCGGCTGGCCGAACCAAACATCGCATCTCCCAGCAAGGATTCGGCACCGGCGGCGGCGCTGAGGTTCAAGTTGGGATAGAACCGGGTCTTGCCGGCGTCGATGCTCTTGCTCGCCGCCTCGACCCGCCAGCGCGCGGCCACCAGGTCCGGGCGACGCCCGAGCAGTTCGGCCGGCAGCACCGAAGGTAGCGCTACCGCGCTCGGCTGAAGAATGTTGGGGCGGGCAATTTCATTGCCGCGGTCAGGGCCTTTGCCGAGCAGCACCGCGAGGGCGATTTTCGCGCTGTTCAGGCGCTTTTGCGCGTCGATCAGGTTGGCCTGGGCGGTGGCTTCCAGGCTTTCGGTCTGCTGGAACTGGTACTGGCTGTCGATCCCGGCAGTCAGGCGCCGCTGGCTCAGCTCGAGCATTTGCCGGGTGCGCTTGAGGTCTGCGTCGGACAGGTCGTAGACGATGTGCGCCTGACCGAGATCGCTATAGGCCCGGGCGACATCGGCGGCCAGCGTCAGTTGCGCAGCCTGCTGGTCGACTTCGGCGGCACGGGCCTGGCCGAGGGCGGCTTCCCAGGCATCGCGCTGACCGCCCCACAGGTCGAAGTTGTAGTTGAAACCGGCGCTGATGTTGCGAATGGTGGCGTAGGCATCACCCTGCCCGAGCGGGTCCTGGTCCCGGGCCAGGCGCGAGCGGCTGACACCGGCGCTGGCATCCAGGGTCGGCATCCGTGCGGCGTCGGCGGCGTAGGCAGCGGCACTGGCCTGATGGGCACGGGCGTCGGCAATTTGCATGTCCGGGCTGTCGCGCAAGGCCTCGCGGATCAACCCATCGAGTTGCGGGTCGCCGAGGCTTTTCCACCAGTCGCTTTTCGGCCAGGCGGCCGGCGACAGGGTCACGCCGCCAAGGGATTGCCCGGTCTTGAGGCTCTTCGCGTCGAGGCTGACACCTTCGGTCTTCAGGCCGCTGTAGCTGGCGCAACCGGCCAGACTCATGGCCAACAACACCAGGCCAAGGCCGGTACGCAAGGGTTTACTGCTCATTTGTCACCTACCCGCAGCAGGGTGATCGGGTCACCGGCTGCCAGCAAAATTTTCTTCAGGATCAGCTCCAGGGTTTTCAACTCTTCCGGAGTGATGGCACCGGCCAGTTCATTCATGGCTTCGGCGCCGATGTGTGGCAGCAGCCCGGCGAGCTTCTGGCCTTCTTCCGTGAGTACAAGCTGCACCTGACGGCGATCCGCATCGGAGCGTTGGCGGGCAAGGAAACCTTTCTGTTCCAGACGATCGAGCATGCGTGTCATCGAACCGCTGTCGAGGGACAGGTGACGGCACAACTCGCCCGGCGAATCGACGCCGTACTGGGCCATGATGATCAACACCTTGAACTGCGCGGCGGTGATGCCGTGGGGTTCCATGCGGGTGTCGAGGATCCGGTCCTTGAGCAGCGCAGCACGTCCGAGCAGCAGGCCGAGATGGCAATTGTGGAAATCGTCTGGAGAGAAATGTTTCATCTGACCACCAGTTAGCTGCCTAGGCAGTGAATGTGTGTCGAGATATTACTGCCTAGGCAGCGAATGTCAACGTAATAGTTAGCAGGCTTGGTAAGTAGTTGACCGGTGGTGTCGGGTTTTGTGGTCATAGACGGATGTCACCGCTTTTCTGACCTTATTGTTGATGGTGTACATATCCATTGCTGCGGTAACGGCGACTATTGGTTCCGCTCTTACAGCGGGTTACTTGGAAAAGCCCCAAGTAACCAAGGGCTCTTGCCCCTGACGTTCGGTGTATCGAGGGGGCAAGAAGATCAAAAGCAGATCGGCGTACACCCACGCTTCTCACCACTCAACAGGCCGAGCGTTAGCTCGCCTGCCGCTCTTGATCTTGATCCACCCGCCCCCTCGGCAGGCTGAGTGGAGGTGTTCATCCGGGGATGGGCGCGCAGCGCCGTTCGGCGCAGCCGAACTCATTGCATGTAGGTCGCGCGAAGCCGACCGGAGGGCAATGCCCCTGGATGAATACCGCAGCGAAGGAACCCCGAGCCCAAGCGAGGGGCCGTACGTAAGGGGCGAGACCTTTTGGTTCCTTTTGGCTGGGCCGGCACACCGGGCGTTTGACAAAAGGGACTCGCCGTAAGGGCGAAACCCTAAGTGGCCGTTACCGAAGAAACGGATATGTACTCAGTCAACAAAGCAAAGGCCGGCTATCAGGCCGCCTGAGCAGGCAAACCGGATTGCCGAACCGCCGCTTGATTGAGAATTAGAAATCCCGCTTGTAGAAGATGTCCAACGAACTGGCCACGCCGCTGGCGGCTTCGAGGTAGACCTTTTTGCTCAGCTTGTAGCGCAAGGCAATGGTATTGGCCGGTTCGAACACACCAACGCCATAGCGCAGGCTGAGCTTCTCGGACAGGTTGCCGCTGGCCACCACACTGGTGGTGGTGCCGCTGCCTTGGGTGTCGAGCTGGAAGTCCTGGATCCCCAGGTTCTTCGCCAGATCGCCAGTCACCCCGGCACTGCCCATCAGGCCCAGACCGAGAGCCGCCTGGGCGAGCATGTTGTTGTCTTCGCCGTTGCTGCTCAGCGGACGCCCGAGCACCAGATAAGACAGGGCCTGCTCCTGACTCATGGCCGGTTCGGAGAAGATCTGTGTGGTCGGCTGCTCGGCGCTGCCACTCAAACGAATGCCGGCGATGATGTCGTCGGTCTTGCGAATGGCCTCAATGTCCAGGTACGGCTGGTCGATGGGACCTGCAAACAGCAAGCGTGCCCGACGCACCGAAAGCCGCTGGCCGTAGGCGCGATAGCGGCCGTCGTTGAGCCACAGCTCGCCACGGGTGTCCATGTTGTCGCCGATGTGCACATGCCCCTGCACATTGGCCATCAGGCCAAACCCGGCAAAGCTCAGCTTGTCCTCGCCGACCAGCACTTCGATGTCCATCTTCATGGCCAGCGGCGGCTTGCCTTGCTCGGTTTGCTGGCCAACGATCACCGTGTCATCGGAGACCTTGACTGTCGACGGCGGCAACTCGCGAATGGTGATCTCACCTTTGGGCACCAGCACTTTGCCGGCGATGGCCAGTTCGTCGCCCTTCATCGAAATCTTCAGGTCCGGTGCGACTTCTAGCTTGGCGTAAGGCTCGACGGTGACCGGCAACTGCGCCCCCTTGAGCGCCAGATCCACCACCAGTGCCTGGCCCCAGGCGATGTTGCCGTTCAGGCTGCCCTGCCCGGCCTTGCCGCTGCTCCAGCCGCCATTGAGCTGTACGCTTTCACCGGCGATCAGCGCTTGAACGTGCAGATTTTGCAGCTCCATCGGCAACTCGGGCCCTGCCACCACGCCGTCGCTGAGTTGCAGGCTGCCATTGACCTGTGGCGCCAACAGCCCACCGGAAATCGTGCCACTGCCATTCAGGCGCCCGGCCAGCTTTTCGACCATGGGCACAAACGGCCGCGCCACCGACAGGTCCAGCCCGCTCAAGCGGAACGAGCCGCTTAGCGGCTTGTTTTTAGGCAACGGATTGAGCTGCGCCTGGGCCATCAGTTCACCGAGTTTGCCACCGACGAAATCGAGTTCGGTGTCGATGCGTTTAGGCGTGAGTTTGCTGGTGAGTTTCAGGGTCTGGTACGGAAAGTCCAGCCATTGGTCCTTTTCCTTGATACGCAACGTGCCGCCACCGGCATCGACGCTGATCTGACCGTTCGGGCCACTGGCCGGCAGGTCCAGTTGCAGGTCGGCATTGAGCCGGCCCTGCCAGGCGAAATCCTTCGGCAACCACTGCGCGAGGCTGTCGATCGGGAATTGCTTGAGGTGATAACGCAGTTTAGGGTCGGGCATCAGGCGCGAGTCTTCACCGCACAGGCTGGCCTGGCCGGATGCCCAGCAATGGGCGCCAAAGTTGATTTTGCCGTCCGCCAGGCGTTCGAGTTTCGCCGGCCCTTGCAGCTTCCAGTCCTGGCCACCGGCCTGGATATCCCCGCTGGCCAGACGTCCGCGCCAATTGCCTTTGTCCTGCGTACCGTCCAGGCCCAGGGCCAGTTTCAGCTTCGGCCCTTGCAGGTCGAGGCTCAGCTTCTGGTTTTTGATGTCGCCCTGGCCGCCGGCGGTCAGCGTTCCCAGCGCGGTGTCGCCGGCCCGGATGCCGCTGCCCTTGAGGTCGACTTTCGCCCGTTGCGCACTGTCCAGCGTGGCGTCGAGGTTCAGGCTTTGCAGGCGATGGTCCTGGAAGGCCAGTTGTGAGCCTAGCAGGTCAAGCTTGCCTTGGGGCGCCTTGAGTGTGCCGGCGACATCCACGCGGCCATTGAGTTGGCCGCGCAATTGCGGCCAGAGCTGGGCCAGATGCGGCAGCTTGAGATCGATCTGCCCGGCGAGTTTCTGTTGCAGGCTGCCTTTGCCGCTGATGCTGTTATCGCCGAGGCGAACTTGCAGGGCGCTGAGGCTCCATTGCTCACCACGGCCATCGGCCTTGGCCTGGATCACCGCCGGTTGACCGCGCAGTTTGCCCTTGAGGTCCAGGTCGGCATTGAGGCTGAGCGTTTCGTTCTTCATCTCGCCCTGGCTGCGCAACGGCCCGGCCAACGTGCCCGGCAGCTCCGCAACCCAGTACGCCGGGTTGATCGCCGACAAGTCCAGCGCGGTATCCCAGGCAATGCCGTCGGCGAATTGCAGGTTCAGGTGACCTTCAGCCTTGCCCTGCCCGGCCTGGAGTTGAATCTGTTGCAGGTAGATTTTCGTCAGGTCACCCGCGAACGGACTGGCCAGGGTGAAGGCGCCGGCCGGACCATCCGCCGCGGCGTCAAAATGACCGAGGTACTTGCCGTCGGTGTAGGACACCTCGCCGTTGAAGCGGCGCAACGTCACCTCCGGCTCGTCGATCAACGGATAGAGACGGTGCCACGGGAAGTCCAGCCAGTCGATCTTCGCCTCGGCGCTCAGGCCTTTGCTCCAATCCAGCTGCCCTGTGAGCCTGAGGCTTTGCTTGTCGTTGGCGGTCAGGTCCAGCGCGGCGATCTGCGCGCCGCTGGCGTCGACCCTGCCTTGCAGCGCCAATGCGACTGGCCCTTGCTCGGCGGGTAACGTGGCTTTGCCGAGCAGCGCGTAACCGTTCTTCAAGTCACCGGCACCCGTGAGCTCAAGCTGATTGAGTTGCAGGGTGTCCGGCAGATCGGCACTGGGCTTGAAGCCATCGGCGGTGATTCGCACCTTGGCTGGCAGGTTTTCCACCAGCGGTTGCAGTTCGCCTGTCAGTTGCCCGTTGAGGTAACCGCTACTGTCGGCTTTCAGGTTCAGGGTTTTCAGCAGGTCGCCGTCGATCTTCAACGCCAGCGCCAGGGGCTCAGGCGTCGACAGCAGGGTCAGTTTGCCTTCGGCGCTGAGCGGCCAGTTACCGCTCGGTTGCAGCAGGCCGGACAGGTTCAGGCTCAGGTCTTCGCGCTGTAACGATACCGCGTCGATCTTCAAACCGGCCGCCGTCCAGTGCGCCGCCAGCTGTAACCCCTTGAGTTCTTCGCTGCCGTTGAACAGCAGGCGGCCGACCTTGATCTCTCCAAGCTCGATGGCCAATGGCAACTTCAGCTCCGGGAGCGTGATCGGGCCGCTGCTCGGCTCTTCTGCACCCGGCGGGAAGGTCAGGCTGACCTGACCGGCCTGCACTTGCTCGATGCACAAGGTCCTGCGGGCCAGGCACAACGGCGACCAGGCAAAAATCACCTGGCTCAACTCGACCCGGTTGCTGTCCTGTTGCCACAACACCCGGTCGGCACTCCATTGCCCGCCCAGCCGGCCCTGGAAGTTTTCCAGGGTCAAGCCCGGGACGAAGCCCAATGCCCAGCGGCTGCCCATCGCCGTGCCCAACACCGTGGCCAGTGTCAGGACAACCAGCATCAACAGCGCCGCGATCGCCAGCAGCGTTACTTTCAAACCACGCTTCACAGCTCAGGCCCCATGGAAAAGTGCAGTCGAATGCCGCCATCGTCGTCCAGCGCATGGGCCAGGTCGAGGCGGATCGGCCCCACCGGCGATACCCAGCGTACGCCGATACCGACCCCGGTCTTGAGGTTCGGCAGTTCGAGTGTATTGAAGGAGTTGCCCTGATCGACAAAGGTCGCGATCCGCCATTTTTCGGCGATGGAATACTGATATTCCGCGCTGGCGGCCACCATGTAGCGGCCACCGATGCGGTCACCGTCGGAGTTTTCCGGGGACAGGCTCTGATAGTCGTAACCGCGCACACTCTGGTCGCCACCGGCGAAGAAGCGCAACGACGGCGGTATCGATTTGAAACCGTTGGTGGCACTGCCGCCGACCTGTACCCGTCCGAGGAAGCGATGGTTGTCGAACACAGTGGTCAAGCCTTTGACCAGCGCCGTGCCGTAGATCAGGTTGCTGTCGGAACCCAGACCTTCCTTGGCAACTTTACTTTCGAATGCCAGGCGATAACCGTTGTGCGGGTCGATGCGGTTGTCGCTTTTGAGGTACGAATAGCTCACGCCGGGCATCAGCAAGTTACTGAGCCCCGAGTCGTCACCCAGTTGGTAATCCTCGCGCTGCCACTTCAGCGACACCACCCGCTGCCAGCCGCTGGGCAATTTGCTGTGCCACTCGGGGCCGAGAGTCAGCAACTTACTGTGGGTGTCGGTGCCCGCGAGATCTTCATTCTGATAGCCGCCGGCAAAACGCAGTTTGTCCGTCAGCGGCGGGTCCAGCGGAATGTCGTAGAACAGCCCGACGTTTTGCCGTGGTGCCGAAACTTCGGCCTCCCAGCCGTAACTGTGCCCTTGCGCGTTGACCCAGTGCCGGGTCCAGTTGGCCTTGGCCCGTGGGCCGACGTCGGTGGAGAAACCCAGGCCCAGGCCCATGGTCCGTGGCTTGCGGGTTTCGAGCTTGACGTCCACCGGGATCGCATCGTCCCTGGACGCCGTGGGTGCCGCGTCCACACGCACGCCTTCGAAGTAGCCGCTCGATTGCAGGTTCTGATTGAGTTCGGCGATCAATTCCGAGTCATAGGGCGTGCCGGCCTTGAAAGGCACCATGCGCTGCAGCAGCTCGTCATCGAACGGCGTATCACCTTCGAAGCTGACCTTGCCCAGGGTATAGCGCGGACCACTTTCATAGATCAATTCGATGTCGGCAACGCCGGCCCGCGGGTCGACCGACAGTTTTGAACGGGTGAAGTGGCCGCTGAAAAAGCCATAGCGCGAAGCCTGATTCTGGATCAGGCGCTTGGCGTCCTCGTAGTGACCATGATTGAGCACGGCACCGGGCTTGAGCGCGTCGCTTTTGGGGACTCGAAAGGATTTGAGGGAGGCTGCCGGACCGTCGACACGCACCGTAACATTGCGCAGGTGCACCGGCTCGCCGGGGTCGACCTTCAATACCAGGCGCGGCGTGTCGCCACCCTTCACCTCGCTGTCGATGTCTGGCTGGTAATAACCCAAGGCCTGGGCGGCCTTGCGCGCCTGCTCTTCGGCGCCACGGCTGAAGCGCAGCAATGCCTGCTCATCGCGATCGCCGAGGCTGCCGATATAGCCTTCTATATTGGCCTTGAGCTCATCATTGGACGGTTTGACCCGCACATCCAATTCACTTTGTGCCAGCGCCGCGCAGCTGATCATCAGCATCAGCACACCGCTGGTATTTCTTCCTGGAAACTTCATAGGCGCGGATGCTATCACGAGCATGGATCATGAACATGGAAGCGTGATAGAGCCTGGCATGCAAAGAAAGTTCGCGGCTCAGGCCGATGCGCTGTGTAACACTTGGGGATTGGGGTGAAAAAACACATGCTCGCGAACCGGTCCTACGGCGACCTCGCCGATTTCCTCATAGCCCTGACGCTTGTAGAACTCCAGATAACGTGGATTGCCGGTATCGAGAATCACGCCCTGAGAGTTTTCATCCACCGCGCACCAGTTGTGCACGGCCTGCAGCAACTGCTCGCCGAAGTGTTTGCCCTGGAACTGCGGATGTACCCCCAGCAATGGCAGGACGTGCATCGAGTCGTTCGGCACGCAGGCCTCCACGGCAGCGTGATATTCGAGGTAGCGACGAGTACAGCGAAATCCTGTGCTGAGCACCATCCGCAGGCGCCAGGCCCAACTTTCGGTGATGCCAAGACGACGTTGTGGCGGTGCGATCAGGGCGATGCCGATCAGGCGGTCGTTAACCAGCAGGCCGATCGCCGGCAGGTCCTGGAGAAAATGCTGGGTCACCAGTTCGCGCACGGTGGCGCGAACCCGCTGTTCGTAGCCGGGGCGTTCAGCTTCGAACAAATAGCCGAAGGTCGGCTCGTGTCGATAAGCCTGGTACAGCAGCGAACGCGCTTCGCGGGCGTAGCCGCTGCCGAGCATGTGAACATCGGCGATGACGGTCGAAGTTTCGGGCATGACGGTTGATCTCCCCGGCACAGCTCGGATGGCTGCGCTCTTGTTGTTACAAGCTGATTGGCACCGACACAGTTCCTTACAGATTCGCAATCAGTGTAGGCAATGAAATCGCCTTCGCGAGCAGGCTCGCTCCCACAAAGGTACAAACCACATCTATTTCCTGTGGGAGCGAGCCTGCTCGCGAAGGGGCCATCACTGCCCACATAAAGCTGACAGGCAAAGCCGAATCCCCTCACCCCACACTGGCCCGATTCCCACATGTCAGCTAGCATCGCCCTTTTGCCAGGACTGCCGACCATGAAGATCGTCTCCTTCAACATCAACGGGCTGCGCGCCCGTCCCCATCAGCTGGCGGCGCTGATCGACAAGCACCAGCCCGACGTGATCGGTTTGCAGGAAACCAAGGTCCACGACGACCAGTTCCCCCTTGATGAAGTCAAGGCGCTGGGCTATCACGTGTATTTCCATGGGCAAAAAGGCCACTACGGCGTCGCCCTGCTCTCGCGCCAGGAGCCGCTGGCCCTGCATAAAGGTTTCGCCACCGACGAAGAGGACGCCCAGCGGCGCTTCATCTGGGGCACCTTCGCCGATGCCAATGGCGTGCCGGTGACCATCATGAACGGTTATTTCCCACAGGGCGAAAACCGCGACCACCCGACCAAATTCCCGGCCAAGGAACGCTTCTACAGCGATTTGCAGCAATTGCTGGAAAGCCAGTTCAAGAATGACCAGCCACTGGTGGTGATGGGCGATGTGAACATTTCCCCGGAAGACTGCGACATCGGCATCGGCCCGGACAACATGAAGCGCTGGCTGAAAACCGGCAAATGCAGCTTCCTGCCGGAAGAGCGCGAGTGGATGGCACGCCTGAAAAACTGGGGTCTGGTCGACAGTTTCCGTCACTTGAACCCGGACGTGACCGACACCTTCAGCTGGTTCGACTACCGTAGCCGTGGCTTCGAAGACGAGCCCAAGCGTGGCCTGCGTATCGACCTGATCCTCGCCTCCCACGGCTTGCTGCCGCGGGTGAAGGCCGCCGGGGTGGACTACGAACTGCGTGGCATGGAAAAACCTTCGGACCATGCGCCGATATGGCTTGAGTTGAGCTGATTTCCTAACCATCCGCATGTAACCATTGTGGGAGCGAGCCTGCTCGCGAAAGCGGTGTGTCATTCAACAATGATGTCGACTGACATGTCCTCTTCGCGAGCAGGCTCGCTCCCACATTTGCAAAGTGTCATTTTTCGGAAACCTTTCTGACTTAATCTCCCGACACCTCCTTTGGCTATGCAAGGTGCCGGCATGATGCTGCGCGTGTTGTTCCTGTTGATGCTGTGCATGGGCTTGCCGCAGGCGGCCTCGGCCGGCGACTTGCCGACACCCGAACACGGCCCGGTGCTGCGCATTCAGGGTTCCAACACCATCGGCGCAGCATTGGGCCCGGCACTGGTCGAGGGGTTGCTGAGCGCACAGGGCCTGCGCAGGATTCACCGCGAAACCCCGGACACCGCCAATGAACTGCGCATTGTCGGCGAAACCGTCCAGGGCCGCCGGATCGTGGTGGAGGTGGCAGCCCATGGTTCCAGCACCGGTTTCGCCGCGTTAAAAGCAGCCAGTGCCGATCTGGCCGCCTCATCGCGACCGATCAAGGACAGCGAACTGGCCAGCCTGCAGTCCCTCGGTGACCTGAAAAGCCCAAGCGCCGAACAGGTCATCGCCATCGACGGCCTGGCGATCATCCTTCACCCGGACAATCCGCTGAACCAACTCGACACTGTGCAACTGGCGCGCATCTTCAGTGGCGAGGTGAAGACCTGGGAAGACATCGGCGGCCGTGGCGGGCCGATTCATCTGTATGCGCGGGATGATCAGTCCGGGACCTACGACACCTTCAAGCAACTGGTCCTCAGTGGTCGTGGGAAAACCCTCGGCAGCGCGGCGAAACGCTTCGAGTCCAGCGAACAACTGTCCGATGCAGTCAGCGCAGATCCACAAGGCATCGGTTTCATCGGTTTACCCTACGTGCGCCAGGCCAGGGCCGTGGCCATTATCGATGGTCAATCGCAAGCCATGCTGCCGCTCAACAGCCTGATTGCCACGGAAGACTATCCGCTGTCCCGCCGATTGTTCTTCTACCTGCCACCCAACGTAAAAAACCCCTGGGCCAACGCCCTGGTGGCCTTTGCCCAAAGCACTGAAGGTCAAGCCATTGTGGCCGCCAACGGCTTTATTGCCCAAACCGTCCAGGCCATGGCCGTGACACCCAATGCGTTGATGCCCGAGGGTTATCAGGCACTGAGTCGACATGCTCAACGGCTGTCGGTGAACTTCCGTTTCGAGGAAGGTAGCGCCACCCTGGACAACAAGGCCCGACAGGACCTGCGGCGGGTGCTCGACTATATAAAGCAGCACGGCAAGACCGATGGACAGGTCACGCTGGTGGGGTTTGGCGACGCCAAGAGCGACCCGGCGCGCGCCGATCTGTTGTCGAAACTGCGAGCCATGGCAGTACGACGGGAATTGGTGAAGAGCGGCGTGGTGTTTCGCGAGATTCGTGGATTCGGTGCCGAAATGCCGGTGGCGGCCAATAGCGCCGATGAGGGAAGGATCAGGAATCGGCGGGTTGAGGTTTGGGTGTATTGAGCCAGATGTTGCTGTGTTGAACCGGCTGACGCCATCGCGAGCAGGCTCGCTCCTACATAGGTCGCACTAAACCTGTGGGAGCGAGCCTGCTCGCGATGAACGATAACGCGGTTTCTGTTACTGCCCGCTACGCATCATTTCCTTTGGTACATACTTGCCGATCTCGAACTTGCCAATCGCCGCACGGTGCACTTCGTCCGGGCCGTCGGCCAGGCGCAGGGTGCGCTGCATCGCATACATGTAGGCCAGCGGGAAATCGTTGGAAACCCCTGCCCCGCCATGGATCTGGATTGCCCGGTCGATCACGCGCAACGCAACGTTTGGCGCGACGACCTTGATCTGCGCAATCTCGCTGCGGGCCACTTTGTTGCCAACAGTGTCCATCATGTACGCCGCCTTCAGTGTCAGCAGGCGTGCCATGTCGATTTCCATCCGCGAGTCGGCGATCTTGTCGACGTTACCGCCCAGCCGCGCCAGGGGTTTGCCGAATGCCGTGCGGCTCACCGAGCGTTTGCACATCAGTTCCAGCGCACGCTCGGCCATGCCGATCGAACGCATGCAGTGATGAATCCGGCCCGGGCCAAGGCGACCTTGCGCAATTTCGAAGCCGCGGCCTTCGCCCAGCAGGACGTTTTCATACGGCACCCGGACATTTTCAAACAGCACTTCGGCGTGACCGTGGGGAGCGTCGTCGTAGCCGAACACCGGCAGCGGACGCAGGATTTTTACCCCGGGGGTGTCCACCGGCACCAGAATCATCGAGTGCTGGGCGTGACGTGGCCCGTCCGGATTGCTCAGCCCCATGAAAATCATGATCTTGCAGCGTGGGTCGCAAGCACCCGACGTCCACCATTTCTTGCCGTTGATCACCCACTCGTCGCCATCGCGCACTGCACGGGCGGCCATGTTGGTGGCGTCGGAGGATGCGACATCCGGTTCGGTCATGGCGAATGCCGAGCGGATCTCGCCGCGCAGCAAGGGTTCGAGCCAGCGTTGTTTCTGCTCTTCGTTGGCGTAACGCACCAGCACTTCCATGTTGCCGGTGTCCGGTGCCGAACAGTTGAACGGCTCTGGCCCCAGCAGCGAGCGGCCCATGATTTCCGCCAGCGGCGCGTATTCGAGGTTGGTCAGGCCGGCCCCCAGTTCGGACTCAGGCAGAAACAGATTCCACAGGCCTTCGGCCTTGGCCTTGAGTTTCAGCTCTTCCATGATCGCGGTCGGCTGCCAGCGATCGCCTTCGGCGACCTGGCGTTCGAACACGGCTTCGGCGGGATAAACGTAGGTGTCCATGAACGCTGTCACGCGCTCGCGCAGTTCCTGAACCTTGGGCGAATAAGCGAAATCCATGAGCAAGATACCTTCTTGGGGGAGGTTGTTTTAGATCATGTATCGATGCTAGAACAGCGTTGATAATTTACCTAACCTATTCTCAGCGTGTATTAACATTCATCACCGATATATGATCGACTGATCGTCACGGTCAGTTCGCCCACACAACAAGAGAGCCGCGTAATGAATCTGAGCAAGGTCGATCTCAACCTTTTCATCGTCTTCGACGCGATCTACACCGAAGCCAACCTGACCCGCGCCGGGCAAATCGTCGGCATCACCCAACCGGCAGTGTCGAATGCGTTGGCGCGTCTGCGCGAGACCTTCAACGACCCACTGTTCGTGCGCACCGCCCAGGGCATGGTGCCGACGCCCATGGCTCAGAACATCATCGGCCCGGTGCGCAACGCGCTCTCGCTGCTGCGCGTGTCGGTGCAGGAAAGCCGCATATTCAATCCGCAGCAGGCGGTCAAGACCTACCGCATCAGCATGACCGACCTCACCGAAGCGGTGATCCTGCCGCCGCTGTTCCAACGCCTGCGCCGCCTCGCGCCGACGGTGATCATCGAAAGCTTTCTGTCAAAACGCCGCGAAACCACCAAGGAACTGGCAGCCGGACGCCTCGACTTCGCGGTGGATGCGCCGCTCAACACCGACCCGCAGGTACGTCACGTCAAGTTGATGGAAGACCGCTACGTGTGTGCCATGCGCAAGGGGCATCCGCTGGCGGGCAAAGAGAAACTCACGCTGGATGATTACCTGAGCCTGACCCACATCCATATTTCCAGCCGCCGCAGTGGCCTCGGCTATGTCGACCTGGCGCTGGGCAAAATGGGCATCCAGCGCAAGATCGCCCTGCGCTCCCAGCATTACCTGATGGCCTCGCAAGTGTTGCAGCAGACGGACATGGTCATGACCGTGCCGGAACGCTTCGCCCGCCGCAACGACCTGCACGCCTTTTATCTGCCAGTCAACGATGTGCCGCCGGTGGAAACCCACCTTTACTGGCACGAAAGCACTGATCAGGACCCGGCGAACCGCTGGATGCGCGAGCAGATGATCGAGTTGTGCCAGCAGGTGACGGCGCAGGAGAAAAAGCTCGAGAAGGTGTAGGGTTTGATATCGAGGTGCCCTTTTCGCGAGCAGGCTCGCTCCCACACAGATTGTGCTCACTGGATATCCACTGTGGGAGCGAGCCTGCTCGCGAAGAGGCCCGTCAGCACACTGAAAACCTCTGCCCCTTGACGTAAACGTCAACCTGCCATTAGCTTAGCGCCATGACCTATTGCGAGCGCGCCCATGAGCAGCCAGACCTACAGCATTTCCGATCTCGCCCGCGAGCTTGATATCACCACCCGCGCCATTCGCTTTTATGAAGAGCAAGGCCTGCTCAGCCCCGAGCGTCGTGGCCAGGAACGCATTTACTCGCCTCGCGACAAGGTCAGCCTGAAGCTGATCCTGCGGGGCAAACGCATCGGTTTCTCGCTGGCCGAATGCCGCGAGCTGATCGAGCTCTACGACCCGTCCAGCGGTAACACCAAGCAACTGCACAGCATGCTGGCGAAAATCAGCGAGCGCCGTGAGCAGCTGGAGCAGCAGTTGCTGGACATCGAACAGATGAAACTGGAGCTGGATACTGCCGAAGAGCGCTGCGTGCAGGCGCTGGAGCAGACGCTCAAAAGCCAGGAATCGGTTCAGTAAATCCACACCGCCCCCTGTAGGAGCGAGCTTGCTCGCGATGGCCGTTAACGATAACGCGTGTCTGCTGGATAAACGCAGTGCATGGGAGCCCATCGCGAGCAAGCTCGCTCCTACAGTTTTTTGCACATTCAGACAATCAACACAGGTCGAAGCCCATGTCCCTCCCCACCCACGTACGCATTGTCGAAGTCGGCCCTCGCGACGGCCTGCAGAACGAAGCCCAGCCCATCAGCGTCGCCGACAAGGTGCAACTGGTCGATGCACTGACCGCAGCCGGGCTCGGCTATATAGAAGTCGGCAGTTTCGTTTCGCCCAAGTGGGTGCCGCAGATGGCCGGTTCCGCTGAGGTTTTCGCGCAGATACAGCGCAAACCGGGTGTGGTTTATGGCGCGCTCGCTCCCAACCTGCGCGGTTTCGAAGATGCCCTCGCCGCCGGGGTCAAGGAAGTGGCTGTGTTCGCGGCGGCATCCGAAGCTTTTTCCCAACGCAACATCAATTGTTCGATCAGCGAAAGCCTGGAGCGTTTCGTACCGATCATGGACGCGGCGAGACAGCACGGCGTAACGGTTCGCGGTTACGTGTCCTGTGTGCTGGGTTGCCCTTATGAAGGTCACGTCGCACCCGAGCAAGTCGCCCGGGTCGCTCGCGAGCTTTATGCCATGGGCTGCTATGAGGTCTCGCTGGGGGACACCATCGGCACCGGCACCGCTGGCGCAACCCGCAAGATGTTTGAAGTGGTATCAAAGGATGTGCCCCGGGAAAAACTCGCAGGTCACTTCCACGACACCTACGGTCAGGCAGTGGCCAACATCTACGCCAGTCTGCTGGAAGGCATCTCGGTGTTCGACAGCTCCATCGCCGGCCTGGGCGGCTGCCCCTATGCCAAGGGCGCCAGCGGTAACGTCGCGACCGAAGACGTGGTTTACCTGCTCAACGGCCTGGGCATCGACACCGGCATCGATCTCGACACCTTGATGCTCGCCGGTCAGCAGATTTGCAGCGTATTGGGTCGCCCTACCGGTTCCCGCGTGGCGAAGGCTCGCAGCGCACAGTGAGTGCGTTGAGTGTGTCCGGGTGTTACCGCTCGGACTCAAACGTGGGCGCAAGCGAGTAACACGGAAACAAAATGTAGGGTTTTGCCTGAGGCGCAAAATCCTACAAAACAGCAAACAGTTGATTTTAAAGGACTTTTAAAAGTTGGCATGCCTCCTGCTTTATCTATCGCATAACAAGAATAAAAAAATTGCAGCAAACCTAATAAAAACAAGACGTAACGACTCTGACATAACAAAAACAACACGGCAGAGACGCAGCTAACAGATTTTTTTGGAGAAGATGTGCTTTCAGGGTGCTTTTCGGAGTTACCCGCAACCGGGCAGAGAAGAATAAAACTACCTTCAGGTAGCTCCCGAACTGGTTGGATCGCTAGGCGAAAAAGTAGATCAGCGCTCAAAAAAATACGTTTGCTCTTGATCCCGGATGGGGATCACCAAAAACAGCGGTAAAGGGCAACGGTTGCCAAAAACAAAAACAGACCGACCCTCAATAATAAAAAAAGAGCACGCGCAACGACAAATTAAAGGGGAGCCTCGGCTCCCCTTTGTGCTGTCTGGCTTTCAGGTTTTAACCGACCAGATTTGTGGGAGCGAGCCTGCTCGCGAAGAGGTCGGCACATTCAACAGTGATGTCGACTGATCCGACGCTTTCGCGAGCAGGCTCGCTCCCACAGGTTTTGTGTCAGGCCTTGTTAATGCGCAACTCCTCGATACTGATCTCACGCATCCGGAATTTCTGGATCTTGCCGGTCACAGTCATTGGAAATTCCTCGACGAACTTGAAGTAGCGCGGCGTTTTGAAGTGCGCGATGCGCTCCTTGCACCAGGCTTGCAGTTCCTGCTCGGTGGCGCTGTGGCCGGGGTGGAACTTGATCCAGGCGACGATCTCTTCGCCGTAGCGCGAGCAAGGAATGCCGATCACCTGAACGTCCGCAACAGCCGGATGAGTAAAGAAAAACTCTTCCAGTTCCCGCGGGTAAATGTTCTCACCGCCACGGATGATCATGTCCTTGTTGCGTCCGGCGATGCACACATAACCTTCATCGTTCATACTCGCCAGGTCACCTGTGTGCATCCAGCCTGCCTGATCGATGGCTTCTGCGGTGCCTTGCGGGTTGTTCCAGTAGCCGAGCATCACGCTGTAGCCACGGGTACAGAGCTCACCGATGGTGCCACGAGGTACCAGGTTGCCCGCCTCGTCAATGATCTTGCTTTCCAGTTGCGGCTGGGTGCGCCCGACCGTGGTGACGCGCAATTCCAGATCGTCCGACGGACCGGTCTGCAACGACACAGGGCTGGTTTCCGTCATGCCGTAGGCAATCTGCACTTCACTCATGTGCATTTCACTGATGACCCGGCGCATCACTTCGATAGGACAGGTTGCGCCCGCCATGATGCCGGTGCGCAGGCTCGACAGGTCGAACCCGGCACGTTGTGGCTGATCGAGCATGGCGATGAACATGGTTGGCACGCCGTACAGCGCCGTGGCTTTTTCGTCGGCCACGGTGCCGAGGGTCAGCAATGGATCGAACGCGTCGTTCGGATAAATCATGGTGCTGCCATGGGTGATGCAACCGAGGTTGCCCATGACCATGCCGAAGCAGTGATACAGCGGTACCGGGATCACCAGTCGATCGGCCGCCGTCAGGCCCAGGCTTTCGCCGACCATGTAGCCATTGTTGAGAATGTTGTAGTGACTGAGGGTCGCGCCCTTGGGGAAACCGGTGGTGCCGGAGGTGTACTGGATATTCACCGGCTGATCGAAATGCAGGCTGTCCTGGCGCTCATGCAGTTGCTCGACCGTCACGCTGCCCGCCAGAGCGGCCAGTTGCGACCATGGCAGGAACCCTGATGGTGGCTGCGCATCCAGGCTGATGACGCCCCGCAACTCCGGCAATCGCTCGCTGTGCAACTTGCCAATGGATTGCTCGGCCAGTTCCGGCACCAGACCTTGCAGCATCGCGTGATAGTTCGAGGTCTTGAAGGCCCCGGCACACACCAGCCATTGGCACCCGGATTGCTTGAGTACGTATTCGAGTTCGGAACTGCGATACGCGGGGTTGATATTGACCAGAATCACGCCGATTTTCGCGGTGGCAATCTGGCTGATGCACCACTGCGCGCAATTCGGCGCCCAGATGCCAAGGCGGTCCCCGGCTTTCAGCCCCAACGCCAGCAGCGCCCTGGCGTGCAGGTCCGCGGTCTCGGCCAATTGCCACCAGGTGTAACGCAGTTGTTGATGGCGCACCACCAGCGCCTCCCTGTCCGGGTACTGCGCAACCGTGTTGTCGAACGCCTGGCCGATGGTCATCGCCAGCAAGGCTTTATCCTGGGAACCACGGGTGTAACTGCGTTGCGGGCTTGCACTGGGTTGATCCATGACGACCCCTATTGTCTTTTTTAATGGGCTACTCGCGGCCATCTGTGGGAGCGAGCCTACTCGCGAAGAGGCCGGCACACTCAACATCACTGCTGTCTAATCCGACGCTTTCGCGTGCAGGCTCGCTCCCACAAGATTCGTCCGCGTTCTATCTTGAACTGCCTCTACTCTCGCTCAAGTTGACGTTAACGTAAAGGGTGATTGACAGCCATTCGTCACAGGTTTACGTTAACGTAAAGGTGAGAACTGATTGACTGCCTCACCAACCGACAAAAAAGCCAAAAGGTGACCCATGAGCTACCCATCCCTGAACTTTGCCCTCGGTGAAACCATCGACATGCTGCGCGATCAGGTTCAGTCCTTCGTCGCCAAAGAGATCGCCCCTCGCGCCGCTCAGATCGACACCGACAACCTGTTCCCCGCCGACCTGTGGCGCAAATTCGGCGACATGGGCCTGCTGGGCATTACCGTGCCGGAAGAGTATGGCGGTGCCGGCCTGGGTTACCTGGCCCACGTGGTGGTCATGGAAGAAATCAGCCGTGGCTCGGCCTCGGTGGCGTTGTCCTACGGCGCCCACTCCAACCTCTGCGTCAACCAGATCAATCGCAACGGCAACCACGAACAGAAATCCAGATACCTGCCGAAGCTGATCAGCGGCGAGCATATCGGCGCGTTAGCCATGAGCGAGCCGAATGCCGGTTCCGACGTGGTCTCGATGAAACTGCGTGCCGATAAACGCGGCGATCACTATGTGCTCAACGGCAGCAAGACCTGGATCACCAACGGCCCGGACGCCAACACCTACGTGATCTACGCCAAGACCGACCTGGAAAAAGGCCCCCATGGCATCACCGCCTTCATCGTCGAGCGCGACTGGAAAGGCTTCAGCCGCAGCAACAAGTTCGACAAGCTCGGCATGCGCGGTTCGAACACCTGCGAGCTGTTTTTCGATGACGTCGAAGTTCCGGAAGAAAACATCCTCGGTGTGCTCAACAGCGGCGTGAAAGTGCTGATGAGCGGCCTCGACTACGAGCGCGTTGTCCTGTCCGGTGGCCCGACCGGGATCATGCAGGCGTGCATGGACCTGATCGTGCCGTACATCCACGACCGCAAGCAGTTCGGCCAGAGCATCGGCGAATTCCAGCTGATCCAGGGCAAGGTCGCCGACATGTACACCCAACTCAATGCCAGCCGCGCCTACCTGTACGCCGTGGCCCAGGCTTGTGAACGTGGCGAAACCACGCGCAAGGACGCCGCCGGGGTAATCCTCTACTCCGCAGAACGTGCCACGCAAATGGCCCTCGACGCGATCCAGATTCTCGGTGGCAACGGCTACATCAACGAATTCCCCGCCGGCCGTCTGCTGCGTGACGCCAAGTTGTACGAAATCGGCGCTGGCACCAGTGAGATCCGTCGCATGCTGATCGGTCGCGAACTGTTCAACGAAACCCGCTAAACGGAGCTGCCCATGGCTATCCTGCATACCCAGCTCAACCCTCGTTCAGCGGAGTTCGCCGCCAACAGCGCGGCAATGCTCAAACAGGTCGACGCCCTGCACACCTTGCTCGCTCAAGTCGCCCAAGGTGGCGGCCCGAAGGCTCAGGAACGCCACACCTCGCGGGGTAAATTGCTGCCCCGCGAGCGCATCAACCGTTTGCTGGATCCGGGTTCGCCGTTTCTGGAAATCAGCCAACTGGCGGCCTACGCGGTGTATGGCGAAGACGTTCCAGCGGCTGGCGTGATTGCCGGGATCGGCCGTGTGGAGGGTGTCGAATGCATGATCGTCGCCAACGACGCCACGGTAAAAGGTGGCTCGTATTACCCACTGACGGTGAAAAAACACCTGCGTGCCCAGACCATCGCCCAGCAGAATCGCCTGCCGTGTATCTATCTGGTGGATTCGGGCGGTGCCAACCTGCCGCGTCAGGATGAAGTGTTTCCGGACCGCGAGCACTTCGGGCGGATCTTCTTCAACCAGGCCAACATGAGCGCCATGGGCATTCCGCAGATTGCCGTGGTCATGGGCTCCTGCACCGCTGGCGGCGCGTATGTACCGGCGATGGCCGACGAAGCAATCATGGTCCGCGAACAAGCGACGATCTTCCTCGCCGGCCCGCCGCTGGTAAAAGCCGCGACCGGTGAGGTGGTCAGTGCCGAAGACCTCGGCGGGGCCGATGTGCATTGCAAGATTTCCGGGGTGGCCGACCATTACGCCGAGAGCGATGAACACGCTCTGGCGCTGGCCCGTCGCAGCGTCGCCAACCTCAACTGGCGCAAGCAAGGTGAGGTTCAGCAACGCACGCCGATCGCCCCGCTCTACAGCAGTGACGAGTTGTACGGTGTGGTCCCGGCTGATGCCAAGCAACCGTTTGACGTGCGTGAAGTGATTGCGCGACTGGTGGACGGATCGGTGTTCGACGAGTTCAAGGCGCTGTTCGGGACAACGCTGGTTTGCGGTTTTGCTTACCTGCACGGATACCCGATCGCGATCCTCGCCAACAACGGCATTCTCTTCGCTGAAGCGGCGCAGAAAGGCGCGCACTTTATTGAGCTGGCCTGTCAGCGCGGCATTCCTTTGCTGTTCTTGCAGAACATCACCGGATTCATGGTCGGCCAGAAATACGAAGCCGGCGGTATTGCCAAGCACGGCGCGAAACTGGTGACGGCGGTGGCTTGCGCCAAGGTGCCAAAGTTCACGGTGATCATCGGTGGCAGTTTCGGCGCCGGTAACTACGGCATGTGTGGCCGCGCCTACGATCCGCGCTTCCTGTGGATGTGGCCGAATGCGCGCATTGGCGTGATGGGCGCCGAACAGGCTGCCGGTGTTCTGGTGCAGGTAAAGCGCGAGCAGGCCGAACGTAGCGGTCATGGTTTCAGTGCCGGGCAGGAAGCCGAGATCAAGCAACCGATCCTCGACCAGTACGAAGAACAGGGTCACCCCTACTATTCCAGCGCGCGTCTGTGGGACGACGGTGTGATCGACCCGGCCCAGACTCGCGACGTACTGGCCCTGGCCTTGTCCGCGTCGTTGAATGCGCCAATCGAACCGAGCCGCTTCGGCGTGTTCCGGATGTGATCCGACCTCTGTAGGAGCGAGCTTGCTCGCGATGGTCATCAACGATAACGCTGAAAGCCTGACACCCAGCGGCGTCCTCAAGACCATCGCGAGCTTGCTCGCTCCTACAGAAGAACAGAGTTGTGGAGACGAACAATATGAGCGACTTCAACACCCTCGAACTGCTGACCGATCCGCGTGGTTTTGCCACCCTGTGGCTCAGCCGTGAAGAAAAGAACAACGCCTTCAACGCCGAAATGATCCGCGAACTGATCCTCGCCCTCGACAAAGTCGCGAGCGATGCCAGCCTGCGATTTCTGATCGTGCGCGGCCGTGGCAAACATTTCAGCGCCGGCGCCGACCTGGCCTGGATGCAGCAATCGGCCGAACTCGACTACGCCACCAACCTCGATGACGCCCGGGAACTGGCGGAGTTGATGTACAACCTGGCCAAACTGAAAGTTCCAACCCTGGCCGTGGTGCAAGGCGCGGCCTTTGGCGGCGCGCTGGGCCTGATCAGTTGCTGCGACATGGCCATCGGTGCCGATGACGCGCAGTTCTGCCTGTCGGAAGTGCGCATCGGCCTGGCGCCGGCGGTGATCAGCCCGTTCGTGGTGCAAGCCATCGGCGAGCGCGCCACACGTCGCTATGCCTTGACCGCTGAGCGCTTCGGCGGGCAACGGGCACGGGAAATCGGGCTGTTGTCGGAAAGCTATGCAAGTGCCGAGCTGGAACAGAAAGTCGAGCAGTGGATCGACAACCTGCTGCTCAACAGTCCGGCTGCGATGCGCGCCAGCAAGGATCTGTTGCGCGAAGTCGGCGACGGTTCACTGACCCCGGCATTGCGCCGCTACACCGAAAATGCCATCGCCCGCATCCGCGTCAGCCCGGAAGGCCAGGAAGGCCTGCGCGCCTTCCTGCAAAAACGTCCGCCGAGCTGGCAAGCCGAAACCACCAAGGAGCCCCGTTGATGAGCGCACCTGTCCTCACCACCCTGCTGGTGGCCAACCGTGGCGAAATCGCTTGCCGGGTAATGCGCACCGCCAAGGCGCTGGGCCTGACGACCGTGGCCGTGCACAGCACCACCGACCGTGACGCCCGGCACAGCCGCGAAGCCGACATTCGTGTCGACCTCGGTGGCAGCAAAGCCGCCGACAGCTACCTGCAAATCGACAAACTGATCGCCGCCGCCAAGGCCAGTGGCGCCCAGGCGATTCACCCCGGCTATGGCTTTCTGTCAGAAAACGCCGGGTTTGCCCGCGCCATTGAAAGCGCCGGTCTGATATTCCTCGGCCCACCTGCCTCGGCCATCGACGCCATGGGCAGCAAATCCGCCGCCAAAGCCTTGATGGAAACAGCCGGTGTGCCGTTGGTGCCCGGTTATCACGGCGAAGCCCAGGACCTGGAAACCTTCCGCGCCGCCTGCGAGCGCATCGGCTACCCGGTGCTGCTCAAGGCCACCGCCGGTGGCGGCGGCAAAGGCATGAAAGTGGTGGAGGACGTCAGCCAACTGGCCGAAGCCCTGGCCTCGGCCCAGCGTGAGGCACAATCGTCGTTCGGCGATTCGCGGATGCTGGTGGAGAAATACCTGCTCAAGCCACGCCACGTGGAAATTCAGGTGTTCGCCGACCAGCACGGCAACTGCCTGTACCTCAACGAACGTGACTGTTCGATTCAGCGGCGGCACCAGAAAGTCGTCGAAGAAGCCCCGGCACCAGGCCTGAGCCCGGAACTGCGTCGCGCCATGGGTGAGGCCGCCGTGCGTTCAGCCCAGGCCATCGGTTATGTCGGTGCCGGTACCGTTGAGTTTTTGCTGGATGCGCGCGGCGAGTTCTTCTTCATGGAGATGAACACCCGTCTGCAAGTGGAACACCCGGTCACCGAAGCCATCACCGGCCTCGACCTGGTGGCCTGGCAGATTCGCGTGGCACGCGGCGAAGCGTTGCCGATGACTCAGGATCAGGTGCCGCTGGTGGGGCACGCGATCGAAGTACGGCTGTATGCCGAAGATCCGGGCAATGACTTCCTGCCGGCGACCGGTTGCCTGGAGCTTTATCGCGAATCCGCCCAGGGGCCGGGGCGTCGAGTGGACAGCGGCGTTGAGGAAGGCGATGAAATTTCGCCATTCTACGACCCGATGCTCGGCAAGCTGATTGCCTGGGGCGAAGATCGTGAACAGGCGCGCTTGCGCCTGCTCGGCATGCTCGACGAATTCGCCATCGGCGGCCTGAAGACCAACATCAATTTCCTGCGGCGCATCATCGGCCACCCGGCATTTGCCGCAGCCGAACTGGATACCGGCTTCATTCCGCGCTATCAGGAACAGTTGCTGCCGACGCCTGTGGAACTCAGTGATGATTTCTGGCAAGCCGCCGCCCAGGCGTTTGCCCAGAGCCAGCCGCCAGCAACCCGCACCGATGACCCGAGTTCGCCATGGGCGGCGGGTAACGGGTTGCGTGCCGGCTTGCCGAGGGAAATCACCCTTCACTTGAGTTGTGAAGGCCAGGACCGTGCGCTGACGCTGGGCGACATCGATGCCCACAGCGCTCGGCTCAAAGGCGAGCATCTGCTGACCGAGCAGGCTGGCGTGCGCCGTCAACACCGGGCCATACGCCGTGGCGAGTACGTGTATTTGCAGTGGGATGGCGAGTTGCGCCGCATCGAGGCTTACGACCCGATCAGCGCCGTCGAGGCCAGCCACAGCCATCACGGCGGGCTGACCGCACCGATGAACGGCAGCATCGTGCGCGTGCTGGTGGAGGCCGGACAATCGGTCGAAGCCGGAGCACAACTGGTGGTGCTGGAAGCGATGAAGATGGAGCACAGCATTCGTGCACCGCACGCCGGGGTGATCAAGGTGCTGTATTGCCAGGAAGGCGAGATGGTCAGTGAAGGCAGTGCGCTGGTCGAACTGGAAGAAGCGTGAAATGAAGATCGGTCCTACGCCTTGCGAGGACCGATCTGATCAGAATTTGGCTGTCGCCTGTACCACCACGCCGATGATTCGACATTCTTCGGTGTACAAGGCTTTCGGATACGTCGGATTGAGCGGGACCAGGTAACGCTGCCCGCCCTCTTCGATCAACTTGCGGAACGTGGCTTCGGCGCAGTCCGGCCACTGGGCAATGACCAGTTTGCCAGGCACGGCTTCCACGGCCGGGTCCACCAGAATCAGCATGCCTTCCGGGATGCTGATGCCATTGGGTGCGGTCATCGCATCGCCTGCCACTCTCAGCCAGAATGCCGGCCCCCGGGCGTGGTAATCGGACAGTTCAAAGTGCCCCTTTGCATACATCGCGACCTCGCCCTCGCGCACTTCGGCAGGTTTGCGCCAGTCACTGATCGGGTAGCGAAAGTACGGGTTGTACTTCTGTGTCAGGGGGATTTCGTCGTCGGTTGACACCTGCGGCTCCCGGATCACCAGCGCCACCTCGAGAAACTCAAGGCCCAGCGCCCGCAGCACACGGTTCATGTCTTCGATGCCGGGTTCACGACGCTTGTTGAGCCAGTGGCCAATGCCGCCCTGGGACATCCCGAGGCGCTCGGCGAGTATCTCTTGAGTGATTTTGAGTTCACTCATCTTGGCCTTGACCAATTCGATCCATTTATCCATGTGCGGCACGATACGTGGGTGACTCCGGCCATCAAAACACAAATTGTAGTATTTAAATTATCGTCACAAATACAGTTCGTACTAGTATCGATTCACGGATCTGAATCTGACACGGAGCTTGCCATCCCCATGAACCCACCCGCCAATGACCTGCAGGATATGCAAATCGACACCACCCTCACCTCGCCCCAGGGTTCAGCGGCAGCACAACGCGCGCTGGACTATTATTTGAAACCCGCTACTTCGGAGGAAGTGGCCGAGCCGCGTTTTTTTGATGTGAACCGCAATATCAGCGGCGAAGAGGCGCTGGTTCATGCCTTGGACCTGTTGCGCTGTGCTGCCGCCACCGCGTATGAATCGGCCAGTCATCTGCAAGGCGCAAACCGCGACCTGGCGTTTTCGACGGTGCACATGATCGAGATGGCCAAGGCGATGGTCGATCGATCGCTGGAGAAGTTTGAAAAGGGATGAGGTAAGAAGGCAAATCGAGAGGACAGGAAAGAACTTTCCTGTCGCGCAGGTAAAAACGCTTGACCTGCAAACGAGAATGATTATTATTGCACCAGCTGATCGCGAGATCAGTCGATGGACCAGATGACCTCAGGTCGGTCTCCTGGACTATCTCCTCATCAGGCTAATCACGGTTTTTGACCCGGCTTTTTGCCGGGTCTTTTTTTGCCAGTTTTCTGGCTTTTGGCTTCAGGCTAATGAAGTCTTTGAGTGTCGCAAATTCAATGGCGCGGATGATATCAAAAGAATGCCGCTTGGCATGCGAAGCCCGGCATCATTGGTTCAAACCAGCGACAAATAGCAGTTGAGAATCAATCTCATAATCTCTAAGCTGCGACAGCGTCAAGGAGGACGCCCCCCTGCACCCCGCAATTTCCCTCGGTTTCGCCCCACTCTTGCGTGTAAAGTAGCCGCCATAAAAATCATATTCAGGACTCGATTATGACCGTGGGAAAATCCTCTTTCGACATCACTGCCAACTTCGACAGCGGCAACATCCAAGTCATCGACATCAGCGACCCGCTCAAACCTCTTCTGGCTATTCGTCCGGACACCCGCAGTGCTCATTTCCAGTGGTTCCACTTCAAGGCCAGCGGCCTGCATGTCGGGCAAGAGCACTGGTTTCGCCTGAACAATGCCAGCCAGTCTTCCTATAACAAGGCCTGGACCGGTTATCAGGCAGTGGCGTCCTACGATCACGTCAACTGGTTCCGCGTACCGACCATTTTTGAAGGCGACTGCCTGCGCTTCAGCCTCGAAGCCGAGCAGACCCACGCCTGGTTCGCTTACTTCGAGCCCTACAGCCGTGGCCGCCACGACTGGCTGATCGAACAGGCATTGAGCAAGGCTGGCACTGAGTTGCTGGCCACGGGCAAAAGTGTCGAAGGTCGCGACATCCAGTTATTGCGCAAAGGCACCGGGGCCGAAGGCCGACGCAAGGTGTGGATGATTGCCCAGCAACACCCGGGCGAGCACATGGCCGAATGGTTCATGGAAGGCGTGATCGAACGCCTTGAAAAACACGACGACCCTGTGCTGAATAAACTGCTGGCCAGCGCCGACCTGTACCTGGTGCCGAACATGAACCCGGATGGTGCTTTCCACGGGCACCTGCGCACCAACGCCATGGGCCAGGACCTCAATCGCGCCTGGCAGAGCGCCAGCCAGGAAATCAGCCCGGAAGTCCTGTTCGTTCAGCAACAGATGGAAAAATACGGCGTCGACATGTTCCTTGACGTCCATGGTGACGAGGAAATCCCCCACGTATTCACCGCCGGTTGCGAGGGTAACCCCGGTTACACGCCGCGGATCGAAAAGCTCGAGGAGCACTTCCGTAACCATCTGAAGCACACCACCAAGGACTTCCAGACCAAGTACGGCTACACCCGCGACGAACCGGGCCAGGCCAACATGACCCTGGCGTGCAACAGCGTCGGACAGAAATACGACTGCCTGTCGCTGACCCTGGAAATGCCGTTCAAGGATCACGACGATCATCCGAATGCGGAAACCGGTTGGTCGGGCAAGCGTTCGAAACAGCTGGGCAAGGATGTACTGACCACGCTGGCCGATATGGTCGATACCCTGCGCTGACCACCTGTGGCGAGGGGCTTGCCCCCTCGCCACAATGATTGATCGGCAGCTTTCAACCGCGATCCTTACCCCGCAACATGCTGTCCAGCACCTCATCGCGGCGCACCCAGCCGTGAAACAGCGCCGCCGCCAAATGCAGCAACACGGTCAGAAACAGCAGATACGCCAGATACCCGTGCGCCATGCGCAGGAAGGCAAACCCCTGCGCGTTCGCCGGTACAATCGACGGTAGTTGCAGTGAACTGCTGAGCATTACCGGCTCGCCCGACGCCGAAATCATCGCCCAACCCAGCAGCGGCAAGACCAGCATCAACGCATACAACAAGACATGCGACGCCTTGGCCGCCAGCGCCTGCCAACCTGGCAGGTCCGCCGGCAGCGGTGGCTGCGTGGTGGAGAAACGCACCACCAGCCGCACGATCACCAACAGCAAAATCGCGACGCCCAATGGTTTGTGCAGATGAATCAGCCACTCATGCCGCTCGGACACCGAGGCGACCATGCCGGCGCCGATAAACAGCATGGCGATGATCATCAGCGCCATCAGCCAGTGCAGCAGGCGCGCCAGCGGGGCGAAGTGGTTCGGTTGGGTGCTCATTGCTGGGCCTCCTGTTTGGCGGCGGGCAACTGGCTGACTTCGCTGGTGCGACGCAGGTAGGAATTGGCGTAACCGGCTGAACGAGCAGCGAGCAACGGGTCGTCGGAACCTTCGATCCCGGCAGGCAACACCAGCGGGTCGTAGTTGATGTCACGGCATTCACCGTTGAGTTGCGGCTGAGTCTTTTCCAGCACCAGGGTGCCAGCGTTCAACACCTTGCGCCCCTCTGGCCAGGCCTTGCTGGCGTCGTTGACCGGATCGCCGGGGTTGGCCAGGGTGATGTTCAACTGCCAGCGCAACGGGCCGGCGGCGATGCGCTGAACCAGGTCTTTCTCCAGGAAATCACTGCCTTCCGGTGCCGTGACACCTGGTGCGTCCTGGGCCAACGGCACCATGTTCCAGCGCACGGCCTGGCGCTGACCAGCCGCGTTGACCAGATAGAACGCATTGACGCTGTTGTAGTTTTCGGTCACGTAACTGGCCGACGGCTTGGTGGTTTTGATCCAGGCCAGGAACGGTGCGGCTTCCGGGTGCGAAGCAAAAAACGCCGGTACCGCCTTGGGGTCCGGTTTGCCGGTGGCCGGGTCTGGCGACTGGGCTTTTTGCAATTGATAGAACGCCTCGGGCGTGCCCACCGGGAACACCGGCATGCTGTTCATCCCTGTACGCCACTGCTGGCCGTTGGCCTGAGTGAAGCGCAATGCCAAGCTGCGGATCGGCACGGCACTGTCCGGCGCATAGGGATTACCGGCCGGCAAGGCGAAACGCCCGACCACCGGCGTCCGCGCTTCGTTGAACACCTGAGCGGTGGAATAGCTGCGTGCCTCGCCACTGCTCTCGAAATGGCCGATCACGCACACGCCTTTAGCATGGTTGCGACGGAAACCCGGATGCACGCCGTTGTTGGTTTCCAGTACGTTGATCAGTTTCTTCGGGGTCAGGCGCTGTGGGTCGAAGGTGCCGTTGACGTAGGCAAACGCCCCAGCCACTGAGGCAACGACCACGGCAATGCCAGCCAGACGCAACGTCAGGCTCGTCGCACTCAAGGGTGGCCGGGTTGGCGGTGATGATCGATCTACCATGAAAGACTCCAGGGCCATCGGCCACAAGTGAGAAGAATCAAGCAGACGAACCGCACACAGGATTATTCCCATGCGCAGTATTTATTTTTTCAAGGGTGGAATAACCTCCGGCACGGGGCGTCTTCCTAGTCCCAAGCGTAGTAACTAGTCAGAACTTCATGAATGATATCGACGAACAACTGAGAGAAATCATTCCCCGATTGCGGCGGTTCGCTGTGTCGTTGACGCGCAACACCAGCAGCGCTGACGACCTGGTGCAGGCGAGCCTGGAGCGGGCGCTGTCGAGTTGGGGTGGCAAACGCGCCGAGGGCGACTTGCGCGCCTGGCTGTTTTCGATTCTCTATCGGCAGTTTCTCGATGCGCACCGCCGCTCCCGGCGTTATGCGCGCATGCTCGAATTCTTCACCGGGCGCGACGATCCCCAGCCCTCGGTGGAACGCACCGTGATGGCACAATCCACCCTCAACGCCTTCGATCAACTGCCCACGGAGCAACGCGCGCTGCTGCTCTGGGTGTCGGTGGAAGGCTTGAGTTACAAAGAGGTCGCCGAGATTCTCGACGTCCCCATCGGCACCGTGATGTCCCGCCTGTCCCGGGCTCGCCAGGCCTTGCGCCAACTCAGCGATGGCGAAATCAACCGCCCATCCCTGCGGAGACTCAAATGATCAGCATGCCCCCCAGCGAGCGTGACCTGCACGCCTATGTCGACCACCAGTTGAGCGACGCTGACCGACGCCTGGTCGAGACTTTTCTGGCGAACAATCCAGAAATGTCCACGCAAGTGCGCGCCTGGCAGTTGGACGCCCAGCAACTGCGCGCAGCCCTCGGCGGTGCCTTGCAGCAACCGGCCAACCCGAACCTCGATCCGGCACTGATTCGCCGGCGCCTCAAACGTCAGTCCCGCCGACACCTGGCCAGCGCCGCTGTGCTGCTGATCGCTGTCGGCGTCGGTGGTTTCAGTGGCTGGCAGGCACGGCAAATGACCCTGGTCGGCGCCCCGCTTCCAATGACCGACGCCCTGCAAGCCTATCGCCTGATTGCCCAGCAAGAGATCCTGCCGGCGGACTACAAGGCTGGCGATGACGGCGACATGCAGGGCTGGCTCGACCGCTATTTCACCCGGGCCAATCGCTTGCCCGACCTCGCCGGCGCCGGATTCAAACCGGTCAGCGGGCGCTTGCTCAGCACCGATCAAGGGCCAGCGGCGATGGTGGTTTACCAGAACCTGAGGGGACAAAAGATCAGCTTCTACGTGCGCCCACCGGGACCGAAAAACTTCATGCTGCCAAGAGGCAGCCGCAGCGATGGCGACTTGCAGGCCGAATATTGGTCAGGTGGCGGCTACAACTACGCGATGGTCAGCCCGGCGGATACGGCGGCGGCGCAGATGCTCAGGCAGGCCACACAGTTCTGACCATAACACCACGCCCTGCTCGCGAGGGCGGCGAGTCAGGCTATTTCAATGGCGACTGACACACTGTATTCGCGAGCAGGCTCGCTCCCACAAGGGGTCTGCGCACATTTCAATTCTGTCCAAATACTTGGGACGGCCGCCGCAGCAACGGATCAAACGGATTGATCCTTGGCCCGATCAACGCCGCTTCGCGCTTGAGCATCTCCACCACCGTCGGCAAACGATCCGGCCCCAGGCGGTCACTCACGGTCGCCACGCTCAACGCCGCCACCGCCCGGCCCTCACGATCGAGAATCGGCACCGCCACCCCGGCCATGCCCTGCAACACACCGGTGTTGCGCCCGGCGTAACCGAGTTTGCGCACGTTCTCGACCTCCGAGCGCAGGAACACCTCGTCATACAGATGGAAGTCCCTCAGCCGCGGCAAGTTGTAGTGGATCACCGTGTCGCGCTCTTCTTCCGGCAAGAACGCGAGAATCGCCAGGCTGCCCTGCCCCACGCCCAGGGCCACGCGTCCGCCGATATCGCCGGTGAAGGTACGAATCGGAAACGGCCCTTCGCTGCGGTCCAGGCAGATCGCATCGAAACCGCTGCGCGCCAGCAGAAACAACGAATCGCCCAGCGACGCCGATAGCCGCAACAACGCCGGACGCACCAGTTCGCGCAGGTTGCCGCTGTTGCCCGCACGAGCGGCCAGGGCGAAAAAGTCCAGGCTGAGCCGATAGCGTTTGCTGCGCGCATCCTGCTCGACCATGCCCTCGTCCATCAGGCTGCGCAGCAAACGATGAGTCGTCGGTTGCGACAAGCCGATGTGCTGGGCCAGTTGCGTCACCCGTTCACCGCCCTCGACGGTATCACCCAGCGCCCGCAGCACCGCAAACAGTCTTGAGACGGCACCCACACCGACTTCATTTTTATTTTCATTCCGTTCAATGGAATCTGACATTGATTTTCTCGACGTTTAATTTACTCAGCGAATGAAACTGAAAATAGTCATCGCCTCAGTGAAATTGACCATTGAGCCCATCCTAGTCTTCGTCCTAATCTGCGTCCAGACAGGGGCGATTCGAACAACAGAGGCAGCCGACTCAAGTCGAGCGCCAACGCCCCCCGGCAACATCTTTTCGTATCTGCCCATACAAGAAAGCGCGCCTGCGGGCGACGCATAACAATCTCAGGTGGAGGCGCACTCATGGCTTTTGTGCAACTTGAAAAACTCGGCAAACGCTACGGTGAAATCGATGCCGTGGTCGCCACTGACCTCTGGGTGGAGAAAGGCGAATTCGTTTCCCTGCTCGGCCCCTCCGGATGCGGTAAAACCACCACCCTGCAAATGATCGCCGGCTTTGTCGAAGTCACCAGCGGGCGCATCGTCCTGGACGGTCGTGACATCACCCATGCCAAGCCCGCCAGCCGTGGCCTGGGCGTGGTGTTCCAGAGTTACGCGCTGTTCCCGCACATGACCGT
Source organism: Pseudomonas sp. B28(2017) (assembly GCF_002113025.1). Lineage (GTDB taxonomy): Bacteria > Pseudomonadota > Gammaproteobacteria > Pseudomonadales > Pseudomonadaceae > Aquipseudomonas. Next base: position 37,919 of record NZ_NEJH01000011.1, on the reverse strand, counting down.
CAAGGACAACGTTGCCTTCGGTCTGCGCATGCGCAAGGTGCCGAACGCCGAGATCCAGCAGAGGGTCGAGCGGGTGCTCAAACTGGTGCGCCTGCATCAGCATGCCGAGCGTTATCCACGGGAACTGTCCGGCGGCCAGCGCCAGCGTGTCGCCCTGGCTCGGGCATTGGTGATCCAGCCGCCGGTGCTGCTGCTCGATGAACCGCTGTCCAACCTCGACGCCAATCTGCGCGAAGAGATGCAATTCGAGATCCGCCGCATCCAGCGCGAAGTCGGCATTACCACGTTGATGGTCACCCACGACCAGTCCGAAGCCCTGTCGATCAGCGACCGCGTGGTGGTGATGCAGGCCGGGCGCATCACCCAGATCGACGCGCCCTACACCCTCTACGAACACCCGCGTACCGAGTTCATTTCCGGGTTCGTCGGCAAAGCCAACCTGCTGCCCGGTGAGCGCGACACGGCCGGTGTGGTTCAGGTGTGCGGACGTGGCGATGGCGACCTGACCCTGAGCCTGCGTCCGGAAAAAATCGATCTGCGCGATGCAGGCCACGGTCGCTTGCAAGGCAAGGTCAGCAGCCGCTTCTTCCTCGGCAGCCAATGGCTGTACGGTGTGTCGACGACCCTCGGCGAACTCTGCGTGGTGCGCCGCAACGACGGCTCGACGCCATTGAGCGAAGGCACGGCGGTCGGCCTGGACTGGGACGCGGAGCTGTTGCGGGTACTGAGTGTCGACGAGGTGCCGGCATGAGTGCACTCGCCGCCATTCGCCAGGGCCGTCAGGGTTACCTGCTGTCGGCACCCGCCCTGGCATTGTATGTCAGCCTGCTGGTGATCCCGCTGATGCTGACGCTGCTGTTGTCATTCAACGTCTTCGACTACGGCTCGGGGATCAAGGGCGACGCCTACACCGCCGACCACTACGGCAGCCTGCTGGGCGATCCGTACTTCTACGAGATCTTCCTGCGCACCTTGTGGATCAGCGCGCTGACCACCCTGCTCTGCGTGCTGATCGGGGTTCCCGAGGCCTACATCCTCAGCCGTATGGGCACGCCATGGCGCTCGATCTTCCTGATTCTGATCCTCACCCCGCTGCTGATTTCGGTGGTGGTGCGCGCCTTCGGCTGGAGCCTGTTGCTCGGCGCCGACGGCCTGGTCAACCAGGTCCTGCAAGCTCTCGGCGGCTCGCCGATGAAGCTGCTCTACACGCCGTTCGCGGTGGTGATAGCTCTGGTTCACGTGATGCTGCCATTCATGATCATTCCGGTGTGGACCTCGCTGCAGAAACTCGACCCGGCCGCCGAGCAAGCCGCGCTGTCGCTGGGCGCCGGCCACTTCACGGTGATACGCCAGGTGGTATTGCCGCAGGTCATGCCCGGCATCCTGTCCGGCACCCTGATCGTGTTCGGCCTCGCCGCCAGTTCCTTCGCCATTCCCGGCCTGCTCGGCGGGCGTCGCCTGAAGATGGTCGCCACGCTGATCTACGACCAGTACCTGTCGGAACTCAACTGGCCCATGGGCGCGGCCATCGCCGTGGCCCTGCTGCTCATCAACCTGCTGATCATGCTGTCGTGGAACCGCATGATCGAAGGCCGCTACAAGAAGTCATTGGGATAATTCGTCATGTCCAGGAACGGTCCTTTCGCCCTGCTGTTTCACGCCCTGGTGGTGTTGTTCATGCTCGCACCGCTGGTGGTGGTGTGCCTGGTGGCCTTCACTCCGGAGAATACCCTGAGCCTGCCGACCACCGAGTTTTCCCTGCGCTGGTTCCGGGCGGTGTTCGAACGTGCCGACTTTGTCGATGCGTTCTACAACAGCCTGATCCTGGCGTTCAGCGCCGCCAGTCTGGCGACGTTGATTGCGGTGCCGGCGGCGCTGGCGATCACTCGCTTCGAATTCCCTGGCCGGGATTTTTTCAACGGGCTTTTTCTGTCGCCAATCATCATTCCGCACCTGGTGCTGGGTGTGGCACTGCTGCGTATGTTTGCGCTGATGGGGGTCAACGGCAGCTTTGCCTGGCTGATCTTTGCTCATGTGCTGGTGATCACCCCGTACGTGCTGCGCCTGGTACTGGCCTCGGCCATCGGCCTGGATCGTAGCGCCGAACACGCTGCGCAATCTCTGGGTGCCGGGCGTTTCACGCTGTTCCGCCAGATCACCTTGCCGATGATCTTGCCGGGGGTCGCCGGTGGCTGGCTGCTGGCATTCATCAACAGTTTCGACGAAGTCACCCTGTCGATCTTCGTCACCTCGCCGGCCACGCAAACCCTGCCGGTACGCATGTACGTCTACGCCACCGAATCCATCGATCCGATGATGGCGGCGGTGTCGGCGCTGGTCATCGCGCTGACCGCGCTGGCCATGATTCTGCTCGACCGGGTCTATGGCCTGGATCGGGTTCTGGTGGGCAAACAATGAGGGCGCCATGGCTCTGCTGAAACGACTGGCCGAAGGCGATCGCCCGGTCCTGGACTTTACCCTCGACGGCCAACCGGCCAGCGGCCTGCTCGGCGACACCGTGCTGACGGCGGTGCTGACCTGCAGCGAACACTTGCGCGGCAGCGACTTCAGCGCCGAACCGCGCGCCGGCTTCTGCCTGATGAGCGCCTGCCAGGACTGCTGGGTGCGCCTGGGCGATGGCCGCCGGGTGCGCGCGTGCTCGACGTTGCTTGAAGCCGGGCAACACATCAACCGCGAACCGGGGCGATCGATATGAACAGCTCCATCACTTGCTGCAACCCAACTCCCACAGGGGCTCCGGATCGTTCACAAATGAGGTGCGCATGAGACCCGTGGTCATCATCGGCGCCGGCCCTGCCGGTATTCGTGCCGCGCAAACCCTGGTCGCCCATGGTGTTCGCCCGGTGCTGCTGGACGAAGCGGCGCGCGGTGGCGGGCAGATTTATCGGCGTCAGCCGGCCAATTTCAAGCGTTCTCCGGTCAAGCTGTATGGCTTCGAAGCGCGCAAAGCCAGTGCGTTGCACCAGACCATCGACGCGTTGCGCGATCAGCTCGATTACCGCCCTGAAACCCTGGTGTGGAACGCCGAGGACGGTGCCCTGGACACCCTGCAGGACGGACGTGCCGCACGACTGGAGTTTTCCCGGGTGATCGTCGCCACCGGCGCCACCGACCGAATTCTGCCGGTGCCGGGCTGGACGCTACCCGGAGCCTACAGCCTCGGCGCGGCGCAGATCGCCTTGAAGTTCCAGGGCTGCGCCATCGGCGAGCGAGTGGTGTTCGCCGGCAGCGGCCCGCTGCTGTACCTGGTCGCGTATCAATACGCCAAGTCCGGCGCCAAGGTGATCGCGGTACTCGACAGCTCGCCCTTCAGCGCCCAGGCTCGCGCCCTGCCCAACCTGCTGTCGCAACCGGCCACCCTGGCCAAAGGCATCTATTACCGTGGCTGGCTGACCGCCCACGGCATCTCGGTTCATCAGGGCGCAACCTTGAAGCACGTCGAAGGCGAACAACGGGTGCAGGCGCTGATCTGGTCCGACGCAAAAGGTGAACATCGACTGGACTGCGATGCCGTCGCCTTCGCCCACGGCCTGCGCAGCGAAACCCAGCTCGCCGACCTGCTCGGCTGCGAGTTTGCCTGGAGCCCGCTCAACCGTGCCTGGCTGCCACAACGCGATCGCGCCGGGCGCAGCAGCGTCGCCGAGGTCTACCTGGCCGGTGACGGCGCCGGGATCATGGGCGCCGACGCCGCGGAAATGGCCGGCGAACGCGCCGCATTGGCGTTACTCGAAGACATCGGCTGCCCGATCCCGACGCAGCGCACCGCACAGCTTGAACAGGTGCTGGAGCGCATCGGCGATTTTCGCCGGGGCCTGGAACGCGCCTTCGCCTTTCCCGAGAACTGGGCCGTCGGCATTACCGATGACGTGATGGTCTGCCGCTGCGAAGAGGTCCGCGCCGGCGATATTCGTGAAGTGGTGCGCGAGGGCCACTGGGAAATCAATCGGGTCAAGGCCCATTGCCGGGTTGGCATGGGTCGCTGTCAGGGGCGGATGTGTGGGGCGGCCGCAGCGGAAATCATTGCCTGTGAAAGCCGACGCGCCGTATCCGATATCGGCCGGCTACGGGCCCAGGCTCCCATCAAACCGCTGCCCTTTGGCCTGGAGATCGACGCATGACCGAAGTCGACGCAGTGATCATCGGTGGCGGCATTGTCGGTGCTTCGGCGGCGCTGTTTCTCGGCAAGGCCGGGCGTCGCGTGGTGCTGCTGGAGCGGGACTTCTGCGGTTCGCATTCCAGCGGCGTCAACTACGGTGGTGTCCGCCGCCAAGGCCGACCGTTGTCGCAATTGCCGCTGTCGCAACGTGCCCACGCCATCTGGGCGCAGCTGCCGCAATTGATCGGCATCGACGGTGAATATCAACGCAGCGGCCACCTGAAACTCGCCCGCAGTACAGATGATTTGCGCGCCCTGCAAGACTACGCCGCCAGCAGCCAGGGCTTCGGCCTCGATTTGCAGGTGCTTGAGCGCACCGAACTGCGCAGGCGTTTTCCCTGGGTAGGAGACGTCGCAGTGGGCGCCTCGTATTGCCCGGATGACGGTCACGCCAACCCGCGCCTGGTGTCCCCTGCGTTCGCCCGGGCGGCGCGGCGCCACGGTGTGCAGATACATGAGCAATGCACGGTCACCGCCGTGGAACACGACGGCCAGCGCTTTCGCGTGCGCACGCAAACCGGCCTGGAGCTGCACGCGCCTTGGCTGTTGAACTGCGCCGGGGCCTGGGCCGGCAGCCTGGCCGCGCAATTCGGCGAGCCGGTACCGATGCACTCCGGACACCCGGCGATGCTGGTCACCGAGCCCTTGCCGCTGGTGATGGATGCCAGCACCGGCGTCGAGGGTGGCGGCATCTACGCGCGACAGGTCGCCCGCGGCAATTGCGTGTTGGGCGGCGGCCAGGGTTTTGCCCTCGACGACGCCCGCGCCCGCCCCGGTCAAGGCGCCGTGCTGGACATCCTGCGCCAGGCCGTCGAGCTCTACCCGTTTCTGCAAGGCGCCCAGGCGATTCGGACCTGGAGCGGCACTGAAGGTTATCTGCCCGATCGCCAACCGGTGATCGGCCACAGCCGTACCCAGCCCGGTCTGTTGCATGCGTTCGGCTTTGCCGGCGCCGGTTTCCAGATCGGCCCGGCGGTGGGCCAGGCGCTCACCGAGATCATCTGTAGCGGCGCGTCAAAGACGTCGCTGGATGCGTTTTCCATCACCCGGTTTCACTCCATCTCCGTAGCTTGATAGAGGAAGGTCGCGCCAATGAAAAACCTCAAACGCAACGCACTGCTCGGTTTGTCCTGCATGAGCGCCCTGCTCACCGTCACCCAGGCCCACGCCGAACCGACGCTTTATCTGGGCATGAACGGCGGGACCATGGAGCGGCTTTACGCCGACAAGGTACTGCCGGCTTTCGAGAAGGCCAACAATGTCAAGGTGGTAATCGTGCCCGGCACCTCCGCCGATATCCTGGCCAAGGTCCAGGCCAGCAAGGACAACCCGCAGATGCACGTGATGTTCCTCGACGACGGCATCATGTACCGCGCCATCGCCATGGGCCTGTGCGACAAACTCGAAGACAACCCGACCCTGGCGCAAATTCCGACCAAGGGGCGCATCAAGGATGAAGCGGTGGCCGTCAGCCTCGGCGTCACCGGGCTGGCCTACAACACACGCCTGTTCAAGGAGAAAGGCTGGACTGCGCCGAGCTCGTGGATGGACATGGCCGATCCTCGATACAAGGACAAGGTTGTATTCCAGTCGATGGCCTCTTCTACCTTCGGCCTGCACGGTTTCCTGATGTTCAACCGGATTCAAGGCGGTAGCGAAACCAACGTCGATCCGGGCTTCAAGGCTTGGCCAGACACCGTCGGGCGCAACGTGCTGGAATATATTCCGAGCTCGGCAAAGATTTCAGAAATGCTCCAGACCGACGAAGCGGCGCTGTTCCCGCTGACACCGACCCAGGTCACCGCACTGAAACTCAAGGGCATGCCGGTGGAATACGCACAACCCAAGGAAGGCGCCGTGGTGCTCAACGTCGCCGAATGCGCCATCGCCAACAACACGCAGCCGCAACTGGCGCAAAAACTCGCCGCGTTCCTGCTCACCCCCGAAGCCCAGGCCGCCGCGCTTGAAGACGGCGACCAGATTCCTTCCAACCCCAATACCCCGACCTCCGACCGGACCCGCGGGCAGGTCCAAGCGATGAAACAATACCTGGAGACGGCCATCGCAGTGGATTGGGATCAGGTCAACGAACAGCGCCCCGCGTGGAATGCCCGGTGGAACCGGAGTATCGAACGGTAGAAAGCGATTTCGTAAACGACGCAGTTCCCTGTGGGAGCGAGCTTGCTCCGGGCGGCGTTCCGACGATGGACGTCAACGATAACGCGTACCGTCTGAATGAACGCGTTGCCCAGACGTTTTTCGCGAGCAGGCTCGCTCCTGCAGGCTCTTCCAGGTGACCCGTCGTATCGGCGGACACTCCCCGTCGGAACTGCTCCGACGCGCGCTGACACAGCTGGAAGCAAATTCCCTGCTCTGGTTACACTATGCCGCCGCAGGTCGGAGAGCCTGCCCGCAGACCAGAGGTGATATCCCAGTGGCCGTTCGACCACCCAATCGTTCGCGAATCAAATCGCGCTGGCAATCGTTGCGTCGCCTTTTCGGCAAGGCGCCGGCTGCCGGCAGCGTCGCGGCGGGTCAAGTCATCCACGATTACTTCCGCCACCAGGCCCACTTCCAGGGCTACACCCTCAGTCACAGCCAACAGCGCGTGATCGACTGCATGGCCCGGCAGGCTTGCATGCTGGTGGGTGCTGCATCGCCCCCCCTTCCCGGCCTGTACCTGCATGGTGCCGTGGGGCGCGGCAAAAGCTGGCTGCTCGACGGGTTTTTCCGGGCCATTCCCCTCGCGGAAAAACAACGCCTGCACTTCCATCAGTTTTTCGCCCAACTGCACCAGGGCATGTTCGAGCACCGCGAACGTGCCGACGCCCTGGAGATCACCCTCGACGCACTGCTCAGCGATTGCCGGGTGCTGTGTTTCGATGAGTTCCATGTGCACGACATCGGTGATGCGATGCTCATCACCCGGTTGTTCAAGGCACTGTTTCAGCGTGGCATCCTGTTGCTGGTCACCTCCAATTACCCGCCCGAAGGCCTGCTGCCCAATCCGCTGTACCACGCCCGCTTCAAACCGGTGATCGACTTGATCAATGCGCGCATGCAGGTGATGGAAGTCGGCGGTCCGCACGACTATCGCAGTCAGGTCCGCAGCCACGCGCAACAACTGTTCACCCAAGGCCATTACGTGTGGCCGGCCAGCGCTGTGCAGCGACGATCATTGAACCTGCCGGATCGCGGCGCCCAGCCTGTGTCACTACCCGTGGGTACCCGGCATTTCCAGGCCCGTTTCTGCGATGAGCGACGCATCGGTTTTACCTTCGCCGACCTGTGTGACCAACCTACCGCCGTGATGGATTACCTGGAGCTGTGCCGCCGTTTCGATACCTGGATCATCGATGAGCTGCCGCGGCTCGGTGAGTGCTCGATTGCCGCCCAACAGCGCTTCATCAACCTCATCGACGTGCTGTACGACCAGGACAAGCACCTGACGCTGCTCGGGCAACACGCCCTGCGTGAAAGCCTGGACGGCGATGCCATTGATCTGGCACGCACCCGCAGTCGACTGGGGCAACTGGTTGAAGTCTGCGAGCCCGTTTGATCGATATCTTTTTTGTCGCATTGACCGGCCCCTTCGCGAGCAGGCTCGCTCCCACACGGGATCGATGGCACGACAAGAATCCATTGTGGGAGCGAGCCTGCTCGCGAAAGCAATCTGCCAGTCACCCCGACTTTGCCGCTATCATGTCGCGCATTTCCGGGGCCACGCGCCTATACCCTGATCAATAGCGAATCTGTTCATGCATACCCTTGCTCAATTGCGCGCCGGCGAGTTGTCAGGCATCACGCGGCTGGATCTTGTTGAAGGCCTCACCGAATTCCCCCGGGAGATTTTCGATCTGGCGGACTCGCTGGAGGTGCTCAACCTCAGCGGTAATGCTTTGAGCGCCCTGCCGGAGGATTTGCATCGCCTGACCCGTTTGCGCGTGCTGTTCTGCTCCGATAACCGCTTCACCGAGTTGCCGGCCTGCCTGGGCCAATGCGCCGCACTGACGATGATCGGCTTCAAGGCCAACCGCATCGCCCACGTGCCAGCAGCGGCGCTGCCACCGCTGCTGCGCTGGCTGATCCTGACCGACAACTGCATCGAAACCTTGCCGAGCGAACTGGGAGAGCGCCCGTTCCTGCAAAAGCTCATGCTCGCCGGTAATCGTTTGCAAGCGCTGCCGGAGTCGTTGCGCCAGTGCCATCGCCTGGAACTGATCCGCATCGCCGCCAACCGGTTGACCGGGTTGCCGCAATGGCTGCTGGAATTACCGAGCCTGACCTGGCTGGCGTACGCCGGCAATCCGCTGGAAACCGAAGCCGATGCCGCGGCCCTCGACGCCACACCGCGCATCGGCTGGTCGGCATTGCGTCTGGAGAAAAAACTCGGAGAAGGTGCGTCGGGGGTGATTCATCAGGCCACCTGGCAACCGGCCGACCGGCCGTCCATGGCCGTTGCGGTGAAACTCTACAAGGGCGAAATGACCAGCGACGGTTCGCCACTGCACGAGATGAACGCCTGTATCACCGCGGGCCTGCACCCGAACCTGATCCGCGTCGAAGGGCGGATTGTCGATCACCCGCAGCAAACCGCCGGGCTGGTGATGCAACTGATCGCACCGAGTTACCGCAACCTCGCCGCGCTGCCGAGCCTGGCGTCGTGCAGCCGCGACATTTACCCCGACGGCTTGCGCTTGAGTGCTGCCGTGGCGCTGCGCATTGCCTCGGGCATTGCCTCGGTGGCCGAGCACCTGCACGGCCATGGCATCACCCACGGCGACCTCTATGGGCACAACATTCTGTGGAATGAACAGGGTGATTGCTTGCTGGGGGACTTTGGCGCGGCGTCGTTCCATGCGATTTCCGACAGCCTTGAAAGCCGTGCCTTGCAGCGGATCGAGGTGCGGGCGTTCGGGGTCTTGCTGGGGGAGTTGCTGGAGCGGATCGACTCGGGGCTGAGCGATGAACTGCGTGGGGTGCTGGAGGATCTGGAGCAGCGTTGCTGTCAGCCGCAAGTGCTGGCACGGCCGGGGTTCAGCGAAGTCGTGGAGCAACTGGAAAATCTGTAACCGCTGCGCGGTCAATCGTCGGATCGCCGCCCGGAGCAAGCTCGCTCCGGGCGGCGATCCGACGATGACGGTCTGTCAAACAACATGACCGTCATTGACACCAAGACTTAACTCGCCAACCCGACAAACATGTCCTGCACGTCGTCGTGGTTATCAAGACCTTCGAGGAACGCCTCGACTTCCGCCATCTGCTCGTCGCTCAGGCCACTGACCGGGTTTTTCGGCTGGTAGCCCAGTTTAGCCGACAGCACGGTAAAGCCTTGTTCCGGCAAGGCTTTCTGTACCGCGTCGAGGTCGGTCGGCTCGGTCAGGAACAGGGTTGCACCGTCTTCACCCGGTTCGAAATCCTGTGCACCGGCTTCGATGGCGGCCATTTCCGGATCGGCGTCCGGGGTGTCCGGCGATGCTTCGATCATGCCGACATGGTTGAAGTCCCAGGCCACCGAACCGGAAGCCCCCAGTTGGCCCTTGCGGAACGCCACGCGGATCTCGGCGACGGTACGGTTGATGTTGTCGGTTACGCATTCAACGATCAGGGGCACCTGATGCGGGGCGAACCCTTCGTACGTCACGCGATGGTATTGCACGGTTTCGCCCAACAGGCCCGCACCTTTCTTGATGGCACGATCCAGTGTTTCCTTGGGCATCGAGGCTTTCTTGGCCTGTTCAACGACCAGACGCAAGTGTGCGTTGGTAGCAACATCAGCGCCGTTACGCGCAGCAATGGTGATTTCTTTCACCAGTTTGCCGAAGATCTTGCCCTTGGCATTGGCTGCCGCTTCTTTATGTTTAACCTTCCACTGTGCGCCCATTTCTCACTCTCTTATCTGTGGCATCTGTGGCGCCGAGACAACGATTGGCCGGCGCTTTGTGCAAGTTTATACGGCCTAAAGTTGGCAATCGACCAAAAAATCCCGACTGGTATCGACATCTTCACCAGCGGTTGTAGGGCGATTCGGAAATGTCGCATCAGCGTGCCCGCAATTCGTCGGGGTTTCGTACGCTCTGCCCCCTATTTCACGGCAGCGGTGTGTTCGATGCTCAACGACAAGGAAAGTCCCGCCACCCTGACCCTTCTCGATGACGACCTGAGTTTCCAGGTGGTCCGGTTCAGTGGTCATGAAGCACTCAACCAGCCCTATCGATTCGACATCGAGGTGATCGGGCTGGCACCGGCCCTGAACCTTGAACGACTGTTGCACCAACCGGCGTTCCTCGAATTTGGCCACGACCAAGGTATTCATGGCGTGTTGGACAGCGCCAGTTGTGAACACCGAAGCGGGCATCGGGTCGCTTACAAACTGCTGCTGGTGTCCCGTATCCAGGCGCTGGATCGGCAACGATGCCGGCGAGTTTTGCAGCACGCCAGCGTGCCCATGATCCTGCGCCAGTTACTGGAGGAACATGGGCTGCCCGCCGACAGCTATCGCTTTGAACTGGCAACCGGGCATTATCCCCTGCGACCTTTTTGCATCCAGTACGAAGAAACCGACCTGGCGTTGCTGCAACGACTGTGCGAGGAGGAAGGTATTCACTATCACTTCGAACATCACCGCGACGGCCATGTCCTGGTGTTGGCCGATGACAGCCTGAGCTTCCCCCAGGAACCGTTGCTCATACCGTTGCGCAGCGACGCACTCGACGAACATCACGAACCCGTGATCAGCGAATTGTTCCAGCGCCATGACGCTCCGCCCTCCCCCGCGCGCCCAAGTGCCAGGAATCCGGGAGCACCGGGCAGCGGCGACGGTGCCGCCAATCACTCGTTCGCCACGGCGAGACACTTTCCCGCTCGCGAACAGCAACATCGCGACCAGCTCAGCCGTCGACACCTGGAACGCCTGCGTTGCCGGCACCTGCAGATCCACGGTCAAACTAACCAGGGAGCATTACGCAGCGGCCGGATCGTACAGGTGGCCGGGCACCGGCTGGCGAATTTCAACGATCAATGGCTGGTCACCGAAGTCCGCCATCAGGGGCGTCACGCCTCCATTCTGCTCGACGACACAGCGGGCATGGCCGAAGGTTACCGCAATCAATTCAGCGCCATCCCGTGGTCGACGGTGTTCAGGCCAGCGCTCGAACAACCCCGGCCAAGTATCCCCGGGTATCAGCCCGCCCTGGTGTGCGGCCCGGTCGGGCAACCGGAGAAAGTGGATGAGGATGGCCGGGTTCAGGTGATCCTCTGGCCTGCCACGCAATCAGCCAACGGAGTGCCCACCGGCCTGTGGTTACCACTGGCGCTGACCACCGCCGAGGACTGGATCGATCCGACCCGCTTGCCCGTGGCTGGCAGCGAGGTACTGGTGGTTTTCCTCGACAGTGACCCGGATCGCCCGGTGCTCTGTACGGCCATGAGCCCAAGGCCACAACCTCGCCGCCCTCGTCCACGCGAGCCCGACGGCGATACCCGCCTGCTGTTCGACTGGCTGCTCAACCGCTCGGACCTTGCACCCTGACGCTCAGCCCTTGTCAGCCTTTCCGGCCGCTGCGGCAAACTTTGCCAGGCGCACATCCAGATGCCGCGGTCGACGCCCGTGATCCTCCGCGCGCTCCTTGCGGCGGATAGCGTTGCGCACCATCAGCGAACCGATGTAGCGAATCGGCTCCGGCGGGAAGAAACCCAGCGGTCCATTGACCAGCGGCGATCGGGTCCAGGGGTTGTCCAGGCCCTGGACCATCGACGCCAGAATCTGCCCGCCCATGTGGCAGGGTCCGACACCGCTGCCGGAGTAGCCAAAACCGTAGAACACATTGCCACTGGCGCTCATCTGCCCGAAAAACGGCAGCCCGGTCACGGAACGGTCCGACGGACCATTCCAGGTCGCTTCGACCTTGACGTCGGCAAACGCCGGGAAGAAATCCGCCAGGCTGTTGTGCAACAAACCGGCATAGGGTGAAGGCTGATCGAACACCGGCAATATGCGTCCACCATAAGCGAAGGTATTGCCGCCCTTGCCAAGCATGATCCGGCCGTCCGGAGTGTTGTGGTAGTAGTGCACGAAAATCCGCGAATCGAGCACCGTGACACCGCTGGTCAAGCCGATTTCATCGAGCAAATCCGGCCGGGGCTCGGTGATCAGCATGTCGCTGGAAACGATCGCCACGCTGCGCTCGAACTGCGGGAACGCCCGAGCCATCCAGGCGTTCATCGCCAGCACCACGCGATCGGCGCGAACGGTGCCGTTGGGGGTTTGAATACCCACCGGCTTGCCCTCTTCCAGCCCGGTCATCGCGGTGTTTTCGTGAATCCGCACACCCAGTTGCAGCGCAACCCGGCGCATACCGCGCACCAGTTTACCCGGCTGCACACTGGCCGCAGCCGGTGAAAACCAGCCTTCCAGGTGCTTGCTGGAACCGGCCATGCGCTGCACATCGGCCACCGGCCGCTGAGTGAACGAGTTGATGCCGTTGCGCTCAAGTGCAGCGATAACCGCATCGGTCGAGCCGCATTGCGCACGGTTGGTGGCGGTGTAGAGCGTACCATCGAGGCGGTAATCGGCGTCCACCGCGTACTGTTCGCAGAAGGCGCCGATGGCATGGATGCTGCGCTCGGACTCCTTGACCAGGCGCACGGCCTCTTCGACGCCGAACAACCGTTCCAGGGTGAAATATTTGGCCGACCACGACAACGCACAACCGCCATTGCGTCCACTGGCCCCGGCGCCGCAGATGTCCGCTTCGATGAGCAACACGTCCAGTTCGGGGTTCTGTTCCTTGAGCATGATCGCGGTCCACAACCCGGTATAACCGCCACCGACGATGCACACGTCGGCGCGGCTGTCGCCTTCCAGTGGCGGACAGGTTTCGGATGCATCAGCCTTCAAGGCCTGGTCCAGCCAAAAGGGTCTCATGGGGAAATCTCCAGTCAGTGGCCCACACGCCAGCCTGCCGCAGACGCAGCAGGCCGCGAGGGACAGGATTCAGGTACGCAGGGGTTTGATGTTCATCGCCCGATTGGGCACGAAGGGGTAATTGGTTTTCAGGCCGCCCGGGCGGCTGTTCCAGTGCGGGATCAACACCAGCGCCGAGAACATGGCGCAGCCGGCGAAGACGATAAATACCGTGACCGAGTCGAAGTAACCCGGCAACAATCCGCCGAGCACCGCCCCCACCGAACCGCAACCGTTGACGAACCCGGCCGCCGTCGCACCGGCCTTGGCCGTGCCGAAATCGATGGCCGCCGCGCCGCTGATCATCGAGTCCGGTCCGTAGAGGGTCAGCCCCATGACGAACAGGAGCGCCACCACCAGGACTACGCTGCCGGTGTGCAGGGCGCCCATGAACAGTGCCAGAGACACGGTCAGCGCCAACAGGCTGAGCACGCAAGCGGGCATGCGCCGGGCGCCGAACAGTTTGTCCGAGGCCAGGCCGATCATGATTGGCCCCAGCAACCCGGCCAGTTCGAACGAGGTCGGAATGATCGCCGCACCAACCTTGCCCACCGAGGGCATCTGTTCGAAGACGATCACCGGCCCCCACAGCAGAATCGCGTAGCGCGCCGGTTTCAGCATGAAGTACGCCAGCCCCAACACCAGCACCGTACGGTTGCGCAGGATTTCCTTCAGAGGCTCCCAGAGACTGACTTTGCTCTGGACAAGGGTTTCTTCGGCCGTCAGTTCGGGCTCCGGCTCCACGGCCGGCAAGCCCACGTCTTCCGGTTTGTTGCGTTGAAAAATAAAAAACAGCACGGCGACCAGCCCAACCACCGCCGCACTGGAAACAAACGCCGCATGCCAGGTGCCGATGAGCGTATACGCCCACCACCCGGCAAACGGCGACGCCACGAGACCGCCAAAGGCGTAGCAGGAACTCCACAGGCCCAGTACCCGCCCGCGCTGCTCGGCGGGAAAGAAGCTGCCGAGGTTCTTGCACAGCCCCGACCAACCGGTGGACTGCGCCAGGCCTTGTATCAGCATGCAGGTAGCGAAAATCGGTAACGTTGCGAAACTGCCCATCACCAGTGCCGCACAGGCGGAAATCAGCAACCCGCCCAGCACCACCACCCGCGGGCCGAAGCGGTCGGCAAGGATGCCCCAGGTGAATTGGCCGACGGCGTAGGCCGTCAGGTAGATGGCGTCGAGGTTGGCCATGGCCATTTTGTCGAGCATGAAGGTCGGGTCTTCGGCGATGCCGAGCTTGGCCACCGAGAAGGCTTTGCGGGTGAAGTAAAAAGCGGCGTAGGCGAGCCAGGTGATCGCGAAGATCTGCACGCGCCAACGCTTGATGGTGCCGATGTGCTTGTTCATTGTGGTTCTGACCTCAGGGTGTGAGTGTGCCGGCAGAATTGGAAGAAAACGCCTGTTTTTTTATTGTTGAGCACTGCGGTATCGCCCTGTCCCTACGGCGGATACCGGTCAGATGAGTCCTGTTATTGCATGCCCAGGCTCATGGCGCCCGCTGCTGTTCGACTGACCAGTCAGAGGGGCTGAGGTGGATAAAAACAATTACTGATTAATAAGTGAAATCGATTTATCGTATTTCAAATATAAGGTCAGATTGTTACTGGAGATTGCCATGTCGGTTTCCCACGCCCAGCTCAAGGCGTTCCACGCCGTGGCGGTCCATGGAAGCTTTACCAAAGCCGCCGAGCGGCTTTTTCTGACGCAACCGGCGATCTCCGACCAGGTGCGCAAGCTCGAAGAGCGCTACGGTGTCTTGCTGTTTCACCGCAACAAACGCTCGGTGCGCCTGACCGATCTGGGCGAACGCCTGTTGAGCGTTACCCAGCGGCTTTTTGTGATCGAGGCGGAAGCCCAGGAACTGCTTCAGGAATCCCAGGCCTTGCAGACCGGCAGTCTGATTCTGGCAGTGGATGCACCGGTGCACGTGCTGCCGCAGATTGCCCGGTTCTGCGAACGCTACCCCGGGATCAGCGTGAAGATCGAAACCGGCAACACCGATGAGTCGCTTTTCCGACTGTTCAACTACCAGGCCGACTTGGCGCTGCTGGGTCGTGACGTCAGCGATGAGCGCCTGATCTCCCTGCCCCTGCGCAACGACCCGATGGTGGCGTTCGTGTCGCGCCATCACCCGTGGGCCGACCGCGAATCCATCACCCTCGCGGACCTCGACGACACGCCACTGGTGTTGCGGGAAATCGGCTCGGTGACCCGACAGACCCTGGAAGAGGAAATGCAACGCGCCGGGTTCCGCATTCGCCCGGCGGTTCAGGTCGAGGGCCGGGAGGCTGCGCGGGAAGCGGTGGTGGTCGGGATCGGGGTGGGTGTGGTATCGGCTGCCGAGTTTGGCGCGGACTCCAGGGTGTGCGCGCTGCCGATTACCGACTGCGAACGACGACTGACTGAAACGCTGGTGTGCTTGCGCGAGCAGAGTTCGCGGCGGGTGGTGGCGACGTTTCTGGAGATGGTGCGCGAGAGTCTGGCGTAGGCAGGTCCGCCCCCTTCGCGAGCACCCCGGTCTACCTGACTGACGCCAGCCCGAAAAACGCCTGAATCAATCGCAAATCCCTGCGCCGCTCCATGCACCCGATCATGTGCCGGTTCACCAACCCCTCGCCAATGATCGGCACCGCCGCCACTCGCGGGTCGTGGCTGACTTCCACCGACGACACCACCCCCACCCCCAATTCGGCAGCCACCGCCTCGGTCACCGCTTCGCGGCTGTCCAGCTCCAGCAACACACGCGGATTGACCCTGGCCTGGGCGCAAGCCTCATCGAAGGTGCGCCGGGTGATCGAACTCGGTTCGCGCAGCACCATGATCACCTGATCCAGCTCCTTGAGCTGCACGCCTTTGGTCTTCTGCACCCAGGGATGCCCATCGGGCACCAGCGCGCAAATCCGGGATTCGTTCAGCGCTTGCAGATGCAAGCCCTTGCGCGGCTCAACCTCGGTCAGCACCGCCACGTCGGCATGTTCGGACAGCAGCGCCGCCAGGGTTTCCTGGGCATTGCCCAGGCGCAGGTTCACCGTGATTCCCGGATAGCGTGCGCGCAGGCTGGCGAGCATCGGCATGACCATGTGCGGACCGTCCGCCGCCACCTCCAGGCGCCCGGTCAGCAATTGCCGGTTGGCTTCAAGCATCACCTGCGCCTCTTCGGCCAGGCCGAACATCGCCCGGGTGATGGCCGCCAGTTTGGTGCCCTCCTCCGTCAGCTCCACTCGCCGGGCGGTGCGGCGCAACAGGGTGATCTGGTAGTGCTCCTCCAGGGCCTTGATGTGCCCGGTAACCGCCGGCTGGCTGATAAACAACCGCGCCGCCGCCCGGGTAAAGCTGCCTTCGCGCGCCACGGCATCGAAGGCGCGGAGCTGAAACAGATTCATGAATAACCCTCACTGATGGCTGGCATAACAATAAACAATTTGATTGATAACACGGCAAATTGCAATTTAAGCCCCGTAGCTTCATCCCATCGATTGCGAGGACATGAGAATGAGTACTGCCGAACCCATCCTGCTCACCCCCGGCCCATTGACCACTTCGCCCCGCACCCGTCAGGCGATGATGATCGACTGGGGTTCATGGGATGACCGCTTCAATCAATTGACCGCCAGTCTCTGCGAGCAACTGCTGGCAATCATCAACGGCGCCGCCACGCACCACTGCGTGCCCCTGCAAGGCAGCGGCACCTTCGCGGTCGAGGCCGCGATCGGCACGCTGGTGCCTCGGGACGGCAAGGTTCTGGTACTGATCAACGGTGCCTACGGCAAACGCCTGGCGAAGATCTGCGAAGTGCTGGGCCGCTCCTTCAGCACCTTCGAAACCGCCGAAGACGAGCCGACCACCGCCGCCGATGTCGACCGCCTGCTGCGCGCCGATAACGGCATCACCCACGTCGCCCTGATTCACTGCGAAACCAGCACCGGCATTCTCAATCCGCTGCCGGAAATCGCCCAGGTCGTCGAGCAACACGGCAAGCGCCTGATCATCGACGCCATGAGTTCCTTCGGCGCGCTGCCGGTGGATGCGCAACAGGTGCCGTTCGATGCGCTGATCGCCGCTTCCGGCAAGTGCCTGGAAGGTGTGCCGGGGATGGGTTTTGTCTTTGCTCGCAAAGAGTCGCTGGCAGCCGCCGCCGGTAACTCGCATTCGCTGGCCATGGATCTGCACGACCAGCACGCTTACATGCAGAAGACCGGCCAATGGCGCTTCACCCCGCCGACCCATGTGGTCGCCGCGCTGCACGAAGCCCTGCTGCAATACAACGAAGAAGGCGGCTTGCCGGCGCGACACGAACGCTACGCCGCCAATTGCCAGGCACTGATGGAAGAGATGGGCAAACTGGGGCTGCGCAGCTTCCTGCCGGCCGCGATCCAGGCGCCAATCATCGCCACCTTCCATGCCCCGAAAGACCCTCGCTACCAGTTCAAGGAGTTCTACGAACGGGTCAAGGCCAAGGGTTACATCCTCTACCCCGGCAAGTTGACCCAGGTCGAGACCTTCCGCGTCGGCTGCATCGGCCATGTCCAACCGGCGCAAATGCGCGAAGCCGTGGCCGCGATTGGCGAAGTACTACGCGAGATGGAAGTGCTCGAAATCTGATTCACCACAGCTCCCCTGTGGGAGCGAGCCCGCTCGCGAAGACGGTCGAACATTCGACACCGATATCGACCGATCCACCGCTTTCGCGAGCAGGCTCGCTCCCACAAAAAAAGCAACGCCCCCCACCAATAGTTGCCACAGGACTTGATCACCATGAACTACGCCAACCCAACCAAACTGCAAGCCGCCATCCTCGACTGGGCCGGCACCGTGGTCGACTTCGGCTCCTTCGCCCCGACGCAGATTTTCGTCGAGGCCTTCGCCGAGTTCGACGTCCAGGTGTCCATCGAAGAAGCCCGTGGCCCGATGGGCATGGGCAAGTGGGACCACATCCGCACCCTGTGCGATCTGCCGGACGTTGCCGAGCGTTATCGCAAAGTCTTCGGCCGCACACCGACCGACGATGACGTCACCGCGATCTACCAACGCTTCATGCCGCTGCAGATCGAAAAAATCGCTGAACACTCGGCATTGATCCCGGGCGCACTGGAAACCATCACCAACCTGCGCCAGCAAGGGATCAAGATCGGCTCCTGCTCCGGTTACCCGAAACAGGTCATGGACAAAGTGGTCGAACTGGCCGCCACCAACGGCTACGTGGCCGATCACGTGGTCGCCACCGACGAAGTCCCGAATGGTCGCCCATGGCCCGCCCAGGCGCTGGCCAACGTCATCGCCCTGGGCATCGACGATGTCGCCGCGTGCGTGAAGATCGATGACACCGTGCCGGGCATTCTCGAAGGTCGGCGCGCCGGCATGTGGACCGTGGCGCTGATCTGCTCGGGCAACGCCCTGGGCCTGGACTACGCAGGTTATCGCGCTCTGGGCAGCGACCAACTGGACACTGAGCGCAAGCGCATCCATGGGATGTTCGAAGGTTCGCGCCCACACTACATGATCGACACCATCACCGACCTGCCGGACGTGATCGCCGACATCAACAAGCGTCTGGCCAACGGCGAAATGCCGCAATCGAGCTAAAAAACGCAACGCCCCCCTGTAGGAGCGAGCTTGCTCGCTCCTACAGTTTTTTCTGTCCGTTAGCCGAACCAGAGCATCCAGCGGCCAATCGCCTCAGGCAAACCCGGTGAAACAGGATTAAAGTTACCAAACACCGCCGAACCAGTGCGGTGGCTTTAAACCGGACCTCTGAGGAATACCGTATGCCGTGGAAAAACTCCGTCTCGCGCTACAGCACCGTATCGATCGCGCTGCACTGGTTGATGCTGGTCCTGCTGGTGCTGGTTTACGCCTGTATCGAGTTTCGCGGGATGTTTCCCAAGGGCAGCGGCGGGCGCACGCTGATCGTCGAATCACACTTCATGCTCGGCCTGACCGTCTTCGTTCTGGTCTGGCTGCGCTTGTTCGCGCGCAGTCTCGGCCCCGCGCCGCAGGTCTTCCCGGCTTCGCCGCAGTGGCAAACGACGCTGGCCAGGCTGATGCATTGGGCGCTGTACATTTTCATGATCGTCACGCCGATTCTCGGGTGGCTGGTCACCAGCGCCAAAGGCAATCAGGTGATGTTCTACGGCTTCGACCTGCCGATGCCAATTGCGGAAAACAAAGACCTGGCCAGACAACTCCAGGACTGGCACGAGCTCGGCGCCACTATCGGCTATTGGCTCATCGGCCTGCATGCCGCGGCCGCGCTGTATCACCATTACGTGGTGGGCGATAACACCTTGCTGCGGATGATGCCCAAGAGCGTAAACCGCGATAACTGAGGCCACATGAGTTTGCATGTGTGCTTCAGACTTGTGGACTGAACCCCCGTCGCCCCTGCAAACCACCGGTGTGGACGAAGATCAGCCGCGAGCCTCGGGCGAACTTGCCCGCGGCGACTTGTTGCTCGAAGGCCATGAGCGCCTTGCCGGTGTACAGCGGCTCAAGAGGAATGCCGCTGGCCTGCCCGGTCTTTTCGATGAAGTCGAGCAACAGCGGATCGACCTTCGCGAAGCCGCCGCGACTGGCCGCAATCAGCTCATACACTGCATCGACCACACCGGCCTCCTGCACGATCCGCTCGACCTGCTGCGCCACCCCGTGATCATCCGGCACCGCCAGGGCACCGTACACCGGATGATCCCCCGCTTCGGCCAGTACCAGGCCAGCCAGCGTCGTGCCGGTTCCGCAAGCCAGCCACCAGCCGTCATAGTCGCTCCAGCCCAAGCCCTGCAATTGCGCGCACACAGCGGCCCGCAATGGCAGGCAACCCAGGGCGCCAGGTAAACCACCTCCCCCTTCAGGCACCGGATGCAACGTCGGGTAGCGGGTGTGCCAGGGTTGCCAGAAAGCCGCTGCATGCCTCGCTCGATAACCTGCGTAACCCAGCCAGTGCAGCTCCATGCCGAACGCCTGCAAGTCTTTGACCGTCGGGGTTTCCTGAGGATGTCCGCGTAACAGGCCGACGGTGGAAAAGCCGAAACGCTTGCCCGCCGCCGCCAACGCGTGGAGGTGATTGGAGTGTGCTCCGCCCAGGCTGATGATGCCTTCGGCACCAACGCGGTCGGCGGTCTTCAGGTGTTCGACGAGCTTGAACCATTTGTTGCCGCTGATCAGCGGGTCGATCAGGTCCAGGCGCAGGATCGCCACTTCGATGCCGGCGTCAGTGAGCCAGTCGAGATTAAGGCGTTCGAGGGGAGCCTGGGGTAGCCAGGTGGAGAGAGGGAGAAGCATTGACGCCGGATCCAAGTAGGGAACCGGCATCTTAACAGCCTTGAGGACGCCTTCGCGGGCAAGCCCGCGAAAGCCATTGGCACGCTGGACCTGTGTATTACAACTGCGCCGCCAACCGCGAACCCTGATTGATCGCCCGCTTGGCATCCAGTTCTGCCGCGACATCCGCGCCGCCGATCAGGTGCACGTTCTGCCCCGCCGCCACCAGGCTTTCATGCAACTCACGCAGCGGGTCCTGCCCGGCGCAAATCACGATGTTGTCCACCGGCAGCACCTGCGGCTCGCCGGTTTCGCCGATGCGGATGTGCAGGCCTTCGTCGTCGATCTTCAGGTATTCAACGCTGTTGAGCATCTGTACCTGCTTGTTCTTGAGACCCGTGCGATGAATCCAGCCGGTGGTCTTGCCCAGGCCGTCGCCGACCTTGGATTTCTTGCGTTGCAGCAGAAACACCTCGCGGGCCGGCGCATGGGGCTCGGCCTTGACACCGGAAACGCCACCGCGTGCCTCAAGGTGCGTATCGATGCCCCATTCTTTCCAGAACGCGGCGCGATCCTGACTGGTAGCCACGCCTTGATGCACCAGGAATTCGGAGACGTCGAAACCGATACCACCGGCACCAATCACCGCGACACGCTTGCCGACCGGTTTGCGCTCCAGGATCACATCCAGGTAGCTCAACACCTTGGCGTTTTCCACCCCTGCAATCGCCGGCACGCGCGGCGCAATGCCGGTGGCCAAGATGATCTCGTCGTAGCCGCCCTCGACCAGCCTGGCCACGTCGACGCGGGTGTTCAGGCACACCTCGACGTTAGTGGTCTGCAGCTTGCGATTGAAGTAGCGAATGGTTTCGTAGAACTCTTCCTTGCCCGGAACGCGCTTGGCGATGTTGAACTGGCCGCCGATTTCGCTGGCCGAATCGAACAGCGTCACCTGATGGCCACGCTCGGCCGCCACGGTCGCGGCGGACAAACCGGCAGGGCCGGCACCGACCACGGCGATTTTCTTTAACTGCTGCACCGGCAGATAGTTCAGCTCGGTTTCGTGGCAGGCACGCGGGTTGACCAGGCAACTGGTCAGCTTGCCACCGAAGGTGTGATCAAGGCAGGCCTGGTTGCAACCGATGCAGGTGTTGATTTCATCGGCGCGACCTTCAGCGGCCTTGTTGACGAAATCCGGGTCGGCGAGGAACGGCCGCGCCATGGACACCATGTCGGCATCGCCCTCGGCCAGGATCTGTTCGGCGACTTCCGGCGTGTTGATGCGGTTGGTGGTGATCAGCGGAATGTTCACAGAACCACGCAGCTTGGCCGTGACCTTGCTGAAGGCCGCGCGCGGCACTTTGGTGGCGATGGTTGGAATCCGCGCTTCGTGCCAGCCGATACCGGTATTGATGATGGTCGCGCCGGCCTGCTCGATGGCCTTGGCCAGTTGAACGATCTCTTCCCAGGTGCTGCCGCCTTCGACCAGGTCGAGCATCGACAGACGGAAAATGATGATGAAGTTCGGACCGACCGCTTCACGCACGCGACGGACGATTTCCACCGGCAGGCGCATGCGGTTTTCATAGCTGCCACCCCAGCGGTCGGTACGGTGGTTGGTGTGGGCGGCGAGGAACTGGTTAATGAAATAACCTTCGGAGCCCATGATTTCCACACCGTCGTATTCGGCGGTTTGTGCCAGTACCGAGCAGGTGACGAAATCGCTGATCTGCTTCTCGATGCCCTCCTCGTCCAGCTCCTTGGGCTTGAACGGGTTGATCGGCGCCTGGATCGCGCTAGGCGCAACCTGTTTCGGGCTGTAGGCATAACGACCGGCATGGAGGATCTGCATGCAGATCTTGCCGCCCGCGTCATGCACGGCACGGGTGACGATACGGTGCTTGAGCGCCTCTTCTTCGGTCGTCAGCTTGGCCGCACCGGAATACACGCCACCTTCATCGTTCGGGCCGATACCGCCGGTGACCATCAGGCCGACACCGCCACGGGCACGTTCGGCAAAGTACGCCGCCATGCGTTCGAAACCACCCGGTTTCTCTTCAAGGCCAGTGTGCATCGACCCCATCAGGGTGCGATTGCGCAGCGTGGTGAAACCCAGGTCCAGCGGAGCCAACAGGTGCGGGTATTGAGCGACGGTCATCGGTAACTCCACATCGAGCGATCACGGAAAGTGCAGGAGCTCTACGGCCCCCATCAGTCATGTTCGACAGACTAAGAGTCGCGCCGCTGTCGCTCAATGACCGCAACTGACAAATTAATGATCGAAATGAGCAGCGATATTGGGCAATCACGGGCACTGGGGCTGGGTGCGATCACCGGTTGGCGCAAACCCGGCGGGGACAGAAATGACTTTTGCTCGCGATCAGGATCCAGATTCTTTTGCAGGCGCCGCCGTCTTTCAAGCGTCGACATTGAAGCATTGAGCAGCGCTTAGCGTTACTTGAGGCTCCCCGCCAGAAACTGCTGCAAGCGCTCACTGCGGGGATGCTCCAGAACACTGCCCGGCGTGCCCTGTTCTTCCACCCGCCCCTGATGCAGAAAGATCACGTGACTGGACACCTGCCTGGCAAACGCCATCTCGTGGGTGACCACCACCATCGTCCTGCCCTCTTCGGCCAATTGCTGCATGACCTTGAGCACTTCACCCACCAGTTCAGGGTCGAGGGCTGAGGTCGGTTCGTCGAACAGCATCACCTCAGGCTCCATGGCCAGCGCACGTGCAATGGCCACCCGCTGTTGCTGGCCGCCGGACAAATGCACCGGGTACCGGGTCTCGACTTTTTGTGGCAGGCCCACCTTGGCAAGGTAATGACGTGCCCGCTCCAGTGCCTGCGCCCGACTGATACCGAGCACGTTCATCGGACACTCGATGATGTTTTCCAGCACGGTCATGTGGCTCCACAAATTGAAGTGCTGAAACACCATCGACAACCGGCTGCGCAGGCTCCGTAGCTGCCCGGGGTTCACCACACACAACTCGCCCTTTGAGTTTCTGCGGGTGAGCAACTCTTCGTCATTGACAACAATGCGCCCGGACGACGGTTGTTCGAGATGATTGATACAGCGCAAGAAGGTACTTTTCCCAGACCCGGAGGAGCCGATGATGCTGATCACGTCACCTGCCCTTGCCTTGAGCGAAACCCCTTTGAGCACTTCATGGTTACCGTAGTTCTTATGCACATCTTCAACGATCAATTTATACATTCGAGCTAGTCCGATAGGGGTCAGTGCGTTCGCGGTTTGAGGTAGGCCAGCCAATGCAGTTCGCCGCGACGAAACAGCCAGATCAGGAAAAACGCGCTGGCGGCGTACAGCACCCCGGCAATGCCAAAGGCGGTAAAGGAGGCATAGGTCGCCGAGTTGACATCCCGGGCGATCTTCAGCAAATCGGGCACCGTGGCGGTAAAGGCCACTGAGGTGGAATGCAGCATCAGAATCACTTCATTGCTGAAAAACGGTAGCGCCCGGCGCAACGCCGACGGCAGAATAATCCGCCGATAAAGCGTGAACCGGCTCATTCCGTAGGCACTGGCGGCCTCGATTTCACCGTGGGCAGTTGCCCGGATTGCACCGGCAAAAATCTCGGTCATGTAGGCGCAGGTATTGAGCCCGAACGCCAGCACCGTGCAGTTGAAGCCATCACGGAAAAACGCGTTGAGAAAATCCTGGGACCGCACCACATGCAAGCTGTACACCCCGGTGTAAAAGAACAGCAGCTGGATGTACAACGGGGTGCCACGAAACACGTAGGTGTAACACCAGACCGGCAGGCGCAGCAGCGGGTTGCGGCTGACGCGGGCAATCGACAATGGCACCGCGAGCACAAACCCCATCGCCACCGCCAGGATCAGCAACCACAAGGTCACCACCAGCCCGGAAAGATGCGGCCCGTCACTCCACAGGTACGCCTGCCAGTAGGATTCGAGAATGCCGGTCATAGCGCAGCCTTCCTGACACCGACCGAATAACGGCGCTCAAGCCACAGCAACACGCCGTTGGAGACTGTGGTAATGGCGAGGTAGATCAGGCCGCCGACCAGGGTGAAGTAAAAGAACTGCATCGAGCCCTTGCCCGCATCCTGCGTGGCCTTGACCACGTCAGTCAGACCGATGATCGACACCAGCGCCGTCGACTTGATCAGCACCTGCCAGTTGTTGCCGATGCCCGGCAAGGCGTGGCGCAGCATTTGGGGAAAGAGGACCTTGCGAAAGGTTTCCCCACGGGTCATGCCGTAGGCCCTCGCCGCTTCGATCTGACCGACAGGGACCGCCTGAAAGGCACCGCGAAACGTCTCGGTAAAGTAGGCACCGTAGATGAAGGACAGCGTCACGACACCGGCCAGAAACGGGTCGATATCAATCTGAGCGGTGCCCAGCCAATCGGTCATCCGGTTGAGCAACATCTGCAGGCTGAAGAACAGCAGCAACATGATCACCAGGTCAGGCATGCTGCGGATCACGGTCGTATACCCCGTGGCCAACGCACGCAGCAAACGGTTGGACGATAACCTGGAACTGGCGCCCATCAGCCCGGCCAGGACGGCGATCAGTAATGACCAAAGCGCCAGTTTGATGGTGGCCAGGGTGCCCAGCAGAATCTGCGGGCCAAAGCCTTCCAGAAGCATCTCACTCTCCTTGTTCTTGTCAGGGTGAGGTGAAGGGGGCAATAGAGCGCTCGAGCGAGCGCCCTGCTCAACGAATCGGCCGTGGGTTACTTGGCACCGTAGACGTCAAAATCGAAGTACTTGTTGTTGATCCGCGCGTAAGTCCCGTTGGCGAGAATGGTTGCCAGGGCTTTGTTC
The DNA here is from genome assembly GCF_002113025.1 of Pseudomonas sp. B28(2017). Classification (GTDB taxonomy): domain Bacteria; phylum Pseudomonadota; class Gammaproteobacteria; order Pseudomonadales; family Pseudomonadaceae; genus Aquipseudomonas. The sequence continues at coordinate 12,692 of NZ_NEJH01000011.1, read as the reverse complement.
AAGTCTTCGCGCAAGGCGACATCGCTCTTGCGCAGACCGAGGCCATCACCCACGCCGAAGAAGCCCGGATCATCCAGGGTGGCACCGGCGAACTCATAGTCTTTGCCCGCCGCTGTTTTCAAAAAGCCGTAGCTGGCTTGAATGGAACCCTGCAACGAGGCATCAAGTCGCCCCACCACCAGGTCGGCGTACACCTGATCCTGATTTTGATAGGAAAGAACTTCCACGCCTTTGGAACCCCAGACCGCTTTGGCATAGGACTCCTGAGTCGAGCCCTGCTCCACACCAATGCGCTTGCCCTTGAGCGATTCGAGGGTCGGTTGTAATCCCGCCCCACGTTTGGCCACTAACCGTGCCGGTGCATTGGACACCTTGTCGGTAAACGCAATCTGCTCCAAACGTTTGGGGGTGATGGTCATCGAGGACGCCACCGCATCGAACTTGCGCGCCAGCAGTGCCGGGATCATCCCGTCCCAGCTGCTTTCCACCCAGACGCATCGTGCCTTCAGTTCGGCGCAGAGCGCCTCGGCGATGTCGACCCCGAAACCGGTCAGCGTGCCGTCCTGATTCTTGTATTCCAGCGGAGGGTACGTCGGGTCCACCCCCAGCTTCAGCACTTTGCCAGACCAGTCGGCCGCACCCGCCAGGCTCGTCGCCGTCAGGAACACCAGGGAAACGGCTGCAATCATCTTGTTCATTTTTATTCCTCTTCAGGCCGCAGATTTTGTACAGGCATAACGGGCGAAAATGCGCCGTCTCAACACAGAAAACGTTCGACCAACTTGACCCAGTAGCTCGCGCCCACCGGCAGGCAGCCGTCATTGAAGTCATAGCCGGGGTTGTGCAGCAGGCACCCGCCTTCTCCCTCGCCGTTACCAATCACCAGATAGCTGCCGGGGCACTTTTCCAGGACAAAAGCAAAGTCCTCACTGGCCGTGAACGGCCGCAAGTCATCGATCAGGTGCCGCTCTCCCAACCAGTCGCGGGCGACTTCACGGGCAAATGCAGTGTGTTCGGGATCGTTGATCAACACCGGATGACAATGCTGATAATCGATGTGAGCCTGGGCGCCAAAACTGGCAGCCTGGCCCTGGACCAATTCAGTGATTCTGACCTCCAGCAAGTGGCGAACCTCGGGGGTCAGGGCGCGCACGCTCAGGCTCATGTCGGCGCTGGACGGAATGACATTCGAGGCGCTTCCGGCATGCAGGGAGCCCACCGTGATAATTGCCATTTCCTGCGGATTGACATTGCGCGAAACGATGCTTTGCAGAGCCATCACGATCGAGGCACAAACCACCACCGGGTCGACGGCTTTGTGCGGCACCGCGCCATGTCCCCCATTGCCGAGGATTCTGATGTTCACCGTGTCGGCAGACGCCATGAACGGCCCGCTGTAAAAGCCCAAATGCCCGACGGGATAGCCCGGCACGTTATGCATGGCAAAGATCGCATCACACGGAAACCGTTCGAGCAGCCCTTCCTCGAGCATTTTCCTGGCACCGCCCAGCCCTTCTTCCGCCGGCTGGAAAATCAGATGCAGCGTGCCTTTGAACGCCCGTGTCCGGGCCAGATACTGACCTGCTGCCAGCAGGATTGCCGTATGGCCGTCGTGGCCGCAGGCATGCATGACACCGTCGATCCCGCTGGCATAGGGCAAACCGGTGGCTTCCTGTATCGGCAACGCATCCATGTCGGCGCGCAAACCAATGGACCGGCCCTCACCATTTTTCAGAGTGGCAACGACCCCGGTCTTGCCCACGCCGGTGCTGACCTGAAAACCCCACCGGGTCAAACACTGCGCCACCCGCTCGCTGGTGGCGAACTCTTCAAACCCCAGCTCAGGGTGCGCGTGAATGCTGTGACGTATCGCGATCATTTCATCTTGCATCGCGGCAATACCAGGCAGGACCAGGCCGGCATTCATGGGTGTTCTCCTTCGACAGGGTCTGTGCAGCAGCGAAAGCGCTGTTGGGGTCGATCTTAGGGAACGGGCGCTGGGCTGGGGAGGCGCAGTTTGGTTATGATGACAACCACTGGTTGTCATCAAGGTGGTCAGATGAAACTGCATCAATTACAGGCGCTGATTGCCAGCGCCGAAACCGGCAGCATCCGCGCGGCCGCGCGTTCGCTGGGGATTTCCCAGGCCGCCGTGACCAAAGCGTTGCGCGAACTGGAAACCAGTCAACAACTGCCGTTGTTCACCCGAACCCCCAGCGGCCTGCACTTCTCCGAATACGGGAAAGTCTTGTTGACCCACGCGCGGCTGGTGATCAAGCAGCTAGAACATGCGCAGACCGAGCTCGATCATATGCGTGGCAAGGCCCAGGGACGGCTCTGCGTCGGGATCACCCCATGGATCGCCCTGACCTTCCTGCCCGAAGTGGTGTTGGCTTTTCGCGAGCGCATGCCGCAAATCAAACTGGAGCTGTTTGAAAGCCTGATGGCCGTTGCCCAACCGCTGTTGCGCGACGGCAGCATGGATTTCGCGATCGGTCAGCTCCATCCAGCACAATCGACTCAGGAATTCGCTTGCGAAACCTTGCTCGATTACCAGACTTCGGTGCTGGTCCGCGAGGGTCACGCCCGACAACACGCACGATCGATCCACGAGTTACTGGAGGAAAACTGGACCCTGAACTACGCACCGGACGGACACGATGGGCTGATGCAGGAACTGTTCTGGAAACACGGCGCGCAAATTGATGAGAACCGAATCGTGCGCGCCCATTCACTGGCCATTTTGCAGATGATGGTCGAACGGGCCAACATGTGCACCTGGGGGCCGTCCATTGTGAGCACAGCCCCGCCATTCCTGGGTCGCGTGGTGTCCCTGGGGCTGACCGAGCAATTCGAGCCCCGACAACTGAGCATCGTCACCCGACGCAACGGGTCGCTGAGCAACCCGGCACTCTGCTTCACCGACTGCCTGTTGCAGGTCATTCGGCGTCATGCCCGTTCGGCCAGAAAGGAAGATCGACAACTCTTTGAAACGTTGCGCCTGCGGATGTAAGGCACAGGACGCACCGCCAGGGCTTAACAGACCGACCCGTTTCTGCTCGATATCGAAGCGTGGCGCTTCCAACCGTGCTCGGCGCTGCTCCTGATCCCGACTCAATTGCAACCTATCACTACATTTCGACCTGTGTGCCCAACTCGATGACTCTGTTCAATGGCAACTTGAAGTACTTCAGGTTGCTGTTTGCGTTCTTGAGCAAGAACGCAAACAAGTACTCACGCCACTTCGCCATACCGATGCGTTTGGTCGGGATAACCGTCTCCCGGCTCAGGAAATAGGTTGTGCGCATAGGGCTGAAATCCAGTTCGGGTAGATGGCAGGCTCGCAATGCGAGCGGGACATCGGGCTCTTCGGTGAAACCAAAGTGCAGGCTGACCCGAAAGAAGCCTTCGCCATAGGATTCAACTTCGAACCGACGATCCACAGGCACTCGCGGACTGTCTTCGGAGACCACAGTCAACAACACCACCTGCTGATGCAACACCTGGTTATGCAGCAGGTTGTGCAACAGTGCATGAGGAACAGCATCGGACCTGGCGGTAAGAAACACTGCCGTGCCTTGTACGCGATGAGGAGGTTGCGTACGAAGGCTGCTGATGAAGAACGGAAGCGCAAGCGCGGTTTCGTCCAGCCGCTCAACAATAATCTTCCGCCCCCGCTTCCAGGTCGTCATCAAAATGAACAGGCCGATGCCGGCAATCACCGGGAACGCACCGCCCTGTAAAATCTTTGGCGCATTGGCCGCGAAATACAGGCTGTCCACCAACAGAAATCCGAGCAACATCGGGATGGCCAGCCAGCGCGGTGTTTTCCAGAGGAGCAGTACGACAGCCGAGGACAGGATGGTGGTGATCAACATGGTTCCCGTCACCGCAACCCCATAAGCGGCAGCCAAGGCACTGGAGGATTCGAAACCGATCACCAGTAATACAACTCCGACCATCAACGCCCAGTTGACTGTGCCTATGTATATCTGCCCCTGCTCCTGGTCGGAAGTGTGCTGGATAAACATGCGAGGCACGTAACCCAGCTGAATGGCCTGGCGAGTCAGGGAGAACGCGCCGGAGATTACGGCTTGAGAGGCGATGATGGTTGCCAGTGTGGACAGAGCGACCATCGGCAACAGCGCCCAGTCAGGTGCCAGTAAATAGAACGGATTGCGCACCGCTTCCGGATATCCCAGGATCAAGGCGCCCTGGCCAAAGTAATTGAGTGCCAGACCGGGCAAGACGAGCATGAACCAGGCACGAGAAATCGGTTTTCGACCAAAGTGCCCCATGTCGGCATACAAAGCTTCAGCACCGGTCAGCGACAGCACTACAGCGCCCAGAATCGCCACGCCCATTCCCGGGTGGACTACAAAGAAACGCACCGCCCAAACGGGATTAAGCGCCTGTAGCACTTCCGGGCGCTGCAAAATGCCATAGATCCCGAGTGTCCCCAACACCACAAACCACAGCACCATGACCGGGCCAAACAGAATGCCGATCCGGGCTGTGCCGTGTTTCTGTATCAAGAACAACGCAACCAGTACCACCACTGACAGCGGTACGACCCAGTGCTCTATTCCATCAAATGCCAGCTCCAGCCCCTCAACCGCCGAGAGCACCGAAATGGCCGGGGTGATCATGCTGTCCCCATAAAACAATGCCGCACCGAACAGCCCCAGCAGAACCAATACTTTGCTCATGCAGGGGTAAGGCGCAGCCGCACGGCGGGCCAAGGCCGTCAACGCCATGATGCCGCCTTCACCCTGGTTGTTGGCACGCAGGATGAACAGCACGTACTTGATGGAGACTACCCAGATCAGTGACCAGAAGATCAACGACAGAATGCCCAGTACGCCGTCGTGATTCAACTGAACGCCATAGTGGCCGGAAAACACTTCCTTGAGCGTATAGAGGGGACTGGTGCCAATGTCTCCATAAACCACTCCGACAGCGGCAACAAGCAAGGCCACTCCTGACGTTTTGGTTTCGGAGCCTTCGTTCGCACTGGCGACTTTTTTACTCAAGGGACGTTTCTCTCAAACTACGGGAAGGAACTGCACGCCATCCTTGGGCAATACGATTTGCCAGGGGCATTGGAGGTACGGGCGCATGGACGATAAAAAATCGCAGCCAGTATCGTTGCGAACAAAAACAGCTACCGTAAAAAATGCGTAAAAAATTTATGCCTGACGGAGTCGATTGCCGACCGCTGAATCCCCAGCCAATGGCAATGGCAATGGCATTGACTCCCCCTCACCTCGCTATCCTGGCCAGTCTGGCGTCAGTGTTTGTCGCACGATCGCAGGCTTCAAACGGTACTGGAAGGGATCGAACCCGGCTGTGAACCGACATGGAAGGTTGTGGCGGTGCGCACCATTGGGCGCAGCAGCTACAGGAACGCGAACTATCGCATCCGGGCCGGCTTAATCGTACTGCCGACGGCCAAAGGTAATCAGATTCGTGGGTTGATCGCCGAGCATGGCCTCGTTGCTCCGAGGGAATGACTGATGCTGCGTCGCGCAATACCTTGCTGGCTGGAAGATGCCGACCACAGTATGACCGACGCTTTCGTCGTGTGCTGAAGTGCCCGCACCGGCCAGGTGTCGTTGCGCTTTGTCACATCCGACTCTGATATGTTTTTTTTCATTTTATTGCATATTGATTTTTATTGTGTCATTTATAGTCCCGCCGATCACAGAACTGATCCACCGCGCCAACCCGGATGGCGGGCACCCGTTTCCCCCCAATGCCCTCCAAGGAGTCAACAATATGAACAAGACAGAACTTCTAGGTGCTCTGGCGCTGTGCGCTTTCAGCTTCCTGGCACATGCCGACGAAGACAGCCTGCGTATCGGTATCGAAGCCGCCTACCCGCCCTTCTCCTTCAAGACGCCGGAGGGCAACGTCAGCGGGTTCGATTACGACATCGGCAACGCCTTGTGCGAAGAAATGAAGGTCAAATGCGAGTGGGTCATTCAGGAATTCGACGGCATGATCCCGTCGCTCAAGGTGCGCAAGATCGATGCCGTGCTGTCGTCGATGTCGATCACCGAAGACCGGATGAAGTCCGTGGACTTCAGCAAAAAGTACTACCACACACCGGGCAAGTTCGCGATGAAGGCCGGCAACGTGATCAATGACCCTTTGGTGGACCTCAAGGGCAAGAAACTCGGCGTGCAACGCTCCTCGACCTACGATCGTTTTGCCAGCGAGCAACTGGAAAAAGCCGGCGTTGTCGTGGTGCGCTACTCCTCACAAAATGAAGCCTTCCTCGATCTCGCGTCGGGTCGGCTGGACGCCACCCTCGCCGACATCGTCAACACCGACGAAAGCTTTATCAAGACTGCGGCCGGCCAGGGTTTTGCGTTGACCGGGCCGGACATCAACGACCCGAAATACTTCGGCAGGGGCGCCGGGATCGCCGTGCGCAAAGGTGACACCGCCAACGTTGCGCGCCTGAGTGCGGCGATTGACGCCATCCGCGCCAACGGCAAGTACCAGCAAGTGATGGCCAAGTACTTCGCGTTCAATATCTACGGCGAGTAAGCCTTACCCACAGCCCCGGTGCCAGCTCATTGCAGGCGCCGATTCGGGCTTGTCTTGCGCGCCTTGCGGCGCTCGCTTGAGGAACTTCATCATGCTTCACGGCTACGGATCGAGCATTCTCGATGGCGCCTGGCTGACCATAAACCTGGCCTTGACCTCCATGTCCCTGGCGATTGCCCTGGGGCTGATCGGTGCGGCCTTCCGATTGTCGCCACTCAAATGGCTGGCCATGCTCGGGGAAAGCTACACCACCCTGATACGCGGCATTCCAGACCTGGTGCTGATCCTGCTGATCTTTTACGGCGGCCAGGACCTGGTGAACCGCATCGCCCTGGTGCTCGGTTACACCCGCTATATCGACATCAACCCCTTTATCGCCGGCATCTGCACCATGGGCTTCATTTTTGGCGCCTATCTCTCGGAAACCTTTCGCGGCGCGTTCATGGCGATCCCCAAAGGTCAGGCCGAAGCCGGCCTGGCCTATGGCATGAGCGGGGCGCAGGTGTTCTGGCGAATTCTGGTACCGCAGATGATTCGTTTCGCCATTCCCGGGTTCACCAACAATTGGCTGGTACTGACCAAATCCACCGCGCTGATCTCGGTGATCGGCTTGCAGGACATGATGTTCAAAGCCAAGAACGCAGCAGATGCCACACACGAGCCGTTCACGTTTTTCCTCGCCGTGGCAGCGCTGTATCTGATGCTCACCAGCCTGTCCTTGCTGGTGCTGCGCTATCTGGAAAAACACTACTCGGTCGGCATCAAAGCCGCCGAATTGTGAGGGGAACCCGCCCATGATTCTCGACTACAACCTGATCTGGGAAAACCTACCGCTGTACTTCAATGGCGCCTTGTTGACCCTCAAGGTCCTGCTCATTTCCCTGGCCCTGGGCCTGGTCCTGGCGATTCCACTGGCGCTGATGCGGGTGTCACGATCGCCGCTGATCAATTTCCCGGCCTGGCTCTATACCTATGTGATTCGTGGCACGCCGATGCTGGTGCAATTGTTCCTGATCTATTACGGCCTGGCGCAGTTTGAAGCCGTGCGCCAAAGCGTGCTCTGGCCTTACCTCTCCAGCGCCACCTTTTGCGCCTGCCTGGCCTTCGCAATCAACACCAGTGCCTATAGCGCAGAGCTGCTGGCCGGCAGTCTGAAAGCCACCGCCCATGGCGAGATCGAAGCCGCCAGGGCCATGGGCATGTCCCGCCTGACCCTGTATCGCCGCATTCTCTTGCCGTCGGCCTTGCGCCGCGCATTGCCGCAGTACAGCAACGAGGTGCTGATGATGCTGCAAACCACCAGCCTGGCCTCCATCGTCACGCTCGTGGATATCACCGGCGCGGCACGCACGGTCAGTTCACGGTTCTATCTGCCGTTCGAGGCGTTCATCACCGCCGGCCTCATCTACCTCGCCCTGACCTTCATTCTGGTGCGTCTGTTCAAGCTGGCCGAGCGCCACTGGCTGGCGTATCTGGCACCGCGCAAGCATTAAGGAGCTGATATGGAACACATTCAATACCTGCTGCCGTGGAGTGCTTCGGGCACTGAACGAACGCTGTCGCTGTTTCGTTTTGGCAGCGGGCCACGCAAGGCATACATCCAGGCCTCCTTGCATGCCGACGAGTTGCCGGGGATGCGTGTCGCCGTCGAACTCAAGCGCCGCCTGCTTGAACTGGAAGCACAAGGCCGCCTGACAGGGGTCGTCGAATTGGTACCGATGGCCAACCCGATCGGTATCGGCCAGATGTTCCAGGCCACTCACCAAGGTCGCTTCGAGTTCTCCAGCGGCAAGAACTTCAACCGCGACTTCCCGGAGCTGGCCGAAGCCGTCGCACCGTTGCTGGAAGGTCGACTGGGAAATGACGCCGACGCCAACGTCGCACTGATCCGCAGTGCCATGGCCGATGCGCTCGCCGACATGCCGCCACCGGCCTCGGAGCTGGACGGCCTGCTCCGCGTGCTACTGCAGCATGCCTGCGACGCCGATGTAGTGCTGGACCTGCACTGCGATTTCGAATCGATCATGTTGTTGTACGCGATGCCCCAACACTGGCCACGCTTGCAGTCACTGGCTGCGCGCCTAGGCGCCGGGGTTACGCTGTTGGCCGAAGGTGCGGGCGGCAGTGCCTTCGACGAAGCCTGCGCGATTCCCTGGTTACGCCTGGCCGAACTCTTCCCTGAAGCCAATATCCCGCTGTCGTGCACGGCCACCACCATCGAGTTGCGAGGCATGGCGGACACCGAACGCGAGCAATGCATCGACAGCGCTCAGGCCATTCTCGGTTACCTCGCAGAGCAAGGCCTGATCAGCGGTGAATGGCCGGCGGCCCCGCCGAATGGCTGCGAAGCGATGCCCTTCGCCGGGGCGCAATACGCGTGTGCACCGCATCCGGGGGTGGTGAGTTTTCTGCAACCGCTGGGAGCTCGAGTCAAGGTCGGCGATCCACTGTTCGAAGTCATTGACCCGCTGAACGACCGTCATAGCGTAGTGCGCGCCAGCACCGACGGCATCCTCTACGCCCGCGAACGTCTGCGTTTTGCCCAGCCCGGTCTGTGGCTGGCCAAAGTCGCAGGCTTCACCCCTATTCGCCAAGGCCGCTTGCTCAGCGACTGATGCCAGAGAGTTCAAACCATGTACAAACTTGAAATTCAGGACCTGCACAAAAGCTACGGCGACCACCAGGTACTCAAGGGCATATCCCTGCAAGCCCAGGCCGGCGATGTGATCAGCATCATCGGCTCCAGTGGCTCGGGCAAAAGCACCTTCCTGCGCTGCATCAACCTGCTGGAGCAGCCCAACGCCGGCAACATTGTGCTCAACGGCGAACCGCTCAAACTTGTGGCCAACAAACTTGGCGGGCTCAAGGCTGCCGAACCCGGGCAGTTGCAACGCATGCGTTCACGCCTGTCGATGGTGTTCCAGCACTTCAACCTGTGGTCGCACATGAGTGCGCTGGAAAATGTCATGGAGGCCCCGGTACATGTGCTGGGCCTGGGCAAGAAAGAGGCTCGGGAAAAGGCTGAGCACTACCTGAACAAAGTCGGTGTGGCGCACCGCAAGGATGCTTGGCCAGCCCATATGTCGGGTGGCGAACAGCAGCGCGTGGCGATTGCCCGCGCACTGGCGATGGAGCCGGAGGTAATGTTGTTCGACGAACCAACCTCGGCCCTCGACCCCGAACTGGTGGGTGAAGTGCTCAAAGTCATGCAGGATCTGGCTGTGGAAGGTCGCACCATGGTGGTCGTGACCCACGAAATGGGGTTTGCCCGAGAGGTCTCCAACCAACTGGTGTTTCTGCACAAGGGCCTGGTCGAAGAGCGCGGCGACCCGCGTGAAGTGCTGGTCAATCCTCAGTCCGAGCGACTTCAGCAGTTTCTGGCCGGGAGCCTGAAGTAGTCTGCTGCTCGGCGATCGATTGCGCTGCGCTGCCCTGACCGGGTTGGCTTCAGATACACTCCAGCCAACCTTGTCGGGGCATCAGGCACAGCCCTTCTCCCACCTTCAGGAACTGTTGAGCCGGATATGCCAACCCCATCCAGAGACACCACGGTCTACGCCGCGCCGGTCATGCGCAAACTGACGGAAATCGTTTCCGAGCTACCACCGTCACTGCGAAAGGTCGCGGATTTTATCCTGCGCCACCCGTTGAAAGCCGCGACGCTGACCATCGAGGAAATGGCTCACGAAACGTCTACCTCACCCGCCGCCGTCAACCGTTTGGCCAAGGCGTTGGACCTCGGTGGCTACACCGGCATGAAGACCGAACTGGTCGCAACGTTGCAGCAGATGGTGTCGCCGGTCGACAAGCTACGCAACGAACTGGCCCATCGTCCGGGCGGCGCGTTCGGCCTGCATGAACAAATCCAGAGCGCCAGCAGCAACCTCGCCACGGCGTCGACCAATAACCACGCCGACACCTTTGAAGCGTTCGTCACTCGCCTGACCACCGCACGCAAGATTTATATCCTGGGGTTCGGCAACAGTGTCTACTTCGCCGGCCTCGCCGCCTCGACCCTGATGCCCTTCTGCGCCGACGCCACCGCTATCAGCATGGAAGGCGGCAACGAAAATGCCGCGTACCGACTGGCCGCGATCACTGATCAGGACGTATTGCTGGCGATCTCCCTGCCGCGCTACTCCCTCGACACCCTGCAACTGGCACGCTTCGCCAATGAACGTGGCGCATCGGTGCTGGCAATTACCGACTCGCCCGCCTCGCCGCTTACCGGCATTGCCGAGCACGTGCTGTTTGCGCCTTGCGATCATCCGGTGTTGACCAGTTCCAACATCGCAATGCTTGCCCTGATCGAAGGGTTGGTTGCCGGCGTGATGGCGCGCAACAAAGAGGCGGTCAAACTGGCGACCGAACTGACAGAAAGCGTGATGTCGTACCTGCACATCCCAACCAGCGGTAAATCAGCGAAAAAGTGACGCCGTTATCGTTTGGTGATGCCTTGAAAGCGAAACTGGCCGGCTGACAATTGTCAGCCGGCCAGTTTCTCTCGTAGCTCACTCAAATCAGATTAACGCTGAGAGAGAGGCTGATCGTTGGTAATGAGGGCCGCCTGTCCTGCCATCGGTTTAACCCACGTCAGGTAGGCCAGCACCAGCAACACGATCCAGACCACGCCGACGATCAACGCAGCCTGTGTGTCCGGGAAATAGCCCAGCACACCGAAGACGAACAGCATGAAGGCAATCGCCGCCATCGGCGCATAGGGCCAGAACGGCACCGGGAATTTCAGTTGCGCAACCTGCTCGGCACTCATGGAGCGACGCATGGCCACCTGAGTCAACAGAATCATCAGCCAGACCCACACCGTGGCAAAGGTCGCGATGGAGGCGATCAGCAGAAAGACGTTTTCCGGGATCAGGTAGTTCAGCAACACGCCCAGCAACAGCGCACAGCTCATCACAACGACCGTCAGCCACGGTACGCCATTGCGCGACAATCGGGCGAAGCCTTTCGGGGCGTGCCCTTGCTGAGCCAGGCCATACATCATGCGACCCGCACCGAAGATGTCACTGTTGATGGCCGACACTGCCGCCGAGATCACCACGATGTTGAGGATAGTGGCCGCCGAACTGATGCCCAGGTTGTCGAAAATCTGTACGAACGGGCTGCCCTGGCTGCCGATCTGCTGCCATGGAAAGATCGACATCAGCACCAGCATCGTCAACACGTAGAACAGCAGAATACGCAACGGCACGGCATTGATTGCTCTTGGCAGCACATGTTGCGGATCCTTGGCTTCACCGGCGGTAACACCGATGATTTCAATGCCACCAAAGGCAAACATCACCACCGCAAACGAGGCGATCAGACCGCCCACGCCATTGGGCATGAAGCCGCCCTGGGTCCAGAGGTTGCTGATATCCGTCGCCTGGGTACCTGGCGCACTGCTGATGCCAAACAGCATGATGCCGAAGCCGCCCAGGATCATCGCGACGATGGCCGCGACCTTGAGCAACGACAGCCAGAACTCCATTTCACCGAAGACTTTGACGTTGCACAGGTTCAGGCCGCCGACCACCGAGACGATGCCCAGCACCCAGATCCAGCGGGAGACCTCCGGGAACCAGAACCCCATGTAAATGCCGAACGCCGTCACGTCGGCCATACCGACGATGACCATTTCAAACGCGTAGGTCCAGCCGAGGATGAAGCCTGCCATCGGCCCCAGATAGGTGCTGGCATACTGGCCGAACGAGCCGGCCACCGGGTTGTGCACCGCCATCTCACCGAGGGCGCGCATGACCATGAACACCGCCGCGCCACCAATCAGGTAAGCGAGCAGGACCGCCGGGCCGGCCATTTGAATGGCCGAGGCAGAACCGTAGAACAGCCCGGTGCCGATCGCCGACCCCAGTGCCATGAAGCGAATATGTCGGGCTGAGAGCCCTCGTTTCAAACCTTTCGCTGGCTGTTGCATTTCTCGTCCTTATTTATTCTTGTCCGACGCAAAATCTATCGCGGGCAAGCCCGCTCCCACAGGGTTTACACAATCCACTGCAGGAGCGAGCCCGCTCGCGATAGTCGTCAACGATAACGCGCCCTGCCTGAATGCCCGCGTTGCCCAGGCGTTTTTCGCGAGCAGGCTCGCTCCTACAGGAGGGGCCTTACAGGCTCGGCAG
>NZ_NEJH01000010.1 GCF_002113025.1 Pseudomonas sp. B28(2017) | reverse complement strand
TACGACGTTGATAGGTTGGGTGTGTAAGCGCTGTGAGGCGTTGAGCTAACCAATACTAATTGCCCGTGAGGCTTGACCATATAACACCCAAGCAATTTGACTACTCGAAAGAGCATCAGATTGCGGTGTGTGAAGACGCAATGAACCGAAAGTTCGCACAACACACAAATCTATCGCATGCCCAATTTGCTGAAACGTCGAAAGACGGGTCGGCACACCGAATTTCTTGACGACCATAGAGCGTTGGAACCACCTGATCCCATCCCGAACTCAGAAGTGAAACGATGCATCGCCGATGGTAGTGTGGGGTTTCCCCATGTGAGAGTAGGTCATCGTCAAGATTAAATTCCGAAACCCCTATCTGCATACGCAGGTAGGGGTTTTGTTTTTGGCCGCAGGAAAGTCACGGCTACTGGATTTCTATGCAATAGCGCGGCGCGTGGCTATCATGCGGGCCTCATTGTGAGGCGAGACCTGCATGCTGACGTTGTTAAAGCTTCTTAAAGATGGCCGATTCCATTCGGGTCAGGCGTTGGGTGCTGCCCTGGGCGTCAGTCGTAGTGCCGTGTGGAAGCAGCTTCAGCATTTGGAGGCTGAGCTGGGTTTGTCTATCCATAAAGTTCGTGGGCGCGGCTATCAGTTGTCCGCGCCGTTAGCGCTGCTCGATCCTGCCGAGATAAGTGCGCAGGCGCTTTCCTGCGACTGGCCCGTCCAGGTCTACGACTCGATCGACTCCACGAATGCCGAGGCGCTGCGTGCTATAGAGCAGGGCCTGCCGGCACCATTCCTTGTGCTTGCGGAGCGGCAGACGGCCGGGCGCGGGCGACGTGGTCGCAAGTGGGTCAGTCCATTCGCAGAAAACGTCTATTACAGCCTGGTGCTGCGCATTGATGGTGGGATGCGTCAGTTGGAGGGTTTGAGTCTCGTCGTTGGGCTTGCTGTTTTGCAGACGCTGCGTGAGCTCGGCATTGCAACTGCTGGATTAAAGTGGCCTAACGATGTCCTTGTGGGTCAGAAAAAGATCGCGGGAATATTGCTCGAGTTGGTTGGCGACCCTGCTGATGTGTGCCACGTGGTTCTCGGGGTGGGAATCAATGTGAACATGCAGTCCGCTGACGAGGTGGACCAGCAATGGACATCCATGCGACTCGAGTCTGGCAGATTGTTTGATCGCAACCAGTTGGTCGCCAGGTTGGGGGAGATGCTGCAGCGATACCTGGCTCGACACCAGGCGGGTGGTTTTTTGGCGATCCAGTCCGAGTGGGAGCAAAATCACCTGTGGCAGGGGCGAAGCGTGTCGTTGATTGCCGGTGTCAATCAAATTGATGGCGAGGTGCTTGGTATCGATAGCCAGGGCGCCTTGCGCCTGAAGGTGGATGGTGTGGAGAAAGTCTTCAGTGGTGGTGAATTGAGCCTGAGGTTGCGTGATGATTCTTGAGCTCGATTGTGGGAATAGTTTCATCAAGTGGCGCGTGCTTGCCGTAAATGCCGGGCAGGTGCTTGGTGAGGGAGTCGTCGACTCCGATCTCGCATTGCTTGAGGGGTTGAGGGGGCTCAAAGGGCTTGTTCTCACGTTTTGCCGGTTGGTGAGCGTCAGGACTGCGGAGGAGACGGGGGCGCTGACGTCTTTGCTGAGGGAAACCTTTGGCGTGCCGGTTGTGTGCGCAACGCCGGCACGCGAAATGTCAGGCGTGCGCAATGGGTATGAGGAGTTTGAGCGGCTGGGTCTGGATCGGTGGCTTGCAATGCTTGGAGGCTTTCATCTGGCTTCAGGTGCGTGCCTGGTGCTCGACTTCGGTACGGCCGTGACTGCTGACTTTATCGCGGCGGATGGAGAGCACCTGGGTGGTTTCATCTGTCCGGGCATGCCGTTGATGCGCAACCAATTGCGCACCCATACTCGCAAAATTCGTTATGGGGACCTGGCGGCTGAGCAGGCTCTGGAAAGTCTTGTTCCTGGTCGCGCGACTGTTGAGGCTGTAGAGCGTGGTTGTTTGTTGATGCTGCGCGGCTTCGTGCTGACTCAGCTCGACTTGGCGCGCAGTTACTGGGGTGAGGACTTTGTCGTATTTCTCACCGGGGGGGATGCAAACCTGGTTTCTGAGGTCGTGCCTCAGGCCAGGGTGGTTCCGGACTTGGTGTTTGTCGGATTGGCCATGGCCTGTCCCTTGTCCTGAGGTTTTTATGCGTTGGTTGTTTCTGCTGCTGCTTGTCCTCAATGCCTTCTACTATATCTGGCATCAACAAGAGGCCCCTCTGCGCGCCAAGGATGTCACGCCCTTGAGTCTGTATCGCGGGTCCCAGCAAGATATCCGCCTGTTGAGCGAAGCAAATGACGTATCCAAAGATAAGGGTAAAGCTGTCTCGGCAGACAATGGCTGTCTTTATCTGGGGGGGTATACACGCCAGGAGTCCGCGCAGGCGGTTGAGCGGCGGTTGAGCGGGATGGAGGTTAAGTACCAGGCCCTGCCAAGAGCCGGGTCGGAAAGTGCCGGGTATTGGGTGCGTATTGCCCCGGAAAGCCGGCGCTGGCTGGACGATCTTCAGCTGATAAACCTTTCTAAAGAATTCAATGAGTTAAAACATAAAATAATGCCGTGTGAGGGGGTTGCACCCACTGAATAGTTTGCATAGAATGGCGCCCGCTCCACAGCGAACACCGGAAACGGTTGGCGGTGTGAAGTGAGGTCAACGCAGCTAAGCTCAGGTTTTTAATGAGAAAAATGCTTGACAGAAGGCTGGCATGATGTAGAATGCCGGCTCGCTTAGGAGGGGTTCCCGAGCGGCCAAAGGGATCAGACTGTAAATCTGACGTCTACGACTTCGAAGGTTCGAATCCTTCCCCCTCCACCATTTTTAGCGAGAGCTGTAAGCCTCGCGGGTATAGTTTAGTGGTAGAACCTCAGCCTTCCAAGCTGATGATGCGGGTTCGATTCCCGCTACCCGCTCCAAGTTTACAGGTTTTGCACAGTGTTACGCTCTTGTAGCTCAGTTGGTAGAGCACACCCTTGGTAAGGGTGAGGTCAGCGGTTCAAATCCGCTCAAGAGCTCCATATGACAAGGCAGATATGAAAATATCTGCCTTTGTTTTAAGTGGTTCAGGTTGCCTTTGGTTGTTCGCAGCGGTGGTTGCATCGTCGGTGCGGATGTCGTAATCAGGGTGGCAGAGTAAATTGTTGTAAAGTCTCCTTCAGGCCGGCATAATGGTCGGCCTGATTTTGTTTTAGGTCAGTAGCTCAATTGGCAGAGCGACGGTCTCCAAAACCGTAGGTTGGGGGTTCGATTCCCTCCTGACCTGCCAGATTCACTTGGTGTGTCTGGCTTTCTTTTCACAGGATCTTCATAGATGACTCCTAAAGCTGAAGCTCAAGGCACTCGCTTCGATCTCCTCAAGTGGCTGGTGGTAGTCGCTCTGGTGATTGTTGGCGTTGTTGGAAATCAGTATTTCTCTGCTTCGCCGATCCTGTACCGCGTACTCGCATTGCTTGCTATTGCTGCTGTAGCTGCCTTTGTAGGCCTGCAGACTGCGAAGGGCAAGTCTTTCTTTGTACTGGTTAAGGAAGCTCGCACCGAGATTCGTAAAGTCGTGTGGCCAACTCGCCAAGAGACCACGCAGACCACCCTGATTGTGGTGGCTGTTGTTCTGGTTATGGCGTTGCTGTTGTGGGGGCTTGATTCCCTGCTCGGCTGGCTTGTTTCCTTGATCGTCGGCTAAGGGTGTCCCGTGGCTAAGCGTTGGTATGTTGTGCATGCTTACTCCGGTTACGAGAAGCATGTAATGCGCTCGCTGATCGAGCGCGTAAAGCTGGCCGGTATGGAAGATGGCTTCGGCGAGATTCTGGTTCCCACTGAAGAAGTGGTTGAAATGCGTAATGGCCAGAAGCGCAAAAGCGAGCGCAAATTCTTCCCTGGCTACGTGCTGGTACAGATGGATATGAACGAGGGTACCTGGCACTTGGTCAAGGATACTCCTCGGGTGATGGGTTTTATTGGCGGTACCGCCGACAAGCCTGCGCCGATCACCGACAAAGAGGCGGAAGCGATTCTGCGCCGTGTTGCTGATGGTAGCGACAAGCCAAAGCCGAAGACGTTGTTCGAGCCGGGCGAGTCGGTGCGAGTCAACGATGGCCCGTTCGCGGACTTTACCGGTGTTGTTGAAGAAGTTAACTACGAGAAGAGCCGGATCCAGGTCGCAGTGCTCATTTTCGGTCGCTCTACTCCGGTGGAGCTCGAGTTCAGTCAGGTCGAAAAGGTCTAACTGAGCAAAAATCCCAACCCCGCAGCCGTAGGCTGTGGGGTTTTGTCGTCACTGGGATAAACGCGCAAGTAACCGGGGAGCCTCTCGAGGCGTTCGAACCCGTAATTGGAGTGCCTCATGGCCAAGAAGATTACCGCTTACATCAAGCTGCAAGTGAAGGCCGCTCAGGCTAACCCAAGCCCACCTGTTGGTCCTGCTCTGGGTCAGCACGGCGTGAACATCATGGAATTCTGCAAGGCCTTCAACGCCCGTACTCAGGGTCTTGAGCCAGGTCTGCCGACTCCAGTGATCATCACTGTCTACAGCGACCGTAGCTTCACTTTCGAAACCAAATCCACCCCTGCTTCGGTTCTGCTGAAGAAGGCGGCCGGTCTGACCAGCGGTTCCGCTCGTCCGAACACCGTTAAGGTTGGCACCGTGACTCGTGCTCAGCTGGAAGAAATCGCGAAAACCAAAAACGCGGATCTGACTGCAGCTGATATGGATGCAGCCGTGCGTACTATCGCCGGTTCTGCTCGTAGCATGGGCCTTAACGTGGAGGGTGTGTAATGGCTAAGCTGACCAAGCGTCAAAAGGCTATCGCCGGCAAAATCGAAGCAGGCAAGGCCTACAACATTGTTGACGCCGCTGCTCTGCTGGCCGAGCTGTCGACTGTCAAGTTCAGCGAGTCGTTCGACGTAGCTGTAAACCTGGGTGTTGACCCGCGTAAATCCGACCAGGTCGTTCGTAGCGCTACTGTGCTGCCGCACGGCACTGGCAAGACTGTTCGCGTTGCTGTGTTCACCCAGGGTCCAGCTGCTGAAGCCGCTCTGGCTGCCGGCGCTGACCGCGTAGGTATGGATGACCTGGCTGCCGAAATGAAAGGCGGCGACCTGAACTATGACGTAGTGATTGCATCCCCGGATGCAATGCGCGTTGTGGGTCAGTTGGGTCAGATCCTCGGTCCACGTGGCCTGATGCCTAACCCTAAAGTTGGCACCGTAACCCCAGACGTAGCTACCGCGGTTAAAAACGCCAAGGCTGGTCAGGTTCGTTATCGCACCGACAAAAACGGCATCATCCACACTTCCGTTGGCAAGATCGGCTTCGACGCCGTCAAGCTGAAGGAAAACGTTGAAGCCCTGATCGCTGATCTGAAGCGTATCAAGCCAGCTTCCTCGAAAGGCATTTACGTCAAGCGCGTTACCCTGAGCACCACTATGGGCCCAGGTCTGGTCATCGACCAAAGCTCGCTCGACGCGTAAGACACAGATTGGCGCAAGCGATTGCGCCAATTGAAAAATTGGGGTCCCTGCCTGGCGGGGGCTATCCAAGACCGTAGGCGACGCAAGTCTTAAACCACAAGCCTACGCAGATGGTGCTCCCGGTTCCTTACCGAATCAGACACCAAAACGACATCCGGTTTCGACCAGATGAAACGGTAATAAGCAGGAGTTAAACCCGTGGCAATTAAACTCGAAGACAAGAAGGCCATCGTCGCTGAAGTCAACGAGGCTGCCAAAGTCGCTCTGTCCGCTGTCGTGGCTGATGCCCGTGGCGTAACAGTAGGCGCGATGACCGGACTCCGTAAAGAGGCCCGCGAAGCTGGCGTTTACGTGCGTGTCGTACGTAACACCCTGCTCAAGCGCGCTGTTGAAGGCACTCAGTATGATGTGCTCAACGACGCGTTCGTCGGCCCGACCTTGATTGCATTCTCGAAAGAGCATCCGGGCGCTGCTGCCCGTATCTTCAAAGAGTTCGCAAAAGGTCAGGACAAGTTCGAAATCAAGGCAGCTGCGTTCGAGGGCAAGTTCCTCGCAGCAAACCAGATCGATGTGTTGGCTTCGCTGCCGACCCGCGACGAAGCTATCGCGAAGCTGATGAGCGTGATCCAAGGCGCTACCAGCAAGCTGGCTCGTACTCTGGCGGCCGTTCGCGACCAGAAAGAAGCTGCTGCTGCCTAAGGCACTGCAAGCCCTTTCAAAATCATATGTTTAATTTGATGGCTGCGTAGGCTGTCACCCCAATACAGGAATTTATAGTCATGTCTCTGACTAACGAACAAATCATCGAAGCAATCGGCCAGAAAACTGTTCTGGAAGTTGTTGAGCTGATCAAGGCAATGGAAGAAACCTTCGGCGTTACCGCTGCTGTGGCTGCTGCTGGTCCAGCTGCTGCTGCCGCTGTTGTTGAAGAGCAAACCGAGTTCAACGTTGTTCTGGTTGAAGCCGGCGACAAGAAAGTGAACGTGATCAAGGCAGTTCGTGAGCTGACTGGTCTGGGCCTGAAAGAAGCCAAAGAGAAAGTAGATGGCGCTCCTCAGGTTGTAGCTGAAGGCGTTTCGAAAGAAGCTGCTGAAGACGCTAAGAAGAAGCTGGAAGAAGCAGGCGCTAAAGTCGAGCTGAAGTAAGCATCGACTTTGCTCCTCCAGCCCGAGCGTTAAGCGACAGGCTGATGGCTGGTGGCTCTTGCCACCGGCCTTTTTCCGTTATTGGCAGCCGACTGGGTCGGTGCCGATAACGTGCTGTAACCACCCGATGCGGTGGCGCAAACCATGGGGTTTGCACGATTTTCTGGCTGCTCCCGTCGGGAGGGGCCAAACAAGCAGGTGACCAAGCTGGGGAACGCTGATGGCTTACTCATATACTGAGAAAAAACGTATCCGCAAGGACTTTAGCAAGTTGCCGGACGTCATGGATGTGCCGTACCTCCTGGCCATCCAGCTGGATTCGTATCGTGAATTCTTGCAAGCGGGAGCGACTAAAGATCAGTTCCGCGACGTGGGCCTGCATGCGGCCTTCAAATCCGTTTTCCCGATCATCAGCTACTCCGGCAATGCTGCGCTGGAGTACGTCGGATATCGTCTGGGCGAACCGGCATTTGATGTCAAAGAATGCGTATTGCGCGGTGTAACTTACGCCGTACCTTTGCGGGTAAAAGTGCGCCTGATCATTTTCGACAAAGAATCGTCGAACAAAGCGATCAAGGACATCAAAGAGCAAGAAGTCTACATGGGTGAAATTCCCCTGATGACTGAAAACGGTACCTTCGTAATCAACGGTACCGAGCGTGTAATCGTTTCCCAGCTGCACCGTTCCCCGGGCGTGTTCTTCGACCACGACCGTGGCAAGACGCACAGCTCCGGCAAACTGCTGTACTCCGCGCGCATCATTCCTTACCGCGGTTCGTGGCTGGACTTCGAGTTCGACCCGAAAGACTGCGTATTCGTGCGTATCGACCGTCGTCGCAAGCTGCCTGCCTCGGTACTGCTGCGCGCGCTGGGCTATACCACTGAAGAAGTGCTGGACGCGTTCTATACCACCAACGTATTCCACGTGAAGGGCGAGACCCTGAGCCTGGAGCTGGTGCCTCAGCGCCTGCGCGGTGAAATCGCTGTCCTCGATATTCAGGATGACAAAGGCAAGGTTATTGTCGAGCAAGGTCGCCGTATCACCGCTCGCCACATCAACCAGCTGGAAAAAGCCGGTATCAAAGAGCTGGATGTGCCGCTGGACTACGTCCTGGGTCGCACAACCGCCAAGGTCATCGTGCATCCGGCAACCGGCGAAATCCTGGCAGAGTGCAACACCGAGCTGAGCACCGAGATCCTGGCGAAAATCGCCAAGGCCGGCGTTGTTCGCATCGAAACTCTGTACACCAACGATATCGACTGCGGTCCGTTCGTCTCCGACACTTTGAAGATCGACTCCACCAGCAACCAACTGGAAGCGCTGGTCGAGATCTATCGCATGATGCGTCCTGGCGAGCCGCCAACCAAAGACGCTGCAGAGACCCTGTTCAACAACCTGTTCTTCAGCCCTGAGCGCTATGACCTGTCTGCGGTCGGCCGGATGAAGTTCAACCGTCGTATCGGTCGTACCGAGATCGAAGGTTCGGGCGTGCTGTGCAAGGAAGATATCGTCGCGGTACTGAAGACCCTGGTCGACATCCGTAACGGTAAAGGCATCGTCGATGACATCGACCACCTGGGTAACCGTCGTGTTCGCTGCGTAGGCGAGATGGCCGAGAACCAGTTCCGCGTTGGCCTGGTACGTGTTGAGCGTGCGGTCAAAGAGCGTCTGTCGATGGCTGAAAGCGAAGGCCTGATGCCGCAAGACCTGATCAACGCCAAGCCAGTGGCTGCAGCGGTGAAAGAGTTCTTCGGTTCCAGCCAGCTGTCCCAGTTCATGGACCAGAACAACCCGCTGTCCGAGATCACCCACAAGCGTCGTGTTTCTGCACTCGGCCCTGGCGGTTTGACTCGTGAGCGTGCCGGCTTTGAAGTTCGTGACGTACACCCGACACACTACGGTCGCGTATGTCCGATTGAAACGCCGGAAGGTCCGAACATCGGTCTGATCAACTCCCTCGCCGCTTATGCGCGCACCAACCAGTACGGCTTCCTGGAAAGCCCGTACCGCGTGGTGAAAGACGCTCTGGTCACCGACGAGATCGTATTCCTGTCCGCCATCGAAGAAGCTGATCACGTGATCGCTCAGGCTTCGGCCACGATGAACGACAAGAAAGTCCTGATCGACGAACTGGTAGCTGTTCGTCACCTGAACGAATTCACCGTCAAGGCGCCGGAAGACGTCACCTTGATGGACGTTTCGCCGAAGCAGGTAGTTTCGGTGGCTGCGTCGCTGATTCCGTTCCTCGAGCACGACGACGCCAACCGTGCGTTGATGGGTTCGAACATGCAGCGTCAAGCTGTACCAACCCTGCGCGCTGACAAGCCGCTGGTAGGTACCGGCATGGAGCGTAACGTAGCCCGTGACTCCGGCGTTTGTGTCGTGGCTCGTCGTGGCGGCGTGATCGACTCTGTCGACGCCAGCCGTATCGTGGTCCGTGTTGCCGATGACGAAGTTGAAACCGGTGAAGCCGGTGTCGACATCTACAACCTGACCAAATACACCCGCTCCAACCAGAACACCTGCATCAACCAGCGTCCACTGGTGCGTAAGGGTGATCGGGTTCAGCGTAGTGACATCATGGCCGACGGTCCGTCCACCGACATGGGTGAACTGGCACTGGGTCAAAACATGCGCATCGCGTTCATGGCATGGAACGGCTTCAACTTCGAAGACTCCATCTGCCTGTCCGAGCGTGTGGTTCAGGAAGACCGCTTCACCACGATCCACATCCAGGAACTGACCTGTGTGGCGCGTGACACCAAGCTTGGCCCAGAGGAAATCACTGCGGACATCCCGAACGTGGGTGAAGCTGCGCTGAACAAGCTGGACGAAGCCGGTATCGTTTACGTCGGTGCTGAAGTTGGCCCGGGCGACATCCTGGTTGGTAAGGTCACTCCGAAAGGCGAGACCCAGCTGACTCCGGAAGAAAAACTGCTGCGTGCAATCTTCGGTGAGAAGGCCAGCGACGTTAAGGACACCTCCCTGCGCGTACCAACCGGTACCAAGGGTACTGTCATTGACGTTCAGGTATTCACCCGCGATGGCGTTGAGCGTGACAGCCGTGCCCTGTCGATCGAGAAGAGCCAGCTCGACGAGATCCGCAAGGACCTCAACGAAGAGTTCCGTATCGTTGAAGGCGCCACTTTCGAACGTCTGCGTTCCGCTCTGGTCGGGCACAAAGCCGAAGGCGGCGCCGGTCTGAAGAAAGGTCAGGATATCACCGACGAAGTTCTCGACGGTCTCGAGCATGGCCAGTGGTTCAAACTGCGCATGGCTGAAGATGCTCTGAACGAGCAGCTCGAGAAGGCTCAGGCCTACATCGTTGATCGCCGCCGTCTGCTGGACGACAAGTTCGAAGACAAGAAGCGCAAACTGCAGCAAGGCGATGACCTGGCTCCGGGCGTGCTGAAAATCGTCAAGGTTTACCTGGCAATCCGTCGTCGCATCCAGCCGGGCGACAAGATGGCCGGTCGTCACGGTAACAAAGGTGTGGTCTCCGTGATCATGCCGGTTGAAGACATGCCGCACGATGCCAATGGCACCCCGGTCGACGTTGTCCTCAACCCGTTGGGCGTACCTTCGCGTATGAACGTCGGTCAGATCCTTGAAACCCACCTGGGCCTCGCGGCCAAAGGTCTGGGCGAGAAGATCAACCGTATGGTTGAAGAGCAGCGCAAGGTTGCCGAGCTGCGCACCTTCCTGGATGAGATCTACAACCAGATCGGTGGTCGCAACGAAGCGCTGGATACGTTCTCCGACCAGGAAATCCTGGATCTGGCGCAAAACCTGCGTAACGGCGTTCCAATGGCTACTCCGGTATTCGACGGTGCCAAGGAAGTTGAAATCAAGGCCATGCTGAAACTGGCTGACCTGCCAGAAAGCGGCCAGATGCAGCTGACCGATGGCCGTACTGGCAACAAGTTCGAGCGCCCGGTTACCGTTGGCTACATGTACATGCTGAAGCTGAACCACTTGGTAGACGACAAGATGCACGCTCGTTCTACCGGTTCGTACAGCCTGGTTACCCAGCAGCCGCTGGGTGGTAAGGCGCAGTTCGGTGGTCAGCGTTTCGGGGAGATGGAGGTCTGGGCACTGGAAGCATACGGTGCTGCATACACTCTGCAAGAAATGCTCACAGTGAAGTCGGACGATGTGAACGGCCGGACCAAGATGTACAAAAACATCGTGGACGGCGATCACCGTATGGAGCCGGGCATGCCCGAGTCCTTCAACGTGTTGATCAAGGAAATTCGTTCCCTCGGCATCGATATCGATCTGGAAACCGAATAACACGTGACGCGAATCGAGAGCGGGGCAGGATTGCCCGCTCTCTGCTCCGCCAGGAGGAAAGGCCTTGAAAGACCTACTGAATTTGCTGAAAAACCAGGGTCAAGTCGAAGAGTTCGACGCCATCCGTATCGGATTGGCCTCGCCTGAGATGATCCGCTCGTGGTCGTTCGGTGAAGTTAAAAAGCCGGAAACCATCAACTACCGTACGTTCAAGCCTGAGCGTGACGGTCTGTTCTGCGCCAAGATCTTTGGCCCGGTAAAGGATTACGAGTGCCTGTGCGGTAAGTACAAGCGCTTGAAGCATCGCGGTGTGATCTGCGAGAAGTGCGGCGTTGAAGTCGCGCTGGCAAAAGTTCGTCGTGAGCGCATGGCGCACATCGAACTGGCCTCGCCGGTTGCTCATATCTGGTTCCTGAAGTCGCTGCCGTCCCGTATCGGCTTGCTGATGGACATGACCCTGCGTGATATCGAACGCGTTCTCTACTTCGAGAGCTACGTCGTGATCGATCCAGGCATGACCACCCTTGAAAAAGGACAGCTGCTGAACGACGAGCAGTACTTCGAAGCGCTGGAAGAGTTCGGCGACGATTTCGATGCCCGCATGGGTGCCGAAGCTGTCCGTGAACTGCTGCACGCTATCGACCTGGAGCACGAGATTGGCCGTCTGCGTGAAGAGATTCCGCAAACCAACTCCGAAACCAAGATCAAGAAGCTGTCCAAGCGTCTGAAGTTGATGGAAGCCTTCCAGGGTTCCGGCAACCTGCCAGAGTGGATGGTGCTGACCGTTCTGCCGGTTCTGCCGCCAGATCTGCGTCCACTGGTCCCGCTGGATGGCGGTCGCTTCGCGACTTCCGACCTCAACGATCTGTATCGTCGAGTGATCAACCGTAACAATCGTTTGAAGCGCCTGCTGGATCTGTCCGCTCCGGACATCATCGTGCGCAACGAAAAGCGTATGCTGCAGGAAGCCGTTGACGCACTGCTCGACAACGGTCGTCGTGGCCGTGCTATCACTGGTTCCAACAAGCGTCCTCTGAAATCCCTGGCTGACATGATCAAGGGTAAGCAGGGTCGTTTCCGTCAGAACTTGCTCGGTAAGCGTGTTGACTACTCCGGCCGTTCGGTAATTACCGTAGGTCCGACCCTGCGTCTGCACCAGTGCGGTCTGCCGAAGAAGATGGCTCTCGAGCTGTTCAAACCGTTCATTTTCGGCAAGCTGGAAATGCGTGGTCTGGCGACCACCATCAAAGCGGCCAAGAAAATGGTCGAGCGCGAGCTGCCGGAAGTTTGGGACGTTCTTGCTGAGGTTATTCGCGAACACCCGGTTCTTCTCAACCGTGCACCGACCCTTCACCGTCTGGGTATCCAGGCGTTTGAACCAGTGCTGATCGAAGGCAAGGCTATCCAGCTGCACCCTCTGGTCTGTGCTGCGTACAACGCCGACTTCGACGGCGACCAAATGGCCGTGCACGTACCGCTGACACTGGAAGCCCAGCTCGAAGCGCGTGCGTTGATGATGTCGACCAACAACATTCTGTCGCCAGCCAACGGTGAGCCAATCATCGTTCCTTCGCAGGACGTTGTATTGGGTCTGTACTACATGACTCGTGAAGCGATCAACGCCAAGGGCGAAGGTCGTGTGTTCGCGGATCTGCAGGAAGTTGACCGTGTGTTCCGTGCTGGCGAAGCCGCACTGCACGCCAAGGTCAAGGTGCGGATCAACGAAACCGTGAATGACCGTGATGGCGGCAGCGTGACCAACACTCGTATCGTCGACACCACTGTCGGCCGTGCGCTGTTGTTCCAGGTTGTGCCAAAAGGCCTGTCCTTCGACGTCGTCAACCTGCCGATGAAGAAAAAGGCCATCTCCAAACTGATCAACCAGTGCTACCGCGTGGTCGGTCTGAAAGAGACCGTGATCTTCGCTGACCAGTTGATGTACACCGGTTTTGCCTACTCGACCATTTCCGGCGTTTCCATCGGTGTTAACGACTTCGTTATCCCGGATGAAAAAGCACGCATCATCGGTACTGCTACCGACGAAGTGAAAGAGATCGAAAGTCAGTACGCCTCCGGCCTGGTAACCCAAGGCGAGAAGTACAACAAAGTGATCGACCTTTGGTCCAAGGCGAACGACGAAGTTTCCAAGGCGATGATGGCCAACCTCTCGAAAGAGAAAGTCATCGACCGTCATGGTGTCGAAGTCGACCAGGAGTCCTTCAACTCGATGTACATGATGGCCGACTCGGGTGCGCGGGGTTCTGCTGCGCAGATCCGTCAGCTCGCCGGTATGCGTGGCCTGATGGCCAAGCCGGACGGCTCCATCATCGAAACGCCGATTACTGCGAACTTCCGTGAAGGTTTGAGCGTACTTCAGTACTTCATCTCCACTCACGGTGCTCGTAAAGGTCTGGCGGATACCGCGTTGAAAACGGCGAACTCCGGTTACCTGACTCGTCGTCTGGTAGACGTGGCGCAGGATCTGGTTGTAACCGAAATCGATTGCGGCACCGAGCAAGGCCTGGTAATGACTCCGCATATTGAAGGCG
The DNA here is from genome assembly GCF_002113025.1 of Pseudomonas sp. B28(2017). Classification (GTDB taxonomy): domain Bacteria; phylum Pseudomonadota; class Gammaproteobacteria; order Pseudomonadales; family Pseudomonadaceae; genus Aquipseudomonas. The sequence continues at coordinate 179,423 of NZ_NEJH01000010.1, read as the reverse complement.
GTGACGTTGTCGAGCCGTTGGGTGAGCGCGTATTGGGTCGTGTCATTGCCCGTGACGTATTCAAGCCAGGTACCGAGGACGTCATCGTTCCTGCTGGCACCCTGGTCGACGAGAAGTGGGTCGAGTTCATTGAGCTGAACAGCATCGACGAAGTGGTCGTTCGTTCGCCGATCAGCTGCGAAACGCGCTATGGCATTTGCGCCAAGTGCTACGGCCGCGATCTGGCTCGTGGTCACCAGGTGAACATCGGTGAATCTGTCGGCGTCATCGCTGCTCAGTCCATCGGTGAGCCGGGTACCCAGCTGACAATGCGTACGTTCCACATCGGTGGTGCGGCAAGCCGGACCTCCGCAGCCGACAGCGTACAGGTCAAGAATGGCGGTACCGTTCGTCTGCACAATTTGAAGCACGTGGAGCGAGTGGATGGGCACCTGGTTGCTGTGTCCCGTTCCGGTGAGCTGGCAATCGCTGATGACTTCGGTCGTGAGCGTGAGCGCTACAAGCTGCCGTACGGTGCCGTGATTTCGGTTAAAGAGGGTGACAAGGTCGACGCTGGCGCAATCGTGGCCAAGTGGGATCCGCACACTCACCCGATCGTTACCGAAATGAAAGGTAACGTGACCTACGTGGGCATGGAAGAAGGCATCACGATCAAGCGTCAGACTGACGAATTGACCGGTATGACCAACATTGAAGTTCTTGATCCTAAAGATCGTCCAGCTGCTGGCAAGGACATCCGTCCTGCCGTGAAGATGGTCGACGACAACGGCAAGGATCTGTTGCTGCCAGGCACTGACGTTATCGCTCAGTACTTCCTGCCAGCCAACGCCCTGGTCGGTGTGGCGGACGGTGCGAAAATCGCGATCGGTGATGTTATCGCTCGTATTCCGCAAGAGACTTCGAAGACTCGTGACATCACCGGTGGTCTGCCGCGGGTTGCCGACTTGTTTGAAGCTCGTCGTCCGAAAGAGGCTTCGATTCTGGCTGAAGTCAGCGGTACGATTGCGTTCGGTAAAGAGACCAAGGGCAAGCGCCGTCTGGTGATCACTCCGAACGACGGTAGCGACCCGTACGAAGAGCTGATTCCGAAGTGGCGCCACCTGAACGTCTTCGAAGGCGAACAAGTGAACCGTGGCGAAGTTATCTCTGACGGTCCAAGCGATCCACACGACATCCTGCGTCTGCTGGGTGTGAGTGCGCTGGCCAAGTACATCGTTAACGAGATCCAGGACGTTTACCGTCTGCAAGGCGTGAAGATCAACGATAAGCACATCGAGACCATCCTGCGTCAGATGCTGCGTAAAGTTGAGATCTCCGAGTCTGGCGATTCCAGCTTCATCAAGGGCGACCAGATGGAACTGACTCACGTACTGGTAGAGAACGAGCGCCTGAACGCGGAAGACAAGTTTGTCGCCAAATTCACCCGCGTTCTGCTGGGTATCACCAAGGCGTCGTTGTCCACCGAATCGTTCATCTCGGCTGCTTCCTTCCAGGAAACCACTCGTGTACTGACCGAAGCGGCAGTAACCGGCAAGCGCGACTACCTGCGCGGCCTGAAAGAAAACGTGGTCGTGGGTCGTCTGATCCCGGCTGGTACCGGTCTGGCTTATCACAGCGAGCGTAAGCGTCGCCGTGATGCAGACAAACCGTTGCGCGTAAGCGCCAGTGAAGTGGAAGCTGCACTGACCGAAGCGCTGAACTTGAGCGGTAACTGAGTTCTGCGGTAAATGAGCGTAAGGCCCTGGTCGCTCCGTTCATCGAATCGAGACAGTTTGTCGAGGTTGGATGAGCGGGGAGGGCGGGGCCTTGCCTTGACTGGGGGCAAGATCCTCTTTAGACTCTTGTACCCCTAAATTTGGCGGGGATTCGTTCCTGCCATTTTGCTTTTCTTGCAAGACAATAGCGTCGCAAGACAACAGTGGAGCTAGTAGATGGCAACTATCAACCAGCTGGTACGTCAGCCGCGTAAGCGTATCGTCGAGAAATCCGACGTGCCTGCGCTGCAGAACTGCCCGCAACGCCGTGGCGTGTGCACCCGTGTGTACACCACCACGCCGAAAAAACCTAACTCGGCATTGCGTAAAGTATGCCGTGTGCGTCTGACCAACGGTTTCGAGGTTTCCTCGTACATCGGTGGTGAAGGCCACAACCTGCAAGAGCACAGCGTGGTGCTGATCCGCGGCGGTCGTGTAAAAGACTTGCCGGGTGTTCGTTACCACACCGTTCGCGGCTCCTTGGATACTTCCGGCGTTAAAGGCCGTAACCAGGGTCGTTCGAAGTACGGTACCAAGCGTCCGAAGTAATCGGTCGCTCTGCAGTTATCTATTTTATTGAGTCGATAAGAGTAAGGTCGGGCACGTATCTCTCGAGATCTGTTCCGAACTAACCTGAAGACCGTTTGAGGGCTTATCAATGCCAAGACGTCGCGTAGCAGCAAAGCGTGAGATTCTGGACGATCCGAAATACGGAAGCCAAATCCTCGCCAAATTCATGAACCACGTTATGGAAAGCGGCAAGAAAGCCGTTGCCGAGCGTATCGTTTATGGTGCCCTGGAAACCGTTGCGGCTCGTAAGACCGGAACCGATCCCCTGGAACTCTTCGAAAAAGCACTCGACGCCATCGCTCCGCTGGTCGAAGTGAAGTCGCGCCGCGTTGGTGGTGCTACTTACCAGGTTCCGGTCGAGGTTCGTCCTTCCCGTCGTAACGCTCTGGCAATGCGCTGGCTGGTAGACTTCGCCCGTAAGCGTGGCGAAAAGTCCATGGCTCTGCGCTTGGCTGGCGAGTTGCTGGATGCTGCTGAAGGTAAGGGTGCTGCTGTTAAGAAGCGTGAAGACGTGCACCGTATGGCCGAGGCTAACAAGGCTTTCTCGCACTACCGCTTCTAATTTTAGCTTCACTAATTTTGCGAGGGCTTTATGGCTCGTACTACTCCGATTAGCCGTTATCGTAACATCGGTATCGTCGCCCACGTGGATGCTGGTAAAACCACCACCACCGAGCGCGTCCTTTTTTACACCGGCAAAAGTCACAAAATGGGCGAGGTGCATGACGGCGCCGCGACCACAGACTGGATGGTGCAGGAGCAGGAGCGTGGTATTACCATTACTTCTGCTGCTATCACCGCCTTCTGGAAAGGTTCCGAGAAGCAGTACCCGCATGAGCACCGTTTCAACGTCATCGATACCCCGGGTCACGTAGACTTCACTATTGAAGTTGAGCGTTCCCTGCGCGTACTCGACGGCGCTGTCGTTGTGTTCTGTGGTACTTCGGGTGTTGAGCCTCAGTCGGAAACCGTATGGCGTCAAGCCAACAAGTACGGCGTTCCACGTCTTGTTTATGTAAACAAGATGGACCGTGCTGGCGCCAACTTCCTGCGCGTTATCGGTCAGATCAAGCAGCGTCTGGGTCACACTCCGGTGCCGATCCAGCTGGCTATCGGTTCGGAAGACAACTTCCAGGGCCAGATCGACCTGATCAACATGCAGGCTGTTTACTGGAACGACTCTGACAAGGGTATGGTTCCTGTTCGCAAGGAGATCCCTGCGGACATGCTCGAGCTGGCCACCGAGTGGCGCAGCAACATGGTTGAGGCTGCGGCCGAAGCCAGCGAAGAGCTGATGAACAAGTACCTGGAAGGTGAAGAGCTTTCGATCGCAGAGATCAAGGCTGCTTTGCGTCAGCGTACTATCGCCGGTGAAATCGTTCTGGCTGTTTGCGGTTCTTCCTTCAAGAACAAGGGTGTTCCCCTGGTTCTCGACGCCGTTATCGACTTCTTGCCTGCTCCAACCGACATTCCTGCTATCAAGGGTTCCAACCCGGATAACGAGGAAGAGGAAATGGAGCGTCATGCAAGTGACGAGGAGCCTTTCGCGGCTCTGGCATTCAAGATCGCTACCGACCCATTCGTGGGTACCTTGACCTTTGTTCGCGTTTATTCGGGTGTGCTGAACTCCGGTGACGGTGTGATCAACTCGGTTAAAGGCAAGAAAGAGCGCGTGGGTCGTATGGTGCAAATGCACGCAAACGCCCGTGAAGAGATCAAGGAAGTTCGCGCTGGTGACATCGCGGCCTTGATCGGCATGAAGGACGTCACTACTGGCGAGACTTTGTGCAACGCCGACAAGCCAATCATCCTGGTTCGCATGGACTTCCCGGAGCCGGTTATTTCGGTTGCCGTAGAGCCTAAGACCAAGGATGACCAGGAAAAAATGGGTATCGCTCTGGGCAAGCTTGCTCAGGAAGACCCTTCTTTCCGCGTCAAGACTGATGAAGAGACTGGTCAAACGATCATCTCCGGCATGGGCGAGCTGCACCTGGACATCCTGGTTGACCGGATGCGCCGTGAGTTCAACGTCGAAGCCAACATCGGTAAGCCTCAGGTTTCCTATCGTGAGCGCATCACGAAGAGCTGCGAAATCGAAGGCAAGTTCGTTCGTCAGTCCGGTGGTCGTGGCCAGTTCGGTCATTGCTGGATTCGTTTTGCGCCTGCTGACGAAGGTCAGGAAGGTCTGCAATTCTTGAACGAAGTGGTGGGTGGTGTGGTTCCTAAGGAATACATCCCGGCGATCCAGAAGGGCATCGAAGAGCAGATGAAGAACGGCGTTGTTGCCGGCTATCCGCTGATCGGCCTGAAGGCTACCGTGTTTGATGGTTCTTACCACGACGTCGACTCCAACGAGATGGCGTTTAAGGTGGCTGCTTCCATGGCGACCAAGCAACTGGCCCAGAAGGGCGGTGGTGAGTTGCTCGAGCCGATCATGGCGGTAGAGGTTGTTACGCCTGAAGACTATATGGGTGATGTGATGGGCGACCTTAACCGTCGTCGTGGCATGATCCAGGGTATGGAAGACACGGTGTCCGGCAAGGTGATTCGTGCCGAGGTTCCGCTGGGTGAGATGTTCGGTTATGCGACCGACGTTCGTTCCATGTCCCAGGGTCGCGCAAGCTACTCTATGGAATTCAAAAAATACGAAACAGCTCCGTCGCACATCGTCGAAACTGTAACCAAAAAACAAGGCTGATTCAGTCCTTTAGGCAAGGAGTTAATTGTCGTGGCTAAAGAAAAATTTGATCGTTCCCTACCGCACGTCAACGTTGGCACCATCGGTCACGTTGACCACGGTAAAACCACTCTGACCGCTGCTCTGACTCGCGTTTGCTCCGAAGTTTTCGGTTCTGCAATCGTTGAATTCGACAAGATCGACAGCGCGCCAGAAGAAAAAGCTCGTGGTATCACCATTAACACCGCGCACGTCGAGTACAACTCGAACATTCGTCACTACGCTCACGTTGACTGCCCAGGTCACGCTGACTACGTGAAGAACATGATCACTGGTGCTGCCCAGATGGACGGCGCGATCCTGGTTTGCTCGGCCGCTGATGGTCCGATGCCGCAAACTCGTGAGCACATCCTGCTGTCCCGTCAGGTAGGCGTTCCGTACATCGTGGTTTTCCTGAACAAGGCTGACCTGGTAGACGACGCTGAGCTGCTGGAACTGGTAGAGATGGAAGTGCGCGACCTGCTGAGCACTTACGACTTCCCAGGTGATGACACTCCAATCATCATCGGTTCCGCTCGTATGGCGCTGGAAGGCAAAGACGACAACGAAATGGGTACTACCGCTGTTAAGAAGCTGGTAGAAACTCTGGATACCTACATTCCAGAGCCAGAGCGTGCTATCGACAAGCCGTTCCTGATGCCAATCGAAGACGTATTCTCGATCTCTGGTCGCGGTACTGTTGTAACTGGCCGTATCGAGCGCGGTATCGTTCGCGTACAAGACCCACTGGAAATCGTTGGTCTGCGTGACACTAGCACCACCACCTGCACCGGTGTTGAGATGTTCCGCAAGCTGCTGGACGAAGGTCGTGCTGGCGAGAACTGCGGCGTTCTGCTGCGTGGTACCAAGCGTGATGACGTTGAGCGTGGTCAGGTTCTGGTTAAGCCTGGTTCGGTTAAGCCGCACACCAAGTTCACCGCAGAAGTTTACGTTCTGAGCAAGGAAGAAGGCGGTCGTCACACTCCGTTCTTCAAAGGCTACCGTCCACAGTTCTACTTCCGTACTACTGACGTGACTGGTAACTGCGAGCTGCCAGAAGGCGTTGAAATGGTAATGCCAGGTGACAACATTCAGATGACTGTTACCCTGATCAAAACCATCGCGATGGAAGACGGTCTGCGTTTCGCTATTCGTGAAGGCGGTCGTACCGTCGGCGCTGGCGTCGTAGCCAAAATCATCGAGTAAGCTTCTCTTTTGAGATAGCTTCGATGCTTTGAAAAAGCCCCCGCTCAGCGGGGGCTTTTTTATTGGGTTGACACCTATGTGGGGCGTCTATAGAATTGCGCCTCCTTTTAACGGGCGTATTGCGCCCGGTGGGAATAGCAGCCGGAGTCTGAAATCCAATGCAAAATCAGCAAATCCGTATCAGGTTGAAGGCTTTCGACCATCGCCTGATCGACCAATCAACCCAGGAAATCGTGGAAACCGCGAAACGTACTGGTGCTCAAGTGCGTGGTCCAATTCCACTGCCTACCCGTAAAGAGCGGTTCACCGTTCTGGTCTCCCCGCACGTCAACAAAGACGCGCGTGACCAGTACGAGATCCGTACTCATAAGCGCGTTCTGGACATCGTCCAGCCAACGGATAAAACCGTTGATGCACTTATGAAGCTTGATCTTGCGGCCGGTGTGGAAGTGCAGATCAGCCTCGGCTAAGACTCGGTCTTGGTCGTGTAACGCTCTGAAATGGGCGGCCATAGCGGGTGAAAGCCCCGTACACTCATGAGGTTTACAACATGACTATTGGTGTAGTCGGTCGTAAATGCGGTATGACCCGTATTTTCACCGAAGAAGGTGTCTCCATTCCGGTCACGGTCATTGAGATCGAGCCGAATCGCGTCACCCAGTTCAAAACTGAAGAGATCGATGGCTATCGTGCAGTGCAGGTCACTGTCGGCGAGCGTCGCGCTTCGCGTGTAACAGCAGCTCAGGCTGGCCACTTCGCCAAGGCGAACGTTGCCGCTGGTCGCACCGTAATGGAGTTCCGCCTTGAAGAAGGCGAATACCAGGCTGGCGATCTGATCAATGCTGAAATCTTCGCCGCTGGTCAACTGGTTGATGTAACCGGTCAGTCCAAGGGTAAAGGCTTTCAGGGTACGATCAAGCGTTGGAACTTCCGCGGGCAAGATAACACCCACGGTAACTCCGTATCCCACCGCGTTCCAGGCTCTATCGGCCAGTGCCAGACTCCTGGTCGTGTATTCAAGGGCAAGAAAATGTCCGGTCATATGGGCGCTGAGCGCGTGACCGTACAGTCCCTCGAAGTAGTGCGCGTGGACGCTGAACGCAATCTGTTGTTGGTCAAGGGCGCTGTTCCTGGCGCTACTGGCGGCAACTTGGTTGTACGTCCAGCAGCCAAGGCTCGCGGTTAAGGGGAAGCTGACATGCAATTAAATGTAAATGACGCTCAAGCGATCGAAGTTTCCGAACTGACATTTGGCGGCGAATTCAACGAGACGCTGGTTCACCAAGCAGTCGTGGCCTACATGGCTGGCGGCCGTCAAGGTAGCAAGCAGCAAAAGACCCGTTCCGACGTTTCCGGCGGTGGTAAGCGCCCGTGGCGTCAGAAAGGTACTGGCCGTGCTCGTGCCGGTACTATCCGTAGCCCAATCTGGCGTGGCGGCGGCACCACTTTCGCAGCTCGTCCTCAGGATCACTCCCAGAAGCTGAACAAGAAGATGTATCGCGCAGCAATGCGTTCCATCCTTGCTGAGCTGGTGCGTACTGATCGCCTGGTCGTGGTTCAGGACTTCGCCGTTGAAACGCCGAAAACCAAAGACCTGCTGGGCAAGCTGAACAGCATGAGCCTGACCGACGTTCTGATCGTGTCGGACGCTGTTGATCAGAACCTGTACCTGGCTGCTCGCAACCTGCCGCACGTTGATGTACGTGATGTGCAAGGTTCCGATCCAGTTAGTCTGATCGCATACGACAAGGTGTTGATCACCGTGTCGGCCGTGAAGAAATTCGAGGAGCTGCTGGGATGAACCAGGAACGCGTATTTAAAGTTCTGCTTGGCCCGCACGTTTCCGAGAAGGCTACGGTTCTGGCGGACAAGAAAGGTCAGTTCGTTTTCAAGGTTGCGACTGATGCAACCAAGCTGGAAATCAAGAAGGCCGTCGAAAGCCTGTTCAGCGTGAAAGTAGAGCGTGTTACTACCCTGAATGTTCTGGGTAAGAGCAAGCGCACTGCTCGCGGTCTGGGCAAGCGTAATGACTGGAAGAAGGCAGTTATCTCCCTTCAGCCAGGCCAAGATCTCGATTTCAGCAGCAGTGCTGAGTAAGGAAGGGGTGCATCATGGCAATCGTTAAATGCAAACCGACTTCCCCTGGCCGCCGTTTTGTGGTCAAGGTGGTCAACCAGGAGCTGCATAAAGGCGCTCCTCACGCACCGCTGCTCGAGAAGAAATCGAAGTCTGGTGGTCGTAACAACAATGGCCGTATTACCACTCGTCACATCGGTGGTGGTCATAAGCAGCATTACCGTATGGTCGATTTTCGTCGCAACGACAAAGATGGCATCGTCGCCACTGTCGAGCGTATCGAATACGATCCAAACCGTACTGCTCACATCGCACTGCTCTGCTACGCAGACGGCGAGCGCCGCTACATCATCGCCCCTAAAGGCGTGAGTGCTGGCGATCAGCTGATCGCAGGTGCTCTGGCTCCAATCAAGCCGGGCAACGCTCTGCAACTGCGCAACATTCCAGTCGGTTCTACCGTACACGGCATCGAACTGAAGCCAGGCAAAGGCGCACAGATCGCTCGTTCCGCTGGTGCTTCGGCTCAGCTGATCGCTCGTGAAGGTGTGTACGTTACCCTGCGTCTGCGTTCCGGTGAAATGCGTAAAGTGCTGGCTGAATGCCGTGCGACCCTGGGCGAAGTCTCGAACTCCGAGCACAGCCTGCGTTCGCTGGGTAAAGCTGGTGCCAAACGCTGGCGTGGCGTTCGCCCAACCGTTCGTGGTGTTGCCATGAACCCGGTTGACCACCCACATGGTGGTGGTGAAGGTCGTACCTCTGGTGGTCGTCATCCGGTATCGCCATGGGGCTTCCCGACTAAGGGCGCGAAGACTCGTGGTAATAAGCGTACCGACAAAATGATCGTCCGTCGTCGCAAGTAAATAGAGGGATACGACAGTGCCACGTTCTCTGAAAAAAGGTCCTTTTATCGATCTTCACCTACTGAAGAAGATCGAAGTGGCGGCGGAAAAGAACGATCGCAAACCAGTGAAAACCTGGTCGCGCCGTTCGATGATCCTGCCACAAATGGTCGGTCTGACCATTGCAGTACACAACGGTCGTCAGCACGTCCCAGTTCTCGTGAACGAAGACATGGTCGGCCACAAACTGGGCGAGTTCGCCGGTACCCGCACTTATCGCGGGCACGTGGCAGACAAGAAAGCCAAGCGTTAAGGGGTTAGGAAATGGAAGTAGCCGCTAAGTTGTCGGGCGCTCGAATCTCCGCCCAGAAAGCCCGCTTGGTCGCCGACCAGATCCGCGGGAAGAAGGTGGGCGAAGCGCTCAACCTGTTGGCTTTCAGCAGTAAGAAAGCCGCCGAGATCATGAAGAAAGTGCTGGAGTCGGCCGTAGCCAACGCCGAGCATAACGAAGGCGCAGACGTTGATGACCTGAAGGTCAGCACCGTTTTCGTCAACGAAGGGCGTTCGCTGAAGCGCATCATGCCGCGTGCCAAGGGCCGTGCTGATCGCATCGTCAAGCGGTCTTGCCATATCACTGTCAAGGTTGCTGACAAGTAACGGAGTCGAAGAGATGGGTCAGAAAGTACATCCCATTGGCATTCGCCTGGGAATCGTCAAGGAGCACACCTCCGTCTGGTACGCAGACGGTCGGACTTATGCGGACTATTTGCTCGCAGATCTGAATGTGCGTGAGTATCTCCAAGACAAACTAAAAAGCGCGTCCGTAAGCCGTATCGATATCCATCGTCCGGCCCAAACTGCACGCATCACCATCCACACCGCTCGTCCAGGTATCGTTATCGGGAAGAAAGGTGAAGATGTTGAGAAACTGCGCCAGGACCTGACCAAGCAAATGGGTGTGCCTGTGCACATCAATATCGAAGAGATCCGCAAGCCGGAGCTCGACGGTATGCTGGTTGCGCAGAGCGTAGCTCAGCAGCTGGAGCGTCGCGTAATGTTCCGTCGCGCCATGAAGCGCGCTGTACAGAACGCCATGCGCATTGGTGCCAAAGGCATCAAAATCCAAGTGAGCGGTCGTCTCGGCGGTGCTGAAATCGCACGTACTGAATGGTATCGCGAAGGTCGTGTGCCACTGCACACCCTGCGTGCCGATATCGACTATGCCACCTACGAAGCTCACACCACCTACGGTGTGATCGGTGTGAAGGTTTGGATCTTCAAGGGCGAAGTAATTGGTGGTCGCCAAGAAGAACTGAAACCACAAGCACCAGCGCCTCGTAAAAAAGCTGCTAAGTAAGGGGTACGCAAAATGTTGCAACCAAAGCGTACGAAGTTCCGCAAGCAGATGACCGGCCACAACCGTGGTCTGGCGCTGCGCGGTAGCAAGGTCAGCTTCGGCGAGTTCGCGCTGAAGTCTGTTGCTCGCGGTCGTCTCACCGCTCGTCAGATCGAGTCGGCGCGTCGTGCTCTGACCCGTCACGTAAAACGTGGCGGCAAGATCTGGATCCGTGTATTCCCGGACAAGCCTATTTCCAAAAAGCCACTCGAAGTTCGGATGGGTAAAGGTAAGGGTAACGTCGAATACTGGGTTGCCCAGATTCAGCCAGGCAAAGTCCTGTATGAAATCGAGGGTGTTTCTGAAGAGCTGGCGCGTGAGGCTTTCGCCCTGGCTGCTGCAAAGCTGCCGCTCGCCACCTCCTTTGTTAAACGGACGGTGATGTGATGAAAGCGAATGAACTTCGTGAAAAATCCGCACAGCAGCTGAACGAGCAACTGCTCGGCTTGCTGCGCGACCAGTTCAATCTGCGTATGCAGAAAGCAACTGGCCAGTTGGGGCAGTCTCATCTGCTCTCGCAAGTTAAGCGTGACATCGCTCGCGTGAAGACTGTGCTCAACCAGCAGGCAGGTAAGTAATCATGGCTGAAGCCGAAAAGACTGTCCGTACGCTGACTGGCCGTGTTGTCAGCGACAAGATGGACAAAACCATCACCGTTCTGATCGAGCGTCGCGTTAAGCACCCGATCTACGGTAAATACGTTAAGCGTTCGACTAAGCTGCACGCGCACGACGAAACCAATCAGTGCCACATCGGCGACAAAGTCACTATTCGTGAAACTCGTCCTTTGGCCAAGACCAAGTCTTGGGCGCTGGTTGATGTTCTCGAACGCGCTGTGGAAGTCTAAGGACTAGGGGTCGGAGAAATTATATGATTCAGACTCAATCCATGCTCGATGTGGCCGATAACAGCGGCGCTCGCCGCGTTATGTGCATCAAGGTGCTGGGTGGCTCCCATCGTCGTTACGCTGGTATCGGTGACATCATCAAGGTTACCGTCAAGGAAGCAATTCCTCGCGGTAAAGTGAAAAAAGGCCAAGTGATGACTGCTGTTGTAGTCCGCACTCGTCACGGCGTACGTCGTGCTGATGGCTCCATTATCCGCTTTGATGGCAACGCTGCTGTTCTGTTGAACAACAAGCAAGAGCCGATCGGCACCCGTATCTTTGGGCCAGTGACCCGTGAGCTTCGTACTGAGAAGTTCATGAAGATCGTCTCGCTCGCCCCAGAAGTGCTGTAAGGAGATCCGACATGCAAAAGATTCGTCGTGATGACGAGATCATCGTGATCGCCGGCAAAGACAAAGGTAAGCGCGGTAAGGTGCTGAAGGTTCTTGCTGACAACCGTCTGGTTGTTGGTGGTCTGAACCTGGTCAAGCGCCATACCAAGCCTAACCCGATGTCGGGCGTACAGGGCGGTATCGTCGAGAAAGAAGCGCCACTGCACGCTTCCAACGTCGCCATCTTCAACGGCGAAACCAACAAGGCTGACCGCGTTGGTTTCAAAGTAGAAGACGGTAAGAAAATTCGTGTCTTCAAGTCGACCCAAAAAGCGGTTGATGCTTGAACACTGCTAGGTAGAAGACCATGGCACGACTAAAAGAGATTTACCGGAAGGAAATCGCACCGAAACTTAAGGAAGAACTTAAGCTTTCGAACGTGATGGAAGTTCCGCGCGTTACCAAAATCACCCTGAACATGGGTCTTGGCGAAGCGATCGGCGACAAAAAAGTCATCGAGCACGCTGTTGCTGACCTGGAAAAGATCACCGGCCAGAAAGTCGTTGTGACCTACGCTCGCAAATCCATCGCAGGCTTTAAAGTCCGTGAAGGTTGGCCGATCGGCGTCAAAGTGACCCTGCGCCGTGAGCGTATGTACGAGTTCCTGGATCGTCTGCTGTCGATCTCCCTGCCTCGGGTTCGCGACTTCCGCGGCCTGAATGCCAAGTCCTTCGATGGTCGTGGCAACTACAGCATGGGCGTGAAAGAGCAGATCATTTTCCCTGAAATCGACTACGACAAGATCGATGCTCTCCGCGGTCTGGACATCACCCTGACCACCACTGCCAAGAACGATGATGAAGGCCGCGCTCTGCTGCGTGCATTCAAATTCCCGTTCCGCAACTGATTGGAGTAGGACCATGGCCAAGATGAGCATGAAAAACCGCGAGCTGAAGCGTCAGCTCACGGTTGCCAAGTACGCCAAGAAGCGTGCAGCACTGAAAGCTATCATCGTTGATCTGAACGCAAGTCCAGAAGCGCGTTGGGAAGCTACAGTTGCTCTGCAGAAGCAGCCACGTGACGCAAGCGCTTCGCGCATGCGTAACCGCTGCCGCCTGACCGGTCGTCCACACGGCGTTTACCGCAAGTTCGGCCTCGGCCGTAACAAGCTGCGTGAAGCTGCCATGCGTGGTGACGTACCGGGTCTGGTTAAAGCCAGCTGGTAAGTACTGTCAAAGTCTCGGTGTCCAGGATCGCAAGATCCTGACCATCGGTGGCCTTGAATCTGGATCAAGCCCCTTTTGGGGCTTGATTCATTTCTGGGGTGTGTCTAGAATACCCGGCTCGCCTGAGCCCGTGTTTTTTAACGCCCGGAGATTCTCGGCGACACGTAATAGCCGCAAGGCTAATTTTTTTGTATTAGGAGCGTCTAGCCCATGAGTATGCAGGACCCGTTAGCGGACATGCTAACTCGTATCCGTAATGCCCAGATGGCTGAAAAGTCCGTCGTAAGCATGCCATCTTCCACGTTGAAGGTGGCTGTTGCCAAAGTCCTGAAGGACGAAGGTTACATTGCGGGTTATCAGATCAGCAGCGAAATCAAACCTCTGCTGTCCATCGAGCTGAAGTACTTCGAAGGCCGTCCGGTTATCGAAGAAGTGAAGCGCGTTAGCCGTCCAGGCCTGCGTCAGTACAAGTCCGTCGATGATCTGCCAAAAGTTCGTGGCGGTCTCGGCGTGTCTATCGTCTCCACCAACAAGGGTGTGATGACTGATCGTGCTGCGCGCGCTGCCGGTGTCGGCGGCGAAGTTCTTTGCACTGTGTTCTAAGGGGGGATAAGCATGTCTCGCGTCGCTAAGAACCCCGTTAAGCTGCCAGCCGGTGTCGAAGTAAAATTCGCAGGCCAACAGCTTTCGGTGAAGGGTGCCAAGGGCACTCTCGAACTGAACGTCCATTCGTCCGTTGAAGTCGTTGAAGAAGCTGGTGAGCTGCGATTTGCTGCTCGCAATGGCGATCAACAAACTCGCGCGATGGCTGGTACCACTCGTGCGTTGGTAAACAATATGGTCCAGGGCGTAAGCCAAGGCTTCGAGCGCAAGCTCCAGCTGGTCGGTGTTGGTTACAAGGCGCAAGCAAAAGGTCAGGTGCTGAACCTGGCTCTTGGCTTCTCGCACCCAGTGGATTACGAACTGCCGGAAGGCATCACCGCTGAGACTCCTAGCCAGACCGATATCCTGATCAAGGGCATCGACAAGCAGCTGGTAGGTCAAGTGGCCGCCGAGATCCGCGACTTCCGTCCACCAGAGCCGTACAAAGGCAAAGGTGTGCGCTACGCGGACGAAGTCGTCCGTCGTAAAGAAGCCAAGAAGAAGTAGGGCATAGCAAATGACCGACAAAAAAGTTACTCGACTGCGTCGCGCTCGCAAAGCACGCCTGAAAATGCACGAACTCGAAGTCGTGCGTCTCTGCGTGTTCCGCTCTTCGCAGCACATCTACGCCCAGGTCATTTCGGCCGACGGCAACAAAGTCCTGGCAAGCGCCTCGACTTTGGATAAAGAACTGCGTGATGGTGCCACCGGCAACATCGACGCGGCCACTAAGGTTGGCCAGCTGGTCGCTACGCGTGCTAAGGCCGCTGGCGTCTCGCAGGTGGCTTTCGACCGCTCTGGCTTCAAGTACCACGGCCGCGTCAAGGCGCTGGCTGATGCTGCTCGTGAAGCTGGGCTGGAGTTCTAAGTTATGTCCAATAACGACCAAAAGCGCGACGAAGGCTACATCGAGAAGCTGGTTCAAGTTAACCGCGTAGCCAAAACCGTTAAAGGCGGCCGTATCTTCACTTTCACCGCGTTGACCGTGGTTGGTGATGGTAAAGGGCGTGTTGGCTTCGGCCGTGGCAAGTCGCGTGAAGTGCCTGCTGCGATCCAGAAGGCAATGGAAGCTGCTCGCCGCAACATGATCCAGGTTGATCTGAACGGTACCACTCTGCAGTACGCAATGAAGTCCGCTCACGGCGCTTCGAAGGTGTACATGCAGCCTGCTTCTGAAGGTACCGGTATCATCGCTGGCGGCGCTATGCGTGCCGTCCTCGAAGTTGCTGGCGTTCAAAACGTTCTGGCTAAGTGCTATGGCTCGACTAACCCGGTAAACGTGGTTCACGCCACTTTCAAGGGTCTGAAGGCTATGCAGTCTCCTGAGTCCATTGCCGCCAAACGTGGCAAAAGCGTGAAGGAGATCATCTGATCATGGCTACCGTAAAAGTTACGCTGATCAAAAGCATGACCGGCCGCATCCCTAACCACAAACTGTGCGTTAAGGGTCTGGGTCTGCGTCGCATCGGTCACACTGTAGAAGTCCAGGATACTCCCGAGAACCGCGGGATGATCAACAAGGCTTACTACATGCTGCGTGTCGAGGGTTAATCGATGAAACTCAATGATCTGAGTCCAGCGCCGGGTTCCCGTCGCGAAAAGCATCGTCCGGGCCGTGGTATCGGTAGTGGTTTGGGTAAGACTGGTGGCCGTGGTCACAAAGGTCAGACTTCCCGCTCCGGTGGCACCATTGCTCCAGGCTTTGAAGGCGGTCAACAGCCGCTGCATCGTCGCCTGCCGAAGTTCGGTTTCGTTTCCCTGAAAGCCATGGACCGTGCAGAAGTGCGTCTGTCCGAGCTGGCTAAAGTGGAAGGCGACATCGTCACCGTGCAGTCCCTGAAAGATGCCAACGTGATCAACGTCAACGTACAGCGTGTGAAAATCATGCTGTCCGGTGAAGTGACTCGCGCTGTCACTATCGGCAAGGGAATCGGCGCCACCAAAGGTGCGCGTGCGGCTATCGAAGCAGCTGGCGGCAAGTTCGAGGAATAAATGGCTAAGCAAGGTGCTCTCTCTGCGCTCGGCAAAGGCGGTATGTCTGAACTCTGGGCTCGTCTGCGTTTTCTGTTCCTGGCGATTATCGTCTACCGAATAGGCGCACACATCCCGGTTCCAGGTATCAACCCGGACCGACTCGCGGACCTGTTTCGACAGAATGAGGGGACCATTCTTAGCTTGTTCAACATGTTTTCCGGCGGCGCGCTGGAACGGATGAGCATCTTTGCACTGGGGATCATGCCGTACATCTCGGCATCGATCATCATGCAGCTGATGACCGCCGTCAGCCCGCAGCTGGAGCAGTTGAAGAAGGAAGGTGAAGCTGGCCGTCGCAAGATCAGCCAGTACACCCGCTACGGCACTGTCGTCCTCGCTCTCGTTCAGGCCATTGGCATGTCCATTGGTCTGGCGGGGCAGGGCGTTGCGTTCACTGGTGACTTTGGCTTCCATTTCGTCGCGGTATCCACATTTGTGGCTGGTGCGATGTTCATGATGTGGCTGGGTGAGCAGATTACTGAGCGTGGTGTTGGCAACGGTATCTCGATGTTGATTTTTTCGGGTATCGTCGCCGGTCTTCCGAGAGCGATCGGGCAGTCTTTCGAGTCTGCGCGTCAGGGTGATATCAACATCTTTGCCCTGGTTGCCATCGGTTTGCTGGCAGTAGCGATTATCGGTTTCGTGGTGTTCATTGAGCGTGGTCAGCGTCGTATCGCTGTTCACTACGCCAAGCGTCAGCAGGGCCGCAAGGTCTTTGCTGCGCAGACTAGCCACTTGCCGCTGAAGGTGAACATGGCCGGTGTTATTCCGGCTATTTTCGCGAGCAGCATTTTGCTGTTCCCGGCTTCGTTGGGTGCCTGGTTCGGCCAGTCTGAAGGTATGGGCTGGTTGCAGGACATCTCGCAGTCGATCGCTCCTGGTCAGCCGTTGAATATTCTGCTGTTTAGTGCAGGGATTATTTTCTTCTGCTTCTTCTATACGGCGTTGATGTTCAATCCGAAAGACGTAGCGGAAAACCTGAAGAAGTCCGGTGCCTTTATTCCGGGCATCCGTCCAGGTGAGCAGTCTGCGCGCTACATTGATGGCGTTCTGACTCGCTTGACCATGTTCGGTGCTCTTTACATGACGGCCGTCTGCCTGTTGCCCCAGTTCCTGGTGGTTGCAGCCAACGTACCGTTCTACCTTGGCGGGACCTCGTTGCTGATCGTGGTCGTGGTTGTGATGGACTTCATGTCCCAAGTACAATCGCACCTCGTTTCGCACCAGTACGAATCCCTGATGAAGAAAGCCAACCTGAAGGGTTACGGCAGCGGCATGCTGCGCTGACCCATAAGGTTCGAGGAGTTGGTGATGAAAGTTCGTGCATCGGTGAAAAAGCTGTGCCGTAACTGCAAGATTATTCGCCGCGAAGGTGTTGTTCGAGTAATTTGCAGCGCGGAACCGCGTCACAAACAGCGCCAAGGCTGAGTGTGATTGTGCTTCAAGCCCGGCAGCTAGTGCGCTGCCGGGTTGATTATTTGTTATTACAGCGATATTATCTCGCGCCCTATTTCTTGGCTTCCGGGGCGTAGGTAGCTGTCAATTGGAGTCCCACTGAATGGCCCGTATTGCAGGCGTTAACATTCCAGATAACAAGCATACTGTTATCTCGCTGACCTACATCTATGGTGTTGGTCGCACTACTGCACAGAAAATTTGTGCAGAGACTGGGGTAAACCCAGCCGCAAAGATCAAGGATCTGAGCGACGAGCAAATTGAACAGCTGCGTGGCGAAGTGGCGAAGTTCACCACTGAAGGTGACCTGCGTCGCGAAATCAACATGAAAATCAAGCGCTTGATGGACCTCGGTTGCTATCGCGGTCTGCGTCATCGTCGTGGTCTGCCAGTACGCGGTCAGCGTACCAAGACCAACGCGCGTACCCGTAAAGGTCCGCGTAAGCCGATCCGCAAGTAATCGCCCCAGCGAATCGACAGGAATTTAATCATGGCAAAACCTGCTGCTCGTCCTCGTAAAAAAGTTAAAAAGACAGTGGTTGATGGCATCGCCCACATCCATGCATCTTTTAACAACACCATCGTGACCATCACCGACCGTCAAGGTAACGCTCTTTCCTGGGCTACCTCCGGTGGTTCGGGTTTCCGCGGTTCCCGCAAGTCCACCCCGTTTGCTGCTCAAGTAGCTGCTGAACGTGCTGGTCAAGCTGCGCTGGAATACGGCCTGAAAAACCTCGACGTCAACGTCAAAGGTCCAGGTCCGGGTCGTGAATCCGCAGTCCGCGCTTTGAACGGCTGTGGCTACAAGATCGCCAGCATCACCGACGTGACGCCAATCCCGCATAACGGGTGCCGTCCGCCGAAGAAGCGCCGCGTGTAATCCAGGAGATTGTAAAGAATGGCTCGTTACATTGGTCCAAAATGCAAACTCGCTCGTCGCGAAGGCACCGATCTCTTCCTGAAGAGCGGCGTGCGCGCGATCGAATCGAAGTGCAACATTGAAGCAGCACCTGGTATCCATGGCCAACGCCGCGGTCGCCAGTCCGACTACGGCACCCAACTGCGTGAAAAGCAGAAGGTCCGTCGTATTTACGGCGTTCTCGAGCGTCAATTCAGCGGCTACTACAAAGAAGCTGCTGGCAAGAAAGGTGCAACCGGTGAGAACCTGCTGCAACTGCTCGAATGCCGTCTGGACAACGTTGTATACCGTATGGGCTTTGGTTCGACTCGTGCCGAATCCCGTCAGCTGGTATCGCACAAGTCGATCAGCGTAAACGGTCAGACCGTTAACGTTCCGTCCTACCAGGTTCGTGCTGGTGACGTGGTTGCTGTTCGCGAGAAAGCAAAAAACCAACTTCGCATTGTCCAAGCTCTCGATCTGTGTGCTCAACGTGGCCGCGTAGAGTGGGTAGAAGTAGACGCTGAGAAGAAGTCGGGCGTTTTCAAGAACGTTCCTGCTCGCAGTGATCTGTCCGCCGACATCAACGAAAGCCTGATTGTCGAGCTCTACTCCAAGTAAGGGCTAGAAAATAGGTGCATCCATGCAGATTTCGGTAAATGAGTTCCTGACACCCCGCCACATTGATGTGCAGGTTGTCAGTCCAACCCGCGCCAAGATTACTCTCGAGCCTCTCGAGCGTGGTTTTGGCCACACCCTGGGCAACGCGCTGCGCCGCATCCTGTTGTCCTCAATGCCCGGCTGCGCAGTAGTCGAGGCCGAGATTGACGGTGTGCTCCACGAGTACAGCGCCATCGAAGGTGTACAGGAAGACGTAATTGAAATCCTGTTGAACCTTAAAGGTCTGGCTATCAAGCTGCATGGCCGTGACGAAGTTACGCTGACCTTGTCGAAGAAGGGTTCGGGGGTGGTTACCGCTGCCGATATTCAGCTGGATCATGATGTCGAGATCGTTAACCCCGATCACGTAATCGCTAACCTGGCGTCTAACGGCGCCCTGAACATGAAGCTCGTAGTAGCTCGTGGTCGTGGTTATGAGCCGGCAGACTCGCGTCAGAGCGATGAAGACGAAAGCCGCAGCATCGGTCGCTTGCAGCTTGACTCTTCGTTCAGCCCGGTTCGCCGTATCGCATACGTGGTGGAAAACGCCCGTGTCGAGCAGCGTACTAACCTGGACAAGCTGGTTATTGATCTGGAAACCAACGGTACTCTGGATCCTGAAGAGGCAATTCGCCGTGCTGCAACCATTCTGCAACAGCAGTTGGCTGCGTTCGTCGACCTCAAGGGTGACAGTGAGCCAGTGGTTGTCGAGCAGGAAGACGAGATCGATCCGATCCTGCTTCGCCCGGTTGACGATCTGGAACTGACTGTACGTTCGGCTAACTGCCTTAAGGCGGAAAACATTTACTACATCGGTGACCTGATTCAGCGTACCGAAGTGGAACTGTTGAAGACTCCGAACCTGGGCAAGAAATCCTTGACTGAAATCAAGGACGTTCTGGCCTCCCGCGGTCTGTCCCTCGGCATGCGCCTCGACAACTGGCCGCCTGCAAGTCTTAAGAAGGACGACAAGGCGACTGCCTGATCGTCGTAATCACCGAACGTAGTGTTTGGTAAGGAATGAACCATGCGTCATCGTAAAAGTGGTCGTCACCTGAGCCGCACCAGCTCGCACCGCAAGGCCATGTTCCAAAACATGGCGGTGTCGCTGTTCGAGCACGAGCTGATCAAAACTACTCTGCCAAAAGCCAAAGAACTGCGCCGCGTTGCCGAGCCGCTGATCACTCTGGCCAAGACAGACAGCGTTGCTAACCGTCGTCTGGCTTTCGACCGTACTCGTTCGAAAGCCATCGTTGGTAAGCTCTTCAACGACCTGGGCAAGCGTTACGCTACCCGTGAGGGTGGCTACCTGCGCATCCTCAAGTGCGGTTTCCGCGCTGGCGACAACGCGCCTATGGCGTACGTCGAGTTGGTTGATCGTGCTACTGCTGGCGAAGCTGTATCCGCCGAGTAAGACGTCAGTCTGAAACAAGGAACCGGGCCTAGTGCCCGGTTTTTTGTGCCTGTAAGAATAAGAAACGCGTCGTTTGTACAAGCGTCTCCTTCGTCTGTGTCGTCATGATGTGACGGGGATGGTCATTAGTATTTATCTATCGATGTCTGCAAGTTAATGAATTTGTAGCTGTCATATTGATGATCAATACTCCTACTCAGCCGATTAGCCGGCAGTTCAAGACCGACAGAGGAAGGAAGATCGCATGAGCCAGAACACAACGCTTACCACTGCCAGCGGCGCTCCTGTTGCCGATAACCAGAATTCCCGTTCCGCCGGCCCTCGTGGCCCGCTGCTGCTCGACGACTTTCACCTGATCGAGAAGCTTGCCCACTTCAACCGTGAAAACATCCCTGAGCGCCGTGTGCACGCCAAAGGCTCGGGTGCTTACGGTACGTTCACCGTGACGCGCGATATCACTCAATACACCAGTGCCAGGCTGTTTGATGCAGTCGGCAAGCAAACCTCCACTTTCCTGCGGTTTTCCACCGTGGGTGGTGAGCGTGGTTCGGCCGATACCGAGCGCGATCCGCGCGGGTTTGCTTTGAAGTTTTACACCGAGGAAGGCAACTGGGACATCGTTGGTAACAACACACCAGTGTTTTTCATTCGCGATCCACTGAAATTTCCAGACTTTATCCACACCCAGAAGCGCTTACCGCAAAGCAACCTGAAGAGTGCCCAGATGATGTGGGACTTCTGGTCGCATTCGCCTGAGGCGTTGCACCAGGTCACCATCCTGTTCTCCGACCGGGGTATTCCTGATGGGTACCGCCACATGCACGGCTTTGGCAGCCACACTTACAGCCTTATCAACGCTCAAGGTGAGCGTCACTGGGTTAAGTGGCACTACAAGACCAAACAGGGGATCAAGAACCTGGCTCCGGCCGAGGCTGCGCGCCTGGCGGGTACTGATCCGGATTATGCCCAGCGCGATTTGTTCAATGCCATCGAACGCGGTGACTTTCCAAAATGGCGCGTGTGCATTCAGATCATGAGTGAGGCTCAGGCGGCGGCGCACTACGAGAATCCGTTTGATGTAACCAAGACTTGGTCACAGAAAGAATTTCCACTGATCGAAGTCGGAGAGCTGGAGCTCAATCGCAATCCGCAGAATTACTTCGCGGAAGTCGAGCAAGCGGCGTTCGGCCCTAGCAATATGGTTCCAGGGGTTGGCCTCTCGCCGGATCGCATGCTGCAAGGTCGGGTGTTCGCCTACGCGGATGCTCACCGCTACCGCGTGGGTACCAACCACCAGCAACTGCCGGTGAACGCACCTCGTAGCCCGGTCAATACGTACCAGCGGGACGGGTCGATGGCCTTTGGAAGTAACGGTGGCGCAGCGCCGAACTATGAGCCAAACAGCTACGTCGAATCGCCTAAGCAGGCGCCTCGTTACGCGGAGCCCGCATTGGCTCTCAGTGGTGCCGCCGATCGTTACGACCACCGTGAAGATACTGATTACTACAGTCATGCCGGCGCGTTGTTTCGTTTGATGTCTGAAGAGCAGAAATCACTGCTGGTCAGTAACATCGCCGGTGCGATGGCGGGTGTGTCGAGTGACGTGGTTGACCGCCAGTTGCAGCATTTCTTCAAGGCCGACCCGGCGTATGGAGAAGCAATCGCAAAGCTGCTCAACGTACAGCTTAACGAAGTCTAAATGAGAAGCAGAACCGCCCTTGTTTGGGCGGTTTTTGCGTTATTTCAACCGATTTTCTCAGAATATCTTCGCTTTTATTGCGTCTTGCGAGTGACGATAGGGGCATGTTGGTTCAAACTACAACTTTCATGCAGGGAGATGTAGGGCGATGCAAGGCCACCCAGATGTGATCGATTACCTCAACACGTTGCTGACCGGCGAACTGGCGGCGCGTGATCAATATTTCGTCCACTCGCGGATGTATGAGGACTGGGGTTTCACCAAGCTCTACGAACGAATCAACCACGAGATGGAAGAAGAGGCAGGTCACGCCGATGCCCTGATGCGCCGGATTCTGATGCTCGAAGGCACGCCGCGCATGCGTCCGGACGATCTTGATGTCGGCACCACGGTGACCGAGATGCTCGAGGCGGATTTGCGCCTGGAATACAAGGTCCGTGCCGCGCTGTGCAAAGGCATCAAGCTCTGCGAGCAGCACAAGGACTATGTCAGCCGCGAAATGCTGCGGGTTCAATTGCATGACACCGAAGAAGATCACACCTACTGGCTCGAAAAACAGTTGGGTCTGATCAAATTGATCGGGCTTGAGAACTACCTGCAGTCCCACGCCTGATTCAGCGGATACAAAAAAGCCCCTGTCACTGATGAAGTGACGGGGGCTTTTTCATGGCGTCCGGTTAAGCCCGGTCGCGCTCCAGCAGCGGCTTGAGGTAGTAACCGGTATGGGATTGCGTCATCTCTGACACTTCCTCCGGCGTGCCGACGGCAATGATCTGCCCGCCCTTGGAACCGCCCTCCGGTCCCAGGTCCACCAGCCAGTCAGCGGTCTTGATCACGTCCAGGTTGTGTTCGATCACCACCACGGTGTTGCCGTGGTCGCGCAGGCGATGCAACACGTCCAGCAGTTGCTGGATATCCGCGAAGTGCAGCCCGGTGGTCGGTTCATCGAGGATGTACAGGGTCTTGCCGGTATCGCGCTTGGACAGTTCGCGGGAGAGTTTCACCCGCTGGGCTTCACCACCGGAGAGCGTGGTCGCCGATTGCCCCAGCTTGATGTACGACAGACCGACATCCATCAACGTTTGCAGCTTGCGCGCCAGGGCCGGTACGGCATCGAAGAACTCCCGCGCTTCCTCGATGGTCATCTCGAGGGTTTCGTGGATGCTCTTGCCCTTGTACTTGATCTCCAGGGTTTCGCGGTTGTAGCGCTTGCTCTTGCACACGTCGCACGGCACGTAGATGTCCGGCAGGAAGTGCATCTCCACCTTGATCAGGCCGTCGCCCTGGCAGGCCTCGCAACGCCCACCCTTGACGTTGAAGGAGAAACGCCCCGGTCCGTAGCCGCGGGAGCGGGATTCCGGCACGCCAGCGAACAATTCGCGGATCGGTGTAAACAGCCCGGTGTAGGTCGCCGGGTTGGAGCGCGGTGTGCGACCGATCGGGCTCTGGTCGATGTCGACGACCTTGTCCAGGTGCTCAAGGCCCTTGATGCTGTCGTGGGCGGCCGCTTCAAGGGTAGTGGCACCATTAAGCGCAGTAGCGCTCAATGGGAACAGCGTGTTGTTGATCAGCGTCGACTTGCCTGAGCCGGATACACCGGTCACACAGGTCAGCAGGCCAATTGGAATCTCCAGATCGACATTGCGCAGGTTGTTGCCGCGCGCACCCTTGAGCGACAGCGCAAGCTTCTTGTTGCGCGGTGTGCGTTTGGCCGGGACTTCGATCTTCACCCGCCCCGACAGGTATTTGCCCGTCAGCGAGTCCGGGTGCGCCATGACCTCGGCCGGTGTGCCTTCGGCGACGATATGCCCGCCGTGCACACCAGCGCCCGGACCGATGTCCACCACGTAGTCGGCCAAGCGAATGGCGTCTTCGTCGTGCTCGACCACGATCACCGTGTTGCCGATATCGCGCAGGTGCTTGAGGGTGCCCAGCAGCCGGTCGTTGTCGCGCTGATGCAGGCCGATGGAGGGTTCGTCGAGGATGTACAGAACGCCCACCAGGCCGGCACCAATCTGGCTGGCCAGGCGGATACGCTGGGCCTCGCCACCGGACAAGGTGTCCGCGCTGCGATCCAGCGACAGATAGTCGAGGCCGACGTTGACCAGGAACTGCAGGCGCTCGCGGATTTCCTTGAGGATCTTGTCGGCAATTTCGCCACGCCGGCCAGTGAGCTTGAGCCCGCCAAAATAATCGGATGCATCACCGATCGGCAGGTTGGTCACCGCCGGCAGGGTTTTCTCGCCGACCCACACGTGCCGCGCCTCACGCCGCAGGCGGGTGCCGCGGCAGTCCGGGCAGGATTGGGTGCTGAGGAACTTGGCCAGCTCTTCACGTACTGACGCCGATTCGGTCTCGCGGTAGCGTCGCTCCAGATTCGGCACGATGCCTTCGAACGGATGCGAGCGTTTGACGATATCCCCACGGTCGTTCAGGTATTTGAAATCGACGTTTTGCGAGCCGCTGCCATGCAGGATGAATTTCTGCTGATCGGCAGGGAGTTCGTTGAACGGAACCTCAAGACTGAATTTGTAGTGGGAAGCCAGCGAGCCGAGCATCTGGAAGTAATAGACGTTACGCCGATCCCAGCCACGAATCGCCCCTTCGGCCAGGGTCAGTTCGGCATTGACCAGGCGCTTGATGTCGAAGAACTGCTTGACCCCTAGACCATCGCAGGTCGGGCAAGCGCCGGCCGGGTTGTTGAAGGAGAACAGCTTGGGTTCCAGTTCGCTGATCGCGTGGCCGCAGATCGGGCAGGCGAAGCGAGCCGAGAAGATCATCTCTTCACCCGGTTCGTCGTCCATCGGTGCCACCAGGGCGATACCATCCGCGAGTTTCAACGCGGTCTCGAAGGATTCGGCCAGGCGTTGTTGCAGGTCGGCGCGAACCTTGAAACGGTCGACCACGACATCGATGGAATGTTTTTTCTGCTTGTCGAGCTTGGGCGCTTCGTCCAGCTCATAGAGCTTGCCGTTGATTCGGGCGCGGACGAAGCCCTGGGCGCGCAGTTCTTCGAAAACCGACAGGTGCTCGCCTTTGCGCTCGCGGATAACCGGTGCCAGCAGCATCAGCTTGCTGCCCTCCGGTTCGGCGAGGACCAGGTCGACCATCTGGCTGACGGTCTGCGCTTCCAGCGGGATGTCGTGATCCGGGCAACGGGGAATGCCCACGCGTGCATAAAGCAGGCGCAGGTAGTCGTAGATTTCGGTAATGGTGCCGACCGTCGAGCGCGGGTTGTGCGAGGTCGACTTCTGCTCGATGGAAATCGCCGGCGATAGCCCTTCGATGGTGTCGACATCGGGTTTTTCCATCATCGACAGGAACTGCCGGGCGTAGGCCGACAGTGATTCGACGTAGCGGCGCTGACCTTCGGCATACAGGGTGTCGAAAGCCAGGGACGACTTGCCCGAGCCGGACAGGCCGGTGATGACGATCAGCTTGTCCCGTGGCAGGGTCAGGTCGATGTTCTTCAGGTTGTGGGTTCGAGCCCCACGAATCAGGATCTTGTCCAAGGTGGCCTCGCTCGGCGGGCGTCGAAAACGTAGGAGTATACGGCCAAATACTGGATGGATGCACACTATCAAACGAGAGGGATACTGTCTTACATGAAGACTGTGTCAGCAATGCGCGTCAAAGCGTCGCGATATACCCTGCCAATCGATGGGACTGGTAGAATCGCCGCCGGTTCACATGAGGTTTTTCCATGCACGATCCCCACAGCGAGCGCATGAGTGGCGGCGAGACCCGCGCAGCAAGCGGTCTGGCCCTGGTGTTCGCCTTCCGTATGCTTGGCATGTTCATGGTGTTGCCGGTACTGGCGACCTATGGGATGGATCTGGCCGGGGCCACGCCGGCCCTGATCGGCCTGGCGATTGGCGCTTATGGCCTGACCCAGGCAATTTTCCAGATTCCGTTCGGTTTCTTTTCCGACCGCATCGGTCGACGCCCGGTGATTTACCTGGGGCTGATCGTCTTTGCCCTCGGTAGCCTGCTGGCGGCCAATGCCGATTCGATCTGGGGCGTGATCGCCGGGCGAATCCTGCAGGGCGCCGGGGCGATTTCCGCGGCGGTCATGGCCTTGCTGTCCGACCTGACCCGCGAGCAGCACCGGACCAAGGCCATGGCCATGATCGGCATGACCATCGGCCTGTCGTTTGCGGTGGCCATGGTGGTCGGCCCGCTGTTGACCCGCGCCTTCGGGCTGTCCGGGCTGTTCCTTGCCACCGGTGGCATGGCGTTGTTCGGCATTGTGATCGTGATGTTCATGGTGCCGCGCTCCACCGGCCCGTTGCAGCATCGCGAGTCTGGTGTCGCGCGTCAGGCGCTGATCCCGACGCTCAAGCATCCGGACCTGCTGCGTCTGGACCTGGGCATTTTTGTGTTGCACGCGATGTTGATGTCCAGCTTCGTCGCCTTGCCGCTGGCGTTGGTCGAGAAGGCCGGGCTGCCCAAGGAGCAGCACTGGTGGGTGTACCTGACTGCGCTGCTGATTTCCTTCTTCGCCATGATCCCGTTCATTATCTATGGCGAAAAGAAACGCAAAATGAAACGAGTTTTATTGGGCGCAGTGCTGACGCTGATGCTCACTGAGCTATTCTTCTGGCAGTTCGGCGACAGCTTGCGGGCTCTGGTGATCGGTACGGTGGTGTTCTTCACTGCGTTCAATCTGCTGGAGGCTTCGTTGCCGTCGCTGATCAGCAAGGTTTCACCGGCAGGCGGAAAGGGCACGGCGATGGGGGTTTATTCCACCAGCCAGTTCCTGGGCTCGGCACTGGGGGGAATCCTTGGTGGCTGGCTGTTCCAGCATGGCGGTCTGTCGGTTGTGTTCCTCGGATGCGCCGGTCTGGCTGCCCTCTGGCTGGCCTTTGCTGTTACCATGCGTGAACCTCCCTACGTCACAAGCCTGCGCTTGCCGTTGTCGCCCGAGGCGATCCGCGAAGCGGGTCTGGTCGAGCGCCTGAAGGCGGTCGTAGGGGTAACAGATGCAGTCATCGTCGCAGATGAGGCGGCGATTTACATCAAACTGGACACCGAACTATTGGATCGCACCACCCTTGAGCGCCTGGTGAACAACCCGGCCGGGGCAGCGTGCGTAGCCTAGGAGAACGTTATGGCCCGTGGGGTTAACAAAGTCATATTGGTCGGCACTTGCGGCCAGGATCCCGAAGTTCGCTACTTGCCTAACGGTAATGCCGTGACCAACCTGAGTCTGGCGACCAGCGAACAGTGGACCGACAAGCAAACCGGTCAGAAAGTCGAAAAGACCGAATGGCACCGTGTTTCGATGTTCGGCAAGGTTGCGGAAATCGCTGGCGAATACCTGCGTAAAGGTTCGCAGGTGTACATCGAAGGCAAGCTGCAGACCCGCGAGTGGGAAAAAGACGGTATCAAGCGTTACACCACCGAAATCGTGGTCGACATGCAAGGCACCATGCAACTGCTGGGCGGCCGTCCACAGGGCGACCAGCAAGGCCAGGGCGGCGGTAACAACTACCAGCAGTCCGCTCCGCGCCAGCAAGCCCAGCGTCCTGCACCGCAACAGCAGCCACAGCGTCCGGCCCCTCAGCAGGCTGCGCCGCAGCCGGCTCCGGATTTCGACAGCTTTGATGACGATATTCCGTTCTGAAGCAGCTGCAAGCCTCAAGCTAGAAGCTGACAAAGCAAAACCCGCACTTCGGTCTGAAGTGCGGGTTTTTTATGGGCGGTGAAATTTAGTTGCAGACTCAGGCCGCGAGGAACTCGTCGGTCGACACCACGCTGGCATACGCAAACGCCAGGGCCGCCATGAACGCCGCATGAACCTGCGCCGCCGGAACCGTCACGCCATTGAATTCCAGGTCGAGGGTGGCGCAGGCGTCGTGGATCACGGTCACCTTATAGCCAAAGTCCGCCGCTGCACGGGTGATGCCGTCCACACACATGTGGCTCATGCTGCCCACGACCACCAGCTCCTTGATGTCTTGCTCGTCGAGGATCGACCTCAGACCGGTTTCGCGGAACGAGTTGACGAAGTGCTTGAGTACCACCGGTTCGTCGGCGCGATTGAGCACTTTCGGGTGCAGCTTCGCGCCTTCGGAGTTCGGGGTGAAAAACGGTGCCTCTTCGGAGGTGAATTCGTGGCGGATATGCACCACCGGATCACCGGCGTCGCGGAAGGCCTTGATCAGGCGGGCGGCGTTGTCTGCTGAGGCGTCGGCACCGACCAGAGGCCACTTGCCTTGGGGGAAGTAGTCGTTCTGGATATCGACTACGATGAGCGCTTGCTTGGCCATGACTGTTTCCTCGAAGTGTGTGTTGGTGTGGAATGCAGTATTGGCGCTGGCAGGCGGTCCGGGGGATTGGCCGCACCGACAATAAGAGGGGGAAAACTGACAATGGACGCAGAAAGGGCAATCGCCGAGCTCGGTGTGCTGATTTATCCCGGCGCGCAGATGGCGGCGGTACATGGCTTGACGGACTTGTTCGGGGTGGCCAACCGGATCGCCGCCGAGCATCAGGCTGCGCAGTTGCCGCTGCTGCGGGTCAGCCATTGGCAGGTCGAGGGTGATCAGCCGCCGGTTCGAACCTTCGACAGCCACCCCGGCCCGGAGCGCGCCCTGGTGGCCGTACTGATTCCGCCGTCGATCGGCGGTTTTTCCGAGGGGCAGGCGCCACAGGAATTGATCCGCTGGTTGCGCGAGCAACATGCCAGCGGCGCGACACTGGGCGGGGTTTGCGTGGGCTCGATCCTGTTGGCTGAAAGCGGTCTGCTCGACGGTCGCAGCGCCACCACCCACTGGACCTCGGCCAAAACCTTTGCCGAACGTTATCCGGCGATCAGGCTCAAGGCCGATACGCCGATTGTCGATGACGGCGACCTGATTACCAGCGCCGGGCTAATGGCCTGGTCCGAACTGGGTTTGCGCCTGGTCAACCGGCTGCTGGGGCCGAGTATTGCCACCAGTACCGCGCGTTTTCTGGTGGTGGAACACAGCGACAGCGCCAGTGAGTGCGGCAGTAACTTTGCGCCGATCCTCAGTCACGGCGATGCGGCGATCCTCAGGGTGCAACACTGGTTGCAAGGCACCGGGGCGACCGATGTATCGCTGGCGGCGATGGCCGAAAAGGCAGGCCTGGAAGAACGCACTTTCCTGCGACGATTCCGCGCGGCTACCGGGCTCAAGCCCACTGAGTACTGCCAGCATCTGCGAGTCGGCAAGGCCCGGGAAATGCTCGAGTTCACCAACGGCACCATCGACCATATCGCCTGGACTGTGGGTTATCAGGACCCCGGGGCGTTTCGTGCGACATTCAAGAAAATCACCGGCCTGGCACCGAGTGATTATCGGACGCGGTTCGGGGTGAGCCCTGGATCGGTTGCACGGTAGTCGCATCGCCTCGCTCCCACAGGGTCGGGGGGGCTTGAATCGTGCAAAATGCCGGAATCCCGAAGGGCGTCGTGCAGAATAAGACAGGCCTCATGCCATCATCTCCTGCGCAACGGGCTGATTTGAAATACGTTTCCCCTTGGGACGCCTTGGCCTGATCCCTGCACCCCTTCAGCTATATTCATCAAGCGTCGATTGAAGGGGGGATGCATGACCCCAACAAACCGCAAGAACAAGAAACTGGTGCTCGCCCATTCGGTGATTGCCGATGCACCACTCCACGAAGTCGAGACCAACCGTGTGCTGGCCCGCTGGCTGGCGCAGATACTGGGGCTCAAGTACGGCGGCAGTTACGACCCGCAACGGCACGGCGGGCGGAACCTCTACCTGTTGCCGACCCAGACCCTGGTGGGCGCTGCGGCTGCCCGGCAACTGGGGGTCAAGGGGCCGGAGGATTTGTGGGGCGGTTATGTCGACCATGACTTCATCTGCACCAAAGCTATCAGTCATGGATTGCTCAACCACCATGCCCATGCACCGCAAGGCTGGGCGCCCTTGTTTTCCGAGCGGGTGCGCAGCGTGGTGCTCGATGGTCTCAGCGTGTTCTCCCTGGTGGATGCGCGCCCGGCGGCGGAGCATTTGTTGCACTCCGGGCCGATCCGCCTGAAGCCGATTCATGCCTGTGCCGGACGCGGTCAGGAAGTGATCAAGAGCCTCGATGAGTTCGATGAAGTGCTTGCCAGGCCAGAGGCTGAGGCCTTGTTCACCAAAGGCGTGGTGCTCGAGCAGGACCTGGACCAGGTGATCACCTACAGCGTCGGCCAGAGTTTTATCGGCGACAGGGTGCTCAGTTACTGCGGTGAGCAATACCTGACCGAAGACGCGCAGGGCGACGCGGTGTATGGCGGTTCCGATTTGCTGGTGGTATCCGGTGACTACGACCAATTGCTGAAACTGGATCTGCCGCAAGACGTGCGCCTGGCGATCCGTCAGGCACAAGTGTTCGACAACGCAGCGGATGAAGCCTATCCCGGCTTTTATGCCTCCCGGCGCAATTACGACATCGCCCAGGGCCTGGACAGTAACGGCCAGCCGCGCAGTGGCGTGCTGGAACAGTCCTGGCGCATGGGCGGTGCCAGCAGTGCCGAAGTAGCAGCCTTACAGAGTTTCGTCAACGATCCTGGGATGTGCGCGATTCGTGTGTCTTCGGTGGAAACCTACATCGATCAGCCGCTGCCGGCAGACGCCATCGAGGTGTTCCGCGGGCCGGCGCACACCAGTGACTTTCTCCTCAAGTACGTGACGGTTGAATCCTATGACGGCTAGAAGCGAATCCATTCGGATCGACATCGACAACGAACAGATGAGCGGGACGTTTCTGAGCCCCAAATCGAAAGTCCCCGGTGTGCTCTTCGTGCACGGCTGGGGCGGCAGTCAGGAGCGGGACCTGGAACGCGCCAAAGGCATCGCCGGGTTGGGCTGCGTTTGCCTGACCTTCGACCTGCGCGGACACACCGGTGGCACCGGCATTCCATTGTCCCGAGTGACCCGCGAAGACAACCTGCGGGACCTGCTGGCAGCCTATGACCGCTTGCTCGCACACCCGGCCCTCGATACGTCGGCGATTGCCGTGGTCGGTACCAGTTACGGGGGGTACCTGGCCTCGATCCTGACCTCGCTCAGGCCGGTGCGCTGGCTCGCGCTGCGGGTGCCGGCGCTGTATCGCGACGAGCAATGGCACACGCCGAAACGCGATCTGGACAAGCTGGATCTGCATGATTACCGAAGCACCCTGGTGAGTGCCGACGGTAACCGCGCCTTGCATGCCTGTTCGCAATTTACCGGGGACGTCCTGCTGGTGCAGTCGGAGACCGACGACTACGTGCCCCACGCGACGATCATGAGCTACCGGGCGGCCTGCCAGCAGACGCACTCACTGACCCACCGCATCATCGACGGCGCCGATCACGCCTTGAGCGACCCGGTTTCCCAGCAGGCGTACACCTCGATCCTCGTCGACTGGATTACCGAGATGGTGGTGGGGGAGCGGTTGAGCATTATTCAATCATCCTGATTTTGCAGTGTTCTTGCGAGCCCCTTCGCGGGCAAGCCCGCGATGACGGACGACCAAACACTTCAAATCACTTGGGTTTCTTCGCAATCCGCAACGCCTTGGCCTTGGCTTCCACCAGCAGGTACATCACCAGGGCAATCAATAGCGGCAGAATGAAATAAATCGCCCGATAGGCCAGCAGTCCCGCCACCAGGCTACCCCGTGAAACCTCGTGTTGCAGCAGCGCTACGAACACAGCCTCGAGCACGCCGAGCCCGGCCGGGATGTGCGTGATGACCCCGGCGATGGCGCTGATCAACAGCACGCCAAGTACCAGTGGATAGTCCAGTTTGCTCGGTAGCAACGTGAAAATCACCGCCGCCATCAGCGACCAGTTCAGGGCCCCGAGGGCCAGTTGCAGCACCGCCATGTGCAGTGACGGCAAGTCGATCTCCACGCCGCGGATCGCCCACTCCCGACGTTTGGCGAACCGGCACGCCGCCAGGTAACCGGCGCTCAGCAGCAGTAACAGAACCCCCACGCCTTGCAGCGCACCACTGCTGAGTCTCCAGCCCGGCGGCATGTGCACAAGGCCGCTGCTGAACACTGTGCCGGCAATGACCATGTAGCCAAACCAGTTGGTCGCCAGGCTCAGACCAAGGATTTTCGCGATGTTGCTCTTGTTGACCCCGAGCCGCGAATACAACCGGTAACGCATGGCGATGCCGCCAACCCAGGCGCTCAGGTTCAGGTTGAAGGCGTAGCTGATGATCCCCACGGGCAGGATCTGCTTCCATGTCAGATTCTGGCGGATGTAGGTGCGGCCGATCAGGTCGAAGCAGGCGTACACCAGAAAACTCACCAGGGTCAGCCCCGAGGCAATGATCAGCGTGCGCACCTTGAAATCGGCCAGGTTATCGAACACTTCGTTCCATTCGATGCGCTGGGCGAGCATCGTGAACAGCACGATCAGCATCAGGAAAAACAGCATCGTCAGCGGTCGTTTCCAGCGCCTCCAGTGCGACTTGCCAGCGCTACTGGCGTGAGTTGCCGTGTGGGGCTCAGCGCGGTTCATGGTCAGCGCTCCCGGTCGGAGGGGAGACAGGTTTCAGGCGAGGTTTATGCGCCGGCAACCAACCGGCCCACGCCGGGAAATGCCGCAGGAAGTGAAACACCAGAAAACCGATGGTCATGTGCCAGACACGCCCGCGTGGCGCGATGTCGGGAGACATGACCTTGCAGTGGTTGTCGCTGAGGTCTTCCAGGCGATCGAACAGATGACGATTGAAGGCTTGGTCGCGGATCAGCACGTTAGCCTCCAGATTCATCGACAGGCTCAACGGGTCAAGGTTGCTGGAGCCGACGGTGCTCCAGTCTTCGTCCACCAACGCGACCTTGCCGTGCAGCGGGCGGTCGCAATATTCGTAGATCTTCACCCCGGACCTGAGCAGGTAGTCATAGGTCATGCGCGCGGCGAGCCTGGCCACCAGCATGTCCGGCTGCCCTTGCAGGATCAGCCGCACATCCACGCCCCGACGGGCCGCGTTGCGGATCTCGCGCAGCAGGCGGAAACCGGGAAAGAAGTAGGCGTTGGCGATCACTACCCGCCGTTGTGCCTGGCGCAACACCTGGCGGTAAACCTCTTCGATGTCGGACGGGTGTTCGCCGTTGTCGCGATACACCAGCCGCACCTGGCCATCGTGATCGCTCAAGGCCAGTTCCGAACGCCGCATCCGGCGCCGTTGCCACCAGTATCTGGCCCGCACCGGGCGACCGCATTGCAGCAGGGCGAAGTGATGGATGTCGGCCACCGCCGGGCCTTGCACCTCCACGGAATAGTCCTGTTTGGCCTCGGGTCCGAAGTCGGCCAGATGATCGGCGGAAAAATTGATTCCGCCGATGAAAGCGACGCGGCCGTCCACCACCACGATCTTGCGGTGCAGCCGCCGGAACCAGTTGGTGCGGATGCCCAGGCGTTTCGGTGCCGGGTCGAACATTTGCAGATGCACGCCGGCCGCGGTCAGGGCGGTGAGGAACCCGGCACTCAGTTCGCCGCAGCCAAACCCGTCGAGACTGACGGTGGTGCGCACGCCGCGCTGAGCGGCTTCGATTAGAATCTGTTGCAGCTCGTTGCCAACCTTGTCCTCGAACAGAATGAACGTTTCCAGCAGGATTTCACTTTGCGCCTGGCGCAGGGCTTCAAATACCCGGGGAAAAAAACCTTCGCCGTTTTCCAGTAACTCGACGCGATTGCTGCCTTGCCACCCATATTCGACATCGACCGCTGTCGGCTCGCGGATCGGCGGGGCAGGGATGTCTTGCAACGTGGTTTTTTCCATCGGCTGGCTGCTCATAGTTCGATCTCCACCGACAGCGGGGCGTGGTCGGAAAGGTGCGACCAGGGCCGGGTGGTCAGCACTTGCGGATGGCTGGCCTTGAGGTTGCGCACGTAGATGCGGTCCAGGCGCAATGTCGGCAGGCGAGCGGGGAAACTGCGCGCCGGTTTGCCATGGTGCGCGGCGAAGACTTCGCGCAAGCCGGCTGGCTTGAGCAATGCATCGGCGCGCTGGCGCCAGTCGTTGAAATCCCCGGCGACGATCACCGGGGCGTCGCCCGGCAGGGCATCCAGGCGCTGGGCAAGCAATTTCAGTTGCGCGGTGCGGTGGCTTTCGCGCAGCCCCAGGTGTACGCAAATGGCATGCACTTCCCGGCCGTCGTCGGGCAGGCGCAACACACAATGCAGGAGCCCGCGATTCTCGTGGCCACCGATGGACACGTCGAGGTTGTCGTGGCGGATGATCTGGAATTTCGACAACAGCGCATTGCCGTGATCGCCCTCCGGATACACCGCATTGCGTCCATAGGCAAACTGCGGCCACAGGGAGTCGGCGAGAAACTCGTATTGCGGCATCGCCGGCCAGTTGGTGTAGCGCTTGGGGTGTTGTTCGTGAGTGCCGTGGACTTCCTGCAAAAACACCACATCGGCAGACACACTTCGCACCGCTTCACGCAGTTCCGGCAAGATGAAACGCCGGTTGAACGCGGTGAAACCTTTATGGGTGTTGACCGTCAGCACCTTGAAACGACAAGTGACGGACGGCCCCTGTATCTGCATGTCGGTTGCGCTTGAGTGTGCGGGAATATCGGTGCGATTCGCTGTCATGTCGCCTCCCGCCTGACGGCCCCTGTCTTTGGATGACTCCGGGGCGGCGGCGAAAGTTTCGATGGGGCTACGGATGGTACACAGTCAACGCATCACAACAGATTGAAAGTGGGAGCGAGCCTGCTCGCGAAAGCGGTGTGTCAGTCACCTCATTCCTGAGGGTGCTGGCGCCTTCGCGAGCAGGCTCGCTCCCACAGGGGTTATCAGTGGCCGGTGATAATGCGGGCAGAACCCTCAGTCGGTTCGGCGAACACCGGGCCGAGGCGATCAAGACGTCCACTCCACGCGGTCAATGCCAGCGCCAGCAACACCACCAGACCGCCGATCCATGCGGTATGAATCAACCCCATGTGGGCGACGATCAGGCCACCGCCCCACGCACCGCCGGCAATGCCGAGGTTGAATGCCGCGATGTTCAGGCCGGATGCCACGTCCACGGCCTGCGGGGTGTGATGTTCGGCCTGGCGCACCACGTACACCTGCAATCCCGGCACGTTGCCGAAGGCCACGGCGCCCCAGACCAGCACGGTGGCCAGCGCGAGCCAGGGATTGCCGGCAGTGACGGTCAGCACGAACAACACGGCGGCGAGCAGGGCAAAAATGATTTTCAGGGCGCTGATCGGGCCGCGTTTGTCCGCCAGTTTGCCGCCCCAGATGTTGCCGACGGCCACGGAGATGCCATAGACCAGCAACACCAGGCTGACGGTGCTGGCGCTGAAACCGGAAAGGTCCTGAAGAATCGGCGCGAGGAAGGTAAAGGCGATGAACGAGCCGCCGTAGCCGACGGCCGTCATGGCATACACCAGCAACAGGCGCGGTTGCTTGAGCACCTGTAATTGCTGCAACAGCGACGCGGGTTTGCTGTGGGCGATGTTGTTCGGCACGTAAATCAGGCTGCCAGCGAAGGCGATGACACCCAATGCCGAAACGGCGAGGAAGGTTTCACGCCAGCCGAAATGCTGGCCGATGAATGTCCCCAGCGGCACGCCGGTGACCAGCGCCACAGTCAGGCCGGTGAACATGATGGCAATCGCGCTGGCGGCTTTTTCCTTCGGCACTAGACTGGTGGCGATGGTTGAGCCGATCGAGAAAAACACCCCGTGGGCCAGGCCGGTGACGATCCGTGCGAGGATCAACGACTCGTAGCTCGGTGCTTGCCACGCCAGCAGATTGCCGAGGGTGAACAGCACCATCAGTGACAACAGCAGCAACTTGCGCGGAACCTTGCCGGTGAGGGCGGTCAGCACCGGGGCGCCGATGGCAACGCCGAGGGCATACAGGCTGACCAGCAGGCCGGCGGATGGCAGGCTGACGCCGAGGTCGGCACCTATGGTGGGTAACAGGCCAACGATGACGAACTCGGTCGTCCCGATGGCAAAGGCGCTGAGGGTCAGCGCGAGCAAGGCAATGGGCATGTCTGCAACTCCGGAGGTTGATTCGATGGAGCGCAGTGTCGGGGTTCGGGTTGTGCAGAAAAATACAGGGACGGACATTTGATATTTGCCTTGGACGCAAAGATCGCGAGCGCGAGTGCTAGTCTGTGCCACAGGAAGGCATCGCCGTCCTGCTATCTGCGGGTAATAGTCGAACTTGCACGGTATTTCTCGATCAGTTCCTTACTGACACAGCCAAAGGAGCGGGTGCTTTGATCAGGCTCAAGACCGCGATACTGCTGGGGGCGTTGCTGTCTCTGGGCAGCGAGCAACTGGAAGCTGCCGCGATACCGGGGCTGCCTGCCACCGCGACCGCCGCGACGCCACCGGCACACCCCGAGCCGCTGGTGCAAGGCGGGTTACTGGGGGCCATCAGTTCAAGCATCGACGAGGTCCAGTCCAGGTTTGATCTCAATCAGAACCTGGTCGATGCCTGGCGGCTGCGTGCCGACCGCGCGGCCGATGAAGTGGATCAGTTGGTCAATCAGCCTTCGGCCCGTTCGACCTGGAGCGTCGCCAGCGATTTTCTACTACTGACCTGCGTGTGGGCGGCCGTGTTTGCCTGTCTTGGGCTGCTTGGGCGATGGTTGGTCAAACGCCTGTGCGCGCATCGCCTGTTGCTCAGTCGCGAGCGTGGCCAGGCCCTGCTCGGTTATGTATTGCCCTATTCCATTCCGGCGGTGGTCAGCCTGCCCCTGACGATTTATGCCAGCCAGTTTTTGCCGATATCGGCCGGTCGGGCGCTGGCGCTGTGTCTGGCTTATGCCGCAAGCGCGGGGATATTTTCCGCGTCATTGGTGCTGTCGCTGGTGGTGGTGTTCAATGCCGGGCACAAGCGGCGGGCGGTGCAGATCATCCGCGAGAACAGTCCCCGGCCGTTATTCGGTATCGGCTTTCTGGTGGCCTTGAGCGATGCCCTGACCAGTCCGCAGATCGCCCATCAACTGGGCAACAATCTCACCAGCAGCATCGCCGTGTTCACCGGGTTGGCTGCGTCGATTGCCTTCGGCTTGCTGGTGATCCGCATGCGTCGCCCGGTGGCCCATGTGATCCGCATCCTGCCGCTGGCCCAGCGCTTCGGTCAGCCGGCGTTGCGTGAAACCCTGCGGATATTTTCCGGGCTTTGGTATTGGCCGATTCTGTTGATGGTACTGGTTTCGATCGTCAACCTGATCGGCGCCGGGGCGGACAACCAGAGAGTGCTGCGCAGCGCCTTGTTCACCACGGTGTTGCTGATTGCCACGGTGTTTCTCAGCACTACGCTGCACCATCTGTTCAAGGCGCGCAGCGCAGCGGACCTGCGCCGCAGCGGCGCCTACAAGGAGCGTTTTCTCAACTTGTCCCATGCCTTGCTGCGCATCGGCATGGCCATCGTGTTCATCGATATCCTCGGGCGGATCTGGGGCGTGTCGCTGTTCGAGTTCGCGGTGAGCAATGCCGTGGGCCGGGCGATCAGTGATTCCCTGAGCCACATCGGCCTGATCCTGCTGGTGACCTGGATGGTCTGGGTGGTGCTCGACACGGCAATTCAGGAAGCCCTGAAACCGCCGGCCAACAAGCGCTCGGCGCGCCAGCCCAGTACGCGGGTGAAAACCATCCTGCCGCTGCTGCGCAACGCGATCAAAATCATCCTGGTGGTGATTTGCGCGATCACCACCATGGCCAACCTGGGGATCAACGTCGCGCCGTTCCTGGCCGGTGCCGGGGTCATCGGCCTGGCAATCGGTTTCGGTTCCCAGCAGCTGGTGCAGGACGTGATTACCGGGCTGTTCATCATCATCGAAGACACCCTGTCCATCGGCGACTGGGTGGTGCTTGATTCCGGGCATGCCGGCACGGTCGAAGGGCTGACCATCCGCACCTTGCGCCTGCGCGACGGCAAGGGTTTCGTGCACTCGGTGCCGTTCGGGCAGATCAAGGCCGTGACCAACCAATCGCGGCAATTCGCCTATGCGTTTTTCTCGGTGCAATTCACCTATGACACCGATGTCGACAAGGCCATCGAGCTGATCCGCGAGGCCGGGCATTCCATCAGCGGCGACCCGTTCCTGCGCTACAACCTGCAAGGGCCGCTGGATGTGTTTGGCGTCGACAGGATGGACCTCAATGGCGTGGTGCTGACTGCGCAATTTCGCACGGTGTCCGGCGGCCAGTATGCTGTGAGTCGGGCCTTCAACCAGCGCCTGAAAAAGCTTGTGGATAACTGCCCATGGGTGCATTTTGCGCAGACTTATCCACAGCAGGCGCTGGTGCCGAGGCATCCCGTCGAGCCACCACTCGAGGCGGGGCATGAGCCGGATCATTCGGCGGTGCTGATGCCGGATCGGTCGCGGTCGCAGTAAGTCGTCAAGGAAATCTTCGGAGGCTGTGATGGCCTCTTCGCGAGCAGACAACCTCAGTGCCGGATCAGTTTGCTGCGCACTTGGGCGCCCGCCTGTTGATCCAGCTCCACCCAGATCTGCTGCTTGCCGGCAATCTCGGTCGCGACCGGCAACCCGTCGCGATACACCAGCCGATTGCTCGCCACTGCCGGCACCTTCGCACCTGGCAACAGCGTGCCGGCGAGGTTCAGCGGATCGACCCCGCACACCGCGACCAGGCTGCCGTCATGAGGCCGACGCCGCACCTCCCGCAACAAAGGAATCGCCTCGGGCAAGGCGAACTGTTCACCCGCCAGGCCGCTGACAAAGCGTCCGCCACGAATCTCGCCGCGTGCCTCCAGGCGATGGAACGTACGCAGCAGTTCGCGCCAGCTCGGTAGCCAGTCCGCCTCTCGTTCCAGCAAGCGCCAGAACACCACGCCGTAGCGGCGCAGCAAGGTCATGGCGATGTGTTCCAGCGTTCCGGCCGGTGCGGGCGCGGGACGCTGGTTTTCCACCACCGGCGCGGCAGGCGTACGTCGCAACAGGGCCCAGCGCCCGGCGTCGTCCATGCCACCGATGAATGCTCCGCGCCCACGCCGACTGTTGCGTGGCTGGCGCTTGCTGGCCGGAGTGATCAGTGCGCGCAACCCGGCGAAGCTGTCAGCGTTTACCAGCCCGGCGCCCACCAGTTCCTGCAGGGCGATTTCCAGTTCCGAACGCAACAGATGGGCCTCATGGACCAGCTCATCGAAAAACAGCGCGCCGTGCTGGCTGAGGGCGGCGTGGACCTTTTGCGTTTTCGGCGACAGTTCGCTGACCGGCGCCTGTTCGGCCAAGCCGCTCCAGAGGCCGACCCGGTTGCGCGGCAGTAACACGATCGGCGTGCTGCGCAGCGCGGTGCTGGCGCTTTTGTTGTGCGCAGTCAGGCGCGTCCACACCAGCCTGCCGCTGCGGCACAACTCATCCAGCCAGGACGCCGAGTAGTCCTTGATTCGTGCCGGCAGGATGTCGCTGTCCCAGGCTGAAGCGGCGGCGGGGTAGCCTTCGAATTGCGCGACGACGGTTGGCAATACCGCCACGCCCTGGCCTTGGCTTGCGCTCGACACATGCTGCCAGTCGAACAGGAATCGCATGAAATCCTGCAACGCCACCGGTTCGATTTCCCGACGCAGGCGCTTGACCGTATAGCGGTGAATCCGCGCCAGCAAATGCCGCTCGCACCATTCTTCCTGAGCGGTGCCCGGGGTGAAACGGCCGCGCAGCACGTAGCCCTCGCGCTCCAGTTGCGCCAAGGCTTGATTGACCTGCGCGACGGGCAAACCGAGTGGCTCGGCAATGGAATTGAGTGGGAGCGGCCCGAAGGCGCTGAGCCGCGCGCGGATCAGTTCGAGTACGGCTTCCTCGGGTGCCCAGGCTTCATCGAAGTCCGGCAGCGCCAGCAGTGGGGGCGTCAATTCGGCCTGTGGATAAATCGCTCGCAGGCAGGTCAGGCGCTCCAGCGCCAGCCACAGTGATTGCCCGGCGTTGATCCGCATACGGCTCGCGCGTCCGCTGTCGGCCAGGGTATCGAGCCAGTCGAGCCATTGCGGATTGGCGCTGGCCTCGGCATCGCTGATGCACGCCAGGCTCATCAAGGCCTCGTGCATTTCATCGACACCGGAGGGCGCCGGCCAGGCTTCATCGCGCACGGCGGCAATCGCTTCGGCGTCCAGCGCGCCGAGGTCGTCGGTGGTTTGCGGGTCGCTCCAGCGGCGATTGAGCACCGCTTGGGTGCGGCGCTCCTCCAGCGGCGCATCGTCGAGAAAGGTATAGGGCCGGGCACTGAGAATCTCCGCCGCCAGCGGCGAGGGTGCCGGCAAGTCGCGGCTGATCAGGCGAATGTCGCCGCGCTCCATGCGCCGCAACATGGCCAGCCAGCCTTCACTGTCCATGGCATCGTGCAGGCAGTCGTCGAGGGTTTGCTCTACCAGCGGATGATCGGGAATCTCCCGTTCGCCGGCGAGGTTTTCCACGCAGGCGATCTGATCGGGAAAGACACTGGCGATCAGGTCTTCGCTTTTCATCCGCTGGATCTGCGGCGGGACTTTGCGCCCGCCGCTGTAGCGCGGCAGCGCCAGGGCCACCCCGGCATTCCAGCGCCAGCGCACGCCGAACAGCGGCGCGTCGAGCACGGCTTGAATCAGCAGGTGCTCGGCGCTGTTGCTGTGCAGGTAGCGCCAGACATCGTCCAGTTCAAAACTGTGACTGGTGGACAGCGACAGCACGATGGCGTCTTCGCTGGCGGCGGCCTGCAATTCGAAGTTGAAGGTGCGACAGAAACGCTTGCGCAGGGCCAGCCCCCAGGCGCGGTTGATGCGACTGCCGAACGGCGTGTGAATGACCAGTTGGGTACCGCCGGACTCGTCGAAAAAACGCTCCATCAGCAAGGTGTCTTGTGATGGCAGGGCGCCCAGCGTTTGCCGCGCACGGGCCAGGTAGTCCACCAGTTGCTCGGCGCTGGCGAGGTTCAGGCCCAGGGTATCGGTCAGCCAGTCGAGTGCTGGCTGCAAGTTGCCAGGCGCGGCACCCAGCAGGTCGTCGAGCTGAGCCTGCAAGCGTGCCACCGCCGAGGACAATTCGGCACTGCGTCCCGGCGCTTCCCCAAGCCAGAACGGAATGGTCGGTGGCTGGCCCTGGGCATCCTCGACCCGCACCTTGCCGGTTTCCACGCGCAGGATCCGATAGGACGTATTGCCCAACTGGAAGACATCCCCGGCGATGCTTTCCACCGCGAAGTCTTCGTTGATGGTGCCGATGTTCAGCCCTTGAGGCTCCAGCAATACGCTGTAGTCGGCGTTGTCCGGAATGGTCCCGCCACTGGTCACCGCCGTCAGTTTTGCGCCCCGGCGACCGCGCAGGGTGCGGCTCACGGCGTCGCGGTGCAGGTACGCGCTACGGATGCCCTGACGCCCGTTGTAGCCCTCGGCGAGCATGTGCAGCAGCGCCTGGTAGTGTTTGTCGTCGAGTCCGGCGTAGGGCGAGGCGCGGCGCAGCATCTCCAGCAGCGTTTGTTCCGGCCACTCCTGGCAACTGACCTCGGCGATGATCTGTTGTGCCAGCACATCCAGCGGCGCTTGCGGGATCAATAAGGTATCGAGTTCGCCCCGGCGCACGCAGTCGAGCAGCGCGGCGCACTCGATCAGGTCGTCGCGGGTGGTGGCAAACAAACGGCCCTTGGGCGTACCGCCGACCTGGTGCCCGGAGCGGCCGACCCGTTGCAGAAACCCGGCAATCGAACGTGGCGAGGCGATCTGGCACACCAGGTCGACGTCGCCGATATCGATCCCCAGTTCCAGCGACGCCGTGGCGATCAGCACTTGCAGGTCGCCACGCTTGAGTCGCTGCTCGGCGTCCAGGCGAAACTCCTTCGCCAGGCTGCCGTGGTGGGCGGCCACGGCGTCCTTGCCCAGGCGTTCGCTCAGGTGACGGCTCAGGCGTTCGGCCAGGCGCCGGGTGTTGACGAAAACCAGCGTGGTCCGGTGTTCCCGGGCGAGGGCGGCGAGGCGGTCGTAGACCAGTTCCCAGACATCGTTGGCCATCACTGCCGATAGCGGCACGGGCGGCACTTCGATGTCCAGGTCGCGGGGTCGGGCATGGCCGATGTCGACGATCTCGCACGGACGGTCGTGACCGACGAGGAAGCGCGAGACGGCTTCGATCGGTTTTTGCGTGGCCGACAGACCGATACGCAGAAGTGGTTGTGCGCACAATGCCTGCAGGCGTTCAAGGCTCAGTGTCAGATGGCTGCCGCGTTTGTTGGCAGCCATGGCGTGGATTTCGTCGATGATCACCGTTTGTGTCGTGCCGAGCATCTGCCGACCGGAATCGGAGCCGAGCAACACGTACAGGGATTCTGGCGTGGTCACCAGAATGTGCGGCGCCGTCTTGCGCATCGCCGAACGATCTTTTTGGGGTGTGTCGCCGGTGCGTACGGCCGTGGTGATCTGCAATTCGGGCAGGCCCATCAGGCGCAATTGCTCGGTAATGCCGGCCAGCGGGTTTTGCAGGTTGATCTGGATGTCGTTGGACAGCGCCTTGAGCGGCGAGACGTAGACCACCAGGGTGGCGTCGGGCAAGCCTTCGGGGCTTTCCAGGCCGCGGTGCACCAGGTCGTCGATGACGGCGAGAAAGGCAGTGAGGGTCTTGCCGGAGCCAGTGGGCGCGGCGATCAGGGTCGAGCGCTGCTGGCGGATCAACGGCCACGCCCGGGCCTGGGCGGCGGTGACCGCTGCGAACGTGTGGCTGAACCAGGCGCTGACGGCGGGGTGAAAGCCGCTCAGGGCACTGTCTGCGGGGATGGGCAGGTTCATGCAGCAAGTTATGCGGGTGAGGGTGAAAGATGCAAGTACCACTCAAGACCTTTGCTGGCCTTAAGGGCCTCTTCGCGAGCAGGCTCGCTCCCACAATGGAATTGTGTACACCGGACTAATGTGGGAGCGAGCCTGCTCGCGATAGGGCCGGTGGCAACACCGCAAATCCCGGACATCTACACTTTACGGATGACGGTTGCGCACTAAACCCGCAAAATGCAACGATTCCGGCAATTACCAACGACATCGCCTGGGCGCGCTGTCGATAAAGCCATTGTTTCAATCAGACTGGGCCTGCTGACTCTATGCGAATGCGCCTTATGTTACTGGGCGGCGGAAATGCCCTTGGGCAGGCGCTGATTCGCCTCGGTGCAGAGGAAGACATCGGTTTCCTCGCCCCCCGCCCGCCGCAAGACGGCTGGGATGCCGCGAGCCTGACACAACTGCTCGACGACACTCGTCCCGATGCATTGATCAACCTTGCCTACTACTTCGACTGGTTTCAGGCAGAGGTGGTGAGCGAACAGCGCCTGGCCGGTCAGGAGCGTGCGATCGAGCGTCTGGCGGAATTGTGCCAGCACCACAACATCGTTCTGCTGCAACCTTCCAGCTATCGCGTGTTCGACGGCTCCCGCGCCACGGCCTACAGCGAAAAAGACGAACCCGTGCCACTGGGCCTGCGGGGCCAGGCATTGTGGCGGATCGAACAAAGCGTTCGCGCCACCTGCCCGCAACACGTACTGCTGCGTTTCGGCTGGCTGCTGGACGACAGCCCGGACGGCACCCTTGGCCGCTTCCTCGCCCGTGCCGAACAACCCGAAGAACTGCTGATGGCCGACGATCGGCGCGGCAATCCGACGCCGGTCGACGATGCTGCCCGCGTGATCATTTCAGTCCTCAAGCAACTCGATTGCGCTGCGCCGCTGTGGGGCACCTACCACTACGCCGGGCATGAGGCGACCACGCCGCTGGCGCTGGGGCAGGCGATTCTGACCGAAGCCCGCAGCCTGCATCCGCTGGCCATCGAAGCCCCGACCGCCCAGGCCCACGCCGCGCGTCCGGATGCTGCCGAAGAACCGCAACACGCGGTACTGGCCTGCAAGAAAATTCTGCACACCTTCGGGATCAAGCCGCGCGCCTGGCGTGCGGCGCTTCCCGTTCTACTGGACAGGTTCTATCGCCATGGCTGACGGTCCCGTTTTGATCACCGGTGGTGCCGGTTTCATTGGTTCGCACCTGACTGACGCCCTGCTCGCCAAGGGCCATGCGGTGCGGATTCTCGATGACCTGTCCAGCGGCAAGCGCAGCAATCTGCCGCTGGACAACCCCAAGGTCGAACTGATCGTCGGCGACGTGGCCGATGCGGCTTTGGTTGCCCAGGCGATGGCCGGTTGCAGCGCCGTGGCGCATCTGGCGGCCGTGGCCTCGGTGCAGGCCTCGGTGGACGATCCGGTGCGCACGCACCAGAGCAACTTCATCGGTACGCTGAGCGTCTGCGAAGCCATGCGCCAGACCGGGGTCAAGCGCGTGCTGTTTGCCTCCAGCGCGGCGGTGTACGGCAACAATGGCGAAGGCGAGTCGATCGACGAAGACACGCCTAAGTCGCCGCTGACGCCCTATGCGGCGGACAAACTGGCCAGTGAGCACTACTTCGATTTCTACCGCCGCCAACATGCGCTGGAACCGGTGATTTTCCGCTTCTTCAACATCTTCGGCCCGCGCCAGGATCCGTCCTCGCCGTACTCCGGGGTGATCAGCATTTTCAGCGAGCGCGCGCAAAAGGGCCTGCCGATCACCGTGTTCGGTGATGGTGAGCAAACCCGGGATTTTGTCTACGTCGAAGACTTGGTCGACTTGC
The DNA here is from genome assembly GCF_002113025.1 of Pseudomonas sp. B28(2017). Classification (GTDB taxonomy): domain Bacteria; phylum Pseudomonadota; class Gammaproteobacteria; order Pseudomonadales; family Pseudomonadaceae; genus Aquipseudomonas. The sequence goes on along the minus strand of NZ_NEJH01000010.1, from coordinate 135,034 downwards.
TGGTGCAGGCCATCGAGAAGCCTCGGGTCGAAGTCGGTGCGGTCAACGTTGGCTGGAACCAGGCAACGACCCTCAAGCAAATGCTCGAAGCGCTCGAAGCCGTGGTCGGCAAGCTGCCACCGGTGAGCTACGGCCCGGCGCGCTCCGGTGACATTCGTCACTCCCGGGCGAACAACCGGCGTCTGTTGGAGCGCTTCACGACCTCGGAGCAGACACCGATGCATGTGGGACTGGCGCGGTTGCTGGGGCGATAGATCGCTTCCATGCGGACATGAAAAAGGCGCCTTTTTACAGGCGCCTTTTTCACGGCCGGAATTCACCTTGATGCGGATAGATTTCCTGTGGCGAGGGGGGCTTCCCCCGTTCGACTGCACAGCAGTCGCCGTCAGCTTCAAGTCTGCTCGCCACCAAGCCTCATTCACCACCACGTGAACGTTCTTTAGAACTTGTAGCCCAGGCCAACCATGTACACAAACGGATCGACATCGACGTTGACCTTGGCGCGAGTGCCCGGGGCAATCGAGTTGTTTTCGACGGTGGCACGGGTATCGATGTCGATGTAGCGCACCTGAGCGTTGAGCATGACATGGTCAGTCAGCATGTAGTCGGCGCCCACCTGCCAGGCCAGACCCCAGGTGTTCTCTGCCTTGAAGTTGCTGAAGCCGGCGGACTTGGCTTCACTGCTCAGGCTTTCGTCGTAGATCCAGGTGTAGTTGATGCCGGCGCCGACGTACGGCTGGAAGGCCGACTTCGAATCCAGCGGGTAGTAGACCACGCTCAGGGTCGGCGGCAGGTGTTTGAGGGAGCCGAGTTTGCCGTTGGCGGCAGGCAGGGCGGTGCCTTTGAGTTGCACGTCATGCTCGAACGGGGTGGCCGCGAGCAGTTCGATCCCCCAGTTGTTGGTGATCATGTAGGCGAAGTTCAGGCCCAGCTGCGTGTCGCTGTCCATGGTCGCCTTGCCGCCCAGGTCGGTGCCGGCCAGCGGCCCCTGATCGACCTTCACGCTGGAGCTGTCGGCCTTAGGGTTGACGGTGATGGCGCCTGCCCGAAGGATGATGTCGCCGGCCTCGTGGGCGTGGGCGAGCGGGGCCGCGAGCGCGAGGGCAAGCAGCGAGGCGCTGAGCATGGATTTGTTCATGGGGGCTCCAGAGGACGTTAAAAATTTTGATGTCCAATGGTAAGCCGGCTAACTATTCGGTCTTTTGATGCAGCTCAATGAATGCGGGGTGGCAGTTGTTTTTGTGGTGATTGTCGATGGCCCCTTCGCGAGCAGGCTCACTCCCACAGGCGTACGCTTTCTAGTGTGGGAGCGAGCCTGCTCGCGAAGAGGGATTGATCGACAGCACAAAACCACCGGCTTCACTCCGGCAGTTCATACAGATAAATCTTGTCCGCTTCCATTTGATATCCAGCATCCGCCAGCTCACTGGTGGATGCCTTGACCTGCAATGCGCCTTCGATCCAGTACGGCTGATACAGCTCGTCGAGTTTCACACCGACTTCGCTTTTGACGTGCACGATCTGGTTCGACGGTGGTGGCGGTACGTGGATGCAGGCGCCGAAATACGGCACCAGCAGGAACTCCGTGGTACGTCCTTCCTCGCTTACTTCCAGCGGCACGATGTAGCCCGGCAAGCGAATGTTCTGGCCATCGAGGGCCTTGACCACCGGTGCGTTGGGCAGGTCCTGTTTGGCGGCCGGTGCCGACTCGGCCGACAGGGCATTGCTCATCTGCGACAGGTCGTGCAGCGGCGTCATGTTCGGCACTTCTTTCGGCGCATCCGGCGGAATCATCTCCGACCAGGTCAAGTCTCGCGGCTGGGCCGCCCACAAGGGCAGAGCGACCAGCATCAACAGCGCAAGTACAGCGCGGGGCATTTTCAACGTCCTCATAAACGGATCGACAGGCCATCGGCCAGGGATTGGCGATAGGCGCGCCAGGCCGGCACGCTGCCCATCAGCAGCGCGGCGATGAGGATGCCACCGAGCAGCGTCCATTCATACTCGCTTGGCCAGGACAGCGGCAGGAACAGGCCGTAGTTGGCTTGCACATAACCCTGGGCCGCCGCGATGCACACATACAACAACGCCACACCGGCGATCACACCTGACAGCGCCAGGGCAAAGGCTTCGAGCACCAGCAGCGTCGCGATATGCCACGGTCGCGCACCCACCGAACGCAGGATCGCCATTTCCCGGCGGCGTTCGTTGAGGCTGGTGAGAATGGCCGTCAGCATGCCGATCAATCCGGTCAGCACCACAAACAGCGAGACCACGAACAAGGCTTTTTCCGCGGTACCCATCAGGCTCCACAGCTCTTGCAACGCCACGCCCGGCAGGATCGCCAGCATTGGCTCACCGCGGAACTCGTTGATTTCCCGTTGCAGGGTGAAGGTCGCAATCTTGTTGTTAAGACCGAGCATGAACGCAGTGATCGCTTGCGGCGTGAGGTCCATATTGCGCGCCTGATCGGCCGTGATGCGACCCTCGCCCCGGGCAGGTACGCCGTTGTGCCAGTCGATGTGAATCGCTTCCATGCCGCCAAGGCTGATGTGCAGCGTGCGGTCCACCGGGGTGCCGGTGCGCTTGAGAATGCCGACCACGGTGAACGGCTTGTCGTCGTGCTTGACCAGGCTGATCGCCGCCACACCGTGGGCCAGCACCAGTTTATCGCCGAGTTTGTAATGCAGTGCCTCGGCCACTTCGGCACCGAGCACCACTTCGAACGGGTCGGTGGCGAAGGCCCGGCCATCGGCCAGCTCCAGGTGTTGCTGGCGTCCGTACTGGTAATGCTCGAAGTAGGCTTCGGTGGTGCCCATCACCCGGTAGCCGCGATGAGAGTCGCCGAGGGACATCGGGATGGCCCATTTCACTTTCGGGTTGTTGGCGAAGTGCTCGAAGCTGTCCCAGCGGATGTTGTTGGTGGCGTTGCCGATGCGGAACACCGAATACAGCAACAGGTTCACTGAGCCTGAGCGGGCGCCAACGATCAGATCGGTGCCGCTGATGGTGCTGGCGAAACTGGCCTTGGCTTCGGTGCGCACGCGCTCCACCGCCAGCAGCAGGCACACCGACAGGGCGATGGCGAACGCCGTGAGGGTCGCGGTGAAGCGGCGGTTAGCCAGGCTGGCCATGGCTAGACGAAACAAATACATCTCAGACCTCTGACGGGGTGGCGGCGCGATTGAGTTCGGCCAGCGACAGGTTGTGATCGAACAACGGCGCAAGGCTCTGGTCGTGGCTGACGAACAACAGGCTCGCCCCGGCTTCGCGGCATTCGGCGAACAACAGGCGAATGAAGTTCTCGCGGGCGTCGTAATCGAGGGCCGAGGTCGGCTCGTCGGCAATCACCAGTTCCGGTTGACCGATCAGCGCGCGGGCGGCGGCGACCCGTTGCTGCTGGCCGATGGACAACGAATCGGCGCGGCGCCCGAGGATGTTTTCATCCTTCAAACCCAGGTGGGCGAGCAGCGTCGCGGCCGCTTTGTCGACGCTGCCGTGGCGTTGTTTCGCCCGTTCGGCGCGCAGTTTCGAGAAGTGGCAGGGCAGTTCGACGTTTTCACGCACTGACAGAAACGGCAGCAGGTTGAACTGCTGAAAGATGTAGCCGGTGTGATCGACGCGGAAGTGGTCGCGGGCACCGGCCGAGAGTTGCGTCAGCTCCTGGCCGAGCAGGCGGATACTGCCGCGATCAGGCTTTTGCACGCCGCCGAGCAAGCCGAGCAGGGTGGTCTTGCCGCTGCCGCTGGGGCCTTTGAGGAATAGGGTTTCTCCGCGCTCCAGGCGAAACGCCGGGATGTCCAGCAGTGGCGGGTGACCGGGCCAACTGAAGCCCAGGTCGGACAGTTCGATGAGTGCTTGGGTCATGTGAAACCGGTCAATTGATAGGTGAACCCTGTAGGAGCAAGGTGAATTTAGAATTTGAGGGCAGCAGCCTTGTCCGTCACTTCAACCCCTTGCTGCCCGTTCGGGCCGATCAGTTGTACCTGAATTTTCCGGGTGGCCGGGAAGCTGGTGAAAATATTCGCCAGGTCCAGCGACTTCAGTGCCGCCGGTGTGGTGCAAGTGAACTGATAGCGAGCTTGGATTTCGCTGTGATCATGGTGATGTTCGTGGCCGTTTTCGTCCTTGGCGTCTTCATCGTGATCATCATCGGCATCGGGTTTGTCGCCGAACAACGGGCTTTCCAGTTCCTGGTTTTCCACCACGCAACCAGCGGCTTTTGGCAGGTTGAACAGGGCCAGCGGTTGCTCCAGTCGAGCGCGGGCGGCGGCGACTTTGGCTTTGTCTGCATCGCTGGTGGGCACGTGCTCGAAACCCACCAGGTTCATGGCCGGGCTTTCCAGCTCCAGTTCCAGGGTCTGCCCGTCCAGCGCCGCGTTCAGGCGTCCCACGCCATGTTCGTGGGCGCCCAGGCTGCCATGCTCATGATCGTGTTCGTCGGCGGCATGGGCGACAGCCAATGGCAGCATGGCAAACGGCAGAGCGAGAAGCAGACGACGCATGGCGAGTCTCCGAAAAGTAAAATGAAAAATATGTTATGTAATCTTATAACGTAAGTGTGAGGAGTTTGACTGTCCGCTTGGCGTTGCACAAGTCCCATGGGAGCATGCGGGGAAGAAATGTGCGGGAGCAGACCTATGTTGCGAATTCGCGGAAGCATCGGCGACTGGCCGGTGGATTTGACCCTGGAGATGGACGACGCGGACTGGGCGCGACTCGGGGCGCAGTTGCAGGTGGAAAAATCCGCAGTCAGCGCGCCAGCGGCGAAACCGCTGAATCAGGATGATGCGCTGTGGCAGATCGCCCGGGATTTGTTGCGCAAGGCCGGGCAGCTCAGCGGGCCGGATCTGCTCGATCAACTCGAAGGCCTGACCGGCAGCGCGGCGGCGGGCAAGCGCCTGTTGGTGCGGTTGCGCCACAGTCCGGATGTGAAGGTGGAAAGCGGCACCGATACACCGATTTACCGCTGGCTGTTGTAGGAGCGAGCTTGCTCCGGGCGGCGTTCCGACGATGGGCGTCAACGATACCCCGGGAAACCTGATTCACCTCGGTGTTCTCAGGTTTTTCGCGAGCAAGCTCGCTCCTACAGGGGCGGCTTAGTACAGCGCAGCAAACAACTTGCGGCGGTACGTGCTGACCAGCGGGTGGTCATTGCCCAGCAACTCGAACACCTGCAGCAAGGTCTTGTGCGGCAAGCCTTCGCTGTAGCTGCGGTTGCGGATGAACAGCTTGAGTAACGCATCCAGTGCAGCGTCGTACTGCTGACGGGCCAGTTGCTGGATGGCCAGTTGATAGACCGCTTCATCGTCCTGGGGATTTTTCGCCAGCCGGGCCTTCAGGTCAGCGGCATCCGGCAAGTCCCTGGCCAAGCCGAGAAACTTGATCTGTGCCTTGGCGCCGGCCAGTGCGGCCTTGTGTTCGTCGCTCTTGACGGCATCCAGTACGGCTTGCGCTTCGCCCAGTTCACCGCGCTCGGTCAGACAGCGGGCGTACAGGATCAACGCCTTGGCATTGGTGTTGTCTTCACCCAGCAGCACTTTGAGCAGGGCTTCGGCATCGGCAAAGCGGCTGTCATCGAACAGTGCCTGGGCCTGTTCGAACGGATCGGCGGCGGCCGGTGGCGGCATCTGCACATGGGGTTCGAGCAGGGCGCGCACGGCGGATTCCGGCTGGGCGCCGGCAAAGCCGTCGACAGGCTGGCCGTCCTTGAACAGCACCACGGTGGGCAGGCTGCGGATGCCGAAGCGAGCGACGATGTCTTGCTCGATGTCACAGTTGACCTTGGCCAGCAGCAGCTCACCCTGATAGCTCTCGGCAATGCTCTGCAACATCGGCATCAGCACTTTGCAGGGCGCGCACCATTCGGCCCAGAAATCCACCAGCACCGGCTTGTGGAAGGAGTTCTCGATCACCGACTGGTCGAAATCGGCAGTCGTGGCGTCGAAGATGTACGGCGTTTCCTGACTCATGGGCAATCTCGTAAAAGCGTGAATGGAGCAACTATAAGGTCAGGCGCGGGCGGCGTGATAGAGGCTCACATGCCGAAACTCGTGGGGCTCGGCCAGATCCGGCAGGGTCATGGCTTCGAGCACTTCGATGCGCCGGTACAACGGATGACGAAAATCCCGTACTCGGGAGTCCGCCACCAGCGCCTCCCGGCCGCGACTGAGGAACTGGTCGAGCAACGGCAGGTTCGCCCGGTCGTACAGCACGTCCGCCACCAGAATCAGGTCGAAGCGATCAGCCTCGGCGAAAAAGTCCGTCGAGTAATTGAGCTGTACGTCGTTGAGCTCGGCATTGGCCTGGCACGCGGCAATCGCCAGCGGGTCGAGGTCGCAGGCCAGCACTTCCAGGGCGCCGGCCTTGGCAGCGGCAATCCCCGCCACCCCGGAACCGGCACCGAAATCCAGCACCCGCTTGCCTTCGACCCAATGCGGGTTTTCGGCCAGATAGCGGGCCACGGCCAGGCCGCTGGCCCAGCAGAAACTCCAGTATGGTGGCTCATGCAGGATGCGCCGGGTTTCTTCCGGGCTGAAGGCGCGGTCCATGTTGTCGCCGTCGATCAGCCACAGTTTCAAATCGGTTTCCGGCAACGGGCAGGCCACCAGTTGTGCGTCGCCGAGCAGTTCAGCCAAGGCCCGTTGCAGGTCGAGCGGTGCACTCATGGGGCTTTGACGAATTGCAGTTGGCCCAGGGACTGGGTGGTCGGCTGGGTAATCAGCTGTGACGGCAGGTGCAGGATCAACTGGCCGGACTGACTGGCGCGGCCTCGCAGTTCCACACGGGCACCGACCGGAAAGGCATCCGGGTTGAAACGCAGGTGAAACGGCAACACCTGGTTGTTGCCGATCAGGCTGGAGCTGGCGAGCAATTGTTGCGGGCGGTCTTTTTCGTCGATCACCAGCAATGCCAGTTCGACTTCGGCACCTGCCGGCACGCCTTGCAGGGTGCCGCTCAGTTCACGCTGATAGGCGGGCAAGGGGCCGAGCTCAGCCGCCTCCCTGGCCTTCTTCTGCGCCTGTTGCGGCGCCGGGCCTGGCGTTGGCGGCTGGGGCTTGGGCGCATCGCTGCCGCAAGCCACCAGCAGGCTGAAAATACTGAGTAAAATGAGCGGACGTAATGACATCGGTGGCTCCATAAAGCTGAATTCCATGGATCTAGTGATCATTGCGTCTGTATACCGCAAACCCTATGGCTTGTCTTGCCACAGGGATGCGCTACCATGGCCCTCCCTTTTTTTGTTGCCTGCCACCATGCACTGTCCCTTCTGCGGTGCCAACGACACCAAGGTCATCGACTCGCGTCTGGTCGCCGAGGGCGAACAGGTGCGCCGCCGGCGTGAATGCCTGGCCTGCGGCGAGCGTTTCACGACGTTCGAGACGGCTGAACTGGTGTTGCCGCGCCTGATCAAAACCGACGGCAGTCGCCAGCCGTTCGACGAAGAAAAACTCCGCGCCGGCATGCAGCGCGCGCTGGAGAAGCGCCCGGTGAGTGTCGAGCGCCTCGAATCGTCGCTGGCGCACATCAAACACAAACTGCGAGCCACCGGCGAACGCGAGGTCAAATCCCTCGTGGTCGGCGAACTGGTGATGGCCGAGCTGCAGAAGCTCGACGAAGTCGCCTACATCCGCTTCGCTTCGGTGTATCGGCGCTTCCAGGACCTCAACGAGTTCCGCGAAGAGATCGACCGCCTGGCCCGTGAACCGGTGAAAGAATGACCACGCCCGCAGAACTTGCCATCCTCGATGCTCATTTCATGGCCCGAGCGCTGGAACTGGCGCGCAAGGGGCACTACACGACGCACCCCAATCCGCGGGTTGGTTGCGTGATCGTGCAGGGTGGGCAGATTGTCGGCGAAGGCTGGCATGTTCGCGCCGGCGAGCCTCACGCTGAAGTCCACGCCTTGCGCGCGGCTGGTGAGCAGGCTCGTGGTGCTACCGCCTATGTGACGCTTGAGCCGTGCAGCCACCATGGCCGCACGCCGCCCTGTGCCGATGCGCTGGTGAATGCCGGAGTGGCCCGCGTGGTCGCGGCGATGCAGGACCCGAACCCGGAAGTCGCCGGTCGCGGTCTGCAACGCCTGGCTCAGGCAGGCATCGCCACTGAAAGTGGCGTGCTGGAAGGCGAGGCACGCCAGCTCAATCAGGGTTTCCTGAAGCGCATGGAACACGGCTTGCCGTTCGTGCGGGTCAAGTTGGCCATGAGCCTGGACGGTCGCACGGCGATGGAAAGTGGCGAAAGCCAGTGGATCACAGGTGCAGCCGCACGTTCGGCGGTGCAACGTCTGCGCGCCCAGGCCAGTGTAGTGCTGACTGGCGCCGACACGGTGCTGACGGACAACGCGCGGTTGACCGTGCGGGCCGATGAGTTGGGACTGGATGCCGAGCAAACGGCCCAGGCCATGAGCCGCCCGCCGCTGCGCGTGCTGGTCGACGGACGTTTGCGGGTGCCGCTGGATTCACCGTTCTTCAAGGCGGGTCCGGCCCTGGTCGCCACCTGCGTCGCGGTGGAAGAACAGTACGCCAACGGCCCTGAGTGCCTGATCGTGCCCGGCTATGACGGCCAGGTCGATCTGCGTCAGCTGCTGGTTGAGCTCGCTGCCCGTGGGGTCAATGAAGTGTTGGTCGAGGCCGGTCCGCGTCTGGCGGGTGCGTTTGCCCAGCTCGGGCTGGTGGACGAATTCCAGATTTTCATCGCCGGCAAGTTTTTGGGATCTTCGGCGCGGCCGCTACTGGATTGGCCGATTGCGCAAATGAAGGATGCACCCGAGCTGAAGATCATCGAAATTCGTGCAGTTGGCGATGACTGGCGAGTCATCGCCATTCCATCGCCAGCGGTGAGCGTATAATTTCCGGCCATCGCGCAAGCTTTGGCTTTGTTCTCGAGGAGAACCTCATGTTTACCGGCATCATCGAATCCATCGGCAGTATTCGTGCATTGACCCCAAAGGGCGGTGATGTGCGGGTACATGTCGAAACCGGCAAGCTCGACCTGAGCGACGTCAAACTGGGCGACAGTATCGCGGTCAACGGCGTGTGCCTGACTGCTGTCGAGTTGCCCGGCAACGGCTTTGCGGCAGACGTCAGCCGCGAAACCCTCGACTGCACCGCCATGAACGACCTGAAAAGCGGCAGTCCGGTGAATCTGGAAAAAGCCCTGACCCCGACCACTCGCCTCGGCGGGCACCTGGTCAGCGGTCACGTCGATGGCGTGGGCGAAGTGGTTGCCCGTACAGAGAATGCGCGGGCCGTGGAATTCCGCATTCGCGCACCGAAGGACCTGGCCAAGTACATCGCCCATAAAGGCTCGATCACTGTCGACGGCACCAGCCTCACCGTGAACGCAGTCGATGGCGCCGAGTTCCTGCTGACCATCATTCCGCATACCCTGAGCGAAACCATCATGGCGTCGTACCAGCCGGGTCGCCGGGTGAACCTGGAAGTGGACTTGCTGGCTCGCTACTTGGAGCGCCTGTTGCTGGGCGACAAGGCCGCAGAGCCAACTTCCAGCAACATCACTGAAAGCTTTCTGGCCGCCAACGGCTACCTCAAATCCTGACTCAAGGGGGTGCCTTGTGGCGCTCAATAGCATCGAAGAACTGGTTGAAGACATCCGCCAAGGCAAGATGGTCATCCTCATGGATGACGAAGACCGCGAGAACGAAGGCGACCTGATCATGGCCGCCGAGTGCTGCAAGCCCGAGCACATCAACTTCATGGCCAAGCACGCCCGTGGCCTGATCTGCATGCCGATGAGCCGTGAGCGTTGCGAACTGCTCAAGCTGCCGTTGATGGCGCCGCGCAACGGTTCCGGTTTCGGTACCAAGTTCACCGTCTCCATCGAAGCGGCTACCGGTGTGACCACCGGCATCTCCGCCGCCGACCGCGCACGTACCGTGCAAGCGGCTGCCGCCCGCGACGCCAAGGCTGAAGACATCGTCAGCCCGGGCCACATTTTCCCGCTGATGGCCCAGGCTGGCGGCACCCTGGCTCGCGCCGGCCATACTGAAGCGGCATGCGACCTGGCGCGCATGGCCGGTTTCGAGCCGAGCGGCGTGATCTGCGAAGTGATGAATGATGACGGCACCATGTCCCGTCGCGCCGAGCTGGAAGCTTTTGCAGCCGAACACGACATCAAGATCGGCACCATCGCCGACCTGATTCACTACCGGATGATCCACGAACGTACCGTTCAGCGGATTGCCGAGCAGCCACTGGACAGCGAACTGGGCCAATTCAACCTGGTGACCTATCGTGATTCGGTGGAAGGCGACGTGCACATGGCACTGACCCTGGGCAACGTGTGTGCCGAAGAACCGACCCTGGTTCGCGTGCACAATATGGACCCGCTGCGTGACCTGCTGATGGTCAAGCAACCGGGCCGCTGGAGCCTGCGCGCCGCCATGGCCACGGTTGCCGAGGCCGGCAGCGGCGTAGTGCTGTTGCTCGGTCACCCGCTCGATGGCGACGTGTTGCTGGCGCACATCCGCGAAACCGCTGACCACCTGGCGGTGAAAAAGCCGACCACCTACAGCACCGTGGGTGCCGGTTCGCAGATTCTCCGGGACCTGGGCGTGCGTAAAATGCGCCTGATGTCAGCACCGATGAAATTTAATGCGATATCCGGTTTCGATCTGGAAGTTGTAGAATACGTGCCCTCCGAATAATGCCCGGTCGTTTCCGGACTTGAATTCGCGGCAAATAAATCACCGAGGGGCGCGTACGAAACGCGTCCCGGCTCTTTAAGAGATCTAACGAATGACCCTGAAGACCATCGAAGGTACCTTCATCGCCCCTAAAGGCCGCTACGCTCTGGTAGTGGGCCGTTTCAACAGCTTCGTCGTTGAAAGCCTGGTCAGCGGTGCAGTTGATGCCCTGGTTCGCCACGGCGTAAGCGAAAGCGACATCACCATCATCCGCGCACCTGGCGCCTTCGAAATCCCGCTGGTTGCGCAGAAAGTCGCTCAAAAGGGCGAGTTTGCGGCAATCATCGCCCTGGGCGCAGTCATTCGTGGCGGCACTCCGCACTTCGAATACGTGGCTGGCGAGTGCACCAAGGGCCTGGCCCAGGTGTCCATGGAGTTTGGCGTACCGGTTGCATTCGGCGTGCTGACCGTTGACTCCATCGAGCAAGCCATCGAGCGTTCCGGCACCAAGGCCGGCAACAAAGGTGCTGAAGCTGCCCTGTCCGCTCTGGAAATGGTCAGCCTGCTGGCGCAGTTGGAGGCCAAGTGATTAGCGACGATAGCGATCGTTTCAACCCGCGCGATCCAAAGCCTGCGGATGCTGGCAAGCCATCGAAAAGCGCCAAGCGCCGCGAAGCCCGTCAGCTCGCGACTCAGGCGCTGTACCAATGGCACATGGCCAAGCAATCGCTGAACGAGATCGAAGCGCAGTTCCGGGTCGATAACGATTTCACCGATGTCGACGGCGCGTACTTCCGCGAAATCCTGCACGGGGTTCCGCAGTTCAAGACCGAAATCGACACCGCCCTCAAGCCTTGCCTGGACTTGACCATCGAAGAGCTCGACCCGGTTGAACTGGCGGTTCTGCGCCTGTCCACCTGGGAACTGCTCAAGCGCGTCGACGTGCCCTACCGCGTTGTGATCAACGAAGGTATCGAACTGGCCAAAGTCTTCGGTTCCACCGACGGCCACAAGTTCGTCAACGGTGTGCTCGACAAGCTGGCCCCGCGTCTGCGTGAAGCTGAAGTGAAGGCGTTCAAGCGCTGATCGGCGCTTGTAATGTCGACACGAAGCCATGGGCGAGTTTGAGCTGATCCGCAATTTCTTTGCCGCCGCGCCTTGTGCGCAGGGCGGCGAAGGTGTTGCCCTCGGGATTGGCGATGACTGCGCCTTGCTGGCTGTTCCTCCCGGGGAGCAGTTGGCGATTTCTACCGACACCCTCGTGGCCGGCGTGCATTTCGCCGACCCGTGCGATCCGTTTCTACTCGGTCAGCGCTCGCTGGCTGTGGCCGTCAGCGACCTGGCTGCCATGGGCGCCACCCCCGTTGCCTTTACCCTTGCCCTGACCTTGCCGACGGTGACCGCCGATTGGCTGCAAGCCTATGCCCGTGGTTTGAACCAGATGGCACAAAGCTGTGGCGTGGCGCTGGTGGGTGGTGACACGACCCGTGGGCCGCTGAGCCTGACCATGACCGTGTTCGGACGCGTGCCTGCCGGTCTGGCGCTGACCCGCAGCGGTGCGCAACCGGGCGACCTGTTGTGTGTGGGCGGCGACCTGGGCAATGCCGCTGGTGCCTTGCCACTGGTGCTCGGCCAGCGCACGGCCGAAGCGAGCATTGCCGAGCCGTTGCTGGCGCATTACTGGTCGCCGCAACCGCAGCTCGGCTTGGGTCAGGCGTTGCGTGGCAAGGCCACTTCGGCAATGGATATCTCCGATGGTCTGCTCGCTGATTGCGGGCATATCGCGCTGGCCTCGAAGGTCGGTATCGAAGTCGAGCGGGATCGTTTGCCTCTGTCGCAGAGCCTGGTCGATTTTCTCGGTCAATCGGACGCACAGGTTGCGGCCCTGAGCGGCGGCGACGATTACGTCCTGGTCTTCACCTTGCCGTCCGTCGAGTTACCGCTGTTGCTGGCCGACGGCTGGCCGATTCATGTGATCGGGCAGGTGGTGACGGGGCAGGGCGTGATGCTGCTGGATGCCGACGGCAAAGACATCACCCCGCAAACCCGGGGTTATCAACATTTTCGGGAGTCACCGTGACAGATCACCCCAAACAGGTCCCGGCGGCAAACGTACCGCCGTCGGTCTGGCGTAATCCATGGCATTTCCTGGCGTTCGGCTTTGGCTCGGGCACCTTGCCAAAGGCGCCCGGCACTTGGGGCTCATTGGTTGCGCTGCCCTTTATCCCGTTGTGGCAGATGCTGCCCGACTGGGGTTACTGGCTGATGCTGGGCATCACCATGTTGTTCGGCTTCTGGCTGTGCGGCAAAGTGGCCGACGATTTGCGGGTGCATGACCACGAAGGCATCGTCTGGGACGAAATGGTCGGGATGTGGATCACCCTGTGGCTGGTGCCGGAAGGTTGGCAGTGGTTGCTGGCGGGCTTCTTGATGTTCCGCTTCTTCGACATACTCAAGCCGTGGCCGATTCGCTGGATTGACCGGCATGTACATGGCGGCGTTGGCATCATGCTCGATGATGTCCTGGCCGGGGTGTTCGCCTGGTTGGCGATGCAGGGACTGGTGTGGATTTTCGCCTGACTTATAGGTCATGAGGCGTTAAGTGGGAGTGCTTTAACTGAGAGAACTAAGGATGGCTCGACGCGGGTTGATGGTGCTGGTGTTCGCCTTGTTTTGCTCGCTCGCCCAGGCGGGGGAGGCCGCGACTACGCCATCGGTGATTCACCTGGCCAGCGAAGAATGGGAAAACTACACCGCCGCCGATGGTCATGGGCTGGGCTGGGACGTGCTGCGGCAGGTCTTTGAGCCTGCGGGCGTCAAGCTGGACATCCGTACCGAGCCTTACATGCGTTCCATGGGCCTGGCCCAGCGCGGGGAAGTGGACGCCTGTGTCGGATCCTATCGCGACGGGCCAGACGAACTGCTCTATCCGCGCTGGAATTTCGACACCGATCACATCTATGCTTTGGGCCTGGCCAGCGGTCCGGTACCCACCCCGGAAACCCTGGGAAATTATCGTCTGGCCTGGGTCCGTGGCTACGATTACCAGCATTACTTGCCCAATGTGCGCCACTTCGACGAGGTGATGCGGCGTACCGGCATCGTGTCGATGCTGACCCACAATCGTGCTGACTTCTATATCGATGCCCTGACTGAAGTCGATGATGTCATCAGTCGGGCCAAGGATCCGTCCCAGCTGCGGCGTACCCATATCGCAGAGTTGCCGCTGTACCTGTGTTTCGCCAAGACTCCGAAGGCGCGCACGTTAATGGCCCTGTTCGACCAGCGCATGGAGCAACTGGTGAAAAGCGGCGAGCTGAAACCGATCTTCGAGCGCTGGAAACAGCCTTATCCGTTTGATTCGAAATGAAGGGCTGACACGGAGCCCCTGATATCAAACTTTTTGATAGTTATCGCCGATAATTCAGCCTAAGCGTCGCCCGGAACCTGCTGTTACAATGCCGGCTCTGCGAATCTTCAGACTTTTAGATCAGGAGCACACCGGTGCCTGTCGTTTTTGTCGCCGCTTCCAAGCTGCCAACGCCTTTTGCGCAATTCACCATGCACGGCTTTCTCGATGAAGCCTCCGGCCGCGAGCACGTTGTGCTGAGCCTGGGTGATTTCGCCGACGGTGCCCCGGTACTCGGCCGGTTGCACTCCGAATGCCTGACGGGCGATGCTTTGTTCAGCCAGCGTTGCGACTGCGGCTCGCAACTGGAAGCTGCCTTGCAGGCGATTGCCCGTGAAGGTCGTGGCGTGTTGCTGTACTTGCGTCAGGAAGGCCGCGGCATTGGCCTGCTGAACAAGATCCGTGCCTATGAGCTGCAGGACGGTGGCGCCGATACCGTTGAAGCCAACGAGCGTCTGGGCTTTGCCGCCGACCAGCGTGACTATGCCATGTGCCTGCCGATGCTGGAGCACCTGGGCGTGAAGTCCCTGCGCCTGATGACCAACAACCCGCGTAAGGTCAAAGCCTTGACCGACATGGGGATCGTGGTCGCCGAGCGCGTGCCGCTGCACACCGGCCACAACCCGCATAACCGACTCTACCTGGCGACCAAGGCCAGCAAGCTCGACCACATGATGGGTAACGAGCATCAGGGCGAGGTAGACCGGGCGTGACCCGCGGTCAGGTTCGTCGGCGACTGTCCGTCAGCTGGTGGAAGTACCTGGCACTGGCCTTGTTGCCGCTGTTGGTGATCAACGCGGTGTTCGGCCAGAGCGAAGCCATCCTGCCGGTGCTGGCGATGCCGTTGTTCATCGCCGGAGTCGCCTCGATGTTTGTCAGCCTGAAGTTTTTCGGCGCCTACAAACACGCGCTGATCGCCACTCAGAAAGCTCTTGATACCCCTGAAGAACCTGGCGCCTGGATCAGTCTGGCGGCCAAGCGGCGCACGGCATTCCTCGCCGCCGGCCTGCCGGCCTGGATTGCTGCCCTGGCGGTGTTCGTCGGTCTTGAAGCGGTACCGCTGATGCTGCTGGCGCTGTCGACCGCGGTGCTGTTCTACCTCTACCGTATTCCGCGTCAACTCGGTTGATGCGCGCGGTCTGGCTGGCGGTTTTGCTGCTGGCCGCAAGTAGCTCGGCCATGGCGCTCGAGCGGGTTGTCAGCCTGGCACCGTCGCTCTCTGAAATCGTCGTGGAACTGGGTTCTGCCGACCTCCTGGTCGGTGTGCTGGACGCCGGTGAACGACCTGCCGAACTCAAGAACCTGCCCTCCGTTGGCCGCTATGGCCAGCTGGACGTGGAGCGCTTGCTCAGCCTGAACCCCGATCTGTTGCTGCTATGGCCCGGTAGTGTCGGCCCGGCCCAGCGCGACCAGCTCAAGCGCCTGAATATTCCTACCTACGTCGCCGAACCACACAGCCTGGATCAGCTTACCGCGCAGATCGAGGCTATTGCCGCTCAGCTCGGCCGGCCTGAGCGGGGAATTTCATTGGCCAGCGATTTGCGCCGACGACTGGGTGAACTGCGTCAGCGTTATCGCCGAGATAAGCCGTTACGCGTGTTCTATCAGGTCTGGGATCGGCCGCTGTATACGGTTGGCGGCGAGCAGATCATCAGTGATGCGCTGGAGGTCTGCGGTGCCAAAAACGTGTTTGCCGACCTGAAATTGCCGGCACCGCAAGTCAGTGTGGAAGCTGTGTTGCAGCGTAATCCCGAGGTGATTCTGGCCGGCGAACAGGCGCAGCTTGATGCGTGGAAAGCCTGGTCACAGGTGAAGGCGGTGGCGAACGGACAATTGCGCCTGGTGACGGACAAGGGGTTGGAGCGGCCGAGCGGGCAGATGATCGAGGCAACCGCAAAACTGTGTCAGATGATCGCGCCCGACCGCTAAGACCGCGCCGCCCGCATCGCGAGCAGGCTCGCTCCCACAAAGATCACACTGAGCCTGTGGGAGCGAGCTTGCTCGCGAAGAGGTCCACCCAAGCACCACAAATTTCGGATCAGAGCTCCGGCGTCCACGTCACCCCGAACATCAACGCCCGGCCTTCCTCGCGATACCCGTACTGGCTACCCTGGTAGCTGTACAGCACCCGGCTGTAACCCTTGTCCAGCAGGTTGTCGACCTTCAGCTCCAGCCTGATTGCACGATTGAGTTCCCAACTGCTGCGCAGTCCCAACAAGGCATAGCCGCCGAGCGGTTGTTGATTGTTCAGGTCGTCATAGCTGCTGCTGACCGCTTGCCAACTGGCACCGAGGCCCAGGCGTTCGAACTGCCGGTCCAGGTCCCAGCTCAAAGTGCGCCGTGCGCGACGAGCCAGGGTGTGGCCTGTGTCGCGGTCGCGCGGGTCGATGATCGCCACGCCGAGATTGCTCTGCCAGTCGAACAGCTCCTGCTTCAGCGCTGCTTCGAAGCCGTTGATTCGCGCCGAGGCAACGTTCTCGGGGCGCGAGTTGCTGCCGAAGATGATCGCGTCTTCAAGGTCGGTGCGATACAGCGATGTCTCCAGGCGACTGCTCTCGGTCAATTGGCTGCGCCACTGCAGCTCATAGCTTTTCGAGGTTTCAGGCTTCAGGTCCGGGTTGCTGAAATCGGGGTAGTACAGATCGTTGAACGTCGGTGCGCGGAAGCCTTCGCTGTAGGTCAGCAGCACTTCGTTGTCCGGGTTCAGCGGCAGAGTGAAGGTGCCGCTCCAGGTATTCTGGCTGCCGAACTGCTGGTTATCGTCGTGACGCAGGCCCAACTCCGTGGAGAAACTGTCCGCCTCAAAGCGATGCTGGATAAACGCGGCGCGGTTCCAGCGGCTGTCTTCGTCGTATGCCGTGCTGCTGTTGATCCGGTCTTCATACCAATCGCCGCCAAGCAGCAGGCTGTTGTGCTCGTTGATCGTAAGGTCGTTCTGCCAGGTCACCGAGTTGCGATACGTGTTGAACACCGTGCGTTCATCGCTGAGCTTGTCGAGGGTCTTCTCGCGGTTTTCACTGTGGCCGACATCTACGCGGGTTTTCCAGAGGTCGTTGATCCGTGCATCGACATAGCTGCTGACGCTGCTCACATCGAAGTCGCTGAAGGGCTGTTGCTGGTAAGACTGTTTCGTCTGGTCATCGTAACGACCGAACGGGTTGTCGAACTCGCTCTTGCCACGGTTATCCAGCACGTTGGCGCCGATCTCGATGTCATCGCTGAGCACGTGGCTCAAGTTCAGGCTGAGCGACTTGTTGCGGTATTCGTCATGGTCGCCGTCGCTGGGGTATGACTCGTGAGTGCGATTGATCCCGGCGGTTTCGTCGAGGCTGGCGCCGAGGTTGAAGCGGGTTCGCTCATCACCGCCGGACAGGCCAACGCTACGCTCCCACGTCTGGTTGCTGCCAAAACCCGTATGCAGTCGAGGCTGCAGGCCCTGCTCGCCGCCACGGCGGGTGAAGATCTGGACCACCCCACCAATCGCATCGCTGCCATAAATCACCGATCGGGAGCCGCGCAGCACTTCCACGCGCTCGACCTGCTCGATGTTGATGTGTTGCAGGTTGCTGTCGCCGGAGGTCGAACTGCCGATGCGCTGTCCGTCCACCAACACCAGGCTCTGGGCCGACTGGGTGCCGCGGATGTAGACCCCCGGAAGACTGCCGCGCCCGCCGGTCTGCGAGACTTGCACGCCCGGCACCCGACGCAACAGATCCGTGACGCTATCGGGCTGCAGGCGATCAATGTCTTCGCGGGTGAATACGGTATTGGCGGCGCTGCTGTCGTTGCGTGCTTCGACCTGACGGTTGGCACTGATCAGCACGTCGGGCAGTTTCAGGGCCTGGTCGCGTTCGAAGGTGTCGGCCAGCAGATGGCCGGCCGGCAGCAGGGTCAGCACCAGGGCGAGGGGGGAGCGCTTCATTGGTAGTCCGTTGGTGCTTTGGGGCGAATACAGTTTTGATAGGCGCTGAAAACTACTGTGGGAGCGAGGTTGCTCGCGATAGCGGTATATCAGTCAGCATCTGAGTTGACTGACAGGCCGCCATCGCGAGCAAGCTCGCTCCCACAGGGGTTTGCGTTTAGATGTTGAGCAGTTGCAGGCGCTCGCGAATGGACGCTTCGATTCCGGCCTCGTCCAGTCCACACTCGGCCAGCATTTGCGCAGGCTTGGCGTGTTCGACGTAGATGTCCGGCAAGCCCAGGTGCAGCATCGACTTGAGGATGTTTTCGCGGGCGAGGAATTCGCTGACCGCGCCACCGGCGCCGCCCATGATGGCGTTTTCTTCGACAGTCACCAGCAGATCGTGGCTTGCCGCGATTTCACGCACCAGTCCTTCATCCAATGGTTTGACGAAACGCATGTCGACCACGGTGGCATCCAGCGTCTCGGCAACTTTCAGCGCCTCGGCCAGTTGCACGCCGAACACCAGCAGGGCGACTTTGTTGCCCTGGCGGCGGACTACGCCTTTGCCGATCTCGATCGGTTCGAGGTTTTTCTCGATGGTCGCGTTCGGGCCATTACCGCGTGGATAACGCACGGCCGCCGGGCCTTCATACAGGTGGCCGGTGGTGAGCATTTTGCGCAGCTCGTTTTCATCGCTCGGGGTCATCACCAGCATGCCGGGGATGCAGCGCAGGTACGAAAGATCGAAACTTCCGGCGTGGGTCGGACCGTCTTCGCCCACCAGGCCTGCGCGGTCGATGGCGAACAGTACGTCGAGGTTCTGCACCGCGACGTCATGCACCAACTGGTCGTAGCCGCGCTGCAGGAAAGTCGAATAAATCGCTACCACGGGTTTGGCGCCTTCGCAGGCCATGCCGGCCGCGAGGGTGACGGCGTGCTGCTCGGCAATGGCCACGTCGAAGTAACGCAGCGGGAAGCGTTCGCTGAACGCAACCAGGTCCGAGCCTTCTTTCATCGCCGGGGTAATCCCGACCAGACGCGGATCGGCAGCCGCCATGTCGCACAACCATTCGCCGAACACGCCGGAATATTTCGGTCCACTGGCCTTTTTCGGCGCGGCGGCCGGGGCGTCCAGGGGTTCGAGTTTGGTGATGGCGTGGTAACCGATCGGGTCGACTTCCGCCGGGGCGAAGCCTTTGCCTTTCTTGGTGACCACGTGCAGGAACTGCGGACCTTTCAGGTCGCGCATGTTGCGCAGGGTGGCGATCAGGGTCGGCAGGTCGTGGCCATCGATCGGGCCGATGTAGTTCCAGCCCAGCTCTTCGAACAGGGTGCCGGGAACCAGCATGCCCTTGGCATATTCCTCGGTGCGACGCGCGATTTCCCAGGCACCGGGCAGGCGCGACAGCACTTTCTTGCTGCCTTCGCGCATGCTCGCGTAGGTGCGGCTGGAAAGGATCTTGGCCAGATAGTTCGACAATCCACCAACGTTGCGCGAGATCGACATGTCGTTGTCGTTGAGGATCACCAGCATGTTGGCGTCCACTTCCGGCGCGTGGTTCAGTGCCTCGAACGCCATGCCTGCGGTCAACGCACCGTCGCCGATCACCGCGATGGCCTTGCGATCACTGTTTTGCAGGCGGGCGGCAATTGCCATGCCCAGCGCGGCACTGATCGACGTGCTGGAGTGGCCGACGCCAAAGGTGTCGTATTCGCTCTCGGAGCGGCGCGGGAATGCCGCGACGCCGTCCTTCTGGCGCAGGGTGCCCATGCGCTCGCGGCGACCGGTGAGGATCTTGTGCGGATAAGCCTGATGACCCACGTCCCACACCAGCCGGTCGTCCGGGGTGTCGAAGACGTAATGCAGCGCGATGGTCAGCTCGATGACGCCCAGGCCTGCACCGAAATGCCCACCGGTCTGGCCGACCGTGTAGAGCAATTCCAGGCGCAACTCATCGGCCAGGGTTTCCAGCTCGGCTTCGCCTAACCGGCGCAGGCCGTCCGGCGTGTTCGCGCGGTCGAGCAGGGGCGTGGTCGGGCGCTTGCGGGGAATCTCATGAAACGTCGTGGGCATCAGGCGAATCGTTATAGGTATAAAAGATGCGGCAGTTTACCTGATGCATCGTCCCCTGCCCACGCGTTGGTCTTTTTTGGCGGATTCGCCGTCAGCTGCGGCGATCGACGATATACCGGGCCAGATCACGCAGCGGCTCGGCCGCTGCGTCAAACGGTCGCAGGGCGTGCAGGGCCTGGTCGCGCAGCTCCAGGGCATAGGCTTTGGCTGCGTCGAGGCCGAGCAGGGCCGGGTAGGTCGGTTTGTCCCGGGCAATGTCGGCGCCCTGGCGTTTGCCGAGGGTTTCGGTATCGCTTTCGACGTCGAGAATGTCGTCCTGCACCTGGAATGCCAGACCGATGGCCTGTGCATAAGCCTGCAGGGACTTGAGTTCGTCTTTCTCGGCACGGCCGCTGGCCAGGGCACCGAGCTTGACGCTGACCTCGATCAACGCGCCGGTCTTGTGCCTGTGCATGTACTCGAGGGCTTTCTGATCAAGCTTCAGACCGACCGAACCGAGGTCGATGGCCTGACCGCCGACCATGCCCGCCGGGCCTGCCGCCAGTGCCAGGGCGCTGACCATTTGCAGGCGGATTTCGGCATCCGACGCGCTCAGGCGTGGGTCAAGCAGGGCGCTGAAGGCCAGGCTCTGCAAGCCGTCACCGGCGAGGATCGCGCAGGCTTCATCGAATTTCTTGTGGGTGGTTGGCTGGCCACGGCGCAGATCGTCATCGTCCATCGCCGGCAAATCGTCATGCACCAGCGAATAAGCGTGGATCAATTCCACCGCACAGGCCGCACCGTTGGCTTGCTCGGCCTTGCCGCCCAACGCTTCGCACGCGGCATAGGCCAGCAGTGGACGCACGCGTTTGCCGCCATTCATCACGCTGTAGCGCATGGCTTCGTACAGCCGCGCCAGCTCGGGGCTGGGTGCGGTGAACAGAGTTTCCAGCGCTGCGTTGACGCGGGCCTGGCTGGTGGCCGAGTACGCTGCAATCATTCTGGCTGATCCGCGTCGAAGGGTTCCTCGGCCAACTCGCCATCACGCTCGAGCAGCACCTGGACCTTTTGTTCGGCCTGGGCTAGCGCCGCCTGGCAATCGCGGGTCAGACCAATGCCTTGCTCGAAAGCGGCCAGCGAGTCCTCCAGCGACAATTCGCCATTCTCCAGACGCTCCACCAGCGTTTGCAGGTCGGCGAGGGACTGTTCGAAATCCAGTGCAGCTTTTTTGCGGGCCATGGCGGCGATTTCCGGTTGACGTTAAACCGGCGCGACACTAGCAGATAGGGGGTTTATGGGCAAATGAGCGGGGGTGTTTGGTGCATCGGTGTCAGGCCTCAGGTTTACGCCTCATCGGGGTATTTGATCTGGTACCGGGTACTGTACTTGATGCTCTAGAGAGGATGAGCCGATTGGAAAGGCTATTCGGCTCACCGTCCACCGCGTGTCGTGAATCCATCCGCACTTTGAGACACGTCCGATTGTTAATAAGCACCCGAATGGCTAACCTTCGAGCCCTATACGACCCGGTAGTCACGGGGTCTTTCAGACGAAACGCAGTCTCCACATCTGTAATGCGCCCAGGATCAGGCGCAAGGTTTCGTCATGCATGGCAGGAGGCGTCACATGCGCTCATTTCTTTTGCTGCTGATCGGGTTGGCAACCGCGCCGGTGATTTTGGCCGCGCCGAATGCCGAGTTGTCGGAGCCGGTGGGCGGCTGGCGTTACAACGGCCTGCCGGACCGTGGCGAAAACCCGCAAGTCGCCTATCCCACGCCGCCGATAGACCGAGGTGTGCAGCGCAATCGCACGATGATCGAGGGCCGACTCAAGGCCATCGGCGCTCAGCGCGGGCCGCACACGTTGGCGGTCAACGGCAATCCACTGAATCTCTATACCGACGAGCAAGGGCGTTTTGCCCGGCCCTATGCGTTTGGTGCCGGTTCCAACAGCGTTGAAGTCCGCAGCGCCGAAGGCCAGTCCCTCAAGCGTGTCCAGTTCTATGAAGCCAACAACCTGCGCACGCCGGCAAAGATTCGCGTGGTGCTGGGCTGGGACGATCCGAAGGCAGAGCTCGACCTGCACATCGTCACGCCCGATGGCCAGCATGCCTTCTGGGCGCACCCGGCCTTGACCAATGGCGGCGGCCTCGACCCTGACGGCGTCGATGGCCCGGGTCCGGAAATGTTCACCATGACCGCACCGCTGCGTGGCACCTATCTGGTTTACGTGAACTATTGGGGCAACTTCGGCAGCGGCGGCTATAACTTCGATGAGACCAGCAACCAGAACGAGGTGATCACCTCGCAGATCAATCTGGTGCTCAACGAAAACACCGTCGATGAAAAACGCGAGACGTTCATCGTGCCCTTGCGCGCAATCGGCGACCTGCTGCTGGTCAAGACTTTCAACTACTAAGCATCCCCGCTCAACGGATGAACATCGGGTTTTGTGAACATGAGTGATAGCACTGTTACCCCAGCCGCTGGCGCCCCCGCGGCCAAATCTTCTCTGCATTGGCCGACGTTGCTGATCGGGTTATGCCTGGTCGTTGTCGTGGCCGGCGGGATCGGGTGGTTCATGCACAAGCCCAAGGCCCCGGCGCCTGCGTTGGCCAGTGACAAACTGGGTATGAGTCGCCCTGATGGCCTGCTGGAAACCCATTCCTTGAGCCAATTGCCCAAAGACCTGTTGGCAGTGCCGTTCCTCAAGGAAACCCTGACCGAAGAATTCGTTTTCTATTACGAAAACCACGCCGATCGCCTGGGGTTGATCGGCAGCCTGCGGCGGATCATCTACGAGCACGACCTGAAACTGCAGGACACCTTGATCGAGCAGTTGTTCGATCAGCCTGCCGACGTGGCGTTGTGGCGCGGGGCGGATGGGCGGCTCAAGGATTTCCTGCTGGTGATGGATCGCGGCGGGCTGGCCAAGGTGCTGGAGCCGCTGGCCAAAGTGGCGCTGGACGACTCGCAGCTGAGCAAAGTCGCTGACCTGAAGGTCGGTATCGAAGGCGTGGCGCTCTATCAACTCAATTACAACGCCAGCAAGGCGCTGCTTTTCGCGTCCCATGGCGACAAACTGGTAGTTCTGTCCAATCCGGCGAAACTCTACGATCCGCAAAGCGGTGCAACGGAGGAACCGGGCAGCGTGTCGACCACGGCCATTGCTGCGCTGCTCAATGGCGAAAAACTGTTTCCCGAAGCCTTCGGCCTGGTGCCTCGTGAGCCGCAAGTGAAACAGCGCCTGTCGGTGAATGCCAGCGTGTTGGCCATGGGTTACCAGCGTTTTATCCCGAACTTCGCCGGCCTGCGCTTCGACATGGACGACAAGGGCTGGCACAGCTTTCTGGCCATGGATGAACTGGAGAATCAGCCGGACTTCGATTTCAAACCGATCTGGCAAGCCATGCCCATGGGGGCCAGCGCTTGCGTAGCGTTGCCGCTGGCGGCCGAACAACAGAAACCGCTGCTGGTCAAACTCGGTGCCGAGGAGAAGGTAGCCCAGGCGCTGACAGAGCACATGGCGGGCGCGGCGGGCCTGTGCTGGTATGCCGATTCACGGTTGTACACGCCCTTGCTGGTGGCCAGCCTCAACGGTGACGACAGCGGCAAACTCGATGGCGATTTGGGCAAACTGTTCGGCTCGATGGTCGGTGCTTACGAGAACAACGTCGAAGACGGTGCCTTCCCGGTGGTGGAAAAACAGGCAGGCCAGAGCCGCCAGTGGCAACGCCAGGTCAGCTCCAGTTTCGGTCCCTATGTGGCCAAAGAGGCCGAAAACCCCGACGCTATCACCGGCAAGGCGTTCATGAAAGTCAGCTTGGTGCGCCACGGTTCAACGTTGCTGTTTTCCCTCGACGACAAGCTTGTGGACAAGGCCCTCGGCACCCTCGACAAACGCTTCCCGCCGATGGCCGACGTGGTGCCCAAAGACCTGCTGATGCCGGTCTATTTCGGCCCGGATTCCATGGCGCAACTGATGCAGCAGGAAACCCTCGACAGCCTGCCCCAGGACATGGAACCAGTGTTCTACAACGCCGCGCAAACCTGGCTGATCCCGAAACTGCGCAAGCTCGGCGGCTACGGTAAATACGCTCTGACCTTGCCTGAGGGCAGCGAGCCCGACGGCCACTGGCAGTGGCTGCCGCTGGAGTGGAAAGCCCTGTGACGGCATTGATCCGCAGTCTCGGCCTGCTGGCGTTATTGCTGAGCGCGGGCGCCCGAGCCGTTGAGACACCACCGCTCGACCCACAGCAGTCCCAGGTATTCCGCGCCTGGTTCGTGCGCATTGCCCAGGAGCAACTGAGCCAGGGCCCGAGCCCGCGTTGGTATCAGCAAGACTGCGCCGGGCTGGTGCGCTTCGCTGCTAACGAAGCGCTGAAAGTCCATGACGACAAATGGCTGCGCAGCAATGGCCTGTCCAATCGCTACCTGCCGCCGGAGCTGCGATTGAGTGATGCTCAACGCGGTCTCGCCCAGCAATGGCAGCAGGGCGGCGGCAAGGTCGGGCCGTACGTCAATGCGATCAAATTGATCCAGTTCAACAGCCATCTGGTCAGCCGCGATGTGGCCCAGGCACGCCCTGGCGACCTGATGTTTTTCGATCAGGGTGACGAACAGCACCTGATGATCTGGATGGGCCGTTACATCGCCTATCACACCGGCACCACCACACCCACCGACAACGGCATGCGTTCGGCAAGCCTGCAGCAACTCATGACATGGAAGGACACCCGATGGATACCCGACGCAGCCAACCCCAACTTCATCGGCGTCTATCGACTGAATTTTCTCTCCCAATGACCGGTGCCCGCATGCTGCGCCTGTGCTCGAAATTGCCGTTGCTGCTAGTCCTGTTGTTGTCCGTGTCGGTGGTCCGTGCGGACGATTCCGTTGCACCCAGCGGTTACACGCCGGTGGCCGGCGAGAGTTTTTTCCTGCTGGCCGACAGCAGTTTTGCCAGCGATGAACAGGCGATGGTGCGCCTTGAAGCGCCGGGCCGCGACTATCGCCGCTTCCGTATGGAACCCTACGGCGGTGCCGACATTCGGGTGTATCGCATCGACAAACCGCTGGATTTTCTCAAGCGCCAGAAGAACCTGCATCGGGTGGTCAGCGATGGCCAGTTCAAGGGTGAAGGTCTGTCCAACACCCTCGCTTACCTGTGGGACAACTGGTATCGCAAATCCCGTCGGGTGATGCAGCGGGCGTTTTCCTACGAGTCGCGTAAACAAGTCACCGAGGAAGTGCCGGAACTGAAGATGGGCAATGCGATGGCCGCGCCAACGCCCTACGATGCACAGCCGCAATTCGCGCTGATACCGGGTTTACCGGTGGTCAGCCAGTTCCGTTATCCGCTGTGGCAGGCCAAGCCGATCCAGCCACCTGACGGGGTGAACCTGGCCGGTTCTTCCAGTGAATTCGTCAGCGTCGCGCCGGGCAACGTGTACATCCCGCTGGGCAATCTCAAGCCGGGTCTTTATCTGGTGGAAGCGCTGATCGGCAAGTACCGCGCGACGACCATGGTGTTCGTCTCCAACACCGTGGCGGTGAGCAAGATTGCCAGTGACGAATTGCTGGTGTGGGCTGCGCGCAAACACGAAGGCAGCTCGGTGCCGAAGGTCAATGTGCTGTGGACCGATGGCCTCGGCGTGATGAGCAGCGGCGCCACGGATAGCGACGGCTTGCTGCGCCTGAAACACGTCAGCCCCGAGCGTTCGTTCGTGATCGGCGAAGACGAAGAGGGCGGGGTGTTCGTCTCCGAGAACTTCTACTACGACAGCGAAATATACGACACCAAACTTTATGCCTTCACCGACCGGCCGCTGTATCGGCCGGGGGATTGGGTGTCGCTGAAAATCGTCGGACGTGAATTCAAGAACGCACGGGACTCGGTGCAGCCAACCGCTGCCGACGTCAACGTGACCGTACTCGATGCGACCGGCACGGCGCTGCAATCCCTCGATCTGAAGCTCGATTCCAGGGCCGGCACCCAGGGCCGTTTCGAGTTGCCGGACAACGCTGTGGCCGGAGGTTATGAGCTGCGTTTCAACTACAGGGATCAGGCCTACAGCAGCGCCTTGCGCGTCGCTGAATACATCAAGCCGCACTTCGAGATTTCGCTCACTCTGGCCAAACAGGATTACCGTACCGGCGAACCGGTCAAGGGCAACCTGGTGCTGCTGTACCCGGACGGAAAACCGGTGGCCAATGCAAAATTGAACCTGAGTCTGCGCGCTCAACAGCTGTCGATGGTCGACAACGAACTGCAATACCTCGGGCAATTTCCGGTGGAACTGACCAGTACCGAACTGACCACCGATGCCAAGGGCAATGCGTCCCTCGATTTGCCGGCCGCCGACAAACCGAGTCGCTACATGCTCACGGTGTTTGCCAGCGATGGCGCGGCGTATCGGGTCAAGACCACCAAGGAAATCCTCATCGACCGCGGTGCGGCAAATTTCCGCTTGAGTGCCCCCCGGCGCTTCAGCGCGGTGGGTGACAAGGTTGCCTTCAGCTATACCCGCGAAGGCGAGCAGGTCGAAGCCGTTGCGCCTGGCAGTTACGGCTGGGTGCGCCTGGAGGACCAGAGCACCGGCGAAGGCAAGCTCGCGGCAACCGACCAGAGTTTCACCCTGGCCTTTGACCGGCCGGGCACCTACAACCTGACGCTCAAGGATGACCACGGTCGTGTGGTCGGCGCCACCGGGCATTCGGTTACCGGCGAAGGTGTCAAAGCCGTACCTGGCACGGTTGAAATCGTCCTCGATAAACCCGAGTACCAGGCCGGCGATGAAGCGCTGGCGTTGATCACTTTCCCGGAGCCGGTCAACGATGCCTTGCTGTCGCTGGAGCGGGACAAGGTCGAGGCGACTGCGTTGCTGGCCAGGGGCGGCGACTGGCTGAAGATGGAAAAACTCAGCGATACCCAATACCGCGCGCGCATCCTGGTGAAGGACGGTTTCGCACCGAACCTGACCTTCTCGGTGCTGTACACCAAGGGCGGCCAGTACAGCTTCCAGAACGCCGGCATCAAGGTGATAACGCCACAGATCGACGTGGCCATCGCCACTGATAAGGAAACCTATCAGCCGGGTGAAACCGTCTCGGTGGACCTGACCACCCGGTTCGCCGGCAAGCCGATGCCCGCGCACCTGACGGTCAGCGTGGTCGACGAAATGGTCTACGCCCTGCAACCTGAAGTCGCGCCGAGCATCGACCAGTTCTTCTATCACCCACGGCGCAATAACGTGCGCACCAGCGCCAGTCTGTCGTTCATCAGTTATGACGTCGCCTTGCCGGGCAGCCCCGGTGCACCGGGCAAAGCCAATCGCAGTGAGCGCGGTGTGAAGGTACTCGAGCGGCCGCGTCGCGAGGACGTCGACACGGCTGCGTGGCAACCTGAATTGCTGACCGATGCCAATGGCAAAACCCGCTTCACCTTCAAGATGCCCGATTCCCTGACCCGCTGGCGCATCACCGCCAGGGCCATTGCCGATGACGGTCAGGTCGGGCAGAAGAAGCAATTCGTACGCTCGGAAAAACCGCTGTACTTGAAGTGGAGCGGACCGAGCCGATTCCGCGCAGGCGACAAACCGGACCTCGGCGTATTTGCGTTCAGCCAGGCCGAGAAACCGGTCAAGGCCGAACTGGTGACTCATTACGCCGGCAACGAACAGCGCGTGCCGTTGACCTTGAACAGCGGCATCAATTACATCCCGTTGCCGGCCTTTGAGCTGGCGAATGGCGAATGGAGCGCCGAGCTGGTACAGGACGGCAAAACCGCTGATACCCTCGCGGTGCACCTGACCGCAACCGGTGAAGGCTGGCAAGTGACACAATCGCAGAGTCTTGAAGTGGGCGGCGGCGATACACCGCTGACATTGCCGGCAGACGCCAGTGATATTCGCCTGCGTCTGGATGACAGTCCGCAAGCGTTGTTCCGTTCTGCCCTCGACGACCTGTTGAGCTATCCCTACGGTGGCGTCGAGCAGACGGCCAGTCACCTGTTGCCGTTGAGCATCGCCTACCCGACGCTGGCGACGAATCCACAGATCCGCGATCGCTTGCGCCTGATCATGCAAAACAGTCGCCTGCGCCTGGTACAAATGGCCGGCCCTTCGGCATGCTTCACCTGGTGGGGCATGGACGGTGAGCCGGATGCATTCCTCACCGCCTACGCCTATTACGCCGACTGGCACGCCAGCCAGCTGCTGGAACTGAGCCTGCCGCCGGAGCATTGGCAGCGGGTGCTGGAGGTCTACGCCAAACAGGCGAACAACACGCCGCTGTTGCAGCGGGCGCTGATTCTGTCGTTCGCTAAACAGATGCAATTACCGGTGAACACCTTGCTCAGCGGTTTGATGGACGATCTGGCGAAGGCCGGCGAGGGTAATGCCGCCAACCTGCTGGAGGATGGCGAAGACAGCCTCGTCATGAGCGACCCGGATTCGGCGCTGGGCCTGGCCGCAGCACGCGTCTTGACCGCCTCGTTGGCCAAGCAGTCGAAGGTCAATCTACCGGACGCTTTCAAGCGACAACTGGGCGATGCGCAGCAGCGTCTGGCGGTCAGTTCGCAGCCGTTTGCCGAAGCACTGAACCTGCCGCAGCAACCCTTCGATCAGACGCAGGTTCAGGCATTGCTGCAACGTTTGCTGCCACAACAACCCACGCTGGAACGAGCGTTGGCGTTGACCTGGCTGCAACACAGCATCGAGCAGGCCGCGCCGGCCGTTGCTTTGAAGCCGGGCGAGGGCTGGAAGCCGGAACAGGGCGCTACTGGCGAAACCTATTGGGTGTGGCAAGGCGCGCAGTTGCCGGGCGTGTTGTCGCTGACCGGCGCGCAAGAGCGTCCGCTGCGTGCTGCATTGAGCTACCGGAGCCGGCAGCCGGCGGTCGATCCGATGGCCGTGACCATCACCCGTCGCCTGTCGCGACTGGTGCCGGGGGATGAAGCCTTCACCTTCAAGCTCGAAGCGGTCGGCAACGCGCCGTTGTCCAGCGATAACCTTTATCTCGACGAAGTGATCGTCACCAGCAAAGCCGCCAGACCGCTGCGCTATGGCCTGCTGGAAGTGCCATTGCCACCGGGCGCGGATGTCGAACGCACGACCTGGGGCATCAAGCTCATGGGCAAGGCTGGCACCGAGCCAACGGCGCTGGAGAAGGCGCGATTCGAACCAGGACAAATGGCTTACGCCGTTCCGGTCGACGCCTTGAGTGGCGAATTGCGTCTGCGGCATCTGGTGCGTTTCTCGCAGAAGGGGCAGTTCAACCTGCCACCGGTGCGATTCACCCAAGTGTATGTGCCGCAGCATCAGGCGATGGAACAAAAGCCAGTCCTGGGCCAGGTCACGGTTCACTGACGTGCACAGGCTGCTGATGGGGTGTCTGCTGTGTTTGATCCCTGCGCTGGCGACAGCGCAGGACGAACCGCTGCGCCTGGCTTTCAAGGGTGATTTGTTGTCGTTGAATCGAACTCAGGTGATCAGCCGCGAGCTGCTGCCGCAGACGCTGCAGACGCCGCTGGGCAGCGTGTGGAAGTTGTTCGTCTACGCCTGGCTGGTCGATAGCGGTGCACATGAGTCGGCTTATGAATGTCGCGGCCAGTCGAAGGAAGAGATTTATTGCTGCACGGCTGGCGGCAGGATCGAGCGCGATCAGGCGTTGGTGAAGTCATGTGGCTTGTATTTCGAGCCCGCGCGGTTGGGCATCCGCGATGCCGACTGGCGAGCCTATTGGCAGATGCGGCAGGCGCCACCATGGTTGCTGGATTTACCTTCGCTGCAACCGACTACTCGGGTTTCGGTGGCGGAGTTGTTGAAGGTGTTGTCGGTACTGCCAGCACAGGAACAAGCCCGGCGTGTGTTGCTCGATGTGGTGCTCAATGCCGCCGATGGCCATGTCGTCGGCGAACTCGGAAGCCGCCTGCGAGTGAAGACCTGGAGCTGGTTGGCTGATCAGGATGCTACATCGCGCCAGGGCGGGTTTGCCGGTTGGACGGCGGATGGCACACCGGTCTGGGCCGGAGGCCGGGGCACCAGTCAGCGAGTATTGCGTGATTACGCACAGGCATTGTCTACGGCGATGCCTGTTTCATGGCCTGCGGATGCAGGGAAATGCGTAGAAGTCGAGTTGTTCTCCCGCTATCCACTTCGACGCGTGTTGTCGGAGGGCTCAGTGGTGACTTCCGGAACGTTGCAGGGGGACTACAGCGTTGAATTCGCCAACGGTAATGCGCTGGATATCCACAGCGACGGCGAACTGTTTCTGCTGAACGACAAGCTCGTGGCTCGTCTGGATCGCGAAGAGTACGTTGCCCGTGTTCTCCAGCGCGAAGCCAGTGCCGAACCGGCCGAGGCCGCCAAAGCCCTGGCCGTGGCCATCCGCACGTACCTGCTGCAAAACGCCACGCGCAGTGGTGACTGCCTGAGCATCGACGACAGCAGCAGCCGCCAGCGGGTCGCACCGCGTCCGGCGGCGTCCGGCTCTCGCGACATCGCCGCGTGGACCAGCGACCTGGTCCTGGCCGGCAGCACCGTTACCTACCATTCCGATCAACCCGGGCCGGACAAACTGTCCTGGCAGCAAGCCGTCACACAGGCCCAGGCCGGTCAGCGCTACGACACCATCCTGATGCACGCCTACCCACGCGCAAGTCTCAGCCGCTGGGACAACCCGGTCGCGTCCTGTGAAGCATTGCCCGCCGCACAGGAGTGGCTGCAGAAACAACGGCGCGGCTGGCGTCCAATGCTTGAAAGCGAAACGGGCTACAACGAAGTCAGCACTTTCGCTGTATGCCGCCTTGCCTTCGGTCGGCCCTATGTCGACCGCGAACGTCAGCGTATCTACGTGCGTGGCGCGCAGACACTGCAAGAGCGCCTTGACCTGACCCACGAATACCTGCACCTGGCCTTCGAAGCACACCCCAACGGCCAGGATGAAACCTACATCGAAGGGCTCGCCCGCCACCTCTTGCTGGAATAGGCCATGAAACTCCGTTATCCACAGGTCCTGCTGTTGCTCTGTCCGCTGGTGGCGCTGTCATCGGTGATGGCGGCCGACAGCGTCAAGCTCGACACCCCCACAGGCGGCTGGCGCAACGGTGCGCCCGAGGGCGAAGGGGAAAGCTTCCGGCAGACCGTCAACTACCCGGCCTCGTCGGTGAATACCCCGGCAGGCCAGGCCAATACCGCTCGCATCAGTGGGCAGATCAAAGCCACAGCCAAATCGACAGAGCCCGGTCGGCTGATCGTCAACGGGGTGAGCATGCCACTGAAAATCGATCCAGCCGGCCGTTTCGACCGCCCGTTTTCATTCCCCAACGGCAGCAACAGCGTCGAGGTTCGCAGCCCTGATGGCCAACAACATCACCGCACGCAGTTGCTCAACAGCAGCGGCGGCGCGACCCCGGCCAAGTTGCGCGTTTTACTGTCCTGGGACAGCGACAACACCGATCTCGACCTGCACCTCATCACCCCCGACGGTGCGCACATCTGGTACGGCGAGCGCATCGTCCCCAACGGTGCAGCGCTCGACGTCGACGTCACCACCGGCTACGGCCCGGAAATCTTCGCCATGCCCGCGCCGATCAAGGGCCAGTACTTGGTGTATGTGAACTACTACGGTGGCGGGTACAGCAGTGATGAGGAGGGGCAGGAAGACGCAGTGCAAGCGCTGACCACCGCGCAGGTAACGGTGATTACCGAGGAAGGCACGCCGAGCGAGAAGATGGAAACGTTTCTGGTGCCGATGCGTGCGGTGGGGGAGCTGACGTTGGTGAAGGGGTTTAGTTATCCGTGAGGGCCTGTAACAAGTTATCCAAAAGGTCTACCGCTGTGGCGTCGCGTAACTCTTGGAGCGCTTGCACGAGCTGGTCATCCGGGCTAGCGGTGGTGGAGGTTACATCAGGTTCAACAGGCGTTTCGTGGTGAGAAAACGCAGGATAGGTTCTATGAACTGATCGTAGGTCGGAACTGATATGGGCGCATCTCTGTGTTGATTGTGTTTTTGTGCGGGCCGGCGGGCAAGTATTGCAGAAGCTCGGAAGGCGTTACCCCGAGTTTCCCCCGCTCTGCAACTGAACGCTGTTTCAATTCATACCCGGCCAAAGCTTCACTCCTGCCCCCCCCATCACACATAAAATCAATAAACGCTCGCAACTTCGGTGTGAGATACCGGCTCGATGGCCACACCACTTGTATGTTCAAGGTGCGCAGCACCTGATCGGGCAATATCGACACCAGTTCACCGGCGTCCAGCGCTTCGCGCACCGCGAATTCGGGGATGCAGGCGATGCCCAGTCCTTGTCTGGCCATGTGGATCAGCATTTCCAGATTGTTGCAGACCATCGTTGTCGGCACTTTCAACTCTGTGCCTTCGGCAAGCCCCGACAATGGCCATTTTTCCAGTTTGCCCGTGGAGGGCAGCTTGTAATGCAGGCAATGGTGTTCCTGCAGTTGCTCCACACTCTGCGGGTAGCCGTTGCTCGCAAAGTAGCTCGGTGCGCCGACGAGGTAGAACCCAAAGCTGTCGAGTTTCCTGGCCATCAGCCGGGAGTCGTGCAGTTGACCGGTGCGCACCACAGCGTCGAAGCCTTCTTCGACCACATCCACCAGCCGATCGGTGAAGTCCAGCTCCAGCTGTATCTGCGGATAACGCTGCATGAACCGTGACAGTTGCATTGACAGTACGTTGCCGAGCAGCGGCAGGCTGATGCGCAATTTGCCTCGTGGTGTCTCGCTGGCGCTGGAGAGTTCCTGCTCAGCCGCTTCCAGTTCGTTGAGCACTCTGCGACAGCGCTCCAGAAACAACGAGCCCTCGCTGGTCAGGTTGATGCTGCGGGTATTGCGGTGGAACAGGCGCGCGCCGAGTTTCTCTTCCATGCGCGCAATGCTCTTGCCCACTGCCGAGGAGGAGATGCCGAGTAAACGGCCGGCCCCTACAAAACTGCGGCTTTCGGCGACCTGCACGAACACCGTGATGCCATTGAGCTTATCCAACGCTCACTCCTTTGATTGCGGACAAAAAGGTCCGTGGACCTCGGAAGTGTAACCTCTGTTTCCCCGTAACGGCCGGCTCTACCATCGCGATATTCAGGTAGATCATCCAACCATTTCGGGGTCAGACATGTCAGTCAACGAACCGCTTCGCCCATTACAGTCACTTCGCTCGTTCGAACCCGTCGAGCTCGGTTCACGGGTCGACGCCGTGCTTGAGCAGACGCTGCACGAGCAACGCCTGATCGGCGCCGTAGTGCTGGTGGCTCACCGGGGCAAGCTCATCTATCACCGAGCGGCTGGCCTGGCCGACCGTGAAGCGCAATTGCCGATGCACGAGGATGCCTTGTTTCTGCTGTCTTCGGTCTCCAAGCCCATCACGTCGGTGGCGGCGCTGGTACTGGTCGCCAAAGGCAAAATCAAACTGGACGATGACATCAGCCAGTGGTTGCCCTACTTCAAGCCGACTCTGGGTGATGGCCAGCCTGCGACCATCACTGTGAGCCAGTTACTGAGCCATACCGCCGGTTTGACGTATGGTTTTCTGGAAAGCGATCAAGGCGGCCCTTATCGCGATGCCGGGGTGTCCGACGGTCTGGACCGTAGCGACATTTCGCTGGAAGAAAACCTGCGCCGCCTGAGTCATGCCCCCTTGCTGTACAAGCCCGGCAGCGGTTGGGGCTATTCGATCGCCACCGACGTGCTGGGCGCACTGATCGCCGCGGTCAACGGTACGTCCCTTGCCGAGGCGATCGACGAGTTGGTTACCCGGCCACTGGCGTTACGCGATATCAGCTTCAGGGTTTCAGAGGTCAGTCGCCTCAGTCCTGCGTACCTGAATGATCAGCCGCAGCCCCGGCGAATGAACGAACTGGAAGTGATTCCGGTGTTCGAAGGGACTGCCGGCATCAGGCTGCAACCGACCCGGGCACTGGACCCACAGGCCTATAACTCCGGCGGCTCCGGCCTGGTCGGCACCGCGGGTGAGTTTCTTCATCTGCTCGAAACCTTGCGCAAGGGCGGTGCGCCGTTACTGCCCAAGGCACTGGTCGATGAAATGGGCAGTAACCAGACCGGCGAACTGGAACTGGACAACTGGCCCGGTCGCGGCTTCGGTCTGGGTTTCACGGTACTCAAGGATCCGGCTGCAGCACAAACCGCCGAGTCGGCCGGCAGCTGGCGACTGGGCGGTGCCTATGGGCATTCGTGGTTCGTCGACCTGGCAGAGCAACTGACCGTGGTCGCCTTCACCAACACGGCCTTCGAAGGCATGTCCGGGCAGTTCACCGTAGACCTCTGCAACGCCGTCTACGGGCAGTGACCACACGATTGCCTCGAAAGGTCATGCTGCCCCCGATCATTGCGAAAACCTTCGCGTTCGATCAGATGGTCGCCGTCCACCGTTATCTGCAAGCGGGCGATCCGTTCGCAAAAGCCGTCGTCACGCTGGAGTCTGAGTCATGAAAACGCTCCATCCGATTTACTTCCTGGCGCTAGGGCTGTTCGGCGTTTACACCATCGAGTTCGGCGTGGTCGGGATTCTTCCGGTGATCATCGAGCGCTTTTCGATCAATGCGTCGCAGGCGGGCCTGCTGGTGGGGCTGTTCGCACTGATCATTGCGGTATTCGGCCCGATCATGGTGTTGCTGCTATCGCGCTTCAACCGCAAGAAGGTGCTTACGATTGCCCTGTTCATTTTCGCCGGGACCAGTGTGTTGTCGGCCTATGCGCCCAATTTTGACTCGCTGCTGGTGCTGCGCGTCATCCCGGCGCTGTTTCACCCCGTGTATTTTTCCCTGGCGTTCGTCGCGGCCACTTCGCTTTATCCGTCAGGGGAATCGCCCCGCGCTGCCGCCAAGGCTTTTGTCGGCACCAGCATGGGCATGGTGTTGGGCGTGCCGCTGACGACACTCATCGCGGCACAGTTCTCCTACGAAGCCTCGTTTCTGTTCTGCGCCGGGGTCAATGGCATTGCGGGCCTGGGGATCATTGTCAGGCTGCCGGACACCCCGAGTAAACTGGCGATTTCCTATAAAGAACAGTTGGCCATCCTGCGTAAATTCCCGCTGTGGCTGAACATCACCGCTTCGACCCTGATCTTCGCCGCGATGTTTTCCGTGTACAGCTACTCGGCTGAGTACCTGGCCAAAGAAGCAGGCATGAGCGCGCAATTGATCAGTATTCTGCTGGTGCTCTTCGGCATCGGTGGCGTCGCCGGCAATCTGTATGCCGGGAAACTGATCAGTCAGAACATGGTCAGGACGACAATTTTGCATCCGGTCCTGCTGGCTGCTGCCTATGGGCTGTTGTACCTGTTTGCCGGCCCGTCGCTGATGACCATGCTGGTGATCGTGGTGATCTGGGGCGCAACACATACCAGCGGGCTGATCGTCACGCAGATATGGCTGACTTCCGAAGCGCCGCAAGCACCGGAGTTCGCTACCGCTATCTACATCTCGTTCATCAACCTGGGCGTGACCATCGGTTCTACCACGGGAGGCTGGTTCCTGGCGCGGATGGGACTGCAGGGCACGCTTTACAGTGGTTTGCTGTTTGCCGCGCTGGCCGTGTTGGTCATCGTGGTAAAAGTTCTGTTTTTCAGTGTGGTGCCGCGCAAGGGTGGCGCGCAAATTGTCGCAGACTGAGTTCGAGGAGAAGGGGGCGGGATTATTCCGGGCATTAAAAAGCCGGCTTGTGGCCGGCTTCTCGGGGACTGGCTTGGATCATTTTTGGTAAACCGCGCCAGCCTTCAAAACGTACACCCGGATCTTGCGTCCGGCTGTGGGACCTGGTGAGAAAGTCATCTGCCAGGCCAGTGCATCTGAGCCGCAAGGCGGGTCGATGCGCAAATGTGGGGCGCAGCATACGCAGGTTTGCGGGAAATTCCCAGCGGGAAGTGCAAGGTAGAGCCGCCCGGCCACTCGAGTGGGGCAGCGATGGGCGTTCTGGAACGCTTAAAGAAACGGCACCGCCGGCCGCCGTTTGTTCAAGGTCGACCACCAGAACACCCAACCCAGCACCCTGATGTTCTGCTCTTCGATTTGTGCGGGTCTGAAGATTTCATCCGGGTACTCGGCACGGTTGTGGCTGCGCAGTCGCAGGGAGTTGCCCGGTAATCGGTGCAGGTACTTGATGCGTAGCATGCCGTCATGTTCGATGGCGTAGATCTCGCCATCGATGATCTGGGTCAGGCCTCGGTCAATCGCCAGGGTCGAACCGTCTTCAATTTTCTCTCCCATGCTGTTACCGCTCATGAAGGCACAGATGGCGTCGGCGTGGTTGATTTCCAGGGAGTCAAGGTGACTGCGGGGCAGGCGGATCGATTGCTTGGGGTCTTCTATGACGTGGGTTTTGTTGGAGCCCGGGGCGGTAAAAGATTCTTTGTAGAATGGCAGTTCGACGTCGACAGGTTCGATGACCGTGTAGACACCGCGGATGGTCTGGGCATCGAAGGTATTGCCGGATTCGTCGAGCAGGCGCAGGCGTTGGGCGTCTTTCAAGCCTTCTCCGGTTTTCAGCCAGTCGCTGCTGACGGAGAGTTTTCTGGCGATTTCTTCCATGCAGTGGGCGGGCACGCCACGGGTGTACCAGTTATGTACATTTTGCGGAGCCGTATCCAGAAAATCGGCAAATCCGGTGGTCGTGATGTTCGCTGCTTCGAGGAGCGCTTTAAAGCGTGGGCCGCTAGTGTTCTTTTTCATGAACACGAGTCTACTGGCGGCTGGTAAGGGTTTGAATAAACGCCTCGTTCAAATTTAGTGGGAAATTTACGACCGGATGTAAGACGCTCTTGGGGAATTTTAAACATGCAAAAACCAGGAGCAGGCCCGGTTAAACGGACCGTTTGGCGTGCTTGTCAAGCACCCACAAAAAACCCCGGATCACCCGGGGTTTTTCTTGAAGCCTGGAGCTTGAAGCTCGCGGCTGCTCTTAGCCTTTATAGGCAGCAACCGACTTGGTGATCGCGGCGCGGGCGGCGTCTGCACCGTCCCAACCTTCGATTTTCACCCATTTGCCTTTTTCGAGATCTTTGTAGTTCGCGAAGAAGTGCTCGATCTGCTGGATCAGCAGCGCTGGCAGGTCGGTGTATTCCTTCACGTCCACGTACAGCTGGGACAGCTTGTCGTGTGGGACTGCGATGACTTTGGCATCGCCGCCGCCGTCGTCGGTCATGTTCAGGATGCCGACCGGACGAGCGCGGATCACCGAACCTGGAGCAACCGGGTAAGGGGTTACAACCAGCACGTCGAGGGGATCACCGTCGTCAGCCAGGGTGTTCGGGATGTAACCGTAGTTGGCCGGGTAGAACATTGGGGTGGCCATGAAACGGTCAACGAACAGGCAATCGCTGTCTTTGTCGATTTCGTATTTGATCGGCGCGTGGTTGGCCGGAATCTCGATCGCGACGTAGATGTCGTTCGGCAGGTCTTTGCCAGCCGGAATCTTGCTGTAGCTCATTGGGCGTTGCCCCCGTTAGTTGACCAGAAATACTTGGCCGGATTGACCAAAAAGTGGCGGCGATTATAGGCATATTCCTGGGTCGACGCCATGTACCAGAAGTCGTATGGCGCTTACTGGTCTGCCTGATAGACAGGGTCATGCGCCTTTAGTTGCTTCAACCTCGCCAGCGGATCCTGGCGATAGAACAGCTTTAGTTGCTCGTACACCTGTGGATAAGCCTCGTGCAGCAAATCCGGGGCGCTGAAGAAGTATTCGCTGGTGACGGCGAAGAATTCGGCAGGGTTTTCGGCGGCATACGGGTCGATGGCCGTTTCGGCGTCGGGATTGCGTTCCAGTTGCCGGTCGAGGTCGTCGTAGGCCTTTTGCATGACGTTGGCCCAGTCGCTGACCCGCATGTCGGGATGCAATGGCGGCAGGCCGTTGGCAACTCCGTTGAGCATGTCGAGTTTGTGCGCCAGCTCGTGGATCACCAGGTTGTAGCCTTCCCAGCCACCACTGGCCATCACTCCCG
This sequence comes from Pseudomonas sp. B28(2017), assembly GCF_002113025.1. Classification (GTDB taxonomy): domain Bacteria; phylum Pseudomonadota; class Gammaproteobacteria; order Pseudomonadales; family Pseudomonadaceae; genus Aquipseudomonas. The sequence continues at coordinate 97,048 of NZ_NEJH01000010.1, read as the reverse complement.
GCCAGGCGAGGATGACCGGGCCTTGCTGCCAGGCTTCACCACTGTGCTCACCGTCCCATTCGTGCTCGACGCCACTGGCATCGCGATGGCGCTGCGGGCTGAGAAAGTCGTCGGGATAGAGAATGATTTCGTGGAAGCCTTGATACCAGTTCAGGTCGCCGAGGTGCAGCAGTGGCAGTTGCGCCTGGGCAGCGAGCAGCAAACGCTGCTCCTGATGCAATTCGACGCCGGGCAGGGCGGTGAGGTGCTTGTCTTCGAGGAACAGCACGCAGGCTTCGCGCAGCCATTGGTCTTCGGCGACGCTGAGGCCATCGAGAAAACTCAGTTGATGACGCACCCGTTGCCACATGTCATCGGCAACCGGGTGCTTTGCCAGGGTGCGCCGGCGACGCCAGGCGCTCAGAGACCACATCGTGTCAGCGCGATTCGGCTTTGGAGCCTGAACCCGCAAGGCGGTTACGCACCATGCCAATGATCATCGGCACCAGCGAGAGCAGGATGATGCCGACTACCAGCAGCGACAGGTTCTTCTTGATGAACGGCACATTGCCGAAGAAGTAACCGAGCGTCACCAGCCCGCCGACCCACAGGACAGTGCCGAAGACGCTGAAGGCGAAGAAACGCGGATAAGGCATTTTCCCCACACCGGCGACGAATGGTGCAAAGGTGCGGATGATGGGCAGGAAACGGGCCAGGGTTACGGTTTTGCCGCCATGCTTGTCATAGAAATCGTGGGTTTGTTGCAGGTAGTCGCGGCGGAAGATCTTCGAATTCGGGTTGCTGAACAGTTTTTCACCCGCCGTTCGTCCGATGATGTAGTTGGTGCTGTCGCCCAGAATCGCCGCCAGCATCAGAAGGCCGCCAAGCAGTACCGGGTCCATGCCGCCACCGGCAGCCACGGCACCGGCGATGAACAGCAGGGAATCGCCCGGCAGGAAGGGCATGACCACCAGGCCAGTCTCACAGAAGATCACCATAAACAGGATGGCGTAGATCCATGCCCCGTAGTTGGTTACAAGCATGTCGAGGTAGACGTCGAGATGCAGGACGATGTCGATCGGGTTGAAATCCATGGAAAGCACCTGTGGTAACGGCCCGACTCAGCAGGCCTGTGCGGATGACTTCGCGTAAGACTACGGATAAGGGTAGTTTTTCTTACAAGCCGGGAAGATCTGAATTATACGAGGCGAGAGGTGAAAATCGCGTCGAGATTGTAGCGGGGAATGTCATGGCAGGGCTGATGTTTGATAACGAACCTGTGGGAGCGAGCCTGCTCGCTCCCACAAGTGCAGGTGATTCAGAGTTCGTCGCTGATCGGCAGCACATAGTTCTTGAATTCGGTGTCTTCCTTGAATCCGATGGATTCGTAGGTTTTCCGCGCGACTTCGTTGTTGCTGCTGGTGGAAACACGCATGCGCACGGCATTGGTTTCCTTGGCCATTTTTTTGGCGGTGCGGATCAGGTTGTCGGCCACCAACTGGCGGCGGGCGTCCTCGGCGACATAAATATCGTTGAGGATCCACACACGTTTGAGCGAAAGCGAGGAGAAACTCGGATACAACTGGCAGAAACCCATCAGTTTTTTGCTGTCGTCATCTGACAGCGCCAGGTAGATCACCGATTCCTTGCGACGCAGGCGTTTTTCGAGGAACGCCCGGGACGAGTCCGGATACGGCAGGGAGCCATAAAACTCGCGATATTTGACGAACAACGGGGTCAGCAGGTCCAGGTGTTCGAGGGTCGCTTGAATAATCCGCATGGTAGGTCTCATCTTCAAGTGGCTGTCTTGCGTCTCTGACGGCGATGGGAAACCCTTGGCGGCCGCGCCACGATCCTGCCTGAAACTGGTACGGGTGTGCAATGCGCAAGCGGTTCAGGCATTCGACGGGCCGAGCAGGAAATTACCTTTCATGTTGGTTCCCGCGTCCGATTCCAGTGTCTGGACCTGTGCTTCATCCTTCAGATTGACCCCTGACAACTGCCGCCGGCAGGCTTCGCGCATCAAATACAGCAAACGGTGTGCCGCCATGCCGTAACTCAGGCCTTCGAGCCGTACGTTGGAGATGCAATTACGGTAGGCATCGGTAAGGCCGACCTTGGGATTGTAGGTGAAATATAAACCCAGGCTGTCCGGAGAGCTGAGGCCAGGACGTTCGCCGATGAGGATTACGGTCATTTTCGCTCCGAGCAATTCACCGATTTCGTCAGCGACCGCCACGCGCCCCTGTTCCACCAATATCACCGGCGCTACAGTCCAGCCTTCGGCTGCAATCTGTTCTTCGAGGCGTGCCAGAAAGGGCAGGGTATGGCGATGAACGGCCAAAGCGGACAAGCCATCGGCGACCACGATGACCAGATCGACCCCTCCCGGGTTGGCCGAGGCGTAATCGCGTAACACCTGAACCGAATCGGCACTCAACTTTCGACCCAGATCGGGGCGTTGCAGATAACTGTTTCGGTCGATTGCCGCGCTATGCAGCAAAACGCTTTCATGCCCGCGTTCGGCCAATTGCGAGCGCAGTCCCCCATGGTCAAATGGCAAATGCACCGCATCCCGCGCCTGGGCGTGGGCGTATTGGAAGTCCAGTTGGGCGCGGGTGGGAATGCTGGTGCCGGTGCGGCCCAGGGCAATTCGCGCCGGTGTCAGGCGCCGCAGTTCCAGCCATGGGTTGTGGGGATCGAAGGGTAGTTTGTCCATGTCATTACTCATCCCAGTTGCGCCAGGGCCTGGCGGAAGGCTGGCGGCAGGTTGCTGCCAAACAGAACCCGGCCGTCCGCCTGGGTGAAGATGCCCATTTTCGCCAGCCAATGCTCAAACTCCGGCGCAGGCTTGAGCCCCAGGGTCTGCCGGGCATAGAGCGCGTCGTGAAACGAGGTGGTCTGGTAGTTGAGCATGATGTCGTCAGAGCCGGGGATCCCCATGATGAAGTTGATCCCGGCGACGCCCAGCAGGGTCAGCAGGGTGTCCATATCGTCCTGGTCAGCTTCGGCATGGTTGGTGTAGCAGATGTCGCAACCCATGGGCACACCTAACAATTTTCCGCAGAAGTGGTCTTCCAGGCCGGCGCGGATGATCTGTTTGCCGTTGTACAGGTATTCCGGGCCGATGAAGCCGACGACCGTGTTGACCAGAAACGGGTTGAAATGACGTGCGACGGCGTAGGCGCGGGTTTCGCAGGTTTGTTGATCGACCCCATGGTGGGCATTGGCTGAAAGGGCGCTGCCCTGGCCGGTTTCGAAGTACATCAGGTTCTGGCCCAGTGTGCCGCGATTCAGGCTCAAGCCGGCGTCATAGCCCTCCTTCAATACACTCAGGTTAATGCCGAAACTGGCGTTGGCCGCTTCGGTGCCGGCGATCGACTGGAACACCAGGTCCAACGGGACGCCACGATTGACTGCTTCGATCGACGTGGTGACATGGGTCAGTACGCAAGCCTGGGTCGGAATCTCGTAGCGCTGGATGATCGCGTCAAGCATCTCCAGCATCGCGCAAATCGAGGCGATGCTGTCGGTGGCGGGGTTGATGCCGATCATCGCGTCGCCATTGCCGTGCAGCAGACCGTCGAGAATGCTTGCGGCGATGCCGGCCGGTTCGTCGGTGGGGTGGTTCGGTTGCAGGCGCGTGGACAGTCGACCGCGCAGACCCAGGGTGCCGCGAAACCGTGTGACCACGCGGATTTTTTGCGCCACCAGCACCAGATCCTGCACCCGCATGATCTTTGATACCGCGGCAACCATTTCCGGAGTCAGGCCGGGGGCGAGGGCTCGCAGGGCCTGTTCGTCGGCGGCATCACTGAGCAGCCAGTCGCGAAAGCCGCCGACGGTGAGGTGACTGACGACGGCGAAGGCTTGTTTGTCGTGGGTGTCGATGATCAGGCGGGTGACTTCATCGGATTCGTAGGGGATCAGTGCTTCCTGCAGGAAGTGGCTTAGCGGGGTGTCGGCCAACGTCATCTGTGCCGCGACACGCTCGCCGTCATTAAGGGCTGCGACGCCGGCCAGAAAATCTCCGGAGCGTGCCGGGCTGGCCTTGGCCATCACTTCCTTGAGGCTGTCGAAGCGATAGGTCTGGGCGCCGACGGAATGGGCATATACGGCCATGGGGCAGGGCCTCCTGATCAATTCAAAAATTCGATCCGCTTTTCTGTGGCAGCGAGCTGGCTCGCGCTAGCAGTCTTGCATCCGCCGCATGTGCTGAATGACACACCGCCATCGCGAGCAGGCTCGCTCCCACAGGGGAATTGCATGCACTTCAATAAAGCAGGCGCCAGGCTCGCGGCCCGGCACCGGTGCATTCAGATACCTTCGAGCATAGCGTCTGCCGGTGCCTCGGAGCGTTGCTTGGCGGTCAGCTGGAAGTACAGGTAGCCGGCAGCCATGAAGCCGAGGAAAATCAGGCCGATCAAGGTGTTGAACCACGCCATTGCCACCAGGCACACCACCGCCAGAAACAGCGCGATCCCCGGCACGATCGGATAACCCGGGGCGCGGAAGGTGCGTTCCAGGTTTGGTTCGGTCTTACGCAGCTTGAACAGGCTCAGCATACTGATGATGTACATCACGATGGCGCCGAATACCGACATGGTGATCATCGCCGCCGTCAGGCTCATGCCTTGCAGATTGACCAGGCCATCGCTGTAGATCGCCGCAATGCCGATCACGCCGCCGGCCAGGATCGCCCGGTGCGGTGTCTGGAAGCGCGAAAGTTTTGCCAGGCCGGCGGGCAGATAACCGGCACGGGCCAAGGCGAAAAACTGCCGCGAGTAGCCGAGAATGATCCCGTGGAAACTCGCCACCAGGCCGAACAGGCCAATCCACACCAGCATGTGCATCCAGGTCGAATTGTTGCCGACCACCGCTTTCATCGCCTGGGGCAGCGGATCGTTGATGTTAGACAGCTGGCGCCAGTCGCCGACACCACCGGCCATCACCATTACGCCGATGGCCAGGAACACCAGCGTCAGAATGCCGCTGACGTAGGCCTTGGGGATTGTGCGTTTCGGGTCCTTGGCTTCCTCGGCGGCCATGGCTGCACCTTCGATCGCGAGAAAGAACCAGATCGCGAAGGGAATAGCGGCGAAAATGCCAGGAATCGAGCCCATCGTGAACTCGTTGGCACCAGACCAGCCATTGAGCACAAAGTTGCTGAAACTGAAACCCGGCGCGACCACGCCCATGAACACCAGCAGTTCAGCGACGGCCAGCACGGTGACCACCAGTTCGAAGGTGGCCGCGATGCTGACGCCGAGGATGTTCAGGCCCATGAACACGAAATAGGCGCCAACGGCGGCGACCCTCGGGTCCAGTTCCGGGTATTGCACGTTGAGGTAGGCGCCGATGGCCATGGCGATGGCCGGCGGTGCAAAGACGAATTCGATCAGGGTGGCGATGCCGGCGATCAACCCGCCTTTCTCGCCAAAGGCCCGGCGACTATAGGCAAATGGTCCTCCAGCATGGGGAATCGCCGTCGTCAGCTCGGTGAAGCTGAAGATAAAGCAGGTGTACATCGTCGCCACCATCAACGCGGTGACGAGAAAACCCAGTGTGCCTGCGGTGCCCCAGCCGTAACTCCAGCCGAAGTACTCGCCGGAAATCACCAGGCCGACGGCAATGCCCCATAAATGCAGGGTGCCGAGTGTGGGTTTGAGCTGTGTGGACGAAGTAGTCATAAGTCCTCTCTATTTTTTATTGTTCGATCTTGCGGACTTTCGGGTGCGGCGGTTTGGGTCAAGCGCTGAATGACGGGTACGCAAGGCCCGTGCCAGAGCGGCCAGCCTTTTGTGTTGTGTCATTTAAGACGCCTTCGCGAGCAAGCTCGCTCCCACAGGGATCTCTGGTGGGTTGCAAATCCACTGTGGGAGCGACGGTGCGACGATTCGACTTGCTCGCGATGGCTGCTTAAAGGGCGACACAGGAATACCTGCATCGCCCCCCGGTTTTTTAGAAGAAGCCCAACGGATTGATGTCGTAGCTCACCAGCAGGTTTTTGGTCTGCTGGTAGTGGTCGAGCATCATCTTGTGGGTTTCACGGCCGACGCCGGACTTCTTGTACCCGCCGAACGCGGCGTGCGCCGGGTACAGGTGGTAGCAGTTGGTCCACACACGACCTGCCTTGATGGCGCGGCCCATGCGGTAGGCGCGGTTGATGTCGCGGGTCCAGAGGCCGGCACCCAGGCCGAACTCGGTGTCGTTGGCGATGGCCAGGGCTTCGGCTTCGTCCTTGAAGGTGGTGATGCTCACCACCGGGCCGAAGATTTCTTCCTGGAACACGCGCATTTTGTTGGTGCCCTTGAGCAGCGTAGGCTGGATGTAGTATCCACTTGCCAGGTTGCCCTCGAGTTTTTCCACCTTGCCGCCGGTCAGCAGCTCGGCACCTTCGCCCTTGGCGATTTCCAGGTACGAAAGGATCTTGTCGAATTGCTGCTCGGACGCCTGGGCGCCGACCATGGTGTCGGTATCCAGCGGGTCGCCACGTTTGATTTGCAGGACCTTCTTCATCACCACCTGCATGAATTCGTCGTAGATCGACTCTTGCACCAGTGCACGGGAAGGGCAGGTGCAGACTTCGCCCTGGTTGAAGAATGCCAGCACCAGGCCTTCGGCGGCTTTCTCGATGAAGGACGGTTCGGCCTTCATGATGTCTTCGAAGAAGATGTTTGGCGACTTGCCACCCAGCTCCACGGTAGACGGAATGATGTTTTCGGCGGCGCATTTCATGATGTGCGAGCCGACCGGGGTTGAGCCGGTGAAGGCAATCTTGGCGATGCGCTTGCTGGTGGCCAGCGCTTCGCCGGCTTCTTTGCCGAAGCCTTGCACAATGTTCAGCACGCCCGGTGGCAGCAGGTCGCCGATCAGCTCGACCAGCACGGTAATGCCCAGCGGGGTTTGTTCGGCAGGCTTGAGCACCACGCAGTTGCCGGCAGCGAGCGCCGGGGCGAGTTTCCAGGCGGCCATCAGGATCGGGAAGTTCCACGGGATGATCTGCCCGACCACGCCCAGCGGTTCATGGATGTGATAGGCCACGGTGTTGCCGTCGATTTCGGCAGCGCTGCCTTCCTGGGCGCGCAGGCAGCCGGCGAAGTAGCGGAAGTGATCGGCGGCCAGCGGAATGTCGGCGTTGAGGGTTTCGCGCACGGCTTTGCCGTTGTCCCAGGATTCGGTGATCGCCAGGGTTTCCAGATTCTGCTCGATGCGGTCGGCGATTTTCAGCAGCACCAGCGAGCGCGCCTGGGCGGACGTGGCACCCCACGCATCGGCAGCGGCGTGGGCAGCATCCAGGGCCTTGTCGATGTCTTCGGCCGTGGAGCGCGGGAATTCGGCAATCGGTTGGCCATTCACTGGCGAGGTATTGGTGAAGTACTGACCTTTGACAGGCGCGACGAACTCGCCGCCGATGTAGTTACCGTATTTGGCTTTGAACGAAACGATAGCGCCTTCAGTACCGGGGTGAGCGTAACGCATGATGGTTTCTCCTTGGTTCTTGTGCTTATAAGGAAGACGCGCATGTGCGCTTGCTTTAAGCGTAGAGCAAGGGCCGGGCCATCGCGTTGTATCTCAGGTAAATCAAGACCTTGCACGATTTTTGTCGGACGGACGGAGCGCGCCTGTGACGCTTTCGGTACAGCTTGCGTGACACTTTGTATCGTTTCTGGCGCAACCTGTGACCGGGTGGTCTTGCAGGCATTGCAATGCAGGCCCGGCTGGAGGATGCTCGGCATCACCTCATGCACGGGACGCCGAGCCCCGGGGAGAATAATAAGAAATGCACGACAACCATTTGAGTCGCCATGCCCAGCAAGTATTGACCGTGACCCAGGGCAAGGCCCACCTGCACGGCCCTGGCAGCGATCCGTCCATCGCCCGTTCCTGGCTGCGCTGCCTCGAGGACTATCATCTCGATCCGGCGTTGAGCATCGCACCGACGGTGCTGGAACATGGCCGTGTCCTGGAAAGTCGCGAACGCTTGCAGCAGGTGCTGCACATCGCTGGCAATGAAATGACCAGCCTGCACCAGCAACTCTCCGGTGCCGGTCATGCAGTGCTGCTGACCGATGCCCGCGGCGTGATCCTCAATTGCGTCACCGCGCCCGCTGAACGGCAGATTTTCGAGCGTGCCGGGCTCTGGCTTGGTGCCGACTGGAGCGAGGCCTGCGAAGGCACCAACGGCATTGGCACTTGCCTGGTGGAGCGTCAGTCGCTGACCATCCATCAGGACGAACACTTTCGTGGCCGCCACACCGGCCTGACCTGCTCGGCGAGCCCGGTCTTCGATCCCCATGGCGAATTGCTGGCGGTGCTCGACGTGTCGTCGGCGCGGCGCGATGTGTCGCGGCAAAGTCAGTTCCACACCATGGCTCTGGTCAATCTGTCGGCGAAGATGATCGAGAGCTGTTACTTCCTGCGCTGCTTCGACAATCAATGGTTGCTGCGTTTTCACTTGCAGGCTGAGTCCGTCGGTTTGTTCAGCGAAGGCTTGCTGGCGTTCGACGGAGAAGGGCGCATTTGTGCGGTCAACCAAAGTGCGCTGAACCTGCTTGGACACATTCGTGGCGGCTTGCTGGGCAAAACGGTGGAGGCGTTTTTCGATTGCTCGCTCGATGAGTTGCTGGGGCGGGCGAGTATCGGTGCCGCGGCCAGTTGGCCATTGCGTACCCGTGATGGTCGCAAGCTGTTCGCGGTATTGCGCGGTGAGGCGCGGCGGCCGCTGCCGACTCCGAGGGCGCCTGCTCCCCATGTTGCACAAGTACCGCGCCTTGCGGGCATTTGCCTGGATGACGCGACGTTGCAGGCAGACTTCCGCAAGGCCTTGCGCGTCTACGAGCGCGACGTGCCGCTGCTGATCAATGGCGAAACCGGGTCCGGCAAGGAGGCCTTTGCCAAAGCGGTGCACCATGCCAGCCAGCGGGCGGAAAAAGCCTTTGTCGCCCTCAATTGCGCGGCCATTCCCGAAAGCCTGATCGAAAGCGAGCTGTTCGGTTACCGCGGCGGCAGCTTCACCGGCGCCCGCAAGGAGGGCATGCGCGGCAAGTTGCAACAGGCCGACGGCGGGACGTTATTCCTCGATGAAATCGGTGACATGCCGCTGGCTTTGCAAACACGCTTGCTGCGGGTGCTGGAAGACCGGCAAGTGGTGCCGATTGGTGGCGAGCCGGAAGCGGTTAACGTGCGGATCATCAGCGCCACCCACCGCAATTTGCTGGAGCGCGTGCAGGACGGCAGCTTTCGCGAGGATTTGTATTACCGGCTCAACGGGTTGGAGGTGGCGCTGCCAGCATTGCGCGATCGCAGTGACAAGTCGCAGTTGCTCGACTTTTTGCTGGCGGAGGAGGCGGGCACGGAAACCGTGTTGATCGACGGGGCGGCGCGGGAGGCCTTGTTGGGGTTCGCCTGGCCGGGCAACGTGCGGCAGTTGCGCAATGTGCTGCGTACGTTGGCGGCGTTATGCGATGGCGGACGGATTGGTCTGGCGGATTTGCCGGCCATGATTCGTCAGGCCCGACCGGTGGTAATGCAGACCGTTGAAGAGCCGTCGGAGCATCCGCTGGAGGATGCCGAGCGTTTAGCGTTGTTGAATGCGCTGGAGCAGACGCGCTGGCATATGACGCATACAGCGGAGCAACTGGGCGTCAGTCGAAATACCCTTTATCGCAAGCTGCGTAAGCATGGTATCGCCCGCTAATCCGGGTCGCGCCCTTCGCGAGCAGGCTCGCTCCCACAGGTTATGCACGGTCCCTGTGGGAGCAGGCTTGCTCGCGAAGGCGTCCTGAAGTCTGAAACACAAGGTGCGAATTTCCCCTCCCTAAGCTAACCTGCGGCCATGTTTTACGAGGTCGACTATGCACATTCATATTCTTGGTATCTGCGGCACTTTCATGGGGTCAATGGCGGTTCTGGCCAAAGAGCTGGGCCATCACGTGACCGGCTCCGATGCCAACGTCTATCCGCCGATGAGTACTCAACTGCAAGCCCAGGGCATTGAGTTGACCCAAGGCTACGACCCGGCGCAACTCGATCCGGCCCCCGACCTGGTGGTGATCGGCAACGCCATGTCACGGGGCAATCCGGCGGTGGAGTACGTGCTGAACAAAGGCCTGCCTTACGTCTCCGGTCCGCAATGGCTGGCGGATCACGTGCTGCAAGGTCGCTGGGTACTGGCCGTTGCCGGTACGCACGGCAAGACCACCACCAGCAGCATGCTGGCTTGGGTACTGGAACACGCAGGCATGGCCCCCGGCTTCCTGATCGGCGGCGTGCCGCAAAACTTCTCGGTGTCGGCGCGCCTGGGCGATACACCGTTCTTCGTCATCGAAGCCGACGAGTACGACAGTGCGTTCTTCGACAAGCGTTCCAAGTTCGTACATTACCGTCCGCGCACGGCAATCCTGAACAACCTTGAATTTGATCACGCGGACATCTTCCCGGACCTGCCGGCCATTGAGCGGCAATTCCATCACCTGGTGCGGACCATCCCCAGCGAAGGCCTGGTGATTCATCCGACCACCGAGCCGGCGTTGCAGCGCGTTATCGAGATGGGTTGCTGGACGCCGGTGCAAACCACGGGTACCGGTGGTCAGTGGCAGGTCAGGCTGCTCAGTGACGATGGCTCGAAGTTCGAAGTGATGTTCGAAGGCGTCGCCCAGGGTGTGGTCGAGTGGGACATGACTGGCCAGCACAACGTCGCCAACGCCCTCGCGACACTGGCCGCCGCACGCCACGTCGGTGTGGTGCCGTCCATGGGCATCGCCGCATTGAGCGCCTTCAAGAGCGTGAAACGCCGGATGGAGAAAGTTGCGGAAGTCCGTGGCATCACCATCTATGACGACTTCGCTCACCACCCGACCGCCATTGCCACCACACTCGACGGCCTGCGCAAGCGCATTGGCGATGCACCGCTAATTGCAATCATTGAGCCGCGCTCCAACTCCATGAAGCTCGGTGCGCACCGTGACGGATTGCCGGAAAGCGTGGTCGATGCCGATCAGGTGATCTGGTACGCACCCGCCAACCTCGGCTGGGACCTGGCGGGCACGGCGGCGCTGTGCACGGTGCCGTCGGTTGTCAGCGACTCCCTTGAAGGCATCATCGAGCGCGTGAAGAGCCAGGCCCAACCCGGCACTCACGTGGTGATCATGAGCAACGGCGGCTTCGGCGGCCTGCACGGCAAGCTGGCCGAGGCGCTGAAATGAACAACGGCCCGGACCGCATCACCCTGGCAATGACCGGCGCTTCAGGCGCCCAGTATGGTTTGCGCCTGCTCGACTGCCTGGTGCGGGACGATCGTGAAGTGCACTTCCTGATTTCCAAGGCCGCGCAGTTGGTGATGGCCACCGAAACTGATGTCACGCTGCCGTCCAAGCCGCAGATGATGCAGGCGTTCCTCACCGAATACACTGGCGCTGCCGCCGGGCAGATCCGGGTGTATGGCAAGGAAGACTGGATGTCGCCGGTGGCCTCGGGTTCCGGCGCGCCTGCGGCGATGGTGGTGGTGCCGTGTTCGACGGGTACTTTGTCGGCCATCGCCACGGGTGCCTGCAACAACCTGATCGAGCGTGCCGCCGACGTGACGCTGAAAGAGCGTCGGCAGCTGATTCTTGTGCCTCGCGAGGCGCCGTATTCGAGCATTCACCTGGAGCACATGCTCAAGTTGTCGAATATGGGCGTGACAATCCTGCCGGCATCACCGGGCTTCTACCATCAGCCGCAAACCATCGACGACCTGATCGATTTCGTCGTGGCTCGGATCCTCAACCTGCTGAATATCCCTCAGGACATGTTGCCGCGTTGGGGCGAGCATCATCTGACCAGCGATGAATAAGCTGCTGGTGATGGTGCTGGTGCTGCAACTGGCCGGGTGCGCCACGGCGCGCACGCTCGATGCGGCCAAGCCGGGAGCGCCGGTGGTGTACTCGGGGACGCGGCTGGATTTGTACGCGATGAACGGCGGGTGCTGCGCCAAGGACCGTTTCGGCGCGCAAGCGCCGAGCTATCCCGGTGTCGACCTGCCGGCGAGTGCGTTGCTCGACACGCTGCTGTTGCCGTTGTCGCTGCTGACGGTGATCGGCGTGAGTTTTCAGGCGACGGGTGGGTTGTAAGAGAGCAAGCTCGCTTCCACAGGTTTTTCAGCGATTACAAAAAATTGTGTACGACACAAAATCCTGTGGGAGCGGGCTTGTCTGCGAAGAGGCCCGCTCAGGCACCATCAAATTACTTGCCCAACTTCCTAAGCTCATCCGACTCGACAATCCTGACGCCGTCCTGCTCTTCCAGCGCCAGGCGCCACATTGCCCGGGCCAGTTGGCAGGCTTCGATGCCGTGGTATTTGCCGGGAATCAGCCGTGATAACGGCCCGGCGAATTTTTCGCCCAAGCGTGGTTCGGTGCGTTCGCCCAGCAACAGCGAAGGGCGGCAAATAGTCAGCTGCGGCCAGTCTTGCGCGCGCAATGCGTACTCCATCTCGCCTTTGACCCGATTGTAGAAAATCGAGGATCTGCGATCGGCTCCCAGAGCACTGATCACGATCAGGTGCCGTGCGCCCATCTCCCGTGCGCGTTTGGCAAAGGCTACGACCATGTCCAGGTCCACTGCGCGGAACGCTTGTTCCGAACCGGCCTGCTTGATCGTGGTGCCCAGGCAGCAATAGGCGATATCGACCCGCCCGTTCAGTTGTGGCAGGAATGCCGTAGGGTCGCCGACCGGGTTTTCCAGGTGCGGATGTTCGGCCAGTGGCCTGCGTGACGGGGCCAATACCCGAGTAATCGTTGGCTCGTTAAGCAGGCGATCAAGCAGATGTTCACCCGTTAAACCGGTGGCACCGGCGAGCAGCACGTGCTGAGGCGTCAAGTACATAGTGTTTCTCCCTTGATACTGTTCAGCTTAGTTGCTGTTTGCGTCCTTGCTTTCGGTTGACGCACTTTGCAGTGCTTTTCGTGCCTGTTGTTTGCGCAGTAATTGCCAATGCGAGAGGACGGTTTTCGGTGCCCAGATCTGTGGTTCGGATGCTTCGAAACCGTCTGCCAGCTCACGTTCGGCGACAGTGGTCTTGGCCAGTTTGAAGGCTTGGTCCAGATCGTCGGTCTGGTTCAGGGCCTGGGCGAAGAGTGCATCACCGAAGTAGGTGAAGTTGGCTTCCTCCGAGCAGCCGAAGGACACCCGGTCGGCCCGCGAGGCCGTCATGATCAGGGTCCGTTCATCCTTGAGGACGGGGATGAAACCGCCGGAGTAGCAGGATGAAATCACGATGATCTTGTCGCGGTTTTTCAACGGGGCGAGAACAGCGGCCAATTCGTCGGCTGGCAGATCGGCCAGCTCCATGCGCGGCTGGTCCAGCACCAGCTCGTGTTCGCTGGTGCCATGGCTGGACAGGTAGATGAAAATCAGGTCTTCCGGACCGCTGCGTTCGGCCAGCGTCAAGGCGGCGCGGCGCAGGTTTTCCCGGGTAGCCATCGGGCGGTCGGCGAGGTGGTCACGATGGTTCACCAAGCGGATCTGGCCAAAGGCGCCGAAACGGGTGGTGAGCATATTGGCGACGTAGTCGGATTCGCGCAGAAATACACTTTGCTTGCCATCACCGCCCAGGGTCAACGCATACAGCTCCACTGCCGGGGTCGAGGGCGGAATGTTGGTCAGCGCCGAGTCGAGCAAGCGCCCCTGCGCCAGCAGGCCGAGCTCCAGAGTGTCGGGCAACAATTTGCCCTCGGCGTCGCGCACGCGCTGGCCGTTGATCCAGGTGCCGCTGAGCACGGTGCCGTCGGTCAGCACCAATGTGCCGCGCCCCTGGTAACTGTCGTTGTCGAACTGGCCGGTGTAAAAGCTGCCGTCGGACAGGTTCAGTCGGCCCTGGCCGGAAAAGTGCCAGTCGTTGAACTGGCCGATGTAGTGGCTGCCGTCAGCACCGATCAACTCGCCCTTGCCGTTCAGTGAACCTTCCTTGAACTGGCCCAGCCAGACATCGCCGTCGGCGTTTTCGTAGCGGCCTTTGCCGTGCAGTTGATTGTTCTTGAAGCTGCCGACATAAATGTCGCCATCGGCGCTGTTGAACGTCCCGTTGCCTTCCAGTTGGCCGTCGACGAAGTGCCCGGTGAACTGATTGCCGTTGCCGTCGCCGCGCTGGCCTTCGCCATTGGGTTTGCCGTGGGCGAACTGGCCCTGATAGGAACTGCCGTCCTCGAGCTCGAGGCGACCCAGGCCGGCGTATTGATCGGCTTTGAACTCTCCGCGATAGCTCATGCCGTTTTCTTTGAGTGTGCCTTCGCCGTCGCGCCGGCCTGCCTTGAAACCGCCGCTGTAACTGTTGCCGTTGGTGGTCAGCGTCCCCTGACCGTCGAACAGTCCCTGATTGAACTGTCCACGATAGACTTCGCCATTACTGCCATGCCATTCGCCCTGGCCCTGCCACTGGCCTTTGTCGAATTCGCCGGCGTACCAGCTGCCGTTCGGGTAGTCGATGCGCCCCTTGCCTTGCAGCAAGCCATTGACCAGGTCGCCGCGATAGCGTCCGCCGTCCGGCAGGCGCGCGTCGGGGGGCAAAGGCGATTCGCCGTCGCCGCAGGCGGTGAGCATCAGGGTCAAGGCAAGGAGTGCAAGTGGGCGCATAGCGGATTCCGGGCAATTAGGCGAGGGAGTATGCCGCAGCTATGTGTCCTTATATAGGGTGAGGTGCCGCGAGAGGGCGCGAAACAGCATGAGCTGCTTCGCATCCGGGAAGGTTTATACGAAGCACAGGGACAGGGGTTCGGCGATATACGCCGGTTTGTCCGAACCTTCGATTTCCAGGGTGGTGGTGGCCTTGAGCAGCCATTGGCCGGGTTTTTTCTCGATGACTTCGGTCAGGTCGACCTTGAGCCGCACTTTCGAGTTGACCTTGACCGGCTGAATGAAGCGCACGCTGTCGAGGCCGTAGTTGACCACCATCTTCAAGCCTTCGGGCATGACGAGGATGTCTTCCATCAGTTTCGGGATCAGCGACAACGACAGGAAGCCGTGAGCGATGGTGCTGCCAAATGGAGTTTGCGCGGCCTTGACCGGGTCGACGTGGATGAACTGATAGTCCCCTGTGGCTTCGGCGAACAGGTTGATGCGTTCCTGGTCGATAGTGAGCCATTCGGAACGTCCGAGTTCCTTGCCGACATAATCTTTGAGCTCTGCAACTGGAACATAGGGCATTGAGACTCTCCTTGGGTTCATCGGTTTTATAGTTTTGGCTTGCGGGGATTTGACTTCCCGGCTTACTACTTTAGATCAACATGGCAAAACGCTTCGGTCAACTGACCATGCTTTTGGCGAATGCCGGTCTATAGCGCGAGCATGCTTATAATGCCCGGCCAATGCGGGTGACGGATTTTGCAGGAGATCAACGATGTTGTTACGGGGCCTGACGTGGCTGGTGCTGTTCCAATTGCTTGGCACTGCGATCAATCATTTGTTTTTGCCTGTGCTGCCGGGGCCGATTGTTGGGTTGCTGCTGTTGCTGGTTTACCTCATCTGTCGCGGACAGGTCGGCGAGCCACTGAACCAGGCGGCCAGCAGCCTGTTGCGCTACCTGCCGCTGTTGCTGGTGCCGCCAGCCGTGGGCGTGATGGTCTATGCCGCTGACATCGCTGCGGATTTCTGGGCCATTGTCGGTGCGCTGGTGTTGTCGCTGCTGCTTTCGATGGCCTTCGCCGGGGTGCTGATGCAGCGCATGGTCAAGCGGCACGCTCAGCCTGAGGACAGCCAATGATCTTCGACTGGCACGGCGCCTGGACGTCGGTGATTCACCATCCGTTGTTCGGCATAGGCATTACCCTCGGCGCCTATCAGCTTGTACTGGGCGTGTTCGAGAAAACCCGATGGATCTTTTTGCAGCCGGTGCTGGTCTCCATGTTGCTGGTGATCGGCGTGCTGGTGGGCTGCGGCCTGACCTACGCCGAGTACCGCAAGAGCACCGAGATTCTCAGCATCCTGCTCGGTCCGGCCACTGTCGCGCTGGCGGTGCCGCTTTATCTCAACCTGCGACGGATTCGGCAGTTGTTCTGGCCGATATTTACTACGCTGGTGATAGGTGGGGTGGTCGCCACGGGGATGGGCGTGTTGCTGGGCTGGTCGTTCGGTGCCGAGCACATGATTCTGATGACCATGGCGCCGAAATCGGTGACCTCGCCAATCGCCATGCTGGTAGCTGAGCAGATCGGTGGAGTCGCAGCGCTGGCAGCGGTGTTCGTCTTGATTACGGGGGTGATCGGGGCGATTTTCGGTCCGGTCCTGTTGACCCGGCTGGGCGTGTATAGCCCGGAAGCCAGGGGTATGGCACTGGGCATGACGGCCCACGCGGTCGGCACGGCAGTGGCGATGCAGGAAAGTGAAGAGTGCGGTGCCTTCGCGGCGCTGGCGATGAGTTTGATGGGCGTGGCCACGGCGGTGCTGCTGCCGCTGGCGGTGTCGATGGTGGTGTAAGGAAATGTCTATGAGTCTGCCGCTTTTTCCGTTGAACACAGTGCTGTTTCCAGGCTGCATCCTTGACTTGCAGATATTCGAGGCGCGCTATCTGGACATGATCGGTCGCTGCATGAAGCAGGGCGGTGGTTTCGGCGTGGTGTGCATTCTCGAGGGTGAAGAAGTCGGGATCGCCCCGGCTGGCTATGCGCTGGTGGGCTGTGAAGCACTGATCACCGATTTCAAACAACAGGACAACGGCCTGTTGGGGATTCGGGTTCAGGGTGGGCGGCGTTTCCATGTATTGAAAGCGGAAGTCCAGCGCGATCAGTTGACCGTCGCCGAGGTCGAGTGGCTGGAGGACGAACCGGAGCAGCCTTTGCAGGATGAGGACGCTGACCTGGTTGCATTGCTCAAGGCCCTGGCGGAACACCCGATGGTCGAAGCCTTGAACATGGGCACTGAAGCGACCGGGCAACAGTCACTGGCCAATCAGTTGGCGTACCTGTTGCCTTTTGCCGAGCTGGACAAGATCGACCTGCTGCAGCTTGACGATCCGCAGCAGCGGCTGGATGCGATTCAGGCGTTGCTGGATGAGTTGCAGGGTGAGTTGTTTGCTTGAGGAGCATTTTTACTAATACGCATACCGCAACATAGTATGCGGCAAATGCCGCAATACGAAGAAGCCGAACAATGCCATCAGCGCCGGCAACACCAGCCACCAGACCTTGGGTGGCAAGGCGTTCAGCGGGGCCTTGCGCTGGATCAGCCACAGGCTGGCTGCACAGACACATGCCGCCAGCATCGCGCCGGCCATGACATCGGTTGGCCAGTGTGCCCCGAGGTACACCCGGGAAAGGGCAATCGCCATCGCCGGCAAGCAGGCCACCAGCAACCAGGTCAGGCGCATGCGTGGCGGTTGCCCGCGACCGGCCAGCACGGCGAGGGTCAGAAACAGCGCGAACGCGCCTGAGGCGTGGCCGCTGGGCATGCTGTAGCTGGTCAATGGATCGCTCAATACTTCCGGGCGCACGCGGGCGAAAAACTGTTTGGTTGCGGTGTTGGCCAATGCTGTGCAGAGGAGGGTGCTGCACGCGAAAACTGCCTGTCTCCATTGCCGGGTAATCAACAGCAGTGCTACCAACAATGCACTGAACAACAGCATGTTGCGGAATTCGCCAATCAACGTGAAGACCACCGCCACCTCATCGAACATCGGGTTGCGATGCTCCTGCACCAGGGTCATCAGCCCTTGATCGAGGGCACTCAGGTGCTGATAGCCGATGAACAGTCCTGCCAGAATCAGAAAGCTCATTCCGGTGATCAACGCTGTAGCCCTGCGATGCTGGCGCAGGCTACTGGTGGCACTCAACCCCACCATCACGGCAATACTGCCGGCAACGATCCCGGTCTGAGTCCAGAAGCCTTCAGGCAGCGGCAAGCGAATCGCCGCGCCGGTAGCCCAGCCTGGCAGCAGATAAGCCACCGACCAGCCCGCTCCAGCCAGCAGGCTGACGGCGAAGAAGCGTGGGAAGGGCATGTCGCACATGCCGGCGACCATGGGCAGCATCGGTCGCAGCGGTCCGATAAAACGCCCGACCAGCAGGCTGGCGATACCATAGCGCTGGAAATAGGTCTCGGCCCCGGCGATCCATTCCGGGTGATGGCGCAACCCAGGCAGGCGTCGGATGTTCTGGTGGAAATGGCGCCCCAGGAAGTACGAGACCACATCGCCAAGCACGCCGGCCAGGAAGCCCAGCAGCAGTGTTTCACTCAACGAGAGCGCTCCGCTGCCGGCCAGAACCGCCACGGCGAACAGCAGCACAGTGCCGGGCACAATGAGCCCGGCAATCGCCAGGCACTCCACGAAGGCCACAATGAACACCGCCGCGGCCAGCCACTGCGGGTTCGCCGCCAGCCATCCGGTCACGCTATCGAGCCATGGGCCCATAAAAACCACTCCATTGAATGTTCAATTGGTCCCTGGGGACAAAACAATTCTTCAAAACACCACAAAGCCCTGTGGGAGTGGGCTTGCCCGCGAAGAGGCCCTTTCGGTCGATATTGATATCGCCTGACACTCCGCCTTCGCGAGCAGGCTCGCTCCCACAATGGATCAATCCATTTCAGGTCAGCACAAAATAATCGCGACCTTCAACCTGTCCCCGTCGCAGCGGGTTCCGCGTGCAGTACGGCGCGTAAGCCGCATCGACGAAGCGGTACATCAGGTGCTCGTCGCGCCCGTGGGGGATGCCCAGGCGTGTAGTCTGGATGATGTGGGCGGGCGTCTGCCCGACATGTTCCACCAGCAACACTTCATGATCGAAGCGTTTCGCGTCCCATACCGGCACTTTCAGGCCCAGCGCCTTGCACAGCAGCGTTTGCCCGGCACAGAGTTTTTGTGACGGGCGAGGGTGGCCCTGGGCGTCGGGATTGTTCAACAGCATCTGCGCCAGGCTGGCCGGCCCGCTCAATTGATCGACCCACGGGTAGGCGGATTTGATCAGTACCGCGTTTCCCGGGCCCTGGGCGCTGAAGTTCAGGGAGTCACCGCCCCGGGCGTAATACATATAGATGTGGCCGCCATCCAGAAACAAAGCCTTACGCTTTTCTGTGTAGCCGAGGGACGCGTGGCTGCCTTTTTCCGCGCAGTAATAGGCTTCGGTCTCGATAATTCGGGCACTGAGCCACAGGTCGCCAACTCGATGGCGAATGACTTTACCCAGTAAATCCCGGGCCAGAATCTGGGCGTCACGGTCGAAAAACGCGTCCGGAAGGCCTGCGGGCAGGCTCATGGCGGACGCTCGAACAGTCAGATTGGACATGATGACCGGCGTTTGTCAGGGCTGAATGAGTCGTGATGATAACAATTTGCAGCTTAATCCCGGCTGAACATCGGCAAATGCCCCTTCATTTCGACCATCCGCCCGTCACCGCTGTTAGTCCCGGGACGCGACAGCTATAATCTGCCGCTTTACTCTTTACCAAGACCTAATCAAAGACCACGCCAGACCATGACTGAGTCCGTTCTTGACTACATGACCCGCCTGGGGCGCGCCGCCCGCGTAGCTTCCCGCGTGATCGGCCGTGCCAGCACCGCGCAGAAAAACCGCGCCCTGCAGGCCGCCGCCAATGCGCTGGACGCTGCCCGCGCCGAGCTGACGGCGGCCAATGAGCTGGATTTGGCCGCCGGTCGCGCCAATGGTCTGGAGCCAGCCCTGCTTGAGCGCCTGGCTTTGACCCCGGCGCGTATCGACGGCATGATCGTCGGCCTGCGTCAGGTGGCAGCCCTGCCGGACCCGGTCGGCGCGATCCGTGACATGAGTTTCCGCCCGTCCGGTATTCAGGTCGGCAAGATGCGCGTGCCACTGGGCGTGATCGGAATCATCTACGAGTCTCGGCCGAACGTGACCATCGATGCGGCCAGTCTGTGCCTGAAGTCCGGCAACGCGACCATCCTGCGTGGCGGTTCCGAGGCCATTCATTCCAATCGAGCCATCGCCGCCTGCATTCAGCGTGGCTTGGCCGAGGCCGATCTGCCGGCCGCGGTGGTGCAAGTGGTCGAAACCACGGATCGCGCTGCCGTCGGCGCGCTGATCACCATGCCTGAATACGTCGATGTCATCGTGCCGCGCGGCGGCCGTGGCCTGATCGAACGCGTCAGCCGTGATGCCCGCGTACCGGTGATCAAGCACCTGGACGGCATCTGCCACGTTTACGTGAGTGAACACGCCGACCTGGCCAAGGCCCAGCGCATCGCGTTCAATGCCAAGACTTACCGTTATGGCATTTGCGGTGCCATGGAAACGCTGCTGGTCGATCAAAGCGTCGCCAGGGAGTTCCTGCCGGCGATGGCGGCACAGTTCCGCGAAAAAGGCGTCGAGCTGCGCGGTTGCGAGCGTACCCGGGCAATCATCGATGCCGTGGTCGCTACTGAAGAAGACTGGAGTACCGAATACCTGGCAGCGATTCTGTCGATCCGTGTGGTCGATGGACTGGGCCAGGCCATCGAGCACATCAACCATTACGGTTCCCATCACACCGATTCGATTGTCAGCGAACACCAGGGCGACACCCGGCGTTTCGTGGCTGAAGTCGACTCCTCGTCGGTGATGATCAATACCCCGACATGCTTCGCCGATGGCTTCGAATACGGATTGGGTGCCGAGATCGGCATTTCTACTGATAAGCTGCACGCCCGCGGCCCGGTGGGTCTCGAAGGACTGACCTGCGAGAAGTACATCGTGGTCGGCGACGGGCAGTTGCGCGGACAGGAGCCGGTCTGACTTGGGCGACTTCGACCCGTCAGCCCCGGTCACCGTCAGCGAGCCTGCCCCTCGCCGTATTGGTGTGCTGGGCGGAACGTTCGACCCGGTGCACATCGGCCATTTGCGCGGTGCGCTGGAAGTCGCCGAAACCCTGGCGCTCGATGAGCTGCGTCTGACACCCAGTGCCAGGCCTCCCCATCGGGATACGCCGCAGGTGTCGGCGAAAGACCGTCTGGCGATGGTCGAGTGCGCGGTGGCCGGTGTGGCGCCGTTGGTGGTGGATGCCCGCGAATTGCAGCGGAACAAACCGTCCTACACCATTGATACCCTGGAACTGATGCGTGCCGAACTGGCCGTATCAGACCAGGTTTTTCTGCTTTTGGGCTGGGACGCTTTTTGCGGCCTGCCCACTTGGCACCGCTGGGAAGAGTTGCTCCAGCATTGCCATATCCTGGTGTTGCAACGCCCGGATGCCGACAGCGAACCGCCGGATGCCTTGCGCAACCTGCTGGCAGCGCGCTCGGTGAGCGACCCGCTGGCCCTCAAAGGGCCGAGCGGACAGATTGCATTCGTCTGGCAGACACCGCTCGCGGTATCCGCCACCCAGATCCGTCAACTGCTGGCCAGCGGTAAGTCGGTACGTTTCCTGGTGCCCGACGCGGTCCTGGCCTACATCGATGCGCACGGACTCTACCGTGCGTCGAACTGAATAGGAGTGCCTCAAGGCACGTGGCAACAACGTGTATTGAAGCGCCCGAACATACGAGCAAAACGAGTTTTATATGACGAACAACGACGTAAACAAAGTTAAGCGCAAAGGCACGTTCAAGAGTGCCCCGCTGCCTGAGAAGGTCCTTGCTGCCGAGCCACCCAAAGGCGACGAGCTGGTCAAGATCGCCGTAGCCGCCCTGGAAGACGTCAAGGCCCAGGACGTGCTGGTGATTGATGTTCGCGACAAGCAGAGCATCACTGACTACATGATCATCGCCACCGGTACGTCCAACCGTCAGATCGGCGCGATGCTGGACAAGGTCCGCGAGGCCGTCAAAGCCTTGGGTATCAAACCGCTGGGTGAAGAAGGCAAGGGCGACAGCGACTGGGTGCTGTTGGACATGGACGACGTGATCGTTCACATGATGACTGCCAGCGCTCGTCAGTTCTACGACCTGGAGCGCCTGTGGAAAGGTGCCGAGCAGAGCCGTGCGGCCGATGGCAAGCACCACAGCCCTGAAGTTGGTCACGAGCACTTCAACAAGCTCAACAAAGATCAGGAATAAGGGACCGCTGTGCGACTGCGACTGATCGCCGTCGGTTCACGCATGCCCAAGTGGGTGGAAGAAGGCTGGCATGAATATGCCAAGCGTCTTCCGTCCGAGCTGGCGCTGGAACTGGTGGAAATACCGCTCAATACCCGTGGCAAGAACGCCGACGTGGCCCGTTTCATCCGCCAGGAAGGCGAAGCCATGCTGGCCAAGGTCGGGCCGAACGAGCGGATTGTCACACTCGAAGTCCATGGCAAGCCCTGGAGTACCGAGCAACTGGCGGTCGAGCTCGATCGCTGGCGGCTGGACTCGCGCACCGTCAACTTCATGGTCGGCGGCCCTGAAGGGCTGGCGCCGGAAGTCTGTGCCCGGGCTGACCAGCGCTGGTCGTTGTCGCCGCTGACCCTGCCGCATCCGCTGGTGCGGATTCTGATCGGCGAGCAGTTGTACCGTGCCTGGACCGTGCTGTCCGGTCACCCTTACCACAAGTAATTCTGCCCTCATGTCCCAGCCGATCCGTATCAAGGACCACGAAAAAGACGCCCGTCTGGTGCGTGGCCGCGTCGTGTTCGGGGCTATTGCAGTGGTGGCACTGATAGGCGTGCTGATCGCGCGTCTGTATTTCCTGCAGGTGATTCAGTACGAGTACCACTCGACCCTGTCGGAAAACAACCGCGTCCATGTGCAGCCGATTCCGCCGACCCGTGGCTTGATTTTCGACCGCAACGGCGTGGTGATTGCCGATAACCGGCCCAGCTTCAGCCTGAGCATGACCCGCGAGCGTTCCGGCGACTGGCAGCAGGTGCTCGACGTGATCGTCGAAGTGCTGGAACTGACGCCCGAGGACCGGGTGATTTTCGAGAAACGCATGCGTCAGGGGCGCCGGCCGTTCGAGCCGGTGCCGATCCTGTTCGAGCTGACCGAAGAGCAGATCGCCCGGATCGCCGTGAACCAGTTCCGCTTGCCCGGGGTGGAAGTGGTTGCGCAATTGGTTCGTCACTATCCCCAGGGCGCGCACTTTGCGCACTCGGTGGGCTACATGGGGCGGATCAACGAGAAAGAACTGAAGACCCTCGATCCGGTGAGTTACAGCGGCACCCATCAAATTGGCAAAACTGGCATCGAGCGTTTCTACGAGCCGCAATTGCACGGTCAGGTGGGTTACGAGGAAGTCGAGACCAACGCTCGCGGCCGTGTACTGCGGGTACTCAAGCGTACCGAACCGATTTCCGGCAAGGACATTGTCCTGAGCCTGGACATCAAATTGCAGGAAGCCGCTGAAGCCGCACTCGGTGGTCGTCGTGGTGCGGTGGTGGCCCTGGACCCGAAAACCGGCGAAGTGCTGGCGATGGTCAGCCAGCCGAGTTTCGACCCGAACCTGTTCGTCACCGGCATCAGCTCCAAGGCCTATTCCGAGCTGCGCGATTCCATCGACCGGCCGCTGTTCAACCGCGTGTTGCGTGGCCTTTACCCACCGGGCTCGACGATCAAGCCGGCCGTGGCGATTGCCGGACTGGATGCGGGCGTGGTGACGGCCTCGTCCCGGGTGTTCGACCCGGGTTACTACATGCTGCCCAACTACGATCACAAGTACCGTAACTGGAACCGTACCGGCGATGGCTTTGTCGACCTCGATACGGCGATCATGCGTTCCAACGACACCTACTTCTATGACCTGGCCCACAAGCTGGGAATCGACCGGCTGTCGGCGTACCTGAGCAAGTTCGGTATCGGCCAGAAAGTCTCTCTGGACATGTTCGAAGAGTCGCCGGGGTTGATGCCGACCCGGGAATGGAAGCGTGCGACGCGTCGTCAGGCGTGGTTCCCGGGGGAGACACTGATTCTCGGTATCGGTCAGGGCTACATGCAGTCGACGCCGTTGCAACTGGCCCAGGCCACCGCATTGGTGGCCAACAAGGGTGTCTGGAACCGTCCACACCTGGCCAAGACCATCGAAGGCGAGAAGCCGGTGGATCCGAACCCGATGCCTGACATCATCCTGCGCGATCCGGCGGACTGGACCCGGGTGAACCATGGAATGCAACAGGTGATGCATGGCGCCCGCGGTACGGCGCGCAAGGCCTCGATCGGCGCGCAGTACCGGATTGCCGGCAAGAGTGGTACGGCTCAGGTGGTCGCGATCAAGCAGGGCGAGAAGTACGACCGCTCCAAGGTGCAGGAGCGCCATCGCGATCACGCCTTGTTCGTTGGTTTCGCACCGGCCGACGATCCGAAAATCGTGGTTTCGGTGATGGTCGAGAACGGTGAGTCGGGCTCCGGCGTGGCCGCACCGGTTGTGCGTCAGGTCATGGACGCCTGGCTCCTGGACCAGGACGGTCGGTTGAAGCCCGAATACGCCAGCCCTATCAGTGCAGAGGCAACAGCCCGTGATGAATAATTTTGATCGCATGCTCTCCAGCGAGGATGTGATGCGTCGCCGTGCAACGCTGTTGCAACGAATGCACATCGACGGCGTGTTGCTGATCCTGCTGCTGACGCTTGCCGCCGGCAGCCTGTTCGTCCTGTATTCGGCCAGTGGAAAAAGCTGGGATCTGCTGGCCAAACAAGCCACTTCGTTCGGCATCGGCCTGGTGTCGATGATCGTCATCGCCCAGTTCGAACCGCGTTTCATGGCACGTTGGGTACCGGTCGGCTATGTGATCGGTGTGTTGTTGCTGGTGGTAGTGGACGTCATGGGCCACAACGCGATGGGTGCCACGCGCTGGATCAACATCCCCGGTGTCATCCGCTTCCAGCCATCGGAGTTCATGAAGATTCTGATGCCGGCAACCATTGCCTGGTACCTGTCCAAACGCACCTTGCCGCCACAGCTCAAGCACGTCGGTATCAGCCTGATGCTTATCGGCATTCCGTTCATTCTGATCGTGCGACAACCGGATCTTGGCACTTCGCTGCTGATCCTGGCCGGCGGAGCTTTTGTCCTGTTCATGGGTGGCTTGCGCTGGCGCTGGATCCTCAGCGTGCTGGCCGCTGCCGTGCCCGTGGCCATCGCCATGTGGTTCTTCATCATGCACGACTACCAGAAGCAGCGAATCCTGACGTTCCTCGACCCGGAGAGCGATCCGCTCGGCACGGGCTGGAACATCATCCAGTCCAAGGCGGCCATCGGCTCCGGTGGCGTATTCGGCAAGGGGTGGTTGTTGGGCACCCAGTCGCACCTGGATTTCCTGCCGGAAAGCCATACCGACTTTATCATTGCGGTCATGGGTGAAGAGTTCGGTCTGGTGGGAATCTGCGCGCTGTTGCTGATCTACCTGCTGTTGATCGGCCGCGGCCTGGTGATTACCGCCCAGGCGCAGACATTGTTCGGCAAGTTGCTCGCGGGCAGCCTGACCATGACGTTTTTTGTTTATGTTTTCGTCAACATCGGTATGGTCAGTGGCCTGTTGCCGGTGGTGGGGGTGCCGTTGCCATTCATTAGCTACGGAGGAACTTCGCTGGTGACGCTGCTGTCAGCGTTTGGGGTTTTGATGTCGATCCATACCCATCGCAAGTGGATCGCGCAGGTTTGAATAAGGTGAAATTTTCAATGCAAGTAATGCGTGGCTGGGCGACTCGATATGCGCCATGGGTCGGCCTGGTAAGCATCCTTGGCACCGTGCAGGAAGCGTTGGCCGGCGACTACGAAGGCTCACCCCAGGTGGCCGAATTCGTCGGTGAAATGACCCGCGACTACGGTTTCGCCGGTGAACAATTGATGGGTGTGTTCCGCGAAGCCGAGCGCAAGCAGTCGATTCTGGACGCCATCTCGAAACCCGCCGAACGGGTCAAGCAGTGGAGCGAATATCGCCCGATGTTCATCACCGATGCGCGCATAGCCCGGGGTGTGGACTTCTGGCGTCAGCACGAAGCGGTGCTGGCCCGTGCCGAGCAGGAATACGGCGTGCCGGCCCAGGTGATTGTCTCGATCATCGGCGTTGAAACCTTTTTCGGCCGTAATACCGGAAATTTCCGGGTGATCGATGCCTTGTCGACCCTAAGTTTCGACTATCCTCCCCGTGCCGAGTTTTTCCGCAAGGAATTGCGTGAGTTCTTGCTGCTGGCCCGCGAAGAGCAAGTCGATCCGTTGACGCTCAAAGGCTCCTACGCCGGCGCAATGGGATTGCCACAATTCATGCCGAGCAGTTTCCGCGCCTATGCGGTGGATTTCGATGGTGATGGTCATATCAACATCTGGACCAACCCGGACGATGCCATTGGCAGTGTCGCCAGTTACTTCAAGCGTCATGGCTGGGTCGCCGGCGAACCGGTAGTCAGCCGCGCCGATGTCCGTGGCGATCAGGTCGACGAGGGTTTGACCACTGGAATCGAACCGGCGAAAACCGTCGGGGAGTTGCGAGTCCTGGGGTGGTCAAGTCATGATGCGCTGCGCGATGATATGCCGGTTACTGCTTTCCGCCTGGAAGGCGACAATGGCTCCGAGTACTGGATGGGCCTGAAGAATTTTTACGCGATCACGCGTTATAACCGCAGCGTGATGTACGCCATGGCCGTACATCAACTGTCTGAACAGCTGGTCCAAGCACGGGGCGTCAAGTAATGCGGGCATTGCCTATCAATAAACCCCTGAAGCTGATGGCATTCGCCGCGTTGACAGTGCTGGTCGCCAGTTGTTCGACCAGCCGTGCGCCGGCCCAGAAGTCCTCCACCGCCGTGCGCTCGACGCCGGGGTTGGACATCAATCGCGCCCACAAGGATGGCGCGCCATGGTGGGATGTCGATGTTTCGCGTATCCCGGACGCCACGCCGACCCTGCACACCGGCCCGTACAAGGCAAATCCGTACACTGTACTCGGCAAGACTTACTTCCCGTTGCAAGAGTCCAGGACCTACGTGGCCTCGGGCACGGCGTCCTGGTATGGCACCAAGTTCCACGGTCAGAACACCGCCAATGGTGAGGTGTATGACCTGTACGGCATGAGTGCCGCGCACAAGACATTGCCACTGCCAAGTTATGTCCGGGTGACCAATCTGGACAACAACAAGAGCGTTATCCTGCGAGTCAACGACCGTGGGCCGTTTTACTCGGACCGAATCATCGACCTGTCCTACGCCGCCGCCAAGAAGCTCGGTTATGCCGAAATCGGCACTGCGCGGGTCAAGGTCGAGGGCATCGATCCACAGGCGTATTGGGCGGCCAAAGGCCGTCCGGCGCCTTTGATGCTCAACGAGCCGCAAGTCGCGCAGAATAGCGCCCCGGTGATCACGGCTTCGGCCGGCACCGTCGAGCAATGGACACCGCCGCCGCAGCAACACGCCGCCGCAGTGGTTCCGGTGCAGCTTGATGCAAAAAAAAACGCTTCTGTGCCAGCCTCTGGCCAGTATCTGCAGGTGGGCGCGTTCGCCAACCCGGACGCTGCAGAACTCCTGAGATCCAAGCTCAGCGGGATGGTGAGCGCTCCGGTGTTCATCAGCTCGATCGTGCGCAATCAGCAGACCCTGCATCGGGTTCGTCTGGGCCCGATCGGATCGCCGGGTGAAGTCCAGCAGGTGCAGAACAGCGTGCGCCTGGCCAATCTCGGTTCGCCGAGCGTGGTCGCAGAGTAATACGTAGATCTTGATTGACGGTTCACTTGCGGTTTTGGGGGGTGAATCTGGTTGTTGGCTCGTTGAAGAACAAAAGCCCGGCAAGGGTTCTGAGTGAACAACTGAACACGCGACAGCTCGTTAGAAAGCTGTCTGATTAGTTTTGCCTTCGGGCAGTTTCCATTAGCGATTTCGAGAGACGGATGAACATCACCACCTTTGCCAAACGCCTGTTCCTGCTAGTCCCGCTGCTCCTCTCACCTGCCGCGTTCGCGGTCGAGATGATGCCGTCGCCACCACAACTGGCCGCCAAGGCCTACGTGCTCATGGATGCCAGCAGCGGCAACGTGCTGGTCGAGAACAATGGTGACCAGCGTCTGCCACCGGCCAGCCTGACCAAGCTGATGACTGCGTACATCGCGACCCTGGAAATCCGCCGTGGCCAGATCGGTGAAAACGATCCGGTGACCGTCAGCGAAAACGCCTGGCGTACCGGCGGTTCGCGGATGTTCATCAAGGTCGGCTCGCAGGTCACTGTCAGCGACCTGCTGCACGGCATCATCATCCAGTCGGGCAACGACGCCAGCGTCGCGCTCTCCGAGCACATCGCCGGCAGCGAAGACGCGTTCGCCGACCTGATGAACAAGACCGTCGCCGACCTGGGCATGACCAACACCCACTTCATGAACCCGACCGGCCTGCCGAACCCTGAGCACTATTCGTCGGCTCACGACATGGCTGTTCTGGCCCGTGCGATCATCCACGAAGACCCGGCTCACTACGCGATCTACTCGCAGAAAGAGTTCTTCTGGAACGGCATCAAGCAACCGAACCGCAACCTGCTGCTGTGGCGTGACAAGACCGTCGACGGTCTGAAAACCGGCCACACCGACGAAGCCGGCTACTGCATGGTGTCTTCGGCCGTACGTGATGGCATGCGCCTGATCGCCGTGGTGTTCGGCACCAACAGCGAAGTGGCCCGTGCCGCCGAAACCCAAAAGCTGCTGACCTACGGTTTCCGTTTCTTCGAAACCCAGACCTTCTATCAGAAGGGCGCCGAACTGGCCCAGGCGCCTGTCTGGAAAGGCTCCACCAATCAAGTCAAGGCCGGCCTGGCTGAAGACCTGACCATGACCCTGCCGAAAGGCCAACTGAAAAAGCTCGCTGCCAGCATGACCATGAACCCGCAACTGGTTGCGCCAATTGCCAAGGGTGACGTGATCGGTAAAGTCGAAGTCAAACTGGACGACAAGGTAGTGCACAGCGCCGACCTGATCGCTCTGGATGGCGTCGAAGAGGGTGGTATCTTCCGTCGCATGTGGGATAGCATCCGTCTATTCTTCTACGGCTTGTTCAACTGATAGTGTGCACCTGCATGGCCCCGCGCTGATCCGGCACGGGGCCATGCCCGTCGCCACGGCTTACGCTTACGAGGCCGTTACGCCATGACCGATACCGAAGTAAAGGCGCCTAAGATCGAATTCCCCAACGTTGATTACCCGGTTAAGGTGATCAGCGATACGGGTGTGGGCAACAAGGACAAGATCATCGAGATCGTCAAGAAACACGCGACGATCAACCATGACCGCGTAGATGAGCGCCAAAGCACCAACGGCAAATACACCACCATTCAGTTGCACATCGTCGCGACCGACCAGGACCAGCTGTACAACATCAACAGCGAACTGCGGGCTACCGGTTTCGTGCACATGGTGTTGTGATGTCCGGCACGCTGGGCTTTCGCGAGCTTGGCCAGATGGCTTACGAGCCGGTCTGGCATGCCATGCAACGCTTCACCAACGAACGCGGCACCGATGTTGCCGACGAGATCTGGCTGGTGGAACACCCTGCGGTGTTCACCCAGGGGCAGGCCGGCAAGGCCGAGCATCTGCTGCTTCCCGGTGATATTCCGGTGGTGCAGGTCGACCGTGGTGGTCAGGTGACCTACCACGGCCCTGGTCAACTGGTGGCATATTTGCTGCTGGACGTGCGCAGGCTGGGTTTTGGCGTGCGCGATCTGGTCAGCCGGATGGAGCAATGCCTGATCGAGCTGCTGGCCAGTTACGGTGTGACCGCCGTGGCCAAGCCCGATGCACCGGGTGTCTACGTCGACGGAGCGAAAATCGCTTCCTTGGGGCTGCGGATTCGCCACGGCTGTTCCTTTCATGGCCTGGCCTTGAACGTGGACATGGACCTTGAACCGTTTCGACGGATTAATCCCTGCGGCTATGCCGGGCTGGCGATGACCCAGCTGAGCGATCACGCAGGATCGATTGAATTTGCCGAGGTAAGTGCCCGGCTGCGTGCGCAGCTCGTCAAACACCTCGACTATGCTGAGCAGACGACCCTGACGGGCGGAATCGACTGATATGACTACTGATGCAGTGCAAACCATGATCCCGACGCTCGATGCCACCGAGCGCCCGGCCCCGCGTCCCAAGGTTGAAGCCGGCGTCAAGCTGCGCGGCGCCGAAAAGGTTGCACGCATTCCGGTGAAGATCATTCCGACCACCGAACTGCCGAAGAAGCCGGACTGGATTCGCGTCCGCATCCCGGTTTCGCCGGAAGTCGACCGCATCAAGGCCCTGCTGCGCAAACACAAGTTGCACAGCGTGTGCGAAGAAGCTTCCTGCCCGAACCTGGGCGAGTGCTTCTCTGGCGGCACCGCGACCTTCATGATCATGGGTGACATCTGCACCCGTCGTTGCCCCTTCTGCGACGTCGGCCACGGCCGTCCGAAACCACTCGACGTCAACGAACCGGAAAGCCTGGCCATCGCCATTGCCGACTTGCGTCTGAAGTACGTGGTGATCACTTCGGTGGACCGCGACGACTTGCGCGACGGCGGTGCCCAGCACTTTGCCGACTGCATCCGTGAAATCCGCAAGCTGTCGCCGAACGTGCAGCTGGAGACCCTGGTCCCGGACTACCGTGGCCGCATGGACATCGCCCTGGAAATCACCGCCGCCGAGCCGCCGGATGTGTTCAACCACAACCTGGAAACCGTGCCGCGCCTGTACAAGGCTGCACGTCCGGGTTCGGACTACCAGTGGTCGCTGACTCTGCTGCAACGCTTCAAGCAGATGATGCCGCACATCCCAACCAAATCCGGTTTGATGCTGGGTCTGGGGGAAACGGATGAAGAAGTCATCGAAGTCATGAAGCGCATGCGCGAGCATGACATCGACATGCTGACTCTGGGCCAGTACCTGCAACCTTCGCGTAGCCACTTGCCGGTGCAGCGCTTCGTGCACCCCGACACCTTCGCCTGGTTCGCCGAGGAAGGTTACAAGATGGGCTTCAAGAATGTCGCGTCTGGTCCTCTGGTACGTTCTTCGTATCACGCCGACGAGCAAGCGAAGCTGGTCAAGGCCGAGCTGATGTCGTCCTGACCGGCGGGCAGCAATGAAAATGGCCCGCATGGCGTTTAGTCTTGCGGGCGTTTTTTTGCCTTGCCTACGGCAACAGCAGCCGTTTCCTGCAATTTGCGGGGTAACGACCCCGCTTCTGTTTGTCCACGTTCCTGACTACTGTGTGGTGACGTTTTCACCCAGGGAGATTCAAGGATGACCGTTCGACCGTCTCACACTCTTTGCCCTCACACCCCGGTTCCGGCTTTGCCGTCGCAAGGGCTGATTGGCGTTATAGCGCCTGCCGGTCCCGCGCCACTGGACACCGATAGAGCTGTGCAATGGATGCGCGCCCGCGGCTATTCGCTGAAGATCTTTCCCGGCGTCTACGAGAAGGATGGCTATCTTGCTGGCAGTGACGAGGTGCGGCTCAATGACCTGCACGCGGCGTTCGCCGACAACGAGGTCGATGCCATCATTTGCCTGCGCGGTGGTTATGGCACACCGAGGTTGCTTGATCGAATCGATTTCGAACTGCTGCGTAACAACGTCAAGCCGTTCATCGGCTACAGCGACATCACTGCACTGCATCTGGCGATCAGTCGTTATGCAGGCTTCGTGACCTTCCATGGCCCGATGCTCAATGCCGATCTGCTGGGCGACAAGCAAAAGCCCACCGAACCTTCGTTTTTCAATATGCTGCGCGGTCAGGTGAAGGCCGGCAGCGTGTTGGCGCATCCCGTTGTCTATCCATTGACGATGATCGAGCCAGGCATTGCCCACGGTCGTTTGCTGGGGGGCAACCTGTCGATGATCGCCGCGACCATGGGCACGCCTTATGAGATCGATGCCGAGGGTATCATCCTGTTTATCGAGGACATCAACGAGCCGCTGTATCGCATCGATCGATTGCTGACCCAACTGCGGCTGGCTGGCACTCTGGGCAAGTTGCGTGGGGTGCTGGTGGGGGATGTGGCGGGGGTGGAGGTACCTGCGCTGGAGCGGTTGCTCAAGCAGACGTTCGAGCCGTTGCGGATACCGGTGTTGTCCGGATGGCGAAGCGGGCATTGCGATCCGAACCTGACATTGCCCATGGGCGCGCTGGTCAGGCTGGATGCGGGGAACAGGGAGTTGGTGTTGGAGCAGGATGTGGTGGTCAGGCAGTAGGTCTCCATCTCCTGATAGTCCGCCTTCGCGAGCCGGCTCGCTCCCACACTGGATCTGTGAACGACACAAACCACTGTGGGAGTGAGCCGGCTCCGGGCGGCGTTCCGACGATGCTTTTAGCGGTTACGCAACCCTTCCAGCAACTTGTGCGTCGGATACCCATCCGCCGGCCAGCCAAACGACTGCTGTGCGCTGCGAATCGCCTTGCGGGTATTGGCACCGATAATCCCGTCCGCATTGCCCGCGTCGTAATTCTGGGCACTCAGCAAGTTTTGCAGCTCGATCCGCTCGGTACGGCTCAGCGGCAAATCATCTTTTGGCCACGTGCTGCTGATCAGGCCTGCGCCATTGAAGCGTTCGGACAACAAGCTCACGCCCAAGGCGTAGGACGATGAGTTGTTGTACTTGAGAATTGCCCGGAAATTATCGAGCACCAGAAACGCCGGGCCACGGTAACCGGCCGGCAGCAACAGGGCCGCGGATAATTGCTCGGAACCGGCAGGGACCTGGCCACCATTGGGCAGCGTAATCCCCAGTTGCCGCCATTCCGCGACGCTTTTGCGAATCGTGCCATCGGCCAGCACATAGTTGAATCCGCCTGGCAACTGCACCTCGAAGCCCCACGGCTGGCCTTTCTGCCAGCCTGAGCTTTGCAGGTAATGCGCAGTCGAGGCCAGGGCATCGGCCGAGCTCCCCCAGATATCGCGGCGTCCATCGCCATCGAAGTCCACGGCATGGGTGTTGTAGGTGGTCGGGATGAACTGGGTCTGGCCCATGGCACCGGCCCAGGATCCGAGCATTTTCTCCGGTTCGATATCACCTTGTTGCAGGATCTGCAGGGCGGCAATCAATTGCGCGCGGGCGAAGCCCGGGCGTCGGCCTTCGTAGGCCAGGGTTGCCAGCGAATTGATCACCGACTTGCTGCCCTGGAACTGGCCGAAGTTGCTTTCCATGCCCCACACAGCGACAAGTGCCTCACGGTCGACGCCGTAACGCTGTTCGATGCTCTGCAAGATACCGTCGTATTGGCTGAGCAGCGACTGACCTTTGCGTACCCGCAGCGGCGACAAGGCGCCGTCGAGGTATTCCCACACCGGTTTTGCGAATTCCGGTTGGCTACGATCGGCACGAATCACACTGGGGTCGAAGTTGACATTGGCGAAGGCGCGGTCGAACAGATCGGCGCGGATACCGGCGGCCAGGGCATCCTTGCGGAAACCCGCTTGCCATTCGGCAAAGGTCTGGGTTGGCTGGATATCGAGGTTTTCGGCGCTCGGAACCACAGGCGCAATGACTGCGGGAGCGGTGGCGACAGGGAGCGTCTGAAGCGGCTGTGCGTCGGCGGCGGTCGGTTTTTCCGCACAGGCGACTAGCAAAACAAGGCTGGAGGCAGCAATCAATTGGCGCAGATGCCAACGACGGGAAATACAAAAGGGCATGCACAGGTCCAGGGAAAACGTATCAGGTGCAGACCTTAACATGTTGAGCGGATGCTTGCCTTTCAGGCTGCCAGAAAGTAAGAAGCCTCCCAGCTGTCAGACTGGAAGGCTTCGCGGCGGTAGCTGCCTTTTCCCTTGCCAGGGCGTTCCTGGCGGCTGCGGAACAATGGCTGGGCGATGATGGATTTGGCCTTGTTGGGGCCATGCTTCGATGGCTTTTTGCTCATGATGATTTCTCGCAAGTAAGTGGGTTTTGCGAGGCGAATCATCGGCCGAAGTGGTGGATCTGTCTAGTCCCTGCATTGCGTAAGGCTTTTCACTCCCCCGGCAACGACAAGCGCTGCCCAGCCATCAACAACGTCAACCGACTCAGGCTCATCCACGGCGAACCCGCAGCCTGGCCCTTGATCTGCGCGTCGATACGTTGTGCTTCCAGCAGCAGTTGCGCCCAGCGCTGTGCCGAGTAGCGTTGCAGTGCTTTGCTCATCAACGGTTTACGTTTGTCCCAGACCGGCGGCTTGGCCTGGCTGAAGGCCTTGTCCAGCGGCGTACCCTGGCTGTATTGCAGCGAAATGTTGGCCAGCAGGCGCAACTCCCGGGCCAGGGCCCAGAGAATCACCGGCGGTTCGACGCCTTCACCGCGCAACCCTTCGAGCATGCGTAACGCGTGGGCTGCTTCACCATTGAGAACTGCATCGGTCAGGCCAAAGACGTCGAAGCGCGCACTATCGGCCACCGCAGCCTGCACGGTTTCAACGGTGATCTGACCCCCTTCGGCCATCAGCTTGAGCTTTTCGATTTCCTGGGCGGCGGCCAGCAAGTTGCCCTCGACCCGCGCAGCGATCAATTCAACGGCGTCCTGGCTGGCGGAAAGCCCGGCCTGGGACAAACGTTGACGGATCCAGCTTGGCAACTGGGCGACATCGACCGGCCAGATCTGCACGAACTGGGTCTGCTGTCCTTCGACCAGCGCTTTGCCCCACTTGGTTTTCTGCGCGCTGCCATCGAGTTTTGGCAGGCTGATCAGCAGCACAGTGTCGTCGGCCGGGCGCGAGCAGTACTCGATCAGCGCGGCGGCACCTTTGTCGCCGGGTTTGCCGGAAGGCAGGCGCAGTTCCAGCAGGCGCTTTTCGGCGAACAGCGACATGCTGGCGCCGGCTTGCAGCAACGTGCCCCAGTCGAAACTGGCGTCGGCGGCAAACACCTGGCGTTCATCGAATCCCTGCTGGCGGGCGGCAGCGCGAACAGCGTCGGCCGCCTCCTGGCACAACAGCGGGTCATCACCGCTGATGATATAGACCGGCGCAAGGGCGCCTTGCAGGTGTTTGGCGAGTTGGGCGGGGGCGAGCTTCATAAGAGAGGGCGAACGGGGCGCCTGAGCGCCCCGTAAGTCTTACTGCTGCGGCAGTTCGATTGGCGACTGGCGCGGGGTTTCCGCTTCAGCCTTCTTCGCCGCTTCCAGTGCTGTGGCGTCAGCCTTGGCCCTGGCTTCGGCAGTCTGCTGCAACTGATCCAGTTGACCCGGGGTCAGTTGTTGCAAACGCAGCATCATGCGTTGGACCAGCTCCCGGCGGCCTTCTGCCCGTGCGGTTGCGGCTTCCTGGTCGGAGCCCACCAGGTTGTTGCCATCGTGCATGTAGATTTTCTGCACTTCAAGCTTGTCGCTCATCAGTGGCAGATCGCCGCGACCACGGATGTCGTAGTTCAGCACGGTGGTCACCTGGTACTCGCCTGCACGACCGGCACCTGCGTAGCTGAGGATGCGCTGGCTTTCCTGTTCATTGGTCAGCGCCAGTTTGTACGGTGCACCGTTATAGACCTTGACGCCGCTGCCCTCGAGTGCCTTGCGCAACTGAGTCACGGTTTCGCCATAGGCGTTACGGGCGCTCAAGTCGAGTTCCTTGATCGCCAGTTCGTCGGTGCCGGTTCCGCGCAGCTGGAAACCGCAGGCACTCAGCAGAACCGCGAGACCCATCACCAGCAGATTGCGTTTGATCATCTTGTTGCTCCCCTTGAAACCATGTGGGCCGATCAAGCGGCCCGAAAGGTTTTACTCGGCGCCAGGCTCACCTGGCGCCTGATCCAATTAGCTGGCGACGATATTGACCAGTTTCCCGGGCACTACGATCACTTTGCGAATGGTCAGACCGTCGACAAAGCGCAGGACGTTCTCGTTGGCTCGGGCGGCTGCTTCGACTTCTTCGCGGCTGGCACTGGCTGGCATTTCGATGTGACCACGTAGTTTGCCGTTGACCTGAATCACCAGTTGCAGGCTGTCCTGCACCAGTGCACTTTCGTCCAGTACCGGCCAGTTGGCGTCGATCACCGGATCGGCGTGACCCAGGCGATGCCACAGCTCGTGGCTGATGTGCGGGGTGATTGGGGCCAGCAGCAGAGTCACGGTTTCCAGGCCTTCCTGGACCAGTGCGCGATCCTGTTCGGTGCCTTGCGCGGCTTTTTCCAGCACGTTCATCAGCGTCATCACCTGGGCGATGGCGGTGTTGAACTTGTGGTTCTGGCCGACGTCGTGGCTGGCCTGCTTGATGGCCTGGTGGATCGAGCGGCGAACGGCTTTCTGCTCGTCGTTCAGGCTGGCAACGTCCAGTTTCCCCGGCAGGCCTTGGGTGACGTGGGCTTGAGCCAGACGCCAGACGCGCTTGAGGAAACGGTGCGAACCTTCAACGCCCGAGTCGGACCATTCAGCACTCATGTCAGGTGGCGAGGCGAACATCATGAACAGGCGGCAGGTGTCTGCGCCAAACTGGTCAATCATCGACTGTGGGTCGACGCCGTTGTTCTTCGACTTGGCCATCTTCTCGGTGCCGCCGATTTCCACCGGCAAGCCGTCGGCTTTCAACTTCGCGCTGATAACCTTGGCCTTGCTGTCACGCTCAAGCTCGACGTCCGCCGGATTGAACCAGGTGTAAGCGCCGTTGGCTTCGCGACGATAGTAAGTCTCGGCGATCACCATGCCCTGGGTCAGCAGGTTCTTGAACGGTTCGTTGGAGCTCACCAGCCCTTCGTCACGCATCAACTTGTGGAAGAAGCGCGCATAGAGCAGGTGCAGGATCGCGTGTTCGATGCCGCCGATGTATTGATCCACCGGCAACCAGTGATCGGCCGCGGATTTTTCGACCAGGCCACCTTGATAGTGCGGCGAGGCGTAACGGGCGTAATACCACGAGGACTCGACGAAGGTGTCCATGGTGTCGGTTTCACGCTTGGCCGGTGCGCCGCATTTAGGGCAGGTGCACTCGTAGAACTCGGGCATGCGCGCCAGTGGCGAGCCGGCACCGTCGGGTACGACGTCTTCCGGCAGCACGACAGGCAGTTGATCTTCCGGCACCGGCACGTCACCGCAAGTGTTGCAGTGGATGATCGGGATCGGGCAGCCCCAGTAACGCTGACGGCTGATGCCCCAGTCGCGCAGGCGGAACTGGGTACGCGAGGCGCCCAGTTCTTTCTTGATCAGCGCGACTTCGATGGCGTCGAAGGCACCCGCGAAATCGAGGCCATCGAACTCGCCGGAGTTGATCAATGTGCCGTACTCGCCGTAGGCGTCTTGCCATGGTGTCGGGTTGCTATCGCCGGAACTGGTGCGTACTACCGATTTGACCGGCAGGTTGTACTTGTGGGCGAATTCGAAATCACGCTCGTCGTGGGCTGGAACTGCCATTACCGCGCCATCGCCGTAGTGCATCAGCACATAGTTGGCGACCCATACCGGCAGTTTTTCGCCGGTCAGCGGGTGCTCGACGAACAGTCCGGTCGGCAGGCCTTTTTTCTCCTGGGTGGCGACGTCGGCTTCGGCCACGCTGCCGCCCTTGCATTCAGCGATGAATGCCTGCAGCTCAGGATTGTTCTGCGCGGCCAGTGTGGCCAGGTGGTGCTCGGCGGCCACGGCGACGTAAGTCGCTCCCATTAAAGTGTCCGGACGGGTGGTGAAGACTTTCAGGGTGCCGGCTTCGCCGATGGAATCGACGTTGTACGGGAACTGCACTTCCATGCCGCGGGACTTGCCAATCCAGTTGCGCTGCATGGTCTTGACCTGTTCAGGCCAGCCAGTCAGTTCGTCGAGGCTCTCCAGCAGTTCATCCGCGTAGGCGGTGATCTTGAAGTAGTACATCGGGATTTCGCGCTTTTCGATCAGCGCGCCGGAACGCCAGCCGCGACCGTCGATCACTTGCTCGTTGGCCAGGACGGTCTGGTCGACCGGGTCCCAGTTCACGGTGCCGCTTTTCTTGTAGATCACGCCTTTTTCGAACAGGCGAGTGAACAGCCATTGTTCCCAGCGGTAGTAGTCCGGCTTGCAGGTGGTCACTTCGCGCGACCAGTCCACCGCAAGGCCCAGGCTACGTAGCTGGGATTTCATGTAGGCGATGTTTTCGTAGGTCCACTTGGCCGGCGCTACGTTGTTCTTCATCGCGGCGTTTTCCGCCGGCATGCCGAAAGCGTCCCAACCCATTGGTTGCAGAACGTTCTTGCCTTGCATGCGCTGGTAGCGGGAGATCACGTCGCCGATGGTGTAGTTGCGCACGTGCCCCATGTGTAGCTTGCCGCTGGGGTAAGGGAACATCGACAGGCAGTAGTAAGTCTCCTTGCCTGGCTGTTCACTGACTTCAAAGGACTTTTGCTCGTCCCAGAACGACTGGGCGGCGGCTTCGATTTCACGGGGCTGATATTGTTCGTGCATGGCTACTTTTGAACTGAATAGGGGTGGCCTAATCCTCTTCAATGCAACGCTGGACGGTGATCGCGCCACATTGGCGTTTTCGATGCCCAGCCGAGCTGGAAGTGGAGTTACAGGAAGCGCCGTAGCATACATGACCGTGCTCTGCCGAGGGAAACCCTGATTGCTGCCGCACGTCCTGCAAAAACCGCTGTGAGGGCCGTTGGTCGCGGCGTTCAGCCGGTTTGTTCATGGAAGCTAAGCTCTAACTGGGGAGTAGGTCTTATCTTCCAATGAGGTGAGGGATGGTTGAGTCACAGCAAAAAGCTACAAAACCGGAGCTGTACGAAAGGCTGATCGATCGTTTGGCCTTGGCCCTGGATGCGGCAAGGACCGCTAGCCGGTTGCGCGACGAACGCCCTCTGGAACTGGAGCTGCGCGGCCTGAGCCCCGCAGAGTTTGCACTGGTCAAAGCGTATCTGGATCGCAGTGAGCGTGAGACACACGGATGCTTGTCAGAGGCGGTAAAACAACTCGATGCACCACGTTCGGCCAAGATCATTTGGCTCAAGGATAAGGTTCGCGGCAGAGACGCGGTAAAGGTCCGGTCTTTGCAGTTCAAATAGGGTACAGAGCCATGCTCCAAGTATTTTTGAAGCATAGTCCTTCCGTATTGATTGTCGCATTGCATCAACCCACCTAGGCTTCGGGCATCTCCGGGAGATGCTCGATGCCATTTCGTTATTTCGTAAAACAACTTCTTTTGCCCCCTGGCATTCTATTGCTGCTGCTTTTGCTTGCCTGGTGGTTGCGCCGCTCAAGGCCGAGGCTTGCCAGTGTGTGCTTTGCGCTGGGACTGGGGGGCTTCTGGTTGATGAGCCTGCCGGTGGTGGTGCAGTGGAGTGCCGGCCTGCTCGAGCGGGAGCCACCGTTGACCCGCGATGAATGGGCAGGCCTGGGGCAACGGGCGGATGCAATCGTGATTCTCGGTTCGGGGCGCGAGCGCGGTGACGTGGCCTGGGGCGCTGATCAGCCCACGGGCGTCGGTCTGGAACGCCAGCGCTTTGCCGCGCGGCTGGCCAAGGCTTCCGGCCTGCCGGTACTGACCAGTGGCGGCTTGCACTATGGCACGCCGCCCAGCGAGGCGCAGATGATGGCTGACTCCTTGCGTGACGATTTTGGCGTGACCGTGCGCTGGCAGGAGGGGCGCAGCCGCACGACATGGGAGAATGCGCAGTTGAGCGCCGAGGTATTGCTGCCTCAGGGCATCAAGCGTGTGGTGGTTGTGACTCAGGCCTGGCATATGCCTCGAGCGGTCTGGAGTTTCCGCAAGGCCGGGTTTGAGGTGGTGCCGGCACCGGTAGGGTTTCTGGGCGGCGACAATGCGCGGCCATTGGGTGGCTGGATGCCGGAGTTCAAGGCGATCTGGCAGAACGGGCAATTGATGAACGAGGCGGTGGGGCAGATCGGTTATTCGTTGTTCTATTGAGGTGATGTCGGCGCTGGTTGATGAGGTGTCTGTGATGACACCTTCGCGGGCAAGTCGGATCGCGAAGGCGATCCGAGGAAGCTTTTAAACGGTCTTGGCCATCCGGCTCGCAATCAGTGCCCAACCAAACAACAACACACAGGCAATGATCAGCGGCCACGAACGCCATTCCAGGTAAGGCGTCAGGTTGTGCATCGGCACCACTTCGCCATACAGGATGCCGCGTTCGAACTGCGGGATCTGATCGGTAATCTGACCGAACGGGTTGATCAGGCCGGACACGCCGTTGTTGGTGGCGCGGATCATCCAGCGCCCGGCTTCCAAGGCACGCATCTGTGCCATCTGCAGGTGTTGCAGCGGGCCGATGGAGGTGCCGAACCAGGTGTCGTTGCTGATGGTCAGCAGCAGGTCGCTGCGGGTGGCAAGGCTGGCGGCGAACTCCGGATAAACCACTTCATAGCAGATGTACGGTGCGATCTGATAACCCTTGGCTTGCAGCAAGGGTTGGTCAGCCGGGCCGCGGGCGAAGTCCGACATTGGCAGGTCGAAGAAGGCGATCAGTCCGCGCAGCATGTCCTGCAAGGGGACATATTCACCAAACGGCACCAGTTTTTGCTTCAGGTAAGTGCCGTCGCCTTCACCGGTAACGGTGATGGCATTGAAGAAACGCTTTTCGTGGCGTACCTCCATGCGGACCGGGACACCAGTAATCAACGCCGATTTACGTTCGGCGGCGAAGCTGCCCATCATGTTCAGGTAGCCCTCGGCGGACTCCTTGAGCACCGGGACCGCCGTTTCCGGCCAGATGAGAAGATCGACGCGTCTGGAGCTGAAACTCATGTCGCGGTACAGCGCCAGTTGCGCGTTGAGCTGCGCCGGATCCCACTTCATGCTTTGTTCGATGTTGCCCTGAATGGCGGCGACGCTCAGTGGCGGGCCCGACGGGCTGGTCCAGGCGTGGTGCTTGAGCGCCATACCGGCCAGCCACGGACCGATCAGCAGCAATACACCGGCAGCGATGAAGCCTTTGCGCCCTGTGCGAACCAGGCGCATGCCGTTGTAGATCAACGCAGCTGTCAGGGCCAGGGTAAAGGAAATCAGCCACATCCCGCCGATGGGGGCGAGCCCGGCCAGCGGGCCATCAAGCTGGCTGTAACCGGAGTACAGCCACGGGAAGCCCGTCAGGAACCAGCCACGGAAGGCTTCCTGGCCGACCCACAGCGCCGCGAAGGCCAAGGCGTCGGCCAGCGGTGCTTCATTGCGGCGCAGCCAGCGCGCCCAAATCCAGGCGGGCAGGGCAAAGAACCAGGCAATCGCCGCGGTGAAGAGCAGCATCAGGAAACCGGCCAGCAATACCGAGGCGCCACCGAAGTGGTGGATGCTGTAGTAGATCCAGCTGGTGCCGGCACCGAACAGGCCGAAACCGAAACACCAGCCGCGACCCAATGCCTGACGTGGGCTCAGTTCGCGCAGGCCGGCATAGAACAACCCGACGGCGAGCAGTGCCAGTGGCCAGATATCGAACGGCGCCAGGGCCAGTGTGGTGATTGCACCGGCCGCCACGGCCAGCAGGTTACCGGGCCAGCCGGGGCGGGTTGTCCAGCGCATTTCAATCCTTAGCGAGCAATGGGTGTCAGGCGAAGCAAGTGAATCCGACGGCTGTCGGCGTTCAGGATGCGGAAGCGGTACGGGCCGATTTCAGTGATTTCGTTACGTTTTGGCAAATGCCCGAACGCACTCATCACCAGACCGCCAACGGTGTCGAATTCATCGTCGGAGAACTCGCTGTCGAAAAACTCATTGAAGTTTTCGATTGGTGTCAGAGCCTTGATCAGGAAATCACCGCTGGGCAGCGGCTTGATGTAGCTGTCTTCTTCGACATCGTGTTCGTCTTCGATGTCGCCGACGATTTGTTCCAGCACGTCTTCGATGGTGACCAGACCTGCCACGCCGCCGTACTCGTCGATGACGATGGCCATGTGGTTGTGGTTGGCGCGAAACTCGCGCAGCAGCACGTTAAGGCGCTTGGATTCGGGCACGAAGGTGGCTGGACGCAACAGATCCTTGATGTTGAAGCTGTCGCCGTTTTCCTTGAGGATCAACGGCAGCAAATCCTTGGCCAGCAACACGCCCATCACGTCATCGTGGCTTTCGCCGATGACCGGGTAGCGGGAGTGGGCCGAGTCGACCACGGCAGGCAGGAACTCGCGGGGTGTCTGGTTCGCCTTGATGCTGACCATCTGCGAGCGCGGGACCATGATGTCCCGGACCTGCAAGTCAGCCACCTGGATGGCGCCTTCGACAATGGCCAGCGCTTCGCTGTCCAACAGTTTGTTCTGGTGTGCATCGCGCAGCAGCTCCAGCAGCTCCTGGCGGTTTTTCGGCTCGTGGGCAAAAGCCTGGGTGAGCTTACCCAGCCATGACTTCTGCCCGTTGCTCGATCGATCTTCGCTCATAGCGATTACTCTGAATCCTTTGTTGTTTCGGTAGGGGATAAATCGGTTTCGTCGTCCGCGTACGGATCGGGAAAGCCCAGTTCTGCAAGCAACGTTCGTTCCAGTGCTTCCATCTCTTCGGCTTCGTCGTCATCAATATGGTCGTAACCGAGCAGATGCAGGCAGCCGTGAATCACCAGATGCGCCCAATGGGCCTTGAGCTCCTTGCCCTGTTCAGCGGCCTCGCGCTCGACCACGGCCACGCAGATCACCAGATCGCCCAGCAGCGGGATGTCGAGGAACTCGTCCGGCACTTCGGCCGGGAATGACAAGACGTTAGTTGCGTAATCCTTTTGCCGCCAGGTGTGGTTCAGCTCGCGTCCTTCGGCTTCGTCGACCAGACGAATGGTCATCTCCGAGTCGGCGGTGCGTTGGCGCAAAGCCAGTTCGCACCACTGGCGGAACTCGGCTTCGCTGGGAGCGGTGACTTCAGTGGCGATTTGCAGGTCAAGCTCAAGCATCGCGGCGGCTATCCTTGGCGGCTGCATCATCGGCCGCTTTAGTTTCGAAGCGCTCATAGGCTTCGACAATCCGCTGCACCAGCGGATGGCGCACGACGTCCTTGGGCTGGAAATGGGTGAAGCTGATCCCCGGAACTTCCTTGAGCACCTCAATCACATGGTGCAGGCCGGACTTGGTGCCGCGTGGCAGGTCGACCTGGGTGATGTCCCCGGTGATGACGGCCGTGGAGCCGAAGCCGATCCGGGTCAGGAACATCTTCATTTGCTCGACCGTGGTGTTCTGGCTTTCGTCGAGAATGATGAAGCTGTTGTTCAGCGTACGGCCGCGCATGTAGGCCAGTGGCGCGACTTCGATCACCTGGCGCTCGATCAGCTTGGCGACGTATTCGAAGCCGAGCATTTCGTAGAGCGCGTCGTAGAGCGGGCGCAGATACGGGTCGATTTTTTGCGCCAGGTCGCCGGGCAGGAAGCCGAGTTTTTCACCCGCTTCGACCGCCGGGCGAACCAGCAGGATGCGGCGGATCTGCTCGCGCTCCAGTGCATCCACCGCGCAGGCAACGGCCAGATAGGTCTTGCCGGTACCGGCCGGGCCGATGCCGAAGTTAATGTCATTGCCGAGGATTTCCTTCACGTAGCGCAGCTGATTCAGGCCACGGGGGCGAATCATGCCTTTTTTGGTACGCAGGGCTACGGACGGTTCGGCGGGGGAGTGATTGTCCAGTTGTTCGACGGCCGATTCCTGCAGGAACAGGTGCACCATGTCCGGCGACAGCTCCGTACCCTTGGTTTCCCGATACAGGCGGCGCAGGAGGTTTTCCGCGGAGGTGGTGTGTTTGGGTTCGCCGATCAGTTCGAACT
The DNA here is from genome assembly GCF_002113025.1 of Pseudomonas sp. B28(2017). Taxonomy (GTDB): domain Bacteria; phylum Pseudomonadota; class Gammaproteobacteria; order Pseudomonadales; family Pseudomonadaceae; genus Aquipseudomonas. Next base: position 53,633 of record NZ_NEJH01000010.1, on the reverse strand, counting down.
GGTTTCCGCGATTGCGGATCTCGATGGTCAGGCGCTGCTCGATCAAGCGCAAATGCTCGTCGAATTGCCCGCACAGATTGGCGAAGCGGCGAGCTTCAAAAGGCTCGAGAATGAAACGATGTGGTTCTATGGGTGCGTTCAAGGTCGTATTTAGCCGCCCTGGGGCAATTGAGATGAAATCAAGGATAACGCCAGTGGCGTGGGTGCGAAAGCTCTTAAATAATCCAGCGTCAAACACCATCCCTTGTGGGAGCGAGCCTGCTCGCGAAAGCGGCCTGACAGTCGAATCATTGGTGAGTGTCAGACCGTATTCGCGAGCAGGCTCGCTCCCACAGAGGGAATGCAGTGTTATTGGATCAGCGAACCCCGCAGCGAGTGCGGCTGCGCAGCATCGATGTGCACATCTGCGAACTGGCCGATCAGGGTCGGATTGTCGCAGCGGAAGTTGACGATACGGTTATTCTCGGTTCGGCCTTGCAGCTCGCCCGGGTCTTTTTTCGAGTAATCGGTCACCAGGATCCGCTGGATCGAGCCGACCATTTGTCGGCTGATCTCGAAACCTTGCTGGTTCAAGCGATGCTGCAGGGCATTCAGGCGCTCTTTTTTCAACTCTTCCGGTGTGTCATCGGCCAGGTCGGCAGCCGGCGTGCCCGGGCGCTGGCTGTAGACGAACGAATAGGAAAAGTCGAAACCGACGTCGGCAATCAGCTTCATGGTCTGTTCGAAGTCTTTCTCGGTCTCGCCCGGGAAGCCGACGATGAAGTCCGAGCTGATGCAGATTCCCGGCACGGCGGCGCGCAGCTTGCGCAGTTTGGATTTGTATTCCAGCGCGGTGTGGTTGCGCTTCATCGCGGCAAGGATACGGTCCGAGCCCGACTGCACCGGCAGGTGCAGGTGCTTGACCAGCTCCGGCACGTCGGCGTGGGCCTGGATCAGGCTGTCGGAGAACTCCAGTGGATGCGACGTGGTGTAACGGATGCGGTCGATGCCATCGACCGCGGCGACCACGCGGATCAGCTCGGCCAGATCCGCCAGGCGCCCGTCATGGGTGAGGCCGCGATAGCCGTTGACGTTCTGCCCCAGCAGCGTCACTTCCCGCACGCCGTTTTCGGCCAGGTGAATGATCTCGGCAATCACGTCGTCGAACGGCCGGCTGACCTCTTCGCCGCGGGTGTAGGGCACCACGCAGAACGTGCAGTACTTGCTGCAACCCTCCATCACCGACACGTAAGCGCTCGGGCCGTCGATGCGCGGCTCGGGCAAATGGTCGAATTTTTCGATTTCCGGGAACGAGACGTCGACTTGCGGCAGTTTGCTGATGCGCGCGGCGTCGATCATTTCCGGCAGACGGTGCAGGGTCTGCGGGCCAAACACCACGTCGACGTACGGCGCGCGATCGCGGATGGCCGCGCCTTCCTGGCTGGCCACGCAGCCGCCGACGGCGATTACCATGTCCGGGTTGGCCAGCTTCAGTTCACGCCAGCGACCGAGCTGGGAATAGACCCGGTCCTGTGCACGTTCGCGGATCGAGCAGGTGTTGAGCAGGATCACGTCGGCGTCTTCAGCGCGGGCGGTGACTTCCAGGGCCTGATGTTCGCCCAGCAGATCGACCATGCGCGAGCTGTCGTACTCGTTCATCTGGCAACCGTGGGTTTCGATGTAAAGCTTCTTGGCCATGGAAAGAGTCATCACCTGATTCAAAGAACCGCGCATTATAGGGAACATGTCCCGTGCTTCCTACCGTTGTGCGTCCGACGGCTGTGCTATAGTTCGCGCCCTCATTTTTACCCCGATGTGTTATCCGCCCACCATGACCAAACGTGAAGCTCCAATCTACAAGGTGATTTTCCTCAACCAGGGCCAGGTGTTCGAAATGTACGCCAAGCAGATCTATCAAAGTGATCTGTGGGGCTTTCTGGAAGTGGAAGAGTTCGTCTTTGGCGAGCGCACGCAAGTGGTCGTCGATCCGAGTGAAGAAAAGCTCAAGGCTCAGTTCGAGGGCGTGGTGCGCAGTTTTGTGCCGATGCATTCGATCGTGCGCATCGATGAAGTCGAGCGTTTGGGCACACCGAAAATCAGCGAAGCCCGTGGCGCGGTCGGCAATGTCATGCCGTTCCCGATGCCGATGCCTGAGAAGTAAGGCTCAAGACCGAGTCACCCCATTCGCGAGCAAGGTCGACGCAGAAATCAGGGCAGTGGCGAGAAAGGTGTACGCCCATCGGCGCTCTGCAATTCCATCAGGTATTTGCGGAAAATCTGCCCAAGTACCTGAGTGGCGACTTCCAGCTCTTCGCGGGGCATCTTTTCGGTGACTTCGTCGGCGGTGTCCAGTGCATCTTCGGCGCCGTTGACCGCCGCCATCTTCAGCAGGATGTACGCCTGAATGTTATTGGCCGGCACGCCTTCGCCATGGAAGAACATGGTGCCGAGCTTGAATTGCGCCTGGGCGTGGCCTTGCAGCGAGGCCTTTTCGAAATAGCTCAGGGCTTTATTGAGGTCGCGCGGCGCGCTTCTGCCTTCGTAGTAGAACTCACCCAACTCGTATTGCGCTTGCGCATCCCCTTCATCCGACGCTTTCTGGCAGGCGGCGAGCGCCTGTTCCAGGTCTTGCGGCTGGGTATTGAGGGTGCAGCGACCCATCGCTGGGATCAACAACGAGTTGCCGCCTGCTTGTGCTTGCGCGAGCAGGGGCTGAAGAAGCAACAGGCAGCCCAGTGCAAGGGTGCGGCCGGTGCGGTTCATGGGAATCGACTTACCTCTGAAGGGCGCGCGGACCCATCGAGGGGATCCAATAAGCGCGCATTATGAAATAAGCAGGGCCAACCTTACAAAGTCTTTACTCGTTTTTCTGCTGCACGGGAAATATATCGCCCACTTTGCGGGGGATTATCGGCAGGTGAGTAGGAAAAACGCGGGTGTGCAGGTGAAAGCTGACGCTGGCGATGGCCAGCGTCAGCGCTACAGCTTTATTTCAAGGCAGCGAAGGCACGCTCGGCGGCGTCCAGGGTCAGTTTCAGCTCGGCTTCGCCGTGAGCGATCGAGGTGAAACCGGCTTCGAAGGCGCTCGGTGCCAGGTACACGCCACCTTCCAGCATCAGGTGGAAGAAGCGGCCGAACAGGGCAGCGTCGCTGGCCATCACATCATCGAAGGTGACGATGTCGTCGGCACCGCTGAAGTACAGGCCGAACATGCCACCGGCCTGAGTGGTCACGAACGGAATGCCGGCCGCATCGGCGCGCTGTTGCAGACCGTCGAGCAGGCGAGTGGTGTAGTCGGTCAGCTCGGCGTGGAAGCCCGGGCGGCTGATCAGGCGCAGGGTGGTCAGGCCAGCGGCCATCGCCAGCGGGTTACCGGACAGCGTACCGGCCTGGTACACCGGGCCCAGCGGGGCGATGCGAGACATGATTTCGCGTTTGCCGCCGAAGCAGCCGACCGGCATGCCGCCGCCAATGATCTTGCCGAAGGTGGTCAAGTCCGGGGTCACGCCGTAGTACGCCTGGGCACCGCCGAGGGCGACACGGAAACCGGTCATCACTTCGTCGAAAATCAGCACTACGCCGTGCTTGTCGCACAGGGTCCGCAGACCTTCGAGGAAACCCGGTGCCGGCGGCACGCAGTTCATGTTGCCGGCCACTGGCTCGACGATGATGCAGGCCACGTCCTCACCAACTTCGGCCAGCATGCTCTCAACGGCATCGATGTCATTGAACGGCAGGGTCAGGGTGTGTTTGGCGAACGCTGCCGGTACACCGGCCGAACTCGGTACGCCCTGGGTCAGTGCGCCGGAGCCGGCCTTGACCAGCAGGCTGTCGGAGTGACCGTGGTAGCAGCCTTCGAACTTGATGATGCTGTCGCGGCCAGTGAAGCCACGGGCCAGGCGGATGGCGCTCATGGTCGCTTCGGTGCCGGAGCTGACCATGCGCACCATTTCCATCGACGGCACGAGCGAGCAGACCAGGTCGGCCATCTGCGTTTCCATCTCGGTCGGGGCGCCGTAGGACAGTCCGTGCTCAAGCTGTTTGCGCACGGCGTCCAGCACATCCGGGTGGCTGTGGCCGAGGATCATCGGGCCCCAGGAACCGACGTAATCGACATAGCGCTTGTCGTCTTCGTCAGTGACGTAGGCACCTTCGGCGTGCTTGAAGAACAACGGCGTGCCGCCGACGCTCTTGAACGCGCGAACCGGCGAGTTCACGCCACCGGGAATGTGTTTCTGGGCATTGGCAAACAGCGTTTCGGAACGAGACATGATCGGGCTCTCAGACTTTCAGTAATTCATTGAATGCTCGGGCGCGGCGGGTTACTTCAGCCGTGCTCTCGGCGCCAAACAGGCCATGCACCACGGCCAGCAGATCGACCCCATGAGCCACCAGTGGGGCGGCATTGTCCAGGGTGATGCCGCCAATCGCGCAGATCGGCAGGTGCAGCTGTCGGCGGGCCTGGTCGAGCAGGTCGAGGCTGCAGGTGGGCGCGCCGGGTTTGGTGTTGGAATTGAAGAAGCGGCCGAACGCGACGTAGCTGGCGCCTTCCTTGGCCGCTTGTTCGGCGAGTTCGAGTTGCGCATGGCAGGTTGAACCGATGATCGCCTGACGCCCGAGCAGCGCGCGGGCCGGAGTCAAAGGGCCATCGGTCTGACCCAGGTGCACGCCCACGTTCAGGCGTGCCGCCAACTCGGCATCGTCGTTGATGATCAACTGCGTCTTGTAGCGTTCGCACAACTCGCGCAAGGCTTCGGCCTCGCGCAGGCGGCGGGCTTCGTCACTGCTCTTGTCGCGGTATTGCAGCAAGGTGACACCGCCTTCCAGCGCTGCCTCCACGTACGACAGGAATTTGCCCGCCAGCAACTGGCTGTCGGTAATGGCGTACAGGCCACGTAGTTTCATCGGACAAGCCTCACCGCATTACAAATGGAAGTTACGAACAGAAATCCAGTGGCAAACGGCGCGGCACGAACTGGCCTTTGCCCAACTGCTCGGCATCGCGCAGGGTGCGCCACGTGTAGTTAAGCGCGGTCTGCACGGCGCTGGCGAGGTTTTCGCCCTGGGCCAGACGACCGGCGAGGGCACTGGCCAGGGTGCAACCGGAACCGTGATAACTGCCGGGCAAGCGCTGGCAGGTGTAGGTTTCGCGCAGGCCATCGCGGCTGTACAGGCGATTGTGGATTTCGGTTTCGTCGCCATGACCGCCGGTGATCAGCAGGTGTTTGACGAACGGCAGGAGTTTTTCGGCGCACTCGTCCGCGGTGCCTTCGGGCAGTTCGGCGAGGATTCGGGCTTCGGGAAGGTTAGGGGTCGCAATGATCGACAAGGGCAGCAGGCGTTCGCGCATGGCATAGCCGACTTCGTCCTTGCCCAGGCGTCCGCCGCCGCCAGCGCGCAGCACCGGGTCGCAGACCACTGGCAAGTGCGGGTGCGCCGAAAGCAGTTCGACCACGGTGTCGACCATTTCCAGGGAACCGAGCATGCCCAGTTTGACGGCCGCGACTTCGGAGTCGTTGAGCACGGCATTGGCCTGGGCCAATACCCACTCACGGTCGAGGACGCGGAAGTCAGTGACATTGACGGTGTCTTGCACGGTCAGGGCGGTGACGGCCGGAGCCGCATGGCAACCCTGAGCGAGCAGGGCTTCGATATCTGCCTGCAAGCCGGCGCCGCCACTTGGGTCGTGGCCGGAGAGACAGAGGACAACGGGGCGAGAGCTGTAGATATTCATGGTGCGCGAGCTTACCACCAAACAACGTTTTTCGGGTGTAGCGACAGCCAGTCCGGCTGTTCCCTCGCCACGGTGACTCATCGGCCACAAAATGTCTTCTGGTATTTGCTCTGAAACGCCCGTTCTAGAGCCTTTGTAGGAAAAATTTCAATGGTGTTTAGTGGCCGTCAACGGCTATGCTAGAGTGGATCCAAACCAATAACAGGTGATACCGGTTTTACGTCTGCTCAAAAGGAATGGGGGGCTTCCTGACAGAACCGGACAGGCCACGCTGGGGCTTCAATGCACTATTTGCTGATGTTGCTGTTGTGTTTGCCCCTCCTGGCAAACGCCGTCGAGTTCGATGAGTTCACTCAAAGCCTCCCCTTGGGCCGAGCCCTGCAGGTCTACGAGGATGCAGGTGGTCAGGCGACCATCGCGGAGATCCGTGCGCAAGCGGCGGCCGGCAACTTCAAACCGCACCACAAGGACACACTCAACGCCGGGTATTCGCGTTCGGTGTTCTGGCTGAAAATCGATCTGCATTACCGTCCGGCCAATCCGGCGGTGCAACGGACCTGGCTGCTGGAACTGGCCTATCCGCCCCTCGATCATCTCGATCTCTATTTGCCTGATGCGGCTGGCAACTATCAGTTGGCCAGGCAGACCGGCGATGCCTTGCCGTTCGCCAGCCGCGAGGTTCGTCAGAATAACTATTTGTTCGACCTGACGTTCAAGCCTGACCAGGCTGAAACCCTGTTCTTGCGACTGCAAAGCGAAGGCTCGATCCAGGCACCGGTAACCTTGTGGTCGAGCACGGCCTACCTCGAAGAGCAGCCCGTGCGCCTCTACGTACTGGGGCTGATCTACGGCGTGCTGCTGGGGATGCTGGTCTACAACCTGTTCATCTACCTCAGCGTGCGCGACACCAGTTACCTCTACTACATCTTCTATATCGCCTCGTTCGGTTTGTATCAGCTGTCGGTAAACGGGGCGGCCGTGCAGTATTTCTGGCCGGACAACCCCTGGTGGGCCAACGCCGCGACGCCGTTTTTCATCGGCTGTGCGGGGCTGTTCGGCAGTCAGTTCGCCCGCAGTTTCCTGCAAATGGCTACCCACAGTCGCTGGCTTGACCGCTTGTTGCTGGCGCTGGTTGCCTTTAGTGCGCTGGTCGTGGGCCTGTCGTTGATGACCAGTTACGCCCTGGCCTTGCGCCTGGCCACGGCGCTGGCGCTGATGTTCACCGTGATTATTTTTGCCGCCGGGATCTTTGCCTGGCTGCGGGGCCTGCGAGTCGCGCGGTATTTCATTATTGCCTGGTCGGCGTTTTTGCTCGGCGGCATCGTCAATACACTGATGGTGCTGGGATACCTGCCGAACGTGTTCCTGACCATGTATTCCAGCCAGATCGGCTCGGCCATCGAAGTGGCGTTGCTGTCCCTGGCGCTGGCCGACCGCATCAACGACATGCGCGAGCAGCAGGCGCAAACCCTGTTCGACGCCAGCCAGAAACTTGAGGTTCTCAACCAGCAACTGGCTCGTAGTAACAGGCTCAAGGACGAGTTCCTTGCCACCCTGACCCATGAACTGCGCACGCCCATGAATGGTGTGATCGGTTCGCTGGAACTGATGCAGACGGTCGAAATGGACCCTGAGCTGGAGCAGTACCAGCAGACGGCTTCGGGCTCAGCGCGGGACATGATGCGCATGGTCAACGGCATCCTCACCCTCACCGAATTGCAGGCCGGCAAACTCAAGGCCTCGGCCGACTCCTTCAGCTTGCGCGGAACGGTCGAGGCACTGCGCACGCAGTTCGAGGGCAACGCATCGGGCAAGTCGCTGGACTTCAAGGTCGATGTCGCGCCAGGTGTGCCGGATCGCTTGTACGGCGACCACGTCAAGATCGCCCAGTGCCTGGAATGTCTGCTGGATAACGCCATCAAGTTCACCCGGGTCGGCGGTCTGGCCTTACGGGTGACCGGCAAGGCTATTGAGCCCGACCGGGTGGCGTTGACCTTTGCGGTGATCGACACGGGCATTGGCTTCACCGATTTGGGGGAGGCCACTATGTATCAGCGGTTCTTCCAGCTCGATGGCTCGATGACCCGTGAATACGGTGGCCTGGGTGTTGGCCTTGCGATTTGTCGACAGTTGGTCGAATTGCTGGGTGGACGCCTGACTCATCGCTCCGAGCCAGGACGTGGCAGCCGGTTTCAGCTTGATGTGGAAGTCGGGCTGCCGGTGGTCGAACGCCCGGTGACGCCGTTGATGACCCGGGACTTTCCGCGCCTGCGCTTGCCCCAGGATTGTGCCGTGCTGTTGGTGGATGACAACGGCATCAGCCAGTTGGTGATGCGCGGCATGTTGCTCAAGCTGGGGTTTCGCGTGCGTACGGCCGACAGTGCCGATGTTGCGCTCGATCTTTTGCAGCGCGAAGTGTTTGACGTGGTGCTGGTCGATTGTCAGTTGCCGCTCCAGGACGGTGCGTCAGTGTGCTGCCAGATCCGTGCGTTACCGGGTTATGCCGAACTGCCGGTGTTCATGATCGCCCTGGATGGTGACCGTGAGCGCTGCCCAACTGGCGCGGTAATTGATCATTTGAGCAAACCGGTGAAATTCGAAGACTTGCAGGCCGCGCTCTACCGTCGTGTGCTTTGCTCACAACAGGGCGAAAGCGCCGGCATTTAGGCGGATATGACACTTTGAACGGTCCAGGGGCGGTGCTTAACTGAAGTCCCTTGGCCGACCAAAGGAGCCCAGTCATGAACCTGCATCAGTTCGCCGAAACCCACGAAGTCACCAATCAGCCACCGTCATTGGACGGCGCCAACCTGTACCGCATCGACTTGCCGTTGCAGGAGTGGTCGCGGCGTTTCGGGGCCGGTTGGGCCGAAGCGCGGATCGATGCCTACGGCGCGCTGGCCGGTGGTCCTTTGATGGAAGCCGGGTTCCTGGCCAATCAGAACAAGCCGGTATTCAACAGCCATGACCGCTTTGGTCATCGCATCGACCTGGTGGAGTTTCATCCGGCCTATCACCAATTGATGCGCACAGCGGTCGAGCACGGCCTGACCTCGCTGCCCTGGGCGCACCCGCAGGACGGCGCCCATGTCGCCCGCGCTTGCATGTCGTATCTGCACAGCCAGGCTGAAGCCGGCAGTGGCTGCCCATTGACCATGACCTTCGCCAGTGTTCCGGCCATGCGTCTGCAACCGGACCTGGCCGAAAAGTGGCTGCCGAAAATCCTCGCCACCGAATACGACCCGCGCAATGTCGGTATGACCCACAAGGCCGGGGTCACCATCGGCATGGCCATGACCGAGAAGCAGGGCGGCACCGATGTGCGAGCCAATACCACCAAGGCGTATCCGGTCGGCGTCAGCGGTCCGGGCCAGGCCTATGAGTTGGTGGGGCACAAGTGGTTCTGCTCGGCGCCGATGTGCGACGCCTTCCTGACACTGGCGCAGACTGACAAGGGCCTGACCTGTTTCCTGTTGCCGCGCCATCGTCCGGACGACACCCGTAATCAGTTCTACATCCAGCGCCTGAAGAACAAACTCGGCAATTGCTCCAACGCTTCCAGCGAAGTGGAGTTCCGCGGCGCACTGGCGTGGATGGTCGGTGAAGAGGGGCGTGGCGTTCCGACGATCATCGAGATGGTCGCCATGACTCGTTTCGACTGCATGGTCGGTTCCAGTTCGCTGATGCGTCAGGCGCTGACTCAGGCCAGTCACCATTGTGCTCACCGTTCGGTTGGCGGCAAGCTGCTCAGCGAACAGCCATTGATGCAGAACGTGCTGGCGGATCTGGCTCTGGAAAGTGAAGCCGCCCTGGCCTTGAGCCTGCGCATGGGTCGGGCGCTGGACCATCTGGACGATTCGCAGGAAGCCAGATTCGCTCGACTGGTGACGGCCGTGGGCAAGTACTGGATCTGCAAGCGAGCGCCGGCCATGATCAACGAAGCGGCCGAATGCATGGGCGGCGCAGGTTATGTCGAAGACAGCATCCTGCCGCGGCTGTACCGCGAGGCGCCGGTGAATTCGACATGGGAAGGCTCCGGCAACGTGCAGTGCCTTGATGTGCTGCGTGCCCTGTCGAAAGAGCCTGGTGTGCTCGACGCGCTGTTCAGCGAGTTGGGCGATGGTCATGGCGACAAGCGCCTGGCTGCGCACATCCATCAATTGCAGGCGGCCTTCAAGGACACCAGTGACATTCAGTACCGCGCCCGGCAGTTGACCGAGGACATTGCGCTGGGGTTGCAGGCCAAGCTGTTGCTGGAAGCCGGGAACGAGGTGGTCAGTGATGCTTTCATCGCCAGTCGTCTGGATGGCGGCGGCCGAGTGTACGGCGCGTTACCACGAGGCCTGGACGTGGAAGCGATTGTCGCCCGATCGACTCCGCAGGGCATCTGAGCGACACCGACCTCCTGTGGGAGCGAGCAGGCTCGCTCCCACAGTTGTTCTGCGTATACCGCATTACTGCATTGCTAACATGCCACTGTTCCCGTGAAGCGACGATGCAGGCAAGATGAAGGTCTGCAAGTCAGAACACAGGATGCTGATCGTGACCGAAGCTTTTATTGTCGTTCAAACCGCCGAGCAAGCCGTGGATCGGCTTGCACTCTTGCACAATCGTGCAACCACCGCGCTGAGTCAGGCGCTCAAGCGTTACCTCAAGGACCGTGTCGAGCCGGACGCCGAGCAGCGTGCGCTGTTCCGTTATCCCGAACTGCGCCTGACCTACCATTGCCAGGGCGAAGTCCCGCAGACTACCCGTGCCTATGCCAAGGTCCAGCTGCCAGGCACCTACAGCGTCACAGTCACCCATCCATCGGCTTTCCGTAAATACCTGCTGGAACAGCTGGTTCCGCTGATGCACGACTTCACCGTGACCGTGGAAGTCGGGGTCAGCGAGCAGAACATCCCGTATCCGTATGTGGTCGAGCAGGGCGATGAGCTGGCGGGTTCCGGCGTCACCGCTGCCGTGCTGGCGCGGGTGTTCCCGAGTACCGACCTGTCGGCCGCGACCGATGGCATTGCCGACGGTTTGTACGACTGGGAAAACACCGATCCGCTGCCACTGGCCCTGTTCGATGCCGCACGGGTGGATTTCTCCCTGCGCCGATTGGTGCATTACACCGGCAGTGACTGGCGGCATGTGCAGCCGTGGATTCTGCTGACCAACTATCACCGCTATGTCGACCAGTTCATCGTCCATGGCCTGGAACAGCTGCGCAACGACCCGCGCTTCGTGCGCATGGTGCTGCCGGGTAACGTGATCATCGAAAAGAGCATGGATCACGGCGAAGCCTCGGCGATTGCCGCCGGCGTGGTCTGGCACCGTTATCAGATGCCGGCCTATCACCTGATCGCCAGCGACGGCCACGGTGTGACCCTGATCAACATCGGTGTCGGCCCGTCCAACGCCAAGAACATCACCGACCACCTGGCCGTTCTGCGCCCGCATTGCTGGCTGATGATCGGTCACTGTGGCGGCCTGCGTCAGTCGCAAACCATCGGCGACTATGTGCTGGCCCACGCTTACATGCGCCGCGACGGGATTCTCGACCGGGTGGTGCCGCCGAACATTCCGATTCCGGCCCTGGCCGAAGTGCAGTTGGCGCTTCAACAAGCGGCGGCCAACATCACCGGCGAGAAGGGCGACGAACTGAAGAAGCGCCTGCGCACCGGCACCGTGCTGACCTACGACGACCGTAACTGGGAGCTGCGCTGGGCCCAGGAACGACCACTGATCAACCTGTCCCGCGCCGTGGCGGTGGACATGGAAAGCGGCACCATCGCCGCCCAGGGTTATCGTTTGCGGGTGCCGTACGGCACGTTGTTGTGCGTATCGGACAAGCCGCTGCACAGCGAAATCAAGTTGCCGGGCTCGGCGAACGCCTTCTATGAGCGCGCAGTCAGCCAGCACTTGAAGATAGGTATCGAGGCGGTGGATCTGTTGCGTACCGAACTCAACTCACTGCACTCGCGCAAACTGCGCAGCTTCGACGAGCCGCCGTTCCGCTAACGGTTGTCATAGTCATTTGGCGGTCAGGGCACTAGCATTAGCAGCCCTGACCGTTAGATGTTGTTTTGCCCATGTCGCGTCCATCTCGTCCACCTTCCCGTCGCCCTGGCGCGAAGCCGTCCCCAACAGCCCAGCGCCGTGTCGCCAAGGCGCCACCGGCCGAGCCCAAACTGATCCTGTTCAACAAGCCGTTCGATGTGCTGACGCAATTCAGTGACGGCGAAGGGCGCGCTACGCTCAAGGATTACATCGATGTACCGGGCATCTATCCGGCCGGACGGCTGGACCGCGACAGCGAAGGCTTGTTGCTGCTGACCAACGACGGTCAGCTTCAGGCACGGATCGCCGACCCGAAACACAAACTGGCCAAGACCTATTGGGTACAGGTCGAGGGCGAGCCGAGCGCCGAGCAATTGCAGCGCTTGCGTGACGGGGTTGAGTTGAATGACGGCATGACCTTGCCCGCCGAGGCGCGACAACTGGACGAGCCCGAGCTGTGGCCGCGCAATCCGCCGGTGCGCTTTCGTAAAAGCGTACCGACCAGTTGGCTGGAGTTGGTGATTCGCGAAGGGCGCAACCGGCAGGTGCGGCGCATGACGGCTGCGGTCGGTTTGCCGACGTTGCGCCTGGTACGGGTCAGGATCGGTGACTGGACGATCGAAGGGCTCGATCAGGGCCAGTGGAAAGAAGCACCGGCGCGCTTATAAAGTGCCGGTTTCGATCAGGCCGATGACCACACTTTTGATCACGAATGCAGCCACACCAAGGCCGAGCACGAAGAACAGGATGAAAGATCCAAAGCGCCCGGCCTTGGACTTCTTCGCCAGATCCCAGACGATGAAACCCATGAAAATGATCAGGATCGTGACCAGTCCGGTCATCATCCACTCTTCGAATACTGCAGGATCCATCGAACATCTCCGGCGCAGGCGAGGCTAAAAGGGCGCGGCGAGTATACGCCGCACTGGCTTCGTGCAGTATTGACCTGCGTCGGTGTGTCGCAGTCATTCGTCGCCTGGGCCGGCCTCTTCGCGAGCCTGCTCGCGAAGCCTTAACTACGCAGATGAGTCAACGGCAGTTCAGTGCTGTTGAGCACCTGATTGAGTACAAAACTCGAGCGCACGCTGGTCACCCCTTCAATCCGGGTCAGATGCCCCAGCAGCAGTTTCTGGTAGTGATCCATGTCCGGCACCACGACCTTGAGTTGATAGTCGGCATCCATCCCGGTCACCAGGCTGCATTCGAGCACCTGGGGCAAGGTGCGGATGGCTGCTTCGAAGTTTTCGAAACGCTCCGGCGTGTGACGGTCCATGCCGATCAGCACGTAGGCCGTCAGGCTCAGGCCGAGCATTTTGCGGTCGAGCAGGGCGACCTGGCGGGAAATGTAGCCGTCGTCTTCCAGTTGCTTGACCCGCCGCGAGCACGGCGAAGGCGACAGGCCGATGCGCTCGGCCAGCTCCTGGTTGGAGATGCGTGCGTCGCGCTGCAATTCCGCCAAAATACTCAGGTCGTAACGGTCGAGCTTGCTCATCAATCAATCCTTTGTCGTAACTATTGCGACAGATTATCTATCCAGGGTTAAAAATTGCGCAAGTGATGTTTAATTCAGCAATCTTCGCAATCATCTGCCGGCGCTCCCAGCCTATTCTTATCACCAGAATCACTGCTCGGACAAACAGTCCAGTGCGGCTCGCCCAATCAGGCCCGCCGCGGTCGCCACCCCCACCGGGGACGTGCCGGCCCCCGAGCTACACACTGTCCAGAAGACGGCGTGAGGTGAGCCGACGTCAAAAGCGTCGAGCCAGGACGAAGTTCTCCAAGGGGAGGCCGACGGGTCTCCCCTTTTTCTTGCGCGTAATTTACTGCCGCGAATTGACACTCAGCCCTCAATAAATAAGTTGCGTGACTGATAACCTGTAGCAGAACCGGCCCGTGCTTTCCCAGTCTTATGTACAGGCCCTAACCCGCAATGAGGAAAAGCATGAACGCGCGCATCTGGCGTTTGGCCGGAGTTGGTTTGCTGTGTGTCAGTGTCACTGCGCAAACGATGGCCGATGAGCCGCAAAACCATGGCCGTGATGGCGGGCAGCACGGCCAGGAAGGGCATCAGGGTGGTAATCAGGGCCATGGTGGCAACAACCAGCCGCCTCCGCAAAACGGCCAGCCGCAGAACCAGCCCCGTGCGCAGAACAACGACAATCGCCAGTCCGAGCGCAACGGTCAGAATCAACATCAGAACAATGGCCAGTGGCAGAACCGTCCAGCACCGGATTTCAACAGCCCGGTTCGCTCGCCGCCGCCACCACCGCAGCTGCCGGCCAATGACTTTCCGATCCAGCCCCGCCCCGACACCGTGCGCCAGACCCAGCCGCCGCAGCGTGGTTACTACCAGGACCAGCCGCACCGCAACGATTACAACCAGCGCTGGAACGGCTATATGGGTGCGCCAACCAATTACAGTAACTGGCAGGGTCACCCTGACGGGCGCGGTAACGGCTGGGGACCCGGGCCTAGGTATCGGCCTGGCCAGGTGATCGACCGCTTCCCCGAGCGTAATTACCGCGTGCCTTACCGTGGCATGGATTATTACTATTCCGCCGGTTACTGGTATCGCCCGCTCGGTCCGCGCTATGAGGTGGTGCAGCCACCACGCGGGATTCGTGTTCGCTACCTGCCCGATTATGCCCAACAGGTGTGGATCGGCGGGGCGCTGTTTTTCCTCGCGGCCGGTTCGTACTACGCCTACCAGGAAAGCACTCAGGATTACGAGGTGGTCGAGCCGCCGGTTGGCCAAGCGCAACCACCAGTCGCCAGCAATGGTTATGACGTGGAGGCGTATCCGGCCAACGGTCAGTCGCCGGAGCAGGTCAGCCGGGATGGCTATGAGTGTTATCAATACGCGGTGCAGCAGAGTGGTTTCGATCCACGAACTGCCACCTACCAACCAGATCCGTCGGTGGTGCAAGCCTACCGACAGGCTCAGGGCAACTGCCTGAGCAGTCGCGGTTATCAGGTGAATTACTGAGCCCGGGCGGCTTTCACCACTTCCCGCGGGTCGGCGTGCACCAGCACTTCGGCGCGCGGGTAGGCACTGTGAATGGCCGCGGCCGCCTGATCGCTGATGCCGTGGGCGACTGACAGCGTCAGTTCCCCCGGCAACTCCAGATGCAACTGCACAAACCACTGGTTGCCGGAGATCCGCGTACGCAAGTCATGCGCACCCAACACACCGGGCACGCTGCACGCCAATTCCAGCATGTGCTGGCTGACATCCGGTGGCAGTTCTTCATCCATCAACACCGCAAAACTCTCCCGGGCGATCTGCACCGCGCTCCAAAAGATATAAGCGGCGATGCCCAGACCAAACCAGGCGTCGACCTGGTTCCAGCCAAACCCGGTCAGTACCAGCGCCAGCAGAATGCTGCCGTTGAGCAGCAGGTCCGAACGGTAATGCAGCGAGTCGGCACGCACGGCATTGGAGCCCGTGGCTTTGATCACCCGATGTTGCAGCATCAGCAATGCGAGGGTCAGGGCGAGCGAGAACACGATCACACCGATACTGATCCACGGCGCGCCGACCGGTTCGGGATGTCTCAGACGATCGTAGGCCTGTAGCGCAATCAGTATCGCACTGCCGCCAATGAACAGTGCCTGGGCCATGCCCGCCAATGACTCGGCCTTGCCATGCCCGTAGCGATGATCATCGTCGGCGGGGCGCAGGGCGTAATGCACCGCCAGCAGGTTGAGCAATGACGTGACGCCGTCGAGTGCCGAGTCGGTGAGCCCGGCGAGCATGCTCACCGAGCCGCTCAGCCACCAGGCGATGGCTTTGGCGACGACCAATGTGCAGGCCACCGCCACCGAGGCACGGGTCGCCAGCCGCAGCAGGCGGGCGTGTTCGGAGCTGGAGGTCATAGTGGCCATTGTTCCTTGAGAGTCCTTTCGCGCGCAGGGATTACGCGGCTGGTTGCAGGCCGAACATCGCCAGTTGTTGGGTGCTGCCTTTGCTCTGGATCAGGCGTGGATCGTCCAGCGGGAAGCTGCGGCCCAGTTCGCTTTCCAGAATAGTCTGCAACTTGCGGTTATCGACCTTGCCGTCGGGGCCGATGGCGTCCTTGAGTTTTTGCGGGTCGACCTGGGCGGTCTTGCCCGGTTCGAAGTAAATCGCGCCGGTGGCGAAGTCCACGGCAAATGCGATCAGGCCGGGAATGATGTAGAACAGCAGGCCCACGGCGTCGAGCGCGGCAATGGCCGGGTCGATCTTGCCTTCGATCTGGCCACGGCGATCGGGGTAGAAGATCGAACCGCAGGCCGTCACTTGAGTCAGCAAGGTTGCGACCAGAACACCGCCAATCAGGCGAAAGGGAGCACGCATTTGAAATCTCCTGGGTAATCTCGAAACGAAACGTCGTCGATATGAATTAAGACCCTGACGAACGCCTTGCAGTTCGCCGTTATACTCGGCCCTCTGTTTTGGAGCCAGCATGATTTCTTTGCCGATCGATGAAGTTTTACCCGCCCTGCGTGAAGCCCTCGCTACACGCCACGAAGCCGTGCTCGAAGCACCGCCCGGCGCCGGTAAGACTACCCGCGTGCCTTTGGCCTTGCTCAACGAGCCGTGGCTGGCCGGGCAGACCATCCTGATGCTCGAACCCCGCCGTTTGGCCGCGCGGGCGGCGGCGGAGCGGCTGGCCAGTGAGCTGGGGGAGAAGGTTGGCGAAACCGTGGGCTATCGCATTCGGCTCGACAGCAAGGTCGGCCCCGACACCCGTATCGAAGTGGTCACCGAGGGTATCCTCACCCGGCGCCTGCAGGACGACCCGGCGCTGGAAGGCGTGGGCCTGCTGATCTTCGACGAATTCCATGAACGCAGCCTCGACGCCGACCTTGCCTTGGCCCTGAGCCTCAATGGCCGCGAACTGTTTCGTGATGACCAACCGCTGAAAATCCTGCTGATGTCCGCGACCCTGGAAGGCGAGCGCCTGGCCGGGTTGCTGGACAATGCGCCGATCCTGCGCAGCGAAGGGCGCATGTTCCCGGTGGCGATGCGCTGGGGGCGGCCGTTTCAGGCCGGTGAATTCATCGAACCGCGTCTGGTGCAGACCATCCTTGAAGCCTTGAACGACGAGCCCGGCAGTGTGCTGGTGTTCCTGCCTGGGCAGGCGGAAATCCGGCGTGTGCACCAGCAACTGGCCGATGTGCTGGGCGATAACCCACAGGTTCTGTTGTGTCCATTGCATGGTGAACTGGACCTGACGGCGCAACGGGCGGCAATCGATCCGGCACCGGCAGGCAAACGCAAAGTGGTACTGGCCACCAACATCGCCGAGACCAGCCTGACCATCAACGGTGTACGAGTGGTGATCGATGCCGGGCTGGCGCGGGTGCCGCGTTTCGATCCCGGTAGCGGCATGACTCGGCTCGACACCCAACGCATTTCCAAGGCCAGTGCCACCCAGCGCGCGGGCCGGGCCGGGCGCCTTGAGCCCGGCGTGTGTTATCGCTTGTGGTCCCAGGACCAGCACGAGCAACTGGCGGCCTACGGCACCGCGGAAATCCTTTCGGCGGACCTCGCCGGGCTGGCCTTGCAACTGGGGCGTTGGGGTGTGACACCAGGTCAACTGGTGTGGCTCGACGTTCCACCCGCAGCGGCTTATGCGCAGGCTCAGGACTTGCTTGAACGCTTGGGCGCACTGGAGGGCGAAGCGCTGACCCGTCACGGTCAGGCAATGGCCGAACTGCCGGCGCATCCGCGCATCGCGCATTTATTGTTGCGTGGCCAGGCGCTGGGGCTAGCGGACATGGCCTGCGACGTCGCGGCGCTGCTCGGCGAGCGCGATATCTTGCGCGGTGCCGGGGCGGACCTGCACAGCCGACTGGTATTGCTGTCTGGCGAAGAGCGCGCCGCGCGTGGTGCCCAGGGGGGAGTGCAGCGCGCACGGCAACTGGCGCGGCAGTATCGTGGTTACCTGCGCGGCAAAGCCTCGGAGTCGGTCAGCGATCCGGATCACCCGCGCTGGCTCGGCGCGTTGCTGGCGCTGGCCTATCCCGACCGGGTCGCCCAACAACGCCGTGCCGGTGGTGCGGAATATCGCTTGGCCAACGGTCGCGCAGCATTGTTCGCCGAGGCGGACAGCCTGATGAAGCAACCATGGCTGGTGATCGCCGATCTGGGCAGTCGTCAGGGCCAGCGTGAGGAGCGGATTTATCTGGCGACGGACTTCGATCCGGCGTTGTTCGATTCGGTACTGGCCGAGCAGGTGCGCTGCGTCGATCAACTGGATTGGGATGAGCGTGAAGGCGTACTGCGGGCCGAGCGTCAGCGTAAGGTTGGCGAGTTGATCCTCAGTCGTGAACCGCTCACCGGCCTCGACGAAAGCGCACGCAGCCAGGCGCTGGTGAGTCTGGTGCGGCGCAAGGGGCTGGAGCTGTTGCCGTGGACACCGGAGCTGCGTCAGTGGCAGGCGCGGGTCGCGTTGTTGCGGCAACTGGACCTCGCCGGCAAGGGCGAGAGCGAGTGGCCGGATGTCAGCGACGCGGCGTTGCTGAAAAGCCTGGAACACTGGCTGATGCCGTATCTGGGCAAGGTTTCCCGGCTCAGTCACTTCGCCAATCTGGACCTGTCGAACATCGTCCACAACCTGCTGCCGTGGCCGCTGCCGCAGCGGCTGGACGAGCTGGCACCGCATCATTTGAGCGTGCCGTCGGGCTCGTCGATTCGTCTGGACTACAGCGAACAGCCGCCGATTCTGGCGGTGCGCTTGCAGGAGCTGTTTGGCCTGGCCGAAACCCCGCGCATCGCCGGAGGCCGGCAAGTGGTCAAGCTGCATCTGTTGTCCCCGGCGCGGCGGCCGGTGCAGGTGACCCAGGATCTGGCCAACTTCTGGCGCAGCACCTACGCCGAGGTGAAGAAGGATTTGAAGGGGCGGTATCCGAAGCATTACTGGCCGGATGATCCGCTGGTGGCCGAAGCCACCGCGCGGATAAAGCCGCGCAAGTAGTTACGGGGCCGGCCTTTCAGCCTTGGCAGTCAGCTGCTCGCGGCAATAGTCAGCAAACAACTGCGCCGGTTTGGTCAGTTGCCCGCGTTTGAGCCACGCCGCCACCAGTCCTGAACCAGTGACGTCTTCGGCGATGTCCACGCACACCACTTTCTGCCCGTCGTAGGTGCACTCCGAATGCGGCTTGGTCACCAGGATCGAGAAACCAAAGCCTTGTCCGACCATACCGCGCACCATCTCGATCGATGGCGAGCTGAAGGCGATGCGTGGGGTCAGTCCCAGCTCATCGAACAGACTGACGAAGTAGGTCCGGCTCGGCTGCACGTCCAGAAGTATCATCGGTTCAAGGCACAGGTCTCGCAGCGACACTTGCGCCTGCTGGGCAAAGCGGTGATCCGCCGGTAGCAATGCGTAAGGCCGTTGCGCGGGCATCAGCGGTTCGGTTTCGATGGTGCCGTCGAGGTCGTGCTCGTAGAGGATCGCCAGATCGAAGGCGCCGGAGGTCAGGCCTTGCACCAGCTCTTGTTGCTCGCCGTCGCGGATGCGAATTTCCACCCCCGGGTACAACGCCGAAAACCCGGCGATCAATTGCGGCAGGTACAGCGGCGCGACGGTTTCGAAGCAGCCGATATCGATCTGCCCGGACACCACATCGTTGTCGGCCAAGGCGTTCTGCTCGAACTCCCTGGCCATGCGCAGCAGTTCCTGGGCCTTGCGGTAAAAGCGTGCACCGCTTGGGGTCAACGACACGCCCTGGGCGTGATGGCGGATCAGCAGTTGCACACCGAAACTGTCTTCCAGCCCTTTGATGGCCGTGGAGATCGAAGGCTGGGCGATGTACAGCTTGCGCGAGGCCTCGGCGACGCTGCCGCACTCGACGGTGGTGATGAAGTATTTCAGTTGACGCAGATTGTAGGCAGCCACAGCAAACCTCGGGGGAGAACGGATCAGGCATCCTGGCAATTTGCGCGCCACCCCTATCCGCTCGGGCAGCGATTTGTTGTGGTTGAACAATAACCACATGCTGCGCCAGAAGGGAGATTGGCTACGTAGTTTTTTCTTGGCCTGCGAACACATTTTTACTGGTTTTCCACCGCTTGGGCCTGAGCGACTATCCAATACACAAGAACGTCCTCTGGAGCATCTGAACGTGTTCGAGCTTGAGTATTGGCAACGCAAGGCCGCTTCCCTGCGGTTTCCCGACCAGGCCGTGATCGACGGAAAGCACCGTGCGGCGCAGTCGGGACAGACTTTCGCCGCGATCAACCCCGCCACCGGCCAATGCCTGGCCAACGTTGCCGCCTGCGGTGAAGACGACGTGAACGCGGCGGTGCGCAATGCGCGGAAGGTCTTCGAGGCGGGCACCTGGGCTGCGCGCTCACCGAGCGAACGCAAGCAAGTGCTGTTGCGTCTGGCCGATTTGATCCTCGACCACCGCGAAGAACTGGCGCTGCTCGACTCGCTGAACATGGGCAAGCCCGTTGCGGATGCCTACAACATCGATGTCCCGGGCGCCGCGGGAGTGTTTCGCTGGTACGCCGAGAGCCTCGACAAACTCTACGATCAGGTCGCGCCGAGTGCGCAGAACGTGCTGGCGACCATCACCCGCGAAGCCCTCGGCGTGGTGGCGGCCGTGGTGCCGTGGAATTTCCCTCTGGACATGGCCGCGTGGAAACTCGCTCCGGCCCTGGCTTCGGGCAATTCGGTGATTCTCAAACCGGCCGAGCAGTCGCCGTTTTCGGCCTTGCGTCTGGCTGAGCTGGCGCTGGAAGCGGGTATTCCTCCCGGCGTGCTCAACGTGCTGCCGGGCCTCGGCGAGCAGACCGGCAAGGCCCTGGGCCTGCACCCGGACGTTGATTGCCTGGTGTTCACCGGCTCCACCGAAGTCGGCAAATATTTCATGCAGTACTCGGCCCGGTCGAACCTCAAGCAGGTGTGGCTGGAGTGCGGCGGCAAGAGCGCCAACCTGGTGTTCGCCGATTGTCAGGATCTGGACCTGGCGGCCGAGAAAGCCGCATTCGGCATCTTCTTCAATCAGGGTGAAGTCTGCTCGGCCAACTCGCGGTTGCTGGTGCAGCGTTCGATTCATGACGAATTCGTCGAGCGCCTCAAGGTCCAGGCCGAACGCTGGCAGCCAGGCGATCCGCTGCACCCGTCGAGCGCCGCCGGGGCCATCGTCGACAGCCGGCAGACTGCACGCATCATGAAGTTTATCCAACAGGCTGAGCAGCAAGGCGCGACCAAGGTTTGTGGCGGTCGGCAGTCGATCTTCAACGGCTCGGACAACTTCATTCAGCCGACGATTTTTACCGGCGTGACGCCGGACATGCCGCTGTTTCGCGATGAAGTGTTCGGCCCGGTGCTGGCCGTCACGGCGTTCGACGACGAGGCCCACGCCTTGCAACTGGCCAACGACAGCGTCTACGGTCTGGCGGCCTCGCTGTGGACCGACGACCTCAACCGCGCTCACCGTGTGGCGCGGCAATTGCGGGCCGGTACGGTGTCGGTCAACAGCGTCGATGCGCTGGACGTGACCGTGCCTTTTGGCGGTGGCAAGCAGTCGGGTTTCGGCCGCGACCTGTCCCTGCATTCATTCGATAAATACACCCAGTTGAAGACCACCTGGTTTCAATTGCGCTGATAACAAAACGGAGAACTGGCGATGACCACACCACGTGAAACCCGCGACTATCAGGCCGCCGACGCTGCGCACCACATCCATGCGTTTGTCGATCAGAAAGCCCTCAATGACGAGGGGCCACGGGTGATGGTCCGTGGTGAGCGCCTGCACCTGTGGGACAACGATGGCCGGCGTTATCTCGACGGCATGTCCGGGTTGTGGTGCACCAACCTCGGTTACGGGCGCAAGGACCTGGCGGCCGCGGCGAGCCAGCAGCTGGAACAACTGCCGTACTACAACATGTTTTTCCACACCACCCACCCGCAGGTGATCGAGCTGTCCGAACTGTTGTTCAGCCTGCTGCCGGGTCACTACAGTCACGCGATCTACACCAACTCCGGCTCAGAAGCCAACGAGGTGTTGATCCGCACGGTGCGACGTTACTGGCAGGTGCTCGGCAAGCCCGAGAAGAAAATCATGATCGGCCGCTGGAATGGTTACCACGGTTCGACCCTGGCCGCGACGGCGCTCGGCGGCATGAAATTCATGCATGAAATGGGCGGCATGATTCCGGACATCGAGCACATCGACGAGCCGTACTTCTTCGCTCACGAGGGCAACCTGACGCCAGCTGAATTCGGTCTGCGCGCGGCACAGCAACTGGAAGCGAAGATTCTCGAACTGGGCGCAGACAAGGTTGCGGGCTTCATCGCCGAACCATTCCAGGGTGCCGGCGGCATGATCTTCCCGCCAGAAAGCTACTGGCCGGAAATCCAGCGCATCTGCCGCAAGTACGATGTGCTGCTGTGCGCCGATGAAGTGATCGGTGGCTTCGGTCGTACCGGCGAATGGTTCGCCCACGAGTACTTCGGTTTCGAGCCGGACACCCTGTCCATCGCCAAGGGCCTGACCTCGGGCTACATCCCCATGGGTGGCTTGATCCTGTCGAAAAAAATGGCCTCGGTGCTGGTGGAGCAGGGCGGCGTGTTTGCCCACGGCCTGACCTATTCCGGGCACCCGGTGGCGGCGGCGGTGGCGATTGCCAACCTCAAGGCCCTGCGCGATGAAGGCGTGGTGACGCGGGTCAAGGACGACATCGGTCCGTACCTGCAACAGTGCCTGCGCGAAGTGTTTGGCAAGCACCCGCTGGTGGGCGATATCCAGGGCACGGGTATGGTCGCGGCGCTGCAACTGGCCGAAGACAAAACCAGCCGCAAGCGTTTTGCCAACGAGAACGACATTGCGTGGCGCTGCCGTACGATCGGTTTTGAAGAGGGCGTGATCATTCGTTCCACACTGGGGCGGATGATCATGGCGCCGGCGTTGATTGCCAGCCGTGAGGAGATTGATGAGTTGGTTGGCAAGACCTTGAAAGCGGTAGATCGTACGGCGCAGGAGTATGGCCGGCTCTGACATCACCTGAAGGTCCTCCAGACCTTTTCGCGAGCAGGCTCGCTCCCACATTGGATCTGTGTCGATCACAAATCCCCTGTGGGAGCGAGCCTGCTCGCGAATGCTTTTGCCGATTCAATACATTTTCCAAGTCCTGCACCCACCTCGGGCATCCCCGCCCACAGCGCCCTTTGGCAGTGCGCGCTAACGAGTTTTTTCATCGTTCGCATCCACATATTTCCTCATTTTCCTAATCCCGCCCTTGGGCCAACATCGATCTCGCCAGCCAGCCCGAGGCTGCATGCCGAAGGGTCCAACAGAGATCACAGGCCGCAGTTGCATCCGGGCCGCTGGCCGTACTGCCCATGACAAAACTAAATCAACAGCTTTGGGAGTGCTCCATGATCAAGTCCTTGCTTACGCGCGTTGCCCATCCACTGGCGGTCACCGCCATCGCCGCGACGGTCGCCACCAGCGCCCAGGCCGGCACCCTGTCCATCGGTCATACCACCTGGGTCGGCTACGGCACCCTGTACCTGGCCCAGGACCTGGGCTACTTCAAGGAAAACGGTTTGACCGTCGAGTTGCCGGTGGTCGAAGAAGCGGCGATGTACATGGCCGCACAAGCTTCCGGCGAGTTGTCCGGCTCGGCGTCGACCATCGACGAGGTGCTCAAGTACCGTCCGCAATTCTGCTTCAAAGCCGTGGCCGCGCTGGACGACAGCCATGGTGGCGACGGCGTGCTGGTGGGCAAGGACGTCAAGAGCCTGCAGGAGCTCAAAGGCCAGGCCGTGGCGGTGAACGAAGGTTCTACCTCGCAGTTCTGGTTGTCGTATCTGCTGAAAAAGAACGGCATGAAAATGAGCGACATCACCGTGCAGAACATGACGGCCGACGATGCCGCTACTGCGTTCATCGCCGGTCGCGTACCCGCCGCCGTGACCTGGGAGCCGCACCTGTCGATGGTGCGCGACAAGCAGCAGGGCAAGGTGCTGGTCGACAGCAGCAGTACACCGGGGGTGATCGTCGATGTGGTCGCACTGAACTGCACCGTCATCGAAAAACAGCCGGAAGACGTCAAGGCACTGGTGGCCGGTTTGTACAAAGCCGTGCAGTACACCAAGGATCATCCGAAGGAAGCCTACAAGATCATGGCCAAGGGCGTTGGTGGTTACCTGGCCGATCCGAAGGAGCTCGAAGCGGCCGCCCAGGGCGTGCGCTTCTACGACCAGGCCATGAGCGAAAAACTGCTGGGTGCACCGGGCAAACCGGGCGACAGCGCACCGTTGATCAAACTGGCCAACGAGACCGCCAGTGAGTTGCAAGGCAAACCCTACAACGTCAGCAATGACGACCTGATCGACAACCGTTTCGTTACCCCGCTCTAGGAGGCTGCATGTTCAAGCGCAATTCATGGCTGAGCCGCTGCATCACGCCCAAGACAGGTTTGCCGGTCTCGGTGATCTGGAGCGCGAGCGGGTTGGCCTGGGTGCTGTTGGTCGGCCTGTGGGCCGGGTTGGCCTATGGCGGCGTGGTGCCGGGCATGTTTCTGCCCACGCCCGGCGCGGTGGTCGAGGCTGCCGTGCGCCTGAGCCGCGACGGCACCCTCGGTCAGCACGTGTGGGCCAGCGTCGAAGTGGTGATGGTCGGGTTCATTGTGTCGTCCCTGGTGGCGGTGCCGCTGGGTTTGCTGATGGGGAGCTTTCGCATCGTCCAGGCCTTCCTTGAACCCTTGGTGAACTTCATTCGTTACCTGCCGGTAACTTCGTTCGTGCCGCTGTTCATCCTGTGGATCGGCATTGGTCTGGAGCAACGGGTGTCGGTGATCATTTTCGGCGTGTTCTTCCAGCAATTGGTGATGATCGCGGACGTGTCCAAAGGCATCTCCAAGGACCTGATCAATGCCTCCTATACCCTCGGTTCGAACCGTCGCGATGCGGTGCTGCATGTGATCGCTCCGGCTTCCTTGCCAGGTGTGCTCGACACCCTGCGCGTGACCATGGGCTGGGCCTGGACTTACCTGGTGGTGGCTGAACTGGTCGCCGCTTCCAGTGGCCTGGGTTACCTGAGCCTCAAGGCCATGCGTGGCTTTCAGGTGGATGTGATTTTCCTGGCCATTGCGATCATCGGCCTACTGGGCCTGGTCACCGATCAATTGTTCCGTTTCCTACGTCTGAGGATCACCGCATGGGCTCAGTAACCGCCGCCACTCATCGTTTTGTCGCCCCTCAGACTGCTCCGGTGAACGCACCACGGCTGCAAGTGGACAAGGTCAGCCTGAGTTACAGGAAACCCGATGGTGGAACCTTTACCGCGTTACAGGAGGTGTCGTTCGAGGTGCCGGACCAGCAATTCGCTGTGCTGGTGGGGCCTTCGGGCTGCGGCAAGTCGAGCCTGCTGTACCTCACCGCCGGCCTGGCCGAACCAACCTCGGGCGAGATTTACGTCGGCGGCCAACAGGTGGAAGGCCCCGGTGCGGATCGCGGCATGGTGTTCCAGAGCTACACGCTGTTCCCGTGGCTGACGGTGCGCCAGAACGTCGAGTTCGGCCTCAAGCGGCGCGGCATGCCGGTGGCGCAACGCAAGGACATCGTTGACTACTACGTCAATGAAGTGGGCTTGAGCGGCTTTGCCGACAACTACGCCAAGCAACTGTCGGGCGGGATGATGCAGCGTGTCGCCATTGCCCGTGCGTTGGCCAATGACCCGCAGATCCTGCTGATGGACGAACCCTTCGGCGCCCTCGACAGCCAAACGCGCTTGCAAATGCAGCAGTTGTTGCTGCGGGTCTGGGGCAACAGCAAGAAGACCGTGTTGTTCGTGACCCACGACATCGACGAAGCGATCTTGCTGGGCGACCGGGTGTATGTGATGGGCGCCAGGCCTGGGCGGATCAAGCAGATCCTGGATGTGCCGATTGAACGTCCACGGAACCTGGACATGGTCATGGAGCGCTCGTTCATCGAGATGAAGCGCGAGATCTTCGGGCTGCTGCATGATGATCTGGAAGAGGTGCACTAAGGCTGATTGCGGCCATGCATGACCTCTGTGGGAGCGAGCAGGCTCGCTCCCACAGGTTTTGTGTTGATTCGGAACTAAGGCGCAACTGGCAACAGAAACCGGGCAATCACCGGCAGGTGATCGGAGATGCGCAACGTATCATCCTGCCGCACCATCGCCTCCACCCGTTTGATTCGCGGGCTGTAGAACAGGTAGTCAACGGTCCGGTCCGGGCCGTTCAGCCCGGTGTCGTTCGGGTAATGCGTCAGCCAGCGTTCGCGATCGATACCACTGGCTTCGCTGTTGGCCGGGATCATCGGGTACTTGTCCCACAGGATGTGCAACGGGCTGTCGGCGGAGAAGGGCGTGCGTTGCGCATCGGGCAGGCGTCGATACTGGCCGAGTGGCAACAGGTTGAAATCCCCGCCGATCAGCCACGGCGTGCCACGGCTTTCGAATTTATCGAGGGCCCTGGCCACGGCGTTCACCTGGTTTTGCAAGGTATTGTCGGCTTGGGTCGCACGCTCCAGATGAGTATTGAGCACCGCCATCTGTCCACCGTCAGTCAAAGGCAAATAGCTCACCAGCAAGGCGTTTCTGGGTTTGAATTGGCGGCTGACCGGGTTGCCCGAGGCGACGGGCAGTTGCAGGCGCTCGGCATGTTCGACCTGGTAGCGGCTCAGGGTTGCCAGTTGCCGACCGACACTGCCGAAGATGTGCGGGTTCGGTACGAAGTCGGCCTTCCAGTCGAAGGCGCTGGCGCTGCATGGGTACAGATCGGCGAGCCGTTCTTGCAGCAGTTTGAACTGGTGCTGGTAATCGCTGGCCTTGGCGCCGTCGTCCAGCTCCTGCAACAGCACGATGTCCGGCTGTTCGTCGCGAATCACCCGCGCCACTTCGTCGAGGCTGAAGGCCATGTCTTGCGCTGTGGGGCGTTCGTCGGTACCGGCGGCCAGGTCATTCCAGAACACGTAACGCTTGCCGGCCAGGTACTGGACGTTCCAGGTCATCACCTTCAGCACCTGCCCTGGGACCAGGGTGGGTGCCTGTGCACTGCAACTGACGGGCAACACTTCTTTGGCATCGGGGCGCCAGGTCAGGCTGTAGATCATCACGGCGATCAGGCCGATCGCGATCAGCAGGCCCAGCAGGGTGTAGCGCAGTAGACGGGTCATGGCTCGGCTTAATAGCGTTACAAATTTGTTCCCGAGCATACCCGAGAGCGATGGTCGCGCCCAAGGTCAGAGCGAGTTGTCATTGCTCTCGGGCAGCGGGCTGATCAGCATGAACAGACGGAACAACACCACGCTGGTAAACAGCTGCAAGAAACTGTGAGCGCTGTCGATCAGCAGCGAGATCACCGGGTTCTGTGGTTCGGGGTACGCCGCCAGGGTGACCCCCTTGAGCAGCCACAGCGGCCCCATCACACACAGAATGCACAGCAGGATGCGCATGAAGTGACCGCGGGTCTGACGCAGGCTTTCCTTCATGGCCGCCAGCGGCGCGAGGCCGCGCAACACCAGCAGGTATTCGCCAAACGCCAGGGTCACCATCAGGTAGATACCCGGCAGGAAATACAGTGACAGGCCCAGCAGGATCAGCACGGTATTAAGCGCCGTCAGCAGGGCGAAGCGCGGCCACAGGCTCGCCGCCGTCGCCAGCAGGTCGCGGTTGCGCGGCGACTCGCCTCGGCTGCGGGCGTCGAGAAACAGAATCAGCGCGGCGGTGTACAGCGGGTACACCAGCAAGCCGACAATCACGCTGATACCGGGGAAACTGTCCGGCTCCGTGGAGTGGTCGACCACTTGTTGCAGCAGCGCCTCGAGAATCACCAGCGGCAGGCACAGCTGCACGATCTGGCCCAGATTGCGCTTGAAGAAATACAGCGAGTCACGCAGGACGTCTAACGGATTCATCAGTAGGTATCGCAGGTTGGAAGCAGTGGCTCACTTTAACCGATGAAGCGCTCGGGGACGCAAACGTAAACGATCGGTAAAGGTCATTGAAACATCTTGTTTCAGCCTCCATTAAGGTCGAGCACCTTATCCTCAGTGGAAAAGGACAACGATTTCCCCCGGCAATCTACGAGGTCGCCATGAATAGCGAAGAACAAACCCTGATCGATGGACTGTTTTCCCGGCTGCAACAGGCCGAAACGGACTCAGCCCCGCGCGACGCCCAGGCCGAGGCGCGGATCAAGGAACACCTGACGCGTCAGCCCACGGCAGGTTATTTCATGACCCAGGCGATTCTGGTGCAAGAGGCGGCGATCAAGCGCCTCGATGAACAGAACAGGCAGCTGACCCAGCAAGTCCAGCAGTTGCAGGCCGAGCTGCAACAGGCCAAGGCTCAGGCAACCCCGGCTCCTGCACCGAGCAGTGGTGGCTTTTTGTCTAGTATTTTTGGTGGTGCTTCCCGTGAACCACAACCGGCACCCACCCAGAGCGCGCCGCCGTCGAGCGGTGGCTGGCGTGAGCCGGGACGTTCGTCGTTCGGCTCGCAAGCGCCGCAGCAGAACTTCGGTGCCCCGCCGCAAAACTTTCCACAACAGGGCTATGCCCCGCAACAGCAGGCTCCGGCAGCGGCCGGCAGCAGTTTCCTCGGTGGTGCGCTGAAAACCGCCGCCGGCGTGGCGGGTGGCGTGATGCTGGCTCAAGGCATCAGCAGCCTGTTCCATCACAACCAGCAACCTGAAATCGTCGAAGTCATCAAGGAAGAGCCGGCCCAGGTCAACGACCAGGGCAACAATGGCTGGGGCGACGACCAGCGCATGGCCGGTAACGACTCCTACAGTAACGATCAGGGCGGGTTCAGCGACGCTGATTACAGCGATGATTCGCTCTTCGGTGGCGACGACGATTCCTTCGTCTGACCTGCCATTCGTCCGGAGCGCAACGGCGCTCCGGACCGATTATTCGCGGAACAATCCTCCGGGCTGGCATACTGGACGACTTTTCGGGCCTGGTGCCTGATTCAGCCTTTGAGGAATACCGGTGAAAAAAATTGCAGTGTTCGCCGATGTCCAGAACCTCTATTACACCGTGCGTCAGGCTTATGGTTGCCACTTCAACTATGCCGCGCTGTGGGCTGACGTCAGCAAACAGGGCGAGATCGTCGAAGCCTACGCCTACGCCATCGACCGTGGCGACAGCAAACAGCAGCAGTTCCAGCAGATCCTGCGTAACCTCGGTTTCACCGTGAAACTCAAGCCGTACATCCAGCGCAGCGATGGTTCGGCCAAGGGTGACTGGGACGTGGGCATCACCCTCGACATCATGGATGCCGCCGACCATGTCGATGAAATCGTCCTGGCCTCCGGCGATGGTGATTTCGACATGCTACTGGAACGCATCATCAGCAAACACGGAGTGCAAGCGGTGGCCTACGGCGTGCCGGGCCTGACCGCCAACTCGCTGATCCGCGCCGCTAGCCGCTACGTGCCGATCGAAGGCACGCTGCTGCTCAAGAATTGATTTTTACGGAGTTGAACCAGGTTTGGAACGCATCGCAGTCATCGACTTTGAAACCACCGGGATCTCCCCGAGCAGCAGCTGTCGGGCCACGGAGATTGCCGTGGTGATCCTTGAACAGGGGCGCATCGTCGAGCGTTACCAAAGCCTGATGAACGCCGGCGTACGCGTCCCGGCCTTCATCGAGCAGCTCACCGGCATCAGCAACGCCATGCTGCGCACCGCGCCGTCGGCGGAGCAGGTGATGAACGAGGTCAATGAATTCGTCGGCACCACGCCATTGCTGGCGCACAACGCCGCGTTCGACCAGAAGTTCTGGGACTTTGAGCTCGGGCGAATCAAACGCACCCGTTTGCAGAACTTTGCCTGCTCGCTGTTACTGGCCCGGCGCCTTATGCCCGCCGCGCCGAACCACAAACTCGGCACCCTCACCACCTTTGCCAACCTGCCCGACACCGGCAAGGCCCACCGGGCCATGGCCGATGCCGAGATGGCGGCCAACCTGACCGCGCACCTGGCCGAGGAGTTGCGACAAAAGCACGGCTTGCGCGAGCTGTCCCATGACTTGCTGTGCAAGTTGCAGAAGGTCCCGGCGGCGAAAGTCGGCGAACACCTCAAGCGCTATCGCGGGTTCTAGGAACATCGCAAATCCCCTGTAGGAGCGAGCCTGCTCGCGATGAACCCGAGAACAACACGGGGTGTCAGGTTTCCCGCGTTATCGTTGACGACCATCGCGAGCCTGCTCGCTCCTACAGGGGCGTGCTTCATCAGGCTTTTCCATTGCCCTCTATGTGCCCCAATGGCACCCGCTTCTCTATCGCACTCGACAACACAATCGACGTCTTGCTGAACCCGAACGTGGCGATCCGGTTGATCAATTCTTCCAGTTCCGGCATTGAGCCCACCGCCGCTTGCATGATCACGCACGGATCGCCGGTTACCCGATGGCATTCAGTCAATTGCGGGATTTTGATCAGGTCGTCATAGGCTTTCTGGTTGCCGTGCTGGTTCAGGCGCAGTTCGATCACGCACTGGATCGGCAGGCCGAGCTTGGCCATGTCGACCTTTGCCTGATAGCCGGTGATCACGCCGCTGGCTTCAAGCTTGGCCACGCGCTCGGCCACGGCCGGGGCGGACAGGTTGACCTTGCGCGCCAGGTCGGCGTAGGACGCGCGACCGTTTTCCAGCAGGGCGCTGAGCAGCATGCGGTCGTACTTATCCATCGTGGCACTCCTGAATAATGACGGACTTTCGAAAACACGGTTTATAGCCATGAACTCCGTGTTTTGAAAAGTGTACTGGCAGTTTAAAAAGGTTTTGTAACTTATTTTCCGGCTCCAGCCTTTCTAGAATAGCCGCTCACCTGTTCTGCCTGTGAGTTGCCCCCATGTCCGGCCTACGTCGCTTCCCCTTACCGTTGATCGCTGCCTTTTTCGCCTTGTACGTGATTTGGGGCTCGACTTACCTGGTGATCCGCATCGGCGTGGAGTATTGGCCGCCCTTGTTGCTCGCCGGGGTTCGCTTCGTCATTGCCGGGACCTTGATGTACGCCTTCCTGCGCTGGCGCGGGGC
Source organism: Pseudomonas sp. B28(2017) (assembly GCF_002113025.1). Taxonomy (GTDB): domain Bacteria; phylum Pseudomonadota; class Gammaproteobacteria; order Pseudomonadales; family Pseudomonadaceae; genus Aquipseudomonas. The sequence goes on along the minus strand of NZ_NEJH01000010.1, from coordinate 22,859 downwards.
GCCAGCGCCGACCTGGGCGCAGTGGAAAGCCGCCGGGATCATCGGCGTATTGCTGCTGGCGTGTGGCAACGGGGCGGTCAGCGTGGCCGAGCACACCGGCGTGGCTTCCGGAGTGGCCGCGTTGGCGGTGGCGACGGTGCCGCTGTTCACCTTGCTCTGTGGCTATTTCTGGGGCGCGCGTAATACTCGTCTCGAATGGGCTGGCGTTGCGCTCGGAATGATCGGCATCGTCATGCTCAACCTCGGCTCCAACCTGCAATCGAGCCCGTTGGGTGCAGCCCTGCTGATTTTTGCGGCGGCGACCTGGGCCTTCGGCTCGGTGTGGAGCAAACACCTGCCGCTGCCACAGGGGGCGATGGCCAGTGCCGTGGAGATGCTGGTGGGTGGCGTGGTGTTGCTGATCGGCAGTGTGGTCAGCGGTGAGCATATGGACCAGGTTCCGCCGATTGAAGGCTGGGCCGCGCTCGCATACCTGACCGTGTTCGGTTCGATCATCGCCTTCAACGCCTACATGTACCTGTTGAAACACGTGCGCCCGGCGGCAGCTACCAGTTATGCCTACGTCAACCCGGCGGTGGCGGTGTTGCTGGGGATCGTGTTTGTTGGCGAAACCATCGGCATCGAGGAAGCACTGGCCATGCTGGTGATCATCAGCGCCGTGGTGCTGATTGGCTTGCCACAGTGGCGTCGTACGCCGGAACAGCCGGTGACAAAGGTCGTGCCGACGGTAGTGCCGACAGAATCCCGTGTGAATTAGGGTAAACTGCGCGCCATTGCACACTTGTTTTGAAAAACCCGCGCTGAATTTTCCTACGGTACTCCCATGACTTTCGCCACCCTTGGCCTGATCGAACCCTTGCTGCGCTCTCTCGAGAGGCTCGGCTACCAGACTCCGACGCCGGTTCAGGCGCAAGCCATTCCGGCGGTGCTGGCCGGTCGCGACCTGATGGCCGCCGCCCAGACCGGTACCGGCAAGACTGCCGGTTTCGCCCTGCCGCTGTTGCAACTGCTGGCCATGGAAGGGCCGAAAGTCACTGCCAACTCGGTTCGCGCATTGATCCTGGTGCCGACCCGCGAGCTGGCCGAACAGGTTCACGAAGCCGTGCGCCAGTACGCCGAGAACCTGCCGCTGCGTACTTACGCGGTGTACGGCGGTGTCAGCATCAACCCGCAAATGATGAAGCTGCGCAGCGGTGTCGATCTGCTGGTGGCGACCCCGGGCCGCTTGCTCGACCTGTTTCGCCAGAACGCGCTGAAGTTCAACCAGTTGCAAACCCTGGTGCTGGACGAAGCCGACCGCATGCTCGACCTGGGCTTTTCCGAGGAGCTGGCGAACATTTACAAGGCGTTGCCGAAAAAGCGCCAGACCCTGCTGTTCTCCGCGACCTTCTCCGATGACATCCGCCTGCTGGCCGGGCAGATGCTCAACGATCCGCTGAGCATCGAAGTCAGCCCGCGCAACGTAGCGGCCAACACCGTCAAGCAATGGATCGTGACGGTAGACAAGAAGCGCAAGCCGGAACTGTTCGTGCACCTGATGCGCAAGGGCAAGTGGAAGCAGGTGTTGGTGTTCGCCAAGACCCGCAATGGCGTGGACGCGCTGGTGGAAAAACTCCAGGGCCTGGGCATCAACGCCGACGGCATCCACGGCGACAAACCCCAGGCGACCCGTCAGCGCGCACTCGACCGTTTCAAGGCCAGTGAAGTACAGATTCTGGTCGCCACCGACGTAGCGGCCCGTGGTCTGGACATCGAAGACCTGCCGTTGGTGGTCAACTTCGACTTGCCGATCGTTGCTGAAGACTACATCCACCGCATCGGTCGTACCGGCCGCGCGGGTTCGACGGGCGAGGCGATTTCCCTGGTCTGCGCCGATGAAGTGAATCTGCTGTCGGCCATCGAGATGCTGACCCGTCAGACGCTGAAGCGGCAGAACGAGCCGGATTTCGAGCCGGAGCACCGCGTGCCGGATACCGATGCCAGCGGCCAGGTGATCAAGAAGCCAAAAAAACCGAAGAAGCCCAAGGCTTCCGGTGGTGGCGGTGGTAAACGCAATCTGGGCAAATGGGTGGATAGCGGGGAAGTTGCGCCGGCTGAGCCTTCGATCAAGCCTGTGCGCAAGGTACCGGTGTTCAATACGGGGCCACGTAAGCGTAAGCCTTGATTGATTGCGGCGGCTGACAGACCGCCTTCGCGAGCAGGCTCGCTCCCACATTTGACCGAGTTCATTCAGGACGAATGTGATCAGTGTGGGAGCGAGCCTGCTCGCGAAGGGCGCGCCTCGGTCGTCAGCCCTTGCGCCGCAACCACTCCACCATCCCCAACCCCGCCGCTCGTCCACTGGCGAAACACGCGGTCAGCAGATAGCCGCCGGTCGGCGCCTCCCAATCGAGCATTTCCCCGGCGCAAAACACGCCAGGCATTTGCTTGAGCATCAAGCGCTCATCCATCGCCTCGAACACCACGCCCCCCGCGCTGCTGATCGCCTCGTCCAGTGGACGGGTTTTCACCAGTGTCAGTGGCAAAGCCTTGATCGCATTGGCCAGCAAGGCCATATCGGCAAAGCAGTCGGCGCTGGTCAGTTCTCGCAATAGCGCCGCTTTCACCCCATCGATGCCCAACTGACTGTGCAGGTGCTTGGCCATGGAGCGCGATCCCCGGGGTTTGCTCAACGCCGCCTGGACTTTATCCACAGGGCGGCCCGGCAGCAGGTCCAGGTGAATCGTTGCCGAACCCTGCTGATTGATTGCCTCACGGATCGGTGCCGACAGGGCGTAGATCAGACTGCCTTCGATCCCGGTGGCGGTAATCACACATTCGCCGAGGCGGGGGACGTCGTCGTTAAGGCCGATGGCGATATTTTTCAGCGGCGCACCGGCGAATTTGCTGACCATCAGTTCGCTCCAGGCCTGCACCTCGAAGCCGCAATTGCTTGGTTGCAACGGCGCCAGTCCTACGCCGTGTTGCTCCAGTGGCTGCATCCATGCGCCGTCCGAACCCAGGCGCGCCCAACTGCCGCCGCCGAGGGCGAGCAGGGTGGCATCGGCTTGAACGGTCTTTTCGCCTTCCGGGCTGTCGATGCGCAATCCGCCACGCTCGTCCCAGCCGAGCCAGCGGTGGCGGGTGTGGATAACTACGCCACTGTCGCGCAGGCGCTTGAGCCAGGCGCGCAGCAGCGGCGCGGCTTTCATGTCGGTGGGGAATACCCGGCCGGAACTGCCGACGAAGGTATCGATGCCTAGCTCGTGAATCCACTGGCACAGCGCTTCGGCGCCGAAACCACGCAGCAGCGGGGCGATTTGCGGGGCACGTTCGGCGTAGCGCGAGAGAAACGCAGGGTAGGCTTCGGAGTGAGTGATGTTCATGCCGCCGACACCGGCCAGGAGGAATTTTCTTCCGACCGAAGGCATGCCGTCGTACAGGTCGACCTTGATCCCGGCCTGGCTCAACACTTCGGCCGCCATCAGACCGGCGGGGCCGCCGCCGATGATGGCGACGTGGGAAGGGGAGGCGGTCGAAGATCGGGTCATGGAGTGCGCTGCGGTTTTGGCGAATGAAGCCGGGCATTCTACCAGCCCAGACCTCTGTAGGAGCGAGCCTGCTCGCGATGGTCTTGAACGATTACGCGGGAAACCAGATGCCCAGCGGCGACGTTGCGTTTTTCGCGAGCAGGCTCGCTCCTACAGGGATCGTTGGTGATTCCGAGGGTTGGTTAAAAAACAACCACCGCTCTGTAGCCCAAGTCCCGCATGGCCTGTAGTCCCTTTCACTCAGGTTATCCACAGGCAGTTCCACAGGCATTGTGGGTAAAGCATCCACAGCTCAGTGACAGCCTGATGACTGCCAGACGCGTTGCGCGCTGTGATGGAGGATGCCGTGACGGCGGGCCAGGGCCTGGCGGTCCTTGCTGTAGCCGCCGCCGATCACCCCGACCAGCGGAATATCGCGGCCCAGGCAATGGCGCATCACGCTTTCATCGCGGGCGGCGACGCCTTCGTCTGTCAGCTTCAGATAACCCAGGGCGTCGTCCTTATGCACATCGACTCCGGCGTCATACAGCACCAGATCCGGTTGGTAGAGCGGCAGCAAGTAGTTGAGAGCATCGTCCACCACCTTCAGGTAATCGGCATCGCCCATGCCGTTGGGCAGCGGAATGTCCCAATCACTTTCTGCCTTGCGTGCGGGAAAGTTCTTCTCGCAATGCAGGGAAACGGTCACCGCCTCTGGAGTGTTGTGCAGTATTCGTGCAGTCCCGTCGCCCTGATGCACGTCGCAATCGAAGATCAACACCCGATTCACCCGGCCACTTTCCAGCAGGTAATGGCTGATCACCGCCAGGTCATTGAAGATGCAGAACCCGGCCGGGTAGTCGTAGTGCGCATGGTGGGTGCCGCCGGCCAGGTGACAGGCCAGGCCATGTTCCAGCGCCTGTTCGGCCGCGAGCAACGAGCCCCCGACCGCCCTCACCGTACGCCTGGCCAGGGCTTCGCTCCAGGGCAGGCCGAGGCGACGCTGGTCTTCGCGGGACAGTTCGCCATTCATGTAGCGTTCGATATACGAAGGGTCATGGGCGAGGGCGAGAATGTCCGCGGGACACAGGTCCGGGCGCAGCAGGTCGGCGTCGCGGGTCAGGCCGCTGTCCACCAGGTGATCGCGCAACAGGCGGAACTTGTCCATGGGGAAGCGGTGATCCGCCGGAAACTCGGGGCTGTAGTCTTCGTGGTAGATCAGGGGCAGGGGCATGACTGATTTGTCTGGAAAGCGTACGGGAATGAGAGAAGGATCCTACCAGCGTTGTAGACTTGCGACATTGAAATGGAGGGGCGGGGCATGATGGAGCCAATACTGGAACTTGAAAGCGCTCGGCTGCTGTTGCGCCAGTGGCGCGATGAAGATTTGGCGGACTTTGCCGCGATGTGTGCCGATCCTCAGGTGATGCGCTATTTCCCGGAAACCTTGAGCCGGTTGGAAAGTGCGTCATTGATCGGGCGAATCCGTGGTCATTTCTCCGAGCATGGTTATGGTCTTTGGGCCTTGCAGCGAAAAGACACTGGCCAGTTCATCGGGTTTACCGGGCTCAACGTGGTCGGATTCGACGCGCCTTTCACCCCCGCTACGGAGATCGGTTGGCGCCTGGCCCGCGAGCACTGGGGCCTCGGTTATGCCAGTGAAGCGGCATGGACCGCTCTGCGCTGCGGGTTTGACCGCTTGCCGCTGAAGGAGGTCGTGGCTTTCACGACGCAAACCAATCTGCCGTCAGAGAAAGTCATGCAAGCCATTGGCATGCAACATGATCCGGCGGATGACTTCGATCACCCGCGACTTGAAGCCGAACATCCGTTGCGTCGGCATGTGCTGTATCGCATCAGCCGCGAACAATGGCTGCAAACCTTGCATGGATAACCTGACACGGACGTTTACAATGGCCCCATGTTGGCATTGGCCAGAATCTGAATTGACCGGCGCAGCCAAGACTGCGCGGCAATGTTTTGCGTGAGGAGAGTCTGAATGAGCCAAGTGTTGGAAGATCTGGTCGACCTGCTGACCCTGGAACCGATCGAAGAAAACCTGTTCCGTGGCCGCAGCCAGGACCTGGGTTTTCGTCAGCTGTTCGGCGGTCAGGTGCTCGGCCAGTCGCTGTCGGCGGCCAGTCAGACGGTTGAAGAGACGCGCCATGTGCATTCGATGCACGGTTATTTCCTGCGCCCGGGCGATGCCGGGTTGCCGGTGGTGTATCAGGTTGACCGGGTGCGCGACGGTGGCAGTTTCAGCACGCGCCGGGTGACGGCGATCCAGAAGGGCCACCCGATTTTCACGTGCAGTGCGTCGTTCCAGTACGACGAAGAAGGCTTCCGGCACCAGAGCGAAATGCCGCAAGTGGTCGGTCCGGAAAACTTGCCATCGGAGCTGGAAATCACCCAGCAGCGTGCGCACCTGATCCCCGAAAAAATGCGCGAAAAGCTGTTGTGCCCCAAGCCGATCGAATTCCGCCCGGTAACCGAAAAAGATCCCTACAACCCGCTGCCGTCCGACCCGGTCAAATACGTCTGGTTCCGCGCCGACGGCGCCTTGGCCGACTCGCCGGCGCTGCATAAATACTTGCTGGCCTATGCGTCGGACTTCGGTCTGCTGGTCACCTCGATGCAGCCCCACGGCAAATCGGTCTGGCACAAGGACATGCAGGTCGCCAGCCTCGATCACGCCTTGTGGTTCCACCAGGATCTGCGTGCCGATGACTGGTTGCTCTATGCGATGGACAGTCCATGGGCCGGCAATTCGCGCGGGTTCTCCCGTGGCAGCGTGTTCAACCGCGCCGGGCAACTGGTGGCCTCGGTCACCCAGGAAGGCTTGATCCGTCACCGCAAGGATTGGGCGTGAGCCTGGCCGATGTGCGTCACTGGGTGTTCGACATGGACGGCACCCTGACCGTGGCCGTGCACGATTTTGCGGCGATTCGAGTCGCATTGGCTATTCCTGCCGAAGCCGACATCCTGACCCACCTCGCCGCCCTGCCGGCCGATGAAGCCGCGGCCAAGCATGCGTGGCTGCTGGAGCACGAGCGGGACCTGGCCCTGGGTTCGAAACCGGCGCCGGGCGCGGTGGAGTTGGTGCGCGAACTGGCCGGGCGCGGTTATCGCCTGGGCATTCTCACGCGCAATGCCCGGGAGCTGGCGCATGTCACACTGGAGGCCATTGGCCTGGCCGACTGCTTTGCGCTGGAGGATGTGTTGGGCCGCGATGATGCACCGCCCAAACCGCATCCGGGTGGACTGCTAAAACTGGCCGAAGCGTGGAAGGTGCCGGCGAGCGAGCTGGTGATGGTCGGTGACTACCGCTTCGATCTCGATTGCGGGCGAGCCGCCGGAGCGCGGACGGTGCTGGTGAATCTGCCGGATAATCCGTGGCCGGAATTGACCGATTGGCACGCGGCGGATTGTGTCGAGTTGCGGCAGATGCTTTCGGCTTGAAGGCATGGTGGTCTGACTTGACGTCTTCGCGAGCAGGCTCGCTCCCACAATGATTTTCGGGTGTTCACAAATGATGTGTTCACTTAAATCCAATGTGGGAGCGAGCCTGCTCGCGATGGCATCAGATCCGGTACTGCAAAACCTACTGACTAAACAGCGCCTTCTGCCCCTCCGGTGATGTAAACATCCCATCCCCGTTATGCCCGACCCCGGGCACTTCGATCAGTTGCTGGTTCAACCCTTTGGGTGCCAGCCGCTTCAAGTAGTCAAAGTAAAAACGCCCGCGCGCCAATCGATAAGGTCCCTGTGCCCGGGCCTCACAGCTCTTGTCCAGTGCCGGATGGTTCGGGTCGATGTCCTGCTGCCCCAGCAGGTAAACGACTTCACGCTTGAGGTAATTTTCCTGCAACTGCGCGGCGGTTTGTCCTTCGGCGTAGGCCGGTAAATCCGCCAGCCCGTACTTCCAGCGATTGAAATCCGGGCAACCGGCGTGGCTGAACGCCACGGGCCGACGCTCATCGAAGTAAGCGTAGGACGACGGATTGGCGATCACGTAGCGCACCTGCACACCAGCTGCATCGAGGCCGGACTGCGCGTGACCGAGCAATGCGTAACGCTGAACCACCTGCGCGCCGCCGGAGTGCCCGGCGATGACGATTTGCTTCACATCCGGAAACTGCTGGCGGTCACCCAGGCGGGTGATGATTTCGTCGAGCGCCGCGTAGGAACTCAGCCGAAACGGTGCCGTGGATTCGCCGCCGGTCATCCATTCATTGCCTTGCCAGCGCAAAACGGTGTCGGCCACCGGATGGACCGCAACGTCGGTTTCATTGAGGAATTGCGGGGCGATCACCAGGGTCGTTGCGCTTTGCCCGGCCAGTTCGGCCGCGTGCTCACCGCTCTGCAGATAGGTTTGCGCGTTGCGTAAACGACCGTGGAGGATGATCAGCACCCGTTCGATTTTTGCCGGGGCGGGGCTGATGCCCACCGCGATTTCACCTGATTTCAACAGCAGGCGCCCTGAGCTGAGCTCCTTGACCCCATGCTCGGCGGCCTGGGACGTTGCGCAAGTAAACAGAACAACCAACAACCACTTCTTCATTTACAGATTTTTCGTCGCAAAGGTATCGCACTGGCTTACCTGGCCTTGGGCGAAACCGGTTTTGAACCAGCGCACCCGTTGCGCCGACGTACCGTGGGTGAACGAGTCCGGGACCACGCGGCCCTGACCCTGTTGCTGCAAACGATCGTCACCGATGGCGTTCGCAGCGTTCAGTGCTTCTTCGATGTCGCCCGGTTCCAGCCAGTTCAGGCGCTTCTGCGCATTGTTGGCCCAGACGCCGGCCAGGCAATCGGCTTGCAGCTCCTGACGAACCAGCAAACCGCCGTCGCCTTCCATTTGCCGGCCTTGTTGGCGTGCTGCCTGAATTTTTGCGGACACCCCAAGCAGGGTCTGCACATGGTGTCCGACTTCATGAGCGATCACATAGGCCTGGGCGAAGTCGCCCGCGGCGGAAAAGCGTTGGGACATTTCCTGGAAGAACGCCATGTCCAGGTAGACTTTCTGGTCCGCCGGGCAATAGAACGGGCCGGTCGCCGAGGTGGCCAGACCGCAGGCCGAATTCACACGGTTGCTGAACAGCACCAGGGTCGGGTCTTTGTATTGGCGGCCAGCCTGCTGGAATATCGCGCCCCAGGTGTCCTCGGTATCGCCGAGGATCGAACGCACGAATTCCGCACCCTCGTCATTGGCCGGCGGTGCCTTGCGGCTCTGGTGGGTGGCGGGTGCCGATTGCTGGTCCATTTGCCCGGTCAGTTGCCCGAGGATTTGCAGCGGATCCTGGCCGGTGATCCAGCCGATGCCGACGATCAGGAGGATCGCCGTCAGGCTCAGGCCCTTGCCACCGCCGAAGCGTATCCCGCCGCCACCGCCGCCCATGTCATCGCCACGGGCATCGACCACGTTGTCGCTGCGTCGGCCTTTTTTCCATAGCATGTGGGAATCCTCTTCTGTTCCGGGTAAAGCTCCGTGCGATGAGTGTTGCTGCCAAGTAGGAGCGGCGCCAGTCCGGTCGTCCGTCTTTTCCCCGCACACGGATTGATTTCCGGCAACCCGCGAAGGGCTGCCGAGAACGTTTCAGGTTTGTATTGAACACGGATAGCCCAGCGAATTCCGTCTGATGACGGGTTTTTATCGTGAAGATGATCGCCGGTCTTGCGGATTATTCGTCGAATGCATCCCACACCGGCGCAAAGTCCGGGCTGACCTGCCGCTCGCATTTGGACAGGCTGGCGATCAAGGCACGGTCTTTGTCATCCAGTTGCACATCCAGCGCCGAAAGATTGGCCAGTTGATTGGCCTCGCTGCTGGCCTTGGGGATCGCGGCCACATTGGGTTGATCGAGCAGCCATTTAAGCGCGACCTGGGTCGGCAGTACGCCGTGTTTCGCGGCGATCTGCCGAATGGCCGGAGTCTGCGACACCTTGTTGCGTGCCAGTGGCGTGTAGGCCGTCAGCGCAAGATCGTGTTGACGGGCGTAGTTGAGCAGGGCGTTTTGTCCGAGCAGCACGTGGTACTCGACCTGGATCGCCGACAGGGGCGCTCCCAGTTCTTCGACGACTTTGCGTAGCAGAGGCAGCGGAAAGTTCGCCACGCCAATGTTGCGCGCCAGGCCTTGTTCCTTGAATGACACCAGGGTGTCGATGGTGCGCGGCAAATCCCAGTCGGTGGTTGGCCAATGGAGCATGAACAGGTCGACGTATTCGCTGCGCAGGGCTTTGAGGCTACGGTCCATGGAGTGGCGCATGGTGTCGGGTTGCAGTTGGTCCCACCAGACTTTGGTCGTGACATGGATTTGCTCGCGGGGTATCGGGCTGTTCGCCAGTGCCTGTCCGACAGCGTCTTCGTTGTTGTAGGCCGCTGCCGTGTCGATGTGCCGATATCCCAGGGCCAGAGCCTGAGCCACCGCACGGGTGCATTCCTCGCCGAGCATTGGCCAGGTGCCGAGACCAAGTTTCGGCATGTTCAAACCCTGTGCGTTAACGATGTGCTGCATGGTCGATCTCCTTTTCATAAGCAGTGGCGCCTGCGATATGGCGCGCGGCGATGTAACCGAAGGTCAGCGCCGGGCCAAGATTGATGCCGCCAGCGGGGTAATGACCGCCCATGATGCTTGCCATGTCGCCGCCCGCCGCATACAGCCCGGCGATGGGCTGCGCCGCGTCGTCCAGGACCTGGGCATGTGGGTTGACCTTGAGCCCGGCGAAGGTGCCGAAGCAGCCCGGCTGGACCTTCACGGCATAGAACGGACCTTGTTCGATTGGCGCGACGCATGGGTTGGGTTGTTGTAATGCGTCACCCTGTTTGCGGTTGTAGGGCGTGGAACCACGACCGAACTGTGGGTCCTCGCCGTTGCGCGCATGGCGGTTGTAGTCCGACACGGTGGTGCGCAAGCCGTTCGGGTCGATCCCGCAGGCTGCAGCCAATTCCTCGAGCGTGTTACCGGTTTTCAGATAGCCGCTGCGGATGAAGGGCGACAGCGGCACCGGAAATGGCCGAGAGATGCCCAGGCCATAACGGCGCTGAAAGCCATGGGTGCAGATCAGCCACGACGCCACTTCTTCATGCGGTGGGGCGGCGGCGACCATGGCCGTTACGTAGTCGTAGTAGCCGTTGGCTTCATTGACGAAGCGCTGGCCGTTGCTCAGCACACCGATGATGCCTGGTTTGCCACGCTCGATGATATGCGGGAAGTGTCCCGTGCTGCCGTCGCTGTGCGGCACTTGAGAAACCGGCGCCCAGGCGACGGCAGACGCCATGTTGGTATTCACCCGGGCACCGGCACTTTCGCCCAGGCGCAGGCCGTCGCCGCAAACACCGAGGGGCGGCAAGGCCAGATGCTCATGTCCGGTCGGTGTACGGGGGAACAGCGCCTTGCGGCGCTCGATGTCATTGGCGAAACCACCCGCCGCGAGCACTACGCCCTTGCGTGCATGGATGCGCACCGAGCCTTTGGCGGTACTGACTACCGCACCTCGTACCTGATCGTTCTCGCGCAGCAATCGGGTCACGGGCGCGGATTCCCAGAGCAGCACGCCGAGGTCGTCCGCGGATTTTGCCAGGCGCGCCACCAGTGCCACACCGTTGACCAGTTGCATCGCCCGGCCATGTACGGCGAGGTCGAACAGGTGACGGCTGAAGCGCCGCGTAACGTGCCAGGCCGCCGACAGTGAGCGGGTCAGGTTGAGGAATGCCGTGAGATCCGCCCCCGCCATGATCGGCATGCCCATGAACGATGTTTCCCGCATGGTTTTGCGAAGACGCTTGAGCAACTTGCCGACTTTTCGTGCGTCGTAGGGGGCGGCGATCACTGAGCGTCCACCGGTGCCTGCCCCGGGCGTGTCGCCATGAATGTCGGCAATGGCGTTACCGTCGGCGAATTGCAGTGTGGTGTGCTGCTCGAAGAACGACACCATTCGCGGGCCGGCCTCCAGGAAAGCGTCGATCATCGCCGGATCAAAGCGTTCGCCCAGTTCGTGTTTCAGATAAGTGCGAGGCCGTTCAACGTCTTCGACGATGCCCGCGCGTCGGGCCAACGGGTTGCAAGGCACCCAGGCCCAGCCGCCGGACCAGGCCGTGGCGCCGCCGAACACGGGGTCCTTTTCTGCCACGATGACTTTCAGTCCGTGCCACGCGGCGGTCACGGCCGCCGACAGTCCCGCCGCACCGGAACCAACGATCAGCACATCGCAGTCGATGTCGGGAAGGAAGTGCGCTTGGGCAGGCATTGTTTGAACTCCGGTGTTTTATTTTTTGGAATCTTGTTCCATAAAATATAAGAGTCAGAAGAGGCCGGAAAAGTCTTGATGGCATAAAACGGGCGGTTATCGAACGATCAGTTCCAGATTTTGCATTCGACCGGATGTCTTCTAGAATCGAGCAAATTTTGTGTGGAAGTGACCATGGCCGGCAGTCAGATCGAACGTGTTTTCAGTGTGCTCGAAAGCCTCACCAGCGATCCCCGTGGTCTGCCGATGCAGACTCTGGCGGAGCAACTGGATATCCCCAAGAGTGCGACCCATCGCCTGTTGGCTGAGCTGATCCGCCTCGGTTACGTGCGGCAGAACCCGGAGAATTTGCGCTATCACCTCTCCACCAAACTGGTGGCGATGGGCTTCCGTTACCTGTCGAGCAGCGGTGCCGATATCGTGCAGCCGGTGCTTGACCGACTGGCTCAGGAAACCGGCGAACTGGTGCGCCTCGGCGTGATCGACGGCGAGCGTCAGACCTGGATCGCCAAATCCCAGGGCGCTCGCTCCGGTCTGCGTTACGACCCGGACATGGGCCGCGATGCGCCATTGTTTTACACCGCCTCGGGACATGCGTGGCTGGCGTGCATGAGCGATGCCGAAGCCTTGTCGCTGGTGGAGCGGCAGGACGCGCAGGTGCCGGACCATGTGGGGCCGAACGCGCCGCGCTCCAACATCGAATTGCTCGAACGCCTGCGCCTGGCGCGGGAGCAGGGCTACGCCTGCGTCGAGGAAAGTTCGGCGGTGGGGACTTCAGCCATTGCGGCGGTGGTGCGCCATCCTGCCGATGGGCGGGTGATCGGCGTGCTCAGCGTCGCCGGGCCGAGCGCGCGGATGCCGGGGGCGCGGCTGCATGAGCTGGCGCCGTTATTGCTGGCGTACGCCGAGGAGTTGTCGGCGGCGAGCCTGGCGTCGGAGTTGTTTACTTAAGACGCTCGCAAAAACCTTTGTAGGCGCGAGTTCCCACAGGGGGGGCTGAAGAGTTACTTCGGTATTTCGGCCTTCATGTCTTCCACGTAGTCATTCATCGACGCCAGTTCCGCCGTACCCTCCTTCGAGGCATCCCAGTAATCCCGGAATTTCCAGTCATGGTCGATTACACCTTGGGCAGCCTGAATGTAGAGCGGGGCCCACTTGTTGACGATGGAGGTCAGCACCGCTTTCGGTCCGAAGTACGCCATGTCCGAGGCGTAGCCCACGGCATACACGCCGCGACGTTCGGCGGCCTGGATTGGCGCGGGGCTGTCGGTGTGCTGGAACACCACGTCCACGCCCTGATCGATCAACGCGTTGATGTCGCGGATCACTTCCGGGATCGGGAACGAGGCGACGAAGCCGACTTTCAGTGGGTTGCTGGCACCGGCAGTGAGGATTGCGCTCAGGCCGATGGCCGCCGCAACGGTGCAAAGCAGCTTCTTCAACGGACAGTTGTGCATGAATTCGGACTCCATTTTGTCGTGAGGTTGGCTGGGCTCTTTGGCTTGCACAGGGCAATGCAAACTGCTGACCAACAGGACAACAAAAATCTGGAGTCGCGGTGATGCCATCGCGAGCAGGCTCGCTTCCACAAAAGTACCGCGGTCTCTGTGGCAGCGAGCCTGCTCGCGACAGGTCCTTGAAGTGCGATAAAAGTGCATGGCGCTGCACAGCTGCCACTCACTGGTGCGCTAAAGCAAAACGAAACGTTAGCGCCACCCCGCCGTTTTAATCGGTGTGGTGTCAGACGCCTGCGATAAGCTGTCGCGCCGCCTGGCTGTGATCAGCGATCAACCCTTTCAAGTCGAGGCCCTCGACCTGCCCGTCAATCACTCGCCACTTGCCGCCGACCATTACCCGATCCGCGCGATCGGCGCCGCACAGCAGCAGTGCCGAGACCGGATCGTGGCTACCGGAGAAACGCAGTTCATCGAGCTTGAACAGGGCCAGGTCGGCCTGCTTGCCCACGGCCAGTTCACCGATATCGGTACGTCCCAACAGACTGGCCGAACCTTTGGTCGCCCAGCCGAGTACGCGTTCCGGGGTGATCTTCTCGGCGCCGTAGCGCAGGCGCTGGATGTACAGGGCCTGACGCGCTTCGAGCATCATGTTCGAAGCATCGTTGGACGCCGAGCCATCCACCCCCAAGCCAAGCAAGGCACCGGCATCGGTCAGCTCGATGCTCGGGCAGATGCCCGAGGCCAGGCGCATGTTCGAGCTCGGGCAATGGCAAATACCGGTGCCGGCGGCGCCGAGGCGGGCGATTTCATCCGGGTTGAAATGGATGCCGTGGGCCAGCCAGGTGCGCGGGCCGAGCCAGCCAACACTGTCCAGATAGTCCACGGTGCGCAGGCCGAAGCGTTGCAGACAGAAGTCTTCTTCGTCGAGGGTTTCCGCCAGGTGGGTGTGCAGGCGCACATCGAGTTTGTTCGCCAGCTCGGCGCTGGCCGACATGATTTGCGGCGTCACCGAAAACGGCGAGCACGGTGCCAGGGCGATCTGGATTTGCGCACCATCACCGCGTTCGTGGTACTCGGCGATCAGCCGCTGGCTATCGGCGAGGATCACTTCGCCTTCCTGCACGGTCTGTTGCGGCGGCAGGCCACCGTCCTTTTCGCCAAGGCTCATGGAACCGCGGGTGAGCATGGCGCGCATGCCCAGTTCGCGAACGCTCTCGACCTGTACGTCGATGGCATTTTCAAGGCCTTCCGGGAATAGGTAGTGATGGTCGGCCGCGGTGGTGCAGCCGGACAGCAGCAATTCAGCCAGCGCAACTTTGGTGGCGAGGGCGAGTTTTTCCGGGGTCAGGCGTGCCCAGACCGGGTACAGGGTTTTCAGCCACGGGAACAGCGGCTGATTGACCACCGGCGCCCAGGCGCGGGTCAGGGTTTGATAGAAGTGATGATGGGTGTTGATCAGACCCGGCAGGATCACATGCTCGCTGGCATCGAACACTTCATTGCAGGAGGTGGACGGCTGCTGGTCAACGCCCAGCACTTCGACGATCAAGCCGTCTTGCAGCACCAGACCGCCACGGGCATCGAGACCGTTGGCCGTGAAAATGGCGAGGGGATTTTTTAACCAGGTACGGGTCGCAGGCATGTTGGCCGGCTCCTCTGAAAGTTGGGTTCAGGGTTGCCAGCTCAGTGTTGCCCTGTCTGCTGATCCAGGGTCGCCGGGGAGGCGAGGTGCGCAGTTTCGATCAAATCTGCCTGACGGGCAAGCCCGGCCCGACAGGCAGATGCCAATCCGGTGGTATTACCAGGGAATGGTCTCGCCCCTGTAATTGATGAAATGGTGCCCGCCCTTACCGATATACGCATTCACCTGATCAACCAGGCCACGGGTGCTGGTTTCGACGTCGATGTCCGCACCTTCGCCGCCCATGTCGGTTTTCACCCAGCCCGGGTGCAGCGACAGCACGGTGAGCCTGGTTTCGCCCAGTTGAGTGACGAAGCTATTGGTCATCGAGTTCAGCGCCGCCTTGCTGGCCTTGTACAGTGCCAGTTCCGGCGCATCGGGCATGGTCACGCTGCCCAGCACTGAACTCATGAATGCCAACACGCCGGTATCCAGGCGGATGTGCTCGACAAAACGCTGGGCCAGGTTGATCGGTGCCACGGCATTGGTGAAAAACAGCTGGCCGACGTCGGCCATCGTCGCGCCACCGTTCGGTGTCTGGACATCCGGCCCTTTGACCCCGGCATTGACGAACAACAGGTCAAACACATCGCCCTTGAGTTGTTGGCTCAGGGCAGACACCGCTTGCTGATCGTCCATGTCGAGCGTTTCGATCCGCACCTTGCCCAGGGCCTGCAAGGCTTCGGCCTTTTGCGGATTGCGCACGGTGGCGGTGACTTGCCAGCCATCGGCCAACAGGGTTTTAACCAGCCCGAGGCCAAGCCCCCGGGAGGCTCCGATGATGAGTGCGGTTTTTGCCTTGGACATGAGAGGCTTCCTTGAAAATTCAGAGTCGTGGATTCAATGGACACTGTTGCCCGAGCCGTTGTTGCAACTCATCGCGCAGTGCGCCGAGTTCGGTCATGCGGGCTTCGATCAGTTTGAGTTTGTCTTGCAGCCGTTGGGTGACGGCACTGTCGGGATCGGGCGACTGCCAGATTGCAGCGACGCTGTTGCCGATCTCACCGAGGGTAAAGCCCAGCCGTTGAGCGGTCTTGATGTACTGCACCAGTTCTGGCGGATAGTCGCGATACCCGTTGGCGCTGCGTTGCGCCGCGATCAACCCGCGCTGCTCGTAGAAACGCAGCGTGTCGCGGCTGACGGCGCTGGCCTGGGCTAATTCACCGATGCGCATCATGACGTCTCGAAGGGGCTTGACCTTGGAGCATACTCCAGGCTTTAGCCTTGTTGCTCCCTGAATTGATGGAGCAATGTCGATGTGGACTACAACGCAATATCGCCGCCTGGTGCAAGGCAGTGCCTGGTACGACCTGATCGTGACGGTCGCGTTTGTCACGCCGTGGAGTTTTGCGGCATTGCATGGGATTTTGACCGGCATGAGTCAGGCATTGAATTTGCCCGGTGAGCTGCCGCCGTTCGAACCGGTGCACATGCTGATGGCGAATCTGCTGGGGTCGATTGTCTGCGTATGGGCGGTGTTGCGGATTCGTGATCCGCAGCGGATTTTCGGGCGGTATGACGCCGTGGCCAGATTCCTGTTCTCGGCTTGGCAGGCTTATGCCCTTGCCCATGGTGCGAGTTCGTTATTGGTGATTTTCCTGGTTTTTGAATTGGCGTGGGGCATAGTTCAGGCGCTGCCTGTTCGGACGCCTTCGCGAGCAAGCTCGCTCCCACATTTGACCGGGTTCACACCCATCCAGCGTGAGCCGAGGCATTGAGCATGCCGCTTTCAAATGTGTCGCATGGAGCCGGGCACCACATGGGGGCAGTGCCGAGAATCAAGCCCTGATTTTGCTCGTACGGCTTTGATCAAAAAATGAGCAAATTACTACGGGCCGTGTTGTACACGGCTCGGCGACGGCCATGAACGGGTTATCCACAGATTGCTCCACAGTATTTGTGCGCAAGCTCAAAGCATGGGCATAAGCACTGAGTGGCTTTCTTCTAAAGGCGATAAACCGATGTAACTATTTGTTTTTATTTGAATTTACTGTGTTTGATGGCAGTTTGGACGAAAATTGAGCAAAGTCCGCAAAGCCACGTGACAGAAGGGTTACAGCGGTATGTGCTCAGGTTATCCACAGCTGGGTGCACAGCAGATGTGGGCAAGTATGGAATAAGTGAAAAAGCGGCGTGCCCCAAAAGATCGCAGCCTGTGCCGGAGCCTTTTAGCGCTGCAACACAATGCGCCCGCGACTCAAATCGGCCAGCTGTGACTGCAAGGTGTCGATTTGCGCTTCCCCCACGGCCAGCTGCAACTCGACACCGCTGGCGGTGAAGGTTTCTTCCACAACCAATCCACCTGCCTCCGCCACTCGCAGCTTGACCAGGGCCAACTCGGCAAATCCGCAAGCGCAACGCAGCGGCACCCGGCTGATCAGCTCGATTTTTGGCGCCGCTTGCAGGCATTTGTTCGCACCACCGCCATAGGCCCGGGCGAGCCCCCCGGTACCCAGTTGGATGCCGCCATACCAGCGAATCACCAGCACCGCGACCTGATCGCAATCCTGTGCCTCGATCGCCGCCAGAATCGGTCGGCCGGCCGTACCGCCGGGCTCGCCATCATCGGTGCTGCGATATTGATCGCCGAGCTTCCACGCCCAGCAGTTGTGCGAAGCATTCAAGTCACTGTGCTGTTCAATGAATGCCTGGGCTTCGGCCGGGCTGGAGATGGGCGCGGCAAAGGTCATGAAGCGGCTCTTGCGAATCTCTTCGCGGTATTCGCAAAAACCGCTGAGGGTAAAGGGCATAAGTACTTAAATGGCAGGTTGCAGGCCGCAGCCCTTGAGAATGATGCGGATCAGGTTGTCCCCGGCGTCTTCCATGTCTTGCCTGGTCAACCGGGTGCGCCCGGTGACACGGCAGATCTGCGTGGCGAAGTCGGCGTAATGCTGGGTGCTGCCCCACAACAGGAAGATCAGGTGCACCGGATCGACCGGGTCCATTTTACCGGCGTCGATCCAGGCCTGGAACACGCCGGCACGGCCCTGGAACCAGGCGCGATAATCCTGGTTGAAATACTCGGTCAGGCATTCACCGCCGCTGATGACTTCCATGGCAAAGATCCGCGAGGCTTGCGGCTGGCGTCGGGAGAACTCCATTTTCGCGCGGATGTAGCGGGTCAAGGCTTCGGCCGGATCGTCCTCGGCGGTGAGGGTGTTGAAGGTGCTGTCCCACAGCTCGATGATGTTGCTCAGCACCGCCACGTACAAACCGAGCTTGTTGGTAAAGTAGTAATGCAGGTTGGCCTTGGGCAGCCCGGCGTTCTGGGCGATGGTGTTCATGCTCGTGCCTTTGTACCCGTGACGGGCGAACTCGTCTTCGGCGGCTTTGATGATGGTCTCTTCGTTTTTCTGACGAATGCGGCTGACGGGTTTTGCACCGTGGGCTGGGACTTCAAAGGTCATAAGCACTTCCGAACGGGTGGGTGGGACGGCCAGTGCGTTGATATCGTACCCACCGGCTTCAGACAAGTCCTTATGTGGCGCAATGATCATTAACGCGTCGCGGCCAGGCTCTCCAGAAAACTCTCCAGCACCAGATGCGGTCGACGTCCCTTGCGTGTGACCGACGCCAGGCTGAGGTCATAGAAGCGCGTTTTTGCTTTGAGCGCTCGCAACCGGCCTTGCTGCACCCAAAGACTCGCGTAGTGGTCCGGCAGGTAACCGATATAGCGTCCGGTCAGGATCAGGAACGCCATGCCTTCGCGGTCCGAGGCGCTGGCGGTGCAATTGAGCGCCTGGTAGTGAGCCTGGATCTCCGCTGGCAAACGGAAGGTGGGCGCGATGGCGTCCTGGCTGTTCAGGCGTCCGTCGTCCAGTTGTTTATCGTCGACATAAAACAGTGGATGGCCGACCGCGCAGTACAGCAGTGATCGTTCGCTATATAGCGGTTGATACTCCAGCCCCGACAATGCGCTCGCCTGCGGCACCACGCCAACGTGCAGGCGACCGTCGAGTACGCCTTGCTCGACTTCATTGGGCGCGATCATGCGGATCTGGATCTGAACATCCGGGCCGCGTTCTTTCAATTGCGCGAGGGCATGGGTGATGCGCATGTGGGGCAGGGTGACCAGGTTGTCCGTCAAACCAATGATCAATTCACCGCGCAAGTGCTGGTGCAGGCCATTGACCTCGGTGCGGAAGCTTTCCAGTGCACTTAACAGTTGCAACGCCGATTGATAGACCTCGCGGCCTTCTTCGGTCAGGGAAAACCCGGCGCGTCCACGTTGGCACAGACGCAAACCGAGGCGTTGCTCCAGATCGCTCATCTGCTGGCTGATCGCCGAGCGACCGATGCCCAGAACGGTTTCCGCCGCGGAGAAGCCGCCGCATTCCACCACGCTGCGAAAGATCCTCAGCAGGCGAATGTCAAAGTCGCTGACCTGGGCCAGCGGATCGGGACGGCGAGTGCTCATGCTTGTTACTCAAAAGTTTAGTAGTGGGCTGACTGAACATTAGAAAAGTTGCATTTCACCGACTTTATCCCCGTGGCAATTTAGCTGCAACAACGGTTTTCAATCCTTACGCCGCTTATTGCCTTGCGAGGTTTCGCCCATGAACTTGCCTGAAAACGCCCCGTCTTCCCTGGCCAGCCAGCTCAAGCTCGATGCTCACTGGATGCCTTACACCGCCAACCGTAACTTCCAGCGCGACCCGCGTCTGATCGTTGGCGCTGAAGGCAGCTGGCTGATCGACGACAAGGGGCGCAAGGTGTACGACTCGCTGTCGGGTCTGTGGACCTGTGGCGCCGGGCACACCCGCAAGGAAATCCAGGAGGCCGTGGCCAAGCAACTGGGCACGCTCGATTACTCGCCAGGCTTCCAGTACGGCCATCCGCTGTCCTTCCAGCTGGCTGAGAAAATCACCGACCTGACACCGGGCAACCTGAACCACGTGTTCTTCACCGACTCGGGCTCCGAGTGCGCTGACACCGCGGTGAAGATGGTCCGCGCTTACTGGCGCCTGAAAGGCCAGTCGACCAAGACCAAGATGATCGGCCGTGCCCGTGGTTACCATGGCGTGAACATCGCTGGCACCAGCCTCGGTGGCGTCAATGGCAACCGCAAGCTGTTCGGCCAGGCGATGATGGACGTCGACCACCTGCCGCACACTTTGCTGGCAAGCAACGCTTACTCCCGTGGCATGCCGGAGCAGGGTGGTATCGCCCTGGCTGACGAACTGCTGAAACTGATCGAACTGCACGATGCGTCGAACATCGCTGCGGTATTCGTTGAGCCATTGGCTGGCTCCGCTGGCGTGCTGGTTCCGCCACAGGGTTACCTCAAGCGTCTGCGTGAAATCTGCGATCAGCACAACATCCTGCTGGTGTTCGACGAAGTGATCACCGGTTTCGGCCGTACCGGCACCATGTTCGGCGCCACCACCTTCGGCGTGACCCCGGACCTGATGTGCATCGCCAAGCAAGTCACCAACGGCGCGATCCCGATGGGCGCGGTGATTGCCAGCTCCGAGATCTACCAGACCTTCATGAATCAGCCGACGCCTGAATACGCGGTTGAATTCCCCCATGGCTACACCTATTCCGCGCACCCGGTGGCTTGCGCCGCGGGCCTGGCAGCGCTCGACCTGCTGCAAAAGGAAAACCTGGTGCAGAGCGTGGCCGAAGTCGCGCCGCATTTCGAAAATGCGCTGCACGGCCTGAAAGGCACCAAGAACATCATCGACATCCGCAACTTCGGCCTGGCCGGCGCGATTCAGATCGCTGCACGTGACGGCGACGCCATCGTGCGCCCGTTCGAAGCCGGCATGGCGCTGTGGAAAGCCGGGTTCTATGTGCGCTTCGGCGGCGACACCCTGCAGTTCGGCCCAACCTTCAACAGCAAGCCACAGGACCTGGATCGTCTGTTCGACGCGGTCGGCGAAGTGCTGAGCAAGATCGACTGATTTCTCCCTCTATATATGCATTCAAACAACAGGCGTCCCGAAACGGGCGCCTGTGGACAACTTTTCAGGAGCTTCCATGAGCGTTATTCCGCATTTGATCAATGGCGAACTGGTGACCGAGAACGGTCGCGCGGTTGATGTGTTCAACCCGTCCACCGGCCAGGCCATTCACAAGTTGCCGCTGGCGACCCGCGAAACCATCCAGAGCGCCATCGATGCGGCCAAGGCTGCGTTCCCGGCCTGGCGCAACACGCCAGCGGCCAAGCGTGCCCAGGTGATGTTCCGCTTCAAGCAACTGCTGGAGCAGAACGAAGCGCGTATTGCCCAACTGATCAGCGAAGAGCACGGCAAGACGCTCGAAGATGCGGCCGGTGAACTCAAGCGCGGCATCGAGAATGTCGAGTTCGCTTGTGCGGCCCCGGAAATCCTCAAGGGTGAATACAGCCGTAACGTCGGCCCGAACATTGATGCCTGGTCTGACTTCCAGCCGCTGGGCGTGGTTGCCGGTATCACTCCGTTCAACTTCCCGGCCATGGTGCCACTGTGGATGTACCCGCTGGCGATCGTCTGCGGCAACTGCTTCATCCTCAAGCCGTCCGAGCGCGACCCGAGTTCGACGCTGCTGATCGCCCAGTTGCTGCTTGAGGCTGGCCTGCCTAAAGGCGTACTGAGCGTGGTGCACGGTGACAAGACCGCGGTGGATGCGCTGATCGAGGCGCCGGAAGTCAAAGCGCTGAGCTTTGTCGGTTCGACCCCGATTGCCGAGTACATCTACTCCGAAGGCACCAAGCGCGGCAAACGCGTTCAGGCCCTGGGCGGTGCGAAGAACCACGCCGTGCTGATGCCGGATGCAGACCTGGACAACGCCGTCAGCGCACTGATGGGCGCCGCTTACGGTTCCTGTGGTGAGCGTTGCATGGCGATCTCGGTGGCCGTGTGCGTTGGCGATCAGGTGGCAGACGCGCTGGTGGCCAAGCTGGTACCGCAAATCCAGGCGCTGAAAATCGGCGCCGGTACTTCTTGCGGTCTGGACATGGGGCCTCTGGTTACCGGCCAGGCCCGCGACAAAGTCAGCGGTTATGTAGAAGACGGTGTAGCCGCCGGCGCGACGCTGGTCGTGGACGGCCGTGGTCTGACCGTGGCTGGCCACGAGGAAGGTTTCTTCCTGGGTGGTTGCCTGTTCGACAACGTCACGCCAGAGATGCGTATCTATAAAGAAGAAATCTTCGGGCCGGTGCTTTGCGTTGTTCGGGTCAACAGCCTGGAAGAAGCCATGCAACTGATCAACGATCACGAGTATGGCAACGGCACCTGCATCTTCACCCGCGACGGGGAAGCGGCGCGGTTGTTCTGCGACGAGATCGAAGTCGGCATGGTTGGCGTCAACGTACCGTTGCCGGTGCCGGTCGCCTATCACAGCTTCGGCGGCTGGAAGCGTTCGCTGTTCGGCGACCTGCACGCCTATGGCCCGGATGGTGTGCGTTTCTATACCCGCCGCAAAGCCATCACTCAGCGCTGGCCGCAGCGTGCAAGCCATGAAGCTTCGCAGTTCGCCTTTCCTAGCTTATAAGTAGAAGGGCGTAGAAGGCCGACCCATTGGGTCGGCCTTTTTGTTTTCGGGGCTTTTTTGACCTATATGACAGTTTTGTGAAAATAGGTGTTGACGGCAGATTCTGGAGGCCTATAATTCGCCCCACTTCCGGCGCAGTCGAAGCGGAAAACTCCTTGATAAACAATGAGTTATGCGGGTTTCGGCAGCGGGTTGCTTCAGGTCATCGAAGCCGAAAGGAAGTTGAAAAAGAGGTGTTGACAGCAGCGGGTAACGCTGTAGAATTCGCCTCCCGCTGACGAGAGATCGAAGGCGCAAGTGGTTGAAGTTGTTAAGGATTCCTTGAAAACTTCTGAAAATAATCACTTGACAGCAAATGAGGCTGCTGTAGAATGCGCGCCTCGGTTGAGGCGAAAAGCTCTTGACCAACCGCTCTTTAACAACTGAATCAAGCAATTCGTGTGGGTGCTTGTGGAGTCAGACTGCTAGTCAACAGATTATCAGCATCAC
>NZ_NEJH01000001.1 GCF_002113025.1 Pseudomonas sp. B28(2017) | reverse complement strand
TTTGCTTACTTTTTTTTCGACTGAAAAAAGTAAGGCGCCGTAAGGGCGCAAAGGTGATTCAGCGTCACCTCGGCAAATGGATAAGCTCACAACTCACAAAACCAACGCCAACGCCAACGCCAACGCCAACGCCAATCTTCCCCGGTAATCCGTGATGAACCAAAAAAAAGCCCTGCGACCGAATGAGACGCAGGGCAAGGAAATTGGTTGGTTGTGGCCAACCAAAGGAGCGCTTTAAAACATCGGGTCAGTTGCTCGCGATCGTCTCCGGTTGCCAGCCACCACCGAGGGCCTTGTAGATCGCGACGATGCCGCGATACAGGTCCACTTCGGCCTGGGCCTGGGTGTCTTCGGCCGCCAGGCGTTCCCGCTGGGCATCGAGCAGCACGAGGAAATCGGCCGTGCCTTCGCGGTAACGAATTTCCGCCAGGTCGGCAGCCGAGCGGCTGGACTCGCTCTGACGAATCAGCGAGATCAGGCGCTGTTGGCGTTTGCCGTAGTCGCTGAAGGCGTTTTCCGATTCTTCCAGGGCCAGCAACACCTGCTGCTCGTAGGTCGCCAGGGCGCCTTCGGCGTCGGCGTCGGCACCGCGTATGCGGGCTTTAACGCTGCCCAGGTCAAACGCGGCCCAAGTGATGCTAGGACCGAGAGCCCAGGCGTTGGCCGCCGAAGAACCGATCTGCGAACCACGTCCGGCGGTCCAGCCGAGGAAGCCGCTGAGGCTGACCCGCGGGAAAAGATCCGCCTTGGCCACGCCGATGCGTGCCGTGGCCGAAGCCAGTTTGCGTTCGGCACTGAGAATGTCCGGACGGCGTTGCAGCAGTTCACCCGGATCGCCGATCGGCAATGCCTTGGCAATCGCGGGCAGGTCTTTGGGGCTCAAGTCCACGGTCAGCTTGTCCGGACGTTCACCCAGCAGGGTGGCGATACGGTTTTTCTGCCGCACCTGTTCGGCCTGCAGTTGCGGCACGCTGGCTTCAACCGACGCCAGTCGCGCATCCGCACGCTCCACATCGAGCTGGTCACCGACGCCGGCATCACGCAGGCTGACCGTGATCTTGCGCGACTCCCGCTGGTTTTCCAGGTTGGCCAGGGCGATTTTCTCCCGCAGCTGCGCGCCGCGCAGTTGGCCGTAGGAATCCACCAGTTCGGCAATCATGGTGACTTGCAGTTGGTACAGATCAGCCTCAAGTGCCTGCTGCTCGGCATCGGCCGACTCCAGGTTGCGCTGGATGCGACCGAACAGATCAATCTCCCAGGCCATGTCCAGGCCCAGGTCATAGCGTTCGCTGTTGACCCGCTTGGTGGTCTGGCCCGGGATCTGCCCTTTGCCCAAATCACTGCTGACGCGGCTGGTGATGGTCGGCATGGCGTCATTGCTGACGTCATCGCGGATTGCCCGTGCGGCTTTCCAGCGGGCGAAGGCGACGCGCAGATCACGGTTGCCCTTGAGCGACTCGGTCACCAACTGGTTGAGAGTCGGATCTTCGAACTGTTGCCACCAGATGCCTTCGAAACGCGAACGGTCAAAGTTCTTCTGGCCGGCGGCGCCATCGGTGGCGGCCGTGATGTTGGCCGCCTCGGTGGTTGGGGTCTTGTAGTCAGGGCCCACGGCACAGGCACTCAGGGCCAGTGCCAGCAGGCTCGGCAGGAACGCTTTCAAACTCATCAGTGCGACTCCAGCTTCAGGTTGGCCTTGGCAGCTTTGCGTGCCTGGCCGCGCTCGACAAAGTTACGAATCAATACGTAGAACACTGGCGTCAGCAACAGACCGAAGAAGGTCACCCCGAGCATCCCGGAGAACACCGCCACACCCATGGCATGACGCATCTCGGCACCGGCACCGCTGGAGAACACCAGCGGCACCACACCCATGATGAACGCGAAGGAAGTCATCAGGATCGGCCGCAGACGCAGGCGGCATGCTTCCAGGACCGCAGCCAGCGGGTTGAGGCCTTCGAGCTGTTTGTCCTTGGCGAACTCGACGATCAGGATCGCGTTCTTGCAGGCCAGGCCCACCAGTACGATCAGGCCGATCTGGGTGAAGATGTTGTTGTCACCGCCGGAGGCAATCACACCGGTGATGGCCGACAGCAGGGTCATCGGTACGATCAGGATCACCGCCAGTGGCAGGCTCCAGCTTTCGTATTGCGCAGCGAGCACCAGGAACGCCAGCAGCACGCAGAGCGGGAACACGAACAGCGCGGTGTTGCCGGACAGGATCTGCTGGTAGGTCAGGTCGGTCCATTCATAGGTCATGCCGTTGGGCAGTTCTTCCTTGAGCAGTTTCTCGATGGCTTTTTCGGCCTGGCCGGAGCTGTAGCCAGGGGCTGCCGCACCGTTGATTTCAGCGGTGATGAAGCCGTTGTAGTGCATCACGCGGTCGGGACCTGAGGTGTCGCTGACCTTGATGAAGGTCGCCAGCGGGATCATCTCGCCCTTGTTGTTACGCACTTTCAGCTGGCCGATCTGGTCGGACTCCAGGCGGAACTGTTGCTCGGCCTGAACGTTGACCTGATAAGTGCGCCCGAAACGGTTGAAGTCGTTGGCATACAGCGAACCCAGATAGATCTGCAGGGTGTCGAAGATGTCGCTGACGGCCACGCCGTGGGTCTTGGCTTTCTCGCGGTCGATGGCGGCATCGACCTGCGGCACGTTCACGGTGTAGCTGGTGAACAGGTTGGCCAGTTCCGGAACGTTATGGCTCTTGGCGATGACGTTCATGGTCTGCTTGTACAGCTCGTCGTAGCCCAGGTTGCCCCGGTCTTCTATTTGCAGACGGAAACCACCGATGGTGCCCAGGCCTTGTACCGGCGGAGGCGGGAAGATCGCCATGTAGGCTTCCTGGATCCCGGCGTACTGGCCGTTCAAGGCACCGGCAATGGCGCCGGCGGACATGCTCGGGTCCTTGCGCTCGTCGAACGGTTTGAGGGTCACGAACACAATGCCGGCGTTCGGACTGTTGGTGAAACCGTTGATCGACAGGCCAGGGAAGGCTACGGCGCTTTCCACGCCCGGCTGTTTCAGGGCCAGGTCGGACATGCGCTTGATCACGTCTTCGGTACGATCCAGGCTTGCGGCGTCCGGCAGTTGCGCGAAGGCCACCAGGTATTGCTTGTCCTGGCCAGGTACGAAACCGGTCGGGGTGCTGGAGAAACCGAAGAAGGTCAGCACCATCAGGCCTGCGTACAGCAGCAAGGCAATGCCGCTGCTGCGGATGACCCGGCGCACGGTACCGACATAGCCATGGCTGGCCTTTTCAAAGAAACGGTTGAAAGGACGGAACAGCCAGCCACCGAAGATCTTGTCGAGGATATTCGAGAAACGGTCTTTCGGCGCGTCGTGGCCCTTGAGCAATACCGCAGCGAGTGCCGGCGACAGGGTCAGCGAGTTGAAGGCCGAGATCACGGTCGAAATCGCGATGGTCAAGGCGAACTGTTTGTAGAACTGACCGGTGAGGCCGGAAATGAACGCTGCAGGTACGAACACCGCACACAGCACCAGCGCCGTGGCAATGATCGGGCCGGTTACTTCACTCATGGCTTTCTTGGTGGCTTCGAACGGATCAAGCCCCAGTTCGATATTTCGCTCGACGTTCTCCACCACCACGATGGCGTCGTCCACCACGATACCGATCGCCAGTACCAAACCGAACAGCGACAGCGCGTTGAGCGAGAAGCCGAACAGGTGCATCACGGCGAAGGTACCGATCAGCGATACCGGCACCGCCACCAACGGAATGATCGAGGCGCGCCAGGTTTGCAGGAACAGGATCACCACCAGCACCACGAGGATCAGCGCTTCGAAGAGGGTGTGAACCACCGCCTCGATGGAGCCGCGCACGAAGATCGTCGGGTCATAGACGATGCTGTAGTCCATGCCTTGCGGGAAGTTCTTCTTCAGCTCTTCCATCTTGCCCCGAACCTCGTTGGAGATTTCGATGGCGTTGGAGCCTGGGCGCTGGAAGATCGGGATAGCCACGGCCGGCTGGTTGTTCAGCAGGGAGCGCAGGGCGTATTGGCTGGAACCCAGTTCGACGCGGGCGATGTCCTTCAGGCGGGTGATTTCACCGTTGTCGCCGGCACGAATGATGATGTTCTCGAACTCTTCCTCGGACACCAGACGGCCCTGAGTGTTGATCGACAACTGGAAGCTCTGGGCATTCGGAGCAGGCGGCGCACCCAGTTGACCGGCGGCCACCTGGCGGTTCTGTTCACGGATGGCGGTGACTACATCGGTGGCCGTCAGGTTGCGCGAAGCGGTCTTGTTCGGATCGAGCCAGACCCGCAGCGAATAATCGCCCATACCGAACAGTTGCACGTCACCGACACCGCCCAGGCGAGCGAGCTCGTCCTTGATGTTGAGGATCGCGTAGTTGGACAGGTACAGCATGTCGTAGCGTTTGTCCGGCGAGGTCAAGTGCACAACCATGGTCAGGTCGGGCGACGCCTTGTCGACGGTGATACCGATACGCGTCACTTCTTCGGGAAGCTTCGGCTCTGTCCGGGTGACACGGTTCTGCACCTGCACTTGCGCGTTGTCCAGGTCGGTGCCCAGCGCGAAGGTGATGGTCAGGGTGATTTTGCCGTCGGCGGTCGATTGCGAGGACATGTACAGCATGTTCTCGACGCCGGTGATGGCTTGCTCCAGCGGAGCGGCCACGGTTTCACCGATGACTTTCGGGTTGGCGCCGGGGAAGTTGGCACGGACCACTACGGTCGGCGGCACGACTTCCGGATATTCGCTGATCGGCAGCTGGAACAGCGAGATGGCGCCGGCGATCAGGATCAGCAGCGAGAGCACCGCTGCGAAGATCGGCCGCGTAATGAAGAATTTGGAAAAATTCATCGGATTCGTTATCCCTTAACCGCGTGGAGTCACGGCAGCCACTTTCACAGCCGTACCCGGCGCGACCTTGGCGGGCGCGACTTGGGGCAGGTTGCTGGCTTCCAGTGCTTGTCGTTGTTGTGCCAGAGCCGCGAGGGTCTGCTCGCTGGCCATCGGGATCACTTCAGGGGTCACCGGCGAGCCAGGACGTACCCGTTGCAGGCCCTTGACGATGATGGTGTCGTCCTTGTTCAGACCATTGCGCACGATGCGCAGCCCTTCGATTTTCGGACCCAGTTCGACGGCGCGGTAGGCGGTCTTGTTGTCACCATCCATCACGATCACGAACTTCTTGCCCAGGTCGGTGCCTACGGCTTCATCGTTGATCAGCATGGCGTTGTAGGTGCCGCTACCCACCAGTTTCAGGCGTGCATACAGGCCCGGGGTATAGCTGCCGTCGCTGTTGTCGAACACCGCGCGGCCACGAATGGTGCCGGTTTTCGGGTTGACTGCGTTGTCGACGAAATTCATCTGACCCAGGTGCGGGTTGCCGTCTTCGTTGGACAGTCCCATGTAAACCGGGGTAGTGGCGCCGCGCTTGCCCTGGCGAGCGAGCTCCGTGTACTTGAGGAACACACGCTCGTCCGCGTCGAAGTAGGCGTACACCTTGTCGGTGGAGACCACACTGGTCAGCGGGGTAGTATCGGCGGTCACCAGGTTGCCGGCGGTGATCTCCGCACGGCTGACGCGGCCGCTGATCGGTGCGGTGACACGGGTGAAGCTCAGGTTCAATTTAGCCAGATCAAGCTGCGCTTGCAGGGCACCGACGGCGGCGCGGGCTTCCTGGGCTGCGCTGGTACGCGAATCAGCCAGTTCGGCGGAAATGGCGTTGCTGGTGCGCAGGCGCTCACCGCGCTGGGCTTCATTTTCACTGCGGGTGGCATTGGCGCGCGATTGTGCAACCAGTGCTTCGAGGCGGCGGACCTCAGCCTGGAAGGGACGCGGATCGATCTGGAACAGCAGGTCACCCTTCTTGACCAGGGCACCTTCAGTGAATGCCACTTCATCGATCTGGCCGGAGACCCGTGGACGAATCTCGACGGTTTCCGGCGCTTCGAGGCGGCCGGTGAATTCGTCCCATTCGTTGACCGGTTGCTCCAGCACCTTGGCCACGCTGACCTTGGCTGCGGGCATGCTGGCGGCGGTTTCCGGGGCCTTGCCGCAAGCGCTGATCACCACTACGGCCAACAAAGCCAACGGGAAGCGCAAATGTTTGAGTGACTGTTCCATGGATGCATCCGCCAATGTGTTGAGATTGGCGAATGATGCGCGGAGGGTTTGTATCTCACGAATCGAATGGGGCGAAGGTAACTATCATTCGGAATGATATGAGACCCCAGCCAGCCCTCTAGCCTGCGCCTTGTGTTCGGTCGTCATCAACTGGATTGATGACAATTGTGTGTTGCATTGGATGCAATAGTCAGACTTGGAATCGTGTTGCGGCTTTCGCGAGCAGGCTCGCTCCTACAGGGATCTTCGTCGTTTCCAAATGCCTGTGGAAGCAGCGGTACGGCGATCCGACTTGCCTGCGCTGTGCCAATTTCGTCACCGCCAATGCCCAAACCCATCAAGCCATAACGCCTCGAATGGACCAGTCTGACCGGTCTGTCCAAGGAGATGACCATGATCCGACTGACCCTGATCGAAGCCCGTGAGTTGGCCGAATCGATCTTGTTGCACAACGGTTTTAATCTGGCCCATGCACAAGCGGTGGCGGCGACAGTGATTGCTGGCGAACGTGATGGCTGTGCCTCCCACGGTTTGTACCGGATTCTGGGGTGTGTGAATTCCCTGCGGGCCGGCAAGGTGTCAGCCGATGCCGAGCCACAGGTGTTCGACCAGGCACCGTCGATTGTGCGGGTGGATGCTGGCGGTGGGTTTTCGCAGTTGGCGTTTCAGGCGGGGTTGCCGTTGCTTGCGCAGAAAACCCGGGCCAACGGCATTGCGGCGTTGGCAATCAACCGCTGTGTACATTTCTCGGCTCTGTGGGTGGAGATCGAGCAGCTGACTGCTGCCGGTCTGGTGGCACTGGCGTGTAATCCGAGCCACGCCTGGGTGGCGCCGGCTGGAGGTCGACTGCCGGTGTTCGGCACCAATCCCATTGCCTTTGGTTGGCCGCGTGCGGGACAAGATCCGTTTGTGTTCGACTTCGCCACCAGCGCGATTGCCCGTGGTGATATCGAACTGCACCGGCGTGCCGGCAAGGCGATTCCAGAAGGTTGGGGTGTCGACGCCCAGGGCCAGCCGACCACCGACGCCAACGTGGTGCTCGACAGCGGTGCGATGCTGACGTTCGGCGGGCACAAGGGTTCGGCGCTGGCGGCGATGGTGGAGTTGATTGCCGGGCCGCTGATTGGTGACCTGACCAGTGCCGAGTCGTTGACTTACGACGGGGGCAGCAAGTCGTCGCCGTACCATGGTGAGTTGATCATCGCCCTGGACCCTCGGCGCTTTCTGGGGGACGCCACTGAAGAACATTTGGCCCGGGCCGAAACGTTGTTCCAGGGCATTGAAGGGCAGGGCGCACGCTTACCGTCGCAACGGCGTTACGCGGCGCGGGTACGCAGCCTGGTGGAAGGCGTGCAAATTCCCGAGGCGCTGTACAACGACCTCAAGGCCCTGCTTGCCTGATTGAATCAAAGTGCTCTGTGGGAGCAACTGTCTGAACCCTGCCATTCGTCACCGCCATTCGGTGCCGTCGCGCAGCATGGCATTCCGCCTGATCAGTAGTATCCGCATGCAGGCAAGAGCGCGACTTTCGCGCTCTTGCAAGGGTAAGGGCTGCGATCTTTCAGGGCCATCAAGCCAAAGAGCCACCCCGGCGCGGGGTGGCTGGCACGACTGCGTCCACGGCAGCAACCCGCGCCGCCGACTCGGCATCCACCTGGCGCAATGACTTGCCACGAGTCTCGCGGGTCAGGCCGACAGCCACCACGGAAATCAGCGCGGCGCCCACCAGATACCAGGAGATCGGAGTCGAGCTGTGGTACTTGTTGAGCAAGGTGATGGCGATCAGCGGTGCCAGGGAACCGGCGAAGATCGGCGCCACCTGGTAGCACAGGGACAGAGCGGTGTAGCGTACGTGGGTCGGGAACAGTTCAGCCATCAGCGCCGAGTAAGGCGCGTAAGTCATCGACTCGATGGCCAGGCCCAGAGTGATGGCGGCCATGATCAGCCAGTTGTTGCCGGTGTCCATCATCGGGAAACCGATGAAACCCCAGAACGCTGTGAGCACCGCGCCGGTCAGGTACACCGGTTTGCGCCCTACGATGTCCGACAGATAGCCCATCAGCGGGATCAGGAAAAAGTGCACCAGGTGCGCGCCGAACATCAGCAGCAGAATTTGCGAAGTGTCCTTGTGCACCACCAGTTTCAGATAGGTAATCGAGAACGTCACCACGGTGTAGTAGAGGATGTTCTCGGCAAAGCGCGCGCCGATTCCCACCAGCACCGAACGCCAGTGATGACGCAGCACTTCCACCACACCGAGCTGTTGCTGTTTGGTCTGTGCCTGACGGGCCTGGGCTTGCTTGAAGATCGGCGCGTCATCGACGCTGGTGCGAATCCAGTAACCGATCAACACTACTACCGCCGAGAACCAGAACGCCACGCGCCAGCCCCAGGCAAGGAACTGTTGCTCTGACAGGTTCGACGACAACAGCAGCAGGGCGACCGTGGCCACCAGGTTGCCGGCCGGCACCCCGGCTTGCGGCCAACTGGCCCAGAAACCCCGACGATTGTCCGGGCAGTGTTCGGACACCAGCAGAATCGCGCCGCCCCATTCGCCACCGAAAGCGAAGCCCTGGATCAACCGCAACAGCACCAGTAGCACCGGCGCTGCGTAACCGATCTGGTCGAAGCCAGGCAGGCAACCCATCAGGAAGGTGGTGATGCCGACCACTACCAGGCTCAGTTGCAGCAGGCGTTTGCGGCCGAATTTGTCACCGTAGTGACCGAATACCAAACCGCCCAACGGCCGGGCGAGAAAGCCGACCGCGTACAAGGCGAAGGCGGCGATGATGCCGTCGATGGGGCTGTCGGTCTGGCGGAAGAACAACTGACCGAAGACCAGTGCCGAGGCGGTGCCGTAGAGAAAGAATTCATACCATTCGGCGACGGTGCCAGCCATGGCGGCGGCCACTACGCGTTTGAGTCCCGAGGGTGTTGTTGCGCTTTGCGTGTGTTGAGGATTCGACATGCTGACGTACCTTGTTAAGGCGCAAAAAAACGGGCATCCGGGCGGGGCCAGTAAAGGCCCGTTCGGCAATCACTCAGAGACCGACGTCCGGTAGTTCCGGGCGGTTGGCCAACGCTTTGGCCATGATCTGCTCGACAAATACGCGGTCGGCTTCCGGCAGGGCCAGGCGTGGCGGACGGGTCAAGGCGCTGCCGCGACCGGCGATGGCTTCACACAGCTTGATGCACTGCACCAGGTCGGCACGGGCATCGAGGTGCAGGATCGGCATCAGCCATTCGTAGATCGGCATGGCTTCGGCGAAACGACCGGCCTTGGCCAGGCGGAAGATGGTTTCTCCTTCTTTCGGGAACACGTTGGACATGCCCGAGACCCAACCTTCGGCACCCACGGCGATGCTTTCCAGCACCACGTCGTCGAGGCCGGCGAACAGCACGAAACGGTCACCGACTTCGTTGCGCACGTCGATGAAGCGGCGGGTGTCGCCGGAAGAATCCTTGAAGCACACCACGTTGTCGCAGTCGGCCAGGGAAATCAGGATGTCCGGGGTGACGTCGTTCTTATAGATAGGTGGGTTGTTGTAGACCATCAGCGGCACGTCGGCGTTTTTCGCCACGTAGCGGTAATGCTCGGCGGTCTCGAACGGCTTGGAACCGTAGACCAGCGCCGGCATCAACATCACGCCATCGACGCCGACCCGGCGTACGGCATTGGCGACCTTGGCCGCTTGAATGCTGGTGAACTCGGCCACGCCGCAAATCACCGGTACGCGTCCACGAGCGGCATCGACAGCGACTTCAGTCACGGCGATTTTCTCTTCGGCGGTCAGCGAGGTGTTTTCACCCACCGAGCCGCAGACCACCAGGCCCGACACGCCGTCGCGAATCACGTTGGAAATCACCTGATGGGTTTTTTCCAGGTTGATAGAGTAGTCATCGTTGAATTGAGTGGTCACCGCTGGGAAGACGCCACTCCAGTTAATGCGTTTGCTCATTGTTGTCTCCGATTCGTTAATTGTATTTCGTATACGGTGTTTAAAATGACAATGCTCGGCTAGTGCTTCTTATGGTTTTCAGGAGGGGGTTACTGGCCGATGGTCTGGGGGCAGGGATTGCGTGATCAGGCGCCGGGCCAAGTGTCGGACAGGCGATAGCCTTGTGGCCACGGATCGCTTGGGTCGAGCAGCAATTGATGGGTGCCGGTGATCCACGCCCGGCCGGAAATGCACGGGTAAATCGCGGCGCGGCCGGCGACTTCGGTCAACGAATCAATGCGGCAGTGGAACTCGGAGCCGATGATCGAACGGCCGACAAAGCGCTCGCCAACCTGCATCAAGCCTTTGGCCTGCAACACCGCCATGCGCGCCGAGCAACCAGTGCCGGTGGGGGAGCGGTCGATCTTGCCCGGTTGAATCACCACCGCATTGGCGCCGGTGGCGATCCCGTTCTCATGGACGATCGGCGCGGCGATCTGGCAGAAGGAAATGTGCGACCACTCGGGATTCAGCGGATGCACGAAGCCCAGTTGTTCGTTGGCCGCTCGAGTGATCTTCAGCCCGACCGCCACCAGATCGGCCGCTTCATCCGGGCGGATGGAGAAACCCAGGCCTTTGGCATCGGCAATCACAAAACTGTCGCCACCATAAGCGGTGTCAACCTTCAGCGAGCCGATGCCTTCGACTTCAATCCACGCATCCAGTCGATCAGCGAAGGACGGCACGTTTTTCACTTCCACCCGTTGCACCTTGCCATCCCGGCAGTCGGCCACGGCTTCGATCAGGCCGCCGGGCGCTTCCAGCACCAGGCGGGTTTGCGGCTCGGTCATGGGCAGGATGCCGCTGTCGAGCAATACGGTGGCGACGCACAACGAGTTGGAGCCGGACATCGGCGGGGTGTCCGCCGGCTCCATGATGATCCAGGCCATCTGCGCCCGTGGGTCCTTGGCTGGAACCAGCAGGTTGACGTGGCGGAACACGCCGCCGCGGGGTTCGTTGAGGACGAAGTTGCGCAGGGTTTCGTCCCGGGCGATCCAGCGCGACTGTTCCCACACTGTGGCGCCGGGCGGCGGGGCGACACCGCCCACGATCACGTCGCCGACTTCGCCTTCGGCGTGGCAACTGACGACATGAATGACTTTTGATGAACGCATGGTTTGCTCCTTGTTTCGCCTGTGAAGGCCTCAGTCGCTATTTCACTGATTTCAGAAACTCTGCAGTTTCCGCACGCACCGGATTGCCAATCACCTGATCCGGGGAACCAATCTCATGCACCAGGCCATTGCGGAAGAACGCCACACGGTCGGACACGTCCCGGGCAAAGCGGATTTCGTGGGTCACCAACACCATGGTCATGCCGTCTTCGGCGAGCATGCGCATGGTGTCCAGCACTTCACCTACCAACTGCGGGTCGAGGGCTGAGGTGGCTTCGTCAAACAGCATGTAGTCCGGTGACATGGCCAGGGCGCGGGCGATGGCCATGCGTTGTTGCTGTCCACCGGACAGCTTGCCAGGGAAGGTCTTGAGCTTGTCGCCCAGACCGACGTGGGTCAGTTGCTTCACCGCTAGCTCTTCAGCTTCAGCCTTGCTTTTACCCAGCACTTTGCGCGGCGCGAGCATGACGTTTTCCAGCACCGTCAGGTGCGGGAAGGCATTCCATTGCTGGAATACAATGCCGATTTTCTGCCGCAGGCGATTGAGGTCGGTGGCGCTGTGATGGACCTCGACGCCGTCAACGCGGATGTTGCCTTTCTGGATCGGTTCCAGGCCGTTGATGCACATCAGCAAGGTCGATTTGCCGGAGCCGGAGCCGCCGATGATCGACACCACTTCGCCCTTGTTCACCGTCAGGTTGACGCCCTTGACCACTTCGAGGTTGCCGAAGGATTTATGTACGTTGTCGATCTCAATCATTTTCTTGCCACCTTCTTTCCAGACGAGCGCCCAGGCGTGCGACCACCAGGCTCATGACGTAGTAGATAAGGCCCGCGATGCACAGCACCAGCAACGGTTCCTGGATGCGGGTGACGATGGTTTGCGAGGCGCGCAGCAGTTCGACGATGCCGATCCACATCACCAGCGCGGTGTCTTTCATTACACCGAGCACCAGGTTCAGCCAGCCGGGGAACGCTATTCGGGTGGCCATCGGCAGGACGATCCAGCGCAAGTCCTGCAAGAAGCTCAACCCCAGCGAACGGCTGGCCCGGCGTACGGTGAACGGCACCGCCAGCACGCCGGCACGCACGATCTCGGTGAAGTACGCCGCAGCGTAAACCCCCAACACAATGCAGCCGACGCCAAAGGCGCTGATGTTCAAACCGATGATGCTTTTGAGTGAGTTGAACAGTACGAACTGGATCAGCAACGGCACGCTGCGAAACACGTCCAGCACCCAGGCCAACGGCCAGCTGGCCCGTGGCAACAAGGCCCGCAGCAGGCCGAAGAACAACCCGGCCAAGGAGCCGAGAATGATCGACCAGAACGTCAGTTGCATCGTGACCCACGCACCGTTGAGCAGGAACATCAGGTCATTCGAGGAAAAATCGGTGGAAAACATGGACAGCTCCTCAGTAACGGAACAACCGCCAGGCCATCAGCCGGGCTGCCGCGACGATCGCCTTGGCAATCAAGTAATACAGCACCGCTGCGATGGCGAAATACTCGAAGGTGCGGAAGGTTTTGACGTTGAATTCCTGGGTCACACCGGTCAGGTCATTGTTTAGCCCGACGATCACCCCCAGCGACGTCATCAACACCGCCCAGACCATCTGATTGGTCAGCGGGTAGAACACGATCCGCAGCAGTTGCGGGACGATGATCATGCGGTAGGCCTGGAAGGCACTCATGCCGAGGGAACGCGCCGCACGCACCTGCGTGTCTGGCACGGCCTTGAGGCCGCCGCGAAAATTCTCCGCCAGATACCCGGCATTGTTGAAGGTGATCCCGGCCAGCAGGGCGAACCAGGAACTGACGTGCAGGTTCAGTGAGCCGAGGCCGAAGTAGAGGATGTAGATCTGGAACAGCGATGGGGTGTTGCGGGCAATCGACACCCAACCGTTGCCAAACCCGCGCAGAAATGGGTGTTTGGCCTCGCGCATCACCGTCAGGGCCAGGGCGATCAGCACGCCGAAGATCATCGACAGTGCGGCGGTTTCGAAGGTGACGATGGCACCGGCAAGCATGTCCGGCAGGGCGCGCAAGGCGGAACGCCATTGGAAGCTGTAGTCAAACATGCGCAGGGCTCTCCAGTAGGGCAGCAGGTTGTAACCAGGCCGGCAAACGTCCGCTGGCCATTGCGGTACAGGCCGTGTCGACGCATTCGGCAAGGCTGGCGAAGTGCACCTTGCGGCCGACCAGGCCCGGTGCGTAGTGGGCGTATTTGCCCGAGTTGGTCATCAGGGTTTTAGCTGCCGGAGGGATTACGGGTTCGCCGAGCATGCACCAGCAGGTGTCGGTGACCAGGGTCGCGCCAAAAGCTTCGATCACGGCGATGTGCCCGGCCTCGCGGGCCTGCTCCAGAACGGCACGGCCGCAGGTGATGGCAAGCACCACATCCGGGTGTCTTTGTCGTCCGCGGCACAGTCGTGCCAGGTGAGCGAACTCGCTGAGGGAAAAGTGCGGGTTACCCAGCGACACCACATCCACCCGGTTATCGCGAGCACTGTTGAGTTCGCGCCAACTCGACAGCAGATCCTTCAGGCGGATTTTTTCCACGGGAATGGAAGTGTCCACATCCAGCACCTGCGCCGGGTCAATGGCTTCCGGGGTGACCCCGGCGATGTGGAACAGTGGCGCCGCAGAGGTGGTGGCGAAGGCCGCACCAAAGGCTTTGAGGTCGTCCAGGCTCGGCTTGCGGTTTTCCAGTCCCAGCACCAGCGGCACGCGACTGCCGGCCAGGGCACCAATGTGGTAACCCAGCAGCGGGTAGAAGGCATCGTCCAGTTCACCGAGGGAAGGCAACTCGAACTGCAACCGGGCCTTGCGTTGCGCGTCCAGGTGGCAGCCGATCAGCGGGGCGCGACCGGTGAGGGCGATGCTGATGTCCAGGTAATCCGGGTATTTCAGGGTGCGTGCACCGAGCACGCTGTTGGCGTAGACCACTGCGTTGGATTCCGCCCAGACGATTTGCTCGCCAGCCTTCGGTGCAGTGTCGAGCAGGTACGGCGCGCAAGTGAAACTGAGCTGTGCACCCATCGCCATATAGGCAT
The DNA here is from genome assembly GCF_002113025.1 of Pseudomonas sp. B28(2017). Classification (GTDB taxonomy): domain Bacteria; phylum Pseudomonadota; class Gammaproteobacteria; order Pseudomonadales; family Pseudomonadaceae; genus Aquipseudomonas. Next base: position 1,002,788 of record NZ_NEJH01000001.1, on the reverse strand, counting down.
CGCCCAAGGCACTGGCCGGTTCACCCAGTGCCGGGTCGATACCCAGTTCGCGCCAACGGCGCTGGTCGACGGAAATTGAATTGAGGGTGGTGGGCACTCGCACTTTTGCTCCCCATTGCACCAGTTGCCCGGCAAAGCGCAGGCTCGCCGGTCCGGTGTAAATGCAGCCGTCGATGTGTGCTTGAGTGACATCCACCAAGTGCTCGGCACCCTGCAGTTCGGCCATACGCAGGACGATCTGCATGGCCATTTGCGCGGCCTTGCCATGCCGACCATCGAGCAGCGCCCGATCGTGCTCGGTGAGCCTGATCGAGGCGGTGCTGTCAGTGTTTGGTAATGGGCTGTCGAGCGCCTGCCAGGCGTCGCCAGGCAGGTGATCGAACAGGCTCAGCGTTGTATTTTCGACCCGGGCGAAGGCCTGGCCGCGCAAGGCGGCGAAGGCCTCCCGACCGATGCACAGCACCGGCAGGGAACGGGCAAAAATGGTCTGCGCCACCAGCACGCCCAAGGTCAGGATCTCGTCGGCTTCGGCCAGCACCAATGCCGCCGGTGCATGGCCGTTGCTGATCAGTTCCATCAACACACTGCTGCCGGTGCACGAGCCGCGACCACTGGGAATCGCCAGCACGCGGCCGGCCAGGTGTTGGCCACTGAGCGGGTGATGGCGGTCGATGACTTCACCCGTGCAGGGATCGACCCCACCCCAGAAACTCAAGCCGACATCGGCGAACAGCAGGGCGCCTTGCGCGGCACCCGCCACCAGGCTGCGCCCGGTCAGAGAAATTGGCCTAGGCATGCCGGACATCTCAGTAATAGACCTGAGGCACGGTCAGGTTGGTCGGCGAGATCTCGGTGCCGACCCATTTAACGAACAGCTCCTTGTAGCGACCGGTGCGCACTTGTTGGTTGACGAACAGGTTGAGGTAGTTGAGCAGGCCGTACTCGCTGCGCTTGGCACCCAGGGACACGTAGTCGATGACGTACGGGGCGTTACCGGCGACTTTCAGGTTTTTGTATTTGCCCGACTTGAGGGTGGCGGCGGCCACGGTGTTGGTGACCACAGTGGCATCGATGTGGCCTTGGGCAACGGCTAGCAGGGTATCGCTCTGCGACTGGTAGGCTCGGAAACTGCCCGAGCCCCAGTTCTTCACGTCTTTCTCCAGGGCGATGGCCTCATAGGTGCCGCTGGTGTTGCCCACTGCTTTGCCCTTGAGGTCGTCGAAGCTGTTGATGCTGGTGTCGTCGCGGGTCAGTACCACCATCTGGAAGGCAAAGTAGGGCACGGTCAGGCCAACGGTCTTGGCGCGTTCGAGGGTGTCGGAGGTGGACGCGACGATCACGTCAGCCCGTCCGGAGACCAGTGCCGGAATGCGATCCGGGAACGGCGTTTCCACCACTTCGGCCTCGACCCCGAGGATCTTCGCCAGGTCGCGGCAATAGTCCACATCGAAGCCGGCCGGCGAGTTGCTGGCATCGCGAAAGCCCATGGGCGGGAAGTCCAGGGTCACGGCGCAGCGCAGCTTGCCCGAACCGATGATGTCGTCGAGCTTGTCGGCTTGGGCAGTGGCGATAAAGGAGGTACTGAGAACAGCGCTGAGGGCTACGGCAAATGCGGGGTTTTTCATAGAGGCCTCGTTGATGTGAAGTGCTGTTGAATATCGTATTGGGGATTTCGTATACGATATTAACAATAGCAATCAGCGTGCCTATTTCCAGTCCGAGGGGTGAATTAGTTGTCAGGCCTTGGCTTAGAGCTTTTGTAGCGCTGCAACCCGTAGCGCGGTGACGCCAAGGTAGTGAGGACAGGTGTTACATATGGGAGCAGCTGTAGCGCGGGCGCCCCTTTAAGGAACACTGGCAGGCGTTTTAATCGCGGGTGTACGCGGTCGGCGCAGGAGCTGGCGCAGCCTGCGATCTTTTGATCTTCAGCGCTGGTTATCGCGATACTGACTCGGCGACAAACGGGTCAGCACCCGAAACTGCCGGCTGAAGGCACTGTGGTCGGTGTAACCACAGCGCAAGGCAATCTCGGTAATCGGCAACTCGGTGTGCAGTAACAACCGCGAACCTTCTTCCAGGCGCGCCTTGTGAATCATTTGCCGTGGGGTGTGTTGGAACACCCGTTTGCAGTGCCGCTCCAATTGCGCTACGGAATAGCCAGCGATGGCAGTCAGTTCGGCGAGGCTGATGGAGCGGGCGAAGTGGCGGTGGATATGGGCATCCACGGTGGCGAGTTTCTGGAACGCCGGATGGTTGGACTGCGGCGATTGCAGGTCGCGGGAGATACTCCTGACAAATGCCCATGCCGCACAGCGGCGCACGGCGCTGACCGCTGACTGAGGTGCGCGTGCAGCCGTCACTGGCCAACGCCAGGGCAGCGGCAACGCTGGTGCCTTCGGCGACTTTCAGGGCGTGGCCGTCCAGCAACAATTCAGGCATAGACCGGTTCTCCGAGAAAACGCTGGGGCAGATAAGGTTGTGCGGCCAGTGGCGCGGTTTCGTTGAACAGTTGCGCCACCAGTTAATCGGCGGTGCCGGGGGGCGGTGGTTACACCCAGTCCTTCGTGACCGACTGCCAGCCACAAGCCTTGACGTTGTGGATGTTGGTCCACCAGCGGCAAGCCGTCGGGGTTGGCGGCACGCAAACCGGTCCAGGCACGGATGCCATTGGGCCGGGCCAGCCCTGGCATGTGCGAGCGGCACGCTTGAGCATTTTCGCGAGCATCCAGCCTTCGACCTGCGGGTCAGTGGTGCCGAAGTCAGTGGGTGTGGGGCAGGTGCTCGAACAGGGTCGTGCAGACGCCGGCAATGTGCTCGTCCAGAAGCTTCACTGCCAGGTCCACATCCCCGGCGCGGCAGGCCGCCAGGATCTCGCGGTGTTCGTGATCGGCCCGTTCCTTACCGGCCGACAAGCTCATCTGCATGCGTAGATAACGCTCCAGCTTGTCGTTGACCGAACGGATCAGACTGACCAGAAACGGTCGCTGCGCCGGCTCGTACAGGCAGGAATGCAGTTCCCAGTTGAGCTCGGCCCAGCGCCCCACATCATCCTCGCCGATGAACTCCTGACAGATGCGCTCGGCACGGGCGAAGGTCTCTTCGGTCATGTTCGGAATGGCCAGGCGCAGAATCTTGTCCTCCAGCAACATCCGCACTTCGAACATCTGCGCCAGTTCCGCATCGGAAACCCGCGTGACCATCGCCCCGCGATTGCGCTGGAACATCACCAACCCTTCGGCCTCCAGCCGCTTGAGAGCTTCGCGCACCGGGATCTTGCTGACATTGAACTGGCGGGCGATGTCGTCCTGGCGGATCGGCTCATCCTCGGCAAAATGCCCGGCGACAATCGCATCCCGCAGGTGGCGGGTGATGATTTCCGAGGTCGAAGGCGTGTTACCAAGGTCGGGGGCGTTAAGTTTGGGTAGGTTCACGGCGGCGGTCATTAGGAGTGAGATAGCGCTAGGGTATACGAAATTCTTTTGCTGATCTTCCCCGGTTCGACGTCGATGCACCCGATGTCGGTCATGCAACCCGCTACAGCAAAACAGGTCCCTGTTAAGGCGCGCGATTTCATTCAGGCCTGCGCCGCGCCCACTTCAAGATATAGCCCAGGTACCTCGCCATCGGTGTACTTGCCTGGCTCTGTCGGCGACCTTACGCGAGCGTCACTGAGTTCACGTCCAGGAGGTCTCTCAAGGTCCGCACTCATGGTTGAGGGCATCCTTTTTTGAGAAGGAGAAAGCTGCCCCAAATATGCCCCCGGATGCGGTGGAATAAAGCGGATTTTGACGGATGTCACTGGACGGCTGAAAGGCGTTAAGCGCAGTAAACCTGGTCCTCTTAGAGGTATTCTGCAAGCCTTCTCAGAGGCTATCCGGATCCCCGAAGAACATCTGAATCCGCGAGCGCAACCAGCGCTCACCCGGATCATTGTCCTGCGACCCGCGCCAGGCCATGTGCAGTTCAAAACTGCGTACTGGCAACGGCGGATCTTCCGCACGCACACCGCCCGCAGCAGTTAATGCATCAGCCGTGTAATCCGGCACTGTGGCGACGATATCGGTACCGGAGAGCAGGGTGCTCAGCCCGTTGAACTGCGGGACCGCAAGCACCACATGACGTTTGCGCCCGAGCTTTTCCAGTTCTTCATCTATGAAGCCGCTGAGGTCGCCGGCGAATGACACCAGTGCATGGGGGCGAGCGCAGTAGTCATCCAGGCTCAACGGCCCCGGCACGGTGTCGGCACGCAACAGCTTCGGCTGGCTGCGGCGCAGTACCTTGCGCTTGGCATTGGCCGGCAGGTCGGTGGTGTAGCTGACGCCGATGGAGATCTCACCGGATGCCAGCAACCCCGGCATCAGGATGTAGTTGACCCTGCGCACCACCAGTACAATCCCCGGCGATTCGGCGCGCAGGCGCTTGAGCAGCATTGGCAGCAAGGCGAACTCGACATCGTCCGACAGGCCGATACGAAACACCGCGGTGCTGGTGGCCGGGTCGAACTCGGCTGCGCGGCTGACCGCGGTGGAAATCGAGTCCAGTGCCGGCGACAGCAGGGCGAAAATTTCGATCGCCCGGGCGGACGGTTCCATGCTGCGGCCGGTACGCACGAACAAAGGATCATCGAACAACCCGCGCAGGCGCGAGAGCGCCGCACTGATGGCAGGCTGACCGAGGAACAGTTTTTCCGCGGCACGGGTCACGCTGCGTTCGTGCATCAATGTTTCGAAAACGATCAACAGGTTCAGGTCGACACGACGCAGGTCATTACGATTCATCTGGAGTCCTGGCAGAGTCAGCAAACTTGACGTGGGCGGCCATATGAGAACAATGGCCAGCAGGAATATTACGGGGAAAGGCTGGTACTCTGCACGGGTAATTCAGATTTCTTGCCAAGGAGGCCAGATTCCTGCGGCATTTGACGATGCTGTGGAATCAATGACAGGCATGTCGACTATTAATAGCCACTGATAGTGTTGGGTTGAAAGCCCAGCTAGAGTTCAAGGCATTAGAGGTTCATTTGGCGAGGTTTGCGATGTCCCGCACGATCCGTTTTCACAAGTTTGGTCCAGCCGAGGTGCTCAAATGCGAAGAGCATGTGGCGGCTCTGCCTGCACCGGGCGAAGTGCAGGTGCGCGTCGAAGCGATCGGCATCAGTTGGTATGACATTCTTTGGCGCCAAAACCTGGCCTCGTCCCATGCTCGCCTGCCTTCGGGCCTTGGTCATGAAATGGCCGGTATCGTCACCGCCGTCGGCGATGGCGTGGATGACCTGGCCGTCGGTGACAAGGTTGCCAGTTTCCCGGCCCAAAGCCCGAACGACTACCCCGTCTACGGCGAGCAGATCGTTCTGCCGCGCTCGGCACTGACCCGCTACCCGGATGTGCTCAGCCCGATTGAAGCCAGCGTGCACTACACACCGTTGCTGGTTGCCTATTTCGGCTATACGGATCTGGCGCGGGTCAAACCCGGGCAGTTTGCCCTGGTGACCGACGCCAGCCATTGCGCCGGCCCCTCGTTCGTACAACTGGGCAAGGCCTTGGGTGTTCGAGTGATCGCCGCGACCAAGAGCGCGGAGGAACGTGAATACCTGCTGTCGCTGGGTGCCGAGAAAGTCATCGTCACCGAGGAAGAGGATCTGCTGATACGGATCAATAAAATCACCGATAACCGCGGCGTGGATGTGGTGTTCGATGGTTTGGGCGGTCCTCAGATGTCGTTGCTTGGCGATGTGCTGGCGCCGCGCGGCAGCCTGGTGCTGTACGGCCTGCAAGGTGGCAACCAGACGCCGTTCCCGGCCTGCGCAGCGTTCCAGAAGAACATTCAGTTCTTCGTACACTGCATCGGCAACTTCACGGGCAAGCCGGAACTGGGCATCACCCAGGACCAGGCCGCACTGCAACGTGCCTTGCGCGACATCAATCAACTGACCGCCGACCGCGTTCTGCTGCCGCTCAAGACTCGGGTCTTCCCGTTTGCCGAGTTTGTCGAAGCACACCGCTACATGGACGAATGCCCGTGTCGCGAAAGGGTTGCGCTGCAGGTCGAACCGGCCTGATTTACCCCTGAAGATCACCCTCGAAGAGTCCGTGCGCCCACGGACTCTTTCGCTTTCTGCGCCTTGCTTCATGAGACGCCATTGACCTGTCGATGGGACTGTTCAGCAACTGAACCGGTTTTTGCTCTCGATCTGTAGCTTCTGATCGGCAACTAAGCCCTGATAATTGGATGATTACTTTCATCTAAAGGAATGTGTCATGGACGGCTGTCAGGTCGATACTTTTCAATGCGCTGCACGGCTGTCTATTGAAAAAGCGCACTCATACACAGTTGCAGAACAATCGTCGGCAACTTCTTTCTTAATTTTTTGTATTAAATGTCTGTGAGACTCTGTAGGGCGTTTCCTAGGATGTCGCGATCCGCTGCCAAAAACACTTGAAGCCAGGCTTTTCGGCTCCTTGCGTGTGCTCATGGGTGTCTCCATCCGTCCAGTATCTGAAATGCCGAGCTGAAAATTTCAGTGTTAGCATTCGGCCATAAATCCACTCATCAAATCATATCCAGGCACATTCCCAGCGCTGTGCGTGCAGTTGTTTGCGCAATATCGAACTTACGAACATCAGGTAAATAAAGATGACCAGTATCCATGATCAAGCGATGGCCTATGTCTACCAACAAGTGCTGCAGCGCTTGCTGAGTTTCTTTTCCCGTGCAGAACGCACGGCACTGCAGTTGTTGATTCAGCGCCTGGGGTTTGCCGCCGGGGGCATGAAGCGGATAGGTGACTTCAGGGTGCTGGTGATCCAGTCCGGTTCTCGTGACAGCTGCTACACCCTGGCGTTGCTGCGCGCAGCACAATTGTCCATCGCCAGCCGGGCGCCGGCGACGTTTCGCTTGCGAGTGGCGACATTGCGCTTGAACGGCAGCAATCCGACTGCGCTGGAGAACATCCATCGCACCTGCAGCGCGTTGTTCGTCTATGACGATCCACGGGTTGAAGTGCTGATGGTCGATAACCGGGAGGTCCTGGCGCTCGATCACTCGGCACCGATTTCCCCGGCCGGGCGCGAGTCCAACCGGACGAACCTGCTGATGCTGGGATATCGTCGGGTCTGGGACGGACCGCTTGATCTGTGGGATGACGGCTATTTGTCCACCGGTGAGTTCTACGGGCAAATAGCTCGCTGGAACCATGGCGTCGATGCCCTGGTCAGCAGCGACACACCTCGCCAGCAGAAACAGTTTATCGAGGGTTTGAAACGCGCGGCCGCCAAGGCCGGGCTTCAGGTCTCGGACCAGCATGAGCCAGGCTACGCCGGGTTGTTCGCGCTGCTCGACGAGCTGGGCAACCAAGGCTATGCGCGGTTTTACACCGAGGATGGCCTGGATCCGAGGCGCCCGGCCGAACAGTTTGACACCTGTCGTAGCGCAACGTTCATCGATATCCACGACATGCTGGTGAGCAATCAGGAGGAGCGTTGGCCATTGCTCACCGAATTTCTCGGATTCCAGGCAGACGAGCTGGCGGCGCAGCTCAGTGACAACGAATACGTCAGCTTTCCGGTTTCGGCGCACCTGCGGGGGCTGCAGGCCTGTTTCTTACAAGGTCGCAGTTATGAGGCAGGCGTCGTCGAGTACCTGCAACGGGCCTTGGTGATGATGCGCCCCAAGCAACTGCCGGACCGCTTGTGCGACTTGGCGCAGGAGGTATTTGGCAATCCGGCGATTCTGGCGGATTTGCGTGCACGGGCCACGGCCGAGGCACAGCGCAGTCTGGGTCTTAGCGAAGCGCAATTGGTGTGTCTGCTGTTTGCGCCTTTTGGTGACAATGCCGCGAACCTTGAACGTTTTCTGCGTCAGTGCCACCCCGGCATGTTGGTGGCTATGCCGGAGTTGCATCGGGCCATGCAGGGGCATCCGGTTGCGGATCAGGTCATGCAATGGATGGTCGACGTCAGCGGCTTGTCGGTCAATTTGATTGGCAAGCTCTATCGCATGGGGCCGGTGCCTGCGAGTCAGAGCAGGGCCGTTGAATTGCCGACCTGTGATCATGACGCGGAAGTCGGCAACGACAGAAGGGCTGTTCGGAGTTAATAACATTGCGCTTGTATCAAACCGGGATCGATAACGTCGCGCGGCGGTCAAACTGCCAGTAAACTGCGTTCCAATTCCTGAACCACTCTATTCCAGAGGTTTTGCATGACACTCAGTCATTTTGCGGGTAAACCGGCACCGGCAGAATTGTTGGTCGACATCCCGCGACTGGTAACGGCGTATTACACCGGCCAGCCTGATGCCGCCATTTCGACCCAACGCGTGGCTTTCGGCACGTCCGGGCACCGAGGCAGCTCCTTCGACCTGAGTTTCAATGAATGGCACGTGCTGGCGATCAGCCAGGCGATCTGCCTGTATCGCGAAGCCCAGGGCATTGATGGTCCGCTGTTCGTCGGCATCGACACCCATGCGCTGTCCACGCCGGCCGGCGCCAGCGCCCTGGAAGTGCTGTCCGCCAACGGCGTGACAGTGATGATCGCCGAAGGTGACGAATACACGCCGACGCCGGCCATTTCCCACGCGATTCTTTGCTACAACCGCGGACGCACCTCGGGCCTGGCGGACGGCATCGTCATTACGCCGTCCCACAACCCGCCGCAAAGCGGTGGCTACAAGTACAACCCTACCAACGGTGGCCCGGCCGATACCCACATCACCAAGTGGATCGAAGCCAAGGCCAACGAACTGTTGGGCAACAAGCTCGCCGGCGTCAAACGCATCAGCTACGAACAGGCGCTGAAGGCCAGCACCACCCATCGTCACGACTATGTGAACACCTACGTCGCCGACCTGATCAACGTGATCGATTTCGATGCGATCCGTGATGCCAAGCTGCGTCTGGGGGTCGATCCGTTGGGTGGAGCCGGGGTGCGCTACTGGTCGGCGATTGCCGAGCATTACCGCCTGGATCTCGATGTCGTGAACAAGCAGGTTGATTCGACCTTCCGTTTCATGACCGTCGATTGGGATGGCCAGATTCGCATGGACCCGTCGTCCACTCACGCCATGCAGGGTCTGATCGGTCTCAAAGAGCGTTTCGACGTGGCGTTTGCTTGCGATCCGGACCACGACCGTCATGGCATCGTCACCCCTTCCGGCGGCCTGCTGGCGCCGAACAACTACCTCGCGGTGTCCATCGATTATCTGTTCCAGAACCGTCCGCACTGGCGTGCCGATGCGGCCGTGGGCAAAACCGTGGTCAGCAGCGGCCTGATCGACCGCGTGGCCAAGCGCCTGGGCCGCCGTCTGTACGAAGTACCGGTCGGCTTCAAGTGGTTTGCCGATGGTCTGTTCGACGGCTCCCTGGGTTTTGGTGGAGAAGAAAGCGCTGGTGCATCGTTCCTGCGCAAGGATGGTGGCGTGTGGAGCACCGACAAGGACGGCTTGATCCCGGCGCTGCTGGCAGCCGAAATGACCGCCCGCACCGGGCGCGATCCAAGCCAGGCCTATCGTGCCTTGACCGACGAATTGGGCGAACCCTTCTCGGTGCGCGTCGACGCCAAGGCCAATCCGGAGCAGAAAGCCCTGCTGAGCAAGCTGTCGCCAGCGCAGGTCACGTCGACCGAGCTGGCTGGCGAAGCGATCCAGAGCATCCTCAGCCATGCACCGGGCAATGACCAGGCGATTGGCGGTCTGAAGGTCATGACCGAAAACGGCTGGTTCGCGGCGCGTCCATCTGGCACCGAGGACATCTACAAGATCTATGCGGAAAGCTTTGTCAGCGATGCGCATCTGAAGCAGTTGGTGGCCGAGGCCCAGACCCTGGTGGATGGCGCTATTTCTGCGAAGTGATTGAGTCCATTCGCGAGCAGGCTCGCTCCCGCAGGTTTGCGCAACCTTCTGTGGGAACGAGCCTGCTCGCGAAGACTGTGTCATGAACACTGCAAATTTGAATCAAAAAAAGGGCGACCATTGCGGTCGCCTTTTTTGTCTCTTACCGGATCAAGCCAGATCCACTAATACGATTTCGCTGTCCTCGACCGCCGTCACCCGCAAAACCTGCTCCTGGGCAACAGCAACACCGTCTCGAGCTTGTGCACGCAAGCCATTGACCTCAATGACACCCGTAGCCGGCACCAGGTAGGCACGACGGCCATGGTCCAGATGGTACTCGGCACTTTCACCGGCCTTGAGGTTCGCCGCCACCAGCCGCGCATCGGCTCGAATGCGCAGGCTCTGATCGTCGCCGGCCTTGCCGCTGGCCAGCGTCACGAAACCTTCGCGCTGGCCTTTGGGGAAGGGTTTTGCCCCCCAGGACGGCGCCAGGCCCGATTCATTGGGGATGATCCAGATCTGGAAGATCTTGGTCGGTTTCGCTTCCAGGTTGTATTCGCTGTGGGCGATGCCGGTTCCGGCGCTCATGACCTGCACGTCACCGGCCTCGGTACGGCCCTTGTTACCAAGGTTGTCCTGGTGGGTAATCGCACCTTCACGCACATAGGTGATGATTTCCATGTCCCGGTGCGGGTGCTGCGGGAAACCGGTGCCGGGGGCGATTACGTCATCGTTCCACACCCGCAGGTTGCCCCAGTTCATGCGCTTGGGGTCGTAGTACTCGGCGAACGAAAAGTGGTGATGGGCATCCAACCAGCCGTGGTGCGCGCCACCGAGCGAGTTGAAAGGTCTGAGTTCAAGCATGATCGTCTCCTGAAAAGGTTCGTCATGGGGCGGGGTGCGTGGGCCACGTGGCGAGACCGGTGGTTGATGACGGGCATCATCCTTCAGCCAACAATCGAGAAAAAGCGTAAAAAGTGCCTCATAACCATCGAATGATTTGATGTGAAACAACCTCGAAACGTTCTTATCCAACATTCAATTCAACGCATAAGCCAATGAACCGAAAGCATTTCACTAGAACTCAACGGCAAATGCAGACACCATAGCTCCCACTGCCTCGAACCCTGGAGTCCGTCCGCGTGTCGCAACACACCCCCGATCTTCCACCCGAACTTCGTCCACTGGCCGAGATGCCGCTGCTCAAGCGCCTGGCTGCGCGTTTTTTTGGTCACGGTCTGACGCGTCTGCGCGCACAACACCGTGCTTCCTGGCTGCACGGCCAGGCGGATGGCTTTCGCAGCGGTCACACCGCAGGCGTGGAATACGGTTACAAGGAAGGCAAGCTTGAGGGGTTGGAAGAGGGCCGGCAGGTCCTGCTGATCCGTGACTCGCGCTCGAGCGAGCATCGCCCGCCCAATATCGATGATCATCTGTTTGACGATTGGCGCCTGCCGCTGACCGCCGACATCAAGAAGCGCATGAAAGCCGACGTCGCTCGCCTGCTGCCGGCCCACGCGCAACCCAGTGCCGCCCAGTGGAAGATGATTTTCAGCGACACGCCGTCAACCTCGGTGATCGCCGGCGCCGGTGCCGGCAAGTCGACGACACTGGTGCTGCGCATCGTGTTGCTGACCCATTACCTGGGGTTCGAGCTGGACTCGATGACGGTGGTGACCTTCACCCGCGAGTCGCGCAAGGACTTCATCAACAAGCTGATCGAAGTGTTCGCGCTCTGGGGGCGGTCGCTCAGTTTCAAGGAGGCGCGGGATCTGGTGCGAACCTTCCATTCGCGGATCCTGCCGATGGTGCGCAGCCTGCCAGGCTTTGAACGCCTGCAGGCTTTCGAAAACCTCAGCCTGCGAGCACCCAGCGGCGATGAAGAGGTGGACAGCAATCCGTTCGACCTGCGTATCAACGACGCCCAGCGCCAGCAACTCAACGCCTGCTTTCACGCCTTGCATACCCGAGACGAGCGCTTCCGCGAATTGATCAAGCCATTGTCACGCCACGCCTTGCAACTCAAGGAGCTGGAGCGCGATCACCCGGATGTACAAAAGCGCATGGCGGTCACCGAACTGGCAGCCAAGCGCGATGAAGAACTGTGCGACACGATCGAGGATCTGTGGTTTCGCGCCGGCGCCTGGCCGATCAAAGGCATCGAGCCGAGTCGCCAGACTTTCGATATCAATGGCTCGGTATTCCATTGCCATGGCTACATCCCATCCCTGGATGCCTGGGTGGTACTGGGGTTCGATCCCCGGGAGAATGCTCAGGTCACTCGCCCCAACGCCAAGTTGACGGTGCGTGCCGAATGGGCGGTCAAGCGCACCCTGTTTCAAGCTTTCTGTCGTAAACCACTGATATGGCTGGATAGTTACGAGTCGTCACGGCGTGTACTGGCGTCACTCGCCGGCGACGCCAGCGCCGGGCCGGGTTTCGAATACAAGGTCAAGGGCGAGTTGGCCGCAGCACCGTTGCTGGACTGTTTTGTCGCGGCGGCCGGGTTTATCGAGAACCTTGGCCTGGACGTGCCCAACGCCGTGAGTCAGATGAGTTTCGCCAAGGATGACCCGGACCGGTTTTTCTTCGAGGCCCTGAGCCTGTACTGGCGCGCCCTGGAAGATCATCTGCTCGATCAGAAACCACCGATCATGACCTACAATCGGATGTTTGCCCTGTTCAGCGAGCACTCCCCGGAAAACTTCAAGCTGCTCAGCGATGAGCTGTTGCGGCCGCTTTCGCACCTGATGATCGACGAATTCCAGGATGTTTCGCCGCAGATCGTCTCCTGGATTCGCGCAAGCCTGGCGCAAATCCGCAGTCGTGGGCCGGCCATGCATGTCGGGCGCGGCGCCCAGCGTTCTTCGTTGCTGTGTGTCGGTGACGATTGGCAATCGATCTACGGTTGGCGTGGCAGTTCTCCCAGCTACTTCATGGAGTTCAACAAGGAGTTTTCATCGCCGAGCACCACAAAGGTGATGCTCAGCGACAACTATCGCAGCCACCAGCATATCATCGACGCCGCCGAACACATTGTGCGGGCCGCACCGGCGATTGCCGGCAAAAAGGCCAGGGCCAGCGGCAAGCCCAGGGAGTTGATGCCGGTCAACGTTCTTGATCGCGACGACCCGGGCATGGCCAGGCGCCTGATCGAGCACTATCGCCAAGGCGATTCAATCTTGATGCTTTATCGAAGAAGTAGCGATAAGTCATTGATAGAAGAGCATATTCAGCCTGTAGTTAATGTTGATTCTAGATTGCCCCAGGAAGCACGACGCCTTAAGCAACTGACCTATCACAGCGCAAAGGGGCTGCAGGCCGACGCGGTGTTCCTGCTTGGCGATTGCCAGCACCTGACCAGTTCGCCTTACAAGAATCAGGTGTACCGCATGGCGGGACTGGGCAAGCCCGGCGACAGCGAGCCGTATGACAATGCGCAGAAGGACGAAATCCTGCGTTTGGCCTATGTGGGCATTACCAGGGCTGTGAGTCATTGCTACTGGTATGTCGACGGCCAGGATACCCAGGCGGCGAACATGCCCAAGGCTTCCGACCGGATCGGCAAGGGCAAGGCGTTCTTCGTCGATCATCGCCAGGGCAAGACATCGGAGTAAATCGCAACGAGGCGGCGATCTTTTCTTGAACTCATGAAAAAGCCCACATTCAGTGGGCTTCAGGTTTGCTATCCGGCCGTCAGGCATAACTCCTGAGGGCCACCGGCGGAATGAACGCTTCCAGCTCATCCTCCACCGCTTCGATTATTCGCTCGACATCGGCGGCATTCATGACCGTCGCACAAGGAATACCTGCAATGGCGATCATGGTCTCGCCACTGGCCCGATCAAACAGACGGGCAATCATGCTGCCCGGGGCATCCATGCTCGCCTCGAATCCCATGGGATGAAAATGCCAGCGCATCAGCTGGCAGGCATTTGGAAATGTGACCTTGCTGAACCCCTTATTCATATGTTGCCCGCCTTCTTCATCGAGCGCTTCCTTTAGCTCACGTTAGGAGGGAAGAACCTTCATTGGCTCAACCAGTGACAAGATTTAAAAGTAGCATCCGGATGTGAAAAAAATGTGCCTTTTTCAGTTCGTTTAGCGATTGCATTATTTTTTTTGATTCAGGTCACTGTTCCAGCGCGGCTCGCCCAACCAGGCAGCCGTTGAAGCGGGCGGGAAACTTCGGCAAGCTCGGTTTTTTTTCGTCGAGACCCTTATGCACGCCGAGGATGATGGTCCGCAGCAAACCCAGGCCACGGGCGAGACGGTCATGCGGTATCACTTGTGCTGGAAACACCGCGATCTCGACGGAGTCATGGCGTTGTATCACCCCGAGATTCAGTACAGCGACTTTTTCCAGAACCGCGTGATGGGGCTGGACGAATTGCGTGACTATGTAGGCAACAGCATGCCCCGCGATCCGGATGAAGCACTGGAACACTCGGACCGTATTCGCCTGGACGGTAACACTGCGTTCATTCAGTACCGCCTAACCCTGCGCGGCGGGGAAGGCCTGGTGTCGTTTCGCGCCAGCGAGGCCATCACCGTGCGGGACGGACTGATCTGGCGGGTCAACGAATACGCCTCGCTGGTTCACGAGCAAGCAACCGGCAAAACCATCGGCAAGCAGCGTCCGGCGGTCAGTCGTCTCGGCTTGTCGCCGCGCCAGCTGAGCTTCATGGCCGACGATTTGCAGCAGTATTTCCAGCGTCAGCAACCTTATCTCGACCCTGAGCTCGACCTGCAACGGGTGGCCAGGGAATGCGGGTACAGCCGCAATCAAATTTCCTATCTGCTCAATCAGGTGCTTGGCCTGAGCTTCTATCGCTACGTCAACCAGGCCCGCCTGCAACACCTGCTGGCAGCGCTGGAAAACGCCACGCCACCGTGGCGCATCGATGAACTGGCATTCGCCGCCGGCTTCAATTCACTGTCGGCGTTCTACAGTTGTTTCCGCCAGCACACCGGTCAGTCGCCCAAGGCCTACGCCAAACAAATTTCTTTGCGTGCACGCGCGCAAGACAGCCTCTGAACCCACGCACTAGGATCAACGTCATCGAAGTTTGAGTGGCGGAGTCTTGCATGCCGGCGTGGCGCAGTATCAGTTTGTGGATGGACCAACTCGACGAGCCGCTATTGGCACGTCCGGCGCTGGAGCAGGATCTGGACATCGACGTGGCAATCATCGGTGCCGGTTATACCGGGCTGTGGACCGCGTACTACCTCAAGCGTCAGGCACCGGAGCTGAACATTGCCATCATCGAGGCGCAGACCGCCGGTTTTGGTGCCTCGGGCCGTAATGGCGGCTGGCTGATGGGTAATCTGTTGGGCGAAGACCGGCTGCTGGCCGGCCTGTCACCGGAGCAGCGCCGGGCGTCCTATGACTTGTTGCACAACATCCCCGACGAAGTGCGAGTTGTCCTCGAGCGCGAAGGTATCGACTGCGATTTGCGCAAAGGCGGGGCATTGTATTGCGCCGCCCGCTACCCGGAGCAGGAAGCCAGCCTTCGGCTATATCTGGACAAGCTATACCGCCAGGGCCTCAACGAAAACGATTACCGCTGGCTCGGCCCGGAACAACTGGCGCAACAGATTCGTATCGCAAAACCCTATGGCGGCATCCATGCGCCCCACGTCGCGACCCTGCACCCGGCGAAACTGGCGCGCGGCCTGGCACGCACGGTCGAGCGCATGGGGGTCAGGATCTACGAAAACAGCCCGGTCACCCAATGGCAGTCCGGCAGCCTGAGCACGACGCAAGCCTCGGTGCGCAGCCGCTGGGTGGTGCCGGCGGTGGAAGGTTATGCCGTCACGTTGCCACCACTGGGGCGTTATCAGTTACCGGTACAAAGCCTGATCGTCGCTACCGAACCGCTGTCCGCCGCCACCTGGGACGAAATCGGCCTCAGTCAGGGCCAGGCGTTCGGTGAAAGCAGCCGTCAGGTCACTTATGGCCAGCGTACCACCGACAACCGGCTGATCTTCGGCGCCCGGGGCGGCTACCAGTTTGCCGGTCGATTGCGCCATGACTTCGACCTGACCAGCAGCGAAATCGAGCTGCGCCGGTATCTGTTCGGCGAACTGTTCCCGCAACTCAAGAACGTGCGGATCACCCATGGCTGGGGCGGCAACCTGGGCATGTCCCGGCGCTTCAAGCCGCACATGCTGTGCGACCGGGTCAGCGGCATTGCCTTGTCCGGCGGTTATGGCGGGGAGGGCGTCGGTGCCAGCAACCTGGGCGGGCGAACCCTGGCGGACCTGATCCTGGAGCGCGATACCGAGCTGATCCGCCAGCCGTGGGTCATTCCCCAGGGCGGGCTCGACGCACTCAAGGCATGGGAACCCGAGCCGTGTCGCTGGCTCGGCTACAACGCGATCATCCGCAGCTTCGTCCACGAAGATCAGACCCTGGCCAATCCAGTCAGCGCGCCCTGGCGGCGCAAACTCGCCAGCGGGATCGCGGGGTTCATGGAAGGTTTCATGCAGTAAACGGCGCGCTCTTCAACTACAGGCTTTATCGACAGGTACTCCCATGAGCATCACGCAATTCAAGAACACCGCAACCATGACGCTTGAAGAATCGAACCCGGTCGCCGTACCACTGGGCACGCCCGTGGCCATGGCTTCGACCACCAGCGTGGAACGCGACGATGGCGTCGAAACCGGCGTCTGGGAATGCACGCCCGGTCGCTGGCGGCGGCAGATCGTCGCCCAGGAGTTCTGTCACTTCATCCAGGGCCGTTGCACCTTCACTGCGGATGACGGCGAAACCCTGCACATACAAGCCGGCGACGCACTGATGTTGCCTGCCAACACCCTCGGGATCTGGGATATCCATGAGACCGTGCGCAAGACATACGTTTTGATTTTTTGATTGCCTGCCAATAACAAAAATCCATACAGGAATCGACTCATGCTCAGAAAGACACTGACCCTGGCACCCCTGATGCTCGCCGCTTCAATCAGTCAGGCGGCGGAAACCGTCAAGATTTACAACTGGTCGGATTACATCGCGCCGGACACCACGAAGAACTTCCAGAAAGAAACCGGCATCGCCTTCACCTACGACGTCTACGACAGCAACGAAACCCTCGACGGCAAGTTGATGACCGGCAAATCCGGTTACGACGTGGTGTTCCCGTCCAACCATTTCATGGCGCGGCAGATTGAAGGCAAGGCGCTGTTGAAGCTCGACAAGAGCCAGTTGCCAAACTGGAAGAACCTCAACCCGGTGTTGCTCAAGGCCTTGCAGACCAACGATCCGGGCAACGAACACGGCTTCCCGTACCTGTGGGGCAGTACCGGCATCGGCTACAACATTGCCAAGGTCAAAGCGGTGCTGGGCGATAACGCCCCCGTGGATTCCTGGGACCTTATCTTCAAGCCGGAAAACATGCAAAAACTGCAGAAATGCGGTGTTGCCATCCTCGATAACGGTCCGGAACTCTTGCCCGCCGCACTGAACTACCTGGGGCTGGCGCACCACAGCAAGAACCCGGAAGACTACAAGAAGGCCGAAGCGCTGCTGATGAAAGTCCGGCCTTATGTCAGCTACTTCCACTCGTCCAAATACACCAGCGACCTGGCCAACGGCGATATCTGCGTGGCGGTCGGGTTCTCCGGCGACATCCTGCAAGCGGAAAATCGCGCCAAAGAAGCCAAAAACGGCATCGACATCGGCTATTCGATTCCCAGGGAAGGTGCTGCGATCTGGTTCGACATGGTCGCCATGCCCGCCGATGCCCCGGATGAGAAGGCCGGTTACGCCTTCATGGACTACCTGCTGCGCCCGGACGTGATGGCGAGCATCAGCAACCATGTGCACTACGCCAATGGCAACGAGCAGGCGGACGGCCTGATCGACCCGGCCATCAAGAACGATACCAAGGTTTACCCGAGCCCCGAGATGATGGGGAAATTGTTCGCGCTGGAAGCGATGCCATTGAACATCGACCGGATTCGTACCCGGGTGTGGAACAAGATTCGCACCGGCAGCTGAAAAGCGCTATCAGGCCATCGGGAAAGGGTATCCCGATGGCCATCAGCCGGCTGGCTCGAACGTACAACGCATTTGCCCCGAGCCCGGGATCTGTAACAGGGCCTCGTTATCGGTTTGCCAAAAGCGGTAGCTGCCCCGCAAATCCTTGCCGTTGTATTGACTTGCATAATCGTTCGGCACCTGGATAAGGGTGGCAGAGGTATTCGCCCATTTCAGGTACACCACACGCGGCTCGACATTGAAGAACGTGGCGGCAATCAACGCGTTCAATCCTGCGCAACGAAAGGCCACGGGGCCATCGGTGAGCCTGCTTGGATCCTTTGTCCTCGCAATGGCCGAACCCTGGCGAAGCTGGTGCGCGCGTTCGGCATAACTGCGGATCGTGCATGCCTTGGGCTCTGCCTTGGCAGCACATTGATTTCGCGCGTCGACCCAGAAGCGCTGTTCGATCTCGACCTTGTCGGGACGCGGTACCGAATGATCGTCCGTGAGCGCCAGGCGATAAAGGCGTGTCAGTTCAATCTCCATCTGCTTGAGCTGTGGGTCGCGACAGATCAGTTTCTCGACGGATGCGCTGGCCCTGGCGCAGTCGAAGCTGGTTGCCAGGACCGTAGTCGTCCCGGCATTCGCACAAATGCTCATTACCGCACCAGCGCTGGCGGCGATGAGAGCGGCCAAAAAGGGCGTGACCATTTTCATGTCGGCTTCACCCGGATCATTTCGTGAGGCCCGTGGTGCAAGGCAATCCATCGAGCCCTTGCACCGTCATTCGTTCATAGGCTGTATCGCAGTTTAAGGCAGTGTGCAAAACCTGCCACACCGGGGAGGGTTCCAAAGGGACGACAACGCCGGTTGTGTAGCCTTTCTGGAGCTGCAATCGCTCTTGCCTGATGGTCATTCGTTACCTGTAATGGCCTCTTCGCGCACAAGATTGGCGTAAATCCTGTGGGAGCGAGCCTGCTTGCAAAGAACGACGACTCGGTATTCAGAGGTGAACACTTCATTGAAATGTTTAACAGATTAAACATATATAGTCGGACGATTCAACGTTCCAGAAACTTATCTGTATTTAATAATTAAATTGCCGATTGTCCGACAATAACTCCCGCCCAATGTTTTTTAACTCAATACTTTTTCGGCACGCCCATTGTTTTCGGGCACATTCCTGAAATGCACAAATTTGACGTCAAAAAAGTAGTGGACGTTTGATTTCTGATTGTGTCAGTTTTCCTATGCCTTCAATGGGCGAGTGATAGGACGATCTCGCCAGGGATCGTCGTTATCTGACAAAAACTGTTCCATAGCTAAACAAGGAAGTGTGTTTATGTCGAAAGTAAAAGATCACGCTATTGACTCCGCCGAACAGGTGCTGCTGCCACTTTCAGCATTGGCGGCAAGCAGTACTGCATTCAATCAAATCTATAGTTTCAGCCATCAGTATGATCGGGGCGGCAACCTCACGGTCAATGGCAAACCCTCGTTCTCCGTCGACCAGGCAGCCAACCAGTTGCTGCGCGACGGCGCTGCTTACCAGGACAAGGACGGCAGCGGCAAAATCGAGCTGACCTATACCTTCCTGACTTCGGCATCGTCGAGCACGATGTACAAGCACGGGATTACCGGGTTCAGTCAATTCGGCGCGCAGCAGAAAACCCAGGCCGTGCTTGCCATGCAATCCTGGGCCGATGTGGCCAACGTCACCTTCACCGAGAAGGCCAGCGGCGGCGACGGTCACATGACCTTCGGCAACTACAGCGGCGGTCAGGATGGTGCGGCAGCGTTTGCTTACTTGCCTGGTACCGGGGCCGGTTACGACGGGACTTCCTGGTACCTGATCAACAGCAGCTACACGCCCAACAAGACCCCGGACTTGAACAACTATGGCCGGCAAACGCTGACCCACGAAATCGGCCACACCCTGGGCCTGTCCCACCCCGGCGACTACAACGCCGGCGAGGGCACACCGACCTACAATGACGCTTCCTACGGGCAAGACACCCGCGGCTACAGCGTCATGAGCTACTGGAGTGAAAGCAACACCAGCCAGAACTTCAGCAAGGGCGGCGTCGAAGCCTATTCGTCCGGCCCGCTGATGGACGATATTGCTGCGATTCAGCAGCTCTACGGCGCCAACACCACCACCCGCACCGGCGACACTACCTACGGTTTCAATTCCAACACCGGCCGCGACTTCCTGAGCGCGTATTCGTCGGCGGACAAGGTGGTGTTTTCGGTCTGGGATGCAGGCGGCAAGGACACCCTGGACTTCTCCGGGTTTACCCAGAACCAGAAGATCAACCTCAATGAAGCGTCGTTCTCTGATGTTGGCGGCCTGGTGGGTAACGTCTCCATCGCCAAGGGTGTCACCGTCGAGAACGCCATTGGCGGGTCGGGCAACGACCTGCTGATCGGCAATGACGTGTCCAACGAGCTGAAGGGCGGTGCCGGTAACGACATCCTTTACGGCGCTGGCGGCGCGGACAAACTGTGGGGCGGCACAGGTTCGGACACCTTCGTGTTTGCGGCCAGCAGTGACTCCAAGCCTGGTGCGGTCGACCAGATCCTCGACTTTGTCAGCGGTCTGGACAAGATCGACCTGACCGGCATCACCAACGGTACAGGCCTGCACTTCGTCAGCGCCTTCACCGGGGCGATGGGCGACGCGGTGCTCAGCACGTCGGGCGGCAACAGTTTGTTGTCGATCGACTTCTCCGGGCATGGCGTGGCTGATTTCCTGGTCAGTACCGTGGGTCAGGCGGTGTACTCGGACATCGTGGCTTGATGTGAGATGAACAAGGAGGGCGGCGCTCGATGCGCCGCTCTCTTACCGTAAGCAGGGTTGCGGCCCGGAGTACAAAAACCTATGAGGCACAGCGTCTTTTCCCGCAAGGCAAGCGCGTGGCTACTGGCAGCGCTGATGATGTTTTTTGGAGAGGAAACCATGGCAAACAGTCTGAAACTGGCGGATCCGTCAGAGTTGGCCGGCAATTGGCTGGCTACGTTGAAAGCCGCGCAAGACACTGACAAATCACCGCTCGTTGCTTCGAATGCATGCTTGATCGACCTTCAGCCAAACCAGACCCTGGGCGCTGGCGCGGACTGTTTCACTGCCTGGCTCGGGGAGCAGGCGATCGGCTGGTTTCCTGAACCGGACGGCATCGCAATCACCGGCAATGAGGGCTCGAAAATCCTGTTCCTCAGCCGCCAGTACGAAGGGCTTTATCAAGGCACTTTGCAGTCGGGTCGGATCATTACCCTCAAGCGGCCGATGCGTTTGCCGTAAGGCAGTCCATCGCCAGCCCCCGACACTTTATCGATCACAAAACTGTGCTCGTTACTTGTAAACGATACCGGGCAAACAATGTCTCGACCCTATGCGGACAGTTAACTGGAACCTCGCCCACGGGTGGCGATAAATATCAGCTCAGGAATAACCAATGAAGATGGCGAAGGACCCAGCCACTGCACCATTAATCAAGGCACTGGGGGACTATAAGAGCATCTTGATCAGCGTCGGCTGTTTTACCGCCCTGATCAATATTCTGATGTTGGCGCCCTCTATCTACATGCTGCAAGTCTATGACCGGGTACTGTCTTCGCAGAATGAAACAACACTGGTCATGTTGTCGCTGATGCTTGTCGGGTTCTTTGCCTTTATCGGTTTGCTGGAAGCTGTTCGCAGTTTCATCGTTATCCGTATCGGCAGTCAGTTGGAGCGACAATTCAATCTGCGGGTCTATCGGGCGGCGTTCGAGCGCAACCTGTTCAAAGGCGAAGGCAATGCGGGACAGGCGCTGGGGGATCTGACACATATTCGCCAGTTCGTCACCGGCCCTGCGTTGTTCGCGTTCTTCGATGCGCCGTGGTTCCCGGTGTACCTGTTGGTGATTTATTTGTTCAACATCTGGCTCGGCGTTTTTGCCACTGCGGGGGCTCTGTTGCTGATTGCACTGGCCTGGCTGAATGAGTCCATGACCAAAAAACCGCTGGGTGAAGCCGCCGCGTGTTCCCAGCATTCCAGCCAATTGGCCACCAGCCATTTGCATAACGCCGAAACCATTCAGGCCATGGGCATGCTGGGGGCGTTGCGCAACCGCTGGTTCCAGGTGCATTCACGCTTCCTCGGCCTGCAAAACCAGGCCAGCGACACGGGCGCCGTCATCAGTTCCTTGAGCAAAACCCTGCGCCTGTGCCTGCAATCGTTGGTGCTGGGCCTTGGTGCGCTGCTGGTGATCAAGGGTGACATGACCGCCGGGATGATGATTGCCGGTTCGATCCTGATGGGCCGCGTGCTGAGCCCTATCGATCAGTTGATCGCCGTATGGAAGCAGTGGAGCGGCGCCAAGCTGGCTTACCGCCGTCTCGACGCCTTGCTGCAGGCCTTCCCATCGGGCGACGCGGCCATGGCGTTGCCGGCGCCGAAGGGCCAGATCACCTTTGAGCAAGTCAGCGCGGCGCCTCCGGGGCAACGGGAGGCGTCCCTGCACCTGGTCAGCTTCAGCCTCGCTGCGGGTGAGGTGATGGGCGTACTCGGTGCTTCCGGTTCCGGTAAATCGACACTGGCACGGGTACTGGTGGGTGTCTGGCCGACGCTTGGCGGTACGGTGCGGCTCGACGGTGCGGACATCCATCGCTGGAACCGCGACGACCTCGGGCCTTACATCGGTTACCTGCCGCAGGATATCGAATTGTTCAGCGGCAGCATCGCGCAAAACATCGCGCGTTTCCGCGAGGCCGATCCACAGAGCGTCGTGGCCGCCGCGCAGCAGGCCGGGGTGCATGAACTGATCCTGCGCCTGCCGCAAGGGTACGACACCGTGCTCGGCGAAGACGGCAGTGGCCTTTCCGGTGGACAGAAACAACGGGTGGCCCTGGCCCGTGCGCTGTACGGTCAGCCGAGCCTGGTGGTGCTGGATGAACCGAACTCCAACCTCGACACCGCGGGTGAAGCGGCGTTGACCAGCGCGATTGCGCAAATGAAGGCCCAGGGCACCAGTGTGATTCTGGTGACCCATCGTTCTTCCGCATTGGCCCAGGCCGACAAGTTGCTGGTGCTCAACGACGGGCGCTTGCAGGCGTTCGGTTCGAGCCAGGACGTGCTCAAGGCACTCTCGGGGGCTCAGCAAGCACAACATGAAAAAACCGCGCAAGCGCCGGCCGGGCTCAGCATGAGCTGGCAGTCTCAGCCCGCGACAAGGAGTTCGGGCGTATGAGCCACAGCCAAGTAAAGCCTCAAAACGAAGCGAAGATGGAGCAGGACTGCCTGGCTGGGCAGCCTGAACGCGACGCGCGTTACTTCGCTCGCCTGGGCTGGATACTGGCGATTGTCGGCGCTGGCAGTTTCTTCACTTGGGCCAGCCTGGCACCCCTCGATCAGGGCATACCGGTACAGGGCACAGTGGTGGTTTCGGGTAAGCGCAAGGCTGTGCAGTCGATGAGCAACGGCGTGGTCAGCCAGATTCTGGTGAGCGAAGGCCAGCGGGTGAAACAGGGCCAGCCGCTGTTCCGGCTCGACCAGACTCAGGTCGCCGCGGACGTGCAATCGTTGCAAGCGCAGTACCGCATGGCCTGGGCCAGCCTTGCTCGTTGGCAAAGCGAGCGGGACAACCTCAAGCAGGTGAATTTCCCCGCCGAGCTGAGCAACGACCCAGACCCGCGTCTGGCGTTGGTACTGGAAGGCCAGCGCCAGCTGTTCAGCAGCCGCCGCGATGCATTCGCCCGCGAGCAGGCCGCTTTGCGCGCCAGCATCGAAGGCTCCGGCTCGCAACTGGCTGGCATGCGCCGTGCCCGCAGCGACTTGAGTGCTCAGGCCAATTCCCTGCAACAACAGCTAAGCAATCTGACGCCACTGGCGGAAAACGGCTACATCCCGCGCAATCGGTTGATGGAGTACCAGCGGCAACTGTCGCAAGTGCAACAACAGTTGGCAGAAAATCTCGGCGAAAGCGGCCGGGTGGAGCAGGGCATTGTCGAGTCCCGCTTGAAGCTGCAACAGCATATCGAGGAGTACCAGAAAGAAGTACGCACCCAATTGGCCGAAGCGCAGCTCAAAAGCGTGACGCTGGAAGAACAGTTGACCTCCGCCGGGTTCGACCTGCAGCACAGCGAGATCATCGCCACGGCGGACGGCATCGCGGTGAACCTGGGTGTTCACACCGTTGGTGCGGTGGTGCGTCAGGGTGAAAGCCTGCTGGAGATCGTGCCGCAGGACACACAGCTGGAAGTGGAAGGGCGCCTGCCGGTCAACCTTATCGACAAGGTGGGGCCGCATCTGCCGGTGGATATCCTGTTCACCGCCTTCAACCAGAGCCGTACCCCGCGTGTGCCGGGCGAAGTCAGCCTGGTCTCCGCCGACCAGATGGTCGACGAAAAAACCGGTGCACCGTACTACGTGCTGCGCAGCAGCGTCAGCGACCAGGCCATGGAAAAACTCAATGGCCTGGTGATCAAGCCCGGCATGCCGGCGGAAATGTTCGTGCGCACCGGTGAACGTTCGCTCCTCAATTATTTGTTCAAACCGCTGCTCGACCGGGCAGGCTCCGCGTTGACCGAGGAATAAGGATATTCGGCTGTATGAATAAGCTTTCGATGCTCGGGACGGCGTTGATGCTGCTCGCGGGCAACCCGGCCGTGGCGGCCATGGGACCGTTCGAGATCTATGAACAGGCATTACGCAATGATCCGGTATTCCTCGGCGCCATCAAGGAACGCGATGCAGGCCTTGAGAACCGTGCCATCGGCCGTGCCGGGCTGTTGCCAAGACTGGGTTACAACTACAACAAGGGCCGCAATAGCTCCAAGGTCACCTACCTCGACGAGCGCAGGCAAAACCAGAGCGATGACCGCAACTACAGCAGTTACGGTTCCAGCCTGACCTTGCAACAACCGTTGCTCGACTACGAGGCCTACGCGGCTTATCGCAAGGGCGTCGCGCAATCGCTGTTTGCCGACGAAAACTTTCGTGGCAAGAGCCAGCAATTGCTGGTACGGGTGTTGGAAAACTACACCAAGGCGTTGTTCGCCCAGGACCAGATCGATATCGCCCTGGCCAGGAAGAAAGCTTTCGAGCAGCAGTTCCAGCAGAACGAGCAGATGTTTCGCCAGGGCGAAGGTACTCGCACCGACATTCTTGAAGCCGAATCGCGCTACGAACTGGCTACCGCTGAAGAAATCGAAGCGCGTAATGAACAGGATGCATCTCTGCGCGAACTCGGTACGCTGATCGGTGTGCCGGCGATCGACATTGCCGACCTTGCACCACTGGATCAAAACTTCCAGACCTTCACCCTGCAGCCGGCCAATTACGACACCTGGCATGAGATGGCCGTGGCCAATAACCCTAACCTGGCTTCCCAGCGCCAGGCGCTTGAAGTGGCGCGCTACGAGGTCGAGCGCAACCGGGCCGGGCACCTGCCCAAGGTCAGCGCCTACGCCACGGTGCGTCAGAATGAATCGGAAAGCGGCAACACTTACAACCAGCGCTACGACACCAACACCATCGGCATCGAGGTCAATATGCCGCTGTACGCTGGCGGTGGTGTTTCGGCGTCGACCCGTCAGGCAAGCCGCGCGATGGAGCAGGCCGAGTACGAACTGGACGGCAAGACCCGGGAAACCTTGATCCAGTTGCGACGGCAGTTCAGCGCCTGCCTGTCGGGGGTGAGCAAGCTGCGGGCCTATCAGAAGGCCTTGGTCTCCGCAGAAGCGCTGGTGGTGTCGACCAGGCAAAGCATTCTTGGCGGTGAGCGGGTCAACCTCGATGCGCTGAATGCCGAACAACAGCTCTACACCACCCGTCGGGACCTGGCCCAGGCGCGCTACGACTATTTGATGGCCTGGACCAGGTTGCATTACTACGCCGGCACCTTGAGCGAGCAGGACCTGACCAAGGTAGATGAGGCCTTCGGCCAAGGCCCGAGGGTGCAGTAGCTATTAGAAACAGCGTGGCGAGGACTCAAGAAATGCCTGTCTGTTGATCAATTGAACGCCGCAGCCCCTGTAGTCGCGCGATTTGACCAAGAGGAATTGAGGCAAGGCTTCCAGCAACAAGGATTTTGGCAACACAACTAAGGACGGTAGCTCGATGAATAACAAGTACAACAACCTTGCCTTGCTCTGCGCGTTGGCCACACTGGGCACCGCACACGCGGCCCCCTTCGTGGAAAACGGCAGGACAGGCGATCCCGAAAGCTGGCGCAGCACGGAGTTCAACGCCGACTGGGGCCTGGGGGCGATCAACGCGCAGGATGCCTATGCGGCCGGTTACACCGGCAAAGGCGTGAAACTGGGGATCTTCGACCAGCCGGTGTACGCCCTGCACCCGGAATTTTCCGGCGCCAATAAGGTCATCACGCTGGTGACCAGCGGCATCCGTGAATACACCGATCCGTACATTCCAGTCAAAGCCGGGGACGCCTTTCTCTATGATGGTTCGCCCTCGATAGGCTCCAACGGCAAACTCGGTGCTCATGGTACCCACGTTGGCGGGATCGCCGCTGGCAGCCGCGATGGCGGGCCGATGCACGGCGTCGCCTTTGGTGCGCAGATTATCAGCGCCGACAACGGCGACCCGGGTCCGGAAGACGGTATCGTACGCGGCAACGACGGCGCGGTGTACAAGTCCGGTTGGGACGCCCTGATCGCCAGCGGCGCGCGGATCATCAACAACAGCTGGGGCATCGGCATCACCGACCGCTTCGACCTCGGCGGTCGAGACCCGGCGTACCCGCACTTCACCGTGCAGGATGCACAAGTGCAGTTCAACGAGATCCAGATGTTGCTGGGGACCAAACCCGGCGGTGCCTACGACGGCGCCATCGCGGCGGCCCGCAGCGGCATCGTTACGATTTTCGCCGCCGGCAACGACTACAATCTCAACAATCCGGACGCCATCGCCGGCCTCGGCTACTTCGTTCCCGAGATCGCGCCGAACTGGATGACCGTCGCGGCCTTGCAGAAGAACCCGGACACCAACAGCCCCGAGCTTTACAACATCAGCACCTTTTCGTCGCGCTGCGGCTACACCGCAAGCTTCTGCGTGTCTGCACCGGGCAGCCGGATCTACAGCTCGATCATCAGCGGCACCCATGCCGCCGATCTGACCACCGGTTACGCCAATTACAACGGCACCTCCATGGCGGCGCCCCACGTTGCCGGCGCCGCGGCGGTGTTGATGGAACGCTTCCCGTACATGACCGGCGCGCAGGTTGCCAGTGTGCTGCGCACCACCGCCACCGATCTCGGAGCATCGGGTGTCGACGAGCTGTATGGCTGGGGGATGATCAACCTGCACAAAGGCATCGATGGCCCGGCGATGTTCGTCACCGAGCAGGACATTCCCGAGCAATGGCGCATCGAAGGCGCTTATGGCTCCAGCCAGTTCGTCGCTGACTTGCCGGGTATCGGCGCGGTCATCGACGCCGGAAAACCCACAGAGCGTGTGTGCAATGACGTGCACTGCGGCCTCGACGTCTGGCGTAACGACATTTCCGGCCACGGCGGTCTGACCAAGCAGGGCATCGGTACGCTGGTGCTGACCGGTGCCAACACCTATGCCGGCCCGACGCTGGTCAATCAGGGCCGATTGGCCATCAACGGTTCGCTGCTGTCGGCCGTCACCGTCAATGACAATGGCATCCTCGGCGGTAACGGCAGCATCGCGGCACTGACTGCGAAAAGCGGCGGGACCGTGGCCCCCGGCAATTCCATCGGCACCTTGCAGGTGGCGGGCGACGTGACCTTCGAGCCTGGCTCGACTTACGCCGTAGAGCTGTCGCCCACCAGCAGCGACCAGATCATTGCCGACGGCAAGGCCACCATCGAGGGTGCAACGGTCAGCCTGTCGCTGGAAAACAGCCCGACTCTGCTGACCACCCGCGAGGTGAAAACCCTGTTGGGCAATCAGTACAACATCCTGCAAGCCGCTGGCGGGATCGAAGGGCGTTTCGGTGCGGTGTTGCCGGACTACCTGTTTATCGGCGGCACCCTCGGCTACACCGCGGGCGGCATTCAACTGGCGGTGGAGCGCAACGCGACCTCTTTCGCGAGCGCCGGACGAACCCCGAATCAACGAGCCGTGGCCGCTGCCGCCGAGCAACTGGGCGCAGGCAATCCGCTCTACGAAACCCTGCTGTTGTCGCCGACCGCCGCTGTCGCGCAACAAGCGTTCCAGCAACTGTCCGGCGAGATTCATCCGGCGATCGGTACGCTGCTGATCAACGACAGCCGTTACCTGCGCGATGCTGTCGGCGAACGTCTGCGCGAGCATGATCTGTTCGACGCCGCGGCACCGACCGATGAGCGCAGCAACGCCTGGCTCAAAGTACTGGGCGCCTGGGGCAAGAGCGATGGCGGGCATGACAACGCCAGTTCCAACAGCTCCATTGGCGGGCTGCTGGCCGGTGTCGATGGCTTGATCGCTGAAGATACGCGGCTGGGTTTCGTCACCGGTTACAGCGACAGCTCGTTGAGCATGGGTGATAGCACGCACTCGCAAGCCAAGGTCGACAGCTATCACCTGGGTGCTTATCTGGGCCATGAAATCGATGCGCTGCGCTTGAGCCTCGGCGGTGCTTACAGCTGGCATCGCATCGACGCCAAACGCGACCTGCAATTCGGCGACGTCAGCGGCAAGCAGAAATCCAAACGCGATGCGACCACCGCGCAACTGTTCACCGAAGCGGCGTATCGCCTGGACTTGCAACCGCTGGCGCTGGAGCCGTTCGTCAATTTGGCGTACGTGCACCTCAACAGCGACAGATTCAGCGAAAAAGGTGACGCCGCCGCACTCGAGGGCGGTGACAACAACCGCGACGCGGTGCTCTCGACCCTCGGCCTGCGGGCGAGCAAAGCCATTTCACTGTCCGACCAGCAACAACTGGAACTGTCCGGCACGCTCGGCTGGCAGCACAACCTCGGCAATACCCGTTCCGAAGACCACCTGGCCTTCGTCAACGGCAACACAGCGTTCAGCGTGCAAAGCGTGTCCATGGACCGCAATGCCGCGGTGGTCGGTGCTCGCGCTGGATGGGCGCTGGGACGCGATACCCGTTTGAACATGGACTACAACGGAGTGCTCGGCTCCCGGGAAAAAGACCATGGGGTAGGCCTGACCCTAGACTGGCAGTTCTGATTTGATGCGATCAACGGCTACCAGGGCAGCGACACCCTGGTGTTCATGGGCGTTGAAGGCGCGGGGCAGGGCCATGACTACCGACAGCATGCCTCCCAGGCCGGTCAAGACAGGGTGCTGAAGGTTGGCGACTTTTCCGTGACCCTGATCGGGGTGGGGCTGGATGACCTTTCGAGTTCCGGCTTTGTGTTTGCCTGACAGATTTTTGTAACAGCACAGGAGGCTCCGGGGCACCCCGCGATCGAGGTGTCCCGGCCGTGAGCGATCTCTGACAATTCCAACAAAGAGAGAGGCAATACCCATGGGTGTGTATGACTACAAGAACCTGAGCACCGCAGACGCCAAAGCGTTGTTCGCTGATGCGATGGCGATCACGCTGTACGCTTATCACAACCTCGACAACGGCTTTGCCGCCGGTTACCAGCACAACGGTTTCGGAGTGGGCCTGCCGGCAACGTTGGTGACCGCGCTGATTGGCGGCACCAATTCCCAAGGGGTGATTCCCGGTATCCCCTGGAACCCTGATTCGGAAAAAGCCGCACTGGACGCGGTACAGAAAGCCGGTTGGACACCCATCACGGCCGCGCAGCTGGGCTACGACGGCAAAGTCGATGCACGGGGAACCTTCTTCGGCGAAAAGGCCGGCTATACCAGCGCCCAGGTGGAAATCCTCGGTAAGTA
The DNA here is from genome assembly GCF_002113025.1 of Pseudomonas sp. B28(2017). Taxonomy (GTDB): domain Bacteria; phylum Pseudomonadota; class Gammaproteobacteria; order Pseudomonadales; family Pseudomonadaceae; genus Aquipseudomonas. The sequence goes on along the minus strand of NZ_NEJH01000001.1, from coordinate 973,143 downwards.
CAACGCCCAAGGGCACCTCACGGAAATCGGCGTCGCCTTTCGCGGCACCAGCGGCCCTCGTGAAATCCAGATCAGCGACTCCATCGGCGATGTCATCAATGACCTTTTGGCAGCATTGGGTCCACAGGATTACGCGAAAAACTATGTGGGTGAAGCGTTCGGCAAGCTGCTCGCCGACGTCGCGGCGTTTGCCCGGGCCAACGGCCTGTCCGGCAAGGACGTGCTGGTCAGCGGTCACAGCCTGGGCGGGTTGGCAGTCAACAGCCTGGCGGATTTGAGTCGCGAAAAATGGGGTGGCTTCTTCCAGGATTCCAACTACATCGCCTACGCCTCGCCAACTCAAGGCAGCAGCGACAAGGTGCTGAACGTCGGCTATGAAAACGATCCAGTGTTCCGCGCGCTGGACGGTTCGGCGTTCAACCTGGCATCGGTCGGCGTGCACGATGCCGATCAAGCCTCGGCCACCAACAACATTGTCAGCTTCAATGACCACTATGCGTCGATCGCATGGAATCTGCTGCCGTTTTCCATCCTCAACATCCCGACCTGGATTTCCCACCTGCCGACCGGTTACGGCGACGGCATGACCCGGGTGCTGGAATCCCGGTTCTACGACCTCACCAGCAAAGACTCGACCATCATTGTTGCCAACCTCTCGGACCCGGCGCGAGCCAACACCTGGGTACAGGACCTGAACCGCAATGCCAACCCTCACAAAGGCAGCACTTTCATTATCGGCAGTGACGGCAACGATCTGATTCAGGGCAGCAAGGGCAACGACTATCTGGAAGGCCGCGACGGCAACGACACCTTCCGCGATGCCGGTGGCTACAACATCCTGTTGGGCGGCAAGGGGCACAACGTGCTCGACTTGCAGCAGTCGGTGAAAAACTTTGACTTTGCCAACGATGGCGCCGGCAACCTGTACATCCGCGATGCCAATGGCGGCATCAGTATCACCCGTGACATCGGCAGCATCATGAGCAAGGAGCCCGGCTTTCTATGGGGGCTGGTCAAGGATGACGTGACCCACAGCGTCACCGCCAACGGGCTGGTGGACGGCAACCAGCTGACCCAGTACGCGTCGTCGATAAAGGGGGGCGCGGGGAACGATACGCTCAAGGCGCAGGCGGTCGGCGATTGGTTGTTCGGGCTCGACGGCAACGATAATTTGATCGGAGGCAAGGGCAACGACGTGTTGATCGGCGGGGCCGGCAACGACTTGCTGGAATCGGGGGGCGGGATCGATACGTTCCTGTTCAGTGGCGCGTTTGGCCACGACCGGGTGCTGGGCTATCAGGCGAACGACAAACTGGTGTTTCTCGGGGTGCAGGGTGTGTTGCCGAACGACGACTTCCGGGCTCATGCCACAATGGTAGGGCAGGATACCGTGCTGACGTTTGGTGATGATTCGGTGACGTTGGTCGGGGTCGGGCTGGACACTTTGTCTGGGGCGGGGATTGTGATCGCCTGAGGATGATGCGGCGCCTGTAAGGGCCTCTTCGCAAGCAGGCTCGCTCCCACAAGAATCACACGAACTCCTGTGGGAGCGAGACTGCTCGCGAAGAACGATAATGCGGTATTCAGTCTTCCTGGCGAATGGTGGTCACTTCGTCGGCCCTGACTTTCACTTTCGCCCCGGAAATATCCTCGAATTCGAAGAAGCCATTCTTGGTATTCGGCATGTCCTTGGTCAAATACTGGGTGCCGTTCTGCAGGGTCACCACCGTTGGCGTAGAACAACCGGCCAGTACCAGAAAGGCCGCTACCGCCAATGGCAAACCCAGAGTATTGATGTTCATAACCACCTCTCAGCCTTCAAAAATGCTGCGACTGTCGTGCGCGACAGCACCTCTAACGCGGTTGGTGCCATGGATCGGCAGAAAGTTCGACGCGCTGGAAAAAATACCTGACAGCGCTTCCGCCCATCCTTTTCCGATTGCATCGGGGAGGGCGTTGCTGGTATCTGTACGCATAACCAGTATTCGCTCGCCATGGCCCATTTTTCCGTGACTGAAACCCCCCTCGACGATCCGTTCTATTACTTGAACAACTTCACACAAGTGCTTGATTGGCTTGAGCATCGCTATGGCGATGTGTTGAGCGTCGAGGAGCAGCGATTCATTCGCGACTTCAATGATTTGTCTCGCGAATCCCGGGCATTGCTGGTCAGGATGGTGATGCGCAAGGGCATTCATTTCAGGTGCAGCAAACTGCATTACGCCGAAATCGGTGACATTGCCAGCGCTGCCGAACCGCTCGTGGCACTGGGGTGGCTCGATGAAAAACTGCCATTGTCGGTCGAGGTGTTGTTCGACCTGCTGCTCAAGGCCGAAGTCGTTCAATATTTTGGCAACGCCATCGATCAGCCCAAGGGCAAAAAGACCGATTGGCTGTTGATGCTGGTCGAGCAGTTTCCCGAAGCGCGTAGTTTCGGTGAGTGGTGTCCGTCGCTGAACGAGCGCTTGTTCAGTTTGACTGTCATGGGCCTGTGCGATCGCTTGCGCTTGATGTTTTTCGGCAATCTTTATCAGGACTGGTCCGAATTCGTGCTGGCCGACCTTGGTATCTTCACCTACGAAAAAGTCGAATTCTGCGCTGATTCCCGGGGTTTTCGCAGCCGCGAGGACGTGGACGCCTGCATGTTCCTCCACCAATGCCAGCAGCGCTTCGAGGCCGGTGAGGCGTTGGCCGGCATCATTGAGCAGATCAACGGGTTGACGCTGATCAACCCCTGGCTGCAAAGGCGTCGTGACAAGCTGCTGTTCCAGATCGCCCAGCACTGCGAACGCATGGCGGATTTCTCCATGGCGCTGGCGTTGTACCGCAATTGTGCCTACCCCGGCGCACGTCAGCGGTCGATCCGCGTGCTGGAACGTTGCGGGGAATACGAGCGGGCCCTGGACCTCGCCACCCAGGCCGAACAATCACCACAAAGCGCCGCCGAACAACAACAGTTGCTGCGCATGTTGCCCCGACTGCGGCGCAAACTGGGCGGTCCGCCCGTGAAACGTCCGTCTGCGCGGGACATGCTGCGTCTGGAACTGCAACTGCCCAGAACCGACCCGGAGATGTCGGTGGAGTTTCACGTTCAAGCGCACCTGACGGAAGATTCGGCGCCGGTGCATTACGTCGAAAACAGCCTGATCAACTCACTGTTCGGCCTGCTGTGCTGGCCAGCCATTTTTGCGCCGTTGCCGGGGGCCTTTTTCCACCCGTTCCAGCGCGGCCCGGTGGACCTGCTCAACGAAGACTTCCATGAGCGCCGGGCTGACCTGTTCGAAGCCTGCCTTGCGGAACTCGACGATGGGCGATACCTGTCGACCATTCATCGGCGTTATAACGAAAAACGGGGCGTGCAGTCGCCCTTCGTGTTCTGGAACGTACTGAGCGATGAATTGCTGGAACAAGCCCTGGACTGCTTGCCGGCCGAGCACCTCAGGCACTGGTTCAACCGGTTGTTGCTCGACATCAAGGCCAATCGCGCCGGCATGCCGGACCTGATCCAGTTCTGGCCGCAGCAAAAGACCTACCGCATGATCGAAGTCAAAGGCCCGGGGGATCGCTTGCAGGATAACCAGCTTCGCTGGCTGGAGTTCTGTCATGAACACCACATGCCGATTGCCGTGTGTTATGTGCAATGGGCGGAGCAGGGCGCTTGAGCTACAGCATCGCGGTGCGGGCCCTGTGCGAGTTCACGGCCAAGACCGGCGACCTCGATCTGCGTTTCACTCCGTCGCCTACCGCACTGGAGGGCATCGTCGGGCACCGTACGGTGGCATCGCGCCGCAGTGAGGGCTATCAAAGCGAAGTCGCTCTTGAAGGCCAGTATCAAACATTGACGGTCAAGGGCAGGGCGGATGGTTATGACCCTGGGCAAAACTGCCTGGAAGAGGTCAAGACCTACCGCGGTGATCTGAGCCAACAACCGGCCAACCACCGTCAATTGCATTGGGCCCAGGCCAAGATCTACGGCTGGTTGATGTGCCGGAAACTGGATCTGTCACAGATCAATCTTGCGCTTGTGTATTTCGATATCGTCAGCGAAAAGGAAACCTGCCTGGTCGAGCCCTTCGAGGCCGCGCAACTGCGACAGTTCTTCGAGCTGCACTGCGCAAGTTTCCTCCAATGGGCGCAACAGGAAGTCGCCCATCGCGACGGGCGCAATCTTGCGGCGCAGCATCTGGCGTTTCCCCACACCGATTTTCGGACGGGACAGCGCCACCTGGCCGAGTCTGTGTTCAAGGCTGTCAGCACGGGGCGCTGCCTGATGGCCCAGGCACCCACTGGCATTGGTAAAACCCTGGGCACCTTGTTTCCCGTGCTCAAGACGCTGGCGCCGCAGCAACTGGACAAAGTGTTCTTCCTCACGGCGAAAACCCCGGGACGCAAACTGGCCCTGGACGCCGCGCAAGTGATTCTTGCCAGCGCCGATTCTCCGCCGTTGCGGGTGCTGGAGATGATCGCCCGGGACAAGGCCTGCGAACACCCGGATAAAGCCTGCCACGGCGAGTCCTGTCCACTGGCCCGGGGTTTCTACGATCGCCTGCCCGCCGCCCGGCAGGCGGCCAGTCAACTGAGCCTGTTGAACCAGAGCGCCTTGCGCGAGGTCGCCCTGGCACACGATGTGTGTCCGTATTACCTGAGCCAGGAAATGGCGCGCTGGGCCGACGTGGTGGTTGCCGACTACAACTATTATTTCGATTTCAGCGCGCTGCTGTTCGGTCTGGCCCAGGCCAACAACTGGAAAGTCGCGGTGCTGGTCGACGAAGCCCATAACCTGGTGGAACGCGGCCGGCAGATGTACAGCGCCAGTCTCGATCAGGCGACCTTCAACAGCGTGCGCAAAACCGCACCCGAAGTGCTGAAAAAGCCGATGCAGCGGGTCAACCGCGAGTGGAATGCCCTGCATAACGCACAAACCGGCGCCTACCAAGCCTATGACAAGGCGCCGGAAAAGCTCCTTCAGGCACTTTCATCGTGCAGCGCCAGCATGGGTGATTATATGAACGATCACCCGCAAGGACTGGACAGCACACTGCGGGGCTTTTACTTCGACATGCTGCATTTTTGCCGGGTGGCCGAACTGTTCGATGAGCAGTTCCTGTTCGACATCAGCAAGCGTGATCTTGAGCGCAAGCGCAATCTCTCGCAGCTGTGCCTGCGCAATGTGGTTCCCGCCGGGCTCATCCGCCCGCGCCTGACTGCCGCGCGCAGCACGGTGCTGTTTTCCGCAACCCTCAGCCCCCGGCACTATTACGCCGATTTACTGGGAACACCGGCGGATACGGTGTGTATCGACGTCGAATCGCCGTTTCATGCCGATCAACTGCAAGTGCACATCGTCAATCAGATCTCCACGCGGTTCGTCCATCGCCAGTCCTCTCTCGAACCGATCGTGGACTTGATCGCCAGGCAGTTCTGCAAACGCCCCGGCAATTACCTGGCGTTTTTCAGCAGTTTCGATTATTTGCAGCAGGTGGCGCAGTTACTCGCCGAGAAACATCCGCATATCAGTCTGTGGTCGCAGTCCCGAGGCATGGGCGAAGCGCAACGTCAGCAGTTTCTCGATCAATTCCACGCCGACGGCCAGGGTGTCGGCTTTGCGGTACTGGGCGGGGCCTTTGGTGAAGGCATCGATTTACCCGGTGCCCGGTTGATCGGCGCATTTATCGCCACGTTGGGGCTGGCACAGCTCAATCCGGTGAACGAGCAACTGAAACGGCGCATGGCCGCCATTTTTGGCACCGGTTACGACTATACGTATCTGTTTCCCGGCATACAGAAAGTGGTGCAGGCCGCTGGACGGGTCATTCGTACGCAACAGGACCAAGGAGTGGTGATGTTGATCGATGACCGTTTTGGCGAGGGCAAGGTCAAGCAGTTGCTGCCGCGTTGGTGGGCCATAGCAGGCAATTGCTCGGAGCATCAAAGCATCGGGTTGTCACCCTGTGGGAGCGGGCTTGCCCGCGATGGCGTCGGCACAGTCGACATTGATGCTGACTGACACTGCGCCATCGCGAGCAAGCTCGCTCCTACAGGGGGATATCAGGCCTTGAGATGGCGCAAACTGCGCTCCATCCGCGCAATGCCTTCTTCCAGCAGCGACCGTGGGCAACCGAAATTCAGGCGCACGAACTGTTTGCAGTCATCGCCAAAGTCCAGGCCGGCGCTCAAACCGACCCTGGCCTGTTCGAGGAAGAACTGCTGCGGGTTGTCCAGTCCCAGTGCCGTGCAGTCGAGCCATGCCAGATAGGTGCTTTGCGGCAGGTTCATGGTGATACCCGGCAGGCGGGTACGCACGGCCTCGGCGAGGAAATCGCGGTTGCCCTGCAGGTAGACCTTCAGCGCGGCCAGCCATGGCGCGGCTTCGCTGTAGGCGACGCGGGTGGCCTCCATGCCCAGCGGATTGACACTGTCGACCATGCCGCAACGGGCGTGGTTGACCTTCTCGCGCAGGTGGCGGTCCTGGATGATCATGAACGAGGTTTTCAGGCCGGCAATATTGTAGGCCTTGCTCGCCGACATCAGCGTGATGGTGCGCTGGGCGATCTGCGGGCTCAGGGTGGCCATCGGAATGTGCGTGCGGCCATCGAAGCACAACTCGGCGTGGATCTCGTCGGAAATGATCCAGGCATCATGCTCAAGGCAAATGTCGGCAATGGCTTGCAGTTCTGCGCGGGGGAAGGCCTTGCCCAGCGGATTATGCGGGTTGCTCAGCAGCAGTGCGCCACCCCCTTGCAGTGACTGGCTCAAGGCATCCAGCGGCGTGGTGTAGGTGCCATCGGCTTGCGCTTCGAAATTCAGCTCGACCTTGTTCAGGCCCCAATGCCCGGGGGCGTGGCGCAGCGGTGGGTAGTTCGGAACCTGCACGACGACGTTCTGTTGCGGCTGCACCAGGGCCTTCAATGCCATGTTGAAGCCCGACTCGACGCCCGGCAGGAAAATCAGCTCCTGGGGCTCGACGCGCCAGGCGTATTTGTTCCAGAGGTCGGCAACGATCGCCTCGCGCAGATCATCCTGGGCCACGCTGTAACCGACCATCGGGTGTTCCAGGCGCTTTTGCAGGGCCTGGATGATCACCGGCGGCGCAGCGAAATCCATGTCGGCGACCCACATCGGCAACACGTCGGCCGGGTAGCGACTCCACTTGGTACTGCCGGTGTTGTGGCGGTCGAACACCTGATCAAAATCGAAAGTCATGCGGGGTCTCGTAACTGCAGGTTGGTTATGGCGCCATGATAATCGCCAACCCCCTGTAGGAGCGAGCACGCTCGCGATGGAGTATCAGTCGACACTCACTCAACTGACACACCATCGTCGGAACGCCGCCCGGATCAAGCTCGCTCCTACAGTGGTTTGTGTCCGGGGGGCCGACGGTCGGCTGTCATGGTGAATTCGACAGTATTGACTACAGTTTGTAGTGTCGGCAGCCAGACTGCCGCGACCGTGGTTGTTCAAAAAAGCCCGGCCATGTACCGGGCGCCACCTGATCAGGAGTGCACGATGGATCTCAGCCGTCGTCAGTTCTTCAAGGTCGCCGGCATCGGCCTTGCAGGCTCTAGCCTGGGCGCGTTGGGCATGGCCCCGACGCCAGCCTTTGCCGAACAGGTGCGTCACTTCAAGCTCGCCCACACCCATGAAACCCGCAACACCTGCCCGTATTGCTCGGTCGGTTGCGGCTTGATCATGTACAGCCAGGGCGATACGGCGAAGAATGTCGCGCAAAACATCATCCACATCGAAGGTGACGCCGACCACCCGGTCAACCGCGGCACCCTTTGCCCCAAAGGCGCAGGCCTGCTGGATTTCATTCACAGCCCGGGCCGCCTGCAATATCCGCAGACGCGCAAACCCGGCAGCACCGAGTGGACCCGCATCTCCTGGGATGAAGCGCTCGATCGCGTCGCCGACCTGATGAAGGCCGACCGCGATGCCAACTTCACCGAGAAGAATGCCCAGGGCCAAACGGTAAACCGCTGGCTGACCACCGGTTTCCTCGCAGCATCGGCGGCCTCCAGTGAAGCGGGCTACATCACCCACAAGGTGGTTCGCAGTCTCGGCATGCTGGGGTTCGATAACCAGGCGCGTGTCTGACACGGCCCGACGGTGGCAAGTCTTGCCCCGACGTACGGCCGTGGTGCCATGACCAACACCTGGACCGATATCGCCAACGCGAATCTGGTTCTGGTGATGGGCGGCAACGCAGCAGAAGCGCACCCGTGCGGCTTCAAGTGGGTGACCGAGGCCAAGGCGCACAACAAGGCGCGGCTGATCGTGGTCGACCCGCGGTTTACCCGGACCGCCTCGGTGGCCGACTATTACGCGCCGATCCGTACCGGCACCGATATCGCCTTCATGGGCGGGTTGATCAATTACCTGCTGACCGAGGACAAGATCCAGCACGAGTACGTGCGCAACTACACCGACGTGTCGTTCATCGTCAAAGCCGGCTATGGCTTCGAAGACGGGATCTTCAGCGGCTACGACGCGGCCAAGCGCCTGTACACCGACAAGTCCGGCTGGGGTTATGAACTGGGCGAGGACGGCTTTGCCAAGGTTGATCCGACCTTGCAAGACCCACGTTGTGTCTATCAGTTGATGAAGCAGCATTACAGCCGCTACAGCAAAGAACTGACGAGCCAGATTTGTGGCATGCCGGTCGATGCCATGCAGAAAATATGGGAGGAAATCGCTACTTGCTCGCAACCGGGCAAGACCATGACCATCCTCTATGCGCTGGGCTGGACCCAGCACTCGATTGGCGCGCAAATGATCCGCAGCGCGGCGATGGTGCAATTGCTGCTGGGCAACGTCGGCATGCCGGGCGGTGGCGTGAATGCCTTGCGCGGGCACTCCAACATCCAGGGGCTGACCGACCTGGGGCTGTTGTCCAACTCACTGCCAGGCTACCTCACGCTACCCGGTGATGCCGAACAGGATTACAACGCCTACATCCTCAAGCGCACGCAGAAACCATTGCGTCCGGGGCAACTGTCCTACTGGCAGAACTACGGCAAATTCCACGTCAGCCTGATGAAAGCCTGGTATGGCGCCAACGCCACGGCCGAGAACAACTGGGCCTACGACTACCTGCCGAAACTGGACATTCCCCAATACGACATCCTCAAGGTGTTTGATTTGATGGGCCAGGGCAAGGTCAACGGTTACCTGTGCCAGGGCTTCAACCCGATTGCCGCGTTGCCGGACAAAAACCGGGTGACCGCGGCACTGGCCAAACTTAAGTGGCTGGTGGTGATGGACCCGCTGGCCACCGAAACTTCGGAATTCTGGCGCAATGTCGGGTCGTACAACGATGTGAAGAGTGCCGACATCCAGACCGAAGTCATTCGCCTGCCCACCACTTGCTTTGCCGAGGAGGACGGCTCGCTGGTCAACAGCAGTCGCTGGCTGCAATGGCACTGGAAGGGTGCCGACGGGCCGGGTGAAGCGCAGACCGACATCCGGATCATGAGCGAGCTGTTCGTGCGCCTGCGCCAGCGCTATCAGGCCGAAGGCGGCAAATACCCCGATCCGCTGCTCAAGCTGTCGTGGCCGTACAAGATCCCGAACGAACCTTCGCCCGAGGAGCTGGCGAAGGAGGTCAACGGCTACGCTACCACTGACTTCACCGACGCTACGGGCGCGGCGATCAAGGGCAATTCGCAACTGGCCGGGTTTGGCCAGCTCAAGGATGACGGCAGCACGGCGTCCGGCTGCTGGATTTTCTGTGGCAGCTGGACCGAACTGGGCAACCAGATGGCCCGTCGCGACAACAGCGACCCGTATGGCATGCACCAGCATCAGGGCTGGGCCTGGGCCTGGCCGGCCAACCGGCGGATTCTCTACAACCGCGCCTCGGCGGATTTGCAAGGCAAACCGTGGGATCCGAAAAAACGCCTGGTGTGGTGGAACGGCAAAGCCTGGGCCGGCACCGATGTGCCGGACTACAAGGCCGACGTGCCGCCGGAAGCCGGGATGAATCCGTTCATCATGAACCCCGAAGGCGTGGCGCGATTCTTCGCCGTCGACAAGATGAACGAAGGCCCGTTCCCCGAGCACTACGAGCCGTTCGAGACACCGATCGGCATCAACCCGCTGCACCCGCAAAACAAGAAAGCCACCAGCAACCCGGCGGCACGGATCTTCGATTCGGTCTGGGATTCCCTCGGCGTGGCCAAGGACTACCCGTACGCCGCCACCAGTTACCGGCTGACCGAACATTTCCACTTCTGGAGCAAGCATTGCAAGCTCAACGCGATTGCCCAGCCCGAGCAGTTCGTGGAAATCGGCGAGGTGCTGGCCAAGGAAAAAGGCATCGTCGCCGGCGACCGGGTGCGGGTCACCAGCAAGCGTGGCTTCATTGAAGCGGTGGCCGTGGTGACCAAGCGGATTCGCCCGCTGCAGGTCAACAATCAGGTGGTGCACCAGATCGGCATTCCGCTGCACTGGGGGTTCACCGGGCTCACGCGGCACGGTTACCTGACCAACACCCTGGTGCCGTTCCTCGGCGATGGCAACACCCAGACCCCGGAATCCAAGTCATTCCTGGTCAACGTGGAGAAAGTCTAAATGGCCAGCCAAGACATTATCGCCCGTTCGGCCACCACCACAGTCCCGTCCTCGGTACGCCAGCTGGAGGAAGTCGCCAAGCTGATCGACACCACCAAATGCATCGGCTGCAAGGCTTGCCAGGTCGCCTGCTCGGAATGGAACGAGCTGCGCGACGAGGTCGGTCACAACCATGGCACCTACGACAACCCGCAGGACCTCACCGCAGAGACCTGGACGTTGATGCGTTTCACCGAGCACGAGACCGACGCTGGCAACCTCGAATGGCTGATCCGCAAGGATGGCTGCATGCACTGCGCCGAGCCCGGTTGCCTGGCGGCGTGCCCCAGCCCCGGCGCGATCATCAAGCACGCCAATGGCATCGTCGATTTCAACCAGGACCATTGCATCGGCTGTGGTTATTGCATCACCGGGTGTCCATTCAACATTCCACGGATCTCGCAAAAGGATCACAAGGCCTACAAATGCACTCTGTGTTCGGACCGGGTGGCGGTTGGGCTGGAACCGGCCTGCGTGAAAACCTGCCCGACCGGTGCCATCGTGTTCGGGTCAAAGGACGACATGAAGGAGCATGCCGCCGAGCGTATCGTCGATCTCAAAAGCCGGGGCTTTGAAAACGCCGGTCTGTATGACCCCGAAGGCGTCGGCGGCACCCACGTGATGTACGTGTTGCACCACGCCGATACGCCAAGACTGTACGCCGGTTTGCCCGATCACCCGGCGATCAGTCCGCTGGTAGGGCTGTGGAAAGGCCTGAGCAAGCCGTTGGCGCTGCTGGCCATGGGTGTAGCGGTGCTGGCCGGGTTCTTCCACTACGTGCGCGTCGGTCCGCAAATCGTCGAGGAGGATGAACATCCGTCCCCGCCGGACAACGCCGTGCACGAAGTCGATCCGTCGGTGCACACCTTCGATCCCCGTGGGGAGGGCAGGCCATGAGCAACAAGACGATCCTGCGCTACACCAGCAACCAGCGCACCAATCACTGGCTGGTGGCGATCCTGTTCTTCATGGCGGGGTTGTCCGGGCTGGCGCTGTTCCACCCGGCGCTGTTCTGGCTGAGCAACCTGTTCGGCGGCGGACCCTGGACACGCATCCTCCACCCGTTCATGGGCGTGCTGATGTTCGTGTTGTTCCTCGGCCTGGTGTTGCGCTTCTGGCGCGCCAACTACTTCATCGCCAACGATCGCCTGTGGCTCAAGCGCATCGACCGGGTGATGCTGAACAAAGAGGAGGGCGTGCCACCCATCGGCAAATACAACCCCGGGCAGAAGCTGCTGTTCTGGACTTTACTGCTGTGCATGCTGGTGCTGCTATTGAGCGGCCTGGTGATCTGGCGTGCGTACTTCAGCGACTGGTTCGGCATCACCACGATACGCTGGGCGATGTTGCTGCATGCGTTTGCCGCTTTTGTGCTGATCTTGAGCATCATCGTGCACATCTATGCCGGGATCTGGATCAAAGGCTCGGTCAGCGCCATGTTGCACGGCCGGGTCAGCCGTGGCTGGGCGAGGAAACACCACGAACTCTGGTACCGCCAAGTGACTCAAGATGAGACCCGCGACGAAGCACCCCAGCGACCGATCACCAAAAAGGGCTGACATTTGCCAACCATCCTCGAACCCGGAGAAATCGAAGCGGCGGCCAGTTCGCCACCGTTTCTGTACATGCCACCGCATAACCTGTTCAGCCTGCGCGCCCAGCGCCTGGAAACGCTGGCCGAAGGGCACTCGCTGGCCGATTACCTGCGCCTGATTGCCGGGTTGTGCCGGGTGCAGCAACAGGTGCTGGACGATCCGCCGCTTGGCGAGCCTCTCGACCGGCAACGCATCCAATTGTGCCAGCAGCACGGCTTGCCGCCGTTCGCGGCCGACAGCCTGGCACGCGAAGACGATTGGCAGCTTTACCTCGATGCCTTGCTGCAACGCTTTAGCTCACCGCCACAATCCGCCGTGGCCGATGCCATAAACACCTTGCGCCTGGCCGGTGCCGGGCAACGCCGCGCCTGGTCGGTGGCATTGCTCAGCGGCCAGTATTCGCTGGTGCCGGCGGCGCTGGTGCCGTTTCTCGGTGCGGCGTTGCAAACAGCGTGGAGCCACTGGCTGTTGAGTAAGCCGAACCTGGCTCTGACACCCGGCGACAGCCTCAGCCAGTGCCCGGCCTGTGGCTCGCCGGCCATGGCCGGGGTCATCCGCCATCGCGGCAAGCACAGTGGCTTGCGTTATCTGGTCTGTTCACTGTGCGCCTGCGAGTGGCATGTGGTGCGGGTCAAGTGTGTGTATTGCGAGCAGAGCAAGGGCCTTGAATACCTCAGCCTCGAAGATGACCGCCATGCCGCCAACCACGCGCCGTTGCGCGCCGAAGTCTGCCCCGGTTGCAACAGCTATCTGAAATTGCTCTATCTGGAGAACGATGCGGACGCCGAAGCGCTGTCGGCAGACCTGTCCAGCCTGATGCTCGACATGCGCCTGGCCCAGGACGGTTATCAGCGTTTGGCACCGAATCTGTTGCTGGCGCCGGGAGACGAGTAACCGCAGCGTCTACACTCTGGCGCGACGGTCATTTGTTTTGAGGAGCGCCAGATGTCCGCACGCGGTGCCAGCCAATCCTTGCGTCTGCCTTCCATCGACAGTTTGTTGCGTCACCCGGCGTGCCGGCCGTTGGCCGAGCGCTATGGACGCGACGTTTTGCTGATGGCCTTGCGGCTGTTGCTGGACGAGTTGCGCAACGGGGTGCAGCAAGGTTTGCTCGAACCTGTAGAAGTCAGCGCTGAAGTGCTGGCGGGCCGGGTCGGCGAACGATTGGCAATCGAGCATCGCAGCCATGTGCGGCGGGTATTCAACCTCACTGGCACGGTGCTGCACACCAACCTCGGGCGGGCATTGTTGCCCGAAGAAGCGATTGCGGCTGTGCAAATGGCGGCCCGCTATCCGCTCAACCTGGAGTTTGACCTGCGCAGTGGCAAGCGCGGTGACCGCGACGACCTGATCGAAGGCTTGATCCGCGAGCTGACCGGCGCCGAAGCGGTGACCGTGGTCAACAATAATGCCGCAGCGGTTTTGCTAACCCTCAACAGCCTGGGCGTGCGCAAGGAAGGGATTATTTCCCGCGGTGAACTGATTGAAATCGGCGGCGCCTTCCGCATTCCCGACATCATGGCCCGTGCCGGGGTGAAGCTGGTTGAGGTCGGCACCACCAACCGCACCCATGCCCGCGACTACGAGGCCGCCATCGGCCCACGCAGCGGTTTGATCATGCGTGTGCATGCGAGTAACTACAGCATTCAAGGCTTCACCACGAGCGTGCCGACCGCCGAACTGGCGCAACTGGCACACCGGCACGGCTTGCCGCTGCTCGAAGACCTCGGCAGCGGCAGCCTGCTGGACTTGACCCGCTGGGGGCTGCCCGCTGAACCGACGGTGCGTCAGGCGCTGCTCGATGGCGCGGACATCGTCACCTTCAGTGGCGACAAACTGCTCGGCGGGCCGCAGGCCGGGTTGATTGTCGGCCGCAAGGAACTGATCGCCAGGATCAAGAAAAACCCGCTCAAACGTGCGCTGCGGGTCGACAAAATGACCCTGGCTGCCCTGGAAGCAGTGTTGGGTTTGTACCGCAACCCGGACCGACTGGCCGAGCGCTTGCCCAGCCTGCGCCTGTTGACCCGGCCACAGGCCGATATCCTCGCCCAGGCCGAGCGACTGCGGCCGGCGCTGGCCCAAGTGCTGGGTGAGGGCTGGAGCGTCAGCGCCATGCCGGCACTGGGCATGATCGGCAGTGGCAGCCAACCGGTGGCACGACTGGCCAGCGCGGCGCTGTGCCTGCGCCCGCTGACGTCCAAGCGCTTGCGCGGGCGGTCGCTGTTGACCCTGGAAGCAGCCTTTCGCGCCTTGCCCATCGCGGTACTCGGGCGCATTGACGATGACGCCCTGTGGCTGGACCTGCGGCAACTGGACGACGAGCCGGCATGGCTGGCACAGCTTAATCAATTGCAGGTGGAGGGCCGGGCAGGGTGATTGTCGGCACCGCAGGGCACATCGACCATGGCAAGACGGCGCTTCTCCAGGCACTGACCGGTCAGGTGGGCGACCGGCGCCGGGAAGAGCGTGAGCGCGGTATGACCATCGACCTCGGCTACCTGTATGCCGAGCTGGAACCGGGAGCAGGCTTGACCGGTTTCATCGACGTTCCCGGGCATGAACGCTTCACCCACAACATGCTGGCCGGGGCACAGGGCATCGATCTGGTGTTGCTGGTGGTGGCCGCCGATGACGGGGTGATGCCGCAGACCCGCGAGCACCTGGCGATTGTCGAGTTGCTGGGCATCCCGCAGGCGCTGGTGGCGATCAATAAGTGCGACCGGGTCGACAGCGCCAGGGTGCAGGTCGTGGGCGATCAGGTCCGCACCTTGCTCGCCCCCGGGCCATATGCCGATGCGCCGCTGATTGCGCTGTCGAGCGTGACCGGTGAGGGCATCGAATCCTTGCGCAAGGCGTTACTCGATGCCCAACGTGAAGTGTCACAACGCAGCACCGAAGGTGGGTTTCGCCTGGCGATCGATCGGGCGTTCAGCGTGGCCGGAGCCGGTATCGTGGTGACCGGTACGGCGCTGTCCGGTCAGGTCGCAGTGGGCGATACCTTGCTGTTGGGGCCACAAGGCAAACCGGTGCGCATTCGCGGCCTGCACGCGCAAAACCAGGCCGCCGACCACGCCGTTGCCGGCCAGCGCGTGGCATTGAACCTGAGTGCCGAACGGCTGGCCCTGGAGCATGTCCACCGCGGCCACTGGTTGCTCGCCGCCGGCTTGTACGCACCGAGCCAACGCCTGGACATCGACATGCAGCTACTCCCCGGCGAACCCAGGGCCTTCGAGCACTTTCAACCGGTGCACGTGCACCTCGGCACCCAGGACGTCACCGGTCGAGTCGCCTTGCTCGAAGGAGCCAGCCTGGCGCCCGGTGGGCGGATGTTCGCGCAACTGCTGCTCAATACAGCGGTGCAGGCAGTGAAAGGCGACCCGCTGATCCTGCGCGATCAGAGTGCCCAACGCACCCTGGGTGGCGGCCGGGTGCTCGATCCGTTTGCACCCACCCGGCAACGTCGCAGCGCCGAACGATTGGCGCAACTGCAAGCGCTGGCGGACAGCGCAAAGCTGGAAGATGTGTTGCCGGCATTGCTGGCCCACAGCGACAGCGGGCTTGATCCGCAGCGCCTGGAGCGGCAGTTCAACCGACCGCGCAGCAGTTGGACATTGCCCGCAGATGTGCGCTTGATCGACACCCGCCAAGGCGCGTTGCTGTTCAGTGCCAGCCGCTGGGAAGCCCTGAAGATTGCAGTGCTCGAGCACCTCGAGCGTTTCCATCAGCTTGAACCGGACCAGATGGGGCCGGACCGGGATCGTCTGCGCCGATTCACCGGTTGCGAGATGGAGCGCTCGACATTTATCAGTCTGCTCGACGAGTTGCTGGCCAGCGGCGACATCGCCAGCAGCGGCCCTTGGTTGCATCTGCCCGGGCATCAGGTGTGTTTGAGCGAAGAGGACGAAACCCTGTGGCTGCAATTGCAGCCGCTGTTCGAACTGGCGGGCTTCGCCCCGCCGTGGGTTCGCGACCTGGGGCATGACGAAGCGGCCGTGCGTGGGTTGCTGCGCAAAATGGCGCGCCTGGGCTTGATGCACCAAGTGGTACGGGACCTGTTTTACACAGACAGCATGATTCGCCAATTGGCGGCTATGCTGTTGCAACTGGCGGAAGGCAACCCGGTGATTCAGGTGGCGGCGTTTCGTGATGCGGTGGGCCTGGGGCGCAAGCGCAGCATTCAGATACTGGAGTACTTCGACCGTATCGGCCTGACCCGGCGCTTTGGCGATCGTCGACAGGTTCGCCGGGACAGTGCGTTGGCCCAGCGCACAGAACTCTGATACCCGGGCATGATTCAGGGGCATGGTTTCAAGGAAGGCAATCGCGCCCGGTGGCGCGGCCGGGCTTCAAACCCGGTTGGGGACGGCATCCGTTCCCGGGCAGGTTCGACTCCGGCTGCCTTCCGCCACATTCCACTCAGAACGGCCCGAAGTTCAACGGGTACTGGATGACCACGTACACCCGGTCGATGTCATCCCCGGCCTGGGCCGCGTTCGCCCGGTGCGACACATGGGACAGTTGCAGCGACAAGCCCTTGGCCGTCCCGGACTGCACGACGTAGTGCAGGTCGATATCGCGCTCCCAGTGTTTGCCCCCAGCACCTTGTTGCGGCACGAAGGTGCCGGTCGCCGGGTCGAACGGGTTGTACGCCCCGCCTTGTGGTGCATGCGTGCCGTCGATCTGGTCGCCGGTGACGTAGCGGGTCATGAACTTCAGGCCGGGTATCCCGAACGTGGCCAGGTCCAGGTCGTAACGAACCTGCCAGGAGCGTTCGTGGGCGCCATTGAAGTCGGCGAACTTGATCGAGTTGGCCAGGTAGATGGAGTCGCCACCGACAAAATCGAACGGCGTATCACCGTCGATTTTCTGATAAGCCAGGGTGAACGCATGGGCGCCCAGCGTGTACTGGCCGGCCAGGCTGTACGCTGTGTTGTCGATGGCACCGGCCAGCGCCTGGCCGGCGTCTTTGGTGTGATAGAGGTTGGCGTCGAGGAACACTTCGGACTGCTTGAAGTGCAGGTTGCCGTAGTACTGGTGCCAAGTGTCAGTCAACTCCGAGGCGTACAGCGCGCCGCCGACCGGGCTTCGGGTAAACAGGTCGGCGCCGACAAACGAAATGCCGCCAGCCTCGGTGTTGGCGCCATAGCCGAAAAAGTCACCCTTGCCTGAAGCGCTGTCCTGATTCTTGAACGCTGTGAAGTGGCCGGCTTGCAGGTTCATGCCGTCGATTTCGCGACTGTTGAGCAGAAAGCCGGTCGCGTACTCCGGTTGCAGGCGTTTGTCCGCGGTGTCGAATACCGGGGACTCGACTATCATTTCGCCAAACGCCAGAGTGGTGTTCGACGCCTTGAGCTTGATCGCGCCGCCACCGCTGGAGTAGTCGCTTTCACTACGGCCATCACTGCCCACGGGTAGCAAACCGGTTCCGGAATGGCCTTTGCCGCCGTCGAGTTTCAATCCCAGAAATGCATGGGCATCGAGGCCGAAGCCAAGCGTGCCCGGTGTGAAGCCGGATTCAAAAGTGCCGATAAAGCCCTGAGCCCATTCGGCTTTGTAGTTCTTGCCGGTCGGCGAGGGAGATCGATAGTCGCTGTTCAGGTAAAAGTTTCGACTGAGCACGCCAAGCGTCGCGCCGTCCAGAAAGCCCTGCGCCGATTCATCCGCCACCGCGTTCCCGGCCGTGCTGGCGAGCAGCACCAATAACCAGAGTGGTAATCCAGCCCTGAGGTCTTGCGAGTCACACTTCATCAATCGTTCACCACAGGCACAGCAACGGCAGGGGATGATCCACTGTAGAAGCGAGCAAGCTCGCTCCTACAGTGAACCGTCATCCGCAGTCGCTTGTTGTTTCGAAGGACCTCAATGGCCTTTGGACGCAGCAAACATGATGGTTACGTAGATTGGGCCGCGAATATTGAATCGGTGTGCTGTCTTTGACTCATTGTGCGTATACGGTGCATTTGCTTCGCCTTGCCGCCAGAACAAAATGAGCGCCACTCGGGCGCTCATTTTTTCCAATCCCTTTCAGTTCGTTTTCACCACGGGCGGCGGCGTCCATTGGCCGTCGAGCGCGTCTGATTCCGGCCAATAAGCCCGGATGTACAGCGAGAAACTGGCATCCCTGGGCGAGGGCAGCCAGTTGCTTTCCTTGTCCTTGCCTGGTGATTCGCTTTGCACATAGAGGGTCAACGAGCCATCAGGGTTGGTTTGCAGGGACTTGCTCTTGGTCCCGATGGAATAGCGCTTGAGGTCATTGGGGGCGAAGAAGTGTTGTTCGTTGTACAGCGTCAGCGACCAGAAACCCCTGACCGGCGGCAGATTGCGTTTGGCGAATGTCACGCTGTAGTCGTACCGGCCGTTGAGGCGCAGGCCGTTCTCGTCCAGGTCCTGGTAGAAGTACTTGGTCTCTTTCTGCCGGTTCACGAATAAGTTCGAGCGCGCCACGGCGGTACGGCTGAAATAGTCGGTGCCAAACGCTGCCCCGTTGCTCACAGTGCTCCAGTGATCCGGCAATTGCAGGCCAAAGTTACGGAACTGCAACAGTGGATCAATCACTTCGCTGTCGGCCTTTTTCGCCTCGTCGATCATCGCCGCCCGAAGTTGCGGATCGGCCTTGGCGATGGCCCCGAGGGCGGCCATTTGCGCATAGCGGACTTCTTCGCCCGGCAACGGTTTGGCGTCCTTGAGCAGGGCCGGCAGTTCGTCGAAGAACTTCTCCGGTACCACCCATCTGGTTTCGGCGTTGCCCTCAGCAGCCTGGGCCGGGAATTTCGGTTGTTTTTTCCAGTCGCGCTTTTTGGTCTTGCCGTCGTATTGCGACAGTGGGTACATGTCGATGCCCGACAGGGACGGCTGTACGGCCAGGCGGTCGGCGGCGGTGTCGTCCTGAAAGACCCGCGGAATCACGAACCCGGTGTTCGTGCGCGACCGGTATACCCGGGTGATGCCGGGCGGCACCTTGCCGTTCCAGTCCGGGCCGACCAACAGGTAGAAACCTGGTTGGGTGTTATACATTTTGCCCAGCTCGGCGAAGCTGTCGGAACGCAGGTCCACCACCTGATACACCCAAAAGCGGCCGTCGAAGTCAGGCACTTGCAGCACCACCGGCTCAAGGTCCAGGGCGATGCTGCCGGCGCCGTACACCACGTCCTGGTTCGGACAGCTCACCAGCCGCTGGGCCGGGTCAATGTAGTCACTGAGCATCGACAACCGGTTGATCGGGGCCACGGGCACAATGCCACCCATCAAGCCGGGCCCTGGCAGGTCTTTGAAAGCCTGGCGACGATTGAAGATGTTGGCCATCGGCCACGCCCAGAAATACGCCTCCCGCGCCATCATGCGCACATACGGCTCAGTGACCTTGGTGCCTGCGACAGGACCTGGGACCGGGCTGGCGACGGTGGTTTCGACAGCGCGGCTCTGGGCACCCATCAGGGGAGTGGCGGCGAGCGTACTGGCGACAGTAAAAGCAAAGAGGACATGGCGCCGGGGCAAACGAATCATGAAGCGTCCTTACCTGATAGCAGTCACCCGATGCAGGTGGGTTGCTGAAAAGATAGCTCACGTTTGCCGCAGCGATGAGGGGAGGGCGGTTGACCATCGACCTCCAGAAAAAACGGCCCGATTACGTAAACGGGCCGTGTGGTGGAGGTCGTTGTTCGGAGGAAAAGCGGGCAAGCCGAATCAGCCCTCAAAGATGGTCCGCGTCGATCACAGCCTTGGCGAATGCCTGCGGAGCTTCCTGCGGCAGGTTGTGGCCGATGCCGCCGTTGATCAGCCGGAACTCGTATTTGCCGGTGAAACGCTTGGCATAGTCTTCGGGCGCAGGGTGCGGTGCGCCGTTGGCATCGCCTTCAAGGGTAATGGTTGGCACACTGATGGACGGTGCCGTGGCCAGTTTCTTCTCCAGTGCTTCGTATCGGCTTTCGCCCTGGACCAGGCCCAGGCGCCAGCGGTAGTTGAACACGGTGATGTCGACATGGTCCGGGTTGTCCAGTGCCTTGGCGCTGCGGTCAAAGGTGGCGTCATCGAACGCCCATTTCGGCGAAGCCAGTTGCCAGATCAGCTTGGCGAAGTCGTGGGTGTTTCTCTCGTAACCGGCCTGGCCGCGGTCAGTGGCGAAGTAGAACTGATACCACCACTGCAATTCCGCCTTGGGTGGCAGCGGGTTCTTGCCGGCTGCCTGGTTGCCGATCAGATAACCGCTGACCGATACCAGTGCCTTGACCCGCTCAGGCCACAGCGCCGAGACAATGTCGGCCGAACGGGCACCCCAGTCATAGCCACCGAGCACCGCTTGTTTGATCTTCAGCGCGTCCATGAAGTCGATGACATCACTGGCCAGCGCAGCCGGCTGGCCGTTGCGCAAGGTTTCTTCGGACAGGAAACGCGTATCACCATAGCCGCGCGCATAGGGCATCAGCACTCGATAGCCCTTGGCAGCCAGCAACGGCGCGACCTCGTCATAGCTGTGAATGTCGTACGGCCAGCCGTGCAGCAGGATCACCACCGGCCCGTTGGCCGGGCCGGTTTCGGCGTACGCCACGTCCAGCAGGCCGGCGTTGACATGCTTGAGCGGACCGAAGGGCGAGGGCGCCGACTGCGTGGCAGCGGCAGAGGCCGCCGCTGGCTGCGCGGTGGCGGCCGTTTGCGCGTGGGCCGCGCCGAACACGGCGAACAGCGCAAGCGCGAGGATCGAAGGGCCGACCAGGTGGCGGCGAGTGTTGCGGGGTTTGCTGTTGCGCAGTGCCATCTTCATGGGATGTCTCCATTACCAGCCATGGGTCAGGGGTCCTGTCTGAGCCCCTTCAAACCTTGATTGCATTGAAACGCGGCAACGTATCCGGCCTGTGTCGAATCGACGGCCGGATGAAAGTCAGTGTATCGGGCAGTCATGCTGACACACTGTGATACACAGGGACTTAGGCTGAGCCTCTTGGTAACCCGATCGCAACACATAAACCGCTTTTGTCCGTCTCATTCGAGAATCCCAGATGCAGGCGAGCCCCGGTACGTTCGGCGATGGCCTTGACGATGGACAAGCCCAGCCCCGAGCCTGATTCTTCAGTGCCCACGCTGCGATAGAACGGGTCGAACACGCGCATTTGTTCATCGGCGGTGATACCCGGTCCGGAATCCTTGATCTGAAGGATTACCGTTTCCTGCGCCAGCTCCACCGACAGGTCGACGCGTCCGCCGCAAGGGGTGTAGCGGATCGCGTTGTCCACCAGATTCTTCACCAGGATCAGCAGGTCCATTTCGTTGATGACGAGCTGCACGTCTTGGGTGCTGTCAACGCCGATGTCGATGTTCTTGCGCTCCGCCAGGGGCAACAGGTCCTCCAGCACCCGTCGATAGACCTCATGCACCGAAACCGTGGTCTGCGGCCGCTCGGCGTTTGATTGCGCGGCGGCCAGGGCCAGCAACTGATCGATCAGTTTTCTGCTGCGTTCTATGCCGCGCGACAGCGGCAGCAGGCGCTCGACGGCTTGCGTCGGCATGGGTGTGGCCTGCAGTCGCTCGGCTTGCAGGGACAGGGCGGTCATGGGCGAGCGCAGTTCGTGGGCGGCGTCGGCGATAAAGCGGCGCTGGGCTTCCATGGACTGCGCAACCCGCGCGAGCAGGCGATTGATGGCCACGACGAAAGGGAGGATCTCGGTTGGCAAATGGTTTTCGTCGACCGGATGCAGGGCCTGTTTGTCCCGTCGATTAATTTCATCGGACAGGATCGCGATGGGGCGAAACAACTTGCGCACCAGATCACTCACCACCAGCAATAGCACGGGAAACAGAATGAGAAAGGGCAACAGGCTGCGCAAGGCACTCTCGCGCGCCTCCTTGTCGCGAACCCCCGTCTCTTGGGCGACGACGATGCGCTCGCCACGGGCGGTGGTCCTCACCAGCGTGCGAAAGTCTTCACCGGCGATGTTCAAGGTCGACAGACCATCGGCCAGCGTCATGGGGAAGGGCAGCGGCAGGACGTTGTCGTCAGTGGTGCCGACGGCTTTGCTGCCGTCGGCGAGGTATTGCACGATGACCCTGGATTCCTCGTCGTCACCGGCGATTTTTCCGGCAGCGGGGTAGTGCAGGGTCATCTGCTGCCGATCGAACAGTACGGCCACCTGACGCAAGGTTTCGTCCTGCATTTCGTGAGCCTCGCCGAGGGCAGAGACAAACGCAAACAACCCGGCCAGCACCGCTACGAGCAGGATGGCCAGCGACAGCGCGACTGACAGCCGTACCTGGACCGAGTCGCTCAGGCGCTTTTTGAAACCATCCATCCCATACCCCTGACGTTCTTGATGACCTGGTTGCCCAGCTTGCGTCGCAGCGAATGAATCAGAAACTCCACGGCGTTGCTTTCCACTTCGTTGCCCCAGCCGTAGAGGCGGTCTTCAAGTTCGCTGCGCGAGAGGATCGCCCCGGGGCGGATCAGCAGGGCCTGTAACAGGGCGAACTCGCGGCTGGACAGTTGCACGCCGGGGTTTTCGGCAGTACTCGCCTGTTTCGACACCAGGTCCAGCGCCACCACGCCGTTGTCCAGCAATGACTGGGCGCTCCCGCCATTGCGGCGCAGCACAGCGCGCATGCGGGCCAGCAACTCCGCCATGTCGAAGGGTTTGAGCAAGTAGTCGTCGGCACCTCCGTCGAGGCCGCGCAGGCGATCGTCGAGGCTGTCCCGTGCGGTGATGATCAGCAGAGGCACCGGGTTGTTGCGGCCGCGAATGCTGTCGAGCACATCGAGCCCGTCCTTGCCTGGCAACCCGAGGTCCAGCAGCACCAGGTCGTAGGTCTGGGTCTCCAGCGCCGAAAGTGCGGTAAAGCCGTTTTTCACCCAGTCGGTCGCGTAGCTCGCATCAGTCAGCGCGCCCTGGATGGCGTCCCCGATCATCGGGTCATCTTCGACCAACAATATGCGCATGTCCCGCTCCGAATAAAAAAGGCGCGGCGGTCTCGACCGTCGCGCCTGTATTGAAGCACCTGTACCGGTGTTTGTCCGCCCGGTTATTACGCGCCTTTCATCGAATCGAAGGCCTTCATCAGCTCGTCCATGCGGGCCTTGCAATCGTTCTGTTGCTGATTGCTGGCGCGCAATGCGTCGAGCGCCCGGTCAATGGCTTTGTCCAGGACATGCCAGTCGCTGGCGGCGCGAGGCTTGATCCCGGCCTCGGCAGAGTCCCAGGCGCTCTCCAGGTCCTTGATGCGGGCTTTCGCGGCCGGCAGGTCGTTTTTATCGACGAGCGCGGCAACGTCGGCAGCGATATTGCGGAACTCGGACAGATCACCCAGTTTTGAACCGGCCTGGGTTTGTGCGCTCATCGCACCGGATGAGGTGCCCGCGGCAGGCTTGTCGCCGGGTTTCGAGCAGCCGGCGGCGATGCTGAGCAAAAAGATCGACGAGACAATGGCGACGTGGCGAATGATGTTTTGAAAAGGGCGCATGACGATTCCTTGATGGACTATTTAGCGTTACTGAGTGACGGTTTTACGGTTGCCGACGTTGATCTGCGCGACCGCCACCAACAGGACGATGACGCACAGGAAGATCGTGCTGGTCCAGGTGGCGCCCATGCCGAAGCCACCGTAGGTCCTGGATTGGGTCAGCAGGTCGCCGAGAGAGGCACCGAACGGGCGGGTCAGGATGTAGGCGACCCAGAAGGCCAATACCACATTGGCGCCCAGACGCCAGGCCACCAGGGTCGCGGCGATCAGCGCGCCGAAAATCACGGCGCCGAGAGTGAAGCCCAGGCCGAGTGCTTCGGTGGCCAGGTCACCGGCCGCCGTACCGAGGGCAAAGGTGCAGAGCACGGTCGTCCAGTAGAACCATTCCCGTCGTGGTGTGACGATCTCGCGGATCGACAGGTTGTGTTCCACCCGATACCAGACAAAAAAATTGAGTGCCAACAAAACAGAAAACACGGCCGTGCTGGTGTACAGGCTGACGTCGAGAACGTCAGTCAGGATGTCGGTGAGCTGCGTCCCGACGATGCTCACCAGCACCACGGTCAGCCAGTAGATCCAAGGCGCGCAGGCGGTTTTGCGCATCTGTATGAACAGCGCGACGGCCAGCAATGTCGCCATGCCGACGCTGGTCCAGCCCAGACCGAGGCCGGCATCGACAGCGAGAAAGTCCGCGCCGGTTTCACCCACCGTCGTGGACAAGATCTTGATCACCCAGAATGACAGGGTCACCTCGGGTACTTTGTTCAGCCATCCGGCTGTATCGGGTTTCATGGGCGGGTTGCCTCTCCTGTGCAGCGCCGAACTTGCGCAAGGGAGACGATACGCAGCGAAACTTAGCTGAGACTGAGGGGCAGGGAAGTCGACCGGTTTCTGATACGGCTTCGAGGCCCAGGTTGACTTCAGGTCAACAAAACATGCTTTTGGCGGGACAGGGTGCCGGGGCAGAATAAAAGCCAACTCGGCTGAGGCACTATTTAGTCGAGTTATGTCGATAAGCGCTGCGTATGGCGCCGATCTTCGGTCGTGGGAATCCCGGCTGATGTTTCACTCTGATCATCGCAGTGGGTATTCGGCAAAGGCCATGGCACAACAGAATAAGCGCAAACCGATATCGTGCGCTTCTTCATGTACTACAACCGCACAAGGCTCCACTTGGTGTTATTGCTCGTGGGCGATATTCTGGATCAAGCAATATCCTCGATTTCTAACAGCGCAGAATAATCGCTCACCACTAGTGACCTTTTTGAACTTGTCTTGCAGGCGGCTAAGGCTCATCTCCAGGCCGCAGTACTGATTCGGCTCTCTACCGATACTTCGAATCAACTCCTCTTTGCTCACCACCCGGTCATCTGCTTGCACTAGAGTACTTACCAAAGCTGATTCGATGCCTGTGAGGATGACCTTTACATCATCCTTCACCAGCACCTTATGTATGATGTCTAACTTCCAGTTTTCCTTACTGGGCACGGTCATTTTCAGTTCCTTCTGTTGAATGCAGGTTTTCACTTTCCCTGTATAGCGTTCCTCGCCATGCGTAGAGGCGTGCTCATCAGTTCAAATCGGTACGGAACAGGCCACGATCAAACAAACTGTTGAACATGCGTATTCAAAGATTATCAAGGAAAGAATATATGACGCATATATTCGCGACCTGCGGTCATGCCTCTGGATTTAATTGCACATTTTCCCATAAAATTGATAAGCGATGGTTCTTGCCATTGCCGGTGGCCCTATAAAATCCTGCGATTCATTAGCACTCCATGGTAGTTGTCGCGTCAACCGTCTAACCACTGAACCCTTTCAGGCTCGACGATCGAAAAAATGGCCCATCAGTTTCAGCAGCGGCCGGCGTCGATTTTTCCAGGCAAAGTCCCATTCATTGATTTGCGATGCCACCGGACTGTGTTGCTGTTGATTCAGCAGGCTGTGGACCCTGGACAGGCGATACCAGGGCACCGAGGGGAAGGCGTGGTGAACGACATGCAGGTTGAAGTTCAGGATGATAAAGCGCGACCAGAGCGGCAGACTTTTGCAATCGTGAGATATGGCGTCCTGTTCCCAGTACTGAAGTCGATCGGCATCCTTGGGCAATAGCGGGGCCTCGGCGTGGTGGGGCAAGTTCAGCAACTCCACCATAAAACAGAGAAACACCCATGCCACCAGATAAAAGACCACCAAGTCCGCCAAATGACCGAAGGCCAGAGCAACCCCAGCCATTACCAGGTAACCGACCAAGTAGATACGGGCGAAACGAATCTCTTTGATTATTCTCGCTGAGCTGTTTCCCTGGGTGCGTGCAATAAAGGGCGCTCGCCAGTTGGAGAGAAAATGGTTGGCGGCGATCATGGGGATCCAGTGCTTCCACATGAACTCCAGCCTCCGTTCCTGTTTCTTGGTCATGACCGCGAACTTCTCGATCATGTTTTTGTTTTCCGGATCGTTGATCGGGTGGGCCGCCCAGGTGTGATGGGCCATGTGAGATCGGCGCCGCACCAGAAAGGGTAGAGCGATCAGCCAGCCGCTGAAATGGCCGATGAAGTTGTTGAGGTTGCGATTGTCGGAGGCCGCGCCGTGCAACGCCTCATGCAGGATAAGGTAGACCTGCAGAACGGAAAATCCTGCCAATACCAAGGCCAGCCCTTGAAGGACTGTGGATGAACTCAGCCATAGGTTCCAGGCCAGGGTGAGAACCAGCAGGTCAACTACCCACAATATGACTGTCCAAGGTTCTTTGGCGCCGTCAGGGATCTGTTTTCGAATAACAAGCCATTGCTCTTTGGTCATTTTCTGAAGTATCCAATAGTCATTTTTCTAGGGATGTATGGCGGTCGAATAGATAGAGTTTGTTTTTAATTGGGGCTGATATTGCAGAGATGACTGGCCAGCCTGGAGTAGGCTTGGTCAAAGAACATCACCTCGGCATCGAAACCATGGCTTCGTGGCACCTGAGGAAAGTCCTGAAGCACCAGCAAGATGCAGTCGTATCTGGCGCCATCCTGCTGGTACCAAGCGGGGAGGTAGGCGGTAATCGAGAATCCCAGCCTGATCATGCTGCTGATAAGTTCCAGTTTGTCGGCAAGAACACAGGCACTGATGTACTCGGCACGTTTCCAGTGCTGCAGAAGTGCCTTGAGTTCATCCATGATTTCCTGCCCCGTTTCGCTTGCACCAACATAACCGGACAGCATCAGGGCCTTTGCAGCAGTGCCGTAGGAGTAGAGAAATGCCCCGTGCTGATCGGTCCCTTGTGGTCCGGTCAGGTGGGTGGCTGGATAAGCATCGGATACCGCTTCAAGCCTCAGTGACTTATACAGGTAGTCGCTTATGAACTCAGTGCCGGATATGCTGGCATACCAGGGCGCTATATGACGGAAGCCGTCCGCGGTCCGAGGATGTATGGCGGTCAAGTGATATTCCCTTATGCCATCGACCATATCCGGGCCACCGTCATGGCCCACTAGCACGGCCGCTCTTATCTTCTTCATGACCGAGTGACTGGCTATATTCCGAGTGATATAGAACCCCAGCTCGTTAGGCTCAGTAAAATGACTTTCCAGGCCGAGTCTTACCAGGCTGGATATGAGACCTGCTCTGCGGGTGTCTGGATGTATCACCCCGTAACACACTTCCCACGACTGGTTCCAGGGGCGGCGGGCGATACATAAGCAGCCGACAATCAGCGAGTCGATCTCAACGACGAACCACTTTTGCAACCCGGAAATCATCGCGTTATAGATATAGATCTGGTTCAGGCAGGGATGGGTCGTTTGCGCATAGGTAACACTAAATAACTCTGCGAGGCTGTTTACATCCTCGGTTCTCCCGGAACGCAGGATAAAGCCAGGGGATTGCTGCTCGACGCCTAGGAGAAAGGTCGCTGCTTGATCCAGATAGTTAATTTCGGTCATGGCGGCACACCAAGTTTTTAATGTTTGGTTTTTATTCGTGACGAGCGAGTGCAGTGCGTCGTTAGTGGCGCACGCAATAAAAGAGGGGCGTCAACTTGCAGGTAGCCGCGGTGGCTCTCTGCGAAAGTCAATATGCGAGTGGTCGGGGGTGTTCTGGTAGGCTTTTTCGCGGTTCATCTGTAGTTCATCCGTGATCGTATACATCATGCAACTCCTGTTTCTAGCTCTGGCAGACTGGATTCCTTCCAATTAGCCGCAGATCGACTATAGATACTCATTGTGGCCTGTCAAATGGATTCGGCGAATTTATCCTGTACCTTCGATTCGGTGTTGCGAAGTTTTGCCGCTAGCGGCCTGGCTTGGTCAACGCGCCATGTTCACCAAGAACTTGCCCCTCAGGTTTTTGGAGCAGCCTAAGAGTGTTCCGTTCTTGGGTAACATGCCCGGCTTCAAGTGGTTATTTACCAGTAGCTCGGCCTTCTCAAATAGCACGGAGCTTGTTCTTTTTCTGGCGCCGAGACTGGTTGATCGCCATATAACCAAACTAAATAGAAACGTTTGGGTGCGACCCCGGTGACGAATGTCGGAAGATGCCTGGACATTTCCTCAAACATAATTAGTTCAACCTTGAGAACGGATTGTTTTTCCAAGAGAGCTCCGGAACAAATTTTTTCGAAGCTACGGTAACGCTATAGCGGAAGCGAAACTAACCGGTGGTGGAGGTTGTTCAGGGTTTGATATGCGACGCCCTGGTACGTCCTGGCAGTGAATCCCGGAAACCGCGCTGGCACTCTCCCACTTTTGCAACTGGTCGAAGCGGAAGAGGCCTTGGTCGCACCGGCCAGGTTTCGCCATCCAGGCGGCGCAGGTCTTCCACCTGCAGGCCAATCACCTCCGAGCGCCGGAGGCCGCCACCGCTCCAGGCCAACAATAGCAGGGCCCGATCACGTAACACGCGCACGCCAACGTTGCAAGTGGCGAGCATCGCCTGCAAGGGCTCCAGCGCCCGGGCGTAGCGCAGTTAGCGCCCCCCGGCAGAGTTAGCTTCCTCAGGCTTATTCAGTCCGGCGACCGTTACTGAATAAGTAATCAGAGACATATTTTTGATCTCAGGCATGAAAACCTGCCACTCACATCGTTGGCACCGTGAACAGATGCCTAGGCTCAACTCATCGACTAAAGCTAGAGCTGCACATTCGCGACAATGATTTAGTGGGTAATGCTTATAAGGTCTCAAGTCTGTCGAATTATGACTTGGACGATCTTGGTAGAGGCGGCATAGGATTGCCGCCATCGGAGTTCATAACCGACTCCCCTTACCAGGAAAACATTAGATGAACCTCAAATCCCTTATCGCCAATCCACTGGGCTTCGGCACAGCACCACTGGGCAACATGTTTCGCAATGTGCCAGAGGCCGAGGTACAAGCCACTGTCGACGCAGCCTGGAACAACGGCGTGCGCTACTTCGACACCGCGCCGTTCTACGGTGCCGGCCTCTCCGAATCGCGCCTGGGCAACGCCCTGGTCGGTCGTCCTCGCGACGAATACGTGCTCAGCTCCAAGGTCGGCCGGATCATCCTCGACGAACTGGAAGACCCTACCAGCCGTGAGCTGGGCGAGAAGAGCGGCTTGTTCGAACACGGCAACCGCAACCGCATCGTCAACGACTACAGCGCCGACGCTACCCTGCGTTCCATCGAGGATAGCCTGCGCCGTCTGAAGACCGACCGCCTGGACATCGTCTGGATCCACGACATCGCCCAGGACTTCTATGGTGACGAGTGGCTGGAGCGTTTCGAGACCGCACGCAAAGGGGCCTTCCGTGTCCTCACCCGCCTGCGTGAAGAAGGCGTGATCAAGGCGTGGGGCCTGGGTGTGAATCGGGTCGAGCCGATCGAGCTGACCCTCGACCTGGACGAGCCGCGTCCCGATGGCTTCCTGCTCGCTGGCCGTTATTCGCTGCTGGACCACGACCGCGCCCTGCAACGTGTCATGCCGCAAGCAGTGGAGCAGGGCGTTGGCATCGTCGTCGGCGGTCCTTACAGCTCTGGCGTCACTGCCGGTGGCGAGCACTTCGAATACCAGAAGGCCACCCAGCCAGTGCTGGAGAAGCTCGAGCGCATCCGCTCGGTCGCCCGTACCCATGGTGTCGACGTCAAGGCCGCCGCCCTGCAATTCGCCCTGGCCCACCCGGCCGTAGTCGCAGCGATCCCGGGCTCGACCCGTCCGCTGCACGCCAACGAAGACCTTGCGGCCCTGAGTACGGTCATCCCCGCCGCCTTCTGGAACGACCTGCGACAGCAAGGGCTGATCAATGCCCTGGCGCCTGTTCCAACTGTTTGAAATGACTTTGCGGGGCCGCGCCGCGGCCCTGTCCTTACCACATCATCGGGGTTGAACCCCAGGAGAAACATCATGGCTACTGCACAATCTTCCATCGACCTTCACATCGATGCCGACCGTGTCTGGCAACTGATTGGCGGCTTCGACGCTCTGCCCGACTGGCTGCCGTTCATTCCGCAAAGCACCTTAAGCGAAGGCGGTCGCGTGCGCACGCTCAAGAGCATCGACGGCGACACCATCATCGAGCGTCTGCTGGATTTCAACGAAGCCGGGCGCAGCTACAGCTACACCATCCTTCAAGGCCCGGCGCCGGTTCGCGATTACCAGTCGACCCTGCGCGTGGTGTCGGCAGGCCAGGGGGCCCGCGTGGAATGGTCCGGCTCGTTTGTGCCGGTCGGTGTCAGCGATGCCGAAGCGACCGCGATGTTCACCACCATCTACCAGGATGGCCTGGCGGCGCTGAAGCAGGCACTGGAAGGTTGATGGATGACTTGGGGCCGCAAAGCGGCCCCAAGCCTGAGCAGCCTGCCCCGCATCCGAACCGTGTTTTAGCGCGCCGTTAACCACGGCCTTGCTCATTTTCGAAGACTGATATGCTGGACTTCAGACAACTCCGTTATTTCGTCGCCGTGGCTGAGTTCGAACACGTGGGCAAGGCGGCGGAACAACTGCACATCTCCCAGTCGCCGCTCAGCCGGCAAATTGCCCAGCTTGAAGAACGCCTGGGCCTGCAGCTGTTCGAACGCAGCCAGCAACGGCTGCGCATTACCTCCGATGGGCGCACCTTCCTGCACGAGGCCAAGGCCCTGCTGAAACACGCCGAACGACTTGAGTCACTCGGCCGCCGGCTGGGCCGGGGCGAGTCGGGTGGGCTGTGCATCGGCTACGTCAACCACGCCATCCATGCTGGGGTGTTGCCCAAGGCGTTGCGCCAGGTGCGTGAGGAGCGGCCGGGAATCCATATCGCCCTGTACAACCTGACGGCCCAGGAGCAATTCGAGGGGTTGCGCCAGCGCAGCCTCGATATCGCGCTGGTGTGCGAGCCGATACCGGAGGGTGATCTGGATCTGCTGGTAACACCGGTATTCAAAGACCCGCTCCATCTCGCGCTACCCTCTGGGCACCCACTGGCAGACAAGGCGCAGATTGACCCCGTCGATCTGCACGAGCAGGACTGGATCATGGTCGACGGGCACGCGACCCCCAACCGGCGTGAGCGTTTCATGGCCCGTTGCGTGGAGGCAGGCTTTGCGCCACAGATCCGGCTGGAGGCCGTCGAACCATTGAGTGCGCTGGGGCTGGTGTCCGCTGGCTTGGGGTTGGCGCTGATCCAGCAGAGCATTGGCGGCGACAGCAACCCTGAAGTGGTGCTGCGCGAGTTGCCGTGGTTGCAGCAAAGCATCGGCCTTTGGGCAGCCTGGCACCGTGTTGACCTGCGCCCGATTGTGAGCGAGTTTCGTCAGATCGTATTGGCTGGTGCGGAGCGTTAAGGAGATCATGATTCCATCCCTGGACAGTATTTTCGCCCGACTGCGTTTGCGTCAGTTGCGTCTGCTCATCGAGCTGGATCGCTGCGGCTCACTGCACAAGGCCGCCGAGGCTATGGCCATCTCTCAGCCCGGGGCAACCAAAGCGTTGCGCGAGGTCGAGGAGATTCTTGGTGTGCCGCTGTTCGTGCGCCAGCACAGCGGCCTGGTGGCCAATGATGCCGGACGTTGCGTGGTGCGCTATGCACGGTTGATCCACAGCGACCTGGGCCATTTGCGCGACGAGGTGCTGGGGATCGTGCAAGGCCAGGGCGGGCGCCTGGCGGTGGGCAGCATCATGGGTGCCATACCGACACTGGTGGGGGCGCTGGGGCACCTGCGGCGCAAGCAGCCGCAGCTGGCGGTGGAGATCGTCGAGAACACCAGCGCCAACCTGTTGGCGCAACTGGATGAGGGGCGCCTGGACCTGGCGATCTGTCGCCCGGGGCTTGGGCGCAACGCGGCGGATTATGTCTTCCTGGAGCTGGCCCATGAACCACTGGCGGTGGTGGCCCATCCACAGCATCCGCTGGCCGGGGCGCAGGCGTTGGACGTGGGCGACCTGAGCCGCTACCGATGGATCGTCTACCCGGCCAACATGCCCATGCGCCAGGCTCTGGAGCGCGAGCTGAGCGAGGCAGGGGTAGAAGTGCCGCGCTATCCCCTGGAAACCTCGTCCACCTTCACCACGTTCATGCTGCTGGAAGAAGACCCCACCCTGGTGGCGGTAATACCCAGTACTGTGGCGGCATTCGCCGAGCAGCGCGGTTTACTGGTGTCGCTGGCGGTGCGGTTGCGGGCGTTGAGCGAGCCGTTCGGGGTGGTGCACCGGGTGGCTTCGCCGTTGTCCCATGCGGCGCGATTGTTGGTGGACGAGTTGCTCGCGCAGTAGGTGCAATGGGGCCGTTGTTTCGGCCCCGCCCACACTCAGAACTGCCGTTCGCGGTAGTCGATCAGGCTCGAGAACAGGGCAATCAGCAACGCCGCAACGACAAAGAAGATCAATGCGAAAAAGTACTCGCCGGTGAACTGTACGATCAGGCCAATGACGATCGGCACCAGCACCCCGGCCATGTTGCCGCAGAAGTTCATGGCCCCGCCTAGCACGCCAGTACGCGAGGGGCCGCCGATGATCGCCGGCAGGCACCAGTACATGCCACACCAGCGGATGAAGAACATCGCCACGCACAACAGGATGATCACCGGGCCCGTGCTGGCGACAAAAGCGGCGGCGAGGATGCATGCTGCGGCGACCAGTGCCGAGCCACTGAACATCGAGCGCATTACCAGGTTCGGCGAAGCGCCGCTGGCGCGCCATTTGTCTCCGATCCAGCCGCCGACCAGTTCGCCGATGAATCCGCACATGAAGATCATGAAGGTCGCCCCCCCATGGCCGAGATATCCAGGCCGTGGGCCTTGTGCAGGTAGCTGGGCATCCATGTCAGCAAGCCGTAGAACACCGCGAGGATGCAGCTGTAGCCGGCGAACATGGCGAAGATCGAGCGATCCTTGAGTAGCACGCGCAGGGGAGTGCTGATCTTGGCGGCAGCGGCATGAGCGCTGGCGTTGCCTTCGGTAATATGTCGCAGCTCGGCCTCGTTGACGCCCGGGTGTTCGCCGGGGTGGTTGCGGATGTACTTCCAGGCCAGGATGCCAGCCAGGATGGTACCTACCCCAGCGATCACGAAGGCCAGGCGCCAAGAGCCGAGCCAGGCGATCAGCGCGGAGATCAGGATCGCGCCCAGGGCACTGCCCAATGGGGCGCCGCCGTCCACCAGCACGGCGCCGCGACCGCGCTCATTGGGGGTGAGCCAGGAGCTGTTGAGCTTGGCGCCGGCGGGCATGATTGGCGATTCGGCCACACCCAAGCCGATGCGTGTCAGCAGCACCAGCCAGTGGTGCGAGGCTGCGCCGAGCGCCTGGAAAGCACCCCAGGCGACGGTTGCGGCACCGATGATGCCGCGCGTGTGGAAGCGGTCCAGCAACAAGCCACCGGGAATCTGCATCAGCGCATACGACCAGAAGAACGCGCTGAGCATCAGCCCCTCCATGGCTGGCGTCAGGTTGAATTCCGGTGCGATCAGCGGTAGGGCTACCGACAGCGAGGCGCGGTCGATGTAGTTGATCGCGGTGAGCAGCATCAGGATCAGGAAGATGCGCCAGCGCACCGTGGTCATGGGGGCGTTGGCGTCCAGTGTCAGGACAGCCGGGGAAGCGGTGGTCTTCATCGCAGTGCTCGTTCTTGTGATTATCGGGATGCACATCAACCGAAGCCTGCGGCGGCGGGCTTACCCATGCCTCCGCCACGTGCTCGGGCTGTGTGCGCTCCGATTGTTGGAGCCCTGGCGGGTAGCAGGTAATGAAAAGAGCTGATCCATGGATAACCGCTGCTTATCGATAAGCCATGGTTATCCCCGGATCAGCTCTTTTCATTATCCAGCGCCTGTCCCCCTCCCTAGATTGCCCAGGCACGGCCCGTCGCGAAGCTCGGCGGGTTCAACAATAACAACACGGCTCCACGTGCCAGAGGATCTTCCATGAGCAACTTCCAGTTTCATTTCCCCACCCTCGCTAAGTGCGGTGAAGGCTTGGCCAACCAGGCCGGCGGGCTGCTCAAGCCCTATGTCCAGGGCGCGCTGCTGGTGGTCACCGACCAGGGCTTGATCGATGCCGGTATCCTTGGTGGTTTCTTTGCATCCCTGGAGCAGGCCGGCATCGACTACCACCTTTTCTCGGCGGTGGAAGCTAACCCCAGTACCGACGTCCTGGACGCTGCCGTGCGCCTGTTGCGCGAGAATGATTGCAAGGCGGTGATCGGCGTGGGTGGTGGCAGCAGCATCGACACCGCCAAGGGCGTGGCGGCAATGGCCACCAACCCAGGCAACATTCTCGACTACGAAGGCTACGACAAGCTGGTCAACCCGCCGCTGCCGATCTTCGCCATCCCGACTACCGCCGGCACCGGCAGTGAGTGCACCGCCTCGACGGTGTTCACCAACAAGCAGACGTTGTTCAAGACAGTCATCATCAGCCCGCAGCTGTTCCCGCGCCTGGCGATCCTCGACCCGGCGCTGACCTTGAAGCTGCCGGCCTCGATCACGGCCGCCACCGGCATGGACGCGCTGACCCACGCGATCGAGTCCTATGTTTCGCGTCAGGCCAACCCAATCAGCCAGGCCATGGCCCTGCAGGCGATCCGTATGATCGCGGGCAGCCTCGAGAAGTGCTGTTTCGTCGGCACCGACATGGCCGCTCGCGAGCAGATGCTGCTGGGCTCGTTCCTTGCCGGAGTGGCTTTTTCCCAGTCCAAGCTGGGCAACGTGCACGCGATTTCCCATACCTTCGGAGGCGTGTTCAACATCCCCCACGGTATCGCCAACGCCGCGCTGCTGCCTTATGTCATCAAGTTCAATGTTCCAGCCTGCCCGGAGCGCTTCCGTGACATCGCCATCGCCCTAGGGGCCGATGTCACCGCCCTGAGCGTGGAGCAGGCTGCGGCCTGCACGGTGGAGCGGGTGGTGGCGCTGAACCGCGCCATCGGTATTCCCACCACCATCCGCGAACTGGGTGTGGATCTGGAGTTCCTGCCGCAGATGGTCAGCGACTCCATGCGCAGCGGTAACGTACTGGTCAACCCGCGCCTGACCACGGCCCGCGATGTCGAGCGCCTGATTACCGACGCCTACCACGGCAACCTCTGAAACCCATTACTCACTGCGTGCCCGGTCGCGGGCACGCCTGTCCAGGAAGCTCTGTCCATGTTCTATGAAATGCGTACCTACACCCTGCACATCGGCAAGATGAAGGAATACCTGGAACACTTCGAGAAAGTAGGTCTGCCGGTGATCTCGCGCTACGCCACCCTGGTTGGCTGGTGGTACACCGAGATCGGCGAGCTCAACCAAGTGGTGCACATCTGGGCCTATGAGAGCCTGGACGACCGTATCCGCCGCCGCGCCGCGCTCTACGAAGACCGAGACTGGCTCGAACACTTCATCCCCAAGGCCTTCCCCATGCTGGTCCGCATGGAGTCCAAGCTGCTGATGCCGGCGGCATTCTCGCCGATCCAGTGATCCCCGATTTTCTTGTGAGCGAATTTCCATGTCCGACGGATACAACTTCATCGGCGGGCGCCGTAGCGGCCTGGGCTCGGTGCTACTGAACAGTATCGATGCCCACAGCGGCGAGCGCCTGCCCGGTTTCTTTCACCAAGCCACTGATGGGGAGGTGGACGCCGCTGCCCAAGCGGCAGCTATGGCCTACCCGACGTACCGTGCCCTGGCGCCGGAGCACCGGGCGCGCTTCCTTGAGGCCATCGCCGACGAGCTGGACGCCCTGGGTGACGACTTCATAGCGCTGGTCGGGCGCGAGACCGCCTTGCCGCCAGCACGCATCAATGGTGAGCGCGGCCGCACCAGCGGCCAGTTGCGGCTGTTCGCCCAGGTGCTGCGCAGGGGCGATTTCCTTGGTGCGCGCATCGACCGTGCCTTGCCCCAGCGCCAACCACTGCCGCGCCCGGACCTGCGCCAGTACCGCCTGGGTTTGGGTCCGGTGGCGGTGTTTGGTGCCAGCAATTTCCCGCTGGCGTTCTCCACCGCGGGTGGCGACACTGCCGCCGCACTCGCCGCTGGCTGCCCGGTGGTGGTCAAGGCCCATGGTGGGCATATGGCCACGGCGCAGCAGGTGGCCGATGCCATCGAGCGAGCAGCCCTTCGCACGCAGATGCCTGCCGGTGTGTTCAACATGATCTTCGGTAGTGGTGTCGGCGAGCGTCTGGTGCGCCACCCCGCGATCCAGGCGGTCGGTTTCACCGGTTCGCTCAAGGGCGGCCGGGCCCTGTGCGACCTAGCGGCGGCGCGTGCGCAGCCGATCCCGGTGTTTGCCGAAATGAGCAGCATCAACCCGGTGCTGGTTTTGCCCGAGGCCCTGCGCCAGCGTGGTGAGATCATCGCCCGCGAACTGAGCGCTTCGGTGGTGCAAGGGGCAGGGCAGTTCTGCACCAACCCAGGTCTTGTAATTGGCCTGCGCTCGCCCGCATTCAGCGCGTTTATCGAGGCCTTGCGCCTGCAACTGGACGACCAGCCGGCGCAGACCATGCTCAACCGCGGCACCCTGGCCAGCTACGCGGCAGGGTTGTGCGCCCTGGAGGCGCACCCGCAGGTGCAACGCCTGAGCGCCGCCCGCCAGGACGGTATGCAGGCGTCGACGCAGTTGTTCAAGGCCGATGTGCGCTTGTTGCTCGAAGGCGACGAGCTGCTGCAGGAAGAGGTGTTCGGCCCGGCCACCGTGGTGGTGGAAGTGGCCGACCGTGAGGAGCTGCACCGGGCCCTGGCCGGGCTGCGGGGGCAATTGACCGCCACCCTGATCGGTGAACCGGACGAGCTCCTGAAGGCGGGTGACCTGCTGGCTGCATTGGAGGAGAAGGTCGGGCGGGTGCTGATCAATGGTTACCCGACCGGCGTCGAGGTCAGCGATGCCATGGTCCATGGCGGCCCGTACCCGGCCACCTCGGACGCCCGTGGCACCTCGGTCGGTACCCTGGCCATCGACCGCTTCCTGCGGCCGGTGTGCTACCAGAATTTGCCCGATGCGCTGCTGCCCGATGCACTGAAGAATGCCAACCCGTTGGGTATCAATCGCCTGGTGGATGGGGTGTGCAGCCGCGGCGTGTTGTAGCACCTTCCAGGCAATCGCACTGGCCCTGTCCTTACGAAAGGGTCTGTGACCTCTGCGTGCACGTACCCTGACTATTCACTCAATACGGAGCCGATCATGGATCTGGGTATCAAAGGTCGCGGGGCGATCGTCTGCGCCGCCAGCCAAGGGCTGGGCAAGGGCTGCGCCGAGGCCCTGGCGGGCGATGGCGTCAACCTGGTGATCACGCGGATGGCCACCAGCACTTGGCCAGGACCGGGTTGCGGCAAAGGTTTATCGAGGGGCAAAGGTGTGTTGAATCGAAGTCATCAATGACAAAGGGCCGCTGTGCGGCCCTTGTTTCCAAGCAAGCTGAATTCAGATCGCGAGGCTGTCGACCACACCGCCGTCGACCCGCAGGGCTGCGCCGGTGGTGGCGGAGGAGTAAGGGGAAGCGAGGTAGACCACCAAGTGGGCGACTTCGTCGACTTCGGCGGCGCGCTGGATGATCGAACTCGGGCGGGCGCTGCGCACGAAATGGTCAGCCTCTTCGCGGATGCTGCGGCCGGAGACCTTGGCGGCCTCGGCCACCAGGTTGGCGACGCCGTCGGTCAGGGTCGGCCCTGGCAGTACTGCGTTGACGGTGACGCCGGTACCTGCCAGACGCTTGGCCAGGCCGTGAGAGACGGCGAGGTTGGCACTCTTGGTCACGCCGTAGTTGATCATGTCGGCGGGGATGGCGACACCCGATTCGGAGGAGATGAACAGGATCCTCCCCCAGCCTTTCTCCACCATCCCTGGGGCATAGTGGCGAGCCAGACGCACGCCGGACAGCACGTTGGTTTCGTAGAAACGGGTCCACTCGCTGTCAGCTACCTCAAAGAAGTCGACATCGTCGTAGATGCCCAGGTTGTTGACCAGGATGTCGGCCTTTGGGTGGGCAGCGAACAGGGTTTCGGCGCCAGCGGCGGTGCCCAGGTCGGCGACGACGCCCTGTACCTGGCCACGCCCGCCTTGGGCGCGAAGTTCGGCCAGGGCGGCATCCACCGATTTCTGGCTACGGCCGGCGATGACTACATCGGCATGGGCACGTGCCAGGCCGCGGGCGATGGCCAGGCCAATACCGCCGGTCGAGCCGCTGATGATGGCGGTGCGTCCGCCGAGGTCGATGTTCATGGGATGGCTCCTGTGGGTGAGTTGCATCGATGGGGGGCATGCTAGTGGGACGCGTACAGACTGTAAAAGACATAATTCGACTTGGTTCAGACCTTTCTGGTCTTTTGAGCCAGCGCCAACACCCGCTCGCGGAAAACCCCCACGATCGGTCGCAGGTCCACCTGATGCCAGGCTGCCCACAGCTTCACGCAGGGCCTGAACCAGTCCAGCTGGCGCAACACCACCGTAGGGCCCGCGCTGGCGGCCAGGCTGCTCTGCACCATAGCCAGGCCCAGCCCTGCGGACACCAGCCCGAGCACGCTCAGCGGGTCGGTCGCCTCCAGCGACAGGCGCGGGGTGAAGCCGGCATCGGCGCAGCGGGCGATGAAGTCATCGCGTTTGTTGATCTGGTCGGGTTGGCCGCCGGTGATGATCCACTCCTGTTCATGCAGATCGGCGGGGGTAAGTTCGGCCCTGGTCGCCAGCGGGTGCTCGGCGGGTATGGCCAGCAGCATGGGGTCGTCCAGCACGGGCAGAGCAAGCAGGTCTGGGTCATTGTCGGGTACGGACTCGCAGACCAGGGCGATATCCAGGCTGCGTTGGCGCAGGCCTTCGAACTGCTCTCTCGGTGTCATGTTGTAGAGGGCGATATGGATCTGCGGACGTTCGCCACGGATCGCCCGAACAGCGCCGGGCAGCACGCCGGCATGGATGGCGTGGTTAACGTAGCCGATGCACAGACCGCCTTCCTCACCGCGGCCCAGGCGCTTGCCCAGCGATTCCAGGCGCTCGGCGTGCTTGAGCAGGCCGCGGGCTTCGGACAGGAAAGTGCGCCCGTCACTGGTCAGGAACAGCCGTTGGTTGCGCCGTTCGAACAGGGCCAGGCCGAGGTGATCCTCGAGTTGGGCGATCTGCCGGCTCAGGGGGGATTGGGAAATGTGTAGCTGCTCCGCCGCGCGGCCGACGTTCTCACATTCGGCGACGGCGACGAAGTAGCGCAACTGACGTAGATCTTGCATGGGACCTCCAAGGGACTGCTCCACGTTGTACTAGGGCGGTCCCGACTTGGCTAGGCCTCAGTGCGCACCTCTTGATTTTACGCAGCCTCGCCGATTGCGTTGGCAGTGGCCTTGCCGCGCCCGCCAAGCCATACCAGCAACAGCCCGCCCGCTGCCAGCAGACCGCCAGCGACCGGTATTGCAGCATAGCCAAGGTCCAGGCTGATGACGACGCCACCCAGCGCCGCGCCCACCGCGTTGCCGAGGTTGAACGCGCCGACGTTGATCGAGCAAGCAAGGCCCGGGCCTCGGCAGCGGCGATCATCACGCGCATCTGCAGCGGTGGCACCACGGCGAAGGTGAACACGCCCCATACCAGCAACGCCAGGGCTGCGCCGAGGTGCCTGCCCAGTACCAGCGGCATCGATGTAGTGACGCTGTCCGCCGATGTGTCAGGTCGCATCGTCAGCTTGACGGTGCAGGACAACCAGCATGTGGAGAAGGGCCAGTTGCTGCTGGAAATCGACCCGGCGCGCTATGCGCTGGCGGTCGAGCATGCCAGGCGTTCGGTTGCAGTAGCCAAAGCGGCTCAGGGCCAATCACAGGCGGCCATCATTTCCAGTGAGGCCTTGCTCAAACAGCGCCAAAGCGAAAAGCACAGACGGCGCACCCTCAAGCAAGGCTTCGCGATCTCTGGGGAGGAGTGGGAGAAGTCCAGTACCGAAGTGGCAGTGGCCCAGGCTGAACTGATGAGAAATCAGGCCAACCTTGGTCTGGCGCAGGCCAACGTCCAGCTGGCCGTTGCCGCCTTGACCCAAGCCGAACTGGACCTGCAACGAACCCGGGTGACAGCGCCGGTCAGCGGTTATGTGACCAATCTGTTGACCCGCGAGGGTGACTACGCCAGTGCTGGCAGCGCGCTGTTGGCGTTGGTCGACAGTGACTCGTTCTATGTCAGTGGGTACTTCGAAGAAACCAAACTGCCGAGAATCAATGAAGGCAACAAGGTCCGCATTCAGTTGATGAGCGGCGAGACTTTCGCCGGGGCCGTGCAGAGCATTGCTTTTGCGATCACTGACCGGGAGAACTCACCGGCAATCGCTTGCTGGCTAATATCAACCCCAGCTACACCTGGGTCAAACTGGCGCAGCGGGTTCCGGTGCGAATTCAGATAGACCCGCAATATGTCGGCAGGGGACGCCTGCGTGCAGGCACCACCGCCACGGTAAAGGTGCTTGAAAACTCTCAACCGTAAGCAGGAGTAGCGTCGATGACCATTCCCCTGAAACAACTCTTGGGCGTTACTCTATCGCTGGGTGTTTCATTGGCAGTGAATAACGCCGAGGCAGACAACTCGCTGGGCCAACGGGATAACCTGAACACCGACATCAATGATCGGCAAAAGGCGGAAATGGCGGTGCCGGCCGGTTTTGTCAGTGGCTCTTCGTTCAATGCAATATTACGCAACTACTACTTCAGCCGCGATAACCACAACACCCCGGCTCGGCTCGATCAGCGTGAGTGGGTACAGGCTGTCTACCTGTCGTTTCGCTCCGGGTATACCGATACGCCGATCGGCGTGGGTGTAGATGTGCATGGGTTTTATGGGCTCAAACTGGATGGCGGAGGAGGCAGCGGTGGCGCCGGATTGCTTCCGCTGAACTCGGAAAAAGAGCCAGAATCGGAGTTTTCCGCAGCCGGAGCTGCACTTAAATTCAGGGGCTTCGACACGCTGGTCCAGGCCGGCGATCAGTATCTGGAAAACCCCGTCGTTGCCGGCGGTGTCAGCCGAGTATTTCCCCAGAGCTTCCGTGGCGTTGGGTTGAAGAACTACAGCCTGCCGGACCTGACCCTCGATGCCGGTTGGGTCGACTCCACCCGTTTGCGTAATCAGAGTGGTCAAAGCCATTTGGTCACCAGCTATGGCGCCAGTAACAAGGCTGGTGTGCCGGCCGATCGTGAAAGCCCGCACATGGGTTGGCTCGGAGGTGTTTACAGTGTGCCGGGGGCCATCACCCTGACGGTGTATGGCGGGCAGTTGAGCGACATCTGGAATCAGTACTACGCGGGCGCCAGCTGGCCATTGAAGGTAACCTCAGTAATCACGCTGACGCCGTACCTGCACTATTTCAAAACCCGCGATCAGGGCCAGAGTCAGCTCGGACGCATCGACAATGACACCTACAGCGGTGGTCTGACGGTGTCCGGCGCTGGGCAGAGCCTGACCCTGGGCTTACAAAAAGTCGACGGCAACACACCCTTTGACTACGTGGCCCAGGATGACCGGTCGTTTCTCTACTTGAGCAACTCTCAGCAGTTCGCCGACTTCAATGGCCCGGGGGAGAAATCCTGGAAGCTGCAATATCAGACCAGCCTGAAGTTTCTGGATGCCCCCAATGTCCAGTTCAGCACTTCCTATACCCGAGGCGAAGCCGATCTGACCCGTGTAGATCCCGCGAGCAAGGGATATGGCTACATCTTCAACGCTTCCGGAAAGGATGCTCACCATTGGGAACGCGATGTGGCCCTGCGTTATGCGGTGCCAGACGGCAAGGCCAGGGGATGGAGCGTGACGCTACGTTGGGCCGCGCATCGCTCGGGTGACGGTTACACGGCCCCGGGCAACACCCGAGGTAATTCGAACGCCGATGAATACCGCGTGATCGTGGATTATCCGTTCAGTATTTTTTAGCCAGCAGCTAAGAAGGCAGGATATGCGCCAGCAGGCAGGGTTAATCAAGGCCATCGGTATCAGCTCGCTGTTCATTTGCTCACCGAGCCAAGCCGATTAGCCCGTTCCTGTTGCAGTGGGCGCCGCGCTCGGTACTCGGCAGGCCT
Organism: Pseudomonas sp. B28(2017); assembly: GCF_002113025.1. Lineage (GTDB taxonomy): Bacteria > Pseudomonadota > Gammaproteobacteria > Pseudomonadales > Pseudomonadaceae > Aquipseudomonas. Next base: position 931,070 of record NZ_NEJH01000001.1, on the reverse strand, counting down.
TACTGGCAACGGCTGAATTTTGTTTTTTCGTTGCCGACGGGGTCCTACAGCGCTGACTCGGACATCAACACCGGCAGCAATGTTTGGGTGTTTAACCCCCATTACGTGTTCACTTGGGAGCTGACTGATCGCTTGGAAGTGAGCGGTTGTTTCCACTATGCATGGTCAAGTCGCAACAACGATCCGGCGTGCGCCTTAAAGGCAGACAGCATCCAGCCAGGCGAGGCGATCCACAGTAATCTTGCGGTGTCTTACGCCGTGTCTGATAACTGGCGGGTAGGGGTGGCCGGCTACCAACTAAAGCAGATCAGCGATGACCGGATCGACGGACATCGACAGAAAGACTCTCGGGAACAAGTCATGGGCATTGGGCCGGGTGTGATGTATCGGCAAGGAAAACAGACACTGTTTGCCAACCTGTATTTTGAGAGCGGTGCCGAAAATCGCTCGCAGGGAACACAGCTGACGTTGCGTTACCAGCACGCATTTTAGTTCTTGCTCCCGCTCGGCCTATCGGACCGCGGGCGACAAGCCGTTGATGAAGATGGCGATGAGGTGGATAACGCACTGATCGCCGGCCTCAAGATAGGCTCAAACTTCTGAAATCTTAGGTCAGGCGAATTGAAGGGGGTGGCGAATAAGGCCAGCATCTTGCAGACGGTCTTCTGCACTTGATGCAGCTCATAAAACTTACAACAGATCTCAGGGGCACCGTTTCGAGCATTACATGGGTATGTAATGTGAATCTTTTAGGTCCAGGCAAGCATACGGACAGTCCCACAAGAAAAAGAAACCGTCCTGAGCTCAGAATGCCCCTATGCGCGCGTTGCTATCTGCCATCAATTGAATACTTGCCAGGACCTGTAATGCCCAGCAGTAGCAAGCCGCCCATGATGCTGAGGTTTTTGAAATAATGGATCATGTTGGCCGCGCGCTCTGGGTCAACCATAGTCCAAAAGTGATGCCCGATTAGAGAGGTACCGAGTACGAATAAGACGTAGAGAAACGCGAGTGGGCGGGTGTAGAAACCCACGACTATCGCTATGGCGACAAAGAACTCCATGACTACCGCGACCCCCGCAGCAACCATGGGCATGGGCGCGCCGAGTGAGCTTATGTAGGCAGCGGTACCGCCAAAGTTGGTCAGCTTGCCCCAGCCGGAAACTATGAAAAGGATCATTAGAAGGATGCGGGCGAGCAGGATGATCTCGTTTCTCTGATTCTCAAACAGGTTGTATCTCATGGTGTTCCGCCTGTGGACGCGAGAGGGGATGCGCAAGTAAGTATGGTATTGAAGCCTTGCGCGTACTTTTAACACTAGCAGTTGATTGGCGGTCTGCTCTGGGACGGGGAGCAATAAAAAACTAGCTCTGTCTGCCAACAGGCAGCATATGGAGCTGCTAGTGTTTAATCCGCACTCCGTCAAAGTCTCTGCAGTCGGGTGGGTGTGGACCGCAGTTTTGTTCGTGACCAAGCACTACATCTACCGCTGTTGCTCGTTGACAGTGGTGTAACCCAAGATCTTCCTAATCAATCGAATGGCGCTTAATCCAGGAGAAAAGTCATGGCGAAGGTACTGGTTCTCTATTACTCAATGTACGGTCACCTCGAGACGATGGCTGGCGCAGTGGCCGAAGGCGCACGATCCGTACCCGGCACCGACGTGACGCTCAAGCGTGTCGCTGAAACCATCCCGGCCGAACAGGCAGCAGCCATCGGCATCAAACTTGACCAGAAGGCACCGGTGGCGACACCTGACGAGCTGGCCAATTACGATGCCATCATCTTTGGTACACCGACGCGCTTTGGCAATATGGCGGGACAGATGCGCACGTTTCTCGACCAGACCGGCGGACTGTGGATGAGCGGCGCGCTGGTCGGGAAAATCGGCAGTGTCTTTGCGTCGACCGGCACCCAACACGGTGGCCAGGAAACCACTATTACGTCGTTCCACAGCACACTCCTGCATCAGGGAATGGTCATCGTGGGTGTGCCTTACAGCTGCGCAGGGCTGACCAACATGAGCGAGATCACCGGCGGTACGCCCTATGGCGCGACCACCCTGGCAGGCGCCGACGGTAAACGGCAACCGTCACAAAATGAACTGGACATTGCGCGTTTCCAGGGTAAACACGTCGCTGAACTCGCAATAAAGATCGCGGGTTAACGCGAGCATGTAAATGGGCACATGTTGTAGGACAGGAGTCGAGCTTCGCTAGCCTGTGTAGTACAGAACGGATGTCACCATCGCACCGCTGATGCTCGTCGGCGGTTTGGCGATGTTGCTAGCAAAAGTCTTGCGAGTCGATAGTCATTGAAGAGGTAAGCGTTGTTGGATTCAGAGGAGCGACGTTCTAGCGAGGTCGCTCCTCATCCCGTCAGTCAAACTGACCTCCAAGGCTCTGCGTTTGTAGGTGCGCGAGAGATGGAACACTCTTCGACGGCGGTTACCGCCGACTGGTTCTCGTTAAAACGATAGAGCAGGGCAGGGATGAGTTCGTTAAGGAACAAACCGTGGTCCACCTTGCCACGTCCACGTTAACTTTAGTTTTTGACACGACGCGGTGAAGCGCCGTTTCTGCAATCTCGAACCGTAGTGAAGACCAGGACATGGTCATCACCGCGGCGATGGTTTACCTGAAGAGGTGTCTACGAAACCTGAGACGATTCAGTTTCGTACTAATGTTGTAAATCGAATAATTATAGAGGGAGAGGGGGCTAGAGGAAGAGTAGCTGCTTCCAACAACGCAACAGTCGAATACGCACGAGATCAGTCCAGACTTAACTCAACTAAATAGTCGTTTAGTTGAGTTGGCTAATGATTCCACGTAAAGATCATTACGTTGCCATGGGCGGTAGACCATCTTCAAGAGCTCATATCTCTCACTAGACACGCGGCGTCGGGGCTCTCTGATGTGGTCCAACCTAATCTAGCAGGGTGCCAAAATTTGAAAGTTGCGGCTGACAGAGCAGTGCGAGTGATAGTAAAGGTAAACATTCCAACCGGCAAACCCCAGAGCTCGAACGGCATTACGGAGCTTTGAAATCCCGGGCGAGCCAGGCAAACCAAGGCTAACACTTCGGTTCAGTATTACGCTGTAAACCTGTTTTTTGACTTGTTAACTACGGTGGTTAACAAGTCAAAATTGTGGTTAACAACGGTACCGGGCGAGCATTTCACTGAGCTTTTCATCCAATCAGGTTTTCGCGAGTTTCAGGGGGATCTGGTGGCCGGTGAGCTCAACAGCCTTCAAACGCAACGTGTGCATCGCCAAACCGTCAGCGTCTGCAAGCAAATCAATGGGCGTTGTGTTTTCCATCTGTGGCAACCTTGAAATCTGCGCACCAACTCCACGCTGAACGCGGCAGATTTCACACAGCGACGTGTTTGCTGGCGGATCTGTGACGTAAGTAATGCCGTAAACGAACAGGCGCACCCCAAAAAGATGCTTGAAATCAAACGGACAGACGAACTCGCATACGGTGCATGATCACGCGAATCAGGACTCATACCGGTCCGGTAAGTGAACTCGTTAAGCAGAGACCACGAGGACCAATGGAGACCAAAAATGAACTCATCGTGGATCATCAGTGCAAGCCACCGGGTGACCGTACCAACCATATACTCATCAGATAGAATGCGAAACGTGTGACCTAGAGAGTGCGGAAGTAATTCATTGAAGTGGGGACGAAACCATCGTTTCAAAGATTTACTTCCGAAAATTTCAGAGAATTACTTCCGAGCGCTTTGTCAGGACTAAATCTGACCACCAGACGCTCCCACGTCCGTATATGATACTTCGCATAATGTATATTATGTTAAATCATATGCCATGTTAGAAATGTTCATTAGCTGTCTTGCCTTGTGATTGCCGCCTTTGACCCCTACCTGAATCAGACAGCGTGCCTCAGCAGCTCCACCAATTGCGCATGCAATGCAGGATAACCACAAGCAACGACACTCCCGCCATTTTGAGCTGTTCTGCCATCCCAGGCGGTAATCACTCCACCGGCACCTTCGATAATCGGTATCAACGCCTGTACGTCGTAGAGCTGCAAGCTAGCCTCGATAATCACATTTACGAAACCTGAAGTGAGCATGCAGTACCAAGGATTTCGTGTGCGGGATACCGATCCTGAATCAGTTCGCGCATTGCTCGTTCGGCAGCCTTGGCCAAGGTGACCGGATCGAAGCTGGTTCGTCTACAAGGTGGTTGCGCCCCAGCGTACGCCCGTCGGTGGCAACGCCATTTGCTTCAACGGCGTTGCCCTGCAACGTGCCATCGAGCCATTGGAAACCACCCCTCATTGTCCAGTTGTCATTGAGGAAGTGCTCGAAACGCAGCTGCGCCATGTTGTTGTCGTTGTACAAGTTGATCGGCAAACCATTGCGATTGAACTCGCCGGTGGTAAATCCACGCACCGTGAAGATGGTCAGCCCGCCCCACTCCGCCGGCATAGTCAAGGGCGTCCTGCAGGCGAGTCGCCCCGATGTCCTCGACAACATATTTGGTCACCACGCTGATGGACTGCGGCGTCTCGTGAATCGCAGTGTCGGTTCGCGTCGCGCTGGCAGAACGCGTTGCACGGTCGCCCTTCACTGGCCCTTGGGCCGTTTTGTTTTCCACTCTTTCAGCGTTTTGCGGGACATCGGGCGTCGGATAAAAGCGGCCACCCGATGTGAGTCGATGGCAATTTACTTCGTAGGTTTAATCCACCTCGCTGATGCAAACGACTTTAGGCTGCGTCATGTCCTCATACGCAAATCGAACACCTTCGCGCCCCAAACTTCCGTACTTGAAACCACCGAAAGGCATGGCATCGAAACGATAATCGGAAGAGTCATTGATCATCACGCCACCCGCTTCAATTTGCCGCGCCAATTTCAAGGCTTTGGAAAGATCACGTGTGAAGAGTCCCGCATGCAAGCTGTACTCAGGAGCGTTGGCCAGAGCAATAGCGTCTTCCAGATGGTCAAAAGGCTCCAGGATAACCACCGGCGCGAAGACTTCCTGCTGCCAAATCGTACTGCTATGCCTCACATGCTCAAGCACGGTCGGCGCATAGCTTGCCCCTTGGCGATGGTGCCCACACAGAAGAACTGCCCCCTCGGCCAGTGCTTCGTTTACCAATTGTTCGGTACGACGGGCCGCCTGTTCCGTAATCATCGGGCCTACATCCGTTGCCCGCTGGGCAGGATCACCCACTACCAAGGCGCGCGTTTGGCTGACAAAACGCTCACGGAAGTCCTCATAAATTGAACTATGTATAAGGATGCGTTGAGTGCCGATGCAATTCTGCCCTGCTGCCCAAAAGGCACCAGACACACAGGACTCCACGGTCGGTTCGATATCACAATCTTCCAGCACAAGAACCGGGGCATTTCCCCCCAGATCCATTGCCAGCTTCTTCAACCCGGCACTACGCGCAATGGCCTCACCCGTGGCAAAACCACCCGTAAAGGAAATCATCCGAACTTCGCGAACCTCCACCAATGCTTTACCCAAGTCGACGCCACCAGTAGCCGGGGTAATCACAGAGGGTGGAAGACCCGCTTTCACCAAGCACTCAACGAGCTTGAGTGCAGACAACGGCGCGAGCTCCGAGGGTTTTAAAATCACGGCATTGCCACCGGCGATTGCCGGGCCGAGTTTATGGGCGACCAGATTCAGCGGATCGTTATAAGGCGTGATGGCGACGATAAGTCCCAAGGGCTCCCGCGTGAACCAACCTTGACGCGATTCCGATCCTTCATAAGCCCCAAATGGAATCACTTCCCCGGCGTTACGACGAGCCTCTTCCGCTGATAGCTTCAGCGTGTTCACACAACGCTTCACTTCCTTCTCTGCTTGTCGCAGCGTCTTCCCCGCCTCTGCAACAATGAGTTTGGCAAACGCTTCAGCCTCAAGCTCTACACGCCGGGCCGCCTCCTCAAGAATGCGCGCACGCAGGTGACGAGGCATTGCCGCACTCTCGCGCACGCCGATTCGCGCGCGTTCCAGCAAGCCAGGAACTGCGGCTGCATCGAGGCAAGGGACGCTCCCTACCAAGCGTCCATCGAATGGACTGAACACATCAATCTGTTTGGATTCAACAAGCTGGATACTGGCCATGCTGGATACGCTCATCACTATCTCCTGTTATTTGCCGTGGGCGGTGTGGATGGCGACGATGTCCGACAGCAATGCGAAGGCCGTCTCGATACGCCCTGCCCCAGGCCCGGACACGGTGACAGCCCCCAGCAATTCGGTATTGAATGACACTGCATTCGTAGCACCGCTGATTCCGGCAAGAGGATGTGAGTTCGACAGTAACCGAGCTTCGACACTCGCTCGAACCGAGCCATCTGCTTCACGATCGGCTGAGCCAATCAGTTTCCAGCTCGCGCCATTGGCACTTGCATGGGCAATATCTTCCGAGCTGATATTGCTGATCCCCGAGCACGCTACATCGCTGACGTTCAGTCGTGCATTGAGCAGTTCGTTGGCCAGGATCACCACCTTGAGGCGTACGTCAAACCCTTCCACATCGGCGGTTGGATCTGCCTCGGCGTAGCCGAGCTGTTGCGCCTGTACGACGGCATCGTTGAACGCCAGGCCGTCTTTCATCTGGGTGAGCACGTAGTTGGAAGTGCCGTTCAGGATGCCTTCGAAGCCTTGCACGTTGGCACCCGCCAAGGCCTGCTTGGCCAGACGAATCACGGGGGTGCCACTCATCACCGCCCCCTCGTATTCGAAGGCGACCTGGTTGCGACGGGCCAACGCTTTGAGCTCGGTACCGTGCAGCGCAATAGGCCCCTTATTGGTGGTTACTACATGAATGCCGCTTTCCAAGGCCCAGCGGCAAAAGGTAGTCGCAGGCTCGCCATCCACCGGATTGGTAAAAGTGGCCTCAGCGATGATGTCTGCACCGGAATGCTTGATCACGGTTTCGTTGAAGGCCTCAGCATTGCCGCCGGGCAGTTGAGCGAATGCGCCTTTCTCAACCGGCAGCGCAACCAACTGCTTTGCATCCAGACCGTCTTTAGCAACGATTGAGCCGAGGAACAGATCGGTGACACCGACAATTTTGATAGTGAAGCCCAGGGCCTCTTTCCACTGGGCATTACGATCGGCGACCAATTGGGCGAAGCCACGGTTTACGCCACCAAACCCTACCAAGGCAATTTTGTACTCGGTCATAAACGCTGTTCCTATATTGATGTTGTTCGATAGGAACATCCTAAGAGCCGGGGTTTGGCAGTTGAATATGGCAGAGTGCTGTATTAGTTGGGCGTTTTGCCCAAGCGCGATAACGGTGCTTACGCGTCGTGACAGATTTCCTGATCCCTCCTCACAAACTGGTTACGTCCCAGCGCCTTGGCGTTGTATAGCGCCTGATCTGCCACCTCGACCAGTTTTTGTAATTGATCTAGTTGCGGGCCCGTGGCCGCAGCAATCCCGATACTCACACTTAACCTTCCGAACGGACTGCAAGGGTGCGAGATGTTCTCTAACGTCAAGCGGTCGAGGATAAGTTGCGCAACCACCGCAGCACCATCACTGTCGGTATCAGGCATGATGACGCCCATCTCCTCTCCACCATAACGTGCCACCAGATCTGACGGTCGTCGCACACACTCCTGGAGGATTCGGCCAACGGTTTGCAGGCATGCATCTCCGGCTACATGCCCGAATGAGTCGTTGAACAGCTTGAAGTAGTCGATATCGATCATCAGCAACGCCAACGTTGTACCGTCACGCTGCGCGCGCTGTGCTTCCATGGCGAGGCTCTTATCAAAGCAACGCCGATTCGCCAGGCCAGTGAGGGCGTCCTTCATCGTCAGCAGCTCAAGCTGATGATTGGATGAAAGCAATTGCTGCTGCACTCCCCGCAACCGTTCTTCTGCCTTGGTACGCCGACGGATATCCAGAATCAGGAGCCAGCCAATGAGGCCGGTGATTCCTAGCAGCCCCGTCACCACCACTGCCGATAGCAACGCCTCCATGCGCCATGCAGCGAGGGCTTCGCGCTTGCCAATTGCCACAGTAGTTATCAGCGGCAGCCGTTCATTCTTGCGGAAAGCGTAAAGCCGCTCCACGCCATCCAGGCTGGAAGTAAACGACGCCGTACCGACTGAACGATCGACCAGATATTTCGCATAGATCGGCGACTGAGAGAAGTTGCGCCCCATGTCCTGTTCACGGAAAGGATAACGCACCAGCAGCGTACCATCGGTGTAGGACAGGCCGATGGCGCCCTCCTGCCCCACATCGAGCTTGCCAAACAACCGCAGGAAGTTCTCTACCCCCAGGGTTACTGCCACAACGCCGGCGAACTCTCCGCGCGCGTCATTGAAGCGGCGGCTGACGGTGATGACCCACTCCTGAGTGGAGCGGCTACGGATTGGCGGCCCAATGAAGGGTTCGCGAGAGGGATCATCACGGTGATGGATGAAGTAAGCCCGGTCACTGCTGTTGGCCCCGGCCGGAATAGGTCGGTTGGAAGACATCAACCAGCGACCCTGATGGTCATAAATGGTGATGCCACTGAGTTGCGGCATCAGCGGCTGCTGGCGGTTGACCAACGCTTTCAACCGCTCGATCTGCGCGGGGCCGCTGCCTTCGGTTTCGAGACGTTCGACGAGCCCGAGCAAGAGCAGCGAGCTCTGCCGGACAATCCCCTCGGAATAAGTAGCCAGCGCCTGGGTCAGGTTCAACCCATGGACGTTCACGTCGTCCAGCGCCCGCTCCCGAGAACCCAGCACGCTCCATATCGTGAGTGACACCAAAGAGCAGCCGATCACCAACAACAAAAGCACAACCAGGTGAGTATCACGTTTCACATTACTACCTTTTGGAAAGTCCGCTTTTCCGTTCCAGCGACTATTGAGTAAAGGCGATAGCCGCCGCCATTCCTCCTCTACTTGTACAAGGATACAGTAGTGGTTGATCGCTGCAGCAACTGATTATGAGGTAGGAAAGGGTAAATTCTGCTTCCCATCAAAGTATCCAAGCGATGGTAATTTAGAGAATTTAAGACCGATGGCTCACACAAAGTGACATAGCGAGAAGAATAAGTGCCCGTCAGTTGTCTCTGAATTAGATCGCTCCCCGACCACCCTAGTTGCCGGCTATGGGAAAGCAGCAGCTGAGTGCAGTCATTCGTGAACGTCGGTTATCGGCGGAAGCCGTCAGGCGCTCAAGACACTAAAAAAGCCATTCGAAAATAGCTCACTCGGTCGAAGGGTTGGATGCTTTACTGCCCACGCGGATTAGTTCATTGGAGAAACACAGGCCGACGATGATCAGTGCCGCTCCCGTGTACAGGCTTTCGCGCGGTACTTCATTGAGCGCCACAAACGCCAGCAGCGCGGCGAACAGTGGCTCGGTCAGCTCCAGCGCTTGCACTTGGGATGGCTTGAGATACTCGATGGCCTTGGTGGTGCAGAAGAAGCCCAGGATTGTCGGCAGCGCGGCCAGCGCCAGCAGTGCCGCGATCGCCAGCGGTGACAGCTCGCCGATTGCGAAACCATCGGCTGCAGCCGGCATCAGCAGGTACAGGCTGCCAAAGAACAACAATTGCCGCGTGAAGTGCAGCCCCCCTGACACACCCATACGCTTCATGGCAACCGAAAAGGCCCCATAGCCGCAGCCGGCCATAGAGGCTAGCGCAGCACCTTGCAGGGTAAAGCCCTGCTGCAGGTCGGCGCTGAAGATCACCGCGATCCCAGCGATAGCCAGTGCGGCACCCACGGTCGCGTTCGCGGTGATGGCATCCTTGAGGAAAATGCGCCCCAGAATGATCGAGGAAATTGAGGCACTGGCCATCAGCACCACCACACCTGCTGCAGCGTAGTGCCGATAGGCGGACGTTTCGAAATGGAACAGCACAAAGATGCCAAGGAATGCGCAGATAGCCGCCTGAGTCCATTTGGTTGACGCCGGCGGGCGCTTGAGGAAAAACAGTAAGATCGAGAGAAGCACGCAACCCAGTGCGGTCTTGATGACAGCGACACTGCTAGCGGTGAAACCATTACTCATGAGTACTTTGCTGAGTACACCGATCGTTGCGTTCAGTGCCGCAGCGGAGAGTGCAAATATGACGCCTTTGCTGAAACTGGATTGCATTGATGACGATCCCTGTCGCTGAATTGTCGTTCGATAGAATGCCGCCCTACATCGACGGCGCAAAGTTTGAGGATACGAAGATCCCACCAACCCCAGTATTTAGTGGGGCATAAGGGGCTAACGACTTTGTCGTCCCCAAGGGAGAAGTCAAAGGGCCTCGCCCTTGGCTATGCAATATGAGTTGACGAACGTTGCAGTGTGCTGCAAAGACAGACGAATATCCGGTTTGGCTATTCCATGCCTGTTGGCAAATTGCTCGACCGTCGCTGTATCAAAACGAGTGGTCTGGATAAAGTCCAAGGCTTCGGGTTTTGTATTCAAAAACCACGCGACGGGAGGAATACTCAGTAGCAACTTCAACAATCGAAGTGAAATGTGACGCTTGGGAGACTTTATGCCCAAAGGCTGTGCCACCTGTATCAGGAGTTCTCGCAAGTTTGGAGTTTGGTCATCAAGCGCCAGCAGTTCCTGGCCCTCCATGGCAGGATCAAAAGCACAAACCGCCACCAGCTCAACCAGGTAATCCACGGTGACCAATGGCAGCCAGTGCTCAGCGGTACCGGGCACCGCAGTCAGCTTTCCCTGCACCAGGTTGCGTATCAGCGCCACCAGCGGCTGACCGTCAAGGATATGCCCCGTGCGGCTGTGGCCACAGACCGTCGCAGGGTGGACAACGGTAATCTCCCCGCCCTTGGCGGACATGATCTCCAGGGTCGCAAAATGCGCCTCCAGCTTGCTTCCCTCGTAACCACCAACACGTCGGTAGACGGCAGGCCAATTCGTCAACTCCGGATGACGAGGATCAATTCCGACTCGTTGCAGATGTTCATGATTTTTCAGCATGTAGCCGCCGATCATCACTAAACGGCTTTTTTGCTCAGCCGCCAGCAGCGCCACGCGTTTTGCCCCCTCCACATTCACCGCTCGAGAATGCTCCACTGAAAGCCCCCATGCGAAGTGGGCGCCCAGGTGGAATATGACTCTGGCGTGCCTTAGCACTTCTCGGTCAGCAAGACTCAGCCCGAGGTTGTCCCGTTCCAGATCGCCAGATACGGCAAATACCCGGGTTGCGCACCCTCCCAAATTGTCGACTTGCTCGCGCAGCGCAGCCAGTCGCTCCGGGCGACGCATCAAGACCCGAATGGTGTGACCTTTTGCACTCAGATACGCCACCAAATGTTGACCGACGAAGCCGGTACCCCCCGTGACAAAGCACTCCACGCTCATTTACCTGCTCCTTGTTTAATGTGAGAAGTCAAGCGTAAACTATCGACCCAACTCTATAGTCAAGCGGTGTTTTCATGAAAATCGGCGAACTCGAGGCCCGCAGCGGCGCCAGCCGCCATACGTTGCGTTACTATGAGCAAATCGGTCTGATCTCACCGCTGCGGCAAACTAATAACTATCGCGTTTACACAGCGCAGACTCTGCAGGATCTGGACTTTATCCAGCGCGCGCAAAGCATGGGGTTTTCCCTGGGGGAAATAGGCGAGATTCTGGATGCGCAGCGGAACAAGCTGATCGATTGTGCTGACGGCGCGAAGCTAATTGAAAAGAAGATGGCAGAAATCAAACAGAAAATCTCCAACCTACAAAGCATTTATCGGTATCTGGATGAAGAGCGTGCAACCCTCGAAGCCAGTGCTGCCAAGCAACTTGAGCTGCAGCAGCTGAGCAACTCTTCCAACTGAACTGTCAGCATCGGGGAAACGGAAGCTGCGCCCGCCTCCATTTTCAAACCCATCGCTTACGCATTTTCTAGAACCTTGTAGCCAGGCCTTTGATTTTCACATCAGTGAATTGCTCCGGATTCTCTAGACACATGATGTCCACTTGGGGCGTTCTCTGACGGTCAAGACTACGAAGCGTGCTGGTCAAGTCCGATGCAAATGGCTGGTCAGGTCAGTGCAATTACTCAGCGCTCAAAACACCGCGGAAAGGACAAACGATGTCACGGTGTTTTCCACCCCAGGCATGGCCGCGATTTCCTTCCACACCAGATGGACACGTTCAGGTGTGGCGGCATTCACACGCAGCATTAAATCAAACTCACCACTGAGTACTTCACATTGCGCGACTTCGGGAATGGAGCGCAGCGCAGTCAGTACTTCTTCGCCACGCATACGGTCGTAGCGGTAGACGAAGATCACCGCGCTGATAAGCGACGTAGGCCGCCGCGACTCACCGAGACGTACCGTATAGCCCTGGATCGCACCGTCGCGCTCAAGACGCTCGATGCGCTGGCGCACCGCATTGCGCGACAAGTTGATCTTGGCACCCAGTTCGATATGGGCTATTCGCGCATTGGCGGTAAGTTCGGCCAGTATGCGTTCGTCCAACGGATCGAGAATGCGCTTCATGCAAGCCTCTGCTGTGCCAGACGAAGAGCTTGGCACAGACCGTCCAGATCGCCTTTGGCCAGGTACGGTGGTCGCGCGCGCACCTCGACAGTGCTCGGAACGCTTGCTTGCCAGACGCCCAGTTCGGCCAACAGCGCCGCTGACTTGGTCGGCGCAATTTGCCCGAAGGTGACCATCGGCGCGCCCAGGCTGCGTCGATGAAGCCGGCCGGCCAGTACACCAACAGCGGTGTGAGGATCGATGGCCGAGCCTGTTTCTCGGAACTGCTCGACTACTTCATCGCGCACCTGGGATTCGTCTACTGCATAGGAATCGAAGAGTACTCGTGCACGCAGCCATTGCTGGTTGCCGATGCTCATTTCTCCGCAACTTTCAAAATGCTCCATCAGCGCTTTTGTTGAGCAGCTATCGTGCTCGTAAATCTCCCAGATAAACCGCTCCAGGTTGGAAAACAACGAGAAGTCCATCGCCGGCGACATTGTTCGATTAGTGATCCGGGTGGAGTAGCGATTGCAATGAAAAAACTGGTGCAGGGCATCATTGCTGTTGGTGGAAATGATCACCTGATTGATGGGTAATCCCATTTTCTGCGCAATGTAACCGGCGTAGATCTCGGCCGAGCTGGCAGCTGGAACACTAAAGCCAACGGGACGCGAGCCACCGCCCAGTTGCAAGGTCGCGTGGAAGTAAAAAACGATCTGGGCCAGGACGCCGATCCAATTGGTCGAGTTGAAACAGACCGGCAACACTCCGTCCAATGGCCACTCACGCAAGAGTCTGGAGACCAGCGTCTGGCAATCATCGAAATTACCTTCAACCGGAAACAGCTGAACCCGCTGCGGGTCGGCTGCCTGCAAGGCACTGAGTTGCTCAGGCGCAAGCCCGTCGCGCGGAAACAGTATCGCCATGCGGGTGGCCGGGCAGTTAGCAAAGGCTTCAAGCGCCGCGACGCCGGTATCACCGTTAGTTGCACCGACCACCATTGCTTCTTTACCGACCTCCTCCAGAAAATGCTCGACCAGGCGCGACTGCAATTGCGCGGCGAAATCCTTGGAAGAACCGGTCGGGCCATGAAACAGCTGGAGTATCCACTCGTTATGCCCGATCTGCTCAAGCGGCGTAATAGCGCGGTGCTTGAATTGTTGAAAGCTGTCACTGAGCAAGGCACGCAGGGTGCTTTCGTCTATGGAAGAGCCAACAAAAGGCGAAACCACTCGCCAAACCAACTCATCAAACGGCAGCCACGACCAGCTGGCAATCTGTTTCTCTGTGAAGACAGGCAAACTGGCCGGGACATAGAGACCACCATTTTCGGCGAGCCCCGACAGAACCACACTGCGAAAATCAGCACGCATGTCGCCGCCGCGAGTGCTTACATAATGCATGACAACTCCAAATCAGTTTTACAAAAGGCGATGGGCTTGAGCCACCAGCCAGGTAGAAAAATTTGCGGCATCAGGCGATAGCACTTCGTTCTGTTCGTGCACCAGATAAAAGGATTCGCTTGCCTCGATTCGGTGATTGAATGGCGCAACCAACTGCCCACTCTTAAGCAAATCTTCGACCACGGAAGACCGTGCCAGCGCAACGCCCTGCCCCAATTCGGCCATGCGAATCGTGGAGATCAGCGTGTCAAACTGAAGGCCACGGGAGTAGTCGACGTCGTCTGCTCCAACTCGCTTCAACCAATAACCCCAACCTTCTTCGTACCCCAGCACATGAAGCAGAGAATGGTTCATCAAGTCGCGAGGCTCATGTATGGGTGAGCTGGCCATGAGCTTTGGAGAGCAAACAGGCTGAAGGATGTCCCAAGTCAATCGCTGGGCGTGCAAGCCAGACCACTCACCGCATCCCCAGCGAATCTCCAGGTCATCCTCGCCGTCCGGTTCTTTCACCCAAATATTGCTGATATATCGAATATCGATCTGGGGATACTCCCGACAAAAATCTGCCAGTCGGGGGGCCAACCAATAGTGAAGAAAGGAAAGGCTGCCGCGCACCTTCAAATGTCTTCGATTGTGCTGGCCGAAAATCTCGTTTGTGCCGACTGCAAGGCGACTGATCGCGTCTTGTACGACAGGCAGGTACGACTGCCCTTCCTCGGTCAAGCCAAGCCCTCGAGGTAAGCGCTTGAACAGCGCCACACCGAGGTGGCTTTCTAATTGACGGATCTGCTGACTCACAGCCCCTTGAGTCAAATGGAGCTCTTCCGCCGCGTGGGTAAAATTTAAATAACGCGCCGATACTTCGAATGCCCTCAACCAGTTCAAGGGTGGTAGTGACTTTTGACTCATCGGCGCAACCTCATCAGGGCTTTATCTATGCTCAATCATTGCCTGAGAAATTCACGCGGTGCTAGAGGAATGAGCAGCTGCGGCTGAAGCCAACCGCTCTGCCCTCTTGTTTCGAGTGATCCAGTAAACGAAATAACACCACGCGATAAAGGGAAGGCCGAAGTAAAGCGCCACTCGTTGTTCAGGATCAAAAGCGATACCCACACAGGCCAGCAGACAACACAGCAGAGCACCGATAGGCACCCATGGATAGCCACGCACACGAAAGTGCAGGTCTTCCACTCGTCCGCCATTAGCGACGTATTGACGACGGAACGCGATCTGGCTTGCAGCAATGCTCATCCACACGACTACGACCGCCAGACCGGAAATGGACACCAAGGCCAAATAAACCGTATCAGGGGCAAACACACTGCTGAGCAGAGAAGCCACTGCACCCGCCATACTAAGCACGATGGCGTTCACCGGTGTGCCCCGACTGGAGAGCCTGGCGTAGCGCTTAGGCATATGTCCTTGATCGCTCAACGTCCAGAGCATGCGCGATGCGGCATACAGCCCCGAGTTAGCGGCGGAAATCAGTGCCGTGAGAATGACGAAGTTCATAATGTCGGCAGAGTATGGGATGCCAATCAGCTCAAACACCATCACGAACGGACTTTCTACGAGCCCCGCTTGTTCTCGTGGCAGTAACGTCGCAAGGACGAAAATTGTCCCCACGAAGAACAGCGCCAAACGTACCACTGTCGTGCGGATTGCCTTGGGCACGCTAGTTTGTGGATCATGCGCTTCACCTGCCGCAATCCCGATCAACTCGGTTCCGGAAAATGCGAAGGAAACAGCCAGGAGAGTCATTGCAATGGGTAAGAACCCGGTCGGGAAAAGCCCCTCACGTGTGAAGTTGGATAATCCCGCGCCCTGCAAACTCTGTGTGTGAACAAGACCGATAATTGCCGCTCCACCGATCACAATGAACGTGATAACGGTCAGAACCTTAATCAGCGAAAGCCAAAATTCAGTCTCCGCAAACAGCCGGACAGAAACGACATTACTTACAAACACTGCAATGGCGAAAAGCGCACTCCAAATCCAGACCGGTGTGTCAGGAAACCACCGAACCATCAGGATGCCCGCAGCAGTAAATTCTGAACCGATAGCTACTGCCCAAGTGAGCCAGTAAAGCCAGGCCACTGTATAGCCTGTGCCTGGGCCCAGGTATCGCGTTGCGTAGCTACTGAAAGATCCGGTTTCCGGCATCTGTACAGCCAACTCACCGAGACAGACCATGACTAAATACACCATCACTGCACCGATGATGTAAGCGATCACTGCACCGAGTGGCCCTGCCTGATTAACCGTGTAACCGGAGGTAAGGAATAACCCCGTACCGATCACACCGCCCAACGCCAACATCACGATATGGCGGGTTTGCATTTCCTTTTTGAAATTCGAGTCTGGATCGAGCCGATTATCTTCTATCTGTGTGGTCATAATTGTATTCTCATGAATGTGCGGACAAGCGTCCTTGTAACTGGCTTTTGGGCAGTACAATTTTGTTGTCGCTGGATTTTATTATTTTCATTCTTCATGAAGGGCTTAGGATAGATATCGAAAGTCCTGCCCGTATTCAGGCTCCTACCTCAATGAAACGTTGGGCACTGTCAGCGTGAAGGCTTGCATCACCTTGTTTACTTCGAACTAAAGTGAAGGCTTGTTTTAGGTCAGCCAATAAATCTGCTGAATCTTCAATACCTACGGACACTCGAACCAAACCTTCGGAAATTCCAAGTGCCTGACGTTCCTCCAAAGTATTTTCCACATGACTGGTCGTCCGAGCCGGCCCATAGATAGTCTCGACAGCGCCCAAATTACCCGCCCGATGCGCATATCTGAGCAGCGGGAGCAAACGAGTCACTGTGTCCATGCCTCCTTTGAGCACGAAGCTGACGATGGCTCCGAATCCGTTCATTTGCGAACGAGCGATCTCATGACCTGGATGTTGAGGCAACCCCGGATAGTTCACAGACTCGACCAGCGGCTCAGTACAGAGGTACTCGGCCAAAAGTTGCGCGCTCGCCTGTTGCTGACGAAGACGCAGTGCCAGAGTCTTGATGCCCCGAATGATGAGATACGCCGAAAAAGGATCCAGCGAGGCACCATTGATTTCGCGGTAATGGCGAACTTGAGACATCAAATGCTCGGCACCGCAAACCACGCCACCGAGTACATCACCATGACCGGACAGGAATTTGGTCGCGCTGTGCACAACCACATCTACGCCCAAAGCGAGCGGATTCTGATTTAGAGGGGTCGCGAATGTATTGTCCGCAACAACCAAAGCGCCCACTCGCTTCGCCGCTGCCACAAGGCGCCGAATATCTAGGATTTTAAGCGTTGGGTTCGTGGGTGTTTCCAGGTACAGGACGCTGCAACCTTTAGCGATCTCCTGCTCAAGTGCCAAAGTATCGAGCGTATCGCAAAGGGTTACCTCCACCCCCATGCGTGGAAGAAACTCCTCAAAAATTTTGTTCGTACCACCGTAGCTGTCACGTGTAGAGATCACACGCTGCCCATAGGATAGGAAGGTGTGTAGTACACCGCTGATTGCAGCCATTCCGGTACTGAAAGCTACAGCCGACTCTGCGTTTTCGAGCTCACAGAGTTTATCTTCCAGGACGGAGACGGTGGGATTGCTCATCCGGCTGTAAATGAAGCCGGGCTCCTTTCCCAATGCCACGTCATACCACTTATCGATATCGTCATAGCCATAGGCGGCACTGACCACGATGGGTGTCTGGGTCGCATTGTAGGGATGTTGAACCTGTTCTCCTCCCCATACGACTCGAGTCCCCATCCCAAACTCTGAAGTTTGGACGGTGCGTTTCTTATTTTCCATGTAGTTGTCTCGCATCAAGGGAAACACAACCGTGTTCCAAGTGGGCTTGGGAGGACTATATGGAAGGCTCATGCTTGTGAAAAATCATGATATTTGGGAGTAAGGGGTGCTTTTTTTAATGGCTGGATGCGAGTTACAGAGTGTCAAACAGTTATTGGCTGAGAAGTCTTCACCAATATGCAGCTGCGAGACATGTGGAGCTTGGGTGTGCCGTACTAAAGCGCTATGGAGTTGCAGAGATGAACCCAATGACTCCTGACGCAAATGCTCCCTGATTAATACCCGCCCGACGGGCAGCACATTGGAAAACTCAATGTGCCTGTGAGCCCCGCATCCGCCTTACCCCTGGTCGCTTCAATGCCCACGGATATAGTGTTCCAGTTGCCGGATCAGGTCGGCCTGCTCGACGATGGCTTCTTTCACCAGATCACCAATCGACAAGAGGCCAATCAGTTGATCACCCTCCAGCACCGGTAAGTGGCGCAGATGACTGTCGGTCATGACCACCATGCAACGCTCGATGCTCTGCCGACTGTCTGCCGTCACGACGGGCGCGCTCATGATGGCCCTGACCGGCGTACCGACCGAAGAGCGGCCCTGCAGAACGACCTTGCGCGCATAGTCGCGTTCGCTGATAACGCCAACCACCCGCCCCTCTTCTATCACGGGTAGAGCCCCCACATTCTTTTCAGCCATCATCTTCAGCGCTTCAAGCACCATCTGATCTGGTGCAATGCTATGCACCTGCTGGTTTTGCATGACCTTCAGTTTCAGCAATTGTGCGGCTGTTTTCATACACGCCCCCGAAACCCATTACGGTAAAAAAAGCAAAAAAAAACGCCTGAAACCATTCGGTTCCAGGCGCCTTTGCCTGTTCTTTTGCAGTGTTAAAACCAGACTTCCCTGCCTGATGCACCAATGTGCCCCATGCCCTGTTCGGCCAATCGATCGTCGTTGACCGAGGAGGCTGTCCTGATGAATACGCTCCATTTGAATCTGATGTGAGCCCTGCAGCCTTTGTGCCAGTCGGCAGCAGAGAGACTTCATCCTGTGTGCAAATCCAGGCTCCCAGGCTTGAGATGATTGTCGCGGCGGCTGCGATCCAGGCGAGTTTCAGCGAGGGTCAGCAGACTTCCCAGGAAAGCGAATTGCCAAGGGTGCAAATCGAGACGCTTGAGTTAATGGAGGCGAAAGTCCATTTTGCCGCTTCCGTCTGGTGCGTGTTGGTATGTATAGCGCTTTAAAAAAGTGCATGTACCGGTCGTAGTGGTCTCCAGCTAACCAGCAACAGATGGTGGTCCCGACAGCCGGCGCGGCACTTAGCGTTACTTGAGGCTCCCTGCCAGAAGGTGTTGGCTTTCCGCAAGCGCATGCCGCAAATCAAACTGGAGTTGTGTGAAAGCCTGAGCGCCGTTGACGTTTTCAATGATTTAAAAGACGGGTTTCAACGCTGTTCAGTCAGCCTTTGAGCAGGTGCCGAATACGTACAGGCTTTCCAGCGATTTGAAAGCGCCGGGCGGCTGATTCGATTTTCAACTCTGCGCGAGTGACTCGACCGTGGTGGCGTAGATGGTCGTACCAGGACTCGTCAAAAAACAACTCGATCCACAGTTGCGGATTTTCGGTGTCCTGCATCAACTGCCAGGAAAATGAACCATTGCGCTGCCGCATCCTGCGCACCTCTTCCATAGCCTCTTTGAAGGCATCGGTATCCACCGTGTCAATCTCATATTCGAGTGTAATCATGACAGGCCCACGCTCACCTTCAATGTCGACACCCATCAACGGTTGCGGCCAATGCAGCGAAGGGGCCAGGTCTTCTGCGCTCAGCGCGGGCAGTTTGACCCACCAGC
Organism: Pseudomonas sp. B28(2017); assembly: GCF_002113025.1. Taxonomy (GTDB): domain Bacteria; phylum Pseudomonadota; class Gammaproteobacteria; order Pseudomonadales; family Pseudomonadaceae; genus Aquipseudomonas. Next base: position 911,561 of record NZ_NEJH01000001.1, on the reverse strand, counting down.
CCAACCCTGCTCCCACCACCATGATGACGGCGGCAAGACTCAGCGATATCGAGATCGAAAACCAGCTGGCGATAAGTCCCCATACCACACCGCCCAAAGCCATGCTGCCAAAGAAAGTCAGGATGTAGACCGCCAACGCCCTGGCCCTTACCCACGCAGGTACCGATGTTTGTGCAGACACCTGAAAGCTGGACAATACTGCGATCCAGGCAGCGCCACTGAGGAACATCACAGGGACAAGCAGATAGAAATCCTGAATCCATGCCAAAGCCAGCAATACTGCCGCATAGATAAGGCTGGCCGATGCCACCAGCGGATTGACAGCAACATGCTGACGAATCCTGGGCAGAAACATTGCACCCGCCACCGCCCCGATCCCGACGCAACCGAGCAAGATCCCGAATTGCTCAGCGCTGCCCTTCAGTTCACTTCGCACGATCAGTGGAAGCAAGGACATGCCGGCGCTTGCACCCAGGAAAAAAGCCAGGGCGCGCACCAGAACTCGCTGCAGGTGCCGTGAACTACGGGTATAGCGCCAACCCGTACGTATAGCGCCAAACAGTCGCTCCGCCGGCAATACGGTCTGTTGTGGCGTGCGATGCCACAAGGCGAGCACCGCGATAACGCCAAGGAAGGACAGGGCATTGACGGCGAATGTCGCCCATGGCCCTACCAGGCTGATGATGATGCCAGCGATGGCCGGCCCGAGTGCCCGGGCAACGTTGACCCCCACGCTACTAAGCGATATCGCGGCGGGCAGATCACTGGCTGGAACCAATTCGGGTGTCAACGCTGACCATGCTGGCATGGTCAGCGCTGTTCCAATCCCCATGGCCAGAGTAAACAGGAGCAAAAGCGTAGTGCTCATCAGGTCCGCAAAGGTGATCAAGGCGAGCGCAAGTGCAATGACGGCCATCCCTGCCTGGACAGCCAACAGGTAACGTCGTTTGTCGACGATGTCGGCCAGTGCGCCAGCAGGTAGCGCCAGAAGGAACATGGGAGCGGCAGCAGCTACCTGCACCAGAGACACCATGAAAGGGCTGGCCGACAAGGAGGTCATCAGCCACCCGGCCCCGACTTCATGCATCCACGTCCCTATGCTGGATGCAATGCTGGCGAGCCATAGACTGCGAAACAGTCCATGGCGAAGCGGTTGCCAAGCCGTACCCGGTGCCTGCTCTTCAGTCATCGTACTCACCATTTCCTCCCTACTCCTCCCTACAGTTTGCCAAGGAGTGGCCAACGATGCGACAGACTCGTACCCAATGCCAATCTTCCAGATTCTGCGACAAAGTGCGCCTCGTCCCCTGGTGGGGAAGAGGCGCATACAGATCAGTGACCTTCCGATGCGTTAAACATGGTTTTGGCATAAATCAAACCAAGACCATAACCGCCACCGTGAGTGATAGCGGTTTTCACCGTCTCGTTATAGGTGTCGCCGCGAGCCCAGTCACGCTGCAGTTCAAGCAGGTATTGGAGCGAGGTCATCGGACGCGCACCCGCTTGAATCATACGTTCGATAGCGCGCTCATGAGCCTCATCTGAAACGTCACCACATGCATCGCAAATGATGTAGACCTCGAACCCTTGTTCAAGAGCCGAGATCGCCGGTCCAACGATGCAGACCGAAGTCCAGAGACCGGCAAGAACGATTCTGCTGCGACCGATCTTGTTCACGGCGACGGCTATACGCTCGTCCTCCCAGGTATTCATGCTGGTCCGATCAATCAGCTCCTGGCCGGCGAAGACCGAGGTGATCTCTTCAAACATGGGGCCCGAAAAACTTTTTTCGGCGACGGTGGTAAGGATGGAAGGAACGCCAAATTCCTTCGCTGCTTTCGAGATCAGTGCAGCGTTGTTACGCAGTGAGACAGCGTCAATGGATTTGGTTGCAAATGCCATCTGCGACTGAAAGTCGATCAGGATCAGAGCGTGGTTGCTCGGGTCGATCAGGCCTTTGCCTGGTGCTGCTTTTGCGGTTGCCATAACACTTCTCCAGATATGTTTTGAGAAGCGCTATTTTCGGTTTCGCTGGAGCAGAGCGATTGTACGGATGTGCGAATCTGGAGGATTTGTGCCGAGAGAATTTCTTTCGCCAGCAGTCACCGCGCGATAGCGCTGCAGGAACAGCGGCGGCGGTGAAGTTGCCGGAATCCATGACCCGGCAAAAAATGCGCATGTCTTCGAATGGATTGATTGTCACTACCCGGTTGACAGTTAAACGCTTTAGAGCCGCTTTTTCACTTTCCAGCACCTCATTAATCTGTGCTCACGGTGTTGCTGAGGCCTCCCCCCGCGCCACAGCAGCCCGATCCCAAGGCATACAAAAACTCAAACGACTTAAAAAGGATTTGCACATGAACATCAAGAAAACCCTCGCCGCTTCCCTCCTCACCCTGTCCGTCGGCAATGCGTTCGCTGCACAAAGCACCGGCGTCGAACACAACACCCAGGCCTTCCTCGATGCCCTCGCCGCTGGCGGTGGCAAACCACTTGAGCAATTGAGCCCGAAAGACGCCCGTGGGGTGCTGACCGGCGCCCAGGCTTCGGTGAAGGTTGATCTGTCCGGTGTGGACGTCAGCGACAAGGCGATCAAGATCAATGGCCAGACCATCAACCTCAAAGTGGTGCGCCCCGCCAAGGTCAAAGGCGAGTTGCCGGTGTTCATGTTCTTCCATGGTGGCGGCTGGGTGTTGGGCGACTTCCCGACACACCAACGCCTGATTCGTGACCTGGTGGTGGGCTCCGGGGCGGTCGCGGTGTACGTCGACTACACGCCGTCGCCGGAAGCGCAGTACCCGACCGCGATCAACCAGGCCTATGCCGCAACGAAATGGGTGGCCGAGCATGGCAAGGACATCGGTGTCGACGGCAAGCGTCTGGCGGTGGCCGGCAACAGCGTCGGCGGCAACATGGCGGCAGTCGTGGCGCTGATGGCCAAGGAGCAGAACACCCCTGCCCTGCGCTTCCAGCTGTTGATGTGGCCGGTGACCAACGCACAGTTCGACGACGGCTCGTACCAGCAGTTCGCCGAAGGGCACTTCCTCACCAAAGGCATGATGCAGTGGTTCTGGGACAACTACACCACCAACCCGGCCGAGCGTGCACAGATCCATGCCTCGCCGCTCAATGCCAGCACCGACCAGCTCAAGGGCCTGCCCGCCGCACTGGTGCAGACCGCCGAATTCGACGTGCTGCGTGACGAAGGCGAAGGTTACGCCCGCCACCTCGATGCCGCCGGTGTGCCGGTGACCTCAGTGCGCTACAACGGGATGATTCATGACTTTGGCCTGCTCAATCCGCTGAGCCGGATTCCTGAAGTCAAGGCGGCGGTACGTCAGGCCGCGGCCGAGCTCAAGACGCATCTGAACTAAGTCCAACCTCTCGCCACATCCCAGGGTGTGGCGAGTTTTTTTGTGCCCGCCGGAGTGCAATCCATGAGCCTTTTCTCTGCCCACTTGTTGCCCTGGAGCGCCCTGCTGCTGGTGCTCGACGCTCTGCTCTGGCACCTCGTTCCGTTCAAGCATCGCGCGCCAAAGGTCGGTGTGCGGCTGGTGTTGTTTCTGGCGTTCAGTGCGCTGGTCATAAACGCCGGCGTCAGCCCGTTACAGGCGCCGTTGTTTGCCGATGACCCGGTGGCGCAACTCGGTGCGACGGCGCTGGGGATTCTGTGGTGGCTGTATGCCGCACGGGTGCTCACGGAAGTGTTCGGCCTGGTGCTTATGCGCCGCATCGGCCACAGCGGCCGTTTGTTGCAGGACGTTATCGGTGCCCTGGTGTTTCTGGCCTCCATCGTCGCGGCCGCCGGTTACGTGCTGGATCTGCCGGTCAAAGGTCTGCTCGCGACTTCCGGCGTGTTCGCCATCGTCGTCGGTCTGGCGCTGCAGAGTACGTTGGCCGACGTGTTCTCCGGCATTGTGCTCAATACCACCAAACCCTATCAGGTGGACGACTTTGTCGTTATCGATGGCGTCGAGGGCAAGGTGCTCGACATCAACTGGCGCGCCACGCACCTGTTGAGCAGCGCCGGCACGATGGCCGTGGTGCCGAACTCGGTGGCGGCCAAGGCCAAGATCGTCAACCTCAGCCGTCCGAACAACCTGCACGGGGTGTCGATCAGCATCAGGGTGCCAAACCACATCCGCCCTCGCCGGGTACTCGACGCCCTCGACCGCACCCTGCAAGGCAGCAGCAGCCTGTTGCTGAACCCTGCCCCCAAAGCGGTGTTGAAAGAGGCCGGCGAAGAGATGTCCGAATACGTTGCCAGCGGTTTCATCGCCGAATTGGGCAAAAAGAGTGAAGTGCGTAATCAACTGTTCGACCTGGCCCATCGGCACCTCGAAGCCGCAGGCATTTCCCGGCAGCCCGATGGCGTGATCGAGCCGTCGAGCCGCGCCCGGGCCTTGCTCGATGAAGTAAAAGTCTTCCGCTCCCTGAGCGCCGAGGAACGTGATCGCCTGGCGCGGAACATGGTGGCGCAGCAATACGCGGCCGGTGAGGTGGTGCTGGATCTGGAAGAAGTACCGGACAGCCTGTTCGTCATCGCCACCGGCGTGGTCAGCGCCACGGTCCCCGACGGCAACATGCAGGTCGAAGCCGGGCGCATGGGGCCGAGTGAAATCATGGGCGAACAAAGCATCCTCGCCGACACACCGTCCCAGGCACGGTTCACTGCCATGACCTCAAGCATCATCTATCGCCTCGACAAATCCCTGACCCGCAGTTGCATGGAGCAACGACGCGAAGTCGACCGGGCGCTGAACAAGCTGCAAGCGGTGCGGCAGCAGAACAGCCGGATGGCGTTGATGGCCAAACCGGTGGCGGTCAGGAAAGGTGGCTTTCTGGGATGGTTGCAGAGCCGTTAAACAACGGTCAGGCAATGACCTTGTGGGAGCGAGCCTGCTCGCGAAGAGGGAATATCAGTGACATTGATGTCATCTGCCACGCCGCTTTCGCGATCAGGTTTTGCACTCGTTTGGTTCATATCGGTGTCGCGCAGATCGTAATGATGCAAAGGTACCGTTCCATTGTGTTTTCAACCAGGCACCCGTCTTTGGACTTTACTGAATCAAGCAACTGATCGAGAAGACCAACCTGACCCTGACGCAAATCGGCCTGGAATGCGGCTTCTGCGATCAGGCGCACTTCAGTCACATTTTCACCCGCAGCGGCGATTGCCTTGTTCTGGTGTAGGGGAATGGGCTCGATGCCTCATCTCGCTACTGATCCAGCCGCAGATTCGTTACTATGTTTGCCTGCCTTCCTTGTCCGCGGATTTCTTCATTACTGGAGCCTGAATGCCTAGTCAAAAGGACATGGCCGCCGAAAGCGGCGCACCGATGATCCCTGAACAGCGCCGTGAATTGATGCTGCGACAGTTGCGCAAGCATCAGGTGCTGAGCGTTCATCAATTGATGGAAATGTTCGACTGTTCGCACATGACCATACGGCGCGACATCGCGTTGCTGGAGCAGGAAGGTCGTGCCTACTCGGTAACGGGTGGGGTGCGAATCGCCAGTCAGTTGCACAGCGAGCCCAGCCACCAGCTCAAGGCGGTAGTAGAGTTGCCGCAGAAACAGGCCATGGCCAAACTCGCCGCCCGGCTACTGCATGCCGATATGGCGATTTACCTGGATGCGGGAACCAGCACCCTGGAAATTGTTCCTTACATCAAGGCGCTGTCCGGCATGACCGTGGTGACCAACGATTTCGGCATTGTCCAGGCCCTGATCGATGCGCCTCATGTGACGGTGATCCACACCGGCGGGCAGCTGGATCACTCCAATCAATCGTGCGTGGGCAGCCTGGCGGTTGCCACCTTGCGTCAGGTCGTCACCGATATCGCGTTCATATCGACCAGCTCATGGGATTTGCGTCGCGGACTCACCACGCCTTCGGCGCTGAAGGTGGAGGTCAAGCAAGCCGCCATGCAATCGGCTTCGCAAGTGGTGCTGGTGGCCAGCAGCTCGAAATACGGGACCTTCAGTATGTACAGGATCGCCGGTCTCGAGCAGTTCGACATTATCCTCAGCGATGACGCGTTGACCCCTGCCGCGGCCGATGGTATCCGCAAGCAGGGAGTCGAACTGTTACTTCCATCGGACAATAGCGTGGCCTGAAACGACGGGCTCCTGTTTCCAGCGGAGCCCATGGCCTGGCTTCGTATTACGCTTGACGCGCCTTCCAGTCCCGCAGCCATTGCAAGCCGGAAGTCGTGTTGCCACGAGGCCGGTATTCGCACCCTATCCACCCGTCATAACCCAACTTGTCGATCAGCTCGAACAGATAGGGATAGTTGACTTCTCCCAGGTCCGGCTCGTGCCGGTCAGGCACGCCCGCGATCTGGATGTGACCGATACCGTCGAAGTCCCGACGCAGTTTAGTGGCCAGGTCGCCCTCGACGATCTGGCAGTGGTAGCAGTCGAACTGAACCTTCAGGTTACTGGCGCCCACTTCCTTGCAGATGGCCTGGGCCTGATCCTGGCGATTGAGAAAAAAGCCCGGCATGTCCCGCGTATTGATTGGCTCAAGCAATACCGTGACGCCTGCCTTGGCTGCCTGAGCAGTCGCATAGGCGAGGTTTTCCAGGTAAATGCCGTGATGCCGTGCCCGGTCATTCTCGCAGGGCAGCAGGCCGGCCATGACATGGATGCGTGAGTTGCCCAGCACGCCGGCGTATTCCAAGGCGCGATCAAAACCGCTACGAAATTCACTCTCTCGCCCCGGCAACGACACCGTACCCCGCTCGCCTGCCGCCCAATCACCGGGCGGCGCATTGAACAATGCCTGCACCAGGCCGTTGTCGCTCAAGCGTTGCTTGAGTTCTTCAGCACTGTAGTCGTAGGGGAACAGATATTCCACCGCTTCGAAACCATCGGCAGCCGCGGCGGCGAAGCGATCCAGAAACTCATGTTCCGGGTAAAGCATGCTGAGGTTGGCAGCAAAACGAGGCATGGTAGCTCCTGAGATAACGGGTTAGACAAAGGGCCAGATCAGCAGGGTAATACAGAAACCCAAGGTGCCGAGCAAAGTGGTCAGCACCGTCCAGGTGCGCAAGCCGTCGGCCACGTTCAATCCGGACAGCTTGGTGAAGATCCAGTAACCGGCATCATTGATATGCGACATGGCCAAGCCCCCGCCACCCATGGCCAGGCACAGCAACGCCATGTGGTTCGGGGTGAGATTGAGCGTTGCAATCAGCGGGCTGATGATGCCGGCAGTGGTCACCAGCGCCACGGTGGTCGAACCCTGCACCGCGCGTAACAGCATGGTCAGCAGAAAACCCAGTGCCAGTACTGGCAGACCGGTGGTGCGCAGCATATCGGAGACCACGGCACCGATTCCGGTATCCACCAGCACCTTGCCGAACACTCCGCCGGCACCGGCAATCAGGATCACCATGGCCACACCGGGCAAGGCCGAACCGATCACGTCGGACACCTGAGTGCGGCTCCAGCCCCGACGCGAACCCAGCAACCAGGCACACAGCAAGGTGTCGATCAGCAGCGCCACCAGCGGTGCACCCAGCACCGTCATGACGCCGCGCAGGGTCGATTCCGCAGGCAGCAACGAGGTGGACAGAGTCCCCAGCAGAATCAGAATGATGGGCAGCAGGATCAGGCTGACGATCAGGCCAAAACCCGGCGCCGGTGCCGCTGGCAATTTGGAAACGATGCTGCTGGTGGCTTCTTCCAGGCCCATGTGCGACACGGCCACAGCCGCTCGCTCAGGGTTCTTGTCGTTGCCATTGGACCAGGCGGCCAGGTCCTCGTTGGTGACATGCGGGCCATAGACCTCGGCGCGAATATCATCGGTCATCGGGAACACCCGACGGGTCATGCGCCCGGCCACGCGGTAGCCGACATAGCAAAGCAGTGCGGTGATCGGTAGTCCGAACATCAGCACGCGGCCCAGATCCGCACCCAATTGGCTGGCAGCGGCCACGGCGCCCGGGTGTGGCGGCAGGAAGGCGTGGACGGTCAACAAGGCGGCGCACATCGGCAGCGCAAACACCAACAGTGGCTTGCGCGCACTGCGGGCAACACCATAGGCCAGTGGCATGAGGATGATCACACCCACCTCGAAGAACACCGGCACCCCCACCATGAAGCCGGCAATCGTCAAGGCCAGGGGCGTACGCCGGTTGCCGAAACGGGTAATCAGCGTCTTGGCCAGCGCCTCGGCACCGCCGGAGAGCTCGATGATCCGCCCGATCATCGCACCCAGGGCAATGATGATTGCAATATGGCCCAAGGTCTTGCCCATGCCGCCTTCGATGGTAGCGACCAGATCGGCCGGCTTCACCCCGGCCACCAGCGCCACCAGAATGCTCACCAGCATCAAGGCTACGAAGGGTTGGAACTTGTACTTGAGCACCAGGAACAACAACAGCGCGATGCCGACTCCCGCGGTCATCATCAAGACTAAAGGGCTCATTTCAGAAACCCTCCATGCCGGCTGATTGAAACGGTTCTACCACTGGATCTGAACACGCCGCGGTGAAAGTGAGTCATGCTTGGATTTCCTGTTGTTATTGTTTTTTCAGGCAAGCCGTGTCCGTCGAGAGTCGCTGTGCGCCCCCCAGGCAAGGCTTGCGGTATCGATCTGTGGTGTTAAGCCAGCGCTTTACCAGTGCGCACCAAAAGTTTCTCGCAACTCGTCCAGCGCGGCCTGATCGAGCGGATCAGGCTTGGGATTGCTCATCAGCCAGAGTCGCGCGGTTTCCTCGAGTTCTTCCAGGGCATAGCTGGCCCTGGACACCGAACTCTCCCAGACCACCGGCCCCAGCCGTTCGAGCATCACGCCGCGAACGCTGTTAGCCAGCTGGGCGACCTGTTCGGCAACCTTCGGCGAACCGGGTCGCTGGTAGCCAATCAACGGGATATGCCCGACTTTCATGACCTGATACGGCGTCAACGGCGGCAGAATGTCGCCCGCCTGCCAGACACCGGCCAGGGTCAACGCCACCAGATGGGTGGAATGGGTATGCACCACGCCACCGACGCCCGGGTTGCGGTCGTAGACCTGGCGATGCAGCGCCAGGGTTTTTGAAGGCTTGTCACCGGACACCCATTCACCCGCCAGATTGACCTTGGCGATGGTCGCCGGATCGAGGCGTCCGAGGCAGACGTCAGTCGGGGTGATCAACCAGCCGTCATCCAGGCGCGCGCTGATATTGCCGGCGCTGCCGACGGTGTACCCACGCTGGTAAAGACTGCGGCCCACTTCACAGATTTCTTCGCGCAGGGCGTTTTCGTTACTCACTGCGCGGCTCATCGCGCACCTCCTGCCGGGGCAAGTTGGCTCAAGGCTTTGCTGAAGAAATCCCGGCCACCGAAGTTGCCCGACTTGAGTGCCAGCGCCAGAGGCTCGTCAGTGTTGCTGACGGTCGCCGGCACACCCGGATCAATCTGCGCGCCGATCTGCAGCAACTGTACGCCCAGCGCCTGAACCACAGCGCCCGAGGTTTCTCCGCCGGCGACCACGAAGCGGCGCACGCCGCTCTGACGCAGACCCTGGGCAATTTCGCCAAAGGCGTTTTCCACCAGACTCCCGGCTTGCTCGATGCCCAGTTGCTGTTGCACCAACTTGACCTCTTCCGGCGAGCAGGTGGCGTAGATCAATACGGTTTGTTCGCTATCGCGAGCAAAGGCCAGGGCTTGCGCCACCACCGATTCACCAGCAGCCAAGGCCAACGGATCAATGCGCAAGGCCGGTCGACCCGCTTCGAGCCAGGCCGCCACCTGTCCATTGGTGGCAATCGAAGCACTACCGGCCAACACCACTTCCAGGCCTGCCACCGCCGGGAGTTTCGCGGCATCGAGGTCGCGCAGCTTGCCGGCCCGACGGAAGTTTTCCGGCAAGCCCAAGGCCAGCCCCGAACCGCCCGTCAACAACGGCAAATCGGCGCAGGCGGTACCAAGGGTGTACAGATCGCTGTCCGACAAGGCATCAGCGATTGCCATGCCGACACCCTGCGCCCTCAGCTCTGCGATGCGTGCCCTCACCTGCTCTGTGCCACGGGCAATGGTGTCGTAGCGCAACAGACCGATGTTCAGGCGGGTCTGCGATTGCAGGACCCGAACCAGATTGGCATCGGTCATCGGCGTCAGTGGGTGATGTTGCATGCCCGACTCGCTGAGCAACTGATCCTGCACAAACAAGTGGCCGCGAAAGATCGTTCGGCCATTTTCCGGGAACGCCGGGCAGGCCAGGGTAAAGTCGCTACCCAGTGCGGCCAGCAGCGCTTCGCTGACCTGGCCGATATTGCCGGCCGCGGTGGAGTCGAACGTCGAGCAATATTTGAAAAAGATCTGTTCACACCCTTGCTCGCGCAGCCAGGCCAGCGCGGCGAGAGACTGCTCAACCGCTTCGGCGACCGGCGTGGTACGCGATTTCAGGGCAATGACGATCGCATCGGCATCAAGCCCGGCGGCAATTTCCGCACTCGGGATTCCAATGCTTTGCACCGTGCGCATACCGCCGCGAACCAGCATGTTGGCCAGGTCCGTGGCACCGGTGAAGTCGTCGGCGATGCAGCCCAGCAGCGGGCGTGCAGTGGATGTAGTCATGGGGTGTTCCTCAAACGGGCTCAGGCTTGGCAGTCGGCAATTCGATGCCCGGGAAAATCTTGATCACCGCCGAATCGTCCTCACGGCCGAAGCCGGCACTGGACGCCTGCATGAACATCTGGTGAGCGGTGGCCGACAGCGGCAGCGGGAATTTGCTGGCCCGGGCGGTATCCAGCACCAGGCCCAGGTCCTTGACGAAAATATCCACCGCGGACAACGGCGTGTAGTCAGCCTTGAGAATGTGCGGCACGCGGTTTTCGAACATCCAGGAATTACCGGCGCTGTGGGTGATCACCTCGTACAGCGCATCGGCATCGACCCCTTCACGCAGGCCCAGCGCCATGGCTTCGGCAGAAGCGGCAATATGCACCCCAGCCAGAAGCTGGTTGATGATCTTGACCTTCGAACCCAGGCCATGGGCGTCGCCCAGACGATACACCTTGCCGGCCATACCCGCCAGGATCGTCTCGGCCTTGGCATAGGCGTCGGCCGGGCCCGACGTCATCATGGTCATCTCGCCAGCGGCAGCCTTGGCGGCGCCACCGGAAATCGGTGCATCCAGATAGAGCAAACCCAGCGCGGCCAGGCGCTGGCCCAGGTCCACGGCGTAGGTCGGGGCGACTGTGGCGCAGCCGATCACCAGACTGCCCGGCCGCAGACGGGCCACGGCCCCGCCCTCACCAAACAAAACGGTCTCGGTCTGCTCGGCGTTGACCACCACGGTAATGATCACGTCACACTCAGCGGCCATGTGCGACGGTGACAGGCAAGCCACACCACCCTCCCCGGCGAACTGCTCTGTTACGGCAGTGCGCACATCACAGGCATGCACATTGAAACCGTTGCGCAACAACGAGCGGGCAATGCCCAGCCCCATCGCGCCCAGACCGACTACACCGACATTCTTGTTATTCATGGGATACTCCAGAGGAAAAGCCGCGACTGCTTCAATACCTGCAAGGCGCAGACGTTGGCCGCGTTGTAGACAGGGCGTCGGCAGACAGGATCAGCACCGATGGCACTGTCGTACAGGACGTGAGTCGGGATCTCATCGAGCATCAAGGCGGTCCTGTTGTTGTGGTGTTATCTGGTTGTCATACCGGCTGGGCAGATAATCCACCAATGAACGGATTATGTGAAGTATTTTTTCTGATTCACATAATTTAACATCGCTTGCGTCACGCTGAACGAAGAGATGTTGCCTCCCCATGGGAGGCAACCGAATCACGAACTCGTTGAAAACCCTGGATTCGCCAGGGTTGGCGCTGGAGGCTCACGTCAGTGAGACAGTGAAAGTATCGGAGTGCGACATTGACCGTATTGAGCCATTGTCCCTTGCAAGCGCTATCCTGGAATTTGCATTACCAAGAGCAAAGCGCATCAAAAGACTCGACCTTGGCCATCTCCTGCCCCTCCAAACCCGCGCTGCAGATCCTCAATCAACGCTGCGGCATCTTCCAGCCCGATGTGCAAGCGCAAGACCGGGTTCAATGAGCGATCCGCCGCACTGTCGCGGTCTTGGGTATCGGCCACGGTAATCAGGCTTTCAAAACCGCCCCAGGAAGCACCCAACCCGAACAGTTGCAGCGCATCGATGAAACGCTCGGCATACGCGGTGTCCGCCTCGTTCAGTTCAAAGGACAGCAAACCATTGCTGCCAGTGAAGTCCCGCCGCCATAAGGCATGATCGGGATGATCGGGCAAGGCCGGATGGAACACCCGCTTCACCTGCGGTTGCGCTTGCAACCAATGGGCGACTTCCAGAGCCTGACGCTCATGCACCTCCAGTCGTGGCGCCAGGGTTCGAGCGCCGCGCAATACCAGATAGGCGTCGTCGGGGCTGACGGTTGCTCCAAAGTTGTCGCTCATGGACGCGAGTGCCGGCCACACGTCTTCGTGGGTGCAGACACTGCCCATGACCACATCACTGTGGCCGCTCAGGTACTTGGTCAGTGCCATGATCGAGATGTCTGCGCCGAGCGTCAGCGGGCGGTACAGGTAACCGGAGCCCCAGGTATTGTCGACAGCCAGCAGGATACCTCGCGGTTTGCACAGGGCGGCAATGGCCGGCAAGTCGCACAGTTCATACAACAATGACCCCGGCACTTCGGTGTAGACCATTTTCGTGTTGGCTTGCAGTTGAGCCGCCAGGTCACGGCCGTCCGGGGCGAAATAGCTGACCTGAATTCCGAATGGCTGAAGAAACTCCCGTGCCAGTCGCCGCACAGGCGCGTATACCGCGTCGGTGATCAGCACATGATCGCCGGGCCGCAGGTAAGCGAGAAACGTCTGCGCGACCGCTGCCAGCCCGGTTCCAAACAAGCGAGTGCGATAACCGCCCTCCAGTTCGCTGACCAGGTCTTCGAGGGCGAACGCCGTTGGATTGCCGCGCGCCCCATAACTCAGTACACGCTCGCTATCACGGCGAGCACGGGCGTCACGCATTTGCGCCAGGTTGTCGAACAGCACGGTGCTCAAGCGAGTGATCGGTACATTGACTGCGCGGCCGCCGACACCCTGGGCCCGTGCCGAATGCACCAGCCGCGTACGCACCTGCGAGTCCTGACGTGCTTGAGCCTGCAAGGGTTTAAGGCTGGCGATCTCGTCGTCGCTCATCTGCGCCAGCAAACCGACCTCCCACGCCAGGTATTGACGCGCCGCGTCCTTGTTGCCGGAGTGGCGGTCATGGGTAAAGAACAGAAAATCAATGCATTGATCATTGGATGGAGTGTCCGGGCTTTCCTGCACGGAGAAACCTGCTGCACGCCAGGCATCCAGCCCGCCGTCCAGCAGCCGCACTTGCCCACGCAGGGCTTCGGGCAAATCCAGTGCAGCGAACGCGGCCAGTTGCGCATCATCGGCCAACAGCACCAGCGGTCGCTGCTCACCCGCCACGTGTTGCGCGAGCAAGGGGCGGATCGACCAGCGCGAACCGGCAATGTGGCCTTTGCGATAGGCCATGCCCGGACGCAGATCGATCAGTGCGACGGCCTCATCTTTGAGTGCATCAGACAGTGCCTGCGCAGTGATCAATGGCAGCGCCTCGTGGGCGATCAAGTCGCTTGCAGGTAATGCCAGACCGCTGTTCACGCCACCGGCCAGCACATAGGCTTCATGCCCCAGCTGACGCAGCCAGCTTGCGACAATCGGCGCCCGGATACCATCGCTGTCGATCAGCACCAGCCGCGCCTGACGCACGCCGACATACAGGTCAGTAGACTGAATCAGCTGGCCGCCCGGTGTGTGTTGCGCCCCCGGTAAACTGCCGGCGGCAAACTCTTCGGCGGTGCGCACGTCGCACAAAAAAACACTGCGCCCGGCATCGCGAGCCCACTGCTCGACCTGCGCAGCCGCAACCGTTTTCACCCCGGCCCTGTCCGCCAATCGGGCAGCCGCCAGCCGTTGCGTGGCCAATGGTGCTGCAGTCACGGCATCGGCATAACGACGGCTGCTTGCGTGTTCCAATTGAAAGTCTTCCAGATACCAGCCTTGGGTTCCGTTCTCCAGGGCATAGACAGGGTTCTTCAAACCGAGGTTGATCAGCGTCTGCGCACCGATAATGCTGCGGGTTCGACCGGCGCAATTGACCACGATCGGCGTGTGTTCGTCTGGCACCAGGTCATGGATGCGATACCCCAGTTCGCCGTTCGGACAGCACACGGAACCGGGAATGGTCATCTTGCGGTATTCCTCGAACGGTCGGCCGTCGAGCACCACCAAAGGCTTGCCTCGGGTTTGCCATTCGGCCAGTTGTCGTGCGGTGACATGTGGCGTGTGACTGACCTCTTCGACCAATTCGCCAAAAGCCTTGGACGGCACATGCACCCCGGCAAACAGCTGATAACCGGCGGCCTGCCAGCCATCGGCACCGCCCTCCAGAATGTGTACGCGGTCATACCCCAACGCGTGAAGACGCTGCGCAGCACGCCTGGTAACATCGCCACCGTTCTGGTCATGGATCACCAGTCGCACCTGAGGGTTGGGCGCCAGTCGCCGAACCTCCAGCTCCAGTCGGCTGTAGGGCAGGTTGACTGCGAAAAACAGATGGGCATCGCCATACTGGCCATGCTCGCGCACATCAAACAGGGCGATTTCCTGCCCGTCAAACAGCCACTGCTGCAATTGCCCTGGGGTTACGGTCTGGCTCATGGGGGTTCCGCTCGAAAGAAAATTATTGAAGCGCCAGAGCGCGTTCATTGGCCGCCACTTCGCGCCCCTTCGCATACGCACGCTGAATGGCTGGACGTGCCTTGAGGCGTTCGCGCCAGGCATGGATGTGCGGGAAGTGCTGCAGTTCCTGTCCCTGCCGCCGCGGCTGAATCCACGGGAAAATCGCCATGTCGGCGATGGAGTATTCACCCGCCACATGCGGCACTTCAGACAGACGCATTTCCAGTACCCGATACAACCGCGTCGCTTCGGCATTCAGCAAATCCAAAGCGAATGGAATCGGTTCCGGGGCCTTCTCTTTAAACACCTGTAGCTGACTCAGGTAAGGGGTTACATGCCCCACCTGCCAGAACAGCCACTCCTGGACTTTCTGTCGCTCGACACTGCCTGCCGGTGGTAGAAAACGCCCCACCTTGCTGGCCAGGTAATTGAGAATGGCGCCGGACTCGAACAGGCTCAGCGGTTCGCTCACCCCCTCTGGCGTATGGTCGACAATCGCCGGAATTCGCCCATTGGCGCTGATCCGTTGAAACGCCGCCTGCTTTTGTTCGCCCTCGCGGATGTTGATCGGCACCACGCGGTACTCCAGCCCGAGCTCTTCGAGCAGGATGCCGATCTTCAAACCATTGCCGGTCGGCCAGTAATACAGATCGATCATGGGTAGGCCTTGATCGACGGCGCCATCTGCGAGGCGTTGTAATTGAGAATGCGCCCGTCGGCCTCGACGCCGTAGCGGCCATTGAGCGACTCGAGCGGCAGACCGTAGAGATGAAAATGCAGAGTCGCCTGTTCGCCTTCGACACGAATGCCGTGCAGGTCTTCACCCAGGAACGAGATTGACGTGCCTGGCTGCACGACCACTTCCTTTTGCAACTGCAAGGTGGTGAAACCCGGTTCACAGCCTTCGTCATCGCGATCGTAAACGTAGTTGATCTCCTGCCCTTCGACGGCACTGATGATCGCCCAGGTTTCGTGGTTGTGCGGGATCGTACTTTTACCCGGCAACAGTGAGTTCAGGTACAGCGTTGGCGAGTCGCCGTCGTCGTTGAGCCGGTAGCGAAACGCAGTACTGCCCTGCCCCGGCACCGGCGCCGGGAACTCGACGAAATTGAACAGATCACGGCGCTCGGCCAGGGCTTCGAGCTGGGCAACGATTTCCACCAGCGCAGCGCGGTCGACGCCCCGTTGGTTGATCACGCGGATTTTCTTCAGGAAATCCTCGATGACGGCGGCACGGTTTTCGGTACTCATGGACAGGCTCCTCGGTTTTAGACGGACAGGCTGTAGCGACCCAGGTTGGTCAGCAGATAAGGATCGTTGGCGACCGCGGGACGGCGCCCCGGATCACCCACGGCATGGCGCAGAAACGCCTGGGTGCGTTCGCTGGCCGGGTGCTGGAAAATCTGTGCGGCACTGCCGTGCTCGACGATCACACCGTTTTCGGTGAAGTAGACGATGTCGCTGATTTCTTCGGCGAAACGCATCTCATGGGTGACCAGCACGCAAGTCATGCCCTCTTCGGTCAACTCGCGAATCACGGTCAGCACCTCGCCGACGGTTTCCGGGTCGAGCGCCGAGGTCACCTCATCGAAAAGAATCAGCTCCGGGCGCATCGCCAGAGCACGGGCAATCGCCACCCGCTGTTGCTGACCACCGGACAGTTGTCCCGGATAGGCATCGGCCTTGTGCTCCATGCGCACTTTGGCCAGCAAGGCACGCGCCTGTTTTTCCGCATCGGCACGGCTGCGACCCAACACCTTGCGCGGCGCAATCACCAGGTTCTCCAGCACCGACAGATGCGGGAACAGGTTGTACTGCTGAAACACAAACCCGACGCGTTTGCGCAGTTCGATGCGCTGTGCTTCCTGCACCAGCGTGTGAACCTCGGTAGAGCCGACGCGGATGCTGCCACGCTGGGGCTGCAACAGCCCGGTGATGCAGCGCAGGATGGTCGACTTGCCGGAGCCGGACGGGCCGATGATCGACACCGCTTGCCCCCGGTACACGTCGAGGTCGATGCCTTTGAGCACCGGGTTGCTGCCAAACGACAGGTGCAGATCGCGCAGGCTCACCAGCGGCTCGGCGACAGTTTCAATAGAAGGCATAACGTCGCTCCAGGCGTTGGGTGAGGCGGGAAATCGGGTAGCAATAAGCGAAGAACAGCACCAGCAGGCTCAGGTAGATCACCACGGTGAAACCGGTCATGTTCACGGTGTTGCTGGCAATCTGCGCGGTGTCGATCACGTCATGCACACCCACCAGAGAGGCCAGCGCGGTGCCCATGGTGATCACCGCATACAGGTTCATCCACGGCGGCAACATGCGCTTGAAGCACTGCGGCAGGATGACCGAGCGGAAAATCTGCCCCTGGGTAAACGCCAGCGAGCGCGAAGCCTCCCATTGCGTGCCGGGGATCGAAGCAATGGCGCCACGGAAGATCTCCGCGACGTTGGCGCTCGCCGGCAAGGCCAGGCCGATCGTCACCTTGACCCAGTCCGGAAACGAGACGTAAGCGCTGCCGATGTGGATCTCGAACGGAAACACGTAGGTGGTGAAATAGATCAGCACCAGCCACGGCGCATTGCGGAAAATCTGCACCCAGATCCGTGCCGGCAAACGCAGCAGGCGCAGCGGCGATAACGCCAGCACCCCCACCAGCAATCCCAGCAGCGAACCCAATGCGATCGCGAGCAGACTGATCAGAATGTTCTGGCCAAAGCCGGCGGCCAGGGCCGGCGACCATTGCAGCAACGCCTTCAATAGCGGGCTTTGCGGGGTGAACCAGAGCAACCAGAGGCCGGCGCCGACCAACAGCAACAGTTTGCCGAGATGCCGACGCGACCAGGCCACCGATGGGCTGACGGACGATTCAATGGCCATAGCCGGGCATCCTCAGGCGCGCTTCAAGGTAGCGCCCCACACAATTGACGATAAAACTCAGCAGGCCGAAAAAGCTCAGGATCAGAATCATCAGCTCCAGAACGTTATCGCTCTGCGTCCAGATCATGATCGACGCGTAGGTGATGTCGCCGACGGCAATCGCCGAGGCCACGGCAGTCATCTTCACCAGGTCGATCAGGTTGTTGATCAGTGACGGCAAAGCGAAGCGCAGGGCCAGCGGCAGTTGCACGTTCCATAGCAACTGACGGCTGCTCAATGCCAGCGAACTGGCCGCCTCCAGCGTCACCGCCGGTACAGCCTCGATGCCGGCGCGCAGGGCCTCGGCGTGGAAAGCGCCCTTGTGCAACGAGATCACGATCACCACCCAGGCGAACGGCGTCAGCGGGTTCGCGGCTCCAACGGCTTGAGTGAGCAACATGTTCAAGACGAGGAACGCGCAATACAGCTGCACCAGGGTCGGCGTGTTGCGGGTGACCTCGACGAACACACGTGCCGGTTTCGCCAACCAGGGATTGCCCGACGTCAGCATCGCCGCCAGTCCGAGCCCGGCGAGCAAACTGCCGATGATCGTGAACAGACACAACCACATCGTGGTCAACGCCCCCTGCACTACGGTGCCGCGTTGATAGGCGTCCAGCAGGAAGTTGTAGTTCAGACCGAGCCCGGCAGCCCAGTGGACGAATACCTCCAGCCAATCACTCATGCTGCGCCCCGCAATTGCGCGCAGGCCCGGGCGATGCGGCGTCCGGCTTCAGCGACGCTGTCGGTCGAGGTGGCGATAGACAGGCGAAACCATGGCGACAGGCCATAGGCACTGCCTGCCACCCCGGCCACGCCCTCCTCCAGCAAATACGCGACGACATCGGCATCGCTTGCGAGGCGCGCACCGTCCGGACGATATCGCCCCAGCAAACCGGCGCAGCGCACAAACACAAAGAAACCGCCCTGAGGCTCAAGCACGTCGAGACCGTCGACGTCACGCAACGTGTTCACCAATAAATCCCGACGCAGTTGATAGGCCGCGACCTGCTCAGACAGGAAATCCAGCCCGCCATCGAAGGCTGCCAATGCAGCGGCCTGGCCCACCGAGGAAGCTCCGGAAGTGGATTGCGACTGCACGACGGCCATGGCGTCGGTCAGCACTCGTGGGCCGGCACCAAAACCAATGCGCCAACCGGTCATGGCATATGTCTTGGACACGCCGCCCACTAACAGGCAGCGCGTTTGCAGATCTGGTGCGACATTGAGCAGGCTCTGTGCAGCTTGACCATCAAAACGGATGTGTTCATAGAGTTCATCCAACAGAATCAGCACCTGTGGGTGACGGCGCAGCACCTCGGCGATCGCTTGCAATTCGAGCGCACTGTACACCGCGCCACTAGGATTTCCGGGGCCGTTGAGGATCAGCCAGCGTGTGCGCTCACCGATGTGTTGCTCAAGTTGTTCTGCAGTGAGTTTGCAGCCCTGCGCGAGCCCGCACTCGATAAAAACCGGCTCGCCACCGTTGAACCGAACACTGTCCGGGAACGATGGCCAATACGGTGTGGGTACCAGCACTTCATCGCCCTCGTCGAGGGTCGCGGCGAAGGCGTTGAAAATAATCTGCTTGGCCCCGTTGGCAATCACGATGGAGGGCAACGGATAGTCCAGGTGATTTTCACGCCGGAGCTTGCGCTGCACGGCACCCCGCAAGGCTTTCACGCCCAGAGTCGGCGTGTACTTGGTGGCACCGGCGGCAATGGCGGTATAAGCAGCCTGCTTGATGTGCTTGGGCGTGTCGAAGTCCGGCTCTCCGGTGGTCAGGTCGAGGATGTCATGACCGGCTTCGCGCAACTCGGTTGCACGGGATTTGGCGGCGGCGTTGGCCGACAGGGCGACGCGCTGCACTCGCTTGGAAAGTCTGAGCGTCATGGCTGAATCACCTCCACGACCTTGCCCGGGTTGAGCAGGTTTTTCGGGTCCAGCGCATGCTTGATGCGCCGCATCAGATCCAGCTCCACCGGGCTCTTGTAGCGATCCAGCATGCTCAGTTTGCGTTGGCCGATACCATGTTCGGCGCTGATGGAACCACCGTGGGCATGGGCGCTGTCATGAACCAGCAGACTGAGTGCCGCGTAATTCGCCATGTGCGCATCCACCGTCGAGTCCAGCGGGTGAGCGACGTTGTAATGCAGGTTGCCATCGCCCAGATGGCCGAAGGTGTAATGACGAACACCGGGGAAATGAACCTGCAACAGCGCATCAGTGTGGGCGACAAAATCCACGACTCGGGAAATCGGCACCGAGATGTCGTGCTTCATGTTACGGCCGGCTCGCTTTTGCGCCTCGCTCATGTTTTCTCGCAACAGCCACAGAGCTTCGCTTTGCGCGAGGCTTTCGGCGATCAGTGCATTGGCCAGCAAGTCCTTTTCAAACGCCTCGCCGAGCACTGTTTCAAAGGCTTCGCGGGCGTGGCTCTCACCATGGTTGTCCGACAGTTCCAGTAGAGCGAACCAGGGCTGGCTTACGCCAAGAAACGGTTGAGGCCCCTCGGGAAATTGCTCACGCAACAGCGCCAGGCAGTTGTCACTCAGAAGCTCGAAAGCGCTGAGGCTGGCGCCGAAACCCGCGCGGGCATGGGACAGCAATTGCACCGCCTGTGACAGTGAATCAAAGGCCAACAACGCGGTGGCTTGCGCCTTGGGCGAGGGGAACAATTTGAGGGTCGCGGCGGTAATAATCCCGAGGGTGCCTTCGCTGCCGATGTACAGGTCGCGCAAGTCGTAGCCCGTATTGTCCTTGCGCAAACCGCGCAGGCCATTCCAGATTTCACCCTCGGCGGTCACCACTTCCAGCCCCAGCGTCAGATCGCGGGCATTGCCGTAGCGCAACACCGCAGTGCCGCCGGCATTGGTGCCGAGATTGCCGCCGATGGTGCAACTGCCTTCGGCGCCAAGACTCAGGGGAAACAGCCGACCAGCCTCACGGGCGACGTCCTGCACCTTTTGCAGAATACAGCCGGCCTCGACGGTCAGCGTGTCGTTGTCGGTGTCCACCACACGCACCCGATTCAGGCGATCGAGCAACAGCAAGACAGCCCGGCCATTAGCGTCCGGTGTGGCGCCGCCCATCAGTCCGGTGTTGCCACCCTGCACCACTATCGGCGTATCGCAAGCGACACAGGCACGAACCACAGCTGCGACCTCTTCGGTGTTCGCTGGGTGCACGGCGGCAACCACCTGCCCCACGTAACGCCCTTGCTTGTCGGCCAGGTACGGCGTGGCTTCTTCGCTGCTCTGCACGTGGCTGGCGCCGAGCAGTTGTTGCAGGGTTACAAATAACGGTCGACTCATCGCTGCACCGCCAGCGGCGCAGCATTGCGATATTGCTCGTGCAAATCACGCAAGGCCGCGGACGGTGCCATTCCCGTACGCTCGCCGAGTTCGATCAGCCAACCGCTGCGGTGCCAGTCGCGCACAATGGCATCCAGTTTCGCCTGGGTATCGTGTTCGCCCTTGCGCAACCAGATAACCGAGTTGGACGGGATCAGATCACCCGGCAGCGGGATTTCATACCCGGCCCACTCGGCATCGCTCAATAACGCATGCATGGTCGGGCTGACATGCACTGCCGCCACGCAACCATTGCCACGCAGCGACAACAGCGACTCGGACTGACTGCGGAACGCCTTGATCTGGGCACCGTAGGTTTCCTGCAACGGCTTGATGAAGTTACTGCCCTGGGATACGCATACCGGCTGGCCCTTGAGATCGGCCCACTGGGTAATGCCCGAGCCTTTGCGAATCAAGGCCGCCCCGCCCACTTCCTCGTAAGGCGTGGGCACGTAGTCGAGTATCTCGCCGCGCTCTTCGGTGAACTGCATGTTGGCGATCAGGATGTCGACCTTGCCTTGCTGCAAAAACTGTACGCGGTTCGGCGCGAGCACCGAAACGGTGTTGACCCCGACGCCCAGCGCCTTGGCCACACCCTTGGCCAATTCGACGTTGTAGCCCAAATGCTCGCCCGTCTTCGGATCGATGGTGCCAAATGGCGGGCCGCTAAGCATTACCCCGACACTGATGGCGTGGCGCTGCACGATCCTGTCCAGCGTGGCATCGGCACGGGCCAGGCTTGCACCCAGTGCAATAGCGCTGGCCAGGCATAGTGAGGTCAGGTTTTTAGCGGAAAAATGACGGTTCATGCGCGACTACCTTAAATAGCCGTCGCGCGATGCGGCGGCGTATTGAATACGATGAGGTGAATCAGGCGCCGTTGGCCTGGAACTGCTTTTGCAGCTCGACCAGCGCCGGTGACGCGGGAGTGATGTGGTTGCGGGTCTGGGCTTCGATCAACCAGCCGCTGCGGTGCAGTTGCTTGACGATCGGGTCGAGCCTGGCCTGGGTGTCGCTTTCACCACGGCGCGTCCAGATCACCGACGGCGCCGGGTTGAGCTCCGGACTGATGGCGCGATAGCCTTGCCATTCGGTGTTGTCGGCGATTAACGGATTGATCAGTGTGGCGTCATGTACCGCTGCAACGCAGTTGTTGCCACGCAGTGCCAACAAGGACTCGGACGAACTCTTGAACGCTTTCAACTCAACGCCCAACCCGGTGAGCGGCTTGATGTAGCTGCTGCCCTGAGAGGTGCAGACCGGTTGCCCTTTCAGGTCTTCCCAACGAGTGATCTTGCTGTCCTTGAGCACGGCGGCAGTGCCGCCAACCCGGTAAAACGGTGTCGGTACAAAACCGAGGATCTCGCCGCGTTCTGCCGTCCATTCCATATTGGCGATCAGCAAATCCACTTTGCCCTGCTGCAGAAACTGCACGCGGTTGGCCGGCAATACCGGTACCAGTTGCACTTCGGCGCCCAACTGCCGACCCAGTTCCTGTGCGAGTTCGACGTTCAAACCGCGGGGTTTCTGTGTGGCCGGGTCAATGCCGCCAAAGGGGCCACCTGACAACAGCACCCCGACCACCAGCACATGACGCTGCTCGATCCTGTCCAGCGTCGCGTCAGCCTGGGCGGCGGTGCTGGCGGCCAGTGAGATGAAGGCGCCCAACATCACGGGCAATAAACGTTTTACAGACGCGCGCTCGAGCAACATGGATTTCCCCCTCATGAATGATCGGCAAAAAACCGATCCGATGAGTGGCATCCTGCGTACAGCGTGGAGGTAACGGAAATACAAATATCTAATATCGTTATAACTCTGGCACTGTCATTTTTTAGATAAACGCTCATAAGCCAGTGTTTATTGGCCTTCGCAAGATTCCTGAAAAATCAATTTCTCAAAATACATAAATAAATGTAATGTTTATGTTCGCACCCTTGATATAAAAAGCCGCCGCCATGTCGACCCTCGATCTCGAATTACTGCGCACGTTCATTGCCGTGGTCGATCACCACAGTTTTGCCGAGGCCGGCGTACAACTGTCCCGCACACAATCGTCGGTCACTCAGCACATGCAACGCCTGGAGCAACAGGTCGGGGTCAGCCTGTTCGAAAAACGCGGGCGGCAAAAGCAGCTCACGGAAGCCGGGCAGCAGTTACTGCGCCATGCCCGACAAATGCTTTCGCTCAACGATGACGCGCTGAACTCCTTGCGCGAAAGCAGCTTGAGCGGCGTGCTGCGCATCGGCTCACCCCATGACATCGCCGACACCATCCTGCCACCGATTCTCAGTCACATCGCGCGCTCGGCTCCGCGTTTGCGCCTGGAAATCGACGTCGGCCGCAGCCCGTTTCTCATGGACGACCTGCACCGCGGCAAGGTCGACATGGTGATCTCCACTCGCGAAGACCCCAGCCTGGAAGGTTTTGCCTTGCGTACCTCGCCGGTATGGTGGATTTGCTCTGCGCAGTTCCTTCATAACCCCGGCGAGCCTTTGCCGTTGATCCTGGTGGATGAGCCCAGCATCTATCGACGATATGCTCTTGAGGCACTCGAGCGCGCCAACATTCCCTGGCGCCAGGCATATCTGGCGTCGAACCTGATTGGCATCAAGGCAGCAACGCGTGCAGGTCTTGGCGTTACTGCCAGAAGTATGGAAATGTTAGGCCCGGACATGCGGGTGCTGGGTGAAAGCGATGGTTTGCCCCGTCTGCCGGACGTCACTTACCACCTGTGGATTCGACCCAATACGCTTAATCCTCTGGTGCGTCGCGCTTATGAGTTGATTCGCAGCAACCGCGGGCATTGAATGCCGAAGGTGCACGGGGTGTATGGGGCGAGTCGCCCCATCCCCTCTAAAGAGCCTTGTCGAAACGGAACGAGGCCCCATAGGCCGACGCCGGCAAGAGACTTGAACCATCGGCCCGTAACCGCGAACGGAAGGTCCCGCTTTGCGGTT
Source organism: Pseudomonas sp. B28(2017) (assembly GCF_002113025.1). GTDB lineage: Bacteria > Pseudomonadota > Gammaproteobacteria > Pseudomonadales > Pseudomonadaceae > Aquipseudomonas. The sequence goes on along the minus strand of NZ_NEJH01000001.1, from coordinate 887,588 downwards.
GAGTACGGTACAGCCCACGTTTCTGCAGTTCCGGGATGATCAGTTCGACGAAGTCCTCAAGGCTTGCGGGGCTGATCAGCGGATTGAGCATGTAGCCACTGGTGCCGGAGATTCGTGCATGCTCCGCGATGCGTTCGGCCACCTGTTGGGGGGTGCCCACCAGGATCAGATCGCTGCCTCGGGTGACGTTGGCAAACCGTTGTTTGACATCGCCAGCGGTCAAGGGTTTGCCGCTGCCATCGGGGCGCATCACGTAGGAGGTCATGCCTTCGGTGTGGGTGGAAAGCGCATCACTGTCGGCGTAGCGGCTGATGTCGATGCCGGTGTCACCCGCGTAACTGACCAGTTGTGCCTGCAAGTGATAGTTGCTTTGCAGTTCGTCATATTTGCGCTGAGCTTCGATCTCGGTCCTGGCCGTGACAATACGCAGCACCGTCAGTGATTTCACATCCTCACGCTGACGACCGCGTGCCTGGGCCTTGGCCCAGATTTCTTCCAGCCCCTGACGAATTTCCTGCGGGTTGGACTTGGCAATGAAGATCAGCTCGGCGTGCTTGGCCGCAAACTCACGTCCGCGTCCCGACCAGCCGGCCTGAATCAACAACGGCGTGCGCTGTGGCGATGGCGAGGTCAAGTGCGGCCCGGCCACCCGGTAATGCTCACCGACGTGGTTGATCGGCCGCACACGATCACCCCGAGCATAGAGTTGGCGCGACCTGTCCGCGACCACGGCGTTGTCGGCCCAACTGCCCTCCCAGAGCTTGTAGACCACATCGAGGAACTCTTCGGCGCGCTCATAGCGGTCATCATGCTTGATCATCTGCTCCAGGCCGAAGTTGCGGGCGGCACTGGACAGGTAAGACGTGACGATGTTCCAGCCGACCCGGCCATTGGTGAGGTGATCCAGCGTGCTGAAGCGCCGGGCATGGGTAAACGGATGTTCGTAGCTGGTGGTGACGGTGACGCCAAAGGCCAGGTTTTCCGTCACGGCAGCCAAGGCCGGGATGATCATCAAGGGATCGTTCGCCGGTGCTTCTACCGCCCATTTCATGGCCGCATCGGCATTGCCGCCAAATACATCGTAGAAGCCCAGCACATCACCAAAAAACAGCATGTCGAGGTGAGCCTGGTCGGCAATGCGTGCCAGGTTCGACCAGTAGCCAAGAGAGTTGATGGTTAGTCGTTCGTCGGCCGGGTGCGTCCACAGGCTTGGCGCACCGCCGCAACCGACACTGGCCTGCTCGTAGAGTGCAAACAGCAGAGGTTTTGGATCGGACATAGTGGTTCCTGTAAATAAGTGATTAAACCGGGCGGGTCACCGCCGATGCTTGAAACCTTTGCCGTAGTGGCGTTCGAGGCGGTGCTGTATCAACTCGAGCCCGATGGACAGCAGCCAATAGATGACGGCTGCGGTGGTGAGCATTTCGATGTAGCGATATGAAGACCGACCATAGGACTGCGCCAGGAACATCACCTCCCAGACACCCATCACCGAGATCAGCGAGGAGTCCTTGAGCATTGAAATGAACTGGCTGGTTGTCGGAGGAATGATCGTGCGCAGGGCTTGCGGCAGGACGACGTGCAGAAACGTCGCCGTCGGCCTGAGACCCAGCGCCATCGCCGCTTCACGCTGCCCAGGTGCTACGGCCAGGATGCCGGCGCGAAAGATCTCGCTGAGGTAGGCCCCATAATTGAGCGAGAGCGCAAGGATACCGGCGCTGATGGCCCCGGGAACAACGCCCAGCTGCGGTAAACCCAGGTAGATCAGGAGAATTTGAATCAACAGCGGAGTACCGCGAAAAAAAGAGGCGTAAAAGCTCGCGATACCGAAAGCCACGGCACTGCGTGACAAACGCGCCAGCGCCGTCACAAACCCCAGGAGCAGTGACAGCCAGATCGAGCAGAAGCACAGAAACAACGTCAGTGCGGCACCCTGCAGGAAACCGTTGGGCCCCAGATGCAGGCCGACCAGATTCGGCCACTTTTCCAGAATGATCGAGAACTTCAGATCGAAGCTCATGAAAAACATGACGCACAAACCGAACAGCGCCGCCCACGTCAAATACAGGCGAGTGCGAAAGCCAAAGAACTGGCTCAGACGGCGCGGCGCGGCTTCGGGTGCGAGAGTCGCCTTGGCGGGATGTGAATTGAGGGCTGTCATCGGCTGATATCGGCACCGATCCACTTCTGCGAAATCTTGCTCAGCGTACCGTCAGCCTTGAGTTGGGTGATGACCTCGGTGACTTTGGCATTCCATTGCGGATCACCCTTCTCGATCGCCACGACGTTCGGTTCGGCGTAGAGCGCATCGCCGGCAATCTTGAAGCGCGGATCCTGGGCAATACGCTCACGCGCGGTGATGAGGTTGGTGACCATGGCATCCAGACGCACGCCAGTACCCAGTGCCAGATCCTGGAAGGCCACTGTCTCGTTGTCGTAGGGAGCTACCTGGACTTTATCGAATGGATAGCTCAACGGTTTGTCCTCGGCGCCTTCGATCACCAGATCCTTGTTCAGGTAGGCTTCGTAAGTCGACGCGCTGATCACACCGACTTTTTTGCCGGACAAGTCTTTGCCCGCAGCGATGTCTTTGTCCTTGGCATTCACTACGATCACCGCGGGTGACTGGTAATACTCGACCGGGAAGTCGAACACTTCGGCGCGGGCTTTACTCGGGGTCATCGAGCAAACGCAGATGTCATAACGTCCACTCCAGTGGCCAGCCGCGATCACATCCCACGACGGGGTCTCCAGTTTGAGCTTGACGCCAAGACGCTGGGCAACCGCCTTAGCGACATCCACGTCAAACCCGTCCAGCTGGTTCTGCTCATTGAGAAAGGAAAACGGCGGATAACTCTCCATCAGGACGCCGGTCAACTCGCCTTTTTTTGTCACACGATCCAGGATCGGGCCTGCAAAAGCCGTAGAGCAACTGGCGGCTAACGCCAGGCCCAAAGACAACAATGCCGTGGTTTTCAAGTACGAAGCTCCAATCAGTTGTAAAAATCTGATTAGATTAAAACGCACTATAAAATACGTTTGTACTTGTTTTATGGAATATATAGCTAGCTTCAGGCTATATCGAAATTGAGGGTTCGATCACGGGCTTCACTCTGTTCTTCTTTGCAGAGAGATCGACATAGTGTTATACGATAACATTACTCAAACTGTCAGCGACTGTTGGCAGAGCTGTTCACTCCCATCCTGTGATTTCCGATGACTATCCCTGTTCATATTCCGCCCGTTACGCGCTTAAACCAGCGTCTGTTGTCCATCGATGCCCTCAGGGGATTAGTGATCATATTCATGCTGCTGGACCACGTGCGAGAGACTTTCTTCCTGCACCGCCAGGTCGCTGACCCGATGGGGATCGAGACCACCGAACCGGCATTGTTTTTCAGCCGGACGCTCGCTCATCTGTGTGCCCCCGTGTTCGTACTTCTCACTGGACTGTCTGCGTACCTGTACGGCGAAAAACATCAGGGCAGGCGCGACATTTCCACCTTCCTGTTCAAGCGCGGCCTGTTCCTGGTGCTGCTGGAGTTCACCTTGGTGAATTTCGCCTGGACATTCCAGTTCCCACCCACTGTGATTTACATGCAGGTGATCTGGGCCATCGGCGTCAGCATGATTGCCCTCTCCATACTGGTCTGGCTGCCAAGGCCAATCCTGTTTGCCTTGGGCTTGCTCATCGTCGCCGGGCACAACCTGCTCGATGGTCTGCACTTCCCGGTCGGTGCAACGATGCACGTGCCTTGGGCGGTTCTCCATGATCGCGGCTGGATCGACGTATCCGAAGGGCTAAGGTTGCGAACCTCCTATCCTGTTCTGCCCTGGATCGGGGTGATCGCCCTGGGTTACTGCATCGGCCCCTGGTTTGCTCGTTCGGCCTGCGTCAACATGCGTCAACGCAACCTGTTGCTGGCAGGCATTGGAGCGTTGACAGGCTTCCTGGCACTGCGCCTTGCCAATGGTTATGGCGAAGCCCATTGGGTGGCCTACGAAAGCACCGCACAAAGCTTGATGAGTTTTTTCAACATCACAAAATATCCACCTTCCCTGCTATTCCTTGCTCTGACTCTAGGGGTGGGGCTGTTACTGCTTCTGGGCTTTGAGCTCGCCCGGCAACGCAAGTGGATCAGCGCCCTGGCGGTATTTGGTGCGGCACCCATGTTCTTCTATCTGCTTCACCTTTACGTACTGAAAGTGCTGTATCTGATCGGCGTTGCACTGTTGGGTTTGAACCAGGGTAGCTACTTCGGTTTCGACGGCATCTGGGCTGTGTGGCTGACGGCAATGCTCCTGGCCACGTCGCTGTACTTACCTGTGCGCTGGTTCGCCGCACTGAAGGCGCGTCGTCGCGATATCGGCTGGCTCAAGTATTTCTGACTGCGGCAGCAGCGCGGTGAAAAACGTTGTACCGGCTTCCGATTGCGATCTTCTCTTACCCCTCCTCACTGCCATCGTCACCCGCGATGGCAGGCTCGTGAATGGCTGATATACGAACGGCTTTCACCTCTCCTAACATCGGTCGCACATGACCACTCGGCTGCCATTCACTACTCGGCACACGAGCTCCAAGAATAAAAACGCAAACCCGCGAGGTTGAACCATGAAAACCCTGGCCGCCAGTTCCACGGCGCAAGCTCCTGTCGTCGATAGAATCGGTCAACTGACCGCCACCCAGCGCTACGTGACGCTGGGTGGTTCCTGGGCCGCCTGGCTATTCGATGCCCTGGATGCCACCGTCTTCGGCTTTGTCCTGCTGGCGGTCGCCAAGACCTTCGCCGTCGGCCTGGGCGACGTGGTCTCCACGGTGGCCTGGTTTCTGCTGGCCACCGGCATCGGTGGTTTCTTCCTCGGCAACATTTCCGACAAGATCGGCCGCAAGAAAACCATGATGCTGTCGGTGTTCGTCTACGGCACCGGCACCCTGCTCTGTGCTTTTGCCGACAGCCTGTGGCAACTCAATGTGTTCCGCTTCTGTGTCGGCATCGCCGTCGGTGGCTTGTGGTCCGCCGCGGCGGCGCTGGTGTCCGAGATCTGGCCTGCGGCCGGTCGTGCCAAGGCCTTTGCGGTGATGCAGACCGGCTGGTCGGGTGGTGGGCTGCTGGCGGCGATTTTCGCCTGGACGTTCCTCGATGGCGGCAACCCTGAATCCTGGCGCAGCTTGTTCATCTACGCCTCGATCCCGGCGTATTTCACCCTGGTGTTCATCTGGCTGTTCGTCAAGGAATCACCTGTCTGGCTGGCCAACCGTGAATTCATGCGGCGTAACAGCGACAAGGGTCGACTGCTGGAAATATTCCGCCCGCAATACCTGAAAGTGACCCTGCTGGGCCTGAGCATTTCGGTACTGGGCATGTACGGTTACTGGATCATCACCACGTTCATGCCGGCTTACCTGCAGAGCATTCTGAATGTGCGCATCGATCAGGCTCCGGTGTTTGTCATCTGGATCGGCATCGGCGCCACCATCGGTTACCTGGCCTACGGCTACCTGGCGGAAAGCATCGGTCGTCGCCTGTCGTTCGCTGTATTTTTTGGCGGCATGGCAATCATGGTGCCGGTGTTTGCCTACACGGCGACCTTGATGCCATTGACGGACGGCAAGCTGCTGTTCACCACCCAGAATGTCATCGCCCTCGGTTCGCTGGCGGCACTGCTGGGCTTCTTCACCGGTTATTTCAGCGGGTTCGGCGCCTGGTACTCGGAGTTGTTCCCGACCAGCATTCGTTCAACTGCGTCGGGATTCTGTTTCAACTTCGGCCGAGTCGGTGCCATCGCCGGCATCAAGCTGGTGCCAGTACTGATCCCGCTCATCGGCTTCACCGCCACCATTTCCCTTGCCTCCGTTTCCTACGTCATCGCCGCTGTCATGGTGTTCACGTTGCAGGAAACCAAAGGCGTTCAACTCACCAGCGGCAACTGACCTGAACTGCTCAAAGGAAGAATTCCATGAAAAATTTTCGCATCGGCCAAATCGTTCCCAGTTCCAACACGACAATGGAAACCGAAATTCCGGCCATGCTGACTTCGCGCTACGAACTGTTTCCCGAAGAGCGCTTTACCTTTCACTCCTCACGCATGCGCATGATGCACGTCAGCCCCGAAGAGCTGAAGAAGATGGACATCGACAGCGACCGTTGCGCGCTGGAATTGAGCGATGCGCGAGTGGATGTCATGGCCTATGCCTGCCTGGTGGCGATCATGTGCCAAGGCGCGGGCTATCACAAAGTCTCGCAAGAGCGACTGAGCAAGACAGTGGCGTCCAATCAATCGAACGCACCAGTACTCAGCTCCGCAGGCGCACTGATCGACAGTCTGAAAATGCTCGATTACAAAAAAATCTCGATCATCACCCCGTACATGAAGCCGCTGACCCAACAGGTCATCGACTACATCGAAGCGGCCGGAATCGAAGTGGTCGATTCCATCAGCCTGGAGGTTTCCGACAACCTCGAAGTCGGGCGTCTGGACCCGATGAATCTGCTGGCTCACGCCGACCGGCTCAACATCGGCCAGGCCGATGGCGTGGTGTTGTCGTGCTGCGTGCAAATGCCGTCGCTACCCGCGATCCAGCTTGTCCAGGATCGCCTCGACAAGCCGGTGCTGTCGGCATCGGTCGCCACCGTTTACCAGATGTTGAAAACCCTTGGCCTCAAGGCACAAGTACCCAACGCCGGCCATCTGTTGTCCGGGACGTTTTGAGCCGATGTCGAAGGAGGTACTATGCTGGCCACTCAGGCCAAACCGGTACCTCCCATGAAACTCGATCCGGTCTCGTTGCGACTCTTTGTCAGCGTCGTTGAAGAAGGCACCATTGCTGCCGCCGCCAAACGCGAACACATCGCCGCGGCGGCGGTCAGCAAACGGCTCAGCGAGCTGGAAGAACTGCTCGACTCGAAACTGCTCAATCGCACCAACAAAGGCATCACCCCGACCGACGCCGGTCTGTCGCTACTGTTCATGGCGCGCAGTGCATTGAACAACCTCAATGAAATCGTCGTGCAGATGCGTGACTACTCCCATGGCCGCCGTGGCTCGGTGCATGTCCTGGCCAATATTTCCGCCATCACCCAATTCCTCCCGGGCCTGATCAAGTCGTTCATGGAACTGTACCCACTGATCAATATCAGCCTCGAAGAAAGGCAAAGCCTGGCCATCACCAAGGCCGTGTCCGAAAATCGCACTGACATTGGCATCTTCACCCGTCTTCCGCACGGTGCCGATATCGAGGTTTTCCCTTTTCGTACCGATCGCCTGGTGTTACTTGTGCCCCTCGGGCATCCGCTGGCGACACGCCACTCCGTCAAGTTCAGCGAAACCCTGGATCACGAATACATAGCCTTGCGCAGTGGCACTCATCTCAACTTTCAGTTGATCAAGGCGGCCAACGACCTGGGGCGTTCGCTGAAAATCCGCATGGAAGTCTCCAGCTACGACGCGCTATGCCTGATGGTTCAGGCCGGCCTGGGCATTGGCATCCTGCCCGAGGGGAGCGCGGCGATTTACAAAATGGACGGTGCGAAGGCGATCAGGCTGGATGAGCCGTGGGCCTCCCGCGAACTCAGCGTGTGTGTGAGGTCGCGAGAGGCGTTGTCGGTCGCGGCGGGATTGTTTCTGGAGCACTTGCTCGAAAGGGCGTAAGCGATATCAGACTCAAACCGCGATGGCGTGCGCCTGGAGGACGGTGTGATGGTCGAACACTGGGATGTGATCCAGGACGAGACAACACGCGAAGGTTCCGCCGGCGGGTACCCCATGTTTGGAGATCAGTTCCCCGGCTGACACTCAACACCACCTCGCTCGGCGGTCTTTGAGCAACCAGCGCACTGCTGAAATATCACTGCCCGAGATCTTTAACGCGAAACTGATGGGTCATTGAATGGAAGGAAAAAGGGAGGGCATCCATTGCCCTCCCCTCCGCTGTCCACGCTCCCTGCGACACTACTGACCAGTACCTCAAGTGGCCAGAATGAAGTCCGTCTGATCAACGCCCGCGCTGTTGACACCCACAAGGTGAATCGTGTCCGCCCCGATCCCGACCACCGTGTCCGCCCCGCTAGCCGTGATGGTCACGTTGGCAGCGAACGTTGCGCTGGTGATCCCCATCGGCCTGAGATCGAGCAAGTCGTGCCCTGTGCCCGGATTGGCCAAGAAGTTCAGGACCGTATCGTTGCCGAAACCCGCGGCACCAAACACGAACGTATCGTTGCCGGCCACGCCGCCACTCATCACGTCGTTACCGCCAGCGCCGACGATGAAGTCGTCACCTGCACCCCCCACGATCGTGTTGGCCAGCTCGTTGCCAGTGCCCACAAAGTTGCCACTGCCGCCGAAAAACAGATTCTCGACGTTGGCCCCCAGGGTGTAGCTCGCGAGCGAGGTCCAGACGGTGTCGTTGCCGTCACCGAGGTTCTCGCCTACCACGTCCCCAAGGTCGGTGACTTCGTAGATATCGTTGCCGCCGCCACCGGCCATCGTGTCGGCACCTCCGTTACCGATGAGGATGTCGTTACCCGCACCGCCCCTGAGCGTGTTGACCAGCTCGTTGCCGGTACCCGCAAAGTTGCCGCTGCCACCGAAAAACAGATTGTCAACGTTGGCACTCAGGGCGTAGTTCGCGAGCGAGGTCCAGACCTCGTCGATGCCGGCACCGGCGGCCTCGATCACCTGGTCCCCAGGGTCGGTGACTTCGTAGATATCGTTGCCAGCACCGCCGGACATTGTGTCGGCACCTGCGGCACCGATGAGGACGTCATTACCCGCACCGCCCGCCATCTCGTTGTTGAGCACGTTGCCGGTGCCCGCGAAGTTGCCGCTGCCGCCGAAGAACAGATTCTCGACGTTGGCACCCAGGCTGTAGCTCGCGAGCGAGGTCCAGACCGTGTCGTTGCCGCCACCGGCGAGCTCGATCACCTGGTCCCCGGTGTCGGTGACTTCGTAGATATCGCTGCCACCGCCGCCGACCATCGTGTCGGCACCTCCGGCACCGATGATGATGTCGTTACCCGCACCGCCCACGATCGTGTTGTCGAGCACGTTGCCGGTGCCCGCGAAGTTGCCGCTGCCGCCGAAAAACAGATTCTCGACGTTGTCACTCAGGGTGTAGCTCGAGAGCGAGGTCCAGACCTCGTCGATGCCGCCACCGGCGAGTTCGGTCACCACGTCCCCAGCGTCGGTGACTTCGTAGATATCGTTGCCATCGCCGCCGGCCATCGTATCGGCACCAAGACCGCCGATGAGCACGTCATTGCCCGCGTCACCATTGAGGATGTCGTTGCCGCCCAAGCCGTTCAGGATGTCATTGCCAGCACCTCCGCTGGCCACGTCGTCGCCTGTTGTGCCGGTCCAGATGTCGACACCGGCGGTACCGACAAACAGATCACCGACCACTGTCGTTGCGGCAGAGGTGACTTGCTCAAATGTGCCGAGGTCATCGGTGTAGCTCGCGACGATACGCAGTTGCTGACCGACCTGCGCCTGGTCGGGCGTGAAGGTCGTGCCCGTCGCGCCGGCGATGTCGGTAAAGATCGCACCGCTGCCCGCCTGCCACTGATGGGTAATCACCGAAGTCGTGGTCCCGTTGGCGTCGGTGAACGCATCCGTGGCGGTCAAGGCCGTGGCTTCCGTCGGGGTCGTATCGCTGATCAGCACAGTGCCAACAGGCAGGACATTGACGGTGCCGGTACCGGCCGCCGTGATGGGTGCGGTCGGTGCCGAGAACACTTCCTCAAGCACGCCATTGGCGTCCTTGTAGACCGCCCTGACGCGCAGAGCCAGTCCGGTTGCCACGACGAGTTGCGGAATAGCCGGCACGGCGCCAATGAGAGTCGCTGGTGGTGGGACCCTGAGTTCCGAGCCCACCGTGACGGTCGTACCCTCCGCGCGCGCGACCTCACCGGCGGCAAAGAAGGTGATGTCTTCGAAGACCCCCGAGCCCGGGCGCGCTTCGAACTGCCAGAAGTAACTGATGGGGCTGGTGATCGCGCCGCCAGTCGCGGTATTGTCGGCATCGGTGATGCCGGCCGCCGAGACGGTCAGCGTCTGGCCGACGGCTGGCGTGGGATCGTCGATCCTCAGCGAGCCGACCGGCACCGAGTTCACACCGCCGAGAACAACCGCCTGATCGGCGAACTGCAACCGCTCGATATTGCTGAGGGTGTCAGTCCCGTCCCTGCCAGCGACGCTGTCGGTGACCGTCAAGGTGCCGTTGGCGTTGTTGACCACGGTGTAATCCGCAAAATTGCCGGAGAACAGCGCCGTGTCGAAGTCCTGAGTGGTCGAGGTCAGGATCTCACGGACAACCTGGAGCTGGCCGGGGTTATAGGTGCCGTTCAACATCAGCGGGACCAGCGGCGTCATGTTGTCGAAGGTGGCGATTTCCGGGCCGGTGCCATCGATGTTCTGCCGCACGCTGATGCGTACGTTGAGCCATTTGTCGCCGTCGATGAGGTCATCGCCGCCGCGGCCTTCGATGACGTCGCTGCCAGCGCCGCCCAGGACGATGTTGCCCCCGTCGAACTTATCGTCGGCCGTGCCGGCGATGCCGTCCGCCCCGTTGCCGGCGGCGCCGACGAACGCCCGTAGACCGCTGATGAGGTCGAAGTTGGTGAGCACGCTGCCGTTGACGCCAGCCACAGCGAGCAATGCAGCATCGGAATCGTCGCCGCTGAGGAAGTCGGCGTGTGACGATCCCGACAGCCCTTCCACCAGGTCCAGCCGGGCAAGGATCGACGCGGTGGAACCGGGCACCTGCGGTTGGTCGAAGAAGCGCAGCCTGGAGTTGAGGCCGATGGTCACGCCAGCCGGGTCGTCCTTGAAGGTTGCCCAGTCGAAACCGGAGAAGCCGATGAAACGGTCCGCCTCGCTGGGGCTGCCGATCATGATGTCATCACCGCCCTCCCCGTCGAAGTTGTCCGGTCCGCCATCGCCCATGAACACATCGTTGCCTTTGATCGGATCGTTGCCGAATGCGTCGAAGTTGTCGCCGGCAACACCATCGGCGGATCCACCCTGGATCCAGTCGTCACCTTCGCCACCGCGCGCGAATTCGTTCGCCTTGCTGCCAAGGATGAAGTCGTTGCCCAGGCCGCCGCTGGTATCGGCCGCGTCCTCGCCGGTGATGATGAAGTCCTGGCCGGCCTGGCCGAGGATCAGGTTGAGGCCGTTGCCGCCCTGGATGACGTCGTTGCCGTCCTCGCCGTGGATGACGTCGTCGCCGCCGATGTCGGTGATGATGTCGTCACCGGTACCGCCAAAGAGTTGGTCGTTGCCGTAGCCGCCATCGATTCGGTCGTTACCGGCATCGCCATAGACCGTGTCGTCGTCCGAGTCACCGGCAATGAGGATGTCGTTGCCGGGCGTACCGCCCAGCACGACCGTATCGGCACCGGTGTAGTGCAGGTAGTTGGTATCCGGACCCGGCGTGGCGGGATTGTCGCGGATCACCAGTGGCGTGAGGAAGTCACTGCGTGGTGAGCCAATCGGGTGGTTCGACGGGCCAAACGGATCAGCATTGGCCGGCAGATCGTCGGCGGTGCCGACAATGCCGTCTGGACCGGCTATGACACTCGGGTTGTACTGGTTCGCCTGGTTGACCTCCAGAGTGTAGGCCGGCGTCAGGAACACCCTGCCAGGAAGGTGTGTAGCGTCGGTATTGGCCATCACCAGCGAGGAGAACGTGTTGTTCTCAAGCTCGGCACCAAAGTCCATCGAGGCGGTGCGCTCCAGATAGTAGAAGCGGTCACCGTCCTGGAGTTTCTCCATCTGGTTCTCGAAGACGAAGTTGAAGGTCGAGCCGAGCATGCCGCCAAAGGGCATCTTCTCCTCGGCCAGCCCGCCAACCCAGAAGTCGATGTTATCCAGGCCGGTGATGGTCACATCGTCTGCCGTGTGCAATACACCGTCCGCACCCGCGGTGCTGGTCCAGGCGCCGGTGCTGTTCAGGAAGTCGACACGGTCTGCCGGTGCGGTCGCGCCGCCCAACACCAGGTCCGCAGCTGCGGCGCGCTTGTCCGCCAGCGTGGTGGCGGCGGTGATGGTCGGGTGCGTGCCGTAGGCGGCGATGAAGTTGATCAGCGATTCCGGATGCTTTATGTGCTGCACGAAATCGGCCCAGCTCGTGTAGGGCTTGAGCTCTGCGTCGCCGGTGGGCAGATAGAACTCCCGCCGCGCGGCGTTCAGGGACGGAATGCCGGTATCGCGGCCGCGCGCCAGGTTGATGGAGGGCAGATCGAGCGGCAGACCCAGCAGGTTGTTGCGCAGGGCTTCGGTGACGAACTCGTCGATCTCGTTGCCCACCTGACGGGTCACGCCGCGCACGATGGCACCGGCCGCCTGTTCCGGAGTGGGACCGCTGCCCGCGAACTCGAGCGGGTTGAGGAAGGCCTGAATCAGCCCGATATCGCTCGAGGCGAAGTTCGGATCAAGCCGGTCGACCTGCTCCAGCAGCATCGAGTGCCCGAAGCGATAGACGGTGTGCGCGAACTCGGCAACGATGCTCGGATCGATCGCGGTGTCGTACACCTGCCCCGGGGCGAAGAACGGATCGACCATCGGCTGGATGGTACGCGCGAACTCCTCGAACACTAGGTGCTGGTACTGCATCTCGGTGCCGAACTTCGCGGTCTGGAACAGGCGCTCGCCGTTCCAGTCGAGGGTCGAGGTATCGGCGGGAACGGCAGTGACAGGCGTCAGCAGCCACTCGTTCAGGAACGATACATCGCCGCTTGCCGCTGTCGCCAGGACCACCGCCTTGGTGTGATCGACCAGGCGGTTGTGCTCATGGTGGAAGATGGAGTGGACGGTGGTCAGGCCGATGTTTTCGTTGACCCGGCCATCGCCGGCAATGTAGTGCGCGTCCAGCAGTTCGTTGTCGTAGAAGCCTGCGGCCACCGGGCCGCCCGCAACGGTGTCTACATCAGGCAGGAGCGCTGCGCCGGTCTGGCTGTCCACCGGAACGGCGGTGTGCGCGATGTCGTTGAGGAAGGCATGGCCAGTGCGCACGGCATCGACCAGGCTGATGGGCGCCAGCGGATTACCTTCAACGAGCACATCGTCGGCCGTACCGGCAATGCCGTCAGGCCCCTTCATCACCACTTGCGGGAAGCCGTTCGGCCCCTTGATGAAATTGCCGTAGGCGTCGGTCGCCAGCAATGGCACGTTGTCGAAATCGGCATCGGTGAGGTTGATGCCCAGCAGCGCGTTCGCCTGCGCCTTGACCACCTTCCAGGTGGCCATGCCGCCGATCCCGACGTCGTCGGCCGTGCCGAACACGCCATCGGCGCCCAGATCACGATTCTCGATCAGCTTGCCGGTGGCCACCGGATCGCCGGCTGCGTTGAGCTCGTACGCGCGCAGGAACACCTGGTGCGAGGGATGCGAGCTGTAGGTCTGGTTCTGGTCGACAAACGGCGAGGTGGTGTTGGTGTTCTCGTGGATGTCATCGGCCGTGCCCAGAATGCCATCGGGGCCAGGCTGATTGGTGGCGCGCGTCAGCACCATGAAGTTGGTCGGGCTACCGGGCACGAACAGCGGATCATCCGGCTGCAGCGGAATGAACACGGTGCCCGAGCCGCCCTTGGTAACGAGGTCCAGACCATGGTCGAAAAACTGCCCGAAGAAGGTCATCCATTGGTTGAAGGGCGCGGTCAGGCCCGCGTCGGGGCTTATGTTCGGGTCGAAGAAGGTCTGGAACGTCGTGCCGTCGGTACGGGTTCCGGTCACCACCTGCGCACCGGCCTTGAGCACATCGTCAGCCGTGCCGAGAATGCCATCCAGACCCGGATCGAAGGTAGCCGCGACCGCCGCCGGGTTGTTGGCGGTCTGGTCGACGATCAGGTTGCTGATGGTGCGCGGCTGCGAGTCGATCACCAGGCCACTGGTCTGGGTGTAACTCGTGCCGGCGTCGGCCGTGCGGAAGTCCGGCGTGGTCAGGCGCGGGAATACATTATCCGCGGCCCCGAACTCGGGATGGAGCAGGTTGTTCTCCGTCCCTTCGACCGTACGTAAACCGAACGGCATCCGTACGTTGTCGAGCAGCGAGTTCAGGTTCTCACCGGCCGCGTTGCGTTCCGCTATCTTGATCTGGTCAAGGATGAACGCCAGGTCCGATTGCGTGTAACGCACACCGTTGCTGGGGGCAGTGGTCTGCGGATCGATCAGCGAAGGCGCCACTACCGGGGCCGGCGGCGCAGCCACTACTGCGGTAGTGGGTGCCGAGAATACCTGCTCGGTCACACCATGATCGTCCGCATAGAAGGCTTTGACGCGGATTGCCAGGCCGGCAAGATCCGAGGTCACCTTGAAAGTGGGCTGGTCCGCCCTGGTAAATCCGATACCGATGCGGCCTGGGCCGAGGATGATGTCCTCGAAGACGCCCGAGCCCGGTGTCGCTTCAAACTGCCAGATGTAACTGATGGGATTGTGGATCGCCCCGCCCGCGTTGTCGCCATCGGTGATGCCGGCCGCCGACGCGGTCAGCGTCTGGCCAACGGTCGGCGCGGTGTTGCTCACCGTCAGCGCACCCACAGGCTCGGCGTTGACCCCTTGCACGAGGACCACGGATTGATCGGAGAACTGCAGCCGCTCGATATTGGTGAGACGGTCGGTTTCTTCCTGACCGACATTGTCGGTCACGGTGACGATGTCGGTGCCGACGATATTGAGGGCAACGGCGGGATCAACGACGATGCCGTTGACGGCGATCGTGTAGTTCGCCAGCGGGCCCATGAAGTTGACGGTGTCAAACGCAGCCCCGCCTGCGGATGTCCCGGGCAGGATTTCGCGCACGGCGACGAGCTGGCCGGGGTTGAAGGTGCCGTTCAGCATGAGCGGGATCAAGGGCACCATGCTGTCGAAGGTGGCGATCTCCGGCCCGGTGCCATCGATGTTCTGGCGCACGCTGATGCGCACGTTGAGCCAGCTGTCGCCGTCGATGAGGTCACTGCCGCCACGGCCTTCGATGATGTCGCTGCCATCGCCGCCGAGGATGATGTTGCCCGCGCCGAACTGATCGTCGGCCGTCCCGCCGATACCGTCGGCACCGAAACCGGCGCTGCCGACGAAGGCCCGCAGGCCACTGACGAGATCGAAGTTGGTGAGGATGCTGCCCCTGGCCGTGATGTTGGCAATGATGGCTGCGTTTTGTTCATCGCCGCGCAGGAAGTCGGCGAAGGCCGACCCCGACAGGCCCTCCACTTCCGCGAACCGGTCATAGACCGCATCGGGAGATTGCGCGAATGCACCCACGATATTGCCCGCTGCATCGGGCACCGGGTGATAGGGGCTGAAGAAAGGCACGACCATGTCGACGGTCACGCCGTACTTGTCATTCTTGTAGGTGGTCCAGTCGAATCCGGACATGCCGTCCATCTTGTCCTGAGCGTCGCTGGCGACGAAGACGTCGTCGCCACCTTCGCCGATCATTTCATCGAATCCACCCTTTCCGATGAAGATATCGTTACCGGGCACATCGTCGGACAACGTGGGGCTATTGCTGTCGCCGACCGCACCATCCTGGGTGCCGCCCTCGATCCAGTCGTCGCCTTCGTCGCCCTGTGGCGAGAGGTTGACCTTGTTGCCGAGGAGGAAGTCGTCGCCCTTGCCGCCGAAGATCATCGAGATGTCCTCGGTGGTGATGACGAAGTCTTTACCGTCACCGCCGAGGACCAGATTGTTGCCGGCCAGGGTCGAGTTGCCGGCCTGGATGACGTCGTTGCCGTCCTCGCCGTGGATGACGTCGTCGCCGCCGATGTCGGTGATGATGTCGTCACCGGTGCCGCCGAAGATGTTGTCATTGCCGTAGCCGCCGTCGAGCCGGTCGTTGCCGGCGTCGCCATAGACGGTGTCGTCGTCCGAGTCGCCGGCAATGAGGATGTCGTTGCCGGCCGTGCCGCCGAGCACGACCGTATCACCGCCGGTGTAGTGCAGGTAGTTGGTATCCGGGCCCACTGTGTCGGGGTTGTCACGGATCACCAGCGGCGTGAAATGGTCAATCCGTGGTGAGCCGATCGGGTGATCCGACGGGCCGAACGGATCGGCGTTGGCGGGCAGATCGTCGGCCGTGCCGACGATGCCGTCCGGGCCGGCCACCACGCTCTGGTTGAACTGGTGCAACGGGTCGGTCTCGAGGATGAAGGCCGGCGTCTGGAATATGTTGGCCGGGAGGTGGGTGGCGTCGCTGTTGAGCATCACCAGGTTGGCGAACGAATTGTTCTCAAGCTCGGTGCCGAAGTTGAGTCCCGCGGTGCGGGCCAGATAGTAGAAGCGGTCGCCGTTCTGCAGGTTTTCCAACTGGGTTTCGAAGACGAAGTTGAAGCTCGAACCCAGCAGGCCGCCAAAGGGCATTTTCTCCTCGGCCAGGCCACCGATCCAGAAATCGACGTTGTCCAGGCCGGAGATAGTAAAGTCGTCTGCGGTGTTCGGAATACCGTCCGCACCGGCGTTGTTCGCCCAGACACCGGTGCTGTGCAGGAAGTCGAGACGGTCGATTGGCGCAGTCGCACTGCCGAACACCAGGTCTGCTGCCGCGGCGCGCTTGCCCGCCATCGTCGTAGCGCTAGTGATGGTTGAATGCGTGCCGTAGGCGGCGATGAAGTTGACCAGCGATTCCGGGTGTTTCATGTGCTGCGCGAAATCGGCCCAGCTCGTGTAGGGGGTCAACTGGCTGTCGCCGGTCATGTGGTAGAACTCGCGCCGCGCCGCGTTCAGCGACGGGATGCCGGCGTCGCGGCCGCGCGTCAGGTTGAGGGCGGCCAGGTCCAGCGGCAGACCGACCAGGTTGTTGCGCACCGCGTCGGTCACGAACTCATCGATCTCGTTGCCGACCTGGCGGGTCAGACCGCGTACGACGGCGCCTGTCGCCTGCTCAGGGGTCGGGCCGCTCGCAGCAAATGCCAGCGGGTTGAGGAAGGCCGCGATCAGGCCGGTCTGTTGATTGCCCGCGACAGTCGGATTGCCGTCGCCGACGACGTTGAAGTTGGCGTCGAAACGATCGACCGTCTCCACCAGCATCGAATGGCCGAAGCGAAAGACGGTGTGCGCGAACTCGGCGACGATCGACGGGTCGATCGTGGTGTCGTTACCCATGGGGGCCAGGAAGGCGTCCACTTGCGGCTGGACGGTGCGCGCGAACTCCTCGAACACCAGGTGCTGGTACTGCATCTCGGTGCCGAACTTGGCGGCCTGGAACAACCGCTCGCCGTTCCAGTGCAGGGCCGCGATGTCGGCAGGCGTCACTGGCAACGCTGTCAATTGGGCGTCGGGCATCAGCCACTTGTTCAGGAAATCGAGATCGTTGGAGGCCAGCACCGTCTGCTTGGTCTGGTCAACCAGCCGGTTGTGCTCGTGGTGGAACACGGAGTGAACGGTGGTCAGGCCGATGTTCTCGTTAACGCGGCCATCGCCGGCGATGTAGTGCGCATCCAGCAACTCGTTGTCGTAGGTGCCGGGCGCTTGCGGGCCGCCAATGACGGTGTCCGCGTCGGGCGTCAGGCCGCCGGTGGGATCGGCGCTGTGCGCAATGTCGATGAGGAACTGGTGACCGGTGCGCACGGCGTTCGTCAGGTCGATGGGAGCGGCGCGGTTACCTTCGACGAGTATGTCGTCGGCGGTGCCGGCAATGCCATCCGGGCCCTTCATCACCACTTGCGGAAGGCCGTTGGGCCCCTTGAGGAAGTTGCCGTAGGCGTCGGTCGCCAGCAGCGGCAGATTGAACACATCGGCATCGGTCAGGTTGATGCCGAGCAGATCATGGGCCTGGGCCTTGACCACCTTCCAGGTGGCCATGCCACCGATTTCGACGTCGTCGGCGGTGCCGAACACACCGTCGGCCCCCAGGTCACGATTGGTGATCAGCTTGCCGGTGGCCACCGGATCACCGGCGGCGTTGAGCTCATAGGCGCGCAGGAATACCTGATGCGAAGGATGCGAGCTGTAGGTCTGGTTCTGGTCGACAAACGGCGAGGTGGTATTTTGCTGTTCGTGGATGTCGTCGGCCGTGCCGAGGATGCCATCGGGGCCGGGCAGATTGGTGGCCCGGGTCAACACCATGAAGTTGGTCGGGCTACCAGGCACGAACAGTGGATCGTCGGGCTGCAGCGGAATGAACACTGTGCCGCTGCCACCCTTGGTGACCAGGTCCAGGCCATGGTCGAAGAACTGGCCGAAGAAGGTCATCCAGGCGTTGAAGGGCACGGTCAGGCCCGCGTCTGGCGTGATATTGGGGATCTGGAACACGGAAACGTCGTCGGCGGTGCCGAACAGGCCATCCAGACCGGGGCTGGTGACCGTCTGTGAATCCGGATTGAACGCTGCGGCCGCGACCGCCGCCGGGTTGTTGGCAGTCTGGTCGACGATCAGGTTGCTGATGGTGCGCGGCTGCGAGTCAAAGACGAAACCGCTGGTCTGCAGGTAGGAGGTCGGCGTGGTTCCGCCAGGATCGGTGGGACCGAAGAAGCCGGCCGGCTGTACCTGCGCGGTATTGAATACCGGCGTCGTCATGCGCGGGAAGATGTTGTCGGCGGCACCGAACTGGGGATCGGCCAGGTTGTTGAGGATGCCGGAGACGGTGCGCAGGCCGAAAGGTACTTCTACGTTCGGCAGCATGTCTATCAGGCTCGCGCCTGCCGCATTCCGTTCGGCGATGAAAATTTGTTCGAGAATGAACTCGAGATCGGACTTGATGAAGCTGGCCATGGTTGTTTCCTCGATGCTCGACTAATCAGGAAACCACACGCATAAAACACGGCTGCAAGCGCGCGGTTTAGTGTTGAACCCCATAAATGAAATTCGAAAATTGAACGACGGGACCTGGTCGTACAGGCGCACGGAGCCCTTGCTGAATGGAATGCAATCAGCAGTGCTCAACTAAGGGTCAATTCCCCGTGGCAACCGTACCTACAGGCTGGTATTGCGCCTCAAGGAGGCGACGGCCCGTGAACGCAGGTTGAATAGAAGGTGCAACTTGCTAAACGCCCCGTCACGTATCGGGGCTCTATGCATTTGTCCATGGAGCTCTCTCAGGCATAGTGGGCTTGGCACAGATGCCACACATCCAGCGACCGGAGTCATTGGCCGGAATATGCTGGCGAAGATCGCCATAGTCCGGGACTTCCTGAGGGGTGATGGCACGGTTCTGCGTCCATGCGGCTTCGTCAACAAGCCTTTTATCCATGAGAAAACTGGCATCGACCACGAATTGACTAGTATCTAATGGAGACTGGTTCCACGCGCCTGGTGGTGAACCGGGTTTGACTTGAATGCCAAGCGTGCAGCCGTGTCCATCCTGGTCTGTATGGCCATGAGGTGACAGTACAAGGCGCGAATGGCCGACCACACCATGGGTAATAACCCCCGGCAGTTGTTGCCGGAAATAGCGGTTATCCAGAATGATCGAGAATCTTTTTAAGTTATTCATCGCGCCTCCCGCCTTCATCCTCGAACGCCAGCTTTACTCTCCATTGAAAATGAGTATTGAGGTGCTACCCGGATGTGTACAGAGACGAAAGCCCAACCAAATTCTGAGACCTTGGTCAATGAATCGGATCAGACCTTGGTCGAATCAGGCGTTGACCAAACGTCCGGTGGAGGAGTGCCCGGGAGACTGGGCACCCTTGCGAAATTGCGCCATTTAAGCCGCTCAACCCAGTTCGTGATCTGCGCCACAATCATTCTGGGTTTGACCATGACGTTCGTTGGAAACCTCGTCAGCCAGAGTATCGAAGATGCAACGGTTCAAACGGCGGCAGAGACGGGCGCGCGTTATATGGAGAACTTTCTCGAACCTTTCGTCCAGGGATTGACCACTGCCAGGGAACTCCCCGATGAAACTATTCAGACTATTGATAACCTGCTGTCCAGCACCTCGTTCAGTACACATGTTGTCTCGGTGAAAATCTGGCTCCCGGACGGCACGATTGTCTACAGCACCGACAAATCCACGTTCAAGAAAAATTTTCCGACAGAGGAGATCTCACAGGCGCTGGCAGGCAAGATCTATACGGAACTGAACGAAGATCTTGAGGATGATACCGAGGATGCCTTTGAGCGAAGCCTGAACATTCCGTTCTATGAAATTTTTGCTCCACTGCGCGAAGCGGGTAGTGGAAAGATTGTTGCGGTGGGTGAGTTCTACGAAACTGCGGAAGCGTTACAGCGCGAAATCAATAACGTTCGCAAGAAAGTATGGGCGGTTGTTGGTACAGCAACGATGGCGATGATTTTGCTTTTGTTTTTTATCGTTCGACGTGGCGACAAGATAATAAAGCGGCAGGAAGCAGCACTTGAATGGCGAATGGAGGAGCAAGCCAGGTTGCACTCCAATAATGCCGCCCTTCAGCACAAGGTCACTACCGCCAATCGCGAATTCTCCAGAATCAATGAACTCACCCTTCGCCGGATCGGGGCAGATCTTCATGATGGTCCTGCTCAGCTGTTGTCACTTATTCTCCTTCGCCTTGAAGAGCTCGAAGATTCGGCAGGCACCTCGGATGGGGAAGCCCTCGAAATGATCAGACGTGCCGGCGAGGATGCTTTAAACGAAGTGCGGGAAATATCACTTGGTCTGGCGGTTCCCGAAGTCAATGACCTGACTCTGCACGATGCGCTGGTATTGCTTGTTCAGCGGCACGAAGAGCGAACGGAGACGCGAGTCGACCTGCAGCTTGATAGGCTTCCAGACGACGTACCGATAGCACATAAAATCTGTATTTACCGCTTCGCTCAGGAAGCATTGAACAATGCTTATATCCACGCCGGAGGAAAAGGCCAAACACTCAGCGCCTCGCACTCCGAAGGCCTGCTGCAAGTGCAAGTCGAGGATGCGGGATCGGGTATTCCAACCGAGAAACCGAGTGTGCCGGGGCGAGGCAGAAGTCATCTGGGCATTGTCGGCATGCGCTATCGCGTCGAATCCCTCGGCGGAATTTTCACCATTGAATCGGCGCCCCATGCCGGAACCAAAGCCAGGGCGCAATTCAGGATCTGATCACCCGTGCCAAGATGATCGTTGCACTCAAGTCACCGCAAGCGCTTATGACTCGTTATCTGGCTAACCGTTGTCATTCAAGTCGCGGCGTTGAAGAGCGCCACACAAGCCAGGTATATGGTCACTCTCCCAATGCCGTCTCACTGCAGCGACTGCCTGCGTCCTGTTACGAACGCGCAGCTTGTACATGACATTTGTCATATAGTGCTTGATGGTCTTCTCGCAGAGCTCGAGCTTGATAGCAACCTCGCGGTTGGTCAGGCCTTTCGATACTTCCCGGATAACCTGTTCTTCGCGATGGGTCAGCTCGACCTTTTGCTTGTCATCCGCGTGCTTTCTGAAATTGCTCAACAGCTTGCTGGCAAGCCTGGGTGTTATGAAGGTTTCACCAGCAGCGACATTTCTGATGATCTGTACAAGCTCACGGCCGCTTATGCCTTTCAACGCATACCCCTGCGCGCCCGCTTCGAGGGCGGAATAGGCGTCCTCGATGGACTCGGATACCGTCAGCATCAAAACCTTGACTGCCGGCGAAGAAGCCGAGATCGCTCGCACGGCAGCAAAGCTGTCGCCCGGCATGTTTACATCCATCAGCAACACATTCGGAGCAAAACGAGCGGCAATTTCCAGGGCCTCATCGGCAGACCCACCCTGCTCGACCACCTGAAAGTCAGCTATTTTCTTCAGCGCCATTGTGACCCCATCCCTTAACAGCGGGTGATCATCAACGATGCCGATCCTGATCATGGAACTCATAAGAAGCTCCTCATTGGAAGCGATGGAGCTGTTTGGTGGTGTCGCGTTTTTCATTTTTCACCCCTCGCGTCATGCCGAACCTGGCAAGCCCCGTTGTCTCCATGATGTGCGGGACGAAAGTTGTTGCGGGTACCTGGGGGCTGCAACTAATGAGCCATTTCAATCGGGCGAAGAAAAAGCTCAAATCAATTAACAGGATGTTTCGAGCGAGAGAATGGGTGAGGCGGGGAATATTCCTCAAATCAGGTGGTAAACGCCCGGTTGGGTGGGTGAAATTCCCCAATTATGGAGGTAGCAGGTTGCGAACCTCCCACCCTGTTCTGCCCTGGATCGGGGGTGATCGCCCTGGGTTACTGCATCGGCCCCTGGTTTTCTCCTTCGGCTTGCGTCACCGCGCGTCAACGCAACCTGTTACTGGCTGGAGCTGGAGCGGCATTTCGAGCACTCAACGAAATCTGAAGCCTATCAGCCATGTGCTAACGTTCGCGCTTCATCACTTTGAAGTCATACGCCGATGTCCATCGCAGACAACCTCCTTGCTTTTACCTTTGCCGCCACCCTGCTGACGCTGACACCGGGCCTCGATACCGCTCTGGTCTTGCGAACTGCAACGGTGGAAGGCAAACAGCAGGCGTTTCGCGCTGCCCTGGGTATCAATGCCGGCTGCTTGTTGTGGGGCGCTGCCATCGCCTTTGGCCTGGGTGCTCTGATTGCCGTATCGGAGCTGGCGTACAGCCTGTTGAAGTACTGCGGCGCCGCTTACCTGGCGTGGCTCGGATTGAACATGTTGCTGCGTCCACGCAACTCATTATCGCCCGTCGAAGCGGACGCAAAGCCGAATGCAAACTGGTTCCTGAAGGGCATGATGGGCAACGTCCTCAATCCCAAGATCGGGATTTTCTACGTCTCCTTTCTCCCGCAGTTTGTTCCCCAAGGGCACAACCTGATTGCCTGGACATTCGGTCTGGTCAGCATTCACGTGGTGCTCGGTCTGTTGTGGTCGTCGACGTTGATTGGCGCAACTCAACAGCTTGCCGGCGTTCTGCGGCGTGAGAAGGTCATCACCTGGATGGATCGCACAACCGGCCTGGTCTTTGTGCTGTTCGCAGCGCGGCTGGCCTTTAGCAAGCGTTGAGAACCACCTCAGCGGCGAGCACCCGCAAGTAACCGTTATCCGTCAGCTACACTCACTCGATACATTTCTGCGCCGAGACTTCGACCATGGCGACCAGTACCGCAGTCGTATTCGCTGGTGGCGGCAGCCTGGGTGCGGTGCAGGTGGGCATGTTGCGGGCCCTGGTCGAGGCCCATGTTCGATTCGACATGGTGGTTGGCGCTTCGGTAGGTGCTATCAACGGTGCCTATTTTGCCGCAAGGCCCGATTCCGATGGCGTCGAGGCACTCGCCGGATTCTGGCGCGGGCTGAGTAAAGCTGACATCTTTCCCCTCTCCTGGCTCGATACCTGTAGAGGACTGATCAAACGGCGTGGCTTTCTGTTGCAGCCGGCGGCCTTGAACCGATTGCTGGGTCAGGCACTGCCCATTCATCGCATCGAGGAGGCGGTGCTGCCCCTGCACATCGTCACCACCGACCTGCTCAGTGGTGCCGAGACCGTTCTGTCCAGTGGCGAACTCGAACAGGCGTTACTGGCCAGCGCTGCCATCCCGCTGGTGTTCCCCTGCGTACAAATCGCCGACCGGTTCCTGGTTGACGGCGGCGTGGCAAGCAACACACCTATTTCGACGGCCGTAGCCTTGGGTGCCACCAACGTCGTGGTCATCCCCACCGGCGTGAGTTGCGCCCTGACACAACCGCCCCGGGGCCTGGTCGCCCTGGCCCTGCACACCGTCAATCTGATGAGCATGCGCCAACTGGTGAGCGACATCGAACACTTCCGCACGCTCACCAGCCTGCACATCGTCCCGCCCTTGTGCCCCGTGGATGTCTCTGTGTTCAACTTTGACCAGACCGAGTCTTTGTTGCAGCGCGCCTATACACAGACCCTGCGGTGGCTTGAACGCGGAGGGCTCGAACGCACCAAGGTACCGGGTGCCCTGACGATCCATTCACATGCCCATGAGCATTGACAACCGACCGGACGCACCGAAGGAGGTCACCCGTCTATGCATTGTGTCCTTTTCGAAAGTCGATGAACTACCGGTCCGGGGCACAGCCCCAGGCATTTTTGTCTGACACCCTGAAACGGAGAAGCCAGCATGAGCACCCTGCAACTTCACCCTGCACTGGACAATGGAATCCAGCCCGCCGCCGCGAATTTCACAGGTGGCACCCTGCAATGCCTGTGTGCGACCGACAAGGTCGAGGTCAGAATCGACGCACAAACCCTGCATAACCACGCATGCGGTTGCAGCAAATGCTGGAAACCGAAAAACGCGATATTCGCCGTCATCGCCGTAGTGCCTCGGGATAAGGTCAGCGTCATTGCCCACGGCGAAAAACTGGCGATTGTCGACGAAAGCGCCACCATCCAGCGCCACGCCTGCAAGCAGTGTCACGCCCATCTCTTTGGGCGCATCGAGAACAAGAACCATGCGTTTTATGGCCTGGACTTCGTCCACACCGAGCTTTCGCCACAGAGCGGATGGGCTGCGCCGGGATTCGCGGCGTTCGTGTCCTCCATCATCGAAACCGGCACACCGCCAGCGCAAATGAAGGCAATTCGTGAGCGCCTGCGTTCGATCGGCCTGGAACCCTATGACTGCCTGTCCCCGGACTTGATGGACGCACTGGCGACTCATGTCGCCAAACAGAAAGGCCTGCTCCCCACCGCCTGATCGATCGGTCGCCGCGGTTTTTTTCCGGACCGCGGCTCCGGGCTGCCTGTTCTGAAGCAGGCAGCAATGGCGGCGAAGTCACTTCAGTAACTCTCTTTGCGCAACGACCGCCTGACCTCAGCCTGCATGGCGTAAGCCGGCGCCTCCACGGCATTGAAATCCTGGGTATAGCGCTGGGCGAAACCCTGCACCCCCCACTCCTGATACTGCTGCACATGTTTCAGTTCGTGAGCCCAGAGCGCGATGTCCTGTTCAGCGGATCGAGCGTCCCGGAAGAGGATGATATCGATCAGCGTCACGGCACCGACATCAGGGTTTTGCAGCATGGCAGTGGCGGCGCTGAACTGGCCGTTGTCGCTGATTTTGTAGCGCGCGCTATCGAGGACGGCGGGGTCGTACCAGCGCAGTAGATGTTCGCGGATATGCGCCGGAATGGGTTGGAGGCCGGTGCTGGCGGCTTCGGCACGGGCCTGGGTCAGCCACAGGGCCAGGGCAGGTGCCGCGATCTGGTAGACATCATCAGGCACCAGGTCTGGCAGGCAGACGCAGCCGTCCAGACACACCTGTTTTTCGCCGGCCGGGCAGCCGTTGCTCTGGGCCGGCACTTCAAGTGCCAGGCAAAGAACAGACAACGCCAGCAGGCGCGCGGTGATGGGCGGCATTGGGCGCTCCAGATTTTTTCCGAGCGTTGTTCATTCCATGGCATCGCGTCAATGCCTCTGCCTCGAAACATCAACAATCCTGACGATCGAGCGGTGAACTCGCCAACAGCGCTTTCAACGCCATCGGCCTGGCGAAATGGTACCCCTGGGCCTGCCCTGCCCCCATTTCGCGCAGCAGGCCCAGCGTTGCTTCATCCTCGACACCCTCGACAAGCGTCCGGGGCTGTCATGAATAGCCAAGGGACTGTCGTCAAATGAAAAGCGCCCCCGAATCGCGGGCTTTTTAATGGAGATTCTGAAAAAGCCTCTGGCGATTGAGCCGACGGATGTCATCGCGGCGCCTGAGTCACGAGTTGCCTGGTACGCCAGGCAGGAGAATAACAATATGAAAATCGTGAAAAGTCTTCTGGCTGGCCTACCCCTGATGGCGCTGGCCATCGATGCTCATGCCTATGTCTCGAGTCATGAAGCCGCGCGACTGGGCACCAGCCTGACGTGGGTGGGTGCCGAAAAGGCCGGCAATGCCGATGGCTCCATTCCGCCCTACAACGGTGGCCTGACCACGGCCCCTTCCAGTTTCAAGACCGGCGACAGCATGCGTCCGGACCCCTTTGCGGACGAAAAACCGTTGCTGGTGATCAATGGCAAGAACGTCGATTCATACAAAGGCCTGCTGACCGCCACCACCGTAGCGCTGGCCAGGCGCTACCCAGGTTTTCGCATCGACGTGTATCCGACCCACCGCACCGCATCGCTACCACAGGCGATACTGGACAACAGCCGCAGGAATGCCACCAACGCCAGGTCCATCAATGGCGGGATCGCCATCGACAATGTGATGCCCGGGGTGCCATTCCCGATCCCGCAATCAGGCGCCGAAGCGATGTGGAACTTCCTGCTGCGCTATCAGGGTGTCAACATCCATTCCAAGTACGACTCCTGGAGCGTCGACACGGCGGGCGTACCGAGCCTGGCTGTCACCGGCGAGGCATACGTGTCCTTCCCGATTTACGAGAACCTGTCGAAGCCGTTCAGCAGCTCGGACATTTATTATCAGTTGAGACTGTCCTACACCGGGCCTGCGCGCCGGGCTGGCGAGTCGATCATGCTCAAGAACGCCACCAATGCCACAGAGTTTCCTGGCCGCGCCTGGCAGTACATGCCTGCCCAGCGCCGCGTCAAACAGATTTCGATCCTGGCCTACGACACACCCAACCCCGGTACTGCCCGTGCACTCGAGCTGTATGACTGGACGCTGGTCGGCAAGCAGGAAATGATCGTGCCTTACAACACCTACAAACTCACTTACGCACGCAACGCCAAATCGCTGACCACCCCCAATTTCATTGCCCCGGATTTCGTACGCTGGGAAAAACACCGGGTCTACGTCGTGGAGGGCAACCTCAAGCCAGGTGCTACGCACATCTACCAGAAGCGCCGCTTTTACCTGGATGAAGATACCTGGGCCGCGGTGGCCTCCGATCAGTACGACACCAGTGGCCAGTTGTATCGTGGCTCCTTCGCGTTCTTCAGCCAGAGCTATGACCAGCAAGTCCCGGATGCCACCCCGTTCATGACCTACGACCTGTCGCGTGGCACCTATAACATCAATGGCGTGGTCGGACCCCATGGTGGCATCCGCTACATCGAGCCGCTGTCGACTGCGCAGTGGGTGCCAGAGTCCATGGCGGGTAGCGGTATTCGCTAGGTCTGCGGTGATGCAACGCATCGATGATGCATGACCGATACATGACAAAGCCCCCGGCTCGAAAGAACCAGGGGCTTGAGTTTTCAAATGGTGCGCGAGCTACAAAGATCAGCTCTCAGAGGAAATGGCCGGGTCGTGACTGGATTCAGCCGTCAGCTTCAATCGGTCGGCTTTACAAATGTATTTAGGCTTGTTCTTCGGTGCCAGTTTGGCACTGGCCTTTTTGGCCTTCTCCTTGAACAGCTGCTTCAGTTTCTTTTGACGGTTCATGTTGTGCTACTCAGCCTGTAATTCTTGAATGATATCAGCTTGAGACATTTAACCGATTCAACTTTGCGGCTCCATGATCCTGAGCCAGGGCCAGCGAGCCTGATAACTTTTCGCCTTCTGATCGAACAGGACTGGCTTGGGGTGCCATGGATTGATACGAAGCAGCCCGTACTCTGTGTCGGCCAGGCCGTTGGGCGCATAGACTTCGCCCGTTTCAACATCCAGACCGATGCAGGTGCCGGCAATCAGGTAGCGATCAATCCCGTCCCTGGCCGACTCAAGCTTTGGATAATCCCCACCAAACCGCTGGCCGTACCACAGGTGAACTCGAGCCTGATTCTTGATCTCAATGTTCACGTCGAGGTCCCGGAACAGACGCTGGCCTGATTGGATGACCTCATTTTCGGCTTCCCACGACAGGTCATCATCGAAGTAAAAGACATCGTAGTCTTTCACGCCCCACTCTGGCGGTCGCTGAGACTGATGATTCCACACGGCCTGGAACAGACAACCGGCAGTGAGCATGCATTGGCTCAAACCGAGTTCAGGCAAGCGAGCGGAAATTTCTGCGTTTACCGGGTTGGTCATTGCGATCCTGACGAGGCTTTCAACAGTCAAAGTCATTTTCATTCCTTAAAAATCGAACGGGCCCCGGCGACCGACAATACCCTCGGTGCTTTGCAAATTCGATAGGACATTGCCCTTTGCTCTCCCTCGGCCAATCTGGCGCGAATCATGCGTGATTCAACGGCATGAAGTCGGTGCTGACTATGCGGATGACACTTTTGAAGTGAGTCACCTCAGTGTCTGCCCCGATAATCGATAGCGTACTCACGGACTGTCGAGGTCAAGCATGACGAACGCAACGATGGAACAAGTCAGCCCGCAAACGCTGAGAAGAGTGATTGTGGCCGCCGGCATCGGCAATTTCGTCGAGTGGTTCGACTTCGCCGTCTATGGCTTTTTGGCCACGACCATTGCCCAGCAATTTTTCCCCAGTGGCGATGCCAGCGCCGCGCTGCTCAAGACCTTTGCGGTATTCGCCGTGGCCTTTGCGTTTCGGCCCCTTGGCGGGATTTTCTTCGGCATGCTCGGCGACCGGATCGGCCGCAAGCGAACCCTGGCGATAACCATACTGCTGATGGCCGGGGCGACGACCTTGATCGGTTTGCTGCCCACTTATGCGGCGATCGGAGTCATGGCGCCGGTTCTTCTGTCCCTGATCCGCTGCGCCCAGGGCTTTTCCGCCGGTGGAGAATACGCCGGTGCCTGTGCCTACCTGATGGAGCACGCACCGAGTGACAAACGCGCCTGGTACGGCAGCTTCATTCCGGTGTCGACATTTTCCGCCT
Organism: Pseudomonas sp. B28(2017); assembly: GCF_002113025.1. Lineage (GTDB taxonomy): Bacteria > Pseudomonadota > Gammaproteobacteria > Pseudomonadales > Pseudomonadaceae > Aquipseudomonas. The sequence continues at coordinate 859,052 of NZ_NEJH01000001.1, read as the reverse complement.
TTGCCGCGGCAGCCGTGGTGGCCTACGCACTCGAGGCGTCACTGTCGGCCGAGGCAATGGGCAGTTGGGGATGGCGTCTGCCGTTCCTGATTGCCGCGCCTCTGGGCCTGGTAGGTCTTTACTTGCGCTGGAAGCTCGATGAGACACCGGCATTCCAGGCAGTGACCCAGGAACACGCAGTCGCACACTCCCCACTCAAGGAAACCTTGCGCAACCATGGTGCGGCTATCTGCTGCCTGGGCGCTTTTGTGTCACTGACAGCACTGTCGTTTTATATGTTCACCACCTATTTCGCGACCTACCTGCAAGTCGCCGGTGGCCTGAGTCGCGCCACGGCGTTGCTGGTGTCACTGATCGCATTGCTGTTCGCTGCAGCGATCTGCCCGTTGGCCGGGCTGTATTCGGACCGGGTCGGGCGTCGAATGACGGTGATGACGGCTTGCGCGCTGTTGATCGTCGCCGTGTATCCATCGTTCCTGATGGCCAGTTCCGGCTCGTTCGCAGCGTCCATCGTCGGCGTCATGCTGCTGGCGATTGGCGCGGTGTTGTGTGGCGTGGTGACGGCGGCACTGCTCTCGGAAACCTTCCCTACCCGTACCCGCTACACCGCCTCGGCGATCACTTACAACATGGCGTATACCATCTTCGGCGGCACTGCTCCGCTGGTGGCGACATGGCTGATCAGCACCACCGGCAGCAATCTGTCGCCGGCGTTCTACCTGATCGCTGTTGCATTGCTCGCGCTGGCGGGCGGGCTGGCATTACCGGAGACTTCAAGGATTTCCCTGCATGACGTTACGTCGCAAGAGAAAGACGCAAGTGTGAGCGCTGCTGCCTGAAAATGGCGTTGCGGGTCAACCACCCCGGATTCACACGCTACGCTACTGCCTGAGGTTTCCGGACATCAGGCATAAACGTAGCGAAAAAGGGGGAATCAACCGGTGCAGGCACTCTTTGCGTTTCTCAATGCCAACCCCTACATGCTGCTGTTCCTGGTGGTGAGCCTGGCGGTGCTGATTGGCCGTTTCACCATCAAGGGTTATGGGTTGGGTACGGTCGGCGGCGCCATCGTGGTTGGCTGTGGCGTGGCCATTGCCGCGTCCCTCTATGGCATCACGCTCAAGCTCGACACGTTCACCATGAACCTCTTCTACTACCTGTTCATGTATGGAGTCGGCTTGCGCGTCGGTCCCTCATTCCTCAATAGCCTGAAAGATGATGGGCTGAAGTTCACCCTCCTGGCGGTCATTTGCAGTGTGTTCAGTCTGGCCGTGGTGGTAGTGGGCACTCGTCTTTTGAACTTGCCGACAGGCGCGGCCGGCGGAATCCTCGCCGGGGCCACGACCATGTCCTCCGCCATCGGCTCGGCCGAACAGGCGGTGGCCTCAGGTGCCGTCCGCCTCGCACCGGGCGACACGGTCGAGGGGGTGTCCGCGATGATAACCCTGTCCTACGGCATTACTTACATCTGGGGCACCGTCGGCATCGTACTGATGTGCAAATACATGCCGCGCTGGTGGGGTGTCGATGCAAAGGCGGCAGCCCGTCGTTATGAGGAACAGCATGGGATGCATGATCTCGAGGACGATGGCCTCACTGCTGACAAGGCCTTCGGGTTGCGCGCCTATCGCCTGGATAACCGCACGACTGCCGGCCTCACCATCCGCGAGTTGCTCACCCGATTCCCTGAATACCGTGTCGTCAATGTGCATCGTGGCAATGAGTCGATAGGGGCAGATCCTGATATCCGGTTGCAGTTGGGGGATGTGATTACCCTTGGAGGCACACGTACGGGCCTCACCGCCAACATCGGCCTGATCGGCCCGGAGGTCGATCACGCCAGGGCGCTCGCGGTAACACTGGATCATGCGGAGATCCTGGTGACTGAGAAAGCCGTCATCGGCAAGAAACTCAGGGAGTTCCGCGGACTCGACCTGGCCGGACAGGTTCAGCTGACTCGCATCCAGCGCGGCGGTGTACCACTGCCCGCAGGGCCGGAGACCACGTTGCAACGCCGCGACGTGCTTTTCGTCACCGGCCTGTCCAGCGCAGTGCAACGCGCGGGCGAGTTGTTCGGCGTCATCGCCCGGCCCAGCAGCCTGACCGATTTGTTGACGCTGTTTGCCGGAATGAGCCTGGGGCTGCTGATCGGTTTTATCCAGTTCCCCGCCTTTGGCGCTTCTGTCGGCCTGGGTAGCGCTGGCGGTCTGATGGTATCGGGGATCATCGTCTCGTCACTGTCCTCGCGCCTGCGGTTCTTCGGTAATACGCCAAACGCTGCGCGTAACATCCTTGAGGACATGGGCCTGCTGGTGTTCGTTGCCATTGTCGGGATCAATGCCGGCGCCACCCTGCTCGCTCAACTGACGGGTACGCTCGCCGTGCAGATATTCCTGGTGGGCTTCGTCGCCTGCATGTTGCCGCCGTTCGCCGTCTGGGTGGTTGGTTATCACTTGATGAAAATCAATCCGGCGGTATTGATGGGCGGTATGGCCGGCGCCCGCAGTCATTCCGGACCGTGCCTGGAGGCCGCGGCGGAGATTGGCAGCAACGTGCCGTGGGTCGGTTTTCCCGTAGCCTTTGCAGTCTCGGGAATCCTGCTGACGGTCCTCGGCTACTTCGCCATGGTCTTCGCCAATTGACGCTGCTCACCTGTAGGAGCGAGCTAGCCCGCTCCTACAGAAAATCCATCAGGGCAACGCATACACCCTGAACAGTTTCTTCACGGTCGCGTTGGTCCCACCCAGATACTGGTCGTAGGCTTTTTCCACGAAGCCCGAGTAATAGGCCTCACTCAAGGCCGTATCGACCAGCAAGCGGAAGTCTTCGTCGTTGCGATCCACGATCATCGCCACCGGCGAGTACTCGAAGATACGGTCCAGGATCATCAGGTTCCTGGCCGCGCCTTCCTTCGCGATTTCGTTGCGAAGCAGCATGCGTTCGGAGAAGAAGGCGTCGGCCTTGCCGTCGGCGACCAGCTTGATGCCCTCGTCGATGTTGGCCACGGTCACCAGCGAAGCGATCACGTTGAGCAGGCGCATCTGCTCGCGAATCCAGTCTTCGGTCACCCCGCCCTCGAGCGTCGCGTAGGTATGATTGGCCAGACCATTGTTGATGCTGGCACGCCAGGTCGGGCCAGTATTGGCGACCTTGCCATTGAGCACATTGAGCAACGGTTCGGCAGCATCGTTGCGCACCACGACCGAGAGGCCTGCGGTGTAGATCGGTATGGAGTAGCTGATCATCTTGCGCCGTTCCAGGGTGGGCGGAGTCGGCGTGCAGAGGATATCCACCTTGCCCTGGCTCACGGCACTGACCTCGTCCGAAATCTTTACAGATTGGTAGTGCACTTGCAGGTCGGGCAGACCCAGTTCGCTCTTGAGCTTGTCCGCGACTTTCAGGCACAGGTCGATGGCATAACCGCTGGCCTTGTCCCCTTCCTGCTTGCTGAAGGGGGCCAGGTCAGGCAAGTAGCCCAGGGTAAAAGTGTGGCTGCTGCGCACACGTTCAAGGGTGTTGGCGCCGGCCACTAGCGGCAGCGTCAAGAGTGTGAAGGCAAGCAACAGTCTGGTGGTTGTGGCAAATGGTACGTTCATGTCCGGTTTCCCCGTATGCAGATGTCTGTGCAGTCCTGATGGCCACGCCTAAGGGTTGCCGGCCCTGGCCTGATTGGCCGATGGCGCATCGGTGAAGCGTTTGGCGAGGAATCCATAGAGCAGGTAGCCGACAGCGAGCACCAGGGTACCGCCCATCACTGCGTCCTTGCCGCAGGCATACAGGGCGTACAAGGCATACGTCATTGCAATCAGCAACACCACCACGTTACGCGAGTGTATGGCCGACGAGACCCCGGCCTTGTGCATGATCACCAGCAGGCCCGTGAGCGCAGTGATATAGGGGATCAGGTTGGTGACCGCTGCCAGGCTGACCAGCTTGCTGAACTGGGCGGCGGCGTCGGGCGAGATGGTCGACAGGGCCATGATTGTCTGCAGCACGCCGCAGACAATCATGCCGACGACGGGCGCATTCATCGAGTTGACCTTGCTGAACAGCTTGAGGAACAGGTTCTGGTCAGCCGTCATCTTCGCCGTTTGCGCCAGGGTGAATTGCCAGCCCAGCAGCGAACCGACGCAGGCCATGACCGCCAGGGCCATGACGATATGGCCGACCATCGGGCTGAATATCGTGGCGTAGACCAGCGCGAAGGGCGCCGTGGATTTGGCCAGGTCAGCATTGGGAATGATGCCCTGGATGACGGTGGTCGACAGCACATAGACCACGGCGGCGCCCAGGGTGCCGAACAGGCAGGCCAACGGCACGTTGCGCTTGGGGTCTTCCACGGCATCGGTGGCCTGGGCCGCCGATTCCATGCCCAGGAAGGCCCACAGGGTCAAGGGAATGGCTTTGGCGATGGCTTCGGAAATCGGCAGGCTGTTCGGGTTCCAGGCAGCGGCCAGCACATCGGGCTTGAACCAGAACCAGCCGATGATGCTCAGGCCCGCTACCGGGATGATCACGCCCCACACCGTGAATGCGCCGATCTTGCCGGTGATGCCCGGGCCACCGAAGTTGGCGAAGGTGGTCAGCCAGATCAGCGCGATCGTGCCGATGCACAGCGGAATGGCTCCCGTGCCCAGCCATGGCACGAAGGCCGTCATGTAGCCCACCGCCGAAATGGCCACAGCCACGTTGGCGATGGCCAGTGACAGGAAGTACAGGTACGAGCAGAGGAAAAAACCCGACTTTGAGTGGGCTTCTTCGGTATAGGCGGACAAGCCACCGGAGCGCGGACAGAAGACCCCACACTGGGCAAAGCAGTAGGCGATGGCCATCGAGCCGATCGCGGTGAAGATCCATGACAGCAGCGAGACGGCGCCCAGTTGCGCCATATTGGTGGGCAACATGATAATGCCCGAGCCCATCATGTTGACCGTGACCAGCGTCGTGAGCCCCATCAGGCCCATTTTCTTGCTTGAATCAGCCATCGCAAACTCCTTGCCTTGTTCAGAGTTTTGAACCTGGGCCCGGCGACATGCAGTACGCGGCCGGACAGGGGCTAATGCTCACTGCCTGACCAGGTAAACCTTGCTGGTTGGGTGCTGCGCAGGGGCATGCTGTCGTCGTGTTCCTGAGTCATGGACCCAAACAGGACGAAGAAGCGCTGCACCAAACAGGAAAATTACACGGGTGTCACGAAAGCAATCCCGGACCGCATCGCCGGCCGCGATTTTCAAAGCGTTCATAACCAGAATCTCTCGGTCTGCTTGACGTTGAAGTTCCTGGGACGAGTATCTGTGGAGGCATCATGTCCCGGGGTCAGGAGCGATTGCCCTATTGGGTATAGTTCAAAATTACAAACTGTTACTTCTTGCCGGATTTATTTTCCGGAACTTTTTGGCGTGGTTCATGGCGATGAAACACCCCATCGGTTGCATCCAACCTTTGGGGTGTTGCTCATCCAGCCATCAGGTGCGCCCTGCGGACCCCGTGACCGGCAGATCCCCCAGCAGCTTGAGCCCGGTACTCTTCACGAAAGTCTCATAGTCCATCGGCCTCTCGATACGGGTTTCGCCGTTAGGCAGCACGTAGGCCCAGGCACGTTTGGACGATGCGTCGTACACCAGCTTGAACAGGCGCGTCGGCACCCAGACCTGGTTGTCGCCGATGGTGGAGTGGCCAGGGTCAAACAGCGGGCCGGTAAAGACAAACACGTTGCCATTGGCTCGCTTGGCAAACTTCCTGACATCCGACTCGACCTTGCTCCAGATCTTGCGGTTGTTGGTCGGGTCTTGCGGCACCATGTTCGATAGCGCAAAGGATTGGGCCATGGCATTGGGGGTCGGTGCATCGGCGGCCGGGGATTGATGGCCACGGTCCACGGCCGGGTGCTGGCTGCGGTAGTCGCTCAACTCAGCGCGTCCACTTTTGGGGATACGTGGGTCCGGATAGAACTGGTTGGTGCGCTCTTCCCCTTTGGCATCCTGCAACTGGGCTGCATTCAGGCGTTCGACCACGACCAGCGGGGTCTTGCTGGTTTGCGAGTACAGCACCGCGAAGTTATCGGAACACAAAGCCAGGGGCTTCATGGTTGCCGGCACAGTGGCGGTGTTGATCGGTTTCGCGGCCGGGAACAGATCTGCGCAGCCGTCGAAAGATGCCTGTCTTTGTTTGTTCGAGTAGAGGTCCAGGGCCGCGCTCTGGCTGATCGAGCCCGAGCGGGATGTTTGTTCATGATGCGCGGCGGGCGGTTTGAGCAGGTCCAGCAGGCTGCGGGCTTCTGCCCCGGACGAGAGCAAAACAAGGGCCGACAGCCCAACTGCAATTTTGCGTAGGTACATGAGTTAAATCTTCGAGTGGAATGGAGGGGATAACCGTATGGCGAGTCCCGATTCACGGAACCAGGGAGAGGCTGTTGCTGATTATGTGGCGGCGAGCATGCATTCACTGTCCTTGATCAAATTGCCGATGCGGGGCCGGTCGGTTCCGGGCAGTTCGACCGCCAAAGGTCGAGCGCGGTTTATTGACCATGCCAGCACAGGTTAGTGCGGAGCAGTGTTCAGATTCTATTCGCCAGTGTCGACCTGAAGTTCGTTCAGAATAAACCCAAGAGAATCCGGGGCCGCGCGATGAGTTTTTTCCGAGCGTTGTTCATCCCATGGCATCGCGTCATCGGTGCAGAAATCGCCCACACACACCATGCTCAACTCGACATCGAGAAGTCCAAGCGGAATCCAGAAGTAAGGCGTCTCGCGCAGGGGATTGGGCACGGTCGAGCCACACTGCGAGCAAAAGTCATTCCGGTACCCGCTGGGTTTTCGCCAACTGGTGATCGCACCTGCCCCTTCGTCCCAGCGAAAGTCGCACGCCTTGACCAGCGTGGCGAGATTATGGCCAACCCCGGTTTGCTTGCGGCACAGGGAGCAATGGCAGCGATAAAAAAATCGTGGTTCAACCGTCAGGGAAAAACGTACAGCTCCGCAAAGACATTGTCCTGATGTCATGTGTCTCTCCATTGAAGAACGATTCACCGGGTTATTTGCCGGCTTGAATGCCGGTATCGGCAAAGAGGTGGCCGTCATGGTACTGGCCTTTCATTGCCATGGAAAATGCCGTCCCCGGTCGCCACTTCATTACGGCGCCGATCGTGGAGGCCAGCGCAGGGCGTGCCGGGTCTTGTGCGCTGTATCAATGCCCGAGGTGGATGACTTATCGAGTACCGCTCGATACCCTTTTACGTCCAGGTGCCTGACGGCCATTCAGGCCAGACCACACTCCATCCAGACGAACAAATAATGAAATCCTCCGCCGGTTTGCTGTTGTCGGGTATCGAGCTGGACCGTGCCAGTTCCATCCCCTTGTACCGCCAGCTCTACTTGCAGATTCGCAAACAGATTCTCAGTGGCAGGATTCAGGGCGGCGTACGCCTGCCTTCCACCCGGACCTTGAGCAAAGAACTGCAGCTTTCGCGAATCAGCATTCTCAATGCGTTCGATCAGCTGATTGCCGAAGGTTTTCTGACGTCGCGGACCGGGGCCGGGACCTATGTCGGCCATGAATGGGAAGGCCGCGGTATTGATGACGACAAGCACCAGCGCCAGCCTCCTCGCCTGTCCGATCTCAGCCAGTCCATGCTGTCGTTGCGCAGCGATCATTTCCGAGGCGTTTCCTATGCTGACTGGGCGACCGGGAGCCCGACCTCGTTCCTGCCCAGTCACAGCGCTTACGATGCGTTCCCGCAAACCGTATGGAAGCGTCTGTTGAACCGCCATCTGCACAAACCGACCAAGGCCATGCTCGGCTATGGCGAACTACAAGGACTGCTGGCCCTGCGCGAGGCGATTGCCGAATACGTCTTCGATGCCCGGGGTATCGACTGCAGTGCCGAGCAGGTGGTCATCGTTTCCGGCGCCCAGCAAGCCTTCAACCTGCTGGGCATGCTTTTGCTCAATCCGCAGGACAGCTTCTGGATGGAGGATCCGGGGCATATCGCGGCGCGAATTGCGCTTCAGGCCCAAGGCGGGCTGGTCGTGCCGTTGCGTATCGACGAACAGGGGATCGATATCCAGCAAGGCCTGGCTCAGTGTCCTGACGCCCGCCTGGTGTTTACCACCCCTTCTCGCCAGCACCCCTTGGGCATCACCATGAGTTACGCCCGGCGCCAGGAGCTCATCGACTGGGCCGCGCGCAATCAAAGCTGGATCATCGAGGACGACTGCGACAGTGAGTTTCGCTACAACGGTCGCCCCCTGCCGGCACTTTATGCCATGGACCAATGGGCCCGGGTCATCTACGCCGGAACGTTCAGCAAAGTGCTCTTCCCCTCGCTGCGGCTGGGTTACGTGATCCTGCCGAACGCCTTGATCGAACCCTTCTGCACCCTGCGCGCGGTCATGGATCGCAGCCCGCCCACACTGCTGCAGGCTGTCACGGCAGACTTCATGCGCGAAGGCCACTTTCTCGGTCATATTCGTCGAATGCGTGCGCTGTACCAGGCTCGCCAGCAAGCACTGGTCGAACAACTGCAGCAACAGCTGGGCACTTTCTTCAGGATCACGCCCGTGGAAGCCGGCATGCACCTGATCGCCTGGTTACCCGAGCATCTTGACGACGACACTCTGGCCAGGGAACTCGGCGAGCATGGCATTCATACCTATCCCCTGAGTGACTACTGCGTCGAGCATGCCTTGCCGCCGGCGCTGCTGATCGGTTTTGCCAGTACCCCTGAGGACCAGGCGCGCGCGCGCGTCGAAGCGCTTGCCCAGGCCTTGGGCAAAATGGGCTACCTGCAACAGGCCACTTGACGCAAGGCAAGTGGTCTTATGATTTAGCTGATAATGGATCTATCGAGAGTTCCTGACTGGCGCGATAAAGGCTGCGCCGGTAGACCCGGCGTCTGAACCAGGAACGACTCTAATGAACAACAAGATCCAGGAACGCTTCAACGCCTTGCTCAGCCACAAGGCTGTCGAGGCCGGGGCTCCCCCCGTACTGACCGAGGCACTGGCCCGCCAGTTACTCGACCGACTCGGGCAACTGCGCCTGTTTGCGCATGCCTACCCCTTGCTGACCAACCTGACCCACGGCCGTGTCACCCCTGGCGACCTGCTGGACTTCGCCTACCGCCACGAACTGCAGGGGCTGAGCCTGCACTTGCTCGACGGTGAAGCGAACAGCCTGAGTCAAATGACACCCGCACAGCTTCAGGCGTTCGCTGCCAAGGCCAGTGCACTCGGGCTGGATGTGCATCTGGAAATCAGCAGCACCCTGAAAAAAGACATCGATCAAGTAATCGCCATCGCCAAGGCGCTGGGCACCCGCAACATCCGCGTCTACTCACGCTACGAAGGGGCGCTGTCCCGGGTCATGGACCTGATCGAGACAGACCTCGACTACCTCGCGCAACAGGCAGACGAGCACGACCTGTTCTTCGACTTCGAGCAGCACGAAGAACTCAAGAGCGCTGAAATCGCGCAACTGCTGAACCGGCTGAACCACCCACGGCTGCATGCCCTGTTCGATTTCGGCAACATGATCAATGCCTGCGAACAGCCCCTTGCGGCACTGCGCACCCTGGCGCCGCACATACGCCAGACCCACCTCAAGGGTGTACGCATCGTCCCCGAGCAAAACGGGTTCGGGCATTACGGCGTGCTGCAGGGCTGTGCCGAAGACGACCTGCCCAACGCTCGCATGTTCTTCGAACTGCTGATGCTCGGCGAATCAACCCCGCAAGTGATCGCCTTCATTCTCGAGCAGGAAAACCACTACGTCGCTCCGGCGTTCCGTCAGCTTGACGAAGCTGCCGACCCATTCATTGCGTACCGGGAAATGAGTGAAACAGCGCTGCCGGAAGGCTACTCGCTGGAGCGAATGCTGGCCGATGAACACCGTTGGGCAAACAACCAGGTCGCCTACGTACGAAGCCTGTTGGCCGAGTTCCGGACACTGGCCGAGTTGACCCTGGCCCATTGCCCTGACGCCTGAACCTGATGTGCCGAGCGGCACTGCCTACCCAATTACGCCTGGAGAACAATAATGACATCCCATGACAAGGCCAAATGGCTCAGATTCCTGATTCTCATCCTCGGTGGTGGCACCATCTACAAGCTGGCGAATCTCAAAGACGCCTTCTACATCCCCATGCAAGAATTCATGGGGCTGTCCCACACTGAAATCGGCGTGCTGCTGAGCGCCAACGCCATCATCGCCACCGCGCTGTTCGTGGTCGGCGGCATGCTCGCCGACCGGTACGACACGCGCAAGCTGATCCCCCTCGGCCTGATCGGTACCGGCAGCCTCGGGCTTTACCTGGCGACCTTTCCGCCCTTCAGCAATCTGCTGGTTGTGTTCTGCCTGCTGGCCGTGTGTGCCGACTGCATCTTTTGGCCTTCGCTGCTCAAAGCCATCCGCAACCTGGGCGACGATCAGGAACAGGGCCGCCTGTTCGGCCTGCTCGAAGGCGGGCGTGGCGTCATTGATACCCTGGTCGCCTTCTCTGCGCTGGGTGTCTTCGTCGCCATGGGCTCCGGTGAAAACGGTCTGAAGTCGGCGATCCTGTTCTACTCGGTCATCGACATTCTTGCCGGGACCCTGACCTGGCTGCTGCTCAAGAGCGGCAATACCCAGTCGACCGCCAAGCCCAAGAACGGATTGTCCAACCTGCTCGAGGCCATCAAGGTGCCGGGTATCTGGCTGGTCAGCCTCAACGTATTCATGGTTTATATCGTGTACTGCGGCCTGACCTATTTCATTCCCTACCTCAAGGACATGTACCAACTGCCCGTGGCCCTGGTGGGCGCCTATGGCATCATCAACCAGTACTTCCTCAAGATCCTCGGCGGCCCTGCCGGCGGTTTCATTGCCGACAAGCAGTTCAAGAGTTCCAGCCGCTATCTGAAATGGGCATTCCTGGCGTTACTGCCGCTGATGGGCGCCATCATGCTCATCCCGAAAAGCCCGGGTTTCATATACGCCGGCATGGCCGCCACCCTCTCCTTCGCGCTGATCGTTTTTTCCATGCGCGGCGTGTTCTGGGCCCCCATGGGTGAAGTCGGCATTGCCCCGCACATCACAGGCTCGGCCTTTGGTATTGGTTGCCTGATCGGCTATGCGCCTGGCATGTTTGCCTACGTCATCTATGGCGCAATACTCGACCACTTCCCAGGTCAACAGGGCTACAACTACGTTTTCTCGCTAATGAGTCTGCTGGCCATTCTCGGGTTCATGGTATCCAGCCTGCTGTATCAGGCGGTGCGGAAAAATTCCACGGCCACTGGCAAGGTCAGCACAGCACAAGCTTGAACTTCGCCAGGGCAATGAACCTGACTATCATCCGAGGTGTGTAGTCCATCAGTGAAGCTGTCGGATCGCTATGCAGTGAACTACTGTCAGTCATGAGCATGGCGCCGACAGCCAATCTCCGGATATCCGTCGGGTTGCAGGGTTTCCAACCGACTTGTCACGATGATCAGGGAACCAGGGCGATGGCAAAAGATGCAAAAGCCGAATCGGAAAACCAGACTCTGATCACCCAGGAGACTGAGGTGTTGGTCGAACCAGCCCCGGTTTCCGACGTGGTTCGCAATGGAGTCTGGCACATACGGATCAGGGGCCAGGCGCGCAAGCTGAGTCACTCGACCCAGTTTGTGATTGCCGCTGCGGTGATCCTGGGACTGACCATGTTCTTCGTCGGCAATCTGGTCACCGAGCGAATAGAAAATGCCGCGGTACAAAGTGCAGCAGAAGCAGGCGCCCAGTACATGGATACGTTTCTGGAGCCCTATGTGCAGGAGATGAGCCGGGACAACGGCCTTTCGGCTGCAAGTGCCCAGTTTCTGGACCGCCTCACGGAAAGCCGTTCGCTGAAACATCACATTGTCTCGGTCAAGATCTGGCGAGCGGATGGCACGGTCATCTACGGCACGAATAAAGCCATCACCAACCGCAAGTTTCCATTGGATGAGATCGCCGAGGCGCTCAAGGGCAAAGTGGTCACCGACCTTAAAGACCTGGACGAGGATGAGAACGAGTTCGAGCGCGAGCTCAACGTGCCGCTCTATGAGATTTACGCGCCCCTGAGAGATTCCAGCTCCGGGAATATCATCGCGGTGGGCGAATTTTATGAAAAGGCCGATAGCCTCAAGCGCGAGGTTAATCGGGTCCGACAGGAGGTATGGGAGGTCGTTGGCGCAGCGACATTGGCCATGCTGACGCTGCTTTTCTTCATCGTGCGACGCGGTGACAAGATTATCCAGCAACAACAAGTGGCACTGCACTTACGGCTGCAGGAGCAAACCCGTTTACACATCAACAATGCCGAACTTCAACGCAAGATAGCGACGGCTACCCAGGAGTTTTCCCGTGTCAACGAACTCACCTTGAGGCGCATTGGTGCAGACCTGCACGATGGGCCGGCGCAGCTATTGACCTTGATTCTGATCCGGCTCGACGACCTGGCCGAAAACTGCTCCGCCGTCGATCAGGAATCACTGGAAACCATTCGTAGCGCCGCCACCGACGCATTGCGTGAGGTCCGCGATTTGTCACGAGGCCTGGCACTTCCGGAAATCAACGACGTGAGCCTGGTGGAAGAGTTGCAACTGGTGGCACAACGGCACGAGCAACGCACTGGCACCAAAGTCACACTAGCCCTGGGGCCGCTACCGAAGACCGCACCACTGCCGCTCAAACTCTGTTTGTACCGTTTTGTGCAAGAAGCCCTCAACAACGCTTACCGTCATGCCAACGGCGAGGGTCAGGTCATCCAGGCGCGATACCTAGATGATGTATTGAACATCAGCGTCAGGGACAGTGGCCCAGGCATGGCGGCGGACGCCATGCTGCAAGAGACATCCGGCAGAACCCGATTGGGGCTCGCCGGTTTGCGTTATCGCGTTGAATCTCTGGGCGGGTTGTTCAGCATCGACTCCGGCGCCACGGGTACGTCGGTCAATGCACAGTTCAAACTCTAGTCAGGAGCCGCTCCGGGAATCCATTGGTGTTTCCCCTGCGCCGATGTGCAGGCGCCCGACAGCTTCGTGTTCGGTATAACGCCGCAGAGCCGCGACCGCTTCGACACGATTTCGGGCGTGCAGTTTCTGCATCACGCAGCCCATGTGGTGCTTGACGGTTTTTTCGCTGATCAACAGCTTTGACGCAACTTCCCTGTTGGTCAGGCCTTTTGAAACTTCACGAATGACCTGCTCCTCGCGATGGGTCAGATCACCCTTGTGAATTTCCGCTTCGTGTTGCTTGCTGTTACTGCGCAGTTTGTTGGCAAACTCGGGGGTGATATACGTCTCACCCTTGGCAACCGACCTGATCGCCAGGACCAGTTCCGGTCCGCTGACACCTTTCAACACATACCCGCTAGCGCCGGCCTCCAGTGCCATAAAGGCGTCATCTTCGGATTCCGAAACCGTCAGCATCAGCACCTTTACACCCGATAGCCGGGTGGAAATGAAGCGCACCGCGGCAAAAACATCGCCCGGCATATTGACGTCCATCAACATCACATCCGGACGCACCCTCTGGGCAATATCCCTGGCATCGTCTGCATTGGCGCCCTGCTCCACGACCTGAAGATCCGCCCGTTTCCTCAATGTATTGGCAACACCCTCACGCAACATCGGATGATCGTCGGCAATGCCGATGCGGATGAATGGATTCATGACGCGCTCCCGAAAAAGATCAGCACTCGAGTACTCATTGATTAATAGCAGGGAACCGGGGACGCCGCCGGTCACGCATTGTATGTCCCAGTCTCCAGGCGTTCGGAAATAGGACTTAGGTCGGATGAAAATTCAAGCCCAAATATGCATTCATGATCACAAGACCCTGAACTTCACGCTCCAACCCATTGTTTTAAAAAGCTTCTGAAAACCTCAATGAACAGACTGATCCATGAAACCCGGATCCATCTTTCATCCGACCAACAGCCGCTCTCCTGCGCCCGGGCACATACAACCGGAGTACTGAAGATCCCCCCGTTTTCGGTTCATGAAACGTCACATCCACGCGTGAAACCTTTCGCGAAAATCCGTCATGACATGTTATGCCCTCATCCAAAAACGGCGTTTGGCCCAACAAATACGGCGTTTAAAGGACGAATGGTCGAGAGGCGTCAAGCACGGGGAATTGCCGGGAGCCTAAAGCCACTACAGGCGACTCGGATGGGTGCGTTCGTCGCGGTGAAGTGAACTTCACTTTCAGGGCGTGTCACATGAAGTCCTTGTCAACCGAACAAAAACAGAGGTACAGCCTTATGAACATTGCCACAGTAGTCAGTGCCGTGATTTCCAGTCTCGCACCCAGTGTCTTTGACCAGAACGGCCTGCAAGAACCCGGCGCGCATGTCTCGGCCGTCGAATACCACTACGGAATGGAAATCGATGTGAAGCGGGTACTGCAGCGCACCGATACATCCGACAAGACCGGTATGGTACCGGTGACCCTGGTCTACGAAGACAGCGAGGGTGAGGTTCACAAGATCCGCTTCCTCGAATGGGGCGCAAGCCCGGCCAGTCCCACGAGTGTGGCCTGATCCGCTCGTCGAAAGGGTTCTGGGCCTCGCCAGCGCGGCACAGGCCTGAACCCCGACTCGCTCCTGTCGCAGAAACTCGTCCACCGTCGTGGTGCCGATGTTTCGGGAGCAAGCCTGAAGGCGCTACCAATTGCACCTGGCTCAGCGCCGAAAAATAAATCCCTCCGATTTTCCACTTTTGCGAATTCAGGCAGGGTAATCCAGCCAAGGGTTCGGCTGCAGATCACACGGATAGGCCGCTATCGGCGGGACGCAGTGATCGGGGACAAGGGGACGCTCTGCGTGACTTTGGCCATCTGGGTGATTTCCACCTGCACCTTATCCTTGCCGAGCAGGTAGTCGGCCAGCTTCTGCGAAAACGGCCAGTAGTTCAGTTCGGCGGTCAGAGTCAACGGCCCGACGGCGTCGGCCGGCACCAGGAAGGAGAATTCCCGGATATCGTAGCCTTTGGGCAGAATGCGGTTGTCCGAGAGTATTTGCGTGGCATTCCACACCTCGACATCCAACGGATTGCCGTCCTTGTCGCCTATGTGCACTTTGAAATTTCGCGTGTCGAACTCGGTCTTGCCATCCTTGATCGCACCCAGTCGATAAAGCTCACCCCCCTTGGCATCCAGCACCCGGAAATCGATCCAGATCTCCCGGCCCTCCGGAAACCCGGTCGGCAGCTTGTGCCCGGCGCCGACATTGGTCACTTTAACCGCTACCGAGGTGTATTGCCCGGGAGTGATGGCTGCCGGCAGTTGCTGGAAGGTTATTTCCCCGGCGTGGGCGAGCATGTCGCGAGCGCGTTGCGCACCCTCTTCCTGACCGAGATGCTTGAGCATCATCGCGTTTGCGCCGCTGAACCAATGCGAGGAGACCTCCTCGCGATCTGGCCCCATGATCGCGGCCTTGCCCGCAAAAACCGGCATGTGGCAACTCTGGCAGGTAACACCGTTAAGGCTGTAGGCACTCTCCTGCCATTCGTCATAAGTGCGCTCGACCGCCACACTACTGAACGGGTGAGTAACGTTGTGGCAAGTACCGCAAAAGTCCGAGCGCGTGTGCAGAGCGGAATACACGGTATCGTGATAAGGAGAAACGGCATCTTCACGCGGACCGAACTTGGTCGGTTTACCATGCGCTCGGGGGCTCAGAACGTAGGCGCCGTTATCGAGGCCCGTACGGGAACTGATGTTGTGGCAGGTCTCACAATCGACCCCTGGCATCGGATGATTTTTCGCACTGTCCTCAATCGAGGAGCGGTTGACTTTCGAATTGATCTGCCCGGTCGTAAGACCGATCGGGGTATGGCATCCGGTGCAGAAGTTATCGACCTTGCCCTCGGTGGCCTTGCTCGCGCGCTTGAGCAAGGCCCGATAGATGGGTTCATCCCAAGCCTGGGACATCATCGACGAGCGCCATTGCCTGTAGATCTCCGTATGGCAAGCGCCACAGACCTGGGCGTTGTCGAAGTCCTTCACATTCAAGACCAGATTGCCGGGGGTATTGGCCCGGTGCGGAAAGAACGGCATTGCGCCAGTCACATGCATGATCCTGGAGCGTGCCGGCTCCAGCCACTTGTCGTTACTCTGATTGTCAGTGCCCTGAGGCTCGTCGGCCGCCACCAGCGTTACCGTCAGCAGGCAAATCAGAACACACAAAAGACGACGGACGAAAGGTCTGATCCGCAGAAAAAACGGTATGAACAATGCCGCCAGGGAACTATTCAAGTCGACAATGGCCAGCTTGAGGCCTGCCGGGACATTGAATAAGGTCATGTAAGAACGGGTGCGCGTCGTCCATAGAATGATCAATGCCGATAACCGCTGCAGCATTACCTTGGAGTGGCTCATGAGCATTTCCCCTGGACGGTCGCAGAGGATGACTGCAGCACTTCTATTGAGTAGCCAGGGTATTTCGTGATGCAAACCGATGGTTACATGCAATCTCTCAATGGAGTACTGACAGCTCCACAGCTGCCCGACTTTGCACCTTTCATGAATGGGACAACCTCACACAGCAATTACCCTGCCACCCTTGCAGCAATATATGGGCGATGAACTGAATGCCCCGCAAACATTGGCCGGATAATGAAATATTGTGCGAATGAAGAGGCGAATACTGCTGAGCAACACCACCCATTAGTGGGGGGGAGTTCACTCCGAAATCGGGGGACCACTCACTTTTCTCGATACGGCTTACTCTCTGTCTTTCGTCGACCGGATGAGATTGCCCCGCAACTTCACAATTGCCTTCTGCATTTGCACGAAGTCGTCGGGATCAAGACCGGTTTGCGGGAAGCCGTCTTCGGAGAGGTCTTCACGCAGTTTTCGTCCCTCTTTTGTGAGATTGATCCGCACCTGGCGTTCATCTTCCGGGTCGCGCTGGCGTAACAGATAACCCATCGCTTCCAGCTTCTTCAGAATCGGTGTGAGGGTGTTGGATTCGAGAAACAACTTTTCGCCGAGACTGCCAACGGTCTGGTTATCTTCCTCCCACAGCGCCACCAGGGTGATGTATTGCGTATAGGTCAGGCCGAGCCGTTCAAGCATCGGCTTGTAGGCCTTGCCGAACGCCAGGTTGGTGGAATAGACCGCAAAACACAGGAAGTCGGAGAGTTTGAGATCCAGGGCGGATATCTTGCCGGTGTTTTTCATGGGTGTTCTCTTGGGTCCAGCTTGCGAGACCGAGACTATACATCGTACGCGATGGTATCGGAAATGCGCATAAACACCGAAGGCCAGCTCACCTGGAAAATCCCCGGTGAGCCGGCCTTCGAGTGAGTCATGCCGTCAAGACATTGATGTCGACATCAATGTTGCCGCGTGTGGCCTTGGAGTACGGGCAGATTGCATCGGCGTTGTGGGCCAACTCAGTCGCCACCCCATGATCCAGCCCCGGGACGCGCAACGTCAGTCGGGCCTGGAGGAAGTACGCCGCGCCGGTCTGGCCCAGATCGACTTCAATGTCGACGGCCGTGTCGGCCGGCAGTGTCACCTTCAATTGTTGAGCGGCCAGCCCCACCGCTGCGATGTAGCAGGCCGACCACGCTCCGGCGAACAGTTGCTCTGCTTTCGGGTGCGGCTGGACGGCGGTGAGCACGTGTGCCGGTGTTTCACTGCCAGGGGACGACAGCACGATGTCGAGATTGCCGTTATGGCCGCGCGACGTGTTGCCTGCGTTGTTGTGAGTGGTGTGGGTTTTGCCGCTGGCCAGTACTTTTTCGATCTTGCTCATGATGATTTCCTCAGGATTACAGTCAGTTATATTCGTGTACGCTTGTATCGCATGCGATATTTTTAATACACCAGGCATCACGCCGTAATAACGTTCAGGGCAACATCGATATTGCCGCGTGTGGCTTTGGAGTAAGGGCAGATGGAGTCGGCGATGTGCGCCAGTTCGGTCGCGACATCCTGTGCCAGGCCTGGCACGCGCAGGGTCAGTCGGGCCTGAAGGAAATACGCCGGACCAGTTTGGCCCACGTCCACTTCAATGTCGACGGCCATGTCCGCCGGCAACACAATATTGCGTTCCTGGGCCACCAGCCCCACTGCCGCGGTGTAGCAGGCCGACCAGGCCCCGGCAAACAGTTGCTCGGCTTTCGGGTGTGGCTGGACGGCGGTAAACACGTGGGCCGGCCGGGCGGAACCGGGCGACGACAGCTCGATATCGAGGTTGCCGTTGTGACCACCGACACGGCTGTGAGTGGTGTGGGTTTTGCCGGTAGCCAGTACTTTTTCGATTTTGCTCATGGGGATTTCCTCAGGGCTTAATGTTTAGTGCGATTTAATCGCGTGCGATATTTGTGGCATTAAAAAGACAACGTCCATCAATTGGCGTTTGCAATGATCCAGTTGTTGCCGTTGTGACCATGGGAAGCTTGAGCGGTAGAGCTGATCATTTTGCGGCTGCTTCCGGTGTTCATGGCTGAATCTCCAAGCGGCAAGGGTTGTCGTTGTTTGTAATCGCACTCGACTTGATCGCATGCGATGTATTAATACTCAACCAAAGCCCCAATGATGTCAAAGCTTATTTTATGGCTTGGCGATGAGCGGTAGGCTCGTGGCCGACCTTGCTACCCTCCTCCTCGCCACAGGTTCAATGTCTCGGCTGAATTGACCAGCATTAGACAATCCTGCCGGTTTTCTTTGATTTCACAAAACCCACACGCACAAAAAACCCCCTCGCCAGGAGGGGGTCTGATGTTTGAAAGGTGCAAAGGGTTCTACCCGTCTTTGCCTGGGTTTGCGTCAGCTCACCGCGCAGGAATTCCTGCGAACATCCAGGTGGTCTCTTCAACAGGCGCTGCCGCGTTGCGCTTACGGGCCCACTGAGTCAACGCCACCATCATCGCAAAGCCGAGCACGATCAACACCGGATAGGCCATCAGCAGCTCGGTGAGCGAATATTTCCAGGCCAGCGGTCGACCGACACCGAGCATCGCGGCATACAGCCAGGACACGCCCGACAGTGCGCCGGAGAACAGGGCAAACATTCGCACATTGATCTGGAGATCAAGCAACGACCCGGCCTTCAACATTGCCGGCAATACATAGCGGTGCAACAACATGCCGTTGAATGTCAGCAACAACACAATAATGACTTTGGCTTGAAGTTTCGGATTGGCAAAATAGGCCATACCTTTATCAAGATAATCAATGCCAATAATCGCAGCGCCGGTCACCCACAAGAATATCAGCGCATTGGCAACAGACTTCTGAAGGCTGGCCATATGATCATTGTCGTGCCCCGACGACACTCGACCTTTCAATAAATCCTTGACCATTGCGGCATCGCTGGCAAACACCAGACCAATGGCTACGCAGCAAGCCAACAGGTGAACGTAAACAACTCCTAAACGCAAAAACTCCATGGATTCTTTCTGCCCGAACAGGCCGGTAATTGTATTAATATCCACGATTACATCTCCACTTATTGCAGCAGTGCAAATTGGCCATGTTCCAGGCATGCGAGTTAATTAATCGCGCCGACAAGATCAAATTCGCATTGATTAAAGCGATTGAATAATTTGGTCTTACAAGAGAGAGCGACTCGCCCAGCGAGTCAGTGATGACGGCATAATATCACTCCAGGTCTCAGGTAAAAAAAATCCCCATGTGCATTCCATTCGATGCAGATGAGGTATTCGTCCATTATTTTTCTAGTGAGTGCAACGCGAAATCTCAGAGGATCCGCATGCTGGAGCATAGGAGCGTTGCATTTCCCGATCGTTCACTTTTTAAGCAAAACGCTCGACAAACGGTACTGAATCCAGCCCCCCGGGGTACCTTTCCCCATCGCTGAAACCTGCGTAGCTACGCAGCTGAATCGCTTCAGTAATTACTCCTGAAGAAAATTGCCATCGAGTCACATTTACATCGACCGACCCGACCGATGGTAAACATTGCCGCCCGGTCACCGGCAAGTTTGAGTTGCACGCAGTGACGCTCATGCACTCAGGAAAGAAGAGTGACGCGACCGGTCCATGAACCCTGCCATGGCCCTGCGAGCAGCAGAACCATGGCTCGATCCGGTCAGCCGCGAATGAACTTCAGCAGATCCTGATTGACCACATCGGCATGCGTTGAGCACATCCCGTGCGGGTATTTCTCGTACACCTTCAGGGTTCCGTTTTTCAGCAGCTTGCTCGACAGCAGCGCGGAGTCGGCAATGGGGACGATCTGGTCGTCGTCACCGTGCATGACCAGAGTGGGTACGGTGATCGCCCGCAGGTCATCCGTGAAGTCGGTTTCAGAGAAGGCCTTGATGCACTCATAGTGAGCATTTGCCGCGCCGGTCATGCCTTGGCGCCACCAGTTCTGGATCATGCCCGGCGAAACAGCGGCAGCCGGACGGTTGAAGCCGTAGAACGGGCCACTGGCAACATCCAGGTAGAACTGAGACCGGTTGGCTGCCAGTTGCCTGCGCATGTCGTCGAACACCTCGATCGGAAGCCCGCCCGGGTTTGCCAGGCTCTTGACCATGACCGGCGGTACCGCACCAATCAGAATCAGTTTGGCCACGCGCTTATGCAACTGGCCATGCCTGGCGACATAGCGTGCCGCCTCCCCGCCACCGGTCGAGTGGCCGACATGCACAGCGTTACGCAGGTTCAGTTGCTGTACCAAAGCGGCGACGTCTGCCGCGTAGTGGTCCATGTCGTGGCCATCGCCTGTCTGAGAAGAGCGGCCGTGGCCGCGTCGGTCATGGGCGATGACACGATAGCCCTGGCCAATGAAGAACAGCGCCTGGCTATCCCAATCATCGCTGCTGAGCGGCCACCCATGGTGGAACATGATCGGCTGGGCGTTTTTCGGGCCCCAGTCCTTGTAGAAGATTTCAACGCCATCTTGGGTCGTCACTTTGCTCATGGTCATGTTTCCGCTGTTGGTGTCGGGAGAGTTGACGGACGTGAGTGCCAGACAAGGTGTCGAGGACAAGGCCACGAAGGCCGTGGCACTCAGACCCAGCAGCAGAAAATCCCGCCGGTCCGGGCTATCGAGCCCAAGGTTTTCGCTCTCGCTCATGGCTGATTCCGTGTCAGTCGGTTGATTCGGGAGCCGCAAGGGCTCCCTTGTCTGCTGATGAAATGGGTCATGCCCATGGTCAGTGCCCTTCCAGCTTTTTCACCACTTCGTCGGTGGTCATCACACCGTTGGCGATGTAGCGGAAGTTGACCAATGCACTACCGTATCCGTCGCCGTCAGGCAGCTTCGGGCCGGCGACGGCGTCACGTACGACAACCACCTCGAAACCGCGCTCCAGAAACTCGCGAAGGTGCGATTCGACGCACAGGTTGGAGGCCATGCCGGCCAGGACGATTTTGTCGATCCGCTGCTTGCGCAACTGCAGCATCAGGTCGTTGCTTTGCGGGCCGTACAACTTGTGCGGTGAGGCGACGAGGGTCTTGCCGTCTTCGATGAAGGGTTTGAATTCCTTCATGAAGTCGGCACCCGAATTGCGGAATCCATCCAGCGTCAGGGCGCCCTTGCGGTCGAACATACCCAGCTTGTGCTGAACGGTTTCCGCTGGCGCTTCAAACTCCCACTGATGATCCTGGGGATAGTAGTAGTGCGGCGAGATGGCGACGGTCGCTCCGGCCTGTTTGAACGCCGTGAAAAGTCGGGTCAGATTCGGCACCAGGTGCTGCTCGGTAACGCTCTGGCCGAAGACTGACCAGCCCGCACCCTCCGGGCTCATGAAGTCGATCTGCGGGTCGATCACGACCAGCGCGGTTCGACTGGAATCCCATTGAAAGGTGGAGGCCGGGAGCGCGGGTTTGGCCGGATCGGCATAGGGGTTCTCGGCGGCGAAACCGATGCCGGGCGCCATCAGGATAGCCCCCAGCAAGGTGGCACAGGAGATGAGTCTGCCGGGATGAATTCGGTTGAAGGTCATTTTGCACGTCCGTAATGTGGGGGGTGGTGCATTTACGGTATGGCGAGAAGGCACCATGAAATGGACATATATCCCTGGATTTCGGCCGACCTGCTCACTCACCTTGCATGAGGCGGATCGGCCCGTGACCTTCCAGAGAGCAAGCGCGTACTATGCCCCCATCAGACTGTGGATGTTCCGTGCATGCAGCGTCACATATGTTTCCTGGTCTACCCGGGCTTCGTGCTGCTCGATCTGAGCGGCCCGCTCGAAGCCTTCTCCAATGCCAGTCGTGCACGCCCTTCGGCCTATCGATTCACGGTCGCCTCGCTTGAAGGCGGGTTGATCAGCGCGTCGTGCGGACTGCAAGTCGCGACGCAAGCCCTGCAGGTTGTCGACCAGTTCGACACGCTCATCATCGTCGGCGCCCCCACCGCCCCGATCGATGACAGGATGATGCCGATGGCAGCGGCGATACGGCAGATGTCCCCGCGCGCGCGCCGCACTGCCAGCGTCTGCACTGGCGCCTTCCTGCTGGCCGAGAGCGGCCTGCTCGACGGTCGTGTCGCGACCACCCACTGGAACTACGCGCCGCAATTGCAGGCACGCTATCCGGCGCTGCGTGTCGACGGAGATCGAATCTGGACCGAAGACGGGAATGTCTGGACGTCCGCAGGCATGTCGGCCGGCATCGACATGGCCCTGGCGATGATCGAGCAGGACCTGGGCAAGGAAGTGTCACGCTCTGTCGCGCGCATGCTGGTGGTCTACTATCGGCGACCGGGTGGTCAGTACCAGTTCTCTTCGCTGCTGGATTTCGACCCGGGCTCGGACCGGATCCGCACCGTGCTGAGCTACGTACGCGATCATCTGCGTGATGATCTGTCGGTTGAACGCCTGGCAGACGTTGCCCATATGAGCGTGCGCCAGTTTGGCCGAGTGTTCGCGGCATCGGTCGGGGTGACGCCGGCGAAAGCTATCGAGCGCCTGCGTATCGAGTCGGCACGGCCACTGGTCGAGGACGGGCACCAGACGTTCGAGGAGATCGCCAGGTGCGTCGGATTCGGCGATGCCGATCACATGCTGCGCAGCTTCGTGCGAGTCGTTGGGCGCACGCCACAGGAACTGCGTCGCAACACCCGCCAGGCCAAAGGCAAGGCCGGGGTCGTGAACAAGGGAGATCCATCGCCCGCGTAAGCGCAGACGCGTACCTTCCGGAACGGGCTCAAGCCAGCAACCGGGTGATCCAACGGGCCTGCTGCGCGATATCCTGCACCTTGTCCTCGGGCACGGCCTGCCGCGCCCGGGCAAAGTGGGCCAGGGTCTTCTGCTTCTGGCGCAGCTTGCGCTGCCACTTGCCCAGGAACGCCGGGCTGCGGGCCTGCATCTGTAACGGGCCGAAGTACAGTTCCTCGGCGGTGTACATCACTGGCCCGGCGCGCTCGGCGACGATGATTTCGTAGTCGAAACGATTTTCCCTCAGCACTTCTTCGCAGAGGATGCGATAGCCATTTTCCATCAGCCATCGCCGCAGTGGCTGCTCACCGCCGTTGGGTTGCAGGATCAGGCGCTCCTGGCCGCTCAGGTACACCTTGCCGCTGTCGAGGATGTCGCGGATCGTTTCGCCGCCCATACCGCAGATGCTGATCGCCGTAATCCCGTCTCCCGGCTCGATAGCTGCCAGGCCGTTGGCCAGGCGCACGGTGATCTGCTGGTCCAGGTCGTTCTCGCGCACGGTGCGCTCGGCCGAACGGAACGGCGTCAACGCCACCTCGCCGGCCACCGCCGCGGTGATAGCGCCACGGCGCAACAACGCCACCGGCAGGTAGCCGTGATCCGAGCCGATATCGGCCAGGCGCGCACCGGCTGGCACATGTGCCGCCACGCGTTCCAGGCGCATGGACAATGTCTGTTCGTTCAACTGCGGCCCCTTTTCACCACCAACGTCCGGCGCCTTTGGCCGGATCGGGGCGCGATTCTGTCACGCAATCACTCGCGCATACACCGATCTGTCGACGTTTCCTCCGGATAGAATCACCCCCACCCTTCTCCCCGCCATGTCTTCACGCTCTGCAATAAGTGCTGCCAATGCCGCCGCACCGGCCCCTTCGACAAGGTTGTGGGTATCGGTGTAGTACACGCGCATGGCCTCGGCAATCTGCGCATCACTGACCGCTACGATCCGGGCCGCACCTGCCGCGTACACGGCAAAAGCTTCTGGCACTGGCTTGCGTACGGCCAACCCGTCGGCAAAGGTGGTTGCCGAGGCGGTTTCGCATAGGACTCCGGAATCAAACGATAACTGTGCGGCCGCCGCCTCTGTGGAAACCACGCCCACCACTCGGGTCTTCAGACCCAGCGCATCGCGGGCGGCGATCACCCCACTGATCCCCGATCCACAACCAATCGGTACATACACGGTATCCAGGTCTGGCGCAGCGTTGAACAATTCCAGCGCATAAGTGGCGACACCTTTGACCAACTCAGGGTGAAACGGCGGTACCAGGAACAGGTCATGCGCCTGCGCAAGGCGTGCAGCCTCTTCACGGGCTTCATCGAAATCGCGGCCGTATTCAACCACTTCAGCGCCAAAACCGCGCATGGCGTTGTTCTTTTCTACCGAGTTTCCTTCCGGCACCACGATCAACGCCTGCAAGCCCAGTGCGCCCGCCGCCAGCGCCAGGCTCTGGCCATGGTTGCCGCGGGTAGCGCTGACAATGCCCTTCGCGCCAGGGTGCTCGCGTTTGAGCCAGTGCATGAAAGTGATACCGCCGCGCACTTTGAAAGCACCGGTAGGCGTGTGATTTTCGTGCTTGACCCACACCGTGCAACCCAACCGTTGGGCCAGTAAGGGCCAAGGGTACTGGGCGGTGGCAGGCATTACCTGGTAGATGTTGCGGGCAGCCTGTTCGATATCGTCGCGAGTCAGTTTGTGCATGAGTTATCCCCCTGAGATTTTGCCCAGTCTGAACACGGGCACCGTCTTGCGGCTTTCAGAAAACTGACCTGACTTTTGCGCCTCACCTTCACTACTATGGTGTTCATGAATCATCGAAACCGCCTGCCGCCACCGCTCTTGTCCGAACCGATCCGCCGCATCGAGGCCGGGCCCTGGGCGATCGAATTGCTACCCGGCCGCGCCTACGCGACCCGGTATGTAGCGACCCAGGCGGGAATCGGCTTTGCCTTCGACAGCCAGCGAGGCCTGCACGCGATCGGCAGCGACCGGGTACAACCCTTCGATGCCATGCCCAACGGCCTGGCGTTCATCCCCGCCGGGTGTGACGTGCTGTCCGAATCAGCCAAGGGCGGTGAATATCTGCGGGTGATACGCACCGACGGCATTGCGTTGGTGGGGGATCGTGCCTTTAACAATCGCATCGATCAGCAAGCCACTGTCCTCGCCCGGCGAATGCGCGCCGCGCTGTTGCAGGCTTGCGTGGACGACGATTGGGAGGCTTGGGCACTCGCCTTGTCTGAGCGGGCGACGGGTAGCGAAGCCATGTCGACAGCGCCCCATGGCTCGATAACCGGCCACAGGATGCGCTTGCTCGATGAGTTCATTGATGCGGGCCTCGATGGCCCGTTGAGCGTATCGGCAATGGCGGGCCTGCTTGGATTGTCCGAAGGCTATTTCATGCGGGCATTCAAAAACGCCACAGGCAAAAGCCCGCACGGTTACCTGATCGAGCGACGCCTCGCCAAGGCCCGAGCCTTGATGCTCGATTCAACGGCCACGCTGACGGAAATCGCCTACGCCTGCGGTTTCAATTCCCAAGCGCACATGACGACCACCTTCAGGCAACGCCTTGGCGTGAGTCCGGCGCAACTGCGTCATCACACCCGCTCCTAGCCGGGGAACGTTTGGGCAGGAACACCTCGGCCAGCATGCAGCGTGCGCTGCCGCCGCCGATGCGCTCGATGGTGTCAATGTTCACCGGCAACGGGGTGGTGTGAGTTTCGATCAAACGGCGCTGATCGGCGTCCAGCGAATGCCAGGCGGTGCGCGACATCACCAGCAGCGGCTCGCCCGCTGCGTTGTGCACTTGCAGCATGTTGCCGGCAAAGGACTCCAGCTGTGCCCAGTTCAGGGCGACGACCTGTTTGCCGCTGGTTTCGAGCCGTTCACGCAACGCCGCACGTTCGCCCGGTTGAGGCACGGACGCCAGGCACGCCACCGCCAGGCGGGTGCCGACACTCATCATCACATTGGTGTGATAAATCGCCACGCCCTGGCGGTCCACGGCGTTGAACGCACACAGCTCATAGCCCAAATGGGTGACCAACTGATCCAGGGCCTGAGCGTGGGTGCGCGTGGAATACCCGGCGTAGCAAATCCGCTGCTGCCGATCCAGCACCATGCTGCCGGTGCCCTCGAGGAAAATCTCCTGCTCTTCGAGGCTGGACAGGTCCAGCACCTGCTCGATCCGGTATTCGTCCAGCAACCCGTCGAGTACACCTTTGTCCCGCTCCAGGCGCCGGTTGTGGCCCTGCATCGGGTACAGCACCAAGGTGCCATCCGGGTGGGTGCTCCACCAGTTGTTGGGGAAGATCGAGTCCGGGGTATGCGGCGCTTCGCGATCGTTATGCACCAGGACCTCTACGCCGTGCCGACGTAATGCATCGACATAGCCATCGAACTCGGCAAGGGCCTTGAGTTGTACGTCTTCGGCTATTGCTGCCGGACGCTGGAAACGGTTGTTTGCCGCCGTGTCCTGATTGAAGGAAAAACGTGTCGGGCGAATCATCAATACCGTATTGGTGGTTTGCATGGGCACAGACTCAATGAGGGTCGAGAGAGGCTCATTGTCTGTTTCCAAGCGGGAAAAACCCGGTTGATAACGGCTGTTGGGGTGATGAAAACGGTTGAAGATTCTGGGTTGTCCAGCCGATTCGGTGAGGCCGCAAAGGTGGCCTGGCAGCCGATCTGGATATTGTTGATTGAGTACATATCCATTGCTGCGGTAACGGCTACTTATGGTTCCGCTTTTACAGCGGGTTACTTGGAAGAGCCCCAAGTAACCAAGGGCTCTTGCCCCTTTCGTTCGGCCTCTCGAGGGGGCAAGCAGATCAAAAGCCAAAGCCAAAGCGAGGCGGCCTGACAGCCGGCCTGATCACAATTGAACGCCGTTCCCCTGTAGGAGAGAGCTTGCTCGCGAAAAATGTCTGAACAACGCGGGCATTCAGACAGCCCGCGTCATCGTTGACGTCCATCGTCGGAACGCCGCCCGGAGCAAGCTCGCTCCTACAGAAGAGCAGATCAGAGCAAAGCAAAGCAGGTCGGCGTACACCCGCCCCGCTCCTCACCACTCAACAGGCCGAGCGTTAGCTCGCCTGCCGCTCTTGATCTTGATCCACCCGCCCCCTCGGCAGGCTGAGCGGAGGTGTTCATCCGGGGATGGGCGCGGAGCGCCGTTCGACGCAGTCGAACCCATTGCATGTAGGTCGCGCGCAGCCGACCGGAGGGCAATGCCCCCCGGATGAATGCCGGAGCGAAGGAACCCCGAGCCCTGGCGAGGGGCCGGACGTTCGGGGCGAGCGCTTTTTTTGCTTACTTTTTTTGAGACGTTTGTCAAAAAAAGTGAGTCGCCGTAAGGGCGAAACCACCAGCCGCCGTTACCAAAAAAACGGATATTCACACCGACAACAAAAGACAGGCTGGCTATCAGGCCGCCTTCGCGAGCAAGCTTTTGATCTTACTCCATCGTGGTCTTGACCATCGCCAGCTCCGGGTGGCTGACCAGTTTGTCGATGTGCAAATCCGGGTCGTCAAACCAGACTTCGGTCAACACCCTGTAATGCTCCATGTCACGGCAGCGCATGCGCAGGCTGTAGTCGAATGCGCCACTGATCAGGCGACATTCCAGCACCTGCGGACAGGCGCGCACCTTGGCCTCGAAGGCCTTTTGCGCTGCGCGTCCGCTCTGGTTCGACAACGCCACCAGCACCAGCAACGACAAGCCCGGCGTCAGTTTCTTCTCATCGAGAATCGCACCATAGCCGCGAATGACCCCGAGCTGCTCCAGCTTGCGTACCCGTTCCAGGCAAGGCCTGGGGGTCAGGTGCACACGCTCGGACAGCTTTTGATAAGTGATGCGCCCTTCGTGGCGCAACACTTCAATGATTGCCTGGTCGATACGATCAAGCACGATCGACAGATCGCGGATATCCGCCATGTACGCTTTGCCTCACTTCAAACGACCCGATAGGAATTGCTGCAAACGTTCGCTGTTTGGCCGGTCGAGTATCGTAGCATCACCCTGCTCCTCGACCCGGCCCTGATGCAAGAACAACACCTGGCTGGAAACCTGCCGGGCAAACCCCATTTCGTGGGTCACCATCAACATGGTCCGGCCTTCTTCGGCCAGCGCCTGAATCACCTTCAGGACTTCACCCACCAGTTCCGGGTCGAGCGCCGAGGTGGGCTCGTCGAACAACAGGATTTCGGGTTCCACTGCCAGGGCACGGGCAATCGCCACCCGCTGTTGCTGCCCGCCCGACAGAAACGCCGGGTACTGATCGGCCACCCGTTGCGGCAGGCCGACCTTGTCCAGATACGCCCGTGCACTATCTTCAGCAGCCTTGCGGCTCATGCCCAGGACTCGACACGGCGCCAGCACGATGTTCTCCAGCACGGTCAGATGACTCCACAGGTTGAAATGCTGGAACACCATCGCCAGTCGCGTGCGCAAACGCTGCAACTGCTTGGGGTTGGCAACGCGCATGCCACCAACACCCTGACGGGTGAGGACCCGCTCGCCATCCAGGGCAATGGCACCTTCGTCCGCCCGCTCCAGAAAGTTGATGCAGCGCAGCATGGTGCTCTTACCCGAACCGCTGGCGCCGATCATGCTCACCACGTCCCCTGCCCGTGCGTTCAACGAGACGCCCTTGAGCACTTCGTTGTCACCGAAACGTTTATACAGATTTTCAACCGTGAGTTTGTACATGCGAATACTCCTGGAGCAGCACGTTTATCGACGCCGCTCTGGATTAAAGATGGAAGTCAGTGGGTCGGGCCGAGAAAGCTCAGCCAGCGTTTCTCCGCCAGCCTGAATGCTCCGACCAGCCCGAACGACAGCACGAGGTACAGCAGACCGGCGATGCCGAATGCCTGGAACGTCATGAAGGTCGCCGCATTGGCGTCCCGGGCGATTTTCAGGATGTCCGGAATCGTTGCGGTAAATGCCACCGAAGTCGCGTGCAGCATCAGGATCACTTCGTTGCTGTAGTACGGCAGCGCGCGGCGCAGCGCCGAAGGCAGGATCAGTTGCAGATACAGGCGCCAGCCACTCAGGCCATAGGCATGGGCCGCTTCGATTTCGCCGTAGGGAATACTGCGGATCGCCCCGGCGAAAATCTCCACGGTGTAAGCGCAGGTATTGAGGGTGAACGCCAGCAAGGTGCAATTCATTGCGTCGCGGAAAAACGCTTCGAGCAATGGCTGCGAACGGACCACGGCGATGCCGTAGATGCCGCTGTAGCAAATCAGCAACTGGATATACAACGGCGTGCCGCGAAACACGTAGGTAAACAGCTGGACCGGCCAACGCAAAACGCCCCAGCGCGACACGCGCAAGATCGCCAGGGGCAGAGACAGCATGAAGCCCATGGCAATGCTCGCCACCAGCAACCACAGGGTCATCGCCAACCCGGTGAGGCTTTCGCCATCGCTGAACAGGAAGGGTCGCCAGTATTCGGCAATCAACTCGATCATCGCGCCATCCCCCGTACACCCTGGTTGTAGCGCCGTTCCAACACGCGCAATACGTAGTTCGAAACGCTGGTGATCAGCAGGTAAAGCGCTGCGGCCAGCAGCAGGAAATCGAGCATGTTGAACGTACTTTTACCGGCTTCCTGCGCGACTTTGACCAGGTCCGACAAACCGATGATCGATACCAGTGCCGTGGCCTTGAGCAGCACCAGCCAGTTGTTGCCAAGGCTCGGCAAGGCGAAACGCATCATTTGCGGGAACACCACGAAACGAAAGCGCTGCCAACGGTTCAGGCCAAAGCACGCCGCAGCTTCCTGTTGCCCGCGTGGCACACTCAGAATCGCCCCGCGAAAGGTCTCGGTGAAATACGCACCGTAGATGAAACCAAGGGTGACGATGCCGGCCACGAACGGATCGATTTCCATGTACGCCCAGCCCATGGCTTCGGTCAGGGCGCTGAGCCAGCCTTGCAGGCTGTAGAAAATCAGCAGCATCAACACAAGATCAGGCACGCCACGGATCAGTGTCGTGTAAAAGGTCGCCGGCAGATTGAACAGCCTCAGCGGCGACAGCTTTGCCGCCGCGCCGAGCAGCCCCAACGCCATGCTCACCACAAGCGCGAGCGCCGACAGTTTGAGGGTGACCCAGGTGCCGTGCAGCAACAAAGGGCCATAGCCTTGCAGGGCCGAAAGGTCGAGCCCCAGGATATTCAGGAAGGAATTCACACCAGTCACCTGTCTTGATGCGCCCCGGTCGCTGCGACACAGCGGCCGGGGCACGAGGATCAGTTGTTGTAGAGGTCCAGATCACCGAAGTGTTTCTGCTGGATCTGCGCATAGATGCCCTTGTCGTGCAGGGCCTTGATGGCGGCATTGAGCATGCCTTTGAGCTCTTCGTTGTCCTTGCGCACCCCGATGGCGATTTCCGAAGGCACCAACGGGTCGCTGATGCCTTCGCTGTTCTGGAAGTCCGCTCCTTGCGGCGAGGTCAGGAAACTCATCTGCGCTTGCAGCTTGTCCTGGATCGACGCATCGAGACGGCCATACACCAGGTCGGCATAGACCTGATCCTGATTCTGATAAGCCCGCAGTTTCACCCCGCCCGGCGCCAGCTTGGCCTTGGCGTAGGTTTCCTGAATCGTGCCTTGCATGTAACCGATGGTTTTACCGCGCAGCGACTCGGCGGTGGGCAGCAGTCCGGAGTCTTTGCGGGTGACGATGGCGGTCGGTCCGGCGTACAGGCGATCGGTAAAGTCGATCTGTTTTTTGCGCGCGTCGGTCACGGTCATCGAAGATTCGATGGCATCGAACTTACCGGCCTTGAGCCCCGGAATCAGTCCGTCGAAGTCATTGCTGACCCACACGCAAGTCAGCTTCAACTCGGCACATATCGCATTGCCCAGATCCACGCCAAAGCCCTGAACCCCGCCATCGGCCGTGGTGGATTCAAAGGGCGGATAGCTTGGGTTGACGCCAAATCGCAGCTCCTTCCATTCCTTGGCGCTGGCGCCCGTGGTGCAGCACAGCAACGCGAGTGCCGGCAAAGTCAGCCATTTGATGTTCATCTTCTTGAGTCCCGGATTATTTGGATTTATCGCGATCCGGCGCCAGCGTCGGACCACACTTTTTTGACAGGGGCAGAGAGTCGATGCGGTCTTCACCGCAGCCGTTTTTGTTGTTGTTTTCGACCGCAAACAGCCAGTCGCCGGAGTTGCATTCCATCTCAAGCGGCTATCGACAAGCGCTTGAAACGGACCGCCAGAATGCCAATTGCGGGGAAGATGCTGGTGTCGTAACCCCAGGTTCAAACAGCGTGACTGTGCTGAACGAAGGGCTATCACAGCCGATTCTGTCGTCTGCTGTAAATCACCGTTTCTCCACTTAACGGGAGCGGCACAGGACGTGTGATGGTCTTTGCGGCCTTCTTTATCTGCATGACGATGCATCGTGAAGCACCAAGCCGATTCCGCTGTGCGTGCTCTGTTTTTCGACTTCTCTCGCTGTATCCAGGGTCGGTATTGGCCGAAATCTTCTCTCCATTGCCTCGACAATAGGTCCGTCGCAAATACATGGACCAGCTCCCGGGTCGCAGCCGCCAAAGCGAAAGGCAGCCCGGGCCTGCACACCCAAAAACGTCCAAAGGAACCCGATATGACCCGTTACATCGACGTCAATGATCTGAGCCGTCTCGTCCAGGAAAAAGGCTTGCCTCGATGCCTGACCGAAATGGCCGAGTACATCCGTCAGGATTACGTACGCTGGCCGGATTTCGAAAAATGCGCGCGCCTGGCGAACCACTCACCCGAGGGCGTCATCGAACTGATGCCCGTGTCTGATGCAGCGCTCTACGCCTTCAAGTATGTCAATGGACATCCGAAGAACACGCACAATGGCATGCTGACGGTCATGGCGTTTGGCGCACTGGGAGACGTCGATACCGGCAAGCCTGTGTTGCTGAGTGAAATGACCCTGACTACCGCCATTCGCACCGCTGCCACTTCTGCGCTCGCGGCCCGCTACCTCGCCCGGCCGGACAGTCGCCGAATGGCACTCATCGGCAATGGCTCACAGAGCGAATTCCAGGCCCTGGCATTTCATACCTTATTGGGCATTACTGAAATCAGCCTCTACGACATCGACTCTGCCGCGACAGCGAAGCTGGTAGCCAACCTGCGGGCCTACCCCGCCATTGCGGTGACCGTTGCCAAAACCGTCGCAGAAGCGGTACGGGGTGCCGATATCGTGACCACGGTCACGGCCGACAAGGCATACGCAACCATTCTGACGCCTGAAATGATCGAGCCCGGGATGCACCTCAACGCAGTGGGCGGCGACTGTCCCGGCAAGACCGAACTGCACCGGGACATCGTGGAGCGTGCACGGGTCATGGTTGAGTACGAACCGCAAAGCCGCATTGAAGGCGAAATTCAGCAGATGCCCGCCGACTCCCCGGTTATAGAGTTCTGGAAAGTCATCAATGGCCAGACTCAAGGTCGCCAGCACGCCGAGGAAGTCACCCTGTTCGACTCGGTCGGCTTCGCCCTCGAGGACTACTCTGCCTTGCGCTATGTGCTGGATGTAGCGAGAACGCTCAACATTGGCAGCGACATCCAACTGGTGCCAGAGCTGCAGGATCCCAAAAACCTGTTCTCGTTGCTGCAGCCTTCGGCAACAGCCGATGTGCATACCGTTCAACATGTGAGGTCCCCGGTGCTGGAGGTCTGATCCCGACAGCGATCACATCGCGTGTCCCCCGTCCCTCTACCGCCAGCCCGAATACGTGACCTGCCTGGGCCTGGGCGCGTGGGGCGCGGTGTACGCCGAAGGCAGGGATCGTCAGCTGAAGCAGGAACTCGAGTCGCAGAACAACACCGTGTGGATCCCCTGCCGCCGCCCTGGTGGCAGCCGATCCCCTGGTCCCGGTGGCCTGATTGCTTCGCGCCCTCCCTGCCGTCGCAAGCGCGACATTCGTCTGATGTATTCGACCCAAGCAAAAGGAGAACGAGCATGACCATGTCACTGACATTCCCTCCCAACAGTCTGCTACAGGAAAATGCCGCCCCACGCTCTGCCCCCTGGTCGTAAAGGTCAGTTGACAGCGATCTCCACAGACTCTGCGTTCAGCCTTACCGGCCACACACGCAAGCGCTGCTCCGGGTACTCCAGACAGCTGCCGTCCTCAAGGCGGAAATGCTGCTTGTAGATCGGCGATGCAACCACCAGATCACCCTTGATGCTGCCCACCAAACCGCGACCGATGACATTCGCACCGGATTGCGGGTCATGGTTGTCGATGGCGTAGAGGGTACGACCCTCGGCACCCGGTAGGTAGAACAGCGCCACTTGTGCGCCGTCGAGCCAGACGACGACGCCGGAGTTGCTGACCAGGTCCTGTTGCTCGCACACCGTTTGCCAGGCCTCAGGGCTTTCCAGGGAATCGATGCGTTGGGTATTGGACTGGCTCATCAGGCGATCTCCTCGGTGACAGGGATAAGGTTGAGTTCGGCGGCCATGATCGGGCGCCGCTGGCCGCGTTCCTGGACAAAGTGAATATCCGGGTCCGGGCGTTTGTCGTTGACGAAGGTGCGAAAGCGCTTGAGTTTTTCCGGGTCCTTGAGGACGTTGGCCCATTCGCATTCATAGCGGTCGACCACCAACTGCATCTGCGACTCCAGTTCGGCGCCGAGCCCGAGGCTGTCGTTGATGATCACGTCCTTGAGGTAATCAAGGCCGCCTTCCAGGCTTTCGCGCCACACCGAGGTACGCTGCAATTTGTCGGCGGTGCGGATGTAGAACATCAGGAAGCGGTCGATGTAGCGGATCAGGGTCGCATCGTCGAGGTCGGTCGCGAACAGCTCGGCGTGACGTGGGCGCATGCCGCCGTTACCGGCGATGTAAAGATTCCAGCCTTTCTCGGTGGCGATCACGCCAACGTCTTTGCTCTGGGCTTCGGCGCATTCCCGGGTGCAACCGGACACCGCGAACTTGAGCTTGTGCGGCGAGCGCAGGCCCTTGTAGCGGTCCTCGATGGTCAAGGCCATTTGCACACTGTCCTGCACGCCATAACGGCACCAGGTGCTGCCGACGCAAGACTTCACCGTACGGGTCGATTTCCCGTAGGCGTGCCCGGTTTCGAAACCCGCCTCAATCAGTTCGGCCCAGATGTCCGGCAGTTCATGCAACTGTGCGCCAAACAGGTCGATACGCTGGCCACCGGTGATTTTGGTGTAGAGGTCGTATTTCTTCGCCACCACACCGATCGCGATCAGTTTGTCGGCGGTGATCTCACCACCGGGGATGCGCGGCACCACCGAATAGGTGCCGTTTTTCTGCATGTTGGCCATGAAGGTATCGTTGGTGTCCTGCAGCGGCACCAGTGAAGCGTCCATGATCGGCTGGTTCCAGCACGAAGCGAGGATCGAGCCCACCGCCGGCTTGCACACGTCGCAACCGGTGTGGCCACGGCCATGCTTGGCCAGCAGTTCTTCGAAGGTGATCACCCCTTCTACCCGCACCAGCGCATAAAGCTCCTGACGGGTATAGGCAAAGTGTTCGCACAGGCTCTTGTCGATACTGACGCCACGGGCAATCAACTCATGTTCGAACACCTGCTTGAGCAACCCGGCACAACCACCGCAACCGGTGCACGCCTTGGTCTGCGACTTGAGCAGGCCGAGGTCGGTGCAACCACCGTCGATGGCCGAGCAAATGGAACCCTTGGTGACGTTGTGGCACGAGCACACCGTGGCCGCTTCGGGCAAGGCGCCCGGACCCAGGGTCGGCGCGCCTTCGGACGACGGCAGAATCAGGCTGGCGGGTTCCGCCGGCAGCGCAATCGCGTTCTGCATGTATTGCAGCAGCGTGTCGTAATAGCTGTTGTCACCCACCAGCACCGCACCGAGCACGTGCTTGCCGGTCGCGTCCACCACCAAGCGTCGATAGCTGGCCGTGGTTTCGTCGATGAACTGATAACTGCGCGCGCCCGGCGTGTTGCCGTGCGCGTCGCCGATGGAGCCGACATCGACGCCCAGCAGCTTCAGTTTGGTCGACATGTCCGCGCCCATGAACGGCTCGGCGGTTTCGTTGCACAGCAATGCGGCAACACCGCGCGCCATTTGGTAGCCCGGGGCGACCAGGCCAAAAATGCTGCCGTTCCACGCGGCACACTCACCGATGGCATAGATGTTCGAATCGCTGCTCAGGCATTGATCGTCAATCACCACACCGCCGCGCGGGCCGATTTCCAGTGAGCATTGACGGGCTAGTGCGTCTTGCGCGCGGATACCGGCGGAAAACACGATCAGGTCGGTTTCAAGAAATTCGTCATTGGCGAAGTTCATCCGATAGCGGTATTCCTCGCCTGCGCTGATCGATTGCGTGCCGCGCGACAGGTGCACACCGACGCCGAGGCGTTCGATCTGCGCCTTGAGCGCCAGGCCACCGTACTCGTCCAGTTGCACCGGCATCAGCCGCGGGGCGAATTCCACCACATGAGCTTCCAGCCCCAGGCTTTTCAGGGCGTTGGCCGCTTCCAGACCGAGCAAGCCACCGCCGACCACTACTCCGCGCCGGGCGTTGGCAGCCGCGGCACGGATGGCGTCGAGGTCTTCCAGGGTGCGATACACCAGGCGCGAATCGCCCTCGGCGCCGTCGATCGGCGGCACAAACGGATAGGACCCGGTGGCCAACACCAATTTGTCGTAAGAAACGCACCCTTGCGCGGTGACCACCTGGCGGCATGCGCGGTCGATTTCCAGGACCGGCACTCCCAGATGCAGCGTGACGCCCGGAGTCTGGTACAGCGAGGCTTCACCGAGGGCCAGCGACTCGGCATCACGGCCGGAGAAATATTCGGAAAGGTGCACGCGGTCGTAGGCACGCATCGGCTCCTCGCTGAAGACGTGCAGCCGATAGTGATCAAGGGCACCGCGTTCGATCAGTTGTTCGACACAATGATGTCCGACCATGCCATTGCCGATTACGATCAGCGTTTGCAGCTTGTTCAAAGTGGCAACATTGGAATTCATAAGAGACACCCGTCGATAGCTGTTCAAAAAGCAAAAAAAAACGCCTGAAACCTTGCGGTTCCAGGCGTCTTTGCCTGTTCATTTACGGTGCCAGGTCAGGCATCTATGCCGGATCCACCGATGTTGCCCACGACCTGCTCGGCCAATCGATCGTCGTTGACCGAGGGGGCTGCCCACTCGACTGCGTTCACAGTGGACCTGAACGGTGTCTTGCAGCGTTTGTGCCAGTTAGCGTCGGGAAGCTTCACCTATTTGGACATTCGGGCTCCAAAGCTATACCGGAATGCCCCGGCAACCAGGCTCCAGGGCGTGTTTCAGTTGGCGGGAGTTGCATTTGCAGGATAGTTATTCGATACGGGTCAAAGCACAAAATGCTGGAGTTCAGGAAGGTAAAAGCCGGGTTCACCTGCATTCGACTGGTGCATGCCATGACGCATAGCGCTATATAACGGTGCATATAGCCGTCAACTCTGAGTCTCTTTTGACTCCTGAGACCAATGTTCGCAACAAGCATTACCAGCCTTTCTGAAGGCCCTGGTGTGTACACGTCCCCTCATTACCCGGCTGGCTTCGTTCGACCGTGCACCAAAGGCAATACCTGCGGCCAGGCCATTGCCAAGTCGGGACGGATGGAATACGCCTACCTGCGTCAGGAGCGCAATCGAGACCCGGTACGGGTTGCCATGGACAAAGCCATCAGCGAGACCGCCAGGAGGCTGCGCGAGATCCTTGATACCCAAGGCCCCGACGCCCTGGCGTTTTACGTGTCCGGGCAGATGTCGCTGGAAGCCCAGCACCTGATCAACAAGTTGGCCAAAGGCTTTGTCCGGACCAACAACATCGAGTCCAACTCACGCCTGTGCATGGCCAGCGCGGGCAGCGGTTACAAGCTCTCGCTCGGCTCTGACGGGCCACCGGGGTCTTATCAGGACTTCGATCACTCGGATCTGTTCTTCGTGATCGGCGCCAACATGGCGGACTGTCATCCGATTCTGTTCCTGCGCATGATCAGAACATCATTAAGGTTAACGCTGCGCTCAACGCCTATTCACTTTCCAAGTCATCGGAATTCAGGCCTGCACGTAGACCCAGGCACTGGTTCCGGACTTCAGCAAGACCCCTACCCGCTGATAATCAGCCACCTCATACTCATCGGCCTCAGCCAACTCCTGCGCAGTGATCTCGAACACGGTGCCAGCGATCTCATCCGACGGGTCACCACTCGACTGCACGATGGGATGATGGGCTTTGCCGCTCGCCGCCAGCACTGCCGGATCGGTAATCTCGACCCAGTCCTGTCTGTAGCCCGGCAGGCTGTCCGGCCGTCCTTTCAATTCACGCCCGAAGGTGGATAGCTGGACGGCTGGGTCTTGCAGGGTGCCATAAGAGAACAGCAACACCCGTTGCTCGGTAGCGTGGGTCATTGGAACTCCTTGGTTGAAGTCGTTCAGATCAGCAAGTCTTCATAGAACGCGCCAAACGGACGCTCGGGATGGGCAAGCTGGATTTCCAGAATCCACAGGCCGGTGTTCGGGCATTGATCAAGATCCCCAAGGTCGCCGCCCCGGTAAATCGCATGGGGAAAATCGCTGACCCTGTGGCCTTTGATGTCGAGGTTGAGCTTCCATCCCATAGCCTGTGCCTGAGCGGCCGCAAAGTCATAAAGCGCCACCCCGGAAACACGCTCGCGGCGCCAGAAACTTTCGACCCGGTTGAACAGCTCCCTGGCCGCCGCCGCGCAGGCGAGCATTTGCGGATCGGAGCCGGTGGTGAAGGTCGCGCCGGCATCACCTTCGTGTCCTTGCCACACCACCCCCATGTCGATGAAGAAAATGTCTTCGGCCCCCAGCTCGGGGTCGCCATCGGAGCGCTGCTTGAAAGTCTTGAGCGTGTTGGCACCAAAGCGAACCAGCAACGGGTGCCAGATCCGGTCCATGCCCAGCTCCGCCAGAATCTCTTTGCCTCGCAACTGTGCCTCGGACTCGCGCATACCGGGCGTGATGACACGGGCAATCCGGTCGATGGCCTTCCAGGTCATCTGCTGTGCATGACGCATCGTTTCCAGTTCGTAACGCTCACCTACCGCTTCTTTGCTGCTCAAAACCGTACTCATCATTCATTCCCTTGCCAAGAAAGTGCAGGCTACACGCTATATAGTTTTGTATATTGCGATACTTGATTCCAAAGATAAAGCCATGCCCCATGCCTCGACCTCGTCTTATGACTACTTCCAGCACTCAAAACCGTAGTGAAGCCAAAAGTGGATGAGGCGGACTATGAAGCGGTTGTCGCCACCATTACTCAGCTGGTATTGCAAGACTCCGCACCTGAGACGCGCTCGATGCTCACGATTCGCAACCCTGTGAGTGGGCCGTTATGGCTGGTTGAATAAAGCATTCCCGGCGTTGATCCGAACCAGGCTGCCCTTTTCCATATCTGAGGCCCCATGATCACTCACCCGCAAAATCCCTCCATTCGGACTCTGCTGTTTTCGCTCAAGGGTTCGATCATTCCCGTGATCTGGAAAAGTGCTCTTCACCATGTTGATCAGTTCAGCGGTCGTGGCGATGCACGGCACGCTCTGTCACTTCAAGGTGCTCCTGACTGCCACACCGTTTACGCTCTGGGGGCTGACCCTGGCAATTTTCCTCGGTTTTCGAAATACGGTGGCTTATCAGCGTTTTTGGGAAGCCCGCACCCTATGGGGAGAGCTTCTGATTGGGTAGAAACCGGAGACATCGTTTACAGGTATGAAATGCGGTCAGGAGGTGCCTGACCATACCCTGGAATCGAGAGTCCCCAATGGATCAACGAATCAAACTCATAGACGATGTGCCGCAACACCGAAATCTCCGTCCTGGAACTGCTCGGCGAAACCACGCTGGCACCGCACCAACCGGTGGACGGCGTGCTGTTGTAGCCAAGCAGCCAAGTCTCAGGGCTACGTTTAACCAGCTTTTGGGGAAACCCTCTGCGCAAGGTGTATTTCATTCTCGGATGAATTCGGCCTGGGCGGATAACGATGACAACTTTGCCGTCGCCTGCCTGGGCCTGTCCCGCCCCGGCTCCGGGTCCGTCACCCGCGGATCGGACTTGCGCCCGGCCCTTGCAAGCCCGGATGACGCGTCGTGCGAGCAATCAGGCCTGCGCCTCGCCTG
Organism: Pseudomonas sp. B28(2017); assembly: GCF_002113025.1. Taxonomy (GTDB): domain Bacteria; phylum Pseudomonadota; class Gammaproteobacteria; order Pseudomonadales; family Pseudomonadaceae; genus Aquipseudomonas. The sequence goes on along the minus strand of NZ_NEJH01000001.1, from coordinate 819,747 downwards.
GGAACGCCGGCAGCCCGTACGTCAACGCAAGTTCCAAGGTCGGTTACAAGGGGTATAACTATCAGAACAAAAGGCGGGTCACCCGGACTAGGCCCTCCAAAGGCAACGCCCGAGCCAGGCGCCCCAGGCCTGATCGGCGCCTGCGGCGCGGAGCGATGTGATGAGTTCCAGAGCATGGCGATGGGCTCGCAAGAGCCTTCTTGGCTGCATCGAACTGGCCTTGCTGGTCGCTCCACTGTGCGCCAGCGCCATGTTCAAGTGCCAAGCCAGGGACGGAGCCATCAGCTACACCAGCCAAGCCATCGCCAGCGCCCGCTGCACTCGCCTCAATGGCATGGCGGGCGCCGGTGTCGGCGCCAAGGCAATGGCCCTGCCACGGCTTGTACGGGACGACGACTCAGGCGCGGTGCGGATCCGGGTGTGGACCTTCATTCACAAGGGTATTCGTCAATATGTGAGCCGGCGCCCCGTCGGGATCTCCGCACGGGTCGATGTCCTTGAGCTCTATTACATCAAGGGCTGCTATCTGTGCATGGCGCCGAAGGATTTCAAGGTCGCCTCACTGCGCCTGGACACCCATTCCTATCGGCGGGAGATCGAAGCCGCTTCGGGTCATTATGGTGTCGACAGGGCGCTGGTCCGCGCAGTGATACATGCCGAATCGGCGTTTCGCCCCAACGCCATTTCCGAAGCCGGCGCCCAGGGGCTGATGCAGTTGATGCCCGCCACCGCCGAGCGCTTCGCCGTGGACGATCCGTTCGACGCACGACAGAACATTCGTGGCGGCGTGCGCTACCTGGCCTGGCTGCTCAAGCGCTTCAACGGCAACCAGGTGCTGGCGTTGGCAGGTTACAACGCCGGCGAAGCGTCCGTGGTCGAGTACAACGGGGTGCCTCCCTACGCCGAGACGCAATCCTACGTCACCCGCGTGCAGTCCTTGACCGAACGCTATCGCAACCATCGCTAGGCTCTGTACGAAATCAGCCGAAAGCAATTTGAACGCCACCGACGCCGAGATTCAGTAAAGTCCACGTCCATCAAAGGCAGGAGCCCACGATGACCAAACGGTACGAACTCCCCCGACGCAGCCTGGGATTTGGTTGTGGACATTTTCAATGAACCGCGCCGTAGCGGGCGACCGCGAACAGATGATCGTCTGATGCTCAACGGTGTACTTTGGGTGCCCTGCTCCGGCGCCGCCTGGCGCGACATGCCTGAGCGCTTCGGCCCTTGGTCAACGGTCTATCAACGTTTTCGTGACTGGCGCAATCGCGGAACGTTTGACCAGATGCTCAAGCGGCTTCATATCAAGCTCAACGAGCAAGGGTTGATTGATCTGGAAACCTGGATGATTGACTCCACTGCAGTACGCGCAACTCGGGCTTCCTCTGGTGCCGGGAAAATCTATGGTCGGGCGGGCAAGCCAGCGACACCGCTTATGCCCAGCCGTTGCTGGATAAGGCACATATCCCAAGTTTGCGCGGTCGTCCCCGTAAACGCTGTCGGTGGTTGTTGGCAGATAAAGGCTATGACGCCGAAGCTTTGCGTCGTTACTGCGACCGGTATCGGATGCAGCCAGTGATTCCTCTGCGCAGCATCAAGCGCAAACCCAAACCGGGATTGCCGAGACTGTTCGATCGTCCCAAGTACCGCCAGCGCAATATCATCGAGCGTATGTTCGGCTGGCTGAAGGAGAACCGCCGCATCGTTACGCGGTGCGACAAGCTTGCGAAAGGTTATGCGGCGATGGTCTCGCTGGCCTGCACCATGCGGTGTTTACGACATTACTTTTCGTACAGCCCCTAACACCTTCTAACCAAGTTAACCCGCATCAATCGTAGGCATCTGGTAATAGCTTTAATGTACTCATTTGAGTTTTGTCGTGCCCCAAAAACAGCGTAGCCTTCTGTTCTGACAATAACGTTCTAATCCGCCGCATTGACTCAATGGAATCCTTTTTGTCAGTATTAAGGGTAGGAACTACATTATCAGAAAAGTTCCTGGCTAAATGAGCAACATCTCCAGCCAAAATAATAGAGCCAGTATTTTTCAGGTTGACCAATAAGGTTTGGTGGCCTGGTGTATGCCCTGGGGTAGAAATCAGCCTAACACTACCGTCTCCAAATATATCCATGTCTCCCTCGACGAGCATGAGGTGTTTCGGTGTTCCAATCAGTTCTCGTGCCAGCGCTTTCATTTGATCGGTATCTGTATTGGCTCCATCACCGGAGTTCATCCACTCATACTCAGCCCGTTGCATTAAAACCTTTGCGCCCGGGAACAGTTTCACATTACCAATATGATCGCCATGGATATGGGACAGGCCTAGATAAGTAATATCATTTGGAGTCAGGTTAATCTCGTCAAGTTGAGCTGCCAATGTTTTATCCAGGTAATACGTGTTGAATCTGGAAATAGTCCAACCCTTGGGATCGTTCGCAGAAGCATCGGGCACCCCCGCATCCCATAGCAGCCAGTCCTCTGCGTGCTTGACGAGCCAGCAACTTGATGAGAACTCCGCCGTTTTCCCGATGTTTTGGCCGGGGGTCCATATCGACATATCATGAGTAACCGAGCGTCCGCAATCCACTCGATATAACCGATCAGCCACACCGGTTGTATGTAGCACTGGAGCAGCGGTGATCAGTGATTTTTTACTTTCTGACTCTGCTATCGCAGGCAAATTAAAAACAAATAGAAGGGAGGCGATCAGCTTGGGCATAAATTTTGCTCTAACGGGCATACACTAAATTTCCCTGTTGAATTGAGGTCACATGTTCTGTCAAACAGCTAAAAACCACCACATTAATTTTATTGCTGGGTGCTACCGTATTGTAAGATCTTCTTGCCAGGAGTTCCCGAAGGCCTGCGGTGCAGATTGAATAGCGCATTGTTATTCTGTGCGCCAAATGCATTTTTATTGTTTATGGCTTGTAGGGGGCGCGATTATGTGAGCGTTAAGATATTTTATAGATCCTGCCCGGTGCTATTAAAATCAAATGGTCAGTGCTGAAGGAAGCTTTGAAAAAGACTTACATTTCTGGTGAAATCCCCCTATCACACGAATCGAACGGTTGAGCCCGATGAAACAGCAGTCCATCTCTCGCTGGAGAAGCTGAACAAGGCCAATCGAGATGCTGGTCCACGAGTCTCTACCCTATTGAATCACAGCCCATCCATCTCTTCTTTTATCGACGCCGACATCAAAGACCCGCTGCTTATTGGTATTCAGTAACCTCACGCCCATGACATTGCCAATTTTTCCGCTGAGCCCCAGATAACTTTCCAGGTTGTCATTCTGCACGGTATGACCTTTTTTTCGCAGAGCTGCCACTGTGGGTCCCGGGATATCTTTTTCAGTCACGACAAAATTTCCTTCCTCGATAAAGGCTATCTTTGGTGCGTCGATGGCCTCCTGCATCGTCATACCAAAGTCGATGAGATTGATGACGACCTGGGCAATATTCTGCGGGATCGTATGACCTCCGGGTGTACCGAGTGCCGCCCAAGGTTCTCCGCCCTTTTTAATAATGATGGGTGAGTTGCTGGATAGCTTGTATCTGCCCGGAAAAACATCCATGGGATTACCCTTGGGTTCAAAGGATGAAAAAGCCATGGAGTTGTTCATCCAGATCCCCGTACCTTCGATCATGGTCTTGCTGCCAAAACTCGTACCTAGCGTCTGAGTAGAGCTCACAATATTCCCCCATTGATCGACCACTACAAAGTGGGTGGTATTAACCCCCTCTCTGTTCGTTTGAGCATCGAAATGAGCGACTTTATTGGCATCAATGGATTGAGCGATTTTCGTAAAATTATCCTTGTTGAGGAGCGTATTCTCGATATAGGACCTTTCCTCCGCCGTTCCCGGGGTTGCCAATACGGTCTTGGCGGACCGCTTCAACACTTCGGCCGTTAGATGAAGATACTCAGGTTGGTCCCGTTTGGCTTTCTTCAAGTCGAACTGCCCCATTGCCCCCAGGGTCAGCAGTGCGGAAAAACCATTTCCCGGCATACCCATGGTATAGACCTCATACCCCTTGTATTCGATCTTGATCGGGCTCCACCATTCTGCAGCATCGGCACGCAGATCCTCGATGGAAAGGAAGCTCCCCGACGCCTTCATCTGAGTATCAATACGCTGGGCAATCGCTCCGCTGTAGAACACTTGCGGCCCTTGTGCAGCGATCAACTCATATGTCTTCGCCAGATCCTTCTGCACCAGGAGGTCACCTTCCAGCAGCGGGCTTCCTACCCGGCCGTAGATAGATTTCGAATAGTCGGAAAAGCCACTAAAGGCCGACTCGATGACCTTGGCAGTAAAAGGGGGAATGGGAAATCCGTTATGCGCATGATCTATGGCGCTACCGAACAGAGTTTCCCAAGGCAACTTGCCATAGGCGCGATGCATTTCGCTCCAGGCATTCAAGTTTCCGGGAGTAGAAATGGATTTAGCGCCGCGTCGGTTGCCGAGGTAATTCTCAGTGGGGGCTCGCATCAAATCGGAGTTGGTACTGAGGGGAAACTTTCCGCTGGCATTCAAATATTTTACTTCCCCGCTCCCAGCATTGTAGAGCAAGGTCGAACCATATCCTCCCAATCCTGACATTGCCGGTTCCACGACACTCAATGTGGCTGAAATGGCGACAGCCGCATCGAACGCATTACCGCCTTTCGCCAATATTTTCATCCCCGCTGCAGTTGCCAAAGGGTGCGCTGATGCAACTGCGCCAATAGAAGAGTCTTGGGTGGCTAAGGCTAGAGACGAATGAGAAAACAGCACAAAAGGCACAAGCCAGGTTTTACACATGGGGGACCCTCCATTTTGGTAATTTTTTATGCCCGTTATCCTCGACACCAGAGTGCGTGCATTACAGCAAAAAGTTGTACGCTTGGTAGAGCCCCACAAGGACTGGGCCGAACTGTTGCCCCTACCGGCCTATATACCAGAACTGAACTCGGGCTAACTGCTAAATGGCGACCTAAAGTAGAAGATTTGCAGTGGACGCACAGCTTGCAATCAGAGCGAACAGGAAAGTCGTGCACGCTAACTAATCCGGCAATTAAGCAGGCACATCAGTTCGCCAAAAATATTCCAGGCACCGTAAGTACAAGTTAACTTTCAGGGGTGTAAATAGACACATTTCATGACCCGGCATCTCAAGCAATCAATATAAGGAGGAGATATGCACATACAGAATTGATCAGCCTTTTCTTCATATAATATTACTCTTTCTCTGATCTCTGCTGCGTTACAGCCTGGACAGATTAAAGGTACTTCAGTAGCGCATACTCCCTGCATGGAAGATCGATGTTCGTAAATAATGTGCGCAGCGGTCACTCTGGCGGCAATGCTCGTCATAGCTACAGACTACTCTGAATCGACGACAGCCTGATACTTAGGAATACGGGGCACTACGAAGCTCAATCCAGCCGTCCAGAATCAAATGATCTTTGCCCAAATCGATTTCTAAAAGATAGTTGAAAATTCCGCAGTTCATGTCGGAAATTTCCGAGGCGATACGAAGCACCTACGACGCTCGGGCCGAGAAATTTCCTACAAGCGAGAGAGAGAGATGACCTATCCCTTAATGCCTTTTGCGGTGAAACAATCAACCCTGCAAAAGCCAGTTGATGGCCATTACTCAACGTTAAGAGTGCCCCACTTCACTCGAGAGTCCCCGCATGCCAAGCAAGCTTTCCTTAAGCGTCCTGATGGGCACCCTGGTCACCACGCTCGCAACCAGTAATGTCAACGCCGCTGATGTGATCCGCCACAAGATTCCCGACTCCGATTTTCCGATCTCGTTGGCCATCGAAATCCCGGCTGACGCTCAAGTGGTAAATTTCAGCGGAGTCGTGCCAGCAGTGATCAACAGCAAGGCAGATCCAAGTTCCATCGCTGCGTATGGCGATACCGAAACACAGACTGTCAGTGTGCTTAAGATCATCGAAGCCAACCTAAAGAACCTTAATCTAAGCATCGGCGATGTGGTCAAGATGCAAGTCTATCTGGTCGGTGTCACGGAACACGGAGGGAAAATGGATTTTGCAGGCTTCATGAAAGGCTATAGGCAGTTCTTCGGAACGGCGGCACAACCACTCCTTCCTACCCGATCTACTTTCCAAGTAGCGGCACTGGCCAATCCAGGTTTCCTGGTTGAAATCGAAGTCACTGCTGTACGCCGTTGACTCGGCTCGGGCCTCTTCGCGGCGTGATTCCGCCGCCCCTCCGAAGGCTGAAGATTAGCTGCTCAAGGCCAGGCTTCACCAGGGATGCCCCTTGCGCGACGAAGGCCAGACGTACAAGGGTTTGGAGGTCATCACGCCCTGAAAACAAACCACGCAGCACAAGCCGCAACCAGGGTGGCTGCGGCTTTTCAAATGCTGAGTTAAGCGCCTGAACGGGGGAATTTCCCTGCAGGCCGACGGTAGCGAAATATCAATTACCCGCAGTAGTCATTGAGCCAGGCCTCTAGCGTTTACCCTTTATGGAGACTACGGAAAGATAAGCACCCCAAAGCAGACCGCACACGGCAAGTATCAGCTCCGGGTTGAAAATGTTCTGATCGACCGGCGTCACCACGATTTCGCTATAAAGGCACAAGGCGCCCGCGATCAAGGCCATAAAGTAGTTGGTCCGGGTTCTGGTCCGGCGCAGCAACAGAACCTTTTTCAGACCCTCGTCTTTCCATTCTTGAAGGGGCATGCTCTGGATCTCCTCCAGCAGTACCACACCCCACAGCAACGCGCATAACCAATAGCCAATCATCATGTAGTCCTCCAGTTAGAACTTTGATTCAACATGAATGCAACGCGTACTTCGCGCTTAATCTACGAACTTTGCAGAGAGCTCAATATGCTTGAGTTGAACGGATACCACTATCGACGTTAGCTGGACTTCTTTGTGGAGATATCGGCCAAGAGTTTGTAGTGATTCCACTACAAGCAGGCTGGATCGGCTGCGTCGGATGGCAAGGCATTCTAGGTTAACAGGCCGTTTTCCAGTGCATAGCGGGCCAGTTTCGCATTGCTGTCCATCCCTGTTTTTTCCAGGATGCGTGCCCGGTACGTCGTGACGGTACTCGGGCTCAAATGCAATATCTGAGCGATGCGGACGATTCTCTCGCCTGCTGCGAGCAGCTTGAGTACTTCAAGTTCCCGGTCGGACAGTGCTTCGTGGGGTGCCGCGTCGCCTCTGCCGATAGCGTTGACCAGTTTTTCTGCCAGCTCAGGACTGACGTGCTTGCCGCCTGAGGCCACCTTGCGAACCGCCGCAACCAGGGTGGCTGCGGAAATATCCTTGGTGAGGTATCCCGCAGCGCCGTGCTTGATGGCGCGTAACGCATAGGCCTCGACCGAATGCATGCTCAACATCAGTACGGCGAGCCTGGGCTTCTCTGATCGCATGAGCTTGAGGAGCTGGAGGCCGGTCTTGTCGGGCAGCTGGATATCTACCAGCGCCACGTCGAAATCCTGCTCCCGGATCAGGAGCATTGTGTCCTGTGCCGTCCCGGCTTCACCCGTTACTTCGATCTCGCCGGCAGTCTCCAGCATGCGTCGCACACCGTTACGCACGATGCTGTGATCATCCACCAGCAAGACTCTGATTTTTTGCTCAGGCATCTGTATTTTCCATTCGTACCCGCAAGGCCCTGGCCGTATCGTGTCTTGCTGTACAGATGATGTTGAACCCGCTGGCACAGTGGTGCGCTCATGCATTCCCACACTAACCCTGCGGCCAGTGACCGACAAGCCATGGAACCTGCTGCAGGGTTTGACGTTAGCAGGCCGGGACTGCACTGCAAGATGACAATTTCTCCAGGATCCGGGGCATTTCGCCAACCTTGCTAGTATTTCGTAAGCTGACGCTCGGTTTTCAGCATGGGAAATACTGCAAGGCCGGCTCCCGCGGCAAGGGCAATCCTGGAGTCAATACCCGTGTGGGCATTCAGAGCGGGGGCATTTCCGGCCTCTGGTGCGTGGCATCAATTTTGACTGGACACAGACATGGCCACAGTAACGACACCGATCGAAGTTATCGACATGAAGACGTTGCTGGCAGCGCTGCAGTCGTTGCGCAAAGGTGACTTCACTACGCGTATGCCGGAAGACTGGACCGGCATGCCGGGCAAGATCGCCGACACGCTCAACGAGATCATCGACATGGCAGCCGACACCACCACCGAATTCGAACGCGTGGCGCGACTGATCGGCAAGCAGGGCAAGGTCGACGAGCGTATCGAATTGCCGATGATGAAAGGCTCATGGCAAAAGATCGTCAACTCGAGCAATACGCTCACCAGCGACCTCATCAGCCCGATGAACGAGATCATTCGCGTTGTCGGTTCGGTGGCCGAGGGTAATCTGAGCCAGCAGGTACCGCCGGTACTCAACGGCCTGAAACTGCGGGGCCAGTTCCTCAAATCCGCCGGGATCGTGAACACCATGGTGACGCGACTGGGCTCCTTCGCTTCCGAAGTGACCCGGGTGGCCCGCGAAGTCGGCACTGAAGGGATTCTCGGTGGTCAGGCCAATGTCAAAGGAGTGTCCGGCACCTGGAGAGATCTGACCGACTCCGTCAACGACATGGCCGCCAACCTGACCACCCAGATGCGCAACATCGCTTACGTGACGACCGCGGTGGCCAAAGGCGATCTGGGCAAGACGATTACCGTCGAAGCCAGGGGTGAGATTCTTGAGCTGAAAAACACCATCAACACGATGGTCGGCCAGCTCTCGAGCTTCGCTGCGGAGGTGACCCGCGTGGCGCTGGAAGTCGGTACCGAAGGCAAGTTGGGCGGCCAGGCGGAAGTGCGCGACGTATCAGGCACCTGGCGCGACCTGACCGAATCGGTCAACGGCATGGCGGCCAACCTGACCACCCAGGTGCGCAACCTCGCACAGGTGACGACGGCGGTGGCGCGTGGCGACCTCGGCAAGAAAATTACCGTTGAAGCCAAGGGCGAGATTCTCGAACTGAAAAACACCATCAACACCATGGTCGACCAGCTCTCCAGCTTCGCCGCGGAGGTGACACGCGTCGCGCTTGAAGTCGGTACCGAAGGCAAACTGGGCGGACAGGCCGAAGTGAGCGGCGTATCCGGAACCTGGAAGGACTTGACCAATTCGGTCAATGGCATGGCGGCCAACCTGACCACCCAGGTGCGTAACATTGCCGACGTAACGACGGCGGTGGCCAACGGCGACCTGTCGCGCAAGATCACAGCCGAAGCGAAAGGTGAAATTCTCCAGCTCAAGGAAACCATCAACACAATGGTGGACCAGCTCTCGACCTTTGCCGACGAAGTGACGCGCATGGCCCGCGAAGTGGGGACAGACGGCAAGCTCGGTGGCCAGGCCAAGGTGGCGGGCGTCGGTGGAACCTGGAAAGACCTGACCGACTCGGTCAACAGCATGGCGGCCAACCTGACCAATCAGGTGCGCAACATCGCCGACGTGACGACGGCGGTGGCCAAGGGCGACCTGGGGCGCACGATTACCGTGGAAGCCAAGGGCGAAATCATGGAGCTGAAGAACACCATCAACACGATGGTGGACCAGCTCAACAGCTTTGCTGCCGAAGTGACGCGAGTGGCGCGCGAAGTCGGCACCGAAGGAAAGCTCGGAGGACAGGCACAGGTGCAAGGCGTGTCCGGCACCTGGAAGGACTTGACCGAAAACGTGAACTTCATGGCGGCCAACCTGACCAGCCAGGTGCGAGGCATCGCTAAAGTGGTGACAGCGGTAGCCAACGGCGACATGAAGAAGAAACTGACACTGCAAGCCAAGGGCGAGATCGCCGAACTGGCCGACACCATCAACAGTATGACCGATACGCTGGCGCTGTTCTCCGACCAGGTGACCTCGGTGGCGCGTGAAGTGGGCGTCGAGGGCAAGCTCGGTGGCCAGGCCAACGTGCCGGGTGCTGCCGGCACCTGGCGCGACCTGACCGACAACGTGAACGGTCTGGCGGCCAACCTGACCAATCAGGTGCGCGCAATTGCCGACGTGGCGACTGCCGTGACCAAGGGCGATCTGACCCGTTACGTGGAGGTGGAAGCAAAGGGTGAAGTGGCGGAATTGAAGGACAACGTCAACGAGATGATCCGCAACCTGCGGGAAACCACGCGGCAGAATGCGGAACAGGATTGGCTCAAGACCAATCTCGCGAAATTTACCCGCCTGCTGCAGGGCCAGCGCGATCTGGCGGCGGTCTCCAAGATGGTGCTGTCGGAACTGGCTCCGCTGATCAACGCCCAGCACGGTGTGTTCTACATGATGAACGAGAGCCCGCCCGATCCTGCGAAACTCAAACTGCTGTCGGCTTATGCGTACAAGGGCAACATCAACGTGAACGATGAGTGGCGGCTCGGCGAGGGCCTGGTCGGGCAATGCGCTTACGAAAAGCGGCGCATTCTGCTGACCGATGTACCGGGAGATTACGTCGCGATTTCATCGGGACTGGGTGCGGCCGCCCCGCTGAATATCATCGTGTTGCCGATCCTGTTCGAGAACAAGGTCAAGGCCGTCGTCGAAATGGCTTCGTTCACTCGCTACAGCGTCATTCACCAAACCTTTCTTGATCAGCTAGCTGAATCGATTGGTATCGTGCTCAACACGATCGAAGCCAATATGCGTACCGAAGAACTGCTCAAGCAGTCGCAATCGCTGGCGCAGGAGTTGCAAAGGCAACAGGAAGAGTTGCGACAGACCAACGAGGAACTGGAGGACAAGGCTGGAATGCTGGCGGAGCAGAAAGCCGAAGTCGAGCGCAAGAACCGCGAAGTCGAAATCACCAAGCTGTCGCTGGAGGAGAAGGCGGAGCAACTGATGCTGACCTCGAAATACAAGTCCGAATTCCTCTCCAGCATGTCCCATGAGCTCAGGACGCCATTGAACAGCTTGCTGATCCTGGCCCAGCAGCTCAGCGACAACGTGGAACACAATCTCACTCCCCGGCAGGTCGAATATGCCAAGACCATCCGTAGCGCCGGCAAAGACCTGCTGGAGCTGATCGACGAGATTCTCTATCTGTCCAAGATCGAGTCGGGCACGGTCACACTGGATCTGAACGAGGCACTGTTCGCCGATCTGCACGACCAGATCGAACGCACCTTCCGCCCGGTCGCCGAAAGCCGGGGCCTCACCTTCACGATTGAACTGGCGCCTACCCTGCCCCCCGTCATCTGGACCGACGAAAAGCGCCTGCTGCAGGTGGTCAAGAACCTGCTGTCCAATGCCTTCAAGTTTACTGAGCAAGGCAGCGTCAAGATCAGCATCGCGCCCGCTGTGTCCGGGTGGAGCGTGGATCACAGCGAACTGAACCACGCCAATGCGGTGGTCGCCTTCGTGGTCACCGACACTGGCATTGGAGTCTCTGCCGGCAAGCAGAAACTCATCTTCGAGGCGTTCCAGCAAGCAGACACCGGAACCTCGCGAAAATACGGCGGCACCGGCCTCGGTCTGTCGATCAGCCGCGAGCTGGCACACCGGCTGGGCGGTGAACTGCGGCTGATCGCCGGTGAGATCGGCAAGGGCAGTATTTTCGCGCTGTACGTGCCCTTGCGTACACCGGATGCCCAGCGTCAGTTGCCAGACGAATCAGCGACAGAGACAGTAACTGACCTGGTCAGGCGCGACCTGATGCCAGGCCCTTCTGCACAGATACTGGACGACCGCGAGTCTGTCCAACCCGGGGACCAGGTGCTGCTGATGCTCGAGGGCGACGCCCGATTCGCCAGCATTCTGCTCGAGGCCGCGCACCAGAAAGGGTTCCGGGCTATCGTCACGACCCGTGGCACGGATGCGCTGGAGCTTGTCGAGCGCTTCAAACCCGCCGCGATCACGCTGGACCCGGGCCTGACGGACATCGATGGCTGGTTGCTGCTCGAGCAGTTGAAGCGAAACTTCGCCACGCGTCACATCCCGGTCCAGATCATCTCGAACGCTGACGACCGCACACGCGGGCTGCGCTACGGCGCTTTCGACTTTCTGCTCAAGCCGGTCACAGCCGACGAGATTCAAAATGCGCTGGTCGGCATCGTGGCATTCGCACGGCGCAAGACCAGGAGTCTGCTGCTCGTCGACGGCGACGAAGGCAGCCGCGCCCGCATCCTCGATCTACTCGGCAATACCGACGTGAAGGTCGCAACGACCGACAGCGGCGCTGAAGCCTTGAAGAAACTGGCAAAGCAACGCTACGACTGCATGGCAATCAACCTCAAACTGCCCAACGCATCCGGTATCAGGTTTCTCGAGGCGTTGCAGGAAGACCACGCAATGCGTGAATTGCCGATCGTCGTCTATGGTGCGCAGACACTGACCAAGCCGGAACACGAGCGATTCAGGACACTGCTCGGCAAGGGCGTCATCAAGGCGGTTCAATCCCCCGAGCGCATACTCGATGAAACCGCGCTGTTTCTACACCGCGTCGTAGCCAGGCTGACGCAGACCCAACGCAGGATGCTGGAAAAACTCTATGAGGGCTCGGACAGTCTGGAGGGCAAAAAAGCCCTGGTGGTCGACGATGACGTGCGCAATATCTTTGCCCTGACCAGCGTGCTCGAGCGCAACAAAATGCTGGTGGCCACGGCCGAAAACGGCCGAACCGCCATAGAACTGCTGCAGCAGCAGCCCGATACCGACATCGTCCTGATGGACATCATGATGCCCGGGATGGATGGCTTTGAAACCATGCGCCAGATCCGTACATTCAAAAGATTTGAAAGCCTGCCCATGATTGCGCTGACGGCCAAGGCGATGATGGGCGACCGTGAAAAGTGCCTCGAGGCAGGAGCATCGGACTATGTCAGCAAGCCGGTGGATACCGACCAGTTGCTGTCACTGATGCGCAAATGGCTCTATCGATGACGCTGTCCCACACACATTGCGCGACAGTAAAAGTGGCATTGTGCGCAAGTTTACCGGTGTTGCCGTCAAGGCTAGAGACGCCAGCGCAAACCGAGTGGCATAAACATGCAGCAGGAACCCCCGGTATTCAAAGAGAGAGCCCAGGTGCGGCAACCGCTCCCGCCTGATGGCGTGCCAGCATCCGTGTTGCTGGTGGATGACAATCCCGCCAAGCTTACGGCGCTGGCCGCGGTGATTGCCGACATGGGCCTCGATATTGCCACGGCGACTTCCGGGCGCGAGGCGCTGCGCCTGCTATTGCAGCGCGACTTCGCAGTCATCCTGCTCGACGTGAAAATGCCAGTGATGGACGGTTTTGAAACCGCGGCCCTCATTCACGGGCGCCCGAAGTCGGCCCACACGCCCATCATCTTCGTCACGGCCGAGGCCGATACGGATACCGAGCGTTTCCGCGGTTATACGTCCGGCGCAGTGGATTACATCTTCTCCCCGATAATGGCCGAGGTTCTTCGCGCCAAGATCCGGGTGTTCGTCGACCTGTTCTACCTGCAGCGCAAACTGACGATGCAGGCCGAAGAATTGCTGCAATCGAAGCTGCAACTGCGTGAACTGGCCGCCTATCAGGAGCACATCAAGGAAGAAGAGCGAAAGCGGATCGCACGCGACATCCATGACGAGCTGGGACAGAGTCTGCTGGCGTTGCGAATCGATGTCTCCATGTTGCAGGCGCGCACCAGTACCATGCACCCCAAGCTCAACGAAAAGGTCAGCGATGCGCTGAATCACCTCGATACAGCCATCCGCAGTGTCCGCAGTATCATCAATGAACTTCGGCCGCCCGTACTCGATCTGGGATTGCAGGCAGCGATCGAGTGGCAACTTGAAGAGTTCCGCCAGCGCAGCGCGGTCGATTGCACGATGTCGGTGAAAGACCCGGATTTGCGTTGTGAGCTGAGTGAAAAATCCGCCACGACACTGTTCCGCATCGTGCAGGAATCGCTATCGAACATTGCCCGGCACGCGCAAGCGACACAGGTGCATGTCGAACTCTACAGGGACGGTCGCCGACTCTACCTGCAGATCAAAGACAATGGCGTAGGCATGACCGATCGCAAAAAATCCAACTCGTTCGGACTGGTGGGGATGAAAGAACGCATCAGCATGCTGGGCGGGGAGTTCACGATCGACAGCGCACCGCACAAAGGAACGAGATTGACGATATCGCTGCCACTCGACTGACCCGGATGGCATGGAAATGCTATGGCCTGGTCTGTTGCCGCCGACGCATTTTTCACCCACACGCCGGAATTTCATTGACCTGGTGTCGAACTCCGAACTCGTTGTTGAGTTTCGCTTTCAGACTGCTGGGGTGGGTCAGAATAGCGTCGGCACCTGGGTCAAAAATGCATTGGCGGTAACAGCTACATATCACCAGGCGCACGGCAAGCGTGCGCTGGTTAATAATCGACCAAATCGTGCGCGGCGGATGTTTAGCGCACGAAGCCTCATTATGAGCCTTGGAGGCCTCTATGAAATCCCGGGCGATTCAATTAGCAGTCGCTCGGAGATGTCCACTCAATCAGGGGCGACTCAATCACTAATACCCGGAGATGGCTCAGGCAAATCGAGAGTCACTTAGTCTGATTCGACGGATAAAGACCGGCAAGCCGCGCTATCACAACACCAACATAAAAGACACCTGAAAACTCTTCGACCATCACCAGTGAGCGGGCGTGGTTGGTCAACGGGATAACATCACCGTAACCGGTAGTTGTGAGCGTCGTGAGGCTAAAATAGATCAGTTTGAAGAAAGTGCCGGGCTGTCCGAAGTCGAGGTGGCCAGGGCCGAATGAGCCAGCGCTGGATAACTCGACCAGGGCATAGACGAAGGACCAGACGAAGGCCAGCATGATGTAACCCGCAAGCGCGCCATGCAGCTTGTCGGCTGTAATCGGCCCGCGTTTGAGAATATAGCGAAGCACTCCGATGAACGAGACTGCAAGAGATGCCGCATAAGATATCCCGGCAAGCTCAAGAATCGCGATACTCTCAGTCCACAACGCCGCCCATTGAAGACCAACCCCAAGCAACGCCAGGCCCAGTTTGAGGATGAACCCCTGCCGAGTCTGCCTGGTGGCGAAAGCGCCCACGAGCAGCACGATTGAAAACAGAGTGCCGAGCAACGTGCGAGCAAATATACCTTCCTCAAGAAAGGGAAACAGGAGGATCAATCCTAGTAAGAGCAGCATTAGATAGGTGCAGGGCCCTCGCCCTATTACCATCTGAGCTAAATCCTCGTCGGATTCGGCTTTATCTTGCGGATTTGTCATACCGGTTTCCCATAGACCGAAACAACGCTCGAGAGCTGACGCTGCAAGTTTGAAATCTGGCTTGGCTTTAGAAGTGTCGGCAGTGGAATTCTAGTCGCGAATGCATCTGAGAGGCTTCAGCCGGACAGCTATAGGTCGATTTTTACCCTTCACGACAGACAGAAGTCGGCCAGGAGCGCCCCCTAAGCAACCCGTTGTCGCTTGGGACTCTTCAAAATGATGCCGTAATGCAGGCACACCTCGCTAGTAGCCAGCGTAGACACGTACTCGCCGCAAAAAACCCTCCTGACAAGCGCGATAATTAGCCAGCTAATTGTTAACGAAAATATGAAGTATTCATTTGAGTTTTCAGATTCTTTCGTCGTGCGGCCTGTGCCTAACATCGACTCCACAGCGAACCAGACTCGGTATCGCTCAGTGGGATCAGATGACGCAGAGACCCGGATCCAAAGTCCCCTGCTGCCGCTGACCATTGATCGCCAAGCCGTCTGGTGCCGTCGAAGTGCTTTTGCGCCAGGCCCTGGGATTTTTGAGGATCACCGATGAAGCTGGAAATTTTTCGCACGCTGTGGGGTTACACCGCCAGCAAGGCTCAGGCACTCGATGAGTTGCTGCGGGCGGGCTTTGATGGCATGGAAGCACGCCTGCCACTGGACGCCGGTGAACGGGCCGAGTTTGGCGCGTTTCTCCAGGCCAATTGCCTGGGCTATATCAGCACCGTCTTCACCGCGTACGACGTACTGCCCGACCAGTCGGCAACACCTGCCGTCCACCTCAATGACCTGGACCGCAAACTCGCCTTGGCCGCCGAACTCGGTCCGCGCTTCGTCAACGTACTGGCGGGCAACGACCGCTGGTCCTTGCCAGAACAAGTGGACTTTTTTGGCCAGGCGCTGGATCTGGCGCGCAAGCACGGCCAGGTCTGCAGTTTCGAAACTCACCGCTCACGTTCGCTGTTCAACCCCTGGGTGACCCTGGAGTTGATCCGGCAACTGCCCGATCTGTTGTTCACCAGTGACATCAGCCATTGGGTCGTGACTTGCGAGCGTCTGCTGAATGACCCGGCCGATGACCTGAGTGCTTTCATCGAGCGGGTTCACCATATCCAGGCTCGGGTCGGTTACGACCAAGGCCCGCAGGTTCCACACCCGGCGGCTCCCGAATATGCAAAAGAACTGGCTTTCCATCAGCAGCACTGGGAAAGCATCTGGCGCTCGCAACAAGCCCGCGGTTACCAGGTCAGCACCCTGACCCCGGAATTCGGCGCCGACGGCTACCTGCATCATTTGCCCTTCACCAATGTCCCGGTCGCCGACCTGTGGTCATTGAACGTGTGGATGGGCCAGACCGAGCGCGAACACTTCGAGCGATTCCACCACTCAAGCCATCCTTAGGGAGCCGATGCGTCATGCCTGACAATAAAAACAACAGCGCCAGCACTGACACACACAAAGCCAACTTCAATAGCATCCCGGTGGTCAACATCGCCGGTCTGTTCAGCTTTGAACTGGAACATCGCCTGGCCGTGGCCGAACAATTGGGGCGCGCCGCCAGCGAAGTCGGGTTTCTCTATATCACCCATCACGGCATCGACCCGCAACTGATCGCCAACCTGCGCAAGGCGGCCAAGGACTTTTTCGAGCAGCCCTTCGACACCAAGATGCGGCACTACATCGGTACTTCGCAAACCCACAAGGGCTTTGTACCCGAAGGCGAAGAGGTCTATTCCAAAGGCAAGCCGGACCATAAGGAGGCCTTCGACGTCGGCTACGAAGTCCCGGCCGATGACCCGCTGGTGCTGGCCAACACGCCATTGTTGGGGCCCAACGACTGGCCACAGCTGGCAGGTTTCAAGGCATCGGTGCAGGCCTACTATGAAGCGATCTTCGCCTTGGGCCGGCGCCTGTTCGGCGGCTTCGCCCTGACCCTGGGCCTGGAAGAAAACTATTTCGACAGCCTGGTCACCCGTCCGCCGTCCAAGCTGCGCCTGATCCACTACCCCTACGACGGTGCGGCCCATGACGCACCGGGTCTTGGCGCCCATACTGACTACGAGTGCTTCACCATCCTCCTGGCCGACAAACCTGGGCTTGAGGTGATGAACAACCTTGGTCAATGGATCGATGCCCCACCGATTGCCGATGCCTTTGTGGTCAACATCGGCGACATGCTGGAAGTGATGACGGCAGGCGCATTCGTTGCCACAGCGCACCGGGTACGCAGCGTGAAGGAGGAGCGTTATTCCTTCCCGCTGTTTTATGCCTGCGACTATCACACCCAGATCAAACCGCTGCCCGGGTTCGCCCAGGCCGGCAACGACTACGAAGAAATCACGATCGGCGAACACATGTATGGCCAGGCGCTGCAGACCTATCAGTATCTGCGCCAGAGGGTGGCCAATGGGGAAGTTCAACTGCCAGGCAAGGCACGCAAGCCCGCCAGTTTCGGACATTTGAAAAATCAGGCTCAACCGTCCTGATTGAAGTTTTCAGTTAAACCCTTACCTACGCCGGAGTCAGTAAAAGATGAAAAACAATAAAAAAAACCTGTTGAGCCTGGCTGTATTGGCAGCCGGCATGCTCGCTGCCTCGATGAGCATGGCCGCGTCAGACACGTTCAAGGTCGGCATGGAAATCACTTACCCCCCTTTCGAGTCCTATGACAAGGACAAGAACGTGGTGGGTTCGGACCCCGAGTTGGCAACGGCACTGGCCAAGCACATGAGCGCCAGGGTGGAGTTCGTCGACACCAAGTTCCCGAGCCTGATCCTGGGCTTGAACTCCGGCAAGTACGACGCGGTCATTTCCGGCATGTACATCACGCCGGAGCGCCAGACTCAAGCCCAGACCATCGCCTATGCCAACACAGGTGCCGCAGTCATGGTGCCCCAGGGCAGCGAAATCAATGCGAAAAAACCTGAGGACCTGTGCGGCTTGAAACTGGGCCTGGAACAGGGCACTACCTGGGTCAAGGAATTCAGGAAACTGTCGGATGACTACTGCGTGCCGAACAACAAAGGCGCCATCACCGTCAGCGAGTACCCGTCGGCACCGGAAGTGACCCAGGCCCTATTGTCCAAAAACATCCAGGCCCAGGTTGAAATCGCTGGCGCCGCAAAAATGATCGCGGAAAAAACCAATGGCCGGGTAGTGATCACCACCGAGCACCCGATTTATCAGCAAACCCTGGGCATCTTCGTCAAGAAAGGCAACGACGACACCTTCCAGGCTTTGCAAAAGGCCTTCGAAGAGACGAAAAAGAGCGGTGAATACGCCGCTATCCTTAAGAAATATG
The DNA here is from genome assembly GCF_002113025.1 of Pseudomonas sp. B28(2017). Taxonomy (GTDB): domain Bacteria; phylum Pseudomonadota; class Gammaproteobacteria; order Pseudomonadales; family Pseudomonadaceae; genus Aquipseudomonas. The sequence continues at coordinate 801,250 of NZ_NEJH01000001.1, read as the reverse complement.
GCTTGGAAGAACCGACTGCCAACTAAGAACCTGTCCTTGTAGTCTGGTCATCTGCCGCCCCTGCACGGGGGCGGCAGATTGAGGTGCCCTATGCAATTCGATTGGTCGTACTTTCTCTCCCTGTTCTCCCTGCCAGACTTCTGGAAAGCCTGCGTCACGGTGATCCAGCTCAGTGCCCTGGCCTGGTTCATCGGCATGCTGCTGGGTTTTGTCCTGGCCACGGCCAAGCTGTCCCAATCGCCCTTGCTGCGCATTCCGGCAGCTGTCTACATCTGGTTTTTCCGCAGCATCCCGTTGCTGGTGCTGGTGGTGTTCGTCTACAACCTGCCGCAATTGTTTCCCGGCAGCGGACCGATCCTGTCCAACCCCTTCTACTCCGGCTTGCTGGCCCTGGTGGTCACCGAGGCGGCGTACATGGCGGAAATCCATCGTGGCGGTCTGATTTCCGTGGCCAAGGGCCAAAAGGAAGCCGGGCGCGCGCTGGGTGTCGGCCTGTTTGGCATGCAACGCCTGATTGTGATCCCCCAGGCTTTCCGTATTTCGCTGCCCACTCTGATCAATGAATACATCACGGTGGTCAAGCTGACATCGCTGGTCTCGGTCATCTCCCTGACCGAAATCCTCACGGTCGGCCAACGCCTCTATGCCACCAACTTCCTGGTCATGGAGACCCTGGCGGCGGTCGGCGTCTACTACGTGTTGATCGTCACCGTGTTCGGCTATTTCCTGCAGCGCCTGGAGCGCTATCTGGACCTGAACTTCCGCAAGCCGCACACACTCGACGCGGCCACCATCGCCAGGTTCAAGGCCAGCGCCGAAGCGTTGCCCGACACTGCGCGCAAAGCCGCCGGCAACAACGCGACGCCTATCCTGCAATTGAAGAACATCCAGAAAAGCTATGGCACGCACAAGGTGCTGCTGGGTATCGACCTGAATGTCGACTACGGCCAGGTGGTCTCGATCATCGGGCCATCCGGTTCCGGCAAGACTTCGCTGATCCGCACGGTCAACGGCCTGGAAAGCATCGATACCGGCGACATTCTGTTGTTCGGCGAAAAGTTCATCGAAGCATCGGACAAACCCAACAGCTCCCGTCTGCGCAAAGGCGTGCGGCACATCGGCATGGTGTTCCAGAACTTCAACCTGTTCCCGCACCGCACCATTCTCGACAACGTCACGCTGGCACCGCGTTACCACGGCCAACCGGGCGAGTTGAGTGAACATCGTGCGTATGCGCTGCTGGACAAGGTCGGCCTGCTGGCCCATGCCCACAAGTACCCGCACCAGCTCTCCGGTGGGCAGCAACAGCGTGTGGCGATCGCTCGGGCCCTGGCCATGGAGCCGCAGATCATGCTGTTCGACGAGCCGACCTCGGCCCTCGACCCGGAACTGGTCAACGACGTGCTCAGCGTGATCCGCGACCTGGCGAAGGAAGGCATGACCATGCTGATCGTGACCCACGAAATGGACTTTGCCATGTCGATCTCCGACCGGGTGATTTTCATGGAGAACGGCAATATTCAACTCGATGCCGCACCTGAAACCATACGATGCGACGCCAAGGGCGAGCGAGTACGGCGCTTCATGGGAATCGCTGCCCGCTCGCCAAACCTGTCTGCAACGGTGGACCATGCATGAATAGGCAACCACTTTCTTTGAGCTCCCTTTCAGGAAAACCCGCATGAATCTTGGAATAGCAGGACGCTGGGCGCTGGTGTGCGCCGCCAGCAAAGGCCTGGGCAAAGCCTGTGCACAGGCACTCGTGTGCGAAGGCGTGAACGTGGTGATCACCGCACGGGGCGAACACATGCTTAATGAAACGGCCCGTGAGCTCAGAGCGATAAATCCTGAAGTGACGGTCATCGCCGTGGCCGGAGACATTTCGACGCCCGAGGGTCGGACGGCAGCGCTCAAGGCCCATGAGCATTTCGATATTTTGATCAACAACGCCGGAGGCCCTCCCCCCGGGGATTTCCGCGAATGGGATCGCAACGCCTGGCTCAAGGCGCTGGATGCCAACATGCTGACCCCTATCGAATTGATCAAGGCAACGGTAGACGGTATGGCGGCACGCGGATTTGGCCGGATCATCAACATCACGTCGAGTGCCGTGAAGTCCCCTATCGAAAGCCTGGGCCTGTCCAATGGCGCGCGCAGTGGCCTGACGGGGTTCATCGCAGGGCTCGCCCGACAGGAGAACATTGCCAGCCGCAATGTGACGATCAACAACCTGCAACCGGGTTCCTTCGATACCGATCGACTGCGTGACAACCTGGTCGCTGCCGCCGAAGAGTCGGGGCAAGACAGTGAGGTATTCCTTGGCGAATGCCGTGCCGAAATTCCTGCCAAACGCTTTGGATCACCCGAAGAGTTCGGTGCGCTTTGCGCCTTCGTTTGCAGCAGCCATGCAGGTTACCTGACCGGGCAGAACCTGTTGATCGACGGAGGAGCCGTTCGATCCAGTCAATAATGACGACAGGCACAATGGGACAGGCAGAAAACGGCCACGTCCCTTATCCCGAATCCCCCCGCACAATCGCACCCGGTATTGGGTAATGCGAGCATGATCCACTGTAGGAGCGAGCGCGCTCCTACAGAAGAATCCTTGACTGAACACCACTACCCTGTGTTGGGGGTATTCCCCAATTTCGGGGACCTTCACCCAGTTTCTGATACGCCCGCTCAAAGCCAGCAAGCAAGGGGAATGTGGCGCAGAGCCATAAATCAATTCCTTTCACTTTTGGCAAAAAAATTGCGTCGTCAACATCCCGGCTCGAAATAAAACGTTTCGCCAGCCGGCCTGGAAGCCGTGGCTCGTTACTCAGGTATAACCACGCGCACCGGGGATCCCGTCAGAGGTGTTTGCGATGAAACTGGATACCGGAAGGTTGACTCCTAGTCCATTGTTCAAAACCAGGCTGGCGCTGAGTATCTCTGCTGCCGTGATCATGCTGGGGCTGGGCTTGTCCCACACTCGGGCAGCCCCCCTCGACAACACCGATCCACCGCCTCCTACCGACCCATCGGCGTTCACCAATCCGCCTGCCGACCCCAATGCCGCATTGCGGGACTTGCTCAAATTGCCTCCGGCAAACGTCGGCGCCTTCGACTTGCCCAATGGAGTAGTCGGTAACCGCCAGACGCCCTTGGCCGACAATGTGCTGCCACCCGATCAGCAACCCAGCTTCAATATCCCCACTAACGGTAATGCCAGCCCGTTGTTCGGGGCTCAACCGTTCACACAGAAGCTTGAACTGTTCGAAGAGTTCGGCTCGAACAAGCTGGATGCGACCGACCCGCCATCACCCGTTCCGTTTCCGGTCCCGACGGTGGGCCCCGCACCGGCGCAAGATCCATTGAAGGTAGCGCGTAGCGGCCCGTCGCCGGATGCGCTGGATGCCTTTCTCAGGCAGCCGGCATTGACGCCCTTCCCCACTGAGTTCTCCAATGTACTGGACCGAAACCCCTGGAAGGCGCAGATCGAGCTTTTCCTCAATCGCCGAGTCGACTCGCCCGCAGAAGGCCGGCCACCGGGAAAAGGCTGGTCGCACCAGCGATTCAATGAGTTTTTCCCGCGCGACGCCTTCAAGACTGTGCAAGCCGGCGCGCACGTCAACAGCGGCTTGCGTGATCACATGCAACGGCATAACTACGCCGTGGGGGAATTTGCGCCAGGCGGGCTCTATCACAACACCAACGGCAACCCGGCCAACGAGGGCACCACCAAAGGTATCCAAGTGCAGTTTCACCCCAACCTCCCTGTTCAGGACCACAATGCGCTATGGACGTTCGACGGTACCTTTCCGCCCAAACTGCTGCAAGTACGCTATGGCCAGGCGATGCTGATGCGTCATTACGATGCCTTGCCGATTGATCCGTCGGCCAACCGGGGCTTTGGCCTGCATACCCTCACCACCCATGAACATAACGGTCACACGCCCGGAGAAAGCGACGGCTTTACCAACGCGTTCTTCTTCCCGGGCCAGTACTACGACTATCGCTGGCCGATCCAGTTGGCCGGTTACGACACCATCAACACCACGGCCGAGGACCCACGGGCGGCGTTCCCCTGCGACCCCGGTGAAACCCTGTTCGTCAACGACGCCAGCCCCGGCTTCAAGACCTGCGACCACGGCACCATCAAGATCCGTGGCGACTGGCGTGAAACCATGAGCACCCACTGGTTCCACGACCACATGCTCGAATTCACCGCGCAGAACGTCTACAAGGGTAACGCGACGATGATGAACTACTACAGCGCCCTGGACCGTGGCAACGAGGCCGTCGACGACGGGGTCAACCTGCGCTTGCCCAGCGGTACGGCGCTGGGCTGGGGTAACCGCGACTATGACGTCAACCTGACGATTGCCGACAAGGCCTGGGACCAGACCGGCCAGTTGTGGTTCAACCCCTTCAACACCGACGGTTTCCTTGGAGACCAGGTACTGACCAACTGGGAGTTCAAGCCCTTCCTGGACGTACGTGCCCGCCGCTACCGTTTCCGCATTCTTGACGGAGCGGTATCTCGCTACTTCAAGTTCGCGCTGGTGCGTCAGGTCAGTGGTAATGGTGGCGAGTTCCCCGGCCCGGCAGGTTCCGGTGTGTCTTATAACCGCGTGCCGTTCCACATGATTGCCAACGACGGCAACCTCATGGAACACGCGGTGCCCTTCGATGGCAGCCTGGACCTCGATGGCGACGGCGACACACAGGACAACAATGCCATTCTGCCGCTACTGGGCATTGCCGAACGCTATGACATCGTCGTCGATTTCGCGGCAAACGGCATCAAGCCGGGCGACAGAATTTTCTTTGTCAATATCGAGGAGCATGAAAACGGCAAGCGTCCAAATCGTGACATTCCATTGGCGGATGTACTCTCCGAGAAGTACCTGCCCGTGGTCAGGCAAACCAGCCACGGGCCACAGTGGGTCAACGGTGACCCGGGCGTAGGCCTGTTCCTGCAACTGAACGTCCAGCCTTACAGCGGCCAGGATGTCAGCCTCAATCCAGTCGACTACGAGCCCGCCAAGCCCGGCAAGCCCGAGGGCAAGTTCATGATCCCCCTGCCCTTGCACCGTGATGACCCTGCCGATATCGCCCGGCTTGCCCAGGCGCGGCACCGCACCTTTATCTTTGGCCGCTCCAACGGCACCGACGAACAACCCTGGACGATCAAGACCGATGGCGGCCCAGGCTTCAACATGGACCCGCGGCGGATTTCAGCCGCGCCACAACTGGCCAATGGCCCGACACCGGCCGGGTTCACGGGTGAAGGCACGCTGGAAATCTGGAAGATCCAGAACGGCGGCAATGGCTGGACTCACCCGGTGCATGTGCACTTCGAGGAAGGGGTCATTCTCAGTCGAGGTGGCAGACCACCACCCGAATGGGAAAAAGGAGCGCGTAAGGATGTCTACCGTATAGGCCGGGATCCTGACAGCCTCGACAATGTCGAAATGGCCATACGCATCCGCGAGTTTTTCGGTACCTACATGGAGCACTGCCACAACACTCAGCATGAGGACACGGCGATGCTGCTGCGCTGGGACTCCGAGCACCCTGGCCAGTTCCAGTTGATGCCCACACCGTTGCCCAGCTGGGACGGCGTGAAATTCGTGAACTCGGTTGCGTTACCGACATTCCGCACGGGAGATGGCGTCGGACCACAGGTCAATGTCAACAATAACCAAGTAGATAACAGTGGCGGTAGCGGTAGCGGTAGTAGCAAAGGCGGTGGCAAAGGCGGTGGCAAAGGCTAGCGTTGTCTATCAAACGGCTGATCATGTCGTCAGCAAACGCTAAACACCGCTTACACGACTGTTTCAACCCAAAGCCGCCTGACATCACAGTCGGCTTTGGGTCGATGGTTAGACATTGGCCGCCTGGCTTTTTCAGGGTGTCCTCCGGCACCAAACCTTCTCATGCCGATTGTCTGCGCCAGGTGCCTGGGGATGTGCCGAACTGGCGTTTGAATGCGCGACTGAACGCGGCTTCGGATTCATAGCCAACTGCAAAGCCGACTTGCGCCACATTGCCGCGACCTTCGCGCAGGTGTTGAGCCGCCACATGCATACGCCAGAGCGTCAGGTATTGCATCGGTGGCTGTCCGACCAGCGCCGTGAATCGCTCCGCGAAAACCGAGCGCGACATACCCACCTCAAGCGCCAGGGCTTCTGCAGTCCAGCTTTCGGTCGGACGAGCATGGAGTAGCGCCAGTGCGCGCCCGATATGCGGATCCCGCAAACCTGCCAGCCATCCGCGCCGCTCGGCGGGCAGGCTGGCGACATACTGGCCGATGGCTTCGACGAATAGCAGCTCGGATAGCTTGGTGATGACCGTTGCCGAACCGACGCGTCCCGCCGCGATTTCACTGACAGCAAAACGGAACGAACTTTCGATCCAGGCGCCTGAAGCCGTCGCGCGTACGTCCAGTTTCAATAAGGATGGCAACGACGAAAGCAACGGACTGAAGGGTGTTTCAGAGCCGAGGAATCCGCACAACAACTGCGTGGCCTCGCCGCCCCCGCCGTACTTGATCCGTGAAATCCCACCGACTTCCGGAGGCTGAATGACTTCTCTGGCCGGCATGGGCGCAACGCTCAGGTCGCTGCCAAAAGAGTGAGCGTCATTGCGAGGCAGCAGAACGAGTTCGCCCGCCCCCACGTCGATGGCGGAATCACCGTCGATGCGTATTTGCATGTGCCCCGCCGCTACAAAATGTGAGGCAATGATATGCCGGGGTACCGCCAGGAACGGTTTGCAATCGTCTGCCGAGAGCCTTCCGTTGATACACCAGGGCGCAGTGAGTTCCGCCTCGAGGAACACCCCGCCAGACAACCGAATCACCCGCAAAACATCAGAAAGCGCGTCCAGCAATTGCCAGCCCTCCTTTCCGGAGTCCGGAGCATGTAATCAGGCGCACCGGTCATTTGCCGCCTGAACCACGAGCCCTAGATTAGCACCAGCGCGGATTCAGAGATCGGGACTGTTCCCAGAGGCTTCACCCAAGGTCATTGGCTCCGGCGTCAACCGTAATTGCCCCACTCCAACTCAACCAGGGCAACAGGAGATCCATATGAACACTATCGCTACCCTACCCGGCTCTGAGTCAGGCAACGCTGCCCGTTATGCGCGGATTGTCAGGTCATCGAAAAAAACCGAATGGCAGATCGATCGCGACTTGCTGCAGGACCGGCGTTTCGATTTCTCGCGCAAATTCCTGCCCGACGGACTGTCGCAGATCGATCGCCTGACCTTTCTCACCGCGTCCGAGGCACGCCTGCTCAGTCAGATACAGGGCCGAACCTATGCGTATATATTTGGCCTGGTGGAGCGCTTTATCAGTGCCAAAATGCTCGATCAAGGTCGGGCCCATGTGTTTGACAATCAACTCGCACTCGAAGCGCTGGTGCGCTTTTCCAACGACGAGATCAAGCACCAGGCGTTGTTCCGGCGCATGGAGACGATGATGGGTTCGCAATTGCCTGCGGGCTATCGTCAAGTTGCCGATCCAAACGATGTGGCGCGCGCGGTACTGGCGGCCAGCACCTGGTCAGTGTTGGCACTGACCTGTCATATCGAGCTGTTCGTTCAGTCGCACTACGTACAGAGCATCGCACCGCGCGAGGAGTTGTGCCCGTTGTTCAAGGATGTCTTCAAGTTTCACTGGAAGGATGAAAGCCGGCACGTCGTACTCGATGAACTGGAGTGGCAGACGGAGCACGCGAAGCTCTCGCCAGCCGAGCGCGACCAGGCGGTGAATGATCTGATTACGCTGGTAGCGGCCGTCGACGCAATCCTGCTGGCACAGTCGGCATCCGATGCCGACTACTTCATGGGTAATGTTTCACGATCATTCAGTGCCGACGAGGCCGCGCAAATCAAGGCCGGTGTGCTGAGCGCCTATCGCTGGCAATACATTGTCTCGGGCGTGCAACATCCACACTTTGGTCAGTTGCTGACGCACATGACAACGCCTGCACAGATGTCCAGGATTCAGACCGCACTGGCCCCCATCATGAGCAATTGAGTGACCGCTCGTGACCGACTGCTCGTCGGCCGCGCTGTAGGAAGACGTGCTGATAACAATCTATCGGGGATGGCGGCCATGACGATACCGATGTGGATGCTGCTTGGGTTTGCGACCTGGACTTTGCTGCTGTTGATTGCAACCGTCGGCGTTTATCGCTGGGTCGCCATCCTGTTCTCGAGTGCTCCGATCGCCTCCTTCCGAAGCGATCAGCTCGAAGGTGCGGACTGGTACCAGCGCGGGACAAGGGCACACGCCAACTGTGTGGAAAACCTGCCTGTCTTTGCCGTCATCGTGTTCGTGATTTCCGCCCTTGATATCAACGGCCCGGCAGTCAACTACTTGTCCACACTCGTCCTGATCGCTCGCGTGTGCCAGTCACTGGTTCACGTATCCCATGTGCAAACCAATGCGTTTGTCGCAGTCCGGTTTACCTTCTTTTGCATTCAACTGGTCTGTTTTCTTGCGCTCATGGTTATCGCTGCGTATTACGGCGTATGAATACGGAAACGGCCAGAAGTGGCCGGTGGTCGTTGCATTTCGATTGTCGCCGGCGTTTGGCTAAGCTTAATGAATCAGGGCGAACTGAAACCTGAGTGATTACGACCATCAACAGATCGGTAGTCCCAAAGGAGACGACCATGTATGCGGTCATACGAACCTACCTGGGTACTGGAGCGAAGCAGCTTTTCGAGCTTCTGGAAGAACGCAATGTCGACATCGAAGCTACCCTGCGGACAGTGCCAGGCCTGGTCAGCTACACGCTGTTGAATACGGGAGATGGTGGTACGTCGGTGACTGTTTGCAAGGACAAGGCCGGCAGCGATGCGAGCTCGAAAGTCGCGCGTGAGTGGATTCAGAAAAACAGCTCGAATATCCGGGCGAACCCGCCGATCGTAACCGAAGGTCCGGTCATTGTGCAGATCAACTAGCGTGCCCTTGCGGTTGATCCCGTGATACTACCGGTGTCGCAAGTAGCCGACCGGTCCGCCTGCTGGCGAGTGCTATACTTCGCTCAGATTGCATGAAGTGTGCAACGTTCCCCTTGGTACAGATACCGACTGCAAAATCCTGGTTAACGGCTGCCGGACAAAGGAGGTCTACAGCAAACTCTAGATCGGAGGTGTGGCATGAATCGACACTATTACATCAGTGACAATCTCAACGAACTTGAAACCGTTGAAAATGAATTGGAAGCCAGCGGCATCAATTCCGAACAGATTCATGTGCTCAGTGAGAAAGTTGCTGATGTTGAACAACATCACCTCCACGAGATCAGCTCGTTAATGGAACAGGATGCTGTTCACTCCGGTGAGATTGGTGCAGTGGTCGGTGTGCCACTCGCGGCGCTGATCCTGCTTGGCGCCTATTGGATGGGCTGGACTGAATCCGCCGTAGGCTGGATGCCCTTTATCTTCCTTGCCATTGTTGTTTTTGGCTTCTGCATCTGGGAAGGCGGTTTTTTCGGCTTCCAGGTGCCGAACACTCACTTCCGCAATTTCAGCCAGGTGGTAAAAGAAGGCAAACATATCTTCTTCGTGGATGTTGACCCGAATCAGGAGTCGATACTGGACCAAGTCATCGGACATCATCCAAAACTGAAGATCGCCGGCACGGGAGCGGCAGCCCCCCACTGGACGGTAGCCTGGCAGCACAAGTGGCATCAGTTCAAACGAGTGATTTCGGGTTAGCTCCCGCAGACTCAAGGCCATCCGAAAGCGGCTTATTGACCGAAGAAAATGACCCGGCTGAGGAAAACATAATCCGCCTCGGTGGCCATCAGTCCGACGAGCACCAGTAAACACAAAGGTGGGACCAATATCGCATAGACCATGGCCAACCGCTCCCAGGCCATGTGCATGAAGATGGAGACAATCAAACCCGCCTTCAACAACATGAACGTGATAATCAGGAACCACCGAAGGTAGCCATGGAAGTGGAAATAATCGACAAGGTACGACATCGTACTGAGGACGAATAACAGTCCCCAGATCTTGAGGTACAGACTGATTGGATGTTGCTGCCCCTGAGCATGTGCCATCACCCGTGCTCCTCTACCACAAATAGAAGAAAGCAAAAATAAACACCCACACCAAATCCACGAAGTGCCAGTAAAGCCCTGCTATCTCGACGTTCTGATAATTTCCGGAGCGCTCATAATCTCCACGCAATACTTTGCGCGCCACAATGCTGAGGTAGAGGGCGCCGATTGACACATGCAGTCCGTGAAAACCGGTGATCATGAAAAAACTGGCGCCAAATTGCGCCGCCCCCATGGGGTTCCCCCAGGGGCGCACCCCTTCTGCGATGAGCTTGCTCCATTCAAATGCCTGCATGCTGACGAAGGTCACACCCAAGGCAGCGGTCGCCAGCATCAGGGCCGTGGTTTTCGCGCGATCACGGCGATAGGCGAAGTTGACGGCCATGGCCATGGTGCCGCTGCTACTGATCAGCACAAAGGTCATGATGGCAATCAGAATAAGTGGAATTTCCGTGCCGCCGATCGTCAATGCGAACACTTCACTGGGGTTCGGCCAGGCGGTGGTGATGGTCATGCGTACCGACATGTAGCCGGTCAGAAAACAGGTGAATATAAACGTGTCGCTGAGCAGGAATATCCACATCATCGCCTTGCCCCAGTGGACCTGCTTGAAGGCCTCTTTATCCGAGGACCAGTCGCTGGCGATGCCCGCCCATCCCGGTACAGGTGGCGAGCCTGGTGGATTGGCTGGACCGGTCTCGGCTTGGGCTTGCGGGTGCGATGCCATGGCTTTTCACCTCAGGCCGCAGAATCTGGCGATGGCTTCATAGGTTTGCGGCGTGCTGGTCAGCAGCACGAACAACACAAACCAGAGACCCAACAAGTAATGCCAGTAGATGGCACAGAGTTCTACGCTGGCGCTGAGTTGCGGCAACGGCACGTGACGCAGGAATTTAACGACGGTCCTGGCCCAGGCAATCAACCCGCCCAACAGGTGGAGGCCGTGCACACCGGTCAACAGGTAGAAGAAACTGTTGGCCGGATTGCTGGCGACAAAGTAGCCCCAGGCGACAAACTGCTGCCAGACCCAGAGTTGCCCCGCCAGGAAGGCAATGGCAAACCCTCCCCCCAATACAAAACCAATGACCGTGGCGTCCATTCGAGCCCGGCGGGCGGCCATGCGCGACCACTGCAGTGCGATGCAGCTCAATACCAGGAAAGCCGAATTGACCCACAGCGGCCATGGATTGGCCAGCGGCGCCATGGGTTCTGTCAGGGGTAGCCAGTCGACCATTTGCGAACGGGCGATAAAGGCGAGCAGGAAGAGAAAGAATAACGAACTCACCACCACCAGAAACAAGCGCAGACCCAGCCTTGCGGTTTGGCTTCCATCGGCCCCTTCGCCGGCCTGAATGCCCTCGGGATCGCGATTCCAGCTGCCGCCGGGGTCAGCACCGTCGGCGTTTCTCAATAGCAGTCTGTTCATGTTTTAACGTCCGCTATTTTGGTTCCGGCACCGAGTTGGCGCATTTGCTCCAGTTCCTCGGCGGAGACCGTTTGCGGCACGAAGTCCTGTTCTATCCCCGGCACGCTGTAGTCATAGGCCCAGCGATGCACCACCGGCAGCTTCGCTCCCCAGTTACCGTGTACCGGTGGGGTGTTTGGCGTTTGCCATTCCAGGCTGGCCGCGCCCCAGGGATTACTGCCCGCGGGTTTGCCTTTGAATACGCTCCAGGCCAGGTTGAACACAAACAGCAACTGGGAAACGCCGACGGTCAGTGCGACCACGGTAATGAAGGCATTCAACTCTTGCGCCGACTGCGGGATGAACGCGTAGTTTTCATAGGCGTAGTAACGACGCGGCATGCCTTGGAAACCCAGGTAGTGCATGGGGAAGAAGATGGCGTAGGTGCCCAGAAAGGTAATCCAGAAATGCAGCTTGCCCAGGGTGTCGTTGGTCATGCGCCCGGTTATTTTCGGAAACCAGTGATAAATGCCGCCGAACACCACCAGTACCGGCGCGACGCCCATGACCATATGGAAATGGGCCACGACGAAATAGGTGTCCGAGAGCGGTATATCCACGATCACATTGCCGAGAAACAACCCGGTGAGACCGCCGACCAGGAAGGTGACGATAAAGGCCAGGGCAAACAGCATCGGCACGGTCAGATGGATGTCGCCGCGCCACAGGGTCAGCACCCAGTTGTAGACTTTCAGCGCGGTCGGCACCGCGATGATCAAGGTGGTGACGGCGAAGAAAAAGCCGAAGTACGGGTTCATTCCGCTGACGTACATATGGTGTGCCCAGACCACAAAACTGAGTACGCCAATCGCAATGATGGCCCACACCATCATTCGGTAACCGAAGATATTTTTACGCGCATGCGTGCTGATCAAGTCGGAGACCAGGCCAAACGCCGGGAGAGCAACGATGTAGACCTCCGGGTGGCCGAAGAACCAGAACAGGTGCTGGAACAATATCGGGCTGCCACCCTGGTGATCGAGTTGCTGCCCCAACGAGATCATCGCCGGCATGAAGAAGCTGGTGCCCAACAGTTTGTCGAACAGCATCATGACCGCGCTGACAAACAACGCCGGGAAAGCCAGCAAGGCCATGATCGAGGCCATGAAGATTCCCCATACCGAGAGCGGCATGCGAAACAACGTCATGCCGTGGGTGCGTGCCTGCAAGACAGTGGTGACGTAGTTCAACCCGCCCATGGTGGCGGCGGCAATAAAAATCGCCAGTGAGACGAGCATCAGCACGATGCCCCACTCGACCCCTGGTGTTCCTTGAGCAATGGACTGTGGCGGATAGAGCGTCCAGCCCGAACCGGTGGGGCCGCCAGGGACAAAGAAACTGGCGAGCAACACCACTACCGCCACCAGGTAGAACCAGTAGCTGAGCATGTTGACGTAGGGGAAGACCATGTCGCGGGCGCCGACCATCAGCGGGATCAGATAGTTGCCGAAGCCCCCCAGAAACAAGGCCGTCAGTAAGTAAATGACCATGATCATGCCGTGCATGGTCATCGCCTGATAGTAAGTACTGGCATCCATGAACGCCAAACTGCCGGGGAAACCAATCTGCATGCGCATCAAGCCGGACAACACCACGGCGATAAGACCCACGAACAAAGCCGTCAAGGAATATTGAATGGCTATGACCTTGTGGTCCTGACTCCAGACATATTTGGTCAGGAAGCTCCTGGGCTCGTGCAGTGCTTCTGTTTCGGCTTGCTCCGCATAGGCCATCACGTCATCCTCCTGTCGAAGTTTCAGTGTATTCCTGGCTGCTTTGCGGCTACTTCCCTGGCTCCGCCTTGCTTGCATCAGCGTTGGCATTCGCTTTGGATTTGATAAAAGCGATCAGCGCGTCCAACTCCTTGTCGCTCGGTTTCAAGGCCGGCATGACGGCCGCATAACCCTTGACGATTTTGGCAGCGGGGTCACGAACCGATTCTTTCAGATAACCCTCATCGACCTTGACGCTCGTATCGTCGGCAAGGGTTTCGGTCTTGCCATACAGGCCCTGCCAGCTGGGGCCGACGCCCTTGTTGCCATCGACACTGTGGCAGGCCAGACAGCCAAGCGACCCGGCCAGCCGCTGTCCCTGCGCTACCAGGTCTTCACCTGGGCCCGATGCTTCGCCAGTAGAGGCTTCATCGCCCTGCTGCGCAGCACCCAGTGATTTGATCAGGGCGACGAGCGCACCCAGTTCATCGTCAGAGAGAGTATAGGCCACCATGACCGGCGGGTAGCCCTGTACCAGACGGGCCTTCGGATCGAGAATCGACTCTTTCAGGTAGGCCTCGTCGACCTGCACGCTGGAGCCATCGGCCAGCTGTTCGGTGCGGCCGTACAGCCCCTTCCATCCCGGACCGAGACTGGCACTGCCATCCTGGCTATGGCAGGCGCCGCAGCCGTATTTGTCGACCAGCAGGCGGCCTTTTTCCAATAGGCTGTCCCTACCGGGCCTGGCAGTTGTCGTCAATGTCTGCGCAAAAGTCGGTTGGCCTTTTAGCCATTGATCGAAGACACCCTGCTCCTCCACGATCATATGGCCGCGCATGTTGTAATGACCTACGCCGCAATATTCAGCACAAAGGGTTTCATACTTTCCGGTTTTAGTCGGCGTAAACCAAAAGTACGACACCATCCCTGGCACCATGTCCATCTTGCTGCGAATTTGCGGCACATAGAAATCGTGCAAAACGTCTTTAGCGCGCAGTAAGACTTTAACCGGCCGATCGAGCGGAAGGTGAACTTCATTATTCATTACAAGCACATCGTCCTGCCCAGCAGGATCCTTGGGATCAAGGCCGAGGGGATTGGCGGAATCAACAAACCTGATATCCGATCTGCCCAGCTTTGCGTCCTGACCGGCAAAACGAAAGGCCCACTGCCACTGCTGGGCGACCACTTCAAGCTCGTAGGCATTTTTCGGTACCCGGATGAAATCGTCGTAAACAACCAGGCCTGGCGCCAACATCCCGGCAATGCCTATCGAGGTAACGATGATCAACCATAATTCCAGCTTTTTGTTTTCTGGCTGGTAGGCCGCCCGTGCACCCTCTTTGTGGCGATAGCGCATCACCGCTATTGCCATGAATACTGTGATGGCAATGAAAAATATTCCGCTGATGATCAGGGTGATGAACAGGGTGGTATCAATGGAGCCCCAGTTGGATGCGGCCGGTGTCGCATGCCAGGGCGCCAGTATGTGGAATAGCACTGATGCAATAACGATTAGTATCAGGATAATTGCTATTGCCATTTGCTCTTCATCCTATTCCTGATGTTCATTGGTTATGCAAAAGCATCGCCACTGACATCCAAGCAGGCCAGACAAATACCACCCGTCCGGGCGGTAAAGTCAGTAAGGAGTATAGAGCCATCGGCTTGTACCGCGAGGTCGGCAAGAGAGGCCCGGTTGCCAGCTATACTTGAACTCTGATGACGGGCGGCAGCGATCGGCCAGAAGCAGCCACAAAGTGCGAACCCTGCCCTTGTGCAGTCGTCAAACATGAGTAATCGCAATGAGCAGGGACGATAGCTAACAGAGTCCGGCAACCTACATGGGAGGTTTCGTCATGAGTGCACTGACGATCGAAGGCTGGTGCAAACCCAGTCCCGACCAGAAGTCCATCCCGATCGGTGAGATCCATTTTTACGTCGACGGCCCTCTCCATGTCCGTCTGGAGGAGGCCGAAGAGCGTCTGCAGAAGTCCCACGAACGTGAAGCCATGGTCGATGTCGATATGGGCTCGATGGATTTGATCATGCCCGAGGGATACGCGCCCTTGTCCGACTGTCAGATGCGTGTCTATTTGCACCACGAACGCGGTCAGTTTCATATGGTCGGGCACCGTGCGAGCGATGGCAGCCTGATCTATACCAACGCGGTGTTGATCGATCAACTGATTGAGTAGCAGCTCACCCGCAGCCTCAACCGTGCAACAGAAAGGCTCCCGGAGGAACCCGATGTCGCAGCTTCTTGCAGCGACCGGGTGCCGGCTGATGCCCGGGCGGGCGATCGGGAAACCAGATCCGGCATTTCCCCGGAGGCGGCAAATGGCCACGGGGAATCACAACCTCATCGTACGCGGGCGCTGGCGCGACGGAAGCCATTTGCACTGCTTCTTCAGGCTGTGTTCTGTCAGCCGTCGGCGAAACCGATGCCCACGCAGCCTTTACCCGATCAAAAATGCCAGCTTGTTGCCCAGTGTCCGCAGCGGGTTGTTCAACAGGCGCCATCTGTGCTTCATGGACCTGCTCATCCTGCCCCTTCTGTACTGCAACCAGGCCCTCTCTGGCTTGGGGTGGGGTATTCGAGGCCCGAGCCTGCTGGGCCGCCTGGATCAATTGGAAGTTGCGGTTGCGTAACTCGACGTTGCTTCCAACCTGCACGTTCGAGCGCAGCGCCAATGTTTCAGCCTGTTGGTACTGCCCCTGCTGAAGACGCAACACACCGAGGTAATGCAGCGTCGCGGGATTGTTCGGCTGAATATGCAGGGCACGTTCCAGCGTGGCAGCGGCCTGGTCCAGCTGGCCATTTTCATACTGCCGCGAGGCGGTTTCGATCAGGGTTGTAGACGCGCGGTTACTTTGCGTGGGCGCGCTTCGCTCGGCAGCAATGCAACTATGCGACGCGAAGGCGCAGAACGCCAAAAGGACACCCGGTAGAAAAATCTTGGTTGGCATCAGGGGACGGACTCGACTGATCTCGGACGGCACTGCCCGAAAACAGGCCACCAGCGCTGTTCGGCTTCTGCGACACAGGCCCCTATTGACCTGGCCAGTGCCCTGAAGTTCCCGCTGTAAAGGCCGTCGCGGTCAATACCTCAAAGGCGCCGAGCACTGGGGCCATCGGCTATTTAAACAGCGGATCTCTAGAACTTTTCCCTGTTTATCGGTCTATGTGGATAGGCCCATCCACCCGGCAAGCGCGAACCCGCAGGCTTCCCGCAGCCAGATGGCCACACGTCCAATTGTCAATCAGAGGTTGTCTTCGTTCATGAAATTCCATGACCCACGGATGGTGCTCTTCGGCCTGTTCGCGCTCGCGGCAGTGGGCTCGGCATCAGCAACACAAATGAAGACCGCAACCCCTGTTGTCGCCACTGAAGTCGCAGCCGTTCAGGCTCCGTTCAAGGCTGCCGACAACCCCTGGCCGAGCTTGGCCAGCATGGCCGGCAAGCAGCCGGGGCCGTTCCTGGCCCATGACGACCGATACTGGCATGACGGCCGTTGGCACTATCGCAGAGATGATTGGCGAAGAGACGATTGGCGCCGAGACGAGTGGCGTAGAGAGCAGTGGCGCAGAGAGCAGGCCCGCCGCGAAGCCGAACGCCATCGTTATTGGGAGCGCCACCAGGATCGGGACATGCGGTACCGCTACGAGGACGATCGCCGCTACTATCGCTAGTTGCCAAGCCACGCCTGCATCACTCATCTTACATACACGGAACGAGTGTTGCCTCGACCGGTGCATTCACAGTCGGTAGCTGTCCTTTAAACAGGCAACTACCGGCCACTAGCTGACAATCGCATTCACTTTTTTATCACCGCTTGAACTGGCTGGTTGCTATCAGTGCAGTTACAGGTTGCGATATTTTCTCAGGCAATCGCCGCAGCCTGGTTTGGTCGCCGGAACCCCGGCTTGCCGAGTCAGCCCGCCGGCCATACGATTCGACTATTCCTCAGGCGGAGGAGTCATTGTGAAGCCGGTGATGCTCCTGACGCGCATCCTGGCGCCTGCCATCGCCCTGGCGCTGGCATCTGCCGGCCTGCATGCCGACGACCCGTTCGCGCCGTTGCGCGACGCCATGGTGCGGGAGATCGCCAACATGTCGTCCGTCACCCGCGACGACACCGGCAGGGCCGAGTTTTCCGCGCCGGTGATGGCCGCGATGGCCAGGGTGCCACGCCACAGGTTCGTCCCGCCCGACGAGGTGCCCTACGCCTACGAGAACCGACCGCTGCCGATCGGCTACGGCCAGACCATCTCCCAGCCCTACATCGTCGCCCTGATGACCGACCTGGCGCAGGTCGGACCCGGCGACGTGGTACTCGAGATCGGCACCGGCTCGGGCTACCAGGCGGCGATCCTCGCCGAGCTGGCGCAGGCGGTCTACACGATGGAGATCATCGAGCCACTGGCTGTGCAGGCCGGGGAGCGCCTGGGCCGGCTAGGATATGCAAAGGTGCGGGCCCGGCTGGGCGATGGCTACCACGGCTGGCCCGAGCACGGGCCTTACGACGCCATTCTCGTCACCGCCGCCGCCAGCCATGTGCCGCCGCCACTGATCGCCCAGCTCAAGGCCGGCGGGCGGATGGTAATCCCGGTCGGCGCGCCGTTCATGGTCCAGTACCTCCTGCTGATCGAGAAGGCCGGTGATGGCAGTGTGTCCACCCGGCAGGTGCTGCCTGTGAGCTTCGTGCCGCTGGTCGGAGGCGGTTGAACATGCATTCGCCGCCGTTGCTCGCCCTGGCGCTGCTGTCTGCCTCCGTGCTCGGCTATGAGGTGCTGCTGCTGCGCCTGCTTTCGATCATCCAGTGGCACCATTTTGCCTACATGATGATCAGCGTCGCGCTGCTCGGCTACGGCGCTGCCGGCACCGCCGTGGCGCTGGCACGGCCTGTGCTGGCGCCGCGCTTCCACGGCGTGTTCATCGGCGGCGCTGTACTGTTCGGGCTGAGCGCCATCGCCTGCTTCAGCCTGGCCCAGCAGGTTCCGTTCAATCCCCTCGAGATCCTCTGGGACGCGCGGCAGCCGGCGCGCCTGCTGCTGATCTACCTGCTGCTGTTCGTGCCGTTCTTCTGCGCGGCGGTGTGCATCTGCCTGACCTTCACCTGCTTTCAGGAACAGATTCACCGGGTCTACGCATTCGACATTCTCGGCGCCGGCGTGGGCAGCCTGGCGATCGTCGCCGCGCTGTTCGCCCTGACGCCCGTTGATGCGCTGCGGCTGCTGGGTGGCACCGGCATCGCCGCCGGGGCGCTGGCCGGCATGGCTTGCACCGGGCGCAGGCACTGGCTCGTGCCGTTGCTGCTGGCGGCGGCGGTCGCGGTGCCAGCCGGCGTGCCCGGGCGCTGGATCGCCCTGTCGCCCTCCGAGTACAAGGAACTGAGCCAGACCCTGCGAATCAAGGATGCGCGCGCAATCGCACAGACCTGGAGTCCGCTGGGCCTGCTCACAGTCGTCGACAGCCCGACCATTCCCATCCGCCACGCGCCGGGCCTGAGCCTCAACGCGACTCAGGAACCGCCCATGCAACTGGCCATCTTCACCGACGGCGACGGCCTTTCCGTGCTGAACCGCTATGACGGGCGCCGCGAGCCGCTCGCCTACCTGGACTACCTGACCTCGGCTTTGCCCTATCACCTGCTGCGGCAACCCCGCGTGCTGGTGCTGGGCAGCGGCGCCGGCGCCGATGTGCTGCAGGCGATCTACCACGACGCCAGCGCGGTGGATGCCATCGAACTGAACCCGCAGGTGATCGATCTGGTCCAGCGCCGCTTCGCCGACTTCTCCGGCAAGCCGTACAGCGGGCCCAACGTCCGTGTGCTGATCGGCGAGGCGCGCAGCCTGGTGGCTTCGCGCAGCGAACCTTACGACCTGATCCAGATCGCCCTGCTGGACTCCTTCGGCACCGCCTCGGGCGGCCTGCATGCGTTGTCCGAGAACTACCTGTACACGGTGGAGGCCTTCACCGAGTACCTGCGCCATCTCGCACCCGGCGGCCTGCTGACCATCACCCGCTGGGTCACCCTGCCGCCGCGCGATATTCCCAGGCTGCTGGCCACTGCGGCCGTGGCCATCGAGCGCGACGGGCAGGCTAGCGCGGCGCGCCGCATCGTCATGATCCGCGGCTGGAAGACCGCGACGCTGCTGGTCAGCAACAGGGATTTCGACGACGCCGGCATCGCCGTGCTGCGGGAGTTCTGCCGGGCGCGCTCCTTCGACCTGGCCTACTACCCCGGGATGACCGTGACCGAGGCGAACCGCTACAACCTGCTCGACCGACCCTGGTTCTTCGACGCGGCGCAGGCCCTGCTGTCCGGCGAGCGCGCGGAGTTCCTGGCGCGCTACAAGTTCGACGTGCGTCCGACCACGGATGATCGGCCGTATTTCTTCCACTTCTTCAAGTGGCGCTCGCTGCCGGAACTGCTGGCGCTGAAGGCGCAGGGCGGCCTGTCAATGCTGGAGTGGGGCTATCCGGTGCTGATCGCCACGCTGCTGCAGTCCGGCGTGGCCGCCGTGCTACTGATCCTGGCGCCGCTATCGGTGGCGCGGCGGCGCCAGCGGCGCTCTCGAAATGCGGCTTTGGCCAGGTTCGAACTTCGGGTCGTGTCCTACTTTGCAGCCATCGGCTTCGCCTTCATGTTCGTGGAAATCGCCTTCATCCAGAAGTTCACCCTGTTCCTCAGCCACCCGTTGTATTCGGTTGCGGCAACGCTCAGCGCGTTCCTGATCTTCGCTGGCCTCGGCAGCCATTACTCCGGCCGGCGGCGGGGGGGCGTTGGAACGGGTGTGGGGCCCCGTCATCCGCTGGCGCGTCCGGTCCTGGCAATCTGCGCGATCGTCCTGCTCTACCTGATCGTCCTGCCCCCGTTGTTCCAGTTGCTGGCGCCGGTGCAGACCCTCGCCAGGTTCGGCATCTGCGCCGCGCTGGTAGCGCCGCTGGCATTCGCCATGGGCATGCCGTTTCCGCTCGGACTCGGCCGCGTCTCCGCGCGCGCCGAAGCACTGGTGCCGATCGCCTGGGGCGTCAACGCCAGCGTATCGGTGGTGGCTGCCGTGCTGGCGACCCTGCTGGCGATCCACCTGGGTTTCACCGTGGTGTTGCTGCTGGCGCTGCTGCTGTATCTCGCGGCGGCGGTCATGTTTCCCTGATCGCGGCGGTTCGGAGCAAAACGTCAACAGACCCTGGTGAGACGAATGGCCTGTTGGAACGCCGCTTGCCGCAGTTCACACGTCTCGCCGTGTCGATCAGCGAGGGTGACGCCTTTCCTGCTTCGAAACTGAACATTTGAAAATGTGGACGTGTGCGTCATGCCAAAGATGAGAGGTTCCGTGCTGCAAGCAATTGGTTTTGGCCGACGCAGTCGAGTCGCAAGAGGTGGCTTTCATCCCATAGCTGCCGGTGTTGACCGGCAGAAACCGGCCAGAAGCAGCATCTCAGGTGGAGCTGCGAAACCAGGAAGGTTCAACCTGCTGGCTTGAGCGTCTCCCGAAGTTCCGCCCATTTCAACAGTGCATCCAGTGCCGGACAAAGCGCCTGACCCCACTCTGTCATGCGGTACTCCACCTTGGGTGGTACTTGCGGATAGGCGGTGCGATGCACGATGCCATCTGCTTCCAACTGGCGTAACTGCTGGGCGAGCATTTTCTGGGATATCTCGGGGATCAGCTTTTCCAGCTCGGAAAAGCGTTGCACCTGGCCACCGAAGAGGTGGAACAGGATCACCAGCTTCCACCGTCCTTCGAGTTGCTTGAACACTGCTTCTACTTCGCTAGCCGCAGTAGAGGGCGTATAGATTTTTCTCATATTTCCCTAGCTTACTTTTTCGTGGGTTCTTGCCATCGGGTATGGCCGAAAGCGAGCATGTGGATGAAGAAATCCTTACATCAGTGAGGTGAAATCGCCATGAAAATCGAATTGCCTGGACCGCTCGCCAGCTACCTTGCGGCCGAAAAGATTACAGACACTGAGGTGTTGGAGTGCTGCTTCGCCAAAGATGCCACCGTGCGCGACGAAGGCCATACGTACAAGGGGTTGGAGGCCATCAAGTCCTGGAAGCAAGCCTCGCAGACCAAGTATCAATACAGCATCGAACCATTGAGCAGCTCGCAGGAAGGACAGACCGTGACCCTGCTCGCCCGGCTTACGGGGAACTTCCCTGGCAGCCCTGTCGAACTCACTTACACCGTTGTACTCGTCGACGACAAGATCGCATCCCTGGAGATTCGCTGATGAGCATCGCACTGGAACTCGAAGACCTCCGGGCGCTGGTCACCGGCGGAACCAAAGGCATTGGAGAAGCCGTCGTCTCCCGACTTCGCGAGGCTGGCGCAAAAGTCCTGACAACTGCGCGCTCGCGTCCCGAGCACTTGCCCGAGGACCTCTTCGTCGCGGCGGACATCACCACCACCGAAGGTTGTGCCAGCGTCTTCGATGCCGTCCATGATCGTCTCGGCGGGCTCGATATCATCGTTCATGTCGCTGGCGGCTCATCGGCTCCAGCCGGTGGCTATGCGGTGCTCGACGATCAGGAATGGCAACGGGCTCTGGACCTGAACCTGTTCTCGGTAGTTCGCCTCGACCGAGCGCTGTTGCCCATGCTGCTCAAGCAAGGCTCGGGTGTCATCATCCATGTCACCTCTATCCAGCGCCAGCTACCGCTACCTGAGTCCACGCTTGCGTATGCCGCCTCCAAGGCCGCGCTCTCGAACTACAGCAAGGGCCTTTCCAAAGAAGTCAGCCCCAAGGGCGTGCGCGTGGTCAGGGTTTCACCGGGATGGGTGGAGACGGAGGCAGCAGTCGCCTTTGTAGAGGAGATTGCGAGGCAGAACGGCACCGATTATGAGGGTGGCCGCCAAGTCGTAATGGGCTCACTGGGAGGCATCCCGATCGGACGCCCCGCTAAACCAGGGGAAGTAGCCGATCTCATCGCATTCCTCGTCTCGCCACTGGCAAGCTCCATTACTGGTACTGAATACGTCATCGATGGTGGAACGGTTCCCACAGTGTGATGCCTTCCTTTAGTTAGCATGACGTATGGCAATGAGCGTGCCCCGAACCAGCTTATAGCCACCCATAGGAATGAGGCGACAACTAGCCCGACATGGAGGGGAAGATAAAAAAGTGAGTCCGTGTCCTATTGATTGAGCGTCCGCAATGGGTAGTGGATTCAACCAGACTTTATCGTGCCGAAATTCGAGGCATTTCTGCCCGAGAAAAACCAACAAAAAACCGATGTACGATCGCGCTCACTGGGTGATGAGCCATCGCACATCGGTGGTTAAATCCTCGTCGGGGATCATTCCACAGCGTGGCGACCCGCAGCCATCTGACGGGCTACCTTTGCCACACGGGCACCGAGGTGTTCGGCGGTCAGCAGGTCAGCTTTCGGTGGACCGAATTCAGCACTGACGTCCGCATCAGACTGGGCTGCTGCACCGAGCCAGAAGCTGTGGCGGTTCAGCATGTCTTCCGTGGTTTTGGTGCTGTTGTGACCCGGTGGAAGACCCAAGTTGATCCAGTGCATGCCGTGCTGCGCGGCGAAGATCGACAGTTGCTGCAAGGTTGCCAATTTGTCACCGGAACGGGAGGCGGCATTGGTAAACCTGCCGCAATCTTGTTGCCCCACACGCCCCCCTTGGCGAAGACAGTCCGCGAGGTCGCGTCCATGAAGCCTTTGAACTGGGCGGAAGCACTACCCATGTAGGTTGGAGAGCCAAAGATGATCGCGTCAACACCTTCCAGGGTTTCCCAGTATTGGTCGATATCTTCAACACTGATCAGCAAGGCTTCGGTACCGGCAACACTGCCTGCGCCTTTAGCAACGGCCTCGGCCTGTTTGGCGGTGTGACCATAGCCACTGTGGTAAACGACGGCAACGCGGGTAATGTTAGTCATGGTGCAATCCTCGGTAGCGATCAGTAGGTCCGCCCATGATTGGTTGCGGATTGAGAGTGATCATCTGCCGATACCATTCGAATTACGCACCAGGTTTTTGACCTACTCGTTCGATAATTTAGAACATGTTGTCGATTGAAGACCTAGCGCTGTTGGAAGCCATCCGCGAAACCGGCAGCCTGTCGCGGGCAATAGAATCAAACCCTGCGTTCAATGAATTGCGCAGCAGCGACAGGCAGCTGTCGACCAATTTCGGCCAATGCTGATCGACCGATTCTGTTGAAAAAGTCGGTCCGCCCAAACTGCCTGCTCATTGGCTGGTGAAAACGCCTTTTTGCACGCTGGTACGTGAAATCCGAGTCCGGAAGCCTCTGCCAAAAGTAAAGATTTCAATCTCGGGCGCGTGCTTTTCTGATGCGCAAACCATGGTCGACTTTTTCAACAGAATCGGCCAAAAGCAGACGCTCGCAAGTGTCCGCTTTCGACCGAGGCTGTGTGTAATAGGTGGCTGGATTCGACACAAAAATTGCGTTCCTACGCAAATTTCAGGTCTGCTGAGTTGCCGAGTGCCAGCAATCCTAGAGCTCCACTTTGTTGTTCGCGGACTGCGTCAAAAACTCGGTGATCAGTGACGTAACCTGCTGTTGGATTACCTCGCGCGGGCGAGCATTGTCGCCATCCCCGCAAATGATGCCATCGCCAGGAATGTCCTCTTCGAGCAATGCCACAGCACCTGGTTTGCAAATCGGCAAGAAGCTGAAATGGCTGGCGTCACTTATCTCGACATAGCGGCTGGACGCTTGGGGCAGGCGTGTGGCCAGGTTGGCGGACTCCAACTGAGCAGGCAGTTCCACCGATGGTGCGCCGGCAGCGATAACTAGCACCGGCACCGGCAGTGCCGCAAGGCTCTCATCGGTCATCCCGCGCGAGAGTCCCAGGTCCAAAGAAACCACAGCGGTGACGCGTTGATCGCGCAAATCGCCGGCCAGACCAGCCTTTAATGCCGGAGTACTCTCAGGGTTGATCTTTTGATAATTGGTGCAACTGGACAACTGGGGATGGAGTTTGCAGTCACGGGCAAACAGGGCCGGGTCGAAACGAGCGCCGGCGATCTCCATTGCAGTCCAGCCGCCGAGTGAATGGCCCACTACAGCAATTTGACGCTTTGTGACCACGCCAAATTTTTCAGGTTGAGTGGTGACCGCCTCAATGGCCCGATGCAGGTCAATGGGCCGCTGCCATAACTGCGCCGCCGCTTGCGGGCTTCGATCATGGGTCGTGGTGCCGGGGTGGTTGACCGCTGCGACAATGTAACCCTTATGGGCCAATGCACTCGCCAACCAGTTCTGATTGTTCCAATTGCCTCTGAATCCATGGGAGAGCACCACCAATGGGTGCTCGCCAGCAGAGGGTGGCGCGTTGCGAACCGCAGAAGCACCGACAAACACCACATCGTCGCCGATCAACTGTGGGGTGACGGTCGTTGTACTGGGATACCAGACGACCATCTCCAGCGGACGCTCATTGTGTGGGTCCGGCAGGGTGTAGGATTGGAAGCCGACAGAGTTGACGTCAGCGAGAGCGCTGGTCGTCAGACAGGTTAATAGCAGGGCGCCGAGAGCTGTTTTCAATGGGTTGTCTTCCTTGATTTAGATAGGGGTTCAGAACCTGGAACCCACCGATAGAGTGCATCACATCTCGCAAATTATAGAAATCCTGCGCCGTGAGCAGGTGAATCTGCACCGACATTAAAGCCGATACTCCGACTGACATGCATAGTTTTCGTTATCGGCATTGACCGCTCAGCAGCCGGGCTTTCGGGGCAAGTCCGAAGGGCCGCTATGGGGCGATTCTGTTGAAAAAGTCGGTCCGCCCAAACTGCCTGCTCATTGGCTGGTGAAAGTGCCTTTTTTGCACGCTGGTACGTGAAATCTGAGTCCGGAAGCCTCTGCCGAAAGTAAAGATTTCAATCTCGGACGCGTACTTTTCTGCTGCGGAAACCATGGTCGACTTTTTCAACAGAATCGGCCGCTTTCTACCGGTCACGACGGGCTGCCGCCAATACACCAGGACCCGTTTCGTTTGACCGCACCCTGGTGGCGCAGGCGATGGTTGAGGGGATAACGCTGCTGGCGGCTGATACAATGGTCGCGCAGTACCCGGGGCCTGTGCGGAATGTGTAACGATTTCTGCTGCGAAGGACGCCTGAGACAGCGCTCAACTATCCCTTTACACACACCACCTGGCGCAGGGTGTGCACGACTTCCACCATCTCGCGCTGGGCTTCCATGACGCGGTCGATGTCCTTGTAGGCCATCGGGATTTCGTCGATCACGTCAGCGTCCTTGCGACACTCGACATGCGCGGTGGCACGGATCTGGTCGGCGACGGTGAACAGCTTTTTCGCCTGGGTCCGGCTCATGACGCGGCCCGCGCCGTGGCTGCAGGAGCAGAACGACTCCTCGTTGCCCAGCCCGCGGACGATGAAGCTCTTGGCGCCCATGGAGCCCGGGATGATCCCCAGTTCACCCATTTGCGCCGACACCGCGCCCTTGCGGGTGACCAATACCTCCCTGCCGAAGTGCCACTCCTTTTGCACGTAATTGTGGTGGCAGTTCACTGCCTCCAGTTCTGCATCAAAGGGCTTGGCAATGACCTGGCGCGCCGCGCCGATGACCGCGTGCATCATCAAGGCGCGGTTCTGCCGGGCGAAATCCTGGGCCCAACCTACGGCTTCCACATAATCGGTGAAGTGCCGGCTGCCTTCCTCTAAATAGGCCAGGTCGCGATGGGGCAGGTTGGCGATGTGCTGGCGCATGTCGGCCTGGGCCAGTTCGATGAACAGGCAGCCGATGGCGTTGCCGACCCCGCGTGAACCGCTGTGTAACATGAACCAGACACGGTTGGCTTCATCCAGGCAGACTTCGATGAAATGGTTGCCGGTACCCAGGGTGCCCAGATGCTGGCGATTGTTGGTCTTTTCCAGGCGCGGGTACTTGTCGGTGATCGCCTTGAAGCGCCCGGCCAGCGCTCTCCAGGCATGCTCCGCCGAGCCGGGTACGTTGTCCCAGGCTCCCGTGTCGCGCTTGTTTCGGCCGAAGCTGCGTCCGTGGGGTACGGCTTTCTCGATGGCGCTGCGCAGGCGGCCCAGGTTATCCGGCAGGTCGGCAGCGGTCAGTGAGGTGCACGCGGCGATCATGCCGCAACCGATGTCCACTCCCACAGCGGCCGGGATGATGGCGCCGACGGTCGGGACCACGCTGCCGATGGTCGAGCCCTTGCCAAGGTGCACGTCGGGCATCACGGCCAGGTGCTTGAAGATGAAGGGCATCTTCGCGGTGGCGATCAGTTGGGCCCTGGCCTCGGGTTCGACAGACACGCCGTGGGTCCAGAGCTTGATCGGCTTGCCGCCGGGGACTTCCAGGAGTTCGTAGGTGGGGGTTGGCATGGGAGATTCCTCCGCGGGGGCAGGAATATTTTACAGTGTTCTGGCGGGCCCTATCGCTGGCAAGCCAGCTCGCCCTGCTTGCTGGTGATAGGACACTGGTAAATGCGGAGCCACGATTTTCAAGCTCCCCATCTTGTCTGCCGGCAGCACTATCATCAGCTGTCGAACAGGCATCCGTGTAAGGCGCATGAGCATAGCTCAGAACCGCCATATCTTCTGGCAAGTCATCGGCAATACGCAGGGAAAAATGCTGGAGCGTTGGCTTCGCTAACTCAAACAACCACGCCTGGTCGTCAGCCTCACCCATGCGCCGAAGAACTCGTCCCGACACCTGTTGGTAGTGCAGTTCAGTTCGAATACGACTGATCGACCAACATAGCGATGATGTTGAGCGTCTCTGTATTGGACAGCCCATCCAGGTTCAGCTTGTCGCTTCGACCACTCACCACGAATCCCTCTCATCCAACTGTATTTGAATCGGCGCAGTCTACGCCCCACTAATGAAGCCCGTACTAGGCGCCAGATATCGCTATAGGAGCTTGGACCTTCCACCTGAAGAGGTGCAGATTTCACAACATCACAGCGGGGGTAGCCTGGAACTGGTGGAAAAACGCTCTGCGGCTTTCCACTCTACGCGATCTCGGGAGTTCTGTAGGGTGGGCAACGTTTACTTGTCCACCAGCTTCAGCAACAGGCAGCTATGGGTTGTGGATTCAACCGGTCGTGGTTACGAAGCGTGCTGATCAATTCCGATGCATACCGTGGTCAGATCGAATGCAAACGGGTGGTCAGATCCGTGCAATTACCCATCATGAGCATGAAACCCGCCAGAGCTGATCCAGCCGTGTCGTATAGCTTTGGCTCATCATTTCTCGGCGCATTCCCCAATCCGGATTAGTCGGCACGCTAGCAGGGCGAAGCGTTCCCCGGCCCCAGCGCTGATTGATCTCATCCAGAACCCCCATCAACCTCGTTGAAGAGCTTGGCTGAGATGTGACAAACAGATCTTCTGTGTATTCTCCTGGCTGACAAAGGTTCAGCAACATGACTTCAGCCTTGCTGTACCTGAACCCCGGTCTGTAGACATGATCGACAGCCTCCACGGCCATGCGGGTCAGCGAACGTACGTCGTCCGTTGGGTATGGCAGGTCGATCACAACACCATTGGCGTATTTGGCCTCCTCCGGATTGAACATCCCGGTACGGATACTCACCCGAATTTTTTTGCACAATGAACCCTGAGCTCTCAGCTTTTCCGAAGCACGCATCATGTAAGTGGCCACGGCCTCTTTGATCGGCGCCAGTTCCGTTAAGCGCTTGCCGAACATTCGACTGCAACAGATTTCCTGCTTCGGCGGATCGGGGTCGTCCAGCGCCAGGCAAGATGTGCCGGCCAACTCTCGGGCAGTCTTTTCGATCACCACGCTGAAGTTCTTGCGCAATGTCCATGGGTCGGCCTTGGCCAGGTCCATGGCAGTATTGATGCCCAACCCGTTCAAGTGCATTTTCATGCGCCGCCCTACCCCCCACACCTCGGCCACGTCGGTGTTACGCAAGACCCAATCTCGCTTGAGTGGGTCGGTGATGTTCACCACTCCACCGGTTTGGGCTTGTAGGCGCTTTGCGGTGTGGTTGGCCAGCTTGGCCAACGTTTTGGTGTGCGCGATGCCAACACCGACCGGAATACCGGTGCACCGCAGGACTTTGGCGCGTATTTGACGGCCCAGAGCGTCCAGTCCATCGATTCCGCTCAGATCGACAAAAGCTTCGTCGATGCTGTACACCTCAACTGCCGGCACCATTGATTCGATCATGGTCATGACTCGCTCACTCATGTCCCCATAGAGGGCATAGTTCGAGGAGAACGGGACGATACCGTGTTGCTTGAGCTTTTGTTTGATCTGGAAATATGGCTCGCCCATTTTCACGAAAGGCTTGGCGTCGTAACTGCGAGCGATCACACAACCGTCGTTGTTTGACAGGACGACGATGGGCACCTTGGCCAGGTCCGGGCGGAACACTCGTTCGCAGGACGCATAGAAAGAGTTGCAGTCGATCAAGCCGAAAACCGGGACGGGGTTAGACATGGCTGCGCACCGTGCTGGTGATCACTCCCCAGATCGACAACTCATCACCTTCGAGGATGTAACGGGCCGGGTACTTCGGATTTTCGGAAAGCAGGATCACATCGTTTCCGCGTTTGCATAGCCGCTTGCAGACCGGATCGTTATTCAAGAGTGCCACCACGATGTGACCATGAGCAGGTTCAATTGACCTGTCTACTACGGCCAGGTCCCCCTCGAATATTCCGGCTCCCTGCATGCTCTCACCGACGATGGCAACCAGGTAAACGTGCGGAGCCCGAATGTTCAGCACTTCATCCAGGGAAAGGTGTTGTTCGATGTGATCCGCGGCCGGCGATGGAAAACCCGCCGGAACGCGGAATGAGCACAGAGGTAGCTTGGCACCGCCTTCGGATATAGGACCTAAAATGGAAAAGCTCATGATGTTGCCTTGTACATTAACTGTATATTTGTACAGTTAACTTTGTAACAGCCTTGCGGTCAATTTACTTACCGGACATTTCGATAGGTGGAGAGAAGTATGTGCGGCAGACTTTCCCAATACAGTGGCATTCATGACTTCGTCGCGGCCTTGAGCATGCCCAATGCCCTGGTCAACTCAACCGGCGACCAGCCGTTCGAGCGGTACAACGTCGTACCGACTACGCAGTTGGCCATTGTCCATCAAGAGGGCCAGTAGCTACACGCCGATATGGTGCAATGGGGATGGCGGCCGCACCGTGCAATCATCGCTATCGACAACTGGTTTGAATGGGTTGAAGAAGGCGGACCGAAGAAGCAGCCCTACCTCATCCGCCATCGCGATCGGACACCAATCCTCTGTGCTGCCATCGGCCAATATCCAACGGTCGAACATGAGGCAGGCGAGCACGACGGCTTCGTGATCATCACTGCTGACAGTGCCGGTGGAATGGTGGATATCCATGATAGAAGACCAGTGACTCTGCCAGGAAAACTGGCCCAAGAATGGCTGGATCCGGCGCCCCCCAAAGAGCGTGCGGAACAAATGGTGATGCTCCAGGGGGAATCTTCGGAAGCCTTCGAATGGTTCAAAGTTGACCCAGCGATTGGCAACGTACGTAATCAAGGACGAGCGCTTATCGAGCCCATCGAACAGATTCAGGATGACCACTACAAAGGTAACGTTTGAACCGACCAGATTACCTTCACTGCGATATCCAATAGATCACCAGCAACACTGTGGAGACCCAGACGATTTAGCCAATCTGTTGCGTCGACCGGTTGAATCCACAACCCAAAGCCGACGGTGGTGACAGGCAGAGATCGGCCAGGAGCAGCCACTCAGCCATCGAAACCTGGTCGACTCAGTTTAATAAAACGACTGCTTTCTGCCTGTAATGACAGGCAGCTTCGCTACCCTTCAGTAAGTCCCTTCCCGCACGAACCGTCTGACCTCAACCTGTATGGCATAAGCCGGCGCCTCCACAGCATTGGAATCTTGTGTATACCGCTGCACCCCAACGCTACAGAACGGTCCCTAAGGTGCGGGTGTTGTTATTCCCAGAGGTTGCTCGCTAGCCGATTGGCTGGCGGGGCACGCAGGCTGTGCTAGCGTTTTGAGGCCAATCCTTCATTCTCGAGCCCCAGCCATGGACGAAACCATCGTTAACATGACCACCGCGAAGTTCAACGCGCTAATCGCTCTGGTGCAACAGTACGGGGTCGCTTTCGCGGTCAAGATTCTCTCCGCCATCGCCTTCTGGATCGTCGGACGCTGGTTGATCGGCTTTGCCGTCGGCATGGTGCAGCGGGCCCTGAGCAAGCAGAAGCTCGACCCGACCGTGCTGCGCTATGTCGGCTCAGTCATCACCGTGACGCTTAACATCCTTCTGGTGATCGGCGTCCTCGGTTACCTCGGCATGCAGACCACCACCTTCGCCGCGCTGCTCGCCGCGGTCGGCCTGGCCATCGGCATGGCCTGGTCGGGGCTGCTGGCCAACCTGGCGGCCGGCGCCTTTATTATCGTCCTGCGCCCCTTCAAGGTCGGCGACTTTATCAGCGCCGGCGGGGTGATCGGCACGGTCAGCGAGATCGGCCTGTTCGCTACTGCGATCAACACCCCGGACAACGTGCTGACCCTGGTCGGCAACAACAAGATCTTCAGCGACAACATCCAGAACTTCACCCACAACCCGTACCGCCGCGTCGAGCTGAAGGCGCAGCTGTCTGGCGCGGCCGACTGGAAGGCGGCGGCGGCCTTGCTCAAGCAGCACATCGCGGCGCTGCCCAATGTGCTCGCCGAACCGGCGGTGGATGTGGAGATTTTAGAGTTCAACCTGGTCGGCCCGGTGCTGGCGGTGCGCCCGTACTGCCATAACGAGCACTATTGGCAGGTCTATTTCGACACCAACCGCACCATCAAGGATGCCCTCGGCGATGCCGGCTTCCCGGCCCCGATGCCGGCGCAGAGGGTGATCGTCCAGCAGCATGCCGGGTAAGCCGGGGCGCCTTCCCCCGGGGTTTGGTAGGGCCCCCCGCGTTCGCGGGGATGACGTGCTGGACGCGGCTTCGGTACCGGTCATTCCCGCGCCGGCGGGAGTCTAGTCGCCAAGCCGTGTCCTGGGACCCGTTCGGCACGTGGCTGGGCGACCGCAGTGGGTCGATTTCTGCTCTTCACGACAGGCAGAAAACGGCCAAGAGCGGACTGTCAAAAGTGTTTGAAATCCCAAGAGGAATTAATTATTGGACATTGCGGTTGGACGGTAGCCGGATCGACACGCAGCTAGCGCCTGGCATATGGAGCCCAGGCGCTGCTCTGGGAAGAATGCTCCCGACCTATAAGGCCTGGGGGAGATTCAATTTACTGAGAAGTGTCGTCTATCTGGACGCTGCATCCATATAAGACTTTACCGCCGCGAGCCCAGGTTTACCTTCCACTGTTTGAACATCAAGCAACGTTCTATCAAGCCATTCGGGATGGGCACTCAACCATTTTTTTACAGCAGAGCGTGGGTCAAGGCCACCATTGATCACGTAGTCCATCATGGTGTTTTCGGCATCTATGGAAAACTCCAGATTCTTCAGAAGCTGGCCCACGTTAGGGCATTCGTCCAAGTATCCCGTACGCACATCGGTACGGACCGACGATGCGCCAAAATTTTCTCCGTAGTACTTGTCGCCACCTGACAAATATTCCAGTTCAATATTCTTGTTCATTGGGTGAGGTGCCCAGCCCAGAAACACGATCCAGTCGTTCTTTCTGATTTGCCTGCCGACTTGTGTCAGCATGCCCTTCTCACTGGACTCAACCAGGCTCCAGCTCCCCAGGTTATACGCGTTATCCGCGATGAGGTTCTGGATCGGTTTGTTTCCACCTGGCTCTACTCCATAGATTTTCCCGCCAAACTTTGACTTGTAAGTGTCCAGGTCAGCATAGCTTTTTACACCTTGCTCATAGACGTATCGCGGAACCGCCAACGTAAACTTTGCACCCGTGAGGTTCACTCGCACTGTCTGAATCGACTTGTTGTTGTAGTAAGGCTGAGCCGCCTCGATCAACGCCGGATCCCATGTTCCGAGGAACACGTCGATACTCTTGCCTTCCATCGCCTTGTAGGCAATTCCCGTCGATAACGTTATGACTTTTGGGGCGTAGCCCAGCCCTTCCAATACTGCTGTGGTCAAAGACGTCGTCAACGTGATGTCGGTCCATCCCACCTCTGCGAATTGAGGCGCGCGACACCCCACAGGGTCCGCGGCGCCGGCAATCCCCTGGAATGTCATCAACAGCACGGCACAAACGATAGCTCTGCTTTTCATACCGGATCCCCTTGCGTTCTCTTGTTTTTGGGAGAATCTAGTGATAACTTTTTTTTCATTGAGTGTCCAATGAAAAAAAGAGAAGCCCCATGCCAAAGGTTGGAATGCAGGAAATCAGAAGAAAGCAGCTCGTCGAGGCAACGCTCATTCTCATTGGTGAGCAAGGCATGGCGGGGACGAGCATGGCTCAGGTAAGCGCCCGCGCGGGGTTGGCCAACGGCATCGTCCACCACTATTTCTCGGACAAGAATGCCTTGCTTGAGGCCACCTTGAGAGAGCTGAACAAACGCATCAATGCCGAGATCTTTGCGCGCCTGCGGAAGTCCGCAACACCCGCTGAGCGTGTTCTCGCGTTTGTGGACGGGAACGTCAGTGCCTTGAACCTGACGCGAGACAATGTCGCGGCCTGGCTCGCTTTCTGGGCTCAAGTACCGCAATCCCCCAAATTGCAACGGGTACAGAACATCGTTGCACGCAGGAGCCACTCCTTACTTTTCCATGCCTTGTCAAAAAGCATGGAAAAGACAACAGCCCACTCCAAGGCACAGATGATCGCGATCTTCATCGACGGTTTATGGTTGAGGGCTGCGGTCGATTGCAACCCGGACACGATCGATGATTCGCGCCGTCTGGCTTACGAGTTCCTCAACAACGTACTTGGTTATGATCTGGAGGCGTAGAAATGACACCTGAAAAGTATAAAAGTCTTGATGCCGTGGGCCTCGTTCAATGGTTGCAGTCCGGAAAAGTCTCTCCGTTGGAACTGGTTAACCTCGCAGCCAGAGAAATTGAAATCCAGGACCCTGCCTTGGGTGCAGTCGTAGCGATCGATATCGAAGGCGCACAGCGAGCAGCGCTGGATCCCAAGGCAGGACCACTCGCAGGTGTGCCGATCCTGATAAAGGACACCAATATCGATGTAAAAGGCTTTGCAACCAGGCATGGTTCGCGACTGTACGAAGATGCCGCACCCGCTCAGGTCGACAGTGAGTTTGTGAGTCGATTGCGCAAGGCCGGGGCAATCATTCTCGGGAAAACCAAAACGCCCGAGTTTGCAGGCGACTTTGTAACAGAACCTGAATGGCAAGGCCCTTGTCGAAACCCCAGGAATCCGCAGTACGCTTCTGGTGGTTCAAGTGGAGGATCCGCCTGTGCCGTGGGCGCAGGCATGGTGCCAGTTGCGCACGGCACCGACTGTGGCGGGTCGATCAGGGTTCCGGCTTCCGTTTGTGGTGTGGTTGGACTGAAGCCAAGCAGGGGACGCAACCCTGTAGGTCCTCATGTCGGTGAGTTTGTTGGTGGCCTTGATTCCGAGCATGTACTGACCAGGACCGTCCGCGATAGCGCATTGCTGTTGGATGTCCTGTCTGGCTATGAGCCAGGCGCGCCTTATGCTGCTCCCCCTGCCCCTCCCTCTTGGCTCGAATGCCTGAAGACGAGGTCACCACGACTCAAAATCGCCTTTGCCTGTGCCCGTCCGGATGGCTCGAGTATCGATGAGGCCATCCACAAAGCCATATTGAATGCCGTGGATTTTTTAAGTAAAGACGGCCATGAATTACGCCCGTTCAATTGGCCGGATATGGCCAAGGCCGGTGCAGCGGCTGCATTATTCTGGCAGATGGAAATTGAGGCCTTGATGGAACACAAAGCCCAAAGTCGCGGTTATCCGATCTCTGTACAAGATGTTGAATGGATTACCTATGAGTTCTACAAATGCTCGACTCAGAGAACGGCACTGGACGTACACCATGCACGGGCTACTCAGAACAAAGTAAGCCACGACATGGCCGATAGTTTCACCGATATCGATGTCCTCATCACACCAACAGTGGCGCTTGCTCCACCGTTGATTGGTGGTTTTGTCGCCACAGGGGAAAGGCATCTGGACGAGTGGTATAAAAACGCTTACGCATTTTCTCCCTTCACCGAAGTTTTCAACCTGACCGGCCAGCCGGCCATCAGTATCCCCGTCGGGATCATGGAGAACGGCCTTCCAATCGGGATGCAGATAGTTGGCAAATTTGGTGACGAGGAAACCATCCTCAGACTTGCAAGTGAAGTTGAACGGAGCTTGTTCGCAACCACCCTGTTTGCAAAGGCATGATCACGCGCTGAACTACGACGCTGGCCAACCGAATTGACCCAAACTCCATAGACACTTCCTGCAGGTAGTTACTGGATCGTTGCCTGACGTGATTGGCTGCGTCACGGAACAGAAGGAGCATTTTATGAGTGTCGGATTTGGGTCGATTCTGCTGAGAAAGCCAGCTTCGGTTTCCACCGCAGAAAAGTTCGCGCCTGTGATTGCAATCCGTGTTTTGCGCAAAAAATTCCGGTTTCATTAGACCACTACAAAGACGCTCGCACTACTCACGCTCAGCCCAAATCACTCTTGATCTGCTTTGCGCATATGCCCATCTGCTTTGTGACCCAATACCTGAAAGTGGTGCACTTGGCACTTTCCTCAAAAGGCCTGGGTGACAGCAGGCAATAGGCCGACCCATCCTGGATAAAGCCAAACGGTGCGATCAGTTGTCCGGACCTGAGTTCATCCTGAACCATGAGAAAGGACACCACACTGATCCCCAACCCCGCAGTTGCTGCCTGAATACACAGATAGAAATGCTCATAGTCGGCCCAGCCAGCATTAGGCATGGCCATTTGCGAAAGGCGCAGCCAGTTGTCCCAGGCCAATGGGCGTGTCTGGCTACGTAGCAAGCGCATTCCCTCCGATTTCCTTTTATCGGGACTATTGGACGAGGTGCACACAGGTCCAATCCATTCCTCACAAATCGTCACGCTGTGGATTGACTGATCCAAGCGAAAATCATCACGTCGGATGGCCAGATCCGCACCTGAGCGTGCGAAGTCTATAGGACCACCGGCCGCCAGCAGTTGGACCTGAAGGTGCGGGTGAGCGGCATGGAAATCGGGCAGTCGCGGGATCAGCCATTTCATTGCGATGGTGGGTTCACACGATAGTACCAGTACGTCCTCGCGGACTTCTCCCTGCAATCGGTAAACAGCACTTTCCAATTGCTCGAACATGGGCCCGGTAACGTTGTACAGAAGGCGGCCAGCACGGTTGAGAAAGATCGCACGGTTGCGCCGATCAAAAAGTTCGACCCCTATTGCTTCTTCCAACAATCGAACCTGGCGGCTGACTGCGCCATGGGTGACGTGCAACTGCTGAGCGGCTCTCACGAAGCTTTGGGTCTGGGCCGCAACGTTGAAAAAACGAAACGCAGCCAAAGGAGGCAAATTCATATTGACGATGATTACTCACAGGTTTCGACGACTATAAATCGTTTTTTTTATCGATGGCAATTCTCCATCATGACCGCCATTCACCCTATCTGCGTGCATAACCATCAATGAATATAGGCACTCCATGAATGCCACGCGAAGCCAAATACCGCTGGCTGTTGTAAGTACCGCGATCAAGTGAAGCTGCCACCCACCCTCAATCTGTGCAAAAACGTAGCGCAAATACAATTACTGCCGTTCGCGGCATGGGTAACCATTGCGCCGGAGAGTCTTCATGAACGAATTGCTTCTAGTTGCTGCCATTTCCATCCTGGCAGTTATCAGCCCCGGCTCTGACTTCGCCATGGTCACTCGCAACAGTTATGCATATGGACGACGCAGCGGTTTGATGGCCGCCCTGGGTATCGCCTGTGGCGTCCAGATTCACGTTTTCTACACAGTGTTCGGCGCTGCAGTGATCTTCACTCAATCACCCTTGCTGTTCATGACAATGAAGTTGCTTGGCGCCGGATACCTCATTTATCTGGGTATCAAGTCCCTGACCAATACTTCTTCGTTGACGTTTGGTGGTGCCAACGCCTCTACCCCTTCATCCTGGGAAGCATTTCGTACTGGCTTTTTCACTAACGCGCTCAATCCCAAAACCATGTTGTTCGTGGTGGCGACCTATAGCCAAGTGGTGCACACAGGCAGCTCGCTAACCGCAAACTTTGCGTACGGCCTGTTTATGTCGTTCACCCATTGGGCGTGGTTCAGTTTCGTCGCACTGTTTTTCTCCGCTGAAGCGTTGCGCCGGCGAATGCTGGAAAAGCAGCAGGTTATCGACAGACTCATTGGCACGGCACTGATCGGCTTGGCGGCGCTTCTGGTCATTCCAGGGGTTGGTGGTTAGTGTCGTGGGAGTGTTATGAGATCAGCGCGAAGGGCTCCTGATAGGCTGCAATCGGCCACAAGCGGACATCCCGCAACGTCGCCAGTGGGCTACTTCAGCTTGTCACGACAGGCCGAGATCTGCAGAAGCGGCTTTTCGAGCTATTCGACGTAAAGTTCGCGAAGTTTTCAGATTTCCCTCTAGCGTGGCTCGCTGGCATGATGGCAAATTGGCTCTATCGAAACGCTATTACTTTTTTCGCTCAAAGGAGTTCTCGTGAGCAAACCATCCAATGATCTTGAGCGAAAGCTAATGCTCGCTGCTGACAATCCGGCGAATCGCCCCGAGTTCTACAAGGCATTAATGGCGTCCGATGTTTACGTAATCGGCTTTACAGATTCTGAAGGCGAAGAAATTAGAACAATTCCTACCGGCGCCAAGTTATCAATAGTGAATTGGGAAAAGAATGACGGTACGCCAATCATTCCGTTCTTCACCAGCCTCGAAGCATTGCAGCGTGTCTTGAAGGAGGAGTCGAAATATGTGGCTTTACCAGCCAAAAGCTTCTTTGAAAT
Organism: Pseudomonas sp. B28(2017); assembly: GCF_002113025.1. GTDB lineage: Bacteria > Pseudomonadota > Gammaproteobacteria > Pseudomonadales > Pseudomonadaceae > Aquipseudomonas. The sequence continues at coordinate 764,061 of NZ_NEJH01000001.1, read as the reverse complement.
GACCCTTGGGTCATTCTTGATGCTCAACCCAGCCTCATCCTATGGCAAAGAGTTCTTTCCTGACGAAATACATGCGCTACTAGAAACGGGTGTGAACCATGCTCCGCAGACTAGAGTAGTTCAGAAAGAAACCAAGGTACTGCTCGGTCAGCCAGCCAATTATCCATCAGAGATGGTGTCCGCGCTCACATCACTTCTGGCGAAGCATTCGGCTGTTAAGGCTGCGTATTTGTGCTTAATGCATGATCCATCAACCAGTGAAAAACCGTCACTGGTCGTTGGTTTTGACGGTGATAAGGACCTTGCTGAGGCAATGAAGGAAGCTGGCTCAGTGGCCGCGGATACAGCCCCCAAGGGGGAGGTAGTTGATTTTGTTGTTCTCAAAAAGGGCGAATCGGGATTTAGCAATTACATGCTCAAATCTGTGAAGCCATTTTACGAACGCACTTGGGGGGCCAAATTGCGCTCACTATTCTCTCCGGGCAAGGCATAGCGAATCATTCCAGCGCGCGCTGAGAATGTCAGCAAAGGGTCGGCCTGTGCCGGTCAGGATCAGTTATAACCAGCCAAGAGCAGACCTTCAACTTGAGGAAAAACTACCCTTTAACTGCCACCGCCGATGCTGGGCATACGAACGTGCTACGCCAGTCTAGCTAGACCAACCGGCGGATGGCAGTATCAACAGAATTCGAAGATAAGGACGTCAGCATGCGTGGCTTAATTTACCTCGGGGCCTTATTCACTAGCTTGCTTGCCCCCATTTCCTTTTCCCAGGCTATTGAGCCACTGCAACAAATTCCGCTGCCGGCGGATTATCTGAGTTTTCTTCAGTCAAAAAATGGCGACGAAGGCTGGCTTGGCGAGGACTACTTCATACTGTGGCGTGCCGATGACCTAGTGTCCCTCAATCACAAGTATGAAGTTGAACATTATGCTCCTGGCATCTTTTTGTTCGGTTCCACTGGCAGCGGCGACGCGTGGGGGTTCGATCTGAGAGCAAACCCGCCAACGGTTGTTCGCATTCCCTTTGTAGGTATGGCCGCCGGCCATGTCGAAACAGTCGCCAATAGTTTTAGCGAGCTTTTGCAGCTTTCTGCCTCTCACCCGACACCTTCGTTGAAGCCCGCTAGCGAACACGCCGGGATGGAGCTATTTGAAATCCAACCAATAATTTTTGGCGGCGATCCCGTCGATCCGGCCAACAAAGAATGGAAGTCTCGGGAGGAACATATTCAACTCGTCAGGTTTTGGAATCAAACCTTAGAGAAAGCCAAACAGGATTAACAGCTACAGGTATCAATTCGTCTTCAGCTTCGCAGCTACGGCGACCTCTCAGTCAACGTGCGAATGGCTATATCGGGTTGGTTTCTGCCCTTCAAGGTAGGCAGAAACCGGCCAGGAGCGGACGTTTAGAGTGATTTAAATAAATCTGATCCTCTTTTTCTGCTTCGCACGATACTTAAAAAGTCCATCAACCGGGCGCCCAAATGCTACGCTTTCGGGTTCCCTCCGCTGCGTTCCGGCGCCGGTTATGTCCAACTTCAGGAGTGACGGATGCTTAAGAAACTACTTGGAATCTTTACGGTCGGCGCTGCGGTAGCTTCGCCTGCAACCACTCACCACGTCTTTGGCAACAACGTCTTTTCGCTGGACGCTCCAGCAATTTTCACGCGCAATGCTGGGACAGAGACGTTCCAGTTGGTAGCAACAGACGAACTCGCGGCAATTACGGCCACTGCTTACGCAAAAGCCGACGGCTCACTGGACGAGTTCTGCGATTATCGCTTCTCGACTGTCGAGGATTTCTATAGGGCTATCTCAGGGCCGCGTGTATTTCAGGCCGCTCAAGTCTCAGGCAAGATTCAAGAGTTTGAGGGGACTTGGCCCGGCGAGAGCCGACCCACATATTATGTCGTTTCGTGCCTTCAGACTGACAATGCATACGTCTCGCTAAACATAGTCACTACGAGGCAACATTACGCAGCCTATCGCGCCCAGTACGATGCAATGCTTGAGTCCATCCGGCCCGGCACCTAACAATTCTAGGCCGACGCTCGCTGCTCGCGGACTAAATTCCACCAAAACGAATGTCTGCAACGGGTCGATTGCTGCCCTTGGTGACAGGCAAAAAGCGGCCAGGAGCTGACATCAGGCACCGAAGTGCCTGATGACGTTTTGACGATGAGCCCCCTTCCCCGTCACCCAGATGAAAACCGCTTGCGATAATCACTCGGCCCCACCCCGAGACGCCGCATGAAGGCCCTTCTAAACCCATCCGTATTTGCATAGCCGACGGTATCGGCCAAGCGCTTGAGTGGTCAGCATTACGGTGTCGGTGGCCTGCTGGGTGAAGCGATTGGCGCGTTTGCCGGCCTGGTATTCGTGTTGCTGACGCTGGGCTATCTGAGCAAATGGGTGAAGCATCCCGAAGCGGTACGGGCCGAATTCAACCATCCGGTCGCCAGCAACTTTTTCGGCACCGTCACCATCGCCCTGCTGCTTTCCGCAGTGGCAGCGCCCCACAGCCAACTGCTTGGACAGGCACTCTGGATACTGGGCAGTGTATTGACCGTGTTGCTTGCCGGCCTGGTGGTTTCGCGCCTGTTGTCGGGCGGCCACGATCAACTCAATGCCGTACCCGCCTGGCTGATCCCGGGCGTTGCCACCCTCGATATCGCGGTAACCGGTGCGCACATGCCCATGCCCAGGACAGCACGTTGCTGACGGCCATCGCGGCAGTGATCTTGCTGTTCCTCACTGCGGCCCTGTTTGTGCTGACCGTGAAAACCCTGGCCAGTCTGTTCAGCGGCAAACTGTTGGCCAACTGACGTTTACCTCCCTTTGGCGAGCCTTGACCAGCTCGCTTTTTTTTGCCACACAGGTCTTGTCGAATGACTTACACCACATCCTGGTTACTGCTGATTGTCGCCGGCTTCCTGGAAATCGCCTTTGCGGTTGGATTGAAATCCGCAAATGGCCTGGATCGGCCCTGGATCCTGGCCGGCACCTTAGTGGTATTGGCCAGCAGTTTGTACTTGTTGACGATGGCATTGCGGGTCCTGCCCGTGGGCACCGCCTATGCGGTCTGGACCGGTATCGGCGCTGCCGGTACAGCCATCGTCGGCATGTATTGGCTCGGTGACGGAGTTTCGCTTTGGCGGTTGTTCTGGGTCGGCTTGATTCTGCTGAGTGTCACCGGGCTGCGCTGGGCAGCCTAGGCACCAGAAATCACGAAGGGTTCAACCCATTGCAGAGCTCACTCCAACAGGTCAATCAACCGAGGCTCAATTGAAGTCGCCGATACCTCAAGCAGCGCCAGCGTCACTGGAAGCTTGAAGCGTCGTCGCCCCGCGCTGCCGGGATTGACAAACAATCGCTCCCCGCGCCATTCGATGCGTGGCTTGTGGGAGTGGCCGGTGATCACCAGCTGTACGCCTCTCTCCAGATCGACCGGGACATCGGCAATGTCATGCACCAACAACGCCTGCCAACCGTTGAGATCGAAACGCAGAAAGTCCGGGAGATCTTCTGCCCATGCCAGCTCTTGATCATTGTTCCCGCGCACGACGTGCAGGGGCGCAATAGAGGCCAGTCGGTCAAGGACTTCCGGGGCACCGATGTCGCCGGCATGAATGATTCGCTCGCACCCCTGCAGGGCGGCAAGCGCTTCGGGACGGAGCAAGCCGTGGGTATCGGAAATCACGCCAACTTTCATGCAAGCTCCAGGACAAATACAGGAATCTGCCAAGTATCCAGCACACCTGCCAAAGCGTCTCCTCACTGATCCTGCTCAGTCGTACGCAGGTTCTGTTTCGTCCAGGTGATCAATGTGCTTGAAGCGCTCAACCAGAAAGTCGATCAGGCTGCGCACTCGCGCCGACAGGTGTAACTGTTGCGGGTAAACCGCGAAAACATCGGCGCGGGTTGGTGTCTGGTCTTCCAGCACTAATCGCAAGCGGCCACTGCGCACATAGCGGGCGATATCCCATTCTGCCCGCAGAAGAATACCGTGGCCTTCCAACGCCCAGTTCAGGGCCACTTCACCGTCATTGCAGCCCAATGCGCCACGAACTTTGACGTTTTGTGTACGCCCACCGTTAGTAAAACTCCACACCCCGTAAGGCGTTTCGTTCTGCCGCAGAAAGATGCAGTTGTGTTGCTGTAAATCCGTGAGGCGTTGCGGCACGCCGTGTTTTTCCAGGTACAGCGGTGAGGCGCATAACAATCGGCGATTGGACGCGATCTTGCGTGCATGGAAGGCGGCGTCCGGCAGCGTACCGAAACGTATGCCCAGATCAAACCCGTGCGTCGTCAGGTCAAGGGGGTGATCGCTGATTTCCAGCTGCACTTCCACCTCCGGGTACTGTGCGAAAAACGCACCCAGGGCCGGGCCGATGTAACGGCGACCAAACCCCAGCGATGCGTTGACCCGTATCAGGCCTTTAGGCGTAGCCCGACTGCTGCTGATCAACTGCTCGACCTCATCTATCTGCGTGAGGATACGAGCGGCATGCGAGAAAAGCAGTTCGCCTTCTGCAGTCAGGCTCATGGAACGCGTGGTGCGATTGACCAGGCGGATGCCCAATCGAGCCTCCAGCGAGGAAAGACGCTTGCTCACCGCTGGCGGCGTGATGCCCAGCTCCCGCGCCGTGGCAGCGAGGCTGCCTTTGTTGGCCAGGAGGTAAAAAAATGACAAATCCAGAGTCTGGCTCATTCGTAACTCAAAGTTATTTATGTAGTGATTCTGAGTAACTCACACCTATTTGTTCACTACATATACTCCGCTCACACCCTGATTGAACAGCCCGTTCGACAGGCAAAACAAGAACGTTACGAGAGTGGAGTTGACCATGAGCGCATACAAGATTGCAGCGGTTCCAGGTGATGGCATCGGTGTTGAAGTGATCGCCGCGGGCGTCGAGGTGCTGCAAGCCCTGTCGAAGAAATCCGGCTTCGAACTGGATTTCAAACACTTCGACTGGAATTCGGATAACTACCTGAAAAACGGTTACTACATTCCTGAAGGAGGCCTGGAAGAACTGAAAACCTTCGACGCGATTTTCTTCGGTGCCGTGGGAGCGCTCAACGTACCGGATCACATTTCCCTGTGGGGACTGCGCCTGCCGATCTGCCAGGGCTTCGATCAATACGCCAACGTGCGTCCGGCGCGCGTGCTGCCAGGGGTGAAAAGCCCACTGCTCAATGGTGACCAGATCGACTGGGTGGTGGTGCGAGAAAACTCCGAAGGTGAGTACTCCGGCAACGGCGGTCGTGTGCACCGGGGCCTGCCGGAAGAGGTTGCCACTGAAGTGTCGGTATTCACCCGTGCAGGGGTTGAGCGCATTCACCGCTTTGCCTTCGAACTGGCGCAAAGCCGCCCGCGCAAACACCTGACCATGGTCACCAAGTCCAACGCCCAGCGTCACGGCATGGTGTTGTGGGACGAGATCTTCTACGAAGTGGCCAGGGACTTCCCGGACGTGAAGATCGACAAGGAGCTGGTGGACGCCGTGACCACGCGCATGGTGCTCAAACCGTCGACCCTGGACGTGATCGTCGCCACCAACCTGCACGCTGACATTCTGTCCGATCTGGCCGCTGCGTTGTCCGGCAGTCTGGGCATCGCGCCGACCGCCAACCTGAACCCGTCGCGCAAATTCCCCTCGATGTTCGAACCGATCCACGGCTCGGCTTTCGACATCACCGGCAAAGGTGTGGCCAACCCGATTGCAACTTTCTGGACGGCGGCAATGATGCTCGAACACCTGGGCGAAGCCGCTGCGGCCAAACAGCTGATGTCCGCCATCGAGGCCGTGACCGAAAGCGGTCTGCATACCCCTGATCTGGGCGGTACGGCTACCACCCGCCAGATCACGGATGCGGTCATCGCGTTGATCAACCGCTGATGTTTTTCAGCGATTCAAAGTAGTACTGCGGCACATCGCCAAGGGGCAGATCACTGGATCCGACTCCTTGGCATTTCCTGACAACAATAAAAAATCAGGGCCCTGTCATGAAAAGAATATTAGGCAAACTCTACGTACAAGTGCTCATAGCGGTCATCCTCGGCGCCATTGTCGGAGTGTTCGTTCCTGAAACCGGAGCTGCGCTCAAACCCTTGGGCGACGCCTTCATCAAACTGATCAAAATGCTCCTCGCACCGGTGATCTTCCTGACCGTAGTCACAGGGATCGCCCGCATGGAAAACATGAAGGAACTGGGCCGGGTCGGCTTTCGCGCCTTGCTGTATTTCGAAGTGGTGTCAACGCTGGCACTGGTGGTCGGGCTGGTGGTGGTCGATGTGTTCAAACCCGGCGCGGGCATGAACATTGATGTCGCCACCCTCGATACCTCCAGCCTGGCCACTTACACCTCCGCAGTGAAACATGCCTCGTTCATGGACTTCGTCATGAACATCATTCCCGATACCATTGTCGATGCCTTCGCCAAGGGCAATGTCCTGCAAATCCTGTTGTTCTCCATTCTGCTGGGCATCGCCCTGGCCCACGTCGGTCCGCGCGGCAAAGCATTTGTCGACACCCTGGACAGCCTGATGCAGGGCATGTTCCGCATCGTCAACATGGTCATGCGCCTGGCCCCGATCGGCGCATTTGGCGCCATCGCATTCACCATCGGCAAATACGGTTTTGGCTCGCTGTTCTCGCTTGGCAAGCTGATGGCTTGTGTGTACCTGACCTGCGCCGTATTCATGATCTTCGTGCTCGGGCCGATCTGCCGCTACAGCGGTTTCAGCCTGTGGAAGTTCCTCAAGTTCATCAAGGAAGAACTGTTCACCGTGCTGGGCACCAGCTCCTCGGAATCGGTGCTGCCGCAGATGATTTCCAAGATGGAAAAGGCAGGCGTGTCCAAACCCGTTGCGGGGATGATCATTCCCTCCGGTTTGACCTTCAACCCGGACGGGCAGGCGATCTACTACACCATCGCCGCGATTTTCATTGCCCAGGCGACCAACACGCCGCTGACCCTGACCGATCAATTGATCGTGCTGGCGGTGCTGATGTTCACCTCCAAGGGCTCGGCGGGTGTCACCGGTTCCGGCTTCATCATTCTGGCGGCCACGCTGTCATCCCTCGGCACCATTCCGGTGGCGGGCATGGTCTTGCTGCTGGGTGTCGACCGCTTCATGTCGGAGGCGCGTGCAATCACCAATACCATTGGCAACGGTGTCGGCACCATGGCGATCGCCAAATGGGTCGGGGCGCTGGACACGATCAAGATGCACAAGGCGCTCAATGGCGAGGTAGAAGAACAGAAGCCTGAAGTTGTACAGGTCGAGACTGTCCATACACCTTCTTCAGTGACAGGCAGTCCTTTGCTGCCCAGCCTTGAGAAGGCCTCTCGAGCGTAAGCAAGTGGCGCTGGATGCAGCGATGTTTTCCTGGCATGGACAGGATCACCATCGCCGCTGTTACAAGAACTCCCCGGCAATACCAAATGAATTGCCCCTGATTTCCTGGACGCTACCGAATGCCTGTTTCTGGCTGACTGCTTCCTGTCGGGAGGGGCAGCAATGGGCCAAAACAGACGGTCAGACCAGATACGTCTTAACCAGAAGCGGCCGTTGCAACTGACCGTCGCAGGATTGACATAATTGCCTATGGCAACAATATAATTGCTAAAAGCAACTATCAGGGGATTTCCATGACCGCAACCATCATGGAGCGCGCTGACACCGTGCGCCGCTTCAACCGTTTCTACACCCGGCAGATCGGCGCACTGCAAGAGCACCTGCTTCAAGCCGAGTTTTCCTTGACCGAGGCGCGCATCCTTTATGAATTGGGCGCCAGTGCTGGCCTGAAGGGTTCAGACCTCTGCCAAATGCTCGGCCTGGACGCTGGTTACCTCAGCCGCGTCATCGGTGGATTCGAAAAAAAAGGATTGATCACCAGGACTCGCTCAGCAATCGATGCCCGAGCTTCTGAAATCCAGCTCACCGATCCAGGTCGTACCGTGCTGGCCTCGCTGGAGCAAGCCGCTCGCGAGGAAGTCGTGGTGATGCTGCAAGGCTTGCCTGATCCACAGCAAGAGCAATTGATCCAGGCCATGAGACGGATATGGACGCTATTGGGCGACAGGGAGCCCTCCTACCTCCTGCGCGATCCACGAGCGGGCGACATGGGCATCGTCGTTCAGCAGCAAGCTCAACTTTATGCCCGCGAATACGGTTGGAATACGGAGTTCGAAGCGCTGGTGGCGGAAATCGTCGCCAAATACCTTCGTGAGTTCGATCAGTCCTGCGAGCGTTGCTGGATCGCGGAAAAAGATGGCACGGTCATCGGTTCGGTCTTTGTCGTCAGACATGACGAGACCACCGCCAAGCTGCGGATGCTGTATGTGGATGCGAGTGCCAGGGGCATGGGAATCGGCAATCGTTTGCTGGAAGAGAGTCTCCGGTTTGCGCGGCACGCGGGCTACAAAAGCATGATCCTCTGGACGACCAGCGTACTTTCTGATGCCCGAAAGCTATACCAGAAAGCAGGTTTTCAATTGGTCGAAGAGGAACAGGTACACAGCTTCGGAAAAGACCTCGTCAGCCAGACTTGGGCTCGGGACTTGTAGTGGCGTTGATGGCAGTGAACGTGTTGGGGTTGCCCATCGTCCGCCGTGGGTCGGGAGCGGTATTAACATCTGGCCGCGGCCCTGCAGGAGGGGCCGGGCCTCACTCTCAGGACAGTTCAATGGCGACGAACATGTTCTGCAGGTGAAGTGACGGCCTGGATCAATACCCGGGTTGAAGCTATACCGAAAGGGTCCGGAGTGGGGATGGACCACACGCTCGATTAGCGACTGAGGAGAACTTCGCGGTGTCGGATCAGCTGGTCATACGCAACATGACCCGTCCCGAGCTGGACGAGCTCGTCGATTGGGCTGCCCGTGAGGGTTGGAATCCCGGCTTTCACGATGCCGAGCTGTTCTGGGCTACGGACCCTGCTGCCTTCATCGCGGCCTCCCGGGGCGGCGAGTTGATCGGCGGCGGCGCCATCACCTCCTACAATGGCGAATTCGGTTTCATGGGTTTTTTCATCGTCCGGCCTGAATATCGCGGTCAAGGTCTGGGCAATACCCTCTGGCACGCACGCCGCGAGCGACTCCTCGCCCGCCTGCGCCCAGGCGCGAGCATCGGCATGGACGGCGTCTTCGCGATGCAGGACTACTACGCCAAGGGTGGTTTCGTCTTCTCCCATCGCAACATGCGTTTTCGTGCCGAGATCACCGAACGCCCGACGACCTCGCAGGCAGGCGACCAGGACATCGTCCCGTTGGCCACCTTCCCGTTCGATCAGGTTGTCGATTACGACCGCACCTGTTTCCCCGCCGCGCGCGCAACCTTCCTGAGGGGGTGGATAGCCCAAGCCAATGCCCTCGCCCTGGGTTGCCGGCGCGAGGGCAGGCTAAGCGGCTATGGCGTCGTAAGGCGCTGCCGGGAAGGCTGCAAGATCGGCCCCTTGTTCGCCGATGACGTCCTGGCAGCCAATGCCCTCTACGCGCGCCTGGCGGAATTTGCGGAGGGTGGCCCACTGTTTCTCGATGCCCCGGAGAATAACCCCGCCGCGATGGCGCTCGTGCACCAACAGGGCATGACCGAGGTTTTCGGCTGCGCACGCATGTACCTCGGCCCTCCTCCGGCGATCGCGCACGAACGTGTGTTCGGCGTCACGACCTTCGAGCTGGGCTGATGTCCGCTCGCGACCTCATCGGTTATGGCGGCCGCCCACCCCACCCGCAATGGCCCGGTGAGGCGCGCGTCGCGGTCCAGTTCGTACTCAACATCGAAGAGGGCGCGGAGTCATGCATCCTCAATGGCGATGCACAGTCGGAGGCCTGGCTTCACGAGCTACCGGGCCGCCCGCCGCGTGTGGGGGAACCGGACTTGAGCGTCGAGGGCATGTACGAATACGGATCGCGCGCAGGTGTGTGGCGCATTCTGGAGCTGTTCAGCGCCCGAGGCCTGTCGCTGACCGCCTTCGCCGTCGGCCGGGCACTGGAACTCACCCCGGCGATTGGCCATGCGCTCTGCGCTGCCGGGCATGAAATTGCCGGGCATGGCTACCGTTGGCTGGACTATCGCGACATGCCTGAAGACCAGGAGCGGCGCCATATCCGCCTCACCCTCGACGTGATCGAGCAGATCTGCGGTAAACGCCCCGTAGGTTGGTACACGGGAAGGGTCAGCCAGAACACCCGTCGCCTGTTGCGCGAGGAAGGAGGTTTTCTCTATAGCTCGGACGCCTACAACGATGACCTGCCCTATTGGCTCCCAGGCACGCCCGCCCACCTGGCGATCCCTTACACATTGGTCAACAACGACGCCCGCTATCTGCTGCCGAACGGTTTCGCCTGCGGTGAAGACTTCTTCCGGCTGCTCAAGGATGCTTTCGACCTGCTGTGGCAGGAGGGCGCGCAACACCCGAAGATGATGAGCGTCGGCCTGCATGGGCGGATCAGTGGCCATCCTGGTCGCGCGATGGCGCTGGCGCGCTTTCTCGATTACGTGCAAGGCCACGACGCGGTGTGGATCTGCCGGCGCGAAGAAATTGCCAGGCACTGGATAGCCCGATTCCCCGCGTGAGTGCTACATGCAAATCCACCAAAAGCGGTCGCTGAAACAGCGCCGCCACTTTCCCCACGAATGGGGTACTTCCCCCACCCAACCGGATGTTTACCACCTGATTTGAGGACTATTCCCCCGCCCCGCTTCTCCCGTCTGTAACGCTCAGAACAACTTGTTAATTTATTTGAGTTTTTTCTTCGCGCGGATGATGGCTCATTAGTTGCACCCCGCCCCTTATGCCTGCAACAGCTGTCGTCCCGGACATGGAGACGGCGAAGCATCAAGGGAGGGGTGAAAAATGAAAAGCGCGATACCACCATGCGATTCTTTCAACCGGCTGCGCAAATCGAGCCTGCCTTGCGCGATGCTCCTGTCTCTGGCCACGGCAGACGCCGCACCGCTGGATGATGTCAGCCAGCCACCGCCGACCGACCCCTCGGCGTTTACCAACTCGCCGCCCGACCCCAAGGCCGCGCTGGATGCCATACGGACCATGCCACCCGCCAACCAGGGCTCCCTCGCCCTGCCCAATGGCGCTTTTGGCACGCGCACCACACCAACGGCCGACAACGTGCTGCCGCCAGCCCTGCAGACATCCTTCAAAATCCCCACCAATGGCAAGCCCAGCCCATTGTTCGGGGCCCAGCCGTACACCCAGCAACTGCTGCTGTTCGAAGAATTCGGCACGGAAAAACTCGACCCGACACTGCCGGCACCGCCCCTGACCTTCCCGCCTCCGATCGTCGGCCCGGCGCCCACGCAGGATCCGAACAACATCGCCCGCAGCGGTCCTTCGGCCGCGGCGCTGGAAGCCTTCATGCGCCAGCCAGGGCTGTACCCGTTTCCGTCGCAGTATTCCAACGTGCTGGACCGCAACCCGTGGAAAGCGCAGATCGAAGCCTTCCTCAACCGCCATCCGGTCGGCTCGCCGGCCGAAGGTCGTCCGCCAGGAAACGGCTGGTCGCACCAGCGCTGGAACGAGTTCTACCCGCAGGTTGCCTTCAAGACCGCGCAAGCGGGCGCCAAGCTCAACGGCGGCATGCGCGACCGCCGACAGTTGCACAACTACGCCGTCGGTGAGTTCGGGCCTGGTGGGCTCTACAACCAGACCTCGGACGCCCCGGTCATAGCGGGCACCACCAAAGGCATCGACACCCGCTTTCACCCCAGCATGCCGATCCAGAATCACAAGGCGCTCTGGACCTTCGATGGCACCTTTCCGCCAAAACTGTTGATGGTGCGTTACGGCCAACCGGTGCTGATGCGTCACTACAACGCCCTGCCGATCGATCCGTCGGCCAACATGGGCTTTGGCCTGCACACCCTCAGCACCCACGAACACAACGGCCACTCCCCGGCTGAAAGCGACGGCTATGCCAATGCATTTTTCTTTCCGGGGCAGTACTACGACTATCGCTGGCCGATCCAGTTGGCCGGTTACGACACCATCAACACCAGCGCTCAGGATCCGCGTGCGGCGTTCCCCTGCGCCCCGGGCGAAACCCTGTTTGTCAACGATGCCACGCCGGGCCTGAAGACGTGCAACAACGGCAGCATCAAGATTCGTGGCGACTGGCGCGAAACCATGAGCACCCACTGGTTCCATGACCACATGCTCGATTTCACCGCGCAGAACGTCTACAAGGGCAACGCGACGATGATGAACTACTACAGCGCCCTGGATCGCGGTAACGAAGCCTTCGAAGACGGCGTCAACCTGCGCCTGCCCAGCGGATCGGCCCTGCCCTGGGGCAACCGTGACTACGATGTGAACCTGCTGGTGGCCGACAAAGCCTGGGACGCCAATGGCCAGCTGTGGTTCAACCCGTTCAACACCGACGGCTTCCTCGGCGATCAGATCCTGGTCAACTGGCAGTACCAGCCGCGCCTGAATGTGCGCGCGCGCAGCTATCGCTTCCGCATTCTCAACGGCTCGGTGTCGCGCTTCTTCAGGATCGCGCTGGTGCGCGAAATCGCCGGCAGCGGTGGCGAATTCCCCGGCCCGGCAGGTTCCGGCGTGTCTTATACCCGCGTGCCGTTTCACATGATTGCCAACGACGGCAACCTCATGGAACACGCCGTGCCGTTCGACGGCAGCATGGACCTGGACGGCGACGGCGATGTCCAGGACCACAATGCCATCCTGCCCACCCAGGGCATTGCCGAGCGGTTCGACATCATCGTCAACTTCGCGAAAAACGGAATCAGGACCGGCGACAAGCTGTACTTCGTCAACCTGATGGAGCACCAGAACGGCAAGGGTCCGGAGCCTGTACCGCTGAGCCTGGCCGACGTCCTGTCCGGGAAGTACAAGGCGGTGCTCAAGCAGGGCAGCAAAGGGCTGGAATGGGACAACGGCGACCCGGTGGTGGGCAAGTTCCTGCAGCTGGTGGTCCAGCCTTATGCCGGCCAGGACGTGAGCATGAACCCCGCCGACTACGAACCCGCCAAACCGGGCAAACCGGTCGGCAAGGTCATGATCCCGCTGACGATCAACCGCGACGATCCAGCGATGCAGGCCAAGCTCAAGGTGGCACGCCATCGCGAGTTCATCTTCGGCCGCTCCGACGGCACCGACGAACAACCCTGGACGATCAAGACCGACGGTGGTCAATTCGGCTTCCCCATGGACCCTCGAATCATCAGTGCCGCTCCACAACTGGCCAACGGCCCGACCGATGCCGGGTTCTCCGGCGACGGCACCCTGGAGGTGTGGAAAATCAGGAACGGCGGCAACGGCTGGAGCCACCCGGTGCACGTGCATTTCGAGGAAGGCATCGTCCTCAACCGTGACGGTAAGGCGCCGCCGGAATGGGAAAAATGGGCGCGCAAGGACGTCTATCTCATCGGCGAAGGCATCGACAGTTCAGTGGACGTGGACATCGCCATCCGCTTCCGTGAATTCGCCGGGACCTACATGGAGCACTGCCACAACACCCAGCACGAGGACACGTCCATGCTGCTGCGCTGGGATGTCGAGCATCCAGGCCAGTTCCAGTTGATGCCAACGCCCCTGCCCGGCTGGGACGGCGTCACCTACGTCAACTCCGCCGCGCTGCCGACCTTCCGCACTGGCGATACCCGGAACAATAACGACGGCGATAACAAAAATCCGATCGCCAACCCTGACAGCGCCATCAGCAACAACGGCCAACCGCTGACCATCAACGTCCTGGCCAACGACACCGACCCTGACGGCAACGTGCCCCTTAAAGTGGTGGGCCTGGAGCAACCGGACTCCGGCAAGGGCACGGTCAGCACCGATGGCCTGCGCGTGACCTACACACCACCGGCCACGGTCCCCGCACCGTTCACCGCGACCTTTACCTATAAGGCCGCCGACACCAAGGGTGCGGAGTCGGCACCGGCGACGGTGTCCGTGGCGGTCTCGGCAGCGGTCGTCGAGAATCTGATCGTCACTAGCGCTACCGTCACCGCCCGCAGCAACAGCCGCTACTACTGGGTCCTGTCGGGCACCACCTCGCGTGGCACGGGCAATACCATCACGGCGACTGCCACGACCACAACCGGTACGGTGAACCTTGGTACCGCCACCCTGACGCCTACAGCGACAGGCGCGCGCTGGAATATAGCGGTGACCACCGTCGGCAGTGGCCCGTCGCCTGGCGCGACGGCGACCGTCAAGTCGGCCTTCGGCAAAACCGTGACGGTGCCGATAGCGGCGCGTTGAGTGACAACTGGTTAACCGAACCCCAGGCCGGGTGGCTGGATGTTTCTTCGCGCATGCCGGCCTGAGCAAGGACATTCAGGCCGCAGCCATTAACGCCATTGGTTATGTGAGTGAGGCGCATTCGTTCTATTGTGCGCGGCATCGCTGGCTAATCTACTGAGGTTGAGGGGCGGCAACCTTCAGGAAGGTGCAACCATATGGACGCAAATCCGATCGAAACCGACTACCTGATCATCGGTGCTGGCGCGACAGCCATGGCCTTCGTCGATACGCTACTCGAGGAAACGAATGCACGCATCGTGATGGTGGACCGACACGAACGACCTGGCGGGCACTGGAATGACGCCTACCCGTTCGTACGGTTGCACCAGCCTTCGACCTGCTATGGCGTCAACTCACGCGAACTGGGCAGCGGAACGAAAGACACGACGGCACTGAACGAGGGCTTGTATGAGCTGGCCTCCGGCGCCGAGGTGGTGAGCTACTTCGACCAGGTGATGAATCAACGGTTTCTGCCGTCAGGTCGAGTCCATTACTTCCCCATGTGCAACTACACCGGCGAGGGCATTGACGGCCATCGTATTGCCTCGCTGGTCAGCGGCGTAAACCAACAGGTCCGGGTGTACAAAAAGGTGGTAGACGCCACCCATGCCCAGACCGCCGTTCCCTCGACCCACCCTCCCAGGTACAGGGTGGAACCCGGCGTGCAATGCGTGCCGCTGAACGACTTGCCGAAAATCCGGCACCCCTGGTCCAGCTACGTGGTGGTGGGATCGGGCAAGACCGGGATCGACGCTTGCCTGTGGTTGCTGCAACACGGTGTTGCGCCCGAAAAAATCTGCTGGATCATGCCCAACGATCCGTGGCTGATCGACCGGGCCAACATGCAACCCGGCCTCGACAACTTCGAACGAACAATCGGTGGTCTCACGGCACAGTTCGAGGCTATCGCTGCCGCAGACTCGATCCCGGACCTGTTCTCCAGGCTTGAGGCGGCGGGCCAGCTCTTGCGCCTGGATACGTCCGTCGAACCCACTGCTTACCGCTGCGCCACCGTCACTCAAGCGGAAATACGCGAGCTTCGACGCATCGACAACGTTGTGCGTCTGGGGAGAGTGCAAGTGATCGAGCCAACGCGCATCGTGCTCGAACAGGGCAACATCGCCACGAGCACGAGTGCCCTGCACATTGATTGCAGCGCCAGCGCCATCCCGTCACTCCCTGAAATGAAGGTGTTCGACGGCGGCAAGATCAACCTGTTGATGGTCAGCAGCTGCCAGCCCGTGTTCAGCGCGGCCTTGATCGCCTATGTGGAAAGCCACCTGGACGATCAAGCGCAAATGAACTCGCTGTGCATGATGGTCCCCCCGCCCCACGTCCCCACGGACTGGATCAGAATCTGGGCGGTCTACCTGGGTAACCAGCTACGCTGGGGAGAGCATGACGGCCTGACCCGCTGGATCAGGCAGTCGCGCTTGTACTTCATGACGGCGGTGGTCAGGGGCTTGCAGGAAACCGATACCGAGAAACTGGCACAGTTGCATCGGCTCTCTGTCAGCAGGCAGCAGGCTCTGGCGAGTTTGCCACGGTTGCTGGGGGCCATCGCTTGAATCGCAGGAAGCGCACATGAACGAGCCACACCTTGAACTGCTCGACATCAATGGCATCCGCATGCAGATCGCCACGCAAGGTTGCGGCCCGCTGGTCTTGTTATGCCACGGGTTTCCGGAGCTGTGGTACTCGTGGCGCAACCAGCTTGCTGCGCTGGCGGCCGCCGGCTATAGAGCGGTAGCGCCCGACATGCGCGGCTATGGCGGCACGGATGCGCCGGCCGAACCCGACGCCTACACCACGCTGCACCTGGTAGGCGACATGGTCGAGTTGGTCAACGCACTCGGCGAACAGCAAGCCGTGATCGTCGGCCATGACTGGGGCGCGCAGGTGGCCTGGAGTGCAGCGATGATGCGACCCGATCTGTTCCGCGCCGTGGTCGGCATGAGCGTTCCCTTCTCGCCACCGTCACGCGTGGAGCTCCTCAGCACGCTTGCCTCGCGGGGTATCAGCGACTTCTACATCCAGTATTTCCAGACGCCAGGTGTGGCCGAGGCCGAATTGGAAAGGGACGTCGAGTCGACGATCCGGCGCATCTACTTCAGTGGCTCGGGTGACGGGCCCGATTGGCCGGTGTTCGGCCGACTGCAGCCGGGCCAGGGCTTCCTGGGGGCGATGATCGAGCCCGAAACCCTGCCCGCCTGGCTAAGCCTGGAGGATATTGCCTGCTACACCCGCGAATTCACCCGCAGCGGATTTCGCGGCGGCTTGAACTGGTACCGCAGCATGACGCGCTCATGGGCACTGCTGGCACCCTGGCGCGGTTGCATTATCCGGCAGCCGTCGATGTTCATTGCCGGGAGCCGCGACGGCGTGCTGAAGTTTCCGAGCTCCCCGCGGCAGATCGAAGCCTTCGCGCAGACACTACCGGAACTGCGCGGGTGTCATATCCTCGAAGGGGCCGGGCATTGGATACAGCAAGAGCGCGCGACAGTGGTCAATGAGCTGCTACTGGGTTTCCTGAAAAAACTCTGATCCGCAGGTTGAATTCTTATCCATAATTGAAATGCCGCAGATCGCTCCATCCCATGTTTGCGTAGTGATACGAGGGACCGTTGGCATGCAGGCGGCTTCAACACCGGACCGGTGTGGGCCATACGGATTTAACACTGGAGGGAACCATGAGCAATCTCTTCGCCACCGATGAGTCACCTGTAGCCGTTCGCCTCATGGTCAAGGTTTACGCCTACTTGCTGCTCGCAGGATTTGCGTTTGTTCCGGCCTATCTGATTGGCTACTTGTACTTTTTCCAGGACCCCACGCTTGTATTCGAAAATCACCTGTTCCATGTCATTGCAATCATCACAGCCACCTTGGCGGGCTCGTTTGTCACTTACGTAACGTGGCGCTGCTATCAGTCATCCGGAGATCCGCTGCTGCGATGGATGACACTTGGTTTTCTCGGTTTTGTACTGATCTACGCGTTGCATGGTGCGTTCACCGGGCAAGCGCACCACAATATCTGGCTCTTCCTGCTTTATGGACCAGCCTCTCGACTGGTCATGTCGATTCTGCTGTTAGTCGGAATGCTGTCGTACCACCGCCAACCTCATGCCGCTGACCAACGAATGAAAGCCCGCCCGTGGTTGACCTGGATTGGACTGTTCCTGCTGGTTGACCTGGCAGTGGCATACGTCGCGAACTTGCCGATCGCCGGCAATCTCGCGGTGCGCCTCTCCATGGAGGGTGGTGCCCTCGTTCTTTCCGCAATGACCGTGGCCATACTCCTGCTGCGCCGTATCCGTTCGCCGCTGATGATCATTTTCATCATCTCGGTCACCGCGTTCGCGCTGTCATCTCTTGCCTTCATCCTTGCACGTCCGTGGAACCATATGTGGTGGCTCGCTCATGCGATCTTCGCCGGTGGATTCTTCATGTTGAGCTATGGGGTGGTGCAAGCGTTCCTCACCACGCGGTCGTTTTCGAAGATTTACAGCCAAGAGGAATTGATGGTGCGTCTTGCCGAAGCGATGGCGTATGCCGAGAGCGCCCTGCAGGAACTCCAGCGCACCAATCAGGAACTCGGGCACCTTGCGGCGACCGATCCACTGACAGGCGCTGATAATCGTCGTCGGTTCATGGAGCGGGTCGAAGTCGAAATTGGCCGGACCAAACGCGGCGGTGCGCCGTTCTCCGTGCTGGCACTCGATCTGGATAATTTCAAGTCCATCAACGATCGCTTCGGACACCAGGTTGGCGATGACATCCTGAAGAGTTTCGTGGAGAAATGCCTCGATTCGATCCGCCCGTATGACGGCGTAGCCCGAGTGGGCGGGGAAGAATTCATGATACTGCTGCCTCAGACATCACTTGAAGGCGCGCACGAAATCGCCGAGCGTCTGCGAAGCACCGTCGCAAATAGTTCTTTTCATGGCCTGCAGCGCTCAACCGTGGTCACGGTGAGCATCGGCGTATCGCAATCCGGTCGCGACGGCGACACCATCGAGGCAATTCTGCGTACAGCCGATCAACGCCTGTATCACGCTAAACACGAAGGCCGTAACCGAGTGGTCACTACCTTCAAGACCAGTCTCCAGCCCCTGCCCTGACCATCGTCGCGAAGTCGCTGCCTGGCTTCAACCGACTGTGCGATCTACTGAGCCGTTGCCCAGCCCGGTCGAGTCGTCATCGCTGATGGCCAATCTGTGGCTGCTACAAACCAGCGATATGCTTTCAATCGCCTCTGGCCAGGTCGCCGGGCATTTCACCCATCGCGGTCTGGTCAAGGCACTGAACTTTGAAATGGACGCAGAAGGTTGCATCGGTGTCTGCTGGCGCGACGAGCCCTACATCGATAATACCGTTGTGGATTTTCGCCAATGCCTTCTCAAGGCCGCCGGCAAGCGTAAACTTGCAGGCCTGCTCGGTCAGGCTGACCATCTCGTCAAGTCCCGCTCAGGATCTCTGCCGGCGCTTTTCTGTAGTGCTTGACTCGTCCTGAACAAGGGGCAAGTCCCGGCACTTACAGTGGCAAGGTATTGCAGTGCTTGATCTCCTTGACCGAAAACCCGGTATACATTTCCTTGATACTGCCGAGTGTACGTATGCGATGCATGGCGAGTTCATGGAATGCTTCCATGTCTTTGACGACTACCTGCAAGAGGTAGTCGTATTTCCCCGACACTTTGTGACAGGCAATAATGTTGGGCAGCGCCAGAACGCCCGCTTCGAAATGCTCCATGGCGTCCTCGGAGTGACTATCGAGAGTGACGCTGATGAAAGCAAAAAGTCCCAGCCCCATGGTCTTTGGGTTCAAATGCGCGTGATACCCGATAATCACCTCCTCTTCCAGGCGCTTCAGGCGCTTCCAGCAGGCTGGCGCTGACAGGCAGACACGAGCGGCGATCTCGGCGTTCGTCAGGCGACCATTCGTTTGCAGAATTTCCAGAATTGAACGATCAACCTTATCCATTTCCATCATGTGTTCTCTCCCTTTGACAATGAGTACGCGGTAGGGCGGTTGGCCCCATCCCGCAGGTCCTTGATCAAGCTTCCATTTCCAGAAACGACGAATATTAGAAAGAAAATTACATAACAAACACATTTTGGATAATTAACGTCTGAAAATAATTGAATACAGATCCGTTTCGAAAGCTAATTTTCGAGGCGCTGAAATACAATTTCTTGTCATTTCCGACACCCAAGCCACTGGCTCTGACAATAAGAACAAGTAACAACGGAGGCAATATTGAGCATTTTCAGAACAAAAGACCTGGACGCAATGATTACTGCTGCCCGAGCTCCTTCCGGGTTGAAAAAAGTGCTGGGGCCGATGGACCTGGTCCTGATTGGTATCGGTGCAATCGTGGGGACGGGCATCTTTGTATTGACCGGAACCGGCGCATTGACTGCGGGACCGGCCCTCATGGTTTCATTCCTGTTAGCGGCGTTGGCCTGTGCATTTGCAGCGCTCTGTTATGCCGAGTTCGCCTCATCCGTACCGGTAGCAGGCTCGATTTACACCTACAGCTACGCGACGCTGGGAGAGTTGGTGGCCTGGATGATCGGCTGGGATCTGATGCTCGAATACGGACTGGCCAGTTCGGCTGTGTCTGTTGGGTGGTCGGGTTACTTCCAGTCCCTGCTGAGCGGATTCGGGCTGAATCTTCCGGTTGTGCTTACGGCGGCTCCAGGCTCTTTGCCCGGTGTGGAAACCTGGTTCAACCTGCCCGCGCTGGTGATTATGCTGGCGATTACCTGGATGCTTTCCATGGGCATCAAGGAGTCCGCGCGCGTAAACAACGTGATGGTGATCATCAAGATCGCCGTGGTGCTGCTCTTCATCGCCGTTGGTGCGCGACATGTTCAGCCGGCTAACTGGCAACCTTTCGCGCCCTTCGGTGGCCAAGGCATTTTGAGTGCTTCGGCCCTGGTTTTTTTTGCTTTTATTGGTTTCGATGCGGTTTCCTCTGCCGCCGAAGAAGTGAAAAAACCGGCGCGTGACCTCCCCATCGGCATTATCGGTTCCCTGGCCGTTTGTGCGGTGTTGTACGTTGCCGTTTCAATGGTCATGACCGGCATCGTGCCCTATGCCCAATTCCTTGGCGTTGATCATCCGGTCTCATTGGCGTTGCAACATGCCGGTGAAAGCTGGGTTGCCGGGTTCGTTGATTTAGGCGCAATCATTGGCATGACGACCGTCATTCTGGTGATGGCTTACGGTCAAACCCGGATCATCTACGCGATGTCGCGCGACGGGCTGCTTCCCCAGCGCCTTTCCAGGATTCATCCACGATTCGGCACCCCGTTTTTCGCCACCTGGATGGTCGGAATAGTCTTCGGGCTGATCTCGGCACTGATTCCGCTGAACGTCCTCGCCGAGCTGATCAACATCGGTACGTTGGCTGCATTCAGTCTGATCTCGGTGGCAGTGATCGTATTGCGCAAGACCCGACCTGATCTCCCTCGCGCATTCAGATGCCCGGGCGTGCCCATTGTTCCCTTACTCGCCATCGCGTTCTGCGTAACCTTGATGACCTTCCTCAAGCAGACGACCTGGCTAGTATTCGGGGCGTGGTTGGCAATTGGCCTGGTGATCTACTTCGCCTATGCGAGGCGCCGCTCGTTGTTGCATTAATCCGGCATTTCGTCAGGTCTCTTTGGAGCGTCAACCGACCGGTTGAATCCACAGCCGTTTGCTGCCCCTCCCAACAGGCAGCAAGCGGCCTCATGCGCTCATTTCGGAGCGTCCCTCCAGGAGGCCCCCTTCGACACTTTCCATGGCAAGGGCTTCAAGCATTACCTGCTCCAGGATGACAAAAAAACATTTGATGTGAGCCTGTTTCAATGCCTGCGGCCGGGTCACCAGATAGACCTCCATATCTGGAAGCTGCAGATCCGGGAACAGCCCGATCAGATCCTTCGCCAGAATACGGGGCAGCACCGCCACGCCCATACCTCGCCTCACCGATTCGAGCTGAACCGCGAACGAACTCACGCTGATCTGCGTACGGTCCAGACCCGCGGCCTTTGCCACACGCATTTGCGGCAACATGTCCAGCGGAGGCAGCAAGCCTATATTGACCGCTGTGGCCGGAGTCAGCCCTGGAAACCGCTTCAGATAGCCTGCATCGGCGAAGACACCGTAAGCGAGCCTGCCTATGGAGCGATAAATCAGCGACGGTTCGCCCAGATGAGTCGTGCGTACAGCAATGTCTGCGACGCCGCGGACGATCTTGTGAAAGTCGGCTGTTATCAGCAACTCCACCGAGCATCGCGGATGCAGGGTGGTGAAGCGACTCGCGGCCTCCAGCACGCAAGACGAGAACCCCTCTCCTGCACTGACCACCACATTGCCAGATAACTCTGTGTGTGGCTCGGACATACCCGTAACGGTTTGACGCCTCAAGCCCGCTTCTGCAGCCAGGGCAACGTCCACAAGGGATTGGCCTCGCGGGGTCAACCTGCATCCTTCAACTCCCCGCTCGACGAGTGGCTCGCCAAGTGCGCCTTCAAGTTGGGTCAGCCGTCGCGCCACAGTAGACGCCGCGACCCCCAGCAATTGGCCGGCCTGAAGAAAGCTGCCACGTCGCGAGACTGCCAACAGCAGACGAAGATCGTCCCAGTTTGCTTGCAAAGCCATGCTTCATATCTTCCCTGATCCGCAAATTTGCAAATCCATTATGCAGCAGTCGCTGTTTTTCGGCAGAGGCGTCAACGGTATATCTACACCCCCTCGAAAAGAATGGAATGGACTGCATGACTACTGGCCCCAACGACTATGCGGCACGCGCCGCCAGCGCCTTTAATCGCCGAGACCTGGAGGCGATGCTTGCGCTGGTTTCCGAAGACTTCATCTACTTCGATGGCATGGGGATACAAACCGGTCGCGAGGCCATGCGCAGACGAGAGCTCGCAATACTCGAAGCGTTCCCCGATGCCAAGGTGATCATGAGCCCATTTATCGTCACTCACGATCGTTTGGCACTGACCGCCTTCCTGACCGGCACTTTCGCTGCACCATTAGTGCTGTCGGACCGGGTGATTCCACCCCATGGACGCCACATTACCGTGTACTACGCCGCACACTTCACCTTCAGAGACGGCTTGGCCATACGTGAAGAGGCCTTCTTCGACAGTGCAGTATTGATGCCGTTGGCCGATCAGAGTCAGGGGGTGACACATGCATAACACATTCGTCACTGGCGCGACCGGCTTGTTGGGCAACAACCTGGTGCGTGAACTGGTCGCTCGTGGCCACGCGGTCAAAGCCCTGGTTCGTTCAAGAGCCAAAGGTGAACAACAGTTCAAGCATTTGCCGGGTGTGGAACTGGTGGTGGGTGACATGGTCGATGTCGACGCGTTCGCAGCGTCGCTGCAAGGCTGCGATACGGTGTTCCACACCGCCGCGTTCTTTCGCGACAACTACAAGGGCGGCAGTCACTGGGAGGAGCTCGAAAAGATTAATGTGTCCGGTACCCGGAGCCTGCTTGGCCAGGCCTACCGCGCTGGCATACGACGGTTCATCCATACGTCTTCCATTGCCGTGCTCGACGGCGCTCCCGGCACGTCAATCGATGAAACCTGCCTGCGGGTCGACGCCGACGCGGATGACTACTACCGCAGCAAGATCCTCGCCGACCGTGTCGTCCTGTCGTTCCTGGAAGTCCATCCCGAGATGCATGCCTGCATGGTCCTGCCTGGCTGGATGTGGGGTCCTGCCGACATTGGCCCGACCTCCTCGGGACAGTTGGTCAACGATGTCGTACGCGGCAAATTGCCCGGACTGATCCCCGGTAGCTTCTCCGTTGTCGATGCCCGCGATGTGGCATTGGCGCAGATTGCCGCCGCCAGACACGGACGGCGAGGCGAGCGCTATCTCGCGGCGGGCCGGCATATGACAATGCGTGAGCTGGTGCCCGTTCTTGGGCGTATCGCAGGCGTCAAGACACCCGTTCGACAACTGCCGCTGCCCTTTCTGTACACCTTGGCGGCTGTGCAGGAGATCTATGCGCGTATTACCGGCAAGCCCATTCTGCTGAGCATGGCCACGTTGCGCCTGTTGGTACGAGAAAAGGACCGCACCCGTTTCAACCACGGCAAGAGTGAACGAGAGCTCGACCTGAGTTTCCGGGCGCTGGAGCAAACAATCACCGACACCGTAGCGTGGTACCGTGATCACGGTTGGTTTGAAACACACCAGGACAAGGACGTGAACAGACAGTGAGCAGAAAAATAATCCTGATGCGTCACGGCCAGCCAAAGCTGGTCGCAACCGACAAAATGTCAGCGCTCGATATGAAAAACTGGATCGAACAGTACGACCGGTCCGAAATTACCACTCAACCCGTCCCGGATGCCAGCCTGCAGCTCGCCGCAACCGCCACGGTGATTGTCTCGAGTAACGCGCCTCGTGCGCTGACTTCCGTCCAGGCTCTTGGCCTGAAGTCCACCCTCGTCGACGCGCTTTTCCGTGAAGCGCCACTGCCTTATGGTCACTGGAAACAGCCACGGCTATCGCCGTTTACCTGGGCATTTATCCTACGAATCCTATGGTTGTGCGGTTACTCACGCCGAGTCGAATCCGTCGGCACTACGAAGATGCGCGCCAGCACGGCAGCTCAACGACTTCAGTCCCTTGCCGACGAAGGACCGGTTCTGCTGCTCGGTCATGGCATTATGAATCGAATGATCGCCAGACAACTGGAGGCAGATGGATGGACTCGCCAAAAACGTAACGGCAGCCAATATTGGAGTGCGACGGTGTATCAAAATAGCGATATTTAAGAGGTGAGAGCTTCTGCTTTGTAGCGATAAAACTGACCAGACCGAAATCGGTAGGGTTGCAATGGCAAGCCACACTCAATGAAGTGACAAGGCAGCTGAACAGCCGTCCTCGGAAAACACTAAACTACGAAACGCCCGCTGAACGATTTAGCCAATCTGTTGCATTGACCGGTTGAATCCAAAGCCATTTCCGGTCGCTCGTGACTGATCACAGTCGACCCGTTGCAGGCAGGCGGTCAGCTTGGAATGAATCTGTTCCCTTCCTCGCGGATGGGGATCCATGCCGAGTCGAAGCAGATCCGGTTCATCATCCACCGTGAGAACCAAATCTTTACTTGGGAGTAAAGTCGAGCTACCGAGCAGCAAGCCGCCTGTACAGTGACAGCACAGAACAAGGCAATTACAATTTGATTAACATCCTGCGACTTAAGCGATTGAATACCCCTATGGAAAGCAAGACTGCGCGCCTCACTGTGCTCATTGACCCCATCAAGAAAAAAGCTTTCGAGGAACTCTGTGCTGCTCAAGACCTGACGCCTTCACAGGTGGTCCGTCAACTGATTCGCGACTACCTGGACACTCACGGGGCCAGCTATTCGACCAAGAGTAAGCTTGCCACCAACACCAAGTCATAATCCAACACGGACAGTTAGCCTCTAGAGAGTCGACGTCCCCTCCAGGTGACTGACCGCGTTGGCCAGGGCGATGTTGAAATCGGCGTGGTAATGCTCCGGGCCGATTTCTTGCAGAATCCCCACCCTATCCAGTTTGCCGAGCACCTTTGTGTTCGCTTCGCAGAGTTTCACCACGATATTCCGCTTGTGCAGCTGCTGAATAACCTCCTCCAGCACTTGCAAGCCCGTGATATCCATGAACGGTACGCGCTTCAGACGGATAATCAGCAGGCGTGGGTCAGTATGGGTCTGTGCTAACACACGCTCGAAGGTCTCAGCCGCGCCAAAGAACAATGGCCCTTCAATCGTATAAATCAGTGTCCCTGGCGGCAGGCGAGCATGCCCGTTGACCCTCAGTTCTTCTTCAAGTTCGTGCTCGACTATCTGCTGCACCTCCACAGATGAGGCCATGCGGCGCATGAAGTGCAGCATCGCGAGAATGACGCCAATATTCACGGCGATCACCAAGTCGCTGAACACTGTGAGGCTGAAGGTGATGAGCAGGATGGATACGTCTGCGCGTGGGGCTCGCTGGACCATGCGCTTGAAGTGTTTCAACTCGCTCATGTTGTACGCGACCACGAAAAGAATGGCGGCCAGGGCGCACAGTGGGATGTTTGAGGCTAGAGGTGCCAGGAACAGAATAATAAGCACCAAGGTGACCGCGTGCGTAATGCCGGCCAGCGGGCTCGTGCCGCCGTTACGGATATTGGTTGCAGTGCGGGCAATGGCTCCTGTGGCTGCGAAGCCGCCAAACAATGGCGTGACCAGGTTAGCCACCCCCTGACCGATCAGTTCCTGATTGGAATCATGCTTAGTGCCCGCCATGCCATCGGCCACCATTGCGGACAGCAGCGATTCGATTGCTCCAAGCATCGCGATAGTGAAAGCCGGAGCAATCAAATCGATGACGCGGGACAGCGTGATTTCAGGCAGGCTAAACGCTGGAAGACCTTGAGGTATGCCACCAAATGCGCTGCCAATCGTGGCTACCCCCTCGAAATGAAAGGTTGTCTGTATCGCTGTAGCGACCGCCATTGCGACTAGCGGGCCAGGCACCCGTTTGAGACCGGGAACTTTGGACGCGGTGATTACCAGGAAAAGACTGAGTGCAGCCAACAGGGTGGTGGCCATATGAAGATCCGGGAGTGCCTGTAGCAAATGCCAGAGCTTTTCATGGAAGTGCTCACCACTGATATTCGGTAGACCGAAAAAGTCTTTCCACTGTCCGACCCAGATGATCACGCCGATGCCCGCGGTGAATCCGACAATCACCGGGTCGGGGATAAACTTGATGATTGCACCGAGCCGTGCCATCCCCAGCAATAACAACATGGCTCCCGCCATCATCGTGGCGATTTGCAGGCCGTCAACGCCATGCTTGGCCGTGACTCCCGCCAGAATCACGATGAACGCACCTGTCGGCCCGGCAATCTGCAAGCGGCTTCCCCCAAAGAACGAAACCAGCAGGCCACCGATAATCGCGGTGTAGATGCCTTGCTCAGGCTTGACGCCAGACGCAATGGCAAACGCCATTGCCAGGGGGAGCGCCACGACCCCTACGATCACGCCAGACACCAAATTGCGAAGCCAGTGTCCTCGCCTCAACAACCCCGCCTTCCATGCCTCAGCTATCGCAATCATGACTAGCTCCTCAATGGCTGCATGTGCATAATATTATCATGCAGTGATAATACAACTGCCCTTGATCCACTGCTTCGTGCGGCTGAATATGCTTATAGTGAAAGCTCAGATGGAGCTGGACGGGAATGCACTGCAAATAGAGAAATTTGAGAGCGCGCTTAGCGTGGTGACTGACATGAATCGTACAGCTGTGAAAAGCAAGCATGCCGAAGGCGTGACCTTTGACACCCATCTGATCGCAAACCCGACCAACCCCAAGGAGTGGATTGTGTTCTTCAAGAAGGACGCCGGGAGAAGTTATTTCTTGGTTGATGACAACGAGGAGGTCGAGTCTTTCGGACATCTGGATGACTTGATCGCCGAACTTCGAGACTTGGGACTCAAGACCGCTGAAATCCATTTTTAACCCTTTGCCCACTCGTCAATGCAATCAACCTGATGGGGGATACAGTCGAACTGGCGATGATTGTCATCCCCAGCCTGTAGGTAAATATCCTGCTTGGTATCTGCCCAATCGATGCCGACATAGACTGTGAAGTGCTGACTCAAGGACGCTGTCACGTGAACCTCCGCAAGCGATAAAATATCTGCTAGGGACATGCATGCTTGCGTTCAGCGAAGGCAATATAGTGTCGGTGAAGGTGGGACGGACTATCTATAATGGGTCGTTTGCGCCCCTTTGCAGCCGAATCAGACCGCACTCTCGGGTTACTTGAAAACAGGCACGCTGGCTGACCCGTTTGGCTTTTTCAGGTATTCACGCAGCCGGGCACCGATCTCGGCGATTTTCGCCTCCCCGGCACGCAAGGCTTGCGGGTTGGTATGCACCGAGTAGTTTCCCAGCGCGAGATCATAAGGATGAGGCTCGGCGGAGCCGATCACGAAGACCGTATCGCTGTGCTTGGCCTTGAGCGTAAGGCTGCCGCTACCAGGTTCGAAGACGACCATTTCTCCCGCCATGACCACCTCCGGTGCGCAGAGGGATCCGCGACTGACACTCAACCACAACGACTCATGACCCTCGGGTGGAACATAGCTCCAGGATTCTCCGGCAGGCAGCGTGACCAGCAGGTAGTTCATGCCAGCAGGAGCGCGGACCGGGCTTTGCACACCCTGGTACGTCCCCAGAATCACACGCGCCGGCCCCGTTTGCGGTATCGCGCCTGACTCCAGGTATTGGCTATCGACACTGGCGTTTTCCAGCGCAGGCGGTAGTGCGACCCACAGTTGAAAACCTTGAATGCGCTTCGATGTACCGACCGACATTTCCTTGCCATGCCAGACCCCGCCACCCGCGCACATCCATTCAACACCGCCATGGTCAATCATCCCCGTACCCGAATCAGCATCCTCAAAACGCAAATTGCCTTCGGTAATGACGGTGACCGTAGCGATGCCCGAATGCGGATGCAGCGGCATGCCGTTGATGAATGAGCTCTCGCCTTCAAACAGGTCAAGGAACACAAAAGGCTTGATCAGGTGGCCAAGATCCGAAGGGCTCATCAACCGCACAATCGCGCCATGCCGATGGCCGGTGGTGCGGTAGCGGATGGCCCGCCGGGTAACGGTGTCTTGTGTATCGATCTGAAGTTGTTGCGTGAAAGGCATCGTGAATACTCGAAGTTGAAGGTCTTTCGGCCCGATGCTCCAGACAATAGGCCAGGCTTGATTGCTTGATAAGGCGGTACAATTGGACTGCACTCGTCCACCAGCATCAGGAATGCCCCGCCATGCTCGACCTCAATGACATCGCCATGTTTGTGCAGGTAGTACACTGCGGCAGCTTTGCAGAAGCCGCGCGACGGCTGGGCATGCCGCCCAATACCGTGAGTCGGCGCATCCAGCAGCTTGAAACGCGGCTCGGCACTCGGCTGCTGCAACGCTCGACTCGCAAGCTCACGCTCACCAGTGCAGGCCAGGGCTTTCATGAGCGTTGCGTGGGTGCCGTCGATGACCTGCTTGAAGCGGGACAGGATTTGATCACGGGCAGTAGTGAGCCCAGTGGCCGGGTGCGCGTGGCGGCTCCGGCCGACTTTTTCGACTTCTTCGAGATGGCGTGGGTGAGCGAGTTTCTGACCGCGTATCCACGCGTGCGACTCGACTTCGTGCTCAGCGATGCAAAGGCCGACCTGATCGCCGAGCAGATCGATGTTGCCTTTCGCGGCGGCCCCTTGCGCGATTCAGGCTATGTCGGTCGTCAGATCCTTGACCCGCGCAGCGTCGGGATGGTCGCCAGCCCCGACTACCTCGCGGCGCGTGGCTCACCCCGCACGCTGCAGGACCTGGCGAGCCACGACTGCGTGA
Organism: Pseudomonas sp. B28(2017); assembly: GCF_002113025.1. GTDB lineage: Bacteria > Pseudomonadota > Gammaproteobacteria > Pseudomonadales > Pseudomonadaceae > Aquipseudomonas. Next base: position 735,338 of record NZ_NEJH01000001.1, on the reverse strand, counting down.
TTTCCGCGCATCCCGGCGGCCACGCTACATGGCGTTTGATCGGTCCGAAGGGTGAGGAAGAGATACAAGTGACCGGGCGCTTCAGCGGCAATACCGCTCAGTCGCTGCGCAAGGCCGCCGTGGCAGGCCTCGGCATCGCGCTGCTGCCGCCGATGATGGCCAAGCTTGAAGTAGATGCCGGCGTACTGGTCCCGGTATTGCCTCAATACCAGCCCAACGGCTACGGCCTGAACGTGCTGTATCCGAGCCGCCGGCAGCTTCCGCCCGCTGTGTCGGCGTTCATCGGTTTGGTGATTCGGAAAATGAATGCGGCAGATGTACCGCAGGTGTGCCAGTAACACCAGATCCAGTGCTACAGAAAAAGGGAAGAAAACATTGCGCTGCGAGGGGCCGGCCTTCGCAGCGCAGGGGTATCAGCGACGGCGAGCATCGAGGCTGAAGCGACCGGCACCGAAGGCCACGACTTGCAGCAGGCCACCGGCCATCGCGATGTTCTTGAAGAAGTGGATGAACTGGTTCTGATCGCCCAGCGCGTTATGGAAAGCCAGTGCGGTAAACACGCTGAACACGGCCAGTACAGCGGCAACGGTGCGGGTGCGGTAACCGGCGATCAATGCCAGGCCGCCACCGACCTCAACAACGATCGCCAGCGCCAGCGCCAGTTGCGGAAGCGGAAGCCCCACCGAGCTGATGTAGCCAACCATCATCGCGGGAGCGGCCAGTTTCGAAAAACCGGAGAGAATGAAGATTGCGCTGAGCAGTACACGGCCGATCAACGACGCCGAGGCCTGGGTCACGTCGGAACGGTTCTGTTCAGTGTTGGTGGAAGGAGCGATGTTTGCGGAAGTTGTCATGAGGTATTTCCTTCAAAGTTTGCGCGACTCGCCATGAATCGCTGCTGTGAAGAAATCTTGCGCCTTGACATCTAATCTGAATAGCCGACTAATTTAGATCATCAGGTTCGAATAAATAGGCAAGCAACTCACATCATCGAAAGAGAACTCAATCGTGAAAAACGCTGAACGGACCTGTGCAACAGGCCAGAACGCACACATTCGCGGTCAGCGCCTGGCCGCATCCGAGTCTGCGGGTACTGACCATTACGTTTGAGGAAACAGGCATGATTTCTGATCCCGGAACACCAACACTCGACCAACTGCGGGTGTTCCTGACCGTTGTTGAAGTCGGCAGTTTTGCAGCGGCTGCCAGAAAGCTGCATCGGGCCACTTCGGTCATCAGTTACTCGATCGCCAACCTGGAAATGCAGCTCGGCGTGTCGCTGTTCGACCGTCAGACCACACGCAAACCGCAGCTCACCGACGCCGGCCGCACCGTGCTGGCCGAAGCCAGGACCATCGCCAACGGCGTTCATGGTTTACGCGCCAAAGTGAGGGGGCTGCTTCAGGGGCTCGAAGCCGAAGTTCACGTGGTGCTCGATGTGATGCTGCCCCCGGAGCGCGTGGTGGACGCACTGAAATCCTTTCGGGAGGAATTTCCTACGGTTGCCCTGCACTTGCATATGGAAGCCCTCGGCGCCGTCACCGAACTGGTGATCAACCGAGGCGCAATCATCGGCGTCAGTGGTCCGATGAATGAAGGTATCGACGGTATCGAAAGAATTGGCGTTGGCAGCGTCGAATTGATTCCGGTGGCAGCCCCGAATCATCCGCTGGCTTCAAGCGACTCGAATGTTCCAGGCGCCGGGCGAGAGTTCACGCAACTGGTGCTGTCCGATCGCTCGCAGCTGACCAAGGACAAGGATTTCGCCGTGCTCAGTAATCGCACCTGGCGCCTGGCGGACCTGGGCGCCAAGCACATGCTGCTGCGTGAAGGCATCGGTTGGGGGAACATGCCGGCGCCGATGGTCCAGGAGGATCTGGAGAGCGGCCGGCTCGTGCAGTTGAACATTCCGGAATACAACAGCGGACAGTATTCCTTCGACGTCATCTACCGCACGGATCTGCCTCCGGGTCCGGCGGCAAGGTGGTTGATCGACCGGTTCGTACAACAAGGCGCGGTGCTGGACGAGACAATCAAGCTGCCGACCGTTTAAGTTGCTGCCGGAGCATCAAGGATTGAGCCAGGAAAGTCGGCGCCCCTGATCTCACACTTTGTTACCGCATACCCCAGCCGGGTGTAAAAACCTGCGTAGGTAACAGCCTCGCAGGCTGCCTCTCTCCTGCACCCACCTGCCTGCCAGGCCTATCCCAGAGCGCTGTACGCGTTTTCTCTAACGCCCAATCGAAGAATTGGCCGGGTGATTGCATATGCTTGTCTGTACAAGTATCTGCGTGTGCATAAGACATTTTTTGCCACGCAGTACACGCGCTCTTGCGGCACAAGCGCTTCCGATGGTCCTTGGGAAAAAAATAATGAAAAAAGCATTTCTCACCCTTTCTGCATTGTCTTTGTGTGTGGCTGCCGGTTCTGCGCTGGCCAAGGAGTACAAGGAGCTGCGCTTTGGCGTCGACCCCTCTTATGCGCCGTTCGAATCCAAGGCCGCCGATGGCAGCCTGGTGGGCTTCGATATCGACCTGGGCAACGCGATCTGCACTGAGCTGAAGGTCAAGTGCAAGTGGGTTGAAAGCGACTTCGACGGCATGATTCCCGGCCTCAAGGCCAACAAGTTCGATGGCGTGATCTCTTCCATGACCGTCACGCCGGCGCGTGAGAAAGTCATCGACTTCTCGAGCGAGCTGTTCTCTGGCCCGACCGCGCTGGTATTCAAGAAAGGCGCGGCCATCGGCACCGATCCGGCCTCCCTCAAGGGCAAGAAAGTCGGTTACGAGCAAGGCACCATCCAGGAAGCCTACGCCAAGGCCGTGCTGGACAAGGCCGGGGTAGAAACCCAGGCCTACGCCAACCAGGACCAGGTGTACGCCGACCTGATCTCCGGACGCCTCGATGCCTCGATCCAGGACATGCTGCAAGCCGAACTGGGCTTCCTGAAGTCGCCACCAGGCGCCGACTTCCAAATCAGTGAGCCGGTCGAAAGCCCCCTGCTGCCAGCCAAAACCGCCGTGGGTCTCGTCAAAGGCAACGCCGAGCTCCAGGCCTTGCTCAACAAAGGTCTCAAGGCACTGCACGACAATGGCACCTATGCGGCCGTCCAGCAGAAGCACTTTGGCGATCTGAATCTCTACAGCGGCAAATAATGACCTTGCGCCCATTTCCGGATGGGCACTTTTTTGATTGAGGTAGGGCTGCTCAATGCTAGAAAACCTATTGCAGATTCTTGGACTGTCAGGCTTCAGCCTCAAGGGCTTTGGCCCGCTGTTGCTGCAAGGCTCCTGGATGACGGTCAAATTATCCTTTCTGTGCTTGCTGGTGAGCGTTGGCCTGGGCCTGATCGGCGCCAGCGCCAAGCTGTCGAAAGTCAAATTGCTGCGCGTCCCTGCGCAGGCCTACACCACGCTGATCCGCGGGGTGCCGGACCTGGTGCTGATGCTGCTGATCTTCTACAGCCTGCAAACCTGGCTGACCAACCTGACCGAAGCACTGGGCTGGGACTATATCGAAATCAACCCCTTCAGCGCCGGGGTCATTACCCTGGGCTTCATCTACGGGGCTTATTTCACCGAAACCTTCCGTGGCGCCATCCTTGCCGTACCGCGAGGGCAGATGGAAGCGGCTACCGCCTACGGCCTGACCCGCGCCCAGCGCTTTCGCCTGGTGGTGTTCCCACAAATGATGCGTTTTGCCCTGCCAGGCATCGGCAACAACTGGATGGTGATCCTCAAGGCCACCGCGCTGGTGTCGATCATCGGCCTGGCCGATCTGGTCAAGGTCGCCCAGGACGCTGGCAAGAGCTCCTATCAGCTGTTCTTCTTCCTGATGCTGGCCGCCTTGATCTATCTGGTGATCACCACCGTTTCGAACTACGTCTTGCGCCGGATGGAAATCTTCTACGCCGCAGGCACCCGGGAGGCCGTGCGATGATCGAGTTACTGCAGGAATACTGGAAACCTTTCCTGTACCAGGACGGCAATCACATCACCGGCCTGGCCATGACCCTCTGGCTGCTCAGTGCCTCGATTTTCTTCGGTTTCGTGATGTCGATCCCGCTGTCGATTGCCCGGGTCTCGAGCAAAGTCTGGGTGCGCTGGCCAGTGCAGTTCTACACCTATCTGTTTCGGGGTACGCCGCTGTATATCCAGTTGCTGATTTGCTACACGGGGATCTACAGCCTGGCCGCCGTACGCGCGCAACCGCTGCTCGACAGCTTCTTCCGCGATGCGATGAACTGCACCATCCTGGCCTTCGCCCTGAACACCTGCGCCTACACCACGGAGATCTTCGCCGGGGCGATTCGCAGCATGGCCCATGGTGAAGTCGAAGCGGCCAAGGCCTATGGCCTGACTGGCTGGAAGCTGTATGCCTACGTGATCATGCCGTCGGCCCTGCGTCGCTCGCTGCCTTACTACAGCAACGAAGTGATTCTGATGCTGCACTCGACCACCGTGGCCTTCACCGCAACCATCCCGGACATTCTGAAAGTCGCGCGGGACGCCAACTCGGCGACCTTCCTGACCTTCCAGTCGTTCGGCATTGCCGCGCTGATTTACCTGGCAGTCACTTTCTCCCTGGTCGGCCTGTTCCGCCTGGCTGAACGCCGTTGGCTGTCTTTCCTCGGCCCGGCTCACTAATTCAGGATGCTTGTTCATGTACAAACTGACCGTTGAAAACCTGCACAAAAGTTACGGCAACCATGAAGTGCTCAAGGGCGTTTCGCTAAACGCCAGGACCGGCGATGTGATCAGCCTGATTGGCGCCAGTGGTTCGGGCAAGAGCACCTTTCTGCGTTGCATCAACTTCCTGGAAACGCCCAACGACGGCGCCATGAGCCTGGACAACCAGCCGATTAAAATGGTCCATGACCACCACGGCATGCGCGTGGCCGACGCCAAAGAACTGCAACGCATCCGCACTCGCCTGGCGATGGTGTTCCAGCACTTCAACCTGTGGAGCCACATGACCGTGCTCGACAACATCACCATGGCCCCGCGCCGGGTGCTGGGCGTCAGCAAGAAGGACGCGGAGGATCGCGCCCGGCGTTACCTGGACAAGGTCGGTTTGCCGGCACGGGTTGCAGATCAATACCCGGCGTTTCTCTCGGGTGGTCAGCAGCAACGGGTCGCCATTGCCCGCGCCCTGAGCATGGAACCGGAGATCATGCTGTTCGACGAACCGACTTCGGCCCTGGACCCGGAACTGGTGGGCGAAGTGCTCAAGGTGATCCAGGGTCTGGCCGAAGAAGGCCGGACCATGATCATGGTGACCCACGAAATGAGCTTTGCGCGCAAAGTGTCGAACCAGGTGCTGTTCCTGCACCAGGGGCGGGTCGAAGAGCAAGGTGCGCCCGAGGACGTATTGGGCAACCCCAAAAGCGAGCGCCTGCAGCAATTCCTCAGCGGCAACCTGAAGTAACCGCAGCGTCTTCGAGCGACCGCAGGGTCGCTCGAAGACGCTGGCTCACCCCTCAAAACGCCCGCCGAACGATTTAGCCAATCTGTTGCGTCCACCGGTTGAATCCACAGTTGCATGCGGTCCTTCGCGGCAGGCTTCAGTCAGCCAGAAGCGTACGTTGATGATTTGGCCTCACGCGTCAGGCTGGACGCCTCTGCCCAAGTGCTTCAATAGCAAAATCCAGGAAGCTGCGCAGTTTTGGTGTCATGCGACGGTCGGGTGCGTAGAGCATATTCATCGCAGAGGCTGGAACAGGATGCTGCGGCAGCAGGCGCACCAGGGTTCCATCCCGCAGCGCACCGCCCACCAGCTCCATCGGCTGCAACACCACCCCCAGACCTGCCACGGCCGCCGAAAGTAATGGATCGCCCTGATTAATCGTCAGTTTGCTTTTAATGGGCACATCCACACGCCCCTCCGGGCCATCGAAGCTCCAGTGGGAACGACCGTCGGAGAATGAAAAGCCCAGGCACTCGTGCTGTTGCAGATCCCATGGACTGGTGATCGGCGGGCGGCGGACCAGGTACGACGGCGCGGCACACAGGACCAGTTGGTAGGGCGCCAGCGGCAGCGCCTTCAAGCCGCTGCTCGCCAGCTCGCCAATGCGGAACACCACGTCGTACCCGTCATCGACGATGTCTACCAGTTCGTTCGACAGGGTCAGATCCACCGAAACCTGCGGATACCTGACCATGTACTCCAGCAGACGCGGCGAGAGAGTACGAATACCAAAGGTGACCGGCGCATTGATTCGCAGGCGCCCGCTTGGGGTGCCGCGCGTCTCTGCAGCGAGGCTCTCGGCCGCCTGCATGTCGGCCAGGATCATCTTCGCGCGTTGATAGAACGCACGGCCGAAGTCGGTCAGGCTCTGTCGTCGCGTGGTCCGGTTCAGCAGGGAAACACCCAGATGCTGTTCAAGCATCTTTACCTGTTTGCCTACCAATTGAGGAGACAGGTTGAGATCGTCCCCGGCGGCGCTGAACGAGCCCAACTCTACCGCTTTGACGAAAGTGGCCATCTGGGTCAAGCGATCCATTACAAACTCTTTGTTTCTAGTGTTGGATCATCGTATGCCTTTATCCACTTGCAACCAACGGCTAAATTTGTGCCCACACCCCGAATGCGCAACGGCTTGCCCGAATGCGCTCTGGAGCTGTTCTTCACCCGATTTCTGGCTGGTCTCTCCGCACCCGCCCCCAAGAAGAGGTATAAATGATGGCACGCATTGTCAGAATCCACGAATACGGTGACGCCAGTGTCCTGAAGCTTGAAGACCTGGATGTGCCGGCACCGGCCGCCGACGAGGTACAGATTGGCGTCAAGGCCATTGGCTTGAACCGGGCCGAAGTGATGTTCCGCAACCACGCCTATTTGCAGGAAGCCGAATTCCCCAGCCGTCTGGGTTACGAGGCCGCCGGTGTTGTGGTGGCGATGGGTAGCGCGGTCACCGGGATCAGGATTGGCGATGCTGTCGGTCTGATTCCGCCGCTGGATATCGCACGCTGGGGGACCTACGGTGAACTTGCCAATGTGCCGGCCCATCTAGTGGTCAAGAGCCCGGATAACCTGTCTTTCGTGGAGGCTGCTGCAGCCTGGATGCAGTACGTCACGGCTTGGGGGGCTCTCATCGAACAGGCGAAATTGCAGCAAGGCGACTTCGTTCTAGTAACAGCCGCTTCAAGCAGTGTCGGCCTGGCCGCCTTCCAGATGGCACGCATGGTCGGCGCCACCGCTATAGCGATCACTCGAACCCGCGCGAAGAAACAGGCACTTCTCGATGCCGGAGCTGCACATGTGATCGTCAGCGATGAGGAAGATGTCGTCGAGCGCGTCATGGCGCTGACTGATGGCCAAGGCGCCCGAGTGGTGTTCGACCCCGTGGGCGGGCCATCCTTTGAGCCTCTCACGCAGAGCATGGCCCGAGGCGGCATTCTGCTGGAGTACGGTGCACTCAGCCCCGAGCCGACCCCGTTCCCATTGTTTACCGTGCTGGCCAAGAGCCTGACCCTCAAAGGCTACCTGTATGCAGAAATAGTTTCTGACCCGCAAGCCCTGTCGCGGGCCAAGGCATTCATTCTGGAGGGGCTGGAGTCTGGAGCGCTTCGCCCGATCATCGCCAGGACCTTCGCCCTGAACGACATCCAGGAAGCCCACCGCTACCTCGAAGCCAATCAGCAGATCGGGAAAGTGGTGATCACCGTCTGATCTGCGCAAGGATGGGCTGGACGACGGGAATACTTCCAGCCCTGTTCCTGTCCCGAGCCGGGTGTCCGCATTGGGTTGCGGCTTCGCTTCCCGATCAAGACCATCGCGTACAGCACGCGTCCCCGCTACTCCTCAATACGTCCCGTGGAATCTCGATCGCGCTCGTAGTGTCGTGTGAGCGCAAACGGCGGCAACCAGGCCTCGCGACGCACGACCCAGCTCTCGTAGGTTGGCGTCATCTGGTCCGGAGCATCCAGGGACCCGAGGTTCACTTCGATTTCGTCTGCGCTGCGTGCAAACACGGACGAACCGCAGTGCGGACAGAAATGCCGCCCGGCGTAGTCACGGGTTTCGCCTTCGACCGTCACCGCATCCTGATGAAAAATCGCGGACGCGTGAAACAGTGCCCCATGATGCTTGCGGCAGTCGAGGCAGTGACAGACACCAACCCGGAACGGGCGTCCCGTCGCGACCAGGCGCACCTTGCCGCACAAACAACCGCCGGTGAATCGGTCCATGCCGTGTCTCCTCTAAAACCACACCGTCAGGTTGATCGGTACCGACCATTCGCGCGATTGCCAATTGTAGGTCGATTTGGCGTACACCCCCAAGGTCGTCAGGCTACGGATGGTGGATGCACCAATGACGACACAACACCTCCAGGTTCAGGCCGGCACAACCACTCACCGACCCTGTGTCTAACAGTTTTTGAGAGTTATTGATTCGGATTATCCCGCTGCTGCAGGCAGCATTCGGCCCGCATTGACCGGCGTGCAAGCACCTGCTTTGCGTAACCGACTGGCGAATACCCGTGCCCGAATGCAAGGCACCCAGAGCAATGCCTGGCGCCAGGTCGGAACCCGAATGACAATTTTCATCACTTGAGAACCAAACACATGGGCATGTCGAATAAATGGATTGCGGGTATTGCTTTGAGCTGTGTATTTCAGGTCGGCTGCGTCTCGAAAGTGGCGCAGCAAGAGCAATACTCGGGCTTCCTGGGCAATTACCAGGGCCTGGAGGAGCAAACTACACCGAGTGAGCAGAAAGTATTGCGCTGGGTATCGCCGGGGTTCGATCCTCGCGCGTACTCCACAGTGGTGTTCCGGCAGATGGAGCTGTATCCCGCACCGAAGCCGACCGCTCGCGTCAGCCTGAAGACACTGCAAGACTTGCAATTGATGGCCAGCAACAGCGTCAAGACCGCCTTTGCCAGCCGCTATGCAATTGTCCCTTACCCGCAACTGGCGCCAACCAATTCGCGTTCGCTGATCCTGCAAGCGGCGATCACTCACGTCAGCGCCAACAACGAAGGCATGCACTGGTATGAGGCCGTTCCAATCGGGGCCATTGTCGGCGCAACACAAGCAGCCACCGGGCATCGGGACCAGACTGCCGAGATGTACATCGAAGCCAACCTGATCGACTCCAAGACCGGTTTGCCGGTCGCGAAGATCGTTCGCAAGGTGTTCGGCGAGACACTCGATAATGCCGAGCAGCCGATTGTCGCCAAGGACTTCAAGGTTGCACTCAAAGGCATGGCAGACGATATGCAGGCCCTCCTCCTCAAGCATTGACACCCAGGCAAACCCCATCGCAAACGTCGCAGTGCCTGCCGTCCACCGGCATTGGAAGGCATGGCAAGCAGACCGGCATGGGGTTTCGAAGTGGCGCCACGCCGCGTTTTCCCTCTGACAAACCGTTAGCCGCGCCGACGCCTGACGTGAGGTTCAATGATGAAAATACCGGTCCAAACCTTAGCGGCCCTTATGGTGTTACTGAGCACCAGCGCCCTGGCGGCGACGGTGATCCCTCTCAAAGGTCAGACCTCCCAGACCATCCAGCAGGACACCAGTGCCTGCCAATCCCAGGCCAACGCGCAATATCCGGTACAAAGCACCGTGCCTTCCGGTGGCCGGGTCAAGGGCGCAGCTACCGCCGCGGTAGCCGGGGCCACCGCGGCAGAAGTCCGGGGCCGCCAGCATGAAAACGTCTATGACCAGATCGACGACGATATCAAGCAAGACTATCGCCAGAACCGGGCACGCAGTGCCGCGGCTGCGGGCGCCGTCGTGGGGGCTTCCAGGCAGCGACAGGAGCGCCGGCAGAACCTGAATGCGAGCCAGCAAAACACCACCGCCAGCAACTCTGTCTATAGCAGTTGCCTGCAACAACGCGGCTACGATGTTTTGCCTTGATCGGCGGCGAAATGCCCCCGAAACGTTTACCGACCTTCCTGTCCATGACTCAACGAACCAAACCGAATTGAACTTGAGGGCTCCACCAATGCGCCTTGTATGTGTTCCTGTCGTGATGTTCGCTTCCTGGCTCCTGGCCGGTTGTGCCACCGCCCCGAACAATCCGACTTCAACGTTGCAAACGGACAAATCGCCCGAGCAGTATGTCGACTGCCTGGTACCGAAGCTGAAGGACAAAGAGATGAGCCCTTTGGTGTCAGGCAACGAGCGCAGCTACCGGGTTGTCGTTTCGAGCAAAGTTGCCGTGGACACCGTGCTGGAAACCCATAGGGCACAGAATGGAGGCAAGGTGTATCTCTATGAGCGCCAATTGCTGGCCTCGGCCTTCAAGTCATCGAGTTTCGAGCGTACCGCACAGGAATGCCTGTAGCGCCAGCCGGCGACTTGCCGGTTCAGGTGTTTGAGCGGCCCCAAAAAAACCCCGCGCCCTTCATGAAAGGACGCGGGGCAAAGGCCGTTGAACGAGAGGTGAGGACCGTTTACGTCGCGACAGGCAATCCCTGAACGTGATGTGTATCAACGCTCCTCGAGATCCATTTAAAGCTGTAAACAGCCTGGTTCAAAGCTAATTGGAATCAAAGATGCTTTGTAATCAGCCAGGCGCACAAAAAAACAATCATTGACTTGTATTGGGAAAACTCTCCACCCGTTCAAGTAGCAACTCATGCCTTGTCTGGACAACGATGGCGGTCCACTCAGACCTTGGCTGCGTGCAAATCCACCTGCCCGAGCTTGCAGTTTTCGGATAGCGCAAATAGTCCATTCCAAGCATTATTCGTGATGTCAAAATCAAAACCATGGGTCATCCAGCAATGCTTTTCCTTCGTTTGATTCAATCGATGCCACTGACAGCCAAGATTGTTGGCCACACTGCACACCTCTGAAACGAGCCGTTCCAGCATTGTAGATGCAACACACAGTGCACCTTCCGCCTGGCCCTCATCCTCGTTCACCGCCAAGACCAGAATGTACCGAGCCGAATCCGGCCCCTATACTCAGGCCAGTACCGCCTGAACGGAAGTTTTCTATGAGCCACACCTTCAAGTTGAAAAATGGCGCTGTGGCAGTATTTGACCCAGACAGCGCCGTGCTTTCCATTACAACCCCCCATGGAGATGTACAAAATTCCACGCTAGGCAGAGCCGAGTCACGCCTGTTGGACCTGCTACTCATGGAGCCAGGTGTCACTAAAAGTCGCGACGAAATCATCGACTACACCTGGAATGACCGCGTGGTTGCCTCCGGCAGTTTGAATCAAACCGTTTTCTCACTGCGCAACATTCTTAATGACAGTCGGGATCACGAGATTTTGATGACTGTTCCTCGACGAGGATATTGCTTCAACCGCAACTGCATCGTCGATGCAACAGCAGAAGTACCTACTCCCTCGCAGGAAACTGCCCAGCCACCTGTTCCCGAGGCTGGACAACTGCCGTCACCTGCTAGTGATGAGCCGCCAACACCTTCAGGTAAAACCAGTAAAGCCATCGGCATTACAAAGGCCCAACTGATCGCTTACTTCGTTACGCTGGCAGTCGTTGCCTTTACCGTTTTTCAATTCGATTTCGACGCGCCAACAATTGAAGTGTCCAGTGTCGACAGGAATGGACTGGTCATCCACGCCGTAGGCAATGATCTGGCCGAAGCGCGAGCGCTGATGGAACTTTCGGCCAAACAATCCGAACAGCTGCCGCCAAGCCTGAAAGGTCAAGTCTGGATCAACCTGTATAAAGCCAACTATTCCGTTTCGTGCATTCGCCCGGATCTAAGCACCGCAAACCTGCAATTGAACAGCAGCGAAAGAGACCTCGCCCTGATGATTCGCCAATGCCTGGAAGTCACCTTATGAAGTTTGAAATCCCGCAAATCATTCATTGGCCGATTATTGCCCTGATCAATGCGCTCTGCATTTTCTCCTTCTTTTATTCTCCTTCGCACTACATGGAGAACACCAGCTATCAGACCAAAACCCGGCAATGGCTGGAAGATCTCAACCAACTCAACACCGAAGAGTACCTTACCATCGGGCATGGTCGGTTGACTGGAACCACGCTGGAAAGCCTGAATGGACAAATCCGCAATGCGACCATCTCGGCGAATATCATCGGAGAAAACAAAACACACGTGCAGATTCAAGTCAGGAACGTCAAACTCAGTCAGGACAATGAACTCTTTGCCATTGAAAAGACCCCCGACCTGTTCTTCAGACGCCAATACGTATTGCAAGAAGGCGCCATACTAAACTACGAGTTGATTCCGACGCAGAGCAAGAACGCCGTGTGTTTTTACCTGCACGAGCTTGGCCGTTTGCGCTGCATGAACCATTAGTCGCCCTCCCGCACCGACTCGACGCCGGCCTGGCACAGATTCATGTCAAAGACATCTTCCAGGCAAAAATAACCGTTATTGATTTGAATCAGATGGCGCCCCAGCAAAAAATCCCCCGCCGATAATCTCTGGAATCGAGCCTGCTTGATTCCCGTCCGGGACAATACCCTATACAGGGGAATCAAGTGAAAGCATTGCACTTCCTGCGAACCAGTAAATCGCCGACTTTCGGATTCCTGGCGGCTCTGTTTTTGTCTGTCATGCCACTTTATTCGCTGGCGCACGACGAGCACGCCGTCGAAAGCACGACAATTGAATATTTTGAAATTGAAACAAGCCCCAATGACAGCCAGAAACTGTCGCATCTGAAAATTCAAACCGAGAATGAGTATCACACAGACGAGCAGGAAAGCGATTTCCCTTTCTCTGGCTCACCACAAGGTGATACCGGCACGAGTTACGCCAACTCGCGCATAGTGCTATGAGGCTGAGGCAGGCGGTGACTGGCCCCTTCTGACGACCAGAAAAATATGAGTTTTTGATTTTGGCAGGTGCAATCCGGGTGAGATTATTTGCAGACCGATCCGTGGCAGAGCAGCAGCTGATACTACGTTCTGCCTGAATAAACTGCTAATAAGGAAATCGCCTCGATGCTGCTGAAAAACTTCGTCACCGTGTCGTTTGGTTTATTGCTTTCTCTCAAGGCCATGGCCGACGACAAGGGCATCTACAGTGAAAAATTGACCTGTGCAGAAACCAACAAGAAGGCCCCAAGTGCTGTGAAAACTGACTATCAGGTAAACACGGGTTATCGCATTGACGACTTTCATTCATTTTCGGCTGCAGCCATCGACCCAATGAAACCCCAATCGAAAATCTTCAGTGCGAAGGTTGACCCGCGCAACGTCCAACACATGGACGACTCTCCATTGGACAGCAAGTACGCATTTTCGGCGGAACTGGAACTGATCCGGGGGCTCTGACAACGCTGCGCGGACAGTCATTGCCTGACCCTAATCATTTAACAGATGAGTTTTCAATTTCATGAGTATCGCACCGCCCGATGAAATCTTTCATTTGTCTTCTGCCTTGCCAAGCCAACTGAACAGAACGATAGGCAAATGGGAAATGAGCCTTATCCCGACTGAGCATGAGGCGCACATTCGCCAGCATAAGCTCTTTCACAGCCTCGAACTCCAGTGCAGTCGTCTTGAGTTCGACTCATCCGTCACTCTGGTCAGCGCTGTCCCTGCCGGATGCGTAACATTCGCCATCTCGCAGGCGCCGATTGGTCGCCCTGTCGTAAACAATCACAAACTACGGCCCAACGAAATCATCGTACTGCACAGCGATGAATCGGTGCATTACACCTGCGAACCGAATGAAACACTTTTCACCCTGACCACAACACTGGAGCATTATGACCGATGCCGCCAACGTCACTCGGTCATCGATATACTTGCAAACAGAACACAACACAGTTTCCAGGCTGAAAACTTTCAATTTATACGATCTGCCATTCAAGCCATCAGCGCTTCCTGTGTCGACATCAATGATGATGCGGTACTTGCTTCTCTATTGCAGGCGTTGACGCCCGCTGGCGGCTTCAACCGTAAAGTCCCGACAAGAAGGAAGGTGGCAATAGAGGCCATTGAATACATTCATGAAAATACAAAAAAGACGCTCACCATAAAGTCACTCGTACGGCAACTTGAAACGACAACCCGCACCCTGCATCTTGGCTTTATTGAAACGTTCGGGATGTCGCCAATCGCCTACATCAGGAACTTGAGACTCGCCAGTGCCCGTCGCGACCTGATTAATAAAACCTGGCCGACCGTGACAGAAACCGCAATGTTCTGGAACTTTCATCATCTGGGTCGGTTTTCCATGGCATATCAGCTTGCTTACGGAGAGACACCATCGGAAACGGCCAGGCGCAGCTCAGCCAAGCCCAGCAACACGACCTCCTCCGCTTACAACCAGGTTGATGCCGGGCTTTTATCAAAACCCTGCAAATAACGATTAATCATTACGCTTTACCAGGCACAGGTACCCACAATTGCTTATTTGCCCACTCAAGGAAATAAGCATGCATCATCGAATAAACACACTGCCGCTCAAGCAGAAGATCATCCTGTGCATTACCGCCTACGCCTGCGGCATCTTGTTGGCCTGGGCAATTGACTGGTACTGAAGACGTTTAATACGTGGCTACAAGGTGCACAGTGAGATAATGATACCTCGGGGTTTTTCGATGGTTGCCATATATAAAGCGTTACCTGGAAGGCACGCAGTCACTGTATGCCTGATTGTCGCAGCGGGATGGGCCGCATGGTTCTGTGCCGGATTACTGGCCGAGCCACTCATTGCACGGAAGTTGAATAAGGTTTATGCCGATCTGCGTGCTGCTCAAGTCGAGCCTAATGCACAGATCGACAAGGTACTGGGAACCCTTGGCAGTCTTGATCGTTCGGGGCGGGAATGCTCCGGCGAGCAATATTCACAACTGGCCGACCTGGTTAAAAACCGGCGTTTTGTTGATCAGGCGGCAATCCAGCTGTCCAATGGCAAGATCTGTTCCTCTTACGGGCAAGAACTCCCGTCGATACTGACCGATAACGCGAAGCGCAAGTTCTCCGTTGGAAAGCGAACCTATTGGGTCGATAGCAGCCACGCCGTTTCTGCGGACACCGACTTTATCATTGTGTCGGAACAGTCAACCTACGTCTGGGCAAACAAGAAGATCCTGCTCGACAATCTGAAGCTTCCCGAGGACCTGCAACTGGACCTCATCGGCCCCGGCGGCGCAGTGCCCATTGCCTCTACCGGCCCCCACGCCCTGACGGCGCAGAAGCCGCTCCACCTGGAAGAACTCGTTACCACGGCAGACAAGGTCCTCATCGCCTTTACCGGCAACCGAAATGAACTGATCGCCGTCATTTCGCTTCCGTTGAGCTACCTTACAGGTCTCAAATTCAAATTATTCATTGTCCTTGTGTGCCTGTTCGCAGCGCTGCTCTTGCTCGCAAGGTGTACACGACGGCATTACACCTCTACTGCCGTACGGCTTCGCAATGCCATAAAAGCCAACACGCTGGGTGTTCGCTATCAGCCTATCGTCAATTTGACCACGGGCTATCTGGTTGGCGCCGAATCGCTCTCGCGCTGGAACATCAATGGCAACCCTGTGCCCGCAGACGTTTTCATTCCCGTGGCGGAGAAGTCCGACTTGATCCGCCAACTTACGCGTTCGGTGATTCGACAAGTGGCGGAGGATTACAGCACTTACCTTTGGGCGTGCAAGGACTTCTACATAACGGTCAATCTTTCCGCACAGGACATTCAGGACCCAACCTTTCCAGACTTTGTGGCCAGCCAGCTGGCAACCTATGGCATGCCTGCATCCGCCATGGCCTTTGAAATCACCGAAAGGACCTTGCTCGACCAGAAGCCTGCCGCGATGCAATTGCGACAGCTTCGTGCGTGCGGTCATCGTATTGCCGTGGACGACTTCGGCATTGGCTATTCAAACCTCTCGCTCCTGGATTCAGTGCCTTTCGATATCCTGAAAATAGATCGCTCACTCATCGCCGATGACAGGATCGCGGCCAGGGATGCCATGTGGCGCCACATTGCCCAGTTGGCCAGGTCGCTAAGACTCAAGATGGTCGCCGAGGGTGTCGAGACTCAGGAGCAACTGCCGCACCTGGTTTCTGAGGGCGTGCTATTGGCACAGGGCTGGTTGTTCTCCAAAGAGCTGCCGATTCAAGCGTTGGCAAGACGCTACTTTCAATGCCCGGCAAACATCCCGCCCTACGACTCGAAAATATCAATCAATGATTTCTATTAGCCCCTCGAGGCCCCTCAAATGCTCGCCGAACCCTAACACCTGACAAACCTGTACAAGGACTCCACTACACATGCTACTTCGAAACCTTGGCTTCGCTTCACTGCTATCGCTGCTGTCTTTTCAGGCGCTCGCAGATGACAAAGGTTTATATCTTGGAGCTGGCGTAAGCAGCATCCAGAGCGACGAATCCAGACTGGACGACGACGACACCAGCTACAAGGTTTATGCAGGGTATCGCGTCAATAGCTACCTGGCCTTCGAGGGTGCCTACGTCGATCTCGGTCAATTCAAGGACGGGAATGTCGATTTCGAAGGCAAGTCGGCTCAGGCTGCCGCCCATGTCGGTTTTCCAATAGGTGATCGGATGCGGGTGTTCGGCAGTGTCGGTGCGCACGCCTGGGACGCCGACGGCAATGCCACCGACGACGATACCGGGGTTGATCTGACCTACGGTGTCGGCCTTGAGGTCGATGTCTTTCGCAACATCGGTCTGCGCGCTGAATACGAAGTTCTGGAGGTCGGAGAGATCGATCTGAATCAGACCACCGCATCCGCCTATATTCTTTTTTAACACCACTGCAACTGAGCGGCCGTGCCGGTCGCTCAACGCACTCGCCGCCAAGGTGCGAACTCCCTTCCAGGCGTAATCATGATTCCTTGCGCTCTTGTGCGGGCGCCGGGAACCACTTGTCCTTGGGCACCCATTTCTCTTGTTGCGGATCGCCCAGGTAGTGCGGCGACATGATCTGCACGCCGTACTCGTTGAACACATCCTGGATGTTGGCGTGCAGCATGCTCAGCAGCACCGCTCGCGGCCGAGGCTGACTGGGAATGGCCTGGGCCACCAGTCGGTATTCCGGGTAGAAGTCCGACAATGCCGTCTGAAACACCTGGGCCGGCGGCACTTCGAGAATCCCCGGCGTGCGTTTTGCGGCCTCCAGCAACATCGCCTCCACCTGCCGCCACGGCGTGTCGTAGCCGATTGTCACAACAGTGTCGACCACGTAACCAGGGCCTTGTACGACCCGCGAGTAGTTCTTGGTGACGGTGCCGGTGATCATCGAGTTGGGCAGGGTCAGCACCTCGCCCAGACCGGTGCGAATGCTGGTGGTAAACATGCCCAGTTCGGTCACCGTGCCTTCGTAGTCGCCAATGCGCACGAATTCGCCGGGGCGCAGGGTTCGGGTGTAGGTCAGAATCAACCCCGCTGCCGCCTGGCCCACCACGCTGGTGGCGCCCAGGGAGATCATCAGACCGATCAACACCGACAAACCTTTGAAAGCATCGGTGCCGGCACCCGGCAGGTATGGATAGGCCATGGCCAGGGCAAACAGCCAGATCGCCAGAGACGTCAGGCGTTGAGTCGGTTGCAGGGTTTCATGGTTGAGCCAGCTGAGGGTTCCCGGTGCCGCCATGCGCCGCAGTATCCGCCGCATGAACGCGGTTGCGCCGCGGGCGATAAAGAAGATCGCCAGCGCCACGCCCAGCCCGGGAATGGCACCGACGATCCCTTGCAGCAGATAGCCACCGAGCTCCAACAGATAGTTGTTGAGGCTTTCGCCCCAGGGACGGGTATAGGGAAAACGTGACAGGACAAAGCCCAGCCATTCGTAGGTGAGCAGCAACACGACGGCCCAGCGCACCAGCTCCAGCAGGCGGCTGACCAACGGATACAGATAATTGGCGTCGAGCAGCGGAACTCTTCCGACTTTCAGGGCCTGGGTGTGCCGATGCATCAGTTCGGGCAGTTTTTTCAGCATTCTACGCCGCACAAGCGACATGCCGAACAGCAGACCAATGTAAACGCCGGTGGCCAGCAACGCGGCGCCTGTGGAACGCAGGATCAATCGCAGGCTGCGGGCTTCCCGGGTTTCGGCCACGACCTGGCGCAGCTTGCCGGCGGCGACTTCGGCGGCCTGCTGGACCGAGTCGTATTCGGTCTCGTCGAAGTCCTTGGGCGAAACGATAAAGGCGCGCCGGTTACCCAGCAGCACCATATAGCTTTTTGAGATCGGGTCGAGGGTGACATTGAGGTCGTCCTCTTCATCCAGCGCCTCACCGATGACCGCTTTCGCCCGTTTGACCCGCGAGGCCGGTGCTTCGCCAAGGATGCTCGCGCGAAACACCATGATGCTGCGGTTGGCCACTTTCAATTCAACGGGAGCATCAACCGCTTTCGGAGCGTCTTCGGCCCACAATTGCCCCGCCCCAAACATCCCGAAAACAGTAAACATTACAGCGAGCAGCCTGCTCCGCATGTGTCGGATCCTTACTTCACAAGGTTCGAATCGAGGGTACGTATCGCAGCGTAGTTCACCGATGAACGGTTGTCAGACTTGCCGGGCATGCGACCACGCCCTGCTGGTTTGGCGACTGCCCGTGGCAGTCGCTCAAAACACAGAAGCCCCCTGTAGGAGCGAGCTTGCTCGCGAAGGCTTTGTGTCTGGCGACGTTTTTTGTGTACATATCCGTTTCCGCGGTCACGGCCACTAACGGTTCCGCCTTTACGGCGGGTTACTTGGAAAAGCCCCAAGTAACCAAAGGCTCTTGCCCCTTTCGTTCGGTGCCTCGCCAAGGCTCGGCATTCCCTCGCTCCGGTCCTGCTCCGTGGGCCCGCCGCGATCGGCCTCTCGAGGGGGCAAGCAGATCAAAAGCCAAAGCGAGGCGGCCTACCGGCCGGCCTGATCGCAATTGAACGCGTTTCCCTGTAGGAGCGAGCCTGCTCGCGAAAAACGCCGGGACACCGCGGGGAATCAGGCCGCACGCGTCATCGTTGACGTCCATCGTCGGAACGCCGCCCGGAGCAAGCCCGCTCCCACAGAAGAGCAAAAGCAAAGCAAAGGCAGGTCGGTGTACACCCACGCTCCTCACCACTCAACAGGCCGAGCGTTAGCTCGCCTGCCGCTCTTGATCTTGATCCACCCGCCCCCTCGGCAGGCTGAGCGGAGGTGTTCATCCGGGGATGGGCGCGCAGCGCCGTTCGACGCAGTCGAACCCATTGCATGTAGGTCGCGCGCAGCCGACCCGAGGGCAATGCCCCCGGATGAATGCCGGAGCGAAGGAACCCCGAGCCTTGGCGAGGGGCCGGACGTTCGGGGCGAGCGTTTTTTTGCTTACTTTTTTTAGGCGCTTGTAAAAAAAGTGAGTCGCCGTCAGGGCGAAACCCTAAGTCGCCGTTACCCAAAAAATGGATATGTACTCAGTCAGACCGCCTTCCTCGGAACGCCGCCCGGACCAGGCTCACTCACACAGTGTTATCTGCACCCGATTCAAGGATTGACCTGATAACCCTTGCCCTGCAAACAACTGGTGTAGGCCGCCGCGGTGTTGGCCTGGGTGGTTTTCGATTGCTCCCGGCGTTCCTGGCGCTGACGTGAAGCGCCGACCACGGCGCCAGCCGCCGCCGTCTCCTTGGCGCGGTTCTGGCGGTATTCCTGTTGCACATCACTATCGACGCGATCATAAACCTCGTCATGCCGATTGCCGCGCACCTGGGCTGCGGTCGCGCCGGCAGCGGCCCCGACAGCAGCGCCCTTGACCCTCCCGCCGGAAGGCGTAGAAGCCGTCGAAGCACTCTGACTGGCGGCGATGCTGTTGCATTCGTTGATATCGGCCTGGGTTTGTTGCGAACTTTGCCCTTTCATCGGCACCACCGTTTGCGCCCATCCCGGGGCACTCAAAACCGACAATGCGATGCACAGGCTGAGCGGTAAAAACCTTTTCATGAAGTCCTCCGACAGGCTTGCCACGACGGGCAAGCCTTTGGGTCGACTGGCGGACGGCAGGTGATGCCTGCCGATCAGGTGGAGCAACAGTGAAGTGTAGTTCAACGTCGCCCGCTGTCGGCCCCATCGGTCACGCCTCAACAGCTGCCTTCGGATACAGCTGCTCATCGAACTGCGACAGTTTCGGAAAAACCAGCGGTTGATCGTCGCTCAGGTGTTGCAGGCGGCGGCTGTAATCGTCCAGGAAGCCCTTACGCGCTTCGTCGCTGATGTACGGCACATGCCAGGCCACGAACGGCTCCAGCACATCGAACCCGACGTAAGCCAGCGTACCGCGCAGGATCGGACGCAGCATGTCCTCCAGCGGGCCATGAATCGCGCCTTCGCCGAACATGTGCTCACGACCGCCCAGGGTCACCGTCACCAGTGCCTTCTTCCCCGCCAAACCGCCCTGATCATAGAAACGTTTGCCTCCGTAGCAGATGCCCGACACCAGCACCCGGTCGATCCAGCCCTTGAGCATGGCCGGGGCGGAGAACCAGAAGATCGGGAAGTTGAGGATCAGCAGGTCGGCCCACAGCAGTTTGTCCAGTTCACTCTGGATGTCCGGCGCCAGCGACTGGCTCTTCACGCCCAGGCGTTGCTCCAGGGCATAGACCAGGTACTCGGGGTTTTCCCGGTTCGAGAAATCCGCGTCGCTGGCTACCGGGTTCCAGTTCATTTTGTACAGGTCGCTGACCTGCACTTCGTGGCCCTGGGCCTGAAGGGTGACGACAGCCTGGTCCCGCAGGGCGGCGGTAAAGGATTGCGGCTCTGGGTGAGCGTGGACGATCAGTACTTTCATGGGGGTTCCTTAGACTCTTTCCAGCGTATCGGTTGAAGGTGTGGAAGCGCGCGTGGCCAGCAACCGGTCGAGCCAGTCGGGGTCCATTTGCGGTTCGGAAGAAAACAGCAGCCCGGTGTAGTCCTGGTGCGGCGGGGTGAAAATCTGGCTGCGGGAGCCGTGATCAACCACCCTGCCCCGTTGCATGACCAATACCTCATCGGCAATCGCCCGTACAGTAGCGACATCGTGGGTGATGAACAGGTAGGCGACACCCAGTTGTTGCTGGATGCGGTTGAGCAATTTCAGTACGCCTTCAGCCACCAATTGGTCGAGGGCCGAGGTCACTTCGTCGCAGATGATCAGTTGCGGTTCGGCCGCCAGGGCCCTTGCGATGCAGATGCGTTGTTTCTGGCCGCCGGACAGTTCCCGGGGTTGACGATCCATGAAGGTCGCCGGGTCGAGTTCGATCATCTCCAGCAGTTCGGCAACCCGGGCGCGCATGGCCTCGCCCTTGAGGCCCAGATAAAAGGTCAACGGCCGGCCGATGATGTCGACGATGCGTTGCCGCGGATTCAGCGCCGTGTCGGGGATCTGGTAGATCATCTGGATGCGCCGCAGTTGTTCCTTGCTGCGTTGGCGAAAGTCCGCCGGCAAGGGTTCACTGTCGTACAGCACCTGGCCGTAAGTCGGTGGCAGCAAACCGGTGATCAGCCGCGCGGTGGAGCTTTTGCCACTGCCGGACTCGCCAATCACTGCCAGGGTCTGGCCGCGATACAGTTTCAGGGAGACGTCGTGCAGCACCGGTTGCTGGCCGTAACTGGCGCAGCTGTTGCGCAGTTCCAGCAAGGGTTGTTCCTGTTGCGGGCACGCCTTGGGCTCGGTGCGGAAACTGCGTACAGCCCACAGCGATTTGGTGTAGTCCTCCTGCGGATCGCCGAGCATCTGGCGGGTCTCGGCCTCTTCCACCAGTTTGCCGTGGCGCAGCACCATGATGCGGTCGGCCATCTGCGCCACCACCGCCAGGTCGTGGCTGATGTAGATCGCCGCACTGCCATAGGTCGCGACCGCATCGCGGATGGCCGCCAGCACTTCGATCTGGGTGGTGACGTCCAGCGCCGTGGTCGGTTCGTCGAAGATGATCAGGTCCGGGTGGCAGGCCATCGCCATGGCGGTCATCACCCGCTGCAACTGGCCGCCGGACACCTGATGCGGATAACGCTGGCCGATGGTTTCGGGATTGGGCAGACGCAATACCCGATACAATTCCACTGCGTCGCGCATGGCCTGTTCGCAGCTCATGCCGCCGTTTTTCACGGCGGTTTCGACGTGCTGGTCGATCAGTCGGTGGGCCGGGTTGAACGAGGCTGCCGCGCTCTGCGCCACATAGGCAATCCGTAGGCCCCGCAGTTTGCGCAGGGCTTCAGGTTTGGCGTTGAGCAAGTCGATGCCATCGAAGTGCACCGAGCCGCCGGTGATCCGGCAACCGTCGCGGGTATAGCCCATGGCCGACAGGCCGAGGGTCGACTTGCCCGCGCCAGACTCGCCGATCAAGCCCAGCACCTCGCCCCGTTGCAGCGTCAGGTCGATGCCCTTGATCAGCGGATGCCAGGCGTCTTCGTAATGGCCTTCGATGTGCAGGTCGCGAATTTCCAGCAAAGGTTTTGTAGTCGTCATGTTCAGCATTCCTTGAGGCCGCTGGATTTGTGCAGCATCCAGTCGACGACGAAGTTGACGCTGACCGTGATCAAGGCCACGGCCAGGGCGGGCAACAGCGGGCTGATGTCGCCGAAGGTGATCAGCACCGCGTTGTCGCGCACCATGCTGCCCCAGTCGGCGGTCGGCGGCTGGATGCCCAGACCGAGGAACGACAGCGCGCTGATGAACAGGAACACGAAACAGAAACGCAGGCCGAACTCGGCAATCAGCGGCGCCGCCGCGTTGGGCAGCACTTCGCGGGTCACCAGCCACCACAGGCCTTCACCACGCAGGCGTGCGGCTTCGACGAAGTCCTGCACCACCACGTTCATCGCCACGGCACGAGACAGACGAAACACCCTGGTCGCATCCAGCAGCGCAATCACCAACACCAGCGATGTCGCCGTGGTGCCGACCACGCTGAGGATCAGCAAGGCGAAGATCAGTTGCGGAATGGCCATCAGGATGTCCACCACCCGCGACAAGCCCTGATCGACCCAACCACCCTTGATCGCCGCGATCAGGCCGCTCAGGCCACCGAGCAGGAACGCCAGGACGGTGGTGAGGAAGGCAATGCCCAGGGTGTTGCGCGCGCCATAGACCAGGCGGCTGAACATGTCGCGCCCCAGGTTATCGGTGCCCAACAGGAACTGCCCGCCCCAGGGTGCGAAGCCCTCGCCCACCACCTGGGTTTCGCCGAACGGTGCCAATACCGGCGCGAAGATGGCCACCAGCACGTAAAGCAGGATCATCGACAACCCGAACTTGGCGCTCAGCGGCGCCCGCCACACTTGCTTCAACAGGCTCATGGTCTACCCCTTCGGATGCATCAGGCGTGGGTTGCTGGCAATCGACAGCACATCGGCGCTGGTGTTGAGCAGGATGTAGGTCGCGGCGAAGATCAGGCTGCAAGCCTGCACCACCGGGATATCGCGCTTGGCCACCGAGTCCACCAGCAACTGGCCGAGCCCCGGATAGACAAACACCACCTCGACCACCACTACGCCGACCACCAGGTACGCCAGGTTCAGCGCCACCACGTTGACGATGGGGGCCAGGGCGTTGGGCAAGGCGTGGCGGAAGATGATCCGCGACTGGCTGATGCCCTTGAGCCGGGCCATTTCGATGTAGGGGCTGGCCAGCAGGTTGATCAACGAGGCGCGGGTCATGCGCATCATCTGCGCGATCACCACCAGGCTCAGGGTCGCCACCGGCAACACCGAGCGATCCAGTACCGTGCCCAACGAGGCGTCCGGCGCCAGGTTGGAAATGCTCGGGAACCAGTTGAGCTTCACCGCAAACACCAGGATCAGGATGTAGGCAACGAAAAACTCGGGGAACGACACCGCGCTCAGGGCCGAGGTGTTGAGCAACCGGTCGAACCAGCTGTTGCGGTACAACGCCGCGAGCATCCCCAGCAGCAAGGCCAGCGGCACCGACACCAGTGCCGCCAGCAAGGCGAGGCTGAAGGTGTTGCCCAAACGCGCACCCACCAGTTCAGCGATCGGGCGCTGGTTGGCCAGCGACACGCCGAGATCACCTTGCAGAAGGTGCCAGATCCAGTGGCCGAAACGGGTCAACGGCGGCAGGTCCAGACCCAGTTGCGCCCGATACGCCGCCACCGTTTCCGGGGTGGCCGACTGACCGAGCATGGCCTGGGCGATATCGCCCGGGAGCATGCCGACGGCGAGGAAAATGATCACTGATACCGCGAACAGGGACAGCAGGCCCAGTACGAGGCGCTGTCCCAGCAGCTTGAAAATACTTCTCATCGTGCGGTTCCTTGGATTGGGCACGCCTACTCCTGTGGGAGCGTCATTGTTTGATAGACGCCGGCATTACGCCTGCCACCACCGCTCGATCACCCGCAGGCCATCCAGCTCGCCATAGGGCGCCGTCTGCCCGCCGTGAACCACACGGTTGGAACGCGCCGCCACGGAACTGGCGAACAGCGGCACGATCGCCCCGCCCTCGTCCCGGCACAGCGCCTGCATTTCGTTGTACATCTCGCGGCGCAACGGGTCGTTCATCTCGCCGCGAGCGGCGTTGAGCAACTGGTTGAAACGCGGGTTGTCCCAGTGGGTTTCGTTCCACGCCGCGCCCTTGGCGTAGCCGATACTGAACATGCGGTCGGCGGTCAGACTGCTGTACCAGAACGAGGTGGTGAACGGTTGCTTCATCCACACGTTGGAGAAGAAACCATCCGCCGGCTCGCGCACCACGTCGATGTCGATCCCGGCGGCGCGGGCCTGTTCCTTGAACAGCACCGAGGCATCCACGGCACCGGTGTAGGCCGCATCGGAGGCTTGCAGGCGGACCTTGAGCGAATCCAGACCGGCCTTTTTCAGGTAGAAGCGCGACTTGTCCGGATCATAGGTGCGTTGTTCCAGCGCGGTGTTGATGAAGCGGCTGCCGGGCTGGATCGGGTGGTCGTTGCCCACCAGGCCATAGCCGTGCAGCACCGAGGCCAGCAGGGTTTCGCGGTTGATCGCGTGCTTCATCGCCAGGCGCACGTCGTTGTTCAGGAACACCTGGCTGTCGGTGAGCATCGGGAAGGTGTAGTGCTGGGCACCTTTGGTTTCTTCGATGACCAGGTTCGGGTTGCGCTTGAGCAGCGCAACGGTTTTCAGGTCGACTTTGTTGATCACGTCCACTTGCCCGGTGACCAGCGCATTGACCCGTGCCGCACCGTCGGAAATGGCAATCAACTCGGCACTGGCGAAGTGTGCCCGACCCGGTTTCCAGTAATCGGGGCTGCGTTCCAGGGTCATGCGCACGCCCGGTTCGAAGTCCTTGAGGCGATAGCCACCGGTGCCGGCACCGGCCTGCCAGTCAGCCACGCCATCCTTGCTCGGCATGATCGCCAGGTGGTAATCGGCGACCACGTAGGAGAAGTCGGCGTTACCCGAGTGCAGTTCAAACACCACGCTGTCGCTGCCATTGGCGCTGACCGTGGCCACATCGCCCAGCACAGTCTTGGCCGCCGAGGTGGATTTCTCGCCGAGGTGATGCCGGATCGAAGCGACCACGTCGTCGGCGGTCAGGGTCTTGCCGTTGTGGAAGGTCACACCCTGGCGAATCTTGAACGTCCAGACACGCGCGTCGGGGGTCGAGGTCCAGCTTTCGGCCAGTTCGGGAATGGCCGTGCCGTCGACGGCAATTTCGGTCAGGGTGTTATAGACCGCCGAGAAGCCGACGAAGGTGAAGGTGTCGGCCCAGGAGCCCGGGTCCCTGGAGTCGGTGGTGCTGCCACCGGCCAGGCCCAGACGCAATACACCGCCGGGTTTCGGCGTAGCCTCCCCGGCAATGGCGCCAAACGGCAGCCCCAGGGAGAACGCCCCGGCCACCGCCGCAGCCGCAGCGCTGTACTTGAGGAAGTCTCTACGCGGGAAGCTGAATTCATGGTTCGCTTGAGTAATCTTGTTTTTGTTATCGCTCATTGCACTGCCCCTGATCAAACGCTAATGGAATACCAATTCAAAGCCACGCAAAGCACCGGGCCAGGGCCCGGTGCATACAACGTTTGAATCGCCAGGCGTCACACCTGGACCGCCTTCACTTCGACAAACTCATTGAGTCCCTCTTCCCCCCACTCCCGACCATTGCCCGATTGTTTGTAGCCACCGAACGGCGCCTGATAATTGAACGCCGCGCCATTGAGGAAGCACTGGCCGGCCCGCATCTGCCGTCCCAGTTGCAAGGCACGCTCGGCAGTGCCGGCCCAGACGCCGCTGGACAGGCCGAACGGCGAGTCATTGGCGATCTGGATCGCTTGCGCCTCATCGGTGTAGGGAATCAGGCACAGCACCGGGCCGAAGATTTCTTCCTGGGCGATGCGCATGCGGTTGTCGACATCGGCGAACAGTGTCGGGCTGACATAGAATCCGCGCTCGAATGCCGTCGGCGTGTCACCGCCGCACAGCAACCGTGCGCCCTCCTGTTGACCGACCTTGATGTAGTCGAGCACGGTGCGCCGCTGCCCGGCCGAACACATCGGACCGAGGAAGCTTTGCGGGTCGAGAGGATCGCCCATGCGCAGGCTCAAGGTTTCCGCCAGCGCCAGTTCGACGGCCTCGGCGTAGCGGCTGGCCGGCAGCAGCATGCGGGTCAGCGCGGTGCAGGTCTGGCCGGAGTTGATCATCACGTCCTGCACGCCGTAACGCACGGCGGCGGCCAGGTCGGCATCCTCGGCGATCAGCAGCGGCGACTTGCCACCCAGCTCCAGGCACACCCGTTTCACCGAAGGCGCGGCCGCTTGCGCGACCCGCACCCCGGCGCCGGTGGAGCCGGTGAACGACACCATGTCCACGTCCGGGTGTTTGGCCAGCGCTTCGCCGACTTTCGAACCCGGCCCGCTGACCAGGTTGAATACCCCGGCCGGCAAACCGATGTCCTCGATCATCTGCGCCAGCAGGAAGGCGTGCAGCGGCGTGTCCTGGCTCGGCTTGACCACCACCGTGCAACCGGCGGCCAGTGCCGGGGCCAGTTTGCCGATCAACTGGTGCAGCGGATAATTCCACGGATTGATGAACGCGCAGACGCCCACCGCTTCGCGAATGACCAGCGAGTTGCCGACTTCGCGCACTTCGTCCATCAGCCCGGCCAGCTCGACGTACTGCTCAAGGCCGATGATCGGCCCGTCGACCTGCACCGAGCGACACCATTGCACCGGCATGCCCAGTTCAGTGGTGATGACCGAGGCCATCTCATCGGCGCGGGTACGCAATTGCTCGGCCAGGGCGCGAATGTAACCGGCGCGCACACTGGAGGGCGTACGCGACCATGAATCGAATGCCCGGCGGGCCGCCGACACGGCATTGTCGACATCGCGTTCATCGCCCAGCGGCACGCTGCCAGCCACTTGTTCGGTCGCCGGGTTGATCACCTCGGCGATGCCCTGCCCCGACGGTTTCTGCCAGCGGCCATCAATAAACAGTGTCTTGTGATCAAGCATGAACCTGGGCCTCCATCAGTTCTCGGGCACAACGGGCAATGCGCTGGCAGGCGTCGCGCAGCGGTTCGGTATCGACCACCAGACCGAGTCGAATGTGCCCCGCCGCGCTAGGACCAAAGGCCTCGCCAGCCAATACCGACACGCCGTGGCGATCCAGCAGACGGTCGGCAAACGCCTGGGCGCTGAGCCCGGTTTCACGGATGTCGAGCATCACGAACATGCCCCCGTCGGGTTTCAACGGCCGCACCCCGGGGCAATCGACCAGGCTGTCGCACACCAGGTCGCGACGCTGGCGATAGGCTTCGCGCATGGCTTCGAGTTCCGGCAGGTTGCTTTCCAGGGCAATGACCGCAGCGTCCTGAATGAAATCCGGCGAGCCGTAGAGCATGCACAGCGCGAGGTTTTCCAGGTGCGCGGCCAAAGATGGCGGCGCCACCACCCAGCCGACGCGCCAACCGGTCATGGCGTGGGATTTCGACAGACTGTTGAGGGTCGCGGTGCGCTCGGCCATGCCCGGCAGGCTCGCCGGGCTGACGTGTTCACCTTCGAACAGCAATTCGCTGTAGACCTCGTCGGAAATCAGCCACAGGTCGTGGGCGATGCACAACTCAGCCAAAGCCGCCCACGTGCTGCGCGGCAGACTGGCGCCAGACGGGTTGTGCGGACTGTTCAGTGCCAGTGCCCGGGTGCGTGGCGTGATGCGCGCGGCGACATCTTCGGGCAGCACGCGGAAACCGTTTTCCGAGCGCACCGGCACCGGCACCACCACGGCACCGCAAGCACCGAACACCGCTTCGTAGGTGACATACATCGGTTCGGCAACGATCACTTCGTCACCGGGATTGAGTACACATTGGGCTACGCTGAACAGCGCACATTGTGCCCCGGCCAGCACGGTGACCTGATCCGCCGAAACGGCTTGGCCGCTGCGTTGCTGGTGGCGCCTGGCGATGGCTTCACGCAGGGCACGCTTGCCGCGCACCTCGGCATAGTGAGTGTTGCCGCTGCGCAGGCTGTCGATGGCGCCCTGCACGATGGGCTGAGGCGTGTCGAAATCCGGGTCGCCCACGGACAGCAGCAAAATGTCTTCGCCCTGCTCGCGCAGCGCCAGGGCACGATAGTGAATATCCCACGCGGCGGCGCCGTCACCGGCGATACGTTGAGTCAGATCGGAAAAGCGCATGGCTTCATCCCCTTAAAATACCTATCAGTGCGCGCAGGCGTGCTTGAGTTCGATCAGAGTCACGCCGTTACGCTTGAAGCCGTGGCGCAAGTCGGTCTGCAACTCGGCAAGGCTTTGCGGCTGGGTCACGGTGCAGCCGAACGCACGCGCGAGGGCGGCGAAATCCGGGTTGCGCGGCAATACGCCGATGGGCTCGATGTTCAGGCCAAGCATGTCGTCGCGGATCTGCCCCAGCGCGTCGTTGTTCCACAGCAGCACCACCAGCGGGCTGTCAAGTTCCTCGACGGCGGTCGCCAGCTCCTGCGCGGTGTAGAGGAACCCACCGTCGCCCACCAGCACCAGCCCCGGTCGCTGCGGCGCGCCGAACTTGGCGCCGATCCCGGCCGGCAGGCCGTAACCCAGGGTGCCGTAGCCGGTCGGGTGCAACCAGCTGCGGGTGGCGGCGCTGTCAAAGGCGTAGTTACCCGTATACGCAAGCTGGGTCATGTCGGTGCTGATGAACGCGTTGTCTGGCAGCTCCGCAGCAATACGGTCGAGAATCGATTGATGGATGGACTGCAACGGGCCATGGCTGGCCTTGACCGCTTCACGCAGTGTGGCAACCGAGGCAATGGCTGCGCGAGCGTCGCGCACGTCGGACGGCAGGCGCTCGAGCAAACCGCTGAGGGTTTGTTGCGCGTCGCCATGCAACGCCACTGCGCATGGGTAGAAGTCGTTGAACTTGCGCGGGTCGATGTCCACCCGCAGCAGCTCGGCATTGAGTGGCAGGCGTTCGCGCCAGAAATCGGTGTCGGCCATTTCGGTGCCCACCGCCAGCACCACGTCGGCCTCGGCGATGAGCTTCCAACCCGGCTCCACACACAGGGAGGAACCGGCGTTGAGTGGCGCATCCGGCGGCAGCAAGCCCTTGCCGGCGACGCTGGTGAACAGCGGCGCAGCGAGTCGGGTGCTGATGGCTTGCAGCTGCGAAGTGGCATTGAGCGCACCACCACCGGCGATGATCATCGGGCGTTTCGCCCCGTTGAGTTTGGCCACGGCCTGATCGATTGCAGTGGCGGATGCCGGACCACGACCCGGACGACGCACCACTTCGTTGCTCCAGTCACGAGCGATCGGCGCCGACAGCACATCCAGCGGCACCGAGATGTGCACCGGGCGCGGCCGCTCGCTGTCGAACACCGCGTAGGCTCGGGCGATCAGCTCCGGCAAGTCTTCGGCGGTCAGTGCCACTGCGGAGAACGCGGTGATCGGCGCAGTCATTGCGCGCTGGTCCTGACATTCGTGCAGGCTGCCCCAGCCCTTGCCGAGGCTGGCGCTGTGGTTGACGCTGGAAATCACCAGCATCGGAATCGAGTCGGCGTAGGCTTGGCCGATGCCGGTGGCGGCGTTGGTCACGCCCGGGCCGGTGATGATGAAGCACACGCCGGGTTTGCCACTGACCCGGGCGTAGCCGTCGGCCATGAAACTGGCACCCTGTTCATGGCGAGTCAGGACATGGCGAATGCCGCTGCCGGGCAAGCCGCGATACAGCTCCAGGGTGTGGACGCCGGGGATGCCGAACACGGTATCGACGCCGTAGTTGGCCAACAGGCGCACCAGTGCCTGGCCACCGGTCAAGTTTTTGCTTTGCATGTTCATGTCCTCACTCATGGCCGAGGCGAATCAACGCATCGACCGCGGTCGTGCCATGGGCACCGACCAACAATGGGTTCACATCGAGCTCCAGCAATTGCGCGGCGTTTTCGCAGGCGTAGTCGGCCACTGCGCGAATCGCTGCCACCAGGGCGTCCAGGTCAGCCGACTCGCGGCCACGGAAACCTTGCAGCAACGGTGCACTGCGCAGGCTGAGCAAGGCATGGCGGATCGCGCCGTCGGTGGTCGGCAGCAACAGGCTGCGACTGTCCTTGAGCAGCTCGACCAGAATGCCGCCGGCACCGATCACCAGCGCGAGGCCGAAATCGTTTTCGCGCTTGATGCCGACGATCAGCTCAGCCAGTGGCGGCCTGGCCATCGGTTCCAGCAACAGTTGGTCGAACGCTACGCCCGGGGCGTACGCTTTGATGCTGGCGCGCATATTGTCCAGCGCGACACTCAAGGCAGCGTCGTCCTTGAGGTTCAGTGCCACTGCACCGGCCTCGGTCTTGTGCGGCAGCTGTGCGCTGACGGCTTTCAATACCAGCGGATAGCCCAGTGACTCGGCGTCCTTCAGGGCATTCTGCGGGGTGCTCAATACGCCGTTTGGCGTCGGCAGGCCAAAGGCTCGCAAGGCCTGTTTGGAATCCCATTCGTTGAGCAAACGCCCCTCACCGTCCAGCGCTTGCGGACACAGCGGGACCAGCGCCGATTCGCCCAGCGCCAGCAAGGCCTGGCGGTTGCGCTGATAACCGGCGATGCGGCCCCACGCAGCCAGCCCGTCTTCAACACCCTGCAACGCTGCGACACCTTGCGCGTGCAGACGCTCACGGGCATGGGCCGGCAGCAATTCGGGGAAGGCCGATGTCACGAAACCGGTTTTGCCGTGACGCACCAGTGCCGCGCAATACAGTTCCAGCAGCAGGTCGCACTCCTTGCGCTCGCCGGTGAACTCCGACGGATAGTCGAGCACCAGCATCGCCGCGCCGGCTTCGGTGCGCAGTGCGCTGTCGAGCATGCGGTTCAAGGCTTCGCCATCGCCCCAGATGGCCGTGGTGAAATCCAGCGGGTTGACCAGGTTGGCGTAGCTCGGCAGCACCTGGGCCAATTCATCCACCTGACCGTCGTCGAGCTTGGGCAAGCCCAGGTCATTGCGTTCGGCGTAGTCGGCAATCAGCCCGGCGTCACCACCGGAACAGGCCAGCGCAATCAGGCTGTTGCTCGCTGGCAGGTTGCCGCAGGCAGCGGCCTTGAGGGTTTCGACAAAACTCACCGGGCCGCTGACGCGGATCACCCCGAGGCGATCGAACAGCGCGTCGTACAGTGCATCGGAGCCGGACAGCGAACTGGTGTGACTCAAGGCCAGTTCGGCGCCGATCTGCGACACACCGGTTTTCAGGGCAATGATCGGGATGCCTTTCTCCAGCGCCTTGTGCGCGGCGCGGGCGAAACCCGGCACATTTTTCAGGCCTTCGAGGTGCAGGCCGATGGCGGTGACCCGAGGTTCGTCGAGCAACACGTCCATCAGTTCAGCGACACCCAGTTGCGCCTGATTGCCGACCGAGGCCATGTAGGCCACCGGCAGCGAGCGGTCGCTCATGGACAGGTTGTAGGCGAAGTTGCCGCTCTGGGTCAGCACCGCCACGCCCTTCTCCACCGCTTTGCCGCCATGGGCCACCGGCCACAGCGCGCAGCTGTGCAGGTAGTCCAGCAGGCCGTAGCAGTTGGGGCCGAGCAAGGCCATGTCGCCAGCGGCCTTGAGCAATTGCTGTTGCAAGGCCTGGCCTTCGGCGCCAGTTTCGGCGAAACCGGAGGCGTAGCAGATCGCACCGCCCGCGCCGATGGCGGCCAGTTCGGCCACGCAGGTCAGGGTCAGTTCGCGGTTGGTCGCAATAAATACCGCGTCCGGCCCGCATGGCAGGTCGGCAATATTGCGCACACAGGGTACGCCTTCGAGGCTGTCGTGTTGCGGGTTGACCAGCCACATTTGCCCTTGGTAGCCACCCTCGGCACAGCGCTTGAGGGCGCGTGCCATGCTGCGGCCGCCGACAAACGCCACGTGTTGCGGCGCGAGCATGCGTTTGAGGTTGTCACGAATGGTTTGGGTCATGGGAATTCTCCGGACCGATCAGCGCAGCAGCGGCCGCAGCAGCTCGCGGGAAATGATGTGGCGCTGGATTTCCGAGGTGCCTTCCCAGATCCGTTCGATCCGCGCGTTACGCCAGATGCGCTCCACCGGACCTTCGTCCATCAGGCCCATGCCGCCGAAGATCTGCACCGCTTCATCGGCGGTACGGCCGAGCACTTCGCTGGCGAACAGTTTGGCCATCCCGGCCTCGCCATCGGTCATGGTGCCCTGGTCCATTTTCCAGGCGGTGTGCAGGGTCAGCAGTTCGGCGGCGCGGATTTGCGTGGCCATGTCGGCCAATTTGAACGACACGCCCTGGTAGGTGCCAATCGGCTGGCCGAACTGTTTACGGTCTGCCGCCCATTGCAAGGACACGTCCAGCGCGCGCTGGGCCTGACCGACGCAGTTGGCCGCGACCATCACGCGCCCGGCAGTCAGCCAGGCGTTGGCCACGTCCCAGCCCTTGCCGACTTCGCCCAGCACTTTGCTGGCCGGCACGCGGCAGTCGTCGAAGAACATTTCGAAGGTGTGATAACCGCGGTTGCTCACGCACTTCGGCCCACGGCGGATGGTCATGCCCGGGGTGTTGCGGTCGACCAGGAACGAGGTCACGGCATTGCGCTTCTTGCCATTGTGCTCGTAGGTGTCGGTCACGGCGAAGACGATGGCGAAGTCGGCATGGCCGGCGTGGCTGATGAAATGCTTGCTGCCGTTGAGAATGAAGTCGTCGCCCTCACGCACGGCGCGGGTCTTGATCGCATTGGCATCGGAGCCGGCACCCGGCTCGGTCAACGCGAAGCAGTCGATCTTCTCGCCCTGAATGCACGGCAACAGGTAGTCGTTGATCTGCTCGCCGGTGCAGGCCATGAGGATTTTCGAGGGACGCGCGACGAACACGTGCAGCGCCCAGGACACTTTGGACAGTTCACGTTCGATCAACGCCTGGGACAGGTAATCCAGGCCGCCACCGCCCACTTCTTCCGGCATGTTGAAGGCGTAGAACCCGGCGGCAATCGCCTTGCCGCGAATCTGCGCCGCCAGTTCCGGGGACACCTCGTCGGCGCGGTCGACTTGCTCTTCATAGGGCAGCAGTTCCTTCTCGACGAAGCTGCGTACCGAGTCGACCAACATTTCTTGTTCTTGGGTCAGTTGGAAATTCATGGTGCTACCTGTTGTTCGTGTGCTGATAGAGGTGTGCAAAACGTTCGCAATTAGCGGCCGATGAAGCGTGCCGGGCGTTTTTCCATGGCGGCGCGCAGGGCTTCGTTGCCGTCCTCGCTGCGACCGCAGAGCAGGCCCGCGGCGAGCTCGGCTTGCAGTTGTTCCGCCAGGCTGCGTTCTGCGCCTTCACGCATGAGTTTTTTGGTCTGGGCGAAGGCAAAGGTCGGGCCGGCGGCCAAGCGTGCGGCCAGTTCGCTGGCTACGGTCAGCAACTGCTCGTCGGTGCAAACTTCGCCGACCAGACCGGCGGCCAGGGCACGCTCGGCGCCCCACAATTCATCGAGAAACAGCAAGCGCTTGGCCTGTTCGCTGCCGATCAGGCGCGGCAGGTGCCAACTGGCGCCCGCATCCGGCGAATACGCCATGCTGGTGTAGCCGGCCTTGAAGCGTGCCGATTGCCCGGCGATGCGTAGGTCGCAGCACAGGGTCAGGTCCATCCCGGCGCCGACGGCAGTACCGTTGATGGCAGCGATGGTGGGTTTTTCCAGGCTGTGCAGCCGGGTCATCAAGGCGTGGGCGGTTTCGGTCCAGCCATAGGTTTCCAGTGCGCCCCGGGCTTCGGCATCGGCCCACTCGTCGAGGTCGGCGCCGGCACAGAAGCTGCGGCCGCTACCGGTCAAGACCACCACGCGCACCGCTGGATCGGCGTTGAAAGCGTTGAGCAGGGCGTGCAGGTTTTTCAGCGTCGGAATGTCCAGCGCATTGCGCTGGGCAGTGCGATTGAGGGTGATCCAGGCAACGCCTGCTTCGACCTGGCTGAGCAGCGACGATTGAGTGGTCATGGGAATCCTCGAATTATTCTGTTTGGTCTGAGGTGATGCGACTTGAGGCCATACTAAACGAGTGTTCAGTAAGGCGGCAATTGGGAAGGAAATGGGCTGTAACAAGCTCTAAAACTCTATAACACATTGTTTTTATTGAATTATTTATAGATACGCGAGCGTGAGCCGTTGGCGCTGTTACAACTTCGAACAACTGCCCACAGAGCACCGCAAAAACAACTGTGGGAGCGAGCCTGCTCACGAAGACGGCTTCACGTTCAACATCTCTGTTGACGGATGAACCGCTTTCGCGAGCAGGCTCGCTCCCACAGGTT
The DNA here is from genome assembly GCF_002113025.1 of Pseudomonas sp. B28(2017). Classification (GTDB taxonomy): domain Bacteria; phylum Pseudomonadota; class Gammaproteobacteria; order Pseudomonadales; family Pseudomonadaceae; genus Aquipseudomonas. The sequence continues at coordinate 700,768 of NZ_NEJH01000001.1, read as the reverse complement.
TAAGCTGGGCAGGTAATTACACAGTCGGCAAGCTCGATGCCAGCACCGCATCACGCTTGCGATGAATCAGGAAGTACGCGCCATAGCACAGCGCAATGAAGCCAAAGCCCCAATACAGCGACGGACGCTGGGTTTCATCCAGGGCCAGGAACACGAACAGCGAGCAGCACAGCGTGATGCACATCAGCGGCAGTACCGGGAACCAGGGTGCGCGGTACTTCAGGTCGCTGAGTTTGCCGCCGTCACGCAAGTACGCCTTGCGGAACTTGTACTGCGCCAGCGCAATGACAATCCAGGTCACGGTGCCGGACATGCCGCTCACGGCCATCAACACCATGAACAAGGTATCGGCGGCGACGAAGCTGGTCATCAGCGACACCAGTGCGAAGCACAAGGTGATGCTCAAGGCACGCAGCGGCACACCACGCTTGCTCAATGGCGACAGGCTTTTCGGCGCCATGCCGGTTTTCGACATTGCCCACAGGATGCGCGTCGAGGCATACAGGCCGGAGTTGCCCACCGACAGGATCGCGGTGAGGATCACGAAGTTCATCAGGTCGGCAGCGTAGGGAATGCCCACCATGTCGAACACCTGCACGAACGGGCTTTCCATCAGACCCGCCTGCTGCCATGGCACGATGGCCGACAGCACGACAATCGCCAGCACGTAGAAGATCAGCACGCGGAACACCACGTTGCGCACGGCGCGGGGAATGCTCTTTTCCGGCTGGTCGGTTTCACCGGCGGCCACGCCCATGATCTCGCAACCCTGGAACGCGTAGACCACGGTCATCATCACCGCGAACACGGCTGACAGGCCGTTGGGGAACAGCGAGTCGCCGATCAGGTTGGTCGCCATCGGTGCCGGTGCACCGCTGCTCAGGGGCATCACGCCGAAGATCACCAGCACACCGACCACGATGAAACCGAGAATGGCCGCGACCTTGATCCCCGAGAACCAGTATTCGGCTTCACCGAACGCGCGGGTCGCCAGGGCGTTGATGCCGAACAGCACCACCACGAACAGCGCCGACCAGTACCAGATCGGCACATGCGGGAACCAGCGCGTCATCAGCATGCCGGCGGCGGTGAACTCCAGTCCGACAGTGGTGGCCCAGCTCATCCAGTACACCCAACCGATCATGAACCCCGTGGCCGGGCCGATGTATTTAGTGGCGTGGGCCTGGAACGAACCGGACACCGGCATCTGTACCGACAGCTCGCCCAGGCAGACCATCACCAGGTACATCAGGAAACCCGCGACCAGGTAAGCCAGGATCGCCCCCATCGGGCCGCCCTGGTTGATGGTCACGCCGGAACCCATGAACAGTCCGGTGCCAATGACGCCGCCCAGGGACAGCATGAAAATGTGCCGACTTTTCAGGGCACGGGTCAGCTGGATGCCTTTATGACCCGTGCTGCGATCAGTGTTTTCGTTCATGTCGGCACCTCAGCAGTCAGTGAGGTGTACAGCGCGCGACAGGACGTCACGGCGCAGGGTGGGATCAGCTTTACGGCAATTCATTATTATTATCTCCAATAAGCTTCGAAGACCGCGCTGTGGCGGTTGCGTCGATTATTGGAAAGCCATGTAAGTTCGCGTTGACCGTAAAGATCGAAGTTGTAGAAAGTCGTAACAAACTTGTACGTCAGCTCTGCAACAGGCCTTTCAGGGTGGTCAGTGCGTGCTGCAATTGTTCATCCAGCGCGGGGGTCATGCGATGGATCGCCGATTCATCGTTGACCAGGGCCAACGTCTCCAGCGCTCTCAGCGTCGTGGCCAGTGAGCGAAAGCCCAGCGAATCACAGCTACCGGCCAGACGGTGAGCCAGTTGCGCGACCTCTGTGCAGTCGTCAGCGACAATGGCTTCATGCAGCGCATCGCGGTGCTGAAGAATCGAGTCACGCAGTACTGCCAGCAGGCCCTGGACCTTTTGCTCGCCGAGCAAGTTGCGATGGGTCTGCAACAGCGACCAGTCCATCGTCTCGTCATGCAGGAGCGACTCGGCGACGGGTGTGTGCCCTTCCAGCACCTGGCGCAGGTTATCCAGCTTCAAGGGCTTGGCCAGGATGCCGTCCATGCCGGCCTCCAGATAACCGCGCACCAGCGCCGGTTGCACGCTGGCGGTCAGGGCGAAAATGCGGGTATGGCGGTTCGGCCCGTCGCTGTGGCGGATCTGTCGGCATAACTCGACTCCGCTGATGCCCGGCAGATGCACGTCCAGCAACAGCAGATCGAAAACCTGCGCGGCACAATGTTCCAGCGCCTGTTGCGCCTCTTCGGCCAGCCACACTCGGTGGCCGTCCCGTTGCAGCAGGCCCATGGCCACTTCGCGATTGAGCGCCACGTCCTCGACCACCAGGATATTCAGGGCCGGCCCCACCGTGGGAGCCGGCGCTACTGCCACCACAGCACTGGCCGGCTGCAGGCAAAGCTCGAACCAGAAGCAACTGCCGCGCCCCACCTCACTGTCCACGCCGATGCAGCCACCCATCTGCTCCACCAGATGTTTGCAGATCGCCAGTCCCAACCCGGTCCCGCCAAAACGTTGCGCGACTTCTTCGCTGGCCTGGGTGAAGCGCTCGAAAATCTTCGCCTGCATCGCCGGGGCAATGCCGATGCCGTCGTCAGTGACACTGACCCGCAGGCGCTGCCCGGTCTGTTCGCCCGCTTCGGCGAGCAGCATCACTTCGACGCTGACTTCGCCGCCTTCGGTGAACTTGATCGCGTTGGCCAGCAGGTTGCTCAGCACCTGACGCAGGAACTGCTCGGCACCGTGGTGATGCTCGGCAATGCGTTGATCGACCCGACAACTGAGGATCGTGTCGTTGTTCAGCGCTCGCGGCTCCAACAGTGTCAGCACCTCGTCGAGCAACTGGCGCAGCGAAAAATCCACCGGTTCGGGATGGCTGACGCCCTCCTCCAGTCTGGCGAAATACAGCACTTCGTTGAGGATCGTCAGCAAGCCTTCGCCAGCCTTGTGCAAGGCATCCAGACGTTTACCGTCCTGTGCATCCAGACGTGCTCCGCGCAACAGTTCGGCCATGCCGAGGATGCCATTGAGGGGCGTTCGCAGTTCGTGGCTCATGGTCGCCAGAAACCGCGATTTGGCGAGGTTGGCCGCTTCCGCTTCATCCTTGGCCCGCATCAGGCTGGCGGTACGGCGCTCGACCATCTTCAGCAGTTCGTCACGGTTGTCCTGCAAGGCCAGGCGATCGCTTTCCCGGCGCTCGATGTCTCGCAGGATCGACCGGCGCATGTCATCCAGTGCGTGGGCCACAGTATCGATTTCGTCACTGCCGCGTCGCTTGTCCAGGTGCAAGGGTTCCTGCCATTCACCGGCGGCGATGCGCCGGGCAAACTCGGCCATGACTTTCAGGTGCCGGGTCACCAGTCGATAAAACAATCCCGACAGCGCCACGGCCAGGCCGCAGAGAAACACTGCCATCCACAACAGGCTGGTCAACCCGGTGGCGTAGAGACGCTGGTACACCGCCCCCAGATCCGTGCTCACTTCCAGTTCGCCAAGGTTGCGCAACGGGCCGGACGGCGGCTGATAGTCCAGGGCGAACCGCTCGATGCGCAGCGGTCCCGCAGGGTCTGGATTGCCCTGTATCAGGTCGAAATCGGCGCTGATCAAATGCACCCGCGCGACGTCGGAGAAGTCCACCAGTCCGCGCAACTGCACGTTCAACTGTTCCTGGTTCAAGTCCCAAAGGCTGCGTTCCAGGCTCGCCAGGTAGCCGGCGCGGATCAGCTCCATGCGTGAATCGATGTCGCGCATTTCCCGTCGATACTCGATGTACAGTTGCACGCTGCTGGCCAGCACGGTGAAGCACAGGCTGAACAACAGAATGAACAGCAGCAGCCGTCGCAGCAATCCACCGGGACGGGCGCGAATCATTGCGCATCCGCCGGCAGGTTGATCATGTCGCGGTAGGTCACCTCGCTTTCGTTGAGCCAGCGCTCGATGTCACCGGCATCGACCATGTGCTGCAACTGTGCATTGATCTCGGGCATGCGCAGGGCCAATGGCGAGCGCCGTGACACGGCGACCCGCAGGTAGTCCACGTTCAACGCCTTGGGCAAGGCGACGATGTCCTGGCCACCGGGCAGGTTTTCCACGTACAACTGGCCGGTGCGCCGTTCCTGGGTGATGAAATCGATGCGCCCGCGAATCAGCTTGCCGAAGTTCTGATGGCTGTCGGAAACCCATTCGATGTTGTTGTTGCGCGCGACCATGCGATCGAACGCCACGCCGTAGCTCTCGCCGAACAACAGGCCGCCACGGTAATGGGCGAGGTCGTCCAGTTGTTCGAATTTCACCGGGTGCTGACGGTTGATGAACAGCGCCACTTCTTCGCGCAATACCGGCACCGTCGAGAACAGCATGCTTTGTTCCCGCTGTGCGGTGCTGTAGGCCAGCACCACATCGACCCGGCCTTCGGCGGCGTCCAACAGGCAACGTTTCCAGTTGCCCAGCACGACAATCTCGACCTCATACCCCAATTGGCCGAACAAGTGCTTCACCACGCTGGGCGCCAGGCCGCGCACCTGCTTGCCGTCGCTCCAGGAGATCGGCGGGTACACCGGGTAATCGCAATAGCGAACCTTGTCCGCCGCGACGGCATGGCCGGCTACAAACACCGCCAGCAGGCAAAGCCAACGCGTCATCAGGTTCAGGCCGCCACACCGGCGGTGAACAGGTAACCGGCGCCGTGAATGGTGATGATCAACTGCGGTTCGGCCGGATCGTCGTGCAACTTGCGACGCAGACGCCCGACCAGCACGTCGATGGAGCGGTCGTTGGGCACCCATTCGCGGTTGCGGATCTGGTCCATCAACTGGTCGCGGCTGAGGGTGTGGCCGCTGTTGCGCAGGAACACGCTGAGCAACTGGTATTCGCCGTGGGTCAACAGTGTTTCACTGCCGGACGCATCGATCAGCCGACGGCGGTCGGTGTCCAGCGACCAGTCGGCGAATTGCTTGACCGGTTTGGCCGCCGCGACGGCCGGTTGTGGCGTTTGCGCATGACGTACCCGGCGAATCAGGTTTTTCGCCCGGGACACCAGTTCCCTTGGATTGAGGGGTTTGATCACGTAGTCATCGGCGCCGCATTCGAGGCCGACGATGCGGTCGATTTCGTCGTTGCGCCCGGTGATCAGGATGATCCCGACTTCCGAGCGCACCCGCAGCTCGCGGGTCAGGGTCAGGCCGTCCTTGCCCGGCAGGCGGATGTCGAGCATCACCAGGTCCACGGTCTGGCTGGCCAGGAAAGTTTCCGCCAGTTCCGCCGTGGCGGCGCAATGGACGTCGTAGCCTTCCTGAGACAGGTAGGCGTGCAGCAGATCGCGAATCAGCGGATCGTCATCGACGATCAATACCCGAGGAGTCATCGCTTGGTGTCCGGCTCAGGCCCGAAGGCCAGTTTCTTATTAGAGTGTTTTCCCGCATCGGCGCCAGAGAGTATCCATTGCTGAACGACTGATCAACAGTCGCTCGTCTGCAGGCAAAAACGCTGGCGACCACCGGCCTGCAAACCATCGACCCAGGCCTCGCAAATCTGGATGCCCTGCTCCGGGGTGAAGGTGCCGGGGTTCAGCCCGGACTCCAGCCACAAGCCGTCGAGCAATGCGCTGAGGCTGATGGCGGCAAGGTCGGCGTCGAAGCTTTCCCAGCCCTCCTCCTGGGCCAGTTCCGCCAGCACCTTGCGCAGGATGCCGCGATACTCGCCATAGGAATGATCGTGGGCCTGGTTGATGGCCTCGGCGGTTTTCACCGCGCCCCAGAATGCCAGCCATGCATCGATCAGTTGTGGATCGAGCAATTCGGCGGAAAACGAACCGCGGAAAAATGCCGACAAGCGCTCTCGGGCATTCGGCGCGGCTTGCTCCATGGCGTCGCGCAACAAGGTCATGACCCGCCCGGTGATCGCCATGTAGGCCTCGGCCACCAGTTCATCCTTGCCGGAATAGTGATGGCTGATCAGCCCCACCGAGACCCCGGCCTCGGCGGAAATCTTGCGGATCGACGCGCCCTGGAAGCCATGACGTTTGAGGCACACCAGCGTCGCCTCGATCAGGTTGGCTTTGCGCAACTCCGGTTCCATGCGGGAAAAACGGGCTTCCTGATTCATGGGCGACACGCTCCTTGGTTCAATCGTTCAAGCCCACACGAATAAGCGGCGAGCTGAACGACTGTACAGCAAGAGCGGGCAGTTTCTCTAGTCACCTGCCTGATAGACCGTACTGCACCCTTCGCGAGCAGGCTCGCTCCCACAGTGGATTTCGGTTATTCGCAGATTTTGAGTACCCCCGTTAAACCTGTGGGAGCGAGCCTGCTCGCGAAGGCGTCAGCCGATTCAACACAGGATCCCAATCAATCGCGATAACCCGGCGCCACCCGCTCCAGCATTCGCAGCAACGCCGCCCAAGCCAGTTGCATGGCATCCGGGTCAGCAAGCTCACCCTCCTCCAGCGGCCGCCCCGGGTCGTTGAACTGGCGCTCGGTGTGCGCGCAAACCTCTGCCGGTGGCAGCACGATCCTCCCGCCGCCATGGCTGCCAACTGGATTTCACAGGCCTTTTCCAGGTAGTACATGCGCAGGAACGCCTGGCTCACCGTCTCGCCGACGGTCAGCAACCCATGATTGCGCAGCATCAGTACCGATTTGTCGCCCAGGTCCGCCACCAGCCGCTGTTGCTCGCTCAGGTCCAGCGCCACACCTTCGTAGTCGTGGTACGCGACGCGGCCATGGAACTCCATGGAAATCTGATTGACCGGCAACAACCCGCACTTCAACGCCGCCACCGCGCACCCGGATTTGGTGTGGGTGTGCAGCACGCATTGCGCATCTTCACGGGCGCCGTGGATGGCGCTGTGAATCACGAACCCGGCCGGGTTGACCGGGTACGGCGATGGCTCCACGGCGCGGCCATCGAGGTCGATTTTGACCAGGTTGGACGCGGTGATCTCGTCGAACATCAGCCCGTAAGGGTTGATCAGAAAGTGATGCTCCGGCCCTGGAATGCGCACCGAGATGTGGGTGAAGATCAGGTCGGTCATGCGAAAGTGCGCAATCAGGCGGTAACAGGCCGCCAATTCCTCACGCAGGCGCTGCTCGATTGCACTGCGCTCAGGGGCCAGGTGGCTGGCAATTTTGTTCATTGTTCTGGTTCTCCAGGCTGATCGGCTGGGCAGACAGTAAGGCTGGACGCTTCGACACGTCCAGCCATCCGCGTTTATTTGCTGGCCCAGGCATTGAAGCGCTCTTCGAGCTCTTCACCATGATCGACCCAGAAACCGACATTCATCGACAGCGCACCCTTGAGGTTCTGCGGCGCAGTGGGCACCCATTGCGCCAGTTTGTCGTCCAGTCGTGCGGCGGCCTGGATATTGGTCGGACCGTAAGGGATCTGCTGCACATAGTTGACCTGGGCGTCCGGCTGATTGGCGAACGCAATGAAACGCTTGGCCTGATCCACGTGCCTGGAGCCTTTGATGATTGCCCAGTAATCCATGCCGTACAGGCTGCCGGGCCAGACCAGGCCGAGGTGACTGCCTTTCTGCGCGGCGTCGGCGATGCGTCCGCTGTAGGTCGAGGTCATCACCACATCGCCGGCGGTCAGCCACTGTGGCGGTTGCGCCCCGGCTTCCCACCACTGGATGTATGGCTTGAGCTCAGTGAGTTTGGCAAATGCCCGATCCACGCCTTGCGGGGTGCCGAGCACCTTGTAGACATCTTCGGTTTTCACGCCGTCCGCCAGCAGGGCGAACTCCAGGTTGTACACCGCGCGTTTGCGCAGCCCGCGTTTACCGGGGGTTTTCTTCACGTCCCAAAAGTCTGCCCACGAGGTCGGGGCCTGGGCCAGTTTGTCGGTGTCGTAGGCAATCGCCACGCTCCACACCAGCGCGGCGGAACCGCATTCCTGTGCCGCTTCGGGGATCAACTGGTCGGCGTGCCCCAGGCGCGCCCAGTCCAGGCGCTCGTACATGCCCTCTTCGCAGCCGCGCATCAAGTCCGGGCCTTCGATCTGCACCACGTCCCAATCGACATTGCCGGTGTCGACCATCACTTTGATCCTGGCCATCTCACCGTTGTATTCGCTCTGGATCACCTTGCTTTGATCCACGGCGGCGAACGGTTGAAAGAACGCCACGTCCTGGGCTTTTTGTCCGGCTCCGCCGTAACCGACTACCACCATGTCCGATGCTGCCTGGGCACTGCCCAAGCCCATGGCCACGGACAACACCAAGGGATAAAAACCGTGCTTGAGCGTATTCGATATCATCAGTGGTTCCTCTGGCAGGTGCCCTGCGGACAAATTCCGCTCAGGCCCTTTTTTATTGTTGTGAGGTAAGCCCCAGGAGCAGGCTCGAAGCGAAATTACTGCAAGGGGAAGTAAAAAAACAAGTTGATTTTTTACTGAAGGTAAATTTCTATAGGCCAATAATAACAACGCCGAAAACCTGCTGCTTCTGTAGGAGCGAGCTTGCTTGCGATGGACCTGAGGGCGACGCGTTCATCCAGACAACACGCGTTATCGTTAACGTCCGTCGCGAGCTCGCTCCTACAGTTCAGCCTGCCTGGAGTACCTGCACCATGCCGTCCTCGACACCCGCCTTCGCGCACCTGTTCGAACCCCTGGAGATCCGTGGCAAGCGTCTGAAAAACCGCATCATGTCCAGTGGTCACGACACGTCGATGCCCACCGACAACCTGGTCAATGACCAATTGATCGCCTATCACCGGGCACGGGCCGAAGGCGGTGCCGGGCTGATCGTGCTGCAAGTGGCCGGCGTGCATGACAGTGCGCGCTACACCTCCCACGTGCTGATGGCCACCGACGATGCGTGCATCGAGGGCTACCGTAAACTGGCGCAAACCTGCCATGCCCACGGCACCATGGTGCTGTCCCAGGTGTTCCATCCGGGACGGGAGATCATGGAGTCCAGCGATGGCTTGCTCGCAGTGGCCTACTCTGCCTCGTCGGTGCCCAACGAACGTTTCCGGGTGATGCCCCGCGCGCTGGATCAGGCAATGATCGACGAGATCGTCGCCGGTTATGCCGCTGCCGCCCGGCGCCTGCATCAGGCCGGGATCGATGGCGTCGAAGTGGTCGCCAGCCACGGTTACCTGCCGGCGCAATTCATCAATCCGCGAGTCAACCGGCGTACCGATGGCTACAACGGTGAACTGGACCAGCGTTTACGTTTCCTGCGCGAAGTCATCGCCGCCGTGCGCGGGGCAACCGATGAGCAGTTCATCGTGGGTTTGCGCATTTCTGCCGACGAGCGCGACCCGGAAGGCCTGACCGAGGATGAGTCCCTGGCCGCCGTGCAGTCGCTGCAATCACAACTCGATTACGTGCACATCGTCGCCGGCACTTCGGCGTCCCTGGGTGGCGCGGTGCATATCGTGCCGCCCATGGCGATCGAAGCGGCGTACCTGGCCAGGGAAGCCGGGACGTTCAAGGCCAGCCTGAACATTCCGTTGTTCGTCACCGGGCGCATCAACCAGCCCCAGGAAGCCGAACTGATTCTGGCCCGAGGCCAGGCCGATGTCTGCGGCATGACCCGCGCACTGATCTGCGACCCGCAGATGCCTAACAAGACCGACACCGGCCGCGTCGATGACGTGCGCGCCTGTATCGCCTGCAACCAAGCGTGCATCGGACACTTCCACAAAGGCTTGCCGATTTCCTGCATCCAGCACCCGGAAACCGGTCGCGAACTGATTTTTGGCGAACGTAAACCAACGATCAACCGCAAGCGGATCATGATCGCCGGCGGTGGACCGGCCGGCATGAAAGCCGCCGCCGTCGCTGCCCAGCGCGGACATGACGTGACCCTGTACGAAGCCGGTTCACAACTGGGCGGTCAGGTGTTGCTCGCACAACTGCTGCCACGGCGCAGCGAATTCGGTGGTGCCAGCACCAACCTGCAGCGGGAAATGGAGCTGGCCGGGGTGCGTGTGGTGCGCAACACACGGGTCAACCGGGCACTGGTGGAACAGGAAAAACCCGACATGGTCATCGTCGCTACCGGTGCCGAGCCGTACTGGCCTGCCTTTGAGCGCGGTGGTGAGCTACAGGTGGTAGACGCCTGGCAAGTGCTGCGCGATGAAGTACAGCTCGGTCGTTCGGTGGTGGTGGTCGACTGGCGCTGCGACTGGATCGGCCCCGGCATCGCCGAGCGCCTGGTCCGCGCCGGGCATCAGGTGCAACTGGCGGTCAACGGCACCCATTGCGGGGAAAACCTGCCGCTGTACGTGCGCGATCAACTGGCCGGCGAGCTGCATAAGCTGGGGGTGCCGATCACGCCGTACGCGCGGCTGTATGGCTGCGATGACAACACGGTCTACCTGCAACACACCGCCAGTGGCGAACCGATGCTGATGGAGAACATCGACACCCTGGTGCTGTGCCAGGGTCACCAGCCGGTGGATACCCTGGGTGCCGAGCTGCAAGGACTGGTGGAGTTTCGCCGCATCGGCGACTGCCTGGCGCCGCGCACCGCCGAAGAAGCGATTTATGAAGGCCTGAAAGTCGCGTGGGAGCTTTAAGGCTGTTTATACTCCGGGGCTTCAACGGCTAACACCAACCCCGTAGGAGTGAGCTCTGCTCGCGATGGACTCGAAAACGCCGCTGGGTGTCAGGCTTCCAGCGTTATCGTTGGCGACCATCGCGAGCAGGCTCGCTCCTACAGGGATTTGCGCCACTCCTCCGGTTCGGATTTGACCATGAGCAACAGCAGCACCACACAGCCCGCACCCGGCAACGCCGAACCGCACTTTCTCGGCACGCGGATTCGCGGCCTGCGCAAACGCCGGGGCATGACCTTGGCGGAACTGGCACAACAGAGCGAACTCACTGCCGGCTACATCAGCCAGCTGGAGCGCAACCTCGCCTACCCATCGATCCCGGCGCTGTTCAACATTGCCCGCAGCCTCGGTGTCACCATCCAGTGGTTCTTCGCCAGTGAAGCGGTCACCGCCCCCGAAGACGATGGCGTCGTGGTGCGCAAGAACAGCCGCCTGAACGTGCATTACGAAGACGGCATCGTCGACCAGTTACTGACGCCGCAAGCCAACCGCCAACTGGAAATGCTCCACTCGCGTTTCCCGCCCGGCACCTACAGCCAACAAAGCTACAGCCACGAAGGTGAAGAAGCCGGCTACGTGCTGTCCGGCAGTTTTGAGCTGTGGGTTGGCGAGCGTCATTTCCAGCTCAGTGAAGGCGACAGCTTCAGCTTTTCCAGCCAGGAACCTCACCGCTACGGTAATCCCGGCGAGGTGGACGCGGTGGTGATCTGGGTGATTACGCCGCCGACTTTCTAACGCCGGCCGCGCCCGACTGGCTGCGCGACACTCCCACGCTTGAGAGTGTCGCTCGGCAATTCCTTGAACAGCGCCCGATAGCTGCTGGAAAACCGCCCCAGGTGCCAGAACGACCAATGCATGGCCACTTCGGCCACGGTGGTCTGCGTGGGCGTGCGGCTCAGCAGTTCGCGACGGGCGCTGTTGAGTCGGCGCAAGCGCAGCCATTGGGTCGGCGCCATGCCGGTGTAGGTCTTGAACGCATGCTGCAACTGGCGCAGTGAAACCCCGGCAACCTGGGAAAGCTCCAGCAGGTTGAGGTGTTCTTCCGGGGTGTCCGCCGCCCATTCCCCTACCCGCTTCATGATCGCCCGCTCTCCCGCTCGGCGCTGCAATGCGCCCTGGTCGAGGCCGACACACGCGTTGTCGAGAATGAACAGACAGTCTTCCAGCAGCTGTTGGGTCAGCGCTTCACGGCTAGGCGGGTCGAAGGTCTGCGACAGCCGCGTCAAGGTCCCGCTGAGCCAACGGCAGAACAGCGCATTCTGCTGAGAGTTGAGCGGTGCCATGAACAGCCCTTCGAGCCGGGCGATGTCGAGGCTATGGCGCTTTACAAACTCCGGACCGAACACCACGGCGATTTCCTGGTAGTTCTCCGGGGTAATCCAGATGTTGCGGCTTTCGCCATTCAACACATACAGCGCGTTGTCGCCGCGATCGAAGCAGAACGACAGCGACCCCTGGGGCGCGCTGAAATTCTGCTCGACCCGGGTGTTCATGTGTTCTTCGTAAATCTCCACACCCTGTAGATCCAGGTAGCGCACCAGACCTGCGAAATGCCCCGGCGACATCTGTTGGTAATGCTGGACCCAGCCCGGTGTGGCGCGGATTTGCTCGGCGATATCGGCGGTATTGAACGCTTGAACCTGGAGTGAATTGCACGTCGTCATAAGAGACCCTACGCACTCTTTTGGTGCGTTTTGTGCTGCTTAAAGTGGATAGATGGAACTGCAAGGCTCGCCCAAGATAGACGTCAACGCGCTACAGGGGAAGTGTCCGGCGGATGAAACCGGCCTCTCCTGGCGTTAATGAAACCAACAACGAGGTCTTTATGAATGTCCCTTTCGATCAGCTGTTCACTTGGCTGAAAGATCACAAGATTACCGAAGTCGAGTGCGTCGTCAGCGACCTGACCGGCATTGCACGCGGCAAGATCGCACCCACCAACAAGTTCCTGCATGAGCGAGGCATGCGCCTGCCGGAAAGTGTGCTGTTGCAAACGGTAACCGGGGACTTTGTCGACGACGACATCTATTACGACCTGCTCGACCCGGCCGATATCGACATGGTCTGCAAGCCGGACGCCGACGCCGTCTATGTGGTGCCATGGGCCATCGAGCCGACCGCCATCGTGATCCACGACACCTTCGACAAGTTCGGCAACCCGATCGCACTGTCGCCGCGCAACGTGCTGAAGAAAGTCCTGCAGTTGTACACCGACAAAGGCTGGCGCCCGATTGTCGCGCCGGAAATGGAGTTCTACCTGACCCAGCGCTGCGAAGACCCGGACTTGCCGCTCAAGGCACCCATGGGCCGTTCGGGCCGCGCAGAAAGCGGTCGTCAGTCGTTCTCCATTGACGCGGCCAACGAATTCGATCCGCTGTTCGAAGACGTCTACGACTGGTGCGAACTGCAAGGTCTGGACCTCGACACGCTGATCCACGAAGACGGCCCGGCACAGATGGAAATCAACTTCCGTCATGGCAACGCTCTGGACCTGGCCGACCAGATCACCGTGTTCAAGCGCACCATGCGTGAAGCGGCGCTCAAGCACAACGTGGCGGCGACCTTCATGGCCAAACCGGTCGGCGATGAGCCTGGCAGCGCCATGCACATTCACCAGAGCGTGGTGGACATTGCCACCGGCCAGCCGATCTTTGCCGATGCCGATGCCGATGGCAACATGAGCGAGCTGTTCCTGCATCACATCGGTGGCTTGCAGAAGTACATCCCGAAAGTGCTGCCGATGTTCGCGCCAAACGTCAACTCGTTCCGCCGCTTCCTGCCGGATACCTCGGCGCCGGTGAACGTCGAATGGGGCGAAGAAAACCGCACCGTCGGCCTGCGCGTGCCAACCTCCAGCCCGGACGCCATGCGTGTCGAGAACCGTCTGCCGGGTGCCGATGCCAACCCGTACCTGGCCATTGCCGCCAGCCTGCTGTGCGGTTACCTGGGCATGGTCGAGCGCATCGAGCCGAGCGCAGCGGTACAGGGCCGCGCCTATGAGCGGCGCAATCTGCGCCTGCCAATCACCATCGAGGATGCCCTGACCCAGATGGAAGAGTGCGACACCATCAGCCGTTACCTGGGCAGCAAGTTCGTACGGGGCTATGTCGCAGTCAAGCGCGCCGAGCACGAAAACTTCAAACGGGTGATCAGCTCCTGGGAGCGTGAGTTCCTGATGCTTAGCGTCTAAGAACTGCGCAGCCCGTAAGGGCCTCTTCGCGAGCAGGCTCGCTCCCACAGGGGAATGAATTTCAAATGTGGGAGCGAGCCTGCTTGCGAAGGCGCTCGCCTGAACACCAAAGAATCACCTGAAAAATCCAATAATTCGAAGAGGTGTCGACATGCGTCTATTGAAATCCATGGTTCCGCTCGCGCTGGCAGCGCTGTTCAGTGCCGGTGTCCAGGCTCAGGCACAGGTCAGTGTCTACAACTGGACCGACTACATCGGCGAAACCACCCTCGCCGACTTCCAGGCCAAAACCGGGATCAAGGTGATCTACGACGTATTCGATTCCAACGAAACCCTGGAAGGCAAACTGCTTGCCGGTCGTACCGGGTATGACGTGGTGGTGCCGTCAAATCACTTCCTCGCCCGCCAGGTAAAAGCCGGTGCGTTCCTCCAACTGGACCGCGAGCAACTGCCGAATTTCAAGAACCTCGACCCGAAACTGCTGACGCTGCTGGAGAAAAACGATCCGGCCAACGCGCACTCGGTGCCGTACCTGTGGGGAACCAACGGCATCGGCTATAACGTCGACAAGGTCAAGCAGGTGCTGGGCATCGATCACATCGATTCCTGGGCCGTGCTGTTCGAACCGGAAAACATCAAGAAGCTGAGCGCCTGCGGCGTGTCGATGATGGATTCGGCGGACGAAGTGTTCCCGGCGATCCTCAACTACATGGGCATGAACCCGCGCAGCGAAAACCCCGAGGACTTCAAAAAGGCCGAAGCCAAGCTGCTGCAAATCCGCCCGTACATCACCTACTTCCACTCTTCCAAGTACGTCTCGGACCTGGCCAACGGCGACATCTGCGTGGCGTTCGGTTACTCGGGCGACGTGTTCCAGGCCGCCAACCGCGCCAAGGAAGCCAGGAACGGCGTGAACATCGCCTACGCCATTCCCAAAGAAGGCGCCAACCTGTGGTTTGACCTGCTGGCCATCCCCGCCGACGCCAGCAATCCGAAAGAAGCCCACGCCTTCATCAACAACCTGCTGGACCCGCAAGTGATTGCCAAGGTCAGCGCGTCGGTCGGCTATGCCAATCCGAACCCGGCCGCCAAGCAGTACATGGACCCTGAGCTGGTCAGCAATCCCGAGGTTTATCCGTCCCAGGCAGTCCTCGACAAACTCTACATCTCCACCACGCCGCCGCAGTCGATCATGCGCCTGATGACCCGTTCGTGGAGCAAAGTGAAGTCCAACAAATGAACCAGTACACCAAGGAACACGCCCTCTCCTATTACGCGGCGTCAGCCAAGGGCATGAAGCAGCGTCCTGCGCTGGCCTCGGACCTTGAGGCCGACGTCTGCGTGGTTGGCGCGGGTTTCACCGGCATCAACACCGCCATTGAACTGGCCCAACGCGGGCTCTCGGTGGTCCTGCTGGAGGCCCGACGGATTGGCTGGGGCGCCAGCGGGCGCAACGGCGGCCAGTTGATTCGCGGCATCGGTCATGACGTCAGCGGCTTTGCCCGGCATGTGGGCGCCGAAGGGGTGCAGTACCTGGAACATGCCGGGGTCGAATCGGTGCAAGTCGTGGCCAATCGCATCCGCGAACACGGTATCGATTGCGACCTGCGCTGGGGCTTCTGCGAACTGGCCAACACCCCGGCACACTTTGCCGGGTTGAAGGCCGAGCACGCCGAACTGCTTGAGTCCGGTTACGCCCATGAAACCCGCCTGATCGAGCCTGGGCAGATCCGGGAGCACGTAGTGAACTCCGGTGTTTATGCCGGCGGCCTGGTAGACATGGGCTCGGGCCACCTGCATCCGCTGAACCTGGCACTCGGCGAAGCGCAAGTCGCCGAGTCCCTTGGCGTGCAGATATTCGAACAAAGCCCGGTACTGGAGCTGATCCACGGCAGCACCGTACAAGTGCGCTGCGGCGGTGGCACAGTGCGTGCCGGCACGTTGGTGCTGGCTTGCAATGCCCATCTGGAAGAGCTGGAGCCGAAGCTCAGTGGCAAAGTGCTCCCGGCGGGCAGCTACATCATCGCCACCGAACCCCTGTCAGAAGATGCCGCCAGGCAACTGATCCCTCACAATGTCGCGCTGTGCGACCAGAAAGTCGGCCTGGATTACTACCGGCTTTCGGCTGACCGGCGCTTGCTGTTCGGCGGTGCCTGTCATTACTCCGGGCGCGACCCGGCGGACATCGCTGCCTACATGCGTCCGCAGATGCTCAAGGTCTTTCCGCAACTGGCCAGTGCGCGCATTGATTTTCAGTGGGGCGGCAGGATTGGCATCTCGGCCAACCGCTTCCCGCAGGTCGGGCGCTTGAGCCAGCACCCGAACGTGTTCTACGCCCAGGGTTACTCCGGCCATGGCCTGAACGTGACTCACTGGTGCGCCAGGCTGTTGGGCGAAGCGATCCATGCCGGCCACAGCAAAGGCTTCGACGTGTTCAGCGCCGTGCCGCACATGACCTTCCCCGGCGGGCGTGCCCTGCGCTCGCCACTGCTGGCCCTGGGCATGCTCTGGTATCGGATGCGGGAAATGCTGGGCTGAAACAATTCCCGCGAAAGGCAGCTTAATCCTGTGGGAGCGAGCCTGCTCGCGAAGGCGGTCTGACAGCCAGAGAATGGGCTGCCTGATACACCGCTTTGGCGAGCAGGCTCGCTCCCACAACGCTTTAGGCAACATCCCTTTGTTTCGACTTTCGATTTGCTCAATTGCAAGGCACTTCTATATTGAGGGGGTGCTCTGAATTTCCTGCCTTCTGTTGAGCTCGGCCCATGGCAACTACTGATCAGCTGATCATCTGCGAGCACTGCGACAGCGTGTACCAGAAAGTAACGCTCGCCAAACATCAGAAAACCCTGTGTACGCGCTGCGGCGGCGTACTTCAACGCTATAACGGCCTCACGGTCGAACAGCGTCTTGCGTTGACCTTCACCGCATTAATGCTATGGCTGTTTGCCAACTTCTATCCGGTGATGAGCATCAGCTTCAAAGGCATGAAAAACAGTGCGACTTTGTGGGACTCGGTGCTGGCCCTGAGCCTGGGGCCGATCACGTTCATCGCCATGGTGGCGGCGATCGCCATGATCATCGCGCCGATCTTCCAGTTGTTGCTGCTGATCTGGGTGTTGGGCTTCGCCCTCGCCCGGCAACGCTCGCCCGGATTCAGGTTCTGCATGCGCTGGCTGGAAGCCTTGCGCCCCTGGAGCATGCTCGAAGTCTGCCTGCTGGGGGCCATGGTTGCCGTTATCAAACTCGCCGGACTGCTTGATGTGCTGCCCGGCATAGGGCTGTTTGCCCTGGCTGTGCTGAGTCTGATGATGATCCGCATCGCCGGGCGCGATATCCGCGACTTATGGGACATTTTATGAGCAGGCCTCCTTACGCCGACGAGCTCAACCTGTGCCTGTGTCACAGCTGCGGGCTGGCCTGCGACATGACTGGCGAACCTCACGAATGCGAGCGCTGCGGCGCGCCTTTGCATCGACGCAAAACCAATGCCCTGACCCGGACCTGGGCCTACATGATCGCGGCCCTGGTGTTTTACATTCCCGCCAATTTGCTACCGGTGATGAACACCGAAATGGTCGGCAACGGTTCCGACAGCACGATCATGAGCGGCGTGCTGGAGTTCTGGGAAGCCGGGGCTTGGGACATTGCCCTGATCATTTTCATTGCCAGTATCGCGGTGCCGGGGGTCAAGTTCGTCGCCATCACCTTGCTGCTGGTCACCGTGCACCGCGACAGCGAGTGGGCGCGCATGGAGCGGTCGAAGTTGTACCGGTTCGTCGAGGTCATCGGCTACTGGTCGATGCTCGATGTGATCGTGGTCGCTTTGGTGGCCTCGTTGGTGAAATTCCAGGCACTGGCCGACATCGAACCGCGTCCGGGCATCCTGTTTTTTGGTCTGGTTGTGGTGTTCACCATGCTGTCGGCGATGAGTTTCGATCCACGCATGATCTGGGATAAAGAACGGGAAAACCCACAAAATGAGGAGGTCACGGATGAAGTCACAAGCCACTGACGGGCCGCAAGCCCCAGGGCCGGCGCCGATCAAGACCCGCCGCTTCAGCGTTTCGCTGGTCTGGATCGTCCCGATCGTGGCGGTGCTGGTGGGTATTTCGCTGGTGATTCATAGCATGCTGCAGGAAGGCCCGACCATCGTTGTCACGTTCAAGACCGGGGACGGCCTGACCGCGAATAAAACCGAGGTCAAATACCGTAATGTGGTGATCGGTCATGTCTCCGATGTGGAATTGAGCAATGACCAGAAAAGTGTCAACGCCACCATCAAACTGGCCAAGCAGGCCGAAAGCTTTACCCGCGAAGACTCGCAGTTCTGGGTCGTGCGGCCGCGAATTGGTGCTGGCGGTGTGTCCGGTATCGATACGCTGCTGTCGGGCGATTACATCGGTGCCGATATCGGCCAGGCCAACGGTCGGGCTAAAAACTTCAAGGGGCTGGAAAACCCGCCACCCATCACCTACGGCGAGCCGGGCAAACGTTTCACCCTGTTCACCCATGACTTGGGGTCACTGGATATCGGCTCTCCGGTCTACTACCGCAAGATCCCGGTGGGTCAGGTAGTGGCCTACGCGCTGGACCCGGACGGCAAGGGGGTGAACATTGAAGTGTTCATCCATGCCCCCAACGACAAGTACGTCACTGAAAACACCCGGTTCTGGAACGCCAGCGGGATTGACGTGAACGTCGGTGCCAACGGTTTTGCGGTCAAGACCGAATCGTTGTCGTCCTTGCTGGTGGGCGGCATTGCTTTCCGCGCCCCCGACTACAGCCCTGGCGATAAACCCGCTGCGGCCGAGTATGCCTACGAGCTGTTCGACGACCCTCAAACCGCCCTCGCCCCACCAAGCGGCAAGCCACAGTACCTGTCCATGCGATTCGACCAGGCACTGCGCGGGCTCAAGGTTGATGCGCCGGTGGAGTTCCTCGGTGTGGAAATCGGCAAGGTGGTGGCGGTCAATCTGGATTACGACGAGAAAAAACGCTCCTTTCCGGTCAACGTCGGCATCGTGATCTACCCGCAACGCCTGGGCCAGGCCCACCTCAAAATGATCAAGGCGCTCAATCATGATCCCAATGACGAAGCCGGGGGTGTGCGCCTGATCGGCACCTTTATCGACAACGGCCTGCGAGCCCAGGCCCGCACCGGTAACTTCCTGACCGGCCAGTTGTACATTTCCCTGGATTTCTACCCCAAGGCAGAAAAAGTCGCTTTCGATGCAAACGCACGCCCGGTTGTCATTCCGACCATTCCGGGCAGCCTCGAGCAACTGCAGGAAAAACTCGAAGCCATGGTCGACAAGCTCAACAAACTGCCGATCGAGCGTATCGCCGGCAACCTGGATGGCAATCTCGTCGAACTGCGCAAAGGCATGATGCAATTCAACGGCAAAGTCTTGCCTGGCGTGCAAACGACCTTGTCGGACGTCAGCAAGACCCTGCAAACGGCCAATGCGACCCTGCAATCCGCCAGTTCGACCTTGGCCGAGGACTCACCGCAGCGGGAAAAACTGGGGCAGACCCTGGATGAACTGGGACGCACGTCGAGATCCTTGCGTGATCTTTCGGATTACCTGGGACGGCATCCGGAATCGCTGCTTCGCGGCCGTCCGAACAATGCCGCCCCCGTGGATCTGCAAGGGCCACCGCGCAATTGAACACAGGAGCATCACCCATGGCTTTTCCGCTGAAGTTAACCCTGGTCACCGCGATGTTGCTGCTTGCCGCTTGCCGCAGTGACCCGATTCAATTCCACACCCTGACCCCGGCCCAGGTAGGCGATCATTCAAGGGCCACCGTCGGGGTGATTCAGATCGAGACGCTTAGCGTGCCGCCCCAGGTCGATCGTGCGCAGATCGTCATTCGCGAGGGCAACAGTGGCCTGGCGATCCTGGAAACCCAGTGGTGGGGCGCGACCCTCGTGGACGAATTGCGCAGTGCGCTGGCCGATCAACTGAGCAACAGCCCGGTACAAGGCAAATATTCAGTGCGGGTCGATGTGCAGCGTTTTGACTCGGTCCCCGGCCAGTACGCGTTGATGGACGTGAAATGGCGCCTGCGCAGCGCAGGCGCAGACGACACGGCACGGGTGATTTGCCGCAGCACCTTGCAAACGCCGTCAGGCGCGACCATCGACGACCTGGTGCTTGCCCAGCAAAACAACGTCAAACGCCTGGCCGCGCTGATCAGCCAGGCTGCCACCAGACCACAGGCGAACTGCCCTTCGCCCTGAACACACTTTTCACGCTTCCCGGACTAACGGCGACAAGTTTGCCGTTAGTCCTATCCCATATTTCCCCTCTGTTTCCCACTCTCATTCCACGCTGGAACAATAGATAACAATTCCCAGTAACAAACTAATTAGCCGCAGGAGTCCCTTCTGCAAATTTTTCACATTCCTTTCACTGTTCCGACAGCTGTACAGATTTAACTTTGGCTGCATTCAATTCGCTGGACCTGGTTTCGGCGGACATTTTTCGTGCTGTTCCAGGTTTGTACAACAGCACTTCCCTGGCGCTCCAACTGGTGGACAAACTTGGTCAACTCCGTTTCGCGTAAACCTTCTTCGCGCCTGTCCAGATCGGTCGTGGCCATTGGTGCACTAACCATCGCCGTGCTGGTCACCGGTTTTCTCCTGTGGCCGAAATCACCGACCAACCTGGCCCAGGAGGACGCACAAGCCCGGGCCCAATTGCTGCAACAGTGGGGTGCCGGCGAGATCGCGGTGCTGGTGCGTCATACCGAGCGCTGCGACCGTTCCAGCAATCCTTGCCTGGGTCCGGCCGATGGCATTACCCGTGTCGGCAGTGAGGCGGCCGCCGGTGTCGGGCAAGGCTTGGCACGCCTGGGTTTGACACACACCGACATCCTGACCAGCCCCGTTACGCGCACCGTGCAGACCGCGCATTACATGTTCAACAGCGACCCACGGACCCAGGAATGGCTGGCCACCTGCGGCACGACCCTGCGTAACGACGTCGTGGCGCACAAGGTGGCCCAACGCAACCTGGTGCTGGTGACCCACAGTGGTTGCATCGCTGATTTTGAAAAGCAGACCGGCTTCAAGCATTCGGCGAAGGACGCCGAGTACGGCAGCGCGTTATTTGTCCACATCGATGGCAATGGGCAACTGCAAGTGCTCGGCATTGTGAATGCCGAAGACTGGAACACTCTGTTACAAGAAAAAAACTGAAATCATTACAGATCAAAAATTTTGGCACTAAGTTATTTCAAGCCGGACTGAATGAAACCTGAACAGAACAGCGAGAAGTGCGATTGAACTTCTCGCCGTTCAATATCATTCCGGTTTTCTCTCTTGCAAGTTGCACATCACACTTCAACCAGCCATCCAAGCGCCAAGGTCGAGACATGACGTCAAATCAGCCACTGCCAGATTTTGCTGACCATTCTTTACGCCTGCACACTCCAACGGTGCCTGCCAATGAACGCCGGATGCTCTTCGCGTTGTTCCTGGCGTTCATTGCGTTCTACCTGCTACCACTGATGAGCCATGGCCTGTGGATTCCCGATGAAACCCGTTATGCCCAGGTCAGCCAGGAAATGCTGCAGGGCGGGAACTGGGTCTCGCCGCACTTCATGGGCCTTCGTTATTTCGAGAAGCCGATTGCCGGGTACTGGATGATCGCCATCGGTCAGGCGGTGTTTGGCGACAATCTGTTCGGGGTACGCATCGCCTCAGCGCTGAGTACCGGGCTGAGCGTGTGGCTGACCTGGCTGATTGCCCGCCGGTTCTGGGGCGATCCGCGCAAAAGCTTTGCCTGCGCTCTGTTGTACATGAGCTTCGGGCTGATTGCCGGCCAGGCCGGGTACGCCAACCTCGACCCGCAGTTCACCCTCTGGGTCAACCTGAGTCTGGTTTCCCTGTGGTTTGCCATCGACAGCCGAACCACTCGCGCCCGCCTGGGGTCCTGGGCAGTCCTGGGTATCGCCTGCGGCATGGGCTTCATGACCAAGGGCTTTCTGGCCTGGCTGCTGCCGGCGGTGATCGCCCTGCCCTACATGCTCTGGCAGCGTCGCATCGGCGAGCTGTTGCGTTACGGGCCACTGGCTGTGGTGGTCGCCGCGGCAGTCTGCTTGCCCTGGGCATTGGCCATTCATCATCAGGAACCGGATTTCTGGAATTTCTTCTTCTGGAACGAGCACGTACGCCGCTTCGCCGCCGACGATGCACAGCACGCCCGCCCGTGGTGGTTCTACCTGCCGATGCTGGTCGTTTCCGCCCTGCCCTGGTCTGTGTTGTTGCCGACAACATTCATCCAGGCCTGGAACGACAAGCGTCAGCCCGTCTGCGCTTTTCTCTTGCTGTGGCTGCTGCTGCCATTGGCCATTTTCAGCATGAGCAGCGGCAAGTTGCCGACTTACATCATGCCGTGCCTGTTGCCGCTGGCGCTGCTAATGGGCAATGCGCTGACCAGCCTGCTGCAACAGGCGCGGGGACGGACGATTCGCGTCAACGGATGGCTCAACGTCGTGATTGCCACCACGGCCCTGATTGCCTTGCTGTACCTGCAACTGAGCAAAGAGATTTATCAAAATACCGAGATGTTCAGCCTGTCCCTGGCGTTCATCGTGCTGTTGGGCTGGATCATCGCCAATGCCCTGCAAATCCTGCGGCCATTGACGTTATGGGCGATGCCCGCCCTCGGCATCGGATTGCTGGTGGCGCTGCTTCCCGCCGCCATGCCGGGCCAGATTGTCGACAGCAAGATGCCTGACCGGTTTATCTCCGAACACCTGGACAGCCTGAACCAGACCACCTCGCTGCTGAGCAACGACCTGGGTGCAGCCTCGGCCTTGTCGTGGCTGACCGGGCGACCGGAGGTGACGCTCTATAATGTCATCGGCGAGCTGAAGTACGGCCTTTCGGATCCGGCCGCGGCCTCGCGCAAAGTGACTCAGCAAGACATCGGGCAATGGATGACCGAAGCACGTAAAAAAGGCTCGGTCGGGGTGGTGATGAGGGTCAACAGCGTCGATGAGATTCAGGAGGTCGAGGCGCTGCCCACCGACGGCAAGCGTTATCAGCGCGGCAATCTGCAGGTCCTGATCTTCCCGCAAATCCAGCCCTGACAGCCGAGACGAAAAATACCGAGAGGCCAAACCGGTCTCTCGGTATTTTTCGTTTCTGCCAGGTGTCATCGAGCCGATCTTCATGGGTGGGCTGTTCGGCTCAGCGGCAAGGCTGGAGCGGGTCAATCTGCAAGAATTGAAAATCGTGATCAGCGCCATCCATGACCTGAATCAGGCGCTACGCTTTGCCGATCAGCTATTGGTCATCGCCGAAGGCCCGACAAAATGCAGCCGGGGACAGCGTCATATTCTGATCAACGATCACCGTTTGATTGACGAGTCGAGCCACAGTGGGCCCAGTGCTGCTAATCTGAATGAAAATTACATGTATTAACGGTATTTTTGACGTTATTTTCTCATTTGGATCTCTACATTCCCTGCAATTCAAAATATGCAAATGATTCGCATTGGGTTACAAGCGTTTCAATGCGCATGACTTTCAAAAAAATGCACCAGGAGCAGCCCGCAGAATGTTTCCCAACATCCCTTCGTTCTTGAAAAAAGCCCTGCTGGCCACCGCTTTGCTGAGCGCTGGCCAGGCCTATGCAGCTGACTCCGTCGGCATCGTAGTGTACAACGCGCAACACGAAGGCCTGACCAAGGTCTGGGTCGAGGGTTTTACCCAGGAAACCGGTATTCCCGTCACCTTGCGTAATGGCGACGACACCGAGATGGGCAACCAGATCGTGCAGGAAGGCACAGCTTCTCCGGCGGACGTGTTCCTGACCGAAAACTCCCCGGCCATGGTCCTGGTCGACAACGCCGGGCTGTTTGCGCCTGTCGATAAGGCCACGCTGGAGCAGATTGACTCCGCCTACCGTCCAGCCCACGGCAAATGGGTCGGGATTGCCGCGCGCTCTACGGTGTTTGTGTACAACCCGAGCAAACTGCCGCCTGCCAATCTGCCGAAATCGATCATGGACCTGGCCGATCCCAGCTGGAAAGGTCGCTGGGCTGCGTCGCCAGGCGGTGCCGACTTCCAGGCCATCGTCGCTGCCATCCTGGAGCAAAAGGGTGAAGCCGCCACGCTGGATTGGTTGAAAGCGATGAAAACCAACTACGCCAACTACCGTGGCAACAGCTCCGTACTCAAAGCGGTGAATGCCGGGCAGATCGACAGCGGCGTGATCTACCACTATTACAGCCTGGTGGATCAGTCCAAGACTGGCGAAAACAGCAAGAACACTGCCCTGCACTATTTCAAGCACAAAGACCCGGGCGCTTTTGTTAGCATCTCCGGCGGCGGCGTCCTCGCCTCCAGCAAACACAAAGAACAAGCTCAGGCGTTCCTCAAATACATTACCGGCAAGGACGGCCAGGCTGTGCTGAAGAACGGCAAGTCGTTTGAATACGCCGTGGGCAAAGGCGCTGAATCCAACCCTAAACTGGTGCCTCTGAATCAACTCGATGCGCCGACTGTCGATGCTTCGAAACTCGACAGCAAAAAAGCCGTGGAGCTGATGACACAGGCCGGACTGCTCTAAATTGATGCCTGAAACCCTGCCTGCGGAGGTCGCTGAGGCGACACCCGCAACATTACGTCGACGATCCCGCGGAGTCTTTGCGGGACGTGGCGGTGTATGGGTGATCGGTTTGTCGGTGCTGGTTTCATTACTGGCACTGCTACCGATCGCTTACGTTATTGGCGTGTCCCTGCAGACAGGCTGGTCAACCGTCGTGACCCTGGTGTTCCGCCCTCGGGTCGGTGAACTGTTGGTCAACACTGTGTTGCTGGTGCTGCTGACGATTCCCTTGTGCGTGGCGCTGGGGGTGACGCTGGCGTGGCTCACAGAACGCACGAATCTGCCGGGACGACGCTGGTGGTCGTTGCTGGCCACTGCACCGCTGGCAGTGCCTGCATTCGTTCACAGCTACGCCTGGGTCAGCCTGGTACCGCCGATCCACGGCTTGTTTGCCGGTGTCCTGGTCTCGGTCATCGCCTACTTCCCGTTCTTGTATTTGCCGGTGGCGGCCACCTTGCGCCGACTTGACCCGGCCATCGAGGACGTCGCCGAATCCATGGGGCTCAAACCCTGGAAAGTGTTTTTCCGCGTGGTGTTGCCGCAATTGCGTCTGGCGATCTGCGGCGGCGCCTTGCTGGTCGGTCTGCACCTGCTGGCCGAGTACGGCCTGTATGCCATGATCCGCTTCGACACCTTTACCACCGCGATTTTCGATCAGTTCAAGTCGACCTTCAACGGCGCAGCGGCGCACATGCTGGCCAGCGTGCTGGCGCTGTGTTGCCTGGCAATGTTGACGGCCGAATCCGCCGCCCGGGGTTCGGCACGTTACGCTCGCGTCGGTTCGGGAAGCGCGCGGGAGCAACGGGTGGTCGTCCTGAAAACCACTTCAACGCTGCTGGCGTTGGCCCTGCAAACCGTGACTTGCGCCCTGGCCCTGGGTGTTCCACTGATCACCCTGGGCAAATGGCTCATCGCCGGCGGTATGGAAGTCTGGAACATGGCCGAGCTGTTGCCCGCTCTGGAGCAAACCCTGCTGCTCGGCGTCGCCGGTGCGGCGCTGACCACCGGCGCGGCGATCCCGATTGCCTGGCTGTCGATCCGCTACCCCGGCCGAATGCAACGGGTGCTGGAAAGCTGCAACTACATCACCAGTTCCTTGCCCGGCATTATCGTGGCGCTGGCGCTGGTGACCGTCACGATCCATTTTGCCCGGCCGATTTACCAGACCACCTTCACCGTGCTGCTGGCGTATCTGCTGATGTTCTTGCCCCGCGCCCTGGTGAGCCTGCGCGCAGGCATTGCCCAGGCCCCGGTGGAGCTGGAAAACATCGCGCGCAGCCTTGGCCGCTCGCCAGCCCGGGCCCTGTGGCTGATCACCTTGCGCTTGGCCGCACCGGGGGCAGCCGCCGGCGCGGCGCTGGTGTTCCTGGCCATCACCAACGAACTGACCGCCACCCTGCTGCTGGCCCCTAACGGCACGCGCACGCTGGCAACCGGATTCTGGGCCATGACCAGCGAAATCGATTATGCCGCTGCTGCGCCCTACGCCTTATTGATGGTTGTGCTGTCGCTTCCGTTGACCGGACTTCTTTATCACCAATCGAAAAAAACGGCTGGCCGATGAACACTCTTGAATTGAATGCCCTCTACAAGTCCTATGGCGCCCATTGCGCTCTGGACAACGTCAGCCTGTCGGTGCCAAGCGGCAGTCGCACGGTCATCGTCGGCCCTTCAGGCTCAGGCAAGACCACGTTGCTGCGGATGATTGCCGGCTTCGAATTCCCCGATTCCGGGCGTCTTTCGCTCAATGGCCAGACCCTGGTCGATGGCACCCACGAAGTGCCGGCGCATCAGCGCCTGATCGGCTACGTGCCGCAGGACGGCGCCCTGTTTCCGCACATGACCGTGGCGGCGAACATCGGCTTCGGCTTGGCCACCAAAGGCACTGAAAAACAGCAGCGAGTCGCTGAACTGATGGACAGCGTGGCACTGGATGCGAAGATGGCCGAGCGTTGGCCTCACGAACTGTCCGGCGGCCAGCAACAGCGAGTGGCCCTGGCCCGGGCATTGGCGCAACAGCCACGGCTGATGCTGCTGGACGAGCCGTTCTCGGCGCTCGACACCGGATTGCGCGCCGCAATGCGCAAGATGGTTGCGCGGCTGCTGGAAGACGCAGGCGTCACTACCATTCTGGTCACCCATGACCAGAGTGAAGCGCTGTCGTTCGCCGACCAGTTGGCGGTGATGCGCCATGGCCGGCTGGTGCAGTCAGGCCATCCACTGGACCTGTACCGCTACCCCGAAGACGAACAGACCGCCCTGTTCCTGGGGGATGCCGTGGTCATGCCCGCGCGCATCGAGGCCGGTTGGGCCCACTGCGACCTGGGGCGGATCCCGGTCAACAACCACCGCAACAACAGCTCGGCGCAGATCATGCTGCGCCCCGAACAGCTGCAACTGGCCAGCATCCTGCCCAACGACCCGGAAGCCAGCGGTTGCCGGGCTGTAGTCACCGATCGGGACTTCAGCGGCAACACCTGCACGCTGACGGTGGAACTGCAGCCATTGACCCGCCGCGAGCAACCGGGTCGATCACTGCTGGTGCGCAGTTCAGGCATGTATGCGCCACCCGCCGGCAGCTCGGTTCAGGTCTCGACCATTGGCCACGCCCATGTGCTGAGCGAGATCTGATCGTTCACAGATCGAATCGATCCACTGCCCGACGGCGCTCGTTGTCGTCGCGCACATCGTAGTTGGCCGTGGTCTGGATATTGCTGTGGTGGGCCAGCTTCTGCGCAATCGACAGGTCATGCTCTTCGATCACCCGGGTTATGAACGAACGCCGGAAGTCGTGGGGCATGATTTTCACCCCGACCTGCGCGCCCCGTTGCCGGGCAATGTAGTAGATCGCATGTTTGGTGATGCGCTCACGGGTGATATGGCTGCCACGGCGGATGCGGTTGAACAGGAACGGGTCATCCGACTCTCCGTCCTTGAGCAACGAACGGCGCAGCTCAAGCCAGGCTTCCAGCTTGGCGAAGGCCCAGGCCGGGGCGTACTTGATCAACTGCTTGTTGCCCTTGGCAGTCACCCGCAGGCTGCGCTCGGCGAAATCGACCTGACTCAGCTCCAGGTTCACCGATTCGGACTTGCGCATCCCCGAGCCGTACAGAATCCCGATGATCGCGGCATCCCGCAGGCCTTGCGGCCTCGGATCCGCCGCGCAGACCGCCATCAGTTCCTGAATCAGCGTCCGCCTGAGATTGCGCCCCTGGGACAGCCGTGTACCGGCCATGCTCTTCACCGTACGCATCTTCAACAGATGTTCCTGAGAGATCAGGCTCATGCGCCACGCTTCGTTCATCACCCCGCGCACCGCGTTGACATACAGCGAGGACGTGTTGGGCGCATAACCATCGGAACGCAAAGTGGCCACGAGTGCGATCACGTCTTCGGGCTGCAAGTTGTGCCAGGGTATCTCCTCGATATCGTAATCTTCGAAGCCCAGGCGGTCGGCGGCATCCTGCAGCACGTAACGCATGGTCAGTTGGCTGGACGGCGCCAGTCGCGCCAGATACAGGGTCAGCGGATTGGTGAGGGATATGCGTGAATCAGTTACAGGTAAGTCAATCAAACGAAACGGCCTTGAATGTAAACAGTTCAATGAAACAACTAAACTAAGAGGTTAAATAACAATCATGTAAAAAACATTATTGCTGTGGGAATTCTCCTAAAAAACGCAATGAATGGAAGAAGTCTGAACAGCGCCTTAATAGCCTTCAGATAAAACGATTCCCCAACCGTTTTTTCATGTTCCTTTCACAAAATCGGGCATAACCTTCTGTAAAGTCGGCGCACCCCAATGGATGCCCAACCTGCCGGCCATGACGAGAGAAGTCAACTGACACGGTTTTTTCGCCTCCATCCAGTAACTAGTTGATTTGATGCAGATTCTGATTTAGCGTCTATGCTTATTTTTGGATCCTTCTTTAGCCTCAAAGGCTATTTACGTTTTCAGCCCCTGAGGTGCCTATGAGTCAGGCGTTTCTCCCTTTCTCCCGTCCCAGCATCGGCGACGAAGAAATCGCTGCCGTAGAGCAAGTATTGCGCTCCGGGTGGATCACTACCGGGCCGAAGAACCAGGCACTGGAAGAACACTTCGCCAACTACGTCGGTTGCCGGCATGCCGTGGCACTGTCCTCGGCCACCGGCGGGATGCATATCACCCTTCTGGCACTGGGCATTGGTCCCGGCGATCAAGTCATTACACCGTCGCAGACCTGGGTGTCCACCGCCAACATAATCACCCTGCTGGGTGCCACACCGGTGTTCGTCGACGTCGACCGCGATACGCTGATGACCGACGTGGCCAGTATCGAAGCAGCAATCACCCCGCGCACCAAAGCCATCATCCCGGTGCATTACGCCGGTGCGGCATTCGATCTTGATCCGCTCTACGCGCTGGCCGACAAACACGGTATTGCCGTGATCGAAGACGCCGCCCACGCCGCAGGTACTCTCTACAAAGGTCGTCACGTCGGCTCCAAAGGCACGGCGATCTTTTCGTTCCACGCGATCAAGAACATGACCTGCGCCGAAGGCGCGATGTTCGTCAGCGACGATGAAGCCCTGGCCTCGCGGGTACGCATGCTCAAGTTTCACGGGCTGGGGGTCGATGCCTACGACCGCCTGACCCACGGCCGCAAGCCCCAGGCCCAGGTGGTCGAGCCCGGCTTCAAGTACAACCTGGCCGACATCAACGCGGCCATCGCACTGGTACAACTGGAACGTCTGGACGAGATCAACGCCAGGCGCACTCAGCTGGCCCAGGCCTACCTGCAGCGCCTGGAAGGTTTGCCGGTACAACCGCTGACCGTCCCCGCCTATTCGCAAAAACATGCCTGGCACCTGTTCATCCTGCGCATCGACGCCGAGCAGTGCGGGCTGGATCGCGAAGCGTTCATGAAAGCCCTCCAGGAACAGAATATCGGCACCGGTATTCACTTCATTGCAACTCACCTGCACACTTACTACCGCCAGCGTTACCCCAACCTGTACCTGCCCAACACCGAATGGAATTCGGCGCGGCTGTGTTCGATCCCGTTGTTCCCCGACATGACCACCGATGATGTCGAGCGCGTTGTCGGTGCCATCGAAAACTGTATGGACAGAAGCCTTTGAGACCTTACCCAATCAATTTCGTTTCGATCGTCATTCCGGTCTACAACGAACAGGACAGCCTGCCTGAACTGCTCCGGCGCACCGAAGCCGCTTGCCAGCAGTTGCACCAGGCCTACGAAATCGTGCTGGTCGACGACGGCAGCCGCGACGACTCCGCGCAGATACTGGAGGACGCCGCCTCCCGCGAAGGCAGCCCGGTGGTGGCGGTGATCCTCAACCGCAACTACGGTCAGCACGCGGCGATCATGGCCGGTTTCGAACAGTGCAAGGGCGATGTCGTCATCACCCTCGATGCCGACCTGCAAAACCCGCCCGAAGAAATCCCGCGACTGATCGCACAGGCCGAACTTGGCTATGACGTCGTCGCGACGGTGCGCAACAACCGCCAGGACTCGGCCTTGCGCCGCTGGCCATCGAAACTGATCAACCTGGCCGTGCAACGTTCCACCGGCGTGGCCATGAGCGACTACGGCTGCATGCTTCGCGCTTACCGGCGCACTATCGTCGACGCCATGCTCGCCTGCCGTGAGCGCAGCACCTTCATTCCGATCCTGGCCAACAGCTTTGCCCGCCACACCACGGAAATCCTCGTGACCCACGCCGAGCGTGAACACGGCGATTCCAAGTACAGCCCCATGCGCCTGATCAACCTGATGTTCGACCTGGTCACCTGCATGACCACCACGCCTCTGCGACTGCTGAGCATCGTCGGCGTCGGCATGGCGGCCCTGGGCGTGCTGTTCGCCATGGCCTTGATCATGCTGCGCCTGGTGTTCGGCGCCGGCTGGGCCGGTGGCGGTACCTTCGTACTGTTCGCCGTGCTGTTCGTCTTCACCGGTGGCCAATTCATCGGCATGGGCCTGCTGGGTGAATACCTGGGCCGCATGTACAGCGACGTGCGCGCACGTCCGCGCTTCTTCATTGAAAAGGTGCTGCGTAGCCAGCCCGATTCCCCCGCTTCCGTTGTTACCGTCGACGGCCTTACTTCCACTTCTTCAGATCAGGTTCCTTCATGAGTGCAAAAGCTGTTGTCTTCGCCTATCACGATATTGGCTGCGCCGGCATCGAATCCCTGCTCGCCTCCGGTTTCCAGATTGCTGCGGTGTTCACCCACGCCGACGATCCGAAGGAGAACGCGTTCTACGGTTCCGTCGCACAGCTGTGCGCCCGCCACGGCATTGCCGTGCATGCACCGGAAGATGCCAACCATCCGTTGTGGATCGAGCGTATCGCCAAGCTCGACCCCGACTACATTTTCTCCTTCTACTACCGCAACCTGCTGAGCGAAACGCTGCTGGCCACGGCCCGTAAAGGCGCGTTCAACCTGCACGGTTCCCTGCTGCCACGCTACCGTGGTCGCGCACCGGCCAACTGGGTGCTGGTCAACGGCGAAACGGAAACCGGCGTGACCCTGCACCGCATGGTCAAGCGCGCCGATGCGGGCGCCATCGTCTCCCAGCAAAAGGTTGCGATCGAGCGCAGCGACACCGCCCTGAGCCTGCACGGCAAACTGCGCGTGGCGGCCGCTGACCTGCTTCGCGACACCTTGCCGGCGCTGCTGCAAGGCAAAGCCAGCGAAACACCGCAAGACGAATCCAAAGCCACGGTGTTCGGCCGTCGCACCCCGGCTGACGGCAAGCTGGTCTGGGCCAAACCGGCCGAAGAACTGTTCAACCTGGTCCGCGCCGTGACCCAGCCATACCCGGGCGCCTTCTGCGCGGTGGGCGAGCACAAGCTGATTGTCTGGAGCGCCGAAGTCGCCAAGGGCAACGAAGGTCTGGCGCCGGGCCGCGTCATCAGCGTCGATCCGCTGCGCATCGCCTGCGGTGAAGACTCGCTGATCATCAATGCCGGCCAGCGCAACGACAACGGCCTGTACCTGAGCGGCCCGCAACTGGCCAACGAACTGGGCCTGGTGGACGGTTCCGTGCTGCGCGGTGCCGAATCCGGTCGTGCCCCGCGTCGCACCCGCGTGCTGATCCTCGGTGTCAACGGCTTCATCGGCAACCACTTGTCCGAGCGCCTGCTGCGCGACGACCGCTACGAAGTCTACGGCCTGGATATCGGTTCGGACGCCATCGAGCGCCTGCGCAGCCACCCGAACTTCCACTTCGTCGAAGGCGACATCAGCATCCACTCCGAGTGGATCGAGTACCACATCAAGAAGTGCGACGTGGTGCTGCCGCTGGTGGCCATCGCGACGCCAATCGAATACACCCGTAACCCGCTGCGTGTATTCGAACTGGACTTCGAAGAGAACCTGAAACTGGTTCGCTACTGCGTCAAGTACAACAAGCGCGTGATCTTCCCGTCGACGTCGGAAGTCTATGGCATGTGCCAGGACCCTAACTTCGACGAAGACAGCTCCAACCTGGTGGTCGGTCCGATCAACAAACAGCGCTGGATCTACTCGGTCTCCAAGCAACTGCTGGACCGCGTGATCTGGGCTTATGGCCAGAAGGGTCTGAACTTCACCCTGTTCCGTCCGTTCAACTGGATGGGTCCACGCCTCGATCGCCTGGATTCTGCCCGTATCGGCAGCTCCCGCGCGATTACCCAGTTGATCCTGAACCTGGTGGAAGGGACGCCGATTCGCCTGTTCGACGGTGGCGAGCAAAAACGCTGCTTCACCGACATCGCCGACGGTGTGGAAGCGCTGGCACGGATCATCGACAACGACAACGATGTCTGCAACGGCCAGATCATCAACATCGGCAACCCGGAGAACGAGGCCAGCATCCGTCAGTTGGGCGAAGAGCTGCTGCGTCAGTTCGAAGCTCACCCGCTGCGCGCCAACTTCCCTCCGTTCGCCGGTTTCCGCGACATCGAAAGCAAGGCGTTCTACGGCACCGGTTACCAGGACGTGTCGCACCGCAAGCCAAGCATCGCCAACGCCAAGCGCCTGCTGGACTGGACGCCGACCGTGGAAATGAGCGAAACCATCGGCAACACCCTGGACTTCTTCCTGCGTGAAGCCATGCTCGAAATCGCGGACAAGCGCTGATGCAGGCTGGACTGCGGATCGATGTCGACACGTACCGGGGCACCCGTGAAGGGGTGCCCCGGCTGCTGGAAATCCTTGATGAAGCTCAGGTCAAGGCGACGTTCTTCTTCAGTGTCGGGCCGGACAACATGGGGCGCCACTTGTGGCGCCTCATCCGTCCACAGTTTCTCTGGAAAATGCTCCGTTCCAACGCAGCCGGCCTGTATGGCTGGGACATCCTGCTTGCCGGCACCGCATGGCCTGGAAAACCGATCGGCCGCGACCTGGGGCACTTGATGCGCCAGGCCCGGGATGCCGGGCATGAGGTTGGCCTGCACGCCTGGGATCACCATGGCTGGCAAGCCAACGCCGGCCGCTGGAGCGACGCACAACTGGTCGAACAGATACGCCGTGGCGTGGACACCCTCAGCGACATTCTCGGGGAAAAGATCACCTGCTCGGCGTCCGCCGGCTGGCGTGCCGACGAGCGCGTGATCGAAGCCAAGCAGGGTTTCGGCTTTCGCTACAACAGCGATTGTCGCGGCCTGAGCCTGTTCCAGCCACGATTGGCCGATGGTCGTCCGGGCGCGCCACAAATACCGGTGGACCTGCCGACCTTCGACGAAGTGGTCGGGCCGACCGTCGCCGCCAAGGATTTCAACTCGTTCATCCTGGACCGGTTCACCCCGGAAAAACTCAATGTCTACACGATCCATGCCGAGGTAGAAGGGATTCTGATGGCCAACGATTTCCGTCAACTGCTGAGTGATGCACATCAGCGGGACATCCGTTTTCAACCCTTGGGCGACTTGTTGCCCGAGGCCCCTGACAGTTTGCCGATCGGCCGCGTGGTACGCGGTGCGCTCGAAGGTCGCGAAGGCTGGCTGGGAGTGCAAGGCGCATGAGCAAACGCTGGGCTTTGCCGATATTGCTGGTCATGGTCGCGCTGGCCTACCTGCTGCCACTGGGCAGTCATGGCTTATGGATTCCTGACGAAACCCGCTACGCCCAGATCAGCCAGGGCATGCTCCTGAGCGGCAACTGGGTGTCGCCGCATTTCATGGACGTGCGCTATTTCGAAAAACCCGCGGCTGGCTACTGGATGATTGCCATCGGTCAGGCGCTGTTCGGCCAGAACCTCTTCGGGGTGCGTTTCGCCTCGGCACTGAGCACCGGCTTGAGTGTGTTGCTGTGCTACCTGGTCGCCCGCCGGATGTGGAACGAACCGCGCAAGAGTTTCGCCAGCGCACTGCTGTACATGAGTTTCTCGGTCATTGCCGCTTCGGCGGGGTATGCCAACCTCGATCCGCAATTCACGCTCTGGGTCAACCTGAGCCTGGTGGCCTTGTGGTTTGCACTGGACAGCGTCGGCCGCCGTCAACGCCTGATCGCCTGGGCGGTGCTGGGCCTGGCCTGCGGCATGGGGTTCATGACCAAGGGCTTCCTGGCCTGGTTGCTGCCAGTGTTGATCGCCCTGCCCTGGATGATCTGGCAAAAACGCTGGCGTGAACTGCTGGTCTACGGCCCGGTGGCGGTCGTGGTCGCCATTGCCGTCAGCTTGCCATGGGCCCTGGCCGTACACGCCCAGGAGCCTGACTACTGGCGGTTTTTCTTCTGGCATGAACATATCCGCCGTTTTGCCGGGGAGGATGCCCAGCACGATGCGCCATGGTGGTATTACCTGCCTCTGCTGGTGGCTTTCAGCATGCCGTGGGTTGCATTGCTGCCGCCGGCGTTCAAGCAAGCCTGGCAGACCCGACGCCAGTCCAATATCGCTTTCCTGTTGCTGTGGCTGTGGATGCCGTTGTTTTTCTTCAGCCTGAGCAAGGGCAAACTGCCTGCCTACATCCTGCCGTGCCTTTTACCTCTGGCGCTGTTGCTCGGCCATGCACTGGCCGATCGATTGAAGCTGGAGCAAGGTCGCGCCCTGGGCATCAACGGCCTGCTGAACCTGGTGGTAGGCGTGGTCACTCTGCTGGCCCTGGTTTATCTGCAACTGAAAAAGCCGATTTACAATCATGAACTGCACAACCTGGTGTTGGTGTTCATCGGCTTGATCGGCTGGATCATGGCCAACCTGCTGCAGGCCTTCCGCCCGCTGCAGTGCTGGGCAGCCCCGGCTTTTGGCAGCCTGTTGCTCATCGGTTTGGTGCCTGCCGGACTGCCCAATTCCGTAGTCGCCAACAAAACCCCTGACCAATTCATCCTCGATCACGCCCAGGAACTCGGCCAGAGCGCCAGGTTGTTGAGCAACGACCTCGGTGCCGCATCGGCGTTGTCGTGGCGGGTGAAACGGCCGGAAGTGGCTTTTTTCAACACGATAGGCGAATTGAAATATGGCCTTGCCTATCCTGATTCGCTCAAGCAGCGCGTCGGCCCCGACCAGGTGCAACAGTGGATGCACGATGCCCGCCAGCTTGGCTCGGTAGGCGTGGTCATGCGGGTCAAGGGCGAGGAAGAGCTGCGCGAACTTGATCAATTGCCCAAAGAGGGCAAGCGCTACGAACAAGGCAACCTGGTGATATTGATCATCCCTCAGGCGACGCTATGAGCCTGCTATTGCTACTGGTCGCCTGCCTGCTCACCTGCCTGGGCCAGATCGCCCAGAAATATGCGGTGGAAAGCTGGCGTGGCAAACCTTCCGGCTGGATGGAAAAACTGCGCTCGCCCTGGCTTTGGCTGGCCCTGGCCTCTTTGGGACTGGGCCTGCTGGTGTGGCTGCTGGTGCTGCAACGCCTGGAAGTCGGGATTGCCTACCCGATGCTCAGCCTGAACTTCGTGTTGATCACCCTGATTGCGCGTTTCGTGTTCCACGAAACCATCGACCGCCGCCACTGGCTGGGTGTAGCGCTGGTGATCGGTGGCGTGGCATTGCTGGGGCAACACGCATGAACCTGAGACGCGGTATTACCTTCGCACTGGGCAGCGTGTTGCTGGTCAGCGCCGCCCAATTGGGCATGCGCTGGAGCATGAGTCACCTGCCACAACCCGAACAATGGCTCACCGCTCACATCGACTTCACGGCCGTTGCCGTGGTGCTCGTGGCCATCTGCGCCTACGCCCTGTCGATGCTCTGCTGGCTCGCCGCCCTGCGGGACCTGCCCCTGGGTCGTGCCTACTCGTTGCTGAGCATCAGCTACGCGCTGGTGTACCTGCTGGCCGCCAGCCTGCCGCTGTTCAACGAAACGTTCAGCCTTACAAAAAGCCTTGGCGTGACATTGGTCATCCTCGGCGTCATTACCATCAATTCTCGACCTGCTCGTGCGCCTGAATTAAGGAGTGCCCCATGAAAATAAGTGTATTTGGTAGCGGTTATGTTGGCCTGGTGCAGGCTGCGGTACTGGCGGAAGTTGGCCACGACGTGGTCTGCATGGACGTTGACGAGCAAAAAGTCGAGCTGCTCAAACAGGGCCACGTGAGTATTTTCGAACCCGGGCTGGCCAGCCTGGTGCGCGAAGGCCTCGACGCCAAACGGTTGCAGTTCACCAGCGACGAAAAGTTCGCGGTACAACACGGACAGGTACTGTTCATCGCGGTCGGTACTCCGTCCCGGGACGACGGTTCAGCGGATTTGCGCTATGTGATGTCGGTGGGCGAAGCCGTGGCACGGCATCGCGAGCAACCGGCGATCCTGGTGGAAAAATCCACCGTTCCCGTCGGCACCGGCGACGCCTTGCGTGCACACATCGACAAATGCCTGCTCAATGCCGGGCGTGTCTTGCAGTTCGATATCGTCTCCAACCCGGAATTCTTGAAAGAAGGTTCGGCCGTTTCCGACTGCCGACGCCCGGACCGTATCGTCGTCGGCTGTGAACGCGATGAAGTACGTGAAGTGATGCGTGACCTGTACTCGCCTTTCAACCGCAATCATGAACGCATCATGTTCATGGACCTGCGCAGTGCCGAACTGACCAAATATGCCGCCAACTGCATGCTGGCGACCAAGATCAGCTTCATCAACCAGATCGCCGAGCTGGCCGAACACCTGGGGGCCGACATCGAATCGGTACGCCTGGGCATTGGGGCCGACTCGCGTATCGGCTACCACTTCATCTACCCCGGTTGCGGCTACGGTGGCTCATGCTTCCCCAAGGACATGCGCGCCCTGATCCACAGCGCCGAAGAGGCCCATTGCTCCAGCGACCTGCTGCAAGCGGTGGAAGCCATCAACGAGCGGCAGAAACACAAACTGTTCGACCGCATCAACGCGTTCTACAAGGGCGACTTGCGTGGCAGGACCTTTGCCTTGTGGGGCCTGGCGTTCAAGCCAAACACCGACGACATGCGCGATGCACCGAGCCGGGTGTTGCTGGAATCGTTGTGGGCTGCCGGGGCGAATGTCCGTGCGTTCGATCCGGAAGCCATGCAGGAAACCCAGAAGCTGTATCCCGATGAATCGAAACTGATGCTCATGGGTACGCCTGAGTCGGTCCTGTCCGGTGCCGATGCGCTGATCATCTGCACCGAATGGCAACAGTTCAAGGCGCCAGACTTCGAGCTGATCCAGCAGCGGCTCAATGCACCGGTGATCTTCGACGGTCGCAACCTGTACGACGCGGACCGCCTGGCACGCATCGGTTTCACCTACTTCCCGATCGGCCGGGGCGAATCGCGCAAATTGCCGATGCCTTACCAGCAATGGTCAGCCGAACCAGTAGTCGCCTGAACCTCATGATCCCTCACATCCGCCAACAGTCCCTCGCGCTGGGTCTGTTGGCGCTGTTGTTGTTCTGCGCCGGGATGTATCAGCAGGCGGCCATCGGTTTCGATTCGCGCTTCGTGCTGTTCGCCCAGGAGATGCTGCGCAATGGGCCGTCGTTTTTTCCGACGACCTATGGCCAGCCCTACGCAGACTATTCGGGACTTTCAACAATATTCATCTGGCTGCTTTCACTGCCGTTCGGCCGGGTCACCAGCCTGACCGCGTGGCTGCCGAGCGCCATCGCCGCAGCGGTCATCGTCACATTGATGTACCGCCTGCTGGCGCCCTACTCCACGCGTTGGGCATTACTGAGCATCGCCTTGATGCTGTTGACCAACACCTTCATCACGGAAACCCGCGCCGTTTCCCTCGACCTTATGCTGACGGCCGTCGCATTCAGCGTGTTCTACCTTGGCTATGCCGCCGATCACTTCGCAGCGCCGCGCCGCCAGGTTCTGATCTTTGCCTTGCTGATGCTGGGCTTCTGGATTCGTGGGCCAATCGGCCTGGTCATTCCTGCAGGGATACTCTGCAGCTATTTCCTGGTCGATCGCCAATGGCGACGACTGATTGTCTTCGGCTTGCTGGCATCGGCACTGCTGGCGATGTGCGTCGGGCTGTTGCTGTGGCTGGCGGACATCAGTGGCGGCCCGGCATTTTTGCAAGACGTGATTCGCATGCAGTTCATGGGGCGCATGGACGGCACCGAAGGTTCCAACGATTTGCTGTATTACTTCACCAGTTCGGTAGGTAATTACGCATTAGCGTGGCCCTTGGCGGTGCTGGCGCTGTTGGCGGTCGGAATCTCCGGCCGCCGGGAAACCGGCCCGGCATTGCGCCTGTTGCAATACTGCTTCGCCGCAGGGCTGATCGTGATGATTGGTCTCTCGATCCCCCAAGCGAAAAAAGCCCGCTACCTGCTGCCGATGCTGCCCATGGCGGCAATCATGGCGGCCTATCCGTTCTACGCCACACAGGGTCGATTGTTTGCCTGGCTGCGCAGGTTGATGCAGGGACTGTGGCTGCTGATCCCAGGGCTGCTGATCGTGACCTTGCTGGTTGTGCGACGAAAATTTCCCGATGAAGTGGCTCACCTCGCTTCGTTGTTCATTATTCTCGGTGTGCTGCAAGTGGTTGCTGTGACAGCTCTCAAGCAGCCCCGCTGGCGAACAGAGGCACTGGCCCTTTGCGCGGTCCTGGCACTCTGGTCGTTCTACATCCTGCAGTTCGAGCCAGTTCAACGACAGCTCTACGATACCCGGACCTTCAGCCGCGAGGCGTTTGAACAGGTGCAAGAAGACCCGGCACCGCTGGTGATGCACGGCATGGGCAAAGATGCGAAGGCCATCAAGTTCATGGTCAACATCCCACAGGAACTGCACCCGGTGTTCACCGACTCCCCTGGGGAACTTGAAACCCTGAAGGGCCCGGCGTGGGTGATGATGGGCCTGAATGCGTACGAGACATTGCAAGGCACGGCTATTGGTGCATTGCCGCCCGTACTTAGCGGGCGCTTCGACAACAATGATTTCGTGCTGCTGCACCTCAAGTAAACCCCGTGGCAACAATCGAATCGTCCGACTGTTAGAGTAGCGCCCATGATCGGGCTGATGCCGGCCCGATCGAATAAGGACATTCACGCCGTGACCACCTACTCCCCCCTCATCCGCCGCCTGCTGATCTGCTCGCTGACCATTGTCGTCAGCCGCGCCATCACCAGCCCGCTGCTCACGCTGTTCGTCAGTGACAAGCTTGGCCTCAACCAACAGGACGTTGGCTTGCTGCTCGGCATTGCAGTGTTCGTCGCCACCCTGCTCTCACTCTACGGCGGCTACATCATCGATCGCTTCGAAAAACGCCGATTGCTTGTTCTCTCGATGGCGTCCAGTGCTATCGGCCTGGTGTTGCTGACCTTTGCTGAAAACCTCTACCTGACAACGATCACCCTGATCGTCACCGAAACCGCCTCATCACTGTTCCTGATCGGTTCGAAAGCGATCCTCAGCGACAACCTTGAGGTGGGCCAGCGCGCCAAGGCGTTTTCCCTCAGCTATACGCTGACCAACATTGGCTACGCGGTCGGGCCGATGCTCGGTGTGCTGATCGCCGGCGCCTTTGCCAGTGCGCCGTTCCTGATCGCTGCGGCCATCGCTTTTTTCAGTATGTTCCTGATGACTGGCATTCCCGGAAACCCGGCCAGTGTTTCCCTGGCCGGTCAAGCGCAGAGTTTTCTCAAAACCCTGATCACCCTGAAAAACGACCGCACCCTGATCACGTTCACCGCCGGTTGCCTGCTCAGCACGGTGGTGCACGGGCGATTCACGTTTTACCTGTCGCAGTACCTGCTGGTGATCAGCAATTCCCGTCACACCATGGAAATCATGGCCGCCCTGCTCGCCTGCAACGCCATCAGCG
Source organism: Pseudomonas sp. B28(2017) (assembly GCF_002113025.1). Lineage (GTDB taxonomy): Bacteria > Pseudomonadota > Gammaproteobacteria > Pseudomonadales > Pseudomonadaceae > Aquipseudomonas. The sequence continues at coordinate 661,126 of NZ_NEJH01000001.1, read as the reverse complement.
TGATCTTGTTGCAATACCAGATCGGGCGCTTTCTCAAGCGCGAGCAACTGCGCCAATGGATTATTGCCGGCACCGGCCTGTTCATCCTCGGGCTGATCGGCTTCAGCCTGGCAGACAGCCTGGTGAGCTGGTGCGTGGCGATGTTTATCTTCACTCTCGGTGAAATCATCATTTACCCGGCCGAGTTTCTCTTCGTCGACACCCTGGCTCCGGAAGAACTGCGCGGCAGCTATTACGGCGCACAAAACCTCGCTGCGCTTGGCGGCGCGTTGAGCCCGATGATTTGCGGCTTCATGTTGATGCACACCCCTGCACCGACGATGTTTTATGCCTTGAGTGCACTGGCTGCCGTGGGTGGTTTGCTGTGCTACGTAAGCGGCCGATGGAGTCATTCAAAGCAAAATTAATGCACTGAAAGCTCATTAATATGAATTTGTCAGTAGCATGATTGAACGGCACACTGTGCGCATTCCTCCCCCAACAGTTGGAACACCTTCAAGGGCTTTCTGGTTATCCCAGCCAAGCCCTTTTTTTTGCCTCGCTTTTTTCTGCCGGAGTGTTTCTCGAAATGCTTGCTCGCTGGTTGCCTGCTGCCATCAACACCCGCCCCACCGAATGGAGCCGCGCCGCCATTGGCATGGCCTTGGGAACGCTGTTCAGCGTGTGGCTCTGTGCCCAGGTGTTCGGCATTGAGGTGGCCCAGCACCTGATCGGCCCGCTGGGGGCGTCGGCGGTGTTGCTGTTTGCCGTGTCTTCGGGCGCGCTCGCCCAACCCTGGTCGATTCTGGGCGGCTACCTGAGTGCCGGGGTGATTGCGTTACTGGTGGCCCACGTGCTGGGCCGAACCCTCGGTAGCGCTTGCCTGGCCGCGGGCATGGCGCTGATCCTGATGTGCTGGCTGCGGTGCCTGCATCCACCAGCCGGAGCATTGGCTCTGACCCTGGTACTGGCCGATCCGGCCACCATTGCCATGGGCTGGAAAGCCATTGAACCGGTAATGCTAAGCGCAGCGACAATGCTGATCTGCGCCCTGGCCTACAACAACCTGACCCGCATTCGTTACCCAAAAAGTGCCAGCGAACCGGTGATCATGATCCCCGCCGATCACCCGCCGGTCGACCGTCAGGCCATCACCGCCGAAGACCTGAAACTGGCGTTGGCCGATATGGAAGCGTTCTATGACGTCACACCCGAGGACCTCGAACAGCTGATCCAGGCCAGCCAACTGCACGCCAAACGCCGCAGCGTTGGCGAGGTGCTCGCGCCACGACTGTAAGCCACTGTTTTTGAGGTTCTTTTGCCGTGGCCGGGCGGTTCTGGCATCCTGCGCCTCCATTTTCTGACCCGGCCCGCCTTCTGGCACGCAAACCACCATGACCGCCTCCGAAAAAGCCCCTGTCCCACGCCACAACGATCTGATTTACGGCCTCGATGACCGCCCGCACCTGACTGCCACCGTCTTCGCCGCCCTGCAACATGTGCTGGCGAGTTTCGTCGGCATCATCACCCCGACGCTGATCATGGGTAGCGCCCTGGGGCTGCAAAGCGAAATCCCTTATCTGATCAGCATGGCGCTGTTCGTCTCCGGCCTGGGTACCTTCGTACAGGCGCGGCGATTTGGCCCGGTGGGCTCCGGCCTGTTGTGCCTGCAAGGCACTAGCTTCTCGTTCATCAGTGTGATTCTCAGTGCCGGCTTCATGGTCAAGGCACGGGGCGGCGGCACCGACGAGATTCTCTCGACCATCTTCGGTGTGTGTTTTTTTGCCGCGTTCATTGAAGTGGTGTTGAGCCAGTTCATCGGCAAACTGCGCATGCTGATCACCCCGGTGGTGACCGGAACGATCATCACGCTGATGGGGTTGTCACTGATCAAGGTGGCCATGACTGACATCGCGGGAGGCTTCGGCGCCCCGGACCTGGGGGCTGCCAGTCACCTGGCCCTGGCGGCGCTGGTGCTGGGAACCATCGTGGTATTGAACCGGGTAGACGTGCCGTTTCTACGCCTCGGAGCAATCGTCATCGGCCTGACCCTGGGCTACGTGGTGGCATGGCTCATGGGGCAAGTGGACTTCAACAGCCTGCCCGACGTCCCGCTGGTGAGTGTACCGGTACCATTCAAGTACGGGTTCGCCTTCGATTGGGTGGCGTTCATTCCGGTGGCGGTGATTTTCCTCGTTTCACCGCTGGAGGCCGCCGGTGACCTCACGGCCAACTCGATGATCTCCCGGCAACCGGTGAAAGGCCCGGTGTACATTCGCCGGATCAAGTCCGGCCTGCTCGCCGACGGCCTCAACTCGGCCATGGCGGCGGTGTTCAACAGCATGCCGATGGTGACCTTCGCCCAGAACAACGGGGTGATCCAGCTCACGGGCGTGGCCAGTCGCTACGTGGCGTTTTTCATTGCCGGCCTGCTGGTGGTGCTCGGTCTGTTCCCGATGATCGGAGCCGTGCTGCAGTTGATGCCGAAGCCGGTGCTGGGTGGCGCTGAGCTGGTGATGTTCGGCACCGTCGCCGTGGCCGGGATCAAGATCCTCGCCGAGGCCGGCTTGCATCGACGCAACATGCTGATCGTGGCGATTTCACTCGGCATGGGCCTGGGTGTGGCCGCCGTGCCGGAAGTCTTGCGTGAACTGCCCAAGGCCCTGCACAACATTTTCGAATCGCCCATCACCGTCGGTGCGCTGTGCGCTATCGTTCTTAATATCTTCCTGCCCGAGGAGTTCATCGACCTGGAGGAAGACGAATTCGATCCGGAGGCCTCCGTGCTTCAGGTGATGCAGAACCCCGATGTGACCGCCAGGGATGAACCCGCAAAGGCTGCGGTGGTCGCACAGTCAAACCGCTAGACGGGCTCGAAGGCTGAGCCGCTGGCGGCTCAGCCCTTTTCAGATGAGAGCACGTCCATGCGCAGCGTCCACGCGGTCCTGATTTCCCTCCTGCTCTGCCTGAGCGCCTGTTCCTCGCTGCCCTATAGAGACCCGGTAAAAGTCAACGTCGTGGGTATCGAGCCCCTGCAAGGCGAGGGCATGGAAGTGCGTTTTGCCGTGAAAATCCGCGTGCAGAACCCCAATGACATCAACCTCACTTATAGCGGCGTCGCCCTGGACCTGGACATCAACGGCCAGCCATTCGCCTCTGGGGTCACCGATGAAAGGGGCGAGATCGGGCGTTTTTCCGACACCGTCGTGAGCGTGCCGGTCAGCGTTTCGGCGCTTTCGGTGGTCCGCCAGACCTATGGCATCAGCCAGATGAAAACACTCGACAACCTGCCTTATATCCTGCACGGCAAACTCTCGGGCGGGGTGTTCAACACGACGCGCTTCGTGGACAGTGGCACGCTCAATCTGCCAAGGCCGATCACTGGCAGCCGTTGAAAGGCTGCCAGTGATCCGCACCGATGCCATTCAATTTGCCAGCGGGACTTCCCCCGAAGTAAATCCGCGAAATCATCCGTGAAGAATGGTCACTGCGCCGCTGAGCTCACTCGACGTCATTGAGAATCAGGCTGCGGTAATGCCCCGGATTTGACCCCGACCACTTGCGAAACGCCTTGTAGAACGAGCTGACGTCGGCGAACCCGAGCCGCGTGGCAATTTCACTGAAGCTGATCGCAGGCTCGGCCAGCCAGACAATCGCCAGTTCCTTGCGCACACCATCCTTGAGGCCTTGATAGGTCTGTCCTTCTTCGGCCAGTCGGCGGCGCAAAGTTGAAGCCGAGATGCACAGACGTTGCGCCAGGGCTTCGGTTTCGGGCCAGTGTTCAGCTGGCAGGTGGCGTAGATCGTGTTTGATACGGCTGGCCAGGCTCTGCGGATCGCGGTACTTCACCAGAATGTTCGCTGGCGCATGGACCAGGAATCGCTTGAGTTCCTCGGGGCTGCGCTTGATCGGCAAATCCAGGCAATCGGCGGAGAAAATCATCCGCGTGCGCGGACGGTCGAAACGCAGGTTCTCGGAAAACATTACCTGATAGTCATCGCAGAAATCCGGTTTCAAACAGCGTAGTTCGATGGCCAGAATCGGAATCCGCCGCCCTGCCAGCCAGCAGGCAACGCCGTGCACGATCATCCAATAGGTGAAATAGGTGAAGGCCCGGCGCGGGTCTTTGTCGTCCTCCAGCAGGACAATTTCCGCCAGGCTTTGCTGACGCACCAACTGCGCCGGCAGGTGTTCGAGGACCAACGACAGAAACGCCAAGCCGCTGGTCAGCCCCGCCGCCACGCTGGGCTGGAGCATGGCGCTGCGGCACAGAAACGCAAAACTGCCGGATTTCAGTTTGCGTGGGTCCATGCCAAAAAACTCATCATCCCCGCGCCGTGCCAGCAACCGCCACAGTCGTGCATAAGCCGCGGCCGGAACACGGGCGTCGGGGTTACCCAATAGCTGCGGGTCGATGCCAACCTTGATCAGCACCTCGTCCGTGGCGATGCCTGGTGCGCAGCTTTGCAACAGTGCTTCACGCACCAGTTGGATGGAGATGGTGTCTTTTTCCGACATGGATCGCGGCAAGCCCTGTTCTTGTTCGAGTGGAGGCATATTAGCCGAAACCACCCACTCACCGCAGATCCTGTGAGCCACGATACCTCGTGGGAGCGAGCTTGCTCGCGATTGCTTTTCTGAGACCCACCGGGTTTACAGAATGCGGTAAAGCAAGCGCTCGATCCGCACGCGACTCACGCGCTTGAGGAACTTGGCGACGCCCATCGGGTATTCGGCAAGGGTTTCCAGGCTCTGGAAATGCTCGATACGACGGGTGTGCTGGAAGATCTCTGTCAGCTCGTTGCGACGCGGCTCCAGCCACTCGCTGTGCGGATCATCGATCAACAAGGCGTTTTCCAGGTCGAGTCGAAACGCCCGCGGGTTGAGGTTGTTGCCGGTCAGCAAGGTATAACGCTGATCGATCCACATGCCCTTGAGGTGATAGGAGTTGTCGCCATCACGCCACAGGTGCAGGTTCAACTGACCGCTGTCGATGTTGCGCTGATGGCGCTTGGCAAACCGGCGCAAGCTGATTTCATACAGGTACGGCAGCGCCGAAATGACCCGGAACGGTTCGCTCGGCGGAATGTAGAAGTCGTTGGCCGTCTTGTCGCCGACCACAATGTCGATCTTCACCCCACGGGCCAGCGCACGGTTGATCTCACGGATGATCGCCAGCGGCAGGTTGAAGTACGGTGTGCAAATGGTCAGTTGCTGCCGGGCGCTGGCGATCAGTTCGCAGATCACCCGGTTCAGCGGATTGTTCTTGCCGACGCCGAGCAACGGACTGACTGACAAGCCAGCCCTGTCGGTGGTGCCCCGCGTAGTGTCATACGCCGCGTGCTTGAGGCGGCTGCGCAGGTCGCCGATGTCATGGCGCAGGCTGCGGGTGGTCGGCAGGTTCGGCAGGTCTAGGCGGTGCACGGCTTTTGAGGCCACCAGGCCGTGCTGCACCAGGTGCTGCATCGAATCAGCCAGTTCGCGATTGTGCAGCAGGTGATAGCGGTCATAGCGGTACTTGTCGAACTTGTGCAGATAGACGTTGTTCAGGCTCGCGCCGCTGTAGATCACACAGTCATCGATCACGAAGCCTTTGAGGTGCAACACACCGAACAGTTCGCGGGTTTGTACCGGGACGCCGTAGACCGGCACCACACTTTCGTGGGTGCGGGTCATTTCCTGATACCAGGCGGAGTTGCCCGGTTGTTTGCCGGCACCGATCAGGCCGCGCTGGGCGCGCAGCCAGTCGACCACCACCACCACGTCCAGTTCCGGACGCGCCAGTTTGGCCGCGTGCAAGGCATCGAGGATTTCCTGGCCGGCTTCATCCTGTTGCAGGTACAGCGCAACGATGTAAATGCGCCGGGTCGCGCCGGCGATTTTCTCCAGCAGGCAACGACGGAATTCGGCAGCGCCGCTGAGGATGCCGACGGCATCGGCTGTCAGCGGAAAACTGCGCAGTTTGGGCAGCAGGGAACGTTTGAAAAGCGACGGCATAGGGCTCGCAATGGGTCGAATCCGAAGAACCCGAGAGCTTACACCATGCAAAGGTTTGGGTCTTGTTACTGTCTGTAATATCCCCTTCGCGAGCAGGCTCGCTCCCACAGGGGGAATGCATTTCAATGTGGGAGCGAGCCTGCTCGCGAAGACCATTTATCAGGCGCCACAAAAATATTAATTGACCATGGAGAATGATCGTTCTACTGTTTGCCACATGAATGAAATCACTAGCAATGACACACGCGACATCATTCTGGATGTCACCGAAAAGTTGATCTACAAAAGTGGCATAGCCGCCACTGGCATGGATCTTCTGGTGAAAACCGCCGGCGTCTCCAGAAAAAGCATTTATCGCTACTTCGCCAACAAGGACGAACTGGTGGTGGCTGCCCTGCAACGCCGCGACCAGCGCTGGATGCATTGGTACCGCGAGGAAGTCGGCCAGGCCCAAACGCCGGCCGAGCGACTGCTCAACCTGTTTACCGTACTCAAATCGTGGTTCGCCAGCGAAGGCTTTCGCGGCTGCGCCTTCATCAACACCAGTGGCGAAACCGGCGACCCGCAAGACCCGGTGCGCCTGGTCGCCAAAGAACATAAACAGAAGCTGCTCGACTACGTGTGCGAGCTGTGTACCGAACAGGGTGCCGAGGATCCGCAGATGCTGGCCAGACAACTGCTGATCCTGATCGATGGTGCCATTACCGTGGCGCTTGTAATGGGTGATCACAGTGCCGCCGATAATGCGCAATGCATGGCGCGAAAGTTATTGGGCCTGTAGCAACTTAATCAAGCTCGACAGTTGTTTTAACTTTAACTTGATATGGAGACTTGAAATGTCTAATGCCGAAGTTCGTCCGCCATTACCCCCTTTCACCCGTGAATCGGCCATTGAAAAAGTTCGCCTGGCTGAAGACGGCTGGAACTCCCGCGACCCCGAGCGCGTGTCCCTGGCCTACACCCTGGACACCCAATGGCGCAATCGCGCCGAGTTCGCTTACAACCGCGAAGAAGCCAAGGGCTTCCTGACCCGTAAATGGGCCAAGGAGCTGGATTATCGACTGATCAAGGAACTCTGGGCCTTTACCGACAACCGCATCGCCGTGCGTTATGCCTATGAATGGCACGATGACTCGGGCAACTGGTTCCGTTCCTATGGCAACGAAAACTGGGAGTTCAACGAGGACGGCCTGATGGCCCGCCGCTTCGCCTGCATCAACGACATGCCGATCAAGGAAAGCGAGCGCAAGTTCCACTGGCCGCTGGGGCGTCGTCCTGACGATCACCCGAGTTTGTCGGATCTTGGCTTGTAAACACTTAGCAAAATGTGGGAGCGACGGTGCGGCGATCCGACCTGCTCGCGAAGGGGGTCATCAGATCCAGCATCAATGCTGGCTGACACACCGCTTTCGCGAGCAGGCTCGCTCCCACAATGGTTTTGTGGCGTTCAGGCCGGTAACATACCGCCCCTTCCCTGCAGCCTCTTTCTGCACCCGCCGAATAAGCCGACCCCATGCCTTTCGAACTCAGTGTTGACCTCTCCACCCTGGCCATCCTGGCCCTTGTCGCTTTTGTTGCCGGTTTCATCGATGCCATCGCCGGTGGCGGTGGTCTGTTGACCACCCCGGCCCTGTTGACCGCCGGCCTGCCGCCGCATCTGGTGCTAGGCACCAACAAGCTCAGTTCGACCTTCGGTTCGGCGATTGCCAGTTTCACCTTCTACCGCCGCAAGCTGTTCCACCCTGCACAATGGGTGCACGCCATCGTCGGAACCCTGGTCGGTGCGCTGACCGGTGCCGTGGTCGCGCATTACCTGCCAGCGGAATGGCTGAACAAGATGCTGCCAGTGATCGTCTTCGCTTGCGGGGTCTATCTATTGTTTGGCGGCACGCCGAAAGCGCCATCGGACAGCGACGCACCGATCAAGAAAACGTGGCAGTCGACCCAAGGCTTCAGCCTCGGCTTCTATGACGGCGTGGCCGGTCCCGGCACGGGCGCCTTCTGGACCGTGAGCAGCCTGCTGCTGTACCCCATCGACCTGGTGAAGGCCAGCGGAGTGGCGCGCAGCATGAACTTCGTCAGCAACGCGGCGGCGCTGTCGATCTTCATCTTTTCCGGTCAGGTGGACTGGATCATCGGCCTGTGCATGGGCTCGTCGTTGATGGTCGGCGCCTTCTTCGGCGCCCGCACCGCCATCAGCGGCGGCGCGAAATTCATTCGCCCGGTGTTCATCACCGTGGTGCTGGGCCTGACCGTGCGCCTAGCCTGGCAGCACTGGTTCAGCGTGGCCTAGACGCCGCGCCACATAGACGTCGATCAGGTAGCGGGCAATCGAGCGTGACGCCGGCAACGGCGGCAGCTCGTGCACGTTGAACCACCGGGCATCTTCGATCTCGTCTTCCTGACAGACGATCTCGCCACCGGCGTATTCGGCATGAAAGCCGAGCATCATCGAGTGCGGGAACGGCCAGCATTGGCTGCCCATGTACTGGATGTTCTTCACCTCGATGCTCACCTCTTCGCGAACCTCGCGAATCAGGCAGTCCTCGGCCGATTCGCCCGGCTCGGCAAACCCGGCCAGGGTGCTGTAGACACCCGGCACAAAACGCGGCGAACGGCCCAGCAGAATCTCGTCGCCACGGGTCACCAGCACGATCATGCTCGGCGAAATGCGCGGGTAATAGCGCAAGTCACACGGCTCGCAGTACATCGCCCGTTCACGCACCACCTGATGGGTCGCCTGCCCGCAATTGCCGCAAAAGCGGTGCTCGCGGGCCCAGGTGCCGATCTGTGCGGCGTAACCGAGCACCTTGTAGAGCGTGTGATCGCCTTCCAGCATGAACGCCCGCAGGCCTTTCCAGTTGCAGCCCGGCACCTCGCTGTGACTGCGCAACTCCAGCAGATAGACCGGCTCGCCGTCGAGATGACCAATGCCATGCTCAGCGAGAATCGACAGGTCCTGGCGCTTTAACCATTCACGCGCAAACAAGGCGCCATTGTCATCGAACAGAAAACCCTCGGGGCTGCGCGCGACGGCCCAGCCACCAGGTTGATCGGTGTCCAGTACTGCAGTGGTCCAGCGAGGAATCATGGTTAATCAATCCAGAAATTCGGGTTTCTGTTTGCTCATATGGGCGGCCATGGCCACGCGCAGATCGGTGGATTGCAGCATGGCGGCGTTCCAGGTGGCGATGTATTCGAGTCCATCATCGATGCGATGGTCACGCATGTAGCTGATCATCTCTTTGGTGCCGGTGACGGCGATCGGCGACTTGCCGGCGATGTCGCGGGCAATGCCCATGACACCGTCGAGCAGGCTGGCGTTGTCGCTGTAGACGCGATTGACCAGGCCCATGCCCCGCGCTTCGTCGGCGCCAAAGGTGCGACCAGTGTAAGCCAGTTCACGCAGCATGCCGTCACCGATGATTCGCGGCAAGCGTTGCAATGTGCCGACGTCGGCAGCCATGCCGATGTCGATTTCCTTGATTGAAAACTGTGCGTCTGCAGCGGCATAACGCATGTCACACGCTGCAATCAGGTCGATGGCGCCACCCAGGCAGTAACCCTGTATGGCCGCAAGCACCGGTTTGCGGCAGTTATCGACCGCATTGAACGACGCTTGCAAGGTGAGAATCTTGCGTCGCAACAGGCGCGCATTGCGGCCGACGTCCTTGCCAAGCTCATTGGCCACGCCGGCCAGCATCATCAGGTCGATACCCGAGGAGAAATGCTTGCCTGCCCCGCTGAGCACCACCACGCGCACTTCATCAGTGTCGTCGACCCACTGGAAGATCTCGACGATCTCGCTCCAGAACGCAGCGTTCATCGAGTTGATCTTTTCCGGGCGGTTGATCTGCACATGGGCGATTTTATCGACCAGTTCGACGTTGAACGCGGTGTAACGAGACATGCCAGTGATCCTTTTGCGGGCAGAAATGAGGCCCGAACTATAACAAGGCATCAAGGCAGGCAGTAAGGCAGTGGTTCAGCCAAATGCGGGACTCATCGCGCGCACCAAAACGGTGCACTGCCGCTCGATCGCGTCGCACATTTATGTGACTGCCCGGTGACTTTTTGAGGCCAAAACGCAAAAAAACATGCACTTCGTCGGGGCGCCCGCACCTCGATCAGGCACGTCCGTACCGCTACAAACCAATTGTCGAACAATTTTGCCATCTGCCCTTTACCGCTCTAAGTTCTGGCCTAGACTCATTTTCTCGAGACGAAACCGGTCGGTCACAAAGTGGAAAAAAAGTCGAAACTTTTTCCAATCCCGATCGGTCCTCTGACAAGAAGGTGCGTTGCGACTGGTGCAATCCTTGCAACGGCTCATTCACCCCTTTTGCTTCGACGCATTGGGCAGCGTTTGCTCACTGATGCGTAGCGCGATTGCGCCTGGCCAGCGGAATTGGCCATGAAACACCGTTTGCCAGACCTAAGAATTAGATCAACAACACGGGAGATTCATATGATCGGTACGGCTTTGGAAATACAGGGAGAGCGTGCTCATCAGGTCGGCGAATCGAGCGCCGTAACTGCCGCAAATACCCACCCCATCAGCATTCCTGGCACCAGGACGCTGACCCCGGCAGCCAACCAGAATCCGAACCGTAAAAAAGTGTTGTTCGTCACCTCGGAAATTGCCGACCTGGTGAAAACCGGTGGCCTGGGCGACGTTTCCGCAGCGCTGCCACGGGCCATGGCTCACCTGCATGATGTGCGGGTGTTGATCCCGGGTTACCCGCAGGTGCTGCACAGCGAGAACCCCATTCATATCATCGGTGAGCTTGGCGGGCATGCTGCATTGCCACCGTGCAAGATCGGGCGCATGGACATGCCCGATGGTCTGGTCATTTACGTGTTGATCTGCCCCGAACTCTACGAGCGCGAAGGTTCGCCCTACGGCGCCAACAACGGCCGCGACTGGCCGGACAACCATATCCGTTTCGCCCGCCTGGGCCTGGCGGCGGCGGATATTGCCGCCAACCTCGCACAAATCCACTGGTGCCCGGACCTGGTGCACGCCCACGACTGGCCCGCCGGCCTGGCCCCGGCCTACATGCACTGGCGTGGACAACGCACGCCGACGCTGTTCACCATTCACAACCTGGCGTATCAAGGCGTGACCAGCCTGGGCTCATGCCCCGAACTGGGCATTCCCCATCACGCGCTGCAACAGGAAGGCATGGAGTTCTACGGCAAGATGTCGTTCCTCAAGGCCGGCATGGCCTATTCGAGCCACATCACCACCGTCAGCGCGACCTACGCCCAGGAAATCACCACCCCGGATTTCGGCTGCGGTCTCGACGGTTTTCTCGCCGCCAAGACCCAGCAAGGCCTGCTCAGCGGGATACCCAACGGCATCGATGAAAGCTGGGATGCGGCGACTGATCCGCACCTGTTCTGCCCGTTCAACATCGGCGACTGGGATGGCAAGGCGGTGAACGCCGCCCATGTCCGCGAGCTGTTCGGCCTGCAAGACTCCGAAGGGCCGCTGTTCGCCGTGGTTTCGCGCCTGGTCTACCAGAAAGGCCTGGACCTGACCGAAGCGGTCTCCGAATACATCGTCAAATCCGGCGGCCAGATCGCGATCATCGGCCGTGGCGAGCCGGAAGAAGAACAGTCGATGCGCGAACTGGCCCTGCGCTTCCCCGGGCAGATCGGCGTGCGTATTGGCTTTAACGAAACCGATGCCCGGCGCATGTTCGCCGGCAGCGACTTCCTGCTGATGCCTTCGCGTTACGAGCCCTGCGGCTTGAGCCAGATGTACGCCCAGCGCTTCGGCTCATTGCCGGTGGCACGCAATACCGGTGGCCTGGCCGACACCATCGAAAACGGCGTGACCGGGTTCCTGTTCGATGAATCCACGGTGCAAAGTTACAAGGAAGCCCTGAGCCGCGCGTTCAAGGTATTTGCCTTCCCCGACTTGCTGCACGCCATGCGGTGCCGGGCCATGGCTGCACCGTTCAACTGGTGCAAGGCGGTCGTACCCTACGCCGAGCTTTACGAACAGCTTGTGGCGAAAGCGTTGGGGAAATCGAACAAACAGTAGAGGCTTTCAAGATGCCGTTACGGACCCTTGAGACCTGGCCTCACGGCGCAATCATGCTGGACGCAGAGCACACGCGATTCGCGTTGTGGGCGCCAGATGCGTTTTACGTCAGTGTCGAACTGGAAAATGGACAGTCCTTGCCGTTGCTGCCCCAGGCCGACGGCTGGTTCGTGAGCAACACCCGATGCCCGGCGGGTACGCGTTACCGCTACAGCATCGACGGCGAACTGGAAGTACCCGACCCGGCCTCCCGCGCCCAGGCCGGCGATATCGACCGACACAGCGTGGTGGTCGATCCGCTGGCCTATGCGTGGCAACACAGTACCTGGTTGGGACGACCATGGAACGAAGCAGTGATCTATGAATTGCATGTCGGTGCGCTCGGCGGCTTCAGTGCCGTCGAGCAGCATCTGGCACGCCTGGTCGAACTGGGCGTCACCGCGATCGAACTGATGCCCATCGCGCAGTTTCCCGGTGAGCGCAATTGGGGTTATGACGGCGTCCTGCCCTACGCACCCCAGGCTTCATACGGCTCCCCCGAGCAACTCAAGCACTTGATCGACACCGCCCACGGCCACGGCCTGGCGGTGATCCTCGACGTGGTCTACAACCACTTCGGCCCGGACGGCAATTACCTGCATCGTTATGCCAAGGGCTTTTTTCGCCAGGACAAACACACGCCGTGGGGCGCAGCCATCGACTTGCGCCGTCGCGAAGTACGGGACTTCTTCATCGAAAACGCCTTGATGTGGTTGCTGGAATACCGTTTCGACGGGTTGCGCCTGGACGCGGTGCACGCCATCGAAGACCCGGATTTCCTCCAGGAACTGGCGCAACGGGTGCGCCAGCAGACGGGGCCGGCGCGGCATGTCTGGCTGATGGTGGAGAACGAACACAACCAGGCCAGCTTGCTGGAACAGGGTTACGACGCGCAGTGGAACGATGACGGCCATAACGCCCTGCATGTGTTGCTGACCGGAGAATCCGATGCCTATTACGCCGATTACGCGCAAAACCCCACCGAACAACTGGCGTGCTGCCTGAGCCAGGGTTTCGTGTTCCAGGGCGATCTCAACCGCCATGGTGTGGCGCGCGGTGAACCCAGTGGGCATTTGCCGCCCGGCGCATTCATCCTGTTTTTGCAAAACCATGACCAGATCGGCAATCGGGCCTTCGGCGAGCGCCTGCATCAACTTGCCCATCCGCAAGCGCTGCGGGCCGCCACCGTATTGCTGCTGTTGTCGCCGATGATTCCGCTGCTGTTCATGGGTGACGAGTTCGCCGTCGAACAACCCTTCCTGTTTTTCACCAGCCATCATGGCGAATTAGCAAAGCGGGTCCGCGACGGCCGACGTAACGAGTTCGCCGCATTCAGCGCGTTTGCGGACCCGCGTCAACGCAAACACATTCCGGACCCGAATGATCCGCAAACGTTCGAAGCGTCGCGCCCGGTCCTGCCATCGACCGGTCATTCAGAAATGCACGACCTTTATTGCCGACTATTGCAGATCCGCCATCGGCTCATCATGCCGCGCCTGCCGGGCACCCAGGCACTGGGCACAGACGTGCTGGGCGAAGGCGCGGTGAGTGCATCCTGGCGCTTGGGCGATGGCAGCCAACTGCGTATTGACCTGAACCTCGGCGACAGGCCCGTATTCCACACCGCACAGACCGGTGCCGCACGGTTGTTCGAATACCCACCAGAAAGCGCCGACCTGCTGGACCAGGGCACCCTTGCTCCGTATTGCGCACTAGTCAGCCTCGTCGCAGCAGCCCCCTTTGCTACCCCGTATGGAGAGCGTCCATGAGTGATGCGCAACTGGAAATTCTGGCCAGCCGTGCCGGCCTCGCGGTCGACTGGATCGACGCCAACGGCCGCCCGCAAAGAGTCGCGCCGTCGGTGTTGCGCAACGTGCTGACCGGCCTGGGCCACCCGGCTGGCAGTGCCCAGGAAATCGACGCCAGCCTGCTGGAGTTACAGGCAGCGCAACAGACACACCGCTTGCCGCCATTGATGACCGCCGATGTGGGGGTTGGCCTGGACCTGGCGCGCTACTTCGAGCCTGATACCCCTTGCGAAATCCACCTCGAGGACGGCTCGCGGCTCAACCTGAAGCTGGACGCCAAAGCGGTGCTGCCGGGGCTGGTACCGGTCGGCTATCAACAGGTCGACATCGACGGGCAAACCTTCACCCTCGCCGTGGCCCCGGCCCGTTGCTACAGCGTGGCCGATGCCGTGGATAACCCGATCCCGCGTGCCTGGGGCCTGAGCGTGCAGTTGTATGGTTTGCGCCGCCCCGGCGATGGCGGGTTTGGTGACACCCAGGCGCTTGAGGAACTCGCCCGGGTCGCCGGTGAACGTGGCGCCGAGGCACTGGCGATCAGCCCGTTGCATGCAATGTTTTCCAGTGACACACAGCGCTATAGCCCGTATTCGCCGTCCAGCCGTTTGTTTCTCAACAGCCTTTACTGCGCCCCCGGCACCATTCTCGGCGAACGCGCCCTGCGTACCGCCATTGATGCAACCGGGCTGGCCATTGAACTCAAGGCGCTGGAAGAACGCCCGCTGATTGACTGGCCGGCCGCCGCCGAAGCCAAGCATCGATTGTTGCAGGCACTGTATGAAGGCTTCGTCCAGGGTGAACACCCGTTGCATGAAGACTTCAGCAGTTTTCGTCACGCTGGGGGCGAAGCGCTGGAAAACCATTGCCGCTTCGAAGCCATCCAGGAAGCTCGCGCTGCCCGCGGTGAACACCTCGACTGGCGGCTGTGGCCCGAACCCTGGCGCAACCCGCGCAGCGCCGAAGTAACGGCATTTACCGAAGAGAATGCCGGACGCATCGGCTTCTTCGCTTTCTGTCAGTGGCTGATCGCTCGCTGCCTGGAGCGTGCGCAAGCCGCCGCCCGCGCCAGTGGCATGAGTATCGGCCTGATCGCCGATCTGGCCGTCGGTGCCGATGGCAGCGGCAGCCAGGCCTGGAGCCGTCAGGACGAACTGCTCGCCGCCCTGACCGTCGGTGCGCCACCGGACATTCTCAACCGCAGTGGCCAGGGCTGGGGAATTTCCGCATTCGCCCCTGAAGGCCTGGTACGCAATGGTTTTCGTGCCTTCATCGAAATGCTGCGGGCCAATTTCGCCCATTGCGGTGGCTTGCGTATCGATCACGTCATGGGGCTGCAGCGCTTGTGGGTGATCCCCAACGGCTCGCCACCGACCGACGGAGCTTACCTGTACTACCCGGTGGACGACCTGCTGCGTTTGTTGACCCTCGAATCCCATCGTCACCAGGCCATCGTCCTCGGCGAAGACCTCGGCACCGTGCCGGACGGCCTGCGGGAAAAACTCATCGCCCGCTCGATGCTCGGCATGCGGGTATTGCTGTTCGAGCAGGACAACACTCACTTCAAGCCAATCCTCGACTGGCCGGACAACGCCCTGGCGACCACCAGCACCCATGACCTGCCCACCCTCAACGGCTGGTGGCATGGCCGGGACATCGACTGGAACGCCCGGCTCGGCATGATCGATGCCAGCGGCGAAATCGAATGGCGCCAGCACCGCGAGCGCGAGCGTGAAGGCCTGCGCCGGGCGTTGAGCCAGGACCCGCAGAACTTTCGCGAGGAGTCCCACGAAACAGACCAGGTGCTCGATGCCAGCGTGCGCTTTCTCGGCCATACCCGAGCACCCTTGGTGCTGCTGCCGCTGGAAGATGCCCTTGGCGTTGAACAACAGGCCAACCTGCCGGGTACCATCGACACCCACCCGAACTGGTCGCGGCGCTTGCCCGGATACAGCGAAGCCCTGCTCGATGGAGCGGATGCCGCGCGGCGCCTGGAACTGCTCGCCTGTGCGCGACTTCAGGCGGTCGAGCGTGATCGATGACTCAAGTGCCGACACGACCGCTGCGCGCCACATTGCGCCTGCAATTTCATAAAGGCTTCACCCTGGAAGATGCAGTGCCACTGGTGCCTTTTTTCGCTCGCCTCGGCATCAGCCATGTCTATGCCTCCCCGCTGCTTCGTGCTCGCGCCGGGTCCGTGCATGGCTATGACGTGGTCGACCCGACCAGGGTCAACCCGGAGCTGGGCGGAGAAGTGGCGCTGCGCTGCCTGGTCAGTGCCTTGCACGAGCAGAACATGGGTTTGATCCTCGACATCGTCTCCAATCACATGGCGGTCGGTGGCAGTGATAATCCCTGGTGGCTGGATTTGCTGGAATGGGGGCGCCTGAGCCCCTACGGCGAGTTTTTCGATATCCAGTGGCACTCTTCCGATCCGTTGATGGAGGGTCAGTTGCTCCTGCCGTTTCTGGGCAGCGATTACGGCGTCGCGTTGCAGGACGGCACCCTGCCCTTGCGATTCGATGCCTGGCACGGCAGCTTCCATGTCGAGCACTACGAACACCGCTTTCCCGTTTGCCCCTGCGATTACGGCGAACTGCTCAAGACCGATGCACTGCTTGATACGCAACAGGCCGAACAACTCAAATCCCTGGCCGATCGCTTCAGCACACTGAGCTACCAGAGCGACGCCCACAGCCTGGCCATCCCACTGAAAGCAGAACTGCGCGATCTGGTCTGCGATCCGGCCATTGCCCAGGCCATTGACCAGCACCTGAAAAACTACGACTCAGTGACCGGCGAAGGCTTCCAGCGCCTGCACAGCCTGCTGGAACGCCAGAGCTATCGCCTCGCCAGCTGGCGCACTGCCGCCGATGACATCAACTGGCGACGCTTCTTTGATATCAATGAACTCGGCGGACTGCGCGTCGAGCGGCCCGCTGTGTTCGAAGCCACCCACGCAAAGATCTTCCAATTGGTGGCTGAGGGGTTGATCGACGGATTGCGCATCGACCACATCGACGGCCTTGCCGACCCGCGGGGCTACTGCCGAAAGCTGCGTCGCCGGGTCGACAGTCTGTCTGCGGGCCGTCACCTGCCAATCCATGTTGAAAAGATCCTCGGCGAAGGCGAAACCCTGCATCGCGACTGGTCGGTGGATGGCACCACCGGTTACGAATTCATGAACCAGTTGTCACTCCTGCAACATGATCCACGGGGCGCGCAGACGCTGGCCCAACTCTGGCATCGTCACAGCGAGCGGCCCGCCGACTTCTCCCGGGAAGCACAGCTGGCCCGCCAGCAAATCCTCAGCAGTTCCCTGGCCGGGGATTTCGAAAGCGTCGCCCAGGCCCTGCTGCAAGTGGCCCGGGACAATCTCATGACCCGCGACCTGACCCTCGGCGCCATTCGCCGGGCCTTGCAGGCGCTGATCGTGCATTTCCCGGTGTACCGCACCTACATCGGCGCCCTCGGCCGGTCGGCCCGGGACGAGGTATTTTTCCAGCAGGCCATGGACGGCGCCCGCCAATCACTGGGCGAGGCAGACTGGCCGGTGCTCGACTGCCTGGCCGGCTGGCTCGGCGGTGAGCCCTGGCGGCTACGCCCGGCCGGTCGTCAGCGCAAGCGCCTCAAGCACGCCTGCGTTCGTTTCCAGCAACTGACTTCGCCGGCCGCGGCGAAAGCAGTGGAAGACACTGCGCTCTATCGTTCGGCAGTCCTGCTCTCGCGCAATGACGTGGGGTTCAACACCGAGCAGTTCAGTGCGCCGGTTGCCGACTTCCATCAGGCCTGCATCGAGCGTCTCGACACCTTCCCGGACAATCTGCTGGCCAGCGCCACCCACGATCACAAGCGTGGCGAAGATTCACGCGCGCGGCTGGCGGTGTTGAGCGAACGCAGCAATTGGTTCGCCGCGCAGATCGGCCTGTGGCGCACCCTCGCCCGGCCATTGCGCAATGACGATCAATCGCCGTCGGCGGGCGATGAATTGATCCTGTATCAAACGATCCTCGGCAGTTGGCCGCTGGACCTCGATATCGATCATCGGCCGGCGCTCGAGGCCTATGCAAAGCGCCTTTGGCAATGGCAACGCAAGGCCTTGCGCGAAGCCAAACTGCAAAGCAGTTGGAGCACACCCAATGACACTTACGAGCAAGCGACGGAGGACTTTATCCAGCGCTTGCTGCTCAGCCCCGAAGGTGAGCTGTTGCGTGCGGCCCTCGCCAAGGCTGCCCGCTCGATTGCCATCCCCGGGGCGCTCAACGGTTTGGCGCAAACCTTGCTGCGCATGACCGTGCCCGGCGTGCCGGACCTTTATCAGGGCAACGATTTCTGGGACTTCAGCCTGGTCGATCCGGACAACCGTCGACCGGTGGATTACACCCGTCGCCAGCGGGCGATGCTGTCATCGGTTGAGCCACCTGATCTGCTGGCGAACTGGCGTGACGGGCGCATCAAGCAGGCCTTGATTGCGCGCACCCTGGGTCTGCGGGCCGAGCATGCCGAGCTGTTTCGGCGTGGCGCCTACCAGGCCCTGGAAGTGGTGGGCAGCGAGGCCCATCGAGTACTGGGCTTTGTCCGTGAACGGGAGGGAAAACGCGCCATCGTGATTGTGCCGATACGCTGTGCCGAACTGCTGGGAAACAGTGCCGAACCACAGGTCCACGCGCCGCTGTGGGGCGATACACGGGTCAAATTGCCGTTCACCGTCCCTGACGAACATCTGAAGGGACTTTTTTCCGGCATCACAGTCACAAAACACAGGGAGCTGCTGATCAGCGCCGCGCTGGGGGATTTCCCGGTCAATCTCATTATTCAAATTACCCACACTTGAGTTCAGTTCAGGAGCATTGCGATGAGTACCGACGAAAAACGCATCCGCGAATTCGCCTATCAGATTTGGGAGTCCGAAGGAAAACCCGAAGGTCAGGAAGCCCGCCACTGGGAGATGGCGCGCAAGCTGGCAGAAGCCGAAGCCCTGGCTCCGAAAAAGTCTCCGAAGGTCGCCGCCAGCAAAGCAGCGCCGAAGAAAACCGGCGACGCAAAACCTGGTCCTGACAAGACACTCAACGGCAAGACCGCCGCACCGAAAACCAAAGCCAAACCGGCGGCGGCTTCAAAGGTGATCCCGCCAGGAGAAAAGGCCATCGAGAAAAAGCCCCGGGCACCGCGAAAACCACCAGCGGTTTGAGACTGTCCTGACAGGGCTTGTGAAGGGTCACCATGAATGTTGAGTCTTATGGCCTCTTCGCGAGCAGGCTCGCTCCCACATGGGATCTGTGTCGTTCAAAAAATAGAGGCCCGTTCCCGATAAATGTGGGAGCGAGCCTGCTCGCGATGGCGGCGTGCCAGTCGCCATTGGTTTTGAGTTTGCAGGAGCACTTATGACCAGTCCGAAGAAAACCGCCGCGCCGCCCCCACGTGCCGAAGCCACACGAATCCGTGAAGGGCTGCCCTTCCCGCTGGGTGCCACCTGGGACGGACTGGGAGTCAACTTCGCCCTGTTTTCCGCCCACGCCACCAAGGTTGAACTGTGCCTGTTCGACGACACCGGCGAGGTGGAACTCGAACGCATCGAACTGCCCGAATACACCGACGAGATCTATCACGGCTATTTGCCCGATGCTCATCCCGGGCTGATTTATGGCTACCGCGTGTATGGTCCGTACGACCCGGCCAACGGCCACCGCTTCAACCCCAACAAACTGCTGATCGACCCCTACGCCAAGCAACTGGTCGGCAAGCTGAAATGGTCCGAAGCGCTATTCGGCTACACCATTGGCCACCCCGACGCCGACCTCAGTTTCGATGAACGGGACAGCGCGCCCTTCGTGCCCAAATGCAAGGTCATCGACCCCGCGCACACCTGGGGCCACGACCACCGCGTCAGCGTGCCGTGGGACAAGACGATCATTTATGAAACCCATGTGCGCGGCTTCACCATGCGTCATCCCTCGGTTCCCGAAAACGTACGTGGGACGTTTGCCGGGTTGATGGTCGATGACGTGATGGAGCACATCCGCAAGCTCGGCGTGTCGTCAGTGGAGCTGCTGCCGATCCACGCGTTCGTCAATGATCAGCATTTGTTGCACAAGGGCATGACCAATTATTGGGGCTACAACAGCATTGCGTTCTTCGCCCCCGACCCGCGTTACCTGGCCAGTGGCAAGATTGCCGAATTCAAGGAAATGGTCGCGCACCTGCACGAAGCCAATCTGGAGGTGATCCTCGACGTGGTCTACAACCACACCGCCGAGGGCAACGAGCAAGGCCCGACCCTGTCCATGCGCGGCATCGACAATGCGTCCTACTACCGCCTGAAACCGGATGACAAGCGCTTCTATATCAACGATTCCGGCACCGGCAACACCCTGGACCTGAGCCATCCGTGCGTGCTGCAAATGGTCACCGACTCCCTGCGCTACTGGGCTTCGGAAATGCATGTGGACGGCTTTCGTTTCGACCTGGCGACCATCCTCGGGCGCTATCACGATGGCTTCGACGAACGCCACAGTTTCCTCGTCGCCTGCCGCCAGGACCCTGTGCTGCGCCAGGTCAAACTGATCGCCGAACCATGGGACTGCGGCCCCGGCGGTTATCAGGTTGGCAATTTTCCGCCGGGCTGGGTCGAGTGGAACGACAAATTCCGCGACACCGTGCGCGCTTTCTGGAAAGGCGCCGACGGGCAACTGGCGGACTTTGCCAGCCGCCTGACCGCCTCCGGCGAGATGTTCAATCAACGTGGCCGCCGCCCCTACTCATCGGTGAACTTCGTCACCGCCCATGACGGCTTCACCCTCAATGACCTGGTGTCGTACAACGACAAGCACAACGAAGCCAACGACGAGAACAATCAGGACGGCAGCAACAACAACCTGTCCTGGAACCACGGCGTCGAAGGCCCCACCGACGATCCCGAGATCAACGCGCTGCGCCATCGGCAGATGCGCAATTTCTTCGCCACCCTGCTGCTGGCACAGGGCACGCCGATGCTGGTGGCTGGCGACGAGTTTGCCCGCACCCAGGACGGCAACAACAATGCGTACTGCCAGGACAGCGAGATCGGCTGGATCAACTGGGACCTCAGCGAAGACGGCAAAACCCTGCTCAAGTTCGTCAAACGCCTGATCAAGTTGCGCCTGACGTACCCGGTCCTGCGCCGCGGGCGTTTTCTGGTGGGTAATTACAACGAGGACATTGGCGTCAAGGACGTGACCTGGCTGGCGCCGGACGGTACACAAATGACCACCGAGCATTGGCACGACGTGCACAATCGATGCCTGGGCATGCTGCTCGATGGCCGCGCCCAGGAAACCGGCATTCGCCGCAAAGGCGCCGACGCAACGTTGATGCTGGTGGTCAACGCGCATCACGACATCGTCAATTTCCGGCTACCGGAAGTGCCCGACGGTGGTTTCTGGACGTGCATGATCGACACCAACCAACCGTCGATCCGCGGCCAGGAGCGCTTCGAGTTTGGCCACGAGTACTCGGTCACCGGCCGCTCATTGCTGCTGTTCGAGTTGCAGCATGAGGATGAGGAGTAGCGACGAGGCTCAGGAATTCACGGCGCCACTGCCGTAGAGCGGAAAAATAATATTGGTCAGGTTCGCGATGCGACGAATAGCGTTACATGAGCAATACTCGATGCGCGGCAATCCAGGGTTTGGCTTGGCGCACATTGTCATCAACGAGCCCTCACGGGTCTGCCGGGCCTGAATCGCGTACGACTGAAGGCGAAGCAGAACAAGGACGTAGTACCCATGAAATCCGTTTCCGTCAGTGAAACCAGCCTGCCATCACAGATCTGGAACAGTGCCCCGCAACTGGACAGCATTCCGGTCATCAGCCCCCAATCCCTGGTACCCACTGGCGCACGCGCGGTGCTCGTTGCTCCGCACCCCGGCGATGAAGTCGTGACCTGCGGCGGCCTGTTGCAATTACTCAGCAACCTGGGCCACCCACTGCAATTGATCTCGATCACCGACGGCAGCGCCAGCCATCCGGGCTCTGTGCAATGGTCGGAAAAACGCCTCAGCGTATTCCGTCCCCAGGAAAGCGTCGAAGCCATACGCCGACTCGGGTTGCCGATGCACAGCCTGAAGTGGATACGGGGCGGGTTTACCGACAACGCCCTGGTGGAACACGAAGAACAGATCGCCCGCTTCATCACGCGTTACCTGCGCCCCGGTGATGTGGTCTTCAGCACCTGGCGCGAGGACGGCAATGTCGACCACGACACCGTTGGTCGCGCCAGCGCCAAGGCGGCGGCCAGTGCAGGGGCAACCTATAACGACGTACCGCTCTGGGCCTGGCACTGGCCGGTACGGGACCGGGAGCTGATCCCCTGGCATCGTGCACGCAAGGTGCGCCTCGATACCTGGACCGTCGCCCGCAAGAGCCACGCCACCCACGCCTACGCCAGCCAACTCGACGGCGAACCGGCCATCGGCCTTGCACCGTTGCTGCCCCGGACGCTGCTGGAGCGTATCCGTTTGCCTTATGAAATCGTGCTGGTTTGAAAGCGCATCCCATCAGACTGAACTGCCTGCTGTTGCATCAGTCGCATACATAAGCAGCCCTGATCAGAGGAGTGCATGTGGCCAGTCATTCAAAACCGCAGGTAGCCGAATCAATGCCATTGAACACCCCCCCGGCGATTCATCGGCTTCGCGTGCTGACGGTCAACACCCACAAGGGTTTTACCGCACTCAACCGGCGCTTCATCCTCCCCGAGTTACGTGAAGCGGTACGTAGCACGTCGGCAGACCTGGTGTTCCTGCAAGAGGTCGTCGGCGAGCACGACCGCCACACCTCCCGCTACAACGATTGGCCGCAAACCTCGCAATATGAATTCCTTGCCGACAGCATGTGGAACGACTTCGCCTATGGGCGCAACGCCGTCTATCCCGATGGTCATCATGGCAACGCCTTGCTGTCGAAATACCCGATCCGCGAATATCGGAATCTGGATGTTTCCATCACCGGCCCGGAACGTCGCGGCTTGCTGCACTGCGTGCTGGACGTGCCGGGGCATAGCGCAGTCCACGCCATCTGCGTGCACCTCAGCCTGCTGGAAAGCCATCGTCAGTTGCAATTGCAGTTACTCTGCCAGCTCCTAGAGTCCCTGCCTGAGCAGGCGCCGGTGATCATTGCCGGCGACTTCAACGACTGGCAGATGCAAGGCAACGCCGCCCTGGTCCGTCGCGATGACTTGCACGAAGCTTTCGAACGCCACCTTGGTCGTCCGGCCAAAACCTACCCCGCGCGGTTTCCCTTGTTGCGCCTCGATCGCGTCTACCTGCGCAATGCCAGCAGCCATGAGCCGAAAATACTCGGGCACAAGCCGTGGACGCATCTTTCCGACCATTTGCCTTTGGCGGTGGAAGTGCATCTTTGAATCGCTGCCGAAACCCGACAACGGGGAACATTCGGTAACGCGGGAGTCCGGGTGAAGTGGCAAGGGCCTCAAGGCACTCTGTCCCGAGATTTTTTGGACGATCCGTCGAACAAACAAGAGCTTGGAGACACGCCATAAATCAGGCACTTAAACCTTTTCCACTTATCGGCCGTCTTCTTGACGCGACCGTTTCGCTCTTCTTGACTTCACGTTACTACCCCCGGATTTGCCATCAGGACCCGCCTCAGATTCCCGTAAAAACGGGCAGTCGGTGGCGAGTCCTATCCCATTCGGTCGCCCCTCATTCGGGGTAGGAGAGACGCCAGAGCAAGATGCCGCATGCGCCTGCAAGGTAGACCTCCATGAAAACTTCACTCACCTCAGAAGAGATCAAAGTCGCTTTTCGCACCGTGTCGAGTTCAATCCTGTTGTGCTCCTCCCTGGAAATACAAGCCGCCCCTGCCGAACAAGAAACAACGCCGTGGTATCGCCAGGACATCCCGACGCTCAATCTGTCTACCCTTGCAGTAACGTACCCCGGTCAGTTCAGCGCTCATCCCGATCTGCGAAGTTCGAACCTGACCACCGAAGATGCCGCGCCCACGGCCTGGGACCAACTCTACGGCCAACCTTCTCGCCAGGCACAAACCGATTTCCTTTCCCTGGAGCTGGCCGTTCCCGGCACCCACGAATTCAAAGGCCCGGCGATCCTCACCCTACAGAGCGCCAGTGGCCATACGCATAGGATCGGGTTGGTCGGCGGTACGAGTCAGTTCCATCTCAACAACAACGGCGCGCAGATCAACCCGGTAATGTCCGACGCCAATAGCGACACGCTCAACCTCCAGGGGCAAAGCCTCGGCGCCTACTGGAGCCTGACCGGACCACAAGGCTGGCACGTCGACCTGACCGCCAGCGGTGGTCGGCTAAGCGGCTTCAGCCGCAACGAGCAAGGGACCCGAAGAGCCACCGAGGGCAGCGCGGTAACGCTGTCGGTGGAAGGTGGCATTCCCATCGGCCTTGGCGAAAACTGGGTGATTGAGCCCCAGGCACAGTTGATCAATCAGCGCATCACCCTGGACGCCCCGTTTGCCAATTCGGGCAATGCGTCTTCCACTGATCTGACTTCGTGGAGTGGCCGGGTCGGTGCGCACTTGAAAGGTAGTTACGACATCAACGGCCTGCCGGTCGAACCTTACGTGCGGACCAACTTGTGGCATACGGTGTACACCGGCAACAGCGTGACCCTCGATCAGGTCGACAAGATCAGCAGCAGCCGCAACTCCTCGACCGTCGAACTGGGCCTGGGCCTGGTCGCCAGAGTCACGCCGACCGTGAGTTTTTACGTCAGCGCGGACTACAGCAGCGATGTGGATGACAACGACCTGAACGGGTTGATTGGCAGCCTGGGTATACGGATGCGCTGGTGAAGGAGTGTTGGTCAGGTTGGCCCCTTCGCGAGCAGGTGCGGCAATCCGACCTGCTTGCAAAAGGCAGCACCGCCGACTTCGGATCAGCCCTGCGGCCTCAACATCAACACCGCCAACGGCGGCAGATTCAGCACCAACGACAACGCCTGCCCATGGCTCGGCGTTTCTTTGGCCACTGCCCCGCCGCTATTGCCGTAATTGGAACCGGCATAGATCGACGAGTCGCTGTTGAGCACCTCGTTCCACTGCCCGGCAAACGGCACCCCGACGCGATAAGCCTCGCGTGGCACCGGGGTAAAGTTGGCCACCACCAGCAGTGGCTTGCCATCCTTGCTCCAGCGCAACCATGCATAAACGCTGTTGATCGCGTCATCGCCGATCAGCCATTGGAAACCCTGCGGCACATCGTCCTGCTCATGCAGCGCCGGCTCTTCGCGGTATAAGCGATTGAGGTCGGCCACCAGTTTCTGCACGCCCTTGTGCTCGGAGTATTGCAACAGGTACCAGTCCAGTTGCTGGTCATGGTTCCACTCGCGCCACTGGCCGAACTCGCAGCCCATGAACAGCAGCTTCTTGCCCGGATGCGCCCACATGAAACTCAGGTAGGCCCGCAGGTTGGCGAATTTCTGCCAGCGGTCGCCGGGCATCTTGTCGATCAGCGAGTGTTTGCCGTGCACCACTTCGTCGTGGGAGATCGGCAGGATGAAGCGCTCGGACCAGGCGTACACCAGGCCGAAACTCAGCTCGTTGTGGTGATGGGCGCGGTACACCGGGTCCTGCTGGATGTAATGCAGTGAATCGTGCATCCAGCCCATGTTCCATTTGTAGGCAAAGCCCAGGCCGCCCTGCTGCGTGCCCTGGCTGACGCCCGGCCATGCGGTGGATTCTTCGGCGATCACCAGTGCACCGGGCGCTTCCAGGGCCACTACGTCGTTGAGATGGCGCAGGAAGTCGATGGCTTCCAGGTTCTCCCGGCCGCCGTGGCGGTTCGGCACCCATTCGCCAGCCTTGCGCGAATAGTCGCGGTATAGCATCGAGGCCACCGCATCGACCCGCAGACCGTCGACATGGAAATGCTTGAGCCAGTGCAGCGCCGACGCCAGCATGTAGCCGTGCACTTCGGTACGTCCCAGGTTGTAGATCAGCGTGTCCCAATCCTGGTGGAAGCCCTCCTGCGGGTTGCCATACTCGTACAGCGCCGTGCCGTCGAACTGGGCCAGGCCGTGGGTATCGGTAGGGAAATGCGCCGGCACCCAGTCGAGAATCACCCCGAGCCCGGCCACATGGCAGGCGTTGACGAACGCGGCGAACTCGTCCGGCGTGCCATATCGTGCACTCGGCGCGAATTGCGACAGCAACTGATAACCCCACGAACCGCCGAACGGGTGCTCCATGATCGGCATCAGTTCGATGTGGGTGAAGCCCAGGTCTTTTACATAGGGAATCAGGCGCTCGGTCAGTTCGGGCCAGGTATACTGGCGGGCCACTTCGCCGAGGTCGTCCAGCTCGCATTGCCACGAGCCGGCGTGCAACTCGTAGATCGACAATGGCGCCGTCACCCGCTGGCGATCGCCCCGGCCCATCATCCAGTCCTGATCCTGCCAGTCGACTTTCAATGGGGAAGCGACTTTCGAGGCGGTGTCCGGTGGCAGGCTGGTGGCCAGCGCCATGGGATCTGCCTTCAACGGCAGAATGCCGTGGGCGCCGAGAATCTCGTATTTGTAGGCGTCGCCCGCTTGCAGGCGCGGGATGAACAACTCCCAGACACCGGTGGGATGACGCAGGCGCATCGGATGCCGGCGCCCGTCCCAGACGTTGAAATCTCCGACCACCGAAACCCGTCGGGCATTCGGCGCCCACACGGCGAAACGCACGCCATCGACGCCGTCCACGGTCTTGAGTTGTGCGCCCAGGCACCCGCTGAGGTCACGGTGATTGCCTTCGGCAAACAGGTACAAGTCCATTTCGCCCAGCAAGGGGCCAAAGCTGTAAGGGTCCTCGGCCGTTTGCTCGCCGCCAGCCCAACGGGTGCGCAGCAGGTACCCTTGCACAGGGCCGAAATGCCCGACAAACAACCCCGGCGTCTCAGTGGCTTCAAGCTTTCCAAGCGCTTCGCCCGAATCCCTGGCCAGTACTTCCACACCCAGGGCGCCCGGCAGATAAGCGCGAATGAACTGCCCGCCGACGCCATCACCATGAGAGCCGAGAATGGCGAAGGGATCGATATGCTCGGCGCGCACCAATGCATCGATATCCCGTGCGCTGGGCAGTAGCGCTTCTTTGTGATAACCCTGTTCCTTGTTCGAGACACTCATGACTACTCTCCATCAAGATCGGAAAAGGGTTTAAGCCCACTCAATAATCCATATAAACCGTGCAACGGCACGGGCAACCAGGTAGGGCGATTTTCCGCCTCATAGGCCACTTCATACGCCGCCTTCTCCAGACCGAACAACGCCTGCGCGGCGTCCTCGCCTTCGGGATCTTGCCATGCATGGGCAAGACTAGCTGCCGCCAGCCGATAAGCGTCGACAAATGCTTGCCGCGCTTCGCTCAGGTAGCGCTCGGTGACCCGCAAACGCGCGGCAGCGGCCGCGGCCGTGTTGTCGACGCCCTGCACGTTGATCGCCATCGCCGCCGCATAGTCGAAGGAACGCAGCACGCCGCTGACATCCTTGTACGGGCTGTGCTTGCCCCGTCTTTCCTGCAACGGCCGTGCCGGTTCACCTTCGAAGTCGATCAGATAGGCATCGCCCTTGATCACCAGCACCTGCCCCAAATGCAGGTCGCCATGCACGCGAATGCGCAAGCCGCCCGCAGTCTTTTTGCCCAACGCTTGCACATGACCAAGAATGGCTTTTTTGTTGTCCAGCAAATGGTTGACCAGTATCTGGTCCGCCGTATTCAGTTGATTTTCATGTTGCTTGAGCAAGTTCAGCGCATGCTCGACTTGCGCCGCGACATCCTTGGCCGAGGCCAGCGCTTCCTTCTGCGTGGTGACCTGCGGCAAGAAATCCGGGTGGGTACCCGGCGCTGCCAGTACCAGATGCATTTCCCCCAGGCGCTGACCGAGCATAGCGGCGAAATCTTTCAGTTCGCCGAGCGCGTTGTAATGTTGCTCCTGCCCGGACACGGCGTCGGCCAGCTCATCGCGAAGCGCCCGCTCGAGATTGTTCTGGGTCCATTCCCAGGCGTCACCCTGATTACTCAGATAGCCTTGGGCAATCATCAGCAAGTTGTCCTCACCCGCTGCATCCCGACGCACCACGGCACCCAGCAATGGCGAAATATTGCTGAACCCGGCTTGCGTCAGGTACGCGCTCATTTCCAGTTCAGGATGTACCCCGGAGGCGACCTTGCGGATCAACTTCAGCACCAGGCTGTTGCCGATCACCACCGAACTGTTGGACTGTTCGGCGGACAGGTAGCGCACCGACGACTCGGCATTGAGGCCGAGTTTTTCAAGCTCCGCGGTGGACTCGAAGTGGATGTCGCCATCGCTGGAAGCCAACACTGTGCCGGCCTGAATGCCCTGCAATACGGCATGCACAAAAGTTTCCAGGCTGAAGGCATCGGTGATCAAGCCGACCTGGCGTCCGCGCCGTACCCGCGACAACGCCAATTGCTGCGGCAACGGCGTACCGACCTGGTCCTCCGGGATAAAACCGAACGGCAATTGGTAGCGGCTGCTCTGGCCACCGCACGTGACATTGATCTCACTGAACAGCACCGGATACTGCGGATCGCCGAACCGCACGCCATAGGCCAGATCGACCTGTTCGATGGCGGCGTCCTTGCCCGCAAACCAGCGGCGGTTCTGCAGCCAGTTCGGCAGGATGCTTTGTTCCAGCGTGGTCCTCGACGGCGCTTCGAGCAGTTCTTCCATGCGTTTTTTCAGCACCAGCGTGGTGAAGTCGGGCAGGCTTTGTGCGGGCTCCACGTGCCAGCTCGGCATCTGGTTTTCCGCGGCGAGGCCGAACCAGTAAAAGCCGTAAGGCGCCAGCGTCAGGAGGAAATTCAGCTGGCCGATAGGCGGGAACGCATTACCCCCGAGCATTTCCACCGGCACCATGCCGACGTAGGCCGACAAGTCCAGCTCGGCGGCCTGGGCACTGCGCGACACGTTGGCCACACACAGAATGATTTCGTGCTTGCCGTCCACCCCGGTGTACTCACGGGTGTAGGCCAGAATCCGCCGGTTGCTGGGTGAAAGCATCTTCAACGTACCGCGCCCGAAAGCCTTGGATTGCTTGCGCACGGCCAGCAGGCGCCGGGTCCAGTTCAACAGCGAATGCGGGTCGCCGGCCTGGGTTTCGACGTTGACCGACAGATAACCGTATTGCGGGTCCATGATCGGTGGCAGCACCAGGCTGGCCGGGTCGGCGCGGGAGAAACCGCCGTTGCGGTCGATGGACCATTGCATCGGCGTGCGCACACCATCGCGGTCGCCAAGGTAGATGTTGTCGCCCATGCCGATTTCGTCGCCGTAGTACAGGGTCGGCGTGCCGGGCATGGACAGCAGCAGGCTGTTGAGCAGCTCGACCCGACGGCGGTCGCGCTCCACCAATGGTGCCAGACGGCGACGAATCCCCAGATTGATCCGCGCGCGACGGTCGGCGGCATAGTAATTCCACAGATAGTCGCGTTCCTTGTCGGTGACCATTTCCAGGGTCAGCTCATCGTGATTGCGCAGGAAGATTGCCCATTGGCAGTTGGTGGGAATATCCGGGGTCTGGCGCAGAATATCGGTGATCGGGAAGCGATCTTCCTGGGCCAGTGCCATGTACATGCGCGGCATCAACGGGAAGTGAAAAGCCATGTGGCATTCGTCGCCGTTCAGGCCTTTCCTATCGGTTTCGCCGAAGTACAACCGGGTGTCTTCCGGCCACTGATTGGCCTCGGCCAGCAGCATGCGGTCGGGGTAGTTGGCGTCGATTTCCGCGCGGATCCTTTTGAGGACGTCATGGGTTTCCGGCAGGTTCTCGTTGTTGGTGCCGTCGCGTTCGATCAGGTAGGGAATCGCGTCCAGACGCAAGCCATCGATGCCCATGTCGAGCCAGTAGCGCATCACCGACAGCACCGCTTTCATGACTTGCGGGTTATCGAAATTCAGGTCCGGCTGGTGGGAGTAGAAACGGTGCCAGAAGTATTGGCCGGCAACCGGGTCCCAGGTCCAGTTGGACTTTTCGGTGTCGAGGAAAATGATCCGGGTGCCGTCGTACTTCTGATCGTCATCGGACCACACGTAGAAGTCCCGCGCTGCCGAACCGGGCCTGGCCTTGCGTGCGCGCTGGAACCACGGGTGCTGGTCCGACGTGTGGTTGATGACCAGCTCGGTGATCACCCGCAGGCCACGTTTATGCGCCTCGGCAATGAACCGCCTGGCATCGGCCATGGTGCCGTAGTCACTGTGCACGCCGCGGTACTCGGCGATGTCATAACCATCGTCGCGCCGTGGCGAGGGATAGAACGGCAACAGCCAGATGGTGTTGACGCCCAGGTCGGCGATGTAGTCGAGCTTGGCGATCAGGCCGGGAAAGTCGCCGATTCCGTCGTTGTTGGAGTCGAAATACGATTTGACGTGAACTTGATAGATCACCGCGTCCTTGTACCAGAGCGGGTCCTTGATGAACGTGGCTGCCTTGGGTTTCTTCGCCATTTGAAACTCCTGGTCAATTCGACCTGGCCACAGGATGAGACTCTCTGTGGCCAGGGACCTTTCAGGTCTATGCGGTGATTCTCCAGATCCCGAACGGCTGGTACGCCGGGTCGATCCGCATGAACTGGTACTTGCCGTGCCAGGTCCAGCGATGGCCATTCATCAAGTCTTCGCCCTGGGTACTGGCGTCGTCAGGCAAGCCCATTTCCCACAACGGCAACTCGAAGTTCGCCTCCTGCACGTTGTGCGGGTCGAGACTGACCGCCACCAGAATAAAGTTGCTGCCGTCGGTGTTGCGTTTACCGAAATACAGGATGTTGTCGTTCCAGGCGTTGTAGACCTTCAGGCCCAGATGCGTGTGCAACGCCGGGTTCTGTCGGCGAATGCGGTTGAGCTGGGCAATCTCGGCAATGATGTTGCCCGGCGCATTGAAGTCCCTGGGGCGGATTTCGTACTTCTCGGAGTCGAGGTACTCCTCCTTGCCCGGCACCGGCGCCGACTCGCACAGCTCGAAACCCGAATACATGCCCCACAGGCCCGAACCCATGGTCGCCAGCACGGCGCGAATGAGGAACCCGGGACGCCCGGATTCATGCAGGAACGCAGGGTTGATGTCCGGTGTATTGACGAAAAAATTCGGCCGGTAGCACTCGCGCCACGGCGACTCGTTGAGTTCACTGAAGTAGCTCGCCAGTTCGGCCTTGGTGTTGCGCCAGGTGAAATAGGTGTAGCTCTGGGAGTAACCGACCTTGCCCAGACGCGCCATCATTGCCGGGGTGGTAAAGGCTTCGGCGAGGAAGATCACCTCGGGGTACAACGCCCGTACATCGGCGATCAGCCATTGCCAGAACGGCAACGGCTTGGTGTGCGGGTTATCGACGCGGAAAATCTTCACGCCCTCCTCGACCCAGCCCACCACGATATCGCGCAACTCCACCCACAGGCTCGGAATCGCCTCGGGGGTATAGAAGTCGACGTTGACGATGTCCTGGTACTTCTTCGGCGGGTTCTCCGCGTACTTGATCGTGCCGTCGGGTCGCCAGTTGAACCAGCCAGGATGTTGCTTGAGCCACGGATGGTCCTGGGAACACTGGATGGCGAAATCGAGGGCGATTTCCAGGCCATGGGCCGCAGCGGCCGCCACCAGTCGCCGGAAGTCGTCGCGGGTACCCAACTGCGAGTGAATCGCCTCGTGCCCGCCCTCCTCACTGCCGATCGCATAAGGGCTGCCCGGATCATCGGGGCCCGCCGTCAGGGCGTTGTTCGGGCCTTTGCGGTAGCTGCGCCCGATCGGATGGATCGGCGGGAAATACAGCACATCGAAACCCATGTCCTGGATCATCGCCAGCCGTGAATGCACGTCATTGAAAGTGCCATGGCGCGCCGGACTGTCGGTGATCGAACGCGGGAACAACTCATACCAACTGGCGAACTGTGCCAGTTCGCGTTCCACATCCACCGGGTATTCCGGGCTCAGGCTCAAGTATGCACGGTGTTCGACGCGAGCCATGAGGTCGGCACTACGCTGGTGCAAAAACAGTGCGACCTGCTCGGCTTCAAGCAATCCTGACAGTTCATGGTGCAAAGCTGCCAATTGCTCGCTGAGTTGCCCTTCGCTGCGTTCGGCGGCTTGTTGCACATGAATCCGCCCTTCCTGCAATTCCAGGCTGACGGGCACCGCTGCCGCATGTTTCTTTTCCAGCTCATGGCGAAAACTGGCGAACTGATCGATCCAGGCTTCGATACAGAACAGATAGCGACCCTGGCTGTCGACACGGAACTGCCCTTGCCAACCGTTGTTACCCAGATCGTTCATGACAGCGCCTTGCCAGACGTCCTCGTCTTCGGCCCGCCAGCGCACGCGAACTGCCAGCTTGTCATGCCCGTCGGCGAAAACCTTGGCCGTCACCACCACATCCTGCCCCACCACGGCCTTGACCGCGAACTGCCCGCCTTCAAGGGTCGGCATGATGTTTTCCATGACAATACGCGGCAGCAACAGCGCCTGCGACAGCGGCATGTGCGGGTTGTAGCTCAACTCAGTCGGTTTTTCAGCCGTCATCGAGCCTCTCTCCTTACGCCCCATGGACGCGCTTGTGTCAGTTCGCCACCCCGGCAGGCCATTCACCTCGGGATTCACTCACTTAGGTTCCGAGCGACAGCCACCGTGAAAGTTCATCAGCAATTTGCGCAATAAAACCCATCGCGCAGCAGTCAACCAACCCGTCCACCTACTTAAGCACGACTCACGCCATGTGCCACCGGAGACCTGAACGATGAACAATCCATTCCCGGCTGCCCCAACGCTAACAACGTACTGAACACCGCCGTCGCCTCCCTGCCCAGCCCGGCCGTGACGCCAGTACTTGAAAGCCACCGACAGTGATTCGCTGATTTGACTGACGTTGATCAACACCCACGCATAGGCGTTTGCACCTTTGTGCAGCGGGTGCTTCAAGTTGTCGCAGGCCATGCGATCATCGCCATCTGATCCGCTTTTTAATGCAATACCTGAGTCTGTTATGCAAACAGATCGCCGCTCATAGTGCTCATGCCTGATGGAGGCTGATGAGCGAAAGACCATGAGCGAGAGAATCCCCGTCCGAACCGTAGAAACATTCGAGCCTTCGCATCCAAAGATGAAGGCCAGAACCAGCGACAACCTGATCCACACCCGCAGCTTCACCGGGCTGTTTCGCAACCTGCGCATCAGCGGCGCGGGGTTTCTGTTTTTGCTGTTCTTCGGCACCGTGTGGCTGAACTGGGGCGATCGCCAGGCGGTACTCTGGGATCTTTCCGAAAGCAAGTTCCATATCTTCGGTGCGACCTTCTGGCCACAGGACTTCATCCTGCTTTCGGCGCTGCTGATCATCGCCGCGTTCGGTCTGTTTGCGATCACCGTGCTCGCAGGGCGTGTCTGGTGCGGCTACACCTGCCCGCAAAGTTCGTGGACGTGGATCTTCATGTGGTGCGAGAAAATCACCGAAGGCGAACGCAACCAGCGGATCAAGTTGCAAGCCGCGCCCTGGGGCCTGAACAAACTGATGCGGCGCGCGGCCAAACACACCTTGTGGCTGACCATCAGCCTGTTGACCGGCCTGACCTTCGTCGGCTACTTCACGCCGATCCGGCCCTTGGCCGAGGAGCTGCTGACCTTTCAACTGAGCGGCGTCAGCCTGTTCTGGGTGCTGTTTTTTACCGGCGCCACGTACATCAATGCCGGGTGGCTGCGTGAAGCGGTGTGCATGCACATGTGCCCCTACGCGCGGTTCCAGAGCGTGATGTTCGACAAGGACACCCTGACCATTTCCTACGACGTGGCCCGAGGCGAAAACCGTGGCCCGCGCAAACGCGAGGTCAAACCCGCCGAAGTCGGCCTGGGCGACTGCATCGATTGCCAGCTCTGCGTTCAGGTCTGCCCGACCGGCATCGACATTCGCGATGGCTTGCAGATGGAGTGCATCGGTTGCGCCGCCTGCATCGACGCCTGTGATTCGATCATGGACAAGATGGGCTACGCCCGAGGATTGATCAGCTATACCTCCGAGCACCAGTTGCAGGGTGGCAAGACGCACCTGCTGCGCCCGCGCCTGATCGGCTACACCACCGTACTGCTGGTGATGATCGCCGCACTGGTGGTGGCGCTGATGGAACGGCCGATGGTCTCGCTCGATGTCAGCAAGGACCGCGGTCTGTTCCGCGAGAACAGCCAGGGGCAGATCGAAAACATCTACAGTCTGAAAGTGATCAACAAGACCCAACAGCGTCAGGACTATCAATTGCAACTGGTCGATGCCGACGGTTTCGAGTTACAGGGCAAGACCTTGTTGAGCCTGGCACCAGGCGAGATCGTCGATGTGCCGGTGTCGGTGGTGATGCTCACGGAGCGTCCGGCCAGCAGTTCGCAGAGCCTCGGCTTCAAGGTGGTCGACAGTGATGAGCCTGGCGTCTACAGCGTGGCGAAGAGCCGGTTTGTTGCGCCGACGAATCGCTAAGCCATTACACTGCCATTCGCGAGCAAGCCCGCTCCCACAAAAAACAGCGCAATAACTGTGGGAGCGGCGGTGCGACGGTTCGACTTGCCCGCGATGAAGTCACCTCGATTTCCTGTATGACCTCAATCGGGCTATTGATGAAACGCTACGAAAAATTCGCCGACGATATCGCAGAACTGATCCGCACCGGCGTCCTCGGTCCGGGCCAGCGTGTGCCGTCAGTACGCTACGCCAGCCAGACCTACGGCGTCAGCCCGTCGACGGTGTTCCAGGCCTACTACCTGCTGGAACGTCGTGGACTGATCCGCGCCCGTCCGCGCTCCGGCTACTTCGTCAACGCCCATGCACCACGGCCGTTTTCAGAGCCGGTGATCAGCAATCAGGTCAACGAGTCCACCGAAGTCGACGTCAGCGAACTGGTGTTCTCGGTACTCGACTCGATCAAGGACCCGAACACCGTGCCCTTCGGCTCGGCGTTCCCCAGCCCGACGCTGTTTCCCCTGCAACGCCTGTCCCGCTCCCTGGCCAGTGCCAGCCGCGAAATGGACCCGCGCATGGTTGTCACCGATATGTCGCCGGGCAACCCGCAACTGCGCCGGCAAATAGCCCTGCGCTACATGGTCGGCGGGCTGATGCTGCCGATGGAGGAATTGCTGATCACCAATGGTGCGCTGGAAGCCCTCAACCTGTGCCTGCAAGCGGTGACCCAGCCCGGGGACCTGGTGGCCATCGAAGCCCCGGCGTTCTACGCCTGCCTGCAAGTGCTTGAACGGCTGAAACTCAAAGCCGTGGAAATCCCGGTGCACCCGCGCGATGGCATCGACTTGGGCGTGCTTGAGCAAACCCTGGAGCGGTATCCGATCAAGGCCTGCTGGTGCATGACCAGCTTCCAGAACCCCATGGGCGCGACTATGCCCGAGGCGAAGAAACAGGAGCTTGTTGAGCTGTTGCGCAATCATCAAGTCCCGCTGATCGAGGACGATGTCTACGCAGAGTTGTATTACGGCCAGCAAGCGCCAAAACCTGCCAAGGCTTTCGACACCGAAGGGTTGGTGATGCATTGCGGCTCGTTCGCCAAGAGCCTGGCCCCCGGTTACCGCATCGGCTGGGTCGCCGCCGGGCGTTATGCGCAGAAAATCGAACGACTGAAACTCATGACCTCGCTGTGCGCCTCGATGCCTGCCCAAGCGGCTATTGCCGACTACCTGCAACACGGGGGCTACGACCGGCATCTGCGCAAACTGCGCCACGCGCTGGAAGACCAGCAAAGCGCCATGCTCGCCGCCATCGCCCGGTATTTCCCGGCACAGACACGGGTCAGCCAACCAGCGGGCGGGTACTTCTTATGGCTGGAATTGCCGGAGCAGATGGATTCGCTGAAGTTATTCCAGATGGCACTGGCGCAAGGCATCAGCATTGCACCGGGGCCGATCTTTTCCCCGGCGCAGCGGTTCAGGAATTGTATTCGGTTGAATTATGGCAGCCCTTGGGATGAGACTGCGGAGAAGGCGATGGAGACGCTGGGGCGGATTGTGCGGTCGTTTTGAGGGTTAGATATTGCCTTTGCGGGCAAGTCGGATCGCCGCACCGCCGCTCCCACAGGGTTCCTTCGTGAACACGAGATCTGTGAACACCGCTGATCCACTGTGGGAGCGGCGGTGCGGCGATCCGGTTTGACCGCGAAGGGGCCAGAACCGACAACGCAAACCTTAGATCAACGCCCGCCCCCCAGATCCACAAACGTCCCCGTCGCATAAGACGCCTTGTCCGACAGCAACCAGACGATCGCCTCCGCCACTTCATCAGGCCGCCCGCCCCGTGCCATCGGAATCGCCGATTCCAGTTTGCTGACCCGATCCGGGTCACCGCTCAAGGCATGGAAATCGGTATGGATGTAGCCGGGACGCACGGCGTTGACGCGAATACCCTCGCCTGCCACTTCCTTGGACAGGCCGATGGTGAAGGTGTCCAGCGCGCCTTTGGAGGCGGCGTAGTCGACATACTCGTTGGGTGAGCCCAAACGCGCGGCCACCGAGGACACGTTGACGATGCTGCCGCCCTGCCCGCCGTGTTTGGGCGACATGCGCAGGATCGCGTGCTTGGCGCAGAGGATCGGTGCCAGGACGTTGGTTTTCATGATTTTGAGAATGCGGAACTCGGACATTTCGTCGACCCGGGACTTTTGCCCGACGGTGCCGGCGTTGTTCACCAGCGCGGTGACCCGGCCCAGTTCACTGTCTACCCGATTGAACAGCGCAATGACTTCGTCTTCGATGCTGACGTCGGCCCGTACTGCAATGGCTTGCGCACCGAGGGCGCGGACTTGTTCCAGCACGCCGAGAGCCGCCTGTTCATCAGCCTGGTAGTTGATGCAGATCCGATAGCCCTGCGCGGCGGCCAACAGGGCGGTGGCGGCACCAATGCCGCGGCTGCCGCCAGTGATGACGATGACTTTGTCCATGCGAGCTTTCCCCCAATTCAAAGCTTAAGCGGTCGGGGCAAGAATAACCGCCATTGACGGTTTTTGCATGGCTACACATCAGCTGTCATGTCATCGACATCTCGCGCTCGGCACTGGCTTTCAACTGCTCGACCAATTGCTCCCCGCGATGGATTTCCACCATGAAACCCGCGGCCGGCAGCGGATGCCCCAGCAGGTAACCCTGCAACGAATCGCAACCGAGTTGCGTCAGGAAGTCCTGCTGCACCCCCGTCTCTACCCCTTCGGCGACGATGCGCAACCCCAGCGCCTGCCCCAGGGCCACGATGGCCGAAACGATGGCGGCGTCATCGCTGTCGCGCTCCAGGTCGCGGACAAAACCGCGGTCGATCTTCAGTTCGTTGGCCGGCAGGCGCTTGAGGTACATCAAACTCGAATAGCCAGTGCCAAAATCGTCGATGGACAGGTCGACGCCCATTTCCGACAGTTCCTGAAGCACCGTCATGCTCGCGTCGGCATCGCTCATGGCGGTGGTTTCAGTGATTTCCAGGGTCAGGCTGTTGGCCGGCAGATGGTGAGTCGCCAGGGCCTTGGCGACGCTCTGGACCAGCCCGGAATGGCAAAACTGAATGGCCGAAAGGTTCACCGCGATGCGCCAATCGGTGTAGCCCAGCACATACCACTCGCGCATCTGACGGCACGCTTCGTTGAGCACCCACTCGCCGATCGGAATGATCAGCCCGGTTTTTTCCGCCAACTCGATGAATTTGTCCGGCAACAGCATCCCGTGCGTCGGGTGCTCCCAGCGCAACAAGGCTTCGGCGCCCACCGGCCGGCCATTGGCAGCGTCGAACTTGGGCTGGTAATGCAGGCTGAACTCCTGTTGTTCCACGGCATTGCGCAAGTCCTGCAGCAATTGCAGCTGTTTGCGGGCATTGCTGTTCATCGAGGCATCGAAAAAGCTGTAGCCGTTTTTACCCGCGCCCTTGGCGTGATACATCGCCGCATCGGCGTTCATCAGCAATTCCTCGGCGGACTGCCCATTACCCGGGTAGAGCGCAATGCCGACGCTGGCTGAAATGTGCAAATCATGTTCGGCAACCCGAAACGCGCGCCCGATCAACCCGACCTGACGTGCCGCGAGGTTCAAGGCGTCAATCTGTTCACTCAATT
The DNA here is from genome assembly GCF_002113025.1 of Pseudomonas sp. B28(2017). Lineage (GTDB taxonomy): Bacteria > Pseudomonadota > Gammaproteobacteria > Pseudomonadales > Pseudomonadaceae > Aquipseudomonas. Next base: position 623,160 of record NZ_NEJH01000001.1, on the reverse strand, counting down.
GCACCAGCAACACGAACTCATCGCCGCCGATCCGCGCCAGGGTGTCCTGGCTGCGCAAGTCTTCGCGCAGGCGCTTGGCCACTTCGCGCAACAGCAGATCACCCATGTGGTGGCCAAAAGCATCGTTGACCGGTTTGAAGCCGTCCAGATCAATGAACATCAGGGCAAAGCAGCCACCCTCTTCACAGACCCGCGACATCGCCTGATCGATACGATCGGCGAGCAGCATCCGGTTCGGCAACCCGGTCAGGGTGTCGTGCAGGGCCAGTTGGGTCAGTTCACGGTTGGCCTCGGTCAGCGACTGGGCCAGGCTCGCGGTGCGGGCTTCCAGGCGTGCATCGAGGATCGAGGTCAGCAAGGCAATGCTCAGCACGGCCAGCGTGGTGACCAGCACCAGGTTGTCCAGGCCCTTGCCAGTCAGGCCATTGACCGCCGCCCCGCAAAAACTGCCATCGGCAAAGCGTGCGGCGGCCATCCCGGTGTAGTGCATGCCGACGATGGCGATGCCCATGATCACGGCGGCCCCGCCACGGATCAGACGGACATAAGGCGTGTGCTGGCGCAAATGGAATGCGATCCACAATGCCGCGCCCGATGCCCCGACAGCGATCAGAAGCGAGGCGCCGAACAGCGTCGGATCGTAGTCGATGCCCGGTTGCATGCGCATGGCAGCCATGCCGGTGTAGTGCATCGCGCTGATGCCGGCGCCCATGACCAACGCGCCAAAGGCCAGTTGCCAGGCCGGCAATTGCGGTTGGCTGACCAGCCACAGCGCAAAACCACTGGAAAGTACTCCGATCAGCAGCGACAACAGGGTGATCGTGCCGTCGTACCCCAGATCGATCGGCAACTTGAACGCGAGCATGCCGATAAAGTGCATCGACCAGATGCCGATACCCATGGCAATGGCCCCGCCTGCGGTCCACAAATGCACGGCGCGGCCTTTGGCCGTGGCAATGCGTCCGGTCAGGTCGAGTGCGGTATATGAGGCGAGAATCGCTACGCAGAGCGAAATGATGACCAGGGTGGGGGAATAGCTACCGATGAGCATGGGGACTTCTCGCGAATGCCCCCTTTAATGGTATTGATTCTCGCTGGGGCAAATGCGGCGATTGTACTGATTCCGATTGAGAACGCACTCACAAAATAAGCAAAAGGCCATCAGTCCGATGAAACGCTTGTTTTAAGGATTTACATTAACTCCCTTCAAGCTGCTGACGCCTGCCTAAACCTGTGGGAGCGAGCTTGCTCGCTCCCACAGGGATTGCGCTATTGGCTATCGCTCACCTGAAGTTGCCCATCCCAGCCACCCCCCAACGCGGCGATCAATTGCACGCTGGCAATCAGGCGGCTTTGCAACAGGTCCAGGTTACTGCGCTCGTTGCTCAGCGCCGCCGCCTGGGTCACCACCACATCGATGTACGCAATCAAACCGGCCTTGTACTGGTTCTGGGTCAGGCGCAACGATTCACGGGCAGCGTCCAGTGCCTGTTGGCGCACGATGGCCTCGTCTTGAAGCACCTTGAGCTGCACCATGAAGTTTTCCACTTCACGGAATCCATCCAGCACAGTCTGGCGGTACTTGGCCACTGTTTCGTCATAGGCCGCCTCACTGCGGTCGACTTCTGCCGAGCGCTGTCCGCCGTCGAACAAGGTCATGGCCAATTGCGGTCCGACCGACCAGAAGCGGTTCGGCAGGCTGATCCAGTTGGCATAGGTGCTGCTGCTGTATCCGCCGTTCATGTTCAATGTCAGGTCAGGATAGTAGGCCGCCTTGGCCACGCCGATATTGGCGTTGGCGGCGATCACCGAGCGCTCGGCGGAAGCGATGTCCGGGCGACGCTCCAGCAACTGCGAAGGCAGCGCCGACGGTACTTGCGGCAACTGCGGAATGTCCTGGCTTTCCGCCAGGCTGAACTCTGCTGGCGGCAAGCCAATCAGCACTGCGATGGCGTTTTCGAACTGGGCGCGTTGCCAGATCAGGTCGACCATATCCGCTTCGGTGCTTTTGAGCTGCGTCTGGGCCTGGGCCACGGCGTCTTTGCCGGATACGCCTGCGCGGTACTGGTTCTCAGTCATCTTCAGCGATCGCTGATAAGCCTCGACCGTGTCCTGGAGCAAGCGCTTCTGACCATCGATCACGCGCAGTTGCAGGTAATTCTGCACCAGTTCCGACTGCTGGCTCAGGCGCATCGCCGCCAAGTCGGCAAAGCTGGCCTGAGCATTAGCGGTATCGGCTTCGAGGCCGCGGCGCAGCTTGCCCCATACATCGGCCTCCCAACTGACGCCCGCCTGGGCGGAGTAAGTGTTGCGAATACCGCTGGACGAACTGCTCAGGCTGGAGCTGCTGCTGCCGGTGCCCTGGCTTGAACGGTTCTTGCTGACGTTCAGGTCGACCGTCGGGAAAAACGTCCCGCGCGCACTGCGTACCAAGGCCTGAGCCTGACGATACTGGGCTTCGGACTGGGCGACGGTCTGGTTGGAGCTGTTGAGTTTTTCGATCAGGCCGTTGAGCTGCCTGTCGCCATACAACTCCCACCACGCGCCACGCGCCAGGGCATCGCTCGGGTTGGCCTGACGCCAGCCCTCTGCTGCCTTGTACTGCGCCGGCTCAGCGGTTTGCGGGCGCTGGTAATCCGGGCCGACGGCGCAGGCACTGAGCATCGCCACGCACAGTGACAGGCTCAACAGACGCGAGCCTCGAGCCATGATCAGCGGTGCAGCCAGGTTGAAAAGCGAACGTTCAGTCATAGCGGAGTTTCCAGAGCAGCATCGGTACGCACCCCACGCCATTTATTGAAGCGATGGCGCAGTTTGTCGAGGTAGAGGTAAACCACCGGGGTGGTGTAAAGCGTCAGCACCTGGCTGAAGATCAGCCCGCCGATGATGGTCAGGCCCAGCGGCTGGCGCATTTCTGCCCCTTCGGCGCGACTCAGCAACAACGGCAAGGCACCGAGGATCGCTGCCAGGGTGGTCATCAGGATAGGTCGCAAACGTTGCAGACAGGCGTTGCGAATCGACGCCAGCGGTGCCATGCCCTGCTGACGCTCCAGTTGCAACGCCAGGTCGATCATCAGAATGGCGTTTTTCTTCACCACGCCGATCAACAGAAACAGCCCCAGCAAGGAAATCAGGCTGAACTCGCCGCCCAGCGCATAGATCGACAGCAACGCGCCGACCCCGGCCGACGGCAGGGTGGACAGGATGGTCAGCGGATGAATGTAGCTTTCGTACAGCACCCCCAACACCAGATACACCGCCACCAGCGCGCCGAGAATCATGAACGGCTGGCTTTTCTGCGTGGCGGCAAAGGCATCGGCGGTGCCGGCCATTTTCACGATCACGTCTTCCGGCAGGCCGACCTTGGCAATCGCCCGCTCGATGGCGGCGGTGCCCTGCTCCACCGTCACGCCTTCGGCCATGTCGAAGGCAATGCTTTCCGACGCGAACTGGCCTTCGTGGCTGACCCGGTCGTCTTCCAGGCTGTTTTCGTAATGCGCGATGGTCGACAGCGGGATCCGCGCGCCATCAGCGGTGATCACCTGGACCTGCTTGAGGGTGATCGGGTCCTGGGCGTACTTCGGGTTGACCTCCATCACCACCTGATACTGGTTGAGGCTGTCGTAGATGGTTGAAATCTGCCGCTGGCTGTAGGCGTTGTTCAGCACCGCCGTGACCATGTCCATGTCGACACCCAGGCGCTTGGCCTGATCACGGTCGACGATCAGGGTCACCTGCCGGGCGCCCCGGCCTTCCCGTGCATCGATCGCCGTCAGCTCCGGCAAGGCCCTGAGCGCGGTGACGACTTTCGGATACCACTCGCGCAACGCCCCGAGGTCCCCGCTTTGCAGGATGTACGAGTATTGCGAGGTGGTCTGCTCACGGCCGCCACCGAATTGCAGGTCCTGGTCCGCCATGAGCATCAGCTGTGCGCCAGGCACCTTGGGCATTTCCTTGCGCAGGCGCTCGATGACTTTCTGCGCGGAAATGTTGCGTTCCTTGATCGGCTTCAGGCGCACCAGCATGAAGGCGTTGTTGGTGCCGTTGGTGCCGCCGATGAACCCGGCGACGCTTTCTACCGCCTCATCCTTCAACACGGCCCGGCGGAAAATCTCCATCTTCGGCTGCATCACACTGAACGACAGGCCGTCGTCGCCGCGCACGAAACCGATCAACTGGCCGGTATCTTGTTGCGGTAAAAACGTTTTAGGAACAATCACATACAGCGCAATATTAACGCTGATTGTCACAAAAAGACTGAGCAAGGTCAGACGTTTGTGGCGCAACACCCAGTCGAGGCTGGTGGCGTATTTGCCGACCATCCAGTCGTTGGTCCGCTGGCTCCAGCGTTGCAGGCGGTTCTCCTGCCCGGGCGTATGCGGCTTGAGCCAGCGTGCGCAGAGCATCGGGGTCAGGGTCAGGGAGACCAGCAGCGAGACCACGATGGCCGCCGCCAGGGTGATGGAGAATTCACGGAACAGGTTTTCAATGATCCCGCCCATGAACAGGATCGACAGGAACACCGCCACCAGCGATACGTTCATCGACAACAAGGTAAAACCGACTTCCTGGGCACCGAGGTACGCGGCCCTCATCGGCCGTACGCCTTTGTCGATATGCCGGGAGATGTTCTCCAGCACCACGATGGCATCGTCCACCACCAGCCCGGTGGCCAGAATCAGCGCCATCAGCGACAGGTTGTTCAACGAAAAGCCGTAGAGGTACATCACGGCAAAGGTGCCGACCAGCGACACCGGCACAGCCAGGGTCGGGATCAACGAGGCACGGAAGTTACCGAGGAACAGGAACACCACCAGAATCACCAGCGCCACGGCGATCAGCAGGGTCATTTCCGCCTCGTGCAGTGTCGCCTTGATGACGGGCGAGCGGTCCATGGCCAGGTTCAGCTTGACGCTGGCCGGCAACACCGCCTGCAACGCCGGCAGCTGCGCCTTTATCTCGTTGACCGTCTCGATGATGTTGGCGCCGGCCTGCCGGTTGATCACCAGCAGCACCGCCGCGTCGTCGTTGAAGAAACCGCTGTTGTAGCGGTCCTCGACGCCATCGCTGACCTTCGCCACATCCTTCAGGCGCAGAGCCGCGCCGCCGTTGTAGTGGATGATCAGCGACTCATAGTCCTTGGCTTTTTCCAACTGGTCGTTGGCCTGGACCTGCCACAGCCGTTGATCGTCTTCCACCGAGCCCTTGGGCCGGCGCACGTTGGCATTGGCGATGGTGTTGCGCACATCGTCCAGCGCCACGCCGTACTGGTTCAGCGACTGAGGTTCAAGTTCGATACGTACCGCCGGCAGAGAACTGCCGCCGATCTGCACCTCGCCGACGCCCTGCACCTGGGACAGGCTCTGGGACAGAATCGTCGAGGCCAGGTCATAGAGCTGGCCTTTTTCCAGCACGTCCGACGTCAGCGACAGCACCATGATTGGCGCCTGGGACGGGTTGACCTTCTTGTAGGTCGGCATGCTGCGCATCCCGCTCGGCAGCAGGTTGCGCGAAGCGTTGATGGCCGCCTGCACTTCCCGCGCCGCACCGTTGATGTCACGGTCCAGGTCGAATTGCAGGATCACCCGGGTCGATCCCTGGCTGGACCGGCTGCTCATGGTGTTGACCCCGGCAATGGCGCCGAAAGAGCGTTCCAGCGGCGTGGCCACCGTCGACGCCATCACCTCGGGGCTGGCCCCGGGCAGACTGGCCTGGACCACGATCACCGGAAAGTCCATTTGCGGCAGCGGCGATACGGGCAGCAAACCGAAACTCACGCCGCCCAGCAACATGATTGCCAGGCTCAGCAGCATGGTCGCGACCGGGCGTTTAATGAAAGGTCCCGAAAGGTTCATGGCTGCTCTACCGCTTCCACGGACTCAGGCTTGCGGCCCCAGCGTCGACCGAGACGGTCGAAATACAGGTAGATCACAGGCGTGGTGAACAGCGTCAGAATCTGGCTCAGCAACAGGCCGCCGACCATCACCAGACCCAGCGGCTGGCGCAGTTCCGCGCCGGATCCGGTGGCCAGCATCAATGGCACGGCACCGAACAAGGCCGCCAGGGTGGTCATCAGGATCGGCCGAAAACGCAGCAAAGCCGCCTGATAGATCGCCGTTTGCGGGTCCATGCCCTGATTGCGCTCGGCGTCAAGGGCGAAGTCGATCATCATGATCGCGTTCTTCTTCACGATGCCGATCAGCAGAATGATGCCGATGATCGCGATCATCCCCAGGTCATTGCCACTCAGGATCAACGCCAGCAAGGCGCCCACCGCTGCCGAAGGCAAGGTCGAAAGAATGGTGATCGGGTGGATGTAGCTCTCGTAGAGCACCCCCAGCACGATGTACATGGTCACCACCGCCGCCAGAATCAGCAACAGCGTGCTCGACAACGAAGCCTGGAACGCCTGCGCCGCGCCCTGAAACTGGGTCTGCACGCCAATCGGCATGCCGATCTCCTTCTGCACCTGCTCGATGATCTGCACCGCATGCCCCAGCGCCACGCCGGGTGCCAGGTTGAACGACATCATCACCGCCGGGAACTGGCCGATGTGGGTGATCGCCAGTTGCGCCTGGCGCTCTTCGATATGCGCCAGGCTGGACAACCGCACCTGGCCGCCATCGGTGGTCTTGACGTGAATCTGATCCAGCGCCTGCGGGCCGATCTTCTCGCCGGACTGCGATTGCAGCACCACGCGATATTGGCTTGCCTGGGTGTAGATGGTGGATATCTGCCGCTGGCCGAAGGCGTCGTACAGCGCATCGGTGATGTTCGACACCGACACCCCGACCCGCGACGCCGCATCGCGGTCGATCACCAGATAGACCTGCAAGCCCTTGTCCTGCAAATCGCTGGCTACGTCGGTCAGTTCGGGGCGGTCAGCCAAAGCTTCGACCAGACGCCCGCTCCACAGGCTCAGCAACTCCGAATCCGGCGACGACATGCTGAACTGGTACTGCGTGCGGCTGACCCGGTCTTCAATGGTCAGGTCCTGCACCGGCTGCATGAAGAGGCGGATGCCCACCAGTTTGTCCAGCTCCGGTTGCAGGCGGGCAATCACTTGCGTTGCGCTCAGGTCACGGTCGTGGTGCGACTTGAGGTTGATCAGCAACCGACCGCTGTTGAGGGTCGAGTTGTCACCATCCACGCCAATGTAGGAGGACAGGCTCTCGACGGCCGGGTCGGCCAGAATGACCTTGGCCAGTTCCTGCTGGCGCTCGCTCATGGCCGCGAAGGAAATCGACTGCGGGGCCTCGGAAATGCCCTGGATAACGCCGGTGTCCTGCACCGGGAAGAAGCCCTTGGGCACCACCATGTACAGGAATACCGTCAGCGCCAAAGTGCCAACGGCCACCATCAAGGTCAACGGCTGGTGCTTGAGCACCCACTGCAACTTGCGCCCGTAGGCGGCGATCATCCAGTCGATGAACGCTCCGCTGGCGCGGTAGAAACGGCCCTGCTCGGCTTCCTTGGGTTCACGCTTGAGCAACCGTGCGCACATCATCGGCGTCAGGGTCAGGGAAACGACCAGGGAAATCAGGATCGCCACCGCCAGGGTGATGGCGAACTCGCGGAACAACCGCCCGACCACATCCGCCATGAACAGCAGCGGGATCAGCACGGCGATCAGCGACAACGTCAGGGAGATCAGGGTGAACCCGATCTGTTTGGCGCCTTTGAGCGCTGCGTTCAGCGGGCTGTCGCCCTCCTCGATAAAACGCGCAATGTTCTCCAGCATGACGATCGCATCGTCCACCACGAAACCGGTGGCGATGGTCAGGGCCATCAGGGTCAGGTTATTGACCGAGAACCCTGCCAGGTACATCACGCCGAAGGTACCGATCAGCGACAACGGCACAGCCACCGACGGAATGATCGTGGCGCTGGCGCGACGCAGAAACAGGAAGGTGACCATGACCACCAGGGCAATGGCGATCAGCAATTCGTGCTGTACGTCCTTGACCGAGGCGCGGATCGTCTGGGTACGGTCGGTCAGCACCACCACGTCGAGGCCGGCCGGCAGGTTATCGGTGATGCTCGGCAACAGGGCCTTGATCCGGTCCACCACCTCGATCACGTTGGCGCCGGGCTGGCGCTGGATGTTCAGCAGTACCGCCTGGTTCTCGTTGGCCCACGCAGCGAGTCGCTCGTTCTCGGCGCCGTCGACGATTTCCGCCACGTCCTTGAGCCGCAAAGGCGCGCCGTTGGCGTAGGCCAGAATCAGGTTGGCGTAGTCCTTGGGCGACGTCAGTTGATCGTTGGCATCGAGCATCGAGACCCGGGTCGGGCCGTCGAAGTTACCCTTGGGCTGGTTGACGTTGGAAGCGCCGATCAGCGTGCGCACATCCGACAGGTTCAAGCCGTTGGCCGCCAGGGCCTCGGGGTTGACCTTGATCCGCACGGCCTGGCGCTGGCCGCCGGCAATGCTGACCATGCCGACACCGCTGATCTGGGCGATTTTCTGCGCCATGCGCGTATCGACCAGATCGTTGAGTTTGGGCAGCAACATGGTTTTGGAGGTGATGGCCAGCGTCAGCACCGGTGTATCTGCCGGGTTGACCTTGTTGTACACAGGCGGTGCCGGCAAGTCCTTGGGCAACAGGTTGGTCGCAGCGTTGATCGCGGCCTGCACCTGTTGCTCGGCGACGTCCATGTTGATGTCGAGGCTGAAACGCAGGGTCAGCACCGAGGCACCGCCCGAACTGGTCGAGGCCATTTGCGTCAGCCCGGGCATCTGCCCGAACTGCCGTTCAAGTGGTGCGGTTACCGCGCTGGTCATGACATCTGGACTGGCGCCGGGATACAGGGTCATGACGCGAATGGTCGGGTAATCTACCTGAGGCAGCGCCGAAACCGGCAGCAACCGATAAGCGATGACACCGGCCAGAATAATGGCCAGCATGCTCAGCGTGGTGGCTACCGGGCGAAGGATGAACAGCCGCGAGAGATTCATGCGCCGCCCTTTTTCGCCTTGTCAGTGGTCGCCGGCTTTGCCGCGTCGGCTGCCGACTTGCCTTGCAGGTGTTGGGTTGGCGTGGCCGGCACATCCTGGCTGTCGTTGACCACCTCCACGTCACTGCCGTCCTTCAGTCGGTCGGTACCTTCCAGAACAACCCGGTCACCCGCCGACAGGCCTTCGGTGACCACGGTGTTCAGGCCATCGCTGGCTCCGACTTTCAACTGACGGATCTTGACCTTCTTGTCACCGTCCAGGGCATAGACGAACGTGCCGTTGGTGCCGAACTGGATCGCGGCGGAAGGCGCGAGCACTACGCCTTTGAGGGTGTCGGCCAACAGGCGCACATTGACGAACTGGTTGGGGAACAGCGACTGATCGCGGTTCTCGTAGCGGGCCTTGAATTTCAGGGTGCCAGTGGTGACGTCGATCTGGTTGTCCAGGCTCTGCAACACGCCAGTGGCCTGCAATTTGGTATCACCGCGATCCCATGCTTCAGCCGGCAATCTGGCCCCGCTGCGATAACGGGCGAGCACGGTATCGAGGCTGTTTTCCGGGAGGGTGAAAGCCACGCTGATCGGCTGGGTTTGGGTGATGATCGCCAATGCCGTGGTGTCGTTGGCGGCGACCAGGTTGCCGACGTCCAGTTGACGCAGGCCGACGCGACCGGTGATCGGTGCGCGGATTTTGGTGAATTCGAGGTTGAGCCTGGCATCGTTGACCGCGGCCTGATTGGTCTTGACCGTACCCTGGAACTGACCGACCAGCGCTTCGGCGGTATCCAGGGTCTGTTTGGCGATGCTGTCTTCACGGTACAGGCCGCGATAGCGCTCGACGTCGACCTGGGCGTTTTTCAGCTGCGCCTGATTCTGCAGCAAGGTGCCTTCAGCCTGAAGCAAGGCGTTCTGGTAAGGGCGCGGGTCGATTTCGGCCAGCAGGTCGCCCGTCTTGACCATCTGCCCTTCTTCGAAATAGATCTTGACCAGCTCACCGCCGACGCGGCTGCGGACATTGATGGTGTTGAGCGCCGTAACCGTGCCCAGCGCCTTGAAATACAGCGGGAAGTCACCGGTGACTGCCGGAGCCACTCGCACCGGGACCGGCCCTGACGCCCCGCCGAAACCCGGACGCATCCCCCCCGATCGGCCCGTATGCCCGGCGACGGCTTTCTGCCCCGCTGCCTCCTTGGGTGCAGCGCTGCCGGGCCAGAACTTCCAGCACAATGCGGCGATGACCAACAGGACAAGCAGGCCGAACAGCCAGCGACGGGGACTACGGGAAGCGGAGGATTGCATTGAGTGACCAACCATTGGGCGCGTGGGCTTTTTTACATGAGACTGAACGATAAGCACTGGCGGGTTTTAAGCAAAGCGCCTTTACCGGCAATTTACCTTTGGCTTACGTAACAGGTGTTTTATCCAAGACACTGAATCACAAATGAAAACGGCCTGGACAGAGGGCAATGCTGCTGTAGGAGCGAGCTTGCTCCGGGCGGCGTTCCGACGATGGTCGTTAACGATGCCGCGTGTTTACTGACTACACGCGGCGCTCTTCAATCCATCGCGAGCAAGCTCGCTCCTACAAGTCTTTAACTGAACAGCATTTTTAACAGCGGGGGTGTTAACAATTGTAAAGGTGCTTGCTTACTTCAGAACGGCAAGTGCCGCTTCATAGTTCGGCTCGTCAGCGATTTCGCCAACCAGTTCGCTGTGCAGCACGTTGTCGTTTTCGTCCAGCACCACCACAGCACGGGCGGTCAGGCCTTTGAGAGGACCGTCAGCGATGGCCACGCCGTAGTTCTGGATGAACTCGGCACCGCGCAGGGTCGACAGGTTCTGTACGTTTTCCAGGCCTTCGGCGCCGCAGAAACGCGCCTGGGCGAACGGCAGGTCAGCGGAGATGCACAACACCACAGTGTTGGCGACGCTGCCGGCCTTGGCGTTGAACTGGCGCACGGAGGTGGCGCAGGTCGGGGTGTCGATGCTTGGGAAGATGTTCAGCACTTTGCGTTTGCCGGCAAAGTCCTTCAGGGTGACGTCGGACAGATTGCCGGCAACCAGGGAAAAGGCTGGCGCCTTGGAACCGGCTTGTGGCAGTTGGCCGTTGACTTGAACCGGATTGCCTTTGAGAGTGACTTGAGCCATGAACGGAGTCCTTCTGAACGTTGTTGTAGAGAGTTTTGACGAGGCCGAAGTTAACCACGAAATTGTCCGACGACCTATGGTCAAACATAAATTGTCATGTATCGGCACACAAAATTGGATACACGTGCCCTCCCATACATCACAGGGACAGCGGTGTTATTTGAGCAACCGCAACATATTGCGATGGCGCGCCTCGAAAATCCGTCGCATGTAGCCATTGACCAGCAACCACTCCATTGGCGCGCCACCAATCGCCGAATATGTCACCCGGTCGGTGTATAGCGTACCGCCCTCTCCCGCCGCGACCCTATGTTCATGACGAAAGGCGCGCATCGGCCCGTTGAGCATTTCGTCGATGAAATGCCACTCACCGACCTCACGGATCACCACCGTCCAGTTCGACGGAACGACATTGAACATCCAGTGCCTGAAACGAAACTGTCGACCAGCTTCTATGTGCAGGTTATTCAGGTCGACATCGCCCAGCGGTGTGATGCGTTCGGGGAAGATTTTCGGGAAATTCGCGCCTTCGAGGCAGAAATCGAGGACTTGCCCTGGTGAGCGGTTGGGGATGAGAGTCGTGAGTTCCAGGACAGGCATGAGCAGTGGCAATCCATTGACCGAGGGCCCCGCAGGCTACCATCACACCAAAGCCCCATGCATCCCCTTGGGGTATCCAAAATTTATTGCGGTTTTTTGTTAGAGGGTTGTCGATTCAGACACTGTTCATTCGACTACCAAGTAACTCACTTACCCCCAATGGAGAAAAGCCATGCGATTCATGATCATCATCAAAGCCAGCCAGGACTCCGAAGCCGGCGTAATGCCCAGCCAGGAACTGCTGACCGCCATGGGCAACTACAACGAGGAACTGGCCAAGGCCGGCGTTCTCCTCGCCGGCGAAGGCCTTCACCCCAGCAGCAAAGGTGCCCGTGTGCGCTTCAGCGGCGACAAACGCACTGTCATCGACGGCCCCTTCGCGGAAACCAAGGAACTGATCGCCGGTTACTGGCTCTGGCAGGTGAAGTCCAGGGAAGAAGCCATCGAATGGGTCAAGCGTTGCCCCAACCCGATGCCGGGTACCGAAGCCGAGATCGAGATTCGCCAGGTATTTGAAATGGACGATTTTGGCGCCGAGCTCACCCCGGAACTACGTGAACAGGAAGAGCGTGCGTTCGGCCTGGGGAAGAAATGCTGATCAGCGATTCCACGCCGAATATCTGAACCCTGCAAAACCCGCCGTTCATGCTTGCGCAGATGGCGGGTTTCTTCATTACAGCAGCAATCCCCTCCCGACTTTTGAAGGGAATGCCCCCTTCGACTGGCTAAACGCTGGTTAGCTGCTAGCGTCATCAGACATGCCCTACAGGCTTGATAAGAAAGAGATTACGCCGCAACGGTCGCCAAGTGCCGAGTCGTCCAGAATGAGCCACCAGGGAACCGGGGGAATCATGTTGAACAGAACAGGATGCACACCTATTTTCGGGCGACTTCGGTTGCGCCTGATGTTTCGGCCGGTACAGGTAATAACTCGTTCGACTCCCGTCACCCTCCAGCCATTGCGAAAAGCCATCGCAAAGACATCCCGTTCGGATCGGGTGGTGACAACGCTTGGCAATCTGCGCGCCGTTACCGATGGCAACGGCGCCCATTTCAAATCCATCGAACCAGAACTGCAAGTCACCAACGGCCAATGGAACATGCCGCCGTCGACGCCTGTTGCTTCAAGACAATAAACGGAGCCCGTCATGATCAGGCCTTATGTAGTGCGCCCCTTGTTGGCGCTGTGCATGGCCGGTGCCACACCCTTCGCACTGGCCGCCGAAGGTGGCGTCGGCCGGCCGATTACCGGTCTGCAGGTGTTCTCCAATGCCGGGGTGGTGCCGCCGGCGCCCGGCTGGGTCATGTCATTGACCAGCTTCTGGTACGACGGCGACCTCAAGGGCAACGTACAGGTACCGATCGCGGGCGCCTTGAGCACAGGCGTGGACATGAAGGTTTCCTACACCATCGCCAACTTCACACATGTCTGGGATACAGGCCCGGGTGCCTGGAACTACGCGTCAGCCATCGGAGTGCCGGTGCAGTACACCGACGTGACCGCGAGCATCACCGGTTCCCGTGGCAGGACGCTGGGCACCGAAGACAGCGGCACCCAATTCGCCGACATGTTGGTGACGCCGATTGCCGTCGGTTATCACTTCGACGAGGTCAATCACATCTCGTTTTCACTGCCGATCTACGTGCCGACCGGTGCCTATAACGTCGATCGCCTGGCCAACCCCGGGCAGAACAACTACACCTTCATGCCCACCGTGGCGTTTACCCATCTCGACGGCGAAGGTGGCGAGTTCACGCTGATGAGCAGCCTGGAGTTCTATACCGAGAACGACGAAACGGATTATCGCAACGGCAACATTTTCACCCTCGACGCGCTCTGGACCCACGGTTTCGGCAACGGCTGGAGCGCCGGCATGGCAGCCGGTTACATCCAGCAGGTCACCGATGATTCGGGAAGTGGCGCCAACAGCGGCTTTCGCGGACGCTCCGTCGGTGCCGGTCCGGCGGTGGGCTGGAGCGGCAAGTTTGCCGACGCCCAGGCCAACCTGAGCGCCCGCTGGATACCGGAGTTCGACACCAAGAACCGCCCAGAAGGCAACGGTTTCAGCGTCAATCTGACATTAGCGTTTTTCTGAGAGGTAGCCACGGATGGCGATTGTCCCTGCCGATTTCCGTTTGTCATTCAATCCGGTCATTGCGACCTCCATGTTTTGAGCGAGGGGTATCTCATGACCGCACTCAGTGACCTCAATGCCCTGCAAGCCAGCATCGCCGAAGCGGTGCTTGGCCAGGACCAGGTGATCCGGCAGATTCTCCTCGGCCTGCTGGCCAACGGGCACCTGCTGCTGGAGAGCCTGCCGGGGCTGGCCAAGACCCGTACGGTCAAAGCGCTGTCCAGGCATCTGGACGCGAAAATGAGCCGTATCCAGTTCACCCCCGACCTCCTGCCGTCGGACATTACGGGGGCCGAGGTGCTGCACCAGGTCGAGGGTAAAAATGAAATCCGCTTCCAGCCAGGGCCGCTGTTCGGCAACCTGATTCTGGCCGACGAAATCAACCGCGCCCCGGCCAAGGTCCAGGCTGCGCTGCTCGAAGCCATGGAGGAACGGCAGATCACCGTGGCCGGCAACAGCCACGCGCTGCCGCAGCTGTTTATCGTGGTCGCGACCCAGAACCCTATCGAGCAGGAAGGTACTTACCCGCTGCCGGAAGCGCAGATGGACCGTTTCCTGATGAAGGTACTGCTGGACTACCCAAGCGCAGATAACGAAAGCCAGGTGCTGCGCCTGTTGCGCGAAGAGGAGCAGGCGCTCGGTGCCAACACCGCTAATGTTCAAGGCTTTGCGCTGGCCCAGGACGTGATCTTCGCCGCCCGCCGTGAAGTCAGTGCCGTGCATGTCTCTGCGGCCATCGACCGCTACCTGATCGACCTGATCAACGCCACGCGCCATCCGGCCGACTATGACGCCGATCTCGGTCGCTGGATCGCCCTGGGTGCCAGCCCACGGGGTGGCATCGGCCTGGACAGGTGTGCCCGGGCCGATGCCTGGTTGCAGGGCCAGGATTTCGTGTCGCCAGACAACGTGCGCGCCGTTGTCCATCCAGTGCTGCGCCATCGCCTGCAATTGAGCTATGACGCGGTGGCCGACGGCGTGACAGCCGATCAGGTGCTCGATCGCCTGCTCGACAAAGTGGCTATACCGGCATGAACGCGGAGGGTCTGGTCTACGTCTCCCTGGCGCAGTTGATGGCCCTGGAGTTCAAGGCCCGCGACCTGAGCTTTCTCGCGCGTCAGCCCCAGGGCAGCATCCTCGCCGGCAACCATGCATCGCGCCTGCGCGGTCGTGGCTTGAACTTCGACGAACTGCGGCGCTACCAGCCAGGGGACGATTTGCGCCACCTCGATTGGCGCGCCTCGCTGCGCACCGGCAAACCGGTCGTGCGCACCTTCACCGAAGAGCGCGACCGCCCGGCGCTGATTCTCGTGGACCAGCGCATGGCGATGTTCTTCGGCTCGCAACGCAGCTTCAAATCAGCGGTCGCCGCCGAACTCGGGGCGCTCGCGGCGTGGATGGTGTTCAACGCCGGTGACCGGGTGGGCGGGCTGGTGTTCAACGACCAGCGTATCGACAGCATTGCCCCGTTGCGCAGCCGCAAACGGATCGAGGCGCTGTGCAGTCGCATCGTCCAGCAGAACCGGGAACTGAACGCGGCCAACCCGGACGCCGAAGGCGAACACCAGCTCGACAACGTCTTGCAGCGATGCCTGGCGCTGGCGGGGCATGATCACTTGATCTGCATCGTCAGCGACTTCGCCGGTGCCGGAGAACGCACCTTGCAGTTGATGCGACAGTTGGCGGCACACAACGACGTGATTGCCATGCAGGTCTACGACCCCTTGGCGCTGCACCTGCCGAAAAATGGTCGGCTATTGGTCACCGAGGGCCAGTTGCAGGTGGAGCTGGCGGTGGAGCGTCGTCACGTACACCAGCCATTGGGCGATTTTCTCAGCGGTCGGCTCAAGGACGTTGCCACGTTACTCAGACGCAGTCAGGTGCCGTTGATGATGTTCAGCACCGCCACGCAAGCCCATGAACAACTGCGGATCGAATTGGGCAAGCGGGCGGGTGCGCAGCGATGAACCCGAACGTCCCGAGCATCGAACAACTCAAGGAGCTGGCGCTACCGGTGCCCGTCAGTTACGCACCGCAGACCTGGGGCTGGTGGCTGTTGCTCGGATTGCTGGTGATGACGTCGTTGATCATTGCCGCCCGACGCTATTGGCAGTGGCGGCGTGATCGCTATCGACGCGAAGCGCTGGCAAGGATGGCTCAGTTGCAGCAGCGCAGCGATGACCTGAATGCGCTGCGCGAACTGCCGGAGATCCTGAAGCGAGTCGCCCTCTCCATGCCAGCCACCTCCCCACAGGGTCCCGCTGCGTTAGGTAAAGCTGATTGGCAGGCCTTTTTGCAGCGGCACAGTACGCATCCCCTGCCCTCCAACTTCAGCGCACAACTGGCACTGTTGGCGTATGCGCCGGATGCAACGTTGCGCGCTCTGCCCCACGAACACCGCCAACACCTGTTCGAGACCTGCAGACACTGGGTGAAGCATCACCATGTGGCAGCTTGATTACCCCTGGCTGTTACTGCTGCTGCCGTTGCCATGGCTCGGTTATCGCTACCTGCCTGGCTATCGTGAGGCCCGCAGCGCGGTGCGCGTGCCGTTTTTCGGGGCCATGAGCCGGGCAGTCGGTCAGGCACCGAGCCGGGCCGGCGCCGGCAGCAACCATTGGCAATTGTTGTTGAACCTGTTGGTTTGGGCGCTGTTGCTGGTGGCGGCTGCGCGACCGGTGTACGTGGAAAAACCCATTGAACACCAGCAACCGGTGCGTGACCTGCTGCTGGCCATTGACCTGTCCCAGTCCATGGAAACCACTGATTTCACCGACGCCGGTGGCCAGAAGATCAATCGTCTGGCGGCCGTCAAGGACGTGGTACACGGCTTTATCGACAAGCGCAAAGAGGATCGCCTGGGGCTGATCGTGTTCGGCAGCGGTGCGTACCCGCAGGCGCCGTTGACCCTCGATCATGCCAGTCTGTCGCTGTTGCTGGACGACACCGGCATCGGCATGGCCGGGCCCAACACGGCGATTGGCGATGCCATCGGCTTGAGCCTGAAGCTGCTCGACCAGGCCCACGAACAAGAGAAAGTGGTGATCCTGCTCACCGACGGCAACGACACCAGCAGCGCTATCACACCGGATCACGCGGCAGCCATGGCGGCGGCCAAAGGTGTGGTGATTCACACCATCGGCATCGGCGACCCGGATGCCTCCGGCGAAGCCAGGGTCAATCTGCACAGCTTGCAACAGATAGCCGACGTCACCGGTGGCAAATTCTTCCGCGCAGAAGACCGCAACGCACTGGATCAGGTCTACAGCACCCTCGACAAGCTCACCCCACATCAAGTGAACACCCTCAGCCATCAGCCCGAACGGGACCTGTTCTGGTGGCCGCTGGGCACGGCGATAGCCGTACTTGCGCTCTACCACCTGTGCGCCCTGCTGCGCCCACGCCTGTCTCTCGCACGTCAGCGTCAGGAAGTTTGAGATGGAGATCAACCTCAGCGACTTCCATTTCCTGCGTCCGCTCTGGCTGTTGCTGCTGCCCTTCGCCGCCCTGCTCCCACTGACCTGGCGCCGCAGCCGCGACCTGCAACGGCGGTTGCGCAGCAATATCGCCGGGCACTTGTTGCCGCATCTGCTGGTCACCCCGCAAGACCCGCATTGGCTGCGCCCGGTGCATCTGGTCTGTGCGTTGTTGCTGCTTGGCGCACTGGCCGCCGCCGGTCCGACCTGGGAACAGGAGCGACCGGACTTTCTGGAAAACCGCGCACCGATGATCATTGCCATTGATTTATCGCCGTCCATGGACGCCACCGATGTCCAACCCAGTCGCCTGGAAGCAGCCAAACTCAAACTGCACGACCTGATCCAGCGGCGCAGCGGTGCGCGCAATGGGCTGATTGCCTACGCCGGCAGCGCCCATCTGGTGTTGCCGCCAACCGACGACCCGGGGTTGCTCGACACGTTCATCCAGGCCCTGGGCACCGACTTGATCGACAAACCGGGGAAAGCTGTCGGGGCGGTCATCGATCAGGCCAAACGCATGCTCGCCGCTGAAAAGTCCCCCGGCAGCCTCTTGCTGATCACTGACGGCGCCGATACCTCGACACTCGCCAGCCTGGACCAGCGACTGGCCGACAGCAACCTGCAAGTGCTGATCCTGGCGGTCGGCAGCGAGGACGGCGGCATCATCCGCGATGCCAGCGGCCAGCCGCGCACCGACAGCAACGGCCGTCCGGCATTGGGCAGTTTTGATCAGGCCGCGCTCAAACAATTGGCCTCGGCGGTGGATGCGCCTCTGGGCAGCCTGACGCTCAATGACGACGACCTCGACTGGGTCGAACTGCACGCTCAACAGCATTTCCAGACGGCCAGTGACGAACAGCGCGAATTGCACTGGAAGGACGCCGGCTACTGGCTGTGCTGGCCGCTGTTGTTGCTCGCGTTCTTCAGCGTGCGCAAGGGTTGGAGCCTGAACTGGATGGGCGGTTTGCTGCTTGCCGCCGGCCTTGGATTGCAACCGGCACCGGCTCGTGCCAATGCGCTGACCGATGCCTTCTTCACCCCGGACCAGCAAGGTCGCTGGGCCTTTGAGCATGAGCATTTCCCCCAGGCCGCTGCGCATTTCGTCGACCCTTACTGGAAAGGCATCGCCGCCTACAACGCCGCCGATTTCGACCTGGCGCTGGCCAGCTTCGCGAGGCTGCAAACACCAGAGGCGTATTTCTATCTGGGCAACATTTACGTGCGCCGCTTCAAGTTCGACCAAGCCATAGCAGCCTACACCCAGGCGCTGAAGTTAAAGCCGCAGTTCCCTGAGGCCACAGCCAACCTGGCCCTGGCCGTCGCCTTGCAGAAAGACACCGAAAGCGCCGAACAGAACGCCCCCGAAACCAAACCCGACGAAATCAAAATGGACAAGGCACCGGGCAAGGGCCAGAGCAAAGCGTTGCAGACCGAACAGGCAGCGTCGGATGAACAGTGGTTGCAGAACCTGAGCACATCGCCGGCGAAATTCCTCAAACGGAAATTCAGCTTGCAGGATCAGGCGGGAGGTCAACCATGATCAGCCCGGTAGACCGCGAAGACGTCAGATCAATCACCACAAAGCCCGGCACTCTGCTCCTTATTTTAATCTCCACCTGCACCCTCGCCGCCGAACCCGAGCTGCGAGTCCAGACCACACTGCAACCGGCCGGTCCGGTCATGGTCGGCAGCCTTGTCGAGCTGCAACTCGATGTCCTCACCGACACCTGGTTCACCAGCGCTCCCACCCTGCCCGACCTCAAACTGTCGGGCGCTCTGGTAATGCCGTCGGACGGCCATGCCGAACACCTGAACCAGACCCGCGACGGCAAATCCTACAGCGGCATACGCTACAGCTACCTGATCACCCCGAATGCAGCGCAGAGTTTCGACATCCCGCCCCTGACCGTTCGCGTCACGCCCGGCCAAGCCAGCACCGAGCTCAGCGCGCAAAGCCTGCCGCTGCATTTTGTCGCGACGCAACCGCCGGGGTTCCAACCCGGTGAACCGGTACTCGTCGCGCAGGGACTGAGTTTCACTCAGAACATCGTAAAACCGGACACGCCGCTGAAAGTCGGCGACAGCCTCACCCGCCAATTGACCCTGCAGGCCGACGGCGCCCTGGCCATGTCATTGCCAACGCCAGCGCTGGGCGAGGTCAACGGCCTGAGCCGTTACCTGAAAAACCCCCAGGTCAGTACGCTTGACGATGGTCGCGGCCACTTCATCGGCGGCCAGCGCATCGACACGGTCACCTACCGCATCGACGCACAGGGCCATCACACCTTGCCGGCTATCGAGCTGAAATGGTGGGACGCCGGCAGCCAGCAGGCGCGTACCGCTCAAGTGCCCGCCGTGGATTTCGACGCCGCGGCCAACAGCGCTTATCACCCGGTGTTTTCCATCAGCGAAGATCTGAAAAAACTCGGCCAGCAAAGCCGCCTGCATCTGTCGCGGTACGGGATCGGCCTGGTAGCCCTGTTGCTGGGCGCGGCGCTGCTGGTGTGGTTTGCCCGCCCGTTCGTCCATCGCGCCGGCCTCGGCTGGCAGGCCCGGCGCCGTGCCCGTCAGGCCGCCTGGCTGCAATCGGCCGACTATGCCTGGCGGCAGATCCCGCCACAGCTCGACGGCAACCCACCGCAGTTGAGCGCCCTGTACCTGTGGACCCGGCGCAATCGCAAAGGCCTGAAACTGACCGGCCTCGGCCCGCGTCTGCAAGCCCTGTTACGCGCGTGTTACGGCCGTGAGCCAAGCAAAGATCAGGCATTGCTACAACTCAGGCAATCCTTGACTACGCTGCATAGTCAAACCGAACACAACAGAGAATCAGTCGCTCCCGCACTGCGACCTTTGAACCCCGCTCACGAGAAGGATTTCCCATGACGAGCCCAATTCCCATTCGCCAGCACGCGGGGTTGAAGCTTTTGCTGACACTGGTCCTGAGCCTGCCGCTGTTGGTCCAGGCCGCCTCACCACTGCCATCGTGGAACGAGGGCCCGTCGAAAAAGAGCATCATTGAATTCGTCCAGGCCGTGACCGATCAAGGTAGCAAGGACTTCGTCAAACCCGAGGAACGCATCGCCGTATTCGATAACGACGGCACCCTGTGGAGCGAGCAGCCGATGTACTTCGAACTGCTGTTCTCCCTCGATGAGGTCAAGCGTAACCAGGCGCAGCACCCGGAATGGAAAACCACGCAACCGTTCCAGGCGGTGCTGGAAAACGATCACAAGGCACTGGCCGCCGCCGGCATGGACGGCATCATGAAGATTTTTGCCGCCACCCATACCGGCATGACCACCGAAGCTTTCGACGACTACGCCAGGACCTGGCTGGCCCAGGCCCGCCATCCGAAAACCGGTAAGCCATACACCGAAATGATCTACCAGCCGATGCTGGAAATGCTCGATTACCTGCGCAGCCAGGACTTCAAGACCTACATCGTTTCCGGCGGTGAAACCGGGTTCATGCGGGCGTTCGCTGAAAAGGTCTACGGCGTCCCGCCCGAGCAAGTGATCGGCACCACGTTCGTCACCGCGTTTGAGTACAAGGATCGCAAGGCGACGATCGTCCGCACGCCAAAACTGGCGCACAACGATGACGGGCCGGGCAAGCCGGTTAGCATTGAAACCGTGATCGGGCGTCGGCCGATTCTGGCCTTTGGCAACTCTGACGGCGACCTGCAGATGCTGCAGTGGACGGCCGCAGGGTCGGGTAAGCGATTCATGGGGCTGGTGCATCACACCGATACCAAACGCGAATGGGCCTATGACCGGCAGTCGCAGATCGGCCGCCTGGACAAGGCCCTGGATGAAGCAGACAAACATGGCTGGACCGTCGTGGACATGGCTGCCGAATGGCGCCGGATCTATCCCTTCGATGCCACCACCACCGAGCAAGTGCAATAGAGAACAGCGTAAAGCAGGACTGCAACGAACCGTAGTCGCACTACGCGACGCATGCAATTGAGCAAAAGCAGCGAAAGGAGCAAGTCATATGACTGGCATACGCAAATGGTTACCGAAGGCGGCCCTGCTGGCGGCTTCGGTGATGGCGTTCTCGGCAACTGCCGGGGCCGCCGATAAACCCAATATCCTCGTAATCTTCGGCGACGACATTGGCCAGACCAACATCAGTGCCTACTCCATGGGCGTGGTCGGCTACAAGACGCCGAACATCGACCGCATCGCCAAGGAAGGCATGATGTTCACCGACTACTATGCGGAGAACAGCTGCACCGCCGGGCGCTCGACCTTCATCACCGGGCAGTCCGCACTGCGTACCGGCCTGTCCAAAGTCGGCATGCCGGGCGTGCCGGTCGGCTTGCAGGCCCGGGACGTGACCATCGCCCAGGCGCTCAAGGCCAAGGGTTACGCCACCGGTCAGTTCGGTAAGAACCACCTGGGCGACAAAGACGAATACCTGCCCACCAACCATGGATTCGATGAGTTCTTCGGCAACCTCTACCACCTCAATGCCGAGGAAGAGCCGGAACGCCCGTACTGGCCGAAGGACGATACCGCGTTCGTCAAAGCGGCTTCTCCACGCGGCGTGATCCACAGTTTCGCCGACGGCAAAATCGAAGACACCGGTGCGTTGACCAAAAAACGCATGGAAACCATCGACGACGAGACCACTGCGGCCGCCCAGGCGTTCATCGAGAAACAGGCCAAGGCGGACAAACCGTTCTTCGTCTGGATGAACACCACTCGCATGCATGCCTTCACGCATGTGCGTGAATCCATGCAGGGTCAGAGTGGCATGCCCGGCAACGACTACGCCGACGGCATGCTCGAGCATGACGGCGACGTCGGCAAGTTGCTCAAGACGCTGGATGACCTGAAGATCACCGACAACACCATTGTGGTCTATACCACCGACAACGGTCCTAACCAATGGTCCTGGCCGGATGCGGCGACCACGCCGTTCCGTAACGAGAAAAACTCGAACTGGGAAGGGGCTTACCGGGTTCCGGCGATGATTCGCTGGCCTGGCCACGTCAAACCCGGTGAAGTGTCGACCCAGATGTTCTCCGGAATGGACTGGTTCCCGACCTTGCTGGCGGCTGTCGGCGATACCGATATCAAGGAGCGCCTGCTCAAGGGCGCTGACGTTGGCGGCAAGACCTTCAAGGTGCACCTGGACGGTTTCAACCAGTTGGATTATCTGACCGGCAAGACCGACAAGAGCGCGCGTACCGAGTTCTACTACTTCAACGATGACGGTGTGCTGGTGAGCATGCGTTACAACGACTGGAAAGTCGTTTTCTGTGAGCAGCGTGCACCCGGTGGCCTGAAGGTATGGAGCGAACCCTTTACCTGCCTGCGTGTGCCTAAGCTCTTCAACCTGCGCATGGACCCCTACGAACGTGCCGATGTCGTGTCTGATCAGTACTATGACTGGCTGACCAAAAACGACTATCTGCTGTTTGACGCCATCCGTAGATCGGCAGCGTTCCTGCAGACCTTCGTCGATTACCCGCCTAGTCAGAAGCCGGCCAGCTTCAGCATCGACCAGATCCGTGAGGCTGTAGACCAGAAAATCGAAGAGAAAATGAAGGCCAACAGCAAGTAACACCGCTTGACCGCCGCTCGCCTGCATGGGCGAGCGGCCCTTTTTTGACTTGAGATTGCGTCGACCTCAATCGCGGGCAATCTCAAATGTCTTTTGAACCGGAACAAGGCAACCCGCAATGACCTCACGTGTCGCCAGCAAGTCGTCGGCCATACCTGTCCACCACGTCGCCTCTCCGGCGCTATTGATCCCCGCCCTGCTGCTGTTCATTTCCGGTGCCGCGGCGCTGGTGTATCAGGTGCTGTGGATCAAGCAGCTCTCGCTGGTAGTGGGTGTCGAGGTGTACGCCATCACTACCGGCATCAGCGCGTTTTTTGCCGGGCTGGCCCTGGGTGGATTGCTCTTCGGTCGTTGGGCGGATCGCTTGCAGCACCCGGTGCTGCTGTATGCCGGGCTGGAAGTGCTGGTAGCGGTGCTGGGGGTTGGCGCGACTTTCGCCATGAGCCTGGCGGCCGGCCCGTTTGCCTGGCTGGAACAACAGATCGGGCTGCTGGCCTGGGTGTTGCCATTCACCCTGGTCGGCCTCCCGGCACTGCTGATGGGCGGCACCCTGCCAGTGCTGGTTCGCTCCCTGGCCACTGACCCGCAACACCTTGGCAAGGCCGGAGGACACCTGTACGCCGCGAACACCGCCGGGGCCATCGCCGGTACTCTGCTGGCCGGTTTCGTGCTGATCGCCACCCTCGGTGTGCGCGGCAGTGCCCTGGCCGCAGCCATGCTCAACTTGCTGGCCGCCGCTGGCGCCTTGTGGCTCCAGCGTCACCACTCGCCAGCGACCAATGCACCGGTCAGACACCACGCCGACAAGGCACCGGATCGCCTGGCGCTGTGGCTGTATTCGATTGCCGGTGGCGTGGCCCTCGGTTACGAAGTGGTCTGGTCGCAATCGATCGTGCAGTTCATGAGCACCCGCACCTATGCCTTCGCCGTGGTGCTGGCGACGTATCTCACCGGGCTGTTCCTCGGCAGTGCCCTGCTCGCCCGACGGGTCGATCGCCTGCGCGATCCCTGGGGCGTTTTCGGTCTGCTGATTGCCGGTGCCGGTTTGATCGCCCTGCTTGAAATCGCCTTGCTCGGGCGCTGGCTGGTGTCCGCCCAAAGCGTGGTCGAAGCATGGGTGCTGTCGCTGGGTGCCAGTGAGTTGCCCGGCATGACTGCACGCTTCGCGGTGGCGGCATTGAGCATCGTGTTTGTGCCGACCGTGCTGCTTGGCGCGGCGTTTCCCGTGGCCCTGCGCTTGAGCGTCGGTCGTGACCATGTGGGGCGCAATGTGGGTGAAGTCGTCGCGTTCAATACCCTGGGCGGGATCATTGGCGTGATGCTCTGCGGCTTCGTGCTCATCCCGCTGCTGGGGCTGGTGCGGACATTGGGGCTGCTGGCGATCATCGCTGCCGGGATTGGCTGCCTGGCGGTGCGCAAAGGCCATGGGGTCAAAAAAGGACGCCGTCAGGGCGTCATCGCGGTCGGCCTGCTGTCGGTGGCCGTGGCACTGCTGACGCCGGTGAACAAACTCGCCAGCCTGCTGCCCGGCGCCCGCAATGGCACCTTGGCCTTCTACGAGGAAGGACGCGGCGGCACCGTCGCCGTGGTCACCCAAGGCAAGGGGCAGAAGGCGTTCCAGCGCTTGTACATTCAGGGCGTATCGAATACCGGCGACGCCATGCCTTCCCTGCGCTACATGCGGATTCAAGCGCTCCTGCCGCTGTTGATACACAACGGTGAACCGCGCTCGGCGCTGGTGATCGGTTTTGGCACCGGCATCACTGCCGGCGCCCTGACCCGCTACCCGGGCCTGGAACATCGTGTCGTCGCCGAACTGCTGCCCTCGGTGGTCAAGGCCGCGCCGCTGTTCAAGGGCAACTTCAATGCCGCCGCCGATCCCGGCATAGACGTACGTCTGCGCGATGGTCGCCAGGAACTGCTGCGCAACCCGCAACACTACGACCTGATCACCCTCGAACCGCCGCCGCCCTCCGCTGCCGGCGTGGTCAATCTGTATTCCCGGGACTTCTACCAATTGGCTGCCAGCCGTTTGCAGAAACAGGGCCTGGTCGCCCAGTGGCTGCCGCTGCCCACGCAGAACATCGACGATTCACGCTCACTGGTGCGCAGTTTTCTCGACGCCTTCCCCTACGCCAGCGTGTGGACCAGTGAGTTCCACGAGATGCTGCTGGTGGGCTCGCTTGAGCCGATCGAACTGGATGCGGCAAAAATCAGCCAACGCTTCCAGCAGGACACGGTTCGCAGCACCTTGCAGGATGTCGGCATTGGCTCGGCCGCTGCGTTGCTCGCGACCTGGGTAACCGATCGCAACGGCCTGGAACGCTTCGCCGCAGACGCTCAACCGGTGACTGACGATCAACCGCGGATCGAATACGCACCCTGGGTGCGGGCCAGGGAGATCACCCGGGTGCTGCCGGCCCTGCTCGACTTGCACCAGCCGCCAGCACTGCTGAACGCCGACGCCGGGTTCATCGAGCGCATGAACACCCAGCAACAACGCCTGATGCAGTTCTATCGGGCGAGCCTGCATGCCTATGACGGTGACCGGGATGCCTGGGCCAGGGACATGCGCGAGGTGATGCGCGGGGATGGCGGGAATCCGTACTTCCGGTGGTTTGGCGGGGAGTGATGTGGCGCCGTGGCGCCGCCTTCGCGAGCAGGCTCGCTCCCACAGGGGTGAATGTTTTCCTGTGGGAGCGAGCCTGCTCGCGAAGGGGCCATCAGCCTCAAAGCAATGTCATTTGACACACACCAGCCATCCGGCAAAGCTACATCGAGCTGGAACGCACGCCTGACGGCAAACGCACCTGGACTACGGACGTCGCAATGCCGAAACATAAAAATAAAGCGTTGAACCCGACCCCTGATTCGCAACCGACCCTGATCAACCGTTACCTGTTCCCCGTCACCATCGGCATCCTGCTACTGGCCGTCGTGGGCATCGGCTGGTTCCTGTTCAGCAGCAAACCGGTCCCCGTGTCCTATGCGCAGGCGAAAACACCGGTCGCTCAACCCGTCAGGTCACAACTTCAACCGGTTGCCGTGACTCCGGCGAAAATGGTCAACGAGCAACAGTGTCAGGGTTGCCACAGCGCGCAGGTCAAGGACTGGCAAGGCTCCCATCACCAGTTGGCGATGCAGGAAGCCAACGCCGACACCCTGCTTGGCGACTTCAACAATGTCACCTTCAAGGCCGAAAAAGAGACCACGGTATTTTCGCGCAAAGGCGACGAATTCTGGGTCAATACCCCCGGCGCCGACGGCAAGAACGCCGACTTCAAGGTGGCCTATGCCTTTGGCATCGCCCCCTTGCAGCAATACCTGATCGAGGTTGGTGACGGTCGATTGCAAGCCCTGGGCGTGGCCTGGGATACCGAGAAGCAGCGCTGGTTTCACCTCTATCCGGGTCAGGGCGTGACCTTCAAGGACCCGCTGCACTGGAGCAGACCGAGCCAGAACGCCAACTTCATGTGCGTCGAGTGCCACACCACCGGCTACAAGCGCAATTTCGATACGGCGAATAACACCTTCGACAGTCAGTGGAACAGCCTCGGTGTCGGGTGCCAGGCCTGCCACGGTCCGGCCTCCAATCATCTGCAATGGACAGCGAAGAAAGGCGATCTGATCCATGCCGGTTTTGCCGTCGACCTCAAGGACAGGAACGCCACCGTCGAAATCGAAACCTGCGCCCGCTGCCACTCGCGCCGCGCGCCGCTGGGGGATGGCTTCACGGTCGGCAAGCGCCTGATGGATGATTACCTGCCAAGCACCCTGACCCGTGAGCTGTACGCCCTGGACGGCAAGATCAAGGACGAAGTGTTCGAACACGGGTCCTTCGCCCAGAGCAAAATGTTCGACAAGGGCGTGCGTTGCAGCAACTGCCACAACCCGCACAGCACTCAGCCAAAGGCGCCGGGCAATGGTCTGTGCCTGCAATGCCATAACACCGCCGGCAAAACCACCGTGGAAGGCGTCGACGGCAAGGGGCTACTAGCGAAGAACTACGACTCCATCGAACACACCCGCCACACCATGGGCCAACCGGGTTCGCAGTGCGTGGATTGCCACATGCCCGGCAAGTTCTACATGGGCAACGACTGGCGGCATGACCACAGCTTCAGCATTCCCAACCCCGAGCGGGCGAAAAAGCTGGGGACACCTGATGCCTGCCTGACCTGCCACCAGGGCAAGGCCGGAGACAAGGTCACCGAGCAGTTCAAGCTGTGGAACACCGCCAACGCCAGCGCGGTGCAAGCCCCTCGCTATGACGAGAGCCTGTGGCTGATTCGCAGTGGTCAACCGGGTGCAGCGCAGGCGTTGTTCGAGCAACTGCAACGCAGCAATCTGCCGGTGATCCAGCGCGCGACACTGCTCGGCGAATTGTCGCTGTATCCGAGCGAACAAGCGTTGAAACTGGCCACCAGGGACCTGAACAACCCGGCGCCTCAAGTGCGTGAGAGCGCCATACGCGCGCTCAGCGCATTCCTGCCGCCACCCGAGCGTGCGCCGCTGCTGACGCCGTTGTTGAATGACCCGGTGAGAGCCGTGCGCATCGCCGCCGCCCGGGACCTGCTCAGTGTGGCGCGCAACGGCCTGGGCACGGCTCAGGACAGCTGGAATGCTGCCATCGGCGAATACGAGACCGTACAGAAAAATCTGCTCGAACGCGCCGAAGCGAACCTGAATCTGGCGATGCTGTATCAGGCCAGCGGCCGCAACGCCGAAGTCGAAGGATTCCTGCGCACAGCCCTGCAACGCGATCCGGATTTCTTCCCGGCGCTGGTCACCCTGGTGCAATGGCTGGAGGCCAACGGTCGCAGCCAGGAGGGCCATGCCCTGTTGGCGCAAAGCCTCAAGGACCACCCCGATTCAGGTCTGCTGCAACACACCCAGGGCCTGGCGCTGATTCGTGCGGGCCAAACCGCTCAAGCCATGCCATACCTGCACAAAGCCGCGCAACTGGAACCACAGAGCGGACAGTTCGGCTATGTACTGGCGGTGGCCCTGCATGACAGCGGCAAGATTGACGAGGCGTGCGCAGAACTTGAACGGCTGTTGAAAGAGCAACCGGCCAACCGCAATGCACGGCTGTCGCTGATCCAGTATTACCTGAACAACGGCCAGGAGCCCAAGGCGCAAGTGCTGTTGCAGGGCTGGAAAAAAATGAACATGGGGGACCCGGCGTTGAAATGATCGGGGATGAACGGCATGTCCCTTCGCGGGCATGTCCCTTCCCCGTTTGCCCTGAATCGGTCAGCAAACAAAGCGAACCCCTTAAATTCTTAGCGATATCACTACGCCACTAGCGATAAGGTTCGCGGCGCTTGAAAAACCTCTCCACCATTACATTTCGAGGCGACATGAAGCACGCCTCGGCCAATGACGGCAAAGACCCGGCGAACGTATCGAGCACGCCTAGCGGCACCAATTTCACCATTAACAACAAAGCCGGTGTCGTCGTGCATAATGGCTCCACGCCCAATACCGTGACACAGCCTTCCGGTCGTGGCTACTTCAAGGGTGAGGCCTACACCATCACCTTCAAGAAAGAGGGTTATGCCGACGCCAGTACCACTCTGGATACCAGCATGAGCGGCTGGTACTGGGGAAACATCCTGATTGGCGGGTTGATCGGCATGCTGGTAGTCGATCCAATGACCGGCGCAATGTACAAACTTCCCGAAAATGCCGCGGGTAACCTCGGCAGTCCGTTGGCCGGCGAAGCTCCAAAAAACCTGACACTGCTGGAAATCGATCAGCTGTCGCCTACCCAACGCGCGACGCTGGTTCGCATCAACTGACAGCGCCCGGCGCATTCCGCCGTTCGGGATGCGCCCTTTTCCGGATGATCTAGCCCCGCCGACGAAACAACGGCCGCGGCTCAATCACCGAACGCCCGTACAACACGCTCATCCCCGCCAATCCCTTCAATGCATCTTCTGCGGATTTGTCTTCACGCACGGCAAAGCTGTCGAAACCACATTGGCGCATGTGGCTGAGCTGATCGCGCAAGACATCGCCGATGGCGCGTAACTCCCCGGTCCAGCCCAGTCGTGTGCGCAGCAGATACGCCTGGCTATAACCGCGCCCATCGCGAAAGCTCGGAAAATCCAAAGCAATCAGTGGCAATTGATCAAACCAGGGCTTGAGGGTTTCCACCTCATCATCCGGCCCCAGCCACACCGCATTTCGCTGTGGACTTTCCAGCCAGCGGGCCAGCGGCAGGATTGCCTTGCCCACTGGCGATGGCGGTGTCAGGTCCCGAACCAGCATCCACGGATCATCCGCATCGATGCGTGCCTCGCCCTTTTCCAGTCGTATCAGATTGTTCAAGCCGAAACCTCCACCGCTTGCGGATAAACCGCCTCCTTGAACGGCTCCAGACCGATACGCTGCAACGTGTCGACCAATACTTCCTCGCTCTCGCGATAGCGTACGAAGGTGTCGACAATGCGCTCGATCACCTCGGGCACTTGCGCGGCGCTGAAGGACGGGCCAATGACCTTGCCTAGTGCACTATTCTTGCCCTGAGCGCCACCGAGGGTGATCTGGTACCACTCGCTGCCGTTTTTATCGACGCCCAGGATGCCGATGTTGCCGATGTGGTGATGACCGCAGGCATTCATG
This sequence comes from Pseudomonas sp. B28(2017), assembly GCF_002113025.1. Taxonomy (GTDB): domain Bacteria; phylum Pseudomonadota; class Gammaproteobacteria; order Pseudomonadales; family Pseudomonadaceae; genus Aquipseudomonas. The sequence goes on along the minus strand of NZ_NEJH01000001.1, from coordinate 593,639 downwards.
CAGCCGGAAATGTTGAGGCTGATGTCACCCAGGTCATGCAGGTAGTCGAGGTCTTCGAAGCGGGCTTGAATGGCCTGGGCGATGGGGATCGACTTGGCATTGGCCAGCGCACAGAAATCGCCTCCGGGGCAGGCGATGATGTCGGTCAGCAAACCGATGTTGGCGCTGCCCAGATTGTGTTCGCAGGCCAGGCGCCATAACGCGAAAAGCTCGGCCTTGGGCACGTCCGGCAGGACGATGTTCTGTTCATGGGCAATGCGGATTTCGCCGAAACCAAAGCGCTCGGACCATTCGGCAACCGCCTCCATCTGCGTGTCCGTCACATCGCCCGGTGGCGCAGCGATGCCGGGCTTGGTCGACAGCACGACGCTGGCATAACCGGGTACTTTGTGCGGCTGCACGTTACGCTGCACCCAGCGGGCGAATGCCGGGTTCTCGGCCAGATGCGTGCCGAAATCCAGATGGATGCTCGCCAGCTCGCGGTACTGCGGAACGACGAATGCACTGGCCACCCGCTCGTATTCGGCGTCGGTCAGTTGCGCCGGGCCATCCTTGAGATGCTGCCACTCCTCCTCCACTTCCCGGGCGAACGCTTCGATGCCCAGGGCCTTGACCAGAATCTTGATCCGCGCCTTGTACTTGTTGTCACGTCGACCATGGCGGTTGTACACGCGCAGCACCGCCTCGACGTAGGACAACAAATGTTGCCATGGCAAGCCTTCGCGGATCTGCAGGCCGAGGATCGGCGTGCGCCCCAGACCGCCGCCGACGATCACCCGCAGGAGCATTTGCCCATTGTCGCCGGGATAAAGATACAGGCCGATGTCATGCATCATGATCGCCGCACGGTCCTGTTCGGCCGAGCAGATGGCGATCTTGAACTTGCGGGGCAGGAACAGGAATTCCGGGTTGATGGTCGACCACTGCCGCAGGATCTCCGCCAAGGGGCGCGGGTCGATCATCTCGTCGGCGGCGACCCCGGCAAAGGCTTCGGTGGTGATGTTGCGTACGCAGTTGCCAGAGGTCTGGATCGCGTGCATTTCCACCTGGGCCAGGCGCTCAAGGATGTCTGGCACCTGGGCCAGTTCGATCCAGTTGAACTGCATGTTCTGCCGGGTGGTGAAATGGCCATAGCCGCGGTCGTAATCCCGAGCGATGCTCGCCAGCGTGCGCATCTGTCGGGCGCTCAGCGTGCCGTAGGGAATGGCCACCCGCAGCATATAGGCGTGTTTCTGCATGTACAGACCGTTTTGCAAGCGCAACGGCAGGAATTCTTCCTCACTCAGCTCACCGGCCATGAAACGTTCGACCTGATCGCGAAACTGCGCAACCCGCTCGGACACCAACGCCCGGTCATAGTCGTCGTACTGATACATCTGGCTACCTCATCAGGATGGGTGCGGCTCGTTTTCGAGGTAGCGACTATGGACCTGCGCCGGCCCGCATTACAGATTCACCCGTCTTGAAAAAAACCGTATCAGAGGATGGCCAGTCGGGCTCTGGCCCCACTCTGGTCTGATCCGCATAAATGGACTTTCCCTGAGTCTGTTTTGATTGCATCGGGCTTTTTACAGCTTATGGATCAGGAGGACTATCAAGTCTCTATGCATGCCAAGTAGTCCTTCGACTCAGGACGCTTGCATGAATCACGTGATCCTCACTGGATATATCTGTGTGCCATCTTCGGAAAACACCCCCCATCAATGCGGGAGCGAGCCCGCTCCCACGGGGTTTGGGCTATCCGCGCTCCCGAGGAATCAGGCTTTGCAACTGCTGCGCCAAAAAATCCCCATCGAAGACGAATATGTCCGGGTCCTTCAAGCCGTTGGTCTTGCGCCATTGCCAGGCATTGGAAGGTGGCCGGCACACCAGCGAAACACTGCCGTAGCGCGCAGCCGTAAAGCCCATCACGGCCACCGAAATCTGCCCGCCGGCACCCATCACTTCCGGCACGAACTCCACCGGTTTGCCAACAATCACGATGGACAGCTTCTCGGTCTTGAATGTCGATGTCTCGACAGGAATGCTCGGGCCCGAGGCGACATAGGCTTCGCGACTCACCTCCAGCAGGTTCGGTGCCTGCACTGGCTCCAGCCACTGCTGGATCTGATCGAACAGGTCACCGATGCGCGTCGCCCATTCGGCCGACTGCGACTCAAACACTTGCTTCTTGTGCGCTTCGCTTTCTGCATAGTGGCGAAGCATTTCGCCCAGTTGCTGTACGTCATCCATTGCGGTGTTCCTTTGATTGCAGCGGTGCTACGAACATTGAGCATGGCAGATGCGTGATGCCGATGCGCGACTAACAGCCGGGAGGTACATCGGCGGCGTTCGCCCTGGACGAGTGACTCAACCGGCCTTGGGCGGACGACGCAGGCGCGCCATGCTCAAGGTGTCCACCAGCACGCCGTCGCGCACGGCGTAATCACGGAACAGACCCTCGGTTTCGAAGCCGAACTTGCGATACAACGCAATGGCCACTTCGTTGTCGGCATACACCGAAAGCTCAATGCGTTGCAGATTCATCCAGTTGTCGGCGATATCCAGCGCCGTCGCGAGCAGCTTCGAGCCCACGCCCTTGCCCTGCCACGCAACCGCAACCCCCATGCCGAAACTGCCGGCATGGGTGCGACGAATGCGTGAAAACTGCTCCAGGCTGATGTTGCCGATGACCGTGCCTTGATGCAGGGCCACCACTTTCACCAAGCGTTCGTTATCCAGCGCCAGGCGACTGCGCCAGAGCTCGGTGGACTGAAACGGCATTTGCAGGGTCTGCCGGGCGATCTCCGGGGCGTTGTACAGCGCCGTGATGCCTTCGATGTGGGATTCGTTGAAGCGCTCGAGCGTGATGACGGGTTCAGTGGCTGGCATGGGTGAATCATCCTTGAAGCAGACATGGCCGCTCACTCTATAACGCTACCTTTGGGTGTGGCGAGAACCAATGTGAGATCGCGCTCAGCTTTCGAACCACTCCCGGCGCTCGCTGAAGGTGTTTTCAATCAACTCGACGAGCATCCGTGCCTGCGCGTCGTGCTCGGAATGAACGTTGACCGCCATCCACACTTGACGCTGCATCGGCTGGCCAAACAGACCTGGCAAGGCAATCAGGCTGCGGTCGAAGTGGCTCATGTAGTGCGGCAGCAGGCCGATGCAGGCACTGCAACGGATCATCTCCAGCATCAACTCGTAGGATTGCAGCTGCACCGCTCCGGCCAGGCGCTGCTCGACCAATGCATTCCACGGCCGGAAGCTTTCAACCTGGCAGTCCTGCCGCCATTGCACCAGGAGAAAATCGGCCAGGTCATCCAGGCATTCCGGCCTGGAAGCGACCCGCGAGTAGCGCTTGGCAATGTGCGGCAGGTAATCCAGTCGCGCCAGAAGCCGTGGTTCCGTGGTGGCAAAGCTCGGTCCCGGTGACGGCGACCCGGTCTCGCCCAGCCACACCACCACGTCGGCGCTGACCGCTTGCAATGACAATTCGCTGTCGAGCGTGATGATGTCCAGCCGCACGCTGGCGTTGCGCCGCAGCAGTGCCACCAGGTCACGTCCGAGAATGTCATGCAGGATCGAATCCGCCACGGCCAGCCGAATCAACGGCTGTTCGATCACTGGTAAATCGCGCTCATGGGCCAGGGCGATCAATTGTGCGTGCAGGCGTAAGCCATCGCGGCTGAGGCTGAAACCATTGTCTGAATGATTGAACAGTGAGCACTGGAGTTGCGTCTCCAGCAATACCAGTTGCCTGCGCAGGCGGGTGGCCTTGATGTTGAGACTGCGGGCGGCCTGCATGAAGCAGCCGCAACGGGCGCTGACGATGAAACACTGCGCCAGTTCAGGGTCGATAGCCGCTGCCAACTGACGCCAGGACGGGGGTTTATCGATGGCTACGCGATACTCGACAGCCCCCTGGTGGGCGCTGATTTCCATGAATGACATCGAGGACTCCCTGTCGATCTGACACTGACCGCTCTATCCTGCGGATTGTTCATGAACCTGCTGTGACAAGGACTCAGGCGCTGGGCGTTTGGCGAAAGCTCACCGCCAGGCGATTCCAGCTGTTGATGGTGGTGACGGCGATGGTCAAGTCGACCATTTCGCTTTCACTGAACTGCTCCCGGGCCTGGTGGTAGACATCGTCCGGCACATGGCTTTCGGAGAGCAAGGTGACCGCCTCGGTCCAGGCCAATGCGGCTCTTTCCCGCGGATTGAAAAAATTGCTGTCGCGCCAGACCACAATGGAATAAAGACGCCGGTCGCTTTCGCCCAGACGCCTTGCATCCACCGAGTGCATGTCAGTGCAGAACGCGCAACCGTTAAGCTGCGAAGCACGAATCTTGATCAGGTGCAGCAGCGCCGGTTCGATGCTCAAACTGCTGGTCAGGGCCTCCATGGCGATCATGGCTTTCATCGCTTTGGGGGAAGCGCTGTAGTAATCCAGACGGAGTGTCATGGAGCGGCCTCATGGAGCGGACAGGTTTGTCCAAGGTAGGGGTTGTCACAGCAACGTTACAGATCCAATTCGGCGAAAAATCCGTGGACCAGCGATAAGCACGCCAATCGGCGGTTTTTGTGCCACGCAACTTCTGCGTGACGGCTCATGCGGGTAATCTGGCGCACAGTCTTTGCCTCGTTCAACCAGGGAGCCTTGCCGGTATGGAACTACATGTTGTCATCAACGGCCGCAAGGATCTGGCGGGCCAGTTGTACAACCAACTGCGCAGCGCCATTGAATCCGGTCGTCTGGCAGCAGGGACGCAACTTCCACCGAGCCGCTTGCTGGCCGAACAGCTGGGCATTTCGCGCAAGACCATTTCCGATACCTACGCCCAACTCACCTACGAAAACTTCCTCACCGGGGTGATAGGCAAAGGCACCTACGTCAACGCGCGGGTGCCGAAAGTCGAGCGCAAGCAGAACCCTTCGGAGCTGGCCGGTTACGAGGTGATCGAATCCTGGCGCAACCTGCCGGTGTTTCTGCGTCACCCGACACTGGAAGGCTCGCTGCGCTACGACTTTATCGGTGGCGCCACCAGCAAGGGCCAGTTTCCCCAGGACGACTGGCGGCGCTGCACCTCCCACGCCTTGCGCCAGATCGCCGCGTCCAAGGGTTTCTACAGCCTGCCGGAGGGTTTGCCGGCCCTGCGCAACGCCATCGCCCGGCATATCGCGTTCTCTCGCGGGGTCAACTGCCAGGATGAAGACGTGGTGGTGTGCAACGGCGCACAGCAGGCCCTGGATCTGATTTCCCGGGTGCTGACCCGCCCGGGCAGCATCGTCGCCATGGAAGATCCCGGTTATCCGCCGGCACGCCTGTTGTTCGGCACCCACGGTGCCACGGTGATTGGAGTGCCGGTGGACGCCGAGGGCATCCAGGTGGACAGGATTCCCCTTGGGACACGGCTGATTTACGTCACCCCTTCCCACCAATTCCCGCTGGGCATGCCGATGAGCCAGGAGCGCCGCGTTGCGCTGCTGGCCAGGGCCCATGAACTGGGCGCGATCATCATAGAGGACGACTACGACAGCGAATTCCGCTACGAAGGGCGTCCGACGGACTCGCTGCAAAGCATGGATGAGCGCGGGATTGTCGCCTACGTCGGGACCTTCTCGAAAACCCTGCTGCCGGAACTGCGGCTGGGCTACGCGATCCTGCCGCCGGCCATTCTCGATGCGGTGGTGCGCGCCAAGCAGCTGACTGACCTGCACACCTCCACCCTGCCCCAATGGGCACTGGCCAAGTTCATCGCCGAAGGCTGCCTGCTCAAGCACATCCGGCGCTGCCACACGATTTACGCCGGTCGGCGCGAACGAATCCTGGCACGCTTGGCCGGTGATCTGGCGCCGTGGCTTGAAGCGGTACCGACCATGGCCGGTTTTCACATGGTGGTGTTGTGCAAAGTGCCGATGGATATTCCATTGGTGATCGAACTGGCGAAAAAAGTCGAAGTCGGGCTCTATGCCATCGACAGCTTTTTCTATCAGCAAGCCCCGAAGGCCGGTTTTTTTCTGGGTTTCGGCGCCATCGAAACCCTGGACATCGACATCGCCCTGGATCGTTTGCGGGATATTTTGCAACAAGTTGCCTGACAGATTGGACTGCGGCTTTATCCGGCGATTGGCTATTGGTGGTCCCGGGGTGCAGGCCTATCCTGCATAGGCGTTATCCCTTAATGAGCAGGATACGTCCGGCCTGATTCAGGAGTGTGAGCAATGTTCAACAAAGCGATCAATACCGTAAAGGTGCAGGCCGTTGCCGGCCGCTCCGACGAACTGGGCAGGCAACTGCAAAAGATCGTCGAAACCCTGCGCGAACTGCCGGGGTGCGAGTCCTATATGGTCGACCGCTGCCCCGAGGACAGCAATCGCTGGACGGTCAGCGCCCACTGGCAGTCGGAAGAGGCCATGCGATCGCATTTCAACAGTCCCCAGGTTCAAGGCTTCATCGATTTGATCGATTGCCAATTGGCCAACGCCGTCGACTTCAACAGCTTTCCGATCCGCTGAACTCCCTCCTGCATTGGTCCCCTGGCCTTCCCGAATATTGGCTGTTTGTTTGTCACCCGCAGCGGACTAGATTTGTCCCTGACAACTCATCCAACGCAGGTAATGAACATGAACGTTTTGCGCTTCTGTGCCGCTTCCCTTGTTGCCCTGACCCTGACCGCTTCCACTTCGGCATTTGCCCACGCCCCCTCGGAAAAGGTCACGGTGCTGCAGGACCAGATGTTGAAAAACGTCCCGGGCAAAAAAGCCTTGATGATCGAAGTCGACTACAAGCCCGGCCAGTCGTCCATCGCTCACAAGCACGAAGGCACGGCCATGGCCTACGTTCTTTCAGGAGCAATCACTTCCCAGGTAAAAGGTGAAAAAGCGGTCACCTACAAGGCCGGTCAGTATTGGTACGAGCCTGCTGGCTCGGAGCATCTGGTCTCGAAAAATGCCAGTGCAACCAAACCTGCCAGGTTGTTGGTGTTCATGGTGCTGTCGCCGGACGAGAAAGTGCTGATCCCATTGGAAAACTGATGGCTGAAGGTATATCCATAAATAAAAAGGCCCGAATCATTGAATCGGGCCTTTTTATTTCCCGACGCAATTAACCGAAAACTTTTAAACCAAACAAAACTATTATCTCCGGACAAGTACGGACATTGACTATTTAAATAAACCATCCAGGGTTTAGTCTTTAGTTACCGCCGGTACAGCACCGGCAACTTCAACTTCCGACTGAATTTGTTTCACTGGAGAAACACCATGAAACTTGCGCTCGCCAGTACGTTGACCATGGCTGTTGTATTAACCGGCTGCTCGATCCCCACCGCACCCACGGCGGTCTCTTCACTGAACGGTATCTTCACCGAACCGGTAGGCCGCAGCGGTGCCACCCGTATTACCAACGGCAGTCATGTCTCGCTGGGCATTGTCTACAGCCAGAATACTCAGGCCAACCGCGCCTATCTACAGGACTACCAGGCCAACGCCGGCACCGGTTTCGGCCAGAGCCTGTTGGTGCAGCCGATTCATGACGCCTACGTCGCCACCTCCAACCCGGACCTTGCCGTGGATTGGATCAAGGCCTCGCTGCAACGCCAGTTCGGCTCGGTCACGGTGTATCCGGACATGCAACGCCTCAAGGCAGCCAGGCCGGATGTGGTCGCCATCGTCGACACCCGCAGTCAATTGATCACATCGCGCAGTTCAGACATCAAGGCCGATGTCAGTGCGGACTTTTATGACAGCCACTTCAATTACATCGGTACCGCACAAGGGCATGACGCCCGAGCGCTCAGCCCGGTGTGGGCGGACTTTAAACGCAGCGAAGAGATAGTTGCAGACATTAACGAACAGCAGAATGTGCAAGTCAGGGCGCTGCAAAAGTTTGACCAGTCACTCAGTAATTTATTGACCAGCCCGACAAGTAACGTGTCGATGAACACTGAAAGAACTTCAGTCTTCAAGTAATTGGTTGGGACATATGTCCCCTTCGTCCGATCACTCGCCACAAAAACCTCCGACATAAAAAAACCCGCATCTCTCGATGCGGGTTTTTTCATTCAACGCCTGATCAAGCCGGTTCCAGCTCGGCGGCGGCAGCGGCAGACACCACCGCTTGACCGCTCAACGCCAGGTCCAGCAGTTCGCGGTTGGCCACCGCGTACATGGCGTAGTCGGTGCCGCTCGCGGCACGGATTTCCACCAGCATGGCGCGCCAGCGTTCGATCATGCCTTCGTACTGCTCCATCCACAGCTCCAGGCGTGTTTCGACGTCCTGGGTGCCGTTGCCCTGTTGCAGGACCGAGATGGTGATCGCACGTTGCTGCCAGTCGACGTCATCACGGAACGCTTCACGGGCCAGGGCCTGCCAGTTGTTTTCAACCGGCAGAGCGCTGATCTGTTGCAGGTACCAGGTGATGTCCAGCGCACTGCCCACGGCGAAGTACGCCTTGGCCACATCGGCAGGATCCTGGCCGGTCACGTCGGAAGCCTCGATGATCGGCAGCAGCGTATACAGGTGCGTGGTGCCAGCCACCATGCGCGCCAACAACTCCGGCACACCGGCTTCGACATAGGCCTGATAACGGGTCTGCCAGGTTTCGCGGATCTCGCCACTGAGCAGCTCGTCGAGCTTGAGGCCCAGCGCCGCCAGATGCGGACCGAAGTGCGCGACGTCACGGGCAGCGTTCTGCTCGTTGCGACGGGCACGCAGGAACCAGCGCGTAGCGCGACGGCCCAGGCGCATCAGCTCGTCCATCAGCTCCAGTTGCACGTCGGCGGAAACCTTGTAGTCCAGGTTTTCAATCTGACGGAACCAGTGCGGGAGGTGGAAAATGTCACGCACGATCACGTAGGCGCCGGCCACGTTCGCCGGGCTCATGCCGGTCGACTCTTTGAGTCGTTGAACGAAGGTGATGCCCATATGGTTGACCAGATCGTTGGCGATCTGGGTGCTGACGATTTCGCGCTTCAGACGGTGACGACGCATCGCTGCGGAGAACTTGCTCACCAGGGTCGGCGGGAAAGCGGTTTCCATGTCGCGGGTCAGGTAGTCGTCGTCCGGCACCAGGGAGCCCAGCAACTGCTCCTTGAGGTCGATCTTGCTGTACGAAATCAGCACCGACAGCTCCGGACGGGTCAGGCCATGGCCTTCAGCGATACGCTCGGTGATTGCGTCTTCAGCCGGCAGGAACTCAATGGCACGATCCAGCTTGCCACGACCTTCCAGGTCGTTCATCAGGCGCTTGTATTCGGCAATCCGCGGCAAGGCACGACGGGCGGCCAGGGACAGGGCCTGAGTCTGCTTGTAGTTGTTGCCCAACACCAGGCCACCGACTTCGTCGGTCATGCTCGCCAGCAACTCATTGCGTTGCTTGGCGGTCATGTCGCCGGCCTGAACCACTTCGTTGAGCAGGATCTTGATGTTCACTTCATGGTCGGAGCAGTCCACGCCACCGGCGTTGTCGATGAAGTCGGTGTTGGAACCGCCGCCATTGAGGCCGAATTCCACACGACCCAGTTGGGTCATGCCGAGGTTACCGCCCTCGCCCACCACTTTGCAGCGCAGTTCGTTGCCGTTCACGCGCAGTGCATCGTTGGCCTTGTCGCCGACATCGGCGTGGCTTTCGCTGCTGGCTTTGACGTAAGTACCGATACCGCCGTTCCACAGCAGATCAACCGGCGCCTTGAGCAAGGCATTCAGCAGTTCGGTCGGGGTCAGCTTGTCGGCTTCGATGTCGAAGCGCTCTTGCATCTGCGGGGAGATCGCGATGCTCTTCGCGCTACGCGAGAAGATGCCGCCGCCTTCGGACATGATGCTGGTGTCGTAATCCGACCAGGCCGAACGCGGCAGGTCGAACAGGCGCTGACGCTCGGCGAAGCTCGATGCCGGATCCGGATTCGGGTCGATGAAAATGTGCAGATGGTTGAACGCTGCGACCAGTTGCAGCTTGTCGGACATCAGCAAGCCGTTACCGAACACGTCACCGGCCATGTCGCCGATACCGACCACGGTGATGCTGTCTTCCTGGACATTGATGCCGCGCTCGCGGAAGTGGCGCTGTACGCCGACCCACGCGCCCTTGGCGGTGATGCCCATTTTCTTGTGGTCGTAACCGGCCGAACCGCCGGACGCAAACGCATCACCCAGCCAGAAGCCGTAGTCGATGGCGATGCCGTTGGCGATGTCGGAGAAGGTCGCGGTGCCTTTGTCAGCGGCCACTACCAGGTACGGGTCATCGTCGTCATGACGCACGACGTTGGCCGGCGGCACCAGGGCGCCGTCTTTCAGGTTGTCGGTGATGTCCAGCAGGCCCGAAATGAAGATGCGGTAGCAGGCAATGCCCTCGGCCGCGATCTCGTCACGGCTGCCGCCCAGTGGCAGGCGACGCGGCAGGAAGCCGCCCTTCGCACCCACCGGCACGATGACCGAGTTCTTCACTTGCTGGGCTTTTACCAGGCCCAGGACTTCGGTACGGAAGTCTTCTTCACGGTCGGACCAGCGCAGGCCGCCCCGAGCGACGTTGCCAAAGCGCAGGTGCACGCCTTCGACGCGCGGCGAGTACACGAAGATCTCGAACTTCGGTACCGGCTTCGGCAGCTCGGGAATCAGGTGCGGGTTGAACTTGAAGCTGAAGTACGACTTGTTATGGCCGTTGGCATCGGTCTGGTAGAAGTTGGTGCGCAGGGTGGCCTTGATCAGGTCCAGGTAGCGACGCAGGATGCGGTCTTCGTTCAGTACCTGAACGTCGTCCAGGGCGCTGTGAATCGCGTGTTCCAGGCGTTGCTGCTTGTCTTCCAGGTCTTCGCCGGACAGCTTGCGCGCCAGGTAGAAGCGGGTCTTGAACAACCGCGTCAGCTCGCGGGCGATGTCGGTGTGGTTGTTCAGGGTGCTGGCGATGTAGCCCAGGTCGAAGCCCAGACGAATCTGCTTCATGTAACGGGCGTAGGCACGCAGCAGCGCAACGTCGCGCCATGGCAGGCCTGCGGTCAGTACCAGACGGTTGAACCCGTCGTTCTCGGCATCGCCACGCACGATGTGGACAAAGGCGTCCTGCAGCGTGTCGTTGAGCTGTTGGATGTCGAGTTCCAGGCCCTCGGCGGCAGTGAACGCAAAGTCGTGAATCCAGAACTCGCGACCACTATTGTGACGCAGGCGATACGGGAACTCGCCCAGCACGCGCAGGCCAAGGTTTTCCAGGATCGGCAGGACGTCGGACAACGCCAACGGGGTATCGGCGTGATACAGCTTGCAGTGCAGCATGCGCTGGCCGGAAACCTGGCCCAGCGGCTGGTAGAAGCTCATCACCAGCGGATTTTTTTCGTTCAGGCTCAACAGGTGCTGCATGTCGACCACAGCCGAGTGGGCTGCGAAACGTTCGCGGTAACCGGCCGGGAAGCCTTTCGGGAAATCAGCCAGCACGTTGGTACCGTGGGCTTCGCCGAAGCTTTCGATGGTCAGGGCGGCGTAATCGTCCTGCCAGCTGCGGCAGGCCTGCACCACTTCTTTTTCCAGCAGCAGCGGGTCGATGTCGAGGCGGTTTTTCGGGTCGACTCGCAGGATCAACTGCACGCGGGCCAGCACGGACTCGGAGAAGAAGGTCCAGAACTCGCAATCGGTAGCCTTCAGGCGATCCATCAGTACTTGCTGGATCTTCTGGCGCACTTCGGTGGAATAGATGTCACGCGGCACGTAGGCCAGGCAGTAGCAGAAACGGCCGTACGGGTCCTTGCGCAGGAACACGCGAATCTTGTTGCGTTCCTGGATCTGCACGATCGACATCACGGTGCTGAACAGCTCGTCCACCGGGGTCTGGAACAGATCGTCGCGCGGCAACACTTCGAGCACCTGCGCCAGTTCCTTGCCCAGGTGAGCCTTGGCCTGGAAGCCGGAGCGGCGTTCGATTTCCTCGACCTTGCGGCGGATGTACGGGATCACCCGCACGCTCTCGCCATACACCGACGAGGTGTACAGCCCCATGAAACGGCATTCCTTGATGACCTTGCCGTTGGCATCGATTTCGCGGATCGACACGTAATCCGGGTAAGCCGGACGGTGTACACGGCTTGGGTGCGCGGCCTTGGCGAACGACAACAGGGTCGGTTCGCGCAGGTAGTTCACGGCGTAATCTTCGATGCGCAGGTCGTCGTAGGTCAGGCCGGCACGCAGCAGCTTGGTCAGGCCAAGGAAGGAATCCTTGTCATAAACGATGTGGCCGCCATCGGCTTCGTCGCTGACCACGAACTCTTCGTAGCCGAGGAAGGTGAAGTGATTACCTACCAGCCATTCCAGGAAACTCTTGATTTCGCTCTTCTCGTCGGCGTCGATGGCGAACTGGCTGTTGTCCAGCTTGGTCAGGATGTCCTGGACCTTGGCCTTCATCGGCTCGAAATCGCCGACGGCAACGCGAACTTCACCGAGCACCTGCTCCAGCTCTTTGCTCAGGACAGTAAGCTCGGCGGTGTTGGCGCAGCGGTCGATTTCCAGGTACATCAACGACTCTTGCAGAATGTCGTCGCCCTGGGTGCCCTTCGGCAGGATTTCCAACAGCTCGCCCTTGGCGCCACGACGCACGCTCAGCACGGTGGTTTGCAGGGTATGGATGCTGTAGCCGCGACGATTGAGCTCGGTACGCACCGAGTCCACCAGGAATGGCAGGTCGTGGTGCAGAACTTCGACCGCCGTGTGGGTCGACTGCCAGCCGTGGCGTTCGTAATCGGGGTTGAAAACGCGCACTTGCGGTTGCGCGTGATCGAAGCGCTCAAGCAGACGCCATGCAGAAAGGGTACAGCCAGCGAGATCGGACAACCGACGCTGGGTCAGCTCGTCCAGGGAAATGATGCCGAAGAATTGTTCAGCGAACAGCGCCACTTGTGGCAGTGCCTGTTCACTGATGTGCTGCGCCAGTGCCGCTTGCAGTTGGTGCTGGAAGTCGGCTTTGCTGGCTGCGGTGAAGAACGCCATCTGTGGTACTCCGCTTGGGATTGTTATTGATGGAAGCGTCGCGTGCAAAACCCCTTTTCGGGGCTACCCGTCACCCGGTTCCTGATTCTCGGGCAGAGGAAACAGGGCGACAGGTGGGTGAAGCTGGACGAGACACTCGGGTCACATTCACCTTCCATGAATGGGCATCTGCAAAAACGACTGGGCTGCCTTCAGCGCAATGCCTTTACAGGTGCTCATCCGTTGCGCAGCTTAACGAGTGCGGCAAGGCCCATGCTTGCAATGCTGCGACATATTCGGTCATCGGCACGCAGCTCAAGGCATGCGCATCGAACAACACTAGCACCCGCACAGAAAAATGACGGTTTTCCATCCGGTTTTACGGGGCATGCGTACCAGAAATGACCAGTAACACTCTGCCCGTTCACGACCCGGTCATCGACACTCGGACGAGCAGAAATGCTCGCGGGCTGGCAGAATCGCTTTTTGTTGCTTTTACCACGCCCGTCGGGCCAGGAATTTCCCATGAAAATGAAAACCGCCCTCTTGATCGTCAACCCTTGTGACGACGAAGAAGACAACATGGCCATGCTCTGCTGCCACAGCGACAAGGGCGAAATGTTCCTGATGAGCCGTTACCCGGATGAAGATGAACTGGAAATCACCCTAGACGGAGAACCCTCGACCCTTGACGGCGTGAAGGTCACGCTCGGCCCTGCACTGCTGAAGATCGAGATAGCGGCGGCTGATGCTGATGCGCTGAATGGGGATGATGTGCTGGAGATCACCTTTGATGCCGACATGACCGATCTGGCTGAAGTAGAAGAGACCTTGCAGAACATTCTTAAAGGCACTGGCACTTATATCCGCCTGCTCTAGACTTCAACAGCTGTGCCGGCCTGCTCGTGAAGAGGCCCGGAGAAACACCGCCAGCCAACGAGCAGTGCAAACCTCCAGCAACTTTGCCCATCATTTCCTGCACTTTGCACAAAATGCCGTTAGTCGCCGCCCCCCGCGATGGATTAAAGTAACGCCCCCGGCCCTGGCGCATTTCGAACGTCCTCGGCCACCCTTTTGCAGGAACAGTCATCGATGGAACATCGTGAAGCGCTGCTCGCGCTGCGAACCTTTCTTTCAACGCAGATTCTCGGCCAGGAAAAACTCATCGAGCGCTTGCTCATCGCGCTGCTGGCCGACGGCCACATGCTGGTCGAGGGTGCCCCTGGCCTGGCCAAGACCAAGGCCATCAAAGAACTCGCCGAGGGCATCGAAGCCCAGTTCCACCGCATCCAGTTCACTCCTGACCTGTTGCCGGCCGACATTACCGGTACAGAAATCTACCGCCCGGAAACCGGCAGTTTCGTGTTCCAGCAAGGCCCTATCTTCCATAACCTGGTGCTGGCGGACGAAATCAACCGCGCTCCTGCCAAGGTTCAGTCGGCCTTGCTCGAAGCCATGGGGGAGCGGCAAGTCAGTGTCGGACGCAGCACCTATGAGCTGTCGCCGCTGTTCCTGGTGATGGCCACGCAAAACCCCATCGAGCAGGAAGGTACCTATCCGCTGCCCGAAGCCCAGCTTGACCGGTTCCTGATGCACGTGAAAATCGGCTTTCCCGATGCCACTGTTGAACGTCGGATTCTGCAGCAAGCCCGTGGAGAAGCCCTGAACGGCGAAGCAAAGCCTGAGCGTCGGGTTACCCAACAGACGATTTTTGCAGCGCGCAAGGAAATCCTCGGTTTGTACATGGCCGACGCCGTGGAGGAATACCTGGTGCAACTGGTCATGGCCACCCGCACCCCGGCCAAGTTCGATCCGGAGATGGCCGAGTGGATCGCCTACGGCGCCAGCCCGCGTGGTTCGATTGCCCTGGACCGCTGCGCCCGTGCCCACGCCTGGCTGGCCGGGCGTGATTTCGTCAGCCCGGAAGATATCCAGGCCGTGCTGTTCGACGTGCTGCGCCATCGCATCATTCTTTCCTTTGAAGCCGAAGCCGCCGGCATCGATCAGGACCGGGTGGTCCAGCGGATTCTCGACGTCGTAGCCGTCGCTTGACCCCGATGAACGTCAGCCTGCCGCCCGAGCCGGGCATCCGTGTCAGCCTCGCCGACCTGATCGAGATGCGCCATCGTGTGCGCGAAGTGCAGCTGTTTTCCACGCCGAGCCAGCGCAGCCCGCTGATTGGCCTGCACCACTCCAAATTGCGCGGCCGTGGCGTCGACTTCGACCAGGTGCGGGTCTATCAGGCCGGCGACGATGTGCGCACCATTGACTGGCGCGTGACTGCACGCACCCAGGAGCCCCACACCAAGCTGTTCCACGAAGAACGCGAGCGGCCGATTTTCATCATGGTCGAACAAAGCCGCCGGTTGTTTTTCGGCTCGGGCCAGATGTTCAAGTCAGTGCTCGCCGCACAGGCCGCGAGCCTGATCGGTTGGGCAGCCCTGGGCCACAACGATCGGGTCGGCGGGCTGGTGTATGGCAACAATGAGCACTACGAAATCAAGCCTCGGCGCAGCAAGCAAAGCCTGCTGCAGTTGCTCAATCGGCTGGTGCGGGTCAATCAGTCGCTCAATAGCGATATCGAGCCGGACCGTGACGCCTTCGGCATCGCCCTGCGCCGCGCCCGGGAAGTGTCACGCCCGGGCAGCCTGGTGGTGGTGATCTGCGACGAACGCTCCCTTTCGGAAAGCGCCGAGCAACAGCTGAGCCTGTTATCCCGCCATTGCGACCTGTTGCTGCTGCCGTTGTCCGATCCGCTGGATCATGCCCTGCCCGCCGCCGGCCTTTTACGTTTCGCCGAACGTGGTGCGCAACTGGAGCTCGACACCCTGAATTTCGACCTGCGCCAGACTTACCGGGCCCTGGCCGAAGCACGCATTGCTCGCTGGGAGCTGCTCGCACAGAAACTGGGCGTCTTGCTGATGCCCTTGAGCACCCAGAGCGAGATGGTCGAACAACTGCGCGAATACCTGAACCCACAGAAGCCGGGGAAAGGTCGATGAACGGACTGGAACAACTGCAACCGCTGATTTCTCCGCCACCGATCGACTTTTGGCCGCCCGCGCCGGGTTGGTGGATATTGCTGCTGTTGCTGCCGCTACTTGGTTACGGGCTGTGGAACCTGCGGCGCTTCATTCCTCGCAAGCGCCCCGTGGTGCGTGCCGAACAGCCGCTGGACCCGGTTCGCCTGGCCGCACTGGCCGAATTGGCGCTGATGCCCAAGCCCTACGACGGCGCGCCGGCCGGTGCCTGGCTGCAGCAACTCAACGGCTTGCTCAAGCGCCTGTGCCGCAACCACTATCCCTACAGTCAGAGCCATACCCTCAACGGGCGCCAGTGGCTGGCGTTTCTCGACAACCGCTGCCCGGCAGCCGGCCTGACCCGCTGGATGGTGCTCGTGGAAGGTGTCTACAAACCCGAATGCAAACTCGATGACAAGGCCATCGCCGGCCTGACCCAGGCCGTCGACACATGGATTCGAAAGCATGTTTGAGTTCGCCTGGCCGTGGATCTTCGCCCTGTTGCCCTTGCCGTGGTTGATGCGCCTCGTCTTGCCGGTCGCCGACAGTGGCGAACCGGCGCTCAAGGTCAGTTTTCTAAGCGATCTGGAAGGCCTCGCCGGCCGCCGCGCCCGCGCCAATCTGCCGGCCTGGCGCCAACAGTCGCCATTCATTCTGCTGTGGCTGCTGCTGCTGATGGCCGCCGCTCGCCCGCAGTGGCTGGGTGAACCATTACCGATCGCCGCCAGTGGCCGCGACTTGCTGGTCGCAGTGGACGTTTCGGGCTCCATGGATTTTCCCGACATGCAGTGGCAGGACGAAGACGTCAGTCGCCTTTCGCTGGTCCAGCATCTGCTCGGAGACTTTCTCGAAAGTCGCGAGGGTGACCGGGTCGGCCTGATCCTGTTCGGTAGCCAGGCCTACGTGCAAGCGCCACTGACCTTCGACCGCCACACCGTGCGCGTCTGGCTCGATGAAGCACGCATCGGCATTGCCGGCAAAAACACCGCCATCGGCGATGCCATCGGCCTTGCCCTCAAACGCCTGCGCCAACGTCCGGCGCAGAGCCGCGTACTGATTCTGGTCACCGACGGGGCCAATAATGCCGGTGAGATCGATCCGCTCACCGCCGCCCGACTGGCGGCCAGGGAGGATGTGAAAATATACCCGATCGGCATCGGTGCCGATCCGGAGCAAAGTGGCACGGTCGGCTTTCTTGGCGTCAATCCGAGCCTGGACCTGGACGAGCCGTCCCTGAAAGCCATTGCCGAAGCCACTGGTGGCCAATATTTCCGCGCCCACGATGGCAAGGAACTGCAATCGATCAAGGTAACCCTCGATCAACTGGAACCCGTGGCCCAGCAACCGACCCAGGCCCGTCCGGCCCAGGCGCTGTATCAATGGCCCCTGGCGCTGGCACTGCTGTTGAGCATGCTGCTGGTGGCCCCTGTACTCTGGCCGGACAACCCGTTGCAACGCCTGTTTACCAAGGATCTGTTTTTGCAAACCCAAGTGTTGCCTGACTGGCGCCAGCGTCTCAAACGCCTGCGCCTGCGGAGGCGTCGATGAGTGCCCTGTGGCCCTACTGGTTCCGCCCCTGGTGGCTACTGTTGCTGCCGGCGCTTGGCTGGTTGCTCTGGCAACTGTGGCACCGCAAGAAGCGCGCCGGACGCTGGCAGATGATTCTACCTCCAGCCTTTCACGCGGCACTGCTCAGCGGTGGCAGTGGTCGCGACAGTAAATTGCCCTGGGTCGCGCTCGGCGTAGCGTGGCTGTTGACCGTGCTCGCGCTGCTGGGCCCGAGCTGGGAACGCGTCGAGCAAACCAGCCAGAAGCCCGCCGACCCGTTGGTGGTGATTCTTGAACTGACCCCGGAAATGCTCGCCACCGACGTCGCGCCCAATCGCCTGGAACAGGCCCGGCGCAAGCTGTTCGATCTGCTGCAAATTCGCAGCGATGCCCAGACGGCGATCGTCGTCTACGCCGGCAGCGCGCATACGCTGGTGCCGCTCTCCGATGACCTGTCCACCAGCCGCAACCTGCTCGATGCCCTCAAGCCGTCACTGATGCCAGAGGCCGGCCACCGCGCCGACCTGGCGGTAGTCAAGGCCCTGGCCCTGCTGGATCAGGCCGCGCTCGGTGACGGGCGGATCCTGCTGATCGGCTCGTCCCTGACGGAAGACGAACACCTGGGGATTCGCCGCGCCATGGCGGGCAAATCGACGCAATGGCTGATGCTCGGCATCGGCACCGCCGAAGGCTCGCCGATCACCCAGGAAGACGGCAGCTTCCTCAAGGACGAACAAGGCGCAATCCTCGTACCGCGCCTGGACGAGCCCAGCCTGAAAGGCTTTGCCCGCGACCTCGACGGACGCTATCGCCACGCACGCCTGGACGACAGCGACCTGCGCGCCCTTGGCCTGCTCGACGGTCCGCGTCACTTGCGCAATGACGGCCAGACGCTGCGCCTCGACACCTGGGCCGATCAGGGTTACTGGCTGCTGCTGCCACTGTTGCTGCTCGCGGCCTGCGCGGGACGTCGCGGTTGGCTGCTCTGCCTGCCACTGCTATTGGTGCTGCCGCAACCCGGCTACGCCTTCGACCTCGCAGATCTTTGGCTGCGACCTGATCAGCAAGGCGTGCAGTTACTCAAGCTCAAGCGTCCGGCCGAGGCCGCGCGGCGCTTCGAAGACCATCAGTGGCAAGGCTTGGCGCTCTATGAAGCCGGAGACTACGCGGGTGCCGCCGAGCGGTTTGCCGAGGGCAACGATGCCCATGCCCACTACAATCGGGGCAACGCCCTGGCCAAAAGTGGTGAGCTGGAGGCCGCCCTGGACGCCTACGAACAGGCACTGGAACGCCAACCGGACTTGCGCCCGGCACTGACTAACAAGGCGCTGGTGGAAGAGTTGCTCAAGCAGAAAAACAACCCACCCGCCCCGGAGCCTGCCAGAAGCGAGGAACCCCTGGCCACTGAGCAGCAAACACCGCCCGGTGCCACGACGCAGCCTTCGGACGGCGGCGAGCCGCAGGCGCAAGAACCGCAGGCTGGCGCCGACACCAGGCATCCGCCCACGTCGCCACTCAAGCCCGGAACCAACGAAGTTCCGGGCAGTGAATTGGGTGACGAGCAACACACGACGCCGCCCTTGCGCCCGGCCACCGACAGCATCGAAGGTGAACAGCGTCAGGTACTGGAGCAGTGGTTGCGGCAGATCCCGGATGACCCTGGTGAGCTGCTGCGGCGCAAATTCTGGTACGAACAGCAACAACATCAGGATCAGGAAAAAACTCGATGACCCGCTTCACCGTTGTATTGCTCGCGCTGCTGCATGGCCTGTTGTTCTGCACCGTTCAGGCGCAGGCAGCAGAGCTGGTCGCCAGTGTGGACCGCAGTCGCCTGAGCTCAGGCGAGACGGTCGAGCTGACCCTGGAATCCACCGACGTGACACAGTTCGGCAAACCCGACATGACACCGCTGGAGCCGTTGTTCGAAGTACGCGGCACACGCCAGGTCAACCAGCTGAACACCCTCAGCGGCGAAAACCGGGCCACCACCCGCTGGATCGTCACCCTCCTGCCCCGGCAAAACGGCAGCGTGGTGATTCCGTCACTGCAACTGGGTGAACTGCAGAGCCAGCCGATCACCCTGCAAGTGGTCGAGAGCGAGACACCGGACAACCCGAACAAACGGGCAGCGGTGTTCATTGATGCCAGCCTCGATCAAACCAGCGTGTACGTTCAGGCCCAGGCGATATTGACCCTGCGCATCTACCATTCGGTGTCGCTGTACGACGACAGCAGCCTGCCCCCCTTGCAGATACCTGATGCACGCATCGAACAATTGGGCGACTCACGCACCTACGAAAAAGACATCGACGGCCTGCGTCATGGCGTGATCGAGATGCGCTACGCGATCTACCCGCAACACAGTGGCGAACTGATCATTCCGGCGCAGGTCTTCAACGCCGCGCTGGTCGATGCACAACCAGTACAGGACACTGCCCAGGGGCCGAAATCCGGCAAGCTGATGCGCGTCACCTCGGCCGAACTGCTGTTGACGGTCAAGGCCAAACCCATCACCTATCCGGCCGATGCCCCCTGGCTGCCTGCGCGCAGCCTGACCCTGAGCGAAAGCTGGAACCCGGAGCCGGATCATGCCCAGGTTGGTGACTCACTGACCCGCAGCCTGACGGTGACGGCCGAAGGCTTGTCCAGCACCCAGCTGCCACCACTACCCGGCACCGATGTCGGCGGTCTGCGCCGCTACCCCGACCAACCAGTGCTCGGTAACCAGAACAGCGAACGCGGCCTGGTCGGCAGTCGTGAAGATCGCGAGGCCCTGGTACCGACACGGACCGGTGCCATCGAATTGCCCACCGTCGACGTAGTCTGGTGGAACACCTTCGAAGACCATCTGGAGCACAGCAGCCTGCCCGCGCGCACGCTGCACGCAGCGGCCAATCCGAGCCTGGTGGCCGACACCCCGGCCGGCGCCTCACCGGTCGATGCCAGCGCCGACAGCCAAGCGCTCTGGCACTGGAAGCTCAGCACCCTGATTCTGGCCTGCACCACCCTGCTCGGCTTCGGCCTCTGGTGGCGTGGCCGCTGGCAACCGGCGGTGATGCGTGCCGCTCAAACCGGCCCGAGCCCGCGTACCGTGCTCGACGACCTCAAGCGTGCCTGCCAGGCCAACGACTCCCACGCCACCCGCCAGGCCCTCGACGCCTGGGCCCGCCAACAACCGGAAACCCTGGCCGACATGGCCGCCCGCTTCGTACCGCTGTCCGACGCCCTCGACGGCCTGAACGGCGCGCTGTACAGCGAAACCGGCCAGTATTGGCAAGGTGATGAATTGTGGCGGGCGATCAAGGCGATCCCGATTGCCGAACGGGTTCAGGACCCGGTTGGCGACAGTGGCCTGCCGCCGCTTTATCCGAAATAAACACCGATCCTTGTGGCGAGGGTGCTTGCTCCCTCTCCACAAAACATTCCATCGCGCGACCGGGCATTTTTGCCAGTAAACTCTCCTCCCTCTTTCGCCGCCTTCATTTTTCACGCGGCCATTTCCTAATTTGTAGCGGAGTCCGCCTTGCGCTTGTTTCACACCTCCGACTGGCACCTCGGGCAGAACCTGCACGGCCAGGATCGCGATTTCGAACACGGCTGTTTTCTCGACTGGCTGCTGCGTCAATTGAAGCTCGATCAGCCGGATGTGCTGTTGATCGCCGGCGATATCTTCGACACGGTCAATCCGCCAGTCAAAGCCCAGGAACGCCTCTACGACTTCATTGTCAGCGCCCACGAGCAGCAGCCATTGCTGACCATCGTGATGATTGCCGGCAACCACGACTCCGGCTCACGGATCGAATTGCCCGCGCCGTTGATGCGCCGCCTGCGCACGCATGCGCTCGGTCGTGTGCTGTGGCTGGATGACGGGCAACTGGATGCCGAGCGCTTGCTGTTGCCACTGCCGGACGCCAAGGGCAAAACCGTCGCCTGGTGCCTGGCATTGCCCTTCCTGCGCCCCGCCGAAGTTACCGGCGCGCATCTGGGCGACAACTACCTGCGTGGCATTGGCCAGGTCCATGAATGGCTGATCGAGGCGGCGAACGCAAAGCGCAAGAAAGGCCAGGCGCTGATCGCCATCAGCCACGCGCACATGGCGGGCGGTTCGGTGTCGGAAGACTCCGAGCGCAGCCTGATCATCGGCAATGCCGAAGCCCTGCCCGCCAGCCTGTTCGGGCCGAGCATCAGCTACGTTGCCCTCGGTCACTTGCACAAACCGCAGAAGGTCAACGGCGAAGAACGCATCCGCTACAGTGGCTCGCCGATTCCGCTGTCGTTTTCCGAGATCAGCTATCAGCACCAGATTCTCGACATCAGGCTCGATGGCGAAACCCTGGTCAGCGTCGAGCCGAAACTGATCCCTCGCGCGGTCAACCTGCAACGCATCGGCCCGGCGCCATTGAGCGAGGTTCTGCTGCAACTGGCGGATCTGCCGAACATCGATCTGTTGGCCGACATCCAGCGCCAGCCGTGGCTGGAGGTTCGGGTGCGCCTTGATGAACCGCAGCCCGACCTGCGCAATCAAGTGGAAACCGCCCTGCAGGGCAAGGCCGTGCGCCTGGTGCGCATCGCCGCGGAATACGCCGGCAACGGCAGCCGGGACGGCGTCGAGGATGGCAACACACTGATCGAGCTGGACCAGCTCACGCCTCAGGAACTGTTCAGCCGCGCCTGGCAGGACAACTACGGCAGCGAGGTCGACGAGCAGACCCTCAAGGACTTTGCCGAGCTGTTGCAGGACGTGCAGATGGAGAGCGAACAGCCATGAAAATCCTCGCGATCCGTCTGAAGAACCTCGCCTCACTGGCCGGGCCGTTTGAAATCGACTTTACCGCCGACCCTCTGGCCAGTGCCGGACTGTTCGCCATCACCGGCCCCACCGGTGCTGGAAAAAGCACCCTGCTCGATGCACTGTGTCTGGCGCTGTTTGGCAGCGTACCACGCCTGAACAACACCGGCCGCGACGCCAAGGTGCCGGACGCCGACGGCGAAATCGGCACGGGTGACCCGCGGACCCTGCTGCGTCGCGGCACGGGTGAAGGTTATGCGGAAGTGGATTTCGTCGGTGTCGACGGCCGTCGTTACCGCGCCCGCTGGGAAGCCAATCGCGCACGGGACAGGGCCGCCGGCAAGCTGCAGGCCAGCCGCCAGAGCTTGCGTGACATCGATCAGGATCAATTGCTCGCCAGCCAGAAAGGCGAATACAAGACTCAGCTCGAAGCCGCCCTGGGGCTGAACTTCGAGCAGTTCACCCGCGCCGTGCTGCTGGCGCAAAGCGAGTTCAGCGCATTCCTCAAGGCCGACGACAACGACCGCAGCGAGCTGCTGGAGAAACTCACTGACACCGCGCTCTACACGCGTCTCGGTCGTCGGGCCTTCGACAAGACCAAGGAGGCGCGCGAAGCCCATAAGCTGTTGCAGGACCAGGCCACCGGGGTCACGCCCCTGTCGGCGGAAGCCCGAGCCGAGCTCGATGAGCGTTTCAATGAAGCTCAGCAACAACTTAAAACCCGCCAGGCGCAGCTCAAACAGTTGGAGTTGCAACACACCTGGCTCAAGGACTTGCAGCAGTTGCAGGACGCGCAACAGAGCGCCACCGAACAACTGCAATCCGCCCAACAACACTGGGACAGCCTGACCGGCGAGCGCTTGAAGCTGACTCGTCTGGAGCAACTGGCCCCGCAACGGCACCAGTTTGCGCGCAAGACCGAACTGACCGCCCAGCTCACACCGCTGGCGGCAGACATTCAACAGCATATCCAACAGCAAACCGAACTTAACGCGCGTCAGGCTCAGCTCGAACACAGCCTGAGCGCGGCAAAAATGGCACTGGCCGCGGCACAGAGCCAACACAGCCACAGCGCACCACTGTTGCGTCAGGCCTTCGAAGAACAAAGCACCCTCGCCCATCTGGTCAAGGATGCCAGCCTCAGCGCCGACCTCAAGCAGCAGGCAGAACTGGCCTGCACTCAGGGGCAAAGCACAATCCAGGGTTTGCTCGACCAGCAGAAGCAGGTCGCCGAACGCTTGCAACGGATTGCCAGTGAACTTGAACAGAGCACTCATCTGGCACCGCTGAGCGATGCCTGGAACGCCTACCGTGATCGTCTGCAACAACTGATGCTGATCGGTAATCGCTTGAACAAGGGCCAGGTTGAGCTGGCCACCCTGGAGCAAAACGCCGCTCGCACCACCGAGGAACTGACCACACAGCGTCATGACCTTGAGGTGCTGTACAAAGAGGCCGGCGCCGAGCCCGAAGCGGTGGCCGAGCAGATCGGTATTCTGGGCAGCCTGCTACAGGACAACCGCAAGCAACTGCGGGCCATTGAAGAGCTGGCGCGGCTTTGGGCCAGCCAGCAAGATCTGGACAAGCTCGACACCGAGTTACAGCAGCGCCAGCTCGCGGCGCAGCAAGAGCGTGATCGTCTGACCCAGGACGGTGTGAAGACCAAGGCCGAACTGACCGTCGCCGAACAGACCCTGACCGTCACCTGCCAATTGCTGGAACGTCAGCGTCTGGCGCGCAGTGCCAGCGTCGAAGAACTGCGTGCGCAGTTGCAGGACGATCAGCCGTGCCCGGTTTGTGGCAGCCCGGACCACCCTTATCACCAGCCCGAAGCCTTGCTGCAAAGCCTCGGCCGGCACGATGAAAGCGAACAGGCCAATGCCCAGAAAGCCGTGGACCTGCTCAAGGAAAAACTCACCGATCTGCGCACTGAAGTCGGCGGCTTGATTGCCCAGCAAAAAGAATTGCTGCGACAGCAAGAACAGCTCGCGACTCAACAACAAAGCCTGGCGCCGAGCCTTGAAGCGCACCCGCTGTCCGCTCAACTGTTGGTCCAGGATGCGGACAAGCGCGATACCTGGCTGGCACAACAAAGCAGCCAGTTGAACCAGAGCATTGCACAGGACGAACAACGGCAAACCGCCCTGCTCACCCTGCAACAGGATGCTGCGCGCCTGACGCAGCAACTGCGCAGCGCCGAAACAGCGAACCAACAAGCGACACAACACCTGCTCGACCAACAACGGGAGTTGAGCAGCGATCGCCAACGCCTGGACGAAGAGCTGAGCGCGTTCAGCACCCTGTTACCAGCCGAGACGCTGGAAGCGCTGCGCAACGAACCCGCCGCGACCTTCATGCAGCTCGACCGGCAGATCGCCCAGCGCCTGCAGCAACTCGAGCAGCAGCGCGATGAACTCGGTGAACAGCAACAACGCCAGCAGGCGCTGGACAAAGAACAGTACCAACAGCAAACCCGCGCCCAACAACTGGACGCTGCGCAGCAGCAATTCACCGCGCTGGCAGGGCAGCAACAGGCTTGCCAGGAAAAGCTGACGCAACTGCTGGGCGAACACGCCAGCGCCGAACAATGGCAACAGCAACTGGATCAAGCTGTCGAGCAGGCACGCAATGCCGAAGCAACCGCCAATCAGGAACTGCAAAGCGTGCGCACGGAGCTGGTGCAACTGGCCGCCGAACTCAAGGCGCAACAGGGACGCGCGCAAGCCCTGGAAAGCGAAGACCGCGAGCTGAGCGCCAGGATTGCTGCCTGGCGCGCGCAGCATCCAGAACTGGACGACGGCGGACTGCAAGACCTGTTGAGCGTCAGCGACCAACAGCTCAGCGAACTGCGTCAACAATTGCAGCAGAGCGAAAAAGCCATTGAGCAGACCAGGGTGCTTTTGCAGGAACGGGATCAGCGCTTGCTCGATCATCAAGCGCAACACAACGGCAACCTTGACGCCGGACAACTGGCCACCGCACTGCTCGACCAGCAAAACCTGGCGGCCAGCAGCGAGCAACACTGCGCCGAACTGCGCGCCGAACAGGCCGAGGACCAGCGCCGGCAGCACGCCAATCAGGCCCTGACGCAGCAAATCGCCGACGCCTACAACGAATATCAACGCTGGGCACGCTTGAATGCGTTGATCGGTTCCGCCACCGGCGACACCTTCCGCAAGATCGCCCAGGCCTACAACCTCGACCTGCTGGTGCACCACGCCAACGTGCAATTGCGGCAACTGGTGCGCCGCTATCGCCTCAAGCGCGGCGGCAGCATGCTCGGGTTGCTGGTGATGGATACCGAAATGGGCGACGAACTGCGTTCGGTGCATTCGCTGTCCGGTGGCGAGACTTTCCTGGTATCGCTGGCGCTGGCCCTCGGTCTGGCGTCGATGGCGTCGAGCACGCTGAAAATCGAATCGCTGTTCATCGACGAAGGCTTCGGCAGCCTCGATCCGGAATCCCTGCAACTGGCCATGGACGCCCTCGACGGCTTGCAAGCCCAGGGCCGCAAGGTCGCGGTGATTTCCCACGTACAGGAAATGCATGAACGGATTCCGGTGCAGATTCAGGTCCGCCGCCAGGGCAACGGCCTGAGCACCCTGGAGGTGAAATGAACACGCTGTATTCCTTCCGCCGCTGCCCGTACGCCATGCGCGCACGCATGGCCCTGCGTTATTCGGGAGTGGCCGTGGACATCGTCGAGGTCAGCCTGAAGGCCAAGCCCACCGAGATGCTCGCGCTGTCGGGCAAAGGCACGGTACCGGTACTGAGCGCCGATGGCAGGGTGATCGACGAAAGCCTCGACATCATGCGCTGGGCGCTGGCGCAGAACGATCCGCAGGACTGGTTGCTCAAGGATGATCCTGACGCGGCGGCACACATCGCCCCTCTGATCGAACAGAACGATCAGGTGTTCAAGGGGCACCTGAATCGCTACAAGTACGCCGAGCGTTATCCCGAGCAGCCGATGGAGGTTTATCGCAGCGAGGGTGAGGTGTTCTTGCGCAGGCTGGATCAGTTGCTGGAAGAACGTGACTATTTGCTGGCGGACCATCCAAGTCTGGCGGATGTGGCGTTGATGCCATTCGTACGGCAGTTTGCGCATGTGGATCGCGAGTGGTTCGCGCAGACGCCTTACCTGCGCTTGCAGGCATGGCTACAGCGGCTTTTGGCGTCGGACCTGTTCACATCAATCATGAAGAAATAACCCCCCTGTAGGAGCCAGCTTACTGGCGATGGTGCGTCAGTTGACGCTGTGGTGCCTGATACGCTATCGCCAGCAAGCTGGCGCCTACAAAAGGTTAGCGGTGTGTCGAAGATTCAGGCCAGCACCCCACACATGCCGATGGCCGAGCAATCGACCTGGAACGGGCCGAAAACCACACCTTCACTCCTGATCGGCGGATTGCCGGCCAGCATGCCTTGGGCATTGGCGTTTTCGATGTTGCGAGCAATGTTGTGGTTGGCTTCGATAGCCCGAGCCACCGAGCCCGCCGAGCCCTGCCCGATCCCCAACAGGGAGGATCCGTTGGTCATGAACGCCAGGAAGGCGATGACCCAAAGTCTGTGCCCTTTCATGCGCCGACGACTCCTGCGAGTTCAACCTGATCAGCGCTCGCATTTTGCGCACGGTGTTCAAACTGGATGCCGGGATGAGCGACCTGGATCGGTGCTTCGAAATTGGATTGCGACTGGGCTGAAAGGCTGACCACCAGCACCATGGCAAGGTAAAGACCGATCGCCACATAGGCGCCGTGTTTGGCAGAAGTGAGAATTGCGCTGGCCATGATGTTCTCCGCAGGTATGTTTCAATGCCCACAGAATCGATCAAAAAAGCCTGGGTAACCACTCAGGGTTATCCATAGTGACCATCAGCCTCATTGATCATTAAGCCAGACTATTTCAGTCTTCAATAAAACTCATCAAGCGTTCGCGGCCAGCATCCGGCTCACCCGAAACGGGGTCGGCTGCCGACAAAATGGGGGTGGAATAGAGAAACAGAAGCACCAATGCCAGACGCGTCACCATGCTGCCGATCCTTGCCGTGAGGGGGAGTCAAAAAATCAGCGTCAATTTAAACTCATGGCGATGTGATATCAAGCGCGACATTAATAGCAATTTGATGCTGTCGCAAATGCGTTATGCAGGAGCGACATCACCCTGATCGTTTTCGACACTCGGGTTTTCCACACAAGGGTCTTCGATCATCAGTGACTTCGCTCCTGCATAAAGGCAGGGGTGAACGTTCAGGCTTGGGTTTTGTGGTCCAGCGCGGCGTAGAAGTTGGCACTCTGTTGCAGGTACTTCTGGGTGTAGCTCTGGGTGTGGGCTTTTTTGTCGCTGATTTCAACGTTGGCACTGGCTGGCAGCGCAACGGTGGCAGAAATGGCGGATGCGGCGATGACAGAGAAGATGTTGAAGTTCATGGCGGTATTCCTCGGATTCAGTTGGCTTGCTTGCCCGGTGGGGCCGTGAAGCAAACTTAACCCTCGAGGGTTCATGCCTTGAAATGCTTTGTAGCATTACCAGATATCAGCGTCATTGATAAAAGCAGGCAGGCCCCATTAACCGGGGCCTGCGGCTTATTGACGCAGCAAAAATCCGAGGTCGCTCGGCGCGTCCATCGGCAGTTTTTGCAGGGTCTTGCCCAGCAAACCGGTTTTGGCGTCGCGTTCGACGACGACAATCTGGTTGCTCTTCTGGTTGGCGATCAACAGGAATCTGCCGCTAGGATCGAGGCTGAATTCCCGCGGATGATCGCCCTCCACCGCCCGGCGTTGCAGCTCGTTGAGGTGGCCGGTGGCCGGATCGATGGCAAACACCAGCAGCTGATTGGCCGTGCCACGGTTGCTGACGTAGAGGTATTTGCCGTCGGCCGAGGCATGCAATGCCGCCGCAGCCTTGTCTGAGACCGGTTGCCCGGCGGCCAGATCGACCATCTGCGTCTGCTCGAGTCGGCCGTCGTGGTAGTCGAACACTGCCACCTGGGCGCTCATTTCCATGGTCAGCCAGGCGTGTTTGCCATCGGCGCTGAACAGCAGATGACGGGGTCCGCTACCAGGCGGCAGCTGCACGAATGCCGGGGTTGCCGGGGTCAATGGCAGTTCCGGGTTGGCCTTGGGGTCGAAGCGGTAGGCAAACACCCTGTCGGCGCCCAGGTCGTTGGAGAACACGTATCTGCCGTCCGGCGACGGGATCGTCGAATGCACATGCGCCGAAGCCTGGCGCTCGGGATTGACCCGGCTTGCCGGGTGGCTGCTCATCTGCACCACCGGTTTGAGCTTGCCATCGGCCGCCACCGGCAATACCGCGAGGGTGCCGCCCGGGTCTTCGGCCACCGAGTAATTGCTGACAAACAGATGGCTGCCATCGGCGCTGAGACTGGAATGGGTCGGCTCGTTGCCAAGGCTTTGTACCTGACTGATCAGGCTCAGCGCATGGGTCTTGGGATCAATCGAGTAACTGCTGACGCGCCCTACCGGATCGGCCTGGCCCGGGCCGTTTTCATTGACCACGAACAGGCGTCGCTGGTCCTTCGACAGGGTCAGCCACGACGGGTTCTCGCTTTTGATCACTTGCAGGGGCCTGGCATCGATCTGCCCGGTGCGGCTGTCGAAAGCCAGGCGGTAGATGCCCTGGCTCTGACCGGCGGTGTAGGAGCCCACGAGCAGCTGATAGTCGTCGGCGGACGCAGCCCGCCCCCCCATCGCACCGATACTGCCGGCCATCAACAGCGGCCAGAGTTTATTCATCCTCAGGTTCATCGTCATCGTTGTCACCGCTGACGACGTCGCCCAGGCAGACCAGCCGGTGTTCGCCAGAATCATTGGTGATCAACCAGCTTTGCAGTGAGGTGTCGTATGTCGCAGCCTGAACCTGCGCCGGGGTGAACTCCCAGTGCTTGGCCGCGCGGCCGTCCATGCATTCGATATGCAGGTTGTCATCGACATCGAGGGCGAATTCGAAGGCATGCAGCCCATCGATTTCCACCATTCCACAGTGTTCGAGGGCATTGAGCAGGGTGTCGGTTGCGGCAGTCATGGCAGTCAATCTTTGGATGGGAAAACCGCAATGATAGCTCATGCACCACGTCCTCTGTGGGAGCGAGCTTGCTCGCGATGGCGGACTGCCAGTCAACATCTGCATTGACTGGACTGCCGCTATCGCGAGCAAGCCCGCTCCCACAGGGATTTGTGTGTAGCCGTTAGAGCACGTCACGCGATGGCTGGCCATCCACCAGCCGCTGGATACGCAGCGGATTGCCGTTCTTCAGCGCATCCGGCAGCAGATTGTCGGGGTAGTTCTGGAAGCATACCGGCCGCAGGAAACGATCGATGGCCAGTGTGCCCACCGACGTACCACGCGCATCGGACGTTGCCGGGTAAGGCCCGCCGTGGACCATCGAATCACAGACCTCCACGCCAGTCGGATAGCCATTGAGCAGGATTCGCCCGACCTTCTGTTCCAGCATCGCCGTCAGCCCGGTGAACTCTTCGAAGTCCGTCGGCTCGCCAATGAGGGTCGCGGTCAATTGGCCGTGCAAGCCGTTCAAGGCCGCCATCAGTTGCGCATGATCGGCCACTTCAACCACCACCGTGGTCGGACCGAACACTTCCTCCTGCAGCACTTCATCGCCGTCGATCAGCAGACTGACATCGGCCTTGAACAACTGCGGCTGCGCCTGGTTGCCCTGCTGCGGATGACCGGCCAGGTGCTTGATGCCGGGATGCGCGAGCAGTTTTTGCACGCCTTGGCCATAGCTGCTCAAGGTTCCGGCGTTGAGCATGGTTTGCGCCGGCTGATCCCCCATCAACCCGGCCACTTGCTGCACAAATGCGCTGAACGACGCAGAGCGAATGCCAATCACCAAACCGGGATTGGTGCAGAACTGCCCGCAGCCCTGGACCACCGACGCCGTGAGGTCCCGAGCGATCGTGTCCGCCCGCGCCTGCAACGCCTCGGGCAACACGATCACCGGGTTGATGCTCGACATCTCGGCGAACACCGGAATCGGTTGCGCACGTGCCGCGGCCATGTCGCACAAGGCTCGACCGCCCTTGAGCGAACCGGTGAAACCCACGGCCTGAATCGCCGGGTGCTTGACCAGTGCTTCGCCGACACCCGCGCCGTAGATCATGTTGAACACGCCCGCCGGCATGCCGGTTTTCCCGGCAGCGCGAATGATTGCGTCGGCCACCTGCTCGGCCGTGGCCATGTGACCGCTGTGGGCCTTGAACACCACCGGGCACCCGGCTGCCAGCGCCGATGCGGTATCGCCGCCGGCGGTGGAGAACGCCAATGGAAAGTTGCTGGCACCGAACACAGCCACCGGCCCGAGGCCGATACGGTATTGACGCAGGTCTGGACGCGGCAACGGTTGACGCGCAGGTAATGCCCGGTCGATCCGTGCGCCATAGAAATCACCGCGACGCAAGACTTTGGCAAACAGGCGCATCTGGCCGCTGGTACGTCCTCGTTCGCCTTGAATCCGGCCTGTGGGCAACGCCGTTTCGCGGCAGACCACAGCGACAAAATCATCACTGAGGGCATCCAGCTCATCGGCAATGGCATCGAGAAACTGCGCCCGCCGTTCGGCGCTCAGGCTGCGATAGGCAGGATACGCGAGCGCCGCCGCAGTGGCCGCGGCATCGACTTCCTGCGGTGTCGCCTGATAAAAATCATCGGGCAAAGCCTCGCCCGTTGTCGCATCGACACTCTGCAACTTGACGCCGCCGGCAGCGCTGCGCTGGCCGCCGATGTAGTTGTGACCAAGAATCCGGGTCATGGGTAAATCCTCACAATGTGCCGACGGTGCCGGGTTCGAAAGCCGCTGAGACCGGTGCGATGCCGTTGATCAATGGCGCGCCGAATTCAGCCTGGGTGATTTCGAACACGTCACCCGGTTGCGTGCGGATGCCCTCGGCAAAGGACAAGGTCGCGGTGCCGAAGAAGTGAATGTGCACATCCCCCGGGCGCAGGAACTGGCTGTACTTGAAATGATGGAATTCCAGGTTGGCGAGGCTGTGACACATGTTCGCCTCGCCACTGAGAAACTCGTTCTGCCACAGCACTTCGCCGTCGCGCAGGATGCGGCTGGTGCCCGCCAGATGCTGCGGCAGTTCGCCGACTCGCAATTCCGGGCCATAGCTGCAACTGCGCAGTTTCGAATGAGCCAGATACAGGTAACTCTTGCGTTCCATGACGTGATCGGAAAATTCGTTACCCACGGCAAAGCCCAGGCGATACGGTTTGCCGTCATGTCCGATCACGTACAGGCCACTGATCTCGGGCTCTTCACCGGCGTCTTCGGCGAACGGCGGCAGCGCAAAGGGTTGGCCCGGCCTGACGACAATGCTCCCGTCGCCCTTGTAGAACCATTCCGGTTGCACACCGGCTTCACCCGCTGCCGGTTTGCCGCCCTCCACGCCCCATTTGAAGATGCGCATGGTGTCGGTCATCGCCGCTTCGTCGCCACTTTGCTGATGCATCTTGTCCCGGGCCGACGCGCTGCCCAGATGGGTCAGGCCTGTGCCGCTGATCAGCATGTGCGCCGGGTCCGGATGATCCAGCGGCGGTAGGATGCGCCGTTTCGTCAGCAGCTCGGCATAGTCATGGCTGATGCCCAGCCCCAGACCTTGCACCTGTTGCTCAAGGCTGGCGCCCGCCTCGATCGCCGCCAATGCCAGATCGCGAACCGTGCGTGCGTCCTGCACTTCACGGACCAGGCCCGCCTCGACAACGCCGACACGGCGCTCGCCGTTACTCAATTCGAACTGAACCAAACGCATGAATTTTCTCCTACTCCTTCAAAAACACCGCAGATCCTTGTAGGAGTGAGCCTGCTCGCTCCTACATTGGATTAGCGTGCACTTGCTGCAAATTGATCGGCTGGCAGGACGTGTTTGCGTTCCAGCAGGCGATAGACGACGCCGGTCAACACCAGCCCGAACACCATCACGCCAGACAGGAAGTACAGGCCCGAAGCCAGGTTGCCGGTGTACTCCTTGAGTGCGCCGATCACGAATGGGCCAAGGTAGCCACCGAGGTTGCCCACCGAGTTGATCAAGGCGATCCCCGCCGCCGCACTGGCGCCGGCAAAGAAGCGGCCCGGCAAGGTCCAGAACACCGCCGTGCAGGAGAACAGTGCGAATGCCACCAGGCACAACGCTGCCAGTTGCAGCACGGGCACCGACAGCCAGGCGCTGAGGAACAGGCCAATCGCACCCAGCACGTAAAGCACGGCGAGATGGCCGTAGCGGTCGTTCAAGCGGTCGGAACTGCGTGGAATGATCAGCAGGCCGATGATCCCGAAGATGTACGGCACCGCGGAAACGAAACCGGTCACCAGATCGCTGCCACCGAACTGTTTGATCAAGGTCGGCAGCCACAAACCCAGGCCATAGATGCTCAGGGTCACCGGCAGGTAGAACAGCGCCAACAGCAGGACGCGTTTGTCCTTGAGGGCGTGCAACGGATTGCCATGGCGGGTCTGGCCGTACGCGTCCAGATCCTTTTTCAGCTCGCCACTCAGCCAGTCCTTTTCCGCCTGGTCCATCCACTTCACTTGTTGCGGGCTGTCCGGCAGGTAACGCAGCACCGGCCAGGTCAACAGGATCGCCGGGGTGCCAATGACGATGAATAGCCACTGCCAGCCGTGCAGCCCCAATACACCGTCCATGCCCAGCAAGCCACCGGATACCGGGCCGGTGATCATCATCGCAATGGGTTGCGACAGGATGAACAGGCCGAGGATCTTGCCGCGATGGCGCACCGGGAACCATTGGGTGATGTAGTAGAGAACGCCAGGGAAGAACCCGGCCTCGGCGGCGCCGAGCAAAAAGCGCATCACATAGAAGCTGCTCGGCCCCTGAACAAACGCCATGCCAATGGTGATGGCGCCCCAGGTGACCATGATTCGCGCAAACCAGCGCCGGGCACCGAAGCGATCGAGCATCAGGTTGCTGGGGATTTCCAGCAGGAAGTATCCAATGAAGAACAACCCTGCACCCAGGCCGTAAGCCGCGTCACCCAGGCCGATGTCGGCGCCCATGCGCAGCTTGGCGAACCCCACGGCGGAGCGGTCCACATAGGCGATCAGGTACAGCAGGATCAGGAAGGGAATCAGTTTCAGCGTGATGCGGCGGATAAGCCGCAGTTCCTGGCTCATGAGATCGGTCTCCGATTGTTGTTGTTATGGAACCTCGGGGGACGCCTCTCTCGAATAGTTCGCCAGGGCCATCCCTCCGTTTGATCTGACTATATAGTATTACTATTTACCAGACAACACTTCCAAACAACGCAATTTGAGCTTATGTTAAGCAGCATCTCGAATAATATAGTCATACAATAAGAGAATCGATCATGTCTGATAACAAACCCACCCTGCGCTCCGCCCAATGGTTTGGCACGGCCGACAAGAACGGCTTCATGTACCGCAGCTGGATGAAGAATCAGGGCATCGCCGACCACCAGTTCCATGGCAAGCCGATCATCGGCATCTGCAACACCTGGTCGGAGCTGACCCCGTGCAACGCACACTTCCGCCAGATTGCCGAACACGTCAAACGCGGAGTGATCGAGGCCGGCGGTTTTCCGGTGGAGTTTCCGGTGTTCTCCAACGGCGAATCGAACCTGCGCCCGACCGCCATGCTCACCCGCAACCTGGCGAGCATGGACGTGGAAGAAGCCATTCGCGGCAACCCGATTGACGGCGTCGTGCTGCTGACCGGTTGCGACAAGACCACCCCGGCACTACTGATGGGCGCCGCCAGTTGCGACGTACCGGCCATCGTGGTCACCGGCGGGCCGATGCTCAACGGCAAGCACAAGGGCAAGGACATCGGCTCCGGCACGGTGGTCTGGCAGCTCAGCGAACAGGTCAAGGCCGGCACCATCAGCATCGATGACTTCCTCGCGGCAGAGGGTGGCATGTCCCGCTCGGCCGGCACCTGCAACACCATGGGCACCGCCTCGACAATGGCCTGCATGGCCGAAGCGCTGGGCACTTCCCTGCCCCACAACGCGGCGATCCCGGCGGTGGATGCGCGCCGTTATGTGTTGGCGCACATGTCCGGTATGCGTGCCGTGGAGATGGTGCGTGAAGACTTGAAGCTGTCGAAGATCCTCACCAGGGAAGCCTTCGAAAATGCCATTCGGGTTAACGCTGCGATTGGCGGCTCGACCAACGCAGTGATCCACCTGAAAGCCATCGCCGGGCGCATCGGGGTTGAACTGGACCTGGACGACTGGACCCGTATTGGCCGCGGCATGCCGACCATCGTCGACCTGCAACCTTCCGGGCGCTTCCTGATGGAAGAGTTCTACTACGCCGGTGGCTTGCCGGCGGTGCTGCGCCGTCTCGGCGAGGCCAATCTGATCCCGAACCCGAACGCGCTGACGGTCAATGGCAAGTCCATTGGCGAGAACACCAGGGACGCGCCGATCTATGGCGAGGACGAAGTGATCCGCACCCTCGACAACCCGATCCGTGCCGATGGCGGCATCTGTGTACTGCGCGGCAACCTTGCACCGTTGGGCGCCGTGCTGAAGCCGTCCGCCGCCACGCCCGAATTGATGCAGCATCGCGGCCGCGCGGTGGTGTTCGAGAACTTCGACATGTACAAGGCACGAATCAATGACCTGGAACTGGACGTCGACGCCCACTCGATTCTGGTGATGAAAAATTGCGGGCCGAAGGGTTATCCAGGCATGGCCGAAGTGGGCAATATGGGCTTGCCGGCCAAGCTGCTGGCCCAGGGCGTGACCGACATGGTGCGAATTTCCGATGCACGCATGAGCGGCACGGCATACGGCACCGTTGTCCTGCACGTCGCCCCCGAAGCCGCGGCCGGCGGACCGCTGGCCGCGGTGAAGGAAGGTGACTGGATTGAACTCGATTGCGCCAGCGGCCGCTTGCACCTGGATATTCCGGACGCCGAACTGGCCGCGCGCATGGCCGATCTGCAACCGCCACAGCAGTTGCTGGTGGGCGGCTATCGCCAGCTATACATCGACCACGTGCTGCAAGCGGACCAGGGTTGCGACTTCGACTTCCTGGTCGGCTGCCGCGGGGCTGAAGTGCCGCGTCACTCCCACTAACCCCGCCGCCCCCCCTGCAGGAGCGAGCTTGCTCGTGATGGACCCGAGACCGCCGCGGGGTTTCAGGTTCCCCAAGTTATCGTTGACGTCCATCGCGAACGAGCTCGCTCCTACAGTCGACTCGTCGCGCCTGCTATCATGCGCGACACCTATTCGCACAGGACCGCGCCGTTCCCCATGGATTACCGCAAACCCTCCGACCGCAAAAGCATGCACTCGCGCATCGTCCAGGAACTGGGGATGCAGATCGTCTCGGGACGTTTCCTGCCGGACGACAAACTGCCTGCCGAAGCGCTGTTGTGCGAAGAATACGCGGTCAGCCGACCGGTGTTGCGTGAAGCCACCCGGGTACTGGTTGCCAAGGGCCTGGTGTATTCCCGCCCGCGAGTCGGCACCGTGGTCAAGCCGCGCAAGGACTGGCATATGCTCGACCCGGACGTGCTGCACTGGTTGATGCAGAGCAGTCCGCAGAATCAGTTTTTCGACCTGCTGACCAGTGTACGCAGCATCATCGAACCGGCCGCTGCCGCCCTCGCCGCGCAATTCGCCACGGAAGCGGACATTGCCTCCATCGGTGAAGCCTACCAGCGCATGGAAGCCGCACCGACGCCGGAGGCGCTGTTGCAGCCTGACCTGGACTTCCACAGCCGTATCGCCGATGCAACGCACAACGACTTGCTGGCCAACCTGTGCAACATGCTCTCGGTGGCCATCGCCGAAGCCTTGAAGCACTCGAACCAACGGCCGAACCTGCATGAACTGGCGCTGCCCCGGCACAAGGCGATCCTGACCGCCATCGAAAACCGTGACGCCCTCGGCGCGCGGCATGCGACGCTGGTGCAACTCGATGATGCGCGCAACGCGTTGAATGTGGTGCTCGGCACCGATCCTGCCTGACCAACACAAAACCTTGTGGGCGCGGGCAAGCCCGCTCCCACAGGTTTTGGAGTAAGCCCTTCGGACATAAAAAAGCCGCAACCTGAGTTGCGGCTTTTTTGTTTCAGCGATCAATCAATGGGCAAACAGCGAATTGCCCTTCTGTCCTGCCAGCTTCTCCGGCTTGATCAGGAAGCGCGCCAGTGCCGGCAACAGCCACAGCGCACCGAACATGTTCCACAACAACATGAAGGTCAGCATCAGCCCCATGTCGGCCTGGAACTTGATGGCCGAGAAGATCCAGGTGCACACGCCGATGGCCAGGCACAGACCGGTGAACAGCACGGCCTTACCGGTGGACTTCAGCGTCTGGTAGTACGCCTCTTGCAGCGGCAGGCCGGCACGCAGGAAGCTTTCCAGGCGGCTGTAGATGTAGATGCCGTAGTCCACGCCGATACCCACACCGAGCGCCACGACCGGCAGGGTCGCCACTTTCACGCCGATACCCATGAAGGCCATCAGGGCGTTGCCGAGTACCGAGGTCAGCACCAGCGGCAGCACGATGCACAGGGTTGCCGCCCAGGAACGGAAGGTGATCATGCACATGACCGCAACACAGATGTACACCAGAATCAGGATGGTCAGCTCGGACTTCTTGATCACCTCGTTGGTGGCCGCCTCGATACCGGCGTTACCGGCCGCGAGGATGAATTCAAGGCCTTCCTTGTTGTTTTCCCTGGCGAACTCCTGCACCGCATGCACCGCACGGTCCAGGGTTTCGGCCTTGTGGTCGTTGAGGAACACCAGCACCGGCGCCAGGGAACAGCTGTTGTTGTACAGACCGTCAGCGCGGGCAATGGAGTTGTTCAGCACATCAGGGTTACGCGACAGGGTTTCCCATTTCAGGTTGCCCTCGTTCATACCCTTGATCATCTGCTTGGACACGGTCACCAACGAGATCGCCGACTGCACGCCCTCGGTGTTCTGCATCTTCCACATCAACTCGTCGATCGGCGCCATGGCTTCGTAGCGCGAGCAACCTTCGGCCTTGGTCTTGACCATCACCACCAACACATCGGAACTGGTGGAGTAGTTGTTGATGATGAAGTTGTTGTCCTTGTTGTAGCGCGAGTCCGGACGCAGCTCCGGAGCACCCTGGTCGAGGTCGCCGATTTTCAGGTTCTGGCTGTACCAGAGGCCGCCACCAAAGGCGATCAGCGCCAGCAGGATGGAAACCGGTGCGACTTTGGCACTGGCGAAATTCGCCAGCAGGCGCCAGAACGGATGTTCGCGGGTTGCGTCTTTCTTGCTGCGGGCCACGGCACGCTTGCTGATGCCGACATAGGAAATCGCCACCGGCAGCAGGATCAGATTGGTGAACACGATCACCGCCACACCGATGGACGCGCCAATCGCCAGTTCACGGATCACGCCAATATCGATGATCAGCAGCGTGATGAAACCCACCGCATCGGCGAGGATCGCGATCATCCCCGGCAGGAACAATTGACGGAACGTCCGGCGCGCCGCCGTCAGGGCGTTGTCGGCTTCACTCGATTGCAGGGCGATGCCGTTGATCTTCTGTACGCCGTGGGAAATACCGATGGCGAAGATCAGGAACGGCACCAGCATCGAATAGGGGTCGAGCCCGAAACCGAAGAAGTGCATCAACCCGAGTTGCCAGACCACCGCCACCAGCGTCGTACTCAACACGGCGACGGTACTGCGCAGGCAGTTGGTGAACCACAGCAGGAGGATCAGGGTGATGACGAAGGCGACACCGAAGAACATCACCACCATCACCAGGCCATCGATCAGGTCGCCAACTTTCTTGGCGAAACCGACGATGTGGATCTTCACGTTCGGGTTCTGCGCTTCGAACTTGGTGCGGATCTTGTCTTCAAGCTCGTGGGAGAACTTGCGATAGTCCAGCGCCAGCAGCTTGCCCTGGTCTTGTGGGTCCGGGTAGGACTCCAGCAACGGGATATCGACGATGCTCGACTTGAAGTCGTTGGCCACCAGACGCCCGATCTGCCCGGACTTGAGCACGTTGTTGCGCAGCAGGTCGAGGCTGGTCTGGGAACCGTTGTAGCTCTGCGGAATCACTTCACCGCCGGCGAAGCCCTCTTCCGTCACTTCGGTCCAGCGAACGCTCGGGCTCCACAGCGACTTGAGGCCGGAACGATCGACACCGGAAATGTAGAACACTTCGTCGTTGACCTGACGCAGGGTCTCCATGTACTCCTTGGAGAAAATGTCGCCGTCGGTGGCTTCCACCGAAATCCGCACGGTATTGCCCAGGTTCGTCAGGTCATTGCGGTGCTCCATCATCTTCTGGATGAAGGGATGCTCCAGCGGGATCATTTTTTCGAAACTGGTGGACGGACGAATCAGCGTGGCCTGCCAGAACAGGAAGATGCTGACCAGCAGGCAGATGGTGATCACTGCCGGGCGGTTGTTGAAGATCAGGCGCTCGAGGAACGTCGCCTTGTCCTGATGATGAGTACTCAAGGAAGTCATAGCTTCGCCTTCTTGTTATTAACCCGGCTCATTTGCCCGACTCGGTACCGTTTGGCGAAGTGACGCGAACGCCGCCCTGCCCGGCCAGAACCAGATTGCCATTGCCTGCCGCAGTCACTGCCGAGACGGAAATACGGTCCGGACGGTTGACCACCGTGAAGGTTTCGCCATCGTCGCTGCTGCGAATCACCGAGCCGCCGTTGCCAACGATAACGATGGAACCATCGTCGAGCAGCGTGCCACCGGACAGCCCGAACTCCAGGTCGCCACGTTCGGCCTTGAGCTCGACTTGCTCCCAGGTGTTGCCGAAATCCGTGGAACGGTAAAGGTTGCCGCGCAGTCCGTAGGCCAGCAACGTATTGGGCTGCGCCGTGCCGATCACGCCAAACAGAGAGCCTTCGTACGGACCTTCGAGTTTCTCCCAGGTCTGGCCCCAGTCCGCGGAGCGGAACATGCTGCCCTGCTCGCCAACGATGAACAGCCCGGCATCCTTGACCGCGGCAATCGCATTCAGGTGGTACTGGTCTTCGTTGTCCAGGCGGTCGCTGGCGTCTTCCCAGTTTTTTCCACCATCGGTGGTGGCCATCAACGAACCATAAGCGCCCACGGCAAAGCCGCTGTTGACGTCCTGGAACCAGACGTCGAGCAGCGGCGACTCACGTTTGAGGTCTTCGAATTGCCTGGTCCAGGTCGCACCGCCGTCCTCGCTGGCGAGGATCTGCGCGTCATGACCGACGGCCCAGCCGTGCTTGTCATCGACAAAGAATACCGACGTCAGCAGGGCCCGGCTCGGGACCTTGGCCTGGGTCCAGCTGGCGCCCTGGTCATCGGAAAACAGGATGTGCCCACGATCCCCGACTGCCACCAGGCGCTTGCCGGCGTGGACGACATCGAGCATCAGGCTTTTGACGGCCCTGGCAGATTCAATGGAATAAACAACGTCGGATGCTGGCGCCGCCGCGGCCAGCGCAGGTGCCGACAGCATGGCAGAGCCCAACAGCGAGAGCGCTGTGGCCAGCAACGCGAATTTGCGTAGTGCCGGCGGGCGGCAGATACCCACACCCATGACAGGCTCACTCATAGACCTTCCCCCATTATTATTGTTAGGTCGTTCAACCTTTCTGGGCGCCGCAAGGGTGCGTGTCTGGACCGGCTGTTTCAGAGCATAGTCCTGAAACCCGCAATCCAGAGCCCCTTCGGAAGCTGGCTTATCCTATCGGTGTTTTTTAATGTCTGACAATCGACGCCACGTTATGTTTTGTTAACCGGGTGGGATGTGCGGTTGTTCTGAATGGTTGGGTATCAGGTGAGGTGATTGCGTTTTTTTTGGGGGGAGGGTTGTGTTCGGTGTTCGGTGTTCGGTGTTCGGTGTGCATATCCGTTGCTGCGGTCACGGCGACTTATGGTTCCGCCTTTACGGCGGGTTACTTGGAAAAGCCCCAAGTAACCAAGGGCTCTTGCCCCTGACGTTCGGTGCCTCGCCAAGGCTCGGCATTCCCTCGCTCCGGTCCTGCTCCGTGGGCCCGCCGCGATCGGCCATCCATGGCCGTACGCGGCTAACCCGGCATCCATGCCGGGTTGCCCACTGCGCAGAACCTCCACTCGGCCTCTCGAGGGGGCAAGCAGATCAAAAGCCAAAGCGAGGCGGCCTACCGGCCGGCCTGATCGCAACTGAACGCGCTCCTACAATGGGTCTGCGTACACCCACGCTCTTCACCACTCAACAGGCCGAGCGTTAGCTCGCCTGCCGCTCTTGATCTTGATCCACCCGCCCCCTCGGCAGGCTGAGTGGAGGTGTTCATCCGGGGATGGGCGCGCAGCGCCGTTCGACGCAGTCGAACTCATTGCAGGGAGGTGCAGCGAAGCAAACCGTAGAGCAATGCCCCCGGATGAATACCGGAGCGAAGGAACCCCGAGCCTAGGCGAGGGGCCGTACGTAAGGGGCGAGACTTTTTGGTTCCTTTTGTGTCGTTTGACAAAAGGGACCCGCCGTAAGGGCGGAACCATAAGCCGCCGTTACCGCAAAAACGGATATGTACTCAATCAACCAAGAACCTGGTCGGCCCAGAGGCCGCCAAGTTCAAAAGCCAGGATCAAGCCAAACTCTTGCTGACCACCTCAAACACATCACTGGACAACTGCCCCGAAGCACGAATCCGCTCCAGCTCCCCCTTCATCAACGCCTGACGAGCACTGTCATACTTGCGCCAGCGAGTCAAAGGCGCCAACTGGCGAGAAGCAATCTGAGGATTGAAGCCATTCAACTCGATCACCAGATCCGCGAGGAAGCGATACCCGGAACCATCGGCGGCGTGGAAGTTGACCAGGTTCTGTCCGGCAAACGCACCGATCAGTGCCCGCACCTTGTTCGGATTCTTGATGTTGAACGCAGGATGCTGCATCAACTGACGAACTCGCTCCAGACCACCCGGCAACACACTGCCGGCCTGGACGCTGAACCACTGATCCATGACCAGCGGGTTGTCCATGAAGTGCTCGGCGAAACTCGCCAGCGCCTTGGCCTTCTCAGCCTCAAACGGCGAATTGACCAACACGGCGAGTGCAGTCAGGCGCTCGGTCATGTTGTCGCACGCATCGAACTGCTCCAGGGTTGCGGCCAAAACTTCCGGTTTGCCGCTGAGCATCAGGTACGACAACGCGATGTTCTGCAGGGCACGACGAGCGAAATGCCCGGCTTCGGCCACATACGGCGTCTGCTTCGACGATTCGCGATTGGCTTGATAACGCAGCCACAGACCTTCGAACAAGGCGTCGGCCAGTTGCTTGCGGGCAAACTCGCGGGCGATGTGGATGGCGTCGACATCCGCCACTTCGCTGATCTCGGTCAGGTACGCCTCGCTCGGCAGCGACAGCATTTCCGCCACCATCGCCTGATCCAGCGACTCATCCGCGAGCACAGTGCGCAACGCGGACACCAGACGCTGATCGAGTACCAGCGCTTCGCCCTTCTGCTGTTGGGCGATCAACTCTTGCAGCACCTGCACCGACAGTTGCTGGCCGGCATCCCAGCGATTGAAGCCGTCGCTGTCGTGCTGCATCAGGAACATCAACTGGTCGCGGTTGTACGGGAAGCTCAGTTTTACCGGCGCAGAGAAACCACGCAGCAACGAAGGCAGCGGCTGTTCGGCGATGTCGACGAAGGTAAAGGTCTGCTCGGCCTCGGTCACGGAAATGACCCGCGAGGTGCCTTGCGCGCGGGCTTCACCGGACAGGCGCAGGGCAATCGCTGCCCCTTTGGCATCCAGCAGCCCCAGTTCGACCGGGATCACGAACGGCAGCTTTTCAACCTTGTCCGGGGTTTGCGGACAGCTCTGGCGGAAGGTCAGGCTGTAGGTTTTCGCCGCCGCGTCATAAGACTCGCTCACTGCCAGGCGTGGTGTACCGGCCTGGCTGTACCAACGCTTGAACTGGGTCAGGTCGACGCCATTGGCATCTTCCATGGCCTTGATGAAGTCATCACAGGTCACCGCCTGGCCGTCGTGGCGTTCGAAATACAGGTCGCTGCCTTTGCGGAAGCCTTCGGCACCGAGCAACGTGTGAATCATGCCGACCACTTCCGAACCCTTTTCATATACGGTCAGGGTGTAGAAGTTGGAAATCTCGATGAAACTGTCCGGGCGCACGGCGTGGGCCATGGGGCCAGCGTCTTCGGCGAACTGGTGGGTACGCAGGTACGCCACGTCCTGGATGCGCTTGACCGTGGCCGAGTTCATGTCCGAGGAGAAACCGGCATCGCGGAACACGGTGAAGCCTTCCTTGAGCGACAGCTGGAACCAGTCGCGGCAGGTCACGCGGTTGCCCGACCAGTTGTGGAAGTATTCGTGGGCGACGATCGCCTCGACCCGCTGGTGCGCGGCATCGGTGGCGGTCTCGGCTTTGGCCAGCACGGCGCTGGAGTTGAAGATGTTGAGACCCTTGTTCTCCATGGCGCCCATGTTGAAATCGTTCACAGCAACGATCATGAAAATGTCCAGGTCGTACTCGCGACCATAGACCTCTTCGTCCCAACGCATGGACTTCTTCAGGCTGTTCATGGCGTGCTGGCATTTGTCGATGTTTTCCGGCTCGACATAAATGCGCAGCGCCACAGTGCGCTCGCTCATGGTGGTGAAGCTGTCTTCGACACACCACAGGTCGCCGGCCACCAGCGCAAACAGGTACGCCGGTTTCTTGAACGGATCTTCCCAGGTCGCCCAGTGCCGGCCGTCTTCGCCTGGACCGGAAGCAATCGGATTGCCGTTGGACAGCAGCACCGGATAGCTGTGTTGTTCGGCGACGACCGTGGTGGTGAACGTGCTCATCACGTCCGGACGGTCGAGGTAATAGGTGATCTTGCGAAAGCCTTCGGCCTCGCACTGGGTGCAGAACATCGTGCCGGACTTGTACAGGCCTTCCAGCGCAGTGTTGGTTTCCGGGTGGATCCTGACACTGGTATCGACCGTGAAGGTGGTGCTGGTCGGGTGCAGGGTCAGGTGATTTTCAGTCAACTGGTAGTCGGCGGCGCCCAGCTCACGGTCGGCCAGGGTGACCGACAACAGCTCCAGCTGCTGGCCGTCCAGCACCAGCGGCGGCAGCCCCGGGCCACGCTCGGGATTGCGGCGCATCACCAGTTGCGCATGGACCAGGCTGTGGTCCTCGAACAACTCGAAGGTCAGGTGCGTTTCGTCGATCAGGTACTCGGGCGCCTGATAGTCCTTCAGGTAAATCATCTTCGGTTGTTCGGTGCGCATGCTGGAGTCCTTACTGATGCACGGCGAGCTGGTAAGCCGTGTATTTACGAATATTGATCACGCCGGTGTCGAAGATCAGGTACTGGCCCTTGACCCCCATCAGCGTGCCTTCGGCAATCGGGTTCTTGTCCAGGTTGAAGCTGACAATCTTCGCCGGGTATTGCTCGACCGGGTAGCGGATTTCCAGCGGTTCGACGTCGGTAACCGTCTGGATAGCCTGCAAGCCAAATCGTTGCTGCAGCCCCAGCAGACCTTCGGCGCAGCTGTCGAACAGTCGGTCGCGAACCTCGACCAGGTTCACGGCCGCCGCATCGCCCTTGAGTAAAGCACGCCAATTGGTCTTGTCGGCCACCTGGCTACGGAACAGATCCTCGACGAAACCGGACTGTTGCCGGGTCGATACACGCATGATCGGCAAGGCCTGGCTCGCGCCCTGGTCGAGCCAGCGGGTCGGCAGCTGGGTGGCCCGGGTAATCCCGACTTTTACCCCCGACGAGTTGGCCAGGTACACCACGTGATCGGTCATGCAGAACTTCTCGCCCCATTCGGGCTCGCGGCAGGTGCCGGCGTCGAAGTGGCAACGCTCCGGGCTCATGACGCACACGTCGCACTGGGCCAGTTTGGTCATGCACGGGTAGCAGTAACCCTGGCTGAAACTGGTTTTGGTCTTGCGTCCGCAATGGATGCAGTGAATCGCACCCAGGTATTCCAGGCGCACCCTGCTGCCGATCAACGGATTGACCGGGACCTCGGCCTCACCCAGACGGAAAGCATATTGCACGTTCGCCCCGTCCAGGCGCGCCGACATTTTGCTGATTGCACCGCGGCCAATCTCGATCAATGGATGGCATCCGACTTGAACAGGATATTCGGCACTTCGATCGACTTCGAGGCGCATTCCTGCGGCCCCATGTAGCCGGTACGCTGGTCCTCGGGCAGGTTCTGGATTTCCCAGGCGATCATCGCCTGCAACGACAGCTCGCGTTGTTCGGCGGTGAGTTTGCCACCGTCGGACCACTTGCCGATTTCCACAGCCAGCTTCAGGCTCTCGTAGATATCGGGGGTGA
Organism: Pseudomonas sp. B28(2017); assembly: GCF_002113025.1. Taxonomy (GTDB): domain Bacteria; phylum Pseudomonadota; class Gammaproteobacteria; order Pseudomonadales; family Pseudomonadaceae; genus Aquipseudomonas. Next base: position 549,033 of record NZ_NEJH01000001.1, on the reverse strand, counting down.
TGTTTTTGATCATTTCGTTAAAAGAGGACATCAGGTCTCCGTGCTCTTTATTGCATGTCTGAATTAGGCGGCCAGTTTACGGCGGTTATACAAACCGCCCAACAAACCGGTGAAGCATCCGATGAGTAACCCGCTGACATGCGCCGCGTTGGCGATTTCGCCGAAGCCGATCATCGAGACCAGCCCGGACAGGCACAGCAGCAACCACACCAGCATCATCACCAGCACACCGCGCGGCAGGCGATAAGCCGGGTTCGGCGCCAGCAGCTGGAAGATCCAGCAATGCCCGAGCAGACCGTACAGTACGCCGGACAAGCCGCCGAACAAGGTCGGGCCGCTGAAGTAATACTGGGCGAAGTTGGACACCAGGCTGAACAACAAGGTCAGGCCGATCAGGTTGATACTGCCCTGGCGCGACTCGATGCGCCGCCCCAGTTCCCAGTACCACATGCCGTTCATCGCCAGGTGCAGGATGCCGAAGTGGATCAGCATCGGTGTGAACAGGCGCCACCACTGCCCTGCCGCCAGGCTGTCGGCCAGTGGCGTGAAGTGGATGTATTCGCCGACCACGCGGAACTCGAGGAAGGTCAGCCAGCGCATCGTTTCAAGGTTGTCGCCGAGCAAGGTCACCGCGCCGACGATCATGCTCAGCAACAGCACCAGCGCGGTGGCCCTGGCGTATTTCAATTGTTCGACGAACCCCGGACGCTTGATGGTCTGCGCCACCGGAATGTCCAGTTGCTGGTCGGGATCGCCCGCCGGAAAGCGTTCGTACAGCGCGCGCACGTCTTCGCTGATGCTGTCTGGCACCCACAGCACCTGCTCGCCCGCTTCCTCGCTGACCCGATGGGGCACTTGCATGCGTTTGAGCAGCGTGACGAACCCGCTCAAGTCCACCGCCAGAGGCAGACGCAATACCGCTACAGCACTCATTGCAGCACCTCCGGCCGCTCGACATCGACCCAGACGAATTTATGCGGATCCAGGCGGGTTTCCTGATCCAGCCGATAGGCAACCAGTTTGCCGTACAGCACCGCGCTGTAATCCAGGCAGGCCAGGTTCGGCCGGATAGGTGCCGGCTTGCCGCTGCGCCAGTAATGACCAACGAAAAGCAGCGGCTCATCGATGCCATAACGCAGCAAACTGTTCTTTTCGGTGGACGACAGCGGCGTCCGGGCCACGGGTTCCGGAAGTGCATCCGGCTGGAACACGATGTCGCCGTAGGTTTTCGGATCGTCTTCCCAGAACTTGGTGCGGAAGAACGAACGCGTCAGGCCGTCGCCGCTGGTCATGGTCAGGCCATGGGGCAAGCGCATGTCCGTGCCGCGTAGCAGCCGGTCGAACACGGTGCAGGCAAACGAACCCGACTGCGCCGACGCCTGAAGAAAAGGCTCGTCGACGCAACCGTTGGGGAACAATGCCCGCAGCGGCTCGATCAGCCCGGCATCCCAGCAGGCGTGGACCACGCGAAAACGCCCGGCATCGACGAACAATGGCAGCTCATAGAACCATTGCAGGAAGTCGTGCCAGTCACCCGGATGGTGTTCGAACTGGGTCAGGGTCTCATGCAGCAGGCGGGCATGACGCGGCGTGTGCTCGCGCACGAACTGCTTGCCGCTGCCGGGCAGCGCCGGCGTGGCCCAGCCCAGCGCGTTGAACTCATGGTTACCCATGATGCACAGCGCATGACCGGCCTCGACCATGTCGTGGACGATGTGCAGCGCCTCGCGAATCCGCGGGCCGCGATCAATGATGTCGCCGACGAATACCGCCATGCGCGAATCGTGTCGCCAGACGCCGCCCTGTTTGTGATAACCGAGTCGGTCGAGCAAGTGCTCCAGGGTCAGAGCGCAACCATGCACGTCACCGATCAGGTCGTAGCTACGCGCGGGATCGAGCATCAGTCGCCTCCACCCCCCAACTTGCTGCCCCAGCCGAGCTTGGTCCGGCAGACTTCATAGTAGTTGTGGTCGAGCGGATGAATCAGCCGCAACTTCTGGGCTTTCTTGCTCACGGTAATGGTGTCGCCGGGCGCGCAGGTGAAGTGATTCTGCCCGTCACACGAGACTTGCGGGTAAATCTGCATATCCTTGGACACGACGATTTTCAGCTCACTGTTGCCATCGACCACAATCGGTCTACCCGACAAGGTATGGGGGTACATCGGCACGATCACAATAGCGTCGAGCTTGGGATGCATGATCGGTCCACCCGCCGACAGCGCGTAAGCGGTCGAACCGGTCGGTGTAGCGACGATCAGGCCGTCAGCCTTCTGGCTGCAGACGAACTGGCCATCGATGTACAGCTCGAATTCGATCATTCGCGTAGATTTGCCGGGGTGCAGCACTACATCGTTCAACGCATCGCCCTGACCGATGGCCTCGCCGTGGCGGCGGACTTCGGCCTGCAGCAGGAAGCGGTTTTCCACCAGATAGTGGCCATCCAGTACTTCGGCGACCTTGGTTTCCAGCTCATCGGGGCGAATGTCGGTCAGGAAGCCCAGGCTGCCCCGGTTGATGCCGAGCACCGGAATATTGTGCCTGGCCAACGCCCGGGCGGCACCGAGCAGGCTGCCGTCACCACCGACCACAATGACCATGTCGCAGACTTCGCCGAGCATCTTGCGCGACGAGGTTTGCAGGCCGTGCCCTGGCAGCACTTCGGCGATGGTGTCTTCGAGGATCACGTGCAGATGACGATCGAGCAGAAACCGTTTCAGTCGGCGGACGGTATCCAGCACCTGGGAACTGCCCAGGCGACCGATGATGCCGATATTGCGAAATTGCTCCATGGGGCTCCTGCGGGGATCTGTGTGGCGGCGAAGACCACGATTATGGGCGAAAGCCGGCCGTAGACAAAATCCTTTCAGCTTCAAGGGTGTGCCCGGGTTTCGCGCTATGCTCGCAAGATGATGCTATTTCCGGATTTGCTCCACCTGCCCCATCAGTTACGCCATCCCGAAGTGCGTGACCTGGCGTGGGTCATCCTCGCGCCACCCATGCTGGGCGATACCCCGTGGCCGCAACGCCACCCGTTGGCCGGCAGCGACTGGGTGCTGGCACCGCAACGACTGGAGCATTGGCTGCTGCAGTTGGACCGCGACAGTTATGGCTTGCTGCACTGGTTGGCCCAGGCCCGGACCCGGCGCCTGGGTCTGTACTACGAACGCCTATGGCAATTCGCCGTGCAGCATGCGCCGGGCATTGAATTGATTGCCGCCAACATGCCGATTCGGCGCGAGGGGCACACCCTGGGTGAACTGGACATGCTGCTGCGCGACCGCGACGGTGTGCATCACCTCGAACTGGCGATCAAGCTCTACCTCGGCCCACAATCCGGCGACGGACACGACACCGCCCAGTGGCTGGGTCCGGGGTGCCATGATCGGCTCGACCGTAAACTGGCGCACCTGAGCCAGCATCAACTGCCGATTTCCGCACGTCCCGAGAGCCGTGAAGTGCTCGCAGGTCTGGATATCCAAGCGTTCAGTGCCCACTTGTGGCTGGGAGGTTATCTGCTGTACCCATGGCCCGGACAGGCCGCCCCGCCGTTGGGTGCGCATCCGCAGCATTTGCGGGGACGCTGGCTGCATCAAAAGGATTGGCAAGCGTTGTTGGCCCAGAGCCCGCCGGGGCGTTGGCAACCTCTGCCCCGCCATGCCTGGCTGGCGCCGGCGCACTATTCGGTGGAGCACACCTGGAACCCTGGCCAGATGCAGGCGTGGCTCGATGACCTGGACCCGCTGGCGCCGGCACAATTGCTGGTGCGTCTGACGGAAAATGCCAACGGTGACTGGGAAGAAGCCGAACGTCTGTTTCTGGTGGCGGATCTTTGGCCGAACGTACCGGGTAATGCCTGAGTTTTTGCCGTGCCTGGCCATGAACATCAAACTTTCTTGTGCTGCTCGACCCATTGCCCATAGGCATTGATGAAACTTTGCAGGAACGGTTTGACCGACTCGGACAACCTGCCCGCCTCGTCGAACGCCGATCCGGCGTTCCCCAGATAGGCCTCCGGTTGCTGCATCAGCGGCACATTGAGAAACACCATGGATTGACGCAGGTTGTGGTTGGCCCCAAACCCGCCGACGGCCCCCGGCGAAACGCTGATGACGGCGCCCGGTTTACCGTTCCAGGCACTTTTGCCATACGGACGCGAACCCACGTCAATCGCGTTTTTCAGCGGCGCCGGCACCGACCGGTTGTATTCCGGGGTCACGAACAGCACCGCGTCGGATGAACGCACCTGTTGCCGGAAAGTGCTGTAGGCTGCCGGCGGTGAAGCGCCATCGATGTCTTCGTTATAGAGCGGCAAATCGCCAATCTCGACGATGTTGAGCTTGAGATTGACCGGTGCCAGCTCCATCAGGGCCCGTGCGACCTTGCGGTTGATCGATTCCTTTCTCAAGCTGCCGACCAGGACGGCGACCGTATAGACGTTGCTCATGGGAATTTCTCGACTGTCCGATATGAAGAGCTTGTAGTTATAGATGACGATTCCAGCAACGGGCGACTGAAAAAGCCGCCCCTGACTATTTTTTTTCTACAGGAAAACTTACCGCACCCAGTCACGGTCTACAGAGCCGCAAATTGAGTGATTTATCTCCAGAGGTTCTAAGCAGATGGCAGCAGTACTCGTCGGTCAGTTCCATGCAAGAGACGCGCAAGGCCGTATTTATTCGGTGCACGAGTTCCAGGAATCCACCCCGGCGGTAGACGGTTCAGGGCCTGTCACCACCTACAAGCTGGCCATTGGCGATCGTGTCAACAAGCTCGACGACAATGAATTTCTGCTGGTGCAAACCGGCGTTACCCTTACCCGCGAACCGCAAACCGCCAGCGCTTCATAACTCGTCGTTATGAGCAGAAGTCATATGCGCGGACTTGGGGTAGGATTCAGCCACTGACTCCGCCACCTGCCGAACATGGACTTCATGCATGCGTTTACGCCATATCGAAGTGATCCAGGCACTCTTGCAGACCGGTCACCTGGGCACCGCCGCCGAATGGCTGCAGTTGCCGGTGACCGAAGTCGAGCATTTGCTACGCGACGCCGAGGATCAGTTGGGTTTCATGCTGTTCGCCAGCGTGCGCGGACGCTTGCAGGCCACCCGCGAAGCGCGGGAATTGCAGATGGAAATTGCCCGGGTCTACGACGCGCTCGAGCCCGTACAGCGCCTGGCCAACAGCCTCAGGCAATACCTGGCGCCGCCGCTGCGCGTAATCTGCACTCCGCCTCTGGCCAACCAATTGTTGCCACACAGCATCGCGGCCCTGCGCCGACGCCTGCCCGACGCACCTTGCACACTGCTGAGCCAGCCGACCCGCGACATCGTCAGAAGCCTGCTGCTGCGTGAAAGCGATCTGGGACTGAGCCTGCACAACCCCGATCACGCCGACCTCGAATGCCTGGTGATTGCCCAAGGTAAACTTCAGTTGCTCGCACCCCATGGCTGGCTGCAACCGAAACAGAAATACATTTCACTGCAGGATCTGGCCGGTCAATCAATGATCGGCCTGGAGGGGCACGACCCGCTGAGCCCGGCACTGGAAAACAAACTGCACGGCTTGCGCCCTGCTCCGGTGATTCAGACCCGGGTCCAGACGCATCAGATGATGCGCAGCATGGTCGAGGCCGGCGAAGGCCTGGCCATCGTCGACCCCTTCACCGCCCTTGGTGCCAAAGCCTCGGGACTGGACACCTGTCCGCTGGCGCCCGCCGTCCCGATCAGCCTCTACGCCCTGTCCCTGAAAAACGCCGAACCGTCTGCGGCGGCTCAGACCCTGTTGGCCATCGTCACGGAACAAGCCGCGGCGATGCTGACGAACTGAGTGGGCTTTCCAATGGATTTTCGAACAGTCGATACCAGAACAGCGCCACTTCGGCGGTGTTCGGATCGATGCCGCGATAACGCAGGTGGTCGATCCCGCCAATCACGTAACCACAGCGTTCATAGAGCCGGCAGGCCCCAAGGTTGTTGTTCTGGGTTTCGAGCATGATGCCCGGGAGTTTTTTCTTGCGGCTCCAGAATTGCGCCACATCCAGCAGCGCCTTGGCCACACCATGCCGTCGGGCCGGTGCATGCACCGCCAGTTCGTCGATATGGGCAAAACCGTTCCAGTTGGTGCTGACCACCAGATGCCCCACGGGCAGGTCATCCAGATAGGCCATGAAAATCGCGCAGTCGGCGGCATCGCGAAAGCTGCTGAACTCCTCGGGGTCGATGCCGTAGCACTTGCGATAAGGCGTGATCGGGGTGACCGGCCACTGTGCCACCGGCGTACCTATTTCGGCCGCACCATAGGCCGCGACTTCAAAACTGAAATCACTGCCCCAGACATAGGCGGCAAAACCGTCATCGGCAACCCGAACCGACAAGCCTGGATAAATCGGATTCATGACCGGCTGCATACTGGGAAAGGTCCTCACTCCTTGATGCAATCGACGGTGTAGCACCGCCCACTGCCCTGGTCTTCATGTTGCAATCCGTGCACATCAGCAACAAACCCCGGGAAACTGCTATCGAACGTGCGGGCAAACGCCAGGTAATCGATGATCGAGCGAGTCGACTCGGTAAAGCGCTCGCCAGGCATGATCAGCGGAATGCCGGGTGGATACGGCACCAGCATCACCGCGGCGATCCGCCCGTCCAGCGCATCGATCGACACCGCCTCAACCTCACCTCGCACCAATTGATCATAGGCGTCCGCCGGTTTCATCGCGACTTCCGGCAACACGGTGTACATGCGCTTGAGGTGCCTGGCGGTGGCGTTGCTGCGATAACAGGCATGCAATTGATCGCATAGATCACGCAGGCCCATGCCTTGATACCGCGCCACATTCTCTTGCGCCACGCAAGGCAGGCAACTGGCCAGGCTGACATTGGCGTCATAGCCGCGCTTGAACTCCAGCAACTCGGTGAGCAGCGTGCTCCACTTGCCTTTGGTGATGCCCATGGAGAACAGCACCAGGAACGAATACAGCCCGGTTTTCTCGACCACCAGGCCACGCTCCCAAAGGAACTTGCTGACCACCGCCGCCGGAATCCCGCGCTCGCTGAGGGCACCACCGGCCGTCAGCCCCGGCATCACCAGCGTGACCTTGATCGGGTCGAGCAACACATAATCCTCGGTCACGCCGCCAAAGCCATGCCAGTCGGCATCGGGCTGCAGCAACCAGTCCTCGGTGACGACCCGCTCGACGCCTTCCGCCGACGGCGGTTGCCAGATCGAAAACCACCAGTCATCCGCGGCAATGTGCTGTCGCAAGTTGGCCAGCGCCCGGCGAAAACTCAGAGCTTCGTCGAACATTTCCTGCAACAGCGAACGCCCGGCCGGCCCCTCCATCATTGCCGAGGCCACATCCAGCGAGGCGATGATGCCGTACTGCGGCGAGGTCGAGATATGCATCATGAACGCTTCGTTGAAGCGATCCCGGTCCAGTTGCCGCGTACCGCCATCGCGCACATGAATCATTGACGCCTGACTGAATGCCGCCAGAAGCTTGTGAGTGGAATGGGTGGTAAACACCAACGGGCTGTCTTCATCACGGGACGTGCCCATGCCATAGCGCCCGGCAAAAAACTCATGAAATGCCGCATAGGCGTACCAGGCCTCGTCGAAGTGCAGCACCTCAACGCTATTGCCCAGTTGCTGCCTGATCAGTTCGGCGTTGTAACAGAGGCCGTCATAGGTCGAATTGGTCACCACGGCGAGCTTGACCTTCGGTGAACGACCCTTGGTCAGCGGACTGGCATCGATCTTGGCCTGAATGGATTCGCGGCTGAACTCACTCAGGGGAATCGGGCCGATGATCCCCAGTTCATTACGCTCCGGACACAAGTACAGCGGGATCGCGCCGGTCATGATGATCGAGTGCAACACCGACTTGTGGCAATTGCGATCCACCAGCACCAGGTCATCGCGAGCGACCACCGAGTGCCAGACAATCTTGTTGGCCGTGGAGGTGCCATTGATCACGAAAAAGGTGTGATCGGCGCCGAAATTGCGTGCTGCACGGGCCTCGGCTTCAGCCAGGGGGCCGGTGTGATCGAGTAAAGAGCCGAGTTCCGGCACCGACACCGAAAGATCCGAGCGCAGGGTGTTTTCCCCGAAAAACTGGTGAAAAGCCTGCCCGACCGGGCTTTTGTGATACGCCACGCCACCGCCATGACCAGGGGTGTGCCAGGAATAATTGGAGTCCGCCGTGTGTTGCACCAGGGCCTTGAAAAACGGCGGTAACAGACCATCAAGGTATTTGCGCGCGGCGCGGGCCACCTGCCGGGCGAGAAAGGGCACCGTGTCTTCAAACAGGTAAAGAATGCCGCGCAACTGATTGAGCTCGGCCATGGCGTCGGCGGGTGCATTTTCCAGGGTCACTTTTTCGCCCAGGGCGAAAATCGGCAGATCCGGTGCACGCACTCGCGCCAGACCGATCAGTTCGGCCATGTTTTGCAACAAATGCGAATGGGTGCTGGCGTCCTCAGACGCAATCAACATGCAGGACAGACCATGGTAAGTCGACGCCACCAGTCGTCCTTCGGTGTAGTCCACCGCCGAAACGACGCTGAATCCTTCCTGCTCCAGCTCCCTGGCAATCCCCCGCACACGGTCACCGGCGACGCTGTCGGCCTTGATGTCACGATGGACGATCAGGACCGGGAATTTCAGATCTTTATACATGAGGCTCAGTGTCCTGAGGCGGCAGACCAGAGCCTGCCAATCACCTCAGGTTAGAGTGTTGCAGCGGATGTAGCGAGTGCGATGCCCTGAAATGGGTCACAAGGTGCCCCTTTTTTTGAAAGGGCTAAGCCTGTGCTTCAGCTTCGGCCAACTGCACCCACAACGCCGGAGCACCCGCGGATTTACTGATGATTTCCAGGCGTGCGGCGTGGAGGGCCAGGTCGTCTTCGCTGGCGCGGATGATACGCGTCGGCTGGCGGTCCGCCGGCAAACGGCGGATCTCGGTGGCTGAATTGTCTGCCCCTTCACCGGACCCATTGCCATCGGAAGCGTTACCCGCCAGGGAGAGACTGGTCTGCCCCCCGGTCATGGTCAGGTAGACGTCGGCGAGAATCTCGGAGTCGAGCAAGGCGCCGTGCAGTTCACGGCCGGAGTTGTCGACACCATAGCGCTTGCACAGGGCGTCGAGGCTGTTGCGCTGCCCAGGGTGACGTTCCCGGGCCATGATCAGGGTGTCGAGGATCGTGCAGTGCTGCGTGATATCCGCGCGGTCCTGCTGCCCCATCAGGGCGAATTCGTTGTTGATGAAGCCTACGTCGAACGCCGCGTTATGGATGATCAGCTGCGCGCCCTTGATGAACTCGAAGAACTCTTCGGCCACTTCGGCAAAACGCGGCTTGCCCACGAGAAACTCGTTGGTGATGCCGTGGACGCCGATAGCGCCCTCGTCACTTTCGCGATCGGGTTGCAGGTACACGTGAAAGTGCCGGCCCGTCAGGCGTCGGCCGATCAACTCGACACAACCGATTTCGATAATCCGGTGGCCGTCGGTCACCGGCATGCCGGTGGTTTCGGTGTCGAGTACAACGGATCTGGTGGCCATCAGTGCTCAGCTCTCAATCGGTCAATCGTGCAAAAGGGTGATGTTAACACGCTCGCCGGGGTCTTTCAGTCAGGCCGTGCAACGGCCTTCGCGAGCAAGCTGAACCGGTCAGTTAATCCTGGACACCAGTTAAGGTTCACGCCGCCAGTCTCTCTCGCGACTGGCTGACATGGCTGCGCTGTGCAGAAACCGACATTGCCATTAAATTTCCTCCGGGATATGGTTTTGAGCACTTGAAGCCCCCCAGAGACGCAGGCTTGTTCCTGTCGTCGGTCTAGCCAGATGCATTCTTTATCGGCGCTTGGGTGAAAGGTGGCGGGGCGAAATCTCCCACGATCTGTACTGCTTCAACAGTCAGGATCAGGCTTTGTCCCTCCTCCTTTCAAGTCCTGCCATACAAGCGGGCTTGCTCCGGGCGGCGTTCCGACGAAGAGGCCGGCACAGGCAATAAACCATCAGGATCAACCCCCATGAACACCACCGAAAACCTCAAGGACTACCAGCGCGTTCGTTTGCTGGCAATCCGCTCGTTGTTCGAGATCATCGAGCAATCGAGCGAGGGCACGGTGATTGTCGACCGCGATGCCAACATCGTCTGGATGAATGAGCGCTATGCCCGGCGCTTTGGCCTGCAATCGGCGGAAGTTGCGATTGGCAAGCCCTGCGAAAGCGTGATCCCAGGGAGCCTGTTGCGTGAGGTGGTGCGCACCGGCCGGCCGATTTTGCTGGATATGCAAGACACCCCCAAAGAGCCGCTGGTGGTCATGCGCCTGCCGATTCACGACGATGCCGGCGTGGTGATCGGCGCCATCGGTTTCGCCCTGTTCGACGAATTGCGCAGCCTGTCGCCAATGCTCAAGCGCTACATGAGCATGCAGGAAGAACTGGCCTCCACCCGCTCGCTGCTGCGGGCGCGACAGACCAAATACAACTTCGCCCACTTCATCGGCACCAGTGCCGCGAGCCTGGAAGTCAAACGCCGCGCCCGGCGCAGTGCGAGTACCGAATCACCGGTGCTGCTGCTCGGCGAAACCGGTACCGGCAAGGAGTTGCTGGCCCAGGCCATCCACAATGCCTCGCCCCGTGCGCACAAGGCGTTCGTGAGCATCAACAGCGCGGCGATTCCTGAATCGTTGCTGGAAGCCGAATTCTTCGGCACCGCCCCCGGCGCGTTCACCGGTGCCGACCGCAAGGGCCGCGCCGGCAAACTGCAGATCGCCCAGGGCGGCACGCTGTTTCTCGACGAAATCGGCGACATGCCGCTGCCCCTGCAAAGCAAACTGCTGCGGGTGTTGCAGGAAAAGGAATTCGAGCCGGTGGGTTCCAACGAAGTGATCCAGAGCGACGTGCGGGTGATCGCCGCGACCTCCACGGACCTCGAAGCGGCCATCAAGCGCGGCGAATTCCGCGCTGATCTGTATTACCGGCTCAACGTGTTGCCGATCCAGGTTCCGCCCCTGCGCGATCGCCTCGATGACGTGCCGGCGCTCAGCGAGGCGATTCTTGAGGAACTGCGCAGCCAGCATGAACTTCACCACGAGGCTCTGGAACTGTTGGGGCAACACGCCTGGCCGGGGAACATCCGGGAACTGCGCAATGTGCTGGAACGGGCCGCATTGCTCAGTGATGACTTGCGCCTGACGGTGACGGACATCCGCGCAGCGATCGGTACGCTCATCCCGGTGGAGCGCGTGGCGCCCTTGGCCATCGATCCGATTGTCCATGAGACGTTCAGTGCGGCGCGGGAGCGATTTGACCGGCAACTGATCGAAACGACCCTCGCGCAATGCGCGGGCAAGGTGACGGATGCAGCGGCACGGTTAGGGCTTGGGCGGTCGACGTTGTACAAGAAAATGGTGGCGCTGGGAATTGCCGAATCTCAATAAGGAGACACGAGTCTCCATTGCTAGACAAACTATAGCGAGCAAGCTCGCTCCTACAGGATACGGTGTTCCACTGACCAACTCGGTCAACTATGGGAGCGGGCTTGCCCGCGAAGAGGCCGGCACTACCGAAAAGGTCTCAATACAGAGACAATATTTCTTTACAGCATCATTCAAATCAAAATATATCCTTATATTTCAACAAGTTAAGCATCTGGCACAAAACTCGCTATACGCCTCTCCTGTCAAGTTTGACCCTACAAAAATAACAAACCAGGAGACACACCATGAGTGTGATCATTGCCTTGGCAGCCCTCGCGCTGCTGATGCTGGCTGCCTACCGTGGCTACAGCGTTATCCTTTTTGCCCCGATTGCCGCCCTCGGCGCTGTCCTGCTGACTGACCCGTCTGCCGTCGCCCCCGCTTTCACCGGGGTGTTCATGGAAAAAATGGTCGGTTTCATCAAGCTGTATTTCCCGGTGTTCCTGCTCGGCGCGGTGTTCGGCAAGTTGATCGAACTGTCCGGCTTCTCGCGCTCCATCGTCGCGGCCGCGATTCGCCTGCTCGGCACCCGCCAGGCGATGCTGGTGATCGTGCTGGTCTGCGCCTTGCTGACCTACGGCGGCGTATCGTTGTTTGTGGTGGTATTCGCGGTCTATCCGTTTGCCGCGGAAATGTTCCGCCAGAGCAACATCCCCAAGCGGTTGATCCCGGCGACGATTGCCCTCGGCGCCTTCTCGTTCACCATGGACGCCCTGCCCGGCACTCCACAGATCCAGAACATCATCCCCAGCACCTTCTTCAACACCACTGCCTGGGCAGCGCCGTGGCTGGGCGTGATCGGCACGATCTTCGTGTTCTGCGCCGGCATGCTGTTTCTCCAGCGCCAGCGCAACAAGGCCCAGCGTACCGGTGAGGGCTACGGTTCGGACCTGCGCAACGAGCCGGAAACCGCCGCCGACATCAAACTGCCCAATCCCTGGATCGCCCTGTCTCCGCTGCTGGCGGTGGGCATCATGAACCTGCTGTTCACCCAGTGGATTCCCCAGTGGTACGGCAAGACCCACAGCCTGGCGCTGCCGGGCATGGCCGCGCCGGTAACCACGGAAATCGCCAAGCTCACGGCGATCTGGGCGGTCCAGGCCGCGCTGTTGGTGGGCATTCTCATGGTGCTGGCGTTCGGCTACAAGGCGATCAGCCGCAAACTCGCCGAAGGCAGTAAAAGCGCGGTCAGCGGTGCGCTGCTGGCAGCCATGAACACCGCCTCGGAATATGGATTCGGTGCCGTGATCGCGTCCCTGCCCGGCTTTCTGGTGCTGGCCGACTGGCTGAAGAGCATTCCCAACCCGCTGGTCAACGAAGCGATTACCGTGACCCTGCTGGCCGGCATCACCGGTTCCGCCTCGGGTGGCATGAGCATCGCGCTGGCGGCGATGTCCGAGCAGTTCATCAGCGCCGCCCATGCTGCGAACATTCCGCTGGAAGTGCTGCACCGGGTCGCCGCGATGGCCAGCGGCGGCATGGACACCCTGCCGCACAACGGCGCAGTGATTACCCTGTTGGCGGTCACCGGGCTGACCCACCGCGAGGCTTATAAAGACATTTTCTGTATTACGCTGATCAAGACCCTGGCGGTTTTCGTGGTGATCGGCACCTTCTACGCCACTGGCATTGTGTGAGGTATTCATGACGACTCTTTCGGGCAAGACCGCACTGGTCACCGGCTCCACCAGCGGCATCGGCCTGGGGATCGCCCTCAGCCTGGCCAAGGCCGGGGCCAACCTGATCCTCAACGGCTTCGGCGATGCCTCCAGCGTGATCGCCGAGGTGCAACAGTTCGGCGGCAAGGTCGGCCATCACCCGGCCGATGTCAGCGATCCGGCACAGATTGCCGACATGATCGCCTACGCCGAACGCGAGTTCGGCGGCGTCGACATTCTGGTCAATAATGCAGGTATTCAACACGTCGCAGCGGTGGATGAGTTTCCGGTGGAGCGCTGGGATTCGATCATCGCCATCAACCTGTCGTCGGTGTTCCACAGCACCCGTTTGAGTCTGCCGGGCATGCGCGCCAAGGGCTGGGGCAGGGTAATCAACATTGCCTCGGTGCATGGCCTGGTCGGCTCGGTGGGCAAGTCAGCCTATGTCGCGGCCAAGCATGGGGTGATCGGCCTGACCAAAGTGGTCGCGCTGGAAACCGCGACCACCCAGGTCACCTGCAATGCGATCTGCCCAGGCTGGGTACTGACGCCGCTGGTGCAAAAGCAGATCGATGACCGTGCCGCCAGTGGCGTTGATCCGCAGCAGGCGCAGCATGATTTGCTCGCCGAGAAGCAGCCATCGCTGGAGTTCGTGACGCCGCCGCAACTGGGTGAACTGGTGCTGTTCCTGTGCAGCGATGCCGGCAGCCAGGTGCGTGGCGCCGCGTGGAATGTGGATGGTGGGTGGCTGGCGCAGTAACTGTCCACTAAACCGCGTTATCGTTCTTCGCGAGCAGGTCGGATCGCCGCACCATCGCTCCCACCGTTTCTGTGGCGTCTGTGGGAGCGAGCCTGCTCGCGAATGGCTTTGAATATAGAAGAAGAGGCAAACCATGTCCGACATCCTCTGGCAACCCGACGCCAAACGCATTGGCAAGACCCGCATGGAGGCCTTCCGGCGCTTCGTCAATCAGCGGTATCACCTCAAGATTGACGACTACCCTGCCCTGCACCAATGGTCCATCGAGCAACGTCCCGACTTCTGGCAGGCGATCGTCGAATTCTTCGACATTCGTTTTCATGAACAACCCGACACCGTGCTGCTCGAAGGCCCTGAGATGCCCAGCGCCCAGTGGTTCCCCGGCGCGACCCTGAACTTCGCCGAACACTTGCTGCTGCGTCGCGACGACGCGGTGGCCGTGGTGGCCATCGGCGAAAACGGTCAACGCGAACACCTGACCTGGGGCGAACTGGCAGAACAGGTCGCCGGTTTTCAGAACGGCTTGATAGCCGCCGGCGTCGGTGTGGGTGACCGGGTCGCCGCCTGCATGCCCAACACCTGGCAAACCCTGGTAGCCATGCTCGCCACCACCAGCCTTGGCGCCATCTGGTCCTGCTCTTCACCGGACTTCGGCACTCACGGAGTCGTTGACCGTTTCGGCCAGATCGAACCGAAAGTGCTGGTGACCTGCGCCGGTTATCGCTATGCCGGCAAGGAGATCGACCAGACCGCCAAAGTCAACGAAATCCTCGAACACCTGCCGTCGTTGCAGCAGTTGATCATCCTGCCGTATGGGCGGCCGCATACGCGGATCGAACATTTCCGCACCCCGGCCAACGTGACACTGTGGGACGATTTCTACGACCCCGGCGGCGAACCGGATTTCGTCCCGGTGCCCTTTGCCCATCCGCTGTACATCCTCTACTCCAGCGGTACCACCGGCGTGCCCAAATGCATCATCCACAGCACCGGCGGCGTGCTTTTGCAACACGTCAAGGAACACGGCTTGCATTGTGATCTCGGCCCCGGCGAACGCCTGTTCTACTACACTACCTGCGGCTGGATGATGTGGAACTGGCTGGTGTCGGCGTTGGCGACAGGCAGCTCCGTGGTGCTATATGACGGCTCGCCGTTCCAACCCGACCCGCAACGCTTGATCGACCTGATCGACGACGAGTCCGTCAGTGTCTTTGGCACCAGCCCGAAATTTCTCGCGACCCTGGAAAACAGCGGCATCAAGCCACGTGAAAGTCATGACCTGGGCAGCCTCAAGACCTTGCTTTGCACCGGCTCGGCGCTGTCGCCGCAGAGTTACGACTTCGTCTATCGCGACTTCAAGCCTGACGTGTGCCTGGCCTCGATGTCCGGCGGCACCGACATCGTCTCGTGCTTCGTCAGCGGCAACCCTGTATCGCCGGTGCGACGTGGCGAAATCATGGGCAAGAGCCTGGGCATGGCCGTCGAAGTGTGGAACGACGCCGGCCAGCCGGTGATCGGCGAAAAAGGCGAACTGGTGTGCACCCGCCACTTTCCGGCGATACCCATCGGCCTGTGGAACGATGCCGATGGCGAAAAGCTGCGCAAATCCTATTTCAGCCTGTTCCCCGGCGTCTGGGCCCAGGGTGACTACGCCGAACAACTGCCCCATGGCGGGATGATGATCCACGGCCGCTCGGATGCCGTGCTCAACCCAGGCGGCGTGCGCATCGGCACGGCGGAAATCTATCGCCAGGTGGAGAAAATCCCGCAGGTGCTCGACAGCGTCGCCATCGGTCAGCAATGGCAGGATGACGTGCGGGTGGTGCTGTTCGTACGGCTGCGCGAAGGGCTCGAACTGGACGAGGCATTGCAACAGCAGATCCGCCAGACGATTCGCGCCAACACCACGCCGCGTCATGTGCCGGCGAAAATTGTCGCGGTCACCGACATTCCCCGGACCATCAGCGGCAAGGTCGTTGAGCTGGCGGTACGCAATGTGGTGCATGGACAGAAGGTGAAGAACACCGATGCGCTGGCCAATCCCGAAGCGCTGGAGCAGTACCGGAACAGGCCCGAACTCCAGTATTGAAGCACCGAGAAATCTGTGGGAGAGAGCCTGCTCGCGAAGGCGGCGAGTCAGGCCGTATGGATATTGAATGTGCCGACCTCTTCGCGAGCAGGCTCGCTCCCACAAGGTTACTGCCAAGTCGCAGAATATGGGGAAACCCACACTAACCTGTTAAAACCTTCAAACCACTTACCCCACCGGATCCTCCAGCATCGACCACCTGTGCAAGAATAGGTGCCAGATAAAGCGACTCAGGCGCAGGACTCCTTGATGAACGCAATACCGACCGGCAGTGATGCGCAGGCCCTGATAGCCCGGCTCGACTGGGCAAACAGTCCGCTGGGCGCTGCCAGCAGCTGGCCACAGAGCCTGCGAACCGCCGTGGACATCGTCATTCACTCACCGATGCCGATGTTGCTGCTATGGGGCCCGCAACTGACGCAGATCTACAACGACGGCTTCGCCCTGCTCGCCGGAAGCAAACATCCACATGCTTTCGGGCAACCGGCGCATCTGATCTGGCCTGAGTTGAAAGACTTTACCGACCCGATATACCGCGCCGTCCTGCAAGGTCAGGTACGAACCTACAGCGAGCAGCGCTTTACCCTGCAGCGTGAGGGTCGGGAGTCCGACTTCTGGCTCGACCTGACCTATAGCCCGATCCGCGACGAAAGTGCCGAGGTGGCCGGGATTCTGGTCACCGCCATCGAAACCAACGAACGCCGGCGCATCGCCCTCGAACTCGAACAGCGCTCGGCGGCCAGCCTCAAGGCCCAGCGTGAAACCGAGGAGCGCTTGCAACTGGCCCTTGCCGCCACCGATGCGGTCGGCACCTGGGACTGGGACATCAGCGAGGACCGTTTCATCGCCGATGCACATTTTGCCCAGTTGCACGGTATCGACCCGGCCATGGCCAACCAGTTGCCGATCAGTGAGTACCTGCACGGCGTACACCCGCAAGACCGTGCCCTGATCGCCCGCAGCATCAAGCATTGCATCACCCACGGCAGCGAATACGCCGAGGAATATCGCCTGCTGCAAACCGACGGCCAGATGCGCTGGGTGTTTGCCCGCGGTCGCTGTTACAAGGATCACCACGGCCGACCGACCCGTTTCCTCGGCGCCGCCCTGGACCTGACCGAACGCAAACACACCGAACAGGCCCTGCGGCAAAGCCAGACCGAACTGCAACTGATCATCAATGCCATGCCGGTCCTGATCAGCTACGTCGACCGCGAAGAACGCTTTCGCCTGAACAATTCGGCGTACCTCGACTGGTACGGGCTGACGCCGCAAGAACTGTACGGGCGGACCATTCTTGAAGTGCTCGGCGAAGAGGCCTATGCGCTGCGCGCCCCGTATATCACCGAGGCGCTGTCCGGCCGGCCCTGCAGTTTCAGCATCAGCACGCCACACCGCGACGGCAGCATCCGCCAGGCCTTGATGAACTACCTGCCGCGCCACGGTGCGGACGGTGCAGTGAATGGCTTCTATATCTTCGTGATCGACGAAACCGAACGCAAAAAGACTGAAGAAGCCCTGCGCATTCTGAACGAAACCCTTGAGGAACGGGTTGCCGCCCGCACCCGGCAACTGGCCGAGGCCAACGAGCGTTTGCAAAACGAGATGTTCGAGCGTGAGCGGGCCGAAGACGCCTTGCGCCACGCCCAGAAAATGGAAGCGGTCGGGCAGCTTACCGGTGGCATCGCCCATGACTTCAACAACATGCTCACCGGCATCATTGGCAGCCTCGACCTGATGCAACGCTACATTGCCGACGGGCGTGTCAGCGAGATCGGCCGATTCACCGAGGCGGCCGTGTCTTCGGCCAACCGTGCCGCCGCCCTCACCCATCGCTTGCTGGCATTCTCCCGGCGTCAGTCGCTCAACCGCAAGCCGCTGAACCCCAACGAGTTGATTCATTCGCTCGAAGACCTGCTCAGTCGCACCAAGGGCGACCACATCGAACTCAAGCTGCAACTGGCCGCGAACGTCTGGTGGGTCAGCACCGATGTCAGCCAGCTGGAAAACGCCTTGCTCAACCTGGTGATCAACGCCCGGGACGCCATGCACGAGGGCGGTGAGTTGCAGATCGAAACTGCCAACGTGTACCTCGACGGCAGTGACCTTACGACCCTGGAACCGGTCAAGGCCGGCGACTACGTGATGATTGCCGTCAACGACAACGGCACTGGCATGACGCCCTCGGTGCTGGCCAAGGCATTCGACCCCTTCTTCACCACCAAACCCATCGGCCAGGGCACCGGTTTGGGCTTGTCGATGATTTACGGCTTCGCCCAGCAATCGGGAGGTCACGTCAGTCTGTTCAGCCTGCCCGGCCGGGGCACCAGCGTACGCTTGTACCTGCCGCGGCTACATTCGACCGAGCCGGAAAAGGTCCTGTCACCCATCGTCGGCGAGGCACCGGCGGCGATTGCCGGCGAAACCGTGATGCTGGTCGAGGACGATGCGGCGGTGCGCATGCTGGTACTGGACCTGCTCAAGGAGCTCGGTTATCGCGCCCATGAAGCCGAAGATGCCAGGGGCGCCCTGCCGGTACTCGAGTCAGACCTGCGGGTGGACCTGCTGGTGACCGACGTGGGGTTACCGGGCATGAATGGCCGACAACTGGCAGAAATCGCCCGCCAGCATCGCCCCGGACTGAAAGTGCTGTTCATGACCGGTTACGCGGAGATCGCCGCCGAACGCCAGGGCTTCCTCGAAGAAGGCATGGACATGGTGAGCAAACCGTTTTCCATCGACCTGCTGGCCAACAAGATTCGTACGATGATCGGCCAACCGGACTGAGTTGAGGCATAATCGCGCCCCCCCCACTGCCACCCACATAGCCACCACCGTTGCAAGGTAACCGCCCCATGAAAGCTCAAGCCCGCCATATCCTGGTGAAAACCTCGGAAGAAGCCGAGCAGCTCAAACAACGCATCGCCAAGGGTGAAGCGTTTGATGTGCTGGCCAGGAAGTATTCGACCTGCCCATCGGGCAAGCGCGGCGGTGACCTCGGCGAAGTACGGCCGGGGCAGATGGTCGGCGTGATCGACGCGGTGATCTTCAAGAAGCCGCTGCGGGTGGTCCATGGGCCGATCAAGAGCAAGTTCGGATATCACCTGGTGCAGGTGTTCTACCGGGATTGATGCTGTTGGCTTTCGGCCCCCATCGCGAGCAAGCTCGCGATCCGATGGCGCAGCCAGCGGCCATTCACCGCTCACCTTGGGATCAGCGCCCCCGGCACCTGGATCACCCGGCTCGCCAACCGATGCCCGGCCTCGGCGGCTTCCTCGGGGCTACCGCCCTTGAGCCGCGAAGCCAGATACGCCGCACTGAACGAATCCCCCGCCGCCGTGGTGTCCACCACCCGCTCGACCTTCTGTGCCGGCACTTCGAACGACTCCCCCGTACAACGAATCAGGCACGCTTCAGCGCCGCGCTTGAGCACCACCTCCGGCGTACCGATCTGTTCATACGCGGCAAACACTGCGTCACAATCGACATAACCGAACAACGCCTGTTCGTCATCCACTGTCAGCAACGCCAGGTCGACATACGGCAGCACACGGCGATACGCCGCCCGGGCGTCCTCGACCGAGGCCCACAGCCGTGGCCGGTAATTGTTGTCGAACACGATTCGCGCATCGCGCTGACGGGCTTCGATCAGGGTTTCCAGCAATTTTTCACGGCCTTCCACGCCGAGTACCGCCAGGGTGATGCCGCTGAAGTACAGCACGTCGTAATCCGGCAGCGCCGCCAGGATCGGCTCGGCGGTCGGCGTAGTGAAGCAATCGCGAACCGCCGCTTCATTGCGCCAGTACAGAAAGCGACGCTCGCCCGCCGCGTCAGTCTGGATGCAATACAAACCCGGCAGACGTTCGGGCAGGCGCTGAACCATGTCGAGCCCGATATTTTCCGCCGCCCAGCTGCGGCACATCGCATCGCTGAAACTGTCATCGCCCAGGGCGGTGACGTAGTCCACGGTGCCGCTCGCCCCCAGTTCCCGGGACAGGTACACCGCCGTGTTCAAGGTGTCGCCGCCGAAGCTCTGTTGCAGGCTGCCATCGGCGCGATGCTGCAACTCGATCATGCACTCACCGATCAGGGCGATGCGTGGGGTATCGGGGCCGAGGGTGTTGATGGTGTTCATTGTTGTGGGGTCTCTGGTATTGCTCTTTTGTCTGGTCGGGCCTCTTCGCGGGCAAGCCCGCTCCCACAGGGGAATGCATTCCAATGTGGGAGCGAGCCTGCTCGCGAAGGCCGCGCCTCGGTCCTGAACCTTAGAAACAGGTTTCCATGGTCTCGATGACGTTCAGTTGCTCGTCTACCAGGCAGCCGATGCGCCACTTGTCGAACGTCAGGCACGGGTGCGAAGTGCCGAACGAAATGATGTCGCCCACCCGCAGATCAACCCCCGGCGCCACGGTCATGAACGCATGCTGGTCCATCACAGCGGTGACTTTGCAGGCACTCACATCATCGCCGCTGGCCGGCACCACGCCAGCCTTGTAACGCAGCAACGGCACCGGCAAACCGGCGTCGTAGGCCACGTCGCGTTTACCCAGGGCAATCACCGCAAACCCTGGCTCCGGCAACGACTGCACATGCGCCCACACTTCCAGCGCCGGGCGCAGGCCTTCGTGCAGGTCGCTGCGACGGTCGAGCACGCAGCACTGCGCTTCCTTGTAGATGCCATGGTCGTGAGCCACATAGCTGCCCGGACGCAGCACGCTGAGGAAGCGTCCAGCGGCGTTCTGCGCTTCGAAGGACTCGGCAATCAAGTCATACCAGGCCGAACCCGATGCGGTGATGATTGGTTTGGCAATGGCGAACGCGCCACTGTCCTGCAACTGCACCGCCAGACGCACCAGGGACGCGGCGAAAGCGCGAATACCGGTCACGGCGTGATCGCCATGGATCACCCCTTCGTAGCCTTCGATCCCGGTCAGAGCCAGGGCCGGTTGCGCGGCGATGGCCTTGGCCAGATCGAGCACCTCCTGTTCACTGCGGCAACCGCATCGACCACCGACCACGCCGTATTCGATCATGACGTTGAGGCGCACACCGCGGGAGGCGAAATAGGCGCCAAGATCGGCAACGTTATCCGGGTGGTCGACCATGCAATAGAAGTCGAACGCCGGATCAGCCAACAGGTCGGCGATCAGCGCCATGTTCGGCGTTCCGACCAACTGGTTGGCCATCAGCACGCGGCGCACACCATGGGCGTAGGCCGCACGGGTTTGTGTAGCACTGGCCAGGGTGATGCCCCAGGCACCGGCATCCAGTTGGCGACGGAACAATGCCGGGGTCATGCTGGTCTTGCCATGGGGCGCCAGCTCTGCACCGCTGTGACTGACGAACGCCTGCATCCAGCGGATGTTGTGCTCCAGCGCCTCGCGGTGCAGGACCAGCGCGGGCAGGCTGACGTCGCGCACCAGGCTGGCACCGATCAGGGCTGCGCCTTTATCCACGTTGGCTGTATTGGGGGCAGTAGGCATGGTCGAACTCCTCGTTCACGCGGCCGCAGGCAGCCGCTGTTATTCGTTGATGCGACGGGCCAGGCTGTTGGCGCTTTCGATCAGCACCCGGCGATAGTCGTTGTAGTTGTTCTTGGCATCGGCCCGGGGGGCGACGATGCACAGGGTCGCGATGGCCACGCCACCGGGGTCTTTGACCGGCGCGGCGAAGCAATGGGTAAAGGTGTCGGCGACGCTATCGAAAGAAAAGAAACCATCGATACCGGCCTGACGGATTTCCTTGAGGAACTGCTCAAGCGGCAGACGCTCGCCGTCGGGCAGGATGAAGTCATCGTGGTCTATCAGGTCGACGATTTCCTGGTCGCTCAAGTGCGCCAGCAACAGGCGCCCGGATGCGGTCCAGGGGATGGGCGCGTTTTCGCCGATGTCCGAGGAAATGCGGAAATGCCGTTCCCCCTCCTTCATCAGCGCAACGGTGTATTTGCGCCCGTTAAGCAGGCACATCTGCGCCGTTTCACGGGTCTGGCTGACGATTTCCTGCAAGGCGTGATCGGCCTCGCGGGTGAGGTCGAAATGGCGCAAATGCGCCTGGCCGAGAAAGTACAACTGACGACCGAGGTAGACATGACCGTCTTTGCCCACCGGCTCCAGGATCCGCCGTTCCAGCAGCGAGGCCACCAGTTCGTAGACCGTGGATTTGGGGCTGCCGATGCCGTTGGCGATGTCGTTCGGGCGCAGGGGCTGGCCGATCTCCTTGAGGAAATCGAGGATATCGAACGCCCGGTCCAGACCGCGTGCCCGGCGCTTGATGGTGTCTTCGGTCATTTCAGTGGTTCCCATTCAAAGTGCCGGGAGTTTACCGCAGAGTTTGGTGGCGACCGTAAGGCCGCCTTCGCGAGCAGGCTCGCTCCCACATTGGAATGCGTCCCCCTGTGGGAGTGAGCCTGCTCGCGAAGAATTCACCGCAATTCTCAAGCCTTTTTCTTGTAGGCAATACAGTCGATCTCGACCTTGCAGTCGACCATCATGCTCGCCTGCACACAAGCCCGGGCCGGTGCATGCTCAGGTTTGAAGTACTCGGAGAAGACCTTGTTGAAACTCGTGAAATCCCGCGGATCCTCCAGCCACACCCCGGCACGCACCACATCTTCCAGGCTAAAACCTGCCTCTTCGAGAATCGCGATCAGGTTCTTCATGGTCTGGTGGGTCTGTTCGACGATGCCGCCAGTAATGATCTCGCCATCCACCGCCGGCACCTGCCCGGAAACGTGCAGCCAGCCATCGGCTTCAACGGCGCGGGCGAAAGGGCGAGGCGCACCGCCAGCGGCGGTGCTGCCGGTGCCATAACGAGTAATGCTCATGGATGTTTCTCCTGATTGAAATCAAAGGATCAAAAACGTGTGCTTTTGAGGAATTCCGCCAGTCGTGGCGATTGCGGGCGTTCGAACAGGTCCTTGGGTGGCCCCTGCTCCTCGATACGCCCCTGATTCATGAAAACGATCTTGTCCGACACCTCGAAGGCGAAGCGCATTTCGTGGGTCACCAGCAGCATGGTCATGCCGTCCTCGGCCAGCCCCTTGATCACGCTCAGCACTTCGCCGACCAGTTCCGGGTCGAGGGCCGAGGTCACTTCGTCGAACAGCATCAGGCTCGGGTTCATCGCAATCGCCCGGGCTATCGCCACGCGCTGTTGCTGACCGCCAGACAACTGGCCGGGAAAGTGATCGCGCCGTTCCAGCAGGCCGACACGCTCCAGCCATTTCTCGGCCAGGGCCACGGCTTCGTCCTTGTGCAGTTTCTTGACCTTGAGCAAGCCCAGGGTGACGTTCTGCAATGCCGTCAGGTGCGGGAACAGGTTGAACTGCTGGAACGCCATGCCGGTCATGGCGCGATGACGGGCAATGACCTTTTCCGGGTGGCGAATGCGCTTGCCGTTGACCTCGTCATAACCGATGGATTCGCCGTCAAGCAGGATCTGCCCGCCCTGGAACTCTTCAAGCATGTTCACGCAGCGCAGCAGCGTGGTCTTGCCCGAGCCGCTGGAACCGATCAGCGTCACCACGTTGCCGCGCTGCAAGGTCAGGTCGACGCCCTTGAGCACTTCGAGGTGGTCGTAGCGCTTGTGCAGGCCACGAATGTCCAGCAGCGGCTGGCCGTTTTGTGCATTGGATTGAGTCTGAGTCATGGCAAAGCCACCCGCTTTTCAATGTGCCGGCCGAGTAACTCGATGCCGTAGTTGATGACGAAGAACAGGAAACCGGCGAACAGGTAAAACTCCAGGGTCATGAAGGTCCGGGCAATGATCTGCTGGGTACTGAGCAGCAATTCCGCTACACCGATCACCGACAACAGGGTCGAGGCCTTGACGATCTCGGTAGACGAGTTGACCCAGGTCGGCAGAATCTGCCGCAACGCCTGGGGCAATAGTACGTACCCGAGAGCCTGGTAGAACGTCAGGCCAATGGCCTTGCTCGCTTCCATTTGCCCGCGCGGCAAGGCCTGCAACGCACCGCGCACGATCTCGGCGACGTGGGAGCCGCAGAACAGCGTCAACCCCAGCGCACCGGCCTGGAACGCGCCGATCTGCCAGCCCAGTGCCGGCGCCATGTAGAAGCACGCCAACACCAGCACGAACACTGGCGTGCCGCGAATCACATCAACATAAAAACGAAACGGTGCGCGCATCCAGAATTTGCCGTAGGTCAGTACCAGACCGGCGACGACGCCAACCAGCGTGCCGAGCAAAATCGCCAGCACCGATACCTGGACACTGGTCACAAAGCCTTGCCACAGCACTTCGCGCACCACCCACAACTCATGCAACCAACTGGGGGATTCGTACATGGGGCCTCCTATCGACGAATCGCCAGACGCTGTTCGAGGTAACGCAGCATCATGGCAATGAGGTAACAGGCCGCCACATAGAGCGCCGTGGTCACCAGCCAGGTTTCAATCACCCGGTAGCTCTCGACATTGATCTTGCGCGCGTAATAGGTCAGCTCCGGTACGGCAATCGCGGCCGCCAGCGAGGTGTCCTTGAACAGCGAAATGAAGTTGTTCGACAGCGCCGGTAACACATTGCGCAGCATTACCGGCACGGTGACGTAGGCCTTGACCTGCCACTCGCCGAGGCCAATGGCCAGGCCGGCTTCACGCTGGCCCTTGGGAATGCTCAGCAGACCGCCGCGGAACACCTCGGTCAGGTAGGCCCCGGCATACAGCGACAGGGTGATGATGAACGACGGAATCTTGTCCAGACGAATGCCCAGGCTCGGTAACGCAAAGTAGATCAACAGGATCAATACCAGGATCGGCGTGTTACGGATCACCGTGACATACACCGACGCCAGCACCCGCAGTGCACGATGCTTCGACAGCAAAGCAAACGCCATCATCAGGCCGATCACGCAACCGATGGCGATCGACACCAGGGCCAGTTCAAGGCCCAGGCCGAGCCCCGCCAGCAAGGTGTCGAAATCGCGCCAGACGGCGGCAAAGTTCAACTGATAGTTCATGGTCAGCAGTACCTTGAGCGGGGCGATTCATAACCGCCCCGCTCTTCATTCAGCAATTGGAAACGTCGCGAGCGACGAAAAGACAAGGCGAAAACAGGCGAGAAACGGCCGGGGTCGCGCCCGACTTGACATTAGTCAATGAGCATTTCGAGCCTGTTTTCAACGCAGTAATTTGCGCAACGCCCGCAGCAGTGTTCATTGGAATTCGACGGGGAAACCGATCTTCGGCGAAGGCAGATCGACACCGAACCACTGCTTGAACGATGCCGCGTAAGTCGGGAACTCAACGCCGGTCATGGCCTCATGCAGGGTGGTGTTGACGAAGTTCAACCAGTCCTGGTCGCCGCGCTTGACCGCGCACGCGTAGGTCTGCGGGCTCCAGGCGTAAACCGGGCTGCGATAACGGCCAGGGTTCTGCACCATCAGGTATTTCACCGAAGACTGGTCGGTGGCCGCCGCGTCGGCGCGGCCGGAGTTCACGGCCTGGTACATCAGGTCCACGCTGTCGTACTGATCGACCTTGGCCTTGGGCAACGCCTGATGCACCAGTTCTTCGGCATAGACGTTTTGCAGCACCGCCACGGTCAGGCCATCGCCAGCGGCTTGCATGTCGTCGATTTCCTTGTACTTGCTGTTGGCCGGCAACAGCAGGCCGACGCCTTCGCGGTAGTACGGCAGGGTGAACGCCACTTGCTGGGCACGGCTGGCCGTCACAGTGATGAACTGGCAGCTCATGTCGACTTTGTCGGTCAGCAGGTTGGGGATACGCGCATCGGACGACTGCACCACGAACTCGACTTTGCCCGGATCGTTGAACAACCCCTTGGCCACGATGCGCCCGATATCGATATCAAAGCCTTGCAACTTGCCATCCGCGCCCTGGAAGTGCCAAGGCGCATTGGTACTGCCGGTGCCGACAATCAGTTTGCCACGGGCCAGAACGCTATCGAGCTTACTGTCCGCCGCCTGAGCCACGCCCATGGCAGCGGCGGATGCCGCGAAAAGAAAAACACATGCTTTGAACAACGAAGGTCGGCGATGCATGGCAAGCACTCCAGGGTGATGTTTATTCCGCTATACCGGAACTTGGTATGTAACAACGGAATAGACAGCAGAAAGTGTGCCACAGGATGTGGGGGGAATGTGAGGGGGATTGAAATTTGTTTTGAATCAGAGAGATGCGTGTAAACAGAAAAAAACGTTACCAAACCCACGGCCCCCTGATCGCTACCGTTGGCTACAAAGGGCGGGTATCTGCTTCACAACCGGGCGTTTGGAGGGCCAGTACGCTGACGAGCAATCCGACCTGACCTAGTGCTTGAATGACGCCATCACCCGTTCCGCATTTTCATTGCAGTTCATGCCTTCGGGCCGGGCCTGAATGGTGTCGATCCAGCCCAGCAACTGCGCCTTGCTATGGGCCAGGTGCCGTTGCATCTCTTCGATCTGCTCGATCTTGCGATGCAGGCCGGCCATCAACTCATCGTGCTTGAACGCGCCCGTCAGATTATCCGGCAGTAACTGCTTGAGTTCTTCCAGGCTGAAACCGGCTTGTTGCGCACACTGAATGATTTGCAGGGTTTGCAACGCCTGTTGTGAGTAACGCCGATAGCCGTTGGCAGAACGCTCGACCTGCCGGATCAATCCCTGAGACTCGTAAAAACGGATGCGCGAGGCGGTCAACCCACTCAACTGTGCCAACTCACCAATCTTCATAGGGCGCTCATTTGCCTGCTTGACATTAAAGTTAACTTTAAGCTTAGCCTCTGCTCATCACTACGAGGAGTCAAGCATGTCGCCCTTTCAAACCTTGAATTTGCCCAACGGCCAGACCATCGGTAATCGCATTGCCAAAGCCGCGATGGAAGAGAACCTCGCCAACACCGATCAGGTGCCCGACCAGGCGCTGTTTCGCCTGTACCAGACCTGGGCCGAGGGCGAGGCCGGCTTGCTGCTGACCGGCAATGTGATGATCGACCGCCGAGCCATGACCGGCCCCGGTGGTGTAGCGCTGGAGGACGAGCGTCACCTGGAACGTTTTCGCCAGTGGGCCAGTGTCGGCCGGGCTGGCGGTGCGCACTTCTGGATGCAGCTCAACCACCCTGGTCGCCAGACCATGGCCAACCTTGGTCAGCAAGCTCTGGCGCCGTCGGCGGTAGCACTGGACCTCGGCCAGTTCTCGAAGATGTTCGCCGAACCCAGGCCCATGAGCGAGGACGACATCCAGGAGGTGATCCGACGTTTCGCCACCAGCGCCGCGCTGGCAGAGAAAGCCGGTTTTACCGGTGTACAGATCCATGCCGCCCACGGCTACCTGATCAGTCAGTTCCTTTCGCCGATCACCAATCGGCGCACCGATCGTTGGGGCGGTTCGCTGGAAAATCGTGCGCGCTTACTGCTGTCCGTCGTCGGAGCGGTTCGCCAGGCGGTGTCGCCGCAATTTTGTGTGTCGGTAAAGCTCAACTCAGCGGATTTCCAGCGCGGTGGCTTCGATGCCGATGATGCACGGCAAGTGATCCAGTGGCTCAACGAACAACCTATCGACCTGCTGGAGCTCTCCGGTGGCAGTTACGAAGCACCGGCCATGCAAGGCGAAGCGCGCGACGGCCGGACCCTGGCACGGGAGGCGTACTTTCTGGAAATGGCCGGTGAACTGGCCAGCGTGGCGCGGATGCCGGTGATGGTGACCGGCGGGATCCGACGTCTGGCAATCGTCGAACAGGTCCTCGACAGCGGCCTCGCCATGGCCGGTATCGGCACCGCACTGGCCGTGGAACCGCAATTGGTCAAACACTGGCGCGAAGGCCAGAACAGCCATCCGCAACTGCCGCCGATCCGCTGGAAGCGCAAACCCCTGGCGGCGCTGGCGAGCATGGCGGTGGTCAAGTTCCAGCTTCATCGCTTGAGCCGTGGGCGCAAAACCCGCCCCAAGGTTTCGGCGCTATGGGCGCTGATTCTCGACCAGCTGTACATTGGCAAGCGTACCCGGCAGTACCGGCAGGCGATGGGCAAGTAATTCAAGTTCGAGGTTGGCGGGTACACCGCTTTCGCGAGCAGGCTCGCTCCCACAGGGGTTTATCGGGCGATCACAAAATTCGTGTTCAGCCCGGATCAATTGTGGGAGCGAGCCTGCTCGCGAAGAGGCCGGACCTGCCAAACAGATCTCAGCCCGGAAGCAGCTCGTCGATATGCCGATATTCCGATTGCAACTGCGCAGCCAACAACCTGCTGCGCCCAAGCCGGATCGGCCCGCGTTCGATGTCTATCAATAACCCCGGACACTCCAGCGTCGGCAGCAGCGGCCAGTCCTTCAGACGGCCATCGGTCACCAACAACAGCCGCTGCTGCTCTGCCGGAAAGCGCTTTTGCCGTGCGACAAGCCATCGCCCCGCCTCACCCAGCGCTGCCAGCAACGGCGTGCCACCACCCGCACCAAGGCCATCGAGCCAATGGCGCAGCCCCGTGGAAGGCTTCAATCCCTGCACCTGCCACTTGGGGGCAGAACCGCTGGCCGTGAGCAGGGCCAGGCGTGCACGCTGGCGATAGGCATCGTCGAACAGCTGCGCCAGCAAGCCCTTGGCATCGCTCAATGCCTGATGACGGCGGGTCGATGCGGAGGCATCAACGATCACCAGCCACAGTTCATGGGGCGAGCGAGTACGCAGGTGAAACAACAGATCGTCGCGCTGACGCGGTCGGCCATTGAGCAATGTACCAGGCCAGTTGACCAAGCCACTGCGGGCTGCGTGGCGCTTGCCCAGTTTGCCGTGGTCCAGCCGTCCGGCTCGGGGTCTGGCATTCGCCCCCGTGACGGAGCGAGGGCGAATGCCTATGGCTTTTTTGGCCAGCTCGGCACTTCACGACGTGCGCCGACCGGCAGCACCTGGGCGGGCATGTCGCCCCATTGGCCCTGGCCTTCGCTCGGGTTGGAATGTTGGGTGGATGGCTGCTGCGGTGCTTGGGAAGGTTGCGATACAGGTGGCGAATGTTCGCGACGACGATGGCGCAAGGCGAACTCGGCGACTGCTTCAATATCTTCCTCGGCGATAGCATTTGCCCCGCGCCAAGCGGCGTGAGCCCGTGCGGCACGCAGCCAGACCAGATCGGCGCGCAAACCATCGACGCCGGCGGCAAAGCAGCGTTCGGTGATGCATGCCAGTGCCTGGTCGTCGAGGGGGATGGTTGCCAGGACGTTGCGTGCGTTCTGGCAACGTTCACGCA
Source organism: Pseudomonas sp. B28(2017) (assembly GCF_002113025.1). Classification (GTDB taxonomy): domain Bacteria; phylum Pseudomonadota; class Gammaproteobacteria; order Pseudomonadales; family Pseudomonadaceae; genus Aquipseudomonas. The sequence continues at coordinate 519,839 of NZ_NEJH01000001.1, read as the reverse complement.
GAGACGCCTGCGCCGATTCCCATTCGACGCAGAAACCTTGCGGATCGCTGTCGAAATCCAGGCGACGGCGAATGATCTGGCCTCGTTCGGCGGGCGCTGTTTGGCCACCAAGGGCGACGTTCAGGCCGAAGCGGTCGAGCAGTTGCGGACGCAGTTCCCCCTCTTCCGGGTTCATGGTGCCAATCAGCACGAACTTCGCCGAGTGCCGATGGGAAATGCCGTCACGCTCCACCAGATTGGTGCCGCTGGCGGCCACATCGAGCAGCAGATCAACAAGGTGATCGGGCAACAGATTGACCTCGTCGACATAGAGCACGCCACCGTCAGCCCTGGCCAGTACGCCAGGGGAAAACTGTGCGCGGCCTTCGCCCAGCGCCGCGTCGAGATCGAGGGTGCCGACCAGGCGCTCCTCGGTGGCGCCCAGCGGCAAGGTGACGAACTGACCGCTGGCCAGCAGGTCCGCCAGACCGCGGGCCAGGGTCGACTTGGCCATGCCCCGTGGACCTTCGATCAGGACACCGCCGATTTTCGGGTCGATGGCGGTCAGGTACAGGGCCAGCTTCAAATCGTCGGCGCCGACCACGGCGCAGAGCGGAAAATGCGGGGTGTCGGTCATTGTTTTATCTCGGTCATGGTCGGTGATCTCACAAGCGCCCCGCTCCCACAGGGTTTGCGGTGATTAGCCGTCTTCTTCTATATCCAGCAACAAATTCTCCAGCGCCTCGCGGTACTCGCCCGGTTCCTTCCACATCCCGCGTTGTTGAGCCTCGAGCATGCGCTCAGTCATGTCGCGCAAGGCATGGGGATTGTGTTCGCGAACGAAGTCCCGGGTGTCCGGGTCGAGCAAATAGGCATCGGCCAGCAACGCGTACTGGTGATCATCAATCAACTGCGTGGTCGCATCGAAGGCAAACAGGTTATCGACTGTCGCGGCCATTTCGAACGCACCTTTGTAGCCGTGACGTTTAACGCCTTCGAGCCATTTCGGATTGGCGGCCCGGGAGCGGATTACCCGGTTCAGTTCTTCCTTCAGGGTGCGAATCTTCGGCAGGTCCGGCTGGCTGTGATCGCCATGATAACTGGCCGCCGCCTCGCCTTTGAGGATTTCCACCGCCGCCAGCATGCCGCCCTGGAACTGGTAGTAATCGTTGGAGTCGAGCAGATCGTGCTCGCGGTTATCCTGGTTTTGCAGCACCGCCTGTACCTGGCTCAGACGCTGGGTGAACTGTTCACGAGCGGCGGTGCCTTCGTCAGCACCACCGTAAGCGTAGCCACCCCAGTTGAGGTAAACCTCGGCCAGGTCTTCGCGGGTTTGCCACAGCCGACCGTCGATGGCGCCCTGCACGCCTGCGCCGTAGGCACCGGGCTTGGCCCCGAAAATCCGCCAGCCGGCCTGACGTCGCGCAGCCTCTTCATCGAGCCCTGTCTGCAACAAGGCTGCACGCTCGGCGCGCACCTTGGCCGCCAACGGGTTGAGATCGTCCGGCTCATCAAGGTCAGCGACCGCTTGCACCGCCGCGTCGAACAAGCGGATCAGATTGGCAAAGGCATCGCGGAAGAATCCGGACACACGCAAGGTCACATCCACCCGCGGACGGTCAAGCAAACTCAACGGCAGAATCTCGAAATCATCGACCCGCTGACTGCCGGTCGCCCAGACCGGACGCACCCCCATCAACGCCATCGCCTGGGCGATGTCATCGCCGCCGGTGCGCATGGTCGCGGTCCCCCACACCGACAGGCCGAGCTGACGCAAATGATCGCCGTGGTCTTGCAGGTGCCGTTCAAGAATCAGGTTGGCCGACTGGAAGCCGATGCGCCACGCCGTAGTGGTCGGCAGGTTGCGCACATCCACCGAGTAAAAGTTGCGCCCGGTGGGCAGCACGTCCAGACGACCGCGACTCGGCGCACCGCTGGGGCCGGCCGGGACGAAGCGACCACTCAGGGCATCGAGCAAACCGTTCATTTCCGCCGGGCCGCAGGCGTCCAGACGCGGGGCAACCACCTCGCGCAGGCTGTCGAGGATGGCTTGCACCTCAGACCAACCCTCCTCCCGCAGGAGCAAGTTTGCTTGCGATGAAGTGTCAGCCATATCGGTGTCGACTGACACACCATCGCGAGCAAGCTCGCTCCTGCAGGGGTCAGCTAATACCTGCGAGATCAGTTGTGTGGCGAACAGCTCGAGGCGTTCGCGGGTATCGCCGGTGGTGCGCCAGAGTTCATGGCTGATCGACAACAAGGCATTCGGTCGAGGCCCGGTCCACGGCTCGGCCAATGCACAATCGAGCGGATCGAACCCCAGCTCGAAAGCCTTGGCCAACGCCCGCAGCAGACTCGATTGCGCCCCACGGCCATCGCCCCTTGGTAAGCGCAACAACGCCAGCAAGGTGTCGAGACGCAAACGGCCGGTGGGCGACTCGCCGAAGACATGCAGGCCGTCACGGATCTGCGACTCTTTCAAGTCGCACAGGTAAGTGTCCAGGCGCGGCAACCAGATCGCTGCGTCGGCATCGCTGTCGAGTTGCTCGTCCAGTTGCAGTTCACGGTCAATGTGCGTGTCGCGCACCAGTTGCAGGATGTCGCGTTGCAATTCTCGGGCGCGGCGCGGATCGAGCAGCTGCGCTTCGTAATACTCGTCCGCCAACAGTTCGAGGTTGCGCAGCGGGCCGTAGGTTTCGGCACGGGTCAGCGGTGGCATCAAGTGATCGATGATCACGGCCTGAGTGCGACGTTTGGCCTGCGCGCCCTCGCCCGGGTCGTTGACGATGAACGGATAAATGTTCGGCAGCGGCCCGAGCAGTGCGTCCGGCCAGCAGTTTTCCGACAGCCCGACGCCCTTGCCCGGCAGCCATTCGAGGTTGCCGTGTTTGCCGACGTGGATCACGCCATGGGCGCCATAGGTGTTGCGCAGCCAGAAGTAGAACGCCAGGTAGCCGTGGGGCGGTACCAGGTCCGGGTCGTGGTACACCGCGCTCGGGTCTACCTGATAACCCCGTGCCGGTTGAATGCCGACGAAGGTCAGGCCGAAACGCAGCCCGGCGATCATCATTCGCCCGCCACGGAACATCGGATCGTTTTCGGGCGTGCCCCAACGCTCCAGCACGGCTTCGCGGTTGGCTTCGGGTAGCGCATTGAACATCAGCAGGTAGTCATCCATCGCCAAGCTTTGCTGGCATGGACGCTGGTCCAGCGTGTCCAGATCGTTGCTGACGCCGCCGAGCAATTGCTGGATCAGTGCGGTGCCGCTGTCCGGCAGCTCGCCAGGCAGCGGATAACCTTCTTTATGCAGCGCACGCAGGATGTTCAGCGCCGCGGCGGGTGTGTCGAGGCCGACACCATTGCCGATGCGACCATCACGGGTCGGGTAGTTGGCGAGGATCAGGGCGATGCGTTTTTCCGCACTCGGCACCCGCGCCAGATCGATCCAGCGCCGCGCCAGTTCGGCGACGAAGTCCATGCGCTCCGGTTGCGAGCGGTAGCAGACCACGTCGGACTGACTGCGCTCGCTGCGCCAGGCCAGGTCCTTGAAGCTGATGGGCCGGCTGATGATCCGTCCGTCCAGTTCCGGCAACGCGATGTGCATCGCCAGATCGCGCGGGCCGAGGCCCTGTTCACTGGCACGCCAACCGGGTTCATTGTCCTGGGCGCAAATCGCCTGGATCACCGGGATGTTGCGGCGAAACGGTCGCAGGTGCGGCGCTTCGGGGCTGGATTGGGCGAAACCGGTGGTGTTCAAAATCACCCCTGCCTCGACTTCATCCAGCCAGTGTTCGACCACCGTCAGGCAGCCGGGCTCTTTCAGACTGGCCACGGCAATCGGCAAAGGGTTCAACCCTGCCGCTTGCAGACGTTGGCAAAAAATATCGATAAAAGCGGTATTCGCCGCCTGCAAATGCGAGCGGTAAAACAGCACCGCTGCCACCGGTTGATCGGGTTGCCAGTCAGCTTGCCAATCGCACAGGTCTGCGGGGCTTTTTTGTGGGTGGTAAATCGCGGTGCGCGGCAGGGTTTGCGGTTCGGCCCAAGCGTAGTCGCGATCCAGCCAGCGATTGGCCAGACAGCGGAAGAAATCCAGGGCATTGCCCATGCCACCCTGACGCAGAAACTGCCAGAGCCGGTCGCGATCCTCGGCGCCGACGGTGCTCAAGTCGCTGAGTTCCGGGTCCGGGCGATCATCGCCCGGTACCAGAATGACCTGCACGCCGCGTTGCGACAGCTCGACCAGGCGCTCGATGCCGTAACGCCAATAGGCGATGCCGCCGTGCAGTGAAATCAGGATCACCTTGGCGTGACGCAGCACTTCGTCGACGTACAAATCGACCGAGGCATGGTTCTGCACCTGCATCGGGTTGGCCAGACGCACGCTCGGGTAATCGTCGGGTAACTGCTGCGCCGCTTCGGCGAGCAGCGCCAGGCTGGAATCGCCGCTGCACAGGACCATCAGCTCGGCGGGGGTTTGTCCAAGGTCGGCGATGTTGTCGTCCGACACGAAACCGCCGGGCTGGGTCCTGAGCAGGTGCATGGCTTACACGCTGAGCGCGGCGCGCAGTTGCGCTTCGAGCACTACGGCGTCCAGCTCCTGGCCGATCAGCACCAGACGGGTGATGCGCGCTTCTTCGGCGCCCCACTGACGGTCGAAATGCTTGTCGAAACGCGTGCCCACGCCCTGGATCAGCAGGCGCATCGGTTTGTTCGGGATCGCCGCAAAACCTTTGACGCGCAAGATGCCGTGCTGGACCACCAGTTGGGTCAGTGCGTCCATCAGCAGACTTTCATCGGCTTGCGGCAGTTCGATGGAGATCGAATCGAAAGCGTCGTGATCGTGGTCGTCATGATCGTCGTCGCCATCGTGATGATGGTCGTGGTGGCTATGACGGCTGTCGATGTGTTCTTCGGAGCCGGCACCCAGGCCGATCAGCACGTCCAGTGGCAAGCGACCGTTGCTGGCTTCGACGATTTTTACCGCTGGCGGCAACTCTTCGGCGACTTCCAGGCGCACGCGGGCCAGGTCTGCCGGGTTGATCAGGTCGGTTTTGTTGAGGATCACCAGGTCGGCGCTGGCCAATTGGTCGGCGAACAGTTCGTGCAGCGGCGATTCGTGATCCAGGTTCGGGTCGAGTTTGCGCTGGACGTCGACCTGGTCCGGGAACGCGGCGAAGGTGCCGGCGGCCACGGCCGGGCTGTCGACCACGGTGATCACCGCGTCAACGGTGCAGGCACTGCGGATTTCCGGCCACTGGAAGGCTTGCACCAGCGGCTTTGGCAGCGCCAGGCCGGAGGTTTCGATGAGGATGTGGTCGAGATCGCCGCGACGGGCCACCAGTTCGCGCATCACCGGGAAGAACTCTTCCTGGACGGTGCAGCACAGGCAGCCATTGGCCAGCTCATAGACACGGCCGCTGGCTTCTTCTTCGGTGCACCCGATCGAGCACTGCTTGAGGATTTCGCCATCAATGCCCAATTCACCGAATTCGTTGACGATCACCGCGATGCGGCGACCCTGGGCGTTGTCGAGCATATGGCGCAGCAGGGTGGTTTTACCCGAGCCGAGAAAACCGGTAACGATGGTGACGGGGAGTTTGGCCAGTGATTTCATCGGATGCCCTTTGGCTAAGGTGGCGGGCATACGGGACGACGACTGGCAACGCGGGCGCGTGTGCCTGAAGAGTTCGCCACCGGATCACCCCGCCCGGTTGAAAGTGAGAATCTGTGTCGAGGCAGGTCTCCTGGCTGACGGCGTGCCGGCCTTGAGCCTGGCATTCACTGCGCCTTCCCGCCGGTCTCATGGATTGAACCAGCAGTGGCGTGGCAACGAACATCACCGTTCACAGTTGCGGGGGCAGCCGCGGCATCGACCGCGTTCCCTTCTTAGCTTCGACAAACGCCGAAGAACCTCGAAAGCGCAAGGCTACGCATGGTATTGGGGCGGGTCAATGTTCACTTGAAATCGGCGGTGATCCCTTCGCGAGCAGGCTCGCTCCCACAGGGGGAGCGCACTTCAATGTGGGAGCGAGCCTGCTCGCGAAGAATTCGCCTCGATTCAGAGTTGAGAACCCTTGCCAATTGACGCCCAACCCCTGCCCATGCTCTCCTACACACCTTGTTACGGGTGCCCTTCACAGGGTGAAACGGGAAACCGGTGAATCATGTGCTTTACTTCAAAGCCATGTCAGTCCGGTGCTGCCCCCGCAACGGTAAGCGAGCGAAGCATCAGATCCACTGTGCCATCACAGCATGGGAAGGTGATGCTTGCAGGATCAGGCTGATGCCTGCGCCCCTCGTGAGCCCGGAGACCGGCCCGCAACACAAAGTGACCAGAACGGTCACTGAAACAACAAACCCGCGGTGGGCGGGCGCTGTTTGAAACGCTGCGCGCCTGGCCGTGCAGGTTTTTGCATGCGCCCTCATTCCCCGCTGACAGACCAGAGGGAAACGCCATGTCGATCATCAGCAGCACCGGCCACACTACAACCAGCACCACTTCTAGCCTGGCTCAACGCCTGACCGCCGCCGTCTGCGCGTCGATCCTGGGTGCGTGCCTGGTGTATTTCGCCGGCTTCTCGCACATCGAAGCGGTGCATAACGCCGCCCACGATACCCGTCACAGCTCCGCGTTTCCGTGTCATTGAGACCTGCCAATATGATCAAGCGTATTGCGCAAACCGCAGGTTTCACCGGGCTGCTGGCCGCCCTGTTGCTGACGCTGCTGCAAAGTTTCTGGGTCGCGCCCCTGATTCTGCAGGCCGAAACCTACGAAAAAGCCGAACCGGCCGCTGTTGAAATGCATGAACATGCCGACGGCGCGATGGCTGCCCACACTCACGATGCGCAAGCCTGGGAGCCGGAAGACGGCTGGCAGCGCGTGCTGTCGACCACTGGCGGTAACCTGGTGGTGGCTGTCGGTTTCGCTCTGATGCTGGCCGGCCTGTACACCTTGCGCGCACCGACCAGAACCTCCCAGGGCCTGCTCTGGGGCCTGGCCGGTTATGCGACATTCGTGCTCGCGCCGACCCTCGGCCTGCCACCTGAATTACCCGGCACTGCCGCAGCCGACCTGGCACAACGGCAACTGTGGTGGGTCGGCACCGCCGCCTCCACCGCCGTCGGTATCGCCCTGATCGTATTCAGCCGTCACTGGCTGATGAAAGTCCTCGGCGCGGCGATCATCGCCGTTCCCCATGTGCTTGGCGCACCGCAACCGCAAGTGCATTCGATGCTCGCTCCAGAGGCGCTGGAAACTCAGTTCAAAATCGCTTCGCAACTGACCAACGTGGCGTTCTGGCTGGCCCTTGGGCTGATCAGCGCCTGGTTGTTCCGTCGCAAAAGCGATGGCCAATACCGCGCATGACGGATGTCAGCACAGCGCCGACCCTGGTGGTCGGCCTGGGCTGCCAACGGGGCTGCCCCGTCAGCACGTTGCGGGCGCTGCTCGACCAGGCGTTGGCGGCGCATCAAATCCCGTTGCATGAAATCAAGGCCCTGGCCAGCATCGACTTGAAACGCGACGAACCGGCACTGATCGAGCTGGCGACGCAACTTGGCCTGGAATTGATGTACTTCAGCAGCGAACAATTGGCCGTTTATGAGGCGCAACTCAGTCATCAATCGCAAATAGCGTTTGAGCGCACCGGTTGCTATGGCGTGGCGGAAAGCGCCGCACTGGCCCTGGCGGAACAACTGGCTCAGGCCCCGGCAAAACTGCTGATTCCACGACAAAAATATGCCCAGGCAACACTGGCATTGGCCGGCGCCGCCTGAAATCCCCGATAATCCCCGCCATCGATCATGAACATTCTTCATCTGAAGCCCTGTTCATCCCCTTTTTTCCCCACAGGAACCGACGATGACCGTCTACTTTATTGGCGCAGGTCCCGGCGACCCCGAACTGATTACCGTCAAGGGCCAGCGCCTGATTCGCAGCTGCCCGGTGATCATTTATGCCGGCTCCCTGGTGCCTGCCGCCGTACTGGAAGGTCATTGTGCCGAACAGGTGGTCAACAGCGCCGAGCTGCACCTGGAACAGATCATCGAACTGATCAAGACGGCCCACGGCAAAGGTCAGGATGTTGCCCGGGTGCACTCCGGCGACCCGAGCCTGTATGGCGCCATTGGCGAGCAGATCCGTTATCTGCGTGAGCTCGGCATTGCATTCGAAATCGTACCGGGCGTAACGGCCACGGCCGCTTGTGCCGCGCTTCTGGGCGCGGAACTGACGCTGCCGGACATTTCACAGAGCGTGATCCTGACGCGCTACGCCGACAAAACCGCCATGCCACCCGGAGAGGAATTCTCCAGCCTGGCGCAACACGGCGCGACCATGGCGATTCATCTGGGGGTCAGTCACCTGCCGAAGATCGTTGAGGAACTGCTGCCGCATTACGGCGCCGATTGCCCGATTGCGGTGGTGCACCGCGCGAGCTGGCCTGATCAGGATTGGGTGGTGGGAACGCTTGAGGATATTGCCGGGAAGGTTGAAGCCAAAGGGTTTCGGCGCACAGCGTTGATTCTGGTGGGCCGAGTGCTGGGCAGTGATCACTTCGGTGAGTCATCGCTGTATCGCGCGGGGCATGCGCATCTCTATCGCCCATGAGACCATTCGCGAGCAGGCTCGCTCCCACAGTTGACCGTATTCCAATGTAGGAGCGAGCCTGCTCGCGAAGGCGCCAGTGAATTCAACCCATAAAAAACGGCGCTCACGGGGCGCCGTTTTCTATAGTCGCAGCGAACACCTTAGTAGTAGGCGTTTTCTTTCTGCGTGTGGTCGGTCACGTCGCGAACGCCCTTGAGCTCGGGAATACGCTCGAGCAGGGTGCGCTCGATGCCTTCCTTCAGCGTCACGTCGGCCTGGCCGCAGCCCTGGCAACCACCGCCGAACTGAAGAACGGCGATGCCGTCTTCGACCACATCGATCAGGCTGACCTGACCGCCGTGGCTGGCCAGCCCCGGGTTGATCTCGGTTTGCAGGTAATAGTTGATGCGCTCGTTGATCGGGCTGTCGGCGTTGACCATCGGTACCTTGGCGTTGGGCGCCTTGATGGTCAGCTGGCCGCCCATGCGGTCGGTGGCGTAGTCGACAATCGCGTCGTCCAGAAAGGCTTCGCTGAACGAATCGATATAAGCAGTGAAGCTTTTGAGCCCCAACGCAGTGTCTTCGGGTTTTTCTTCGCCCGGCTTGCAGTAGGCAATGCAGGTTTCGGCGTACTGGGTGCCAGGCTGGGTGATGAAGATGCGGATACCGATGCCCGGGGTGTTCTGCTTGGAGAGCAGATCAGCCAGATAATCGTGGGCGGCGTCAGTGATGGTAATAGCGGTCATGGAAACTCCTCGCAGGCTTGGGCGCAGTTTACGCCAATCAACGCGCCGGACAAAGTCCCAGTATTTTTGTCGGGAAAGATTCCGATGATCCTCCCGACAAAACTATAGGAGCAGCCGGTTGACGCTCGATTGCTCGCGATGGTGGATCGGGGATTGTTCAGAGGTTCTCGTAGCGGTTCATGTCCAGCACGCCTTCTTCCACCGGATCGGTTTCGTGGATGTAGCGGCTCAGGTCATGGAAATAAGCCCAGAATTGCGGATGACTGCGGCGTACTCCCCACCGTTCGACGATTTTCTCGAAGCTGTTGGTATCCTTGGCGCTCTCCATTGCATCCACAAACGCCGGCACTTGCCCGGCCGGGATGTTGAACATGAAGTTCGGGTAGCTGCTGAGCACGCCCGGGAAAATCGTCAGGGTGTCGAGCCCCGGCTGATAACGCAGCGATTCGCCGAGCAGGAACGCGACGTTACTGTGGGCCCGGTTGCGCAGCAGGCTGTAGACCTCGCGTTTGCCGCTACGGGTTTCGATCCGTAGCAGGGTCGCCTCCGGCAGTTGATCGATGACTTTGAGTCCCGCCGCCGGGCGCGAAGTCAGGTGGCTCAACGCCTGTTCGGCATTTTGCAGGTCCGGATCGATATTCGGTCGCGAGCAGTAAGCGCCATCGCAGCGGTTGATCGGGTCGGGCCTGGCATTGAGATCGCCATAACGGGCCAACAATTGTTGGGCGAAATCCCGTTTGGGATCCCGCGGATCAAGCTTCAGTGCAGTCGGCTTGTCATCGTCGATGGACTCGTAGTCCAGCCACATCTTGAATTTGCCGCTGTTCTGATACCAGTCGTCGAGGTAGCCATCCCGGGAATCGGCAGGCATCAGGCGCAGGAAATTTTGCTCGGCACCGTTGCGGATCAGGTCGAAATACAGGCGCGTCTGGGCCTGGTGGGACACGTTGCCGAACACATCGAAGTTCACTGCCAGTTGATAGTAGGTGCGTTCCAGCAGCGGATAGTCGAACAGCCACATCGTTTGCGGCACCTCGCCGATCAGGCCTTTGGTCACCGAAGCACTGTCGAAATGGCGGAAGATACTCAGCAACGCATTGTCGTTGCCAGCCCACAGGGTCGACCAGCTCGGCGCTGGCTGGTCGGCGTAGCTGTCCCGACGCAAGGCTTCGTATTCATTACGTTTGTCGCGGTAGTCGTGCCACAGGCTGAGGACGCTGCCGACATCATCGTTCTGCCCCGGCATCGCCAGCAGCGGCGTAGCCTGCCCGCGATAGTTCGGATCGGTGACATAGAGGTCGTGCTCGGGCGCCTGGAACAGCGCCCAGAAATTATCGCGGATCACGTCCGTGGCGATCTGACCACGACACACTGGCCCACGGATAAACGTGCGCACAAAGTACTCGGCGTTATCGAGCATGAACTGATAGCGCGCCTGGGCCGGAATCGCTTCGAAGGTGGCAAACGGGTTGGCCCGGCTCTGCGGTCCATAGCCCGGCAACGCGCTGACCTGCCAGTTGCCGCTGTAGAACAGGCTCTTGACCCGTGCCAGCTTCGCCGTACTCAGCGGATAGGTGATGTGGGTTTTGTGCACAATCACGCCCTGTACCGGCCACAAGCGGTAGTAAAACTGCGTGCCCGGATCATCGTTCGGGCGGCGGGTGTTGATCAGGTCGATCGGCTGGCCGGTTGGGGTGCGCGAACGCACCCACTGGAAGAAATGCCCAGGCTCGCCATCCTTGAAGTAGAGATGGGCGAGGAACCAGTGCTCGTACAGCCAGCGCCCCACCAGACTTTCCCGGGCGCCCGGCGAATTGAGCAGGTTTTCCCACTGGACCACTTGCCGGGCTTCCGTTGCGCTGGGGGCCAGGTCCTGCTGGTCGATGGGCGCGCCTGCCGCCAGCCAGCGTTGCAATGTCTGGTACTGCTGGTCGGTCAGGCCGGTCACTGCCAGCGGCATACCCTCCTTCGGGTGCGAAGCGGCATAGCCGCCGAACTCCGCGGGCATGGCGCACATGTTTTCCCGGTTCAGGCCCAGGACGATGTCTTCCGGCAGCTTCGCGTTGGGCTGCAACGGGGTGTTGTGGCCAAGCTCCAGCATCCGCGCCATCAATGCGGCCTGGCTGCCCTGGGCATCGAGCACCGAATAGAAGCCCTTGTGCTGCCAGGCGGTTTTTCCGGAGGCGTCCAAAAACAGCCGCGTCGGTGCCACCGCTTTGGTGCGATCACCGTCATACACCGGGACTTTCGTCGCACCCCGCGCCGCGCCCTCGCCGCTGCCCAGGTTGAGCTGACAGGCGGCGTCGTTACAGGCGTGGCAGGCCACGCACTTTTCAGTGAAGATCGGTTGAATATCACGGCTGTAGGAAATGGCAGAGGAAACTGCCGGACTTTGCGCCACGGCGCCCCAGCTTAAAAACAGCAGCAATGTGCCGATGACGAAGCGATACGACATGTCCCTGGTCCCGAATCCTGAAAAAACGCCGCGATTCTACCGGTCTGTCACCTCTGCCAACATGAACGATATTCATGCAAAACCGAGTCATGCTCTAAAAGCGCACAGGTTTGCTATCATCCCGGCCCTTCGTCATGGTCTTACCGAGTAGTCCAAATGTCCGATCGCAGCGTTCGCCTTCAAGCTCTCAAGCACGCCCTCAAAGAGCGCATCCTGATTCTCGATGGCGGTATGGGCACGATGATCCAGAGCTACAAGCTCGAAGAGCAGGATTACCGTGGCAAACGCTTCGCTGACTGGCCGAGCGATGTCAAAGGCAACAACGACTTGTTGGTACTGACTCGCCCGGACGTGATTGGCGGCATTGAAAAAGCCTACCTGGACGCCGGCGCCGACATTCTGGAAACCAACACCTTCAATGCCACCCGGATTTCCCTGGCTGACTACGGCATGCAAGGCCTGGCGTACGAGTTAAACGTAGAAGGCGCACGCCTGGCGCGCAAGATCGCCGATGCCAAGACCCTGGAAACCCCGGACAAGCCGCGCTTCGTTGCCGGCGTGCTCGGCCCGACCAGCCGCACCTGCTCGTTGTCCCCGGACGTGAACAACCCCGGCTACCGCAACGTGACCTTCGATGAACTGGTGGAAAACTACACCGAATCCACCAAAGGCCTGATCGAAGGCGGCGCCGACCTGATCCTGATCGAAACCATATTCGACACCCTGAACGCCAAGGCCGCGATCTTCGCCGTACAAGGTGTGTTCGAGGAACTGGGCGTTGAACTGCCGATCATGATTTCCGGCACCATCACCGATGCCTCGGGCCGCACCCTGTCGGGCCAGACCACCGAAGCGTTCTGGAACTCCGTGGCCCATGCCAAGCCGATTTCCGTCGGCCTGAACTGCGCCCTCGGCGCCCGTGAATTGCGCCCGTACCTCGAAGAGCTGTCGAACAAGGCCAACACCCACGTTTCCGCGCACCCGAACGCCGGCCTGCCGAACGAATTCGGCGAGTACGACGAGTTGCCATCGGAAACCGCCAAGGTCATCGAAGAGTTCGCCCAAAGCGGCTTCCTCAACATCGTCGGCGGCTGCTGCGGCACCACGCCGGGCCACATCGAAGCCATCGCCAAGGCCGTGGCCGGTTATGCGCCGCGCGAGATTCCGGACATTCCCAAGGCTTGCCGCCTCTCGGGCCTGGAACCTTTCACCATCGATCGCAGTTCGCTGTTCGTCAACGTCGGCGAACGCACCAACATCACCGGTTCCGCCAAGTTCGCCCGGCTGATCCGCGAAGACAACTACACCGAAGCCCTGGAAGTCGCCCTGCAGCAGGTCGAAGCCGGCGCCCAGGTGATCGACATCAACATGGACGAAGGGATGCTCGATTCGAAGAAGGCCATGGTGACCTTCCTCAATCTGATTGCCGGCGAACCGGACATCTCCCGCGTACCGATCATGATCGACTCCTCGAAGTGGGAAGTGATCGAAGCCGGCCTCAAGTGCATCCAGGGCAAGGGCATCGTCAACTCGATCAGCATGAAAGAAGGCGTCGAGCAATTCATTCACCACGCCAAACTGTGCAAGCGCTACGGCGCCGCGGTGGTGGTGATGGCCTTCGACGAAGCCGGCCAGGCCGACACCGAGGCGCGCAAGAAAGAAATCTGCAAGCGCTCCTATGACATTCTGGTCAACGAAGTGGACTTCCCGCCGGAAGACATCATCTTCGACCCGAACATCTTCGCCGTGGCCACCGGTATCGAAGAGCACAACAACTACGCCGTCGATTTCATCAACGCCTGTGCCTACATCCGTGACGAGCTGCCATATGCGCTGACTTCCGGTGGCGTGTCCAACGTGTCGTTCTCGTTCCGCGGCAACAACCCGGTACGTGAGGCGATCCACTCGGTGTTCCTGCTGTACGCGATCCGCGCGGGGCTGACCATGGGCATCGTCAACGCCGGCCAACTGGAGATCTACGACCAGATCCCGGTGGAATTGCGCGACGCCGTCGAAGACGTGATCCTCAACCGCACACCGGAAGGCACCGACGCCCTCCTCGCCATCGCCGACAAGTACAAGGGCGACGGCAGCGTCAAGGAAGCAGAGACCGAAGAGTGGCGCAACTGGGACGTCAACAAGCGTCTGGAACATGCGCTGGTCAAAGGCATCACCACCCACATCGTTGAAGACACCGAAGAATCGCGCCTGTCCTTCAGCCGCCCGATCGAAGTGATCGAAGGCCCGTTGATGGCCGGCATGAACATCGTCGGCGACCTGTTCGGCGCCGGTAAAATGTTCCTGCCGCAGGTGGTCAAATCCGCCCGCGTGATGAAGCAGGCCGTGGCACACCTGATCCCGTTCATCGAACAGGAAAAGGGCGACAAGCCGCAAGCCAAGGGCAAGATCCTGATGGCAACCGTAAAAGGCGACGTGCACGACATCGGCAAGAACATCGTTGGCGTGGTGCTGGGCTGCAACGGCTATGACATCGTCGACCTCGGCGTGATGGTCCCGGCGGAGAAAATCCTCCAGGTGGCCAGGGAACAGAAGTGCGACATCATCGGCCTGTCCGGCCTGATCACTCCGTCGCTGGACGAGATGGTCCACGTTGCTCGCGAAATGCAGCGTCAGGACTTCCACCTGCCGTTGATGATCGGTGGCGCCACCACCTCCAAGGCGCACACGGCGGTGAAGATCGAGCCGAAGTACAGCAACGATGCGGTGATCTACGTCACCGACGCCTCCCGCGCCGTGGGCGTTGCAACTCAGTTGCTGTCAAAGGAGCTCAAGGCCGATTTCGTCGAGAAAACCCGCCAGGATTACATCGAGGTTCGCGAGCGCACGTCCAACCGCAGCGCCCGCACTGAGCGCCTGAGCTACGGCGCGGCCATCGCCAAGAAGCCGCAATTCGACTGGGCGTCCTACACGCCGGTCAAACCGACTTTCACCGGCACGCGGGTACTGGACAACATCGACCTCAACATTCTGGCCGAGTACATCGACTGGACGCCGTTTTTCATTTCCTGGGACCTGGCCGGCAAGTTCCCACGCATTCTCCAGGACGAAGTGGTCGGTGAAGCCGCTACCTCGCTGTACAACGATGCAAGGGAAATGCTGCGCAAATTGATCGACGAGAAGCTGATCAGTGCTCGCGCTGTGTTCGGCTTCTGGCCCGCCAACCAGGTGCATGACGACGACATCGAGCTTTATGACGATGACGGCAAGCCAATGGCCAAGCTGCATCACTTGCGCCAGCAGATCATCAAGACCGACGGCAAGCCGAACTTCTCCCTGGCCGACTTCGTCGCGCCGAAAGACAGTGAAGTGACCGACTACGTGGGCGGTTTCATCACCACCGCCGGCATCGGCGCCGAAGAAGTGGCCAAGGCTTACCAGGACGCTGGCGACGACTACAACTCGATCATGGTCAAGGCGCTGGCCGACCGCCTGGCCGAGGCGTGCGCCGAGTGGCTGCACCAGCAAGTGCGTAAAGAACACTGGGGCTACGCCAAGGATGAAGCGCTGGATAATGAAGCGCTGATCAAGGAGCAATACACCGGCATCCGTCCGGCACCAGGTTACCCGGCCTGCCCGGATCACACAGAGAAAGCCCAGCTGTTTGCCCTGCTCGATCCAGAGGCCCAGGAAATGCGCGCAGGCCGCAGTGGTGTATTCCTCACCGAGCACTACGCCATGTTCCCGGCTGCGGCAGTCAGCGGCTGGTACTTCGCTCACCCGCAGGCGCAGTACTTTGCCGTGGGCAAGATCGACAAGGACCAGGTGCAGAGCTACACCTCGCGTAAAGGCCAGGAGTTGAGCGTGACCGAACGCTGGCTGGCGCCAAACCTGGGTTACGACAACTAAGCTGTACTGTGGGAGCGGGCTTGCTCGCTCCCACTTTTGTCTTGTGCACAACTGAATTGTCTATGCTTACGACTCACACATTCGTGGCGAGGGATTTATGGACGATCCGGACGACAACAAGCCGCCGACCTTCTGGCAAATGCTGCACAGCGTCATGGCGGCCGCTTTCGGGGTGCAGAGCGGGAAGAACCGGGCCCGTGATTTCACTCACGGCAAGCCGAGTCATTTCGTGATTCTGGGGATTGGGTTCACGGTGGTGTTTGCATTGACGCTGCTCGGCATCGTCAAGCTGGTGCTGCTTCTGGCCGGGGTTTGAGGCGACTCAGTGCATCAGGGTTTGCAGGGTGAACGGGTAACGCCATGACGCAGGACGCCCCTTGGCCGAGAGTTTGTGGAAATCCACGCCGAAGTCCTGCGCGGTGCCCATCGCCAGCAGTCGCCGGGCCTGTGCCCGATCAATCAGTTGCAACAACGGAACCTGTCGGTCACGACCACCATACTGGCTGATGTCCACCCCTTCATCGTAGTCATGCAATTGCACCAGCGCCCAGCCACCGAGGGTAAAGTGCCCGCCCAGCAACACACTCAGGCGACCGTCCAGCAGTGCCTGCAGCGCCGCGGGTGAATTGTTGATCGCGCCGAACAACACGCCTTTGCCTGGCACGCCTCCAGCCTCGACATATGCCTGCATCACGCCGAACGCCATTTCGTCATTCGCGGCCCAGACCAGCGACGTCTGCGGGTAGCGTTTGAACAACAACCTGGCCTGCTCGTAGGCGCGTTGCCGGGTCCAACCGCCGTATACCAACTGCCGCAAACGCACCTCGGGGTGCTCGGCCAGGGCGCGCCGCATGCCTTTCTCGCGAAACTGCGCGGACGGGGTGATTTTCAAACCGGAAAAAGCCAGCAAATCGATGGTCTGGCTGGGAGCTACCGGGCCGTGCTGTCGGATCAGCTCCTTGAGCATCAGATAGCCGCCCTCCTCGTCATTGGGCACCAGGCTGCCGAGCAAATCGGGATACTTGTCAGGTCGTGCGCCGACAAGCTTCATCTGATCCGGGGTCAGGGCGTTGTTGACCATGAACAGCTTCACACCACTGCCTTTGGCCAGCCGCAGGATTTCAGGGGCGATGTACTGCTCGTTGACGAAGACCAGGTAGTCGGGACGATGGTAGCCCTGAAGGGCTTCACGAGCCTGGCGGATGGTGTTTTCGGAGACTCGGTCGGAATACTGGATGCGCAAGTCCATCCCCAGGTCGGTCGCCGCGGCCTGCATGAACTGCGAGTAACTCAGCCAGAAAGCTTCCGTGGGGGTTCCCGGGTTCAGGAACAGCACTGACGCCGCCTGGGCACAGGGTCCCACGACCATGCCCAGCGTCAGTAATACGCCACACAGAAACTTCAACATTGGTCGTCCGAGCCCCCGGAAATTCGCCGCGCATTATAGCCAACGAACATCCGTAAAAACGGCGATTTATCCGTTTTTTGTCGGACAATCGTCGGAACCGGGCCCGGACGGGGTCGTTTACTGATGACTGACCCAGAAAACCGCCGTCCCCACGACCAGAATGATCAGGAACAAGATTGCCCAGGCATCAACGGTGCTATCGCTTTTCCGTGCTTTGGTTGGGTTGCTCATTGCATCGCCTCTTGTCGGTTTTATCGGTGATTGCAGAAAGACTCGAGCAGAGTAAAGACGACGATTGCCCGCACCACAAACAGGGTCTATGCAACAACGATTCTCATTAGGCGATTTGGTTCTTTACATATGCTCAAACATCACTTTTACGCATAACTGCAAACTGTTATCTTGCCCCGGCTCCGAAGGGAGTGCGCGGCCGTGCGCGCAGAATTGCAGAGGCTCCATCGGACTCCGGCAAGCACAAAAACGCAGCTGTATCCGAGCGACCCAAGCCTGAGAACAGGACTTATATGTACGTATACGACGAATACGATCAGCGGATCATCGAGGACCGCGTCAAGCAGTTCCGTGATCAGACCCGACGCTATCTGGCAGGCGAGCTGAGCGAAGAAGAATTCCGCCCCCTGCGCCTGCAAAATGGCCTTTATATCCAGCGTTTCGCCCCTATGTTGCGAGTCGCTGTGCCTTACGGCCAACTGACTTCGCGCCAAGTGCGAATGATGGCCAGGATTGCCCGCGACTACGACAAGGGCTACGCCCACATCAGTACCCGGCAGAACGTACAGTTCAACTGGCCGGCCGTGGAAGACATTCCGGACATTCTCGCTGAACTGGCCACCGTGCAGATGCACGCGATCCAGACCAGTGGCAACTGCCTGCGCAACGTCACCACCGACCAGTTTGCCGGCGTCGCCGCCGACGAACTGATCGACCCGCGCCCATGGTGCGAAATCGTTCGCCAGTGGACCACGTTCCACCCGGAATTTGCCTACCTGCCGCGCAAATTCAAGATCGCCGTCAACGGTTCGACCTCCGACCGCGCCGCCATCGAAGTCCATGACATCGGCCTTGAGCCCGTGCACAACGCCGCTGGCGAACTGGGCTTCCGTGTGTTGGTCGGCGGCGGCCTGGGCCGTACGCCGGTGGTGGGTGCGTTCATCAATGAATTCCTGCCATGGCAAGACCTGTTGAGCTACCTCGACGCCATCCTGCGGGTCTACAACCGCTACGGCCGTCGCGACAACAAGTACAAGGCGCGGATCAAGATCCTGGTCAAAGCGCTGACGCCGGAAGTCTTCGCGCAGAAAGTCGATGAGGAAATGGAGCACCTGCGCGGTGGCCAGACCACACTGACCGAAGCCGAAGTGCAGCGCGTCGCCAAACACTTCGTCGACCCGGACTACAAGGTTCTGGAGAACCAGACCGCCGCCCTGGCCGAACTCGACCGGCAGCACCCGGGCTTCGCCCGCTGGCGCGCGCGCAACACCCTGACCCACAAGAAGCCGGGCTATGTGGCCGTGACCTTGTCCCTGAAGCCAACCGGCGTTGCACCGGGCGACATCACCGACAAGCAGCTCGACGCCGTAGCCGACCTGGCCGACCGTTACAGCTTCGGTCAACTGCGCACCTCCCACGAGCAGAACATCATTCTGGCCGACGTCGAGCAGGACAAGCTATTCGCCATGTGGGGCGAGCTGCGCGAGCAAGGCTTCGCCACACCGAACATCGGCTTGCTGACCGACATCATCTGCTGCCCGGGTGGTGACTTCTGCTCCTTGGCCAACGCCAAGTCGATCCCGATCGCCGAATCGATCCAGCGCCGTTTCGACGACCTGGACTACCTGTTCGACATCGGCGAACTGGACCTGAACATCTCCGGTTGCATGAACGCCTGTGGTCACCACCACGTCGGCCACATCGGCATTCTCGGGGTGGACAAGAAAGGCGAAGAGTTCTACCAGGTTTCCCTCGGCGGCAGCGCCAGTCGCGACGCCAGCCTGGGCAAGATCCTCGGCCCGTCCTTCGCCCAGGAAGCCATGCCTGACGTGATCGAGAAGCTGATCGACGTGTACATCGAACAACGTACCGAAGACGAGCGTTTCATCGACACCTACCAGCGTATTGGCATCGACCTCTTCAAGGAACGCGTCTATGCAGCGAATAATTAAGAACAACGAGGTCGTCGACGAGACCTGGCACCTGCTGCCCAAGGATTTCAGTATCGACGGGATCACCAACTGCGACGACTACATCGTCCCGTTGCAGCTGTGGCGCGAACACAGTCGTATGCTCCTTGCCCGCGACGGTGGCCTGGGCATCTGGCTGGACGCGGATGAAGAAGCCGAAGAAATCGGTGAAGATGTGGCGCAGTTCCAGGTCATCGCCCTGAACTTCCCGACCTTTACCGATGGCCGCAACTACTCCAATGCCCGCCTGTTGCGTGACCGTTATGGATTCAAGGGCGAATTGCGGGCCATTGGCGACGTGCTGCGTGACCAGTTGTTCTACATGCATCGCTGTGGATTCGACGCGTTTGCCGTACGCCCCGATAAAGATCCATATGAAGCGTTGGAAGGTCTCAAGGACTTCTCGGTGACCTATCAGGCCGCCACTGACGAACCGCTGCCGCTGTTCCGTCGTCGCTAAGTAAGTACGTAGCCCGACAAAAAGCCCTGAGTCGGAAACCGGCTCAGGGCTTTTTTGTGTCCGGCGTGAACCGTTACCAGAAGCGTTGCTGGGTCAAACGGCTCCACCAGTTCAGCACCAGGCGGTCGACCGAACCGCTGGCGGCCATGCCAATGCGTTCCTGCAGGCTTTTGCGCTCGGCATAGTGCAGGTGATAAAGCTCGGACTGCCTGGCGCGCTCGGCGAGGTATTCATCGCTGGTCTTGAGTTCGTCAACCAGGTGTTTTTCCAGCGCCGCAACACCGAGCCAGATTTCGCCGGTGGCCACTTCATCGATCGCCAGTTGCGGGCGATAGCGCGATACGAAGTTCTTGAACAGTTGATGGGTGATGTCCAGGTCTTGCTGGAACTTCTCCCGTCCCTTCTCGGTGTTTTCGCCAAACACGGTCAGGGTGCGTTTGTACTCACCGGCGGTCAGCACTTCGAAGTCGATATCGTGCTTTTTCAGCAAGCGATTGACGTTGGGCAACTGCGCCACCACGCCAATCGAGCCGAGGATCGCGAACGGTGCACTGATGATCTTCTGGCCGATGCACGCCATCATGTAGCCGCCGCTGGCAGCGACCTTGTCGATGCACACGGTCAAGGGCACGCCGGCTTCACGGATGCGCGCCAGCTGCGAGGAAGCCAGTCCGTAGCTGTGAACCATGCCGCCGCCGCTTTCCAGGCGCAGCACCACTTCGTCCTTCGCAGTGGCGAGGGTCAGCAAGGCAGTGATTTCGTGGCGCAGGCTTTCGGTGGCCGATGCCTTGATATCGCCATTGAAATCCAGCACGAACACCCGGGGTTTGGCCTCGGCTTTTTTCTTCTGTTTCTTGTCGGTCTTAGCCTGGGTCTTGCGCAGGGCCTTGAGCTGGTCCTTGTCGAGCAAGGTTTGCTCCAGGCGTTCGCGCAGTCCTTTGTAGAAATCATTGAGCTTGCTGACCTGCAACTGGCCGGACGACTTGCGCCGCCCTTTGCTGCGCAAGGCCGCAAAACTGGCCAGGACCACCAGAATGGCGATCACCAGGGTCACGGTCTTGGCCAGGAAAATGGCGTACTCGGAAAAAAACTCCACAGGGACTCCTCAAACGATGCACGGCTCGAACGCGCGCGGGATACTTCCAGCATACCCATGCGCCGGCCTTGCGACCAGTCGCGTAACCTCTGGTAACAGGCCTGTAACGAGCATTTCAAACAAGCGTATGTTTTTTCATTGACAGCTCACCGCCATCCTCATAACCTCGCCAAACCTTCAACGTACCGGGATGACGCGGACGTGGGCAGCATCTATTTGATTCGACATGGCCAGGCCTCCTTTGGTGCAGACGACTACGACGTCCTGTCGCCGACCGGCATTCGTCAGGCTGAAATCCTTGGCCGGCACCTGGCCGAACTCGGGATCAGCTTCGACCGCTGCCTGGCGGGAGACTTGCGCCGCCAGCAGCACACGGCCAACAGCACGCTGGAACAGTTCGCCGCGGTGGGCCTGCCGGTGCCGCTGCTGGAAACCGACTCCGCCTTCAACGAATTCGACGCCGATGCGGTGATCCGCGCACTGTTGCCGGCCATGCTGCCGGACGAACCCGAAGCGTTGCACATCTTGCGCAACGCCGCGCAAAACCGTGGTGAATTCCAGCGTATCTTCGCCCTGATCATCGAACGCTGGCTCGCCGGCACCTACGACACACCGGGCCTGGAAAGCTGGCTGGGGTTTGTCGAGCGGGTACAGGCCGGCTTGCATCGCATCCTCGACCAGGCCGACAACACCCAGAAAATCGCCGTGTTCACGTCCGGCGGCACCATCACCGCCCTGCTCCACCTGATTACGCAAATGCCTGCCCGGCAGGCCTTTGAATTGAACTGGCAAATCGTCAACACCTCGCTCAACCAATTCAAGTTTCGTGGTCGCGAGGTGACCCTGGCTTCCTTCAACAGTCATGCGCACCTGCAACTGTTGAAGACCCCGGAACTCATCACGTTTCGCTGAGTCCGGACTATTGTGACCCTGGCTGTAATCAACCCGCTCTTATTAGACAAGAAAGGATCGAACCATGACCTCCGTAGCTGATGCCGTAGAAGCAATGAAAGCCAAGTTCAACCCAGCCGCTGCTGCCGGCCTGGACCTGGTCTTCGGTTTTCGCATCGACGACACCAAGAACTTCTCGCTGATCGTCAAAGACCAGACCTGCGACCTGCAGGAAGGCGAGAACCCGGACGCCCAGGTGACCCTGGTGATGGACGGCGAAACCCTGAAAGGCATCGTCAGCGGCGAAACCGACGGCATGCAAGCATTCATGGGCGGCAAACTGCGCGCTGAAGGCGACATGATGCTGGCCATGAAACTGTCCGAGCTGTTCCCGTCGTCCTAAGCACCCGGTTCCCGATCTTCGGGAGCGTGCAAGGCCGCAAACGAATCCCGCCCCTCGTGGCGGGATTCGTCATTTTGAATCCCGACCTGTGGCGAGTGGTGCCAATGAGGTATCCGCTCTTACAATGCCCGCACTTACCACACCGGCCGCCCCATGGACATCGACCTCGCCCGCACCTTCCTCGAAATCGTCCGCCATGGCAGCCTGGCCGCGGCTGCCGAGAAGCTCCATGTCACCCAGACCGCGATCACTGCACGAGTGCAAAAACTCGAGAGCCAACTGGGCAGCACCCTGTTCGTGCGCAATCGTGCCGGAGCCCGCCTGACGCCCAACGGTGAAGCCTTCGTGATCTATGCCAATCAACTTGTGCAAACCTGGGAAGCCGCGCGGCGTGACTTGCCGTTGCCCGAGGGTTATCGCGATGTGCTGCACATCGGTGGCGAGGTCAGCCTGTGCAATCCGCTGATGCTCGGTTGGGCCGGTGAAATCCGTGAAAAAATCCCCAGCCACGCCTTGCGCATGGAAATCCGTGACGGCGAAAACCTGTTGCGCCAACTGGAGTTGGGCGTACTGGATGCCGCGCTGGTGTATCAGCCCGCGTATTGGCCGCGCTTGCAGGTCGAGCAGGTTCTTGAAGAAAAACTCATCCTCGTGCGTTCAGTCGAACGACCCGAGCCTTACGTGTACATTGATTGGGGTCCGGGCTTTCGCCGCCAGCATGACGCGGCCCTGCCGGAGAAAGCCAAGGCTGCGCTGACCTTCAACCTTGGTCCGTTGGGTTTGCAGTACATTCTCGAAAACGGCGGTAGCGGCTATTTCCGCACCCGCGTGGTACAGCGTTACCTTGAAAGCGGTGTACTGGAACTGGTGCCCAAGGCCCCGGAATTCAGTTATCCGACCTACCTGGTCTACTCCCGCGATCGCGACTCGCCAACCCTGCAACACGCCTTCGAAATGCTGCGCCAGGTCATCGATTCCGACGAAGACTGGTCACAGCGCTGGGACCCTCTGACCTGATAACGGTTTGCACCGGATCATGGCCAATGTGCCTTCAAGGTTCGGCCAGTCACCACGCTGGAATCGACTAATCTGCAGAGATAACAATAACGACAGGTGATTGCAGTGAGGCAGACCACCGAAGGATTCCGCAGCCGCTACCGCGCCGCCATTCATCCGCTCTACAACCCCTGGTTGCACGGTGCTTTTGTCCTGGCGTTCGGGGCACTGGCGATCAGCATTTTCTGGAGCAACGTACATCAGGTACGGCCGGCACAATGGCTGGCGGTACCAGCCACGCTGCTGTTGTTCAACTTCGGCGTGTACATGGTGCATCGCCACCTGGGGCATCATAAAAAGAGTTTCGCCCGGCTGTTTTATGCCCGTCACGCTGGTGACCACCACAGTTTTTTCACCCCCGGCCACATGACCTACGACAGCGCCCGCGACTGGCGGGTGATTCTGTTTCCGGCATGGTTGATCGTGCTGCACACCCTCGCCGTCGCCCTGCCCCTCTGGTGGCTGCTCAAGCAATTGGATACGAACGTTGCCGGATTGGTCGGCGGCCTTCTTGTCCTCGGTTACCTGGCTTATGAAGTGTTTCATGCCTGCGAGCACCTGCCGCCACGCAACCCGGTTACGCGGTTGCCGTGGATCCGCCAGATGCGCCGGCTGCATGAGCTGCATCACCGCCGCGAACTGATGCAGGAGCGTAATTTCAACATCGTTTTCCCGCTGATGGACTACCTGTTCGGCACCCTCTACTGGGAGCCGGAACCTGTGCCGCTCAATCCGCCGAGAACGCCCATGACCCGCATGCAGCATCAGATTATCATTACCGGAAACCCGGTAGACGTACTGGCCTACGCCAGTACTGTAACCCTTTGGCCGCAATGGCATCCCTCGTCGCTGCATATCGATGGGCCAAAAGGCCCGCTGCATGCCGGCGCACGTTTCGAGGAGGATATCCGCGCCGGTGGCCGCGACGGGCACTTGAGCTGGGAGGTAGCGCAATACCTGCCCGGACGGCGCTGGAGCGCCCGGGCTCGGGGTGATCATGGCCTGTCGCTGGTGGTGACCTATGAATGCGATGCCACAGGCCAGGACACACGTTTCGTCCGGACCCTGGAATATCAATTCAGCGGTCTGGCGATGCGGATTGCCAACCGGTTGTTGCTCCAGCGGCGCATCAATCGGGAGTCGGCGGCGTCGATGCAGGCGTTGCGCGACATGGCGCAGAAATACCTGGTGGCGACAGGAGTCAACGCGTGAGCAGAATCTTCAAATGCCTGTTGCTGGTCATCGTCGCCGTCGGCGCCTTCCTGCTGCTGATGCCAACCAGGGTGCAACCGGTGGCCTGGGCGCCACAACCCGCGCCTTCCCTCACCAGCGGAATCTACGCCGACAATCAGCGGCTCAAGGGCATGGAGCGTGTCGGTGCCGCCGACATCGACGGGCCGGAAGCCTTGTTGCTGGAAAACGATACACTCCTCACCGGACTGCACGACGGTCGCCTGATCCGCACCAGCCTGGACGGCAAGACCACCAAAGTCCTGGTCGATACCGGTGGCCGGCCATTGGGCCTGGCCCGGCATCCCAATGGCCTGCTGGTGATCGCCGATGCCATCAAAGGCTTGTTGTCACTCGACGCCCAGGGTCGCCTGGTGGCTCTGACCACAGAAGCCGGCGGCGTTCCCTTCGGCTTTACCGACGATGTGGTTATCGACAAATCGGGTCACTACGCCTATTTCAGCGATGCTTCGAGCCGCTTTGGCTATGGCCACGATGGTGAAGCCGTGCTCGAACACGGCGGTGACGGCCGACTGCTGCGTTATGACTTCCAGAGCGGCAAAACATCGGTTGTGCTGGACAAGCTGGAGTTTGCCAATGGCGTAACCCTGGGGCCGGACGATGCCTACGTGCTGGTCAATGAAACCGGCGCCTACCGTATCAGCCGTTACTGGCTCAGCGGCCCCAAGGCCGGCACCCATGACCTGTTTATCGACAACCTGCCGGGGCTACCGGACAACCTGTCGTTCAATGGTCACGACCGGTTCTGGGTGGCACTGTATGCCCCCCGAAACGCCCTGCTCGACGGCACGGCGGCGCATCCGTTCATACGCAAGATGATCGTGCGAGCCATGACCGTCTTGCCCAAACCCGTGGAAAAACGCGGGTTTGCCCTGGGCCTGGACCTTGAAGGCAAAGTGATCGCCAACTTGCAGGACGGCAGCAGCGACAACTACTCCCCCATCACTACGGTGCGCGAGTATGGGGACTGGTTGTATTTCGGCTCGCTGAAAGCGCAGAACATGGTGCGGTTGCCGTTGAGCAAGGCATTGCAATGAGCAAGCCCAGCATCTGATCCTGTAGGAGCGAGCTTGCTCCGGGCGGCGTTCCGACGATAAACCCGAGAACGCCGCGGGGCACCTGCCAACCAGCGTTATCGTTGACGACCATCGCGAGCAAGCTCGCTCCTACAGGGGGCGGTGTTCAGTTCACAGGGGTATTTGAGCTGGATGATGAGGCACCTCGTCGAGAGCCGTAACATCGGTCTCCGGGCATTCGAGGTGCCGGTTCTGGTTGCCGTTCCAGCCTGGATCAGGACGACGAGCCAAGTTGCCTGACGATCTTGTCCTTGACCTCCAGGCGCTTCGCCTTGAGCTTCGTCACCGTGTCATCGCTGGATTTGGCCTCCTCCGCCTTCACCACTTCGGCATCAGCCAGGGAATACTTGTTGATCAGTGAATCCAGTAACGGATCCTTGGTGCGTTTCTGCTGGATTTCTTCCTTTGAGCGTTTCAGATCCTGATAAAGGTCATGGGGCACCGGCATGGAACACCTCCGTCTGTTGATCGGCAGCGAGACGCGATCAATTGCGTTCACCAACTATCAGAATGGCCTCGGTTAGCCTGTTCTGTCGACCACCTGTCAGACCAGCGGTGTCCGTTCGTCGTCCTGTCGCAAAGTCGATAAAACCTTCGCCTGCGCCGACGCCTCCACCGGCTGACGTTTACTTGAGTACCTTTAAAACCTGTGTGGAGAATCAGCTGTTTTTGTCAGCCGTTGAGCACCGTGCGCACCATTTGCCTGAGTGCTTCGGGATTGTAGGGTTTGCTCAGCAGATGGGTGTCGGGGCTGAGCTGGTGATTACGCGAGATGATGTCGCGGGTATGCCCCGAGGTGAACAGCACGGCCACCGGAGGTTCCTGCACTTTCGCCCAGGCCGCGAGGTCCGAACTCTTGATCAGCCCAGGCATGACCACGTCGGTGAAGATCAGGTCCACCGCCAAGCCTTCCAGCAACATTTGCATGGCGACGTCACCGTTGGTGGCCGTGAGGATCTGATAGCCCTCTTCGCGCAACAACTCCACCACCGACACCCGCACCGCCTCATTGTCTTCAACCACCAGGATGCGTTCGTGCCCGCCCCGCTGCGGCACATCAGGGCTCGGTGTTTCGCTGAGTGCCGCGCGCAAGGTACGCGGGAAGTACAACTGCACCCGAGTCCCCTGCCCGACGTCGCTGGCAATTTCGATATGACCGCCACTCTGTTTGACGAAACCAAACACCATGCTCAATCCCAGCCCGGTGCCCTGCCCGTCGGCCTTGGTGGTGAAAAACGGTTCGAACGCCTGGGCCAGCACCTGCGGCGGCATGCCGACACCGGTATCCGTCACGGACACCCGCACATAGTCCCCGGCGGTAATGCCCTTTGCTGCGCAAAACTTGCGATCGAGGGTGATGTTTTCCGCACAAAGGTCAATCCTGCCCTCGCCTTGAAGGGCGTCACGGGCATTGATCGCCAGATTGAGAATGGCGTTTTCCAGTTGATTGCGATCAACAAACACATTCCAGGAATCTTCAGGTGCCGTCATATGAACCTGAAGGGTTTCACCCAGGGCACGCAGCAACAGCTCCGCCAGGCCATCGAAAATCTGTCGCAGCGTGAAGACTGCAGGCGACAACGGTTGGCGGCGGGCGAATGCGAGCAATTGCGAGGACAACTTGGCACCGCGCTCGACGGCGGCAATCGACGCCGCGACCCGGCGCTGCACATTGGCGTTGCCCGGCTCATGGCGTGCCAGCAGGTGCAGGTTGCCGGCGATCACTTGCAACAGGTTGTTGAAGTCATGGGCCACACCACCGGTGAGGCCGCCGATGGCTTCGAGTTTCTGTGACTGGCGCAATTGTTCTTCCGCCGCCAGGCGCGCCTCGACCTCATCGGCCACCCGCTGTTCCAGGTTGCGGGTGAACTTGAGCAGGGATTCTTCGGCGGTCTTGCGTTCGTGAATATCGATCAGCACGGCAGGGAAACGAAACGCCTCGCCCTGCTCATCGAACTCGCAACACCCACTGGCGAGTACCCAGAGGTAGCTGCCATCGGGGCGCTGAATCCGGTACTCGACGTTGTAGGGTTCGCCTGT
Source organism: Pseudomonas sp. B28(2017) (assembly GCF_002113025.1). Taxonomy (GTDB): domain Bacteria; phylum Pseudomonadota; class Gammaproteobacteria; order Pseudomonadales; family Pseudomonadaceae; genus Aquipseudomonas. The sequence continues at coordinate 492,320 of NZ_NEJH01000001.1, read as the reverse complement.
CTCGACCGACAGTGTGATGCGCTCCTGAACCCAGCCGCGATCGTCCGGATGGATCCGGCTTTCAGCGATGTCCTGGGACAGATTTTGCAAGTCTTGCCCGGGCGGATAGGAAAACGTGCGGGCGAAGCGCTCATCACCCGACAGCACGTTGCTCTTGATGTCCCAGACGAAGGAGCCGAGCAAGGCACCGGCGTTCAGTGCCAGGCGCACTCGTTCGTTGTCCGCACGATAAGCGTCTTCGGCTGTCTGTCGCCCACGTTCGGACATCACCCGTTCCGTGGTTTCCACCACCATGGACATGACCCCGGCCGGACGTCCGTCATCGTCAGCCACCGGGCTGTAGTAGAGGTCCATCCAGACATCTTCCGGAACCCCGTCACGCAACAGCACCAGTTCTTTGTTGCGATAGGACAAGGTGCCGCCCGCCAGGCAGGTATCCACCACGTGGCGATTGAACTCGGCGACCTCGGGCCAGCCCAGTTCGACCGTAGAGCCCAGCAGGTACGGATGGCGCCCACCGGCAAACTTGGAGTATGCGTCGTTGTAGATCATGTACCCCGACTGTCCCCAGAGCATCACCATCGGCAACGGCGAGGCGAGCATCAACTGCACCGCACTGCTCAGGCTTTTCGACCATGAGTCGAGTGGGCCAAGCTCAGTCAGCCTCCAGTCGAACGCACGAATGCGCCCGGCCATTTCGCCGTTCCATCCGGCACACCCGTGGCTATCCGCTAGAAACTGCATCGCCTGGCCCAATCCCGATAAATTGCACCCGTTTGTTTCGAGCATTCTGGACGCTATTCGTTTCATAGAGGTATAGCTGATTCCAGTTGGATCCTTGGCTCCCACAGATTGATTTGCGATTACACCTCTATCAAATGTTTGAGCGGGTTGTAGCTGGTCTTCAACGTAGCCGCGACGTCGAGAATGGCCTTCTCTATGCCATTCAGATGCATGCAGGTCAGCTCGATGGCCGCGCTCTGGTTACCTGCTTCGATGTATTCGATCAGCCGCAGGTGTTCATCGTCGCGGCAGGCTTCATGGCTGTCGTCATCCAGTGCAGCGGCATACAGCGACGCCCGGGAAATCAGCTTCTGGAACCAGTCGAGCAGCACCGGGTTGTTCAGGCTGCGGGCCAGCTTGATGTGAAATTCGCCGAGCAGGTGAATCAATCGCTCGTGATCACCACTTTGATGCGCCTCATCTTCCAGTAGCAAGTGATCGCGCAGGTCCTGGGTCACCGCCGTATCGCGACGACGGCACAGTTCACTGACGATACCGATCTCGACCAGACGCCGGGTTTCGAACAGCGAACGAATCTCCTCGTCGCTGGGCAACGACACCGATGCACCTTTATTGGGCTCGGTGGTGACCAGTCCGTCAGCCTCCAATTGCTTGAGCGCAGCCCGGACAGACGTGCGGCTGACATTGAACAGCTCGGCCAGCGAGGCTTCGCCGAGTTTCATTCCCGGGCGCAGCGAGCGCTTGCTGATCGCCTCGTAAACCCCTTGGTAGACGCGGTCGACCGTGGTTTCCAGTTTCTTTTCCGTCATTCATCAACTCCTTCAGCCCTGTGCAAACGACCCTGGCGAATGAACAGCCATTGAAAAAGGGGCTTGCACAGGCAGGTTAATCCGGGTATTTCTAAATTGCATCCAGATTTTGCATACAATAATTAGAGGAATGCACCATTATGGGTCATCCAGTTGCAATTGAAGTGCGAAACGTCTCCAAACGCTATTCCGACGATCCAGGGCTTGCACCCGCCCTCGATGATGTATCGGTAGACATTGCCGACAACGAATTTTTCACCCTGCTCGGCCCGTCCGGCTGTGGCAAGACCACCCTGTTGCGCACCATTGCCGGCTTCGAGCATGTCAGCGACGGCGAGATTCGCCTTGCGGGCGAGGCGGTCAATGACTTGCCGCCGTTCAAGCGTCGGGTCAACACGGTGTTCCAGAGTTACGCACTGTTTCCGCATATGAGTGTTGCGCAGAATATCGCCTTCGGCCTCGAGATGCAGGGCCTTGATCGCAAACTGATCCCGCAGCGGGTCGATGAGATGCTCGCGCTGGTGCAAATGCAGCACCTGGCCAGGCGCAAACCCGCCGAACTGTCCGGCGGCCAACAGCAACGGGTGGCTCTGGCCCGTGCCCTGGCGCCGAAACCGAAAGTGCTGTTGCTCGATGAACCGCTGTCGGCCCTGGACCTCAAGCTGCGCAAGGAAATGCAGGTCGAACTCAAGCGCGTGCAGAAAGAAGCCGGGATCACCTTCATTTTTGTCACCCACGATCAGGAAGAAGCGCTGACCCTGTCCGATCGTATCGCCGTGATGTCCGCCGGCAAAATCCTGCAAATCGGCACGCCCAATGAAATCTACGAGCGCCCGCGACACCAATTCGTCGCGCAATTCATCGGCGATATCAACTTCCTCCCCGGCCACCTCAAGCGCGGCCAGCAGAACGAAAAGCTCTTTGTGCCCAGCGGCATGCCAGTGGAAATCCCCTGCCCGGCCCAGGGCTTTGACGGCAGCAAGGTGCAACTGGCGTTCCGCCCCGAGCGTTCGCAACTGGTCGAGCCGACCCAGCCCCACCACCTGCGCGGTGTGATCGAAGCCGTGCTGTATGTCGGCACGGCCACGCTCTACCAATGCCGTTTGAACAACGACATCAAGGTCATGCTGCGCGAGAATAACGAAGGCCTGAGCCACGGGCGGGTGGTGGGGGATCGCGTCGCAGTCAACCTGCCGCCCCACGCCTGCCTGTTGATGGAGGCCTGAGATGAGCGTCAGCAGCACTTCTCCGGCCCTGAACCGTGCGCTGTTGCTCAGCCCGGTCGTCCTGACCCTGCTGTCCCTGATCGCCATTCCGCTGGGCATCATGGGCTACATCAGCCTGTTGCCACGCAACGTCTATGGTGGCGTCGACTGGCAGGCCAACTGGCAATTGCAAAGTTATGTGCAGTTGTTCTTCCAGGAAGGTTTCGACGGTGAACTGGAACTGAACTGGGTCTATGCCCAGGCACTGATCCGTTCGGTGTTCCAGGCCGGCGGCACCACGGTCCTGTGTTTCCTGTTCGGCTTCCCGGTGGCGCTGTGGATGTCGAGCCTCACGCCCCGTCGGCGCAACCTGATGGTGTTGCTGATCACCATCCCGTTCTGGACCAATCTGCTGATCCGCAACTACGCGTGGCTGATCATCCTGCGCGAACAGGGCTGGGTGGCCCAGAGTCTCAACGCGCTGTTGCCACAGGCCGGCGGCATCACCCTGCTCTACAACGACTTCGCGGTCAGCGTCGGGCTGGTCTACAGCTTCCTGCCGTTCATGATTCTGCCGATCTATTCGACCCTGGAAAAACTCGACTGGCGCCTGGTGGAGGCAGCCTATGACCTGGGCGCCAACCGCTGGCACGCATTGCGCCGGATCATCCTGCCGCTGTCGATGCCGGGGGTGATTGCCGGTGCATTGCTGGTGTTCGTGCCAAGCCTGGGCGCCTTCATTACCCCGGCGATCCTCGGCGGCGGCAAGACGCTGATGATCGGCAACCTGATCCAGCAGCAGTTCGGCACCGCGCGCAACTGGCCGCTGGGCAGCTCGCTGTCGTTCCTGTTGCTGGGGATCATGTTGCTGTCCCTGGTGCTCTACGCCCTCTATAGCCGCAATGCCGCCAAGACCCTGCGTCGGGGAGCCCAAGCATGATCGCCCTGCACCTGAAAAAACTGCCGCTGACCCGTGAAGTCAGCCTGTTGATGCTGGCCTATCTGTACCTGCCGATTTTCGTGTTGATCGTCTACAGCTTCAACGCCAACCGCTCGGCGACGGTGTGGACCGAGTTCTCGCTGGACTGGTACGGGCGCATCCTGGCCAACCCGTCGATCCAGACCGCCGCGCTGAACTCGATCATCGTCGCCAGTATCGCCACGGTGTGCGCCACGGCGATTGCCTTGCTCGCGGCACTGGCGACTTACCGGCCGTTCTACGGACAGAAAATGGTCGAGGGCGGGATCAACCTGCCGCTGATCCTGCCGGAGATCGTCACCGCCGTGGCCACCCTGCTGCTGTTCATGGCACTGGGGATCAAGCTCGGTTTGCTGACGGTGATCATCGCCCACATCGGCTTCTGCATTCCCTTTGCCTACCTGCCGATCCGTGCGCGGCTCAATGACCTGGACAAGAGCCTGCTGGAAGCGGCGAACGACCTGTACGCCAACCCCTGGCAGGTGTTTCGCCGGGTGACCTTGCCGTTGCTGTGGCCGGCGGTGCTGTCCGGCTCGGTGCTGGCGTTCGTGGTCAGCCTCGACGATTTCATCATGACCTTCTTCGTCGCCGGGCCGGGTTCGACGACCTTGCCGGTGTACATCTTCTCAGCCATCAAGGCCGGCGTGACGCCGGAGATCAACGCGATCTCGACCCTGATGCTGGTGATATCCATCGTGCTGGTGGTGCTGGCCTTCTGGCTGGGACAGCGCGGTAAACAACAATAAGCCTGGAGACTACTTTGATGAGCAAGAAAGTGAAAAGCCCCCGTTTCGCTGCTGCCAGTTTCGCCGTTGCCGGTCTGGCCTTGAGTTGCTTCACCGCGTTCACGACGCTCAGCGCCCAGGCCGCCGAGCCCAAGGAGCTGTTCTTCTATAATTGGACCGACTACTACCCGGTCGATCTGCTGGCCAAGTTCGAAAAGGAGACCGGCATCAAGGTCACCATGGACGGCTACGACAGCAACGAAACCCTGCTGGCCAAGTTGCAGGCCGGCGGCGCGGCCTATGACGTGATCGTGCCGTCGCAATCGATCATGCGCACCCTGATCAACCAGGACCTGCTACTGGAAATCGACGCCTCGACCCTGCCCAACTTCCAGTACGTCAAACCGGCGTTCCGCGACCCAGGCTTCGACCCCGGCCGCAAGTTCTCGGCACCGTACCTGTGGGGCACCACCGGGTTCTCCTATGACAGCGCCCGGGTGCCCGGCGGCAAACTCGACGAGTCGTGGAAAGAGTTCTTCGAGCCGCGCAAGGAGCTGCAAGGCCAACTCGCCGCCCTCGACACCTCCAGCAGCGTGATCAACGCCGCCAGCCACTACCTGAATGTCGACGAATGCAGCGAAAACCCGCAGGACGCCAAGCGCATCCTCGAACTGCTGCAAAAACAGAAACCGTTCCTGAAGATGTACAGCTCGGACAACACCGTCGACCGCATGGCCTCCGGTGAAGTGATCATGATGCAGAACTGGAACGGCTCTACAGCGCGAGCCACCCTGCAGAAGAGCACGATCAAATACGTGTATCCGAAGGAAGGCCTGGCAATGTTCCAGGACAACTTTGCCGTACCGAAAAGCGCGCCACACCCCGGCAACGCGAAGATTTTCATCGACTGGATGATGAAACCGGAAAACGCCGCCGCCGTGTCCAACGCCATCGCCTACGCCAACGGCATCCAGAGCGACAAGTTGATCGACGCCAAATGGCGAGTCATGGACGCCATCAACATGCCCGACGAATTCGCCTCGCGACTGCGCCCTGAGAAAGAGTGCAGCAACAAGGCGCGGGAACTGCAGGACCGGATCTGGGCGAAGCTCAAGGGCTGATCTGAAACCGAGTCGTCTGCATCGCGAGCAGGCTCGCTCCCACACTTGAAATGCGTCCCCCTGTGGGAGCGAACCTGCTCGCGATGAGGCCCTCCCACACAACACCAACTTGAGGTATGTATGACCCACCCCCGCTGGCTACGCAATGTGCGCCCCTACGGCGCCTCCGCCGAAGACCTGCTGATCGAGAACGGACGGTTCACCCAGCGTCGCCCTGCATCGACCACCGAACTGCTGGCCACCGACATCGACGGCCATAACCAGCTGCTCACTCCCGCACTGGTGGAAAGCCACGTGCACCTGGACAAAACCCTCTGGGGCCAGCCATGGCGTCCCAACAGCGCTGGCCCGACCCTCAAGGACTACATTGCCAACGAACGGCGCATCCTGCGCGAAGTCACCACACCGATTGCCCAACGGGCCGGGGCCCTGCTGGAAAACTGCATCGCCCGTGGCTCGCTGACCATGCGTTGCCACGTCGATATCGACCCGGAGTTCGGCCTGCGACATGTCGAGGCCATGCAGCAACTGCGCGAACAATACCGCGACCTGATCGACCTGCAACTGGTGGTGTTCCCGCAAACCGGCCTGATCAGTCGCCCCGGCACCGCCGAACTGATGCGCGAAGCCATGGCCCTGGGCGTGGAGAACGTCGGCGGACTGGATCCGTGCGGCATCGATAACGATCCGGTTGCGCAACTGGATTTCGTGTTCAGCCTGGCCAGCGAATTCGACCGTGGCATCGATATCCACCTGCACGACAAGGGTGAACTGGGTCTGTGGCAGATCGCGCTGATCGCCGACTACACCGAGCGCTTCGCTCGCCAGGGCCGGGTGATGATCAGCCATGCGTACTGCCTGGGGATGTTGCCGTGGAGCCAGGTCAAACCGGTGGCCGAGCGTCTGGCGACACTGGGTATTTCGCTGATGAGTTCGGCCCCGGCCGATTGCGCGGTGCCGCCGTTCCTGGCCCTGCGCGAAACCGGCGTGAACCTGTGCCTGGGCTCCGACGGCATTCGTGATGCCTGGTCGCCCATGGGCAACGGCGACATGCTGGAACGGGCGATGCTACTGGCGTTCCGCTTCGACCTGGGCAAGGACGCAGAACTGGCGGCGGCATTCGAAGCCGCAACCGTCAATGGTGCCCAGGCACTGGGTTGCGAAGCCAATCGCCTGGCGATAGGCCAGCCGGCGGATTTCCTGCTGATGCCGGTGCAAACACTGGGCGAAGCGGTGGTTTCGCGGCCGCTGCGTCAGGTCTATCGCGCGGGTCAGTTGATTGCTGCGGGTGGCCGCTTGCTGGAAAGCCGTCTGTGAAGCGCATCGGCTTGCGGGCCAGTTGCGTGGTCGGCTTCGACGGCACGCAGCATGTGCTGTGGCGCGACGGCGAAGTGGTGTTCGCAGGCTCGCGCATTGAGTTTGTCGGGCGCAATTATCCGGGCCCGGTAGATCAGTGGGTTGATTACGGCAATGCGCTGATCGGCCCCGGCTTCATCGATCTGGATGCCCTCGGCGACCTCGATTCCACGGTGCTGACCCTGGACAACGGTGACGAGCGCGACATGGGCCGGATGTGGTCGGCGCAGTATCTGGCGCGTGGATCGCGGGAAAGTTACAGCCCCGAAGAAGAAGTCTTCAAATACCGCTACGCCTTCACGCAACTGATCCGCAACGGCATCACCACGGCCATGCCGATCACCTCGATGTATTACCGCGAGTGGGCCGAAACCTACAATGAGTTTGCGGCGGTAGCCGATGTGGCGGCCGAGTCGGGGCTGCGCACTTACCTCGGCCCCTGCTACATGAGCGGCATCAGTTACTGGCAGGCCGACGGTACGCTGGCCCACCACTGGGACGAAGTCCGGGGTATGGCGGGGCTGGATGCGGCTGAACGGTTTTTCCGCGATTTCGACGGCGCGAATGACGGCCTGATTCGCGGGGCGCTACTGCCGGACCGCATCCAGACTTGCACCCCGGCGCTGTTGCAACGCACCGCTGCGCTGAGCCGCGAGTTGAACGCACCGATGCGTTTGCATTGCTGTCAGGGCCTGGGCGAAGTGGCAATGGTCGAGCAACTGCGCGGTGCTTCGCCGTTGGGCTGGTTGCAGCAGCTTGGGCTTATGAACCCACGCAGCCTGCTGCCCCACGGCATCTACACCCAAGGTGATGACGACTTGCAGCGAGTCGTGGACGGCGGCGCCAGTCTGGTGCATTGCCCGGTGGTGTTCGCCCGCGATGGCGAGGCGCTGAACTCGTTCGGACGCTATCGGGCCAAGGGCATCAACTTCGCCCTGGGCACCGACACCTGGCCGGCGGACTTGCTGGACAACATGCGCCAGGGCTTGAACATCGCCCGCCTGATGGAGGGCGGTAATGACCTGACCAGCACACTGGATCTGTACAACGCCGCGACACTTGGCGGCGCCACGGCTTTGGGCCGCGACGATCTCGGGCGGCTGGCGCCGGGGTGCAAGGCCGACATCACCGTGTTCAACCTGCGCGGAATGCACCTGGGGCCGTTATTCGATCCGCTGAAGAACCTTCTGCTGGCCGGTCGCGGTGACGACTGCATCGCCAGCTATATCGATGGCCGTTGCGTGATGCAGGACGGCCAGGTCAAGGGCGTCGACTACTGCGCCCTGCAACGCCAGGCCCAACGGCAATTCGAAAAACTGATGCGCAGCCACAGCGACCGGGCCTTTGGCCAACCGGACTGGAAAAGCCTCTTCCGGCCAGCCATCCCGTTCGCCGACGACTACAGCACACAGGCGCCACTGAGCGCCATCGATCCCCTTTTTTAGAGAATTCTGCCCATGCAAAGCTTCGACTTCAGCCAACTGAGCCCACGGGACAAATACAAGATTCTGATCGGCAGCGTCGTGCCGCGGCCGATTGCCCTGGTCACCACCGTCGACGGCGAAGGCCGGGGCAACGCGGCGCCGTTCAGCTTCTTCAATGCGCTGTCGGCCGACCCGCCCATCCTCGCACTGGGCGTGGAAAACTACGGCGACCAAAGCCCCAAGGACACCACCCGCAACATTCAGCTCAACCAGGAATTCACCGTGAACATCGTCAGCGATGCACTGGTGGAAGCCATGAACGTCTGCGCCGTGCCCTTCGCCCCCGGCTTCGACGAATTGACCGCCGCCGGCCTCACCGCCATCCCCGGCACCACGGTCAAATGCCCGCGCATTGGCGAAGCCCCGGTGGCGCTGGAGTGCCGGCGGATGATGGCGCTGTCCATCGGCCAGTCGCGGGAAATCATCTTCGGTGAAGTGCTGATGGCCCATGTGCGAGACGAACTGATTGATCCGAAAACCCTGTACATCGATCAGTTGGGACTGGATGCAATCGGACGCATGGGCGGGCATGGCTATGCGCGCACGCGGGACTACTTCGACTTGCCGACACGCTCATTGCAGGCGTGGACGGACGCGCCGGGCGGTGGGGAGCGGTTTTGGCCGGTGGGTAAATAATGCGTACTTGCACATAACCTGTGGGGGCGGCGGTGCGGCGCTCCGACTTTCTCGCGAAGGCCGCGACTCAGTCCATAGGCCAAACCCGAATCAGTCCTGCCTGTACCCGCGCACTTCATCGACGCCACGGTTGGCCAACTGGTCGGCCCGTTCGTTGCCGTGATGACCAATGTGTCCGCGCACCCATTTCCAGGTGACCTTGTGGCGATTGACCTGCTCGTCGAGCAACTTCCACAGGTCAGCGTTTTTCACCGGCTCCTTCGCCGCGGTTTTCCAGCCGCGCTTCTTCCAGTTGTCCATCCACTCGTTGATGCCTTTCATCACGTACTGGGAGTCGGTCACCAGCAGCACGTCACAGGGACGCTTGAGCTCTTCCAGGCCACGGATCGCGCCCATCAGCTCCATGCGGTTGTTGGTGGTATTGGCTTCGCCGCCCCAGAGTTCCTTTTCAACGCCCTTGCACACCAGCAGTGCGCCCCAGCCGCCAGGGCCAGGGTTGCCTTTGCAGGCGCCATCGGTGAACAGTTCTACGCTATCGCTCATGCCAATCTATCCAGAAAGTGCGCTGGCCCGCCGATCATTGATCGACGACGCCCGAGGCCGGGACAGGCCCGGCCGCAAATAAAAAGTGTGTATTACGGTTCGATGTTGCGACGGTTGACCTTGGCCATCGGCAAAGGAATCAGCTTGCCCATTGGCTCGCGCCGCTCCTGACGGACTGGTCGCAGGCCCACCACGATCTTGCGCGCCACCAATAAATAGAAGCCACCGCCCGACAGTTGCCAGTCACCGGCCTTGCGCTCCCAACCAGCCAGGCGGGTCTGCCATGCCGGTGACGCAAGCGGCGGACGATAGCACCCGAAGCGGCGTTTCTCCAGCGCGAAGCCCAGCAGGTTCAGCCAGTCCGCGACCCGTGACGGCGAAATGCAGCGCGCCTTGCGCAGCGCATCCTGGGCAAACACGTGCCGCAGGCCCCAAGTGCTCCAGGGATTGATGCCAATGATCAGCAAATGCCCGCCGGGACGTACGCTGCTTGCCGCCTCGCGAAGCAGACCGTGGGGCGACAGACAGAAATCCAGGCCATGCTGCAATACCACCACATCGGCAGCATGCTCGCTCAGCGGCCAGGCCTGTTCTTCACAAACGATCTCGACCCCCGGTAATGGCGCGCCAAGGCGCACATTGCGCTGAACCTGCGGCGCTGACGGTGGGGGCTCGGCCGAGGGGCCGTAATGCACCAGATAGCCACCAAAGAACCGCCCGAGCTCGTCTTCGAGCATCTGCCGCTCTTCGCCCAGCAGAAATTGCCCGAGCGGGCCTGCCAGCCACTCGCGGGCCGCGCTGATCAACGCCAGCCAGTCAGGATCGGCTTGTGCGAACGCTTTATCAGTCATTGCATTCTCCAACGCGCCAGGAAGTTCTAAGATGCGCCATTGTTTTCCGCTTGGCGAATCCGACGATGATACAGATCACTGCCCTGCCCGCCTTCACCGACAACTACATCTGGTTGTTACAAGACCACGGCAGCAAACGCTGCGCGGTGGTCGACCCGGGTGATGCCGCCCCGGTACAAGCCTGGCTCTCGGCCAATCCGGATTGGGTACTGAGTGATATTTTGATCACTCACCACCATCATGACCACGTCGGCGGCGTCGAATTGCTCAAGAAAGCGACAAACGCGAAAGTCTATGGTCCGGCCAGCGAAAAGATCCCGGCGCGGGACGTCGCGCTCAATGACAACGACAAGGTCAGCGTACTCGGCTGGGACTTCGACGTCTTCGCGGTCCCTGGTCACACCCTGGGGCATATCGCCTATTACCATCACGGGTTGCTGTTCTGCGGCGACACCTTGTTTGCCGCTGGCTGCGGGCGGTTGTTCGAAGGCACGCCACAACAAATGTACCACTCGCTGACACGCCTCGCGGCGTTGCCGGAAGACACGCTGGTCTACTGCACCCACGAATACACCCTCAGCAACCTGAAGTTTGCGGCGGCCGTCGAACCGGACAATCCGAAAACCGCCGAGCGCCTGGCCAAAGTCACCCGCCAACGGGAGTCCGGGATCATGACGCTGCCGTCGACACTGGCACTGGAAAAGCTCACAAACCCGTTTTTGCGCTCCGGCGAAACATCCGTTAAAGAAAAAGCGGACGAACGGACCGGCACCGATAACTCGGCGCCCGATATGGTTTTTGCTGCTCTTCGAGCTTGGAAAGACACGTTCTAAAGGGATCTCAAAAGATTGCAACAATTCTGAAAGGTTGACCGCGCAGGGTGCGCTTCCTAGAATCGCCCGACATTTTTGCCCGGAACTTACTTCCAGCCAATGTCGTCACCTATTCGCAAAGCCATCAGTTCCGACGCATTGACCCGCTTGGCTCAAGCCATAGCGGTGGCTGTGTCCGCCACCCTGGCGGGCTGTTCCAGCCATGCGCCGCAGACTGATGCGGCGCATACGCCGAACATCGCCGCGCGCGCCAAGCAGAAGCCGATCTGGCTGAGCGAAAAACCCAGTCCGCAGATTCCACAGGACGTCTGGGAGCGCATGCGGCAGGGCTTCCAGTTGCAGGACGGGCTGGGCGTCAACCCGCGCATCGAGCAGCAGCGCCTTTGGTTCGCCAGCAATCCATCGTTCCTGGAAAACGCCGGCGAACGTGGCAGCCTCTACATTCACTACATCGTCGAACGCCTTGAAGAGCGCAACATGCCACTGGAACTGGCACTCCTGCCAGTGATTGAAAGTGCCTACAACCCGATGGCCTACTCCCGGGCCGACGCGGTGGGTCTTTGGCAATTCATCCCCTCCACCGGGCGCTACTTCAACCTGCGTCAAACCCGATTCTATGATGGCCGGCGCGACATCACCGCGTCGACCACCGCCGCGATGGATTACCTGACCCGCCTGCACGACATGTTCAACGGCGACTGGTTGCTGGCCCTGGCGGCCTACAACGCCGGCGAAGGCACCGTCAGCCGTGCCATCGAACGCAACGAACGCCTCGGCCTGCCGACCGACTACTGGAACCTGCCGCTGCCGGCCGAAACCCAGGCCTACGTGCCGAAGCTGCTGGCACTGTCGCAAGTGGTGATGGCACCGGAAGCCTACGGCGTGAACCTCAACCCGATCGCCAACGAACCCTACTTCCAGGTCGTCGAGATCAACCAGCGCATGGACCTGTCCAAGGTCGCTGAAGTCGCCAACATCGACGAAGACGAACTGTTCCAGCTCAACCCGGCCTTCAAGCAGCGCACCACCATCGACGGCCCGCAGCACCTGCTGGTGCCGACCTCCAAGGCGCAACTGCTGACCAGCAGCCTGCAGACCATGCGCCCTGAAGAGTTGATCAGCAAGAAATCGCTCAAGCCGGTCTTCGAAGGCGCCGACGACACTCAGGTCGCCAGCGCCAGGCGTTCCTACCGGGTCAAACGGGGTGACAACCTCGGTTCCATCGCCAAGGCCAACAACGTTGACGTGAAGGACCTGCAACGCTGGAACAAAATGACCGGCAAGGATCTCAAGCCTGGCCAGACCCTGGTCATGCAGGACAACAGTAAACGCAGTTCCGAGCGGGTCAACACCGTGATTGCGGCAAACAACAAGAAACAGCAGACCACGTACAAGGTCCAGCAAGGCGATTCGCTGTACATCGTAGCCAAGCGCTTCAACGTAGAGATGCAGCACCTCAAGCGCTGGAACCCGCGTGTCGGCCATGCACTCAAGCCCGGTCAGATGTTGACGGTGGCCAATCCGCACTAAAAAACAGCCCCTCAATCCTGGGGCTTTTTTATTCCTGCGCATTTTTTGTGAGCAGCACAAAACCTGTGGGAGCGTGGCCCGGCCGAGATTGCGCATTTATCCCCGTCTTTTTCCTGTCCATACAAGCTGTTACTGTACGATCCATAATGCCCAAGCCGCCCGAATCGGATCCCCTATTTGAAGCGTCCCCTGCCCCTGCTCCTGATCAGCCTGGCCTTGAGCTCCACCGCAAGCGCGACGATCAGCGAAAGCCATGGTTATGCGCAGTTCGGCACGCTCAAGTATCCGGCCCGATTTACCCACTTCGACTGGGTTAACCCGCAAGCGCCCAAGGGCGGTACGTTGCGGGTGATGGCGTTTGGCACTTTCGATACGCTCAACCCGTACACCTTCAAGGGCACCAGCCCGGTCACCACACCGAATTTCCTGCAATACGGTATCAACGAGCTCAACGAGCCGCTGATGGTCGGCACCGGGCAGTACGCGCCTTCGGGTGACGAGCCCGCGTCCAGCTATGGCCTGATTGCCCAGTCGGTGGAATATAGCGACGACCGCAGCTGGGTGGTGTTCAACCTGCGTCCCGAAGCACGCTTCCATGACGGTACGCCGATCACCGCCTACGACGTCGCGTTCACCTATCGCCTGCTGCTCAAGGAAGGCCATCCGATATACCGCACCAGCCTTCAGGAAGTGCTGCGGGTCGACATCCTCAACCCGCAGCGGGTCCGTTTCGTGTTCAAGCGTGCCGGCAATCCGCTGCTGATCCTGCGCCTGGGCGAAATGCCGGTGCTGGCGCAGCACTACTGGAAAGGTCGCGACTTCAAGGCCACCACCTTCGAGCCACCGCTGGGCAGCGGGCCGTATCGCATCACGGCAGTCACGCCAGGGCGCCAGATCGTCTTCGAACGAGTCAAGGATTACTGGGGCAAGGACCTGCCGGTCAATCGCGGCAAGTACAACTTCGACCGCATGGAAGTCGAGTTCTACCGCGACAGCGACGTGGCATTCGAAGCGTTCAAGGCCGGTGAGTTCGACATCTATATCGAGCATCAGGCGAAGAACTGGGACACCGGCTACAACTTTCCTGGCATACGCCGCGGCGACGTGATCAAGGCACAGATCCCTCACCAGATCCCGACCCAGACCCAGGGCCTGTTCATGAACAGCCGCCGCTCGACGTTTTCGGACGCCAGGGTCCGTGAAGCGCTGGGGCTGATGTTCAACTTTGAATGGACCAACCGCACACTGTTCGGTGGTGCCTACCAACGCGCCATGAGCTACTACCCCAACAGTGAGTTCTCGGCCAGCGGTTTACCGGTCGGGCATGAATGGCTGTTGCTCAAGCCCTATCGTGAACAACTGCCGCCCAGGCTCTTTACCGAACCGTTCAGCCTGCCGCAGACCGACGGGCGCGGCATCCCCAGAGAGACCTTGCGCAAAGCCCTCGGCCTGCTCGCCGAAGCCGGCTGGAAGCTCAATGGCCAGCGCCTGCAAAACGCCGCCGGGCAACCCTTGCGGCTGGAGCTGTTGCTGGTCAACCCGAACCTGGAACGCATCCTCCAGCCTTATATCGAGAACCTCGCCAGCATCGGCATCGATGCGCGGCTGCGCACGGTCGATCGCGCACAATACAAGCAGCGCCTCGACCAGTTCGATTTCGACATGATTCTGATGACCCTCAACCAGACCCTCAGCCCGGGCCTGGAGCAGTGGCAGTACTTTCACTCCAGCCAGGCCGGGGTCAAGGGCAGCAAGAACTACGCTGGCATCGCCAACCCGGTGGTCGACCATTTGCTCGAACAGTTGCTGGCCGCCCGGACCCGCGACGAGCAAGTCGCCGCCAGCAAGGCCCTGGACCGCGTGCTGCTGTGGCAGCACTACATCGTTCCCAACTGGTATCTCAATTATCACCGCCTGGCGTACCGCAACCGGCTCGCCTTCGTCACCACGCCGCCCTATGCCCTGGGCCTTAATGCGTGGTGGCTGAAATCTTCGGAGAAAGATCAATGAACCCCATCCGCACCCTGCTCCTGCAGGCCAGCGGCCTGTTGTTCGCCGGGCTGGCCTGCGCCGCCCCGCAACACGCAGTGACCCTGTACAACGAGCCGCCGAAATACCCGGCCGACTTCAAGCACTTCGACTACGTCAATCCAGACGCGCCCAAGGGCGGGACATTCCGTCAGGCCGGTTTCGGCAGCTTCGACAGCCTCAACCCGTTCATCAGCAAAGGCGTGCCGGCGGACGACATCGGCATGATCTACGACACCTTGGCCAAGCAAGGCCTGGACGAACCGTTCACCGAGTACGGCCTGATTGCCCGGCTGATCGAAAAAGCCCCGGACAACGCTTGGGTGCGCTTCTACCTGCGCCCCGAAGCACGCTTTCATGACGGCCATCCGGTACGCGCCGAAGACGTGGTGTTCAGCTTCCAGATGCTGACCAAGGACGGCGCGCCGATGTATCGCGGCTACTACAGCGACGTGGCGGAAGTGGTCGCCGAGGACCCGCTCACCGTTCTGTTCAAGTTCAAGCACACCAACAACCGCGAGCTGCCGCTGATCCTTGGCCAGTTGCCGGTGCTGCCCAAGCATTGGTGGGCCGACCGCGACTTCAACAAGGGCAACCTGGAAATTCCGCTGGGCAGCGGCCCGTACAAGGTGGCCGAAGTGAAGGCCGGGCGCTCGGTGCGCTATGAGCGCGTCAAGGATTACTGGGGCAAGGACCTGCCGGTCAATCGGGGTTTCTATAACTTCGACATGATGACCACCGATTACTACCGCGACAACACCGTGGCCCTGGAAGCGCTCAAGGCCGGGCAGTTCGACTACTGGCTGGAAATGACCGCGAAAAACTGGGCCAACGCCTACAACATTCCGGCGGTCACCGAAGGTCGGCTGGTCAAGGAACAGATTCCCAACGGCAATCCGACCGGCATGCAAGGGTTCGTGTTCAATTTGCGCCGCCCGGTGTTCCAGGATGTACGCGTGCGCCAGGCCTTGTCGCTATTGCTGGACTTCGAATGGACCAACAAGCAGCTGTTCAACAGCGCCTATGCGCGTACCCGCAGTTATTTCGAGAACTCGGAAATGGCCGCCACCGGCCTGCCGGATGCCGATCAGGTGGCGATCCTCGACCCGTTGCGCAGCAAGCTGCCGCCGCAAGTGTTCAGCGAAGCGTTCCAGAACCCGAGCACCGACGGCAGCGGCATGATCCGCACCCAGCAACGGGAAGCCTATCAACTGCTGCAGGAGGCCGGCTGGCGCATCGTCGATGACAAAATGGTCGACGCCAGTGGCAAACCGGTGGTCATCGAATTCCTGCTGGCCCAGACAGAATTCGAACGGGTGCTGCTGCCGTTCAAGCGCAACCTGAGCGACCTGGGTATCGAGCTGGTGATCCGCCGGGTCGACGTTTCGCAATACATCAACCGCGTGCGTTCCCGGGACTTCGACATGATCGTCGGCAGCTTCCCGCAATCCAACTCGCCGGGGAACGAACAACGGGAATTCTGGATGTCGGCCGCCGCCGACAAGCCCGGTAGCCGCAATTCCATGGGCCTGAAAGACCCGGTGGTCGATCAACTGGTCGAGCAACTGATCAACGCCGATTCGCGCAAGAGCCTGGTGGCCCATGCCCGTGCGCTGGACCGCGTTCTGCAATGGGGTTATTACGTAATACCCAACTGGCACATCAAGACCTGGCGCGTGGCGTACTGGAACCACATCGGCCACCCGAAGGTCTCGCCTAAATACGATATCGGCATAGCCACCTGGTGGGTCAAGCCCGACATCAAGCCTGCGATTGAAGTCGAAACCACACTGCAGGCCGGTCCTGCGGGCACGGAGTAATCAGATGCTGGCGTACATTTTTCGGCGACTGCTGCTGATCATCCCGACCCTGTTCGGCATCTTGCTGATCAACTTCGTGATCATCCAGGCCGCTCCGGGCGGGCCGGTGGAGCAGATGATCGCCAAGCTCGAAGGCTTTGAAGGCGCCACCAGCCGCATCGCCGGCGGCGGTGCCGAAGTGTCGGTGGCAGGCTCGGCCTATCGCGGCGCCCAGGGCCTGGACCCGGCGCTGATCAAGGAAATCGAGCACATGTACGGCTTCGACAAATCGGCGCCGGAACGCCTGTGGATCATGGTCAAGAACTATGCGTCCCTGGATTTCGGCGACAGCTTCTTCCGCGACGCCAAGGTCATCGACCTGATCAAGGAAAAGATGCCGGTCTCGATCTCCCTCGGGCTGTGGAGCACGCTGATCATGTACCTGGTGTCGATCCCGCTGGGGATCGCCAAGGCGACGCGGCACGGCAGCCACTTCGACGTCTGGACCAGTTCGGCGATCATCGTCGGCTACGCGATCCCGGCGTTCCTGTTCGCCATCCTGTTGATCGTGGTATTTGCCGGCGGCAGTTACCTGGACTGGTTCCCGTTGCGCGGGCTGACCTCGAACAACTTCGATGAACTGAGCATGGGTGGCAAGATCCTCGACTACTTCTGGCACCTGGCGCTGCCGGTGACCGCGCTGGTGATCGGTAACTTCGCGACCATGACCCTGCTGACCAAGAACAGCTTCCTCGACGAGATCAACAAGCAGTACGTGATCACCGCCAAGGCCAAGGGCCTGACCAACCACCGCGTGTTGTACGGTCACGTGTTCCGCAACGCCATGCTGCTGGTGATCGCCGGTTTCCCTTCAGCGCTCATCGGCATCTTCTTCACCGGTTCGTTGCTGGTGGAGGTGATCTTCTCCCTCGACGGCCTCGGCCTGATGAGTTTCGAAGCGGCGATCAACCGCGATTACCCGGTGGTGTTCGGCACGCTGTTCATCTTCACTCTGCTCGGGCTGGTGGTGAAACTGATCGGCGACCTCACCTACACCTTTGTCGATCCGCGTATCGACTTCGAAAGCCGGGAGCATTGAGATGAACCTGTCCCCCCTCAATCGCCGGCGCTTTGAACTGTTCAGGGCCAACAGGCGTGGCTGGTGGTCGCTGTGGCTGTTCCTGATCCTGTTCGGCGCCAGCCTCGGCGCCGAGTTGATTGCCAACGACAAGCCGCTGGCAGTGCATTACGACAACAACTGGTACTTCCCGGCGCTCAAGCGCTACCCGGAAACCACCTTCGGCGGCGAATTTCCCCTGGAGGCGAACTACAAGAGCCCGTATATCCGTGAACTGCTCAAGGCCAAGGACGCCTGGGTGCTGTGGGCGCCGATTCCCTACAGCTACCAGAGCATCAACTACGACCTGAAAGTCCCGGCCCCGGCCCCACCCTCGGCAGACAACCTGCTGGGCACCGACGATCAGGGCCGCGATGTGCTGGCCCGGGTGATCTACGGCTTCCGCATTTCGGTACTGTTCGCCCTGACCCTGACCGTGCTCAGCTCGATCATCGGCGTGATCGCCGGGGCCTTGCAGGGTTTCTACGGCGGCTGGGTGGATCTGGCCGGACAGCGCTTCCTGGAGATCTGGTCCGGGCTGCCGGTGCTGTACCTGCTGATCATCCTCGCCAGTTTCGTGCAGCCCAACTTCTGGTGGTTGCTGGGGATCATGTTGCTGTTCTCGTGGATGAGCCTGGTGGACGTGGTGCGCGCCGAGTTCCTGCGCGGGCGCAATCTGGAATACGTGCGCGCCGCCCGCGCCCTGGGCATGCAGAACGGCGCGATCATGTTCCGCCACATTTTGCCCAACGCGATGGTCTCGACCATGACCTTCATGCCGTTCATCCTCACCGGCGCCATCGGCACATTGACCGCCCTGGACTTCCTCGGCTTCGGCCTGCCGGCGGGCAGCCCTTCGCTGGGTGAACTGGTGGCCCAGGGTAAATCCAACCTGCAGGCGCCGTGGCTGGGTATCAGCGCCTTTGCGGTGCTGGCCTTGATGTTGAGTTTGCTGGTGTTCATCGGCGAGTCCGCTCGCGATGCCTTCGATCCGAGGAAGTGAAATGAATCAGGAAAATCTGATCGAAGTACGCGACCTGTCCGTCGACTTTGTCGTCGGCAATCGCTGCCAGCGGGCAGTCGAAGGTGTCAGCTTCGACATCAAGCGCGGCGAAACCCTGGCCCTGGTCGGCGAAAGCGGTTCTGGCAAATCGGTCACCGCACATTCGATCCTGCGCCTGCTGCCCTACCCGCTCGCCCGGCATCCGTCCGGCACCATCGAATATTCCGGGCAGAACTTGCTGAACCTGAAAGAAAAAACCATTCGCCACATTCGCGGCAACCGCATTGCGATGATCTTCCAGGAGCCGATGACCTCGCTCAATCCCCTGCACTCGATCGAGAAACAGATCAATGAGGTGCTGGGCATCCACAAGGGGCTGACCGGCAAGGTCGCGACCAAACGCACGCTGGAACTGCTGGAGATGGTCGGCATCCCCGAGCCGCACAAGCGTCTCAAGGCCCTGCCCCACGAATTGTCCGGCGGCCAGCGTCAGCGGGTGATGATCGCCATGGCCCTGGCCAACGAACCGGAACTGCTGATCGCCGACGAGCCGACCACTGCGCTGGACGTGACCGTTCAGCTGAAAATCCTCGAATTGCTCAAGGAACTGCAGGCCCGATTGGGCATGGCCCTGCTGCTGATCAGCCATGATTTGAACCTTGTGCGAAGAATTGCGCATCGCGTATGTGTCATGCAGCAAGGTTGCATCGTCGAACAGGCATCGTGCGAAGAATTGTTCCGCGCGCCGCAGCATCCGTACACTCGGGAACTGCTGGCAGCGGAGCCCGGCGGCAAGCCTGCAAGCAACGTGATCGGCCCGCCCTTGCTGGCGGTCGAGGACCTGAAAGTCTGGTTTCCGATCAAGAAAGGCTTGCTCAAGCGCACGGTGGATTACGTCAAGGCGGTCGACGGCATCAATTTCAGCCTGCCCCAGGGTCAGACCCTGGGGATCGTGGGTGAAAGCGGTTCCGGCAAATCGACGCTGGGCCTGGCGATTTTGCGGTTGATCGCCAGCAAAGGCGCCGTTCGCTTTGAAGGCCAGTCGCTCGATAGCCTGACACAGCAACAGGTCCGGCCGCTGCGGCGGGAGATGCAAGTGGTGTTTCAGGACCCGTTCGGCAGCCTGAGTCCGCGGATGTGCGTGAGCCAGATCGTTGGCGAAGGCCTGCGGATCCACAGGATGGGCACCGAGGCGGAACAGGAACAAGCGATCATTGCAGCACTCAAGGAGGTAGGCCTGGATCCGGAAACCCGGCACCGCTACCCCCACGAATTTTCCGGCGGGCAACGGCAGAGAATCGCCATTGCCCGGGCATTGGTGTTAAAACCGGCGTTGATTTTGCTGGACGAGCCGACTTCGGCCCTCGACCGCACGGTGCAACGCCAGGTAGTGGAGCTTTTGCGTTCGCTGCAAACCAAGTACAACCTGACGTATCTGTTTATCAGCCATGACCTGGCTGTGGTGAAAGCGCTGAGCCACCAGTTGATGGTGGTCAAGCATGGCCAAGTGGTCGAACAGGGAGACGCGCAAAGCATTTTTGCCGCCCCCCAACATCCGTATACACAGCAGTTGCTGGAAGCCGCTTTTTTGGCTCCGGCCACTGCGCAATAACCTGAAAGAGGAGCAACACATGGGTTTTCTCGCCGGTAAGCGCGTACTGATCGTCGGTGTCGCCAGCAAGCTGTCCATCGCATCCGGCATTGCTGCCGCCATGCATCGCGAGGGCGCTGAGCTTGCCTTCACTTATCAGAACGACAAACTCAAGGGTCGTGTCGAAGAGTTCGCACAAGGCTGGGGTTCGAGCCCTGAGCTGTGCTTCCCGTGCGACGTGGCCAGCGATGAAGAAATCGCCAAGGTCTTCGAAGAACTGAGCAAGAAGTGGGATGGCCTGGACTGCATCGTGCACTCCGTGGGCTTCGCCCCGGGCGACCAACTGGACGGCGACTTCACCGAAGCCACCACCCGTGAAGGTTTCCGCATCTCTCACGACATCAGCGCCTACAGCTTCGTGGCCCTGGCCAAGGCCGGCCGTGAAATGATGAAGGGCCGCAACGGCAGCCTGCTGACCCTGTCGTACCTGGGCGCCGAGCGCACCATGCCGAACTACAACGTAATGGGCATGGCCAAGGCTTCCCTGGAAGCGGGCGTACGTTACCTGGCCGGCTCCCTGGGCCCGGAAGGCACTCGCGTCAACTGTGTATCGGCAGGCCCGATCCGCACCCTCGCCGCCTCCGGCATCAAGAACTTCCGCAAGATGCTGGCCGCCAACGAAGCGCAAACCCCGCTGCGCCGCAACGTCACCATCGAAGAAGTCGGCAACGCCGGCGCCTTCCTGTGCTCGGACCTGGCGTCCGGCATCAGCGGTGAAATCATGTACGTCGATGGTGGCTTCAACACCACGGCCATGGGCAGCATCGAAGAGTAATCTTCGGTCAGCCAAAAAACCCGCCTCTTCTGGCGGGTTTTTTATGCCTGCGATTTCCCGAACGACGCTCCCACAGGGTTATTCGGTGTTCAGGCATTTGGCGAACAACTGCTGAATCGGCTGATTGCGCTGGCTGTAGCGCTGCAACAGCACGATCTCGCGGTAAAAGGTCAACTCACCCAACTGAATCACCCTGACCTTCGCCCCATGCTCCAGCCACAGCCCCGCCTCCGGCAACAGGGAGATCCCCAGGCCACACTCGACCATTTTGACAATGGCCTCCAGTTCATCCAGCTCCAGTGCCACCTGCACCTCGATCTGCCGTTCGCGCAGAAAGCGTGTCACCAGCCGCCCGCCAAACGAATTGCGGTCGTAGCGCACATGAGGGTGCCCGGCGAGCAGTTGCAACGGATCATCGCCCTCCAGGTCCGCCGGTACGATCAGCACGAACGGCTCCCGACGAATCACCTGCGCGAACAACTCCTTGGGCAACTCGAACGGTGGCTTGATCAGGATCGCCAGATCCACTTCTCCTGTGTCCACCTGACTCAGCAGGTTCAGCGATACACCGGGCACCAGCTTGGGTTCCAGCATGGGTGCCTGTTGGCGCAATCGCAGCAGGGCCTGTGGCAGCAACCCGGTCTGTACCGTCGCCACCGCGCCGATTTTCAACTCGCCACGGTACTCACCGACATCGTCACTGACGGCCATGCGGCTGAAGGTTTCGAGCATTTCCCTGGCCATCGGCAATGCACGCTGCCCTGCCGCATTGAGCAGTGCCTGGCGACCGGTGCGATCGAACAGGCGGATGCCCAGGGCGCGTTCCAGGTTGCGAATCTGCGCGCTGACCGCCGATTGCGTCAGGCCGATGTGCATGCCGGCCGCGGCGAAGGTGCCGTGACGCGCCACGGCGACAAAGGTTTTCAGTTCTCGAAGCATAGCGCCCTCGATTAATCGAAATAATTTGAGCTCGATGCAAAAATTATCGTCTTTCAATCAAAAATCACAGGGCTAAACTCAACACTTTCCCACCCGTCACCGAGGTACGCCTGATGCAACTGTCCCCTTTTCACCTGGCCATACCTGTCTACGACTTGCCTGCCGCCCGGCACTTTTACAGTGAGGTGTTTGGCCTGGAGGAAGGTCGATCAAGCGATCACTGGGTGGATTTCAATTTCTTCGGTCACCAACTGGTGATTCACCAGGCACCGAAAAACCCGGCGCAAGAAGCCGCGCACACCAATGCCGTTGATGGTCACGATGTGCCGGTGCCGCATTTTGGCGTGGTGCTCGGCATGGAGGAATGGGAGGCGCTGGCCGAACGGCTGAAATCGCTGGGGACTCGCTTCGTGATTGAGCCGGGGATTCGTTTTCAGGGGCTGGTGGGTGAACAGGCGACGATGTTTCTGTTTGATCCTTGCGGTAATGCACTGGAGTTCAAGGCGTTCAAGGATATCGGGCAACTGTTTGCCAAATAGTTGTTGCCTGTCAGGATGCCTTCGCGAGCAGGCTCGCTCCCCCTGGTGTTCCTTGAACTGTGGGAGCGAGCCTGCTCGCGAAGAGACTCGCCAATACATCTCTGCCCTAACGGCTCATCACCCGCTCGGCCTCACTCAGCAGTTCCTCGATCGAATCATGAACCTCAGGGTCATACTCGACCTGGACAACGCGGAACCGAATGTCATAACTGCGATGCGCCGTGGCGTTGCGCTCGTCGAGTATCTCATCGAGTCGCGCCTTGATCGCTGCAATCTCCACGACACTGGAACCGGTCAGCAGTGCCACGAACCGGTCACCTTCGAGCCGTCCGACCACATCGTTTTCACGAAAGCCGATACGCAGGACATCGGCGAATGTCTTGAGCGCATCGTCACCCTTGGCCCGGCCATACAGATAGCAGTTGCGCTTGAATTCATCGAGGGTGAAGTACAGCAGCGTCGCCGGCGTCGCCACTTCCCGGCAAGCGTCCAGCCCGAGCTTGGCCAGTTCGCTGAAGCCATGGCGATTGGAAAGCAGCGTCAACTCATCCATGCTCGCCATTTGCACGCCCGCCAACTCTTGCTCGGCCTGGCGCGCCAGATCGCGCAGCCGTTCACGTTCCTGCTGTGGCGTGAGCAACGGATTTGTGGATTGACCCGATTTGCCCGTTTTTCCTGAGATCAACATCGTTCACTCCTTTGGCAGGTATGCACGTTAGAGTCGCCCATACCCGCATTGGCTCCCTGTTTGCGTGCCGCTGGTCAGCTACCCGACACCGGGCACGGCCCTCCTGCATCGGCCCAGCGCTTGAACCGGGTGACGAAGATATCGTGGGGCACCGGCACCGGCGCGCGATTGCCGCCCGGATTCCAGCCCCATAGCACCAGCTTGTCATCGCTGACGTGTTTGATCAGCGCGGCGAAATCCCGATCGCCATTGCTGGAACGATCCTTGATCATTGCGCATAGCCGATCGGCTGGAAGGCCGATCCAGGCCATCCGGTGCGCTGCCGGCGGCAGGCTCCAGTGTGGCGCGCCGGGTGGCGCGTGAGGCCCATAACTGGCCGGTGGATTGCTTTGGGCATGGCACGTCGCACAGGGCAACCCGGCCGAACCCTTGCCATCCATGCCACGCACGACATTCATCGCGTGCGGCACCCCGGCATCGAATTGCAGCGGCGAATCACCGGGGATGTGGCAATTCTGGCAACGGGGGCTCTGGAATACCTTCTGCACGGTGTCGAATGCCTGCAAGGCCTCGCGATCATCGGCGAACAGGTGCGATGCATAGAGCGCGAGACAGATCAGTAATATCGCGCCCAGAATCAGATGGCGTTTCATCTCATACCCCCGACAGCTGCAAGGGCAGCTCCCGCAGGCGCTGCCCGGTCAGGGCAAACACCGCATTGGCCACCGCCGGCGCCGTGGGTGGCACACCGGCTTCGCCGATGCCGCCGGGTTTGTCACTGCTGGGCACGATATGCACTTCGACCACCGGCATTTCGTTGAGCCGCAGCACCTGATAGTCGTGGTAGTTGGACTGCACCACCTGCCCGTCCTTGAGCGTCAGTTTGCTGTGCAAGGTGAAGCCCAGGCCAAAGGTAATGCACGACTCCATCTGCGCGGCGATGCTCTGCGGGTTGACCGCAATGCCGCAGTCCACCGCACACACTACCCGGTGCACGCGGATGGCGAGATTGTCCTGGGACACTTCGGCCACCTGAGCCACGTAACTGCCGAACGACTCGTGCACCGCCACACCCAGGGCATGGCCATCCGGTAGCGGCGCCTTCCAGTTGGCTTTCTCCACCGCGAGATTCAGCACACCGAGGTGGCGCGGATGGTCCTTGAGCAAAGTGCGCCGATACTCCACCGGATCCTTGCCCGCTGCCGTGGCCAGCTCATCGATCAGCGACTCCATGACAAACGCGGTGTGGGTGTGCCCCACCGAACGTAACCACAACACGCTGATCCCGGTCTTCGGTGAGTGCAGTTCAATCTGGTGATTGGCCAGCCCTTCGAGGTAGGGGCTGTCGGCCACGCCTTCGACGGAGGTCTTGTCGATTCCGTCCTTGACCATGCTCGCTTCAAGCGAGGTTCCGGCCATGATCGACTGCCCGACCATCACATGCTTCCAGGCCTGTGGCAGGCCGTCGGCGTCCAGCCCGATGCGCGCATGGTGCAGGAACGCCGAACGGTAATAGCCACCACGGATATCGTCCTCCCGCGCCCACACGGTTTTCACCGGTGCACCTGCGGCCTTGGCGACATACACCGCTTCGCTGACGAAATCCGACGTCGGATTGGCCCGCCGCCCGAAGCCGCCGCCAAGAAACTCGGTATGGATCTCGACCTGTTCGGGCTTGAGCCCGGTGATTTTCCCGGCGACCATTTGGTCCAGGGTCTGAAACTGGGTACCGGTCCAGATTTCGCACTTGTCCCTGGTGATGCTCACCGTGCAGTTCAGCGGTTCCATCGGCGCGTGGGCCAGATAAGGCACGCTGTATTCAGCGTCGATGGTCTTGGCCGCCTTGGCCAGCGCAGCCTGGGTATCGCCGGCCTGACCGGCGTTCAGGCCGGGGGTGGCGGCGAGTTTGCGGAAGCTTTCCAGCAGTGCCTGGCTATCGAGCCCGGCATTTGGCCCCGGGTTCCAGTCGATTTTCAGCGCATCGCGCCCCAGCTTCGCCGCCCAATAATGATCGGCAATCACCGCGATGCCTGTCGGCACCTGCACCACTTTGTGTACACCCGGAATCGCCAGCGCTTCGGCGCCTTCAAAGGATTTGACGCTACCGCCGAATGTGGGTGAACGGGCGACCATCGCCGTCATCAGCCCGTCAAACTGCACGTCCATGCCGAATTTCGCCCGACCGGTGATTTTCTCCGGCGTGTCCAGGCGCCTGGTGGGTTTGCCGATCACTCGCCAGTCCTTGGCGTCCTTGAGCTTGATCGAGGCCGGGTCCGGCCGAGGCAACTGACTCGCGTCATCGACCAGTTCGCCATAGGTGGCGCGATGCTCGCCAGCGATGACCACGCCCGACTCGGTTTGAATCCCGGACGGCGGAACATTGAAACGCTTGGCCGCCGCCTCGATCAACATCAAGCGCGCCGCTGCGCCGGCCTGGCGATAGCGGTCGAATTCCATCCAGGTCGAGGTCGAGCCACCGGTGATTTGCATCCCGCCAAACCCGGCCATGCCGTAATCGGCAGCCGATGCCGGAGCATGCTCGACACGGATTTTCGACCAGTCAGCATCGAGCTCTTCGGCAATCAGCATGGTCAGGCCGGTCCAGATGCCCTGGCCCATTTCCGAGTGCCCCAGCAACACGGTGACGCTGTTGTCATTGCCAATGCGCAGGAAGGCGTTTGGCGCAAACACGTTGCCCTGGTTCTCCGCGCCCATGGCGAACCGGTGAGCACCGGGAATGACAAACGCGACCACCAGCCCCCCGCTCAGCCACGCACTGCCCTTGAGGAAACCACGGCGCGATAACGTGTCGATACTGTTCATGGCAACCTCAACCCAGCTCGGCGGCGCGCTTGACGGCGGCGCGAATCCGCGGGTAAGTGCCGCAGCGGCAGATGTTGCCGGACAGTGCCTGATCGATGTCGGTATCGGTCGGTTTCGGAATCTTCGCCAGCAACGCCGCCGCCGACATGATCTGCCCGGACTGGCAGTAACCGCACTGGACCACGTCAAGTTCCGCCCAGGCCTGTTGCACCGGGTGCGAACCGTCCGCGGACAGGCCTTCGATGGTGAGAATCCTTTGCCCGTGGGCCACAGCCGTGGCCGGTGTGATACAGGAACGTAGCGGCGCGCCGTCGACGTGCACGGTGCAGGCCCCGCATTGGGCGATGCCGCAGCCGAATTTGGTGCCGGTAAGGTGGGCCACATCGCGCAAGACCCAGAGCAACGGCATGTCGGCGGGGACATCCAGCTCCTGATCCTGGCCATTGATGTTCAGGGTCAGCATGGCGCAGTTCCTCAGGCTCACGATGATCTGAAGGGGCGTCGCTGCGGTCTTGTACAACCTGCGCGCGCCTCGGGCTATCCCTTCAGCTAAGCGCAAATTTACCGGCAGGCCGTGGCGCATCGACCACCGGTCATGAAAAAGCCGCCTCGAAGGGCGGCCCTGAACGCCCCCTAGAGCCTCGGCCCCAATAAAATGCCGGTGTAGCGCCAGACAAAAACACCGAAAGCGCTACACCACAGCAACGCCGACAGCGCCAGACCCTGACCGGAAAAAGGCACCAACCACACTCGACATACACCCGCCAGCAACAACAGGGCAAACCCCGCAACGATCGCCCTGGACGGCTGCAACAAACGCCCGGTATGCCCCAGGCTGACCCGCGCGATCATCGCCAGGATCAACCCGCCGATACCACCGACGGCCAGCGAATGGGTGGCCAGGCTTTGTTGCGACATCACGCCCAGGTGCCACAGCGCCATGGCCAGCGTCGCCACTGCGAGCCAGGCGTAAGCCAGGTACAGCGACCACAGCAGCGGCACGCGCCACAGGCCGCGGTCATGCCAGCGCCACAGGCGCAGCAGATGCAAACCGCTGATCAACGCAAACAACACTGCCAGCCACACACGTGGGACGTCGTTCAAACCGGCGGCAAAAGACACCGCCGCCAGCATGGCGCTGACCAGCAACACCTTGCCCGGCAACGGATGGGTTGCAGGCGCTGCGGGACGGTTCAAGCCACGCTGGATAAAGAACGGAATCACCCGCCCGCCGATCACGCTCATCAGCGCGGCCACCAGCCACAAAGCGGCCAGCACGCCACGGCGTTGCAGATTGGCGTCATCAACGACAAACCCCAGTAACGTCAATGCCTGACACCCGGCCAACAGCGACACCATCAACAGAATCGGATAATTCTCGCGCTTGCCCGCGGCCAGCAGATCGCGGCCCAACACCCACGCCAACAGCAGCAGGAATGGCGCTTGCAAGGCCAGCAGCAAGGGCGACGGTATCGGCAGGTACCAGGCCAGCCGCGCCAGCAGCCACACCAGCACCAGACCTATCAGCGGCCAGCCTTTGAGCCCCGCTCGGCCGGTCCAGTTGGGCACCGCGGTCAGGAGGAACCCGGCAATGATGGCCATGGCAAATCCGAAGGGCATTTCATGCCGATGCCAGGCAAGCATGCCACCCACCGGTTGCGCACCGGGCAAACGCCCGTACAGCCACAAGGCCCAGATCGCCACGGCGATGGCGGCGAACCAGGCCCCGGCGAGAAAGAACGGGCGAAAGCCAAGGCTGAATAACGGTGCAACGGCAAGCCGGCGCATCATGCCACCACCCGGGCCGGGCCTCGGCTCAGGCGATACTGGGACAGCAGGCGCATGACATAGCCGATTTTCAACAGGGTCGGGCCGAGAATGGTCATGGCGTGCAGGGTCACCAGTACGACGATCGACAGATGGCCGTCGTAAAGATAGGCACCGTAGATACCGGCCAGCAGCATCGCCAGGCCAGCCCCGAGCACACGGCTCGACAATTCAAGAACGTTCTGAGGGTTGCTGAAGAAGTTGAACATGTCCCGTACTCCTGTAGCCGTTCAGTTGTACGTTGGCTGTTTCATGTTCCGTGCCAGTTTTTTACCCCTTAAGAACCAGGCACTTGCGCAAAAACGAGTCATAAAGACACACTCAATAAATAGTCTTATTGACTACACATGGAGTTTTTTTGACTACATCATCACAACACTGGGGCAATTTTCTCGATCTACGGTACGGCCAGACGACCAGAGGCTGACTACTCTGAAAGTCCGGGACATGCGCAATCCGCAGAGGAGTTGGCACCATGCAACGCGTACAAAAACTCACACCCTGCCTGTGGTTCGACGATCAGGCCGAAGAGGCGGCCAAGTTCTATTGTTCGATCTTCGATCATTCGAAAATCACGGCCATCACCCATTACGGCCACGCCGGTTTCGAATTCCACGGCCGGCCCGAAGGTTCGGTCATGACCGTCAGCTTCGAGCTCGACGGGCAGAGCTTCACCGGCCTCAACGGCGGGCCGTTGTTCAAGTTCAGTGAAGCGGTTTCGTTTCAGGTCAATTGCCTGACCCAGGAAGAAGTCGACCATTACTGGGGCAACCTGTCGGCCGGAGGCGTTCCCGAGGCCCAGCAATGCGGTTGGCTCAAGGACAAGTTCGGGCTGTCGTGGCAGATAGTCCCCGTTGCGATGATGGACATGATCAAAGACCCGGACACGAAAAAATCCCAACGGGCCATGCAGGCGATGATGCAGATGAAAAAACTCGATATCGCCGAACTGCAACGAGCCTTTGACGGCGAGAGCTAATACACTCGGGCGCTGACCTGCCGAGGAGTGAGCATGAAGCACGCCGTTGCCAAAAACGCCGACAAGGCCCCGCGCTTCTGGCGCGATGATGCCCTGCCCTTCATCGAAGCCCGCTCCATCGCCGACGGGCGCGAAGTCTGCTACACCCGGCATGCCCACGAGCACTTTTCCATCGGGGCGATCACCGCCGGGCGCAGCACCTATGTCCATGAGCAGTGCGCATTCGAGGTCAGCGCCGGCACGGTCGTACTGATGAACCCCGGCGACGTCCACGCCTGCAACCCGATCGAAGACCAACCCTGGTCGTACCTGATGCTGTACGTCGATACGCCGTGGCTGACCGATTTGCAGCACCAGCTCGGGTTCAGCGATGACACGGCGTTTCGCCGCTTTTCGGTAACCCATACGCGGGACGCCAACCTGTTTGCCGGCCTCGCGGGCTTGTATCAAGTGTTGGTCGACCCGCAGCAGGATGTGCTGCGCAAACACAGCGTGACCGTGGAGTTTTTCACTGATGTGCAGCAGCGATTGAACCCGATCGACCCACCGCTGCGCGAACCCAATTTCAAGCTGGAGCGTGCCGCCGATTACATCCGCGACCACTGCACGCAAACCCTCAGGCTCGAAGACATTTGCGAGGCGGCGCAGCTGTCGCCGTCCTACCTGATCCGCGCGTTCAAGCAGCATTACGGCATGACGCCCCACGCGTTCCTGGTGAACCGGCGCATCCAGTTCGCCCAGGATCAATTGCGCAGCGGCAAGCTGATTGCAGACGTGGCGCTGGAAGCGGGGTTCGCCGATCAGGCGCATTTTCAACGGGCATTCAAACAGCATTTGGCGGCGACGCCGGGGCAGTATCGGGGGTGAATCTGCCGTTACGGCAGCAGTAGATACACCGCGCTCACCACCAGCAGCAACGCCATGGCGCGATTGAACAGGCGCATACCGGCCGGGTTGTGCAAAAAACCGCTCAGAAATGTCCCGGCAAAAGCCCAGCAACCGACCGACAGATAGCAGATCACCAGATAAATCGCCGCGAATTGCCAAACCAGCCGCGCCTCGCCATCGGCGACAAACGCGCCCATGCCGGCCACGCAGGCCAGCCAGGCCTTCGGGTTGAGCCATTGCATGATGGCGCCATACAGCATCGATGGGGCCTGCGCCGATTCACTGGCTTGCACCTGTCCATTGTCAGCCGCCAGCTTGAAGGCCATGTACAACAGAAAGGCCACGCCCGCCCATTGCACCACCCGCGTCAGTGCGGGCCACTGTTGCAACAACTCATGCAGGCCCAACCCCATCAGTACCAACAGCAAGACAAACCCCAGCGTGGCCCCGGCCACGTGACGCTGGCTGGCCCGCAAGCCAAACCGCGCGCCTGAACTCAGCGCCACAATGTTGACCGGCCCCGGGGTGATGGAAGCGACCAGCGCAAATGCCGCCATGGACATCATCAGACTCATTGCACACCTTCTTGCGTCGAGTTGAACAAGGCCCTCAAGGTAAAGTGCCGATCGGCTCGCGTATTGAAGAAAACTGCCCTGCCCGGCTTCGCTATGAGTAATAACCGACGATGCTTTTCACTTTGTTCAGGGCAATACGCAACGAGTCCATGTCCACCGAGCCCAACGCCAGGCGTATCGCGTGCGGCACATGGGCCGAAATCGCAAAGGGCTCGGCCGGCGACACCGACACCTGCTCGCGCATCAGCGCCATCGCGATCTGGTCGGCCCGGGCGTCTTCGGCCAACGGCAGCCAGATAAAGTAGGAGTTCGGGTGACTGATGGTCCTGAGCCCCGCCAGCACCTCGCGGGCCAGGGCTTGCCTGGCCCGGGCGTCCGCCCGTTTCTGCGCTTCCAGCTGACTGACGGTGCCATCGTCGAGCCAGGCCGTGACGATGGCGGTCATCACGCCGGGGGTGTTCCAGGTGGTCGCCATGGTGGTGCGCTCGAAGGCGGCGACCCATTGTACGGGTGCGGCAATGAAGCCAACGCGCAGCCCGGTGGCGACATTCTTCGACAGACCGGACACGTATACCGTTCTCTCCGGCGCCAGCTCGGCCAGTGGTGGCGGTACGTTCTCGGCCAGGAACGCGTAGGCGGCGTCCTCGATGATCGTCAGGTCATGCTGGCGCGCTATCGCCACCAGTCGCTCGCGCTGACCGGCGTCCATCACCCAGCCCAGCGGGTTATGCAAGGTCGGCATGGAGTACACGGCCCGTACCGATCGGCTGCGGCAGAGTTTTTCCAGGGCGGCCAGATCAGGCCCGGTTTCCGTGACCGGAATGGGCAAGACTTCCAGATGCAGCGTTTCGGCCAGCGTCTTGAAACCGGGATAGGTCAGCGCATCGGCGGCGATCACATCGCCGGGCTTGAGCAGCGTCATCATTGTCACCGCCAGGCCATGCTGGGCACCGCTGACGATCAACACTTGCTCGGCCGGCACGCTCAGCCCGCGTTCAACCAGATGGCGCGCGACCGAGGCCCGCTCATGCAGGCGCCCCGCGTGGGGCTGATAGCGCAGGAGGGATTCCAGGTCACCGGACAACGCCAGCTGACGCAAGGCATTGCGCAGCAGGTCGGCCTGGCCCGGCAATGACGGGTAGTTGAAATTCAGGTCAATCATCCCTGCCGCCACCACGTGCTGCGAGATGCCCTGACCTGGCGGCAGCGAGGTCTCTCTGACAAAGGTCCCGCGTCCGGTTTCGCCGCTGACCAGGCCCATGCCCTCCAGCTCGGCATACACTCGGCTGGCGGTGACCAGTGCCAGGCCGTGCTCAGTGGCCAGTTGCCGGTGAGTCGGCAGGCGCGTGCCGGGCGGCAAACGCCCGGAACGGATGTCGGCGGCAAAGGCATCCACCAGCGTTTTATAACGGGATCGAGGCATGTCTAGATGTATCCATGACAATTTTTTGATTGTATCGATAGTCGCTCATACGATGAGTTCAGTGCAATCAGACAATGAGCGTGAACCAAATGGAACGGACCTCGAACCTGCAACACCGAACGCTGGAAAACAGCACCAGCGGCTGGATCAATGGCCTGATCGGCGTGGTGATCTTCAGCGGCTCGCTGCCGGCGACGCGGGTGGCGGTGCTGGAGTTTGATCCGGTGTTCCTCACGGTCGCCCGCGCGACCATCGCTGCAATCCTGGCGCTGTGCCTGCTGTGGTTATTCAAGGAAAAACGTCCGGCGCGCGCTCAACTGATACCGCTGATGATCGTCGCGCTGGGCGTGGTCATCGGTTTCCCTCTGCTGACGGCGCTGGCGCTGCAATACGTGACGTCCGCACACTCCATCGTCTTCGTCGGCCTGTTGCCCCTGGCGACGGCGGTGTTCGGCGTTCTGCGCGGCGGCGAACGGCCACGGGCGGCGTTCTGGATTTTCTCAGTACTGGGCAGCCTGCTGGTGGTCGGGTTTGCCCTGTCCCAAGGGCTGACCGCCTCCCCGCAAGGCGACATCCTGATGCTGCTGGCCATCCTCGCCTGCGGCCTGGGTTATGCCGAAGGTGCGAAGCTGTCGCGCACGCTCGGTGGCTGGCAGGTGATTTCCTGGGCGCTGGTAGTGTCGCTACCGGTCGTGGCGGTGCTCAGCTGGATGCGCATGCCGGCTTCGTTCACCGGCATCAGCACGCCGGCCTGGTTCAGTCTGGCTTACGTCTCGCTGTTCAGCATGTTGATCGGTTTCGTGTTCTGGTATCGCGGCCTGGCCCAAGGCGGCATCGCTGCCGTTGGGCAATTGCAGCTGCTGCAGCCGTTTTTCGGCCTGACCCTGGCCGCCACCCTGCTACATGAACAGGTCAGCCTTGGCATGCTGGGAGTCACCGTCGCCGTGATTCTCTGCGTCGCCGGGGCGAAAAAATTCGCCAGATAGCCCCTTGTACGGTGGTTTACGCCCGTCACTGTATGGGTCTGGCCAGCGCGTTGCCGTGATAAAAATAGCGCTCTTGCTGCAGGAGCCCAGCATGGACCTCGCCACCCTCACCCTTTTTCTGCCGGCCTGTTTCGCCCTCAACATGGCACCCAGCCCCAACAACCTGCTGTCGGTCAGCAATTCGACCCGCTATGGCTGCCGCACCGCGTGTGTGGCCGGCATCGGCCGGTTGCTGGCGTTTGCCGGGATGATTGCCCTCGCCTCGGCGGGGCTGGCTGTGGTGTTGCAAACCTCCGAGCTGCTGTTCTACGCCATCAAGATCCTCGGCGCGGCGTACCTGTTCTACCTCGCCTGGCAATTGTGGCGCGCCGATCCTGGCGCCGAAAACGTGCTCACCACAGCGCCCGTGGGCACGCTGGCGCTGGCCCGGCAGGAATTCCTGGTAGCGGCCGGCAAACCTAATGATGGGCAATATGAAACCTCTCGATAGACCACCTTCGGCCGATTCTGGTGAAAAAGTCGACCATGGTTTCTGCTGCAGAAAAGTATGCGTCCGAGATTGAAGTCTTTACTTTCGGCAGAGGCTTCCGGACTCGGATTTCACGTAGCAGTGTGCAAAAAAGGCGTTTTAACCTCAATGACCAGGCAGTTTGGGCGGACCGACTTTTTCAACAGAATCGGCCAATAGCTGCCCCTTGGCGAGAGGCAGCTTACAACGATGAACCAACGACGATCGTTTCAAACCAGTAGCGACCTGTCCGCTATTGCAAAGGCACATAAATATCGGTCTGCCATTGATCCTGCGGTGTCTCGGGGGAAATGCTTAGATAATCGAAGAACAGCGGCTGGTCTCGAAGCTCCTCGCCGCTGGTAGGGAGCCAGTCGCGATAGATCGGATAGATCGATTCGCCGATGTGATCCGTCGAGCCCACGTGACGCACCACGACGCAGCGCCCGCCAGGGATAACCCTCTCGGTTACGCCGAACTCATTCGCTGCTACCGCTTCGTGAATCTCGCCGCAGATTGCAAACCGGAACTCTTCGGCCGGGGTCGTATCGGGGTTGCCGAAAGGAATACCAAAGCTGCGACTTGATGCCACCGGCGACTGTCCGCTCTGCATGCGCCACTCGATAAATTTACGCACGCTCTCATTAATGAGCCCGGGCGCTCCGCAATGCTCTAATGCTGCAACCCTGACTTCGTGAAACTCCACAATTCGTATCTGCATGATGATGCTCCTGGAAAAATGAGGGATGGTGAACACCGCACTCCAGACCTGCCAATTCGGTTGCTTCCTGAATGCACTCGGCGTCGTACCGAACGCCCGCCTGAACGCCCTGGAAAATGCTTCGGGGCTTTCGAAACCCGCACCGAAAGCGGCGTCCAGCACCGAGTAATCCGCGAGGGAAGACAAGCGATGCGCCGCGCGTCGTAGTCGCATCAGTTGTACATAACGTGAAACAGGCACGCCCACGAACGCGGTGAATTGTCGATGGAAGTGAAACGCCGAAAAATTCGCGACTTGGCTCAACGTCCTCACGGACAAGTCACCTTCGAGATTGGCGTCGATGTAGGCGAGTACCAGGTCGAAGCGTTTTGTGTAGGCGGCGTTGATCAGCAAGTCAGACACTGGATGGAGGCTCCGGGAAATACGGTAGGCAATAGAGTCGACTATACCGGCGTGCCCGCGCCTAGCCGTGTTTGCTCAGGTCGCGATTGAATTGCCTGTTCGACGTGGCCGCCTTGGATGCGCCGTCTTGAAGGTTACCGGGCGGTTCATCTGGGCCTCCAATGGTAAATCCTGTACGACTGACAGCTTCACGCCCTGAGGAAGTCAGTCAACCAAAATCGAGGTTCTTGAGGAGCGTTGAACCACGCTTCCTCAAGGCATTCAAATAGGTGGTTTCATCGTAGAGCGTCCTGGTCTGCCAGACCCGGTACAGAATCCGAATCCACTTAAACGCGAGTGCGCGTACGGTAGCCTGGGTCGAAAGCGGCCCTTCAAATGGTCAACCGCTTCTCCATCGGTTGATAGATCAGCCCGGCAAGCTCGCCCACTTCCCCTGCCAACGCAAAACCGTAACGTTGATAAGCGGCCACTGAAGACAGCGACGCTCTGACTGTTACTACATTGGCCCTGGCCTGCTCCAGAGCCGCATTCACCAAGCGCTTGCCAACGCCGTGGCGCTGCCAGACCGGCGCAACGAACAGCATCGCCACATGACGCCCTTCCTTTAGCTCGATCAGCCCGACCAGGGTTCCCTCTGCGACACAAACCAGCATCAGGTTGTCACTTACCATTCGTTCGGCAAACGCCTTCTGCGCAGCCACCTTTGTGAAGGTTTCCACGCCCTGCGCCGACAGCGAGGGCGCAACCGCCAGCATGAACGCCTCCAGGCACAGGGCATTGGCGCTCGGCAGGTCTTCCTGAGTCATCTTGCGTATCAGCATGGTCGTCGTCCGTGACTTGAGTAGGGGAATTTTTATACCAGAACATCCGACCTTGTGATACGCAGCAACGTCTCTGCGAACAGACACTGCCATGCGCGACAGGTACCGTTATAGACCGGCAGCATCGGGTCGAAACAAGCCCTTCCCGATGTGCGTTGCGACTGCCTAATCACGCTCAGACCAGGCAACCCGAGCGATTGCTAATATAAATTCTTTTAGAGGCACTAACGCCAATAGAAGACTGACTAGTTCCTATAGAAATCGGCAGCAGTGTTCTGCGACCAACTCACTTGGTCATCTTGTCAGGCACGACGCGCCAAAAGCAGCACTGAGGCGGCTGCCGACAACAATACTGCGCATGAGCGATTGAAAATCTGCTTTCCTCTCGGCTGGGCAAACCAGCGACGCAGGTGTAGCCCCATGTAGGCGTATGCACTGATAGCAATCCATTCCAGGACAAGGAACAGCCCGCCCAACACAAGGAACTGGGGAGCTACTGGCGCTGAAGACTCAACGAACTGCGGCAAAAACGCGGTAAAAATCAACACCGCTTTTGGATTTCCGATAGCTACCAAAAACTCCTGCCTAGCCAGCGCGAATAAACCTAATGGAGCAGTCTTTTGGCCGAGCTCGACCTGCGTATCTGCCGTCCATAACTGATACGCCAGATAAATCAGATAGGCCGAACCAAGAATCTTGACTCCATAGAACAGCAACTCCGAGGCTTGCAGCACCACAGCAAGCCCAGCCGACGCCAGCGCAATCATCAACGAAAACGCTGCCAGCCGACCGACGCCAGCCAAGCAAGAAGTGGCGAAACCGTAGGTCGTCGCATTTCTGATCGATAACAAGTTGTTAGGTCCTGGTGCCATATTTAGAGCGAAGCAAGCCGGGAGGAACAGCGCCAAAACGGCAAGATTCATAGTGACTCCTCTGCGAAAGTCGTTATTGATTTATTCAAAAATCGAAACATAAAGGGTCGATACCGAAAATGCCACCAGGCGGGTTGCTGAAACGACAGGCAGTTTTTGATCGATTCTGTTGAAAAAGTCGGAAGTGGTTTCCACTGCAGAAAAGTGCGCGTCTGAGATTGAAATCTGTGTTTGCGCAGAAGGTCCAGGACTCAGATTTGACGTAGCGGCGTGCAAAAAAGGCGCTTTCACCGCTCGATACACGGATAGCCAGGGCGGGTCGACTTTTTCAACAGAATCGATCGAAAGCTGCCGTCCTGCTGGGTGAAATCAAGCTAGGCTCAAGCAACACCAAGGCCATCCTGATTTTCACCGCGTTCCTGCCGCAATTCGTCGATTCGACCCATGCCCTTGCGCCGCAGTTCGTGGTGTTGGGCGTGCTGTTTCTGGTGCTGGAATGGATCGCCATCGGCGCCTATGCCTACATGGGCCTGCACATGCGCCGCTGGTTCGCCAGGCCGTCGGGCAAGCGGATATTCAACCGCTGCTGCGCCGGGTTGCTGTCGGCGGCGTCGGTGCTGCTGATGGCGCGTCGAGCCTGAAGGCTTTGTTTTTTTCTGTGAGAGCTCACTTTCCGGTGCGAAATTCGCTGTCGATTTTCCGGTGGAGGCCACCCATGACGCGATCTATGCTGCGCCCATGAACCTACAAAAAACGCTGCTGCCGCCCCGTGCCGAGATGGTTCGCGCCATGCTCGAGCGAGACACCTCCTACGAGGGGGTGTTTTTCACGGCGGTCAAGACCACTCGAATCTTCTGCCGCCCCGGTTGCACTGCCCGCAGCCCGAAGCCGGAGAACGTCGAGTTCTTTGCCAACACCGAACAATGCCTGTCGGCAGGCTACCGCGCCTGCCTGCGCTGCAAACCGCTGGACAGCGCCGCCAGCGCGCCGGACTGGGTGCAGAAACTGTTCAAATCGGTAGATGCCGCCCCGGAGCAACGCTGGACCGACATCCGGCTACTGGCCGAAGGCATCGAACCACTGAAACTGCGTCGCTGGTTCAAGCAGCATTTCGGCATGACCTTCCACGCGTGGCTGCGCGCCCGGCGCCTGGGTTTGGCATTGGGCGGAATCAAACAGGGCGACTCCATCGACGACGTCGCATTCGATTCCGGCTACGAGTCCCTGAGCGGTTTTCGCGATGCCTTTCAGAAGTCGTTTCACATCACCCCGGGCCGCGCGGCCAACAGCGAGCCGCTGCTGTTCACCCGCCTGACCACGCCACTGGGACCGATGATCGCCATGGCCGAACGGCGTGGGCTGGTGCTGCTGGAGTTTCTCGATCAGCTATCGCTGACCCCTTCGGTCGAAGCGCTGCAAAATCGTTTCGGTTACGCCGTGGCACCGGGACACAACCTGCATTTGCAACAGATCGAAGCGCAGTTGTCCGCGTATTTCGCCGGCACACTCACGGAGTTCAGCGTTGCCCTGCACATGCCTGGCAGCGAGTTTTCCCGGCGGGTCTGGGCTGAACTGGTGAAAATCCCTTACGGCAGGACCACCACCTACGGCGCCATCGCGGCGGCTCTAGGCAAGCCCGGTGCCAGCCGGGCGGTGGGCCTGGCCAACGGGCATAACCGCTTATCGATTGTCGTGCCATGCCATCGGGTGATCGGCGCCGACGGTTCGTTGACCGGCTACGCTGGAGGCCAGCCGCGCAAGGCGTTTCTGCTCAGGCTGGAGAACGCAGCGGTGCAGCTAACGGAGCCATTGGCGTTCTGATCCCCCCACAGATTTTTCATAAGGAAGGAAACTCGATGGACAGGCTCGACAATCAACTGCACCAACTCCATCACGAGGGTTTGCTGATCCTCACCAACGTCGCCGATGCCGCCGGGGCACGGCTGGTGGAGCAACTGGGCAACAAGGCCGTGGCCACCAGTAGCGCGGCGGTGGCCTGGGTGCATGGCTACCCGGATGGCAACACCCTGCCCCTTGAGCGTCTGGTCTCGACCGTCGAGTCGATTGCCCGGGTCATTTCGGTGCCGCTGACCGTGGACATCGAGGCCGGTTACTCCGATGACCTGGAACAGGTGGCAAAAGTGGTTGACGCCGTGATCGCCGCTGGCGCGGTCGGGATCAATATCGAGGACGGTTCTTCGCCGCCGGATTTGCTGGCAAGCAAGATTGAAACTGCGCGCCAGGTAGCCGATCGCCGTCAGGTGAACCTGTTCATCAATGCGCGCACCGATGTCTACTTGCGGGGCCTGGTGCCTGCCGAGGATCGCGTCGCCGAAACCCTCAAGCGTGCCGCGCTGTATCAGGCGGCCGGTGCCAATGGCCTGTTCGCGGCGGGCGTTACCGCGGAGTACGAGATCAAGGCGCTGTGCCGGGGCACCTCGCTGCCATTGAATGTGCTTGGCTTCCCGGGCCTGCCGTCGCCCGAAGTGCTCGAGGCACTTGGCGTACGCCGCCTGACCGCAGGTTCAGGCATCGCCGAATTCCTCTACGGTGCCATGGCCGGCATTGCCAAAAGCTTTCTGCAAACCGGCAAGCTCGATACCCACGACCTGAAGGCCTTCACCTATGGCGAAGTGAACGCCCTGTTGAAACCGTTCGGGAACGTCTGAGCCCATGTCCGACGGCTATCAGGCGGCCTGTGTGTTCCTGGCCGCCATCGATGACGACTGGCGCCGCCACATCGACGCCATCGGCCCGTGCCTGCACCAGCCGCATCCGGCGCGTGATCCGTATGAGTCGCTGGTGCGGGCGATTGCCTATCAGCAACTGCATGCCAAGGCCGGCGATGCGATTGTCGGCCGGCTGCTGGCGCTGTTCGGTTCGGGCTCGTTCCCCAGGCCTGAACAGATCGTCGCGACCGATTTCGACAGATTGCGCAGTTGCGGGTTTTCCGCGAGCAAGATCGCGACCATTCAAGGCATCGCCCAGGCGTCGCTGGACGGCGTGGTGCCGGATTACGCCACGGCGCTGGCCATGGACGATGAAGCGCTGATCGAACGCCTGATCACGCTACGCGGTGTGGGCCGCTGGACCGTCGAGATGTTGCTGATCTACAGCCTGGATCGGCCGGACATCCTGCCGGCCGATGACTTTGGCGTACGTGAGGGCTATAGGCGACTCAAGGGCCTGGAGGTGCAGCCGACGCGCAGGCAGATGACCGAGATCGGGTTGGGGTGGAGCCCTTACCGGACGGTGGCCTCCTGGTATTTGTGGCGGGTGCCCGGGCGGTAGACAGCGTTATCGTTCTTCGCGAGCAGGGCTCGCTCCCACATTGGATCTCAGTGTTTATGAGGTCCCTTGTGGGAGCGAGCCTGCTCGCGAAGAAGTCATTCCAGTCAACACAACATCAACGACCTGTCACAACCCCGATTTCAACCGGCTGAACGCCCGGACCAACGCCCGGTTGAACGCCTTGCCATTGTCATTCTTGCTGTACAGCGAAGCCCTGACCGCGGCCGGCGGATATGTCCCCGGATCATTGCGAATCGCCGGGTCGATCAAGCCGTCCGCCGCCGTGATCGCATTGGCGTAGTGGATGGTGTCGGTGATCGGTGCGATCACTTCCGGGGTCATCAGGTAGTCCATCAGCGCAAGACCGGCCTTTGGATGCGGCGCATCCTTGGGAATGACCATGGCATCGAACCAGATCAAGGTGCCCTCCTTCGGTATGCGATACGTCAGCGAATAGGGTTTGCCCGCTGCCTGGGCCTGGCCCGCCGCGATGCCCACGTTGCCGTTCCACGACATCGCCACGCAGGTGTTGCCGTTGGCCAGGTCGCTGATGTTCAGGTCGTTGTCGAAGTAACGAATGTAAGGCCGAATCTTCGCCAGTTGCTGCTCGGCCAGTTTCAGGTCGTCGAGGTTCTGACGGTTGATGTCCAGCCCCATGTATTTCATGACCGCCGCGAACACTTCGTTGGGATCGTTGAGCAGGCTGACCCCGCAATCGGCGAATTTCGAGACCACGGCTGGATCGAACAGCATCGCCCAACTGGCTGTCGGCGCGTCGGGCAGGCGCTGTTTCACGGCCTCTTCCTGATAACCCACGCCCGTGGTGCCCCAGGCGTAGATCCCGGCATAACGGTTGCCCGGATCGAACACCGCCATGTGCTGGCGGAACTCCTCGCCGACGCCGGCGAAATGTGGCAGTTGCTGCTTGTCGACCGTCTGCACCGCGCCGCTCTCGATAGCCCGGGACAGATGCTGCCCGGCCGTCAGCACCAGGTCGTAGCCACTGCGGCCGGTGAGCAGCCTGGTCTCGACGGTT
This sequence comes from Pseudomonas sp. B28(2017), assembly GCF_002113025.1. Classification (GTDB taxonomy): domain Bacteria; phylum Pseudomonadota; class Gammaproteobacteria; order Pseudomonadales; family Pseudomonadaceae; genus Aquipseudomonas. The sequence goes on along the minus strand of NZ_NEJH01000001.1, from coordinate 451,813 downwards.
TCCAGGGAATCGAAGTGGTCGGCCACCACATGGATGCCGGTTTTTTCCTCGAAATTCTTCAAGGTGTCCGGGGCCAGGTACTCGCCCCAGATGTACAGGTTGACCACCGGTCTGGCGGTGTCGGCGGCCTGCACACACAGGGGTGCAAGCACCAGCAGTATTGCTTGAGTCAGTTTGTGCAGGCCCACGATCACGCTCCCTTTTTGCTTGAGCTCGTGGCGGCGTACTGCGGCATGGTGATGCACGCGACGTTGCCGCCACCGAGGAGGATTTCCCGGGAGTTTTCAATACCGACGATGCTGTGTTGCGGGAACAGTTCGGCCAGGGTTGCCAGCGCCACTTTGTCGTTGCGATCACCAAACAGCGGCACCACGATGGAACGGTTGCCGGCGTAGTAGTTGATGTACGACGCGCAGATTTTCGTCCCGGCCTGACGGGTATGGGTACTGTCCTGCCGGTCCAGCCCTTCGGCTTCTTCGGCCGTCCACTCCAGCACATCCGGCTGCGGCAGCTTGTGCACGATCAACTCACGGCCACGACTGTCGCGGGTGCTGCGCAGAATGTCGTAGGCCTCCTGATAGATTTCCCACTGCGGGTCATCGCGGTTGTCGGTCCATTGCAACACCACTTCACCAGGGCGCACGAAGCACGCGAGGTCGTCGACATGGCCATCGGTTTCGTCGAACTTGCAGCCCCGCGGCAGCCAGATGACCTGCTCGGCGCCGAGGTAATCGGTCAGGCGACGGGTGACTTCGTCCTTGCCCAGATGCTGATTGCGGTTGCGGTTGAGCAGACATTGTTCGGTGGTCAGGATGCTGCCCTGGCCGTCGCTCTGGATGCCTCCCAGTTCGGCAATCAGCGGCGCGCGATAGCGGTCGAAGCGTTCGATTTCGAGGATTTTGCTGGCGATCTGGTCGTCCTTGTCCCACGGGTAGTACAGGCCGCCGTCGAGGCCGCCGTAGGCGTTGAATTCGAAATCGACGCCGCGCACTTCGCCGCTCTGATCATTGACCACAAAGCACGGGCCGCTGTCGCGGAACCAGGTGTCGTTGCAGGTCATTTCCACCACACGCACCTGCGGTGGCAACTGACGGCGCGCGGTGGCGAACTGCGCCGCCGAGGCGCACACAGTGACCGGTTCGCTCATGGAAATGGCGGTGACGATCTGCACCCAGACTTTCTGCGCCGGCTTGGCACCGTTGCGCCAGACATCGGTGCGCTCCGGCCAGCCGAGCCAGCAACCGGACTTGGCTTCGAATTCACCGGGCAGACGGAAACCGTCCTGTTTGGGAGTGGTGTCGAGCAAACGTGCCATGGTCAAACCTCTTCAGCAGGGATTGGAATGACCACAGGCTAAGGGCGTTGGCGACTGACTCGCCAACGATGATTATTTCGGAATACTTGAATTCAACTCATCAGTCGAGCAACTGATCATTGAACCACTCCAGCATCTGCGCCACCGCCGGACGCTCCAGCCGCACCCGCTCGCACACCAGCGCATATTGGCCCAGGGCGGTCATGCTCGACGTAAACGGCCGCACCAGCCGACCGCTGAGCAAGTCTTCCTGGGCCGTCAGGTTGTCGCCCATGGCCACACCCTGCCCTTGAGCAGCGGCTTCGAGCGCCAGCCCGGCATGGGCGAAATACAACTGGCGGTCCGGGCGCTGGTCGCCGGCATGGCTAGTGAGCCACGCGGTCCAGGTCTTGCCGTCCTGATCGTCGTGCAGCAGGCAATGGCGAGCCAGGTCCTTCGGGTTTTTTAGCGAGCCCTGGTTGAACAGGCCGGGGCTGCACACCGGGAAGAACTGCAACGCCGGCAGCGGCCTGACGAAATACGCGGTGCTGTCCACCGGCCCGGTGCCGTAGGTGATCGCCAGGTCGATGTCCTCCCCGGGCGCCGTGGCGTCGATCGGTTGTTCGTACAGATGCAGGGTGATGTGCGGATAGCGCGCGTAGAAATCCGTGAGACGACTCATCAGCCACTTTTGCGCCAGCTCGGCGGTGACCGCCAGGCGTAATACCGCCAGGGATGAAGGATCGCGCAGTTCATCGCAGGCATCGCCAATCAGTTCGAAGGCCTGCTGCAGGCTTTGCATCAGGCGACCGGCCGCCAGGGTCGGGCGAATCTGCCGACCTTCGCGGACGAACAGCGCCACACCGAGTTGCTCTTCGAGTTGGCGAATCTGGTGGCTGACCGCGCTGTCGGTGACACACAACTCGGCCGCCGCCCGGCCGAAATGGGCGTGACGGGCGGCGCATTCGAAAGTTCTGAGGGCTGCCAGGGAAGGTAATCGTCGCATGGATTTTAGATCCCGGTTTCGAGGCGCCCATGCTGACCCGGCCATTAGTGTGCGTCCAGTGTGGCACCGGGTCATCGTTCATCGCAGGCACTGTCGACTCTTGTCTTCTAGGCTAATACCGGATCCCCTAAGCCACCGGAGACCACCATGCACCTCGAAGGCTCCTGCCATTGCGGCGCGGTGTCGTTCAGTTTGACCAGCGCCCACCCCTACCCTTACCAGCGTTGCTACTGCTCGATCTGTCGCAAGACCCAGGGCGGTGGCGGCTATGCGATCAACCTCGGCGGCGATGCCGCCAGCCTCAAGGTTCGCGGGCGCAAGCACATCGCGATCTACCACGCACGACTCAAGGAACAAGGCGCCAAACGCGCCCACAGCAGCACCGCCGAGCGGCATTTCTGCTCGGTGTGCGGCTCGGGTTTATGGCTGTTCAGCCCCGAATGGCCTGAGTTGATTCACCCCTTCGCCTCGGCCATCGACACGCCACTGCCGGTACCGCCGGAGCACACGCACCTGATGCTCGGTTCAAAAGCGCCGTGGGTGGAGGTTCGGACGCAGCCCGGGGATCAACAGTTCGATCTTTACCCCGAAGAGTCCATCGCGCAATGGCATGAACGCCTGGGTTTGAGCCGTTAGATTTTGTTGCTGATGGCCTCTTCGCGAGCAAGCCCGCTCGCACAAGGACTCTGTGGTTCATATCGCAGCAAATCGCCGCCCCAGATGTTCTTCCTTCAGCACATCAAACAACGCCTGCGCCGCCGCCGACAACTCTCCCCCCGATAACGTCAGCACCCCAAGTGCCCGCTCCACTACCGGGTCACGCAACGTGATGCAACGCGCGCCCAGCTCACGCATCTGCCCGGCGCACAAGGCCGGCACCGCGCTCACGCCCAGGCCACTGGCGACCATTCGCCCGACCGTCGCCAGTTGATGGCTTTCAAACTCCACCGGCAGCTTCATGCCGCGGGCCTGCAAGTGCTCTTCAAGCATTACCCGCACGGTCGAAGGTCGCTGCAAGGTGATGAACGGCTCCTTGAGCAGGGTTTGCCAATCGATGTCATCCAGCCCGGCCAGCGCCGAATCCAGGGATACCACCGCAACGAACCGGTCGATGTACAACGGCGTGAATTGCAGCGACGAACTCTGGGTCGGCTCGAACGCCACCCCCAGTTCCACCTGCCGATCCCGGACCATTTCCAGCACTTGCTCGTTGATCACATCGTTGACCGTCACGTTGACGTTCGGATAGCGGGCGCGGAATGTCTTGAGGATCGGCGGCAGCAGGTTGCCGGCGAACGATGGCATGGCCGCCAGGGTCACGCGGCCGCGTTGCAGGGTGAAGCGCTGGCGCATCTCGTCCTCGGCATTGTCCCAGTCGGCGATCAGGCGGCGCGCCAATGGCACCAGGGATTCGCCTTCGGCGGTCAGCGCGACGTTACGTGTGTTGCGGGTGAACAGCCGCCCGCCCAGGCCCTCCTCCAGCGCCTTGATGGTCAGGCTCAGGGCCGACTGCGACAGGTGCAGGCGCTCGCAGGCCACAGCGAAACTCAGGCTCTGGGCCACGGCCAGGAAGGCGCGGATCTGCTTGATGGTCATCTCGCTTCGCTCAAGTTGTAAGCTCCTAGCTTCAAGCTGCTAGTTTAGAGCAGCGGTTTATTGAGTTTTATCTATCAATCAACTTTAAAAATCAACTTAACAAATGAATTAACCAGCGCGACACTCAACTCCATTCGGCTAGCCAGCCGCCCACAAAGAATAAAAGAGGTGCATATGGCAGGTTTCGACAAGCGCGTGAGTTCCTATGAGGAAGCTCTGGCAGGTCTTGAAGACGGCATGACCGTGATCGCTGGCGGCTTCGGCCTGTGCGGCATCCCGGAAAACCTCATCGCCGAGATCAAGCGCAAGGGTACCCGTGACCTCACCGTGGTTTCCAACAACTGCGGCGTCGACGGTTTCGGTCTCGGCGTACTGCTGGTAGACCGGCAGATCAGCAAGGTTGTGGCCTCCTACGTTGGTGAAAACAAACTGTTCGAAGAGCAACTGCTCAAGGGCGAAATCGAAGTCACCCTGACCCCCCAAGGCACACTCGCGGAAAAAATGCGTGCTGGCGGCGCCGGCATCCCGGCCTTCTTCACCGCCACCGGCGTCGGCACTCCGGTCGCCGAGGGCAAGGAAGTCCGCGAATTCCATGGCCGCAAGTACCTGATGGAAGAGTCCATCACCGGCGACTTCGCCATCGTCAAAGGCTGGAAAGCCGACCATTTCGGTAACGTGATCTATCGCCATACCGCACAGAACTTCAACCCGCTGGCCGCCACCGCCGGCAAGATCACCGTGGTCGAAGTCGAAGAAATCGTCGAACCCGGCGAGCTGGACCCGGCGCAGATCCACACCCCTGGCATCTACGTCGACCGGATCATCTGCGGCACGTTCGAGAAGCGCATCGAACAGCGCACAGTGCGTAAGTGATCCCCTGCCCCCGGACCGAATGAAGGAATAACGACAATGGCACTTTCCCGCGAACAAATGGCTCAACGCGTCGCCCGCGAAATGCAGGACGGCTTCTACGTGAACCTGGGCATCGGCATTCCGACCCTGGTCGCCAACTACATCCCCGAAGGCATGGAAGTCATGCTGCAGTCGGAAAACGGCCTGCTGGGCATGGGTCCCTTTCCTACTGAAGAAACCATCGATGCCGACATGATCAACGCCGGCAAGCAAACCGTGACCGCACGCATCGGCGCTTCGATCTTTTCCTCGGCCGAATCCTTCGCGATGATCCGCGGTGGTCATGTCGACCTGACCGTGCTGGGCGCCTTTGAAGTGGACGTGCAAGGCAACATCGCTTCGTGGATGATCCCCGGCAAACTGGTCAAGGGCATGGGCGGCGCGATGGACCTGGTCGCCGGCGCAGACAACATCATCGTCATCATGACCCACGCGTCGAAGGACGGTGAGTCCAAGCTGCTGTCCCAATGCAGCCTGCCGCTGACCGGCGCCGGGTGCATCAAGCGCGTACTGACTGACCTGGCCTACCTGGAAATCGAAAACGGCGCGTTCATCTTGAAAGAACGTGCGCCGGGTGTCAGCGTCGAAGAGATCGTCGCCAAGACTGCCGGTAAACTGATTGTGCCGGACCACGTACCGGAAATGCAGTTCGCTGCCCAGTGAGGAATCATTCCATGCAAGAAGTCGTCATTGTTGCCGCCACGCGCACCGCGATTGGCAGCTTCCAGGGTTCCCTGGCCAATGTTTCCGCCGTCGACCTGGGCGCCGCGGTGATCCGCCAGCTGCTGGCACAGACCGGCCTGGACCCAGCGCAAGTCGATGAAGTGATCATGGGTCAGGTGCTGACCGCCGGCGCCGGGCAGAACCCTGCGCGCCAGGCAGCCATCAAGGCCGGCCTGCCGTTCGCCGTACCGGCCATGACCCTGAACAAGGTCTGCGGCTCCGGCCTCAAGGCCCTGCACCTGGGCGCCCAGGCGATCCGCTGCGGCGATGCCGAGGTGATCATCGCCGGTGGCCAGGAAAACATGAGCCTGGCCAACTACGTCATGCCAGGTGCCCGTACCGGCCTGCGCATGGGCCACGCACAAATAGTCGACACCATGATCAGCGATGGCCTGTGGGATGCGTTCAACGATTACCACATGGGCATCACCGCCGAGAACCTGGCCGAGAAATACAGCCTGAGCCGCGAGCAGCAGGACGCGTTCGCCGCCGCCTCGCAGCAAAAAGCCGTGGCCGCCATCGAAGCCGGGCGCTTCGTTGACGAAATCACACCGATCCTGATCCCGCAGCGCAAGGGCGATCCGCTGTCCTTCGCCACCGACGAGCAGCCACGGGCCGGCACGACCGCCGACTCCTTGGGCAAACTCAAGCCTGCCTTCAAGAAGGACGGCTCGGTGACCGCCGGCAACGCTTCGTCGCTGAACGACGGTGCTGCCGCCGTGATCCTGATGAGTGCCGACAAAGCCAAGGCCCTGGGACTGCCAGTCCTGGCAAAAATCGCCGCCTACGCCAACGCAGGTGTCGACCCGGCGATCATGGGCATCGGCCCGGTATCGGCCACTCGCCGCTGCCTGACCAAGGCCGGCTGGAACATCGACCAACTGGACCTGATTGAAGCCAACGAAGCCTTCGCCGCGCAATCCCTGGCCGTGGCCAAGGACCTGGAGTGGGACTTGAACAAGGTCAACGTCAACGGCGGCGCCATCGCCCTGGGCCACCCGATCGGTGCCTCGGGTTGCCGCGTGCTGGTGACGCTGCTGCATGAAATGATCAAGCGCGACGCCAAAAAAGGCCTCGCCACCTTGTGTATCGGTGGTGGTCAGGGCGTGGCGCTGGCGCTCGAGCGGGCTTAAAGCGTTCAACAGACGGCGCGGGGACCCACGAAGATCCGTTGACCGTCTGGAAAAACACCCGGTGCGATGCAAATCGCACCGGGTTCTTTTTTGCATGCGTTCTTTTCAGGCAGGCCGCGAAGTGGCCCGACCCGTCACCCCAGAAACTGCAGAATCAACCAGCTATTCGCCCCACTGATCACCACAAACAACCCCCACGCCAACACCCGCGTCGGCAGTCGGTTCACCAGCGGCCCCATGAGTACGTGATCGTTGGTCATGCGGATCAACGGGTACAACGCGAACGGCAATTGCAGGCTCAGCACCACCTGACTCAACACCAGCAACTTGCCGATGGCATCATCGCCCATCAGCCATACGCCAATGAACGCCGGGATCAGCGCCAACCCGCGGGTGATCAGGCGTCGTTGCCAGCAGGGAATCCGCAGGTTCAGGAACCCTTCCATGATCACCTGGCCGGCGATAGTGCCGGTGAACGTCGAACTCTGCCCCGAGGCCAGCAACGCCACGCCAAACAACACGCTGGCCAACGCCCCGCCTACCAGTGGGTCGAGCAAGTGGTAGGCATCCTGAATGTCCACGACATGGGTATGCCCGGTTCCGTGAAAGGCGGCCGCCGCCAGAATCAGAATCGCCGCGTTGACCAGCAGCGCCAGCGCCAGGGAGCCAATGGTGTCGATACGCGCCAGCTTGACCGCATCCTGCTTGCTGGCCAGGTCCTTGCCGACCGACCGGGTTTGCACGATGGACGTGTGCAGATACAGGTTATGCGGCATGACCGTGGCCCCGAGGATGCCGATGGCCAGGTACAGCGGCGCAGCATCGGCAATGGCCGACAGCGACGGCGTGAAGCCGCGGGCGACTTCGGGCCAGTGGGGTTTGATCAGCAGCAATTCGATAAAGAAGCACACGCCAATGGTCCCCACCAGTACCAGCATGATTGCTTCGAGCCGGCGGAATCCACGGTTCTGCAAAGCCAGCACCAGCAAAGTATCGAACGCCGTCAGGGCGATGCCCAGGCTCAGCGAGCAACCGAGCAACAAGTGGAACGCCAGCGCGCAGCCAAGCACCTCAGCCAGATCGGTGGCGATGATGGAAATTTCCGCCAGAAACCATTGGGTGCGAGCGGTGCGCGTGCTGTAGCGCTCCCGGGACAACTGCGCCAGGTCCCGTCCGGTGGCAATGCCCAGGCGCGAACACAAACACTGCACCAGCATCCCCGCCAGGCTCGCCAGCAACACCAGGAACAACAGGCTGTAGCCGAACCGCGAGCCGGCCTCGATGGCGGTGGCCCAGTTGCCCGGATCCATGTAACCGATGGACACCAACAACCCTGGCCCGGCAAAACGCAAGGCTCGCTGGAAGAACGACGCGCGAGGGTCGACGGCAACGCTGCCGGCCACTTCCGGCGGGCAAAACGGCGCAGTCGCAATCTTGGGCAAAAAACTGAAATTCACGTGATGATCCGTCAACAGGTGGGAAGACTCACAAACAGAACGCGATCATCGCAAAGTTCAGGGGGCCGCGCCCAGCAACTGTTGGCGTAACTCGGGGTTGCTGGTACGCGGATCGAGCCAGATGGCAAAAAATGCCTGGGCGAATTGCAGGTCCTTCACTTCACGCAACAACTGCTGGCCGAGGAAGAACCGCGCGCCCTGCCCTGGCAGATAGACACCGGTCAGTCGCGTGCCTGCCTGCACATCGACGAACGACTGTTGCATCTGCGCCTGCCAGGACGCCAGTTGCTCATCACTGATCGCGGTACCGGAGAGCCGCTTGATTTCCCTGACACTGGCGTTCACCAGGTCATCACGGGAAATGCTGCGCTGGTAGATCAGTTCAAGGGCGAACGGCTGATCGTTCACCAAGGGCCGCGACGTACTCCAGAGCCGCGCTCTGTAGACATCGAAGCCATACTTGCGAAACTCGCCACTGCCGAGGATTTGCGCACCGGGCAGCGAATCCTGCCAATTGGCCAGGGCCTGACAGCTCAGCAAAACAAGTAGCCACAGGCCATGGCGAAGCGGCGATCGTTGACGGTTCATGACGGGTTGGCCTCATAGCGGGATGCCCAGACAAGACGTATGCGCAAAAGACCCATTCGGAAATTTTCCAGGGGCCTTATTTTTTGTATACAAAATCTACATACAAATACAGCAATCTACCCGACGCAATGTTACCGTTGCCACCTCAAACAGGTCGGAGACGTGCGCGTGTTGATCCTCAAACTGCTGGTGATTCCAGGCTTCCTGCTGCTGATTTCCCTGGCGGGCAAACGCTGGGGGCCGAGCGTGGCCGGCTGGTTGTCGGGGTTGCCGGTGGTAGTCGGGCCGATTCTGCTGTTCCTCGCCCTTGAACAAGGCCAGGCGTTCGCTGCGCAATCGGCCACCGCTGCACTGTCGGCCATGTTCGCGATGATTGCGTTTTGCGTGTCCTACGCCCAGGTCGCACAACGGGCCGGATGGCCGCTGGCGTTGGTGATCTCGCTGTCGGTCTGGGCGGTGACGGCAATTGTGCTGTCGCTGATCCCGGCCTCCTTGGTGTTTTCGGTGTGCGCCGCCGCCAGCGCGCTGCTCGCCGCACCGTACCTGTTCCCCGCCGTGCAACCGGTGCTCAGTAGCCCGGCACCGAAATCCGACAAGCTCCTGTTGCGCATGGTGGCCGGTGCATTGCTCACCCTGGTCGTGACACTGCTGGCCAGCACCGTCGGTGACCGCTGGAGCGGCCTGCTGGCGGTATTCCCGGTATTGGGCAGCGTGATGGCGGTGTTCTCCCAGCAAACCCGTGGCCCGGCCTTTACCGCCGCTTTGCTGCGCGCCACCGCCACCGGCATGTACTCGTTCGCCGCCTTCTGCCTGGTGTTGGCGCTGGCACTGCCGACGATGGGGATGAACGCTTTTGTATTGGGCGTCGCGGTATCGGTGGCCATGCTGGGCGTGACCAGACGCCTGCTGGCGCGACTGGCCAATCCGGTGTCCGACGCTGAAGGAACCGCCAAAGCAACGAAACCCATTCGATGATTTCGCACGAGTAGAGCAACAACCTCGTACGTCATTCGAACGGGTTTGCTTCAACATCAGCCTCAGTTCCACCCCCTACCCGACTGAGGCCTACACCATGAAATTCTTTTTCCACCCTTCGCCGAACCCGATGAAAGTTGCCCTGCTGCTCGAAGAGCTGCAAACGCCTTACGAATTGATCGGCGTCGACACCTTCAAGGGCGAGCAACACCAGCCAGCCTTTTTGGCGATCAACCCGAACGCCAAGGTACCCGCGCTGGTCGATGGCGATGCCACCGTGTTCGACTCCCAGGCGATCCTGCTGCACCTGGCGCAGAAACATCAACGCTACCTGCCGACGTCCGCTGCCGGCCAGGCCGAGATGCTGTCGTGGTTGATGTTCATCGGCACCGGCCTGTCGCCGTTCTCCGGCCAGGCAGTGCACTTCCTGCACCACGCACCGGAAGATCTGCCCTACGCGAAAAACCGCTATTTCAAGGAAGTCGAACGTCACTACCGCATCCTCGACGAGCGCCTGGCCCAGCATCAGTACCTGGCGGGCGACACCTACAGCATCGCCGACATCGCGCTGTGGGGCTGGGCCAACTACGCACCCTACATCCTCGGCGAGAATGGTCTGGCGGCGTACCCGAACGTCAAGCGCCTGTACGATGAAATCAGCGCCCGTCCGGCCGCCCAACGCGCCCACGGCCTGAAAGAGAAACTGGTGCTCAAGGCCGAATTCGACGAAGAAACCCGTCGCAACCTGTTCCCGCAAAACCAGGCGTAACCTGCCGGCTCCAGCCTTCGAGGGTGATGAAATGAGTGATCAAGTCGCGTTTATCGTTTACCTGCCCGCCAAACCGGAACGTTTTGCCGAAACCAAGGCACGCCTGCTGGACGTGGTGCACCAGATGTCGGCCGAGCCGGACTTCGTCAACACCTGGGTACACCAGTTGCAGGACGAACCCAATACCCTGGTGCTGTACGAAACCTGGAATTGCAGCAAGCAAGACTTCATCGCCCGTCACCTGAGCAAGCCGTACCGCCAGGAATACGAGAAGTTGCTGCCGGAACTGTTGGCCAGCGATCGACGGATCGAGTTTCTCGACGTGATCCAGCGTTACCCGTCGCGGCGGGAAGTCTGACTTCACATCAAGTGACCGCTCGGTAGAGCACACTGGAACGCAGCACAACCTCCATGGGATGATCGCGCCCCACTGCGCGCCCATCCCTGGAGTTTCCGATGTCATTGTTGAGTAAAAAAGCCCTTGTCCTGCTGCTGGCCGCCGCTACCGGTCTTGTGGCTTTGAATGCACAGGCCGCCAAGGCCACTGCCAGCGATGCGCCAGCCCACAAGGTCTCGATGCTCGGCAGCAAGTTCACCTTCAACCTGCCCAAGGGCTTCATCGCCAACCCGCTGCCGGCCAGCCCGGACGGTGCCAGCGGCACCCTGTACAGCAATGAAACCACCAAGACCGTGGTGATCGCCGCTGAAAACACCCTACCCAACGGTATCAGCGTCAAGGACAACGACGGCGGTTTCCTCGACGGCACCGTGGCCGATTTCGATGCGGCACAACACAAATCCCTGCCCGACTACAACAAGCTCAGCGAGAAAGCCCTGACCCGGACAACCGGACTGGGCCTGCGCCAGATCGACGGCACTGCCACGCAGGGCGGTGGCATGACCCTCACCACCACGCTGATGGCCGCATCCGGCACTCGCATGGCGGTGATCCAGGTGATTTCCCGCCCAGGCGATATGGCGGCACACGAAACCCTGGTCAAACAGATCGTCAGCGGAAAATGAATCTCAGGGATTGAGGCGCTGCAACCAGGCGCTCAAGTCTTGTATCTCCTCGGCGCTGATGCTGTGACCGACACCGGGGTAGCCGTGAAACTCGGGTTCGAGTGACACGCTCTGCAACAGGCTGTTGGCTTCGGTGCCGTCGCTGTAGGGAAGGCGTTTGTCCTGCTCGCCATGACCGATGAAAATTGCCAGCGACTGGCGTTTTTCATCCGGTGTGAGCTCGGCCTTGAGCACCGGCAGAACCCGCCCGCTCAACGCAGCGATGCCGCCTAGCGCCTCGGGATGCCGCAGGCCCACTTCGTAGGACATGATCGCGCCTTGGCTGAAGCCGACCAGGAATACCTTCTCGGGTTCGGTGTGATATTTCTTCGTGGCCTGCGCGACGAAATCCAGCAGCACCTGGCCGCTGGACTTCAGATCATCGGTCTCGCCGTTGTAGGCCCCTTCACCCTTCTTGCGAAACCACTGATAGCTGCCCGCCTCCATCACCAAAGGTGCCCGTACCGACAGGTAGGTGTAGGGCGCGGGCAAGTCGTCCTTGATGCCGAACAGGTCCTGCTCGTTACTGCCGTAACCGTGGAGGAAAATCACCAGGGGCTGATGGTTCGAATCGGCGCTGGCCTGCTCCAGGTACTTGAGCGGCAAGTCGGTTTGCAGCGGGGTTTGGGCATGAACGACAGTGGATGCCAACAGCGTGAGCAGCGCGAGAATCTTCAACATGGGTCTTCCTTCACGGAATGCAGGATTCGCGCAAGAGCCTAACACTGGTCAGTAGGCAGGAACATCTCAGGCGTGGCTGATGCCATCTTCGCGAGCAGGCTCGCTCCCACAAGGATTACCTAAACCCTGTGGGAGCGGGCTTGCCCGCGAAGAGGTCGGCGCAGTCAATGAAATCCCCGGTCAGTCGTTGATCAACTTCCCCGCCCGAATAGGCTCACGCCCGGCGACTTTCGCCTGCCAGGTGCCGGGCTGGGTGTAGCGTCCACGGTCGATGGCAAACAGCACGCCGCTGGTACCGGCCTGCACGGTGGTGACCTTGTCGCTCAACGGGTCGACCACCTCGAACAGCGCATCGCCCTTCTCCACCCACTCCCCGGCTTCACGCAGGAAACTGACCACGCCGTGGTGCGGTGCGAACAGGTATTGGGTGCCCTCGAACGGCATGCCTTCACAGCATTCGGCCGGCGCCGCCGGCCAGGTGCCGGAGATGAAACCCTGCTCGGCGAGGAACCCTAGAATCGCCTCGCAATTGGCCTGGGCCTGGTCGACGCGGGTGTCCCCCATGCTGCCCAGCTCCAGCGTGGCCGCCAGGTTGGCCGGTGGAATGGCCGCTGCCGGGAACGCCTTGGCCAGACGCAGCCATGGCGAAGAACAGGATTCATCGAACGAGCTGCCGCCGGAGTCTTCACACAACAACGCCACGCCGGCTTTCAAGCGCGCCGCCAGGGATTGCCATTGTGGCCAGTGCTGCGGCAAGGCGTAGATGTGAATCGCCGCATCGAAATCGCAATGCAGGTCGAGCGTGATGTCGGCGTCACAGGCATGGCGCAGCAACAGGCGGTGCATCGCTTCGAGCTGCGATGTCGCTGCCGGCAAGTCGTCGAGGACCTGGCCCATGGTCTGGCGAATCAGCGCGATGTTGGCCTGGGCATCGCTGCCGAGGCGATCACCGATCAACCCGGCCACCGGTGCACTGAGTTCGACGAACGAGCGATTGAAGTTCTTACCGCTACCCAGCTCGAAACGCCCCATGTGGCTGCCTTGCAGGTGCTGATCGAGGCCAATGGGATTGGCCACCGGCACCAGTTCGATCACGCCGTTCAACTGTCCCTGTTGTTCAAGTTCGGCCAGGTGTTTCTTCAACTCCCAGGCCGTGCGCATGCCCGGCAGTTCGTCGGCGTGCAGGCTGGCCTGGATGTACACCTTGCGCGGGCCGATGCCATAACGAAACACGCTGAGGGTGCGCTCTGTGCCCAGGTGGCTCCAGGGAAGCTGGTGGTCGATGCGTTGCATGTGGGGAACTCCTGATGTCTCCAGGCTGAAAATGATTGCACAAAAAAAATGGCAACCGTTGGCGCGGTTGCCATTTTCTCAGTCCGCTCGCTTACTCGCCGTAAACGTCAAACTTGAAGTACTTGTCCTGCACTTGCTTGTACTTGCCGTTGGCGCGGATTTCGGTGATAGCGGTGTTGAACTTGTCCGCCAGCTCTTTGTCACCCTTGCGCACGGCAATGCCGGCGCCGCCGCCGAAGTATTTCGGATCGTTGTACTCGGGGCCGACGAAGGCAAAACCTTTACCGGCGTCGGTTTTCAGGAAACCGTCGTCCAGGTTGACCGAGTCTGCAAGCAGCGCGTCAATGCGGCCGGAGACCATGTCCAGGTTAGCTTCCTGTTGCGAGCCGTAACGCACCAGGTCGATGCCGGCAGGCACCAGCACTTCCGTGGCGAAGCGGTCGTGGGTACTGGCGCGCAGCACACCGACTTTCTTGCCTTTGAGTTCGGTCAGCGGGTCCTTGATGCTGGAACCTTCCTTCATCACGAAGCGCGCCGGGGTGTGGTAGTACTTGATGGTGAAATCGACGTTCTTCTTGCGGTCGTCAGTGATGGTCATGGACGACAGGATGGCGTCGATTTTCTTGACCTTCAGTGCAGGGATCAGGCCGTCGAACTCTTGCTCGACCCAGGTGCACTTCACTTTCATCTGCTCGCACAGGGCATCGCCGATGTCCACGTCGAAACCGGTGAGTTTGCCGTCAGGGGTTTTCATCGAGAATGGCGGGTAGCCGGCTTCGATGCCGATGCGGATCGGCTTGGCGTCTTCAGCCACGGCGGTCAGGGACAACATCGACAGTGCCAGGGCACCGAACATCACTAGCTTCTTCATTTATAACTCCTGTGTGCGGAGGCTTTTATTGGCAGCTTCGATTGGCAGCGTTCGGTCATCGCTTTGTGGGCGGGAACCGAAGTGGCCGGCAGTCTAGAGCGGCTACAGGAGGGTAAATTACGCCGAGGCGACAAATATTTACAGAAAAGTGGCGCCGGGATGCAGGTATTGAGGTTAAGGCTCCATGACGGTGCAACGTCTGTCAGACATGTCGCGTTTTCAGGCCAGACCTGCAGGTTTTTCGGACCTCATAAAACGGAATGAACCGACTGGCGATGCCCGGTGTTTTACGGCACATTGGGGCCCCTTGCGTCCCATCGAGAGTAGCGCGATGCCCACGTTGAACCTGATCCAGCACCACCCCGCCGAAGGTCCGGGTGCCATCGCCTTTTGGGCCGAGTCCCGGGGGCTGACGCTGAAGGTGTTTCGCGCAGACCTCGGTCAGTTGCCGCCCGTCAGCGCCGATCCCGTGATCCTGTTGGGCGGGCCTTATGAATCCAATGCCGGTCCGGCGTGGCTGGAGGCCGAACGGCAATGGCTCAGAGGCAGTCTGGATCTGGGTGGGGCCGTGTTCGCCATATGCCTGGGGGCTCAGTTGCTGGCGTTGAGTCTGGGTGGGAATGTACGGCGGATGGAGCGCACCGAAACCGGATGGACCACGGTGAGTTTTATCGATGGGCAAACACTGAAGGTACTGGAGTGGCACGAAGATGCCATCGACCTGCCGCCTGCCGCGCAACTGCTGGCCAGCAGCGCGCAATGTGAACAGCAGATGTACCGCGCCGGGCCGACGCGGCTGGGGTTGCAGTTTCATCCGGAGTGGAACGCCGAGTCGGTGGCCATGCTCAATGCGCATTTTGGCGATGAGTCACCGTTGCCCAGAGGGCCGCAGGACGGCGTTGCCTACGCCGATGTGCTGACGTGGTTGCAGGCAACACTGGATGAGTGGTGGACAGTCTCTGCCTGTCGCTGATGCAGGACTGTCCGGTGTTGGAAGATCAGCATTCGCAACCGATCGCGGCATTCGCCGGCCGTGGCACCTCGACACTCAACTCAAACCCTTCATCCAGCCATCCGGTCACGCCGCCGATCATCTCCTTGACCGGATAACCCAGGGCCGCCAGTTTCACGGCAGCCTTGTTGGCACCGTTGCAATGAGGCCCGGCGCAATAGACCACGAACAGGCTGTTTTTCGGATAAGCCGCCAAGCCTTCGGCGCTCAGCAAGCGCCCGGGAATGTTGATCGCTCCCGGCACATGTCCGCGTTCGAACGCCAGCGGGCCACGAACATCCACCAGAACGAAATCGACTTCACCGTCCTGATGGCTGGCGTGGACATCGGAACAATCGGTTTCAAACGTCAGACGGTTGCTGAAGTGCATCAGGGCGATGGCCGATGGGGCGGCGGGAATTTCGCGAACCAGGCTGGTCATGGGCTGTACTCCAAAGTAGCGGTGGGTGTGAGAAGACTTTATCCGCCAGTCATTTGCGGCTACAGTGGCGCACAAGACACTCACCGGGAACTTTCCGCCAAATGCACCCCACCCCTGGAATGGTCGCGATTCTGGCCTACGACGGCCTCTGCACATTCGAGTTCGGCATTGCCGTGGAGATCTTCGGCCTGCCACGACCTGAATTCGATTTTCCATGGTACGAGCATCGTATCGTCGCTGTCGATCAAGGCCCGATGCGCGCCATGGGCGGCATCCAGGTACTGGCCGATGGCGGCATGGAATTGCTCGCCGATGCCCGCACCATCATCATTCCCGGCTGGCGCGACCGTAGCGCCGCGGTGCCCGCGCAACTGATCGCCGCCCTGCGCCAGGCCCATGCGCGGGGGGCGCGGTTGCTGTCGATCTGCTCCGGTGTTTTCGTCCTCGCCGCCACCGGGTTGCTCGACGGGCGCGGCGCGACCACGCACTGGCGCTATACCTCGGAACTGGCCGAACGGTTTCCCGGCATCCTGGTGGACCCGGACGTGCTGTATGTCGATTCCGGCCAATTGATCACTTCCGCCGGCAGCGCGGCCGGCATCGATGCCTGCCTGCATCTGGTGGCACGGGATTTCGGCACGCAGGTGGCCAATGCCGTGGCCCGGCGCCTGGTCATGTCGCCGCAACGCAGCGGCGGCCAGGCGCAATTCATTCCGACGCCTGTCAGTCCCACACCGCGCAACGATCTTTCCCGCGTCATGCAGTGGGCACGTGAGCGCTTGCACGAACCACTGGAGGTGCGCGACCTGGCCAGCGAAGCCGCAATGAGCGAACGCACGTTCCTGCGCCGCTTCAGCGAAGCCAGTGGGCAGTCACCGAAAACCTGGCTGCAGCACGAACGTTTGGGCCGCGCCCGCGAACTGCTGGAAAGCAGCGACCAGAACACCGAACAGATTGCCGAACGTTGTGGTTATCGCTCGGTGGAAAGCTTCCGGGTGGCGTTTCGCACCGTGGTCGGTGTGCCGCCGTCGGTGTATCGGGAGCGGTTTGGGCGTGGGGGTAATGCTGTTTTTTGAGGTGTTCTCAAGGCTTGCGCAATAAATAGGTATCCATGATCCAGCCATTGGCCAGCCGCGCAGCCTTGCGCACCCGTTCGATTTCATCCGCCACATCCTTGAGCTTGCCGCTGATCAGGATTTCATCCGCCGTCCCCAGATAAGCCCCCCAGTAAATCTCGGTGTCCTGATCCACCACCTGATGGTAAGCATCCTGAGCATCGAGCATCACCACCAGGCTGTCGGCATCACTCACCTGCCCTGCCGCCAGGCGCCGGCCTGTAGTGATTTCAACGGAGCGACCAATCTGGTTGAGCGGCACCTTGTGCTGTGCCGCCAACGCCTGGACGCTGGTAATGCCGGGGATCACCTCGAATTCAAACGCGCAGGCACCTGAAGCCTGGATGGCTTGCAGGATACGAATGGTGCTGTCGTACAACGCCGGCTCGCCCCATACCAGAAAACCACCACACTGGCCGTCGGACACTTCTTCATTGATCAACCGTTCGAAGGTCTGCTGCCTGGCCAGGTTCAAGTCGTCGACACTGGTCTTGTAGTCCACATCACCGCGCTCGCGCTCAGGACTGCGGGCTTCGACGAAACGGTATTCATGGCCGTTGATATAGCGCTCGCAGATTTCGCGCCGCAGATCGATGAGTTTGTCCTTGCGCGGGCCCTTGTCCATGAGAAAAAAAACATCGACCCTATTCAGCGCCTTCACCGCTTGCATCGTGATGTAGTCGGGATTGCCGGCACCGATGCCGATGACCAGAAGTTTTTTCATCAAGCCAGGTCCTCGGCATCAGTGCCCGATAAGCGCAGCCGCCAACGGCCATGGAACCTCAACTCGAGCACCGACAGGGGTTCAACGTCGA
This sequence comes from Pseudomonas sp. B28(2017), assembly GCF_002113025.1. GTDB lineage: Bacteria > Pseudomonadota > Gammaproteobacteria > Pseudomonadales > Pseudomonadaceae > Aquipseudomonas. The sequence goes on along the minus strand of NZ_NEJH01000001.1, from coordinate 434,090 downwards.
TCAGGCTGGACGCTCCCCCCTGCAACACCTGCGTCAGCGCGGCGCGGATGACAAAGGGATGAGTAATGGCAACGATGTGCCCTGGCGTCGACTGCAACGCTGTCAACCACGCGCCCACTCGCTCGCCAAGTTGCACCAGCGACTCGCCACCGTGGGGTGCCGAAGCCGGATCCCCCAGCCAATGCTGGAGCGCCTGCGGGTCGTTTTTTTGCAGGTCGCCGATGCGCTCACCGCCCCAGCGCCCGAAATCGCAGTCCTTCAACGCATCGACAATCTGCGGCGCACTGCCGAACAGTTCAGCGGTTTGCCGGGTGCGCAATTCCGGGCCGCAGACAAGACGCGCGGCGCCCTTGAACTGATTGCAACGGGAAAGCCTGAACGCGTGCCAATCCATCTCCAGAGGCTCGTCCAATGGAAAACGCGCCAATTTCTGGGCGACGGTTCGAGCGTGACAAATCAGGGTTAAACGGGTTGCCTGCACCGGCTATCACTCCAGGGATGGAAAAGAACGACGGCGTCAGGTGAGCGCCATTGCGCAATTGTGCCGCAAGAGAGTACGCCCTGGGGGTGTTTAATTTTCCTGCATGAAACGGATTCCTTCCGTCATTTCCTGCCAGTCTTTCTGTGATGGCTGACCGCAACATAGGCAATCACCTACAAGACTTTACGAGATCGACGTAGTCCCATGGCATAGGCACTTCGCCCTTTTTCCGGGCACGGCCAGCCCCTGCGAAAATTCACTAGACAGGCAGTGCGCGATAATTAAATACTCCTTTCAACGGACTGTTGAAACATGAACCACACTCATCCAGCAGGAGCCCGGATGCCCATTCTCGAACCCTCGATCAACGCGCCTGGCCAGGCATCACATTCGGCCGAACCGCCCGCCCCTCGTTTAAAACAGTCCCTCTCAAGAAACGCCTGACAAGAAAAAGAGTGGCGCCTGACTACGTTCAGACGACCAACGATTTAATGTGTGGAAAAACCGACAGTGATAGTCAGGTTCGGCTCAAACCGCCGAATCGTTTGATACAGGAGTGTCTCCATGCTGGTCTTGCGTCCAGTCGGGTTAGCCGACCTGCCCCAGTTGCAGAAGCTGGCTCGTGAAAGCCTCGTAGGCGTCACATCCCTGCCCGACGATAGCGAACGATTACGCGGAAAAATCCTTGATTCCTGTGCCTCGTTCGAGAAGGACATCGAGGATCATGGCCCGGAAAACTATTTCTTCGTCCTCGAAGACCTGACGACGCAACACCTGGTCGGCTGCTCGGAAATCCTCGCCACGGCCGGGTACAGCGAGCCGTTCTACAGCCTGCGCAACCGACACTTCACCAGTGCCTCCAGGGAACTGAACATCGAGCACGGCGTACCGGCCTTGTCGTTGTGTCACGACCTCAGTGGCCACACCTTGCTGCGGGGCTTCCATATCGATGCCGCGCAGGTACGCACTGCGCACTCCGAACTGCTGTCACGGGCGCGCCTGTTGTTCATCGCCGCCCATGCCCGGCGTTTTTCCGAAACGGTGATCACCGAGATCGTCGGTTACAGCAGTGATGAAGGTCACTCGCCATTTTGGGATGCCGTGGGCAAGCATTTCTTCGACTTGCCCTACACCGAGGCCGAACGGCTTTGCGGCCTGCAGAGCCGTACGTTTCTCGCCGAGCTGATGCCGCACTATCCGATTTATGTGCCCATGCTGCCCCAGGCGGCACAGGACTGCATCGGCAGCATCCACCCCGATGGCCAGGAGGCCTTCGATATCCTCGAGCGTGAAGGCTTCGAAACCAACAGCTACATCGATCTGTTCGATGGCGGCCCCACGCTGTTTGCGCGCACGTCGGGCATTCGTTCCATCGCCCACAGCCAGTGCGGGGTCACGCAACCTGGCCCGGTGATCGATGCCCGTGGCCGCTTTCTGGTGAGCAACGAGTCCTTGAAGGAGTATCGGGCCATCGTCGCCGATCTAGATTACATCACCGGGCAACCCGTCACACTGGACGCTGCCATGTGCAGCGCACTGAAGGTGACCGAGGGCAGCCCGATCAGGCTGATCGCCCTGTGAACACCCGCCAGGGTCGACGCCAACGCCCGAGCACGCGCGAACAAGGAACAGCCACATGATTGTCCGTCCGGTCCAGATCACCGACCTGCCCGCCATGCTCACACTGGTCCGTCAAGCGGCTCCGGGGCTTACCAGCCTGCCGGCCAACGAAGAACGACTGGCCTATCGGATCCGCTGGGCTCAACGCACCTTCGCCAGGCAGGTCGATCGGGCCGATGCCGATTATCTGTTCGTACTCGAGGACGACGAGCAGCAAGTGGTAGGTGTCAGCGCCCTGAAGGGTGGGGTCGGCCTGCGCGAGCCCTGGTACAACTACCGGGTCGGAATGACGGTCAGTGCTTCACCGGACCTGGGCATCCAGCGCCAGATCCAGACCCTGTTCCTGAGCAATGAACTGACCGGACAATCGGAAGTCTGCTCGTTGTACCTGCGCCCCGATCAGCGCCAGGGAAGCAACGGTCGTTTGCTGTCGCTCGGGCGTTTGTTGTTTGTGGCCGAATTTACGCAGCTGTTTGGTGACCGGCTCATCGCCGAATTACGTGGCAGTGCCGACGAACGAGGTGGTTCACCGTTCTGGGACAGCCTCGGCCGACACTTCTTCAAGATGGATTTCAGCCATGCCGATTACTTGTCCGGGCTGGGCAACAGATCGTTCATCGCCGAACTGATGCCGCGCCAGCCGCTGTACACCTGCCTGCTCACCGAACAGGCCCAGGCGGTGATCGGCAAGGCCCACCCGAATACCGGGCCGGCCCTGAAAATCCTCAGCGCCGAAGGATTCGCCCACAAGGGCTACATCGATATCTTCGACGGCGGACCGGTCATTGAAGCCCCGGTTTCCGGGATCCGCACCGTGCGCGACAGCCAACCGCTGTCACTGGTCATCGGCTCGCCGGACGATAAAGCGCCGATCTGGCTGATCCACAATCGCCGCCTGGAAAACTGTCGCATTACCTGCGCCCCGGCCTGGCTGTCGGGTAGCAGCCTGGTGGTCGATCGCCTGACCGCCAAGCGCTTGCAGCTACAACCCGGTGACTTGGTGCGCGCCGTGCCGTTGCTTGACCAATGGCAACAGACAGTGGCTGCGTGACCTATCAGGTTCATCGTTGCAACGTCAATCTGCCGAACCCAGCAAATTCGTCATCATTCTCCCCCTGCGCGCGTGATAGCCTTTTATTTCTTCGGCGTTGACACTTTTGCTCAAGCCCTTCCATTCCATTGGTGGAACTCATATGTCCAGGCTTTCCCATCAAGATTTGCGCCGCAACTTTCGCCAACTGTTCGCCTCCGACACCTGCTACCACACAGCCTCGGTTTTCGACCCGATGTCGGCCCGTATTGCCGCCGACCTGGGCTTCGAGGTCGGGATCCTCGGTGGTTCGGTCGCCTCGTTGCAAGTGCTGGGCGCCCCTGACTTTGCCCTGATCACCCTCAGCGAGTTCGCAGAACAGGCCACCCGTATCGGCCGTGTCGCCCAGTTGCCGGTGATTGCCGACGCCGACCATGGCTACGGCAACGCGCTCAACGTCATGCGCACCATCGTCGAACTCGAGCGTGCCGGCGTCGCCGCGCTGACCATCGAAGATACCCTGCTGCCCGCGCAGTTCGGCCGCAAATCCACCGACCTGATCACGGTCGCCGAAGGCGTCGGCAAGATCCGTGCGGCACTGGAAGCCCGCTGCGATTCGGAAATGGCGATCATCGCCCGCACCCATGCAGGGATTCTGCCGGTTCAGGAAATCATCAGCCGCACCCGGCAATACCAGCGCGCCGGGGCCGATGGCATCTGCATGGTGGGCGTAAAGGACTTTGACCATCTGGAGCAGATCGCCGAGCACCTGAGCGTGCCGCTGATGCTGGTGACCTACGGCAACCCGCTGCTACGCGATGACAAGCGCCTGGCCGAACTGGGTGTCCGCGTGACCATCGACGGCCATGGTGCGTACTTCGCTGCGATCAAGGCGACCTACGACAGCCTGCGCGAGCAACGCCAGATCCTCACCCAGACATCGGACCTGAGCGCGACCGAGCTGACGCACACCTACACGCAACCGGAGGAATACATCCGCTACGCGGAGGAGTTCATGAGCGTGAAGGAGTGACGCTTTAAACCGATACGCCGCCATCGTCGGATCGCCGCCCGGAGCAGACTCGCTCCCACAGGTCACGCCGAGTCGAGCAGTTCGCGATAGGGTTTTCCGTCACTGCAACAGATCACTCGGTTACGCCCGGTGGTCTTGGCTTCGTATAACGCATGATCGGCCTCGTTGAGCCAAAGCGTCGCGTCGGAATGGGCCGGGTTGAATGATGCCAGGCCAATGCTCAGGCTGACTTTCAGCGCCGGGCTCTGCTCGTACCCCAGGATGGCGAAGCGATCACGCAGGGTATCCATGATGGCGGCGGCGCGGTTCAGGGGCAGGTCCGGAAGGATCACACAGAATTCGTCACCGCCGTAGCGCCCCGCCACATCGGTCGCCCGCAGGTTCTGCCTGAGCATTTTGCTCAACTTGCGCAAGACGATATCGCCGGCAACATGGCCATAGGTGTCGTTGATGGTCTTGAAATGGTCGATGTCGATCAGGGCAATCGCCCCGCCTTTTTGCTGGCGTTTGCAGCGCTGGAACTCGACTTCCAGCTGGTCCTTCCAGGCGCCATGGTTCAGCAGGCCGGTCAGGCTGTCGGTGCGGCTCAGTGCCAGCAGTTCACGCTTCTGACGGCCAAGGGTATGGGCCTGGCGGAAGCAGATCCAGCCCAGCGCCAGCGGATACAGGCACAGCAACGGCAAACAGGCATAGAGCTGCACCGGGCTGGTGGCAGGAATGAACGCCGGGGCGAAAATCTGCAGGCCGACACAGACGCCCAGCACTTGCGCGGCAGTCCCGGCCAGCAGGAAGCGCATGCCGCCGATGGCCACGTTGTTCATGGCCATCATGGAAATAGTGGACGCGCTGGGCAGTGGATTGAATTGCATCGCGGCAATCCAGAAGCCGCCGAGAAAGGCATCGATCAGCAGGTTGCGGTGTTCGACATGATAGGGCGCCCTGGCCCGACGCGTCCATTGGTATGCCAGGTGCGGCCAGACCAGGCCATTGAACCACATGAAACCCCAGACCCAAGGCGCAGGATCGAGTGGATACATCGCTACGCTCACGCAAACCAATCCCAGGGCCAACCCCAGGATTCGCGATGTATAGAGCCTCCTGGCCAATGAAAATCCCTTTCCTCCCGTTTTTGCCATAGGGCCTCTGTCCCACTCGACGGAATGCGATAACAGCCTGTGCCTCTGCGCTGGAGTCTATCAGGACGAGATTAAATAGCCATCACCGACTGGCAGGCTGAATATCGCGACATCACGCTCGTGTAAAAGCAAAAGCCTCGTCTCCAGAAACGGCTATACATGAAAGAAGGGGTTGATCAATGACCATAAGAGGAGGCCCATGCAGACCTTTCAAGTATTGATCATCGGCAGCGGTTTTGGTGGCCAATGTGCCGCAATCAATTTACTCAAGGCCGGCATCGACGATTTCCGCCTGCTGGAACGACGGGATTTCTTCGGTGGTACCTGGTGCCAGAATACCTACCCAGGCGCGGCAGTCGACGTGCCCTCGCCGCTGTACTCCTTGTCTTTCGCTCCGTATCGCTGGACGCAAATGTTCGCCGGACAGGCCGAACTGCACCGCTACACCCGCCATGTGGTGGAACACTTCGGACTGCGGGACAAGGTGGAACTGGACGCCAATGTCGAGCGCGTCGAATGGGACGACGCCAACAAGCGCTGGACGCTGTTCACCGCCAGCAAAGGCACGTTTTGCGCGCAGTTCCTGATCAACGCGACCGGGCCGCTGAGCCAACCGGTGGTACCGCACTTCGACGGACAGGAACGCTTTCGGGGCAAGACTTTCCACACCAACAACTGGGATCACACCTACGACTACCGGCAAAAACGCGTGGCCATCGTCGGCAGCGGCGCCAGTGCGGCCCAGGTCATTCCGGCGATTGCCCCAGACGTCGGGCACTTGCATGTGTTCCAGCGCACACCTCACTGGGTATTGCCCCGGGCTGACCGCAGCTTCGGCTGCTTGCAGCGCTGGCTGTTGGGGCTCAAGCCCGCCTACAAGTTGCTGCGCTGGGCAATCTACTGGCAATTCGAAACCCGGGTGATTGCCTTCAAGTATTCGAAGCCGGCGGTGCACATGGTCCAGCGCCAGGCCCTGGGTTTTCTCAAACGCCAGGTACCGGACGCCGAACTGCGGCGCAAACTGACACCGGACTACACCATCGGCTGCAAACGGGTGATCCTGTCCAGTACGCTGTACCCGGCACTGGCCCGCCGCAACGTGACGCTGCACAGCCGCGAGCAAGGCATCGCTTGCATCGACGAAACCGGCATCGTTACCCTCGATGGCCACCACATCGACCTGGACCTGATCGTCTGGTCCACCGGCTACGATGCTACCGACGGGGTGATTTCCTACCCGGTAACGGGCAAGAACGGCACCCGCCTGAAAGAGGTCTGGGCGCAATACCCGCGGGCCTACCTCGGCACAGCCCTGCCCGAGTTCCCCAACCTGTTCATCGTCACCGGGCCGAACACCGGCATCGGCCACACCTCGGCGCTATTCATCATCGAATCCCAGATGAACTACATCCTCGATTGCATTCGCACCTTGAGGGCTCAAGGTTTACGCAGCATCGAAGTTCGCCATGAGGCGGAACGTACCTACACTGAAATGATCCACCGGGAAATGGAACGTACCGTGTGGAAGTCCGGTGGTTGCCACAGTTGGTACCAAAGCAAGAGCGGTCATGTGATTGCCATGTTTCCGGGGTTCAGCTTCAGTTTTCATCGTTTGACCCGAGCGCTGAAACCCGCCGATCACATTTTGTCCTGAGCAGATAGAAGGGAGACGCATGATGCTTTTGTTATTCGTCGTTCTCGCAGTTTTCGTCGCCTGGAGCTGGTTGACCTACCCGGCCATTGGCTACTGGCTCTATGACTTGAACATGGCGACCGAGGCCAAGCTGTACCGGCTGCACAAAATCGTCGTGCCCATCCCCGAGATGACCGTCTCGACCTGGCAAGGCGGGCCGTACGAAGCCACCAGCAATGTGCTGATGCTCCATGGCTTCAGCGCCGACAAGAACCTCTGGCTGCGTTTCGCCCGGCACTTTGTCGGCAGCCATAGGGTGATCATCCCGGACATCGCCGGCCATGGCGAAACCGGCTTCAAGGCTGGCGGCGGCTACGACATCCCGCTGCAGGCCAAGCGCATGATCCAGCTGCTGGACGTGTGCGGGGTCGAGAAAGTGCATGTCATCGGCAACTCCATGGGTGGCTACATGGCCGCGTGGCTCGCGGCAAACTACCCGGAGCGCATTGTGTCCTTGGCCCTGATCGACCCGGCCGGCGTCACCTCGCCCGAGCCCAGCGACCTTGAGCGGCATTTGGCCAAGGGCCACAACCCGTTTCTGATTCATTCGCGGGAGGAATTCCGGCGTTTCTACGCCATGACCATGGCTTCGCCACCCTGGGTACCCAAACTCGTGCTCGATGCCGTCGCCCAGCGCTATGAACAATCCCGCGAGGAGCTGGAAGAAATCTTCCGGGAGTTCCGCGCCAGCCCGCCAATGGAGCCGCACCTGCCCAACATCAGCGCCCCGGCACTGTTGCTATGGGGGCGCAAGGACCGGCTGATCGATGTCAGCAGCGTAGCGGTCTGGAGCAAGGGCATCGTCGACTTGCGCGTGCATATCTGGGACGCCATCGGGCACATGCCCATGGTGGAAGCCCCCACCGGTTCGGCGCGCCTGTATCGCGAGTTTTTGGCATCGCTGCGCTCGGAGAGCCCGCAGGATCAACGACAGCACTAGGGGGCGTTCTCAAATAGTTTCCCTACCGCACCGGGTTGTGCCTTAAAGCTGGCCATGCTGCGTTGCAAGCCTTGGTAAGGGAACAACCATTCCCAGCGGCCTACGCCTTGCCTGGCCAGCTTTAAGGCACAACGCGGTGAGGAAACTAATCGAGAACGCCCCCTTGCAGTCCTTTGCAGAATGAAGTTCGTCAGAAACTTCGTTTGTCGGCGTCGCTGAAGGCTGCGATCTTTCGTCCATCCTTTACGTCACCGCGCCAGGAATCCTGTTCATGAATCACCCGAACTTCGTCAGCCCTGACCTGATCCGCCAACGCTTCTCCAAAGCGATGTCTGACATGTACCGCGAGGAGGTGCCGTTGTACGGCGCGCTGATGGAACTGGTGGAACAGACCAACCGTCACGTGCTGGAAAGCGATCAGCAACTCCTGCAGCAGCTCACGAGCACCGGCGAAATCGAGCGTCTGGACCTGGAGCGACATGGGGCTATCCGTGTCGGTACAGCCGATGAACTGGCGACCCTCGCCCGCCTGTTCGCGGTGATGGGCATGCAACCGGTGGGTTACTACGACCTGACGCCGGCCGGCGTGCCGGTGCATTCCACGGCATTTCGCGCGGTGCACGAAGCGTCGTTGCAGGTCAGCCCGTTCCGGGTGTTCACCTCGCTGTTGCGCCTGGAATTGATCGAAGACCTGGAGCTGCGAACATTTGCCCAGTCGATGCTCGACCAGCGCTCGATCTTCACCCCCACGGCCCTCACGCTCATCGAGCGTGCCGAATCCCGAGGTGGCCTGACCGAGCCGGAAGCCCTGGAGTTCGTCGAACAGGCCCTGGAAACCTTTCGCTGGCACCACAGCGCCACCGTCACTGCCGAGCAGTATCAAAAGCTCAGCGCCCAGCATCGGCTGATCGCCGACGTGGTGGCGTTCAAGGGGCCGCACATCAACCACCTGACTCCACGGACCCTGGACATCGACATCGTCCAGGCGCAAATGCCGGCCCATGGCATCACCCCCAAAGCAGTGATCGAAGGCCCGCCCCGCCGCCAGTGCCCGATCCTGCTGCGCCAGACCAGTTTCAAGGCCCTCGACGAACCGATTGCCTTCACCGATCAAAACGAGGCTCACGGCAGCCACAGCGCCCGCTTCGGCGAGATCGAACAGCGCGGTGCCGCCCTCACGCCCAAGGGCCGCGCACTGTACGACCGCTTGCTCAATGCCGCACGGGACGAACTCAAGGACTTCCCCAACGAAGCCAACGCCGCGCGCTACAACGCCCTGATGGCGCAGCATTTCAACGAGTTCCCCGACACCTGGGAAGGCATGCGCCAACAGGGCCTGGCTTACTTCCGCTACTTCGTGACGGAAAAAGGCCTGGCGGCAGGCGACCTGAAAAACGCCGCCCTCGAAGACCTGCTCGGTAGCGGTTACCTGCGGGTTGAGCCGCTGGTGTACGAAGACTTCCTGCCAGTCAGCGCGGCGGGAATTTTCCAGTCGAACCTGGGGGACGCGGCGCAGACCCGTTACGGTGTGCACTCCAATCAGCAAGCGTTCGAAAAAGCCCTGGGGCGGCCGACGATCGATGAACTGGGGCTGTATGCCCAGAGCCAGCAGCGCTCGATCGAACAGTGTTTCGCCGCGTTGGCCGATGTTGTCCAAATCAATAAAAAGTCTGACTGAACGACTTTTCACAACTGCATAAAAACAGGACTCGGCAAAAAAAAACGGGCGACCCGCAGGTCGCCCGTCTTTTATATCTGAAACTTTCAATACAGCATGCAAAGGGTTCGCCCAGTGCACTGGCCTCGGCAATCCATGCACTGGTAAAGAGCCCTGCACTGGGCGAACGGAAAGCATTTTAGTAGAAGTAGCTTAATATGTCCGTGTGTTGAACATGAAATTTATCGACACCATATTTAATCAGATGTCTACTTAAATCCAATCCAGCACCGAGCAACGAACTCACCAGTTCGACCAGTAAGGTTGATTATTCCTATACAAAAACTGCACAGAAACAATCAACCTGTATAAAGCCAAAAACCAATATCAGTGCTTACTGGTCACCGTCAATATATCGGTGTAAACCACATTCACACTTTGCCCGACTTTCAACTCCTTGAGTTTGGCCTGGACTTCAGGTCGCTTGACGTCAACCGTCTTGGACTTGCCTTGCGGGTTTTCAAAGGTCACCTGGTTTTTCTTCAGGTCAATATGGGTGATTTTCAGCTGCACCTTCACCTGACGGTAAGCCTCACCGCCGGGGTTGGCGCTACCGGGTGCCGCACGCACTTCGCCACTGGCTTCGGCGGTGCCTGGCAGGCCTTTGTCGACATCGGTGTCGAGGTAGGCTGCAACAGCGCTGGTGATCCTGATATCGACGGTATCGCCGGCCTTGAGGTTGTCGAGGTTTTTCGCCTTGTCGGTCAATTGCACCGGGAACTCATTACCCTGCGGGCCCTTAAGGACCACGGATCGGTTCGCGGTATCTACCGAAACGACTTGGGTGGAGACCTGATCAGCCACCACGACTTCGGACAACGGGATATCGGCGGCAACCGCGCCAAAACTGGCGGCAGACAGCAAAGTAGCGAAGGTGATGGCTTTGGTCAGTGCGTGGCGTTTCATAGGCAGAACTTTCCCTGTGATAGATGGCAACAGACGACGTTGAAGCCAGGCTCAACGCCATGTGTGCGATGAGCATAGACGCTGTTTGGCGAGTGGACGCCGCGAGGCACTGATTTTCTAATACCCGGTCATTTCCAGATATCCGTTCCCGGCATGGCTGCCACTGAGGCGTACCGGGCCTTCCCAATAAGGAATGCGCAAATCCATCCAGGCCTGGGGATTGAGCGCGGTGATGGCGATTTCAAGGTGTCTGGCGGGGATCCTGATTGACCAGCGAACAGGCATCTCGCGCCCGGCCACGCGGGCGCTGTCTTGAGGCGTCAGGCTGATGTCGCTGGCGTGGAGCAATTGTGTCTGGCCCCGGGCGTCGATCCAGGTGCCGGTGAGGTAAGGCTCGCCGCCCTTTTGCCGCATGCGATACAGCATCACCTGCTCGCCGCTGTCCAGGTGCAGGGAGAACCAGTCCCAACCGCTCTGGTTGGCCGTCAGGGGCTGGCTGCTCCATTCACGGTCAAGCCAGGCCGGGCCACTGACCTGGAAGGTCTGGCCGTCGATGTCCAGGGAGCCGCTGGCCTGGAAAAACGGCTGACTGTAGTAATAGGAGGCCTGGCCCTGTTCGGATTTCTGGCTGAAGCCCTGGTCCCCCTGAAGCACCAGCGGACCTGTCGAGGTCAACCGCAACCGGTAGCTGAAACGCTTGTCGCGAGCACTGAGCAACAGGTCGGTCAGAGGATTGTCGGCAGTCGCCTGGCTACGCAACTGCCAATCGTCGATCCATGCATTGAACGGCGCGACGCTGACACCGGCCTGACCGATGCCGCCACGGGCATAACGTTCGGCCGCGTGATGCGCCGTCGCCGACGTTACGGCCGCGTGGCCGAGCCAGATCGTCTGATTCTGCCAACCCGTCACCTCGGGGGCGGCTTTCAAGGCACTGCGGAACAACGTCCACTGCGCGCCGAACTCATGCCCCTGATCGTCCTTCAGGTTGGCCGTGACGTACCACCATTCGATGCGAAAGCCGTCGTGCGCGCCGTGATCCGCCGGGAAGCTGAACACCCGACCGGGCACCACCGGGATGAACGCCGCGGCCTGGTTGCCCAGCCCGGCAAAACCCTTCTCTACCGGTGCCGGTTGATCGCAACCGCTCACCAGCAGCATCAGGAGCAACACGCCGACTTTAATCTTCATGGGCAAATGTCCGCAGCAGATCCCCCGGTTGCGTGCGGTACAAACGGTACAACGGCCAGGCCGAGGCCAGTAACGTCGCCACCAGCGCCAGCCCCATCAACTGCAGCAGTTGCCATGGAAACACCCGCAATGGCAGGCGCCAGCCAAAGGCCTGCACGTTGATCACCGTGTCCAGGCACCATGCCAGGGCGATGCCCAACGGCAACGCCAGCACCAGGGTCAGCAGCGCCAGCAACCAGGTTTGCCCGAGGTTGAGCAACATCAGATGCCGACGGGTCACGCCCAGCGCCCACAGTGGCGCCAGTTGCCCGAGACGGCTCTGGCTCTGGGTCAACAGACTGATGAACAACGCCACCCCGGCCACGCACAGCGTCAGGCTATTGAGCGCGGCGGTGGCGGCAAAGGTGCGTTCGAAGACTTGCGTGGACCAGCCCTTGAGCCGCGCCTGATCGACGATGCGGCTGTCGTCCAGGGTAAAACGCGCCTGCAACGCCGTGACGAACGCCGGGATCGACGCCGGGTCGATGCGCAGGTTGAAGCGGTTCGGAGTCAGTTGCGGCCAGCCGCGCAACAGGTGGCGGATGTTCACCAGAATGTGGCCCTTGGGATTGCCATAGTCGGCGTAGATCCCGACGATTCGTGGCGACCACGGGCCCGTCGGCGTCGGCAGCGTCAGGTGATCGCCCAGTCGCACTTGCAGGCGCCGCGCCAGTTGTTCGCTGAGCATCACCGCATCGTCCTTGGCCAGTCGCTCCCAAGGGTCATCGCCCAAGGTTTCGAGCAGCGGCCAGTGCTGGCGATAGGTCGGGTGGTCGATGATTCCGGACAGGTCCGTCGGCCAGCCCTGCAACTGGATCGACACCTGCCAGTTGGGCAGCACCGCCGCCAGTTGCGGCTGCTGGTTGAGCCAGCTGTGCAGTTCCCGGGCCTGGGCCGGGGTCTGTGGATTGAGGTAAAGCTCGGCCGTCAGCCGTTGTTCGAGCCAGTCGCTGAAGGTCTGGCGAAAGCCGGCGGTCATGCTGCCGGCCCCGATATTCGCCGCCATGGCCAACAGCAGCGCCATCAATGCCAGACTCAGGGTCGGCAATTGCTGGCGACAATCGGCGACAAACCATTGGCCAAGCACCGAGCGACTGCGCTGCGAGCCGAGATTGAGCAGCGAACTGAGCACCACCGGCAGTGCCAGTGCGGCGCCGATCAACAGCGCCGCCATCAACACGAAGCCACTGACCAGGCTATCGCCGAAGATCAGCGCCAGCAGCGCGATCACCCCGGCCATTGCCGCCACCCCACCCTGGCGTCGCAACCAGCGGGCATGGGACTGATGCCAGGCCTGCGGGTCGGCCAGCGCCAGCAAGGGCAAACGCGCTGCCCGCAGCAGACTGTTGACCCCGGCCAGCATCGCGCCAATCAGGCCCAAGCCGATACCGCTGAACCACCATGACAGGCTGAGGCTCAACTGCCCTGCCACTTCGGCGCCGTACAAGCCGCGCAGGCTGGCGGCGACATCCGGCAACAGCATGCCGGCCAACAGGTAGCCGCTGACCACCCCGGCCACGCCACCGATCAGGGCCAACCCACCCAATTCGACGGCGAGACAAGCGATCAGCATCCGCGCACTCACACCGCAGGCACGCAAGGTCCGGAGCAAGCCTCGCCGCTGCTCCAACGCCAATCCGATGGCGGCATGCACGATGAACAGACCGACCACGAACGACAGCACCCCCAGGGCATCGAGATTCAGGTGAAAGCTTTCGGTCAGGCGCGTCAGGTTGTTTTCTTCACCGGCGCTCTTGAGTTGCAACTGTCCCTTGAACGCGTCTGGCAGCGGCACGGTGAAATCCTTCGGTAACAGCAAACGCGACAGTTGCTCCGGCAACCCCAGAATCTGCTGGGCGAAACCGATGTCCACCAGCAGCACCCCGGGCGCCATATCGGCCTGCACATGCAGAGGCGGCAGTGCCGCGCCAGCCAGGTTCAGGGGCCGGTCACCTTCGCGCAAGCCCAGTGCCTGCAAGGTCTGCAACGATATCCAGGTACTGCCCGGCGGGCTGAAAAAGCCGACGACCTGCTCAATCGCCAAGGCCTGCCCGGCCACCGCCGCGCCCGCCGGCAGCGACACCGGTTCGATGCCCATCAACTGCAAGCGCTGCTCTTCGTGCCCCTTGAGCGTGACCCGCCCTTGCAGCACCGGTGACACGGGCCACCCCGCCTGGCGCAGATCGATAAACCATTGTTGTGGGAACGTGCCGCCACCGGGTGCACTGAGGCTGGCCTGAGGTTCGCCGCCAATCAACTGACTGGCGCGGGCATAGCTGTCGCGGGCCTGGCTGTTGAGTGCCTGGACGCCGGTCAACAGACTGGTGGCCAGCCACAGCCCGGTCAGCACACTGAAAAATTGCACCGGATGCTGCCGCCAATGGCTGAGCAGTGCCCGCAGGGTTTCGCCAAAGATGAGCATGTCAGCGCTCGCCCGCACTGGCCAGACGACCACCGCACAGCAAGGCTTTTTCCGCCAGCCGCGCCGCCACGCCGGGACTGTGGGTGACCATCAGCAGGCTGGTGGGGCTGTCGTCGAGCAACTCCAGAAACAACTGCAGCACCTCGGCGCCGGTGGTTTCATCGAGGCTGCCGGTGGGCTCGTCGGCCAGCAACAATGGCGGGCGCGACGCCAGCGCCCGGCCCAGTGCGACCCGTTGCTGCTGACCGCCGGACAGTTGCTCCGGGTAGCGCCGCAACAAATCGCCCAAGCCCAGGCGCCGCACCAGATGCGCTTGCCAGCGTGAGTCGTGGCGCCCCGCCAGACGCGCCTGAATCGCCAGGTTGTCTTCGACCCGCAGGCTGCCGATCAGGTTGAACTGCTGGAACACCAGGCCGATTTCCGTACGGCGCCAGTTCGCCAGTTGCCCTTCATTCATCTGTTCCAGACGATGCTCGCCACTGCGGATGCTGCCGCGATCGACCTTGTCCAGCCCGGCGATCAGGTGCAGCAAGGTGCTTTTGCCACTGCCCGACTCACCCATCAGCGCCAGGCTGCTGCCGGGCCTGAGCTTCAGGTCGACACCTTGCAGCACCGGCAGCGGCCCTTGCGGTGTGGCGTAGCTTTTGAAAACGCCGTGGACTTCAAGCATGGGGCAACCTGTTGGATATCCGTGGCCCAAGGATAGCGGCCCTGAATGGTATTTGTCCGGTGACGCTCATCGCCCCGCTCCGCCCCAGAACTTAGCCCTGGATCCAGACACAAGCGGGGTTGCTCGCGAAGGCTGCACGATGTCTGTTTATCGGTGTACATATCCGTTTCTGTGGTCACGGCGACTGATGGTTCCGCTTTTACAGCGGGTTACTTGGAAGAGCCCCAAGTAACCAAGGGCTCTTGCCCCTGACGTTCGGTGCCTCGCCAAGGCTCGGCATGCCCTCGCTCCGGTCCTGCTCCGTGGGCCCGCCGCGATCGGCCATCCATGGCCGTACGCGGCTAACCCGGCATCCATGCCGGGTTGCCCACTGCGCAGAACCTGCGCTCGGCCTCTCGAGGGGGCAAGCAGATCAAAAGCCAAAGCGAGGCGGCCTACCGGCCGGCCTGATCGCAATTGAACGCGCTTCCCTGTAGGAGCGAGCTTGCTCGCGATGGTCGTCAATGATGACGCGGGCTGTCTGAATCCCCGCGGTGTCCCGGCGTTTTTCGCGAGCAGGCTCGCTCCTACAGAAGAGCAGAGCAAAGCAGGGCTGCGTACACCCATGCTCTTCACCACTCAACAGGCCGAGCGTTAGCTCGCCTGCCGCTCTTGATCTTGATCCACCCGCCCCCTCGGCAGGCTGAGTGGAGGCGTTCATCCGGGGACTGGCGCGCAGCGCCGTTCGACGCAGTCGAACTCATTGCATGTAGGTCGAGCGCAGCCGACCGGAGGGCAATGACCCCGGATGAATGCCGGAGCGAAGGAACCCCGAGCCTTGGCGAGGGGCCGTACGTAAGGGGCGAGACTTTTTGGTTCCTTTTGTGTCGTTTGACAAAAGGGACTCGCCGTAAGGGCGAAACCGCCAGCCGCCGTGACCAAAAAAACGGATATGTACTCAGTCGCTATTCAGAGCGGCGCCACGCCCTCGACAATAATCACCTCAGCCAAAGCCACCCCTTCACGATACCCACGCGCCTCCTGATACAACGCCGAGTGATAGCAAGCCACTGCCTGCTCATAGGAATCAAACTCGATCACCACACTGCGTTGCGGCACAGATCGGCCTTCCATCGCCTCGCTACGCCCACCCCGCGCCAGAATCCGACCGCCATACAAGGCAAACGCCTTCGGCGCGCGCTGGGTGTATTGGCTGTATTGATCGGGGTCGGTGACATCCACATGAGCAATCCAGTACGCCTTCATAGTGATCTCTCGATTTATTTTGTATTATGGTATACCACATTACCAATCCAATAAATACCGAGACTCCAGCATGGCCTTCAACAGCATCGAAGAAATCATCGAAGATTACCGCCTCGGCAAAATGGTCCTGCTGGTCGACGATGAAGACCGGGAAAACGAAGGCGACCTGCTGCTGGCCGCCGATTGCTGCACCCCCGAGGCAATCAGCTTCATGGCCCGTGAAGCCCGCGGCCTGATCTGCCTGACCTTGACCGACGAACACTGCAAGCGCCTGGGCCTGGAGCAGATGGTGCCGAGCAATGGCAGTGTGTTCAGCACCGCATTCACCGTGTCCATCGAGGCCGCCGTCGGTGTGACCACCGGCATTTCCGCTGCAGATCGTGCATGCACCATCGCCGCCGCCGTCGCCGCCAACGCCGGCCCCGCCGACATCGTGCAACCCGGCCATATCTTCCCGTTGCGCGCCCGTGAAGGCGGTGTGCTGACCCGCGCCGGTCATACCGAGGCCGGTTGCGACCTGGCCCGCCTGGCCGGTTTCACGCCGGCTTCGGTGATCGTCGAAGTGATGAACGACGACGGCACCATGGCCCGCCGCCCCGACCTGGAAGTGTTTGCGCGCAAGCACGGGATCCGGATCGGCACCATCGCCGACCTGATCCACTACCGCCTCAGCACCGAACACACCATCGTGCGCATCGGTGAACGCGATCTGCCAACCGTGCACGGCACCTTTCGTCTGATCACCTTCGAGGATCGCATCGAAGGCGGTGTCCACATGGCCATGGTCATGGGCGATCTGCGCCGCGATGAGCCGACGCTGGTACGCGTGCACGTGATCGACCCGTTGCGCGACCTGGTCGGTGCCGAGTACAGCGGGCCGAGCAACTGGACCTTGTGGGCGGCCTTGCAGCGTGTCGCCAGCGAAGGCCACGGCGTGGTGGTGGTGCTGGCCAATCACGAATCCTCGCAAGCGTTGCTGGAGCGTGTGCCGCAATTGACCCAGCCGCCACGGCAGTTCAGCCGTTCGCAGTCGCGGATCTACTCGGAAGTGGGTACCGGTGCGCAGATCCTGCAAAACCTTGGCGTCGGCAAGCTGCGCCACCTTGGGCCACCGCTGAAATATGCGGGCTTGACCGGGTATGACCTGGAGGTGGTGGAGAGTATTCCTTTCGCCGAATGACTCTTGGTTTAGCCCGCTCCCACAAGGCATTGCGTCGCAGGACAATCTTCGGAACCACTGAAAAACTGTTTTTTGGCTGATGGCCGGTACGGCAAAGTGCTTGCACAAAGTTTGGAATACCATAATATGATATTCCATAGACCGGACAGTCGAAGCTGACTGGACGGACTTGTTGCTCCCGATAGGCGGGCACTCAAAGCCCCGCTCATAAACACAACAATGAGGGCGTGAAAATGGTGTTGAACAAACGTGCGACCGCGGTTCTTTTTGCGGGACTGCTGAGTGTGACCAGCCAGGCATTGCTGGCGGCTGAAAGCGTCAACTTCGTGAGTTGGGGCGGCAGCACCCAGGATGCGCAAAAGCAGGCCTGGGCCGACCCGTTCAGCAAAGCCAGCGGCATCACCGTTGTGCAGGATGGCCCGACCGACTATGGCAAACTCAAGGCCATGGTCGAAAGCGGCAACGTACAGTGGGACGTGGTCGACGTCGAAGCCGACTTCGCCCTGCGCGCCGCCTCCGAAGGCTTGCTCGAACCCCTCGATTTCAAAGTCATCGAACGTGACAAGATCGACCCGCGCTTTGTCTCCGATCACGGTGTCGGCTCATTCTTCTTCTCCTTCGTCCTCGGCTACAACGAAGGCAAGCTCGGCGCCAGCAAACCTCAGAACTGGTCCGCCCTGTTCGACACCAAGACCTACCCCGGCAAACGTGCCCTCTACAAATGGCCAAGCCCTGGCGTGCTCGAACTGGCGCTGCTGGCCGATGGCGTACCGGCCGACAAGCTCTACCCGCTGGACCTGGACCGCGCGTTCAAAAAACTCGACTCCATCAAGAAAGACATCGTCTGGTGGGGCGGCGGTGCGCAGTCGCAGCAACTGCTGGCCTCCGGTGAAGCGAGCATGGGTCAGTTCTGGAACGGCCGAATTCATGCCCTGCAGGAAGACGGCGCCCCGGTCGGCGTAAGCTGGCAACAGAACCTGGTCATGGCCGACATCCTGGTCATTCCCAAGGGTTCGAAAAACAAGGACGCGGCGATGAAGTTCCTGGCCAACGCCAGCAGTGCCAAGGGCCAGGCGGACTTCTCCAACCTGACCGCCTACGCCCCGGTCAACGTCGACAGCGTGGCGCGCCTGGATTCGGTGCTGGCCCCTAACCTGCCGACCGCTTACGCAAAGGATCAGATCACTCTTGATTTCGCGTACTGGGCCAAGAACGGTCCGGCCATCGCGACACGGTGGAACGAATGGCTGGTCAAATGAAAATGACGGCAACCGCGTCTCATCCATCCACGGCCATCGGGAGCGCCACTGGCGCTGCCGGTTCGGCACCCGGCCAGACCGTTGCCAGGCAACCCTCGCCGTCGCTGAAACAGCGTTGGCGTGGCGCCAGTAACCTGCTCCCGGCGCTGCTGTTTCTCGGCCTGTTCTTTCTCGCGCCGCTGATTGGCCTGCTGTTGCGCGGCGTGCTGGAACCGGTGCCGGGCCTGGGCAACTACGAGCAACTGTTCGCCAACTCGGCCTATGCGCGGGTCTTGCTGAACACCTTCTCGGTGGCCGGCCTGGTGACCTTGTTCAGCCTGTTGCTGGGCTTCCCGCTGGCCTGGGCAATCACCCTGGTGCCGCGCGGCTGGGGTCGCTGGATCCTGAACATCGTGCTGCTGTCGATGTGGACCAGCCTGCTTGCCCGCACCTACTCCTGGCTGGTGTTGCTACAAGCCTCCGGGGTGATCAACAAGGCGCTGATGGCCCTGGGCATCATCGATCAACCGCTGGAGATGGTGCACAACCTCACCGGCGTGGTGATCGGCATGAGCTACATCATGATCCCGTTCATCGTACTGCCATTGCAGGCGACCATGCAGGCCATCGACCCGATGATCCTGCAGGCAGGTTCGATCTGCGGCGCCAGTCCCTGGACCAACTTCTTCCGGGTGTTCCTGCCGCTGTGCCGGCCGGGGCTGTTCTCCGGCGGCCTGATGGTGTTCGTGATGTCCCTCGGTTACTACGTGACCCCGGCCCTGCTGGGCGGCGCGCAGAACATGATGCTCCCCGAGTTCATCATTCAGCAGGTGCAGTCGTTCCTCAACTGGGGCCTGGCCAGCGCCGGCGCCGCGTTGCTGATCGTGATCACGCTGGTGCTGTTCTACTTCTACCTGAAGCTTCAGCCGGAATCCCCGGTTGGCGCCAGCAACGCGAGGTAAGCCGTCATGCTCCTGACTCCCAATGCCATGAGCCGGCGCATGCGCTTCGGCCTGTACGCCACCACCGGGCTGATCGGTCTGTTCCTGCTGCTGCCGATCGTGTTCATCGTGCTGCTGTCGTTCGGCTCGTCACAATGGCTGGTGTTCCCGCCTCCGGGCTGGACGCTGAAATGGTACGGCCAGTTCTTCTCCAATGCCGACTGGATGAACGCGGCGATGGCCAGCCTCAAGGTTGCGGTGCTGACGACGTTCTTCGCCGTCGCATTGGGCCTGCCGACTGCGTTCGCCCTGGTTCGCGGCCGTTTCCCCGGCCGGGAGATGCTCTACGGCCTGTTCACCCTGCCGATGATCGTGCCCCTGGTGATCATCGCCGTGGCGGTGTACGCGCTGTTCCTGAAACTCGGTTACACCGGGACCATGTTCGCCTTCGTGGTCAGCCATGTCATCGTCGCACTGCCGTTCACCATCATCTCGATCATCAACTCGCTGAAGCTGTTCGATCAGTCGATCGAGGATGCCGCGGTGATCTGCGGTGCTTCGCGTCTGCAAGCGGTGTTCAAGGTGACCTTCCCGGCGATCCGTCCGGGTATGGTGGCCGGCGCCCTCTTCGCGTTCCTCGTCTCGTGGGATGAAGTGGTGCTGAGCGTGATGATGGCCAGCCCGACCCTGCAAACCCTTCCCGTGAAAATGTGGACCACCCTGCGCCAGGACCTGACGCCCGTGATCGCCGTCGCCTCGACGCTGCTGATCGGCCTCTCGGTTTTGGTCATGGTGATCGCCGCCGCTCTGCGCCGGCGCAACGAAATCAGCGCCTGAGCGCCCAGGAGTACGACATGAGTGCAGTGATCAAAGATTCCGCGCAGCAAAATGACAAGCCCCTGGTCAGCCTGCGTAACCTGAACAAGCACTACGGCGACTTTGCCGCCGTGGACAACATCTCGCTGGACATCAAGGACGGTGAATTTCTCACCTTCCTCGGCTCCAGCGGCTCAGGCAAAAGCACCACGTTGTCGATGCTTGCCGGCTTCGAAACCCCGAGCAGCGGCGAAATCCTGGTCAATGGCCAGTCTCTGGTCAACGTGCCGCCACACAAACGCGACATCGGCATGGTGTTCCAGCGCTACTCGCTGTTTCCGCATCTGTCGGTGCGCGACAACATTGCCTTCCCGTTGGCAATCCGCAAACTCGCCGCCACCGAACGTGACAAGCGTGTCGACGCGATGCTGAAACTGGTGCAACTGGAGCAATTCGCCCATCGCCGCCCTTCGCAACTGTCCGGCGGCCAGCAGCAACGAGTGGCCATTTCCCGGGCACTGGTCTATGAGCCACGCATCCTGCTGATGGACGAACCCCTCGGCGCGCTGGATAAAAAACTGCGTGAAGACTTGCAGGATGAGTTGCGCCAACTGCACCGCCGCCTGGGCATCACCATCGTCTACGTGACCCACGATCAGGAAGAGGCCATGCGCCTGTCCCAGCGCATCGCGATCTTCAGCCACGGCAAGATCGTCGGCCTGGGCAGCGGCTATGACCTTTACCAGAACCCGCCGAACGCCTTTGTCGCATCGTTCCTCGGCAACTCGAACTTCCTCAAGCTCAAGGCCCAGGGTAATGCCGTGGCGACCTTCGAAGGCCACGCGCTGTCGATTCGGCTCACTGCCGGCCTGCAAACCAATCAGGACGTGCTACTGATGGTGCGTCCGGAAAAAGCCCTGGCCCTGAGCAATGAACAAGCCATTGCAGAACCGCTGGCCGCCGGCTGGAACGAAGTCTCGGCCAAGGTCGTGGAAGTGCTGTTTCTCGGCGAAAGCCAGACCTGCAGCGTGATCACCGCTGGCGGCACCTCGATGACGGTCAAGGCACTGTCCGCTGCCGGCATGCCGCTCAAGTCCGGTGACCCGGTCAGGGTGCGCTGGGCCACGGCGGACGCCTGCGTGTACACCGAATGGGCCGAAAGCGACCTGAACAAGGCTGCCGGCGCTCACTGATCCATTGGCCTGCGTGTGCGGGCCACTATAATGAGTCACCCTCGGGCCACCACAACGTCGGGTTGTGGTGGCCTTTTTTCTGTCGCCTGTAAGATAAATTGGACAACAGATTCCTAAAATCCCGGTTTAGTGCTAAATAGTGCTCAGTATTTTTAACGCCCGACCCTGTGGTGCCACACAGTGCAACGAGAATAACGATATGAATGTCCATTTCGAGAAAAGTGAAGTGTTTGGGACCCTCCACCTGCAAATGGCGGGGGCAGCATGATCGAAGTCACCGAAGTTTCCATTGCCCAACTGCGCGCCGCGCTCGAATCCGGCCAGACCACGTCTGTTGAGCTGGTCCAGGCTTATCTTGCGCGGATCGACGCCTATGACGGCCCCGAAACCCCCACTGCCCTGAACGCGGTCGTGGTGCGCAACCCCGAAGCGCTCGCCGAGGCCCGGGCAGCCGACGCCCGTCGCGCCAAGGGCCAGGCGCTGGGACCGCTGGACGGCATCCCTTACACCGCCAAGGACAGTTATCTGGTCAAGGGGCTGACTGCTGCGTCCGGAAGCCCGGCCTTCAAGGACCTGGTCGCCTATCGCGATGCGTTCACCATCGAACGCCTGCGAGCTGCCGGGGCGATCTGCCTGGGCAAGACCAACATGCCGCCGATGGCCAACGGCGGGATGCAGCGCGGCGTCTATGGCCGCGCCGAGAGCCCTTATAACGCCGACTACCTCACCGCTCCTTTCGCCTCCGGCTCGTCGAACGGTGCCGGCACGGCGACCGCGGCCAGTTTCTCGGCCTTCGGCCTGGCGGAAGAAACCTGGTCGAGCGGCCGTGGACCGGCCTCGAACAATGGTTTGTGCGCCTACACCCCTTCACGCGGGGTGATCTCGGTACGCGGCAACTGGCCGTTGACCCCGACCATGGACGTGGTCGTGCCGTTTGCCCGGACCATGGCCGACCTGCTCGAAGTGCTCGACGTGGTGGTCGCCGATGACCCGGATACCCGCGGTGACCTGTGGCGCCTGCAACCTTGGGTGCCGATCCCGAGTTCGTCCTCGGTGCGTCCAGAATCCTACGTGGCACTGGCCGCGAACAGCGAAGCACTGGCTGGCAAGAAGTTCGGCATTCCGCGCATGTACATCAACGCCGACCCTGAAGCGGGCACCTCCGAAGCGCCGGGCATCGGTGGGCCAACCGGACAGCGCATCAACACCCGTCCTTCGGTGATCGGGCTCTGGGAACAGGCGCGCAAGGCCCTCGAAGCCGCGGGTGCCGAAGTGCTCGAAGTGGACTTCCCGCTGGTTTCCAATTGCGAGGGCGATCGCCCTGGCGCGCCGACCGTGTTCAATCGCGGCATCGTCTCCAAAGAATTTTTACACCATGAACTGTGGGACCTGACCGCCTGGGCCTTCGATGATTTCCTGCAAGCGAACGGCGATCCCAAACTGAATCGCCTCGTCGATGTCGACGGCCCGCAGATTTTCCCTCACGACCCGGGCACCCTGCCCAACCGCGAGGGGGACCTCGCCGCCGGCATGGACGAATACGTGCGCATGGCCGAACGCGGCATCACGCCGTGGGACCAGATCAGCACGGTGCCGGACGGCCTGCGCGGACTGGAAAAGACCCGCAAGATCGATCTGGAAGACTGGATGGATCGCCTGGGCCTCGACGCGGTGCTGTTCCCGACGGTCGCCGATGTGGGACCGGCGAATGCCGATGTCGATCCGCAATCGGCGGATATCGCCTGGAGCAACGGCGTCTGGGTCGCCAACGGCAACCTCGCTATCCGTCACCTCGGCGTGCCAACAGTCACCGTGCCGATGGGCGTGATGCCGGACATCGGCATGCCGGTCGGCCTGACGTTTGCCGGTCGCGCCTATGACGACTCCAGACTGCTGCACCTGGCGTCGGCGTTCGAATCGACCGGCAGCAAGCGCATGATCCCGCCGCGTACTCCGCCATTGGTCGCTGACAAGCGCTGACCCGTAAAACCGTGGCGGCTCACTCGAGCCGCCACTGCTGGCGAATCAGGGATCGACCTGGGCCATCAGCTCCGGAATCGATTCCGGCCGATTGGCATAACGCTGCGCCAGCACCGCACAGACCATCAGTTGAATCTGGTGGAACAGCATCAACGGCAGGATCAGCACACCAATGGTGCTACCGGCAAACAATACCTGCGCCATCGGCACACCGGTTGCCAGGCTTTTCTTCGAGCCACAGAAAAGAATGGTGATGCGGTCTTCCTGATTGAATCCGAATGCCTTGCCCAGTACGGTCGAAGCCACCAGCACCAGCCCCAGGACCACGCAGCACGCCACCACCAGCCCGAGCAGATCCAGCAACGGAATCTGATGCCAGAGGCCCTCGATCACCGCCTCGCTGAATGCACCGTAGACCACTAGCAGAATCGAGCCCTGATCGACAAACTTCAGCCAGCTCTTGTTGCGTGCCACCCAGTTGCCGATCCAGCGCCGCGCGATTTGCCCGGCAATGAACGGCAGCAGCAACTGCACGCTGATCTTGAGGATGGCGTCGAGGGTCGAGGAGCCTTCGCCGTGCACATTCAGCAGCAGGGTCACCAGCAACGGCGTGAGAAAAATCCCGAACAGGCTGGACGCCGCCGCGCTGCAAATCGCCGCCGGGATGTTGCCCCGCGCCAGTGAAGTAAAGGCAATCGCCGACTGCACCGTGGCGGGCAGCGCACACAGGTAAAGCATGCCCATGTACAGGTCATTGCCAATCAGCGGCGACAGCAGCGGCTTGAGCGCCAGACCGAGCAACGGAAACAGCACGAAGGTCAGGCTGAACACCAGCAAATGCAGGCGCCAGTGCCCGGCACCGGCAATGATCGACTCGCGGGACAGCTTGGCGCCATGCAGAAAAAACAACAATGCGATGGCGATGTTGGTCAACCAGCCAAAACCGACCGCGACCTGGCCGCTGGCGGGCAGCAGGCTGGCGAGCGTCACCACGCCGATCAGGGTCAGGGTGAAGTTGTCGGGTAACAGACGGGGGCGAGTCATGGGCTTGATCATCCGGGGGTTGCCAGTACATGAAAGCGACTCTAACTTGCTTGGGAATTACCGACTAACGCCGATGAGCCACCAGATGCCGCCTAAAGGACATGACAAAAGTATCCGGCGCAGTATTCCCGGGCTGTCCAGCCTGCCACGGCCACTCTACGGCCGTACCGAATCGCTGCCCAATCGCGCACTGACCCGGCGCCACAGCCACCCGTGGGTGCAGCTGTCCTATGCAATCCAGGGCGTGCTCGAAATACAGACCGGCGTCGGGCGTTTCGTGGCCCCGCCGGAACGTGCGGTGTGGATTCCTGCGGGCATGCCGCACCGGGTGTTCAGTTCGCCGCGCACGGAAATGCGCAGCCTGTACATCGATTGCAGCGTCTCGACGTGGGCGCCACCGGGCTGTCATGTGTTGGGGGTCAGCGATTTGTTGCGCGAACTGATCCGTGCCTTCAGCCAGATTCCGGTGGAATACGATCAGAACGGCCCCCACGGTCGGTTGGCCCAGGTGATTCTGGATCAGTTGGCTGAGGCGCCACAGATCGACTTGATGCTGCCGCTGCCTCAGGACAGCCGATTGCGACAGATCGCTCAAAGCCTGGAGTCGCACCCCGAGCAACAGACCACGCTCAGTCACTGGAGCAACAAATTCGGCGTCACCGAGAAAACCCTCAGCCGCCTGTTCCTGCGCGACACCGGCCTGACCTTTCGCGCCTGGCGACAGCGCTTGCGCCTGCTTGGCGCCCTGACGCCACTGGAACAGGGCGAACGAGTGACCGACGTCGCGCTGGCCTGTGGCTACGACTCGACGTCGGCGTTTATCGCGGCCTTCCGCCAACAGTTCGGCGAAACACCGGGGGAGTTCTTCCGCTAAACCCTGCACAAGACAACCTGTAGGAGCCTGCTCGCGAAGGGGGAACACCCAGTTGAAGTCATTCCCTCTGAAACAATGTGAATCAGGGCTTTTCCGGCTACCGTGTAGGATTCTGCGACAGCTTGGCGTTTGGTGATCCTGGAGCTGGCACGTATGATGCTTCACAAACTTCCGCAGATTAGAAGCCTATGTCCCTGATAGTTCTACTGCTTCTGCCTTTCATAGGCAGCTGTTTGGCGGCCGTGTTGCCGCACAATGCACGTAACGCCGAGTCCCTGCTGGCAGGCCTGATCGCCCTTATCGGCACCCTTCAGGTCGCGCTCCTGTACCCGCAGATCGCCCATGGTGGCGTAATTCGCGAAGAGTTTTCCTGGCTGCCCAGCCTGGGCCTGAACTTCGTCCTGCGCATGGACGGTTTCGCCTGGCTGTTCTCCATGCTCGTGCTGGGCATTGGCACCCTGGTTTCGCTGTACGCCCGCTACTACATGTCACCGAACGATCCGGTGCCACGATTCTTCGCGTTTTTCCTGGCCTTCATGGGCGCCATGCTCGGGCTGGTGATCTCCGGCAACCTGATCCAGATCGTGTTTTTCTGGGAGCTGACCAGCCTCTTCTCGTTCCTGTTGATTGGCTACTGGCACCATCGCGCCGATGCCCGGCGCGGCGCCTACATGGCACTGATGGTGACCGGTGCGGGCGGTTTATGCCTGCTGGCGGGGGTCATGCTGCTTGGCCATGTGGTCGGCAGCTATGACCTGGACAAGGTCCTGGCTGCGGGCGATCTGATTCGTGCCCATGCCCTCTACCCGATTCTGTTGCCCCTGATCCTGATCGGCGCCCTGAGCAAAAGCGCGCAATTCCCCTTCCATTTCTGGCTGCCACACGCCATGGCCGCGCCGACCCCCGTGTCGGCGTACTTGCACTCGGCGACCATGGTCAAGGCCGGAGTGTTTCTGCTCGCGCGGCTATGGCCTTCGCTTTCGGGCAGTGAAGAATGGTTCTACATCGTCAGCGGCGCCGGTGCCTGCACCCTGTTGCTCGGGGCGTACTGCGCGATGTTCCAGAACGACCTCAAAGGACTGCTGGCCTACTCGACCATCAGCCACCTCGGTCTGATCACACTGTTGCTCGGCTTGAACAGCCCACTGGCAGCCGTCGCCGCGGTGTTCCATATCCTCAACCATGCGACGTTCAAGGCCTCGCTGTTCATGGCCGCCGGGATCATCGACCACGAAAGTGGCACCCGCGACATCCGCAAGCTCAGTGGCCTGTACAAGCTGATGCCGTTTACCGCCACCCTGGCCATGGTCGCCAGCGCCTCGATGGCCGGGGTACCGTTGCTCAACGGTTTCCTGTCCAAGGAAATGTTCTTCGCCGAAACCGTGTTCATCAATGCCACACGCTGGGTCGAACTGAGCTTGCCGATCGTGGCAACGATTGCCGGTACCTTCAGCGTGGCTTACTCCCTGCGTTTCACCGTGGATGTGTTCTTCGGTCCGCCCGCGACCGACCTGCCGCACACGCCCCACGAGCCACCGCGCTGGATGCGCGCGCCGGTCGAGTTGCTGGTGTTCACCTGCCTGCTGGTGGGGATCTTCCCGGCCCAGGTGGTCGGCCCGCTGCTCGCGGCGGCGGCGCAACCGGTGGTCGGCGGCACGCTGCCCGAATACAGCCTGGCCATCTGGCACGGCCTGAACGCACCGATGATCATGAGCCTGATCGCGTTGTCCTGCGGCACCGTGCTCTATCTGCTGCTGCGCAATCAATTCAAGCGCGGACGCTTCAACCGTCCGCCCGTCATCGGTCGCCTGGACGGCAAGCACCTGTTCGAATACGCACTGGTCGCCACCATGCGCCTGGCCCGTCGCCTGGAGTCGCGGATTGGTACCAGGCGCCTGCAAATGCAGTTGTTCCTGGTGGTGCTTGCCGCCGTGCTGGCCGGGTTGATTCCCATGCTGCACAGCAGCCTTCACTGGGGTGACCGGCCGAAAATCCCCGGATCGATCGTCTTCGTCACCCTGTGGTTGCTGGCCATTGCCTGCGCCCTTGGTGCGGCCTACCAGGCCAAGTATCACCGGCTCGCGGCCCTGACCATGGTCAGCGTCTGCGGCTTGATGACCTGCGTCACCTTCGTCTGGTTTTCGGCGCCGGACCTGGCCCTGACCCAACTGGCGGTCGAAGTGGTGACCACGGTGCTGATCCTGCTAGGCCTGCGCTGGCTGCCACGACGGATCGAGGAGGTTTCGCCGCTGCCAGGCAGCCTGCGCCGGGCGCGGGTGCGGCGTATCCGCGATTTGCTGCTGTCGACTTCGGTCGGTGTCGGCATGGCGTTGTTGGCCTACGCCATGCTGACGCGCCAGACCCCCAACGACATTTCCTCCTTCTACCTGAGTCGCGCCTTGCCCGAAGGCGGCGGCAGCAACGTGGTCAACGTGATGCTGGTGGACTTCCGTGGCTTCGATACCCTCGGTGAAATCACCGTGCTGGTGGCCGTGGCCCTGACCGTGTACGCCCTGCTGCGCCGCTTCCGTCCGCCGAAAGAAAGCCTGCAACTGCCGGCCCAGCAACGCCTGCTCGCACCGGATGTGGTCACCGACCTGGTCAACCCGCGTCACGCCAGCGACACCGCGCTCGGCTTCATGATGGTGCCGGCGGTGCTGGTGCGCCTGCTGTTGCCGGTGGCGCTGGTGGTGTCGTTTTATCTGTTCATGCGTGGGCACAATCAGCCGGGCGGCGGTTTTGTCGCCGGACTGGTGATGTCGGTGGCGTTCATCCTGCAATACATGGTCGCCGGCACGCAGTGGGTCGAGGCGCAAATGAGCCTGCGGCCACTGCGCTGGATGGGCACAGGGCTACTGTTCGCCACGGCCACCGGCCTGGGTGCCATGGTGGTCGGCTATCCGTTCCTGACCACCCACACCTGGCATTTCTCGTTGCCGCTGCTGGGTGACATTCACTTGGCCAGCGCGCTGTTCTTCGACATCGGGGTGTACGGCGTGGTGGTCGGCTCGACCCTGTTGATCCTCACCGCCCTCGCCCACCAATCGGTGCGGGGTCACAAAACCGCTGCCCAGCCCAAATCCGTTACCGCCAAGGAAACCGTCTGATGGAAGAAGTCATCGCAATCGCCATCGGTGTATTGGCCGCGTCCGGCGTCTGGCTGATCCTGCGCCCACGGACGTTCCAGGTGGTCATGGGCCTGTGCCTGTTGTCCTACGGGGTCAATCTGTTCATTTTCAGCATGGGCAGCCTGTTCATCGGCAAGGAACCGATCATCAAGGACGGCATACCTCAGGACCTGCTGCATTACACCGACCCGTTGCCGCAGGCACTGGTGCTGACGGCGATCGTCATCAGCTTCGCCATGACCGCGCTGTTTCTGGTGGTGCTGCTGGCCTCCCGGGGCCTGACCGGCACCGACCATGTGGATGGCCGGGAGCCCAGGGAATGATGACGATGACCCACCTGATCGTCGCGCCCATTCTGCTGCCGCTGCTGACCGCCGCGATCATGCTGATGCTTGGCGAGAAGCACCGGCCGCTCAAGGCAAGGATCAACCTGTTCTCCAGCCTGCTCGGGCTGGGCATGGCCGTGGCGTTGTTGCAATGGACGCAAACCACCGGTGTGCCCGGCTCCATCGGCGTGTACCTGCCAAGCAACTGGCAAGTGCCGTTCGGCCTGGTGCTGGTGGTCGATCGCCTGTCGGCGCTGATGCTGGTGCTGACCGGCATCATCGGCGTCAGTGCCCTGCTGTTCGCCATGGCCCGCTGGGACAGCGCCGGTTCGAGTTTTCACGCACTGTTCCAGATCCAGTTGATGGGCCTGTACGGCGCGTTCCTCACCGCGGACCTGTTCAACCTGTTCGTGTTCTTCGAGGTGCTGCTGGCCGCGTCCTACGGCTTGATGCTCCACGGATCGGGCCGGGCACGGGTGTCGTCGGGGCTGCATTACATCTCGATCAACCTGTTGGCCTCGTCGCTGTTCCTGATCGGCGCGGCGCTGATCTATGGCGTCACCGGCACGCTGAACATGGCCGACCTGGCGGTAAAAATCCCGCTGGTGCCCGCAGCCGATCGGGGTTTGCTACACGCTGGCGCCGGGATTCTGGCCATCGCGTTTCTGGCCAAGGCCGGCATGTGGCCACTGAACTTCTGGCTGGTACCGGCCTATTCATCGGCCAGCGCGCCGGTGGCGGCGATGTTCGCGATCATGACCAAGGTGGGCGTCTACACCTTGCTGCGCCTGTGGACGCTGCTGTTCTCCGCCGAAGCCGGGGCATCGGCGTTCTTTGGTGGCGAGTGGCTGATCTACGGCGGCATGGCGACCATCGTCTGCGCCGCCATCGCGATACTCGCCGCGCAACGCCTGGAGCGCATGGCCAGCCTGAGCATTCTGGTGTCGGCGGGCATTCTGTTGTCGACCATCGGTTTCGCCCAGCCGAACCTGGTTGGCGCCGCGCTGTTCTATCTGTTCAGCTCGACCCTGGCGTTGAGCGCACTGTTCCTGCTGGCCGAACTGATCGAGCGCTCGCGCTCGGCCAACGAAGTCCTGCTCGAAGACGAAACCGAACTGCTGCCCCGCCCACTGGAATCCCTGCATCCGCCCAAAGGCACCAACCTCGACGACGAACAGAAGGCCGTGGTCGGCCAGGTGATTCCCTGGACCATGGCGTTTCTCGGCCTGAGTTTCATCGCCTGTGCCTTGCTGATCATCGGCATGCCGCCGCTCTCCGGGTTTATTGGCAAACTCGGGTTGATCGGCGCCTTGCTCAATCCGCTGGGTCTGGGCAACAGCGGCGACGCACCGATTTCCAGCGCCGCGTGGGGTCTGTTGGTGTTGTTGATTTTGTCGGGGCTGGCATCGTTGATCGCGTTCTCGCGCTTGGGCGTCCAGCGCTTCTGGACGCCGGCGGAACGACCATCGCCCCTGCTGCGACGCTTCGAATGCGTGCCGATCTTCGCGCTGCTGGGCTTGAGTATTGCGCTGACCTTCAAGGCAGATCCGCTGCTGCGCTATACCCAGGCCGCCGCCGACGCCTTGTACAACCCGCAGCAATACCTGATGGCCGTGCTCGACACGCGCGTCGTACCGAACCCGACGTTCAAGGCTGCCCCGCAGGAGGTGCAACCATGAAACGTCTGTTTCCTGCACCATTGCTATCGCTGGCCCTGTGCCTGCTGTGGCTGTTGCTGAACCTGTCGACAAGCCCCGGCAATCTGCTGCTGGGTGCGGCGTTGGGGTTTTGTGCGCCGCTGATGATGCGCAGGCTGCGTCCGCTGCCGGTACGCATCCGTCGCCCCGGGGTGATCCTGCGTCTGGTGTTGCTGGTCGGGCGTGATGTGCTGGTGTCCAACCTCGCGGTGGCCTGGAGCGTGCTCAATGCCGGTCGCCGCCCGCCCCGCTCGCGATTCATCAAGGTGCCGCTGGACCTGCGCGATGCCAACGGCTTGGCCGCGCTGTCGATGATCACCACGGTGGTGCCCGGTACGGTCTGGTCGGAGCTGGCGCTGGACCGCAGCATTTTGCTGTTGCACGTCTTCGACCTGGACGATGAGGCGCTGTTCATTCAGCACTTCAAG
The DNA here is from genome assembly GCF_002113025.1 of Pseudomonas sp. B28(2017). GTDB lineage: Bacteria > Pseudomonadota > Gammaproteobacteria > Pseudomonadales > Pseudomonadaceae > Aquipseudomonas. The sequence continues at coordinate 403,122 of NZ_NEJH01000001.1, read as the reverse complement.
GCGACCTACGAACGTCCGTTGATGGAGATCTTCGAATGAGCCCGTTGCTGTCGAACGCGATCCTGCTGAGCCTGTTCTTCTTTTCCCTGGCGATGATCCTGACCCTGATCCGCCTGTTCAGGGGGCCGTCGGCCCAGGACCGGGTTCTGGCGCTGGACTACCTGTACATCGTCGCGATGCTGATGATGCTGGCGCTGGGTGTCCGTTATGCCAGTGACACGTACTTCGAGGCGGCGCTGCTGATAGCCCTGTTCGGTTTCGTCGGCTCGTTCGCCCTGGCGAAATTCCTGTTGCGTGGTGAGGTGATCGAATGAATGCGCCGTTGTCGATGTGGGTGGAAATCCCGGTGGCGATCCTGCTGGTGCTCGGCAGTCTGTTTGCGCTGATCGGCGCCACGGGCCTGCTGCGCATGAAGGATTACTTCCAGCGCATGCATCCACCCGCCCTGGCCTCGACGCTCGGAGCCTGGTGCGTGGCACTGGCTTCGATCATCTACTTTTCGGCGCTCAAGTCCGCGCCGGTATTGCACGCCTGGCTGATTCCAATCCTGCTGGCGATTACCGTACCGGTGACCACCTTGCTGCTGGCCCGGGCGGCGCTGTTTCGCAAACGCATGGCCGGGGATGATGTGCCGGCCGAGGTGAGCAGCCGTCGGACCGAGAGCGGCAGCTAGACAGTTGCTCCCACAAGGACAGCGCTGAACCTGTGGGAGCGGGCTTGCCCGCGAAAGCTATAGGCCAGCCAACACAGCAGGACCGGCCTGCCTCAAATCCAGGCCACCGCCAACAATCCAGCCCCCAGCACCACACACAATGGCGAGTAAACCCAGGTGTCCAGCCGGGCAAATTCCGAGCCTTTGACCTCTTTGAAAAAACCCACCAGCTCCGAATCGCCAATGGCCCGGGCAAACAGCAAAATCGCAATTGCGCTGATCACCCACTGCAACGACCAGTGATGCAACGGTGGCAGCCACCACCCCACCCGCCAGCACACCAGCACGGCAATCGACAGCAGTACCGCGGCCACCACCAGCGTGATCCAGCCTCGTGGCTTGAACGCCGGCCTCAGTTGTGCGCTGCCCTCCTGCGGTACGTGCGGGACCGCCGCCACCGCCGCCCACTCACCACCTAACGCCCAATAAACATGCACCAGACTGATCACGGCGAAGATCGTCACCAGCCATTGAGCCAACAACAAGGTCATGGTTCAGAGATCCTTGAAAGGGATTTGAACAGAACAGGCTAGCCGGCTTTTCCCATCTTGCGTGGGCAAGTGCAAGATCAAAAGTTCATACCGGCGGCCGCTCACATTCCGGTGGCGACTTTATCCGCCACGTCCTTGGGCAGCCAGGCCCGCCAGACGTCCGGATGAGCCTTCATGAACGCCTGCGCGGCCTGGCGCGGCGGTGTATGTTTCTCGCTCATTTCGGCCAGCGCTTTGTTCAGGGGGTCGATCGGAAAGTCGACCCTGGCGAAGAACTCGGCAATCTGCGGGTATTGTTTCTGAAAGGGGGTGGACACACCGATCGACAGCTTGGAGGCCAGGGAACGGGTCGGCTGCGGGTTGGGGTTGTCGGCGTCGGTCAAGGTCTTCCAGGCTTCGGCGTCGAACGGTGGCTCTTCGAGTTGAATCAGCTTGAAGCGGCCGAGCAACGGCGTGGGCGACCAGTAGTAAAACAACACCGGTTTGCCACGATGAATTGACGAACTGATCTCTGCATCCAGTGCGGCGCCCGAACCGCTGCGGAAGTTCACATAGCTGCCGTCCAGCCCATACGCCTTGAGCTTCTGCTTGTTGACCACTTCCGAGGTCCAACCGATAGGGCTGTTGAGGAAACGCCCCTTGCTCGGGGCTTCCGGGTCCTTGAACACGTCTTTGTAACGCGGCAGGTCGCTGACGCTGCGCAGGTCCGGCGCCAGCGGCTTGATGCCCTTGGCCGGGTCGCCCTTGATCACATATTCCGGCACCCACCAGCCTTCGGTAGCGCCCTTGACCGTGTCGCCGAGGCTGGCGACTTTGCCTTCGGCTTCCGCCTTGACCCAGACCGGGCTGCGACCGGCCCACTCTTCGCCGATGACCTGGATGTCATTGTTGGCCAGCGCGGTTTCCAGGGTGATGGTGGTGCCCGGCAAGGTATCGGTCGGCAGCCCGTAGCCCTTCTCGACAATGATACGCAGGACATCGGTAATCAGGCTGCCGCTTTCCCAGTTCAGGTCGGCGAAGTGGATCGGTGCCTGGGCGGCCAACGCCGGGGCCGGTGTCGCCAGCAAACCGAAAGTGGCCAGGACAGCAGCCAGCAACCGTCGAAATCCGTTCATGCTTTTGCACCTCGTGCTGTTCACAGCAATAGCAGGATGGCCTGGCAGCAGACCGCAAAGCCTCTGAATACTCAGTTCATTGACTGTAGTAGAGGTTCCCGCTTTCGAGGTGCGTGGATCAGTTTTCGGAAGTTTCCTGCAAACGCATCAGCTCTCGCCTGACCATGCTGGCGTATTCCGCCGGTTGCAGTTGGTAAAGCTGTGACGCCACCCAATTCAGCCAGGCTCCTTGCAGAATGGTCTTCTGCCCAAACAGCCGTTGCGCGTCGTCTTGCGCGCTGGCCAGGTTCTGCTCGTGGAAATCGGCGCGGGTCTGGGTCATCACTCGCTGGCCTTGAAGGTCACCAGCTCGCCCTTGCGCCACTTGGCCGCTTTGGCGGTCACGGCTTTCAGGGTCTTGGTCAGGCCTTCCTGCAACTGTTGATGGGCGGCAAACACCATCACCACGCTGTGCCCCTCCTTGAACACAATCCCCTGACCGTCGGCCGTGGTCACGAAGGCGTAATCGCCAATTCCGTAAACCGTCAGCTTGATGTCGCGGAACCTGATGTCCAGCTTGCCGCCTTCGCGACTGGGCAGCACCGAAGCGCTGAAATGATCGCCGACCTTGAGTTTGAGTCCGGGTTTGTCGTCCACCACCAGGGCTGATTCGGTGTCGATTTCGGCAATGTAAATGCCTTCAGCGTTCTGTTCGGTGATGTAAACGAAACGTGACTGAAACTGCTTGACCAGCTTTGCGCGCAAATCACCCAGCACGAACAAAGCATGCATATCGAGATTACTTACTGCCAAGGAAACATCCCCACATCTGAAAAATGGTGTCGTGCGCGAAAAATAAACGCACAGCCAAAAAAGCGGCAATGCCGAAGGTGTAGCCAAAGAACCCGGATTGATGTCCTGAATGAGTAGTGCACTCACTCATCACGAAGCTTGAGAAGACTACTGAAACGTCACTCGTGTCGTCCTGACTGGCGTTCGTCACAGGTTGAAGGAAAACTCCCCCTCCTGCTGCCAGAAAATCATGGACTATCAACTTCTGGGAAAAATCTCATCAAGAAAAAAATCTTTTCCTACATATCGTGCGCAAAAAATTGCTTTAGATAAACATCATTCACCCACCAGTGAGGGTGATTCTAGAGCAGCGATGCTCTTGGAGACTAGCCAAAACGACGTACATACGTCGGTAAAACAATGAAAAGGACTTCATATGTGCATGCTGACCCACTTTGCCTATCCCTTGGTGCCCGACTCAGAAACCGCGCCGATCTCGCACCCGGCTCTGTTGCGCCGCCACGAACCGCTTCCCGATGTCCCGACCCGCCCGCGATTTCAGGTGGTGATGGCGGGCATTGCCTTCTTTCATATCAAGGAAATTTCTACAGGCTACGTAAGAGGTTTCCGAGCCAATCATAACGAAGCCTGCGCTCTCACCCGGTTTCTGGAGTCACACAGTTGACATGCCCACCGAGCTCCTTTCCATAGACGTTTGGTCTGCCCGTCGACTTATCCCAGCCGTCGACGGGCAACTACTGCCGTACTGCCCGCCCAATAAAACGGATCCGCAAAAATCGGGTCACGTTGACAACAATGTATTTCCGGGGGAAGTCTGTAACGTGACGGAATTTGATATCGGCGAGTTTTTTATCCGGGGTGAAGCCAGAAAAATCGACGGTGAGTTCCAGGCCGTGATTGTCATGCGCGCCAAACCACCGCTAAAGACCGCGACGTATCACCAGGTCGAAAAGGATTGCTGGTTCAAAACCCCGGATGTCGCCGCCATTGCGGCCCAGGAATCAGCCAGGGAACTGAAGGCGGCGGTCGATGCAGGGGCACTGAAAGCCTGACTCTCGGGTTGGCGGTCTATGCTCACTGTTGCGCTTGAAAGTGGTGATCGAACTCCACCCGTGCGGCGCCCTCGAAGCCAGGGTACCGCGCGTTGCCTCTCGACCCGACTGATGACCTGCAAGGAGATGAAGATGGAATCACCGACACACGACTTGAAAGGCCTGTTCGACCAGCTCGGCCTGGACTCCAGCCAGAAAGCGATCGACGACTTCATTGCCGGCCATTCCCTGCCTGACGACAAGAAACTCATTGACGCCGAGTTCTGGTCACCGCAACAGGCCGGCTTCCTCAAGGAACAATTACGCGAAGACGCCGACTGGGCGCGGGTGGTCGACGACTTGAACCTGCGCATGCACCAGACGCACTGACCATCTCAATGCAGGCTGCCAAGTCTTTCGGCGCTCAATTGCGCCACCCAGGCAGCCCTGCACTCTTCCGCTTCGTCGCGACTGGAGAACGCCGTGCCCCGGCGCTCGCCATTGAGCAATACCACCCAGCACACCTTGCGTCCCATGGAGCGCAGATTGGCAGGTACACCGCTACCGATCATGACCGCGACATCAACTTTGCCTTGCATGCTGACCTCTCGAACTTCATTAGCAACCTAATTAATAGGTATGTTAATTAGTCTTTTGCCGAGGAAACAGCAAAATACTGCACAGGTTAATTGCAAAATGTGTAACAGTCGCCTGGCAGCCGGGGTTCCTAGCGCGGTTGTTCCGGTTTGTAGCCCAGGCGCAAACCGCCCCAATGCCGGCCCTTGAGCATGATCGGCACAGAAAGATCGTGCATCAACTCTCCGGTGTCGCGGGTATAGGTTTGCAGCAGCACGGCCTTCTGATGACTGCCACAGCGAATCCCGGTGCGGTCGGCGAACTTGCGCTTGGTCCGGTTCTGCAAGGCATCGATCTGCGCGTCGCCCGTCAGCGGCTGGCTGAACGCATGGTTGTGGGTCGGCACATACCCCTGCTGGGTGCAGGCGATGGCGAACACCAATCCTTCGTGACGCGGTAACAACGGCTCCTGGATGGTTGGCAAAACCTGATCGGCGTAGCGGTCGAAACGCGTCTGGTACTTGGCCGGACTGGTATCGGGGATGACCTGGTAATTGCGGTCGAACAAATCGTCGAGACTGATTCGACCGGTGTCGATATCCGCTTCGAAACGCGCTGCGATCTGGTTCGCGCCTTCCCGGGCCAGGTCATAGATCCGCTGGTGATAGTCATCCAGTCCCACTTCGGCAAGGCGCTCGCTGATGGTTTCGGCCTGCCCTTCCATTTGCACCGCCGCATGGGCCAGACGTTGAGTCTGCTGGTCGCTGACCGCCAGGTCGCTGCGCATCTGTTCGATGGCGTGAAACAGGCTGTCGAGCTGTTCACGGTTGGTGTCTGCCCCTTGGGCGATTTCTCCGACCTGGGACTCGACACTGGCCGCCAGACGGGCAATGTTCTCCAGGTGCTGCCCCGTCCGTTCGACCTGCCCGACGCCGGTGTCGAGGTCGCTGGACAGTTGGCGGATCTGCTCCACCACCTGCGCCGTGCGTTGCTGGATATCGGCCACCATCTCGCCAACTTCACCCGTAGCGGCCGCCGTGCGCGCGGCGAGCCCGCGAACCTCGTCGGCCACCACGGCAAACCCGCGACCGTGCTCACCCGCCCGCGCCGCTTCAATGGCGGCGTTCAACGCCAACAGATTGGTCTGGCTGGCGATGGACTGAATCACCAGGGTCACGCGCTGGATATCATCGCTGCGCAAGCTCAAGGCTTCGATCAGTTCACGGCTGTTGCTGGCGCGCTGGCTGAGCTGATGCATGCGTGCAATGGACTCGATCAGTTCCGTACGTCCGACCAAACCACTTTGATGGGCCTCACTGGCGGCACTCAGCGCCTGACGACTGAGCGTCGAGGCGGCGTGTTCGGTGGTGATCATGACCTCGGCGCTGCTGACGATCCGGGCCGCCGCCGTGAGCTGCGATTGCAGCTTTTCCGCCAGTTGTCGAACCGAAAACGCCACTCCGGCAGCCGATAGCGCGTTATGACTGGTGGTGTAGGAAAGATCGCGAGTCAACTCGCCGATGGCATCGGAGTTGCCTGTGGAAGCAGCCTCCGGGGTCGCGCGCGAACGCAGGCGAGGCAGCCAGATAATCAATACGGCCAAAGGCAGGCCAAGGTAGAGCGACCAACCGCCGAGCGCCATGCCACATAACAACAGCATCAGGGCGATGCTTTGCAGCGTCGGTGTCAACCAGCGGTTATTCAGCAACAGTACTGGTGCAGGCACTGCCGCAACCAGAGACCCGTCTCTCGTCATCATCGTCACCCCGGAAAGTTTCTAATTGTTGTCTTCGCATTAAACGCCACCATAAAGCCATTATCCATGAGCCTTTAGTCGCGAACGTTGCAGCAGATCAATAGAAGAATCGGGAAATCGAAGACAGTAGAAAACAAAGATCGCAGCCTGCGGCAGCACCTACTTCCATGTGTAGGCGTTACCGCAGGCTGCGATCTTTTCAAGGCAGCCCGGAGCAAAAGGGCTGCCTCGCAGAATCAGGCCTGACGCTGGTGCTTGTCGATTTGCTCGTGACGTTCCTGAGCTTCGATGCAGTATTTGGTGGTCGGGCTGATCAGCAGGCGCTTGAGACCAATTGGCTCGCCGCTGTCGTCGCACCAGCCGAAGCTGTCTTCCTTGATGCGTTCCAGCGCTTGTTCCAACTGAGGCAGCATGCGCTGGTCGCGATCGATCGCGTTCACCAGCCAGGTGCGCTCTTCTTCGACCGAAGCCGCGTCAGCCGGATCGGCCGGGGTGTCCAGGCTTTCGATGGCGATGCGGTTCTGTTCGATGCGCTCATGGGTTTCGACTTTCATGTTCTGCAACAGCTCGGAGAAAAAAGCATGTTGCTCGGCATTCATGTAGTCATCCGCCGGCATGGCCAGCAACTTGTCCTTTGTCATTGATATCTCTATAAAAAAACGTGCATTAAGGCGAATTAGGGAGCGTTCCGGCAGACCTGGGCAGGCCATCGGAAAGGCGCCGTTTGTTCCAAGCGCCACCCGGCACTCAATTTACGAGGGGCGGCAGTCTAAGGCCGACTTGAGGCCTCAGCAACTGAAAAGACAGCGAATTTGTCCGACAAAGCCCTGAAAATGCTCTACGGCAGGCTTTGAGGCGGTAATCGGAGTGCGTTTATAGCAAGAAATTCAATCGAGCGGCTGTATATAGAAGACAAACGGCTCGCACCGGCCATTATTCACGGTCATTTGCAGGGTTGCGAACCTCAGCTAAGGTTGTCCCTCCCTAAATGGCCATATAAAGGAAAGGACCATGAAGCTGATCGGTATGCTGGATTCGCCCTATGTAAGACGCGCCGCCATTTCTGCCAAATGCCTGGGAATCACGCTGGAACATCAGTCGGTCTCGGTGTTCCGCCACTTCGAACAATTCCGACAGATCAACCCGGTGGTCAAGGCGCCCACACTGGTGCTGGATAACGGTGAGGTGTTGATGGATTCGACACTGATCATCGACTACCTGGAAACCCTGGCTGATAACAGCCTGATGCCCGCCGAACCGGGTCAGCGCCTGCGCGCGTTGCGCCTGATTGGCCTGGCGTTGGCCGCCAGCGAAAAGTCCGTGCAGCTTTACTATGAGCGCAACCTGCGGCCGGCGGAGATTCAATTCGAACCTTGGGTGCAGCGGGTCGAAGGACAGCTGACAGCAGCCTATTGCGCGCTGGAGCGGGAGCTGGAAAAGCAGCCGCTGAAGACTGACGGTTCGATTGAGCAGGACGGTATCACCCTCGCCGTGGCCTGGAGCTTTACCAACCTGGTGGTGCCGGATCAGGTGAGTGCGGCGCAGTTCCCGCGGATCGCCGCGTTCACGGCGTATGCCGAAAGGCTTGGGGTGTTTGTCAGTACGCCGATTGACTGACAGATTCATATCGCCTGAACTGCCGTCATTGTCGGAACTCCGCCCGGAGCAAGCTCTCTCCCACAGAAATTTCTGTCATACGCGGACTTTGTGTTCGACATCAATCCATTGTGGGAGCGAACTTGCTTCGACGGGTTTATTGCATTGGTTATTTGCGCTTGTAGCTTTTATTACCACTGGGGGTCAGGCAGTAAACGCCGCCTCTGGGCCCGGTACAAAACGAACCGGTGCCACAGGTGCAACCCTGCGGGTCCTGGACAAACGCTTGCGGTCGCGCCTGGCTTTGACCGCCAAACATTGCCGAGCAACTTTTTTTCGACCCGCTGATGGAGCCGTCATTACACAGGAACAGATCGCCGTCGCATCGATCGATTCCACCCTTCTTGCCGGAGCAGGGTGTATTGCCTGCCCAGGCAGATGAACTGAAAACAGTGAACAGCAACAGACAGACCGGCATCCAGCCGCAGCGGATCGAGTTACGCACAATGCAGCCCCTATTAAAGTCATGGCCCAATGATATCAATGTTGCGAACAGCGCCCCAGGCCAGATGAAAGTTAATTTATTAAGTCGCGACCATTTCTTGGCAAAATGCCGCACAACGTTGTGAACATTTAATCAGGCCAGCCCTATGACCCGCATCTTGACCATCGAAGACGACGCCGTGACCGCCCGGGAAATTGTCGCCGAACTGAGTAGCCACGGCCTCGACGTCGACTGGGTCGACAATGGCCGCGAAGGGCTGGAGCGTGCGGTCAGCGGCAATTATGACCTGATCACCCTCGACCGCATGTTGCCCGGGCTCGATGGCCTGGCGATTGTCACCACGCTGCGGACCATGGGCGTGGCCACGCCGATCCTGATGATCAGCGCGCTGTCCGACGTCGATGAACGCGTGCGCGGCTTGCGCGCCGGCGGCGACGACTACCTGACCAAACCCTTCGCCACCGATGAAATGGCTGCCCGGGTCGAAGTCCTGCTGCGCCGGCAGAATACCGTGACCGCCCAGGCCACCACCCTTCGGGTGGCAGACCTGGAGTTGAACCTGATCAGCCACGAAGCCAGCCGCGACGGTCAACTGCTGACGCTATTGCCCACCGAATACAAACTGCTGGAATTCCTGATGCGCAATACCGGGCAAATCCTCTCGCGGATGATGATTTTCGAGGAAGTCTGGGGTTACCACTTCGACCCCGGCACCAACCTGATCGACGTCCACATCGGCCGTCTGCGCAAGAAGATCGACCCGCCTGGCAATGTCCCACTGATTCGGACCGTGCGAGGCTCGGGTTATGTCATTGCCGAACCCGTCTAAAGGCTGGCGCTCCTCCAGCAGCCGTCTGCTGGCGCTCTACAGTTCGCTGTTCGTGATCTGGAGCGGGATTCTCATGGGGGTCATGTACTACGAGGTTTCCGCTTACCTGGACAACCTGGCCAAGCATTCGCTGATGCAACGCCAGCACCTGTTCTCGCGTTTCTCGGGCGAACAACTGGTGGACGCCCTCGCCGTGAGCATGACCTTCGACATCCGCGGCATCGACGCCTACGGCCTGTTCGACGCCCGGCACCGTTACCTCAGCGGCGCCCTGCGCTACATTCCGGACGGCTTGCCGCTCGACGGCAGGATCCACACGCTCCGCGACTGCGACGCCTCTGACGACAGCGGCGAGCAGACGCTGCCCGCCGACAGTTGCGATGCCGTGGCGACCCCCACCCTCGACGGCCGCTGGCTGGTGCTGGTGCGCGACAACGGTTCGCTGTTCGCCGTGACCCGAATCATCCTTCACGCCCTGTTCTGGGGCGTGACCCTGACCATCGTGCCAGGCATCGTCGGCTGGTATCTGCTGCGGCGCCGGCCGCTGCGACGCATTCGCGCGATCCAGGCCAGCGCCGAAGCCATTGTCGCTGGCGACCTGAGCCGGCGTTTGCCACTGTCCAATCGGCGTGACGAACTGGACATGCTCGCCGCCATCGTCAACGCCATGCTCGAACGCATCGAGCGCTTGATGAACGAGGTCAAGGGCGTATGCGACAACATCGCCCATGACCTGCGCACGCCCCTGACCCGCCTGCGCGCACAGCTTTACCGCATGCAGCAGCAAGCCGGCGAAGGTTCACCGCAAGCCATGCAACTGGACCTGGTGCTGGCCGAGGCCGATACGTTGATGGCGCGTTTCCGTGGCTTGCTGCGGATTTCCGAACTGGAAGACCGCCAGCGCCGCTCCGGTTTCGTGCAACTGGACCCGGTGGCGTTGTTGCAGGAGCTGCATGAGTTCTATCTGCCCCTGGCGGAAGACGACGGCCTGGTGTTCCAACTGCACCTGCCCACGTCGTTGCCCCCCCTCAATGGCGACCGGGCACTGCTGTTCGAAGCCGTGGCGAACCTGTTGAGCAACTCGATCAAATTCACCCCGCCCGGCGGCGCGGTGATCTTGCGCGGGGTCAATGATGGCGGGCACACGCGAATCGAAGTGCTCGACTCCGGCCCGGGCATTCCCGAAGCGGAACGTGAAGCGGTGTTCCAGCGTTTCTATCGCGCCGAGGCGGGCAATCAGAAAAGCGGCTTCGGGCTGGGGCTGTCCATCGTCGCGGCGATTGTCAGCCTGCACGGGTTTACGCTGGAGGTGGGGAGCAGCGAACTGGGTGGTGCGCGGCTGGTGCTCGATTGTCGGGAGAGTTTGATACCGCAGGCCTGATACAAATCTGCCTGAACTGACACAAAACCTGTGTGAGCGAGCTTGCTCGCGATGGCGGCAGCACATCCAACATCCATGTGACTGACACACCGCTATCGTCGGAACGCCGCCCGGAGCAAGCTCGCTCCCACAGGTCATCAGCGAATTCTAGATTCCGCAGGGTTTGGTGCTTTACTGAGAAGACTCAAAAAACACCGAGAACCCCGGCATGAACCGCAACGACCTGCGCCGCGTGGACATGAACCTGCTGGTGATTTTCGAAACCCTGATGTTCGAGAAGAACCTGACCCGGGCCGGGGAAAAGCTGTTCCTCGGCCAGCCCGCTGTCAGCGCGTCGCTGGCAAAGTTGCGCGATCTGTTCGACGACCCGTTGCTGGTGCGCAACGGACGAACCCTGGAGCCGACCCCGAGGGCACTGCAGATTCTCAAGGAATTGCAGCCGGCGATGGACACCATTTCCGGAGCGGTCAGCCGGGCCAAGGATTTCGAGCCCTCCACCAGTCGCGACGTGTTTCGCATCGGCCTGTCCGACGACGCCGAATTCGGGCTGTTTCCACCGCTGCTCAAGCAGATTCGCGAGGAGGCGCAGAACGTCGTGGTGGTGGTGCGCCGGGTGAATTTCCTGCTGATGTCGTCAATGCTGGCCAGCGGCGAAATTTCCGTCGGCATCAGCTACACCACGGAATTGCCGGCCAACGCCAAGCGCAGGAAATTGCGCGACTTGAGTGTGAAGATCCTGCGCGGCGATGACCGTCCCGGACCGTTGACCCTGGACGAGTTCTGCGAACGCCCACACGCGCTGGTGTCGTTTTCCGGGGATCTGAGCGGCGCCATCGACAACGACCTGGCACGGATCGGCCGTTCGCGCCGGGTGGTGCTGGCGGTGCCACAGTTCGCGGGGCTGCGGGTCTTGCTGGCGGGTACTGACATGCTCGCCACCGTTCCGGATTACGCGGCCAGTGCGTTGATCGAAGGCAGCAGCCAGTTACGGGCGGACGATGCACCGTTTGATATCAACCTGTCCGAATTGTCGATGGTCTGGAACGGGGTCAACGATAACGATCCGGCAGAACGCTGGTTGCGCTCGAAAATTGTACAGCACATGTCGACTCCACTACCGGCACGTTGACCGAGCGCAACAGCAGCGGCTCGGACTCGCGCAGGTACACCGGCATGTCGGTGACCGGCGGCATGGCCGGGATCTCGAAGTACATCTGCACCACCCAGCCACGGTGATAGCTGGCGTGGTTGACCACGTGCATCAGCATCGCGCCGGCGCTCATGATGCCGCTTTCGCCCGAGACAAAGGTGAACTCCACGGGCTTGTCCAGGGAGGCATCGGTTTGCCGGGCGCTCCAGTCGCAATACCAGCGATCGATCTCTTTTTGCGCCATTCGCAGTTCGGAAAGATCGGCATGCAGCAGATCGTGTGAAGTCTTGAAGTTATGCCCCCGGCCTTCAAGGTGCGCTCGCCAGATGCAATCCACCACATAGACATGATTGAGGGTGCCGATCATGTTTTTGAACACCGACACCCGTTCTTTTTTGACTTCGCCTGGAGGGAGCGCCGCAAGGCTGTCAAACAGTCGCTGATTGGCCCAGCGTTTGTAATCGGCCAGCAGACAGGCAGTGCGTACGGTGATCATCAGAATTCTCCGATGGCGGTAAGCGCACTCCCTAGCATAGACCCGATGCCCGCAAGGCAGCGCCAGCCCTGATCATCGGTCGTCCAGCAGCGCCGCCACGCGCTCGGCGAGCGCCAGGCAACCGGTCAGCCCCGGTGATTCGATGCCGAACAGATTCACCAGCCCCGGTACGCCGTGTTCGGTGCAGCCGCTGAGGAGAAAATCGGCGGCAGGCTCGGTCGGCCCGCTGATTTTCGGGCGAATGCCGCTGTAGGCCGGTTGCAGGCTGTTGTCCGGCAAACCCGGCCAATAACGGCGGATCGCCTGATAGAACCCTTCGGCCCGCAGGGGTTCGACGCGGTAATCAATGCGTTCGACCCATTCGACATCCGGCCCGAAGCGCGCCTGCCCGCCCAGGTCGAGCGTCATGTGCACACCCAGCCCCGCGCTCTCCGGGGCCGGATACACCAGATGGCGAAACGGTGCCCGGCCGCTGAAACTGAAATAACTGCCCTTGCACAAATGCGCCCGGGGAATGAACGGCGCCGGCAGACCGACGATGCTGCTCGCCACCTCGGGAGCGGACAACCCCGCGCAATTGATCAATTCGCGACAGCCCAGCGTCATGGGTTGATTGCCGCCCATGTGCAGCTCGAAGCCCTGTTCAGTGCAACGAGCCGACAGCAACGGCGTGCGCAAGGCCAGCGTCGCTCCGAACGTCTGTGCATCGCCCTGAAGCGCCAGCATCAGCCCGTGGGAATCGACGATGCCGGTAGAGGGCGACCACAGCGCCGCGACGCAGGACAACGCCGGTTCGAGCTCCCGTGCCTGTGCACCATCCAGCCATTGCAGGTCATCAACGCCATTAAGACGCCCCTGCTCCAACAGTCGAGTCAAAGCCGAGCGCTGTTGCTCATCAGTGGCGACGATCAGCTTGCCCACGCGCCGGTAATCAACAGCGTGCCCGTCGCAATAAGCGTAGAGACGTTGCTTGCCCTCCACGCACAGCTGCGCCTTGAGGCTGCCCCCCGGGTAATAGATGCCGGCATGAATCACTTCAGAGTTACGCGAACTGATGCCTGTGCCGATGCCCTCACCCGCCTCGACCACCAACACGTCCCGCCCGCTCATGGCCAGGGCCCTGGCCACCGCCAACCCGACGACGCCCGCCCCGATCACCACGCTTTGAATATCGACGTTCAACGGCCCGGCCTCCCTATTGTCCCGTTCCTCGCTGCGGATAGTCGATCAGGCTGGAGAAAATCGCCAGCGGCAAGGCCATGAAGTCACCGGTCCATGCGCAGGGTCGGCAATGCCGGGGGAACTCTCGGGGACCGCCGCGCATCCTAAATTATGTGGTACTTCCCTAATGCTTCATGCTGTCGGAGGACACCGTCATGCGCCGTTTGTTTATCATTTCTTCCCTGTTACTTTGTTTGCCCGCAGGTTCGGCTCTGGCCAAAGTGGATGCCGAAGATGTCGCCACCTCGGCCGGGGTTTCCGCCTCGCTGTACTCGACGTTCAAAGACGACAAACTGGTGATTCCCGCCCGGGATGATGCCTCCAGCTTCGTCGCCAGTGGCGGTGCGATCCGTGGTGCCTATCTGGAGGCGGTATTGAAAAAGATCCGTCAGGACAATCCTGCCCTCAACAACGCAAGCGACGAAGACCTGGCCCGCGCCATTCTCGTCCAGGATGGCGTTGCCGCCGATCACTGAAGATCGTCATCGCCAGTAGTGGGGCTTGTGACACCGGGATAGCGTTTCCGGCCCTACCTGGCGTGCGTGCCCGTGGACAAGCGTGCCCACCCGGCCACCAGTTGCGCGTTGATACTCACCCCACCGCACACCACGATCACCACGTCATTGGCGTCGGCAATCGCCGGATGATCCAGGTAAGCAATCGCCAATGAAACGCCGCATGCCGGCTCGACCAACTGACGCAAATCATTGGCGTAACGCACCACGCCCATGATCGCCTCATCATCACTGAGCACCACGCACTCATGAGGGAATTCGCCGATGTGCTTGACTGGCCAGGCGGCCACCTGCGCGGCGCCCAGGGACGTGGCGACAGTGTCGATTTTCGGCAGTCTGACCGGGTGTCCGGCCGCCACCGCCGCGGCGAACGACGCCGCGCCTTCGGTTTCGCAGGCAACGATGCGGCAATCGGTGCGCCGATGACGAATCAGGCCGGTGATCAGCCCCGCCAGCAAGCCACCGCCGCCCACCGATGTCACCAGCACATCCACAGGCGGGCAGTCTTCAAGGATTTCATCGACCATGGTGCTGTGCCCTTCCCATAACACCGGGTGGTCGAAGGCCGGCACGAATTCACTGCGCGGGTCCTGGGCGAGTTCCCGCGCCCGTTGATTGGCTTCGTCCCAGACCTTGCCGTGCACGATCACCTCCGCACCAGTATTGCTGATCCGCGCCCGGGTGCTTTGCGGGGTGGTGTGCGGCACCACGATGCATGCCTTGAGCCCCAGGCAAGCAGCGGCCATGGCCGTGGCCAGTCCCGCGTTACCGCCGGAGGGACAGACCACCTTGCGCTTGCCCTGCTGCGCCGCCCGGCTGCACAACAAGCCAATGCCGCGTATTTTGAACGAGCCGCCAGGTTGCAGGTTTTCCAGTTTCAGCCAGATACGGCGGGTCGGGGTCGACAGGCCAGGGTGCAGGATCAAAGGCGTTCGGATGTGAAGCATATGGGCTCCTGTTACACGCCACCGGCTCGTCGCGCTTGCGCGAGCCGGTGGTGAACGGTCCTCTCTCCCAAGCTTAGTTCACCCGGCCTCGGGGCGACCGTCTCAGCGATAGCGCGGCGCCGGCGCGGTGTTGTGGAACAACCCGGACAGGGTCTTGCGCTGGGCTTCGTGGCGGTCCCACTGGCTGCCGTCATGCAGGCCCGGAATGGTCACCACTTCGCCTGCCGCCAGGCCGACGAGCGCGGCATCGACCATGTCTTCGGCGGACATGACGATTTCCTTCGGCAGATTTTCCACCGGGTTGCCGGCCACGTTCCAGAAGTCAGTGGCAGTCGCTCCCGGCAACACAGCCTGAATGCGTACACCTTTGTCAGCCAGTTCGTGCTGCATCGATTGGCTCAGGCCCAACACGAACGCCTTGGTGGCGCCGTATACGCCATTGAGCGTTTCCGGGGCGATGGCGACGATCGAGGCAATGTTGATCACGGTGCCGGTGCCCCGGGCAACGAAGCCCGGTACAACGGCGTAGGCCAGACGCATCAACGCGGTCACGTTGAGGTTGATCATCGCTTCCATGTCGTCCACGGGACTTGCAAGCAGCGAATTGACGGCACCGACCCCGGCGTTGTTGACCAACAGGGTGATGCTGGCGTCGCTGCGCAGAATCTGTTCGACCCGCAGCGAATCCACCTTGTTCTTCAGGTCGGCGGCAACCACCTCCACGGTGCGCCCGGTCTGGTCGCTCAAATGATTGGCCAGGGCATTGAGCCTGGCCCGGCTACGGGCCACCAGAATCAGGTCATAACCCTGCCGGGCAAGGCGATCGGCATACACCGCGCCAATCCCCGAAGAAGCGCCAGTGATCAGTGCAGTACCTTTGGATGAAAGCGCCATGGTGCAATTCCTCTACGGTAAGGCGAGAGATTCGCCGGGTGCAGACCGTTATAAAGGGACTTACGCCTGTCTCAAATGACGTTTAAAGTACGTTTTCAGGACATTACGATTTGAGGGCAGCTCCATGATCAGCGTGGCGTTCGTGGTATTCGAGGGTTTCCAGTCCATGGCGCTGGCCGCCATGCCGGTGTTCGAGTACGCCAATTTCAGTGCCGCAGAGGCGCTTTATGACGTGCGCGTGTTGTCCGAAAACGGTCACACCCTGCGTGCCTCCGGCGGCTTGAGCGTCGGCACCGAGGCATTCGACGGACGCGTGTTCGACACGGTGATCGTGGTCGGTGGCGACTCGATCATCGAACAAGCGCCCGAGGCCGTGCTGGATTACCTGCGGGCCAGTATCAACACGGCACGCCGCACGGCGTCGATCTGCTCCGGGGCGTTCGTCATGGCCCAGGCCGGTTTGCTCGACGGACGGCGGGCCACCACCCACTGGGCCTACGCCCGGGAACTGCAGGCGCGGTTTCCGGCGATCAAGGTCGAGGCCGATCGCATCTATGTGATCGACGGTTCGATCTGGACCTCCGCCGGCATGACGGCGGGCATCGACCTCGCCCTGGCCATGGTGGAAAAGGACCACGGCGCCGAGCTGGCCCGGTCCGTGGCGCAGAAACTGGTGATGTACCACCGTCGCGCCGGCGGCCAGTCACAGCACTCGGTGCTGCTGGAACTCGCGCCGAAATCCGATCGCATTCAAACCGTGCTCGGCTACGCCCGGGAACACCTCGGCCAACCCCTTTCGGTAGAGCAACTGGCGCAAGTGGCCAACCTCAGCCCCCGGCAATTCAGCCGGGCATTTCGCGCCGAAACCGGGCAATCCCCGGCCAAGGCCATCGAAAACCTGCGTCTGGAAGCGGCGCGACAGATGCTTGAACGCGGACGCCTGACCCTTGACCAGATCGCCCTGGAAACCGGGCTCACTGACCGCCGTCGCATGCGCGAAACGTTCCTGCGGGTGTTCGGTCAACCGCCACAGGTGATTCGGCGCAACGCGAGAGCAGAGATGTTTGTGTAGGCGCCGGCTTGCCGGTAATAGCCTCTGAAGCCGGTGTCGAGTGTTCAAACGCCATCGCAGGCAAGTCGGAACGCCGCATCGCAGCTCCTACAATGAAAGGAGGCACTTTCGCGTGTGAGGCACTTATGAAAATCTCGGCCAGACTGGCGTTTTTCGCCGTCGTCAGCACCCTCGCCTACCTTGGCCTGGCGATCTGGGGAATGGGTGGTTTCGCGGCCTATTTCAGTCACGGCTCACTGGTCGTCGTTGCCCTGGCCACCCTGATCATGGCCGTCGTATCACTGTTCAGCGAGGTCAACCTGAGTTCGGGGGAACGCGAAGACCGGGCCAATCGCTGGGTCCTCCCGGCTTTCGGCGTGATCGGTGTGCTGAGCGGCTTTCTGCCGGCCTATACCGACCGCATCGACTTCTGGACTTTCGGCAGTGAAGGCGTGCGCTGGCTCGGGGCGCTGCTGTTCATCGTGGGCGGCGCGCTGCGGTTGTGGCCCGTCTTTGTGCTGGGCAAGCGCTTCAGCGGGCTGGTGGCCATCCAGCCGGGGCATCGCCTGGTCACCGAGGGGATTTACCGCAACCTGCGCAACCCCAGTTATCTGGGGATGATGGTCATCGCCGTGGGCTGGGCGCTGGCGTTTCGCTCGAGCGCCGGTCTGTTGCTGGCGGCGTTGACCTTGATCCCGCTGATTGCCCGGATTCACTCGGAAGAGGCCCTGCTGAAGGCGCAGTTCGGCAGCGAATACGAGGCCTATTGCGCCCGCTCCTGGCGGCTGGTTCCCGGGCTTTATTGAAGCAACCCTATCCCACATTAGTTTTGTGCAGGCCAAGGACCCCATCGGCGTCCACTCGAACACCAACAAGCTCATAGTCGGCCAACGTCGCATGGGCCGTCCTGATCGGCTGCTCATGGGTCGCCGTGACAATCATCAAATCCGCCCCCGCCGCTTCAGCCGCCAGAATCCCCACCGTGGCGTCCTCAAAAACCAGACACTGCTCAGGCTCGACACCCAGGCGTCGGGCCGCGAGCCTGTACCCCGCAGGGTCGGGTTTGCCGGCCGTGACGTCCTCGGCAGTCACCATCACCTCAGGCTCCGGAATCCCCGCCGCCGCCATCCGCCGCAACGCCAGCTCCCGCGGGGCGGAAGTGACGATTCCCCACTGCTTGACTGGCAATGACCGCAAGAACTTCGCCGCGCCAGCCACTTCCAATACCCCGTCGACATCCTCGATTTCCGCTTCGGTAATCCACGCGGCTTCCGCCTCGGCATCCACCCCGGGCAACCCCAGACGGCTGATGGTGTCGATGGCACGGGCACCATGAATGGTCGGCAGGAAGGTATCGACATCGACACCATGGCGTACGGCCCAGGTTGTCCAGACCCGCTCGGCAGCGGCAATGGAGGTCAGGACGGTGCCGTCCATGTCGAACAGAAAGGCGCGGTAAGTCGAGTTGAAAACAGAGTGATCAGCCAAGGAAAAGAACCTCGCAGGTGCCGGACGGATTTACCCGGCAATGTAGCATCTGCATGGGTCAGTTGAGTCGCCTGGACTTGAAGGTCTCGCCCACACAATCGAGCAACCCGCCGATCATCCAGGGCTTCTTGATGAAAGAAACCCTGTGCCGCACGCCTGAACTTTCAGGGGTTTCGAAACCGGACATGATCATGATCGGCTTGTCCGGCCAGCGATCGCCGAACTGGTTGGCCAGGTCCGCGCCATTGAGCGTGCCGGGCATGGTGATATCTGTCAGCAGCATGTGCACCTGCGGCGCATGCTGCTCCAGATAGATCATTGCCGCGTCCGCATTGATTTGCGGCTCGACGACAAAGCCTTCCTCCTGAAGAATCTCACACAGAAACTCGAGGATCAGCGGGTCGTCCTCGACCACCAGGATCAACCCTCCTGGAAGATCTCCACCCACCGTCGATGCTCGACTCATGACCGTGCCGCTCCCTGATTGCCTCTATGAATGCGCGGGCTCTGATCCGCTATCTAAAAGGTATGAGCAGCGGACTCGGCGGAAATTCATTTTTGATGCAGCCAGGTGACCGGTATCAAGCGTGATGATCAATTTTGCGCATCAGGCAGCACGCTACCCCTGAAGCCCTGCGGAAAAACCTGTGGGAACGAGCCTGCTCGCGAATGCGGTAGTTCAGCCAACATCGATATCGACTGACACTACGTCTTCGCGAGCAGGCTCGCTCCCACATGGACCGCGGTGGCTGGTCTTACTGCGACATTTCGCTTTTTTTCATCGCATCCTTCGACATCGCATCTTTTTTCATCGTGTCCTTGGACATCGTATCCTTGGACATGCTGTCTTTGGACATCGAATCGGTCTTCTTCATCGCGTCTTTCTTCATCGTATCCTTGGACATGCTGTCCTTGGACATCGAATCCTTGCTCATGCTGTCGTTACTCATCGTATCGGCGGCAAAAACACTGGCAGCACCAACGGCCAGGCACATGGACAGTACAACGGTGGTCAACTTTTTCATGATGAATCTCCTTGGAGCACGGGTTTGCGGACGGTGAATGTTTCGCACGTTCATCAACTGCCACCGAACCAGTTGTAGCCCTGGTCTTCCCAGAAGCCGCCGCTGTAGGTGTTGCTGACGAAAATCGCCTGAATGTGTTTGGGGTTCTTGTAGCCCAGCTTGGTGGGCATGCGCAGCTTCATCGGGAAGCCGTATTGGCGCGGCAGCACCGCGCCGTCATACGTCAGCGCCAGCAGGGTTTGCGCATGCAGCGCAGTGGCCATGTCGATGCTGGTGTAGTAGTCATCGGCGCATTTGAAACCGACGTATCTGGCATCGGTATCGGCGCCGATGCGCTTGAGAAAATCGCTGAAACGCACACCGCCCCAACGGCCGATCGCACTCCAGCCTTCGACGCAAATGTGCCGGGTGATCTGCTCGGTCTGCGCCATGGCGCGCAGTTCTTCGAGGCGCCAGCTGCGCTTATCGGCGACCAGTCCGGTGACTTCCAGGCGATAGCCCTGCTCCTCCACCGTCGGCGCCTCATCAATGCTGTAGTAGGCATTGAAGGGAAACGGCCGGGTGATCATCGACTCGGGATAGGTCGGCGCCATCGCATTGGGGTTGAACAGCCAGCCCTGGACCCGATCGTTGAAGCGCGACATGGACGACAGCGCAGTCTCGACGCTGTCGTTGTCGGTGATGTTGCAGCCGGACAACATGGCCACGCCACCGAGGGTCAGACCGCGCAGCAGGAAAGAACGGCGCGAGCGGTCTTCGATTTGCGGGGCGAGGATCTTGCGGGCATCGGCCAGGATCGACGCCTCGTCCAGCCCGGGCACTTGAATGCGCTTTTTCATACCTGCTCCTTGCGGCCGACGATCATGGCCAACAGCGTTTTCGGGACCAGCGCAACCATCACCAAATGCACCGCCACAAAGGCCACCAACAGCACCATGGCGAAGAAGTGCACACGGCGCGCGCCTTCGTAACCGAACAGCAATTCACGCAACAGCGGGAACTGCACCGACTTCCACAGCACCAGACCGGAGAGCACCAGCAGCGTGATGTCGACCATCACGAACAAGTAAGCGACGCGTTGCACCTGGTTGTAATGACTGAGGTCGGCGTGCCCGAGTTTCCCGCGTAACGCGGCCCACAGGTCCTGCAGTACGCCTTTGGGCGAAACCGGGAAAAACCGTCGCTTCAGGCGCCCGCTGAACAGGTTGAAGACCAGGTAGATCAGGCCGTTGATCGCCAGGAACCACATCGCCGCGAAATGCCATTGCAGCGCGCCGCCCAGCCATCCACCGAGGGTGATCGACTTGGGAAAGCTGAATTCGTAGATCGGCGAGGCGTTGTAGATGCGCCAGCCGCTGGTAACCATCACCAGCACCGCCAGGGCATTGAGCCAATGGGTCAGGCGTAGCCAGCGTGGATGACTGGACTTGGGTGAAGCAGTGGCCTGCGACATGTCCGGCTCCGGTTTGTTGTTCGTTGGAGCCGAGTATGGGAGCGGGAAGATCGCTAAATCCTCACGCAGAGTTAAATTAATTGTGATAACTGCCTTTTAACGGCCAATCAAAAACCTGTAGGAGCGAGCATGCTCGCTCCTACAGTGTTTTGTGATGGTCCGGCCAATGCGCAATTATGTTTAAATGCCGCCCCCCTACAACTGACCGACCCGACCGGATGAACTCTGAAGCCCTCGCCACGCTCAACCAACAGGTGCTCACCGCCCTGGCTACCGCCCCCGCAGAAACCCGCCGCCTGTTCCACGGCCGTGGCCGCTGCTGGCCGGGGCTGGAACAAGTGACCGTGGACTGGTTGCAGGGCGTGGTGCTGGTGGCGCTGTTCAAGGAGCCGCAAGCGGAGCAACTGGAAGACTTGAAGCAGGTGCTGATGGCGATCACCCGGTCAGCGCAATGGACACAATCCGGCGCCCACACGCTGCTGTTGCAACATCGCTACCTGCTGCAAAGCACCACCGAGTGGCTGCTCGGGGACGTCATCGAGGAAATGAACATCACCGAGGGTGGCCTGAAGTACCGGGTCGACCTGGGCCGCAAACAGAACACCGGGTTGTTCCTCGACATGCGCTACGGTCGCGACTGGGTCCGGGCCAATGCCAAAGGCAAGCGTGTGTTGAACCTGTTCGCCTACACCTGCGGCTTCTCGGTGGCAGCCGTCGAAGGCGGCGCGAACCATGTGGTCAACCTCGACATGTCCAGCCCGGCCCTGAACCGTGGCCGCGACAACCACCGCCTCAACGGTCACGACCTGAGCAAGGTGACGTTCCTCGGCCACGACCTGTTCAAGTCCTGGGGCAAGGTGATCGGCAAGGGGCCGTACGACCTGGTGATCATCGACCCGCCGTCGTTCCAGAAAGGCAGCTTCCTGCTGACCAAGGATTACCAGCGCGTCCTGCGCCGCTTGCCGGAATTGCTCAGCCCGCAAGGTACGGTTTTGGCCTGCATGAATGACCCGGCGTTTGGTGCCGACTTCCTGATCGATGGCGTGACCCGCGAAGCGCCAAGCCTGCGCTTTGAGCAGCGCCTGGAGAACCCGCCAGAGTTTCCCGATGCCGATGTCGAATGTGGGTTGAAGGCGTTGGTGTTCAAACAACGCCTGACCGACTGACTGTCGTTGCTGCGGGCACGCCCTCATCCTTCGACGCCTCATCAATTTGCGCCATGCTCAAGTGCGCCGTTTCCTGCAAGAAGAACGAGCACACCGCGACAATCGCCAGCGCCACCGAGCCGTACACGGCAACGCCGAACGCATTGTGATCGGTGGCAATCAGGATCGCCGTGGCCACGCTCGACGCCGTACCGCCGCCCAGCGCTGCCCCGATCTGGTAGGCGGCGGACATCCCTGAATAGCGCATCTCCCGCGGAAACTGCTCCGCGAGAAAGGCCGGAATCGGCCCCTGGGTCGCCCCCATGAATGCGCCGACCGCGATGTACGCCAGAGTCGAGACCATCAGGTTTTTCATGCCGAGCAGCGGGAAGAAGGCAAAGAACCCGATGGCCATGATGATTGCGCCAAGGATCATGACCATGCGTCGCCCGATCCGGTCAGACAGCAGGGCAAACAGCGGCGCGGTCACAACGATGGCCACTGACAACGAAAAGTCGAAGATCAGCGCGTCCGTGCTGCCGTAGCCCAATTGGGTGGCGTAGGACAAAAAGAAGGTGCTGCCGATGTAGGCGATGGTCACGTAGCCAAATGCGATCCCGGTGCACAGCAGCATTTCTTTCGGGCGTGCCCGCAGTGCCGCGATCAGGGGAATGCGCATTTGCGGCTTTGGTTGCACCGGCTGGGCAACGGGCTTTTGCAGCCGCGCATAGAGCCCGATCAACACCAGCACGCCGCCCAGCCAGAACGGTATGCGCCAGGCGAAATCGGCGAGGTTATCGTTCGAAGCGACACTGACGATGCCGAACACCGCCGCTCCCAGGATGCCGCCGATGCCGATGCCCATGCTGGTGAAACTGCCCCAGAGACCGCGACGACCAAGGGGTGCCGATTCGATGCCGAACAACGCCGCCCCGCCCCACTCGCCGCCGGCGGCGAAACCTTGTACCAGCCGCAGCAGCACCAGCAGTGCCGGCGCTGCCAGGCCTATCGACGAATAGCCCGGCAGGCAGCCGATCAACAAGGTGCTCAGGCCCATCAGCAACAGAGTGATCACCAGCATTTTCTGCCGGCCGATCCTGTCACCGTAGTGCCCGAAGACCATGCCGCCCAATGGACGGGCAAAAAAGCCCGCACCAAAGGCGCCAAAGGCAAACAGCGTGGCAGTGAGCGGGTCCATCTGTGGAAAGAACACCTTGGGAAACACCAGCGCCGCCGCCGTGCCGTAAATGACGAAGTCATAGAACTCCAGCGCGGTGCCCATGCCGGAGACGAAAAACGTTCTGAGGGCGGATTGCGAACCCGCCGTGGAATGAGCGTAACTAGCCATATCGAGTGCTCTTTTTGTTGTTATGGGGGACGTCGGTTCAGAAACGCTGGAAGCCGTTGCGGGCCAGCAGCATCGGATTGCCGGCAGCGTATTCGAGAACGCCGTGTTCGCTGTCGATGCCGATGGTCAGCAGGGTTTCCCAGCGCTCGGTGGCCGGCAGGCTCAGGTCCGGATGGAAACAGATCGGCGCCTCGTCGCCGGCGGCACCGCACATGGCCGCCGCCCGGCGATTCAGGTCGCCATGGATCATGTCCACCCGCGCCGCGTTGACATGGGCCAGGCGCGCGTAGGTGGTCGAAGCGTCCGGCGTCCGCTCGCCAAGGCTCAGTGCCGCGTCGAGGAAGTGGTTGGTGTGAGTGATCCAGCCGTCTTCGCCGGGCGGGACCACGGCGGTGCCGGCGGCGGACATTTCAATGCTCGCCGCACGCGGCGATGCCTCACGGTGCGAGAACACCGTCAGCACCGTCGAGGCACTGACCCGCGCCGACCGCGCCAGGGCAATGGCCTCTTCGACACTGGTGGCCTCCTCCAGAATCCGTCGGGCAATCGCATGCACCGGCACCCCGGCAACGGCGTTGTCGCTGGCATGGTGGAGGATGTTGAAATGCAGCCCGACGCCTGCGCTGTTCACGCCGATCTTGCCGAGCATGCCGAACTCGGTGAACAACTTGACGGTGATCCCGGAGCTGGCCGTGAGTTGCAACAGCATGCCGTGGGGCACCAGTGAGTCGTGCCAGTCCCAGGTCTGGATGGTCTTGGGCGCATCGGCCCCCGCTGGTGCGTATACCGCCGTCGAGCATTCGCCTTCGAGCGAGGCCGGCATCACCGCGAGGATTTCCGTACGGGCGTTCAGGCTCGCCAGTTGCCACAGGGGAATCCCCGCGCCTTCGGCCGTGGCTACCAATTCCTGGGCGAGGCTCGGGCTCCATTCGGTCAGCGCTTGCAGACTGGCCTCGCCAAGGGCGCGCACCTGCTCGGGCGCCACGCCGACCTGATTGAAAAAGTCGAGATAGAGCGCCACCGTCTTGCCGATTTGAGCGGCCCAGGTTTCGCCGATTTGCTGGCCTCGGATTTGCGGGCTGTGGGTGTCGGTGACGAAGCAATGCAGTTTCACGAAAGGGTTCCTTTTTTAACGTTGGTATCCAACCTGTGGGAGCGAGCCTGCTCGCGAAGGTGCCATCACATTCAACATTGACGTCGCCTGACACACCGCCTTCGCGAGCAGGCTCGCTCCCACAAGTTCTGGGTTCTGAGTTCTGCGTGATCGGAATCAGGGTTGGCGGGCGAAAATTTCGCGGCCCGCGAACCAGGTCTGCAACACCTGGGTGTCGCGCAGGGCTTCGGGGTTGACCGTGAAGACATCACGGTCGAGGACGATCATGTCGGCCTGTTTGCCCGGCTTGAGCGAACCGGTCTGTTCCTCAAGGCGCAGGGCACGGGCGGCATTGAGGGTGTAGGCCTGGAACATGGTCTGGCGGTCGATGTCTTCGCCTGCATTGAGCACACCTTTGGGGCCTTTGCGGCTAACCGCCTGGTAAATCGCCTTCCACGGATCCGGCGTGGTGATCGGCCAGTCGCTGGCCCCGGCGATGGTCGCGCCGTTCTTCAGCAACGAACGGGCCGGGTACGAGTACATGAAGGCCATGGCGCTGACATAGGGTTTGACCAGGTCCATGCTCGACTCATCGGCCATGGCCCAATACAGCTGCATCGAGGCAATCACGTTGAGGGTTTTGAAGCGGGCGAACTCCCTCGGGTTGACCATTTGCAGGTGCGTGATGGAGTGCGCGATTGCACTGTGCCGATCCTTGCGCGCCTGCTCGATACCATTGAGCGATTCACGCACCGCACGGTCGCCAATCGCGTGGATATGCACCAGCCAGCCACGGGCGTCGGCGGCGCTGACCAGTTCGCCGAAATGCTCCGGATCGATCAGCAACTCGCCGGATTTCTCCGAGTTCTTGTAGGGCTCGAGCATGGCGGCGCTTTGTGCCGGAACTTCCGCCACACCATCTGCAAACACCTTGATGCCCGGCAGGGTCAGGTTGGGCACGCCGAGAAACTGCTGGCGAACCTTGTCCAGCTCATCGAGATCGGCCGGCGTGGCTTTCGAGGCGGCCATCAGCAGTGCAGCCACATGGGCGGTCAGCTCGCCGCGTTCGGCCAATGCCTTGTAGATTGGCAGCACCCCCACCGATTGGTTGTTCACATCGCCGCCGGGGATTTCATTGGCGATCGGGTCCATCCAGCCGGTGATGCCCAGGCGCTTGTAGTAGTCGAGTGCTGCGCGCGCGCCCGCCATCAACTCTTCGGTGGTCGGGGGTGCCAGCAGGGCCTGGACCGGATACAGGCCGGCATCGACCAGGAAGCCATTGGGACGTCCATCGTCGTGATGCCCTATCGTGGCCTGCTCTTCGTCCTTCAAAGCCTTGACCCTCGCGGCATCGATTCCGGCACGCTGGAGCATGGCCCGGTTGGCCCAGCCTGTGTGCAGGTCCCAGCCCAGAAAGAGAATCGGTGTATCCGCCCATTCGCCCCGATTGAAGCGCTGCTCAAGCGCCTCGATCCGGCTCCAGTAAGTCGATGGCAAGCCGCCGACACTGAGGACGTCACCGCGTTTGGCCTTGCCGTCTTCGCGCCATTGACGCAGACGCTTTTCCAGTTCATCGAGCGGCAGCAACTCGCCGTCCAGATTGGCCTGACGCAATTGCAGGCCGCCCTTCACCGTGTGCGAATGCGAGTCGATAAACCCCGGCATCAGCACCTTTCCACCCAGGTCGATGATGCGTGTACCCGGCTGTTTGAGCCGCAGCACCTGAGCATCGGCCCCCACCGCCGAGACCTTGCCGTTCTCGACGGCAATGGCTTGCTGCAAGGGCTGGCCGGGTTCGGCGGTGTACACCCTGGCGTTGTGCAGGATGAGATCGACAGCGGCCATACTTTCCATCGAGGAACAGGCCAGAGCAAGCGACGCAGCCAGGGTCAGAATCTGCTTCATGGAATGACTCTTTATTTTTGTTGGGCTGTAGCCAAGACTATCCAAGCCGATTCGAGAACTGAATGCCTGCTCCCGCACAACTTCTGTGCCTATCAGGAATAGATAAATGGATAAAATGAGTGCCCTGACCATGTTCGTCGCCACCGCCGAACAGGGTAATTTCAGCCGCGCCGCCGACCTGCTCGGCAAAACCCCTTCGGCCCTGACCAAGGCCGTAGCACAACTGGAGGAAGAGCTCGGCACGCGCCTGTTCGACCGCACCACCCGGCGCATGGCGCTGACCGAAGCGGGCCGCATCTATCTGGAAGGCGCTCGCCAGGCGCTGATGCAACTGCAACTGGCCACCGAAGACGTGGAGCAGTTGCAGCATGAACTGCGCGGCGACTTGCGGATCACCGCCCCGCCCTCGTTCGCGCCGGCGTTTCTCAATCAGGTGTGCTGTCGTTTTTTGACCGTGCATCCACAGGTCAAACTGGAAGTGGACCTGAGCGATAACTTCGAAGACCCGGTGGACGGCGGCTACGACCTCGCCCTGCGCGACGGCCCCATCGACCTGCCCGGCGTGATCGCGCAGCCGGTGGTGGAAAATCAGATGTTGCTGTGCGCCAGCCCGGCTTACCTGGCGCGCAAAGGCGAGGATGTTTCACTGGAAAATTATCAGCAGCACGACTGGCTGATCTTCCGCCATCCGCTACTGAATCGGCACTTCTGGTGGGTCAAGCAAGGTGAGCAACGGATACGCCTGACACAACCGATGCCACGGGTGGCCAGCGACAACTACGACTTTCTCCTGGCCTGCCTGCTGGATGGCCAGGGCTTGCAATTCATCCCGCAATGGAGTGCCGCGCCCTATCTGGCGCGCGGCGAGCTGGTCGAGTTGATGCCCCGCTACTGGCGCGAACCCAGCGCGTTCGGGCCGTGGGTCTACGTGCTGTACCTGGCCCACCGACGTAACACGCGCAAGGTGAAAGTGTTCATCGAATACCTGAAAGCGCATTGGCAGGAACAGCAGGCCTGAAAGGTCGGATCACCGTGGCTGCAACACCAGCGCAAACAACTCGCCATGCCCGTTCACATTGAGCTTGTGATAGAGGTTGCGCCGATGCACCTTCACCGTCTCCGGGGAGATACCCATTTTCTGGGCGATGGCCTTGCTGGAAAAGCCCTGGAGAATCAGGCGCGCGGTTTCGATTTCCCGTAGCGTCAGGCGTGCGTCGAAGCGATCGAGCAACGTGGCCAGATCGCCGGCCGGTGGCTCGGCAACCGGCCCTTGTAGCGGCGTCAGATCCAGGTGTCGGCGCATCGCCGCCAATACCCAGTCGCGCACGCACAGCAGGCGGCCCTGTTCCTCGAGGCTGAAGCGCGCCGAACGCCCGAGGGACAGGCCGAGCACGGCGCCGTCGAGATTGACCATGAACTGCAATTCGTCTCCTCCGACCACGGTGCTGAAGTAACTCAGGTAGTACTCGCTGTGCTGGAACTGGTCGGGCGCCACCGACTCGAGGCTGTGCAAGCCATCGGCGATGCCGGCGCAGGCAGCTTGATAGAACGGATCGAGCAGGTACATGCCGGCGCGGTAGTCCGCCAGTTCCTCCTGCTCGTCACTGCTGCCCTTGGCATCGAAATCAATCAGCAGGCGTGGCACGTGGCCCGGCCGCATCAGCGCTACCAGCGCGTTGTCCAGCGGCACCAGCAACCGCAAGGTATCCACCAGCGCACGCCAGAAACCGTCCCGCCCCACCGCCGTGAAGACCCGCGCCAGCCCCTGGTGCACCGGTAACTCTTTCAACAACGCGTCCACGCACTACCCCTTTTGAGTAACCCATGATGGGAATGGGTGAAGGCCACCCCGGTCGATACGCTGCAAACTCCTGATTACCACCGGCCGCAACAGGCCAGGAGTGCCGCATCATGAGTCGTCACCACTTGTATTTCAATCTGGGGCTTGGCGCCTGTCTGGCGGTGTCGCTGTCGGCGTTCGCGGTCGAAGCTCCGACAGTGCACGTGTACAACTGGTACGACTACATCGGCCCCACCACCCTGCAGGACTTCAAGCGTGACACCGGGATCCAGCCGGTCTACGACACCTTCGACAGCGCCGAAGTGCTCGAAGGCAAGTTGCTCACCAGCCGCAGCGGCTATGACGTGGTGGTGGCGAGCAACTACAGCCTGCCGACCCTGATCAAGGCCGGTGCCCTGGCGCCATTGCCTCGGGCGCAGATGCCGGACTTCAAGAACATGGACTCCGATCTGCTGGTGAAGCTGGCCAACAACGATCCGGGCAACCAGTACGCCGTGCCCTACCTGTGGGGCACCAACGGCATCGGCTACAACGTCGACAAAGTGCGCGCGGTGCTGGGTGACAAGGCACCGGTCGACTCCTGGGACCTGGTGTTCAAGGAAGAGAACCTGACCAGGCTCGGCGAATGCGGCGTGGCCATGCTCGATTCGCCGTCAGAGATGCTGCCGGTTGCCCTGCACTACCTCGGCCTGCCGCCCAACAGCACCAACCCCGAGGACTACAAGAAGGCCGAAGCGTTGCTGCTCAAGCTGCGTCCGCACATCGCCTACTTCAACTCGTCGAAGTTCATCAGCGACCTGTCCAACGGCAACATCTGCGTGGCGGTCGGCTGGTCCGGTGCGATGCTCGAAGCCAAGACCACCGCCGAGCAGGCCGGCAACGGCGTGAAGATCGCCTACAGCCTGCCGAAGGAAGGTGCGCCGGTGTGGTTCGACACGCTGGTACTGCTCAAGGACGCCCCGCACCCGGAACAAGGGCTGGCCTTCATAGACTACTTGATGCGCCCTGAGGTCATCGCTCCGGTCAGCAACCACCTCAACTATCCCAACGGCAACCGCAGCGCCACGACACTGGTCGCCGAAGCGACCCGCAGCAACCCGGCCGTCTACCCGTCGGCCGAAGCCATGGCCACCCTGTTCACCCTCCAGCCCCTGCCGCCCGCTACCGAGCGCGTGCGGACGCGGATCTGGAGCAAGGTCAAGAACGGTCAGTGACCGGACACCACAGTGTCCGTGGTGTCCAAAGATTATTTTTTCTGCCACGAATCGAAGATGAGAAAACCATGAAAGCACGTGCCCGCGACCTGAACATCCCGATCGGCCAACTGCAACCCGGCCCGCTCAATGCCATCACCGACGTCCCCGGCGTACGGGTCGGCCACAGCAATGTACGAGGACGCACTGCCAACGGCCGCGACATCCTCACGGGCGTCACCGTCATCGAACCGCGTGCCGGTTCCACCAGCCGGCAACCGTGCTTTGCCGGTGTGCATGTGCTCAACGGCAACGGCGATGCCACAGGACTGGAATGGATTCGCGAAGCAGGCTTGCTGACCAGCCCTGTCGCCTTCACCAACACCCACAGCCTGGGCGTGGTGCGCGATGCGCTGATCGTGCTCGACCGCGAGCAGCAACCGGACGACGGGCGCCTCTACTGGAACATGCCGGTGGTGCTGGAAACCTTCGACGGCTTGCTCAACGACATCAACGGCTTTCACGTGAAGCCGGAACACGTGGCCCAGGCCGTGCGTTCGGCGGTGGGCGGCCCGGTGGCCGAAGGCAATGTCGGCGGTGGCAGCGGCATGATCTGCCACGAATTCAAGGGCGGTGTCGGCACCGCGTCTCGACGGTTGAGCAGCGCCCAGGGCGGCTGGACAGTGGGGGCGATTGTCCAGGCCAACCACGGCATCCGCAATGAACTACGTGTTGACGGTTATCCGGTCGGGCGCTACATGGAACAGGTCGATTCGCCGTTCCTCAAGGCATCGCTGCCCCATCCGGGCATGGGCTCGATCGTGGTCTGCCTGGCCACCGATGCGCCGTTGCTGCCGCACCAGTGCACACGCCTGGCCCAGCGCGCCAGCCTCGGCCTGGCCCGCACCGGTGGCGGCAATGAAGACCATAGCGGCGACATCTTCATCGCCTTCGCCACCGGTAACGATCACGTGCCACCGGCCGCCTACGAGAGCAAGAAAGCGCCGACCACCCACAACTTGAGCATGGTCAACAACGACCACATCAGCGAGCTGTTCCTGGCCGCCACCGAGGCTGTGGAAGAAGCCATCATCAATGCCTTGCTCGCCTCCGACACCGCCGAAGGCAACGGGCATGCGGTACCGGGGCTGGATGCCGAGACCTTGCTCAAGGCCTTGCGTCGCGCCGGCTGGCCGGGGGATGCGACTAGCGGTACTTGAGTGAAAGACCAGGTCTTTTTAGCATGAACTTGCGCAGTCGCTTGCTTGCTCAAGCCGCTGCGCAGGTGGTGAGTGAACTGAACCCCTACCAAGCTCACCGCCTGCTTCATGCGCATCTTGAGCCTCAACGGCTCTACTTCCTCCCCATCAAAGAGCTTTGAGGCTCTTTTTTTACCTCTGAAAACCAACACATTTCCTCCTGCCGGAGCGAGCTTGCTCGCGATGAGGCCATCACAGCCAACACCCCGCCGCCTGACATTCCGTCATCGTCGGATCGCTGCCCGGAGCAAGCCCGCAGGTTTTACACCAACCTTGTGGGAGCGGGCTTGCCCGCGATGCTTTAGGGCTAGGCGCCGAAGGCGTCCTTCAGGAACCCCGGCGCAATGTAGCGCTGGTAATGGGCTTCGGAGAGCAGGAAAAATTCCCGATCAATGGCATCGCGCAATTCCGGCAGGTTCCAGTCGCGAAACTCCGGCAGCAACACCATCCCGTAGGCTTCCAGGTTGTTGATCACTCGTGCGCCCCGCGCGATCAACTGGTAGGCCCAGCAGTATTCCGACTGATGGGGCACGAAACGGATCTTGCGTTGCTCCAGCTGCATTCTCAGCAGTGCCGGGTCGAAGATTTCCACCTTGGCAGCCATCACCTGCGACAGCAACTGCTCAAGACGCAGCCATACCGCGCGCTTCTCTTCCTCGTTGTAACCGTTCCAGTGGATCACTTCGTGGTGGAAACGCTTGCAGCCACGGCACACCAGGTCACCGTAAACAGTGGAGCAGAGGCCGACGCAAGGTGTCTTGATGGTCTGATTGGGCATAGGTAGGCAAAACGCGAAAAAGCAAAACAGGGCGGCATGTTAGCCCTTTGTCCGCCATTGATCACCCCTCAAAGTTCAGGGCCTTGGGTGAATCGGGGTTTGCTGGCCGCCTCCACCAAAGTCCAATAAAACCTGACTTACCTTTAATTTTTTTTTGCCGTAGAATCAGCCTGCCTTTTTAGGCGCCAATGTCCGTTAGAAGCTGTTTTCAAAGCGTCACGAGCACAGTCGTTCCTTCAGAGCGGTGTTGGCGAAGGGTTTTTCCAGCGGGGAAAAGCCCGGCGCCAACCCTCATCAGCTCCCGTTCTGCAGGCGTAAAACTTTGAAAGCAGCTTCTGTAAGGAGTTGTCGGTAATTCTGGCTAAGTGGCTCACAACGCCATGCAGCGCATGAGTACGGCAATTTCGGGATGAGCGTCCCGGACACCCATTTGGGACCACTGATGAGGGTAATAACTGTGCTTGAAGCCTACCGCAAACATATCGAAGAGCGCGCAGCACTGGGTATCGTTCCCCAGCCGCTAAACGCCGAACAAACTGCAGGCCTGGTCGAGCTGCTGAAAAATCCCCCGGCTGGCGAAGAAGCATTCCTCGTTGACCTGATCACCAATCGCGTTCCGCCGGGCGTGGACGAAGCGGCCTATGTCAAGGCCGGCTTCCTGTCCGCCATCGCCAAAGGCGAGGCCAAATCCCCTCTGATCGACAAGAAGCGCGCTGTTGAACTGCTCGGCACCATGCAGGGCGGCTACAACATCGTGACTCTGGTAAGCCTGCTGGACAACGCCGAACTGGCACCAGTAGCCGCCGAAGAACTCAAGCACACCCTGCTGATGTTCGATGCTTTCCACGACGTGGCTGAAAAAGCCAAGAACGGTAACGTTCACGCCAAGGCCGTGCTGCAATCCTGGGCTGACGGCGAGTGGTTCGTGAAGCGCCCTACCCTGGCCGACAAGATCAGCCTGCGCGTATTCAAGGTCACCGGCGAAACCAACACCGACGACCTGTCCCCAGCTCCAGATGCCTGGTCCCGTCCTGACATCCCGTTGCACGCCCTGGCCATGCTGAAAATGGCTCGCGACGGCATCGTGCCTGACGCACAAGGCGTCACCGGTCCGATGAAGCAGATCGAAGAAATGCGTAACGGCGGCTTCCCTGTTGCCTACGTGGGCGACGTGGTCGGTACCGGTTCTTCGCGTAAATCGGCGACCAACTCGGTTCTGTGGTTCTTCGGCGACGACGTTCCTTACGTACCGAACAAGCGTGCCGGCGGTTTCTGCTTCGGCAGCAAGATCGCTCCGATCTTCTACAACACCATGGAAGATGCTGGCGCACTGCCAATCGAATTCGATGTATCCAACATGCACATGGGCGACGTGATCGACCTGTACCCGCATGCTGGCAAAGTCTGCAAGCACGGCACCGACGAAGTCCTGACCACCTTCGAAATGAAGACCCCGGTCCTGCTGGACGAAGTTCGCGCCGGCGGCCGTATTCCGCTGATCATCGGCCGTGGCCTGACCGAGAAGGCTCGCGCCGAACTGGGCCTGCCACCTTCGACCCTGTTCAAGAAGCCTGAAGCACCGGCTGAAAGCACCAAAGGCTACACCCTGGCGCAGAAAATGGTCGGCAAGGCTTGCGGCGTGACCGGTATCCGTCCGGGCACCTACTGCGAACCGAAGATGACCACCGTAGGTTCTCAGGACACCACCGGTCCAATGACCCGTGACGAACTGAAAGATCTGGCGTGCCTGGGCTTCTCGACCGATCTGGTAATGCAGTCCTTCTGCCACACCGCGGCTTATCCGAAGCCGATCGACGTGACCACCCACCACACCCTGCCTGACTTCATCATGACCCGTGGCGGCGTGTCCCTGCGTCCGGGCGACGGCATCATCCACTCGTGGCTGAACCGCATGCTGCTGCCGGACACCGTCGGTACCGGTGGTGACTCCCACACCCGTTTCCCGATCGGCATCTCCTTCCCGGCCGGTTCCGGCCTGGTAGCGTTCGCCGCTGCCACCGGCGTCATGCCGCTGGACATGCCCGAGTCGATCCTGGTCCGCTTCAAGGGCAAACTGCAACCAGGCGTCACCCTGCGCGACCTGGTTCATGCCATCCCTTACTACGCGATCCAGAAAGGCCTGCTGACCGTCGAGAAGAAAGGCAAGAAGAACGCCTTCTCCGGCCGTATCCTGGAGATCGAAGGTCTGGAATCCCTGACCGTCGAGCAAGCCTTCGAACTGTCCGACGCCTCGGCCGAACGTTCGGCTGCCGGTTGCACCATCAAGCTGTCCAAAGAGTCGATCGCCGAGTACCTGCAATCGAACATCACCCTGCTGCGCTGGATGATCGGTGAAGGCTACGGCGATGCACGTACCCTGGAACGTCGCGCGCAAGCGATGGAAGCCTGGCTGGCCAACCCTGAGCTGCTGGAAGCGGACAAGGACGCCGAATACGCCGAAGTCATCGAGATCGACCTGGCCGACGTCAAGGAGCCTGTGCTCTGCGCGCCGAACGACCCGGACGACGCCCGTCTGCTCTCCAGCGTTGCTGGCGAGAAGATCGACGAAGTGTTCATCGGTTCGTGCATGACCAACATCGGTCACTTCCGCGCTGCCGGCAAGCTGCTGGATCAGGTCAAGGGTCAGCTGCCAACCCGTCTGTGGCTGTCGCCGCCGACCAAGATGGACGCTCACCAGCTGACAGAAGAAGGCTACTACGGCATCTACGGCAAGGCTGGCGCCCGTATGGAAATGCCAGGCTGCTCGCTGTGCATGGGTAACCAGGCACGTGTAGAGCCGAACTCGACTGTAGTGTCGACTTCGACCCGCAACTTCCCGAACCGTCTGGGTGACGGTGCGAACGTCTACCTGGCTTCGGCCGAACTGGCGTCCGTGGCTTCCATCCTGGGTCGCCTGCCGACCGTCGAGGAGTACATGGAGTACGCTGGCAAGATCGACAGCATGGCGGCCGATGTCTACCGCTACCTGTCCTTCGACCAGATCGCCGAGTTCCGTGAAGCTGCTGCGAACGCCAACATTCCGGTCGTTCAAGCCTAACGTTGCAACGCAATGAAAAACGCCGCCCATCGAGAGATGTGCGGCGTTTTTTATGCCTGTGAAAAGATCAAATGCGGGACTCATGCGTTCAGCTTGAGGGCCTGCTGCACCGCACCATCCACGCTCAACCCGCTCAGCACCACAGCGTTGGCCTCCACTTCCGGCAACGCCGCCAGCGCCGTTTGCGCACTGTCCTTGAGACGAGCCAGAGTCAGGCGCTTGCCTTCCTGATGCACCCGCACGAAAAACGCCTGCAACGCCTCGATGCTGGTGCCATCCAGGTCGGGAGACTCCTCAAGACTGAGAATCACTGAATGGACGGGCTCTTGTGAGTGCCGGACCAGACGCAAGGCGCCGCCAAGAATCCGCTCGACGTTGGCAAAGAACAACGCTTCACCTGGACGGACAATCAACACACCTGGCACTGATTGCGCCGTTGGATGGTGTTGCAGGTCGACAAAGTCGTGCCCGCCATCGATGCGCCCCAGAATCTGAATATCCGCCGCCGACATCTGCTTGAGCATCAGCAATACACTGATCGCCACCGCCACCAGCAAGCCGTCCAGCACCCCCAGCACCAACACGGCACCCACCGCACAGATCACCAGCAGACGGTCACGGCGCCAGATAAAATACCGTCCCAGCGGCTGCAGGCTCAGGCCGCGTCCCAGGGCATGGATGACGATGGCGGCCAGGATCGGCTCCGGGGTCAGAGCGATGTAAGGCAGCACCGTCAGGACAATGACCAGCACCACCAGTGCCGCCACGATACCGGCCAGGCGCGAAGTGGCACCCGCCGCCTCATTGGCCGAGGTGGCTGAATACCCCGCGCCAGCCGGCATGCCGTGGAACAGGCCGGACAACAGGTTGCAAGCCCCCAGCGCCAGCAGGTCGCGGCTTGAGGTGACGTGATCCCCGTGCTTGAGCGCATAGGCACTGATCGAACCATAAGACTCCGCATACAGAATCATCACCATGGCGAACGCCAACTCACCCAGACGCAGCCAGTCGGCAAACGGCAGTATCGGCAACTTCGGCACCTCCAGGCTCAGGTCGATCACACCGATCAGCTTCACGCCATAAGCCGGCAGGCCCAGCCACTGCCCCGCCGCAATGCCAATGACCACTACCAACAACCCCCCTGGCAGGTGTCGAAAGCGTGCGAACAGCCATAACAAGGCCAAGGCCACCGCGCCGACACCAGCCGCCGCCCAGTTCCATTGCGGCAATTGCTCCAGCAGTTGCGGCAGAAAGCGCACCAGATTGGCATCGGTCAAATGCACACCGACCACGCTGGCGACTTGCTTGAGAATGATGGTCAGCGCCAGGCCAAAGGCAAAACCGCGCAGCACAGGTTTGGCGATGAACGACGTCACGCTGCCGAGCTTGAATAGCCCGGCCAGCAAGAAAAACGCCCCGGTCACCAGCACCAGGCCGAAGGCCAGGGTCGAGCGCAGTTGCGGATCACCATTGGCCAGGGTAGCGGTCGCGGCGGCCAGCACGGCGGCGGAAGATGAGGTGGCCGAGACGATGGCGAAGCGGCTGGTGCCGAACAGGCCATAACACAGCAACCCGGCGAACAAAGCGATCACCCCGGCCTGCGGTGCCAGTGCGGCGATGCCTGAATAAGCGACCGCCTCGGGCAGCAGCAGGCCGGCAATCGACAAACCTGCCAGCAGGTCCTGCCAGCGATTGGGCGGCTCAATGGGGTTGGGCAGTAAGGCGCTCGACAATCCGGTGTCTCCAGGCGAAAAAAACCGCTGCACATGTGATATGCGCAGCCGCCACTGTAGCTCAAAAGCAAAAGATCGCCGCCTGTAGCGAAGGGGTCGTGGCAGTCGACATCATTAGTGAATGCCAGTCCGCCTTCGCGAGCAGGCTCGCTCCCACACTGGAATTTTTGGAGGACCAGAGATTACAGTACGCCGCCGATGCAAGCTTGAAAAACAGGTCGGCCCAGAGGCCGCCTCGCTTTTGCTTTTGCTTTTGATCTGCCCCGTCGGAAGGCCGAGTGGAGGTTCTGCGCAGTGGGCAACCCGGCATGGATGCCGGGTTAGCCGCGTACGGCCAGGGATGGCCGTACGCGGCGGGCCCACGGAGCAGGACTGGAGCGAGGGAACCCTGAGCCCAAGCGAAGGGCCGTACGTCAGGGGATAGGCCCTTTGGTCACTTTGGGGCCCCAAAGTGACCCGCCGTAAAGGCGGAACCTATAGTGGCCGTTACCGCAACAATGGATATGTCCACCATCCAAAAAAAACCCACTATCCCCCCAAAAAAAACGGCCAACCCGAAAACCGGATCAGCCGTCATTCACTCACCAAATCAAGCAGCAATCACGCACTCAGCGAATACACCAACGCCGAAATCGCCACCAGGCCCACCGCCATCACGAAGACGTTGGACGCCTGACCACGATAGCGTGCCATCGCCGGCACCTTGCGAATGGCGTACATCGGCATCAGGAACAGGATCGCCGCAATCACCGGACCACCGAGGGTTTCGATCATGCCGAGAATGCTCGGGTTAAGTGTCGCGACAATCCAGCACACCACCAGCATGAACGCAGCGGTCACGCGGTCCAGGGTCTTGGCGGATGGACGCTTGCCGCTCTTGACGATCAGGCCCTTGAGGCCTTCGCTGGCGCCGATGTAGTGCCCCAGGAACGACTTGGAAATGGCCACGAAGGCAATCAACGGCGCCGCAAAGGCGATGGTCGGATTGCTGAAGTGGTTGGCCAGGTACGACAGGATCGACAGGTTCTGTGCCTTGGCTTCAGCCAGTTGCGCTGGCGACAGGGTCAGCACGCAACTGAAGACGAAAAACAGCACCATCACTACCATCAGCAGGTGGGCGCGGGACAGGATCTGCGAGCTGCGCTCCTCGGCGTGCTCCCCGTAACGACGCTTCTGGTCCACGGCAAACGCCGAAATGATCGGCGAGTGGTTGAACGAGAACACCATCACCGGAATCGCCAGCCACAAGGTGTGCAGCAGCGCCGACGGCGCCGGTACGCTGCTGGCGGTGCTCAGGATGCCGCCGTTCCAGTGGGGAATCAGGTACACCGCCAGAAACAGCAGGGCGACGATGAACGGGTAGACCATCAGGCTCATGGCCTTGACGATCAGTTGCTCACCACAACGCACCACCGCCAGCAGGCCGAGGATCAGCACCAGCGACAGCACGGCGCGCGGTGGCGGCATGATATGCAGCTGATGCTCAAGGAAACTGCCCACGGTGTTGGTCAGCGCCACGCTGTAGATCAGCAGGATCGGGAAAATGGCGAAGAAGTACAGCAAGGTGATCAGCGCACCGGCCTTGATCCCGAAATGCTCCTCCACCACCTCGGTGATGTCGGCGCCTTCGCGCCCGGACAGCACGAAACGGGTCAGCCCGCGGTGTGCGTAGAAGGTCATCGGGAACGCCAGCAACGCGAGGATCAGCAGCGGCCAGAATCCGCCCAGGCCTGCGTTGATCGGTAAAAACAGGGTTCCCGCACCAATCGCCGTGCCAAACAGGCCCAGCATCCAGGTGGTGTCTTGGCGATTCCAGCTCGAAAGCGTCGCTGGTGTTGCTGCTACATAGCGTTTGTTGACGCTATTGGCCTGATCATTCATCCGGTGGGATCTCCACATTCCGGTCACTTGCCACCCGGCCGGGACGCGTCGGAATACCCGACAGGCAGCGCCCTGGCCGAAACAGGGGCGCGATTCTGGAGGATTACTTAGCAGAAGCAAAGACTTAGGTGAGGGACGGTGGTACCAGGTAGACAAAAAACAGACCTGTGGGAGCGAGCCAGCTCGCGATAGCGGTATGTCAACCGGAGAATATGCCGGATGTGCCGCAGCCTTCGCGAGCAGGCTCGCCCCCACAAGGATCTGCGGCGTGTCTGCGTTTCATCGCCCAACAGCATTCCGCACTTGATAAAGGTTAATCGTCATGTATTTTTAACTGACCTGTATCTTTCCGGAGTCTTCCCATGCCACTGGTTCGCGTCGACATCAAAAAACATCAGGACCCCAACCACGCCAAACGCATCGGACAACTGATCTATGCCGCCATGCGCCAGACCATTGGCGTACCGGAACACGACAACTTCCAGATCCTGGCCGAACACGACGAACAGCATTTCATCTTTGATCCCGAGTATCTGGGCATCAACCGCACCGATAACCTGGTCGTCATCCAGATCTCCCTCAACGAAGGGCGAACCCTGGAGCAGAAAAAACTCCTCTACAAAACCATCGCCGAAAGCCTTCATGCAGAACTGGCCGTGCGCCTGGAGGATGTTTTCATCAATCTGGTGGAAGTGAAAAAAGAGAACTGGTCGTTCGGCAATGGGATCGCCCAATACGCCCTCTGAAGCTCAACCTGTAGACCCGAGAGTGACCCATGCCCAGAGTTTCCCGAAAACAAGCCGACCTCAACCGCGAGATCATCGTCGATGCCGCCACACGGCTGTTTCGCGAACGCGGTTTGCACGGGATCAGTGTTGTCGATGTGATGGCCGCTGCGGGCCTGACCCACGGCGGCTTCTACGGGCACTTCGAATCCAGGGAAGCCCTGGCACAAGAGGCCAGTGGCCGGGCTTTCGAGCAAGCCGCACAACGCTGGCAAGCGCGGGTGGCCGAGCATGACAGCAAGGACGCTGCCCGCCGCGCCGTGATCGAACCGTACCTGTCCAGTGAAAGCCGGGACAATCCGGGCGACAGCTGCCCGGTGGTGGCCTTTGCCGGGGACATGTGCCACGAGGCCGCCGAGAGCGGTTTGCGTCAAACCTATATGCAGGGCCTGAACAACCTGCTCGATTCCCTGGGCTCGCTACTGGACGCAGAGGACGAAGCCGGCAAACGGCAGCAGGCACTGGTGCAGTTTTCGTTGATGTTCGGCGCCCTGATGCTATCCCGGGCCACCCGCGGCACCCCGCTGTCGGATGAAGTTCTCGAGGCTGCCCGGGCCACTCTCACGCCGTCCAGGTAAAGCGGCCTCGATCCACGCCAAAAAATCACAGGCCTCGCCGGCCCCTGCGCTCAGCGCGACGACCAACACGTCGCGCTACCCGCCATTGCGCAGATGCTACCGCAGGCTGCAATCACTGGTGGTTGCCAAGCTATCCTTGAATCAGCAATCTCAAGTGATGTTCGAGCCGATTTTCGATGCCCACAGGGAGCCAAGCATGCCTGTAACCGTTCTGGTACTGGTTGAAACCATCAATGATTACCTGCCCATCCTGGAACATCAGGGCTTCCACTTGATTCTGGCCCCGACGCCCGCCGAGCGCGCCGAAGCCATCGCCCGGCACGCCGGGCAGATCGACGCCGTCCTCACCCGTGGCCCATTGGGGCTGCATGCCGATGAAATCGCCGCGCTGCCCAACCTCAAGATCATCTGCGTGATCGGCGCCGGCTATGAACACGTCGACCTGCAGGCCGCCGCCGACCGGGGCATCACCGTCACCAATGGCGCCGGGGTCAACGCCTCGTCCGTCGCCGACCATGCCATGGCGCTGCTGCTGTCGCTGATACGCGACGTACCGCGCTGTGATGCCGCCGTACGGCGCGGCGAGTGGCCGAAGATCATGCGCCCTTCCCTCGCCGGCAAACGCCTGGGCATCCTTGGCCTCGGCGCGGTCGGCATGGCCATCGCCAAACGTGCCGGCGCCGGATTCGACATGAGCATTAGCTACCATAACCGCCAGCATCGCAGCGATGTGCCCTACACGTTCTGCTCGACCCCGACCGAACTGGCGCGCGCCTCGGACTTCCTGATCGTCGCCACGCCCGGCGGCCTGGGCACCAAGCACCTGGTCAATCGCCAGGTGCTCGACGCATTGGGTCCCAAGGGGTTTATCGTCAACATCGCCCGGGCCAGCGTGATTGCCACCGCCGATCTGATCACCGCCCTGGAGCAACGCCGGATCGCTGGCGCCGCACTGGATGTGTTCGACGCCGAACCGAAGGTGCCGGATGCGCTAAAGACCCTGAGCAACGTAATCCTCACGCCCCATGTCGCCGGGCTGTCCCCGGAAGCCACCCAAGGCACTGTCGAACTGGTGGGCAAGAACCTCGTGGCGTTTTTCTCCAGCCAGCCGGTGCTGACGCCGATTGTCTTGCCACCCGCCATGAGCCGGGTTGCCCATTGACGGCGATTCAAACAGCTGTATCAAAAGCAATGATTGGCCGGCAACACGCTCACCTATAAGAGCCGTTCGCGGTTGTGGGTGCGCCGTGTGCGCATTAGATTAGCCAATAGTTTCAGGCCTCCAGAATAAGCATAAGGGATAAGCATGGCGCTTACTGACCAGTCCACCCGTATCCGCACCGGCGAAGAGCTCGATGCCAGCCTGATCGATCCGTACCTCAAAGCCCATATTCCGGGACTCAGCGGTTTGCCACAGATCAGCCAGTTTCCGGGCGGCGCTTCAAACCTGACCTACTTGCTGGAATACCCCGAACAGGAATTCGTCCTGCGCCGCCCGCCCTTTGGCCACAAGGCCAAGTCGGCTCACGACATGGGTCGTGAATTCCGCATCCTCAATCAACTGCGCGATGGTTTTCCGTACTGCCCCAAAGCCTATGTGCACTGCACCGACGAATCGGTGATCGGTGCCGAGTTCTATGTCATGGAACGGGTCAACGGCATCATCCTGCGCTCGGACCTGCCGCCGGAACTGGGCCTGGATTCGGCGAAAACCGAAGCCCTGTGCAAGAGCTTCATCGACAAATTCGTGGAACTGCATCGCGTTGACTACAACGCCTACGGCCTGGCTGACCTCGGCAAACCCGAAGGCTACGTGGCGCGGCAAATCAAAGGCTGGAGCGATCGCTACGAAAAAGCCCTGACCCCCGATGCGCCGCAATGGGACGTGGTCAAGGCCTGGCTCAACGACAAGATGCCAGCCGACCATCCGACCTCCAGCATCGTGCACAACGACTACCGCTTCGACAACGTGATCCTCGACCCGGCCAACCCGATGCAGATCATCGGCGTGCTCGACTGGGAACTGACCACCCTCGGTGATCCGCTGATGGACCTGGGCAACACCCTCGCCTACTGGATCGAAGCCGATGACCCGGCGCCGGTGCAGATGATGCGCCGCCAGCCGAGCCACGCGCCGGGCATGCTGACCCGCCGCGAGTTCGTCGATTACTACGCCGAACGCTCGGGCATCCGCATCGACAATTTCGACTTCTACTACACCTACGGCCTGTTCCGCCTGGCCGGCATCGTGCAGCAGATCTATTACCGCTTCTACCATGGCCAGACCCAGGACAAACGCTTCGCGCAGTTCATTCACATGAACAAGCTGCTGGAGCAGATGAGCCTGCAAGTCATCCAGAAATCCACCCTGTAGGAGCGAGCTTGCTCGCGAAGGTCGTGAACGATAACGCGCACTGACTGCCCTCAACTGAACAGCATCAGCCACAACCCCGGCATTCGACTCAATAACAAGGAAAAGCCATGTCCAAGACTCAGTTGTTCGACCTCGACGGCAAGATCGCTTTCGTCTCCGGCGCCAGCCGCGGTATCGGTGAAGCCATCGCCAAACTGCTGGCCCAGCAAGGCGCCCACGTGATCGTGTCGAGCCGCAAGCTTGAAGGCTGCCAACATGTGGCCGATGCGATCATCGCCGCTGGCGGCAAGGCCACCGCCATCGCCTGCCACATCGGTGAAATGGAACAGATCAGCCAGGTCTTCGCCGGCATCAAGGAACAGTTCGGCCGCCTCGACATCCTGGTCAACAACGCCGCAACCAATCCGCAGTTCTGCAACGTGCTGGACACCGACCTCGGCGCCTTCCAGAAAACCGTCGACGTGAATATCCGTGGCTACTTCTTCATGTCGGTCGAAGCCGGCAAGCTGATGCGCGAGAACGGTGGTGGCAGCATCATCAACGTGGCGTCGATCAATGGTGTTTCGCCGGGAGTCTTCCAGGGCATCTACTCGGTGACCAAGGCTGCGGTGATCAACATGACCAAAGTGTTCGCCAAGGAATGCGCGCAGTTCGGGATTCGTTGCAATGCCCTGTTGCCGGGATTGACCGATACCAAATTTGCTTCGGCGCTGGTGAAGAACGAAGCCATTCTGAACACTGCTTTGCAACAGATCCCGTTGAAACGAGTGGCGGATCCGAGTGAGATGGCCGGCGCGGTGCTTTACCTCGCCAGCGATGCTTCCAGCTACACCACTGGGGTTTCGTTGAATGTGGATGGTGGTTTCCTGTCCTGATCCTGCGCTAAACCCGGCCAGCCAGATTCACCCCTTGTGGGAGCGAGCAAGCTCGGTCCCACAGAGGATCGGCGCTTGACCGAAATTACTGCGTGACGCAACGCGTCGTGGTGGTGACTCGAGTCACCTGCCCGTCTTCGCCCCGTACATCGCCCAGCACATCGGTTTTATCCATGGCCTGGCAGGTGCGTTCAGGAGGGGGTGGAGTGACTGCTGGAGGGGGTGGCGGACTGGCACAACCGCCGAGAATCGCCACGCAAAATGCCAGCGATACAGGTGAGATAACGCGTTTCCCAAGAATTTTCATAGGTTGACCCGCGATGAGTAATCGACACATTTTTGTGACAACAGAACCGGCGCGGAAAATCCACACACCTGTCAAAAAAATAAACATTTGCGAATCACTAATAGCCCAGCCGGTGACCGATGCCAGTAAAAGCTGGCAGTTCTTACATCACCGGGTCAGGGCGTTGCAGGGAGTTGCTCTGCAGCTCATAGCGCAACTCTTCGATCAGGGCGGCGACCGATTACACCGCAATTCACTGGAGAACAGCCCCCGCTCCCGCGCCCGGACAATCGCCTCGCTGCGACTATGCACATCGATTTTCGAATAC
The DNA here is from genome assembly GCF_002113025.1 of Pseudomonas sp. B28(2017). Classification (GTDB taxonomy): domain Bacteria; phylum Pseudomonadota; class Gammaproteobacteria; order Pseudomonadales; family Pseudomonadaceae; genus Aquipseudomonas. Next base: position 359,678 of record NZ_NEJH01000001.1, on the reverse strand, counting down.
ACCGCCGCCACATGATTGCGCACCGTGTTCGGCGCCAGTTTCAGGCGCGCGGCGATTTCCTTGTCGGCCAGGCCTTCGCATATCAGGCTCAACACATCGTGCTCACGGGCGGTCAGGTCGGTGAAGGACACGCCGGGCAATTTCGGTGAGTTGACGCTCTTCACATTGGCCAGCTTTTCGATCAGCGTGCGGCTGAACCATGAGGCGTCCGTCATCACCTCTTCGATGGCCGCCACCAGCTCAAGCTCAGTGCGCTTGCGCTCGGTGATGTCTATCAGCACCAGCAAATAGCACCGGCGGTCCTGAATGTTCACGGTGTCTGCCGACACCGCGCAATCGATCAGCCCGGCGCCCTTTCGACGTACGCGCACATCGATGCGGTTCAGGCTTGGGGATTTCGCCAATGCCGCGAAAAGCCGTATGCGTGCGCCCTTGTCGTCGATGAAGTCGATCTGCGCGATGCTCTTGCCGAGGACTTCTTCGCGGGAGTAACCGAGGGTATCGAGGAAGGCCTCGTTCACATCCAGCACCACTTGATCGCGGGCAGCGCAGACCAGGATTGGCACCGGGGACAGGCGAAACGCCTTGGCAAAGCGTTCTTCGCTCTGGCGCAGGGCAGCTTCGACCTTGCGTCGCGGCTCCATGTCGACGAAGGAAAACAACATGCAGGCTTCGTCGTTGAGCTCCAGTGGCTGGCCGGCCACGATCACTTGCTTGCTGCCACCGTCGGGCAAGCGCAGTTCTGCCTGCATTTGCGGTATCGTCGCGCCTTCGCGCAAGCGCTGCCTGGCCAGCGCCTTGTTTTCGACCTGATCCAGCACGTCCAGCTCATAGGTCGACGTACCGATCACCTGATCACGGGTGTAACCGGTCATCTCGAGGAACCCGGGGTTGACCTTGATGTAGCGCAAGTCACTGAGGCGGCAGATCACAGCCGGTGCCGGGTTGGCGGCGAAGGTTTTCTCGAAACGCTGCTCGGCGCTGGCCCAGTCGGTGACATCGTCCATGATCAACACCAGCGATACCGGCTCGCCACGGCTGTCGGCCAATACCAGACTGCGCACGCGATGGACCCAGGTACGCTCTTCGTCCGCTGCCGACGTCACTACCACCAGCACATCGCTGAACGTCTCGCCGCGCCCCACCCGGTGGATCGGGTAACTGTCGACGGGTACCACATGGTTGTTGCGATAGCGCAAGGCGAAACGTTCGGCATACGCCCTGGCGTTGGCACCCAGGTCGCTGACTTGCACAACACCGTGCATGGCCAGCGCCGCCTCGTTGGCCCACAGAATGCTTTGGTCGGGATCGAGCAGTATCACCCCATCGGACAGACCGGCGATGATCTGCTGCAACTGGCACCGATTGGTTTCCGTGGTCAGGACGTCCAGGCTCATTGCGACTCCACAAGTAGGGTGCCCCTGTGAAGAGTAGGACCGCCCGGGATTGCAATAGTGCTACGAACCTTGTGGGATCTTCATCATTTTCGGGATCTCTGACTAGTGCACATTCAGCGCCGCCTCCAGCCCCGCCAGCTTGTCCGGATTGCGCATGATGAAGATTCGGCTCACCTGCCCCGCCTCATCAAAACCAAAGGTCATCGACGCCGTGATAACGCCATCGGCCCTGATGACGACACCTTGGGCACCATTGATTTCAATGGGTAGCCATTCACACGTCTGCCAATAGGTGTGCAACGACTGACCGATGAAATCCAGCACGCGAGCGATACCCGACAGGGTTTCGCGGATGGCCAGGGCCTTGCCGCCGCTGTCGGCGCAGAGTTCAACGTCTTCGCTCAGCATGGCGCTCAAGGAAACGGTCGAGCCGCTGGCGATAGCACCGTGAAACGCTCTCAGCAATTGGGTTTGACGCACGGGTTCCGGTTGGTAACGGGCGTGTCCGTTGCCCAGGTTCGCTTTGGCCCGGGACACCAGCTTGCGGCAAGCGGCTTCCTGCACCCCGACCGCATCGGCGACCTGCGGGTAATCCATGTCAAAGATTTCGTGGAGCAGGTACGCCGCGCGCTCCTTGGGTGTCAGGCGCTCCAGCAGCAACATGAACGCGGTGGACAATGACGAGGCCAGTTCGAGCCTGTGCTCGGGTGAGTCCTGATGGGTGGTGTGAATCGGCTCTGGCAGCCAGGTGCCGATGTAGTCGACCCGGGATGTGTGCGCCGAGCGCAGCACATCGATGCAGTGCCGGGTGCAGGCCGTGGTCAGCCAGGCTGCCGACGTAGCGATGGAGGCCCGGTCGGCCTCCAGCCACTTGATGAACAACTCTTGCACTGCATCCTCGGCTTCGGCGCGCGAGCCGAGGATGCGATAGGCCAGGCCGAGCAAAAAGGGCCGGCGCTGCTCGAACACAATGGCGGCGTTTTCAGCGCAGTTCATCAATCAGTGCCTCGACACCTGCAAGCGGTTCCACAGGTTGATCATGCCGATCTCGGCCGTCAAGGCACCGATCTGTTCATCGTTGAAATGCGCTCTCAGTTCACCGCGCAGGCTGGCGTAATCGGTTTTTTCATCCAGCAGCGTCAAGGCTTCGGTCCACGCCAGCGCGGCACGCTCCGAATGGCTGAAATCACTGACGTGACGCCAGACGATCAGACGATCCAGACGCTCATTGGTTTCATTGGCTTCCCGGGCCTCGCGGGTGTGCATCTTCACGCAGAAACCGCACTGGTTGATCTGCGAGGCACGCAGGTGGATCAAGTGTTTGAGGGCGGGGTCGAGATCATGCTGATCAAGCACGACATGGACCTGAGTCAGGCTTTCGAAAACCTGTGGGATCGATTGCAGCAGGTTGACCGGTTGGGTGTTGGACGACATCGCGTTGCTCCACTGATTGAGGGATTCAACAGGATGACGATTGAGGGTTGCGCATTGTGACGTGCGCCGAACAATTCAGCGCACGTCGCATGGTTCAGGCCGCCAACGCCCCCTTGGCCACCGCCGCCGAAGCCGCCAGCATCGCCCGTAACAGCACCGCACACCCGGCCGCCAGGTCATCCGGCGCGGCGTTTTCGATTTCGTTGTGGCTGATGCCGCCTTCACACGGCACGAAGATCATCCCGGCCGGGCCGAGTTCGGCAAGAAAGATCGCGTCGTGCCCTGCGCCACTGACGATGTCCATGTGCGAAAGGCCCAGGTCCTGGGCTGCGCCGCGCACGGCTTCGACGCAACCCTTGTCGAAGTACAGCGGCGGGAAGTCGGCGGTTGGGGTCAGTTCGAAGGTCAGGCCGTGTTCTTCGCAGGTGGTTTCGATGACTTCGCGTACTTCGGCGATCATCGAGTCCAGGCGTGCCGGTTCCAGATGGCGGAAGTCCAGGGTCATGCGTACTTCGCCAGGGATGACGTTGCGCGAGCCGGGATAGGCTTGCAGGCAACCGACGGTGCCGCAGGCGTGGGGTTGATGGCCGAGGGCGGCGCGGTTGACCGCACCGACAATCACCGCGGCACCGACCAGTGCATCCTTGCGCAGGTGCATCGGGGTCGGGCCGGCATGGGCTTCGACGCCGCGCAGTTTCAGGTCGAACCATTTCTGCCCGAGAGCGCCCATGACCACGCCTATGGTCTTGCGCTCGTCTTCAAGGATCGGGCCTTGCTCGATGTGGGCCTCGAAATAAGCGCCCACCGCATGGCCACTGACCTGACGCGGGCCCGCGTAACCGATGGCGTTCAATGCCTGCCCCACGGTGACGCCATCGGCATCGACCTTGGCCAGGGTTTCCTCGAGGGTGAATTTTTCGGCAAACACGCCGGAACCCATCATGCATGGGGCAAAGCGCGAACCTTCTTCGTTGGTCCAGACCACCACTTCCAGCGGCGCGTCAGTTTCGATGTTCAGGTCATTGAGGGTGCGCAGCACTTCGACGCCGGCCAATACACCGAAGCAACCATCGAACTTGCCGCCGGTGGGCTGGGTATCGATGTGGCTGCCGGTCATCACCGGCGGCAGGTCGGGATTGCGCCCGGGACGCCGGGCGAAGATATTGCCGACGGCGTCGATGCTGACGGTGCAGCCGGCATCGATACACCATTTGACGAAGATGTCCCGGGCCTGGCGGTCGAGGTCGGTCAGGGCCAGGCGACACACGCCCCCCTTGACAGTAGCGCCAAGCCTGGCCAGTTCCATGAGCGACTGCCACAGGCGGTCGCGGTTGATGTGCTGATGGCTGGACTGCAGAACGTCGACGGCAGCGTTCATGATGATCTCCTCAGGCTTGTTCCTGTATGTTTCTTCAGGCATTTCGTGGGTGGATTCAAAGGCCTCATCGCGTGCAAGCTCGCGATGGGGCCAGTGTTCACACCGTAGATTTAGCGATTGACGGGCTGGGCCGCATCACACTCAACCCGTAATAAATCACCCCACCAAGGGCTGAGCCGGTAAACCAGCCATAGCTGTAGAACCAGTTGAAGGCATCGCTGCCCAGGGACAGCAGTGTCAACACCACCGGCACGCCGAAGGCCATGAAGCCGCACCAGTTCCACGCCGGATACACGTCATCGCGGTACAGGCCGGCAAGGTCCAGTTGTTGTTTCTTGATCAGGAAATAGTCCACCACCATGATCCCGGCAATCGGCCCCAGCAGGCTGGAATAGCCGAGCAACCAGTTGGAATAAACGGTTTCCAGACTGACATCCGAGACGATCAGGCCAAGCTTTTTCAGCAGTTCATGGGCCATCAACGCCAATCCGACGAATCCGGTAAGCAGCACGGCGCTGGTGCGGTTGATCACCTTGGGGGCGATGTTCTGGAAGTCATTGGTCGGTGACACGATATTCGCTGCGGTATTGGTCGACAGCGTGGCGATGATGATCAGCGCCATTGCCAGTGCGACCCACACCGGGCTCTGGATATGGCCGATCAGGGTCACCGGATCGGAAACCGTCACGCCCACCAGCTTCACCGAGGCCGCGGTCATCACCACGCCCAGGGACGCGAACAGGAACATGGTCAGCGGCAAACCGATGATCTGCCCGACAATCTGGTCCTTCTGGCTTTTTGCGTAGCGACTGAAGTCCGGAATGTTCAGTGACAGCGTGGCCCAGAAACCGACCATCGCGGTCAGCCCGGCGGCGAAGTAACTGGCCACCCCGGCGCCTTCGGGACGTTTGGCCGGAATCGCCAGCAACTCGGTCATCGAAACGTTCGGCATGGCCCAGACCAGCAGCCCTACGCCCACCAGCACCAACAACGGAGCCGACAGGGTTTCCAGCCATTTGATCGACTCGGCGCCGCGAATCACCACCCACAGGTTCAGCGCCCAGAACACCATGAAGCCGATGACCTCGCCGGTGCCACCCAGGGATTTCCAGCCCTCGAACACCGAGCCGAGAAACAGGTGAATCGCCAGCCCGCCGAACATGGTCTGGATGCCGAACCAGCCACACGCCACCAGGGCGCGGATCAGGCACGGTATGTTGGAGCCGAGCACGCCGAAGGACGAGCGCAGCAACACCGGAAAGGGAATGCCGTACTTGGTGCCGGGAAAGGCGTTGAGAGTCAGGGGAATCAACACGATGATGTTGGCCAGCAGAATCGCCAGCAGCGCTTCACCGACGGTCAGGCCGAAGTACGCGGTCAGTACCCCGCCGAGGGTGTAGGTCGGCACGCAGATCGCCATGCCCACCCATAACGCGGTGATGTGCCATTTGTTCCAGGTCCGTTCGCGCACCCTGGTCGGTGCTATGTCGTGGTTGTAACGGGGACTGTCGAGGACATCGCTGCCGGCTTCCAGCTCAAACAAGCCGTCGCGCTCGGTCACTTGCGATCTGATCTGTTGCATGGCCGCTCCACTGTTCTTTGAATTATTTTTTGCTCATCGAAGGCTCACGGCATCAATAAACGTGCCGGGTGCCCCGTTTGCGCATCGGGCAGTTCCATAAACACTTTGTAAACAACTGATGTTTATCAGTTTTACTGGGTCAATGATGCAGTCCTCGGTGCAGTCCTCAGTTGCATGTCTTGCCACTCAGGCCGAATGCCAGCCAAGTTGTCCGAACAGTCAGGACTCAATCTGGTGCATTGATCTTTTTTTCAAAGTCGCGCATCAACCATAGACCCTCCACAAACGGCTGATTTCACATGAGAAATCTTGACCATATTTCTAACCTGTCAAGTGCGTCAAAATGGTGAGCAGCCTCACCATTTTGGTGTTTTTTGTATTTAATCTTTATTTATCAACTAGTTAATTAATGAATAAGCTTATAAAAAATATTCTTGCCGATTCAGGAAACTGCAGCTAGCGTTTAATCCTGACAGTACTGACAGGAATCATTCTGTGCGGGCTGTTTTTATATAAAACATCTAGAACCGGCATAAGCCGGTCAATGCCTGCGAGGAACTCGGAATGTCTCTGTTGATCCGTGGCGCCACCGTTATTACCCATGATGAAAGTTATCGCGCCGATGTGTATTGCGCAGACGGCGTGATCAAGGCCATCGGCGAAAACCTCGATGTTCCTCCGGGGGCCGAAGTGCTCGACGGCAGCGGTCAATACCTGATGCCCGGCGGCATCGACCCGCACACCCACATGCAACTGCCCTTCATGGGCACCGTGGCCAGCGAAGACTTTTACAGTGGCACGGCGGCGGGACTGGCCGGCGGAACCACGTCGATCATCGACTTCGTGATCCCCAATCCGCAGCAATCCCTGCTCGAAGCCTTCCATCAGTGGCGCGGCTGGGCCGAGAAGTCGGCGTCGGACTACGGCTTTCACGTCGCCATTACCTGGTGGAGCGAACAGGTCCGCGAGGAAATGGCCGAACTGGTCAGCCAGCACGGCGTTAACAGCTTCAAGCATTTCATGGCCTACAAGAACGCGATCATGGCCGCCGATGACACCCTGGTGGCGAGTTTCGAACGCTGCCTGGAACTGGGCGCGGTGCCGACCGTTCATGCGGAAAACGGTGAACTGGTGTATCACCTGCAACGCAAGCTGATGGCCCAGGGCATCACCGGGCCGGAAGCGCATCCCCTGTCGCGCCCTTCACAGGTTGAAGGCGAAGCCGCGAGCCGGGCGATCCGCATCGCCGAAACCCTGGGTACACCGCTGTATCTGGTCCACGTCTCGACCAAGGAAGCCCTGGATGAAATCACCTACGCCCGGGGCAAGGGCCAGCCGGTGTACGGCGAAGTGCTGGCCGGGCACCTGCTGCTGGACGACAGCGTCTACCGTGATCCGGACTGGCAAACCGCAGCCGGTTATGTGATGAGCCCGCCGTTCCGCCCTCGTGGCCATCAGGAAGCGCTCTGGCATGGCCTGCAATCGGGCAACCTGCACACCACCGCCACCGACCACTGCTGCTTCTGCGCCGAGCAAAAAGCCGCTGGCCGCGACGACTTCAGCAAGATCCCCAACGGCACCGCCGGCATCGAAGACCGCATGGCGGTGTTGTGGGATGAAGGGGTGAACACCGGACGCTTTTCGATGCAGCAATTCGTCGCGCTGACGTCCACCAACACGGCGAAGATCTTCAACCTCTACCCACGCAAAGGCGCGATCCGCGTCGGTGCCGACGCAGACCTGGTGCTGTGGGACCCGCAAGGCACGCGGACCATTTCCGCCAGGACCCACCATCAGCAGGTGGACTTCAACATCTTCGAAGGCAAGACCGTGCGCGGCGTGCCCAGCCACACCATCAGCCAGGGCCGCGTGGTCTGGGCCGACGGCGACCTGCGGGCCGAACGTGGCGCCGGGCGCTACATCGAGCGGCCGGCGTACCCGGCGGTGTTTGATTTGCTGAGCAAGCGGGCCGAGTTGAATCAGCCTGCTGCCGTGAAACGCTGAGAGCTGCCTTCGGCCTATCGCGAGCAGGCTCGCTCCCACAGGGATCTCGGGTGTTCACAAAACCTGTGGGAGCGAGCCTGCTCGCGAAGAGGCCCGCACAGACAACACAAAAAACAATGCCCATCAGAGGCAGCACCTCAAATCACCGTGAGGCCAAAACCGTGATCAAGACCCTGAGTCATCTCCCGCATCCCTACGAGAACGCGGCCGCCCTCGCCGACCGTTTCACCGATCTGGCGCCGCCGCTCAACGAACGCCAGGCGCATCTGGAAGCCTCACGCTGCCTGTATTGTTACGACGCGCCGTGCGTGAATGCCTGTCCGAGCGAAATCGACATTCCCTCGTTCATCCGCAGCATTGCGCAGGACAATGTGCAAGGCGCCGCGCAGAAGATCCTCTCGGCCAACATCCTCGGCGGCAGTTGCGCCCGGGTGTGCCCGACGGAAATTCTTTGCCAGCAAGCTTGCGTGCGCAACAACGCCCACGAGTGTGCGCCAGTCATGATCGGCCTGTTGCAGCGCTACGCCGTGGACAACGCCCATTTCAGCACCCACCCGTTCCAGCGTGCTGCCGCCACCGGCAAACGCATCGCCGTGGTTGGCGCCGGTCCCGCCGGTTTGTCCTGCGCCCACCGCAGTGCCATGCACGGGCACGACGTGGTGATTTTCGAAGCAAGGGAAAAGGCTGGCGGCCTCAACGAATACGGAATCGCCAAATACAAATTGGTGGATGACTACGCACAACAGGAGCTTGAGTTCCTGCTGGAAATCGGCGGGATCGAAATTCGCCACGGGCAGAAGCTCGGGGACAACCTGACCTTGAGCGAACTGCATCAACAGTTCGATGCGGTGTTCCTCGGCCTCGGGCTCAACGCCAGCAAACAATTGGGTCTGGCCCACGAAGATGCCCCCGGCCTGCTCGCCGCCACTGACTATATCCGCGAACTGCGCCAGGCCGATGACCTGACCCAACTGCCCCTGGCCGACCATTGCATCGTCCTCGGTGCCGGCAACACCGCCATCGACATGGCAGTGCAAATGGCCCGCCTCGGCGCCCGTGACGTGAACCTGGTGTACCGCCGCGGTACCGAAGACATGGGCGCAACCCGCCACGAACAGGAGATCGCCAAGGCCAATCAGGTACGGCTGATGACCTGGGCGCAACCCGATGAAGTGCTGCTCGATGACCACGGCCGCGTGCGCGGCATGCGTTTCGCCCGCACCCATCTGGTCGAAGGTCGCCTGCAAACCACCGGTGAAACCTTCGAACTGGCCGCCGACGCGATCTTCAAAGCCATCGGCCAGGCCTTCGACAGCAGCGCCCTCACCGACCCCCTGGCGCGTGAACTCAAGCGTCAGGGCGAGCGTATCGAAGTCGATGAACAGCTGCGCACCAGCATTCCCGGCGTGTATGCCGGCGGCGACTGCACCAGCCTCGATCAAGACCTTACCGTGCAAGCGGTGCAACACGGCAAACGCGCCGCCGAAGCGATCAACGCTCAACTGATGCTCAATGTGGAGGCTGCATAAATGGCCGATCTGTCGATTGTCTTCGCCGGCATCAAAGCGCCCAATCCGTTCTGGCTGGCCTCCGCGCCGCCGACCGACAAGGCCTACAACGTCGTCCGCGCCTTCGAGGCCGGCTGGGGTGGCGTGGTCTGGAAAACCCTGGGTGAAGACCCGGCGGCGGTCAACGTGTCGTCGCGCTACTCCGCGCACTTCGGGGCTAACCGGGAGGTACTCGGTTTTAACAACATCGAGCTGATCACTGACCGTTCGCTGGAGATCAACCTGCGGGAAATCACCCAGGTCAAAAAGGACTGGCCGGACCGCGCGCTGATCGTGTCATTGATGGTGCCCTGCGTCGAAGAATCCTGGAAACACATCCTGCCGCTGGTGGAAGCCACCGGCGCCGACGGCATCGAGCTGAATTTCGGCTGTCCCCACGGCATGCCGGAACGGGGCATGGGCGCGGCGGTCGGCCAGGTGCCGGAATACGTGGAACAGGTCACCCGCTGGTGCAAGACGTATTGCTCTTTGCCGGTGATCGTCAAGCTCACGCCGAACATCACCGACATCCGTGTCGCCGCCCGCGCCGCCCACCGAGGTGGTGCCGATGCGGTGTCGCTGATCAATACGATCAATTCGATCACCAGCGTCAATCTGGAACGCATGGTGGCCAATCCTATAGTCGGCAGCCAGAGCACCCATGGCGGCTATTGCGGTTCGGCAGTCAAGCCGATTGCCTTGAACATGGTCGCCGAAATCGCCCGTGATCCGCAGACCCAGGGCCTGCCCATCAGCGGCATCGGCGGCATCGGCAATTGGCGCGACGCCGCGGAATTCATCGCGCTCGGCAGCGGCGCGGTGCAAGTGTGCACGGCAGCGATGCTGCATGGCTTCCGGATTGTCGAAGACATGAAGGATGGTTTGTCGCGCTGGATGGACAGTCAGGGCTACGCCAGCATCTCGGAGTTTTCCGGCCGTGCGGTGGGCAACACCACGGACTGGAAGTACCTGGACATCAACTACCAGGTGATTGCGAAAATCGATCAGGAGGCGTGCATTGGCTGTGGTCGTTGCCATATTGCCTGTGAGGACACCTCACACCAGGCCGTGGCCAGCCTCAAGCAGGCGGATGGCACTCACAAGTATCAAGTGATCGACGAGGAGTGCGTGGGCTGCAATCTGTGCCAGATCACCTGCCCGGTGCAGGACTGTATCGAGATGGTGCCGGTGGAGACTGGCAAGCCGTTCCTGGACTGGAATCATGATCCGAGGAATCCGTATCACGTCAGCACTTGAAATCTGCAGTGCTTGAACCGACGCCTTCGAGTGGAGGAGCGAGCTTGCTCCAGGATTTGCGCTGCCTAGTTGCCGAGAGTCAATCCGTTTGCCGGTAATGGCAATGCAGTCTTGTAGCGCACCTGCTTGAGCGCAAAGCTCGAACGAATGTTCGCCACCCCAGGTACCTTGGTCAGAAAGTCCATCATGAAACGCTCCAGCGACTGAATGGTCGGCACCAGTACCCGGATCAGGTAGTCCGGGTCGCCGGCCATCAGGTAGCACTCCATCACCTCGGGGCGGTCGGAAATCGCTTCCTCGAAATGCTGCAACGCCTCCTCCACCTGCTTCTCCAGGCTGACATGAATGAACACGTTCACGTGCAGCCCCAACAGGTCGGCATCCAGCAGCGTCACTTGCTCGCGAATCACCCCCAGTTCTTCCATGGCCTTGACCCGGTTGAAACACGGTGTCGGCGACAGGTTCACCGAACGCGCGAGGTCGGCGTTGGTGATGCGTGCGTTCTCCTGAAGGCTGTTGAGAATCCCGATATCGGTACGGTCCAGTTTGCGCATGAGACAAAACCACCTGCTTTTTATGTTTATGCAGTTTTTTTATCTGCAAATGATCTTTAACGCAACGAAACAGAGAGAAATATTCTTCTTGGGCGGGCCTATGATTGTTGTAGGACAAGATTTCATTTACCGAATGAAATCTGTCAGCTCACTACAAGAAATTCACAAGATCGAGCGTAGAAGCCATGACCCAAGCGTACGAACCGCTGCGCCTGCACGTCCCCGAACCCTCGGGCCGCCCAGGGTGCAAAACCGACTTCTCCTACCTGCACCTGACCGATGCCGGCACGGTGCGCAAACCCCAAATCGACGTTGAACCGGCTGACACCGCCGACCTGGCCCGCGGCCTGATCCGCGTGCTCGACGACCAGGGCAACGCCCACGGCCCCTGGGCTGAAAACGTTCCGGTGGAGATTCTGCGCAAGGGCATGCGCGCCATGCTCAAGACGCGGATCTACGACAACCGCATGGTGGTCGCCCAGCGTCAGAAAAAGATGTCGTTCTACATGCAAAGCCTTGGCGAAGAAGCCATCGGCAGCGCCCAGGCCCTGGCCTTGAACATCGACGACATGTGCTTCCCGACCTACCGCCAGCAAAGCATCCTGATGGCCCGCGACGTACCGCTGGTCGGCCTGATCTGCCAGTTGCTGTCCAACGAGCGCGATCCGCTCAAGGGCCGGCAATTGCCGATCATGTACTCGGTCAAGGACGCCGGTTTCTTCACCATTTCCGGCAACCTCGCCACCCAGTTCATTCAAGGCGTGGGCTGGGGCATGGCCTCGGCGATCAAGGGCGACACCAAAATCGCCTCGGCGTGGATCGGCGACGGTGCCACCGCCGAGTCGGACTTCCACACGGCCCTGACATTCGCCCACGTATACCGCGCGCCGGTGATCCTCAACGTGGTCAACAATCAGTGGGCGATTTCCACGTTCCAGGCGATTGCCGGTGGTGAAGCCACCACCTTCGCTGGTCGTGGCGTCGGTTGCGGCATTGCCTCCCTGCGGGTCGACGGCAACGATTTCGTCGCGGTCTATGCCGCCTCTGCCTGGGCCGCCGAACGTGCGCGCCGCGGTCTCGGCCCGACCATGATCGAATGGGTCACCTACCGCGCCGGCCCGCACTCGACCTCCGATGATCCGTCGAAATACCGCCCCGCCGATGACTGGAGCCACTTCCCGCTGGGTGATCCGATTGCCCGCCTCAAGCAGCACCTGATCAAGATCGGCCAGTGGTCCGAAGAGGAACACACCGCGGTCAGCGCCGAACTGGAAGCCGAAGTGATCGCCGCACAGAAAGAAGCCGAACAGTACGGCACCCTTGCCGGCGGCCAGATTCCGAGCGCCGCGACCATGTTCGAAGACGTCTACAAAGAGATGCCGGAGCACTTGAAGCGCCAGCGTCAAGAGTTGGGGATCTGACATGAACGATCACAACAATAAAATCGAGCTGGAAACCGCCATGACCACGACCACCATGACCATGATCCAGGCCCTGCGCTCGGCCATGGATGTGATGCTTGAGCGTGACGACAACGTCGTGGTCTTCGGCCAGGACGTGGGTTACTTCGGCGGCGTGTTCCGCTGCACCGAAGGCCTGCAGGCCAAGTACGGCACCTCGCGGGTGTTCGATGCGCCGATCTCTGAAAGCGGTATCGTCGGTACCGCCGTGGGCATGGGCGCCTACGGTCTGCGCCCGGTGGTGGAGATCCAGTTCGCCGACTATGTGTACCCGGCCTACGACCAGATCATTTCCGAAGCCGCGCGCCTGCGTTATCGCTCGGCCGGCGAGTTCACCGCGCCGCTGACCCTGCGCATGCCCTGCGGCGGCGGCATCTATGGCGGCCAGACCCACAGCCAGAGCATCGAGGCACTCTTCACTCAGGTGTGCGGTCTGCGCACCGTCATGCCGTCCAACCCCTACGACGCCAAGGGCCTGCTGATCGCCGCCATCGAAAACGATGACCCGGTGATCTTCCTGGAGCCGAAACGCCTGTACAACGGCCCTTTCGACGGCCACCACGAGCGCCCGGTAACCCCTTGGTCGAAACACCCCGCCGCACAGGTTCCGGACGGCTACTACACCGTACCGCTGGACGTTGCCGCGATCGCCCGTCCGGGTAAGGACGTCACCGTGCTGACCTACGGCACCACCGTCTACGTGTCACAAGTCGCCGCTGAAGAAAGCGGCGTGGATGCCGAAGTCATCGACCTGCGCAGCCTGTGGCCGCTGGACCTGGAAACCATCACCAGATCGGTGAAGAAAACCGGGCGCTGCGTGATCGTTCACGAAGCCACACGCACTTGCGGCTTCGGTGCCGAACTGACGGCGCTGGTGCAAGAGCACTGCTTCCACTACCTGGAAGCGCCGATCGAGCGCGTCACCGGTTGGGACACCCCTTACCCGCACGCGCAGGAGTGGGCGTATTTCCCAGGGCCGTCCCGTGTGGGCGCGGCGTTGAAACGGGTCATGGAGGTCTGAATGGGCACGCACGTTATTAAAATGCCGGACATTGGCGAAGGCATTGCGGAAGTTGAATTGTCGGTGTGGCACGTCAAGGTCGGCGACATGGTCGTCGAAGATCAGGTGCTGGCCGATGTCATGACGGATAAAGCGATGGTGGATATTCCGTCGCCCGTGCACGGCAAGGTCATCGCCCTCGGCGGCCAGCCGGGCGAAGTCATGGCGGTTGGCAGCGTGTTGATCAGCATTGAAGTCGAAGGCGCGGGCAACGTTAAGGAGTCAGCGCAACCGGCCCCTGTGAAAGAAGCGCCAGTCGCAGCACCGAAAGTCGAAGCCGTGATGGAAAGCAAACCGGTCGCTGCCGCAGCGCCGAAATCTGCCATATGCCAGGGCCCGATGGTGGCTCGCGAAGCCGATGAACGTCCGCTGGCCTCGCCGGCCGTGCGCAAGCATGCGCTGGATCTCGGTATCCAGTTGCGTCTGGTGCGTGGCAGTGGCCCCGCCGGACGGATTCTGCACGACGACCTCGAAGCCTATCTGGCCCAGGGTCAGTCGAACGCTTCGGCACCGGCCGCCGCATATGCCCAACGCACCGATGAACAGCAGATCCCGGTGATCGGCATGCGCCGCAAGATCGCCCAGCGCATGCAGGACGCCACCCAGCGCGCCGCCCACTTCAGCTACGTCGAAGAAATCGACGTCACCGCCGTGGAAGAGTTGCGCGCGCACCTCAATGAAAAACATGGCGCGACTCGCGGCAAACTCACGTTGCTGCCGTTCCTGGTCCGCGCCATGGTCGTCGCTCTGCGCGACTTCCCGCAAATGAACGCCCGCTACGACGACGAAGCCCAGGTCATCACCCGCCTCGGCGCCGTACACGTCGGCGTCGCGACTCAGAGCGACGTCGGCCTGATGGTGCCGGTGGTGCGTCACGCCGAAGCCCGCAGCCTGTGGGACAGCGCGGCGGAAATCGCCCGCCTGGCCACCGCCGCACGCAACGGCAAGGCCAGCCGCGACGAGTTGTCCGGTTCGACCATTACCCTGACCAGCCTCGGCGCCTTGGGCGGCATTGTCAGTACGCCAGTGCTGAACCTGCCGGAAGTGGCGATTGTCGGCGTCAACAAGATCGTTGAACGACCAATGGTAATCAAAGGCCAGATCGTGATCCGCAAGATGATGAACCTCTCCAGCTCCTTCGATCACCGGGTGGTCGACGGCATGGATGCGGCGCTATTCATCCAGGCCATCCGTGGCTTGCTCGAACAACCCGCTACCCTGTTTGTGGAGTAACTCATGCAGACTTTGCACACCACACTGCTGATCATCGGCGGCGGCCCTGGCGGTTATGTGACGGCGATCCGTGCCGGCCAACTGGGCATTCCGACCATTCTGGTGGAAGGCCAATCCCTGGGCGGCACCTGCCTGAACATCGGCTGCATTCCGTCCAAGGCACTGATTCACGTCGCCGAGCAGTTCCACCAGACACGACACCACAGCCAGCATTCGGTCCTGGGTATCAGCGTTTCGGCGCCCACCCTGGACATCGGCAAGAGCGTGGAATGGAAGGACGGCATCGTCGATCGCCTGACCACCGGCGTCGCGGCGCTGCTGAAAAAGAACAAGGTTCAGGTCATTCAAGGCTGGGCCAAAGTCATCGACGGCAAAACCGTGGAAGTCGGCGACACGCGTATCCAGTGCGAACACCTGGTGCTGGCCACCGGTTCCAAAAGCGTCAACCTGCCGATGCTGCCGATTGGCGGGCCGATCATCTCGTCCACCGAGGCCCTGGCGCCAACATCCGTGCCGAAACGATTGATTGTGGTCGGCGGCGGTTACATCGGTCTGGAACTGGGCATTGCCTATCGCAAGCTCGGCGCCGACGTCAGCGTGGTGGAAGCCCAGGAACGCATCCTGCCGGCCTACGACGCCGAACTGACCCAGCCCGTGCACGACGAACTGAAAAAACTCGGCGTGAAGCTTTACTTGAAACACAGCGTGCAAGGCTTTGATTCACAACAAAATACCTTGAAAGTACTGGATCCGAACGGCGATACCCTGAACCTGGAAACCGATCAGGTGCTGGTGGCCGTCGGTCGCAAGCCGAACACCCAGGGCTGGAACCTCGAAGCGCTGAACCTGGAGATGAACGGTTCGTCGATCAAGATCGACAACCGCTGCCAGACCAGCATGCGCAACGTGTATGCCATCGGCGACCTGAGCGGTGAACCGATGCTCGCGCACCGGGCCATGGCCCAGGGTGAGATGGTCGCCGAACTGATCAGCGGTAAATCTCGCGAGTTCAACCCGACCGCCATCGCCGCCGTGTGCTTCACCGACCCGGAACTGGTGGTGGTCGGCAAGACCCCGGACGAGGCCAGGGCCGCGGGCCTGGACTGCATCGTGTCGAGCTTCCCGTTCGCCGCCAATGGCCGGGCCATGACACTGGAGTCGAAAAGCGGCTTCGTGCGCGTGGTCGCCCGTCGCGACAATCATGTGATTGTCGGCTGGCAAGCGGTGGGCGTTGGCGTGTCGGAGTTGTCAACGGCGTTTGCGCAGAGCCTGGAGATGGGCGCGCGGCTGGAAGACATCGGCGGCACCATCCACGCGCACCCGACGCTGGGCGAGGCGGTGCAGGAAGCGGCGTTGCGTGCGCTTGGTCACGCCTTGCACCTGTAATCCGAACCTGTAGGAGCGAGCTCGCTCGCGAAAAACGTCAGGACAACGCGGTCATGCAGACAGGACGCGTTATCGTTGACGTCCATCGCTAGCAAGCTAGCTCCTACAAGGAATGCAATCCGGGCTGCGAAATGGGCCCGGAATGAAGTATTGTTGTGCCCATCCGGAAAAACGTCAGAACCTTGAACCGTTTCGGCGGTTGTTAAGTGATAGAGGGTGTCATGGGTAACGAAAGCATCAATTGGGACAAGCTGGGTTTTGACTACATCAAGACCGACAAGCGCTATCTGTCGTACTGGCGTAATGGCGAGTGGGACAAAGGCACCCTGACCGAAGACAACGTGCTGCACATCAGCGAAGGCTCCACTGCCCTTCACTATGGCCAGCAATGCTTCGAAGGCATGAAGGCCTATCGTTGCAAGGACGGCTCGATCAACCTGTTCCGTCCGGACCAGAACGCCCTGCGCATGCAGCGCAGTTGCGCGCGCCTGCTGATGCCACAAGTCGACACCGAGCAATTTATCGAAGCCTGTAAAGAAGTGGTTCGCGCCAACGAGCGTTTCATTCCGCCGTACGGCACCGGCGGCGCGCTGTACCTGCGCCCGTTCGTGATCGGCGTGGGTGACAACATCGGCGTGCGTACCGCCCCCGAGTTCATCTTCTCGATCTTCTGCATCCCGGTTGGCGCCTACTTCAAGGGCGGCCTGACCCCGCACAACTTCCTGATCTCCAGCTACGACCGCGCTGCGCCACAAGGCACCGGTGCCGCCAAGGTCGGTGGCAACTACGCCGCCAGCCTGATGCCGGGCTCCCAGGCCAAGAAGGCGCATTTCGCCGACTGCATCTACCTGGACCCACTGACCCATACCAAGATCGAGGAAGTCGGTTCGGCCAACTTCTTCGGGATCACCCACGACAACAAGTTCGTGACCCCGAACTCGCCATCGGTACTGCCGGGCATTACCCGCCTGTCGCTGATCGAACTGGCCAGGTCCCGCCTGGGTCTGGACGTGGTCGAAGGCGACGTGTTCATCGACAAGCTGGCGGACTTCAAGGAAGCCGGTGCTTGCGGTACTGCAGCGGTGATCACGCCGATCGGCGGCATCAACTACAACGACCACCTGCATGTATTCCACAGCGAAACCGAAGTCGGCCCGATCACCCAGAAGCTCTACAAAGAGCTGACCGGCGTGCAAACCGGCGACATCGAAGCGCCAGCGGGCTGGATCGTCAAGGTTTGATCTGACGCCACGGTTCGTTTGAACACAAAAGCCCGGCCTTCACGTTGAAGGCCGGGCTTTTTTCGTCCGCGCTGCGTGGAAAACGTCACTCTCGATCCTGAGCGATCCGGGCAAACAACCACTCCACGAACACCCGTGTGTGCGCCGTCACGTCCGGCGCAACACCGTAGTAATAACGCGGTAACGGCATACGCAACTCCGGCAACGGGCAGACCAGGTGTCCGCTCAACAGATGGTTGCCCAGCAACGAGGTCGGGCACAAGGCAATGCCCTGTCCATCCACGGCGGCCTGAAGCACCAGGTGCATGTGATCGAACTGCCGGGTCATCTGAGTGGCGGACTGACTTTGACCAAAGTGCATGGCCCAATTGTGCCAGTCTTCGCGGCGTGCCCTGGCGGTCAGTAACGTGTGCCGGCCGAGCGAAGTGAGGTCTACAAGCGGCAGGCGCTCGATCAGCGATGGCGCCGCAACCAGCAAGAGTTCGTCTTCGAAGAGTGCTCGCGCCTCAATCGCCGGCGCCCAATCGTCACGACCACGGCGAATGACGATATCGAACCCGTCGCGTGCCTGATCGGGAGCCTGGGTTTGCGTGATCACCTGGGGCTTGATGTCTGGGTGCTGCGCAACGAAATCCGCCAACCTGGGCGTCAGCCAAAGCAAGGCGAAGGATGGACGGACGTTGATCTTCACGGTAGGCAGCGAGGCATGCTGCTTGAGCGCGGCCGCGGCATTGGCAATCTGCGACAACCCGGCGCTGACCTGCTCATAAAAGCGCCGGCCGGCGGGCGTCAGCACCGATTGACGGATACGCCGCTCGAACAGCAGCACCCCCAGGTACTCCTCGAGCAATTTGATGTGCCGACTGACGGCACTGTGGCTGACGTGCAGCTCTTCGGCCGCCAGACTGAAGCTCTGATGACGAGCGGCAACGGCGAAGGCGCGAACGGCATTAAGAGGTGGTAGTTGATTCATCATGCGTCTAATTTAGTCACCTGTGCGCTCTAATTAAAGCGTTTGTCACGCCTTCGTCGTCACGCCAATCTGCCTGCACGCAGCCAGCGCCATCTGACGGAGCAAGACATGAACAGCTACGGACTCTTTATACTTTTCGCCACCCTGACCATTTTGAGCCCGGGGCCTGGCGTGGTCCTGACACTCTCCAATGCGGTGCGTCACGGCTGGACGGGGGCGGTGCCGGGCATTCTGGGGATCGCATCGGGGGCGTTTGTTGTCGCCGCCATCAGCGCCACCAGTGTTGGTCTGATACTTGGCACCTCCGCGAACGCCTTTACCGTGTTGAAATACGCAGGGGCAGCCTATTTGTTGTACCTGGGCTACAAAAGCTGGCGTTCGGATCGTTTCAGCACGCTGCTTGAAACGCACCCTTCAAGCCCGGGCTATCGTTTCCTTGAAGCGGCTTCAATGCAGCTTTTGAACCCCAAGGCGGTGTTTTTCTTCCTGGCAGTGTTCCCGCAATTCATCGACACCTCGGCGCACTTCTACACCCAGTTCATCAAGCTGGTCGCCTCCTACGGTGTGCTTGTGATTCTGGTGCATGGCAGCTATGCCTTGCTCGCCAGTACTGCCAAAAGCTGGTTATCGAGCCCCAAGGGTTCCTGGCTGGCCGCTAAAGTCTCGGGCGTGACCTTCGCCGGCTTTGGCGTGCTCATGGCCTCAGCCAGTCGCTAAGTCGCAGGACTGGCGAAGAGACCGGCACTGGACAACCTGAAGCGGGAATACCGCCCTTCCGCGAATGGACGGATCCCACTGTTCAGTGCCTGATCGAAGGTTCCGCCCCGAAAGACGCTCAAGCCGTGCGATATTCGACAGTCAGGTGAGACAGCTCATGGACCGGCGCCAGGCGTTCGCGAATGGCGTCGGCACTGACATTGGCCGCCGCCACAACGCTGACAATTGCCGCCCGCGCCTGCGGGCCGACCTGCCACACATGCAGATCGCTGATACGCACATCGTCCGACGACTCGAGCAGTTCACGAATCTCATCGGCAACCTGTGCATCCGTGACATCGAGTAGTACCGCAGCGCTGTCACGCATCAAGCCAACGGCCCATTTCGCGATCACGATGGCGCCCACGATGCCCATCACCGGGTCCAGCCACACCCACCCCAGATACCGCCCGGCCAGCAACGCGGCAATCGCCAGCACCGAGGTCAAGGCGTCGGCCAACACATGGACATAGGCTGAGCGCAGGTTGTTGTCGTGATGGTGATGATGGCCGTGATCATGGCTGTGCCCGTGATCATGGCCATGATGACCGTGGTCGCCCGCCAGCAAAAGGGCGCTGACAATGTTCACCGCCAGCCCCACCAGCGCAATCACTGTCGCCTCGGTGAATGCCACTGTGGTGGGCTGAAACAGGCGAAAAACCGACTCACCGGCAATGCCGATCGCCACCAGTCCCAGCACCATGGCCGAGGCAAAACCCGCCAGATCCCCGACCTTGCCGGTTCCGAAGCTGTAACGCGCATTATTGGCATTGCGCCGTGCGAACCCATAGGCCGCCGCAGCGATGCCCAAGGCCCCGGCGTGGGTGGCCATGTGAAAGCCATCAGCCAGCAACGCCATGGAACCGGTGATGTAACCGGCAGCAATTTCGCCGATCATCATCACAAACGTCAGCGCCACCACCCATAAGGTGCGGCGGGCGTTTTCATCATGGGAGGCGCCGAGAAACACATGGTCATGGGAAAAACGCGAAGCCTGGGGTGGCAGTGTCATGGGATTCAGGCCTCTATTTGGCATAACGACGGATGGCCAGTAACAAGTCTTCCACGCCCTGGGCGCGCTCTTCGTCGCTCAGGTCTGGATGGGCCACGTGCTCACGGGCGTGGGCGTCGATGAACTGCTCCAGCAGACCATTGACCGCGCCCCGGATGGCGGCCACCAGATGCAGGGTCTTGGCGCAATCGGCATCGGACTCGAGCGCTCGCTCCACGGCCTCCACCTGACCGGCAATTCGCCTCACCCGTTTGATCAAGTCATCTTTGTGTTCATGAATGTGCGACATACCAATACCCCCTACCCCTATATAGCACCTATGATCGCCAATAGAGCGGAGCCTGGCAAGGCACAACCAGATGATTGGCCGCTAAACGTTCAGGTTCAATACCCCCCTGTTGACCGGCTGGATTAGTTACACCGGGTTAAAACAGTCATGACCGGCAGTGCGTTTATCCCGCAGGAGTTTCTCCATAGAGTCACCTGGATCATGGTGAACAACGAGGCTCGATTGATGCAAACCCAACTGGACAAGGCACTGAGTGTTTTTGCGCGGGCAGACCTGCTGCAAGGTCCCACGCCCATTCAGCGGGCTGCGCGACTTGAACAGCTGCTGGGCCTGGACAAGCAGGGTATCGGCCTGTTTCTCAAACGTGACGACCATATGTTGATCGGCGCGGGTGGCAACAAGCTGCGCAAACTTGAATTCCATATCGGCGCGGCGCTGCAAGCCGGGCTCGATACGGTCATTACCGTAGGCGGCATCCAGTCCAATCATGCCCGCCTGACCGCCGCCGTGTGCGCCCGGCTGGGCATCGCCTGCGAGCTGTTCCTGACCCGGGCCGTGGCCAAGGCCGAGGTGGACTACGAGCTCAACGGCAACGTGCTGCTCGACCATTTGTTCGGCGCGCAGATGCAGGTGTTTGCCGGCGGTACCGACTCACTGGCCAAAGCCGAGGCCAGGGCGGCGCAGCTTCGGGACTCCGGGCACAAGGTCATGGTGCTGCCAACCGGTGGCTCGACGCCCTTGGGCAGCCTTGGCTATGCCCGCTGCGCAGCGGAAATCGCCCGGCAAGAGGCCGAACTGCAACTCGCGTTCAATCAAGTGGTAATACCCAACGGCAGCGCCGGGACGCATGCCGGGCTGGCGGCGGGTTTCCAATTACTGGGCCGGGGCGCGTCCCTGGTCAAGTCGTTCTCGGTGTTGTCCGACCAGGAATCATCAACAGCGAGAACCCTGCAATTGACCCGCGAGACATTGGCGCTACTGGACAGTAACGCCCAGGTGCGGGCTGACGAGCTGGTGATTGACGGCAGCCAGCTGGGTGCCGGCTATGGCCTGCCAACCGTCGCCATGCGGGACGCGGTACGCCTGATGGCGCGTGCCGAAGGTCTGTTGGTCGACCCGGTGTACTCCGGCAAGGCCTTTGCCGGATTGCTGGCCGACCTGCGGCAAGGGCGCTTCGCCCCCGGGGACAATGTGCTGTTCATCATGACCGGCGGAACACCCGGCCTGTATGCGTACCGGGAAACCTTTCAGGCCTGACGCTCAATCATCCCGTGTCAGCACTTCGAGCAATTCAATTTCGAAGATCAGGTTCGAATTCGGCGTGATCTTGCCCATGGTGCGCTCGCCATAGGCAAGATGCGCCGGCACCAGCAACTTGCGCTTGCCACCGACCTGCATACCCATGATGCCCTGGTCCCAACCCTTGATGACCCGTCCGGTGCCGATCACGCACTGGAAGGGTTTGCCACGACTGTAGGAAGAATCGAATTCGGTCCCGTCCTCCAGCCAGCCACGGTACTGGGTGGTGATCAGCGCGCCTTTTACGGCGGCTTTTCCGTCACCCGGCTGAAGATCGATTACCTGAAGCTCGTCATTCATTGAATTCACTCGTATGCTCACTCGCCCTCAAGGGCCTGATGGGCGCCGTTTTCCCAGATTTGCCCGCGATTGGCAACCATTGCCGCCTCCGCGCGCGGCGTTCAAAGCTGTTTGCTGAACTAAAATAATCAACTACCACCCGTACGGTTCACCGCCCCGATGGCCATCCCCGAATGATCCTGCTCTGGACCAGCGTCATCCTTGGCTCAATGACGCTTACCCTGATCGTCGCGCTGGCCTGGCGCGAGCGTTTGCTGCAAAAGCAACTGGCAGAGTATCGAGCGATCATCAGCAGCTTGTCCGAAGGCCGGAACATCCACCAGGATGGCGACGCCGAGCGCTTCAAGCGCAGCCAGTATTTCGCTCGTATCGGCACCTGGGATTGGGATGTCGACACCGACCGGCTGTACTGGTCGGAAGCCATTTTCGGCATGTTCGGCTTTAAGGTCGGCGAAGTGACGCCCTCCTATACCCTGTTCTGCTCCTGCGTGCACCCGGACGACCGGCTCAGGGTTCGGACCGGCGAACTGCGCTGCCTGGAAACCGGCGAAAACCATGATGAGGAATACCGCGTGGTCTGGCCCGACGGAACGATCCGCTGGCTGCGGGAAACCGGCAACGTGGTCAAGAATGAACACAACGAAACGATCAAGATGATGGGCGTGGTACGCGACATCACCGAAGAAAAGGCCTCGGCCAACTACCTCAAGCACCTGGCCCATTACGACCCTCTGACCGGCCTGCCCAATCGCCTGGTGCTCGAAGAGCGCCTGTCCGAAGCGCTGGAACAAGCGCGCACCAGCGCCACGCGAGTGGCGCTGGTGTTTGTCGATCTCAATGGCTTCAAGGCCATCAACGACCGCTATGGTCATGCGGCCGGCGACCGGGTGCTGGTCACTACCGCCACACGGCTCAAGCGCATTCTGCGCGGCACCGACACCGTCGCCCGGATCGGTGGCGACGAATTCGTGATCATTATCCAGGGCTTGCCCCAAGGCAAAAACCTGCAAAACGAAGCGCGCACCATCTGCCAGAAAATCTTCGTCGAACTCTCCCCGCCCGTCACCATCGGCAACGACCAGCGCCATATCGGCACCAGCCTTGGCGTCGCCGTGTTCCCCGACCATGCACCAAGCATTGACCGCTTGCTGCACATTGCCGACCTGGCGATGTATGAGGCCAAGCGCAGCGGGAACAATCAGTATCGATTGGGCACCGAGAGCGTTGTGCGGGCATACAGCCAGTAACGCGATATCGGCGGGTGCCGGTTCTCGTTACATGACTGTTATCATAATAATGTTTCGAACTGTACCGGCAACCTTGAGGGGCACCCGAGTAGGCTGCTCAAAAAACCATCGGAATTCGCCATGCATATCGCCATCCTGACCTTTGACGGCTTCAATGAACTGGACTCGCTGATTGCCTACGGCATGCTCAGCCGGGTTTCCTTGCTCGGGGACAAGGATTGGCGCGTGAGCATCGCGTCGCCAACTGCGCGGGTCACGTCGATGAATGGTTTGACCATCGATGCGCACATCGATCTCGCCGAGGCCTGTCAGGCGGATGCAGTGCTGGTGGGCAGCGGCCGCAAAACCCGGGAAGTGGCCGCAACCCCGGGGATCATGGAGCAACTGCAATTCGACCCCGCACGCCAGCTGCTGGCGGCCCAGTGTTCCGGTACCTTCCTGCTGGCCAGACTCGGCCTGCTCGGGGATGCCCCGGCCTGCACCGATGCCATCAGCAAACCCTGGGTGTTGGAGGCCGGCGTCAATGTCGTCAACCAGGCCTTCTACGCCAACGGCAACATTGCCACCGCGGGTGGCTGCCTGGCGTCGCCGTACCTCGCGGCCTGGCTACTGGCGCGGTTGAAAGGCCGCGAGACCGCCCGGGAAGTGCTGAACAATTTTGCCCCTGTGGGTGAGAAGGATGAGTATGTGGCCCGGGGCATGGCTCATATCGAGGCGTTTATCTGATCGTTTGGCCATCCAGCCTGATGCAGGCTCAGCCCTGTCCCCGGATGTATTGATCCACTTCACACATCAATGCATGCCAACAATGCAATTAACATATCGATGCTCCTGCTCCACTATCCGCCCCAATAAGAACCGTGCGCCGCGTCCAACCGGGGCACGTCATAAAAGCGGTGGAGTACACGTCAATGACAGCATCAATCCAACAGCCCGCGACTACCGGTCGCTCCCGGGCCAACGCGATCTTCCGGGTCACCTCGGGCAACTTCCTCGAACAGTTCGACTTTTTCCTTTTTGGTTTCTATGCCACGCAGATCGCTGCCGTGTTCTTCCCGGCCAGCAGCGAATTCGCCTCGTTGATGATGACCTTCGCCGTGTTCGGTGCCGGCTTTTTGATGCGTCCGTTGGGCGCCGTGGTGCTGGGTGCCTATATCGATGATGTGGGTCGACGCAAAGGGTTGATCGTGACCTTGTCGATCATGGCCAGCGGCACCATCCTGATTGTGCTGGTGCCCGGTTACGAAACCATCGGTTTGTTCGCCCCGGCCCTGGTGCTGATCGGGCGACTGCTGCAGGGCTTTTCCGCCGGTGCGGAGTTGGGTGGCGTGTCGGTGTATCTCGCCGAAATCGCCACACCCGGCCACAAGGGCTTCTTCACCAGTTGGCAGTCGGGTAGCCAGCAAGTGGCAATCATTGTCGCCGCCGCGCTGGGTTATGCTTTGAACCAGTGGATGGCACCGGGTGTGCTTGCCGATTGGGGCTGGCGGATTCCGTTTTTCGTCGGCTGCATGATCGTGCCATTCATCTTCCTGCTGCGCCGCAACCTGGAAGAAACCGAAGAGTTCGCCACCCGTAAACACCGTCCGGGCATGGGTGAAGTGTTCCGCACCCTGGGGCAAAACTGGCTGACCGTGTTTGCGGGCATGATGATGGTCGCCCTGACCACCACCGCGTTCTACCTGATCACGGTGTACGCGCCGACCTTCGGTAAAACCGTGCTGCAGCTGAGCACGTCCGATGCACTGCTGGTGACGTTGCTGGTCGGTGTCTCCAATTTCATCTGGCTGCCGATTGGCGGTGCACTCTCGGACCGTATCGGTCGACGCCCGGTGTTGATCGTCATGGCCTTGCTGGCCATCGCCACCACCTACCCGGCGCTGACCTTTCTGGTCAACGCGCCCAGCTTCATCCACATGCTGCTGGTCTTGCTGTGGCTGTCGTTCATCTACGGCCTGTACAACGGCGCGATGATCCCGGCGCTGACGGAAATCATGCCCGTGGAGGTGCGAGTCGCCGGGTTCTCGCTGGCGTACAGCCTGGCCACCGCCGTGTTCGGCGGGTTCACCCCGGCAATGTCGACCTTGCTGATCCAGTACACAGGCGACAAGGCTGCGCCGGGTTACTGGATGAGCTTTGCAGCACTGTGTGCACTCTGCGCGACGCTCATGCTCTATCGCCGAGCCTCGAATCATCTGCAAGCGGTGGCGTCATGAACCTGCCCTTTATCGAGAACATGACCATGAAAAAACCGTTCAATCTGGCCGTCCTCGCGGTGGTGGCCAGCCTGAGCTTGAGCGGCATTGCCCAGGCTGAAGAGATCCGTGTGATGACCTCCGGCGGCTTCACAGCGGCCTACAAGATCCTCGGGCCGAAGTTCGCCGCCGCCACCGGCAACACCCTCGACACCGCACTCGGTCCATCCATGGGCAAGGCGCCAGAGGCGATTCCCAATCGCCTGGCCCGCGGAGAGCAAGCCGACGTGGTGATCATGGTCGGCTATGCACTGGACGATCTGATCAAACAAGGCAAAGTCGATCCTGCTTCAAGAGTCGAACTGGCGGATTCGCGCATTGGCCTGGTCGTACGCGAAGGGGCACCGAAACCGGATATCAGTAACGTCGAGGGCCTGAAAAAGACCCTGCTCGATGCTAAATCAGTGGCCTACTCCGACAGCGCCAGCGGCGTGTACATCGAACAGCAGCTGTTCAAACGCCTGGGTATCGAAGACCAGCTCAAGCCCAAGTCGACCATGGTTCCGAAAATCCCCGTGGGCTCGGTGGTTGCCACTGGCGATTATCAACTGGGCTTCCAGCAAGTCAGCGAGTTATTGCCAGTGCCGGGGGTCAGTTTCGTGGCGAAGATTCCGGAGTCAGTGCAGTCGGTTACCCGGTTTGCCGCCGGTATCCCGGTAGGTGCACAGCACCCGGTCGAAGCCAGAGCCCTGCTGGAATACATGGCTTCGGCCCAGGCTCAACCGGACGTAAAGGCGACCGGGCTGGACCCGGTCAGTCGCTGACTGCCGGCTGCAGGACTTTCATCTCCACCACCAGCCGTTCCAGTTCAAGTGCCGCCGGGGTCAGGGTTCGACCCCGGCGCTTGATCAGACCGACGCTGCGCATCACTTGTGGGTCGGTCAACGGCACCCGCGTCAGGATCGGGTGATCCGCTGCCGGCATCGCCATCAGCGGCACCGCCGCCACACCCAACCCGGCTTCCACCAGACCGATCATGGTGGTCACGTGGCGGGTTTCGCAGATACTCGGCCGCTGCGGCACCACGCCGGTCAACGCCTGATCCAGCAGAAAGCGGTTACCCGAGGTTTTATCCAGCGAGATGTAATCCTGCCGGTAGAACTCGTTCCAGGTGACACTGCTGCGCCCCGCCAGCGGATGATCGCGCCGGCACGCCACTACATATCCCTCTTGCACCAAGGGCTCGAAATCCACTTCGGCTTCCAGCGTGCCCATGAAACTCAGGCCGAAATCCGCTTCGCCATTGACTACCGCACTCAACACTTCGTGGGCGCTGGAGTCCAGCACCTTGACCCTGATCTTCGGAAACTGCCGGTGATAGTGCGCGATCACCCGCGGCATGAAGTAGTAGGCCGCCGAGGGTACACAGGCGACCGTGACGTGACCGAGCCGGGTCGAAGCGACTTCGCTGATACCCAGTAATGCCACGTCCAGATCGTCCAGAAGGCGTTCGACGCTGGGCATGAAACCCCGTCCGGCCTGGGTCAGGCTGACCTTGCGCGTGGTGCGCTCGAACAGCCGCACGCCCAGGGCGTCTTCGAGTTTTTCGATGCGCCGGCTCAAGGCGGGTTGGGAAATACGCACCGTATCGGCGGCCTTGCGAAAGCTGCCCTGCTCCACCACCGCACGGAAAGCCTGCAGATCGTTGAGGTCGAAGTTGATCGCCATGGGGATTACTCGGGAGGGACAGTTGGATTGATCAGCAAATTCTATAAATGTAACTAGTTAATGCAAATTGTAACATCTGAACCCGAGCGCTTTGCTGACGTCGAAAGGCTCAGCCTTTATTCTTGTCACCCCCGCTATACCGAGTTCTGGAGTTTTCTCATGCCCCATGAAGGCAACCTGCTACAAGCCGCTGTCGTGTTTCTGTTGGCGGCCGTGCTCATCGTTCCATTGGCCAAGCGCCTGCAACTGGGGGCGGTTCTGGGTTATCTGTTTGCCGGCGTGATCATCGGCCCATCGGTGCTGGGTCTGATCGACAACCCGCAAAGCGTCGCGCACATTTCCGAACTCGGTGTGGTGTTGCTGCTGTTCATCATCGGCCTGGAGCTGTCGCCACGACGTTTGTGGGTCATGCGCAAATCAGTGTTCGGCGTGGGTCTGGCACAAGTGTTGCTGACCGGTTCGGTGATTGGCGTGGTGGCGCTGTGGGCCTTTGGCCAGCCATTGAACACCGCGATCGTCCTGGGCCTGGGCCTGGCGCTGTCGTCCACGGCGTTCGGCCTGCAAAGCCTGGCTGAACGCAAGGAACTGACCAGCCCTCACGGGCGGCTGGCGTTCGCGATTCTATTGTTTCAGGACATCGCTGCGATCCCGTTGATCGCCATGGTGCCGTTGCTGGCCGGCGGCGATCAGCCCACCACTGCCGGCGAAGACCTGAACCACGGCCTGCAAGTGCTGGTCAGCATCGCCGTGGTGGTGATCGGCGGGCGTTATCTGCTGCGACCGGTATTTCGCGTGGTGACCAAAACCGCGCTGCCGGAGGTCTCCACCGCCACGGCGCTGCTGGTGGTGATCGGCACGGCATGGCTGATGGAACTGGCCGGTATTTCCATGGCCCTGGGCGCATTCCTCGCCGGCCTGCTGCTGGCGGACTCTGAGTACCGACATGAACTGGAAGCTCAGATCGAACCGTTCAAGGGCCTGTTGCTCGGGCTGTTTTTCATCAGCGTCGGCATGGGCGCGAACCTGAGCCTCTTGCTGAGCATGCCGGTCGCGGTGCTGGGCCTGACCCTGCTGCTGATCGCGATCAAACTGCCGCTGCTGTTTGTTGTCGGTCGATTGGCCGGCGGCTTGAAGAAGCTCAGTGCGATCCGCCTGGGTATCGTGTTGGCGGCGGGCGGTGAATTTGCCTTTGTGGTGTTCAAGATCGGTCGCGATCACGGGCTGTTCGCGGCAGAGCTGTATGACTTGCTGGTGTTGACCATCACCCTGTCCATGGCCGTGACGCCGCTGTTGTTGCTGCTTTGTGCGCGGCTGGTCAGCCCGAAAGTGCAACCGGTGGAAGTACCGGAGAAATTCCGCGAAATCGACACCGACGCACCACGGGTGGTGATCGCCGGCATGGGCCGCATGGGCCAGATCGTTGCGCGGATCCTGCGCGCACAGAACATCAAGTTCGTGGCCCTCGACACCTCGGTGGAAACCATCGAGCTGTCCCGTAGTTTTGGTGGCGTGCCGGTGTTCTACGGCGACCCGATGCGCCCGGAAATCCTCAGCGCGGCCAAGGTCGGGGAAGCCGAGTTTTTCGTGATCGCCACCGACGACCCGGACACCAACATCAAGACCGCCGAGCTGGTGCACAGGCTCTACCCGCATATGAAAATCATCGCCCGTGCCCGCAACCGTCAGCATGTGCACCGGCTGATGGACGTCGGCGCCCACGCCGTGCGCGAAACCTTCTACTCGAGCCTGGAAATGAGCCGAAAAACCCTGATCGGGTTGGGATTGACCCAGGCCCAGGCGGATGCGCGGATCAAGCGTTTCAAGCAGCACGACGAAGAGGTGCTCGAGGCCCAGCATGCGGTGTATGACGACGCCGTAAAAGTGATGCAGACGGCAAAGGAAGCGCGAGTCGAACTGGCGAAGTTGTTTGAGTCGGATCAACTGGAAGAAGAGTCAGCCAGGAATTGAGGTGACTGTTCGGACCTCATCGTCGGAGCGCCGCCCGGGGCAAGCCCGCGAAGAACGATAACGCGGTGTGATGGAATAACCACAATTTCAAAGGAACCAGCATGGCTGACCAACCTGCCCCCGCACTGAAGGAAATCTTCAACGCCGAGCGCCTCAGGCACATCGCCTCCGAGATGACGGCGGTCTATCCGGCATTCGAGGCCAAGCGCTTCCTGAAGCTGGCCCAGACCGGCCTCGCAGACCTCAGCGTCATGCAGCGCATGGCCCGGGTCAGCGAATGCCTGCACGCCGTGCTGTCCCTGGACTATGAAGCGTCACTCAAGGTGCTGCGCGCCCTCGCCCCGCGCCTCAACAGCGGCTTCGTCAGCATGTGCCTGCCGCACTATGTCGCCACCTATGGCGCCCATGCGTTCGAGGTGTCGATGGACGCCCTGAAGTACTTCACCGCCTTCGGCTCCTCGGAATTCGCGATCCGCCATTTTCTGCGCAGCGACCTCGAGCGCTCGCTCAAGCTGATGCATGCCTGGTCGCTGGATGACAACGAACATGTGCGGCGCCTGGCCAGTGAAGGATGCCGGCCACGCCTGCCCTGGTCATTCCGGCTGGAGCCGATTCAGGCCGACCCGGAACTCGCCGCGAAAATCCTCGACAACCTCAAGGCCGACACCAGCCTGTACGTGCGCAAATCCGTGGCCAATCACCTCAACGACATCACCAAGGATCACCCCGAATGGGTGCTGGACCTGATCGAAGGCTGGTCACTGGACAACAGGCACACCGCATGGATCGCCAAACACGCCCTGCGTAGCCTGATCAAACAGGGCAACCAGCGGGCACTGGCGATTATCGGCGCGGGCAGCAAGCCTGAAGTCGAGATCGTCGATGTGAAAGTCGAACCGCCGGTGATTGGCCTGGGAGAAAAGATCACCCTGTCGTTTGCCGTCAAATCCACCGTTGAAAGCAGTCAGCGCCTGGTGATCGACTATGCCATCGATTACGTCAAGGCCAATGGCAGCACTTCGGCGAAGGTATTCAAGCTCAAGGCGCTGACGTTGCCCGGCAACGCCAGCGAAGCCGTCAGCCGAGGCCAGCACATCAAGGAGCTCACCACCCGCCGGCATTACGCGGGGCGCCATGCGGTGCACATCATGGTCAACGGCGAAAGGCTGGCCAGTACGGCGTTCGAGATTCTTGCTTGAATTGGCGTCAGTTCAGCCACCCTGTAGTAATGCCTGCTCCCGCTCACACAACTCCACCACATAATCCCAAAGCACCCGCAGCCGCACCGATTTGTGCAGTTCACGGCGGGTGCTGATCCAGTAGCTGCGCTGGATGCTTTCGTCCGGCAGCAGCGGCACCAGGCCCGGGTCGGCGCTGGCCATATAGCACGGCAGCACCGCGATCCCCAGGCCCGCGCGCGCAGCCTGGTGCTGGGCGATCACGCTGGTACTGTGAAACACCACCTGCGGGTTGCGGCAGAAGCTGTTGAGGAACATCAGCTCCTGGCTGAACAGCAAGTCATCGACGTAGCCGATCCAGGCGTGACGCCCCAGGTCTTCGCGACTGCGTAACGGCGGCGCACGGTCGAGGTAGTCCTGGCTGGCGTAGAGCGCCAGGCGATAGTCGGTGAGCTTGCGCGTGACAAGCATGTCGGCGGCCGGGCGCTCAAGGTGGATGCTGATTTCCGCCTCGCGGTTGAGGATGCTGACAAAACGCGGCACCGCCACCAGTTCCACTTCCAGCCCCGGATAGCGCTCGAACAAACCGTTCATGCGACTGGCGAGGAACATGATGCCCAGGCCTTCGGTCACCCCGACGCGAATCTTGCCCAGCGGCGCGGTGGATTGGGTGATTTCCTCCTGGGCCAGCAGCGCCACGTTCTCCATCGCCTCGGCGTGTTTAAGCAACGCTTCGCCAGCCGGGGTCATTTCGTATCCCTGGGCATGCTGAACGAACAACGCCGTACCGAGGCTATTTTCGATGGCCTCGATGTGCCGCGCCACGGTGGCATGGGTGGTGTTCAGGCGGCGGGCGGCCGTGAGCAAACGCCCACTGCGCTGCAATTCGAGAAAAAACCGCAGGTCATTCCAGTCAAACATGAAGCGTCCTTGTTCGTTGTCGCTCGGGATGCTGTTTAAAAACGCACAGCGGCTGCGCAAAAACTAACATTCTTTTGACGAAAGCTAACAACTAGGATGACAGACAACAAGAACAACAAAACGAGGTCAGGGATGCAGACTTCCCTAGATGAATTCGATTACATCGTGGTCGGGGCCGGGCCGGCCGGGTGTCTGCTGGCCAATCGACTGTCTGCCCATGCGCAACATCGCGTGCTACTGCTCGAGGCCGGCGGTCGCGACAACTATGCGTGGATTCACATCCCCGTGGGTTACCTGTACTGCATCGGCAACCCGCGCACCGACTGGTGCTTCAAGACCGAAGCGCAACCCGGCCTGCAAGGTCGCGCCCTGAGCTATCCGCGCGGCAAGGTGCTAGGGGGCTGCTCCTCCATCAACGGCATGATCTACATGCGCGGCCAGGCCGCTGACTACGACCGCTGGGCCGCCGACGGCAACCCCGGCTGGAGCTGGCAAGAAGTGTTGCCGCTGTTCAAGCAGAGCGAAAACCACTTTGCCGGCGCTGCCGAATTTCACGGCGCCGCGGGCGAATGGCGAGTCGAACGCCAGCGCCTGTCGTGGCCGATTCTCGACGCGTTCCGCAGTGCCGCCGAACAAAGCGGCATCGCCAGCATCGATGACTTCAACCAGGGCGACAACGAAGGTTGCGGTTACTTCCAGGTCAATCAGAAGTCCGGGATCCGCTGGAACGCGGCCAAGGCTTTTCTCAAACCGGTGCGCCAGCGCCCTAACCTCACCGTACTGACCGGGGTCGAAGTCGACCGGGTGCTGCTGGACAATGGCCGTGCTTCAGCGGTCAGCGCCCGCTGGCAAGGCCAGGCGAAAACCTTCAAGGCACGCAAGGAGATCGTCCTCTGTGCCGGCTCGGTCGGTTCGCCAGGCATCCTGCAGCGTTCCGGCATCGGCCCGCGTCCACTGCTGGAGCGACTGGGCATTGGCATCGCCCATGAGCTACCCGGTGTCGGCGGTAATTTGCAGGATCACCTGCAACTGCGGCTGATCTACAAGCTGGAAAATGCCCGCACCCTGAACCAGATTGCAAGCAGCCTGTGGGGCAAGCTGGGCATGGGCCTGCGCTACCTGTATGACCGCAGCGGCCCGCTGTCCATGGCGCCGAGCCAGTTGGGCGCCTTTGCCCGCTCGGGGCCGGAACAGACTTCGGCCAACCTCGAATATCACGTACAACCGCTGTCGCTGGAGCGTTTTGGCGAACCCCTGCATGCGTTCCCGGCATTCACCGCATCGGTCTGTGATTTGCGCCCGCAAAGCCGTGGCCGGGTGGACATCCGCTCGACCAACCCGCAAGAAGCACCGCTGATCCAGCCCAACTACCTCAGCCATCCGCAAGACCTGCGGGTGGCCGCCGACGCCATTCGCCTGACCCGGCGCATCGTCAGCGCGCCGGCCCTGCGCCCATTCAACCCGGTGGAATATCTGCCCGGCGAGAGCCTGCAAAGCGAAGAACAACTGCACGAAGCCGCCGCGCGGATCGGCACCACGATTTTCCATCCGGTGGGCACCTGCCGCATGGGCAACGACGCCGACGCCGTGGTCGATGCGCAACTCAAGGTCCATGGCATCCCCGGCCTGCGCATTGCCGATGCCTCGATCATGCCGCGCATCACCTCGGGCAACACCTGTTCGCCGACGCTGATGATCGCCGAGAAGGCTGCACAATTGATCCTGGCCAGGCCAGAAACGCTTTCTGTGGGAGCGAGCCTACTCGCAAAACGGTCGATCATTCAACATTGACGCTGAATGACACGACGCCTTCGCGAGCAGGCTCGCTCCCACAGGAACTTCACTCGATTCACGGACACTGAGCATTACCCCGGAATGGAACACGCAACACCAGTGGAACAACAAAAACAATCACTGTGAGGGATACCGGTATGTCAGAACACGTTCAATCCCTGGAAGCCGTGCGTAGCGCGGGCACCAGTCAGGAAACCCAGAAAGTCATCTTCGCCTCGTCCCTCGGGACGGTCTTCGAGTGGTACGACTTTTTCCTCTATGGCGCCCTCGCGGCGGTGATCAGCAAACAGTTTTTCGCCGGGGTCAACGACACCACGGCGTTCATCTTTGCGCTGATGGCCTTCGCCGCCGGCTTTATCGTGCGGCCGTTCGGCGCGCTGGTGTTCGGTCGGTTGGGGGACATGATCGGGCGCAAGTACACCTTTCTCGCCACCATCGTCCTCATGGGCCTGGCGACGTTCTGTGTCGGGCTGCTGCCGACCTACGCCAGCATCGGCATCGCCGCGCCGATCATCCTGGTGGTGCTGCGTATGCTCCAGGGCCTGGCCCTGGGTGGTGAATACGGCGGTGCCGCGACCTATGTCGCCGAGCACGCGCCCATCGGCAAGCGAGGCTTGCACACCAGCTGGATTCAATCCACCGCGACCCTGGGCCTGCTGCTCTCGCTGCTGGTGGTGCTGGGCTGCCGCTACTTCACCGGCGATCAGTTCGAAGTCTGGGGCTGGCGCATTCCGTTTCTGTTTTCCATCGTGCTGCTGGGCATCTCGACCTGGATTCGCCTGAGCCTGCACGAGTCGCCGGCCTTCGTGAAAATGAAAGAGGAAGGCAAGCTGTGCAAACAGCCGATTCGCGACTCCTTCGGTAAATGGGAAAACCTCAAAGTGGTGTTGATCGCGCTGTTCAGCATCAATGCCGGGCAGGCGGTGACCTTCTACGCCGCGCAATTCTATGTGCTGTTCTTTCTCACCCAGTTCCTGAAAATGGACCCGGCGGTGGCCAACGGTTTGCTGATTGTCAGCGTGACCATCGGCGCCCCCTTCTTCATTTTCTTTGGCTGGCTGTCGGACAAGGTCGGGCGCAAGCCGGTGCTGATGATCGGCCTGCTGCTGGCCACCGCGCTGTACTTCCCGATATTCAAGACCCTGGCCCACTACGCCAACCCGGCCATCGACCAGGCCAGCCGTCAGGCACCGATCACCGTGATGGCCGACCCGGCCACCTGCACCTTCCAGTTCGACCCGGTGGGCAAGGCGAAATTCGACAGCCCGTGCGACAAGGTCAAGACCTTCCTGGTCAAGCAGGGCTTGCCGTACAACAGTGCTGTCGCACCGGCCGGCAGTGACGTGCAGGTGAGCATCGGTGACGTGAAAATCGATGGTTTCGACGAAGCCGCCTTGCGCGGTGCCGTGACCCTCGCCGGTTACCCGCAAAAGGCGGACATGCAGCAGATCAACAAGCCGATGATCGTCGCGCTGATCGTTGCGCTGATCATCATCTCCGCGATGTGCTACGGCCCGCTGGCGGCGTTGATGGTCGAACTGTTCCCGACCCGCATCCGCTACACCTCGATGTCCCTGCCCTACCACATCGGCAACGGCTGGTTCGGCGGTTTTCTGCCGACGGTGTCGTTCGCATTGGTGGTGTACACCGGGGACATCTTCTACGGGCTGTGGTATCCGGTGGTGATCACCGGGGTGAGCCTGGTGGTGGGCATGCTGTGCTTGCGTGAGACCCGCAACGTGGATCTCGACAAAAACTGAGGTCAAGCCTGGCAACGAGGGAGTTCGCTCCCTCGTTGCGGCGATCAAACCCGATCAAACCTCGGCATCAAGCAGCTCAAACTTCACTTGGTCCGGGTAGAACGCCAAATACCCTCGGATCTGCTCTACCGACACCTTCGGGTCTTCGTAACTCCACACCGCATTGGCCGCTTCATGCCCTGGCACCTGCAGGCTGAAATAGCTGGCATCGCCCTTGTACGGGCAATAACTGGTGTGGTCGGTACGGGCGAAATACTTCTCGTCGATATCCTCTCGCGGCACGTAGTACACCGGCGGGTAATTGGCCTCCAGCAACACCAGCGCGCGGGCCGAAGCGGCGACCTGAATGCCGTGGAACCTCACCAACAGGCAGCCGGGCTGCTCGGCGATGGTGATGACAGGACTAGGACCGGAGCTTTTCATGGAATGCGTTCCTCATGAGGGTGATGGACCTGCAAATCGGAATACCACGATTCATCATGTATAACCCAAGTTTCACCCACGCAACTTCTTCGCAGCCGAACGGGAACAAGGCATTCATCGCGACACACAAAAACTGTACATCCATACAGATAAAGATTGCTCCATCGTCCATCAACCGCCATTCTGTGCACCTCTGGCACATAGATCGACGATGGTGGTTATGCAGCTGTACCTCTGTGAAAAACCTTCCCAGGCCAAAGACATTGCGGCGGTCCTCGGCGCCAAACGCCGGGGCGATGGCTGCTGGCTGGGAACGGGCGTCACGGTGACCTGGTGCATCGGCCACCTGCTGGAAACCGCACCGCCGGATGCCTACGACGCACGCTACAAGCGCTGGGTGCTGGCCGACCTGCCGATCATTCCCGAAAAGTGGAAAATGACCGTCAAGCCGCGCACCGCCAGTCAGTACAAGGCGGTCAAGCGCCTGCTCGGTGAAGCGTCCGAGCTGATCATTGCCACGGACGCCGACCGCGAGGGCGAGATGATCGCCCGGGAACTGGTGGAGCATTGCCGTTATCGCGGGCCGATCCGCCGCCTCTGGTTGTCGGCGCTGGACGATGCATCTATCCGCAAGGCCCTCGCGGCGCTGAAACCGGGGAACGAAACCTTCAGCCTCTATCACTCGGCCCTCGGTCGTTCCCGGGCCGACTGGCTGATCGGCATGAACATGAGTCGGCTGTTCACCTTGCTGGGGCGCCAGTCCGGCTATCAAGGCGTGTTGCCGGTCGGCCGGGTGCAAACACCGACCTTGCGCCTGGTGGTGGATCGCGATCGCAGCATCGCCGACTTTGTGCCCGTCCCCTATTGGGCCATCGATGTGCAACTGCTGCACAACGGCACCGCGTTCACGGCGCAATGGCGCGCGGCATCCGCGGTTTGCGACGATCAGGACCGCTGCCTGAATCAGGCGCTGGCACAACAAGCGGCAGCCGCCATGAGTGGTGCCACCAGTGCGCGGGTGGTCAAGCTGCGCACCGAGCGAATGCGCGAAGTGGCCCCGCTGCCGTTCGATCTGGGCACCCTGCAGGAGGTCTGCTCGAAGAAGCTCGGCCTCGGCGCCCAGGAAACCCTGGACATCGCCCAGGCGCTGTACGAAACCTACAAAGTCATCACCTATCCGCGCAGTGATTGCGGCTATCTGCCCCTCAGTCAGCACAGCGAAGCGCCGGCCATCCTGGCGGCATTGCGCCAGGCCGATCCGGCGTTGAGCGTCTTGCACGATCACCTTGATCCGCAACGGCGCTCACGGGCCTGGAACGATGCCAGGGTCAGCGCTCACCACGGCATCATCCCCACTGCCGCGGCGAAGAACCTCGACAAGCTGGTGGGTAAACAGCGCGCGGTCTACACCCTGATCCGCGCCCGCTATCTGGCGCAATTCCTGCCCAATCACGAATACGACCGCACCCAGGCCGACTTCGATTGTGCCGGCGAAGCGCTGCGCGCAGTGGGCAAGCAGATCATCGAACCGGGCTGGAAACGCGCCCTGCCTGAAGCGCTGGCACCGGCCAGGGGACGCGAAGCTCCCGCGCCGCAGACACTACCCAACCTGGCCGAAGGCATCGATTGCGCAGTGGCCGGCGTGCAACTCAAGGACCTCTGGACGCAACCGCCGAAGCCGTTCACGGAAGGCGACCTGATCAAGGCCATGAAAAATGTCGCCAAACTGGTAGAAGATCCGCTGCTCAAGCAAAAGCTCAAGGACACCACCGGTATCGGCACCGAAGCGACTCGCGCGTCGATCATCCAGGGCCTGCTCGACCGTGGTTACCTGGTCAAGAACGGCAAGACCCTGGCCGCCACACCGGCCGCGTTCAGCCTGATCGACGCCGTGCCGCGGGCCATCGCCGATCCGGGCACCACGGCGATCTGGGAGCAGGCCCTGGACATGGTGCAAAGCGGGGAAATGAGCCTGGAAGAGTTCGTCACCAAACAGGCGGCGTGGATGAGCAAACAGGTCAATCGCTGTGCCGGGCTCAGCCTGACCATCAGCGGTCCGCCGCCCTCCGGGCGCGCCGCAACGCCATGGAAGAAAAAGCGCAAAAGCACCCAGCGCAAACCGGGCGGCACCCAACGCAGGGCAAAACCGGCCGGCAAAACTCAATCCTGACACACAACCTTGTGGCGCCGGCCATAATC
Source organism: Pseudomonas sp. B28(2017) (assembly GCF_002113025.1). Classification (GTDB taxonomy): domain Bacteria; phylum Pseudomonadota; class Gammaproteobacteria; order Pseudomonadales; family Pseudomonadaceae; genus Aquipseudomonas. Next base: position 322,103 of record NZ_NEJH01000001.1, on the reverse strand, counting down.
AACCCTGTCCCTTGACCTGTCAGGAGCCGCTTCACATGTCTTCGATAGAACTGCACGCCGCTCAACGTGATGAGCTGGAAACCATCGAAAACCTGATGCAGTTCTACACCTACGATTTCAGCGAATGGTTACCGTTGAAACTGGGTGAATACGGTTTCTTCAACATCCAGCCCATGCCGGACTACTGGCGAAACCCGGCCACCCGCCCCTTCCTGATCAAGGTCGACGCAGAACTGGCCGGCTTCGTGACCGTGGATAATCAGACCCATCTATCCGGTGCCGAGTACAACATCGGCTATCTGTTCGTCAGTCGACGCTTTCGTGGCCGGGGTGTCGCCCGGTTTGTCGTGTCCACCCTCTTGAGTCAATTCCCCGGTCAATGGCAGATTTTTCATATCGAGGCCAATCAGCCGGCACGGCTGTTCTGGGCAGCCGTCATGCCAGGGCTCGGCATTGGCGGGTTCACCTTGCATCAGCAGGTGGTTGACCGCCATCCCTGCACTTTTTACCGCTTTCAGTGCCCCCCCTGTCGTCCTGACCGTCACGCCCTCGACTCCCCGCGCTAATTCCGAACAGCTTTGTCCGACAATATGTAGTGACTAAAAATAATCACTACAAAACCGTTGACGCCTCCGATTTGCCCTTGCATGATGCAGACGTCTCCCCGATCGGGAGTACAGGCAACACGTTTGAGCAAGCTCGTCTGACCGCCGAGCTGTTTTTCCCGGATACACGCTGCCCACAAGGCAGATTGAAGAAGCTGACCTGGCCTGAACGTCCAGTACAAGGGCGAGAAGTCTTGGCGAGCAATCCTCATGAAGCTTGTGGCCGACCCTGAAAACGTCGGCAGTGGCCTTAAGGTTTTCGCCGCTTCTCTTCGTTGTGACGCTATTGCGTAGCAGTTATTCAACACGACTACATGCAACAGACGCAGGACCCCGCCCGATAAGGCGGTCGAACGCTGACGTCCTGGTTTCGGTGCCAGGGATCAACTAACCGATGGGCTACCTGTATTAGCGAATCAACTTTGAAAGATCACCAATTGGTCAAGGGGCTTTATGATGAATCTGAACAATCAACCAACTATCGATGAACTGGCTCGTATGTTCGCTGCAAAAAAAGACAGCCACGACAGCCATATTCTCTGGATCAGCAAGTGTGGCCAGGTTCATATCGACTGCCTGTCGCCGCACGCCCATGAAGCAGAGTTCGACCAGAACAACCAGAACCTGCTCGCCCGACTGAAAATGTACCGTCGCGGCCAGGGCTATGTCGGCAAGAAGGCCGCAGCCGACAAGGACTTCATCGGTAATGTTCTGCAAACCCTGAAACAGGCCTGGGCCTCGATGCAGAATCAGAACGAAGTTCAGGTGATTGACCGGTTCTACTGATTGAAATGAGTCATTACTGACTTAATGAAAAACAAGGCCTGCTCCCAATAAGGAGCAGGCCTTTTTTTGGGTTCTTCTCGGATTGTCGGGAAAGTTTTTTTGCTCTGTAGCTGTGAGTGCTGCGAGCTTATCCATTTGCCAGTGTGGCGCTGAATCACCTTTGCGCCCTTACGGCGCCTTACTTTTTTCAGTCGAAAAAAAAGTAAGCAAAAATTCTTGCCCCACCAGGGGCCCTACGCTGCGCTTCGGGTTCCCTCGCTCCGGTGTCGCTACGGGGTATCGCGGCCTCCGAGTTGCAAGCAACTCTACATCTCGCGACTTCGGCTACGCCGAAGGTGCTGACGCACTCCCCCCCTACGCAACACCTCCACTCGGCCCTTCTGGTTAACGGGGCATTTAGATCAAAAGCCAAAGCAAAGCCCAAAGCCCAAAGCCCACAGACCCACCGCGTTCCAAAAGCAAGAGCGCAGCGAATTGTGCTTTTGATCTTGATCCACCCGCCCCTTCGGAAGGCTGAGTGGAGGCGTTCATCCGGGGATGGGCGCGCAGCGCCGTGCGGCGAAGTCGCACACATTGCAGGGAGGTGCAGCGAAGCAAACCGTAGAGCAATGCCCCCGGATGAATGCCGGAGCGAAGGAACCCCGAGCCTTGGCGAGGGGCCGGACGCCGGGGCGAGAATTTTTGCTTACTTTTTTTTCGACTGAAAAAAGTAAGGCGCCGTAAGGGCGCAAAGGTGATTCAGCGTCACCTCGGCAAATGGATAAGCTCACAACTCACAACTCACAACTCACAACTCACAACTCACAACTCACAACTCACAACTCACAAAACCAACGCCAACGCCAACGCCAATCTTTCCCGGTAATCCGTGATGAACCTTTTTTTGACCAGGACGCGGTCTCTTGCAGGAGCTGGCTTGCCAGCGATAGTCGTTAACGATAACGCGTGTAAACCGGATAAACGCGGCGCACTTGAGTCCATCGCCGGCAAGCCGGCTCCTACAGGGTTTTGTGGTGGTCATGAAAGATCAGTCCCCAACACCAGATCCACAAACGCCAGCGACGCCGCACTGTGGTAGTTGTTCTTGCGCCGAAGCAACGCAGCCCCGCGTTCAGGCGCTGCGCCCAGCAGGGACAGTTTGCGTAATGCCCGATCCTGAGTGGCGATGGGTTCCGGCAGGATGGTGGCGATGGCGCAATGCCGGATGACTTCCAGCAGCGTGTTGACCGAGTTCACTTCAATTGCCACTTTGGGCGTGATGTGCACCTGAGCGAAGTACTCGTCGATGCACGCGCGGGTGATGTATTCCGGGGTCAGCAACGCAAACTCAAGCTTAGCCACCTCCTCAGTGGACAACGCGTCCTGATATTCGTAAAGCGGATGACCCCGCCCAACCATCAACCCCAGGGTTTCGGTAAAGGCCGGGATCGATTCGATGTCGGTGCTTCTCACCTGATCGAACGCAATCGCGATATCCAGCGAATCATCCGCCAGCCCAGCCTCGATCTCGTCCATCGACAACTCGAAAATCTCCAGGTGGATGTTCGGGTAACGCGCCACGTAGTCGTGCACCAGCGGCCCTACCAGATAGGCCATGAAAGTCGGCGTCATGGCCAGACGCAGGGTCCCGCGGGACAAATCCTTCACGTCGTGCAACGCACGCTTGCCTGCCTCCAGCTCCACCAAGACCCGCCGCGCGCATTCAATATAAGCCTCGCCGGCATCGGTCGGCTTGACCGTGCGCGAGGTGCGGTCGAACAGGCTCACGCCCAGTGAGTCTTCCAGTTGGCGGATCTGCTGCGACAAGGTCGGCTGGGACACGTGCAGCACTTCCGCGGCGCGGGTGAACCCCCCGTGGTCGGCCACCGCCAACAGGTAACGCAAATGTCGAAGCAACATGGGACTCTCCATCTATAGGCAGTACTTATGGCTTGCATTGTATATCGGTCTTGGACGCTATTGATTGATCGGCAGAAGATGGCCCCACACCCAAGCAACACCCCTTCCGATAGGAGAATCACCATGCAACAGTCCCATGCCTACAACGACCCAAGCCTGGCCCTGACCACTTCTGTCCTTGACGCCAAGGCGCGCAAAAACCTGTCGTGGCAGGACCTGGCCGACGGCACTGGACTGAGCCTGGCCTACGTCACCGCTGCCCTGCTCGGTCAACATCCGCTGCCGGAAAGTGCGGCCAAAGTGGTCGGCGACAAACTCGAACTGGACGCCGACGCCGTGGCCCGGCTGCAGATCATCCCGCTGCGCGGCAGTCTCTCGGGAGTGCCGACCGACCCGACCATCTACCGCTTCTACGAAATGATCCAGATCTATGGCACCACCCTCAAAGCCCTGGTTCATGAGCAGTTCGGCGACGGCATCATCAGCGCGATCAACTTCAAGCTCGACATGAAGAAAGTCGAAGATCCGGAAGGCGGCTCCCGCGCCGTCATCACTCTCGACGGCAAGTTCCTGCCCCTGCGTCCGTTCTAAGTCGATACCGGCCCGCACGACCCGTGCGGGCCAAACCCTGCCTATCCCATGAGGAAGCGATCATGAAAGCGCTCATCGACGGTTTCTTGAAGTTCCAGAAAGAAGCCTTTGTGCAACGCACCGACCTGTTCAAACACCTGGCCACCACCCAACATCCAGGCACGCTGTTCATCACCTGTTCCGACAGCCGTGTCGTGCCGGAACTGCTGACCCAACAAGAACCCGGTGAACTGTTCGTGATCCGTAACGCCGGCAACATCGTGCCGTCCTACAGCCCCCATCCGGGTGGTGTGTCGGCCACGGTCGAATACGCCGTCGCTGTGCTCGGCGTGACCGACATCGTGATCTGTGGCCATTCGGACTGCGGCGCCATGACGGCGGTGGCCAAGTGCAAATGCATGGATCACCTGCCCGCCGTCAGCGGCTGGCTGCAACACGCCGAGTCGGCGAAAGTGATCAACGAAGCCCGGCCACATGCCAGTGAAGCGGCCAAGGTCAGTTCGATGGTTCGGGAAAACGTCATCGCCCAGCTGGCCAACATCCAGACGCACCCGAGCGTGCGACTGGCCCAGGAAAAAGGCCAATTGAACCTGCATGGCTGGGTGTACGACATCGAAACCGGTTCGATCGACACACTGGATGCCGACAGCCGAAGCTTCGTGTCGCTGGTCGAGCACCCGGACACTTGTGCCGTATCGGCCAAAGTGATCAAGGCCGCGTGATCAGCAGCGCCGATTGTTGAAGAAAGTGACCGCCCTTGCAGCGGTCACTGGTTGCGCCAGTTCAGCGTTTGACGCCCAGATCGATCTGGGTCATGCGGCTACGAATGGTGAACACACCATCGCCCGAGAGAATCGCACTGCGAGCAAACAGGCGCCCGCTCTCCCAGTTGGAAAGCCCCAGTTCCGGCTTGTTCAACGCGTACTGGCCATCGACCCAACGGGTGATGCCATTGCCGACAAAAGGCGCGTTGACCGCGTTGTAGAAGTGCTCCTGCGCCTCTGCACTTTCACTGATCAACGACACCGTGAATTGCGGGCTGTAGCGGTTGAACAAGGCAATGGCGCTCTCCAGGTCGTCAACGATTTTCAGGCTGACTTCCGGGGTTTCTTCCCACTCCCATTCACGACCCAATTGATCTTCCGGCAAAGGCTCGGCCTGCGCCTCGGTCTGATAGCCTTCGGCGCGGTGCACCTTGACCGTTGCTGCCAGCCAGTCTTGCGGCAGGTACGACTCGCTGCCTTCGACGATATGCAGCTTGCAACCCTGGCCCCGCGCGGTGCCGGCTTGCTTGAGTGCGTCGAGGAACAGCGGCACCAGTTCAGCGGCGCGGTCGCGGTGAATCAGGCAGACGTTCAGGGTGTTGCAGACCTTGCGGTCCAGGGAGTTGCGCACCACCGCGGCAAAACGCTGGGCGTCGGCAGCGGCATCGGCGATCAGCCAGGCGCCACCGGTGCCGTGCAGGCTGACTGCCGTACCGGCCTGTTGCGCGATGCTGCCCAACTGGCTGACGGCGCGGCCCGAACCGCGGGCCACCGCCAATGACAGGCGCCGGTCCGCGAACATCGCCCAACCGGCGGCGTGGTTGACACTTTCCACCAGCGACACGGCACCGGCCGGCAAGCCAGCGTCGCTCAGCGCAGGGTTCAGCGCATGGGTGACAATCGCCTGGGCCGTGCCCAACGCATCACTGCCGATGCGCAACACAGCGGTGTTGCCGGTGCGCAGCACACCGGCGGCATCGGCAAACACATTCGGCCGACCTTCGAAGACGAACGCGACGATGCCCAACGGCGAAACCACTTGCTCGACCTTCCAGCCATCGTGTTCGACACAGCTGATCACCTTGCCACGGCTGGCCGTTGCATCACGCCAGGCGCGCAGGCCGGCGATCATGTCGCGACGCATGCGCTCATCGGCCAGCAACCGGGTGGTCGAACGACCGCGCGCCTTGGCCCGTTCGATGTCGGCCAGGTTGGCGGCTTCGATCAACGCCCAGCATTCCGGGGTTTCCAGGCGCTGGGCAAACAGGTCGAAGAAGGCGCTGATCGCCTGATCAGACACGGCCGACAGCGCGGTAAACGCCGCTTCGGCACGCTCGATCGCAACGCTGGCCGCTTGCTGGTCCGCCACGGGGATCAGCAGCAACTCGCCGCTGACCTGCTCCACCAGCAGGTGGTCACCGGGCTGGAAGCGCTGCGCCAGTTCGGGGCTGACGACAGTGACACGGTTACCGGCGAAAGGGATAGGCGTGCCAGCGACTAGACGATCGAGCGCAAGAGACATGAAGCGGTTACACCATGCAATGGGCGGTCGGAAAATGTATAGCAAATTCCCTGTGGGAGCGAGCCTGTTCGCGAACGGCGATAGGTCAGCCAAATGGATACTGCCTGACACTCCGCTATTCGCGAGCAGGCTCGCTCCCACATGGGGGGAAGTGGTGGCTGTTTACGTATCTCAATGTATACAGCCCCTCCCCCGACACACCCCGCACTCAAAACCCCGCCACAACGACACACCGCAGATACACCCCATTGATGAAATGCGCCTGCCGATCGGCCACGCCGATCAAAGCGCTCAACTCACGGGGCATGCCGTTGCCCCGCATCCCTGACCTGAAAGAGATCAACGTCCATGAGCACCTCCATTTCTTCGGCCGTCAAAGGCCTGCACCTGAACCTCGACCGTGCCGGCGACTGGGTTGCCCCCCTGGCGTTGCGAGTGTTCCTCGCCTGGGAATTCTTCGAGTCCGGCCTTGAGAAATTCAACGGACAGAACTGGTTCGCCGATATCCAGGAGCGCTTCCCGTTTCCGTTCGACCACATTCCCGCGACGCTGAACTGGGAGCTGTCGATGTGGGCCGAACTGATCTTTTCCATGACTTTGCTGGTGGGCCTGGGCACGCGTTTTTCGGCGTTGAGCCTGATGGTCGTGACCCTCGTCGCAACCGCCGCCATCCATTGGCCTGCCGACTGGCACACCTTGAGTGAACTTGCCCAAGGCTATGCCATCAGCAACAAGGGTTACGGCAACTTCAAACTGCCATTGATCTACCTTGTGGCCTTCACGCCGCTGCTGCTGTCGGGTGCCGGCAAGCTCAGCATCGACGCGCTGTTGACCCGGTTCTTCTGGCGGCGCTGAAACCAGATCCGCAACGTGGGCAAACAAAAGGGGACTTCCTGAAGTCCCCTTTTGTTTGCCTTGAAACTAACGAACCACTTCCTCCAGCCCGGTCTCTTCGGCCAGCTTCGGATGCGCACTGCGTTCATGCACATGGGCTTGGGGTGTGCGGTCAATCAGCAGGCTCAGCAGTTCCGGGCGGCTGTAGTGGCCGCGGGAATCCATCATGCGTTTGCGCTTGTCGATCAGGCCCATGTCGAGGTCGGCGATCACCTCGCCCTCACCTTCCAGCAACGAGCCCAGCACCGAGCCATCCGGGCTGATGATCGCGGTATAGCAACCGCCGGAGATCGGGCCGATGGCGCAACCGGTGTCGGCCATGATCTGCGCCTGCTGCTCGGGATACAGCCACGCCGTGGAGTTGACCACAAAGCACGCTGCCTCCAGGGCATGCTGGCGAATGCTGACTTCCATTTGCGAGGCGAACAGGGGACCTGCAAACGACCCCGGGTACATCGCCGCATGGATCTGCTCGCCATCGGCCATCAAGGCATAACGGGCCAGCGGGTTGAAATGCTCCCAGCAGGCCAATTGACCGATGCGCCCTACCGCGCTGTCGACGGCCCGCAGGCCGGAGCCGTCGCCCATGCCCCAGATCATGCGTTCGTGGTAGGTCGGGGAAATCTTGCGGCGACGCTGGATCAGCGAGCCGTCGGCATCGAACAACAACTGTGTGTTGTACAGCGTGCCGCCATCGCGCTCGTTGACACCGATCGACACGACCATACCGGCTTGCCTGGCCGCAGCGCCGATGGCATCGGTGGCAGCCGAAGGCACGGTGACCGCCTGATCCAGCAGCTTGAGGTGTTCGGCAGCCATTTCGAACGGCGACTGCACGTAGGAAAAGTACGGGTAGTACGGCACGACGGTTTCCGGAAACACAGCGAATTGCACGCCCTGTTCGCCGAGTTCGAGAATCTTCTGCACCACTTTGTCGACGGTGCCTTCTCGGCTGTAAAGAACAGGGCTGATTTGTACGGCGGCGGCTTTGACGAGGGTCATGGCGGTGATCTCATTGAGGGAAAGGTTTCAACGAGATCAAGATTACGACAATAATATAAAGGCCTGAATGTCGTATTCACCACCTTTTAGGACATCCCGAACTTCACCCCCGACTGGCACGCTGAATCACCTGCGGCGGCTGTCCGAACGCACGAATAAAAGCGCGGCGCATACGTTCCCGATCACCAAAACCAGAGGCTGTCGCCACTGCATCGATGGAGTGCCGCCCGCTTTCCATCATCAACCGGGCCGACTCGACCCGCAGGTTTTCGATGGCCTTGGCCGGAGACTGGCCGGTTTCGGCATGAAACACCCGGCTGAATTGCCGGGGGCTGAGATTGGCCGCGCTGGCCAGTTCCTCGACCGTCAGCGCGGACTTGAGATTCTGCTTGGCATAGTTCAGCGCGGCCTGTATCCGATCGGTCCTGGGGGCCAGTTCCAGCATCACCGAGAACTGCGACTGCCCGCCGGAACGCCGGTGGTACACCACCAATTGCCGCGCCACCTTGCGGGCAACCTCGGCGCCCAGATCCATCTCCACCAGCGCCAATGCCAGGTCCACGCACGCGCTCATGCCCGCCGCCGTCCACAGGTGGCCATCATTGATGAAGATCCGGTCTTCCTCGACTTTCACGTTCGGGTACGCCTTGCGAAAGGCCGGCACATGCGCCCAGTGGGTGGTCGCCCGCCGACCGTCGAGCAAACCAGCCTCCGCCAACGCAATCGCACCGGTGCAAATCGAGCCCAGACGCCGGCTGCCGTGACTGGCGCGGCGCAAGAACTCCAGCATGCCCGGCGTGGTCGGGCGGATAAGGTTGTCGCCCATGACCAGCAGCGTATCGAACGAGCGCTGGTCGAACGCTTCGGTCTGCACACCGAAACCGGCGGACGTCTGCACCAGGCCACCCGGTTCGGACAGTAAGGCAATGCTGTACAACGGCTCATCTGCGGCGCTGTTGGCCAACTCGAAGGCGGCACACATGGCCAGCCCCAGAACCTGAAATCCGGGATAAACAATGAGTCCGATCTGGTGCATGGCGCGATGACCCTAAACGTGGCATGCCTGACAATCAGGCCAGAGCCTGCACTCTACCCCGGACAGCCCTCAGCGCAAATCAGGATGACGCCGACCGCCATCACATCCGACAGCGCATGTGGCCGCTGTCGGATGAACAGGCGTGACTCTTACAGTGCCGACATCGTGCGGCAGGTCGATGCCGAGGCCGGGCGTTGATCGACGGTTTACTTCACCAGCCTGGTTTCCCTGGACGGCCGATAGCCGAAATAAGAGCTGTAGCACTTGCTGAAGTGGCTGGGAGAAACGAAACCACAGGCGACCGAGACTTCGACGATGGTCAGCGTGGTGTGCTGCAGCAAGCGCCGCGCCTCGGTGATGCGCAAGTCCATGTAATAGCGCTGCGGCGTGGTGCCCAACTGCTCCTTGAACAGACGCTCGATCTGCCGGCGAGAGCGCCCTGCGTAGAGGCACAGCGTCTCCATTTCCAGCGGTTCCTCCAGATTGGCGTCCATCAGGTTGACCACCTCTCTGAGCGGACCACTGACCGAGACATTCAGCGACGGCTTGATGCGCCGGTAGCGTGAAGCCTCAAACGCCAGAATGTCTTCGATGCCATCGGTCAACGCCTTGTCGTACAGCCCCCTGATCCACTCCAGAGCCATATAGAACGTACCCGTCGGGCTCGACGCTGTCAGGCGGTCACGATCCACCACGTAGGCTTCGCTGGTCACCTGGGTCAGCTTGGCAATTTCCGCCAGTGCCGGGCGGTGTTCCGGGTGAATCGCACAGCGATATCCCTCGAGCAAACCGGCGCGTCCGAGAAACCACGCGCCGTTCCACACGCCAGCCAGGGTAACGCCCTGCTCCGCCGCATCTTGCAGCAGGTTGATCAATGCCTCATCGGCGTGCAGATGGGTGCGGTATCCGCCACAGACCACCAGCAGGTCCAGGTTCTGAATCTCGGCATGGCTCAGGCAGGCATCGGGACGGATGACCAGCCCCAGGTCGCTGATCACCTCTGCATCCTTCAAGCCGAAGGTTTTCGTTGAAAACAGCTCCGGCCGCAACAGATTGGCCGTCACGACCGTATCCAGCGCCTGGGTAAACGCCGGCAGCGAGAAATGCTCCAGCAACAGGAAACCCGCACGCGCCTGCAGAACGGGTTGGCCTTCATGCTCTTTGAGGAAGCGAAGGTTCTTGCCCTTCATCGCTCCACTGAACTGACGTCGCTCTACCAACGCTCGCCTCGCTTCGCCCTGTCGACGAACCTGTGAAATAACGCTTTGATACCTGCCACTCCCGACCTGGAAACCTGTATCCCCTGGCGCCGAACATTCGGCGTCTGCACTGTTTACGCAAGTTGAAAGCCTTGGGCAAGCCAGTCTTTTGCCCTCGAACCGGTTTGCGCGGGGAATGGCAATCGCCACCGAGATCACAGTCACCTGACGAACCGCCTCGCACCGACGCGAACCTGGGTCGATACTGCACGGGCCTCCCCCTTTGCCGAGGAAAGGAACATGCCGCTGACTCTGTATTTCCATCCGCTCTCGTCGTTCTGCCACAAAGCGCTGATCGCTCTCTATGAACTGGAAATCGAGTTTGAAAAAAGGATCATCGACCTCGGCAACGAGGCTGATCGGGCCGAGCTGCAAGCACTTTGGCCACTCTGCAAATTTCCGGTGATCCGCGATCACCACCGCCAACGGAACGTAGCCGAGTCGAGTGTGATCATCGAGTACCTGGATCACCACCAGGCCGGCCACCTGCGCCTGATTCCTGAAGATTGGGATGCCGCGCTGGAAGTACGCCTGTGGGATCGTTTTTTCGATCTGCACGTCCAGGTGCCGATGCAGAAGATCGTCGCTGACCGAATGAACGCCGCCAACGGCGACCTGACCCGCGAACGCGCCGCGCTGACAACGGCGTACGGCATGCTTGAACGTCAGTTGAGCGCAAACGCCTGGGCCGCCAGCCCGGCGTTCAGCATGGCCGACTGTGCCGCTGCCCCGGCGCTGTTCTATGCCAGCACCCTCGTGCCGTTTCCCGACGATCATCATCGCTTGAGTGCTTATTTCGACAGGTTGATCCAGAGGCCTTCGGTCAAACGGGTGATCGACGAGGCGAGACCGTACTTTTCCATGTACCCGTTCGCCGAGGCCATTGCACAACGGTTTCGGTAGAGATGATCGGGAGCCGAAAATGAAAAATCCCCGTGATCCATCAGGAAATGGATCACGGGGATCAGTAAGGAATGCTTGCGTCTAATCAGGCCGGAATGCACAGGATGAGGTTTCTGTGACGACAATCGATCATCCGGGATGATGGGTAACGGACACAACAAGCCAGCGAATCGACGAATAATAACCGCCGTTCGAGTGTTATCTGATTGTGCAGGAAGAAAATGGCAGGGGCGGCTGGATTCGAACCAACGCATGGCAGGATCAAAACCTGCTGCCTTACCGCTTGGCGACGCCCCTGTATCTGTTGCGATGAGTGCCTGGCACTCGCTTTCTTGAGTGACAACAAGACTGCTGCCGGCTTGCGCGCGAGGCTCCGTGAGGGCCTGTGCAAGAGTGGGCGCAAATTTACCAACTTTTGCCGCGCCTGGGAAGCCCCAACAAAACATTTTGTTTTTTAAAACAGATGCTTAGTGTTGAGACAAATGATCGACACACGTTCAGCCCGACCAGGTCTGCTACGCTTTTCTCGAATGGAATCAGGAATAATTTGCGCAACACCCTTACCCTTGCCATCTGAGGGCGCCAATGTGAAAGGCAAATTAATGGCTACCACTGCAACCCTCCTGGTGGTCGGGGCGGCGATTTATGGGTTGAACACCTGGGAGCACGTCCAGAGCCAGCGACAGGAAGCGGTCTGCAAGGCTGCCCGGGAGCATCTCGACAGGCTGAAAATCCAGGCGCGGGCGCTGGCCTCCGGTTTGACGGTCGAAGCCTATGCCGAAGCCGAAAAAGCCGAGGCCGGCCAGTTGGTCCTGGCACTCGATTCCGCAAAGAATGAAGCCGAGGTCGATGCCGTCATCGACAAGCACTCCGCGACCATCGAAGCGCAGATAACTGCCGAGGACGCAGAGGTTCAGTCTCGGGGCGAGCAACCCTTCCTCGGTCAGGAATTCAAGAAGCAACGCATCCCCACCGACGTCAAACAGGAATTCAAACGGGCTGAAAAAGCCGTCGCCGACTCCTGTGAATAATGTCGACCGCTAGCTCCAGGTTTGTCACCAGCGTCTAGACTTCAGCAAAAGCAGCGTGCAACCAGACTCCGCGTTTACAACAAAAAACCTGCAAAAAACGAGGGGGTCTCGACCTTGAAAACATCAACCCTCTGCTCCATGGCGTGCTTGCTGGTGTCGGCCGCGGTGTCTGCCAACTGCGTCATTCCGGTCCTCGAAATGGACTTCACACGGTCTGCGATGGAAACCCTGAAAAAAATCGGTATCAACGACGCGTGCATCATCAGCGCTTCCAGCCCCGCTGCCTTCACCTACTGCCGGGAAGGATCGACGACACTCTGGAAGTACCAGGCTCTGGACCTGGAGCAAATGGCGGCGACGCGCAGTGATGCACAGCAGCCCTCGACGGTCTACCAACCCATTTCTGTCCTGGAGTTCTGGAGCGCTGCCTGTGAACACGAGAACAGCCTGGCCGCCGCTAAAAAGCCGGCAACCACACGTTGGCTGATCCTCGGCCTGATGGCCATTTTGCTGCTGACGGGACTGGGTTACACCTGGCGGGCCATTCTGCAGCGGCGCCAAACCACCACCGCATACTCACAACCCCATGAACAAACGTCGAACGAATTGCAGGCCACTGCACATACAAAAGCCCTGGCAGCGTTTGGCCTGGCAGTTGCCGTGGCATTCATCTACTTCAACTACGCAGGGTTTTGAACAACAGGTGAGCGCACCGTTGCGGCGCGCTCACCGGTCACTCAATGCGGCGCGCGCGGGATGGTCTTGAGCAGGTCTTCGGGGCTGATGTGCCCCACCACGCTGCCCGGCTGCGGCATATCGAGGATGTGGCCCTTCATCTTGCCGATGATGTGCATCTCGCAAGGCTTGCAGTCGAACTTCAAGGTCAGCACTTCATCGCCGTGGATCAGTTGCATCGGCGCAACCTTGGTGCGCACGCCGGTCACGCCCTTGGCCTGTTTCGGGCACAGGTTGAAGGAGAAACGCAGGCAGTGCTTGGTGATCATCACCGGCACCTCGCCGGCTTCCTCGTGGGCCTCGTAGGCTGCGTCGATCAGCTTGACGCCATGGCGGTGATAGAAGTCGCGGGCCTTCTGGTTGTAGACGTTGGCCAGGAACGACAGGTGCGACTCCGGGTACACCGGCGGCGGAGTGGTTTCGGCCTTGCGGCTGCCACGGGGATGGGCGGCGATCCGCGCTTCGGTCAAGGCATCGATCACTTCGCGGCGCAAGGCCTTGAGCTGCGAGTTCGGGATGAAGTACGCCTGCGGCGCGTCCAGCTTGATGTCGATGGCGTGGTACTGAGTGGTGCCCAGTTGACCGAGCAGATCCTGCAATTGCTCCAGTGCCTGTTCCGGCTTGTTGGCGGCGCCGAACGGGCCATTCAGGGTAACGCTGGCGTTGATGCCTTCTTCGCTGGTAGCGGTCAGTTCCAGCTGCTCTTCACGCAGGCGCGCGAACCAGCGCAGGGCCACGCGACGCTCGGCAGAGGTCCTTTGCAGCGCCTGTTGCCAGTTGTGATCGAGGTTGCGATTCAGCGGATGGTTGGGGCGCAGCTTGTACATCCCCTCCGGCATCTCATTGGGCTCGACGCGATAGCGATAACGCTTCTCGCCGTCCTCCTCGAACTCGCCTTTCGGTTCGGCGATGTTGGCGCGAAAGCCCACCACTTCACGCTTGACCAGCACGTTGAGGCCGTCGCCGTTGGACAGCGGCTCGTGGGTCACGACCTGCATGTCACGCTTGGCGACTTTCTCGACCACACCCACCGGCAAACCGGTGAAGGTCGGCGAGTCAAAGGCGCCGATATCGATCTTGCGGTCAGTGACGAAGTAATCGGTGCTGCCGCGGTGGAAGGTTTTTTCCGGGTCGGGCAGGAAGAAATGCGCGGTACGGCCGCTGGAGGCACGGGCCAGATCCGGACGGTCTTCGAGCACGGCGTCGAGGCGCTGGCGGTAGTAGGCTGTGATGTTTTTCACATAGCCCATGTCCTTGTAGCGGCCCTCGATCTTGAACGAACGCACGCCGGCCTCGACCAGTGCGCGGATGTTGGCGCTCTGGTTGTTGTCCTTCATCGACAGCAGATGCTTTTCGTAAGCGATCACGCCACCCTTTTCGTCCTTGAGGGTGTACGGCAGACGGCAGGCCTGGGAGCAATCGCCACGGTTGGCGCTGCGCCCGGTTTGCGCGTGGGAAATGTTGCACTGGCCGGAAAACGCCACGCACAACGCGCCATGGATAAAAAACTCGATGGCCGCGTCGGTTTCGTCGGCGATGGCACGAATCTCTTTGAGGTTCAGCTCGCGGGCCAGCACCAGTTGCGAGAAACCGGCCTGATCGAGGAACTTCGCCCGCTCCAGCGTACGGATGTCGGTCTGGGTACTGGCGTGCAGTTCGATCGGCGGAATGTCCAGCTCCATCACACCCAGGTCCTGGACGATCAGCGCATCGACGCCGGCGTCGTACAACTGGTGGATCAGCTGGCGGGCCGGCTCCAGTTCGTTGTCGTGCAGGATCGTGTTGATGGTGGTGAACACACGCGCATGGTAGCGACGGGCGAATTCCACCAATTGGGCGATATCGCTCACTTCATTGCAGGCGTTGTGGCGGGCGCCGAAGCTCGGGCCACCGATGTACACGGCATCGGCACCATGCAGGATAGCCTCGCGGGCGATGGCGACATCGCGGGCAGGGCTGAGCAATTCCAGGTGATGTTTGGGCAAAGACATAGTTTTTTAGTCAGGCTTGTCACGGTCGAGGCGTGCATTGTAGCGGCGAAACGCCTGACCGGCACCCGTGTGCTGCCAGGTGGTGTTTCGAGCAGGCCTGGCCTGCCTCAATCCCTGTAGGAGCAAGCTCGCTCCTACAGTATCGTGTGTGGTGCTGTGATCAGGCCTTGGCAGCCATTGCGGTCACTTCCACGCGCATGCCTTCCACTGCCAACGAGGCAACCCCGACAGCAGCGCGCACCGGCCATGGTTTGGCGAAGTAGCGCTTGTAGACCTCGTTGAACGCGGCGCGGTCGGCCATGTCGGTGAGGTAGATGGTCAGGTGCATCACGCGGTCCATGGAACTGCCGGCACGCTCCAGCGCAACTTTCAACGCTTGCAGGGTGCATTCGCTTTGCAGGGTGATGTCGCCCAATTCCAGGCTGCCGTCGGCGCGGGTCGGGATTTGGGTGGAGACCAGCACACCGCCGAAACCGACGACGTCGGAGGAAATCGAATCCGCATCAGGATCGGGCGTAAAGGTCAGGTCGTGGTTTGCCATGAGAACTCTCTTGCTTGAAGTGGTGAGGCAGGCGCCTTTTGCGCGGCCAGTCTACAGGGCCGTTGGCGGCGCGTCGCTAATCCACGGCGGACGGTTGCACATGACCGGTGGCCTGGCGGTACTGACGCGGAGTGAAGCCGGTCAATGCCTTGAACTGCCGGGTGAACGCGCTGTGGTCGGTATAACCGCATTGCAGCGCGACCTCGGTGATCGGCAGGTCCGTGTGGAGCAGTCGATGCGCGTGCTCCAGGCGAACCTTCTGGATCATTTGCCGTGGCGTCAAATGGAACACACGCTTGCAGTAGCGCTCGAGCTGCGCCACGGAAATGCCAGCGATGCGCGTCAACTCGCCGAGGGTGACGCGACGGTTGAAATGCGTGCGGATGTGCTCGTCCACCGCCGCCAGGCGCTGGTACGCCGGGTGCGTGTCACTGGCCGACTGCAGGTCGACCGAGATGCCCACCAGACCGATGATCTGATCATGGCGGTTATACAGCGGTCGTTTATGGGTCAGGCACCAGCCCGGCTCCCGGCTGCCATACAGATGCAACTCCAGCTGGTCTTCCAGCACCAGGCCTTGCTCCAGCACTCGCCGGTCCTGTTCGGTATAGCCGGGCCCCAACTGCTCGGGAAATACCTCAGCGCTGGTTTTCCCCAGCAGCGGCTTGAGCTGTTTCAAGCCACAGCGTTGCACCAGCGTGCGGTTGGCCATGACATAGCGCGCCTGCACGTCCTTGATGAAGATCGCAGCGTTCGGAATGACATCGAGCATCGGTAATAAAAGCGCAATGCCTGCCAGCAGTTGCTCGATGGATTCGGGGCGGTTCGAGTCGTCGCCCTGGCACAACAGCGCAAACGCATCCTGAGTCATCTACCTGTCTCTCCCAATGATCGGCTGTTGCCCATTGTGCTGATTTCGTCATCGAC
Source organism: Pseudomonas sp. B28(2017) (assembly GCF_002113025.1). Classification (GTDB taxonomy): domain Bacteria; phylum Pseudomonadota; class Gammaproteobacteria; order Pseudomonadales; family Pseudomonadaceae; genus Aquipseudomonas. The sequence continues at coordinate 305,617 of NZ_NEJH01000001.1, read as the reverse complement.
CTCCAAGGAAAACATCAATCGCGAACAAGCCGCCGAGTTCACTCTATGTCCACCGCCCTCCTCGGCAAAACCGACGGGGGACGACTCGAAGTGCACACCTGCCTATCCAATAACTCACAAGAAGGCGATGCCATGCCAGGCCAAGGCAAGTTCAAAAAACAACTTTCATTGATAGACCTTACGTTTATCGGACTGGGGGCCATCTTCGGCTCCGGCTGGTTGTTCGCAGCCAGTCACGTGTCCGCCATCGCGGGGCCGGCGGGGATATTTTCCTGGCTGCTGGGCGGTTTTGCGGTGCTGCTGCTGGGCATCGTCTACTGCGAACTCGGCGCCGCATTGCCCCGTGCCGGCGGTGTGATTCGCTACCCGGTGTACTCCCACGGCCCGTTGCTCGGCTACCTGATGGGCTTCATCACCCTGATCGCGTTTTCCAGCCTGGTGGCTATCGAGGTGGTCGCCGCGCGCCAGTACGCCGCGGCGTGGTTTCCCGCATTGACCCAAGCCGGTTCCAGCAATCCAACGGCGATTGGCTGGCTGGTGCAGTTCGCCCTGCTATGCCTGTTCTTCATGCTCAACTACTACAGCGTGAAAACGTTCGCCAAGGCCAACAACTTGATCAGCATGTTCAAGTTCATCGTGCCGTTGCTGGTGATCGGCGTGCTGTTCACTTTCTTCAAACCAGAGAACTTCCAGTCCCAGGGCTTCATGCCGTTCGGGCTGTCCGGTGTCGAGATGGCGGTGTCCGCCGGCGGCATCATCTTCGCCTACCTGGGGTTGACGCCGATCATCTCGGTGGCCAGCGAAGTGAAGAATCCGCAACGCACCATTCCGATTGCACTGATCCTCTCCGTACTGCTGTCCACCGCCATCTATGTGTTGTTGCAAGTGGCGTTCCTCGGCGGCGTGCCCACCGAAATGCTCGCCAGCGGTTGGGCCGGTGTCGCCAAGGAACTGGCCCTGCCCTACCGCGACATCGCCCTGGCATTGGGTGTGGGCTGGCTGGCTTATATGGTGGTGGCCGACGCGGTGATCTCCCCCAGCGGCTGCGGCAACATCTACATGAACGCGACCCCTCGGGTGATCTACGGCTGGGCACAGACCGGCACCTTCTTCAAGGTCTTCACCCGCATTGACGAAAAGTCCGGCATCCCGCGCCCGGCGCTGTGGCTGACCTTTGCCCTGTCGGTGTTCTGGACCCTGCCCTTCCCTTCGTGGGAAGCGCTGATCAACGTGGTCTCCGCCGCGCTGGTGCTGAGCTACGCCGTCGCACCGGTGTCGGTGGCCGCCCTGCGCCGCAATGCGCCCGACATGCCACGCCCGTTCAAGGTCAAGCGCATGGGCGTGCTCGGTCCGGTGTCGTTCATCATCGCCGCGCTGATCGTCTACTGGTCCGGCTGGGGCACCGTGTCCTGGCTGCTCGGCCTGCAAATCCTGATGTTCGTGGTGTACCTGCTGTGCGGTCGCTTTGTGCCGACCCGGCACCTGAGCCTGGGCCAACAAGTGCGTTCTTCGGCGTGGCTGATCGGCTTCTATGCCGTGACCATCGTGCTGTCCTGGCTCGGCAGCTTCGGCGGCATGGGCGTGCTCACCCATCCCTTCGACACCGTGGTCGTGGCGGCCTGCGCGATGGGCATCTACTACTGGGGCGCAGCCACCGGCGTGCCGGCGCATCTGGTTCGCCTGGAAGAAGAGGACGGTGAAAGCGAAGCCGATCCTGTTCACAGCGGCACGACCACTGGCCAGCGTCCGATCGGTGCATACGTCCAGACCTCTCGCTGAAATTCAGGCCAGCAAAACCTGCGTGGTCCTCTAATGGAAAGGTTTATGAAGAAAGTACATGTCATTGATTCCCACACCGGCGGTGAACCGACTCGCCTGGTGATGTCAGGTCTGCCCCAGCTGTCCGGCCGGACCATGGCCGAGAAGCGCGATGCCCTGCGCGAGCAGCATGACCAATGGCGCCGCGCCTGCCTGCTGGAACCCCGCGGCAACGATGTGCTGGTGGGTGCGCTGTACTGCGAACCGGTGTCGCCGGATGCCACCTGTGGCGTGATCTTCTTCAACAACGCCGGCTACCTCGGCATGTGCGGTCACGGCACCATCGGCCTGGTCAACTCACTGCATTACCTGGGTCATATCCAGCCCGGCGAACACAAGATCGATACGCCGGTCGGCCCGGTCAGCGCCACGCTGCATGAGGACGGCAACGTCACCCTGCGCAACGTGCCCGCCTACCGCTACCGCCAGCAGGTGCAGGTCGAAGTGCCGGGACATGGCCGCGTGTACGGCGACATCGCCTGGGGCGGCAACTGGTTTTTCCTGGTGTCCGATCACGGTCAGGCGTTGCAGATGGACAACGTCGAGTTCCTCACCGAGTACACCTGGGCCATGCTCAAGGCCCTCGAGGCCCAGGGCATCCACGGTGAAGACGGCGCGCTGATCGACCACATCGAACTGTTTGCCGACGACGATCACGCCGACAGCCGCAACTTCGTCATGTGCCCCGGCAAGGCCTATGACCGCTCGCCCTGCGGCACCGGCACCAGCGCGAAACTGGCGTGCCTGGCGGCCGACGGAAAACTGGCCGCCGGTGAACGCTGGGTCCAGGCCAGCATCACCGCCAGCCAGTTCGTCGGCAGTTACGAATGGGAAGGCGAACGCATCCGCCCGTTCATTACCGGCCGCGCCTACATGACCGCCGACAGCACCTTGCTGATCGACGAACAGGATCCCTTTGCGTGGGGCATTTGAGCGCCACGCCTTTTCTTTAACCAGATCTGAATGAACGCTTCCAGGAGTGACAACAAAATGAGCGACAACATTTTCACCGGCTGCATCCCTGCGCTGATGACCCCATGCACCGCCGAGCGCAAGCCGGACTTCGACGCGCTGGTGGCCAAGGGTCGCGAGCTGATCGACATCGGCATGAGCGCAGTGGTGTATTGCGGTTCCATGGGCGACTGGCCGCTGCTGACCGAGGCCGAGCGTCAGGAAGGCGTGGCGCGCCTGGTGGCCGCTGGCGTTCCGACCATCGTCGGCACTGGTGCGGTCAACAGCCGCGAAGCGGTTTCCCATGCGGCACACGCAGCCAAAGTCGGCGCCCATGGCTTGATGGTCATTCCTCGCGTGCTGTCTCGCGGCGCTTCGGCCACTGCACAAAAAGCCCACTTCGCCGCGATCCTCGAAGCCGCCCCGAGCTTGCCGGCGGTGATCTACAACAGCCCTTACTACGGCTTCGCCACCCGCGCCGATCTGTTCTTCGAACTGCGCCGCGAGTACCCGAACCTGATCGGCTTCAAGGAGTTCGGCGGTGCGGCCGACCTGCGCTACGCCGCCGAACACATCACCTCCAGGGACGATGACGTGACCCTGATGGTCGGTGTCGACACCCAGGTGGTTCATGGCTTCGTCAACTGCAACGCCACCGGCGCCATCACCGGCATCGGCAACGCGCTGCCGCGCGAAGTGTTGCGCCTGGTGGCCTTGAGCAAACAAGCGGCCAAGGGCGATGCCAAGGCACGTCGTCAGGCGCGGGAACTGGAGTCCGCCCTGGCTGTGCTGTCGTCCTTCGATGAGGGCTGCGACCTGGTGCTCTACTACAAGCACCTGATGGTGCTCAACGGCGACAAGGAATACACCCTGCACTTCAACGAAACCGATGCCCTCAGCGATGCCCAGCGTCGTTATGCCGAGAACCAGTACGCGCTGTTCCGTCAGTGGTACGAGCAGTGGTCGGCCGAGCAGGGCTTCGCCTGACATTCAGCCTGTACAGCGGCGTGCCAAAGCGCGCCGCTTTTATTTTCGCCCACGGCGGTACCGCGTTTTTTCGCAAACGCCCACCCTCTTTTTTTCAGGAAATACCATGACTCTGACAGGCAACATGCTGATCGGCCAACAGGCCATCCCCGGCAACCGTGAAGCGATCCACGGCATTGATCCCGCCACTGATCTGCCCCTCGAACCGGCCTATCACGGCGGCGGCAGCGAGCACGTCGAACAGGCCTGCGCCCTGGCGTGGAGTGCCCTGGACAGCTATCGCTCGACATCCCTGGACGCCCGCGCCGAATTCCTCGAAACCATCGCCAGCGAAATCGAAGCTCTGGGCGATGAGTTGATCGACCGCGCCGTGGCCGAGACCGGCCTGCCGCGCCCGCGTATCCAGGGTGAACGCGGCCGCACCTGCCAGCAGTTACGCACCTTTGCCCGCACCGTACGCGCTGGCGAATGGCTGGATGTACGGGTCGACAGCGCACTGCCGGAACGCCAGCCCCTGCCCCGCCCGGATCTGCGTCAGCGTCAGGTGCCGCTGGGGCCGGTGGCCGTGTTCGGCGCCAGCAACTTTCCCCTGGCCTTCTCGGTTGCCGGCGGTGACACCGCGTCGGCGCTGGCCGCCGGTTGCCCGGTGATCGTCAAGGCCCATGGCGCGCACCCCGGCACCAGCGAGCTGGTGGGTCGGGCGCTGGCCCGTGCGGTCAAACTGTGCGGGTTGCATGAAGGCGTGTTTTCCCTGTTATTCGGCTCTGGCCGCGAAGTGGGCATCGCCCTGGTCACCGACCCGCGCATCAAGGCCGTGGGCTTTACCGGCTCGCGCAGCGGTGGCATCGCCTTGTGCAAGGCGGCCCAGGCGCGTCCCGAGCCGATCCCGGTGTACGCGGAAATGAGCTCGATCAATCCGGTCTTGCTGTTCCCGGCGGCACTGCAATCGCGAGCCGAAGCGCTGGCGCAAGGTTTCGTCACCTCCCTCACCCAAGGCGCCGGTCAGTTCTGCACCAACCCCGGCCTGGTGATTGCCCGCCAAGGCCCGGCCCTTGGGCGCTTCATCCACACGGCCGCGCAACTGATCCAGCGCAGCCCGGCACAGACCATGCTCACCCCAGGTATTTTCAACGCCTACGAGGCCGGCGTCGGTGCGCTGGTCGAGCATGCCCACGCGCAATCGGTGGCCAGCGGCCTTGAAGGTGAAACGCCTAACCAGTGCCAGGCCCACCTGTTCGTCACCCAGGCCAGCGAATTTCTCGCCGACCCGGCCTTGCAGGCAGAAATGTTCGGTGCCGCATCTCTGATCGTGCAATGCACCAGCGACGAGGAAATCCGCCAGGTCATCGAACACCTGGAAGGCCAACTGACCGCCACCCTGCACCTGGACGATGCCGACGTGGAGAGCGCCAGGGCATTGTTGTCGACTCTGGAGCGCAAGGCCGGGCGCCTGTTGGTCAATGGCTGGCCGACCGGGGTCGAGGTGTGTGATGCCATGGTTCATGGCGGCCCGTTCCCGGCGACTTCCGACACGCGCACCACCTCGGTCGGCACCGCCGCCATCCTGCGTTTCCTGCGCCCGGTCTGCTACCAGGATTTCCCGGACGCCTTGTTGCCGGCCGCGCTCAAGCACGGCAATCCGTTGCAGTTGCGTCGCCTGCTCGACGGCCAGAGAGAAGCCTAGGCCATGTCCAACTCATCCCTATTCAACAACCCGCACGTCACGGCGGACGTTGCCGTGATCGGCGCCGGGATCATCGGCGTCGCTTGCGCCCTGCGCCTGGCTCGCCAGGGTCGGCGGGTGGTGGTCATCGATCAGCAGGAGCCCGGCCGTGGCGCCTCGTTCGGCAATGCCGGGCACCTGGCCACCGAGCAGGTGTTCCCCATCGCCGACCTGTCCATCCTCAAACGCCTGCCCGCCATGCTCCTGGACCCCATGGGCCCGCTGCGCCTGGACTGGAAATACATGCCCCGGGCCCTGCCCTGGTTCATGCGCCTGTTGCTGAACCTGCGGCCCGCGCCGTTCCAGCGCACCGTGGCCGGCATCCGTGCACTCAATGAAAGCAGCCTGGGTGCCTGGAACCGTTTGCTGGAGGCCATCGAGCGTCCCCATCTGCTGAAGGAAGACGGCTCGTTATTGGTGTTCGAGCGCGCCGACTCGCAACTGGCCATCGAAGCGCTGCAGGCCCGCATGCGCCAGCAACAGGTGCCGGTCGACTTCTGGCAGGCCAGGACCGTCCGCGATGCTGCACCGCAACTCAGCGAGCAGATCCGCGGCGGTCTGTTCTTCCCGCGCACCGGGCATTTTCTCGATCCCTTCCGGGTGGTGGGCGAACTGGTTCATGCGGCGAAAAGCAGCGGCGTACAGTTCCTCCAGCGGCGGGTCGAGGGCGGGCAGTTGAATGAACACGGCGTGTCGTTGAACACAGATCAAGGCCGCGTCAGCAGTCGACAAGTGCTGATCGCCTGCGGCGCGCATTCGGCGAAGCTCACCGCCGCGCTGACCGGCAAGAAGGTGCCGCTGGACACCGAGCGCGGCTATCACCTGATGCTGCCCCACGAACACCAACGCTTGCCGTTTGCCGTCACCTCGCTTGAGCGCAAGTTCATCATGACGCCGATGGCCGATGGGCTGCGCCTGGCCGGCACCGTTGAATTCGCCGGTCTCGAATGTCCACCGACGATGGAACGTGCCTGGCAATTGCACCGATTGAGCAAAGGCCTGTTCAAACACGACCTGAGTGCCGAAGCGGCCACACCGTGGATGGGTTTTCGGCCTTCCTTGCCCGACTCCCTGCCGATCATCGATCGGGTGTGCGACGGCAAGGTCCTGCTCGCCTTCGGCCATCAGCACCTGGGGTTGACCCAGGCGGCGGTCACGGCGGAAATGATTGCGCAAATGGCCTCGCCCTTGACCGGCGCCCAGCCCCACGACCTGCCGGCGACGGCGGCGTACCGACTGGATCGTTTCTGAGGACAACGACAGCAGACACAGGTGTGCCCCTCGTCACTGCAAGGGCGAAAACCTCGCGGGCAGGTAGATCGTCGAGCACATGTCCCGCAGCTGCGGGCCAGAGTTTTCCGGCGGCCAGACGCCGTCGGCGACCGCTTGGGTGCGCACCTGCAGGCGGGATATTGAGACGAACCCCATGGTTTACGGCATTTACCGCAGTGAATCAGGTAGTTTCTTTACGTTGGACATCGCTCGATCATGCACACCACGTGTTCTTCCATCACTTGAAAAAATCACTCGGCGTCTTGCCGAACTGCTTCTTGAACATGGTCGTGAACGCGCTCGGGCTGTCGTATCCCAACTCGCCGGCAATGTCGATGATCTTCTCCCCAACGGCGATTCGTTCCAGCGCCAACAGCAGTCGTGCTTGCTGGCGCCATTGGCCGAAGGTCATGCCGGTTTCCTTGCGGAACCGTCGCTGGATGGTTTTTTCGTCAAGGCCCAGCCGGGTGCTCCAGTCCGACAATGTCGAGCCATCCCCGGGATCACGCTGCAACGCGCTACAGATCAGGTTGATACGTTGATCAGTGGGCTGCGGCAGGTTCAATGGCAAGGTCGGCAGGATCGTCAGCTCATCCAGAATCAGCCGCAACACCCGGGCTTCCCGCGGGTCCGGATCGACGGAAAAGTCGAAATCGACCGAGACCTTGATCAACTCACTCAGCAACGCGGAAACACTCACCGCCCGGGTTTCGGCGGGCAAATCCGGGCTCGCGTCAGGGTGCACGAAAACGCTGCGCATCTTGATCGCCCCCACGCAGCGAATCGAGTGCACCTCTCCACTCGGCATCCAGATCCCACGGCTCGACGGCACCGTCCATTGGCCCGTCGCGGCGTGCACCACCATCACGCCTTCGATGGCATAGATCAGCTGATGCTTTTCATGGGAGTGCGGCGGGATGAACCAGTTTTCCGGGTAGTCGGTCGCACTGCTGCGAACGCTCCAGTCGCCCTGGTCGATCTCCGCCAGGAATGTCTGCAATGGCTTGATCATGACGCCCTTTTTGCGATGGTCAGTGCCCGAGTTGCGCGAGACGGGCATCCTTGAGGCCCCTAGGATAACGCCGAACCCCGAAATTGGCTGCGCCTTGCGCTCGCAGTTCGCGTTTTTTATCCGGAAACCCGCCCATGTCGACCACTACCCTCAGCTCACCCTCACCCACCGTCTCGGTTGCCAGCCAGGCCAGCCCGCTGGTCATGCGTGTCATTGGTGCCTGTGCCCTGGCGCATCTGATCAACGACCTGATCCAGGCCGTGCTGCCTTCGATCTACCCGATGCTCAAGGCCAGTTATGGCCTGAGCTTCACCCAGGTCGGCCTGATCACCCTGACCTTCCAGCTCACCGCTTCACTGCTGCAACCGTGGATCGGTTTCTACACCGACCGTCATCCCAAACCGTGGCTGCTGCCGGCCGGCATGGTCTGCACCCTGATCGGCATTCTGATGCTGTCGCTGGTCGGCAGCTTCCCGGCCATTCTCGTGGCCTCGGCGCTGGTGGGGGTTGGTTCGTCGACTTTTCACCCCGAGACCTCGCGGGTGGCGCGCCTGGCTTCGGGCGGTCGCTACGGCCTGGCGCAATCGACCTTTCAGGTGGGTGGCAATGCCGGTAGCGCCTTCGGCCCGTTGCTGGCCGCCGCGATCATCATTCCCTATGGCCAGGGCAACGTTGCCTGGTTCGGCCTGTTCGCGGTGTTTGCCATCCTCGTGCAGTACGGCCTGAGCCGCTGGTATCGCAATCATCTGAACCTGTTCAAGCTCAAGCAAGGCAGCAAGGCCACCCACGGTCTGTCGAAACGGCGGGTGACGTTCGCCCTGCTGGTGCTGGCGCTGCTGGTGTTCTCCAAGTACTTCTACATGGCCAGCTTCACCAGTTACTTCACCTTCTACCTGATCGAAAAGTTCGACCTGTCGGTGGCCAGTTCGCAGCTGTACCTGTTCCTGTTCCTCGGCGCCGTCGCGGCGGGCACGTTCTTTGGTGGCCCGATCGGCGACCGGATCGGCCGCAAGCAAGTGATCTGGTTTTCCATCCTCGGCGCCGCGCCGTTCACCCTCGCCCTGCCCTACGTCGACCTGTTCTGGACGGGCGTGCTGAGCATGATCATCGGCTTCATCCTCGCCTCGGCATTCTCGGCCATCGTGGTCTTCGCCCAGGAACTGGTGCCCGGCAACGTCGGCATGATCGCCGGGGTGTTCTTCGGCCTGATGTTCGGATTCGGCGGCATTGGCGCCGCGCTGCTGGGGCATCTGGCGGATATCCAGGGCATCGAGTACGTGTACACGCTGTGTTCGTACCTGCCGCTGCTGGGGATTCTGACGATCCTGTTGCCGTCTACCGGAAAACGCCGATCGGGTGCGTGAATGACCGTTCCACCTGATCATTTTTGCTACCCGCCCTGTAGCACTCGGTAACACCCGGCCCTGTTGCGGTGCGTCTTCTCCACGGCGCACTGCCAACCGCCGCGCTCCACGAGGGCAGAACCGCCATGGCGTACTTTGTGCATCCACAGGCAATCCTCTACTGCGTGTAGCCGCCATGCGCCCCAAGGAACTGAAACTCTGGACCACCGGTGTCGCCCACCTGCTCGACCTGCCTGCCGGGCATGCGCGGCTGTCAGGGTTGAGCCACTGGATCCGGCAAATCTGCCCGGTCGATCATTTCGTGTTGTTTGTCTATGAAGGCAATCACCGGCCACTGGCGTTGTTCGATACCTTCTCGGCGGACAAGCGCGCGGTGTATGTCGACGACTATCAATGCGGGCCTTACCTGCTCGACCCGTTCTACCTGGCCTGCACCCGCGGTCAGGCACCGGGACTGTGGCGTCTGCGTCAGTTCGCCCCCGACCATTTCTACCTCGGCGAATACTTCCTGACCTATTACCAGCAAACCGGACTGGCCGAGGAAGTGGCGTTTTTCGTCGACCTCGGCGACGGCGCCACGGCGGTGCTGTCCCTGATGCGCTCGACCGCCAGCTGCGCCTTCAGCCGTGACGAAATGCAGTTGGTCGAATGCGCACAAGCGGTGGTCGAGCAGGTCATCAATGAAGCCTGGCGCTTGCGTCAGGCCCAGCAACCACGCCCGGCCCAAGACCTGGACTTCAAGATCCGCGAAGCCTTCGATCACTTCGGCGCGCACATCCTCACCGGGCGCGAACAGGAAATCGTTCAACTGTTGCTGCGCGGCCACTCCAGCGCCTCGGTGGCCGAACAACTGAGCATCAGCCCCGGCACGGTGAAGATTCACCGCAAGAACATCTACGCCAAGCTGGGTATTGGCAGCCAGTCGGAGTTGCTGGGGTTGTTCATTCGGGAGTTGACGGAGGATCCGTTGCAGGCGCCCGGTCTCAAGCTGCAAGCCTGATACCTGTCGGTTAAGCAAAAAACCTGTAGGAGCGAGCTCGCGATGAACTCAAGAGCACTGCGTTCAGCCAGTCATCACGCGTAATCGTTAACGACCATCGCGAGCGAGCTCCTACAATGAATCGCTCCTATCCCCCAAGGGATATATACACCGCAAAACCCCGATTGCTAGTTTGACCCCCGACGCACTGATTCATCACTGCAAGGGAGCCCGCCTCGTGAACAACAGCGTGAACGACACCCCGCCAAGCGATATCGAATTCTGCAATGTGGTCAAACGCTATGGCGAGGTGCAGGCCGTCGGCGGTCTGAATTTCGCGGTGCGGCGTGGCTCGTTTCATTCCTTCCTCGGTGGTTCGGGCTGCGGCAAGACCACCACCTTGCGCATGATCGCCGGCTTCGAACAGCCCACCAGCGGCGAGGTCCGTCTGGCCGGCAAGAGCGTTGCCGGCGTGCCGGCGTTCGAGCGGCCGGTGAACATGGTGTTCCAGCATTACGCGCTGTTTCCGCACCTGACCGTGGCGCAGAACATTGCCTATGGCCTGCGCTATCGCACACCGCGCCCGGATAAAAAAAAGCAACTGCACATGGCTGATGAAGCGCTGGAAATGGTGCGCCTGAGCGGCTTCGGCCAGCGCAAGCCGAGCGAGCTTTCAGGCGGTCAGCAACAGCGTGTCGCCCTCGCCCGCGCCCTGGTCAACAAGCCGACGGTGTTGCTGCTCGACGAGCCACTGGCGGCGCTGGACCGCAAGCTGCGCAAGGAGATGCAATCGGAATTGCTGCGCTTGCAGCGCGAGGTCGGCATCACGTTCGTGCTGGTCACCCACGATCAGGAAGAAGCCCTGTCGATGAGTGACAGCATCAGCGTGATGCACAACGGTTCAATCATCCAGACCGCCACCCCGGAACAACTCTATGAGGCCCCGGCCAGCCGTTATGTGGCCGACTTTATCGGTGAGTCCAACCTGTTCGACGGCACCGTCCGCCAGCTCAACGGCCATTCGGTGGTGCTGCGTACCGAGCAAGGACTGGAACTGACCAGCCCCCTCACCCCCACCGGCAAGGGCCTGAGCGCCAACGCCGCCGGTTGCATTGCGGTACGCCCGGAGCTGATCAGCATCGCCGGGGCCAACGCCGAGATGACCCGCGAAGTGAAGCTGCCGGGCTGCGTCGAAGATCGCATTTACCTGGGCAATTGCACCGAATACCGCGTCCGCACCCAGGCCTTCGGGGTGGTCTGCGTGCGTGTGCCGCGCCATCAGGATCACGGCGCCAATGCATTCGAACACGGCGCGGCAGTGCGCGTCGGCTGGGATCACGCCAATGGCCTGGCCATGGCGTTGTAAATCATCGATTCGTTTCATCAACCGGATGTGGAGCGTGCCATGGACCAGAAGACTTTTATAAAAACCCTGCGCAGTTGGCAGAACGGCTCGATCAGTCGCCGCGACTTCCTTGGCCGCACCGGCCTCGGGATTGCCGCCGCTGTGGTCGCGGCCAATATGCCCGGCCTGTTGACCTCCACCGCCGAGGCGGCCGAGCAAAGCAAACTCGGTGATCGCCTGTCGCTGGCGACCTGGCCGAACTACCACAGCCAGGAAAACCTCGACGCTTTCGGCAAGACCACCGGCGCCCGGGTGTCGATGAGCGTGTTCGGTTCCAACGAAGAAATGCTCGCCAAATTGCAGGCCGGCGGCAGTGGCTGGGACGTGCTGGTGCCGACCAACTACACCATCAGCACGTACGTCGGGCTGGGCCTGATCGAGCCGCTGGACCTGTCGCGCATTCCCAACTTCGACGCCTCGGCGTTCCAGCAGAAATTCATGGCCCAGGGCACGGTGGACGGCAAGGTCTACGCGGTGCCGAAAAACTGGGGCACCACCGGCATGCTCTACGACACCGGCAAACTGAAAAACGGCCCGAGCAGCTGGAAGGAATTCTGGGCCGCCGCCCAGGGCCCGGCCAGTGGCCGGACGATGGTCCACGACTACCAGTTGACCGCCATCGGCAACGCCCTCAAAAGTTTCGGCTACAGCTTCAACTCCCTGGACCCGAAAGAACTGGCCGACGCAGAAAAACTGCTGATCGAGGTCAAGCCGCACCTGTTCGCGATCAACTCCGACATCCAGCCATCGATGCGCAGCGGCGATGCCTGGCTGGCGATGTCGTGGACCGGCGACGCCTCGCAACTGCACCGCGACAACGCGCAAATGCAGTTCGAGCTGGGCAAGGAAGGTGGCGAACTGTGGAGCGACTTCTTCGCGATTCCGAAAAGCTCGGAACACAAGGACGCCGCCTATGCCTTCATCAATTACCTGCTCGACCCGCAGCACAACAAACTCGAAGTGCTGAGCCACGGCTACCCGAGCGGCGACAAGCGTGTCGATGCCTTGCTACCCACGGCGATGCTCGACGATCCGATCATGTACCCGGCCGCCGAAGCCTTGAGCCCGCTGGAGTTCGGGGCTGCCGCGACGCTGACCAGCCCGGCGCGCGCCGAACTGATGGCACGTTTCAAGTCCGCCTGATCGCTTGACCATGGCCAATGAGGAGTCACCCATGAACGCCGCCGCCCACCCGCAAACGGTGCAGCCGGGCCGTGCCCTGCCCATCGAGGTTCGCCAACGGCGCAGCCTCGGCCGACGCATCACTCTGCTGATGCTCTTGCCTTCGACCCTGTGGTTCCTGCTGCTGTTGTTGATGCCGCTGGTGATCATCCTGGTCTTCAGTTTCGGCGAGCGCAGTGCCGTGGGCGGTTACGCCGGTGGCTTCACCCTGGCCAACTACCTGAACCTCGGCTCGCGCGGTGCGGCGTTCAGCAACACGCTGATGCTCGCGCCGCTGGGCACCCTGGTGTGCCTGGTGGCGGCGTATCCGCTGGCGTACTTCCTGGCGGTCAAGGTCACGAAGAACCGTTCGCTGTTGCTGACCCTGGTGATCGTGCCGTTCTGGACCAGTTTCCTGATCCGCACCTATGCGTGGATTTTCATCCTCAGCGGCAAAGGCATTCCGGCGCTGCTGGCCAGCCTGGGCCTTGAGGATGTGCGACTGATCAACACACCGTGGGCGGTGCTGATCGGCATCGTCTACGGCTACCTGCCGCTGATGGTGTTCCCGATCTACGTCAGCCTGGAAAAACTCGACAAGCGCCTGCTCGAAGCCTCGGCGGACCTCGGTGCCAGCGCCTTCGAAAGTTTCCGGCGCATCACCCTGCCCTTGTCCGCGCCGGGGATCATCACCGGGGTGATGCTGGTGTTCATCCTGCTGATGGGCGAGTTCCTGATCCCGGCGATTCTCGGTGGCGGCAAGGTGTTCTTTGTCGGCAACGCGCTGGTCGACCTATTCCTGCAATCGCGCAACTGGCCGTTCGGCAGCGCCCTGGCCATGACGCTGGTGGCGATGATGCTGCTGATCATCGGCCTGTACTTGAAACTGGTGGCGCGCTACGGCGGCCGCCCTGCCGACGGAGGCCTGTGACATGTGGCTGCGCAGCTATTCGACATCGCTGTACCTGTTCCTCTACGCACCGATTGCCTTGATCGTGCTGTTCAGCTTCAACGCCGGGCGCAGTGGCCTGGCCTTTCAGTGCTGCTCGGTGCAATGGTTCGGCACTGCATTCGGCAACCCGTTCATCATGGAGGCACTGGGCAACAGCGCGCTGATTGCCTTCAGCTCGGCGGTGATCGCCACGCTGTTCGGCACCCTGGCGGTGTTCGGCTTGCAGCGCTGCGGCAGCAAAGTGCGGATGCTGTTCGATGCTCTGACCTATTGCGCAATCATCGTGCCGGGCATCGTTATCGGCATCTCGACGCTGATCGCCTTCATCAGCCTGTTCGAGCTGATCAACCCGTTGCTGGCGAGTTGGTTGCCGACGGTGGCGAAGTTGAACATGGGTTTCTTCACCGTGATCGCCGCGCATTCGCTGTTCACCATGGCCCTGGTCATGGTGATCGTGCGCAGCCGCGTCGATTCGCTGGACAAGGCCTTGCTCGAAGCCTCGGCTGACCTTTACGCGCCACCGATGGACACCTTCTGGCGGGTGACCCTGCCGCAGATCAGCCCGGCGATCATGGCCGGGTTCCTGTTGGCCTTCACCTTCAGCTTCGACGATTTCATCATCGCGTTCTTCGTCGCCGGCTCCGAAACGACGCTGCCGATCTACATCTTTTCCTCCATCCGCCGTGGCGTGACGCCAGAGATCAACGCGATATCGACGGTGATCATCTGCGTGTCACTGGCCCTGCTGTTCACTTCCCGCCATCTGCAAAACCGCCGTAGCGGCGTCCAGGAGTCGCACCATGCGTGATCAGCTTTACATCAATGGCGAGTGGGTCAACCCGGATCTGGGCGGTTACCTGGACGTGATCGACCCGGCCACCGAACAGGCCTTCCACCGCGTCGCGGCAGGCACCGAAGAAGACGTCGACCATGCCGTGCGCGCGGCCCGGCGCGCCTTCGACAATGGCTGGGGCCAAAGCAGCGGCGCCGAGCGTGCGCAGTGGCTGGAGGTATTGGCCGATGAACTGCAAACCGGCAAACAGGCACTCTCGGAACTGGAAGTGCGTGACAACGGCAAACCCTTGCCGGAAGCACAATGGGACATCGGCGACGCCATCGCCTGCTTTCGCTACTACGCCAGTCTGGCCCGCGAACTGGACCAGCAGCAGGACCAGCCGCTGGTATTGCCGGACGAGCGCTTCCGCTGCCGAATCCGCCACGAGCCGATTGGCGTCGCCGGGCAGATCATCCCCTGGAACTACCCGTTGCTGATGGCCGCGTGGAAGGTGGCACCCGCCTTGGCCGCCGGGGCCACGCTAGTGTTGAAACCGTCCGAGCTGACACCGCTGACCGCCCTGGAACTGGCAGCCGCCGCCGATCGCGTTGGCTTGCCCGCCGGGGTGTTGAACGTGGTCACCGGTCTCGGCACCGACGCCGGCAGCCCGCTCACCGAGCATCCGGGCGTGGACAAACTGGCGTTCACCGGCAGCGTGCCCACCGGGGCGAAAATCATGTCGGCGGCGGCGCGGGACATCAAGAACATCAGCCTGGAACTGGGCGGCAAGTCGGCCTTCATCGTGTTCGATGACGCCGATGTCGAAGCGGCGGTGGAGTGGATTCTGTTCGGGATTTTCTGGAATCAGGGCCAGGTGTGCAGCGCCACGTCACGCCTGCTGGTGCAGGAAGCCATCGCCCCGCGCCTGATCGAGCGGCTGGTGGAAGAAACCCGCAGGATCAGCATTGGCCCCGGCATGCAGCCCGGCGTTCTGCTCGGGCCGCTGGTCAGCCAGGGCCAGTACGAGAAGGTGCTCGGTTTCATCGACCAAGGCCTGGCCAGCGGCGCCCGTTTGCTCACGGGCGGGCGGCGACCGGCGCACCTGGCCGAAGGTTACTTCATCGAGCCGGCGATATTCGATGAGCCGGGCCACAGCAGCATTCTGTGGCGCGAGGAAGTGTTTGGCCCAGTGCTGTGCATCAAGCGCTTCAAGACCGAAGAGCAAGCAGTGCAAATGGCCAACGCCAGCCGCTTCGGCCTGGCCGCCGCCGTGATGAGCGCCGACTTGCAGCGCACCGCCCGGGTCGCCAACCAGCTGCGCACCGGGATCGTCTGGGTCAACTGCTCGCAACCAACCTTCGTCGAAGCACCCTGGGGCGGCATGAAACACAGCGGCATCGGCCGGGAACTGGGCCAATGGGGCCTGCACAACTACCTGGAGGTCAAGCAGGTCACCGAGTACGTCAGCGACCAGCCGTGGGGTTGGTATTTGAAGTGAACAGGTCAATATCCTCCGTATTGATCAGCACGGTTCTTGTGGGAGCGAGCTTGCTCGTGATCGCGGTGGGTCAGTCGACAACTCTGTTGAATGTGCAGCCCTTATCGCGGGCAAGCCCGCACACAGTGGATTTTTGTTGAACACAACGCTTGTATTCACTCCAGACTCCTGTGCGGGCTCGCTCCTGCAATGGGATTTTCATTGAGGTTGGGGGATGCACAGTGACCGCCATGCCGCCTCCGCCAGCATGTCCCGGTACGCCTTCGGGCTGCCTTTGACCCGGCCCGACAACCAGGCGCGGCAGTAACTGTCTGCCTGACCGACGATCAACGACGGTATCAACTCCGCCGGGAACCCCCCCAGTTCGTTGCCCTGTGCGCCCAGCCATTCCAGCAACTGCTTGTTGCGCGTCTTGTTGCGGGTGGCAAGTTCGTCCTTGAACGGCCCCTTGGTGACGGCAAACCGCGCGTGGTACTGGAACCTCGCCCACTCCGGCTGGCTATCGACCCAATCCACGTAGCTGTGCACCAGCGCGTGCACCCCCGCTTGTGTGGTGTGTGCCTCAGCCAGGTAGCTGTCGCGCAAGCGGGCCTGATCATCGAGAGCGGTAAAGAACAGCGCCGCCACCAGACCTTCCTTGTTGCCGAAATGGTGATAGATCGCACCGACACTGGTGTCGCATTCGGCGCGAATCATTTCGATGGTGGTGGCCTCGATCCCCTGTTCGTTGAACAGGCCGAGGGCCTTTCTGAAGATGTCACGCTTGAGTTCGGCGCGTCGTCCGGGGTAGCAGCGTTCGAGCAGATCGGCGGTTTCCATGCTGAAAAACGGTCCAGGAAAATAATCGGTGGATGTTGGCGGTTGCCAACGAACAAGTGGCGCTAGGTTGACAGATTTCTCCTCGACAGAATACTGTTCCGAAACAGAACGTTATTCTGTAAAAGAATATTGTTCTGCAAATTGTCATTCTCAAGAGGCATCAAAATGAGTCAGTTCCTCAGCATGTTCAGCAGCGCAGGTCCGCAAGCGTTCAGCAAAATGGCCTGCCAGGTGGCGCCCTACTTCTCCACCATCAACCCGCTGGTCAAGGATTTGCGCAAAGGCAACGCCACCGTGCACGTGCCGTTTGCCCGGGAGATCACCAATCATTTGGGTACGGTGCATGCGATTGCGATGTGCAACGCCGCCGAACTGGCCGCCGGGATGATGACCGACGTTTCCATTCCCGCCGGCGCACGCTGGATTCCCAAAGGCATGAGCGTCGAATACCTGGCCAAGGCCAAGAGCGATGTAACGGCGGTAGCCGAGGGAGATGCCGTGGACTGGACCACCGAAGGCGACAAGATCGTGCCGGTGGACATTCACGATGCCGAGGGCAAGAAGGTGTTCACGGCGCGGATCACCATGAATGTGAAGCTGGCTTAAACGTTAAGCTGGCTCTCGCGGGCAGCTCGATCCCCTGTAGGAGCGAGCTTGCTCCGGGCGGCGATCCGACGATGGTGTGTCAGTGACACCACTTGGCCTGACACTCCATCGCGAGCAGGTTCGCTCCCACAGAAGGAGCTGTGGTGTTCAAGGTGCGGTCAGACCAGGCGCAAGCGAGGGCCAGACGCCGGCACGGCATCGTCCCCCAACCGCCCCCGCACAAACGCCTGAGCCTTGTGCGTCAACTGGTCCAGGTGCCGGTCGCGCTGTTTTTCGGCGTCGGTCATGGCCCGCTTGCCATGCTTTTGCAGCAAGTAGGTATGAATCTGCCGCACTTCCAGCGAACTGTAGATCGACGCCACATCCAGCAGCGCCATCAAGCCATCGGTGGCGTGGTCGCGGGTGTTCATCAATACCTGGGTCGCACGCACGCCCACCACCTCAAAGCCCATCGCCTCGAAATACGGCACCTTGGCCACCGCGCAGGTCAGCTCGGCATGGGGATAGCGGCCGACCATTTCCCGCAGCATCCGCCGGGCCACGCCCTGGCGCCGATACTCGGCCTGCACCGCCATGTACGCCACGCCACACGCCTCGGGGTCGTCCTGCACCGGCAGGTACAGCAAAAAGCCGGTCACCTTTTCCGGGTCGTCTTCGTCAGTGGCAACAATCAACTCCACGGCAATGCCTTTTTCACCGTTCAGCGCTTGCAGATACAGGTGCACCTCATAGCCGATCGCGTATTGGTAAAGGTTGTACAGCAGGTTGCTTGGCGGGATCGCGACCATGCTGATGTCGGTCAGGTTATCGACCACCATCTGCAGGATCTGGCTATTGATGTGCTCGGGGCACGGAGTCTTGAAGTGACTGATCAGGGGCATTGCAGTGACAGGCTCCGGGAGGCAAGGGCCGCCTATCATAGCGCGCCTGACACCTGCGCAGTGCGGGGAATGGGTGGGTGAAGGCCCCCAACACTGAGGATTCCCACCCACTGCGGCGCTATAACCACAACTACAGCCATCAATCTTTTGATACAAAACGACTTTTCCTATCCCTCGGATCTCCTCGCGATTGGCGCAGCTCTTGCAGAGAGCGAATTGCGAACGTCAGCCTCACCGGCGCGCCCCCGAGGAAAACAATATGAAGAGAACACCTGATCTCAAGTCGCTCGGTCTTTTCAGGAAACCGGGCATCGCCGCTGTGATGCTGATCAATATCAGCCTCGGCAACGCCAACGCCGTACCGCTGGACGATGTCAGCCAGCCGCCACCGACCGACCCTTCGGCGTTTAGCAACCCTCCGGTCGACCTCGATGCCGCGTCGGCTGCCATACGGGCCATGCCACCCGTCAACCAGGGCTCCATCGCCCTGCCCAATGGCGCTTTTGGTACCCGCCTCACCACGCCAACGACCGACAACGTGCTGCCGCCAGCCCTGCAGACATCCTTCAAAATCCCCACCAATGGCAAGCCCAGCCCATTGTTCGGGGCGCAGCCGTACACCCAGCAACTGCTGCTGTTCGAAGAATTCGGCACGGAAAAACTCGACCCGACACTGCCGGCACCACCCCTGACCTTCCCGGTTCCGCTCGTCGGCCCGGCGCCCACGCAGGACCCGAACAACATCGCCCGCAGCGGCCCTTCGCCCTCGGCGCTGGAAGCCTTCATGCGCCAGCCCGGGCTGTACCCGTTTCCGTCGCAGTATTCCAACGTGCTGGACCGCAACCCGTGGAAAGCGCAGATCGAAGCCTTCCTCAACCGCCATCCGGTCGGCTCGCCGGCCGAAGGTCGTCCGCCAGGAAAAGGCTGGTCGCACCAGCGCTGGAACGAGTTCTACCCGCAGGTCGCCTTCAAGACCGCGCAAGCGGGCGCCCAGCCCAACAGTGGCATGCGCGACCGCCGCCAGTTGCACAACTACGCCGTCGGTGAGTTCGGGCCTGGCGGGCTCTACAACCAGACCTCGAGCACCCCGGTCATTACGGGCACCACCAAAGGCATCAATGTTCGTTTTCACCCCAACATGCCGATTCAGAACCACAAGGCGCTCTGGACCTTCGACGGCACCTTTCCGCCAAAACTGTTGATGGTACGGTACGGCCAACCGGCGCTGATGCGTCACTACAACGCCCTGCCGATCGATCCGTCGGCCAACATGGGCTTTGGCCTGCACACCCTCACCACCCACGAACACAACGGCCACTCCCCGGCGGAAAGCGATGGCTTTGCCGGTGCGTTTTTCTTTCCGGGGCAGTATTACGACTATCGCTGGCCGATCCAGTTGGCCGGTTACGACACCATCAACACCAGCGCCCAGGATCCGCGCGCGGCGTTCCCCTGCGCCCCGGGCGAAACCCTGTTCGTCAACGATGCCACTCCGGGCCTGAAGACGTGCAACAACGGCAGCATCAAGATCCGTGGCGACTGGCGCGAAACCATGAGCACCCACTGGTTCCATGACCACATGGTCGATTTCACCGCGCAGAACGTCTACAAAGGCAACGCGGTGATGATGAACTACTACAGCGCCCTGGATCGCGGTAACGAAGCCTTCGAAGACGGCGTCAACCTGCGCCTGCCCAGCGGTTCGGCATTGCCCTGGGGCAACCGTGACTACGATGTGAACCTGCTGGTGGCCGACAAGGCCTGGGATCAGAACGGCCAGCTGTGGTTCAACCCGTTCAACACCGACGGTTTTCTCGGCGATCAGGTGCTGGTCAACTGGCAGTACCAGCCGCGCCTGAATGTGCGCGCGCGCAGCTATCGTTTCCGCATCCTCAATGGCTCGGTGTCGCGCTACTTCAGGATCGCGCTGGTGCGTGAAGTCGCCGGCAGCGGTGGCGAATTCCCCGGTCCGGCAGGTTCCGGCGTGTCCTATACCCGCGTGCCATTCCACATGATTGCCAACGACGGCAACCTTATGGAACATGCCGTGCCGTTCGACGGCAGCATGGACCTGGAAGGTAACGGTGACCTGCAGAACCACAACGCCATCCTGCCCACCCAGGGCATTGCCGAGCGGTTCGACATCATCGTCAACTTCGCGAAAAACGGGATCAGCGTCGGCGACAAGCTGTACTTCGTCAACCTGATGGAGCACCAGAGCGGCAAGGGGCCGGAGGCTACAGTGCTGAGCCTGGCCGATGTCCTGTCCGGGACGTACAAGGCGGTGCTCAAGCAGGGCAGCAAAGGGCTGGAGTGGGACGGCGGCGACCCGGGGGTGGGCAAGTTCCTGCAGCTGGTGGTCCAGCCTTATGCCGGCCAGGACGTGAGCATGAACCCCGCCGACTACGAACCCGCCAAACCGGGCAAAGCGGCCGGCAAGGTCATGATCCCGCTGACGATCAACCGCGACGATCCAGCGATGCAGGCCAAGCTCAAGGTGGCACGCCATCGCGAGTTCATCTTCGGCCGCTCCGACGGCACCGACGAACAACCCTGGACGATCAAGACCGACGGTGGTCAATTCGGCTTCCCCATGGACCCTCGAATCATCAGTGCCGCTCCGCAACTGGCGAACGGCCCGACCGATGCCGGGTTCTCCGGCGACGGCACCCTGGAAGTGTGGAGAATCAAGAGCGGCGGCAACGGCTGGAACCACCCGGTGCACGTGCACTTCGAAGAGGGGGTCATCCTCCACCGCGATGGCAACCCGCCGCCGGAATGGGAAAAATGGGCGCGCAAGGACGTCTATCGCATCGGCGAGGGCATCGACAGCTCGGTGGACGTGGAAATGGCGATCCGCTTCCGCGAATTCGCCGGGACCTACATGGAGCACTGCCACAACACCCAGCACGAGGATACCTCCATGCTGCTGCGCTGGGATGTCGAGCATCCGGGCCAGTTCCAGTTGATGCCAGCGCCCCTGCCCGGCTGGGACGGCGTCACCTACGTCAATTCCTCTGCGCTGCCGACCTTCCGCACTGGCGATACCCGGAACAATAACGACGGCGATAACAAAAATCCGATCGCCAACCCTGACAGCGCCATCAGCAACAACGGCCAACCGCTGACCATCAACGTCCTGGCCAACGACACCGACCCTGACGGCAACGTGCCCCTTAAAGTGGTGGGTCTGGAGCAACCGGACTCCGGCAAGGGCACGGTCAGCACCGATGGCCTGCGCGTGACCTACACACCACCGGCCACGGTCCCCGCACCGTTCACCGCGACCTTTACCTATAAGGCCGCCGATGCCAAGGGTGCAGAGTCGGCACCGGCGACGGTGTCCGTGGCGGTCTCGGCAGCGGTCGTCGAGAACCTGATCGTCACCAGCGCTACCGTCACCGCCCGCAGCAACAGCCGCTACTACTGGGTCCTGTCGGGCACCACCTCACGTGGCACGGGCAATACCATCACGGCGACTGCCACGACCACAACCGGTACGGTGAACCTTGGCACCGCCACCCTGACGCCTACAGCGACAGGCGCGCGCTGGAATATAGCGGTGACCACCGTCGGCAGTGGCCCGTCGCCCAACCCGACGGCAACCGTCAAATCGGCCTTCGGCAAAACCGTGACAGTACCGATAAAGGCAAACTAGAGCGGATTGATCGACGCCCGGTCCATGCAATGTGGATCGGGCGTTTTTCTTTTGTGAATCGCAAGGTGGTACCGAGGTGAATCAGCCCCCTCCAGTCACCGCTGCGGCGCCACCATCCGAAAACGGATGTTGATCTCGTTGGACACCACACTGTCCGCCCACTCGCCCTCGCCCATCTTGAAGTCGTCACGCTTGAGTACCAGTTCGCCATCGAAGATGCCAATGGAACTCTCCGATTTCAGCAGCACCGGCACACTCACCGCCTTCGTGATCCCCCGCAGGGACAGTTTGCCAGTGATGGCGTAGCGGTTATTGCCGAGAGCTTTGACTGCAGTCGACTCGAAGGTCGCCACCGGAAACTTCTCCGTGTCGAACCACGCCGGTTTTTGCAGCTCGGTGTTGGCGTCGCTGCTGCCGGCGTCGATGCTGTTCAGGTCGATGGTCAGCGTGGCGTGGGCGGCGCCAGGGTTTTCGGTGTCGAAGTCGATATTGGCCTCGAACTTGCCGAAGGTGCCATAGGCTCTCGAACCCATCTGCTCATAGGTGAAACTCAAGGTGCTGGCCCTGGCGTTCACCTCCTTGTACTCCACGGCTTTCGCGAACGGCACCAGGCCGAACACAAACGTGCAGGCCAGAACGACGCAATGCGCGGATCGAAGGTTCATGGCACTCTCCGGGAGGGCTCCCGTCCTGAGTTGGCGTGCCGCACACGAAGGCAGGCACCTGATGGAATAAAGCAAACAACCGGCGTTTATTCCACCTCACCCGTTGATTTGCGACCACCTGCCGATGGCCGTCAGCGCTACCCGCACTCCCCGCGTTGCCACGCCCGCTGCAACAGCTCGATCACCTCGGTATCCGAGGTCTGGGAAAAATCCATGTACCAATGCCCAATCGAAGTGAACCACTCGGGCATCAGCGGGCAGACCAGTTCATCCACCTCGTTGCGCAGTGCCTCCACCGTGTCGATCGGCGCTACCGGCACCGCCACCACGATGCGCGATGGCGCCTGCACCCGCAGCGCCTGGATCGCCGCTCTCATCGAAGCACCGGTGGCCAGGCCGTCGTCGATCAGGATCACCACCTGATCCTTGAACTGCACCGGCGGCCGCGTGCCGCGGTACACCTTCTCGCGGCGCAGCAACTCGCGGGTTTCCCGTTCGACCACGGCATCGAACACGGCGCGATCAATCGGGTGCACCCGCAGCGCCTCTTCATTGAGAATCCGGATACCGCCGCTGGCAATCGCGCCCATGGCGTACTCCGGCTGGGACGGCACGCCGAGCTTGCGCACCAGCATCAGGTCCAGGCGAACCTTCAGCGCCGTGGCCACTTCATAGGCCACCGGTACACCGCCACGGGGCAAGGCCAGAACAATGACATCGGCTCGATTGGCGTAAGGCAGCAACGGCTCAATCAAACGCCGCCCGGCCGCTGGCCGGTCCTGCAGGATGGAATGGGACAAGGGGCTCATGTGAAAACCTCCCCAGGCGATCACGCCTGCGTACTTCAGCCAAACCTGCCTTCTGTAGCCACAGGTTTCGGTGCATAGCATTATCCGCCCCCTTTGTCCCGCCTACACCAACCGCTCGATCCTCTGATGCTGCCACACCCGTTTGTAATACAGCGTCTGCAACACCAGCATCCCCAGGTACGCCACCGGAAAAGCCATCCACACCCCTTGCAGCCCGAACTTCGCATCCAGCAGATACGCCGCCGGCAACTGCACACCCACCACGCACACGATGGAAATCGCCACCGGCATCATCACCGTGCCACTGGCACGCATGATGCCGCCGATGATCGCCTGGAAGCCAAACACCAACAGGCTCCAGAGCATGATGTGCAGCAGGTGCCGGGCCATGCTCCGCGTCGCCTCCTCAGTGAGGAACGACGCCAGCAGCCAATGCGACAACAAGTACCCGAGTACCACCAAGCCACCGGTCAGGCACACATTGATCATCAACCCCGTGCGCAAAATCGGCCCCATGCGCTCGATGCGCCCGGCCCCGATCGCCTGCGCCCCGAGGATCGACGCGGTAATCGCAATCGACAGCGCCGGGAACTGCACGTAATTGACGATCTGTGTCACCGCGCCATACGCCGCCGTCGCCTGGGAACCGTGCTGGTTCACCAGCGCCAGAATCACCAGTTCCGACAGCGACAACACCACCATCTGCAACCCGGTGGGCAACCCGATGCGCAGCACCTTGCCGAGAATCGCCATGTCCAGCTTCATCGCCGCAAAGAACTCTCGGTCCGGCGCCAGCGGATGGCCCTTGCCAATCAACCGCCACGCCAGCAACCCCATCGCCACCAGGTTACCCACCAACCCGGCAAACGCCGCACTCTGAATCCCTATCGGCGCAAAACCCAACCACCCGCGAATCAACGCCGGCGTCAGCGCCAGCCCGACAATGGTCGACACCACCAGCGCCAACAACGGCGACAAGGTATCGCTCACCCCACGCAACAACTGCGTGAACAACACAAACACCAACAGCGACGGCATGATCCACAACATCACATGGGCATACGCCACCGCATCGTCCAGCACATCCGCCGGCGTCCCCAACCCCACCAACGCCGACCGTGCAAACACACTGCCCACCACCGCTGCCGCCAACCCGATCACCCCCCCCAACAACAACGTCGCCCCGGCAATCGCCTTCACCAGATGCGTCTCCCGAGCGCCCCACGCCTGCCCGATCAACACACCAGCACCCGCACCAAGACCGATGACCAGCGCAATGAAGAAAAACACGATGGGGAACATCCCAGACACCGCCGCCAGCGCCTGGGTGCCGAGCATCTGGCCGATGTAGATGCTGTTGACCGTGCCGGACATGGATTGCAGGAAGTTCGACAGGACCATCGGGGCGAGGAACAGCAGGTAGGTTTGCCAGAGGGGGCGTTGGGGGGGTGTGGTTTGCATGAGCGAAGATCCATCTCGACGGCAGAAGCGGTGATTAAGGATAGCGTTGGCGGTTGAAACCAAGCGGCAGTGAACATCTCAGGTCTGTGTTTGTATTTCCAGCGACGTGATGTGAAAGGTCTGAAGTTTCATCATCAAAGGTCCTGCACGTAGCCCGGAATGCCTCACCTTCCCCCGCTGATCTCTTGCGGCTTACAGTCGGCGCCGTCGCCCATTATGGCGATTCGGGTTTGGCGACCTGACAACAGAGAATGACCGACTGACGGCCTTGAGCCCATCTAACAGAGATCATTCAGAATGAATCGATACATGCCCCTCACCGGAATCGACCAGTGCCAGTTAAAAACTGTTACCTATGTGCTTGAACTGTTTTGTTACCTATGTGGGTGAGTCATATCCGGACGCTGAAGGCGCCCGTTTTTTTGTCCTGCGAGAATAGCGGCTTTGTTCTCTGTCTCGTCTGAACGAATGTTCCCCATAGGTGGGGAATCTCACTTTTTGGGGGGATTCGGGGTCAGTTTTCGGGCGGAGGCGGCTAAGAGCATAGCGCTAGAGCAGCCGGGCCTCTTTCACTTAAACGGCTTGATTATTGCGTATTCCAGTTCATGAGTATCTCAGTACCCAAACTACAGAGCACCAATAAACACTGTAGTTTCTGGGAGATTAATGCCATGTGGAATCACCCTTTGATGTTTGCGGCTTACTACCTGCTTTTCACCCTCACCATTGGCTGGTTGTGCTCCATTGCTATCCTGTATCTGCTTTGATTCCCGAGTGCCGCCACAACTGTCCCCCCAGGCACACTGGTGTCCGGTCTCCCCCAATCGACTCGCTCGATGAAGTTCTCAAGTTGCTACGCTTTCCTTTCACGGAGGAATCGCGAGGCCCAATTCAGACTTACTCCCCCTCTCTGAGTTTCAAGATCAACGACAATCAACTCGCCCTGGAAGCTGCCATCATGGAACTGACGAACCGGGTCGAGCAGCGGGGAGACTCGCGGTGGATGCGCCAACGGGTGGATGAGGCCGATCGCCTTGCGGACTGATCCACGGCGTTACCCGTAATGACCCGAACCGAAGTGAGAAAATCCCACTTCGCTCAACCAGAAAGCCCCCACGCGCCGCTAGCCGAGGCCCTGCTACGCTGAGAGTATCCCCAGGAGGCAGAACGATGCAGTTACATGAAGCCCACGTCGTGAATGAATTGACCAATTACCGCGAGGTGAACATGGCGTTACAGGATGGCTGGAAGCTGTTGGCGGTGATGTCAGCATCGAGCGTGACCGACCCGGTGCGCATCCAGGTGCACTACGTGGTGGGTAAGCCTAAAGACGACGGCGCGCCAAAGCCGGACGGATTTACCGCCGCGTAGGAAGCCCCACGCTTTACGAGTAACGGGACTTTCGCTCAATTGCCCCCACACTAAGCCCAGGTGGGGGGCCTTTTTGTTTGCCCACGGAAACCACCACCCCCTAAATGAATACACCAGACCCCGGCCTTCTGCTTTTACGCACATGGGACCGGTGGTGGCCGGCGACATTGCCTGCAACGGCGTACACCAATATCCCCTCGAAGGCGGCAACGGGGGCTCCAGGCCTGGATCAAGGCGAATGACCAAGTATCAGCTTTGAAACCGCGCATCGTTATTGCCGGGCACAAACAGAAAAATCGTGCCGATGATCCAGTCATTCTGGAGCAGACCTCCCAATACCTGTTGGATGCCCTGGTACTACTCGCCGAGAAGCCGACCCCACATGATTGTGTCGACAAGATGATCGAACTCCACCCCCGACCACATCTTCGGACGTTGCCCCCAAGCCCAGGAATTAAACTTTTACCTGTCTAGCTGAGGATCCCCCACGCCAGCTTTTTTTACCCGTCTAGTACTTCTCGCAAGCCTGGTTGCAGCCCCGTATCTCGCGTTTGCGGTTGAAGAAAAAGTCACCTTTTCCGTTGAGGGGATGAACGTCGTCGGCACTCTGAACCTGCCCGAGGGCGTTAAGAAGCCCCCGGTAATTCTGTTACTTCACAGTTTCGGGGCAGCAGGGATGAGGGGATCATTCCGGCCGTCCATGAAGATATCTATGCCCGTGCCGCACGTCTTTGGGCCGAACAAGGCATTGCCAGCCTGCGAATCGATTACCGTTTTGATGGCGACAGTGATGGTGCCAAGACCGACGGCACACTCGATACGGATGTTGAGGATGGGCTGGCTGCGCTCGACTTTCTCGCCAGGTCCGGGCGCGTCGACGCCAATCGCATGGCGCTTGTTGGATGGAGTATGGGCGGAGCAGTTGGTGCTGCTGTAGCAGGACGGACCCCGTATGAACTCGACGCGGTCGCACTCTGGAACCCCGCGACCAATATGGGAGCCGCGTTCCCGCTGTTGTGGGGCTCCGGGAAGATCAAGGAAGCGTTGCACAGCGGTGCCCTCCCCCGTCGCACTGGCAGTACCTGGAGGTGGCGAGGTCAAGCTTAAATCCGCGTTCTTTGTCAGCTTGATGACCCTCGATGCCGCCGCCGAGATCACCCATTACAAGGGAGCACTGCTCGTCGCCGTCGGCACTGACGACGACATCGTTTCTCCGCAGCCAACCCTCGGGAAAAGCTTTATCAGGTATCACCCTGGAGAGCATGAGCTGCTTGTCCGGCCCATGGATCATGCCTTCAACATGACCAAAGACGAGAAGCAGATCGACGAGCTGATTTCGATGACCGCTACCTTCGTCAAGAAACACATTCACTGATCGCGGTATCCCCTGCCATTTCAAGTTGCTTGAAACGAGTCCCTTGCCGTTGATGAATGACTGGCAAGGCAGCTAAACAGCCGCCCTCGGAAAACACTGAACTACGAAACGCCCGCTGAACGTTTAGCCAGCCTGTTGCATCGACCGGTTGAATCCACGCCCCAAAGCGGCCTGTCAACACGGCAGAAATTGGCCTCTACCTGCCTGTCACAAATGGCAGGTAACAACCAGCATCAGACAAATGTCTCACGAACGCATGAATGGAATGTAGCGTAAGTCCCAGGTTTCAAAGCCCTCCGCCGAAGCGATACTGCCAGACGATGCCAATAGCATCGTATTCGCTGCCGGTACGGGTATGCGCACCATCACTCGCAAACAGCTTGAGTGAGTTATTTCGGTTCAACGGCAGCGAGAGGGTGCCCCCATAGCGTGTATTTTCCTGAAAGTCGTGGTTACCGATCCCATCGACTGAGGTACTCCCGCCAGCGAAGTAGGTCCCATCCAGCGAGGCCCAGACACCACTACTAAAGGCATAGATAAGATGCGCCTGTGCCTGGTAAGTCGGGTTCTGGGAAAATGTACGGTCGCCAAGGTACTGGTCATTGTCGGTGTAAAAGGTTCCCGCACCGGATAATTCCAGGGTCACGGGTCCCAGGCGCTTGGAAATCCCAAGTTCGGGCTTGAATGACCAGCGGTTGTTGCCGAGATTTACCAGCTTACTGGAGTCGTATTGGCCAAGTGGTGCCGTAATTGCCAGGCTGGCGCCGATAATCACATCCTGTTGATAGCTGGGGAACTCAGCCAGGGACATCGCCGGGGCGCCATACAAATTGACCGAGAAGCGGAATCTTGGATCTATCAACCCGGTCACATTTCGCTCCTTGGGTTCACCGGCGAACAGCGCTGAGCCCGTCAATCTGGCTTCAGGCACGACGATATCGAACTTCCCGGAGCGGCCCCAGACGTCCAGGGACCTGGCAAAGGCAAACACGACAGTCTTGATGTTGAGCTTGGCATCCTGGAGTGGGACTGAGGGGTTGGCGGTCACGCTACCATGGAGATCGCTGTAGCCCATGAGCAGGAAATTGATACCGACCGGCGTATTGGCGTAGGACCTGGGTTCGAGATCCTCCGCAACTGCACTGGGGGCTACCATGATGAGCGAAGCGGATGCGAACCGAGCCAGCCTGACGATGCAGAGTTTGTGTTTCATCCACATTCGCTCGCTTCCTGTCAGGACCTCAAGGTTCTATGTATTGTTGTAGTGCATCTGCATTCGTTTAGCACTTATAGCTGCCGCCAGCATTGTGTGACCGCACTGACTGTTTGATCGGATACTCCTGGTCGATCAGTGACCAGGCATACTGCTCAACGGATGAGGGTTGCCTCCCTGGTTTCGTGGACAGCTCGAATTCTTATAGCAAAACGCTGCAAGAGACAGATCGCCTGGGTTTTCTGAGACGAAATCGACGGGCAGATTTTCGCCGATTTCTGCCTTCCACGACTGGCTGAAACCAACCCTTTGCTGCCGGTGGCGATAGTCAAGGAACGGCCCAAAGAAGCGGGCAAGCATAGCGCGGCTTGCTATCCGACTTCGTGAGACAGGTGTAGAGCCTGGGACGCGTTGCAGAAGCAGACCGGATGGATAGCTGTTGGCTTAGCGCAACTCGAAATCGGACAGATCAATCCAGACCAAAGTGCGACTGCGATCCGGTTGCAAGTCAGCGCCACATGGGTGTACCCGTCTGCGACTCGGAAAGCGGATGCCCTGCATATCAATGATGTCATAAACATATTGAGCCGCCGCCAGGCCACCGGACACGTCCACCTGATAGTCGTGGCGTCGCAGCAGGAAATCAGGCCCGAAGTAGAAATCCTGAACAACACTGTGGGTGGCGATAGCCGGGGGGAACGTTGCGCGCAGAACCCGCCACATTTCACCGTGCTCGTACCAAGGTGTGACCTCTTGTACGTCAACCCCTGGCATGACAAGCAAGAATGGCGTCGTCAGATAGGTCCACAGCGCATAGCCACTGAAATAGGCCCGGTGCAGTGGATCCCAGGGTGTGTCCGCGCCGTGCCCGTCAAACGCTGACCTGGGATTGTCGCGCTGCGCAATGGTCTCGCCCTGGCTGTTCCTGATCTCGACCCGGTGCGGAACGAAAGTCATGACAAACCCCGGGGCTCCATAGGGCGTGAGGGTCACCAATTCTTCCTGTGTCTTCGTAGTGATACTGCGCGGGTTAGCATCCGTGACAATACCCTTGGTCGCCCAGAATTCACCTCCGGTAACGACTCTGGCACTTACCGTCCCGAAGGCATTCCAGCGCTCAAGGCCGCCATGGGCAGCAATCACCTGCTTCAGAAGATCATTCATAACACTCCTCCGTTAGTCGGCATGACATAGACCGGCAGACCTGGGGCGAAAACGGCGACCCACCACCCAGCGGTTTTTGTCGCAGGCCAGAGCGTGGGTCGCTTCAGTTGTCGGACTGGCGATCGCCGTAACCGCTGGCCAGTGCGACGCAGGCTGGACTGGAGACCCAGCCGACAGCTCATCAAGACGTAATAATGGTTTGCTCGAGATAAACGGTTTCGTGCACTGCCCTCGAATATGGGCACAGCTGATGCGCCGAGTGCACAATGGTTTCGGCGACATTCTGTGCCAGGCCAGGCATGCGGACTGTGAACCGGGCATTGAAGAACCAGCCCGGCCCCGTCTGGCCCAGGTCGATCTGGATATCCACGGAATAGTCCAGTGGCAGCACGACCTTTTTTTGCGCGGCCACGAGCCCCAGCGCAGTGATGTAGCAGGCCGACCAGGCACCTGCAAACAACTGCTCGGCGGTCGGGTGCGGTTCGGCTGCGATTATTTCATGGCTGTCACCACCAGGTGCAGACAGTCTGATGTCGACGACGCCGTAATCGCCACGCTGGGCACTTGGGTCACGGTTGACAGTGGTGTGGGTCGTACCCGAGTAAATGACTTTTTCGAGCTTGGTCATAACAGTTTCCTCAGTGTTGAGTTCAGATCAGAACAACCTTCTGATTGGTGCGTTGATCATCGCGCCGGCGGCAATCGCAACGGAGCTTTTCACCGACTGGCCAAGAACGCAGTTGTAGTTAAAGAGATCCATGTATCGTGCGTGTATCGCGTGAAGGCTGGTTTTGTCGGAGCACGTATCTCTGCTGCGGACTGATACAGTGCAATACAAAGATCGATCTGGTCTGTCCCGAACGGGGCAAGACGCTGGTGTAACGCTGGGGGCTATCCTGCAGTGAAGATCAGCGCGCTGGTTGATATTGGTCAGGCTTCGCTGGATTTCGTCCAGTGAGGGTTGGACTATCCCGGCTCAGATAGACATCCCTGATAAAATCCTGGACTCAACAGCGGCCCATTGTGACTGGCCGCTTTTGGCTGTGGATTCAACCGGACGAAGCCTTACAAGCGAAACCGCGAACAGATACCAGAAGATCTCTTGCTTGAGTTTGCTTTGTTCCTTCCGCCATGAATTGCGGGTTTCGGCCATGAACCTTCGGATTTCGCTCAGCGCACATTCCCCAAGCGCCAAACGATCCAGCCCACAGTCAATTAGCTAAACTTCATCAGTAACCCAATTCGCGAATCCCTGAAAACTCAGGAGGCGAACCATGAGCAAACAACCGCAACCCCAAAGCCGCTCCAACCCCCAACCCAGATCCCGTCCACTTGTGCCGAACCTGCCGAGCAAAACCGGCAACAAGTCCGGTGGCTTGCGCGGCAACTATCCGCCGAAGAAATCGTAATAGCCCTGGAGTACGACAGGCTTTGCAATGGAGTCTGTCGTGCTCTCCGCCAATTCAGCATTACTTGCCTCTATATCGGACATTTTTTTCCACGAGCGGCGTCGTACCTGCCAAGAATGATGGCTAATGGCTACGCTCTTCACGGCGCATCAAATACAGCTCGACCATGTCGCCAACAGATTCACATCCCTGACTCAGAAAACGTCTGCCCCCTTTAATGCACCCAAGCCTTTCGCGATGTCCCGTGTTGCCATAAACCCTGCTTTTTCTGGCTCATTTACATGGAGTAAGCGTACATGCCCTTCCCCCCTCGTTTCCTCGACCACTACCGTAAAGCCGACCGCATCATGCTCGGCCTGATCTGGCTGATGTTCGTCTTCGCGTTGGGCCTGGCGTTCTGGCACGACACCTTCAAGCAGGCGTTGCTGGTGGGCGGTGGCACCAGTGTGCTGTTGACGCTGTTGTATCGCACCATCGGCGGGTCGCGGTGGATGCGCTGTTTGCTGGGCGTTGGCCTGATGGTGATGGCGGCGCTGCATATCAATCAGGCCGAGGGGGTCATTGAGTCGCACTTCGGGATTTTTGCGTTGTTGGCGGTGTTGACGTTCTATCGGGACTGGCTGCCGATTCTGGTGGCTGCGGTGACGATTGCGCTGCATCACGTGGTGTTTCATGTGCTGCAGCATCAGGGTTTTCCGGTGTATGTGATGGCGCATCACGGTGGCTGGGCGATGGTGTTCGTTCACGCTTTTTACGTGGTGATGGAGACGGTCGCGCTGCTCTATCTGGCGGTGCACAGCCAGGCTGATGCGGTGGAGAGCCAGGACATGCTGGACAAGATGCTAGCTACCACATCCCAGTTCACCGGCGGTACCGGCCAGGGTGACAAGGCGCGGGTGCATGTGTCGCTGGCCCAGCGGTTCGATCAGTTTCTGATGCAGATCACCGCGTTGGTGGACGGCGTGGTGCGTGACTCTCAGGGTTTGGGTGAGTTGGGCCAGGAGTTGGCCAAGGCCAGTAACACGCTGGAGAAAGGCGCGAAGCATCAGTTGACGGAAATCGCGCAGATGACCGGGTCGATGCAGCGTATGGGCGATGCGATGGAGCACATCGTGGTGCATGTCGAGCATGCCGTTGAGCATGCAGGCCAGGCCACTGTGCAGATCACCCGTGGGCAGGAAAGCGTGAACCGTGCGCAGCAGGAGATCACTCAGTTGGCATCGCGTCTGGAAGGCACCAATGAAACCGTGCAGGTGCTGGCCGGGCAGGCACAGCAAATCGGCAAGGTGCTGGAGGTGATCAGCAGCATTGCCGAGCAGACCAACTTGCTGGCGCTCAACGCTGCCATCGAAGCCGCTCGCGCTGGCGAGCAAGGCCGGGGCTTTGCGGTGGTGGCCGATGAGGTGCGCAGCCTGGCGCAGCGCACGGCGGTTTCCACCAAGGAAATCCGCACCATCATCGAGGCCTTGCAGCAAGGCAGCCGCAAAGCCGTGGAGGCCATGCAGGACAGTCGCGAAGGTGTGGAACGTTGTGTCGAGGACAGTCAGTTGGCAGCGGCGATGTTGCAGGCCGTGGGCAGCGACATCTCGCAGATCGATGAGCTCAATGGACGAATTGTCACTACGACCCGCGAACAATCCACGGCGAGTTTCGAGATCGTCGGGCGCTTGCAGTCGGTGCAGAGCATTGCGCAGAACACCGCGGATGACGTGGAGACGCTGGCGTCGAGCAGTCGGCGCCTGCCGCCTATTGCGACTCGGCTGGATGCGTTGGGGCGTACCTTTCATCAATGATGGCGCCGTGGTTTGCATGAACAATTGTTCATCGTGCAGATCACGGCCTTGCGCCATTTGATGTAGCGGTCAGCGCTCAACCAGCGCTAATGGTTTATTCGCAATCTACTGACAATCCCATCACATTTCGCCCGATAGCCTTGTTGCTCCAGCCGCTTCTCCGTCGCCACGGTGAGCGCAACGTGCGAAACAGTGATGAAAAATTCGTTAGTCAGGTTTGTGAAAAGTGACCAGGGTGCGCTGATCCTCTTGCTTGGCGTATCTGGGCTTCTATTGTTGTTCGGGTTGGGGGCAAGGGAGCTTTGGGGGGCGGAAACGCGCTGGGCGAATATCGCGTTGCAGATGCTGCAGACCGGCGATTATTTCGACCCTTACCTCAAGGGCATGCCCTATTACGACAAACCGCTGCCGTCCTATTGGTTGATTACGGCCACTGCCCATCTGATGGGTGGCCTCGGAAACGGGTCGCTGCGCCTGCCTTCGGTGCTCGCGGCGTGGCTGAGTGTGTGGCTGGTCTACCTGCTCGGTGAACGGCTCTATGGCAAAGGCACCGGCTTGATTGCCGGCTGGTTTCTGGCGACGACGTTCTTCTTCGTGTTCTGGGCGCGGGTCGCCACGGCGGACGTGCTGACGGTTTGCGGAGTGCTGGCGGCTGTCTGGTGGTATTGGCGCGCTCCGAATGACACACGGCTGAGTCGCTACTGCGTGTTTTTCCTGATACTGGCACTGACCTCGCTGTTCAAGGGCTTGATCGGGTTCATCCTGCCGGGGCTGATGCTGTTGCCCCATCTGCTTGGCGAGGGACGCTGGAAAAACCATCTCAATCCACGCCTGTTGCTGGCGATACTGGTGGGCGGTGCGGTCTACATGCTGCCGTTCATGCTGTCGCAGCGTTATGGCACGCCGACTTTTGGGCCGAGTGGGCTGGGCCTGGTGTTTCAGGAGAACGTGGTTCGATTCTTCAAGCCGTTCGACAACATTGGCCCGATCTATACCTATCTGTTGTATCTGCCGGTCTATACCCTGCCCTGGGCACCCTGCTGGATGCTCGGCATGTGGGTGGCAGTGCGCGGCTGGAAACACACCGAAGCCAACGTTCGCTGGCTGATCCTGGGCCTCGGCTTGCTGTTCCTGTTCTTCACCGCCAGCGGCAGCCGGCGCAGCTATTACGTGTTGCCGCTGGTGCCGTTTGCGCAATTGCTGGCGGCCTGGTGGGTCACCCGGCGCATGGCCGCGCGTCAGGCGGCCGGTAAAGTCAGCGGCCCCGGCTGGACGAAGGGCATTGCCGGGGCGGCCGGATTCTTGTTGTTGATCCTTGGCGTTGTCTACCCCTGGACCAACGGCGGTGGCGGCGGAGTCATGCAGTTCACCCAGGATGTACGCGCCGAAGCCATCAAGACCGCGCCGTGGAACGAATGGCGCATGGTGCTGGTGGATGTCGACAACAAGCTGCCCATGTACCTGCAAAATAACGGTTCGCCGTTCTACTACGTACTCCCGGATTCGGACATTCCACAAACCGGTGGCAGTGCTGCGCTGATGGCGTGGCTGGAAAAGAAAAGTGGCGAAACCTGGAATCCGGACCGCACGATCATCGTCGAGCAGTACAAGGACCTCACGCAATTGCCGCTGGGCTATCTGACGGCAGATCACCAGTTGATCACGACCAAGCCGAACAACGGCGCCCGGCTGTTTCATTCAAAGGAAAATGGCAGCGCGGCGTTTATTCCCAATGGGAAAACGGCGGGGAATGTTTTGCAGGCGCAAGCTGCGGAGTAATTGAATACAGGCGCTTGATGATTATTCGCCAGCGATTTGCCCTTCATACCCCTGAAGACAGTTCAAATAAAATTGTGAAATAAAATGTGAAGAAACTCCCGTAATAAATCTCTACAAAACCACCTAAAACCTAACAATATAAGGCTTGCTTGACGACCTCCTATGTGAAATAAAATATGAAGATCATTCTGACGGTACGAGCTGCCATGTCCTTAATCACGTCGAAGTCCTGGCTGGATCCGGTTCTACCGGAGTCGTTGCCCCCATCGATCATTGACCTTGCAGATGCGTTGCCCAGAAAGACACAGTTTCTAGCCGGACGACTACCGCCTGAAACCGCCGTACGACTTGGCCGCCTCCTGCAAATCACCAATACGTACTACTCGAACCTGATCGAAGGGCAATACACCGAGCCTGCCGATATGCAGCAAGCTCAAGCGGCCCCCGTTAAAGATCGCAAGCGGCTGAAAAGCATGGCGGTTGAACAAATGGCGGTGCAAGCCTTGTTTGAACGAACGTTACGCCAGCGTGGCCCCTTTTCCTGGGGCGCCATGTTCACACCTGAGTTCGTGAACGCTGCGCATAACCGGCTTTTTCGCGGTGCCGGTGATGCAGAACGTACGTTGTCAGATGGCTCAGTAATGCAGCCCGGCATGCTTCGGTCGGTCACAGGTCAAAACGTGATCGTCGGCAACCATGATGCACCGGACGCTTCAGCGGTCGAGGCGATGCTTCGGCACCTTCAGTCCGGGTTTGGTCGGCAGACAGACCCTCGCCGTCAGCTGATTGCTTCGCTGGCCTACCATCATCGGCTCGCCTGGGTTCACCCCTTTGCCGACGGGAACGGCCGGGTTGCCCGGCTGATCACTCATTTGCAGTTGGTGCACCTGGGGCTGGAGCCAACCCTCTGGTCACTGTCACGCGGCCTTGCACGACGGCATCAGGATTACTACAGCGCCCTGACCATGGCCGACCGCGCACGAGAAGGTGATTTGGACGGTCGGGGTCAGCTGTCCCAACGACGTTATTTCGAATTCATTGAGTTCATGCTGCAGGTTTGTCACGACCAGGTCGACTACATGATTGCCGCCGTGGACCCATCCCGGCTTCGAGAGCGAGTAATCCGCGCGTTTCGCTATAACGAAAGACTTCTACAACAAGGTATCCGCCCGGAAAGCGCGCCAGCGATCATCGCATTGATCACACAGGGCAGTTTACCGCGCAACGAAATCAAGACGTTCACCGGCCTGACACCTCGTCCGGCAATCGACGAGTTATCGAGGCTTATCAAAGCCGGCCTGGTAGAAAGCCAAACACCAAAATCCAGAATCGTGACGCCTGGTCTGCCCGCCTGGTTTGCCCAGGATATTTTTCCAGACCTGCATCGCCGGTTTCAGTAACGCATCACCTCAGCAAAATCGCAGCTCTATTGCATTGGCACGCCGGGATCCTTTGCCCATTGGTCGCACCAATATTGCTCTGTAGATTCAATCTATCTACATTTGATTCTACAGATGCAGATAGGAGACACAAACATGGCCGTCCCCATCCAAGCCCAATCCTTCACAAAAAACCAGTGCGTCACCGGCCTGCGCGCCGCGGTGAGCATTCTGGAAAAGTGGAAGGCCACCGGCGATCAGGCCTGTCGCATCCTGCGCATTTCCCGCAGCACCTACACCCGCGCCCGTCAGCATGACCCGGATTGGGCGGTGGCGCTGGATGCGGACCAGATGCAGCGCATCAGTTTTGTGCTGAACATTCATGCGACGTTGCGGCTGGTGTTCGACAACCCGGACAACGTGTATGGCTTTGCCTCGATGACCAACGACAACGAGTTTTTCAACGGGCGTTCGCCGCTGGAGATCATGGCGCAGGGCGACATGATTTCGCTGTATGAGACCTTCCGCCGCATCGACATGTTGCGGGGGGCGCAATGGTGATGGCGAGTGAACTGGCGGTGTTTGCCGGCCAGTCGTTGCAGGCTTATCGCCTGGTCAATTCGAAGTTTCCACCCATTGCGTTGTTTGATGACGTGGCGGACGCGGATGAATTTGAAGTGTTGTTCGAGATTCAGGCGCTGACCAATCCGCGGTTGAAGAATGAGCTGGGTCAGCTTGAGTTGATTGCGCGCAGCGAGATTCCGTTCGGGATTGCGGGTTGTTCCTACGCCATCGCGCCGTTTACCCACGTCAACCCGGCGGGCTCGCGCTTCAGTGACGGCAGCTTTGGTGTGTTGTACCTGGCGGATTCGATGGAAGCGGCGTTGGCCGAGGTAAGGCATCACCAGGGTCTGTATTGGTCAAAGGTACCGAGTCTGAACTATGAGCGCTTTGTGTTTCGGGGATTGGCCTGTGCGTTTGGCGATGACGGGATGAAGGACGCTGCGGCCCTGCCGATAAGCGATCCGGTGTATGCGCCGGACGACTACAGCCATTCCCGTATTCTGGGTCGGTCGGTGCGGGACGCCGGTTGTCCCGGTTTGCGTTATCACTCGGTGCGGATGCCGGGCAGTCATTGCTGGGCGTTGATGACGCCGCGACCGGTTTCGTCGATTGTGCAGACGGCGCATTACGAGATGGTCTGGAATGGGCAGATCACCAGCGTGAGCCAGATCAGCGAGGCTTGAATGCCTCGCCACAAAAAGAGGTGCTTATACAGGCGGTGTGCGATCCATTGACTGCGTCGATAGTCACCATTGATTCAATGAAGTTCTCTTAAAAAATCCCCGGCGTAACATCTGCTCCATACCAACCCATCAGCACCCCGGAGCACACCATCATGAAACGCCAGACCCTTCTCGGCATCGCTTTCTCGGTTTTCGCAGTTAACGCTTTCGCCGCTACCGCCGCTCAACCTGTGATCGCTGAAGGCGGCTCGGATCGTCTGATTGAAAGCCGTGTGGCCGAGGGTGGTTCCGATCGCCTGATCGAGAATCGTGTGGCTGAAGGTGGTTCGGATCGTCTGCTGGAGAAACGTGTTGCCGAAGGCGGTTCCGACAAGCTGCTGCCGAACCGCGTCGCTGAAGGTGGTTCCGACAAGCTGCTGCAGAACCGCGTTGCCGAAGGTGGCTCCGACAAGCTGCTGCAAAACCGCGTTGCCGAAGGTGGCTCCGACAAACTGCTGCAAAACCGTGTCGCCGAAGGCGGCTCCGACAAGCTGCTGCAGAACCGCGTTGCCGAAGGTGGTTCGGATCGTCTGATCGAAAGCCGCGCTGTCTGAATGCAGTGCTTTAGCGCAGGACTCAACGAAAAGCCCGGTCTCAACAGCCGGGCTTTTTTGTGGTTCTTCTCGGATTGTCGGGAAAGTTTTTTTGCTCTGTAGCTGTGAGTGCTGTGAGCTTATCCATTTGCCAGGGTGGCGCTGAATCACCTTTGCGCCCTTACGGCGCCTTACTTTTTTCAGTCGAAAAAAAGTAAGCAAAAATTCTTGCCCCACCAGGGGCCCTACGCTGCGCTTCGGGTTCCCTCGCTCCGGTGTCGCTACGGGGTATCGCGGCCTCCGAGTTGCAAGCAACTCTACATCTCGCGACTTCGGCTACGCCGAAGGTGCTGACGCACTCCCCCCTACGCAACACCTCCACTCGGCCCTTCTGGTTAACGGGGCATTCAGATCAAAAGCCAAAGCCAAAGCAAAGCCCAAAGCCCACAGCCCACAGACCCACCGCACTCCAAAAGCAAGAGCGCAGCGAATTGTGCTTTTGATCTTGATCCACCCGCCCCTTCGGAAGGCTGAGTGGAGGCGTTCATCCGGGGATGGGCGCGCAGCGCCGTGCGACGAAGTCGCACACATTGCAGGGAGGTGCAGCGAAGCAAACCGTAGAGCAATGCCCCCGGATGAATGCCGGAGCGAAGGAACCCCGAGCCTTGGCGAGGGGCCGGACGCCGGGGCGAGAATTTTTGCTTACTTTTTTTCGACTGAAAAAAGTAAGGCGCCGTAAGGGCGCAAAGGTGATTCAGCGTCACCTCGGCAAATGGATAAGCTCACAACTCACGACTCACAACTCACAAAACCAACGCCAACGCCAACGCCAACGCCAACGCCAACGCCAACGCCAATCTTCCCCGGTAATCCGTGATGAACCAAAAAAAAACGGCGACTGCTGGTACAGTCGCCGCGAAGAACCGGTGTTTGTGACACCGGTCGAGAGCTCCACGGCATGAGGAGTCAATGCCGTGCAGCCCTGCCATAAAACCATGGGTGCAGACGCGTTCAGAGCCCCCAGCGCAGCAATAACAGCACCAGCACGACCAGAAACACCGTCTCCCCCACCATCAGCAGGATCGGCTTGATCCCGACCGCCGCCAGCTCCTTGAGCCGGGTCTTCATGCCCAGAGCGCTGATGGAAATCACCAGGCACCAGCGCGACAGTTCGTTGACCGATCCTTGCACCGCAGGCGCCACCCATCCGGTGCTGTTGATGCAGGCCAGGATCAGAAAGCCGACGGCGAACCACGGCAACAGCGGCGGGCGCTTGCCGGTCGTGTCGGCGCCTTGCATGCGGGTGATCATCGCCGCGGTGACGATCACCGGCAGCAGCATGGCAACGCGCATCAACTTGACCACCGTGGCCGTGTCGCCGGTCTCGGTCGACATGCTGTAGCCGGCGCCAACCACCTGGGCCACGTCGTGGATCGTGGCGCCGAGGAATACGCCCGCCACCTGCGGCGACAACTGCAGCCAGTTGGCGATCATCGGGTAGACGATCATCGCCAGCGTGGACAGCGCCGAGACGCCGATCACCGTGAACAATGTGGCGCGTTCTTTCTGCGGATGGTTCGGCAGCGCCGCCGCCAGGGCCAGTGCCGCCGAGGCGCCGCAGATGGCCGTCGCGCCACCGGTCAGCATGCCGAACAAGCGCTGGAAACCCAGGGCCTTGGCCGCGACCACCGAGACACTGATGGTCACCACCACCAGGATCACCACCAGCGCTATCGGCTTCCAGCCCAGCGCCGCCATTTGCTCCAGAGTGATGCGCATGCCCAGCAGCGCCACGCCAATGCGCAGCACCGTGCGGGCGGTGAACTCGATACCGGCCTTGCAGGGGCCGTCATCGGCGAGAAAATTCAGGGCCATGCCCAGCAGCAAGGCGAACAGCATGACCGGCGCACCGTAGTGCTCGGATAGGAACGACGCAGCGGCCGCCACGATCAGACTGACGATAAACCCCGGTGCCAGTTCGCGCGTGCGACTGTGGATACGGGTAAGAGCAATGGCGCTCATGGCGCGGACTCCTCTGAGGCGATGACGATAAACGCCTGGTCGTCGATGATCTCGACCGGGTAGTTAGTGACTTTGACCTGGGTGGAATTGAGCATGTAGCCGCTGCGCAAATCGAAGCGCAGGCCATGGGCGCAGCATTGAATCACCCGCCCTTCAAGACGCCCGCCACACAACGAGGCGCCCTGATGCGGGCAACTGTCGTCGATGGCAAACAA
This sequence comes from Pseudomonas sp. B28(2017), assembly GCF_002113025.1. Classification (GTDB taxonomy): domain Bacteria; phylum Pseudomonadota; class Gammaproteobacteria; order Pseudomonadales; family Pseudomonadaceae; genus Aquipseudomonas. Next base: position 265,282 of record NZ_NEJH01000001.1, on the reverse strand, counting down.
CTGCCCGTCGACGTTGAACAACGCCAGGCTTTTGTCTTCGAATTCGAACAGCGCCCGGCCACCGGCCTGCGGGTGTTTGCCGGCAGGTACGGGAATGCGCCGGGTCATGCCGGTTGCCGCTCGCGATCACTTTCCTTGAGGGCTTCGTTCATCGCCGCGAGCAGCGCTTGAGCAGGTTGGGCACCGATCACCGTCACGCGGCGGTCGAACTGGAAGCTCGGCACGCCACTGGTCGCGTCGGGGGATCCTTCAAATGGCGTGGCATCACCCTTCAGGCAATCGAGCACTGCGTCCATATCGACACCACAGGAGCGGGCAATGGCGAGCAAGGTCTCACGGCAACCGAGGTTTTCGCGCCTCAGGAAATACGCGGCGAACAGGCGTTCGAGCAACATTTCACGCTGACTGGCATTGCCCGTCTGGCTGACTCGTTCGAACAGACGATGAGCATCTGCGGTGTTGGGCATGGTCTCGATGCGGCTGAGGTCGATGGACAGTCCGACCGCCCCGGCAGCCTGCTGTACCTGGCTCTGGCGCATGGTCACGGCGTCAGCGTTGCCCAGGCGCTTGCGATAGAAATCGGCGAAAGGCTCACCTTGTACCGGCAACTGAGGCAACAACTGCACGCCCTGCCACACCGTGGTGATCTGCACATCCGGGTGACGACTGCGAAACTGGACCTGTGCATGCTCCAGTTGGCGTTTGCCGATCAGGCACCAGGGGCAGATAAAATCGAAAAACACATCAATTCGTAAACGACGACTCACAACTTCACCTCTAGCCCGGCTTCACTGACGGGGTCAGACACGCGCTGACCCTGAAGGCGGGCAATATCTCTGTGGTAATGACACTTGGCATAAAAGAACACCGCTGCCGCCGCGAGGCTGACCAGTGGCACCAGTTGGAACGCGGCATGCAGTCCGATCAGGTCCGACACCCGACCGGTGATGAACGGCCCCGGTGCCAGCCCCAGCATGTTGTTGGCTAGGGTCAGCGTGGCGAACGCCGTACCGTGCACCGAATAATGGGTCAGGTTGGCAACCATCGCGCCGCACGGGCCGGTGGTGCCGGTGGCAATCAGCATGCCCAGGCAGATCAGCAGCAGTTGCACCGGCCCTGCCTGCAAGGCGAATGCAGCCGACAACAGCAGGCAACTGCCCAGGCAAAATCCGATGGCCAGGCTGACCTTGCGCTCCGGCGAGTGGCGACACAGGCGATCGCTGAGCATGCCGCACAGAATCATTCCCGTACCGCTGCACAACACGATGATCGCCGCCATGCCGCCGGCCTTGTCGGTGGGCATGTCGTAGTAGCGGTTGAGGTAGCTGGGAATCCACACCATCACCGTACCGCCGACGAACAACTGCAAGCCGCTGGCGACGTAGGTCGCCACCACCGAACGGCTGGACCACAGCGTGCGCAACGGCCGCTTGATCGCTGTCGTTGCCTTGTTCGCCACTTGAGCGGCACGCTGCGGAGCGATGCGTGCCTCCTTGACGATGAGCGGATAGAGCAGCGCCAGCACCAGGCCAAACAGCGACATGCCGGCGAACGACCAGCGCCAGCCCAGCTTGGCCGCGATGGCGCCGCCCAGGGCCATGCCCAACACCGAACCGAACATCCCGCCAGCCATGAAGGCACTGGCCAGTGTGGCGCGCATGTGTTTGGGGAACACCGAAATCACCACGGCGATGCCCACGCTGCCATAGGCCGCTTCGCCGACGCCGACCATGAATCGTGCGATGAACATCTGCTGGTAGTCCTGGGCCAGCGCGCAGCCCAGAGTCGCCAGACTCCAGAGCATTGCCATCAGCGCCAGGCTCTTGACCCGGCCGAAGCGGTCGGCCATCAACGACAGGGGGAATGTCAGCAGGCCCACCATCAATGCGACGATGCCGCTGAGCAGTCCGAGCTGACCGTCGCTCAGTGCCCACTCGCTCTTGAGCAACGGGAACACCGCGTTCAGTACCTGACGCGACATGTAATCGGAAATCAACAGGCCGAACGTCAGTGCAAAGACGATCCAGGCATATTGGCGCGCAACGCCGACACTACCTGTGTCGTCATCGCCGGCGGCGATTGGGTGAAAGGCCATGCAGCCTCCTCAAAGCTTCGTTTTATTTTTTTTATCAAGCGTGTTGCAGTTCGGTGCGCGGGAGGTCACGGCCTCTCGCGCACCTGATTGGTCAGCCGCGTTGCGGCACGCCTTTCTGCCCGACCTTGCGGTTGGGGGCCATGCCGTTGGCCAACAGTGTCTCTTCGATGGTTTCGTACTGCACGCCGATGCGGTAGATCTCGCGAGCTTCCTTGCCGGTAGCGATTTCGCGCCCCAGCTCGTGGGCAATGCGCACGGTTTGCTGGATCTGCGCAACCGAGCCGAAGCGATCACCCTTGTGATCAATGATAGTGTCTTCGTTGCCCACACGCGGGTGCATGCCCATGGCCATCGACATGGTGTTGAACGGCATCACGTTCTTGAGCAGCGATTCGGAGGTCAGGGTGCAACCGTCCGGCGCGCGGTGAATGAAATTGAAGAAGTTGAACGGATTCGGACCGTCGAAACCGCCACCGATGCCGATCCAGGTCAGGTTCAGCGGCCCCTTGTAGATGCCCCTGCGCACCAGGCGCTCGAGGGTTTCCATGGCATGCATGCCGGTCAGCTGGAAGTGCGGCTGGATGCCGTTGTCCATCAGGCGCTTGAGGTGCTCGGCGACCCAGGCCGGGCCGGCTGGCACGGTCATTTCACTGTAGGCAGCCTGGACCAGCGGGTTGGCCAGGGAAGTGCCTTCCAGGTATTCCGGATACAGCAGCTCCATGATGTTCATCTGGGTGGTGTTGATCGCCACCGTGACCTGATCCGGTTTCGGTGTCAGCTCGGCCAGCATGTGGCGGGTGTCGTCGGACAGCCACTTGGCGGCTTCACCTTCGCTTTCCGGGGCGAAGGAAATCGAGCCGCCGACCTGGATGATCATGTCCGGTACGGCTTCGCGCACACCGGCGATCAGCTCATTGAACTTCGACAGACGCTTGGAGCCCTTGCCATCCAGCTCACGTACATGCAGGTGCAGTACGGTGGCGCCGGCTTCATAGCAATCGACCGCTTTCTGGACTTGCTCGTCCATGGTCAGCGGGATGTCTTCCGGGAAGTCTTCAGGCATCCATTCCGGGCCATACGGGGCCACGGTGATGACTACCTTTTCCATGTTTTCCGGGTGCAGGGAATCGTCGAAGAATTGCATGGTTTACTCCAGTTCTTATGATTGTCCCGTCCACCCGGGGTCGTGCCGGGCAGACGTGCTTGCGAGTGCGAATGCAGATGGCGTTCGATCAGTAGGTCTTGTCGCCGATAATCCCGGCACGCTCCATCTTGCGATGGCACGGCGGGTAATCCATGACGGCGTAGTGCTGGGTACTGCGGTTGTCCCAGATGGCGATGCTGTTGGGCTTCCAGCGCCAGCGCACCTGATACTCGGGGATGTACGCCTGGCTGATCAGGTAGCGCAGCAATTCGCTGGCGCCGGGGTTGGCGTCCTGGCCGAAGCGCACCCGCTCAGGGGTGTGGTAGTTGCTGAGATGGGTGGTGAAGGCGTTGACGAACAGCACCTTCTCGCCGGTTTCCGGATGGGTGCGCACCACCGGGTGTTCGGCGTCCGGGTACATCGCCTTGAGCGCCAGGCGCTTTTCGATCGGCATCGCCGCACCGAAACTCGCTTCGATGCTATGGCGGGCACGCAGGTCGGCGATCTTCACCTTCACGTCTTCCGGCAAACGCGCGTAAGCCTCGACCATGTTGGCCCACATGGTGTCGCCGCCGACCGGCGGGCATTCCACGCAGCGCAACACGCACCCCATTGGCGGCGCCTCGCGCCAGGTGGCGTCGGTGTGCCAGGCGTTTTCATAGCGGTCCATCGGCTGGTCCGGATTCTTGTAGATCCGCACCAGCCCCGGATGATCCGGATCGCTACCGGCCACCGGATGATCCTCCAGCTCGCCAAAGCGCCGGGCGAAGGCCACGTGTTCGGCGCGGGTGATGTCCTGATCACGCAGGAACACCACGCGGTGCTTGAGCAACTGGGCACGGATCTCGGCAAACAGACCATCGTCATGGACGGCGTCGGCCAGATTGACGCCGATCAGTTCGGCGCCGATGGTGCAGGTCAATTGTTCGACTTTCATGGCTGGCCGCTCCTTAAATGACGAAAATCGACGAGCCTGTGGTCTTGCGTGATTCAAGGTCGCGATGGGCCTGCACGGCGTCCTGCAAGGCGTAGTGCTGGTTGATCTCGATCTTGATCCGGCCGCTGCCGACGTGGTCGAACAGCTCGCCGGCCAGGGCGGCTTTTTCCGCCGGGTCGGCGATGTAGTCGGCCAGGGCCGGACGGGTCAGGAACAGCGAGCCTTTCATCGCCAGCATCACCGGATCGAACGCCGGGATCGGGCCGGACGCCGTACCAACGCAAACCATCAGGCCACGGCGCTTGAGCGAGTTCAGGGAGCCTTCGAAGGTGTTTTTGCCGACGCTGTCGAACACCACGTTGACACCCACGCCGTCGGTCAACTCGCGAACCCGCGCAGCGACGTCTTCATGGCTGTAGTTGATCACATGATCGCAACCGTGAGCCTTGGCGATTTCACCCTTGAGGTCGGTCGACACGGTGCCGATGACGTTCAAGCCCAGCAACCTGGCCCACTGCGAAACGATCAGGCCGACACCACCGGCAGCGGCGTGCAGCAGGATGCTGTCGCCAGCCTTGAAGTCGTAGATGCGGCGCATCAGGTACGAGGAGGTCAAACCACGCATGGTCATCGCGGCCGCGGTCTCGAAGCTGATGGTTTCCGGCAGCTTGATCAGCGGCGCGGCCGGGATCAGGCGCTCAGTGCTGTAGGCGCCGAGGGTGTTGAGAAAACCGGTGTAGGTGACGCGATCGCCGACCTCGACGTTGGTGACCCCCTCACCAACGGCCTGGACGACGCCAGAGGCCTCGACACCCATGCCGTTGGGCAGAGGAATCGCATAGGTACCGTTACGGAAATAGGTGTCGGCATAGTTCAGGCCGACTGCCACATGACGAAGCCGAACCTGGCCGGGACCGGGCTCGCCGACTTCGACGTCCTCATAACGTAGAACTTCGGGACCACCGGTTTCGTAAAAGCGTACGGCTTTGGCCATTTTTCTTATTCTCCAATCTGCAATATGGGCGTGTTGCATCGAATTGCGCTGATTGGACTGTAGGACGCGGCCTGTTGAGACGCTTCTCATCAGACGACAATGGCTTTTCATTTGATGACAGGTGCGGCAGCTCCCTCCTTGCTATCCGGGGGCTTGTCCTTTTTGTTTTCGGTGGCGGCCGGTGCCGGTGGGTTGTCCGGTCGTCACCTGCGCTATCATCGCCCGCCTCGATGCCCAAAGAGCCTTGACCCCGGATGTCCGAAACACTGCCACTGCCCGACGATCATCAAGCCCTGCCGCCGGTACTGGCCGGCCCGCTGTTGCGGCGTCTTGAGCCCACGCGGCTGGCGCTGTGGCTGGTGGGTTCCCGGGCGCTGACGCTGACCTTGCGCTTGCAGGGCGTCGGCGATATCCGACTCGATGCCGGGCAATGCACGGTGATTGCAGTGGGTGCTCATGCCTATGTGCACCTGATCGATGTGCTCCTGGATTGCGCCCTGCCCTGCGATGAAACGATCGACTATGACCTGCTGATCGATGGCGCAGAAAAAGGCATCGCCGACTGGGCGCCACACCTGCTGTATGGCGATGCCCCTTGCCCGAACTTCGTGCTGCGCGCACGGGTCGATCAGTTGCTGCACGGCTCTTGCCGCAAGCCTCATCACCCGGCGGCGGACGGCATGCTGTGCGTCGACCGGTTGCTGGCGCAGGAACACGCCGCCAGGGACCGCCCGGCACTGCTGATGATGACGGGCGATCAGGTCTACGCCGACGATGTCGCGGGGCCGATGTTGCGGGCGATTCACGCCTTGATCGAGCGTCTGGGCCTGTACGGGGAACACCTCCAGGGCGCCGTGGTCAGCGACAGCGCCAGGCTCTACGAGCATCCGGCCAGTTATTACCACCGCGCGGACCTGCTGCCGGCACTGCAAGGCAATGAAACCCTGCGCGAACGATTTTTCGGTGGCGCGCGCAAGCCGATTTTCACCAGCAGCAATGCCGACAACCATCTGGTGACCTTCGCTGAAGTCATGGCCATGTATTTGCTGGTCTGGTCGCCAACACCCTGGACCCTGATCACGCCCCGGCCGCCGACGCTGACGCCGGAACGACTCAAGCGCTACGCCCTTGAACAGACGCGCATCGATGCCTTCAGGGCAGGCCTGGGCAACGTCGCGCGGGCACTGGCGCATTTGCCGACGCTGATGATTTTCGACGACCACGACATCACCGACGACTGGAACCTTTCCGCACAGTGGGAGGAAACGGCCTACGGCCATCCGTTCTCCCGACGCATCATCGGCAACGCGCTGCTGGCGTACATGCTGTGCCAGGGCTGGGGCAACAATCCGGATGCGTTCGGTGCCGTGCTGGAAAAGGCCGGTGCATTGAGCGCCGGCGCACACGAGCGCCACCTCGACAGCAGGGTCCAGGATGATCTGATCGATGATCTGCTGAAATTTCAGCACTGGCATTACCTGCTGCCGACCATACCGGCCATGGTGGTGATCGACACCCGCACCCGGCGCTGGCGCAGCGAGATGAACCTCAAGCAGCCTTCCGGTCTGCTCGACTGGGAAGCCCTCAGCGAACTGCAACAGGAACTGCTGGACCACCCGAGCGCAATCATCGTGTCACCAGCACCGATCTTCGGCGTCAAACTGATTGAAACCGTGCAGCGGGTATTCAGCTGGTGCGGTTATCCACTGCTGGTGGACGCGGAAAACTGGATGGCCCATCGTGGCGCGGCCCAGGTGATCCTGAACATTTTCCGCCACTCGCGCACGCCGGGTAACTACGTAGTGCTGTCGGGCGACGTGCACTATTCCTTCGTCTACGAAGTGCTGATCCGCCACCGCAAGGCCGGGCCGCGCATCTGGCAGATCACCAGCAGCGGCATCAAGAATGAATTCCCGGCCACCCTGCTCGAGTGGTTCGACCGCCTAAACCGCTGGCTGTACTCACCACGCTCACCGCTGAACTGGCTGACCAAACGTCGACGCATGCGCATCGTGCCGCATGTCCCGGAACACGCCGAAGCCGGCGAGCGGCTATGGAACTCGGCAGGGATCGGCCAAGTGTTTTTCAACGACCTGGGGCAGCCGCAGACGATCTACCAACACAACTCGAACGGCTCACCGAAAACCCGGATGATTGCCCCGCAAGGCGATGATTGAGGTAGAGAATACTGTGGGAGCGAGCTTGCTCGCGAAGGCGGTATGACAATCAACATCTTCTTCTCTGACCCACCGCAATCGCGAGCAAGCTCGCTCCCACAGAAGAGCCGAGCAAAGGCAGATCGGCGCACACCCGCTCTGCTCCTCACCACTCAACAGGCCGAGCGTTAGCTCGCCTGCCGCTCTTGATCTTGATCTTGATCCACCCGCCCCCTCGGCAGGCTGAGCGGAGGTGTTCATCCGGGGATGGGCGCGCAGCGCCGTTCGACGCAGTCGAACTCATTGCATGCAGGTCGAGCGCAGCCGACCGGAGGGCAATGCCCCCGGATGAATGCCGGAGCGAAGGAACCCCGAGCCTTGGCGAGGGGCCGGACGTTCGGGGCGAGACCTTTTGGTTCCTTTTGGGGCGTTTGCCAAAAGGGACTCGCCGTCAGGGCGAAACCGCCAGCCGCCGTTACCGCAGCAACGGATATGTACACAGTCAAAAAAGACAGGCTGACTGCCAGACCGCCATCGCGAGCAAGCTCGCTCCCACAATCGGACCGGGAGCAGCGCTAATATCAGGTCAGCTTGCAGACAATCGCTCCCACATTTGAACGGTGTCGCCCATGGACCTCACCCGAACCCTGATCATCGGCAACTCCGGCTCCGGCAAGAGCTGGCTGGCACAGCGACTGGCCAAGCAACTACATGCACCCTGGACCGACCTCGACCAAATTCACTGGCTGTCCGACGAACACAGCATCCCTCGCCCCCGAAACGAAGCAATGGGAATGGCGCGCAGGGCGGCAAGTGAAGAGCTCTGGGTGATCGAAGGAGTCTACGGCTGGATCATCAGCGAAATCCTCCACCGGGCCACGGCGCTGATCTGGCTGCGTATTGATGATGTTGATTGCAGCGCCAATATTTGCCAGCGGGAAACCAACGATGACGAACGATTGACTGCATTGCTGGAGTGGGCAGATAGCTATCGCACGCGTGACGACTCAAGTGGCTTTGCCGCGCACCAGCGGTTGTTCGAAGGGTTTGCCGGATCCAGGATTCAACTGATGGATCGGAAAGAAATCACCGACTTCGCTTCAGATCCAGAGGTAATACCGATCAGGTAAGACGCAAACCTGTGGGAGCAAGCTCGCCCCTACAGGTTTGCGGTGCCTGAGGAGCGTATTTCAAACCTCTTTCAGCACGCAACTCACCCCCCTGACAATCATCTCCACCTCCCGCTCATCAATAGTCAGCGGCGGCAGCAGGCGAATGGTTTTGCCACGCGTGACGTTAATCAGCAAGCCATGATCCCGGGCAGCGATCAGGCTCAGGTCGCGGATCGGTTGCTTGAGTTCGATGCCGATCATTAACCCCTGACCACGAATCGCCATGACATTCGGATTACCCGCCAACTCTGTGCGCAATCTGTCGAGCAGACGCTCGCCCTGACGCCTGGCGTTTTCCAGCAGCCCTTGTTCTTCAACGATCTCCAGCACCGTGCAACCGACCCGGCAAGCCAGCGGGTTGCCACCGAAGGTGCTGCCGTGGCTGCCCGGCGTAAACAGTTCGGCCGCCTTGCCACGGGCCAGGCAAGCACCGATGGGCACGCCGTTACCCAAGCCTTTGGCCAGGGTCATGACGTCCGGGACGATGCCTTCGTGCTGGAACGCGAACCACTGGCCGGTGCGACCGATACCAGTCTGGATTTCATCGAGCATCAACAACCATGAGCGCCGGTTGCACAGTTCGCGCACGGCGCTGAGATAGCCCGCTGGTGCCAGTTGCACGCCGCTTTCGCCCTGGATCGGCTCCATCAGCACCGCCACGATCCGCGAGCCATAGGCCTGTTGCACCTTGTCCAGCGCGTCGAGGTCGCCAAACGGCACTTTGACGAAATCTCCCGGCAGCTTGTTGAAACCCAGGCGTACCGCCGGACCATCGCTGGCAGACAACGTGCCGAGGGTGCGGCCATGGAATGCGTTCTCCATGACCACCACCAGCGGCTGCTCGATGCCTTTGTACCAGCCATGCAGCCGGGCGATTTTCAGTGCGGTTTCATTGGCTTCGGCCCCGGAATTGTTGAAAAACGCCCGGTCCATGCCCGCCAGCCGGGTCAGTTGCTGCGCCAGCCGTTGTTGCCAGTCGATGCTGTAAAGGTTCGAGGTGTGCAGCAGTAACCCAGCCTGTTCAACGATGGCGGCGACGATTTTCGGATGGGAGTGGCCGACGTTGGTCACCGCCACACCGGCGACCGCATCCAGGTATTCGCGACCGGCCTGATCCCACAGGCGAGTGCCCAGGCCCTTGTTGAAACTCAAGGCCAAGGGTTGGTAAGTGCTCATCAGGCAGGCGGCGGTCATGACATCAAGCTCCAGCAAGGGTCGGTGTTTTTGCAGTATGGTTAGCCACCCAAGCTGGATAAACACCGCAAAACTTCAATCATTTAAAAGCAGAGCTTGATAATGGATTTATTCCAGGCAATGACCGTTTACGTCAAAGTGGTGGAGACCGGCAGCATGACCGCCGCCGCTTTGCAGTGCGAAATGTCCACGACCATGGTCGGCAACCACCTCAAGGCCCTGGAGCAACGGCTGGGTGTGCGCCTGCTCAACCGCACAACGCGGCGCCAGCGGCTGACCGAGTTCGGCGCCGCGTATTACCAGCGCTGCCTGGAAGTGTTGGGGTTGGTGGCCGATTCCGAGCGCCTGGCCGAACAGGCGCTCGACGAACCGAGCGGCACCTTGCGCATCACCGCACCCTTGACCTTCGGTACCGAGCGCCTGGCACCGGCACTGAGTGAGTTCAGCCGGCAGAACCCACGGGTGAAACTTGACGTGGTACTGACCAACCGACGCCCGGACCTGCTGGAAAACGGTCTGGATGTGGCGTTTCGCCTCGGCGCGCTGGAGCCCTCCAACCTGATCGCCCGCCCGCTGATCGACTACACCCTGACCATGTGCGCATCACCGCAATACCTGGCCCGTCGGGGCACACCGCAAACACCTGAAGACCTGCGACATCACGACTGCCTGTCCTTTGCCTATCCGGCCGGGGATGACTGGCAATCGGTGCAAAAGGAATGGCGCCTGGCCGGTCCCGATGGCGAAGTCAGTGTAGGGGTCAGCGGACCGATGCTGATCAACAGTTCGGCCGGTTTGCATCAGGCGGCGCGGACCGGCATGGGCATCGTGATGATGCCCGATGCCCTGGTCGAACAGGACCTCAAGGACGGAAAACTGTTGGCCTTGATGCCCGATTACTGCCCGCCCAGTCGACCGATGCATCTGGTCTATGCCCAGGATCGCCACCGTTTGCCGAAGTTGCGCCGTTTCGTCGAATTCGCCATGCAGATGTGGGGCAAGCACCCGTCGGCCGAATAGGCCATGCAGTCGCTGATCGCCATTTACATCCCCGCCTTCACCAGCACCGGTTGTTCCTGATAACGATTCGGGTACAGCTGTTTCAACTGCGCGACCTTCGGCAAATCGTTGATCACAATGTACGGATAGGTCGGATGCTCGGTCAGGAAGTCCTGATGTTCCTCTTCCGCCGGGTAGAAACCGTTGTAGGTTTCGAGTTTGGTCACGATCGGTTTGTCGAAGACATGAGCGGCGTCGAGCTGGGTGATGTAGGCCTGTGCGACCCGCTGCTGCTCAGTGCTTTTGGTAAAGATCGCCGAGCGGTACTGGGTGCCGCTGTCCGGTCCCTGACGGTTGAGCTCGGTCGGGTTGTGCGCCACGGAAAAGTAGATTTGCAGCAAGGTGCCGTAGCTGACCTGGCCGGGATCGAACGTGACTTCGACCGATTCCGCATGGCCGGTATTGCCGTTGCTGACCCGCTCATATTGCGCGGTATTGGCCGCCCCGCCCGCGTAGCCGGAGACGGCGTTTTTCACACCTTTGACATGCTGGAATACCCCCTGGACGCCCCAGAAGCAGCCGCCGGCGAACACGGCGGTTTCGCTGCGGGCCTGGGTGGTTTCGTCGAGGGCCGGCGGCGGAATGATGACCGCCTTTTCGGCGCCGCCGAAGGAGAAGGCCGAGCATTGGCTGACGATGCCAGCGGCCACCAGCCCCAACAGGGTACGGCGCCAGGTGAAGAGGGTTTTCATGGGGCGAACTCCTGAGTCGTTGAACAGTGATCAACCAAAGGTGAAGGCGTACGCCGATGCACCCGGATCAAGAAACTCGATGCTGAAGGTCCGGTCGGTCACGCCGTCGCTCTGCCGCACCAGTTGATACAAGCGCTGGTCAGTCACGGTGCCACTGCCGTCGGGTGCCACGTCCATGCCGTGGTCATCGCCAGGCGCCTTGCCGTCGATCAGCACTTTGAAACGCACCGGTTTGCCATCGACGCCAGGGCCGAGTACCAAATGCAAGTCACGAGCGTGGAAGCGATAGACGATGCGACTGGTCGGTGCGCTGGCCGTGGCCCGCTCCGGGCCGACATGCCATTGGCCCCCCAGACTCCAGTCGTTGAGGGCCAGTTGCGCCGGTGGGTTGTAGGCCGCCACCTGGTCCGGCACCAGCGCGGTTTCCGGCACGAAATGCTCCGCACGCTGATAGCCGACGTAGGTTTCCGGCGACTGCACTTCGCTGTTGTCCGGGGCCATTTGCACGCCGTCTGCCTTGGCACTGATCAGCCCGTCCGCGACCTTGGCCGCCCCCGCCTCGCGCAGCAATTGCTGGATGACTCGCTCCGACTCGGCGTACTCGCCTTCGCCGAAGTGGTGATAACGAATGCGTCCCTGGGCGTCGGCAAAATAATGCGCCGGCCAGTATTCGTTGTTGAAGGCGCGCCAGATCCTGAACTCATTATCGATGGCCACCGGGTAGTTGATGCCCAAGTCCTTCATGGCCTTGGTGACGTTGTTGATGTCACGCTCGAAGGCAAACTCCGGCGCATGCACGCCGATCACCACCAGCCCCTGATCGCGATATTTCTCGGCCCAGGCTTTCACATAGGGCAGCGAGCGCAGGCAGTTGATACAGGAGTAGGTCCAGAAATCCACCAACACCACCTTGCCTTTCAATGCCTGGGCATCGAGGGGTGGCGAGTTGAGCCATTGCACGGCGCCCTCCAGCGACGGCAGGTTGCCTTCGACCGGCAAGGTGCCCGGGGTCTTGTCTGCCACTGACATCGCCCCTTCGGCGGCCGGGTTTTGCGCCTTCATCGCCTCGCTGCTACGCGGTGACTTGCCGCTCAGTTTTTCCACCAGCGCTTGCTCGATACCGCCGGTCGACGCCGTGGAAAGCCGCGCCAGAACCCCTGTGTCCAGCCCCAGGGCAATCGCCGCGACACCGGCCAGCATCGCCGCGCCGAGTCCGCGACGCAGCCATTCGCCCGCGCCTATGGAGCGTTTCATCGCCGTGAAGACTTTGCCGCCCAACAGCAACGCCAATGCGAGGGAAGTGGCAGCACCCGCGGCGTACGCCAGCAGCAACAAGGTGGTTTGAATGCTCGCCCCTTGCAGTGCCGCACCGGTCAGCAACAGGCCCAGGATCGGCCCGGCGCACGGCGCCCACAGCAGGCCGGTAGCCACGCCGATCAGGAACGAAGCAGCGGGACGTGGCCGCGCATCGGCGCCCGCCGCCTCCGACAAACGGCTGCCCGCCGCCACCAACGGCCGGGTCAGGCGCTCGGCCAATTGCGGCAGCAACAGCGTCAGACCGAACAGTGCGACGAACACCAGCGCCAGCCAGCGCCCGTACTGATTGAGCTGCACCACCCAACCACCGCCCACCGCCGCCAATGTGGCGACCAGCGCAAAGGTCAGTGCCATCCCGGTCAGCAGCGGCAATCCGCTTTTGACGAAGGGTTGCCCGGTGCGGGCGAAGACAAACGGCAACACCGGCAGAATGCACGGGCTGACAATCGTCAGCACACCACCGAGATAAGCGAGGACCAGCAGCCACATGGCGATTACCTGCAAAAAGTGAATGGAAGGGAATCACACCGTCTTCGGCACGAATTTCATCGCCAGGCCGTTCATGCAGTAACGCAGGCCGGTGGGTTTCGGGCCGTCATCGAAGACATGCCCCAGATGCCCGCCGCAACGCCGGCAGTGAACCTCTTCGCGGACCATGCCGAACGTGCGGTCCTGGCGGGTGGCCACGGCCTTGTCCAGTGGCGCCCAGAAACTCGGCCAGCCGGTGCGGCTGTCAAATTTGGTCGCCGAGGAAAACAACGGCAGGTCACAGCCGGCACAGGCGAAGGTGCCGTCACGGTGTTCGTTGTTCAGCGGGCTGCTGTAGGCCCGCTCGGTGCCTTCTTCGCGAAGGATTTCATACTGCTCGTCGCTCAGGATCGCGTGCCATTCACTGTCGCTGTGGGTCACTTCGAATACCTCCGCCGCGCTGGCTTCACTGATCAAGGCCGAGCCTGTGGAAAACTTCGGCAACAGGCCGATCGCCACGGCTGCAACCCCCAACCCGCCGCTCGCTACAAGAAATTGCCGTCGTGAAAACATGCTCGCCTCCAAAAATCCAGGGGTGTTTCATGGAGCACAGCCTAGGCTTTGGGTGATCGCCAAATCCTCACGGGAAGTTAAACAATTCGTGATAACTCGCGCGCCGAAAAACCCGCACAATGCCCATGCAAGCGGCATTACGCACAATGCGCCCATTGCGCAGAAGGATTGAGCTGGATGGAACAGACCAAACGAGTCCTCGTGGTCGAGGACGACCTGCACATCGCCGACCTGATCTGCCTGCATCTGCGTGATGAGCAGTTCGAGGTGGTGCACAGCGCCGATGGCGATGAAGGCATGCGCCTGCTGCAGCAAGGCAACTGGGATGCACTGATCCTCGACCTGATGCTGCCCGGTGTCGACGGCCTGGAGATCTGCCGCCGTGCCCGCGCCATGGCCCGCTACACACCAATCATCATCACCAGTGCGCGCTCCAGCGAAGTGCACCGGATTCTCGGCCTCGAACTGGGTGCCGACGACTACCTGGCCAAGCCCTTTTCCATGCTGGAGCTGGTGGCCAGGGTCAAGGCACTGCTGCGCCGGGTCGATGCCATGGCGCGCAACCTGAAGATGGATGCCGGCAGCCTGCTCACCGACGGCCTGGCCATCGACCCGATCACCCGCGAAGTGTCCCTCGACGGACGTCGCCTGGACCTCACGCCCCGGGAGTTCGACTTGCTGTACTTCTTCGCCCGCCAGCCCGGCAAGGTGTTCTCGCGCATGGACCTGCTCAATGCCGTGTGGGGTTACAGTCACGAAGGCTACGAGCACACGGTCAACACCCACATCAACCGCCTGCGCGCCAAGATCGAGGCCGATCCGGCGCAACCGGTGCGCATCCTCACGGTCTGGGGCCGCGGCTACAAATTCGCCACCGGTGAGGAGCCGCAGCCATGAGGCTGACCCTGACGCAACGCCTGTCCCTGGTGTTCGCCGTGCTGCTGCTGGTGTGCTGCGGCACGTCGGCGTGGATGCAGGTACGCTCCAACCAGATGCATGAGCAGGAAGTGGTGCAAGGCTTGTCCCGGGACCTGGCGCAGCACATCGCCCGTGACACGGTGCTGATGGACACCCAGGGCCTGATGCCCAATGCCGTTCGCGATCTGTTCAGCAAACTGATGCAGGTCAACCCCAGCGTCGAGGTGTACCTGCTCGATACCGAAGGCAAGATTGTCGGCAGCGCCGCGCCCGAGGGCCGGATCCGTCGCGAGCGGGTCGACCTGGCGCCGATCCAGCGCCTGTTGCGGGGCGATGCCCTGCCGATTCTCGGCGACGACCCGCGCAGCGTCGATGCGCGCAAGGTGTTCAGCGCCGCACCGCTGAAGGTTGATGGCAAGCCGGCGGGTTATCTCTATGTGGTGCTGCTCGGTGAGGATCACGACCGCCTGGCCGAACGCGGCGCGACCAGCGCGGCGCTCAACACGGCACTGTTATCCATCGGACTGGTGGCGCTGCTATGCCTGATTGCCGGTCTCACCGCGTTTGCCCTGATCACCCGGCCGCTGCGCCGCCTGACCGAAACGGTCAGCCGGTTCGACATCGATGGCGTTCCGGTCACACCGGCCCTGCCCGTCGCGGTGGAAAAAGCCGCCAGCCACGATGAAATTGCCGTACTCGACGCCGCGTTCCGGCAGATGCAAGCCCGCCTGGGCGAACAATGGCGTTCGTTGACCCGCCAGGATCAGGAGCGCCGCGAACTGGTGGCGAACATCTCCCACGACTTGCGCACGCCGCTGGCCTCGCTGCACGGTTATCTGGAAACCCTGTCGCTCAAGGACGCCACGCTGTCCCCTGCCGACCGCCGTCGCTATCTCGGCATCGCGCTGGACCAGAGCCGTAAGGTCGGCGGTCTGGCGCA
Organism: Pseudomonas sp. B28(2017); assembly: GCF_002113025.1. Classification (GTDB taxonomy): domain Bacteria; phylum Pseudomonadota; class Gammaproteobacteria; order Pseudomonadales; family Pseudomonadaceae; genus Aquipseudomonas. Next base: position 249,623 of record NZ_NEJH01000001.1, on the reverse strand, counting down.
GTCGCTGCTGGAACTGGTGCGGCTGGAACACGGCTTTGTGCAGCCGGTGCTGGAACGCTTTTCCCTGACCGACCTGGCCCAGGATATTTTCCAGAAATTCGAACTCACCGCCGAAGCGCGCAAAGTCGAACTCAAGGCCACGTTCGCACCAAATGCCTCGGCGGCCTGCGCGGACCTCGGGTTGATCGAGCGGGTGCTGACCAACCTGTTCGACAATGCCCTGCGCCACACCCCGTCCGGTGGCGAAGTCGAACTGAGCCTGCGCCCGCAAGGGTCATTCATCGAAGTCACGGTCAGCGATACCGGCCCCGGCATTGCCCCGGAGCTGCGCGAAGGTCTGTTCCTGCGCCCGTTCAACATTGGCGGCGCACGGCGCGATGGCGGGTTGGGGCTGCGGATCGTGCACCGCATCCTGCAATTGCACGGGCGCGAGATTCAGTTGATCGATGTGCCGGGGCGGGGTGCGACCTTTCGTTTTTCGTTGCCGATCGATGAAGAGACCGCTTCGGCGTTGGCGGAGCGATCGATGAACCTGAATACCCCGAGGCAGGCCTGAAAATTTGTGGTGCATGACCGGGCCCCATCGTCGGAACGCTGCCCGGAGCAAGCGCGCTCCCCAGGGTAAGTGGGTGTACGCAAGATCTGCGAACAACCAAAACACTGTGGGAGCGAGCTTGCTCCGGGCGGCGTTCCGACGATGGTCTCAAGGCCTCCGCGTTCATCCAGAGCGAACGCGTTATCGTTAACGTCCATCGCGAGCAGGCTCGCTTCTACAGAAAGGCAAAAAATTGACCAGCCGCCCGTTGATCCGTGACAACGCAGCGTCGGTCCAATAGATTAGTCGGCCTGAAAAAGCCTCCGGGCTTTTTCGCCCCTATTCAAGTTCAAAGAAGTAGTGAAATTTCAATGTCCGATTCCAACACCGCTGAATCCGTAGTCACCTTGTCGTCCAAAGCGGAATACGAAAACTCCATCAATCTTTCACAACACGTACCCCAGGCGAAAACCATCAGCGAGATGGTGCTGGACGCTTTCCAGTCCACCCGCGAAAGCGACCAGATTCGCGAACTGCGCGCTGCGATCCGCCAGGCCCACGACAGCTTCGATGACGACAAGGCCTACGAACTGATGGGTCAACTCAAGCAGCTCAAGGACGCCGAAGCGGCGGATATCGCTGCACTGGAAGACTTGAGCAGCAAGTTCCCGATCAGCCGCATCCTGTCCAGCTTCAAGGACGATCCGGCGTTCCAGGAAATCGTCTACGGCCTGGCCCTGAAGGTGCTGAACCAGACCCACCAGGCCATCAGCAACCCGAGCGGCGGCAAGAGCAAGGCAGCCAAGGCCAAGAAAGAAATCGAAGTGTTCACCATCAGCAAGGACGGCATGAGCGTCACCTTGCCGTTGCGCACCCCGCGCTCGCGCCTGAACGTCGACCGTGAAGCCCTGGAGTTCCTCGGTTTCACCTTCGTTGGCGAAGGCGAAGAGGCGGAACTGGAAAGCGAGACGTTCCTGGACAACAGCGGCGCCGAGCAAGCGGTCAACCGCAAGAACATCATCACCGCCCTACAGCAGCAGACCGCGTTCGACGGGTACAGCATCGCCGTGCAGTAAGGCGCCCCTCGCCACAAGGTCCTCAGCGACTGACTCAAGAGCCCTGCCCTGGCGCAGGGCTTTTTATTGCCCGTGATTCGGGCAAATCCGCGATTACTCTTCCAGTATCGACGCAGATCAACACTTCCCTTCACCCATGAGCACCACGGGTCCGCCTGCGGGGAGCGTCAACTCACTTTCCAGCCCAGATCTCAGTGGTGCAACTGCCGAGGTCATCATGAACACGACCCCCTTGTATCGCCAGCTAGCCAACCACTACCTGGACGCCATCCGCAGCGGCACCTTGAAAACCGGTGAACGCTTCCCCTCGATCCGGTTGATGATGGAAAAACACGCCGTCAGCCTGTCGACCGCCGTGCAGGTGTGCCGGGAACTGGAAGACTACGGTGTGCTGGAAGCCCGGCCACGCTCCGGCAACTACATTCGCCAGCCCGACACCGCGCCCAAGCCTGCCCCGATTGCCATGGCGCCTGCGCTGGATACCAGCGTCTATGTCGGCATTCATGAACAGGTCTCAACGGTGCTCAAAGCCAGTCAGCGCGCGACGATCAAGGTCAATTTCGCCAGCGCCTACTGCGCGCCGGAGCTTTATCCGCTCAAGGCCTTGCAAGACAACATGATCAAGTCGCTGCGCTACGACGCCCGCCTGCTCGGCACTGCGGGCCCGACCTGCGGCAACAGCGCATTGCGCAGCATCCTGGCCCGGCGGGCACTGGCCAGCAAGACCCACCTGGCCCCCGAGCGGATCGTGATCACCAACGGCGCCACCGAAGCGATCAACCTGGCCTTGCGTGCGGTCACCCGCCCCGGTGACACCGTGGCCGTGGAGTCGCCGACGTTCTACGGCCTGCTGCAAATTCTCGAAAGCCTGAGCCTGCGGGTGCTGGAAGTCCCGGCCTCGGCCCACACCGGGCTCAATCTGGCGGCCCTGCAACTGCTGCTGCAAGGCCCCGAACGGGTCAAGGCATTGATCGTCATTCCCAACCTGCAAAACCCGCTGGGCAGCATCATGCCCGCCGCCAACAAGGCACGGCTGGTGAAACTGTGTGCCGAGCACAACACCGTGCTGATCGAGGACGACACCTACGGCGACCTGGTGGACACCGAGCAGCCGTTGTCCACGCTCAAACAGTGGGACCGCAGCGACAACGTGATCTACTGCGCCTCGCTGAACAAAACCCTGGCACCGGGCATGCGCCTGGGCTGGATCAGCGCCGGCAAGTGGCACGACCGTGTGGAGATGCTCAAGCATACGCAGTCACGGGGATGCGAGGCGCTATCGCAACTGGCCGTCAGCGAATTCATGCGCACACCGTCCTACGAACGTTACCTGCGGCGGCTGAGGAAAACCCTGACCGTACAACGCGAGCAAATGAGCGCGGCGATCACCCGCCATTTTCCCATCGGCACCAGCGTGACCCATCCGCAAGGCGGCACGCTGCTATGGGTGGAATTGCCTCGTCGGTATTCTTCGATGGCTTTTTTTCACGAAGCGCTGAAAGTCGGCATCCAGATTTCCCCTGGGGATATCTTTTCCAATGCCAGGCGTTTCGATCACTTTGTGCGCATTGGCTGTGGCGCGCCGTATTCGCCGCGGATTGATGAGGCCCTGCAGACCTTGGGGCGCATCCTGAAAAACCAGGGTTAGCCACATTCCTGTGGGAGCGAGCCTGCTCGCGAAAGCGGTGTGTCAGGCACATCAATGCTGAATGTGCTGCCGTCTTCGCGAGCAGGCTCGCTCCCACAGGTTTTGGGGTGGTTTTCAGATGGGTGGCTGGTGCAGGCAAATGATATGCGGGTCGTCATTCCAGTGCGGAAAACTCTCGGCGATCAGCGGGTCGTGGCCGGGGATGACGTGGTCTTCGCCATCGGCCAGGCGATCGATCTCGGTGAACGCTTCAAGGGTTTGCGCCAGGTCATCGAGAATCGGAAACGGGCTGCGCTGACGAATGTTGACCCACAAATGCGCGGCATCCGAGGCCAGTACGATCCAGCCGCGTTCAGTGTTCACCCGCACGACCTGACTGCCGGGCGTATGCCCGCCCACCGGGTGCAGCGTCACGCCAGGCACGACCTCGACAACACCACTGTGCAAACGCATCCGCCCTTCGAACAACGGCGGCAGCGCCGACATCACGTCCTCGACCTCGTAGGTTTTATTCACCGTGCGATGGACCATTTTCGGCCCGGTGCAGAATCGCAGCTCCGCGTCCTGCAAATGCACGGTCGCCTTCGGGAACAGCCCGAGGTTGCCGGCATGATCCCAATGCAAATGGGTCAGGATCAGGTGCTCGACCTGCGCCGGATCGATGTCCAGTTGCCGTAGGGATTCTTCCGGCAGGCGATACATCTGGCGATTGCGCCGGTGCGCCGTGGCAGGTTGAAAACAGGTGTCGACCACGATCACCTGCTGCTCGTTGCGGATGACCCAGAAGTAGTAGTCCAGAGGCATCGGCGCATTCGGATCACCGCAGCAGGCGTCGTACAGAAAATTCTCCCTGGCGGTGCGCTGGGCATTGGCACCGACACGGATGGCGAACACTTCGTACACAGGTGTGGACATAAGCACCTCCGGGTTCAGGCGGCCGCCGTGGTTTTGAGGGTCGGGCGAAAATCGAAATCGATCTGGTCGCTGATACCCAGGTCATGGGCCAATTTATGCAGGCCACTGTAGTCACGCATGATGGTCGCGCTCTTGTTGCTCTCACGGGTGTCGGCAATGATCAGCGCCGCATCCTCGACCCCGAGCTGCGTCAGAATCGCCTCCCACATGGAGTAGTCCTGAGCGATAAACGCACTCAGCGCCACCGACAGGTTGCGTGCGAAAAATTCCCGCTGAGTGGGCTGCATGTTGGCGTACATGACCTTCGCCACTTCGGCCAGCACCTTGCTGTGGGCATATTCGTCGCGGTTGTGCAGTTCGGCCACCCGGCGGTTCTGCGGCTGAATGGTCCGGTCGTCTGCCAGCAGGTCCAGATAGGCGTTGACGCTGATCTCGGCCACCACCGCAAAAGTGATCGCCGCCAGATCCCGCTGCCATTGCTCTGGCAGCTCTGCATGCAGGGCTTTCATGCGCAGGTAAGTGACGGACGGTGGCAGATCCAGATCCTGGTCCAGCGCCCGATCCAGTTTGGTCCGCTCGATGGCGCGCAGGTGCATCAGCGTGTGGTAGTGCTCGTCGATCAGGGTTTGTTGCATGGCCTCGCGAAAATGCCAGTCATCCTTGCCCAGATACTGATTGGCGATGACGCTCAGCGCCGGGTTGACCACGTGTTCTTCGGCAATGACGGTGCGCAGGTTGTAGCCGATCCAGCCCCAGGTCACCACGCTGCTTTTGAGCTCGTCGCTCAAGGCCTGGAATTTCGGATGATGGAAGAACGGCACCATGCACTCCGGGTAATCCGGGCGCGCGGGGTCAAACACCTCTTCCACTTGGCCCCTGTCCGGCGAACACACCGTGGCGCGCCTGGTCCAGGCCTGGTTGAGCCGCACGATCAGTTGATGATCGACCTGGGAGATCTCGATTGCTGTTTGCATGACGCGATACCTGTAAGGCGCGTACCCGCCAGGGGTACGCCAAAAGAATGTAGGGCGACGGAAAAATCAGGCCAGCCAATAGCGGGTCAGGTTGCGCGCCGGGTCAGTGTAACGACTGCGGGCGTGAATCATCCGCCAGTTATCCCAAACCAGCAGGCATCCGTCGGGAATCAGCACCGGAACGTTGTGCTCGACGAAGTACGCTTCGCCGAGCACGGCAAACCTGGCCAGCGGCAAGGTGCTGTTGGCGACCAGCGATTGCTGCAGGGCTTCCTTGGACGGGTTCACGTCGCCGTAGTGAAACTGGTTGTAGCTGAAGCGGAAAATATCCCCGTCTTCTGTCGGCGTGAGGATGTACTCCCTGACCCGTCGTTGCCCCGGTTCGCCCGGTTTGGCGGTGGCGACGAATTCTACCGGCGTGTCATCCAGCCACTCACGCAGTTGCGGTTCGCTGCGCTCCAGGGACTTGAGAAATTCATAACCATCCACCAATCCGGTGTGCCCGCCACCGCATGTGGCCTGTTTATGGCAATGCAACGCCAGATAGCGCGGCGGAGGCCCGTATACCGGCGCCTCCGTGTGCGGGCCGATGCCGTTCATGCTCTGGGAATACGGCAAGTCTTCGTAACCCGGCTTGCGGGTAATGGCAAAGGCCATCTGGCCGTTGAACTGCGGAATGATCCGACCGAACTCCTGCAAGGTACCTACGACATCATCGGCGAATTCGTCGGGGGTCAGTACCGTCCAGCCCGCCGTCGACAGTTCTTCATGACGATGGCCGAGCGAAATGTAAGGTTGAGACGCAACAATCCCTTGATCTGACATGGTGAAATTTCCTGGCGGGTGATCAGGCGTTTACGGTTGAGGTGTAGGCGGCAATGAAGTCGCGGCAGGCATCGCCAGGTCGGTAGTGCTGTTCATCGATGCTCTGCACCGGAGTGATTTCGGCGGCGGTGCCGGTAAGAAAACACTCGTCGAAGTCGCCGAGTTCCGCCGGCAAAATCGTGCGCTCGACGACCTGATAGTCCAGCGCTTTGGCCAACTCGATCACGGTCTGCCGGGTGATGCCGTTGAGGAAACAATCCGGCAGCGGGGTGTGCAGCGTCCGGCCTTTGACAAAGAACACATTGGCGCTGGTGGCTTCGGCAACGTGGCCACGCCAATCGAGCATCAGCGCATCGTGGTAACCCGTGTTCTCGGCGTCGTGCTTGCTCAGCGTGGCGATCTGGTAATGCCCGGATGCCTTGGCCTGGAACGGGCTGCTGCTCGGCGGCGGGCGGCGCCAGCTCGCGGTTTTCAAGCGGATGCCGGCCATGCGCGCCGTCGGGTCGAAATAGCTCGGCCATTGCCAGCACGCGATAGCCACGTGGACACGGTTGAAACGCGCCGAGGTGGAAATCATCTCACTGCCGCGCCAGGCCACCGGGCGCAGATAACCGTCGACGACCTTGTTGCGTTGCAGCAGTTCATGGCTCGCCGCTTCCAGTTCCGCCAGCTCATAGGGGATGGCAAAGTCCATCCATTGTGCCGAGCGATACAAGCGCTCAGTGTGCTCGCGCAGCTTGAAGACCTTGCCGTTGTAGACCCGCTCGCCTTCATACACGGTGCTCGCGTAATGCAGGCCATGGGTCAGCACATGCAACTGCGCCCGGGACCACTCGACGAACTCGCCGTCGAGCCAGATAACACCCTCGCGCTGATCAAACGGGATACTGCTCATATCCATATCTCCCCATTGTTCATGAATTTTCCTACGCTGTTTCCAGCAACACGGGTATCAATTCCGGCATGGCGCTGAGCTCGGTTTGAAAGAAGAACGAACGCTCGCCGAATGCCGGTTGCAAGTCGTCGAACCAGGTCACGTGCGGATCGAAGCGCGCATGGAACGTGCGCAACACCCATTGCGGATTGCGTGCCTGGAGGAACTGCAAGACGAAGACCTTTTCCCCGGCGACGGTCTCGATGCCATTGATCAACACCTTGCCGTAGAAGGTGCTCATGGATGGCCCGCGCACCGTACGCGCCAGCCCGGAGACCGTGCGGTACGCCGCCTGGAAGATCTCGAAGGCCCGGGCCAGCGGCATTGCGAAGTAGTGGCTGGGGCCGGTGTCACGCTCGACGAACATGTAGTAAGGCACGGCCCCGAGCCGCACGCCTTCGGTCCAAAGCGCTGCCCAGTCGACAGGGTTTTCGTTGATGTGGCGGATCACCGGCGCTTGCATGCGCACCGTCGCGCCCGTTGAGCGAATGCGCTCGATGGCCTGACGGGCAATAGCCGGGCGAAGCTCCACCGGGTGGTTGTAGTGCCCCATGATCGACAGGTTTTTCCCCGCCGCAACGATTCGCCGGAACAGTTCCAGCAGCTCAGGCGCATCCTTGTCACTGACAAAACGTTGCGGCCAGTACGCCACGGACTTGGTGCCGATGCGAATGTTCTTCAGGTGTGGCAATTGCAACAGCGGTTCGATGTAACCGGTCAGCGAGCGGGTGTTCATGATCATCGGATCGCCGCCGGTAATCAGCACGTCGGTCACTTCGGTGTGCACCCTCAGGTAACTCAGCAGTTCCTGGGACTCACGGGCGTTGAACTTGAGTTCTTCTTCGCCAATGAACTGCGCCCAGCGGAAACAGAAGGTGCAGTACGCATGACAGGTCTGACCGGCACCGGGGAAAAACAGCACGGTCTCGCGGTACTTGTGCTGGATGCCCGGCAGGACTTTGCCGTTGAGGGTGACACCGTTGTGGGTCAACTGCCCGGCCGGATGAGGATTCATGCGCAACCAGATCGCCTCGATCCGACGCTTGATCGCCACGCTGTCATCCTGTTCGATCAGTTGTTTGAGCGAGGCATATTCCTCCGGCAGCAACATGTCCTTGTGGGGAAAGGTCATGCGGAAAACCGGATCGTCGGGAATGTTGTTCCAGTCGATCAGTGTGCCCAGCACGTATTCGTTGGTGCGAAAAGGCATGACCCGGGCTACCACGGTCATGGCCTCCTGCAACGCCGGCGTCAGTTTGTGCCAGTAAGGTGAGTCGCGGATGGTGCGTGAGTTATAGGGTTTGTAGCGTTCGTGCTCCGACAGTCCTTGCATGGCCGCGCTCCTGGTGATTGCCCTGAGTGTTGTTACGCGATGGCCGGCGCTTTGCGCTCTATGTCCATCCACGCCCGGACGCTGTCGCGATCCCACTGACGACGCACATAGGCCGCGAGCCGTGCCGGCACTGGGTCGCCGTTGGCAACCAGTCGGTTGAGCATGATTGCCAGGTCGGTGTCGGCAATGCTCCAGTCACCGAACAGATGCTCGGCGCCCTCTTCCAGCAAACGGTCGGCGACGAAGAACAGGCGCTCGACGGCGGCTTGGGCATCGGCGCTCAGGGGCACATTTTTTTTACCGAAGTAGACCAGGTCAAACGGGCGCTCCTTGCGCACCACCAGCAAGTCACTGCGTAACCAGGCCTGCAATTGACGGGCACGGGCGCGCTGCTGGATGTCGTGCGGATAGAGTTTTTTGTGCCCTGGGAAGAGCTCATCGAGGTATTCGGCAATCGTCGATGATTCCGACAAGGCAAAACTTTCGTGAACCAGCGTTGGGATTTTGCATGTCAGCGAAATATCGCGATAACTCGCCATATAGTTTTCGCGTGCTTTCAGATCTACCGCAACAAATTCAAATGAAAGTTGCTTTTCCTTGAGCGCCACAAAAGCCGACATCGCAAAAGCGCTGACATAGTCGGCGCCGACATACAGTTTTAGCTTCCTGTTTTCCATAGAACACTCCATTCACTGACTGCAGGGATTAACGTGCATTGGAAGTGATCGTAGTTAGTTGACTGGGGGCTGAATAGATACAGAATTTGCCTGTTTCAATCGATACAGAAAAGTTGTTTTCCGCTGGCAAAAGCACAGCCAGGGCCCCGGTAATACCGCTGCAAAAGGCGGCACCAGAGGCAGGTTTGAAAAACAAAAAAGGGAGCCAACGATGGTTGGCTCCCTTGGTTGATGCGCTGGGAAATTACGGCTGGGTGGTGATCAGGCCATGGCTGTCGGCAAAGTTCGAGAGCAGTGCCATTTGTGGCATGTTGCTCATGTTCAGCATCGCCAGAGGCTCGTATTTGCTGGTGTTGACGAACCCATGTCGGGTCCAGGCCGGCACCAGCAGCACGTCGCCGCTGCTGACCTCGACCTCATCGGCATCGCCGAGGGTCAACACGCCGCTGCCGCACTGGATAACGAACAGATGCCACCAGGAATGGGCATGACCGTTGAGCGTCACACCGGGATTCAGCCATTGCATGGCGATCGCCATGCCTGGCGTCACTTCACAGCCTTCAATGCTTTTGTCGTGAGCCAAAGCGACAATATCAATGTCGCTGGCTTCAAGGGCCTGACGCATACCCGCTAGTTCGGCGCCTTTCCATACCTTGGGACTTGGCGCTCGATGGTGCAGGCTTTGACGAAAGTCCTTATATGAAAAAAAAGCACCTTGAAAGTTATCCATTCGCACGTCCCTTCTTCTTATTTCCAATACTTTAGCGCCAAACCTTAAGTTAACGATTCAGCGCTGTAAAGTCTGGAAATAATTTATAAAACCGATGGGCGCAAGGCTGCAATCATGTCAACTTCTATCGCGGCATTCTTGGGTAACTGATAAACACCGACAGTGGTGCGCGTATGTTTACCGGCATCGCCCAGCACATGGCTGAACACATCCGAGGCGCCGTTGGCCACTTCACTCAAATCGACAAAGTCCGCCGTGGACTTCACATACACCGTTACACGGATCAATGACTTGATCTTGTCCAGCGAACCAATGGCATCGACGATCAACGCCAGCCCACGCATCGCACTGATGCTGGCGGCCGCTTGTGCATCGGCCATGGTGAGATCCAGTCCGACACGGCCGGGGTAATGGATTTTGCCGTTCATGCGCGGCACCAGGCCACTGATGTACAGCTCATCGTGATGCCGGATCAACGGCGCGTAATGCCCGCCTGCGGTGTTTTCGCCGTAGATGTCATAACCAAACTCTTTGGCCAGGGCGATGAAGCGTTCATCGCAGGTCATGTGCTGGATCATTGATCGAACCCTCTTGATCAGTAATGCAAAAAACGGGTGCTTGCTGGCTCAACACACGGCGCGGGTGGCCGGTGCCAGGCAAGTCACCTCAGTGCGTGACTCAATCGCCTCGGCCAGACGCAACAGGTCGTTGCTCAGTTGCCCGTAGTGTTCGTTGAACAACACGATGTGGCCGATGAATGAGAAGTTGTCCTTGACCAGCGCGCTGACCGAGTCGCCGATACGCTTGGCGTACTGCCCTTCCACCAGGTCGATACGCAGTACGCGGGCCAGGGTCTCGATGTCAGGCATTGCGCGCAGGATGCCGCCGGCCGGCGCCCTGAGCAGGCGAATGCCGCAGTAGCCGCGAGCCACTGGCTGGTGCTGTTCGGTCTTGCCTTCCACCGCCCAGCGCACCCAGCGTTCCCACGGATCGAAATTGACGAAGGCGCGCCTGGCCAGGTCCCAGATGTGCATGCCGCCGGGGCGCATGTTGGTTTCCACGGCGGAGGTCAGGTTGTCGCTGCGCAGGAACACTTCGTTGTGCCAGGCGCCATTGTCCCGGGACACCAAGGACGACATATGCCGACCGGCTGCCATCAAACGTGTCTGTACCTCAGCCGGAAGCGGTGCAGGTACGACTTGCTGGATCTCTGCGCGATAGGCGCCTTCGGTGGTGGTTTTTTCGGTCACCCAGGTGCTGCCGGCCACACAGTCCCAGCTGTATTCGCGGGCGTTTTGCACCAGCTCTTCAAGGACGATGCCGCCTTCGCGGTAAGGTTTCAGGGCGAGCCAGGCGTCATCGCATTCCGAAGGGTGATGGATGACGCGACAGCCCCGGCTCGCGCCTTCGCACGCCGGTTTGATGAAGGCCTTGCCGCCCAGTTCGACGACGCGTTCGCGCAGTTCCGGCAGGCTTTCGACTCGCGCGGAAAACACCGGCCGGTATTCTTCGGGGGAGGTACCGGCCGCCGCTTCGAGCCCGCGAAAGATCTGCTTGTCGAGGCCCGCCCGGGCTTCGCCGGTGGTAATGCCCGGCAGACCGAAGTGACTGGCCAGCGCGGCACCCAGCAGCACGCCGCGGTCGGAGAACGGCAGAACGCCGATCAAATTCCAGCTGTCGGCATTCAGGCACCCGACCACCAGTTCAAGGGATGCCGCCACATCTTTCTCGGCCAGCGAAGTGCTGCAGACGTGATCGGCCACCTGATCGTCATGGGGCTGTATCTTCTCGACCAGCAGGATGAGCCTGGCGTTGTAGAGCGACTTGCACAACTCGCGCAGTTTCTGGATGTCGTGCACGCGATTGCCGTTGTAACCCACCACTACTACGCATGAAGTCGTATTCATTGATGCCCCCGACCTGCAAGGTGAAAACCGCAACGACGCTGACTCAGTCATGCAGCGACGCATTGGATTTACGGTTGAGCCAGTACCAGGCCAGGATCCCGCCGGCGCCGATGGCGGCGAGGACCAGCGCGTTGTACGGCACCGGCACCACTCGCATGATCAACACGGTCAGCCCGGCCCCCACACCCAGGGACACTTCCTTGACGAACATGTTGTTTTGCTTGACCGAGAAATAATCGAGGTAGCTGAAGGCGCATTCGGCGATCGACAGCAGCGCCACCCAGATCAGCGCCCCGGCGAGGGTTTCGACGTGGAACGCAGCTGGCGAAGACAGCACGGCAAAGCCGCCGACGATGATCCCGATCACCGCCACGACCTTGAAGCGCCCGGTGCGTTCGATCAGTTTCATCACGGGCACCTGGGCGAACACCACCACCGCGCTGTTGAGGATCAGCATCAAGCCGTACCAGGCCGGCAGCTCGCCGGTCTTGAGCAGGATCGCCTGTGGCAGGATCGAGAACACCCCGAACAGCTTGATGCCCATGATGATCCCGGCAATCACCCAGGGCAGTTTGTTGCCCCAGTTGCTGCCGGCCTGACTGGCCGGGCGGGCTACCACCGGTTCGGTGGTGAAGGTCGCGCCGAGGGCGATCGGCAGGCACAGCAACACGAACGCCGCCGCACCGAGGAAAAACATCGTAGGCGTGAGAAGCGGCGACAACAGGATCAAACCCGCCACCAGGCTGCCCATGTTCATGGCCACGCGGTTATAGGCTGCGCCTTCCCTGGTCTGGGCCGCTTCGCTCTTGATCAGGTACCCGGCTATGGCAATGCCGTAGGCAAACAGGGCGGCAGCAAACATCACCATGCCTTGATTGCTGGTCAGCGCCAGCAACACCAGGCCAAGGCCGGCACACAGCAGCGTGACGCTCAGGGAGCGGCGGCCAAGCACCAGTAAAGTCAGGGGCAACAGCAGCAACAAGGCGCGATATCCAAGGGCCAGGATGCTGTTGGTGGCAGTGTCGAGCCAGACGTTGGCCTTGCCCAGCACCGCGAACAGCGAGACAGCAGTGATGATCCGGATCGTGAATAAGCGCAGGTTAATGACCGGTTTAGCCACCGCGACCGTTGTTTCGACACCCATGCAACACCTCAAGAACCGGGTCAATGCCCGCCGACAAAGGCCGACACTCAGAAAAGTCTGTAAGGGCATGGTAGTGAGAGAGGCGTGTCCTGATCAGGGCAAGTTCGTATAGAATCCAACGAACTTTACTGCCGCAGAGACCAGTAAAATGCAGGTTCAACGTGCAGTCATTGCCGCCATTGAATTCCAGCCCGGCATGCCGCTGGTGCAGCAGATCGTCGATCAACTGACCCAGGCGATCAGTACCGGTGGACTGCCCCACGGCGCCAAGCTGCCGCCGATTCGCGAACTCTCCGACTTGATGAACGTGGGCAAGTCCACGGTGGTCGATGCACTGGACCGCTTGCGGGCCAAGGGGCTGGTGGTGTCACGCCAGGGTTCGGGGCATTACGTGCATCGTTCCAGCGCCGCGCTGCAAAGCGGCACCGGCCCGGACCTGCAACCCCAGGACACCCTGAGCGTAGTACGGCGCGCATTGCTGCTGGACAACGGCGCGCTGCGCCCCGGCTGCGGTTTTCTGCCGACTTCCTGGCTACCCGCCGAAGAATTGCAGAAAGCCGTGCGCAGCACCCTGCGAGCGACGTCGTTGCGCATGGGCGAGTACGGTGTGGCCGGCGGTTACTTGCCGTTGCGCCAGGCCTTGCGGGTCAAACTGGCGACCTTCGGCATCGAGGCGCCGGTGGACCAGATCATCACCACCGCCAACACCATGCAGGCCATCGACCTGCTGATGCGCCTGCTGGTCAAACCCGGCGACACCGTGCTGCTCGACGACCCTTGCTACTTCAACATGCATGCCAATCTGGCACTGCACGGGGCCAGGGTCATCACCATCGCCCGGGATTGCGACGGCATGGATCTCGAGGCTTTCGAGCAACTGCTGATCGCCCACAAACCCGTGCTGTACATGACCAACAGCACACTGCATAACCCCACCGGCCACTCGTTCAGCCCGGCCCAGGTCTACCGCTTGGTGGAGTTGAGCCACCGCTACGGTTTCCACATTGTCGAAGACGATCTGTATTGCGACATCCAGCAACGCCGCACCCCGCGCCTGGCGGCCAGCGGGCTGGACAACGTGAGTTATGTCTCCGGCTTCTCCAAGACACTGACCGCCAACAGCCGGGTCAGTTACACCGTGCTGTCGCCGCAACTGGCGGCACGCATGGTCGCCCTGAAAATGGCCTGCGGCGGCGTGACCTCGGAACTGGCGGAACAGATCACCTGCACCATGCTCAACGATGGCAGCTACGCCAAACATGCGCGGCGCACGGTGGATCGGTTGTATGAATCCAATAGCCGTGTGGCGGGTTGGCTGGCGGAGGCCGGGTGTTCATTGTCTTCATTGCCGGGAGAAGGGGTGTTTATCTGGGCGCGGTTGCCGGATGGCTTGCACGCCGAGACGCTGGCTCGACAAGGGCTGGAAAACAATATGGTACTGGCGCCGGGCACGTTGCTGAGCAAAGCCCCGAATGCCAGTCAGTTCCTGCGCTTCAACGTGGCACACAGCGATAGCTTGCAGGTGCGCGAGCGGTTTTTCCGGTTGCTCGACACACAACGTAAGTAACTGACCGCTCCCCATCCTGTGGGTGCAACTGTCTAGCCCTGCCGCTCGTCATCGCCATTCGGTGCCGTCGCACAGCATGGCATTCATGCCTGATCAGTAGCACCCGCATGCAGGACATGAGCAAGGCAATCATCGACGACGTGGTGAAGGTGCTCGATGCACCCTGTAACAACCGCGCATAAATGAAACGCGGAACCGTGGTTGAATGCTTGAGGGGGATTAATTTGAATCAGCCAAGGCTAATCGCTCAGCCCAATCACATAAATTCTTTTGCCCTCAAGAATTCTTGTAGTTTCCATAAGGAGAAAACGATCAGACAAAGACCACTAAGCCAGTTCAATGCGCGAATATTCTTCCTTCCACGCAACGCTCTTCCAACAACGTCTCCTCCCAGGACATACAACATCTGGCAGGCAAAACTACCGATAAAAAAACCGGTCAGGGAAAGAGGTACATTAACTGTCACCCCGTCCGAATGATTAGCTATCACAAAAGAAGTGATTGCGACGATGGTCAGGGGGTTGGTCAGTGTTAAGGCAAACACCGAGAGAAAGCCTGACTGGCGCGAGTGGTTCATATCTGGATCTGAGTATGCAGAAACCCTTACACCCAGATAGAAGAGATAGACGATCGAGGCGATCGTCAACAGGTCCAGATGCCTCAGTACAAATGTCTTAACGAGCGCTACACCCGCTAGCGCGACAGCCGAATACAGGGTATCTGCCAGTGCTGCACCCAATGCACCGGGAATCGCGCTTAATCGTCCATACAAAATGGACTGCCTCAATATGATCAACGCAATGGGTCCGAACGATATCGACAGGACAATTGAAAAAACCAAAGACCGTTGAAAATCCTGCACCGGCTCGCTCCCTGAATTTCGCCGCAGGCAAAATATCTGCACATCGAATGAACGGCAATGGCCGACTGATGAATAGCTTTTTCATTCAGAAGATTCGCCACCAAAAAAGGACAAAATTCCTACAGACACAATGCAGCGAATTATCCTCGCGAAATGCCTGAGACACCGTGTCGTGATGGCGGCAACACGGTCCATCAGAATTCCCCCAACAAAAAGGTTCTTCATGCATTCCCGGGAAACTGTAGGAGCCGGCTTGAACTGGCGGCAACGCGGTCCATCAGGATTACTCCAACAAAAAGCCCCGCTCTTCTCTCGAAGGCGGGGCTTTTCAGTTGTTCGATGACTTGATCAAACGACTGCCAGTCGATCGACCATATCCGGGAATTTCTCCACCAACCGGATCAGCAAGGCGGCCTGAGCATTGGGCTTCGACTTTTCCTGCTCCCAGTTTCTCAGGGTGCTGGGGCTGGTTCGAATTCGCTTGGCGAAAACGGCCTGGGACATGTGTAGCTTTTCCCGTAACGCAACGATCTCTTGCGCCCCCACCTCAGGTGCAGGAATGTCCTCCACTGTCGTGTTGCGCAACGTGATCTTGCCTTCGCGTTGAGCCGCCATCTCATCAACGCCCTGCATCAACTCTGCAAACAGGTCGCGTTTTTTCATGGGGTACCTCGTTTTTTCAACTCTGTCTCTATGGCTTTCTTGAGCACCTTCTCTTGGTCGGCGGTCAAGTTCTCAAGCTCATCTTTGTCATAAATTGCAAACATCCAGAACTGGCCATCATTCATAAGCCAATAATAGATAACCCGCAAGCCACCTCGCCTACCTTTACCTCGGCGCCCGTCTGCCCAACGCAGCTTTCGAAAACCGCCTGTTCGAGGCATGACATCACCCGCTTGTGGGTTCAGCTGCATGTGCGACTGCAACGCACGATACTCATCATCCGTCAGATAATCGCCAACGGTAGAAGTGAAAGATGTGGTTTCGAAGAATACGGTTCGCATCGGCAAACTATATGCAACTTGCTTATAGTCATGCAACCGACGAATCATCTTCCTGACGAGCAGCCCTTGCGATTTGCACCAACAAAAAGCCCCGCTCTTCTCTCGAAGGCGGGGCTTTTCTTTACAGCATCCGACGCTTACGGCGCGTACGTCAGCAACAACTCGGTGGGCACTTTGAAGTCCAGGGACATCATCACGCTCAACGCGGTAATGGTGAAGATCGAGAACACGAACAGCTTGCGTGCCCAGACCGTGTCATCCACTGCCTTGTAGCCGGTCCATGCCATGTACAGCCAGTACATGCCCATGGCCGCGGCGACGGCGAGGTAGCTCATGCCGGCGTAGCCGCTGAAGGTCAGCATCAAGGTCGCCACGAGGAAGGCCAGGATGTAGATCAGGATGTGCTTCTTGGCCACCTGGATTCCGCGCTTCACTGGCAGCACCGGAATCGATGCGGCCAGGTAATCGTTGAAGCGGAAGATCGCGATGGCATAGGAATGCGGCATCTGCCACAGGCTGAACATCACCAGCAGGGTCAGCGCGGCCATGTCGAAGGTGTTGCTCACCGCGACGTAACCGATCACCGGTGGCATGGCGCCAGACAGACTGCCCACCAGCGTGCCGTGAACCGACTTGCGCTTGAGGTACAGGCTGTAGAAGCCGACGTAAATGATGAAGCCGATGACTGCGAACAGCGCGGCCAACGGGTTGGCCACCTTGTACAACAGGGCAACGCCGGCGACACCCAGGACGGTCGCATAAACCAGGGCCAGTTTCAGGGAGATCAAGCCCTGGACCAGCACCCGGTTTCTGGTGCGCTCCATCTTCAGGTCGATGTCGCGGTCGATGCAGTTGTTGAACACGCAACCGGAGGCAACCACCAGGGACGTGCCGATCATGGCGGCCAGGAAAATGGCCAGATCGACATGCCCTTTGGAGGCCAGGAAAAATCCGCCTGCCACAGAAAGCACGTTACCGAAAATGATCCCCGGTTTGGTGATTTGGATAAAGTGCTTGAGGGACATGCGGATTTACCTCACTTCGCCATCATGAACGTGTGGATGCTGAACATGATCCACAGCGACAAGCCAACCAGCAGGACAATCACGATCGCGGCAAAGACAAACGCGATCACGTTGTTACGCTGCGCGGCCGAGCGGTCCAGGTGGAGGAAGTACACCAGGTGCACCAGCACCTGGATGACTGCGAACGCGACGACGATCATCAGGGTGATCGACTTCGGCAGCGTCGGGTACATCACCAGACCGAACGGAATCAGGGTCAGGATCACCGACAGGATGAAGCCGATGGCGTAGGACTTGACGCTGCCGTGACCGGCATCGTGGCTGTCATGGCCATGTTGGGAATGAGCTGCGTTAGCCATTTACATAGTCCCCATCAGATAAACAACGGTGAATACGCAGATCCACACAACGTCCAGGAAGTGCCAGAACAGGCTCAGGCAGCTCAGACGGGTCTTGTTGGTCGCCGTCAGGCCTTTTTTCTGCACCTGGTACATCATGATCGCCATCCAGATCAGACCGCTGGTCACGTGCAGACCGTGGGTACCGACCAGGGTGAAGAACCCGGACAGGAAGCCGCTGCGGTTCGGACCGTAGCCTTCGGAGATCAGCATGTGGAACTCGTTGATCTCCATGCCGATGAAGCCGGCACCGAACAGGAAGGTCATGGCCAGCCAGCCCAGGACCTGCTTCTTGTTGCCACGGAAGAACGCCAGCATGGCGAAGCCGTAGGTGATCGAACTGAACAGCAGCAGAGCGGTTTCGCCCAGTACGTATGGCAGTTCGAAGATGTCGTGGCCCGACGGGCCACCCGCTACGTTGTTAACCAGTACCGCGTACGCCGCGAAGATCGATGCAAACAGAATGCAGTCGGTCATCAGGTAGAGCCAGAAACCGTATACGGTCATCTCGCCCGAGTCGTGGTGATGGTCATCATGCCCATGTCCATCGACATGGGTGTGTCCAGCATTGGTCACTAAGTTCGACATGGTTTAAGCCTGTTCCAACGAGGTTTCAACACGGGTGGCAGTGGCCGGGATTTTCCCTGCCGCGACCAGACGCTTGTGCTGCTCGGCTTCGATGCGCTCGATCACGTCGACCGGCACGTAGTAGCCTTGATCATCACGGGCCGCGTGAATCGCGAAATAGATCACGGTGCCGGCCAGGCTGGCGATCGCCAGCCACCAGATGTGCCAGATCATGGCGAAACCGAACACGGTCAACAGCGCGCCCATCACCACACCGGTGGCGGTGTTGTTTGGCATGTGGATCGGTTCGTACTTGGCCGGAGCCTTGTACGCGGTACCGTTTTCCTTGGCTTCGGTGAACGGGTCGACAACGTCGGCTTTCGGCAGCACGGCGAAGTTGTAGAACGGAGGTGGCGACGAGGTCGACCATTCCAGGGTGTGTGCATTCCACGGGTCGCCGTGTTCGCACATGTTTTCCGGCTTGTTGCGGTCACGCACGCTGACGTACAGCTGGATCAGCTGGCAAGCGATACCGAAGGCGATCAGGATCGCACCGAACATGGCCACGTACAGGTACGGTACCCACTCAGGGTTGGTGGTGGCGTTCAGACGACGGGTCATGCCCATGAAGCCCAGTGCATAGAGCGGCATGAACGCGACGAAGAAACCGCTGATCCAGAACCAGAACGCTGCCTTGCCCCAACCTTCGTGCAGCTTGAAGCCGAACGCTTTAGGGAAGTAGAAGCCGAAACCGGCGATGTAACCGAATACCGCACCGCCGATGATCACGTTGTGGAAGTGCGCGATCACGAACAGGCTGTTGTGCAGAACGAAGTCGGCACCCGGAATGGCCAGCAGTACGCCGGTCATGCCGCCGATGGCGAAGGTCACCATGAAGCCCAGGGTCCACATCACCTGGCTGGTGAAGCGCAGACGGCCCTGGTAGATGGTGAACAGCCAGTTGAACAGTTTCACACCCGTCGGGATGGAAATCAGCATCGTCGCCAGACCGAAGAAGGCGTTGACGCTGGCACCCGAACCCATGGTGAAGAAGTGGTGCAGCCAAACCATGAAGCCCAGGATCGAGATCGCGCCCGATGCGTAGATCATCGAGTGGTGGCCGAACAGTTTCTTGCCCGAGAAAGTCGAAACGACTTCGGAGAAGATACCGAACGCCGGCAGGATCAGGATGTAAACCTCAGGGTGACCCCAAGCCCAGAACAGGTTGACGTACATCATCGGATTGCCACCAAGTTCATTGGTGAAAATGTGGAAATCCATGTAACGGTCAAGCGTCAGCAGCGCCAGGGTAGCGGTCAGGATCGGGAACGAAGCCACGATCAGGACGTTGGCCCAGGTGCAGGTCCAGGTGAAGATCGGCATGTCCATCAGTTTCATGCCAGGGGTACGCATTTTCAGCACGGTGGCCAGGAAGTTGACCCCCGTCAACGTTGTCCCCAGACCCGATAGCTGTAGCGCCCAGATGTAGTAATCCATCCCCACGCCCGGGCTGTACTGCAGGCCCGACAGCGGCGGATAGGCAACCCAGCCGGTCTTGGCGAATTCGCCGACGCCCAGGGACAGGTTGATCAGCACCACGCCGGAAACCAGCAGCCAGAAGCTCAGGGAGTTCAGGAACGGGAAGGCAACGTCACGCGCGCCGATCTGCAGCGGCACTGCAAGGTTCATCAGGCCGGTGAAGAATGGCATCGCCATGAAGATGATCATGATCACACCGTGGGCGGTGAAGATCTGGTCATAGTGTTCAGGTGGCAGGTAGCCAGGCGAACCCTCGGTGGCCATGGCCAACTGGGTACGCATCATGATGGCGTCGGCAAAGCCGCGCAGCAGCATGACCATGGCGACGATGATGTACATCACGCCGATTTTCTTGTGGTCGACCGACGTCAGCCATTCGGTCCACAGGTAGGTCCACTTCTTGAAGTAGGTGATTGCAGCGAACAACGCCAGACCACCGAGCGCGATCATGGAGATAGTCACCATGACAATCGGCTCGTGGAACGGGATCGCTTCCCAACTTAATTTACCAAACATCGTTTACTCCTCTGCCCCGGCAGCTGAATGCGAGTTCATGTCCGTAGCGGCCACTTCTTTCTCTTTCTCTTTCTTCTCGTGGTGCAGCTTCGGACCCGGTTTCATGCCTTCGTACTTGTCGACGATGGTCTGGAACAGGTTCGGCGTCACCGAGGAGTAGAGTTCGACTGGGTTGTTCTGGCTCTGCTTGGCAAGGGCTGCGTATTCAGCTTGTTCAAGCTGTTTAGGCGACTTCTTGACTTCGCTGACCCAGGCGTCGAAATCTTCCTGAGAAGTTGCGATCGCTTTGAATTTCATGCCGGTGAAACCAGCGCCGCTGTAGTTGGCGGAGATACCGTCCATTTCAGCGTTCTCGTTGGCGATCAGGTGCAGCTTGGTCTGCATGCCCGCCATCGCGTAGATCTGGCCGCCCAGTGCAGGGATGAAGAACGAGTTCATCACAGCGTCAGAGGTAATGCGGAAGTTGACCGGCGTGTGCGCCGGGAACACGATCTTGTTGACCGTGGCGATGCCTTGTTCCGGGTAGATGAACAGCCACTTCCAGTCCAGCGCGACCACTTCGATGGTCACAGGCTTGACGTCGGATTCCAGCGGCTTGTACGGGTCCAGGGCGTGGGTCGACTTGTAGGTGACGTAACCCAGGGCAATGATGATCAGCACTGGAACAGCCCACACCGCGATCTCGATCTTGGTGGAGTGGTTCCATTTCGGGGTGTAGGTGGCGTTGGTGTTGGACGCGCGGTATTTCCAGGCGAACAGGAAGGTCATGACGATGACCGGAACCACGACCAACAGCATCAGCAGCGTTGCGGTGATGATCAGGTTTCGCTCGTCCAGACCAACCTGGCCCTTGGGATTGAGCAAGGTCATGTTGCAGCCTGACAGCAGCAACGTGCCGATCAGCGGCAATAAGCCTAGTAGTCTGGGGTACCTGTTTTTAATCATCTCACGACCTCTAAAGCAGCTTGCGCCATGCAGTTGGGTTTTGATCGCCAACACTTCACCCTGCCAAGGGTTGGCATTTTTCTTGGATTGAATAAGGGCATGCCCGTCGTGCGTCAGACGCGTTTCGACAAATCCTGGGCCTGCAGTGAGTTCTTATTCGAATTCGTGGTCAAAGGCCTTTTTACAGACCAATTCCATTTGGTGCGGGTAGTTGGAGACTCCGACACCTGGGCATCGCATGAAGCCACCAGACTTCTCGACACCCTGTTTCTGCTCACGCCTGGTTAAGATTTGAGCAGTGCCGGGAATTCAGTGCGGGCGATTGTAGATATGTAACGTTTCATAAACCATGTCTCATCCCGAAATAATTTTTATCCGAAGCGGCAACAATCATTAACCGTTTTCGCAAAAGTGGCGCATCTTATCGAAATTAATTCTCAACAAAAACACCAAAATTAGTAGGTCTTCCGCCCACAGTTCAGACAGTATCGGGTCCCTCTTCACTGCCCTTGACCTTGCCCTAGGCCCGATATAACGGGGGCTCTGGCCATTCGCCAGACCGTGTTAAAACTGCCTGCTCGTGTTGGGAACGGAAAAAACCGGAAGCCTGAAAAACAGCCCAATTTCGTTACGTTTCCATGCACCAATCCGGCCTCCTTGAACGCCCTGCGACACTGACTCTGTGACAACATGTCGCACATGTGTCGCACCCTCGACTGCCATGCATCACGGTCTTTTTACCCGGCCTCTGAACTGCGCTCGGCAAGACAAAAAAAGCCCCGTTCCTCTCGGCGAGAAACGGGGCTTTTTTGTCCGACAATGCGTGGCGGCAGATGACCTCAGCGCAGCGCTTTGCGGTTGCGCGACGTCAGCAAGGGCACCAGCACCACAATCAACACGAAAGCGACCAACGCCCACTGCGCCAGCGACAGACCGAGGATCGGCGGGTATGGCGTGGAGCAGAAACCATCGACCTGGAAGCCCAGCGGGAAGATCTTCGCCAGCGGCAACCCATCGACAATCGGTTGCAGCACATCGATGCCGCAGCTGACCGCCGGATAGAACTGCGTATAGACGTGATGCCCGGCAACGCCTGCGCCTGCCAGCGCACAGATCACCACCAGGGTTTCGAGCACCGTGATGCTGCGGCGGGTGCGCATGGCCGCGCCGATGAAGGCGAAGATCGCGATCAGCAGCAACGCATAACGTTGCAGGATGCACAGCGGGCAAGGCGCCTCGCCCAGAACAATTTGCATGTACAACGCGCCGCCGATCAGCGCCAGGCAAATGATGCCCAACAACACCAGGTAGCGCCGTTCACGCCCCAACCGCATGGATTCATCGCTCATCGCGTTTCCCTTCAAGATTTCGAGTGCCCGCCAGTCTACACGCTGGCCCGGACCTTTGAGAGTCTGGAGCGTGTCGGGGGATTCGGGGGGAATAGACGATAAGGCGGTTAAGCAGGGATTAATTTTCTGATTTTTTCAGTTCAGGACCGAGGTGTGGCATTCGCGAGCAGGCTCGCTCCCACAACGGACCCGCAATCAACGCGAACCAATGTGGGAGCGAGCCTGCTCGCGAAGAAGGCGACTCGGTCCCCCGAGTCACCAAACAACTTACTCCAGCACCGCTGCCGGCCCGAAGAACTCGTAACGGCTTTGCTTCTCCGGCACGCCCAGCGCCTTGAGGTGGCGTTTCACTGCGGCCATGAAGCCTTTTGGCCCCAGGAAGTAAGCGTCCAGGTCACGCTGCTCCGGCAGCCATGCATTCAACTGCTGCTGACTCAACAAACCAACCTTGTGCGCCGTCGGGCTCACACCGTCATCTTCGGAGTAGCAGTAGAACCGCTTGAGTTGCGGGTGACGCTCGGCCAGGCCATCGATCCAGTCACGGAAGGCATGCACACTGCCATTGCGCGCGCAGTGAATGAAATGCACCGGCCGCCGGGTCTCCAGCGCCGCTTCGAGCATCGCCAGGGTCGGGGTAATGCCGACGCCGCCACTGATCAGCACCAGCGGTTTGTCGCTGGCGGTCAGGGTGAAATCGCCCGATGGCGGAAACAACTGGATGCTGGCTCCGACCTGCATCTGGTCATGCAAGTAGTTGGAAACACGGCCACCGGCTTCACGCTTGACGCTGATGCGGTACTGGCCATTGTTCGCCAACGCCGACAGCGAGTAGTTACGACGGATCTCTTCACCGTCGAGGATCAGTTTCATGCCGATGTACTGGCCGGGTTCCGCCACCAGAATCGGGCCTTTGTCCGCCGGTTCGAAGTAGAACGAGGTGATCTCTGTGCTCTCCTCGACCTTACCGGCCACAATGAATTCCCGCGCCCCGCGCCAGCCGCCAGGGGCCTGCTCTTTCTGGTCGTAGATGCTGGATTCGGCACCGATCAGAATGTCCGCCAGCTGGCCGTAAGCCGCGCCCCAGGCCGCGATCACTTCAGGGGTGGCGATCTCTTCGCCCAGCACTTCGGCGATGGCCCGCAGCAGGCAGGTGCCGACAATCGGATAGTGTTCCGGCAGGATCTGCAGGGCTACGTGCTTGTTGATGATCTTGGCCACCAGGTCGCCCAACTGGTCGAGTTGGTCGATATGGCGCGCATACATCAATACGCCGTTGGCCAGGGCACGCGGCTGATCACCGCTGGCCTGGTGGGCCTGGTTGAACAGCGGGCGGACTTCCGGGTATTCGGAGAGCATCATGCGGTAGAAGTGCGTGATCAGCGCTTCGCCACCGCTTTCGAGCAACGGTACGGTGGATTTGACGATGGCACGGTCTTGAACGCTCAGCATAAGGTGACTCCTGGTCTTCTTGGGTTGCTAACGGACTACCCAATGCTTATCAGCTTCCATGCCAACTATTTAATCGTTATAAATCAATACGTTAAAAACTTAATAGTCATTTCGACACAGCCTGCCTTATAGTCATACCGACTACACGGAGTCACTATGACTGCAAAACCCCTGCTCACTGCCTTGTTGCCCCTGGTCTCTGACCTGTCCCGCGAACTGCCCGAGGGTGAGCGCTATCGCCGCCTGCTGGAAGCCATGCGCGCCCTGCTACCGTGTGACGCCGCCGCCCTGCTGCGCCTTGATGGTGAATGGCTGGTGCCGCTGGCCGTCGACGGCTTGAGCACCGACACCCTCGGTCGGCGCTTCAAGGTCAGCGAGCACCCGCGTTTCGAAGCGCTGCTCAGCGGCCCCGGCCCGACCCGTTTCGCTGCCGACAGCGACTTGCCTGATCCCTATGACGGTCTGGTCGATGGCCTGGATGATCACCTGGAAGTCCACGATTGCATGGGTTGCCCATTGTTCATCGACGAGCGCCCATGGGGTTTGCTGACCCTCGACGCCCTCGATCCGGAGCGCTTCGAGCCCATCGAACTGGATGCCCTGCAAGCCTTCGCCAGCCTCGCGGCCGCCACGGTCAACGCCGCCGAACGCATCGAGCGGTTGAACAACCGGGTCGAAGATGAACATCAGCGCGCCGAGGTCTACCGCCAGGCCAGCGGCCAGCAGAATCGCGAGATGATTGGCCAGAGCAAGGCCCACAAACGCCTGGTCGAAGAAATCAGCCTGGTGGGCGGCAGCGACCTGACCGTGTTGATCACTGGCGAAACCGGGGTCGGCAAGGAGTTGGTGGCCCAGGCCATCCATGCCGCCTCGCCCCGCGCCGACAAACCGATCATCAGCCTCAACTGCGCCGCGTTGCCCGACACATTGGTGGAAAGCGAGTTGTTCGGCCATGTCCGCGGCGCCTTTACGGGGGCGATGAACGACCGCCGTGGCAAGTTCGAACTGGCCAATGGCGGCACGCTGTTTCTCGATGAAGTCGGTGAGTTGTCGCTGACCGTTCAGGCCAAGTTGTTGCGGGTGCTGCAGAGCGGTCAACTGCAGCGGCTGGGTTCGGACCAGGAGCATCAGGTGGACGTGCGCCTGATCGCGGCAACCAACCGCGACCTCGCCGAAGAAGTGCGCAGCGGCCGTTACCGCGCCGACTTCTACCATCGCCTCAGCGTTTATCCACTGCTGGTGCCGGCCCTGCGCGATCGCGGGCGCGATGTGCTGTTGCTCAGCGGTTACTTCCTGGAGCAGAACCGCTCGCGCATGGGCCTCAACAGCCTGCGCCTGAACAGCGACGCCCAGGCCGCGCTATTGGCCTACGACTGGCCAGGCAACGTGCGCGAGCTTGAACATTTGATTGGCCGCAGCGCATTGAAAGCCCTGGGCAATTGCAAGGAACGACCGAAGATTCTCAGTTTGAGCGCCGCCGACCTGGACTTACCCAATGCCAGCATTGAAGCCGCTACCGAGCAGCCCGCTGCCACCGCCACACAGGTGGTGACCGGCGATTTGCGCGAGGCGACCGAAAACTATCAGCGCCAGTTGATCGGTGCCTGCCTGGAACGGCACAACAACAACTGGGCAAGCGCGGCCCGTGAGCTAGGCCTGGATCGGGCGAATCTTGGGCGAATGGCCAAGAGGCTGGGGATGAAGTGATGGCCCTTTCGCGAGCAGGCTCGCTCCCACAGTTGAAATGCATGCCCCTGTGGGAGCGAGCCTGCTCGCGAAGGCGTCCTGACATTCAACGGAAATGCTAAAGCCTGCCTTCGACAAGTCGATAACCCGGCATCGATAGCTTTTGGCGATTGTTTACTCGCCAATCACCTTTTTCCACAGAAGGTTTTTATGTCCACCACCAAAGCCCGCGCAGACTCACTATCGCTTCTGCTGTTTACCTTGCGCAGCGGCAAGCTGATGGCGATCAACCTGCTCAAGGTCAGTGAAATCATTCCCTGCCCGCCGCTGACCAGGCTGCCGGAGTCGCACCCACACGTCAAAGGCATCGCCACCCTGCGCGGTTCGTCGCTGTCGGTGATCGACCTCAGCCGCGCCATCGGCGAGCGGCCGCTGGAAGACCCGAACGGCGGCTGCCTGATCGTCACGGACATCAGCCGCTCCAAGCAGGGCCTGCACGTACAGGCGGTGAGCAAGATCGTCCATTGCCTGACCACCGACATTCGCCCGCCGCCCTTCGGCTCCGGTGGTTTGCGTGCCTACATCACCGGCGTGACGTCGGTCGATGGCACCCTGGTACAAGTGCTGGACATCGAAAAAGTCATCCACGGCATCGCCCCGGCACAAATCGAAATGGTGCCGACCGAGTTGAGCATGGAAGACGCCGAATTGCTCGGCAATGCGCGCATCCTGGTGGTCGACGACAGTCAGGTTGCCTTGCAGCAATCGGTACACACCCTGCGTAACCTGGGCCTGCAATGCCACACGGCCCGCAGTGCCAAGGAAGCCATCGACTGCCTGCTGGACCTGCAAGGCACCGCACAACAGATCAACCTGATTGTCTCGGACATCGAGATGTCCGAGATGGACGGCTACGCCTTCACCCGCACGTTGCGGGAAACCCCGGATTTCGCGCATCTTTATGTACTGTTGCACACGTCGCTGGACAGTGCGATGAATGCAGAGAAAGCACGACTGGCCGGGGCGAACGCGGTGCTGACCAAATTCTCTTCGCCGGAACTGACCCAGTGCCTGATCACTGCGGCCAAAGCGGTTGCCGAACAGGGTTATTGAGTGTTGAGCGAAGATTTCTGCTGGCTGATGCGGCGCGACCTCTCTGTTGTCGTGCCGCCCCCCGATTGGCCAGCCGGCCTGCAACTGAGCGAATACCGCCCCGAACTGGGCGCCGCCGTGCACCAGTTGATGGAGTTCGGTTATCTCGACGGCGGCGGGCGCGTAGCCGCGCTGGACATGTGGCAACGGCAGTTCGAAACCGATCCGGAATATGACCCGACCCTGTGTTTCATTGCCCGGGATGCCGAAGGCGTGGTGGGCGTGTGCCAGTGCTGGACCAGTGCCTTTATCAAGAATCTGGTGGTACACCCGCGGTTTCAGGGCCGGGGGTTGGGGCGTGCACTGTTGTTGCAGGCGTTCAGGGTGTTCCAGCAGCGACGCGAAGGATTTGTGGATTTGAAGGTACGGGAAGACAACCATCGGGCGCGGCGGCTATATGAAAGCGTCGGGATGCGTGCCATTCGCCGAGAGCCGGTTCCGCTCTGATACGCCACGAAGAGGCCTGCACAACCACTCCAAAACCGTCAGGCATACTTTACCCTTGGCCATTGCACATCCAAGGACGCCGGAACCATGAAAGCAGCAACCCTGACTTTTCTCTGCCTCACCGCCATCGCCACTCAGGCCCACGCCTCAAGCCCTGACGCCTGGGCCACCTACGATAAAGCCGTACTCGTCAGTTGCACCAAGTCCAGCGGTCTGAGGGATGCCAAACCCGTGGGCAACGCCGCACAGTTCGATGACCGGGTTGGCTACACCGCACTCCTGCTCCAGGGCCAGTACCCGCAAAAACACATGAAAGGCGCACAAGGCACCGAGCTGTGCCTCTACAACAAAAAGAGCAAGACCGCGTACGTCACCGAGTGGGACTCCATCCGCCCGACCTACAAGGCAAACTGAGTGGCGCATAATTTGCTTCGATAGCGGCTTTTACGGCGGCATTCTGTCGCCGTTTCATGCCCTGTAATACGAATACACGTTCAATGAATACGACGTTTTCCTGCGTAGGCTGCGGTAAATGCTGCAACGACCACCATGTGCCCCTGACCTTGAGCGAAGCCCGGATGTGGGCAGCCGACGGTGGTCAGGTAATCGTGCTGGTGGAAGCGTTTCTGAGCAACGGCCTGGGCCTGCCAGTGCAACAACGGGAACATGCCGAACGCCGCTCGGCGGCCGTGCGCAGCGGCGAATCCGAGGCGCACGTGGCCATCACCTTCGCCGCTTACAATGTCGGCCCCTGCCGAAATCTTGACGACGACAATCTCTGCCGCATCTATGAACGCCGGCCATTGGTATGTCGCATCTATCCGATGGAAATAAATCCGCACATTGTGCTGAACGCCGCCGTCAAGGAGTGCCCGCCAGAGTCATGGGAAACAGGGCCGGAGCTGATCGTCGGCGGCAACCTGGTCGATCAGGAACTGGCGCAGTTGATTCAGCGCTCACGCCAGGCGGATCGCGATGAGATTCGGACCAAGGATGCGATTTGCGCCTTGCTGGGCATTCGCACGACGGCCCTGAAGGGCGACGGATTTACCGCTTATCTGCCGGATATGGCGGAGTTCGCCAGAATCATCGACGAACTGACCGGGCAAACGCTGCCTGAGTGGGCCAGCGAATGGCAGTTTCATGTGTCGGGGGAGGATATTGCCGGGCAAGTGCTGACCGCCGGTGCACAAGTGGCAGCGGATGCGCCGGCGAATTACTCGTTTATTCCGTTGCGGGCGGTTTGATCCGAAGGATTCGTCACCTGTAATGACCCCATCGCGAGCTTGCTCGCGATGGGGCCAGATCAAGCACCGCAGCATGAAGGCCTAGCGCTTGCCCATCGACCGGCGAGTCCCCGGTGGCGCCATACCCGGCGTCTTGGTGTGGCCGTTCTTGGCACCATTCTTGTACCAAGGCTGGTTCGAGCCCTTGGCGGCCGCCAGCTCACCCGGCTTGAACGGGAATTTGAATGCCGGGATCCCGGCTTTGGTTTCGCTGTCGGCGCTGGAGTCGACGCTGTCTGGCAGCTCTGCCTGTACGTCGCTCAAAGCGTCGGCTACCGGCGGTTGTTTCGGGGATGTCATGAAAGCTCCGGGTGGTGCGCAAATTGTCGGGCCCAGTGAGCGAGCCGCGAAAGGCCGCAGTATAACTGGATGACGCCCGGCAAGCTGCAAGCTTGCAACGACCGCTGGGCGACTCGCACAAATCCCGCGAAGAATGTTAGCGTGCTCACCATTATCTCCGCCCGACGAGCCCGCCTCCCATGAAAAAGACTGTCCTGGCTTTCAGCCGCGTCACCCCGCAAATGGTCGAACGCCTGCAACAGGATTTCGACGTCATCGTGCCGAATCCGAAAAACGGCGACATCAGCGCCCAATTCAACGAAGCCCTGCCCCACGCCCACGGCCTGATCGGCGTCGGTCGCAAACTCGGCCGTGCCCAACTGGAAAACGCCGCCAGGCTGGAGGTGGTGTCCAGCGTCTCGGTGGGCTACGACAACTATGACGTGGCGTATTTCAACGAACGCGGGATCATGCTGACCAACACGCCGGATGTGCTCACCGAAAGCACCGCCGACCTGGCGTTTGCGCTGCTGATGAGCAGCGCGCGCCGCGTCGCCGAACTGGATGCCTGGACCAAGGCCGGGCAATGGCAGGCCACTGTCGGTGCGCAGCTGTTCGGTTGCGATGTGCACGGCAAGACCCTGGGCATTGTCGGCATGGGCAATATCGGTGCAGCCATCGCCCGACGCGGTCGCCTAGGGTTCAACATGCCGGTCATCTACAGCGGCAACAGCCGCAAGACCGAACTGGAACAGGAACTCGGCGCACAGTTTCGCAGCCTGGACCAACTGCTGGCCGAGGCCGACTTCGTCTGCCTGGTAGTGCCGCTCAGCGAGAAAACCAGACACTTGATCAGCCATCGCGAACTGGCGCTGATGAAGCCGGGCGCCATATTGGTGAACATCGCCCGTGGCCCGGTGGTGGATGAACCAGCGCTGATCGAAGCCCTGCAAAACAACCGCATTCGTGGTGCCGGGCTCGACGTGTACGAAAAAGAACCGCTGGCCGAGTCGCCACTGTTCCAGCTGAAAAACGCCGTGACCTTGCCGCACATCGGCTCGGCCACCCACGAAACCCGCGATGCAATGGCCAATCGTGCCCTGGCCAACTTGCGCAGCGCCCTGTTGGGCGAGCGACCGCAGGACCTGGTCAACCCACAAGTCTGGAAGGGCTGATGCAAAACGGGCAGGTGTTACCAGCGCCTGCCCTTTACTCTCGGCAGTTCGATTAAAACAAATTTCAAGATCAACTAATACACAGCTTGCAACTCAGCACATCACCCAAAAATAGAACCACCCGCCAGAACCAATTACTTGAAAGTAAACTTTTCCTGACAATAATGAAGA
Source organism: Pseudomonas sp. B28(2017) (assembly GCF_002113025.1). Taxonomy (GTDB): domain Bacteria; phylum Pseudomonadota; class Gammaproteobacteria; order Pseudomonadales; family Pseudomonadaceae; genus Aquipseudomonas. Next base: position 219,508 of record NZ_NEJH01000001.1, on the reverse strand, counting down.
ACAATCTTGAACCCACTAAACACCAACCAAACCATTAGAATCAGCAAAATAACGACTCTGCTATTTGTCAGTTTTCCGGACTATTGACAACTTACAACCTCACCGACCACCCCACAAACTACGAGCATCTCGGCCACATACAGAGCATGGAAACGGCCCATAATCTACACAAGCACAGTTATAGAGCCATCACACCTCCCCTGCTTCATCATCGGATCTTTTGGCTGGTCATTACACTTGAAATCATGCTTACGCTCTTCTGCACACCAGGAACCTACTATCTTTATAAAAATATAAGTACCAGCAAGGAAGCATTCCACGAAGCAAAAAAATTGCAGCCATCGGATTACTGATTGGTATTTTTATATATTACGTTTGTGTTCAGGTCATCGGTATCGAATGGTTCAATATGAACGATTCACCCAAATGGAACTACAGGGACTGGGGGCGGCGAGCGGTTGACTTCATATTGTTATCACTGATCTATATTGCCTTGCGGATCGAGAGCCGAGAGCCGCCGCTCTCGCCCCCTTCGGCTGAATCACGCCAACTTGCCAGTGCCCTGCATCAACGGCACTTTGGGTTTGCGAAACACCAGTACGTTCCCCGACATCACCAACACCAGCCCCAACAGCGCCGGCACCGTCCATTGATAGCCCTCGACGAACGCTGACACATTGAGCGCCACCACCGGAAACAGCACCGTGCAATACGCAGCCCGCTCAGGGCCCATGCGGCCGACCAGCGTCAGGTAGGCGGTAAAACCGATCACCGACCCCGGTATTACCAGGTACAACAGTGACCCGATGTAACGCGCGCTCATTTCCATGTCGAAGGGAATGCCTTTGACCAGACACCACACCGAGAGCATCGCCGCCCCGTAAGCCATCCCCCAGGCATTGGTGGTCAGCGGCTTGAGACCGGCCTTCTGTTGCAGGCTGGAGAGCATGTTGCCCGCCGAGAAGCACAAGGTGCCGCACAGGGCCAGTCCGAGGCCGAGCAGCGTTTCCGGGCTGGCGGTATGCCCGGCCAGTTCCGGCCAGAACAGCAGCCCCAGCCCAAGCAGGCCCAGCGCACCGCCCATCAGCACATTGCGGGCGATTTTCTGGCCGAAGAACACCCGCGCATTGAGCGCATTCCACAGGGTGGCGGTGGAAAACACCACGGCTACCAGACCACTGGGGATCCACTGGCTTGCGGTGAGGAAACACATGAAGTTGACGCAGAACAGGCACAGGCCCTGAGCCAGGCAGATCAGGTGCCCGCGACGGTTCATCACTTGCAGGCGTCGGCCGAGCAGCAAGATCACGAACAGCACCAGCGCAGCGAGGCCGAAGCGATAGACGATCGACACGGGGATAGCCACCACGCCCAGTTGCCATTTCAAGGCAATCCAGGTGGTGCCCCAGATCAGCACGGTCAGCAGGTACAAAAAAAGGTTCATGACAAAGGCTCCTCGACAGGAGCCCAGTGTCTGGCGCCACGCTCGGGCGCACTTGCATAAACTTGCGCTTTTGTCTGGCCACAGGCTGGCAGGCGCATGCCTACGGAGTAGGATGCAGGCGTTGGATGCAGGTGTTAGAGAGCAACGATCATGGCTGCACTGGATACCCTACAAGTCTTTCAAGCCCTCAACCGCTCGCCGAATGCTCGCCTCGAGCACAGCGCCGAGCTCGGTGACGGCTTGTCTGCGGCCTTGTGGAGCAATCACCACGACGCCCAGGAATACGAAGCGCCCAGCCACCACACGCTGTCCTGCTATCTCGCCGGCGGCACCGGCACCTTTCGCCGCGACCAGCCCGGCAACAAGGGGGGGCCGGACAAACTGTGCATCCTGCCGGCCGATCACCAGTCAGGCTGGGTGATCAATGGCGACATTCGCTTGGCACACCTGTATTTCAGCCCCGAACAGTTTGCCCTCGGCTGCGTCACCCTGCTCGATCGCGAACCACGGGAAATGCAGCTGCGCGAGCAGACCTTTCTCGATGATCCGCAGCAGGCGCTGCGTTTTCGGCAGTTGGTCGCCTTGAACTGGGACGAGCCAGGCGAGCGTCTGCTCACCAGCAGCCTGGCTCACGAACTGCTCGGCCATGCCCTGCTCAGCCAGGTGAATGTGCGTCAGGGCCTGCGTCTTAAAGGCGGGTTGGCCGCGCATCAGCGTCGGCATCTGGTGGAGTTCATCGACAGCCATCTGGACGAGGCCGTCAGCCTCGGTCAGTTGGCGGCGTTGTGCGCATTGTCGGAATACCACTTCGCGCGGATGTTTCGCGAGAGCTTCGGCTTGCCGCCCCACCAGTATGTGCTGGCACGGCGCCTTGACCGGGCGCGGGCGTTGCTGCGCACGACCTCGCAGCCACTGGGGGAGATTGCCCTGGCTTGCGGCTTTTCCAGTGCCAGCCACTTCACCAACCGCTTTCGCCAGGCCTTGGGCGGAACGCCCGGCGAGTATCGACAGGCGTTTTTGCGCTAGTCCCGATTTTTTATCGCCTGTACTGCCGCCTTCGCGGGCAAGTCGGATCGCCGCACCGCCGCTCCCACAGGTTCAGCGCAGTCCTTTGTGGGAGCGAGCCTGCTCGCGAAGAACGATGACGCGGTCTGTCATCAGAACTCCAGCGTGCTGGACAGCGAAATCTGCCGCGAATCGCCCATCGACACAAAGAACCGGCTCGCCGCCGAGGTGTAGTAAGTGCGGTCGAACAGGTTCTTCACGTTGAGCTGGAACTTGACCTTCTGCCCTTCGACCCGGGTGTCGTAGGTGGCGAACGCATCGGCCACGGTGTAGCTCGGCAGGTCGAAATCGTTCACCGCGTTGCCCGCGCGCTCACCCACATAACGCGCCCCGGCGCCGACCCGCAGTTGGTCGCCGCCGATAATGGTGCCAAAGTCGTAGACGGCCGACAGCGAGCCGCTGTTCTTCGCCACGTTTTGCAGTTGATTGCCTTTGTAATCCGGATCTTCGGTGACTTCGGCATCGGTGTAGGCATAGCTGCCGATCATGCTCCAGTGATCGGTGAGCTGACCACTCAAGTCCACTTCCAGGCCACGAGAACGCACTTCGCCGGCGGCGCTGTAAATCGTGGTCGGGCCTTCGGCATTGGCCACCAGCACGTTGCGTTTCTTGATGTCGAACAGCGCAATGTTGCCGGTGATACGACCCGGCAGATCAAGCTTGGCACCCAGTTCCCAGGATTTGGCTTCCTCCGGTGCGATGCTGCCGTCAAGTACGGTACTGCTGCCGCTCAACGGCGCGATGGTCGAGTTGGGTTTGAACGACTCGGTGTAGCTGCCGTAGAACGACAAGGCATCGGTGTACTTGTACACCAGGCCAACACGCGGCACCCATTTCTGCCCGTTACTGTCGGTGTTGGCATGGAACGGCACGCCTTTGCCAGCGTATTGGTCGTACACCTGGAAACGCGCACCGGCCACCAGAATCCATTGCTCGTTGAGGTGGATGGAATCCTGCAGGAACACCGAATCGCTGCGCAGTTCATCGGTCTGCGCGCTATCAGCCGCGCTGACCGTGGTGCCCGGCACTTCCTGGCCATACACCGGGTTCACGTAGCTGAACGTGCTGCGGCTTTTCTGGCGGATCAAATCTTCGCGAAAGATCTTGCGGTACTCGTCATCGACGCCGAACAGCAAGTCGTGCTGCATGCCGAGCACATTCACATTGCCTTCAAGGCTGGCGGTGGTGAAACGGTCGGTACTGATCGCGTTTTGAGTACCGTCCATGCTGCGGGTCAGGGTGCCCTTTTTGGTATCGATGGCGGTCACGCGCACCTGGCTGGCGTCGTAGGTTTCACGGTTCCAGCTGTAGCCGAAATGGGCTTTCCAGTTGTCGTTGAGTTCGTGATCGGCTTCAAAGTGATAGAGGTCCGAACGCCCTTCCATGTTGTTGAACGGCTCGTCGAGACGCTCGTTGCGCGAGATATCCAGCGGATGGTTGGTCCGCGGATCGATCAGCGTGCCACGGTCGAAGGGCGTGAGGAATTCACGGTGCTCATAGGCGAATAGTAGCTTGGTGCTTTCGCCGAACCAGGCCAGCGATGGCGCGATCAGGCTCTCGCGATGCACGCCGAAGTTACGCCAGTAATCTTCGTCTTCGTGATCCAGCACCATGCGGTAGGCCAGCCCGGAATCGCCGAGGGCACCGGTGCTGTCCAGACTGCCGCCGCTGCCGTTCTTGCCGTCGCCATAGCTCGAGCCGCGCAAGGTCAAGGCGTTGTACTGCTCAAGCTCGGGCTTCTTGCTGACCATATTGACCACGCCGCCCGGATCCTGGATGCCATAGAGCAACGAGGCCGGCCCTTTGAGCACTTCGACCCGGTCCACGCTGGCGTTGAGACCCCGCCCCTGCACGATAGGCATGCCGTCACGCATGATCGAGCCATTACGGTTGTCGCCAAAACCACGAACCATCACCGAATCCTGGGTGCTGCCCAGGGTGTTGGCCTGGGTGATGCCGCTGACGTTGGCCAGAGCGTCATCGAGATTGCGCGGAGCCTGGTCGCGGATAACCTGGGCCGGGACGACATTGATGGTCTGCGGGGTCTCCTGAACGGGGGCCGAAGAGCGCATCACTGAAGTGGTGGGAGGCGGCTGGTAACTCATGGACTCGTCCATCACCGAGGTGATGGTGGTCGCGCCAAGGTTTAACGCACCTTCAGTCGGCCGTGGTTCCAGTGCAATGGTGTGGCCGTCGGTACGACGGAACGTCAGCCCCGAACCGGTGAGCAGACGTTGCAGGGCCTGTTCAGCACTCATCTGGCCGTTGATTGCCGGCGCATTGAGGCCGAACGGCGCTTCATCGGTGTAGACGACGCTGATGCCGGTCACCCGGCTGAAATCACTCAGGGCCTGGGGCAGAGGTTTGGCGGCCAGCGAAAAACTGAACTGTGCACGCGGCTGACTGTTGCCCGTCTCTGCGGCCAGCGCCACGCTCAGCGGCAACAACGCCAATGCCGAAAAGCTCAACGCAGACACACCCAACCATTGTTTGACCGAACCCGATTTTGCCCTGGACTTCATGACTCATGACCTGTGTAGAACCGCAACGGATGCGAATGACTCGCAGTTTCAGTCACTACACGGATGGCAATCGGGTTTACCTCAGCAAAAATTTGAAAATATTTTTCGCAAGTGATGAGGAGACCGGATCGGCCCCTTCGCGAGCAGGCTCGCTCCCACATTTGCAATGCATTTCCCTGCTCGCGAAGGCGCCGACAGCCTCAACGCAAAATAATCAGATGCCCCAAAACCTGATGCTGCTCAAACCCCAACACGCCCTGCAATGAACTCAACACGGCCTGCGGATTCCTGCTCGGAAAGCTGCCACTGACCCGGCGCGCCGCCAGTTCATCATTGAGCATCACGATCCGTCCCGGGTAATAGCGCCGTAAATCCTGCACCACATCGGCCAACGTCGCCTTGTAGTAATTGAGCCAGCCCTGGCGCCATGCCAATTGAGCTTCGCTGTCCACCGCGTGGAGTTTTTCCGCCGAGCCTTCGCCGTAGGCGACTTGCTGGCCGGCGGTGAGGATTTGCTGTTCGGCGTTTTTGTCCGCCGTCACGCCGACTCGCCCGGACAGCACCGTGACCTGTGCACCGCGGGGCTGCAAACGGACTTCGAACTGCGTGCCCAGGACCCGCGCCTGGCCTTTTTCCGCATCGACCACAAACGGTTGCCCCGTATGTGTCACGCTGAAAAAAACGGTGCCACGACGCAGTTGTACATGCCGCTCGCCGCGACTGAAATCCACGGCGATGGCACTGTCGGCATCCAGTGTCACCTGCGACTGATCGGCCAGGGTGACGGTGCGGATTTCCCCCGGTGCCGAGACGAAGTCCGCGCCCAGGTCATCAATCCAGCGCGATGGCTGCCAGCCTGTGCCGAGACTGATCATCAACAGCAGACACGCGGCCATCGCCAGTGCACCGGACCAGCGTCCGACCGTACTGCGCCGCGACTTGCCCATGGCGTTGAGATACCCCTGCAAGGCCAGGGCGTCTTCATCGGCGAGCGTGCGCGCCGGTCCTTCGCTCAACTCCCACAAGACCTGCGCCTGAGAATAAGCCTCGGCATGGGCGGGGTCGGCCTGCAACCAATGACTGAAAGCAGCCTGGTCAGCGCTGCCGGGCTGGTCATGCAACAGACTCAGCCAGGCCAGCGCTTGCTGCTCCTGAGCGGGCGTCGGGGTGACGCGTTCGAAGTTGTTCACGGTGCTTTCCCTGGCATACGCGTTTCGGGTTCCCGAAGGCTCGCCTTGCAGGCTTCGAGGGCGCGCATCATATGTTTTTCCACGGCACTTTGGGACAAGCCCATGGCCTTGGCGATCTCGGCATATTTGCGGCCGTGAATGCGATTGAGCAAAAAAATCTGCCGCGTGCGCTCCGGTAACGCACGCAACGCAGCTTCGACGTGGCGCAAATCGTTGCCCGCCTCCAGCGCCGCTTGCGGTCCGCTGTCATGGCTGTCAGGGGGGGCCACCATCAAACCTTCGCTGGCCCGGACCCGCGTGCCTTCACTGCGCAAATGGTCGATGGCGATGTTGCCGGCGCAACGCAACAGGTAGGTGCTGAGTTCCTCGACTTGCACCAAAGGCCGCCGCCAGAAACGCAGGAACAAGTCCTGTACCAAATCAGCCGCCGTCGCCCGGCAACCAACACGCCGACTCACCAGCGCTTCCATTTGCGAACGCTGGGAGAGAAATACCTGGAGAAAGTGCGCACGGTCACCGCGCTGTTGGTCGCGCTCGATATCGTGGGGTTCGGGAGGGAGAGTGATCATCGATTCAATACTGCGCTAACACGGCAATAGGACTGGCCAGCGCCGAGACGAGGTAACCGCCGAAGACGAAAGCGAGCACCCGCGAAGCGACCTCCAGTCGGCAGGAAACGGAAAGTGTGCGGAGTTTGGCGTTCATGTTTCGACCTGGAAACCGGGTAAGGCCACGGCAGCGTCAGAGGGCCGGCAAGGCCACAATACTAATGATAAATATTCTCATACGCAAAATGATCGGATAACCCCCTCCATTACGCCTGTTGGTTGCGGCGCAATGCCAATCGCTTTTGTGGCAGAGCTGACAAACACCTGAAACCAGAACGGGCCTGCAATGCAGGCCCGTTCTCATGGGAGGGTAAAAAGTGAATCAGGTGTCAGCCGTTGAGCGCCGCCTGTTCGTTTTCCAGAAACTCTTCTTCCAGCAGCCGGTCGGCATGGGCACCACTTTCGATGGGTACCACGTTGGCGCGTTTACCGCGCAATTTGCCGAACATATGCTCCAGCGCATGTTCAAGTTTGGCCGATGCACCGTCGATCGCCTGCTCCATGGTGGAGGCTTTATGGGTGACGGAAACCGGTTGATGGCCTTTTGGCCGCGCCTCCAGCTGGCAGCGCATGTCGTGGGGACCCGGCTTGTCGCCGTTCTCGTCCCGCAGGTGAACCTCGACTCGTGTCAGGTCCTCTTCGTAGCGTTCGAGCGTGCTCTCAATGGTTGTACGTACCCACTCCTCCAGTCGTTTACTGCCTTGAATATGGTTATCGCTATTGACTTGGATTTGCATAGTTCATCCCTTATTTCAGCTAGCTCGCGAGAGGCCGGTCAGCTAAGCCCTTGGGCGTCATCACCGTGACCTCTTGCTTACACAATCGGTCTGTACGCTGAACAATTCAACCCCTGTAAAAAGATAAATTTTCATACACAAAAAAAGCCGGACAACGAGCAAAAGCGCTGTTAATGTCGGGAGTCGGGTCGTCCTGCCTGGCTGCCCGAATTCCTTACATCTGCGGCTCGCCCAGTGGGTGCAGACTGCGAAAAATCCCCGCTTCTTCCACCAGCCAGTCATGCACGGCACGCACGCCGGGATGGCTCAGCGCACCCGGTGCATAGAGCAGCATGTAGCGCTTGTGGTTAGGCACCGCCAGGCCGAAAGGCACGATCAACGCCCCGCGCTCCAGTTCATCGTTGAGCAGCGTTCGTCGGGCAATCGCCACCCCCATCCCGGCGATGGCCGCTTCGATCGTCAGGTGATTGCGATTGAAGGTATGCCCGCGTCGAACATCCGCCCCCTCGAAGCCGATGGCGTTGAGGTAAAACTCCCATTCCGCGTACTCGTAGCTGCCGCGCCAGGCGGTAATGTCGTGCAGCAAGGGAAAGTGCATCAGGTCTGCCGGACCGTGCAGCGGCGGACGACCACGCAACAGGCCCGGCGCGCATACCGGAAAAATCTGTTCATCGAGCAAGGCTGTGGATAACAGGCCCGGGTAGCTTCCGTCGTTCAGGTCGATAGCCAGATCGAAGTCGCCTTCATGCAATGGCACGCTGCTGTCCTCAGCCACCAGGCGCAACTGAATGTCCGGAAAACGCTGCTGCAAACGTGGCAGACGCGGCGTCAGCCATTTGCTCAGGAACGACGGGATCGAACGCACCCGCAGAATCCCGCTGATCATGCCCGCATCCAGTCGCCGCAATTCCGCGTCGATGCTGCCAAAGGCCTCGTTGACGGTCATGGCCAGGCGCTGCCCCTCAGCGCTCAGCTCCACTCCGCGAGCACGGCGGTGAAACAGGCGAAAGCCCAGGCGATCTTCCAGCTGGCGGATCTGCTGGCTGACTGCTCCCGGGGTGATGTGCAGTTCCTCGGCGCAGCGGGTGAACGACAGGTGCCGCGCGGCACAGGCAAACACGTTCAGCCAGACATACGTCTGGGCGTGTAATTGACGGCTCATCGTTTAGCCCTGCTAAAGAATGTCTTAGGAAGTTTCGTTGGTCATGTAGGACCTTGACGGGCAGTATCGCCGACATTGCGCTTGTCCTACAAAAATGGCGGCGATTCCTCTTCCATTGCTTGTACAGGCTTTAGCATGGCTATCAGTGTTTTCGATCTCTTCAAAGTCGGCATCGGCCCGTCCAGTTCCCATACCGTCGGTCCGATGCGTGCTGCCGCAACCTTTGCCCAAGCGCTGGTCGATCACGGTTTTCTGGCCGACGTGCGACGCGTGGAAATCCGCCTCTATGGTTCTCTTTCAGCGACCGGCGTCGGCCACGCAACGGACCGCGCCTGCGTCATGGGTCTGATGGGCGAATGGCCCGATCGCATCGATCCAACCACCATCGACAGCCGCATTCACACCCTGCGCGAAACCGGCAAACTGTGTCTGGCAGGCGTTGCAGAAATTACCTTCGACTGGCAAACCGATCTCCTGCTGCTCAACGAGAGCCTGCCCTATCACCCCAACGCCATGTCCCTGACAGCCTTCGGCGAAACCGGTGAACTGTTCGAGCAAACCTATTACTCGGTGGGTGGAGGCTTCATCATAGAGGCGGCCGAAGCCGAGTCCGGGATCGCACCGGCCGGCGATGTGCAGCTGCCATACGACTTTTCCAGTGCCGCCGAACTGCTCAATTTGTGCAACGAGCACGGGTTGCGGGTGAGTGAGCTGATGATGGCCAACGAACGGGCATGGCGCGGTGATGCCGAGATCCGCCAGGGTCTGTTGCATATCTGGTCGGTGATGCGCGAATGCGTCGAGCAAGGCTTGCGCCACGAAGGCATCCTGCCCGGTGGTCTGAAAGTTCCACGTCGAGCGGCGAAACTGCATCGCAGCCTGCAGGAAATCGGCAAGCCAAATGTCATTACGTCCACCTTGTCAGCGATGGAATGGGTCAACCTTTACGCCCTCGCCGTGAACGAAGAAAACGCGGCCGGCGGACGCATGGTCACGGCACCGACCAACGGCGCGGCGGGGATCATTCCGGCGGTGTTGCACTACTACATGAGATTCAATGCCGATGCGTCCGACGACGACGTGGTCGCGTTCTTCCTCGGCGCAGCGGCCGTCGGCATCCTGTGCAAGAAAAACGCTTCGATCTCCGGGGCCGAAGTCGGCTGCCAGGGTGAAGTCGGCTCTGCCTGCGCCATGGCCGCCGCAGGCCTGGCAGAGGTACTTGGCGCCACCCCGGAGCAACTGGAGAACGCCGCCGAAATCGGCCTGGAACACAACCTCGGCCTCACCTGCGACCCAGTTGGCGGACTGGTGCAAGTGCCGTGTATCGAGCGCAACGCGATCGCCGCCGTGAAGGCCATCAACGCCACGCAAATGGCCTTGCGCGGCGACGGTCAGCACTTCATCTCCCTGGACCGGGTGATCCGCACCATGCGTGACACCGGAGCCGACATGCACGATAAGTACAAAGAGACGTCACGGGGCGGACTGGCGGTGAACTGGGTGGAATGTTGATCACTTTGGAGGCACGTCGAGGTTTATTGCCCTGAAACGTGCAGAAAACGCGGCCCCTGCAGGAGCGAGCTTGCTCGCGAAAAACCCTCAGGCGCCGCGAACCTTCTGATTTGACGCGTTATCGTTCACGATCATCGCGAGCAGGCTCGCTCCTGCAGAACGTGTTTTCTGTCCGACAATTTTGTCGGCATGCCCCTTGCTACGTCCTGGTTGGAACAATGATGGCGATGTGGCCATGGAATGGCCGATGGTCTGGTGTTGCGAACTAATCCCGATATCAACCGGTCAACAACTGCACGTTCAATCAGGCGGTGACGCATCATGGACAACCCTTTCCAGCTCATTACCGATGCCTTTGCAGCGGATTACCAGATCAACCTGAGCATTCAGGGCCTTGACGGCAGCATCATGCTGACCCTTTCCAACAGTGGCCGCGTGGTGGCCAAACGCATGATCAGCGCCGAACAACGCAACGACCCCCAGCGCCTCAAGCGTCTGGTTCAAAGCATTCAATTCGGCATTGCCATCGAACAAGGCCACAGCGCCGTGACCATCCTCGAAGCCATGACCACCGGCAGCGGTCGGACCCTGCCGCCCCCTCCAATCAAAGGGCGACAACGCCCCACGCTCGGGCTCTAGATTTCGCCCTTCTCGACCTCTGGATGTTCACTGGAACCCGCACCGGCCTTGCGTTGCGGGTTCTCGATCTTCACCGAGGGAAATTGCGACGAAGCGTAACGTACCACCAGAACCGCAAACGCCAGCAGCAGAATCCCGCCGCACAGGTAGATGATCCCCAGGTCCGGCGGGTTGTGGTGCGAAACGTTGGAAATCAGCAGCCGCGTCAGCGCGGTGATCGCCACGTAGATCAGGAAGCGCACGGGCATGTGATTGGTCTTGAAGTAAATCCCGACCATCGCCCCCAGTTCCAGGTAGATGAACAACAGCAAGATGTCATCGATCTTGATGTGCCCCTCTTCGATCATCCCGAGAAATTCCATCACCGCCGCCCAGGCGGTCACCGCACCAATGGCGAACAGCGCCAGGTAGTGAAAGGTTTCGACGAACAGATTGCCCAGGGACTCAGCCAGTTCATGCACGTTCTGCCGCAGTTTTTCGGCCCAGTTGATTTTCACGATGATGCTTCCTTAGGTCGGCTCGACCGGATGATGCGGGTTGGACGTGACGGTTATTCTGCATGCAGAAAAAAGGCCAGCCCATGATGGCGAGCTGCTCTGGATTGCGCGCCGTGGCGTTTGGTCGCACCTGTGCAGCGCCTCACCTGACAAATGTCGAATCCGGTCTACATTAAAAAGCCACTACCCAAAAGGCAGGGATTCGCTTATCCTTTTCGCTGTATATAGATACAGTAGTCGAAACCGACAACCAATGTGAAGGCATGTGAGGTGGTGAATGGCCGTCGAAGTGGTATACCGCAGCAGCCGAGATCTGGAGCGCTTGTTCATGGATAAAGCCGAAGCTGACCGTCATGATAAAATGCTCGAACTGGCCGAATTGCTGGCTGAAGTGTTGCACAAAGCCGTTCCGTCCCTGACCGAGCAGCAAGTGGAAGAAGCCGGGATCTACATGGCGAAAAATCGCGATGTATTCGCCAAGGCGTTCAAGAGCCAGCCGGACGCCCTGTCCGAACTGCTCAGCGCACCGGTTGAAGTCGCAGAACCTGTTGCAGCGGCCGAGGTCGTTGAAGCCGCTGAGCCGGTCATCCCGGCCAAGCCTGCCAAGGCCCCAAAAGCCGCCAGGTAAGCAAAGCCAAAATTGAACAGGCCCTGAGTCGAATGGCGCAGGGCCTTTTTCATGCCTGGGGAAACTCATGCCCCATTCAGCGGTACAGCACTTTCTCCGCCAATTCATCTGCCACCCGGGCGGGAGAGCGTTTTTCCGCCTGGGCATGGGCGAAGACTTCAGTGAGTCGCGAACTGATTTTCGACAGGTGTGCGGTGATGGTTCCCAGCTCTTCGCCCCGATGTTTGAGCGAAACATAGATCAAACCGCCGGCATTGATCACGTAGTCCGGCGCATACAGAATGCCCCGCCGTTCCAACTGATCGGCGACGTCCAGATGGGTCAGTTGGTTGTTCGCCGAACCGGCCACTGCCGAGCAGCGCAGTTGTGTCACGCTGTGGCTGTTCAGCACTCCGCCCAAACCGCACGGCGCAAGAATATCGCAAGGCGTACTGAGCAGTGCGTCGTTGGCGATGGGGTGAGCCCCGAGTTGCTCCATCGCCAGTTGCACCTTGCCGTGATCGATATCGCTGACCAGCAGTTCGGCCCCGGCGGCGTGCAGCTGTTCTGCCAGGGCATAACCGACGTTGCCCAGGCCTTGAATGGCGACGCGCAGACCTTCGAGGTTGTCGCTGCCCAGCCGCGCCATCGCCGTGGCGCGAATGCCGGTGAATACGCCCATCGCCGCGTGTGGCGCAGGGTCACCCGCCGCGGTGGTGCTGGTAACGTGCTGGGTTTGCTGGGCGATGCAATCCATGTCCGCCACTGAGGTTCCACTGTCGATGGCCGTGATATAGCGCCCGTCAAGCTGATTGATACAGCGTCCGAAGGCTTCGAACAGCGCGGCGCGGTTGGCCACGTGAACCGGGCGAATGATCACCCCCACGCCGCCGCCCTGAGCCAGGCCGGCCAGTGCTGCCTTGTAACTCATGCCTTGGGCAAGGCGCACCGCATCCTCGACCGCAGACTCGTCGCTGGGATAGGCAAGGTAACGACAACCACCCAGGGCAGGCCCCAAGCGGCTGTTATGAATGGCAATGACCGCCTTCAACCCGGTGGCCGGGTCGACGCTCAGATGCAGCGATTCAAGGCGAGTGCTTTGCATGAGAGCGAACATCGTAGGGCTCCCGAATCACTTCTTGTAGTCGCCAGTATAGGCTTGCGCCCAAAAATTGCAGAAGCGCACAGGAATAAGCACGGCCACAATGCAAGCTTTCGGAAATAACCCGAAATCGCCCTTTTGCGGCACTGGACGAATGCCGGAGAGGGGGCTAAAACGAGGCATTGCCCGGAGATTTTAATGACCCCGCGCCAATCGTTCTTCGCCTGCCTGCAACGTTCACCGCCCGCGCTGTTCGAGGCGGCACTGTGGATTGCGGCCGAGCACGACAGCGAGGTGGAACCGCAAGCGCTGCTGGCCGATTTCCAGGCGTTGCAACAACGGGTCAGCGGCGGCTTGCCGATGCTGCCAGTCAGTGAACTGGCCCAGCCGCTGTTGCGGCGCATGAACGACCTTGGCTTCGCCCAGGACGACTTCACACCCTTGCGCCCGCAAGTGGCACTGATGGACAAAGTACTGAAACTTCGACGAGGGCAACCCTTGACGCTGGGGTTGATTGCGCTGGAGTTGGCCAGGGGCCTGGAGATTCCCATGGTCGGGGTCAACTTCCCCGGGCATTTCCTGCTGCGGGTGCCGGGCGCCGATCATTTGCTCGATCCCTGCGGCGGCCGGCGCCTTTATCCCAACGATTGTCGGGAGTTGTTGCACCGCCAGTACGGCCCTAACATCAAGCTCAGCGCCGAGCACCTGGAAACCGCCGATGCGGTGCAGATGCTGCAACGGTTGTCGCGCAACCTGCGCCAGTTGCACCTGTCCCACGACGATGTCATCAATGCCTTGATCGACGCCGATCGCGTCCTGGAACTGGGCAACGCCAATGCCTCCGACTACCTGGCCCGGGCCAGCCTGTACCAGCGACTGGACTGCCCGAACGCCGAGCGTTTTGACCTGGAGCACGCACTGCTGCTCAGCGACGATCCGATCCAGCGAATTCGCCTCACGGAACGGCTGGGGCATCTGCCGCCGAACGCCATCGTCCATTAAAAACAAAAGATCCTGCTTCTGACTTAAGGCGTGTCTGGCTGGTTCGCCGGATGCGCCTTGATGAATGCCGGGTGCGTCGCCGCCAACGCCGCCACTCGCCGAATGCGCGGATAAGCCTCAAGTGAAACATTGAAACGCTCGGCCGCGTACAGTTGCGGGATCAGATAGACGTCCGCCAACCCGGGCTCGGGGCCGAAGCAGTAACCGTCATCGCCGATCAACTGCTCTACTGTGGTCAACCCCTGACCGATCCAGTGGCCGATCCACTCCACCACCTGCGGTTCGTCGTAGCCTGACTGACGCAGCCGATTGAGCACGCTGACGTTGTGCAACGGGTGCACATCGCAGCCGATCACTGCCGCCACTCCGCGCTCATGAGCGCGGGCAGCCAGATCCCGGGACAGCAATGGCACCTGTGGATAACGTTCCTCCAGGTATTCGATGATCGCGGGAGACTGGATCAGCAATTCGCCTTCATCGGTGCGCAAGGCCGGCACGCGGCCCTGCGGGTTGATACCCAGATAAGGCGGTTGTCGATGCTCGCCGCCCTGCGGTGCGATCAGGTTGACTGGCAAGGACTGATAATCCAGGCCCTTGAGCGCCAATGCGATACGCACCCGGTACGAAGACGTCGAACGGTAGTAGGTATAGAGTTCCATGCCCCACTCCTCTCAGCGCGCCGGCAGCACTTTGCCGCGGCATTCGCCGAAGCCGATGGAAGCGAAACCGTCGCGGCGGCAACGACCGCGCAGGATGATTTCGTCACCGTCTTCAAGGAATTTACGCACTTCGCCCGATGCCAGTTCGATCGGTTTTTTACCACCCTCGGTAATTTCCAGCAGGCTGCCGAACTGACCGTTCTCAGGCCCCGACAACGTGCCCGAGCCGAACAGATCACCGGCCTGCAACTGGCAACCATTGACGCTGTGGTGCGCGACCATTTGCGCCACGGTCCAATACATGTGCCGGGTGTTGCTCAGGGTCAGGCGATGGGCCGGCAGGTTCTGCTCGCGCATGGCCTCGGTGAGCAGCAGGACTTCCAGTTCGATGTCGAACGCACCACCGGCCTGATCGCGCTTGTCGAGCAGGTACGGCAGCGGCTGCGGATCGCCTTGCGGACGAGCAGGCTGGGCACGACGGAACGGCTCCAGCGCTTCGGCGGTGACCACCCACGGCGAGATGCTGGTGATGAAGCTTTTCGACAGGAACGGCCCCAGCGGCTGGTATTCCCAGGCCTGGATGTCCCTTGCCGACCAGTCGTTGAGCAGGCAGAAACCGGCGATGTGATCAGCAGCGTCGCCAATGGCAATCGAGTCGCCCATGTCGTTGCCCTGGCCGATCCAGATACCCAGTTCCAGTTCGTAGTCCAGGCGCGCGCAAGGGCCGAACGTCGGTTCGCTCTGACCGGCCGGCAAGGTCTGGCCTTTCGGGCGGCGCACGTCGGTACCGGACGGGCGAATGGTCGACGCACGACCGTGGTAGCCGATTGGCACGTATTTGTAGTTCGGCAGCAACGGGTTGTCCGGGCGGAACAGTTTGCCGACGTTCTGCGCGTGCTCGATACCGACATAGAAGTCGGTGTAATCGTTGATTTTCGCCGGCAGGTGCATCTCGCAATCCGCCGCCAGCGGCAGCAGTTTTGCGCCCTGGGCTTCGATCTTGCCGTGCAGGGTGCTGCCCTCGGCGAACAGCTCCAGCAAACGCTCGCGTAACGCGACGCGAGCCTCGCGGCCCAGTTCGAAGAAGGCATTCAACTGGCCGCCACAGGTGGCCTCGACGGCAGCCTTCGCGGCGCCATCGAACAACCCGGCCTCCAGGGCTGCTTGCAGATCAAAGATATGTTCGCCAATGGCCACGCCACTACGCGGTGCCGAACCCTGGACACTGAACACGCCCAGCGGCAGGTTTTGCAGTGGGAAATCAGCATGGCCGTTGGCGGATGCAACCCAGCTGCGAGTGATGGAAGTCTGCGTCATGGGTTATCTCCGGGTCGGGTCGAAAGTGGCGGGCAGCGTAGCCCAGCAGGCATCGTAAGTGTTTTGCAATTGCGGGCAGTCGAGGGCGAAACGGCTTGGTCGCAGCACCTGGCTGGTCTCGAACATGAACGCCATGGTGTTGTCGATTTTCGCCGGGGCCAGCTCGGCATTGATTGCCTTGGTGC
Organism: Pseudomonas sp. B28(2017); assembly: GCF_002113025.1. GTDB lineage: Bacteria > Pseudomonadota > Gammaproteobacteria > Pseudomonadales > Pseudomonadaceae > Aquipseudomonas. Next base: position 203,260 of record NZ_NEJH01000001.1, on the reverse strand, counting down.
AGGTTTCGCCGTCCGGGCCATGGGCGCTCATGCAACTGTGCAGGGACGCACCGCCCGGCACGAAACCTTCGGCCTTGGCGTCGTATTCGCCCTGGATCAAGCCCATGAATTCATTCATCAGGTTGCGATGGAACCATGGTGGACGGAAAGTTTTCTCGGCCACCATCCAGCGCGGCGGGAAGATCACGAAGTCGAGATTGGCCAGGCCGTGGACGCTGGTTGGCGAGGTCAACACGGTGAAGATCGACGGATCGGGGTGATCGAAACTGACGGTGCCGATGGTGTTGAAACGGCGCAGGTCATATTTATACGGCACGTTATTACCGTGCCAGGCAACCACGTTGAGCGGCGAATGATTGAGTTCGCACGCCCACAACTGACCGAGGAACTTCTGCACCAACGTGGTGGGTTGTTGCAGGTTTTCGTAGGCCGCCACCGGAGTCAGGAAGTCCCGCGGATTGGCCAGGCCATTGCTGCCGATCGGCCCCAGGTCTGGCAGACGCAGCGGCGCACCATGGTTTTCGGCGACGTAACCGCGGGCTTGCGGGTCGAGCAGTTCGATGCGGAATTTCAGGCCACGTGGCAGTACGGCAATTTCCAGCGGTTCCAGTTCAAGCACGCCGAGTTCGGTGGCAATGCGCAGACGCCCCCGTTCAGGCACCAGCAACATTTCGCCGTCGGCATTGAAGAACACACGCTCCATGGAACGGTTGGCGCGGTAGTTGTAGATGCTGATCCCGGCCGGTTTTTCTGCGCCCGAGTTGGCGGCCATGCTCACCAGACCGTCGATGAAATCGGTCGGCTCGGCGGGAATGTCCAGCGGGTTCCAGCGCAGGCGGTTGGGGGTCACGTCCCCCAGCGGGCCGCCGGCCAGTTGCCGATCAAGCTTGACGAACGCCGGATGATTGGCCGACGGCTGAATGCGGTACATCCAGGTGCGACGCGCCTCACTGCGCGGCATGGTGAACGCCGTGCCGGAGAACAGTTCGGTGTAAAGGCCGTACGGGGCTTTTTGCGGGGAGTTCTGGCCGACAGGCAGTGCGCCGGGCAACGCTTCGCTGCTGAATTCGTTGCCGAAGCCTGACAGGTAAGCCAGCGCTGGCATCGTTGAATCGGGGTTCATGGAGCCTCCTGAACAGGGAGTCGGCAATGCCGGTCACTCTTTGGAGGAGTTAGTGGCCTGCCTGGGTTATTTTTATCGTAATTCAATTACGCATAACGTAATTTGATTGGTATTGACCGTCAAGCTATAAAGACGCCCATTCGTCCCGGGATCCCAGCCACCATGGAAAAAACCAGCGACAACAACGGTAAACAGAAAGTCCGCTCGGCCGAGGTTGGCACCGACATCCTCAAGGCTCTGGCCGAGTTGTCGCCCTCGACTTCGCTATCGCGCCTGGCCGAACACGTGCAGATGCCGGCGAGCAAGGTTCACCGCTATTTGCAGGCCTTGATCGCCAGCGGCTTTGCCGAACAGAACGCTGCCACCAACCATTACGGCCTGGGCCGTGAAGCCCTGCGCGTGGGGTTGGCGGCACTCAACAGTATGGACGTGCTGAAAGTCGCCGCCCTGCCACTCGCCGAGTTGCGCGATGACTTGAACGAAACCTGCTTTCTGGCGGTATGGGGCAATCAGGGCGCGACCGTGGTGCATATCGAACCGGCGGTACGCGCGGTGACCGTGGTGACTCAACTGGGCTCGGTGTTGCCATTGCTCAGTTCCTCCACCGGGCTGGTCTTCGGCGCTTACCTGCCGGCGCGTGAAACCGTGGACCTGCGCGATCAGGAATTGCAGAACAGCCCCCCCCACGTCTTGGCCGACCAGCAGGCGTATACGACGATGTGCGAACAGATCCGCCAACGGGGCCTGCATCATGTGCATGGATTGTTGATGCCCGGTGTGGATGCCTTGTCGGCGCCGGTGTTCAACGCGATGGGCAAAATTGCGGCAGTACTGACCGTGGTCGGGCCGACCTCACTGTTTCATGCCGATGAAAACGGTCCGGCGGCGCAGCGTTTGTTATCTGCATCCCGCGCTGTGAGCTGGCGCATGGGCTTTGAACCCGCCCCAGCAACAAACTGAACGCCGTGGCGATGATCAGGCGGGCAGGATCAGGCCCAGTTTCTTGCCCATCGCCACGGCTTGCGTGCGACGCTCAACACCCAATTTGCTATGGATTCGCCGGGCGTGGGTTTTCACCGTATGCAAGGAGATGAACAACTGCTCGGCAATTTGCTGATTGGAGTTACCTTGGGCAATCAGGCCAAGCACTTCCAGTTCCCGGCTACTCAGCAGACTGGCATCCAATGCCATCGCGGTCGCCGACGCCTCCCCTCGTAAACGACAGATCAAGCTGGGCTCGCGCAACTTCAAGTCATGCAATGCCTGTTGCCCCTGGCAACGGCTCGCCAGTGCCAGCCCTGCCTCCAGTGCCGCATGGGCCGCGGACGGGTTTCCCGTCAAGTCCGCCACTTCACAGATCGCCAGTTGCAACTCCGTTTCCAGCGCCAGCATGGCGTGTTGCCGCGCATGCTCGAGTAACGCCTTGAGCCGGTCCAATGGACGGTGCGCCAGTTGCAGTCGAGTCTCGGCCAACACCAACTGGTATTCGATCCGCGCAATCAGCTGCAGCGTCGCGGGGGGTGCCTGGCGCGCATGGGCCCCGCGATAATGACGCAAGACCCGGGTCAGTGCCTCCCGCGCCAACTCCGGGCGCCCTTGTTGCAACCAGAAATGACTGCTGACTTGCAGCAACACACTGCGATAAACGGTGTCGGGGATTTGCCGCTGCTGCATCAACCGCTCGGCCTCGCGAAGACGATCGAACGCATGGGCATAGTCGCGTTGATTGGCCGCCATCTGCGCCAACCCGAGAAACCCGTACAACACGTGCTTGTCCTGGCTGTGCAGGCAATCATCAAGGCCAGCCTGGAAACACTCGCCGGCCAGTTGGTCGTGCCCCTGGCACAGGGCCAGCCGCCCACGCCGCAAAGCGATTCGCCCCAGCAGCGGCGTCGGTCGATCAGCCTGCCGACGGAGCATTTCATCGATGTCGGCCAACAATTGCCCGGCTCGCCGAGGTGCGCCGCGCTGCTCCAGCAACTGCGCATGATCGAGTTCAAGCAAACCCTCAAACAACAACGAGCCTTGTGCCCGCGCCAGACATAGCGCGTCACGATTGAAGGCCTGGGCGGCGTCGAGGTCGGCATTGAGCAATGCCTGCTGAGTCAACCCGGACAGGCACAACAACCGCGCGGGCCACGCCTCGGCCGCCAGTTCGTCCAGCGCCTCGATAAAATGCGTCCGTGCCGCCGGCATGCGTCCCTGCAAATGCAGCAACCAACCTTGTTGCGCCTGCCAGCGTGCCAGTAGTTGTCGCTGCAAGGACGCCGTCGGCTGCGGGGTGAACCGCGCCAACTGCCCAATGCACGCAGCCGCCTGCTCGAAGCGCCCGGCAAACAGCAACGCGGCCGTAATCAACCCCACCCGTTGCGGTGTGCCCAGGGTCAATTGCTCACCCAGGCGCTCATGCAGCTTGAGTAACAAGCTGACATTCTGACGCTTGAACAAATGCTCAAAACTGAAGTGCTGCAACAGGCTCACCGCAACCTCATGCTCTTGTGCAAGCAACGCCTGTTCGAACGCCCCTTGCCAATCCTCTTCGGCGCTGAACCATTGGCATGCGCGGCGATGCCAGGATCGCCCGGCCGCGGTTGGCTCTTCACGCATCGCCCGGGCCAATGGTTCGAAGATCCGCAACCACTCGACGGAGTCCTCCCAAGGTTCAATGAAGCAGCCCATTTCCTGCAACGCGTGCAGGCACTGCGCGCCCTCCCCCGTACCGAAAAGATGCTCGCACAAGCTGGCGTTGAAACGTGGCAGATGAACCAATACCAGCCAGACTTCAACCAACTCCGACGGCAAAGTGTTGAACAACTCGTGTTGCAGATAATCGAGCAAAGTTGCCGAACGCCCCTGCTCACCCGACCACGGGCAACCATTGAGTAACGCGATCCGCACGCCAGCGCACCAGCCACCGCTGCGCTCAACCACCCTTTTGGCGGTTTGTGCCGCCTGGCTCGGCTCGACATGACTGAGCAATTGCCCGACCTCGGCCTCGGTAAACGCCAGCGCCCGGCCGTCGCACTCGTACAACTCATCATCGAGCAGCAGCCGCGGCCAGTTGCATGAGGGTCGTCGACGGGCGCTCAGCCACCAGGTAACCGTCGGGCTGGCGACGGCCAACAGGCGATCGAGCATCCGGTCGAGTTCCGGGTTGGGTGCGCGACAGAAATCGTCGAGAAACAGCCAGGTTGGCGCCCGTAATCGGGCCAGATACGCCAGCAGCCCGGGCTCATCCGCCGAGGGCAGACCCAGCGCTTGCGTCAGGCGCAACAGAAAATCCGCCGCACTCAACGACTGCCCCGCCAGCGGCAGCCAACGGACCCGACAGCGCTCCGGCGCTCGCAACAGGCACTCGGCGAGCAACGCGCTCTTGCCACTACCGGCCGGTGCACAAAGCAACTTCACCCGCGCAGCCGAGACCAGCATGGGCTCAATCAGCCGCTCGCGGGACAGATGATGGGACGACAGTCGGGGCAGGAAGCCAGGGCGGTCCAGACAGTGCGTCATTGCAGTCATTGTGGGGCGCCTTTTTTATAATTCTGGCGCCACCCTAGCCCCCTCCCGAGCGCTTGTTGAAGAAGTATTCAACACACTGATCGCCCCCTATAAAAAAGGTGACCATGAGGTCACCCTTTTGTGTAGGAGCCTGTAGAAAACCTACCTTACCCCCGTGCTACGCAAGGCCGCTGGTGTGTAATCCCCTGCCTTTGCATCGATGTTGAATTCGAAGCTGCGCTTCTCTTCGTTCTTCATTCCCAAAGCGATATAGCGACCGGCAATCAGGTCATACAGCGCTTCGACGGTGTAGGCCGGCACCTGGTGATCGTAGTAGAACTGGGCATGACCTTCGGCAACGCGCCAGAGCTGGCCACGACCGTCGTAGTGGTCGGCCAGCGCCACTTGCCAGCTGTCTTCATCGATGTACATGTGGCGCTTGGCGTACACGTGCCGCTCACTCGGCTTGACCGTGGCGACGATTTCCCAGACCCGGTGCAACTCATAGCGAGTCAGGTCCTGATTGATGTGCCCGGCCTTGATCACATCGGTGTACTTGAGGTCTGGCGAGTCGAGCTTGTAGCTGTTGTAGGGGATGTACATCTCCTTCTTGCCGACCAGTTTCCAGTCGTAGCGATCCGGCGCGCCGGAAAACATGTCGAAGTTGTCGGTGGTCCGCAGGCCGTCGGATGAGGTGCCGACACCGTCATAGGCCACTTGTGGCGCACGCCGTACCCGCCGCTGGCCAGCGTTGTAGATCCAGGCCTTGCGCGGCTCCCTGACCTGGTCGAGGGTCTCGTGAACCAGCAACACGTTGCCCGCCAGCCGCGCCGGTGCGGTCACTTCCTGCTTGAAGTAGTTGAGGACGTTATCGTCGCTGCCCGGTTTCAGATCGCTGAGCAACGACGGCACGGCGACCTCGTCCTTGAAGCGGATCACGGTGAAATCACCATTGGACTGCGGTGTTGCCTGGGTGATGGTGCGCCGCAGATTGCCACCGTGGTAACGGGTCACGTGGTTCCAGATCACTTCCACGCCATTCTTCGGAATCGGGAATGCGTAGTAGCGATTGCCGGTGAAGTTGGCCAGACCGTTGCCGTCGTTGATCGGTGTTACGTTCAGCGCACTGCGCTTGGCCGACTCATAGATTTCAGCCGGTAATGCCACAGTACGGTGGCTCGGGTAGACCGGAATCCGGTAGGTCTCGGGATAGCGCTTGAACATCGCGATCTGGCCGTCGGAGAGCTTGTCCTTGTACTTGTCGACGGTCGCCGCGGTGATCACGAACAACGGTTTTTCGCTGGCGAACGGGTCAGCCAGGAAACCCTTGCTGTCCACCGCCCCGGCGTTTCTCGGGATGCCGCCGGTCCAGGCCGGAATCGAGCCATCGGCATTGCCGGCCTTCTCCGCACCGAGCGGCGTAAGGCTGGTGCCGAGCTTGTTGGCTTCTTCCGGCGCCACTGCGGCCATCACGTTGGCGGCCAGCAACCCGAGGGTCAGCGCGCCCAATTGCAATATCATCTTGCGCATCGAAATCATCCTTTTCAGCCAGGTCAGAAGTTCACGCCAAAGCTCAACGCCACGAAGTCACGGTCGGTGAGGACGTTGAAGTCCCCGCCGAAAAAGTCGGTGTAACTGAGGCTCGCGGTGTAGGTGTTGCGATAGTCCGCATCGACACCGAGGCTGATGGCCTTGGCACCCTCGTTGAACAGACCGTTGGGGCCAAAGCCTGCGACGTCGTGGGACCACGAGAGGTTGGGTCTGAAATTGATCCCGGCAATGAGGTTGTTGTAGTCGAGGATGGCCCGCGCGCGATACCCCCATGAAGTCGAGGTCACGAAGCCGTCGGTATCGCCACCGAATCCATACTGGCCATACACCGAGTCGCGGCCATAGCGCAGTTTGGTGCGTGCTTCCAGACCACCGACCCGAACCACTGCCGCCTCGCCCACCAGCGTCAGGCGATCCGCACCCGCGACCTGATCGATGAAGTGCGTCAGGGTGCTCTGGATCTGCGTCACCTCCTTGCGGCGGTAGCCTTTGTTGTCGGCCCCCGGTGACGTGGCAATGGGCGATGCTGCTCCACCCGCGATAGGGTTGAGCAACGCCAGGGTCAGGTCATTGGTGTTGACCTGCACCGGGGCGTTGGGGCGGTAGCTGATTTCCCCGCTCCAAGCGGTGCCGGTGGATAACGTGGTGGCGAAGCTGGCGCCGTAGAGGCGGATGTCCTCCGGGTATTCGAGGTAATACTGGCCGCGACCGAGCATCACACTTTGGGCCAGGCCTGAACCGGTGCCGGGCGCGATGCGGTTGGCGGTTGCGACGATCCCCGGAATGCTCGCCAGTGTACTGAGGCCGGCGGTGGTGGTCCCGACGCTCGGGCCGCGGCTGTGGTAGTTCAAAAAATACAGACCGTACTCGGTGTCATCCCCCAGCCAGCGCAACGCCGTACCCCACTGTCCGGAATCCCGGGCATCGCGGTCGCCGCCACGGGGAACGATCACGCCCTCCCTGCTGACCTCGAAGCCCTGGCCAAAGGCAGCCGCAATCGGCTGCAACGGTGCAATGGCCGGGTTGGCGACGGTGTAGCCCTTGTTGCAGCCGTCCGCCACCACATCGACACCAAAGAAGGTGCCACAGTTATCCACGACCGTCTGGTCCCATTCCAGTTGATAGAAGCCTTCGACGGTCAACTTCTCCGTCAGGCCCTGGGAGGCGAACAGCATGTTGACCGGGATCAGGCCCTCCTTGATCTCGGCTCCAGGACGACGGAACGCAGACACGTCGACCGGGTTGATGCTGTTGATCGAGTTGCCGATGAAAGTGCTCTCGCCCCAACTGACCACCTGCTTGCCGGCGCGCACCGTGCCCGGCAAATCGGCGAGGGAATAGTTGTGATAGACGAAAGCGTCGAGGATTTGCCCGCCTGAAGACTTCGCGCCTTCTTTGCGATTGTGGTCGCTGATGTCCTTGAATGGACGGCTTTCATCCTTCAGCTCAAAGTCGTACCAGTACTTGCCACGCACAAACGCACCGGTGTCGCCGTACTTCAGCTCGAGGTCGTGAATACCCTTGAAGATCTTCGAGAAGGTTTCGCCCTTCTTGAAGTTCAATCGCCCGTCGTCACCGGTCGAAGACTGGCCGGAACCGCCGTTGACGATGCCCACCAGGGATTTATCCGCGTCACGCATGCCCCAGCTCGCGCCGACCGACAACGAGGAGTCGAACGTCCCCTCGATTTCCCCGATGTTGAATGAAAGGGCCTGCGCCTGGGCGCAACAGCCTAATGCGACCGCAGCCGCCAGCGCCTGCGGTGTGAAGATGGCGCGCATTGTTGTTTTTGTCATGCGTCTTCCCCGGTGAGTGACAGAAGGCCTCACCCTACTGCCGGGCACCGGGGGCCGATAAGCGCACCAAGGAGGTATTCGTGGTGTACCTCTAAAGGATGACTGGCACCGGGGCATCATTCAGACGACGAGCGCCCGATTACTGACTGTTGCCCGGGCTGCAACAGTGCATGTCCGGAATTGGTATTTTTCCTGCAACACCAAGGGCTTATTCTTATCTGGCTGCTACAGTAAACCGCTGTAAGGCACGATGTGCCGGCCCGCGCCGTGATGAAAGATTTCAGATGAATCGAAGATTCGGTTCATCGCCCCATGTTCACCGACGTTGATTTGTAGCTCCTGATCCAACGTCTTACCTTGGCCGCTGCGTTTGCAGCGGCCTTTTTTATGGGCAATGATTTTTGATGAGTAACGGTTGCCAGTCGGTAACCCTGACCATCCAGACAAAATTTCGCATGCCTACATTTCTTTCAGAAAGCGGCTACAAGCATAGGTAAACACCAAAAGCACTCACGGCATTAAGTTGAACAGCAAGTCGACGAACGACTTCAAACTTACTTATTGCGAGTGCAACCATGAATCCCATCAACTACAGCCAGTATCGCTCGACCAGAAGCGTCAACAGTCGAATACGCTTTCTGATCTTTCATTACACGGCGGGCAACTTCACCAGTTCGATCAATGTCCTGACCGGTCCAAACGTCAGCGCGCACTATCTGGTTCCGGACATTACCGACCCCAGCTATCTGAAGGCGGGTTATACCGGGCAGGAAGTTTTCAACCTGATGGATGAAACTTATCGCGCGTGGCACGCGGGCGTCAGTCAGTGGGGTCACCGCAGCAATCTGAATGACACGTCCATCGGCATTGAAATCGTCAACCAGGCGACGGACAACAAAGGCGAATTCACCTTCCCGCCGTATCACTCCGAGCAGATTGCTGCGATTGAACAACTGGCGCTGAACATCCTCAAGCGCTACCCGGATATCGCACCGACGCAGGTTTTGGGCCACTCCGATGTATCGATCGGCCGCAAAAGTGACCCGGGGCCCATGTTTCCCTGGCAAGCGCTGTACTTGAAAGGCGTCGGCGCCTGGTTCGATGAAAGCACTCGGGACGAGTATCTGTGCCAATACAACACATCGGGCATCCCAGCCCGAAGCGAATTGCTAGGACTGTTCAAATCCTATGGATACGATGTTTCAGGCGCCTCGACGGAAGAGGGTTTTCAAAGATTGGTGCGGGCATTCCAGATGCATTTTCGTCCGGAAAACTTCGACGGAAAAATGGACGCACAAACAGCCGCCAATCTGAAGGCCCTGGTATTCAAATACTTTCCCGCCTGATCGTTGGCAAACGCTTTTCCAGCCGAAAAATGCAACAACCGGCAAGGCCAGTCAATGTGACCTTGCCGACGCTATCAGAGCGAATACTGCTGCAGATTCCCCATCATTTCCTTCAGAGCTTCGATATTGTCCTTGGGATGCGCCGCGCCTTCGAAGTCGCAAATCTGCTGCCAGTGCGCCGCCACGTCTTCCGGGGAGAAACCCGCCCGTGGATCGAACCCGACACCGAGACTGCGCTCCCAGCGGACCTTGCCCATCCAGCCGCCGCCGACTTCGAACAGACCGGAGGTTTCCTGGCAGTTCTCACTGGCCAGGTACACCACCAGCGGGCTGACCAGTTCGGGCTTGAGCTGTTCGAAGACTTGCGGCGGGATCAGGCCTTCGGTCATGCGCGTACCACCGGTGGGGGCGATGGCGTTGACCAGGATGTTGTTCTTGCGGCCTTCGATTGCCAGGGTACGGGTCAGCCCATAGAGACCGAGCTTGGCCATGCCATAGTTGGACTGGCCGAAGTTGCCATAGATGCCCGAGGTCGACGCAGTGAAAATCACCCGGCCGTAGTTCTGTTCGCGCATGTGCGGCCAGGCGGCGCGGGTGACTTTGTAGGCGCCTTCGACGTGGATGCGGTAAACCAGGTCCCAGTCGGCGTCTTCCATTTTGTGGAAGGTCTTGTCGCGCAGGATCCCGGCGTTGTTCACCACCACGTCGACGCGACCGAAGACGTCCAGGGCATGCTGGACCAGCTTGTCACCGTCGATGACCGAGTCGTGGTTGGCCTCGGCGATGCCCCCGGCCTCGCGAATGACTGCGACCACGCGATCGGCGGCCGAAGCGTTGGCGCCTTCGCCCTGGGCCGAGCCGCCAAGATCGTTGACCAGCACCCTGGCGCCCTGTTTGGCGAACAACAGTGCATGCGCCCGTCCCAGGCCGCCACCGGCACCGGTGATGATCACGACTTTATCTTCGAAGCGCACAGACTCATTCATGGGGGGACTCCAGCAGGCCAAGGGACAATGAGTCCGAGTTTCAGGCACGGCGCTGCCGGTCACAATGAACACGGGGGAGGCTGAATGGTGCGCGATAAGGCTGAGGGATGATTGATGGAGAACATGGACACAAAACCCTGTGGCGGGGGGGTGTCGGACCGCCACAGGTGATCAGTTGCTTGCTCAGGAACACGCCACCTTGCGCGGCGGCAAGTGCAGTTGATCGCGAAACGCCAGGTAGTGCTTGAGCACCTCGCCGGGCGCCTCAATCTGTGGGTAGTGGCCAATGTCGGGCAACACCACCGTATCCGCCTCCGGTATCATTTCCCGATAACGCTCGACCATATGCACACCAGAGACCGGATCGACCCCGCCATCGATCACCCGCAGCGGTACTTCACCACGTTGCATCGCGCTCACCCAGCGGTTGCGCCAGACGCGTCGCTCCGGGATGTAGGCGATCAATTTATGCATGATCCGTGGCCCGCGATGGCTTTCGACCAGGCTCCAGAAATCATCCATCTGACTTTCACTGGGACGGGTCTGCGGACCGAAAATCTGCCGAAAGCTCCTCACCAGACCATCACGGCTGAAGGCGCGGCCAATCATCCAGCCCAAAGGGCTGAGCAAGAGTTTTTGCATCAGTACCGGGCGATGGGTTTCCGGAAACAACCCGCCATTGAGAAACACGCAACTGGCCAGTTCCACCCGCGATTCGTAATGCCGGGCCAGCAGTTCCTGGGCCACGCTGTCGCCATAATCGTGGGCAAACAGGTGCACCGGCTGCTCGACATTCAAGTGTTCAAGCAGTGCCTGTTGCAGATCCGCTTGCTCCAGCAGACTGTATTCGTGATTCACCGGTTTGGCCGAATCGCCGAAGCCCAACATGTCACAAGCAATCACACGAAAGCGCTGGGTCAATGGCTGCCACAGGTAATGCCAGTCCCAACTGGCGGACGGAAAGCCATGAATGAGCAACAGCGGCTCACCCTGCCCTGCTGTCCAGTAACGGATGCTCTGGCCATGGAATACGAACGCCTGGCTGCGTTTGCGCCAGACACACAGGGGGATCTCGGCGAGTTCCATCAGAGTTTATAACCCGGGTCCAGTTTATCGAGTTTGCGCAGCAGCGCAGGCCAGGCCAGCGCTCCACCCATTCCTTGAGCACTTCTGGTGACACCCGCGATCATGGCTTTGGCGCCTGCCAGAATCTGCGGTTCGATGGCGATCAGTTCAGCGCCACCGTTTTGCGCCATGACCTGAATGTCGCAGGCACGCTGGAAGGTAAACATCATCAGGAACGTATCGGCGATGGTGCTGCCGCAGGTCAGCAGACCGTGGTTATGCAGCATCAGGAAATTGTTTTCACCGAGGTCGGCCTGCAGCCGCACTTTCTCGTCATGGTTGAGCGCCACGCCTTCGTAGGCGTGGTAGGCCAGGCTGGAAAGCACGAACAACGACTGTTGGCTGATCGGCAAAACGCCCTGCTTCTGTGCCGACACGGCAACCCCCGAAGCTGTGTGGGTGTGGAGCACGCAGACGACATCGTGACGGACTTCATGCACGGCGCTGTGGATGGTGTAGCCCGCCGGATTGATCTCGTAAGGGCTGTCCATCAGTTTGTTCCCGGCCTGATCCACCTTGACCAGGCTCGACGCGGTCATTTCGTGAAACATCAACCCGAACGGGTTGATCAGGAAGTCTTCGGTGCCGGGCACCTTGGCAGAGATATGAGTGAAGATCAGGTCATCCCAACCGTGTTGAGCGACCAGCCGATAACAGGCCGCCAGGTCAACGCGGGTTTGCCACTCGGCAGCACTGACCTGGCCTTTGACACTATGTGATGATTGGGCGGGAGCGACAGTCACGGATAGGAACCTCGGTTTTTATTATGGAGTGTTTCCAATGAATACCGAGTCTAGTCAGCCCTCCGGGTTCGTGTAGTTGCATTGGCAGCCAGCTTGATGGCCGAACGAGTCAGCGGGCCAGGAAGCCCGAATCAATATCAAATAGCCACCATCGGAGAAGGTGCGGGGCGCGCAGTCAACCCTGCAGCGCGCCGACCAGTTCCGCCAGCCAGGGCTCGGCATCCGTTTCGGGGGTCACACTTTCGCTGGCATCCAGACGCAGCATTGGCAGTACTTCACGAATGCCCAGTTCACCGAACAATTCGCGCATCAGTTCGCCGCCCCCACAAAACGTATCGCCATAGCTCGCATCGCCCAGGCCGATCACCGCACCCGGCAAGCTACGCCAGGCAGCGGGCAATTGGTCACGAATCGCGAAATACAGCGGTTGCAGGTTGTCCGGCAACTCGCCCATGCCAGTGGTCGACGTCACCGCCAGAAAGGCTTCGGGGCCAAACGCCTGGACATCGGCGAGGGTTGCACGCGGGTTGTGCCAGGTTTCGAAACCGGCGGCGTTCAACAGACTGGCGGCGTGGCGGGCAACCTCTTCGGCCGTGCCGTACACCGAGCCGGAAATGATGGCGACTTTCATCAATCTGATCCTGAATTCGAGTAAAAGACCCGGATATTAACAGCACGGTCGTGATTGTTCTTTTAGAATGCAATCGACAATCAATCAGGAAAGGATACTCCGATGATTAATGCACAACTGCTGCAATTGGTGATCAACGCTTCAAACGACGGTATCGTGATTGCCGAAAAGGAAGGCGAGCAAGACAACATCCTCATTTACGTCAACCCCGCGTTCGAACGCCTGACGGGGTACTCCAGCGAAGAGATTCTCTATCAGGATTGCCGCTTCCTGCAGTCGGGGGACCGTGACCAGGAAGCCCTGCCATTGATTCGCGACGCCTTGAACCGTGAAGGATCCTGCCGGGAAATACTGCGCAACTACCGCAAGGACGGCACACCGTTCTGGAATGAACTGTCCCTTTCAACGGTGAAAAATCCAGCGGACGGGCAAACCTACTTTGTCGGTGTACAGAAAGACGTCACCGCACAGGTCAAGGCGCAACAGCGCGTGGCTCAACTGGAGGTGCAGGTGGCTGAACTCCAGGCCGAGCTTGCTGCGCTCAAGGCGACGAACGGCAAAAACCAAATCCGGAATTAATGGTCAGTAACTACAATCACCACTGGCTTTGTAATCATATCTTTCGAGTTGGCCATGCAACGCGACGCACTCCTGACCCAGGATGAGCTGGATTTCATCCAGACCATGCAGCACAACCCGCAGCTCAATGTGCGGGACGCGACGTCGAGCCTGCTCGTCAATGGTGGATCGCAAATCCGTGATCTGCTCACCCGCCTGGCGGCCCATGAGCAGGTCACCATTCACGCCAGCTTCGAAAACCAGCAGATGACCTTCCCCCTGCACCTGGTGGAAGACGAGTTCCATGCACTGCATTTGCGTCTCGGCGTGCCGAGCATCTATGAAGACGGGCCGATGGTCCGGCCCTGGCGCCTGGTACTGGACGAACCGGTAGCACTGGAAAACGCCAAGGGGCAACCCGGCTCCCTGTGGGTACACGAAGTGTCGTGCAAAGGGGTTTTGCTGGAAGTTCGCAACAAGACCAAGCCGCCGAAGCATTTCGCCCTGTGGTTCAGCCCGTCAGGCTATGAGCGGATTGCCTTGCGTGGCACTTTCGAGAAAGAAAACGAACAGGGCTTCTATGCCTATCAGCTGAGCCAGAGCGATACGGACGAAACCGAGCGTCTGCGTCAGTTCATCCTGCAACAGCATCGTTTGACTTATCCAACGCTGCACCTCTGATCTTCAAGTATCCAGATTGCCCGCCAGGAACTGCCTCAGACGCTGGCTCATGACCTCCCCTTCATTGCCCAGGCAACCGATCGATGACCCGGCCAGGCTCTCTTGTGCCAGGTCAGAAGCATCGCCAGCCAACAACAATCGACACTCCAGACTCATGGCCAGGCGATTCAAGCGCCGGGGCAACTCGGGAGCCGGCACATGATTGGAAAACAGTACCAGCACCTGGGGCTTGATCCGTTCACAGACCAGGGTCAACTCATCGATCGGCTGACCAATGGGCAGCACTCGAATCCCCATTTGCGGGCTGCTCAGGAACAAGGCGGCAATCAGCAATTCGAGTTCCCGGCAATGGCCAGCCAGGGCACCGATGACCACTCGCCGTGGCCGGCTATCGCGCATCAACAGCAGGCGTTGCAACACTCGCGAACGCAGGAATCCATCAAGGAATATCCATTCGCTGGTACCGCCGAATTGATCCTGGCGTTGCAGCAATTGCCTCCATACCGGGACCAGAATGTCTTGAAACACCACCGGCAGGGAGTAGCTGGAAAAAATCTGCCCGTACACCTGCTCCAGCTGAACGTCGTCAAACGAGCTGACGGCAACCCGGAGCTGATGCTGCCATTGAGCGTAGTCGGCCAGCACGAGGTCGTTGGGAATGATGTGGGACAGCGCTTGGAGTGGTGCCGCTCTGGCCAGTAACAAGCCGATTTTACTGACCGCCACTCCGCGGTCGATCCAGCCGAGAATGCTGCGAACACGCTCGATATCGGTCATTGAATAGAGGCGATGCCCACTTTCGGTGCGTATTGGAACAATCAGGCCATAGCGTCGTTCCCATGCGCGAAGCGTGACCGGGTTGACGCCTGTCAGACGCGCCACCTCGCGAATCGGATAGAGCTGTTCCTGTTCAAGGGTGACAGCCTGCGGTACACCTGAAGGTACGTCAGTAAGGACAGGCATCTGGGTCGTACATCCATGTGCAGATCGGTACTCATTCTAACGCCGCTACCTCGTAATGATTCAAGTTCATAATCGAAGAAAAACGTTAAAAGACGAATCCGGCAGAATCAGGAATAATCCTTGCTTGTTCCGAGTCGCAGCCCACCACCCCGGCGCTGCGCCTGGCGAAGTTCCTATCCGGAGCGACGCAAATGCCTTATGGAGATACACAATGTCTACCCCACCCGTCACGCTGATGGTCGCGCGTCGTGTTGCCAATGGTCGCTATCAAGACTTGATCGCCTGGTTGCGCGAAGGCGAACAACTGGCCACCGACTTTCCTGGCTACCTCGGCTCCGGCGTACTCGCACCGCCGCCTGGCGATGACGAATTCCAGATAATCTTCCGCTTCGCCGACGAACGGACCCTGCATGCCTGGGAGCATTCCGCCTCGCGCAGCGCCTGGCTCGGACGCGGCAGCGACCTGTTCGCCCACCCGACAGAACATCGGGTCAGCGGCATCGAGGGTTGGTTCGGTACCACCGACCAACGCCCACCGCGCTGGAAACAGGCCATGGCGATCTGGCTGGCGTTCTTTCCGGTTTCACTGCTGTTCAACTTTGTGCTGGAGCCGCTGCTGAGCGAGATGACGCTACTGCCCCGCGTGTTCATCAGCACCCTGTGCCTGACGCCGTTGATGGTGTATTTCTTCATCCCCCTGTCGACCCGTCTGCTGGCCAATTGGCTGAACAGCACGTCCGTACGCCGCTTGCCCGCCGAACCTTCCACCCAAAACCGCTGATATCCCACAGCGGATGCCGCACAAGCACAAATAGGTAGACTGCTTGCGTCGCTGGTATAGTTTTGCTCTCACCGCGACGCGAGCCGTTCATGACTTCTTCCGCAGCCCCTATTCTCATTACCGGCGCCGGCCAGCGTGTCGGCCTGCACTGCGCCCGGCGACTGCTGGAAGATGGCCATCGCGTGATTTTCAGCTACCGCAGTGAGCGTCCCGGCGTGCAAGCCCTGCGCGATTTGGGGGCCATCGCGGTGTTCGCGGACTTCGCCAGCGAGGCCGGCATCCTCGCCTTCATTGGCGAACTGAAAACCCACACCGACTGTTTGCGGGCGATTATCCACAACGCCTCCGAATGGCTGGCCGAGACACCGGACACTGACGCCGCAGCATTCACCCGAATGTTCAGCGTGCACATGCTGGCGCCTTACCTGATCAACCTGCATTGCGCCGACCTGCTGCAACGCTCGAACCCCGCCGACATTGTGCACATCAGCGATGACGTGACCCGCAGGGGCAGCAGCAAGCACATCGGCTATTGCGCCAGCAAAGCCGGGCTCGACAGCCTGACCCTGTCCTTCGCCGCCAGGTATGCGCCGGCCATCAAGGTCAACGGGATCGCGCCGGCCCTGCTACTGTTCAACCCTGAGGACGACGCGGCCTACCGCGCCAAGGCGCTGGCCAAGTCCGCACTGGGCATCGAGCCCGGCAGTGAAGTGATCTACCAGAGCCTGCGCTATCTGCTCGACAACCCTTATGTCACCGGCACCACCCTGACCGTCAACGGCGGAAGGCACATCAAATAAGTGTCCCGCGAGGATTTTCCATGACGTTATCCCTGCCCCAGAATTACCGTGAAATCCTCATCGGCCTCGGTGAAAACCCCGACCGTGAAGGGTTGCTCGATACGCCGATGCGCGCGGCCAAAGCCATGCAGTACCTTTGCCATGGTTACGAGCAAAGTGTCGAAGAGATCGTCAACGGCGCGCTGTTCGCCTCCGACAACGATGAAATGGTGATCGTCGACAACATCGAGCTGTACTCGCTTTGCGAGCACCACATGCTGCCCTTCATCGGCAAGGCGCATGTGGCTTATATTCCAACCGGCAAGGTGCTGGGCCTGTCGAAGATTGCGCGGCTGGTGGACATGTTCGCCCGGCGCCTGCAGATCCAGGAAAACCTCACCCGGCAAATCGCCGACGCGGTGCAACAGGTGACCGGCGCGGCCGGCGTCGCAGTGGTCATCGAAGCACAGCATATGTGCATGATGATGCGCGGCGTCGAGAAGCAGAATTCGACCATGAACACCTCGGTGATGCTCGGCGCCTTCCGCGAGTCGAGCAACACCCGCCAGGAGTTCCTGCAATTGATTGGACGGAGCAAGTAGCAATGCCACAACTTCAGCCAGGCATGGCACGCATCCGGGTCAAAGACCTGTGCCTGCGTACTTTCATCGGCATCAATGAGGATGAAATCCTCAACAAGCAGGATGTGCTGATCAACCTCACCATCCTGTACGCAGCCCAGGAAGCGGTACGGGACAACGACATCGATCACGCGCTGAACTATCGCACGATCACCAAGGCGATCATTGCCCATGTGGAAGGCAACCGCTTTGCGCTGCTCGAACGCCTGACCCAGGAAATTCTCGACCTGGTGATGGCCAACGCATCGGTGCTCTACGCCGAGGTGGAAGTCGACAAGCCCCACGCGCTGCGATTCGCCGAGTCGGTATCGATAACGCTTGCAGCAAGCCGCTAGCTACAAGCTTCAAGCGGCAAGCTGTAAACTTCGACCTACGCAATCCATCTTGCAGCTCGAAGCTTGCCGCTCGCAGCTGTCTCGCAGAGACCTCCCATGAACGATCAACAACGCCTGGAACTCGAAGCCGCCGCCTTTCGCCGGCTGGTGGCCCACCTGGACAGCCGCAAGGATGTGCAGAACATCGACCTGATGAACCTCTCGGGCTTCTGTCGCAACTGCCTGTCCAAGTGGTACAAGGCCGCGGCTGACGAACGCCAGATCGAGGTCAGCCTCGACGAAGCCCGCGAAGTGGTTTACGGCATGCCGTACGTCGAATGGAAAGCCCAATATCAGCAAGAAGCCAGCGCCGAACAACAAGCGGCGTTCGCCAAAGGAAAACCCAATGAGTGATTTGAACACCCTGCGCGCCAGCCTCAACAGCGGCGAACACGCCTTCGCCGACACCCTGGCCTTCATCGCCGCCGGTTACGACTATCAGCCTCAGGCCTTCAACAATGGCGGCGTGGAAAACGCGGCCGGGCAGAACGAAGGCTCGTGCAAGACACTGGGTCTGGCGCTGCTCGAAGGCTTGAGCGATGAAGAAGCCCTGCTGGCGTTCGGCGAGCACTACCGCTCGGTACTGGCGACGCCTGAAGGCAGCGATCACGGCAATATCCGCGCGTTGATTGCTCACGGTCTGGCCGGGGTGAAATTCTCTCAGCAACCGCTGACTCGCCGCTGATGTAATTCGCTGCCGATTAAACCTGTAGGAGCGAGCCCGCTCGCGATGGACTGAAGAACGCCACGGGCGTGTCAGGCTCCCAGCGTCATCGTTCACGACCATCGCGAGCGGGCTCGCTCCTACATGACTTTTAAGATTGACCCGGCGACTTTATTTCGTTTGCCGCGTACCACCGCTCACGGCTTAGATAAAAAGGAGTCCTCCTTCTTCCGAGCCGGTCATTCATGCGCAGCGAAACCATAAGCCAGTCGATCAACATCGTTCATTCTGTCACCCTCAGCCACGGCAAAAACGCCGAGGTCTGGGACACTGACGGCAAACGCTACATCGACTTTGTCGGTGGCATCGGCGTGCTGAACCTCGGCCATTGCCATCCGCGCATCGTCGAGGCCATTCGCGAACAAGCCACCCGACTGACTCACTACGCATTCAACGCCGCCCCCCATATGCCTTACCTCGAACTGATGGATCGCCTCAGCGCGTTCATGCCGGTGGGTTACCCGGTCAGCGGCATGCTCACCAACAGCGGCGCGGAAGCGGCGGAGAACGCCCTGAAGATCGTTCGTGGAGCCACCGGCCGCACCGCGGTCATCGCCTTCGACGGCGCGTTTCACGGTCGCACACTGGCCACGCTCAACCTCAATGGCAAAGTCGCGCCCTACAAACAGAGAGTCGGCGTACTGCCGGGGCCGGTGTATCACCTGCCTTTCCCCAGCCAGGACAACGGCGTCAGTTGCACCGAGGCTCTCAAAGCCATGGAGCGCCTGTTCAGCGTCGAGATCGATGTCGACGACGTCGCCTGCTTTATCGTCGAGCCGGTGCAGGGTGAAGCAGGTTTCCTGGCCATGGAGGCTGAGTTCGCCCAAACGCTGCGCAAATTCTGCGACGACAAGGGCATTGTGCTGATCGCCGATGAAATCCAGTCCGGTTTCGGTCGTACCGGCCAACGCTTTGCATTTTCGCGACTGGGTATCGAGCCTGACTTGGTCCTGCTCGGCAAAAGCATCGCCGGCGGCGTGCCGCTGGGAGCGGTGGTCGGGCGCAGATCGCTGCTGGATAACCTGCCCAAGGGCGGCCTCGGAGGCACCTATTCCGGCAACCCCATCGCCTGCGCGGCGGCATTGGCGACCCTGGACGAAATGACCGATGCCAACCTGCACGCCTGGGGCACGCAGCAGGAAGAAGCGATTGTCGGCCGCTACGAAGCCTGGCGCTCAAGCAGGCTGACGCCGTATCTGGGGCGTCTGACCGGCGTCGGTGCCATGCGTGGTATCGAGTTGACCAACGCCGATGGCTCGCCAGCACCGGCGCAACTGACCCAACTGCTGGCCATGGCGCGGGACGCAGGCCTGCTGCTGATGCCCAGCGGCAAGTCGCGGCACATCATTCGCCTACTGGCGCCGTTGACCACCGAGGCGGCGGTGCTGGAGGAAGGGCTGGATATCCTTGAGGCGTGCCTGAAGAAACTGGCCTGATCCACAGCGCCCACTGTAGGAACGAGCATGCTCGCGAAGAACTTGAGAACCCTGCGCGGTGTCAGGCTCCCGGCGTTATCGTTGATGTCCATCGCGAGCGCGCTCGCTCCTACAGGGGCATGAGTATTTATCGAAGGCACAAAAAAACCGGCCGAAGCCGGTTTTTTCGTTTCTATAGAATCAAGCGTTCTGCAGATTGTCCAGGTAACGCTCGGCATCCAGTGCCGCCATGCAACCGGCGCCAGCCGAGGTGATGGCCTGACGATACACGTGGTCAGCCACGTCACCGGCGGCGAAGATGCCTTCGAGGTTGGTGGCAGTGGCGTTGCCGTCACGGCCGCCCTGCACGACCAGGTAGCCGTCTTTCAGGGTCAGCTGGCCTTCGAACAGCGAAGTGTTCGGCGTGTGGCCGATGGCGATGAACACGCCGTCGACTTTCACTTCGTCGAAGCTGCCGTCGTTGTTCTTCAGGCGGGCACCGGTCACGCCCATGTTGTCGCCCAGCACTTCATCCAGGGTTGCGTTGAGCTTCAGCTCGATCTTGCCTTCGGCAACGCGGGCGTTCAGCTTGTCGATCAGGATCTTCTCGGCGCGGAAGGTTTCGCGACGGTGGATCAGGGTGACCTTGCTGGCGATATTGGCCAGGTACAGGGCTTCTTCGACAGCGGTGTTACCACCGCCAACCACGGCAACCGGCTTGTTGCGATAGAAGAAACCGTCGCAGGTTGCGCAGGCGGAGACGCCCTTGCCCATGAACGCTTCTTCCGATGGCAGGCCCAGGTAACGAGCGCTGGCGCCGGTGGCGATGATCAGGGCGTCGCAGGTGTAGGTCGCGCTGTCGCCGGTCAGGGTGTATGGCTTGGCGGCGAAGTCCACGGCATTGATGTGATCAAAAACGATCTCGGTTTCAAAGCGCTCGGCGTGCTCGCGCATACGCTCCATCAGCGCCGGGCCGGTCAGGCCGTGGACGTCGCCCGGCCAGTTGTCGACTTCGGTGGTGGTGGTCAGTTGACCGCCGGCCTGCATGCCGGTGATCAGCAGTGGCTTGAGGTTGGCACGGGCGGCATAGACCGCGGCGCTGTAACCGGCAGGGCCGGAACCAAGAATAATCACTCGCGAATGACGGACTTCAGACATGACCTGCTCCTGTTGACCGGCCCTGAACACCTGGCGCGGAACGCCGGATTGCCGGCTGGAATAAAAAAGAACGGTTGAAAGCACTTGGGGAAGGCTTGAACCCGACCGTCCTGTAAAAGATTGGGTGCAGCGTATCGAGGGGGCGAAGATTAAGGAAATACGGTTTAACAATCCAGCTCATAGGTGGTCTCTATGCAATCTGCCCGACGATATCGACGTCTTTGTTACAGTGAATGTCGATACCGCCACCGCGCTTTCGCATGTGAAGCAAAGCCGGTAAGGTCGGCGCGTTTTCCCTCTACCCGGAGCACCTTATGCCCGCCCCTGTTCTGTCCGGCCCGCAGTACCTGCGCGAAGGCCTCAAGCTGGTGCTGAGCCCCAGCCTGCGTTTGTTTGTGTTGTTGCCGCTGGCGATCAACCTGGTGCTGTTCGTCGGATTGATCTATCTGGCCGGCCATCAATTCAGCCTGTGGGTCGACACGCTGATGCCGTCCCTGCCCGACTGGCTGGGTTTTCTCAGTTACATCCTCTGGCCGCTGTTCGTGGTGCTCGTCGTACTGATGGTGTTCTTCACCTTCACCATGCTCGCCAACGTCATTGCCGCACCGTTCAACGGCTTCCTGGCGGAGAAAGTCGAAGTGGTGGTGCGCGGCACCGATGATTTTCCGGCCTTCAGTTGGGGCGAACTGATGGCGATGATCCCGCGCACCCTGGCCCGGGAAATGCGCAAGCTCGGTTATTTTCTGCCCCGGGCGATCGGGTTGTTCATCCTCTCGTTCATCCCGGTGGTGAACATCATCGCCGCGCCGCTGTGGCTATTGTTCGGGGTGTGGATGATGGCGATCCAGTACATCGACTACCCGGCGGACAACCACAAGCTGGGCTGGAACGAGATGCTCGCCTGGCTGCGACAGAAACGCTGGCAGAGCATGAGTTTCGGCGGCAGCGTCTATCTGGTGCTGCTGATTCCGGTGGTCAACATCCTGATGATGCCGGCCGCCGTGGCCGGGGCGACGCTGTTCTGGGTGCGCGAACGCGGCGCGGAAAACCTGGTGGCCCAGCGCTGAGTCACAAATCCATCATCCCGACGTCACACTGACGACATGGCCCCAACCGACACTGGGGTCATGACGACAGCTCTGCATATCACCCTGATCACCGAAACCTTCCCTCCCGAAATCAACGGTGTGGCCAATACCCTTGGTCGCTTGTGCGACGGCTTGCGCGCGCGCGGGCATCAAGTGGAATTGGTGCGACCGCGTCAGGGCTGCGACCAGCAGTTGGGCAGCGACGATGAGTTGCTGCTGTGCCGCGGCTGGCCGCTACCGGGCTATCCCGGCTTGCAATGGGGTCAGTCGTCGATGCACAAACTGCTGCGGCGCTGGACGCGGCACCGCCCGGACGTGCTCTACATCGCCACCGAGGGCCCACTAGGCCTGTCGGCCTTGCGTGCGGCACGGCGACTGGGGATTTCCGTAGTCAGCGGTTTCCACACCAATTTCCAGCAGTACTCCAACCAATATGGGCTTGGTTTGCTCACACGCCTGCTGACTCACTACCTGCGCTGGTTCCACAACTGCTCGACCATGACCCTGGTGCCCAGCGTCAGCCAGCGCATGGAGCTGGAGCGGCGACATTTCGAGCGACTGGCGTTGCTGTCCCGAGGGGTCGACAGCGAACTGTTTCACCCGGCCAAACGGTTGAATGCCCTGCGCGAACAATGGGGACTGGCCGAGGAAGACATCGCCGTCATTCATGTCGGACGCCTGGCCCAGGAAAAAAACCTTGGCCTGCTCAAGCGCACCTTCAATACCCTCAAGGCGAGTTATCCCCAGCGCATCCTGAAACTGATCGTGGTCGGCGATGGCCCGCAGCGCCAGGAGCTGGAAAACGAAATGCCCGAGGCGATTTTCTGCGGCACCCAGCGGGGTGAAGCCCTGGCGTGTCACTACGCGTCGGGTGACGTATTTCTGTTTCCAAGCCTGACTGAAACGTTCGGCAATGTGGTGCTTGAAGCACTTGCCTCGGGGCTCGGCGTGGTGGCCTACGATCAGGCAGCAGCCGCCCAGCATATACGTCATGGCTACAACGGAGTGTTGGCGATGCCGGGGGATGAAGAAGCGTTCTGCGATGCCGCGGCATGGCTGCTGGAGGAAAGGGAGACCTTGCGCAACGTGCGTCTCAATGCGCGCCAGCATGCCAGTCGCCAGGGCTGGGCGACGATCATCGAGCAGTTCGAGGGACAATTGCGCGGGGCTTGTGCTGGAGAGATGGTGGTGCCGAATGCACCGACTGTTCCCTGATTTGCAGTGTTTTTGAGTCAGTCTTCGCGAGCAGGCCCGCTCCCACACTTGCTCGCATTTCCCTGAGAGAACGCGGTTACCTGTGGGAGCGGGCTTGCCCGCGATGGGGGCCGACTAGTCGCTGATTAAACCAGCGTCATCAACGCCTCACGACTGAACGGCAGAATGTCTTCCTCGCGGCCATCGCGCACTTTCTGCGCCCAGTCCGGGTCCACCAGCAACGCACGACCGACCGCCACCAGGTCGAACTCTTCGTTGTTCAGGCGCTCCAGCAGTTTTTCCAGGCTGGCCGGCTGTGCGACCTTGTCGGTGTTGACCATGAACTGCAGGAACTCGCCGTCCAGGCCGACGCTGCCGACGGTGATGGTCGGCTTGCCGGTGAGTTGGCGGGTCCAGCCAGCCAGGTTCAACTCGGAACCGTCGAACTCCGGCTCCCAGAAGCGGCGGGTCGAGCAGTGGAAAATATCCACGCCCGCGTCGGCCAACGGTTTGAGGAATTCGCCCAAGGCTTGTGGGGTTTGCACCAGACGTGCGCTGTAGTCCTGCTGCTTCCACTGGGAGAAACGGAAGATGATCGGGAAACCTTCACCGACCGCGGCACGCACGGCCCGAATCAACTCAATGGCGAAGCGCGAGCGGTTGGCCAGGTTGCCGCCGTACTCGTCGGTACGCTGGTTGCTGCCCTCCCAGAAGAACTGATCGATCAGGTAACCGTGGGCACCGTGGATTTCCACGCCGTCCATGCCGATGCTCTGCGCATCCTTGGCGGCCTGGGCGAACGCAGCGATCACGTCCTGGATATCCTGCTTGGTCATGCCATGCACCACGACCTGACCTTCCTTCACTTTTTCCGACGGGCCATAACCCGGCACACTGGCGTCCGGCTCGGTGCCGATACGACGTACGCTGCCCACATGCCACAACTGCGGCACGATCTTGCCGCCTTCGGCGTGAACGGCGTCGACGACTTTCTTCCAGCCGGCCAGGGCCGCTTCACCGTAGAAATGCGGAACGTTCGGGTAGCCGTTGGAAGCCTTGTGACCGACGGTGGTGCCTTCGGTGATGATCAGGCCAACGCCTGCAGCGGCGCGGCGACGGTAGTATTCGATCACTTTGGAATCAGGCACGCCGCCCGGAGAAAACGAGCGAGTCATCGGCGCCATGACGACGCGGGTCGGCAGCTCGAGGGTGCCGAGGTGGAACGGTTTGAACAGGGCTTTGACGGGCATGGGACGCTCCACAGGGAATGACTTTATGACGATGATAATATGGAGGTTCGCGCGTACTGAACAGCACTATTGATTTAGGTGATTAAGGGTCAAAAGAAAGGCTGTAGGAGCGAGCTTGTTCGCGATGGTCGTCAACGATAACGCTGCAAACCTGATACGGCGTGGAGCTCTTGCGTTCATCGCGAGCTCGCTCCTACAAAGGGAGGATTACTTCAGGGCTTTTTCAATCGCCTGAACGACGCTGGGATCATCCGGAGCAGTACGTGGCGAGAACCTTGCCAGCACGCGGCCGTCCTTGCCCAGCAGGAACTTCTCGAAGTTCCAGGTGATATCGCCCGGAAATTCCGCACCCTCGCCCGCCAGCAAGCGGTACAACTGATGACGCTCATGCCCGTTGACTTCCAGCTTGCTGGACAACGGAAAGGTCACGCCATAGTTGAGGCTGCAGAAATCCTTGATTTCCTGCTCGGTCCCAGGTTCCTGCCCGGCAAACTGGTTGCACGGCAGGCCCAACACGCTGAAGCCTTTGGCCTTGTATTGCTGGTAGAGGTTTTCCAGCGCCGCGTACTGCGGGGTCAAGCCGCATTTGGAAGCGACGTTGACCACCAGCACGACTTGGCCTTTGAAAGGCGCCAGAGGTAGCTCCTGACCATCCAGGGCTGTCAATTTAAGGTCGTGAAAAGCACTCATGACGTACTCCAGATTCCCGTGTTCTTTTCGAAACAGCCACTTGGCGGTGTCGTCAGGGACAGCCGCAGACTAAAAAGGCGCCCACAGGGCGCCTCTCCAGTTATCTGAGCTTAGCGCAGAAATCAGTGGTGATGGCCACCTTCGCCGTGGACGTGGCCATGAGCGATTTCTTCCTGGCTGGCGTCACGGATGGCAACGATCTTGACCTGGAAATTCAGGCGCTGACCGGCCAACGGGTGGTTGCCGTCAACGGTGACATCGTCGCCGTCCAGATCACGGATGGTCACGATCTGCATCTGGCCGTCCGGAGCGGAAGCGTGGAACTGCATACCCACCTCCAGTTCGTCGACGCCTTCGAACATGCTGCGGCTCAGGGTGCTGACCAGTTCGGCAGCGTATTCGCCGTAAGCGTCTTCCGGCTCAACGGCTACGGTCAGCTCGTCACCGACAGCCTTGCCTTCCAGAGCCTTCTCCAGGCCCGGGATGATGTTGCCTGCGCCTTGCAGGTAGACCAGCGGCGCGCCGCCGGCGGAGCTGTCGATGACCTCACCAGCGTCGTTGGTCAGGGTATAGTCGATGGAGACAGCCTTATTGGCGGCGATCAGCATGGGGCGAGACCTTTTGCATAAGAAGATTGAAGGGCCAAGTTTAGCGAAGCAATCGTCCGAAAGCGAACACAACCCGGACAGACGGGATTCGACGGTCACGGGTTTTCATCAGGACGAGGAAGGTCACTGGGTGGCCGAGCTTTCCTGCGGCCATACCCAACACCTGCGGCACCAGCCACCCTGGCAATCTCGCGCCTGGGTCATGGACCCTGCGCAGCGCCGCAAAAAAATAGGCCAACCCTTTGCCTGCGGTTGGTGCGCACAAGGCTCGGTTAGCGATAACCTTGGCGACTGAATTTCGGTAGCCGACCAGTCATAGGTCGTCACCATTGCCATGCACCTTCAGAGAATCCGCATGCAAACTTTTTTTATCGCGCCCACCGATTTTGGTGTGGGTCTGACCTCCATCAGCCTCGGGCTGGTTCGTACCCTTGAGCGGGCCGGGCTCAAGGTCGGCTTTTTCAAACCGATTGCCCAGCCGCATCCGGGCGACACGGGCCCGGAACGTTCCACCGAACTGGTGGCGCGCACCCACGGCCTGAAACCGCCGCAGCCACTGGGCCTGGCCCATGTCGAGCGCATGCTCGGCGACGGCCAGCTCGATGAGTTGCTCGAAGAAATCATCACCCTGTATCAGCAGGCCGCCATCGGCAAGGATGTACTGATCGTCGAAGGCATGGTGCCGACCCGCAGCGCCAGTTACGCCGCGCGGGTCAACCTGCACCTGGCCAAGAGCCTCGACGCCGAGGTGATCCTGGTCTCGGCACCGGAAAACGAAGTGCTGACCGAGCTCTCCGGTCGCGTCGAGTTGCAGGCGCAATTGTTTGGCGGCCCGAAAGACCCGAAAGTCCTCGGCGTGATCCTCAACAAGGTCAAGACCGAGGAAAGCATGGAGGCCTTCGCCACGCGCCTGAAGGAGCATTCGCCGTTGCTGCGCAGTGGTGATTTCCGCTTGCTCGGCTGCATTCCGTTCCAGCCGGAACTGAATGCCCCGCGCACCCGCGACGTCGCCGACCTGATGGGTGCGCAGGTGCTCAACGCCGGTGATTATGAAACCCGGCGCATGACCAAAATCATCATTTGCGCCCGCACCATGCGCAACACCGTGGAGTTGCTCAAGCCCGGCGTGCTGGTGGTGACCCCCGGCGACCGCGACGATATCATCCTCGCCGTCAGCCTCGCGGCCTTGAACGGCGTGCCGCTGGCCGGCCTGCTGCTGACCAGCGACACCCTGCCCGACCCACGCATCATGGACTTGTGCCGCGGCGCCCTGCAGGCCGGGCTGCCGGTGCTGTCGGTGAGTACCGGCTCCTACGACACCGCCAACCTGCTCAATGGCCTGAACAAGGAAATCCCCATCGATGACCGCGAGCGCGCCGAAATCATCACCGATTTCATCGCCAGCCACCTCGATGCCAACTGGTTGCATCAGCGCTGTGGCACACCACGGGAGATGCGCCTGTCGCCAGCGGTGTTCCGCTATCAACTGATCCAGCGCGCCCAGGCGGCCAACAAGCGCATCGTGTTGCCCGAAGGCAGCGAGCCGTTGACCGTGCAGGCTGCCGCGATCTGCCAGGCCCGTGGCATCGCTCGCTGTGTGTTGCTGGCCAAGCCCGAGGATGTGCAGGCTGTCGCCCGTGCCCAGGGCATCGAGTTGCCTCCAGGCCTGGAAATCATTGATCCGGACTTGATTCGCGAGCGCTATGTCGAGCCGATGGTCGCGCTGCGCAAAAGCAAAAGCCTCAATGCACCGATGGCCGAGCAACAACTGGAAGACACCGTGGTGATCGGCACCATGATGCTGGCCCTGGATGAAGTCGACGGCCTCGTATCGGGCGTGATCAACACCACCGCCAACACCATCCGCCCGGCCCTGCAGCTGATCAAGACAGCGCCGGGCTGCACCCTGGTGTCGTCGGTGTTCTTCATGCTGTTTCCGGAAGAAGTGCTGGTCTATGGCGACTGTGTGATGAACCCGCACCCAAGCGCCAGCGAACTGGCCGAGATCGCCCTGCAAAGCGCCGACTCGGCTGCCGCATTCGGCATCACACCAAGGGTGGCGATGATCAGCTACTCCAGTGGTGATTCGGCGAGCGGTGAAGAAGTCGAGAAGGTCCGCGAGGCAACCCTGCTCGCCCATGAACAACAGCACTCGCTGCTGATCGACGGCCCCTTGCAGTACGACGCCGCCGCCAACGAAAGCGTCGCCCGGCAATTGGCGCCGAACAGCCAGGTGGCCGGTCGGGCCACGGTGTACGTGTTCCCCGATCTCAACACCGGCAATACCACCCACAAGGCCGTGCAGCGCAGCGCCGACTGCGTCAGCCTCGGGCCGATGCTGCAAGGTCTGCGCAAACCGGTGAACGATTTGCCGCGCGGCGCGCAGGTCGATGACATCGTCTACACCATTGCCCTGACCGCGATTCAAGCCGCCAACCGACCTATGGATGTGTAAATGCTGGATTTTCTACCTGCCCCGTTGCGCGGCGTGATCGCCGCGCTACTGTTGGCACTGAACACGATATTGCTCTGCTCGTTCCTGTTCTGCGTGGCGCTCGTCAAGGTATTGCCGTTCCCCCTCACCCAGCGCATCGCACGCTGGCTGATGAGCCATACCCATGAAGCCTGGATCAGCATCAATAAAGGCTGGATGAACCTGGTCCGTCGCACCCGCTGGCACATCAGCGGCCTGCAAGGCCTCGACTACCGGCACTCGTACCTGATCACCAGCAACCACCAGAGCTGGGTCGACATTCTGGTGCTGCAATACGTGCTCAACCGGCGCATTCAACCGCTGAAGTTCTTTCTCAAGCAGGAGCTGATCTGGGTCCCGGTGATTGGTCTGGCCTGGTGGGCGCTGGGCTTTCCGTTCATGAAGCGTTACTCCAAGGCGTACCTGGAGAAGCATCCGGAAAAGAAAGGCAAGGACCTGGAAACCACGCGCAAGACCTGTGCGAAATTCCGCGACAACCCGGTGGGCATTTTCAACTTCGTCGAAGGCACGCGCTTCACCGAAGGCAAGCATGCCCAACAGCAATCGCCGTTCAAGTACCTGCTCAAGCCCAAGGCCGGTGGCATTGCCTTTGTGCTGGATGCGATGGGCGAGCAGCTTGAATCGATCGTTAACGTGACCATCCACTACCCCGCCGGGCGTCCCGGTTTTTGGGGTTTGTTGTGCGGGAACGTTGCGGACGTGGTGGTGCACTTTGAAGAGCTGAGAATTCCGCCACAGTTCGTTGGCAAGAACTACGACCAGGATGGTGAGTACCGCCTGCAATTCCAGGGCTGGATCAATCAGTTGTGGCAGGACAAGGATGCGTTACTGGAACAGATGCACCGCGAGTATCCAGCGAAGTAATGCGCTGACTGTTCTGACTCTTCGCGGGCTTGCCCGCGATGACAGTCTCAAGGGCACAAAAAACCCGCCGGTGATTACTCATCGGCGGGTTTTTCATTTTGCGGCTAACGCTTAGATCGCACTACGCTCACGCAGCAGACCCAGCACTTGCTTGACGCCTTCTTCCAGCGATACGGACTGGGTATCGATGACCAGGTCGGCATCCAGCGGTACGTCGTACGGGAAGGACTCGCCCGGGATGTTATCCCCGGCCGCCGCGTACAGGCCTTGCGGATCACGCTCGGCGCAGACCGTTGGCGAAGCCTGGACGTAGACCGTCAGCAGACGCTCCTTGCCGATCAGTTCCCGGGCCTGTTCCCGGCCTTCGGCGCTCGGGGCAACGAATGCAGCGAGGGTCAGCAGGCCGGCTTCGTTGAACTGACGCGCAACATGCGCGGCACGACGCCAGTTTTCGGTACGCCCGGCGCGATCCTGTGGCAGACCTTTGTTCAAGTCGTGACGCAGGTTCTGACCATCAAGCACGAACACCGCACGGCCCAGGTCGAACAGCTTGCGCTCGACGGCATAGGCCAGGGTGCTTTTGCCTGCGCCCGACAAGCCGCTGAACAACACGGTGGCCGGTTGCTGGCCGAAACGCTGTGCACGCTCTTCGGTGGCGACGTGGGCCAGTTTGCCGTGGTGCGTGGCGCTGCCGTGCGCCAGTGGCTGGGCGACGATCATGCCCGCGCCAACGGTGCCGTTGGTCAAGCGGTCGATGATGATGAAGGCGCCGGTGGTGCGGTTGCTGTCGTAACCGTCGAGGGCAATCGGCGCATCGAGCGCGATCTTGACCTTGCCGATTTCGTTCAGCTGCAATGCGCTGGCCGGGCCCTCTTCCAGAGTGTTCACGTCGACCTTGTTGACAATGCTGGCGATGGAGCCCGGCACGTAACTGGTGGCGCGCTTGATGTCGTATTTCTTGCCCGGCAGCATCGGCTCTTCAGCCATCCACACCAGCATGGCTTCGAAGCTGTCGGTCACCGGCGGCACGTTGTCGGCGTGAACCAACAGGTCGCCACGGGAGATGTCGATTTCGTCTTCCATGGTCAGCGTGACTGCCTGACCTGGGCCGGCATGCTCCAGTTCGCCTTCAAAGGTGACGATGGACTTCACGCGGCTGCTCTTGCCCGACGGCAGCACCACGACTTCGTCGCCCTTCTTGACGATGCCGCTGGCCAGGGTGCCGGCGAAACCACGGAAGTTCAGGTTCGGGCGGTTGACGTACTGCACCGGGAAACGCAGGTCGGTGAAGTTGCGGTCGCCGGCCACTTCCACGGTCTCGAGGATTTCCATCAGCGACTGACCGGTGTACCAGGGCGAACGCTCGGACTTGTTCACCACGTTGTCGCCCTTCAGTGCCGACATCGGCACGAAATGCATGCTGGTCGGCTTCATCTTCAAGCCTTCGGCGAACTTCAGGTAGTCGGCCTTGATCGACTCGAACACACCCTGATCGAAGTCCTTGAGGTCCATCTTGTTGATGGCCACTACGATGTGCTTGATGCCCAGCAACGAGGCGATGAAGCTGTGGCGACGGGTCTGGGTCTGCACGCCGTAACGGGCGTCGACCAGGATGATCGCCAGGTCACAGGTGGAAGCGCCGGTGGCCATGTTGCGGGTGTACTGCTCATGGCCGGGGGTGTCGGCGATGATGAATTTGCGCTTGGCGGTGGAGAAGTAGCGGTACGCGACATCGATGGTGATGCCCTGCTCACGCTCGGCCTGCAGGCCGTCGACCAGCAACGCCAGGTCGATGTCTTCACCGGTGGTGCCGACTTTTTTCGAGTCACGGGTAATGGCTTCCAAGTGATCCTCGTAGATCATCTTGGAGTCGTGCAGCAGGCGCCCGATCAGGGTGCTCTTGCCGTCATCGACGTTACCGCAGGTCAGAAAGCGCAGCAGCTCTTTACGTTCGTGCTGGCCCAGGTAGGCGAGGATGTCCTCGCTGATCAAATCAGATGCGTGCGACATGACAACCCCTTAGAAATAACCTTGACGTTTCTTGTCTTCCATCGAGCCTGCGCCATCGTGGTCGATGACACGGCCCTGGCGCTCGGAAGTTCGCGTCAGGAGCATTTCCTGAATGATGTCCGTGAGGCTTTCGGCCTCGGACTCCACCGCGCCCGTCAACGGGTAGCAACCAAGGGTACGGAAACGCACTTTCTTTTTGACGATGCGCGCTTTGTCTTCATCGCTCAGGTATTCGAGGATGCGCTCGTCGTCGATCATGATCAGCGTGCCGTTCTTCTCGATGACTTCACGCTCGGCGGCGAAGTACAGCGGGACGATCGGGATACCTTCAAGGTAGATGTACTGCCAGATGTCCAGCTCGGTCCAGTTCGACAACGGGAAGACGCGGATCGATTCGCCCTTGTTGACCTTGCCGTTGTAGACGTTCCACAGCTCGGGGCGCTGGTTCTTCGGATCCCAGCGGTGCTTGCTGTCGCGGAACGAGTACACACGCTCCTTGGCGCGGGATTTCTCTTCATCGCGACGGGCGCCGCCAAAAGCTGCGTCGAAACCATGCTTGTCGAGTGCCTGCTTCAGGCCCTCGGTCTTCATGATGTCGGTGTGCTTGGCGCTGCCGTGGGTGAACGGGTTGATGTTCTGCGCCACGCCGTCCGGGTTGACGTGGGTGATCAGGTCCAGGCCCAGTTCGGCGACCATCTTGTCGCGGAAGGCGTACATCTCCTGGAATTTCCAGCGAGTGTCGACGTGCATCACCGGAAACGGCAGCTTGCCCGGGAAGAACGCCTTGCGTGCCAGATGCAGCATCACGGCGGAGTCTTTACCGATGGAGTACAGCATCACCGGGTTGTCGAACTCGGCGGCCACCTCGCGGATGATGTGGATGCTTTCCGCCTCCAGCTGTTTCAGATGCGTCAGTTTGTCGACCATGGCTACTCACGAAAGCTTTCTTATGAACGGCCAGCGGGCCGTGTTCGAGCGGGGATCCTAGCACAGCGACCTCTTCTAATCAGGACGCCAACTAGATCGAAAGAGCATATGAATATGCCTGCCTGTTTGGCCGCCCTGCCCCCGTGGGAGCGAGCCTGCTCGCGATGGTCGTCAACGATATCGCTGTGCGCCTGACACCCCGTGGCGCCTTCAGGCTCATCGCGAGCAAGCTCGCTCCTACAGGAATAGAGTTGCGCTTTCAGATCGGATTCGGACAATCGATGAAGATGTGCTCCAGCGCAAACCGCCGCGCCAGGTAATCCCCCAGCGCCTGGACGCCGTAGCGTTCGGTCGCATGGTGACCGGCGGCGATGAAACTGATGTCGTTTTCCCGGGCACTGTGGAAGGTTTGCTCGGAAGCTTCGCCGCTGAGGTACAGATCGACACCGGCCAGAATGGCCTGGTCGATGTAACCCTGGCCGCCGCCGGTGCACCAGCCGACACGGCGGATCATGGCGCTGCCTTCGATCAACAGCGGCTCTCGGCCCATGACTTCCTGCACGCGGCGGGCGAAATCCCGGGGCGTCATCGGCTCATTCAGCGAGCCGACCAGGCCGACAATCTTCAGGTTGTCCGGGTCCAGCGGACCTTCGACGGTGATGTCGAGCTGCCGCGCGAGCTGCACGTTATTGCCGACGTCCGGGTGCAGATCCAGCGGCAGGTGATAGGACAAAAGGCTGATATCGTGCTTGAGCAGGGTCTTCAAGCGGCGCTGCTTCATGCCGGTGACGCACGGATTCTCGCCTTTCCAGAAGTAGCCATGATGCACCAGCACCAGGTCGGCATTGGCCTCCACGGCGGCGTCGAGCAAAGCCTGACTCGCGGTGACGCCACTGACAATGCGCATCACTTGCGGCCGCCCCTCGACCTGCAGGCCGTTGGGGCAATAGTCGGCAATCTTGGCACTGTTAAGGTAGCGGTCGGCTTCTTCGACCAGGGTGTTCAGGGCGACGGCCATAAAAGACTCCTAAATATCCCGTTCAGAGGCGCGTGCGGCCTCGTATAATGCGCGTCATTATGAGCGGTCTCATACCGCCTGCAACTCTCTCAGGAAGTGCTTAATGCTCAAGGCGCTGCGTTTTTCCGGCTGGCCACTGTTGGCCGGCTTGCTTGTCGCTCTTTTGATAATCCAGCGTTACCCGCAGTGGGTCGGGCTCCCGAGCCTGGACGTCAATCTGCAACAAGCGCCGCAAACCACCAGCATGCAGCAGGGTCCGGTGTCCTATGCCGACGCGGTAACCACTGCGGCGCCGTCGGTGGTGAACCTGTACACCACTAAAGTCATCAACAAACCCAACCATCCGTTGTTCGAAGATCCGCAGTTCCGGCGCTTCTTCGGCGACAACTCGCCGAAGCAGAAACGCATGGAGTCGAGCCTCGGCTCCGGCGTGATCATGAGCCCGGAAGGCTACATCCTGACCAACAACCACGTGACCAGCGGCGCTGACCAGATCGTGGTGGCACTCAAGGACGGCCGGGAAACACTGGCACGGGTGATCGGCAGCGACCCGGAGACTGACCTCGCGGTTCTGAAAATCGACCTGAAAAACCTGCCGTCGATCACGGTGGGGCGTTCCGACAACATCCGCATCGGCGACGTCGCACTGGCCATCGGCAACCCGTTCGGCGTCGGCCAGACCGTGACCATGGGCATCATCAGCGCCACCGGCCGCAACCAGTTGGGCCTGAACAACTACGAAGATTTCATCCAGACCGACGCCGCCATCAATCCCGGCAACTCCGGCGGTGCGCTGGTGGACGCCGTCGGCAACCTGACCGGTATCAACACGGCGATCTTCTCCAAGTCCGGAGGCTCCCAGGGCATCGGTTTCGCGATCCCGGTGAAACTGGCGATGGAAGTGATGAAGTCGATCATCGAGCACGGCCAGGTGATTCGTGGCTGGTTGGGTATCGAAGTGCAGCCGCTGACCCAGGAACTGGCCGAATCGTTCGGCTTGTCCGGGCGCCCGGGCATTGTCGTGGCGGGGATTTTCCGTGACGGTCCGGCACAAAAGGCCGGCCTGCAACTGGGTGATGTGATTCTTGCCATCGATGGCGAACCAGCCGGTGATGGCCGTCGCTCGATGAATCAGGTGGCGCGGATCAAACCGACTGACAAGGTTACGATCGAGGTCATGCGCAACGGCAAGGAACTCAAGCTGACCGCGGAAATCGGATTGCGTCCGCCACCGGCGCCGGTCAAAGACCAGGAAGAAGCAGAGTAAGCGGCCAATACAATCCCCTGTAGGAGCGAGCTTGCTCCTACAGGGGGCAAAGGTGGTTTAGAGGTCGCCGAGACCGTCGATCAGCGCCTGATTCTGCTCTGGCGTGCCGATGGATATCCGCAGGAACTGGGCAATCCGCTCCTGCTTGAAGTGCCGGACGATCACGCCTTGCTCACGCAACTTCGCTGCCAGGCCCGCCGCATCGTGCTTGGGGTGCCGGGCAAAAATGAAGTTCGCCGCCGACGGCAGCACCTCAAAGCCCTTAACCTGCAACTGCGCAATTACCCATTCACGGTGTTCGATCACCAACCGGCAAGTCTTGTCGAAATACTCGCGATCCTCGAACGCCGCCGCCGCACCGACATTCGCCATGCGATCGATCGGATAGGAGTTGAAACTGTTCTTGATCCGCTCCAGCGCCTCGATCAGGTCCGGATGCCCCACCGCCAGGCCAACCCGCAGACCGGCCAGGGAACGGGACTTGGACAGGGTCTGGGTGACCAGCAGGTTCGGATAACGATCGACCAGCGTGATTGCCGTCTCGCCGCCGAAATCGATGTAAGCCTCATCCACCACGACCACCGAGTCCGGGCTGGCCTTGAGAATCTGCTCCACCGCCTCCAGCGCCAACAGGCAACCGGTCGGCGCATTCGGGTTGGGGAAAATGATCCCGCCGTTCGGCCTGGCGTAATCCGCCGGGCTGATCTGGAATTGCTCGTCCAGCGGCACCGCGTCGAACTGGATGCCGTACAACCCGCAGTAGACCGGGTAGAAGCTGTAGCTGATGTCCGGGAACAGCAGCGGCTGATCGTGCTGCAGCAAACCGTGGAAGATGTGCGCCAGCACTTCATCGGAACCGTTGCCGAGGAACACCTGATTGCCTTGCACGCCGTAGTACCTGGCGACGGCTTGCTTGAGCAAATCGCTGTTCGGGTCCGGGTACAGGCGCAGGTTGTCATTCAGTTCGGTTTGCATTGCGGCCAAGGCTTTCGGCGATGGGCCGTACGGGTTTTCGTTGGTGTTGAGCTTGACCAGTTTGGTCAGCTTTGGCT
Organism: Pseudomonas sp. B28(2017); assembly: GCF_002113025.1. GTDB lineage: Bacteria > Pseudomonadota > Gammaproteobacteria > Pseudomonadales > Pseudomonadaceae > Aquipseudomonas. The sequence goes on along the minus strand of NZ_NEJH01000001.1, from coordinate 167,925 downwards.
GTTCGCCCGGTACGTAAGGCACCAGATTCTTGACGAACGGGCTCCAGAATTTGCTCATGTTCAGTTCCCCTGCCCTTGTGGAAAGTCTTCGTCGACGATGCGGTATTCGGCGCTACGGGCGTGGGCGCTCAGCGACTCACCACGGGCCAGCACGGAAGCGGTTTTGCCCAACTCGGAAGCGCCCTGTTCGGAGCAGAAGATGATCGACGAGCGTTTCTGGAAGTCGTACACACCCAGCGGCGAGGAGAAACGCGCGGTGCCGGAAGTCGGCAGCACGTGGTTCGGGCCTGCGCAGTAATCGCCCAGGGCTTCGGAGGTGTGACGGCCCATGAAAATTGCGCCGGCGTGGCGGATTTTCGGCAGCCAGGCCTGTGGATCGGCAACGGACAACTCGAGGTGCTCCGGCGCGATGCGGTTGGCGATTTCGATGGCCTGTTCCATGTCGCGAGCCTTGATCAACGCACCACGGCCATTGATCGAGGTTTCGATGATCGCGGCACGCTCCATGGTCGGCATCAACCTGGCGATGCTGGCGGCGACCTTGTCGAGGAACTCGGCGTCAGGGCTGACCAGAATGGCCTGGGCGTCTTCGTCGTGCTCGGCCTGCGAGAAAAGATCCATGGCGATCCAGTCCGGATCGGTCTGTCCGTCGCACACCACGAGGATCTCGGAAGGGCCGGCGATCATGTCGATCCCGACCTGGCCAAACACGTGGCGCTTGGCGGTAGCCACATAGATATTGCCTGGGCCGACGACCTTGTCGACCTGCGGCACGCTTTCGGTGCCGTAAGCCAGGGCCGCAACGGCCTGGGCGCCGCCGATGGTGAACACGCGGTCGACACCGGCGATGCAGGCGGCGGCCAGCACCAGTTCGTTGATTTCACCGCGCGGGGTCGGAACGACCATGACCACTTCAGTGACACCTGCGACCTTGGCCGGAATCGCGTTCATCAGCACCGACGACGGGTACGACGCCTTGCCGCCCGGTACGTACAGACCGGCGCGGTCCAGCGGCGTGACCTTCTGGCCCAGCACGGTGCCGTCGGCCTCGGTGTAGCTCCAGGAGTCCTGCTTCTGTTTTTCGTGGTAACTGCGCACACGAGCCGCGGCGACTTCCAGGGCTTCACGCTGGGCCACGGAGATGCGGGTGAGTGCCAGTTCCAGGCGCTCACGCGGCAGGATCAGGTCGGCCATGGACTTCACGTCCAGGCCGTCGAACTGGCGGGTGTAGTCCACCAGTGCCGCGTCGCCACGCTCACGCACGGACTTGATGATATCCAGCACCCGCTGATTGACCGAGTCGTCAGACACACTTTCCCAGCTCAGCAGATGATCCAGATGATGCGCGAAATCCGGGTCAGCAGCGTTGAGTCGGCGAATTGCAGTCAGTGCAGTCATAGCGAGAGCCTCATAGGAATGGCAAAAACTCAGGCGCCCTAACTTAGCAGTCGTTTCCGCTTGGGCACCTGAGAATTCTGGCTATGAGGCGGATAGACGGGCGCGACTCAAGGTCGCGCAGGTGAATCAGCCGCGGTGTCGAGACTCCACTGCCTTGCGCAGGGTGTCGATCAACGCCTGGATACGGGCGTGCTGCATCTTCATCGAAGCCTTGTTGACGATCAGCCGCGAGCTGATGGCCGCGATGAAATCCTGTGGCTCCAGGCCATTGGCCCGCAGCGTGTTACCGGTGTCGACCACGTCGATGATCTTGTCCGCCAGGCCGATCAGCGGCGCCAGTTCCATCGAACCGTAGAGCTTGATGATATCGACCTGACGACCCTGTTCGGCATAGTAGCGTTTGGCAACGTTGACGAACTTGGTGGCGATACGCAGACGGCCCTTGGGCTCGACCGCGCCGACTTTACCGGCGGTCATCAGCTTGCACTGGGCAATCTGCAGGTCCAGCGGCTCGTACAGGCCCTGGCCGCCGTATTCCATCAGCACATCTTTACCGGCGACACCGAGGTCGGCAGCACCATGCTCGACATAGGTCGGCACATCGGTAGCACGCACGATCAGCAGACGAACATCGTCCTGGGTCGTGGGGATGATCAGCTTGCGGCTCTTGTCCGGATTCTCGGTCGGCACGATGCCCGCTTCAGCCAGAAGCGGCAAGGTGTCGTCAAGGATGCGGCCCTTGGACAGTGCGATAGTCAGCATGGGAAACGCCTTAATCAGGAATCTTATGCCCGGTCACAATCGGCGCCGGACACGCATCGAGCCGGAAACCGGCTCGACCTCTACAACAATTCAACGGGCACCTCCCTGTGCCCATGCAGCAGAAACTAGCCCGGAACGCGACGGATCCTGGCGCCCAGCATCTGCAGTTTTTCTTCGATGCACTCGTAGCCACGGTCTATGTGGTAGATGCGATCGATCAGCGTGTCGCCTTCGGCGATCAGGGCCGAGATCACCAGGCTGGCCGAAGCACGCAGGTCGGTCGCCATGACTGGCGCGCCCTTGAGCTTTTCGGTACCGGTGACGATCGCCGTGTTGCCCTCGACCTGGATCTTGGCGCCCATGCGGTGCAGCTCGTAGACGTGCATGAAACGGTTTTCGAAGATCGTCTCGATCACGGCGCCAGTGCCTTCGGCAATGGCGTTGAGGGAGATGAACTGCGCCTGCATGTCGGTCGGGAACGCCGGGTACGGAGCGGTCCGCACGTTGACGGCTTTAGGCCGCTTGCCGTGCATGTTCAGCTCGATCCAGTCTTCGCCGGTGTTGATTTCGGCACCGGACTCGCGGAGTTTTTCCAGAACGGCTTCGAGGATGGTCGGATCCGTATCCTTGACCTTCACGCGGCCACCGGTGACGGCTGCCGCCACCAGATAGGTGCCGGTTTCGATACGGTCGGGCATCACTTTATAAGTGGTGGTGTGCAGACGCTCGACGCCATCGATGGTGATGGTATCGGTACCGGCGCCGGAAACCTTGGCGCCCATGGCGTTCAGGAAGTTCGCCAGATCGACCACTTCAGGCTCGCGTGCGGCGTTTGCCAGTACGCTACGGCCCTTGGCGAGGGCAGCGGCCATCATGATGTTTTCGGTACCGGTCACGCTGACGGTATCGAAGAAGAAGTGCGCACCGCGCAGGCCGCCTTCAGGGGCCTTGGCCTTGATGTAGCCGCCTTCGACATCGATGATCGCGCCCATGGCTTCCAGGCCACGGATGTGCAGGTCAACCGGACGCGAACCAATGGCACAACCGCCAGGCAAGGCGACTTCGGCTTCACCAAAACGGGCAACCATCGGGCCCAGCACCAGAATCGACGCACGCATGGTTTTAACCAGTTCGTACGGTGCGACCAGGGTCTTGATGGTGCGCGGGTCGATTTCGACGGCGAGTTTCTCGTCGATTACCGGTTCAATGCCCATGCGGCCGAACAGCTCGATCATGGTGGTGATGTCGTGCAGGTGCGGGAGGTTGGCCACGGTCACCGGGCCATCGCACAGCAGGGTGGCAGCCAGGATCGGCAGGGCAGAGTTCTTTGCCCCGGAAATGCGGATCTCGCCATCAAGACGAGCGCCACCGGTAATAATCAATTTATCCATAAGAATCTCGACGCCCTTGGGCTCAGGTGCGCTCGGCCCAGGCCGCGCTGCTGAAAAATTTCATAGTGACCGCATGGATGCTGCCATCGACGATCCACGGGTTCAAATGGGCATAGACCTGCTGCTGACGCTTGACCGGGCTCAATGCCGCCAGTTCATCGCTAATCACGTTCAGCTGGAAATTGCAGCCTTCGCCCTCGACTTCTACCTGCACTGATAAAAGTGTCTCGGACAGCTTTCCTTCAAGAAAGCTCTTAACTTCGTTGGCCTGCATGCTCAACCTCAATCGGCGCCCTGTGCGCGCGGGTCGGACATCATACAAAAAAGCCCCGCGCCTGCGAACCCCGCCAAGCAGGACTCGGACGGGGGGCTTCTTCATAGATGCGAGTTAGGGGTGCGCCAACAGCTCGGTCAGCTCACTGACCTGAGCGATTTCACGCATGTCTTCCGGCATCCCACGAATGCTCAGGGCCTTGCCGGCCGCCTGCGCATCGCGGATGAAGCACAGCAGCAACGACAAACCGACACTGCTGGACTTGGTCACCGCCGAACAATCGACCACCAGCGCCGCGGCCTTGCTGGCCTTGATCAGCGCTTTACCCTGCTCGCGCAGGCCAGGGCCAGTGCGGTAATCCAGCACGCCGCTGAGTCGCAACTCGCCCGCTTCGTCCATCAGGACTGCCGACTCACTCATTGGGCTGACGGCTCCGGTTTCTTGTCGGTGGCTTCCTTGGCCTTCGCGACTTCCCCGGCCCAACCATTGATGGTCTTGTCCAGGTCGTTGCCATTACGCTGCATCGCATCGGCGAACTGATCGCGGAACAGCTTGCCGATGTTGATGCCGTTGATGATGACGTTACGCAGCTTCCACTCGCCGTTGATCTTTTCCAGCGTGTAGGACACTGGATAGATCGCGCCGCTGCTGCCCTTGACGGTCATGCCGACGCTGGTACGGTCGCCCGACTCGTCTTTGGCCGGTTCAACGGTGATCCCCTGGTTGTTGTACTCCAGCAAGGCGTTGCCGTAGAACTGGAACAGACCCTTCTTGAAGTTTTCTTCGAAGGTCTTCATCTGCGCAGGCGTAGCTTTCTTCGAGTATTTGACCGTCATGATGCTCTTGGAAATACCCTCGGCATCCACAACCGGCCCGACGATGTTGTCCAGCGCCGTATAGAAGTCCTGCGGGTCCTTCTTGTACTTCTCTTTGTTTGCCGCCAGATCCGCGAGCATACGGTTGGTTGTGTCCTGCACCAGTTCGTGCGCCGAAGGCGCCGCTGCGGCATGGGACACCAACGGAAACACCGCGAGCATTACCAGCAGGCCACGTCGCAAGGTAGAGATCATTTAACAGTTCCTCATTTAGCTTCTTTGCTAACGGTATTGAGCAGGAATTTACCGATCAGGTCTTCGAGCACCAGCGATGACTGCGTGTCATGGATGGTTCCACCATCCTTGAGCAGGGTGTCTTCCCCGCCCACGCTGATACCGATGTACTTCTCGCCCAACAGACCAGCAGTCAGGATAGATGCAGTAGAGTCCGCCGGAAGATTATCGATGCGTTTTTCCAGCTGCATGGTCACCCGACCGGTGAAACTGTCGCGATCCAGATCGATGGCCGTAACCTTGCCGATGGTCACACCGGCCATGGTCACCTTTGCTCTGACAGTCAAACCGGCGATATTGTCGAAGTAGGCGTAAAGTTTATACGTATCGCTGCTCGGAGTCGGGGACAGGCCGCTGACCCGCAACGCCAACAAGAGCAAAGCCAGGATGCCAGCCAGCAAGAAAAGGCCGACACCGATTTCCAGGGTGCGGTTTTGCATCAGAAATCTCCAAACATCAAGGCGGTCAGAATAAAGTCCAGGCCGAGTACTGCCAACGAGGCATATACAACGGTCTTGGTAGTGGCACGACTGATCCCCTCGGAAGTGGGTTCGCAGTCATAGCCTTGGAATACGGCGATCCAGGTCACGACAAAGGCAAAGACGATACTTTTGATGATCCCGTTGAGCACATCATCGGAGAACGTCACGCTGTTCTGCATGTTCGACCAGTAGGAACCTTCATAGACCCCCAGCCAGTCGACAGCTACCCACGAGCCGCCCCAGATACCCACCACGCTGAAAATCATCGCCAGCACCGGCAGGGAAATGAACCCGGCCCACAAGCGTGGCGCGATGATGTACTTGAGCGGGTCAACCCCGATCATTTCCAGACTGGACAGTTGCTCGGTGGACTTCATGTTGCCGATTTCGGCGGTCAACGCCGAACCGGCGCGCCCGGCGAACAGCAAGGCAGTCACCACCGGCCCCAGCTCACGCAGCAGCGTCAGGGCAACCATCTGCCCGACAGCCTGCTCTGAACCATAGCTGGAAAGAATGTTGAAGCCCTGCAGCGCCAGCACCATGCCGATGAACACCCCGGAGACCACGATGATCACCAGGGACATCACGCCCACCGAATGCAATTGCTTGACCAGCAGCCCGAAGCCGCCACCGATACCGCCCCGCCCCAGCAAGGCATGGAACAGGAACAAGCTCGAACGCCCGAACACCGCCAGCGCATCGATACCGGCCTGGCCGAAGCGACGAACGCGCTCTATCAATGAAATTCTGCGCATCAGCGCTTCCCCAGAAGATCTGCGCGGTAATCCGTCGCTGGAAAGTGGTACGGAACCGGGCCGTCGGGTTCGCCGGTCATGAACTGACGAATGCGCGGTTCATCCGAGTTCATCAACTCGTCCGGCGTCCCCTGCCCCAACACCTGACCATCGCCCACCACATAAATGTAATCGGCAATGCTCGCGGTCTCGGCCAGGTCATGGGATACCACGATGCTGGTGATGCCCAGCGCATCGTTGAGCAGACGAATGAGACGCACCAGAACGCCCATTGCGATAGGGTCCTGGCCGACAAAGGGCTCGTCGTACATGAGGATCTGTGGATCGAGCGCAATCGCCCGGGCCAGCGCGACACGGCGCTTCATGCCGCCGGAAAGCTCGTCGGGCATCAGATCGATGGCACCGCGCAAGCCCACGGCCTGCAGCTTGAGCAGGACGATGTCGCGGATCATTTCATCCGGCAGCTGTGTATGAACCCGCAACGGAAAAGCGACGTTCTCGAACACATCGAGGTCGGTAAACAGCGCGCCGCTCTGAAAAAGCACGCCCATATGCTTTCGCGCATCGAACAGGTCGCTGCGCGACAGTTTGGGCAGATTCTGACCGTTGACCCAGACTTCGCCCTTGGTGGGCCGCAGTTGGGCGCCCATCAGGCGCAAGAGCGTGGTCTTGCCACACCCGGAAGGCCCCATGATCCCGGTGACCTTGCCGCGCGGGATACGGATATCGACATTATTGAAAATGCTGCGCGCACCGCGCTTGAAGGACAGTCCCTTCAGCTCGACCGCGTAGGCGTTATCGGCACTCATCTAAACTCCTTGCGATGCAGCCTCTCACTCGGACGCCTGGCCTTCTGACGAAAGCACATACCTCCCGGGCAGGCCGAACTGGCGGCGAACTATATCACTGCAAAGGGTACGCGCCCAAGGCCAAAGCCGAGCCAAGTTCAACCGCATGACCGCCTGAAAGCCCCATTTAGAAGGTTTCAGGTGACCGAAAATAACAATGCGCGACGAACTTGCGTGAGGGATTCGATCATAACCGCTATAATCGCCGCCTTTTCATCAGGCTATACGATTTCTGACATGAGCCAATCCAGCGACCTGATTCAATCAGCACAACGCACCATCCGCCTCGAGGTAGAAGCCGTGCAAGGCCTGCTACCCCAGATCGACGCAGATTTCGTACGCGCTTGCGAGATGATTCTGGCCAGCAAAGGCCGCGTGGTCGTGGTCGGCATGGGCAAGTCGGGGCACATCGGCAACAAGATCGCCGCGACCCTGGCCAGCACCGGCACCACGGCATTTTTTGTGCACCCGGCTGAAGCCAGCCACGGTGACATGGGCATGATTACCCGCGACGACATCATTCTGGCGCTCTCGAATTCCGGCTCCACCAATGAAATCGTTACCCTGCTGCCACTGATCAAGCGCCTGGGCATTCAGATGATCAGCGTGACCGGCAACCCTGACTCGCCGCTGGCCAAGGCAGCCGAAGTCAACCTGAATGTTCATGTCGAACACGAAGCCTGCCCGTTGAACCTGGCACCCACTTCGTCGACCACCGCCGCCCTGGTCATGGGCGACGCCCTGGCAGTCGCGCTGCTGGAAGCCCGCGGCTTTACCGCCGAAGACTTCGCCTTTTCCCATCCTGGCGGCGCCCTGGGCCGACGCCTGTTGCTGAAAGTGGAAAATGTCATGCACGCAGGCCAGGAACTGCCGCAGGTCCAGCGCGGCACCCTGCTCAAGGATGCCCTGATGGAAATGACCCGCAAGGGCCTGGGCATGACCGTCATTCTGGAATCCGACGGCAAACTGGCCGGAATCTTCACCGACGGTGATTTGCGCCGCACACTGGACCGCAGCATCGATATCCACAGCGCTATCATCGATCAGGTCATGACGGCCCATGGCAAGACCGCGCGCGCCGAGATGCTTGCCGCCGAAGCACTGAAAATCATGGAAGACCATAAAATCAACGCATTGGTCGTGGTCGACCGCGAAGACCGCCCGGTCGGCGCCTTGAACATGCACGACTTGCTGCGTGCAGGAGTAATGTAATGAGTGCGGACCTGTTGCAACGTGGCAAACAGATCAAACTGGCGGTGTTCGATGTCGATGGCGTGCTCACCGATGGGCGCCTGTACTTCCTCGAAGACGGCAGCGAATTCAAGACATTCAACACACTCGATGGCCAGGGTATCAAGATGCTGATGGCCGCCGGCGTGCAAACCGCCATCATCAGTGGTCGCAAGACCCCGGTGGTCGAGCGCCGAGCGAAGAACCTCGGCATCCCCCATCTCTATCAGGGGCGCGAAGACAAACTGGTGGTACTCGACGAACTGCTGGCCCAACTGAACCTGAGCTATGAACAGGTGGCCTACCTCGGCGACGACCTGCCGGACCTGCCGGTGATTCGCCGCGTCGGCCTGGGCATGGCGGTGGCCAATGCCGCCAGTTTCGTGCGTGAACACGCTCACGGCATCACCCTCGCTCGTGGCGGCGAAGGTGCCGCTCGCGAATTCTGCGAATTGATCCTGCGCGCCCAGGACCGCCTCGATGCGGCCAATGCGGCGTACCTGTGAGCCCACTATGCTGAGCAAAAAGTTTCGCAACACCCTACTGTTCAGTTGCATCGCGGCGATATTCGTCGCGGTTGGCTACTGGAACATCAGCCCGGAACGCTTCCTCGACAAGCCGGTAACGCCGATCGATGAAAGTGCGATCGACTATTACGCCACCAACGCCCACAGCGTGCAGTACCTGCCCGACGGCAAGCTGCAATATGACCTGGTGTCCGACAAGGTCGAGCACCTGAAAGCGACCGAGGTGACATTGCTGACCAACCCCGACCTGAATGTATTCCGCGGCACTGAATACCCGTGGCACGTCCAGAGCCTGAAGGGCGAGGTCAACCCTGACGGCACACAGGTCGAACTGATCGATGACGTGCGCATCACGCGCTTCGATGAGAAAGACCGTAAAACCCTGATCACCAGCACCCGCATGACCGTGTTCCCGCAGCAGCAATATGCGCAGACCGAGCAAGACGTTAGAATCGACGGCGCTGGCGGTGTATCGACTGGCAAGGGAATGAAAGCGTATTTGAAAGAAAGCAGGATACACCTGCTATCGAACGTAAGAGGACAGTATGAGGCTCGTTAAAACCCTCCCGATTTTGCTCAGTCTGGGCGCAGCACTGGGAAGCGTGAGCGCCTGGGCTCTGCCGGAAGATCAACAGCAGCCTATCCGCATTCAGGCCGACGATGCCCAACTGGACGACAAGCAAGGTATTGCTACCTATAAGGGTGACGTGATCATCACCCAGGGCTCGATGAAGGTAACCGGCAACACCGTGACCATCACCCGCACCCCGACTGGCGACATCGACGTGGTGACCTCGGTGGGCAACCTGGCGTACTTCGAGCAATTGCAAACGGCTGGCGACACCAAACCCGTTCAGGGCTGGGGCGTGACGATCCAGTATCACGCCGCGCAAAACCGCGTCGTACTGATCGACAAGGCCAAAGTTGTCGACAAGGACAACAACGTCACCCAGGGCGAAAAAATCGTCTACGACACGGTCAAGAAGCTCGCCAGCGCCGGTCGCGCCACGGGCAGCAAGGTCACCGAGGCACGTCCGCGAATCGACATGGTGATCCAGCCGAAGAAGAAAACCGACGAGAAAAAGGCCCAGTAATGGCAACTCTGAAAGCTCAGCATCTGGCCAAGAGCTACAAGAGCCGCCAGGTCGTGCGTGATGTCAGCTTGTCTATCGACAGCGGCCAGATCGTCGGCCTGCTAGGCCCGAACGGTGCCGGCAAGACCACTTGCTTCTACATGATCGTCGGCCTGGTGCAAGCCGACCAGGGCCGCGTCCTGATCGACGACCACGATGTCAGCCACCAGCCCATGCACGGCCGCGCAAAAGCCGGTATCGGCTACTTGCCGCAGGAAGCATCGATCTTTCGCAAACTGTCGGTGGCCGACAACATCATGGCCATCCTCGAGACCCGCAAGGAACTCGACAAGGCCAGCCGTCGCAAGGAGCTGGAAAGCCTGCTGCAGGAATTCCACATCAGTCACATCCGCGACAACCTCGGCATGAGCCTGTCCGGTGGCGAGCGCCGTCGCGTGGAGATCGCCCGCGCCCTGGCCACCAACCCGAAATTCATCCTCCTCGACGAACCCTTCGCCGGCGTGGACCCGATTTCGGTCGGGGACATCAAGCAGATCATCTACCACCTCAAGGCCAAGGGCATTGGCGTGCTGATCACGGACCACAACGTTCGTGAAACCCTGGATATCTGTGAAACCGCCTATATCGTCAATGACGGTCAACTGATCGCCGAAGGTGACGCAGAGACCATCCTGGCCAACAGCCTGGTCAAGGAAGTGTATCTGGGCCATGAGTTCCGCCTGTAAAAGCAGTGGTATCTGGCAGGTCATCCGAGCGCTTGTCCCGATAAAAAATCAACACTTTTTTATTGTTACAGCGCTCTAGGCAAACGCTGCAGTTTCGGGCATATAATTTGCTTATGTTTGGCGCTCCGGCGCCCTGTAGTGGATGGCGCATGTGCGCCGGCGAATAAGGTGTTAAGCCCCTGCCATGAAACCATCGCTAGTCTTGAGAATGGGCCAGCAGCTGACGATGACACCGCAGCTGCAACAGGCCATCCGCCTGCTCCAATTGTCGACCCTGGACCTGCAACAGGAAATCCAGGAGGCCCTGGAGTCCAATCCAATGCTCGAACGCCAGGAAGAAGGCGACGACTTCGACAATTCCGACCCCTTGGCCGACAACGCCGAACAAAAGCCCAACACTGACATCCAGGAACCCTCCTACCAGGAAAGCACCCCGACGGTTGATAACCTCGATGAAGGCGACTGGAACGAGCGTATTCCCAACGATCTGCCCGTCGACACCGCATGGGAAGACGTTTACCAGACCAGCGCCAGCAGCCTGCCCAGCAACGATGACGACGAGTGGGACTTCACCACCCGTACCTCGGCCGGCGAAAGCCTGCAAAGCCACTTGCTGTGGCAACTGAACCTGGCTCCAATGTCCGACACCGATCGCCTGATCGCCGTGACCCTGATCGATTGCATCAACAATCAGGGCTACCTGGACGAAACCCTCGAGGAAATCCTCGAAGCCTTCGATCCGGAACTGGACATCGAACTGGACGAAATCGAAGCCGTCCTGCACCGCATCCAGCAATTCGAGCCCGCCGGCATCGGCGCACGCAACCTGGGCGAATGCCTGCTGCTGCAATTGCGCCAGTTGCCGGCCAAGACCCCTTGGCTGGCCGAGGCCAAGCGCCTGGTCACCGATTACATCGACCTGCTCGGCAGCCGCGACTACAGCCAGTTGATGCGCCGCATGAAGCTCAAGGAAGACGAGCTGCGTCAGGTCATCGAACTGGTCCAGAGCCTCAACCCGCGCCCGGGCTCGCAGATCGAGTCCACCGAAGCCGAGTACGTCGTGCCTGACGTTATCGTGCGCAAGGACAACGAGCGCTGGCTGGTGGAGCTGAATCAGGAGTCGGTGCCACGGCTGCGGGTCAACGCCCAGTACGCTGGTTTCGTGCGCCGCGCCGACACCAGCGCCGATAACACGTTCATGCGCAATCAGTTGCAGGAGGCCCGCTGGTTCATCAAGAGCCTGCAAAGCCGCAATGAAACCCTGATGAAAGTAGCCACCCAGATCGTCGAGCATCAGCGCGGGTTCCTCGAATATGGCGACGAAGCCATGAAGCCGCTGGTCCTGCACGACATCGCCGAAGCGGTCGGCATGCATGAATCGACGATTTCACGGGTGACCACCCAGAAGTTCATGCATACCCCCCGGGGTATTTATGAACTGAAATACTTTTTCTCAAGTCACGTAAGCACCTCCGAAGGCGGCGAATGCTCGTCCACGGCGATCCGGGCGATCATCAAAAAACTGGTTGCCGCGGAAAATCAGAAAAAGCCGTTGAGTGACAGCAAGATCGCTGGTTTACTGGAGGCACAAGGCATTCAGGTGGCCCGCCGCACCGTCGCCAAGTACCGCGAATCCCTCGGGATCGCGCCTTCGAGCGAACGCAAGCGGTTGATGTAGGGCCACGCCACAGCGTTCCAGTGGTAGATCATCTGGTCTACCGCTTTATGCACTGGCAACGAAGGAGAAGCTGTATGCAAGTCAACATCAGTGGACACCAACTGGAAGTGACCGAACCTCTCCGCTCCTACATCGGCGAAAAACTCGAACGATTGGAGCGACACTTCGACAAGATCACTAACGTGCAGGTCACGATGACCGTCGAAAAGTTGAAGCAGAAAATCGAAGCCACACTGCATATTCCCGGGAATGAAGTGGTCGCAAACGCGGAACATACCGATATGTACGCAGCGATCGATGCACTCACCGACAAGCTGGATAAACAACTCAAAAAGCATAAGGAAAAGACCCAGAGCCTCCTTCAGGGCGCAACCGGTCGTTAACACTCCCAACCCATGATCCGACTTGAAAGTATCCTGACCCCCGGCCGTTCCCTGGTGAACGTGCCGGGTGGCAGTAAAAAGAAAGCCCTCGAACAAATTGCCAATCTGATCGCCCGCGAAGTGCCGGCTCTGGAGATGCAAGATGTCTTCGAGGCGCTGATTGCCCGTGAAAAACTCGGCTCCACCGGTTTTGGCAACGGCATCGCCATTCCACATTGCCGTCTCAAGGGCTGTGTTTCGCCCATCAGTGCATTGATGCACCTGGACGCCCCTATCGATTTCGACGCCATCGACGGCGCGCCGGTTGACCTGCTGTTCGTACTGCTGGTCCCGGAAGCCGCCACCGATGCGCACCTTGAGCTGCTGCGGCAGATCGCCAGCATGCTCGATCGCAAGGACGTGCGCGACAAACTGCGTAGCGCTCCGAGCAATGAAGCCCTGTATCAGGTTGTCCTGGACGAGCAAAACGGTCAGTAATCATGCGCTTGATCATCGTCAGTGGCCGTTCCGGCTCAGGTAAAAGTACCGCCCTCGACGTCCTTGAGGACAACGGGTACTACTGCATCGACAATCTGCCTGCCGGCCTGCTGCCGGAACTGGCCGAACGAGCGCTGATTCATACCGAGCTGATGCAGCCGCTGGTCGCCGTTTCCATTGACGCCCGCAACCTGCCCAGCCACCTGTCACGCTTCCCCGACCTGCTCGAAGAAGTCCGCAGCCGCCACATCCAGTGCGATGTCCTGTACCTGGACGCCGACGAAGAAACACTGCTCAAGCGCTTCTCGGAAACCCGCCGGCGTCACCCCCTGACCAACGCCAACCGCTCGCTGGCCGAAGCCATCAGCGTCGAGAGCGTCCTGCTCGGGCCAATTGCCGACCTCGCCGATCTCAAGATCAACACTACCAGCCTGAACCTGTATCAACTGCGCGATACCATCAAACTGCGCCTGTTGAACCAACCGGAACCCGGCACTGCGTTCCTGGTGGAATCCTTCGGGTTCAAACGCGGCATGCCGGTGGACGCCGACCTGGTGTTCGATGTGCGTTGCCTGCCCAACCCTTACTGGAAACCGGAATTGCGCGAACAGTCCGGGCTCGATAAACCGGTTGCCGAATACCTGGCAGCACAACCGGATGTCGAAGAGATGTTCCAGGACATTTCCACATACCTGCTAAAGTGGCTGCCTCGTTTTGCCGCCAGCAACCGCGCCTACGTCACCATTGCCATTGGCTGCACTGGCGGACATCATCGCTCCGTCTACCTGACCGAGCGTGTGGGGCAGGCGCTGCAAAAATCCCTGAAGAACGTCCAGGTTCGCCACCGCGACCTCAGCTAAAGGATTCACATCGCGATGCCTGCTCTGGAAATCGAAATCATCAATAAACTGGGTTTGCATGCCCGGGCGTCTGCAAAATTCGTTGGTGTTGCCGGCCAATTCAAGGATTGCACGATCCGCGTGGGACGCACGCCAGAATCCACTGTCGATGGTAAAAGCATCATGGCCATGATGATGCTCGCCGCCGGCAAGGGCACCAAAATCCATCTGAGCACGGAAGGCGAGCAGGAACAGGAAGCGATGAATGCGCTGGTGGCCTTGATCAACAATTACTTCGACGAAGGCGAGTAAACGCCGCGGCTTTGTGGCGAGCGCCGTATCCATCACCATCATCAAGCAAAACGGCGTTCCTGTTTCTGTGTTTCCCGGGATTCCGTGAAGAACCATAAAAAAGGCGCGCCACCCATTGGGTGGCGCGCCTTTTTGTGTCACGGGGGAGATTAACTGCCCGCTACGGTCATCCGCTCGATCAGCACCGAACCGGTGCGGATGTTGCTGCGAAGTTCGAGATCATTACCGACCGCGACGATCTGTTTGAACATGTCGCGCATGTTGCCGGCGATAGTCACTTCCTGGACCGCGAACTGGATCTCGCCGTTCTCGACCCAGTAACCCGCCGCGCCCCGGGAATAATCGCCGGTGACCATGTTCAGCCCCTGGCCCATCAACTCGGTGACCAACAGCCCGCGCCCCATGCGCCGCAGCAAGGCCGCCTGGTCTTCATCACCGTGGGTGACGAACAGGTTGTGCACGCCGCCCGCGTTGGCCGTGCTCGGCATGCCGAGCTTGCGACCGGAGTAGGTGCCGAGGATGTAGGACACCAATTCGCCTTTTTCGACGAACGGTTTGGCGTAGGTTGCCAGGCCATCGCCATCGAACGCAGCACTACCCAATGCCCGCATCAGGTGCGGACGCTCGTCGATGGTCAGCCACTCCGGAAACAGCTTCTGACCGAGAGTACCCTCGAGGAACGAAGACTTGCGATACAGGCTGCCGCCGGAAATCGCCGACAGGAAACTGCCGAACAGGCCCCCGGCCAACTCTGCGGAAAACAGTACCGGTACCTCACAAGTCGGCACCGGACGCGCGCCCAGACGGCTTGCCGCCCGTTGCGCAGCGCGCTGGCCGATGCTGACCGGGTCGGCGAGCAGATTGCCCTGCCGGTTCACGTCGTACCAGTAATCACGCTGCATCTGGCCGTCCGCTTCGGCGATCATCACGCAACTCAAGCTGTGACGAGTCGATGCGTATCCGCCGATGAACCCGTGGCTGTTGCCGTAGACGCGGCAGCCCTGATGGGTGCTGAGGGTGGTGCCATCGGCGTTCCTGATCCGGCTGTCGGCGGCAAATGCCGCAGCTTCGCAGGCCAGGGCCTGCTCGATGGCTTGTTCCGGAGAAATGTCCCACTGGTGGAACAAGTCGAAATCCTGAATATCCCGCGCCATCAGCGCGGCATCCGCAAGGCCCGAGGCTTCGTCTTCCGAAGTATGTTTGGCGATGGCCAGTGCTGCGGCAACCGTTTCGCGAATCGCTTCCGGACCGCTGGCCGACGTGCTGGCCGAGCCTTTGCGCTGGCCGACATACAAGGTGATGCCAAACCCCTGATCGCGGTTGAATTCGACCGTTTCGACTTCACGCTGGCGCACCGTAGTCGACAAACCCTGCTCAAGCGACACCGCCACTTCACAGGCACTGGCCCCCTGGCGCCTGGCTTCAGCGATGATCTGCTCGACTTGTTCCTGCAGTGCCGGCAACGCTTGTGGGCCGACGCTTTCAACTGCACTCATGCTGTTCTCCACTCAAATTCTGCTTTCGGTAACGGTCATCGAGCGACCGGGCCGGACAAGCGGCCCCCGACTGGTTATCATGGCGGCGTTTCTTAGCGGACTGCCACCATGGTTGATTCTTACGACGACTCCCTCGATACGGGAGAAAAAAGCAAATCCCAGGTCAAACGCGAGCTGCATGCTCTGGTTGACCTTGGCGAGCGCCTTACAACACTCAAGCCTGACTTGCTGGCCAAACTGCCCTTGACCGACGGTTTGCGCCGGGCTCTGGCCGATGCGCCCAAGCACACCGCGAACATCGCGCGTAAACGGCACCTTCAGTTCATCGGCAAACTGATGCGCGATCAGGACACTGACGCCATTCTGGTTCTGCTCGATCAACTCGATGCCTCCACCCGTCAATACAACGAACGCTTCCATAACCTGGAACGCTGGCGCGATCGTCTGATCGGTGGCGACGATGCAACCCTGGAAAAATTCGTCACCGAATATCCGGACGCGGATCGCCAGCAATTGCGTTCCCTGATCCGTCAGGCCCAGCATGAGGTTGCGCAAAACAAGCCTCCTGCTTCCAGCCGTAAAATCTTCAAGTACATCCGTGAGCTGGACGAGACTCAACGCGGCCTGCGTTGAGTCCCTGATCGGGTGAGTTGCCATGCAACTCACCCGAAGCTTCACTGTTTCAAAAACCGCTTACGCGCCCGTGCCACCCACGGTGATCGCATCAATCTTCAGCGTTGGCTGGCCAACACCCACCGGCACCGACTGCCCATCCTTGCCACACGTGCCCACGCCGCTGTCCAGCGCCAGATCATTACCGACCATCGACACCTTGCTCATGGCTTCCGGCCCGTTGCCGATCAACGTCGCACCTTTGACCGGTGCAGTGATCTTGCCATCCTCGATCAGGTACGCCTCACTGGTGGAAAACACGAACTTGCCGCTGGTGATGTCCACCTGGCCGCCACCCAGGTTGGCGCAGTAGATGCCGCGTTTCACCGAGGCGATGATTTCCGCCGGGTCGCTTTCGCCGGCGAGCATGTAGGTATTGGTCATGCGCGGCATCGGCAGGTGCGCGTAGGACTCGCGACGGCCGTTACCGGTGCGTGCCACGCCCATCAAACGGGCATTGAGCTTGTCCTGCATGTAGCCCTTGAGTACACCGTTTTCGATCAGCGTGGTGCACTCGGTCGGCGTTCCCTCGTCATCGACACTCAACGAGCCGCGACGACCGGCCAGGGTGCCGTCATCGACAATGGTGCAAAGCTTCGACGCAACCATCTCGCCCATGCGCCCGCTATAAGCCGAACTGCCCTTGCGATTGAAATCGCCTTCCAGACCATGCCCGACGGCTTCATGCAGCAGCACGCCCGACCAGCCGGAACCGAGCACCACCGGCAAGGTACCGGCCGGTGCCGGAATAGCCTCAAGGTTGACCAGCGCCTGGCGCAACGCTTCACGGGCATAGCCCATGGCGCGGTCTTCGCCGAGGAAATAACGGTAATCGGTCCGACCGCCACCGCCATGACCGCCACGCTCGCGGCGACCGTTCTGCTCGACGATCACGCTGACATTGAAACGCACCAACGGCCGCACATCCGCCGCCAGACCGCCGTCGGTGGAAGCCACCAGAATCCGCTCCCAGACACCGGCCATGCTCACGGTGACTTGCTGGATGCGTGGGTCGAGGGCACGGGTCGCGGCGTCGACTCGCTTGAGCAAATCGACTTTCTCGGCCCGGGTCAGCACTTCCAGGGGATTGTCCGGCGCATACAACTGCGCAACGTCCTGGCTGGTGAATGCCTGAACCATGCCGTGCTGCCCGGCACGGGAAATCGAACGGGAGGCACGCGCCGCCGCGCCCAGGGCTTCAAGAGTGATGGCATTGCTGTAGGCAAAACCGGTTTTTTCACCCGATTGAGCGCGCACGCCCACACCCTGGTCAAGGTTGAAGCTGCCTTCCTTGACGATGCCGTCTTCCAGCGCCCAGGACTCGGAGATCTGCCCCTGGAAATACAGGTCGGCCGCATCGATGCCCGGCCCGGCCAGATCGCCGAGCACGCCTTGCAGGCTCTCGATAGTGACGCCGCCGGGCGCCAACAGGTGTTCACTGACTGAGGACAACAACTCGCTCATATGCTTTACGCCTTAAATTCGTCGTTCTGATGCAGGTCGCTGGGCGCCCTGCGAGAAAAAGCGCCGGTGACTGGACACCGGCATCCGCGCCCGGATGGACGCCTGTTCGCTGCTGTCGCGTTCGGCCAACAGCACGGCTTCGCCTTGATCCTGTTGTGCCAGCACACGCCCCCACGGATCGACGATGGCGGCATGCCCGAATGTTTCCCGCGGCCCCGGATGCGTCCCGCCCTGGGCAGCCGCGAGCACGTAGCATTGCGTCTCGATGGCTCGCGCACGAATCAGCACATCCCAATGCGCCGCGCCGGTCACCGCCGTAAAGGCCGAAGGGGCAGTAATCAGTTCCGCGCCGGCCGCGCGCAATTCGCTGTACAGCTCGGGAAAGCGCAGGTCATAGCAGACCGTCAGGCCGACTCGGCCAACCGGTGTGTCCGCCACGACCACCCCATTGCCATAAGCATAGTCATCGGATTCACGATAACGGCCACGATTGTCCGCCACATCGACGTCGAACAGGTGCAGCTTGTCGTAGCGCGCCACCGTTTCGCCCTGGTCGTCGACCAGCAACGAACAGGCATGCACTTTGGCCGTCGGCTGATCCACCGGCGGCAACGGCAGTGTGCCGGCCACTATCCATAACTTGAGGTCGCGTGCGGTCTGTTTCAACCAAGGCAGAATCGGGCCTTCACCCAGTGCTTCGGCGCGTCCGATCTCGGCAATGTCACGCCGGCCCATGGCGGCGAAATTTTCCGGCAATACTGCCAGTTTCGCACCGCCGACGGCCGCTTGTTCGAGCAACCGACGGGCCTGGGCCAGATTGGCCAGCACATCGCTCTGGCTGACCATTTGAATCACCGCTAGAGACATGGCCTTTTCCTTATTGAAATCAATACAGACGTTGTAGGAGCGAGCTTGCTCCGGGCGGCGCTCCGACGATGAATTTGAACGCGATACGTTTTTTCAGACAGCCAGTGTCATCGTTCACGTCCATCACGAGCAAGTTCACTCCTACAAGGGGCGAGCCGCAATGGCCATGCTACTCCACAGGCCCGAAGGATGGCTTTTCAAAAAGGCTTGTCGAAGGTGATTTTCGGTTCTTTCCACGGCCCGTTGACGGTGTATTTCACACTGGCGAAACGGGCGACCCGGTCACCGATCAGCTTGTCGATCAGGAACAGTGCCCCGCCGACCGCCGGTGCACCGACGATCAGTGCGGCGATCGGCAGGTTATTGGTCACCGGCAAGGTCACCAACAGTTTCGCATCGATCTGATCGGCCACCATGTTCAGGGTGCCATCGAGCTCAATGGTGCTCGACGGCCCCGTCAGCCGGATCGGCTCACGGGTGACATACACTCCGTTCGTCCCGACCAGCAGCCCCTTGACCCGGTCATAACTCAGGCCTTTGCCGAACAGGTCGGAAAAGTCCAGGCGCAGGCGCCGGCCGATGGAATTGAAGTTGAGCAAACCAAATACCCGTAACGCCTGGGCACCGCCTTCGACCTCGACGAACTGCCCCTGATTGAGTGTCGCATCGAGCGAGCCGGAGAAACGCTTGGTCGCCACCCAGGCCGGCGATCCGGGCCAGCGGCCATCGACATCCATATAAAAGTCCTGGCTGGTGACGCTAGGTGCATACCCCCAGTTCTTGAGCACATCGGCGAGGTTCTTGCCGCTGATCCGCCCCTTGTACCAGCTTGAGCTCGCCCCGGGCACGCCTTCCCAGCCACCGCTGCCCACCAACAGGATGCCCTTGAGGCCCAGGTCCAGAGAGTTGAACACGATGCCCTTGGCCGTCGGACGAATTTTCAGCGACCAGCCACCCACCAGATCCTGGCCCTGGAATAACTGATTGATGGTGATGTCCATCGCAGGGATTTTCGTCGGGTCCACCGACGCCAGTGGGTCCGGTGAGTTTTCATCGGCTTGCACGGCCGGGTCCGGTGCGGGCAGGCGCACGGTTTGCAGATTGATCGTGATCGGCACCGCGTTCGTATCGGGCAGGTTGGCATTGCCCTTGATCTGCTGGCTGTCGAGTTGCAGTGCCCAGGAGGAAGCCTTGCGCGTCAGCTGGATCGAGGCCTCATCGAGCGTGGTGCCGATACCGCTGAGCTTGCCCACCTTGAAATCCGCACCGCTGAGCAATTGCCTGGCGCTGCCGCCGGGGTCCTGTCCGGCGTATTTATCCACCAGTTCCTTCCACGGACCAACGTCCAGCTCCGACAGCACGCCCCGAACCCTCAGGCCTTTGGTGTCAGGTAACAGCGCCTCGCCGTCACCGAGAGACAACTCCCCGCGACCGCCGGCGAAATTGCTGGCCGGGGCCGCGAACGTGAAGCGCGCCAGGTCCCCGTAGTTGACCCAATAGCGCCGTTCGTCGCCCTGCAAGGTCATACGGAACGTCGTGTCGCGCCCGGTATCGGCGGTCATGCCGAACGGTGCAGGTAAATCGACGGCAACGCCCTTGAGGCTGGAATTGACCAGCAATTGGCTGTCGGCGCCGTTCAGGGTCAGTTTCAGTTGATAAGGGATCACGCCACTCACCGGCAGAGGCTGGGTCACCTTCAGCCAGTCGGTCAGTTTCTTGACCTCGACCTGGCCCGACGCGGTCACCCGGGTATTGAGTTTACCCGGGCTGCCGTCGGCAAAAATCTGTGCGCTGACCGGCTTGTCGAATGCCCGTGCGCTGATGTTCTGCCCGCTCAGGCCCTTGGCACTGTCGAAACGGAAATCACCCTTGAGCTGGGTCAGTTCCAGCACAGGTTCGGCCAGTTTCAAGCGTGCCTTGGCGGTATTGAAATCGACGAGGATCTTCGGCTCCTCGCCTTTTGCCAGCGGAATGTCCAACTTCAACTTGCCTTGCAGGTCTCCCTCGCCTTCCCAGCCGGCAAAGGTTGCCCCGGTGCCGATCGGCGCTTCCTGGAGGATTTTCAGGCCATCGCCCAAACCGCCGGCAAATCCGCCATCGAGGAACAAATGAACGTTCTGCCCGGCAGGCACATGGGGAATGTTGACGTAAACATCGTTGACCTGGGTGTCGAGCAATTGGCCCTTGCTGGCCAGAATCCGCACACCACTGTCTTCGACGAACACGTCGCCGCTGACCTTGCTGACATGGGGCCAGCCCGGCTGGAAGGCCAGTTCGGCATCGTGAACCTTGAAGTACAGGCTGATGCTGCGATCCTCGTCTGCGGCACCGTGGCTGAGCGAGCCTTGATACTGGAAGAAGCCTTGATCCACCGCGCCCTTGAGAATCGCGGTGCGCAGCCATTCGTCCAGCGCCGGGCTGAGGACCGCCGGCAAGTACTTGGCGGTGTAGCGACCGTCGCCGTCCACCAGGCCGACCCGCAGATCCATGTAGTCTTCCTGGGTGTGATCGAAATGCAGGCGAATCAGGAAGTCGCCGGCGATCTTGCCTTCCTCGCCCAGCACTTTCAGGTACGGCGCGATCAGGGTGAAACCTTCTTTATCAAGTTTCCACGTCAGCCGCGCATTGGCCTGAATGTACTGCCATGGCTTGGCGAAAATAGGGTCCAGGTGCAGCATGAAATCCTTGCTGTCCATGCGCAGTTCGCCGTGTCCCAGGTCGCCGCTGATGCTGCCGCTGACATTTCGGGCCGCCGGCGCACCGTGATAGGCATCGAAGCCTACCTGGTCGAGGTTGGCGGCAAACCCGAACTTGCTGTCGTCGGTGGCATTCGGGCGCAAGTCGACCAGCACATTACGCAATCCACCGGTGACTTTCAGCCGTTCGACGACCTTGGCAAAACCTTCCGGTAACGGCGCCATGGCGTTGAGCAGCGGGGTCAGCGGAGTGAGATCAACCCGGTCGGCTTGCAGGTGCCAGAGCTCTTCGGTTTTATCAGTGGCCGCGCTTTGCTTGAGTTGCAAATGCGTTTCCCAGCGGGTCTCGCCGAGGTTCATCGCCAGGGAATCCAGAGTCACTGACACACCTTCAGCACTGCGCTGGAAGTAGCCATTGAGCGCCAGGTTATTGATCTGGATCTGCTTGCGCTCGGCGTAGGCGCCCTTGAGTTGAGGCGCGTTCAAGCGCACTGCAGCACTTTGCAGGGTGCCTTTGCCCCAGGTCAGCCAAAGCTCGCCACCAGCTTTGATCTCGGAGAAACTCCACTCTTGGGTCACTCGCTCGGGCAACCACTTCGACCAGTCGCTTTGCGGCAGGCTAAGGTAGACCTCGGCTTCACCGTCCTTCCATTGGCTGGCACGAATGCGGGTACGCAGGCTCATGGCCACCGGCTGGCCGTCGGGCAGGGTCAGGCGGGCGTCGAGTCGCTGCCGGGTGGCACCTGTTTTCAGATTCAGGCCGACGTAAGTCAGTGTCAGCGGCGACTGACCGAACGGCTGCAACGTTACCTGGCTGTCCAGCACCGACAGTTGCTGGATCATCTGCATGCGATTGAGCAGCTGTTCCGGATCAGTTGGCTGGTCCTGCTGCACCGGCAAACCTTCCAGCGCCCATTGACCGTCGTTCCCCTCCTTGACGCTGATCTTCAGGCCGCTGAGTTCAAGATGAGCGATGCGCACCTGACGGGCCAGCAGGCTGGCCCAAAGGTCCGGCACCGCGCGCACCTGATCCAGGTGCAAGGCATTGGCGCCCTCGCCGACCGTCACGTCGTGAGCCATCAAGATGGGTGCAAAGCCACTCCAGTTGCCTTCGAGCTCGCCGATCTGCAACGGCATGCCCAAGGCATCGCTGGCTTGGGTTTCGATATCGGCACGGTACTCGGCGACTAACGGCGTCAGCTCCCGGCCAAGGCTGACGTAGAGCGCCATCAACACCAAAACCAACGCGCACAGGCCCAGACCCCAGCGGGTCAGTGCGGCCAAAATGCGTGTCAGACGGTCCATGTCAGATGGCTCCCATGGCAAAAAATTTGCAAAAAGCTGAGGCCAGCCATTCTTGAACAATCAAAACGATACGCTTCAGAGCAGCACCACGTCGTATTGTTCCTGGGAATACATGGTTTCGACCTGGAAGCGGATGGTGCGCCCGATAAACCCCTCCAGCTCGGCGACGTTGCCCGACTCTTCGTCGAGCAGGCGGTCCACGACTTTCTGGTTCGCCAATACACGATAGCCTTCCGCCTGATAGGCGCGAGCCTCACGCAGGATTTCGCGGAAGATTTCGTAGCAAACGGTTTCCGGTGTCTTGAGCTTGCCGCGTCCCTGACAGGCGTTGCACGGCTCACACAACACTTGCTCAAGGCTTTCGCGGGTACGCTTGCGGGTCATCTGCACCAGGCCCAGTTCGGTGATACCGATGATGTTGGTTTTGGCGTGATCGCGCTCCAGTTGCTTTTCGAGCGTGCGCAACACCTGGCGCTGGTGTTCCTCATCTTCCATGTCGATGAAGTCGATGATGATGATTCCGCCGAGGTTACGCAGGCGCAATTGACGGGCGATGGCCGTCGCGGCTTCGAGGTTGGTCTTGAAGATGGTTTCTTCGAGGTTGCGATGGCCGACGAACGCCCCGGTGTTGACGTCGATGGTACTCATGGCTTCCGCCGGGTCGACCACCAGATAACCGCCGGACTTGAGCGGGACCTTGCGCTCGAGCGCCTTCTGGATTTCGTCTTCGACGCCATACAGGTCGAAAATCGGCCGTTCGCCCGGGTAATGCTCCAGACGGTCAGCAATCTCGGGCATCAACTCGGCGACGAACTGCGTGGTTTTCTGGAAGGTTTCCCGGGAGTCGATACGGATTTTCTCGATTTTCGGGCTCACCAGGTCACGCAGTGTACGCAGCGCCAAACCGAGGTCTTCGTAGATCACGCTGGGCGCGCTGATGGTTTTGATCTGGGCGCTGATCTGATCCCATAGCCTACGCAGGTAGCGGATGTCCATGAGGATTTCATCAGCGCCGGCGCCTTCGGCTGCCGTGCGCAGGATGAAACCACCGGCCTCCTTGATACCTTCCTTGGCCACGCAATCGGTGACCACTTGCTTGAGGCGTTCGCGCTCGGCTTCGTCTTCGATCTTCAGGGAAATGCCGACATGGGCCGTGCGTGGCATGTACACCAGGTATCGTGAAGGGATCGACAACTGAGTGGTCAGGCGTGCGCCTTTGGAGCCGATCGGGTCCTTGGTCACTTGCACTACCAGGCTCTGGCCTTCGTGCACCAGGGCACTGATGCTCTCGACCGCCGGGCCTTCGCGCAGGGAAATTTCCGACGCATGAATGAACGCGGCACGATCCAGGCCGATATCGACGAATGCCGCCTGCATCCCCGGCAATACCCGCACGACTTTGCCTTTATAGATGTTGCCGACGATCCCGCGCTTTTGTGTACGCTCGACGTGGACCTCTTGCAGGACACCGTTTTCGACCACCGCCACGCGCGACTCCATCGGCGTGATGTTGATCAGGATCTCTTCACTCATGGCAGGGTCTCGTTCAGGCATGTTCACGATAATGGCCGCATCTGTTCAGAACGTTGCTTGATGTGCGTTCCGGGTTTGCCAACAGGGTATGCCGAAATGGCCGAGCAGTTCCGCGGTTTCGCAAAGCGGTAGTCCGACCACCGCTGAATAACTTCCATTGAGCCCGGCGACAAACACCGCACCCAGCCCTTGAATGCCATAACCGCCCGCCTTGTCCCTTGGTTCACTGCTGGCCCAGTAGGCGGCGGCTTCTTCACGACTGATATCACGAAAACGCACCCGACTGGTGACAACCAGGGACTCGCAACGTTCGCCATCGAGCACGGCAATCGCGGTCAGGACCTCATGCTCACACCCTGACAACATCATCAGCATGGTGCACGCATCCGCTTGATCAACCGGTTTGCCGAGAATTTTTCCGTCGAGCACCACCGCAGTATCGGCACCGAGCACACAAAACGGGCCATCGGACACGACAGCGCCGCGCCCCGCTTCGGCTTTGCCGCGCGCCAGGCGCTCGACGTAGGCCGAAGGGGATTCATGCGGTAAAGGGGTTTCATCGATGTCCACACTGACGGCGGAGAACGGAACGCCGATCTGCGTGAGCAGTTCACGTCGACGCGGCGAGCCAGAGGCGAGGTACAACCGTTTCATCAAGACCTCTCCCTGTCTAATGCCTGACCGAATCAATTGATTTTGTAGCGTCGACGCAATCCGCGCAAACCGAAACTGATCCAGGGCCAGAGTAATGCACTGACCAGTGCCGGCAGCACCAGCGCCAGCGTCGGCTGACGATTGCCGGTCAAGGCACTGAGCCATAGTTGTACAAGCTGGGCGAGGCCGAAGATCACCAGGATCACCAGGCTCTGCTGCCACATCGGGAACATGCGCAGGCGTTGTTGCAGCGCCAGTACCAAATAGGTGATGAGGGTCAGGATCAAGGCATTCTGCCCCAGGAGCGTGCCGTACAGCACGTCCTCGGCCAGGCCCAGGCAAAACGCCGTCACCATCCCGACTGTCTGCGGCAGGTTCAACGCCCAGAATGCCAGCAGCAAGGCCAGCCACAACGGGCGCAGGATTTCCATGAATTGCGGCAGAGGCGAAACGCTCAGCAGCAGACCGACAGCGAACGTCAGCCAGACTATCCAGCCGTTTCGGGATGCTTTTACACCACCCATTATTCTCTTCCCACTGGAGTGGCCGGCGCGGAGACTGGCGGTTTGGCGGCAGGCTTCGCGGCAGCGGGTTGCGCCGCCGGCGGTTTAGCCGCCGCAGGATGCGTGGCCGCAGGCTTGGCTGGCTTGGTGGCTGGCTTGGCTGGCGTAGTGGCCGCAGGCGCCGCCGTGGCAGGAGCCACCGGAGCGGCAGCCGGTGCAGCGGGAGCTGCAGGGCTGACCAGTTTCGGAACTGTCGCCGGAATGATCGGGCCACCGCCCTGTGCGTCCAGATTTTCCTGGGCCTGGGCGGCGTCGTTGGCGCGCTCTTCGGCAGTACGGTTGTCGCTGAACACCAGCAGCAGGTAACGGCTGCGGTTCAAGGCGGCGGTCGGAATGGCACGGACAATGGCAAACGGCTGGCCGGAATCGTGAATCACTTCTTTGACCGTCGCCACCGGGTAACCGGCCGGGAAACGTTGCCCGAGGCCAGAGCTGACCAGCAAGTCGCCTTCCTTGATGTCGGCGGTATCGGCCACATGACGCAACTCGAGACGCTCCGGGTTGCCGGTGCCGCTGGCAATCGCCCGCAAACCGTTACGGTTCACCTGCACCGGAATGCTGTGGGTGGTATCGGTCAACAGCAGGACGCGAGAGGTGTAGGGCATCAACTCGACCACCTGGCCCATCAGGCCACGGGCATCGAGTACCGGCTGACCGAGGACCACGCCGTCGCGCTCACCTTTATTGATGATGATGCGATGGGTGAAGGGGTTGGGGTCCATTCCGATCAACTCGGCCACTTCGACTTTCTCGTTGACCAGTGCCGAAGAGTTGAGCAACTCGCGCAGCCGAACGTTCTGCTCGGTCAGGGCGGCAAGTTTCTGCATGCGCCCCTGCAACAGCAGGTTTTCAGTCTTGAGTTTTTCGTTTTCGGCGACGAGTTCGGTCCGACTGCCAAACTGACTGGCAACGCCTTCCCACAGTCGTCCGGGCAGGTCGGTGATCCAGTAGGCGTCCATCAGCACCAGCGACATCTGGCTGCGTGCAGGCTTGAGCAGACTGAAACGGGCATCGACCACCATCAGCGCGACCGATAGCACGACCAGCACCAACAGGCGCACGCCCAGTGAAGGGCCCTTGGTGAAAAGCGGTTTAATAAGCCGCTCCTTCCAGGCAAATATTCTGTTTATTCATACGGCGGCAATCCGGCCTGGATGCAGACTGACAGAAGATAAACGCGAACAGGCAGCACTGCAAAGTGCCGCCTGCGCGCTCAACAGCATAGAGGCGATCCAGCGACTTATTCGCTGGAAAGCAGATCCATGGTGTGTTTATCCATCATTTCCAATGCACGGCCACCACCGCGAGCAACGCAGGTCAGCGGGTCTTCGGCAACGATCACCGGCAGACCTGTTTCCTGGGCCAGCAGCTTGTCCAGGTCACGCAGCAAGGCGCCACCACCGGTCAATACCAGGCCGCGCTCGGCGATGTCGGAAGCCAGCTCCGGAGGCGATTGCTCCAGGGCACTTTTCACGGCCTGAACGATGGTCGCCAGGGACTCTTGCAGAGCTTCCAGCACTTCGTTGGAGTTCAGGGTGAATGCGCGTGGAACGCCTTCGGCCAGGTTACGGCCACGAACGTCGACTTCGCGAACTTCGCCGCCCGGGTAGGCCGTACCGATTTCCTGCTTGATGCGCTCGGCGGTGGACTCGCCGATCAGGCTGCCGTAGTTGCGACGCACGTAGGTGATGATCGCTTCGTCGAAGCGGTCGCCGCCAACGCGGACGGATTCGGCGTACACCACACCGTTCAGGGAGATCAGCGCGATTTCGGTGGTACCGCCACCGATATCGACGACCATCGAACCACGGGCTTCTTCAACCGGCAGGCCGGCACCGATGGCAGCAGCCATTGGCTCTTCGATCAGGAATACTTCGCGGGCACCGGCACCGAGGGCCGATTCGCGGATGGCACGACGCTCAACCTGGGTGGATTTGCATGGAACGCAGATCAACACGCGAGGGCTAGGCTGCAGGAAGCTGTTTTCGTGAACCTTGTTGATAAAGTACTGCAGCATTTTTTCGCACACGCTGAAGTCGGCGATCACGCCGTCCTTCATCGGACGAATGGCAGCGATGTTGCCCGGCGTACGGCCGAGCATGCGCTTGGCTTCGGTGCCGACAGCAACGACACTTTTCTGGTTACCGTGTGTCCGAATGGCCACAACGGAGGGCTCATTCAGGACGATACCGCGCTCGCGCACGTAAATAAGGGTGTTGGCAGTGCCCAGGTCAATGGAAAGATCGCTGGAAAACATGCCACGCAGTTTCTTGAACATGGGAAAGGGACCCTAGGCAACGCGTGGGTAAAAAAGTGCGGCAAACTCTAACAACGACAGGGATTTTGGGCAAGGCGCCAATATGTTAAATTGACCGCTTTTCTGTGCACCAAGCCCCACAATCGCGGCCTTATGACCGTAGAAGTGCGGTAGTGTTCCGACAATCTAACACACGGACGCCGTCCGTTTTGTTTTCCACTGGAGAATCCCAATGGCGCTAGAACGCTCCGACGTGGAAAAAATCGCTCATCTGGCCTGCCTTGGCCTCAATGATGCCGATCTTCCACACATCACTTCGGCCCTCAACAGCATTCTCGGGCTGGTCGACGAAATGCAGGCGGTCGATACCGACGGTATCGAACCGCTGGCCCACCCGCTGGAAGCCAGCCAGCGCCTGCGTGCAGACGTTGTGACCGAGACCAATAACCGCGAGGCCTACCAGTCCATCGCACCAGCGGTCGAAAACGGCCTGTACCTGGTTCCGAAAGTCATCGACTAAAGGGAAAGAGCCTGCAATGCATCAATTGACTCTGGCCGAGATCGCCCGCGGACTCGCCGATAAGAAGTTTTCCTCCGAAGAGCTGACCAAAGTCCTGCTGGCGCGTATCGCCCAGCTCGATCCACAGCTCAACAGTTTCATCAGCCTCACCGAGGACCTGGCGCTCAAGCAGGCGAAAGCCGCTGACACCCGTCGGGCCAATGGTGAGAGCGGCGCCCTGCTCGGCGCGCCGATCGCCCACAAGGACCTGTTCTGCACCCAGGGCATCCGCACCAGCTGCGGCTCGAAGATGCTCGACAACTTCAAGGCCCCGTATGACGCCACCGTCGTCGCCAGGCTGGCCGCTGCCGGCGCCGTGACCCTGGGCAAGACCAACATGGACGAATTCGCCATGGGTTCGGCCAACGAATCGAGCTACTACGGCGCGGTGAAAAACCCGTGGAACCTGGAACACGTGCCGGGCGGTTCGTCCGGCGGTTCGGCGGCGGCGGTTGCCGCTCGTCTGTTGCCCGCAGCCACCGGCACCGACACCGGCGGTTCGATCCGCCAGCCAGCCGCATTGACTAACCTCACCGGCCTGAAACCGACGTACGGTCGCGTATCGCGTTGGGGCATGATCGCCTACGCCTCCAGCCTCGACCAGGGCGGCCCGTTGGCGCGCACTGCCGAAGACTGCGCAATTTTGTTGCAAGGTATGGCTGGCTTTGATCCGAACGACTCCACCAGCATCGATGAGCCCGTGCCGGACTACAGCGCCAGCCTGAACGGTTCGCTGCAAGGCCTGCGCATCGGCGTGCCGAAAGAGTATTTCAGCCCCGGCCTCGACCCACGCATTGCCGACCTGGTCATGGCCAGCGTCGAAGAGCTGAAAAAGCTCGGCGCCGTGGTCAAGGAAATCAGCCTGCCGAACATGCAGCACGCGATTCCTGCGTACTACGTGATCGCTCCGGCCGAAGCGTCTTCCAACCTTTCGCGTTTCGACGGCGTGCGTTTCGGCTATCGCTGCGAAGACCCGAAAAACCTGGAAGACCTGTACAAACGCTCCCGTGGCGAAGGTTTCGGGACAGAAGTGCAGCGCCGCATCATGGTCGGTGCCTACGCCCTGTCCGCCGGTTACTACGATGCCTACTACCTGAAGGCGCAGAAGATTCGTCGCTTGATCAAGAACGACTTCATGGCCGCTTTCAATGAGGTCGACATCATCCTCGGCCCAACCACGCCGAACCCGGCCTGGAAGCTCGGCGCCAAGAACAGCGACCCGGTCGCTGCGTACCTGGAAGACGTCTACACCATCACCGCCAACCTCGCGGGCCTGCCAGGCCTGTCGATGCCAGCCGGTTTCGTCGACGGTCTGCCGGTCGGCGTGCAACTGCTCGCCCCGTATTTCCAGGAAGGCCGCTTGCTCAACGTTGCGCACCAGTACCAGTTGAACACTGACTGGCACACCCGCACCCCAACCGGCTTCTGAGGAGACACACATGCAATGGGAAGTCGTGATCGGGCTGGAGATTCACACCCAGCTCACCACCCGGTCGAAAATCTTTTCCGGTAGTTCCACCACCTTCGGTTCCGAACCGAACACCCAGGCCAGCCTCGTAGACCTGGGCATGCCCGGCGTGCTGCCGGTGCTGAACCAGGAAGCGGTGCGCATGGCGGTGATGTTCGGCCTGGCAATTGACGCCGAGATCGGCCAGCACAACGTGTTCGCCCGTAAAAACTACTTCTACCCGGACCTGCCCAAGGGCTACCAGATCAGCCAGATGGAATTGCCGATCGTCGGCAAGGGCCACCTGGACATCGCCCTGGAAGACGGCACGGTCAAACGTGTCGGCATCACCCGGGCGCACCTGGAAGAAGACGCCGGCAAGAGCCTGCACGAAGAGTTCAGCGGCGCCAGCGGCATCGACCTGAACCGTGCCGGCACGCCGTTGCTGGAAATCGTTTCCGAGCCGGACATGCGCAGCGCCAAGGAAGCCGTGGCTTACGTAAAGGCGATCCACGCGCTGGTGCGTTACCTGGGCATCTGCGACGGCAACATGGCCGAAGGCTCGCTGCGTTGTGACTGCAACGTGTCGATCCGTCCAAAGGGCCAGGCCGAGTTCGGCACGCGCTGCGAGATCAAGAACGTCAACTCGTTCCGTTTCATCGAGAAGGCGATCAACAGCGAAATCCAGCGTCAGATCGAATTGATCGAAGACGGCGGCAAAGTGATCCAGCAGACCCGTCTGTACGATCCGAACAAGGACGAGACCCGTCCGATGCGCAGCAAAGAGGAAGCCAACGACTACCGTTACTTCCCTGATCCGGACCTGCTACCGGTGGTCATCGAGGACTCGTTCCTCAGCGACGTACGCGCCACCCTGCCGGAACTTCCACCGCAGAAACGCGAGCGTTTCCAGGCGCAGTTCGGTCTGTCGGCATACGACGCCAACGTGCTGGCCACCAGCCGCGAGCAAGCCGACTACTTCGAGCAAGTCGCGAGCATCAGCGGCGACGCCAAACTGGCGGCGAACTGGGTGATGGTCGAGCTGGGCAGCCTGCTCAACAAGCAAGGCCTGGACATCGAACAGTCGCCGGTTTCCGCAGAGCTCCTGGGCGGCATGCTGCTGCGCATCAAGGACAACACCATCTCCGGCAAAATCGCCAAGGTAGTGTTCGAAGCGATGGCCAACGGCGAAGGCAGCGCGGACGAGATCATCGACAAGCGCGGCCTCAAGCAAGTGACCGACACCGGCGCCATCTCGGCGGTGCTGGACGAAATGCTCGCGGCCAACGCCGAGCAGGTCGAACAGTACCGCGCGGCAGACGAAGCCAAGCGGGGCAAGATGTTCGGCTTCTTCGTCGGCCAGGCCATGAAAGCCTCCAAAGGCAAGGCCAACCCGCAACAAGTGAACGAATTGCTCAAAAGCAAGCTCGAAGGCTGATAGAAATGGGGCCAGATTTTAATCCTGGCTCAAAACCTTGTAGGAGCGAGCTTGCTCGCGATGGAATTTCAGTTGGCATCGAAGTGGCTGACACACCATCGCGAGCAAGCTCGCTCCTACAGTTATTTCGGGAAACCTTCGAATGAAACGTCTGCTCGGCGCCTGCGCCCTCCTCTCGCTCCTGGCCGGTTGCGCCAGCACCGACACCGTCGATCCGCATGGTTACGATAAAACCGGCGTGGCTTCGTACTACGGTGCCAAACACCAAGGCAAACGCACCGCCAGTGGCGAGCGTTTCGACAAGAATTCCATGACCGCCGCCCATCGCCAGCTACCCTTCGGTACGCGGGTGAAGGTGACTAATCTCAATAACGACAAATCCTGCGTGGTGCGCATCAATGATCGTGGGCCACACACCCGCGGCCGTCTGATCGACCTGTCCCATGAAGCCGCCGCACGCCTGGGCATGATAAAAAGCGGCACAGCCCGAGTGCGGGTCCAGGCCCTGGACGACTGACCGATGGAGCCCCGACCATTTTCGGATTAGCCGATTTACCCCTGATCAGCGTGATCGAATTGCTCAGCGGATTGTTCCTGCTGATCGTCGGCGCCGAATTGATGGTGCGCGCCGCCGTACGCATTGCCGCGCGGTTGCACATCCGTCCGCTGATCATCGGCCTGACCATCGTCGCCCTAGGCAGCAGCGCACCGCAAATGGCGATCAGCCTGCAAGCGACCCTGGCGCATAACGCCGACATTGCCGTCGGCAGCGTGATCGGCAGCAGCATTTTCAACATCCTCGTCACCCTCGGCTTGTCCGCACTGATCATTCCGTTGCGGGTTTCCCGGCAACTTGTACGCCTGGATATTCCGCTGATGATCGGCGCCAGCCTGTTGGTGTTCATACTCGCCTGGAATGAAGAACTGACCCGTGTCGATGGCGTGATGTTGCTGACGGCACTGGCGATTTACCTGGGCTTGTTGCTGCGCCAGTCACAGCATTCGGCGCGCCCGATATCGAGCCATGAGCACAACGGCCAGGCGCCATGGCTGAGCAGCCTGCTGATGATTGTCGCCGGGTTGGCGATGCTGGTGTACGCCGGGCATTTGCTGTTGGGGGCTGCCGTTGCGGTTGCTACCGATCTTGGGCTGTCGGAGCGGATCATCGGCCTGACCATCGTCGCTGTCAGCACATCACTGCCTGAGCTCGCCACTTCGTTGATCGCCGCGATGCGCGGTGAGCGTGATATTGCCGTGGGCAACGTGATTGGCAGCAACCTGTTCAACCTGCTGGGCGTGCTCGGCTTTACCGCTCTGGTGGCGCCCTCGCCGCTGTCGGTGTCGCCCAACGCCCTGGATTTCGACCTGCCGGTGATGCTCGGCGTCGCGGCGCTGTGCCTGCCGGTGTTCTACTCCGGCTACCGGGTGACCCGCGCCGAAGGCCTGCTGTTCCTGGGTTTGTACCTGGCATATGGGCTGCACGTGGTGTCGTTCACCACCGGCATGCCACTGGCCGGCAAGCTGGAACACTTGATGCTGTTTTTCGTCCTGCCGGTGCTGGTGGCGTTTTTGCTGTTCACGTCGCTGCGCGCCTGGCGTCGCCAACACCATAAGAGGGAAGTCCCGTGACCGAGAATAAAAAACCCGGCGTTGAAGTCCGCCGCCAAGTGATGGGCGACGCCTTCGTCGACCGCGCACTGGGCAACGCCACCGAGTTCACCCAGCCGCTGCAGGATTTCGTCAACGAACACGCCTGGGGCGGAGTATGGAATCGCGACGGCCTGCCGCTGAAAACCCGCAGCCTGATCACCCTCGCCGCGTTGACCGCTCTGAAGTGCCCGCAGGAGTTGAAAGGTCACGTGCGCGGTGCGCTGAACAACGGCTGCACCGTGGAAGAGATTCGCGAAGCGCTGCTGCATTGCGCGGTGTATGCCGGTGTGCCGGCGGCGATCGATGCGTTTCGCGCGGCGCAGGAAGTGATCGACACCTACCAGAAGCCGGAGTAACAACCCGGCATTTGCAGTGACAATCAGATAGCCATCGCGGGCAAATCCTGGAACTAGATCCACCCACCCCACTGCAAAAAGAAAATCCCGACGTTGGTGGTGACCGCCGCCATCAACGTGGTGATCACGATGATCGCCGCCGCCAGTTCATGGTTACCATCCGCCGCCCGGGCCATGACGAAACTGGCAGCGGCAGTCGGGCTGCCGAAGTACAGAAACAGAATCCCCAGTTCCGCACCACGAAAGCCCCACAGCCATGCGCCCAGCGTCGCCAGCACCGGCAGGCCGATCATCTTCACCAGGCTTGAACTCAGCGCCATGTTGCCGCTTTTGCGCAGCGCAGCCAGCGACAGCGTGCCGCCGATGCAAATCAACGCCAGCGGCAACGTGGTTTGCGCCAGATACCGGCCGGAGGTCTCGAGCCATCCCGGCAAGCCGATCTTGAAAAAGGCGAACGGCGCAGCCGCAATCACGCTGATGATCAGCGGATTGCTGAACACGCTTTTGCAGATGCTCCACGGATCGGACTTGATCACCGGGCTGTACACCGCCAGGACGATGGTCGACAGCGTGTTGTAGAACAGAATCACCAGCGCCGCGAGGATCGCCCCGAGGGAAATCCCGTAGTCGCCATACATACTTGCCGCCAGCGCCAGGCCGATGACCCCGTTGTTACCGCGAAAGGCCCCCTGGGTGTAGATCCCCCGATCTTCCCGCGGGCACTTCCAGATCGCCCAGCCCCAGGCGATGGCAAAACACACCAGCGTTGCCAGGGAGAAGTAGATCAACAGCGCCGGCTGCAATGCCGCGTGCAGGTCGGCATGCAGGATGCCCAGAAACAGCAGCGCCGGCATGGTGACGTTGAACACCAATGCCGACGCAGTGTGGATGAAGTTGTCGTTGATCCAGTCGATGCGTTTGAGCAGCGCACCCAGAAACAGCATGGCGAACACCGGGGCGGTGATGTTCAGGGTTTCGAGGAAAATTGCCAGCATGCAGGGAGGACCTTGGGGGTGTGCGTCGTTAGGTGGCTAATGATAAGCCACTGGACACCTCGGCGCCTGCTAGATCGCCTTCGCGAGCAGGCTCGCTCCCACATTTGAGCTGCTGTGAACACATAAATTGGTGCCCACTTACATCTCTGTGGGAGCGAGCCTGCTCGCGAAGAACGATGACGCGGTCTCAGGTAATAGGCGCCGGGTTGAACAGGGTAATGTCGTTATGCAGCTTGTGCTTCTCCGCCCACGTCTGCTGCTTGCCGCTGGCCACGTCCAGGTAGTAGTGGAACAGCTCCCAGCCGAGCTCCTCGATGGATGCGCGCCCAGTGGCAATGCGCCCGGCGTCGATGTCGATCAGGTCCGGCCAGCGTTGCGCCAGTTCGGTCCGGGTCGATACCTTCACCACCGGCGCCATGGCCAGCCCGTAAGGCGTGCCGCGACCGGTGGTGAATACATGCAGGTTCATCCCCGCCGCCAACTGCAACGTCCCGCAGACAAAGTCGCTGGCCGGGGTCGCACAGAAGATCAGGCCTTTGCGCTTGAAACGCTCGCCTGGGCCAAGCACGCCATTGATCGCACTGCTGCCGGATTTGACGATCGAGCCCAAGGATTTCTCGACAATGTTCGACAGCCCGCCCTTCTTGTTGCCCGGCGTGGTGTTGGCACTGCGATCAGCTTCGCCCTTGGCCAGGTAACGGTCGTACCAGTCCATTTCCCGTACCAGTTCCTGGGCGACGTCCTGGTTTTCCGCGCGGGAGGTCAGCAGATAAATGGCATCGCGCACTTCGGTGACTTCGGAAAACATCACCGTCGCACCGGCCCGCAGCAGCAGGTCCGAGGCATAGCCGAGTGCCGGGTTGGCGGTGATGCCGGAGAACGCATCACTACCGCCGCACTGCATGCCGAGGATCAGCTCGGACGCCGGCACGGTTTCCCGGCGGCGTTGATCAAGCTTCTTCAGACGGACTTCGGCCAGCTCCATGATCTGCTCGATCATCTCGGTGAAACCGTGGCTGGAATCCTGCAAACGGTACAACCACGGCTCGCTGAGATCCACCGAGCTGTCGTTGTCGTGCATCACCTGCCCGGCCTGCAATTTCTCGCAGCCCAGGCTGATCACAAGAGCCTCGCCGCCCAGGTTCGGGTTGCGCGCCAGGTTGCGCACGGTGCGGATCGGGATGTAGGCATCGGTGGCGGTGATCGCCACACCACAGCCGTAACTATGGGTGAGCGCCACTACGTCATCGACGTTGGGGTACTTGGGCAGCAACTCATCCTTGATGCGCTTGACCGCATGGTCCAGCACGCCGGTCACGCACTGCACAGTCGTGGTAATGCCCAGGATGTTGCGCGTGCCGACGGTGCCATCGGCGTTGCGATAACCCTCGAAGGTGAAGCCTTCCAGCGGTGCTTGCGCGGCCGGCACGTCGGTGGACAGCGGCAGGCTGTCCAGCGGCGGCGCGGTCGGCATGCGCAGTTGATCTTCCTTGACCCAGCTGCCGCGGGGAATCAGCTGTAAGGCGTAGCCAATGGTCTGGCCATAACGAATCACCCGGCCACCTTCGGGAATGTCTTCCAGGGTGACCTTGTGGCTCTGTGGTACGAAGTCCACGGTGACCAGGCCATCCGCAAACTCGGTACCGGCCGGTACACCTTGATCATTGACCACGATCACTACGTTGTCCCGCTCGTGCAGGCGGATGTAGCGCGGCGAGTCGGAATGTTCAATCAACTGCATGACGCCGCTCCTCAGGAATGCGCTTGAGACAATTTGCCAGGGGCTTGAGAACCGTTCGCTGGTGGCTCTTTGAGCACCACACGCTTGATCGGACCCACGATGACCAGATAACTGAACACCGCGACCAGAGCGTTGCAACCGACAAACACCAGCGCCCACTTGAACGAACCGGTGGAGCTGATGATGTAGCCGATGACGATCGGCGTGGTGATGGAAGCCAGGTTGCCGAAGGTATTGAACAGGCCACCGCTCAGGCCTGCGATCTGCTTCGGCGAGGTGTCGGACACCACCGCCCAGCCCAACGCACCAACGCCTTTGCCGAAGAATGCCAGGGCCATGAAGCCTACGACCATCCATTCAACGTCGACGTAGTTGCACGCCACGATGCTGCTCGAAACCAGCAGGCCGGCGATGATCGGCGCCTTGCGGGCGAAGGTCAGCGAATGGCCCTTGCGCAGCAGGTAATCGGAGATCACCCCGCCGAGCACACCACCGATGAAACCGCAGATCGCCGGCAAGGACGCAATGAAGCCGGCCTTGAGAATGGTCATGCCGCGCTCTTGTACCAGGTACACCGGGAACCAGGTCAGGAAGAAGTATGTGATGCCGTTGATGCAATACTGGCCCAGGTACACGCCGAGCATCATGCGGTTGGTCAGCAGTTGGCGGATGTAGTCCCACTTCGGGCCGTCGACCTTCTTGCCTTTGCCCTTGTCCTGGTCCATGTCGACCATACCGCCGTTGTCGGCGATGTGTTTGAACTCGGCGTCATTGATCATTGGATGCTGGCGCGGGCTGTGGATAACCTTCAGCCAGATCCCGGAGAAGATGATGCCAATCACGCCCATGACGATGAACACGTGTTGCCAGCCGAAGCTGTAGACGATCCAGCCCATCAGCGGTGCGAACAGCACGGTGGCGAAGTACTGCGCCGAGTTGAAGATTGCCGAGGCGGTGCCGCGTTCAGCGGTCGGGAACCAGGCCGCCACGATGCGCGCATTACCGGGGAAGGACGGCGCTTCGGCCAGGCCCACCAGGAAACGCAACATGAACAGCGCAACCACCGCCGTGGACATGCCGAACTCGCCGACATACCCCTGCAGGACGGTGAACAGCGACCAGGTGAAGATGCTCAACGCGTAGATTTTTTTCGAACCGAAACGGTCCAGCAGCCAGCCACCGGGAATTTGCCCGGCCACGTAGGCCCAACCGAATGCGGAGAAGATGTAGCCGAGGGTAACGGCATCAATGCCCAGGTCTTTCTGCAGGCTGGAGCCGGCGATTGCGATGGTAGCGCGGTCGGCGTAGTTGATCGTGGTCACCAGAAACAGCATGAGCAGGATCAGATAGCGGACGTGAGTCGGCTTGGTCGATTGCATGTAGATGTACTCCCACTGATTATTTTTATGCGCGGGTGAATCTTTTTAGTTGTCCATCCTGTAGGAGCGAGCATGCTTGCGATGGTCGTCAACGATGACGCGGGCATTCTGGTAGCCCGTGGTGCTCTCGAGTGCATCGCGAGCATGCTCGCTCCTACAGAGGGGTGCGGTATCGATGTCGATACCGCAGGGTGTTGCGTTACGAACCGATGTAGCTGGTCTTCACGACCGTGTAGAACTCTTGCGCATAGCGACCTTGCTCACGTGATCCATAGGATGAACCTTTACGCCCACCGAACGGAACGTGGTAATCCACACCGGCGGTCGGCAGGTTGACCATCACCATCCCGGCCTGGGAGTGGCGCTTGAAGTGGTTGGCGTATTTCAACGAGGTGGTGGCAATGCCCGCCGACAGGCCGAATTCGGTGTCATTGGCCATGGCCAGCGCGGCGTCGTAGTCGGCCACGCGCACCACGTTGGCCACAGGGCCGAAGATCTCTTCACGGCTGATGCGCATCGCGGCTTCACTGTCGGCAAACAGGGTCGGCGCGAGGAAGTAACCTTCGGTATCGCAGGTCACCAGACCACCGCCGCTGACCAGGCGTGCACCTTCGGACTGGCCGATGTCGATGTACTTCATGTCCTGTTCAAGTTGAGCTTGCGAGACCACCGGACCGATGTCGGTGCCAGCTTTCAAGGCGTGGCCGACCTTGATCGACTTCATGCGCTCGGCCATGGCTTCGACGAATTTGTCGTGGATGCCAGCGGTGACGATGAAGCGGCTCGATGCGGTGCAACGCTGGCCAGTGGAATAGAACGCGCTCTGCACCGACAACTCGACCGCTTGCTTGAGGTCGGCGTCGTCGAGAATGATCTGCGGGTTCTTGCCACCCATTTCCAGCTGAACCTTGGCCTGACGCGATACACAGTTGACCGCGATCTGACGACCCACGCCCACGGAGCCTGTGAAGCTGATGCCATCGACTTTCGGGCTGTTGACCAGTGCATCGCCTACCACGCGACCGCTGCCCATCACCAGGTTGAACACACCGGCCGGGAAACCGGCGCGTGAAATGATTTCGGTCAGAGCCCAGGCGCAACCCGGTACCAGGTCGGCAGGTTTGAGCACGACGCAGTTGCCATAGGCCAGGGCCGGAGCGATTTTCCACGCAGGAATGGCAATCGGGAAATTCCACGGGGTGATCAGACCGACCACGCCCAAGGCTTCGCGAGTGACTTCAACGTTGACGCCCGGGCGCACCGACGGCAGATAGTCGCCAGACAGACGCAGGCACTCGCCGGCGAAAAACTTGAAGATGTTGCCGGCGCGAGTCACTTCACCGATGGCTTCAGCCAGGGTCTTGCCCTCTTCCCTGGCCAGCAGGGTGCCGAGCTCTTCGCGACGGGCGAGGATCTCGGTACCGACTTTATCCAGCGAATCGTGACGGGCCTGAATGCCCGAAACCGACCACGCCGGGAATGCGGCACGGGCCGCGTCGATGGCGGCGTGGACCTGCGCCAGGTCAGCCTTGGCGTAATCGCCGATGGCGTCGCTCAGTTCGGACGGGTTGATGTTGACCGAGTAATCGGCAGCGGCGACCCATTCACCGTTGATGTAGTTGTCGTAGCGTTTTGTCACGAGTCGTTCTCCTCACGCAAAAAGCCGCTGATCGCTCAGCGGCTCCGGTTTGATCGTTGTTATTGCGCACCCTGCTTGTCGATCAGCGCGGCGAGCATTTCGTACTCTTCGCCGGTCAGATCGGTCAGCGGCGCACGCACGGGACCTGCGTCGTAGCCGGCAATTTTTGCCCCGGCCTTGACTATGCTCACTGCATAACCGGCCTTGCGGTTACGGATGTCCAGGTACGGCAGGAAGAAGTCGTCGATGATTTTGCCAACGGTGGCG
This sequence comes from Pseudomonas sp. B28(2017), assembly GCF_002113025.1. Classification (GTDB taxonomy): domain Bacteria; phylum Pseudomonadota; class Gammaproteobacteria; order Pseudomonadales; family Pseudomonadaceae; genus Aquipseudomonas. Next base: position 128,663 of record NZ_NEJH01000001.1, on the reverse strand, counting down.
TGATCTTCACGAGCGATGGCATGGTAGAAGTCCATCGCGGTTTTCGGGATGAAGTTGAACACCGCCGAGGAGTAGACCGGTACGCCCAGGGCCTTGTAGGCCGCGGCGTAGACTTCGGCGGTCGGCAAGCCACCCAGGTAGCTGAAGCGATCACCGAGGCGGCGACGGATCGACACCATCAACTCGATATCACCCAGGCCATCCTTGTAACCGATCAGGTTCGGGCAGCGCTCGGCCAGACGCTCCAGCAGCGGCGCGTTCAGGCGGCAAACGTTACGGTTGTAGACCACCACACCGATGTTGACCGATTTGCACACGGCCTCAACGTGGGCGGCAACGCCATCCTGGCTGGCTTCAGTCAGGTAGTGCGGCAGCAGCAGCAGGCCTTTTGCGCCCAGGCGCTCGGCTTCCTGTGCGTATTCGATAGCCTGGCGGGTCGAGCCGCCCACGCCGGCCAGGATTGGCACGCTGGATGCGCAGGTGTCGACGGCAGTCTTGATGATTTCCGAATATTCGCTGGCCGCCAGAGAGAAGAACTCACCGGTGCCGCCCGCGGCGAACAGCGCCGAGGCGCCGTATGGGGCCAGCCATTCGAGACGCTTGATGTAGCCCGCGCGGTTGAAGTCGCCCTGAGCGTTGAAATCGGTGACCGGGAAAGACAGCAGACCGGCAGAGAGGATGGACTTCAGTTCTTGTGGATTCATTATTCGAACACCCTGGATAACGACATTGTGTGAGAAAACCGTTCAGCCTGCGCTGAAGTTGTAGGTCATCGTACAACTTAAAATACAACCGTCAACTGCATTTCATCGCCGGGGGGTGAAAATTGTTCGACAAAAATAGGTAGAGCCCTTGCTTTAGAGAGCTTAAACGCAGAGAACAGGGGGAATCACACCTCGATAAACGGTGTTCAGGAGATACGTTGTCGGAAGATAACCGGGGTGGCCCCCGTTTTCAGGGCAAGAAGAAGGTTTGTGGTATGGCGGGCGCCTCCTTCGCGAGCAGGCTCGCTCCCACACTGGATCGGGAGCAAATCCAGGGTCCGGGAATATCCACTATCAACTGTGAGAGCGAGCCTGCTCCGGGCGGCGTTCCGACGAAGGCGGAAGATCAGACGACGAATTGCGTGAAGCAGAAAGCCTAACCTCGCTGCGCCTCAGCCTCTTCATGGGCATGACGCAACCGCTCGCGGCTATTGGTCAGGTGCAGGCGCATCGCTGCACGGGCCGCATCGGAATCCTGACGGGCAATGGCGTCGTAGATTTCCTCATGCTCACGGCTCAGGCGACTCATGTAGTGCTGCTGATCGTCATGAGCCAGCCGTGCGGAATTCAGCCGTGTGCGCGGAATGATGCTGGTGCCCAGGTGGGTCATGATGTCGGTGAAGTAGCGATTGCCGGTGGACAACGCGATTTCGAGGTGGAAGGCGAAGTCCGACGCCACGGCATCACTGGCATGGGCAGCGCTTTCATTCAACGCATCGAGGGCGGCGCGCATGTTGGCCAGTTGTTCCGGACTGCGACGTTGCGCCGCCAACCCGGCAGACTCCACTTCGAGACTGATGCGCAGTTCCAGGATCGCCAGCACATCGCGCAAGGTCACCACGGTGGCCGGGTCGATACGAAAGCCGCTCGGGCTCGGCGTGTCGAGCACGAAGGTACCGATACCGTGGCGGGTTTCCACCTGGCCGGCCGCCTGCAAACGGGATATCGCTTCGCGTACCACCGTGCGGCTGACACCATGGGCATCCATGATGGCCGACTCGGTGGGCAGCTTGTCGCCACGCTTGAGATGACCATCGCGGATCTGCTCGGACAGCACCGTCACCAGTTCCTGAGCGAGGCTGCGGCGCTTGCGTGGGAGGCGTGGTGCGTCGTTCGGGTTTTCCATGGTGAACATTTGTCTCGAAAAGTTCGGCTGTTGTAACGCGCATCATAGCGCAACGTGGTTGTACGATCACCTCGCTCCTACAGGGTGTTGTGGTGTTCAGGCGGTCACGGTCTGATCCACCAGATGGCCATTCTCGATACGAATGTGTCGCGGATGGAAGCGCTTCAGACTGCTGCGATGGCCGACGCTGACAATGCTCAGCCCCGGCAACTCATCGATCAGCGCCTGATACAGCGTGGCCTCGTCTTCTTCGTCCATCGCCGAGGTCGCTTCGTCCATATACAGCCATTGCGGTGCATAAAGCAGCGCACGGGCAAAGGCCAGGCGCTGCTGCTCACCCGGCGACAACATGCGCTGCCAGTGGTTGGCTTCGTCGAGACGGGCAATCAGGTGCGGCAGGCGACAGGTTTCCAGCACCTGCACGTAGCGCTCCTTCGGATAGGTATCGCCGGGCTGTGGATAACTGAGGACATCACGCAGGGTGCCAATCGGCAAATACGGTTTTTGCGGCAGGAACAGGTAGCGCGCCGACGGCAGGCGAATACTGCCGTGGCCGGTCGGCCACAGATGCCCCATCGCCCGCAGCAGGGTCGACTTGCCGCTGCCGGAACGACCGCTGAGCATCACGCGGTCGCCCTCCTTCACGGTCATGTCGGCATTGGTCAGCAGGTGACGACCATCAGCCAGGTCGAGGCCGAGGTTGTGCACCTTCAGAGCTGCACCCGAATTCTGTACGTCGATGGTCGGCGCACGCCCTTCGTTGTCACTCATGGCCTGGTGGAAGCTCAGCAGACGATCGCAGGTAGCGCGCCAGGAAGCGAGGCTCTGGTACGCACTGATGAACCAGCTGAAGCTTTCCTGCACATTGCCGAATGCCGAGCTGATCTGCATCAGTTCGCCGAGTTCGATCTTGCCGGAGAGATAACGCGGAGCCGCCACCATGAAGGGAAAGATGATGGCGGCCTGACTGTAACCGGCGGTGAAGAAGGTCAGGCGCTTGGACACTTTCATGATGTCCCAGAAGTTATGCCAGACCATCCCGAAGCGGCCGCTCAACCGACGATTTTCGTTCGGCTCGCCGTTGTACAACGCAATGCTTTCGGCATTCTCGCGAATCCGCACCATGGAGAAACGCAGGTCGGCTTCGAAGCGTTGTTGTTGGTTGTTCAGGCCGATCAGGCGACGACCGATCAAATGTGTCAGCCAACTGCCCACCACGGCGTAAACCAGTACGCACCAGAACATGTAGCCGGGAATGGTGATGCCAAATACTTCAATGCTACCCGACACCCCCCACAGAATGATCGAGAACGACACCAGGCTGACGATATTGCGCAGCAACCCGATACCCAGCTCAAGGGTGTTCGAGGTGAAGTTGTTGAGGTCTTCGGAAATCCGCTGGTCCGGGTTATCGGTGTAACCGCCCTGCTCCAGCTGGTAGTAGTTCTTGTCACCCAGCCAGCGGGTGAAATGCTTTTCGGTGAGCCATGCCCGCCAGCGGATCGTCAGCATCTGCGTCAGGTAGAGCCGATACACCGCGCCGACGATCGCCACCGCCGCAATCGCGCAGAAATACAGGATCAGTTGCCAGAACGCTGCCTCGTCCTTCTTTTGCAGGGCGTTGTAGAAGTCCTTGTACCAGGTGTTGAACCACACCGAGATCCCCACGCTGATCAGCGACAGCGCAATCACCGCGATCAGGAGTGTCCAGGCCTTGACCTTCTCTTCACTGCGCCAGTAAGGCGTGATCATCGCCCACACTTTGCGAAAAAACCGCCCGCGCACGGCATCGTTGACCGCGGAATACTCAGCGTTCTGATTCATGGAAAAGGCTCGATAGAGAAAAGAACACGCACGAACCGATCATAGAGGATCGGTTCGGTTTGTTGCGAGATACGGCCCGCATTCGTTCAGCACCGGTTCAGCGGCGAACGGGACGCTTCTGCAGTTTGCGCTGCAGGGTGCGGCGGTGCATGCCCAGGGCGCGGGCCGTGGCGGAGATGTTGCCTTCGTGCTCGGTCAGCACGCGCTGGATGTGTTCCCACTGCAGGCGGTCCACGGACATCGGGTTTTCCGGCACCAGGCTGTCGAGGTCGGCGTGTTCGGACAGCAGCGCCGCCAGCACGTCGTCGGCATCCGCCGGTTTGCACAGGTAGTTGCAGGCACCGCGCTTGATCGCCTCGACGGCAGTGGCAATGCTCGAGTAACCGGTGAGGATCACCACGCGCATTTCCGGGTCCATTTCCAGCAACTTGGGCAGCAGCACCAGGCCCGAATCGCCGTCCATCTTCAGGTCCAGAGCGGCGTAATCCGGCAGATCGGCCTTGGCCAGTTCCAGGCCTTCTTCGGCGGAACTGGCAGTGCTGACGCGAAAACCGCGGCGAGCCATGGCGCGGGCCATGACGCGGGTGAATGTGGCGTCGTCATCGACCAGCAACAAATGCGGCAGTTCTTCGCCTTCGACTTGGATCTCGTCACTCATGTTCGTCTCCTCGGGCGACACGGGGCAGGCGCAGCTCGGTGAGCGTGCCGCCTTCCTCATGACTGTAGAGTTTCACTGAGCCGCCGGCGCGTGTCACGCTGGCCTTGCTCAAAAACAGGCCCAGGCCGAAGCCTTTGCCCTTGGTGGTAAAAAACGGTTTGCCGATTTGCTCGGCGATGGCCAGCGGCACACCGGCACCATGGTCACGAATGCTGATGGTGAAGTTTTCCAAATCCCAGTCCAGCGTCACTTGCAGCCCTTCCGGGCAGGCATCGGCCGCATTGTTCAACAGATTCAGCAAAGCCTGGGTCAAGTCCGGCGGCGGCGCCATGCGCGGCACTGCGCCCTGGCCTAGGCGCTGGAAGCGATAACTGGCTTCCGGACGCATCAGGTGCCAGCGATTGAGCGCTTCATCAAGCCAATCGGTGACGTCCTGCATCTCCACCGCCAAACGACGATTGGCCTCCGCGGCGCGCACCAGGTGCTGCAAGGTTTCCTTGCACAGTTTGACCTGATCCTGCAATACGCTCAGGTCGTCCTGCAACATCGGGTCATGGTGGTCCTGACGCATTTCCTTGAGCAGCACACTCATGGTCGCCAGCGGCGTGCCCAATTCATGGGCCGCACCGGCGGCCTGGGTGGCGACGGCCAGCAGTTGCTGGTCGCGCAGGCCTTCTTCGCGACGAATGGCGCGCAGTTCTTCCTGACGACGCAGCTCTTCGGCCATGCGCGCAGCAAAGAAAGTGATCACTGCGGCGGCGAGGGCGAAGCTCAACCACATCCCGTATACCTGCAGGTTTTCCCGAGCGATCGGGAAGGTTTGCAGCGGGTAGAACTGTGCCAGCAACAGCGTGTACATCGTCAGCGCGATACCCGACAGGATCACCGAATAACGCCATGGCAACGTCACTGCGGCAATGGTCAGCGGCACCAGGTAGTAAGAAACGAAGGGGTTGGTCGAACCACCGGAGAAATACAGCAATGCGCTGTGGATAAACAGGTCGCAGGCCAGTTGCACGGCATATTCAAGCTCGGTCACCGGCCATGAGGTGCGCAGGCGAATCGCCGTGAACACGCATAACAGCATCGAACAACCGAGGGTCGCCGCCAGTTGAAACCAGGGCAGCGGCAGCAATTCGAGCCAGTAGGCCAGGCCCACGGAACCGGCTTGGGCGGCCAGCACCAACGTGCGGATGAACGTCAGCCGCCAGAGGTTCTGGCGAGTGGCGGAAGTGATTTGAACGGGGGCGAGCATGAGCTCTCCTGATGAGCGCTCCAGGCGGATCGCTGGGAGTATAACCAAGCGCGGGGGCCGACAGGCAAAACTGCGGCAAACGGCCACATGGCTGCTGGTTCTGCAGCGACTGTAACGCCACCTTCGCGAGCAGGCTCGCTCCCACCTTTGGAATGCGCTCTCCTGTGGGAGCGAGCCTGCTCGCGATTGGCCGCGAAGCGGCCACTTGGGTTCCATCTGTATAGAAGTTGTAACTGTGCGAACCAGAGCATAAAAGCTAGAGTCTGATGGTTTCACGCAGGCCCGGACCGAACCCCTGCGCAACTTTCAAGGAGTCTTCATGCACACATTCCGCCGCAGCGCCGCCCTCCTCGCCCTGAGCGTTGGCACCGTCGCCAGCCTTCCGGCCGTGGCCGCCGACGAGCTTCATTACAACCAGATTTCCCTGCGCGCCGAAGTCAGTCAGGAAGTGGCCCGCGACCTGATGATCGTGACCCTCTACACCGAAGAACAGAACAGCGACCCGGCCAAACTCGCCGCCGACGTCAGCACCACCATGAACAAGGCGCTGGCCCAGGCCAGGCAAGTCAAGGACATCACCCTGCGCCAGGGCAGTCGCAACAGCTACCCGATCTACGACACCAAGGGCCAGAAAATCACCGGCTGGCGCGAGCGCGCCGAATTGCGTCTGGAAAGCTCGGACTTCGCCGCGCTGTCGAAGCTGACCGGTGAACTGCTCACCGACCTGAAAATGGGCGGCATGGACTTCGCCATTGCCACCCCGACCCGCAAGGCCAGCGAAGACGCCCTGCTCAAGGACGCCGTAGCCGCCTTCAAGGCCCGCGCTCAATTGGCCACCGATGCCCTCGGCGGCAAGAGCTACAAGATCGTCAACCTGAACCTCAACAGCAACGGTTATCCACAGCCTTACCTGCGCGCGCCGATGATGATGAAAGCCGCCGCCATGGACGCCGCACCGGTGACGCCGGATGTCGAAGCCGGCACCAGCCAGGTCAGCATGACCGCCGATGGTTCGATTGAAGTGCTGATGCCTTGAATCGATAGCCCGTAATCAAAAGAACGGCGATCGCAAGCTCGCTGATGGAGCAGGCGCCCCCCCATCGAATACCCGATTACGCGAGCTATTTGCAGGGTCGTGCCTGAACCTTGATAAATCAGTACTTGACCATTGGAGCGGATGATAAGCATTATCATTCACTCGAAATGGATCAGGTCCTCCCGTGAGTCAGTCACGCTTCAACCACGTTTTCCTCACCCAGCGCACTTCCCTGCTGCGCACACTGGAGCGGATGGTCAACAATCACAGCACCGCCGAAGACCTCTTGCAGGAAACCTACCTGCGGGTGACCCGCGCATTGAGCGAACGGGCCATCGATCATCTTGAGCCCTTTGTCTTCCAGACGGCGCGCAACCTGGCGCTGGACCATTTGCGCGCGCGGCGCATCCATTCACGCACCATGGTCGACGACGTGCCGCCGGAGGTGGTGCACAGCGTCGCCGCCCCCACCAGCAGCGCCGAAGACGCCGCCCATGCCGAACAATTGCTGGAGCGCCTGAACGTGAGCCTCAGTGAACTCAGCGCCCGCCAACAGCGGATTTTCATCCACAGCCGCCTGCACGGGCACAGCTACCAGGAAATCGCCGACGAGCTGAACGTGTCCCTCAGTACCGTGCAGAAAGAGCTCAAATTGATCATGTCGATCTGCATCGGTGTTGCCGATCGTTTGAACACCGATTAAGCATCGGGATCTCTCCCATACACCGGACCGACTGCGCTGATCATCGGGCTTTGCTACCCTTGCCCCACTTTTTTACGCTTCACAAAAAAACAGCCGTGCACAGACACTGCCGAGGAAACACCGTGACGGACAACCACCGCTCCCCTGAGCCTTCGCCGGCGCAGGATCCCGCAAGCGCGATGGACCAGGCCCTGGACTGGCTGATCGTGCTCGGCAGTCCCGACGAGGAGCAGACCCGCCAATTCCATGCATGGCTTGACGCCGATCCGTTGAATGCCCAGGCGTTCGCCAGAGCCCAGGCGATCTGGGACAGTCCGCAAGTGGTGCAATGCGCGCAAAGCCTGGCCGCGCGGCCCGCGAAAGTCACCGTTCTCGCCCGCCTGCGTCCGCACTGGAAACCGCTGGCCACCGCTGCCGTGCTGCTGCTCGGCCTGTTCAATTTCAGCAACTTGCCGATGCGCCTGCAAGCCGATCACCTGACCGTGGTCGGGGAGCGCCAGCGCCTGCAACTGGAGGATGGCTCCAAGGTTCTGCTCAACACCAATTCGGCGTTCTCAAGCACCATCAACGACCAGCGACGTGTTGCCCGCCTGTATCAGGGCGAAGCGTTTTTCGAAGTACAGGCCAGTCGCGGGCAGCCACTGGAAATCGACGCCGGCCCGGTCACGGCCAGCGTTCGCAATACCGCGTTTGCCGTGCGTTACCTCGACGGAGTGGCGCAAGTGCGGGTGCAACGCGGGGATGTCGACCTGCGGGCCACCCGTGACGATGCGCGGGTACGTTTGTCCGCCGGGGAAAGCATTCGCATCGGCCCCAACGGTTTCGACCGCCCGGCCAGGCTGGATGCCGCCACCGACCTGGCGTGGGTCCAGGGGCGACTGGTGTTTGAAAACTGCCCGTTGAACCAGGTTCTGGCAGAACTTCGTCGCTACTACCCGGGCTGGATCATCAACAACAACGAACAACTGGCCGATGTCGCCGTGACCGGCAACTATCGCCTCGATCAGCCCCTGGACGTGGTTCGCTCCCTGGCCCACATCACCTCGGCCCGGCTCCAGGAATTCCCGGCGCTGGTCATATTGAACTGAATGAGAATTATTTTTACTCGATAGCTTGGTCCAGTACGTCTCGTTATAGCCAATGCAATTGATTCGCATCTCACCATGCCGATCAGCATCTATAAAGATTCGTGCGACACGGAGCGCTATCGATGTCCTCTCGCCTTACCCGCCCAGCCTCTTCACCCTCCCGCGTGCTGTCGCTGCTGACCGCTGCCATCCTGATGGCCGGTGCTGCACCGCTCATGGCCGCCACCGCCACCGAGCAGCCGGCTCGCAAAATGGGCGATTACCCGTTCGCCATTCCCCAGCAACCTCTGGTGTCGGCACTCAATGCCTTTACCGCCGTGACGGGCTGGCAGGTCGGCGTGTCGTCGGAGCTGGCGCAAGGTGTGGCCTCGCCGGGCGTGCGTGGTTCACTGTCGCCGGAGAAAGCCCTGGATCGCCTGTTGGTGGGGACCAACCTGAGCTATAGCAAACTGGGCAACAACAGCATCGCCCTGGAAAAGCGCAGCACTGGCAGCACGCTCAACCTGCAACAGGTGACCATCAGCGCCACCCGCCAGGAACAATCGGTAGACAGCGTGCCCAGCACCGTCACCGTTCACACTCGCGAAGAACTCGACCGCAACAACGTCAATACCATCAAGGAACTGGTGCGGTACGAGCCGGGTGTTTCGGTGGGCGGCACAGGCCAACGCGCCGGCATCACGGGCTACAACATTCGCGGCATCGATGGCGACCGCGTGCTGACCCAGGTCGATGGCGTGCAGGTGCCTGACGGTTTCTTCAACGGCCCGTATGCCCAGACCAACCGCAACTATGTCGACCCGGAAATCGTCAAGCGTGTGGAAATCCTCCGGGGCCCGGCGTCGGTGCTGTATGGCAGTAACGCCATTGGCGGTGCGGTCAGCTACTACACGCTGGACCCGGACGACATCATCAAACCGGGCAAGGATGTCGGCGCACGCCTGAAAACCGGCTACAGCTCGGCCGACAACAGCTGGTTGACCTCCGGCACCGTCGCCGGCCGTACCGGCGAGTTCGATGGCCTGTTGCACCTCAGTCAGCGCAACGGCCATGAAACAGAGTCCTTTGGAGAAACCGGCGGCACTGGCCTGAACCGTACCGAGGCCAACCCCGAGGATGCGCGCACCACCAACGTGCTGGCCAAACTGGGCTGGGATTACGCTGACGACGCGCGTTTGGGCCTGACCTACGAGCATTACAAGGCCGACCGCGATACCAACCAATTGAGCGCCGTGGGCGGCCCGTTCAATGCCGGACGCGGTATGGGCTTCTATAAGTCCCGTACCGGTAACGACACGATCACCCGCGAACGCTTTGGCCTGGAACACAGCTTCGGTCTGGACAGCGCACTGGCCGACAACATCAAGTGGTCGTTGAACTACCAGATCGCCAAGACCGACCAGAGCACCGAGGAAATCTACGCGCCGCCGTCACGGACCGTGCTGCGTAACCGCGATACCACCTACAAGGATCGCCAATGGGTATTCGATGCCCAGGCTGACAAGTCGTTTGCCATCGCCGACACCGACCACCTCGTCACCTATGGCACCACCATCAAGCAGGACAAAGTCACCGGTCTGCGTACCGGCACTGGCACTTGCCTGACCGTGGCCGGCGCCTGCCGGGTCATCGGAGCCCCTAGCGCCACCGAAACGCTGACACCCGCCAGTGACTTCCCGGACCCGACCATCAACAGCTACAGCCTGTTCGCCCAGGATCAGATCAGCTGGGGCAACTGGACTTTCCTGCCCGGTGCACGCTACGACTACACCCAGCTCAAGCCGCATATCACCGAAGAGTTCCTGGCCACCGCCGACCAGAGCCGCAACGGCGAAGTGAGCGACAAAACCAAAACCTGGCATCGCCTGTCGCCGAAATTCGGTACCACTTACAGCTTCGACGACCACTACACCTGGTACGGCCAATACGCCGAAGGCTTCCGCACCCCGACCGCCAAGGCGTTGTATGGTCGTTTCGAAAACATCGCCGGCGGCTATCGGGTCGCGCCTAATCCGAACCTCGAACCGGAAAAGAGCAAAAGCTACGAGACGGGTTTGCGCGGCAACTTCGAGCAGGGCTCGTTTGATGTGGCGGTGTTCTACAACAAGTACCGCGACTTCATTGACGAGAACGCCATCACTCCGGGCTACACCGAGACCACTTTCCAGAGCAACAACATCAAACACGCCACCATCAAGGGTGTCGAGGTCAAGGGACACCTGAACCTCGACGCCTTCGGCGCGCCGCAAGGCCTCTACACCCGGGGCTCGGTGGCCTATGCCTACGGCCGCAACGACGACAACGGCGAGCCGCTCAACAGCGTCAACCCGCTGACCGGTGTGTTCGGACTCGGTTATGACCAGGACACCTACGGCGGTCTGCTCAGTTGGACCCTGGTGAAGAAGCAGGACCGCGTCGACAGCACCAGCTTCAAATCCCCGGACGGCACCAGCACCCAGTTCAAGACCCCGGGCTTCGGTATTCTGGACCTGAGCGCGTTCTACAAGGTGACCGACGACGTGACCGTCAGTGGCGGCGTCTACAACCTGACCGACAAGAAATACTGGCTATGGGATGACGTGCGCGGCTTTGACAGCGTCGGCGAAGCCGCGGTGACCCAACCGGCCAACCTCGACCGCCTGACCCAGCCGGGTCGCAACTTTGCGGTCAACCTGATCTGGGATATCTGATCCGGCATCCCGTCGGGCGGTTGATTGAAACCGTCCGGCGAGGATTTTTTACTGTCAGGCGCCTGCCTGTTCGTCTCGTTACCAAGCGCCTCTTTTCCCCCAAGGAATTGCCATGACTACCCACAACACCGAGCAACGCCCCAGCTTGCGTTCCCAGCGCTTGAACCAGATCACCAACGAGCCGCACACCCGGCTCGATGCCCTGGTCAAGGCCCACTCCCCGTTTGAAGCCCAGGCCAGTTTCGCCCGCTTCGTGGTTGCGCAGTACCTGTTCCAGTCGGAACTGGTGTCGCTGTACAACGATGCCGAACTGACCGCCATCGTCCCGGACCTGCCGGCCCGCTGCCGTGCCGAGGCGGCCAGGGCTGACCTGGCGGACCTGGACACCGACGTGCCGGCGCCTGTTGCCGGTGCCCTGAAGAACCCGACCAGAGCCGAAGCCCTGGGCTGGATCTTCGTCTCCGAAGGCTCGAAACTCGGCGCAGCCTTCCTGCTCAAGCGTGCAGTGGGCCTTGGCCTTAGCGAAACCTTCGGCGCCCGCCACCTCGGCGAACCGGCCGGCGGCCGCGCTGAAGGCTGGAAAAGCTTCGTCAAGACCCTGGACGGCCTGGAATTCAGCGCCCGGGAAGAAGCCGAAGCGGAAAAAGGCGCCATCGAGGCGTTCAACCGTTTTACGGTGTTGCTGGAGCAGGCTTACGCCAGCACTCCGGAAGTCGCCTGATACATTACATTCCCCTGTGGGAGCGAGCCTGCTCGCGATGACGGTATTCCAGACAGCATGATTGTCGACTGATACTCCGCTATCGCGAGCAGGCTCGCCCCCACAGGGACGATGCAAATCCGTAAGATTTCGATCAGCCTCACATGTTGCCTTGAGCCCATGCCTACCTCCTCCAGACTCTCGCGCCTCCTCTTCGGCCTGCTGGCCTATGTCAGCCTGGGTATCGGCCTGATCGCCATTGTCATTCCCGGACTGCCCACCACCGAATTCATCCTGCTGGCCGCCTGGGCCGCGACCCGCAGTTCGCCGCGCCTGAGTGCCTGGCTGGAAAACCACCGGCTGTTTGGCCCCATCCTCCATAACTGGCGCAACGGCAAGATCATCGCGCGCCGGGCAAAAATCAGCGCCACTGTCAGCATGCTGGTATGTGCTGGCCTGATGCTGGTGATGCTCGATCACGGCTGGCCGGTCTACCTGGCGATTGCCGGAATGGGGCTGGGCAATCTGTGGATCTGGTCACGACCGGAATCACTGCCAGAACCCTCCTGAACAATTCCGCGATTTTTCCTCGTTTTGAGACGCTTTTCGGCACATTTTTCTGCGCAAACGTTCAACCACTACCGTTCGTCGGGTAGCCCCTTATGTAACCTCAACGCCACGCCGATGTGCATTGATCGGCGCTAAACGGACTTAGCGAGTGAGCCGCAACGGCCCACAGCCAACACTTCATCCATTCGCGAGTTCGCCCTATGTTCGACTCACTGTCCATCCGCCTGAAAATTGTCCTGCTGTCCGGTCTGTGCCTGCTGGGTGTAGTCGCATTGATAGTGGGCATGAACATTTACCAGACCAATCAGAACGATGACCTGGTCAATGACTCCAGCAGCAGAATGCTCACCGCCAGTGTGCAGGACCTGCTCCAGGCCAAAGCCGCCGAGCAAGCGGTGCGGGTGCAGAAGACATTCGGTGAAACCCTGACGGTGGTCACGGCCCTGGCGGACCAGATCCAGGACATGCGCAACCTGGCCGCCAAGCGTTCGCTGGAGCCCGGCGCCTTGCGTGAAGAGTTGAACCAGAGCCTGAAAACCGCCTTCGAACGCAACGGCAAAGTGCTGGGCATCTGGCTGGCGTTCGAACCCAACGGCCTGGACGGCAAGGACAACGAGTTCGTCAGTGACGCCGCCCGTCAATCCAACGAGGTCGGGCGTTTCGCCACGTACTGGAGCCGCGCCGGGGGTGAGTCGCTGAACACGATCATGGTCGAAGAGGACATGACCAAGACCACCCTGAACCTCAGCGGCACACCGTACAACGTCTGGTACACCTGCCCGCGGGACAGCAAGCGCACCTGCCTGCTCGACCCGTACGCCGATACTGTCGGCGGCAAGGACGTGTTGATGACTACCATTTCCGTACCGTTGCTGGTGGATGGCAAGTCCATCGGTGTGGTCGGTGTCGACATCGCCCTCGACGCCCTGCAAGCGGCGGCGGTCGATTCCCAGCGCGAACTGTTCAACAACGCCGGGCACATGCTGATCGTCTCCGGCACCGGCGTGATGGCTGCCTACAGCGTCGATGCGACGAAAGTCGGCAAACGCATCGGCGACACCCTGGGTGCGGATGGCAAGGACATTCTGCAATTGCTCGGTAGCGGCGCACCGAAGCTTCTCCAGCAAGGCGACCTGATCCGTGCGGTGTACCCGGTCAGCCCGATTGCCGATGCCAAGGCCTGGGCCGTGGTGATCGACCTGCCCAGACAAGTGCTGATGGCCGACTCGGTGAAACTGCAGGCAGTGCTCGACGATGCCCAGCAAAGCGGCACGATCAAGGCCTTGTCGGTGGCGGTGATCGCCGGTGTGCTCGGTCTGCTGCTGATGTGGCTCACCGCATCCGGCGTCACCCGGCCGATCAATAGCGTGGCGAAGATGCTCAAGGCGATTGCCAGCGGCGACGGCGACCTGACTCAGCGCCTGCACTACAGCAAGCAGGACGAACTCGGCGAACTGGTGAGCTGGTTCAACCGCTTCCTCGACAAGCTGCAACCGACCATCGCGCAGATCAAGCAAAGCATCACCGACGCCCGCGGCACAGCCGATCAGTCGTCGGAGATTGCCCGCCAGACCAGCGAAGGCATGCTGGTGCAGTTCCGCGAAATCGACCAGGTCGCCACGGCTTCCAACGAGATGAGCGCCACCGCCCACGATGTTGCCAACAGCGCCTCGAGCGCGGCCAACGCTGCCAAGGGCGCCGACCAGTCGGCCCGCGACGGCATGTCGATCATCGAGCGCAGCACCCGCGATATCAATCAACTGGCCGACGAAGTCAGCAAGGCCGTAACCGAAGTAGAAGCCCTCGCGGTCAACAGCGAACAGATCGGTTCCGTGCTGGAGGTGATTCGCAGCATCGCCGAGCAAACCAACCTGCTGGCCCTCAATGCGGCGATTGAAGCCGCCCGCGCCGGCGAGAGCGGTCGCGGCTTTGCGGTGGTGGCCGATGAAGTGCGCAACCTGGCCAAACGCACCCAGGATTCGGTGGAAGAAATTCGTCTGGTGATCGAACGCATCCAGTCCGGCACCCGCGGCGTGGTCGCCACCATGCATTCAAGCCAGACCCAGGCTCACAGCAATGCCGGGCAGATCCAGCAGGCGGTCCAGGCCTTGAGCAAGATCAGCGACGCGGTCACCGTGATCAGCGACATGAACCTGCAAATCGCCAGCGCCGCCGAGCAGCAAAGCGCCGTGGCCGAAGAGGTCAACCGCAACGTCTCGGCGATCCGCACCGTCACCGAAACCCTGACCGGCCAGGCCACCGAATCGGCGCAGATCAGCGGCCAGCTCAACGCACTGACCAGCCACCAGATGAAGTTGATGGATCAGTTCCGCGTTTAAACTATCGCCACATCCCCCTTGTGGGAGCGAGCCTGCTCGCGAAAAAGCCAGCACATTCAACAGTTATGCTGACTGACAAATCGCTTCGCGAGCAGGCTCGCTCCCACAGGGATTTCATTCGGCCTGCGAGTTTTTTGATCTATGCTCGGCCTCTCGCTCCGGAGGCCCCTCGATGACTGATCTGCTCACGTCCATTCAAGCCGCACTCGGTTTGCCCCATACCCCGATTCCATTCACCTCCAGCGGCGCCCTGCCCTCGGCGTTTGCCGCCACTGATCTGGCCTGCTCCAGCGTGGCCGCCGCCGGCCAGGCCATCAGCGAACTGCTGCACCAACAAACCGGACGCCTGCCCGACCTTGAAGTTGACCGACGCCTGGCATCCTTCTGGTTCGCCACCTCGATTCGCCCGATCGGCTGGAACGCTCCACCACTGTGGGACCCGGTGGCCGGTGACTATGCCACCCGCGATGGCTGGATTCGCCTGCACACCAACGCACCCCATCACCGCGCCGCGGCAGAAAGTGTGCTCGGTGCCTGTGCCGACCGTGCGTCGATGGCCGGCAAAGTGGCGCAATGGGCGAAGAACGAACTGGAACAGGCGGTGGTCGATGCCGGTGGTTGTGCCGCCGAAATGCGTACCTGGGAACAATGGCAGGCCCACCCTCAAGGCCAGGCGGTCAATGCCGAGCCCTTGATTCAATTTGCCAACAACCCAGGCCAGAACCGCAGACCGTGGACAGGTTCAGTGGCTCGACCACTGGCCGGCATCAAGGTGCTGGACTTGACCCGGGTACTGGCAGGCCCCATCGCCAGCCGCTTCATGGCTGGCCTCGGCGCCGATGTCTTGCGCATCGATCCACCGACCTGGAGCGAGCCGGGGGTGGTGCCTGAAGTCACTTTGGGAAAACGTTGCGCGCATCTTGATCTGAACGACAAGTCCGACCGCACCGTATTCGAATGCCTGCTCAAGGACGCCGACATTCTGCTCCATGGCTATCGTGCCGATGCGCTGGAGCGACTTGGCTTCGGCACGAATGAGCGTCACCAACTGAACCCGGACCTGATTGACGTTTGCCTGAACGCCTATGGCTGGAGCGGCCCATGGCAAAACCGCCGAGGCTTCGACAGCCTGGTGCAGATGAGCAGTGGCATTGCCGAAGCGGGCATGCGCTGGAAGCAGACGGACAAGCCGACGCCGTTGCCGGTGCAGGCCCTCGATCACGCCACCGGGTATTTGATGGCGGCCAGTGCAATCAGGCTGCTGACAGGGCGCTTGAGCAGCGGAACGGGTGGCTCGGCCCGGTTGTCGTTGGCGCGTACGGCGAAGTTGTTGATCGAGCATGGACCAGGGACGAATGAAGCGTTACGTGCGGAAGATGAGCAGGATCAGGGGTTGATGGTGGAGCAGACACCGTGGGGGCCGGCGCACCGATTGCACGCGCCTTTAAAGATCGCAGCGACGCCGTTGCAATGGTCGCTTCCGGCAACGGAATTGGGTTCACATCGCGCGCAGTGGTGATGACTTTGGGATAACTATCGCGAGCAGGCTCGCTCCCACATTTGAACGCGGTCACCTGTGGGAGCGAGCCTGCTCCGGGCGGCGATCCGACGATGGCGCCAGTGGAGACAACACTAAACCAGCTCCCGATCAATCAGGGCGACTCAACGAAGTCCACAGCACCTGCGCCGCATACCCTCGATAAGGCCGCCATGCTTCACCCCGCAACAGCAACTGCCTGGCCGTCACCGGCCCCCCCTCAAGCGCCACCAGCGCATTGATCAGCCCCACGTCGCCATTGGGAAACCCGTCCATCTCCCGAAACTGTCGCAGCGCAATGTATTGCGCCGTCCAGTCACCAATCCCGTGTAACTCCAGCAACCGCGCCACGCCTCCCTCGCGACCGGGCTCAAATAGTCGCGGATCATCGAGTAATGCCTGAGCCACACCCGACAACGTCCGACCTCGGCTTTTCGGCATGCCCAACGCAGCCAGATCGGCCCCCGCCAACACGTCAGCCGTGGGGAACACGTGGCTCAAACCCGGCAACGGTCTGCCCAGCGGTGTGCCCAGCGGTGTGCCATATTGCGCCACCAGTTTCCCCGCCAGGCGGATCGCCGCCACTACCGTTATCTGCTGCCCCAGCACCGCGCGGATCGCCAGTTCCAGCCCGTCCCACGCCCCCGGTACACGCAGCCCGGGGCGCTGGGCAATCAACCGGGCCATCAGCGGATCAACCGCTAAATGCCGATGGATCGTGGCGAGGTCCGCGTCGAGATCGAACATCCGCCGCACTCTTTCGACGATTTCGGGCACGGCGTTCGGGTCGGGAAAATCCAGTGTCAGCTCAAGAGCATCAGACGTAGCAGGCCGGATGGAAAAGGTACCGTGCCTACCGTTCAGTTCGATGCCGCGCAAGTAAGCGCCGTCAGCAACCGTTTCCAGTCCCGCAATCGCCCGCGCCGACAGAAAATCCAGCATCGCCGGCCAGTCATAGGGTGGCTGGTACGCCAGCAGCACCTTCACAGACTCAGCACCCCGCTATACAACCCATAAGCCGCCAGCCCGGCGCCCCCAATGACAGCGGTGAAAATGCCTTTCTCGATGACCGTGAACAATGGCATGCCCTGCTCATGGCGTGCCTTGGCAAACAGGATCACGCCCGGCGCATACAGTAGCGCCGACAGCAGCAAATACTTCAGGCCACCGGCGTACAGCAACCACACCGCATAACTCAAAGCGATGACGCCAATGAGTAAATCCTTGCTTCGCTCGGCCGGCGCCTGCTGGTAGGTTTCACCGCGCACGCACAACAACACCGCATAGGCCGCCGACCACAGGTACGGCACCAGAATCATGGAAGACGCCAGGTAAATCAGGCTGGTGTAAGTACCGGCGGAAAACAGCGTAATCAGCAGGAACAGCTGGATCATCGCGTTGGTCAGCCACATCGCATTGACCGGCACACGGTTGGCGTTTTCCTTGCTCAGGAATGCCGGCATGGTCTTGTCTTTCGCCGTGGCGAACAGGATTTCGGCGCACAACAGCGCCCAGGACAACAAGGCACCCAATAACGAGATCGCCAGGCCGACGCTGATCAGCAACGCCCCCCAGGGGCCAACGATGTATTCAAGCACCGCCGCCAACGAGGGGTTCTGCAGTTTCGCCAGCTCCGGCTGGGCCATGATCCCCAGTGACAACACATTCACCAGCACCAGTAGCGCCAACACGCCAATGAACCCGATCACCGTTGCGCGACCTACATCAGAGCGCTTCTGCGCCCGGGCCGAATAGACACTGGCCCCTTCGATCCCGATAAACACGAACACGGTGACCAGCATCATGTGCCGGACCTGGTCCATCACGCTGCCTAACTCCGGGTTGTTGCGCCCCCAGATATCGAGGGTAAAGATGTCCGCCTTGAACGCCACGGCGGCAATCACGATGAACATGATCAGCGGCACAATCTTGGCCACGGTGGTCACTTGATTGATGAACGCGGCCTCCTTGATCCCGCGCAACACCACAAAATGCACGGTCCAGAGCAGCAGCGAAGCGCAGACGATCGCAATTGGTGTGTTGCCCTCGCCAAAGACCGGAACGAAATACCCGAGGGTGCTGAACAGCAGCACGAAGTAACCGACGTTGCCCAGCCACGCACTGATCCAGTAGCCCCAGGCCGAAGAAAATCCCATGTAATCGCCGAAGCCGGCCTTGGCATAGGCGTAGACCCCAGAGTCCAGATCCGGCTTGCGATTGGCCAGCGTCTGGAACACGAACGCCAGGGTCAGCATGCCGACGGCGGTGATTGCCCAACCCAGCAGGATCGCTCCCGCATCGGCCCTGGCCGCCATGTTTTGCGGCAGGGAAAAAATCCCGCCGCCAATCATCGAACCCACCACCAACGCGATCAATGCGCTCAGGCGAAGCTTGTTCGGTGATTGCGACATCATTGCATCTCCATTTCTTTGAGGGCGACACCTGCCGCGAGCTCGTCACATAACGCGCATCAACTAAACTGCTGAAGAGTAATAACGTTTATTGGATAACGCCAACAAACGGCTTTTTTACTTGCACAAAACGGCTATTTTTACGCCGATATAATCATTTGTTTTATACGTTTTTTTAATACGTCAATTCTGTACAAAAAATGCATGAAGAAAATTTGCAGATTCTGAAAAACCAACTAGCGTCATAATTCGAAACAAATTACAAACAGGCTTTGATAACTAGGAAAAGGCTCTAGAACAGGCATTACAAGCAGGACCATTCAAGATGATGGCACTCCGCCAACAAACCGGGAACGCTTTCATTTAGTGATCTAAGTCAGCGGATGGAACAGTCAACGGAATTAATCTGTTGCCTCTCTTCTCCTGCATTGGAGTCATGCAATGTCTGAAGCACCCGGAAAACTGAAACTCGGCGCGCTGGTTGCGTTAGTCGTGGGTTCGATGATTGGTGGCGGTATATTTTCCTTGCCACAAAACATGGCCGCCAGTGCGGATGTCGGCGCCATTCTGATCGGATGGGCGATCACCGCCGTCGGCATGCTCACCCTGGCGTTCGTGTTCCAGACCCTGGCCAACCGCAAACCCGACCTGGACGGTGGGGTCTATGCCTACGCCAAGGCCGGTTTCGGAGACTACATGGGCTTCTCGTCCGCCTGGGGGTACTGGATCAGTGCCTGGCTGGGCAACGTGGGGTACTTCGTACTTTTGTTCAGCACCCTCGGCTACTTCTTTCCGCTATTTGGGGAGGGGAATACCCCCGCTGCCGTGATCGGTGCCTCGGTGCTGCTCTGGGCCGTACATTTCCTCGTGCTGCGAGGAATCAAGGAAGCAGCGTTCATCAACCTGGTGACCACCGTCGCCAAGATTGTGCCGCTGCTGTTGTTCATGTTGATTGCGTTGTTCGCCTTCAAGCTGGACATCTTCACCGCCGACATCTGGGGCCTGAAGAACCCGGACCTGGGCAGCGTGATGGACCAGGTGCGCAAAATGATGCTGGTCACCGTGTGGGTGTTCATCGGCATCGAAGGCGCGAGCATCTTTTCGGCCCGGGCGGAAAAACGCAGCGATGTGGGTAAAGCCACCGTGATCGGCTTCGTCACCGTGCTGCTGTTTTTAGTCCTGGTCAACGTGCTGTCGCTGGGGATCATGACCCAGCCGGAACTGGCCAAACTGCAAAACCCGTCAATGGCCGCCGTGCTGGAACACGTGGTCGGTCACTGGGGCGCGGTGCTGATCAGCGTCGGTTTGATCATCTCGTTGCTGGGGGCGTTACTGTCGTGGGTGCTGCTATGCGCGGAGATCATGTTCGCCGCCGCCAGGGACCACACCATGCCGGAGTTTTTGCGCAAGGAAAACGCCAACCATGTACCGGTCAACGCCCTGTGGCTGACCAACGCCATGGTGCAGATTTTCCTGATCATCACGCTGTTTTCCGCCAGCACCTACCTGTCGCTGATCTACCTCGCCACCTCGATGATTCTGGTGCCCTACCTGTGGTCAGCGGCCTATGCCCTGCTGTTGGCGGTGCGTGGCGAAAGCTACGAAGACACGGCGGGCGAGCGGCAGAAGGATCTCATCATCGGCGCGGTGGCCCTGATCTACGCGATCTGGCTGCTGTACGCCGGCGGCATCAAATACCTGCTGCTGTCCGCCCTGCTCTACGCCCCCGGCGTGGTCCTGTTCGCCAAGGCCAAGCTGGAAATCAACAAACCGGTTTTCACCAACGTCGAGAAGCTGATTTTCGCTGCGGTGGTCGTGGGCGCCGTGGTGGCGGCCTACGGACTCTACGACGGCTTCCTGACCCTTTAGCTTCTGCTTCTGGAAGCACAACCCTGTTTTGTCATCTGGAGGATCACTGTAATGACCAAGGAAAAAGTTAAGTACGGCGTCCATTCCGAAGCCGGCAAACTGCGCAAAGTCATGGTCTGCTCCCCGGGACTTGCCCATCAGCGGCTGACCCCGAACAACTGCGATGAACTGCTGTTCGATGATGTGCTGTGGGTGGCCCAGGCCAAGCGCGACCACTTCGACTTCGTCACCAAGATGCGCGAACGCAACATCGATGTGCTGGAAATGCACAACCTGCTGACCGACATCGTCGCCATTCCCGAAGCTCTGGACTGGATCCTGGAACGCAAGATCACCGCCAACTCTGTGGGCCTGGGCCTGATCAACGAAACCACCTCGTGGCTGCGTAGCCTGGAGCCGCGCAAGATCGCCGAGTTCCTGATCGGCGGCGTTTCCGGCGATGACTTGCCCACCAGTTTCGGCGGCAAGGCCATCGAGATGTTCCGCGACTTCCTCGGCAACTCCAGCTTCATCCTGCCGCCGTTGCCCAACACCCAGTTCACCCGCGATACCACCTGCTGGATCTACGGTGGCGTCACCCTCAACCCGATGTATTGGCCGGCGCGCCGCCAGGAAACCCTGCTGACCACCGCCATCTACAAATTCCACCCCGAGTTCACCAATGCCGACTTCCAGATCTGGTACGGCGACCCGGACAAGGATCATGGCAACTCCACCCTTGAGGGTGGTGACGTGATGCCGATCGGCAATGGCGTGGTGTTGATCGGCATGGGCGAGCGCTCGTCGCGGCAGGCCATTGCCCAACTGGCGGTGAACCTGTTCAAAAACAAGGCCGTCGAGAAAGTGATTGTCGCCGGCCTGCCGAAATCCCGCGCAGCGATGCACCTGGACACGGTATTCAGCTTCTGTGATCGCGACCTCGTCACGATCTTCCCGGAAGTGGTGAGCCAGATTGTCGCCTTCACCCTGCGTCCCGATGAAAGCAAAGCGGGCGGTATCGACATCCGCCGTGAAGACACCAACTTCCTCGACGCCGTGGCCCAGGCCCTCAACCTCAAGGCCCTGCGTGTGGTGGAAACCGGTGGCAACAGCTTCGCTGCCGAGCGCGAGCAATGGGACGACGGCAACAACGTGGTGGCCGTGGAGCCAGGCGTGGTCATCGGCTACGACCGCAATACCTACACCAATACCCTGCTGCGCAAGGCAGGCGTGGAAGTGATCACCATCAGCGCCGGCGAACTCGGCCGGGGACGGGGCGGCGGCCATTGCATGACCTGCCCGATCATCCGCGACCCGATTGACTACTAACCGTTCACCTTAGGAGATCCAAAATGGCGTTCAATATCCATAACCGCAATCTGCTGAGCCTGGAACACCACACCCCTCGCGAATTGCGCTACCTGCTCGACCTGTCCCGCGACCTCAAGCGTGCCAAGTACACCGGCACCGAACAGCAGCATCTCAAGGGCAACAACATCGCGCTGATCTTCGAAAAGACCTCGACCCGCACCCGCTGTGCGTTCGAAGTTGCCGCCTATGACCAGGGCGCCAATGTCACCTATATCGACCCGAACTCTTCGCAGATCGGTCACAAGGAAAGCATGAAGGACACCGCCCGGGTGCTCGGGCGCATGTACGACGCCATCGAATACCGTGGCTTCAAGCAGGAAATCGTCGAGGAGCTGGCAAAGTATGCCGGCGTACCGGTGTTCAACGGCCTCACCGACGAGTATCACCCGACGCAAATGATCGCCGACGTGCTGACCATGCGTGAGCACGCCGACAAGCCCGTCCACGAGATCAGCTACGCCTACCTCGGCGATGCGCGCAACAACATGGGCAACTCGCTGCTGCTGATCGGCGCCAAGCTCGGCATGGACGTGCGCATCTGCGCGCCAAAAGCCCTGTGGCCAGCAGACGACCTGGTGGCTCGCTGCAAACAATACGGGGAAGAAAGCGGCGCGCGCATCACCCTCACCGAAGACCCGAAAGCCGCCGTCAAGGGCGTGGACTTCATCCACACCGACGTCTGGGTGTCGATGGGCGAGCCGGTCGAAGCCTGGGCCGAACGCATCCAGCAACTGCTGCCGTACCAGGTCAACGCCGAACTGATGAAAGCCACTGGTAATCCGCGCACCAAGTTCATGCACTGCCTGCCGGCGTTCCACAACAGCGACACCAAGGTCGGCAAGCAGATTGCCGAGCAGTACCCGCACCTGAAGAACGGCATCGAAGTGACCGATGACGTATTCGAGTCGCCGGCCTGCATCGCCTTCGAGCAAGCGGAAAACCGCATGCACACCATCAAGGCGATTCTGGTGTCGACGCTGGCTGACTTGTAAGACCAACGCCGGTCACTGTGGGAGCGAGCCTGCTCGCGAATGCGGTCTGACATTCAGCATTGATGTTGACTGACACGACGCCTTCGCGAGCAGGCTCGCTCCCACAAAGGACCGGGTTGATTGTGACTTCTCTTTTAGAAGGACTGCACCATGCGTATCGTCGTTGCTCTGGGCGGTAATGCCCTGCTCCGCCGGGGCGAACCCATGACCGCTGACAACCAGCGCGCCAACATCCGGATCGCCACCGAACAGATCGCCAAGATTCATCCCGGCAACCAACTGGTCATCGCCCACGGCAATGGCCCCCAGGTCGGCCTGCTGTCTTTGCAAGCGGCGGCCTACACCTCCGTCACCCCTTACCCGCTGGACGTGCTCGGCGCCGAAACCGAAGGCATGATCGGCTACATCATCGAACAGGAACTGGGGAACCTGCTGGACTTTGAAGTCCCCTTCGCAACCTTGCTGACCCAGGTCGAAGTCGACGCCAATGATCCGGCCTTCAAAAATCCGACAAAACCCATCGGCCCGGTCTACAGCAAGGCCGATGCGGAAAGACTCGCCGCCGAAAAAGGCTGGGCCATTGCCCCGGACGGCGACAAATACCGCCGCGTGGTCGCCAGCCCGAAACCGAAACGCATTTTCGAAATCCGCCCGATCAAATGGCTGCTGGAAAAAAGCAGCATCGTGATCTGTGCCGGTGGCGGCGGCATTCCGACCATGTATACGTCCCCCGGCAAACTCGAAGGCGTCGAAGCGGTCATCGACAAGGACCTGTGCTCGGCGCTGCTGGCCGAACAGCTTGAAGCCGATCTGCTGGTGATCGCCACTGACGTCAACGCCGCGTTCATCGACTTTGGCAAACCCACGCAGAAAGCCATCGCCCAGGCGCATCCCGACGAAATGGAAAAACTTGGCTTCGCCGCCGGCTCCATGGGACCGAAGGTGCAGGCAGCCTGCGAATTCGCACGCCATACTGGAAAGGTCGCGGTGATTGGCTCACTCGCGGATATTGAAGCGATCGTCCAGGGCACGGCCGGCACGCGCATCAGCACGGCAACACCTGGCATTACCTACTTGTAAGGAGAGACGCCCATGGCACAGTTTGAGCCAGGTCACTTGCACATCGAGCGTCATGCGCTGACACCGGACGATGTCAGCTACAACGTGCACCTCGACTATGAAGTCAGCAAGAATGACAAAGGTGAAAAAGGCATCCAGTTCACCATGCATGGCAGCATTCAGGGCAAGGTCATGTCAGAGCCCTTCTTCCTGCCCAAGGAGGAGGCCTACAACTTCGCCAGCAACGTGACGAAAATCGCCGAGAAGTACGGTATTCCAAAGACCCATAGTCAGATCGGTTCGACACACAAACACTACGATCTGATGTTTGAGGACATACGCAAACAGCTGAATATGAAATCCGGCGACCCGATAGATCTCGAGAAATTCGAGTAACCCCCCTTGTGGGAGCGAGCCTGCTCGCGATAGCGGTGTGACATTCGACATACATTTCGACTGACACTCCCTCATCGCGAGCAGGCTCGTTCCCACATTGGATTGATGCAGTCCCCGAAGTCCCGTACAGGATTTCACCATTGGCCCGCCCCAAGGCATACTTGCCACCCTCCGCACTGCAGAACCCGAAACCGCCCCATGCGTATCCACGTCAGCTTCATCGACCGCGTCGGTATCACCCAGGAAGTCCTGGCCCTGCTCGGCGGGCGCAATCTGAACCTGGATGCGGTGGAAATGGTCCCGCCCAATGTTTACATCGACGCTCCGACCTTGAGCCCGCAAGTCCTCGAGGAACTGCGTGATGCCCTGTTCAGTGTGCGTGGCGTGCAAGCGGTGACGGTGGTCGACATCCTGCCCGGCCAGCGCCGGCACTTGCAGCTCGACGCACTGCTTGCCGCCATGACCGACCCGGTGCTGGCCCTGGACAGCGACGGCAAGGTGCTGCTGGCCAACCCGGCCTTGATCGCCCTGTACGGCCGCGAACCCGACGGCGAAAGCGTGGCCGAGCTGTTTGCCGACCCGGCCTTGCTCGACGCCCTGCTCGAACACGGCTTTCGCCTGCCGCTGCGGGAAATCACCGTCAATGGCCAGACCTTGTTGCTCGACGCCACACCGATCACCGATGCCGGCGCCCTGCTGACCCTGTACCAACCGAACCGCATCGGCGAACGCCTGTCCGCGCTGCACCATGACCATGCCGAAGGTTTCGATGCACTGCTCGGCGAGTCCCCGGTGATCCGCACCCTCAAGGCACGCGCCCAGCGGGTGGCAGCCCTCGATGCACCGCTGTTGATCCAGGGCGAAACCGGCACCGGCAAGGAACTGGTGGCCCGTGCCTGCCACGCCATCAGCGCCCGGCACAGCGCACCGTTTCTGGCGTTGAACTGCGCGGCATTACCAGAGAACCTCGCCGAAAGTGAACTGTTCGGCTACGCCCCCGGCGCTTTCACCGGCGCGCAACGAGGTGGCAAGCCAGGGCTGATGGAACTGGCCAACCAGGGCACGGTGTTTCTCGATGAGATCGGCGAGATGTCGCCGTATCTGCAGGCCAAATTGCTGCGCTTTCTCAACGACGGCAGTTTTCGCCGGGTCGGCGGCGACCGTGAGGTCAAGGTCAACGTGCGGATTCTCAGCGCAACCCACCGCGACCTGGAAAAAATGGTCAGCGAAGGCCTGTTCCGCGAAGACCTGTTCTATCGCCTCAACGTCCTCAACGTTGAAGTGCCGCCGTTGCGCGAGCGCGGCCAGGATATTCTGCTGCTGGCCCGCTACTTCATGCAGCAGGCCTGCGCGCAGATCCAGCGCCCGGTCTGTCGCCTGGCGCCGGGCACTTACCCGGCGCTGCTGGGCAACCGCTGGCCGGGTAACGTGCGGCAATTGCAGAACGTGATCTTCCGCGCCGCGGCGATTTGCGAAAGCAGCCTGGTGGACATTGGCGACCTCGACATCGCCGGCACCTCGGTGGCCCGTCAGAGTGACCATGACGTCGACAGCCTGGAGCAGGCCATGGACGAATTCGAGAAAACCCTGCTGGAAAAACTCTACGTCAGCTATCCCTCGACCCGGCAACTTGCGACCCGCCTGCAAACCTCCCACACCGCGATTGCCCATCGGTTGCGCAAATACGGGATTCCGAGCAAGGCCTGAGGCCTAACCCCGAACAACTGTGGGAGCGAGCCTGCTCGCGAATACGGTGGGTCAGTCACATCAATATTGCCTGACACTACGCCTTCGCGAGCAGGCTCGCTCCCACAGGGTTAGCAGCCAATCTGAAACCGCGCCAAAAGCGACCTCCATCTGTACTGAAAGCGCTACAGCGGAACGATATCGCTACACCCCTCTCTGATCACGGCTGTGCAAGGCTTTGATCCACCTCGGCTTTTGTCCTTGTCATTCGCCGTATCGATTTCGCTACAGCGATTGAATTCCAGTGTTTGTCCAAACCACCTAAATCATTGATTAACAACAATAAAACAACGTTGGCCGCGTTCTTGCTATGTAGTCCTCCATAACCAGGGCATCGCCCGAACATTCAATCGCGTCCACCAGACGAGTCTGGCCCCTTAGGAGTTTCCATGAGCGAGTTGCGTTTTACTGAAGATCACGAATGGCTGCGCACCGAAGCTGACGGCAGCGTCACTGTCGGCATCACCGCTTTCGCACAGAACGCCCTGGGCGACGTGGTTTTCGTTCAACTGCCTGAGCTGCAGTCCTACGACAAAGGCGCCGAAGCCGCCACCGTGGAATCGGTAAAGGCCGCCAGTGGTGTGTACATGCCGTTGGACGGCGAAGTACTGGAAGTGAACCCGGCGCTGGACAGCAGCCCGGAACTGGTCAACGAAGATCCGCTGGGTGAAGGCTGGTTCTTCCGTTTCAAACCAAGCGACGCCACCGCTGTCGGCCAACTGTTGGATCAGGACGCCTACGACCGCCTGATCAAAGCCCAAGCCGAAGCCTGAGGAGCACCAACATGACCCAGTTCAATCCTGCCGTTGTAAACATAAGCACCGCCAACGAATTCATCGCCCGTCACATCGGCCCGCGTGCCGGTGACGAGCAAGCGATGCTCAACAGCCTCGGTTTCGACTCCCTGGAAGCCCTGAGCGCCAGCGTGATTCCCGACAGCATCAAGGGCACTAGCGTCCTAGGCCTGGAAGACGGTCTGAGCGAGGCCGATGCCCTGGCCTTGATCAAGTCCATCGCAACTAAAAACCAGCTGTTCAAGACCTACATCGGCCAGGGCTACTACGGCACCCACACGCCGTCGCCGATCCTGCGCAACCTGCTGGAAAACCCGGCCTGGTACACCGCCTACACCCCGTACCAGCCAGAAATCTCCCAGGGCCGTCTCGAAGCGCTGCTGAACTTCCAGACCCTGATCAGCGACCTCACCGGTCTGCCGATCGCCAACGCCTCCTTGCTCGACGAAGCCACCGCCGCTGCCGAAGCCATGACCTTCTGCAAACGCCTGAGCAAGAACAAAAGCAGCCACGCTTTCTTCGCCTCCGTGCATTGCCACCCGCAGACCCTCGACGTATTGCGCACCCGTGCCGAGCCTCTGGGCATCGACGTGGTGGTGGGTGACGAGCGTGAACTGAGCGACGTGACGCCGTTCTTCGGCGCCCTGCTGCAATACCCGGCAAGCAACGGTGACGTGTTCGATTACCGCGAGCTGACCGAACGCTTCCACGCTGCCAACGCCCTCGTCGCCGTGGCTGCCGACCTGCTGGCCCTGACCGTGCTGACCGCGCCGGGCGAATTCGGCGCCGACGTGGCCATCGGCAGCGCACAACGCTTCGGCGTGCCGCTGGGCTTCGGTGGCCCGCACGCGGCGTACTTCTCCACCAAGGACGCATTCAAGCGTGACATGCCGGGCCGCCTGGTCGGTGTTTCGGTAGACCGTTTCGGTAACCCGGCCCTGCGCCTGGCCATGCAGACCCGCGAGCAACACATCCGTCGCGAGAAAGCCACCAGCAACATCTGCACCGCGCAAGTACTGCTGGCCAACATCGCCAGCATGTATGCCGTGTACCACGGTCCAAAAGGCCTGACGCAGATCGCCAATCGCGTGCATCACCTGACTGCAATCCTGGCCAAAGGCTTGAGCGCGCTGGGTCTGAACGTCGAGCAAACGAGCTTCTTCGACACCTTGACCGTGAACACCGGCGCTCAAACCGCCGCCCTGCACGACAAGGCGCACGCCCAGCGCATCAACCTGCGCGTGGTCGATGGCGAGCGCCTGGGCCTGTCCCTGGACGAAACCACCACTCAGGCCGACGTTGAAACCCTGTGGAGCCTGCTGTCCGACGGCAAGGCCCTGCCGGACTTCGCCGCCCTCGCCGCCTCGGTACAGAGCACCATCCCGGCTGCGCTGGTGCGTCAGTCGCCGATCCTCAGCCACCCGGTGTTCAATCGCTATCACTCGGAAACCGAGCTGATGCGTTACCTGCGCAAACTGGCGGACAAGGACCTGGCGCTGGACCGCACCATGATCCCGCTGGGTTCGTGCACCATGAAACTCAACGCCGCCAGCGAAATGATCCCGGTGACCTGGGCCGAGTTCGGTGCCCTGCACCCGTTCGCCCCGGCCGTGCAAAGCGCCGGCTATCAGCAATTGACCGACGAACTGGAAGCGATGCTTTGCGCTGCGACCGGCTATGACTCGGTGTCCTTGCAACCAAACGCCGGTTCCCAGGGCGAATACGCAGGTCTCTTGGCCATTCGCGCCTACCACCAGAGCCGTGGCGAAGACCGTCGCGACATCTGCCTGATCCCGTCGTCGGCCCACGGCACCAACCCGGCCACCGCACAAATGGCCGGCATGCGTGTCGTCGTCACCGCATGCGATGCCCGTGGCAACGTCGACATCGAAGACCTGCGCGCCAAGGCCATCGAGCACCGCGAACACCTCGCTGCGCTGATGATCACCTACCCGTCGACCCACGGCGTGTTCGAAGAAGGCATCCGCGAAATCTGCGGCATCATTCATGACAACGGCGGCCAGGTGTACATCGACGGCGCCAACATGAACGCCATGGTCGGCCTCTGCGCGCCGGGCAAGTTCGGCGGCGACGTTTCGCACCTGAACCTGCACAAGACCTTCTGCATTCCGCACGGCGGTGGCGGCCCGGGTGTCGGCCCGATCGGCGTGAAATCGCACCTGGCGCCATTCCTGCCGGGCCACGCACAGATGGAGCGCAAGGAAGGCGCCGTTTGCGCGGCACCGTTCGGCAGCGCAAGCATTCTGCCGATCACCTGGATGTACATTCGCATGATGGGTGGCGCAGGCCTCAAGCGTGCATCGCAGTTGGCGATCCTTAATGCCAACTACATCTCCCGTCGCCTCGAAGAGCACTACCCAGTGCTGTACACCGGCAGCAACGGCCTGGTGGCGCACGAGTGCATCCTCGACCTGCGCCCGCTGAAAGACAGCAGCGGCATCAGCGTCGATGACGTCGCCAAGCGCCTGATCGACTTCGGCTTCCACGCGCCGACCATGTCGTTCCCGGTAGCCGGCACGCTGATGATCGAGCCGACCGAAAGCGAATCCAAGGAAGAACTGGACCGCTTCTGCGACGCCATGATCCGCATCCGCGAAGAAATCCGCGCAGTGGAAAACGGCACCCTGGACAAGGACGACAACCCGCTGAAAAACGCTCCGCACACCGCGAAGGAACTGGTTGGCGAGTGGTCGCACCCGTATAGCCGTGAACAAGCGGTTTACCCGGTTGCGTCGCTGATCGAAGGCAAGTACTGGCCACCGGTCGGTCGCGTCGACAACGTGTTTGGCGACCGCAACCTGGTCTGCGCCTGCCCGTCGATCGAAAGCTACGCTTAAACCAATGAGGGGGCGGATTCATCCGCCCCCCAATCTCAAGAATTCCACAGCCCCCTGCGGGAGCGAGCCTGCTCGCGATGACGGACCGACAGCCACCTTGTGTGTCGACTGAACGACCGCTATCGCGAGCAGGCTCGCTCCCACAGTGGACTGCACCAAGCCACGGATTCCGCGAAATCCAATAACAAGAAACCGGAGAACCACCATGTCGTTAAGCGTGTTCGACCTGTTCAAGATTGGCATCGGCCCCTCCAGCTCCCACACCGTCGGCCCGATGCGCGCCGCTGCGCGTTTCGTCGAAGGTTTGCGTCGTGAAGGGCTGCTGACGGCCACCACCTGCGTCAAAGTCGAGCTCTACGGCTCGCTCGGCGCCACTGGCAAGGGCCACGGCAGCGACAAGGCTGTATTGCTCGGCCTGGAAGGCGAGCATCCGGACACCGTGGACACTGAAACCGTCGCCGCCCGTCTGCAAGACATTCGCGGTAGCGGTCGCTTGAACCTGCTCGGCGAACACAGCATTGCGTTCAACGAGAAAGAACACCTGGCGATGATTCGCAAACCCTTGGCCTATCACCCCAACGGCATGATTTTTCGCGCCTTCGACGCGGCGGGCCTGCAGATCCGCAGCCGCGAGTACTACTCGGTCGGCGGCGGTTTTGTGGTTGACGAGGACGCCGCCGGCGCCGACCGCATCGTCGAAGACGCCACCCCCCTGACCTTTCCTTTCAAGAATGCCAAGGAACTGCTCGGTCATTGCGCCACCTACGGGCTGTCCATCAGCCAGGTGATGCTGACCAATGAAAGTGCCTGGCGCCCGGAAGCGGAAACCCGCGCCGGCTTGCTGAAAATCTGGCAAGTGATGCAGGACTGCGTGGCCGCCGGTTGCCGCAATGAAGGCATCCTGCCCGGCGGGCTGAAGGTCAAGCGCCGGGCCGCCGCACTGCATCGGCAATTGTGCAAGAACCCGGAATCGTCATTGCGCGACCCGCTGTCGGTGCTCGACTGGGTCAATCTCTACGCGCTGGCGGTCAATGAGGAGAACGCCAACGGCGGGCGCGTCGTAACAGCGCCCACCAATGGTGCGGCGGGGATCATTCCGGCCGTGTTGCACTACTACATGCGCTTTATCCCCGGGGCGAATGACGACGGCGTGGTGCGCTTTCTGCTCACTGCCGCAGCCATCGGCATTCTGTACAAGGAAAACGCCTCGATTTCCGGCGCCGAGGTCGGCTGCCAGGGTGAAGTCGGCGTTGCCTGCTCGATGGCCGCCGGTGCCTTGTGCGAAGTGCTGGGTGGCAGCGTGCAACAAGTGGAGAACGCTGCGGAAATCGGCATGGAACACAACCTCGGGCTGACCTGCGACCCGATTGGCGGGCTGGTGCAAGTGCCTTGCATCGAGCGCAATGCCATGGGCTCGGTCAAGGCCATCAATGCCGTGCGCATGGCCATGCGCGGCGACGGGCAGCACTTCGTCTCCCTCGACAAGGTCATCCGTACCATGCGCCAGACCGGCGCCGACATGAAAAGCAAATACAAGGAAACCGCCCGTGGCGGTTTGGCGGTCAACATTATCGAGTGCTGATGTGCACTCATCTGCACCCTTCTTCAGGAGCTGAATATGTCCACCGAACAACTGTTGAAAACCCCGCTGCACGCACTGCACATCGAACTCGGCGCGCGTATGGTGCCGTTCGCCGGCTACGACATGCCCGTGCAATACCCGCTGGGCGTGATGAAAGAACACCAGCACACCCGCGACCAGGCCGGGCTGTTCGATGTCTCGCACATGGGCCAGATCCGCCTGACCGGCGCCAATGCCGCCAAGGCCCTGGAAACCCTGGTGCCAGTGGACATCATCGACCTGCCGGTAGGCATGCAACGTTACGCGATGTTCACCAACGTGACTGGCGGCATTCTCGATGACCTGATGGTCGCCAACCTGGGCAACGACGAACTGTTCCTGGTGGTCAACGCCGCCTGCAAGGATCAGGACCTGGCACATCTGCGCAAGCACATTGGCGACCAGTGCACGATCGAGCCGCTGTTCGAAGAGCGCGCCCTGCTCGCCCTGCAAGGCCCGGCGGCAGTTACCGTACTGGCACGTCTGGCCCCGGAAGTGGCAAAAATGACTTTCATGCAGTTTGCCCGCGTGGAGCTGCTGGGTGTTGACTGCTTTGTCAGCCGCTCGGGTTACACCGGTGAAGACGGTTTCGAAATTTCCGTACCCGCCGCCAACGCAGAAGCGCTGGCTCGTGCGCTGCTGGCTGAAGCGGAAGTGGCTGCCATCGGCCTTGGCGCCCGCGACTCCCTGCGCCTGGAAGCGGGTTTGTGCCTGTACGGCCATGACATGAACACCGACACCACCCCGATCGAAGCAAGCCTGCTGTGGGCCATCTCCAAGCCACGTCGTGCCGACGGCGCTCGTGCCGGCGGCTTCCCGGGCGCCGAAACCGTATTCGCCCAGCAACAGGCAGGTGTCAGCCGCAAGCGCGTCGGCCTGTTACCGCAAGAGCGCACGCCGGTGCGCGAAGGTGCCGAGATCGTCAACGAAGCCGGCGACATCATCGGTAGCGTCTGCAGCGGCGGCTTCGGGCCGACCCTGGGCGGGCCGCTGGCCATGGGTTATGTCGACAGCGCTTATATCGCGCTGGACACCCCCGTCTGGGCGATCGT
Source organism: Pseudomonas sp. B28(2017) (assembly GCF_002113025.1). GTDB lineage: Bacteria > Pseudomonadota > Gammaproteobacteria > Pseudomonadales > Pseudomonadaceae > Aquipseudomonas. Next base: position 96,225 of record NZ_NEJH01000001.1, on the reverse strand, counting down.
TCGTGGGAAAAAGGTGCCTTTGCTTGTAAGCAAAATGCCATTCGTTCCACAACGCTACTATCGCGGCTGATTGAATGTTCCTATAAGTAACGCGGTTGCGTTAACTGCGCACTAATGTGTAACGCAACCGCCATAAAATAGTGCATTGTTTGGCTCTAAGCTTCGATTATGAACTTTGCTTATAACGATCGAAAGTATCTGAACAACGCTAACGTATAAGGCCCCACCAGTAGACTGACTTTGCCATCAACCTGAGGAAATACGGGGCCTTCACAGGGCTTGTTTTTTCTCCCGTAGTTGGCGTAGAGTTTGTTCACTGTGTTTGCATGGGTCGCTTGGAATCGTGACCTGGGCAGTAGCCTACAAGTTAGCTACATCCCGTTCGACGTCTTCTTACTCTCCTGCAACCAGCCCCAGTACTCCTTCATGAGAAAGAGACTGTCATTAATTTTTTGCGTCAAAGGAAATAAGAAATGTCCCAACGTCAGAGCGGTACCGTCAAGTGGTTTAACGACGAGAAAGGTTTTGGTTTTATCACTCCTGAAAGCGGTCCGGATCTGTTCGTGCATTTCCGTGCCATCCAGGGCAACGGCTTCAAGAGCCTGAAAGAAGGCCAGAAAGTGACTTTCATCGCCGTGCAGGGCCAGAAAGGCATGCAGGCTGACGAAGTACAAGCAGAAGCCTAATCTTCTGTAACGAAAAAGCCCCTGATGCTGACATCAGGGGCTTTTTTGTGCGCGCAAATCCGTAAAATGGCTTCTTTTTTCGCCGAGAGCCTGTCATGTCGAAACACCTGCTCACCCCCCAGGGCGACTTTCCTGCCGCTGGTCTGGGTCGTCGTCTGGCAGCCATGTTCTATGATTTCCTGCTGTGCACCGCCCTGCTGATCGTCACCAGCGGCATCTACAAGATGATCCAGATGGCGATCATCGGCGAAGAAAGGATGCGTATCCTGACCGAAGCGGGTGCGCTGGACGGGGATCCCCTGCTCTCCACAGTCCTGCTGTTCGTACTGTTCGGCTTTTTCGCCAAATTCTGGACCTGGTCCGGTCAGACCCTGGGCATGCAGGTCTGGTGTATCCGGGTTCAGAATGCCGATGGCTCGTCGATCAGCCTGTGGCAGGCGCTGCTGCGCTTTGTCGTGTCCATCGCTTCGCTGCTGTGTGTTGGCCTTGGTTTTTTCTGGTCGCTGTTCGACAAACAGCAACGCAGCTGGCATGACATCTATTCCAACACCCAGCTTGTTCGCATCCCAAAGAAGACCAAGTAATCCCAGAACACACAAACCAATGTGGGAGCGAGCCCGCTCGCGAAGCGGTGTATCAGTAACGTTTATGTTGGCTGACACTCCCTCTTCGCGAGCAGGCTCGCTCCCACAGGTTTTTTTGCGATCTGACGGTTATTAAGCGTTACCGGCCAGCTTCATCCGCGCTGCGGCGGTGAAATCGAGCATGCGCTTGAGCGGACGAATCGCCTGCGGGATCAGGGCCGGATCGACAAAGATCTCGTTCGCCCCTTCTTTCAACGCCTTCAGCGTCCGCTCAAGGGTGTTCATGGCCATCCACGGGCAATGCGCGCAACTGCGGCATGCCGCGCCGTTACCCGCCGTCGGGGCTTCGATAAAGACCTTGTCCGGACACAGTTGCTGCATCTTGTAGAAGATGCCGCGGTCGGTCGCAACGATCAGCGTCTTGTTTGGCAGGCTCTGTGCCGCCGCAATCAACTGACTGGTGGAGCCTACGGCATCGGCCAACTCGATCACCGATGTCGGCGACTCAGGGTGCACCAGAATCGCCGCATCCGGGTACAGTGCCTTCATGTCTTCAAGCTGCTTGGACTTGAACTCTTCGTGAACGATGCAGGCACCGTCCCACAGCAGCATGTCGGCACCGGTCTGGCGCTGGATGTAGGTACCCAGGTGCTTGTCCGGGCCCCAGATGATGGTCTCGCCGTTGTCCATCAGGCTTTCGACGATTTCCAGCGCACAGCTTGACGTCACAACCCAATCCGCTCGGGCTTTTACCGCAGCGGAAGTGTTGGCGTATACCACAACCGTGCGCTCCGGGTGTTGATCGCAGAACGCGGAAAACTCGTCCACCGGGCACCCCAGGTCGAGCGAGCAGGTCGCTTCGAGCGTCGGCATCAGTACGCGCTTTTCCGGGTTGAGGATCTTGGCGGTCTCGCCCATGAACTTCACGCCGGCGACGACCACGGTCCTGGCTGGATGGGCGTTGCCGAAGCGGGCCATCTCCAGCGAGTCGGAAACGCAGCCGCCCGTCTCTTCGGCCAGCGCCTGAATGACAGGGTCACAATAGAAGTGGGCCACCAGCACCGCGTCCTGAGCCTTGAGCTCGGCAGCGATGGCAGCACGGTAATAAGCCTCTTCATCGGCGGTCAGCGGCTTGGGCTGTTTGGCGTCGAGGTGGGCTTGAACCAGAAGGCGTTCGGAAATTTGCGTCATGTTCGCAAGACCTGCAGGCGCATTCGCGCGAAAGTCGAGTATACACCCGGCTCCGGACCCTTCGGGGTACCGCCGGGAAAGTGGGTATTCATCAGGCACGGACAGCGTTGAAGCTGCGCAAGGCTACAGAATATCCGACGGATGCAAAAGATGATTCTGATCTGCGTCATGCGCAGCAGGCTGGAGCGAGGCGGACTTGAATCGCGGGCAAAAAAAAATCCGGAAATCCTCACTTGCGTGGGCCTTCCAGACTTTTAAAACAGCTAAAAATGGTGGGTCGTGTGGGATTCGAACCTACGACCAATTGGTTAAAAGCCAACTGCTCTACCAACTGAGCTAACGACCCGCTGTGTGGTGGCGCGTATAATACTGATTTTTAAGGACTATTCAACACCTATTTTGAAATAAATCAAAAATAAGGTGTTGGATCGCTGATTCCTGCCGCCGCGAAGCCTTCTGCACGCAGTCGGCAACTGTCACATTTTCCACACGCACGGCCATCATCGTCTGCCTGATAGCAGGAAACGGTCAGCCCGTAGTTCACGCCAAGCTTCACGCCCGCCTGGACGATCTGCGCCTTGCTGAGGTTTTGCAGCGGAGCCTGGATCCGGAAGCCATTGCCTTCCACGCCGGCTTTGGTTGCCAGGTTGGCCATGCGCTCGAACGACTCGATGAACTCGGGACGGCAGTCCGGGTAACCGGAGTAATCCACCGCATTGACGCCGATGAAGATGTCGCGCGCACCGAGCACTTCAGCCCAGCCCAAGGCCAGGGACAGGAACACCGTGTTACGCGCAGGCACATAAGTCACCGGAATACCCTCACCCGACTCTTCCGGAATATCGATGCTGCTGTCGGTCAGCGCCGAGCCGCCCATGCCGTTCAGGTTCAGACCGATCACCTTGTGCTCGACCACACCCAGGTCTCGGGCTACGCGTTCGGCGGCGTGCAATTCGGCGTGGGACCGCTGACCGTAGTCGAAGCTCATGGTGTAGCAGCTATAGCCTTCGGCTCGCGCCATGGCCACGACGGTCGCCGAGTCCAGGCCACCGGACAGCAGGATGACTGCGCGTTTTTCAGGAGTGTTCAGTTGTTCAGTCATTTCAGCGCCCCGGCTCGTCATTCCATAGATATTTATGCAGCTGCAATTGCAAACGCACTGGCAGGTTGTCCGCCACCACCCAATCCGCCAGCTCCCGAGCATTGAGATCATGGTGACTTGGCGAGAACAGGACTTCACCGGCACGCTTGTCCAGACCGTACTGGATCAGCTTGGAAACGGACCAGTCATAGTCTTCCCGCGAGCAGATGACAAACTTCACCTGATCGTTGGGCGTGAGCAGCTCAATGTTTTCGTAGCGATTGCGGTGCGCTTCCTTCGAACCCGGGGTTTTCAGGTCGACAACGCGACTGACTCGGGAATCTACCGCCGAGATATCAATGGAGCCACTGGTTTCCAGCGACACTTCGTAACCGGCGTCACACAGGCGCTTGAGCAAGGGAATGGCGTTGGGCTGCGCCAGGGGCTCGCCGCCCGTGACACAGACATATCGCGGACGGAAACCGGCGACCTGCTCGAGGATGTCGTCGAGCGTGCGAATGGTTCCGCCTGTGAACGCGTAGGCGCTGTCGCAGTATTGGCAACGCAACGGGCAACCGGTCAGGCGCACAAAAACAGTGGGCAGGCCGGCAGTCCGAGTTTCACCCTGCAACGAGTAGAAAACTTCGGTGATTCTCAATGTGTCTTGCATAGTCGCCACGGGCGTAACAGCTAAACAGGCTGTCCGCCTCCGTCAGGCACTTCAAGGAACCCCGGCAATGCGCAGATCCCAAAAAGCGTGTTTCAGAAAAAGGGGATGAATTCTAACGAAAAAACCCGCGACAAGCGCGGGTTTCTTCAAAACGGGTCAAGCAGCCTTACATTTTCTGTAGATCGCGCTGGGCCAACTGGGCGGCGGACGTGCCCGGGTATTGGGACACCACCTGCTGCAGAATGCCCTTGACCCGGTCGGTATGACCCAGGCGGCGCTCTACATCAGCGAGTTTGTACAGCGAGTCTGGCACTTTGGCGTGCTTCGGATACAGCTGCGAAACCTTGGCAAACGCCTGACCTGCACCTTGCAGATCGCCTTTGGCCAGGTTCACTTCGCCCAACCAGTATTGGGCGTTGCCCGCGTACTGACTGTTCGGGTATTTGCGCAGGAACGCCGAGAACGCCTGGCTGGCCTTGTCGAAGTCCTTGGCCTTGATCAGGTCGAAGGCAGCATCGTAATAGAGCTTTTCCTTCGCCGGATCTGCCGGCTCGCTACCTGCTGCAGGTGCTTGAGCGGCGGCTGCGCCAGCGGCCGCACCTGCGGCTGCACCGGGGGTGTTCACTTCACCACCGGCGGAAGAATTTTCAGGAGTTGCGGCTGGTGCAACGCCGGTTCCTATGCGCCGATCAAGATCCTGATATCGCTCCAGGTTTTCCTGCTTCATGCGCGCTACATCGTTTTGCAGAACCTCAATCGCACCTTGCTGGCGCTCGATCTGTTGCTGCATTGATTGCAGTTGGTTGAACAGCTCGCCCTGTGCCGAGACAGGGGTCGAAACCCCTCCCCCGGCATAGGCGCCGTTCGTACCGTAACCTGCAGGCGGATAAGTGCTCCCGCTATTGTTATAGCCGGAGTTGTCCTCGACCACAGGAACCGCAGCCCACACCGCAAGCGGCGCGAGGCTGAGAGCCAGAACAGTTACAGCACGACGGCACGTTCGCATGACGAATTACTTACGCAGTTCGACGCGACGGTTTTGAGCCCAGGACTGCTCGTCGTTGCCGGTAGCAACTGGACGCTCTTCGCCGTAGGAAACCAGTTCCAGCTGAGCTGGGGAAACACCTTGCAGTACCAGGTAGCGCTGAACGGCTTTCGCACGACGCTCGCCCAGTGCCATGTTGTACTCACGAGTACCACGTTCGTCGGTGTTGCCTTCCAGAACAACGCGAGCGCCGTTTGCTTTCAGGTCTTTGGCGTGAACGTCCAGAGCGCGCATGGCTTCTGGCTTCAGGTCCGAGCTGTCGTATTCGAAGTAGAAAGTGGTGATTGCGCGCAGAGCAGCTTCTTCGCTCAGGGAGCCGTCAACTGCACCAGTGTTTGCGCCGTAACCAGCGTTTGGATCTACCGCGCCTTCACCGGCATTGTCGCCGCCTTTGGACGAGCAACCTACAGCTACAGCCATGGCCAGTGCCAGCGCAGCAAATTTACCAAACTTCAGCATTTCCATCGTGAAACTCCTAATGAACCCCAGTGTGTTAAGTAAAACGTATAGCGCCGCGTCAGTTCAGGTAAGGGGACCAGGAAGGTTCTCTGACTTCGCCTTGTGCGGTAGGAAGCGGGAGCCTTACGCGTCCATTGATGGACACGAGCATCAAGACTCCCCGGCCCTGCTGGCGGGTGGCGTAGATTACCATGGTGCCGTTAGGCGCGACAGTAGGCGACTCGTCCAGAGTGCTATCAGTGAGTATCTTTACACTACCGCGCTGCAAGTCCTGGGCCGCCACCTTGAAATTGGTGAAGCCATCCTGACGGTGAATCATGACAAGCGTCTTTTCATCAGCCGACAATTTAGGGTTGGCGTTGTAGTTGCCGACGAAAGTCACGCGCTCGGCACCGCCGCCCCCCGCGCTGGTTTTGTAGATCTGCGGTTTGCCGCCACGGTCGGAAGTGAAGTAGATGGTCGAGCCGTCCTTGCCCCAGAACGGTTCGGTATTGATACCAGGACCGTTGGTGACGCGGGTGATCTGACGCGAGCCCAGGTTCATCACATAGATGTCCGGGTTGCCGTCTTTCGACAGCACGAACGCCAGGCGATTGCCATCCGGCGACCAGGCAGGTGCACCGTTCAGGCCTTCGAAGTTGGTGATCTGCTCACGGCGACCGGTGTCGATGTTCTGCATGAAGATCCGTGGACGCTTCTGCTCGAAGGAGACATAGGCGATGCGCTTGCCATCCGGTGCGAAACGCGGAGACAGGATCGGCTCGCGCGATTGCAGCAGGGTCACGGCGCGGGCACCGTCATAGTCCGAACGTTGCAGGGTGTAGCGAGTGTTGTTCTCGGAGAAACGCTCGGCCGTCACGTACAGCAGGCGAGTCGAGAAGGCACCCTTGATACCCGTGAGCTTTTCGAACGACTGGTCAGAGATGTAGTGCGCCATGTCGCGCAACTGATCGACGCCACCCGACACACTGCCGGTCAGCACTTGCTGCTCGGTGGCCACATTGAACAGTGCGTATTGCACCTGCAGGCGACCGCCCGCCGGAACGATGCTGCCGACCATGACGTACTGGGCACCCAGCGCCTTGAAGTCACGAAAGATGATCTCGCTGGCCTGGCTCGGCTGGCTGATCATGTTCTGCTTTGGAATCGGCGAGTAGTAACCCGAGTTGCGCAGGTCGTTACCGATGATTTCCGCCATGTCGTCAGGCAGCACGCTACCGCCCTGGAAGCCGAACGGCACAACGGCGATCGGGGTCGCCCGATCGCTGCCGCTGGTAACCAGAATGTTTTTCTCATCTGCCATCGCTATCCCTGCCATGCAGCAGATAACGACCAGCATTCCTCGTAGAAGGTTTCTCACAAGGCTAGATCCTCAGGTGTGAATGTCATCTTGAATGAACGATACGGAGCGAAATCACTCGGCTTCATTCCCTGCATTTCTGTCAAACGTCCAATATTCTTCACCGCTGCAACAGCCGATGCGTCAAACGGACCGTCGCCACTGGATCTGGACACGCTGACCGAAGTCACCGTACCGTCCGGCAACATGCCGATTTGCAACACGACCGTCATGCCTTTGCGTGCCGAAGGTGGACGAGCCCAACCTTCCGCCGCACGAGCACGAATCAGGTCATCGAAACTGCCGGCGACTTCGTCGCCCTGCTCATCGGCCAAGGCCTGCTGACGCTGCGGCGTGTCGGAAAGCAAATCTGCCAGGGCCTGAGCCTTTTTGTCTTCGGCGGATTTACGCGCCGCATCCTGCGATTTCTTCTTCGCAGCATCGGCAGCAGCTTTCTTCTTCGCTTCCTCGGCGACTTTCTTCTTCGCCTCTTCAGCCTCGGCTTTCTTCTTGGCGTCTTCCGCGGCTTTCTTCTTCGCGTCTTCGACGATCTTCTTCTTGGCTTCTTCAGCGGCCGCTTTTTTGGCCTCTTCTTCAGCAGCCTTCTTGGCTTCTTCTTCAGCTTTCTTCTTGGCTATATCAGCCAATTGTTTCTCTTCTGCCTTCTTGGCTTCCGCGGCTTTCTTCGCGTCGTCGGCTTTCTTGGCTTCATCAGCCTTTTTCGCCTCGTCCGCTTTCTTGGCTTCGTCGGCCTTCTTGGCTTCTTCGGCCTTTTGAGCCGCCTCTTCTTTCTTTTGTTCCGCAGCCTTCACCGCTTCCTGCTCGACCTTTTTCTGTTCCATCTGCTCGACTTCGGTCTGACGCGCAGCAGATTTCTGCGCTTCACCGGCAATCTTCTGATTGGTCTGGGTGGTCGCCCGACTTTTCGATTTCAGCTGGTACAAGGTTGCCTGGACAATCGGCTTGGCCGGCGGCAGTTCCGGGGTAAAGGCAAAACTGACGAACAGCATGCCGAACACCAGCACGTGCAAGCCAATCGCCCAGACACTAGGCCAGAAGTAGCTTTCCGAGGCGGACGGCTCTCGCTGTTGCTGCATCAGGGCGCCTCGGTAATCAAGCCAACATTACCGACCCCGGCTTTCTGCAACCCGCCCATGGCCCCCATGACGGAACCGTAATCGACGGATTTGTCACCGCGAATGAAGACTTGGGTGTGCTTGCCGTTTTCATTGCCGACGCGAATGATCTTGGTCACGGCGTCGGTCATCTGCGGCAACGTCATGGCCCGGTCTTGCTGCTTGTCCGTGTCGACTTCGCTGCCAAGGTTCCAGTAGTAGGTCTTGTCGGACTTGATCGAAATAGTCAGGACCTGGGTGTTGTTGTCCTGCGGCAAGGCTTCGCTGGAAACCTTGGGCAGATCAACTTTCACGCCCTGATTGAGCATCGGCGCGGTCACCATGAAAATGACCAGCAGTACCAGCATCACGTCGATGTAAGGCACCACGTTCATCTCGGCAACCGGCTTGCGCTTGTTTCGCGCTCGAGCGATTAAAGCCATTGGTAATTACCTGCTTATTCTTCGCTGGTGTGCACTTTGCGGTGCAGGATCGCCTGGAACTCATCGGCGAAGGTGTAGTAACGGCTCAGCAGGGTTTCGCTGCGAGCAGAGAAGCGGTTGTAGGCGATAACGGCCGGAATCGCGGCGAACAGGCCGATGGCCGTGGCGATCAGTGCCTCAGCGATACCCGGAGCCACAGTGGCCAGGGTCGCTTGCTGGGCAGTTGCCAGACCACGGAAGGAGTTCATGATCCCCCAGACGGTACCGAACAGACCGATGTACGGACTGACGGAACCGACGGTGGCCAGGAAGGGCAGACTCTGCTCGAGCTTTTCTTCTTCACGGGAAATGGCGACGCGCATGGCACGGGCCACGCCTTCCATGACCGCTTCCGGATCAACGCCTGACTGCTGGCGCAGACGGGAGAACTCCTTGAAGCCGGCACGGAAGATTTGCTCGACACCCGAATCAGGGTCCGGGTTGCTGCCGGCCTGACGGTACAGCTTGGACAGGTCGATACCCGACCAGAAGCGCTCTTCAAAGCTCTCCAGGGCACGTCGACCGGCGCGCAGCAGGTTGCTGCGCTGAAAGATCATGATCCACGAGGTCACCGATGCGGCTACCAGGGTCAGCATTACCAGTTGCACCACGATACTGGCATTGCTGACCAGGCTCCACATGGAGGAATGGTCGACGACGTTAGCTTCCACGCTTTATCTCCTGCTTTGAGTGTGTACCCGCGCCGCTCACGTCGGCAAAGGCCGCTCGTAGAGCTTCGGGAATGGCCCGGGGTTTCAAACTGTCGGTGCGCACACAGGCCACCAGAAACTGCCCCTCGCAGAGCAGTGCATTATCCGTTGCCCGCCTGACCTGCTGTTTGAAGCGCAGGCTGGCACGGTTCAATTCGATTACTTCAGCGCTTACCAGCAGTTCGTCATCCAGTCGCGCCGGCGCGTGGTAGCGCGCTTCGCTGGAATGCACGACGAACAACAGGTCCTCCCCTGCCAGCTGCGATTGGGCAAAGCCCAGATCTCGTAGCCGCTCGGTTCGAGCCCGTTCCATAAACTTGAGGTAATTAACGTAATACACGATGCCACCCGCATCGGTGTCCTCGTAATAAACGCGACAGCGATGTGCGAAAGGCTCAAGCCCGTTTTGCGCGCGCATACTCTAGTGCTTACTCCTCAGGTTGCCAATCCGGCCAGGCAACTGTTTTTCATTGATCTGCGGCTTTCACGTGAAAGTACGGTCCTGGGACCCTACATTGCCCGAAAAAATCAGCACGCAATGTTAATTAATCGTCAGCGGCATCGAGAAACTCGTCTACTACAGGCATTTCGCCCAATCGTGACGGAATGTTTAAACCGAAATGCAGGTAGGCATGGCGCGTCACCACCCGCCCCCGTGGCGTGCGCATGATGTAGCCCTGCTGGATCAGGTAAGGCTCCAGCACGTCTTCGATAGTGTGACGCTCTTCGCTGATGGCCGCGGCCAGGCTGTCGACTCCGACCGGCCCGCCGTCGAATTTCTCGATCATGGTCAGCAACAGACGCCGATCCTGGTGATCGAAGCCGCGCTCGTCGACGTCCAGCAGGTTCAGCGCGAGGTCGGCGATCGGCTTGGTGATATGCCCCTTGGCGCGAACTTCAGCAAAATCACGCACCCGACGCAGCAGTCGGTTGGCAATCCGTGGCGTGCCACGGGCACGGCGGGCGATTTCGAAGGCGCCCTCCGGATCCAGCGGCAAGCCGAGGATACCTGCCGAGCGACCGACAATGGTCGCCAGGTCCGCGTTGTTGTAGAACTCCAGGCGCTGGACGATCCCGAAACGGTCACGCAACGGGTTGGTGAGCATCCCCGCCCGCGTTGTTGCGCCGACCAGGGTGAACGGCGGCAGATCCAGCTTGATCGAACGCGCGGCCGGGCCCTCCCCGATCATGATGTCGAGCTGGAAATCCTCCATGGCCGGGTACAACACCTCCTCGACGATGGGCGACAGGCGATGGATTTCGTCGATGAACAGCACATCGTGAGGTTCAAGGTTGGTCAACAGTGCCGCCAGGTCACCAGGGCGCTCCAGCACCGGCCCCGAGGTGCTCTTGATCGACACCCCCATTTCCTGGGCGATGATGTTGGCGAGGGTGGTCTTGCCAAGGCCAGGCGGCCCGAAGATCAGCGTGTGATCCAGGGACTCGTTACGACCGCGAGCAGCTTGAATAAACAACTCCATCTGCTCGCGAACAGTCGGCTGGCCAATGTACTCGGCCAGGCTGACCGGGCGAATCGCCCGGTCCTGGACTTCTTCGCGCTCACGCGGGCTGTGCGTGGCAGCGATCAGACGATCAGCTTCAATCACTTAGATCATTCCCTTCAAGGCGCGACGGATCATGTCTTCACTGCTCAAACCTTTCTCCTTGATCGCAGACACTGCCTTGCTGGCTTCCTGGGGTTTGTAGCCCAGGGAAATCAAGGCGCTGACGGCGTCATTCTCGGCAGTGTTCACCGGGGCCGGGCCATCCGGCTGGTTCGGTACCAGGGCGAACATGGCCGGTACGGTTTCCCAGGCCTTGAAGCGATCCTTGAGTTCCACCAGCAAGCGTTCGGCGGTTTTCTTGCCGACGCCCGGGACCTTGGTCAGCGCCGAAGTGTCCTGGGACTGTACGCAACGAACCAGTTCATCGACTTCCAGACTCGACATCAAGGCCAGCGCCAGTTTCGGACCGACGCCGTTGAGGCGGATCAATTCGCGAAAGAAATCGCGCTCACGCTTGCCGACAAAACCATAAAGTAACTGTGCGTCTTCGCGCACGACCAAATGGGTGTGCAAGGTCAGCGGTTCACCGACCGACGGCAAGCGGTAAAGGGTCGTCATGGGCACTTCAAGTTCATAACCCAGGCCATTTACATCCAGAATCAGATGTGGAGGCTGCTTCTCAGCCAGGGTGCCGCGCAAACGTCCAATCACGTTACAAATCCTTGAGCGTTGGCCAGCTCTGGGCCAGCGACTGATAGAGCGAGGGAATACCGCCGACAACCCAGGCGAAACACCCTCACTCCATAAAAATGATTGCTGATGCTATCAGAGACGCAGGCGCCCGCCACGACTGCGTGCTGCTCCCAGACCATGGGGCAACAGACTGGAACGGGTATGAGCGTGGCATATGGCAATGGCCAGGGCGTCCGAGGCATCGATCTGCGGCTTGCTGGTCAGCTTGAGCATGTGCATGACCATCATCTGCACCTGTTCCTTATTGGCCGCACCGGTACCGACGACCGCCTGCTTGACCTGGGTTGCGGTGTACTCGGCAATTTCCAGGCTTTCCTCGGCACCCGCCACGATCGCGGCACCACGGGCCTGCCCCAGCTTCAGGGCGGAATCGGCGTTACGGGCCATGAACACCTTTTCGATCCCCATGGTCACCGGATGGTAAGTCTGAATGATCTCCCGCACGCCACGATAGACAATCTGCAGTCGCTCATGCAGCTCGCCGGCACCGGTGCGGATGCAACCGGAGGCGACGTACTCACAGCCGCGGCCGGTATCACGAACCACACCGTAACCGGTGATGCGCGAACCGGGGTCGATACCAAGAATTAAAGTCATAACGCCTGCGGATAAATTGAAATAACGCGTCGGCCGGGGCGCCGCTCGCTGTAGGAGCGAGCTCGCTCGCGATGGCCCCTAACGATAACGCAACGCTTGAAATCAGCGTCGTTCTCGGGTTTTTCGCGAGCAAGGCTCGCTCCTGCAGAAGGAGGCAGATCAACCGAGCTGTGCGGCCACCGACTCCGGAATTTCCGCGTTGGAATAGACGTTTTGCACGTCATCCAGGTCTTCGAGCATATCGATCAGCTTGAGGACTTTCTCGGCACCTTCCAGATCGAGCTCGGCGCTGGTGGTCGGCAACATGACAATTTCCGCGTCGTCACCTTTGAAACCCGCCGCTTCCAGTGCGTTACGCACGGAATAGAATCCGGCAAACGAGGTGAAAACATCGATCGAACCGTCTTCATTGGTCACCACATCATCGGCGTCGGCGTCCATGGCCGCTTCCATCAGCGCGTCTTCGTCAACGCCGGCGGCGAAGGAGATCTGCCCTTTGCGCTCGAACAGATAGGCCACCGAACCGTCGGTGCCGAGGTTGCCGCCACACTTGCTGAATGCGTGACGAACCGCTGCAGCGGTACGATTGCGGTTATCGGTCATGCATTCGACCATCACCGCCACGCCGCCTGGGCCGTAGCCCTCGTAGGTCAGCTCGACCACGTCGTCCGTGTCGGCAGCACCGGTACCGCGAGCGATGGCGCGATCGATGATGTCGCGGCTCATGTTCGCACCAAGAGCCTTGTCCAGGGCCAGCCGCAGACGCGGGTTGGAACCCGGGTCGCCACCGCCCTGACGGGCAGCAACGGTCAGCTCACGAATCCACTTGGTGAAGATCTTGCCCCTCTTGGCATCCTGACGTTCTTTGCGGTGCTTGATGTTCGCCCACTTGGAATGACCTGCCATAACTCGCTCCGAATTCTCTTTGAAACATTGCCCGCCGCGCTGCATTGCGCCGACCGACAAACAAAAGTCTTGAACAACTCTGTCCATAAAGAAAGGGCGCATCCTGAGATGCGCCCTTCAGGTCAAGCTTACTCAGCCTTAGGCGTTTCGCGCAGACGAATGTGCAGTTCGCGCAATGCCTTGGCATCCACCTGGCCCGGCGCCTGGGTCATGACATCTGCGGCGCTCTGGGTTTTCGGGAAGGCGATCACTTCACGGATCGACTGAGCGCCGGTCATCAGCATCACCAGACGGTCCAGACCAAAGGCCAGGCCACCGTGCGGCGGTGCGCCGTATTTCAGAGCGTCGAGCAGGAAGCCGAATTTCTCTTCCTGTTCCGCTTCGTTGATGCCCAGCAGGCGGAACACCGACTGCTGCATCTCCTTGCGGTGGATACGGATCGAACCGCCACCCAGTTCGGTGCCGTTCAACACCATGTCGTAAGCACGGGACAGAGCGCCAGCCGGGTTGGCTTCAAGCTCTTGCGGGGTGCACTTCGGAGCGGTGAACGGGTGGTGCAAGGCGGTGAAGCTGCCGTCGTCGTTCTCTTCGAACATCGGGAAGTCGACGACCCACATTGGTGCCCACTTGCAGGTCAGCAGGTCCAGGTCGTGGCCAAGCTTGATCCGCAGCGCGCCCAGGGCTTCGCTGACGATCTTCGCCTTGTCGGCGCCGAAGAACACGATATCGCCGTCGACCGCACCGACGCGATCGAGGATCACGTTGAGGTTGGCCTCAGGAATGTTCTTCACGATTGGCGACTGCAGGCCTTCGACGCCATTGGCGCGCTCGTTGACCTTGATATACGCCAGACCCTTGGCACCATAGATACCGACAAACTTGGTGTAATCGTCGATCTGCTTGCGCGGCATGCTTGCCCCGCCTGGAACACGCAAGGCGGCGATGCGGCATTTCGGGTCGTTGGCCGGGCCGCTGAACACCTTGAAGTCGACTTCCTTGAGCTGGTCAGCCACGTCCACCAGCTCCAGCGGGTTACGCAGGTCTGGCTTGTCGGAACCGTAGCGGCGCATGGCCTCTTCGAAAGTCATGTGCGGGAATTCGCCGAACTCCAGACCCAGCACTTCCTTGAACAGGTTGCGGATCATGGCTTCGGTCAGGCCCATGATGTCTTTTTCATCGAGGAAGCTGGTCTCGATGTCGATCTGGGTGAATTCCGGCTGACGGTCGGCACGCAGGTCTTCGTCACGGAAGCACTTGGCGATCTGGTAGTAGCGGTCGAAGCCGGCCACCATCAGCAATTGCTTGAACAACTGCGGTGATTGCGGCAGGGCGAAGAACGAACCGGCGTGGGTACGGCTCGGTACCAGGTAGTCGCGCGCGCCTTCAGGGGTGGCGCGGGTCAGGATCGGCGTTTCTACGTCGAGGAAGCCGTTCTCGTCGAGGAAGCGGCGGATGCTGGTGGTCATGCGCGAACGCAGGCGCAGCTTCTCGGCCATTTCCGGGCGACGCAGGTCGAGGAAGCGATAACGCAGGCGGGTTTCTTCGCCGACGTCGGAGAATTCGTTCAATGGGAACGGCGGGGTTTCCGATTCGTTCAGTACTTCCAGCTCATAGCCGAGGACTTCGATCATGCCCGACGCCATGTTGGCGTTGGTCGCACCGGCCGGACGCAGGCGAACCTTGCCGGTGATCTTCACGACGTATTCGCTGCGCACGCGGTCGGCTGCGGCGAAGGTTTCAGCGCGGTCCGGATCGAACACGACCTGGGCCAGACCATCACGATCACGGATATCGAGGAAAATCACCCCACCGTGGTCACGGCGACGATGGACCCATCCGCAAAGGGTAATTTCCTGGCCGTCCAGGCTTTCGTTCAGTTGGCCGCAATAATGGCTGCGCATCATGGTCGTGGTTTCACTTCTCGTAATTCGAAATTCGGTTGGAGATCCTACAGCAGCCCCGTCTTTAAAAAAGTCGTCGGGTGATGCAAGAGCACGCGTGTCGTTCAACTCAGGCTCAGGACCTTAGTCAGCTTTGTCGCCGCCGGCCAGATTCTTCTTGGAACCGGTCTTGAAATCGGTTTCGTACCAACCCGTGCCGCTGAGGCGAAAGCCGGGCATGGACAGCAATTTTTTAAGCTCTGGCGCCTGACAGGCAGGGCAGTCGACCAGCGGTGCATCGCTGATCTTTTGAATGGCTTCCAACTGATGACCACAGGAAGCACATTGATAATCGTACATCGGCATGGAGGTTGTCTCGGCGATCAGATTGCTACCGCACACGCAGGGTTTTGCGGCAAAGAGCGGGATTATATCCATTAAATGCGGCCTGTGCAGCCGTAAGACTGCACGGGCCGACACTCTGCTGCTTTCGCCGTCCAGACCAGGCCGTAACGATGCACACTCCTTCCTTGAGGCTGTGCACGACACAGACAACCCGCACCAATCCACTGAACTTCCTGACTCCGCCGTGACGCAAGTTAACTTCACGATCCAGATGAGATAGCAGGCCACTGACCGAGCAACCGTTGACCCGGGCCACTTCCGCCAAAATATCCCGATAAACCTGTTCAAGCCGCAAACAGGTGGCGAAGCCATTCAATCGTACTGAGCGAGACAAGGGTTGAGCCAACAACTTTTGGCAGCCCCCGAAACTTCGGACAACCTGCGGCAATTCCCCCCAAAAGAGCCGCCGGACGCCCTGATTTGAGTAGCCTGCGGCTTTGCTGTTAAATAGACAGCGTGTCGCCAGTGCCTATTTTTTCCGGGCATGGCGCATAGGCTGATACCGGGCACGTGCCCAACGCCTCTTTATTGTTTTGAAGCGAACCGTGCGCCATCAGCTCTTCCTTGTGAACTGTCTTAACGTGAGTTAATCAAAATGTTGAAAATCGTCCATCTACTGATAGGCGCAGCAGCCTTGCTGCTGTCCTTCATCCCTAGCCTGCAATCCGAAGCCTTGCCTTACCTGCAACAACCTGACGCGCTGTACCTGGCCTTTTTCGGCCTGCTCAATCTCACACTTGCACCTGTCATCCCTTACTGGAACAAAGGTCCGCGCCATCAACTGCAAAACCTGGTCAGCGCCCTGCTGGTCCTGACGGTAGTCCTGCAAACCCTGACGCTGATTGCACCGATGCCGGTCATCGCCGGTCAACCCGCCGTTCTGTTCAGCCTGGTCGCAGCCCTGATCGCTATTGCCCTGCATCTGGGTATCAGCTTCTACAAATCGTCACCAGCTACCGCCGCACCAAGCTACGACATGAGCAACCGCGATACCGGCACCGTGAAATGGTTCAACACGTCCAAAGGCTTCGGCTTCATTTCCCGCGACTCCGGCGACGATATCTTCGTCCACTTCCGGGCCATTCGCGGTGAAGGTCACCGCGTCCTGGTAGAAGGCCAGCGCGTGGAGTTCTCTGTCATGAATCGTGACAAGGGCCTGCAAGCCGAAGATGTGATCGCCGCGCTGCCACGCCGCTGATTCAAAGCTGAAAAAAACCGCGCACAGCCTAGCTGTCCGCGGTTTTTTCATGCCTGCTCGTCGCTCAATAGTGCGGCGGCGGCGCTTCCTCTTCGAACGACTCGAATTG
This sequence comes from Pseudomonas sp. B28(2017), assembly GCF_002113025.1. Taxonomy (GTDB): domain Bacteria; phylum Pseudomonadota; class Gammaproteobacteria; order Pseudomonadales; family Pseudomonadaceae; genus Aquipseudomonas. The sequence continues at coordinate 79,510 of NZ_NEJH01000001.1, read as the reverse complement.
GCCGACCATTTCCTCCTGGCGCTTGAGCAGCGCAGCCATTTGCAGTTGCAGACGCTCGACCACCCGTTGCTGCTCGACCAGGACATCATTCAATGCCTGGATGGTGTCATCCTGAAAGGCCAGGCGGCTTTCAAGATCGGTAACGCGTTCTTCCAGGCTCATGATTCAGCCCTCCAGAAACGTAAAACCATCAGTCAATATCAGGCGCAAACGTTCGCGAATAGCGGCGACCTGCTCCGAATCATAGGGCTTTGCCGGATATTTACCCCAAACCGGTGCTGGCCAGGCGGCATCTTCGCGCTTGCGCACAATCACATGCATGTGCAACTGGCTGACGACATTGCCCAGCGCCGCAACATTCAATTTGTCCGCGTCGAACGAGTCCTTGAGCACTTGCGAAAGCTCCGTCGTCTCCTTCCAAAGCTGCTGCTGATCTGCATCATCCAACTGAAATATCTCACTGATAGCCTCACGACGAGGTACCAGGATGAACCAGGGATAGTTCGAATCGTTGGACAACAGCAACCGGCAGAGCGGAAAGTCCCCGATCGGTAACGTGTCTTGTTGAAGTCGTGGATCTAAAGCGAACACTGCGTACACTCCCGCCGGGTCATCATTTTTCAGCTTAGCGCCCATCCGGGGGGACAGCGCACCAAGCGACCGGACGGCAGCATACCTGCGAACGGCGCACGCTTCACGGCGAACCTTGCGCAGTGGCCACGAGCGCAAGCGAAAAGCTGACAGCCCGCCCCCGGATGAGACATTTTTTGCTACCGCGCACCATGACAGCACCAATCAACCGGCAAAAAAACCCGAAATGACTGATTCACAACGAAGTGTTCGCGCAAGACAAGCGACCAACAGGGATGAACTCAGCACAGGGCAAAAAAATTTTTGCACCAAAACCGCACAGTGGGTCTACGCTGATTGCTTCGACATCCGCCGTTTACTCACTGGCGGGGTGAACCGGTAACATTTTTGGTTGTCAGGCAGTCGACCCGAAGGGTGCAACATGATGCCGGGCAAGGCGTCAAGCCCATACTAAACGCGCTTGAACCCCCGGTTTTATGAGGTTTTTACAGCGTCAGACCGTCAACTTGAAAAAAAATGCAGCGACGCTCGATACTGAGCATGCTTATTGCATTCATACCCAACATCGCCTGATATGACACCCGTTGGAAGCGGGGGTCTTCAGGTAAAAAAAGACAGTGGCAAGGTAGCCCGATGGAGATTCAAACGTTTCACCAGGACTCTTTTTACCGGCGCCAAGGCTCAGAAAACAGCATTAAAGTTGTCAGCCCGGTTGCGTTGGAGCTGGAAATTTGCGACATCTATCTCGCTGTTTGCGACAGGGTCGTAAAGAAGGCGAAAGGTTAGATACGCAAGTATCGCCAACATTGTCGGCGTGATATAAGTTTGCGCCGACACAAAAAGAAAGAGCCGCCCAGATAATAAATCAGGTGGGACGGCAGTACTCTTCTAAAACCAAAGGAGCAAATCACGATGCGCGTGATGAAGTGGAGCATGATCGCACTGGCAGTTGCAGCAGCAGCCAGTACTCAGTTGGCAGTAGCCGCACCTTTCGTGAGCGACCAGGCCGAAGCCAAAGGTTTCGTTGAAGACAGCAAACTCGACTTGCTGGTTCGCAACTACTACTACAACCGTAACAAGAAAAACGGCGCAGTCGATGACAAAGACTGGACCCAAGGCATCCAGGGCATGTTCAGCTCGGGCTACACCCAAGGCCTGATCGGCGTTGGCGTTGAAGCTTGGGGCCAACTGGCCATTAAACTGGACGGCTCCGACAAATATGCAGGTTCCGGCAACATGTCCGTGGACTCTGATGGCGAAGTCAACAACAGCCAGGGCAAAGCCGGTGCTGCCGCCAAGTTCCGCATCTCCAAGACCGAGCTGAAAATCGGCGACATGCAGCCAAGCACCTCTCCAGTGTTCGCTGTAGGTGGTTCTCGTATCCTTCACCAAACTGCTAGCGGTATCCAACTGCAGAGCAGCGAAGTCAAAGACCTCGACCTCGAAGCCGGCCACTTCTACTCGGCAACCAGCCAGGACCGCAACGCTCGTGACGGCGAACTGTTCGCTACTTACGCTGGCGTGACTGCCAACTCCATCGACTACTTCGGTGGCAAGTACGGCATTACCCCGGACCTGAGCGTATCGCTCTACGGTGCCAAGCTCGAAGACGTCTGGAACCAGTACTACGCCAACGCGAACTACACCCTCGCACTGGGCGGCGACAACTCGATCAACTTCGACGGTAACATCTACAACACCCGCGACACCGGTGATGCTAAAGCAGGCGACATCAGCAACACCGCCTACTCCCTGGCTGCTGCTTACTCGTTCCTGAAAGCACACACCCTGACCCTGGCCTTCCAGAAGGTCAACGGCGATACTCCGTTCGACTACATCGGCGTGGGTGACAACAACCGTGGTGGCGACTCGATCTTCCTCGCCAACTCCATCCAGTACTCTGACTTCAACGCCCCTGGCGAGAAGTCGGTACAAGCCCGTTACGACCTGAAAATGGCCGAGTACGGCGTACCTGGCCTGAGCTTCATGGTCCGTTACGTGAATGGTTGGAACATCGACGGTACCAACACTCCATCGAACAGCACCTACACCGGTCTGTACGGTGCAGACGGCAAACACCACGAAACCAACGTGGAAGCCAAGTACGTGATCCAGTCCGGCCCAGCCAAGGATCTGTCGTTCCGCATCCGCCAAGCATGGCACACCGCCAATGCTGACGAAGGCGAAGGCGATATCTCTGAGTTCCGCCTGATCACCGACTACCCACTCAACATTCTGTAATCACAGAAAGTTAGTTTGCGGTAATCAAAAAAAGGCCCATCTTCGGATGGGCCTTTTTCGTTGGGAGTGACAACAGTGTGTTTAAAACATCAGATCCATGCAGAACATGCCTGACCGAATAGTCAGGCATTGACCCAAAAACCAATCACTGCGCAGCAGATTCCTGAACCACGCGAATTACCCGCTGCGGAAAAGGAATATCGATGCCGGCTTCTCTCAGACGATCACGGGATAGTTCGTTGAACATGAACATCACATCCCAATAATCAGCCGTCTTCACCCAAACACGCAGAGAAACAGTGATCGAACTGTCACCCAATGTCGAAATGACTGCCTGAGGTGCCGGATCAGTCAAAACACGCGGATCCTTGGCCAACTCCAGCAATACTTCTCGGGCTTTCTGCAAGTCCGCTTCGTAATCGACGCCTACATCAAACACCACTTTGCGGGTCGGCTGACGATTGGTGTTGGTGATGATGCCGTTCGACAGATTACCGTTGGGCACGATGATGGTTTTGTTGTCACCGGTGCGCAGTACGGTATGGAAAATCTGGATGCTGTCGACAGTACCGGCGACACCTTGAGCCTCGATCCAGTCACCAATACGAAACGGACGGAACAGCAAAATCAGTACGCCGCCCGCGAAGTTCGCCAGACTGCCCTGCAAGGCCAGGCCAATGGCCAGGCCCGCCGCACCAATCGCCGCGACAAACGAAGTGGTTTCCACACCGATCATCGAGGCCACGCTGACGATCAGCAGGATCTTGAGGATGATGTTCGCCAGGCTGCTGATGAAGCCTTGCAGCGCCAGATCGGCATTACGCAATGCAATCAGGCCGCCGAGCTTTTTCGTGACTTTGTTGATCAGCCACCAGCCGATGCCCAGGGTGATGACCGCCAGCAGTACACGACTGCCGTATTCCATGATCATCGGGATCCAGGTCTGGGAGACCTTGATCAGGTTGTCTACCTCAGCATTTAAGTCCATCTGCTTGCTCCTTTTCCGGCTATCCGGCATGCGTAAAAAAAGCGGCAGAAGGATTGAACCGCGACGGGCTCAATCGTTTCTGCCGTTGCCTGGGCCTCCGACGTCGCAAACACCAAGAGGTTCCCGCTTTTCAGGTCAGTCGCGGAAGTTGTTGAACTGCAGCGGCATACCGAACTCCTTGGCCCGCAGTACTGCAATGGCTTCTTGCAGGTCATCACGCTTTTTGCCGGTAATACGCACCTGCTCGCCCTGAATGGCAGCCTGCACCTTGAGTTTGGCGTCTTTGACGTGAGCGACGATTTTCTTCGCCAGTTCCTTGTCGATGCCTTCCTTGAGGACGGCTTCCTGCTTCATCAGCTTGCCCGAAGCGAACGCATCCTTGACTTCAAGGCACTGCACGTCGATTTTGCGCTTGACCAGCGCCAGCTTGAGGATCTCAATCATTGCTTCGAGCTGGAAATCCGCCTCGGCGGTCAGGTTGACGGTCAGGTCTTTTTCCTTGAACTCGAAGCTGCCTTTGCCTTTCAGGTCATAACGACGATCGAGTTCCTTGACGGCGTTCTCGACCGCGTTGGTGACTTCGTGTTTGTCCAGTTCGGATACCACGTCGAACGACGGCATGTAATCTCTCCAAATTTAAAGGCGCACTGATGGAGCGCGCCTGGCTTGCGGTTAAAATCCGCGCTGATTATAACGGGTCTTTCCCATCATTCACTGTGAGCTGCCGATGCACGCCTTAAACAGAGCAAAAAGCTGATGTCTACCACCTGGCATGTTCTGGGCGTCGGCAGCCTCGGCACTTTATGGGCCACACGTCTGGCACGGGCTGGCGTGCCGGTCAGGCTGATCCTGCGGGACACCGCGAGATTGCAGGCCTATGAGGCGGCCGGTGGATTGACACTGGTGGAACACGGCGAGGCGCAACACTATGCCGTGCCCGCCGAGACAGCCGACAGCAGCCAACCGATCAACCGCCTGCTGGTGGCGTGCAAAGCCTACGATACCGAAAGTGCGGTAGCCCGAGTGGCGCCACGCCTGGCCCCAGGCGCTGAACTGATTCTGCTGCAAAATGGCCTGGGCAGTCAGGACGCGGTGGCCGCACAGGTTCCTCAGGCACGCTGCATCTATGCGTCGAGCACCGAAGGCGCCTTCCGTGATGGCGATTGGCGCGTGGTGTTTGCCGGGCATGGCTTCACCTGGCTGGGGGATGCGAGCCATCCGGTCGCGCCAATCTGGCTCGATGACCTGAGCACTGCCGGCATTCCCCACGAGTGGAGCACCGAAATCCTGACCAGGCTGTGGCGCAAACTCGCCCTGAACTGTGCGATCAATCCGCTGACGGTGCTGCACGATTGCCGCAACGGCGGCTTGCAGCAACATCACTGCGAAGTCGCCACCCTCTGCGGCGAACTGGTGGAGTTGCTTGAGCGTTGCGGTCAGCCGGCAGCGGCCGAAAACCTGCAGCAGGAGGTCGAACGGGTGATCCACGCCACTGCTGCCAACTACTCCTCGATGCATCAGGACGTCACCAGCCAGCGCCGCACAGAAATCAGCTATCTGCTGGGTTATGCCTGTAAAGTTGCCGGACGTCATCAACTGAACCTGCCTCACCTCAATCAGCTTGAGTCGAGGTTGATTGCTCGCCTGCAAAGCCTTGGATTGCCCAGCGACTGAGCAGCGGCTACGCTGGCCACTTGTTCCTTTTTTGCGATGAATCAGATGCCATTGCGCCAGCGCCTTGAAAACCTGCCCGTCGGACAGAAACTGCTAGCCGCCCTGCTGGTACTGATGGTCACCGTCCTGCTGGTTGCCAACCTGACCTTTATCAGCGCCGCGTACTACATCTCCCAGGAAAGCATGGCGCCCCAGGCCCTGCAGACCATCGGCCGACTGGTATCCAACCCGAGCCTGGCCTCCGAAGCCCTGGCGTCACCACAAAGCGCCGAACGCCTGCTACAGGAGCTCAACAGCTATTCGCCGCTGCGTGCAGCAGCCCTGTATGACGGCAAGGGCGAGCAACTGGCGCAATTGCAGCATGGCGACAACCTGGAGCTGCCCAAGCGTTTCCGGCATATTGAAGACTGGCAGGCCACCGAGTTTCGCAGCAATCAAGTCATCACCCTGCCCCGCCCCGGTACAGCACCAGGGCACCTGCTGCTGGTGGCCACGAGCGAACTGCCAGTGGCGTTCTACACCGGGACCCTGACGGCCAGCCTGGGCATTCTGATCTTCAGTGTGCTGCTGTGGCTGATCATTGCCCGCCAGATCAAGCGCCTGATTACCCGGCCGATCCACCAGCTCGAAGAGTTGTCCCGCCAGGTAACCCGTGAAGAAAACTACGCACTGCGTGCTTCGCGAGGAAACCACGATGAAATTGGCAGCCTCGCCGAGGCGTTCAACACCATGCTCTCGCGAATCGAGGCCAGGGAGCAGCAACTCAAGCGGGCTCGGGACGAGTCCCAGGCAGCCTACGACCAAGCCCAGGGGCTAGCCGAAGAAACCCGCCATACCAACCGCAAACTGGAACTCGAAGTCCAGGTGCGCAGCAAGATCGAGAAAAAACTCACCGGCTTCCAGAACTACCTCAACAGCATCATCGACTCCATGCCGTCGGCGCTGATCGCCCTCGACGAACAGCTCTACGTGACGCAATGGAACCAGGAGGCCAGCGCCCTGTCGGGTACTCGTCTCGATGAAGCCCTGAACCAGCCCATCTTCCTTGCCTTCGAACCGCTCAAGCCGTTTTTGCCACAACTCAAGCAAACGGTCGAGCAGCATACGGTGGCCAAAATCGAACGTGTCACCTGGCTCAAGGACGACGAACCCCGCCACTACGCCCTGACTTTCTATCCGTTGATGGGCGGTGCCGGACGTGGCGTGGTGATCCGGATCGACGACATCACCCAGCGCCTGTCCCTGGAGGAGATGATGGTGCAGTCGGAGAAAATGCTTTCGGTCGGGGGGCTTGCCGCCGGCATGGCCCACGAGATTAACAACCCGCTGGGTGCGATCCTGCACAACGTGCAAAACATTCGCCGACGCCTGTCTCCCGATCTGCCGAAGAACCTTGAAATGGCCGAACAGACCGGAATCGAACTGACGACGGTCAATCAGTATCTGCAAATCCGCGAAGTGCCACAGTTGCTCGACGGCATCCAACAGGCCGGTGCCCGCGCCGCCAAAATCGTTACCCACATGCTCAGCTTCAGCCGTCGCAGCACCCGGCAAATGGCCCCGTGCGATCTGCCTGCCCTGATCGACCAGGCCGTGGAGATCGCCGGTAACGATTTCGATCTGGCGATCGGCTTCGACTTCAAGGGCCAGGCCATCATTCGTCAGTTCGATCCGGCGCTGGGACCGGTTCCCGGCACCGCCAACGAACTGGAGCAAGTGCTGCTCAACCTGCTGAAAAACGCCGCGCAAGCCATTCACCAGCGCGAAGACGACAGCGAGCCTGGACGGATCATTCTGCGCACCAGGCTGAATCCGCCATGGGCGGAAATTCAGGTCGAGGACAACGGCATCGGCATGAGCGAGAGCGTGCGCAAACGGACCTTCGAACCCTTCTTCACCACCAAGGAAATCGGTCAGGGCACCGGACTTGGCCTGTCGGTGTCGTACTTCATCATCACCAATAACCACAAGGGGCAGATGGAAGTGCAATCGACTCTTGGCCAAGGCACCTGCTTCACCTTGCGCCTGCCCCTGGCGAGTACCCCACCTGTCTCGCAACAACTCAATCTGCTATCGAGGTAACCATGGGCTTTCGTTTGTCGAAGATTTACACCCGCACTGGCGACAAAGGCGAGACCGGTCTGGGCGATGGTCGTCGCGTGCCCAAGGATCACCCGCGGATCGAGGCCATTGGCGAAGTCGATACGCTGAACAGTCAGGTGGGCGTGTTGCTGGCCGGGTTGGCGGCGGAAACTGGTCAGTTTCCAAGCTTGAACGAAGTGATCGAGGTATTGGCCCCCTGCCAGCACCGATTGTTCGACCTCGGTGGCGAACTGGCGATGCCGGTGTACCAGGCGTTGAATGCAGCGGAAATCGAACGCCTGGAAGCCGCGATCGATGTGTGGAATGAAGAATTGGGGCCATTGGAAAACTTCATTCTGCCCGGCGGTTCGACGCTGATTGCCCAGGCTCATGTCTGCCGCAGCCTGGCGCGCAGCGCAGAGCGGCGGTGTCAGCAACTCAATGCGATTGAGCCATTGGCCGGGGTTGGCCTGGCGTACATCAATCGGATGTCGGATTTGTTGTTTGTTGCCGCGCGGTTGATTGCCAAGCGTCAGGGAGTGGCGGAGATTCTTTGGCAGCCGGCGCTGAAACCAGAGGTTTAGCCGGCACCTGTCAGGCCGCCTTCGTCGGATCGCCGCCCGGGCGGCGATCCGACGAAGGGGCCTGTAGCATCCCCCAGAATCAGGCCTCAGGCCAAAACGCCCGAATCCCTGCCACCCCCTGCGCACCCGCAGCCCAGGCTTTCTCGACCTCCGCCGGGCCCACACCACCGAGCAGGAACACCGGCTTGCTGAAACCGTCGATCAAGCTCGACGCCTGTTCCCAACCCAGCGGCTCGGCGCCAGGGTGAGTCAGGGTAGGCTGAACCGGCGACAGGGTCACGAAATCCACCCCCATCTGTTCGGCCAGCGCCAGCTCTTCAGCGTTATGGCACGACGCCGCCAGCCAGCGCGATGCCGGTAGCGGCCGCCCGGCCGCTGCGTATTTGCGCAGTTGCGCCGAGGTAATGTGCCAACCCGCGGCCGGGAAATCGCCCAGCCATTCGAACGGCCCCTTGATCATCAATTGCGCCTTGCCGGCACACAAGCCCACCGCATCGACAGCCAGGTCGCGATATTTCGGGTCGTAACCGTTCGGTGCGCGCAACTGGATAAGCTTGATGCCACCGGCAATGGCCTTCTGAATACCGCGCAGCAACGCTGGAGTTTCCAGGTCTTCCGGAGTGATCAAGTACTGAGCAGGTAATTTCGCAGCCGCGACGATAGGCTGATTGGCCGCCGGGAACTCGTAACTCGACAAATCACGCGGTGCAACCCAGGCCAGCGGTTGTCCCTCGGCACCGTGGGGCTCGCCGGTAAACGCCGAGACTTCCCAGACATCCAGCAACACCTGCTTGTCCGGGTAATCGTGCCGAATCCTGATCAGCGGGCGCGCCGCGCCGACCACGATGCCCAGCTCTTCATGGAGTTCGCGGGCCAGTGCGGTTTCGACCGACTCGTCGGCCTCGACCTTGCCCCCGGGGAACTCCCACAGGCCGCCCTGATGCTGTGAGTCGGCACGTCGGGCGATCAGGATCTGGCCACTGCCATCGCGGATGACGGCAGCGGCGACATGAACTCGTTTCACCTTTGCAACTCCTCCAGTCCGGCCTTCTGCCAGGCCTTGAACGCCGGCCATTGGTAGAGGGTCTCGACATAGGCTTCGTCTATGGCAGACAGTTTCACCTGATAGGTGCGCAAGCGCACGGCAATCGGTGCAAAGAACACGTCAGCCAGACTGATACGACCAAACAGGTATGGCCCTGTTTCTGTCGCAGCAGCACGGCACTCGGCCCACAGTGCCGACATGCGTTCGATATCGGCCTGAACGTCAGCCGGAACCGGCGACAAAGGGGCGTCATGGCTCAGGTCAAACGGCATGCTGCCGCGCATGGCGAAGAATCCGCTATGCATTTGCGCACACGCCGAGCGCGCCTGGGCGCGGGCGGCGATGTCATTCGGCCAGAGACCCGGGAACTGTTCTGCCAGGTATTCGGCTATCGCCAGGGAGTCGGCGATGGTGCCGTGTTCGGTTTTCAGCAGCGGGACCTTGCCCGCCGGCGAATGCTTGAGCAGACGCTCGCGGGTGTCCGGCTGGTTCAGTTTGATCAGTTCTTCGGTGTAGGCCGCACCGGCCAGATCCAGAGCCAGGGCGCCGCGCAGGGACCAGGAAGAAAGCAGTTTGTCGCCGATGATCAGGTGCAGACTCATGTTCAGGACCTTTTGATGAGGTGGACAGGCCAGTCTAGCTACTGACTGACAGACCGCCATCGCGAGCAGGCTCGCTCCCACAGTGGTTCGAGGTGTACACAAATCCAATGTGGGAGCGAGCCTGCCCGCGAATAGGGCAACTCGGTCTTACGTACGGTACTCGGCGTTGATCTTCACGTATTCGTGGGACAGGTCGGTGGTCCAGATGGTTTCGCTGCAATCGCCGCGACCCAACTCGATACGGATGGTGATTTCTTCCTGCTGCATCACCGCCGCACCCTGGGCTTCGGTGTAGGTTGCCGCGCGCGCGCCACGGCTGGCAATGCACACGTCACCGAGGAATACGTCGATCTTGCTCACGTCCAGGTTCGGAACGCCGGCACGGCCAACAGCGGCCAGGATACGGCCCCAGTTCGGGTCGGAAGCAAACAGTGCGGTCTTGATCAGCGGCGAGTGAGCCACGGTGTAGCCGACGTCCAGGCACTCCTGGTGATTGCCGCCGCCGTTGACTTCAACAGTGACGAACTTGGTCGCGCCTTCGCCATCGCGAACGATGGCCTGGGCCACGTCCATGCACACTTCGAACACCGCTTGCTTCAACTTGGCGAACAACTCGCCTTCGGCGCGGGTGATTTCCGGCAGCGCGGCCTGACCCGTGGCGATCAGCATGCAGCAGTCGTTGGTCGACGTATCACCATCGATGGTGATGCGGTTGAACGACTTGTTGGCACCATCGAGCATCAGGTTTTGCAACACGTCGCGGGAAACCTTGGCGTCAGTGGCGATGTAGCCGAGCATGGTCGCCATGTTCGGGCGAATCATGCCGGCGCCTTTGCTGATGCCGGTAACGGTGACGGTCACACCGTCGTGCTGGAACTGACGGCTGGCACCCTTTGGCAGGGTGTCGGTGGTCATGATGCCGGTCGCGGCAGCTTCCCAGTTGTGGATCGACAGATCATCGAGGGCGGCTTGCAGCGCACCTTCGATCTTCTCCACAGGCAGCGGCTCGCCGATCACACCGGTGGAGTACGGCAGCACCTGGCTGGCGTCGACACCAGTCAGCTCGGCCAGTTTGGCGCAGGTGCGCTCGGCGGCGGCCAGGCCTGGCTCGCCCGTGCCGGCGTTGGCATTGCCAGTGTTGGTCAGCAGGTAACGCACAGGGCCTTGTACGCGTTGCTTGGCCAGGATCACCGGTGCGGCGCAAAAGGCGTTCAAGGTGAACACGCCAGCAACCGTGGAGCCTTCAACACAGCGCATGACCACAACATCCTTGCGCCCCGGGCGCTTGATACCGGCCGAGGCGATACCGAGTTCAAAACCGGCAACCGGGTGCAACGTTGGCAAAGGACCAAGACCAACAGCCATGAATGCGCTCCTTTATAAATAATATCAGCACCGCTCAAGGGAAACGGTGGTTCGAATGGTAAAACGCCGCGACGGCAGAAGCCGGTCGCGGCGCGGGTATTTCAGCGTTTGAAACGGGTTTTACTGAATCTGCCCGTGGCAATGCTTGAACTTCTTGCCCGAACCGCAGTAGCACAGTTCGTTGCGACCCAGCTTCTGCTCGTTGCGAACCGGCGCAGTAGCGAGAGCAACATCAATCTCTTCGCCCAACACTTCCGGTTGCTCCAGACCTGGAGCCTCTTCATGCAGGAACTGCATGCGAGCGGCCAATGCCTCGGCTTCCTGGCGCAGACGCTGTTCCTCTTCGATCGGGTCTTCGCGGCGAACCTGAACGTGGGACAACACACGGATCGAATCGCGCTTGATCGAATCCAGCAACTCGGAGAACAGGGTGAAGGACTCGCGCTTGTATTCCTGCTTCGGGTTCTTCTGGGCATAACCACGCAAGTGGATACCGTGACGCAGGTGGTCCATGGTCGACAGGTGGTCTTTCCACAGGTCGTCCAGAACGCGCAGAACGATTTGTTTCTCGAAGGTGCGCAACGCTTCGGCGCCCGCCTGGTCTTCTTTCTCGTTGTACGCCGCGACGAGCTCGTTCATGAGCTTCTCGCGCAGGGTTTCTTCGTACAGGTGATCGTCTTCGTCAAGCCATTGCTGGATCGGCAGCGTCACACCGAAATCGCTCTGCAGCGCAGCTTCCAGGCCGGCCACGTCCCACTGCTCAGGCAGCGATTGCGGGGGAATGTGGGCGCTGACGGTGGCGTTGAGCACGTCCTGACGGAAGTCAGCGATGGTCTCACCGATGTTGTCGGCGGCCAACAACGTGTTACGCATGTGATAGATCACTTTACGCTGTTCGTTGTTGACGTCGTCGAACTCGAGCAGTTGCTTGCGAATGTCGAAGTTGCGGCCTTCGACCTTGCGCTGGGCCTTTTCGATGGCGTTGGTCACCATGCGGTGCTCAATCGCTTCGCCAGGCTGCATGCCCAGGGCCTTCATGAAGTTCTTCACCCGGTCAGAGGCGAAGATGCGCATAAGACTGTCTTCCAGCGACAGGTAGAAGCGGCTGGAACCGGCGTCGCCCTGACGACCGGCACGACCACGCAGCTGGTTGTCGATACGGCGCGATTCGTGACGCTCGGACGCAATCACCTGCAAGCCGCCCGATTCGAGCACTTGCTGGTGACGCTTCTGCCAGTCGGCCTTGATCTGGGCAATCTGCTCGGGGGTCGGGTTTTCCAGGGAAGCCACTTCCACTTCCCAGTTACCACCCAACAGGATGTCGGTACCACGACCGGCCATGTTGGTGGCGATGGTCAGTGCGCCCGGGCGACCGGCCTGGGCAATGATCTCGGCTTCCTTTTCGTGAAACTTGGCGTTCAGAACCTTGTGTTCGATGCCTTCCTTCACGAGCAGGCTGGACATGTGCTCGGAGGTTTCGATGGTGGCAGTACCCACCAGCACCGGACGACCGGCGGCCATGCTTTCCTTGATGTCGGCCACGATTGCCGCGTATTTCTCGTCGGCAGTCAGGAACACCAGGTCGTTGTAGTCTTTACGGGCCAGCGGCTTGTTCGGTGGAATCACCACGACCTGCAGGCCATAGATCTGGTGGAACTCGAACGCTTCGGTGTCGGCCGTACCGGTCATGCCGGACAGTTTGCTGTACAGACGGAAGTAGTTCTGGAAGGTGGTCGACGCCAATGTCTGGCTTTCGGCCTGGATGTTCAGGTTTTCCTTGGCTTCGATGGCCTGGTGCAGGCCTTCGGACAAACGGCGACCCGGCATGGTACGACCGGTGTGCTCGTCGACCAGTACGACCTGACCGTCCTGCACGATGTATTCGACGTTGCGATGGAACAGCTTGTGCGCACGCAGGCCGGCGTAAACGTGAGTCAACAGGCTCAGGTTATGCGCCGAGTACAGGCTCTCGCCTTCAGCCAGCAAACCGATGCGGGTCAGCGTTTCCTCGACGTACTGGTGACCGGCTTCGTTGAGTTCGACCTGACGGGTCTTCTCGTCGATGGTGTAGTGACCGGCCTGGGTCACTTCGCCTTCGACTTCCTCGACGTGCAGCTTCAACTGCGGAATCAGCTTGTTGACCTCGATGTACAGCTTGGAGCTGTCCTCGGCCTGACCGGAGATGATCAGCGGCGTACGGGCTTCGTCGATGAGGATGGAGTCGACTTCGTCGATCACGGCAAAATTGAGTTCGCGCTGGAATTTTTCTTCCATGCTGAACGCCATGTTGTCGCGCAGGTAATCGAAACCGAATTCGTTGTTGGTACCGTAGGTGATGTCGGCGGCGTAGGCAGCGCGCTTCTCTTCCGGCGGCTGGAACGGCGTGACAACGCCGACCGTCAGGCCGAGGAATTCATACAGCGGGCGCATCCAGTTGGCGTCACGGCGGGCCAGATAGTCGTTCACCGTCACCACGTGCACGCCCTTGCCGGACAGCGCGTTAAGGTAAACACCCAGTGTTGCCACCAGGGTCTTGCCTTCACCGGTGCGCATTTCCGCGATCTTGCCTTCATGCAAGGTCATGCCGCCGATCAGCTGGACATCGAAGTGGCGCATGCCCATGACACGCTTGCCGGCTTCACGGGCGACCGCAAAGGCTTCTGGCAGCAGCTTGTCGAGGGATTCCCCTTTGGCGATGCGGGCCTTGAACTCACTGGTCTTGGCACGCAATTGATCGTCCGAAAGGGCCACCATTCGCTCTTCGAAGGCATTGACGAGTTGCACCGTCTTGAGCATGCGTTTGACTTCACGCTCGTTCTTGCTTCCAAAAAGTTTCTTTAACAAAGGCGCAAACATATCGGCAGGATCTTCCACACTAAAGGGATGGAGGGCGGCCCCGTGAGTCGCCCGTGCAGCCCTCATGGCCGCATGCGAACGAGCATTCTACCCGGAAACGATGGAGAGGAAAGTGGCGATATTCCACGATGCCGGCACAGCGCTTTGACGGGGCTCACTTGAAATAAGGGCGTTTTGCTCAACTTCAAGCCGTTCAAGGCAGAAGTTAGTTGTTGATTTAATGGGCAAAGCGTCCACAAAAGCAATGAGCGGGTGCACCCGGTGCTTTCTGCTACCATGGCGTCTCTGTTACTTCAGGTGTCTGATCATGGCATTTCGCCCACTTACGGCCAAAGTACCTGCCGTTCTACTACGCGAAGCCAAGCCGCTGAAAGCCATTCTCGGCCACGCTCAACGCCTGGGCCATCTGCAACGCTTGCTCGAAAGCCAATTGCAACCCGCTGCTCGCGAGCATTGCCACGTGGCCTCCTGGCGTGAAGGCAGTTTGTTGCTGATTGTCACCGACGGCCATTGGGCAACCCGCCTGCGTTACCAGCAAAAGCGCCTGCAGCGGCAATTGCAGATGTTTGACGAGTTCAGCAATCTCACGCGAATTCTGTTCAAGGTCCAGCCGCCTACCGTTCAGCGGGGCGCAGTCGGGCACACCATGGATTTGTCCAGTGATGCTGCCGCGACCATTCAGGCGACGGCTGATGAGATTACCGATCCGAACCTGCGGGCGGCGCTGGAGCGGTTGGCGGCACACGCCAAAAGCAGAACCTCATAGGCGCTCCCACAGTTAGATTGTGTCCACTCGCTAACGGCGTTTTTTGCTACCCAGCAACGAACCCATCAAGCCGCGCACCAACTGTCGGCCAATCTGGTTCGCCGCCTGTTGCATCGCTGATTTCAGCACCTTCCCTGCCGCTGTGCCGAGGAACTCTCCCGCCTGCTCGGTGAAACTCGGTTCCTGTTTGCCCTGTTCCACTTCGGGCTCGGGCGCCAGCCCCTTGCGCCCCATCAGCACTTCATAGGCTGATTCACGGTCAATCGGCTTGTCATAACGCCCCTGCAACGGCGAACCGGCAATCAGCGTCGCGCGCTCGGCACCGGTCAAGGGCCCGATCCGCGATTGCGGCGGCGCTACCAGCACCCGCTGGACCATTTCCGGCGTACCTTTTTCCTGCAGGGTGCCGACCAGTGCTTCCCCGATCCCGAGCTCGGTCAACACCGACAACGTATCGAACGACGGATTCGGGCGGAATCCTTCGGCCACCGCGCGCAGGGACTTCTGCTCCTTGGCGGTGAACGCACGCAAACCGTGCTGGATGCGCAAGCCCAACTGAGCCAGCACGTCATCCGGCAGGTCACCCGGCGACTGGGTGACGAAATACACGCCCACGCCTTTCGAACGAATCAGCCTCACGACTTGCTCCAGACGGTCACGCAATGCCTGCGGCGTACCGTTGAACAACAGGTGGGCCTCGTCGAAGAACAGCGCCAGCAATGGTTTGTCGGCATCGCCACGCTCAGGCAGTTGCTCGAACAGCTCGGCCAGCAGCCACAGCAGGAACGTCGCGTAGACCTTCGGCGCTTCATGCACCAGGCGGCTGGCATCCAGCAAATGAATGCGCCCGCGGCCATCCGCTGTGGGTTGAAGGATGTCTTCGAGTTGCAACGCCGGTTCACCGAACAGTGCCTCGGCGCCTTGTTGTTCAAGGGTTGCCAGACGCCGCAACAGGGCCTGGCTGGAGCCGGTGGTCATCAGCGCCGCGTCGTCCCCGAGCAGTTCCGGGTTGTCCTTGAGGTGATTGAGCAGTGCCTTCAGGTCTTTCAGATCCAGCAACAACAAACCTTCGCGGTCCGCCACCTTGAACGCCGCGTACAACGCCGACTGCTGACTGTCGGTCAGTTCCAGCAGGCTGCCCAGCAGCAACGGCCCCATTTCACTCAAGGTTGTGCGTAAAGGATGACCGGACTGACCGTGTACGTCCCACAACGTCACCGGATAAGCCTGAGGCTTGTGGTTGAGCCATGGCATCCCGGCAATCCGTTCGGCGATCTTGCCCTGGGGGTTGCCGGCAGCGCCGAGGCCGCACAGGTCACCCTTGATGTCGGCGGCGAACACCGCTACGCCGGCATCGCTGAAGGCTTCGGCCATTCGTTGCAAAGTGACGGTTTTGCCGGTACCGGTCGCGCCCGCGATCAAACCGTGGCGGTTCGCCAGGCGCATGGCCTGGGCGATCGGCTGCCCCTTGAGGTCGGCGCCGATAACGAGTTGCAATGAATCAGGCATTTGGTCACCCATGATTAATCTTTGGTCCTACACGGCCGATAGAAATAACGACAAAGCAGACAGACACGATCTGGTCAGAAATTTCCCTAAGGAGAGTCGGAAAATTCACTTGCTTTCAACCTTGCCCGTTGTGCGTCCCTTTATAAAAGCACGCGCTGGACATTAAGACCTTAGCGGACCCCCAAGCCATGAACAAAAATCTGCGTTTCAGTCATAAAATCCTGCTTGCCGCCACCCTCATCGTTATTGCCGCCTTCGCCTCATTCACGCTGTACAACGACTATTTGCAGCGCAACGCCATTCGTGAGGACCTGGACAATTACCTGCAGGAAATGGGCAGCGTCACTGCCAACAACATCCAGACCTGGTTGAACGGGCGCCGCCTGTTGATAGAAAACCTGGCACAAACCGTCGCACTCAATCCCGAGGCGGGCAACGTATCCAGTCTGCTTGTGCAAAAAGCCGTGACCTCGACCTTCATGGGTGCCTACCTGGGCAGCAAGGACGGTTCTTTCATCATTCGCCCGGACAGCAAGATGCCCGACGGCTATGACCCTCGTGCGCGCCCTTGGTACAAGAGCGCCCAAGGCACCAGCGGTTCGGCGTTGACTGAACCCTATGTGGACCTGGCCTCCGGCCAACTGGTGCTTTCCATCGTCAATAGCGTGATCAAGGATGGACAGAACATCGGTGTCGTCGGTGGCGACCTGAGTCTGCAGGTGATCACCGACAGCCTCAATGCGCTGGATTTCGATGGCATGGGCTACGCCTTCCTGGTCAGTGCCGATGGCAAGATCCTGGTACATCCCGACAAAGCGCTGGCGATGAAGACGCTCAAGGATGTCTACCCGCAAGATACGCCCGCGATCAGCAGCGACATGAGTGAAATCCAGGTCGACGGCAAAACCCGCATCGTGACCTTCACCCCGATCAAGGGCCTGTCGTCGGTCAACTGGTACATCGGCCTGTCGGTGGACAAGGACAAAGCCTTCTCGATGCTCAGCAAATTCCGCACCTCCGCGGTCGTTGCGACCGTCATTGCCGTGGCTATCATCATCGCCCTGCTCGGCATGCTGATTCGCATCCTGATTCAGCCGTTGCACGTCATGACCCGGGCCATGGCCGACATCGCCGACGGCGAAGGCGACCTGACCAAGCGCCTGACCATCGTGAACAATGATGAGTTCGGCAGCCTCGGCACTGCGTTCAACCGTTTCGTGGAGCGTATCCACGGTTCGATCCGCGAAGTGTCTTCGGCCACCGGGCAAGTCAACGAAGTGGCATTACGCGTGGTCGCGGCCTCCAACTCGTCGATGTTCAACTCCGACCAGCAAGCCTCGCGCACCAGCAGCGTCGCCGCCGCCATCAACCAGCTCGGCGCCGCCGCCCAGGAAATCGCGCGCAACGCGGCTCAAGCGTCGAGCCAGGCCAGCGATGCCCGCAGCCTGGCCGAAGACGGCCAGCAAGTGGTGAATCGCAGCATTGTCGCGATGAATCAGCTGTCGAGCATGCTCAGCGCTTCCAGCACCAATATCGAATCGTTGAACAGCAAAACGGTGAACATCGGGCAGATTCTGGAAGTGATCACCAGCATTTCCCAACAGACCAACCTGCTGGCGCTCAACGCTGCAATCGAAGCGGCGCGCGCCGGTGAAGCCGGTCGTGGTTTTGCCGTGGTGGCGGACGAGGTGCGCAACCTGGCACACCGCACGCAGGAATCGGCGCAACAGGTACAAACCATGATCGAGGAGCTGCAAGTCGGCGCCCGGGAATCGGTCAGCACCATGAGCGACAGTCAGCGCCATAGCCAGGACAGCGTGGAAATCGCCAACCTCGCGGGTGAACGCCTGAACAGCGTGACGCTGCGTATCGGTGAAATCGACGGCATGAACCAGTCGGTGGCCACCGCGACCGAAGAACAGACCGCCGTGGTGGAGTCGATCAACGTCGACATCACCGAGATCAACACGCTGAACCAGGAAGGTGTGGAAAACCTGCAATCGACCTTGCGTGCGTGCTCGGACCTTGAGCAGCAGGCGGCGCGGCTGAAGCAGTTGGTAGGCAGTTTCCGTATCTAGCGCCTGAACTGGCCCCTTCGTCGGAACGCCGCCCGGAGCCGGCTCGCTCCCACAAAGTTGTCACTGAACCTGTGGGAGCGAGCCTGCTCGCGATAGCGGCCTGCCAAACACTGCAAAACCCCGCTGACTCCCCCCACCCGCACAACCCCAACCGAACATCTATTCTTCATAAAGGTCAACCAAGGGAGTACCGGGACCGGAGGACCGTCCATCGTGCATATCGCTGACATCACCATGTTCTATGCTCCAGCCAGTGGTGGCGTGCGCACTTATCTGGATGCAAAGCACCGTCGCCTGGGCATCAAGCCCGGCATTCGCCACAGCTTGCTGATCCCTGGACCCTCCTTGAGTGAGCAGGATGGCATCTTCACCGTTCCTGCCCCTGCCCTGCCCTTCGGCAAGGGCTATCGCTTCCCTCTGCGTCTCGCGCCCTGGCGCAATGTCCTGCAAGACTTGCAACCCGATCTGATCGAAGTCGGCGACCCCTATCTCACCGCGTGGGCGGCGCTGGATGCGCGGCGCCAACTCGATGTGCCGGTCATCGGCTTTTATCACTCGGACCTGCCGCTACTGGTCCGCAACCGCATGGGCAACTGGGTGACCAACAACGTCGAGGCCTATGTCAGCAAGCTCTACGGCAACTTCGACCGGGTCCTGGCGCCCAGCCGGGTCATGGCCGACAAACTTACCGGGCTTGGGGTCAGGAATGTCTTCGTGCAGCCGCTCGGTGTCGACCTGCAAACCTTCAATCCCCAAGCCAGGGACCCCGGGCTGCGGGCCGGGTTGGGCCTGGACGAAAACACCCGGTTGCTGATCTTCGCCGGGCGTGGCTCCAAGGAAAAAAACCTGTCGGTGCTGCTCGACTGCATGGAACGCCTGGGCCGACGCTATCACCTGCTGCTGGTGGGCTCATCGATGCCCACGGCCGTGCCATCCAACGTGACGGTGATCGAGGATTTCCGCCCCGCGGCGCAAGTGGCTCGGCTGATGGCCAGCGCCGACGCATTGCTGCACGCCGGCGATCAGGAAACCTTCGGTCTGGTCATTCTGGAGGCCATGGCCAGCGGCATTCCCGTGGTGGCCGTGGCAGCCGGGGCTTTCGAGGAAATCGTCACCGAAGACTGCGGCCGCCTCTGCACACCGAACAATCCTGCCGCGATGGCCGCCGCCGTTCGAGAATTGTTCGAGTCGGGCAACACAACGCTGGGCAAACAGGCACGATTGCATGTCGAACGGCATTACGCCTGGGACACGGTGGTCAACAGCTTGCTGCGCCACTACCACGCCGTGCTTGGCAGCCAATGGCCGTTGACAGCCAATGGTTGAGCCTATGAACAGACCCGGTTTGCTACTGGTACTGCACGATGTGGCACCGCCAACCTGGGCCGATTACCAGCCGTTCGTCAAAGCCGTCGACGCGTTGGGTGGCGTACCGATCACATGGCTGGTGGTACCGGATTTCCACAAACACAACGATCTGGACGCCCATCCACAATTTCGCCGCCAGCTCAGCGCCAGGGTTGCCCGCGGCGACGAACTGGCACTGCATGGCTACTTCCACTGTGATGACGGGCCGATGATCCGCAATCCCCGCGACTGGTTCATGCGTCGGGTCTACACCCACGAAGGCGAGTTTTACAGTTTGTCACCAGAAGCCGCCCTCGCTCGCCTGCGTTCGGGCATCGAGATGTTCCACCGACATGACTGGACGCTGGAAGGGTTCGTCGCCCCTGCCTGGCTGATGAGCCAAGGCACTCGCCAGGCATTGCGCCAATTGCCGTTGAGTTACACCAGCGACTCGCAGCATCTATACCGATTGCCGGATTTCACCGCGATCGAGGCACCCGGGCTGGTCTGGAGTGCGCGCAGTGCCTGGCGCCGGGGCGTATCGAAGCTCGTCAGCGACCGCCACGAGCAACGCTGGCAGCAGGCCCCGGTGATTCGCCTGGGCCTGCACCCGGTGGACATGCGCCATGAATTCTCACGCCGATACTGGCTACAAACCCTGGAACGCCTGCTCGACAACGGAAGGGTTCCGATGACCAAGGCCCAGTGGCTGGTACTGCAAAACGACCGACCGGGCCGTGCCGCGTGAGTCGCGGGCTGGCGTTGTTGCTGATTCCGGGCAGGCCGCTGCTGAAGAAATTGATGAAGCTCAGGCAAGCTTGGGTTTGTCCTCGGGCTCTTGCTGCAACTGTTCCCACAACTGCGCGGCGTCAGGGAATTCCGTACCGGTTTCAGGCCCCATGTCATCCGGGTCGTAGCGGCTCAGGCAGCCCTCGCCCAGCGTGGCGGGAGCCTTGGATGTGGCTTTGTCCAGTGGATCGGCCATGGTTTTGTCCTCGGTGCAGAAACGGCGAAGGGCCTGAAGCGATTGAACGCCCAGGCCCTTCGAATTTCAACTGTGCCGCAGGTCTGTCAGAAGACGACGGTTTTGTTGCCGTGTACCAGCACCCGGTCTTCCAGGTGATAACGCAAGCCACGGGCCAGCACCATTTTCTCGACATCACGGCCGAAACGTACCATGTCTTCGATGCTGTCGCTGTGGCTGACACGCACCACGTCCTGCTCGATGATCGGGCCGGCATCCAGCTCTTCGGTCACATAGTGGCAGGTCGCGCCGATCAGTTTCACGCCACGCAGGGAGGCCTGGTGGTACGGCTTGGCACCGACGAACGACGGCAGGAAGCTGTGGTGAATGTTGATGACCTTGTGCGCGTATTCGCTGCACAACTCCGGCGGCAGGATTTGCATGTAACGGGCAAGCACCACCACTTCGGCATCGTGCTGCTTGACCAGGCGCGAAACCTCGGCGAAGGCCGGTTGCTTGTCCTGCGGGTTGACCGGTACGTGGTAGTACGGAATGCCGTGCCACTCCACCATGCTGCGAAGGTCATCATGGTTGGAAATCACACAGGAAATTTCGCAGTCCAGTTCATCGCTGTGCCAGCGGTGCAGCAAGTCGGCCAGGCAGTGCGACTCGCGGCTGGCCATCAGCACCACGCGTTTCTTCTGTTCGGTATCGGTGATGCGCCAGTCCATCGAGAACTCTTCGGCGATCGGGGCAAAGGCTTCGCGAAACGCTTCGATACCAAATGGCAGGGAGTCGGCACGGATTTCGTGACGCATGAAGAACCAGCCACTGAGATTGTCCGAGTGATGGCTCGCTTCAGTGATCCAGCCGTTGTGTGATGCCAGAAAGTTACTGACTTTGGCAACGATGCCAACACGGTCCGGGCAAGAAATCACCAGACGAAAAGTGCGCATGAGGGGGAAACTCCAGAACTTCGCAAAGGCCGCCATTCTAGCGATTGCGCAGCAAAACTGCAGTATTGTTGACGTTTCACCCTGCCGGAAGGTCGGTGCGGAGGGTGGACAGCGCCAGTGCCGGTTCGCCTGGATGCTCTAGCGGTGCTGGTCAAATGTTAATTTATGTATATCTGACAGACCTTGACCATACTAATAACAGCATTACCAATGCACGCCAAAGACACAGCAGTTAAATTAAATAAAGCTGGCTTAAATGTTTACTTGATGAAACACCGTGACTATTATTGCCGCACTGTCACCTGCCATCCAGCGCACAACATAAGGTAGTCCACATGTCCTTGATCAACGAATATCGCGCCACCGAAGAAGCTATCAAAGAGCTGCAAGCCCGTTTGAAGAACCTGTCCCAAGACGACAAACTGCAAACCGAGCTGGAATTCGAAGGCAAACTGCGCACCCTGATGGGTGAATACTCCAAGTCCCTGCGTGACATCATCGCGCTGCTGGATCCGGAATCCAAAACCAAGGCACCACGCGGCGGTGCAGTGAAAACTACCGGCACCAAGCGTGCTCGCAAAGTTAAACAATACAAAAACCCGCACAACGGTGAAGTCATCGAAACCAAAGGTGGCAACCACAAGACTCTGAAAGAGTGGAAAGCCAAGTGGGGCGGTGACGTGGTGGAAGGCTGGGCTACCCTGCTGGGCTAAGCCTCAGAGCTTGTCGCAGACGGATCCGTGACAAAAAATAACGCCAGCAAATGCTGGCGTTTTTTATGCGTGGTGTTTTAGCCCTGGCATGTTCGAATTCAAAGACTCAAACGCTGGCGTAGTCCCTGGACATAATCCTGCCACTCACAGAGCACACCCTGCTGAAACGGAGTAGCACTAACACTCAACTGGGCCGCGGCCTCTACAAAAACTTCAAGGGTATTTGGCGCCCCCCACTCGGGATCTGACAAACGTTTCTGACAGAATGTTCGCCAGCGTTCTTGCTCCTCGGAATTCAACGTGTCGGGAAAGTTGCGTGCGCGATATCGAAACAGCAATTCCGGCAAACGTTCGTCATCGAAAGGCCACTGCTCTTGTGCCAATTGTATCGGGTCAACGGTTCTGACTTGTTCACACAAGCGTCGATCCCGATCACCGATAAATCCATCGTATAACTGTTGCTCAGGATCCTGGCTCGGGGAAAAATCTTCGCGAGCATAAATCGCCAGAATTTTATCCAGCCAAACTTTCCGGGCGTCATTGAGCTGCAACACCCTCTGCTGATAAAGCGTCATATCCAGCCCCAGACGTTGCTGATCTTCCTGGCGAAGTACCGACAACGGCGCCACCACCGGGCACTTGTTGATGTGAATCAGTTTCAACGGCACCGGTAACTCGTCTTCGGCCAGTTCGTCGCGGCGGGTATACAAGCGCTGGCGCAAACTTTCAGCATCCAGATCGAGCAGGCCCTGAGGATCGAGGTGCAGGTCACAGACAATCAGGGCGTTCTTGTTGCGCGGGTGCCAGGCCAGCGGCAACACCACACCCACATAATTGCGCGCGGCAGAAAAACGCCCGGAAACATGCACCATTGGTTGCAGCAGTCGTACCAGGTCCATGACTTTTTGCTTGCTGCGCAACTGAAACAGCCAGTCGTACAGCTTTGGCTGTTTTTCCCGTATCAGGCGTGCCAGGGCGATCGTCGCGCGAACGTCCGACAGCGCTTCGTGGGCATTGCCATGATCGATGCCGTTGGCAGCGGTCAGGCGTTCAAGCTTGAGCGTGACCCGCCCCTCGTCGTCCGTCGGCCAGACGATGCCGTCGGGGCGCAAGGCATAGGCGGCGCGCACCACATCAATCAGGTCCCAGCGGCTGTTGCCGCCCTGCCACTCCCGCGCGTAAGGGTCGAAAAAGTTTCGGTACAGGCTGTAGCGGGTCATTTCGTCGTCGAAACGCAAAGTGTTATACCCCGCGCCACAGGTACCGGGCGCCGCAAGCTGGGCATGCACTCGGGTCATGAAGTCGGCTTCGCTCAAGCCTTGCGCCTGCAGTTGCCCGGGGGTGATTCCCGTGATCGTGCAGGCAGCCGGATGCGGCAGGATGTCGTCACTGGGCTGGCAGTAAAGATTGACCGGCTCGTCGATTTCATTGAGATCGAAGTCAGTGCGCAGGCCGGCCATTTGCAACGGACGGTCACAACGGGGATTGATGCCAGTGGTTTCGTAGTCGTACCAGAAGATGGAGGTCACGGGCGATTCCTGAACAGAAGATCGGCAAAGTCTAGGCGTTCACCTCCCGCCCCGGCCAGTAGTCTTGTCATTCAAGCACCTTGTGCGACTCGCCATGCAATACACAGTTATGTCGTTTCCCCCCGCCCCTCCCGTATAGGCTGCTAGCATCGAATGGATACACAATCCCGATCCAGGCCACATCATCAGGTTGCCCATGCTCGAGACCACAGCACTGCCTGGGAATGCGCCGCTGTCACCGCCGCTGGATACGCGGTACCAGGTCGAAACGCCGGAGGGCGTCGACCTGCCACTGCGCCCGGCCGGGTTGATGGTCCGTGCACTGGCGTTTGCCATCGACCTTGGTTTGCGCGGCCTGGTCCTGGGCGTGCTGTTCATTGCACTGGCGATGCTCGGCAAACTGGGGGCCGGACTCGGCTCGATCCTGCTGTTCGTGGCGAGCTGGTGGTACATGGTGTTGTTCGAGGTGCTGAATCACGGCCGCTCGCCGGGCAAGCAATGGATGGGACTACGGGTGGTGCATGACGATGGCACCCCGGTCGGCTGGTCCGCTTCGCTGCTGCGCAACCTGCTGCGCGCTGTCGACCTGTTGCCGTTCGGTTACTTCCTCGGGGCCATCAGTTGCCTGCAACACCCCCACTTCAAGCGCCTCGGCGATATCGCCGCCGGTACCCTGGTGATTTACCGCGAACAATCGCACACCCGCCCCGAACTCCCTGAAGCCCAGCCCCGCCGCCCGGCCTTTACCCTGACACTCACCGAGCAACGGGCCATTCTCGGGTTTGCCGAGCGCCAAGGCGAACTCTCCCGGGCGCGGGCCGATGAGCTGGCTGCGATCCTCGCCCAACCGTTGCAAGTCCCGGCCCCGCAGGCGGTGACCGAGCTCAACGGCATCGCACGCGGCTTGTTGGGGCCGACATGAAGCAAAGCCTTTTTGAAAACCGGCACAAGGCCGAATGGGAACGGTTCGCTCATCTGCTCGAGCAGTTGGAGCACGACAGGCAAGCCACCGGCGCCGGCAATTTCCCGAGGGACTACCGACGTCTCTGCCAACACCTGGCACTGGCCAGGGAGCGGGGTTACAGCAGTTTTCTGATCGATTCCTTGCAGCAACAAGTACTGCGCGGGCACCAACAACTCTACCGTCACCGCAGCCGTCCGGGCGCCAACGTGCTGGCATTCATCCTCGCCGACTTTCCGCGACTGGTGCGCGAACAGTGGCGTTTCGTCCTCGCCGCCAGCCTGATGTTCTTTGCCAGCCTGGCCGGTTTTGCGCTGCTGGTGTACCAGTACCCGGACCTGGTCTACAACCTGATCCCCGCCGAGCAGGTCAGCGAGATGCAAAGCATGTACGACCCCGTAGCCGGTCACCTCGGGCGCACGGTGGAGCGAGCCGCCAGCGAGGACTGGGCGATGTTCGGCTACTACATCATGCACAACATCGGCATCGCCTTTCAGACCTTCGCCAGTGGTTTGCTATGGGGTCTGGGCAGTGTGTTTTTCCTGATCTTCAACGGCCTGATGATCGGTGCGGTGGCCGGGCACCTGACCTACGTCGGCTATGGGCAAACTTTCTGGTCATTCGTGATCGGCCATGGCGCCTTCGAACTCAGCGCCATCGCCCTGGCCGGTGCCGCCGGCCTGAAGCTGGGCTGGGCGTTAGTCGCCCCGGGGCGCCTGCCACGCGCCGAGGCCTTGCGATTGGCCGCGCGCAAGAGTGTGTTGCTGATCTGTGGGGTCATGCTGTTCCTGTTGATTGCGGCGTTTATCGAAGCCTACTGGTCATCCATGACTGGCCCGTCGTACCAGACCAAGTACCTGGTGGGCGCAGCACTCTGGTTGCTGGTGGTGGCTTATCTCGTGTTTGCCGGACGTCGCCGCCATGCACCTGAGTGACGCCACGGTGGTGATTCGCCCGCGCTCGACCTGGGAAGCCATGGACCTCGGCGTGCTCCTGAGCCAGCGCCACCGACGCCTGTTGATGACCAGTTGGGCCATGGTCACCTTTCCCGTTTTCGCGCTGCTCAGTTGGGGATTCTGGGATTCCCCCTCTCTCGCCGTGTTCATTTTCTGGTGGCTGAAGCCGGCGTACGAACGCCTGCCCTTGTACATTCTGTCCAAAGCCATGTTCGGTGAAACGCCCACGCTCAAGCAGGCCCTGCACCAATGGCCACGCCTGCTCAAACCGCAATTGCTGGCCAGCCTGACCTGGCGACGCCTGAGTCTGCATCGCAGTTTCGTGATGCCGGTGGTGCAACTCGAAGGCCTCAAAGGTCCGCAACGGCAACAGCGTCTACAGGTGCTGTTGCAGCGAGACACCGGCGCCGCGCGCTGGCTGACGATCATCGGCGCGCACCTGGAAGGCGCGTTGTGGATCGGCTTGATGGTGTTGTTCTATCTTTTGCTGCCACAACAGGTCGCGCTCGACTGGAGCTGGCAGTCGCTGATCTCTGCGGCCAGCCAGGACTGGCGTTGGCTGGAACATCTGACCAACGCCTTTTATGCACTGGTGCTGGTGGTCTGGGAACCGATCCATGTCGCCTGCGGTTTCAGCCTTTACCTGAACCGGCGCACCGTGCTGGAGGCCTGGGATATCGAACTGGTGTTTCGCCGCATGCGCCAGCGCCTCACCAGCGCAGGCGCTGCCCTGTTGATCGCCGTGATATTGCTGATGCCAACCACACACAGCGTGTGGGCCGCCGAACCGGCCATGTCACCCGACAGCCCACGCTTGCTGGACCAGCCCCTGACCAGTCGAGCCTCCAGGGACAGCATCAAGATGATCCTCGAACAGCCGCCCTTCAAGAACCGGGAAACAGTGACGCGCTACCGCTTTGGCGAAGACCAGCCAAGCGCTGAAGCCCGGGACGACGGCAAGACACCGCAATGGTTGAAGACCCTGCTGAAGCTGCTTGAGGGGCAGCGCTTCGGGGTATTGGCGAGCCTGATTGAAATCGTGCTGTGGGGCACCGTCATCGGAGCCCTCGGCCTGTTGATCTGGCGCTATCGCGACTGGTTGCAAGCATTTGTCAGCCGTCGACCGCCCCTCGACATAAAAAACACGCGACCGTTACCGCAGCAGGCATTCGGCCTGGACCTCAAGCCCGAGTCCCTGCCCACCGACATCGCCACCAGCGCTGAAAGTCTCTGGCAGACCCATCCGCGCGAAGCCCTCGGCTTGCTTTATCGCGCCCTGCTCAGCCGCCTGTTGCATGATTTCAACATCGCACTCAAGGCCGCCGACACCGAAGGCCAGGTACTTCGGCGCGTTGAGCTGTTACAGCGACCGGCCCTGCTGGCGTACAGCAAAGATCTCACCGGGCACTGGCAAAACATGGCCTACGGTCATCGTCTGCCACCCGCCCAAGTGCAGCAGGAACTGTGTAACGGCTGGCGTATCCTGTTCGGCTCGGAGGCTGTCCGTTGAGTCGGCGCCGGGGGGCGATAGCCGGGGCATTGATCGCCGTGTTGGTGGCTGCGTTGAGTGTTTATCTGTACCTCAAGGCAATCCCCTACCAGAGCGAAATCGACCACGGTCCCTCCCCCGAAGCCAAGGCCAACCCTTATCTGGCGGCGGAGCTCTTCCTGCGCAAGCAAGGCCTGAGCGTCGACCACGCCAATGGCCTCGACATCCTGCGCAGCCTCGACCCGCATCAACACAGCCTGCTGCTGCTCGGTGACCGCTACAATATGAGCCCACGGCTGGTCGACCAAGTGATGAACTGGACCCGGGCCGGTGGGCGGCTTCTGTTCGTCGCTGAGTCGCTGTGGGATGAAAAACTCGGCCACAGCAACGACCTGCTGCTCGATCGGGTGCAAGTTCACCAGCTCCTGAGCAAGGACCTCAAGGCACCGCCACCCAACGTCGGCGAAGATCCGTACCCGCAACTGACCAAGCTTTACCTGGAAGGCGAAGAAGCCCCGGCCTATGCCGGTTTCGATACGGCGTTCCATCTCGAAGACCCGAAAAACCTCGCCCTGGCCTGGGCCAACAGCGCCAAGGCCACGCACATGATGCAGCTCGATCACGGGCTCGGCTCGATCATCGTGGTCACCGATGCCGACTTGTGGAAAACCTCGGCCATCGGCCAGTACGACAATGCCTGGCTGCTCTGGTACCTGACCGCCGACACCCACGTGACACTGATCTTCAACACCGATCACGACAGCCTGCCGACCTTGCTGCTGCGTTATTTTCCCCAGGCACTGGTTGCACTGCTCGCCTTGATCGGCCTGGGTTTCTGGCACTTTGGCGTGCGGCAGGGACCACTGCAGGAACCGGCGCCGAAAGCACGCCGGCAACTGCAGGAGCACCTGCGCGCCAGTGCCGATTTCCTGTTGCGCCGCAATGGTCAGGCCGGCCTGCTGCAGGCCTTGCAGCAAGACATCCTGCGGCGCGTGCGGCGTCGCCATCCCGGCTTTGAAAAGCTCGGTGTTGCCGAACAGTGGCTGGTGCTCGCACGCCTGACCGGCCAACCCACACGCGCTATCAGCCAGGCCATGAGCCCGCGACCGCAGCAACGGCTTTCCAGCGTTGAATTCAGCCGTCAGGTCGCACACCTGCAATCCTTGAGGAATGCCCTATGAGTCAACCGATCGAGCCCGACGTACCGAGCCATGCCGCTCAACAACGTCAGCGTGCCAGCCACCTGGCGCAGGCCGTACGCAATGAACTGCAAAAAGCCTTGATCGGCCAGGACAGCGTGATCGACGACGTCCTGACCGCGCTGATCGCGGGCGGTCATGTGCTGCTCGAAGGCGTACCGGGTTTGGGCAAGACCCTGCTGGTGCGCGCCCTCGCCCGCTGTTTCGGCGGCGAGTTTGCGCGCATCCAGTTCACCCCGGACCTGATGCCCAGCGACGTCACCGGCCACGCGGTGTACGACTTGCAGACCGAGCAATTCAAACTGCGCAAAGGCCCGCTGTTCACCAACCTGTTGTTGGCCGACGAAATCAACCGCGCCCCGGCGAAAACCCAGGCGGCGCTGCTCGAAGCCATGCAGGAACGGCAAGTCACCCTCGAAGGGCGTCCATTGCCGATTGCACAACCGTTCATGGTGCTCGCCACGCAGAACCCGATCGAACAGGAAGGCACTTACCCGTTGCCGGAGGCCGAACTTGACCGTTTCATGCTCAAGGTGCGCATGGATTATCCCGACGCCGAGCAAGAGCTGAACATGGTTCGTCAGGTCAGCCGCTCGACCCGGGCCGACATGCTCGATGTTCAACCGATGCGCACGTTATTGCAGGCCAAGGATGTACTGGCCCTGCAACGTATCGCCAGCGACCTGCCGCTGGACGATCAGGTGCTCGATTACGCCGTGCGCCTGGCCCGCTCCACCCGCAATTGGCCCGGCTTGATCCTCGGCGCCGGGCCACGCGCGTCCATCGCGCTGGTGCGATGTGCCCGGGCTCGTGCGCTGCTGCGCGGTGGTGAGTTCGTGATTCCGGATGACATCAAGGGTTGCGCCCTGGCCGTGCTGCGTCATCGTGTGCGCATCGCGCCGGAGCTGGATATCGAGGGCCTGGATGTCGACCAGGTACTCCAGCAGATGCTCGACCAAGTGCCGGCGCCGCGCCTGTGAAACCGTCGCGCCTGATGCTCGTCTGGCTGCTGATCCTGCTGGCCTGCGGCATTGTGTCGGGCACATTGCAAGCACTGGAGTTCACGGTTCCGGCGAATCTCATGGCGATCAACTGGGGGTTGCTCCTGGCGCTGCTGGCCCTGTCCCTGTTGGATGCTGTTCGCGTGAAGCGCCTGCCATCGCCCCGGCTGAAGCGCCAGTTGCCCGGCAGCCTGGCGTTGGGCCGATGGAGCGAGGTGCAACTGACCCTTGAACACGACTTTGCCCAACCGCTGAACGTGCAAGTCTTCGACCATGTGCCAGCGGGCCTGAGCTTTGAAAACCTGCCTCTGACGGTCGAGCTGCAACCCGGCCAGCACAGCCTGTGCGGTTATCGCCTGCGTCCGCTCAAACGCGGCCATTTCAGCTTCGAACGCTGTGAAATCAACCTGCCAAGTCCCTTGGGGCTCTGGTCGGACAGACGCTTGCTCGAGCTGCCCGACGCCACCCGCGTCTACCCCGACTTCGCCCGTCTCTATGAAGGGCAATTGCTGGCGGTGGATAACTGGCTCAGCCAGCTTGGCGTACGCCAGAAACAACGACGGGGCCTGGGCCTGGAGTTCCATCAATTACGCGAATTTCGCGAGGGCGACAGCCTGCGCCAGATCGACTGGAAAGCCACCGCCCGCCAGCGCACACCGATTGCCCGGGAGTACCAGGACGAGCGCGACCAGCAGATCATCTTCATGCTCGACTGCGGCCGGCATATGCGCAGCCAGGATGATGAGCTGTCGCACTTCGACCACGCCCTCAACGCCTGTTTGTTGCTCAGCTACGTCGCGCTACGCCAAGGCGACGCGGTGGGCCTGAGTACCTTTGCCAGCGAACAGCCGCGCTACCTTGGGCCGGTAAAAGGCACCAACCACCTCAACACACTGCTCAACAGCGTTTATGACTTGAACAGCACTCGACGCAGCGCCGACTATCAAGCGGCGGTAACGCAACTGCTGGCACGGCAAAAACGCCGGGCGCTGGTGGTGCTGGTAACCAACCTTCGGGATGAGCACGACGATGAATTGCTTCCGGCCGTCAACCGCCTGAGCCAGCAGCATCAGGTGCTGGTCGCGAGCCTGCGCGAAGACGTTCTAGACACCCTGCGTCAGTCACCTGTGCAGACTTTGCCCGAGGCGCTGGCCTATTGCGGGACCGTGGACTACCTGAATGCACGCGCCGAACTCCATGAGCGCTTGAACGCTCATGGAGTACTGGTGATGGATGTGCGGCCCGCCGAGTTGGGGGCAGAGTTGGTGACTCGGTACCTGGGCTGGAAAAGAACTGGAGTTTGAGCCTGAGCAATCATTCACCATCGGTTTCCCGGTGAGATCAAGCCGAAGCCGGCAAGGGCAGAAAACTGAAGTACTGCCTCAGCGCCTCCACCAGTTGCCCATACTCCGGCGGTGCCCGTTGCAGGCTGAACCCGGCGTCGTAATGTTGGGGGGTCACGTCTTCGTGGCACCACAGGCAACAGGCTTGCAGATCGATGATCCGCTGGCCACCTTCGTTGGCGGGAATTTTCAGGCGCAGGTTGAAGTCCACACCGATCATCATCGGCAACTGGCTGATGAGCATCAGCCCGTCTTCAGAGACGTTGCCCAGAAATCCGATGGGTTTGTCGTTGATGCCGTTGAACACTTTCAGGAAGCACGGCAGTTGATGCCGCTCGATTCGGCGGTCGGTGTACATGTGCAATATCGCTATGCAAGGCTCTTAAGCAGAGCCGCACTACTGCTTCGGAACGGGTACCCATAAGTCTTTGCCCGCTCTCCCCGCTTCCGGTGCGCCAGTCCTTGAAGCGCAGAGTCTTGCTTGTGCCGGTCACAGGTGTTGCCCCGGTTCAGAGGCAAGGCTCCGGAACCGGTTTCTTCGACTATAGCTCACCACCGTCGGTGAGCCAGCGATCAGAGGGTTACCGCCATCAGAACTGCGTCGGTTTAACGGCCGCTGCACTGCGCATCGGGTAGTGGCCCAGGCTCTGCAAGGTTTCCAGGCGGGCGTGGGCGCGGTAGGCGTATTCGCTTTGCGGATACGCGGCAATAATGAACTGGTAGGTCTGGGCCGCGTCGATAAACATCTTCTGCCGTTCCAGGCACTGGCCACGCATCATCGATACTTCCGGCCACACGTAAGGCCGCGCGCGGCTGTCGCGTTCGACCTTGGACAGTTCGAGCATCACTTGCTCGCAATTGCCCCGGTCATAGGCACTGTAGGCATTGTTCAAATGATGGTTCATCGACCAACGGGTGCAGCCCGTGGCGCTGAGAGCGCTGAGGGCAAGGGCGGCAATGGGCACGAATCGCATGGGGGATCTCCTGTCTTGAACCCTGTATCGACCCATGGTCGGAAATCTTCAGGCGGTAGAATCGAGAAGTTGCCTGGTTCAATAAAGAAGGCATTAACCAAGTTCTTCAAAAAAACCAAGCTCTTCAAAAAAACCAAGCTCTTCAAAAAAAGTAGTGCAGACGAACAATGACTACACCATCGGAGCATAGTAGCCTCACTCAGCGCTTGAACTCAGGAGTCTTTGCATGTCCGTCCGTCGTACCAAAATCGTCGCCACCCTTGGCCCGGCCAGTAACTCGCCGGAAGTTCTCGAACAGCTGATCCTGGCTGGCCTGGACGTCGCCCGCCTGAACTTCTCCCACGGCACCCCCGACGAGCACAAGGCTCGCGCGAAGCTGGTGCGTGACCTCGCGGCCAAGCACGGTCGCTTCGTCGCCCTGCTGGGTGACCTGCAAGGTCCGAAAATCCGTATCGCCAAATTTGCCAACAAGAAGATCGAGCTGAAGATCGGTGATCAATTCACCTTTTCCACCAGCCATCCTCTGACCGAAGGCAATCAGCAAGTGGTCGGTATCGACTACCCGGACCTGGTCAAGGACTGCGGCGTGGGCGACGAGCTGCTGCTCGACGACGGTCGCGTGGTGATGCGTGTCGACACCGCTACCGCCACCGAACTGAACTGCACTGTGACCATTGGCGGCCCGCTGTCGGACCACAAAGGTATCAACCGTCGCGGTGGCGGCCTGACCGCTCCGGCCCTGACTGAAAAAGACAAGGCTGACATCAAGCTCGCCGCGGAAATGCAAGTCGACTACCTCGCGGTATCCTTCCCGCGTGACGCCGCCGACATGGAATATGCCCGTCAACTGCGCGACGAAGCCGGCGGCACTGCCTGGCTGGTGGCAAAGATCGAGCGCGCCGAAGCCGTGGCCGATGATGAAACCCTCGACGGCCTGATCAAGGCGTCCGACGCGGTGATGGTTGCCCGTGGTGACCTGGGTGTGGAAATCGGCGACGCCGAGCTGGTGGGCATCCAGAAGAAGATCATTCTGCACGCACGCCGCCACAACAAGGCGGTGATCGTGGCGACCCAGATGATGGAGTCGATGATCCAGAACCCGATGCCGACCCGCGCCGAAGTGTCCGACGTGGCCAACGCCGTGCTCGACTACACCGACGCCGTGATGCTCTCGGCCGAATCCGCTGCCGGCTTGTACCCGCTGGAAGCCGTACAGGCGATGGCACGCATCTGTGTCGGCGCTGAAAAGCACCCGACCAGCAAGACCTCCAGCCACCGCATCGGCAAGGAATTCACGCGCTGCGACGAGAGCATTGCCCTGGCGACCATGTACACCGCCAACCACTTCCCGGGCGTGAAAGCGATCATCGCCCTGACCGAAAGTGGCTACACCCCGCTGATCATGTCGCGTATCCGCTCCTCGGTACCGATCTACGCGTTCACCCCACACCGCGAAGCCCAGGCTCGCGCGGCAATGTTCCGCGGCGTGTACACCATCCCGTTCGATCCGGCTTCGCTGGCACCGAACGAAGTCAGCCAGAAGGCGATCGACGAGCTGGTCAAGCGCGGCGTCGTGGAGAAAGGCGACTGGGTCATCCTGACCAAGGGCGACAGCTACCACACCACCGGTGGCACCAACGGCATGAAGATCCTGCACGTTGGCGATCCGATGGTCTGAGTGACCGCTTGCTGAAAGACGAAAGCCTCGCCATGTGAATGGCGGGGCTTTTTGCTTACTGATCCTGAAGGTGTATTGGCTGGACAACCGCTATCGCGAGCAGGCTCGCGAAGAGGCCAGCCTTGTCACCAAAAAATCATTGCCGCTTGATGAACCCCGACAACGCCGCCATCGCTTCCGGCGAGCGCAGCCGCTGGGTAAACAACGCCCCCTCCTCTTCGATCACCTTGCGCAACAACTCGCGATCCGGCGCCTTCATCAATTGCTTGCTGATGCGCACCGCTTCCAGCGGCAGCGATTCGAAGCGCAGCGCCATCTCCCGCGCCTTGGCCAAGGCCTCTTCGCCACTGCCCAGCGCCTCGGACGCAATGCCCCACGCCGCAGCCTGTTCGCCAGTGAAACCCTCACCGAGCAGCAACAGTTCCGCCGCTTTGGCATGCCCAAGCAAACGCGGCAGGAGCAGGCTGGAGCCGAATTCCGGACACAACCCGAGATTGACGAATGGCATGCGCAAGCGTGCATCACGGCTGACGTAGACCAGATCGCAATGCAGCAACATCGTCGTGCCAATGCCCACCGCCGCTCCAGCCACGGCAGCGATCACCGGTTTGCGGCATTCAAGCAGGCTGAGCATGAACTGGAATACCGGGCTGTCGAGGCCGCTCGGCGGTTGCTGGATGAAATCGGCGATGTCGTTGCCAGCGGTGAAGCATTCGGCGGAGCCGGTGATCAGCACGGCGTTGATCTCGGGGTCGCTGTCGGCCTGTTTCAACGCTTCGGCCAGGTGGCTGTACATGGCGCGGGTCAGGGCGTTTTTCTTGTCCGGGCGATGCAGGCGCAGGGTCAACAGGCCGCGTTCGCGTTCAACTTGGATGGCATCGGTCATGGCAGGTCTCGCGTCTGAAAAGTCAGCGCTCAACCACGGGGCAGGAACACATCGGCCAGCAGTTGATTGCGCGGCAATCCCGCCAGGTACAGGCGCCGGGCGAAGGCATCGACACTGTCGGGGGCTCCGCAGAGTAAGGCCAGGGTTTGCCGCGAAACAAGCCGCAGTTGCGCCAAAGCCGCTGGCAACTCGGCCGGGGTCCACAGTTCGACACTCAAGTTCGGACGGCTGGCGGCCATGGCTTGCAGAGGTTTGGCCAAGTAGTGCTCATCGGCATCATGGGCCAGGTGAATGACGCGGATGGCGCCCTGATGATCATGGCGCAGCGCTTCGCGCAATACGCCAAACAACGGCCCCAATCCGGTACCGGCCGCCATCAGCCACAACGGCCGGACGTGCCAGTCAGGGTCGTAATGCAAGGCCCCGCCGCGCAGTTCCCCCAGACGGATCGGATCGCCGATGCGCAATTGCCTGGCGGCATCGCTGAATTCCCCGGGCTTGCGGCAATCGAGATGAAACTCCAGAAAACGGTCTTCCTGCGGCAGGCTGGCGAGAGAATACGGGCGCGCCACGCAGCCCGCCCACAACACCAGGTGCTGGCCGGCGCCATAGCGCAATGGACGCTGCGCGATCACCCGCAAACGCAGCACCGTGGCGCTCAGCCAATCGACCGCCGCGACCTCGGCCGGATGGCCATCGAGCTGCGGGTCGAAGGCATGCACCTGCAAGTCCTCGACCACCTGGCACTGGCACGCCAGCCGCCAGCCCTGCTCACGTTGCTGTGCACTCAGGGCATCCGGCCGGCTGTCACTCGGCAGGCCCTGTACACACTGCACCAGGCATGCATGGCAACTGCCGGCGCGGCAACTGTAAGGCACCGGCACGCCGTTCTGATTCAGCGCATCGAGCAGATTGCTGCCCGCCGCCACCGACCAGTGGCGCTCGCCGACCCGCAGTTCAGGCATCGACGTTCTCCCACGCTGCCGCGCATCGGTTGCGGCCATCACGTTTGGCGCGATAGAGCGCCTGATCGGCCTGTTGCAGGGCATCATCGAGGTCGTCGCCCGGTTCCAGCAGGGTCATGCCGGCGGACAGGCTCAGGTTGCGCACATTCAGCCCGATCATCTCGACATCGGTGAATGCGATGCGCAGCCGTTCGCAGCACGAAGTCAGACTGTCGGCATCACAATCGGGCAGCAGCAGCACGAACTCTTCGCCGCCATAGCGAGCCAGAACGTCACCGTCGCGCAGGCACGCGGTGGCAACGCCGGCAAAGGCTTGCAGCACCTGATCGCCGGCGGCATGGCCGTGCAGGTCGTTGATGCGCTTGAAATGGTCAAGGTCGATCAACGCCAGGCCATGCACGACACCCGCGTCCATGGCTTTCAACTCGCGGGAAGCCAGGCGCAGGAAATGCCGGCGATTGAACAGACCGGTGAGCTCGTCGGTGGCCACCAGGTCTTCGAGCTGACGCATCATCCCGCGCAACGTGTCCTGGTGCGCCTGCAACGCAAAACGCCGCTGACGCATACGCTGTCGCGAGGCCTGGACATGGCGGGCATACAGCACCAGCCACACCAGTACGATGAACAGCACACAAACCTGCAACACCGCCATGGCCGGGTCAGGCAGCTGGAAGTGGTAGCCCTCCCACAACGTGATCGCACTGAAACTGAAAAACACCAGTAACGCACATCGTACAAAAGACCGGCGTGACAGATGGAACAGGCCGAACAGCAGGATCAGCACGTAAAACACCAGAAACGCGCCCCGGGCTTCGTCCAGATGGGCGATCAGCCAGGTTTGCCAGCCCAGCCCCAGCAACACTTGCGCCTCGGTCAGGCTGGGGTCGGCGAAGCGCAGGTTGTAGCCGCGGTAGAACACCACGAACAGGATGGCCTGGCTGGCCACTACCAGTACGCTGCCAATGACGACACTGGTAAGCGGCGCGTCGTAGTGACCGGTAAAAAACGCCAGCCAAAGCAACAGCAATGCCAGGGCATAGGTGCCGGCCGCCAGGGCGAAACGTTTGAGCAACAGGCGCTGGATGGCGTTATGGGTCAATCGTTGATTCACCAAATGAAAGGAGACTGACAGAGCGTCCTACTCTACAGACCATATGTCACTTTAGTGGCGTGACCGATAAATGACCATTCAATTTTCGGCATGGGCAAGGTCGTCTCGGTTGCAGGAGCTTATGCGACCAACGATTGACTGTCGGCGCGTGTGCCGGTCCGCGAGGCGCGGTATACTGCCGCGCCTTTTTAGCGTCGCGCCAGCATGCCCGGCGTGCCTTGAAAGGTGCTTGCAACCGACCGATGCACCCAAGCTGCAAGCACCTTAATTGAATGTTCCCGTCTTTTAGAGGAGCGCGACTCATGACCGTGATCAAGCAAGACGACCTGATTCAGAGCGTTGCCGACGCCCTGCAGTTCATTTCCTACTACCACCCCGTGGATTTCATCCAGGCGATGCACGAGGCCTACCTGCGCGAAGAGTCGCCAGCGGCCCGCGACTCGATGGCACAGATCCTGATCAACTCGCGCATGTGCGCCACCGGCCACCGCCCGATCTGCCAGGACACCGGTATCGTGACCGTGTTTGTCCGCGTGGGCATGGACGTGCGCTGGGATGGCGCCACCATGGGCCTGGACGACATGATCAACGAAGGCGTGCGTCGCGCCTACAATCTGCCGGAAAACGTCCTGCGTGCTTCGATCCTCGCCGACCCGGCGGGCGCTCGCAAGAACACCAAGGACAACACCCCGGCCGTTATCCACTACTCCATCGTTCCGGGTAACACCGTGGAAGTGGACGTGGCGGCCAAGGGCGGCGGTTCCGAGAACAAGTCGAAGATGGCCATGCTCAACCCGTCCGACTCTATCGTCGACTGGGTCCTGAAGACCGTTCCGACCATGGGTGCCGGCTGGTGCCCACCGGGCATGCTCGGCATCGGCATCGGCGGCACCGCCGAGAAAGCCGCGGTGATGGCCAAGGAAGTGTTGATGGAGTCCATCGACATTCACGAGCTCAAGGCCCGTGGTCCGCAGAACCGCATTGAAGAAATGCGCCTGGAGCTGTTCGAGAAGGTCAACCAGTTGGGCATCGGCGCCCAGGGCCTCGGAGGCCTGACCACCGTGCTCGACGTGAAGATCATGGACTACCCGACCCACGCCGCCTCCCTGCCGGTGTGCATGATCCCGAACTGCGCCGCCACCCGTCACGCGCACTTCGTGCTCGACGGTTCCGGCCCGGCCTCGCTGGAAGCGCCACCGCTGGACGCCTACCCGGAAATCGTCTGGGAAGCCGGTCCGTCGGCCCGTCGCGTCAACCTCGACACCCTGACCCCGGAAGAAGTGCAGAGCTGGAAGCCGGGTGAAACCGTCCTGCTCAACGGCAAGATGCTCACCGGCCGCGATGCCGCGCACAAGCGCATGGTCGAGATGCTGAACAAGGGCGAAACCCTGCCGGTTGACCTCAAGGGTCGCTTCATCTACTACGTCGGCCCGGTCGATCCGGTCGGTGACGAAGTGGTTGGCCCGGCAGGTCCTACCACCGCGACGCGGATGGACAAGTTCACCCGTCAGATCCTCGAGCAGACTGGCCTGCTGGGCATGATCGGCAAATCCGAGCGCGGCCCGACCGCGATCGAAGCGATCAAGGACAGCAAGGCCGTGTACCTGATGGCCGTCGGCGGCGCCGCTTACCTGGTTGCCCAGGCGATCAAGAAGTCCAAGGTTCTGGCGTTCGCCGAACTGGGCATGGAAGCGATCTACGAGTTCGAGGTCAAGGACATGCCGGTCACCGTTGCGGTCGACAGCAAGGGCGAGTCCGTACACATCACCGGTCCTGCCATCTGGCAGAAAAAGATCAGTGAAAGCCTGGCGGTGGAAGTGCAGTAAGCGCTTGGACTGCTCCGGAAAAGGCGACAGGGATAACCCTGTCGCCTTTTTATTGCCCGCTCATCCCTCCTGTAGGAGCGAGCCTGCTCGCGAAGAACGCATGGACGACACGGGCTGTCTGGTGCCCCGCGTTATCGTTGACTTCCATCGTCGGAACGCCGCCCGGAGACAGGCTCGCTCCTACAAGGGCCAAGTCGCTCATGTTATCGTGCGACCCCCTCCGTATTCCTTGTGTAAGCCCTGCATGTTTGAGTCATCTCGATCCCTGCGCCTGACGCTCTACACCCTGTTGATCATCGCCGGCGCCGCCATCGCCGCGACCCTGGCCATGCGCCACGCCGTGCGCCAGTCAATGGTCGAAGACGCCGCCCGTGCCAATCAGCAATTGGCCCTATACGCCACTTCCCTGCATACCTTGATCGAACGTTATCGTGCCCTGCCCGCTGTACTGGCGCTGGATCCGGAGCTGCGCTCGGCACTCAGGGGTACGGTGAGCCCCGAGCAGCAGGATGCGTTGAACCGCAAACTGGAAAAGATCAACGGCGCTGCCCAATCCTCGACCCTGGAATTGCTCGACCGCAACGGCCTGGCCATCGCGGCCAGCAACTGGCGCCTGCCGAGCAGCTATGTCGGTCACAACTACGCGTTCCGCCCCTACTTCAACCAGACCCGAACCCAGGGCACCGGGCGTTTTTATGCGGTGGGTGTGACCAGCGGGATTCCCGGTTACTTCCTCTCCAGCGCGGTCAGCGATGACGATGGCCAGTTCCTCGGCGCCATGGTGGTGAAACTGGAGTTTCCTGAACTGGAGCGCGAGTGGCGTCAGGGCAGCGACACACTGTTGGTCAGCGATGCGCGCGGGATCATTTTCATCGCCAACCAGCCGGGCTGGCGCTACCGACTGCTCAAGCCGCTGAGCGACAGCGATCATGCCGAACTCAAGACCACCCGTCAGTACGACAAGCAACCGCTGATGCCGCTTGAGTTTCAATCGTTGCGGCGTTTCGACGACAACAGTGACCTGGCTCGGGTCGATGGTCCGGACGGCAAGGCGGATTACCTGTGGGAATCCCTGCCGCTGAGTGCCGAGGGCTGGACCCTGCACCTGCTGC
The DNA here is from genome assembly GCF_002113025.1 of Pseudomonas sp. B28(2017). Taxonomy (GTDB): domain Bacteria; phylum Pseudomonadota; class Gammaproteobacteria; order Pseudomonadales; family Pseudomonadaceae; genus Aquipseudomonas. Next base: position 40,119 of record NZ_NEJH01000001.1, on the reverse strand, counting down.
GTCGCCCGCAAGTCGCCTTCGAAGACAGCCGCAACGCGGCGCTCGCCGCGGCCGGGCTATGGCTGACCCTGGTGTTCCTGCTGCTGTTTCTCAACCAGCGCTGGCGCCTGGCAAAACTGCGCCAGCGCAGTCGCGAAGAACTCGAACAGCTTGTACAAGAGCGTACCCGTGACCTGCGCACCGCCCAGGAGGGTCTGGTGCAGTCGGCCAAACTCGCGGCACTGGGGCAGATGTCCGCCGCCCTGGCCCATGAGATCAACCAACCGCTCACCGCCCAGCGCATGCAGCTGGCGACCTTGCGCCTGCTGCTCGACAACGGCCGCGTCGACGACGCCTACAAGGCGCTCAAACCGGTGGATGAGATGCTCACCCGTATGGCGGCCCTCACCGGCCACCTGAAAACCTTTGCTCGCAAGAGCCCCAGCGGTTTGCGTGAACGCCTGGACCTGGCGGCGGTGGTGGACCAGTCGCTGCAACTGCTCGACACAAGGTTGCGCGACGAACAGGTCAGCACAGTGTTGCACCTGACCCGTCCGGCCTGGGTGCGCGGCGATGCGATTCGTCTGGAACAGGTGCTGATCAATCTGCTGCGCAACGCCCTCGATGCGATGCATGACAAACCCTGCAAACGCCTGGAAATCCGCCTCGAAGCCGACGAGCAATTGTGGCGCCTGAGCGTGATCGACAACGGTGGCGGTATCGCCGAAGAGAACCTGCCCAAGGTCTTCGATCCGTTCTTCACCACCAAACCGGTGGGCGATGGCCTGGGTATCGGTCTGGCCGTATCGTTTGCCATCGTTCACGAATCCGGCGGGCGCCTGAGTGCCGACAATCATGACAAAGGTGCCGTGTTTACCGTGACCTTGCCCATCGACCTGGAGGTGCAGGAGCCATGCTGAACTCAGTGATGGTGGTCGACGACGAAAGCAGCATCCGCAGTGCCGTCGAGCAATGGTTGAGCCTGTCGGGTTTCGAGGTGCAGTTGTTCAGCCGCGCCGATGAATGCCTGGCGCAATTGCCCAGGCACTTTGCCGGGGTGATTCTCAGCGATGTGCGCATGCCCGGCATGACCGGCCTGGAACTGCTGGCCGAGGTGCAACGCCGGGATGCCGATTTGCCGGTGATCCTGTTGACCGGCCACGGCGATGTGCCGATGGCCGTCGAGGCCATGCGCGACGGTGCCTACGATTTCCTCGAAAAACCCTTCAGCCCGGAAACCCTGCTCGGCAGCCTGCGCCGCGCCCTCGACAAGCGCCGGCTGGTGCTGGAAAACCGTGCGCTGCACGAGCAGGCGGACAACCGCGCCAAACTGGATGCCACGCTGCTCGGCGTGTCCCGGGGTTTGCAGACCCTGCGTCGGCAGGTGCTGGACCTGGCAGCACTGCCAGTCAATGTGCTGATTCGCGGTGAAACCGGCAGCGGCAAGGAACTGGTTGCGCGTTGCCTGCACGAGTTCGGGCCGCGGGCCGACAAGCCCTTTGTCGCACTCAACTGTGCGGCCATCCCCGAGCAATTGTTCGAGGCCGAGCTGTTCGGTCACGAGAGTGGCGCGTTCACCGGGGCGTCCGGCAAGCGCATTGGCAAACTGGAGTACGCCGACGGCGGCACACTGTTTCTCGATGAAATCGAAAGCATGCCGCTGGCCCAGCAGGTGAAACTGTTGCGGGTGCTACAGGAGCAAAAGCTTGAGCGACTGGGATCTAACCAGAGTATCCGCGTGGATTTGCGCATCATCGCCGCGACCAAACCGGACCTGCTCGACGAAGCGCGGGCCGGACGTTTTCGCGAGGACCTGGCCTATCGTTTGAACGTCGCCGAGTTGCGCTTACTGCCGCTGCGCGACCGGCGCGAGGACATCCCCTTGCTCTACGAATCGTTTGCCCGCAACGCTGCCGAACGCCTGGGGCGGACCTTGCCACCCTTGAGCGGTCCACAGCTGAGCCATTTATTGAGCCACGACTGGCCAGGCAATGTGCGCGAACTGGCGAACGTCGCCGAGCGTCAGGTATTGGGGCTCGGCGAGCCGGAACCCTTGGGCATCGAGCCTGGCCAGTCACTGGCAGCGCAGCAGGAAGCGTTCGAAGCGCAATGCCTGCGCGCGGCGCTGACCCGGCACAAGGGCGATGTGAAAGCGGTGCTCGAAGAACTGCAACTGCCGCGCCGGACCTTCAATGAAAAGATGCAGCGGCATGGGTTGAGCAGGGAGATGTTTTTGTAGCGTCTGTCTCGCTCCCACAATGGTTCGGAGTGAACCGATCAACTGTGGGAGCGAGCCTGCTCGCGATGTGGCCAGAACAGACACCAAAAAAACCAAACAGAATGAGCAACTTTCCGCTCACCCCTCCTTTCAGATAAGCGGATTTCCGCTCATCAATTCCCCCCAACCCCTCTAAACCAGCCTTCTCCCCCTTGGCACAGCTCCTGCTATAGCCCCATCAGGCCGCGTTCGCACGCGCTCCACAAAAACAACTAAACGAAGGATCCTTCAATGGATAACTCCAATACCCTGCCCCTTGGGTCGGCCGCCGCGCCGGTCAAAGAACGGACCACTGCCAGTCGCATCAAATCGATCTTCAGCGGTTCCGTCGGCAACATGGTCGAGTGGTATGACTGGTACGTCTATGCCGCCTTCTCGCTGTACTTTGCCAAGACCTTTTTCCCTGCCGGTTCTTCAACCGCACAGCTGATGAACACCGCTGCGATTTTCGCCGTGGGCTTTTTGATGCGCCCGATCGGTGGCTGGCTGATGGGCCTGTACGCTGACCGTGCCGGTCGCAAACGTGCACTGATGGCCTCGGTGTACCTGATGTGCTTCGGCTCCCTGCTGATCGCCCTGAGCCCGGGTTACGAAACCATCGGTATCGGTGCGCCGATCCTGCTGGTGTTCGCGCGCCTGCTGCAAGGCCTGTCGGTGGGTGGCGAATACGGCACCTCCGCCACTTATCTCAGTGAGATGGCGACCAAGGACCGTCGCGGCTTCTACTCCAGTTTCCAGTACGTGACCCTGATTTCCGGTCAGCTCATCGCCCTGGCCGTGCTGATCATCCTTCAGCAGATCCTCACCACCGAAGAGCTGTACGCCTGGGGCTGGCGCATCCCGTTCGCCATCGGCGCGCTGTGTGCCGTGGTTGCGTTGTACCTGCGTCGCGGCATGGAAGAGACCGAGTCGTTCACCAAGAAGGAAAAAGCCAAGGAAAGCGCGATGCGCACCTTGCTGCGTCACCCCAAGGAACTGATGACCGTGGTCGGCCTGACCATGGGCGGTACCCTGGCGTTCTACACCTACACCACGTACATGCAGAAATACCTGGTGAACACCGTCGGCATGAGCATTTCCGACTCCACCACCATTTCCGCCGCCACGCTGTTCCTGTTCATGTGCCTGCAACCGGTCATCGGCGGGCTGTCGGATAAAATCGGTCGCCGGCCGATCCTGATTGCCTTCGGCATCCTGGGAACCCTGTTCACCGTGCCGATCCTCACCACCCTGCACACCATTACGACCTGGTGGGGTGCGTTCTTCCTGATCATGGCGGCGCTGATCATCGTCAGCGGCTACACCTCGATCAACGCCGTGGTGAAAGCCGAGCTGTTCCCGACCGAAATTCGCGCTCTGGGCGTGGGCCTGCCGTACGCACTGACCGTATCGATCTTCGGCGGCACCGCCGAATACATCGCGCTGTGGTTCAAGAGCATCGGCATGGAAACCGGTTACTACTGGTATGTCACCGCGTGTATTGCCGTGTCGTTGCTGGTGTACGCCACCATGAAAGACACCCGCAAGCATTCGCGGATCGTGACGGACTGACAGTTACATTGAGGGTGGCTGTTATGGCCCTATCGCGAGCAGGCTCGCTCCCACATTGGATCTGCGTACACCAGACCTTTGTGGGAGCGAGCCTGCTCGCGAAGGCCGCGACTCGGTCTCAAGAGAATTCGGCAGTCCTAATCAGTGGTTAATGCCCAGGACTCATCCTGCACCCGCCTGATCAATTCAACGCGATGTGCAAACTGAACCTGGAGTAACCACCATGAACACCAGACTGATTCTCGCCCTGACCCTCTCTGTACTGGCGGTCAATACCTTCGCCGCCGACGGTTACGACCGCACCGGTTCCGCCGCCTTCACCGCGCAAAGCAACGCCGCTGGCGACAGCCGCACTGACGCGGCCAATGTCGCTACCGACAGCGTCGATCGCACCGACACCGCTCGCACCAACTGATCCCTGAACGCATCACCACAGCCCGGCTTTGGCCGGGCTTTGTCGTTTCTGCGATCTTTTGCAGTCAAGCAAAAATCCCGAGCTGGTATTTACACGATACGGTCTGCACTATTTGCCATCCCGAACGCCCTTGGAACTCACTCCATGCCCGACGACATCCACTTCTACGAACCGGCCAACGGCCACGGCCTGCCCCACGATCCGTTCAACGCCATCGTCGGCCCACGCCCCATTGGCTGGATCTCTTCACAGAATGCCGAGGGCCGCTTGAACCTGGCGCCCTACAGCTTCTTCAACGCCTTCAACTACATTCCGCCGATCATCGGTTTTTCCAGCGTCGGGCGCAAAGACAGCCTGAACAACATCGAACAGACCGGCGAGTTCGCCTGGAACCTGGCCACGCGGCCGCTGGCCGAGCAGATGAACCAGAGCTGCGCCATGGTCGGGCCTGAGGTCAACGAATTCGAACTGGCCGGATTGACAGCCGTTGCCTCGAAGGTCATCCAGGTGCCACGAGTGGCCGAAAGCCCGGTGTCGTTCGAGTGCAAGGTCACACAGATAATCCAGTTGCAACGGGCAGACGGCAATGTGGTGCCGAGCTGGCTGATCCTCGGCGAAGTGGTCGCCGTGCATATCGCCAAATGGCTGTTGAAGGATGGGATATACGACACCGCCGCGGCAGAACCGATTCTGCGCGGCGGCGGGCCAGCGGATTATTTCCAGCTGGGGCCTGAGGCGTTGTTCAAGATGTACCGCCCGGGGGCGGTGAAGTGATCACCAGAGCAGGTCGGTGTTTTCCTTGACGTCCTTGAGGCGGGTCAGCTCTTTGGCGGCCGCATCATCGGCCTCATGGGCGGTCTTGAAGACTTGGCCTTCCAGCACTTTGTGAAAACGCGGGGCGCCGGAACCACCCAGCGCCTTGACGGCGATAGCAGCGTGGTAACCACCCTCGCCCGGTACTACAGCGGAAACAGCTTCGAAGTGTTCAAAGGCTTTACGTGCCATATTGCGAATCCTGGCTGGTTGAGAATGCTGTCATTAAACCCTCAACCGGCCAGTTTGTGTACCGCCGCCGCGGACTGACCGAGAGCCTGCGCCACCGACACATCCTTGAAGGTATGGAAATCCAGGCTGTTGACCACCAGGTCCTGTACCAGCTCGGCAAAAACCTCCATTGCCGGCGTGCTGAAGTACGCCGTCATGGCCTGTTGATTGCTCCAGAAACCGGACACCAGCCACAAATCCGGATCGCACTGTGAATGCTGCAAGGCAAAACTCAGGCAGCCCGGCGCTGCGCGGGACGGTTCGATCAGGGCACTGAGGCGTACACCGAGTTCCATCGAGCGCCCGGCGCGCGCTCGAACGAAGGCCATATGACTGACGGGGATCTGCTTGGACATGTTCAACCCTCCCGGGGAGTCGCGTGGCAGCCAGGGGACGGGCTGCGACAGGATCAAAGGTTAAGGGCCGCGACGCCGGTCTCGTTAGTCGATTCCTGCCGGCGCGTTGCACAATCCTGCGAAACTGCATGGGAAGCCTGTAACAAGCGGTAAAACCCTGTCACGGTTCTGCCATACGAGTTTCAAGCAAGTTTTTCCGGCGCAAGGCTCTAACGTTAACACCGCCGGTCGAGCCCAGGCAGAATCAGGCAAGCATCCGGCAGGATGTGTCTACCGCTGTCACTTGCACAAACTTATGCTCTGCCCCATTCCCACCATGCCTTGCCGAGGATGCCTCGCATGTCGTCGCCCGATCACTTTCAAGCCCCGCTGGACACCGACATGGAAAAACAGCGCGCGGAACTGGCGGCGATCATTCGCCGTAACACCGCCGAAGATGGCAGTTATGCCACAGCCATCGGCTCGCTGTTCATGTCCCGCCACAGCCAGTCCCACGAGTTTGCCCCGGTGCTCGCGCAACCGGCGCTGTGCATCATGGCCCAGGGGCGCAAGGAAGTTCAGTTGGCCAACGAGTACTTCAACTACGACCCGTTGAACTACCTGGTGGTCTCGGTCTCGATGCCGTTGAGTGGACGGGTGGTGGATGTCTCGGCCGAGGAACCGATCCTCGCCTTGCGCCTGGACATCGACCCGGCGGAAATCACTGCACTGATCGCCGACGCCGGCCCCCTCGGCGTGCCCACCCGGCCGACCGGGCGCGGGCTGTATGTCGAACGGCTCGACACCGCCATGCTTGATGCGGTGTTGCGTCTGGCACGGCTACTGGACACGCCTAAAGACATCGCCATGCTCGCGCCGCTGATTCGCCGGGAGATCCTCTATCGACTGTTGCGCAGTAAACAGGGGCATCGGCTGTACGAAATCGCCATCGCCAACAGCCAGAGCCATCGCATCAGCCAGGCGATCAAATGGCTCAACGGCAATTTCGAGCAGCCGTTGCGCATTGATGATCTGGCGAAAGAAGTGAACCTGAGCGTGTCGACGCTGCATCACCGTTTCAAGGCGATGACGGCGATGAGTCCGTTGCAGTATCAAAAGCAGCTTCGCCTGCAGGAGGCGCGGCGGCTGATGCTGGCCGAAGGGCTGGAGGCTTCGGCAGCGGGGTATCGCGTCGGCTATGAAAGCCCTTCGCAGTTCAGCCGGGAATACAGCCGGCTGTTCGGTGCGCCGCCGCTGCGGGATCTGGCGCGGTTGCGGTTGAGTGTTTAGCTGAGATTCGGGTTGGCTTTACCGGCCTCTTCGCGAGCAGGCTCGCTCCCACAGTGGTCTCATCAATCCATTGTGGGAGCGAGCCTGCTCGCGAAAGGGCCAGTAAGGCCACCATCAAATCCTGATCAGGCCCCGAGTACCCGGCAAGCCTCCGCCGGCAACGTCACCGACACCGGATGCCCGATGCTCAGGCCAAAGCCCTGACATGGCGTACTCAGCGCGGTAAACGACACCCCGGAACACTCCACCGTGGTCTCGATGGTCGCGCCGATATCGCGCACGAACGTCACCTTGCCCAGCAAGCGGTTGCCCGCGGTCGCCTGGGGGGCGGACAGTTGCAGGTCTTCAGGACGAATCAGCATCTTCACTTTTTCACCGACCACAATGCTGCTGCAGATCGGCACTTGCAGCGCATCGCCACCCGGCAGGCTGACCTTGCCGTTGCCCAGCGCCGTGGCCGGGAAGATGTTGCCCGAACCGATGAAATCGGCGACGAACTCGTTGGCCGGGTGCCGGTAGATTTCAATCGGCGTGCCCACTTGCTGCACCCGATGTTCACCCAGCACCACCACGATATCGGCCATGGTCATGGCCTCGCGCTGGTCGTGGGTCACCATGATGGTGGTGATGTTCAGGCGTTGTTGCAGTTGACGGATTTCCACCTGCATCGACTCGCGCAGCTTGGCGTCCAGCGCCGACAACGGTTCGTCGAGCAGCAGGATCTTCGGGTGCGAGGCAATCGCCCGGGCAATCGCCACGCGCTGACGCTGGCCGCCGGAGAGCTTGGCCACCGGACGATTGATCATCGGTTGCAGCTGGATCAGTTCCAGCAATTCCACCACCCGCGCCTGCTGATCGGCCTTGCTGACCCCGCGCAGCTTCAGCGGATAGGCGATGTTCTCGCCCACGGTCATGTGCGGGAACAGTGCCAGGGACTGGAACACCATGCCGAAGTTGCGCAGGTGCGCCGGGGTGTTGCCGATGTCTTCACCGTCCAGGCGGATCTCGCCGCCGGTCAGGGTTTCAAGGCCGGCAATCATGCGCAGCAACGTGGTTTTGCCACAGCCCGAAGGGCCGAGGAAACACACCAGTTTGCCCTCGGGCAAATGCAGGTTCACATCCGTTACCGCGCAGGCCGAGCCGTAATGTTTCTCGACGTTTTCCAGAATCAGACCAGACATAAGAATCACCTCAAGAAATCAGAACGAAACGCCACCTTCACCAACCAGCTTCTCCAGCGCCCAGATCAGGACGAAGTCGATCAGCACGATCAGCACGGCAAACGAAAATACGGTTGGGTCGAGCGAAGACACGGTGCGGCTGTACATCCAGATCGGCACGGTCATCACATCGATGGTGTAGAGGAAGTAGGTCACGGTGAACTCGTTGAACGAGACGATGAACGCCAGCAGCATGCCCGCCAGGATCCCCGACTTCATCAACGGCACCACCACATCGACAATCGCCCGCAGCGGTGAAGCGCCGAGCATCTGCGCGGCCTCCTCGACTTCGCTGCCAATGGAGAGCATCGCCGCCGTGCAGTTCTTCACCACGAACGGCAACGCGAGGATCACGTGGGCAATCACCAGGCGCGAGGTGGTCATGTGGAACGGCAGGCTGTCGAACACCAGCAGCAATGCCAGGCCCAACACCACCATCGGGAACACCAGTGGCAACGACATCAGTTGCAGCGCCACGGCCTTGCCACGGAACTCGCAACGGGTCAACGCATAGGCCGCCGGCACTGCGATCAGCGTGGCGAAGATCATGGTCAGGCACGACACCAGCAGGCTGGTGGTCATCGCCTGGCCGAGGCTCAGGACGTCGCTGGCGTCCGGTGACACAAAGGTGTGCCAGGCGGCTTTGTACCATTGCAGGCTGTAGCTGCTCGGCGGGAAGTCGAGGTTCGACGCGCCGCTGAACGACATCACGATCATGGTCAGGATCGGCAGCACCGCCAACAGCAGGATGAAACCCGAGAGGATGCCGGCGAACTTACCGGTTTCACCCGGCAACAGCGACTGGCGCTTCTTGATCAGGGTACTCATTGCGAAGCCTCCAGCATGCGGCGTCGACGGCCAGTGATGTATTCGGACAGGGTCATGATCGCCAGGGTGGTAACGATCAGCACCACACCGGCAGCCGATGCGGCGGGCCAGTTCATCAGCGGGGCGATCTGGTCATGCACCATCACCGCCAGCATCGGCACGCGCCGGCCACCGAGCAGCAATGGCACCACGAAACTGCTGGCGTTGTAGGCGAACACCAGGGTCGCACCGGTAATGATCCCCGGCAGACTCATCGGCAATACCACTTGGCGGAATACCTGCAAGCGACTGGCGCCGAGGGTGGCGGCGGCCTCTTCATAGCTGCGAGCGACCCCGCGCATGGCGCTGGCAATCGGCAACACGGCCAGCGGGAAGGCGGTTTGCACCAGGCCCATCAACACGCCGTTCTGGTTGTACAACAGCATGATCGGGCGCTTGATCAGACCCAGGCCCATCAGGGTCTGGTTGAGCATGCCGCCGGGACCGAGGATCACCAGCCAGCCGTAACTTTGCAGCAGCAGGTTGACCAGCAATGGCAGCAACACTGCCGCAAGGAAGATCCGTCGCACGAACGGCGAGGTCAGGCGCGACATGGTGTAGGCCACCGGGATCGCCAGGATTACTGCGATCACCGCACTGATCAGCGCCAGGCGCAGAGTCAGCACCAGCGATTTGAGGTAATAGGGTTCCAGCAACTGGGCGTAACTGGCCAGGCTGAACCCGGACCATTCCGCGCCCTTGGTGCCCACGCTCATGCGCAGTACCAGCAAGCTGGCGGCAATCAGTACGCCAAGAAACAGCATCGACGGCGAGAGGAAAAACCAGGCGCGCGTCGTTGGCGAAACACCCTGAGCAGCGCGCACGGGGGCGGCACTCACCGGATGGGTCAGAGGTTGGTGTTCCATAGCAAAGGGTCTCGTCAATGGAAAGCAGCTGACAAACACAAGACTCAAGGTCACTTTGCCCCCTTGTGGGAGTGAGCATGTTCGCGATGACTGCTTGTCAGTCGCCAATGATGTCGACTGACACTCCGATATCGCGAGCAAGCTCGCTCCCACAGGGGATCTTCAGTGTTTGAAGATCCTGTGTACGTCACTCGATCAGGAAGAAAAGATTTCCGTGTAACGACGAATCCACTGGTCATGCACAGTCGCCAGGAAGGCGTTGTCGTGCATGATCGCCTTCTCGGCAATCTGCTCCGGCGTGAGGATGTACGGGCTCTTGCGGGCTTCGGCGGAGATGATCGCCTTGGCATTGACCGGGCCGTTATAGATGTCTTCAGCCATCTTGCCCTGCACCAGCGGGTCCAGAGAGTGGTTGATGAAGGCGTAGGCCATGTCGGTATCGCCCGGACGGTTCTTCGGCATCACCGACAGCATCAGGTCGGTGTAGAAACCTTCCTTCATGCCAAACGTGGCGCCCAGGCCGTAGTTCGGATCGCGGATCTGTTTCGGGAAGAACGCGGGTGCGTACAGACCGCCCATGTCCAGGGAACCGGTGCGGAACAGTTCGGCGATCTGGTTCGGGTTTTCACCCAGGGTCACCACACGATCTTTCAGCTCGGCGAGTTTCTTGAAGCCCGGTTCGATGTTGTGCTCGTCACCACCGGCCAGTTTGGCGGCGATGATGATCAGGTCCATGGCCTCGGTCCAGTTTGGCGGCGGCAGGAAGATGTTCGGTGCCAGGTCGGCGTCCCACAGGGAAGCGTAGCTGTCCGGCGCTTGTTTCTGGGTGCGGGTGCTGTAGACCAGGCTGTTGCACCACAGCAGGTAACCGATACCGTGGCCATTGGCGCCGGTGCGGTACTTCTCCGGTACATCGACGAGATTGGGAATGCGGTTGAGATCGGGTTTTTCCAGCAGGTTGGCGGCGGCCAGACCTTCGGCACCGACGCCTGCCAGGGTGATGATGTCGTATTGCGGACGATCACCGCCGGCCTTGAGCTTGGCGACCATTTCCGAGGTACTGCCGGTGCGGTCAGCGATGACCTTGCAGCCGTACTTGTCTTCGAAAGTCGCGGCGATGTTGCGCAACGCAGCCAGGCCGGTGTCATCCGACCAGGTCAGCAAACGCAGGGTCTTGCCGGCAAAACGTGTATCGCTGGCATTGGCCTTGATGAACGGCATGCTCATGGCCGCTGCTGCAACCGAGGCTACGCCTACGGTCTTGATGAATTGACGTCTGTTCAGATCATGCTCGCCCATTACGGACTCCCTTTGTTTTTGTAGGTATGAGGCTGGTCGAAACTGTTGCATCCGCGCAGCTGGATCAGCTTTAGCCCCTGTGTTTTCGGGGGCCTGGCTGAGCCAGCGAGTTCATCCTGAGGTCGTGTAAAACACCTGACTATCGATAAAAACTCATTGAAGCCATGACGTCAGCGCATGCCTCAACGCGAGGCATGCGCTCACCTTTTTCGTGCTTTCAGACGGCCCGAACCACGTGCTTGATTTCCTGGAAAGCCTGCAAGCCCCACGGCCCCAATTCACGGCCGATACTGCTCTGTTTGTAGCCGCCCCAAGCGGTCTGCGGGAAGATCACCTGCGGCGCGTTGATCCACACAAGCCCCGCCTGCAAAGCGTTGGCGACGCGGTCGGCGGTCTCGGCATTGCGCGTCACCACACTGGCGACCAAGCCAAACTGGCTGTCGTTGGCCAGGGCAATCGCTTCGGCTTCAGAGGCGAAACTGCGCACGCAGATCACCGGGCCGAAAATCTCTTCATTCCACAGCGCACTGTCGAGGGGCACGTCGGTGAAGACTGTCGGCTGCAAAAAATATCCGCGCGGCAGGTCGGCCGGGCGGTTGCCACCGCAAACCAGCCTGGCGCCGGCGCTCAAACCGCGGTCGATGTGATCGAGCACTCGCTGGTACTGCGCCTGATTGACCAGGGCGCCCATTTCCACGTTCGGATCGAACGGGTCGGCCACGCGAATGGCTTCGGCACGAGCCTTCACGCGGCTCAGGAATTCATCGGCCAGTTCATCGGCGACCAGCACGCGGCTGGTGGCGGAACACATTTGCCCGGCGTTGAAGAAACCACCGCCGCAAGCCACTTCCACCGCCAGGTCGATATCGGCATCGGCCAATACCAGCAGCGAAGATTTGCCGCCCAGTTCCAGGCTCACGCCCTTGACGGTTTCCGCCGCACGTTGCATGACCTGCACGCCGACCGCATTGCTGCCGGTGAACGACACCTTGGCGATGCGCGGGTCTGCCGACAGCGGAGCGCCAACAGCCAGGCCGGTGCCGCATACCAGGTTGAAGACACCCGCCGGTATACCGGCTTGCGCGATGATTGCCGCCAGTTCCAGTTCCGGCAGCGGCGTCACTTCCGAAGGCTTGAGCACCACGCAGCAACCGGCGGCCAGGGCCGGGGCGAGTTTCCACGCGGTGGTGACCATCGGGAAGTTCCACGGCACGATCAGGCCAACCACACCGCAGGGTTCACGGCGCAGGCGAGCGCTGAAGTCGTCGCTCGGCAGCTCGATGGCACTGTCCTGTTTCGCGTCCAGGCCTTCGGCCAGACCGGCGTAATACTCGAACGTGGCGATCACGTCATCGACGTCGATCGCGGCTTCGAATTGCGGCTTGCCGTTGTTGCTCGACTGCAAGTGCATCAGTTTTTCGCGATTGGCCTGCACGCCTGCGGCAATTTTGCGCAGGATGGCACCGCGTTCGGCGCCCGTGGTTTTCGACCAGCCGGCGAATGCCTGGGTCGCCGCACTCACGGCTTGATCAACAGCGCGCTCATCGCCGCCATTCACTGTGGTCAACAGGGCTTCGGTCGCCGGGTTGATGACGCGCAGGTGCTCATTGCCTGCCGACCATTGGCCGTTGATGTACAGGCCATCCAGGGTAGTCGGAAAACTCATTTCGACACCGCCTGCATCCACTCGGCCTGATCGATCTCAATCAGGGTCGGGCCCTGGCGATCGGTGGCTACGCGCAATGCGCCGCGCAATTGCTCGACACTGCTGACGGCTTCGGCCGCGCAACCTAATGCCTTGGCCACACCGATGAAGTCCGGGGTGTAGATGTCCACGCCGACCGGCTCGATGGCGCGGTTGACCATGTATTTCTTGATCTCTTCGTAGCCCTGGTTATTCCACAGCAGCACGATCACCGGGGTGCGCGCTTCAACGGCACTGGCCAGTTCCGGCAGGGTGAACTGCAGGCCGCCGTCGCCGATCAGGCACACCACGGGAGGGCGAGCGCCGTTTTCAACGCTGCCGCCGAGCCAGGCGCCAATGGCAGCCGGCAAGGCGTAGCCGAGGGTGCCGTAACCGGTGGACGAGTTGAACCAGCGACGCGGACGCTCCGGGTTGAACGTCAGGTTGCCGGTGTACACCGGCTGGGTCGAATCACCGACGAACACGGCGTCCGGCAGTTCATGCAGCACGGTTTCCAGGAAACGGGTCTGGGCCAGGGTCGGTGCGTCCCAGGTAGCGGCCAGGTCTTCACGCAGACGAGCGGCGCGTACTTGACCCCAATCGTTGCGGCGCTCGGCCAGGGATTTATGCGACAAGGCACTGAGCAAGGCCTGGGCGGCGTTGCGCGAGTCGGCGACCAATGCCACGTGCGGCGGATAGTTGCGCACGGTCTGGTCCGGGTCGATGTCGATGCGTAGCAGCTGGCCTGGAATCTCGAAGCCACCGGCGAAGGTCACGTCGTAGTCGGTCTCGGCCAGTTCGGTGCCGATGGCCAATACCACATCGGCCTCGGCGACCAGCGCACGGGTGGCGACCAGGCTCTGGGTCGAACCGATCAGCAGCGGGTGGCCGGAGGCGAGCATGCCTTTGGCATTGATAGTCAGGGCTACCGGTGCGTCCAGCAGTTCGGCCAGCTCAGTCAGCTCGGCCGCCGCGTCGATTGCACCGCCGCCGGCGAGAATCAGCGGGCGCTTGGCGCCGGCCAGCAAATCAGTCATGCGCGACACGGCGCTCGGCGAAGCACCGGCGCGGTCGATGTTGACCGGCAGGCTGGTGAGCAGGTCGTCGGCGTCTTCAACCAACACATCCAGCGGAATTTCAATGTGTACCGGACGCGGACGGCCAGCCTGGAACAGCGCAAAGGCGCGAGCCAACACGCCCGGCAATTCCGACGCCGACATCAGGGTGTGGGAGAACGCCGCAACACCGGCGCACAATGCGCCCTGGTTCGGCAGCTCATGCAGCTTGCCGCGACCGCCGCCCAACTGGCTGCGCGATTGCACGCTGGAGATTACCAGCATCGGGATCGAGTCGGCGTAGGCCTGGCCCATGGCGGTGGTGATGTTGGTCATGCCTGGGCCGGTGATGATGAAACACACACCGGGTTTGCCGCTGGTGCGGGCGTAGCCGTCGGCCATGAAGCCGGCGCCCTGTTCATGGCGCGGCGTGACGTGGTTGATGCTCGAACGGGCCAGCCCGCGATACAGCTCCACGGTATGAACCCCCGGAATGCCGAACACCTGCTCGACCCCGTAGTTTTCGAGTAACTTGACCAATACTTCGCCGCACGTCGCCATGTCTTTGCCCTTTTTGTTCGTTTGAGACGCCGGGCATGCGCTGTGTTTATGATGGATTCGCAGGCCCGGGAATGGCCTCATTGGAACGGGCGACACGTAGCCGCAACAATGGATAAAAAGTCATACTAGCCATGTCCTCACGTCATACCTTGGATCCCAATGAAACGACTGCCTCCCCTGCCGGCGCTGCACACATTCCTGATTACCGCGCAGTGCTGCAATTTCACCCGGGCCGCCGAACAGCTGTTTATCACCCAGGGCGCGGTGAGTCGGCAGATCGCCGGGCTGGAAGATTTTCTGGGTTATGAATTGTTCATCCGTCAGGCACGAGGCCTGGACCTGACAGCCGAAGGACGGGAATGGCTGCCACGGGTGCAGCAGATTTTCGGCCTGATCGACGAGGCGGTGGAGCAGATCGGCGAGAAGCGCGAAACCCTGCAGCTCAAGGCTCCGACCTGCGTCATGCGCTGGTTGCTGCCGCGCCTGTTGCAATGGCAAAGGGAACGCCCGGACGTGCCGGTGGAATTGACCACCACGGTCAAGCACGGCGTGGATTTTCATCGCGAACAGTTCGATGCGGCGGTGATGTACGGCCCACCGCCGGACACTTCATTGATGTCGCAAAAACTCTTCGATGAACAACTCACGCCGGTGTGTTCCAGACCGATGCTCGAAGGCCCCATGCCCCTGCAGACTCCGGCCGATCTGCAACAACACCTGTTGCTGCACCCGACCCGCGATGAACGCGACTGGAAGGCCTGGTTGAAAGCCGCGGATGTACAGTTGAGCAATGTCGGCAAGGGCCAGCATTTCGAAACACTGGACCTGGCGATGTCGATGGCGTCTCAGGGAACGGGGGTAGCGATTGGCGACTGGTCGCTGATCGGCGATGACCTGAACGCCGGGCGGCTGGTCATGCCATTCGAGTTGAAGGTGACAACGGGACTGGCGTATTACCTGGTATTCCCCGAAAAACCCGGGCCTTCGCCGAAGTTGCGTGAATTGATGGGCTGGCTGGTGGAGCAGGCGCAGAGTCGGTGAACAATATCCTGCAGGAGCGAGCTTGCGATGATCGCCAACGATAACGCTGGGAACCTGATCCCCCGCGGCGTTCTCAGGTTCATCGCGAGCGAGCTCGCTCCTACAGGAGATCAGTGACCTCAATACCCAACAGTAAATCGCTGCCGCGAATGCTTCGGCGTTTCGATTTCATCCAGCATCGCAATCGCGTAATCGGCGAACGTGATCCAGCTGCGCCCTGCGCTGCTCACCAGTAAATCGTCCTCGCCGATGCGGAACTTGCCCGTGCGCTCGCCCTCGACAAACTCCGCCGACGGCGACAGAAAAGTCCAGTCCAGTTGCTTTTCCTGACGCAGGGTTTCAAGAAACTCAGCTCCGGCACCCGCTTCGGCCTTGTACTCGGCCGGGAAGCCTTGACTGTCGATCACCCGGGTGCCGTCCGGCAACAACAACGAGCCGGCGCCGCCGACCACCAGCAGGCGCTTGACCCCGGCCTTCTTCACCGGCCCGACCACGGCGCTGGCTGGCAGGGTGGCGAAATGCGCCGCGCTGATCACCGCATCATGACCGGCGACGGCTGCTTGCAGGGCAGCGGCATCGAGGGCATCGACATTTTTGCTGATCACACCGTCACGCCGAGCGATCTTCGACGTATCGCGGGCAATGGCAGTGACGCTGTGGCCACGACGCAAGGCCTCTTCCAGCAATTGGCTACCGGCACGACCGGTGGCCCCGATGATTGCGATTTTGCTCATGACATTCTCCAACGGGTTGGGTAGCTCAATGGGTTACCACTTCATCTCGCCCTTCGCGACCTTGGCGCTCAGCTCCAGGGAGCTTTCGTCGCCCAGGGTCGGGAAGCGTTTTTTCATCGCGGCGATCAGTGCGGCAGAATCCTTGGCCTTGACGGTTTCCTCATCAAAGGCCTTGATGTAGTCGGCGGTGAACTGCACAGAGGCCAATGAGCCCGTACTGTCGCCCAGGTAATGACCCGGCACCACGGTCTGCGGTTTCAGGGTTTCAATGGAATGCAGCGTAGCCAACCAATCGGCGTGGGACTGTGGCGTTTGGGTGTCAGCCATCCACACGTGGATGTTTTGCGCCACCACGACACCACCGACTACAGCCTTGATCGATGGAATCCACACGAAGCTGCGATCCGGCTGCGGGCCCTCAAGACCCACCACCTGCAATTTCAGCCCTTCGAGGTTCAGACTGTCACCCTTGAGCACGTCCGGAACGATGGTTTTGGCCGGCACATCGGCACCCATTTTCGGGCCCCAGAATGCCAGTTTGCCGTCGACGGTTTGCTTGATGTGGTCAACGGTCGGCTGCGAAGCAACGACCTTGGCCTTGGGGAACGCGGTCGTCAGGGTATCGAGGCCGAAGTAGTAGTCCGGGTCACCGTGACTGATGTAGATGGTGGTCAGCTGCTTGCCGCTGGCGCGGATTTTTTCCACCACCTGTTCGGCCTGGGACTTGCCGAATTGCGCATCCACCAGAATCGCTTCCTTTTCGCCGCTGACCAGCACCGAGGTCACCGGGAAGATGGCTTTTTCGCCAGGGTTGTAGACATCCAGCGTCAGGGTCGAGGCTGCTGCATGGGCGGCGAAACCGAGGGCAGCGCTTGCCAGTAATACACGCTTGAGAAGGGTGAATCCGATCATCTGTTGCTCCATTGTCCGAATGCCTTGATTGGCGATGGAACAGAGCTTAGTTGCCTGACTCAGTACAAAAAATGCGATGCTTTAACATAGTTTGTTTCTGAAAGCGGGCAAATCATGGATCGTCTTCAAGCAATGCGCGTGTTCGTCACGGTGGTCGACCTCGGCAGCCAGTCGGCTGCCGCCGATCATCTGGAGCTGTCACGGCCGGTGGTATCGCGGTATCTGGCGGAACTGGAAGACTGGGTCGGCGCGCGCCTGATGCACCGCACCACGCGCAAATTGAGCCTGACCGCCGCCGGCACCGAAATCCTGCCCCGCTGCCGGCAGATGCTCGATTTGTCCACCGACATGCAAGCCGCCGTCAGCGAACCGGATGACGCACCGCGCGGTCTGCTGCGCATCAGCGTCAGCACCTCCTTCGGCCAGGCGCAACTGGCCGATGCCATGGCCGCCTATGTGCGACGCTATCCCGGTGTCAGCATCGACATGCAGATGCTCGATCGCACCGTGAACCTGGTGGATGAGCGCATCGACCTGGCGATCCGCACCAGCAACGATCTGGACCCGAACCTGATCGCCCGTCGCCTGACGGTTTGCCGCTCGGTGATCTGTGCTTCCCCAGCTTACCTGCGCGAGCACCCGACACCGCAACGGGTCGAGGACCTTAGCCTGCACAACTGCCTGACCCATTCCTATTTCGGCAAAAGCCTCTGGCATTTCGAGCAGGACGGCGAACAGGTTTCAGTACCGGTGCAGGGCAACATCAGCGCCAACGAGGCCAGCACGCTGTTGCGCGCAACGATCGCCGGCGCCGGGGTGGCGATGCTGCCCACGTACCAGGCCGGCGTGCACATCCACAGCGGCGAATTGATTCGCCTGCTGCCGACGGCCGAACCCCGGCAAATGAACGTGTATGCGGTGTATGCCTCGCGCAAGCACATGCCGGCGGCGTTGCGCAGCTTGCTGGATTTTCTGGTACTTAGATTTCCGGAAGAACCGGAATGGGATATCGGCCTGTAACCGGATCAAGCTGTGGGAGCGGGCTTGCCCGCTCCCACAGGGGTCATCAGTGCTCTGAATACCGCGTCAAATGCCAAACCCGTTTGCTGGTAACTCACCGGCGCTGACCTATGCTCAAAGTAGTACCGAAAGGTATTCGTTCAGAGGTCAACGCCATGAACATCAAAACACGAAGATACCTCGCGATCTTCATCACCTGCGCGGTCACGCTCGGGCTATATGGCGCTGCCGCCTGGCGCGTCGAGCAATTGCGCAACCTGCCCCGTGATTACGCGAGCTGCAACTTCGAGCGCTGCATTCCCCACAACGCCACCCTCAACGCCCTCCGCTAACGAAGGGGGTCAGGCTTCGTTGCCCTGATCGGCCTTCAGGCGGTCGCGAAACGCCTTGGGCGAAATCCCCACACGACGCCGGAACAGGCGCGTGAAGTTGGTCGGATCGGAAAACCCCAACACGTCGGACATTTCATAAATGGTCATGCTGGTATAGGTCAGCAAACGCTTGGCTTCCAGCAACTGCCGTTCGTGCACGATCTGCAACGCCGGTTGCCCCGCCAACTCGCGACAGGTGCCGTTGAGGTGGGACACGGAAATCCCCAGCCGGTGTGCCAGGTCCTCGACCTTGACGTGCTGGCGATAGGTCTCTTCCACCAGTTGAATGAAGCCGTTGAGGTATTCCCGGGCTCGCTGCGGTCGCGCCATGGCCGTGCGGCGCTGGATCACCTGGCGGCTGATCCACACCACGATCACGCTGACCAGCGAATGCATGAGCATTTCCCGCGCCGGTTGATGGCTGGTGTACTCGTTCTGCAAGGCACTGAACAGGCTGTTGAGGTACTCGGCGTCCTTGCCTGCCGGGTAGCTTTCGGCCTGGGCCAGGGCATTGACCGATTGCCCCAGTTGCATCTGCAAATGGGCGATCAACGGCGCGGCCAGGGTCACGACAAAGCCTTCCACGTCTTCGCCAAAACGAAAGCCATGCACCGACAGCGGAGGCAGGATCTGGATTGCCGGTTCCACCAGTTGCGTACGCTGGCCTTCGATTTCAAGCTCTGCCTGACCTTTGAATACGAAGAGCAACTGGCACAAATCAGCGTGGCGGTGGGGTTTGATTTCCCAATGATGTTCGCTACTGCGTTTGGAAATGGTTTCACAGTGCAGCAAGTCCGGGGTCGGCCAATCCAGGCTTTCACCGTAGAGCTTGAACACTGGAATCGAAGGCAGGTCAGGCTTGTTCATCACTTCAATCCAGGCCTCGGAATAGATGACGGGCGATAATCGCACCGATTGGCAGAATGTACAGCTATCGACTCAGTTTTCACCTTCAATTGACAGACTCGCAAGGGAAAAATGCAAGCACTCGATCCATAAAAATCACTCACCGGCCCTGGTCGCGTGAAGCTTGCGAGTCATAAAAACAATGAAAACGCTGAAAACCCAGGTCGCCATCATTGGTGCCGGCCCTTCAGGCTTGTTGCTCGGCCAATTGCTGCACAACGCCGGCATCGACACCCTCATTCTCGAACGTCAGGCCCCGGACTATGTGCTCGGACGAATCCGCGCCGGCGTGCTTGAACAAGGCATGGTAGAGCTGTTGCGTCAGGCCGGTGTAAACCAGCGCATGGACGCCGAGGGACTGGTGCATGGCGGCTTCGAACTGGCCCTCGGCGGGCGCCGGGTACACATCGATCTGCACGCCCTGACGGGCGGCAAAACCGTAATGATCTACGGCCAGACCGAAGTCACCCGCGACCTGATGGCCGCTCGTCGGGAGGCCGGTGCGCAAACGATTTATCAAGCCGAAAACGTCGTCCCCCACGGCCTGAAAACCGATGAAGCGTTTGTCACTTTTGAAAAGGACGGTGAGACCTGGCGCCTCGATTGCGACTACATCGCCGGCTGCGACGGCTTCCATGGAGTGGCGCGGCAATCGATTCCCGCCGATAGCCTGAAAATCTTCGAACGGATCTATCCCTTCGGCTGGCTGGGGATTCTGGCCGATACACCGCCAGTCCACGATGAACTGGTCTACGCCCGCCATGAGCGCGGTTTCGCCCTGTGCAGCATGCGCTCGTCGACACGCACCCGTTATTACCTCCAGGTGCCCACCAGCGATCATGTCGAAAACTGGTCGGATCAACGCTTCTGGGACGAACTCAAGTCGCGATTGCCGCAAGCGTTGGCGGACAGACTGGTCACGGGGCCGTCCATCGAAAAAAGCATCGCGCCGCTGCGCAGCTTCGTGGTCGAACCGATGCAATACGGGCGCCTGTTCCTGGTCGGGGATGCCGCGCACATCGTCCCGCCCACCGGCGCCAAGGGCCTGAACCTGGCAGCCAGTGATGTGAGTACGCTGTTCAATATCCTGCTCAAGGTTTACCGCGAAGATCGCGTCGATTTGCTGGAGAAGTACTCCGAAATTTGCCTGCGCAGGGTGTGGAAGGCCGAGCGGTTTTCCTGGTGGATGACCTCGATGTTGCACCGTTTCGATGAGCACGATGCCTTTAGCCAGCGCATTGCCGAATCGGAGCTGGAATATTTCATCGACTCCGAGGCGGGTCGAAAAACCATCGCAGAAAACTACGTCGGGCTTCCTTATGAGGCTATCGAATAGCCTGCTATCGACTTACACTGGCGAGCATTCCCGCTCGCCTTGCCTCTTGCGGGTCAATCACTGCCTGCAGGTTTTCCCGTGACCAATCTCCGCCAGCCTGAAACGCCCAGACCCGCCATCCGCAGCGTGCTGATCGCCCTGATGCTGGCGATTTTTCTCGGAGCGCTGGACCAGACCATCGTCGCCGTTTCGATGCCGGCCATTTCCGCGCAGTTCAAGGACGTCAGCCTGCTGGCCTGGGTGATTTCCGGCTACATGGTGGCCATGACCGTGGCGGTGCCGATCTACGGCAAACTGGGCGACCTGTACGGGCGGCGCAAGCTGATGCTGTTCGGCATGGGCCTGTTCACCCTGGCGTCGGTGTTCTGCGGCATGGCACAGAGCATGGAGCAACTGGTACTGGCGCGAATCTTCCAGGGCATCGGGGCCGGCGGGATGATTTCGGTGAGCCAGGCGATCATCGGTGACATCGTGCCGCCACGGGAGCGCGGCCGGTACCAGGGCTATTTCAGTAGCATGTATGCAGTGGCCAGCGTGGCCGGCCCGGTGCTCGGTGGTTACATGACCGAATACCTGTCCTGGCGCTGGGTATTCCTGATCAACCTGCCGCTGGGCCTGGGCGCCTGGCTGGTGGCTTATCGCACGCTGGTGGGCCTGCCGATTCCGCAACGCAAACCGATCATCGATTACCTGGGTACCGTGCTGATGATCATCGGCCTGACGGCGTTGTTGCTGGGTATCACGCAGGTCGGTCAGGGGCATTCCTGGCGCAGCACCGAAGTGCTGGCGTTGCTCGCTTGCGCGGTGTTGGTGCTGGGGCTGTTTGTCGTTCACGAGCGGCGGGCACGGGAGCCCTTGTTGCCGATGCATCTGTTCGCCAACCGCAATGCGATCCTGTGCTGGTGCACGATCTTCTTCACCAGTTTCCAGGCCATTTCGCTGATTGTGCTGATGCCATTGCGCTTCCAGAGCGTGACCGGCGCCGGTGCCGACAGTGCTGCCCTGCATCTGTTGCCGCTGGCCATGGGCTTGCCGATTGGCGCGTATTTCGCCGGCCGCCGTACTTCCGTGACCGGACGCTACCAACCGATGATCCTCACCGGTGCCGCGCTGATGCCCATCGCGATTGTCGGCATGGCGTTCAGCCCACCACAGGCATTCGTCGTGAGCAGCCTGTTCATGTTGCTCTGCGGGATTTCCTCCGGCATGCAGTTCCCGACGTCATTGGTCGGCACGCAGAACTCGGTGGACCAGCGGGACATCGGCGTCGCCACCAGCACCACCAACCTCTTCCGTTCTCTGGGTGGTGCCGTGGGTGTGGCGCTGATGTCGGCGCTGCTGCTGGCGTTGTTGCAGGACTCAAGTTTT
Organism: Pseudomonas sp. B28(2017); assembly: GCF_002113025.1. Lineage (GTDB taxonomy): Bacteria > Pseudomonadota > Gammaproteobacteria > Pseudomonadales > Pseudomonadaceae > Aquipseudomonas. The sequence goes on along the minus strand of NZ_NEJH01000001.1, from coordinate 17,987 downwards.
GCACACCTGGCCGGCTCGTCGCTGAGCGTCGAGGGCAGTTCAGGCAATGTGCTGCTCGACGGTTTGAACATCGCACCGGGTGACACGCAGAACGCCTTGCGTGCCGAGTTGTTATTGACGTTCCGGCACTTGCTGACGGTCAGCGCGATGGTGTCGTTGCTGGGGCTGGCGGCAGCGATTGCCATGCCGAACATGTTGTTGCGCGGGCGCGAGGACAAGGTTCGGTAGATATCTGTAGGAGCGAGCTTGCTCGCGAAAAACCCAAGGACGCCGCTGGGCATCTGATTTACAAGTTATCGTTTACGACCCTCGTCGGAACGCCGACCGGAGCAAGCTCGCTCCTGCATCGCGAAGGCATCATCCCGGATACCCCCGCTTTAAAGGGCTGTAATACTCGACGGCCAGAGTCCTCTGCCGACGCACTGATAGTAGACATGCCTGCGCTCTACATTACTGCCGGGCGCGCAGTTGCTGCTGAAGGTTCTGGATCTGCGCCTGAAGGGTATTGATGTTGCGGGTGACCTGGCTGCGGAACGCATCGAACTCGGCGGTATTGGTCGAGCCCTGCGTGACCGCCGGACGGTTGTCCTGCTCGCTCTTGAGCACGATCATGTCCTGCTCGAGACGCTCGATGGCAGCGCTCGGGTTGCCTTGTTTCTTCAGCGCGGTGATGTCGGCGCCCAGGCTCTTCAACTGCGCATCGAGTTTTTCCGAGTCGGACGGGGCACTTTTCAGGGCGGCCAATTCAGCGTTCAAGGCTTTGACCTGGGCCTGCAACTGCGTATTGGCCGTCTGATGTTCGTTGTTCTGAGCAGTCAACTGCGCCAAGCGTTTGTCCAGTTCGGTGGATTGCGCGGTCATTTGTGCCAGTCGCTTGTCCAGGTCCGAGGCCTGGCCGGCAACACCTTGCTGCTGGGCGTTCTGGTCCTGGAGTTTGCTTTCCAGCTGGCGGATTTGCAGCTTCAAGGCCTCGCTGTCGGTAGTGACACTGGTCTGGCTGGCAACAACCTTTCCGGAAATATCCTGCAAGCGCCCTGCCGCTTCCTCACTGATTCGCGCAAAGCTCTCCTGGGTCGCCACCAGTTGCTGTTCCATCAGGGAAATCTGCTGAAAGCTCCACCAGGCCAGGCCCGCGAACGCAAAGAACAACGCCCCGACCAATGCCCACAGGGCACCGGTACCCGCCGCCTTGACCTTCACCACCGGCGCCGTGCGCGATTGCACGACCGTGCGGGCAGTGGGCGGAAAATCGTCATCGAGAACGTCTGCACGCAGGCTCGGTACATCATCGAAGTCGTCGTTGGCATCGTTTCGCATGGACATTGAGTCAACCTTAGTCAATCACATAATGGCTTTATGCCGCGCAGTATAAACCCCACAGCCGTAACCATTGACCCTGAAGCCCTGTATCCGGTTCAGTAAGGGGGGGTTAAGCGAACGTCAGCGAATATCCTGGGCCTTCCACCAGCCACAGAACTCATCGAGCGCGGTCCAGAGGCTGACCTTGGGATCGTAATCCAGATAATGCCGGGCGCGGCTGATGTCCAGGGTGAAATTTTTGTTCATGACCTGCATGCCCAGACGCGACAGTGTCGGTTCGGGACGCCCCGGCCACAATTTGCACATACCTTCGTTGAGCGCCGCCACACTGTAGGCCAGGCCGTAGGAACGGTAGCGGGTGACCTGTGGGACTTCCATGTTGCGCATGACGTAATTGACCACGTCCCACAACGGAACTGGCGTGCCATTGCTGATGTTGTAAGCCTTGCCCAGCGCGGAACCGCTGGCCAGCAAACTGCTGAGCAACGCCTCGTTGAGGTTTTGCACACTGGTGAAATCAACTTTGTTCAGACCGTTGCCGATGATTGCCAGGCGCCCCTTGCGCTGCATGTTCAACAGGCGCGGGAAGATGCTCATGTCGCCGGCCCCGGTGACGAAACGCGGGCGCAGGGCCAGGGTTTCCAGACCGAACTCCTGGGCGCCGAAGACTTTTTGCTCGGCCAGGTACTTGGTGGCGGCGTAAGGGTGTTTGAAGCGCTTGGGCACCTGCTCTTCGGTCAGGCCCAGGTGATCGCGACCATCGAAGTAGATAGATGGCGACGACAAATGCACCAGCCGCCGAACCCGTTGTTTGAGGCAGGCTTCGACCACGTTCTCGGTGACCTCGACGTTGCCCTGATGGAAGTCCTGATAACGTCCCCATAACCCGACGGCCCCGGCGCAATGCACCACAGCCTCGACATCCGAACACAGTTCGCGTGCCAGTTCCGGGTCGCTCAGATCGCCCTGGATGAACTCGGCTCCCCGGCGTACCAGATGCTCCACACTCTCGGCCCGGCGACCGTTGACCCGCACGTCCAGGCCCTGCTCCAGGGCAAAACGCGCAAAGCGCCCGCCGATGAAGCCGCTTGCGCCGGTAACCAGAATCTTCATGAATTGCTCCTACAGATGCAGCTACAGGCTCAAGGCTACGAGCTGCATGTTAAATCGAGTGCGCAAGCGCTTCACTTGCGGCTTGCAGCTTGACGCTTACGGCTGCGCCAAGGGCACCAGCCATTGCTTAGAGGCGCGTACCAATTGATCGGTGAGTAAACCCAGCAACTGGCCGCCATTACGCCAATGATGCCAGTACAGCGGCACATCGATTGGCTTATCTGGCAGCAACTCCTGCAATACGCCCCTATCAAGTTGCTCGCGTACCTGCAGTTCCGGAACCAGCCCCCAACCCAAACCGGCTTCCGTCAGCCGGATAAAGCCTTCCGACGACGGGCATAAATGGTGTTCAAAACCACCCTCGACGCCCAGGGACGCCAGATAACGATGCTGCAGGAAATCGTCCGGGCCAAACACCAGCGCCGGGCTTCGGGCCAACTGATCGGCGCGTACGCCTTGCGGAAAATGCCGGGCAATAAAGGCGGGGCTGGCCAGCGCACGGTAACGCATCGCCCCCAGCAGCACGCTGCGCGCGCCCGCCACCGGACGCTCGCTGGCGCAGACACAGGCCGCCACTTCACCGGCGCGCATGCGCTTTAGGCCCACAGTCTGGTCTTCGACAACCAAGTCCATCAACAGATGCTGTTCCGCGCAAAACGCCCCCACGGCTTGCGCCCACCAAGTGGCCAGGCTGTCGGCGTTCAGGGCGATCCGCAGGCGTTCCGGCAGGCCCTCTTCATCCAGCGCCGGCACCAGGCTTTGCAAATCCCGTTCAAGCAATCGCACCTGCTGCACGTGGTTGAGCAACCGTCGACCGATTTCCGTCGGCGTTGGCGGTGTGGCCCGCACGAGCACGGGTTGGCCAACCCGTGCTTCCAGCAGCTTGATGCGCTGGGAAATCGCCGATTGCGACAGGCCCAGCACCTGGGCCGCCCGTTCAAAACCGGCCTGTTCGACCACGGCGGCCAGGGCGGAAAGCAATTTATAGTCGAACATCAGTTTTCCTAATGAGCGATCAGCATGATTTGTTTTTCTTATACAACCTTCGCAAGGACAATGACCAGCAAGAACTCTTGAACAAGGATCTCCCACATGGCTGGCGAAACTTCACTGGCAACGCTGCTGCGCAGCATGAGCCCGCAACTCAACGCTGGCGAATATGTGTTCTGCACCCTGCGCGACGGCAAATTGCCTGCGGATCTGGAGATTGTCGGCAGCTTCCGCGAGCAGGAAGGCCTGACCGTGATTCTCGAACGCTCCCGTGCCGAAAAAGCCGGATTCAGCTTCGACTACATCGCCGCCTGGATCACCCTGAACGTGCATTCGGCCCTCGAAGCGGTCGGCCTGACCGCCGCGTTCGCCACGGCATTGGGCCAGGCCGGCATCAGCTGCAACGTGATTGCCGGCTACTACCACGACCATTTGTTTGTCGGCCAGGCCGACGCCGACCGTGCCCTGCAAGTGCTGCGGGATCTGGCAGCCAACGCGGAGTAAGAAATCATGTGGCAAAGTTATATGAACGGGCTGCTCGTGGCCTTCGGCCTGATCATGGCGATCGGCACCCAGAATGCGTTTGTCCTGGCGCAAAGCCTGCGACGTGAACATCACTTGCCGGTAGCGGCACTCTGCGTGGCCTGCGACGCCCTGTTAGTGGCGGCCGGGGTATTCGGCCTGGCGACGGTACTGGCCCAGAATCCGACACTGTTGGCGATTGCCCGCTGGGGCGGCGCAGCGTTTCTGCTGTGGTACGGCACCCAGGCACTGCGCCGGGCCTTTTCGAAACAGAGCCTTGAGCAGGGCGAGAGCCAGACCGTACGCTCACTGCGGGCGGTAATGCTCAGTGCGCTGGCGGTGACGTTGCTCAACCCGCACGTCTATCTGGACACCGTTCTGCTGATCGGCTCCCTGGGCGCACAACAAACCGAGCCGGGCGCTTATGTCGTAGGTGCGGCCAGTGCCTCGCTGCTGTGGTTCTTCACCCTGGCGCTCGGTGCCGCATGGCTGGCACCGTGGCTCGCCCGCCCAGGTACCTGGCGAATTCTCGATCTGTTGGTGGCGGTGATGATGTTTGCCGTAGCGTTCCAGTTGATAGCGGCCATCTGATTCACACAACCTCTATTCCACACAGTTGTTGCGTGGTTATGCCGCCCCCCCGGTGCTATGATCCGAGTCCCTGCGCCGCAAAGAGTACAAACTCCCCGGCGCTTGTCTGGCCGCCCGTGATCGGCCTTGCGCTCACCGCAACTGACCTGATTAGGAGAATCATCATGGCTTTCGAATTGCCGCCGCTGCCTTACGCACACGATGCCCTGCAGCCGCACATTTCCAAGGAAACCCTGGAATACCACCACGACAAGCACCACAACACCTACGTCGTGAACCTGAACAACCTGGTGCCAGGCACCGAGTTCGAAGGCAAGACCCTGGAAGAAATCGTCAAGACTTCCTCGGGCGGTATCTTCAACAACGCCGCTCAGGTCTGGAACCACACTTTCTACTGGAACTGCCTGGCGCCAAACGCTGGCGGCCAACCAACCGGCGCACTGGCTGAAGCCATCAACGCAGCTTTCGGTTCGTTCGACAAGTTCAAGGAAGAGTTCAGCAAGACTTCCATCGGCACCTTCGGTTCCGGTTGGGGCTGGCTGGTGAAGAAGGCTGACGGTTCCCTGGCCCTGGCCAGCACCATCGGCGCCGGCAACCCGCTGACCAACGGCGACACCCCGCTGCTGACCTGCGACGTCTGGGAACACGCTTACTACATCGACTACCGCAACCTGCGTCCAAAGTATGTCGAAGCGTTCTGGAACCTGGTCAACTGGAAGTTCGTGGCTGAGCAGTTCGAAGGCAAAACCTTCACCGCTTAAGCTCGTCGCCAGTCAAAAAAACCCGGCTTATGCCGGGTTTTTTTTGGCTAACGCACGGGGCGTGTTCCGAAAATGAAACAAGCCTTCCGGGCCTTGCTCCCCCGCCCACGCCGACTAACATCAAACAAAGGGAAAATATCTCCACCCCCGCCCCTCAAGTTGAAGGACTCGACAACCGACACAGTGCTAACAGGCTAACTCGTCAAGACAACTGCAAATCGGCCAAGCTGCAGGCAAAATCCCCCAAGGATGATTGTCCCTTTGACTGCCATCACGGGATTGCCAATACTCATGGCAACTTGATGCTACCCGCACGGAACAAGGAATAACCCTTTGAAGCTGGAACTCAAGAACAGCTTGTCGGTGAAGTTGCTTCGGGTCGTACTCCTGTCGGCATTGATCGTCGGCGTGATCTTGAGCTGCGCGCAGATCGTGTTCGATGCCTATAAAACACGCCAGGTCGTCGCCAGCGATGCCGAGCGCATCCTCGACATGTTCCGCGACCCCTCGACCCAGGCCGTCTACAGCCTGGACCGGGAAATGGGCATGCAGGTGATCGAAGGCCTGTTTCAGGACGCCGCCGTGCGCCAGGCTTCCATCGGACATCCCAACGAAGCCATGCTCGCGCAAAAAACCCGCGAGTTGCAGCACTCCCACAGTCGCTGGCTGACCGACCTGATTCTTGGCAAGGAACGCACCTTCACCACCCAACTGGTCGGTCGCGGGCCTTACAGTGAGTATTACGGTGACCTGAGCATCACCCTTGATACCGCCACCTATGGTCAGGGGTTCATTATCAGCTCGGTGATCATCTTCATCTCCGGCGTACTGCGCGCGCTCGCCATGGGGCTGGTGTTGTATCTGGTCTATCACTGGCTGCTGACCAAGCCGCTGTCACGGATCATCGAGCACCTCACGGAAATCAATCCGGATCGTCCCAGCGAACACAAGATTCCACTGCTCAAGGGTCACGAGAAAAACGAACTGGGCATCTGGATCAACACTGCCAACCAGTTGCTCGAATCCATCGAACGCAATACCCATCTGCGCCACGAAGCGGAAAACAGCCTGTTGCGCATGTCCCAATACGATTTCCTGACGGGGCTGCCGAACCGGCAGCAACTGCAGCAGCAACTGGACAAGATCCTCATCGACGCCGGCAGACTACAGCGCCGGGTCGCGGTGTTGTGTGTCGGTCTCGATGACTTCAAAGGCATCAACGAGCAGTTCAGCTACCAGACCGGCGACCAATTGCTGCTGGCCCTGGCCGATCGCCTGCGCGGTCATAGCGGTCGCCTGGGAGCCCTCGCCCGCCTCGGTGGCGACCAGTTCGCCCTGGTCCAGGCCGATATCGAGCAACCCTACGAAGCCGCCGAGCTGGCGCAAAGCATACTCGATGATCTGGAAGCGGCGTTCGCCCTCGATCATCAGGAGATCCGCCTGCGCGCCACCATCGGCATCACCTTGTTCCCCGAGGACGGCAACAGCACCGAGAAGTTGCTGCAAAAGGCCGAGCAGACCATGACGCTGGCCAAGACCCGCTCGCGCAACCGCTATCAGTTCTATATAGCCAGCGTCGATACCGAAATGCGCCGCCGCCGCGAACTGGAAAAAGACCTGCGCGATGCGCTGATCCGCAATCAGTTCTACCTCGTCTACCAGCCGCAGATCAGCTACCGCGACAACCGCGTGGTGGGCGTCGAAGCCCTGATTCGCTGGCAACACCCCGAGCACGGTATGGTGCCGCCGGACCTGTTCATCCCGCTGGCCGAACAGAACGGCACCATCATCGCCATCGGCGAGTGGGTGCTGGACCAGGCCTGTAAACAACTTCGCGAGTGGCATGACCAAGGCTTCAGCGACTTGCGCATGGCGGTAAATCTGTCCACGGTTCAATTGCACCACGCCGAACTGCCCCGGGTGGTCAACAACCTGCTGCAGATGTACCGCCTGCCGCCACGCAGCCTGGAGCTGGAAGTCACCGAAACCGGCCTGATGGAAGACATCAGCACGGCGGCCCAGCACCTGCTCAGCCTGCGTCGCTCCGGTGCACTGATCGCCATCGATGACTTCGGAACCGGCTATTCATCCTTGAGCTATCTGAAAAGCCTGCCGCTGGACAAGATCAAGATCGACAAGAGCTTCGTTCAGGACCTGCTCGATGACGACGATGATGCGACCATCGTTCGCGCCATCATCCAGCTGGGCAAGAGCCTGGGCATGCAGGTGATTGCCGAAGGCGTGGAAACCGCCGAGCAAGAGGCCTACATCATTTCCGAAGGTTGCCACGAAGGTCAGGGCTATCACTACAGCAAGCCGTTGCCGGCACGGGAGCTGGGTGTTTACCTGAAGCAGGCCCAACGCAGTAATGCCGCTATTTTGTAACCCCTGTAGGAGCGAGCCTGCTCGCGATGGTCGTGAACGATAACGCGCTCATTCTGGATGAGCGCGTTGTTCTCAGGTTCATCGTCGGAACGCCGCCCGGAGCAAGCTCGCTCCTACCGAGAGTTGCAACCATCACTCCCTGAATAAGAAATATTTCCAGGTACAACCCTTTACACATAATGCGAAAGATTTGCATTATGTCGCAGTTTTGCGTGCGCATAGCACGACTCCACCCTCTATCGAAGCAGGATGTTCGCCATGATTCGTATGCCTCTGGCTACCGCCAGTCTATTGGCCATCGCTATTGCCCTCGCCGGTTGCGGCGAAGGTAAAGACAAAGAAAAAGCTGCCGCGCCTGCGCCAGCTGCCAGCACTGCGGCTGCTCCGGCCGCTGCGCCTGCCGCTGCCGGTAAAGTCGACGAAGCCGCCGCCAAAGCCGTTGTCGCTCACTACGCCGACATGGTTTTCGCCGTTTACAGCGATGCCGAATCCACCGCGAAAACCCTGCAAACCGCCGTCGACGCCTTCCTCGCCAAGCCGAACGACGACACCCTGAAAGCCGCCAAGGCTGCCTGGGTTGCCGCTCGCGTGCCTTACCTGCAGAGCGAAGTGTTCCGCTTCGGCAACACCATCATTGACGACTGGGAAGGCCAGTTGAACTCCTGGCCGCTGGACGAAGGCCTGATCGACTACGTCGACAAATCCTACGAACACGCACTGGGCAACCCGGGTGCCACCGCCAACATCATCGCCAACACTGAAGTGCAGATCGGCGAAGACAAGGTCGATGTCAAAGACATCACCCCGGAAAAACTCGCCAGCCTGAACGAGCTGGGCGGTTCCGAGGCCAACGTCGCCACCGGCTACCACGCCATCGAATTCCTGCTCTGGGGCCAGGACCTGAACGGCACCGGGCCGGGCGCCGGCAACCGTCCGGCCTCGGACTACCTGGAAGGCAAAGGCGCTACCGGCGGCCACAACGATCGTCGTCGTGCCTACCTGAAGTCCGTGACTCAACTGCTGGTCAGCGACCTGGAAGAAATGGTTGGTAACTGGAAGCCGAACGTGGCCGATAACTACCGCGCCACCCTGGAAGCGGAACCGGCTGAATCCGGCCTGCGCAAAATGCTGTTCGGCATGGGCAGCCTGTCCCTGGGCGAACTGGCGGGCGAGCGCATGAAGGTTTCCCTGGAAGCCAACTCCCCGGAAGACGAACAGGATTGCTTCAGCGACAACACCCACAACTCGCACTTCTACGATGCCAAGGGCATTCGTAACGTGTACCTGGGTGAATACACCCGTGTCGACGGCACCAAAATGACCGGCGCCAGCCTGTCGTCCCTGGTGGCCAAAGCCGACCCGGCTGCCGACACCGCGCTGAAAGCCGACCTGGCCGCCACCGAAGCCAAGATCCAGATCATGGTCGACCACGCCAACAAGGGTGAGCACTACGACCAGTTGATCGCTGCCGGCAACACCGCAGGCAACCAGATCGTCCGTGACGCCATCGCGTCCTTGGTCAAGCAGACCGGTTCGATCGAAGCCGCCGCTGGCAAACTGGGCATCAACGACCTGAACCCGGACAACGCTGATCACGAATTCTGATCAACGTCGGCTGAATGAAAAAGGCGACCTGCGGGTCGCCTTTTTTACATCTGCCACATCCGGGTCCTTGTGGGAGCGAGCCTGCTCGAGAAGGCGGCGGCACATCCAACATCATTTTTGACCGTGACGCCCTCTTCGCGAGCAGGCTCGCTCCCACAGGGGGTTATGGGCAAGCCAAATTACCTGCCCCACATCAAGCAAACGATAATTCCTCTTATTCAAATTCCCATCCCCTGTTAGACTTTGCGCCCTTGTTTGGCTCGTCTTGCAGGATGTCTGATGCCCCCGCTGCCTCTTCGCTTGTCCGCACTGTTTCTGGCATTGGGCCTGAGTGCCTGCGATGGCGCGCCGAAGTTCACCCAGGCTGAACCCGGTGAAGCCCGCTCCGGCGGCAGTGCGACAGTGCGCAAGAGCGATCAGAACGCGTTTTCGATGCCCTCGGCGAATCTGCCGCCGTCACGGCGTGTGGATTTCAGTGTCGGCAACAGTTTCTTCCGCAGCCCCTGGGTAATCGCCCCGTCGACGACAACCGCTCGCGACGGCCTCGGCCCACTGTTCAACACCAATGCCTGCCAGGGCTGCCACATCAAGGACGGCCGCGGCCATCCGCCGACTCCGGACGATGCGAACGCTGTTTCGATGCTGGTACGCCTGTCGATTCCCGACGCCCCGGCTTATGCCAAGGTCATCGAACAGCTCGGCGTGGTGCCGGAGCCCGTCTACGGCGGTCAGCTCCAGGACATGGCCGTGCCCGGTGTGGCCCCCGAAGGCAAAGTGCGGGTCAATTACACCGTCGTGCCGGTCCGCTTCAAGGACGGCACCGAAGTCGAGCTGCGCAAGCCAAGCCTGAACATCACCCGGCTGGGCTACGGCCCGATGCACCCCGACACCCGTTTCTCGGCGCGTGTAGCGCCTCCGATGATTGGCCTGGGCCTGCTCGAGGCGATCCCCGATGAGGCGATCCTGGCCAACGCCAAGGAACAGGCCAAGGCGAATAACGGCATCAGCGGACGACCGAACCAGGTATGGGACGATGCCCGGCAAAAGACCGTTTTGGGAAGATTTGGCTGGAAAGCCGGACAACCGAACCTCAATCAACAAAATGTTCACGCGTTTTCGGGTGACATGGGCCTCACGAGCAGCCTGAGACCCTTTGATGACTGCACGGACGCGCAAACTGCCTGCAAACAGGCACCCAGTGGCAACGGCCCGAATGGCGAGCCGGAAGTCAGCGATAACATCCTGCGCCTGGTGCTGTTCTACAGCCGCAACCTCGCCGTACCGGCCCGTCGTGACGTCAACGCACCTGAAGTGCTGGCCGGCAAAACCTTGTTTTATCAGGCCGGTTGCCAGTCCTGTCACACACCGAAATACACCACCGCCGCCAACGCCGCCGAGCCTGAACTGGCCAATCAAGTGATTCGCCCGTACAGCGATCTGCTACTGCATGACATGGGCGACGGCCTGGCCGATAACCGTAGCGAATTCCAGGCCAGCGGCCGCGAATGGCGTACCCCGCCGTTGTGGGGCATCGGCCTGACACAGGCGGTCAGCGGCCACACCCAGTTCCTGCACGACGGCCGCGCCCGCAACCTGCTCGAAGCCGTGCTCTGGCATGGCGGCGAAGCGACAGCGGCGCAGCAACAGGTTTTGTCTTTCAATGCCGAGCAGCGCACCGCGTTGCTGGCGTTCCTGAATTCCCTTTAATACGCATTCAATCGCGGGAGCCCGACATGTTCCGTCCCAAACTGTTGTTCACCAGCCTTGCCGCACTCGCCTTGGGGGCCTGTTCGCCCCAGGACCCGCAAGCGGTCACGTCGGCGGCCATCGCCAAATCGGTGATCCTGCCGACCTACACCCGCTGGGTTGAAGCCGACCGTCAATTGGCGGTCAGCGCCCTCGCCTACTGCGAAGGCAAGGAAACCCTGGAAACCGCCCGTGCCGATTTCCTGCACGCGCAAAAAGCCTGGGCCGAACTGCAACCATTGCTGATCGGGCCGTTGGCCGAAGGCAACCGTTCGTGGCAAGTGCAGTTCTGGCCGGACAAGAAAAACCTGGTTGGCCGTCAAGTCGAGCAACTGGTCACCGCCCAGCCGCAGATCGATGCCACCGCACTGGCCAAGTCCAGCGTTGTGGTACAGGGCCTCTCTGCCTACGAATACATTCTGTTCGACAGCAAGCCTGACGTATCCAACGCTGAGCAGAAGGCCAGGTACTGTCCGCTATTGATCGCGATTGGCGAACGCCAGAAGCAACTGGCCGAAGAGATTCTGCAAACCTGGAACAACACCGACGGCATGCTCGCGCAAATGAGCAAGTTCCCGAACCAGCGCTACGCGGACTCCCACGAAGCGATCGCCGATCTGCTGCGCGTGCAAGTCACGGCCATCGACACCCTGAAGAAAAAACTCGGCACGCCGATGGGTCGCCAGAGCAAGGGTGTACCACAACCCTTCCAGGCCGATGCATGGCGTAGCCAGGCTTCCCTGACCAGCCTCGAAGCCAGTCTTGCGGCTGCCAAAACCGTCTGGGAAGGTGTGGATAACAAAGGCTTGCGCAGCCTGTTGCCGAGCGAGCAGAAACCGTTGGCCGACAAGATCGATGAAGCCTATGCCGCCTCACTGAAACTGTTCGCCGGCAACCAGCGTTCGCTGACCGAAATGCTCAATGACGACGCCGGCCGCCAGCAACTCAACGAGCTGTATGACAGCCTCAACGTTGTCCATCGCCTGCACGAAACTGATCTGGCCAAGGCGCTGGGCATCCAGCTGGGCTTCAACGCCAACGACGGCGACTGATGAGGACGAGTTCCATGCTGCGACGCCAGGTTCTGACCTTAGGTAGTTTGTTGCTGGGTGCGGTGACACTGGGCGGCTGGAAGCTGTTCAAGCAAAAGGACAAGAGTCCGTTGTTGCTTTCGGCACGGGACGATACCGATGGCCAGCATTACGCCGTCGGTTATCGACTGGACGGCACCCAGGTGTTCGCCACCCGGGTCGGCCAGCGTTGCCACGACATCATCAACCACCCGACACAGCCGATTGCGCTGTTTGTCGCCCGCCGTCCGGGTACCGAGAGCTACCTGATCGACCTGCGCGACGGTGCGCTCCTGCAAACCGTGGTGTCACAGCCGAACCGGCACTTCTATGGACACGCGGTCATTCACCACAGCGGCGACTGGCTGTACGCCACCGAAAACGACACCACCGATCCGGGGCGCGGCCTGCTCGGCGTGTATAAATTCGAAGGCGAATGGCTGGTGCACAGCGGTGAAATTTCCACCCACGGCCTTGGCCCGCACCAGGTGTCGTGGATGCCCGACGGCGAAACCCTGGTGGTAGCCAACGGCGGGATCCGCACCGAGGCCGAAAGCCGGGTGGAGATGAACCTCAACGCCATGGAACCAAGCCTGGTCCTGATGCAGCGTGACGGCACCCTGCTGAGCAAGGAAACCCTCGCCCAGCAGATGAACAGCGTGCGCCATCTCGCCATCGCCAGTGACGGCACCATCGTCGCCAGCCAGCAGTTCATGGGCGCGGCCCACGAGTCGTCGGAGCTGTTGGCGATCAAGCGTCCCGGTCAGCCTTTCGTCGCATTCCCGGTGCCCGAGCACCAGTTGCAGGCCATGGGGCACTACACCGCCAGCGTCGCGATACACAGCGACTTGCGCCTGGTGGCGTTGACTGCACCGCGGGGCAACCGTTTTTTCATCTGGGACCTGGACAGCGGCGAAGTTCGCCTGGATGCACCACTGCCCGATTGCGCCGGGGTCGGTGCCGTGGCCGACGGTTTTGTCGTGACCTCGGGTCAGGGGCGCTGCCGCTACTACGACTGCCGCCCGACAAACCTTGTGGCCAAGCCGCTGGAACTGCCGGCCGGACTCTGGGACAACCATCTGCATCTGATGGCCTGAATCATTGAAAAAATCGCCGCCTTGGGCTGCGCTTGTATCGGGATGACGGACACCCGGCAGGCGCGGCCCAAGGCGAATCTTTTCAGGCTTTCACCTCTCTAATACATCACAACCTGTAAAAACGGCAGTTGGATTACCCTCTACACTCCCGGTAATGTGCCCCGCTGTCTCACCTGATTTCCTCCAAGGAACTGGAATATGCTGCGTCGCCGCATGCTGATCATGTTGGGTGTTGTTCTACTGATTGTGCTGGTCCTGGCCGCGTACAAAGCCTTCTCGATCTACACGATGGTTCAAGGCTTCTCTGCGCCCAGACCGGCCATCAGCGTTGCCGTGGCCACCGCCACCGAGCGCCCATGGCAAGTCCGCCTGCCTACCGTTGGCACGCTCAAGGCGTTGCAAGGCGTGGACCTGAGCCTGGAGACCGATGGCACCGTCATTGACGTCCAGTTCGAGTCAGGGCAAAAGGTCAAGGCCGGCCAACCCATCGTCAGGCTCGACAGTGCCGTGGAAAGTGCCTTGCTCGAAACCGCCCTGGCCGACCTCGGGCTGGCCCAGCTGGACTTCAACCGTGGCAGCCAGCTGGTGGGCAGCCAGGCGATTTCCAAAGGCGAGTTCGACCGCCTCTCGGCGGTCCTGAAAAAGAGCAGGGCCACGGTCAATCAGCTCAGGGCCGCGCTCGAGAAAAAACGCATCGTCGCACCGTTCAGCGGCACCATCGGCATTCGTCAGGTGGACGTCGGCGACTATGTGGCCACCGGCACCATGATCGCCACCCTGCAAGACCTCAGTAGCCTGTATGTCGACTTTTTTGTGCCCGAGCAGTCGGTGCCGAAGATTGCTCTCGGCCAGCCAGTGCAGGTCATTGTCGCGGCGTATCCGACCCTGGAGTACCCCGGCACCATCAGTGCAATCAACCCCAAAGTCGAGAACAGCACCCGTAACGTGCAGGTTCGCGCCACCCTGGCCAACCCCGACGGCAAGTTGATGCCTGGCATGTTCGCCAGCCTCCAGGTGCTCCTGCCCGACCCGCAACCGCGCATCGTGGTACCGGAAAGCGCCATTACCTACACGCTCTACGGTAACTCGGTGTACGTGGCCGTACCAAAGAAGGCCGAAGATGGCAGCTCGCAAAAGGATGACAAGGGCCAGCCGGTGCTGATCGCCGAACGGCGATTTGTCGAAACCGGCGAACACCGCGACGGGCAAGTGATGATCACCAAAGGCGTGCAGAGCGGCGACAAAGTGGTGACCGCCGGCCAACTCAAGCTGGACAACGGCGCACGCATTGCCATCAGCGACGACAAGACCCTGGCCGAACAGAACAGCCCGCCACGCGCGAACTGATCAAGGAATCCCCATGGCTTTTACCGATCCGTTCATCCGCCGTCCGGTTCTAGCAACCGTGGTCAGCCTGCTGATTGTGCTGCTGGGTTTCCAGGCCTGGGGCAAGCTGCCGCTGCGCCAGTACCCGCAAATGGAAAACGCCCTGATCACGGTGACCACCGCCTACCCCGGGGCCAACGCCGAGACCATCCAGGGCTATATCACCCAACCGCTGCAACAAAGCCTGGCGAGCGCCGAGGGCATCGACTACATGACCTCGGTGAGTCGCCAGAACTTCTCGGTAATCTCGATCTACGCACGCGTCGGCTCCAACAGCGACCGTCTGTTTACCGAATTGCTGGCCAAGGCCAACGAAGTCAAGAGCAAGCTGCCCCAGGACGCTGAAGACCCGGTGCTGAGCAAGCAATCCGCCGATGCGTCAGTGCTGATGTACATGAGCTTCTTCAGCAAGGAATTGAACAACCCGCAGATTACCGATTACCTGTCACGGGTGATTCAGCCGAAACTGGCGACCTTGCCCGGCATGGCCGAAGCCGAGATCCTCGGCAACCAGGTGTTTGCCATGCGCCTGTGGCTGGACCCGGCGAAGCTTGCGGGCTTCGGCCTCAGTGCCAGCGATGTGACCAACGCGGTGCGCCAGTACAACTTCCTTTCGGCTGCCGGCGAGGTGAAAGGCGAATACGTGGTCACCAGCATCAACGCCAATACCGAACTCAAGTCCGCCGAAGCCTTCGGGGCCATTCCGCTCAAGGTCGAGGGCGACAGCCGTGTGCTACTGCGGGATGTGGCGCGCGTGGAAATGGGCGCGGAAAACTACGACACCATCAGCTCGTTCGGTGGCACTCCTTCGGTGTACATCGGCATCAAGGCGACGCCCGGCGCCAACCCGCTGGAAGTGATCAAGGAAGTGCGCAAGATCATGCCGGACCTCGAGGCCCAGCTACCGCCGAACCTCAAGGGTGAAATCGCCTACGACGCCACCCTGTTCATCCAGGCCTCGATCGACGAAGTGGTGAAAACCCTGTTCGAAGCGGTGCTGATCGTGATCGTGGTGGTGTTCCTGTTCCTCGGAGCCCTGCGTTCGGTAGTGATCCCGGTGGTGACCATCCCGCTGTCGATGATCGGCGTCATGTTCTTCATGCAGATGATGGGGTACTCGATCAACCTGCTCACCCTGCTGGCGATGGTATTGGCCATCGGTCTGGTGGTGGATGACGCCATCGTCGTGGTGGAAAACATTCACCGCCACATCGAGGAAGGCAAGACACCGCTCGAAGCCGCCATTGAAGGCGCCCGGGAAATCGCCATGCCGGTGGTTTCGATGACCATCACCCTGGCGGCGGTATACGCACCGATCGGTTTCCTGACCGGCCTGACCGGAGCGCTGTTCAAGGAGTTCGCCCTGACCCTGGCCGGCGCGGTGGTGATTTCCGGAATCGTCGCCCTGACCCTGTCGCCGATGATGTGTGCGTTTCTGCTGCGCCACGATGAGAACCCCAGTGGCCTGGCCCATCGCCTGGACCTGATTTTCGAAAGCCTCAAGCGCCGCTACCAGAGCATACTTCACGGGACCCTCAACACCCGGCCGGTGGTATTGGTGTTCGCTGTAATCGTGTTGTGCCTGATTCCGGTCCTTCTCAAATTCACCAAGTCGGAGCTGGCACCGGATGAGGACCAAGGCATCATTTTCATGATCGCCAATGCCCCGCAACCGACCAACCTCGACTACCTGAACATCTACACCGACGAGTTCGTCTCGATCTTCAAGGCGTTTCCCGAGTACTACTCGTCGTTCCAGATCAATGGTTTCAACGGCGTGCAATCGGGCATCGGCGGTTTCCTGCTCAAGCCGTGGAACGAGCGCAGCCGCACGCAAATGTCGATCCTGCCCGAGGTGCAGGCCAAACTGGAAAAGATCCCGGGGTTACAGATTTTCGGTTTCAACTTGCCATCACTGCCGGGCACCGGCGAAGGCGTGCCGTTCCAGTTCGTCATCAACTCCGCCAACGATTACGAATTGCTGCTGCAGGTGGCCGACCGGGTAAAAAAACGGGCGAAGGAATCCGGCAAGTTTGCGTTTGTCCACGTTGACCTGGCTTTCGACAAGCCGGAAGTGGTGGTCGATATCGACCGCGCCAAGGCCGCGCAGATGGGGGTTTCCATGCAGGATCTGGGGGGCACCCTGGCAACCCTGCTGGGTGAAGCCGAAATCAACCGTTTCACCATTGAAGGTCGCAGCTACAAAGTCATTGCCCAGGTCGAGCGGCCGTTTCGCGACAATCCGGACTGGTTGAACAATTACTACGTGAAAAACTCCAAGGGCGAACTGTTGGCACTGTCGACCCTGATCACCGTCACCGACCGAGCTCGACCGCGACAGCTGAACCAGTTCCAGCAACTCAACTCGGCCATCTTGTCCGGAGTGCCGCTGGTGAGCATGGGGGAAGCCGTCGACCTCGTGAGCCAGATTGCCCGGGAAGAGGCGCCTGCCGGTTTTGCCTTCGACTACGCCGGCGCATCGAGGCAGTACGTTCAGGAAGGCAGTGCCCTGTGGGTCACCTTTGCCCTGGCACTGGCGGTCATTTTCCTGGTACTGGCAGCCCAGTTCGAAAGCTTCCGCGACCCGCTGGTGATCCTGGTCACCGTGCCCCTGTCTATCTGCGGTGCATTGATTCCGCTGTTCCTGGGGTGGTCGAGCATGAACATCTACACCCAGGTCGGGCTGGTGACGTTGATCGGGCTGATCAGCAAGCACGGCATTCTGATCGTCGAGTTCGCCAACCAGCTACGCAAGGACAAGGGGCTGACGGCACGCGAAGCAGTGGAGGAAGCAGCGGCCATCCGGCTGCGTCCGGTCTTGATGACCACCGCGGCAATGGTATTCGGCATGGTGCCATTGATCATCGCCACCGGTGCTGGTGCGGTCAGCCGGTTCGACATCGGCACGGTCATCGCGACGGGCATGTCGATCGGCACACTGTTCACCCTGTTTGTGTTGCCCTGCATCTACACGTTGCTGGCCAAACCGGATAAACCCTGACGCGGAACAACCTGCAGGAGATGAATCTGTGGGAGCGAGCCTGCTCGCAAAGACGGCTTACCATTCAACAGGGATGTTGACTGATACATCGCTTTCGCGAGCAGGCTCGCTCCCACAGTGGCCCTATGCACTCCGGCAGATTTCCAAAGGAAAAAAAGGTTCTTCTCGGATTGTCGGGAAAGTTTTTTTGCTCTGTAGCTGTGAGTGCTGTGAGTGCTCTGAGTGCTGCGAGCTTATCCATTTGCCAGGGTGGCGCTGAATCACCTTTGCGCCCTTACGGCGCCTTACTTTTTTCAGTCGAAAAAAAAGTAAGCAAAAATTCTTGCCCCACCAGGGGCCCTACGCTGCGCTTCGGGTTCCCTCGCTCCGGTGTCGCTACGGGGTATCGCGGCCTCCGAGT